>NZ_PYGD01000024.1 GCF_003014535.1 Taibaiella chishuiensis | reverse complement strand
GCGTATTCTAAGATCAACACTTAAACAAAAAAAAATTAAGCAACGCTAATATAATTAGGAACAAAAGGTGATTGTCGCTTTATGACGGCAAACATTCTATAAATGATTTTATTTCTGATAATATTGATTGTGCTCATTTTAGCTTTGCCGGCTTCCGTTCTTCGTTGGTAAAATTCTTTTAGTTCAGGGTCATATCTCATAGCGGATTTCGCTGATAAGTCAAGTAGTGACTTCATTTTCTTGTCGGCCAGATGGCTCACCCGCTTTCTTCGCTTGATGCTGGAACCGGACTCGTGATCAAAGGGAGCTGTGCCACAGAAGCAAGCAAACTTTCTGGCATTGCTAAACTTGGTAAAGTTCCTGGTTTTAATTATTGTAGCTATGGATAGTACCTTTCCCACGCCTTTAATGCTTGTTAAAAGCTGGTAAGTGTTATGGAGAGAACTATTATCAATGATGATTTGCTCCATTTGTTCCTCCAGGGCCGCAATCTGCTGTTCCATGACAGCTATTACTTTTAGTTGGGATTTAAGCAACAGATCTGTCTTCTTTATTCCCAGGTTATCATACTCTTTTATGGCAGATAATAGCGCAGCTTTATGCTTTACAAGCCGTTCCCTACTGCTATGAAGCAATTGTAGCCGTTCTATATTAGCATCCGATGGCCCTTCTATTTTAAGGCTTTCCCTTTTCTGGTAACCATAGGCTGCAATCCGCACTGCATCTAGTTTATCATTTTTACCCCTTACCATTCCTATGGACCGTTTTATATCCAGGGCGGATACTTTGACGAAGGCAATATGGTGTGTTCTTAAAAAAGCTTCAAACTTGACACTGTAAAGACCTGTATGTTCCATGACTACAACGGTGTTTTCAATGCCAGCATTATGCTGTTTAAGCCACTGTAACATAAGCTTAAAACCAGAAGCTTCGTTTTCGATCCTTAGATGTTGTTTTGATGAATGGGAAGCCAGGTCGATACTTTTCTTGGAAAGATCGGCTCCAATGTAGTGTACTTCCATAACTTTGCGTTTAAGGTTAAATAAAAGGGTTGCTTAGCCTAAGACCTTTAATTAGTCTTCGAGGACTTACTATTCTAAATAGGCCTGTAGCAACCTGAGAAGGAAGCGGGGACTAATACGCCGCGTAGACCTTGATATCTGTGCCGCAGCCAAGTTCACCCCGTTTCCTTTTCAAAGTTCCTACTTCTTTTATTTATCTCTTTTTTATCTAAAGG
>NZ_PYGD01000023.1 GCF_003014535.1 Taibaiella chishuiensis | reverse complement strand
TGTAAGCTCACCTTGAATACTACCGCTTAAAAGTAGAGTTTTTTGTTAGAGATCATTCAGTTTTGCCCTATAAACCCTGGAGCCAGGGAAAAGAAATTGGTCATACTGTTGAGGCATTTACAAGTTTTTCCCAATTGCAATTTTCGTCTGCAATGAACGTAGGAAAGTTTGATTGTTTTTGATGTTGTTCTAAAAAGGTGACCGGTGGCTTGTAGTTTAACGATTGATGAGGCCGTTGATTATTGTATATCCACATCCATGCATGGGCCATTGCCTGAGCCTCTTTTATCCGGGTAAAACAATATGCATCCAACACTTCCTCTCTGAAGCTTCGGTTGAACCGCTCCATATATCCATTCTGAAAAGGTTTGCCTTTCTCGATAAACTTAAGTTCTACACCCCGGTCATCAGCCCAGGACGCCAATGCCTGGGCCACAAATTCCGGTCCATTATCAACGCGGATCTTTTGCGGCAGGCCACGCCATCCCACCAGCTGATCCAGCTGGCGAATGACAAGTTTACTGTTTAATGTTGTGTCAATCGTAATACCCAGGCATTCCCGATTGTAATCATCAATAATATTCAAAGATCGAAAGTTTATACCTGTGCTTAACACGTCATGCATAAAATCCATAGACCAGGTGATATTGGGATGGATCGGCTGTAATAAAGGCTCCATCACTCTTGCAGGCAAACGCTTCTTACATTTTCGTTTCAGATTTAATCCCATTGAGGTATAAATGCGATATACCTTCTTGTGATTCCAACGATGGTTGAGATGCCGCAGGTGGTAATGCATCATCCAAAATCCCCAACGGTTATGAAGGATCGATAACTCTGACAATAGGTGCCTGATCTGATCGTCATCTTTAGGTTGCGGCCGGTAGTAGTACACCGATGGCTGAATATGGAACCAAGTGCAGGCCTGCCGGATACTGGCTTTATAATGCGTATGACAATAAGCAACCAGTTCTCGCTTTTCGGCAGGCCCTAAAGCTTTTTTTCGATCACGTCTTTCATTACCGTGATCTGAAAAGTTTGCTCCGCTACGATTCGCTTGTATTGGGCCAACTCTGCTTCAAGTTCCTTCATCCGCTTAAGTTGGTTGAGTTCCAGGCCGGAATATTTACTCTTCCATTGATAGAAGGCGGCTTGGCTGATGCCGTGCTCACGACAGATATCGGCTACGGCCTTGCCCGTCTCCTGTTCCTTTAAAATGCCAAGGATCTGGCTTTCTGTGAATTTTGACTTTTTCATTGCTTCAACTTTAAAGTTAGTGTTTTTATCTACTTTTAAACACTACGGTTTTAAGGGAAGCTTACA
>NZ_PYGD01000022.1 GCF_003014535.1 Taibaiella chishuiensis | reverse complement strand
ATGGCAATTGGTTCACCGGCTTCTTTGGTTTCGATATGAAGCAGTCACCACCCGATGTGATTGAGACCGATAAATTCCTGCAGACCATAGGCGGGCCTTTCACCATCGGTTATAACATAGGGAAGGGCAGCCGTTTCCAAAACGTTATTCCCGTTTCTCACCCGGAGACCGGCGCGTTCCGGTTTCTTGCCTCGCCTTATACGCAACACGGCGGGCCTGCCCTATACGACCGGAATATAGACCCGATGCCCAACGGCACATTGGATGTATCCTATAAGTCGAACGAAAAAAACATCGTCATTGTACCCTTTATCCATGAGCCCGACAAGTATTATATCTTTACCTTTTCCGTCTCCTCTGACCTGAACTATTCGGTGGTGGATATGCAGCTCAATAACGGGCTGGGCGATGTGGTACCCGGCTTAAAAGACAGGCTCGTCCATAAGCCTGAATTTGCAGATCCGGGACCAACCTTCGTCGATGTGGTACCGGGTAATAACTGCGACCTCTGGCTGATTACTTCCGAAAGCGACCTGGATATAGCAACCGCCTACACCTTGTCGGCTTACCACATTACGGCTTCAGGCATCGATACGACGCCCGTTGTTGCCCGTTTTGAAAAAGAGAGCATATGGGATATGCTCTGGGATTTCAAAGTAGCGCCTAACCGGGAGTCTATCGCATTCATCATTTTAAATTACATTAATCATAGCCCCAGCTCGAAGGTACATTTCCTCCGGTTCAACCCGGAAAACGGCACTATAACCCCGGGCGCCTACCCTTCGATCGAACTGAGTGAAACGGATTACCGGGATATGCATGGCTGTTTTACGCCCGACAATACCGCGTATATCGTTTATAAACATGACTATTATGGGGGCAATATGATTTTTCATCAATACGCGCTCAACGAGAACATGCGGCATACCAGCAGCACCTACCCGCTTTCGTACCCGGAATACAATTGGTACAAATATTCGGTTTATACACCACCGATTATTTTTCTAAAACCCTATGGCAATAAAATATTTTTCAATATCCCGCAGCATTATTCGCTACCTGATCCCGATGATATGGAGCAAAAATTAAAAAAGATCGGTCAGTATACCTGCGTTAAAATGGGCACGATGAAACCATTGGGTGACGGCTGGCAGCAGGTGGGGTACGAACCGGAGATAACGCTGACACGCACCTGCACGTTATACACCAACTCCGATGTGGTGTACCCTTACGTGAACCAGGATACCATACCCAGTGTTTATTTCGATACCGTGTTCTGCCGCGAGCCCAACATGACCTTTGCAAGCATTACGGCAAAAGCACGCCCGGGTTATACCGGTTATGTATGGAACGACGGCACTACCGGCGATCA
>NZ_PYGD01000021.1:0-3296 GCF_003014535.1 Taibaiella chishuiensis | reverse complement strand
AATGATCTTTGACATATTGGGAAAGCAAGAAAGATAGTAAAAGTTATCGGATAAAAATGAAAAATTAACAGCAATGTGGTTTTTTCAATCTGATGGCGGTAATTACATCTTCTAAGATATACAATTTAGTGGTAATTGTTTAGAATAGCCACTTTAAAAAAATATTTAAAGCAATTAAGGGCGTATGGTGGATGCCTAGACGACAAGAGGCGAAGAAGGACGTGGTAAGCTGCGATAAGCTTCGGGGAGCTGCACACGAGCGATAATCCGAAGATTTCCGAATGGGACAACCCGTTATGTTGAAGACATAACACTCGAAAGAGAGCCAACCCGGAGAACTGAAACATCTAAGTACCCGGAGGAAAAGAAAATAACAAATGATTCCCCAAGTAGTGGCGAGCGAACGGGGAAGAGCCCAAACCAGAGTTGCGTGCAGCTTTGGGGTTGTAGGACTGCATTTAGAAAGCGTTATCAAACCGAACTACCTGGAAAGGTAGACCAAAGAGGGTGAAAGTCCTGTAGGTAGAAATTAGCGTGGACGAGCAGTATCCTGAGTAGGGCGGGACCAGAGGAATCCTGTCTGAATCTGCCGGTACCATCCGGTAAGGCTAAATACTCCTTGTCGATCGATAGTGAACCAGTACCGTAAGGGAAAGGTGAAAAGTACCCCGAATAGGGGAGTGAAATAGTACCTGAAACCGTGCGCCTACAAGCGGTCGGAGGGGTTAAACCTGACGGCGTGCCTTTTGCATAATGATCCTACGAGTTGCTCCTCACTAGCAAGGTTAAGTACTTAAGTTACGGAGCCGCAGCGAAAGCGAGTCCGAATAGGGCGAATTAGTTAGTGGGGGCAGACGCGAAACTTTGTGATCTATCCATGAGCAGGTTGAAGGTGTGGTAACACACACTGGAGGACCGAACGGGTTAGCGTTGAAAAGCTATCCGATGACTTGTGGATAGGGGTGAAAGGCCAATCAAACTGAGAGATAGCTCGTTCTCTCCGAAATGTTTTTAGGAACAGCGTCGCATATAGAAGTTTATTAGAGGTAGAGCTACTGATTGGACTAGGGGGCTTCACCGCCTACCAAATCCTGACAAACTCCGAATGCTAATAAATATCTGCGGCAGTGAGGCTGTGGGCGCTAAGGTCCATGGCCGAGAGGGGAACAACCCAGACTATCAGCTAAGGCCCCTAAATCTATGTTAAGTTGGTTAAACGATGTTCAAATCCTATGACAGCCAGGATGTTGGCTTGGAAGCAGCCATTCATTTAAAGAGTGCGTAACAGCTCACTGGTCGAGGGTTCGGGCGCGGAAAATGATCGGGCATCAAACATAGTGCCGAAGCTATAGGATTGTACGTTAGTACAATCGGTAGGAGAGCATTCTAAACTGCGTTGAAGGTGTGTGGTGATGCATGCTGGAGCGTTTAGAAAAGAAAATGTAGGAATGAGTAACGATAAACAAGGTGAAAAACCTTGTCGCCGAAAGACTAAGGGTTCCTGATCAACGTTAATCGGATCAGGGTAAGTCGGGACCTTAGGCGTACCCGAAAGGGGAAGTCGATGGAAAATGGGTTAATATTCCCATACCTGTGTAATATTCGATGGAGTAACGCAGAAGTGACAAGTCCGCGAACTGACGGAATAGTTCGTTAAAGGATGTAGGTATAGGCCTGGTAGGCAAATCCGCCGGGACTGCTGAAATCTGATAGTACTGCAAAGCTTCGGTGGCGCAGATAGTGACTGTAATCAGACTGCCGAGAAAAACTTCTAAGGTTCGTATTATACAGCTCGTACCGTAAACCGACACAGGTAGTCGAGATGAGTATTCTCAGGCGCTCGGGTGAGCCGTGGAGAAGGAACTAGGCAAATTATGGCTGTAACTTCGGAATAAAGCCAACCGCAGTGATGCGGTCTCAGTAAAATGGTGCAACCAACTGTTTAGCAAAAACACAGGGCCCTGCGAAATCGAAAGATGAAGTATAGAGCCTGATACCTGCCCGGTGCTGGAAGGTTAAGGAAGTTTGTCAGCCGCAAGGTGAAGCTTACGACTGAAGCCCCAGTAAACGGCGGCCGTAACTATAACGGTCCTAAGGTAGCGAAATTCCTTGTCGGGTAAGTTCCGACCTGCACGAATGGTCTAATGAGTTGCACACTGTCTCCTCCACGAGCCCGGTGAAATTGTAGTATCGGTGAAGATGCCGGTTACCCGCCACGGGACGAAAAGACCCCGTGAACCTTCACTACAACTTTGCATTGATTTTGGGTAACAGATGTGTAGCATAGTTGGGAGACTAAGAAGCATGCACGCCAGTGTGTGTGGAGTCACCGTTGAAATACCAACCTTCTGTTACTTAGAGTCTAATCCCTGCGAAACAGGGAAACATTGCATGGTGGGTAGTTTGACTGGGGTGGTCGCCTCCCAAAGCGTAACGGAGGCTCGCAAAGGTTCCCTCAGCACGGTTGGTAATCGTGCGTAGAGCGTATTAGTATAAGGGAGCTTGACTGTGAGGCTGACTAGCCGAGCAGGTGCGAAAGCAGGCTAAAGTGATCCGGCGATTCTGTATGGAAGGGTCGTCGCTCAAAGGATAAAAGGTACTCCGGGGATAACAGGCTGATCTCCCCCAAGAGCTCATATCGACGGGGAGGTTTGGCACCTCGATGTCGGTTCGTCACATCCTGGGGCTGGAGAAGGTCCCAAGGGTTGGGCTGTTCGCCCATTAAAGTGGCACGTGAACTGGGTTCAGAACGTCGCAAGACAGTTTGGTCTCTATCTGTGGTGGGCGTTAGTAAATTGCGAGGACATGACCTTAGTACGAGAGGACCGGGTTGTATGTACCGCTGGTGTATCTGTTGTGCCGCCAGGTGCAGTGCAGAGTAGCTATGTACAGAAAGGATAAGCGCTGAAAGCATCTAAGCGCGAAACCTTCCTTAAGATGAGTTTACTTTTAAGTGCCGTCGAAGACTACGACGTTGATAGGTTACAGGTGTAAAGGTGGTAACATCATAGCCGAGTAATACTAATTGCACGTACGCTTTAACTTTATTATATTGAATGAAGTTGTAAATACAAATGTTACTATTTTTTAAGCTGACCCAATATGTCTACCTTATTGGTGAATAAAATCACTGAAGATTTTATGGTGGTATTGCCAAGGGTGTTCACCTCTTCCCATTCCGAACAGAGAAGTTAAGCCCCTTATGGCCGATGGTACTGGTTAACTCCGGGAGAGTAGGTAGCCGCCATATTTATTGAAGCCCTTCGACGAAAGTCGAGGGGCTTTTTTTTGTGCCT
>NZ_PYGD01000020.1 GCF_003014535.1 Taibaiella chishuiensis | reverse complement strand
ATTTCTATGAACTTTCCCTTAAACCGTTCCGCTAAGGGAGCGCAAAGATAGAAGTCCTATACCGTTCCACAAAATGTTTTTAACAGATCGATTGACCTTTGTTTACCATATCTCAGGAACAGCAACACTTACAAGCCAGATATATTTTTTGAATTCAAGTATTGGGGGGGGAGATGTTAGATGGTAGATGTGAGATGTGAGATGGGAGATGTGAGATGTTAGATGTTAGATGGGAGATGGTAGATGGTAGATGTTAGATGGGAGATGTGAGATGTGAGATGTGAGATGTGGGATGTGTCATCCTGAGCGCAGCGAAGGATCTTAACGGAGGAAGCACGCCCTGAGATGAGCAATATGCATAACTATATAAAGCCAGCTAACCGAGGACAGCCTTCGTGAAGCAAGACGCCCCCCCACTCCCTCTAATAAAGCCAGCCAACGGATAAGATCCTTCGCGATGCTCAGGATGACAGCGAACACTTCAACAGTTTAAAATTCAAAACTCAAAATTTAAAATTACCCTGCTGCGCTCAGGATGACAGGCTCCTTCTTGATACATACCACTCTAATAAAGCCAGCTAACTGATGAGATCCTTCGCTACGCTCAGGATGACAGCGAACACTTCAACAGCTCAAAATTCAAAACTCAAAATTTAAAATTACCCTGCTGCGCTCAGGATGACAGGCTCCTTCTTGATACATACCACTCTAATAAAGCCGGCTAACTGATGAGATCCTTCGCTACGCTCAGGATGACAGCGAACACTTCAACAGCTCAAAATTTAAAACTCAAAATTCAAAATTACCCAGCTGCGCTCAGGATAACAGGCTCCTTCTTGACACGTAGCACTCCGACAAAGCCAGCTAATCGGTGAGATCCTTCGCGATGCTCAGGATGACAGCGAACACTTCAACAGTTTAAAATTTAAAACTCAAAATTTAAAATTACCCTGCTGCGCTCAGGATGACAGGCCCCCTCTTGATACATACCACTCTAATAAAGCCAACCAACGGATAAGATCCTTCGCGATGCTCAGGAGGACAGCGAACACTTCAACAGTTTAAAATTCAAAACTCAAAATTTAAAATTACCCTGCTGCGCTCAGGATGATAGGCTCCCTCTTGATACTTTATACTTGATACCTGATACTTTACTACCTGATACTAAAAACAAAACAGGCTGCCCTAAGGGACAGCCTGTTGTTATCGATCATGTTGATTGAAAAATGCTTACCAGATTTTAGCACGGATGCTATCTGCACGCCACATTTTATCGCCTTCTTTTACATTAAATGCTTTATAGAAAGGTTCGAAATTGCTCAACGGACCATTACCCCTCCATTGTTGCGGAGAGTGCGGATCGGTCTGGATCAGCTGACGTACGGTGGCATCTTTAGCCTTACCACGCCATACCTGGGCCCAGCTCAGGAAGAAACGCTGATCGGGTGTGAAACCGTCGATCTTTTCGTTGCCCTGGCCTTGTTTTGTTTTTTTGAACGCTTCGTAGGCAATGGTAACACCACCCAGGTCGGCAATATTCTCGCCGAGGGTAAGCGAACCGTTTACGTGCATGCTGCCATCGAGTACGGTGTAGGCGTCAAACTGGCGACGAACTACATCTGTTTTCGCGCCAAATTTCTTGGCATCTTCCGGAGTCCACCAGTTACGCAGGTAACCTTCGGCATCATACTGGCAACCCTGGTCGTCGAAACCGTGGGTCATTTCGTGACCGATAACGGCACCGATACCACCATAGTTTACGGCATCATCCGCATCGAAGTCGAAGAACGGGAACTGCAGGATAGCCGCAGGGAACACGATCTCGTTCCAACCCGGGTTGTAATAGGCGTTAACGGTATTAGGCGTCATACCCCACTCTGCCTTGTCGATAGGCTTACCCAGTTTGCCAATTTCGTAGTTATAATTGAAAGCCGAAGCATTCAGGATATTCTGTACATAGTTATCAGCACCGATCTTTACAGAAGAATAATCTTTCCATTTGTCGGGATAACCAATCTTTTTGGTGAAGGAGTTCAGTTTAGCCAGGGCTTTTTGCTTGGTTACTTCGCTCATCCAGTCGAGCTTGGTAATCCGGTCGCGGAAGGCTTCCTGCAGGTTGTTTACCAATTCCTGCATGCGTTTTTTAGCCTCAGGTTTGAAGTTTTTCTCTACATAAAGTTGTCCCAGCTGATCACCTACAGAAGCGTTGATGATGCTCATTACGCGTTTCCAGCGTGGTTTCTGCTCTTTTTGCCCGCGCAGGGTGCGACCATGGAAATCGAAGCTCGCATCACTAAACGCGCTGCTCAGGTAAGGCGCCATATCGCTGGTAACGTGGAAAGTCAGGTATTGTTTCCATACGTCTACCGGCGTGGCTTTGAGCTGGCGGGCAAGTTCCTGGTAGTATTTAGGCGTAGCTACGATCAGGCTGTCTTCGCCGGTGATCTTAAACTGGCTGAACATATTTTTCCAATCGATACCCGGAGTTTGTTTGCTGAAGGCATCGAGGCTGAATTTGTTGTATAACTTCTGCGGATCGCGCATCTGGTCGGGCCTTAAAGAAGCCCCGGCCAGCTTGGATTCCAGGGCAAATATAGCTTCGGCATTTTTTGTAGCCGTAGCATTATCCACACCGGTAAGTTCCAGTATTTTGGCGATATAAGCTTTATAAGCAACCCTGTTCTTTTCAGAGATCGTGTCTTTATCGAAATAGTTGTCGCGGGTAGGCAGGCCCAGACCGGTTTGCATCAGCTGTACGATCTGCTTCGTAATGATCTTATCATCGGGGGCTACATAACCGCCAATGATGGTTGTATTACCCTGTACAAACTGCGTAGCAACCTCGGCCAGCAATTGTTCGGGGGTAGTGATGGCCGCGATACGGTCGAGGGTAGGTTTAAGCGGGGCAATACCTGCTTTTTCGATGGCAGTGGTATCCATACCGCTTTTATAAAAATCGCCAACCATTTTCTCGTTGCTACCTGCAGCGGCACCTTTGTTGCCTGCAGCCGCTTCCATTACCTTATGTACATCCTCGTTGGTATTTTCGGCCAGCATATCAAAGCTGCCCCAACGGGTCTGGTCGCCGGGAATTTCTGTTTTTTTCAACCATGCGCCATTGGCATAGAGAAAAAAGTTTTCGGCCGGGCTAATGGTGGTATCCATATTGGCAGGGTCGATAAACTTAAAGTCTTTTTTCTTCGCGTCTGCTACAGTATCACTCCCGCCACCCTGGCAAGATGCGGCACCAATGGCAGCAATTGCGGTACCTGTTAGCAACAGATTGACAATTTTCATTCGTAAATATTTTTTTATGAAGTGCAAATTTAACTTTTATGCCTTCAAATAAAAGTAGGATGAGGGGGGAATTTTGGGGTGATATTGTTTTTTCCCAACTATATCCCGTTTAATTTATTTAGGCGGGTCCTATCCTGCCCTGCCGTCCCAAAAGCCAGGATAGTGTTGTACATTCGTTGCATTAAAAATAAGGAAGTACTGCTATGCATATTACGATTATTAACGGCCCCAATCTCAACCTGCTCGGTACCAGAGAGCCGGAAATCTATGGCAGCAAAAGCTTTGAGACCTTTCTTACTGAACTGCAGCAACGTTTCCCGGACACCGTCCTGGAGTACTACCAAAGCAATCATGAAGGAGCGCTGATCGACAAATTACAGGATTGCAAGGGCAAGACTGCGGGTATTATCTTCAACGGCGCCGGTTATACGCATACCAGTATCGCTCTTGCCGATACGATAAAAGCGATCGACGTACCTGTGGTCGAGGTTCATATTTCCAATATACACGCCCGGGAACCCTACCGGCAGCACTCCTATACAGCAGCCAATGCAAGGGGTATTATTTCCGGTCTTGGCCTGGAAGGTTATGCCCTTGCCATTTCGTGGTTCCGGCAAACTCTTACCCCATAAATACAGCAATCGTCCTGCGCGCAAAAAGGAGACAACGCCGGCTTGCCGCTTTTTAAAAATTTCGCAGCCCCCTCCTGTAACAATGCGCCGACAGCGGGCAGCAACCGGCAGCAGACCATCATATCATTAATAAAAACTACGGGTAACCTTGTGGTCGCTTTTCGAGGCATCCGCAGCGAATACAGGAAAAACACGGACAAACAGGATAACCTGCTAGTACCCGGGGGCCCATAGGGTGTCTTCATAGATACCGGTCCGCAAAAATGCGGCCGGGCCGGGTTGTTTCCGCTACCCGGCAGCGAAAAAGATGCTATTCGGGAAAGGAGGGAAGCATTAACCAGTCCTGGTTTATATACAGGAACATATGCATTACAGCCCCCTGTTCGAAAGGCACATACACAGGCAATACCCCTGTGCAATAAGTATCCAACTTAACCATAACTTATAAAGTACTGCATAACGTTGAAATCTGTAACCATAAAAGGAGGCATCCTGTTGCTCATTTTACTGTGCCTGCTCAACCAGAGTAATGCCCAGTTTCATGCCCAACGCAGCATACATCTGAAAGCAAACAGTAACTGGTTCCTGGGCGACCTCGGCATCGACCTGAACACGGGCACGCCTGCCGTTACCCAAACGAATAAGTTTCTGCAGATCCTGCGCTCCTACTTCTATGAAGGCGATTTCTCCATACGGGTCAGGGGCCAGCAATTCCCCAATATGGTCCCGGTTTCCCATCCGCAAACCGGCGCCCTGCGCTTCATTGCCACCCGCAATGCCCTGTTGGACCGCAACCTTGATCCGATGCCCGATGGCGACTTTGACCTCAATACTTTTTTTTACAGCACGACGGAAAAAAACTTTGTAGTGGTGCCCTATACCCACGATCCGGATAAGTACTATGTATTTTCCCTGAGCGAGCCGTTCGGCTTAAGCTATTCGGTGGTCGATATGAGTCTCAATAACGGGTTGGGCAATGTAGTTGCTGCCACCAAAAACACGAAATTAAGAGCAACGGATTACCCCGAAGGCAATGCATCGTTTATAGATGTGGTGCCGGGCAATAACTGCGATGTATGGCTGCTGATGACAGACGGCAGCCTCAGTGACCTGACCTACAAGATGTATGCCTATAACATAAACGCCTCGGGCATAAACCCTACCCCGGTCGTATCTACCTTCAGTAAGGAAAACGCTTCGGATATGACCTGGGATTATCACTGTTCGCCCGCCCGCGACCTTATAGCCTTAACGATGCTCAATACCAATACGGCCGGCACATTCAAGCCCCGGATCGATGTATTGTTCTTTAAATTTAACCTCGACAACGGCGTCATTACTGCCGACGCCCTGCCGCCGATCGACCTGGGGGAAACCAATAACCGGGATCTGCACGGCTGCTTTACGCCGGACAATACCGCCTACGTGCTTTATACCAATGAATATGCCAACGGGAAGGCTACCTTCTACAAGTACGACCTGACGGACAACATGCGCAAGACCAGCTTCGAATATCCCCTGGCTTATACCACCTTTAATACCAATAAACATTCGAACTATTATCCACCGATTATTTTTTTCAAACCTTACGGAGATAAGCTGTTCTTTAATATTCCCGAGAGTTTCCTGGTACCCGATCCTTTTGAAGCGTCCCTGAAACAGGTGTTCCAGTATCCCTGCATTAAACTCGGAGCCATGAAGCCGACGGGTAACGACTGGCAACAAATAGCCTTCGACCCGGCTATAGACTTATTACGCAATTGCCGGCTCTACACCAATACCGATGTGGTTTACCCTTACCTGCCCCTGGATACGATTGCCAGCACCTATTTCGATACCGTATTCTGCCGCGAACCGGAAATCCCGTTTGAGCCGGTAACTTTAAAAGCAAGACCCGGGTTTACCGACTATGTATGGTATGACGGCACCGCCGGCAACGAGCACACAATCAGCGCACCCGGCAAGTATTGGGTATATTATAAGGGCGGCTGCGGCGACCGCGTCGACACCTTCTCCTACCGCTTGCGGGCGCCGGTAGTGGTACTGCCACCTGATACGGTGATCTGCGAACAACGGTTCCCGGCTACGATCAAACCTGATGAGGAGGGGCAATACCTCTGGGACGATAAATCGACCGCACGCGAAAGAAATATTTACAACCCGGGAACCTATTGGGTGAAATTCCAGGCAGAAGGTTGTACACAATACGACACAATAACGGTGGGCAGCAAATATTGCCCCTGCAGTATATCGGTGCCCAATGCCTTCAGTCCGAACAACGACGGGCTCAACGACTATTTCAAACCCGTGATCGCGTTGGGTTGTGTGCCTTCCCAATACAGCCTGCGCATCTTTAACCGCTGGGGACAGATGATCTATAAATCCAACGACGAATTTGACGAGGGCTGGGATGGCACCTATAACGGCAATGCGGCTGATCCCGGCAGCTACTTCTACGAACTCCGCTTCAAAACCCAGGCCCGCGCAGACCCTTACTACAGCAAGGGAGAGCTGGTGCTGATCCGGTAAACGCCCGAAGCTATCTTTTTTCCAAGCCGCCTGTATTACCGGTAATACAGGCGGCTTGTGTTTTTTGCCTTTCCTGCTGCAACACCAAGCGCCCTACTCCCGGCCAGGCGAGGGCGCCGGTACAGCTGTACATGGCAAAAGTGATCCATTCCAAAGATCGTTTACCCGGTACAAAACATACGTTTCCCGGTACAAAGCATGCAAATAAGGGCAAAAACCACGCGTAAAAAAAACCATTACCCCAGGATCAGCAATCCACTGGTACCCCAAGCGGCTTGAAGTGTCTTCCAAAATAAGGTGCATGTCCCGATAGCATAATTACATACCTGTTCCCGATTCCAAACCAAGAAGAAACAAATAATGCCATATCGCCAAGCAAGCGATACGACCTGCCGCTATGGTTATAAATTGTGCTTGCTAAGCGACGTTTACCCGCTACCGATACGATGAACGCCAAACCGCCTATGACCTTAAGCTCTATAAACAAGAAAGGGATCATTGCACTGTTGCTTTGCCTATGCCTTAACCTGCCTGGCAATGCGCAGTTTCATGCCCAGCGCAGCATACACCTGAAGGCCAACAGCAACTGGTTTACGGGCTTTTACAGCCTCGACCTTAAGACAGCGCCGCCCGGCGTAACCGAGACTGATAAATTCCTGGGAATGCTGCGCAGTAATGGTCTTGAAAGTAGCTACACAATTGAATACAATGAGCAGAAAGGAAGGCGGCATGCGAACATAATCCCTGTTTCGCATCCGCAAACCGGGGCGCTGCGTTTCATTGTTGTCCCAAACCAAATATTCGACCGCAATATTGACCCCATGCCCAACGGGGACTGGGATTTTAACCTGTTCTATACTTCGAACGGAAAAAAGCGGATCGTCGCACCCTTCATCCACGACCCCGATAAGTATTATGCCTTTGCCCTGTCGCAAACACTCGGCCTTACTTATTCGGTGGTGGATATGCAGCTCAACAACGGGCTGGGCGATGTGGCGCCCGGCCTGAAAAACGTACCCGTTCGGAAACCCGAATTCCTGGATACGGATGCGGAATTTATCGATATTGTACCGGGCAACAACTGCGATCTTTGGCTGCTCATGACCGAATCGGACCAGGAAAGCAATAGCTATACGCTGTCGGCCTATAACATTACGGCCTCGGGCATAGATACCACACCCGTTATTGCTTATTACGAAAGGAAAACCATGTGGGATATGCTCTGGGACTTCAAAGTATCGCCCGACCGGGAATCAATCGCCTATATCTCGTTAAACGTTGTAGACTACCTACCGGGCTCACACCTCAATTTCCTGAGATTTAACCCCGATAACGGCGCCATAACCGACAACGGAGCCTATCCTTCAGTCCCCCTGACTGAAACGGATAACAGGGATATGCATGGCAACTTTACCCCCGATAACAGTGCTTTCATTATTTATACCAACGAATATGCCAATGGCAATGCCATATTCTATAAATACGAGCTTGCCGATAATATGCGGAAGAGCAGCTTTACGTATGCCTTCCCCTATCCCCAATATGATTGGTATAAATATTCGATTTATACACCGCCCATTATTTCCCTGAAGCCCCATGGCGACAAACTCTATTTCAATATCCCGGAGTACTATACCAAACCGGATCTTAATGATATGGAGCACAAACTAAAGTATGTATTTCACTATACCTGTATCAAGATGAGCGCTATAAAACCGGCAGGCGGCAACTGGCAACAAGTGGCATTCGACCCACAGATAGACCTGTGGCGGAATTGCCGGTTATACACCAACTCCGATGTGGTATACCCTTACGTGGACCAGGATACCCTGCCCAGTATATATTTCGATACCGTGTTTTGCCGCGAGCCCAACATGACCTTTGCAAGCATTACGGCAAAAGCACGCCCGGGTTATACCGGTTATGTATGGAACGACGGCACTACCGGCGATCA
>NZ_PYGD01000019.1 GCF_003014535.1 Taibaiella chishuiensis | reverse complement strand
GGTGGCGGCAACACCCTGGTGGGCAAACTGGAACAAAAGATCAATGGCAACCCCTTCAACATCGCCAACTACAGCTACGACCACCTGAACCGGGTCGTGGTAAAAGACGGCCGTGCCTGTATGACCCTCAACGAATACAACATCCGCGGTTTTCTGACCCATATCGCCGCCGAGGACCATAGCCAGCCCACCATCAGCCGGTTCTTCGACGAACGGCTGCGTTACGAATGGGGCTTCCGCGACAAACACTACAATGGCAATATAGCGGGCATCACCTGGAGCGGGGGCGATGGCAAAAGACATGCCTATGGCTATACCTACGATAGCCTGGACCGGCTTACCCATGCCGAGCACCGGCACCTGTCGGGGGGCAACTGGGTCAATACCGACTGGAACTATACCGCCTCCAACATCAGCTACGACCTCAACGGCAATATCAAAACCATGAACCAGAAAGGCGGCAGCTACCCGGGAGCCGCTCAGAACATGGATATACTCAGCTACCAATACGGCAGCAACAGCAACCAGTTACAAAGCGTAGAAGATGCCGGTACGGCCATCAGCGGGCTGCCCGACTTCCGCAACGGGGTGAGCCAGGCCATCGAATACACCTACGACCAGAACGGTAACATGACGCGGGACGATAACAAAGGCCTTACCGTAAGCTACAACCACCTCAACAAACCGGCGGCCATCACCGTCAGCGGCAAAGGCAGCATCTACTATACCTACGATGCCGGGGGCAACCTGCTGCGCAAAAAACTGGACAGTGCCGGGGTGATCACCTTATATGATTATTTCGGTAATTTCGTGTACAAGAGCGATGTGCTGCAATACATCACCAACGAAGAGGGCCGTGCACGACCCATAGCCAACGACACCACAGCACACCTGACGCGTTTTGTATACGACTACTTCGTAAAAGATCACCTGGGTAATGTGCGGAGCACCGTAACGGCCGAGCCCATCAACCGGGATTACCTGGCCCGCCACGAAATGGCCACAGCCGGTGCAGAGCAACTGGTATTCGACAACATCCCCAATGTGCGGGAGAGCAAACCGGGCAGCACCAACCCCGGCGATGGCATGGCGGCAAGGCTGGAAGGCGGCAATCCCAATACGCAGGTAGGTACGGCCATCATGCTCAAAGTAATGCCGGGCGATAAGTTCGAGATCAGTGCCGATAGCTATTACGAGGGCGAGAACCAGACGCAGGAAGAGAGCGGAGCAGGCCCGGTCATCAGTTCGTTAATGAATGCGCTGATGGGCGGTGGCACCTATGCGGGCACACCGGTAAGCGAGCTGCCCGACAACCTGAAGACCATCAGCGGACTGTTGTCCAACCCGGTATTACCGGAACAGCTGCGGGGCCTGCAGAGCAACGACAACCCGATGGTGCCCAAGGCGCATATCAACTATTTGTTCTTTGATAGCAAAATGCAGCTGGTAACCGACCTGAGCGGATCGATCCAGGTACAGGGCGGAGGCCCCTCCGGATGGCACAACAGCGGGTCGGTAACGATCGGTCCTGGTGTGGTGGGCAACAACGTTATCCAGCCGTCCTATGTGATCATCTATATCGACAACCAGACGATCGGCAAGAACGTATGGTTCGACAATATGCGTGTAGAGCATTATACCAGCAAACTGCTCGAAGAGGACCATTATTATCCATTTGGGTTGACGGTAGGTATAGACCAGGCAGCACAAACGAACCTGCCGGAGCAGCCGTATAAGTACCAGGGTATAGAATTAGAGAGGCACTTCGGATTAGAAATGTATGAAACTTTTTACAGGGGATTAGATCCACAGTTGGGCAGGTTTATGCAGGTTGATCCGAAGGCTGAAGCTGGTTACAGTATGAGTCCGTATGTTGCGATGGACAATAACCCCGTTTCAAAAATAGATCCATTGGGCGATCTGGCAGGTGACGGTAATGGGGATAAAGAAAAGCCGAGTGCATTTGCAACAGGTGTAGCCACTTTAATGAATGCGATAGGAATCATTGGTAGAGGGACTGCTCCGCCCTGGACGGAAACAGGTAGCCGTAACGGTAAAAATCCTCAAAATGCTAAGGAGTTGGTGGAGGATTTTAAATCAGGAGTGGACATGATGATGTTGTTGGGGGCGCCTCTGCAGATGCTTTCTGCCGAATCAGCATTGCCGGCAAAGGTAGAGTCAAAAGCGATAGAATCAGAATTAAGTATGGCTCCTCGCGCTGCGGAAGGTGGTCTTAAGATTACAGTTGCTGAGGAAGTTGGAGAAAGCATGGTTAGAGTTAGGCACCATACTTCTGCTGCAGGCCTCAAAGGAATCAAATCAAGCATGTCAATCAATGCATCACGAGGCAAACCGTATGGTGTAGATGTTGAGGTAGCTCCATTTGTAAAGCCGTCTGAAGCTAATATGGGACAGGCAGGTAAAGGTGCATATACGGAATTTTCTGTTCAGAAAAGTCAATTGTCACCAATAAAAGGCTATATGGGGGGAAACGGAAATGCGGCAAGAATTGTAACTGAAGGAGCTCCATTGAAAATAAATAATGCAGATCCTAAATTTATAAAGTGGGATTGGTTCAATTTTGGTAGTCATTAATATTATGTAAAATGAAGAAAGTGCAATTTAAATATGATTTCTTACTCTTTTTATACGCATATCTGCGTCAGATGGATTTGTCTTTAGATCGTAGTCGATGGGAAGGTCTGAGTGATCTTAGAGTTTACTATAAAACACAGCTTTCTCCTCAAACGGTTACGGAGAGTTTGATAAGACAATCAGGTATCAGGCTAAGCGAGAACTTGTCCAGTTACTTTCCAAAGCCGATGGATATTAAAAAGAGAAGAATTTTAGGAGTGTATAATCATTATTTATCACGCAAGCATTTTTTGAAAGAAGATGAGATCACATATTGTTGCGAATTATTAAATCAATTTTCTGAACTGCTTTTATCAAATGTAGATCAGTATGATACTAGAGTCGAGAAATTACGTAACGAAATAAGCTCTTTCAATTATAACTTGATTGAGAGCAAGCTATTGGGTAAAGATGTTGCTCTTGCAACTTCAGTAGAACATTACCTACAGAACGTGAAAGTTATACCTATTACAGAGTTCCTAAAAGGTATAGATTTGTAATGAATCCTTTGCTGGCGCGGTCCTGTCTCTCGCTGCCCCCCCCATGCTGGTGCGGGCGTGTCGCCCGTGCCGTATAACACAACAGCCGCTTCATATGACGCGGCTGTTGTCGTCTTAGAAAAGTTGTATTATCTACCATAAGCTTTTCTGGCTTTAGCATCCCTGAGATAAGTATCAATGATATTAAAGAGCACTGCCTTAGTATCTGGGTCGAGTACTTCGATATCCTCCATGCGTTTTATCGTGTCTTTATCATAGGCTGCATGCTTGCCTTCGCCGAGCAGGTAATCTACCGGCACATCAAATACCTTAGCAATTTTTAGGGCCATCTCTACCGATGGGCTGTTCTCATTACGTTCATACTTGCCGATAATATCGCGCGATGCTTCAATGGCTTTGGCGAGGTCGCTTTGGGACCATGCCTTAAGCTTTCTGAGTTCTGTTAAGAACCGGCAACCCCGACCTACAGCAAAAAGACATTAGCCTGCATACCCTGCGCCACAGCATCGCCACCCACCTGTTAGGTAACGGTATGGACATAGAGCATATCAAAGACTTTTTAGGGCACAGCAGTTTAGAAAGCACACAGATCTACACTCACCTGTTACAAAAAGATATTGAACAATGACCTTTAGGGAATACTTACAGCTCAAAGGTTATAGCCGCAAAAGCATAGCCAGCATACAAAAGATATGTAGCTACTTTCAATCCTGGTGCGCTACAGAAAGCATCAGCGATGAAACGGAAGTAAGCCACAACGATATCATAGCCTATATAAAAACCGTAACCGATAAAAGAATAAGCCAAAAGACCGCAGCCAACTATATCAGTCATATTAAAAAGTACTACGACTATTTAATCAAAGAACATGGCCTGATAGATAACCCTTGCAGTTATATTATGATCAAAGGCATTAAAAGAAAAACACTCTACGATATTATCTCTTACGAAACTTTAGAACAGGTATGCCACAGTTATCCAATAGAAGCGAAAAATCCTTACCAGAGCTTAATCCGGAAGCGTAATAAAGTAATGTTAGGCCTGCTCATTTACCAGGGCTTACGAAGCGAAGAGCTAATGAAACTGGAACTGGCAGACCTGCAGCTCCGGGAAGGAAAGATCATGATACAGGGCGGTAGAAGAAGCGCAGGGCGGGTGATGAAACTGGAATCCGGCCAGGTCTTTGAGCTGATGGATTATGTGAACGATACGCGCAAAGCATTACTGCAACAGACGAATAAAATGCCGAAGGATACAACCGCTTTGTTTATCACCACAACCAAAGGCGCAGCGATAGACAGCAATACGATGAAGATCCTGTTACGGCAAATACAAACGCTCAACAATAAAATAACATCGCTAAACCAGGTAAGAGCCAGCGTGATCGTGCATTGGCTAAGACAATACAACCTGCGAAAAGTGCAGCATCTGGTCGGTCATAAACACATCAGCAGCACAGAAGCTTACCAGAGCAGCGACCTCGAAGACCTGAAAGAAGACATCAGTAAGTATCACCCGTTCTAAAACAGTAAATAAAAAAGTTACTTAGTACATTTTAAATTTACTTACCGGAATTTTTTTAATAGTCTCGTTGTACGGTACAATGATACCAAGTTGATTTTTTTGAAGAATCATATGAGCAACCATAAAGCCGCCTAATGCCCAGATCGCATCAGAGAAGAGGTTAACGGCAATATCTTTTAAGAGTTCCATCACCCTGTAAAAGTAAGAAATATTATATAAATATCATGGCTTCTCCCTACCTTTAAAACCTGTTACCAAATGAATATACGCTTGAACAAAGAACAAAAGATACAGGTAAAAGACAGCTCCGATATCTATGGCGTAATGCAGCAAATCCTGTTGCGGCAACAGCGTATAGACCGCAACAGGGAACACTTCTGGACAATCGGCCTGTCAACAGATAGCAGCATCCTGTATATCGAACTAGTAAGCATGGGCACCGTTAACTCCGTGCCCGCCGAGCCAATGGAAGTCTTTAGCTTTGCGCTGCAGAAACGAGCCGTAAGAATTATCCTGGTGCATAGCCATCCGAGCGGCAACCTGGAACCCTCAGAAGCCGACAAAGACATTACCGACCGCCTGATACAGACCGGCCATATCGTTAAGCTGCCCGTACTCGATCATATCATTATCACAGCAACTTCCTTTTATAGCTTTGCGGAAAGCGGCTTGCTGAAAGCGTTACAGGCCAGCGTTAAATATGTTCCACCTTATCTTATAGCCGAGCAGATCCGGGAAGATAAAGCCAAAGAAATGGCCCGGACCATGAAACAAAAAGGTTACAGCATAATAGAAATAGCAGAGCTTACCGGCTTAAGTCCCGAACAAATACGGGACCTGTAGGCCTAAGAGAAAGCCATATAGCTAATGATAAAAAAGCTTAACTTGCCTTGCAGTTAATGATATTGCTACCGGCATTACAGAGCACCTGACTCATAATCAGGGGACCCAAGGTTCGAGCCCCCACGGGAACATAACTATAGTCGTTCAACGTTCAGCAAGAGCATCAGCCTTCTAAGCTGAGGACCCTCGTCCTGGTGCGATCCCTAGCCTCGCTACAAAATCCGGAGATCTTCGGAACCACAATCCGACGCTTTTTTGCACAAATTATGGCCTGGCTTATGGTCATAGCTACCTTATCAATTTATTATCAGTATTTAACGCGTGTAGGTTCGATCTCTGTCGAAACTCCAACCTGCTTCGAATCTTGCCGTCTCCGCCAGTTCCTCCTCAAAAAAAGATAAGGTCTGCTACGCAGTAATTTGTTTAGATGCCTGTGTCCGCTGTGCTCCCACAGTCAAGGCAGGAAAAGTTGTGCAGCGTCAAGTTCCGTTCGGCAAGCTGATGCGCCAGCCTTTGAAGGCTGTCACACATCTTGCAGCTTACGGTCCTTGCGCTGCTCCGGCCCTTTTTGCATCCCCGCTTCGGGCGGGTATGCCGGGCCTCCACCATTTAGGCGCCACCTGCGCGCAGCCCCGCCCTTGTTTGTTTTGTGCGGCGGCACAGTCGCGCTAAGCTTATGCCGCTAAGGCGGCATGCCTGGCTTCGCTCCTGTGCTTCGCCTGATTTTAATGGACGAAACTGCGGTCAGGGCAGCAGCGCGCTACGCGCGTTCTCTGCTGCCCGGTCGGGGCTGCATGGCGCAGTGGGTGGCGTCGTGTAGCCCCGACCGGCTGCGTGCCTTGCCGGACCAGGGCTACACGGCCACGAAGACCAGGCTATGTGCAGGCTACCGCAGCCGATCATCTTTTGAATAGAACCGGGCTTTTGTACCGGCTTTGGTGCATCCGTGTGCAGGCATGATGCGCACAAAGCCACCGCACAAAGACCAACATCATGCCTGCCCCCGGATGTTTTTATCTCCGTGACGCCGAAAATAAATTTTGTGCTTTTTCGTCCCTGGAATGAAATCGGTGCAAATGCAGTAGAATCGGGTGTTACACAGCTCGATTAGGAAAATTTTTAAATTTTCCCTCCCTTTGCAATGACTGTTTAAAATCTAATGTAAGTAATGCCAGTAAAGGGATGTAGCTGTTTTTGTGCTTAGGGAAGTGTTGTCATTTACTGTCCTTTCTGATGCTGAACCCGGAAAATACCTTTGCTGCAACGAAAAAATAAAGTTTATGAGTAACATAGAAGATAAGTCAGAGCGTATAAAAATATCCTTTCTCGGCATAAAGGTTGAATGCGCCAATCCGACGCCTCGCGGCATGATCGTGATCCTTATGTTTATGATCTTTTTTGTGGTTGTGGCGGTATTGCTAAAAGAGCACCTGCCGCGAATGATTATGCTATCAGGATAATTTTATATACTTGCATAAGTGAATGCTCTTTGATTTTTTATCTTTTTGCAACAGCATGCCTTAAAAGAAAATGCAGGTTTTTTAATGACGGGTTAGGGTAGAAGCGGAAAAGCGACTGTAAAAGCGGATCTACTATTATCCATTTGGATTGACGATACATCTCGAACAGGCAGCGCAGAACAACCTGCCGGCGCAGCCGTATAAATATAATGGAATAGGATTGGAAAAATCATTTGGGCTTGAAACTTATGAGGCATTTTATCGGGGGCTTGATCCGCAACTTGGAAGGTTTAATTCAATTGATCCAAGGGCGGCAACAAGCTTTTCGATAAGTCCATATGCAAGCATGGGCAATAACCCAGTGAGCAATGTAGATTATTTAGGAGATATTTTCACCTTTGCAAACGCTGGATTGCAGAACTCTTATAACAATCTAAGATCAGATAATA
Organism: Taibaiella chishuiensis; assembly: GCF_003014535.1. GTDB lineage: Bacteria > Bacteroidota > Bacteroidia > Chitinophagales > Chitinophagaceae > Taibaiella > Taibaiella chishuiensis. The sequence goes on along the minus strand of NZ_PYGD01000019.1, from coordinate 1,804 downwards.
ATAGCCGCATGGCGGGTTATACGAAGGAGCTAGGCGGGCTTGATCTAAAAACCGAGTCAGGAGCGAAGCGTGGGGAGGAGTTAACTAAGCTGATTAATGCACATGCTGAGTTTAATACCCAACTTGATGCCATGGAGCAATCTTCTGCAGAGTTTCATATTTCTAATGAAGCTGCACCAAGAGGCTTTCAAGGAGGAGCAGATTATAACTGGAGTGAAGGCAGGGTCAAGTTTAGTATGGGATCAAATAGTGTGGGTTCTGGAATTCTAGCCCATGAATTAAGACACGGTTACGGTTATCTAATTGGTGAATTGAGTGGGTCAAGATACGATGATCCGCTCTATGATATGACGGATGAAGTTGTAGCCTATAAAACAGCGAGTCTATTCGGAACAGAAAGTGATGCTATTAAATTCGGAGTTGGTTCTTGGGGGATTAAAGAATTTGCAGGATCGATAGAGACAAACGGATACCGTAACCTAAAAGGGAGGGAAGTCTCTTTGACTATTAACACTCCCGCTTCAATACTTATAAATTACTCTAAGGATGGATCGTTAAACAATTTTATAAAAAGTTCAAATAATGCCAATCTTACTGTAGGCGAGGCTATTTCTTCTTTTAATCAAATAACAAAAAGTACCCAAGGTTCTGAAAGGTATCTGTGGGGAAACCAGTTAAAACGAAAATAAAAAAAATGAAAAACACAATAAGAATATTACTGACGTTAGTTTTGATTCCTGTTTTAGGTTTCTGTAAAAGACAATCATTGACTCAACGAGAGAAGCAAGTCTTAGGTGCTTATTATAATTTAGGGCCTAATAAGTTATCAGGAACATCGCTTATTCTAAAGCCAGATCATACATTTGAATACAATGAAGGCTCAGATCTATCGGTATATCACTGTTTGGGTAAATGGTCTTTAAAGCGGGACACTTTAACCCTCAACAGTGCTATATCTAAAAATGACATACCTATAAAGGTTAAAGAAGAAGTCATAGATTCTATCAGCGACTACATTGCATTCGACTGGATAAATAATCTAGATAATGATGCAATGGTTGCGACACTATCTTTCAATAGCGATACCTCAATAAAGTGTGACCCACTTATGGGAACCGATTGCATGATGAAGATTGGTTCTGTTGATAGTATTTTAGTTCAATTGGGTAATTATGCAAAATCTAAGTGGTACACAGTTCGCGACAAAAAAATTAATAAGCTCAGCGTAACGGTACTTGTTCATGAAATCTTAGATAAATATTCATTCTTAGAAGAAGAAAAATACTTGTATAAAAATGGGAACCTTGTTCGTGTGTACAGAGATAGTGACGCTAAACAAAGCTTAACCCTGAAAAAAGTAAAACAGCAAAAAAACGAATAAAATAACACCCATGCTGTCGCGGGGGTGTCGCCCTTGCTTTAAATAACAACAGCTGTTTCTACCAGGAAGCGGCTGTTGTTATTTATTGCCCTGAATGTTCGGTGCCTGTATAAATCACCCCATGCTGGCGCGGGCGTGTCGTCCGTGCCGTATAACACAATAGCCGCTTCAACAAAACTGCCGCTGCTGGCGCACGAATCTTTCGTGTGCCGTTATAAGAACAACCGGTGCCGTAGGTATCGGTTGTTTTGTATCGGACTGTGCTCAAAAAAATATGTAAATTCCGTAGTGATATTATTCAGGGCTGAGCTATTGCGACACGACAAAGTGTAAGCTCACCTTGAATACTACCGCTTAAAAGTAGAGTTTTTTGTTAGAGATCATTCAGTTTTGCCCTATAAACCCTGGAGCCAGGGAAAAGAA
>NZ_PYGD01000018.1 GCF_003014535.1 Taibaiella chishuiensis | reverse complement strand
GTATATATCTCCCTCGAACAGGAACTCAACTACCTTAAAGCCTATATCGACCTCGAACGGCTGAAACAAGCCGAAAGCTTCGACTACGGGATCAGTGTAGATCCGCAGATCGACCCGCAAGCCACCCAGATACCCAATATGGTACTGCAACCCTATATCGAAAACGCCATCAAACACGGCATTAAACAAGCTACCGGCAGGGGCAGGCTGAGCATTACCTTTAACCACTACCCCGGCAAAAGGCTGCTGGAGTGCATTATAGAAGACAACGGACCCGGTATAGAATATACCAGGCAGCACCGTGCCGCCACCGCTATGTCGCTGTCGCAAAGTATGAGCATTACCGACAAACGCATCCAGACCCTTAACCAGCTTAGCCCAGGAACAGAACCTATAAAACTGCAGGTGGTAGACAAAAGCCACGAAAACCGGGAAACCGGCACCAGGATTACCATTCACTTCCCAACATAGACCTATGATAAAGACCCTGATTATCGACGACGACCAAGCCAATATCAAGACGCTTCAGAAAATGGTGCACCTGTATTGCCCGCAGATCGAGCTGCTGGGTACCGCCACCAATATCGATGACGCCTACAACCTGATCCGGAAAGAACAGCCATCCCTGGTCTTCCTGGATATTGAAATGCCCAACGGAAGCGGGTTTGACCTGCTGCGAAAGTTCGGAGATATTACCTTCGATGTTATTTTTACGACTGCCTACGACCAGTATGCCCTGGAAGCCTTACGAAAAAACGCACTCGACTACCTGCTGAAACCCATCGATATCGACGCACTGCAACAGGCGGTGCTTAAAGCAGAAAAAAAAGCGGCTTTACCCCAGGGCAATAATTACTGGGAAAAGGTCTTACAGGGGCTTAACCTGGTTGCCAATAACAAGATCTGTATCCCGGTAATGGACGGCATGCTGTTCGTCAACCCCAGGGAGATCGTACGTTGCGAGGCCAGCGGCAGCTACAGCAATTTTTACATGGTGAACGGCAAAAAGCTGACCACCAGCCTCCGGCTTAAAGAATGCGAAGAACTCCTGCCGGAACAGTTCTTTTTCAGAACCCATCATTCGCATATCATCAACCTCAACTATATGAGCCGTTATGTTAAAGGCAGGGGCGGTTATATCGTTATGGAAGATAACAGTATGGTGGAGCTGGCCACCCGCAAGAAGGATGCCTTTATGGATTTTGTCAAGAAAAGGTATTGAGCCGCTTATACCGCAACGGAACAACATCCCGGGGCTGATCTTACCCTGCCTTACCGCAGCAGGGTAAGATCGCCTTTTACGGTATTTTCGGTTCCATCCTCAAGCTTTATACGCACCAGGTAATGATAAGTACCCGCATCGGCCGGATTATTATTGTAAGTACCATCCCAGCCTTTACTGCCATTCATGGTAAAAAACACCTGCTGGCCCCAGCGGTTAAAGATCCGGAACTCTTTCAGCGCCTGGTAACCAAAATTGACGATCCGGAATTCATCATTCAGCCCGTCGCCATTGGGCGAGAAAGCATTAGGAAAATAGAAGCCACGGGCAAGATCGATATGTACCGTTGCCGAAGCCGTACAGCCATATTCGTTGGTACCGGTTACGGTATACGTTATAGAATCTGCCGGGCTGGTTACCGGGTTGGCTATAGCCGCCTGATCGAGCCAGGTAGCCGGCGCCCATTGATAGGTAAGGGCGCCCGATGCCTGCAGTTGCAGGCGGGTATGCTGCAGGATCAGGGTATCCCTGCTGAGGGTAAGTTGCGGCAGCGGATACTTGTGTACCCTTATCGAATCGCTTGCCTGGCAGCCGGTACTCAGGTCGGTTACCATACAGGTAAAGGTTCGGCTCTGCGGTGTTTGACCGGTGGTGTGGGCGGCGCCGGGCTGGTCCAGCAAAGCGGCCGGTGTCCAGGCGAAGCTATAGTCGCCGGCATAAGCGGTTTCCATGGCCAGCGAAAAGCGGCCGTCGCAGGTAGCGGTATCACCGCTTGCCAGCAGGCTTACCGGCTTCCATATCCACAACGGGAATTCGACGGTATTTCCATTCACGGTATAACTCAGCGTACAAAGTAAAGGAAAAGAGTTGGTCGTTGCCGAAGCGGTATACGGGTTAAAATACCAGTTGCCGTTTTGCTGGAAAACGCCGCAACCGGCGAATACGCCACCTGCGGGCTGACCTGCAAGGGCATAAGCGGTATCTGCACGGCAATAAGCCGGTGGTAAGGCTGTGCCATCTTTAAAGGAAACAGACTGCGCACCGGCAATAAAGGTATAGCCACAACAACAGAAAAGCAAGAAGACAATGCGTAATAACATAGAAAAAAATCAGTTGAACGGTTAGTTAATGATAGCGCTACAAGACTTACTGCGCCTGCTTTACCAGCTTTTCGGTGCGGATCAGCAACCCTTCGGCAGTACGGATCTGCAACAGGTAAATACCATCCGCCAACCCTTCGAGGGACAGCGTATCCGCAGCCGGCAGGTCGCGTAATACCCGCCCCCTGATATCGGTCAGGAGCAGGTTGGTCTTTACCGGCGCCTGTACAAAAACCGTTGCGGTAGCAGGATTGGGATAGGTACGCACCTGCGCCGCCAGCGCCGGCAGGTCTTCTATGCCTGTAACATTGGTTACTTTATACACCGCTGAAGTGCCGCTGCAACCCGCAGCATTTACTACCGCCACACTATAGTCCCCGTTAAGGGTTACCGCATAGGTGGCAGCAGTAGCGCCGGGAATGGCGGCCCCGTTGCGCCACCACTGGTAAGCCGTATAGGGCAAGAGGGTACCGAGCGTAAAACCATTGACGGTAATAACCGGCGCGGCAACATCCACATGCAGATCGATAGTAACGGTGCTGTCGCAACCGTTGCTATTAGGTAGCTTTTCTACATAGATACCACTGGTGGTATAGGTATGCCCGTTGAAAGTAAACGAGCAGGCCGTTACGGGCAGGTACGATGAATTGGTATCTGCGCAACGCATTTTATGTACGAATATATCGCTGCTGCCTGCCGCAGTAAGACTCGTTGTGCCCGGCCCCGGGTCGAAATCAACAGTAGTTTTGAAATAACCCGTAGTATAGATGTTCCCCGACTGGTCGGTAGTGATTGCATGTCCCTGGTCGTTGTCCGTACCTCCTATGCCTTTGAGCCAGAGCAGGCTGCCCGCCGGGCTTAACTTCGAGATAAAAATATCTTTACCCCCCAGGGCTTTAAGCGTATCGCCGGGCAGGCCGGTATAGAAATTGGTAGTTTCAGAAAACTCGCCGGCGGCGTATACATTACCGGCAGCATCGGTAGCCACGCTATAGCCGAAATTAATCGCCCCGTTGCCGGAAGTCACTTTCGCCCATACGAAATGCCCGGCGGAGTCCAGCTTGGAAAGGAAACCCTCCGAAATACCCGTTGCCGGCAGGTTATAATTGGTAACCGGATCCGGATCGAAATCGGGATCGCCGAAGTAGGGCCCTGACGTATACACGTTTTCCTGGGCATCGATTGCGATGGCATTGGCAAAGCAAAACGATAATACACTCAGGTTATCGCCGCCGATCTGTCTTGCCCATACAAAGTTCCCGGCAGTATCGAGCTTCAGGATGTATTCGTCGGCAATAAGGGTGTTAAAAGTATAAGTACCGCCCGGGCTGGGATCCATGTCGGCTGTGCCGGAGAAACCGCCTGCCGAATACACATAACCATCGGATAAGGTAAGGGCATAGCCTTCCGAATTGGTAGCCACGATCTGCTTGGCCCATACAAAATCACCGTTGGCATCCAGCTTGGAAATAAAGGCATTGTTGTAGGCCGCCGAGGTAAGCGTATACACGCCGGGACCGGGATCGAAGTCGGCCGACCCGCTGGTAGCCGGCGTAGTACGGGTAATCCAGCCTGTGGTATATACATTACCCGCTTTATCTACAGCGATGGCATTGGCCAGTTGCTCGTCGTCGCCACCGATCTGTTTGGTCCAGATATGAGCGCCACCGGGGTCGAGCTTAGTGATGAAGATATCGTGCGCTCCCATCGATACCAGGTTACTGGTACCCGGCCCCGGATCGAAATCTACGGTATCTTCAAACTTACCGGTGATGTACACATTGCCTGCCGTATCGGTGGTAATGCCCAGGCCTTCGTCGTTGCCGCTGCCCCCCAGCCGCAGGGCCCATACCAGGGTACCCGCCGCATCCAGCTTGGATACGAAAATGTCGCGGTCGCCTGCCGAAGTAAGGTTAAGGGTTGCGGCACCGGGGTCGAAATCTGCAGTCTCGCGAAACGTGCCGGTCGTATACACGTTACCTGCTTTATCTACGGCAATCGCATTACCCTGTTCTTCTTCCGAAAAAATACCGGCTACGGTACTGTTGCCCCCCATTTTCCTGGCCCACTCGAAAACCGCGCCCTGTGCATAAAGCGACCTGCCCAAAGGCAGCATCAGCAAGCATATACCAATACATTTCAAGGTGTAAATTTTCCTATTCATTTTCCCGTTTTTAGCCGTGTGAAATAATTATGATGATTTGTGTTTCTAATGGCTATTTTTAAATCGTTAAAAGCAGACAACAGCCGGAACAAATTAATATCCTTTCTTCCAGGAGTTCTTTTCGGATTTTACGGATTTTTTATTTTCGGCTGTATAACTACCAAACCGGCCCGGTTACCGGCCGGTCTTTATATGCAGATCCACAATGCCTGTTCTACGCTTTAAAAACATACGGTTATACCTCTGTAACCTGTTGCTGCTCCTTGCTTTCGGCACGGCTGCGCAGGAGCGTACCGTACTGTCTTATTCTTTTTACAACCCCAAAGATTCCAGCCGGGTATTCGACCTGGTAAAACAAGGGCTCGCACTGATCGATGAAAAGCCGGAACAGGCGCTGACCCTGTTCCGTAAAGCCGAGCAACTGGGCAGGACTTCGGGCTTCGATGACGGCGTGGGTTATGCCCTGTCCTTTACGGGCCTTACCGAGGGTAAGCTGGGCCATCCGGAAAAAAGTAAGGCCAGTTATGCAGCAGCCCTGCCCTATTGCCTGCAGGCGCGTGCCTGCAAATTCGTAATCGCTTTCCTGTATATGAATATGGGCCTTACGTTTAAAGAACAGGGCGATTATAACCATGCCAACGAATATTTTCATAAGGCGCTGGCCAGCTTCCAGCGATACCTGCCCGAACACAAAAGCATTATAGCCGTTTACATCAACCTGATCGGCATACAAGCCCGCATGGGCAGCGCCGCCAGGGCCCTGGACTATGCCGACCAGGCTGCACAACTGGCCCGCAAGCATGGCCAGCAACACTACCTGGCGCTGGCCCTGCTCAACAAAGGCAATACCCTGTATACTATCAAGCTGCCGGACAGCGCCCTGTATTATTACCGTGCGGGCCTGGAAGTAGCCACAGCAGCGCAGGACAGCAGTATCTACAGTTCCTTTTACCTGAGTATGGGTAATGCGGCGCTGGAAAAGCAGCAGGATTCGGAAGCCATACATTATTTCGAAAAAGTGATCGCGCTCAACCAGGACAAGCCTTCGGCAGCCCTGTTCGGTTACATCCTGCCCAGGTACTCGCTGGGCCTGGCCTACAAAAGACAGAAAGCCTATAAAAAGGCCGAACAGGTACTGCTGGAAGGACTGGCAAAAGCAGAGCAGACGGGCCTTACCGAAAACGAGCACGATGGCCGGGGGGTACTGACCGATGTATACCGGGAGATGGGCCGCTATAAAGAGGCCCTGGAACAGGGTACCCTTTACCAGAAGCTGCGCGACAGCGCCGGCGAAGAAAAAAAAGTACAGGCCATCAACGAACTGGAGATCAGGTACCATACCGCGCAAAAGGATAAAGAGATCATCCAAAAGCAGGTGATGATCGCACGGCAGGAAAAGACAATAAGCCGCAACAATATCATTATCGGCAGCACGGCAGGCGGCCTGTTGCTGCTGGTTGGCGGCGGCCTGGCCTTTTACCGCAATAAACGGAAGATGGAACGGCGCAACGCCGAGATATCCCGGCTGAAAGCCGCGGCAGCAGGCGAAGAGAAAGAACGGGCCCGTATATCGCGCGAATTGCACGACGGCCTCGGCGGCATGCTTACTGGTATAAAAATGAACCTGCGCACGCTGCAAAAACAAGCCGCTCAGCCGGACCTGCCGCAAAAGCTCGAAGAGATTATGAGACAGCTACAAGGTATGGGCGATGAGATCCGGAAGACGGCGCATAACCTGATGCCCGACATCCTGCAGGAGCACAACCTGCAGCAGGCCTTACAGCTTTATTGCAACCAGCTGAGCACCGACCGGCAACAGGTAAGCCTGCAATTCCACGGCACACCCGATCTTGCCGATAAATCGCTGGAGCTGGTGGTGTACCGGATCGTACAGGAACTGGTACAGAATATTGTAAAGCACGCACAGGCCAGCCTGGCTGAGATACAGGTGATCCATAACAAGGAAACATTGTGCATATCGGCCGAAGACAATGGTATCGGCTTCGAACAGGAGCAGGGCAACGGCCTGGGTCTGCAAAATATAAGATCCAGGGTGCAGGCCTTAAACGGTTATTGTTCTATTACCTCCGCACCGGGCAAGGGCACCACCGCCTTTATCGAGATTGACCTTAAAAACGACAGGAACTGATGACGCAGGATAACACCATACATATCGCAATTACAGACGACCACCCGATGATCATCGGCGGGCTGCGCAATATGCTCTCGCTGTACCCGCATATACGGCTCGGCGAGGCCTATACCACGGCAAAAGCCCTGATGGACGGGCTCCAGCAAATACAACCCGATGTACTCTTACTGGATATACAACTGCCGGATAAGAACGGGGATGCCCTGGTACCGGTAATCCTCAGGAAATACCCGGCCATCCGCATCCTCGCACTGACCAATATGGACAGCATGCTCTATATCCACAATATGCTCCGGTTGGGCGTTAGCGGTTATGTTTCCAAAAATTCGGATCCCGATACGGTAATCAGGGCCATAGAAACGGTATACAAAGGCGAAGAGTTCCTGGAACCCGCGCTGAGGGCCCGGTTGGAGCAGTTCTCGTTTACCATGCGGAAAGAGGCCGCCATGAAACCCACGCTTACCCTGCGCGAAAAAGAGATCCTGCAACTGACCGTAAACGGCGATACCATCCAGGAGATCGCACAAAAGCTGTTTATCGGTCTGCGCACGGTCGAATATTACCGCTCCAACCTGTTGCTCAAACTGGATGTAAAGAACATGGCCGGGCTGATCAAAAAAGCTATCCGGCTGGGCCTGGCCGAATAGTCGTCCTGGCGCGGCAGGCAGGCGCTACGGCGCCAGTACGGGTTCGCGTAAAATGGTCCGGCACTTGTCGGGACTAGTCTTCCGGAAATCGGAAAGATAGATCTCGTGGTGCAGGCCATTCCGGCGCAATCCCTTTGCAGCGATCATTTCCAGCATCAGGGCCAGCGATTCCGGCTCTTTGTCGAAAGGCCCTACATGCAGCATTTGTACACAGGTGCCTTCGTGCAGGGTAAAAAAGCCCACATCACCGACACGCGCCGCCGGCTTCTTAGCGCGGGCTACCCGGATGCCTTCCTGTACCGCTGCTTCTGTTACGAATTCAGGCATACGGATCATCATCCGGTACAACCACTCGGAACGGGGTACGCTGCCCGGCGTTCCGGCCATGGTCACATCTTTATACCGCTCCTCGTCGTACCACCACAGCCCTTCCAGTTTGGACACCACAAAATCCGCCCCTTCGTTTTTAAACCGGAACTTGATGGCATAAGCTACCGAATAAAGCGCTTCCAGGCAAGCTGCATAGGCAGGGCCATCCGGGTCGCCCTGCCCCGTAATGCTGATAAACCGTGCAGGTTCGATATCGACCAGTTCGGGCTGTGTAGCCGCCTTGAAATAACTTTTGTACTTGCGGCTGAGATCCAGTTTTTCCATAGCTTATTGCTCTTTTGTACAAAGAAAAGCGGGTTCGCTGACAACCCTATGGCAGCCTGGTTTTTCATTCTTGTTTTTTGGGCCTGTTGAAGATGGTAAGCCGGAAGCGGTTGATCCTAAAAAGATAAGGCCCTGCGTATGCAGGGCCTTATCTTTTATCTGTATTTATGGGTAGTTCTTACTACCGTATCAGGGTTACATTGCCTTGTTTGGTAAACGGCTTGCCGTTGTCGGTTACCGCTTCGATCACGTACATGTACACGCCCATCGGTTGATTAGCGCCTTTGTAGGTGCCGTCCCAGCCTTCGTCGATATTGGTGCTGCTGTACACTTTATTACCCCAACGGTTAAAGATCGTAAAGCTCTTCAGCTGGGCAATACCGCGTTTGGTCGGTTTGAACAGGTTATTGATACCACCGGGTGCAAAAGCGTTCGGCATATCCAGCTCTGTTTCTTTTACCAGTACATCCATAGAGTCGGTTACCACGCAACCATGCTCGGTACGGGCCGTTACAAAGTAGCGGGTCCTTACTTCGGGCGACAGCGTCGGGTTCGCGATGTTCGGGTTGCTTACTCCCGAGGTCGGGAACCACTGGAAGTACAGGGCATTGGTGCCGGGCTCTACCTGGTAGGCTTCGCCAGGGTATACATTGACACTATCGGGCAGGGCCAGGATACCCAGCGGGTAAACGGTTACCGTCAGTTTCTGGGTGTCGAGACAGTTGTGGATGTCTTTGATGTAAACGGTATAATCGGTTGTCGTAGCAGGCGATGCAAGCGGATTGGCGATACCGGTATCGTTCAGGCCGTAAGATGGCGTCCAGCTATAGCTTACACCACCGGTAGCCCACAGCTGTACTTTGCTTGGCGGGCAGTAGCCGGTGTCGGTAGCCGCGGCGCCAAAGTTGCCAGGGTATACGGTCAGCTTGATGCTATCGCGTGCAGCACAACCAATCGGTGTTTTAACATCGAGGTACCAGGTACCGCTTGTATCGGCGATCAAGTCGGCATTCGGCCCGGTCGGCGTATTCAGTCCGCCCGATGGGCTCCATTGGTAAATATAATCGGGGCGGTACGGGGTCACTACCGATTCCAGGGCTACTTCGGCCCACTGGCAGAATGCTTTATTGGGTCCCAGTTCTACCGTAGGTATGTAGTGCATACCGATATTGATCGATGCCAGCGTATCGGGACAACCCGGGTAGCTTGCCCTGATCGTATAGATATTAGGCTGATGAATGGTCAGGGTCGGGCTCAGTGCTGTAGTATCGCTTACACCGGTCGAAGGGGTCCATTTATAGGTATAGCCGGGGGTACCGATTACAGTAAGCGGTATTACAGCCCCTTCGCAGACGACGGTATCGTTATTGATGATGTCGAGCTGTCGCGGCGCCAGGTCGATATGGATCGTATCCGTCGACGAGAAGCCGCATATCCCCGGTATGGTATCTTTTACGGTTACATAATAGATAGTGTTCACCGACGGATCCACGGTAACCTGCGGCAGTGTAGGACTGGACAGCAGGCCTGTTCCGGGTTGCCAGAGAATGGTATTGTTCGGGCTCGGGTTATTGATATGTACCGATAGCTGTATCGACTGTTCGTTACTACATAGCGTCGTATCACGCACCACGATATCGGGCAATTCGGTTTTCAGCACGGTGATGTGCATATAGGTGGTATCGTCTGTTATACAGGTCGAATCGTTATGCGCATACAGGGTAACGGTAAAAGTACCGGTTGTCAGATAAGTATGCGTAGGGTTCGCAGCGGTGGTCGTCGGGGTGCCGTCGCCAAAGTCCCAGATAAAGGTAGTCGGGTTAGAAGGCGAAGGGTTATTGGTCTGGTTCACCATTTTTACGGTATAGGGTACGCATCCGGTATCGTTTTTACTCACCAGCGTATCCAGCATAAAGTTGGAAACAACACCGGTGGCTTCAAAGTCGAATTTAAAAGTTACGATATCCTGCTGCGCGCTCTGGTTAACCGGGCCCCATGCACCCGGAGTGATCAGGGTTGGGTTACCCCAGGTACCGCCTGTTCCGACGTTGTTGTTACCGTTACAGATAGAGTGGTAAACAACGCCGTTTGGATCCAGCCGGTTGGTACCTACGTGCACGTGGTCATTGGCCGCACCGAAATAAGATCCGTAGAGCAGCGTCTGGAAGTTAGGCGTCAGTACACCGAACCAGAAAGGAAGGGCGCCGTTTGTAGAAGCCGCATCGGGTGTAGTCGGCATACCGTTGCTCGCACTCAGACCGGTTACATAGGTATTACCGCAGATATCCACCAGGTAACCATCGGGGAAGAAGCGGATACCCGTAGCGCTGCCCACCCTTGTAGAAAGCTGGGAGGCGCTCAGCGTGGAAGTAAGCCTGTCGATAAACACATCACCACCGGCAACCGAATATACACCGGTAGATACGGGGTAAGCGCCGTCTGTACGACCAAAAGCAAAGATATTACCGCTTTCGTCTACCTGCACACCGAATACCTGGTCGAGGCCGGTAGTACCCATATAGGTCGATTGCAGGATAGCGCCGGTAGCAGAGTTGATGATCGATACGAAGCCATCCATACCGCCACCAGGAGCAACGGTAGTCTTAGCGCCTGCGGTGGTTGGGAAATCGGCACTGGTAGTGGCGCCTGCAATAACCAGGTTGCCTGCGGCATTAAAGGCCAGGGAGAAGATCGCCTCATCGCCCGTGCCGCCGAGGTAGCTGCTGTAGAGCAGGTTGGAACAGGTTGGATTCAGCTTACAGATCACACCATCCCGCAGCGAAGCGCCGGCCAGCGCATTTTGCTGCGCATTGGCGGTAACCGGGAAGTCGGTAGAACTGGTATTAGACACCAACCATATATTACCTGCCGCATCAGTAGTGATTTCGACCGGGCTGGTTGTATTCTGACCGGAGATGTCCGCTCCGAACCCGGCACCGTTAAGGCTGAACCCGGTAGGATCGATGTTGTTGCCGCCAAGATAAGTAGCGCCAAGCAGCGCCGTACCGGTGCTGTTGAAGTGTGCTACGAAGATATCGGACGCGCCGCCAAGTGTATTGTCGTAAGCCGTGGTAAGCATCGGCAGGTTGGCCGATTGGGTACTACCCGCGATAATCAGTTCGCCCTGGGGAGTTACATACATGGTATGTACATAGTCCGGACCTGATCCGCCATAATAAGTAGAATAAATACGGTTGGTACCGGTAGCATTGTATTTGTTGATGCCGACTATACGTTGACCGGCGCCGCTATAGTTTTGCTGGTAAGCGCCCGTGGTAACCGGCCAGCCTGCCGCAAAGGCGCCGCAACCGGCATAAGCGCTACCATTAGCGTCGTAAGTGGTACTGAAACCGTAGAAGCCGCCTCCGCCGCCTACCCCGCCACTAAAGGTGGCAAATACCAGCGTAGGATCGATAACCAGCGCATAACTGCTGTTATACCCTTCCGGGAAACTGAAGGTCAGTTTATTGTTTTGCAGTTTATAAGCCGAACGTACCTCTTTTTTTACACCGCCGATCACCTGGTAGGTGTAAGGCGCCTGTTCGATCACTTCGTTTACCGATGTCTTGATTTTCACATGACCATCAGGCGTTAACTGCGGGCTTACGCCGTCGAAAGTCAACACGATTTTGCTGGGGTCGGCGCCCGGCGCTACCACCAGGTCATATTTCAGCGAGCGTTCCAGGCCGTATAAAGCCAGGTCGATGCCGGGATAGAGGTCCTTTTGCAGAACTTTGCCATACAAGCCGACATTACCGGCCCATTTAGAGGGGTCGTTGCCGATAAAGTAGTTATGATATCCTGTTCGTTTATCTTCTTTCAGGTAAGTGGGGTGTGCATTGGCGCCCTCGAAGTTTACTTTATAGGCGTGCATACGGATGATCGAGTTCGAAGGATCACCACCATGTTCTGAAAGCTCATGCACCTCTTCCAGGTCCTTCTGGCTTACATAATTATATACGAAGCCCTTATCGGTAAGAAACATTACACCACCCGGCAGATCGGCCTTGAACCTGGCGTCCTGTATCCATTGACCTTTGTTCTCTATCAGTTCGATGCTTTGCGGCGCATGATCTTCGAAAAACCTCGCGCCGCTGGTTTCGCGCTTATTCCGGGCCGACGCGGCTACCGAGATCAGCAGGAAGGCTAACGGTAAAAAGCTTTTGAATGTACTTTTAGACATATTATGTGTTTGTTTTATTTTTTATATATATGGTCCGGATCAATTGCAACCCGGAGAAACACCAACCTTTTTAAAAACGCCGTCCCGGATGCGGAACAACTTTCGGATCAGGACATCATTCCCGGAATATACCTGCTCACCTCCCGGTTGTCACTGCCTTTTCATCGCTGCCGGGGCGCCCGGCCCAGGGTGAACAAAAGCAAAACGAACCTCATCGCAGCTATCCAAAAACAAAGTCAAGGTAAAAGATAGGTAAAAACTAGCTTTCGGTTGGCTTGGCGCCTTCATTTTTTTTATTTTACACAAAAACAAGCCATCGTTCGCTTTATGATCAATGATTTTCGCTACTGTTAATTAATGTAAATCAACAACAATCCCCTTCCGCCTCTTCCTGTTTTGCCTGGCAAGATCCACTTTTTAAGCATAGCATGCAACAAAAGCGGCAAGAATTTTATTGCCGTCCGGTTAATCGCACTAAAGCCCCCTGGCAGAGGCAGCCCCAAGGATAAACCTTATCCAGACAACACCGTAAGCAGACCTTATTGCAGCCGGTTTTGCACAAAGCCGAAAGGCGTCCCCGTCGGGACGCTACTGCACCCTGGTCCGGGAGTATATTACGGGTAGGGAACAGGCCGAAAAGGAGTAAGATGGCCGGCACATGTAAAAAAAACACTATCTTGAAAGTCTTCTAACACTGCCCTGAATATAAACCAGGAGCGACAATCTTTTAACCTTTAAAACCAATTATCAGATGAAAACATGGAAACGCACAGCCGTATTGGCATTCTTTAGTATGTTCCTGCTGGGCATTAACGCTTATAGCAATAACGGCGATGGTACCGTACCCGGAAGCGTTAATACCATTACCCGTACCGCCTGCCTGCCGGGATTTGCCGGCTGCTCTAATGACGACATTAATATAAGACTGTCTACTGCCGTTGGGATCGGCGCAAGCACAGAGACCTTTTCTGCCAACGATCTCCATACTTATCCGATCAACCAGACCCGGATAAAAGTGACCAAAACGGGCACCGGTATTGCCAGCACGGGTACTTACAGCCTGCCTGCAGCCATCGGCGACCAGGTCGTTATTCCCTCAACGGACGGCATTCTGCCCTACACGGTAATTATCACAAAAACAGCTGCCGGGCAGTTTAAACTGCAGGTCAGCAATTTGTCGCTCTGATCTGCCCTTGTTGCGCCACAAGCCGGCAGCCAGTAAGAACAACAGCAGTAACCTATAAATGCAGCAAAGCGCGAAGTGGTCTACTTCGCGCTTGCTTTTTGCCCCGCCGGGGGATTTATCTGCACCATTATACCAAAGTGCAGTATTGATCCATGGTTATGCCATAGGGCCCGGGAACGTGCCGGAGCCCACTTGAAATGAGTCGAAAAAAGTATAAAAAACATGTATACTATCCCGGTGAACCAGATCAAAAAGCATAAGGAATAAAATTTATTTTTATTTTACAGGTGTAATACATCACCATGCGATTCTTCGTGTTGCTCCTTATGATCCTATCGGCCCCCGTGCTGCGGATAACTGCCCAGGAATACAGTTACAGCCACTACGATACCAAAGATGGCCTGGCCGGCTCTGTTGTTTATAGTATAGCCCAGTGCCGCGACGGTTTCGTATGGATCGGTACAGAAACCGGGCTGAGTCGCTTTGACGGTACCCGCTTCAAAACCTTTACGGTAAAAGATGGCCTGCCCGGCGAAGAGGTACTGGGCCTGTTTGTAGACTCCCGGAACAGGGTATGGGTATCGTCCTTTAAAAATGCCATCAGCTATTATCACAACGGCAGTATCCATAACCAGCAAAACGACAGCACCCTGGCGAAGATCCATATGAAGGCCATCATAAAGTATGTCGGGGAAAACGCCAACGGAGATATTGTTATCCAGGAAACCGATGACCTCCATATTGTAACGGCGGCCAACCAGGTAAAGACGATGCCGGTAAACGCGTACCGAAGCCTGATCCGTTCAACAAAAGACATCGCGCCCTTACTTCCCAAAAACAATAAAGGGGGCTGCGATGCCGACCTCGTTGCCTTACCGGCGCCGGTAAGGAAGCGGGTAAACGACCGGGATTTCTTTGCCGGCGGTGGGTATTGGGAAGGCAGCAAAAGCTATGTATTCTGCGAAGGCAACACAATAAAGATCATCAAGGCAAACGGGCAGGAAAAACGATTGCCGCTACCGGTAAACAGTTACCTGCTCGGCACCGGCGGCAATACCTTTGCACTCTACCAGGTAATGGGCGGCGTGTTTCTTTTCAAACCGGACCATACCGCAAATCTTCAACGGTATTTCGGCCGTTACGTGGTACAGGAGGTTATCGTGGACCGGGAAGAGAACCTGTGGTTTACGACCCAGGGCTCGGGCGTATTTAAAATAAGCAGGAACAGGTGCAAAAACATGTTTACCGCGGATCCGCGTAGCAACACGAATATCCTGGACATTCACAAAATAGGCCCCTATATCTATGCCGGTGGACGCAAGGAACAGTATTGGCGGTTTAATGCCGTTAACGACAGCTTTTTTAATAACGAAACTGAAAATAAACCCGAACCGTTCTATGCCGGCCGTTCTTTTCTCGACAGCGTACCCGAAGGCACCCTTTTCAGTTGCGGCAGTTCCGATTTCCTGCACCTGGACTGGTTTCCATCCGCCAATATGGTGATCGTAAAAACGATACTTCATCTTGGCGACACCCTGCTGGTTGCCGGCTTTCGCGGCGCCTTCCTGGCCAACCGGAAAAACGGGTGGGTCAAAGAGTTTTACCAGGGCCGCACCACCTGCGCCTACCGGCTGGGTACTACCTATTACCTCGGTACCTGGCAGGGTTTGTATACCATAGATAAAGAAGGCAGAACGCTGTTCCTGGGAGACCGGTTTCCCCAATTACGCCAACAGGTAAGCTGTATGGCGGCGGATAGCCACGGGACACTTTGGATCGGCACAAAAGGCAAGGGAATTACGGGATACCGTGACGGCAGGATCATCGCAACAATAGACCGGGACGCAGGACTGCCAAGCAGCCAGTGCCGGTGCATTTTTATCGATGGCCAGGAGCTATGGGCCGGCACCGACAGGGGTATCCATAAAATAGATATCCGGCCCGGCACTTATAATGTTGTGCAAAACATTAACGCTTCTGATGGCCTGAACTCCAATATCGTAAATACGATTTATAAAGACGGTGCTGTTGTTTATGTAGGCACGCCGGTAGGTATAACGGTCTTCAACGAAAAGTACATTGCCCGGCATTCAATAGCCATGATCCGGATGACGGGTATTATGGTTTCGGGCAAAGCACTGCCGCCGGGTCTTGTAAGCGTACAACTGGATCACCGGGATAATAACATCAGCTTCGAATATGCCGGTATCTCCTTTCTGTCGGAAGGCGACAACACCTACAAATACCGGATCCTGGGCCTGGAAGATCAATGGCATACGACCCGCGAGCATACACTGAGTTTCCCGGCCCTGCCTTCAGGATCATACACCCTCGAGCTCATCGCCGTTAATAAATACAACGACCAGAGCGATATGCTCCTGTTTAATTTCACGATACGGAAAAGTATCCCGGAAACCCTGTGGTTCAAAGCGCTGACCATACTTGCTGTCGGCTCGCTGATAGCGTTGGGGATCCAATACCTGATCCGCGCCGTACACCGTAAGGAAAGACGGGCGTTATTGATGGACAAGAAAATCAAATCGCTGGAACAAATGGCGCTGCGCGCACAGATGAACCCGCATTTTATTTTTAATTGCCTCAACTCCATGCAAGGTTATATTATTGATGGCGATGTAAAAAAAGCAAACCTGTACCTGACCCGCTTTGCCCGGCTGGTGCGGGAAACCCTGGATAATGCCTCCCGGATCCTTATCTCCTTAGAAGAAGAGATCCGGTTTCTGCGCAATTATATAGACCTGGAAAGAATGCAGCTCAGGTATCCGTTTACCTATAACATAACGGTCGATCCGGCTATTAATCCCGCCATACTGATGATACCCAATATGGTATTGCAACCCTATGTGGAGAACGCCATCAAACACGGGTTGAGCCAGCTTCCCCAAGCCGGCGAACTCCGGCTGACACTGCTGTTACTCCCCGAAGAACGCGTGCTGGAATGCATGGTAGAAGATAACGGACCAGGCATAGACCAGACAAGATCCGGCGGCCCGGTACGGCAAGAAACCGCAAAGGGTATGTCGATTACCCAGGATCGCATACTTACGCTCAACCAGATTCATGCCACCGAACAACCCATACGCATCAGCATTACCGACCTGGGCGCTACCGGCCCGGGCAGCGGCACAAGAATTATTATTCACCTACCTATCATATACAACGATGATCAACGCCTTGCTCATTGACGATAACCACGCCAATATAAAAACCTTAAGTAAACTGATTGGCCTGTATTGCCCGCAGGTAACGATTTGCGGAACGGCCCAGAACATAGAAGAGGGTCACCGGGAGATCCTTAAACATCGTCCCGACCTGGTGTTTCTCGATATCGAGATGCCCAGGGGGAACGGGTTTGAGCTCCTGAAGAAGTTTGAACCCCTGGCCATTGAAGTTATTTTTACTACAGCATACAGCCAATATGCCGTACAGGCATTCCGGGAAGATGCAACAGACTATTTAATAAAACCTATCGACATCGATGCATTGCAGCAAGCTGTGGCTAAAGCCGAAACGCGCCACCGGTCCAGGCGCAACGGCGAGCATACAGGTAAACCGGAGCGGGAGCCACGTAGCGCTCCCGTCGGCAAGATCAGCATACCGGTGCTGGACGGCTACCTGTTTATGAATTACCAGGATATTATCCGCTGCGAAGCTTCGGGCTGTTATACCAACTTCTATACGATCGACGGTAAAAAACTGGTAACCAGCATGCGGCTTAAAGAATGCGAGACACTGCTCCCGTCCGGACAATTTTTCAGGATACACCGCTCCCATATCATCAACCTCCGGTATATGGTGCGTTACCAGAGGGGCAGAGGCGGCTATGTTATCATGGAGGATAAAAGTACCGTTGAGGTAGCCGCCAACAGGAAAGAGGTTTTCCTGGAACAAATGAAACACGGATTCTGAGATTTGTTACCTGGCGAAGCGGGATCCTCAGTACCTGTAAATAAGAAAATAATTATATTTTCGGGTAAACGCTCCCAGCCTCCTATGCGATTTATACTTCTTTTGCTGTGTCTTTTATCGAAGATCATCTTCAACGCAGGCGCACAGGAATACAGCTATACCCATTACGACACCAAAGATGGCCTGCCCGGCTCTACCGTTTATTGCATAGCACAAAGCAAAGACGGTTTCATCTGGTTCGGTACCGAAGCCGGCCTTTGCCGGTTCGACGGCGTCAACTTTAAAACCTTAACGATAGAAGACGGCCTCCCGGCCAACGATATCCTGACCCTGCGTGTCGACAGCCGGGGCCGGATATGGATGCACCCATTCAAAGCAGCCATCTGTTATTACGAAAACGGCAAGATCCATAACCAGCAAAACGACACCGTGTTGAAGAAAGCAATCTTGCACGATTTGCCCAACAACATTGCAGAAAGCGACAAAGGCGATATTATTATCCAGGAAGACCGTGCCACCCATGTTATTTCGGCCGGCAATGAAGTACGGAGACTTCCTGTCGGTACGAATTACCTGGTCAGGCGTGACCGGCTGTACCTTTTTAATATCGTTACACGCAACAATTCGATTACCTCCGACATGGTCGACTTACCGGCCTTTGTACGCAGGCAGATCGGAAATCAATGGCGATACATCAATATCGTCAGGATCAAGGGAAAGTCCTATTACTTTTTTAACGATGCATACCGGATATGGGCCATCAGCGAACAAGATACCTGGTCTGTACCTATACCTAATAAAATGGGGTATGCCGTATTGGTGAGTAACGACCTTGCCTGTTTCTACGACAGGGGCAAAGGAACCGACCTGCTTCAAACCGATCATTTTACTAACCCGGTCCGGTATTTTCCCGATTATTATATCGACCATGTAATAATGGACCAGGAGCAGAACCTATGGTTTGCCACAAAAGGTGCAGGCGTGTTCAAGATCAGTCCCAACCGCTTCCGCAACCTCTTTGCTGCCAATGAAAAAGGTTCTACTTATATCCGGCATATCCACCGGATAGGCAATACGATCTATATCGCCGGACTGAATGACCGGCACTGGAAAGCAAAGCCCGTCGACGAAGCGTTCTTTCGTAGCAATGCCAAGAACAACCCGGAGCCTTTCCTGGCCGACAATAATTTCCTGGGCCGTATTCCCTACCGCACCATGGTCCATACCAGCAGCTCCGACTTCCTGAACCTGGCCAGGTTCAGGAACGACAGCATTATGATGAGCAAGACCATACAGGTGCTTGGCGATACCTTATTGCTTTCCGGTCCTTCGGGCTGCTTCCTGTTCAACTGGAAAAAGAATAAGATCGGCGTTTTTCTTCACCTGGGCAGAACCAGCGCGGTTTACAAACTGGGCGGCGATTATTATATCGGTACCCTCGACGGCTTGTACCTGCGTACTGCCGACGGTAGAACACGCTTCCTCGGTGAACAATTTCCGGTATTCAGGAGCCAGGTAACTACCTTTGCAGAAAGTGCCGATAGTACACTCTGGGTGGGCACCAGCGGCGGCGGTATCGTTGGCTATCGCAATAATAAGATCTGCGCCGTTTTTAATACCGGCAACGGCCTGGCAAGTGCCGCCTGCCGTTGCCTCTACGCCGATGGCAGTACCCTCTGGGCCGGCACCGAAAAAGGCCTCTGTAAAATAGATATCACACCCGGCAAATACCGTGTCGCCAACACCATTACCGCCAACGACGGCCTTAACTCCAATATCATTAACGCGGTGTACAGCGATAGTTGCTTCGTATACGTGGGTACGCCGCTCGGTCTTACCATGTTCGACGAACGTAATGTCCGTAAACGCGGTATCTCCTATATCAATATGACGGCCGT
>NZ_PYGD01000017.1 GCF_003014535.1 Taibaiella chishuiensis | reverse complement strand
CTACAGTCTTGATTTTTGCTTCTTTGTATTAAGACAAAGAAGAATAAAAAATCTGGGTAAGTATACCGGAGTCCCCCAACTTTTTCGCTTGATCCTAGAACACGAAAAGAGAACAGCTTGCAAACAGCTGCATTTCCAACACCACCTGCGATAATCCTGCCGCCCGGCAGATAACAACCCGAACCCATCGTTTTAATGCCATTTCACTGTCTTCTTATTTTAATTCACACCCCCCCGCATATCAATGTAGCATTAAATCCTTATTTTTATATCACTAAATGGTGATATCTATAGGCAAAAAATTTAGATCAAGTACAAAGACAAACAGAAAGGCAAATGAAAGAACAGACCTGGACTAAAAATCTCCAAAGCATGGGCCGGTGGTTAAAAAAATGCACACTGACCGGTTACAAACTAACAATCTTAGTATTACAACTCCTGCTGCTGCCCGGCTTGAGTGCCCGGGCACAGTTCCATGCACAGCGCAAACAAGAGCTGAAAGCCAACAGCAATTGGTTTTTAGGCGAGCATCGCATAGACGCAAACCAGGAGCCGCCGGTAAGCATAGAAGCACCCGAGTATTACCCGGTGGCCCAAACGTATGAAGGCAGTGGTCCTTTTGAAACAATATCGGCCGGCGTTCGGAGCACCAATGTAATCCCCGTATCCGATCCGAATACAGGGCAATTCCTGTTTATGGTATTTGCCGACCGGGTTTATAACCGCAACTTCGAAATGATGCCCAACGGGGAGTTCGATGCCTCGACTTTCGATCCGGCTACATCTGATAAACATATCGCCGTTGCCCCTTTTATCAGCGATACCAATCGTTACTATATCTTTAACCTTGGGCCCGAAGGTACAGGTCTGGTCTATTCGGTAATGGATAAACGCCTGCAAGGCGGCCTGGGTGATATCGAGCCTGACGCAAAAGCCATTCCGCTAAGACAGTGGCAATATAGTTCGTCGAAGCAGGAAGTTATCGGCATCGTTCCAGGTAACAATTGCGATCTCTGGTTGCTGATCGCCGAAAACCTGATTTCAGAAAGCAGTTTCAACATCTATGCATACCGGATCACGGAAAACGGCGTCACACCCAATCCTATAACAACCACTATCAACAAAGCGCTCCGGCCACAGATGATATGGGACTACCAGGTATCGCCCGACCGGAAGACGATTGCCAGTATCAGCCTGCACACACCCGAAGATACCCTTACCCGGAAAGCGTCCCAGGCCAACTTTTTGAGTTTCAATCCTGAAACAGGCGCTGCAGGCCAAAGTCACCTGCCCGCTATCGACATCCCCCTGAAAGAATTCGGACTGAATGTTCATGGTAGTTTCACACCGGATAACGGCTATTATATGATCAGCAATAACGACTATCGCGCAGACCGGAAACTATACCTAAGGCGGTACGACCTAAGCGCCTATGCTAATCATTACAATGAAGAAGAAGTGCCCTTTGCCCTCAATTACCTGATCCTACGCGAACAGGAGAAAGGCGGGTGTTTAAGTGTACCACCCACCATTTATTTTAAACCTTACCACAACAACCTTTATTTCAATATCCCCTTCGGTAGAAAAGAAGGTTGCCCGGGAGCCGATGGTACAAAGATCGTCGCTAAGGATCTGACCGCGATCAGGAGCCTCACGCCACAAGGTGGCCGGGGCTGGGACGTCAACAGCTTTAGCACAGACGAGATCATGCTTTCGGCCAAGAACCGCTTCCATATCGGCTGCGATATAGTATACCCCTACACCCCTGCCGATACCTTACCCGATATCTACCTCGATTCCGTATTCTGCTTCGATCCAACTACCCCTTTCCCCCAGCTAACACTCGAAGCCAAAGCAGGCTACACCAATTATGTATGGAATGATGGCACTACCGGCCCTACGAAAACGGTAACCCAATCGGGCACCTACTGGGTTTATTATACAGGCCCCTGTAATACCCGCGTAGATTCCTTCAGGCTGCGGTTCCGGGAAAGGAAACGCATTATGCCTCCTGACACGGTGATCTGCGATCAGCGTTTCCCGTTTGATGTCCGGATCGGCAGGGCGGAGTTTTATCTCTGGGATGATAATTCTACGGCGCAGGACCGCAGGATATTCAAGCCCGGCACGTATTCCGTTATCTTCGAAGCCCTGGGCTGCAAACAGTACGACACCCTTCGTGTAGGCGGCATGTTGTGCCCCTGCAATGTTTCGGTACCCAATGCATTCAGTCCCAACAATGATGGCCTGAACGACTACTTCAAACCCGTTATGGGCCTGGGTTGTGTGCCGGCACAGTACAGCCTGCGTATCTATAACCGCTGGGGCCAGCTCGTTTATAAATCCAATAACGAATTCGACAGGGGCTGGGACGGTAGAACGGATAACGGCACACCTGCCGATATAGGCAGCTATTTCTACGAACTCCGGTTCAACACGCCCTACAGAACCGACAACTATTACCATAAGGGTGAGCTGATCCTGGTACGATAAGCACAATAAACCAGGGACAATACGCAGGGAGCGATATCGATGCAGGAAATACAACCCAATCACCCGATTAATACGAAGCTACAATCCATGAAAACCATATTCCACGCCTTGTTACTCGCGCTCTTTACTTTTGGTACCGCCTGTAACAGCAACAAAAACAAAGTACAAGCTATGACAACCACCTATGCGGAAATCAAACGGCAGGTGTTGAACAGGTTCAATATGCTGTTATCCGAAAAGCGGTTGACCCGGCAAGAGTATATAACTTACAGCCAAACCATTATCGAAGACATAACCTTTTGCGCAAACAATACCGATACGGCTTTGATAAAAAACCGGCTCCTGTCCGGTCTGAAAAAGCTAAAAACAGCAGAACTCGATACCGAAGACCGGGAAGCCATCGCAAACTGGTACCTGGTGCTTGCGCAAACGGTTAAAATCGACATGAAGGGCGACTTAAATAAATGGTTATATAACTTTGCCCCCGAGTAGGAGCAGAGATGCAGTATGGACTGCAGCTCATATGATCCGGGGAGCCGGTAAAACCGCAAACATGAAATTATTCAGCAAAATATTCAATTCCGGCAGGGCGAGCGATCCCGGAGCATTGACGCGGATAACAAGAACCGAGGTGCTCGAAGGTTTTGCCATCCCGGGGATCATCAACAATATGCAGTATCATTTTACCAACCTGCAGGTATACAGCGACGGGCTTATCTATTGTTGGGAAATGGTAGACCTGGCGATGTTCAAACAAAAACTGGACCAGGGCTGGGTTGTTACCGCTATTCCCGACGGAGCGGCAATCTCCATCTTTGGCCTCGGGCATTGGTATATCGAACAAGGCGTATGGCTACACACGAAAGCGACTTTATACCAGTATGTTTATGCACTGGTAAAACAGCTTAACCCAGCACTTGAAAACCTGCAAAACTGCCACGGCAGCAGTACCAGGAAAGTAGGCAATATAAATGTTGCGAAACATAGTATACCCGATGCCAAACCCTTCTACCTGGATAATCCGGGTACGGTTTTTCCCGACAGGATTCATGGAGCGCAATTTCATTGCTTCTACCGGGATACGGATACCAAAACTTACCTGGCCCAATTATCCCTGTACGAAAGCGGGCGTATCGAAATAACCAATCTGCCCGGGCAAAAAGTTTTTTCATTTGAGGATATCCGGGAACTAGTCGATAAAAAAACGATCACCACCACCTTAGATCCCGGAGAAACAGTGACAATACTGAATTTAGGATCGTTCAAAATAGTATCGGGAGCAGGGGTTGATATCCTGGATAAGCTGAATGAGCTGACGGATAAATTCAGGGAACTTAACGGGCAGGAAAACAGCATAACCAAATGTGCAAGAATTTTTGAGGCGTACAAAGCAACACCTACCCTGCAATTAAAAAACGAGCTTAAGGAAGCCTACGAAGCCGTGCCAGAGCACCAGAGGATGTTCGTGGGCAACATGGATACGAAAGATTATGAAGTCCGCCAGGTTATTTATGGCGATAGCATAAAAAAGGAATGGCAAGAAGCTTATGGATTTCCTTACCCTTACGCCGATATGCCCAAACCCGTTGACGAATAACAGGACCGGTGATTGTTGAGCATCCCGATAGTAGTGCACCTGTCTGCTGATGCGTTCGTCCCTATATTACTCAATTCAATGGAAATAAATAGGGAGTGCTTAAACTATCCAGGGACAGACAAACACACCATAATGCCAGGTCCTTGCGGGCGAATGAGATCCCGTGAATTTCATATTTTTCCGCAACGTCGCGCCGCTGCGAGAAAAAATAAAAGCAGACAAGAAAATCTTGTCTGCTTCGGCAGTGGTCTCGACAGGGATCGAACCTGTATCTAGAGTTTAGGAAACTCCTATTCTATCCATTGAACTACGAAACCGCTCAGGGACGGCAAAGGTAAGTAATTTCCTTATTTAAAACGAAATGTTTGTACGAGATGTTCCATATCTTTTTTCATAAAGTCGCTGGCCGGTTTAAGGCTGTCGGCATTGGGAGTAACATTAAAATATAACGAGCCCCGGATAAAGTTCTTCTGTTCGTCGGTAATAAAGAACTGGTAGGACGAAGCTGCATTGCCCCCTACATAATAGTACACGCCAACAAGGCCGTTGGGTGTGCGGAACTGCGGCGTCTTGATATAGTCGGCACGGATATCGTGCGCATACGAAAGCTTGTAGGACTCGTCGATCAGCCGGTCCAGCGGTTCCTGCGGGGTAATGGCTTTATAACTCAAATATATAGTAGCATCCAGTTCGGGTACATCTACATTGATCCAGTAAGGAGAATGTTGCTCTTTGATCAGGTCGCGGTCCTGCGATATACGGCCATATACAGGAAACTCAAACGTAAACGGGAAACTGGTACTGTCAAACTGCCGGTACCGGTGTTCCGGCAGGTCGATCTTGAAATAAGCCCTGGGCTTGGGTACCGGCGGACTGGGCCTGCAGCCTGTTATAGCCATCCCGGCCAGTAAGACCGCGGGGATAATCATGTTCCGGTTCATCATGGTTCTGCCTGTATTGTAGGTTGCTTGAATTGTTTAAGTGCCGTATCGTTGGCCCGCTCTGCCGGAGCCGTATTCTGTTTAAGTGTGGTATCTTTTGCTGCACCGGCTTTCTTACTACTGTCTTTCGCCTGTTGGATCCAGGGCGGGCTGTTATCATCGATATCCTTTATCCCCTCTTTGGCTTTCAGGTTATTCAGTTTATCGATTACATGAGTATACAAAGTTTCGATTTGCTGGGGATGTTTACGGTACCAGCGCATCGCTTCATTAAACTCATCGAAGCTGAGCTGGTGGTGCTTCAGTATGGAAGCATAAAAAACGGCCAGGCTATCGTAGTTCTTATCAAACCTGTTGCCGGTAGTATCGCCCAGGCCCTGGCTATAGGTCTCGGCCAGGTGAATATCGAATATTACCGCTTCCATCTTGGCGGCAGGTATGGGCGGTTCTTCTTTGGGCGCCTTGCAGGATGCGAAAGCCGCCATCAAAATAACCAGGAAATAAGATACCGGTAGTTTCAAAAGAAAAATATTTACTGCTGCAGGTCATTCCTGACTACAGCGCTTCTGCTATTTTACACCCCTGTATTTGGGTATGTTGGGAACGTCCATTTTGGACAGCTGATCGATGTAATCCTTGCGTTCTTCTTTCGTGGCCTGCTGCAGTACGTTGACATACTCTGTAGACTTGGCATTAAAGAAAAACTGGAACAGGATAGAAGTCGGGTTATCGTTGTTGATTTTGGTAAGGGTTGGAATGCCATCCAGTATTACCTTGCGGCCTTCTTCCGGCTTCTGGCTCAGCACATCGAGCCCCAACCGGTGATACCGGTACCAATATGGCCTGAAGGCGTCGAAACGCGGACTCAGGATCTGATCGATCAGCCAATAGCGATTACGGTTGCCTTCGGCGGCTTTCCAGCCCCGGATGCTTTTGCCTTCTTCCGGAGCATTATTAACAATATTCAGCGCTCTTTTAAAATACTCATCCCCACCCTTGGGCGAAAAAGAGTCGTAATCGAGACCGAGGATAACATAGGAATAGTAAGCGATAATAGCAGTAAGATTAGAGGCCAGCGCATCGCTACCGGCAACCCGGTTGTCGTCGTACTGGAGGGTCTGGCTTTCGTCGAAGCGGAATACCACTTCGCGATCGATAAAGTTAACGGTAGGAGAATTATACCCGGAATTAAATATCGGGCGTGAAGCCTGGATATTAAGGGTTCCTTTGTAAATATTATCGTTGGGCGTGCGTTCGGTCAGGTTCAGGAAAAAAGTACAGTCTATTTTTTCCGATACTTTAAAGTTGTCATTGGTCCATTTGCGGTTGTTTACAAATTCGTTCAGCGATTTTTTCAAAGCCTGGAATACTTTCGGATCCACGTTCTGTATCCTGTCGAACGATACATCTACCTTGCAGTTCAGCTCCTGCGCCTGCAGGCGCACCGCAGCCATTAAAAGCAAAAAGAAAAAGAATTTACGCATTGTTATATTTTAAAGCGAGTACGCAATCTACAATACTTTTGGCAATTTCCTTTTTCGATTGCAACGGAAGCGCTGTTTGCGTACCATCTGCCGACAACAGGGTCACTTTATTGGTATCATGACCAAAGCCGGCGCCTGCTTCCTGCAGCGAGTTGAGCACGATCATGTCCGCGTTTTTAGCTTTCAGCTTTTTCAGCGCGTGTTCGAGTTCATTGTTTGTTTCCAGCGCAAAACCAACCACCGTCTGCCCGGCATTTTTTATGGCGCCCAGGTGTGCGAGAATGTCCGGGTTCTTTACCAGGGTAAGCTGCATGGTGTCCTCACTGCCTTTCTTGATCTTCTCCGCAGCTGCTTCCTGCGGCCTGAAATCGGCCACTGCAGCGGATAATATCGAAATAGCCGCCTCAGGGAAAAGCCGTTCGCAGGCATCATACATCTCCCGGGCGCTTACCACTTTATGCGTCGTGATGAGCGGGTGCTGTGTACTTTCTTTGCTGGGCCCCAGTACAAGATCCACGGGTATTCCGCGTTCCGCCAGGGCTTCCGCCAGGGCAATACCCATCTTACCGGTCGAAAAATTACCGATAAAACGTACAGGATCGATGGCTTCGTATGTAGGGCCCGCAGTAATCAGGGCTTTGGTATTCGGGGGAATGGCAACCGGCTGCTGTTCCGGTGCAAAAAAGTGTTCCAGCCAGGCTGCGATCGTTTCGGGTTCGGCCATACGTCCCGGCCCTGTAAGCCCGCTGGCCAACGGACCGCTTTCCACCGGGATCAGGTGATGCCCGTAGGATTGCAGCTGTTGTACATTGGCCCTGGTAGCCGGGTGCAGCCACATATCCTCGTCCATAGCCGGGGCAAACACAACCGGGCAGGCAGCCGAAAGATAAATGGCCTGTACCATATTGTCGCAAAGCCCCTGCGCCATTTTGGCCAGGGTATTGGCGGTACAGGGAGCAACCAGCAACACATCGGCCCAACGGCCCAGGTGCACATGATTATTCCAGTGCGCACCATTGCTTACGGCGTAAAATACCTCTTTGGTGGAAACCGTGGCGAGCGCCAGCGGTGTTACAAAATCCTTGGCCGCTTCCGTCATAACGACCTGCACTTCAGCGCCGGCCTTGACCAATAAACGCACCAATTGCGGCGTTTTATACGCCGCAATGCTACCGGTGACGGCAAGTATTATCTTTTTGTCTTTAAGAGACATAGTAGAATCGCTCAAATGCCAATTAGCCTATGGCAGGCCCGGTAAAGAAACAACCTGCGTTGTTTTATCCCAAGATGACAACAGCCAAAAAGCAGATCAGCGGGTTCAACAAATTATTCCTGGTCTTTCTTACGATAATAGATCTTATCGTTCATGAACTCGTTCAGCGACTGCAGTACGGGATTGGCCATACGCTCATAAAAGCGGGAGATCTCGATCTGCTCTTTGTTTTCGTGAACTTCTTCCAGGGAGTCGGTATGGTTGGCGAAATCGTCCAGTTTGCGGTGCAATTCCTCTTTCATACTGATATTGATCTGGTTGGCGCGCTTTGAAGCTACAACAATGCTTTCATAAATATTGCCGGTCTTGTTCTTAACGGCAATTACATCACGTGTTTCGATCAGCGGGTTCAGGGAAGAAACCATTTTTTTATTTGTGCTCATTGCGTAATTGTTTTATGTGGTTTTGTGATGCTGTATACAGCTTTTCCGCGTCTTTAAGGTAAGAAGAATGCGGAGAATAATCTACCAGTTCGGTATAGGCATTTACGGCTTCGGCGAAGCGTTCTTCCTGTTTACTTTTTATACTGGCATCAGCATATTCGTAATATGCTTTGATGACCATATATTGATAGAGATCCAGCGTTTTGGATTCGGGATAAGCCTGGATAAGCGCCTTATAGGCCACTGAAGCAGCTTTGTACTGACCCAGGTTATAATAAAGCAGAGCCGCTTTACTATCTTTCAGTTCGATCTTGGCCCGGCAGATATCGATATCGTTATTGGCCTCCGTCAGGTTTTTAGACTCCGGATGGGTAGTTACATAAGTCTGTAATGCCTCCATAGCCTTGATGGTATTGGACTGATCGAGGGGATATTTGGGAGAATCCTTAAACAGGCAAACGGCATGCATAAACTCGCACTCGTCGGCACGCGGACTTTTCGGGAAATTCTCGGTAAAGTTTTTGAACTGGTAAGAGGCGCTGATATAGTCCTTCTGGTTGTAAAAAGAATAGCAGTAACGATAGTAAAGCTCTTCGTAATTTTTGGTTCCGCGCATCGAGGGCATCAGTATCTCATAGAGCTCATTCGCCTTATACCACTTTTTCTGGTCGTAGTACTCGTTGGCCTTGGTCAGCTTATAATTAACGTCCTTGCTTCTCAGCACTTTTTCGTGCTGGCTGGCGCATGAGCTGAGCAGGATAATAATTACGGGAATAAAAATTGAAATTTTCCGCATAAGGAGTGCAAAAATAATGAATTTATTTTGAATTGAAATCAATCTTTTCCATAACGGGGACAGGACCGGAATAGTATGAAAACCGGAACCGCCGGGCGGTTTTATTTTCGGAGATACCTCTTCTCCATGAGCACCAGGCAGCTAAAAAAAAGAAAATCAGAAAAAGATGCAAAAATATTTGTCCGTTCAGAAAAAAAATAACAACTTTGCAGCCCTCAAGCGGCGGTGGCGAAACTGGTAGACGCACTACTTTGAGGTGGTAGCGCCTGTCATGGGCGTGGGAGTTCGAATCTCCTCTGCCGCACACGGAAAGGGTTGTTCTTTAAGAACAGCCCTTTTTCTTTTTGAACGCTGTTCGTAGCTACACACTACGAACAACGAACAGTATTATAACAGGCATCCCGATATGGTTCTCTGGAATTTAAGCATGAACCCATTTTCATGCACCACGATTATCTCGTTTTCTTGCGCCACCATATGCGGACCATACGGCATATAGTAACGATCACTAATACTTTTTCTAATATATCAACTGCGTAGTAGATTGCTCCCGCAACCTTGACTACTATAAAAAATGGAATAACCATTACTAGTATATCACCATTTTTTATAAAGTTTTTATATAATGAAAATATAAATATATTTTTCTTTCGTTGCTTCCCTGCTTCAACAGTTATTTATTTTCCACTGTGCACATTCCGGGAGCCAGGAGGAAGCTGCGTTAAAACCTATACCAAGTACAGGGGTACATTTTGCAACCCATATTTCAAAGAGCTTCACTAAAGGCATAGCAATGTCAACACGGTATATTTCCGTTTGATCATCCCAGCCCTGGTAATTGATTTCTATCCGGAATTCCGGGTTTGTTTTAATATTAAGCAAGAGATATATCCTCATTAAGCAAGAGATATATCCTCAAAGCATTTGCCGGAAAGTCAGGCTGATCCGCCCCGCTTCGGTATCAGATTTCGGAATGGCATGTTGCCAGGCCGCCTGTATTTCCTGGGTCATATAAACCAGGCTGCCCGCGGTTAACTCGTAAGCCAGGGTTTGCGCAGGATCTTCAATATTCCTGAAGTTCAGCATTCTTGTCGCCCCCACAGAGACGATCGCAATACCCGTCCCGGTTTCTAAAATGTCTGTCTGGTCGGAATGATAGCCCATTTTCGATTTCCCGTCTATATAATAATTGATCAGGCAATTATTGGGTTCAAAGCCGGTCAACGGTTTTAACTGTTTAATGATCGCGTTGAGTTCCGGCAGAAATTCCTGGTAAGGATACGCAATCTGGGAATAGTTATAGGCTTTACCAAAACTCGCCGTTTTACGGGCCGCCATACGTTCGTCCCATATTACCACCCGGGTCAACAGTTCAAATAATGCTGCGGGCTCGTCTATAAACTGCCTGATATATGTTATACCCTCCATGTTGTTATTTATTATGCGCTTTTGTTGGCTACCGCCCATTCAAATATACCCCTAACCCTGCAGACTTCCGAATACGCGGGTTAAAAGTTGAGTTTGCCCGGGCGTACCAGGTCAATCTTTACAGGTAAGCAGCAGCACTACCGCAATTAAAAAAGGGGCTGATCGCTCAGCCCCGTATATGCTTATGTGTTTAATTAAGGTTTTAATCGTTCTGCCAATAAGGTGGCAAAACGATTAACGCCAGTCCTGATGCTTTCTTCGGCTACGCGAAAACCAGGCGCATGGTTCATGGCCACGATGCCTTTTCCCACATCAGAGCCCCCCAGGAAAAAATAAACACCGGGTACTTTTTGCTGGAAGTAAGCGAAGTCGTCATTAAAAAACGGTACCAGGCCATAATCCGGCAACAACACGTCATTACCACAACAATTTTGCAATACCGCTATTGCTTTACCCGTGAGTTCTTTGTCATTAATAACCGTCGGATTTCCCTGTATATAGGAAACAGCGAGCAGTTTGTCTTTGTATGGCCCTTCGCCGATCAGCGCTTGAATACGCGGAAGGATCCGCTCCAGCTGTTGTGGATCGGTCTCGTATAAATAGGCTTCTAAAAAAAGCCTGTCCTTATCGGAACGGATATGGAAACGTTCGTCCATGATCAGGTAATCCCTGAATATGGTATTTGTACTGGCCAGGCCGGTAACCGGATCGCTGATCTGCTGTATTTCCCAGGGTTTACTACCTTTTACCGAACGGACCAGTGCAGACCGGATTTGCCCCGCGAGGGCTTTGGCCTCGTCTTTGGTCAATTCATTTTTCAGTTCAATCCTTACCTGGCGCTGGTAGGCAAATACCTCACCGGGCTTGACCATAATCTTTCCTGCCGGTAAGGGGGTTACATGCAAACCGTAGATTTCGTCGGGTTGTATCGTTGACAGCAGGCCATGGTCTACCATATTTTTGGCGCCGGCAAAGGTTTCCTCCTCCGGCTGGAATATAAAATAAACCGTTCCCGCCAAGGATGCCTTATGCCGCGACAGCACTTCGGCTATACCCAGGGCTACCGTCATATGTACATCGTGACCGCAACCATGCTGTACGCCCTTCATCACCGAGCGGAAGGTTTCTTCGTCGGCAAAGTCATTGGGTAAAGCATCCATATCGGAGCGCCAGGCGATCTTTTTCCCTTTCTTACCTCCTTTCAGGATGCCGATAACGCTGTGCCCGTAGGTCCCCGTTTGCACCTCGAGGCCCAGGTCTGATAAATACCGTTTGATAACATCCTGGGTGCGTTTTTCATTTCCCGCCAGTTCGGGATTCGCATGCAGATCCCGCCTGATCGTTACCAGTTTGTCGTAAATCAGGTCGGTTTCCCGGGCAATGGTTGCCGCGGTTAATAATTCCTGAGTCGTTTTGCCTTTGCCGGCAAAGGTTTGTTGCGGGCCCGCAGTAAGGGTCGCCAGCAATATCATCAGGGGAAGTGTTCTTTTCATAATTCCGGTTCCGGCTTTCTCTTTAATGTGTATGTACGTTGTAAAAGCCGGCGCAAATTAGGGATTAAAAGCCAGGCATAACCAGGATACGACCGTGTTTAAAAAAACTTAAAATACGCAAGAGGGCTATTTATTATTTTGCGTCCTGCATATGGTTTTTACATAGATTAACAGAGCAGCCCGCAGCAGTTTATACAATAATCAATAATAATATTTTATTTTACTCTTTATCCAAAAGCTGTACCATGCATACCATTTTACCTTTTTTCCTGGCCATGATCGCAGCCATTGTGCTCCTGGGGATGCTGGCCAAAAAGCTGAAGGTGGCCTACCCCATCCTGCTGGTTGTCGCCGGATTGCTTGTAAGCTTTATACCCGGATTGCCGGCAGTTAAGATCAACCCTGACCTGATCTTTTTCCTGTTCCTGCCCCCCTTGCTGTTTGAAGCCTCCTGGTCCATTTCCTTTAAAGAAATGAAAAAATGGTGGCGCATCATCGGCAGTTTTGCTTTTCTCGTCGTGTTCTTTACGGCTTTATCCGTAGCGGTCGTTACCAATTATTTTCTACCCGGTTTTACCATCGCGTTGGGTTTCCTGTTGGGCGGTATCGTTTCGCCGCCCGATGCGGTAAGCACCGGGGCCATTATGAGTTTTGTAAAAGTACCCAAATCTACCGTGGCCGTTTTAGAAGGAGAAAGCCTGTTGAACGACGCCTCTTCCCTCATCATTTTCCGGTTTGCGCTGGTAGCGGTAGGCACCGGGCAGTTTATCTGGCACCAGGCCGCGCTTACCTTCCTCTGGATGGTGATCGGCGGTGTGGGTATCGGCCTCCTGCTGGGCTGGCTCTTTGTACAGGCGCACCGGCGACTGCCTACCGATGCCCCTTCGGATATTGCTCTTACCCTTATCGAACCTTATTTGCTGTACTGGGCGGCCGAACAATGTCACAGTTCGGGCGTACTGGCCGTAGTGAGCGGCGGCCTGTTTATGGCCAACAGGCGGCTGGCTTTTTTAAGCAGCACCAGCCGTATCCGGGGCTTCAGCGTCTGGGAGAGTTTCGTCTTCATCCTTAACGGCATCGTGTTCCTGCTGATCGGGCTCGACCTGC
Organism: Taibaiella chishuiensis; assembly: GCF_003014535.1. Lineage (GTDB taxonomy): Bacteria > Bacteroidota > Bacteroidia > Chitinophagales > Chitinophagaceae > Taibaiella > Taibaiella chishuiensis. The sequence goes on along the minus strand of NZ_PYGD01000017.1, from coordinate 36,479 downwards.
CCGAGATCGTTGAGGGCCTGCGGGCCAATGGTATACCGCTGCGTACGGCTATTCAATATGGACTGCTGGTTACCGGTATATTGATCGTAGCCCGGATCATCAGTTCCTATGCCGCCATGCTGGCTACAATTATCTTCAGGCCAGGCGTGGTTCCGCCCGGCACCAGGCGCAGACGGCTGCTGATGCCGATATTGCTGGGCTGGACCGGTATGCGCGGCGTGGTTTCGCTGGCGGCCGCACTGGCTATACCGGTAACCCTGTCCGACGGTACCGCTTTCCCGCACCGCAACCTGATCTTGTTTATCACTTTTATAGTTATCCTGCTTACCCTGCTGGTACAGGGGCTTACACTACCCTATCTTATCCGGTATGGCCGCCTGTTCGATGGCTATACCGACGAGCCGGAGGAAGTAGCATTACAAAAACTACGGAAAGGCCTTAAAGAGCACTCGCTCCAGTTCCTGAGAGCACGGTACGAAAACGACAATGAGCATCATGCCGGCTTGCAATTGCTGCTGCAGCACTGGGAAGAGAAAATGAAAGCTTCCAACGACAGCTGGATGACCGGCGACACGAAAGCCATCTTTATAGAACTGCTCGAAAGCCAGCGTCAATACGTCGTCGAATACAATAAAGATCCGGCAGTAAACGAAGATATCGTGCGGAAACAGTTATTCCAGATCGACCTCGAGGAGGAACGGCTGAGGATGCAGTAAAAACTACTTTACAATTTACGGCGAAAGCCCCGCTCTGCGGGGCTTTCTGTGTTACTCTTGGTTAGGAGTTGGTTAGAAGAACATTACATAGTTGACCGGCTGGCCACAATAAATTTCAAAAAAAGTATTAATCGGCGGACAGGAGGTGCACATAGGGATCACCGGCGGACCGAACAAAGGCGTAGGGCCTCCGGTCGGTATAAAAATATCGGTATAGGCCGGGCTGCATCCGGTATAATCATTATACACCCGTACCCCGATAATACCGGGAGGCGGCGGTCCCATCCAGGGAATAGAGGATAAAGGCCAGGACGTATTTACCCCGGCAGGCGAAGGGATTATGGTGGAATAAGTAACCGACTGGGTGTTACCACAGTCTCCCCCGATAAACTGGAAACCGACAATACAGGCATTTCTATTCTGAACATGCATCGTGGTCGTTTGGGCTTTTGTAAACAGGGCGCCGGCAGCCAGCGCCAGCGTAAGCAGAGCTCTTTTCATAAGCATGGGTATTGGTTTGGGTGAAAATGGTTAGGTACGATCTTGCCCGCCTCCTTACCAGAGACAGAAAATATTATTGGTAGGCGTACTGCAGTAAGTTTCGAAAAATACGGTCACCGGCGGACAAGGCGCGCTGCAGGTCGGCGCGATGAGGGTACTGACGATACCGGGTAAGGGGCCGGAAACCGGCGCCATAATATCCTGGTAGGTAAGTGTACTGCAGCCCGACGATGGATCGTCGGAATAAACCCGCAAACCGGTAATGCCGTAACCCGGGAAAATGGGGCCATGCCAACCAAGGGTACCGCCTGTAAGGTATTCATTTTTATTGGTGCCCGGGGTTACGCGGATGGTATCAGAAAGAATTTTATACCCGGGATTTTGGCAAAGGCCGGCAAAGAGCACGATATAGACATCGCAGGAACGGGAACTGCAGATCTGGACGTGATTTGTTTGCGACCTTGCAGCAGAAAAAGCAAAAGCAGATACAATTAACAATATATACTTCTTCATACCAGTGTAATTTTTAGGAACAAACAAATATAAACATATAATTTAAAATAAACTGTACTTGCATAAACTATATTTATAAAGGCAAAAATTATGCTGCGCTTCACCCTTACCGGCACATTCCGGACGGCTGGAGGGCATAAAAAAAGCTATCCCGAAGGATAGCTTTCTATTATTTTCACGAAGCCGGTTATCCCTGCTGCATTTTTGCAGGATCGTCATAATTTACCATCCAGTTAATCCCGAACTTATCGGTAAACATGCCGAAGTAAGCGCCCCAGAAGGTATCGGCCATAGGCATCGTAACCTGGCCGCCGGCAGAGAGGCCGCCGAACAGTTTATCGGCTTCTTCTTTGCTGCCTGCGTTTACAGAAATAGAAAAGTTATTGCCCTGCTGGAAGCCGGAAGCCCATTCGCCACCGGTATCGCTCCCCATCAGTATCGTTTCCTGGCTTACGGGCAGGCTGATGTGCATGATCTTATTTTTATCTGCCTCGGGCATTTCTATGCCACCTTCCTGTGGCATATCACCAAAGGTACCCACATAAGGAAATTCACCACCGAATACGGATTTATAGAAGTCGAATGCTTCTTTACAGTTGCCGTTAAAGGTGAGATAAACATTTACTGTTGCCATTGTTTTGCGTTTTTATAATTTGGAGTAAAAGAAATTTATTGCAGGATGGTCGCGCATAGCCTTATTGCTGTTGCTGACTTTCTTCGTAGGTAGGCCCATAAAGCCCGGGTACGCGGTGGCCGCCGGCACGCAGGTGCATTACCAGTTCGCCGCGATGATGATACAGGTGATTGAATAAAAAGCCTCTTACCACTACTGCGCGGGGCATTGCCGGAAAAATATCCTGGCCACCCATAGTCATTCTCCAGGTCGTCATCATGTTTTCGTCTTTAGCGCCTTCCAGTACTTTGCGGGCATTGTCCAGGTTCTCTTCAAAACGGGCCACAATATTCGCTGTTTTCGAGATATCTCCCTTGTCATATTTATACGTGCCCATATCAAACTCGTCGAGGTTAAACGTAGGATCGTACCAATTATACACCTCTGCTATATGGGAAGCGAGCTGCCCGGTAGACCAGAGATGGGGCTGCGGCCGGTATTCAAGCGCACTGTCGGGAATGGCATTCAGGATCTTGCGGGTGTTTTCTGCTTCATGCATAAACTCGCCCAGTAAGGACTGTACAATCATGGCATTTATTTTTGGCGTTAAAAAAAAAGGCAGGATAAAAAAGAAGGGGTGTTATTCAGCGGGGAAGCGGTCTGCAACGAGGTTCAGGATAATATCATGTTCCAGCAAGGCTTTCAGGTTGCCCAGTACCAGGGTAAAACCTTCTGTGGAGTCCCGTACTTCGGCGACCAGTTTTTCAGGGTCCGCCTGTTCCATGGTATTCACCACCGATACAAAGGTGCCTTCTTTCAGGGTTTTGAAATGCCATTCTACCAGCGAAGGCTGTTCGTAATTACCCCAGTCCATTTTGATATAAAGCTCCGGCACCAGCTCCAGTACTTTAACCCGTACCCGATGGTTGTACATCTCCCATTCCCATTCCACTTCCCGGCCCGCTTCCAGCCGGCCGCTGCTTTTGGTAAACCATATGCGCGTCGTGATCTCGGGGTTTACGATGGCCTCAAACACAACGGCAATCTCTTTGCGGATCAGCATTTCCGCCCTGGCAAAATTCTGGCTCATACAATGGGATGGATTAATTATTTACAGATAAACACCAATCAATACACATCGAAAAACGGTGTCTGATTTCCGCATGCCAAACTAAGATAAATTCCGGCGCAAGACAAACCGGCGGTCATTTATTTCCTGTTATATTTTACGAAAAACACGGGCGTTTCCCTACAACAAAAAAAGCAGACGAAGGTTTCCTTCATCTGCTTTTACCATCATTAACCCGGGCCGCTTAAAACTTAGCGGCAAAGTCGCGCGCAAAATCTTCCAGTTTTATCTTGCCGGCTACCGGCGCGCCCTGCGCTGTAAAGTCGGCCTGCAGCTTACCGGCGCGGATCGCAGTGCCCATTTCGGTATACAGCCCGGCCATCTCTCCGGGTAAACCTGCGCCCGTCATACCCTGCAGCGATTGCTCGTCGGTAAACTCCACCCAGGGCAGTTCCGGCTTGCCTGCGGCAGCACCCAGCACCTGCGCCACATCGGCGGGGGTACGCACGTCGCTTACCGCGTACCGTACCTTTTTACCCGTAGATGGTTGTGTCAGCTCTTCGGCAGCCAGGGTGGCGATATCTTCAGGATGCACCAGGGGCAGGCTTTTCGCCGCCGGGAAGTTGCCGCCCATAATACCTGCCGTTTGGATCATGGGCACATCGTTAAAGAAATTGGTATAAAAATAACCGGCGCGCAGGTAAGTAATTGCCACATCTTCAAGGCCGCTATAAATGCCTTCGATAAGATGCAGGCCACGTATAGGCCCGGTACCTTCCGGGTAATCGGCCCCTACGCTGCTCAGCATAACGACGCGTTTCAGGCCCGAAGCTTTTATCGCATCGGCATAAGCCTGGCCAGCTGCGGCCGTATTGGCTACGATATCAGCGTCGCCCATATTCGGCGGGGTCATGGCAAAAAGGGCATCAGCGCCGCTTATGGCTTGTGTAAGAAAGTGCGCATCGGCTACGGAGCCTATAGCCGCCTTAGCGCCCAGCGCCTCGATAGCCGGTTGACGTGCAGCCTCACTGCTGATTACGGTTACTTCATGACCGGCAGCAACCAGTTGCTGTGTTAAGGGTTTACCGATATTGCCCAGGGAACCTGAAATGGTGATTTTCATTTTTTATTTTTTTAGTTACAGGAGCAAAAGTATATTTGTACTTACTTTTATACAAGTACTTACCCCAAAGTATGTATCATGACGGCTATTAAAAAAACATCCACCATCCAGGAAAATAAGCAGTACGCGCTGGCTGCATGCCCCGTTACCTATGTCATGGAACGGATAGGCGGCTACTGGAAGCCCATTATCCTGTACCACTTATCGCACGGCGACCGGCGCTACAGCGAACTGCGTAAGGCCATACCCGCTATAACCGAGAAAATGCTGATCCAGCACCTGAAACAACTGGAGACCGACCAATTGGTAATCCGTGAGGCCAGGCCGGTAGTACCGCCCTTTGTAACCTACCGCTTAACCGATGCAGGCAAGGGCCTGCTGCCTGTAATCGATGCCATGGCCACCTGGGCGATGAAGAATATGGAAGGCGCCTTTAGCTGATACCTGCAGCAACAGGAACCGGTTGTTCTGCGCTTAAAACAATGTAAAAAGGCATGCCCACGGGCATGCCTTTCGCGGATAAAATCCGCTGCAATCAGGCGATATTAATCAATCCGGATCAATACGTCCTTATTGGGACCGGAAACAATGTATTTAACCTGGAAACCGCAACCCATATATACCGGGTCGGTTGGCCGGACCATAAAACCGATACCGCAAGGCGCATCCGAATTTTTGAGCGCCAATTCATACAGGTACGAGGTGCCAGCCGTATAAGGGAACCCCGAGCCCGAGCCCGTTGCTGAAACCAGGAAGTTTTCGGGATCGGTGTAATTGAGTACCGTTACCCCCGTCGGGATCGAAAATGCCGGCGCCGGGTAACCGTTTATCACACCACCGACTGAAGTATAAATATGCAGTACCGCATCTCCAAACTTGTACCCGGAGTTATTCTCAATGGTGATGGTACCTGCATAAGACAGCGAGAGACTACAAAAAGCCAAAAGGAGCAAAAGGATCTTTTTCATAAAATTCGTTTTTTAGATTTCGAAGTTCGGTCGCCCCGGTATCATAAAATGCCCCCGGAAGCGTAACCGCAGGCTTTTTATAAAAGCTGATTTCCCGTAATATTGTTGCCGTTACACCACCCTGCTTTTCGTTGTATGGAAAACTATACCATCATCATCCTGATCATGGCGGCCATGATCGGCCTTTCGGCGGTGGCCGATAAGATACGGTTGCCCTATCCTGTTTTACTGGTGACTGCGGGTATCGCCCTCGGCTTTATACCGGCAATGCCGGGCATCGAGCTCAATCCCGAAGTGATCTTCCTGCTGTTCCTGCCCCCGCTGCTTTATGATGCGGCTTTCAATATTTCCTTCCCCGATTTCAGGACCAATATCAATACCATAGGCACCCTGGCCATAGGCCTTGTATTCCTTACCACCTGCGGCATTGCGGTAATTGCCCATTACATTGTCGGTCTTACCTGGCCGCTATCGTTCGTATTGGGCGCCATCCTGGCCGCCACCGACGCCGTGGCCGCGATCGGCGTTACCAAAGACTTAAAGCTCTCGCACCATACCACCACCATACTCGAAGGCGAGAGCCTGGTCAACGATGCCTCTGCGCTGGTGGCCTACCGTTTTGCCGTAGCGGCTGTAACCGGCTCTGCGTTTATCTTCTGGAAGGCTTCGCTTCAATTTATAGGTTTGATGTGCGGCGGTTTTGTGGTGGGCTTCGTAATCGGCAAGCTATTGGGTTATGTGCTCCGCGCGGTACAGAACAACACCATGGTGGTTTATAGCTTCATCCTGCTGATGCCCTTCGCCACCTACCTGATCGCCGAAGAGCTGCATGTATCGGGCGTTATAGCGGTAGTGGTACTGGGCTTAAGTATATCGCGGCTCAGTAAAAAAGTATTTCCCCAGCGGGTCAAAGAAGAGTCGCGGACCATATGGGACATCATCGTGTTCCTGCTCAACGGCCTTATCTTTATCCTGATCGGGCTCGAGTTTCCGCTGGTAATCCGTAGTATACCCGCCGAAAATATCTGGCCTTATATCGGTTATGCTTTTATCATAACGCTTGCGGCCTTGCTGATCCGAATGGCCAGGATGGTGATGCAGCGGGTAAACCTGCAGCGCGCCTTCCAGGCCAGGAAAGGAAAGATAACCGAAGGCGCATTACTCAGCCGCCAGCAAAGCGCGATCATCAGTTGGGCGGGCATGCGTGGCATCGTGTCGCTGGCCATAGCCCTGGGCTTGCCGCGTACCCTCGAAGACGGCAGTCCTTTTCCACAAAGAGATGCCATCATTTTTATCTCAACGGTGGTAGTGTTGTTTACCATTATCGGCCAGGGCCTTACCCTGCCTTGGATCATAAAACGGCTGGGCAGTCATTAGCCTCCCCCTAAAGCATCGAGGCAAAACACAAATACACACAGGCTGTATATGGCTGCTGTAAAGGCTTTCAGCCCATGCAGCATTTAACAGAATGACACGCAAAAGGCCATCATTGATAATTATCAATTTACAAAGCACTAACGAAAATAAATTTGGCAGTTTGAAAAATACCGCTACATTTGCACATCACTTATCCAGAAAGGCAGAGGGAAATGGCCCTGTGAAGCCTTAGCAACCGACTCCGGCAACGACAGTAAAAGGTGCTAACTCCATCCAGAAAAGGATAGATAAGAAGATGCTCAGTTAATCGATAGACCGGCAACGGCATTCCAGATACCAGGCACTTCTGAACTACCTCCGGAAGTGCTTTTTTATTGCAACAAAGCGTCTACCGGTATAACAAAAACCAGCCTCCGGGCTTATAAATTTTTTAAAAGCAATGAACAAGCAAACAACAGCCGCTCTGCAGTCATTACATGCTCCTACCCACGCAGCATTGATGATGGCTTGTTGTTGTTCCTGCTTTTGCTGTTGTTGCTAATCTCCTGCACAACATTTCCGCCCGTTTTTTATTGATGTAGTCCTTGTTATGCTTATCCCTGCGGGATAAAAGCATTTACAGCTGCATCACTCCCGGGCCTTCCTTTATTTTTCCCGTTTTTTTCAACCAGGCCGTTATGGATCATTTCCTTACGCCCGCTCAGCTCCATGCGGAGACAGCAGGGCTATCTATTGCCGCAACTTTGGCATGGCTCACCGAGCGCCACCCGGGCGCCGTTACGTTCTCTTCCAGCTTCAGCTACGAAGACCAGGTCATTACGCAGATCATTGCCGCGCATAACCTGCCGGTGTCTGTATTTACATTGGATACCGGCCGGCTCTTCAGCCAGACCTATACCTTATGGCAAACTACCCGGCAGACTTACGACCTGTCCATAAAAGCCTACTACCCGGATGCCGCTGTACTGGAGGCTTTCGTGGAGACCAATGGCCCCGATGCTTTTTACCAATCCGTAGAACACCGCAAAAACTGCTGCCATATCCGCAAGGTAGCGCCGCTGCAACGTGCGCTCAGCGGTCATGCCGTATGGGTTACCGGCCTGCGGGCCGAACACTCGCCCAACCGCGAAAACCTCGGGCTGTTCGAATGGGATGAGCATAACCGCATCATCAAATACAACCCTTTACTGCATTGGGATACAGCCGCTGTTAAAGAACATATCCGCAAACACCATGTGCCCTACAACACCTTACACGACCAGGGTTATGTAAGCATAGGCTGTGCGCCCTGTACCCGGGCCATCAAAGCCGGCGAGGACTTCAGGGCCGGCCGCTGGTGGTGGGAGGACAACAGCAAAAAGGAATGCGGGCTACACCGGCACCCTTCCATTTCTACTTAAGCATTCGTAATTCTATAAAACAAAAAACATGGCAGATTATTCCTTAGATTACCTCGGGCAGCTGGAGTCGGAAGCGATCCACATCCTGCGCGAGGCCGCAGGCCAGTTTGAGCGGCCAGCCCTGCTTTTCAGCGGCGGCAAAGACAGCATAACGCTCGTACACCTTGCGCTTAAAGCCTTCCGGCCGGGCAAGTTTCCCTTTCCTTTGGTGCATATCGACACCGGTCACAACTTCCCCGAAGCGCTGGACTTCCGCGATGAGCTCGCCGCCCGCATCGGCGAACAACTGATCGTACGCAAGGTGGAAGACACTATTAAAGCCAAAGGCCTGACCGAAAACAAAGGTAAGTTTGCCAGCCGTAACGCGCTGCAGACCTATACTCTGCTCGATACGATAGCCGAGTTTGGCTTTGACGCCTGCATCGGCGGGGCAAGACGGGATGAAGAAAAAGCAAGAGCCAAAGAACGCATCTTTTCCATCAGGAACGAATTCGGGCAATGGGATCCGAAACTACAACGGCCCGAGCTCTGGAACATCTTTAACGGCCGCATCCATAAAGGTGAAAATGTACGGGTATTTCCCATCAGCAACTGGACCGAGCTGGATATCTGGCATTATATACGCAGAGAAAAGATAGACCTGCCTTCGATCTACTTCGCCCACGAACGCGAAGTGCTGCAGCACCAGCAGCAATTGATCGCGTTATCGCCCTTTATCCGCATCGACGAAGGCGACCAGGTACAAAACCGGCGGGTACGCTACCGTACCGTAGGCGACATGACCTGCACCGCAGCCGTAGCTTCAGAAGCCGTTACCATCGACGACATCATCAACGAGATTACGGCTACCGCCACCAGCGAACGCGGCGAAACCCGCATTGACGACCGCGTATCGGAAGCCGCTATGGAAGACCGTAAGCGGACCGGCTATTTCTAAAACCGCCAGTTTTAACCCCAATAAAAAAAACAACATGGATATACTTCGTTTCATTACCGCAGGCAGCGTCGACGACGGGAAAAGCACCCTGATCGGGCGCCTGCTCTACGATAGCAAAAATATTTTGGCCGATCAACTGGAGGCTGTAGAAAGGGCAAGCAGGCCGCAGGAAAACGGCATACCCGACCTGGCGCTGATTACCGACGGCCTGCGTGCCGAGCGCGAACAGGGCATTACCATCGACGTCGCCTATAAATACTGCGCCACGCTCAAACGTAAATTTATCATTATCGATGCCCCGGGTCATGTACAATATACCCGCAACATGATTACCGGCGCTTCCAATGCCGACCTGGTCATTATCCTGGTCGATGCGCGCAACGGCATACAGGAACAGACACGCAGGCATTCGCTGATCGCCTCGCTCTTACAGATCCCCCATATCGTGGTCGCCATCAATAAGCTGGACCTGACCGGGTATTCCCAACAGGTATTCGAACAGATCAAAAGCGATTACGAGGGTATTGCCCGCAACCTTAACCTGCCAACGGTAACCTACATACCGATCAGCGCATTGCAGGGCGATAATATCGTACATCCTTCAGCCAACCTGCCCTGGTATACCGGCAAGCCGCTGCTGGAGCACCTGGAAACCGTATCGCTGCTGAACGACGAAAAGCCGCAGCCCGCGCGCTTCCCGGTCCAGTACATCATACGGCCGCAAACAGAACAGCTGCACGATTACCGCGGTTATGCCGGCCGTATTACCAGCGGCAGCTACCGCAAAGGAGATAGCGTAACCCTGTTGCCTTCCGGGTATAGCAGTACTATAACTGCGATCGAAACGGACGGCGCCGAAGTTGAAGAAGCCTTTGCCCCGCAGAGCATCGTACTGCGCCTGGCCGACGACCTGGATATCAGCCGCGGCGACCTGGTCGTAAAACCGGACGAAGCCCCCGCATTGAGTAAAGAGCTGGAACTACTGGTCTGCTGGATCGACCATAAACCGCTGACAGCCGGCAACAGCTACCTGCTGCAACAACACAGCAACCGTGTAAAATGCAGCGTACAGGAGATCCTGTACAAACTCGATGTACATAACCTCGAAGAGCAGCCGGCCGACAAAGCCCAACTCAACGAGATCGTAAAAATAAGGGTGCGTACTGCAAGCCCGCTCGCCTATGATACCTACGAACAGCTCAGCAGCAATGGACGGCTGATTCTGATCGACGAGACCAGTAACCTGACCGCAGGTGCAGGCATCATCCGGGCTGCAACAGCCCTGTAAATTTCAATATTATGAGTCAAGACCATTTCATAAGGACCTTGTTCGAACGCAGTCATACCAATGCGCCGAGCTTCCCGGATAAACAACTGGGCATACATTTTACCGACAGCCTGTTCCATTTCCTGTTTGCGCCGGCCCGGGGCAAATACGATACCCGGGAAAGCCTGCAAAGAGAATATACCCGTATCCGCAATACCTTTTCCACCCTGATCTTCGATGTGATCCACGAGGAGGACGAGGTCGAAGCCCATACGCAGCGCTTCTTCGAGGCAGTGCCAGGGTTGTATGCCTTGCTGGTAAAGGATGCAGAAGCTATTGTCAATTTTGATCCTGCGGCCACTTCGATCGAAGAAGTATTCGTAGCATACCCCGGCTTTTTTGCAACAGCGGTATACCGCATCGCCCATCAGCTGTACGGGCAACAGATCCCTACCCTGCCGCGCATCCTGTCGGAATATGCACACAGCAAAACGGGCGTGGACATCCACCCGGGCGCAACCATCGGCTCTTCTTTCTTTATCGACCATGGTACCGGCATCGTTATCGGCGAAACTACCACGATCGGCGACCAGGTAAAGATCTACCAGGGCGTTACCCTCGGCGCGCTCAACGTAACCAAGGCCCTGGCCAGCGCCAAAAGGCATCCGACGATAGGAGACAACGTGATCATCTATTCGGGCGCCACCATACTGGGCGGCGATACCCTGATCGGTCACGACAGCATTATCGGCGGTAATGTATGGCTTACGCAGCCCGTAGCGCCTTATTCCGTTGTGTATCAAAAAAGCGAAGTCATCGTCAGGGATAAATTCCCGCTGCCAGAGCCGCTCAATTTTATCATTTAAAAAAACACAAAAAATGAAAGCGAACAACATTCTCGAAACTATAGGCAATACGCCACATGTACAGATCAACCGTTTATTCGGCAACAGGAATGCCATATGGATCAAACTGGAACGCAACAACCCCGGCGCCAGTATTAAAGACCGCATAGCCCTGGCTATGATCGAAGATGCCGAACAGCAGGGATTGCTGCAACCCGGCAGTGTAATTATCGAACCCACCTCGGGCAATACCGGCATAGGCCTGGCCCTGGTGGCTGCCGTAAAAGGTTATAAGCTCATCCTGGTGATGCCCGAATCGATGAGTCCAGAGCGCAGGCGCATCATGACCGCTTATGGCGCCAGCTTCGAACTTACCCCCAGGGAACTGGGCATGAAAGGCGCCATAGCAAAGGCACAGGAACTGGCTGCGACGATACCCGGTTCCTGGATCCCGCAGCAGTTCGACAACGCAGCCAATGCAGCCATACACCGCGCCACCACAGCGCAGGAGATCCTTACCGACTTCCCGGATGGTATCGACTACCTGGTTACTGGCGTGGGTACCGGCGGCCATATTACTGGTGTAGCCGGCGTATTGAAACAGCATTTCCCCCAACTGAAAGTATATGCCGTTGAACCCGAACTATCGCCGGTGCTGAGCGGCGGCTCGCCTTCGCCGCATCCCCTGCAGGGTATCGGAGCGGGCTTCGTACCCTCGGTGCTCGATACTGCCCTGCTCGACGGCATTATCAAAGTCGGTAAAGAAGATGCCTTTCATTATGCGCAACGCCTGGCCAGAGAGGAAGGCATCTTTGCCGGCATTTCTACCGGCGCATCATTGGCAGCTGTTGCCCAACAGCTCCACGATATCCCGGAAGGCGCTACAGTCCTCACGTTCAACTACGATACCGGTGAAAGGTACCTTTCGGTCGAAGGCTTGTATTAATCTATAAAATCAAAAACAATATGCATACAGGAAAAATAATACTTGCAGGAGCCGGACCCGGCGATCCCGGACTGGTTACCGTAAAGCTGGCCGGCTACCTGCAACAAGCGGACGTAGTGATTACTGACCGCCTCGTGAGTGAAGAGCTGATCCAGGCCTATGTGAATCCCGGGGCCACCGTGATCTTTGCCGGCAAGGAAGGTTATGCCGAGGGCTCGGCCAGCCAGGCTTCGATCAACGACCTGTTGGTCCGATACTACCAACCCGGTCAGCTGCTGGTACGACTCAAGGGCGGCGATGTCGCCTTTTACGCCAATGTACTGGATGAACTCCGTACGCTGCAGGAGCACCAGATCCCTTACGAGATCGTACCCGGCATTACCGCCGCCTCGGGCGCTGCAGCCTATTGCGGCATACCGCTTACTGCGCGGGGTTATGCCGATTCGGTACGCTTCGTCACATTCTACAACAAACAGGAAGAGCCCGAGAGCTATTGGCAGGAGCTGGCGCAGACCAATGATACGCTGGTCTTCTATATGTCGGGTGAAAAACTGCATACCCTGGCCCAAAACCTGGTGCGGCAGGGCATTTCGCCCGATAAGGCCATAGCCGTGATCGAACAGGCTACCACACCTTACCAGAAAGTGATCCTGCGCCGCTTTACCGATACGGAACATATCCGGGACACCTATACCTCGCCTACCCTGATCATTATAGGCCGCGTGGTAAACCTTTACCCGGCATTCCGCTGGAAAGCCAATAGTAAACTGCAAGGCAGCTATTTCAGGCGTATCCGGGCCACAGAACCCGAACGTCAATTACTCTAAAAAATATTCATTATGCTGGCAGCAATGAAGCGTACCGCATGGAACGAACTTACCGCAAACGCAAGTCCATCCGAACTGGCCTGGATGAACGGCTATCTCGAAGGCCTGCTGGCCGCAACACAGCAGGTACAACCGGAACACAACATACCGGCAGCTGTTCCGTCAAAGCTGAGCATCCTGTTCGGCACCGAGACCGGCAATGCCAAAAGCCTGGCCACCAAACTGGCCGCCACAGCGCGTAAAGCAGGCCATATCGTAAAACTTACCGCGCTTGATCAATACCGGCTTACCGATCTGCAACAGGAAAGCCGCCTGATCGTGGTGATCAGCACCCAGGGCGATGGCGAGCCACCCGCACAGGCCCGGGCGTTCTACGATCATATACACGACACCAACACTAACCTGCCCGGTCTTCAGTATGCCGTGCTGGGCCTGGGCGACAGCGCCTACCCCTTATTCTGCCAGACCGGCATCGATGTGGACCGGCAGCTGGAACGCGCCGGTGGCCAACGATTGGCGCCTTTGCAACTATGCGATACCGATTACGAAACAACAGCTACTACCTGGTTTGCCACTACCCTGCAGCAACTGCGACAGCAACAGCCGCAGCCCGTAACCCTGGCCGCTAACACAACCGGGCATAACAAAGCGATCCACAGCGGCAGGGTACGCAGTCACATTAACCTGAACGATACCGGCTCTGCCAAAGAGACCTATCATATAGAACTGGAAGCAGCAGGCGTTTACTATGAGCCCGGCGATGCCCTGGGGATTGTACCGGCTAACCCCGGGGCTTTGGTAACCGGGATCATCGACCTGCTGGGCCTGCAGCCGGACACACGCATTACCTATAAAGGGCAGGACAGCACACTCTACGAGCTGCTGCACCGCAAGCTCAATATTACTTACCTGCCGGGCCGCGTGGTACGGGGTTATGCAGCGCTCAGCAAACAGGAGATACCCGAAATAAAGATCGGGTTGGCGCACCTGTTACAGATCTACCCGCTGCCACCGGGCACTCCACCTGAAGCCGTGATCGGCCTGCTGGAACCGGTAGCCCCCAGGTTATACTCCATCTCCTCGGCGCCGGCAGCGCATGAGGGTACCATACACCTTACCGTAAGTAAAGACCGGTTCCAGCTTAACGGGCAGGAACAATACGGGCTTTGCTCGGGTTACCTGTCGGGGTTAAACGAAGGCGACGAACTGTCTTTCTACGTGCATCCCAATAAAGCCTTCCGCCTGCCGGAAACCGATCGCGATATCATCATGATCGGCCCCGGTACCGGTATAGCGCCCTTCCGCTCGTTCCTGGCACAACGCGAAGCCAGCGGGGGCAATGGCCGCAACTGGCTGTTCTTCGGCGACCAGCATTTCAACACCGATTTCCTGTACCAATCGGAGATCCAGAGCTGGCACGAAACCGGCTTATTGAACCGTGTAAACGTAGCTTTCTCCCGCGACCAGGAACACAAGATCTATGTGCAGGACAAAATGCGGGAACATGCAGCCGCGCTTTACCAATGGCTGGAAGAAGGCGCAAGCCTGTATATCTGCGGCGCCAAAGCGCCCATGAGCGTAGATGTAGAACAAACATTACTGCAGATCATCGCAGCACAGGGCGGGCATACCGATGCAGCCGCCGAAGCCTATCTCGAACAACTGAAAGTAACATCACGCTACCACAAGGACGTATACTAACCGAACCATGCCCCGGGCATAACAAACTTTTTTTATGAGTAACAAAAAATTATCGGCCGTAGAGCATATCAAGCAGAAAAGCCGCGGCCTGCGCGGCACGCTTACCGAAAGTCTCAGCGACGAAATAACAGGCAGTATCCGGGAAGATGACCAATCGGTCATTAAATTTCACGGCATGTACCAGCAGGACGACCGCGACCGGCGGGCCGAAAGAGCCGTAAAAAAACTCGACCGGCTTTATTCCTTCATGGTTCGCCTGCGGCTACCCGGCGGACTGCTGAGCCCGCAGCAATGGATCGCCTGTAACCATATTGCAGGCCAACATGCCACCGGCGTGATCAAGATCACTTCCCGGCAAACCATACAATTACATGGCATTATCAAATCGGGTATCAAACCCACGCTGCAATCTTTTAACGAAGCAGGCCTGGACTCCATTGCAGCCTGCGGCGATGTAAACCGCAATGTGCTCTGCAGCACCCATCCGCGCCAATCGGCATTGCACAGCGAAATATTTGCCTATGCAGACAAGATCAGCGAGCTGCTGAAACCCAAGACCCGGGCCTATTACGAGATATGGCTGGATGAAGAAAAAATTGCCGACCGTTCGGAAGAAGACCCGCTGTATGAAGACCGTTACCTGCCGCGAAAATTCAAGATTGCAATCGCCATACCGCCCAACAACGATGTGGATGTATTTGCCAATGATATCGGGCTGATTGCCGTTATAGAAAACAACAAGCTGCAAGGGTTCAATATCGCGGTGGGAGGCGGCCTGTCGACTACACATGGCAACCCGGATACCTACGCAAGGCTGGCCACGGTTATCGGCTTTACCGCTACCGAAGCCGAGACTTTAAAAGCCGTGTACGAAGTACTGACCATACAACGCGACTACGGCAACCGGAGCGACCGCAAACTGGCGCGGCTTAAATATACGGTAGACCAGATGGGCATAGCGGCTTTCCGCGAGGAGCTGGAAAAGCGCACCGGGTTTGTGTTGCAACCCGCAAGGCCTTACCAGCTTACCGAACGGACCGATTACTATGGCTGGGAGCAGGACCATCGCGGGCTCTGGTATTATACTGTCTTTGTAGAGCACGGCCGCGTAACCGACGAAGCCGACCTGCCTTTACAATCGGGCCTGCTTGAAGTAGCCGCTACCGGCAAAGCCAACTTCCGTTTTACCTGCAGCCAGAACCTGGTACTGAGCGATATCGGGGATAAGGACAAAGCCGAGATTCATAGCATCCTGCAGCGGTATGGTATAATAAGGCATACAGAAGCCAGTAGCGCGGCCCGCCGCAACTCCATGGCCTGTGTAGCCCTGCCCACCTGCCCCCTGGCCCTGGCCGAAGCACAACGCTACCTGCCTGCGCTTATCGGCAAAGTAGAGCCCCTGTTGCAGAAATACCAATTGATCGACCAACCGATCAGTATCCGCATGACGGGTTGCCCCAATGGTTGTGCCCGTTCGTATGTAGCCGAGATCGGTTTTGTAGGCACGGGTCCCGGCCGGTACAACCTGCACCTGGGTGGCGACCGGCAAGGCCTGCGTTTAAACCGCATTTATAAAACCAATCTGAATGAAGCCGAGATACTGCATGAGCTGGACCTGCTTTTAGAGCACTACAGTGGTAACCGCTTAGCCGGGGAAACCTTCGGCGACTTCTATCACAGAACCCTTCCAACATCCTGATCTTTTATACCCGTGACAACAGCAGTTTTAAAAATACAACCCGCACAGCCGGTAAGCCGGAGCAGCCCTGGGCTCCATACCTGTCCCGCCGGGGACGAGGAATAACATGTTATCACCAGGACATCCTTTTATTTATACAACGATTTTTAAACTATGCTGAAAAAATATACACTCCTGATACTGCTGCTTACCGGCTGGCTGCAGGTCTATGCCCAGGACGCCTACCAGGTATCCGGCGGCATTTATGATTCGCTGGACCGCGAGCCGCTGGCCGGCGCTACCATTACGGTAAAAGGCACTACTACCGGTACAACCACGGATGCCGGCGGTCATTTTTCCTTAACGACAAATGCCAAAATTCCCTTTGTACTACTCGTTACCTACCTGGGGTACAGCAGCCAGGAGTTTACGATTGCCGATCGCAGCCCGGGCACGCTTTCGCTGTCCTTAAACCCACAGCAGTTCATCAGCCAACAGGTAGTAGTTACTGCTTCGCGCCGGCCCGAGAGCTTTATGAAATCGCCGGTAACGATCGAAAAACTCGATATCAAAGCCATTAAAGAAAGCCCGGCGCCCACCTTCTTCGATGCACTGGAAAGCCTGAAAGGCGTACAGATGACCACCCTGAGCCTGATGTATAAAGTACCCAATACGCGTGGCTTTAGCGGCACCACCAATTCCCGCTTCCTGCAAATGGTCGATGGCGTAGATAATATCTCCCCGGGCATAGGCGCACCGGTAGCCAATGCAATTGGCCCCAGCGATCTCGATATCGAAAGCGTAGAACTTATACCCGGTGCAGCTTCGGCGCTCTACGGGCTGAACGCGGTAAACGGCATCTCCAATATGAAAACCCGGTCGCCTTTCGACTACCCCGGACTTAGCGTAGCACAAAAAACGGGGGTCAACCATATCAACGATCCGCTGCAACCCGCAAGGTTATTTACGGAAACCTCCGTACGTTACGCGCGGGTCTTCAAAAACAGGTTTGCGTTTAAGATAAATGCTGACTATGCACAGGGTTATGACGGTATCGCCAACAACCTGCGCGATCAGAATCCCGATGCCAATACTTCGGTAAACCTTACCGGCAGCGACAACCCGGGCAGCGACCTGATTAATGTATACGGCGACGAGGGCAGCAACCGAAAGACCCTGACCCTGAACGGCAAAAACTATAGCGTAAGCCGCACGGGTTATGCAGAAAAAGACCTGGCTGATTATCATCTGCGCAATCTTAAAGCGGATCTCGGCCTGTATTATAAATTCGACGGGGACAAACAGATCAGTTATACCTACCGCATAGGCCGTGTAAGCAATTTGTACCAGCGGGGCAACCGTATACAGCTTGATGGTCTGCAGATCCAGCAACATAACCTGGAATTCAAAGGCGACCGATTTTTTGTACGGGCTTATTATACCCGCGAAAACACCGGCAACTCCTACAACCTTCGTCCGCTGGGTGAGAATATAGACAAAGCCTTTAAGAACAATGATACCTGGTTTAACGACTACAAAACCGGCTACCTGAGTGCGATCGCAGGCGGGCAGAACGATGCAGCCGCACAGCATGCTGCACGCGCATTTGCCGACCAGGGCCGTTACCAACCGGGTACCGCCGCCTTCGAGCAGAAAAAACAGGAACTGATCAAAATCAATAACTGGGACCAGGGCGCAGCGCTGATCATGAATACGGCCTTTGCACACCTCGAAGGACAATACGACTTTTCGACCTATACGCCAGGCTTCCAGACCCTGGCGGGATTCAACTACCGCAATTATTTTATCGAACCCGATGGCAACAGTTATGTCAACCCCGCCTCTTACCTGGATGTGAGCCGTACCAATACCCAATTCAACTACTACAGCTATGGTGGTTTTGTACAGGTCACCAAACTGCTGTTTGCCGAAAAGCTAAAGTTGATAGGTTCGCTGCGGGCCGACAAGGTACAGTATTACAGTCCCAAACTCAACCCCAGGATAGCCGCCGTATACACCTTTGCCGGCGATCATAATGTACGCATCTCTTACCAGAACGGTTTCCGCTTCCCCACCCTGTTCGAGAGCTTTTCTTATGTAGACAATGGCGGTATTAAAAGGCTCGGCGGCCTGAAAGTAATGTCGGAGTACTTTGGCGTGATTGAAAACTCCTGGCTGCGCAGCTCCCAGGATGCCTTTATCAAAGCGGTCAATACCGATGTCAACAAAAACGGGCTGAGCCAGGACGCCGCCATATTAAAGAACAAAGACCTCCTGGTAAAAAGTAATTACGGGTACATCAAACCCGAACAGATCAACTCCTTTGAAGCAGGCTACAAAGGCAGTTTCCTGGGTGGCCGCCTGTTTGTAGATGCCGACTATTACTTCAATATCTACAAAGACTTTATCGGGCAGGTGGAGCTTACCCGGCCCAATAACGGAACCATCGGTGCGAACGACAGTACCATTTATGCAGCCTACGATAAAAGCCAGTCGAAGATCTACCGGATGTGGACCAACTCGACCAGTATCGTAAGCAACCAGGGCGCCAGCCTGGGTATCAGTTATGCGGTCTATCGTAAATACCAGGTTTCGGGTAATGCCGCTTTTGCCACCCTGGTCAAGGTTTCGGAGGCCGATGCCCTGATTCCTGCGTTCAATACCCCCAAATGGATGGTCAACCTTTCGGTGGGCAACAACGAAGTATTTAAAAACGCCGGCTTCAACCTGAGCTGGCGCTGGCAAAGTGCATTCGACTGGCAAAGCCCGCTGGCCAATGGCACTATACCGGCCTATGCCACAGCCGGTGCACAGTTCAGCTACCGGGTGCCCCAGCTCAGCACCTCTATTAAGCTGGGCGCCACCAACCTGTTCAACAAAAGATATTACCAGTATGAAGGCGGCCCGGTAATTGACGGCTTCTACTATGTGACCCTTGTATACGATCCAAATTTCAAAAAGAAATGAGCCGAAGTCCTGATATGCAAACAATACAGCCGGCGCCTGCCGTACAGGGCAATACCCTGTTCCCTGTATTCCTGAAACTGCAGCAATTGCGCCTGCTGATCGTTGGCGGCGGAGCGGTAGCCCTCGAAAAACTGCAGGCCGTATTACAACAGTCGCCTGCTACCGAGATTACCCTGGTAGCCCGCACGATCAATACCGAGATCAGGGCGCTGGCCGCAACACAAGACCTGTTGCAGTTGCAGGAGAAGGCCTACGAACCGGCCGATCTGCGTTTTGCCGATCTTGTTATCGTAGCGGTAGACGATCCGGCTACGAGTGCGGCAATCTGTTGCGATGCCCGTTCGGCGGGTATCCTGGTCAATGTGGCCGACCAGCCGGACCTCTGCGATTTTTACCTGGGTTCTATCGTCCATAAAGGCAGCCTGAAGATCGCGATATCCACCAACGGGCAATCGCCCACGGTGGCTAAACGTATGAAGGAAGTGCTGCAGGAATCGTTGCCCGACGAAATGGAACCGCTGCTGCAGCATATGCACCAGTTGCGGCACCGGATCAAAGGCGACTTTTCGGAAAAAGTAAGACGCCTGAACCGGCTAACCGGCAGCCTGGTACAGCGCAACAACAACGACTTTGGCAGGGAGAAGCGCCAATGGAAACGCGTGGCCTACGGGTTCTTTTTTGCCTTTGTCTTTCTCTTTGCCGGTACCCTGCTCGGATCCTATATTTCGATCAGCGATATCGGTGCGGGCATTGTACACTACGGCAGTCAACTGGACCGGCAGTTTTACTGGATGCTGCTGGCCGGTTTCCTGGCGCAGATGGTAGACGGCGCACTGGGTATGGGTTATGGCGTTACCTGTACTTCGGTGCTGCTGTCTGCCGGGGTGCCTTTGCCTGCGATCAGCAGCAGTATCCATACCGCCGAAATGTTTTCCAGTGGCGCATCGGGCTTCAGTCACTACAAGTTTGGTAATGTCAATAAAAAACTGTTCCGGCTCATCCTTGTGCCCGGCGTACTGGGCGCTGTAGCAGGCGCGGGTTTGCTTACCTGGCTGGGACAGCAATATGCCTCCGTTATCCGGCCTTTGCTGGCGGTGTATACCCTGCTGCTCGGTATACGCATCTTACGCAATGCTTTTAAAAAGAATATCGGCGCCCGGAAAAAGCTGAAACATGTGGGCTGGCTGGCCGGCGCTGGTGGCTTTCTCGACTCCTTTGGCGGCGGTGGCTGGGGACCACTGGTAACCAGCACACTCATAGCTAAAGGCAGAACACCACGTTATGTGATCGGTACGGTAAGTCTCAGCGAGTTTTTCGTGACGCTGGCCAGCGCCCTCGCCTTCTTTTCCTTTATCGGCATCAGCCATTGGCAAATTATCCTGGGACTGGTGATCGGCGGCCTTACTGCGGCGCCCTTTGCCGCCCGGCTGGCGGGTAAGCTGCCTTTAAAGACCATGTTCCTCAGCGTGGGTTTCCTGATCATTATATGGAGCCTGAATATCCTAATCCGGGTACTGGTATCCTGACAATAATGGTGCAGTTGTTTTACTTCTTTTTCTACCTGCACCACGACGGGTTGCTGCTGCCATGGCAACCCGTCTTTTAATTTTGAGTATCGGGTAGTGAGTCGCGAGTATTGAGATGTTAGATATTAGAGGTTAGAGGGTTAATTGTCATCCTGAGCATCGCGAAGGATCTCATCAGTTAGCTGGCTTTATTAGCGTGTGAAGCATCGGGTACCAAGAGGACCGCTGTCATCCTGAGCACCGCGAAGGATCTCATCAGTTAGCTGGCTTCATTAGCGGGTAAAGCATCGGGTACCAGGAGGACCGCTGTCATCCTGAGCATCGCGAAGGATCTCATCAGTTAACTGGCTTCATTACCGTGTAAAGCATCAAGTACCAGGAGGGCCGTTGTCATCCTGAGCACAGCGAAGGATCTCATCCCCTAGCTGGCTTTGCTAGCGTGTAAAGCATCAAGTACCAGGAGAACCGCTGTCATCCTGAGCGTAGCGAAGGATCTCATCAAGTAAGCCGGCTTTACCAGCGTATAAAGCATCGGGTACCAGGAGGAAGCCTGTCATCCTGAGCGCAGCGAAGGATCTCATCAAGTAAGCTGGCTTCACTAGCGTGTAAAGCATCAAGTACCGAGCGGAATGCTGTCATCCTGAGCGAAGCGAAGGATCTCATCAGTAAACTGGCCGTATTAGCGTGTAAAGCATCAAGTACCGAGCGGAATGCTGTCATCCTGAGCGCAGCGAAGGATCTCATCAAGTAAGCTGGCTTCATTAGCGTGTAAAGCATCGGGTACCAGGAGGATCGCTGTCATCCTGAGCCTAGCGAAGGATCTCACCAGTTAGCTGGCTTTATTAGCGTGTAAAGCATCGCGTACCAGGAGGACCGCTGTCATCCTGAGCGCAGCGAAGGATCTCATCAGTTAGCCGGCTTCACTAGCGTGTAAAGCATCGGGTACCAAGAGGACCGTTGTCATCCTGAGCGCAGCGAAGGATCTCATCAGTAAGCTGGCTTTATTAGCGTGTGAAGCATCGGGTACCAAGAAGACCGCTGTCAACCTGAGCATCGTGAAGGATCTCATCAGTTAGCCGGCTTCATTAGCGTGTAAAGCATCAAGTACCAGGAGGACTGCTGTCATCCTGAGCGCAGCGAAGGATCTCACCGGTTAGCCGGCTTTATTGGAAACACACTTTTTTCAAAAAAATTCATCCCGCAAAACAGCACTGCCATACTGTTGTCAGTACACATTCGTTACTTTGTCTCATCATAACACAGCCGGATAAGCGAACTCTTCGCAACAAACATTGTTGTCTTATCGCTGTACCTTTATTTTAAAACCTTCTTTATGATCGAGCAACAAAACCCAATCGCCACCGGCGCAACCACTTCCCTGGCATCCCTGATGCAGAGCTATGCCCACTATAACCTCTGGGCCAATACCACCCTGGTCAACTGGCTGCGCAGCAAGGACCCGGCAACCATCGAACAGGAAGTCGCGTCCAGCTTTCCTTCCATTAAGCTGACCATCGTACACATCTGGCAGGTACAACGCTACTGGCTGACTATATTGAGTAAAGAAGAGTTTGTACCCGTAGATTTTAAAGGAGACGCAGAGAAAGCCTTTACTACCCTGCTCGAGCATTCGGAGACCCTGGCGCGTTATATCAGCGAAATGACTGCCGAGGATATTTCAGATAAGACCCTTGTGGTGAGTCCCTGGTTCGAATGTAATTTCGAGAACTTCGAATACATTATGCAGATCATGAACCACAGTACCTACCACAGGGGCCAGATCGTAACTATAGGCCGCAACCTGGGCTTTACCGATGCTCCCATGACCGACTACAACTACTATAAGATATACGGCGCCGGCGTTTCCACTAATTAGGCGCGTCTTTATTTTCTGTGCAAGGCAATACCTACCCGGTATTGCCTTTCTGTATATTCTCCCCCTCCAACCGGTTATTTGCCGGCGCATGGCTTATCTTTGCCGGCAATACAGTAGCCATTTATGTCTGACAACACCATAGCCGCCCTGTCTGCGCAACAACAGGACGAAAACTATATCCGCGAAGCCCGCAAAACCTCCAATGCCGCTATCAGCAAGCTCGACGTGGCCGGCGTAGCCCAATACTGGATGGATAATATCGTAGTGATATCCGGCGAAGGCGGGCAATATGCCGGTAAGAAACTGCTGATGAAAGTGTGGAAAGAGATGTTTGCCGCGCAGGCCGTTATTTTCGAACGGCTGCCTTCGGAGATCAGGATCGGCGAAGGGGGTATACTGGCCTGGGAGCAGGGCATATGGCGCTGTACCAACGATCCTATGCACGGTAACTATGCTGCCATGTGGCGCAAGATAAACGGCAAGTGGATGACCCAGTCGGAGTTATTCGTTGCCCTGGACTAAAGACGCTTACAAGAGCGTTGGGAAACAAAAAAACAGGAACCATGAGTTTTTTACAGGTATCGGGAATCGGGAAAGCAGAAGGGCCCACATTTGCACTGAAAGACATCAGCTTTGAACAGGAACAGTTTAAACACCTTGCCATCGCGGGCGAGACGGGCTCCGGCAAAAGCACCCTGCTGAAGATCATCGGCGGTATCATCTCGCCGGAAACCGGCGCCGTATACTTCGAAGGCACAAGGGTAAAAAAAGTGCCGGAAGAAAAACTGATTCCGGGCCACCCGGGCATTGCCTACCTGTCGCAACACTTCGAGCTGCGTAATCATTACCGTATGGAAGAGCTGCTCGGGTATGCTAATATACTGGGTGAAGAAGCCGCAAGACGCATCTGCGAGATCTGCCAGGTAGACCACCTGCTGCAACGCAAAAGCAATGAGCTTTCGGGCGGCGAAAAACAACGCATGGCACTGGCCCGGCTGCTGGTATCCTCGCCCCGCCTGCTATTGCTCGACGAACCCTTTTCCAACCTGGATATGATCCATAAGAACCAACTGAAAACCGTGCTCAGGGATATCGGGCACGAACTGGGCATCAGTACGCTTATGGTATCGCATGATCCGCTCGACATTCTCTCCTGGGCCGAAGAGATCCTGGTGCTGCGTGATGGGCTATTGCATCATCGCGGCGCATCGCGCGATGTGTACCGCCACTCGCCCGATGCCTATGTGGCAGGGCTGTTCGGCGTTTGTTATCCTGTAGATGCCACCTGGATCAGGCTGTTCCCGGCACTGGGCGCCCTGCCCGAACCGGCAGCACATTTCTTACGTCCCGAAGATTTTATTATTACCACGGCCAATAAAGATACAACAGCAACAGTAACGCATACCGCTTTCTGCGGCAGCTACCTCGAAGTGAGCGCAAGCCTGCCCGGTGGTTACCCGGTTATGCTCCGGACGATGAATTTCCGGATCAAAAGAGGCGATGCGATCAGCCTTTCCCTGCGCCCCGACTTCTTTAAAAACTAAGCCTGTCCCGCATTACGGGACAGGCTCAGTACTGCATTTCACTATTTTTATTTTTTAACCCACCATTGTGTCTCCGGGTAGATACTATCCAGGATTACCTGTTCGCCGATCAGCGGGGTAACTACTTTCATCTTCAAGGCACCGGCCTTTTTCAATACCCTCTGTATCGACTCGTCCCAGGGATGCGTAGCCAGGGCAAACTTGGCCCAATGCACCGGGAACAATACCTTGGCGCCCAGGTCCACTGCAGCCTGCGCCGTTTCTTCGGGCATCATGTGTATGTTGGACCAATAGGCATTGTACTGCCCGTTTTCGAGTATGGCCAGGTCGAAGGGGCCAAACTTACGGCCGATCTCGGCAAAGTGACGGTCGTACCCCGAGTCGCCGCCCAGGTAGATCCGGTACGCTCCTGTTTCCAACACGAAAGAAGACCATAAGGTGCCATTGCGTTTAAAGCCCCTGCCGGAAAAGTGCCGGGCCGGGGTTGCGGTAAAACGGCTGTTATCGCTTACCGGCGCTGATTCCCACCAATCCAGTTCTTTGATCTTTTCGGCGGGTACCCCCCAGTACTCCAGGTGCGCGCCTACGCCCAGCGAAGTTACAAAGGTCCCTACCCGGTCTTTGAGTTGTAATACGGTCTGATAGTCGAGGTGGTCGTAATGATCGTGGGTAATAAGTAACACGTCGATACGCGGCATATCGGCAGCCTTGTAAATGTCCGTGCCCGGGAAAGCCTTGGTACCGGCATAACTTACCGGTGATGTACGGCCGCTGAAAACCGGGTCTACCAGGATGTTCAGCCCGTTGACCTGCAAAAGGTACGAGGAGTGCCCGAACCAGGTAAGCTCCGGCTTAAGCGAGGGCTGCTGTTGCAGATCGCGCCTGATCGCGGGCAATGCAGCGTCGGGCGCTTTACGGTCATGCTTCCCGAAAAAGAAGTCTTTCATTACCGTAAAGTAGGATGCGCCGCCGGTCAATGCAGGTGTTTCGGATTGGTTCTGGAAGGCGCCATCGCGGTATTGCGGCGACTTTTTCATCCGCTCGAGCCTGGCGCCGGAAGGCGCTTTGCCAAATGAGGCCTGCTGCATAAATAAAATAGTGGCCAGTACGAGGACTGCCACTATTGTACATAAAATGATCATAGTTCGTTTGAGTATTTTCTTTAAACGCATAGTTTTTGATCTTCCTTTCATCGTGCTTTGTTCCCAACTATACCCTACTCATTTATTTTACTTGTTGATGGCTGCAATGCCCGGCAGTTCCTTGCCTTCGAAGAACTCCAGCATAGCGCCGCCGCCGGTAGATACATAACTTACCTTATCGGCCATACCGAATTTGTTAACCGCTGCAACGCTGTCGCCACCGCCTACCAGGCTGTACGCACCATTTTTCGTGGCTTCGCAAACGGCTTCAGCTATAGCTTTGGTACCGGCCTGGAATTTTTCCATTTCGAATACGCCCATAGGACCGTTCCAGAGTATCGTTTTGGAAGCTTTGATTACTTCGCTGAATGCTGCAATCGCTTTCTCACCGATATCCAGGCCCATCAGCCCGTCAGGAATAGCTGTATTGTCGGCAATACCGGTATTGGCATCAGGCGCAAATTTATCAGCTGTGACGCTATCGGCAGGCAGGTGTATGTTTACGCCTTTAGCCGCTGCTTTGGTCAGCAGTTCGCGGGCCATCTCCAGCCTGTCGTCTTCGCACAGCGAGTTGCCGATGTGGCCACCATTCGCTTTAAAGAAAGTATAGGCCATACCTCCACCGATAATGATATCGGTAGCTTTTTCCAGCAGGTTCTCGATGATCATGATCTTGTCGGAAACCTTGGCCCCGCCAATGATAGCGGTAAAAGGCTTTTCAGCGGTATGCATTACTTTTTCGGCAGCCAGTACTTCACCTTCCATCAGCAGGCCAAACATTTTATGATCCCGGTCGAAATAATCGGCGATCACAGCTGTGGAAGCGTGCGCGCGGTGGGCCGTACCAAAGGCATCGTTTACATAAACGGAACCCATCCCGGACAGTTGTTTGGCAAATGTAGCATCACCTTTCTCTTCTTCTTTATGATAACGCAGGTTTTCCAACAATAAAACCTGGCCGGGTTGTAAAGCGGCCGCTTTAGCCTGTGCATCTTCGCTGATGCAATCGTCGGCAAACTGCACCGGTACGCCCAGCAGCGCAGACAGGTGATCTACGATACGGCCCAGGGAAAAGTCGGCCAGGGTAAGCTCGGGCTTCTTGGCCATATCCTTGATGGGGCGGCCCCAGTGGCTCATCAGCACTACGCTGCCGCCATCCTGCAACACTTTCTTAATGGTTGGTAATGCTGCTTTAATACGGGTATCGTCTGTAATTTTACCTTCTTTAATCGGTACATTGAAATCGACCCGGATCAAAGCTTTTTCGCCTTTAAAATTGTGTACGCTGAATGTGCTCATATGTTTTTTTAAAATTTAGGGTAGTTTTTGGGTTGCAAAAGTAGGAAAAGCTGGCGATCAAACGACCGGATTCCGCCGGATCGGGGCGGAAGATTGTTAAAAATGAGCACTTTCGCACAAATTGTGAAAAGCTCACCACGAAAACAGGCAGAAACTTTATCATCTTTAGGTATAAAATGAGTAATGTCATGGTGATAAAAATTATAAGTAGCCTCCTGATCCTTTTCGCGGTATATATGGGGGTAAAACAAGGCACCGCAATGGTTTCCGGCAAACCCGCCATGCTCGGGCTCTTTGGCAAATGGGGCATCGGCGATACGGGGGTGATGCTGCTGGGCCTCTGTACCCTTGCCGGGGCACTGCTTACGGTGTTTACCAAAACCTTTGTCTACGGTAATTTTATAACCGCGGCAGGCATCCTGCTCATCATGGCCTTCCACCTGTCGGACCGTAACCTGAAAGGCGTAGCGACCGAACTGCCCTTCCTGCTTTTATCATTACTGATCATTTACCTGCGTCATCCTTTTCCTGATCTTTTTAAAACGACCCCATGAAACCAGCTAGGACCTTAGTCTATTGCCTGCTGCTGGTTAACGGCGCCTGCGCCAAGGGCCAGTCTGCTACAACTGCCACTCCCATACATCTCCCACAAAAAACAACAACGATGATCACTGCATCCTTAAAACATCCTGTAGTAAAACAAGCTATCGACGCTTTGCAAGCCGGCGACCTCAAGGCCTGGAATGCCTTATTCAGCAAAGGGGCCAGCCTTTGGGACGATGGCAGGAAGATCGATCTGGGCCATTTTTCGCAGGAGGCGCTCGGACACGAACGGTTTACCGCTATCGACAAGGTAGCGCGCGAAGGACTCGATATCTATGGTCGCTTCCATTCCGACCGTTGGGGCGATTTTAAAACCTATTTCAAATTTTATATCGACGACGCAGGTAAGATCGAAAAACTGGAAATCGGGCAGGCCAGTTACTAACCCGCATATGGGAGGTACAATAATACATGGGCTATAACGAGCGGCGTTTTTGCGCAGCTGCCTTCCACTTTCGAAGACAAGATTACTTATGATATACCCACACATCGGTACCGGTTCCGTACCGATGTGAACGGAGCCATTTGTAATATCGGTTACCAGGGTAAACCGGAATAAAAAGTGCATCGCGACACCTGCATGCACCGTGTGATGGGTCATACAGGCTTTAAGGGACATCAGCAATTTTACATTACGGCAACAGAATTAACAGCAATCTATAGCTGTGGTTCCTGATTTATGCTTATTTTCCCGGATCATTGCTAAAAAGCCGTTTTATGTCCAATATCAACCTCATCATCGAAGAGCGGCCGCGTAATATCGGCAACTTTATGGTAGGTCGCCTGCTGCCTTTCCAGAGCAAACGCATGGTAGGGCCGTT
This sequence comes from Taibaiella chishuiensis, assembly GCF_003014535.1. GTDB lineage: Bacteria > Bacteroidota > Bacteroidia > Chitinophagales > Chitinophagaceae > Taibaiella > Taibaiella chishuiensis. The sequence goes on along the minus strand of NZ_PYGD01000017.1, from coordinate 8,220 downwards.
TATTTTTATCGACCATATGGGCCCTGCAAAAATGACTGCGGAGGAAAACATGGATGTGCCGCCCCACCCGCATATCGGGCTGTCGACGCTTACCTACCTTTTCGAAGGCAGTGTAATGCACAAAGACAGTCTGGGTACCGAAATAGAGATCAAACCCGGCCAGGTAAACTGGATGACGGCCGGCAAAGGTATCGTACACTCCGAACGGACACCCGAATACCAGCGTCATGGCGAGAAGAGCCTGCATGGCCTGCAGATCTGGGTGGCATTGCCCAAAGAGCTGGAAGAAATGGAATGTTCCTTTTACCATGCCGATGAAGAGGAGCTGCCCCACTGGACAGAAAACCAGATTGCCTTTAAACTGGTGGCCGGCGCCTTCGCCGGCAAAACCTCGCCCGTACCGGTACACAGCCCGCTTTACTTTATAGAACTGAAATCGGAGATCGCCCAACAGGTAAGCCTTGGCGATCACCTCTACGGCGAATCGGGTTTGTATATACTCGAAGGCGCGGTAAATGCCGAAGGCGAACGCTTTGGCCCGCGGCAATTGCTGGTGGCCAAAGACAGCAAACTCTGCACCTTTGAAATGGAAGCCGGTACCACCGTGTATATATTCGGCGGCGAGCCCCTGCCCGAAGACCGCCTGATCTACTGGAACTTTGTAGCGACCGATCATGAACATATAGACCATGCCAAAGCCATGTGGCAGGCACAGGCCTTTGAGCCGGTACCCGGCGAAACCGATTTTGTACCCCTTCCTCCCGAACCCTCAAACCTCCGGATTAAATAGATGGCACATATTACCGCTCAAATAGGCAAACAGCTTTATAAAACAGAAATAAGAACCGCTACCAACCTGCTGATCTCGGATGAACCCGTGTCTGCAGGCGGCGAAGACCTTGGCTTTTCGCCGGAAGAACTGCTGGCCGCCTCGCTTGGCGCCTGTACCAGCGCTACCCTGCGTATGTATGCCGACCGCAAAGGCTGGACGGAACTCGGCGAAATAAAAGTGGATGTAGATTTTAAAAGAGATGTACAAGCCAATATATCGTATATAACCCGTACCATAACCCTCGAAGGTGAACTCAGCGAGGATCAGCGTTCGCGCCTGCTGACCATTGCCGGCAAGTGCCCCATGCATCTTACGCTGATGCACCCGATCGAGATCACGACTACGCTGCAGGCTTAACCGCCATGACATAAATGTAGTACCTGCTGCAGCTTGTACCGAACCTATACCCGGTTATTTTGTTATATAGCTATACTTCACTTCTTTACTCAAAAAGCTATCTATGAATAACTGGTTAAAAACATTGCTGGCAGGCGCTGCGGCCTGGAAATGGGGAGGCGGGTGCCTGGGAACGATCCTCGTATTTGTACTGGTATACTGGTTACTGGGCCATAGCGGTTGTTAAGCCAGGCGATCAATTGATTGTTCCCAAAGATGAAAAGCAGATTTTTCCATCGCACTTAACTTATACCATCCTGACGAGCGAGCAGCAAGCAGGATGGTTATTGCTGCAATAAATCCTCCGGGTCAGGCACGCTAGCCGGAGCCAGGCGAAAACCAGGATGGACGGCCAGCCCAAACGCTTACCCACAGCGGTTTTGGCTGATTAATTTTGGCAGAGAAATCTATATCAGCTCTCTTCTTCCTGTTGATTGATATCCGGGTTCATCACCGTATTGGGAATATCCAGGTCTTCGCCGGTATCGAAATAATTTTCAGCCACAGAGTTTTCATTAAGTACATCGCCGTCTTCATCGACCTGGTCCAGCAAATCCGCAACCTGCGTTTCGTCGCTGGAATAGTCAAATTCCGTACGTTCCAGCAGTTGCAACTCTTCCGGGCTGACATTGGAGTTGGCATCGGCAACCAGGTCCTCCTGCGGCTCTTCGGGTACACGGCGTTCTATTTCAGCGCCTTTAGGAAAGCCCCGCGGCATGCGATAATCCTCTTCCTCGTCGGCAGGGATACGTTCCATATCGTTATCAGTCAGGTATACCGTTTTACGGTTCACTTTGTCGCCGCGGCCATCCTGTAACTGATCGTCAGATGGTTTGCTGTCTTTTTTCATACACTCCTTTTTTGTACTGCCTATAAAACACGCGAAGCCCCCGAAATGTTGACGTTTTTATACGGTAATATTCCGGCACGGTACAGGCAATCTACCCGGTATAAAAAAGCCGGGCGACTAACGCGTGGCACGGTTTATCTTTTCCAGGAAGGATTTGCGGTAGGTTTCAGAAACCGGGATCACCGTCTGCCCGATACGGATGCGGTCGCCCTCGATGGTTTCGATCTTATCCAGTGCCACCATATACGATTTGTGCACACGGCAGATCAGGTGCGGCGGCAGCTCCTGCTCCAGCTGGCCGAAGGTTTGCAGGGTCATGATCTTTTTATGCAGGGTATGGATGCGGCGGTAATCCCGTACGCCTTCTATAAAACAGATATCGCTGATCAACACCTTTTCAAGACGGTACTCCGTTTTGATAAAAATAAAATGCGGCGTTGCAACCGGCCGCTGCACCTGCAATGCATCCGCCGCTTTTTCCACCGCCTGGCTGAAGCGTTCGAACGTAAAGGGCTTAAGCAGGTAATCGGTTACATTGAGTTCATATCCTTTAAGGGCGTACTCATGATAGGCCGTGGTAATGATCACTTTACTGCTGAAGTCCGCGATCTCCAGGAACTGGATGCCGGAAAGCGTTCCCAGGTTGATATCCAGGAAGATCAGGTCGGTTTTGTTCGATTTAAGATAAACGAGTGCATCTACGGCATTGTCGAACACGGCCTGCAGACTGAGGTGCGGCAGGCGGGGTATATACCCTTTGATACGCTCCTGCGCCAGGGGTTCATCTTCTATAATAATACAGCTAATGTTCATGCGGATGCAATATAAGCGTAACGGTATACTGGTCGTCTGTTTTGTGTACCGTAAGCCGATGACGGCCGGGGTAAAGCAAGTCCAGTCGTTTTTCGATCAGGCCATTGCCCAGGCCACCGGGTTCGGTAGGAGATTGCCTGGCTACAGCCGTTTCGTTTTTACAGACAAATATAATCTTATCTTGCTTTAGCTCCAGCTCAATAGCAATACCACAGCCCGTTTTACGGGGTACGGCATGTTTAAAGGCATTTTCGATAAAAGGAATAAACAGCATCGGGGGCACCAGCAGACCCGGCGCCCGGCCCTGTACCCGGAACCGGATATAGTCGGGATTGGCTGTACGGATCTTTTGCAGGTCGATGTATTTTTCGATATAAGCCAGTTCCTCTTCCAAAGGTATCAGTTCGGTTTTGGTTTCGTAAAGCATAAAACGCATGATATCCGAAAGCTTGTTGAGATACGCCGAGGCCCTGGCGGCATCGATACCAATCAGCACGTCGATATTGTTGATGGTATTAAAGAGGAAATGCGGGCTCAGCTGCGATTTGACCAATGCCAGTTCTACTTCGAAGTTTTTACGGTTCAGCTCTTCCTTTACCCGTATATCGCCATAGGATGTAACAAAACCTTTGATAACAAGCCCTATAATACCGTTGAGCAGGGCTCCGAAAGCAATCACCACGATCACTTCGATATAGGCCCGTAAAGTACCCGCAAAAGGGTACCGGAGATGCCGCATCAAAAGGGCCATATAAAAGACGCCACCTACAGCGGTACCCAGTACCGTAAGCACGCCGCCCAGCAAAAATGCGATAACCCTGCGCCGTATAAAAAAACGGTTGAACAGGAAGGTGTAGAACATATAAAAAGAAACGATACCGGGCAGCACGGCAAAGCCGGACATCACCATCATCCAGTTCCGGAAAACAACCGGGTTCCAGGCCAGGGGTTTGGTATTATTGATCGCGGGCCGGAGTAAGGTAAAAATAAAGGCCAGCAACAGGAGAAAAATAATCCAGTAGCCCAGGTGTAAAAACAGGATGACAGCTTTCTTCATACTTATAGTTTGGTGATCGGTACGTCTCTATTACAATCATTTTACCCGGAGCAATACCTTCCTCTGATCGTTTTTCTGCGCAGTAATACCCTCCACTTCCGAAGTACTATTAAATTTATAGACAGCGCCAAAATCCTCTGCAAGATAAAATGCCTGGTCGGAAATAAAGTTCATGTACATTGGTCCGCCCCCGGCATTCATCGTGAGGTTATTGCCCGAACGGCTTATGGCAACCTGGCTGCCGTCTTCTTCGATGTAAGCACCTGCATACCGGTCCATTTGTTCAGGACTTAAAGTTACCGGGACTGTCTTTTCCATTTTGCCCAGGTCCTGGGTGGCCGTCTTACGGCTGATGCCCTTTATTTGTCCGTCTTTATCGGCATACAACTCTTTCTCCGATTCCGATTCGAGATTGAAAAAACGGTTCGAAGCACTGAAATATACCTTCATAACCTGGTCGCCTGCCTTGTACCAAAGTTCTTTATTTTCCAGGAATAAACGAACTACCGTCGTGCCCTGCAGGTAATCGCCGGTATACTGTTGCAGGAGGGACAGTGAGGGGCGTACCGTATCCCTGACAACCGGTGTAACCTGCGGCATGCCTTCCCAGCGGTACACACGGGCAACACTTCTGATCACTTCCTGGATCAGTCCGTCGTTATCCGAATTAATGAGTACCACTACCCCATTGCCACCTTCGAAGCTGCCGGTATAGTTACCCCTGAAACCCTGGTTGCCTGCGCTATGCGTAAAATATTTATGCCCATCCCGGTTCTCGATAAACACGCCGAGCCCGATCGCTGAATCAATCGTCCCGCTGAGCATGCGTTTCGTCATTGCGGCCGACAGTACTTTGTTCGATTGTCCTTTTAGTGACAACTGCGTTTCGATCATAAACGTTGCCAGGTCGGCAGCGGTGGTCCAGAGTCCGCCCGCGGCCTGTTCCAGGAGTATTGGATATTTGCCGCGCATCGTATTGCCGGAGGCGTCATAACCCGTAGCCAGTAAGGATTGCAGCTTTGCAGGAGGAGGCTGTGTAAAAAAACTGTGGTTCATGCCCAGGGGCTTCAATATAGCCTTTTGCATATAGGCATCGTAAGCCTGTCCTGTTATATCGGCGATCATCTGCTGGGTGATCATGGTACCGCCACCGGAATATTGAAAGGCTGTGCCAGGTGGCATTATGGATGCTACTTTCCTTGTCTTGGCGGGCGGCTGACCGTTCAATATATCCCGTAGCGTCGGCAGACTGTCGCCTGGAAAATAGCCGGGGAAGCCGTGCACATTTAACCCAGCGGTATGGCTCAGGAGTTGTGCCGTGGTTATCTTCCTGCCTGCCGATACGGAATCATAGGAAAAAGTCCAGGAACGCAGGTAGGTATTGATGTCGGTATCCAGGTCCAGCTTACCTTCCTGTGCCAACCGGAGTACGCCCAGGGCGTTTAATGACTTGCTGATGGAGCCCGGTTCAAACCGGGTATTCCCTGTAACCGGCCTTCGCTCCAGTTCGTCTGCCCAGCCATAATTTTTTGTCCATACGATCTTGTAATCATGCACCACGGCTATGCTTAGCCCTTTTATCTTATAATAGGCCATCCTTTCGGGCATGGTGCGTGGCGGCAAACCGGCTACGGCAAACTTTACAAAGCCGGTTTGCTCTTCTACTTGTTTTATCTGTTGCTCTACAGCCGGGCTGTAATGGGTCTTTTCGACGGGGATCCGGTCAGGAGCCTGCGCTATAACCCTTACAGGGCCTGCAATAGCAGCGATCAGGGCAATGGTATAGACAGTTTTTGGCTTCATTGTATAATGAGGATTGGGATTAAAGATATCAGGATTTATCTCTTTTAAAATAGTATAATAAAAAACTTATGGTCGTAATGGCGGGGAAATAAACCAGGGCCAGCGCAAAAATATTTATGCCCGCGGTATTGGCTTTAGGCTGGGTCAGCAAACCCGTATAACTGTAAGGACTGATCCAGGCATAAGACCAGTTCTGTACCAGGATCAGCGACCCGATCCACAACAGTAAGCCCAGTCCCAGCGGGACAAGAAAGTTGCGAAAACGCAGGCTGAACAGGTATTGTAAGGCGATGACCGGTAGGCATACGATAAAAATATGCAGGTTGGCGCGGAGTAGCGCCACTACGGGTACAGGATCGCGTGGTAAACGATGTTCGAATAGTAACACCGGTAATAGAGCAGCCAGTAGCATACCGGCATTAAAGAAAATAAAGAACTTAAACACCATCAGCAACAGTACCGCCAGCTTGGTACTGAAAGTATGCAACCAGGTACGCGGTAAGGTGTGCACCAGCTTCCAGCTGTTGTTACGGTATTCGACCTGGGTAATAAGGCTGGTAACGAGAATGATGCCCATAGGCAGGAGCGCGATGACCAGGAATTCGCGCAGGTGTACAAAGTAAACCAGCCAGCTGTTAACCGGTCCTGAAAAATTATCAATGGTTTTATGGTCTTTCAGGAAACCGATAAAACTCATGAGCGGCAGGAAAAAACCGCCGACCAGGCACAGCCAGGAAGCCGCACTCCTTTTGGTTTTCAGCCATTCGATACGGATGCCATTAATGAACTGCATGAGGTGTATTTAAGAGGTCTATAAAAACAGATTCGAGATCATTGTTGCGTGTAGCGATCTGGCTTACTTCCAGCCCGGCATGTACCAGGCGACTGTTAAGCCCGGCGATAAGGTCGGGGTCTGCAGCCGGCCACAGGATATGGTTTTCGCCAATCTTGACGGGAATACCGGAGGCTGCAGCAATTCCTGCGGCCTTTACCGGGTCGTTGACCGTAATTTCGGTAAGCCGCTCGAAAGGCCCGGCCTGTAAGTCTTTCAGGGGCCCCTGGTAACGCATGCTGCCTTTGTTGATGATACCGATATGGGTAACCAGCTTTTCAACCTCTGCCAACATATGGCTCGACACCAGGATGGTCATATCCCTTTCTTCGTTGAGTTTTTTTAGGAGCTCCCGCATCTCGATAATCCCCTGCGGGTCGAGACCATTCGTGGGTTCATCCAGGATAAGTAACGAAGGACGGTGTAGTAAAGTCATACCGATGGCCAGGCGTTGCTTCATGCCCAGTGAAAAATGGCCGGTACGTTTACCTTCGGCATCTGTAAGCCCGACAAGCTGTAATACCTCCTGAATACGGCTTTCCGGGCATTGATATACCCGGCGCATCAGCTGCAGGTGTTCCCGGGCGGTAAGATTGGGGTAAAGCGATGGCGATTCGATCAGTGCGCCGATACCGCGCAACAGGGCTACCCGGTTGCCGTCGAAGGGCCTGTTTTTGATCCGGATATTACCCTGTTGTTTTTTGAGTAATCCCAACAACAATTTAATGGTCGTTGTTTTACCGGCGCCATTTGGGCCGAGGAAACCGTAAATGGAGGCATAGGGCACCTGCAGGTTAATGTCCTGGAGAATGGTCGCTCCCGAAGTACGGTAATTCAGGCCGGAGGTTTCTATAACGTGGTACATAGGTCCTGTGCCATTGTTTGTATACCTGGCAACAGAACAAAAGTAGCACCAGGCCTACAGCCCGCGAAACGCGATTGGTGACGGGCCAGTATTTGTCTGCAAAAGCGGGAAAAGGTTCTGCAAAGAGAGATGTGAGTATTGAGTATTGAGATATTAGATGTTAGATATTAGAAGTTAGATGAAGGTCATCCTGCTAATCTGATGTCATCCTGAGCCTCGCGAAGGATCTTAATGGAGGGAGGAGAAGGTGCAAAAATGAGCAGTAGTCTATCAGGGAAGACGATCGTCATCCTGAGCAACGCGAAGGATCTTACCGGAGGGAGGAGAAAGTGCAAAAATGAGCGGTAGTCTATGGGGGAAGACGCTTGTCATCCTGAGCCTCGCGAAGGATCTTACCGGCGGGAGGAGAAAGTAAAAAAATGAGCGGTAGTCTATCAGGGAAGACGCTTGTCATCCTGAGCCTCGCAAAGGATCTTACCGGAGGGAGGGGAAAGTAAAAAAATGAGCGGTAGTATATCAGGGAAGACGCTTGTCATCCTGAGCCACGCGAAGGATCTTAACGGAGGGAGAGGAACTGCAAATAAGCGATAAGTACAACTCGCGCAACATGCGCCCTTTGACAAAGCCTGCTTACTGATGTCATCCTTCGCTGCGCTTAGCATGATCCGTAAACGCTTGCTACTTTTCTTCAAACACTCCTGGTCTTGCTACCTGATACTTGATACCTGCTACTCCGATTGTCATCCTGAGCGCAGCGAAGGATCTTAACGGA
>NZ_PYGD01000016.1 GCF_003014535.1 Taibaiella chishuiensis | reverse complement strand
AGGCACTAAGAATAGCTGAGTAAATAAATAGGGATCTGGCAAAATGATGATTCGTTTTAAGAATAAGGCTTTTGTCCCCCAGAAATTCTGCTTGATCCGTGTTCTACCGGTATAAGATGCTTTTGGGCCCGAGATGGAAATTGTAAATATGAGGTTCTGCTTGTATTTAATGATTTATAGAAAAAGCACCCAACCTGGCGGGATTGGGTGCTTTAAAACTAAACCGAAAATATGAAAAGTGTCATACTCAAATCCACCTTGAATATGATGAATCAAAGATAATGAGGCAAAGGTCACCTGCAAAGCCAGTTAATGTGAATGTTTTTAAATTAGTGCAAATATGAAAGTCATTAGCCATTGCATAAGGTTGTTATCCCAATCCATTTTTATATGCCTCAAATGCTTTATCGGCAAGGGTTTAAAGGTATTGGGCCTGTTGCATTCATAGAGGCAGCGAACGAGAATCCTGCTGAATATATGGAGCATAAGAGACCAGGTGATGTAAATGGCTATCGAGCAAAAGACAGGAGTGGAGGCAATAAAAAAAGCACCCGGTTTGGCGGGACCGGATGCTTTTAAACTAAACCGAAAATATGAAAAGAACCATCCTCAAATCCACCTTTGAGTCTGATGATGTAAAAATAGAAGAGCAGGGAATTATTGCCAAGCTAACTAGTGTAAACAGGGGTCAATTAGTGTAAATCATGTATGTCTGAATCGTATAACAAGGGCATCCTGTTGAAGTCCGCGGGACCGGTAGCTTTTCCTTACCTTCGGGTAGTCAAGCGGACAAAAAAGGCTGCCAGCCTGTGTTTTATCCGCTTGTATTACCGCTAACCAACGCCCGATGTATGAGACACCAGACCATAAAGCTGAAAAGAACGGCAACCCTTGTACGTATACTTACCAAATATGGCTTTGGCGCATTGCTGATCAACAGCAGCCTGCGCAGCAAGGTGGCTGATACCGATGCCGGCAGCGATATGGAAGAAGTAATCGCTACCGGCATATACGAACGGATCCGGATGGCGATAGAAGAACTGGGTCCGACCTATATTAAGTTTGCCCAGGCTTTCAGCGACCGGGAAGACCTGCTGCCGGCTCCTATGATCGCCGAATTGCGTAAGCTGCAGGACCGGGTAGAAGCAGACCGGCTTGATATCAGGCAAATAGTGGCCGATGAGCTGGATATTGATCCTGGCACATGTTTCAGCGATATCACAGAAACGCCCCTGGCTTCGGCCTCTATAGCCCAGGTGTACCGGGCGGTATTAAAAGATGGGAGCCCGGTTATCCTTAAAGTGAAACGGCCCGGTATCAGGGATGTGATCTCCGCAGACCTGCTTATTATGAAAGACGTAGTCCGGCTGCTGGTGGCCTATAGCGACCGTTTCCGGAAAATGAACCTGGTTGAAGTGCTGGACGCCTTCGAAAAATCGATATACCGCGAGCTTTCCTTCCAGGGCGAGATGGCCAATATCCACCAGTTTTCCGAAAATTTTGCGGGTCACAAAGACCTGTACCCGGTTAAAACCTATCCCGCATTATCGAACGATAATATCCTGTGCATCGAATACCTGGACGGTGTTAAGATCACCGACCGGGAAACCTTGCTGGAAAAGGGTTTTGACCCGGCATCCCTTGCGCGTAAAGGCCTTAATCTATACCTGGTCCAGATATTCGAACATGGTTTCTTTCACGCCGATCCGCATGCCGGTAATCTCTTTGTAATGCCTTCCGGCAAAATTGCTTTTATTGATTTTGGTTCCATGGGCAGGCTTATGGCGGCAGACCAGCAGAAACTGGAGCATTTTATCGTATGTTTTATCAGCAGGGATGTACGCCGGTTGATTGCCACGATCAAAAAAATGGCGGTCCGGATTAATATCCCGGATGAACGGAAACTGGAACGCGATATCGAAGAGATGTTTGAATTGCTGAACAGCAACAGTCTGCAGCATATCGATACCAAAGAGGTGCTGAACCGCTTTTCGGGCACGCTTAATGAAAACGAGATCCTGATGCCCGAGCATATTTACCTGCTGGTGCGCGGCATCGTATTGCTCGAAGGTATAGGCCGTAAGCTCGATCCGCAAATGAATATTGTGGATAGCCTCCGGCCCTATGTACAGAAAATTATGCGACAGCGCTTCAGCCCCGAACAGCTTTTGTCGCGGGGCTGGGATACCCTGCGCAAACTGGGGGTAGATATGACGGAGTTGCCCGATAATATGAACCAGATCATCAATAAACTGAATGACGGGGAGTTGAAGATCATACAGGAGATAAAAGGGCAACGCGAATTGATGGATGTCCTTGGCCGCAATGCCAGCAAATTGGGTTATGCGGTAATGGTTGCAGGCCTGGCTATCGCTTCGGCGCTGCTTATTGTTGCCGACAGGCATACTGGTGTGGGAAATACCGGTGTGCTGGGGCTTTGGGGCTTATTATTATGCGCTTTGCTCGGGTTGCTCTTCGTTTTATCTTCCTGGCGCAGCCGTAAAAAATAATAGTCAGAGCAAGCGTATCCGCTATATACTTGTAACAGCCTGTTCCTCGAAAACGCCATCCAGTTTAAACACGGTTGCAGTATCCCTTTTGAAATCGGCACGGGTAATATACCCCCCGGCTTCCGGTTGCCAACTGATTTGCACCTGTACTGTTGCGCCGGCTGCTGGTATCAGCAGTTGCAGAAATTTGACCTGGTTTCCTTTGCGGAATACCAGGGGCGTGCCGGTAGCCTTTTCCATAAATTCTTTTACGATTTGCACCATGCACACGCCCGGTACTACGGGTTGCCCCGGGAAGTGTCCCTTGAAAATATCATGTGTGGCATTGAACGCTATGGCAGCCTGCAGGCTATTGCTGTCGTGTTCGAGTTGGGTAATGGTATAAAAGTTATTCAGAAGCATCCTGGTTTATTTTTTTGAGGTCAATGCTGAAGCCGGCGCGCAGGTGGCGGATATAGATGTGGGCGGGCATCATATCCGCTCCCGTTGCGGGGCTGAGCTGCATCGTGATTACTTTTCTTTTATCGTCGGCATTCTCGATACGTTGCAGGTCATGAAATGCCGCTCGCGGCCCGGGGCTTACATACATCGCATAACCTTTTACCAATGGGAAGCGGGTATACCAGGCGCCGCTTGCGGGTTCTTTGTAACTGGCTTCGCTATTGCCCTGCACGGCACCTTTTACCAGTAATAGCTCGAAATCCTTGCGCAACAAGCGGATCAGCGGTTTCTTATCCATTTGCGGCAGTACCCGGAACACCGTAAACGAGTCGTTTGCATCCCAGCCAAAGTCAAAGAAGGTAGCGCCCATTTCACTCTGGAATACAACACGCGTGGTGCTATCCGGGAAGTTGCGAATATAAAGCAGGCCGCTGAAATGATATTTCTTGATCCATTTTTTACCGTCGATCACACCACGGTACAGGGTCTTTTCGAAAACTGGTTTCAGCTCGCGTGCGTTAACCACCTGATGTTCCTGCTTTTGAAGATCCCGGTAGGAGCGGGGGGAGCAGGCTGCCAAACCGTATACCAGGATACTAACGAACAGAAAATAACGCATCGGCCAGGGTCGTGTTTATTTTTTTATTCGTGAAAGTCATATCGGTATAGTCGCCGCCGTTTTCGGTCATAACGAGCTTGGTTACACTGAAATCGTTTTTGGCAATATAAACGTGTATACGGGCGAAAAGACCTTTCATGGCGGCATTGACGGGCACGAGCTCCAACAGGTACTGGTTGCCGCCGCTATAGGATTTTACGGTAAAATCTTTATTGCCGAATACTGTGCCGCGCATACAATCCATCATCACCCGGTTTGCCGATTGCATGGTTTTGCTGTTGCGGGTATTGATCTTATTGCTTTTGTTTTCGTCCTTAACCATGATCTGGCCGCCGTTCATTACCAGCAGGTATTGGAACGGGCTGGTGTATTCGATGCGGATGCGGTCTTCTTTTTTGAAGAAGAAGCGGCCTTTGCTGTTCACTTTGTCGTCCATCATTTTCATATGCTTTACCTGGCTAAAGTCGCTGGCGATGGTTTGGGTAGCTTTGGTAGCTTTAGCCAGGCCATCCTGCAGCTCCGTGGCATTGGCCAGCGGTGTAAAGCCTTTGGGCGCCTGCGCTTGCGCACCGGGTACGCCGGCCAGGCAAAGGATTGCGAAAAACAGTATTTTGAACGATCGGGATAAATACATGGATAAAATTTGCCTGCGAAGGTAAAACAATTCGGTTATGCCCGGCGTTTAACGCGGGTTAAAATAGTGGCAGCTGGCCGTTTTTGATCCGTCTGAAAGCTTCGAGGTTATAGGAAAATGTTGTTTCGTTTAACCCGAACTTACGGCAATAGAGCTTGAACTGTTGCCGGATAATGGTTGCAAACTGGCCTTCGCCGGTCATACGTGTAGCAAAGCGGCTGTCGTTAACCTGGCCGCCGTGGCAGCCTTGTATCAGGTGCCACACTTTTTCTGCCCGGTCGGGAAAGGTTTTGTAGAGCCAGTCTTTAAAGATATCGCCAATAGCGCCGTTAAGCCTTACGATCGTATAGCCTGCCCAGCGCGCGCCCGCTGTGGCTGCCGCCTGCAGCGTATCGTGCATATGGGTGTCGTTCAGGCCGGGTATCAGCGGGGCATTCATAATGCCGGTAGGAATACCGGCCGCGCTTAAGGTACTTATAACCTGCAGCCTGCTTTTATACGTGGTTGTACGGGGCTCCAGCAGGGAGCGCAGCTTTTCGTCGGTCGAGGTGACCGAGGTGTACACACAAACGAGGTTCAGCGCCGCGAGTTCTTTAAGCAGGTCGAGATCGCGCAGGATGAGGGCATTTTTAGTGATCAGGCCCACCGGATTCCGGAATTCCAGGCAGATCTCCAGCAGTTGGCGGGTAAGCTTCATTTTCCGCTCAATGGGCTGGTAACAGTCGGTATTGCCCGAAAGGGAGATGGGGGCGGGTTGCCAGTTGCGGTTTTCGAAAAACTTGCGCAGCAACTGTGGGGCATTGTGTTTTACTACGATTTTGCTTTCGAAGTCGAGTCCGGCGCTGTAGCCCCAATACTCGTGCGAATTGCGGGCGTAACAATAGATGCAGCCGTGTTCGCAGCCCTGGTAGGGATTCAGCGAAAAGACCATGCCCACATCGGGGCTTTTTACTTCGTTGACAATGGTTTTGCTTTCGTCGTAGATATAAGTGGTTTTCCGTTCCTCCTGCTCCCAGTCGTCTATGCCTTCGCTATGTTCCTGTACATAAGCGCCTTTCAGGAAACGGTTTTTAGGGTTGTATTGTGCGCCACGGCCTTTGGTAAATCCGTCATTGCGCTCCTGCGTGATCATGGTCTTGCTCCTCCTCGGTTTAAATCAAAAGCCAGGAACATCGGGCGATGTTCCTGGCTTTAAAATTACAAAATATCCGGGGGAGATTACTCTCTGGGCAGCAAGACTTTTTTACGTTCAAAATCTTCCCTGCAGGGCCGTATATAAGACTGGTACTTACTCATTGATGTATCATCGCTTTTGTTGAACGTTCTCCACTGGCTTGCATCCATTTGTGCGTTCAGGTTGTCGCCTACACAATTGCAGTACTCCTCGACGAGCTTACGGCCGGGTACACTGGCCACGCTGCTGTCCTTCGCATAACGGTTTACACAACCTTTTACGAAGTCTTTCCGGTAATCGTCTTTGGTGGGTTGGCAACTGGCGAGCGACAATGCCGCTACAAATACAATAAAGGAGCCTTTTACGTTCAACATAGGGGTTTCAATCAATAAGCAATATAAGTATTAGTGGCCTTGCTGGTGCTCCTTTGCCTTTCGGGTCAGGTCGTCGATACAAGGTTGAATCGTCTTCATCATTTCTGCTTTGGGCGTTTCATCTCCGTTTCTCAGTTTTTCTTCCATTTTCATGATCTCTATTGCAGAATACTTTTCCAGCAGTTTATCGGCAGAACAATTGCAGTAATCTTCTGCAACATCTTTAGGTATACCGGCCGGGACGGAGAGCAGGCAGTTTTTTACAACATCTGCTTTTGTTTTTTCTTTGGCAATACCACAACCGGCCAGGAATGCAATACTTACAGCAAGCAGGCCGCAGGATAAAATGGCTTTTTTCATGTATGTTTTTTTAGGTTGCCCGATAAAGATACCCTAAAAATTACACATCAAACTTGATACCCTGTGCCAGCGGCAGTTTGGTGCCGTAGTTGATGGTATTGGTCTGGCGGCGCATGTATGCTTTCCATGCATCTGAACCACTTTCACGACCACCGCCGGTTTCTTTCTCTCCACCAAAGGCGCCGCCGATCTCTGCACCGGAAGTGCCGATGTTTACATTGGCAATACCGCAATCACTGCCACTTGCAGACAGGAACAGTTCTGCTTCGCGCAGGTTGTTGGTAAAGATAGAAGAAGACAGGCCCTGCGGAACACCGTTCTGCATATCGATGGCTTCTTCGATGGTTTTGTATTTCATGACATACAGGATAGGCGCAAAGGTTTCTTCCTGTACGATCTCGTAATGGTTTTCAGCTTCGATAATGCAAGGCTTTACATAACAGCCGCTCTCGTAACCGGCTCCTTTCAATACACCACCGGCTACCAGGATCTTGCCGCCTTCCTGTTTAGCTCTTTCGATCGCGTTCAGGTAGTCTTCGGTTGCTTTTACGTCGATCAGCGGACCTACGTGGTTGGCTGCATTCAGCGGGTTGCCGATTTTCAGCTGGCCATATGCTTTCTTCAATACGGTTACGGTTTTGTCGTATACGCTTTCGTGTACGATCAGTCGACGGGTAGAAGTACAACGCTGGCCTGCGGTGCCTACAGCGCCGAATACCGTACCCATCAGTACCATGTTGAGGTCGGAGTGTTCTGAAACGATAATGGCGTTGTTGCCACCCAGTTCGAGAATGGTGTTGCCGAAGCGGCCGGCAACGGTTTGCGATACGTGGCGGCCGATACGGGTAGAACCGGTAAAGGATACCAGCGGGATACGCGGATCGTTATTAATCAGGTCGCCGGAGGCATTGCCAATCACCAGGCAGCTCACACCTTCCGGTACGTTATTTTTCTTCAGTACGCTGGCAATAATATTCTGGCAGGCAATAGCGCAAAGCGGTGTTTTGGAACTTGGCTTCCATATGCATACGTCGCCGCAAACCCAGGCAATGGCAGCATTCCAGCTCCATACGGCTACAGGGAAGTTAAACGCGCTGATGATACCCACGATACCCATCGGGTGCCATTGCTCATACATACGGTGCTGCGGGCGCTCGCTGTGCATGGTCAGACCATACAGCTGGCGGGACAAGCCTACGGCAAAATCACAGATGTCGATCATTTCCTGTACTTCACCAAGGCCTTCCTGCAGGCTTTTGCCCATTTCGTAAGAAACCAGCGCACCCAGGGCGTCTTTTTTACGACGCAGTTCTTCACCGATCTGGCGTACTACCTCGCCACGTTTTGGAGCAGGCCATGTACGCCACTCATTGAACGCAGCAGCTGCTTTTTCCATTACTTTCTGGTAGGTTTTTTCTGTAGCCTGGTCGGTAGAAGCAATCAGTTTGCCGTCAACAGGAGAATAAGAGTCCAGTTGCTGGCCGCCGCCTTTCATCCATTTAACGCCGGTAGAAGCACCTGAGTTCAGTTTTTCAATGCCTAAGTCAGACAGGATTTTTTTGGTATTCATAAGAAAATTGTGATTTTATTATTTTCTGAAGGCGCAAAGATAAGGATTATAGCAGGATTTACGGCTTTACGATTTGCCTGTAACATCTGGTTATGCCTGGTTTGCCGGCCCGCAGTAAAAAGGTGCGGACCCCGCCGCACCTTTGTTGGTTATTTCAGATATTCATCGAAGTAGTCCGTTATTTTCTGCATCAGGTGTACCCGGTCTTTGCCCTGCACATTATGCGGATGGCCGGGGTAAATGAAGTAGTCGAGTTGTACGCCATTATCTACACAGGCTTTTACAAATTTTACCGACTGCTGCCATACGACCACATCGTCCTGGGCGCCGTGTATCATCAGCAGCTTGCCTTTCAGGTTTTGGGTTTTGGTCAGCAGGTTATTGTCTGCATACCCTTTCGGGTTGTCCTGCGGGCTATCCATATACCGTTCGGTATACATGATCTCGTACATGCTCCAGTCGATTACCGGGCCGCCGGCTACCGCAACTTTAAATACACCTGGATGACGTAACATCAGCGATGTGGTCATAAAGCCTCCGAAGCTCCAGCCATGTACACCCATACGGTCTGCATCCACAAAGGGCAGGGATTTCAGGTAGGCCACGCCTTTAAGCTGGTCTTCCATTTCGGCGGTGCCCAACTGCCGGTGTGTAGCCTGTTCAAATTTCAACCCGCGGTTGCTGCTGCCCCTGCCGTCCATGGAGAACACGATATAACCATGTTGTGCCATGTATTCATACCAAAGGTTGCCGCTGGCCGGGAAGCTGTTGGTGATCAGTTGTACATGCGAGCCATTATACAGGTAAACGATGACGGGATATTTTTTTGCCGGATCGAAGTTTACCGGGTAGATCAGTTTTCCATAGAGTGCTGTGCCATCATCGGCTTTAAGCGTTACATTCTCAATTTTAGGACGTTGGTAAGCTGCAAGCGGGTCTGTGGCCGTCACGATATTTTTGCGCCAGTTCTTCCGGGCATCGATCAGGTCAATGTTCCTGGGCGTATTACCTGCCTGGTAGCGGTCTATAATCAGGGTGCCATCCTCATTTACCTCGGGGGTATGGTAACCTGCAGCGTTGTCGATACGCTTCATTTTACCGGATTCCCAGTTCACCGAGTAGATATGTTTTTCCAGCGGTGATTCTTTGGTTGCAGTAAGGGTGAGTTCTTTTTTTGCAGTATTGGTAGCCACAATGTCGTTTACCAGCCAGTCGCCCTGGGTTACCCGGTTGAGGAGCTTGCCATCGGTATTGTAGCGGTACAGGTGCATGAAACCGTCCCGCTGGCTCCACCATATAAACTCTTTCCCCGACAGGAAATGCAGCGGATGCTGCGGCTCTACGTATTTGTCGCTTGATTCTTCCAACAAGGTCTTTACCAAAGCACCGGTTCGGGCATCGTATTGGTTCAGCGCAAGGTGGTTCTGGTTACGGCTCAGCAGTGCAATGTAGATATATTGCTCATCGGGGCTCCAGGTGACGCAAGTCAGGTATTGGTCTTTGGGTTCCCCGGTTTTGATAAATACGGTCTGGCGGGTAATCGGGTTGTATACACCCAAGGTAACCTGGTGCGAAGTGCCACCGGCCATCGGGTATTTAATCAGGTTGGCCACTGCAGGCGTACTGGCCCAGTCTACTACCGGGTAATCGTTCACCATGCTCTGGTCCATGCGGTAGTAAGCCAGGAAGTTGCCTTTGGGCGAGAAGAAGATACCGCCATCTATACCGAATTCGTTACGGTGCACCGACTGCCCGTTTACGATATTTTTGTTGTTGTCGTTGGTGACTGCATGCAGCTGACCTTTGTTGTCTATGAGTTGCAGGTTATTGGCTGTAGTAAATGCAATCTGTTGCGAGCCTTTGTCTACCTGCATGTTCTCTGCCTGTTCGGGCACAACACGCCATTTATTGTATTGCCATTTACCATTGGCCCTTTGGCCGGTATAAAAAGTATTGGCTATGGAAAAGTAAAAGCTATTGCCGTCGATCCATTGCAATGCAGGCATGGCTTTTAGCGGCTCCCGGTTAAACAGTGCCTGGTTGATATCCTGCAGGCGGATCAGGGTGTCTGATTTCATCTGCGGTACCGAGGTACTGAGCAGTACTTCATTGCCTGTGTTGCCTGCCAATTGTGTAAATGCATTGCTGCCGGGTATCCAGGCTGTTTGTTTGATGTTTTGCGGAGCCAATTTACCCCTGATACCCAGGGTTGCCTCTTCCATAGTAAATTGCTTTTGCTGGGCAAAGGCAGCAACACTATATATACTGAGAACAAGTGGAATAAAACTTTTTTTCATAAGGCTCAAAAATAGTGAGGAAAATTAAAAAGAAAAGGGTGAATTTCAGGGGTAATGTTGTAAATTTGATTTATGTAATAAAAAATGTAATTAATAAATTGTGTATAAAGATGAAATTTGTGAAGGGGAATTATATGCTTTGATGGCGCTTACGCGGACGCCATTTATCGGGGGGAGGAGAGCCAGAATACTCCTGGAGCATTTTGGTACGGCAGAGGCTGTATTTGAAGCGTCCGGGCGGCAACTGGCAGCCGTTGCAGGCTGGGGAGAGCAAAGAATACAGTCGCTGAAAAGTACTGCGGATCACCGGTGGATCATGAACGAAATGCGCTTTATGCAGGAGCATGGTGTTTATCCTTTACCCTGGTCGCACAGCAATTTTCCCCGACTCCTGAATGCCTGTGCTGATGCTCCTGTGCTACTTTATTACAAAGGCATGCTACCAACCAATACCGGCAAAACCGTTGCTGTGATCGGTACCCGGAAAAACACGGACTATGGCAAAAAAATGGCAGAAGACCTGGTTGCAGCATTACAGGAGGAAAACGTAACGATCGTTAGCGGCCTTGCTTTCGGGATCGACATCTATGCCCATAAAAAGGCGCTGGCCTGCAATATGCCGACCATCGCTGTACTGGCGCACGGTTTGGACAGGATTTATCCTGCGGCCCATAAACATGCCGCAGCGGCTATGATACAACAAGGAGGGCTGCTCACCGAGTATGCTTCAGGTACCTTGCCCGATAAGCAAAACTTCCCGATGCGCAACCGTATCGTAGCCGGGATGGCCGACGTAACCGTGGTGGTTGAAACGGGAATCAAAGGAGGCGCTATGATTACCGCGAAACTGGCATCGGGATACAACCGTGATGTTGCCGCCTTCCCGGGAAAAATTACCGATGCGCGGTCGGGCGGCTGTAATGAACTTATCCGGACCCATGTGGCCCAATTGATCGGTAGTGCGGCAGACCTTATGGAGTTAATGAACTGGAAACAGGATGGCCCGAAAAAGGTCGTGCAGCCCGAGCTTTTTGCCGGTCCGGCCGCCACTGTTGTCGAGGTATTGGGGGAGGCTGGCAATGTGCACATAGAACAACTGTTGCAACGCGCGGATATAGGGAATGCCGCATTGGCTGCCGTATTGCTGGACCTGGAGCTCAATGGTTTTATCCAGGCCTTGCCCGGCAAATGCTACCGGCTTCGCTGAAAAATATTTAATTTTTAAAAATAATACAATGGACGTAAATATGGAACCAGAAGTTAAGGAAATAGATATCGTGCCGAAGGTTAAGAAAGCAGGCACGGAGCCGGAGGCTAAGAAAGTAAATTTGAATGTGATCAAGAACTGGACGGAGGACGAGCGGCCCAGAGAGCGCATGACGAGGAAAGGCGCACAAGCCCTGTCCGACGCCGAATTGCTCGCTATCCTGATCCAATGCGGTACCAAAGATGTTTCTGCATTGGAGATTGCCCAACAGATACTCCGGAAAGTCGATCAAAACCTGGTTGCTTTGGGTAAGCTATCGGCCGAAGAATTGCAGGTCATAAAGGGGATCGGCAGCGCAAAAGCGACCAAGCTTGTAGCAGCCCTGGAATTGGGCCGGCGGCGGCAAATGATCAGGAATATCGAAAAGCCGAAATTGGCCAGCAGTAAAGACGCGGTGAGCCTGCTGATGCCGATGATGCAAGACCTTGCGCGGGAGCACTTTTGTGTACTCTGCCTGACGGCAAACAATACCTTACTGCATCGCGAATTTGCGAGCATAGGCGGCTTGACCAGTACTACCGTTGATTTGAAGGTGATCTTTAAAATCGCTTTACAATATTCGGCTACCCGGATCATCGTAGCCCACAATCATCCATCCGGAAACCCGAAACCGAGTAACTCCGACCGGCAGATCACCCAGAAATTGCAGAGCGGGGCTAAAGCCCTAGATATGCAACTGGTTGATCATATCATTATAGCCGACCGTCTGGCTTTCAGTTTTGCAGACGAGGGTTTGTTATAGATCTTCCAGGAAAAGCCGTATCATATTGAGTGCGGCATTGGCTGCCATTTCTTTGTTGCGTGGCCTGTCGTAGAAGAAATGGAATGATTTGCTGATTGTTTTGTTAGGTCCCGCAATCGCCATCCATACCAGGCCGACGGGCTTTTCAGCAGTGCCACCACCAGGCCCCAGAATGCCGGAGATCGACAAGGTGATATCGGCTTTCAGGATGCTGCGCGCGTTTTCCGCCATTTGTATAACGGTGGCTTCGCTTACCGCTCCCACAGTTTCCAGGGTCTCTTTTTTTACACCCAATACATTGGTCTTTACCTCGTTGGCATAACTCACTACCGAGCCCTTAAAAAATGCGGAGCTACCGGCTACATTGGTGATGCGGTTGGCTACATAGCCCCCCGTACAACTCTCTGCGAGCCCGAGGCTCATACGGTGCAACTGCAGTGCTCTTGCCACGATCTCTTCGAGCGGAATGTCCTCCGTTGCGGCAATCACATTGCCAAGCCGCTGGCGGATCAGGTCGGCGTGGATATCGACTTCCCTTTGAAGCTGCTCCTTGTCGGAGCCTTCGCTGCTGAGCCGGAGCTTTACAAAACCCGGTGTAGGCAGGTAAGCCAGGTGGATGTGCGGCGGTAATGCCGTTTCAATATCCTCGATCTGTTCGGCAATAAAACTCTCGCCTACACCGATCGCCATGAGGGTCTTGTGCACGATCGCATTGCCTTTAAACCTTTCCCGGATACGGGGCATGGCTTCTTCGCTTACAATGGTCTGCATCTCGAAAGGTACACCCGGTAAGGAGATGATGATGCGCTCATCTTTTTCGAACCACATACCCGGCGCGGTTCCCATACGGTTGAATAACACCGTGCAATTGTCGGGTACTTCGGCCTGTTTCAGGTTACGTTCAAGGAAAGGCCTGTTGCGTTTAGCGAAGAGTTGTTTGACGTGAGCCAGCACGGTTTCATTCACAACCATATTACCACCAAAGTACTCGCAGAGCATGGGTTTGGTAATATCGTCGGCCGTGGGTCCCAGGCCGCCGGTAAGGAACAGGATATCGGCATGGGGCAGGGAAGCGTCCAGTGCTTCGGCGATGTCGGCTTTTTTATCGGCCACCACTATCCTCCGTTTTACATTGATGCCTGTTTTATTCAATTCCTGTGCGATCCAGGCAGAGTTCGTATCTATAGTCTGGCCGATGAGCAACTCATCGCCAATGGTAATAATAATAGCTTGGTAAGACAAAATCTGAAATTTTAGCAAAGATAGCGCCGGGCCTGCAATGCTGTGTATAGTAAATATCAATAGTCGAAACGCGCGGTAAAGCTTACTTTTTCGCGGCCCTTCGAAAATGCATACCAGTTGCCCCGGTAGCTGATGTAATAAGGTAAGAGCTGGTTGCCTACCTGCCGCAGATCTACGTGGATGATCACATCAAAGTCATAAACGGCGGTATTATAGGATAGCGCGTAATCGCGTGCTACGATAGAATAATCGGAAACCCGGAACCAGGTTTTGAACTGGTTGTACACTATGTCTTTCTTGTATTCCGGTTTCGGAGTGGCTTCGAATACATAACAAGGTATGCCGTTCTTGTCTTCTGCCGCCAGACGAAAATCATACATCCTGGCCACCTGGGGTTCGAATAGCGCTGACTTGTCGCCCATAAACGGAATACCCGATACCTTACTGCCGGGGTTAAACATCAGCTGTTTGAGTTTTGCCTTGTTTTTTTCGATACTGCCTTTCCCTTTTTCCCCCTGCCCGAGCCGTCCCTGAACAATATTGTCTTCGCCGCATACTTTGCCTTTTGTAAAAAACAGGGAGGCATACAGTTCGGCTGTATAGTAGTTGTACTCGTGCTTTTTGTTGTAAAAATCACCGGTCGTTTTTTCTTCCAGCACATTCATGGTACGGCAGCCATCGCGATAGATCTGTTTGGTTTCACTTTTCAGCGAAGCCTTAACGGTATTGCCTTTTTTCTCATACACCTTAATGTCGTTTTCGGCATTGTAGGTTACGAGGTGCATGGTGCGAAAAGCCTTGTAGAACGTGGTGTCGGACTTGATACGCTGTATGAATTCTTTAAGATCCAAGCCGTTTTCGGAAGCATGAATCACCACTTCGTCGATCATAACCGGTTCTACAAATACAGTGGTGTCTTTGCGTTGTGCAAAGAGCGTGCTACCGGATAGCAGAACCAGTCCTGTAATAAAAGGTTTCAGGTAATGTATTAAAGGAAAACGTGGTAATTTCATAACGGGCCAGGTTCGTAAACTATATTCTTTTTATAAGCGGCAAGGGCCGTTTATTGTTGAGTGGCATTCATCAGGGCTGCAGCAATAAGAAGGTCTTCGGGCGTAGTAACTTTGATGTTTTTCTTCGAACCTTCCACCAATACTACGTCTTCGCCATACGCCTGTACTACCGTAGCTTCGTCGGTAAAGCTATCCTGGTATTCCTGGCTGAACGCGTCCAGCAGTATATCGGATCTAAAGGTCTGCGGGGTCTGTATAATACGCAACTGGTCGCGGTTTACCGGAATCGAATGACCTTCGCTGCATTGCCGGATACTATCGGATACCGCTATGGCCGGAATAGCGCTGCCATATTCGATTGCGGTATCATAACAACGTTGCAGCAGCTCTGTATCGATCAGCGGGCGTACCCCATCGTGTACGAATATAATACTGCCGGGTTCGACCTGCTGCAGCCCCTGTTGTACGCTATGAAAGCGGGTAGGGCCGCCGGTAACAACATCCAGGTCGATTCCATCTTCAAAACTCTGCAATACGATGTTGGCATAACTGAGCTGGTCTGCAGGTAGTACCAGGATAATCCTTATGCCGGGAAAGGTGTCGCGGAATGCTTTAATGGCGTAGTGCAACACCGGTTTGCCCAGGAGCGGGAGAAACTGTTTGGGGAGCGCTGTGCCCATACGAAGGCCTTTGCCACCTGCTACGATAACTGCTGTTGTTTTCAAACGAGTTGATTTCAGGATTTCAGGGATAACGCCGGCTGTCTATGCGGCGCTTGCAAAGATAAGCTCATAAAACAAACGCCGGAATCAATTTTCCGGCGTTTCTGTTTTTTTGTTTTTTGAAAGGACGTATTTGAAGTTGTCGATTCCTGTTATTGTTTGGCGGGTGAGGCCTGGAGATTACCGTCTCTTACCGTTTGTTTGCGCTGCATCATCATCTCCTTGCGCTCGGCTTGCCGGGCTTCCAGTTTCTGGTTCTGCTCTGCCGTAAGGATACCCTTTACCTGCGTATTGGTTTCCTGGCGCAATGCAGCCCTTCCCTGGTTTTCCTGAGCTTCTTTCAGGAAAATATCATATATTTTCTTTTTCTGGTCTGCCGTCATTCCTACTTCTTTATCGAGGCGGGCGGTCTTCATTTCCGCAATTTGTTCGGGGTTGCGGGTCTGTTGGCTGCGGGAAGAGGCATTCGAAGTCTGAGTTTGTGCCGCTGCTTTCTTTTGCATATTCTGCGCATAAACGGCGCTTAAACCCAAAATGGAAATGCCGGCGGCAAAAAGTATTTTTTTCATAACTTCTGTTTTTATATGGATCTTGGACAGCTAAGGCGTATTAAAGTTTAAAGCGCCTTTAATTTTTTTATTCCAGGTGCGCGCCGGTAATCATTTCACCTTCAAAAGTTACGATGATATGGTCCTGCAGGGTAGTGGATACGGAGTGCCCGATATAATCCGGGTTAACCGGGAAGTTTTTATGTTTCCGGTCTACCAATACTGCAATCTGGATGGTGCGGGGGGTATAATCCAGCAAGGGTTTGATGGCATACAACAGGGTCTTGCCCGAGTTGGCCACATCGTCGATCAGTACTACCACCTTATCATTAAGCTGGCCGGCATCGATACTGATTGCTTCGGTAAGCGGGGCTTTTTTATTGATCGATAGCCCGAAAAACTTCACTTTCAGGTTGCTGACTTTTTTCAGGATACCGGCAATGTTACGTGCCACTACTGCGCCGCCGTCTTCGATACCAACGATTATAATTTCTTTTTCTTCACTGTTATGCTCCCATATCTCGTAAGCCATACGTTTAAGTTTAAGCTCTATCTGGGTAGCGGTAAGGATCGCAACTTTAGTCATTATTCTATTGTTAGCACATTTTTAAAATTGGGCATGTTTCCCGGTCATCAGGTCGAACGGATGGCCACTACAGGGTCGAGCCTGGATGCCGAACGTGCGGGGATATAACCTGCAAGTATGCCTACGACCGTCGATATCCCGATGCCGATCATGAAATTTTTGGCGGAAAGGGTTACGGCAAATCCCATCGCACCGGTAAGGACCAGGCCCATCAGCATAACCAGGATAATCCCGATCAGGCCACCGATGAGGCACAAAGTTATGGCTTCGATCAGAAACTCGGTCAGTATTTCGCGGCGCTTTGCACCTATTGCTTTTTTTAACCCGATAATCCTGGTTCGTTCTTTTACGGATACGAACATAATATTGGCAATACCAAACCCGCCAACGAGCAGCGAGAAGAAGGCAATAACCAGGCCAACCAGGTCGATCATCGCAAACATGGTATTCAGCCGTTCGGTAATCTGGCTTAGCTTATTGATGGAAAAGTCATTTTTTACACCCGGTTGTACCCTGCGTACTGCTCTCAGTATACCCTCTGTTTCATAAGACAGCTCATCTGCGCCGATCCCGGGTTTTGCTTTTACCATCAGCAACATATTGGCGTCATTATCTGTAACGTTCAAAATGCCTGCCGCCGTATAATACGAAAGCAATAATCCCCGGTCAAAATTAAAACCTGTAACATTGTCTCCGGCCTTTTTCAGTACGCCGATCACGGTAAAACGTTTGCCCCAGAAGGATACCGGGCGGCCTACGGGGCTCATATTGCCGGGAAACAACTCCTGGCTTACCTCGTAACCCAATACCACAAAATTATTGCCGCCGTTGAGTTCTGCATTATTGAAATACCTGCCCTGGCCGATCTCGAAATTCTGCATTTTTTCGAAATAGGGGGTTACTGCATAACCGCTGATGCCGCTGATTTCGTATTGACTCTGCCGGGCGGTGATGCTGCCATTGGAGTAACAAAGGGTAGCATACCTTACGGTTTGCGATTGGTGTTCGATGGCTTTCAGCTCCTTGGTGGTCATTACTTTCCGACGCCGGTACTCCCACCACTTGTATTCACCGCCTTCATCCATCCAGGGCCATTTATTGATGTACAATACATCGTCACCCAGCGAGGCTACCGTATTATGAATATTTTTTTCGAGGCTGTCCAGCACGGTAAATACCGCAACAATGCAGAATATGCCGATGGTAACACCCAGCAGCGAGAGGAAGGTTCGCAGTTTATTGACGCGCAGTTCCTGTATGGCAATTTTAAAACTGGTGGTTACAATACGTACGAACTGGCGCATGGCTTGGGGCTTGGTTGATGGCTTGGGGTATTGTGTCGTGTCGCGCCTG
This sequence comes from Taibaiella chishuiensis, assembly GCF_003014535.1. Lineage (GTDB taxonomy): Bacteria > Bacteroidota > Bacteroidia > Chitinophagales > Chitinophagaceae > Taibaiella > Taibaiella chishuiensis. Next base: position 55,756 of record NZ_PYGD01000016.1, on the reverse strand, counting down.
CCCGGCAGGACAGGTTATGACACCGGGCAAAAATATAAAATAAAAATGCCCCGAACAATTCCGGGGCATTTTATCGGGTAAGTATATTTTAAAGATTAGTTTTTTACAAACTTCCTGGTTGTGATCAGCTGGCCGTTTTTGCCTTCGATACGTACTATATACATACCCGGACTCAGTGCGCTGATGTCGACTGCAACAGTTTCGCTGTTCACAGGTATTGCCATCTGGCGGCGGCCGAGGATGTTGAATACATAAATTTTACCGGCGTTCAGTTCTTTATCGGCATAAATCTTCAGGGTATTGCTGGCCGGGTTGGGCGACAAGGTTACACGGCTGTCGTTGGCGGTCAGCAGGTCTTTAATACCGGTAGGATCGCATGGCTTTTTAAACATAAAAGTAACCGTATCCGATTGGCCGTTTTCAACGAAAACCCGGATGCGCATTACGGCTGTGCCGTCCGGTTTATCTGAGGGAGCACAGATCAGGGCTTTAAAGGTGCGGGTCAGCTCAGGAGCCAGGGTGCCGGGAGGCAGGGGACTGCTGTTTTCTACCGTTCCGGTATTGATCCAGGAGGTAAAGGGCGACCTGCACAGGTAGTTATCACATAAGCCATACCAGGTCCAGCCTTCCGGTACCGTTGTCTGGCTCAGGATTACCTGCCACTTATATACAAAGGTATCGTTCGTTAAATTGGTAATGCTGTTGTGCATATCCTTGCTATCCCAGTTATCCCCGACGTTATAAGGATAGGGGTGCGGGAGCGTTCCGACATTGTCGCACATGAACAGTGTGTCTTTTTCAAATTTAAACTGCTGCGCCGAGGAGGCGAAAGACAGGATCATTAATCCCAGGCCGAAAATCAAGCTTAGCGTCTTAACCATTTCTTTTTGTTTTTTATAAGGTGAAACAGGATAATCAAATATAAATGAAAGCTTTGGAGAAAACAAGTTGTGATGGTCAATTAATGTAACCAGAATCGTTTTTGCAAAAAAAAGCGCCCCGAAATGTTTCGGGGCGCTTTGCAATAATCGTATTTTAAGGAGTCGTTAGTTTTTTACAAACTTCCTGGTCGTGATCAGCTGGCCGTTTTTGCCTTCGATACGTACCACATACATACCCGGGCTCAGTGCGCTGATATCGACTGCAGAAGTTTCCCTGTTTACAGGTACTTCCATCTGGCGGCCGCCGAGGATGTTGAAGACATAAATTTTACCGGCGTTCAGTTCTTTATCGGCATAAACACGTAGTGTATTGCTGGCCGGGTTAGGCGACAAAGTTACACGGCTATCGTTTGCAGAGAGCAGGTCGGTAATACCGGTTGGGTTACACGGTTTTTTGAAGATAAAGGTTACGGTATCTGCCTGGCCGTTCTCAACATATACGCGGATACGGAGTATCGCTGTACCATCAGGTTTGTTGGAAGGTGCGCAGATCAGGGCTTTAAGATCGCGGTTTTGTTGTGGCGCCAGGGTACCGGGAGCAAGCGGGCTGCTGGTTTGTGTTTCACCGGCAGTAAGCCATGTGCCACGTGGGGCGCGGCACAGATAGTTATCGCAGAAACCGAACCAATCCCAGCCGGCAGGCGTAGAAGTCTGGCTTACAATTACATTCCACTTGTAAACAAAAGTATCATTGGTTAAATTCGTGATATAGTTGTGCATTTCAACATTGTCCCAGTTGTCACCAACGGCGAAGGTATCACTGTGTGGCGCTGTACCTACATCACTGCACATAATGAGTGTGTCCTTGTCGAATTTGAACTGCTGCGCTGAAGCAGAAATAGAGCCGATCGTTAAGCCAAGACCCAGGACTAAGAGTAATTTTTTGAACATTTCTGATATTTTAGGTAAGTAAAAAAAGACTATAGCAAATTTAAACGAAAAGTGCTTAAGAAAATCAACTTTTTTTGTTAATTAAGGTGAAAATGTGCGCCGGTTCGAGGGTCCAACGCCTGCTGTCCGCAAAAAAATCCCCCGTTAAAAACGGGGGATCTTTAATCTTTATCTTATAACCGGAACACGTGGTTATTTGATGATGAATTTCTGTTGTGTATTTCCTTTGTCGGTAGCGATATTCAGGAAATAGATACCAGGAGTTAAGCTGTTGGTTGGGATTACAGTTTTTGCTTCGCCCTGGCCAAATGCTTTAACGATAGGCTGGCCTACCTGCTGGCCTACGACGTTAACGATCGTGAAGGATACTGTTGCTGCTTTAGCCATGTTGAACGCTACGTTCAGCTTATCAGAAGCAGGGTTAGGATACAGGCTGAAAGTACCGCCGCTTACCAGCTCTTCGAGACCGGTTACAGCACCTGTGCGCAGGTTTACTTTATCCAGCCAGATATAGTTACCACCGGCAGAGGTAGAACGGAAACCAACCAGGGTATTACCGGTCACAGCGGTCAGGTCTACGCTAGCAAGTTTGTACTGGTCTGGAGAAGTAGGCAGGAACAGGCTTTGCTGGCCGGTAGCCGGTGCAGTAGCCAGTGCATCGCTGGCTTTGCTCCATACGGACTGCCATGTAGCGCCACAATCGGTAGAAGTTACGACTTCAAGCTTGTCGCCGGTTGTGTTTCTTTTTGCATAAGCATAGTAGAAGTCCAGGGCTTTAGCGCCGGCAGCCATATTGGCGTAAGGTACGGTAAGAATAGCTGTAGTACCGGTAGCGTTATCTGCACAGGACATTACAGCAACCCAGGCGCCGTCATAAGCTTTGATATCGGCAGGCTGTGTTACAGCAAACCAGGTAGCGCCGCGCACAGTTGGTGTAGCTACTACTTTATTGTTATTGTCCATAGCGATCCAACCTGGTGCAAAGCCGCTTTCGAAGCTGGAAGCGATCGGCAGGGCAGCAGGAGCTGCAGTGCTTACTACAGAAGATTTAACAACGCTGTTTACAGGGTTGATCTCTGCTGTTCCGTTTACTTTACCTACAGAGTCCACGATGGTGGCGCTGCCGGAGATGGCCACGTTACCCAGCACTACATCCGCGTTTGCACCGGAAGCGAGCGAACCGGTCCAGTTAAACATCTGGTAAGCGCCCGTACCTACTTTATAGTAGATTTCAGCAGAAGTCAGGGTAGTGGTACCGGTATTTTTCAGGTTTACTTTGTTTTCGGCATTTGCAGCGCCGCAGAACAAAGAACCGTTGGCCGGAGTAACGATAGACAGTTTGGAATCGAGCGCCGGTAAAGGCAGGTTGGCAGATTTTGCTGCCTGTGCGATCCTTTTGTTGGCATCGTCCTGGATCCATACTACCAGGAACAGTTTATCGGCAGCTTTGTCGACATACTGCGGAATGGTGCCGGAGATGTTGAAGGTCTGGTTCTGGCCGTTGGTCCAGGTTGCAGGGAAAGTCTGGCCGCTTGCATCCGGGTACATTTTACGCATTACGTTATGGAAGTCTACTTCTCCGTTGTTACCCGGAGGGGTAGCATAGTGCAGGCTTTCCGCCAGGGCTACGCGCAGTTTCATATTGGTGCCTGTAAATGCACTTGCTGCAGTAACGCTGATGGTAGCGCTCAGGGTATTGCCGCTAACGGTAGGGGTAACTACGATATTGAATGGAGAAACAAGTGCTGCTTCAGCGTTCATAGAGTCCTGGCCGCTGGTCCAGGTAAATGCACCTGGCCAACCGCCAACGTCCTGGCCATTGGGATCCAGTACACCAGCATGATGCACGCGTCCGTCGAGCCTACCGTTGGGTGCAGAGTTCACACCATAGTAAGACAACCTCGCATCTGCTTCTGTAGGGTTTTGGTCATAAAGCGGGCGTACCGGGTTTTGAGGAATATTTACCTGGTATTTCAGTAAGATCGCTTTAGTCTGGTTCGTTGCATTGTTCATGAACGTCCAGAAGGGAGGATTAATCTGCGCGCAAGGTCCACAATTCTCTCCGGAAAATTCTTCATACAACACAAGCCGTTGCTGTGCGTTGGCGAGTACAGCAGTAGCTATCATCCCGCCAAGGAGTAATGTTTTTTTCATTTTGTCTTGTTTAATTAGATATTATTTTTAGTTGTCGGAAATTAAAATTAGCATATTTCCGAATAAAAAAATCAAATTTTTTTTTAACGACATTTCCATGTAGGCCATTTGGTGCGATAGCTCTGAAACGCTGGCTGTAAAAGGCTTTCGTGTGGTTAAATTCTGGTTATTAACATGTGCCCGATGGGCAGGCCTAAGGACGGCTTCGCATAATCCGGCCGGCTTATGCATAAAAAAATACGGCCTGTAGCAGGCCGTATTTTAGCAGGTAAAGCGCAACTTGTGCTATTTCGCTTTTTATTATTTTATTACAGACAGTTTCAGCGCTTTGTCGCCGGAAGGTGTCTGCATTTTTACATTGTACAGACCCGGAGCAAGGTTAGCGGTAGAGATTGCAACCTTGTTCACACCTGCATTAAAGGTGCTGTTCGCTACGGTAGCAACCAGGCGGCCTACGGCGTCATAGATGCTAACGTTTACTTTAGCTGCGTTTTTCAGGCTGAAGCTGAGGGTTGCAGACAGGTTGGTCGGGTTAGGCGCCAGGGACAGGGAACCGCTGGTAACGAGGTCGTCCAGGCCCAGTGTAGCGGCAGATTTGAACCAGGTAGATGCACCTTTGCCGTAATTACCATCAGAAGAGGCGATAACGGTAGTGCCGGAGAGTAATTCGTATTTACCGGCGCCGTAGCCTGCATTGATACCGTCTCCGTATTCATCTTTAACTTCGAGTACGTAACATTTGCTCTCGCTGATGTAAACGTCTTTGCTGTGCAGCAGTACGCCGTTAGCGGTCAGGTCGGCAAACGGACCATCCTGTGCGGCTACTGTTCCGGTACCTTCCTCATACAGTTTCCAGCTTGATTCTGTACCATAACGATCCTGTGTGAAGTTCATGGTCAGTCTCCTGTTGGAAGCCATTTTGGTGGTCAGCAGGATATCGGTAACGGATTTGGTATTGTTGGCCGCATTCTGGTCGGCACCGCCGTTTACGCCGGTTACATTAACGGCCAGTGTATTGCTGGCAGTAGGCGTAAAGGTGATTGCCGGCAGGCTGATGTTTTTGTAGGTAGCAGGAGCAATAGTACCGGAGAAGCTATAGGTGCTGTTGGTACCCCCGTTTACGTTGTAGGAGAAGGTAGCAGCGGTAATTGCTTCGCTACCGTTGTTGTATACTTTTATGCTTGGGGTCAGTTTGCCCTGGCAAACGCCGGATTCGGCAGTAGTTGCAGCCTGCAGGTCAGCATCTTTCGCGTTGGCAAAGCCGGTAAGGGTCAGCGGACCGTAAGCGGCAGTAATCACTTCGGCATCAGACTCTGCCATGAAAGCAATGATCTGGAGGTTACCCAGGGTAGCCGCGTTGTTTACGAACTGTGCAGGAACAGTGTAGGTGTATTGTTTGGTAACGGTTGTACCTGAAGTGGTTGTGTTGATCACTTCGCCGGTTAAACCGGGAGACAGCGTTTTACGCAGCATGTGGTTGTGGGTATATGTACCATCCGGATTAACCATGGCAGGGTAGTTGGCTACACCGCCGGTTTGAGGTCCCAGTACCTCGTCTTCCAGCAGCATTACGGTCAGCTTGTTGGTCGGTACAGGGCTATTTGCTGTGTAGTAGGCTTCCACGTTAACGGTCAGCAGGCGGGTCGCTACGTTGAGGGTGCCTTGCAGGGCCACGTTTACATAAGAAGATTTAGCCAGGGTAGAATCTGCATACCTGCTCCAGTCGCCGCGGTTGATCGCGAAGCCGCTCTGGCCGGTAAAGAGGTGCCTGTTGATACTGCCGGTAGGATAACCGGTAATATTGGTTCCGGGGATGGCTGCGATAGCATTACCTTCTGCAGTCCTGAAATCGGGTTCGCCGGATCCCGGTGTGGCATAGCCGCCGGTATGGATATTTACGATTACCACACTTCCCTGTGGTTTAGCCGCTTTCAGTTCATTGGCACGTTTGTGACCATCCGGGCACCAGACACAATGGATACCGGTAAATTCTTCCAGGAGTACTTTGCGGTTCTGCGGGGCCGTGCTTACCGGCAGTTGAGCAAATGCGGAAAGGGTCAGACCCATGCCCGCGGAGCTGAGTAACAGTTTTTTCATCCTCTGTTTGTGTTTTTTAATAGAAAAATAATGTGCGTTTAAAAGTATACATTTTTTTACATTAATTCACCTACCATTTGTTAAATAGTGCTAATTGTTGTTAAATGAATTTCCGCTTGGCGCGTTATTCGCGGCCAGAACGCCGAAGTAGTTTTTGTAGCTTGTTATTTCGATAATACCTTTGGGCCCAACGCACTTAAAAGAAAAGCAATGAGCACATACCCGGAGGCCATCGAATACCTGATGCAACGGCTACCTATGTTTGCCCGCGTGGGCAACGAAGCGATCAAAAAAGGCCTGACCAATATCATTGCCCTGTGCGATGCGCTGGATCACCCCGAACGCAAATTCCCGAGTATCCATATTGCCGGCACCAATGGCAAAGGCAGCACCAGTCACCTGATCGCCTCTGCCCTGCAACACCAGAGCTATAAAACCGGCTTATACACCTCACCTCACCTGGTCGATCTCCGCGAACGCATCCGTATTAACGGTGTACCCGTGCCGGAAGCTTTCGTAATCGGCTTTGTAGAACGGGTAAAACCCCTGATCGACACCATTCAGCCTTCCTACTTCGAACTGAATGTGGCTATGGCGTTTACCGCCTTTGCCGAGTACGGGGTAGATGTAGCCGTGATAGAAACCGGGCTGGGCGGCCGCCTGGACAGTACCAATATCATCACCCCCGTACTCTCTGTAATTACTAATATCGGGCTGGAACATACGCAGATCCTGGGCGATACCCTGGCCGAGATCGCCGGCGAGAAAGCGGGTATTATCAAAGAAGGTGTACCCGTAGTGGTCGGCGAAAGCCATGAAGAAACGGAGCCCGTCTTTTTCCGCCATGCTTTAAACCGCCATACGGTTATTCACTATGCCGATACGCTGTGGGATATGGTACGCAACGGGCAGGACCATGCCTACCAGTACTTTAAAGCGGTACATAAGGGCGACCAGGTTATTTATGATGTAAAGACCGATCTGCTGGGCAGTTACCAATTACACAATGTAAAAACGGCCCTAACCGCCTGCGAATTACTGAACCGGAATGGCTGGAACCTGCCCCGCGAACGGGTACTCGAAAGCCTGGCTTTGGTAAAGCCCGCTACCGGCCTGCGCGGGCGCTGGGATTGGGTGAGGCAGCGTCCTAATATTATCCTCGATGTGGCCCATAACCCCGATGGCATGAAATACCTCAACGAAAACCTGAGCGCGGCCGGTATCGGGGGTAATCTCTATATCGTATGTGGTTTCGTAAGCGATAAGGATGTGGCATCGGCGCTGCGCCTGTTTCCCGGCGAGGCCCGGTTCTTTTTTACCCAGGCTAATGTACCGCGTGCCATGCCGGTAGATCAATTGGTGGAACTGGCTACAGGGCAGGGCCGTACCGGCAATGCTTTTCCCGATGTTAAAGCTGCATTGACTGCTGCCCGTGCAGCCGCCGGGCCCGAAGATACTATACTGGTTACCGGTAGTTTCTTTATTGTAGGAGAAGCTATGGAGGTGCTGGATGGAGAAACGGTGCTTCAATAAAATGTGACCCCTTCCAGCAAACGGCGGTCTGTTTCGGCGAGCCGGGCTTCGACCTCCCAGCGGTTGTTGTAATACCCCTTGCGGATACTTTCGGCCAGGTAGAGCAACAGGAAGCGGACCAGCCCGTAATGCCGGTATTGTGCCACGTGTTTGAGCTCGTGACATACCCAGCCCGTATCTTCCAGGAACGCGCTGCGCGAGGTATTGTGGAGATGGATGGTAGCGCCCAGCGTAAGTGCCACGCGGTCGCAACGCAGTTTCCGGGCGGCGAGCCGGGCTATCCAGCTGTTTTCTTTTAAACGTACCTTCATGAATAGTAAGCAGGAAAATAAGGGGGCTTGCATTTTCTTGCCGGCTCCGGTTATTTCTTCTTATTTTTGTATTTACCAATAGCCATTGCCCTGTCCTGATATGCAAATTAAAGATATCCTCAGCGAAATAGAAAAGTTTGCTCCTTTACCTTACCAGGAAAAATATGATAATTGCGGTTTGCAGACCGGCGATGCCAGCCGCGAAGCAACCGGGGCGCTGCTTACCCTTGATGTAACCGAAGCCGTGGTGGACGAAGCCATAGCACAGAACCTGAACCTGGTCATTGCCCATCACCCGCTTATCTTCTCCGGTCTTAAAAGCCTTACCGGCCGCAATTACGTAGAGCGTACGCTTTTAAAGGCTATCCGCAATGATATTGCCATTTATGCTGCGCATACCAACCTGGATAATATGCAGCAGGGCGTAAACCATAAAATCGCCGAACGCTTAGGTTTACAGCATACTAAAGTGCTGGTGCCTGCCGGCGACAACCTGTATAAATTGTATACCTATGTTCCCGAAGACGCGGCGGCGGGCGTACTGGATGCGTTGTTTGCCGCGGGTGCGGGACATATCGGCGCCTACAGCGAATGCAGCTTTGGGGTGAAAGGCAGGGGCTCGTTCAGGCCTTCGAAGCAGAGCAACCCGGTAATCGGTACTGCCGGCGGTCCGCGCGAAACACCCGAGGAAATCAAGGTAGAAGTAATTGTGCCACGACATCTGCGCGGTGCTGTACTTGCGGCTTTAAAACAACAACATCCTTACGAGGAGGTGGCTTACGAATTGGTGCGGCTCGAAAATGAGAACCAGACGATTGGCGCCGGTATGATCGGTACGCTGGCGCAACCCATGCCTGCGGGCGAGTTCCTGCATTTCCTGAAAACACAAATGAAAACAGCTTGCATCCGGCATACCGGCCTGCATGTACCGGCTATCTCCAAAGTGGCGGTTTGCGGCGGTTCGGGCAGTTTTCTGCTTCCCGATGCGCTGCGGCAGCAGGCCGATATTTTTATTACCGGCGATTTCAAGTACCACCAATTTTTCGATGCCGAAGGCCGTATTATTATCGCGGATATAGGACATTATGAAAGTGAGCAATTTACCATAGAAATTTTTTCTGAAATAATAAAGAAAAAATTCCCTAATTTTGCGCTTCTTTTTACGAAGTTGAATACGAACCCTGTAAATTATTTTTTCTAATATATGGCTACTGTAGCAAAAGATTTTTCGATCGAAGAAAAACTTACCGCAGTTCTTACCCTGCAAAAAATCGATTCCAAAATTGATGAGATCAAAACCCTGAAAGGCGAATTGCCTATGGAGGTTAGCGATCTGGAAGATGAAGTAGAAGGGTTGCAAACGCGTGTATCTAATGTTGATTCAGAGATCAACAGTGTGAACGAATACATCGAAAACCGCAAAGCAGCCAAGAAGGAAGCCGAAGCATTAATCAAGAAATACGAAAAGCAGCAGGATAATGTAAAGAACAGCCGTGAGTTTGAAGCCATCACGAAAGAAATGGAAATGCAGGAGCTTGAAATAAAGCTGTGCGACAAGCATGTAAAAGACGCGACGGTCCGCCTGCAGGAGAGCCAGAACTCCCGCCTCACTACCCAGAAACAACTGGAACTGAAGCAGGACGTACTGGACTTAAAGCGCAAAGAGTTAGACAAAATCATTAAAGAAACAGAGGCAGAAGAAAAAGAGCTGGCTAAAAGCTCTGAAGCTGCCAAGGCAAAAGTTGAAGAACGCTTACTGACCGCATATGAGCGCATCCGTACCAGCTACCGTAATGGTCTGGCTGTAGTACCGGTAATGCGTGATTCCTGCGGAGGTTGCTTTAATATTATTCCACCGCAACGCCAGGCTGAGATCCATCAGCGTAAAAAGATTATCGTTTGTGAGCACTGTGGCCGTATCCTGGTCGATACAGAGCTGAACGATAGCGTAAAAGCGTTGTAATTTTTTCCTGTGTATACAGCGTATGCTGTGTTTTAGGAAAATCGCGTAAAGAATAACATTGGGCGACGTTATATAACGTCGCTTTTTTTGTCGGTTTTTTTAATGAAGCGGGGTGCGAGTCCCCGTTGCAACAACATCATTAACATTACCAAATTCAAATAATTGTTACAGTTATATCCGGCCCAGGCCCTAGACCAATTAGAGTTTAACAAAATAAGGCTGCTGCTGCTCCAGAAATGCCGCACCGATGCGGCCCGCAAAAGGGTAGAAGAGCTGCGCTTCCATACCCGCTTGGAATATGTATCCATGGCCCTGGAGCAAACCCTCGAGTACAAATCGACGCTGGGTGGCAGCGGCGCTTTTCCCAACGACTTTACCCGTAATGTGGAGCGGGAGCTGAAAATGCTGAGCATTACCAATGCGATCCTGAAAGGCGAAGAGCTGCTCGCATTCCGCAACCTGGCGCTTTGTATCCGCGACATCCTTACCTGGTTTAAAAACCACGACCAGATGTTCCCGCAGCTGCGGGCCCTGGCCGAAAAGATCGTTTATGAAAAGGAGATCGCGCTGATCATCAGCGCGGTGATCGACGATTCGGGCCAGGTAAAAGACAATGCCTCGCAGGCCCTGATGCAGATCCGTGTGGACCTCGACCGCACCCGGCAGCAGTTACGCAAGACCTTTGAAGGTATATTGCGCAAACTGAACAAGCAGGGCTACCTGGCCGATATCTCGGAAAGCTTTTTGAGCGGCCGGCGTACCGTGGCGGTATTTGCGGAGCATAAACGCATCGTGAAAGGTATCCTGCATGGCGAAAGCGATACGTCCAAAACCGTATTTATCGAACCCGAGGAGACCATCGAGCTCAACAACGAGGTGTCGTCGCTCGAACGTGCCGAACACCGCGAGATCCAAAGGATACTGGCCCAGACTACCAGCAAGCTTTCGGTATACCAGCCACAGCTGGACGCCTATTATCACCTTACCGGGCTCTATGATTTTATACGCGCCAAGGCACTGCTGGCCCAGGATCTGAATGCCGATATGCCGCGGCTGAGCCAGCACCCGGTCACCGACCTGGTAAAAGCCGTACATCCCTTGCTGCTGCTGCATAATAAGCAGGCGGGCAAGCCCGTGATACCGCTTAATGTTACTCTCGACCGGCAGAACCGCATCCTGATGATCAGCGGGCCGAACGCCGGTGGTAAAACGGTATCGATGAAGACAGTAGGCCTCTTGCAGCTGATGTTACAGGCCGGCCTGCTGGTACCGGTAGACCCGCAATCCGAGATGGGCATCTTTAAGCAGATGATGATCCATATCGGCGATACCCAGTCTATCGAAAACGAGCTGAGTACCTATAGCGCCCATTTGCGCGATATGAAATACTTCCTTGATTTTGCCAACGGCAAGACCCTGTTCTTTATCGATGAGCTGGGTAGTGGTTCCGATCCCAACCTGGGCGGCGCCTTTGCCGAGGCTATCGTGGAAGAGCTGGCTTCCAAAAAGGCATTGGGTATTATTACCACCCACTATCTGAACCTTAAGGTGATGGCCGGCAAAGTAGCAGGTATTTTTAACGGGGCCATGGCCTTCGATGAGCAGAAACTGGAACCCCTGTACCAACTGAATATCGGCAAGCCGGGTAGCTCGTATACCTTTGCCATAGCGCAACGCAGCGAGCTGTCGCCCAAGGTGATCGACCGGGCGAGGCAGCTTACCGAGCGCGGGCATTTTAAACTGGACAAAATGCTGTACCAGACCGAGCAGCAATCGGTAAGGCTGGGTGACAAGGAGAAGCAGCTCGACCGGCTGATCCGGAAGAACGAAGAGCTGCAGGAACAGTACGAAGACCTGATCGATAAGGAGCGGCTGAAGCAGCATTACGAGACCCTGAAATTGCAAAACAAGATCAAGAAGGAAGAGCTGGATTACCTGCGGGATACGGAGCGTAAATTTAAGCAGATCATCCACGATTGGAAGAAGTCGGAGAACAAACAGGAAGTGATCCAGTCGGCTGAAAAGATTTTGTTCCGTAAAAAGCAGATCGAGCAGAACGAATCGGCAGCCCGCAAAGCAGATAAAAAATTCAAAATTACGGGCAGGGCGCCCCAGGAAGGCGACCTGTTGCGCAATACCACCAATCACCAGGTGGGCCGTCTTGTCGAGATCAAGGGTAAGAAAGGTGTCGTTAAGATTGGCCAGATGCCCTTTACCGTTACCCTGGAAGAATGGATTACCGTAGAAGAGAAGAAAATACAGAAAACCAAAAAGTAGGTAAAGTACCTTGATATAGGACGCCTACTGATGATGTTACTGGTGACCATGAGTCGTCCTAAAAAAGCAGCCTTTAAAGGCTGCTTTTTTGTTTGTTCCATCTTATGGCATAACTGAGGTAAAGGTTAAAATCGAATACCGTGGATTTGTCGCCCTTGCCATAACCGGCGATATAATTTGGTGCGAGCTCTTTAAAGGTGCCGGCATTAAACATAAACCTGCCCCTGAAGTTCCAGCCCACGAATATGCCTTTGCCCACTTCTACTTTAATACCGCCCACGATCTCACCCCAATGTACGGTATAATTTTTGCCAGGTACACTGCCCTCTGCAGGAGGGCCGAACAGGGAAGGCACCAGGTAAGTGGCTTCAGACAGCTGGCCCATACCGATGCCGTACCGTACGCCGATAAAGGCCATGTCGAAATCATAGGCTCCCAGGCGGTCCAATACAGACTGGTCGATACCGATGCGTACGAAATAGCTGCTGGTAGTATATTTCAGGTTGTCGTAGTCGATCCTGCCCCGGCCGAAGCCGCCTTCGGCAGCGGCATAGAGCTTGCCCCGCATGGCATAGTCTGCCTGGATCTCGTAACCCTGGCGGCTGGGATACATCAAATTAAAAGCGACACGCCCCAGGTCGAAACCGAGGCGGAACTGGTGGACATAAGGCAGTTTCGGCAGCTTTTTTGTTGCTGCGGTATCCGGTGCCGGCGTTGCCACGGTTGTGTCGGATGGGGGAGTAGCCTGTGCCCATACAGGGGAGGGACATACCCCTGCGCACAGCAAGACGAGGCAAGCGGTTAACAGGGGGATAAAGCGTTGTGCCCTACTAGTCAAAAAAGTAAAGCTGGACATGTCTGGCCTGGTTGGTCTGGTTATTGGTTACTGCATTATTGACCAGCGCTATGGAATCCACTACATTTTTGGTCGTGTGCACGCTGTCGAGTTGATAATAATTGGTATACCCGCAGTCGTTGGATATAAAATGCACGCTGGAGGTATAGTAGAAGGTGAGCGTATCGGCTGCTGCTTTCCTGGAGGTATCGGCCAGGAAGCGGTAACGCATACTGTCGGAACGGGGATTAAGCGGTACCGACAGGCGGTCTTCACCATTGGCACTACCTATTACCGAATAGAGCGAATCGACATCAAGCGCGTACATGCCCGGGCTGAGCAGGCGACGCGGGGTATATTGGAGCTGGAAGGTATCGGTATTGGTAGCGGAATCGACGATCCTTACCGTATCGCGCCCTACGAAACCCGATATGAGGGTAACATTAACCGGCTGGTAGCACTCGGGTTCCTTGGGCTCGCAGGATGCCCAGCCCAGGCTGCCCAGCAGGATCATAATAAACAGAAATACGACGGTATTCTTTTTGGCCATGTTGTTATTTACAGCATTTCAATATTCTTGTCAATCTCGCCGATCAGTTGCTCCAGGTGCTGTCTCAGCTGTTCTTTCTGTTCGCCGGTCATGTCGGCGGCGCCCAGCGCCACCGACTGCGAACGCAGGAGGGTCTCCAACTGTTCCAGCTTCTGTTGCTGGCCGGTAATGACGCCGGACAATTGCTGCCTGCTTTTTTCCAAACGTTCGTTCTCTGCCTGCAAGGCAGAAAAACGCCTGATAAGGGCATCCAGTTTTTGCTGTAACAGTTCCAGTTCCTGCATGAAAGCCTGATTAAGCTCTGATGGTTGCTTGTAAATCTTTCTGGTACAGGGCTATGAGCTCCTGCATCATGGTATCTACTTCTTCATCGGTAAGGGTACGCTCCTTAAGCTGGAAGGTGAAACTCAGGGCCAGCGACTTTTTATCATGGCCTATTTTTTCACTTTCGAATACATCGAACAGCTCATAGGTTTTTAACGCTTCCCACTTCCTGGCATCGGCAATAGCCGCTACCTTGCTGTAAGGTACGTTTTTATCCAGTACAAGCGCCAGGTCGCGGCGCATCGACGGGAATTTTGGCAATTCGCTGTATTTTACCTTTACGGCTTCGGCTGCTTCTACAAAAGCTTCGATATCGATCTCTGCATAAAACACATCCTGTTTGATGTCGAATGCCTTCAGTTTATCGGCGGCAACCGGCAGTGCCCTGGCGATCAGGTTCTTGCCGCGCTTCCAGCTCAACAGGCCATCTTCGGCGGTTTGCTGTACCTTACTGATGCCGCAAAGGCTGAAGAGATTGTCTACAATGCCTTTGATGTAATAGATATCAGATGGCCGGGCGGCATGCTGCCAATGCTGGCCGTTGGTATTACCGCTAACCCAGATCGCCAGTTTCGCGGTCTGTGCGTATTTACCAACGCTGTCCTGCCGGTAGATATTGCCGAACTCGTAGAGTTTAAGATCCTGCGCCTTGCGGTTTACGTTATAGCCTACTACTTCCAGGCCGCTTTCGAGCAGGGCAGGGCGCATAATGTCCAGTTCGCTCGACAGGCTGTTGATCATCCGTACTACCGGCATGTCTTCGGGGTAATAGCGGCTGTTGGTGATCGAGTTGGTAACGATCTCCTGCAGGCCGGCGCTGCTCAGGTAGCTGGCCATACGCTCTTTCCATTTGCGGGCAACGGGCGCGGGCCGGCGTTGCAGGGAAATGTTGAGGCGCGAAGGGATCGCTACGTTATCCAGCCCATCGATGCGCAATACTTCTTCTGCAATATCGGCGGGTTGTTTTACATCCGGTTTGTTCGATGGCACTTCGAGTACCAGCGTTCCGCTGTTTTGCTCGAGTATCCGGAAACCAAGCGCAGTAAGGATCGTATCGACCGCTTCCTGGCCATACGCTTTACCGCAGATGTTGTTGATATAATCGTATTTTACGGCTACCGTTTTTGCTTCCAGTTTTTGCGGGTATACATCATAAACGGCAGAGGCAATGGTACCGCCTGCATGTTCGGCAATGAGTGCCGCAGCACGTTTCAGGGCTGGTATTACCTGGGCCATATCCACGCCTTTTTCGAAATGGGTGGCGGCATCGGTGCGCAGGCCATGATGCATGGATGTGCGCCTGATGGTACGCGGGTTGAAATAGGCGCTTTCCAGGAAAATATTGGTGGTGGCATCGGACACGCCTGTGCCCGCACCGCCGAATACACCGGCCATAGCTATGCCCTGTGCTGCATCCCGGATCATCAGGTCCTCGCCGCGCAAGGTACGTTCCTTGTCGTCTAGGGTAGTGAATTTAGCGCCCTCCGGCTCGAAGCCCACGCTGATGTGGTGGCCTGATATTTTATCGTAGTCGAAGGCATGCAGCGGCTGGCCATATTCGTGCAATACATAGTTGGTAATATCGACTACATTGTTGATCGACCGTATGCCGATGGTCTTGAGTCTTTCGCTCAGCCATTCCGGCGATGCACCCACCGTTACACCGGATATGGATACGCCGGCATAACGCGGGCAGGCTTCGGGCTGATCGATCACAATGGTCATCGGCAGGCTATCGGTGCCCGGCGTTGTTATACCGGCTTCGGGATAACGCACCTCGCCGGTTGTGCCGGTATGGTGGCGCAGGTAGGCGCATACGTCGCGTGCCGTACCGATATGGCTGTTGCCATCGCTGCGGTTGGGCGTAAGGCCGATATGGATGGTATAATCCGATTCGGGTATATTGAA
Source organism: Taibaiella chishuiensis (assembly GCF_003014535.1). GTDB lineage: Bacteria > Bacteroidota > Bacteroidia > Chitinophagales > Chitinophagaceae > Taibaiella > Taibaiella chishuiensis. Next base: position 39,972 of record NZ_PYGD01000016.1, on the reverse strand, counting down.
ATAGTCTTTGGCGAGGGTGCCCACTACAGCGTCTTCCGGCAGCACCATAATACCTTCGTGGCTGGTACCCAGGCCGATCTCGTCCTCGGCGCAGATCATGCCTTCGCTGGCTTCGCCCCGGATCTTGGCTTTTTTGATCGGGAAGGGTTCGCCGCTGGTCGGGTGTACCGTAGCGCCCACGGGCGCCAGCACTACCTTCTGGCCGGCAGCTACATTGGCGGCGCCGCACACTACGGGTACAACGGCAGCTCCGCCGATATCTACAGTGGTGATCTTTAATTTATCGGCGTTCGGGTGGGGGACGCAGGTCATTACCTGGCCGATCACAAGGCCGGCGAGGCTGCCGGGTATGGCTTCGGCTTTTTCATAACCTTCTACTTCCAGCCCGATACTTGTCAATATTTTACTTAATTCTTCAATAGACACCGGCTGGGGCAGGTAATCCATCAACCAACTGTAGGCAATCTGCATAAATAAACTGTTCTGTAATGTTTTTGAGGGGGTAAAGTTACTCTATAAAGTTGAAGTATAGAAAAGCTTTGGGGCTAATATTAAATTTTAAACATGACGTTAAACTAGGACGCGTATCGTTAATTAGTGTAAAGCCTGTTGAATTTCTTGTTGTCTAAATAGGTAACTTCGTACCATGAGTAAATTATGCAAGGTACTCCTGCTTTCGGGCTGGATCGTAACGGCAACCGGTAGTATAGCCATTGCACAGGGCAAAAAGGCGCAATCCGTATGCGGTATAACGGTTCGTGGCAAAGCAGCTGCCTGGCAGAAAATTACGGCAACCACCCACCTGAAACTAAAGCCCGCCTCGGGCACGGCAAAACTCCCTGCCGCCTATACCATCTACACCATTGAAGAAAAGCAACTCAAGGAATTCCTGAAAGCCGCGAAAAGCGCCCCGGACGGTACCTTGCAAATGGCAATACCCCTGCCCGGGGGCTTAGGCTGTACCGCGTTCGTACTGGCCAATGCCCAGACCATGGCCGCGGAACTTGCCGCAAGATATCCGGAACTGGTATCCCTGAAAGGGCAGGCCGTAACGAACCCGAACGGCGGACTGTTGCGCCTGGACTATAACGGTACCGATCTCCGGGCAGAAGTTACCTGGAATGGAACGGTATACCTGCTTTCGACCTGGAACAGCGGGAAACAGAAGTATTATCTTGTGTATAAAAAAGAAGACGCGGGCATAGAAAAAAATCCTTATTTCAAAGGATAATCCAAAGCAATGTTTCCCGAATGCCTTACGGCCCGGGCGCCTGATTTTCTTTTTTCATCGCAGCATATGACCTGTTGGCCGCATTTAAGATGTGATAACCGGAATATTAAAATAACTTGCCGAAATACCATTTATATTAAAAACGCATTAAAAAAGTGTATGAAAAGAAAAAGTCTGGCAATAGCATGGGCACTTGCCTTGCCCCTGCTGTCTGTAAGAAGCTATGCTGCTGATTTCTGGAAACCGTTTGAAGGAACTGTTGCACCGTCGAAAGGAGAACAAATACTCAAGCCTGATCACTATAAGTTACAAACGTTAAACCAGACCGCTGTTTTTACCTTCCTGTCGGGATTGTCCGACAAACCGGAACAGGCCGGCGTGCTGGCCTTGCCTACACCCGAGGGTAAAACCCAACAGTTCCTCGTATGGAAGACACCGGTAATGGAAGCCGGGCTCCAGGCGCGCTACCCGGGCATCCAGACCTTTACGGCAAGAGCTGCGGATAACCCGGCAGTAACGGCCAAAATCGACTATACCCTTAACGGCTTTCATGCTATGGTGTTTGACAAAGGCGCCACTTATATGATTGATCCGTACAGCAATACCGCCGATGGTTACTATACCGTTTATTATAAACAGGATTATCGCCGTCCGCTCGAAAAACTGATGCCTTGTGCCGTCGGTGGCGACGAGCTCAAAGATGCACAGGGCGTAGGTCCTACCACAATCGACGGCACCCTGCCGCCGCTGTTGCCCAAGTCGCATGGTAATACCCGCAAGAAATACAGGCTTGCCGTATCCTGCACCGGCGAGTATGCCCAGGCTGTAGGCGGCGCCACGCCTACAAAAGTGAGCGTACTGAGCGCTATGGTAACGACCATGAACCGCGTTAACGGCATTTATGAAAGAGAGGCTGCCGTGACCATGGAAATGATCGGCAATAACGATACCCTTATCTTCCTCAACCCGACTTCGGATCCTTTTAATAACAATGACCTGGGCGATCTGCTCGACGAGAACCAGGTAGTGGTGGACCAGCGCATCGGCACTGCAAACTACGATATCGGTCATGTGTTCAGCACCAGTCCCGACGGAGGCCTGGCCTCGCTGGGTTGCGTATGCCGTACCGGTGGTAAAGCCAGGGGCGGTACTGGTTCGCCCAATCCTGTAGGCGATGCTTACGATGTGGATTATGTGGCACACGAAATGGGACACCAGTTCGGGGCCAACCATACGTTTAACTTTTGCTCCGGCAACGAAAACCAGACTACGGCTTATGAGCCCGGCGGTGGTACCACCATTATGGCCTATGCCGGTATCTGCGGGTTCGTGAATAATGTGCAGAACAACAGCGATGCCTATTTTCACAACAAAAGCCTCGATGAGATGAGCTCCTTCATTACCACCGGCTTCTTTGGTGGCGGCGGTCCCACCTGTGGTGTGGGTACTGCAAACTATACCCCCCCGGTGTTACCAGCTATCCAGGCAACATATACCATCCCGTATAAAACACCTTTCGAACTCCAGGCGCCGCAGGCTACCATTGGCCAGTCCGATACGATGGAGTATTGCTGGGAGCAATGGGACCTCGGTAATTACAGGCAATCCGAAAACAGGAGCGATACTTTCCAGACAGGACCTTCGTTCCGCAGCTTCTTCCCCGATACCTCGAGGGTTCGTATTTTTCCAAGGATCAACTATGTACTGACCAATACCATTGCCTATAAAGGAGAGCGCCTGCCTGCGGCAGCCCGTACGCTCAAGTTCAAGGTGAGTGCACGTAGCATCGTTAACGGTTGGGGCGCCTTTAGCCTGGCAGACGATGTGGTAACCGCCACTGTGATCAATACCGGTACGCCTTTCCGGGTAACGGCTCCCAATACCAATACAACACTCACTGCCAATACCAATACCACGATTACCTGGGATGTGGCCCAGACCGATGCAGCGCCGATCAATACGCCGAATGTAGATATCTTCCTGTCGACCGACGGTGGTTATACCTTCCCTTATACACTGGCTACCGGCGTGCCCAATACCGGCAGCGCTTCCATACTGATTCCAGGCCACAACAGCACTACGGCCAGGATCAAGGTAAAAGGTGCAGGTAATATCTTTTTCGATATTTCCGACCAGAACTTTACCATAACCGGCGGTACCTCGCTGGCAGATATTACCCTGGAACAGGGACTGAGCCTGTATCCTAACCCGGCCAGCAACGAAGTGACCGTAAAACATGCAGGTACCGGTAAGTTGAACCTGGTACTGTATAATGCCGTGGGACAGAAAGTATGGCAGGCCGCTATGGACAACGAGATCGTGATCCCGGTACAAAACCTGGCCAGGGGCATGTATTACCTGCAATGCCACGACGACCGCCAGGGCGGTACGGCTACCAAGCGTATCTCGCTGAAATAATCCGCGTGTAACCCATGACCTAAAGCGATGCCCAAAGTGGTCTTATTGGTGTAACACAGGATCATACCCCCCGGGTATCTTTTTAAATTTTCTTAAAAGCGGGGACTAAAACCATAAATTTTTGATTTTACAGGCCTGTTAAGCTACCTTAGCCTAACAGGCCTGTTTGTTTATAATGAATACCGAGATTAATAAAACCCTTGCCGTGCTGGAATCAGGCGGCATTATCCTTTATCCCACAGATACTATATGGGGCATTGGCTGCGATGCCACCAATGCTGCCGCGGTGCGTAAGATCTACGAAGCCAAGGAACGCGACGATGCTAAAAGTCTCATTATCCTGCTGGCCGAAGCCAAAGATGTTTTCCGTTATGTAGCCAACCCGCATCCCGATATCGTAAGCATGATCTTTGCTTTCGAAAGACCGACTACCGTCATCTATGAGCAAGCCATCGGGCTGCCCGATAACCTGGTGAACCAGGACGGCAGCATCGCCATACGCGTAACCCGCGATCCTTTTTGTAAAAGCCTGATCAAAAGGCTGAAGCGGCCTTTGGTATCTACTTCTGCCAATATCAGCGGAGCGCCTTCGCCTGCTTCTTTTGCCACGATCGACCCGGTACTGAAGGGCCGTGTCGATTATATCGTAGACCATCGCAGGGGTGAAGAGGCCGCAGCGCCGCCATCCCGCATTTTAAGAATACAGGCCGACGGCAGCACTACGGTGATCCGGGACTGATTCTATCGTAATTTCTTTACCTTCGCCCCCCTTGCATGATTATTAGAACTGTATAATAGCCTTATGTTAGCATTTTCTCATCCTGTTTCGGCCAAGTTGAATATACCGGAACAGCAGGTTGCCGCCGTGCTCGGCTTATTGTCGGAAGGCGCCACGATTCCTTTTATAGCCCGTTACCGTAAAGACAAGACCGGCGCCCTGGACGAAGTACAGATCCAGAATATCCAGGAAGAAGCAAAGTTCCAGCAGGACTTTTCCGACCGTAAATTATTTATAGAAAAAACCATCGCCGAACAAGGCAAAATGACCGATGCGCTGCAGGCCAGGCTGGATGCTGCTTCGAGCCTGAACGAGCTGGAAGATATCTACCTGCCTTATAAGCCCAAACGCAAGACCAAGGCGCAGACCGCCCGTGAAAACGGCCTGGAGCCGCTCGCGCAGCTCCTGCTGCAGCAGGCGGGTATTGATCCGCAGGCTGAAGCCCTGGCTTATGTTAATGATAAAGTAGCCGATGCCGATGCTGCCTTGCAGGGCGCCCGCGATATTATCGCAGAGCTGGTAAATGAAGATGCGGAGGTGCGTGCCGATATGCGTAAACTGTTTGAACAGGGCGGCGAAGTTCAGGGCAAAATACTAAGTGGTAAAGAAGAAGAAGGGATCAAGTTCAAAGATTATTTCGACTTCTCGGAGCCGGTATCTAAAATACCCTCGCACCGGATGCTGGCCATCATGCGGGGCTTTATGGAAGGCTTCCTGCGTATGTCCATTGCACCGGAGGAAGAAGCCGCACTGCTGAAGGTCGAACAACGTTATGTAAAGGCCGGTAACCCGGCAGCCGAACACGTGAAGAAGGCTGTAAAAGATGCTTACAGGCGCCTGTTGCAGCCAAGCCTGGAAAGCGAGTTCCGTATGGCGCTCAAAACAAAGGCCGATGAAGAGGCGATCAGCGTATTTGCCGAAAACCTGCGCCAGTTGCTGCTTTCGTCGCCCCTGGGCAGTAAGCGCACCCTGGCCATCGACCCTGGCTACCGCACCGGTTGTAAGGTGGTGGTGCTCGACGAAAAAGGCGAGCTGCAGGAAAACGGTCTCATTTATGTACACGAAAAGAACTTCAGGCTTACCGAAGCGGAAGCCAAGGTGCGCAGCCTGGTTGCCAAATACCAGGTCGAAGCCTTTGCGATAGGCGATGGTACTGCCGGCCGCGAAACGGAACAGTTTATCAAAGGCCTGCAGACCGGCTTACCGGTATTCCTGGTCAACGAAGACGGCGCCTCGATCTATTCTGCATCCGAACTGGCCCGCGAAGAATTTCCGGACCAGGATATTACGGTGCGCGGTGCGGTAAGCATCGGCCGCAGGCTGATGGATCCGCTGGCCGAACTGGTAAAGATAGACCCGAAAAGCATCGGCGTAGGACAGTACCAACATGATGTGAACCAGGTACGCTTAAAAGACCGTCTCGACCAGACCGTAGAGAGTTGTGTGAACGCGGTTGGGGTAAACCTGAATACGGCCGGTAAATACCTGCTGAGTTATGTGAGCGGTATCGGTCCTTCTATCGCCGAAAATATTGTACAATACCGTAAAGAACGGGGCCGGTTCACCAGCCGTAAACAATTGCTGGAAGTGCCGCGCCTGGGTAATAAAGCCTTCGAACAATGCGCCGGCTTCCTGCGCATCAAGGAAAGCGAAAATCCCCTGGATGCAAGCGGGGTACATCCCGAGTCGTACAAAGTGGTAGAGCAGATGGCCAAAGATGCCGGTATTGCCCTGGGCGATATGATCGGTAACGAAAAGGTGGTTAACCATATTCCTGTACAACAATATGTAACCGAAACCATAGGTCTGCATACCTTGCAGGATATCCTGAAGGAATTGAAAAAGCCGGGGCTCGATCCGCGCAGCGAGGCGCAGGCCTTCGAGTTTGCCGGTATCTATGCGATCGAAGATGTATATGCCGGTATGATCGTGCCCGGTATCGTTACCAATCTTACCCGCTTCGGCGCCTTTGTCGACATTGGTGTAAAGCAGGACGGGCTGGTGCATGTATCGGAGATCGCGCATAAATACATCAGCGATCCGGGCGAGGTACTGAAGCTTAACGATAAGGTGATGGTAAAGGTAACCGAAGTAGATCTGCCGCGTAAACGTATTGCTCTTTCGATCAAGCAAACGCAGGACCCGCCTAATATGCAGGGCCGGCCTAAACGCGAGCAGGGCCATAAACCCAAACAAAAAGAAAAAGAACCGGAAAGCGCTAACATCAATGATGCGCTGAGCCAGCTGCGTAAAAAGTTTGGCAAATAAATACCGGGATACCCAAAGCGGGGCTGCCATGGCAGCCCCGCTTTTTTAGGATCAGGCGGAATCTTTTGGGGGTATTAAAAACCGGGCAGGCAGTTGTGTTTTTCTATTATTTATTCAGGGAAAATTAATAGGGAGCATTTAAGCTATTCAGGATAGATAAATCTACTGCAACACCAGGTTCGGACGGGCGAATGTGATCCTGTGAATTTCGTTTTTTCTCGCAGCGAGCGCTGCGTCACCGTGGGCCCTCAAACAGGTCGGTCGATTTTCGTCGCGACGGCTTCTTTAAGGGACGTTGCGCGTGGGTGGCAGTTTATCTGGTCGGTAGCGATACGCATTTGATGCTATTTACTGCTGTTGTAGCCTGCCTTCCGCAGGGTCCCTTTGCGGGAGACCCTGCGGGGATATCCAATAGGAAGCATTTAAGCTATTCAGGATAGATAAATCTACTGCAACACCAGGTTCGGACGGGCGAATGTGATCCTGTGAATTTCATTTTTTCCCGCAGCGATCGCTGCGTCACCGTGGGCCCTCAAACAGGTCGGTCGATTTTCGTCGCGACGTCTCCTTTAAAGGACGTTGCGCGTGGGTGGCAGTTTATCTGGTCGGTAGCGATACGCATTTGATGCTATTAAGCTATTCAGGATAGATAAATCTACTGCAACACCAGGTCCTGGCGAGCGAATGTGATCCTGTGAATTTTATTTTTTCCCGCAGCGATCGCTGCGCCGCGGCGAGAAAAAACAGGGATAGATTTTGTCGGACCCAATATGATGCTTTGTTTTTTTCGCCTGACTGGAAGTGTCGGTAAAGCGTTCGTTCCCGCGACGTACCCTGCAAAGAATCCCGCACACAGCATAAAGGACGCGGATCACGGCTTTAATCTATTTAAATGCAGCCGTTCATTGCTCCCTGTTGCCTCAGGTTGTTGGCTGTTCTATCGGTTAGGGCTCAAATTTATGAAGCGTCCCTTATCGAAGCAATAAAATGAAATACAAGGCATTTTGATCTGGTCGCCAACTTTTCTGCTTTACAACAGGATATTATTTTGCGGACCGATAGCCGGTGGTATATTTTGTTCATCGAGCATTTCCCGCAGGTCGATCTCTATGGTACGGCTCATCGAGGTTATGGGCACGTCGTTGGCGCTGCCTTCAAAAGGGTTTTCCGTACTCTCGCCCACACGTTCCATCGTCATAAAGATCCAGCCAACGGTAACACTGAAGGGCAGGGTGAGCCAGACCATATGCGCGCCTAACTTCTGGAATTCGTTCAATACTCCAAATGGGATCAGGAAGGAAAACAGGCGTACAAACATCTGGTTGATGGTAGCGAACTGCCGTGGGTACGGGAAGTTCTTGATCCGCTCGCATTTACCCTGTTGCTCATAAAGGTTGACCAGCAGTTGTTCGAGCTCGATCGCGTTCAGTTCCGATACCAGGCCGCGCTCGCGCAATGTTTTCAATTGCTGCGACTGCAGGCTGATGATATGGGTAGCCCGGTTCTTCTTGCCCAGCACATATTCCAGCTCTTTCGCCGGAAGAAAGGGCCGCAGTTCATCTTCCAGCTTGCCTTCCCATTCTGCCACATGGTACAGCCTGCTGTACTCCACGTTCGACTTAATGACCTTCATATTTTCCCAGGTCCGCGATTCCCGTAACTGGAAGCGCAGGGCGGTAAGCCAGGCAATATGCCTGTAGATCAGCTCGCGGTGCAGTTCATAGAGCGCGGCATCGGTAATGTCGCCTTTTACAAAACCCCGCACCATCATGCCCCAGGAGCGGCTGGTGTTTACGATAGCGCCATAGATCTGGCGTGCTTCCCAGAGCCGGTTATAGGTCTGCGTATTGCGGAAGCCCACGATAAAGGCGGCGGCCGTGCCGATCAGGGCAATGGGTACCCAGGGTATGGCCAGCCATTTCCAGCCAAAGCAATAATATAATACAGTAGGAATAACAGACAGGATGCTGAGCGCATAAATGTCCCTGCGGGTCCAGAATATAAATTCCTTAAAAGTATAACGACGTCCAGCGTGCATAGGTATGTTTGTTGTTTAATTAATGACCATTACCGCCCAGTATCTTGGCTTCTTCAAAGTCGAGTTGGTTTTCCTGCCTGCGTATTTCCTCGTCGCTGAATTGTTTTTCCGTACGGAGCTTGTGCAGTTCGAGGCGTTGTATGGCGTAGATATCCAGCAATACGGCATGGTACAGCTCAATCTCTTCCTGCATGGTAGTATCACATTCCAGCGAGTCGAGCCGTTGTTGCGAGATAACCACATCATGGTCGAGCTGGTTCTTCAGGAAGCCCACCAGCTCATTGTCTTCAGCTTCGAAGGCATATTGCTCTTCGAGCCTTTTCAACCCGGCCTGCATCAGGCGTATTTTAATGGCAGCCTCCTGCTCATGTGCCGGGGCAAAATCTTCGATCTCTTTCATCTTTACCCATTTGATCACCAGCGGAAGCGTAAGGCCCTGGAACACCAGGGTAACCAGGATGACGATAAAGGTGATAAAGAGAATAAGGTTGCGATGCGGAAAAGGACTGCCGTTGCTCAGCAGCAGGGGAATAGACAGGGCCGAGGCCAGTGATACCACGCCGCGCATACCGGCCCAGCCAATGATGGTAGGGCCCTTCCAGAGCGGGTTGAGCGGGTCCATGCGTTTCCGGTTGCCCAGCCATACGGGTACATAGGCAATGGGAAAGACCCAGAGCAGGCGCACGATAATGGCGATGGCACTGATGATGAGGCCGTATTTGATACCGTCGCCGATGGAGTAATCGCCCAGGCCATCAATAATCTCCGGCAGCTCCAAGCCGATAAGGATAAATACCAGGCCATTCAGCACGAAGGCTACGGTGGCCCATACGCTATAGGCCTGCATGCGCGAGTCGCTGTGCGACAGGATCTGGTGCGAGCGGTACGACAGGAAAAGGCCGCCGCTCACTACCGCCATCACCCCCGAATAATGAAAGTGCTCCGCCGCGATATACATAAAGTAAGGCGTCATCAGGGTAAGCGTGGCATTGATACTGGCCGTAGTAGGCAGGTAGCGGTGTACGGCGTACATAATACAGGCTATGGCCAGGCCGATAACGATACCCATGCCCGATACCAGGAAGAACTGCCCCGTGGCCTGGCCCATCGAGAACTGACCCGTAAGTACCGCCGCCAGTGCAAAACGGAATACGATAAGGCTCGATGCATCATTGATCAGGCTTTCGCCCTCCAGTATGGTCGTTAATCTTTTAGACACTTTGATATGACGCAGCACCGAACCGGCCGCTACGGCATCGGGCGGCGATATGATACCACCCAGCAGGAAACCCAGGGCAAGGGTAAAACCGGGGATCATCGCGTTGGATACGAAGGCTACGGCCACGGAGGTAATAAAAACCAGGCCGAAGGCCAGCATCCCGATGGGCCTTCTCCATTTCCAGAACTCATGCCAGGAGGTAAACCAGGCTGCCTCATACAGCAGCGGCGGCAGGAAGATCAGGAAGATCAGTTCGGGTTCGATGGTAATACGCGGTATGCCGGGAATAAACCCGATAGCCAACCCGGCAAGCACCAGGAAAATAGGATAGGAGATCTTGAGTTTCTGCCCGAGCATAATCAGCAGGAACACGGCAAACAACAGGACCAGGATAAGTAGTAAAGTATTCAGCATGCGGGTAACGGTTTCTGGGATAAATCGCACCAAAAATAGTAAATGCATACTGATTTGCACCCATATAAGGTAAATGATACTTTTGTTAATTCTATGTGCAGAGTGGAAAGCTCTCTTACAAGGCGACCAGTGCAGCATACAGGTTGCCGCGGCCAAAACGTGAAGGTAAGGTCTGTAGCTTTTGCGGGGCCTTTAATCCTTTGGCTTTGCATAAACGGCCAAGGGCGGCAAAGCTTAGCGGGTAGGGCACCCAAACGGGCACAGGCGTTTCCGTATCATACTCGACAACGAGCAGGTGGGCGGCCGGCTTTACATACCGGGTAAGCCGGTCCAGCAGCGCATCCCGGTCGCTTGCATAATGCAGGGCATTGGCCATCAGCAATCCGTCCAGGTCATGAAGGGGCAGGGTCTCGTTTATGAAATCGTATTGCAGCGCGTGGATATTATTGCCTTTTCCTGGAAACATAAAGGCATCGAATACGGGTTCTTTATCGATCGCATACACGCTGCTGTCTGCTGGTAACAAGCCCGAAAGCGCATAACTGAACAGGCCCGGGCCACAGCCCAGATCGGCCCATCGGGCATGATCCGGCTGTTGTTCGAATATAGGGCAGGAGATCAGCTCCCGGGCTTCTTTAAGTTGCATGGCGCCGGATCAGGGTTTATACATTTCCTGTGGGGCAAAATCGCCGAAACTGGTACCGAACTCTACGGTTTTCTTGGCCGTAACCCGGTAGGGATAGTAAAAGAGGTAGGCAAAGTCGTCGTTGGTATGTTCTGCAAAAATGGCGATGGCCCGGGTCATCACACCGGTTTCGGGGTTGGCTACGGTAGTATCGTAAAAGATCGCTACAGCTTTATAAGTACCTTTTAAGGCACCAATGCTCAGTTCCTCTTTTAATGCGGCCACTTTACTTTCAGTGCCCGAAAGTTTTTCGGGTGTGGCCAGGTCCACGCTGCCCAGGCTATCGTCGGCCATAATCAAGGTGGCCTGCGGTGGCAGCGGTTTTCCCGTTTTCAACTGCGCCTCTATGTCGGGAAAGGTTTCATTGATCATTCTTTGCACCGCAACCAGCTCTTCCGATTCGGTATCGAAGGCAGCCTGCGCCCGGCCGGTCTGCGGCATAAGGAACAATGCGAAAAGCAGAGCGGTTATAAACCGGGGTAAAGAAAGCCGTGCCGGGGCGGGATTGGAAGTTGCTGTTGTCATACGAGATACCTTAACGTGATATACCCGGAAATATTTCAAAGTATATAACAGGACAGGATTGCGCAAAGTTCTGTAATTTTCGGGAACAACCGGGATCGATGCCGGCTTTCACGCTTAAAATGATCTGCATATGGCTTCCGTATTTGAAAAAATAAAGGCATTTAACAGCGACCGTGTACCGGAGCTGGTTTTATTGAAATATGCCGCTATGGCCCAGGACGCTTTCCGGTTTTACCGCGGCACCTGTCATTTGTTTTACGAAGACCTGCAGGGCAGGCAGGATTGGGAAGATCCCACCCGGGCCTGGATATGCGGCGATCTTCATCCCGAAAATTTCGGTACCTATAAAGGCGATAACCGTGTTGTTTATTTCGATCTCAACGACTTTGATGAAGCACTGCTGGCGCCGGCTTCCTGGGAAGTAGCCCGTATGTTGACGGGTATTCACCTTGCCGGACATGTATTGGCGCTTGATACCGCCATCGTAGCGGAACTGGTGCAGGACTATCTCACAACCTATACGCTTACCTTACAATCCGGTAAAGCGCTTGCCGTAGAAAAAGAGACCGCATCGGGCCTGTTGCTGGAATTGTTACGTAATGTAGCCCGCCGCAGCGAAAAAGAATTGCTTAAACCCAGAACGGCTTTGCGCAAGGGACGGCTGTACCTGTACCCCGATGGCATAAAACTGCTGCCGGTGGATACAACTTTGAAGAAAGAGCTGAAAGCGGCGCTGGACGAACGGTTTACGGAGCAATATGGTAAAGGCGTATTCCGGATCCGGGATATAGCCGTCCGGGTAGCGGGTACGGGCAGTATCGGCTTGCAGCGTTATGCGGCGCTGGTATTGAAAGTAGCCTCCGGTACCTACCACCTGACCGATATCAAAGAGGCCAGACCCTCGTCGGTAGCGCCTTATACACCACTCGAACAACCGGTATGGACCTCCGAAGCACAACGGATCATTACCCTGCAAAACAGGCAGCAATACGTGGCCCCGGCCTGGTTGCACGCCTTTTCCTTTAAAGGCGCCGACTTCGTGGTAAAGGAACTGCAGCCCACGCAGGACCGTATGGAACTAAGCCTGGGTAAGGGCAAAAAGAAAAAGCTGGCCGCTATTCTCAATACCATGGCGCGGCTCAATGCTGCGGCGCAACTGAGAAGCTCGGGCCGGCAGGGCGCTTCCGATGCCGATACCCTGATTGCTTTTGCACAGGATGCCGGGACATGGCATCCACGGCTGATGCGTTATGCAGCGGGTATGGCCAAAAGAATGCTGCGCCAGTACGAGGCCTATGTAAAAGCCTACCAACAGGCTGTTCACTAGGCGGGTTGCGGGTATGCGGCTTCTACCTGGCGCACCAGGTCGTTAAAGATGTCGGCTGCAGGCCAGGGTTTGGCCTGCGCCGCCGCCTGCCCGGCCCAGAGGCTGGTAAACTGCATCTTATCTTTCTGTTGGGCATAAGCCCTTAATTTACCGGTCAGGCTGTTTTGAACGGGATATACCGGTATCTGCAGGCCCGAGTTGGCCATGGCTTCCATAAAGCTGTTGCGCAATCCGCGCGCCCATCTTCCTGAAAATGCACGGGTAAGTTCCGAATCCGTTTCGGTACTGCCGGGTAATGCTGTCTTAAACGCAGGTATGGCGCTGCTTTCGGGGCTGGCCAGGAAGGCCGATCCGATCTGCACGCCTACGGCGCCCAATACAAAGGCGGCCCGTATCGTAACGCCGTTATAAATGCCACCCGCAGCAATAACCGGTATTGTTACCCGGTCGCATATCTGCGGTACCAGGGCCAGCGTACCTACCTGGGGCAACGGCTCGTCGTCGAGGAAACTGCCGCGGTGGCCACCGGCTTCTATACCTTGCGCCACGATCATATCGATGCCTTTACTTTCCAGCAGCAGGGCCTCTTTTACCGAGGTAGCCGTACCGATCAGCAGGATGCCGGCCGATTTCAGCTGTGCAATGCTCTCGTCATCGGGTATGCCAAAAGTAAAACTGACCGCGGTTATGTTTTCGCGGACCAGAATTTCGATCTGTTCCTTGTAGGTGTGAAATTTAAAACCGGCCACATCCTGTCGTTCATAACCCAGGTAATGCTCGTCGGAAAGCGCTTCCAGGAAGTCCTGCATGGCATCGGTCTCGTTGATGTCGATAGCGGGGATATCGTGGGTAAACAGGTTAACGGCAAAAGGCTTGCCGGTACCGGCTTTTACCTTACGGATCAGTTGCAGGGTAGTTTCCGGCGACAAACCGCCCACCGGTAAGGAGCCCAGTCCGCCGGCTTCGGCAATGGCCACCACCATGCCGGGTGTGGTAATGCCCAGCATGGGGGCTTGTATAATGGGGTATTGGATGTTTAAGCGTACAGGTATGGTCTGGTCCCAGGTCATATGGATGGTGTTTCCTGCAAAATTACAAGACACCAGGCGTTCGCCGCTGCTATAAACTTTGTTAAGTTTTATCCGGCTGCCAGGTATGGCTATGCGCCGTACCGCAGTTCCGTTTTATCCAGGCTGCGCGTATCCAGGATCAGGAAGAGATTGGTCAGGGTGCAGCGGTCCAGTACCAGGTCGATTACCTGTTGGGCCATCAGCAGGCCTATAATGCCGGGTACGGTACCCAGCACGCCGTTTTCCGAACAGTCGGGTACATCGCCCGGTTCGGGCGGATTGGGGAAGATATCGCGGAGCTGGCCCGAGCCTTTATGATTGAATACGGCCAGCTGGCCTTCGTAACCCAGAATGCTGCCATAGACCAAGGGTTTGGCAGCGGCTACACAGGCATCGTTTACGATATAACGTGTACCGAAGTTGTCGCAACCATCAACGATGATATCATAACCTGCGAACAGTGCTGCGGCGTTTGCTGCATCTATCGCGGTATCGTGCGCGATCAGCTCTGTAAAAGGATTTTGTGCGGCAAGCCGTTCCTGCGCTGCCTTTACTTTTTTGCGCCCGGTATCTTCCTGCCGGTACAATACCTGGCGGTGCAGGTTGGTGGCATCGACGGTATCGGCATCGGCAAAGCCCAGGGTACCTATACCTGTGGCATTCAGGTACAACAGCAGCGGACAGCCCAGGCCGCCTGCGCCGATTACCAATACTTTCGCCTGTTTAAGCCGTTGTTGTCCTGCCGGCCCAATATCGTCCAGCATCAGCTGTTTGCTGTAGCGGATCACTTCTGCGGTTTGCATAAAAATCTTATCTGAATGTTTTATCCCAGTCTTTCCATACGGGCTCATAACCCTGTTGGCGGATCATGTCGGCAATAATTGCCGGGCTGCGTTCGTCCGATATCTCAAATTGTTCCAGTGTTTCGGGGGCTACTACATAGCCGCCCGGGTTGGTTTTAGAGCCGGCGCTCATACTCGTAATACCCAGCGGTACGATATGGTCCCTGAAGGTGGCCTCCTCTCTTGTGGACAACGATAGCTCGAGTTCTTCGTTGAATAACCGGTAGGCGCAGATCAGTTGTACCAGTTCTTTGTCGTTCATATACCGGTCAAAGTCCTTGTGTATCGTAGTGCCGGCCTGGTCGATGGCTATGGGTCGCAACCGGGGAAAAGATATCGAGTAGCGGGTTTGCCAGTACGTTTTTTCGAGATAAGAAAGATGCAGCGCAGTAAAGAAACAATCGGTACGCCAGTCTTCCAGCCCGATCAGCGTGCCCAGCCCAATTTTATGGATACCTGCTTTGCCCAGCCTGTCGGGCGTTTCGAGGCGGTAACGGAAATTGGATTTCTTGCCTTTGGGGTGATGTTGTTTATACGTATCGTTCCTGTAGGTTTCCTGGTACACCAATACACTGTACAAACCTTCTGCAATCAGCGTTTCATACTCATCCTGGTCGAGCGGCTGCACTTCGATCGAGATATTCGAAAACCGGCTCCGTACCAGGCGCAGCGCGTTGGCCAGGTAAGGCACACCTACTGTCTGGTTGGCCTCGCCGGTCACCAGCAGGATATGGTCGTAGCCCATGGCTTTGACAGCATCGGCTTCGAGCAGGATCTCGGCATTACCCAGCGTTTTGCGTTTGATCTTATTGTCCAGGCTGAAGGCACAATAGGTACAGATATTCTGGCATTCGTTGCTCAGGTACATTGGTGCATACATCTGGATGGTCCGGCCGAAGCGCTTTTGCGTGGCCAGCCGGCTGAGTTGCGCCATCTGTTCCAGGTAGGGCAGGGCAGCCGGCGATATCAGCGCTTTAAAGTCTTCCAGGTTACGCTTCTGCCGGGCCAGGGCCCGCTCTACATCGGCGGCGGTCTTGGCCAGGATGCTTTCGGTTACGGTTTCCCAGTTGTATTGCTCGAATATTTCGGTAAACATAGGTGCTGCTTTACTGTAAAAATGCGGTGAGCGGGCTGCTGGCTATGGCTTGCCGGTTAGTACCCGCCAGCCGGGCTTCGTAAGCCATGCGTCCCGCTGCTGTAGCCAGTTTAAAGGCCGTTGCCATCAGGGCCGGGTTATCGGATGCGGCAATAGCGGTGTTGACCAATACGGCGTCGGCGCCGAGTTCCATGGCCTGTGCGGCATCGGAAGGTGCGCCGATACCGGCGTCTACCACTACCGGTACCTTGCTTTGTTCGATAATGATCTCCAGGAAGTCGATCGTTTTTAGCCCTTTATTGGTGCCGATGGGCGAACCCAGGGGCATTACGGCCGCAGTACCTGCGCTTTCCAGTTGCTTGCACAATACCGGGTCGGCATGGATATACGGCAATACCACAAAGCCCAGCCTGGCCAGTTCTTCGGTGGCCTTCAGCGTTTCGAGCGCATCCGGCATCAGGTATTTGGGATCAGGATGGATCTCCAGCTTCAGCCAGTTGGTTTCGAGTGCTTCGCGGGCAAGCTGCGCCGCAAATACGGCTTCTTTCGCATTGCGGGCGCCGGAGGTATTGGGCAGGAGGTGCAGGCCCGGCTGTTGCAGGTGCGCCAGCAGGTTATCCGTGCCGGTTTCCGGGTCGATACGTTTCAGAGCCACGGTGGCCAGTTCGGTGCCGGATGCTGTTACAGCGGCTTCCATAGCTGCTGCCGATCCAAATTTGCCGGTACCCAGGAATAGCCTGGATTGAAAGGTTCTACCGGCTATATGAAGTGCTTGCATATAGTTGCTGGTTTAATTGTTGTACTAATGAAGCGGCATGCCTGGCCTGACTGATGAGCCCGGAAACAGCTATGCCGTATACACCGGCCCCGGTAAGCCCTGTTACGTCGCCGGTTTGCAGACCACCAATTGCATAAACCGGCAGGGTAATGCCTGCCGTGGTCAATGCCTGCATCATATCCCGGTAACCCTCCAGGCCCAATACCGGGCTCAGTTTTTCTTTGGTGGTGGTAAAACGGAAGGGGCCAAGACCCACGTAGTCGCATTGCTCGGTCGCCCGTTGCAGCACATCTGCCAGTGTATTGGCCGTACCGCCGATGATCTTTCCGGGACCCAGGAGCCGGCGTGCTTCCGCTACCGGCATATCGCCGAGACCGAGGTGCAGGCCGTCTGCATCAGCCACCCGGGCAACTGCGGCATGGTCGTTAATGATCAGTACGGCATTGTGCTCCCGGCACAGGGCTTTTACCTGCAGGGCCAGCTGAAGCAGGGCCTCTTCCTGTTGCCCCTTCCAGCGCAGTTGTATCCAGCGGCAGCCGGCCGCCAGTGCCGATCGGATATGGCCAAGCTGTTCGGCGGCACTGTTGCCCTGCGAAATGTATTGTAGTCGGTTAAGCATCATGATAAGCCAGTAATTGATCGTTGCTGTTTAAAATAGTTTCGGTATAGGTTTTAGCCATGCGGCAGGCTTCGGGCAGGGTATGCCCTCGTGCCAACCCTGCGGCTATAGCAGAGGAGAGCACGCAGCCGGAACCATGTTTGGGCGGCAAAACCTCCTGTCCGGGATCGATAGCGGTCCGTTGTCCTTTTTCGAAGAGATAGTCGACGCCCCGTTCAGCTGCATGACCGCCTTTGAGTAATACGGGGCAGTACTGTGCCAGCCATAAAGCTGCCTCGCCGGTGTCTTCCAGGCCGCTCAGCAGGCTGGCTTCCTGTGTATTGGGCGTAAGCAGGCTTAGCCCTTGCAGGATGCGCACCAGCATCGTTTTATCTGCAGGGTCCATAAACCGGAAGCCTGCAGAGGCCCTGATTACCGGGTCCCATATAATTTGTACCTTATCCCGTATGCCCTGCAGCCGGTCGACAAGGTCCAGCAATACCGGCAGGCTTTCGGTAATGCCGATCTTCACCACGGCTACCGGGTAGCGGTCCAGCAGCGGCTGGCATTGCATCCATATCAACGCCGGCGACAGCCATTCGATGCCGAAAAAACGGTCTTCGGTTTGAGCCGTGATCGCGGTAGCCACACCAAAGCCGAGACAGCGATGCTGTTCAAAGGTCTTGATGTCGGCCAGCAAACCCGCACCCCCACTGGGATCCAGGCCTGCTATACTCAGTACTGCGGGTCGGTCGTATGCCATAATGCCTGTAGTTGTTTAAAGTTATCTGTGGTATGTTCATCTTTCCAGATGCTGCCCAGTAATGCCACGCCATCAAAGCCTGCAGCAAGCGGCGCTGTGATATTACCGGCATGTAAGCCGCCGACAGCAATAAGTGCTGTATCCGTTTTAGGGATACCGGCCGTAGTATCCTGTTGCATATCCACGCCATAACCCGGCTTGGATATGCTGGCGGCAAAGGGCCCCAGCAAGGCGTAGTTAAACTGGCCGGGCAGGGAGGGATAATCTGCCAGCGTATGTATCGACGTGGACAGGGTATAGCCTTTTGCGTGCCACTGCTCAATGATTACCTTACCGGTAAGGTAACGCATGGTTTCCGGAAAGTGCAGGCGCCGTATACCATACGCTGCTGCCAGTTCGTGTTGCTGGTGTAATACAAGCCGGTTGCGGTATGCCGGTATAATGTCCTGCAACAGTTGCCGGCACTGCGTTTCGTTATAGCCCGGTTTCCGGATATGCAGCAGCTCCAGGCCTGCATCAAACAAGGCGTTGATGCGGCCCGCTTCCTGCGGTACCGGCTCCGGATGGGTGATAACGATGAGCTGTTTCATTTAGGAATAGATCTGGCTGCCTTGCATTTTAAATTCTTCCGCCTTCTCGAACAGGCCGCTGGCAGCGGAATCCCGGATTTCCTGGGTGATCTTCATCGAACAGAATTTAGGACCGCACATCGAGCAGAAATGCGCTACCTTGGCGCCATCGGCAGGCAGGGTCTCATCATGGTATTCGCGGGCCGTATCGGGATCGAGCGAGAGGTTGAACTGGTCTTCCCAACGGAACTCGAACCGGGCCTTACTCAGGGCATTGTCCCTGTATTGCGCACCGGGATGGCCTTTGGCCAGGTCGGCGGCATGGGCTGCCAGCTTATAGGTAATCACACCGTCTTTTACATCTTTCCTGTTGGGCAGGCCCAGGTGTTCTTTCGGCGTTACATAACACAGCATAGCCGTGCCAAACCAGCCGATCATAGCCGCGCCTATGGCCGAGGTAATATGATCGTAACCGGGGGCGATATCCGTCGTAAGCGGCCCCAGGGTGTAGAAGGGTGCTTCGTGGCATTCCTTCAGCTGTTTGTCCATGTTCTCTTTGATCATATGCATGGGCACATGGCCGGGGCCTTCGATCATTACCTGTACATCGTGCTGCCAGGCAATTTTAGTCAGTTCGCCTAGGGTTTCGAGTTCGGCAAACTGGGCGGCATCGTTGGCATCGGCTATAGAGCCGGGCCGTAAGCCATCGCCCAGCGAGAAGGCTACATCGTAAGCCTTCATGATGGCACAGATCTCTTCGAAATGGGTATAGAGAAAGTTTTCTTTATGATGCGCCAGGCACCATTTGGCCATAATGCTGCCCCCGCGCGATACGATACCCGTAACCCTTTTGGCGGTAAGCGGTATATAACGCAGCAGTACGCCGGCATGGATGGTAAAGTACGATACGCCTTGCTCCGCCTGTTCGATCAGGGTATCGCGAAACAGTTCCCAGGTAAGGTCTTCAGCCTTACCGTTCACTTTTTCCAAAGCCTGGTAGATCGGCACGGTTCCGATGGGTACGGGCGAGTTGCGGATAATCCATTCGCGGGTTTCGTGGATGTTTTTACCGGTAGAAAGATCCATGATCGTATCGGCGCCCCAACGGCAGGCCCACACTGCTTTTTCTACTTCTTCTTCGATGCTCGAGGTTACGGCGCTGTTGCCGATATTGGCATTGATCTTGACCAGGAAATTACGGCCGATGATCATCGGTTCGCTTTCCGGGTGATTGATGTTATTGGGAATGATGGCCCGGCCTGCAGCGATCTCGTCGCGTACAAACTCAGGCGTGATGTGCTTTACCGGGGTATTGGCGCCGAAGCTGTGTCCCGGGTGCTGGAAGCCCGGGCTGTTGACATCGGCGGAGTCCTGGTTTTGCAGTTCGTCTATACGCTGGTTTTCGCGTATGGCGATGTACTCCATCTCGGCAGTAATCATGCCTTTTTTTGCATAGTACAACTGGCTTACATTGCATCCATCTTTAGCCTTCAACGGTTTGCGGATATGCTCAAAGCGAAGGTGGGAAAGGCTTTCGTCGTTCTGCCGTTCCCGGCCGTAATGCGAGCTTACGGCTTCCAGTTCTTCCACATCGCCGCGGTCGAGTATCCACTGTTCGCGTAGCCGGGGTAGGCCTTGCCTGATGTCGATCGTCGCCGTTTCGTCGGTATAAGCGCCGCTGGTATCGTATACGGTAACCGGTGCATTGGCTTCTGTGCCGCCGCTGGCCAGCTTTGTGGGCGACAGGCTGATCTCGCGCATGGCTACCTGTATAGGGTGGATTTTGCCGGCTACATAGATCTTACGTGATCCGCTGATGGGCCCGAGCGATAAATGCTGCTGTTCCGGGGCCTGGTCCTTTTTTATCATAGTATTATCCTCCTTGTGTTGCTTTGATGATTAAAACGGTATCGTGGGGCTGCAGGATATGGCTGTCGTGCAGGTTACGGGAGATGACGGTATTGTTGACGGCCACGGCGATGCCGTTCTGTTTTTCGCCAAGCCGCGAAAAAACAAGCTGCTGCAGTGTAGTGCCTGCAGTAATGTCCAGTACTTCGTTGTTGATGGTTATCTGCATTCCTGAAAGTATTAATGTACTTTAGGAATGACATGGCTGTGCAGGATAGGAAATGCCCCGAAGGACACCGGTACACAGGTGGTCTCACTTTTCCCTTCGGCAGTACTAACTACATCAGGTTCGTAGGGTATTATCTCAGCACAAAGGCACCCCTAAAGTGATACGAAGGTAGTAAATAAATCGAATTACGAACGATGGCTTTATTTTTTAACAAGCCGGCAGGATAGGGAGTATACTTAACTGATAACCGGTGCAAAGGCGCTATCCAGGCTGATACGGCCTTCGGCGGCTTCTGTGCCGGCTTCGGTTTGCAGGCCTTTAATTTTCCCGGTCTTGCCTTTCTGTACCAGGTCGGCCACCTGTTTGTCGGTCAGTTTTTTACCCCCGATCTCGAAGGGCACTTTAAAGCCGCAGGCCTGGAAGTTGGCGCAGCCATAAGCGGTATGACCTTTACGCAGCAGCTGCTCTTTGCATTTAGGACACTGCAGCGTTTCCAGGTTCAGCGCTTCCTTGGGGGCTTTCGGCGCTTTGGGTTCTTTAGCGGCAGGCTCCGGTTTGGCAGGCGGTTCGGCGGCGATACTGATCACTTTATAGGTACTGGACTTGACCTCGTTGGCCAGGTCGATCACCATCTGGATCAGTTCCTGTTTGAACACGGCGGGTTCGTAACTGCCCTTCTCGATCAGGCGCAGCTTGCGTTCCCAGTTGCCGGTAAGCTCGGGGCTTTTCAGTAGCTCGTTCTGTATGGTATCGATCAGGTCTATGCCGGTTTGGGTAGCGTAGAGGTTTTTCTTTTTCTTTTCGATATACTTCCTGCGAAACAGGGTCTCGATAATATTGGCCCGGGTAGAGGGTCGCCCGATGCCGTTGTCCTTTAGCAGTTCGCGCATCTCTTCATCTTCCACCTGTTTGCCGGCGGTTTCCATGGCGCGCAGCAAAGTGGCTTCGGTATAGGGTTTGGGCGGCGTGGTCTTGCCCTTATGTACCCTGGGTTCATGCGGACCGCTTTCCCCTTTTACAAATACCGGCATCAGTTTTTCTTCGTCGCCTTCTTCTTTCTGGGCGTCGTTGGCATATACCACACGCCAACCCGGATCGAGTATTTGTTTGCCGGTAGCCTTAAACTCCACCTGGCCGGTTTGCCCGAGCACCGTGGTATTGGCTACTTTACACTCCGGGTAGAACACCGCTATAAAACGTTTGGCGATCAGGTCGTATATCCGTTTCTCTTCTACCGACGACAGACCGGAAGGCAATACTTCGGTGGGAATAATGGCATGGTGATCCGTAACCTTCTTATCGTCGAAAACGGCTTTGGACTTGGGTATGGGTTGGGTAAGCAGCGGCGCCGTAAGCTGGCTGTAATAGGCCATGCTCTGCAATATGCCGGGTATCTTGGGATGCAGGTCTTCCGACAGGTAAGTGGTATCTACCCTGGGATAGGTAACCAGTTTCTTCTCGTACAGGCTCTGGATATAACGCAGGGTATCGTCGGCCGAATAACCGAGTTTCTTATTGGCTTCTACCTGCAGGGAGGTAAGGTCAAACAGGCGCGGGTTGCCCTCTTTGGCCTCCTTGCGTTCGAAGGAGGTTACTTCGAATAAATGAGCCTGGATGTATTCCAGTCCTTTCTGCGCCTTCTCCGGGTTCTTGAGGCGCTCTATAGTCGCCGTAAATTCAGTCTCGCGGTAAATGGTTTTCAGCTCCCAGTATTCTTCCTGTACAAAGGCATTGATCTCTTTCTGCCGTTGTACGATCATGGCCAGGGTAGGGGTTTGCACGCGGCCTATGGAAAGCACGGCTTTCTGGTCGCCGAATTTTTTGGTAAACAGCCGGGTTGCGTTCATGCCCAGCAGCCAGTCGCCTATAGCCCGGGCGCTGCCCGCAGCATACAAGTTGTCGTATTGCTGGCTGTCTTTCAGCTTGTCAAAACCTTCGCGTATGGCCTCTTCGGTGAGCGAGGAGATCCAGAGCCGTTTTACAGGAACGGTACAACCCGCTTTCAGCAATACCCAGCGCTGTATCAGTTCGCCCTCCTGGCCGGCATCCCCGCAGTTGATCACTTCTTCGCATTGTTTAACGAGCGTCTCTATGATGCCGAATTGTTTTTTGACACCGTTATTGTCGATCAGCTTGATGCCGAAGCCGGAAGGGATCATGGGCAGATCTTCGAGGCGCCAGGCTTTCCATTGGCTGTAATAATCGTGGGGTTCTTTTAGTGTGCAGAAGTGACCGAAGGTCCAGGTAACCTGGTAGCCGTTGCCTTCATAATAACCTTCTTTGCGCTGCCGGGCGCCGACTACTTCGGCAATATCCCTGGCTACACTCGGTTTTTCGGCAATGCATACTTTCATTTTCTGATAAGCGGTTGATTCAAAGGCCGGATAACCGGAAGATTATGCTTCCCGGAGGCTATCGACAGCCGTAGCCGGCAAAGATGCAATAATTTGGGAAGTCGCACAAGCGTATTTTATCCACAAAATTTTTCCGGCCCTGGCGGCCTCCAGAGCGCGAAAATGCCGGAAATCGCAGCTTTATAGTACCTACAGTGATGTTAATAAAGATATAATGCCGTAAATTTGCCGCAATGAACGAGCACACATTGACCTTGATTGAATCTTTAAAACAATACCTGGTTACCGAAGAAAAGAATAAAAGAATCTATCATTTACCCCCGGATGTCGCTATCCGTTTTGATTTGGCTAAGGTAAGACAACATTACCCGCAGACGACGCTCAATATAGAGACCGGCCTGCCGCACAGCATCCTGTCGCTGGAATAAAACAGGAATCCCTTTTAGCTATTTATTATTTTGGTCGCATACCGGTAACCCATGCCTGGCAAGGGCTGGACGGGTATTGAATTGAAGCGCGTCGCGGAAGTTTCCCGGACCGCTTTTTTATTTGCCTGCTGCCTGCTGCGTGTTTTAAAATGCTTGCCGGGCAACAACCTGCTACGTTTTATATCGATCCTTTATTAAGCCTGTAAAAGGCATACTTACGCATAAATAAAGTCCGGCACAGGCCGGACTTTATACGTTTATACCATGGATCAAATGACCGGGGTTTATGCCTTTTGCAGCTCTGCGGGTACGGCGGCGTCATCTTTACGTTCGCCGATCTGCTGGCGCCACATGGCATAATACAGGCCTTTCTCCGCAAGCAGTTCATTGTGGTTCCCGGTCTCGATGATCCGGCCTTTTTCCAATACGTAAATGCGGTCGGCATACATGATGGTAGACAGCCTGTGGGCGATCATTACCGTGATGTGCTGGCGTTGACTGGTAATCTGGCGTATCGTAGCCGAGATGCCTTCTTCCGTTATGGAGTCGAGCGCCGACGTAGCTTCGTCGAAGATCATGAGTTGGGGCTGGCGCAATAGCGAACGCGCGATGGAAAGGCGCTGGCGTTCGCCGCCCGAGAGTTTCAAACCGCCTTCGCCGATCATGGTATCGATGCCGTGTTCCGCACGCGCCAGCAGGTTCTGGCCTGCCGCCTTATGCAGTACATCCATAATCATGTCGTCGGTAGCCTGCGGGTTTACGAACAGCAGGTTCTCTTTGATGGTGCCCGAAAACAGTTGCGTGTCCTGGGTTACAAAGCCGATCTGGTGCCGGAGTTCGTCGAGGTCTATCGTTTCGCCACTGTGGCCGTTATATTTTACCTTGCCTTCGCTGGGATGATAAAGACCGACCAGCAGTTTGACCAGGGTCGTTTTACCCGAGCCCGAAGGGCCTACGAATGCGATGGTTTCGCCCAGCTTTACATCAAAGGAGATCTGCTCCAGTGCAGGACGGGTAGCTGATTGGTGCTGGAAGCTTACCTGTTCGAATTGCAGGTGATTGATCGCGCCTGCTTTTACGGGATGGGCGGGCTGGTACTCCACCGGCCTGGCCAGCAGGTCCTGCAGGTTGTTTAAAGAAGCTTCTGCCTCGCGGTAAGAAAGAATGATATTGCCCAGCTCCTGCAGCGGTCCGAAAATAAAGAAGGAATAGAACTGCATCATCATCATCTGGCCCACGGTAATTTTATCGTGGAAGACAAAATAGATGAGCGCGAACATGATACATTGCTGGAGGAAGTTAACGAAGGTGCCCTGTACAAAGCTAACAGAGCGGATGCTTTTTACCTTGCGCAGTTCCAGCTTCAGGATCTTCATGGTCGTGGTGTTGAGCCGCTGTATCTCCTGGTGGGTAAGCCCCAGGCTCTTTACCAGTTCTATATTACGCAGCGACTCGGTAGTGGAACCGGCCAGCGCGGTGGTTTCCTTTACAATATTTTTCTGGATCACTTTGATCTTGCGGCTCAGCACGCTGGTCAGCAGCGCCAGGGTTACCGATCCGGCCAGGTAGATCAGGGGCAGCATAGGGCTTAGCTTAAAGGCCACGATCATTACGAATACGATGCCCACCAGGGTTGCAAAGAGGACGTTTACGAAATTGGTAATAAATTTTTCACAATCGGCGCGTACTTTCTGCAGCACCGATAAGGTCTCGCCACTGCGCTGGTCTTCGAAGTCCTGGAAAGGCAGGCGCAGGGCATGTTTCAGGCCGTCGGTATACAGTGCCGCGCCAAATTTTTGGATCACTACGTTCACGACGTAGTCCTGGAATGCCTTGGCGATACGCGATACCATGGCTGCGCCGATAATCAGCAGCAAACCGATCACAACACCCCTGAAGAACTCATTGCCGAGGCCCGAATCGCGGAAGTGCGCGGCTTTATTGGCATAGGGGTCGATCAGGAGGTTACCGAGGATGTAGGGGTTAAGCAGCGAAAAGACCTGGTTGATTGCCGCCAGGATCAGCGCCAGGAAGATCAGGCCTTTGTGGCGGCTGAGGTATTGTAAGAGTAGTTTCATCGTGGATATAGAAAAATCCGGTAAAGTTAGGCAATATTGATTCAAGCAAAATTTTTTACCTGGTATGGAATTATAAATTTTGTTTATGCCGTATAAAAAGGCAGCAGGCGCTCACAAAAAAGCCGGTCCTGCAAGGGCAGGACCGGCTGTAGTAATGCCGCGAACTTTTAATCTATCTTTTCAAAGCGTAATATTTCCATATGATTGCCGTCACTGACCATAACGGTATATAAACCGCTAACCAGCTGGCTTATGGGTATCGTAAGCGTTTGGGCGCCCGTTGCGGATTTAAGATATGCCGTTCTGCCGGTTACATCCACGATCCGGATGCTGCAGGCGGTGCCGCTCACACCGGCAAGGGAGATACGGATATAATCGCGGGCCGGGTTGGGGTAGAGGTTTATCTTGCTGTTGCCGCAACTGATCTGCCGGGCTTCGGTATTGCTGTAGTGGTACCCGCCATCGGCATCCTGTATCTTTAAACGATAGAGGAACTTACCTTCCTGCAGGTCTTTGTCGGTGTAGGTATAGGCCTGCTGACCGGTTGTATTGCTTGCGGCAACTGTGCCGATAGCCTCGAAGCCGCCTTGTTCGCCTTTACGTTCCACCTGGAAATGAGCTACATTTTTTTCGTCGGTAGTGGTCCAGCTTAGTTGGGCAGAACAGGGGGCACTGTTTACCCGGAAGCTGGTCAGGGTTAAAGGAAGCGGGGCTCCTTCGATATGTACGGCGATATCCCTGATCGCGATGCCATTACCGATCAGCCCCAGGTCGGTAGCGGCTCCTGAAGCGAGGTTTACGGAATACAGGCGGTCGTTGGTAGCCGTGTTGGCAACAAAATAGGCAGTGTTGCTGAGTAATGTGGGGCTGTAATAAATATCGAGATCGGTAGTCGGATCGGCAAGGTTCTGGATAATGCCGGAAGCGCCCAGCGTATTGAGCGTACCGTTATTGGGCGGGTTTTGTATCGCGAATATATTCAGGCTATGATCGTAATCGTAAAGGGTAGTGGTGGTAGCGCCGTTAAAGCTGTTGGTATAAGCGCAGGTGCTTACATTGGGCGTGGTACCGGCATTGGGATCGCCTGCAGCATAAGCCAGGTTGACATCGGTAGCGGCAAGCAAGCCGGTAGTCGGTATAAGCCGGTAACTCGCATTATTGGAACCGATAACCCGTATGCGGTCTACAGTCGGGTTAAAGTCGAAGCCGATATTGCCCATGCCGGCGGCCAGGGTAATAGCGGGCGCTACGGCCGTGGCTATGCCCGTAACGGCATTAAGGGTATACAATTGGCTGTTGCCCGTAACGTTATCATAACCCATAAGGTATAACTCGCCTGTGGCCGGGCGCATATCCATACCGGCTATTACCTGGCCGGTTGCAATACCTGTAATTGCGGCCTGTGAACGGATTACCCCCGGGTTACTGTTATCGAAGGTAATGATGTTCTGTGTGGCCGTAACGGCATAGGTAAGCTGCCCGATGATCGCAGGCAGGCTGTTGTCGATCTGTACGGCTATATCGGTAAGGGCCGTGCCAAAGCCGATACGGCCTATCGCTGTGGCTGCACCTGTGCTGAGGTTGACATTATAAAGAAAGTCGAAAGCAGAGCTGCCGGTATTGGCAGCCAGCAAAGCCTGGTTCGTACCGGTGCTGCTGTTAAAGTAAATATCCATATCCACAGAAGGGTCGGCAGGGTTAACGCTGATGCCCGATGCCCCTTTGGTGTTGAGTGTGCCGTTATTGGGCGGATCCTGCAGGGTAATACTGTTCTGGGTAATATCATAGTTATAAAGCTGGGTGGCCGTGGTGCCGATATAGCTATTGGTGTAAGCGCCTGCGGCTATGGCCGGTGTTGCGCCGGCATGTATATCGCCCGCTGCATAAGCCAGTGCCAGGTCGGTAGCGGCTATCGCACCGGTAAGCGGGTGCAGGCGGTAGTTGTTGCCATTGGCTGCCGTAACCCGGATACGATCTACCGTAGGGTTAAAATCGAAGCTGATCTGGGTAAGGCCGGTTGCCAACGATACCGGTGTTGTATTAATAACCGTAGCTGCTGCTGTAGCCGGGTTGATGGTATACAGCTGGCTTTCGCCGGTAGTAGCGTTATACCCCATGGCGTACAGTTGTCCGGTAAGCGGGCGCACATCGAGCCCTGCCAGCGCCTGGCCTGCGGTAATACCGGTTATAGCGGCATGACTGCGTATGGTGCCCGGGGCATCGCTGTCGAAGCTGATGAGATAGGCATTGCTGGTCAGTCCATATACGATCCGGCCGGCGATTGCGGGCGGTACCGTACGGTCTATGGCGATAGCAATGTCGTCTATCGGCGTAATGCCGGGCAGGCCGATCGCGCCTACAAGGCTGGCTGCGCCTGTTGCCAGGTTGATGGTGTACAGGTTATCGGTAAGGGAGAGGGTAGGGTTGGCGGTAAAAAATGCCGTATTGGTACTCGTTACCGGATCAAAATAAATATCCAGGTCGGTGCGCGAGCCCGTCGTGATCTGCAGTCCGGAGGGGCCCACGGTATTGAGCGAACCGGCATTGGGCGGATCCTGGCGGGTAAGGATATTGAGGTTGTCGTCGAAATTATACAGCGTGGTGCTGGTGGCGGCAATATAGCTATTGGTATAGGCGCCTGCGCTTACAGATGGTGTAGTGCCTGCATGGATATCGCCGGCCAGGTAAGCCAGGTTGCCATCTGTAGCCGCTATAGCACCGGTTACCGGGTGCAAACGGTAGTTATTGCCATTGGCCGATGTTACCCTTATGCGGTCTACCGTAGGGTTAAAATCAAAGCTGAGTTTACTCATGCCGGTAGCCAGGGTAACAGCGGCAGCCCCTATGGGCGTAGCTACGGCTGTACCGGTATTGACGGTGTATAAACGTGCCTGCCCGTTAATGCTGTTATACCCGAGGATGTAGAGCTGGCCGGTAGCGGGTCTGAAATCCATACCGGAAATGACCTGTCCGGGTGTGATGCCGGTAATGGGCAGGGCCGCGCTGGTAAGCAGCGGTACGGCCGCGCTGAAGGATACCAGGTTGCCGTTGCTGAGCGCAAAAATTTGCTGGGCAGACAGCGGGGCGGCGGCAGCGAGCAACAAACTGCCGGCAAGCAATGAGCGCAGTAGTTGTTCCGTCCGGATTTTAAAAGGTGTGTGGAGTTTCTTCATAGTAAAACTGTATTGGTTTATTACTATCTACGAAATCAATTGAACACCAGATTTATTTACCGGAAAAAAATAATGAATGAGTTACCCTGCGCAAATTTTATTGCGGCTTCGGCCTGATTATACGCTTATTAATTATTTAATGCGTTGGCCAGTCTATCCCCTGTAGAATGTCTTACCTTAGGGTGTTGTCCGGGCAATATGCGGGTTAGCTTTTGCCCGAATGCAACAAAAAATGCGCCTGCCTGTTAATCAACACACGGGTAAAACGCCCCCTGGGGGCTATTCATCATTTTTAATCCATTTTTAAACTATGAAACGTAACGCAACCGCAGTATGGAACGGATCGGGCAAAGAAGGCTCCGGTCATCTGACCACGCAGAGTAATGTATTGGATAAAACACAGTATTCCTTCAAGACCCGTTTTGAAGACGGTATCGGTACCAATCCCGAGGAACTGGTAGCAGCGGCCCATTCGGGTTGCTTTACCATGCAGCTCACCTTCAATATCGATGGCGCCGGTTTTAAAGCCGAAGAGCTGAACACCAAATGCGAGATCGACTTCCAGGAAGGTGCTATCGTGGCTTCGCGGCTTACTTTAACCGCTAAAGTGCCCGGCATCCCGCAGGAAAAATTCGATGAGCTGGTAGCTCATGCAGAAAAGAACTGCCCGATATCCAAATTGCTGAATACCGCCATCAGTGTAGATGCTACGCTGATCGCCTAGGCCTTGTGATTGTAAAAAGCCACAGACGGATAACCGCCTGTGGCTTTTGCTTTGTCAATAATCTTTACGGGCAATGCGCCGTACGCAGGGCCCAAGCAGGTAGCGGCGTATAAAAGCCTTTAAGCGTGGCGACCTGCCGATGCGCGCCGCCAGTGGCGGTGAAATGCTGTAGTACAAACGTATGCCTAAACGGCCGGTCCTGCTGCGATGCAGCACCTGGTCGCGGTATTGGCGCAATACCCTGACCTCCGGTGCATCGTAGTCGCCATAACAGGCGGTGGCTACAAAACAGCCTGTTTTACTACTTGCGGCAGGCGATATACCCCTCGCGGTCATCAGGCCTTCTACGTAGTCTTTCGCTTCCTTAAGGCCCATGTTATAGGTATCCTTGCAGTATTTTATGGCGCTTAATTTGCCGCCCTGTTGTACCAGTTGCAGGATCTTGTTCTCCTCTGTTGCGGCTGCCGTACCGGTCGCCGCCGTTTCTGAATACAACAACCGGTCCAGGTAATCTTTGGCGGCTTTCAGGCTCCAGCCATACGTATCGCGGAGGTACTTAATAGTGGGTAGTGCGCCCTGGTCGCGGTACAGCGCACGAATATGCTGCTCCTGCGGGTTGTTCCCATTGCCCGTTGCCGGGGTCGCCGTCGCGGCATCGGTATCCTGTGCCATCCGGGCCTCCGCCGGTGCAAAGGAGGCGCCGCATTGCTGGCAGCGCAACCGGACGGAAGTATGATCTACCGTGCCTTCCAGCATACTGATGTGGTCGGCTACAGAAGGCGCAGCGCCTTGTTTGTCTACAATAACTTTCGCGGAATAACACTTCGGACAACGCAATTCGATTCCTGCTTGCATAGGTACGGCTTTGTTTCAAAGATAACGGATCCCGTATAAACCGTGGTTACCGGTAGAAGCCAAGCATAGCATCCAGTACTTCATGAATGGTATCCAAAGGCAGGTCGGCATCCGGGTCGAGCAACAGGATCTTCATCCGGCTGCGTGCTTCCTGCAGCAACAGCGGATGATCGATGCGCCCGCCCTCTACAATACCGAGGTAAGGCTGGCCCAGCTTTTTATGTACCCACAGGTAACAACACATCTTTTTGCCATAACAAAAGAAAGGCATACCGTACTTCCAGGCTTCGGTAAGGTGCCCGTCATATTTCAGGATATATTGCCGCATAAAAAGCAGGCAACTCTTAATGGGTTCTTCCTTGTTCTGGAAATAGCGGTCGGCAGGACTTAACATAGGCTTCAGGCGTTAACAGCGATAAAGATATCCACTTCTGCGTCTTTAGGCACATGTGCTTTTTCCCCGTAATGTTCAAAGTCGGCGGTAAAGGCGCGGGGTACGGGGCTTTGCCAGATGTGTTGCCAGGCTTCGATAACGGCGCCTTCGTTCAGGTTGCCTTTGGCCCCGAACTGTACATAGGCCCGCTCCGGGAAGCTTACGGCACGCATGTCGTCCGGTACCTGGCTGGCATCGCTTACCCTGCAGCCCAGTACCGTGGTGTAGGGACGGGTATGGTCTTTTTCGTAATCGGTATACACACAGTAGAGGTCGGTGCTTTCGCGACCGGGTATGCGCTCCATAATGTTTTCCGAAAAGAAACGCTCCCACAGGGCCGGGATATCCTGTGCGGCCTGGTTGTTTTCGTTGGTGGTACGTACGCTGATGCCTATGATGGAAAAGGCGGGTAACTGTATGGTATTCATAAGGGCTGTGTATTTAGGAGGCAAAGTTACAAGCGCCCACTGACAACCCTATGGCAGTCCGGATTTTGAAGCCCTTGCATTTACGGGCAGTAATGTAATATCAAACAAACGGACCTCTTAAGAGGTCCGTTTGAAAAAGCGTATTTGAATTAATGCCGGACGACGAGCTTCCCGGTTTTGTTGCTCTTGTCGGTCTGCAGGTTTACAATGTATATACCCGCAGCCAGGCTGGAGATGTCGAGTTGTAATACATCGGAGGCCGGTTTGTCGAAGGTATGCTGCAAGAGCACTCTTCCGGTCATGTCGGTTACGTGTACCCGCGCATTACGTGTTTGTGCTTCGGTGCGCAGGGTAACGAAACGGTTTGCCGGGTTAGGGAACAGGGCCAGCGCATTTCTTTCGGTGTTCAGGTCGTCTATGCTGTTGGGCTTGGGTTTACCTTTAAACGTAATACTGACACACTTATTGGTGTTATTGGCCGGTAGGGTATCATTATAATATTTCCCGTTGGTATTGATCACGCCACCCGGCAGCTGGTTTTTAGATATGATCGAGATACACAGGTTCATCGTGGTGTCGGTGTTTGCGGTACGGTTGTTGGGCAACTTGGCCAATACTTGTCCGCCGGATGTGGTATACTGGAAGGACCAGTCGCTCTGGCTGTTGGGGGGCATGGCCTGTGCATTGGCGCCCGGGGCGATGTATCCCGCAACGGGTGCGTTCTGTGCGATACCCATTAAAGAACCGTACACATAATAAGTGTCTACGGCAATGCGTAGGGTGTCTTTCCCATTATTCTTTACCCTTATGGTAATACTGGCGGAGTCGCCATTGGCAATAACGGCATTGTTGGCCGGTGAGGTTACCTGGACGATTTCCAGGTCGGTGTAACGGGTTTGTCCGAAGGCGCTTACACCGGTTACCAGTGCTGCCAAAAGGAGGAGTGCGGAGTACTTCATCTTGTTCATCATTTGCTTATTTTAAGAGTCAAAAAAACGTGCTGA
Organism: Taibaiella chishuiensis; assembly: GCF_003014535.1. Classification (GTDB taxonomy): domain Bacteria; phylum Bacteroidota; class Bacteroidia; order Chitinophagales; family Chitinophagaceae; genus Taibaiella; species Taibaiella chishuiensis. The sequence goes on along the minus strand of NZ_PYGD01000016.1, from coordinate 7,799 downwards.
AAGCCATTTGGTCGTCGACAAAAATAATTTTCCGCTGCGAGAAAAGTTGCCAAACAATGTCAACTAGGGTTAATTTATGTAACCTGTATGCCTTGCTGTGCCTGCATTTCAAGAGGGGGTTAATCATTTTGTGTTTTTGTGTTACATGAAAAGTGTTGGTATGCTTATGTTTGTTTTGGGACGCGTTATCGCGCAACGTAAAAAACGAAAAAACTGGAGTGGATGAAGGAAGGCAGGGCCGCAGCGGGACGATACGAACAGGCAGGAAGGCATATGGTGCCCGACAAAGCGATTCGGTTAATCTAACTATGAGTTCGCAGGATCCCATTCGCCCGCCAGGACTTGGTATTGTAGTCTATTTATCTATCCTGGATCGCTTAAATCCTCCTTATTAATTTCCCTTGAATAAATAATAGAGGAACAGATTCGCAGGCTCGATTTTTAATCCCTCTCAGGAAATTCCGCCTGATCAGAGGTGGGTCGTAGCGGGAGGTTACGAACAGGTAGGTGTGCACTGCAGCATGATCCGGCAAAACCATACAACAAGTTTTACCCGGTCATGTTCATGCCGGGCATAAATAGTGCAAAAGGATGGGTAAAGTGGTCAGGGAAGCGCGTGAGATCAGGGTTCGCAGAAGGTGCCTTTTACCAAAGCGCTGTCTTCGTCGTCCATCACATTGGTAAACCAGACTTCCGGCAGTTCGAATTTCCGTTTTTTATCGGCAACCACAATGGAGATCGTCGCCTGGTTGTTTTTAGACAAGCGGTACTCCTGTCCGTTGTTGAAAATGAATAACCGTAAAAGCGAAAGATCGGGCGATAAAGGACCGTTGTATAAAGAGTAAGAGCCTACCGGCGGGAAGCTGCCTGCACCGCAATTCAGTATAAAACCGCTTTTGCGATCGAAGGAACTGGTCTCCCTGTCTGCTGCAAAAAGGAAAGAACCACTCTGGTTCTCAGAGATGTTTACGGCCGTGGTAGAAGTCTGCCGGCCGTTGAAATACCAGGTGGATACTTGTTCAATCTCTTTCTTTTTACAGGAAATGATTAAAAGAAGCATCATCAACCCTGAAAGCGTTCTTAATTTAATCATAACAAAGACATTTTTGTGACAATCTTTTTTTTCGGTACCTCAAATATATGTATTTATCATCTAAGTTAAAAGCGTTTGTCAAGAAAAAGTCAAAAAAATGTCAAGAAAATGGTACAGGCTGGCGGCGGAAGTTCCGGGTATAGGTCTGGAACGCGCTACCAGCCTGCAAAAGAGGTCGAAGCCTTGTTTGCTGCGCTATGGTCCGCAATAGGCCATAAAAACAGGAAATAAGGCCCCGTAAAAGGCTTATTTGTTTATAAGTGGTTAACGCACGCCGGGTTCGAGGATCGAGAAAGATTGCTGGTCACAATTTATTTCGGCCAGCCTGCCATAAGGGATCGTAAATACCGGCGCGGTATGCCCGAAATCCATCCGGGTAATCACGGGCATGTCCGTCAGGCCCTCTTCGTTCAATACCTTCAAGAGCTCTGTTTCATATTCCAGCGCATAAAGGTTATCGTAAGGGCGGCCCAGAATAATACCCTTTGCCCGCTGCAGGATACCCAGGCTTGCATAGTTCCTGATCCAGTAGCGTACAAACCCCGGCCAGGGCTTATCTTCAGAGGTTTCGAAAAACAGGATACTATCTTCCCATACGCTTAATTCCGGCCAATACTCCGTGCCTTTCAGCATTTCCATTACTTCCATACAACCGCCTATAAGCCTGCCCTGTACGACGCCGCTGCCGCTTACGAAACGCCATCCCGTAGCGGGTTCCAATTTCCGTTGCGTATGCTGTAGCGATGGGTCGAACCAATCCACGAATTCGGAGGTCCAGCCTGCTTCGTTGGCTTTTACCTGGCCTATGACTTCCCTGCTGAAAAGCGTCCGTTTGATATCGGCAACCTGGTAGTCGTGCATCGCTACATTTTCTGCAAAGCCTGTAAGCAGCGCAGGACCGTAAAACGAGCCCAGACCGGCTTTCATGCATATAAAGTGAGTGATGGTGCTATCCGAAAACCCCAGGAAGATCTTGGGGTTGTTGCGGATGATACCGAGGTCGATATAGGGCAGCATACGCACGCTGTCTTCGCCGCCGATGTTAGCGATAATGGCTTTTACTGTCGGGTCGGCAAAGGCTTCCATAAGGTCTGCGGCCCGTGCCTGCGGGTTGTTGTAGATCCAGTCGGCGGGTTCCAGGGCATGCGTGGTGGCAATGACCTCCAGGCCGAATATTTTTTCCAATCGTTCTTTCCCGGTGGCGTAGCGGTGGGGCAGCTCGCCGGCTGCGCCCCAGGATAGCGATACGGTTGCTATCTTATCGCCCGGTTGTAAGCCTTGAGGGGTAATCAGTTCCATAGTTTCTATACTTATGCTTGGTGCAAAAATACAGGCTTGGGGTTATAGTTGTGAGGGTGAACTGTTGCCTTCCGTTGCCGGGTTATATTTAATTGCCGTAACTGGTACGTCTTGCCTGCTTGATCGATCATGCTTATCCTCACATCGGTCACACTGAGCCGCGCGAAGTGTCTCACCATGGGGGAGTTAAGTTTTACCCCAGGCTCTTTGTTGTTGATGCTAATTACTGTTGCGCCTGTAAGTCCCTGTACAGCTTTTTCATATCAGCAACAGGCATTACTCCATTGTCGATGTAAAAGCTGATCACTTCTGCAATATCAATAAAGCCGCCAATTTCGGATAGTTCGCTATCGTCCTGTGTTACGCAAAGGTTAGGGTTGTCGGCGCTGCGCTTGGCAGCCTTACTTGCCGGAGCCCAGGTACGTTCGCCAGGTGTCAAAGAGCGGGTCTTATTTACAGGTGCAAATTTGAGGGTATTCATGCGTACTGTTATATTTTATGTAGAGGACGAAAGTAGGTATTCCTGCCTGGCGGTATACAGGTGTTTCTACCTGATTTGTGTATGGCGAAACATAGTTTTATCTTGCAACTATAGCCTTGTTCTATACCTCTGCGGGCGAAGGTAGCAGGCCGTATTCGCGCATTGTTGACTGGTCAAAGATTTTGAACCCAGCTGTTAAACATGTACTGGTGATCTGGGATCAAAATATGAAAGGATTATGGGACCTGTTTTATATCAAAAATGCATATCTACACAACTAAAATATTCCCTAAACTATGAATCCCCCCGCTCGTGTACGCATCCTTTCCTGTGCCAGTTAAGCTTGTTCTTTTTGTGCAAGAGCAAGATGAGGGTAATGATATATCACGACAGTTGCAATAGTAGGTCACTGCTTTTTTCTTTGCAACCATCTACCCGTAAAGGCGTCATACCCTTTCCATTTATTAGCGGGGTCGTGATAATGAAAGAGTTTATTGCCTGCCAATATCCAAATGCTTTTTTGTGTGGTGCTGATTTCGCCGGCTGGTGTTTTGTCCATGGCCGATAGCGTATGATGCAGATCGGTTATAATACTGGCAGGTACGTGAAAGATACGATCTGTTTTCCCTGGTTCAACCAGTGTACGGATAACGGTATAGCTTTTACCACGCCTGGTTTTCAACAAGGTTAGTTTTTCGGTGCGGAGCAGGAAGCAGCCGGTAGCACGATAAAGTAATTGGATACTGTCGGCATCCTTCAATACTTCCAAAGGAATCGTATTTACCTGTTCATAATAATCGGCAGGCAGTAGGATTGTGGTATCGTGTTGCAAGGCGATGTTGCAGGTGCGTACATGTCCCCAGAAGTCACGGGTATAAAAAGTGTACCTGCCGGCGCTGAGGCTATCATAAGTATACCTTGGGCAACGGTAAGATTGGTCATACTCCCGGGACTGGTAAATGGCAGTATTGCCACTAACAAATGCCGAACTATCTTCCAGGAAATAAGGGAGCCCCGGGTTTACAAGGACGGAAAATCTGAGGCGCTGTTGTGGCGTTGCCTGGCCGGTTGTAATCTGCTGTGCCTTTACCTGTATAGCGATAAATACGAAATGGAAGAGCAGCAGGATCGTTTTCATAAACTACGGGATTGGCGGTACACCTGTGATAAGCGAATACACTATTCGTTCTGCGACCTTTTTACGAAAGTAGGTAATAACTATGCATTTTGCTTACGAAACCTTTACCTGTTTAGGTTTTCAACCTGTATTTTGTTTTCATGTAAATAATAAATAATCTTAAATTATTCTTAATATAACTCATCCTTATAGTAGAAATAATACTTTTATAGCATCGATTCTACTAATATGTTTATCGATGCGCCGAACAACCGCCCCCATGGCGCTGTATCCGTACTGAAGACAGGGGAGGGCACATCCCTAACCAAACACATGACCTCATGAAAAAGCAAAAAATGACCCTGGACAAAAAACTGTTCCTTAACAAAGAAACCATTGCCCAACTGGATACACAGGTACAAAATGTAATAGTAGGCGGAGCCACCGAACGCTGCATGGTGACCAAGATTCCTGACCTGTGCGGTGGCAATACCGCCCAATACGGCTGCACCACGCATTCGCTGGGTATCGCCTGTACCGTTATTTTCTGTGCATAAGCGCGCTAACACATGCCCTTCAGACCCCGGCCTTAGCCGGCAGCTTATCTGAGGATGCTCTACCTTTTTATCGATGCGCCGAACAACCGCCCCATGGCGCTGTACCCGTACTAAAGACAGGGGAGGACACATCCCTAAACAAACACATGACCTCATGAAAAAACAAAGAATCGCCCTCGACAAAAAACTGTTCCTCAACAAGGAGCCCATCGTAGCACTGAACACACAACAACAGGAGGCTGTTGCCGGTGGTATTACCGGTGATGTCTGTAAAGAGCAAACGCTCAATTACACCTGTACCATGCACTCCTGTGGTATTGCCTGCTCGGTGATTTTCTGCGTGTAAAAAACGCCGGAATAACAGAAAAGCCCTGTAGCACCGGTCGATACCGGTATACAGGGCTTTGTTTATTTTATGCCGGGGTTACGGCCCCGGCATAAAACAGGTGTTTAGTGTTGTCATTAAGCAGGCACGCCGTTTTCAACCTGCGATTTGATAAAGTTGTCTACCTGGTCGTGCGGTACTTCCTGTACTTTGATCAGGAAATCGCCATTGGAACCGGAAACCACGATCTGCTCCTGGAACTGCCCCGGGAACGAGCCTTTAACGGTATACGGCGTAGTGCCCTGGCCCAGCGGACCGGTCCAGCCCATAGAGTTGATTTTGAGACCGCCTACAAAGTTAGGGTCACGCACCAGCGTGAAGCCGTAAGAGTAGTTAGGCGCATCGCCCTGAACTTCTACGATAAAAATACCAGGTGTGCGCAGACCTGTCCAGAGATAGGTTACTGTTGTCTTGGCCGGGTTAATCGGCTCGCTTCCAAAAAATCCCATTGTTTGTGTTTTTTGAGGTTTGGTTTGTCCTACTTTTTACAGGGTTTCGGTTTTCCCTCTTTTCATAAGTTGTGTTGCTTATGATCGTAACACAAATGTCTATCAAAACGAAGCCGGAAATAAGCGTGTTTTAGCGTATATTTTAAAACAGGTGTTTATACGTAATGCACTAGTATTGAATACTGAATGACAGATATTAGCCTGGTGTTTTTTTTATAAAACGTTATCATTCAATCCGGGTTCCTGTTGCTGTAACATGCTGGTGACGGGAGATTAATGGCATTACCGTAAAATAAAAATGCAGGAAGAAAATTTTTTCATTTTCTTCCTGCATCTGAAAAATCAGGCTTGACATCCCTTGGTTCGCTATCCGGGAGCAATACTAAGGCCCGCAAAACCGGTATGCGTTTGCGGGGGCTACATCAATATAAGTTATATTATTTGCAAACGGTAGCGGTAACGCGGGTGATCGTGAGATCGCCTTCTTTACGTACATGGCTCTGGTAAGCCGCATTTTCGATATCGCGTGCACGGTCTTCGTCGATGCCACAGTAATCCTGGTTTGCCGTGGAGATAACCTGCGGATCCCGGCCCTGTATCGTTTCTGTAATGGTAGTGACGCACTGGTAACAATCTTTTTTCGTGCAGGAGGTTACGGCTGCAACCAGGGAGGTGGTCAGGAAGGCAAGCAGGATAAGTCTTTTCATGAAAATTCTAAGCTTTTTTGCGGGTATGATCGTCATATCCGTATCATCCTGCAATATGATAAAATTTCTTTAAAAATCAAAACCGGCTGGCAGGATTGCCTGGGAAAGAGCGCTATGGAGGCTGGAATAGGGGAGCGGCAAGTGGATCTGACCCCTGATTTTTCTTTTCGATAGAAAAATGCAATATTATCTTATTGTTAAGTTTTAGTAACTTTATACGAAACGGATTAAAAATTGAGCACCATACGCGCCATAACTTCGCTGATCTTATTGTACCTGTTGCCCTTAGGCATGCAGGCACGTGAGGCTGCCGGTATGGCGTTCAGTTTTTACGGCGACTCTATCCGGCTTAATCCGGGCGCCTGGCAGGATGTGCCTTTCCGGGGGCCTGCTACCGAGGCATCCGTACAGGAATTTTACGATGCGGTAAACGGCGGCGATTATGCGTCTATGGTAACCTCCCTGCTGGCTTACCGCAGCCAATACAAATTAAACGACTGGCTGTATTACCAGCTGATCCGGAAAACGGTACAGCAGTTTAGTCCCAAAGCCGAAAATTACGAAAGGTATACCTTATACAAATGGTTCCTGCTGGCCAAATCGGGCTACGATGCCCGGCTGGCGCTGGCTAAGGATGAATTGCTGTTTTATGTGCGCAGCGACGAGAACGTATATGATATCCCGTATTACCTGCAGGACGGCAAACAATATGTATGCCTGAACATCCACGATTATGCAAAAACGGACCTGAATAAGAATAACCTGCGCGGTGTGCAGGTAACCGTTCCTGAAGGACAACAGGCCTTTTCATACAAGGTAACCCAGCTGCCGGAGTTTACCCCCGACGAATACCAGCAGAAAGATATCCAGTTTACATACAAAAACAAGCCTTACCATTTTAAAGTATTGCTCAACAGCGAGATCCAGCACATCTTTACCAATTACCCGGTAGTAGACTACGAATCTTACTTTAATATCCCGCTGAGCCACCAGACCTATAATTCGCTTATCCCCGAGCTGAAAGAAATACTGAAAGGTATGAAGCAGAAAAAAGGGGTGGATTACCTGATGCGTTTTACCCGCAACGCTTTTCTCTACGAAAGCGACCAGGACAATTTCGGTAAGGAGAAAAGACTGTCGCCCGAACAAACGCTGCTCACGCAATACAGCGATTGCGACGATCGCGCTGCCTTGTTTTTCTACCTGGTAAAAGAAGTCTACAACCTGCCCATGATCGTACTGTTGTATCCTACCCATGTCACCATCGCGGTTAAATTTGACAAACCCGAAGGCCAGGCGATCGTATACAAGGACAAACAATACTCGGTATGCGAGCCTACTCCCCAGGCCGAAGACCTGCAGATCGGTCAGCTCTCCTCCAAACTGCGCGATCAACCTTACGAGGTGGCGTATGAGTATAATCCGGACTAGTTAATGTTGAGTTTTGAATTTTGAATGTTGAATGGTGTCATCCTGAGCAAAGGGAAGACGCCTGTCATCCTGAGCGCAGCGAAGGAGCTCATTTTTTTAGTATCAGGTATCAGGTATAAAGTATCAAGAGGGCGGTTGTCATCCTGAGCGCAGCGAAGGATCTCATCAATTAGCCGGCTTCTCCCTCTAACATCTAACATCTAACATCTAACATCTAACATCTAACATCTAACATCTAACATCTAACATCTAACATCTAACATCTAACATCTAACATCTA
>NZ_PYGD01000015.1 GCF_003014535.1 Taibaiella chishuiensis | reverse complement strand
TGGCTTTCTGTGAATTTTGACTTTTTCATTGCTTCAACTTTAAAGTTAGTGTTTTTATCTACTTTTAAACACTACGGTTTTAAGGGAAGCTTACATTATCACCAACAGCATATTAAAGAAATCGAGACCATGAAAAAACACATCAATAAATGCCTGTCTTTCGATGTCAGGAAAAGAAAGGACAGTATATGCGGTATCGTTTTAGACTATACGAACGACTGGACGCTGATCCGTTATAACCCCGTTGACTTTGTAATCGACGGTTATATGCTGATCAATAACCGTAAAATAAAGGGATATCGCCGTGGCAGCAAAGAACTCCTTGTTGAAAAAGTAATACAATTAAAAGCATTGAAACCTCCCCACCAGGCTATGATCGTGGACTTGCAAACCGTGCTTGCTGCTATCGACGGCTTATTACAAATTGAGTTGAAGGCGGCGGATACTACCTATATTACTAGGTTAAACGAAATACAGGAAGACAGCCTGACAGGCCTTAGCATAAAGACGAATGGGCGGACCGGGAAAAAAATGAATATCCTGGTGGAAGACATATGGACTATACAGTTTGATAATGATTATACTACTTCGCTGGAATTGCTGAATGGTTTATCCTCTGAATAACAGGCTGGTAGTACCTTACCGGATCACACTTAAATCGAGAAAAAATGAAAATTAAAATCGGAATTCGAAATCGTGATAAAGAGAAGATGTCAATAATCAAAGAGCCGGAAGCGATTGAAGACTTTATTGCCCCGGACGAAACCATCGACGTCGAAACTGATGCAGAGGAAGATAATATCCTGATAGATATTGGCAAGAATGAAGATGGTTCCATCTATGTGCAGATTTGGGACTCAGCAAAAACGGAGTATGTTATTTATAAAGATGGTAAAAATCTTTTTGAAGCATATTTGTAGTAAAGACATAAATGTATTTTAGGCCCGCTATGAAATCAATATCCGAACTGGAAGAAATCTTAGTTGCCGGACTCGGCATTTATAGGGATAAGCGCAATACGCTGTCGGCTGTAGCCTCCTGCAATGAGCAACTGGATGGCGTTTCGGTTACCCTGGCCGCATTGTTGCACCGGTTGTTGTTAGATCAGTACGACGACTGGCCGAAGCACCGGTGGATCGATGATAGCCTGTTGCATAAGGTACTTGTTGCCGGTAACACCGTATCCATCTGGGGCGTAATGATATGGGGAGATGGCGGAACAACGGAGCAGTATACAGATCCCTTTTATGTTGAGCTTACATGCAGGCCGGACTTATCCGGTTTTACCCGGTATACTTTCCTGTTCGCAGATGTAGACAACCCCGCGATAACGTATACCTGTTTCAATAATAACCGCTGGTACTGGGATAAGGATTTTTATTCCGACGTTACCTGGCCGGTGACCGAACGGGACTGGAAGTACAGCATCCACAGGCACAGTTAAGAACCCAGCCCCGGAAAGCTTGTCCCGGCTTAATTTATAACAGAAGCAACCGCCTTACAGCGGTTGCTTCTGTATTTTCAGATTGATGTGTTTTTTAAAAAATAAGCGATACGACATCGCAGCCATTGCTGCCGGTGGTCCAGTTCATGACATAGTTATTGCCGTTATAACAAGCCGGGTTATTGGTGCTGGTATAGGAGGGGTATGCCGCGCCCAATGGGAAAGATACGCCGTCAGGCCCCATCATCCGGGTATGGTTAACACAGCCAGAAGCCTGTAGGCTGGCCGGCGCAGGACTGGTAAAACCGGGTAATAATGTTGGGTTCACGAAGGGGTTGGGCCCGGGATTGATCGTAACGGGGCCAAAGGAAAAGGGATACACCGTACTGGAAGGACCTGTAATCGACCCGAAGCCTGTGGTAATCGTAAACGTACAACCCGTCATATTGATGATGTTGAAAGAGCCGGCAAAGGTCTTACCCAGGCCCAGGCACACGAAGAGTGCCAGTAGTAAACTGATCTTTTTCATAAATGGTTTTGTGTTTGGATCGAAAAGCAAGAATTGTTTTAGCTGGTTACACGGCTATTAAAAAATAAAGACAACGACATCGCAACTATTGCCACCTACATTCCAGGACGCGATGTAGTTATTGCTGTTGGTATTGCAGGCCGGGTTATTGGTGCTGGTAAAGCTGGTAAAAGGCGTGCTATTGGTCAGGTAGATACTGGTAGCGCCTGGTCCGATTGCCTTAATAGCGGTAACACAGCCTGAAGCCTGTACGCTTGCCGGTGCATTGCTGCTGAAACCGGGTAATAAGCTCGGGTTCGCGAAGGGATTGCTCGTGCTGCCCGGGTTGAGTATGGGACCGAAGCTAAAGTAATAGGTGGCGCCGGTTGCAGGGTCCACAATGGTACCGACACCGCTGTAGAACTCGAAAGGACAGGGTGTCGCATTCATGATGGTGAAGGAGCCGGCAAATACTTTGCTGAAGCCCAGGCAGAGGAACAAACCGAGTAATAAACTGATCTTTTTCATACGATGTTTGATTTGTTTTTGTGATTAAATCGTGTTGGTGTGTAATGAAACGGTATTCCGGCCTGGCTCTTAGGGAGGCTGCAGGCCGGGATAGGTGTACGGTTACCTGCTTTGCTGCGCTGTAACCCGGGCCCGGATCTGCATGCTGTAACCGTTATATCCTGTTGCAAGTAGATAAATTATTGTTATAGATCAAAGCGCTATTAAGCAGGTGTGCACTTTGGGTAAACAGGTGCGTATTTTTAATATGATTCTGCACACCCGGTATAAGCGAGCCGGGCTGTGTTACAGCTTTATCTGCATAGCTGCCGGCCGAGCTTTTTTTTCTAATATTGCATCATGAATGCTGCACTCAGGGATTACCTGCTGCAAGTACTGCAGCTGCCCGCATCCAGGCTGGATACCTTGCTGGCGTTAAGCCATACCGTTACCTATGGGAAACATACCCGGATCGGGACGCCCGGCAAGGTATTCGATCGCCTGGGGTATATCCTGCAGGGAGCGGTACGCACTTTTTATATCAACGAAGAAGGGCAGGAAATCAGCTACCTGCTGCAGGTCGACCGCGATTTTTTTGGCGACTATGAAAGTTATATCACCGGGCAGGTTTCCGACCTGGCGATCGAAACGTTGCTGCAAACGGAAGTGCTGTTTTTCGAACGCCGTACCATAGAGCGGTTGATACAGGAAGATCCGTATTGGATGGGCTTTGCCAAAAGAGTATCCGACCTGGTATTTCTCGATGCCAAGCGACGGTTCAACGAGTTGTTGTTCCATAACCCGGAACAACGGTACCGCAACCTGCTCGAACGCTCGCCGGAACTGCTTTTTAAGATCCCGCAGAAATATATTTCTTCCTACCTGGGTATTACCCCGCAGTCCCTGAGCCGCATCCGGAAACGCCTGATTAATTAACTTAAGTGAACGGCTACAGCCTTTACCCGGCGCTAACTTTGCCTAAAAATAAAACAATGAACGTAACCATTATAGGAGGCGGTATCGGCGGACTCACTACTGCCCTTGTCTTGAAACGGGCGGGTATACCTTTTGTATTATACGAAGCGGCGCCGGCGATCAAAAGCGTGGGCGCCGGCATTATTATAGCCAATAATGCGCTGCAGGTGTTCCGCGAACTGGGTATTCATGAGGAGATTTACCGGCAGGGCAACCTGGTCGATAAAATGATTATTACCAAAGCAGATTTCGCTCCTTTATCCGAGATAAGCCTGCAACGCTTCGAAGCACTGTACGGGCTTCAGAACCATGCCATACACCGGTCCGACCTGTATGATATACTGGCCCGGGCGGTGGGCCCGGAGCATATCCGGATCAATAAAAGACTGGACCGTATCGAACACGAGGGCGATGTATACCGGCTCGCTTTTGCTGATGGTTCGGTAATCAGGTCGGAGTATGTGATCGGCGCCGATGGCATTAAATCGCAGGTACGGCAGCAACTGTTTCCCGGTAGTGTTTACCGCGATGCCCGGCAGATCTGCTGGCGCGGGGTTACAGGCTATCAGCTGCCGGAGCGTTACCGGCACGAAGTGATCGAAGCCTGGCATAAAGGCCGCCGTGTGGGTTTTGTACAAACCGGCAAGGATAAGGTGTATTGGTACCTGGTGATCAATACCCGACAGGAAATACCGGGCGCGGGTCCCGATGCTTATATCGCCGACTTTCATCCCCTGATCGGCGAACTGGTTGCCGCTACACCAAAGGATACGCTGATCAAGGCGCCGATCTATGATCTGAAACCTATACCTGCCTGGTCTAAAGATAAGGTATGCCTGGTGGGCGATGCGGCGCATGCTACCACACCCAACCTGGGGCAGGGCGCCTGCCAGGCTGTTGAAGATGCTTATGTGCTGGGCGAATTGCTGAAGCAATACAATATGGTCGATGCCTTTAAAAAATACCCGGAACTGCGGCGCGCTAAAGCACAATACGTGGTAAAGACCAGTTGGCAGGTAGGCGTACTCTCGCACCTGGAAAACCGCGCCGGTATGGGCATCCGCAACTTTATCCTGAAATACCTGACGCCTGCAAGCGTTAATGTAAGACAGATGGCACGGCTGTTCCGACTTAGTCCTGTAAACTAATCCCGTAACGATATCGAAAATAGGAACCACAGTTGCAAAGCGCTTGCCGCTACAACTGTGGTCCTGTATTAACTTTGCGCTGACGTTTTTTTTTGCTTGTCCTTGCCCGGCAATACCTGTACCTCCAATGCCCGGCGTATCCCTAACACCTGAAGACCTGCTCTGCTCTGGCATAACCACAATGCCCGCTAACACCCGTTTGTAAAGGCTGGCCCGGCGCTTTTGTCCATGTTGGTCCAGGCTTTCTTTGTACGGTATCGGTATGGTGCCCGGCAGGATAGTTTTTCATTGGGACAACGTGGCGTTTTAGTCCGCCGGGCAAGTACACGATCCTGTAAAGCCCGCCTGATAACTGTTTCCTATGGCAGGCCGCATTCCTATAAGAAAATAATATGGGCCGGTTTTATATATCGTATCCCTTAACCTGCATATCTTTGGTGGATAAATCTCAACACTACGGTGCAACATTTACGGGTTATTTCCTTCCTTACCGCTTTTATTTTATCCCGGTTTAATACTTCACCTCCCCGGGCCTAGTTTTCACCAACGCATCGCTGTTTCCTGCTGCCGCAAGTTTTTCTTTGCCGGCTAAGAAAGCCTGTGCACCGGTCGTAGCGGCTTGCGTTTATTCTTTCATCCTTTTACTTTTTTACCATGTTCTACTGCGGTTACAAACCGCAGCAGGCCTTGTCTTCCCTAAAAATTTACAAACTATGTCTTCTTTCTTCCAAGAGCATAAACTGCTCCTGACCCTTATTGCCGTGTTATTCGTATGCGCCTTACTGCATAAAGTGATCCTGCGTGTTTTGTTTGGTATGATCATCGTGCCCGAAAACCGTATCGGGCTTGTAACCAAGAAATTTGTACTCTTCGGCGCCTACCGCGCCTTACCCGATGGCAAGATCATCGCAACCCGCGGCGAGGCGGGCTTCCAGGCCAGAACCCTTGCCCCTGGCCTCTATTGGGGCATGTGGATCTGGCAATACAGTATCCATATGCAATCCTTTACCGTAATTCCGGAGGGCAAGATCGGCTTGCTGCTCAGTAACGACGGACAAGAAATACCCACCGGGTCGATACTGGCACGCAGGGTGGACAGCGACAATTTCCAGGATGCCGAAAAGTTTCTGAACAACGGCGGCCAGAAAGGCCGCCAGACGGCCTATATCACGGCAGGTACCTACAGGATCAATACTTTTGCCTTTACGGTAACAATTGCCGATATGATCATCATCCACGAAAACAGGGTGGGCGTGGTCACTACACTCGATGGTAATCCGATAAGCAAAGACCAGATTGCCGGTGCGCAGGTGGATGGTCATAATAACTTCCAGGATTTTGATGCCTTCCTCGAACAGGGCGGTAACCGTGGGTTACAGCCGCAGATCATTCTTGCCGGTTCCTATAACATTAACCCCTGGGCAGTACAGATCGAAGAGATCCTGATGACCGACGTACCGATCGGTTACGTTGGCGTAGTGATCTCTTATATCGGCGAGGACGGGCAGGATGTAACCGGCGAGTCCTTTAAGCATGGCAATATTGTTGCCAAAGGCTTCAGGGGGGTATGGCAGGAGCCGCTTGGCCCCGGCAAGTACCCGCTGAACAAGTATACCATGAAGATGGAGCTGGTGCCCACCACCAACCTGGTACTCAACTGGGCCAATGCCCGCAGCGAGGCGCATGCACTCGATAAGAATCTCTGCACCATTACCGTAAGGTCTAAAGACGGCTTCCCCTTTAACCTCGACGTATCGCAGATCATCCATATCCCGGCTAATGAAGCGCCTAAGGTTATTGCCCGCTTTGGCAGTATGACCAACCTGGTAAGCCAGGTGCTCGAACCTACCATCGGCAACTATTTCCGCAACTCGGCCCAGGACAGCGATGTGATCAGCTTCCTGACTACCCGTAAAGAACGGCAGGAGAGTGCCCGCGAGCATATCCGCACCGTGCTGGAAGAGTATAACGTGAACGCGGTTGATACCCTGATCGGCGACATTACACCACCCGAAGCATTGATGAAGACCCTGACCGACCGTAAGATCGCCGAAGAAGAACAAAAGACCTACCAGACCCAGCGTATGGCCCAGGAGCAACGCCAGGGTATGGAAAAAGAAACGGCCATTGCCGATATGCAAAAGGAAATCGTAAAGGCGCAGCAAAGCGTAGAGATATCGCAGCGTACGGCCGATGCTACGGTGAAGAAAGCAGAAGGTGATGCGGCAAGCCTGAAACTGCAGGTGGATGCGGAAGCCCAGGCAACGAAGATGAGAGCCGTAGCCGAAGCCGAAGCGACCAAGGCCAGGGCAGCGGCGCAGGCCGAAGCTACACGGCTTAATGCCGGCGCGGATGCGGAGAAGATCGCGAAAACCGGTCTGGCAGAGGCCGAGAAGATTATGGCGATCGGTAAAAGCACCGCAGAGGCTTACGAATTGCAGGTCAAAGCTATGGGTGGCGATAATTTTACCCGTTATAAAATTACCGAAGAGGTAGGTAAGAATGGTATCAAAGTGATACCAGACCTGATCATCTCCGGTGGCAATGGTACCGAAGGCAGCCTGAACGGCTTGCTGGGCATGCAATTGATGAAGATGATGGGCAAGGACGAACCCAGGCCGGAGGCATAAGCAGCCATCGGTGTATAACAAACAAAAAGCCGCATGATCTGTATCATGCGGCTTCTCTCTAACAGCAAGGCTGTATTATTTCAATTCGAATGTTTCGATAAATTTGGTGGTGAAGTTTCCGGCGCGGAAGTCTTCATTACGCATCAGCTGCAGGTGGAACGGAATGGTGGTTTTCACCCCTTCGATCACGTATTCGCTTAAGGCGCGTTCCATAGTATTGATCGCTTCTTCGCGGGTCTGCGCTACGGCAATCACTTTGGCGATCATAGAATCGTAGAACGGAGGAATGGTATAGCCGGCGTAAATATGGGAATCGACACGGATACCATGACCGCCCGGTGTATGCAGTACGGTAATCGTACCGGGGCTCGGACGGAAATCGTTGTACGGATCTTCGGCATTGATACGGCATTCGATGGCATGCATCTGGGGCTCGTAGTTCTTACCGCTGATCGGGATACCGGCTGCAATTTTGATCTGTTCTTTGATCAGGTCGAAATTGATCACCTCTTCGGTTACGCCGTGCTCTACCTGGATACGCGTATTCATCTCCATAAAGTAGAAGTTACGGTGTTTATCCACGAGGAACTCGATCGTACCTACGCTTTCGTAATTGATTGCTGCGGCAGCTTTGATGGCTGCTTCACCCATTTTCTGACGCAGTTCGGGCGTCATGAACGGTGATGGTGATTCTTCTACGAGTTTCTGGTGCCTGCGCTGGATAGAGCAGTCCCTTTCGCTCATATGGCATACGGTACCATACTGGTCGCCGGCTACCTGGATCTCGATATGACGCGGTTCTTCAACGAATTTCTCCATGTAGATACCATCGTTTTTGAAAGAGGCGGCTGCTTCCTGTTTGGCGGTATTGTAGGCTTTCTCGATTTCGCCATCGCTCCATACGACGCGCATGCCTTTACCACCGCCACCGGCAGTAGCTTTCAGGATTACGGGGTAGCCCATTTCCTTGGCCAGTACGCGGGCCTGTTCGATGCTTTCCAGCAGGCCTTCAGAACCCGGGATACAAGGTACGCCGGCAGCGATCATCGTTTCCTTCGCGGTGATCTTATCGCCCATAGAGCGGATCATCTGCGGGGTGGGCCCGATGAATTTGATATTGTATTGGGCGCATATTTCGGCGAAGCCGGCATTCTCTGCCAGGAAGCCGTAACCGGGATGGATCGCATCGGCGTTCGTGATCTCGGCAGCTGCCATAATATGCGGGATGTTCAGGTAAGAATCAGCACTCTGCGGCTTACCGATACAAACAGCCTCATCCGCAAAACGGACATGCAGGCTGTCCTTATCTGCTGTAGAATATATGGCAACGGTCTGGATGCCCATTTCCCGGCAGGTACGGATAATACGGAGCGCGATCTCGCCTCTGTTGGCAATCAATATTTTTTTAAACATGAATTAGCTGATGTAAATATGAAATATAAACTGGCGAAGAGCGGTTCTATCGGTGATCATACACCGGAACCGGCTTTTCCTTGTTATACCTTAGCATTAAGGCTCTACCAGGAATAAAGGCTGATCGTATTCAACCGGTGTGGCGTCGTCTATCAGCACTTTAACGATACGGCCGCTTACTTCACTTTCAATTTCATTGAACAGCTTCATGGCTTCTACGATGCAGATTACATCGCCGGGTTTGATTTCGTCGCCTACGTTTACGAAAGCAGGCTTATCGGGACCGGAGCTGCGGTAGAAAGTACCGATCATCGGTGATTTAACCGTAATGGTATTGCTGGATGCAGCAGGCGCTTGTGCAGCAGCGGCAGGAGCAGCCGGCGCCTGGGGCGCAGCCTGCGGTGCAGCGATAACCTGTGGCTGTACAGCTACAGGCATGGCAGGTTGTGCCATTACGTACTGCGGCTCGGTATTGGCTTGTTTGATGGTGATCTCGAATTCTCCGTCTTTAATGGATAATTCGCTGATATTGGACTTATTCACCGCTTTAAGCAGTTCCTGTATTTGTTTAAATTCCATATTAAATTTAATTGTGTTGCACTATAACCTGTAAAGCCGCTACAGGCAACTAATTGATGAGATGCTGTTACAAAAAAGAAGCTAATCACAGGGTATTGATGATTAGCCGCCCGAAATAATTATCCTTTTACACGCTCGATATACTCGCCGGTTACGGTATTGATCTTGATCAGTTCGTCGTTGTCTACAAACAAAGGCACGGCTACAGAGGCGCCGGTTTCGAGGGTAGCTGGTTTCAGGGTACGGGTAGCGGTATCGCCACGCAGGCCCGGCTCGGTATAGGTAACACGCAGCACCACGCTTGGCGGCAGTTCCACGCTCATCGGCATTTCTGTTTCTGTATTGATCAGTACGAAGCACTCCTGGCCATCTTTGTACAGGCCGGGGTTGTCGATCATGTTCTCATTTACCGCGATCTGCTCGAAGGTATCGTTATCCATCAGGTTAAAACCGCTGTCGTCTTTGTAGAGGAACTGGTAATTACGACGTTCAACACGTACCGGGTAAATGGTATCGCCGGAGTTCCAGGTATGCTCAATGCTGCGGTTGTTGTCCACACCTTTCAGCTTTGCCCATACTTTAGCAGCGGAACGGGCGGTTTTGTTCTGACCAAATTCTACAACGCTATAAAGCGATCCGTCTAATTTCAAGATAATACCGTTACGGATGTCTGTTGTGTTTGCCATGCAAAAAAATGAATGTCTCCTTGGGCTCCTGTGGGGCCGGCGGATCGTTTAGTGATTTGATTATAATTAAGAATCAGTTTGCAAAAGTAAAAATTAAGTGCTTTGAAAGAACTTTCCGGCCATTTATTTCTTGTTTTGTTGAAAAAAAACTGGTTTTTGCCTTGTTTTTTGCCGGAAACGCATTTTCCTCTCTTAGTCTCCATAAACTATTTATACCGGGTACAGAAAAGCTAAAAGCCAAGCCGGAACACCCGCAACCCCTTGATGCGGCCGCCGGTAACCTCGGGATATGGGTTGCCCTGCCCGTCTTTTAATACATAATCGGCCCCTGTACCTTCATAGAAATAATAATAATATTGTACATGATACCTGCGGGCATCTTCCAGGATTTCCTCGTTGCTGTAGCGGTCCAGGGTATGGCAATACCAGGGCGAGCCGGTAAACCAGGCAATCCGGTGCAGCCTGCCTTTACCCGATGCATACGACAGGTTGGATACGAAGCTCCCCTGTATGCCCATCGATTTCATGGCCTCCGACATACGGTATTCTTCCCGGCCGGTACCAAACATTTCTTTCATATCCGCTACCGGGGCCACCAGGTAGGTACAACAAAACACGAATACGAAAAGCCGCTTCATCCGTTCGCTCATGAGCGGGAAGATCAGCTGCGCATACCAGAGCCCCAGGATGGCGCTGAGCGGAATAGTGAACCAAAGGTAGCGACCGCCATCGAAGGTTACGGTCCAGTAAGGCAGCGGGAAGATCAGGAACACGACCAGCAGGATTTTCTTTTCGGTCGTATTAAAAAAGGAAAGGCCCTTGCTGAAGAGGAATACGATAGATACCAGCCAGGTGACGAAATAAAACGGGGAGATCCGGTTGGCGCTTTCTACCCAACCTATGGCGTTAAACCCGACACGCCCCAGCTGTTTGATAAAGAGGCGGAGCGAATCGTAAAAATGTACAAAACGGCCCTGGACCAGGTAAGGATCTTCAAAATAAAATATAGAATTGGAATAGGGCGGCGGCGGTACCAGTACCGAAATGTCGGGCCGTAATTCCTGCGTGCCTGCCAGCCACCACGAAAAATTCAGTTTGCCGGCCGTGGAGGAGGTCCAGATTCGGTATTTCTCATGTATCAGCCAGAGCCAGGGGGCGGCGGCCAGCATCATGACCCCGACACTGACCAGGCAGATCCGGAACAGGAGGCCCCAGCTGAAAACACCGGCGCCGCGCAACTGCATGCCGCTTACGACCAGGATCATGAGCGGGAAAAAGTAAAAAGAATAAGCTTTGCTGAAATAAGATAAGGCGGCTACCAGGCCCAGCAGTACCCATAATAAAGGCCTGCGGGTAAAGGACGGTTGAAGCAGGATCAACAGGCCCAGGGTAAGGAAAAAGAATTGCCAGATGTCGGTAAAAGACTGGAAATATACGGTATAGGTCCAGAATAGCGCCGACATGATCCCGAAACAAAGCCGTTCCCAGGCGTTGTAACGGAAGCGGTGAAAAAGCACCTGGCCCAGTACCACCATGCCTGCAGCCGGGAGGGTATTGGCCGTTATGGCAGCGGCGAACAAGGGTAACCCGGTCAGTTTTACGACCAGTACCGTGGTCCAGCAGCCCATAGGGCTCCAGAAGGCATTGACGGCATGCTGGTAGTCGCCGGCCAGGTAGCTGTCGACCAGGGTAAGGTAACTGATGGCATCGGGATCGATATAAAAACGGTAATAGGGCCAGAGCAGGAAAACACCTGCACAGAGCAGCAAAAGCGGGAACAGGTAAAGCGCCGGCACGAACCGGTTGTGGTGGACGGCTGATATTTCTTCCGGTTGCATGGTATTATTCATGGGGTATTAAGGCGGTTTGCTTAGCCCGTTTCCTGTTCCATAACCTGGAGTAGGTGATCATGGCACAAGCCGAGGTAACCAGCACACAAGGCAGGTAATAACGGCTGGTATAGGAAACGGGACCGGTAATAACGGCAAAATAGCCGGCGTAAACGGCCATGGTTAATCGTACGGCTAGAGGCACAGCGCGGTCGAACAGGAACAGCAGGAAGCCCAGCGATCGGATGATATTAAACAGTAATACCAGTAACACCACCAGGATCAGCGGATACCCTTTCAGGTATTCAAGGCCTCCCCTGATCCCTCCTTTTTCCAGTTTTACAAAAAAACCTTCGCCCTTTTCCAGCGTCATTTTTGCATAACTGAAATAACCGAAAAAGACATCGATCTCTACCTTGCCCGGTTCTATAAAATAGCGCAGGCTTTCCCGCAGGTGAAATAAAGCATAGGGTACCAGGTCTTTCTTAATCCCTTCCACCGCCAGGCTTTCCGTTTTCCGGTAACGGGATACATAATCCGGTTGGCGGTTAATAGCCTGGTGAGCCGTATCGTTGTAGGCCTGTGCCTTACTGAACCCGAAGCGCGATTCCTGGAAGCGTTTAAGGTTATAGTCGAGCATATTCATCGGCTGTATGCTCGATAAATGGTACAGGCCGGTCTGGTGCTTGTTCCAGAAGCCGTAACCCACTACCGCAAGCATGGGGAACAAGGTAGGGATCAGCAATTTGGCCATCTTCCACTTACGGATATGCCAGAGGCAATACAGCAGGTGGAGGCATAAAAAAGGATAGGTTACCGGTTTTACAAAAAAGGAAAGCATCAGCCACAGGCTCATTTGCCAGATGCGGCCGGGTTTGGGCTCGTAGTAATTCAGGATCAGCTGCCGGAAATACAGCATCATACAGAACTGGAAGAGGTTGTCGGTAAGCACCATATCGGCGATAACGAATTGCATGGGGTATACCGAAACCAGCAAAATATAGATCCAGGTCCGTTTTTGTTGTGGAAAAACACGGGCAAACAGGGTAAGAATCATCCAGCAGGAAGCTATGGATAAGATATTCTGCAGGATAAGTACGGGTAGGGTGCCTTCGCCAAACAGCGAATAACTGATAAACAGGAAGAAAGGATAGCCCGGTGTGCGCAGCGAATAATGCTGGATGCTTAGAGGCAGGGCGGTATTGGTGGCGTAAAAAAGGCCTTTCTTAAAATTGACCGCCATATAAATATATTCGCTCGAGTCGCCCATGTAAAAATGTTTGCCCTGCATAGCAAGGACAAACCAGAAAATATGGACCAGCACGATGGCCAGGAATACAGCACCTTTATTTTTCATGACGGACTCGGGGCATTATATTTGCGATAGCGGGACGAAAGTAGCATAATTTGCTTTTTTTTATGGAATATTTCTGTTACTGCATCCTTTGATCAGTACTTACCGACCCTGATAAACCTATTGGCAACCGACTATCTACATATCAACGATGAAGACCTCCTGGCGCGGTTTTATACCGACGGGAATAAAGAGTGGCTGGGCATATTGCTCGAACGCTATACCATGCTGCTGTTCGGGGTTTGTATGAAATACCTGAAAGAAGAAGATACCGCGCGCGATACCGTGCAACAGGTATTCCTGAAGGCGCTTTCCGAAATTCCCAAATACCGGATCGATAATATAGGCGGCTGGCTGTACCGCGTGGCTAAAAACATGTGCCTGAGCCTGCTTCGCGATAAAAAGATATGGTCGGAGCCGGAAAGGCTGGACCAGATGGAACAACCTGAAGAAGTGCCCCTATCTTTGCTGCTCGAACGAGAAAAGGACATCGACCGTTTGAAAGAGGAGTTGTCCAGGTTGAAAGACGAGCAAAGGATATGCCTGACGCTTTTCTACCTCGATAAGAAGAGTTACCAGGAAGTAGCCACCCTTACCGGGTATGATGTGAAGCTGGTAAAGAGCCATATCCAGAACGGGAAACGTAACCTGCGCATGCGGCTTGAAGGCTGAAACATAAATGCCCGTAATTTTGTAACCAGATTAAGATTTAATACCGATCACATTGGCTGATAAAAAGAAAATAGGAAACAACGAAGGTAACGCGATAGACGAAGCAACGCTATTGCGCTATCTTGACGGTACCATGCCGCCCGACCAGCAACATAAGCTGGAAGCGCTCATGGATACCGATCCGTTTCTCAGCGATGCGATCGAGGGGCTTGCCGAAGTGCGCGACCAGGAACAGTTGCGGATCATTACGGCCCAGCTGAATAACCAGTTGAAAAAACTGACAGAAAAACGCAGGGCACGCCGCGGCCGCAATAAACTTACCGATCACTGGGGCTGGATCTTCGTGCTGGTCGTATTGTTGCTCGTAGTGCTGGGCTGGCTGGTCATCCATATGCTGCTCCGGCGATAGCCGCTTCCTTTCACTTGCCCTCCCTTTATTAAGATCCTTCGCTGCGCTCAGGATGACAGCGATGAAGTGGTCAGGCTCGTTTCTACTCACGCTTCCTCCGTTAAGATCCTTCGCTGTGCTCGGGATGACATGTGTGCAATAGCTCCCACTTGGTTGTCATGCTGAGCGTAGCGGTTTACCGGGCAGGAGGTTAAGCTGCTGTTTAGCATTACCTGTTCATTCGAAAGGAATGGTTAGGTATAGTCGTGGTTCGCTTCCACTCGCGTTCCCGCTATTAAGATCCTTCGCTGCGCTCAGGATGACAGCGATTGAGTGGTCAGGCTCGTTTCCACTCACGCTCCCTCCGTTAAGATCCTTCGCTACGCTCAGGATGACAGCGATTGAGTGGTCAGGCTCGCTTCCACTCGCGCTCCCCCATTAAGATCTTCGCTACGCTCAGGATGACAGCGATAGAGCGGTCAGGCTTATTTCTACTGGTTCTCCCTCTATTAAGATTGTTTGCTTCGCCCAGGCTGACATGAGCGTGTGAGAGCTCCCCCTTGATTGTCATGCTGAGCGTAGCTGTTCTTTACAAAGGAATGGTTAGGGATAGTCATCGCTCGCTTCCACTCGCGCATCCTCCATTAAGATGCTTCGCCGCGCTCAGGATGACAGTGATGGAATGGTCAGGCTCGTTTCCACTCACGCTTCCTCCGTTAAGCTGCTTCGCTGCGCTTAGGATGACAGTGATGGAATGGACAAGCTTATTTCTACTGGTTCTCCCTCTATTAAGATCCTTCGCTGCGCTCAGGATGACAGTGCTGGAATGGTCAGGCTTATTTCTACTCATGCTCCCTCCATCAAGCTCCTTTGCTACGCTCAGGATGACATGAGCGTGTGGTGGCTCCCCTGGTTTTCATGTTTCGCTTGCCCGCCTCTTGATTTGTTTGAAAATATATTTTATTTAATTGATATTTTAAATAAAATAGTTATTATATTTGTTTTGTATTGCGAAGTTCTTTGAATACCGTTGCCGATTTACCCACATACCCTGAACATCGGTATGGGGACTGGTAATCCCCAGGATTTAATGGCGCCGGGCTATAGCATTCCCTTTGCAGGGAGACTACTATAACCCGGCGCAGGGGTGTATTAGCGGATGCATTACGTCACCGGTGATCAGAATGGAAGCCCGTCATCGCCTTCCGCCATTGCAGGCGCAGATTCGTTCGCCGCCGGCTCGCCCTGTTCTGCTTGTTTTTTGTCGAGCAGCATGATATTATTGGCGCGCACCTCGGTATAATATTTTTTCATGCCGTTGGCATCGGTAAAGGTGCGGTTAACCAGTTTGCCTTCGACCATGACAAAGCTGCCCTTGTGTAAGCGTTGTTCGATGCGTTCGGCAAGTTTTTCCCAGGCTGTAACGCTATGCCACATCGTTTCGTCCTTCCAGTCACCCGAAGCGGTTTTATATGACTCGTTGGTTGCGATGCGCAGGCGTGCCACGCGTGCGCCACTGTCGATGGTTTTTAATTCCGGGTCAGCGCCCAGGTGTCCCATCAGTTGTACCCTGTTTTTTAAAGTGCTCATGATGCTCGATTTTAATAATGAATAATAGTTGAAATGAACAATAGACATGAATAAATCACCCGGCAAATATGCGCCATAGGCTGTTTTCAGCCGGTTCTTTGTCACTTATGTACGGATGTAATTGATTGTACCCGATTGTAACCCCAGAATACTCACACTACCAATCTTGCTATCATGGAAACAACAACACATCGCTTATGCCAGGCCTGTCAGAAATTGTTACGGGGAAGACTGGATAAGAAGTTCTGTGATGATTATTGCCGTAATACGTTCAATAACCATCGTAACAGCGATCAGAATAACCTGGTCCGTAATATCAACAATGCCCTGCGTAAAAACAGGCGGTTGTTGGAAATGCTGATCCCCGAAGGCGAGGATCTTAAAAAGATAAGGAAAGAGCACCTGGTCATGCTCGGGTTTAATTTTAAATACCATACCCAGCATGTCCGTAACCAGAAAGGCCAGGTCTATTACTTCAGTTATGAATATGGCTTCCTGGAGTTGGAAGAAGAATGGCTGCTGGTCGTGCGGCGAAAGCTGGATGGATAGTGCCTGTGGCAGGGACTAAGGCTTTTTAGGAAACCTGGAATGTGCTTATTTATACCCGGGTGGATACTACCCATCTTGCTTGTGTAGGTAACAGCAAGGTCCGTAGGTTTTGCGCCCGGTAGTTACCGAAGCCGGTATAAGTATGGTAATCCGGGTGTAAGCGTTTGCCTGCGATACGTACCGCCACAGCTTATCCGTTTAACTGTGCGGTTACGCGGATCTCCTACTGTAACCGAAGGCAAGTGAACTTCACGCTTAGTAATTGTCAAAGCAGGTATAAGTAGCATAACCCGGGTGTAAACATTTGCCGGCAGCACCTAAGTACAGGTATATAATCGGAAGAAACTGTAAAAGTCCTGGAAATCGACGTAGCAGTGATACTTTGCCCGGTTCTTGTAACCGATCATTCCTCATAAGATGCAGGGCCGCCGTTTGCCAGTTTAAGTGTGTAGTTACTTGGCCTCCTGTTATAACCGAAGACCGGAGCATAAAGCGCTTCGTAATTACCTGAGCTGGTATAAGTATTGTAACTTGGGTGTAATCGTTTGCCTGCGATACGTATCGCCACAGCTTATCCGTTTAACAGTGGCGGTTACCTGGCCTCCTGCTGTAACCGAAGGCAAGTGAGCTTCTCGCTTAGTAATTGTCAAAGCAGGTATAAGTAGCATAACCCGGTTGTAAACATTTGCCGGCAATACACATTTTGAGGGGATACCATCAAAAGAAATCTTGAAGGGCTTGAAACCCTTTTCCTGCCTGGTTTTGCCCGGTTGTGCAAACAGATTATTTCCACAAAAGATACAGGGCCTTCGTAACCCAGTTTAACTGCGCGGTTACGCGGAGCTCCTGCTTTAACCGAAGGCAAGCGGGCTTTGTGCTCGGTAATTGCGTAGGCAGGTATAAGTATTATAACCCGGTTGTAAACATTTGCCGGCAATACACATTTTGAGGGGATACCATCAAAAGAAATCTTGAAGGGCTTGAAACCCTTTTCCTGCCTGGTTTTGCCCGGTTGTGCAAACAGATTATTTCCACAAAAGATACAGGGCCTTCGTAACCCAGTTTAACTGCGCGGTTACGCGGAGCTCCTGCTTTAACCGAAGGCAAGCGGGCTTTGTGCTCGGTAATTGCGTAGGCAGGTATAAGTATTATAACCCGGTTGTAAACATTTGCCGGCAATACACATTTTGAGGGGATGCCATCAAAAGAAATCTTGAAGGGCTTGAAACCCTTTTCCTGCCTGGTTTTGCCCGGTTGTGCAAACAGATTATTTCCACAAAAGATACAGGACAGACGTTTACCAGTTTAACTGCGCGGTTACCTGGCCTCCTGTTGTAACCGAAAGCAAATGAACTTCGCGCTTAATAATTGTCCAAACAGGAGTAAGAAGGATAACCGGGTGTAAACATTTGCCGGTGATACGTAAGTACGGGTATGCAATCGAACGAAATTGTAAAGAGATTCAAACCCTCTTCCGGACTGGCTTTGCACGGTTGTGCAAACAGATTATTTCCACAAAAGATACAGGACAGAAGTTTACCAGTTTAACTGTGCGGTTACGCGGCCTCCTGTTGTAGTCGAAGGCAAGCGGGCTTTGTGCTCGGTAATTGCGTAGGCAGGTATATGTATTATAACCCGGTTGTAAACAATTGCCGATAATACACATTTTGAGGGGATAGCATCAAAAGAAATCTTGAAGGGCTTAAAACCTTCTTCCAGACTGGATTTGCACGGTTCTTGCAGACAGATTATTTTCATAAAAGATACAGCACCACAGCTTATCCGTTTAACTGCGCGGTTACGCGGAGCTCCTGCTACAACCGAAGGCAAGCGGGCTTTGTGCCCGGTAGTTACCTAAGCCGGTATAAGTAATTTAACCCTGGTGTAAGCGTTTGCCGGTGATACACATTTTGAGAGGATACCATCAAAAGAAATCTTGAACGGCTTATAACCCTTTTCCTGCCTGGCTTTGCCCGGTTTCTCGAACAGATCATTCCCATAAAAGATGCAGGATTGCCGCTTACCAGTCTAACTGTACGGTTACCTGGCCCTCCCGCTCCTGTAAAAAACGGAGCCGTGCGCCGATACGCACGGCGAGATCGCGGGCGATCTGCAACCCAAGCCCGAATTGGTTGCTGTTTACCCCCGTCCGGTTGAGCAATTCATTTAATGCAGGTGCATCAAGACCAGAGCCCGAAGTGTTGGTAATACGGAGCGATTGTGCTGTAGCGTGCAGGCTGATGCTGCCGGCATGCGCACTGTACCGTACGGCATTTTGCAACAGGTTGCGCAGGATAATGCTCATAAAGTTCTCGTCGGTCCTGATATACAGGCTGTCCGGTATATTGAGGGCCAGGCGTACCTGTTTGTCCTCTACCTGCTCACCCAGCAGTACTATCTCCCGCCTGGCCAGCCCGGCCAGGGCTACCGGCCTGAATTCCGGTTGGAAAGATTCCATCTGGCTTTTGCTCCAGATCAACAAGTCTTCCATCGTATTGAGCAGGTTGTCGGTGCTCTGTACAAATTTCTCATGGTAAGCTGTGCTTGCCTGCGGGCTGAAAAGCCCGGGTTGCGCCTTTTGCAGCCGAAGGAACTGGGCGATCTTGTTCAGGGGCGAACGCAGGTCGTGACTGAAAATGCCGAACAGCCGGGCTTTGCTTTCATTGGCCTCCGCTAGTTTACTGTTCAACTGGTCGAGTTCCCGGTTACGTTCGTTCAGTACCTGGTTGAGGCGCGACTTGTTCCGGTATATACGGTAAAGCAGTACCAGGATCAGGGCCAGGGCAGCCACTCCCGCGCCAAGCAATAATTTCAGCCTGTTTGCATTCCGAAGCTCCAGTACGGTGATGCGGTTTCCGATGCTGAGTGTTTTGATTTCCTGTTCTTTTTCCCGGGTCCGGTAACGGATGTCGAGGTCGGCAAAGTTGCGGTCTGTCTGTTCGCGGTTAAGCGTATCCTTTACCGCATCGAACAGTTCGTAATAAGCCAGGGCCTGCGGGGCATTGCCTTTGGCTTTATAGGCCAGCGCCAGGTAATGCAGGCATTCTGCGTAGTTGCCTTTGTTGACGTTCTGACTGACTATAGACGACTGTTTGAGCAATGTGATGGCCTGGTCGTAGTGCCCGGTGTAATAAGCATATTTGCCGGCAAGGTGCTGTACCTGGTGGATCAGGAATGGCGATTTGCTGCTTGTAGCGAGCGAATCACTGCGGTTGATAAAAGGCAGTGCTGCGGTGTATTGCCCGGCATCGAGGTAATACTGCCCGATATTGAGACTGGAGGTTACCGACTCGGAAGTGATGCCGCGCGGCCCTGGCAGTTCTTTAAGCAGGTTATAATAAAGTAGCGCGGAATCGAGATTGCGCAGGTTACCGGAAGCGGTATAGGCATCGGTAAAGGCTGCATAATAACGCATCGTAACCTGTGGGGAGGCATGCATATAAAGGCTCCCTTTCTTCAGGGCATCGAGTGCTTTCGCATACAACTGTGTATTGGAGTAGATCTTGTACAGCAGGTAATAATTAAGCGCATATTCCTTCCGGATCCGGTTGTCGCGGGCGGTATCTACCAGGCGTTTGCCGGTTTCCAGCCCTTTCAGAATATAGTCCTGTGCAGTGGTGTAGTACGATTTGCTGTAGTAATAATTGCCCAGGCCGTAATATCCTTTGGCCAGGCTGCGCCGGTCATGCGTGGTATCGACGATGCTTTGCAGTTTGGCCCGGAAGGTGTCGGCGGCGTTATAGTCTTGCCGTTGCTGGTAAAGCGGTATCAGGGCGGCACTGGCCCAGGATACCTGGTCGGCGGCGCCGGCTTTTATACTTTCCCGGTAGGCGAGGCTAAAATAAACCAGGGCGCTGTCGAAATTCAGTGTGTTGTACGCTGCAGATCCGGCAAACAGTGCGAACAGGCCCCGGGAGCGGCTATCGCCGGGTTTACAGGACTGGAGTGCCTTTTGGGCATAGGCGAGGGCCTCGGGATAGTTTTCGGCTACCGACGAGTCGCTGCCCAGCAGCAGGTTGCAATGGGCCGTCATTGCCGCGATTTGCTGAGCATAATTTTTTGGGGGAGCCTGCGCCCGCAGTAAACTTCCGGGCAGGAAAAGCAGGCCGATGGCTAAAAAAAATACCAGGGGGGTAAGGTGTTTCATCAGGCAGATGGTTAACGAACTTGCCGCAGTAAAGGGTAGGGTAGCGTAGTAACGGAGAGGGGAGGCAATAGCGGGGGCCGCATCCCGCGCGGAATGCGGCCCGGGAGTATCGGCAGGACATTTTACCCGATGGCAAATGACCGGCTGTCCTTTACTTCGTTGTCGAGGGTAATATCACAATGGTAGGTGCCGGGGGGCAGGCCTGCAGCATCGAAGCTTACGATGCCTTTGTCGGCCTGAGCCAGGTGGTCAAACGATTTTACGGGTTTACGGTCGCTGTCGATCACTTTAATGGAAATGCCGGGTTCAGGGGTATTATTGGCATAGGTAATTTCCACCTTGTTCTGCTCAACGGTAACACAAACAACAATAATTACGTAATCTTCTGTTTTCATGGATTTTTATTTATTAGATTAAGGACAAATTCATAATCGCCATAAAACTAATTTTTTCATTAGAAAATCCTAGCCAAACTTTGTTAAAATATAAGGAATATCAGCAATGCCAGTTGCTCACGGCATTTTTAAAGGATTTGCCTACGGGTATTTCCTGGCCCATGATGGTGATACGATTATGGGCTACCGCGTCGATATGTTCGAGATTGACGGCATAACTGCGGTGGGTGCGCATGAATTTATCGCCCGGAAGCTGGCGGATCATGCTGCTCAGGGCCTCAAGCACCAGGATATGCTGGCCCGAGCGGGTAATGATCTTGGTGTAGTCTTTCATGGCCTCGAGGTAGAGAATGTCGGTATGGTGCAGGCGGTACCGTTCGTATCCCTGTTTTACCATAATGTAGCCTGCTTCTTCGCCCTGGTTATCGATATCCGATACCATTTTACGCAACCTGAAAAAATCCTGTATGCGGGTCATACAGCGTTCAAAACGCTCTGAAGACAAGGGTTTCAACAGGTAGTCGAAGATCTCGAGGTCGAAACTTTCCAGGGCATATTCGGGGTGGGAGGTAATGAAAACAGGCGCGGGTATTTTACCGTACAGGCTGCGCATCATCTCCAGGCCATTGGTGCCGGGCATTTCGATATCGGAAAATACGATGTCGGGTCTGAAGCGGTCGATATACTCCATAGCTTCCCCTGCGTTGCTGCATACGGCGATACGTTGCAGGAAGGGATATTTGGACGTTTCGTTCAATACCGCCAGGCGATCGAGTTCATCGTCGTCTACTACGAGGTATCTTATACTGTCATACATCCCGCAAAGTTTTATACCCCTAATTTAACACTTTTTTTGTGAATACAGGTATCCCGGTTACTGCGGGTTTATTTAATGTCGAAATCGACGACTACTTTCTCGGTACGGGGATGCGCCTGGCAGGTCAGGATGAAGTTAGCCGCCAGCTCATCGGGCTCGAGCGCATAATTCACTTCCATATCTACTTCGCCCGATACCAGCTTGGCTTTACAGGTGCTGCATACCCCGCCTTTACAGGCATAAGGCAGGTCGGCGCCCTGTTGCAGCGCAGCATCCAGGATATTGTCGCCGCCATAGGCAAGCGTCATGTCGAAAGCAGCGCCATCCAGCTTAACGGTAACCTGGCTCACTTTGGAAGGATCGATCTGCTGCTGTTTTTCCTGCCAGGCCTTATGTACCGTACGGGGTTGGTCGGGCGAGGAGAAGAGTTCAAAATGTACTTTATTGGCCTCGATCTTTCTTTCTTCGATAAAATAATCGCGCAGCCCCAGGATCATGTCCTCGGGACCGCAGATAAAGATCTCGTCCATCTGGTCGGTATCCACCAGCCGCTCACAGAAGCCTTTGGCCTTTTCGGCATTGATACGGCCGTTGAACAAAGGGGTGTCCATAGTCTCGCGGGTAAACACGTGGTATACGCGGAGCCGGTTCATGTATTTATTTTTCAGGGCCTCGATCGCTTCTTTAAAAATGATGGAGCCCCTGTTCTTATTGCCATACACCAGGGTGAATTCGCTTCCCGGTTCGTTTTTCAGTACCGATTTCATAATGCCGATGATCGGCGTGATACCGCTGC
Source organism: Taibaiella chishuiensis (assembly GCF_003014535.1). GTDB lineage: Bacteria > Bacteroidota > Bacteroidia > Chitinophagales > Chitinophagaceae > Taibaiella > Taibaiella chishuiensis. The sequence continues at coordinate 70,330 of NZ_PYGD01000015.1, read as the reverse complement.
CGGCAGCAAAAGCCAGGTATTGCTTACGGGTATCTTTCTTATGTCTCGGGGTAAATTTGCCTAAAGGGGGCATTACTTCCAGTTCGTCGCCGGCTTTGAGTTCAAGGTTGGCAAAACCGGAAAACTTACCCTCTTCCACTTTCTTAACGGCTACCCTGAGCTCATCGCCCGGGGCCGCACATATAGAATACGACCGGCGTATTTCCACGCCATCTATCATTTTACGGAGGGTCAGGTATTGTCCGGGAAGAAAATGAAAGGTTTCTTTCAGCGACTCAGGAACATCAAACGATATCGATACACAATCGGAAGTTTCGGGATGTACTTCCTTTACTTTTAAAGCGTGGAAATGTGGTGTTGACATATTGCCGGCAAAAATAAAAAAAGCAGCGCTAACTTTTGCAGTTTTGTATACGATAGCCGGAATTTTCCGGAAAGACAGGGGTTGTTTGCTTTTAAAGTAAATTATTATTTATTTTTAATTATAAATATTAATTATGCTTGTAAAAGTATTTGGCAGCGCCATAACCGGTGTGGATGCGATACGGATCACGATAGAAGCGGATGTAGCACCCGGCCTGGGTTATGTGATTGTAGGTTTGCCCGATAATGCCGTAAAAGAGAGTGTAGACCGCATCCTGTCTGCGCTCAAGCACAATGGGCTGAGCCGTCCGCGCACCCGGATCGTGATCAATATGGCGCCCGCCGATCTGAAAAAAGCAGGCTCGGCCTACGATCTGCCTATTGCCGTAGCCATGCTGGGCGCTACGGAACAGGTGTCCGGCGCCTTGTTTAACGATTATGTGATTATGGGCGAACTGTCGCTCGACGGTGCGCTAAAACCGGTAAAGGGCGTATTGCCTATGGCGATACAGGCCTGGCGCGAGGGATTTAAAGGCATGATCCTGCCGGAGCAAAATGCCCGCGAGGCCGCTATGGTAGCCGGTTTGGAGGTGTATGGCGTAGCCGGCCTGGATGCCGTTGTCGCGATGCTTAACGGGCTTACAAAGCCCGAAAGGACCCTGGCAGATGCCCGCGGCGATTTTTATGAAGCCCAGGCGCAGTTTGATCTTGATTTTAATGAAGTAAAAGGACAGGAGCATATTAAACGGGCATTGGAGATAGCGGCGGCCGGTGGCCATAACGCTATCCTGGTAGGGCCGCCCGGTGCGGGCAAGACCATGCTCGCCAAAAGATTACCGACCATCCTGCCGCCCCTGTCCTTGCAGGAAGCGCTCGAAACCACGAAGATTCATTCGGTAGCGGGCGCTTTGCCCGAACGCGCTTCGCTCGTGGCCCGCCGGCCTTTCCGTTCGCCGCACCATACGATCAGCGATGTGGCCCTGGTTGGGGGCGGTGGGCACCCGCAGCCCGGCGAAATATCGCTGGCACATAACGGCGTATTGTTTCTCGACGAACTGCCTGAATTTAAACGCACCGTACTGGAAGTCATGCGGCAGCCTATGGAAGAGCGGCGGGTAACCATATCCAGGGCGCGTATCAGTATCGAATTCCCGGCCAACTTTATGCTGATCGCTTCGATGAATCCCTGTCCCTGCGGTTATTACAACCACCCGGACCGGGACTGCAGTTGTGCACCCCTGGCCGTACATCGTTATCTCAATAAGATCTCAGGTCCCTTGCTCGACCGTATCGACCTGCATGTCGAAGTAACGCCCGTATCGTTTATCGAACTGAGCGCTACCGCGCCATCCGAATCCAGCGCGGTTATCCGGGGCCGGGTGATTGCTGCACGCAGCCTGCAGACCACGCGGTTTACAGGCGAGACCGGGGTGTATTGTAATGCCATGATGGGCAGCCGGCTGCTCAAAAAAGTTTGTGTATTGGATCCCGCGGGTGCAGCTTTGTTGCGTAAGGCTATGGAGCGGCTCAACCTGTCGGCACGCGCTTATGACCGCATTTTAAAAGTAGCGCGTACCATAGCCGACCTGGCCGCCTGTGCAGCGATACTGCCGGAGCATGTGGCCGAAGCGATCCAGTACCGCAGCCTCGACCGGGAAGATTGGGCGGGATGATAACGGGTCGTAGCGGGACGCTACGACCAGACCTGAGTTTTCCTTAACCTCATAATCTGGAACAGACGCAAGAAATGATGTGCTTTCATTTGATATATCAGATGCTTCCTGTATCGTTAATTCTGCGCAATCATTTTTGTGAGGATGTTTAGCAGATCAAGAGCGAATTCAATTTCTTGGTAGGTTTTATCCTGTTCTCTTTTGAGCTGGAGTTGAGCAATGTCTATCCATTGAAGGTTATATCATCCCAGGTGTTTGCAATATCAATATGTTTTTCGTCGATGTAAACGGTTTTCATATTGCATATATTAAATAATGCCGGTTTGTTTTTATATTGTTTGTGTTTTTATATATTTGAAGTGTAATGAATTGTTTATGGACGCTCTAAAAGTTATTGTTGCCGCTGTACTTGCATTATTGGGAATTTGGTCAGAACGTTTTACCGTAGATCAAAGCCAATTATCGCAGGAGCAGCAGACTGCAAAAAAAAATTTCAAGGAATAAGTACATTTTTTAATGCTCTTATCATGGGATTTGAAATCAATTCGACAATTGACGCTGATATTTCTAAGGTGAGATCCGCCGGATTTTTCTAAGGTGAGATCCGCCGGATTTCTAATAAATTTTGACAAGCGATTTTACGCAGGATCTTTACACCCCAAAATAGGCGGTAGGTTTAATGATTTAATAATAAATAGTCTTAAGTTAAGAAAGTCATCTTTTACAGCATTAAACGATTAGCGTCTTTTAATCAATGTTTTATATTATTTAGTATAGCGATGTAGCCTTAGTGGGCGGCGGCGGGCACCGACAACCCGGCTAAATATCGCTGGCATATAACGGGGTATTGTTCCTCGACGAACTGCCTGAATTTAAACGTACCGTATTGGAAGTAATACGGCAGCCTATGGAAGAGCGGTGGGTAACCCTATCCAGGGCGCGTATCAGTATCGAATTTCCGGCCAATTTTATGTTGATCGCCTCTATGCATCCCTGTTGCTATGCTAAACCCGCTACCATGAAGAAAGATGGATAGAATCATTGATAATTCGCATCTAAGCCATGTTTCTATGTTTTGTAGAAAATCTTTTACCAGAACCATGTTGTGTTGATTTGTTTGTACGGCGTCCTTGGCCTTGCCATTTTTTAGCGCTTGCTTCATCACCGGTAAGTATTTGAAAGAGCAACTGCTAAAACTTTTACACACCGCCGGATTTTGACGTAGCGCGCTCCTACTTTTACATCAACAGGTTTAAAGCACATTGTTTGAGCACGAACGCTGTTTTCGCATTCAGGCGGTAGTCCTGGTTCTATGTTGCTGTTTGTGTTTAATAGTTATTGACTTGCTAAAAAAAATAGTTAATAACATAAATGCTATTTTTTACCTGTAGAAAAATAGATAAAAACCGTTCAATTTTGAAGCAGGCAGATGTTTAAACACTGCTTCATTCCGGACGCTTTCATGCCCGAAGATCCTTATTCCTGTTCTTTTAATACCATTAGCTATGTAAACCGACGTAACCCCATCCATCCACCAAACCCCACCCCCACCACTATGAAACGGCCTCAACAGCAGTCCGGCAGATTTTCCATCAGGGAATGTCCTGCGCAACCTGAGCTTAACCGCTCTCCCAACAACCGTATCCTCATTTTCAAAGAATCCGGCGGCGAGCATTTTATCGATTTCGTACCGCACTCCATTATTGCCGGAACATTGTATATTGTTCCGCCCCTCCATTTCCATTATTTATCCGCGGCATACGATAAGCCCTACCTCAACATAGAGGTGCCGACTTATTCCGGCTACAGTAAAGCGCAGTACTTTGTCAATACGCTGAGATACCGCCAGGAAAAAGCACTGCACCGGGAACGGGCGCAACAGCAATATACCTACAGCCGGTGGTCCGAAAAGGTGGATGATCCCTTATCCCTGTTGCAGCAGGACATGACAGACGCCAACCGGCATGCGGATGCTGAAACGATACCTGATATACAGCTGGAATATGCTGAAATGTTTGCCAACAGCCTGGCTGATGCGCGTATCACCTGGCTCAGCCTGGGCAGGCAAACCCAGGCGGTGCCGGTGCATGAGCGTACCCTGCGTCGGGCCTGCAGATCGGTATACGGTTATACCCCCCGGTACATGCAGCATTATCATCTAACTACAAGGGCCGTTTACCTGCTGGCGCACGCGCGCTATTCTGTAACGGATATCTCCCGAAGGCTTGAGTTTTCAGACAACGCCAATTTTACCCGTTATATGAAATCTGCTATTGGTTATACCCCTAAGGATATCCGGAAAAGGCTGGAACTAAAAGGAATTATCATTGAATAACATAACCAGGGCAAACTGTCCGAAAATGACAAATTTCGTGCCGGTATGCTTGCTAATTTTAGAGAGAGATATGAAACAACGAGCAACTACGATTCTTCTTTTATGCCTGGCGTTCGGCACCCGGGCGCAATCTGAGGCTTACCTGTCCGGTTCCGGGAGGGGCATCCTGCAACTGATGGCCGATAACAATTGCAAAGAACTGCACTATACGGCAACAGTGCGGCCCGCGGAGCAATCGGTCTATACTTTATGCGGGAAGACAACTACAGCTATGCATCAGCTTCTGGAGTATTCGGGTGCGTTCCAGCATCATATTCATCAGCGGGGCGGTCCGGGAGCAAGCCGGAACCTGAATGTCCGGACTACCGGAGATACCCTGCCCGATGCCGGTAAGGCCAGGCGTGAAATTGAACTTATGGCGTCGGGAACCGACAGCCTGCATGCCATCGTCTCCACCTATACCACCGGGACATGGGATCAGAAAGGAGCGCAAGAGCGCTACGTTGGACTTGATTTTACGGAAATGCGCAATGAAAACGGGCCCCGGAGCTATACGGACAGGAAAATAGGCGCCTATTTTACCCTGAATATAAGGTCCGTATTATTTCCCACCGCCGATTCCACCGGGACCGAAGCCCTAAAGCAGTGCTTTCTGAATCCGGACCGGGATGGCAATGCACTTTTTTCCTGCGCCGCAGCAGACCAGGTAACGATTATCGAACAAGCCCTGCTGCTGCCGTCGGGCGAGCCTGGCGTGCATCGCTATACTTGTTATGTACTGACCGGAACGAGGGCACAGGTTGACTCGTTGCAAAAAGCCATCGTCATGAGCCCGCAATCCGATGTTATCGTGGGGCAGCGTTTGCGCTGGGATCTGGTGCTGGTGAAGAATAGCCGTACGGTGCAGGGAAAAGTAAAGACTGAAAAAGGAGCAACGGTGATCTATGACCTCCTGCATGGACAGCAGTATAATGCAGTGGTACAAGGAAAGCAGCAAAAAACATTGACTGTAACAAATACCGGCGGGATCAACCGTAGTCAGCTGGAGCGCTATGTATCCCGGGTACCGGCTACGGCAATGTCCGTAACCGAAGCGGCGCCTTCCGCACCGGTAAGTTATGCCATACGCAAGACAAAAGAACGGCTCTCTGTAGACCGGGCTTCCGATAACAGCGGACTGGTATTGCCCCCGGTAGTTTTAATGTATTTAAGTGACGATTTAAAACCCTATTAATATGGCAGCCTTTGAAGTACAAACTACAGAGATTCACCTGTTGTTGAATCCTGCCCAGATATCGGTCAGGGCCAAGCAATTCCAGCTTAAAGTAAAACGCCAGTCCGACGGACTGGACATCACTTCCGGCGCGGGTGTGGCCTATTCTTCCGCTTCTTCTGCAATTGCAACGGTCGATGCCGCTACAGGACTGATCCAGGCCGTAGCGTTGGGAGAAACCTATTGCCGTATCCTTTACACCTCGGGCGTACAGCAATCTTACATGATCATCAGGGTTGTAGTACACGCGGATATCGCTTCAGCATCGGGCCAGTACCTGATCTATAACGGCGATCAGCGCATCACGACCTATAAGTCCAGGCAGACGGCCGATGATGAATTCAGCATTTACTACACCCCTACGGTCTATGCCAAGTTTACTGATGGCTTATTCGGCGATATCTCCTGCCATCCCTACCTGAAGTATGATGAAGTAAATACGAATGGTACACCCCTGGCCTCCACGCCAAGCCTGCTTGCTATCGATAAAGAACTCTTTTCCGGGTCGACCACCGAATATTACTATCCCGGTCTTTTCCGTTGTATGACGGCGGGTCCTGTCCTGGCTAATATGGGGACGCACCGCGGCCTTAAGATAACGCTGCAGGGTATTGGTACTATGGTAACCGACACCTCGAAGCTGGTCGGTATCCGCTGTGAGGACGAGCTGGATAAGCCCCGGTTCCTGCTCCGCAGGGTTAACAATGAAGTGGTCGTACCGGATGGTCCGCTAACCCAGGTGTTGTTCCTGGGCGAAGGCTACGATACAGCGTCGCAAGCCAAATTCCTGGCGCATTGCCAGGACATGATCACCTTCATCCGGAAACAGCCGCCGTACGACTTGTTGAAAGATTCGATGGAGTTCTGGTATGCGCCTGATGCTTCGGGAGAGGTGGGCGTAACCGTTCCCAGTTATGTCAATGTCGATGGCGGCCAGACCAAACGCCTGATCCCCGGCGGCTTCAACTACTTCTATGAATATGGTAATGCGGTGAAACAGCTGATTAGAGAGCATGGAATTTATACAGGCGCCAACGACAGCGACGGAAATACCTTTTTTACCAACAATAGCGGCGCGGGTGGCGTTACAAACGGGCTGGACCAGGTCCAGTTTATGGAAAAGTGGAAATCGACCAAACTGGAAGGCTTTGTACAGAATAAAGATACCCGCCTGTGCATCACCCTGGGCGAAGGAAGATTGTCTGAAGCGGGCTCGGAGGAAGGAGCGTTGCCAACATCCGATTTCGGCTATTGGCTCAAGTACCCCGATACTTACGACGTGGCTTTCGACAGGCGCAAGACCTTTATGGTAACCAGCGGCAAAAGTGCCTTTGACCGGGATCATGATCGTCTTTTTATCAATACCTATATTGGTTCCCTGCGCGAGCAAGGACAGACCGATCCTACCCAGGGCATATCGGGAGACTTATGGACCAATATAGACCGGGATAGCGTGTACAGAAGAACTTTCGTGGTGATCCTGGTCAATCACCCGATGGAGATTGGCGTCAACAGCAATAATTATTGTGTAACCACTGTAGCAGATAATAAATGGCTGGAAGTAGGCTCTCCACAGAACGGTGTCTTTTATCCCGAAACAGTAACAACGGACAGCAAGAGTGTATCTATATCTGCCAAAATTACTTTCGCTCATGAGCTGACCCACTTTTTCAATATCGGTGACGAGTATAGTGATGTACGGTCCCAGGGACACGAGAATTTTACGCCTTCGGAATCACTCTATTCTTCGCGTATTGTCAAAGCAAACATTGATAGCTTCGACCGCCTGCAGCTCGATGGTACCACGACCAATGAGATCAATCCCTATAAAGTCAAGTGGAACTGGCCTCGTATCGCGACTGCATCGGCGACGCTCAACCGGCCCGAAGTGAATCCGGCCAACCAGATCGTGCTGAACCTGATCAGTGCTGCAGAAGCGAACAAATGGATTAAGGCAAGAGACGCGCAGACTTTTGTGTATCTGCGAACCGTGGATTTTCCTTTATTTGAGCGTAAACAGCTTTACGATTTCGTTACCCTGGGAGAAGGAGATATTTTCAGGCTCAGGGTTACGGCGATCAATAGTACTTCGGCGCCTTTTTCGGTTACGCTGGCCATAGTGCCTCAAGGTACGGCTACCATAGCGCAATGTGCTGCGGTTATTGAAGACCGGAAAAAGTATTTCAGGGGTGAAGCCTGTCTTTATGCCAAGCAGAAAGGGCTCTACCGGGTACAAAGCGTAAAGTTGAAAACCGGTGTGACGCAACCCGGCGCCATTTTCCAGACCTCTAAAGAAGGCCGGAATCTGAAACTCTCCATCCGGGGTACAGTGCCCAGCAGCAAATATGCGCTGAATATTATCCTTAAAATCAAACCGGATGGCACTTGCGAAGATGCTTTCCTGGATCCTAAGGAAAAGAAGCTGAAAAGCAGCAGGAAAACCGTATTCATCGATAAAGACCAGAATATAGCTGATACCGGTACATGGGATGCGGACTGGTTCCAGGCTAGCTCCAATCCGATACAGCACCCCATTCTCGACTTCGAGTTTGTTCCTTATGATACTTCACTATCCCGGATCAACGTCATTAATCCCGGGAACGGTTATTCTGCAGATCCGATCGTGAATATCAGTCCCGCAAACGGCGCTGTCGCGAAACCCGTGATGAGCGCGCCCAAAGTATTTCCCGAACTGGATACTAATAAAACAGGTGGTAGCTTTATCTTCCCGGTATACCTGGAAGCCATCGACCTCCGCAACAAGGATGAGAACCAGAAAGGATCGGGATTATTGGCGCTGGTAACCGAACTGGACAGTAATGGCGCTATCGTCAATTATTCGATCGTCAATAATGGGAATGGCCTTTATTCGTCCAATGCAGCCGAAACGCAGATCAAGATTACCACGGATGGACATGATTATATCGGCGCGACAACAGCGGCCGAATTCGTATTTGACCCGGCTGTTTATAAAACCTGGATTAAAGGCACAGATGATACTAAAGGCCTCGAAGGATTTGGTGCAGTTGGCGGTGAATATGTACCCAATACGAATAAGGAGCAGGTGATCTATTATTGTCCGATAAAATACAAAATGGTTGGCGGTACACCCCGGAAAGGTGCGGGATACCAGATCCCCCTGGGTCCTATGCGGTTTACTTTATGTACAGACGTGAAAGGCAGTGTCCCTATTTCTTCCAATGTTGCGCATGTACTGGGATACCTTAACAGTAGCAAGGAGGTGGAGAAAGTGGAAATACTGTTTGGTGGAAAAGGATATCATAAGAACCAGATTCTACAAATCCACCCGGTTTTTACGGTGGACGTTATTTACATCGGTAAATACCTGCCCTACTACTATAGGCATAATTCCTTTAATGAAGCTGTGCCCTCGGCAGGGGAGGGCGATCGCAGAGCCAGAGATACCCAGCCTGTTTTTGAAGTGTTGGATGTGGATGCGGACGGTGCAATCACGCAGCTGGGTTTCAGCAACAACCAGAGAGGCGCAAATCTGCATTATCCCACCCAGGAGGTCACGGCAATCGTATCGGATAAAGGTTCTTATGACGCTTTTTTGCGCGGGGACTATGGAAAGTTTGACTTTTCTTTTGTTCCCCAACCGGCCACGCCGGCCAATGCCCGTGCCATCAGTAAGGTCAATTTGCTGAATATGGCGAAAGCCGAAAGTCCGGACCGGAAAATAAGGGTATTTGGTGGTAAGCCGACTGTTACCGTACCTACAGCTACGAGCGTTAGTTTTCCCTGCGATCCTGTAGCCAATGTGGCCGATATCCTGGTAAAGCAGGGCAAAAGCGTACTGCGGATCGACTTTGTCAATAATCAGAGGGGTAGTGGCTTTACCGAAGAAAACCCGCCGGTGGTATCCCTGAGTGGCGGCACTATCCTGGCAGGCGGCGCCCCGGCAGATATACAGATGGAATTGAGCCTTTTTCCCAGGATCGTCGACCCTTCCGTGCTGAAATATATGGAACAGCATAAGGCGCCCCTGATCGCCAACAAGGACGTGGCCAGCGTGGGTAATGCGCTTAAACAGATTTTTTCCGATGCAGCCACCGACAGTATTACTTTACAGAACAAGAACCAGGAAGCGCTGATTGCCATATACGAAGGCGCGGGTACATTCAATAAAAAAGCGTACCGGCCCTCCTTCGATTCTCTGATGAGAAATTCGTCCCGGACGGATGCGAATGGTGTAACCAGTATCATCCCGATGAATTTTGTCACCATGTATTACCTGGTCAATTATCTCAATGCCTCTAAGCTGGGCAACCTGGATCATGACCAGTATTTTAAAACGATTAGCTATACCGTAAAATAATTTTTTTATGAGCTTAAGTATTTCATCCATTCTGGCTTCTATTTCCAGGGCGGTCCAACCGCTGGAGCAGGCCATCAGCAGCCAGAATGAGTTCAAGAAGTTCATGCTGGGGCTCGGCTGGAAATTTCCCAGCATACCACAGCCCTTTACTGCATACAGCACGGTGCTGGCCAACATCAAAGTCCTGTATAATGCGCTTAAGGATGGCAAGATATCTTCAGATGAACTGGTGCAGATGGCATCGGCCGTCAAGCAGATCATTCAGAGCATTAATGGGCTCCAGGGGCAAAGCAGCTATTTCAGCAGTAACTATGCGGCACAGCAGGCCGAAGGGTTTTCAGGCACGATCTTTAAGGAGCTGCCCGATTACCTGATCTGTACCTGGATGGAAAAGGAACTACCTGTATTATACAATCTGCTGGTGTCGATGTCACTGATCAAAGTGACCATGGTAGATATCAATACGCCGGTGCGGGTACCTTATTTCAAGTATGAGATCGTGTACGGCGACCTGATGCGGATCTTTACCGAGCCGGGGCAGCTGTTTGCCGATACGTACCAGTGGGGCACCAATGATTTCAACCACAAGCTGCTGTTGTCCAATATTTATTACCTCGTCAGCTCCTTCGGTGTACGCAACATCTATTTGCAGCGCTACAGCAACTATAAAGGGGTAATCAATTCCCAAGCCCTTCCGGGATCGCCTATACTGAATACGCTGCAGTTTATCTTATGGCGTTATTTCAATGACCCGGTAGCTGCCACGTTCGCCCTGGAGCTGGGACCATTGCCCGCCGGATCACCCGGCCAGTTTCCCGGCCTCTTCCTGACGCCGGTGCTGGATGGCGCCTTCAATGTCAATGCTTCCTTAGGCGATTCGGATTGGGAGGTAACGGCATCGGGCAGCGTACATTACCAGGATGGGCTGATGGTACTGGTAAGGCCCGGAAGCGGTATAGAAATCAAAAATAACCTGAACAACATTGCGGCTACGACCACCGGCAACTTCTATGTAGGGCTGATCAAAAAAGCAGATAGCCCCGATACCCCGATCACCTTGCTGGGCAACCCCGGCGGCACCGCGCTGCAATGCAACAGCATCAGCCTGGAAGCCGGGTTCGATAAAGAAGCGTCGCAGGCAGGCGATGTCTATGCCGAGCTGGCGATTACGGGTGGCGTGCTGAAGATCGCCGCCTCCAAAGATGGTTTTCTTTCCAAGATACTTCCCAAAGACGGTTTGGAGGTAGACTTCGATTTTTCCATCGGTTATTCGCTGAAGAAGGGGCTTTACTTTGGTAAAAATTCTATTGGCTTTGTGTTGGACGTACCCTCGCTTTCCATCGGCATCGATACGGCTGCTTTCAGCATCAAGCTGCACGACCTGCACCTGGCGATGAAGATCAACGGACAGGAATTTACCATTACCGGCGCCGTGGGCATTTCGCTCAATATAGCTGGTGTGCTGGCCGTAGAAGTACAGGAGATCGGCGTGAAAAGCGTGGTGGAATTCAAACGTAACGATGGCAGCCTGGGGCTGGCCAATGCTAAGATCGCCTTTAAGTTCCCCTCGGGCGTAGCTATAGCCATCAATGCGTCGTCTGTTACCGGCGGCGGCTTCCTGAACTATAACGAAGATACCTATACCTATACAGGAGGCCTCGAGCTTAAATTCTCCAAGATCTCGCTGGCAGCTATTGGTATCCTGACGACGAAGATGCCCGATGGCAGCGATGGTTTTTCATTGCTCATCATCATTACTGCAGAATTTACGCCCATTCAGCTCGGCATGGGCTTTACCCTGAACGGGGTAGGCGGCCTGCTGGGACTTAACCGTACGATCAATACGGACAGGCTACGCTCGGGTGTAAAGGACAGTACGCTGGACAGCATCCTGTTCCCCACAGATATCGTGAAGAATGCCAATGCCATCATCAGCAATCTGGGCCAGGTATTTCCTGTAAAGAAGGATCGCTTCCTCATCGGTCCTATGGCCAAGCTGGGTTGGGGTACACCCACCCTGATCACTATCGAGCTGGGTATCATTATCGAGCTGCCCAGCCCGGTGCTGCTGGCTATTGTTGGTGTGATCAAAGCGATACTGCCGACCAAAGAAAGTAAGATACTGGCGATACAGGTCAATTTTGTAGGCATCATCGACTTTGACAAGAAACAGCTTTCTTTCGATGCTTCTCTTTACGATTCCTCTATTCTGACCTTTGCGCTGTTGGGGGATATGGCATTGCGCCTGTATTGGGGCGATAAGCCCAATTTCTTGCTGTCGGTAGGCGGGTTCCACCCCAAGTTCACGCCGCCGCCTATGAACCTGCCGCAGATGCAGCGGCTGTCTATCATTCTGGCCAGCTCGAGCAACCTGAACATTAAGGTGGAAACTTATTTTGCCATTACTTCCAATTCGGTACAGTTCGGCGCAAGGGTAGATGCACGTGCTAAAGCCTGGAAGATCGAAGCCGTAGGCGCTTTGTGGTTCGATATCCTGATCCAGTTCTCTCCCTTCCATTTCATCGCCAATATGGGCGTTATGTTCGAGATCCGGAAAGGAAGCAGCTGTATTCTTTCAATCTATATCGACCTGACTGTTGAAGGGCCTCATCCCTGGAGGGTACAAGGCAAGGGTAGCTTCAAGATCCTGTTTGTCAGGGTCAACGTTTCCTTCGATAAAACCTTCGGACAAGGAAAGCAGGAAACTATTGCTCCGGCGGCCATTGCGCAGCAGGTGCACAATGCCTTGCTCAACAAGGACAACTGGCAGGTGATCGGACCCGATAAAAGTCACCAGGTTGTCGCTTTCCGCGACATCACCAATTCGACTGGTACCAACCTGGTGATTGATCCTTTTGGAAGCCTGCAGCTGAGTCAGAAGGTAGCGCCTATGGGCATTAAGCTGGCCAGGTTCGGTACTTCCGCGATCAGCGATTTCAACCAGTTCCGCATCAGTGGCGTTACGGTAGGATCTCCGGCGGTAGCGCTTACCAACCAACCTGTCCAGGATTATTTTGCGCCCAACTCCTTCTTTTATCTTACCGACGATCAGAAGCTGTCGCGGGATAGCTATGAAAAATATACCAGCGGCTTTGCGTTGGGCAACCCGGACCGGATATCCTCAGATTATTTTGTACACCGTTCGATCGAATACGATGAAATCATTATCGATCAGCGGCAGCGGAAAAAGCTCACCCTGCCTTACCAGCTCAGTCTCGCCGAATTCCAGCTGCATGTTATGGATTCTTATATTACCCGTTCGCCATTGGCTGCCTCCACTTCAAGAACGCCGCTGGGCGGCCCGAAGAAGCTGAATGTACAGGAGGGCGCCTTTCAGCTGGCCGATAAGAACACTTTGAATGCGATCGGCTCCCTTACGTTTAACAGCTATACCGAAGCTGCTGTATATATGGATACGCTTCGGTTGGACCCGAACTATGCCAATTTTATGGTCGTTAACTCATTTGAACTTTAAATTATGAGCGCCTACTATTCTTTTTTGCCCCATCTGCGCCAGGGCCTTGCTGATGTGATCAGCAACCCGGACAACTATAGCAGCAATTCCCCTTCTTCGCTGAGCGAACGGGCCAAGTTGCCGCTGAATATTTCCCTGCTGCAAACTGCCGTAAGCGGCGGCGATACTACGGTACCGCTTACCCAGCAGGTAATGCTGAAAGGGCCCGGCGATATTATCGGGATCAACAGCAGCGAGATCGTGAAAGTATTCCCTACTAACTGGACCACGAACTTCGAACCGAATTATCTCCCTTATATCGAGTTCTACGACGAGGATTTTCCCTGGCGCTACACGCCGGCCAGGGCCAACCTCGAAAACACCAATGATAACCGCTACCGGTTAAGGCCCTGGATCAGCCTTGTCGTGCTGAAGGAAAATGAATTTGAAAACCTTGCCTTCAATGGTATCCTGCCATCGATCAATGTCACGGCAGCAACCAATAACGGCGCCTTTCCGGATGAGCATAAGACCTGGGCCTGGGCGCATGTGCACGTCAACGGCGACCTGGGTACCAGTACCAACGATCCGGCGACCAACAACATTAAAGCTACCGACCTGGCTTCGGGGATCAATAGCCTGCAGCAAAAACTGAAGGATAATCCTGATTGCGCGGTTGCCCGCATCCTTTGCCCCAGACGCCTGGAGCCCAACACCAGCTACTATGCTTTCCTGGTTCCGACCTTCGAGCTGGGCAGAAAAGCCGGCCTGGGTATCAGCATCGGCGCTACAGACGATCCGTTAGAGCCGGCATGGCACGGCAATACGATCCAGAAACAATTCCCGGTATATCACCAGTGGTTCTTCAAGACCGGCGTATCCGGCGATTTCGAATCCCTGGTCCGCAAACTGAAACCTACGGCAATGGGCAACGAAGTAGGCAAAAGGGCAATCGACCTGCAGCTGCCGGGCAATCCGGTGCTGGATCTTACCGCTCCTGTTGATACAATAGGATTACAAGGTGTACTGCATCCGGTAGGGCAAACACCCGATAGCTGGGCGCCGGTCAATAATTTCTCGTCGAAACTGAAAGATATCCTGAATGCTCCTGCGGCGGCCCAGGCCGGAAGCCCCGATCCGGTTATCGGCCCGCCGATATACGGAAGATGGCATGCGCAGGTGAATACTATTTCGGGCGATCTTAACCCGGCTACTACCAACTGGATCAATACCGCGAACCTCGATCCCCGGTTCAGGACCTTTGCGGGCGCGGGCGCCGAGGTTGTGCGAAAAAACCAGGATAAGTATATGTCTATTGCCTGGAGCCAGATCGGCGAGGTGCTTGAAGCCAACAGAAAGCTGCGCCAGATGCAACTGGCGCTGCAGGCGAGCCTTACACTGCATACCAAGCATATCCGCCCCCTGGGGAACGAAGTACTGCTGACCCTGTCTTCGGCGGTGCATACCAAGATCAAAGCGCCCGTGCAGACTATCTATAAAGAAGTTGCCGACAGCGCTATTCCCAACTCCATGTTTTCCGGCGCTTTCCGGCGCATCACCAACCCGGGCAGCGCTTTCTCCCGTGGCATGTCGGGTTCCGGCATTACTATCAATGCTGCAACATTGATCCAGGATGTCAATTCGGGAGCAGCCGTCATCGCCCCGCCCTATACGGCCCCGGGAGGAATGATCTCGTATTCGATCCTGGCACCAGGACAGCTGACACCAGGATATACCGCAGGCCTGCCTCCGATAGCCAACTTTGCGATAACCGCTCCGGGCATATCCTTTGGTGCGCCGGTATTTGGTCCTCCCAGCCCGGCGGCCGCTGCGCTCGTTTCTTCTGTCATTCCGCTCAATGCTACGATCAGCACCTTGGCGCCGTATACCTATTCGACAGGTCCCAGCCTGAACATGAGCAGCTCGGCCAATACGGTCTCCACTTCCATCAACCCGCAGAATGCCTTGTTTGAGCTGGCGCAGAAACAAGTGAAGCTGTTTGACCCCAACAGCTCGGTGTATACTGCAGTACCCAGCATCGATACCGTGCTTGCCGCACCACGTATAGACCTGCCTATGTACCAGGCCCTGGCAGAATTATCGACGGAATGGCTGATGCCCGGATTAAAGACCATTGCAGACAATACGATAAGCCTGCTGGAAATGGACCAGAAGTATATCGAAGCCTATATGCTGGGTCTCAACTATGAAATGGCCCGGGAGTTGCTCTGGAGAGGTTATCCCACAGACCAGCGTGGCACTTGTTTTCAGTTCTTCTGGGGATACTCGGGCTCGCTCTCTTCGGTGCCGTCGACATCGACCAGCCTGGATAACTATAAAGACATATACCCGATACACAAATGGCGTAACAGCTACCTGCATTATGGCCCACTTACCAAATTGGGTAACAACAGTCCGCGGCTGAATGCACTGGGGTCTGGTGTGTCTATGCTGATCCTTACCATCAGGGGTGAGCTGTTCCGCAGGTATCCCGGGGTGAAGATCTATATGCAGAAGGCAAAGTGGCAATACAATACGGCGACACCGCCGCAGCCCCTGCTCGGACAACCCCGCATCATCGACGGCAGTGCGCCGCCGTTGTACCCTGTATTTTCGGCGCAGGTCTACCCGGATGTTTACTTCCTGGGTTTTCCGATCGACGCCACAACAGCAAAAGGAGCGATCACGGATGATCTGCACCCCGGCTATTTCTTTGTTTTCGAAGAGCAGGCAGGAGCCCTGAAGTTTGGCGCCGATGAAGTAACGGACGGGGTCAACTATACCAATTCCATTGCTTCGGGTAGCTGGAATGATCTGAACTGGGGACATATCAAAAGTAATCCGGCCTATGCAGGATATATCGATCCTGCATACGAGCTGTATCTCAATGTGGCATCTGCGTCCTATCCCGACGGAGTGCGCTGGGGTCGGAACTCGGCCGGGCTTGCCTATGCTTTGCTGCAATTGCCGGTGAAGCTGGATGTACATGCGAAGGAGCTGATTGTCTGACGTTCCGGAACTGAATTTAAAAACCATTCTATTATCAACACAAAACCCCGGTTATGGCAGAGAATAAACCCGACGAAAGATTCCAGGCGATGGTCAGCAACATTACCAACGTCAGGAAAGATAAAATAGCAGCTTCCTTTAATGTATCCCTGCAGCGGGAAGGGATGAAAGTAGCACAGTATGGCCTGGACTATGCGGCGCAGCATAATTTACCTACGGATGCTTATGTGGCTTCAATCAATAAATATACGACTGAATTCAAGAAGCAGACGGCTACCTATAATTCGCTGGTAAGCAAGGAAGCTTCACTGATCAAGGACTTTCAATCCATTTTCAATACACAACAGTATGCCGTGAGCCAGATGGAAGACAAAACACCTGTTTTGTTTTTCCCTGTAAGGCTGGAAACGACCTTCCGGCAGATCAACAGCTCCTATGAACTCTGGGTACGCATTTTTCCGGACGACATCGCGGTATACACACATGAGCAATTGCTGACTCAGGACGAGATCGACCAAGGCAAGGCGTACTGGGTTACTACAGTCGATACGACTGACCCAGTGGCGAAGGTACAGGCATGGGATCTCCTGTGCCGCAGCTATGGCGCACAAAGAGCAGCCTGGGTTTCCCTGCAGACCACTCCGACCAATCTGGCCTCTAATCCCAATGGCGCATCGCTTGTTTTTCCGGCGCTGACGCCAAAATCGGATGCCTGGACCCAGCAGCCTTTTACCAGGATGCTGCCGGATGCTTTTGTGATCAATTGTTATACCAGCAGCAATCACTCCAGCCCTTCCTTTTCGAAGCAAACCAATAACATACCCGATGAAATAAAATTGGGCTATGATCCGAGCAGTAACAATGCACTAGCCAGCTTTGACCAGCAAAGCGGCGAGATCGTTACTGATCCGGCTGCCGATGTAGACTGGATGATCCACTTTGATGCGGCTATAGCAAAAGGCCTGGGCGTAAAGATCCCCATCAGCCAGGCAGCTTACAATGGTGGCTTCGACCGCATTGTGGCGCTGGGTGTGAAGACCAGCCTGACGAAGGAAGCCAGCCAGGCCAGATTGCAGGAGCTGTTCATCAACCATCACTATACCGATGGCTTCAGCCTGCTGAAGCAAGGCACCAGCACCAACAATACCGATAAGGAATATTCCGGCTACAGCTCGGTCGACTTCGGTAATCCCGTTACTTATGCGATCGAACGCGAAGCGAACCTGTTTGCCCCGGTTAGCTTCAATGCTTCTAAAACCGATGGCCAGTTCCTTTGCGAAGCATTGGGAATAGATTTCGATGTGCTGTACCATATTTTTCATAGTAACGGGTTTGATATCCGCGATTCGATGAACATCAACCATGCACTCTGGCAAAGTGCCATGGGCTATTACGTCACCAATATGCTAACACCTTTGGTGAGCAGCAAGTCTGCCGATCAGCTGCGTGATTTCTTCACTGACTATGTACGCAGCAGGGGAGCGATTCCCAGTATACGTTCGGGTTTACAGCCTTACGGCATATTGCCGGCAAGTGTTTATTCCAGGATGAACTGGAGTACCGACCCGAGGGCCGGTCTTTATGGTAACCTCCATAACATCACGAGCACGCTTAATGTAAAATGGGCAGAAGCAGCCGTGGCCGGCGGACTGCATGGGCTGGCCGGCAAGGCGAGCCGGAATGATAGCCAGGTAATCCTGGACGTGCTGGCACAAAGCCCGGTGTCCCTGGATCGTGTGCAGCGCCTCGGCTTCGGATCGGGGTATATCTGGAACAACCTGGCGTACAGTGCCGGCGAACAAGACGGGGACCTTCCATTCAGGTGGTACAATCAGCAACTGGACCAGATGAACAACCTGGAAGCAGGTACGGGTCTGCCGTTGAATCCGCGTCCCAGGATCGCTGGCATGAATTTCCTGGAGCAGCACTCCAGCTTACAAAATACAATCATAGGGGGAGAAGGGCTGGACAAGGATGAACCGTTACCAGGAGATATGAATTACCTCGCCCTGCTACCGGAAGCCAGCTGGGTACAGCTCCGGGACAATAATTACGAAGCTATGGGCATTCCCGAGGTGGAATACGGCGATAACCTGCTCTTTAAATTTTCACGGCACTCCCTGATGCTGGAATATTTCGATGCGGCTTGCAAGTTATTGCGGCTCCCGGATGATCAGCGGTTGGATCCGGAGCTGGTCAACATTATCAATGGTGGCTCACCTCCCCAGGGCATGCAGCAGGGAGAAGCTTCGCCTCCGGGTAATGCGATGCCGCTGTCGGCCGGCACCAGCCGCTGGCTGATCATGGATCGTCCGTTTGAGAATTTCCGCACTGTAGCCGAGTTCCTCGATACCGACCAGGCCCGTGACCGCGTGGAAGCCGTCAACCTGTTTAAAGCTAAGGACAGTCTTCGCGCACTATCCCGGAATTCCATACGCAGCCTGGAATTGCTTACGACCGAGGTTATGGACGCTACTGCTTTCCGGCTGGATACCTGGCGCCTGGCATTGGTCAACCAACGCCTCAACAACCTGCGCGGCATTACCGATGGCAGCAGCGCCCGCAATATGGGCATTTACCTGGGCAGCTATGGCTGGCTCGAAAATATCAGGAAGCGGACTTCCAGGACCCCGGCCCCGCCGCCTACCGCTAACTTTACCGGGCCCATGGAGTACGATGTGCCCAATCAAGGGTATATCCATGCCCCATCGATTAACCAGGCAGCCGCGGCGGCAGTGCTCCGCAGCGGTTACAGCACCCGGGCCAGCAGCAGCTCAGATTCCCCCCTTTCCGTAAATATTTCTTCCGAGCGGGTACGAAGTGCTATCGATATGCTGGAAGGTATCCGCAACGGGCAACAGCTTCCTGTTTTGCTCGGCTATGAATTTGAAAGGCACATGTACGAAGGCCAAACTTATACTACCAGTATTATCGACCCCTATGTGGATGAGCTGCGTGTTGCTTTTCCCCTTCAGAATACGATTACGCAATATAATTCAAGCGGTACCGCAACGCCGGTACAGGCGGTCAATGTGCTGGACGGCCAGCGGCTGATCAATGCCTATAAAACTGCGGCCAATAACGTGGCGACCCTGCTCAGTACTGCCGGTATTACTGGCGTTCCTGCCGATGTCCGTACGGGTATAGCCGGCAGCATCGACTGGATCATGAATGTGCTCGATGCCGTAGGCGATCTGACTACCGCCGAAGGGGTATTCCAGATGGTACAGGGCAACCAGGCCAAATCGGGCGCTGTGGCAGAAGCCGTATCCAAGGGCAATAATATTCCGGAAGTCGATATGCTCGATACACCCAAAACTGGTACCGGCGTGAACCAGAAATTCACGCTGCACCTGGAGAACAATACTAACAGGGCCGATGGCTGGAACACTACCGCACTTCCGGCAACACCCCGCGCACTGGCAGAGCCTTACCTGAACCGGTGGATCGGCCAGTTGCTCGGCGATCCGGCTGCGATCTGCTGTACAGTAACCAGCTCAACGACCCTACTTGCACCGGTAACGATCAATATGGCACAACTGCAGATCCAGCCGATCGACCTGGTATTTATTGCAAACGATGAGCTGGCCAACGATAGTTCGGAGCTGGCGTCCAGGATCCGACGCTGGATCAGGCAGAATTATGCCGTAGGCCGCGGTGAAACAATTACCATCGCTTTTCAGTTGAATCCGTCAGGTCCTGTAACGGTTTTATCTTTCGAAGAGATATTGCCGGTACTAAAATATACCCGCGACCTCATTACTTCTTGCCGCAGCCTGAAGACAACAGATTATATAGCACCTACTGAAGCTACGGCAGAAACAAATATATTTGACCTGAACGGTATTTACGGAAGGGCGGCTGCGGCCAGGTCGACCCTGAACACAAAAACAGCTACCTTGGTTACCAAAAACAATGCGCTTACTGCTGCTACACAAACTGCAGCCATGGCAGACCTGAAGACGGCGCTGTTCGATCTCAGTTTCTTCGGCCTGGAACAAACGGTATACGAGTTTTATCCCGATATAACACAGGACGATTTTAATGCCCTGAAAACAGCAGCTGCTTCTGTGATAACAGAGGCACAAAAGAGGATACAGCAGTACGATATATTGCTGCCAGCTGCAACGGTCGTACCGACAACCGAAGCCGACGCGTTCCTGGATAAATGCCAGGAAGGGCTGAAGCTCCTGTTTGGCCGATCCTTTGTTGCGCTGCCGCTGTTTAAGCTGCGCACGCAGGAAAGCAGCCTGTTCAATACTTTGCTGCAGGGCAACTTCGGCACGTTGCTGAATGATCATCCGACCAATGCCTACCTGCTGGATGAATGGGTTTCCGGGATTGCCAAGGTCAAGAAAAATGCGGCCAGCTATGAATTACTTTCCGTATTGGCTTCCGGCATTAACCTGGACGCTTTCACCGGCGACAGGATATTGGTGCCACTGCAAACGCCTTATGACAGCATGAGCAATAAAGAGAGATGGCTCGGCGCTTCTGTGAACACCCCGGCCGATGCTTTAATGGAAGGGCGGGTTTCCTTCGGCGTTTCCCTGCCTGCAGGCGCTCCCGAAGATTACGATATCACCGGCTGGCAGGTCGGTATCCTGGTAGATGAATGGATAGATGTACTGCCCAATAAGCAGGAGACTACGGGCATTGCTTTCCAGGCCAACCAGCCCAATGCCAAGCCTCCACAATGCCTGCTGCTGGGACTGACGCCCAGGATAACGGGCTACTGGCAGTGGAACGATATGCTGGATATGCTCAACGAAACGCTCGATCTGGCTAAGGTACGGGCCGTCACTTATGAGCAGATCGCACAGACGCCGGTGGGGCATTTAACGCCCACCTTCATGGTACCGGTAACAAATCAATATACAACCATTGGCTTTACCGCCGCTGACCTTAGCTTAAACCCTTAATCTATGCCGCAGAATCTTCATATTAATACCGTACGGCCTGATATCACTTTTCAGGTGCGTTACGAACCTGCGCTACGGGTCAACGACGTAGCGCCAACGATCAGTGCCAATGTACACGACGCGCTCTGGATGCTTACCCAGCAGTGGCGGGTGGGTGAGTTTAACGGCGAAGATGCCGGGACCCTGGTCAAAGCAAAGATCGAGACACAATCGACCCATATCAACCGTTACCGGGGTGGCAACGGACCGGTAGAAGCTTTCAATCCCGATGTGCCACTGGAAGCCAAGGTAGAACGGCTGCCTTTGTTCCTGGACCTTGGCATGCAACTGGAAATAGGCCTTCAATGGTATAAAATACTGAGGAAAAGGAATGTGGCGGCGAGCTACAGCCATTTCGTCGGAGAGTTCCAGATCGAAGTGCCTACAGGTACTGCAGAGACGGACCTCCAGGTACAAAGCAACCGGGATTCCATGCAGGCCCGCAAAGCAGCCAGGAGAAGGATCATGAACGGCGGCGCTTTCCTGGCTTACCTGAACGCCGGCAATAATGCGCATGATGTACCGGGCCTTAATCCTGCCGATCAGGCGGCCATCGATAATGCTCAGGCCGACTTCTTCGTGTGGTTGAATAATACCTATTATCTGCCCCAGGCGGCTAGTGAAAAATCCTGGTCCAAAGATCAGCTCGAATATAAATTCAGTGTTTCTGCACCCTTGACCACCGCCAATGGTGCGCAGCAGATGGTACTGGATGCAGATAAATATACCCTCGGCGATCTCGATTGGTATTCCGTAGACCTGAATGCCAATGTAAATACGAGACTGACGGAAACACCGGCCAATTCGATCAGCAATAACGTGATCGATCCGTCGGTGGTGGTATCGTACCTGCCGCATCATATCGAATGGAAAGGTATGCCAAAAGGCCGTTGGTGGGAATTTGAAGACCGGAATATCGATATTGCCAAAATGTTGGCCCAGAAGCAGGATATTTCCAAATTGATCCTGATGGAGTTTGGTCTTATCTATAGCAATGATTGGTTCATCATCCCCCATCCCGTGCAGAACAGCACCATCACGGAGGTGAAAGGCCTGGTGGTGACCGATGTATTCGATCAGCAGTTTGTGATCCAGCGGGCAGGTACCGGCGCCGATTACAGCTGGCAGAAGTGGGACATGTACCAGGTCAATAAAAAAGGCCAGCCAGCCCACCAGAACAGCCTCAATAAGCTGTTGATGATGCCCGCACTCATCAACAAGGTGGAAAGCGCACCGATTGAAAAGGTATTGTTCCTGCGCGACGAAATGGCCAATATGGTGTGGGGCGTCGAAGATGTTGTGCCCAATGACCTCTTCGGTGGGGTGAACGGGAAAGATGCCGCAGGCGATCTGATGGACTTCCTGGAACAGACCTATGCACCGGTTACCACAGCCGGCTATGAGCCCAATAATGCCGCCCTGCGCTATAAGCTGCAGAATGCCGTGCCCGAGAACTGGATACCCTTTATTGCAGCGGTCAACAGCAATCCCTCTGCCAACTACCGCTCGCGGCAGATACAAAGGGCCAGGCTGTTGCGTTATATCAACGATGAGTACCAGCAGACCCCGATCCAGCCCCGTACCAATATTCTGCGTGCAGGCCTGGATGAAACGGTACCGCAGCCCTATTTCCTGAACCAGGAAGAAGTGAGCAAATCGGGCTTTGTAGTCAGCACTTCTTTCCAGCGCACACGCTGGTATGACGGCAAGACCTATGTATGGCTGGGCCGTAAGAAGCAGACGGGCAGGGGAGAGGCTGGTATTAAATTCCAGTTCGACATGCTGGAAAATAAGGAGCCGAATACCTGAGCGCAATGAAGCCTTAGCCATATGGAGAGCGTTACCTGTATTATGCCGACAACCGCTTCGAGGCGCCGGTTTATGCCCTCGGCTGTTTTATACTTTCTGCGCCAGGATTATCCTGGCGCAGAACTGTTGTTACTTGACGATAGCCCGGCACCTATGCCGGAGCTATGGCCCGAAACCGCACCCATTCAATATCGTTACGGGCTGGGGCCTTTCTCATCCCTGGGCGCCAAACGCAACTATGCCTGCGCGCAGGCAACAGGCGATATCATCATTCACCTGGATGATGACGATTGGTATGCACCTGGTTGGATCAGCAGGCAGGTGCAGGTGTTGCAGGAGCAGGAGGCTGATATCTGCGGCCTGAACGAGCTTTGCTTCTATAAGCCGGAACAGCAGCTGGCCTGGCGTTACAAGTATGGTTACAATCATAAGCCCTGGGTCGCCGGGGCTACCATGGCTTATCGGAAAAAGGTGTGGGAGCGGCATCCGTTCCCGGATAAACATATCGGTGAGGATAATCATTTCATATGGTCGGCCGGGTCAAAGATCGTCGCCCATGATTATACAAACGGTTTTGTTTCCCTCCTGCACGATCATAACACCAGTCCCAAATATACCTTCGACCCACAGTGGGGACCAATACCCCTATCGCAGATACAGGACATGCTCGGTGCCGATTTTTTACGTTATGCCTGATACCACCAGGAACCCCGGTAATGGTGTATTGCATAAGCCCGATGCAGTGTAAGCTTCCCTTAAAACCGTAGTGTTTAAAAGTAGATAAAAACACTAATTTTAAAGTTGATCAGGAGCCAACCGCTCATCTATCAAACGAATCGAGCGGTTCGTTACCTGCGTTGTTTACCCGGAATGCTTCCGGCGCTTCCTCCTGCCCCAGCGCGGTTATCCGGGACCGGGTGATTGCTGCACGCGGCCTGCAGATCACGCGGTTTACAGGCGAGACCGGGGTATATTGTAATGCCATGATGGGCAGCCGGCTGCTCAAAAAAGTTTGTGTATTGGATCCCACGGGTGCAGCTTTGTTGCGTAAGGCTATGGAGCGGCTCAACCTGTCGGCACGCGCTTACGACCGCATTTTAAAAGTAGCGCGTACCATCGCCGACCTGGCCGCCTGTGCAGCGATACTGCCGGAGCATGTGGCCGAAGCGATCCAGTACCGCAGCCTCGACCGGGAAGATTGGGCGGGATGATAACGGGTCGTAGCGGTGGGCTAGGATCGTACGGCTTTACGAGGACGCATTTCGTATATTCATGGTTATGTGCAAGCACTGTGCTTGACTGGCAAACACCAGTACGGTAGTCTGAAAAAAAAATATTTTACAGACTGTGATATTTTGATCCTTGGTGCGAATAATTAAGAAATAGCAGGTTGAGCAGCTAATTATTTAACCGAACTGGAAATGGAGAAAACGGAATATTGGCTATTGCAATGATAACTACACGAAGCCACGACAATACTTATGCTAATCAAAGTGTAAAAAATCAAATAAGAAAGAAGCAAAAAATCAACTACCCTGTTCACACACTGATAGCTAACAAGAATGGACAAAATTGATCAATCCGGTATATTTCTCTCGGTTATTCAGGCTAATAAGGGTATCCTTTACAAAATAGCAAACGCGTATTGTAAAAGTGTTGAAGACAGAAAAGACCTCGTCCAGGAAATTATTGTTCAATTATGGAAATCCTTTGATGACTATGACGACAATTTCAAACATTCAACCTGGATGTACCGGATTTCATTGAATGTTGCGATATCATTTTACCGGAAAGAGCATAGCAGAAAGAAAATAGCAAATCCCTTAACAGACGGAATTATCAACTTCACAGACCATGATGGTTTTGATGATCAGGAAACGGACCTGGGTATTTTGCAACAGATGATTGCGCAATTAAAAGATTTGGATAAAGCATTGATGCTGCTTTACCTGGAAGAAAAGAGCCACAAGCAAATTTCGCAAATTATAGGTATTTCGGAAACCAATGTGGCCACCAAAATAAACCGCATCAAAAATAGCTTCAAACAAAAATTTACTCAAATTAGAAATCAATAAGATGGAAAATACAGAATGGATTGATATCTGGAAACAACAAAATGCCAAAATCGAAAAGACATTAGCCATTAATGAGTTCCTGTTAAAAGAAGTTATTAATGACAAAGCCAGGACTTCTTTGAAATCATTGATACAACTAAAAACAGCGGGCATTATTGCTTTCGTATTTTATCTGCTTCTTTTAAGTTACGCATTGGTTTATGCCCTGTCCAACTATTCCTCTGCCTGGAATTATTTTATTGTTTCCATTTCGGTAATCGCTTTAGTTAATATAAAAGGCTTTGCAGACTACGTTAAACATCTGGTTTGGACTAACCATATCAATTATAATGGCAGCATCATGGAGATTCAGCAACAGTTATCACGACTGCAATTATCCATAATCAGCCACGTTAAAACGATGTGTTTGCAGTTCCCTTTTTATACCACGTTCTATTTGTCCGATAAATGGTTTCCACGGGAAGCCGGGTCCGGATACCTCATTTTTCAGGTGGTACTGACCAGCGCTTTTATATATTTCAGCTATTGGTTGTACAAAAACCAGAAACCGGAAAACTTAGACAAAAAGTGGTTCAGGAATATGATTGCGGGTTCCGGTGGTAAATCAGTAATGCAAGCCATGAAGTTCTACCAGGAAATGGAAGCGTTTAACCGGGATGATAAGCAGGCATAACACGGTTATGCAAACTGATTAAAAACCATGGCGCCTTCCCTGTACCCATGCTATACCGGTACAGGGAAGGTATTTGCAAAATAAACCCAGCAGGTTTCAACCCTAGCGTACCAGGAGCAAGTCGCTTTTGCGGTTCACCTGTTTTTTTTCAAATTCACATACGTAGGTAATGTCGTAATAATAAGTGCCGGCATCCACAGCCTTACCATTCCTGGTCCCATCCCACCCGCGACCGGGCGTTATGGTATAAAATATCCGTTCACCCCACCGGTTAAACACCGACAGGATATACCCGGATACCGGGCTGCTGAAAACCGGTACGAACTGGTCATTGGTGCCGTCATTATTCGGTGAAAATGCATTGGGTATGCCAACGTAACAACAAGGATTTTCTTCAATAGCCAGTGTTATATTACCGGTACAACCGTATTGATCTGTCACGGTGGCGGTATAATTTCCTTTCGGGAGATTATTGATCTTAGGTTCGTTTACTGAAGGGAACTCTTTCCAGTCATAACGATACGGAACAAGCCCGGTTCTTACTTCCAGTTTGATATGCCCGCCTTTACCGCCACCATCGCACCATGCGTTTTGAACATCGGCGGCGATCTGCAGCATATACTCCTCGCGCTTCAGATCTACTGCTGTGTCAGCTTCGCAACCATATTGATCTTTTACGGAAACCAGGTAGATACCGGGAGGCAGACTACGGAAAGTTGCATCGGCTCCGTAAGGACTGCCGTTAATGCTGTAGGTCCAGGGGGAAGTGCCACCGATACCTTTCGCAATTACCTGGCCGTTTTCACTGGTACATATGGCATCGTCCATACCGGCAATGCCGGCCCAAAGTGCAGGGTTGGCTTTTACCATAATGGTTGTGTCGAAAGTACATCCGTTGCCATGGGTTACCGTTACCGTATAGGCGCCGGCGGGGAGGCCGGTAAGGTCGCGTGTACTTTGCGCCGGTGTGGTATGCCAGTTGTAGGTGGCCGGTGGTGCGCCGCCGGTGGGGTGCAATACAATGGCGCCGTTATTTTGTCCGTCGCATACGGGGTTACCGGTTACGGCATTGATGGTCATAGGTAAGGTGCCGAAACTGAAGTACTGACCCTGGGCAAACTGATGGGATGCGTAAAGTTCGGTACCATTACTCTGCAGGGGGATAAGGGTAACTCCCGTTGTGAATGCCGGGTCTGAAGACACAAGCAGGGCGCCGATCTGCGGCGACACATCGGCCTGCTGAAGCGCCAACGTCGTTTTTCCGGCGATACCTGTAAGTTGTACCTTCCATGTACGGGGCATACGAACCCATCTGTCGTCCGGACCGCATAAGGAGAGCGTCGTGTCGGCTGCATTGTCTCCAAACGTGAGGAAAGAAGTATCTCTTTGGAAAATAGTAGCGTTATTTACATTCATAGGAGGAAAAGCTCCGTTGTAAGTATTATCCTGATACATGGCTACCAGTGCACCATCGTGTACCGACCTGGACTGCTTTTGTATGAGACCGGAGGTGTCATCCCGGCCTATCACGGTAACCCTGTTCTGATGGGTATTACTTCCGGTCCAGATTATGGTGTTGTTGGAGGCATAGTAGCTACGCGGCTCCGTATTATTGCCCAGCGTAACGCCGTATTTGGCTGCCAGGTAACTTTCCAGGCGGTTAAATTCACCGGCAGTTAACTGCCGGTTATGGCAGACCACTTCTGCGATACGCCCATTGCCATAGTAATACCCGATAAACGATCCTATTGCAAAGCGGTAGGCACCATTTCCTCGGGTCCCGCAGCTACCGGTTTTCCTAAAGCCGTTGAATGTGTTCTCCTGCTGTATGATGCCTGCAGTGCTGGCCCGCAGCCCCCATAAATTGGCGCTTCCTGTATTGGCCGGCACTCCGGTCGACCAGTTAACGCCTGTATTCCCGAATTGAGAACTATTAGTCCGCATACCGCTACAGCATCTATTCGCGCTGCAGGGAGAATTTGTAAAATTAGCCGTTATGGTAGCTAATTGGTCGGAGCCTGTTCCGATACCCGACATAGAACCTGCATCGGATTTTATTACCGATTCGAACCCGGGCAACACCTCTTTACTAAGGCATCCGTTATTGAATTGGATATAGGGGTTAAAGTTAAATGGGAGCGGCATATTGTCTGTTAAAGCAGAGGCGCCGCCGTTCTGGGTTACGTTGGCCAGGTTGGGATTGGCAGCCTGGTTGGCCCAGGCGGTAACTGCGGTGCCGGCCAGGGTCAGGCCGGCATCGGCTTTGAACCAGGCAGTAAGACCTTGTGCCACGCCGCCCGGGCTTTGGGCCTGAACAGATAATGGATGGCCGGTGAGGACATACAGCATAAACATGCTACATAGACGGTAAATATTAATCATTGGGTGTTATTTAAAAGAAGACAGATAATTGTGAAGACTTTATTGTTCGTAGAAGAAACCGAGGATCTTTTTCCTGATTGTTTTTGAATCGATAATGTTAGCGGCTAATTCGAGGTGGTACAACATTTCTTCCCGTTCTTCTTCAGAAAGCAGATATTGGTTGGTTAAAGCAAAACAATGATCGAGTACCTGGCCGAAGCTGATTTCCCGGTTGGGAGTCTTGAGTGCATCCTGCAACCCGGCAATGGTAGTACTGATAATATAGGATAAGTCGGCCCGGCAATTTTGTTGCATGCGGCTGACTTTCGAAAGGAGCATCTCCAGTTCAATAAACGCTGTATCATCTCTTGAAGATGCCGGGTAAAAAAGGCTTTTCAGAAAGTTGGTCATCGTGGTTGCTGCAGGAATAATGCAGTGTCACAAAGAGAAGCAATTGGTTCATGAAAATATTTCCCGAATAAGGGGGAAAGAATACCCCCCTATTTTGGGGATAGCGCAAATACTCACCTATACTAAAGAAAATGCGTCGGCAATCGTCATTTCCTTTCCTGTTTCATCATCACAACAGAAATCTTATCCCGCCAGGACATCGCTTTGATAAATAATGGCTCCGGTTGCTTTACAGACCGGCAATTTTTAATCATAAAAATCTGGGCTTCCCTAAAATTTAGGGTGCGTTTCATCATCTGTATTGGTGTAACGACGCGTATCGTTCATTTCTTTTCTTTGTTTACATAACGGGCAGATGCTTGTGAATTTTCCTGGCCGGTATAATGCCAATTTCAGGCTATGGACCTTCAGCCGCCTGGCTGAATGGCAAGCACCATTTAACGGGGAAAATTTCTTATCCGGCTGCTGTTTATAAATCTATTATGGAAAAAAAAGGACTTGAATTTGAAGCGCGTCAAAGTAAATTAAGGGATTGGAGCCGTGTCATGATGTTTCGTTACGGATGGTACATTCATTTTGTTTTTGACGACGAAGACTTTCCATACGGGATAAACTTCCATACACATGGAATTGAAGATTCGTTTGCGCACCCTGACCTGCAAATCTGTTTTCCCATTCCACAGGAGATGGCTCATCTGATTTTTAACGCTATTGTAGGCGAGATAAAAAAGGGATTCGTATTTAAAGCCGGCAGGCGATATGCAGATATTATCGGCGGGGGACTAAGCTTAAATTTTATTCCCGTAAGAGAGTGCGGCCGGCCCTTGTTACGGATCATATTTACGGATGAAAATGGCGGTAGCTGCCGGGGCCTGCTTACCAATCAGTTTACCATGACTGGTAAGTAGGCGAAAGAATACCGGATAAAAGAAGTCTTTATCAAGGGCTATAGAACCCTCTATGTATGTGGACCGGCTTAGAAGCCGGTCCTTTAACCGTGGCGTGTTGATTGTAGTTGTAGGAAATGGCGGGTCTTGTATGTTAACATTACCTGCAGGATGATTCCGTCACTCTTCGCATGTTT
The DNA here is from genome assembly GCF_003014535.1 of Taibaiella chishuiensis. GTDB lineage: Bacteria > Bacteroidota > Bacteroidia > Chitinophagales > Chitinophagaceae > Taibaiella > Taibaiella chishuiensis. Next base: position 40,510 of record NZ_PYGD01000015.1, on the reverse strand, counting down.
TAGTGTATTTGTGATCCTCTCTTTTACGATAGAACAAAATGCGTTGTTTGGGTGTAGCCGGTCTGTAAAGCTTAATGTCTTTTCTAATAGTTTGCTGCGTTCACCTGTGCCTGTTCGCCGGAGATGTATTGTGTGTTTCTGAATAAATACCATGTTCTATGGCAAATGCCACCAGGTCGATGGTCCGGTTCATTTTGAATTTTCGCATGATATTTTTTTGGTAGGATAACACCGTATGGAGGCTTAGCTGCATTTCATAAGCAATTTCTTTTACCGTTTTCGCTTTACATAAATGGGCCAGCACCTGTGTTTCTCTCGGGGTTAGATAGAAGTTAATCTGCTCTTCTGTTATAAATGAGCGTAATAGTTTTTTTTCGACGCTTTTTGCGATATACTGATTACCCTGGTATACTTCAACCAATGCCAGCTGGAGTTCTTCAAGGCTTATGTCTTTCGTAAGGAATCCTTTAGCCCCGATACTTAATACATGTCTTACCATCTGCGGATTGGTTACCGAGGTCATGACAATAATTTTAAAATCAGGCGACCCGGCATTCATTTGCAGGCACCTGGTTATTAATTCAATTCCCGGTATTTCAGGCATTATTAAGTCTGCAACAAGAATGTCGATTTGCAGACCTTTGGTCAGCAAATCCAAAAATGATTTAGGACTGTTGTATACCATAACCTCCTGTACCAGTGTTGTATTGTTCCTGAGGCAATTGCTTAATGCCTCTGTCAGCAGTCTATGGTCGTCTACAATAGCTATTACCATAATACAATGGAGGTTATTGGTGTAACACTTGCGCTTGCAAACCCGGGAATATTTTGATACATACCTGTAAGGAGCTGCGATAAATAGTGTTCTGTAAAATATGCGAATCAGGCTATCAACTTATTGAGTAAGCCGCAGGATATATCCTGTTCTACGTGGAAATAGATAAGGATAGGTAAAATGATTTATTGCCTATACTACTGCTATGTAAAGCCAAGCCCTGTTTGCTTCAGGGGCATTGATAATACGGCCCAAAACACATAAAGATAGTGGTGTTTGAAGGGCGGTGCGTTGCATGTTGCGAAGAAACAGGTTTATCGCATCACGTTAAGTTTTTTTACTGTTATTCCTCTATTTGTTATTATGCTAAGCGTATAGATGCCATTGGGGAGATGATTTATGGAAATGGTACTCTTTGGCGTAGGTTTGTAGCTCATGTCGTAAACCGCTTTTCCCAGTGTATTAAAAACTATAATCCTTTCTATTGAAATGTCATGATTCTTACTTTCAACAACTGTCTGTTCCTTTGCAGGGTTAGGATACAATAAGACATCGGCAATTGACTTACTTATATTTTCGATTCCTGTAACTGAAACATTGATCCATAAGCTGACTTCGAAATCGTTGCAATCATTGAGCACCTTAAGCGTTACTTTATAATCGCCGTTTCCGGTATAAGTATGAATAGGTTGCGTCTGGAAGCTCGGTGCACTACCATCTCCGAAATTCCACTCATAGTGGTCCACATTTGTTGGGTTAAGGGGCAGGAATTTAACCTTACCCATCTCCTCATAAAATAAGGGAATGAAGTTAAACCCTTGTACCCTGGGTGCAGGAATAAATGCTACATGTACACTGTCGCTATTACCGCAGCCATATGGCGTAGTGACCGTAACCGTATACCTGCCGGAATCTGAGACATTTATTGTTTGTGAAATATTTCCCGTATTCCAACTGTAGTTCAAGCCGGGATTTCCCGCGTCGAAAGTTATCTGATCTCCTTTACAAATATTGGTATCATTACCTAAAGCAACAACCGGAAGCGGACGGATAATAACATCAGTACTACTATTAATCAGACAGCCGTCCTGACTTTTTATGGCAACTGCAAAGGTGCCTCCGGTAGTCACATGAAGTATCCGGGATGTGGCGCCGGTCGACCAGTTGTAGCTGAAGCCGGGATTGCCCGCATCGAGAGCGGCGGTATTTCCGCTGCATAGGTTGGTTATTGCCGGTAAGTTAGGGATCGGTACACTAGCAGGCTTAATAATGATTGTATCGGAGTTATCACAGCCATTTGCATCGGTTAAGCGCACCGAATAAGTATCTGCCGAGTTCACTGTAATCGAAGAGGTAACTGCGCCGGTATTCCAAACATAGCCGGCGCCTGCCATGGCGGCACTTAAAATATAAGATACTCCGGGGCAGATTGTAGTATCATTTCCTAAATTGACTGGCGGTAATTGTAACACCGAAGCGGTAACGGGTTGACGTGGATTGCTCTCGCAGTTGCCTATTGCAGCAGTGACATAATAGGTTGTGCCCGCACTTATGTAAGGTGTTGTAAAGCTGGCGCCGGTCGCTATCGCAGTTCCGCCACCGGGAGCAGTGTACCATTTGATTGATGCGCCGGCTACGCCCGTCGAACTTAATGTAAGCGTGCCAGGGCCGCAACGGCTGCTATTGTTCACTGCAGGTACAGGCGGCAAAGTAGGGCAATTGACGACTAATGTATAGTCGTGGAAATTGCCGCCGCCAGCCAGGTTGAAGGTATTACAGGCACTGGACGGCCCCAATGCCGGGCCAACCCAAACCCCGAGCACCCTTAATCGATAGCTTCCCGGTGGTACGCTCGCGGGAACGGTCAAATTGCCGCTCACATTGAGCATGCCGTTGGCGCTCCATGGAGGAGCGGCCCCGGAAGCATAAAGCATTTCATTAGCATCATTAAAATTACCATTGTTATTAAAGTCGGCATAAATAGCGTAATTCATCCAAAGGCCCATTTGTATGGAATAAGCTGTGGCAACCCCGGGTTGCACGGTCGCCACCTGGCCTAAATAGTTAGCCACACTGCAGTTGGCCGCCGCAGGACTATTGTTAATACCCGCATAGGTAAAGCTGTAGATGCGATAGCCGTTGCAACCTGAAGTAAATGTTGGTGTGCAGGCCGGCGTTATCTGGCCGTAAAGATTGTTTGTACACCAGGAAAATAGAAAAATCAAAACAAAAATTTGAAGCTTCATAAGTAGAAGATTAAAGGGGCAAAGGAGAAATAATAACCTGTTAGGTGTTTGCTGTTTTTATTCTAAGATTAGATCTATCCGTGATCCGGCCTCAAGCCCGGCAATCGCTTTAAGATCGTAAGAATACTATGCGCTGGTTCAAGCATACACGGTTATAATGCAGGCACAAAGAAAAGCAAGCATTGGCATGAGTTACCAGGCCAATAAGGATGAATAACCACACCCTAATTTTAGGGTGTGCCGTATGCATATCTACAGGACCTCAGCTTGTTGGTTGATCTGCCTTTTTGGGCGACTGCTGCATCATTATAACCTACTGGAATTAGGGTGTATTTATACTCCTCTATTGGGGTAATCGAGTATGCAATCGATTACTTCTCTTTGCATGTGGCTGCAATGGATAATGAAAAAAAGGCATATGCCGGTTGCTGTGTTGTGTCGGATATAAATTCATGGCAACATGATATGATCTGCTGCATGAGCCGTTCTGCCCTGGCTTTCGGTGATAATTATGGCGATACGCGCAGCTGGACTGTTGCTATCCGACTCCCGCGTTTTAGCTCCGTACTGACGCCGATCCCGCTACAGAACAGGGGGGCATATTTTAGCCCGGTTACCCAATCGCTAATAAACAATAATTCGCCTGCGGCTTTGTTACCTTTTTTTGAATGACATACCTGATGTATGTGCGTGTGGTACAAAACATGTAACTCAAAAAGGATAGCCTTGTTTTTTGTCTTTAAAATCGGAATGGCTGGAAAAACTAAATTTATGCAAAATGAAAAACTTGATTGGTTCCGCCTGGAGCGACCAACTGCAACAAAGTTTAAAAACAAGCGTATGTACCTGGTTAAAAAAGATGAGTCGTACACAGCAAACACAACCTGTAGAAGTGATTTTCCAATAAGTTGCATTGTTACTTTCCGTTATAAACGTAAGAGAGGAAAATTTTGGGCAGCCGATAATAAAAATAAACTGAGGTTACTTGAAGCAGGTTTTATAAAAATGCTGACCGGTAGGGAGCATACGCTTATAACGGCAATTGTTGCCGTCCCTGAAAGTTGCCGTTGCCTTTTTTATACAAGGAATATCAAAGATCTTATCCTTTGTATTCAATGTCTGCGGTTGAGCTTTCGCAGATACTTTTTCATTACTTGTTTCGAGCCTGACTCCTTATGGGAGATTTATGACGCACTTTAGATAAAAGTTCCCGCAGTACGGCGCATAACACTTCAAAGCGATGCTGAGTATATAATTCCGGGTTATCATAAAAGCCCCGGTCGGATATGGTTTTATCCGCCCCGGGGCTTTTACATGTAGGCTCGCTGTACCGTTACCTGCGTTCGAATTTTATCCGGGGTCGCTTTATTGCTAACATCGACCCGGGCACAATCTCTCCCTCCGGAAGCAGCGGTTATATACAACCGGGTTAATATCCGAAAGCATAACGCTTGCCGGGAAATCCGAAAAGCATAACGTTACTGTTGCAGCTTTTTTTCGCCGGCGTTTTTACGGATCAGTCCTGCTTGCCTGCGGATCGGGATCACTATGCTACGGATTTTAAATCCTTCTGTTACTTGTAGTTAGGGCACTGTATTTTGCTCTGCTTTCGCTGGCGCTTATCTGTATCGGTACCTGTTTTAATACCGGTATCGGTACCGTTGCATCGCGGTGTCTTTCCTGTTGGGAAGGGTACCCGCGCATAAGCCGGTGCTTGTTATTAAAGGATTTCCACAAGGGCTGTAAGCCTGTATGTTTAACCCATAAATCACCTTATCTTTCATGCGTAAAATTTTTCTCCTTCTCCTTTTTTGTAGCTTATGGTATCTGCCGGCCCGGGCGCAACGCGAAAATGTATGGGTCTATTCGCAATACAACGGGCTCGATTTTAATGTACCCGGACCCTTATCTTTTGTATCGGTAGCCTTTCCGACCGGGGCATGGAACAGCGCTTCAGTTTGCGATCTTAGTGGCCAGCTCCTGTTTTATACAGACGGCAATAAGGTATGGGACCGCTTCCACACGGTGATGCCCAATGGTACTGACTTGCTGCCCTTGTCTGTTTATGCACTTTGCCCCGTCAATACCATGATTGTTCCGATGCCGGATAGCGCCGGTAAGTATTACATTTTTGCGATTACGGGGGAGTATGAAGAGCCCCGCGGCGCCTTGTATTACAGTATCGTCGACATGGACCTTAATGGCGGACTGGGAGATGTAGTTGCGGGGCGCAACGGTATCTTTGTCGATTCCAATCTTGCCCCGATCCTGCAAGGCGTTGCCGGAACGGATTGTAACGTATGGGCGATCACCATGCCCTTAAGGAGTGCAGGGGAAGATAACCGCTACAAAGCTTTTGAGATCAATGCTGCCGGGGTCAATCCTAATCCCGTTATTTCGGTCATACCGGGTGTATCGACATCAGTCACCAGCAATTGCGACATATCACCCGATGGTAAGAAATTTGCCTTTGCCGGTGACGGCGCGGAAATATATGATTTTGATGCGGCTACAGGTGTTATCAGCAACCCCATACTGCTGGATCCTGCATTGGGCTGCGTTTCGGTATGCTTCTCCCCGGATAACAACAAGCTATACACCAATGGCAACTCGGTAACGATGGGCGTGGTTAACACAAGGATAGACCAGTACGATATTACCAGCAATAATGCAGCGGCTATTATGGCATCGGGCATGCAGGTCGCTTCGCCGCTGGAAGCCTCGCCGATGAAAAGGGCACCCAACGGAAGGCTTTATTATTTCGGGCAGTACTTCGGCGCCTCCCTGGGCTGTATACAATTTCCCAACCTGGCCGGTATGGCTTGTAGCCCCAATAACTCGGCCATTCCTTTAGCCGTTGCGAATCCCGGAGAACAGCCCTATACCCTCGGTAGCTTTCCCAATAGTATTGCCGAGGCCAGGAAACCTGATACGCTCTATTACAGGAACGATACGACATTCTGTACCGGTAGCCCGCTTTCGCTGGCGGCATTACCCGGCTATAGCGGGTACAAATGGGATGATGGTAGTGCCGGCACCCTCCGCAAAGTTGGGAAGAGCGGCATTTACTGGGTATATCAGAAGAGCAGCTGCCACACACGCGTCGATAGCTTTTTCGTGCGGGAAAAAGCCATGCCGGTGGCCAACCTCGGGCAAGATGTGATGCTGTGTGCACCGGGCCCTTACACGCTTAAAGCTAATGTAGCTGCAGGTACACAGGTCGAATGGAGCACCGGAAGCCGTGATCGGGTACTTACTGTGCAGGATACCGGCCGCTATTGGGTTACGGTAACCGATCCGCCCTGCAGCAGCAGCGATACGATACACATTGGCCTGGACCTGTATTGTGACTGTGTGCCATTATTGCCCAATGCCTTTTCGCCAAATAACGATGGCCTCAATGATGTTTTCGGAGCTATAGTGAACGGGAGCTGTCCCATAAGCAGGTATAGCCTGCAGATCTATAACCGGTGGGGTGAACTGGTCTACAGCACGGTAAATCACAAGAACAGTTGGGATGGAACCACTAAGGGCCAACCCGCAGACCCGGGTACCTATACCTACCAGCTGAACTTTGAGAGCGGAAGCCGTAAAAAGAGTTATAGCAGGAAGGGAGATATAACCTTACTCCGTTAAGGGGCAATGCTTTTACGATCTTTGGTTCTGTGGCCCTGATGGCCGCGTTCCCTTGATTGCAGCGGGTGAACTTACGTTTTTATCCGAAGCCGGGCTGGATAGTCCGGCTTTCTTATTTGCCGGTCTAGTACTTCATATGCGTTGCATTGTCCTCCCTCCCGTGCTGGATTTTCAGCTTCATTTAAGTTTACAGCGATATGAAAAAAACAAAACCAACAAAAGGAAACCTTAACCCGGTGGTTGCAATTCATAAAACAACGCACCGGTCATGGACGGATATTTCGCGGGATCTCGAGATTTACTGGGATTCAAAATCCCTGAGCAATGATTTTAGTATTGCTGAAAGCGACCGGTTTAAAGCGCTGGAAGAGGAGAATGCCCGGCTTAAGGAGGCGTACTCCCTGTTATACGACGGACTCCAAACCATATTGGATATCATAAAAAGAGATGTGGACCGCATTAAAACCGAATTGAAGCTGATAACGCCGCGTGTGCCACCGGGCGCCTAGTTGGTGGCCGCGGCCGGGCCTTGTCCTCCTTCGTACCCGGCTGTGCCGATGTCGACTGTTGTCCTGTTACACGGTGCGGCTCCTGTTTCCGGTAAGGCTGCGAACGGTTCCCGGAGCGATGCGATAGGATGCTATGTTTGATCATAGAAAGCCACGCTTAAAAACATATCCACATATCCTGTTCAGATACTTCCTCCCGGCAATCTAAACCGGCGCTGGAAAATCAATAACAGGCATACAGAACGCTACACCGGAACTGTTACGCTGATCCGGTAAAACAGCATAGGGTCGGCCGGCCTGTGGCATCGTATGTTGCGGAACGATCTGGACCCTGCACATAAATCTAAAAACAATAACGCACCATTAAAAACGTAAACATGAAAACGATCTTCCCGGGGCTGCTCTTTGCCCTAAGTACATGCTTTGTATCAGGTGTATGCGCACAAGAACACCTGCACCGGTTATATGAAAAGATATCGGGTATTTTCTGGAAAGCAGCTATGTTTGAAGATACCTTGCTCCCCCCGTCAGCCACCGCTTCGATGAGCATTTTCATCCAGGAGGATCGGGTATTGGGTTATGGCGTCTGCAATAATATAAGCGGGTATTTTACCGTGGCAGACACCCCGGGTACACGGATATTTACCGGGCTGGACAGGACGAGGAGGGATTGCGGGCCCGATACAGAAGCCGAGTTTTACTTTATCGGCGCCGATCGAAGCCGTACCCTGCTGCAATTTTCTTTTCCGATCAAAAAAAACAATGAGAAATTGTCCTTGATTCTTGTTATTTTTATCTGGCTTTAATTTGTTTATGAATTGTGTTATTTGAAATGTGGTGAAGCGAACGAATTGAAAATTATCAGCAGTAGTACCTCATCCTCATTCAGTTGTCCCCTTACCTATTAATCCGGCTGATGTAATGACACTTGATAATCGGAATGACCCGAATGCAACGCCTGATATCTGGTTATGGTCTTTGGTAAGGGAAGGCGATACGCAAGCGTTTGTCACGATCTATAACAAATATTGGGAAAAGGCATATACCCAGGCATACTGGGTTGTTTATGACCGGGAGGTAGCAAAAGACCTCGTTCAGGACCTTTTTGTACACCTATGGGACAAGAGAGCGCAAATCAATATCGAAGAGACGATTGGTGGATATTTAAAAAAAGCGGTCAGGAACAGGGCCCTAAACTATATCAAGAAAAATGAAGTTTCCAGGACACACAATAAGAAGATCAGCCGCCAGGCTGTTGTCCAGTCCACTTCTGCGGAAGATTTTACGCATGTAAAGGAACTGAAGGAACTATATGCCGGTGAAATTGAACGGCTACCGGAAAAGATGAAGGAGATTTACCTGTTGAGCAGGGAAAAGGAACTTTCGGTACTGGAAATAGCAACGGCTCTTTCTATCTCCGAGCAGACTGTCAAGAACCAGATTACAACTGCACTAAAGAAAATAAGAAAGGCCCTGGAATTGCATTATTCATTGTTTTATCTGTTCTTGTTGTATTTAAATATTTGCCGGTATTAACCCGGCAACGGGCGTAGAAAATTCAGGCTGATCGTTACCATGGGATAGCTGGTACTAAATCGAAAAAATGAACCATTCAAATCAACATCATTTTAAATTGCTCCTGGAAAAATACCGGGCGGGCAGTTGTACGCCGGAAGAACTGGAACATTTGTACCGGTTGGCCGATGATCCGGAAATGATACCTGGCCTTACTTTTACCTCCGATGAAGAGAAAACGCAGATCAATGACGATATCAAACATAACATCGCTGAACGGGTAAAAGAGCTGCGGACCGAGTGGCCGGAAAGGAAAACGGCATCTATAAAATTGCGCAGGAGACTGTGGATCGCAATCGTAGCTGCGGCGCTTATCGCCTGCATCTCCCTGCTCGCCATACGGTTTTCAGATATAGGACATGGACAGGGAGACTGGGTTGATATCAATACGCCGGCAGGCGTAAAAAGCATGCCGGTTATGTTGCCGGATAGTTCCGTTGTCCGGCTTTATGCCGGTAGCCGGCTAAAATATCCAAGGCGCTTCAAACCCGGATCCCGTAATATAGAACTGCTTTCCGGCAGTGCCTTTCTGCAGGTACGGCCGGATAAAAAAGCTCCTTTTGTGGTAACAGTCCCTGGCCATATTATGGTAAAGGTACTGGGTACATCGTTCGGCATTGCTACCCATGCCGGGTACAGTATCAAAGTCAGTGTTGAAAAAGGCAAGGTACAGGTTGGTGACAAGGACAAGGTAATGGGCGTATTGTTGCCGGGAGAGGAACTTGTATATAACTACCGGCAAAAAACCTCTGAGAAGACAAAAAATGCTCAACCGGTACCGGAAGACCGGGCTGATGAGGAAACGGTATACCTGGAACGGGCAACTATCGATGAGATCGCGACGGTGCTTAAGGTCGTTTATAAAGTGGAACTTGTTTATCAGCCTGCATTAAAGCAATACAGGTTAAATGCACGGTTCTCGACCCGGTTGTCGGTAGATGAAGTGCTCGATGTACTGGGGGCTGCGAGCGGCCTTGAATTTAAACGGCATCTCCAGGACGTAACCGTAACTGCAAAGTGAGTACCGGTAATAGTAGTAAATTTTTAAGATGGGATGATGTATAGCGGTAAGCTCAGGCAATTTTGGCGTATCGTCATTTTGTTCGTATGTGTGATAAGGAGTGATGGTCTCCATGCCCAGCTATCCGGAACCAGGATCAGTATTGATTTTGCAACGGGTAGCCTGGAGGGCTGCTTGTTGCGGCTGCAAAAGGCATCTGCTCTGCCGCTTGCTTATGAAACAAGCTCGCTACCCGAACGCAGTGTACAGGCGGCCGTTTTCAAGAATGAAAAATTAAGTTCGATCCTCGACTACCTGTTAACCGGTACGGGTTATATTTACGAGGAATTGCACGGTGTTATTGTTATCCGTCCCGGAGCGGAATCTTTACCGCCTGTCCGGGGCGCTTATCGCATTTGTGGCACGGTTAAGGATCATTCGCGGGATCTGCCGCTTGCCGGCGCTGCCATTTTTGTGCCGGAATACCGTACCCTGGGTACGTTTACGGATAGTGCCGGTACCTTCAGTTTTTATGCTCCTGTAAATCATGTCGGCCTCCAGATCCGACATATCAGTTTCGAAACGCTGGATGTGCTTGCGGAAGATAAAGATGGCACATGTCCGACTTTCAATATGGAGCCTGCACCTGCCGGCCTGGATGTGATGGAGATTCAATCCCGGCCGGAGCCTTCTTCCATCTCCGCTTTAAGTAAAGTGTCGCCCGATATCAGAAAGATGTCTTTTTTGCCCCTGTTTTGTGGTGATGTGGACTTGCTCGGTATCATAAAGGCCAACCCGGGTATACAACAGGGTAATGACGGTTCCGGTTCGCTGATCGTACGCGGGGGAGCGCCTGATCAGCATATGGTGCTGCTCGACGGCGCAACGCTTTACACCTCCGGTCACCTGTTAGGACTTGTTTCGTCGATCCATGCTGCAGCGGTTAAAAGCGCAGACATCTACAAAGGCGCATTTCCTGCCCGTTTCGGAGGCAGGCTCTCTTCGTTCTGGGATATTGCGATGAAGAGCGGAGATACCCGGAAATTTCATGGCGACCTGTCGCTGGGAACCATGGCTTCCTCCGTCATGCTTGAGGTCCCGCTGGTCAAAGACAAAACATCGCTGTTGCTGGCCGGTCGCAGGAGTTATCACGATCTTTATCTGCGTTGGTCGCAACCCGGTCTGCAACTGCATTTCCAGGACCTTAACCTGAAGTTTCAACACAAGTTTTCTGAACACGACTATGTATACTATACGGGCTATTACTCATCAGATGTTTTTCATTCCGAAAACCTGATCGTGCTCAATAATGATGAAAGCAGGAAGCATGCGGTAACCTTGCAAACAAAAAACCAGGTCCATGTTTTCAAATGGAAGCATATTTTCTCCGACCGGCTGATCACGAACCTGAGCTTTTCCACCTCCGGTTATAACCTGAAATCGGCGTATCGTTTCGAAAGTGCTTATTATGGAATGACGGACGTTGTAGAACAGGGTTTTTCAACCGGGCTAAACGATTTTGTGGCCAGGCTTTCCGGCGATTATGTCGTTTCTTCCCGGCATAGTATCGGGGCCGGTGTCTCCTATACCATCCACTCCTTCAAACCAAGCATAAATACGAGTATCCTGTTCCAGAGTATTGATTCAGCACAGGACCCCAACCGGAGTGTCGTCGATCCCAGCCTTAACTATGAAACAGACGCTTATGTGGAGGATAATTTTGAAATCACGGAAAAGCTGCGCATCAATGCCGGTCTCCATTTTAATGGCTTAAAGTTCGATACCGGCAACAGTTTCAGTATTCAGCCACGCGTCAACCTGTGCTATCAACCCTCGGGCTACTGGTCCGTAAATTTATCCTATGTTCGCATGAGCCAGAACCTGCACCTGCTGACCAATAATCTTACATCACTGCCATCCGATTTCTGGATTGCTTCTTCTTCCGCTATCAGGCCGCAATCTTCCGACCAGGTTAGCCTGGGTATTTCCGGGGGCGCAACGGAAAGTAAATATAAATGGTCTGTCGAATCGTATTACAAGTGGTCCCGCCATGTAACCGAATTATTAATAACGGATACTTTATTTATGAGTACCGGCAACAATACGAAGCTGGAGTGGGAGCAGGCCATAACGCAGGGTAAGGCCGCCGCTTATGGTTTGGAGTTTCTGCTGCAGAAGCAAAGCGGCAGGCTTACCGGCTGGTTGGGTTATACCCTGGCCTGGAGTAACAGGACCCTGCCGGAAGTAAACGACGGACTTACCTTTCCCTATAAATACGACCGCCGTCACAACGTGAACCTGGTGCTACTTTATAAACTTGGAAAAAGTATTGAGCTGTCTTCTGTATTTACCTTCCAAAGCAAACCCCGTTTCCCGGTATTGATGTTTCGCTCCGATGACAACTCGCCGTTCACGATGGTTTTCAGGAGCCTTATCAGTGAGAGCATTCCCCAGCCAGCCACTTATCACCGGCTCGATATGGGCATTTCCTGGATAAAAGAAAACGAGCATAAAGTGAAACGCATTTTGAACCTCAGCATCTTCAATGTTTATAACCACAGGAACCCTGCATTTTACTATTCCGGTTATAATATAGATCAGACCACACCGGTATTGCCGGATAAAAAAGATATACTGCCCTTTATGGTTGCCCTGTCCTGCCGCCTATGCTTTTGATACCCGCAGCTTATTGCATGGCCTGTTCCGTGTTACCTATACCGTAACCCATACGGCCCGCCGGTTGCCTTATTGCAGCACCTGTATTTTTTGTATAAACCGACCTTCGGCCGTAACGATATGGATCGCATAGATGCCTGCTGCCAATGATGCAACAGGGATCTGGACAGTATTGCCGCTAAGTTGCCCGGTCAGTACGGTAGCTCCCAGGGTATTCACGATATAGTATGCTTGTCCTTTCCATGGCTGGCCTTGCTTGTCTATCGTTATCACCGTTCTTGCAGGATTCGGGTATAGGCGTACGCCGCCGGTTACCTGTGTTTCCCATATGCCGGTTCCCTGTCCGTCAAATACATCCACTGTTCTGGATAGCAGCAGGCTGTCGTTACAGGCGCCGCCCAGCTTCACGCTTACGGTAAAGATGCCGTTACGGGTATAGCGGTGTTGTACCTGTGCGCCCGTGGCCAGCGGCGATCCGTCTCCAAAGTTCCAGGTATAACCGGATATAAACTTCGGGTTAATGATATTGAAAGTATAGGTGGCGGTGTCTCCGTATATAGCATTGATATCGCCCGATGGTGCTGTTTTTACGACGATGGCAATAGTGTCGCTGCCCTTGCAGTTATACAGATCACGGACCAGTACGCTGTAAATACCGGTTGTGTCGACCGTCAGGGTCTGGCCGGTTGCTCCTGTATTCCAAAGGAAGCTGGCCCCGGTATTGCCGGCATCGAGCATAAGCGTATGGCCTTTGCAGAAAGCCGTATCCCTGCCGAGGTTGACCAGGGGCAACGGCCTCAGGTTTACCGTGGTACTACTGTTGGTTACGCAGCCGGTGGTACTCTTTATGGTCACCGAGCGTACCCCGCCTGTGCCTGCAACCAGGGTCTGCGTGGTGTCGCCACCCGGCGTCCATACAAAGCTGCTGCCCGTATTGCCGGCGTCGAGTGTTGTTGTATTACCCGTGCATAGGTCTACGGTTGCGGGCAGGCTATTTTGCGGTACAATACCGGCAATGATCCGGAGGGTATCCCTGCCGGAGCAACCGTTAAGTGTTACCTGTACCGAATAAGTGCCCGGGCTGTCGACGGTAATGGATTGGGTACTGGCCCCGGTATTCCATGTATAGACTGCCCCTGCTATGCCGGCATCCAGGTTATAACTTGCGCCGGGACAAATAGTCGTGTCATTACCTATGTCTAAGGACATGGGTGTTGGCGTTACCGTTATGGGTGTGGCATCGGCACTACCGCCGCCGGCACCGGTACAGGTTAGGCGGCACCGGAATTGGGTCGTTTGTGTAACCGGAGGTGTAGCCTGGATTGCCGTATCGGTGCCGAAATTTACCCAGCCACTCCCCGGGTCGTATTGCCATTGGTAGCTTATACCCGCTGTTGCCGTGTTGCCGCTAAGACTAAGCATCGTAGCAGAACCGCAGGCTAAAGTTGTTGCAACGGCCTGGGTTGCACCGGCTGCCGGTGTACCCTGGCAGTTTGCATTAACCTGTATCGTTGGAAAAAGGGTTGGCGTAACCTGCAAGCCCGCCAGCCGGAACAGATAAGTAGCCGAAGCCGCTGCGTTTGTTGTCGGCCTGATCACCCATTCGTATTCCGTCTTCGATCCATTGGCTAAGCTTTGCGCCGCTCCTGCATTGGTCACGACCCGTCCTGCAACAAAAGTGCCGGTAGTCGTTGTCGCCAGTTGATTCGTTGTGGCCGTCCCATCCGCGACAAAAATACTGTTGTGGTAGGTAAAGGCATTTGTTGCCGGATTGCTCATCGGCGTCCACGAACTTCCGTTGTCTGAAGAGTATTCCAAGAGCTGGGATATCGTGCCTGCGGCACTTCCCGAGTTACTTAATTCTATTCTTACCCGGATGGAATCATCTAAAGAAGTAATCGTTATCGGGCTATTGAGTGCTGCACGCCAGGAAGCGCCGGCCTGGTCGCCATTATCGTTACGCCACCGGTAAGCCGTTTGTCCTATAGATGGCGTTGTTGTAGCGGAACAAAATTGCGGAGGCATAAATGCGATAAACAGCGATAAAAAAAATAGGAACTTGTTCATTTTTGTAAAATATTTTTAAGCGTAAACAGGTAAAATCAGGAACACCGGGATACAGAACACTATCTTTTATAAAAGATGCCCCCGTCCCATACAGGCGATAAAAGAAAGCATAACTAAAGGGTTAACCTGACAAGGCCAGGGCGCCTGGTTGTCTTTTTAACCGTCGGACAACGGCATTTGGACGGGTTTAAGCCTTCCAGCCCAAACCGCTTATCCGGCGGGCTTTTCCGCTAGCCCGGACAGCTATAAAACAGGTATACCCTGTGGATTTTTTCTCTTGTTATTTTTGACTTCCCGCTAAAGCCCAACGGCAACGGCTTCCTTATGCCTGCTGCGGCATACTCGGGTAAGCGACGATTAAAAAGCGCTGTCTCACCGGCCGCGTACAAGTCTTGTAATAATGATACGGGACCGGGAAAAATAGCCAGCCTGAGAACAGGCCGGCATTGTATTGATTAAAAAATGAAACAAAAAATGTGGCCCTAGCATATGCCGGACAACCGGGTTGTACCGGGGTACTATGCGGGCAATAAAATTTTTTTTCACCCGGAATCAGGAAGGCATGAACGCCTTTCCTGATCTTGGTTTTAGCCGATATAGCTTTATTCTTTTATAGATATGCTCCTGTTTATACCCCACAACCGGCGTATCCTTTGCGTGAATCGTACCAGCAACTTAAATGCCGCGTGTCCTGCACTGATTCAATTTCGATACAAGCCAATAGGTACAATACCGGTAGTCCGTAAGCAGGTAGGTGCGGCCGGCATTTTCTTACAAGAGATTTTCTTGTAAAGCATTTTTCTCAGAAAGTTTTTTTGTTCGGCGTAGTACCCCGGCGCTGTGTTATTGTCCTTGCGGTCATCCGTAAGGAGCATTTTTAAAAACCGAAAAAATGAACAGACAGGGCACTGGTGGCGGGGGTGCTGCTGCTGTACCGATCGCTTTCCTTTTGCGATTGGTACGGCACAAGATTTTACCGGTATTGTATATGTTCAAATTTTTAAATGGTTTTATAAAATGAAGAAAGCGAAGCGTAACGTAAACTGCTCGAAGTTTAAATTATCTCTACCTCCGGGACAGCCGTATACCGGCAAAAAATTAAAGGCCGTTCGGCGCAGGCCGGCTGCGCGATTGCACCCTGTTTTTTTTGCACTTTTTGATGTTTTAGGCCTTTCCTTAAAAAGGCTTCTCTGTAGCGTTTGTTCCGTGCTTTTATTTTCCCTGAATGCCGGCGCACAGAATTTAGCGCCTAACCCATCTTTCGAAAACTTCAATGCCTGTCCTACCGCTGTTAGCCAGATAGCGGAACCATTAGTCTCCCCGACGGTACTGGATTGGCACAGACCTACCTGGGCCTCCACCGACTATTTTAACTCCTGTTCAACCGGAACCGTTTCTGTGCCTGATAATGCCTTTGGAAGTCAGCAGGCCAGAACAGGGAATGCATATGTAGGATTTTATTCAGAAGAATACAGGGAGTATATTGAAGGACGGCTCCTGGCCCCGCTAGCTGCTAACCACAGATATTATGTGAGCTTCTGGCTAAACTTGTCAGACGGTGACTACACCGGGCGTGCGGTGGATCAGTTCGGCGCTTATTTTTCGGCGGATAGTATTTATAACCCGCTTACCACCGAATTTTTACCTGTTGTTCCGCAGGTGGTAAGCCCGGTGGGCCAGGTATACAAAGATCGGATAAACTGGGAAGCAGTGTCCGGAACTTTTACGGCTGCCGGTGCTGAGCGTTGGGTTACGCTGGGCAATTTTACAAGCCAGGCTAATCTCAACATAGAGACGGTACCCAGTATGTGGCCGGGGCAGGCATATTATTATATGGATGATGTTTGCGTGCTTGACCTGGATAGTACGGTCCCCCAAAATATCGTGATACATGATACTTTGGTTTGTCCCGGCGTCTCTGTCGACCTGCGCGGACGGAGGGGTTATACGGAATATATATGGGACGACGGCAGTACGGGAATGTCGAGGAGTATAGAGAGGAGTGGCAGTTTTTGGGTAAGAACGATCGACAAAGCAAACTGCGCGCTTTATATTGATTCCTTTTATGTGACCATCTTATCGTCTAATGTGAAAATTTCGCCTGATGATACGAGTATTTGTATCGGTGATACCATTAAGCTCGTAGCTTCAGGCGGGGTAACATACCATTGGAAGGATGCAGATTGGATGTTTGCTCAAGGCGCTGAAGCCACGGTATGGCCCAGAGCACAAACTACATTTTCCGTCACTGCGATAGATGCGCTTAACGGTTGTCTTTTTGAGGCACAGGCTACAGTGCGTGTTAATCCATTACCCATGGTAAATGCAGGAAAAGATATAAATCTGGCCTATGGCGAGTCTACTCATTTGAATGGGCAAGCCTCAGGTACCTTCATGTGGTATTATGATGTTGGTAACCCCTACATATTGCGACCTGAGGTGCGCCCGTCCAGGACGACGACTTATTATCTTCGTGCCACAAGTGCCGATGGTTGCACGGCCATCGACAGCGTTGTAGTTTATGTGATTGATATCAGGGTGCCCAATGCTTTCTCTCCCAACGGGGATGGACTGAATGACGTTTTCAGGTTGTTCAGAACTGCTGATGATGGAGTAGGCCCTTTCGGCTTCAGCATTTTCAACAGGTGGGGAGAGAGCGTATATAGCTCTTCTGATTTTAAAGGTGGTTGGGATGGTACTTATAATAATAAGCCTGCGGATCCCGGTTCTTACTTTTATTATATCAAATATTACATCGGCAGCAAAGAGTATGTTTTAAAAGGCGAGGTTTTATTGATCAGATAATTTTGGCCGTTATAATAACACGGAACAAAAGATAACGCTTAATTGATTAGTGGAATGCACTCGCAGGTGTTGCCGCCTTCTCTTTTAAACGCGCAGGAAAAATGTGACTGTAACAAAACCTTCAAACGGATTAAAGAATCCTTAAAAAAAAATGATGCCGGTTTTACCTATTCGTTGGAGCAGTAAGGTAAACAGTATACGACATACACATGGCACAATATCCGCTAACCAGGTAAACTTATGGAATAGAGGGACGTGTTGTATTTGTACTATTTAACACATAAAATATGTTACTTAACAGATATTCGCGTGTCCTGTAGTTTGTGAAGATGTTCTTCCTGACAAAAACGTTTGGCGCGAGGCTAAGTTCCGGCCGGATAGCAACGCGCAGCGGTCTGTTCTGAATTGAAAAATATATGTTTACCAAACCTCTCATTATGAAGAAACGCATGGTTATTGCGCTTTGCTCCGCGGTTTTATTTACCGGCGGGATACACGTTTACGGACAAATAAATGGTAAGCTGCGGGGAACCGTTACCGCACGCGACAGCCGGGATAATAACCCTTTGGCTATTTCGGTTAACGAAGCGGAGGGCGTAAGTGTTGCGCAGGCACAGTCCTTCCTGGCCGAACAGTTGCAACTCATACCCGGCAGGGACGAGCTCCGCCTGGTAAAAACCACATCGCCTTACGACGGTATTATGGTACAGCGCTATGAACAGTGGCTGCTCGGTATCCCGGTTGAACACGGAGGTTATACTGTAACTGCCCGCAATGGCTTGATTACTGCGGCAACGGGCCATTTTTATAATACCAGCCAATCGGCAGGAAGCGCACGGCCCGTCCTGACAAGCGAGCAGGCAATGAGCTATGCCCTGAAAGCAATAGGCGCCCGGAAATATGGATGGGAGCAAGGACCCGCTAACCCGGCAACGTTGCCCCCGCTGAATCGTGTAACCAGCCGTAAGCCCGAAGGGACATTGGTCTGGATCGAAAATCGCATATCGGGTCTTGGCGAAGGGCAGTTATACCTGGCTTATAAATTTACCGTGCCTACCCTTGAGCCTTTTAATATGCAGGTTATCTATATTGATGCCGCCAACGGTAAAACTTTGTCGCGCACCAGCCTGATGCGCCATGTAACAGGTTCGGGAGCAAGCCTGCACAGTGGACAGGTACCGCTCGAAACCACGGCCCGGGCGGGCGGTTTTGTCCTCGAAGACAAACTGAGGGGCACCGGTATCTTTACCTATGATATCCGGAATAATAACAACCCGGCTATGATGGTCGATTTTACCAGTACTTCTAACACCGCCTGGGCGGGCCCTGCTGTAGATGTACATTGGGCATCGGAAAAAATATATGACTACTGGAAGAGCGAGCAAAACAGGAAGAGTTTTAACGACCTGGATTCGCCCATCCTGAGCATGGTACACTTCAGGGAGGATACGACTGCGCCCTGGGGAAATGCGGCCTGGATCGGCTATGGCATGGTGTATGGAGATGGTAGCGATGGTGTGTCGCCTCTTGTTTCGCTGGATGTCTGTGCGCACGAGATCGGGCATGGGGTATGCCAGTTTACGTCCGATCTTATTTATGAAAGGGAGAGTGGGGCCCTCAACGAAGGTTTCAGTGATATATGGGGCGCCGTGATCGAAACCTGGGCGGACCCCCTGGAACAGGACGGCTCACCTAAGAAACATTGGCAAATGGGCGAGGAGCTGGCTACGTCGCCGATGCGTGATATGAAAAATCCCAAATTACGCGGTCAGCCGGATACCTATCAGGGAGAGAACTGGATACCGACTACTATAGCTGATTGTCCCACCCCGGACTTATATACCAACGACAACTGTGGCGTGCATTATAACAGCGGTGTGCTGAATCATTGGTTTTACCTGCTTACAGAAGGCGGAAGCGGCACCAACGATAACTTTAAACAATATGCAGTGACAGGCATCGGGATAAAGAAGGCCGCTAAAATCGCCTACATGACCGAGCTGAGCCTGGCTGCCAATGCGGATTACAGCGCCTGCAGGACAGCAAGTATCAGCGCTGCGAAGACTTTGTATGGTAACTGCAGCGCCGAATTCAAAAATGTAGTAAGGGCATGGTATGCCGTAGGGGTAGGAGTCCTGGATACCAGCTGTGCACCCGGCCCTACGTCTATTGCAGATGTACAGGGACAGGACGAAGGCATAAAGGTGTTGAACAATCCTTTCGGAGAACGGATTCTGCTGCGCTATAATTTTAACCAGGCCGGTACCGCCGACATTGCACTTATCGACGCTTCGGGCCGCGTAGTTAGCCGGGCTGCCCCCCGTTTTGCGGCGGGCAAGGGCGACTACACCTTTGATCTGGGCAATGTATACCTGAGCAAGGGCTGGTATATGCTGCGTGTTACGACGGCCAGGCAGGTGTTTAGCCAGAAGTTGGTTAAAAATTAGGCTTGCCGTGCTGCAAGGATAAAACGGCTTACCTTTTAGGAATGCTGCTCTTAACGGGCTACCGGCTAAGAGCAATACGCTGTGCATTTGCAAATTATTTGAAAACAATGAGGAACTGGTTTTAAAGCCCCTCATTGTTTTTTTTTGTATAACTTGGTACAGGTGGTAAATGATAGCCGGCAGTACCGGTGTTTATCGTACCGGTAGGGCAAATAAAGAGATGCCATCTTCATGCCCGAAAAACGGCTAAAAATAATACCGGTAAAAATCGGTTCTTCTTTGCTGCAGTCCATACAGCCCGTAGTGGAACCTTCAGTATTCGTCACTCTCTTGCCTGAGTATATATGATCGATCGATTGCTTTATCCGGTATTTTTTTACGCTTATTGGTGCATTTGCTACGGTTATTATTCGATACGCAACGTTTAAAATTTTGTCCGGGATTCTGCTTCCTGGCGAGGTTGTTGCCCTGCTCTTTTTGCTAGTTTTGTGACGTTTATAAAGCCGGTACCGGTGTTTATTGATACTATATAGCGAAAACCATGCAGCGTCTTGTTCTTTTTTTATTCGCCCTGCTTGTGCTGAGTTCCTGCTCGCGCACGCAGGCCGATTCCAAGCGGATTTTTATTGCGATTAACCCGGTAGACTGTGTTTCCTGTATTAAAAACATGGAATCCCTGTTTAAAAATTCAAGCATACCGCCGGTTACATTTGTATTCGAGGAAAAGTACCGTAAGGACTCTTCAGCAATTATACAATCCATGTCGCTTAAGGAATACGGTACCGTTTATGCCTGGTCTGATTCTCTTTTTGATCTCTATAGTGCATACGGTATATCTGCACTAAGCCTGGTAAGCAGTAATGGAACGATCTTATTCAACAAGCCCTTGAAAGCATTGACGCAAGAGGATGTCAGGATGTTGCAGGGGGATAAGAAGCCTGTATCTGATACTTTTGAGCTGCCCCGGGAAGTAGCGCAACATGCTTACGAGGAAATGTTGACAGACGGTAATAGGTTCTATTTCTGCGATGTGCGGAAAATGAAAATTGATGTGGTCGGCTTAAGGGATCTTAAATACCAGAAAACACTTTCGGTAGAGCAACAGGATGTAAAAGCCGCCTTTGATCTGGCGCTTGGTAAAGGCGCATACGGATCAAACAAAAGAGCGCTGAACAGTTTGCATGTACCTAACCAGGAAGTGCTTCAGTATTATGCTTTATCAGATAGCGGTCTTATTGCAGTGGCCGCATATACCTGTATTGCTGCCATTAACGGGACAGATACCGCAGTGGCGGGGTTTTATGCGGTTCATAAATTCGGCGATGGCACCACAACGACTGTCTTTCCCGATCTGCCTTTTCTGCGCAAAACCTTTTTCCAGGATAAAGGAAATTTAATAAGTTGTGAGCCTGCCGCGTATTATTACAACGGGGCCTATTTTGCAGCCATCCGGAAATCAGATACCGCCAAGAGCCTTAGTGGTAAGCGTTTCCTGGCGAAGCTCCTGCCCGATCATGGCCGGCTCCGGTACCAGGAGCTGTTCGATTACCGTATGCCGGATGTATACACTAATGGCAATAATGCTTTCCCGGTTTTTGACGGCGCTTACTGTATGCTTCCTCTTGCCAATAGGATATACAGCCTCAGCGGAAAGGAAGTCCTGGAGCTAAATGGACTGACTTTTAAAGTCAGCCAGGATTTCTTTACGCCGCCTGATAAATATATTGTCGCGTTCAAAGTGCAGAACGACAATGTGACACTTATTTATCATGTTCAGGAAAAAAGGCAATATCATTTATTCCGGTATGACTTAAAAAAGGGGCAGATCCTTTTTGATAAAATAATTCCTTCGGGTCGCAACAAGCCTGTTGTCGATTGGAACGATAATAACTATGTCTATTACCGGTTAGGCGATCATCTTTTGATAAGGCAACATCACGCTAACTTTTAGTGCCCGGGTGGCAACGGACAGGCACGAGCGGCTGTGTGTAATATCCGCCGGTGCCTTTGAATGCTATTGACAGGAAAGCGGATTAAAAAAACGGCAATAGCGTAACGCATTTCGATTAGGATAAATGCCCTGGTTTGCTATTGCCGTTTTCAACCCATCAATAATCGTTGCTTGTTTGCCCGGATCAGGCTAATAATTCTCCCATGCCAAACAAGTGCAGACCTTTGCCAAATTGTTCGGCCACGGCCTGGTTGGCGGCATCTATATACACGCCGGTAATCGGGTCAACAACGGTTCTTAACGGTCTTTCGCCTTTTGGCATGTTGATCAGCTTTACGATGGCATCAGCGACATCCTGCGGGTTCGTATTATAGCTCTGGATCAGTCCGCTTACTGCTGCCATCATCTTGTTGGGGATCTCCGCAATGGCGCCATAACCTTCAAATACCGACTGGTCGGAGGCAAAGGTGGTTTTTTGTGCCATCTCTGTGGGAAAGGCGCCTGGCTGAAGAATGGCGACATCTATTCCTAAACGTTTGACTTCATAATGCAGGCCTTCGCTCAGTCCTTCCAATCCAAACTTAGAAGCGGCATATACGGTTGCGAAAGGGAACGAAACCCGTCCGAAGCCGCTGGTCACGTTTATGATCAGGCCTTCCTGCTGTTGCCGCATAGCCGGCAGTACCTGTTTGATAAATCGCCAGGGGGCAAATACATTTACATCAAACATCGCCTGCACGTCAGTAGTGGTAAAGCTTTCAGCCACACCGTGCATAGAGAACCCCGCATTGTTGACCAGTACATCGATGGCGCCTTCCTGTGCAATAATCGTTGCTATGGCCCGGGCAACACTTTCATCCTCGGTAAGCGTAACGTCCAATACCGTTACATGATCAACTGCAGCAAGTTCCCTGGCCTTCTCCGCATTTTTGCCTTGGGTATCCCGCATGGTCGCATAAACCCGGTGGCCCAATGCCGCTACACTCCGGGCGGCCAGCCAACCGAAACCGCTATTCGTTCCTGTAATCAATACTATTTTCTTGCTCATCTTTTATGGTTTAAATGAATAAGACAAAGGTTGATTACGGAAACCAGAAAACATTTACCATTTGGTAAAAAGCATTTCTTTAGCGGATGTTTTTCCTGATCCGGCTCAGGGATGGTTGGGTGATGCCCAGGTAGGAGGCCACGTAGGAGAGGGGAACCCGGTTGATAAGGCCGGGAAATTGATCGATAAAAGACAGGTAGCGGGTTGTAGCATCTTCGGACACCAGGGGACTCCTTCTTTCGATCGTTTTCAATAAACAATTTTTGACGATCAGGTGTTCGATATCCTTCCAGCCCACAATGGTATTGCCGATCTCATCCCAGTCTTTTTTAGAGAACACCAGCATTTCGCAGTCGGTTATGGCCTGTATATACTCCGATGCGATAATTTGCGATTCAAATTTCTGTTGATCCGAAACAAAATTGTTTTCCTCAACAAAAGAGTGGGTGATTTCCTCGCTCCTGTTGTTGTAATAGCAGAATCGTGTAACGCCCTTCAGCAAGAACCCGACATACCTGGGTATTTTGCCGGCTTCGGAAAAATACGCGTCTTTGGCAAGCGCTAACATTTGTGCCTTGCTTAAGATCAGCTCGATCTGTTGGCTGTTCAAATTACCGAACTGCAGGATATAATTGACGAATGCTTCCATAGTACAAATTTCGGACTTATGCCGCGGGTTTCATTTACCATTTGGTAAAAAGAGCGCTTCAGGTCAGGAACCTGTTGCGCCGGCTTTCATTGCCTGTAATAGCTCGAGATCATGTTGATCCGCTTTAGGTCCGGTACACCGGTACGTTGGGAACCTGGATTAAACAGGGACGGACTAACACAGTGGTAACGGAATCTGAAATTAAAACCGCGGCATAATTTTATTTTAAATCGTTTGATTTAAAATTATCGTACCTTTGCTCCGTTATGCCGAGGCGACAGGAGTTTATAGAAGAGGAAGTGATCCAGAAAGCTATGGAAGTTTTTTGGAAGAAGGGTTATGCGGCAACGACCACCCGTGACCTTACGGAGGCGATGCAAATAAATATCTCCAGCCTGTACAATTCTATAGGAGATAAGCACCAACTGTTTATCCGTTGCATCAGGCATTACTCCGATGTACGGATCCGTGCCGCTGCATCCCGGTTCGCTCATTATGATTCTGCTTTCCAGGCCCTGGAAGCCTTTATCAAAGATGCGGCCAAAACCATTATTACCGAACCCAGCAGCTGCATGTGTATTAAAGCGGCCTTTGAAATAGAGGGCGATGATCCGGAAGTCAACCTGGCCATCAATACTTATAATGATTATGTGCATGAATTTATGAAGGGTATGGTGCTGCGGGCGCAGGAGTCGGGCGAGATGGCAACAACCGAAGATGCGGATACGATCGCTGATTACCTCGACAGCCTGTTTACCGGCTGGTATAATTCATTTATTCTACACCGGGATCCCAACAGGATCCTGCAAATGGCCGCTTATGCCATACGTCACCTGAAAGTCTGAATTTTTTTTGATCCATTTTAAAGCAATTGATTTAAAATTAAAAAACATCAACTCTTAAAAGATGAACAACACATTAAAAGGAAAAATCGCGCTGGTTACCGGCGGTACAAAGGGTATTGGTAAGGCTATTGCCGAAAAATTGATCAGGGAGGGGGCGCAGGTGATCGTTACCGCGCGCAATAAGCCGGAGGACATCACCGGCTATCACTTCATCGCTGCCGACCTGGCGCAACCGGAAAGTGCCGAAATTATAGCCCAGGAAATCCTGGATCGATATGGTCGCATCGATATCATCGTTAACAATGCCGGCGCCAACACCGGTCCCCGTGGCGGTTACGCGGTATTGTCGGATGAGGACTGGCAGGAAATATGGCAGCTGAATCTCATGTCTGCGGTCCGGATCAACAAGGCGCTCCTGCCATCGATGACCGCGCAGCAAAGTGGCGTGATCATTCACATTTCCTCCGGCGCTGCGGTATTGCCGATCTGGGATGTTACGATGCCTTATTCTGCCGCAAAAGCTGCATTGAATGCCTACAGTAAAAGTCTTGCCCATGAAGTTGCCGCACAGGGCCTGCGTGTGTTGTCCGTACTGCCGGGAATGGTCAAAACGCCGCTGATGCAGGAGTACCTGGAAGGGCTCGCGGCGTCGATGAAGATCAGCCTGGAAGAAGCCTTGAAAGTGCTTACGGCCAAAGCGGGCAACCTGCCTTTGGGCAGAATGGCTGAGCCGGAGGAGATTGCGAATATGGTGGTCTTTCTTGCTTCTCCGGAAGCATCCTACGTTACCGGCACAAACGTGCTGATGGAGGGAGGATTAATTCCGACCGTTTAACCAGGGAAGGCATGCCCCGGCTATAGCATAAAACAACAGCGGCTTTTTTTTATAGGTCGTAGCGGGAGGCTACGATTTGGTGCGGAACGCTGCGAACAGATGAGTTAACGGAATGTTGGCGCGGCCTGGTTTGCAATTTGATTTCAGAGGCATTTATTGCACCCCTGCACTGCGAACTTTACATTTCATCAAATCACGCCTTATGAAAAAGAAAGCACTGCGCTTAAGCAAGCTGAAATTCAGTAAGAATGCTGTTGTAAACCTGACGCCTAAAGATGCGCATACCGTGAAAGGCGGACGGGACCTGACCGCCCTGTTTGATACCGACCCGCTGTGTGGCGCCTGTTACAAGCCGCATACCCAGGCCGTTAGCTGTGTGCACGTTTGCTAACTGTAAATCGATACCGGGTTTAGCATCGTTTGAACTGTGATCGTAACCCGGGCCCGGTGAACATCTAAAAGAGGAACCAGTAATGGTTCCTCTTTTAATGTTGAATTAGATTGTTGATCCCTTGTACTTAATAGCAATTGGGACCGGCAGTACATAAGCATACCGAATCGGGCTGGCCCTGGCTGATCGGGCATGCATTGGAAGGGCATAGCAACAGGCTTGGACAAGGGTTGGCACAGGAAGGAGCAATAGAATGACATTGTACCAGGGATGCAATAGTCCGGCGTGTAGAAGAAATTCCCCGATTCCTTTGCCTTAGCGGCTTTCGTTGGTTTTGGTTAAACTTTTTGTGGCCATATGATGTTGTGCAATTACTATTTCCTTCCACATAAGTTTTAACCCGGTACCGGAAGCAAAGCGGGGAGGGTAATACTTTAAAGCGGATAAGCAATGAATAGTCAACAATAAAACCAGGCACTATGATGTTACTCAATAAAAACATGCTGGGCGGCTTGATCGGCGCCGCCGTTTTGAACCTTATTCATACCGTAGCTAAAAGGATGGATCCCCTTGCCCCGGAGGTCGATAAACTTGGCGAAGAGGCGCTGAGCAAAGCAGTCAGCGCCGCGGGTCTGGAGCCGCCCACAGGCTCCCGGCTTGTTGCCGCAACCCTGGGTGCCGATATCGCTTCTAATGCGGCGCTATATAGCCTGATTGGCATCGGCGGGAAAAAGCATATGCTGGCCAGGGGCGTTCTTGTGGGCGCGGCTGTTGGACTGGGCACGCTGACGATCCCCGGTAAAGCGGGCCTTGATGATACGCCGGTAAAGAAAAGCAGGCGTACCGAAATTATGACAGTTGCCTGGTATGTCTTGGGAGGATTGGCGGCAGCGGCCGCCATAAAGGCGATGCGTAAGGGATAAGAAATGTGGTGCCCCCGGTGTCGTTGCCCGGCAATCAATCCATGGAAGCGCTATGAAAGATTTTGAATTTGTTGTAGGAATAGCAGCAGGCGTGCTGACATCCATTTCCATGCTTCCGCAATTGATTAAAGTAATCCGGGAGCAGGATGTGAGTACGATATCTCCTGTCATGATCTGCGTACTTATATGCGGGGTTGGCCTTTGGTGCTGGTACGGGGCGATGAAAGGCGAGCTTCCGATCATGCTGTCCAACGGGTTTTCGGTGATACTTAATGCGACGCTTCTGTTTTGTTACTTCAGGTTCAAGAGGAACGGGTAAGCGAAAACGTATAGCGTCCTTTACACCAAAATTTAGACTTGAAAGTGTGCATTTGTCCGTAACAAATTGCCCACCGGTTATGCATGGATTATTGCTTTCCCCAGTGTATTCATATTGGAAAGCGCATCTCCCATGGTGTTATTAAAATAAACGAACACCTCTTTCTGTTGCTGAAGCCACTCCCTTATATAGGTCGCGTATTCCGCGAGAAAGAAATCTTCATAACTTCCCCGGTAATTGCCTTCGGGGCCATGAAACCGCAGGTATACGTGCCTGGAATCGGTATGCTCCGGTTCGGCTGAGGCGCCGGTTGCCTTATCATGGATCACGATGCCTATTGCGCGTTGCTCTAAAAAGGTAATGGTCTCTTCCCGGTACCAGGAGGGATCGCGCAGTTCGACAGAAATGCTCCAGTGCTGGTCCTGATTGCGGGCGTGAAGCGCGCTGAGCAGGGAGGCGAAATGCTGCCATTGGGAAATCCGGAAACTGGCCGGAAACTGGACCAATATACAGCCTTGCTTATCCTGCTCTATAGCATTTATACTTTCCATGAAGCGTTCCACATCTCCGGATGGAAAAGCCGCGCCTTTGGTGTGGGTTACCGTGCGTATCAGTTTAAAGGTAAATTTAAATCCCGGCTGCACGGAGTCATTCCACTTCGCTACGGTGGCTTTACGGGGTATCTTATAAAAGCTACTGTTGATCTCGATACTGTTATTAAGCAATGCGTACACTGCCAACCGGCTTTTACCTGTGAATGCCACGGGATAAAAAGACATGTTCTTATAGGGCAGTAACAGGCCGCTGGTGCCCATGAAAAGCCCCTCCGGGAAAATATGCTGTAGCGCTGGATCGTTTGCTTTCTGTATCATAGCCTGGCAAAGGAATAATGGAACGAATAACGGGCAGCCCGGAATGAAGAACCCTAAGCCGATCGATGCAAACGCTATTTATTGTGCTTAACGTTCACAAATCATAATTCAGGTTGCAACACGCAGCCGTCGCAACGCCTGGCTGCCATGGATGCAGCTATGGCCCGGAGCCTTTAAACCCTTTAGTTTCGCTATAGCGTTTTTGTTGCACGGTTTTCTATCCGCAGAGCGCTTCTCCAAATTTCTTAGTCGTGTAAGCTTTATAAAAATTATTGGCACGCTGGATATGTTCTCCTGATATATTTTCATCCTTCATGGGCTTACTGCCTTCCAATACGCGAATAGCGCGGCCTTCCCTGATATAGATACGGCGTTCGGTCCTGGTGTGGTCGCCGGCTGCAGGCCCTCCTTCAATTACGTCTAAACAAAAGAAAGGTTGGCCTGCTTTATAATAATACGTCGTTGTCCAGCCACCATCGCCTATAAATCCCGATTCTGTTATTTTGACGATCGTTTTGCCTTCAAGGTAATAATCAACTTTTCCTTCCTCGACGCAGCTGGCCTTTTCGTAGTCGAAATGCTCTCTGGTCAGCTTAAGGGCGTTAACCCGGTTGTACTCCTGTCGAATGACCTTGATGCTTGCATCGTTTTGTGCAAATGTCTGGCTACCGGTAAACAGGATAAGGAGAATGAACAGGTTTTTGTAAAGCGTCATTGTTTTTTAAATATTTAATCTTACTAACAATCCGCGGGCAAAGATGTTTTGAAAAAATTTGCCCAATTCTTCAAAAACAAAATAATCGGCTCCCGTACCTGATCCTTTTTTCTTTTTCTATTTTGAAAGCCGCTCTTCAGCATTTAAACATAGCAATTTTACATAGACAGGATGATTTTTCCGAATAAAGGCCTGGCGCGCTTTGTATCCTCTATTCTTTCATGGGCCTGCCTGACCTGGTGAAACGGATAGATACTGTCGATAACGGGCTTTATGGCCCCGGATTCAATGAGCCGGCTGATGGGCTGAAGCTCATCCCTGCTTTGCCGTGTAAATACAAAATGATAGGTCGCATTTTTCTCCCAGGCGCGGATAAGGTTTTGCGGCTGCGGAATATCAACCAGGGTAACGACCCGGCCGTATTCCGCCAATGCAAGCGGCGCTTCTGAAAGCGTATTGCCACCTATGGTATCGATGATGACATCAACCCCTTTTCCTTTTGTATAAGCCAGTATTTCCTGTATATAGTCCTTATGGTGATGGTCTATAATCACGTCGGCGCCCAGTTGCTGCAACGGGGCATGTAATACGTCCTGGCCGGTTGTGTATACAAAAGCGCCTAATGATTTAGCCAATTGTATGGCGAGTGTACCAACGCCGCCTGCACCGCCGGGGATCAGTACGGAATCACCCTTTTTAAGTTGGGCACGGGTTACCAGCATCTCCCATACTGTTCCGCCGGTAAGCGGAATGGCTGCGGCTTCTTCATAAGAAAGGTTGTGGGGTATGCGGGATAGGGTGGCTTCGTCGGTAAGGTGGTATTCGGCATAACTGCCCGGACCGCCAAACCGCGGGGAATAATACACTTTATCGCCGGGCAGCCACTTTTTTACAGCCGCACCAACTGCAATAACCTCCCCCGAAACATCGTGGCCCGTTACGATTGGCAGTTCAAACTGGGAAGCATAATCCCCGCGCCGCACCTGGCAGTCCAGCGGGTTTACAGAAGATGCCCTTACCCTTACCAGTACCTGTGTGGGGGCTGTTATCCCGGGCATAACTACTTCCGCTACCTCGAGCACCTCCGGTCCGCCGTAGTTTTTGATTGTAATTGCTTTCATGATTAGCTAATTCGCTTATTATCGAAATTATTGGTTAAAAAATTAGAAAGTTTCCCGGATCATTTTGTTTAAAGTCGCCATCGCTTTTTCATTACGTTTATAATAGGTCCATTGACCTACGCGGGTCGCATCCACCAGGCCGCATTTTTGTAAGAGGCTCAGGTAATCGGATGTTGTAGATGCGGATAAGCCGGCCTTCTTTTTTATGTCGCTTACGCAAACGCCAAGCTTGGGATCATAGTCTTGCAGCTCTTCCGCAGGGAAGTGCAGGCGGGGCTCTTTCAGCCAGATCAGTATATTTACCCGGATCTCGTTGCTGAGCGCTTTAAAGACGGTGATCAATTCCATGCTGCAAATATATCGGTATTTTCCGAAATGCAGAAATTGAATTTAAATTTTGTCTGTTTACCTTTTGCCGGGGCCTGGAACTTAAGCTTAACCCAGCCAGTTGATGAAATCATATTTTTTAGCAGAGGATACGGGTATGGATGTATTATCAAGGAGTAAGACATAACCGCCGCGGCCTTTGTAATACCGTTTGATACAACGGATATTGACGATGTAGGAATGGTGCGTCCGGAAAAAATATTGTTTCGGCAGACTGTCTTCGAGTTCTCCTATTTTTTTTGTGGTGGTCACCTTCGAGCCGTTGTTTAGCTTGAATTCCGTATAGTTACCTTTAGCTTCTACATAAACAATATCGCTCAGTTCAATAAAATCCAGGCCTTCCGGATCATGAACCACGAAACGTATTTTCTGACCCGAAGTGTTTCTCAGGTTACTCAATAAGTTATCGATAAGCGCAGCTCTACCCTGTTCTGCAGACTTTTGAACGCACCTGTCCACCGCCTCTATGATCTGGGTTTCGTTGAGCGGTTTGAGGAGATAGTCTATGGCATTGTGCCGGAATGCCTGTACGGCAAAGGAACTGAAGGCTGTGGTAAATACGAGCTGGAAGTCGCGGTAGGTTACATTGCCGAGTACGTCAAACCCGGTACCCGCTTTTATTTCAACATCCAGGAAGACAATATCCGGGGTGTATTCATTAATAGCGGTCACACCCAGGGGTACGCTATCCACTATGGCTTTTATTTCAAAATTGGGAAAATAAGCGTGCAATACATGCTGCAGGTAATTTTGTGAAGACACTTCATCTTCGATAATGACTATTTTCATTTTTTGATATTTCGTGAATGATACTGATCGGGTAAGCAATTACAATCCTGGTGCCGGATGGCAGCCCGTTTTCATCGATAAGGTCGTCGGTACGGACTTCAATCTTATTGTTGAATAGCCTGTTGAGGATATGGATTCTTCTTTCGTTCACGCTGCTGCTATTTATGGGCTGGAGCATATCCCGGTCCTTCATCGCCAATGACTTCAGTCGCCCGATACCATTATCTGTAACCGTAAATATAATGCGCTCACCGGCCTGGTGTACATAGAGCTCTACCTGGCCCTCCTTGTCGAGCAGGTGCCGGACGCCATGCCGGATCGCGTTTTCAACTACAGGTTGCAATAACATAGCGGGCACAGGGATATGCTGGCTGGACATTTGGACATCTACCCGGATACTGTATTGAAAGGAAGCATTAAAGCGGATTTTTTCCACGTCCATATAGTGCCGTAAATAATTGAGCTCTTTATCCAGGGAAACGAATACCTCTGCAGCCATCTCAAACGTTTGCCGGATTAAAGCCGAGAAGGAATCCACAAGTCCGTTTGCCTGCTGGGTATTGCCGGTAACATAATGCTGTTTTATAGCAGCGATACTATTGAAAATAAAGTGCGGGCTCATTTGCCCCTGCAATGCCATTTGTTCCAGCAGCAGCAGGTTTTGCTGAGTGGCCAGTTTTATCTTGTCGTTACTCCGTATCCTTCTTAAGGTAAAGAAACCGGTAATCAGAAGCAGGGCAAAGCAGCAAAAGATCATGATCAGGATAAACCACCATTTAAGAAACAGCGGTACCGGGTTTTGAAAAGCCTGCATGAATAGCGGTATTGCTCCCCAATTGGGAGAGAAGGCTCTTATGAAGACGGTGAAGTTGCCATAGGGTATCGCCGGGAAGTAGAGCCGGTTGTCCTGAATCGCAATCCATTCGCTGTTTTCGCCTATTTTGTATTCGAATATCGGTTTGGTTCCACCCGAAAAATCGACCACATCAAAATCTATAGTCAGGGGGCTGTTGCTGAGGGTTATTTTGTCTTTACCCGGGTATAGATCTTTGCCGTCATTTTCGATATTATTGACAATTATTTTTGGACTGTCACTGGTGCGGAAAATATCGCTTTCGTCAAAATAATTAACGCCGTTAATCGTCCCTACCCATACCCGCCCTTTGTATATATCAATACAGTTTATCTGGTTGCTGTTAAGCCCCGTGGCATAGGTCAGGTGCCGTACAATTTTATAAGGTGGTGTTTGAGCTATCGCAAACAAGCCGTTATCTGTTCCCACCCAAAGTAAATTTCCGGAAGATTTAAGACAGGAGATCCGGTTACATTGCAAGCCATCCTGGATACCGATCGTTTGCACCCATTGCTGCGCTTTCAATACCATCAGGTCTGTCTTGCCGTTGGCAACCCAAAGAAGGCCGTCTTTACCCGGAGACAAGGCGGTGATATGTCCGTCGCCCTGATTCCCGGGCAGCGTTATATGCTGATAGGGCTTGTTGGGATAACAGGCCAGGACGCCGTTAAATGTGCCGGCATAAATCGTGTCGTTTATCCGGGCGAGCGTTGTTATACGTTGCCGGAATAGAAAAGTGTCCGTATACAAAAACTTATCCTTATTCAAACGAAACACGCCATCGATGGAGCCTATAATTAAATGTCCCGAAGGCTCTTCCAGTACCGATTTTACATGTCCTTGCAACCGTTTCAGCGACCTTGCTCCTAAACGCCTGCGTAAAATGGTCGAATCGGAGCAGGTTATCCAATCGCCCTTGTTATTCTGACCGACATAAAAGAAATGCGCCCGCCGGTTCTCGTGGGCCAGTGCCATTTTAGTGATTGCGTACCGGGCTGTCTTCTTTTGGTAAGTTGCTGTAATATAAAGGGCGTCATCCGTTGTGCAGCTCATTCCTGCTTCCCGCCCTTTAATGGATACGATCGAAGGTGCGGCCGGTCCCAGTTCTAAACGTTTCACATAAGTGCTTAAAAAGCGGGAAATACCTTTCCCCGTTGTGCCGAACCAAAATGATCCGTCTCTTGCTTTTAAACCCGAACCCACTTTAGATCCCATGAGGAATGTATCTTTTAGCAAACCGGTCCTGATATCCAGGATGCGGGCGCCATTATCGGAAGTGACCATCATTTCGTGGCCGGATATCCTGGTAACACTGTGCACATGCCTGATCACGGGCGTCCTGGTTATTGCTGAAAGCTTTTGGCCTGTTGTTTTTTGATTTAAATAGAAGATGCGCCCCTGTTGCGGATTGTATAAAACAGAGTCTGCCAGGTAGGTATAACCTGTTGTACCGGCAGGCATACTGCAAATCCTGATAAATGCCGTATCTGACCATCGGTATATGTTTGCGTCAACTACAATCATCAGCCGTCCTTTGTCATCCAGGCATCTGCCGGTTATGGCTGTAGCGTCGAAGGGCTTTCCATTAATCCTGTCTATTTTTTTTACGGAGCTGTCTTTGTAGTTGCATAACCATAGCTGGTCGTCGGCTATCCATATATCCCCGTTTTTATTCACAGACAGCCATTCCAGCTTTCGTCTTAATTTGAGCCTGCTCAATAAAAAGTCATTTTGCGGCGTGTAGATCTTGCCGTTTTTTATATAGGCGATATTCCGGGCAAACGGCAATAACCATAACCTGCCTTCTGTATCTTCATGGAGTGTTATTATTTCATTGTCCGGTAACCCATCCCTGGTCGTGTAGGTCTTGAATCCATATCCATTGAAGCGCATCAAACCGTTTTCCGTGCTGATCCATATATAACCATTATGATCCTGGACCAGGTTATACCCGGTAGTTGCATTGAACCCTTGTTGCCACTCATAATTAGTCGAACTATACAACTGTCCTTTTGAAGGGGTATACAGGCACAATGCAACGATGATGCAGGTTATCCTTCGTTCAAAACAAGCAAAAAAAGTTTTTAAGGTATTTCTGTAAGATCCGTTTGGAATCATAAGTTAGTTGTAAGGCGATATGCCGATGAGTTTAACAGGAACGTTCTAATATTCCGTTATTTATCTTAGTAAAAATAATGAAATACGAATATACGGCCGCTCCTGGTTACGTACTATTGTTCCTGCTTTTATTACACCGGCCCCGGCTATCATACAGAAGCCCCCTTCCGGGGGCCGCTGTATGCTGCTTTTATTGATTTATCGTTTGATCATTTTACCATAACAGGCACGGTCATCGATCATTAATTTATAACTATACACACCTGCGGGAAGTGGCTTGAGGTCAAGCGTGGCCTTGCCGGGCGGCAGTGCCGCCTGGGTCAGTACCGTCCTGCCATACATGTCGTATACAACAACAGACGCCGACTTAGACTGGACCGGGAACCTGAGCTGTACCTTGTCCGATGTAGGGTTAGGGAAAACGTGCACGGCATCATCCGTTGCTTCTGTTACTTCGGTGATGCCCGTTCCCTCCTCATCCGTTCTACCTGGTCGCGCACTTCCCCCATTGCCAAGCGTGGTTGTCGCTATCCTGAAGTAGCTGAGATTCCGGGCAACACAACCCTCAGGGGTAATCACCGTAAAATCCACGCACCATATTTTTTGATTGTAGTCAGTCAATGTGCCGGAAAGCCTGGCATAAGTATAATAATCTCTGAAATAATCAACGCCATCCTGGTTGCTTACCGTTTTATCAAAATAGAAACGTGGGTCGGCATTGGGGTCGCCCGGATCGAGGAACTGGAGCGACTTGCTGTTAAAACGAACAGTGGCATTAGTGACCGGGCTTGAGGCGGTAAAGTAACAGACATCAGGAGCCGAACTCGTTGTCCGCACACCGGTTACCGGATCGATGTCCACATAAACGCGGCGTACGCCACCATTTGTGTCTACTCTGAATCCGCCACCCGGCAGAGGAACGGTGTCCAGTTTGTACATGGCTTCGTATACCCTCAGGGTATAATTGCCATTGGTCGTAATACTATTCACACCGGCAGAGGTGGCGCCATACCAGCCAATCTTGGATGCCACATCATTTTTAAAATTGTTCAAAGTAGTACCTGCAGGCATGGGCGTATTGATCGGCAGGGTTTTCTGGATATCCTTGGAGCCCTCGAAGCCGGAGGCGGGATTGGTAATGGCCTTGTAGTTGGCCAGGGTGGAGGCCCGTTTTATGTTCACGATCTGCGTGGAAGACTGCGCGGTACAACCGTTGTAGACGGTATAGGTAATGCTCATACCCCCCGAATACCCCGCAAGATAAGAACCAATGCTGATCGTGTCGCGTGTTTTGGATCTCGGGGTCGAACCCGTTGTAAAAGTCGGTCCCGGGCTGAAGTTACTACCCGATATCGTACCTTTCTGAAAGGTTAAGGTATAAGCGGAATAATAACTGGGCTCATAGGTAAACAAACGCACGTCTTCATTGTCGCAGATCATGATGTCCGGGAAGGCAGGCGTCTGGCTTTTGCCGTTGACGGTAAAGGTCGGCACTGCAAGGCTAAAGCTCCGGTAATCTTCCCCGTCAATCTGTTTCTGTATAATATAACCCGAAGTATTCTGGTCAATAGCGCTGACCGTAGTAGCTGGCGATACCGGTACAAAATAGCTGGGCACATCGGCCAGGCTGGAGTACATCGTGCCTACATCCCCGTTATTGAGCCAGTGCGAGCCCCAGCCGGGATGGTAGGTGAAATAGAGATAGCCGTTTTTGCCCCGCTCGATATCTGTAAAGCCAAACCCGCTTTTGGCCAGGGTATTCGGCATACCGGTAAGGGCGTCCTGGAGCACATTGGGCGCATTCAGGTTGACATAACCCAGGCCTTCCATATTGAAACTTAATGCAGAAGCCGATTGGTGGTAGCTGATATAAACCCGGTCGCCGCTAACGGTATTGGGTATATACTCGATACCGGAAATACGGGTGGTATTGGGAAAGGTGCCGCCCAGGGCTATCTCTGTATTACTGATCAGATCGAATAAGGTGACATAACTCCCATGATTGATGACGATCTTTTTGCCGTTCGGCGATACTTCCATATCCCAGATACCTATGGGCAGCGTAGCACGTACCACCGGGGTACTAATCGCGCCATTGGCTGCTACATAAATAGCAATCAACTGCTTCATATCATTGCTTACATATACCATACGGCTGCCATCTGCTGCCAGCGGCGCCAACGCAATCGGGGTAATATTGCTGGTGGAATAAACGCTGGTGGCGCTGGTTTCAACAATAGCGGCCGGATTGGAAGCATCCAGCTGGCGGAAAAAAAGCTCCTGGTGCCTGGAGCCGCCAACACCTACGGTAGCCCAGCCCACGGAGTAATACCGGTTGCACAAGCCGGGTACAGCAAAGGTATAGGGAGAAGCGTTGCTGCCTATACTGGCCCCGGTATTGGGATCGTACGTGCCGCAGGCATTTACAAAAGCCATCCCATTTCCATTGGCATCGGAGACTACGCCGGCATACTGATCCCATCGGTAACCTGCTCCGGCTCCGCAATTGGCGATACCTGAACTGCCCGGCAGGGTGGATAAAAAGTTACAGCACTCCGTAAAGTGCATATGTTTGTCGGGGGCAATGATCCAGTCGTTGGCCTGCCCTTGGGCCAGTTGGGCGCCCGTCGTGCAGAGCAGCGCGGAAAGGGCGAAGATTCGTGTTGTTTTTTGCATAGCGTTTGTGTTTGGTGTGCATTTAAATTGTGGTTTCATTTGGTGTTAGTACGGCATAATCGATGATCGCCGATTTGTTGCAAGGGGCCTGGCCCCGTTCATTTTCCCCATCAGGCTCCCGGCACATAAGAACGAAAGACATCAAAGGACTACAATCCGGCCCTCCTGATCCGGAAAATTGATGGAATGGTTTTGGTAAGATGGAACAGGCTTGTTCCCGATTTCTTTACCAAATTGAAGTTTCTTTGAACGTCCCGGCAATGACATTGTATAACTGTGTATATAGGACACATAACTATGTATACATTTTTTAGGACGCTAGCAGGCAGTGTTTTAAATATGCATATTGTGCGGGAGGGCGAAAGTAAAGGAGCGGTGCTTATGCCGATGCAGTTTCACCTCCATTTATAGCAGGTCTTGTTGTTATGGATGGAATAACTGATGTTGCAAGACCAGCTTTTTAGTCGACGAAGTCAGGCTGCCGGATAAGGGTTGAGGAGTAGTGGTGTACAGCCAGGACGGTCCGGTCAGCTGGCGTATGACCACGATCGTATAGGAAAATAGGGGTACTTGTTACCCGTAGGACCAAGAAAAAGGACGGCACTAAAATGCCGTCCTTGAGCTAATATGTAAGATATGCGCTCATCCGCTTGCTACAGCACATCAAACGAAAAGCACAAACCGTTTACTTGTTGCGTAAAATAGCACGCAAGCCGCGATCATGCGTTTGCGCTTTAGGCACTATAAACGACAAGAGCTTACTCTGTGGGTAAGCTCTTGTATGGGTATGCCGGAGGCGTAGTATTACAGTTTCGATACCTTGCCGGTAAGCGTTTCCGTACCGACAT
This sequence comes from Taibaiella chishuiensis, assembly GCF_003014535.1. Lineage (GTDB taxonomy): Bacteria > Bacteroidota > Bacteroidia > Chitinophagales > Chitinophagaceae > Taibaiella > Taibaiella chishuiensis. The sequence goes on along the minus strand of NZ_PYGD01000015.1, from coordinate 3,434 downwards.
GCAGTTTGTAGATATACATGCCCGGCGCCAGTCGCGCGATATCCAGTTCCTGGTTGTTTATCCCAGTTGTACCCTGGGTTTCAGGTCCATCGATCAGCAATTTGCCCTGTATGTCGTAGAGGGACAACCGGGTTGCGGTGTTTGCTGTAAGCGTGAATTTAAGCTTTAGCTGGTTTTGCGCAGGATTGGGATATACTTCCAGGCCATAACTCCTGGCTACATCTTCGATACGCGTTGGCCGGTAATAGCCGTCAAATTTGAAGTACGACCAATCGGAGGCATTACTGCAGGCATTGCTTGCCGTTAACGTGAACTTGTAACATTTGCCGATTACAATATTGGTAACAAAGTAGCCGGTTGCGCCATTGATCGTGAGCGCATTCAAGGCAAGGCCTGTAGCCGAGCCGTTGGGATTGGCCGGTACCACGGGGGCGGCATCCTGGTACAGCAGGCTGGTTACATTGCCGGTTATACAATCCACTTCTTCTATTTTACGGCTAAAGGAAGAGATATTGTTCGACGCAAACGAGGTTCCCGGTGCGCCTATATTGTAACTTCCCGAGTAGATGCCTGTAGGGCATGCCGTTGCTATGGACTTGTTGATACAGGGTACACCGGTTACGCCGTTATTGATCTGGAAGTTAATCGTGGCGGAAGACGGCGGTGCATTTAATTTCAGGTAGCTGATTTTTGGCGCCGATATTTCACCGCAAAGATTGGTAGTATTCAGGGTGACTTTGTAATAGCCGTAATGGGCGGGATCAGCAAGCCAGGTTTCCGTTAGCGGCGAGCCGATAGCGGGTAAGGATTTGAAATCGATAAAACCTGCTACGTAAGGCCGGTAACCGCTGTTATAGCTCAGGTAGCCGGCGCCGCTCACAACGTTGCCGCTGGCATCACAGCTCTGAACCTGGAGCAGGTACGGGCCCGGGGTACCCGTATTACCAAAAAGGATGTCATTGCAGGTATAAGCATTGGTGGCTGTAGCCGGCGTGGCCGCTGCATTTGCAGTAGCGCCTGCAAGCGAAAAGTCGGAACGGGGTAAAGGCCTTGCGCTGAAATCGTTATAATTCTGACCGTCAATCTGCGCCGGTAAAGCGTACATAGTACCGACCGGGAAATTGATGGCGCCCTGGCCGATCAGGATCGGGGTGGCAGTGATCGTTGGCGAGGGCATTGTGGTGCTGATATAAGACAGTTGCTGGGTACTGCTGTTAACACCATAGATATTCCCGGTTTTACCCAGCTCCAGGGTCGTATTGGCCCAGCCTGTGCTGCCTGCGATGGTTGTAAAGGCTCCCGTGGTGAAATTAGCGGCAGTATGCCATTGAACACCGGAGCTGCCAGATACGAATAAATAGGTCGAAGTGGCATCGTACTGCATGCCTTTGGGGGTATACCCGAGATTAATATTGGAAGTGCTTACGGCATCATAAGATGCATTGAGTTGAATCTGGTAGAGGTTGTTGTTGCCATATCCCGGGCAGAACGTAAGGAACTGCTGGTTGGGCGACAGTTCTATATTGGGTGGATTATAGTTGGCAGGCGGCAGGGTAAAAAGCGTACCGGCTTCCCCGATACCGGTGCTTCCGATTATGAATTTTCGCAGGGCGCCATCTTTGAAAGCAAACAGAAACCGGTCGTTGAAACTCGAAGTAGGCTTGGATATCGTAAAGGTGCCATAGCTCCCGATCCGCAGGGGGTTGCTGCCCGTTGCGGCGCCATCCTCGCTTGCCGGATGCAGGCTGGCGGGGTCTATTGCCGGAGATCCCGAACTCATGTCTATAACGCAGGCATATACATTCGATGAGCCCTGCGGACCAAACATAGAGTAAAAGACATAGTATTTATTACAGTTGCTGGGCACCGGCACGATCATCATTTTTGGATTAAGATCACTGATCGTTCCATTGGCGTACGAGAAAATCGGCAGCGAGCAGGCATAAGTGCCATCGGCTTTAAATACAGATCTGTCGCTGATATAAAACAGCAGGGCGCCGCTGTTGTTGTAGATGGACTGGGAAGCATAGTTATAACTTGAAGTGGATGGCGCGGCAACGGAGGTGGGTACCGCCGTATTCATATCATAGAAGCGGGGTGGTATAAACCATTTGTTTTGCTGGCCATGTGCAGCAATAAGTCCCAGTGCGGCAGATGCAGTGAGCAGGGTGTGGCGTAATGTGGTGTTCATTTGTTTTGTGTTAGGTTTTAAAAGATGAGTGCGTTAACCGGGTATGTTTTCTCCCGGCTTAAAGGTCAGGATGCGTGATGGCGTAACAGGGACGCCTTGCCGGATCAATCATCCCCGTTATAGGGGCAATGATCGTAGAGAGGGGAATATTCAGGTGTTTTTCTCCATAAGATTGTTTTGATTGCCTGCAAAATATTGGAGAAAAGGATAATGGTCTACTGCCGGTACACCATTGCGCAATATGAGTTCATATCTGTGTCATCTCGACAACAAACTGGTCATCCAGCACCGGCAGTTGCTGATGCTGGATGACTTATTCTGGACTGCCCGCAAAATATGGAACAAGAAGGAAAGTTAGGGCCGGGTCAAAGATGCCTTGCATTGCATCTTTTTTGTGCTATACGGGTGCTATATAAATTTGAGCCTTAAAAGATAGAACAGCCGGTAAGTTGGGGTAACAGGGTGCAAGGAACAGCGCCTGTAAAGGATTTGAGATAGATTAAAGCGCGCAGGAGAGGTCGAGGGGAAAGCGCTTTTAACCGGCACTACCGGTCAGGCGAAAAAGGAGAAAGCAGCCTATCGGGCCTGGCAAAACGATTGGTTTAACCTGTCTATATTATATTCGCCAGCCAGAACTCGTAGGGTAGTAAATTCTTTTTTTCGCCGTGTCACGGCCCTTAGATAAAAAGAGATAAATAAAAGAAGTAGGAACTTTGAAGAGGAAACAGGGTGAACTTAGATGTCCCCGCAGGGACTCCTGCAAAGAGTCCCTGCGGAAGGGTCCCAGCTGAAGGCAGAAAAGGAGAAAGCAGCCTATCGGGCCCGGCAAAACGATTGGTTTAACCTGTCTATATTCGCCCGTTGCGGCGCAGCGGGAAAATAGATCTCAGGATCATATTCGCCAGCGAGAACTGGTAGGGTAGTCAATACTTTTTTTCGCAGTGTCACGGCCCTTAGATAAAAAGAGATAAATAAAAGAAGTAGGAACTTTGAAGAGGAAACAGGGCGAACTTAGATGTCCCCGCAGGGACTCCTGCAAAGAGTCCCTGCGGAAGGGTCCCAGCGGAAGGCAGAAAAGGAGAAAGCAGCCTATCGGGCCCGGCAAAGCGATTTGTTTAACCTGTCTATATTATATTCGCCCGCTGCGGCCTTTAGATAAAAAAGAGATAAATAAAAGAAGTAGGAACTTTGAAAAGGAAACGGGGTGAACTTGGCTGCGGCACAGATATCAAGGTCTACGCGG
>NZ_PYGD01000014.1 GCF_003014535.1 Taibaiella chishuiensis | reverse complement strand
ATGTTTGCCGTCATAAAGCGACAATCACCTTTTGTTCCTAATTATATTAGCGTTGCTTAATTTTTTTTTGTTTAAGTGTTGATCTTAGAATACGCAGCGGGAAAATAGATCACAGGATCATATTCGCCAGCGAGAACTGGTAGGGTAGTAAATTCTTTTTTTCGCCATGTCGCGGCCCTCAGATAAAAAGAGATAAATAAAAGAAGTAGGAACTTTGAAAAGAAAACAGGGTGAACTTAGATGTCCCCGCAGGGACTCCTGCAAAGGGTCCCTGCGGAAGTGTCCCTGCTGAAGGCAAAAAAGGAGAAAGCAGCTTGTGCTGCGGTCTGCTACATGCTACCGCAGGTAATCGGCAACAGGTACAAGTTGGTACTTAGGGCTTCTTTGCATCAGCTCCTGGAGAAAAGCAGTATGGGTAGCGCCCATAATAATAAAGATGCGGTCATCGGGTGTAACGGGTACCTGGTTTAAATTCGAAAATATCCTCAGGTTTCTCCGGTAAAATTTACTCGCTTCATCCGCCCCTTCAAAGTTGCCTTTAGTACTGCTATAGGTTAAGATGTCGGCGTTGATATTGATGAACTTTTCTAAAGTCGCCTTATCGTTAAATGTTTTTAATTGATCTAACACGGACAATTTTCCCAGCCCGGCAAACTCTTTGCTAATCTTGTTATAGTAATCCCTGCCAGTGAGGCTATCTACCTGGTTTTCTAATTCATGCCCGATATTATAATTGTACAGGGCGGTTTCCTGTTCGTCTATACCATAAATTTTTTGCACACCCGCCATCTTACCGATTTCATAAGCGACCAATGCAATTTCACCCCCAAGTTTGCTGTTGTAATCTTTGTCTTTTATAAAATGGGCATAGTCATTATCCAATTCCTCCTGCCGGGCCGGAACAATTTCCACACAGATTATTGTAGGTTTAAACTCCGCCAGCATCTTTGCAATAGCATAAATTTCGGATCTGTTTTTAGCATCATGCTGATCAAATTTTACCTTGTGCGCATCGGGGGTATAGGTCATATGGAAAGTAGCAAAATTTAAAACTTTTACTTTTTGTCCAAATGCGTTGCTACAAATAAGAATGACCAGGATAAAGATCACATTTCTCATGTTACAGGTATGTTTTAATATTGATGTTGTCGGGGCAAAAGTAGTATAGCCTGTTTCCTCAGCAGCTACACTGGTGTGTAGTTTTAGCTAGAGCCCGACCGGGTTACAGGTTATTCCATGCAGCACCTGCAAAAATTTGTAGCAATATTGATTGGGAGTTTGTGCTACAGGCTGGACATGGCCTTGAACGCGGTGGGCCTCATATTGGTCAGTTGCTGGAAGTTATTGCTGAAGGCCGCTATATTGGAATAACCCACCTCGTAGGCAATCTCCGTCATATTCAGGCCGGTATCCTTAATCAGTTCCATGGCACGTATAATTCTCAGCATGTTCAGGTAGGAAACAAACGTGATATGCAGTTTTGCCTGGAAGAGCCTGGTCAGGCTTCTTACGCTCACGCCGGCTTCTTTTGCGGTGCCGGCTAATGTTACCGGTTCACCTATCTTATTACGGATAGCATCGGTTATCGCGTTGAGTTTAGGATCGTCCGTGGTAGGCAGTTGAATCGAGAACTTTTTAAGATGTTCTTTGGACAGCAGGTTCTTCAGCGTTTTCAAAAACTCAAATTCCCAGGAACCTCTATAGTAATCACCCTGCCATTTTTCGCTGAAAGCTAACATCTCTGCTACGAGTTTGCTCACCGGGTAAATACCCATTTCATCATAAAAACCACCCGCACTTTTTCCCGGGAAATAAATATTGATGATATGCAGATCCTGCGTGTTAAACATCAGGTTGTGGGGATAGTTTTTGGGTATCCAGATATAATGGTTGGAAGGAATATAGTAATCTTTTTCCCCGGTCTGCAGGTATGCGATACCGCCAAAAACCAGGAGCAGCTGGGCTTTGTCGTGCTGGTGCAAGGGCAACCGTTGCTCGGTCTGCTGCCGGAGCACGAGTATGGAGTCGGGATTTTGGTCAACGAGGTTGATGAGACGGTTCAGCACTTTCATATGGCCAAATATAACAAATATTAGGCCGATTATATAAAACCATCCGCGCCCGGCGGCGATAATTTTGCAATGAAAAGAAGGTTATCAAACATGCAATCAAATAACCGGTGCACAAGATGCATCATCGAAGCACATGATACAGCAGCGCAACAACAAACGCACAGTGCACAGCACCCTGCGCGAAGTTTATACCTGCTTGCTCATCCCCTTCCGTTTATCCCTAACGTGGATTTATCCGGTATAGCAGACCTGGTGAAAAAACGGGTAAGCAACCGAGGGCAAAAAAACAATGAAGACCAATATCAAAAAACCTTGAAATGAACCGATATACATGTATGAAAATGCTGGGGCTTATCGTTTTCCTTGCTGCTCCTGCACTTCAGGCCCGGGAGATGGATTCTTCCGCCTTGTTTTCCCTGGAAAAAGTGTGGACAGCTGCAGCATCCGGTAACCGGCAACTCAGGCTTTCCGGTTTAAACCTGGATCAAAGCAAGATCGAAGTGGCAGAAGCAAAGGACCGCCTGCTGCCCGAGCTTGCAGTAGTGGGCGATTTTAAACTGAACTCAAAGTTCCTGATCTACGATCGTGGCCTGTTTTCAGCACCGCAGGATGTGCCTGTTTCGGGTTATGGATACGGCCTTGGCACTAATCTTAATTTCAATCTCTTTAACGGCGGAAAGGAAAGAAGAGCTGTTGCCATCAAACGGGAGAAGGAAATACGCAGCGGGTACGAACTCGCCCTGCAGCAGAACAACGTAAAATATAATGCTGCTGTGGCCTATTTCGAGTTGTACCGGTTGCTTCAATTTAACGATCTGCTTACTGCTGAAATAACCGCGGAAAAGAAACAGCTCGTACTCATCGGGAACCTGAGCCGGCAGGGTATTGTACTGAAAAGTGATGTACTCAGGACCTCGGTTAAAGTGTCGCAATTGGAATTGAACCTGTCGGAAATCGACAAGAAGATTACGATCGCCAGATACAGGCTCAATACGCTTATGGGCCGTGATGCGGAAGCGCCGCTTGATATCGTGGATCAAAACGGATGGGGACCGGAAGAGACCAGCGAAACCGCTTATGCGGATTATGAAGCGATTGCATTAGGCCAGTCGCCTGCCGTCAGGATCGTAAACAGCGATATGAAGTTAAGCGAACAGCAGGTGAAACAGGTAAAGGCGACACTGCTGCCTAAAGTCTCGTTCTACGCCAACTATAATTATACCTACCCGCAAATCTCGTTTTATCCTTATTCCAACGATTTATGGGCTTTTGGTCAAACGGGCATCAGGGCGCAGTTCTCCGTTGATAACCTGTATAAAAGCAAACATGCCATCGCACATGCCCGGGTAGGTAGCGATAAAGCAGCAGTGCGTGCCGGCATACAAAAGGACGAGATCATCATCCAGGTTAAAGAAGCCTACCTGCAACAGCAGCAGGCCCTGGAAAGTGTAAAAACAGCGGAGCAAAATATTATTAAAAGCGTGGAGTCGGACCGGGTGATCAGGAATAGCTACCTGAACCAGGAATCACTGCTTACGGATCTCCTGGAAGCAGAAAACGGCTTGCTTGAAGCAAGGTTTAACCTGACTACTGCGGCCGTAAATTTAAAACTGAGCCATATCAGGTTATTGGCAATCATAGGCATTCTTTAATACAAATTACGATGAACAAAAACAAAACAGACAAAACGATTGTACGGCTCAGCCAATGGGCCGGGATGGCCTTACTGGCGGGCCTGGTCATCTGGGCGGGTATCTTCTTCTGGAAAGGGTACCATTACGAACAGACCAACGATGCGCAGATCGATGCCTACCTCTCGCCGGTTAATGCGAAGGTGGGCGGTTATATCCGTAAAATTTACTACAAGGATAACCAACGGGTTAAAAAAGGGGATACGCTGGTCGTTATAGAGCTGGATGAATATGCGTTGAGAAAAGATGTCGCAATGGCGGAGCTCATGAGTGCACGCGCCAGGTTGCACATCCTGGCGGCCACTGAAGCAACGCAGGTCAAAAGTATGGCAGTGATCCGGGCACAGCTGGTGGGCGCAAAGGCAAAAGTAAGCCAGCAGCAAAGAGAATACGAGCGGTATAAAAGCCTGTTGGCCGATGAGTCGACCACGCAGCAGAAGTTTGACAACGTGGCTACCGCGCTCGCGATAACGCAATCTGATTATGAACAGGCGAATGCCGGCCTGGGGGTAGCCGCATCCAAACTGGATGACCTGAAGGCGCAACGTGCTGCCGTGGATGCGGATATTAAAATCAAAGAAGCCCTGCTTGGCAGACAGGAACTGGATGTTAAGTATACGGTGATCACTGCACCCTTCGACGGGCTTGTGGGTAAAAAGACGATCCAGGAGGGTCAATTGATACAGCCTGGGCAGACGCTGGCTTTCCTGGTCAACCAGTCGGAAGAAAAATGGGTAATCGCCAATTTCAAAGAAACCCAGATCGGCGCCTTTAAAACAGGCCAAAAGGTATCGATCGAAGTCGACGCCTTTCCCAACGAAAAGTTCAACGGGGCTATCGAATCGCTTGCTCCGGCTACCGGCTCCCGGTACTCGCTGCTTCCTCCGGATAACGCTACGGGTAATTTTGTTAAGGTTATCCAGCGTATACCGGTCAGGATAAGGCTTACAGACGCGCCGGAAAAAATCGCCAGGCTCGCTGCCGGGATGAATGCCAATGTTTACGTTTTAAAAGATGAATGATGCAGACACACAAAATTCCTGTCTTTAAGAGCTGGGTATCGGAATGGCTGGCAAGGTCCGTTATATTTTCCATCCTCATGACCTGTCTTTTTAGTTTCGGCCTGTATAGCAATCCCACGGCGGTAATGGGCTTTTATGGCGTACAGCCTGCCGATGTGCAATATGGTATGGTTGTCATTTACGGTTCAACGGTAGCCTTCCTGGCTTTGGATTTCCGTATCGTAAAATATTTTACCCCGCGTAAATACCTCCTGATGGCGCTTGCAGTTAATGTAAGCTGCGCTTTACTCTGTTTTCATCTTAAAAGCTGGCCCGTATTCATAGTCTCCCAGTTTATACAGGGTGTTACCTGTGCCGTGTTGTCCGGTATCGTATTGAACCTCACCTTCCCGAGGTTAAATACCACCCGGGCAAGGGTTATAGGGTATACCATCCTGTATGGCGGTATCCAGGTATCTGTTCCGCTTTATGCTATTTATGCCAGTGCCGTCCTTTACTTTTTTGACTATAACTGGCTGTTTTACGGACTGGTTATTATGTTGCTTATCCTGGCACTTATCATAATGCTGACGATGAATGGCAGGGCCAGGTTTTTTAAAAGAATGCCGCTCTACCAGGTCGACTGGCTGGGTTATTTGTTTTATGTATCGTTTATCCTCACTTTGGGATACATCCTGGTTTATGGAAGACAGCTGGGCTGGTTGGAAAATCCGGCTGTGGTGCTGTTGTGCCTGGCGGACCTGTTGCTCCTGCTGCTTTTTGTAAGCCGGCAGCGAAAGCTGAAGCGCCCCTTGATCAATCTGCAAATTCTACGGACCAAGAATTTTGTGATCGGCCTGCTCCTGCTTTTTACCTTTTATATTTTTAAGGGAAGTACAGGACTGGCCTATGGCTACCTGGAAAATATTTTAGGCAATACGCCGGTGAATACGATCCCGGTATGGCTATCCGTAATCGCAGGAACAATACTGGGTATGTTTGTCGTCTCCCGGTTTATCCTGCAGGGTTTTAACCTCGTCAACATTATCGTAGCCGGTTTCTTAATCATGGCGTCCTTCTATGTATATATGTTGTTTTTCGTTTCCGTCCGGGGCGAAACGGCCGACTTCATCCTGCCTATGTTTATCTACGGCCTTGCAACGGGGGTATTGTTTGTGCCCATCGTTTCCTTCACCACATCGGCGGCGGCGCCGAAGATTGCAGTCAATGCCTCGCTACTGGGTATATGGGCGAGGTTCACCGGTTTTACCGCCAGCCTGGCATTCAATAATGAATTGCAGCTGTATATCAAATCCGGGATCAGCGAAAAGGTCAGGGAAGTGGTGACAGAAACCAACGCCCTGCTGCCGGTTACGTTATCGGGTATACGGCAAAAATACAGTAATGCAGGCAGTGATCTGTATACCGCAAATGCGGTTTCGGCAGCAGACTTCAACTTTTTTTTAAGGCAGCAGATGCTGGCAAGGGTTACACGCGATTATTATGATTGGATGCTGGTGGGTGTTGCCGGGGTTATCCTGTTGCTGTTAGTGTTGCCCCGGGTCCGCAACGTGGTACTGCGATTAAGGAAGGAAAATATTCCCTATTAAGTTCGATAAGCTTCATTGACCAGCCGCGTAGATCCGGGATGAGGAGCCTGGGTAAAAATAAAATTTCTTTATTGTTGTCGTATATACTATATTTGTGACAACAAAATAATTTAATCATGAGAAAATTGGTATTTGCCTCGCTCCAGGTGAGGGACCTGGAGGCATCCAAAGCATTTTATACGGAAAAGCTGGGCTTTGAAGAAGCCGGAATTCCGAACCCGCAGGCTTGTGTATTTAAATACAATAAAGGGGAAGCAAGTTTTGCCATCAGGACGCCGCTCGCTAACCTGGATGGAAAGGAGTTGGGCGTTGGCGCTTCGCTTTGGTTCGAAATGGAGGAAACAATAGAAGCCTTGCAGACCCGGCTAATAGAAAAGCAGGTAACCTTGTCCGGGCCGGTACAGGAAACGCCTTTCGGCAGGATCCTGGTTGCCCGGGATCCCGATGGGTACAATATCACCTTCCTGGAAGCCCGCTAAATCCTGTTGTATGAAAAGAGACACGAAATACTGGATTATCGTAGCATCGAAGGATCATGTGGCAGCCGGCATAAGCGGAGGCTTTGCCCAGGCCTGCCATGGTAAAGCAGCGCCGCTGAAGCGGATGCAGGAAGGCGATTTTATAATCTATTATTCCGGAAAACAAACCATGGGGAAACCCGCTTTATGCCAGGAGTTTACGGCCATCGGCAGGGTCAGGGACGAGGATACCTTCCAGGTGTCTCTATCTGCAGACTTTTGCCCTTCAAGGCGGAATATCGGATTCCTGCCAGCCCGGACTGTTTCTATTTTACCTCTCATCCCCGAACTGGATTTTATTCCCGACAAAAAATATTGGGGTTATCCGTTCCGTTTTGGTTTCTTTGAGATCGGGGAGCGGGATTTTAACCTGATCTCCTCAAAAATGCTTCAACAGGAATATGCCGAAGAAAATTGAATTTCATTTTAAAAAGCCGGAAGACAGCCCGGGTTACCTGCTGGGACAGCTGACGATGTTGTGGCAGCGGCAGCAAAAGCGGGTCCTGGACCCTTTAGATCTTACACATACGCAGTTCGTATTGCTTTGTGCATTGGCCTGGCTTTCCAGGGAAAGCGACCAGGTAACCCAGGTCGATATCGCCAACCAGGGGAATGCAGACCGGATGATGGTTTCGAAAGTATTGAGGACGCTGGAAGAGAAAGCATTCCTTACCCGTCATGAACATCCTACAGATACGCGGGCCAAAATAATCAGGCTCACTCCTGTAGGAGAGCGGGTATTGCAAAAGGCCATTGTAAGTGTGGAAAATGTCGATATCGAGTTTTTTGCACCCTTGGGTAAAAGCCTGGCGGGCTTTAACGCCCATATGGCCGGCCTGATCCGGGAGCATCAAACCGAGTAACCGGATGTATAGGCTGGATTTATGCATAATTAAATTATGTATTTTGCTATTCACCATCTTTGGGTTTGGCTTCCGGGAGCAGGTTAGCAATGATAAACGGGCATGCGCAGTTATGCCCGTGCTAACGCAGTTATGCGTTACAGCTACCCATGGGTGAACCAGCGCTCAGGTTCAGTATGATTATACTATTTTTATAGCGTATAATCATGCTGAACTTATTGTTTTTATAAACACTACCCTAAATACCCGGACTATGAAAACGTTTTTATTACTTATCACTACCTGTTTGGTCACCGCTTTAACCGGTTATGGCCAGCAAAGCTTCGCACCGGTGGGGGCGGAGTGGTGGTACGGGCTGGATACTTACCTGTTGCCGCCACCTGGCGTATCGGTAGGATTTGTACAACATGTACAATCGGTAAAGGATACCGTTGTAGCGGGTACCGCCTGCCGGAAGCTGACCGTCACTACAATACGGAATAATGATACTGCGTCCCGTTTGCCGGCAACTTTTTTTGTGTATGATAATACCGATACCGTATTTGTCTTTTCCGATACGGCAAATAAGTTTATCCCTTTGTATATATTTAATGTTGCAGCAGGAGATACGGTATGTCTTTCGGGCCTTTCAGATACCACATTCTGTTACGTAGTGGATTCGGTCAGGATGGAATTATTCGATACTACTCATTTGCGTTCCGTATATACCCATACATTGATCGACGGGCGCAATTACTCGGTCAATTGGGGCAGGGCGCAGCCTGGTGGTAACGGCGGCTGGCTCAACAAAGGACGGTATACCGAACGGCTGGGCGGACTATGGCCGGTACACCAGATATTTTTAGGACAACCCATGCCGGCATTTGGCAGCTTATTTCCTGCAACCTGCCACCATGCCGGATCACAGTTGGCTACGAATGAAGAAGCGTTGATACCGGGTGCTAACCTCAGGTGTTATTCGGATGCGACCCATTCCATAAAGCTGGTCGGATTTGCCTGCGATTACAGGTCCCCGCTGCACACCGGCGATCTTAAAATTGCCCTGCCGCAACTCAGGGTTTATCCCAACCCTAATCCGGGCGTTTTTAAAATAGAAAGCGAAGTGCCCTTGCCCTCGTCTTTAACGGTCCGTATCCTGGACCTGTTGGGCAGGCCGGTCACGACTGCCGTTTGGTCCAAAGGTCAAACGGTGGTCGCCTTTGATTTGTCGTCGGGCGCGCCGGGCGTATATTTCATCCTGGTCGACGGAGCGGGTACAAGTTACGCGCAAAGAATAGTGATCCGGCATTAAGCCTGCTTCCTAAAGGATATCGGTGTTTCAATGCTTTTTCTCTTTCTTAAAAGCCGGCAAACCGGTCTTGCCGGCGTGTTACAGTCCTGTCTTGCCTTCCAGCCAATAACCCTGGGCGCTTATCCTGGCGGCGCCGGATTGCTTCAGCGCTTTCCGCAAAGCCTGGACCGGCTTTACATTGCCTGTTAATACACAGCCGGTATACTCCCAATTTATGTCGTTATATGCCGGTATAGCCCTTACCTGGTCTGCATCGGAGAATAGTCCTTTTTTAGGGAAGACGGTTACCTGTTCCAATCCCAGTAAACCGGGCGCCTGTTCATTGCCGGCTTCCAGTTCGAACCAGAAATGAAAACGGTGTTGCTTTTCCTTTAAAACCTGTTGAAGACAGCAGGCCAGGCCCAACGAAGTTTCGTCGCCAAAGAAGAAGTATTGCCGGATGTCCGGGAAGTAGACCTTGTGGCCACGGGGCATGCTGATATAAAGCTCATCACCGGTTTGCAGGCTTTTTATATAATCGCTTCCTGGACCCCGGCCATGCAAATGGATCACCATTTCAATATGTCCCTTTTCCCGGTCTAGGGCTGCAATGGTATAATTGCGGTATTCCGTTTCGCTGACACGGATCACACTGGCGCCACCGATCACCAGTTTTAATTTGGCAATATCGCCGCTAAAGCGGATCAGCCTGATGTTGGGAGAGAGCTCTGTAGTGGAGATAACCTTGTATCGGGTACCGGAGGCGCTTTCCAGCCAGTCGCCGATCCATTTGGGCATTTTTGAAATCATATTCCTTGTTCGTTTTGATCTATAATTATCTTTCGATACTTTATGTTGCAAAAGAACGAAGGACCGCTACACGGTACAATGCAGAAAAAAAGTATATATTGGACTATTCCAGGTTTTTACGCCGGAATGCCAGGGCAGTCATGCCAGTTGTTTTGGCAAAAAGCCTTGTGAAATAGGGATAGTCTTCGTATCCCAGCTCAAACGCAATTTCTTTTACGGATTTGTCGGAGTAATACAGCAGGCGTTTCGCTTCGAGCACGATGCGTTGGCCGATATGGTAAGAAGCGGAGTGGCCTGTAGTTTTTTTGACACATTCATACAGGTAGGCCGCGCTGATGTTCAGTTGCCGCGCATATTCGGCCGGTTTTTTAATAGATGTATAGTGGCTGTCGACCAATGTGCGGAACCTGCGGTATACCTGCTCGAAGCGCGAAAGCTGATCGGGCGATTTACGCTGTGCAAGGAAGCGCGATAGTATTAAGCCAACAAGGGTATTGCAACTGTCTTTCAAAAGGGAAGGGTAGAGCTTATCCTGTTTTTCCCGGTAGATGCGCAACGCCAGGGATACAGCATCGTCTATAACTGCGAAGGCGACCGGGCTTAAGGGCTGCGGTGTCGCAGGACTGTGGTCTGCCAGCAGGTTACGGTATTCCGGCTGCAGTATTTCCTTTTTGATGATCAAAGCACTTAATACAGTGGCCTTACCTTTGCCGATGCCATGCACCTGTCCCGGGTGGATCCAGGTTACGGAACGAGGCGCCAGGTGGTGCTTCCGGAAATCAATCTCCAGTGTAAGCGCCCCTTTTTCCAAGAGCAGGAAGAGGTAGTAATCATCGCGATGAAGACGGAAGGCTTCTTTGGCATGGCGAAAATCGTCGAGCGAAGCCTTTGCTATCGCGATATCGTCGGCCATTGTATTTACCGGGATTGTATTTTTTCCTGTAGGCATAAAAGATTGTTTAATCCATTTACGTAACGGCTATCTCCTGGTGTATTGCTTATAACAGGGGCATGGGCATAAGCAACGGTTGATCAGGCACCCTTCGTGCCGATCTTATCCATCACTTTCGATAGCAGGGCAGTCAGGCTTTTTAACTCGGTTTTGCTCAGGTTCTGGGATGCCTTCTGAGCAACAGTTTCCCGGAAGTTTTCGGAATTGTCGACGATAAACCGGCCTTTGCCGGTTACGCGCAAATGGAATATCCTGCGGTCTTCCGGCGATTGTTCCTGTTCGATAAGCCCCTGCGCGATAAGGAATTTAAATTGCCTGGAGACCGCGGGTGGACTGATATTGAAGGCTTTCGCCACCTGTTTGCCGGTGCATTGGTCATGCCGGTAGATGTATTCGATCAGGTTGTAGTGTGTTGCCGTCACCCCATTTACTTCGCCTTTATGCATATGCGCGAGGATGAAGCATTGCAATGCTGTAAATACTTCATAAAATGCTTGCTTGTCTTTGTTCATGTCATCTTAATAGTTAACTTTGTTAACTATTAGCAAAGTTAACGAAAATGAAGAAGATTATCATAACCCATGCGTGTCAAAATAATCTGAAGAATATTTCGGTAACGATACCGAAGCATAAGATCGTCGTTTTTACCGGTGTGTCCGGTTCGGGCAAATCCTCGCTGGTATTTGAAACGATCGGGGCCGAGGCGCAGCGCCAGTTTAACGAAACCCAGGGCAGCTTTATCCGCAACCGGCTTCAGCATATCGGTGTGCCGGACGTAGAGGCGATCGAAAACCTGAACGTGCCCATTATCATCAACCAGAAGCGGCTGGGCGGAAGCGCAAGATCGACCGTAGGCACGGCCACCGATGTGTATGCGTCGCTGCGGCTGCTTTTTTCCAGGATGGGAAAGCCTTTTGTCGGGTATTCCAATGCCTTCTCGTTCAATAATCCTTTGGGCATGTGCCCGGAATGTGAAGGCCTCGGTTTTGTACAAACCGTCGATATGGATGCCCTGATCGATAAGCAGAAGTCGCTCAACGAAGGCGCCATCCTGTTTCCCACTTTCCAGCCGGGTGGCTGGCGCCTGACACGGTATACCTTGTCGGGCTATTTCGATAACGATAAGCAATTGGCAGAGTACGGGCCGGAGGAATTGGAACTGTTGTTATACGCCCCGGAACATAAACCCCGAAAGCCGCACCGGGAGTGGGGAAAGACCGTAAAATACGAAGGCATAGTGCCCCGGATCGAAAAGGCTTTTCTGAAAAAAGAGTCCAGGGAAAATGTGACCCGGAAGGAGGCCCTGAAAAATGTCATCATTACGAAACCCTGCCCGGCTTGCGGGGGCAAGCGGTTAAACGATAAGATCCTGTCCTGCAGGATTAAGGGTAAAGATATCGCCGACTGTACGGCGCTTTCGATAGACGAGCTGCTGGCATTCGTAGCATTACTGCAACCGGGCGCTTATGAAAGCCTGTTGGCAGAACTGGAAAAGAAACTTAAAAACATCGTCGGCATAGGCTTGCAATACCTGACCCTCGACAGGAGGACGGATACACTTTCGGGCGGCGAAAGCCAGCGTATAAAAATGGTAAAGAACCTGGGTAATAATCTTACCGACCTGCTCTATATTTTTGATGAACCCAGTATTGGCCTGCATCCACGAGACCTGCAGAACATTGCTGCTATTATCCGCCAGATCAGGGATAAAGGCAATACGGTGCTGGTCGTAGAGCATGATCCCGACCTGGTTAAAATAGCCGACTGGGTGATCGATATGGGCCCGCAGTCCGGCAAGGATGGTGGCGAGATTGTTTACGAAGGCTGCTTTGAAGGACTGCAACGGTCAAAGGGTAAAACAGGTCTTTATTTTTCGAAACAACCCCGTATCCGTCACCAGCCCAGGAAGGCAAAAGGTTACCTGGAGCTTAAACACGGCAACCTGCATAACCTTAAAGATGTAACGGTACACATACCACAAGGGGTAATGACCGTAGTTACGGGTGTTGCCGGTTCGGGCAAGAGTACCCTGATCAATAAAGTACTGCCCCGGTTTTACCCGGAGGTTACGATTATCGATCAGTCGTTATTTGCTGCAAGTGTCCGGTCCAACCTGCTGACCTATCTTAACCTTTCCAACGATTTAAGGATGCGGTTTGCTAAAGCGAATGGTGTATCGCCGAAACTTTTTAGCAGGAACAGCGAAGGCGCCTGCGTCAACTGCAAGGGTACCGGTGTCGAAAAAATCGACCTCGCGTTTATGGATGATATAGAGCAGCCCTGTGAAGTTTGCGGAGGCTCGGGTTTCCGGCCCGAAGTGCTTCCCTATCTTTACCGGGGCAAAAATATAGTAGCGGTAATGGACATGACGGTTGGGGAAGCGATCGCTTTCTTCCCGGACGATTTGTACAGGGCTGCCTTCGACCTGTTATCCAAGCTGGGCCTGGGGTACCTGACCCTGGGGCAAAGGCTCGATAGTTTTTCCGGTGGCGAAAGGCAGCGGTTAAAACTGAGCCGGGAACTCAAACAGGACAACAAACTAATCGTGCTCGACGAACCGAGCACCGGCCTGCATCCCAGCGATACCGAAAAGCTCCTGGATTTTTTGGATACCCTGGTCGATAAGGGCAATACGCTGATCGTGATTGAACATAACCTGGATGTTATTGCGCATGCCGACTGGATTGTCGATATGGGACCCGGCGCCGGTAAATATGGCGGAAATATCCTGTTTACAGGAACCGTCGCCGGCTTGCTGCAGGACAGCGCTTCGGCGACGGCGGCCTGTTTACGGGAGCATATAGACCGGTAGCCTTATACCTGCAAAACTATTTTGCCGAATACCGATCCCGATTCGAGTACCCTGTGCGCTTCCGCAGCATCTTCAAGTGCAAAAGTGGCGCCTATAAATGCCTGGAGCTGTCCCTGCTCCGCCTGCCGGAACAGTTGCTGGAGGCTGGCCCGGGCTTCCTGCGGTGGTATGGCATCCAGGCTGAAACAGGCCAGGGTAAGGGATCGCTGGAATCGGCTAAGCCAGCTTAGCCCGAAGTTGTCGGGTGGGAAACCGGCTGCAGCGCCATTCAGCACATAAGTACCGTTGTCGGCCAGCTGCGCTACATACCGGTCCAGGTCGGGGCCTGCAACCGGATCGATAATTGCCTTAAAGGCTTGTCCCGCCGCTTCGGGTGTTGTTACGGAAAAGAAACTACCAACACCGATGCGTTCCAATGCTGCGCGTTTCGCCGGCGTCGTACCGGTAGCGGTAACCCGGTAGCCGCCGGCAAGCGCGAGCTGCACCAGCATGGACCCGATACCGCCGCCTGCACCTCTTACCAGCAGGGCATCTCCGGGCGCCAATGCGGCCCGTTGCAACGAGTACTGCGCTACCAGGGCATTTATACCCAGGCCCACCGCGACTTCGAAGCTTAAGTTGCCGGGAAGCGGCACCAGCGCCTCTTGCGGTACCACTATATGCGTTGCATAACCACCTAACATCGTCATGGCGTACACGCGTTTCCCGATCCAGTCTTCCGCCACCTGGTCGCCGGTGGCTATTACGGTGCCCGCCACTTCCATACCAGGAATAAATCCAGGGTTAATGCCGCCCGGGTAAAGCCCCTTCCGGATTAAGACGTCCACGGTGCCTGCACCCGCTGCGGCTACCTGGATTAAAACTGTTCCGGGGCCGGGCAGGGGCGTGTCCGGAAGGACTAAGGATAAAACATCGGGTCCTCCGAACGATGTTGCTTGTATCGCTTTCATGTTATTTATTTAGTGGATCAAAAGTAGCCCCGGGGCAATCGGGCGACAAGGAGGTTACCTGTGGGTTACCGGTTACCCGCAGGTAAGGGGCCGGTTTTTTAATAAATTTGTAGCAGTAAAAAGAAGTATTATGCCGGTAGTTATAGCATGCAGACAAAACATGATTGCGATCCAGGATACGCTCGATGTTATTTCGGGTAAATGGAGAATTCCCATAATCGTATGCCTGACCATGCGGCCGGAGCTTTCCTTTACCGAGCTGAAAGAGGAGCTGGTGTATATATCCGCTAAAGTACTTTCGGCTGAACTCCGGTTTATGGAAGAAAATAACCTGGTATCCCGGGAGGTGAAAAAAACGACTACGCTGACCGTCAAATATAGCCTGACTGCCTATGGGAGGACGCTGGAGCGCCTCCTTTTTTCTCTGATGGACTGGGGGCTTACGCACAGGGTACAAATAACGGGAAAGCAAGCCCTGGAGGTCAGCAACGAAGATTATATCAATGCGCTCAGGGCCAACCTGCCCCCGGTAGTCCCGGGCATTGTTTAACCCGCTGTATAACCGGGGAAATAAGGCCTATTTTTGCCCTGCCCGCGGGGCAAAATACCAGGATCATGAAACGAATACTTTTATTACTGCTTAGTGTAGCAGGTTATACTTTTTCCAATGCACAGGAAGCGCCGCGTTATTGGAAAACAGAAAATGTTACCAGGATCGATAATAAGCCGATCTGGGGTATTACCCTGGCTTATATGGATATGTTGGCGGGCATGAGAATCCACCTGGTGCAACATGGCGATTCCTTCAGCATAACTTTCCCTTTTGAAAAAGCAATGAAGCAATCGGATTTTAAATCCTTCACCTATTGCCGGCTACCTGCAAACGGCGCCTTACTCGATAGTATCTACAGCATCAGGCGCGAACCCGGTAAGCTGGATATCCTGTTTTGTTATGCGGGCAGGGACGGCGAAAACCGTTTTGTACTCCATCTGTCGCCGCTGGAGCGACCGGCTTATCTCAGGGAGCTCGATAAGTTGCGCAAGGAACGGGAGCAGGTGCTGCAACTGGTAAAACCTATGGATTTATCCGGGTTGGACCTGTCGCAACCGCTACCGGCCTATTGCAAACCCAAAATGGACCTGGATATGCTTAACCCTATCCAACTCGCGGAGGATCTTTGCGATATCGAACAATTACAGACCGGTTCCGAGCAGTTTGACTTTATGGTGAAGGGCAAGGGTAAATATGCCTACAACCATTTCCTGCTGCGCAATACGCGGCTTATAAACCGCGTCGCGGCTACGATCGGGAAAACAACCTACGACAACCTGTCGATCGTGACCAGCCAGGATTATACGAAGCTGGAAGCGGTGATGGTCGAACAAAAGAAAGCCGGGAAGCAAAACATACAGGAGCTGTACCGCTTTATCCAGGCCAGGTTAAAAAAAGTAAAGATCGAAGGACATGGCCTGCCGAAACAGTTTACCGCTGATAAAGCAAGCCTGTTTGGTATCGGCACCAGCTTTGGTCTGCGGTGGATAGAGAAGGACCGGGTAATCGAACTGGTAATACAAACACCCGATGAGCTTTATGATCAACAAACAGACAACAACGTCTTTATCGACTCCGATAAATACGAAGGAGCAGTGCCCGACGATGTGACCCTGAACGTATTTAATCATTACCTGTCCCTGGTGGAAGAGTCGGATATAAAGTTATACGTGGTTGCCCAAACATTTGCTGAACTCGTGCGTTCGGAGGATCTTACCGGGGGGACGCCTTCCTTCCTCAGCGATTTTAAATAACAGGATACGTTTTGTATACCTGCATCAGAAGCCGCTCCCGGTTAGGGATACGGCTTCTTTTTATGGTAGGGCGGCATGAGCGCTTCTTAATTAAAACGGCTGTTTAAAGCTTCCTGCTTAACAGGTATCCTTACCACAGGGTTTTATAACCTCAGCCATTTTTAGAGATGGTTTGACGCGCATACCGGCATGAGCCCCGAAAAGTACGGCAAAAGTCATGCGGCCGGCGTTGCCTATCGCAAATCGATTTTGAAAAGATAAGTGTGCTGTACCGCGCTTGCGATTACTTGCAGGATATGGTGGTAAGCACCCCGTGTATCTAGCGCAGCAATACCAGTTTCTGATGTGCGGTCGCTGAAATGCCTTTGTCTGTTTTAGCAGTAAGCCGGTAGAAGTATACCCCTTTGGCCAGGCGCAGACCGCCGGGTCCACATCCGTCCCAGTCCAGCTCCGTGCGGTTTCCCTCCGCCTTAAAGTGTTGCGCGATCGTACGTACCAGGCTGCCGGCCGTATTGAAGATCTGCAGTGTTACCTCCATTTGCTCCCCGTTTTGGTTGTGCTGGAATACAATGTGGGTAAGGTCTTCAACCGGGTTAGGATAGTTGTACAGCGCGCTGATAAAACCCGATGCCTTATTTTTTACTTCGAAGTGCACCACGCCTTCTCCCGAATTGTTATACACGTCCCATGCTTTTACGCGGATCGTATGTTTGCCCTCCGGCAGGTTCGATAAGGGGAAATGAATATAACCGCGCCGGTAATCATCCTGCTCCGGGGTATAGTAGTCGTTCATACCCAGGGGCTGTTGCACATTGTCGTCGAGTATAGCAACTATATCGTGCCCGATTGCGCTACCGGAGTAGTTAATGCCGTTGTCGTCGGATAGTTTGACGTACAACAGCGGGTTAGGCCCGGTTACGCCGCCATCGCGGAATTTATCGTTGTCGATATACGGCTGTACCAGCGGATCTTCGTTGTCGTCGCCGGCATTGGCGCTGCCGCCTATGGTATAACTGGTGTCGACACCTGCGGCGTCCGTCTGGTCATTGCTGGCGTAATAGCTTATTTTGCTCAGGCCATATTCGTAACTGATGTCTTTAGGTACGATAAAGCTGACCTCGAAACGCCCGTTGGTTACAGTTGCCCGGGTTTTGGCTATCGTATTGGTTTGTAGTTTAAAGGAAGCGGTTACGGCGCTGACGCCCGGGCGTTTGTTATTGGTTTGTACCGAACGGGTCTTGTCGAATATGGATATATGTACGGTGCCGTTAAAATCCGTCAGTATATTGCCATCCCGGTCGGTAATCGTTCCTGTAAGTTTGTAACGGCCCAAAGCGGCTATAGTATTGGTTGCTGTTGCGTTGCCGTTTTGCACCAGGTATAGTTTTTCTGTATGTACTTTGTGTTCGGGTACCTGTAACCGGAGTGCGGGATCGCCCAGTACAACGTATTTGTGGTTATTGGTGCGGGCGCTGGACGGGGTTGCATTTTTGGCCGACATGAGCGCTTCGCCGAGCGTGGGATACCTGCCCCCGGCCCCCGGTGTGAACTGCTGTTTCGTATATTCCTCGTTTATGACGGTATTTTCGGCCTGGTACACAATCTGTGTAGTCGTGATCATCGCAATGGAACCGCCGTCGGGGTTGAGTATGAGCCTTGCGCCGGCTGAGCGGTGCCCGGGATCGTCGAACCGGCCAAAGTCGCAGGTAGCGGTAACGATTACCGGCAGTTTGTTTTTATTGTTCCAGGAGCCGTAATCATCCGCCGTCAGGATCGCTTCCTCTGCCCAGCGGTCGGGGTTGCCATGCCCGCTGTAACTCATCAGGAATGTGCCGTTGTACACCTGGTCGTTGACTGCCTTGTTTACGGCCGGGTACCGCGCACCGCTCGGTGTATTGACCACCTGGAAAGCATCCGAGTAAATTTTATACAGGTTGTATTGTTTGTTGTCCTGCTGGAAATATCGGTTTACACGTTCGCAATCTTTAAGGTGATCCATGCTGAGCGGACCACCCGGGTCTTTATCGTCGGCTACATAGGACACTACATTTTTCCAGGGACCGAATGAAGCCGGGCTTACATAGTGTTTGATCTTATCTACTACCTTCATGGCCTCTTCGAGGCTGTATGCTGGTATACGGCCGGTGCCGATGTCCAGCGCGCCCACATCGTAAATACTTTCACCCTCATCCAGCAACGCATAAAAGTCGTCGGAACTGTAGGCACCACCGCTGGGCGTATAGTTCATGATGCTTTCGTAGGTCTGGAATACGGGAACGATATTGGTATTGAAGGGTAAGCGGTTTTTATAATCGTAAGAGGCAGCGCCGAGCAATAGTACATTTTTAATCAGGTCCTGTTCGCTGGTCGCGCGATCGTAAAACATTTTAATGAAATTGCGGATGCCGCCGATATCCTGGCTTCCCGAAGAAAATTCATTGTAAATTTTATCTACCGTAGCCACCGTTACAACGATATGATCCTGCTGCCTGTGGAAATCGGCCAGCGCATTTGCCGCAGGTACCAGGTCGCTTGTGGTAATGATCAGCAGGTCGGTAGGTGGCAACCCGTGCAGGTTCTGGTTGGGTACCCGTGCCGGCGATGCTACTACCGGGGTATAACACTGGGTACTGTCGAATGCGATAAACTCGCGCAGCCTGTTGCCTTCCCGCACTATGGTATAATCGTTGCCGGACCAGGCGCCTGTTAAGGCTTCGGGCGACAGCGGGTTGGTTACTTCCCATACCTTGACCCTGCTGCCGGCATCGCTGATTTTAAAAGCCGCCGACTGCCCGGAACCAAGCACTGCGGTCTTCCAATCCCGGAAGGAGAGCTGTGACAGGCCGGACATGGACAATTGCCGCCGGTAATTGAACCGGAGGAAATCGATATAACCCATGGCGTTTCCGCCCGGGGCATAAGCCAATTGTACGTTCAGGTTACCTGTACCCGGGTTGATCGTAAGGGCGCTGTCGCCGGTAGCCGACCTGACGGCCATAAAGGAGCCGTCTCCCTGGCGGCCCAGGTTAAAGTCGGCGGCCTGCACACCATTGATATGGATACGGAGGTTGTTGTTGCCGGCATCACTGGTATTACCGACATAGGTTTCCAGGGTTACCGGGCCGGAAACCGCGCCCAGAGCTATGTTGAATGATTGATTCAGCGAGGCGCCGTTCATGGAGTTCATCCGGTGCCCCCACCATACTTTGCCCATGCCGCCCACATTGAAGCTGTCGATATCATCGGCATAATAGTCGTTAAAGGTATTCGTGGTAAGGGTAGCCGTGCCGTTGGCCGCGGTTTGGGGTATCCGTTTGCCCGGGCCCAGGTCGCAGACCAGGAAATAATAGCTGTAGTCCTCGTAATAGTTATTGCTGTGGATGAAGCGTTGACGCAGCGAATCTTTGGCCCAGGACTGCGGGCCGTTTGCATAAAACAGGAAATAATCGCCGGGATTAAAAGTATTGCCACTGGCATGCATCGCGATCGCATTTTCAATAAGGTCGTCGGGCTGTGTGCTGTCTGCCCGTTCCGGCAGTACCGTGCCGCCATTGCCGAAAAGCCGGATATGCCGCGGGTCTACTCCTGCGGGATCGATACCCAGGCTTTGCAGGAAGGCATAGTCGATCTTATAGATGCCCCGTTTGGGAATTTTGATCTTATACCAGGTGCCGGTATTGAGTATGGAGGTATTGACCAGGGTTCCTTTTGCTACGGTATTGTTGTGGTTGTCTTCCGCTATAAATTCGGTCACTTCCAGGTCAAAGGATTCCAGCTTTTCTTTACGGCCGTTACTGATGCGATAGGTGGGCAGGGTGATATAGGCGATCGGTTTTTTCCGCTCCCGGGCAAGCAGCACATCCGGTTCGAACGAATTGCCGGCGATAACCGTTGGTGGCATTTCCGACAGGTCCGCGGTCTTTATATTGCTCATCCGGACCATCGGCGCGCTTTCGCTTTGCAGGTAGAGCTTATGGGTGAGCATACCTTCCTTGCTGATGCCGGAGGAGGCTACGGTAATATGCTTAACGGATATCCTGGTATGGGGCTCCTGTTGTGCAACAGCAATCAAACAAGAGCAAAAGGTCATACACAGGTATAACGAAAGTCTTTTCATGGTCTATGATATGATGATAAGTGGTATGTATTTTAGTTGTAAACGTGTTTTTGGGAGGGAAAGTATTTTGAGGGGGTATTATTCGCCCTTGCCGGTTTTATCAGGTATACATACCACATAAATAGGGAACACTACTGCTGTCCGGGTCGAAGCCCGCTATCCTGCTTTTGCTTTTGTAAATAAGAGGTACCGTTACTTTACGCCGGGTCATAAAACAACACCGGACACGCGCAGTTATGAACACGAGCAGCTCACCTGTAGCCAGGGTTGCACGTCGGTGAACATTGATTTCAGGCCTGTGTAAGAAGGGGTATTATTGCACCTGTATTGTTTATCTGTCTAATAATTAAGGATAAACATAAAACCATCTTTTATCCCTTACCAAAGCTCAGACTTTATGAAAAAGACATTGATCGCCGTGCTCCTGTTGGCAGCCAACGGCGCTTTTGCACAGAATTTATGGACCGGAAGCTCCATCCCCACAACAACGAACGGAAAGGTAGGCATTGGCCTGGGCACTACGGCTCCTGATGCGAGCCTTTCTATTCTGCGCCCTTATTCGTTCACCCCTTTCGAACCGGTAACGCCGCAGCCCGCTTTGAAAATACAGAGCAGCACCTCGAGTCAACTGGCTGCCCCCGGCAATATTTTTGAAATATACCGGGCTTACAAAGGACTGGGTTTTCCCGGAACGATGATCAATGAACTGACATTTGCCGCGGAGAATAACGGCGGGATTTTGATCAACACAAAACTCCGGATCGGGCCAACGCAGGCCACCGGTGCATTTGCCGACTACCGGTTGAGTGTAGATGGTACACTGGTAGCCAAACGCTGTGTCGTGCAGGTAGACAACTGGGCAGATTTTGTTTTTCACGATGCTTATGCTTTACCGGAACTCGAAGACGTAGCACAATTTGTCAACGAACATAAACATTTACCCGGTGTACCCAGCGAAGCCGAATTGAAAGAAAAAGGACTTGAAGTGGTAGAAATGAACCGGATCCTGATGCAGAAGGTCGAGGAACTTACGCTGTATGTAATCAAACAACAGAAGGAGATCGACGCCCTGAAAGTAAATACAGGAAAGCATTAAAGGACGATTGTCCAATAAGAAAACAGCCGGATAAGTAAATGTTATGCGAAAAAAACTACACCTGGGCCTGCTTTTAACGATGCTTGTAGCCGGCGGCTGCAGGAAAGCTGGTACCGATATTTCAGACCCTGATCCCTGTACCGGACAAATGAATATCAATGCAGGTTTCAGCATCACAGAAGAGCTGGTGTATACCGAGACAGATGCTGCCGGAAATTATATACACCAATACGAATACGCCGAAACAGATACGGTCTATGCCGCTAATACGGTAGTGTTCAGTGCCCTGACGCCTTACTGCGACAGTCTTAAATGGTATATAGGGGCGGAAGTACTGCCGGATAGAAAAGTACGCAGAAGAAGTTTCCCGGAAAACCAATATACTACCATCAGGCTGGTTGTGTATTATAAGTCTTATGCCGCCTGTATGCCGGGGCACCGCTGGACGGATACGGTCGAAAAGTCTTTTTATACCGTAGGGACGCTGGAGGATATTCCGGTAAGCGGCGTATATGAGGGATACAATACCGACAAACCGGACCAGCTGTTTACGATACAGGTAAACGATACCTCGGCCAATTACCGGGGCGCTATACTGGACCGCTATGGCCGTACAGGTTGTATCCAGGAGTTTCCCCGGGGTAACACGGACGAAGACTGGAACAAATATAATGGTATAGCCTGGGGCGGGAAGCATTTTTTTATCGGCCATTTCAACGATATCGATACGGCTGTAACCCGCAACTACTTTGGTATGTATGGTACCGGAGCTTTGCACGACGGGATTTTGACCATTGAGTACCGATACGAGGATAATGGCTATCAGCATTTTCTTACAGGTGTGGGGCGGCCCGGGCTTCAATATGTTTCCAAAACATTTATCGGCAAAAAGATTAGATCTTATTAAATAACTGAAATGCTACGAAAATGAAAACAAAAATTTTATTACTGGTCGGTATACTGGCTATGGGCCGGGCGCAGGCTCAGTATTGTTGGGATAACATCAATACCATTACTACGAAGCCCGGCGCAACCGGAAGCTTGAACACCTTCGACTGGACGCAGGAGTTAGCTTCCGCTTATCTGAAAGATGACAATAATCCTGCAACAGGTACGGCCCCTCCTTTCTCGATTACGCTTCCGATGTATGCGCAGGGCAGCGCCAGCGCATTTAATAACCTGAACCTTACGGATCTCCAGGATTTAGCCCCTTCGCTCAAAGACCATAAGCCGGAAGACGGTTGGGAGTTGCTTATCAAAGAGTTCGGGCTGCCTGGTCCCCCGATAGATAAAAATGTTGAAAATCCTTTTTTCGCATTGTATAACCGCTATACGGGCAAGATCCGCGTTTTTTTTATGCTTACCAGCAAGGCTGCATCGTTGAATCTTACCGGCGCCTATCTCGAATTGTCCTTCCTCAACAGTCCGCGCAGAACTGCCCTGTTGCAACATGTAAGCCCGATAGGCAAGCCGGTTGTATTCCTGGAAACGCAAAGCAGTATGCGGGTACCCAACTATCTCGATAACCGCGACCGGTATTGGTTTTTTGCCGACTTCCCCGCCGCTTATGACCCCTGTTCCTGTGGCATGACGGAGCTTAGCCGCATTACCATTCGCCTGATCGCTAATGAAGATGCGCTTATCGAGGCCAAGATCAATGGAAAACTTTATGAAAATGCAGTAATCAACATGCACCCAGGTACGTCTACCAATGCGATCGGTATGAATGGTTATTGGGGGCCCAACGAACAAATGGTGATTCAAGGCCTGCAGAAAGGTTTTGAAAGTTATAAAACCTTTGATGGCTACCGGAAGAATTTTGAAAAGGGTATCGGTGAAGTAGATGATTACCTGGTAAGAAAGATCGATACCATGCTTAAGAAGAGACATCCGGGTGGAATTACCCTCCCCGGGGTAAGCGGAACGGTTGCCCCTAATGTAGAGGCATTGAAAAAAAGTAAAGAGGGCGTGCAATTCCTGCAGGGACTGGGCTACGGGGCTAACCAGCTCGAGGCATTTAAGAGTGTGGCGTCTGCTGTTCCTTATGTGGGTGCTGCCATCGGGCTGATCGATTTTTTTACCAACCTGAGCAAACCAAACAAAACGGACGCTCCCTTGCCGACACCCACGACCTATTCGGTGGATATGACCCTTAATGGCACCATCAAGAAAACAAACCCGATCACCACTTATAGTTTTGCAACTCCCGGCTCTAGAACAGGGCCTCCCGGCAACGGTATCCCGGATTATAATAATATACTCGGTGTAGTTAACATACTGGACATCCCGACGCTGGAATATGTGCAATACGCGCCGAAGGCTCCGAGCTGGAATCCTTACCAGTTGAGTAGTATCAATGCCGCGGCGGCCGAGTTTATTCCCAATATACGCCAATACCGGATGAGCGGTGATCTCAAATATGTGCTGAACCCGGCAGCTAACCTGGAACTGATCAGTGCAGAGGCTACATATATCCTTGAATTCGGCAGTGATTCCGGCAAAGTGATTTTCCGTCGCCCGCCCTACAGTACCAATCTATGGCGGGATGTAGACCAGATGCCGGTGGAGTTTGGCCGGCCGGATAGCCATGCGGATAATATCCCGCAAAGGATGGAAGATGCAGGCTGGGAAACGGACTACCTGTCCAGTGGCTATTTTGATTATATGGCCAACAGCGGCGCGCAGAAGCCTGCACAGGGCAAATACAGGATAAGAACGCCCTATGCGCCGATCCAGTGTATGCGCAATGTTGCTTTCAATATGTATTATCATACCAAGACTGATCCCAACCAGACTTCTAATGATATTTGCTGCCGGAACAAGACACCGGATATTATCCTGAAGGTGGTATTTAAACTCCGGAAAAAGAACCGCGTCGACGACGACGTTACCACCATAATCATGTCCTACGATATGTCTAAGGCTAAAGAAGAGGCGCAGCCGGCCCCGGGGTATAGCAACCTGTATTATAACCTTGACCGCTATCTTGAACCCAATAGCCCGATTTATAATTACTACCCGCATAGCTTCGAGTCAGATCCGGTCTTTCCGACTTTGATCAACGCACCTAAAAATATCACGCTGGAGCAGGTATCGGTAAACAAGAACCTCTACGCACGCGATACGATCATTATCAAAGACAATGTCTTCCTGGGCAATAACGTGCATCTTTATGCCGGGAGTATGATTGCGACCAATGCCACTTTCTTTTCTCCGGCAACGGGCAATTCGTCGCTGAATATTTCCCGCTACATTCCCTGCGATGGCACCCTCGAATCGGCACACGAAAGCAAAGCAGGTATACTGGCTAAGTGCCAATCGCAGGCCTATAGAGACAGGGCGCTGGCTAGGCCGGCAGATCCTGCCCCCGTAGAAGCAACGATTATGGCGGACAACTTCTTTATTTATCCCAACCCGACGAATGATCAGCTTTTTATCCGGTTCATGTCGCCAGAGGAAACAAGGACCGATATCTCGGTCTATGATGCAACCGGCAGGAAGCTATATAGCGCCGGGCATAAACTCATCGGCACAGCACCCTACGCCGTCGATGTTAAAAAATTTGCACCGGGCGTGTATATCATGCACCTGAGCCGTGCTGATGGCACAAAACAGGTGTTTAAATTCGTTAAACAATAAAGTATCCTAATAACCGGAAGAAGGCCGCGCATGCGCGGCCTTCTTTTTTATAGCATTACTGTAGAGAGTGTATTCGATACTTAAGATAATCGTACCTGTAACGGCAAACAGACCTGCAAGGCGGTTCCGGCCTGATTGTTCAGGCTCCGGGGCGCTCCGTATTTTAGTACAGGGCCTTAGCTACCCTATAGGTATTGGCATGGGCTTCTATAATCGTACGGATGTCGGGAGCGTAACCGCCGCCCATACTGCATTGCAGGGGAATGCCATGCCGTTGTGCCGTAGCGAGCACCAGTTCGTCCCGTTGCCGGCAGCCGGAAAGGGTACAGGCCATACGGCCCATTTTATCGGTATCGAGAATGTCTACACCGGCCTGGTAGAAAATAAAACCCGGCTGTACCTTGTCGATCAGGCGGGGGAGCGTTTGTTGCAGCAGGTGCAGGTAATCGCTGTCGGTAGTGCCGTCGGGCAGACCGATATCCAGGTCGGATTGTTCCTTCCGGAATGGATAATTATTGGCGCCATGCATGGAGAACGTAAACACCCGTGTTTCGTGCCGGAAGATGTTTGCGGTGCCATTGCCCTGGTGCACATCCAGGTCGATGATCAGTACTTTACGGATCGTGGTATGATCGAGCAGGTATTGCGCCGCTACAGCTTGGTCGTTGATCATGCAGAAGCCTTCGCCATAATCGTAGCAGGCATGGTGGGTGCCGCCGGCAATATTAAAGGCGATGCCCGTATCGAGGGCTCGCAGCGCGCCGCTCAGCGTGCCCTGGGTAAGGCGTAGCTCCCGTTCGACCAGCAGGGGCGATTGTTCAAAGCCGATGCGCCTTGCAGCCTGGGTACTCAGCCTGCCCTGCAGGAAATCGTCGATATATGCCTGCTGGTGTACCGCGTATACGGCCTCCAGGGCCACCGGTGCAGGACTAAAGAAATCAGTCTCCGATACGATGCCCTCGCGCAGCAACTGTAAGGGTAGCAGTTCGTATTTATCCATCGGGAAACGGTGCCCTTCCGGTACCGGGTGCCGGTATACCGGGTGATATGCAATCGGGAACATAAAAGAAATACGGACTTGGTAAAACGGGGTACAATATTAAGCAAAACCGCCGGTCAGGCCAATCAATTGTGGTTAGTATCACGGGGCCTTTTTAGGCCGATGCCTTGTCGGCACTGGTAAGGCTGTAAAAAAACAGTACCCGGATTCCCATAGGTATGAACCATTTACAGGTATAGAAGTATTGTCTGGCGCAGATTTTAGCAGATACGATGCAACTTAAACCCGGTGATATTGTAGTAAGAGCAGGCCAGCGTTCCGGTTTATTTTTTACCAAAAACAGACAACGTTATGAAAGGTCAAGTAAAACCGCAGGTACCGGACAAACACATCAACCCGGATAACCGTAAGGCGAGACCCGATGTGCGGGATAATCTCGATCACCGCGAGGGAGAAGAACAGGATGATAAGGGCGATGATACTACGCACAATAAAAAAGAGCATCATACCCCTCCCAAAAAGAAAGAGTAATAACTATAAAAGCTACCGTCTTGCGACGGTAGCTTTTACTGTGCCGGTGCGGATGCAACAGGCATTGCAGAACGGGAGATAAGATTTGTTTTCGTGATGAACCAGGATACCTTAGATGTCCCCGCAGGGGCTCCTGCAAAGCGGCCCTGTGGAAGGCAGGGAACAACAGTAGTAAATAGCATCAAACGCATATCCCTGCCGGCGAGATAAACTGCCCCCGTTCGCAACGTCCCTTACAGTAGCCGTCGCGGCGAAAATCGGCCGGCCTGTTTGAGGTCTCGCAGTGGCGCGGCGCTGCGAAAAAAAATGAATTTCACGGATCACATCACTGGCTAACCAAAAAATTAAAAGCTACCGTACTGCGACGGTAGCTTCATTTTGCACGACATGCACACTGTTACCTGTGTATTTGCCGGTGGCCCTGTAAGGCTGCACCTTCTTTATAAACCCGGTACGCGGATCGCCCGGTACCGTTTTATTGTTATCCTGTTTGATCCTACAAATCTATAGTTAATTGTGTTTTCGGTATTCTAATTTGTGTTAATGTATGGTTGCATTCCCAATTAGTGTGAATTTATGTTATGCGCTAATGCAAAAGAGCTACTACAACGATGTTGCAGTAGCTCTGTTTTAATCCATAGAAAGGCGTCTATTTTACAACAACCAGGGATTTGGTAGTCGTTCCGTTTTTACCACTGATATGCACGAAATAAGTGCCTGCTGCGAGGTTGCTGATATCGAGCGTGGTTTCGCCGGTTTTAATGCTCTTACGCGAAACCAACGCACCGACGCTATTTACGATACTCACGCCGTTTACTTCTTCCGTTGTCCTGATGATGATCTTGTCTTTGGCCGGGTTGGGCGATACCGTCAGGGATGCAAAGGATTGCGCATCTTTTACGGCAGTTGGCCGGTATGCTAACGTATTGTCTAATTGCTTGTACATAACCCTGCTGCCTTCGTTCCAGGCTACGAAGAGGTCGGTACCGCTATTGGCGCTATTGCACAGGGCAATGAGCTCCGGCGGATCGGACGGCATTACGCAGGGGGAATTGTTCACCACATGAAAGTCGTTCGGGGCAATCGGGGTACCGTCTGTAGCTATAGCCTGCGAATAGTAGTTGCCCATTGTCGGTGCGCCCCAGGCATAGGTGTATTGGCTATTGCCCATATTAGCCGGTGGGCCGCCCAGTGCGCCGATACCGGACGCCAGCGCCGGGTACTCCTGCGAACCGGTATTGAAATAGGCTTGCGGATTGCAATAGTAAGGCGGTGTAAGGTTGGTGTACAGCATAATCCTGCGCAGGTTACTGCTGGTGGTTACCGCCCATTTGGCATCGTTAAGGCCCGAGTTTGCATCACGGAGCCCCAGGGCCTCAATGCGCGAATAGTAGCTCATCAGCCCGGTCTGCAGCGTTGTAAAGGTGGCAGCAGCACCGGTAGTCACGTTCTTTTCATAAACACGCAGCTCGGTATTACTGTTGCCGAGTACACTAGCATAGGCAAATACATCACCGCCATTAACACCAAGGTCCCGGACAGCCGCTGCATCCATGAACCTGTAACCGTTGGTTAGAGGTATTGTACCGACCTGTGGAGCGGTAAAATCCATATTGGCCTTGTGGTATCCGACCGTACTACCGGTCATAACGTTATAGGTTGCCAGGAACTGTGTCATACCCGGATAGGGGCCAACTGCATTCGCGGGATCGGCAACGTTGTCGATTTTGGGATTGTCACCCAGGCCAATCATAGCGGGCGCAAAGGGGGTAACGGTCATCGCCCCTGCAAGATCTTCTACAATAAAGCGCCTGATATAGATGTTATACATGCCCGGTGAAAAGTACTCGCGGTAAGAAACGACAACCACATAACGATTGCCGGGCATAACAGGGTCGTCGCCGATGGTTACATCGGCCCAGGCCCATCCGGCACTGGTTACGGGTATCGGTCCCGAAGTGACGGCCCCGTTGCCATAATTGAGGTAAAGATTGGTGCCGTTAATTTCGCTGGTGACTACGGCTGCAAGCGTTCTGCCGCCATAGTCGGGGCATTCCATCATGGCGGCGTTGATCGTAGCCATATTGTTAGGCGTAGGGGCAAGGCCCTGCTGGGCAAACGAAGGTGGTATAATGTTCTGTGCACGGGCAGTAGTACCAAGCCCTGTGCTGAGCAGGCAGGCCAGCATCCCGGCTCCGGCTAAGCGGGTAAGTTTGTGGTTCATGTTTGTGTTTGTTTGGTTAAAAAAAGAGGTCTGTGTATGGTGTACTTTATTTTAAAGAAATAGCTATTTATGACGTTAATATCTATAGCAAATTAATGGTTGCATTTTATTTTTTAGTTGCCAGTTTGTTAGATATTATGCTTTTGCAGCTGCTACTAAAGTAGCGGAAACCCTGCGTAGAAAAACTGCTATTTTTTTACTGCGTGTTCCCGGCGAGCAGGTGAGCAGATTCGACCGGTAGTTGCACGTAAACGGACTATGCAGCAAGCTCCTTACAAAACCAAAACTACCGGTCTATAGCGGTAGCTTTATAAGAAAAACCGGATTGCCGGTTATAAGCTCAACGGTACGGGGTAACCACAAGCGGTTTGGTAATGGTGCCAGCTTTACCGCTGATATGGAGGAATCAGGTCCCCGCTGAAAGGGGGTGTGCAAGTCCTGCGCAAAGCAGGCTGGCCAGGATCCCGATCCTGGTAAAACGGTGTTTGTTTGTCATAATCAGGTTTGTTTTGGGTTAAAAAAAAACGAAAGGATGGTGCAACTGCACGATCCTGTGCTATTATGGACCTTACAAACATAAGTACAAAAAAGGATATATTTTATCCGTAAGGGGGGCTATTAAAGCCCCTGTCGTTCATAATACATGATCAGGATGCCGGTAAGTTTTTTACATAATGCGGTTGTCGCTCACGGATAAAGTAGAAACTGCTTTACCTTTGCCGTTCATGTCTTTATTTACTACTATAGCACCGATCACCGTTACCTGTAACAAACGCCTGGCTCCTTACCTGGAGCTGGAAGTACGGGAGATGGGTTTTGATATCGAAGAAACTTTTATTACCGGCCTTCGCCTGCGGGGAACCCTCAACGATTGTATCCGGCTTAACCTGAACCTGCGCTGCGCCAGCCAGGTATTGTTCAGCCTCGACCGTTTCGAGGCCCGGCACCCCGACGATATTTACGAGAACCTGGTAGACCTGGTCTGGGAAGACCTGTTGCCCGAACCCGGTTATTTTTCCGTAACCAGTAATGTACAGCACGAAACGATCAACAACAGCATGTATGCCAACCTGCGGGTTAAAGATGCGATCGTGGACCGGCTGCGCAACAAGAGAGGCATAAGGCCCGAAACCGGCGCCGAGCTGCGCGGTGCGGTTATTCACCTGTTCTGGAAGCAGGACTATGCCGAGGTGTTTCTCGATACCTCGGGCGATTCGCTGGCACGCCATGGCTACCGTAAAATACCGGGCAGGGCGCCCATGCTGGAAGCCCTGGCCGCATCGACCATATTGGCTTCGCGCTGGGACCGCGTTTCTCCGTTTATCAATCCCATGTGCGGATCGGGTACCCTGGCGATAGAAGCTGCGCTGATTGCCACCAATAGCCGCCCGGGCCTGTTCCGGCTCAACTATGCTTTTATGCACCTCGTAGGTTATGATGAAAATGTATACCTGGAGGAAAGAGGCCGCCTGGAAGAACAGATCGTGGAGGTACCGGGCTTAAAGATTATGGCAACGGACTATAGCGACCAGGCCATCAGCAATGCCCGTAAAAATGCGCGGGCTGCGGGAGTGGAGGACCTTATCGAATTTGGCCTTTGCGACTTTGCAGATACCGCGGTGCCCGATACGGAGCAGGGGGTAATGATCATCAACCCCGAGTATGGAGAACGGCTGGGCGATATCCGGGAGCTGGAAACGACCTATGCGCGCATAGGCGACTTTATGAAACAGAAATGCCGCGGCTACTACGGTTATGTATTTACCGGCAATATGGAGCTGGCCAAGAAGATAGGCCTGAAGGCCAGCCGCCGGATCGAATTCTATAACAGTACTATCGACTGCCGGTTGCTGGAGTATGAATTGTATGCCGGGCGCAAAGCAGACAAGCCGGGGAATCCGGAGGAAGATATCCCGGCCGGCGATGCGGATAGCACGCTTTAAACGAACAGGGAATTAAGACCGGCAGCAAGGCCCCGGCCAAACCAGAAGATCCATTTGAAAGAGTGTTTGAAAGGGTAAGGCATAGTGTGTACAGGTTCGGTCATGTTATTTTTATTGGAAGTACCGGGTCTTACGGGGCCCGGTACTTTTTTTTAGAAACTCATATCGTCGGCGCTGGGTCCGTAGCTGCCCGGGATGGGAATGTCCAGCAGGCGCAGGTACACGCCCAGCTGTGCCCTGTGGTGCGTAACCTGGTTCAGGGTCATGCGGATCACTTCGGCCTTAGGCGATACATCATATACCTGGTCGCCGTTACGCAGGGTCCAGGGTTGATCCAGCTTACCTTCATTTTCTTCCTTTAATTCGGTATAACCTTCCTGCAGCGAGGTTTCAAAGAGTTCCATCAGGCTCTTCGTATCGTTGATCTGCTTGGCTTCATAAGGCGTAGTGGCAAAGTCCAGTTCATCGGTAGTCATGGTCATCGGGATCCAGGTGGGCAGCTCCGCGATGTGGGACGATAACTGGCGGATGGTCATACTTTTCGGGTGCGGTTTCCAGTCGTATTTATCGTCAGGAATGCGTTCCAGCATTTTGCGGGTAATAACGGATTCGCGGTCGAGCTCTTTTTTGAACATGCTGATCATAGACATAGTTTTTATTTTTTTTGTTTGATAAAGCAAAGTAACAGCCACCCACTGACAACAGTATGGCAGTGTTAAAAACGGCCGCAAAAAAAAATCCCGGCAACGATTGCCGGGGTCATAAACAGTGTTGTCGTGCTGGTCGGTTGTGGATCCTGTTAATAATCCACCGGCAGCATTTTGGTATACTCGTTCAGCGAAATATGCCCGGGACGCAGGAATGGGTCCTGGGTGTTTTTTACCCGGATAATGCTGGCTACTTTAAAATCACGGTATTCGCTGCGCAGGTGACACCAGGCGATCAGGTGCCAGCTAAAGGCATAAAAGATAAGGCCTATAGGCTCGAGCCGCCGGTTACTGATCTCCTCCTTATTATTTTTATATTCTATCGCCAGGATGTGTTTCGAACTGATGGCCTCCTGCAATACGGAAAGGTAATCCAGGTCGTTCATGATCCTTTTGGGCACCTGCAACATGATATTGGGGTGCAGCAGCTCCAGTTTTTCCTTTTGCGTATGCCGTAATACGGCCTTTACTTTATTGAGCGCCGTGGCATAATGATTCTGTATGGAGCGGTCGGCAAAACCACTGACCAGGGCTTCGATCAGCAGCAGGGCATTGGCCTCTTCATTGCTGAAGGAAACCGGCGGCAGGAAATAACCCTGCACCACGAAGTAACCTTTATGTTGTTCAAAACTGATGGGGATACCCTGTTCGCAGAGGGCTTTAATATCGCGGTATACAGTTCTTACACTGATCCCGAATTTATCCGCTATTTTTTCGGCGCTTACATATTTCCTGGACTGAAGAAAGGTGAGTATACCGAAAAGCCGGTCGATGCGGTTCATGGGGAACAGTTTAAATCAAAGCCCGAAATTAGGAAAGATTCTAAAATAATACCGGGTCTTATCCGGGCTTTTTATTGTTGTAGCTACAGTAAAAGCCCCGGTAGTACGGGGATTCCGGCAGTAGTGCTGTCTGTTACAGCGCGGCGGCGGCCTCGCGGGCCAGGGCCGGCCACAGGGCGGCATGCGCGGCGGGCACCTGTACCCAGGCTTTCATGGGCCTGCCTTTGCCCGAAGGATCAAACAGCATAGCGCCTTCGAGGGCTAATGCCCTGCTGTGGCTATCGCCGCCCAGTTTAAATACCATACACTCCGCGAAGAAACACGTAAATGCTTTCCCGTCGATCTTAAAACAGGGTTTACCAAACATCTGGCTTTCCGTTGCACCGGCGATCTGCCCGGCTGCAGCCTGGTATTGTGCTGTTGCTGACATAAATGTTCTTAAGGGTTGGTTTTGGGATATACGCCTATGATCACACCCAGGTCGCCGTCTTTTTGTTCCCACTGTTGGGCAGGCTGGTAGGCCCGCGAGATCTGGCCATCCAGGTATAAGGCATCCTTACAGCCCATGGTCTTGAAATAAGCGGCAAAATCGTAAAAGCTGATCGCTTTTTTCGAAAGTACAAAAAGTACTTTACCACCGGGTAGTATACCCACACCGTTGCGCACCAGCAGGTTGGCCGAGTCCTGTTTGAATGATGGATTGATCTGGCCGTCCTGTAACAGCATAGGTCCCGATTGGGTGGCATAGGCCATCTTGCCGGCACGGCTGATATCCTGTGTGATGCAGATGCCGGCACTGCCATCGGGGCGGACAAAGAATACCCCGTTGGGCTTCTTATAGAAGTTGCCCTTACCGTTACCCGTATCTGCCGGGTGCAGCAGTACGCTTTCTGCTATCAACAGGCCTACAGGACTGAAATCGGGTTGGTACATGCCGCCGTTCATCGCGAAGGAGAGGGTAACCTGGTGCTGCCCTGTCCAGGTCAATAGGTTGCCTATATTCCGGAAATCCTTGCCCTGCTCATCTTTCCAGTATAAACGGATCTGCTCGGTACGGGTATCGGCGGTATAACTGATAAAACGGTCGTCTGCGGTTGTGCGGGTTTTTTTGAAGAGGTAAAAACCTGCTGCCAGCCAGAACAGGGCGATGGCAATAAAAATGATTTCTTTTTTACTCAAGGTCGGAGGCGTTAAATATTAAGGTTCTTTGGTAAAGAGGTAGGTCTGCCCGGATTGTTTTAAGGTCATTTTATTATTGGGCGGGTCGAAACTCAGCTGTATGCCTGCCTGGTCAAAGCCAAACTGGTCGGGCCCTGTAGCGGTAAGGGCAAAGGCAGACTGGCCGGTGGCCTGGGCAAAGAGTACGTTTACATCTTTGGTAATGGTAATCTTAAGCGGCAGCTGTGTGCTGGCATAAGTGCCGGTATATTTGTCCAGCTCTTCGGGTTTCAGCACCAGGGTATTGAACTCCGGCAGGGTGTAAGGCATGCCGAAATAAATGCTGAGCATGCCGATCAGCGCGTCGTTCATGTTATAGTTAAGCGCATTGGTACAATAGGCGATCGATACTTCTTCCTTCGGAAAGTAAGCCAGCATAGAGGAGAAACCGTCTATACCGCCGCTATGCCCGAACGAAACCCGGTCGTGGAAAGGGATCTGGAACATACCCATACCGTATTGATCTTTTACGGTCTTCATCAGTTCGAGGTTGCCCGGGCTCACCAGCCTGCCGGTAAACAGGGCACGGATAAAGCGGATCAGGTCGGATGGGGTAGATACGATGGCACCGGCGCCACCGGGTATGCTCATATCCGTCTCGGTTTCGGGCGTGAGGGTATTGTCCGTATAATGGTAGGAGCGCGCTTCCTGTGCTTGGGTATTGATTTTGCCGCCATAATAGGTATTGGCCAGGCCGGCTTTTTTCGCCACCTGTGTTTGCAGTACTTCGGCGTAGGACTGCTTGTACAACTGTTCGATGATATAACCCAGCAATACATAGTTGGCATTGCTGTAGGCCGCTTTTTCGTTGGGGGTAAAATCAGAACCGCCTTTTACGATCAGCGCCACTATTTCGTCGTGGGTCTTGGGCTGGGTATGGTATGCGGCATAGTCGTCGGCATCGGTAAAGTTATGAATGCCGCTCCGGTGCTGCAACAGGTCGGCGATGGTAATCTGGGCGGCGTGAGGTACCGCAGGGTAAAATTTATCGAGTGTGGTGGCCAGGCTCAGCTTTTTCTTTTCGATCAGCTGGAAGATCATTGTGGCCGTAAACATTTTGGAGATCGAGCCTATACGGTACCGCGTCTGCGGCGTGGCCGGTATTTTGGCTTCAGCATCGGCATAGCCGTATGCCCGGGTATACACATTTTGTCCCTTTTGTCCAATGGCGACGCTGCCCATGGCTTTGTCGTGCCGGTTCAGGGTTTGCAGCAGGCTATCCATTTTTGCCGCATCAAAGGTTTGTGCCTGTAAGGTTATGGCCGAAAGCAGCAGGAGGGCCGTGGCTTTGATCAGTTTATTCATATACTTGCGGTTTAGGCTTATGGTTGGTATTGCAGGAGCAGGACAAAGATAAACCGGAATCGGCAAAATAAATTCCCGGGGTACGGCAGGCTTAACCCAGGCCGCCCAGGTCGTCGAGCGACTTGCGGGAATGGGTGCCCAGTTGTTTAAACTGCGTGGGCGTAAGCCCTGTCATTTTTTTAAACTGTGCCGAGAGGTGGGCGGTACTGCTGTACCCCAGGTCGAAGGCGATCTGCGACAGGGGGAGTTCGTCATACGCCAGCAGTTCCTTTACTTTCTCGATTTTTTGCCGGATCAGGTATTGTTCAATGGTAATGCCTTCTACCTCCGAAAAAAGCTTGCTGAGGTAGGAGTAGTCATGGCCGGTGTGCCGGGCCAGCAATTGGCTGAAATTAAGACGGGAAGGCTCTTCGCTGTAGTGTACCGTTTCTATGATGAATTTCCGGATCTGCTCCATCAGCTTGCTCTTCTTGTCATCCATCAGCTCGAATCCTATCTCCGACAGTGCTGTTCTCAATGCCTCTGCTTTTTTGGACGACAGCGTTTTTTCTTCGATAACCGCTTCTCCCAGGGTTACGGCAACCGGGTGCAGCTGCAGTTGTTGCAATATTTGCTCTACGGCCATCCTGCAACGATGGCATACCATGTTTTTAATGTGCAGTATCATGTGGTGTCTGGGTTCGGGTAAGGGTGAGCCATATATCCGCTTCGCGGAGTGCCAGGTGTTG
This sequence comes from Taibaiella chishuiensis, assembly GCF_003014535.1. GTDB lineage: Bacteria > Bacteroidota > Bacteroidia > Chitinophagales > Chitinophagaceae > Taibaiella > Taibaiella chishuiensis. The sequence goes on along the minus strand of NZ_PYGD01000014.1, from coordinate 100,179 downwards.
TGCCATAATGCCCGGCAGTGCGCCCGCAATGGCTTCGGCCTCCTGGTCCGGCATGTCTGCCGGCAGGAATACCTGCAGGATCAGCTCAAATTGCCGGCCCACCTGTTGTACTACAGGAGTAAAATTGAGGCATATGTCCGTTGCTTGCAGGCCGGTGGCCGCTATGCAGGCTTCCAGCAGCCGGTCGGCATGGTGGCGGGGTATCATCCTGTTCCTGATCTGGCAATTCGCGATTAGTTGCATGTCGTCTTTATCTTTTTAGCTGTTTTCTTTGTTCCCAGGCCTTAAGCGCCTGCTGTAGCAATTGCAGTACCGCTTCGTTATCGAAGTCCGCTACCGACGACAGGGGAATATGTTTGTGTACTTTTCCGCTGCCCCGCAGCAGGCCCGCCGGATCGGGCAGGGTAGTGCCATAGGCCAGGCCCAGCTTTATTCCTGTTTTGGAGGGAATAATGGTACAGATCATATCCTTATACCCCGTGCCATAACCATAGCCTATAATCCCGGCCGGGGCATCGGGCTGTTCGCTGATGCCCGGCAGCTGTTGCAGCAGGTAATCCCGTACGCTATACCCGAGGCTGGCTACAGGTCCGTCGTATGGATCCAGTATTTCGGCTGCTGTACTCATGTTTTGATCCTGTTGCCTGGAACTTGCCATAGGAATGGGCTTATTTTTTGCTAAGGTACGAATAGCAGGGAAAGGATCGAAGCTACGTTTTGATTACCTGTTTAGCAACCCACGCTGGTATGTTTGGCCACACGCAACAGCAGTTTGTCTGCTGCAGCCTGCGCCGACAGGTAAAGTGTGGGCTGGAATACGTTATAGTGATCCGTGGTATCGATCAGGAAATCGGGCAGGCCATCGCCGTCCAGGTCGCCGCAGAAGATGATGCAGGGTAGGGTATCATCAAGGTTTTTCTGCGCAGTCAGCAATTGTTCTATCCGCTTGCCATTCTTGTCGCCTGCCAGGTAAAGGCGGTAGTCGGTAATGATCTCGTTACCGGGCTGGTCGTCTACCTGTTTTTTGGTGCCACGGGCAATCAGGGTATAACTGTGGCCTGCATAGTTAAAGCGGCTGCTGTCGCCGGGTTGCAGGGTAAAGAAAGAACGGTCGCCGGCGCTTAATTCCGGCACGGCGGTAACGGGGCCCGTACGCAGGTAAGGAACGCCCGATATCAATAATATGGCCGTGTCTTTATGCAGGGCCCTTACTTCGATGCCGGTATGTGGCCCGTTTTCCGATTCGTCCAGTACGGCATCGTAAACCCTGGCTGTTTGAATACGGGTAGCATCGAGATAGTAACCTCCCGCATTACGGAACAGGCCGGTCCAGCTCTTGCGGGATACGCTGTCGCCGACCTCGTCGCCATGGTAGCTGCTTGCGTTCAGGATCATGGCCCCGCCCGGTGGTATAGCGGCTGTATCCCGCTGCTGTACTGTCGTGGTATCGCTTACTGTTGCCGGCGTTGTTTGCTGTTGTTGTGTTGCCGTATCGTTACAGGCGCAGAGCAATAAAAAACTAAAGAGACCGTAAACCCGGTTCAGATTTTTTTTCATGTGTACTATTAAAAATTAGGTTCAGGGTACCTGTTACTGGCTTGGTATTTTAGATGATCTCCATCTTACGCATCAGGAAGGTGGCGCTTTTGTTTTTACAGATACCATTACGGAGTTGATAATCGAATACGAGCTCGTTATTGATGATCTCTACTTCAAAGCATTTATTAATGAGCTTGCCAGGGTGCGCATCCGTGGTAAGACATACCTCGAGATCATGTGTGGCAATAGCCCCGATCGCTTTTTTATGGATTATCTTTTCGATCACCCCGATGGTGCCGCTGCGTTTATCGTCGGAGTTGGTGCCGCGCAGTATTTCATCGAGCAGTACGAAGCAAGTTTCCTTACCCAGTTGGTCAATGATAAACTTAAGCCGTTTTACTTCGGCAAAAAAATACGATTCGCTATCGGCCAGCGAGTCGGTTTGCCGCATCGACACCAGTACCGGCATCGGGTGGAAGGTGGCTTTGCGCGCGCATACCGGCGCCCCCATACCCGCCAGCACCATGTTGACGCCCAGTGTACGCAGGAAGGTGCTTTTGCCCGACATATTGGAGCCGGTAAGGATCACGAAATTGTGGTCGATAAAAGAGATGTCGTTGTTTATCCGTTTTTCTTCGTCGATAAGCGGGTGCCCTAATTCGGTAAAGGCCAGCTCCTGCCGGTCGTTTAATACCGGGAAGGCAAAGTCCGGGTTGTTATAGCTGAAATTGGCCAGGCTGCCCAGGGCTTCCGCCCTGCCGATCACGTCGAGCCATACCGGTATCTGCGCGGCATAGCGGGCTTTCCATTGGCGCAGGCTGTTGAGCGCATGCACATGATACAGGAATAAGCCGTTGAGGATAATGGCGCCGAAAGGGTTTTGTACGGTTTCCATACGACGGTATATGGCCGATAATTTACCGATCTGCCGGCTGGCCTGGTCATGTGTGGCCTTGAGGCGTTGTTGCAGTTGCAGCATCGCGTCGCTTTTAAACGGCGCCTGTTCTATTCTTGCGATCATGGCGGCGTATTGCCTCAGGATCTCGTCGGTTTTGTCGGTACTGGCCACCGCCTGTTTTACCTGTTTTAGCTGGGTCGCAATAATAACCAGGTTCAGCGGCGCCAGTTTGGTAGCCAGCTCCCAGTACAGGTTGTCGTGCAACAGGAAGTAGAGCGCCAGGCTCGATAACAAGGCTGCCGGCAATATCCAGGCCAGTACCAATAGTACCCTGGGTAACCGGGGTTCTTTGGTATCCGCCCACTGTAACAGGTAACGGTATACATCCTTGTTGTCGTCGGTAATACGGGCTATGGCCAGCAATTCCTGTCGCCAGTCTATCGCATCGCGCAGTTCCTGTACCGCTTCCTGCGCCGCTTTGATTTGTTCGCTGTTCCCCGGTTGCAGCATCAGGCCTGCCAGCTGGTCTTTGCCCATCTGTGTGCCAGTCCTGTTAAGGTATTGGTACAGCGAGCGCGGCCCGAAGAGGTCGAGGTCGGCGGCATAGGCATGGTTGCCATCCTGGTAACGCAGGCCCGGGTCGGCATGGTTTTCTTTATACTCGAGGAAGTCAATCTCCTCTTTATTGATACGGACCAGGTTTTTATGAAAGTGCTTGTTCCAGGCTGTTTTGCGGTTCAGTTGCATCAGGGCGATAAACGGAACTATCAATACAAGGGCACAGTATAAGAATATCGGAACGCTTGCCGAAGGGTATCTGAAATGAAGATAAAGCGCGGCAATAAATCCTGCGGCGATCAGCAGGCGAAAGGCAGTAATGATATTGTGCTGCCTGCTGAGCTGTGCATAACGGCGTGTATGTTTTTCCTGGAGCTGGCGATAGTTCGGTATAATATCCTTGTGCATGGTTAGGGAGCGGGTAAAGGAGCAAAGGTCCTGTTTTTTTCTAAGCAAACACGCTATTATGGAAATGACAAAGCACGCTGTGGAAAGCGTGCTTTGTTGATTGCAGGTACCTTGCTTTATTTAGTAGGCGGCTTTGTAGTTGATATTGATATCAAAATCGGTAAAGGCATCCGGGGCGATGGTAACGGTTTGTATATAACCTTCACCATCTGTTCCGTTGGCATACAGGCGGCCATTTTCCATAACGAATACGGAATAGGTGCCTGCCGGCAGTTTTACGTTGTAACGGCCATCGGTGCCAGATTTTATGGTAGCGATCTTTTTAGTGGCAATGCTGCGGCTATCGAAGAATCCCGCCTCGCCGGCTGTAACCTGGTTCTGGCGCGTCTTTTCGTAGATCAGGATCTCGCGTGCCACAGGTTTATTACTGCCGGTACGAGGCCCGGTACCCGGCATCTGGTTGCCTTCCAGGAAGCGGACGGTGCCACGTAAGCCCGATCCCTCTGGTTTGCCTGCGCTAAACTTGCCAAACATCAGTACGATGCGGTTGTTCTGGTACAGGTTCAGGGTCTGGTCGGCTACGTCGAAACTATAGGTCTGGTTACCGAGCAACTGCAGGAGTTCCTGCTCTGTTTTGCTGCGTTTGGGATCCATACAGGCCATGCGGGTCGATCCCATCTGGCTGAAGGTGATGCTTTGGTCCTTTGCGGTATAACTGCCGAAGAACCGGTTGCAGCCTGCATTACCGCTTACTTTATTTTCTTGTACATTAAAGTCTATGAAAGCGGGCGATTGGTCCTGGGTTTTGCCGTTCATCTGGATCAGGCGCCATTGGTGTTTGGCAATATAACTCCAGATATCGGTGCTGTTGTTTTTGCCGGTTGTGCCGCCGGTAAGCGGTGCAGGGATAAACTCGAGCACCACTTTGCCCTTGCGGGATAAGGTCAGGGTATGATTGGTTACTTTGGTGGTAAATTCTTTTTGTTGCAGTGCCTGTCCGTATTCATTGGCCAGTTGCATTACCGCGCGGTCGGCACAGGCTTTAAGGGTAGACATGGCATCGCCCAGGGTAATGATCCGGCTACGTTCGTTATAGGTAAAGCCGCCGCCATAACCATTACATCCATCGCTACCGCTAAAACGGTTTTCTTTGGTATCGATATAGAGAAATACACGGCTGTTGGCTACCTTACGACCATTGATCGCGGTCAGTACCCATTGCTGGTCGGCAAAGGCTGCTACACCGGAAGCTGCTGCGCTGCCGATCCATTCTTTTTTTACGATGTTCTTCAATTTGTAGCTGTAAATGGAGGCGTCGGCCGGTACATTTTTCCTGCGGGTACGGTATACGTTCAGGGTATAACGATAGCCTTCCTCGTAGCGGAAGCCGTCTATACTTTCGTAGAAGAACTCCCAATCGGTGCTGTTTTTATACTTTACCTGGAAGCAGGTTTGCGGTGCTACGCCGGTGCAGGTGGCCCGGTCTTCTTTTACGATCAGCCGGATCAGGTCTGCGGCCCTGGCGGGCAGCGCGAATACCAGTAAAAAGGCAAATGCTGCGAGTAACTTCCAATTGCGTGTTGTTGTCATATTTCAGATATTAAAATGATGTTGATAAATTAGTTACGCTACTTAGATGCAGCATGTCGCTGCATTCCATAACAGGGAATAGTTGATTTTGCATTTTATTCGTTACCCCATAGTTAACGCTGATCTCATAGTGAGGCTACCCGGCTGCAAAGATCAGCTTCCTTTCATAATATAAGAAATATATTTTCTTAAATATTAATCGCATACGGAAAAATATTGCTTTAAAGAATGCGTGTCCGGCTGCAGCACAGCGCATAAAAAAAGCCAACCCGGGGGTTGGCTTGAATGCTTTTATTGTGCGATCCGGAGCAGGGCATCAGCCAGCTTGCGGTCGTTGCTGAGGCGGGGTGTTTTATTCTGTCCGCCCAGCTTGCCGATCGATTTCATATAATCGATAAAGGCATTGCGGCGCAGCGACCGTATTTTGAGGGGCTGCAGAATAGCGCCGCGGATCAGGTCGTCGTAGTAAATATTTTTCTCCCGCAGGGTCTCATCTACTTCCGCTGCGAAGGCTTCGAGGTTAGCAGGTGCCTGTTCAAACTCGACCATCCATTCATGGAAAGGGAGTTCGCCATTGGTATTGATCATAGGCGCTACGGTAAACTCAACGATCTTCACGTTGTGCCGCGCGGCGGTTTTCATCAGGGCATGTTCTACTTCCTCTGCGATTACATGTTCGCCGAATGCAGATATAAAATGTTTGGTACGGCCGGTAACGACGATACGATACGGATTGAGGCTTACAAATTTGACGGTATCGCCAATGTTATAACCCCATAACCCCGCATTGCTGTTGATGATGAGCGCGTAGTTCTCCCCGAGTTTTACCTCGCTCAGGGTAAGCCGGGTAGGGTTGTCGTTAAAGATTTCCTGGGCCGGGATAAACTCGAAAAAGATGCCGGATGCTGTATTGAGTAACAAGCCTTCCTGGTCGAGGCTATCCTGGAAGGCAAAGAAGCCTTCGGAGGCCGGGAAGGTCTCGATGGTATCGATCGGTTTGCCGATGCTGTCGATCAGCTTTTGCCGGTAAGGTTCGAAGTTGACGCCGCCATGTACCAGCAGCTGCAGGTTAGGGAAAATGTCTTTGATCTTGCGGCCATTGCCTTTCTCGATCAGCCAGTCGAAGTACATCTGCATCCAGGGCGGTATACCGCTGATGAGGGTCATATTCTGACCCAATGTTTCTGCTACGATCTTGTCGAGTTTGGTTTCCCAGTCTTCGATGCAATTGGTTTCATAACTGGGCATCTGGTTGCGGCGCAGGTAGCCGGGTACATGATGGTTTACGATACCGCTGAGCCTGCCGGTGGGTATACCGGCAATGCGTTCGAGGGTGGGCGAACCGGAGAGGAAGATCATTTTGCCATCGGCAAAAGCCGTATTGCCGCTTTCCACCATATAACACAGCAGGGCATTACGGGCGGTATTGATATGATTGGATATGGAATCTTTACTGATGGGTATGTATTTCACACCGCTGGTAGTACCCGAGGTTTTGGCAAAATAAAGGGGTTTGCCATGCCAGAGCACATTTTGTTTGCCTTCTTTGATCTGGTCGATATAGGGGGCTATACCTTCGTAGTCGCGAACGGGAATGGCGGCTTTAAATTCGTCGTAGTTATTAGTGTCTTTCAGGTTGTGATCGCGTCCGAACTGTGTACGGGAGCCGTTTTTGATCAGGTGTAAAAGGGTAGTTTGCTGGTCTGCAACTGCGGTCTGCATCGACTTTTGTATCCGTTTATGAACAACAGCTGCGTAGGGCTTGGCTAAGAAAGACTTTATTTTCATTCCGATCGATTAGCGGTAAAGGTAAACAAAGATAACATAATTAGGCGACTACCCTTGTTTATACTGCATCGCGCGGCCCCGGAACCTTGTTTAAATAAAGCTGAGGTAGTCCATTTGTTTACCCAGTATCCTGCGGTCGTCGGCGCCGAGCCATTGCTTCAGCACCGTGGCATATACCTGTTTAAAATCTACCTTGTATTGCAGGTCGCCGTCCTTAAGTCCCTGCAGGTCGGGCAGGGCATTGAGCAGGCCTTTTTCTTTAAGACCGCCACCGGCAAAGAACATACAGTTGGCCGTACCATGATCGGTGCCGCCGCTGGCATTTTCGGCCACACGCCTGCCAAATTCGCTGAAGGTAAAGACCAGTACATCGTCGAACCGGTTATTGGCTTTAAGGTCGCCGGTAAAGGCCGCCAGTGCTTCGTTAATTTGTTTAAACAGGCGGGCCTGTTGCGCCTGCTGGTTGGTATGGGTATCGAAGCTGCCCACGCTTACATAATATACCTGGGTATTGATATCGGATAGGATCAGCGAGGCGATGGTCTTCATGTTTTTACCCAGTTCCGTTTTCGGGTAGGATACCGTGCTGTTGACCGCTTTACTTTCTTCGAATATATACTGGGCGCTGCTCAGGGTGCCGGTCATGGTTTTATACAGGTAGTCGACGGGTTGCTCGTGGTGCGCCGCATGCGCCATTTTGTTATGGGCTTCCGAAAGACTTTGCAGGTAAGCTTTATGACTGTTGTTGTACAACAGTTTGGGATCTTTCAGTGCAATGGCTTTTTCCAGTTCCCCTTTTAAGGCAAGGCTCAGCGTATCGTCGATCTCGAGGGCCTGGGTAGGCCTGGCGCAGCCCTGGCAGGCTTCGTCCAGATAACGGCCCAGCCAGCCGGTTTGCCATACCTCGCTGCTTTCGCTGGCGCTTTGCCAGATGTCCATACTCCGGAAGTGGCTCCGGTCGGGGTTGGGATACCCCACTTCGTTGAGGATGGCCAGGTGGCCTTCATCATAAAGGGCTTTAAAATGGCTGAGCTCGGGATGCAGACCGGTTTCATCGTTCAGCAACAGGGTCCGGTCCATTTTCATACCCAGTGTAGGGCGCATCCGGTAGTAGTTGTCGTTGCGCACGGGTATGAGGGTATTCAAACCATCGTTGCCGCCGCTAAGCTGGAGTACTACCAGTACTTTATTGCCGGGCGGCACAATGCCTGCAGCCGGGCCTTCGAAGGCCCGCAGGAACCGGGGAACGAGTAAGGCTGTGGTGGCCAGCACACCTGTTTTGATAAAACTTCTGCGACCGATCTGCATGGGTTGTATTTTGTAGGATGAAGTAAATTAAGATCAGCACAACTGGTATTCCGGCGTGCTCATAAAGGCGATTACCAGCGAGTGGATATAAGCCGGTCTGTCGGTCTGCACCACCAGCTTCTGTAGCGAAGCGGCATCTGCCGAACCGGGTGGCGTTTGCAGGATAAATTGTTCCAGGGTAGGATAGAGCGCTTCCTGCGATACCCGTTCCAGGGGCTGGTCCAGTTGCTGCCAGTCGATCTGCGCCAGGATCTGGTAGCCGCCTCCGGGTTTCTTTTGCCTGGGACGCGCCACCGTACCGGTTTCCAGCATTTCCTTCCGGCCCATCTGTACATCGTCGTCGCCTTTGGGTTTTATATTGATGCTTTCTTCGTTTTTAACCAGGCCGGGTATGCGCAGGCGCAGCATCAGGCTGGAGCTGTCGATCCAGGCGGTGCCACCGGGCCAGCCGGCTACATTGGGCGGGTTAAACAACCATTGGCCCAGCAGGCGTTGCAGCAATACCTGTACTTCCTCGTTCTGTATCGTTATGGGCAACAGGCGCCGTATGCCGGTCATATAGGCTACCGGCGATTTGATCTGTGCGCCTATATTTTCTTCGTCGTAAAACCAGTCGCTGGTAAAAATGTCGCGCATCAAGCCGGGTATGTGATAGTTGCCTGCATAGAAACGCCCGGCCAGCCATTCGATGCGGGCGGCATCCGGGCGGTCGTTTACAAAATAGCGGTAAATCTTCTCTGTAATATACACGGCGGTTTGCCGCTGTTTCAGGATAATGTCGAGGATATCGTCGCCGGTAAAGGCGCCGCTTTGCCCCAGGAAGGTTTTGTTGTCTTCGTCATGTATTTTAGGGCGGAACACGAAACTGCCGTTTTTTTCGAATCCCCAGCCGGTAAAGGCCCTGGCCGATTCTTTAATGTCGGTTTCGGTATAATGGCCGCGGCCCATGGTAAACAGTTCGAGCACTTCGCGGGCAAAGTTTTCATTGGGTCTCTTTTTCCGGTTCTGCTGGTTGTTGAGAAAAGTAAGCATGGAAGCGCTTTTGCTCACCGCCTTCAGCAGGTCGCCGAAGTTGCCGAAGGCATGCTCCCTGATGTCCTGCAGCAGCATTTGCTGGTACAGGCTGTTGTTGACCCGGCAGGCAAAGTGCCCATGCCAGAACAGGGCCAGTTTCTCCCGGAGTTGTCCTTCACCTTTTGCCATTTCGTCGAGCCACAGCAGGCTTAACTTCCGGATGTCTTCATTGCTTTGCCGGTTAATGAGTCTGCGTTGCTCGGTAGTATATCTTTTTTTGTCTTCGGGCGATAACTGGCCTTCCATAGCCGGCGCAGCCTGCAACAAGGCCGTTTTGATATAGTCGCTTGCCGCATCGAAGGGTACAGGCTTTTGCTTTGCCTGTTTTTCCAGCTGTTTGTAAAGTTTGTCCGGGTTGATGTGACGGAGCCGGTCCAGGTCGGCAGCAGCGGGGCCAAAGCCGGCACGCCAGAGCAGGTGCTGGTTGTGACGTTGTTTCGTACTATCCATAGCAAGCAGTTCTTTGAAACGGTAACGGTGAGGGATATGGATAGCTAAAGTTCGGACAGGTTTAAAAAGTTGAAAAGTTAAATTACTGTGTCCTCCTTTGCCTGCGGCCGTCTGCAAATTTCATTTTAAGCCTGCTAATAGTTTGTCATACCCCTATTTTCCGTTAAACTTGCATACTGAATTACTGACCGTTTATATCCCATTGATGAATTTTATATATTGGCTGCTTTGTTTCGTTATCGGATTATTGCCTGCCTGTTTTATATTTATACGTGACCGTAAAAAAAATATACCGGTAAAATGGTTGCCTGCGCTGCTCCGTTTTTTTACCTGTTTTTTTACTGCCGTCTTATTGCTGGCGCCGGCCTTCCCGGTACAGCATACCGAAGAGGAAAAACCGCTCCTGCTCTGGTTGCAGGATAATTCCTCATCGATGCGTGGCGCCCTGGGCAAGGATTCTGCCAATTACCGCAAGCAGGCCGAGGCCATGCGGGCGCGCTGGCAGCAGGACTACCAGGTGGTTACCCTGGGCTTTGGCGGCGATGTGGGTCCCGACAGCCTGTTTCGCTACGATCAGAAAAGTACGGACATAGCCGGCGCCCTGCAATCGGTTACGGAGCAATACCGCGATCAGAATATTGGCGCCATCATTCTTTCCAGCGATGGTATCTACAACGAAGGGCTCGATCCCCTGTACGCCCCGGTGGCTACGCCCGTGCCGGTGTATAGCATTGCCCTGGGCGACAGCACGCGGCCCCGCGACATAGCCGTGACCAGGGTATACGCCAATAAGACCGTGGCGCTCAACACTAATTTCGAGATTGTTGCAGACCTGCGGATCGAAAAGCTCAACGGCCTGCATACGGCTATTACGGTACAACACCAGGGTAAAACCATAAGCCAGAGCCCGGTGCATGTGGATAAGGACCGGTATACGGCTTCGTTCCGGTTCGAGGCAAAGGCCGCGGTTAAAGGGTTTCAGCGGTACAGCATCGTAGTGCCGGTAGCGGATGGGGAACAGAACAGCAACAATAACCGCATGGACTTTTTCGTTGAAGTGATCGACGAACAGACTAAGGTGCTGCTGCTTGCTGCAGGTCCGCACCCGGATTTGGCTGCAATCAAGGCGGCGCTCGAGCCCCTGCCCCAATACAAAACAGAACTCCGGTTTGGCAACGATCTGCCCGCCGATCTGAATACTTATGCCCTGGTGGTGGCGCATAACATACCGGCACTACAGGCCGGGCGCAGTCCTGCTTTGGGCAATGTGCCGGTATGGTATATCCTGGGCAGCCAGACGAATCTTGCCGCTTTTTCGCAGGCACAGCCATTGTTGAAGGTGGCCGGCTCCAATAATACGAACGATGTATTGCCACTGATCAATGCCAGCTTCAGTTATTTTACCCTGCCGGCCAATATCCGCGAGGTAATCGCGAAGATGCCGCCCCTGCAGGCGCCTTATGGCAATTACAGTGCCGGCGGCGACGGCCAGGTGCTGCTGCAGCAACAGATCGGCAATGTGGCTACCCAATACCCGCTGTGGCTGTTTCGTGCCGGCGAACAGCCTATGGCTGTACTTTGCGGCGAAGGCATTTGGCGTTGGCGCCTCTACGAGTTTAAATACTTTGGTAAACACGAAACCGTAGACGAGTTGATCCGGCAGACGGTAAGCCTGCTGAGCGCTAAAAAAGATACACGGCCTTTCCGGGTATTTATGGACAAATACATCCTGAGCGATAACGAGGCAGCCTACCTGTATGCAGAGCTGAAGAATGATAACGGCGAATTGGTGAACGGCCCGGATGCCCGCCTGTCGCTGGCCGACAGTGCCGGCAAGAACTGGAATTATGCCTTCGAGCGGAATGGTAAAAGCTATCGCCTGAACATAGGCCTGCTGGCCCCGGGCAGTTATACCTTTAAAGGAAGCACCCAGGCCAATGGCAAAAGCTATACCAGCGAAGGTTCTTTTGTGGTAACGGCGGTACCGCTGGAAGCCCTGAAGACCAATGCCGATTATGAATTGCTGTACAAGCTGGGCCGGCAGACCGGCGGTGGATTTTTTACCTACGCCAATATGGGAGCGCTGGCCGACAGCCTGAAAAATAACCCCACGGTAAAACCCCTGATACACACCGATAAAACCTATATACAATTGATTAACCTGCGCTGGCTTTTCTTCGTGATCCTGCTGTTTGCCGCGGCCGAATGGCTGTTGCGTAAATACTGGAATGCATAAGCCATGCAAGGCACTATACACCTGTAAAATTCAAATCTTAAACCTGCTATTTTAACTACATTTGCACCATGTTAAAACGTATACCCCTAGTTTTTTCTCTTTTTATAGCCGGCGCCCTACAGGCGCAGGCACAGGAGCAGGATTCCCTGTGGACATTGCAGCGAAGTGTGGAATATGCGGTAAGGAATAACCTGGACATCAAACAAAGCGTACTGAACGAAAGGCTGGCCAAACTGCAGCTGCAGCAAAGCCAGCTGGCGCAGTTGCCCAGCGCCTCGGCATCGGGCAACTATGGCCGTAATTTCGGTCGTTCTATCGATCCTACGTCCAACCAGTTCATCAGGTCGGGGTACAACTTTATGGGCTTGAACGGTAACGTGGATGTGCTGCTGTTCGGCTGGTTCCAGAAACGGCATACCATAGAACGGAACCGGTCCCTGATGAGCGCCGCTACAGCCGATCTCGACCAGTTAAAAGACGATGTATCGCTGAACGTAGCCACGGCTTTCCTGCGGGTACTGCTGGCGCGCGAACAGATCGGCATCGCCAGGAGCCAGCTGGGCTTCAGCGTTAAACAGATGGAGCAAACCAAAGCCTTCGTATCCGTAGGCCGCTCGCCCGAACTCGACCTGGCCCAGATGGAATCACAGGTAGCCACCGACAGTTCCAATTATTACTCGGCACAGGCCACTTATTTCCAGTCCCTGCTGGATATGAAAGCGCTGATGAACTTCGAGATCGCAGATCCCTTTGTGCCCCTGGCGCCCAATGTAGATGTGGTGCCGGTAACCGAGGTAATCGGTATGAAACCGGAGCAGATCTACACGGTTGCCAAAGATCATTTCGGATCGATAAAAAGCGGGCAGTATAAATATGCAGCAGCGAAAAAGGCCGTCGATGTTTCCCGGGCTGGTCTCTTGCCCCAGATCTCGCTGGGCGGTCAGTTTGGTACCAACTATGCCTCTTCCTATACCGAACCTACGGGCGTTACCGTTACCGGTTCGGTTAAGAACGGCGACTTTGTAAATATCAACAATAATATTTACTGGATAGAACAGCCGACCCTGAAAACAGATTTGCGTACCATTCCCTTTGGAACCCAGATCTGGGACAACTTCCGGCAGACCGTTGCCCTGAGTGCCAATATCCCGCTGTTTAACGGCTGGAGCACCCGCACGCAGATCGCGCAGAACAGGATCGATATGGCTTCGAAGGGCCTGAACCTGGAACAAACTAAACTCAAACTGAAGCAAGACGTCTATAAAGCGTATTACGACGCTATGGTAGCCGTACAAAAATATTATGCCGCAACCAGTGCGGCCGAAGCCTCCGACCGTGCTTTCCACTTTGCCGAAAAGCGGTATGAACTGGGCCTGATGAACGCGCTGGAACTGCTGACTACGCAGAACAACGGCTATAAGGCCAAGTCCGATGCCCTGTCTGCCAAATACGACCTGATCTTTAAGCTGAAGGTTATCGATTATTACCTGGGTAAGGAGTTGAAACTCTAACCGGTAACCGGATCCCGGAATTTATACATTTATTGTCAGAAAAAAGAAGCTATGAGGGCAGTTCTATTACAAGCGGTTCAGGAAGCAGGCGCATTGATCAAAGAAAGATTCAACGGTCCGTTTGAAATATCCCACAAAGAGGGTATCAATAACCTCGTAACCGAGGTAGACCAGGCCGTGGAAAGGTTGATCACCGGTATTATAAAAACGGCGTTCCCCGATCATGGCATCATCGGCGAAGAGTATGGCCGGCACGATGTGCAGGCCCGCTACCGCTGGGTGATCGATCCCATCGACGGCACGGTTAACTTTGCCCATGGCATTCCCTTATGTTGCGTCAGCATCGGGCTGATGGATGGCGAAGACATTATTATGGGCGCTGTGTTTAACCCGATGATGAACGAGCTCTTCTTTGCCGAAAAAGGCAAGGGCGCTTTCCTCAACGACCAGCCCATCCATGTATCCCGCAAAGAAGACTTTGCTACGGCTTGCCTGGTAACCGGTTTTCCCTATCATTTTCCCGAAGGCAAAGACCCTTTTTCCGCCTTTGAGCGACTGGTGAAGAAAGGCCTGCCGGTAAGGCGGCTCGGTTCTGCAGCCCTGGATCTTTGCTGGGTGGCCTGTGGCCGTTTCGACGGCTTCTGGGAGTACAACCTCAATCCCTGGGATATCGCAGCCGGTTATCTTATCGTATCGGAAGCGGGCGGCCGTGTTACCGATTTTAAGAACAATCCTTATACCGCCTGGGACCTGGAAACCCTGGCCACCAATGGCCATATCCACGAAGCCCTGCGGCTTGAAGTGACCGGCTAAGCCTGTCCCGTTTTTTATTTATTATTAAACCTGCATATACAATGACTCCCGTAAATATCATTAACCAGTCGCACCATGCGCTGCCCAAATACCAGACCGCCGGTTCGGCAGGTATGGATCTCTGTGCCTTTATTTCTGAAACCATTACCCTGCAGCCTCTCGAGCGTACCCTGGTTCCTACCGGTCTGTTTATAGAGTTGCCCCAAGGTTTCGAAGCACAGATCAGGCCCCGCAGCGGTATGTCCATTAAAAAAGGAATTACCGTGATCAATGCACCAGGCACGATCGACAGCGATTACCGCGGCGAGATCAAGATCCCGATCGTAAACCTCTCCAACGAAGCGCAGACCATCGAAGACGGTGAGCGCGTGGCGCAGATGGTGATTGCCAAACATGAAACTGTGAGCTGGACCGAAGTAAGCCTGCTCGGCGAAACCGAAAGGGGAGCGGGTGGTTTTGGTCATACCGGCGCCAACTAAGCCAACCAAATAGTACAAAACTTGTTGTAGAGGATTCTCAGCAAATACATCGGGCATTATGAAGAAAATTGCAGTAATGACATCGGGCGGCGACGCGCCGGGTATGAATGCGGCCATACGCGCGGTAGTGCGTACCGCCATATACAACAATGTACAGGTGGCCGGTATACGCCGGGGTTACCAGGGCATGATCGAAGGTGATATCTTCAACATGGATACCACTTCCGTATCCAATATCATACAGCGGGGCGGTACTATATTGAAAACCGCGCGCAGTAAGGAATTTATGACCCCCGAGGGACGAAAGAAAGCCTTCGAACAATTAAAAAAACACGAGGTGGACGGCCTGGTACTGATCGGTGGCGACGGTACCTTTAAGGGAGCGCATGCATTTTTCGGAGAACATTCGCTGCCGGCGGTAGGCATACCCGGTACGATCGATAACGATATAGCCGGCACCGACTATTCGCTGGGCTTCGATACGGCTGTAAATACCGCTGTGGATGCCATCGACAAGATCCGGGATACTGCCGAAGCACATGACCGTATGTTTATCGTAGAGGTGATGGGCAGGGATGCGGGTTATATCGCCCTGAACAGTGGTATAGCCTGTGGCGCCGAGGATATACTGGTGCCGGAAAAGGATACCGATTTTAAATCGATCCTGAAACGGATCAGCAACGATAAAAGAAGGAAGAAACTGGTTAACATCATCGTGGTGGCCGAAGGCGATGACTTTGGCGGGGCGGAAGCCGTGAAGGCCAAGATACTCGAACACTTTCCCCGGATCGATGTACGGGCCACCATACTCGGCCATATACAACGCGGCGGCTCGCCCTCTTATTTCGACCGGGTACAGGCCAGCCGGATGGGTTATGCCGCAGTAAACACGCTTTTAAAAGGCACCTCGCAGGTAATGATCGGGTTGGAAAACCAGCAGATCATCTGCACGCCTTTCGAAAATGCTATTAAAGAACATGCGCCCCTGGATATGGATATGCTGGAAATGGCGAAAATCCTCTCTTCCTAAAGGGCATAAAAAGAGGAATGCTCCCAATCCCGTAACCCGTGGGCGGAGCATTCCCTTAGAAAACAAAAACTATCTTTTACCTGATCGGGATTTTTCCCCTGTCCCCCGGGTTATTACACCCGGCAATCTGCTTCTTCTGGTTTTTGTTTCCTTTTTCGTTATTACCCGTTCGGGGCAATAAAACGTTTCGTTTTTTGCTGTTTGCTTGTGGTAATACAACAATGCATTGATGAAAAAGTTTCTTTACCGGGGTCAAAAAGAAATGCTAAAAATACCTGCAGTAGAGGCAGGTATTGAGATACAGGCGTTTATCGCGGCAGGATCTTGTAGTGGAGGTGCAACAGTTTGAAGCCCATAAACCAAAAAAGATGGTCGGTACGCAGTACGCCCTCCGCATCTTCGAATACATGGATCGACTCTTTGATCGGTATATATTTAACCCGCACATAACCGGTATCGCTCCTGCGCAGCCGGTAGTAACCTGCATCGCCATAACGTTTACCGTCCGATAGTAGTTTTACCGATCCATCGGGTTGTACTTCGGTACGCAGCAGCACCGTTGCATTGCCGGCGGGCAGGGGAAATACCACGCGTACCATGGGTAGGCCATTCCGTTCGGCCGGGGAATAGAAGCCGGCATATACGACTTTACCGTTTTGTATCGACTTGCGTAACCAGCAGGCTGCCTGTTGTTCGGTGGCGCCCGGTGGCACCAGGCGGATCACTTCGTTGCTCATGCCCCGACTGGTTTCCAGCGGGTTAAGCGGTATGTTGAGCTGGTCCATCTTGGTACTGACCAGGCCCACGAGGGTGCGGGCAAAGAAGCGCATCGGCCGGAACCACTGCGACCATACCTCGAGTTTGTAAGCGGCAGTATGTTCGTAGAAATGAATGATCGAGGACTTCAGTTTATCGCGATGAGGATCGTTGACTGCAATTACTTTACGGAAATCGGCGAGCAGGCCGGCATCCGGTTCTGCAAAGGTTTGCAGGCCTTCAGCCCGGGCATAGGTCTGGTAAAAGCTGCTGCCGATCTGCTCGTCGCCGGTAGGGCCCTCAAGCCACGGATCCGCTTCCAGGCTGCGCTTGCGGCCTGTAGTGGCAATCCAGGTATTGATGAGGCCTTTCAGTAATGCGCCGGGCATGGGTGTTCGGGAAGGTTTAAGGTTTTGACGGAGGGCATTAGCGGTTGGCCGCTACAGTAGCGAGCAGGGCATCCCGGAAGCTGCTGCCCAGGGGTATTTCAGCCTTATCCATATCCAGGGTTATGATATTGCCGTCTATCGATTTTATGGCGCCGAGCGCAATAATATAAGATTTATGTACCCGCATAAATTTATCGGAAGGCAATTGCTCTTCCATGGCTTTCATGGTATGATGGGATACGATACTCTGGTTGACGCAATGGATCTTGAGGTAATCTTTCATGCCTTCGATATAACGGATATCGGCATAGTTGACCTTAACCAGTTTACCATCGGCCTTGATAAAGAAGTAATTCTTTTCGGTGGTATTGACCTGGGTTACGGTTTGCTGTACGGGCAGGCTCAGGGGCGCATCGTCCTGTAGTACGGGTACATTACGGCCGGTATGGCTCAGTTGTTGCGATGCTTTTTTTACTGCTTTAAAAAAACGGTCGAAGGGTACGGGTTTCAGCAGGTAATCGACTACGTCCAGCTCGTAACCTTCCATAGCATACTCGGTATAGGCCGTGGTCAGGATAACGGCTGGCGGGTCTTTGAGCGAACGCAGGAAGCTGAGCCCGCTGACCACGGGCATATTGATATCGAGAAAAATAAGGTCTATCGTGTTTTTGTGCAAAGCCTCGAATGCTTCCATAGCATTGGAACATTGTTGTACGAGGTTAAGCGAAGGTATCTTGGCGATGTGGGCAGCCAGCACTTCCTGGGCCAGCGGCTCATCGTCTACGATAAGGCAGTTGAGTTGATTCGTAGGGGTATGCATGTACGGATACTGTAAGCATTTTGTGCTTGCTCTGCTGTAAAGATAACATCTGTACCCAATAACCGCTTCAAATCGTGGTGAATTGTTTCGAAAACGGCCTCTGCGCCGGGTGCGCCGTCATAGGTCATTTCGATGGCTACCTGTATTTCTTCGGCCTCGATCAGGATATAAAAAAGCAGGCTCCAGTCCTGCGACCGGCTGAAGGCCGTGAGCAGGGCCTCCGCCATATTGATCAGGGCCAGGGGGATGATATATTTTGTGCTCGTATCGCCTTCGGTTTCCAGGCTGCAGGCCTGCTCCTGGCCCGGAACGGTATTCTGGAAGCGGAACAGGTTGCCAAGCTGCTGCAGCTCTTCAGACAGGGGCACCAGTTTGTTGACGCTCCTGTACAGGCGGTAGCGCAATACATCGGAGAAGTGGATCACGGCCTCCGGTGCATCCTGCCGTTTCTCCTCCGACAACTGGATAATACCGTCGAGCGAACGTACCATAAAGTCGGGGTTCATATGGGTTTTGAGCAGGTTCAGTTCGGTAAGGGCCAGTTGATGCTCGTTCTGGTTGATCTCCTTGGAGGTTCTTATTTCTTCCATCAGTTCCATGATGAACAACATCGACGTAAAACCCGTAAAATTGGACAGGAACTCTTTATAGGTCTCGAAAAGTAAAGCGACCCAGGACTTTGTCTTTTGCGCGGTCAGGTGCGGCAGGTAATTCCGGAAAGCCGTTTCTATGGCCAGGTCGAGCAGGGGGAAGACAATGAGGGAAATGATGAGCAGCTGCCAGAATTTTTTCCGCTGGTTGCCTTTAAAGCAAACCGGGATCAGGTACAGGCAATAAAAGTAGAAAAAGGTAACGAAGGGCAGCAGGGTACACAGGCTGGCCAGTCCCTTTTCGAGGTTCAGTTTGTGCAGGCTTTCCTCGGTGGGTTTTACCATCGTTATAATCGCGATCAGGGTCAGGAACACCACATGGAAGATCCATTTCCCTTTCTTGAAATAGACACCGCGGTTCTTACGCCTGATCTCCCGTTCTATATAGTTATTGATCATATTGCTGCTCAGAGTTCGATATTAAGATGCACGGTATATTCCTGCCTGGACTGGTTGATGCGCAGCCGGTGCCGGCCGGGGTAGAGTATCTCGAGCCTGCGGCGTACATTCCTGATGCCGATACCGCCGGCTTCCTTTACGGCCAGGCCGGGCGTTTCCTGTACGGATGGCCTGCTGTTGGTTATCTCCATCGACAGGGTTTCGTCCATGATCAGCAGGCTGATCTTTACAAAAGCATGGCTGATGCCGGACTTTACGCCATGTTTAAAGGCGTTCTCGATAAAGTTGACCAGCAGGAGCGGGGCGATCTCTTTGTCGCCCGTATCGCCATCTACATGCAGCTGTATGTCTACATCATCCTGTTTGTTGCGCAACTGTTCGAGGCTTACATAATTCTTCAGGAAGTTTACCTCGCCGGCCAGCGGCACCATATCCTGCATACAATCGTGCAGCATGTACTGGGTGAGTTCCTTCAGCTGGCGGGCTATTACCGGGGCGTCGTCCGATTGGCGCAGCGCCAGCGAATAAATGTTGTTGAGGGTATTAAAGAGGAAATGCGGGTTGATCTGGGTTTTCAGGAAATTGGTTTCGGCCTGCAGCTTATCGGTAAATACCTGCTGGAAACGGGTAAGATTGCGCTGCTGGTCGTAGAGATCGATAAAGTAATAGAAGGCGAAAAAGTAGGCGGGTATAATGACCGATACCGTGGCCATGATACTCAGGTTGACCATGATACCCGAAGCCGTTTCCTGGTTGCGCTGGGCCGTATAACCCGCGATAATGCCCACGACGCCCATGGTGACTACGAACAACACCCCGTTGGCAATCAGGCCAAGCCATAGTACGCGTTTTTGCCGGCGTACCCTGGCCAGGGGGATCACGAACAGCAACAGGCCGTATACCATCAATGCGGCGGTGATGGCGGCCAGGGTGAGGGTGGTGGTAATAGAAACCGGGTCGAGGGCCACGCGTTTGTTGTTGACCTTCATCCCGATCCGGAGCCCTTTCTGGAAATCCTGGTTCTGGATGAGGGCAAAAAACAAGACAAGCACCCACAACACGATATGAAACCAATATCGTTTGTTGCCGAATATGGTTTTTCGCTGCTGCCGGAGCTCCTGTTTAAAGGCTTCGCTGATCCTGAATATACGCAATGCTTTTCTGCTTATGGGTCTATGGCCCTGGGGCCGTTGTTGTTGATACAAAACTACAGTTTCCCGGCCGCGGGGCTGCCCGCATTCGTCCTGTAGCCCTATTTTTCGACAAACCGGGTTTTTTCTTCGACGAACGTAAATTACGCATTGGTCGAATATTTGCCGGCATAGGTCTAAATGTCGGAAGCGGCGCTGGTAACCCGGGGTATGTTTGCATCATCAAATCGAAACACACATTTATCTAAACCCATAAAATTGTTAACCATGAACCGCTTTTCCTCTTTCCAATCCTTTATCAGCCGTAAAGCCGCCTTTATTGCCTTTTTCCTGGTGCTTGTTGCAGGCGCCGGTACGGTAGACGCCGCTTCTGCACTGAACACCGTACGGCCCCTGGGCAATATGGACGAAGCCATCGTTTACCAGCGTACGCTCAATCCCTATATCGGGATTACCGTGGAACACGCAACCGGCGCAGCCTATACTATTGCCGATAAAAACGGCAAGATAATCCTTAAAGGCAAAATAAACTCAGATAAGGCATTCTTTGTAGCCACAGCCCGTTTGCCCAAAGGTTCTTACCAGTTCCGCGTAGCGGGTGCATTGATGCAGCATTTTATTATCCAGTAAGTCTTTTAATCCTTTGCTCCATGAGATACCTGACCTATTTCACGACCGATAACCAACGTATCGATATAAAAAGTAACTGGCTCGGCGAAGAGAAGATCTATCATAACGGTAAGCTGGTATCCAGCCAGCAATCGATCCTGGGCAGCTATCATAGCTTTTCGGTAATCGAGCACGACGAGCCGGCCGATTACCAGGTGCGCATCGGCATCCGGTGGCCCGCCCGCATGGGTTTCGATATTTACCGCAACGGCAGGGCGCTCCTGCTTTCCTGAAACTTTTATCCTTAAATTTTAAAACCAGATATTATGCGTTACCAGGATCAGAAAAAGATATTTTACCTGCAACTCTTCATCGGGATGCTGCTGCTGGGATACAATGCCGGCAAACTGCTCAAAAACGGCTTCGATACCAGTACTGTAGATATACCGCTGGCGCTTGCCGTGGGCGTAGTGTTACCACTGGCCGGCTATTTCGGTCTGCGCAGGGTAAAGGCTACCGAGCAGCGCCAGAAAGCCCTGGCTGCCAAAGCAGATAACGGCACGGCACAGGACTGCTGAGTAAAAAAGAAAAAAAATGAATAATTTCACGAAATCAACCACACCCCGCTATGCGTACAACAATTTTCAGAACAATGGCCTTTGCTGCCCTTATCGGTAGTATGGGCGGCACTGTAGCCCAGGCACAAACCAAAGCAAAACCCGGTATGACGACCAACAACGGACCTTCCAGCCTGATCCCGATGAGAGACTTCTTCAGGAACTCCGAAAAAAGAAGCTTTCAGCTTTCTCCCGACGGCAACTACATTTCTTTTATGGCGCCTTTCAAAAGCCGTATGAACATTTTTGTACAGAAAACCGGCGATAAAAAAAGCGAGCCTGTACGGCTTACTTCGCTGGAGGACCGCGATATTGCGGGCTACTTCTGGGCCAACAATGGCCGTATCGCCTACCTGAAGGATAGTGGCGGCGATGAAAACTATCACCTCTTTGCCGTGAATATAGACGGCTCCAACGATAAAGAACTGACGCCTTTCGATAAGGTACGGGTAGACATTATCGACGATCTGCCGGAGCAGGATGATTATATGATCATCGGTCTCAACAAACGGAACCCGCAGGTAAGCGATCCCTATCGCCTCAATATCAATACCGGCGCACTGGAGCAGCTTTACGAAAACCCCGGCAACATTACCGGCTGGCAAACCGACCACGATGGCAAACTGCTGATCGCTTCCACCTCGGACGGCGTTAATACAACCCTGTTGTACCGCCCCAACGAGAAAGCGCCTTTTGCCGAAGTGATGACCACGAATTTTAAAGAAAGCCTTTCCCCGCAGTTCTTCGATCCGAAAAATCCGAGCGTGGTATATGCCGTAAGTAATATTGGCCGGGATAAGGCCGCAGCCGTGCGTTACGACCTGGTAAAGAAAAAAGAGCTGGAAGAACTCTACCGCAACGATAAGGTGGATGTGGAAGGCATCGGTTATTCACAGAAGCGTAAAGTACCTACATCTATTTATTATACGGTTGATAAAAGAGAGTTCCGGTTCCTGGATAAGGAAGCCGAAAGCCGCCGCGCCGAAATGCGTAAGCTGATCGACAAAGACCTGGAATTCGGTATCGCTTCCTCCAACAAGAATGAAGACAAGTTCCTGATCGTGACTTTCGATGATAAGACCAGCGGTTCCTATTATTTCTACGACCAGAAAGTCAAAAAAATGGAGAAGATCGCGGATATCAGTCCCTGGCTGAACCGCAGCGATATGGCCGATATGAAGCCGGTATCCTATACCTCGCGCGATGGTGTGACCATACATGGTTATCTTACCCTGCCTAAAGGAGTTCCTGCGCAACAGCTGCCTGTGGTGATCAACCCGCATGGCGGACCCTGGGCCCGCGATAAATGGGGCTTTAATCCCGAAATACAGTTCCTGGCCAACCGTGGTTATGCGGTATTACAGATGAACTTCAGGGGCTCTACCGGTTATGGCCGCGACTTTATGGAGAAGTCCTTTAAGCAATGGGGCCAGACCATGCAGGACGATATTACCGATGGCGTACGTTACCTGGTAAGCGAAGGTATTGCCGATCCTAAACGCATAGCGATATACGGCGGCTCCTATGGCGGTTACGCCACCCTGGCGGGCATTACCAAAACCCCGGACCTGTATGCCTGTGCGATCGATTATGTAGGTGTTTCCAATCTCTTTACCTTTATGAACACGATACCGCCTTACTGGGAGCCGTTCAAAAAGATGATGTACGAGATGGTAGGCGACCCGACCAACGAGGCCGACAGCACGATGCTGCGCGCCAACAGCCCGGTGTTTCATGCCGACCGGATCATTTGTCCTTTGTTCGTAGCACAGGGCGCCAAGGATCCGCGGGTAAACAAGGACGAAAGCGACCAGATGGTAGCAGCCCTTAAGAAACGCGGCATAGAAGTGCAGTACATGGTGAAAGATAACGAAGGGCATGGCTTCCACAACGAAGAGAACCGGTTCGAGTTCTACAAAGCCATGGAAGATTTCCTTTCGTTACACCTGAAAGGAAAACGCGAAACAAATTAATTTACCTTTTTTTGAGTGTCATAAATCTGACGTTCTAATTAGTCAACAAGCAAATGCCGGCTTTCCAGCCGGCATTTTTCGTGTAAAGCATGTTTGTGTAAGTATACCCCGGGAACTATGGTCAGGCCTTACCGGGTAACTGGTCCATAGAGGAAAATGGCGCCTGATTACCTTCGGTTTGTTGGGCTGCAAGAAAGGTAACAGTCTCCAAAAAGGCGCGTGTACCTTCAATATCATAAACCTTTTCTTTCGCAATAGCGATCCGGAGCGGCAGGGGTAATAAAAAAGCCCACTTCGTCACCTCACTCTTTTCCGGATTCGTTTCAGCTTGTGCTGACAGATAACCATCGATAGCTGAAATGGTTTCGGGAAGACTGCGCCACTGCGCCATGAAATCAGTGTATCCCAGTACGACTTCAAACGAATCTGTGGGCGGGTTAAACTGGGATGGAATTCCTTTAATATGGAACAAGAGCGCTATCGTGTTATTGATCTTCGTACTGGTAAAGGCAAATAGCTGTAATTTATTGCCGGTATCAATAAGCGGGCGTTGTACTGTGGGGTCTTCGATGGGTACTGCCCTAAAGTCTGATCTTATAACTTTAAGTTCGTCGACGCTGGCTTCGTCCAGGAAATCATAGCAATCACCGGTATAAATAATTTCCAGCATTTTCTGACGCACTTTTGCATGTACGTTTCCCGGTAAGCCGAGGAAAATGGGCTTCTTCCCGTCTTTGGCTACCGCTACTTCTATCTTTTTCGCTTTAAAGTCGATATCCCGTATTTTCCAGATTTTGGCGGCGAGCATAATATTCTGATCTACGAGAACCTGTGGCGTATAGGGTATTTCGCCAATCCTGTTGCCGGCATGGACGACTTTAAAGTGCTCCTCGGTAGTGAATGCGCTATAAAAATCCTTGTTGTTGACGACCTTTTCTCCCGTTACACCAATAATGAGTTCGCGGCCTAAGCGCTCGAGCATATCGGTATCGATAAGATGATTGATGATCGGGAGTATTTCGTTTTCTGCTATGGCCGCAAAGGCGTAATTACCCTTCAACTGTGCGATAAGTTGATCGGGGGCGATACCGGAAGTCCCTTTGACGATAGACAAAGCCTGTTGGGCAAGCAGGTCATATGGCTTTGAAGATTCAGCAGGGGGCTCGATAAAACCTTCCCGGTACAGCAGCCAGCACGCCATTGACTGAAGTAAGCTCCAGGGGCCTGTTGCATATAAGACAAGCGTACTGGCAGCGCCATCCCGGCGGCCGCTCCGTCCCAGTCTCTGGACCAATGAGGCGATACTATGGCTGGCGTCGATCTGCACCACTTCATCAACCGTGCCGATATCAATGCCCAATTCAAGCGTTGATGTGCAGGCGATACAAAAATTGTGGAGGGTATTGTTCTTCGCAAAATACTCGACATATTCTCTCTCGTCGCGGTCGACGGATGAATGGTGGGAAAAGTAATTGGGGTGCCCGTTTACTTTTTGCGAGATTTTCTTCAGCTTCACGGCAACCTCTTCCGCCCGTCCACGGCTGTTGGGAAATATGAGCGCCTTGTTGTCTTTTGTTTCCAGGTATAAATTTTTCAGCAAGGCAAGGGGCAGTTCATCTGTTCCGCCTGAAAAATAGCGGAAGGATACCTTTACCTCCTTGGGTGTCTTGTCCAACAAAACGGTCGTTTTACGGGATGGGCCGGCAAATGTTTTCGCCAGCTCATAATCCCCGATCGTCGCGGAAAGACCAATTACGCGAAAGTAATGCCGGTTAACGGTCTGGAGCCTGGAGAGCAGGGATTTGAGTTGGATGCCCCGGTCGGTTCCTAAAAACGAATGAATTTCGTCGATGACCACAAATTCCAAACCGCTAAACAACCGGATAACATTAAAAGGTTTGTTGACAAACATGGCTTCGATAGATTCAGGTGTGATCAGCATTACGCCTGAAGGGTCCTTAAGCAATTGGTCTTTTAATGATTTGTTGGCCTCTCCATGCCATTTGGTAACCGGTACTTCAAGGTTTTTGCATAATTCCTCTACCCGCAAAAACTGGTCATTGATCAATGCGATCAACGGAGAGATGTACAGTACTTTAATCCCCGGCGCATTAAAGTTGGCCGCAGACAGCACCGGCAGAAATGCAGCTTCAGTTTTGCCCGAAGCTGTACGGGAAGCTAATATATAGTTGTCCTCTGTAGTAAGAATCCGCTCGATAGCTGCGGCCTGGATGGGTTTTAGCTGTTCCCATTTCTTATCCCGGACATATTTGCGTATGGGTTCGGAAAGCAGGTTAAATGACATTATAATTCTTCTATATTATCAAGAGAAAATTCATTTGGTCTTTCGTCCCTAATCTCTATGTCGCCAAATAATTTTGATTTGTCAAGGTCCGGGTTTTGACGCAGGATATTGAGTATATTCAGGAAGTCGCGAATGACCTCTCTCGGGGTCAGGAATTCAGCTGCCCCGGGTTTGTTGAACATTTCCTCCATGAACTGAAGAATTTCTTCGTCGGTAATATCACTCTCCATCTTGTAATTGAAATCGAAGATATCCTTTAACTTATTGAGCAGAACGAATATCTCATTATGGTCGAGCGGTAGCAAACGGATTACAGGCTGCGCAAAATCCCGCACTCCGGCGGTTTCAAACCTGTTGGTCTCCAGTCTCGATTTCAAGGCATGATAACTGAATAAGCCCCTGCGTTCATTTTCCAGTACCTCTTTGGTTCCCGCAAAGTTGAAAAACAAGTTGGCTACTTTCCCCTGGAAACAGTCGTTATAAATGGAAAGGATTTTCTCATAGTTTTTTTCGCGCATTACTGAGGTGGATATTTTATAGAGATTGATCGCTTCGTCAAGGTTAATCATGAAGCCACTATAACCCATGCTCACAAAAAATTTGCAAAAGTTCTTCAGCATGTCGTAGAAATTGAGATCATTTACGATTTCCCGGACACCAAGATCCTGTTTAGCTTCCGTCTTCGTATGGTATTCGCCTTTCAGCCATTTAAGTGCATTCTTGCGCAGCTGATCATCGTCTTTGATATAACCTTCATAGTACTTCATGATCACGGTACCAAAGTCGAAGCCACCGACCTCGGTAATTTCATTGATCGTTTTCATGATATTACTTTGAACGAGGTTCAGGTATTCCTCGCTGCGTATTTGCGTCAAGGAAATATTATTCTTTTCCGCGGTTTGCGTGATGACCTGTTCAATCCATTTCTCCATTAAGGTCGGCAATGCGCCACCCTCTGGTTTTGTCTGGATCGCAATATTGTCCATAATGGCGGTATACAGAGCCACAGCTTTGCCATCGTTGGCATACAGGCGATTGTCGGGTGTAAAGTCTGCGTTTGCTACTACAAACTTTTGTTTTAACGCTACGGTATTGAGCAGGTGGAGCATGAATGATTTTCCGGATCCGAAATCGCCGATCCAGAATTTAACCATACTGTGACCATTCCTGACATCTTCCAGCGCGGTCACGAATGCGGCAATTTCCTCGGAGCGGCCCACTGTTATATGTTGCACCCCGATTTTGGGAACAACACCCCCGATCAATGAATTTATAATTGCAGTAGCTTCTTTAGGTTTAATGTTGATGTTGTTGGTCATGCTAATAGTTGATGATAATAGGTTGGATTAACGGTATAAAAGTCATTGTCTTCTTCAATGATAAGGTCATCCAGGAAGTCGAAGCAGGCTCCGTTGATACTTTCAATCAAATGATTTTTAAAGGAGCCATTGGATTTTGCAAAGCTTTCAAAGTCGCTTTGCGCCACCGAAAAGTTGTTTTTTACAAAGTAAATAAGCGATTGTTCCTGGATGCCGGTTAGCCCCAGGCCCGAAACATACAGGGATGGCCGTACCGCTTCAGATGGCTTATCTTCAGTTTGTAAATCTGCTTTTGGCCCGGTAGTTCCGGTAGCGGCCGGCACGGTAAGGGGCTGCGGGACATCATCCTCATCAGCCAGGATATCATTCAGCAGTAATACGGTATCGGCATGCCTGCTGCTGGCCTCTTGTATAGAGTTTATATCTAGTTCGATTTTCTTGCGTTTCAGGGCGTATACGGCCGGAACGGCGTCCAGGGCCGCAGCGAGATTATGATCCTTAATAAACTGGCTTACCAGGGTTTCAAATTTGTTTAATTGTTCGTCATTCGCAAAAAGGTTTTTCTGAATGCTTTTCGAATGTTTTTTGTAATCGAAAGTGGCGGATTTCAGGTCATAGTTGATATGATGCAGGTACAGTCTTAAAGCCGTTTCTTTGTCCTGTTTTGCCATGAACTTCGAGGCTTCGAAAAGAATGTCCTCAACAGAGGAATTCTTTTCGTTTTGTTTGGCCAATGCTACAACCGAATACAGGAACTCCTGCGGGTTGGATCCATGGTCTTTGCATATTTGGTCAAAACGGATTTTCCAACGGGTCGGGTTTAAAATGTTTAATGCAATGTCGGTATCATGATCCGGCAACTGGATCGTCGGGATTAATTCGGTTAACAAGTCCGTGTATTTCGAAAATACTTCTACTTTATACAAGGCTTCGGCCTCGTTAAGCCCGGTAAGCGGAAAATCAATGGTCAGTTTTCGTTTATGACCATATACCTCCCGGATCACGTTTTCGCATGTCCGGAACAGGTGCGCATAGAGTTGGCTGGAAAAAGACTGGACAAAATATTTATGGCTTTCACTGTCATTTTTGTAATTAAGGTGCCTGGAAGAGACGATCCCGGAGATCTTGTCGATAATGGCTTCTAATGAGGTATTGGCTTTTTTGTAGTCCTTTTCCAATTTACGAACAGACAAAAGGAATAACTTGATCAACTGCAAATAACAGGATTCAATAGCACAGAAGTTGTTGGTTTGTAGCCAAAGCTTATTGAGCAGGTTAACCTCTGCATCCGTCAGGTTTAATTTGGTCCTGAACCGAAGTCCCAGCTTCCAGTAATGTTCGTCGTGTGCTTGCTGCTGATTGTTCCCGGGTAGTCCGGGGGCCGCATCAGGGTATTTCAGTTTATTGAAGAAGGATTGGGCATACCGGTGTGTTTTGGGGTAATGCTGTGTTAGAATATTAAGCCATTTTTCCAACTGGGACAGGTTTTTATGCCTGTCATAATCATTCAGCAGGTCAAACAGGAGGATAAATGCGTAGTTTACGTTCCCGTTCAGATTAAGGCAGTTGCCTTGCAAAAACTCTACTTTAAACGTTCTATAGAAGTCTTTTTGTGCTTTTGAGGCTGCGTTTAATTCGTTATACGCATAAACGTAATGATGATCCCAATCGGGGACATGTAGTTTTTGTTCTTCTGAAGGAAGGTTCGTTCGCAAATCATAGGATATCGATGAAATATCGATAATGCCGTTATCATTGCCCGGGCCAGGTGTGGGATGCACTGAGGGCTGGGTTTCCTTGTCCTGAGGATTACTTTGCATCTTGCTTTTTGTTTTTCGTTGATCCGCTTTTCCCGGCTTTACCTGGTATTTTATCCGGAGTACTTGAACTCCCGCTCAACCCGATAAATTTCTACGAGTTAAATTACCTTCATATTGTTTCCGGGTAATGCCGGCGGTCCCGGGCTGCATAGGTAGACGCCGCTTCCGGGAATGATCCGGCCGGGGCAATAGGTATCCGACAAAGATAGATTTTTTCTTAAAATGTCTACAAGGGTAATAGTAAGATGAATACCCATTTTCGTGCCCCCTCTAATGTCCCCCTAGTTTACCTGTTGATTTTAGGTGTGGCTAATGGATTACCTACAGGAAACTCAGCAGGGGCGCTAGTTCCTGTTCGTAATCATATTGGAGGTCTTCGTGCAGTTTGCTGATCGCTTTGGCGATCTTATCGAGCTGGCGCTGGTAGAGGTTGGCCAGGGCGGTGCTGTTGCGTACGGGCAGGCCCGATTGCATCACTTTAAGGCAGTAGTACATCAGCACTTCTACTTCGGTTTGTTTGTTGCCGGAATACTTGATATACTTATTGGCCAGGCGTAATATTTTGCGGAGGTTCTTGGCGGCGTAGTAAAGACTGCCCCGGTTGATGCCGGCAAAGGCTTCATCCATTTCCTCCTGTATGCCGCGTATATAGCCCTGTTCGTTGCCGGCTTCGAACAAGAGGTAGGTAAGCAGCTCTTTGTTTTCCTTTTTATATTTGGCCAGGCGCAGGCACAACTCTTTTACCGCTTTGGGCGAAAGTTGGTCCAGTTCTTTTTTTACATCGGATAATGAGGCGGCTTGCATAAGCAGGATGGGAGCGGGGATCAGAAATCGAATTCGATAATATCGGGATCGTTCAGCAGGTGATGGATCATTTTTTCGTGGGCTTTCTCGGGTCCGTGCACCTGCCAGTTGCCGGTTATGGTATTGCCGCTGCGCGACTGTTTGCCGCGGTCGGCTTTGAGCTTGTATTTTTTGAACAGGTGCTCGTATTTTTTCAGTGTTTCGTGCTGGTAAGGCGATACAATGCGGTAAGAGCGGCTACGGTTCAGCCTTTCGATCACGGTTTGCATAGGCGACAGGAAAATGAGCACAATGATCACGGCAGCCGTACCTACCATGGCGGCCTGGAAGTGCCCCGAGCCGATGGCCATGCCGAGTGCGGCCACCATCCATATGGTAGTGGCGGTGGTGATACCCGATACCCGGTTGTCGTCTTTAAAAATAACGCCGGCGCCCAGGAAACCGATACCCGTTATGATATTGGCTGCGATACGGTCGGCGCTGGCCGGCATCCCGATCCTTACCGACAGGATGGTAAACAGGCAGGAGCCGAGGCTTACCAGGATCATGGTACGCAGACCCGCCGACTTGGAGCGGTATTCGCGCTCCGCACCTACGATAGCGCCTACCAGCAGGGCAATCAGTATGCGTACAATATCATCCGTAAGAAAACGCGAGATCTCCATAAATGCATCCTGTTTAAAAAACCGGCCACCCGGAGGCGGCCGTTGTATTACTTAGCTTTCGGCTTCCTGCATCATCAGGTAAGCTTTGATAAAGTCGTCTATTTCGCCGTCCATTACGGGCTGCACATTGCCCACCTCGTAATCGGTACGGTGATCTTTGATCATTTTATACGGGTGGAATACGTAAGAGCGGATCTGCGAGCCCCATTCGATTTTCTTTTTGGAAGCGTTGGTCGCATCTTTTACTTCCTGGCGTTTACGCATTTCTTCTTCATACAGGCGGCTTTTCAGCATCTGCATCGCTTTTTCGCGGTTGCCCAGCTGGCTGCGTTCGGTCTGGCATACCACCACGATACCGGTGGCCAGGTGGGTCAGCATTACCTTGGTCTCTACCTTATTTACGTTCTGTCCGCCCGCACCGCCGCTTCGCGATGTTTCCATCTTTACATCGCTGTCTTTTACTTCGATGTTGATGGTATCGTCGATCAGGGGATATACGTATACCGAAGCAAATGAGGTATGCCTGCGTGCATTGCTGTCGAAGGGCGAGATTCGCACCAGGCGGTGTACGCCGCTTTCGGCTTTTAACAGGCCATAGGCAAAGTCGCCGTCGAACTGGAAGGTACAGGTTTTAATACCTGCGCCGTCGCCGTTCTGCCAGTCGAGCTCGGTTACCGACCAGCCTTGTTTCTGGCCGTACATCCGGTACATACGGGCCAGTATTTCGGCCCAGTCCTGGCTTTCGGTACCGCCTGCACCCGAGTTGATCACCATTACGGCAGGCATTTCATCTTCAGGCTGGTTAAGCGTGGATTTAAATTCGGCCTCGTCCATTTTTTTGATGGCAAGCTCATAGGCTTCCTTGGCTTCTTCTTCGGTAGCTTCTCCTTCTTTCCAGAAATCGAAGAGTATGGCGAAGTCTTCGACCGCGCTTTTAACCTGTTCGTACAGGTCGATCCAGTATTTATTGGCGTTTTGCTCTTTAAGCACAGTCGTAGCGCGCTCGTTATCGTCCCAGAAGCCCGGCGACAAGGTTAGTTGTTTATCGCTTTCGTACTTGGCTTTCCGGTCTCCTACTTTCAGGTATCTGTCCAGGTGAGCTACGCGTTCCCGTAGTTCTTTCAGTTGTTCAGCAGTCATAATTAACGCAAATATAAGACGAATAATGGATTTGAATCCCCAAGGGCAGGAGGCGTTTACCAGCCGCTTGCCAGCACATCGGCGATATGCATGGTTTTCAGATCCACGTTGTGCTTGCGGATATAGGTGTCTATATGCATCAGGCAGGAGAGGTCGGTAGAGATGAGGCATTGCGCCCCGGCCGCCACGGCGCTTTGTACTTTGGTATAGGCCATACCGGTGGATATGGGTTCGTATTTAACGGCAAAGGCGCCTCCAAAGCCGCAGCAGGTCTCACATTCCTTCATTTCGGTCAGCTCCAGGCCCTTTACCTGTTCCAGGAGCTGCCGGGGTTGTTGTTTAACACCGCATTCCCGCAGCGTGCCACAACCGTCGTGGTAGGTGGCACGGGTATGCAGGCTGGCGCCTACATCGGTTACATGCAGCACATTGACCAGGAATTCGGTAAACTCGAACAGCTGCACTTTTACTTTTTTATAGTCGTTATGCTCGGCCGAATTTTCAAACAATTTCTGGTAATAATTGCGCACATAACCCGTACACGAGCCGCTCGGGGCAACGATATAATGGTCGGTTCCCGAAAAGTCCTTCAGGAATTTCCTGCCTATAGCCTTGGCCTCATCCCAATAGCCGCTGTTAAAGGCCGGCTGGCCGCAACAGGTCTGCTGGTTGTTATACTGTACCTCGCAATTGAATTTTTCCAACACTTTCACCATATTGAAACCCGTTTCGGGAAACAACTGGTCAACAAAACAGGGAATAAATAAGTCCACCTTCATAATAAAATCAAATACCTTTTGCCGGCAACGGGCCGGTGTGTCTATTCCATGTTCTTTTAATCCAGCAGGCGCAACAGCTTATTGTCGATCGCCTGGTAAAGATGCAGCGGGTTGAGGGTGCGCCAGTTCGGATACTCCATCAGGAAGCTGTAATGTTCCAGTTTGGCCTGCCTGATCTCCTGGTGGGAGTGTTCGGGCATACCCAGGAATACGATCCAGCCGCCTTCGTCCTTGATGTCATCGTTCCATTCTTCGTAATAGCTGTCGTCGCTGCTATGGAAGTTCAATACATTTTCGGTGATCAGGATATACTTGGTAATACCCTGCGCGATCATCGGGTCTATGATGGCTCTTTTGAGCGTTTCGATATCGTTTTCGACGGCATCATTCCATTCCCCGATAAATTCTATGATCGCAAAGTTCTGATCGTAGTCTACGTAAAGGATCTTTAAATAAAGCGTACGCGAACCGAAATCATCCCATTGCGGATGAATGTAATAGTTATAGACCGTATTGGAAAATTCGAATTCGCTGTGTTCTTTACCGAAGAAGGGAGAACGTTCGTCCTCCTCTGCGGTATAGAGATGTCGCCAATTGTAAAATGGTTCTAATTCGTGCATATATCGATCGCGGTTCCCCAGTCAGAAAAACCGAAATTGGGGCATAAGGTTCGGAAGGAGGCAATTTTACTTGATCTGTGCATTGCCGAATTTCTGCTGCCAGTCGAGAATTCCGCCGGTTACATTTACGGTTTTGGCAAAGCCCATGGTGTCGAGCAGCATACAGGCTTCCATGCTGCGTTTACCGCTCCTGCAGTGTACGATCACTTCGTCCTGTTTCCAGTCGTCGATGGCTTCGGTATCCATGTTACGCAGCTGGCTCAGGGGCAGCAGGGTAGCGCCGATGTTTGATTCGGCGTATTCGTTGGCTTCTCTTACATCCAGTACATGCAGTTGTTCTCCGGCATCCAGGCGCGCTTTCAGTTGCTCTACGGTTATATGTTCCATTTTGGTTGGTTTGTTGTTTTGTCAAAAAATTGGGTGCAAAGTTACTTTTTCTTCTAACACAATACTAAAATTCAGACCAATCCAACTTTATGGCCTGATCTATGTTTGTATAAAAGTAATGATTTACCAAAAAATGCGGTGCATTTTAATGGTAAACATTTAAATTGCTTACAATTAATCACATAAAACCTGTTCGTAATGAGATTCAATAAATTCATGGCCGGTGTTGTTTCCGGCGTGGTACTTGGCTTACTGGTAGCGCCACAGAAAGGTAAAGAAACACGGCAAAAGGTAAAGGAAACCGCGGAAGCCTGGAAGTCGCGTCTGGTGCATCTTTTCGGAAAAGGAGAAAATGAACTGGATGAACTGCAGCATATACTCGAAAACGAAACCACGGACCTGAGTGAGGATGTACGGCAAAAACTGTTAAAACTTGTAGAGGAAAACAGGAAGACCTATCAGCATGCCCGGCTGGAATCCCTTTCCTGAGTTCCTTTAAGGGTGTAGTCTATAAAAGAAGCTCCTGCCACGGCAGGAGCTTCTTTGCGTATATAGGGTATAAGATTTAATCGGCGGAGCTGATGCTGCCCGCGCCGGATATGTCTTTCTTGATATTGGCGGGTTTGCCTTTGTAGGACACGTCGCCTGCGCCGCTGATCGATACATTGAGCGACTGGGAGGCGTATACCTTGGCGTTGCCGCCGCCGGAGATGTCCAGGCTTGTATTTTCGGTCAGCAGTTCGAAACAGTTGATCGAGCTTGCTCCCGATGCATCTACCGAGAAATCGCGGGTCTGGCCTTTAAGGCGGATCTCGCTGGCTCCCGATGCATCCACATCGATTTTAGGGGCATCTATTTCGAGACGGGTTTCGCAGGCGCCGGACAGCCCGATTTTTACATCGGCCTTGCTGGTCAGCCGGCCTTCGCTGATAAAGGTACAGGCCCCGGAGCCTTCTATGTCGCGGTATTCGGGGGCGGTAATATATACTTTCAGCGGGTGGGTAGGCCGGATCGAGGTATTGTTTTTAAAGTCGATCTTTAATTTATCGCCTGTTACCTGGAGCTCCATCAGGTCGATAATGTTCTCTTCGCCTTCTACTTTTACTTTATACTCGGAACCCTGGGCCAGGTGTATCTCGAACTGGGAGCTGGCGTCGATATCTTTAAATCCCTTCTGTTCAAAGTTGCGGGTAATTACATGCCCGTCGCCCTTTACGGAGTTCATATTACAGGCGGAAAAAGCGAACAGGGCCAGGGAGCAGGCCAATACTAATTTTTTCATAAATGATCTGGTTGGTGTTACTATTAAATAGCTTGTTTAGCCTTGCAGTTTGAGTTTGGACAGGCGATCCATTTCTTTTTGCAGGATCTGGTCAAAAGCCTTGAGCCTGCCTTCCTTGTTGCGGTAGATCAGGCGGTGGTCCAGTACGCTGCGGGCTATATCTTGTACATCGTCTTCGATCACGAAGCTCCTGCCTTTTACGAGTGCATAAGCACGCAGGCAGCGCAGGAAGGCAATACCGGCGCGGGTACTGGCGCCCAGGGTAATTTCGGGATGCTCGCGGGTACCGCGTACGATATTGGCCGTGGCCTGTATGATTTC
This sequence comes from Taibaiella chishuiensis, assembly GCF_003014535.1. Taxonomy (GTDB): domain Bacteria; phylum Bacteroidota; class Bacteroidia; order Chitinophagales; family Chitinophagaceae; genus Taibaiella; species Taibaiella chishuiensis. The sequence continues at coordinate 65,691 of NZ_PYGD01000014.1, read as the reverse complement.
GTCGTGTACAAATACCTGCTCGGCCTCTTTTCGCAGGCCCAGCACATCTTCCAGGCTTAATACCTGGTCCAGGTGCTCCAGGTTATCCTGTATGGTGGCATAGTTACGGTAGATCTCCACTTCGGTAGCGGCATCCACATACCCGAAATAGATCTTCATAAAGAAACGGTCCAGCTGGGCGGCGGGCAGGGGATAGGTGCCTTCCATCTCGACGGGATTCTGTGTGGCAATGGTAAAAAAGAGGTCTTCCAGTTTGGTGGTTACATCGCCTACGGTAATCTGGCCTTCTGCCATACATTCCAGCAGCGCGCTTTGCACCTTAGGCGAGGCCCTGTTGATCTCATCGGCCAGCAACACATTACAGAAGAGCGGTCCTTTTTTAAATATGAAATCGGTATTCTTTTCGTCGAACAGGTGCGAACCGATCAGGTCCATCGGCAACAGGTCGGGGGTAAACTGGATACGTTTGAAGAGGACATTGCCCGCTTCGCCCTTACCGCTTATGGAATGGGCCAGGGTACGCGCCAGTACTGTTTTACCGGTTCCGGGGTTATCTTCCATCAATACATGCCCCTTGGCCAGCAGGCAGGTAATCACCATTTCTATCTGCGGGCGTTTGCCACGGATAACGCGTTCCATATGCGCGATCAGCTGCGGGATGCGGGCGGCGGCATTATTGCCGGTTTGCGTATACGCTGTGTTTTCTTCCATTTTTGATCAAATCAGTTTGCAGTATACAATGTTAGCAATTTATTTGCTTGTTACCATCAGGATTCCCATTTTACCTCCGAATGGGCAACAGTGCCGGGCATGGGCGGGTTGAGCTTGCGCACGGCCACGCTCAGTTTGCTGCCGGGGTACTCCAGGTTTATGGCCGTTACAATACGTTGTACCACGGTTTCCAGCAGGGCGGCCGGCTCGCTTACCGATGCGGCGGCAATGCTGTGCAGCCGGGTATAATCGATCAGGGGCAGGGTATCGATACCCGATTCGACCGATACGGAGATCTGCATTTCGATTTCGTTGAGCAGGAAAGCCTCCTGCGGGTAAAGGCCTATCGCGGCGTGAAAGCGCACACCGGCAAGGGAAACGGTAAGCATGGTAATGTTTTAGGAGGCAAAGCTAATACAATAAACAATGGCATCCATAAGACCGGATGCCATTGTTTGTACAGGGAAAAGATGCGGTTAGTAACCGAATATTTCTTCGAGCGTCAGTTTTTTGAAATCGCCCAGTTTTTTCATTTCTTCTTCCTTCAGTTTGTCCTGGTTGGCTACAATACAGTAGGTATACGGTTTTGCGCTCAGTTCTTTCTGGTGGAAGTTTTTAAGATCGGCAAAGGTAAATTTCGGTACGGCCTCGTAGGTGTTCTTACGGATATCGTAGTCGCGGCCCATACGCTCTGCGGTCAGGTAGCTGAATAAGATGCCGTCCTGGGTAATACGTTCGGTAGCCAGTGTTTTCTGTACACTTGTTTTGGCAGTTTGCAAGGCCTTATCCGACTCGGGCAGGTTATTGAGCAGTTCGTTCATAGCGGCAACGGCATCGTTAAACTTGTCGGATTGGGTACCTACATAGGCCATGGCAACATTACGGTATTCCTTGCGGGCCGGCGGGTTGAAGTAGGCATAAGTAGTATAGGCCAGGGCTTTGGACTCGCGGATGGTCTGGAATACGATAGAGCCCATGCCGCCACCGAAATATTCGTTGAACAGTGTTACGGTCGGGATCTCGCCGGCCTGGTAAGGATCGGAGGTGCGCAGCCAGTTGATCTCGGCCTGTACCATATCGTAATGGGTAAACAGCACCTTATTACTGCCCTGGGTCTGCTGGATAAACTTCTTGGTAACGGGCGGCGCTTTGATGCCACCGGCAGGCGTTGTATGGATGCCGGCCAGGCTGGAAGCGAAGGCAGTGGCGGTCTGTGGACCGTAGTACAGTACGCGGTGCGGATAGCCGGCCAGGTTGTGCAGTACGTTTACCAGGTCTTCGGCAGTAAGGGCATTCAGTTCGGCATCGCTCAGTTCGTTATTGAAAGGGTTGCTGCTGCCGTACTGTGCGTAACTGCTCAGGCCGCGCATAATCTGTCCTTTGTTCAGTTTTTTGTTGGCACGGGCTTTCTTCAGCCTGGTTTTAAAGGCCTCGAGCGCTTCGGTATCGGGCTGGCAATTGCGCAGCAGGTTATCGAACATGCTTACTGCCTTACCCATGTGCTCCTGCAGGCCATCGATGCTTACCGTCGTGTTTTCGCCGCCGGCATTGATATTGAAAGAAGAGGCAATCTGGTAGAAGTCTTTGCTGATCGCTTCAGACGATTTGTCTTTGGTACCCAGGAACTCCAGGTATTGCGTAGCGATTGGCAACAGTTTGCTGGCCCAGCTGCCGGTTTCATATTGGTAGTAAACACGGAACAGGTCGTTGTCCTTGTTCTGTACCGCCAGTACTTCGTAAGTGCCGGCCTTGGCTTTCTGGATATCTTTTTTGTAATCGAGCCATACCGGGTTGATCTTGTTTTCCGGCATTGCATTTACCTTTTTCAGGAATGCAGACTGGGCTTCGCGGTTTACTTCTACCGCGGTGATCTCCGGTTTGTCTACCTTAACGATGTTCTTGTCTTCGCCCTGGCGTTTGTATACCGCCACGTAGTTATTGGCCAGGTATTTGTTGGCAAAGGTCATGATATCCTGTTTCGTGATCTTGCTCAGGTCGTTTACATAAGCCACACGGCTCTGCCAGTCTACATCCGAGGTGAAGTTGTTCATCAGCTCATCGGCCCTGTCGGAGTAGCTTTCGTTACGCTCGATGATTTTTTTCTTTTCGTTGTTGACGATAGCCTGGATCAGGTCGTCGGAGAAGTCGCCTTTTTTCAGTTTGTCCAATTCCGCCAGCATCAGGGCTTTCACATCGTCCAACGACTGTCCTTCCACGGGGTTACCCTGCAGGATCAGCACGCTGTAGTCTTTCAGGATATAGGGGAAAGCGAAGGCCTGCAGCAGTTTTTGTTTTTTTACCAGGTTCAGGTCGATCAGGCCGGCTGAGCCATTGGTCAGGATATTGCCTACCAGTTCCAGCATCTGTGCATCTTTGGTAGCGGCGCCCGGGAAGCGGAAGCCCAGCATCACGCGCTCCGGTTCCGGACCGGTAACGTTTACGTTGATGGGCGCTTTAATCGGCTCTTCAGGTTTAAAGGTATAAGCCGGTACGGGTTTGGATTGCATATAGCCAAAGTCCTTATCGATCTGGCTTACCACCTGGTCGGGGTTAAAGTCGCCCGACATAATGATGCCCATATTGTTGGGCACATAATAGGTACTGTAGTATTTGCGTATTTCGACCAGCGAAGGGTTTCTCAGGTGTTCTACCGTGCCCAGGGTGGTCTGCTTGCCATAATTATTGTTCGGGAAGATGGTGGCAAACATGGCTTCGTTTACTTTGCGGCCGTCGTTGTCCAGCCCGCGGTTCTTCTCCTCGTATACCGCTTCCAGCTCGGTATGGAACAGGCGCAGTATCGGGTTACGGAAGCGTTCGGCCTGTATGGCCAGGTATTTATCCAGGGTATTGCTGGGTACGTCTTCGGTATATACGGTCTGCTCGAAAGAGGTAAAGGCATTGGAACCTTTAGCGCCTATGGATGCCACCATTTTATCGTATTCGTTGGCAATAGCGTATTTGGCTGCTTCGCCCGAAGTTTTGTCGATCTGTTTATAGATCTCTTTACGTTTGGCTTCGTCGGTAGTCTTGTTGTATTGTTCGTACAGGGCGTCGATCTGGTCGAGCACGGGTTTCTCTTTAGCCCAGTCGAGCGAACCAAACTGGTCGGTGCCTTTAAACAGCATATGCTCCAGGTAGTGGGCCAGGCCTGTATTGGTAGCCGGATCGGTTTTACTGCCGGCTTTCACCGCGATAAAACTCTGTATCCTCGGCTCTTTTTTCGAAGGACTGAGAATGACGGTAAGGCCGTTCTTTAACGTGTAAAAACGCGATTGGGTGGGGTCGTTGGTTACATACTTGTAGGTGTAACCGCCGGAGGAAGCTTCCTTCCATTCAAATTTTTGCTGTGCGAAAGTGGCCTGGCCGATACCGGCTGTCAACAGGAAAGCCACCCCGGCATAACGGAGTAATTTCATAATGGTGAATTTATTTATGGATCAGCCAAAAATAAGCCCTAATTCAGGCTCCTGCTAATATTTTGCCAAAATACCCCCAACGGGGGGAAGCGGGGGGACTGGGGCATCCGTTACTTTGGCGGCGTTATTTGCTTTGGGGCAGGAACATGAAATAAACCGCCCCGATAATAAGCAGGAAGGCCACCAGGTAATTCCAGCGGAACTGCTCTTTTAAAAAGAAAATGGCAAACAGGAAGAACACCGTAAGGGAAATGATTTCCTGGATGGTTTTAAGCTGGAAGGGACTGAAGCCCTCAAGCTTACCGAACCTGTTGTTGGCCGGTACCATAAAGAGGTATTCGAAAAAAGCAATGCCCCAGCTGATCAGCACCAGTTTGAGCAGGGGCATGTCGGAGGTATCCTTTTTCAGGTGACCGTACCAGGCATAGGTCATAAAGCAGTTCGAAACAAGCAGGCAGGCAATGGTGCGCATGTAGGTAAAAATTTAACCCTTAAATCAGGGTGCAAATGTTAGGAATTATCCCGATGCAGACAAGTGCCGGAAGCAGGTACAGCGGGATTAAATGGAAAATTAAAATTATTCGGGTAAAAGTAGAATTAAATCATTTCGCTTACTTTTGAGCCTCAAAATTAAATATCATGGAAGTCTGGAAAGAATATCTTGAAACCAACAAACAACGTTTTCTCGACGAATTATTGGACCTGCTGCGTATCCCATCGGTAAGCGCCGACAGTAAATATAAAGGAGATGTTGCCCGTTGTGCCGACGCCGTTCAGGCTGCGATGCTGGCCGCCGGTTGCACCAAGGCTGAAGTTTGCCCTACGGCCGGCCACCCGATCGTGTATGGCGAAATCATCGTTGACGAAAAATTACCGACCGTACTGGTTTACGGGCACTACGACGTACAGCCCGCCGATCCGCTGGATCTCTGGCATAGCGGACCCTTCGATCCGGTGATCAAAGACGGTAAGATCTATGCCCGCGGTGCATGCGACGACAAAGGCCAGATGTACATGCATATTAAAGCGCTCGAAGTAATGGTGAAAACCAATACACTGCCCTGCAACGTGAAGCTGATGATCGAAGGTGAAGAAGAAGTGGGCAGCGATAACCTGGGCATCTTCGTCGAAGCCAACAAAGAAAAACTGAAAGCCGATATCGTGCTGATCTCCGATACTTCGATGATCAGTATGGAAAATCCTTCTATCGAAAGCGGTCTGCGTGGCCTGGCTTATATGGAAGTAGAAGTTACCGGTCCGGACCGCGACCTGCACAGTGGCGTTTACGGCGGTGCTGTAGCCAACCCAATCAACCAGCTGTGCAAAATGATAGCTTCGCTGCACGACGAAAACAATCACATTACCATACCCGGCTTCTACGACAAGGTGCTTGATCTCAAAGCCGAAGAGCGCGACGAGCTTAATAAAGCGCCTTTCGACCTGGACGAGTATAAAAAAGACCTGAAGGTAGACGAAGTATGGGGCGAAAAAGGATATACCGTACTCGAACGTACCGGTACCCGTCCTACATTGGATGTAAACGGTATCTGGGGCGGTTATACCGGCGAAGGCGCTAAAACCGTGCTGCCTTCCAAGGCTTATGCCAAGATCTCTATGCGCCTGGTGCCTAACCAGATCTCCAAAGAAATTTCCAACCTGTTTGCCGACCATTTTAAAAAGATCGCACCCGAAGGTGTTACCGTTAAAGTAACCCCGCACCACGGCGGCGAGCCTGTAGTAACGCCTACCGATTCGCCGGCATACCAGGCGGCAGCCCGCGCTATCAAAGCTACCTTCGGTAAGGATCCGATCCCTACACGCGGTGGCGGCAGTATCCCTATCGTAGCGCTGTTTGAAAGCGTGCTGGGACTGAAAACCGTATTGCTTGGTTTTGGCCTGGACAACGATAACATCCACTCGCCAAACGAGAAATACGATGTGTTCAATTACTACAAAGGCATCGAAACGATCCCGTACTTCCATAAGTTCTTTGCAGAAAGCAAAGCTTAAACAAGATAACCTGGTCTTCGTATAAAGATTAAAAGAGGCCTGCAGTTAAAAAACTGCAGGCCTCTTTGCTTTTAGGGGGGCTTTAAATCCTTTACATGTATTTGCGTCTTGTAAGTAACATTCTTTAAATATTCGGCTAATCGGAAATACATGTAAAATGATTTTTTTGTACTATAAAATGTAAATTAATGTAAATCGCTATCTATGCATTAGTTTACTGAATTATCTTCGCTGTTCCTTTTATTTCTTCTGTGACGGTAATTCGCGGTTGTCTGTGATTGCCGGAGTGCTTGCTATATGCATATATGGCTGGTATCGTCATGTAAGTAATATGCATTAAAAATGTATTAAATTTTTAACTGTGATTTAGTTTGGAGCCGGGGATACGGGCAGTTGTATGCAAAGTGTTTGATCAAGTCTCATAAATATGAAATCAAGATTACCTCCACACCCCGCTTCTTTAAAGCGTATTACGGGATTTCGTTTTTTACTGTTGGGGTGTATATTTACGGCAGGGACCGGTCGTGCCCAGAACCTCTTATACAACGGTAGTTTTACGGCACAACCTGCCAGTCAGTGGGGGGCTGTAGCACCGGGCACCGTTACGGAGACGACAAATCCCGAGAGCACCTACGGTGGCGCCTCTGCAACGAATATCGTGGCGGAGGTAGACGCCGAAGCTACCTTGCGAAGGACGGCGATACCCGTGGTGGCCGGGCAGGCTTATCACTTTGCCTACCGGTATTCAAGGCGTACTTCCAATGGACCGGCATCCAATCCCAATACGGTCAATGTACGCCTGTATAATGGCGCCAATACTTTCCTGGCACAAAGCGTGGCCGCATCCAATTCCAGTTGGACCTGGCAGTGTTTCACGGGCACGTTTACCCCTACAACTAATGCCGTCGCCCTGGATATGACCAGCCAGAATCCTGCCGGTGTCACCTCGGGTACACTGGTCGACGATATTACCCTTACCCCGGTCAACCAGCCCATAACCGCTACGGGTACGCCTTGCCGGGGTAAAACAATCATTTTAAGTGCGCCCGATTTTCCGGGCGACCCCGATTCAAAATATACCAATCATAGCTGGACTGGCCCCAACGGTTTTACGGCAACCGGTTCGTCGGTAACGCTTACCAATGTACAGCCTTTACAAAGTGGTGTATACACCTGTACCATGACCCTTAATTCCTGTTTGCAGGTAAGTGGTCAGTACCAGCTTACCATTGCTCCTTATCCTACGGGTATCGATGTAAAGACCATCTGCCAGGGTAAGAGTTATGTATTTAATGGCGTTGCCTATACCACGGCGAACAATACCGCCAAAGACACGTTCCAAACTGCTGCAGGCTGCGATAGTATTGTAACGCTAAACCTGACGGTAACGCCTTATCCCACGGGTACCGATGTAAAGACCATCTGCCAGGGTAAGAGTTATGTATTCAATGGCATTACCTATACCACGGCGAATAATACCGCCAAAGACACGTTTCAGACCGCTGCAGGTTGCGATAGTATTGTAACACTTAATCTTACAGTGACACCTTATCTTACCGGAACGGCCAACGTTACCATTTGCCAGGGTAAAAGTTATAGCTTTAATGGCACGACCTATACCACATCGCAGTCGGGTTTAAAGGATACCCTGCAGACTGCTGCAGGCTGCGATAGTATTGTCACGCTAAACCTTACGGTAACACCTTATCTTACGGGTACCGATATAAAGACGATCTGCCAGGGGCAGAGTTATGTATTTAATGGCATTACTTATACCACGGCGAATAATACCGCCAAAGATACGTTTCAAACTGCTGCAGGCTGCGATAGTATCGTAACACTGAATCTTACAGTGACACCTTATCTTACCGGAACGGCTCATGTTACCATTTGCCAGGGTAAAAGTTATAGCTTTAATGGTGCGACCTATACGACATCCCAATCGGGTTTAAAGGATACCCTGCAAAACGCTGCAGGTTGCGATAGTATCGTAACGCTGAATCTTACAGTAGCACCTTATCTTACCGGAACGGCTGATGTTACCATTTGCCAGGGCCAGGGTTATAGCTTTAATGGGAGTACCTATACCACATCACAATCGGGTTTAAAGGATACCCTGCAAAACGCTGCAGGTTGCGATAGTATCGTCACGCTAAACCTTACGGTAACGCCTTATCCAACGGGTACCGATGTAAAGACCATTTGTCAGGGCAAGAGTTATGTATTCAATGGCGTTACCTATACCACTACGAATAATACCGCCAAAGATACCTTCCAGACTGCTGCAGGCTGCGATAGTATAGTCACGCTGAATCTTACGGTTACGCCCTATCTTACGGGAACGGCTCATGTTACCATTTGCCAGGGCCAGAGTTACAGCTTTAATGGCACGACCTATACCACATCGCAGTCGGGTTTAAAGGATACCCTGCAAACTGCTGCAGGCTGTGATAGTATTGTAACGTTAAACCTTACCGTAACGCCTTATCCCACGGGTATCGATGTAAAGACGATCTGTCAAGGGCAGAGTTATTTATTTAATGGCGTTACCTATACCACCTCGCAATCGGGCTTAAAGGATACCCTGCAGACTGCTGCCGGCTGCGACAGTATCGTAACCCTAAACCTTACGGTCTCACCTTATCTTACGGGTACCGATATAAAGACGATCTGTCAAGGCCAGAGCTATCTATTCAATGGCGTTACCTACACCACATCTAATAGTACGGCAAGGGATACGTTAACCACGGCAGGCGGTTGTGATAGTATTGTCACGCTAAACCTTACGGTCTCACCTTATCTTACAGGAACGGCCAATATTACCATTTGCCAGGGCCAGAGTTATAGCTTTAATGGTGCGACCTATACGACATCGCAGTCGGGCTTAAAGGATACTCTGCAAACGGTTGCAGGCTGTGATAGTATTGTAACCTTAAACCTTACCGTAACCCCTTATCTAACGGGTACCGATGTAAAGACGATCTGTCAGGGCCAGAGCTATCTATTTAATGGCGTCACGTATACCACATCCAACAGTACAGCAAAGGATACGGTAACCACGGCAGGTGGTTGTGATAGTATTGTAACCCTAAACCTTACGGTAACACCTTATCTTACGGGAACGGCTGATGTTACCATTTGCCAGGGCCAGAGTTATAGCTTTAATGGGAGTACCTATACCACATCGCAGTCCGGTTTAAAGGATACCCTGCAAACTGCTGCAGGCTGCGATAGTATTGTAACATTAAACCTGACCGTAACCCCTTATCTTACGGGTACCGATGTAAAGACGATCTGTCAAGGCCAGAGTTATCTATTTAATGGCGTCATGTATACTACATCCAACAGTACGGCAAGGGATACTTTAACCACGGCAGGTGGTTGCGATAGCATAGTCACGCTGAATCTTACGGTTTCGCCTTATCTTACGGGTACCGATATAAAGACGATCTGTCAAGGTCAGAGTTATGTATTCAACGGCGTTACTTATACCACGACGAATAATACCGCCAAAGATACCTTCCTGACTGCTGCAGGTTGCGACAGTATTGTAACCCTAAACCTTACGGTCTCACCTTATTTTACGGGTACCGATGTAAAGACCATCTGTCAGGGCCAGAGTTATCTATTTAATGGCGTCACGTATACGACATCTAATAGTACGGCAAGGGATACGTTAACCACGGCAGGTGGTTGCGATAGTATTGTAACGCTAAACCTTACCGTTACGCCCTATCTTACAGGAACGGCCAACGTTACCATTTGCCAGGGCCAGAGCTATAGCTTTAATGGGAGTACCTATACCACATCGCAGTCGGGTTTAAAGGATACCCTGCAGACTGCTGCAGGCTGCGATAGCATTGTAACGCTGAATCTTACGGTTTCGCCTTATCTTACGGGTACCGATGTAAAGACCATTTGTCAAGGCCAGAGTTATGTATTCAATGGCGTTACTTATACCACAGCGAATAATACCGCCAAAGACACGTTTCAGACTGCTGCAGGTTGCGATAGTATTGTCACGCTAAACCTTACTGTTACGCCCTATCTTACGGGTACCGATATAAAGACCATATGTCAAGGGCAGAGTTATTTATTTAATGGCATCACGTATACGACATCCAACAGTACGGCAAGGGATACTTTAGCCACTGCAGGTGGTTGTGATAGTATCGTAACCCTAAATCTTACGGTTTCGCCTTATCTTACGGGTACCGATGTAAGGACGATCTGTCAAGGCCAGAGTTATCTATTTAATGGCGTCACGTATACGACATCCAACAGTACAGCAAGGGATACGTTAACCACGGCAGGTGGTTGTGATAGTATTGTTACGCTAAACCTTACCGTTACGCCCTATCTTACAGGAACGGCCAATATTACCATTTGCCAGGGCCAGGGTTACAGCTTTAATGGGATTACCTATACCACATCGCAGTCCGGCTTAAAGGATACCTTGCAAACGGTTGCTGGCTGCGATAGTATTGTAACGCTAAACCTTACGGTTTCGCCTTATCTTACGGGTACCGATGTGAAGACCATTTGCCAAGGGCAAGGTTATTTATTTAATGGCGTCACGTATACGACATCCAACAGTACGGCAAGGGATACTTTAACCACGGCAGGTGGTTGTGATAGTATTGTCACGCTGAACTTAACGGTAACACCTTATCTTACCGGAACAGTCCATGTTACCATTTGCCAGGGACAGGGTTATAGCTTTAATGGGAGTACCTATACCACCTCGCAATCGGGCTTAAAGGATACTCTGCAAACGGTTGCAGGCTGTGATAGTATAGTAACCCTGAATCTTACCGTTACACCTTACCTGGCCGGTATCGATGAGCAGGTAATCTGCCAGGGCCAGGCTTATGTGTTTAATGGCATTACCTATACTGCAGCTAATAATACCGCTACGGATACCCTCCTGACTGCTGCAGGTTGCGATAGTATTGTTACCCTGCAGCTTACCGTCAACCCCTTGCCCACGGTCGGTATCAGTATAGATACTGAGCGCAGCGGCGCCTTCTGTACCGGCGATTCGGTGCGCCTCAGGGCAACAGGCGCAACGGATTATACCTGGAGCGATTACCGGGGGGCTATGGGCAATGGCGAAACGATAACAGTACTGCTGACACAGGCCGGTAATACCTTCCGGGTGAAGGGTAGGGATGATAACAGTTGTACCGACACTGCACAGATCGCTATAAATACAGAGCCCTGTTGTAAGGTCTACATGCCCAATGCCTTTAGCCCCAACGGGGATGGGCTGAACGACGAAATAGGACCGGTTACGCAAGGACATCCCCTGGGGTACCGGTTCCGGGTATTCAATCGCTGGGGACAACTGGTGTTTGTCTCGTATAAAATAGAAGAGCGCTGGAAGGGGACTATGAATGGGGCGCCGGCCGACATGGGTACTTATTATTATGTAGTCGGTGGTACCTGCGTGGATGGCACACCCATCCATTTACAGGGGGATATCGTGTTGATCCGTTAAGCCGGGACGATAAAAATAACAGCGGGCTATCTTTATAGGATAGCCCGCTGCCGTATGGGTGCGCCGGTTAGCGGATCACCACATCTTTTACCACCTGCTCTTTAAAATATTCGTTGATATTGGCGACGATCTGCGCCTTGCCGAACTGCAATTCCTGCTTCAGGGGGGCTACATCGGTAGTGATATGCAGCACGCCGTCTTTCAGCGATACGTCGCGCGTGTATTTGGCAATGGTATTGCCCATAATTTTTTCCCATTCTCCCTTAACCCGGATCTCGTCGATCCTCGCTTTTAGCCTTGCACTTTTCAAAAAGCTGCTCAGGGCATCGCCAACACTTACAGAAGCCATATTCCGGTTTTTAATTATTACATTCTTTGCAGATGCCTTTCACCTGTACATCCAGGGTATTCTTCTTAAACCCGCGCGGCACTTTTACATCTTTCAGCGGGAAACTATCTTCGAGGCAAAATACCTCTTCACATTTCAGGCAGATAAAATGGGCATGACAATGATCCTTGTCTGCTTCGTCGGCAGCTGAATAAGCGTATTTGGCTGTTCCGTTGGGATCGATTATCTTATGAAGGATGCCCGCATCTTCGAAGGAATGTAAGGTACGGAAAAGGGTAACCCGGTCGAAGTCCACATCCAGCGCCCGCGACAGGTCCTGGTGCGATAAGCCTTTCTCTGCATGGATCAGTACGGATAATACCGCTTTCCGGAGCTTCGTATTCTTAAGGCCATGTTGTTGCAATATATCTTCTTCACCTTTCATGATGCGAAGATAAGAAATTTAAATGCAACATTGTTGCGTTTTTGTAAAAAAATCAGTTAGTTTTGCCGCCCCATCTTTAAGGATATATGTTTTTGTTCTATAATTTAATTTTGTTTTTAATAACGCTGGCCGGTGGCAGCATTCCCTTGTGGAGCCGCTCCTGGAGCGAGCAGCGTATGAAATACCTGCTGGCATTTTCCGGCGCTTTCCTCTTAAGTATTACCCTGTTGCACCTCGTACCGGAAACGGTGGAACACTCGGGGCACGAAGCCGGTTTGTTCATCCTCGGCGGTTTCTTCCTGCAGCAGGTTATCCAGCGCTTTACCCATGGGGTAGAGCACGGGCATGCGCATGTCGGCGGCGATCACCACCACCATATTCCCGTATTGCCGGTCTTCGCCGGTCTTGCGGTACATGCCTTCAGCGAAGGTTTGCCCCTGGGCATATCCTACAATGATACGGCTACTTTACCCTCGCTGTACCTGGCGGTAGCCCTGCACAAACTGCCCGAGGCCATGCTGATCACTTCGCTGGTTTATGCGGGCAACGGGCGAAAGGGCAGGGCAGCGCTTTCGCTGGTATTGTTCTCGCTCATTACACCGGTGGCGGGGTTGATCACCTATTTCCTGGGCAGCCGTTACGCAGGTATCGAACACTTTATCCATTTGTGCATTCCCGTTATCGCAGGTGCTTTTATCCATATTGCTACGACCATATTCTTCGAAAGTGGTACCAAATCGCACGATATGAACTGGAGAAAATGGGCCGTCACTTTATCGGGGATCGGCCTGGCCCTGCTTACGATGCTGGGCGGTGGTCATTAGTATCCTCTTTTTAGGTAATTTGCAATGTTTTACTGCAATACCGGATTGTTATGTTATGGAAACGAATGCCGATGAAAAAGATTTTTGCCTTCTGCGGCGCTTTGCTGCTGGGCTGGACCGCGGGCCGGGCGCAAAACCGCAAAGCGCCTGAAAATATCCCTGCGGGCGACCATTCCCTGCTCTGGAAAATAAGCGGCAAAGGATTGAAATCACCTTCCTACCTGTTTGGTACGATACACATGATCTGCCCGGATGATTACCTCTGGACACCGGCCATGCAGCGTGCGCTCGACCAGTCCCGGAAAGTAGCCTTCGAACTGGATATGGACGATCCGCAGTTATCGATGCAGGTAGCCATGGGCATGATGTTGCCTCCCGGCAAAACCCTCAAAGATTTTTATACCGAAGCAGAATACAACGAGCTGAAAGCCGCGGTAAACAAAAATGCCGGTATGTCGATAGATATGCTGCAGACCCTGAAGCCTTTTGCCGTAATGAGTATGCTGGCTTCCAGATCTGTAGACTGCAGTACGCCCGATTCTTATGAAGGCAATATTATGAAAGCGGTGTCCAGCAGTGGTAAAGAGATCGTGGGTCTTGAAGCGGCGCAGGACCAGATCGATGTGATCAGCAAAATAAATGCCGATAGCGCGGCGCATATGCTGCTTAAGGTAACCCGGGAAATGGACGAGATGAAAACACAATTTGCCGATATGATCGCTGCTTATAAACAGCAGGATTTGCCGGCACTTTACGAGCTTATTATCGCTTCGCCCGATTATAAAGAAGACCTGAATACCCTGTTGTTTGACCGCAACCGGAAATGGATACCGGTTATAACGCGCCTGTGCAAAGCGCAATCTACCTTTGTAGCCGTGGGCGCGGGCCATCTCTGGGGCGACCAGGGTGTAATCAGCCTGTTGCGCAAGGCCGGTTATACCGTATCCGCAATAAAATAAACAAAGCATCCCGAAGCCGGTTATACCCACCGGTCAATTACCTGCCAACCTCTTGAAATGATGTATCGCAACCTGGAAGAATGCCTGAACGATCTTGAAAAGCATGGACACCTGATCCGGATTAAGGAAGAAGTAGATCCGCACCTCGAAATGGCCGCGATCCATTTACGCGTTCATGCCATGAAGGGGCCGGCCCTGCTGTTCGAAAAGGTAAAGGGCTCCCGCTTCCGGGCTGCATCCAATATATTCGGCACCACCGAACGCAGCCGTTTTATTTTCAGGGATACCTGGAAAGCTGTGGAAGAGATTATCGCATTGCGTAACGATCCTATAAGCGCGCTCAAAAAACCTTTCCGCCATATCGGTACCGGTCTGGCCGCCTTGAAAGCCTTGCCGCTGAAGCGTTCCGGCTTACCTTCAGGCTTCGAGGAGATCCGTATCTCCGACCTGCCGCTCATCAAACACTGGCCTATGGATGGCGGCGCTTTTGTAACGCTGCCGCTGGTATATACCGAAGACGCCGACAAACCTGGTATTATGAATGCCAACCTGGGTATGTATCGCATACAGCTTACCGGTAACGATTACGTAACTGATAAGGAGGTAGGCCTGCATTACCAGATACACCGGGGCATCGGTATCCACCAGGCCAAAGCCAATAAGAAAGGTATACCGCTTAAGGTCAGCTGTTTTGTTGGGGGGCATCCTGCCCATACCCTTGCAGCCGTAATGCCATTGCCCGAAGGGCTTAGTGAGCTTACCTTCGCCGGCCTGTTGGCCGGAAGGCGCTTCCGGTATAGTTATGAAGAAGGTTTCTGCATCAGTCACGATGCTGATTTTATTATTACCGGCGAGGTATTGCCCAACGAAAACAAGCCCGAGGGGCCCTTTGGCGATCACTTGGGTTATTACAGCCTTACGCATCCCTTCCCCTTGATGAAGGTAAACAAGGTATATGCCCGTAAAAATGCCATCTGGAACTTTACGGTTGTTGGCCGTCCCCCGCAGGAGGATACGGCTTTTGGCGCATTGATCCACGAGCTTACCGGCGACGCTATACGCCAGGAAATACCAGGGGTGCAGGAAGTGCATGCGGTAGATGCGGCCGGGGTGCATCCCCTGCTGTTTGCTATCGGTAGCGAACGCTATACGCCTTACCTGCAAACACGGCAACCTGCTGAGATCCTGACCCAGGCCAACCGTATATTGGGTACCGGGCAGCTGAGCCTGGCCAAATTCCTGTTCATAACCGCCGGTGAGTCTTTAAGTACACACGACGAAGCAGCATTTCTACGCTACGTCCTGGAGCGGATCGACCTGCGCAGGGATATCCATTTCCATACCAATACCACGATCGATACCCTCGATTATTCCGGTACCGGGCTGAACTCGGGCAGTAAGGTCGTATTTGCAGCTTATGGCGAACCCTTACGGCAACTGGATACAGCCGTACCTGCTGTGCTTACCGCCCCGGGTGTTTTCCGTGCAGCCCACCTGGTAATGCCCGGTGTAGTAGCAGTAACGGCGCCTGCTTTCGAAAATTATGAAAAAGCTGCTGCGGAAATGCAGCAAATCAGCGACCGCCTGCTGGCTGATGCCAACGCCCTGAAAGGCTTGCCCTTCCTGGTTGTTTGCGACGACAGTGCTTTTATGGCGGCAACGGTCAATAACTTTTTATGGGCCACCTTTACCCGCTGTAATCCCTCGCACGATATCTACGGGGTCGACAGCTTTATACAGCATAAACACTGGGGTTGCAGGGGACCTTTGCTGATCGATGCGCGTACCAAACCGCATCATGCGCCGCCGCTTATTCCCGATCCGGAAGTAGAGCAGCGTGTAGACCGTTTGTTTGAAAAAGGCGGTAGTTTAGAGCGCCTGGGCAACGGGCGGTAAGGGCAGGGCGCCCGGGTATTTACGCGGCGCCTGCACCACTGTTTTAACCAGGCCGTTAATACAGGCTACAATATTGGCTTTCCGTTTCTGTTCCCAGAGGCGTTGCGACTGCTTCAGCTCTTCCTGTCCGTAATTGGCGGCATGATCGAGGTGATAAACGATTGCCCGGAATTTCATGGAAAACAGGTGACAGCCGGTTTGCAACAGGCGCCATTCGATATCCAGGTCTTCCCCGTAAGCGGCCTGCTGGTAATCTTCGTCAAAGCCGTTGATCTCGAGCAGGCGCTCCTTCATTACACCCCAGTTGCAGCCGAGTATTCCTTTGGCTTTGGTCCTGGGCATAAAGGGCAGGTACAATCCTTCTTCAATATGGCTGCTGCCCGCAGCAATAATACGCAACAGCGATAAAGGTTGCAGCGAGTTATACCGGTACAGCCGCTGGGTAATGCGCTGGTGCAGCATCACGCGCCTTCCGGTCATGATGCGGTGGGAGGTCCCGTGCCGGATGTATTCTTCTACAAGACTGGGATGCGGAATACAGTCGCCGTCCAGGAAAATAAGCAGTACGCCTTTTGCTGCGGCAATACTCCTGTTGAGCATCTGGTTTTTGCGGAAGCCTTCATCGGCATCCTGGCTCAGGTGAACAATAGGGAAGGCATGGCGCTTTTGTGCTACGGAAATATAAAAAGCCATTTCCGGGTTATGGTCGTCCTCGGAAATAATGACTTCAAAATTATTGCAGGTTTGCCGGTCCAGGGCTTGCAGGATAAGGGAGAGATTGTCTGTCCGTTTATAGGTGGAGATAATGACAGAGGCTTTCATAGGTTCGATTTTTGAATGGTAATTTTTAACATCACAATTCTTAAACACGCACTACACTGTTCTCAATGCAAAGATATTAACATTTTCTAAGCGCCGTCGCAATGTAGCTTTGCCGCATAAATTTTAACACCTTATAATCATGTCTGTTTTATTCCCTGATTTCTTTGAAACGAATAACTACTTTATCGACGAAAAAGTTGGCTTTTTCAAATTCTCCAATGCCTATAAAGTGTTCAACGAACATGGCGAACAGATCGGTATGATCCAGCAACAGGTGCCCGGTTGGCATAAGGTGCTGCGCATGATCCTGAACAAGGCCATGTTGCCGTTTACGCTCGAGATTAAAGATATGGGCGACAACCCGCTTGTAACGATCAGGCGCGGCTGGACCTTCTGGATGTCGAAGATCGTACTGACCGATAGCAAGGGCATGCCGCTGGGCTCTATTGTACAGAAGTTCAAATTCTTTAAACCCACTTTTCGCATATTTGATGTGCACGAGATGCAGGTAGCCGAGATCACCGGCGACTGGAAAGGCTGGAATTTTACCATCAAAGACGCCCGGGAAATGCCCGTGGGCACCATTACAAAAAAATGGAACGGCATCCTGAAAGAAGCTTTTACCACGGCAGATAAATATATTGTATCGATCAATGAAGAAGTGGCCGAAGATACCCGTAAGATGATTATGGTATCGACTGCTATTACGATAGATATGGTGCTTAAGGAAAGTAAATAATCGGTTGCACCTTCCGTATCTTCGCGTTATGATAAAACAGATCTTAATCGGCATAGCCCTGCTTTTGTCCGCTTCGAAGGCTCCGGCGCAGCAGCGCCTGCCCTTTGCCCTGCAAACCGGCGATCTCCTGTTCCAGGATCTCGATTGCGGCGATATGTGCAATGCAATCGAAGAAGTAACGCAGGGCTTCGATGGTAAGCGGTTTTCGCATGTCGGCCTGGTCGCGCTGAGCGGCGATACCGTACGCGTGATCGAAGCGATGGGGCCGGGTGTACGGATCGTATCCCTGGATGACTTCCGCAAACGCAATGCCAATAAGATCTATATCGGCAGGGTACAACAGCAATACGCGGCGTTGCCGGCTGAAGCGATCGTTTTTGCCCTGAAACAGGTAGGCGCGCCCTACGACGACGACTTTATCTATGGCAACGGCAAATATTATTGTTCCGAATTGGTATACGATGCTTATAAATATGCCAATAAGGAACGGCCTTTTTTCGAATTGCAACCCATGACCTTTAAGCAACCCGGCAAACCGGACTATTACCCGGTATGGGTCAGCTATTATAAAAAGCTGGGCCGGGATATCCCGGAAGGCGAACCGGGCTGCAACCCCGGGGGGCTGTCCCGCTCGCCGAAAATTGAAATTGTTGGTGGATTCTAAGCCGGCCAGCCGGTAAAACGGGTCAGGCGAAATAGCGATTGCAACTGGTTTACAGCCCATTTTGCAATCGCTTTTTTTTCTTGGCGGGCGAAGCGTTATCTTTGTACGATGGCGAAAATCTTTTTAAGAAAAAAAATAAGTTCCCGTATCGCAGATGGACATCCCTGGATTTTTGGTAATGAAATAGGTGATGAAGACGGGGCATATGAGCCCGGAGATATTGTAGACGTGTTCTCCTCCAACGGCTCCTTTGTAGGCAGGGGCTATATCAACCCCGCATCACAGATCAAAGTACGGTTGCTTACCCGCAACCAGCAGGAAGAGATCAACGACGCCTTTTTCCTGAACCGTATCCAGAAAGCATGGAAGTACCGGCAAAAACTGGGATATGTAGAAAACTGCCGCCTTATTTTTGGGGAAGCCGACGAATTGCCAGCGCTTATTATCGATAAATTTAATGACTACCTGGTGATCCAGACCCTTTCGCTGGGTATGGAACGTTGGAAAGATGCGATCATAAAGGCGCTCGAAGTGACCTTTAACCCCAAAGGCATCTACGAACGCAACGATGTGCCCGTGCGGGAACTGGAAGGTATGAAGCAGCAGAAAGGCTTTCTCAGCGCGCCTTTCGACACCAATATCATCATCAATGAAAATGGACTTAAGTTCCATGTCGATATCGAGAACGGCCAAAAGACCGGTTATTTCCTCGATCAGCAGGACAATCGCCGTTGTATCGGCCAGGTGGTAGAGGGTGCAGACGTGCTCGAAGCCTTTTGTTATACCGGTACCTTCTCGATGCATGCGGCCAAATACGGCGCTAAAAGCGTGCTCGGGCTCGATATTTCCGACTTCGCCATCAATACGGCGCGCCGCAATGCCGAACTGAACGGCTTCCAGGATATCTGTAAATTTGAAAATGTAAATGCTTTTGATGTACTGAAGCAATGGGTAAAAGAAGGCCGCCGTTATGATACGGTCATCCTCGATCCGCCGGCCTTTACCAAAAGCAGGGAAAACATACAGAAAGCCGTTACGGGGTATAAAGAGATTAACCTGAGGGGGATGAAACTGCTGAAACCCGGCGGATTCCTGGTTACGGCCTCCTGTACCAACCTGGTACCACCCGAGCTGTTCCTGCAGATCATCGAAATGGCGGCTAAAGATGCCCGTAAAACTATACGCCAGGTAAGCTGGCAGACCCAGGCGGCCGACCATCCTATTCTCTGGAATGTGCCCAATACCCAATACCTTAAGTTCCTGATCGTGGAAGTAAGCTAAAACGCGGCTTCTGCGAACCCTCCGGCTAAACCTGAAAGACAAAGACCGAAAGAACCATGAAGAAAATACTGTTGATCGAAGATGAAGCCAACGTGGTCAATCTTCTGAAAAGAGGGCTGGAGGAAGAGGGCTACGACATTTCTGTAGCCATGGATGGGGTTTCCGGTTATGAGATGGCAGGCAATCATACCTTCGACCTCATGATCATCGATATCATGCTGCCGGGTATGAACGGCATAGATATATGCCGCAAACTCAGGCAGCAAAAGGTAACCACGCCCATACTGATGCTTACCGCGCTGGGCTCTACCGAAAACATCGTATCGGGCCTGGATAGCGGCGCCGACGATTACCTGGTAAAGCCCTTTAACTTCGCCGAGCTACTGGCGCGTATGCGTACGCTCTTCCGCAGGAACCTCGACAGTGATGCCGATTTTCAGCAGGATAAGGTGCTGTCGCTGGCCGACCTGCAGCTCAACCTGGATACCAAAGCGGTAACACGCGCAGGTGGCGCGCTGCAGCTTACAGCCACGGAGTTCCGCCTGCTGGAGTACCTGCTGCGCAACAAAGGCCGTGTGCTGTCGCGCATGGACATACTCGAATATGTATGGGGCGTGGACTTTAACATGAGCACCAATGTAGTGGACGTGTACATCAATTACCTGCGCAAAAAAGCCGATAAAGATTTTGACCCTAAACTGATCCATACCGTAGTCGGTATGGGATATGTATTAAAAGTAGCCTGATATGCAGCCGCAAAGGATCAGAACGCAGTTAAAGATCACGCTCCTGTATACGGGGCTGACCGCCGCTACGATCCTGCTGCTGAGTGTGCTGGTTTATTTTTTTGCCGAACGGATGTCGTCGCAGGATTTCTATAAAAGGCTCGATATACGGGCCGTAATGGTGGCCCAGCAAAACTTTCCGCAAAGTGCAGGTACCAGCGACCTGATCAAGGACCTGCGCAACGAATACCTCGAAAAGCTGCCCAACGAAAAAGAGTACTTTAAAGTAATAACCCCGGGCACCGGCAGCCGCAACATCATGGACTCGGTAAAACTGCCCGAATCCTTTTACCGCGATATCTTCAATAACCAGCAGGCCGTATACCATAAAGGTGATGTGTATTATGCCGGTATCCTGCACCGGCAAAACGGCAAGAGTATTATCGTAGTCGTATCGGCACGCAACGAATATATTAAACGGCAGCTCACCAACCTGCGCAGCATCCTGCTTACCGGTTTTATCGGTTCCACCCTGCTGATCTTTGCGCTGGGCTGGTTCTTTTCCAAACAGGTATTCCTGCCTATCCGCAAAATGACGCAGAAGGTACGCAACATCAATACCGAAAACCTGCATCTGCGGCTGAATACGGGTAAAAAGAACGACGAAGTAAGCGACCTCGCGCTTACCTTCAACAATATGCTCGACCGCCTGGAGACCTCGTTCGAATCGCAGAACAACTTCGTGAGTAATGCCTCCCATGAACTGAGCACGCCCCTGACCTCTATTATAGGCGAGGCCGAGCTGGCGCTGCAAAAGGAACGCAGTCCCGAACGGTACCAGGAGGCGATGAACATCATTCTCAAAGAGGCCGAGCGCTTAAAGGCGATCATCCAGAGCCTGCTAAGCCTTGCCCAGACCGGGTTTGACGGCAAGCGGCAGATCCAGGAGACGCTCCGGGCCGATGAGCTGCTGCTGATGGCCAAAAAATCGGTAGACCGTATTTATCCCGACAACAAGATCCGGATCGATTACACGCTGTTGCCCGAGGATGATGAAAAGCTGAAGATAAAAGGCAACGATCACCTGCTGGTGCTTGCCTTATCCAATATCATGCTCAATGCCTGCAAGTATTCTGAAAACAAGGAAGTGGTGGTGGCTATAGCCGCCAGCAATACGCGTTTATTCCTTATCATAAAGGACCAGGGTATCGGCATTCCCGAGCAGGAACTGCGTTATATCTATGATCCCTTCTTCCGGGCCTCCAATACCGGCGAAGTAAAAGGGTATGGTATCGGCCTGCCCCTGGCCCGCAATATCATCCGCCTGCACGACGGCGAGCTGGTTGTGAGCTCGATCGTGAACCAGGGTACAGAAGTACAGATCTCGTTCCCGATTGACAAAAGTCAGCCTTTCTAATCTGGTTCTAATCTTCTAACCGGATTTTAATCTTCTTTTTAAAACATTCTAAGATTGCTGTTAGCCCGTTCTAATGGTGTGGTCGCACCTTTGCATTATACACATCGATAATTAATGCTAAAACTTGTGCTGCTTTATGAAGAATGTTATCATACCGACCGACTTTTCCATTAAGTCCCTGAAGCTGATTCATGCTGCTGTCGACCGATTTGGTGAAGCAACGCTGAACATAACCCTGGTGCATGGTTTAACGCCGGATCATTCTATTTCCGGTTTGCTGATGCTGACCAAGCGCCTGGATGTGAGCAAACTGATGACTGAAGAATTTAATGCCGCCTGCGAAGTGATCCGTAATAAGTACGGTACCACGATCCATAGGTTGAAGATAGAGTGTTACTACGGTACCTCCAGGAGTTATATGCGCAGTTTTCTGGAAGCGCGGCAAACGGATGCCATAATCCTGCCTGCCGATTATGAATTTAAGAAGGCTGTAAAGGCCAGCACCGATATCGTGCCGGAACTGGTCAAAGCAGGATACCCGGTATTTTACGAAACACTGCGTACTGGCGGGTTGCAGGTTGCGGAGGATGCTTCGCTTTCGGAGCTGCTGCATATATAACTAAGGCGGTGTTTCCATTATCCCTTAAAATAAGAAGTTATGTTGTTGAAAGAAAATATTCCCTTTAAATACGTCTTTGGGAAGATACGGAAAGAGGTGATCCTGATCACCCTGTATGTGACGATGATAGCGCTGATACAGCATTTCTTTAACCTGAAACTGGCCATACCTTTATCTGTGCCGATGTTGCTGGTTACGGTAATCTCGCTGCTGCTGGCCTTCAGGGCCAACCAGGCCTACGACCGCTGGTGGGAAGCCCGCATCGTTTGGGGCGGTATCGTAAACGATTCGCGCACTTTTGCCCGCCAGGTGGTATCGTTTATAGACAATGCCTACGAGAGCGATGAGAAAGCCGAGATGGAAGCGCGCCTGGTTAACCGGCAGATCGCCTGGGCACATAGCCTCGGACGGGCGCTGCGCGACCGCGGTACCGAAAAGAAACTGCATAAATGGTTGTCGGCCGATGATCTCGAATTTATCGAACGGTTCAGCAATACGCCTATGGCCCTGCTGGAGCTGCATGCCCGCGATCTGAAATTCGCGTTGGACAACGGCTGGATCAATACTTACCAACATGTGGAACTGGATAAGACCCTGACCCGCTTTTCGGATCATATGGGTAAATGTGAAAGGATCAAGAAGACCGTATTCCCCTCTACTTATGGGTTGTACCTGCACCTGGCCATGAACCTGTTCATTATGCTGTTGCCTTTCGCGCTTATCGAGTTTTTCGGTTGGGTAATGATCCCGCTGGTAACCGTTATCGCTTCTGCTTTCTGGCTGATCGAAAAGATGTCGGTGCATATGCAGGATCCTTTTGAAAATAAACCGACCGATACGCCTGTTACTTCGATCGCACAGACGATCGAGCGCGACCTGAAACAGGTAATCAGGGAGCACCATTTAAGCCATAGCCTCGATACAGATAGCCGGGTAGAAAAATTTTATGTACTCTAGGAAATATTGCAGGGTCCGATAGCAGGATAAACGACGTTAAAGAAAAAATTCAAGTTTTGTTTCAGGGATGGTTGTATGCCGGTTCGCGCAAGCGGGCCGGCATTTTTTTATGTTGTTTGCGGTTCCGGCAGGGCCTCTACCATCCAGCCCGGTATTTTAATAAAATAATAGCGAATCCCGGTTACATACGATAGGAACAAAATCAGTTTTTTTTCAGATATTTAGCCCCAGTAAATAATCATACATGGCCGATCCGCACGCTTCTTCCCGTCCCGCTACCGAGGGGCATTTTAATCGTTCACTCAGTCTTACCGATGGGGTATTGCTGGTTGCCGGCTCGATGATCGGGTCCGGCATTTTTATTGTAAGCGCCGACATTACCCGCAACGTGGGCGGGGCAGGCTGGCTCATCGCCGTATGGCTGCTTACCGGCCTTATGACCATGACGGCCGCTATCAGTTACGGCGAATTGAGCGGTATGTTTCCCAAAGCCGGCGGACAATACGTTTACCTCAAAGAATCCTATAATAAACTGATCGCCTTCCTCTATGGCTGGAGCTTTTTTGCCGTGATACAAACGGGAACCATAGCCGCCGTGGGCGTGGCCTTTGCCAAATTTGCCGCTTACCTGTTACCCTCGCTCAGCGAAGACAATAAGATACTGCGCATCCCGACCGGCACCGACGCCTGCAACCAACCTACCTATTTTACGGTAAGTGTGGCACAGGTGGTGGCTATCGGTATCATCATCTTACTTACCTATTCCAATACCAAAGGACTCAAGGGAGGTAAGCTCATCCAGAAGGTGTTTACCTCTACCAAATTACTTTCCCTTTTCGGTTTGATCATTGCCGGTTTTGTTATGTTCCGTCCCGAAGTATGGCATGCCAACTGGGCCGGCGCCTGGACAGCCACCAAGACCGCACTGATCGATAATTGTGTACCCGACAAAGGTTTTAACGTTACCGCTATTTCCGGTACGGTATTCCTGGGCGGTATTGCGGCGGCCATGGTGGGTTCCGTATTCAGCAGCGATGCCTGGAACAATGTGACCTTTATTGCCGGAGAAATGAAGAACCCGCAGCGTAATATAGGCCTGAGCCTGTTCCTGGGCACCCTTATCGTTACCTTTATTTATGTGTCGGCCAACCTGGTGTACCTTGCCGTATTGCCGATGGACCAGATCGCGCATGCCGAAAAGGATCGTGTGGCCGTTGCCGCCTCTACACAGATCTTCGGCGATATGGGCACCAAGGTGATCGCGATCATGATCATGGTCTCAACCTTCGGTTGTAACAATGGCCTGATCCTGGCCGGGGCGCGGGTATATTATACCATGGCCCAGGATGGCCTGTTCTTCAAATCTGCGGGCAAGCTCAATCGCTTTGGCGTACCGCAGTGGGCGCTCTGGGCGCAATGCGTGGTAGCTGCCATTCTTTGTCTTAGCGGTAAGTACGGCGACCTGCTGGATATGATCTCCTTCGTGGTGGTTATCTTTTATATGCTTACCATCGGCGGTATCTTTATCCTGCGCCGCCGCATGCCCAATGCAGAACGGCCTTATAAGGCTTTCGGTTATCCTTTGCTGCCGGCTTTGTATATCATCATGGGCCTTAGCTTTTGCCTGTTGCTGATCTGGTTTAAACCCCAGTTTACCTGGCCGGGCCTCATTATCGTGCTTGTCGGTATTCCCATCTATTACCTGCTGCGTAAAAAGCAGCCGGCGCCGGACGCGGAGGTTTGATCGTGCTTTTTTTCGTTTTTTAAAACCGTAAATACAAGCTTATGCACATAGCGCCTAATATACGCCTGAGCCGTATCTGGAAGGATACCTGGCAGGTCGATATCATCATGATCCTGAGCAGTACGGGGGCGTACCTGGTGCATGCCTTCCTGATCCAGCACAAATTCGAGATCCCGGCCATTATCCCCACCGTATTGGGTACGGCCATTGCTTTCTTTATCGGGTTCAACAATAACCAGGCCTACGACCGCTGGTGGGAAGCCCGTAAAATATGGGGCATGCTGGTCAACGATTCGCGCTCCTGGGCCAGGAGTATTATTAATTATGTACAGCTGGGCGATATACAGGAACATGAGAAACTGGCCATTCAAAGCCGCATGATCACCCGGCATATCGGTTTCCTGTATGCGCTCAAAGGCGCGCTGAGGGCGGCCGACGACTATATGTACAAGAACTACCTCAATGAAGAGGAACTGGCCGAGGTAAAGCTGCATGCCAATGTACACAATGCGATCCTGCAGATCCAGGCGCACGATCTCGATGTATTGCACCGCAAAGGTTATATCGACGGCTTCCGGTTTATGCAGCTCGATGCCCTGCTGGTTAAATTCACCGACGAAATGGGCATGTCCGAACGCATTAAGAACACCGTATTCCCGACGACGTACAATTATTTCACCAAAATATTTATTTGGTTGTTCGTCGTATCTATCGCCCTGGTCACCAGCCAGTATATGGGTATCTGGTCTATCTTTATGAGCTGGCTCATCGGTTTTGTATTCATATCCACGCAGATCAATGGCATGAGCCTGCTTAATCCCTTCAGCAGCAACTCGGCAGCCATCCCGCTCAACCAGATTACGCGCACCATCGAGATCAACCTGTTGCAGATGTTGCACGAGCAGAATATACCGCCGCCGGTAACGCCGGTCAACGACGAATATGTGTTGTAGGCCGCAACGATATTGTCAGCCGGGGGTAAAAAAATGACCGGGTTTATTTATTAATTGTTATCTGTTTTTCTGGTCAGCAGGCAAGGACTACCTTTGCGCGATGAAAACCCTGAGCATCCCTGTGCACCTCTTTTTACGCGCTTTTACTGTATTCCTGTTTTCTTTATTGCTGCTGGCCGGGCTACCGTTTTCGCCGGTATATGGCCAGGCCAAAGCCAATATGCAGATCCGCGGAACGGTAACAGACAGCAAACAAAATCCTGTTTCCTTTGCCACCGTAGGCGTGTTCCGCCAGGCCGATTCCGGTTATGTGGAAGGCGTAAGCGCCGGCGATGAAGGCGACTTTATGCTCGATGTACCCACGGGTAAATATTTCCTGCGCATCAATATGATCGGTTTTGAAAACAAAGTTGTACCGGTTGCTGCACAAAAGCAGGTACAGCTGGGCACAGTAGTGATGAAGGAAAGCAGCCACCAGCTGGAAGAAGTACAGATCAAAAGTGATAAGGAGCAGATGGAGCTGAAGCTGGATAAACGCGTGTTCAATGTGGCCTCCAGCCTCAACGCTTCGGGCGCCAATGCCACCGAAGTGCTCGAAAACATTCCGGCGGTAACCGTCGATGGCGAAGGCAATATCAGCCTGCGGGGCAATGCCAATGTAAGGATCCTGGTGGATGGCAAGTATTCGGGCCTGGCCAATTCGGCCGATGCCCTGCAACAGCTGCAGGCCAGTATGATCGACAAGATCGAGGTGATTACCAATGCCTCGGCCCGCTACGATGCCCAGGGACAAGCCGGTATCATTAATATCATCCTGAAGAAAGATCATAAAGGCGGCTGGAATGGCGCTGTAAATGGTAATATAGGCTACAACAGGCAGTTTGGCGGCGGCTTTAACCTCAACTACCGTAAAGGTAAAGTAAACCTGTATGGCAACTACGCGATCAGCCAGCGTGACCAACCGGGTAAGAGCCATACCTACCAGCGCTATAACGGCGCAGATACGGCATTTACCTACGAACAGGAATATACGCACGAACGCAAGAAGTTTGGCAACAACGGTATGATCGGCCTGGACTATACCATCAATGCCTACAATACGCTTTCTCTATCGGCCTTCGCTAAATCGGGGCTGGGCAATAACTTTTACTGGCGCAAGTACAACGACCTCACCAAGGCCGACGAAATGATCGGTTACTCGCTGCGGCTGGAAGACCAGAAGGAGATCGAGGACTACTACGAAGCTTCCTTATCCTACAAACGCACCTTTACCCGCAAGGATAAATTATGGACGGTGGATATGAAATGGTCCAACGACCAGGATATCGAACGCTCGGCCTATACCGAAACCAGCACCTACTCTGCGAATACAGACCTCGAACGTTCGTCGGTAGCCAGCACGGAACGCAACTGGCTTTTCCAGACCGACTTTGTACAGCCCTTTGGTAAAGAGGGCAGGGTGGAAGCCGGGCTGCGTTCGGCCATCAGGCAGATCTCCAACGAATTTGGTTTTGCCGAACTGACGAACAACGGCGCCATATATCCACCCCGGTACAACGACCTCTATCATTACGACGAGTATGTGCATGCGGCTTACCTGATGGCAGGCAATACCTTTGGCCGCCTGTCGGCCCAATTGGGACTCCGGGGCGAACTGTCGGATGTTACGATCAAACAGCGTTCTATCGATTCGAAGAATAACAAGCGATACTTTAACCTCTTCCCGAGTCTGTCGCTGTCCTATAAACTGATGGAACGGAATACGCTGCAGCTCAGCTATAGCCGCCGGGTAAACCGTCCCGACCAATGGGACCTGCTGCCCTTTACCAAGTTTGGCGATAACCGCGAAATGCGATTGGGCAATCCCGATCTGAACCCCGAGTTTACCCATTCTTTCGAACTGGGACTGATGCAGAACTGGGAAGCCGGGTCTTTGTTGTCCAGCGTGTATTACCGTAATACCAGCGATGTGATCCAGTTCCTGAGCACGGTCGACGCCAATGGCCTGGTGCAGAACATAGCCCGCAACCTGGCTTCCGAACAGTACTATGGTTTCGAATTTAACTTCAACTACCAGTTATTGTCCTGGTTAAAATTCACTACCGGGCTCAACCTGTTCCGCTCTTCCGTTTCCGGCACCTTCCAGGGCCGCGACCTCGAGCGCAGTTCCTTTGCCTGGACCGACCGGAGCGCGCTTAACGCTACTTTGCCGGGTGGTATCAGGGCGCAGGCCTCCTTTAATTACCGCGGCGCACAGGCCACCGCCCAGGGCCGGAGCCTGGCTACCTATTACCTCGATATGGCTGTTTCGAAAGAGTTGCTGAAAGGCAATGCCACGGTTACTTTCAACGTCCGCGACGTATTCAATACCCGCAAGTGGCGCAACGTAACCGATACGCCCGAACTCTTTGCCCAAACAGAGATGCAATGGCGTCCTCGTTCCTTCCAGCTGAGCTTTAGCTATCGCTTTAATCAAAAGGCAGGCCAGGAGCGCAATAGCCGCTTCGATAGCAATAATGAAGGCTAAAGCTTTATATGCTTATTTTTGTCGCAAACACAATATCCGCTTATGGAAGGGTACAGGTTATTTATGGTGATCGTGGGCTGTAAGCCGCCCGGGCGTTTTACCGAACAGCATGATGTTTTTTTCGGTATTGCCGGTAGTATGCAGGAGCTGGTGCCGGATATCGTAGCCTTCTGGCCCGAAGCCAAAGGCGCTTTACATGTCGATGCCTGGCGTGCTGTAACCAATGTGGATGGCTACCCGGTATCGGTGGTGCCTGCCGGCGGCATTACTGCAGCCAACAGGCAACAGGGCAATCACTTGTTTTTCTTAAACCTGGGTGGTTACCGGGAAGGCGAGTTTGAAGAACTGCATTATAAAATGCTGAACGTGGCGCCGGAACCCTCTGCGGCCATCAGCGCAGCCAAAAAGACGGCCTTCTACAAGCATTGCGGCTTCGAAGGGGCCGTTTCGCATATCGACGATAAGTATGGCGTTGATGTGGACGACATTTATCCCGTAAAAGATATCATCGATCCTTTTTATAAACACCGTTTTGCGCTGTTGATCGGCGACGAGCCGGAAGCCGGCCTGGCGCCCGATCCGCTGCATATCGGTTATTTTAAACTCGATAAATTATAGGCCGTAACGCTTAACGTTCGTTGCCTGCAAACCGCAGGATGGCGTCGACGATCTGCGTGGCGCCATCGCCGTACAACATCGTCTGGTGGTTGCCATCTACCCGTACATAATGGCCGTCGGGCAACAGGGATGCGCTTTCCCGGGCTTTAAAGTCGGGTAGTATGGGCTCGCCCATATTGTAGATATCCGGGCCGTTGATCAGCAGTGCCGGCTGGCGTACATCGCTGAATAATGAACGCCAGGGCTGGTTGGCCACGCCTATGGCCACTTTTATCATTTTATCCAGGCTGGAGTAGGAGCGTACGCTGCCATCGGGCAGGGTTCTTACATCGGCGCGGTAATAGGTTTTCATTTCCTCTTCCCAGAAGTTATTCTGCGGGGCGGCTTTGGCGTAGTCGATATAATGTTCAAACGAGGGGAAGATACGGTCGAGCCTTTTTAAGATCGGCATCAGCATTTCCGGCACCTTGGCATTCATCTCTGCTGCGGCATCCAGGATGACCAGCTTTTCGATACGGTCGGGAAAATGATTGGCGAGATATACGCTGAGCAGGCCCCCGAACGAATGGCCGCCGATAAAAGCTTTTTCAATACCCAATTGGTCCATCATACCGATAATATCTTTGGCATGATGTTTTAACCCGTATTTGAACACGGGTTTTTCGCTATGCCCCCTACCGCGCAGGTCGGGCGAAATAACCCTGAAATGTTGTGCCAGTCCGCGCGATATCAAACCGTCGAAAGCATGTGCATTGGCCGTAAGACCATGCATCAGGATCAGGACAGGTTTGTTTTTTTGGGGATTGTACTCTATGAAATGCAGGTTAATCCTATTGGTAGTAATGAAGTGATCTGTATAAGGCATTCTTTCTTTGACGCTGTTGAAAAAATTGCAGGGAAACCGAGTTTTTACCTGCTTTTACCAGCTGCTCCGGGCAGGCTGTCTTTCAAAGCTAATATAATTTTCTGTTTTTTGCCAGCTATAGTTGCTAAAATGATATACTACTCATCCTGCTTGTATGGCTTTTTTTTAACCTTTTGGGTATACACTAAAAACCAGGTAAAAACCTGGTTTTTGCATTTCTTGTGTTAAAAACTTTAAATTTTAATAATTTATATATTGTGCTAAACAAAGGTGTTCCGGCCTCTTGACTTAGAAATGCTTATAAATTGGCATAAAATTTGATCTTAAGTTTTTAACAATTATTTTGTCTTAGCCTTTATCAATGAATTTGTAGCTATTAACAACGGTTTATATGAAACAAAAGATTGCATCAGCCGCCCAACAATTTTCGATCCGGCACTTTACGGATATCAACCTGGATCAGAAAGAATTTGCCTCAAAAATTAGTACGCAACTGGTTCAGTTCGCGGATATCGAAGATAAGATTGATTTTATTTCCGAGATTATACGCCTGGGCCGGGAATTGCTCAATTCCTCGGTAAAGAACCTGGACCGCATCGAACGCACGGGCCTGGACCAGCGTTCAAGCCTGTTGCAATTACCACTGAATTATAACTAAGCGGCCACCGGCACGCCCTCCATGCGCCGGAGCAGTGCTTATTGTTTATTGTCTGCATCTGTACCCTTGATATTGACCGGTTGCACGCATAAAAATAGCCTGTTCCTCTTGCTGTAATGCAGAGGAACAGGCTGCTTAAACAGTTGCTGTTATTTATTGCAGTCCGTTGATATACGCCCGTATCACCGAGGCGATATAATCGTAATGCTCCTGGTTCAAACCGGGCCATACGCCCAGCCAGAAAGCATGGTTCATGATCATATCCGTGTTCTCCAGCGAACCTACAATCCGTTTTTCGATATTGAGGTACGCCGGTTGTTTAATCAGGTTGCCGGCAAACAACAGGCGGGTGCCTACCTTCTGTTCTTCGAGGTAGCGTACCAGGTCGTTGCGCACAATAGGACTGCCCGGCCTTACAGTCAGCATAAAGCCAAACCAGCTGGGATTGCTATGTGGCGTGGCTTCCGGTAGTATAAAATGTTCTTCAAAAGGTTTTAAGGTGCGGTACAGCAAGTCGAAATTGGTTCTTCTTTTTTTGACAAAGGCATCGGCCTTGTTCAGCTGGCTCAGCCCGATCGCGGCCTGCATATCGGTCACCTTCAGGTTAAACCCGATATGTGAATAGGTGTATTTATGATCATAACCACAGGGCAGTTCGCCCAGGCATTGATCAAACCGTTTACCGCAGGTATTGTCTTTGCCCGGTTCGCACCAGCAATCGCGGCCCCAGTCCCTGAAGCTTTCCGCTATTTTTTTCAACGATGCGTTATTGATCAGTACCGAACCGCCCTCGCCCATGGTAATATGGTGGGCCGGGTAAAAAGATACGGTGGCCAGGTCGCCGAAGGTGCCTGTCTTCTGGTCGCGGTAGGTTGCTCCCAGCGAATCGCAGTCATCCTCGATCACCCAGAGCTTATACTTTTTGGCCACGGCCATAACGATGTCCAGGTTAAAAGGATTGCCCAGCGTATGTGCCAGCATAATGGCTTTGGTCCTGGGACCGATTGCGGCTTCGATCTGTTCGGCCTTGATGTTATAGGTCGGTATAGCTACGTCGATAAATACGGGGATACAGCCAAACTGTACCATCGGGTTTACGGTTGTCGGGAAACCCGCAGCAACGGTAATCACTTCATCGCCCGGTTTCAGGGCGCGGTCGCCCAGCTTGGGCGAGGTAAGGGCATAAAAGGCAACGAGGTTAGCCGATGAGCCGGAGTTGACCAACAGGGAGAAGCGGCTGCCGAAGTAACGCGCAAACTTCCGTTCAAACTCTGCGGCATAGCGGCCGGTAGTCAGCCAGCCGTCGAGCGTGGCATCCACACCATACAGGATATCGTCTTCATCCAGTATCTTACCCGTTACCGGTATATAATCTTTACCGGGTTCGATCGGGCGTTTCACATTCCGGGCGGCCACCGCCTGCAGCAGCGGCTTTAATGTATCATCTATATTTTTGAAGTCCATAAAAATGGCTTTGCTTTTCCAACTGCTTACCGGCAGCCGGTATGAGGTAATATTCCTGTACAGACAGGAAAAAGGATGGCAAAGAAAAGAAATATTGCAGGATTTTCAGGCATTCTTCCCGGCTATTAACCATTTTCTTTTAAAATAGGGCCGGGCGCCGGTACTGCCGTCAATAAAAACGCCCTCCTGCAGGCAGGAAGGCGTTTTTGAGGGTGTCCGGCAGATGATTAATGTCTGATCATCACCTTTTGTTGATAAGCGTCTGTATCCTGGTTCAGCTGCAACAGGTAGAGGCCGTCGCTGAGTTGCTGCACCGGTATTTCAAACTTGTTGGCGCCCGGTGTGGCACGCAGTTCATAGGATCCTACCTTGCGGCCGGTAGCGTCGGTAAGCACGATGCGGGCTGTGGCATCGCTGTTGCTGTTCCAGGTTATGTTCAGCAGGTTACGGGCTGGGTTGGGGTATACATTGAAGCTGGCAGTACTGATGAGCGAGGACTGGCCCGGTGTGCCCCCGGGTGCTGCGCCGGTAAAGCAAAAGGTTTTGACATCCTGGGTGGTATACTGGGCGCCGCTTGCGAGCACCTGGTTGGCACTGTTTTTCAGGCTGTACGAACCGTTGCCGTAAGAGCAGCAGATACCATCGCCATAGGAGTCCATCATCGTTAAAGTATAACAGCCATTAGGCAGGCACAGGTTGGTGGTAACGGTACCGCCTGCGGTGGCATAAGGGCCGCCTGATGCAACGATCGCGTTGGCGCTGTTTTTGATGTTCCAGGTAATTTCGCTGGGGTAGTTGTCGGCGGTAACGGTAAGCGTAGCGCTGTTGGCCGTGCAGCCGCCGGTAGGCGCGCAGGTGGTCAGGCAGGAGGCATTGCTTACCCGGTTGCGGATCAGGTTGCCGGGTTGGGTACCAAAGCCGTTGTTGAAATTAATGCCATAGCTGGTCAGGTGGCAATAGCTCATAATGGTACCGCCATTGCTCGGGGCGGGACCTGCCGCGCATCCGCCTTCGGTAGTATAACAGTTGTCGAGTGCACCGCCGCTCCAGCTGCAGCTTTGCGTATGCGGCGAACCCAGGTTGTGGCCCATTTCATGGGTCATAACATATACCGACCAGGAGTAGGTAGGTACGGTGCTGTAGGAGCTGTAGATATTGCTATAGGCATAACGGTAGGAGGAATTGCAAAGCACGTCGATCCAGGCA
Source organism: Taibaiella chishuiensis (assembly GCF_003014535.1). Classification (GTDB taxonomy): domain Bacteria; phylum Bacteroidota; class Bacteroidia; order Chitinophagales; family Chitinophagaceae; genus Taibaiella; species Taibaiella chishuiensis. The sequence goes on along the minus strand of NZ_PYGD01000014.1, from coordinate 32,343 downwards.
ATGCCGCCTACGTTTTGTCCACCGAGCGCAGCCAGGTGGGCAAGGTCGCCGTTAAAGCTGGTACGGGTAGCTTTAAAGCTGTTAAGCGCCGAACTGCTGCTGGCAGTAGGGTAGCTGTCCTGGCTGGTCCATACGAATACCTGCGAGATCACGGTGGTGATCTGTTCGTTGGCATACAGCGTGGCCAGGTTATTGAATACGGCTGTTATAAAATTGGTAGCGCCGGTTACACCGCCTTTGTTTTGGTTCAATGCATAGTCGCACTCGAGGTACACCCGCACGCATTTATCGATAGCGGTACCTTTCTTAGCGGTCTGCATGTATTCCCGTATTTTCTCGGCATAACCCAAAGGCTCTTCGGTACTGCAACCCGCAGGCTGCGGTGCGTTCAGGTTCTTGTCGGAGTAGAGGATGTAGTCGGATACATTACCTGCTTTCTGCAGTTTGCCCAGTACCAGGCTGCCTTCCGTTTCCGTAGCGGCAACGCCTATAATTTCGTCCTGGAATACACTTATGGCTACCGTAGTGCCCGGCATGCCTTTAATAACGCCGCGGTAGTAAACGCCCGGTGTGTAAGCCACGGGTTGTCCGTTGCTGCTGCTGGTGCTTACAAAAAAACTTTTATCGAATGGTGATTGCTGTACCAGTTCCATTTCCAGGCTTGCGCCGTCCTGTTTCGGAATACTGAGGGTAAGGGCATCGGGATGCTCGCTCCAGAGTTTACGGGTATTGGCCGGGGATAACTGCAGGTAGGTGGCATCGGTCACTACCTGGCTGGTGCCACGGGCAGCGGTGCCTGCCTGCAGGACAAAGGGACTGACGGTCTGTTTGAAAAGTCCCTGCGACTTTGCGTTTATGACCTGCTGGTCGATAGGACGTAAAGCATTACCCTCTTGTGCGTAACTCCCGATTGCGCAGAACAGGCCAAGGCCGGCAAAAAGGGATTGTACATACTGTTTTTTCATAAAATGCAACATTTATGGAGGTGAACAATAAAGAATCATCCGGTTAGGTTACAGGAAAGGGCTGCCTGGCATCGCCGGGCGGTTGAAGGCGCCGGGATGTTTCGGGGGGAACGCGATAAAGTTTCAGGAAAATAAAATTGCTGCTATAGGTTCTTGGTTTTGAATTTTAGCTCTTTCGTTGATAACTTCTGTTTAACCAAACCTATATTTTTTTGATGCTAAAAGATATTTTTTAATGCTAAAAAAAACTTAATTATTCTTGCGCATCCTGCAAGCTGCTGAGTGTTAAATGATAGGACAGGCGCGGATTTGCGGCTACTCGTGTGTTCTATATTTTTTGCCAGTTTTTTACCTGTAGTGCGCAAGGGGAAAAACGAAAAAATGAACGCCAGGACTATGTTATGCGGAGTGAAATTACTTTGAATTTTGGTATAGTATTTATTGTTATGTGTAATTGTTGTTTGTATTTTTGTTTTTTGCCTGTCTTTTAATCAAAAATAGCAGCCCGGTAAAGTTCTGTTTGGACCAGGAGATATTGGCAGCCATGCCCTGTTACAGCCGACTGTTTCCATAAAACGGGTAAATAGTAAAGCCAGTCTCCAGCAAGAGGAGACTGGCTTTACCTGTATAGAAATTGCCTTGGCGTATAAGGTTACAGTCCCGATATAATTCCGAGCGATTTGCGGATCATATTTTCTACTGCCGCTGCGGCATCTTTCGAAAATGTTTTGGCCTGCCTGTTGGCCACGATCGTATTTACCGAAAGACAATGATGCCCCATTAATTTACCCAGCCCGTAAATAGCAGACGTCTCCATTTCAAAATTGGTAATACGGTGGGTACCGCTTTCGAAGCTCGACAGAGTATCGACCAGGGTAGGGAAGGCCAGCGGCAGGCGCAGCTTCCGGCCCTGCGGTGCATAAAACCCCGGGCAGGTAACGGTAATGCCGTGTATATAATCGCCGGAGAAGTGATTGAGCAACCGGATCGATCCTTCTGCGATATAAGGTTGTATGGGGTTGCCGGTAAGGTGGGTATGCTGGCTGAAGGCATTAAGCAGGAAAAGCTCGTCGGCATTGTTTTCGAAACGGTAGTAATGCAGCAGGTTGTCGAGGCCGATACCAAAGGACGAAGCTACCAGGCTGTCTACCGGTATGTCCTCCTGCAGCGAGCCCGAAGTGCCCAGGCGGACGATGTTGAGCGAGCGTTGCTGTGCTTTGGGTTCGCGTGTTTCGAAATCGATATTGACCAGGGCATCGAGTTCGTTAAGCGTGATGTCGATATTATCGGGGCCGATGCCGCTGCTTACCACGCTGATGCGCTTGTTGCCGATATAACCGGTATGGGTTACAAATTCGCGGTGTGCTTTTTTATGTTCGACGCGGTCGAAGTGTTTCGACACTTCGGGTACCCGGCCCGGGTCGCCTACGGTAATAACAGTATCGGCAATTTCATCGGGGTGTACGTCGAGGTGGTAGATGCAGCCTTTTGGAGTAATGATCAGTTCCGATTCGCCTATCATAAATGTATCAATTAATAAGGGTTGATTGAAAAAATAACAGGGTCCAAAAGTCTGTAATTAAACTGATATGCGCGTCAAAGCCTGTTTTAAGCGTTAATTAAAAAAAAGACAAAAAACTGTTTGCAGAATGAGGAATGTTTATTACTTTTGCACACCTTCTAAGGAAGCACTGGTATCGTGGCCGAGTGGCTAGGCTCAGCTCTGCAAAAGCTGCTACAGCGGTTCGAATCCGCTCGATACCTCCGAAAAAATCCCGCAGACTTCTGGCGGGATTTTTTTTTGAAAGCGGGGTTATGCAACCCTGTTTACAGCCGGCCGGTATCATGCCGGGTTGCGGCTTTCTTTAACGAACGTTTTGCGTATCTTCCGTGTTAACGTTAAAGAATCGCGAAATCCATAAATCTGTATTGAATCTGTTATGACTAAACCCAATGCTTCCTCCTCCAAAGGAGTCTATCTGAAAAATAAGCCGGCTACGTTCGAGTTTGCTATTGAAGATAAGCTCACGGCTGGCGTTGTATTGACCGGGTCGGAGATCAAGTCGGTACGCCTGGGCAAGGTAAGCTTTAACGATAGCTATTGTTTCTTTCACAAAAATGAATTGTGGATACGCAGTCTGCATATTGCCGAATACGTCAATGCGGGTTACGCAGGACACGATCCCAGGAGAGAACGCAAGCTGCTGCTGACCAAAAAAGAGATCAAGAAGTGGATGCAGAAGATTAAGGAAAAAGGGCTTACCATTGTGCCGCTGTCCATGTATATTAATGAAAAGGGCTATGCCAAACTGGATATAGGCCTGGGTCGTGGTAAAAAACAGTATGACAAACGCGAGACGATTAAGAATCGCGATGCCGAAAGGGACCTGAAAAGCAAGAATTGGTAAACCTGCTGCATCTTAACTTATTTTTCTGAATTTATTAGGTCTTCATTTGTTGTCAATTAAGAAAATCCATCTATTTTTGGCACACATTTTGCATTAGCCAAGGAAAGCTATGTGAAAATGAGAAACATGATAATAAAAATAGTTTTAGCTATCCTGTTTATGGTATGTGCATTTGGGATTCTCGGCTATAACCTGGTTCATTAATTTAATCGTCTAATAACTCACACAAAAATAAAATCAACAAGTATGAAAAAAGCACGTCTGTTACTCACTGCTTCTATGCTGACCATTGCCGGTTTCGCTTCCGTAACCCTTACTTCCTGCTCTAAGGATGATAAGATCTGTAACGAAGGCTACGAAGGCAGCAATTGCGATGTTGAAGTACGCACCAAGTTCCTTGGTCAGTGGTCTGCCCAGGATAGAAAAGAAGACGGCACACAGTTACCGGCTTACACTGCTAATGTCGTGAAGAACCCGAGCTCTATCTCTAAAATGAATATCGGTGGTTTCTCCGGTATACCTTCAAACGGTGGTTTTGCAGCCGATGTTATCGTAAGCGCCAGCGGTACTACTTTTACTATTCCGCCACAGGAGCCCGATGCTGATGGTTTCAGCGTAGAGGGTAACGGTTTTATCAACAGCGCAGGCAACAGCATTACCGTAAACTACAACATCACTAAAATAAGCACAGGCCAGGTAAATAAATACACTGGTACCTGGACTAAATAAGTTACCGGATTATTTTTACAAAGCGGCCCGTTGATGGGCCGCTTTTTTTGTGTTTACGATAGCGGCGGGAGCATTGCCAACGGGGCGCAGGGCATACGCGGCATCCAATTCCTGATATCTAAAATCCGGCACCCAACATCTCATACCCAACATCTAATACCTAACATCTCATATCTAATATCTAATATCTAATATCTAATATCTCACATCTCACATCTAATATCAGGCACCAGGCATAAAAAAAAGCGAAAGGAATTGTCCTTTCGCTTTCTGTTTTTATACAATAGGCCTATTTAAAACGAGCGTCTTTAGCGTTCGTATTGGCTTCCTGTGTTTTCTTTTTTGCTTCTTCGTTACCGAACCGTGCATCTTTTGGATTAACCGGTTTTGCTGGTTCAACTACTTCAGGTACGGGTTGCGGTTTGGTGCCCGTATTTTTGGAAGGCGCCGGTTTTTTAGTAGGTGTTACCGGCTTGGTAGCAGGTTTAGCGGCTACTGCAGCCAGGGAATCGTTTACTCTTTTAAGAGAATCAACAGCTGTTGCATTCTGTGCATTTACAAGAGAATCGCTCTGGCGTTTTTGTGCATTGGCGATCGAATCTTCTGTAGCCTGCCTTGTAGCCTGTTGGATAGAATCAAGCTGTGCAGGTGTCAGGGAACCCTCATTGTTACCACCGCCGCAGGAGGCGAAGCCAACTGCGCTAGCTGCTGCTAAAATTAAAAGACTTTTTTTCATGAGTTGTTATTTTCGTTTTCCTTTATCGTGCAAATTTAATACCAAATTTCAATTCTTTATATTAAAGGGCTGAAAACTTTATTTAAAAACAATTAAAATAATTATAAAATGACGAGTGTTTTAAGGACTGGCTCTATCACAGCTGCCTTACCTGCGGCCCGATCCACCGGTATTGCCTGTTTAAACGCAACGCCGGCGAAAATGTTGTATAAAAAATTAAGCGCCGCTTATGGAATACCGGGGGTATACGCATCTTGAAGAAAAAAGCCCTATGCATACCCTGATACAAATACCCAAACCCTGTTCTGCTGATTGGCAAACGATGACCCCGGATGCCGGGGGGCGGCATTGCGGCCAGTGTTGTAAAACGGTAATCGATTTTACAGATTGGAAGTCCGAAGACATTGTACAGTATCTCAAAAGCAATACCGGTACCTGTGGCCGGTTCCGCAAGGACCAGCTGGATGTGCCCATACCTGCGCCGGAGGTATTTGTACAACAGCTCAACCGTGCTTTCCTGCCGGTGTCCCGCAAGGCAGCTGCTATACTCCTGTTCGTATTTTGTATTATGGGGGCATCCTGTACTTCCTCGGGGCCGGGGCAAAGCCTGCCTGCTGCCCAACATACAACCCTGTCGCATAATGCAGGCATTACTTATCTTACGGGCGATACGGTTATGCCGGTGATCCCGCCCGAACCCGATGAGCATCGCCTGATGGGGGAACCGGCTATTGTCGAGGACACCGGTACCGTGGAGGCACAACCGGTGTCTACCCTGGGTGGCGCACCGGTATTGGTCGATGAGCCCGAGGTAATCGTGCCGGACACAACTTCTGCATCATCAAAGCGCTAGCGTATTTAAGCGTTGCGGCCGCAGATCGGGAAATAATGCCCGCGCTTTGTAATCCTATAAAATATTTAGCAAAGTGGCCGGATAAATTTGTTTTGTATTCAGCCGGGTATATCTGCCCGGTTCATCCCTAAACGAACAAAAACAAGTTTTTATGAAAGTACAGAACATGCAGAAGAAACCACTGGAAGAGGTCATGGACGGCCTGTCCGGCAAGTATCCCGGCGCTGTAATCAAAAAGCCCTTTCTTACGCCGCGCACCATTATCGTACCTAAGGATAATTTCAAGTTCCTGGTACGCGATAAGAAGACCTTTTTTATGATCGACTTTATTCCCCCCGTGCTTTGGGTGGTCGGGGCCATCGTACTTGCCGCTGTATTGCTTTCGACCATATTGAGCCTGCTTGCCGGACAACTCGCCTTTGGCGTAGGCGGTGCATTATGGATCGTACTGGCCATGGTTATCGTTAAAGCCATATTCAAAGGCAGGAACAAGGAAAAATTCGAAACCTTCAAGGCCGATGTGGAAGATGCGCTGAACCGCAGGCCCGATGCCTCTTCTATATTTTAAACCGGGTAACAAGAGATGGCTTCCAGGATCCTGTTGATACTATACCTGCTTACTATAACGGCTGTAGCCCGGGCCCTTACACCGGGCGGGGACTACAGCCTGGGTACAGGACTGCTGGAGCTGGCGCGTACGCACCATGTGCTTCAATGGACCGATACGGTTCCGGTATACCGCGACACGGGGCTTACCCAATTGCAAACCCAGCTCACGGTGGCGCAAACCAATTGTCCGCAGTGCATGGCTTGTGCCGAGCCCAACTCTTTTTACGAAGGGCCCTTCCAGCCTTTTCAATGCGGCGGGGGTAATGGCCCGGCATTTATATGTACCCGCGTTACCCCGCGTTATTTCGAGATCCTGGCCGATACTACCGGCGCCCGTGCCTATATCCCGGCCGCTTATGGGCGTTATGCCAGCTGGGAACAGTACCTGCTCGCCGAAGCGGCTGCCGGCGAGTATTTCCGCATTGTGCGGCAATGGGATACTTCGGTACTCTACGATAAACCCTATCCCGAAGGGCAATTACCCGCTGCGGATAAATACTATTGTGCCGGGGTAAAACTGGTACACCCCGACGATCTTAAATTTGTCCCGGTAGCCGTGCAGGGGCATTGGGTAAAGCTGAATGCCATGCGGAACAAGCGCCTGGCCGGCTACTGCTGGGTCATCTGGCGCGATGAGCGGCGTTTATATCATTGGTTTGCCTGGAATGCGGACTGAGCTTTTATATTTGCGTTCAAAAAAAACAGGGATGAAAATAAAATACTTATTACCCGCCGTATTGCTTTGCAGTAGTATAAGCCGGGCTGCAACGGTTACCGGCAGTTGGCTGTATAAAGGTAAGGTAGACGGAAAAATGCCCGTGACACTTTATATCAATGCTACCGATCCCTGCGGCGGACATGTGATTTACGACGCCATTTATAAATACGATGGTAAAAGCCGCTGGCTGTCGCTGAATGCGGAAGTAAATGAAAAAGACGACTATTGCCTTACGGAAAGCGGCTTTACCGGTGTAATGATATTGCACCGCAATGGTAAAGAGCTGAAAGGCGTATGGATTAGCCCCAACCGCAAACGCAGTCTGAACGTGGTATTGCAACAGCAGTTATTAAGCCCTGAAGAAAAGCAACGTATGGAACAAGCCAGGGAGCAGGCCGCCTACGAGCTAAACGATTGTTAGCTGCTGTTTTGCTTGTCGTTGACGTCCGCGTACCGCTTACCCGCTCAGTAATGATCATACGCCAACAAATATTTTCCCTATGGCCCGGTATATTGCCGGGCCATTCCTTTACCGGGCGCCTGGTTATACCGGATCAAGCGGACAAGTTGGGGGACTCCGGTGTACTTACCCTGGTTTTTTATTCTTCTTTGTCTTAATACAAAGAAGCAAAAATCAAGACTGTAGAAAAAGTGCTAAAAATGCCTTGTACGCCTAAAAGAAATATTCCGGGCAATAGTAAAAATTGGACGAAGGAATGACGAACGAACTAAAGTACAGGGCCAGACTGTGGGAACTGTATTTCTTTCTATACGGCGTCCAGCAGCATTTATTCGCTGTATTTTTTATTGTCCTGTTGGTGCTCATGAGCGCTACGCGGTTTATTAACGCCCTTTTTCTAAAGGTCGGTATGTTTGGTCGTTTCCTGGCTTGACGTCCCGGCAGTGCATGTAATGGGCGTTGGGCAAAGCATTTCTACGCGGTTGGTGACCATATGTTATAACCAATATGTACCTGTTCGCTGCGAGAAAAAATGAAATTCGCAGGATTCTATTCGCCGCCAGGACCTGGTATTGCAGTATATTTATCTATCCAGGATAGCTTAAATGCTCCCCATTAATTTTCCTTGAATAAATAATAGAGGAACAGATCTGCGGGCTCAATTTTTAATCCCCCAGAAATTCTGCCTGATCCGTTATACCCTGTGCAACGATGTAGGCTATGGGTTTATGGTTATAGCTGTAGCTCCTGTTATTTATTTCCCGGTTTGCTTTAATTTTAGGCTTTTCTTCCTAATCCCCGAACCATGGACCTGCAGCCTGCCCCGGATCGTAACCAACATGCCATTGCCCGGCTTACGGCTTTATGGGCCTTTAGCGAATCCGGTCTTGGTGGCCTTATGTTTGCGCTGAAGATACCGCTTACCGGTTTTTTTGTCGGCGGTTCTGCCGTGCTCATGATCGGGCTTATTGCCTGGTATGCCCGCCGCGACTACGGGCAGGTGCTGAAGGCCCTGGTACTTGTACTCCTGGTTAAGGCTACCGTAAGCCCGCATTCGCCGCCACCGGCCTACCTGGCGGTGGCCTTCCAGGGATTGGTGGGCGCGTTGTTTTACCGGTATATCCGCAATTTCAGGCTGGCATCGGTACTGCTGGCTATCCTGGCAATGGCGGAGTCGGCATTGCAGAAGATTATTGTAATGACCCTCATCTATGGCAAGTCGTTTTGGGTGGCCCTCGATAAATTGTTTGAGAGTATTTGCAAAGAGTTTTCGCTTAAGGTCGATGTTTCGTTCAGCTTGTTGCTGATCGGGACTTACCTGTTGGTATACATCGTATGGGGTGTTGTGGTGGGCTTGTTTTCGGCCGCGCTGCCGGGCCGTATCGATCAGCGCAAGGCCGAGATCCTGCAGTGGTATGATGAGCATCAGGCAGTACTCTCGGTCGATGGCACTACAGGTAAAGGCAAACGGAAACGCCTCTGGTTGGTCTACCTGCTTGTATTAGCTTTTATGGTTACGGTATTTCTGTTGTCGGGCAACAGCAAACAAGTGCTGTTTATCCTGGTACGAAGCCTGGCGGCCGTCCTGTTACTGTTCTTTGTACTGCGCCCGGTCATCAATTGGTTGTTGCAACGCTGGTTGCGCCGTCAGCGCGGGGCGCATGGCCGGGAGGCGGCTGTGATTATTGCGTTGCTGCCGGGTATACGCAGTTATGTAAAGCCTTGCTGGCAACTCGCAAGCCGCCGGCAGGGCCTATTACGCAGGCTTCAATATTTTATTTACTATATGGTTGCGCTTACATTGTATGATGAAAGAAAAGAAAGGACAGATCTACCTGTTCAGCCGGGCTATCAGAACGGGTAAGACTACGGCTTTATATAACTGGGTGCAGGACCGGCCGGGTGCGGCCGGCATCCTTACGCCCGATGTGCACAACCGCCGGGTGATCTATGATATCGCTACGAAACGCTATCATACCTTCGAGGTGGCGGACAGTTATGGCGGCGAAAAAATAACCATAGGCCGTTTTCTTTTTGCCAAGGAAGCTTTTGCCCGTGCCCGCGACATCCTGGCTGCGGCTGTGGCGCAACACCCGGCCTGGCTTGTTATCGACGAGGCCGGTAAGCTGGAACTGGAGCAGGGAGAAGGCCTGGAGCCGGCTATCCTTAATACGGTACGCAGCTACCAGTCGGGACAACAGGACGGTCAGCTGCTGATCGTGGTACGCGACAGCCTGCTGCCACAGGCCATCAACCGTTATGGGCTACAGGATGCTATTGTACTTTCAGAACATTTACCCTGATGCAGGAAAAGAATAAGATAACGGGAATCGTAGTGTGCGGCGGACAAAGCAGCCGTATGGGTACCGGCAAATACCTGCTGGACTACCACGGCCGGCCACAGGCCTTATACCTGTACGATATGCTGCAGGGCTTGTGTAGCGAGGTGTGGTTGTCGGTAAATGCGGAACAGGTTGCCCGGTTGCCCGCAGGCTTCCCTTTATTGCCCGATCTGCCTGCTTACGAACAGGCCGGACCTATGGCTGCCTTACTTACGGCTGCGGACCTGCTGCCCGGGCATAATTTCCTGTTTGTGGGCTGTGATTATCCCTTCCTGCGTCGTTCAGAGCTGGAGCGCTTCCTGCTATACCTGAGCCCCGGGAGGCCGGCCGCCTTTTACAACGAAGCGGCCGGGGTATACGAACCGCTGCTGGCTTATTATCCGGCTACGTGCGCGCAGGCTGCCGGATTGGGGTTTGCGCAGGGCCGCGCCTCGCTGCAGGCCCTGCTGCGCGCCGAAAAGGCCGACCCTTATCTTCCGGCCGATCTAAACTGTTTATCGGGAGCCGATACACCGGAACAATACGAGGCCGCAAAGGCAATAACAAGCAGGCCCGAATTCAAAAAAGAAGGGTAATTTTGGCTATGGAACAAACCGCAGTCGCCAGGTGGGCGATTACCAGGGTACAGGGCGCCGGTGTAACGCCGGACGAAGATCTGCTTGCCGTGGAAGAGCCGCTGGAAGTACAGTTACGGTATACTGAAGCCGGGCAGCCGCACTATAAAAGTGTGGCGGTAACCATGCGTACCCCGGGTAACGACGCCGAACTGGCCACCGGCTTTTTATTTACGGAAGGTATCATACAGGATTATACACAGGTGGCTTCGGTAAGCGAGGGCGCTGCAGGCGACAACCGGGTGCTGGTTAAGCTTACCGGCGATACGCGCCCCGTGCTGCAGCAAAGCGACCGGAATTTTTATATGACCTCCAGTTGCGGGGTATGTGGTAAGGCCAGTATCGATGCCATTCGTACGGTAATGCCCTTTGCCACACCGGCGGCAGCGTTACAGCTCGATGCCGCTGTTTTGTTCCGCCTGCCAGATCTCCTCCGGGAGCAGCAGGCGGTATTTGGCCAGACGGGTGGGTTGCATGCCTCCGCCCTGTTTGACCGCGAAGGCCGTTTTATACAGATGCGGGAGGATGTGGGCCGGCATAACGCCCTCGACAAGCTGATCGGTTATGCCCTGGCCGGCGGATACTTACCCTTGCACCAGTCGGTATTGTTGTTGAGCGGCCGGGCTAGTTTCGAACTGGTACAAAAGGCGGCCATGGCCGGTATCACGATCATAGCGGCAGTAGGCGCACCCTCCAGCCTGGCTGTAAGTCTTGCCGAGGAAAGAGGCATAACACTCGCCGGTTTTTTAAGAAACGAAAGGTTCAATATATACAGCGGGGCGCACCGGATCATTGCCTGATGCAGGCCCCGGGTAAATAATTAAAAGGAATCAACTATTCCGACCCAATACTATGAAGATCAGAATAAAAGGAAACTCCGTGCGGTATCGCTTGTCCAAAACGGATGTAACGATATTGGTCCGCGACGGTTATCATGAGGAGCATACCGTATTTGCTACGGGTACGCTGACCTACGCCCTGCAACGTAAAGAAGCAGAAGAAGATCTGACGGCTACTTATACCGGTAATAAGATAACCCTGTACCTGTCTGCGGCCTTTCTCAAAGACTGGGAAACTAATGCCGTGATCGGCTGCGATGCCCGTATGCCCCTTAACGACAAAGACAGTTTATACCTATTGGTTGAAAAAGACTTTAAATGTCTCGATGATACGACTGAAGACCAGTCGGATAATTACGATAATCCGAATCAAACCTGTTGATGATGGACGACCTGCAAAAACAGCCCGATGCCGAAAACCCGGAGCAACTTACCGGGCTCCGGCTGGGCCCGATCAGTAAAGTAGCCGCCGGTATCCCCGCAGTGCTCTCGGCCTTTAAAATGGTAATCTCCGAAGCCGGTTTTTTCCGGGGTAATAAGGCTTTATTTCATTTGAATAAAAAAGGCGGTTTCGATTGTCCGAGTTGCGCCTGGCCCGATCCTGATGATGAGCGTTCGGGTATAGCCGAGTATTGTGAGAATGGCGCCCGGGCCGTGGCCGAAGAGGCGACGGCTAAAAAACTGACGGCTTCTTTTTTTGAACAGCATTCAGTATACGACTTATCCCTGTTGTCCGATTACGAGATCGGTGGTAAGGGACGTATCGCCCAGCCCATGTACCTACCCGAAGGCGCTACCCATTACCAGCCCATCAGCTGGAAAGCGGCCTTCGAAAAGATTGCAGAGCATCTGAACGTTTTGCCTTCCCCGCACGAAGCGGTATTTTATACTTCGGGCCGTACCAGCAACGAAGCAGCATTTTTATACCAGTTGTTCGTACGCGAATACGGTACCAATAACCTGCCCGATTGCAGCAATATGTGTCATGAGAGCAGTGGAGTAGCGCTGGGCGAATCGCTGGGCATCGGTAAAGGCTCGGTAACACTTGCCGATTTTTATGAGTCCGAAGTGATCATGATCCTGGGGCAGAATCCGGGTACCAACCATCCGCGCATGCTCTCTGCCCTGCAGAAGGCTAAAGCCAACGGGGCGATTATTATTTCTGTTAACCCCCTGCCCGAAACCGGGCTGATGGGGTTTAATAACCCGCAGCAGATCAAAGGTATCCTAGGTATCGATCCCATGCTCACCGACATTTTCCTGCAGGTAAAGATCAATGGCGATATGGCTTTGCTGCAGGCGCTGGAAATGCTGTTGCTGGAAGCCGAACGGCAGGAGCCGGGTACGGTACTCGACCATGATTTCATCGCGGCGCACACCGAAGGTTTTGAGCCTTTACGGCAACACCTGTCGGGCCTGGATTTCGATGCCCTGGTACAGGCTTCGGGCATACCCGAAGATCAGGTAAGGGAAACCGCCGCGATATTGAAAAACAAGAAAAAGATCATTGCCTGCTGGGCTATGGGGCTTACGCAGCACAAGAATGCGGTAGATACGATAAAAGAAGTGGTGAACCTGCTGTTGTTAAAAGGCAGTATCGGTAAGCCGGGCGCGGGCACCTGCCCGGTGCGTGGGCACAGCAATGTACAGGGCGACCGTACGATGGGTATTTATGAAAAACCCAAAAAGGCCTTCCTGGACAGCATAAACCAAAACTTCGGTTTTACACCCCCCTCCGAACATGGGTACGACGTGGTGGAATGTATACATGCCATGTACGAAGGCAAGGCAAAAGTATTTATAGCCATGGGCGGTAATTTTCTTTCGGCAACACCCGATACGGAATATACAGCCAAGGCTTTACGCCGTTGCAACCTGACGGTACAGGTATCCACCAAACTGAACCGCAGTCACCTGGTGCATGGCCGCGAGGCGCTTATCCTGCCTTGCCTGGGCCGCAGCGATAAAGACATGATCAATGGCGAGAACCAATTCGTGTCCTGCGAAAACTCGATGGGTGTGGTACAATCGTCGCAGGGTGTGCTGAAGCCCGTATCGCCAAAGCTGCTGAGTGAGCCGGTAATCGTATGCCGCATGGCCCGGGCTGTACTGGGCTGGCGCTCTGCAGTAAACTGGGAGCAGTATGCGCAACATTACGACGCCATCAGGGAAGATATAGAACGTACCATACCCGGATTCGACCAATACAATGAACGGGTAAGACAACCCGGCGGCTTTTACCTGCCCAATTGCAACCGCGAGGGCAGTTTCGATACGGAGACCGCCAAAGCGCAGTTTAATATTGCCGTAGCCGAAACGGTTACGTTGCAGGAAGACGAGTTGCTGATGATGACCATAAGAAGCCACGACCAGTTTAATACCACGGTATACGGGCTTAACGACCGTTATCGCGGTATTTATAATGAGCGCCGCGTGATCCTGATGAACCAGGCAGATATGAACCGGCGGGCATTACAGCCTGGCGACCTGGTCGATCTGTATAACCGTCATAGCGGCAGGGTAAGGATTGCGCGCGGATTTATCGTGGTGCCGTACCCTATACCCGAAGGTTGCACGGCTACTTATTTCCCGGAGGCCAATGTGCTGGTACCTGTTGACAGTGTTGCCGATAAAAGCAATACGCCTACCTCGAAGTACGTAGTATTGTCGCTGGAGAAGAGAACGGCTGAAAGCCTGGTTTAATAACCGGGCTTGCGGGTAAGCGCAATACCGGTCAATATGTTTTTTAAAATATCGAGGCTGAGAAAGGCGTAGATTGCCATACCCGGTGTAGCAGGATAGCCGCCCAGGTTATGCAGCAGGCAAAGCAACAGGCTGCCTGCCGCGTACATGCCCAGCGCTGTATTGGCCCAGAAGAAAGAAGACTTTTCGAGAAAACTGTTCTTTTGCTCCCGGAGCAGCATCCGGTAACCGGCCAGCGACAGGAGTATATAATAAAAATTCAAAATGCAGGCCCCGGTATAATAGAACAGCAGCCAGCCTTCGCGGGCGAGAGTTGTACCGGCCAGGAAAACCACAAGGAGCGCGGCGCTTAATAATTGAAAGGAGGTCTTTTTAACGAAGACCTCCTTTTCATAATACACCACGATACAGGTAAACTCCAGCGCCAGGTAACCGTTGCGGGTCCACAGCTCCTCATTGCCGGTCCAGGCCTGCAGCACCAGCAGCAGGCTATTGTATAAGCAGCAGCAGAGCATGTAGATCCATAACACGCCTTTCGATTTCGTACCGGCAATAAAAGAGAGTAAAGCAGAAAGCGCGGAGCACAGGGTCAGGAACATGCGGTATAACGTTAGGATAAGAAAGGAGCATTAAGATCGCCGAAATAAACCGGTTTGCCATCCTGGTAGACGGCCATGACGATGGTTACCTGCATACCGGCGCCGGTATGGGGCTTTTTCGCTTTATAGAACTGGCATACCGATTGTTTGAACAGCATACAGACGCCGCGCAGTAAGCCGGCAGCGGGGTAGCTGGTGCCGCTTCCGGGTTGGGGTTCAAACCGGAGATCGGTATTCGTGGCCAGTCCGCTGATATGTATCCGGATATAAGTGCGATCGGGCAGGCGGCCTACCATTTCCGAAATCGATTCCGTATTCCGGATGCAGGGGCCTATGTTTTCGGGCGTGTCGCCGAAATAGGCGTAGACAAGTTGTGTGAACCGCTCCGCAGAAATAGCATGCGACCGGATCGCCTCTTCGTAAAATTCAATAAGTGCCATGTTGCAATGCTGGATTTAAGGGTTATGGTGCATTCAAAATTCCATAAATATCAGCGTATGGCCATTAGCATAAATACGGTTTTTGACTGCGTAGTTTTACTGTTTTTCCAGGGCGCTGCGGCCTGTAGTATAACCAAACAACGGGCCTTTAACTGTACCTGTAGTGCTACCGTTTACCGGTATCGCTCCAAAAATTTCACCGCTGTAATTACTCCGTTAACCTAATTTATGGGACGGCTTACCTATTAACGTTTTCCCGTAAAGCCGGGACCGGATACTTTTGTACCAGCATATTGAAACAGGTCACCGGGCGGTGGCACAAACAGCAGGATCATGGTCAAGGAATTACTTTACGGGAAAAATGTAGCCATCATAGGTGCGGGCCCCGCGGGCCTTACACTTGCCAATCTCTTGCAGCAGCAGGGAGCAAGGGTAAGGGTATACGAAAGGGAACCGGATGCCCTTACTGCTGCACGGGGCGGTACTATGGAGTTACATGCCGGTGCGGCTCTTAAAGCCCTGGCACAAACGGGCCTCGAAGGTAAAGTGGCGCTGGTGCACCGTCCCGAAAGTACCCGGCTGAAGATGTATGATAAATATAAAGCCCTGGTGCTGGAAGTGCCTCCCGGTGCGGCCGGCGGGCATCACCCGGAGGCCGATCGCAAGGAAATCTGTCTTGCTCTTGCCGCATCGCTGGCTCCCGGCACCCTGCAGTGGGGACGGCATTTTAAAACCCTGGCCATAAAGGATAACCGTTACGAACTCCAATTTATGCAGGGCCAGTCCGAAACCGCAGATATCGTGATCGGCGCCGATGGCGCGCGGTCCAGCATCAGGCCCTTCCTTACGCCGGTGCAGGCCATGTACTCCGGTAGTACGCTGATCCATGGGGTTACCGCCGATCCGGTTAAGACATGCCCTGAGTTATATGCCATGGTGCAACAGGGCACCCTGTTTGCGGTGGGCAATGGCAAAAGCATTATTGTGCAGGAAAAAGGCAATAGCAGCCTGGAGTTTTATTGCAGCATCGGCGCTACGCCCGAAGGCGAGCTGGCCGCCGCGACCAATTTTCAGGATCGCGCAGCAGTGGTGCAGCAGTTGGAAACGCTTTATGCCGGTTGGCACCCCGTGTTTTACGAACTCTTTGCATCGGCCCGTGCTTTTGTACCACGCGCCGTATATGCCACCCCGGCAACACAGCATTGGAAAACACAGCCCAACCTGACCCTGATCGGCGATGCCGCACATGTGATCCCTTCCTTTGCCAGCGCCGGTGTGAATATGGCGATGCTTGATGCCTGCGAACTGGCTGCGCAGCTGGGTAACAGCAGCCATAAGAGCATTGGCGCAGCCATCAGCGCTTACGAACAGGAGATGTTGGCCCGCACAGCCAGGGTACAACTCGAGGTACGCGATTCGGAGCATATTTTCCATGCGCATACCAGCACCGCATCGCTTTATTGAAAACAGGCAGCGCAGGACTGCCCGCAACCTGCAGCAGTGTAATCATCTAAACCAATAAAAATGGAAACGCCTACTTTACAAAAAATCAGGAGAAAAGCGAGCCGCTTGCTGGAAGATCGATTGTTGAGCACCGGCACCGTACTCGCCATCAGGAAATGGGACGACTCTACCTTCCTGGAAATAGACCTGCACCTGCCCGCAGCCGATATGACGCTCTGGTGGGAGGTGCCTTTTATCAAATTCCGGGTAGACGACTTTACCTACCGCTATTATACGCCATCGGGATGGGATGCCGAAACCCGCACCTGTACGATCTATGCCGATACCGGCCATGAAGGCCCGGGAGCAGCCTGGATCCGGCAGTTACAGAAGCTCGACACCGTTTATTATATCCGTATCGGCACTACGCATAACCACCCCGGGGAGGTAACCAATATCCTGGCGCTGGGCGATAGCAGCAGCCTGGGGCATTTGCTGGCCCTGGGCGAAACCCTGCCGCAGAGCGTCCGGTTTGCCGGCGCCTGTCTTATGGAACGGGAAACCGACCGGTTGTCGCTCGAGGCTTATTTTCAGCCTTCGGTACAGGCTGTAGCCAAGCAGGACCCCTACGGGCATTACAGCCTCAACGAGTGGTTGCTGCAACAGCGTTACAGTGCCGATAACTATTGTATTTACCTGGCGGGCAATAATGTTATGGTATCGGGCCTGCACCAATTGCTGCGGCAGCAGGGACATGCGGCTTCGCGGCTTAAAGTACTCAACTTCTGGTCCTGACCAGGATACGATAAAGAGCAAAGGCCCGGTAAAGACCGGGCCAATGTCGCTAAATAAATCGTATGAATAAAAAATTACTCATAGGCAAAGACACCGGTATCGCACCGGAATGTTGGGTTTGAAATAAAAAATAAACGTTAAGAAAAACAGCATCCATCATAATGAATTTATATTGTTGTTTTTCAGTTATATACGTTCGTTTTCCCGGTTTTTAACTTTTCTCTTGTTGCCCGGGGGCATTTTATGCCCCCGAAAAGCCCCAACTTCGGACTGCATTAAAAACCAGATATTATGAAAAAGCAAAAAGTAGCCTTAGGTAAAAAACTTTTCCTCGACAAAGGAACGATCGCACAACTTTCGGATAGCAATGCCGGCCAGGTTATCGGCGGTATTCTGCCTACCGACATGACCTGCAACAAATCGGTATTGGTATGTCCGGCCACGGCCATCAATGGTGCACGTACACAATGTTGCCCGTCCTGGCCGCCACGTTGTTCGGCTTTTGTAGCCTGTGTCGGTTAAGCAAAAGAAAAATAAATGGCCCGGAGGCATGTCATGCCCCCGGGCTTTTTGATTTTTACAGGATAAAAATCAATCTATGAAAAAGATCCTGCTTGCTTTATCCCTTGCGGTGCTTGCTGCAACGGGCGCCAAAGCCAATGGCCTTACCTTTATGAACTGGACCACCTGCACGTTTACCTTCGGGATCAACGGCACCGTCGGCACCGACATTTTTGGCGCCAATAATGTATTTGTCGGTCTGGGCAATACCGTGTTTGCCGATCCATCGGCCTTGCCTAATATGAGTTATTCCGGCTCGGCGCCTTTGTCGACGGGCACTTTCGGTTTTATTAAAGGCTATCCGCTTCCCTCCGGTGTATCTTTTGCCCTGGGTGTTTTACCCGGTTTTTCTACCAGCTTCAACAGTGCTAACGTATCCAGCTATCCGCCCTGTAACAGCGGTGCAGCTTATGTGGCTTCCTGGAACCCCGGCGGCACCGGCGATGTCATTGTGCTGATATTCTAAAGGCGTACTGTTGCAGTAGCTGCTCCTTCTTTTTACTTACCACAGGTCAATACCCCGGGCGGTAGCTCTGCGTATCTTTGTAGCTAATTACAGGTAATCACAAAAACAGCACAAGGATATGGAATTAGGTATAAGTATGTTTGCCGACCTGCCCGCCGATCCGGCCACAGGCCGCCAGAAGGATGCCGGAGCCCGGTTGCGCGAGTTGATCGAAGAAATAAAACTCGCCGACGAAACCGGCCTGGATGTGTTTGGCATAGGCGAGCACCACCGGGGCGATTACGCCGTGTCTAACCCCGAAATCGTACTGGCCGCCGCCACTACGGTAACGCGTAACATAAAACTGGGCAGCGCCGTAACGGTATTGAGTTCGGCCGACCCGGTAAGGATCTACCAGAACTTTGCCATGGTCGACCTCCTGTCCGGCGGCAGGGCAGAACTGATGGTAGGCCGGGGAAGTTTTATAGAATCGTTCCCGCTTTTCGGTTACGACCTGGAGGATTATAACCAGCTCTTTGAAGAGAAGCTGGACCTGCTGTTGCGCATCAACAGCCAGGAAGAGGTAACCTGGAACGGCAAATTGCGTGCGCCCCTGCACCAACAAAAAGTGCTACCCCGGGCCCAGGACAATGCATTGGATATCTGGATTGCCGTAGGCGGTACACCTGAATCGGTAGTCCGTGCGGCGCGACTGGGCCTTCCGCTTATGATCGCTATCATCGGTGGTTATCCCAAACAATTCCAGCCGCTTGTACGGTTGTATAAAGAGGAATACCTGCAGAGCGGCCACGATCCGGCAGCCATGCGCATCGGCGTACATGCCCATACCTTCCTGGCGGCCGACGACAAGACCGCTGCCAATAGTTATTTCCCGGTATATGCGGCACAAATGACCAAAATAGGTAAAGAGCGCGGTTGGCCGCCTTACAGCCAGGCCCAGTTCGATATGGGCCGTAGCGCCGAAGGTGCTTTGTTTATCGGCGATGCTTCGGCAGTGGTCGATAAGATCCTGTACCTGCACGAGCTTTTCGGGCTCACGCGTTTCGTGGCGCATATGGATGTAGGTGGTCCTGCGCATAAAGACCTAATGAAGGCGATAGAACTGTTTGGTACCAGGGTAGCGCCCGAAGTAAGGAAGGCCTTGCAATAGCACCGTTTTATAAAAATGTAAAAGAGACCGCTCCATGGGGCGGTCTCTTTTTTTATAGCAAGCAGGTGTTGTATACTTAGCGGGCAACAACCAGTTTGTATTGCATTTTCTGGCTACCGGCACGCAGTTGTACCATGTAGAACCCGTTATGGAAGCCCGATGCAGCGATGCGGATGCTCTGGCTGCCGGTTACCTGGTTGCGGTTGATCGTGGCCGCTGCTTTCCTGCCCTGGATATCGTATACATCAACGCTGATGTCGGTACGTTGTGCCAGGTCGAATTCGAGCACGGCGTCGCGGGTAGCGGGGTTAGGGTAGAGCCTTACCAGCGATACGGCATCGATATCATGCACTGTGGTAGGCGGTGTAACCGGCGTATACAGGTTAGGAATCTTGTTGGCGCCTTTCAGTCCGTATACCAGCACATGGCTTAGGGTACCGGTAGCGATTGCAATACCATCGGCATTGGGACATACCTGGCCGAAGTCGTTATCGTTACCTACGGCAAGCGTACTGTCGTTGATAATGGCAAGGCCTTCCGATTTGTCCAGCTCTGCAGGCCAGCCATTCGCAGTAAGGTCGATAAATAATTTTTTCCGGATGGCTTTGATGCCTTCGCCAGCCAGGCCGGCAGAGTCTACCAGCGCTTCAACGGTTTTACCATTGTATAAAGCAGAAGTGATCGGTGTTGCCTGGGCAATAT
This sequence comes from Taibaiella chishuiensis, assembly GCF_003014535.1. Taxonomy (GTDB): domain Bacteria; phylum Bacteroidota; class Bacteroidia; order Chitinophagales; family Chitinophagaceae; genus Taibaiella; species Taibaiella chishuiensis. Next base: position 12,211 of record NZ_PYGD01000014.1, on the reverse strand, counting down.
TGACCAGGTAGATATTCTTTCTTACCGTATTGCCCCTTGTGGCGGCTTCGATTACCAGGAAGGTGCTGTCGTTTACGGCGGCCATGTCGCCGATCTTCCAGTCGCTCATGCGGATCTGGTCGGGGCCTGAAGCGCCGATCACGCCTTCGTTAAGGTAAGCAAACATACGGGTTGCATTGGTAACCGGGTCGATCTCCAGCATACGGTGTACTTCGGTACTCTCGCCGATGGTTTTGCTGGGGTTCAGCAGCGGGCTTTGTATAATGGTGTACAGTTTGCCGTTGGGCGCCATCGCCATCGATTCAAAGCCGCGGTTATTTTTGCGGGTCTTGAACACGGTATCGATCTGGATATCGATGCTTGCCGAACCGGTCTGGCTGGCATAGGGGGTATACCGGGCAAGCGCTTTACCGGAAGCATCCATTTTCCAGATGGTCGGACCATTTTCTTCAGAGATCCAGAAGTTATTGTTCTTATCTACTACAAGACCTTCCGGATCGAGCGCCCACTGGTCTTTTGCGGCAATCTTGGTGGCAAAGGCGCTACAATCGAGTACGGTGTCGGTAGAGGCCTTTTCTGCATCTTTACTGCCAAAGCCGGCAGGGTTCAATACACCGGTAGCTGTAGTGCCATCGGGCCTTTTCATGGTAATGGTCTGCAGTACCTGTACGGAATCGCCGTTGAGTTTGATCCTGTGGATCTTTGGTGCATAGGCCGGGAAGCAGAACATCTTATCGTAAGTAGGATGACAGGCCGCAGGGTTGGCACTGGAGCAGTCTACGTTTACACCCCTGTCGGAACAGGTCCAGAACTCTTTGCCGTCGGTATTGGCAATCGGGAAGAGGGTAGAGAAGCCGCCTTCCTTAAACTGGATTTGCTGGAAGGTGCCGATAGGGGCAGCAGTATTGTTTTTATAATCCTGCTTTAATGTGATCTGGGCATATGCCGAATAAGATCCGCCGGCGAGGGTTGCGGCCAACAGGAGGGGTAGTGTTTTTTTCATGAGAAAAATTTGAGCGCAAATGTCCTACTCCGGTTTTTCCGTGGTGTTACCGAAAGATTAAGCCTGTGTTATCAATGGCCTGTCTTTGGCGGCTTAGAACTTGAGTACAATGCCGGCTAACCGGCTAATTAGTGTGAATTACTGCAAACGATACTGCCAACTTCGAAAGCATGTTGTTATCTTCGTTCTACCTTCATACCGATGGATATATAGTCAAAAGTACCCGGCCGTTGAACCGGGTACTTTTTTTATGTGCGGAGGATAGGACGATACGCAATACATTTGAGCCCTAAAGGATTTAAGATAGATTAAAGCCCTGGTCCATGTCCGTCATGCGGTGCACAACGTAGTTTGCAGGATACGTCGCGGGAAAGAGCGCTTTTTACCGACACTTCCGATCAAGCCGCGGCGCTGCGAGAAAAAATAAAATTCACGGCATCACATTTGCCTGCCAGGACCAGGTATTGTAGTATATTTATCTATCCTCGATAGCTTAAGCGCTTCCTATTATTCCCACTTGGATCAATAACATAGAAACACATCCGGAAGCCCTATTTTTAATACCCTCCAGAAATTCTTTTTGACCCCGATCCTGTTTGGTACCGCCATGTTATACCTAGGTAACGACAATCGGTGCGTTGGTCCAAATAATTTGATGCGCTGTGCAGATACATTTATTTTTAAGCATCTTAACTTTAGATTTCATGAAAAAGAAGACACAGATCAAATCATTGAAAAGCCTGCGTTTCGATAAGGCTTATATTATGGAACTGAGCAACGGCGCCGGCCAGGTACTGGGCGGTAGAGGATCGGTAAGAACCATCATCGACGATACGAGCGTTATCGATCCGACAGTAACCACTACCGATATGACCCTGGGCATTACCTGCGTAGGTTGTCCGCCGCAACGTACCAAGCCGCCATTCTGCATTTTTTAAACGAGTAAGCCCGGCTAAGGCCGGGCTTTTTTTATAATACTTAGCCTGCAAAGACCATGTTTACGGGGGCTTAGCGAACTACCAGTTCCACGCGGCGGTTGCGGGCTTTGCCTTCTTCATTGCGGTTGCTGGACACGGGCGCCAATGGGCCCACACCCTGGGGTATAACCTGGCTGCGCTTTACGCCATATTGGGTAACCAGGGCCTCGGTCACTGCGGTAGCCCGGTCTTTGGACAGGGCGCTGTTGCGGGCAAAATCGCCGGTATTGTCGGTATGACCGACCACGTATACCGTAACCGGGTTGCTTTTCAGGAAAGCAGCAATAGCCGTAAGCGTAGGCGCAGATTCACTTTTGACGACGGCTTTATCCGTATCAAAATAAATCCCGTAAAACGATACGCGTCCTTCTGCGTCCAGTGTGTTTTTTATCTCGCCGGCGTTCAGCACCACGTCCTGTTTCATCGCTGTTTCGCGGATACTGGAAATCGTATAGTTGCCGATGCCGTCTGCATATACTTTGACCCAATAGGTATCGCCGTCTTTTTTGAGCTTCAGGTAGATCTTGTCTTTGTAAAATTTGTCTTCGAAAATGACCTGTCCGCCTTTTTGGGTTACGGCATTTTTAAAGTTTTGCAGGATCTGCAGGTTGGATGGCGCCTGCTGCATGGTACCGTTAAAGGCAAAACGGCATTCTTCAAACGCCCCCTCTTTCAATACTTCGGCATAACCTGCCGAATTTTTTGCGTCAGGTACCAGGTATTTGAGCTGGTCAAAGTCTCTTTTGATGATGCTGTATTTGTCTGCGCTGTAGTTAGGCATCATGCTGAACAGGGAGTGGCCGCTTGTTCCGGACTCCTGGCCGCGGGCAATGCTGAAGGATGCAATCGCCAGGATCGCAAAGAAGATCTGTTTCATAGGTTATGGTTAATAGGTAAACGGGTGATGTAAAATAAAACAAATTTATAATGCCAGGTTGATCTCTCCGTTAATTCTTTCAGCGGGCGGCGGTGGCAAGGGCTTTTTGCCGTTTCAGTAGCTTCTTTACCGGTTTGATGTGGGCGGCGCCATATAATACCAGGATCTTACGGGGGGCGGCGGCAAGTAAAGTGGCGGCAAGCTGCCGGTTCCTGAAGTCCCCGACTACGGGGCGCATGCGGCTCCTGGGCAGCCCGTTGCAGGTATAGGCTGCGCCCAGCGGCGTATGCAGGTCGCAGGAGTCGAGCGGCACGGGGCCGTATAACCGCTCGTATTCTGTTATAAACATCACCAGGTCTACATCGGCGTTTACATCGGTGGCCGTTACCCCCAGCGAGTCGTACAGGGGTTGTACCATTTTGTTTTTAAATACGTCGCCCAGCGATTCCTTATAGTCGCCCCGGCTATGGCCCTGGCCGCCGCTCATTTTACGGTACATGCGCCGTAGGCTATCGTACCGTTCCTGCGATACCTGTAATGTGCCATACCGGGCCCTGATCTGTTCATAGTACACGGTATACCCCTGCTGCTTATAGGCGATTACTTTTTGTTTTAGCCGGGCATAAAACTCCTTGCGTCCGAAATGCATGATCGGTATAAAGGTGATGGTCTTATCTCCGGTACGGACTGTACTTTCGTCCGGCGTTTTCTTATTCATCATGGTAACGCCCTGCGCAATTTTGCAGCTTTGAACGCCGGACAGCAGGATGCCGGACAGGCTGAACAGTACTGCCCTGCGGAGGTAAGCGTAAGGATTTTTCATAGGAATACACGGAAAGAAATAAATCCGGGTTGTAAACATACGACAGGGCAGGTATAATGTCAAGTCTTACGCGGATTGCCGTATTTATTTATCTTCGCAGCATGAATGATAAAGAAGAATTACAAAGACTGAAACGATTTTTTCATGACATCAAATTGCCGGAAGGACGCCTGGACCTTGGCTTCTTCCAGATCAACGATGTAGAAAAATACCTGGATGCCTGTTTTACCCGATTGGAAAGAAATGATGGCAACGACTGGTTTGCTCCAAACCTGAAAAAATTGCAGGACATGGAACAATACTTTCTCGATCAGCCTAATATCATAAAAGGCATGCCTTAAAAGCGTTTGCCTGCATTGCAGCAACGGGAATACGCCGGAACGGTGTTATTCCCGTTTTGCTTTTGGTACCTACTCTGAATAGATTTATTTTACCAGCTATACGGGTATGCTTGATTTTTAATAGTGGTACGATGCCGCACCAGTAATACAGGCTTTACTTACAGGTATGTGGCACGTAGTAGTATAATGTTTAAATAGTTGATTGTTACCCCTATTTATGGTAATTTTTTATTTAACCATTTTTTTACTTGTTAAATGCCGTGATTTTTTTTCCGCTATCAATCTTTCATTAGTTTTGCTCCCCAAATGAGAGCAGTTGTATTTTTGGTGTGTTTATTTTATCTTCTTTTCGGGGGATACAATTACCATTATGCAGGCGCTCATTACCACAGCTTCCGCCATACTGATGTGGCGCGTAAAAAACTGCAACAGCTAAAGTTTACCACTGCCGACCGAGACCGGCTTGTTTATAAAGAAGCCGTTTCGGGCGAGCCGCAGGAATACCTGCTCGACGATTGCGAAGACAGCGACGACGACAGTGATGAATTGCTGGTACGCAAAACCAGGTTGCTGGCCCGTTGGTGCGCCTTCTTTTCCTACCAGTCTATGCTCCGTTACCAGCATAACTGTTACAAATCTCCTCCTGTCTTTTACGGACAAATTTTCTACAGGTACATCCTCCAGGGTGTATTAAGAATCTGAATACCGTTATACGTCGGTTGCCGGCGGCAGGTGCTTACCTGCCCGCTGATGTATCGTTGCGGGTACCCGCTCTGTAATTGTGCCGACCGGTAATCTATCCGGCGACCGATCTGCGCTTATTGTTCCCCCGGTTCTTTCAGGACCGGACATTCCATTGCTCATTATCCATTTTTTACCATGAATAAAATTGTCCTGTTCACGGGCCTTCTTGCCCTCGTGTACCAAACAAGTTGTACCTCGCCGCAAGAGCACAAAGAAGAAACCGGCAAGTATACGGCCACCAGTCCTTTAAGGGCCGATACCGCTTTCACTAAAGAGTATGTTGCACAGATCCGTTCGGTCCGCAATATCGAGATCCGGGCCCAGGAGAAAGGGTTTCTTCAAAACATCTATGTGGACGAAGGCCAGTTCGTAAAGGCCGGCCAGGTACTGTTTCGCATTATGCCCAAGATCTATGAGGCCGAATTGCTTAAGGCTGAAGCCGAAGCCAAAGCTGCCGAGATAGAACTGCAGAACGCGAAAACACTTGCCGAAAAGAACATCGTATCGAAAAACGAGCAGGCTATGGCCCAGGCAAAACTGGATCATGCCCATGCCGAGATCGCCCTGGCGAAACTGCATTTGTCCTTTACCGAGATCAGGGCGCCTTTCGACGGTACTATCGACCGCATTCCCAAAAAGCTGGGCAGTCTTATCGACGAGGGCGAACTGTTGACCAGCCTGTCCGATAACAGCCAGATGTTTGCCTACTTCAACGTATCCGAACCCGAGTACCTGAGTTATGCCACCCATGTAAAAGACCGCGGTAATACCACCGTAAACCTGTTGCTGGCCAATAACGAATTGCTGCCTGTAAAGGGAGAAGTAGAAACCATCGAAAGCGAATTCGACAGCGAGACCGGTAACATCGCCTTCAGGGCCAGGTTCCAGAACCCCGACAGGCTGTTGAAACACGGGGAGACCGGTAAAATACAAATGATCATGCCGGTAAAGAATGCGCTGATTATCCCGCAGAAGGCCACCTACGAGATCCAGGATAAGAAATATGTTTTTGTCGTGGATCGCAACAACGTAGTGCATTCCCGCAACATCACCATCAAAGGGGAAATGCCCGATCTCTATGTCGTACAAACCGGTCTTGCCGAGAACGACCGTATCCTGCTGGAAGGTGTTCAGAAGGTTAAAGACGATGATAAGATCCGGTATGAATACCAGGATCCGCAGCAGGTTGTCGCTCACCTGAGATTAAAAGCGGAATAAACCCTCAATCCCTAATCAACGATTCATGTTTAGTAAGTTTATACAGAGACCCGTTCTCTCCATAGTGATATCGCTTATCATTGTTTTCCTGGGGGCCTTGGCCATTACCAACCTGCCGGTAACACAGTTTCCTTCCATCTCGCCGCCCAAGGTAAATGTAACTGCAGAATACCCGGGCGCCAACGGCGAGCTGATGATTAAATCGGTGATCATTCCCCTGGAACGCGCGCTTAACGGTGTGCCCGGGATGAAATATATGACCTCGGATGCCGGTAATGATGGTGAAGCTACGATCCAGATCGTGTTTAACCTCGGTACAGACCCCAACCAGGCAGCGCTTAACGTACAGAACCGCGTGGCCTCGGTAGTGAATAAGCTGCCGCCGCTGGTCGTACGCGAAGGGGTTAAGATCACCCGCGAAGAATCGAACATGCTGATGTATGTAAACCTGTACAGTAAAGACCCCAATGCGGATCAGAAGTTCCTCTTCAACTTCGCAGATATCAATTTACTTTCGGAGCTGAAGAGGGTAAACGGTGTGGGTTTTGCCGACATCCTGGGTAACCGGGAATATGCGATGCGTATATGGCTGAAACCCGATCGTATGCTGGCTTACAAGATATCGGCCGACGAAGTGATGGAGTCGCTCAGCAAACAGAGCCTGGAAGCCTCGCCCGGTAAAGCCGGCGAAAGCTCCGGCAAGCGGTCGCAGTCTTTCGAATATGTACTGAAATATTCGGGCCGGTTTACCACCAAAGAACAATACGAAAATGTAGTGCTGCGGGCCAGTGCCGATGGCGAACTGCTACGCCTTAAAGATGTAGCCGAGGTAGAGTTTGGCAGTTCGATGTATGATATTTACTCCAACCTTAACGGCCGCCCATCTGCGGCTATCGTGCTGAAGCAGTCGTACGGCAGTAATGCCAGCCAGGTAATCAAAGACGTGAAAGCCAAGCTGGAAGAGATCAAGAAGAGTTCTTTCCCCAAGGGTATGGACTACGAGATCAGCTACGACGTTTCCCAGTTCCTCGACGCATCGATCGAGAAGGTGGTCCACACCCTGGTAGAGGCCTTTATCCTCGTGGGTCTTGTCGTGTTTATCTTCCTGGGCGACTGGCGTTCTACCATCATTCCTGCCTTGGCCGTACCCGTATCGCTGATCGGTACGTTTATGTTCATGCAGTTCTTTGGCATTACCCTCAACCTCATTACGCTATTCGCCCTGGTATTGGCAATTGGTGTAGTAGTGGATGATGCGATCGTCGTGATCGAGGCCGTGCATGCCAAAATGGAAGAAGATCACCTGAGCCCGCGTAAAGCCACCAAGAAGGCCATGCGCGAGATCTCCGGCGCGATCATTGCCATCACCTTCCTCATGGCGGCGGTATTTGTACCCGTAGCCTTTATGTCGGGACCGGTTGGTTTATTCTATCGCCAGTTCTCCATTACCATGGCAACGGCCATCATCCTGTCGGGCGTAGTGGCGCTTACGCTTACACCCGCGCTCTGTGCTATCATTCTTAAAAATAATCATGGCAAGGCAAAGAAGAAGACACCCGTCAACCGCTTCCTCGATGCCTTCAATACCCGGTTTAACCGCTCTGCAGACAAGTACCAGAGTTTCCTGGGCCGCGTAGTCAATCGCAGGGTATTTACTTTCGGTACCCTGATCGCATTCAGTGTCGGTACCTTTTTCCTCAGTAAAGTAGTGCCTTCCGGTTTTATTCCCAACGAAGACCAGGGTATGTTCTATGCCATTATCCAGACGCCTCCGGGCTCTTCGCTGGAAAGGACCAACCAGGTGGCTGAGCGCCTGCAGAAGATTGCAGAGCATGTAGAAGGCGTACAGTCGGTATCGGCGCTTGCCGGTTACGAGATCCTTACCGAGGGTACGGGCGCCAATGCCGGTACCTGTCTCATTAACCTTAAAAGCTGGGAACACCGTAAGCATTCCGTACAGGAAATTATTACCGAACTGGAAGAAAAAGCAAAGGATATAACCGGCGCCAATATCGAATTCTTCCAGCCGCCGGCTGTGCCGGGTTATGGCGCTGCCGGTGGTTTCGAACTACGCCTGCTCGACAAAGCCGGTACGGGCGACTTTAAGAAAATGGAGAAAGCCAATAATGATTTCGTACGCGAACTGAGTCGCCGTCCCGAGTTGTCTTCCGTGTTCAGCTTTTACAGCGCCAGCTTTCCACAGTATATGCTTCGGGTAGACAATGACCTGGCCCAGCAAAAAGGTGTATCCATCGACAATGCGATGAACACGCTTTCCACCCTGGTGGGCAGTAACTACGAGATCAGCTTTATCCAGTTTGGCCGGCAGTACAAGGTAATCGTACAGGCCTCGCCGCAATACCGCGCCCTGCCCGACGATATCCTGAAGCTGTATGTAAAGAATGATAAAGATGAAATGGTACCGTTCTCCGCTTTCATGAAAATGGAGAAAGTGTATGGCCTTTCGGAGATCACGCGGCATAATATGTACAACTCTTCCGAGATCAGCGGATCAGCTGCGCCCGGCCATAGCAGCGGCGAAGCGATCAAGGTGATTAACGAAGTAGCCGAGAAGACCCTGCCCCGTGGCTTTGGCATCGACTGGGCCGGTATCTCCAAAGATGAAGTGGCGCAAGGCAACCAGGCCGTTTATATTTTCCTGATCTGTCTGGGTTTTGTATACCTGATCCTGGCGGCGCAGTATGAGAGCTTTATCCTGCCCTTGGCCATCATTCTTTCTTTACCTGCCGGTATCTTCGGCGCCTTCCTGTTACTGAAGTTGTTTGGCCTTGAAAATAATATCTATGCACAGGTAGCCATGGTGATGCTGATCGGCCTGTTGGGTAAAAACGCGGTACTGATCGTAGAGTTTGCCGCGCACCGGCACAACAAAGGTCTGCCGGTATTACAGGCTGCGCTCGAAGGCGCCAAGGCCAGGTTCCGGCCTATCCTCATGACCTCCTTTGCCTTTATCGCGGGGTTGATACCGCTGGTATTCGCTACCGGTCCGGGTAAGCTGGGCAACCGTACCATCGGTACTGCTGCTGCCGGTGGAATGTTGCTGGGCACCATTTTCGGTGTGATCATCGTACCCGGCCTGTATTACATATTCGGTAGTATCGCCTCAAAGCATAAGTTGATTAAGAACGAAGACGAAAACCCTTTAACTGAAAAAATCTGATGACGATATATCAATATAAAATCGGTCGGAGCCTGCTCCTGTTGGGCTTTTTCCTGTATGCGGCCGGTTGTAAGATACCTGCTATCGTACAAACTACACCGCATGATGCCCTGCCCGCAGTCTACCAGCCGGGTTCGGATACGACTAACCTGTCGGTGCTGCCCTGGCGCAGCTTTTTTACCGACCGCAACCTGGCCGACCTGATCGACACGGCGCTTAAAAATAACCAGGAACTGATGATCACCCTGCAGGAGATCGAGATCGCCCGCAACGAGATCCGGTCGCGCAAGGCAGCTTTATTGCCCAGCGTAGGGTTTAGGGCTGGTGCGGGTTTCGAAAAGGTAGGCCGCTATACCAGCCAGGGGGCCGGCGATGCCTCTACCGAAATTACCCCCGGCAGGCCGGTCCCCGAAGTATTACCCGATTACCTGGTAGCGCTGCAGGCTAACTGGGAGATCGATATCTGGAAGAAGTTGCGTAATGCAAAGAAAGCGGCACTTACCCGCTACCTGGCAACTGTAGAAGGCCGGAACTTTGTACTGACCAATCTTATTGCCGAAGTCGCCAATACCTATTATGAGTTGCTGGCGCTCGATAATCAGCTGGTTATTGTACGACAGAATATAGACCTGCAGAAGAATGCGCTCGAAGTGATCAAGGTGCAGAAAGAAGCTGCGCGGACTACCGAGCTCGCCGTGAAAAAGTTCGAAGCCGAGGTGTTGGGTTCACGTAGCCTGGAGTTCGATATCCTGCAACAGATCAAAGAAACCGAGAACCGGCTTCATCTTTTATTAGGCCGTTACCCGCGGGAGATACCACGGGCAAAAGGCGATCTGCAGGACCTGGTGCCACAGGTGGTGCGTGCGGGTATTCCTTCGCAGTTGCTGGCCAACCGTCCCGATATCAAACAAGCCGAATTGCAGCTTACCGCGGCCAGGCTGGATGTAAAGGTAGCGCGGGCCGAGTTCTATCCTTCGTTCGGTATATCCGGTACGCTGGGCTTCCAGGCATTTAATCCATCTTACCTGGTTCATCTTCCCGAGTCCTTGCTGGGCTCGCTGGTAGGCGATCTTGCCGGTCCGCTGATCAACAGGAATGCGATCAGGGCCGAGTTCAATAATGCCAATGCCAAGCAGGTGCAAGCCTTGTATCAATACGAGAAGACCGTTCTGAATGCCTACCTCGAAGTAGCTACCCAGCTTTCGCGTATCGATAACCTGGGCAGGAGTTATGAGCTGAAAGCGCAGCAGGTAGCGGCCTTGACGCGTTCGATAGAAGTATCCAACGATTTGTTTAAGTCGGCAAGGGCCGACTATCTCGAAGTGCTGATGACCCAGAGGGATGCCTTGGAAACAAAGCTGGAGCTGGTCGAAACCCAAAAAAACCGGCTGAATGCGGTGGTCAATATTTATAGACAATTAGGTGGCGGCTGGCGGTAAAGCCTGTTGCACCTGCATTACAGAAAGAGCCGGCAATTAATATTGCCGGCTCTTTCTGTTTTTCTTTTACAGGATAGCCACCTGTTGCCGGTTTGCGCGATTTCCTTTTAGCTGTTTTTGGCGAGCAGCAATGCAACGTGCCTTGTTGCGGATAACCCTGTGTTTTCCGTTTCTATTTTTATTTAAAAATAATTTTTTAGATTAATTTTATTTAACATTTAAATATTTTATACATTTATGAAAAATAATTTAGTGCTCCCCAAAAAAGCAACTTATGAAGATCTTTCGGATCCATTCGTTATTGAGCTTACTCCTGGCTGTGCCGGGTTATATATCCGTAGCGCAGCCTGGTGGTAATATCCCTGTTTCGGATTCGCCGTCTACAGCGGTGCAGGCGCCGTATCCGGGCCTGGTCAATATGGCCAACCCCGGCAAGTACAACTATATCCAGAGCATCACCCCCGATCAGCCTATGCAGAGCCTGCCTGCCTCGGGTTACCAGTACCGGCAGCAACGCGACTATTTCGACGGGCTGGGTCGCCCGCTGCAAAGCATCCAGCGCCGGGCGCATGCCGATGGCAATGATATCATCCAGGTGCATGTATACGACAGCCTGGGACGGGAACGGTACCAGTACCTGCCCTATGCCAACCAGCCCTTCGCTAACCAGGTGCCGGGTACGATACAGCTGCATGTCAATACCATGATGCGTAACTTTTACGACCTGTCCGGCCCTGATGAAGCGCCTTACAGCCGTACCGACTACGAGGCATCCGTTTTAAGCCGCCCGCTTAAACAATTACAACCCGGCCGTGCCTGGGTAGGGGGCAACAGGGGTGTGCGGAACCTGTTCCGGTTCAATACGCAAGGCGAAGTAATGCTGTGGAATATCGACCGTGCCTTACATGCCAAGCCGTATGTAAACGGGACCTATAGTGCAGGGGAGTTGTCGGTTACCGAAACCACGGATGAAGACGGGCGTATCAACCAGGAGTTCAAAGATAAAGATGGCCGCCTGGTGCTGCAGAAACGTTATGTCAACAATCCGGTTCCCTATTACGCCCATACGGGTTATGCCTGTACCTATTACGTATACGACGACCAGGGTCGGCTGCGTTTCGTAATCCCGCCACAGGGCGTTAATAATGTGCCCCTGGGCTGGGATGTAGACCCCATACGGGAGTTCTGCTACAGTTACGAATACGACCGCCGTGGCCGGCTGATCGAACGGAAGATACCGGGTAAGGCCGTAGAAGAATTCGTCTATGATGACAGATCTTTAGCCGCGACGGCAACCAGAAGCAAAACAACAAATGGGCCTTTACCCTTTATGATGGCAATGACCGGCCCATCGTAACCGGGTTGATCGCTTATACCTCGCCGCGTGATGTGTTGCAGAACCTGGTAGACGACCCGGCTTACCAATACCCGGCGCCCGATATGTGGGCCTATATCAAAAACTACAGCCTTTACAACACCTATCCCACACAGATCAATGGAGCAACCTTCCTGAGTTATACCTATTACGACGATTACAGCCAACTGCCCGGCTTTAGCTACGATGCCACCCAGTTCAATGGCGAACTGCCTGCCGCCAGCCAGCCCCAG
>NZ_PYGD01000013.1 GCF_003014535.1 Taibaiella chishuiensis | reverse complement strand
CTAACATCTAACATCTAACATCTAACATCTAACATCTAACATCTAACATCTAACATCTAACATCTAACATCTAACATCTAACATCTAACATCTAAAATCTAACATCTCCATACCCAATACATTCCAATTGTTTGAATTTTACAACTATTGGTTTGAATCCTGCAACTGCGGTATCCCTTATCCATACGACCTTTGCGTTCATAAAAACAAATAATCATGAACAGAGAAAAAGTATGGTTAGTTACCGGTGCCTCCAAAGGATTGGGGCTGGTACTGGTGCAGCAGTTGCTGGCCGGCGGCTATAAGGTGGCGGCAACCTCGCGCACAACACCGGCACTTACAGCAGCCGTAGGCGGGGAGTATGGCGATCGTTTCCTGCCGCTGGAGGTAAGCCTCACCTCCGAACAAAGTGTACAAGATGCCGTAAATAAGACCATAGCCGCTTTCGGCGCCATCGATGTGGTGGTTAACAATGCCGGGTATGGGCAGATCGGTACCCTCGAAGAACTCAGCGATGCAGAAGCCCGCAGTAATTTTGATATCAATGTATTCGGGTTGCTGAACGTGATCCGCCACACGATGCCGCATTTACGGGCGCAGCAATCGGGGCATATCTTCAACATCGCTTCTGTAGGCGGTTATACCGGTAACTTCCCGGGATGGGGTATCTATTGTGCCACAAAATTTGCCGTAGCCGGCCTTACCGAGTCGCTGGCTGCAGAAGTAAAACCCTTTGGCGTACACGCTACCGTGGTGTACCCGGGGTATTTCCGTACCGACTTTTTATCCAAAGATTCTATAGCCGTAGCGGCGCAGCCGATTGCAGCCTACGAGGCCGCGAGGGAGTCGCAGCGCATGCACGAGGAGGATATCAACGGCCGCCAGCAGGGTGATCCGCTCAAAGCCGCGGCCGTTATGATCCGGGTTGCAGCATCAGCGCAACCGCCTGTGCACCTCTTCCTGGGCCAGGATGCCTATGATATGGCCGAACTGAAAAACGGATTGATACAGGCCGATATGCTGGCCTGGCAAAAAGAAGGTACTGCTACAGGCTTTGCGGTCTAACAAGCAGCGCAATGTCTGAAGCAGTATTAATAACCTGTGGAGCTGTTCCCGCAAGCAATTGCCCGGAACAGTTTTCCCGTTCTAAAAAATACTACTATGCAAGATCAGGCATTATACACAGGCATATGGGTGTCGAAAGACGGCTCCCTGCGCCAGGAATTATTACCCGGTGGCCGCTACGACGAATCGCAGGGCTGCCCCGGGCAAAACCGTACCGGCAATTATATCATTACCGGCAACCACATCGATTACCGCGATGATTCGGGCCGGCTGGCCTACGGGTATTTTAAAAACGGCGCCTTGTATCATATCCGTATGATCCTGTACCGCGAACAACCAACAGCCCCTATTCGTTTATTTGAAGCAGCAACTACTGTAGCAGAACAAGACCGGTAAACCGGGAACCTTATGGATAAAGTGCAAAGTATAGAGGAATTTTACCGGTCCAAGATGAACTGGATACCGGAAAACCTGCAGAAGGAGATCGGGCACTTTAACGTGTTCCAGATGGAGGAGTATGTGGGCAGCAGTGCCAAACCCATACCCTATAACCGGAAAGACTTTTTTAAGATCAGCCTGATTATCGGGAAAAACAGGGTGCACTATGCCGACAAGGTGGTGACGATAGAAAAGCAGGCCCTGCTTTTCGCCAACCCGATGGTGCCCTATTCCTGGGAGGCGCTCGAAGAAAAACAGTCGGGTTGTTTCTGCATTTTTACGGAGACCTTTTTTAATCATTTTGGCGTAATGCGCGACTACCCGGTGTTCCAGCCGGGCTGTAACCCGGTGTTTATGCTCGACGACGGGCAACTGGAGACCGTGCGTTCGGTATTCCTGCAGATGGCGCAGGAGATCGCTTCCGATTATATATACAAGTACGATGTGCTGCGCAACCTGGTGTTCAGCCTGGTGCACCATGCCCTGAAAATGCAGCCTGCCACCGCTACCCAGCACCGTGGCCTGAATGCGGCTACCCGTGTGTCCTCGCTCTTTATGGAATTGCTGGAGCGGCAGTTCCCGGTAGAGTCGCCTATGCAGCAGGTACGGCTACATACGCCGCTGGCCTATGCCGGGCAGCTGGCCGTGCATGTCAACCACCTGAACCGCTCGCTCAAGACGGTTACGGGTAAGACTACCTCGCAGCTTATCGCCGAGCGCATTGGCCAGGAGGCCCGTATCCTGCTGAAGCATACAGATTGGAATATCTCGGAAATAGCCTGGTGCCTGGGCTTTAAGGACCTGCCGGCCTTTATCAATTTTTTCCGGAAGAGTATGCAGCAGAGTCCCGGCGCCTTCCGCGAGCAGGAGGTCTGAGTAATGCTGCACGAGAATCAGTTCGCTGAGTTACTTTATCCTTTTTATAAAACAATGGGCCGGTACATTACCGGCCCATTATTATTGCTGGAATAGAATACCCTTCCTGTTGTTGGCTGCTTAGCGCACAACTACTACAGGTTGCGGTATGATCAGCTGCGGGCCGGGACAATCGTCGGACATGGTAATGCAACCTTCCCGGCTGGCTCTTATCGTATCGGATGCGACCTGCTCATCACCTGCACCGAGAATACGGCTTTGCAGCCGCGTATTTAATTCGGCGATGGTCATTTTTTTTAATGCTAACCGGTTTGTTTTGTTGGTAGCTTTTTTCATATAGATACAAAGAATAGTTACGGAATAAGATGGCTAAAGTACGACGTTACCCTATTGCCGGCCGGCTAACTACCGATCCTTAACAAACAAATGATGGCTGTACCGTAGTGGTCGGCTGTACACAACCTGCGGTGCGGGTATGCGGACAAGCAACGCTGTTGGTGATGCAGGCCACCTGCCGGGTAGGCAATACGGTTGTGGTAGGCTGTACCTGTATACCACCCATAACATGATCCTGTTGCTCTTTGTTTAAAGTAGCGATGGTCATTTTTTTCAGGTTTAACCTGCCGGTTTTTAAGGTTGTCTTTTTCATAATCAGGTTTGTAAATTGAGGTTGAGTTTTGGATAACTAAAGTTACTATATGCCCGGACCGGCTGATACGGCCTTAACAAAGTATTATTGTTATTGATATGTGAACCGTTGCGGCCGGTCCCGCCCCTGGGACTTGCATTTAAACCGCGCCAACGCCGGTTGTCGGGCTATCGCCTTGTTTATGACGAAAATAGCACCTGAAACTCCCGGTTGTACAGTACCAACTTATTGATCCAATCCCTATATTTGCATCCATGAAATGGTCTGCATTCCTGCTTGGCGTTTACCTGCTGCTGCTGTCGTTCCTGCCCTGTGCAGACAGCCGGGAATGTATTGCACCCGAGGGGCCCCGTATCTCGGCGCTTTCCGGTCATGAAGGCCATCAGCATCCGCAGGAATCCTGTACCCCCTTTTGTATGTGTGCCTGCTGCGGCACCACCATCCTGTTCCAGCAGGTTACGCTGTTTCCCGTACCGCATACCGTATTGCCCCAAAGGCCATCTTTCGCCGGGGAAACCTCGTTCCTCTCTTATGATTTCCGTGCCATATGGCAACCGCCCCAGTTAAGGGCCTGATCCTCCGCTATGGGCTTTTACTGCCCTTCAAGATCCATTAATCAAGGGTATTGCCCTTTTGCCTGATCCCCGGCCTGTAAAGGTCCGGCGTATAGCGTGTGTATGTTGCGCTGTTTCCCGCAAAAGCGGCCGGTACCCGGCACAAAATCACTGAAACATTATGCTGAATAAAATCATTCATTTCAGCATCAGGAACAAACTGGTTATTGCAGTATTCACGCTCGCACTAATCGGTTGGGGCATCTGGAGCGCGTCCAGGTTGCCTATTGATGCTGTACCCGATATCACCAATAACCAGGTCCAGATCATTACACTGAGTCCTACGCTGGCTGCCCAGGAAGTGGAGCAGTTCGTAACCTACCCGGTGGAACAGAGCCTGGCCAACCTGCCCGGCCTGGAGGAAATGCGTTCCATATCCAGGTTTGGCCTCTCGGTAATCACCGTCGTATTCAACGACGATGTGGATATTTACTTTGCCCGGCAACTGATTGGCGAAAAGCTGAAAGAAGCCGTGGACAAGATCCCCAAAGGAGCCGGCACACCCGAGCTGGCGCCGGTAAGCACGGGGCTCGGCGAAATCTATCAATATGTACTGCACCCTAAAAAAGGAGCAGAATCGAAATATACCGCGATGGACCTGCGTACCATGCAGGACTGGATCGTGGCCCGGCAGCTGTATGGCACGCCCGGGGTAGCCGAGGTCAACAGCTTTGGCGGTATGCTGAAGCAATATGAAGTAGCGCTTAATCCCGACCGGCTTAAAGCCATGAATATATCGGTATCCGAAGTATTTACCGCCCTCGAGAAAGGCAACCAGAATACCGGCGGCGCTTATATCGACAAGAAGCCCAACGCCTATTTCATCCGTGGGGTAGGGCTTATTACCTCTATCGAAGATATCGAAGCCATCGCGATCCGCAACAATGGCAACGGGGTGCCCATACTGATCAAAGATGTAGCGCAGGTGGGATATGGCAATGCCGTTCGTTATGGCGCTCTTACCTATAACGGCGAAAAAGAAGCTGTAGGCGGTATCGTGATGATGCTGAAAGGCGCTAACAGCGCCGAGGTGGTGGGCCGCGTAAAGGCCCGCCTGGAAACCATCAGGAAGTCGTTGCCCGCCGATGTGACCATCGAAGCTTTTGCCGACCGTACCGGCCTGGTAGAGCGTGCCATTGGCACCGTGGAACGCAACCTGCTCGAAGGCGCGCTGATCGTAATGTTTATCCTGGTACTGTTCCTGGGCAACCTGCGCGCCGGCCTGATCGTGGCTTCGGCCATTCCCTTGTCGCTGTTGTTTGCATTGGGTTGTATGAAGCTGTTTGGCGTAAGCGCCAACCTGATGAGCCTGGGAGCGATCGACTTCGGCCTTATCGTAGATGGCGCCGTTATTATCGTGGAAGCTACATTGCACCACCTGGCGGGGGGCAAGCGCACGCATAAGCTGAGCCAGCAGGAGATGGACGAAGAGGTGTTTTTGTCCACCTCCAGGATCCGTAACAGTGCGGCATTCGGCGAGTTTATCATCCTGATCGTATACCTGCCGGTATTGTTCCTGGTAGGCATAGAAGGCAAGATGTTCCGTCCGATGGCGCAGACTGTAGGTTTCGCTATCCTGGGCGCTTTTATCCTGTCGCTTACCTATATCCCTATGGTCAGCGCCCTGTTCCTGCCCAAAAAGCCACTCAACAAAGTTACCTTTTCCGACCGCATGATGACGGTATTGCAAAACAGGTTCAGGCCGCTGATACAGGCGGCTATCCGTTTCCGGTATTGGGTGGTGGGCACGGCGGTGGCCCTGTTGCTTATTGCTGTATTCCTTTTCAGCCGGATCGGCGGCGAATTTATACCCCAGCTGCAGGAGGGCGACTATGCCTTCCACTGCATCCTGCCGCAGGGTACTTCGCTGTCGCAGAGCATCGAGACCTCTATGCAGGCCGAGCGGATCATCAAATCGTTCCCCGAGGTAAAGGCCGTGGTTGGAAAGACCGGCAGCGCCGAGATCCCGACCGATCCCATGCCACCAGAAGCCTCCGACCTGATCATTACCCTCAAACCCATGAAAGAGTGGACCACCACTAAAAGTTATAACGAACTCGCAGAAAAAATGATGAAAAAGCTCGAAGTCATCCCGGGGGTATTCTTTGAGGCATCGCAACCCATACAGATGCGCTTTAACGAGCTGATGACCGGTGTGCGGCAGGATGTGGCCATCAAGATATTCGGTGAGAACGTAGATCAGCTGGCCGCGCTGGCGCCTAAGGTAGCCGCCGTGATACAGACTGTGCCCGGCGCTACGGAGCCGCAGGTAGAGCGTACTACGGGCCTGCCGCAGATCTCGGTGGTATACGACCGTATGCGTCTCGCCAATTACGGCATTACCGTAGAAGACGTGAACACGGTGCTGAGCACGGCTTTTGCCGGCCAGGCCGCCGGTGTGGTATTTGAAAACGAACGTAAGTTCGACCTGGTGGTAAGGCTCGACAGCGCCAGCAGGACTTCTATCGACGATGTGCGCAACCTGTTTATCTCCACGGCAGGTGGCAACCAGATCCCACTGCAACAGGTAGCCGATATATCGTTTAAAGACGGTCCGGCGCAGATCAGCCGCGAAGGCGGTAAACGCCGTATCGTGATCGGTTTTAATATCAAAGGTCGCGATGTAGAAAGCGTGGTGAAAGAGATCCAGCAGAAGCTCGATAAAGCGCGCTTGCTGCCCGAGGGTTATTACTACAACTTCGGCGGTACCTTCGAAAACCTGCAGGAGGCCTCGGCAAGACTGGCCGTGGTCGTGCCTCTGGCGCTGTTGCTGATCCTGTGCCTGCTGTACTTTACCTTCCATTCGATCAGCAATGCCCTGCTTATTTTTACGGCCATTCCTATGAGCGCTATCGGCGGTGTATTTGCCCTGCTGCTGCGTGGTATGCCGTTCAGTATTTCTGCGGGTGTCGGTTTTATTGCGTTGTTTGGTGTGGCCGTGCTCAACGGTATCGTACTGATCAGCACCTTTAACCAGCTTAAACAAGAGGGCATGGACGATGTGGTGCAGCGGGTACTCGAAGGCACGCGTATACGGCTGCGGCCGGTGCTGATGACCGCCTGTGTGGCCGCCCTGGGCTTTATGCCTATGGCCCTGTCTACCGGCGCGGGCGCCGAAGTGCAGAAACCGCTGGCCACGGTAGTGATCGGCGGCCTGTTAAGCGCTACCTTGCTTACGCTGATCGTATTGCCCTGCCTGTACATTATCTTTTCGGGTGGTTTTAAACGGCCGGGTAAGGCTGCGGTAATGGGATCCCTTATCCTGCTCGGCTTCCTGCTGCCCGCGGGCGCTTCGGCCCAGCTCAGGTTGCCCGTAGAGGCCGTGGTCGATACGGCATTGAACAACAACCTGCAATACAAGATCAACGAATCGCAGATCCGCAAAGCGCAGCTGGAAACCAAAACTGCGGCCGATCTGCCCAAGACCGGCGTCTTTGCCGAGAATGAAGACCTGCGGCCTTCGGATGCCAAAGGTATTCTGAAGATCGGCTTATCGCAAAGCATATCCTGGCCTGGCCTGTATGCCGCACGCCGCCGCTATTTCGAAGAACAGCAGAAATACTACCAGTTGAATATACCGGCCCTGAATGCCGTGGTGAAACGGGATGTGCGCTCAGCTTATTACCAACTGTGGTACCTGCAGGACCGCTACGGCCTGTACAGCCAGCTGGACAGCATCTACCAGCAATTGTACGAAGCGGCAGCCCTGAAAGTGAAGACCGGCGAGAGCGCGGGACTCGATAAGATCGCTGCCGGCGCAAGACTTAAAGAAACCGAAGCCCAGCTGCTGCAGATCGCGCAGGAGATGCGGGTGCAGCAACAGCAACTGATGATGCTGATGAACCGGGAGCTGGAAGTATTGCCTGCCGGCAGGCCGCTGGAAAAGATAAGCGTCCGGATGCCCGCTTCCGGCCTGCATCCCAGCCTGGCCCTGCAACAACAAAGTGTATCTATGGCGCAGTCCAATGTAAAGCTGCAGCAAAACAGCAATATGCCCGACTTCTCCGGCCGTTTCTTTTCGCAGCGGCTCTATGGGCTCGACGACCCCTTTACGGGCTTCTCGGTATCCGTGGCATTTCCCCTGCTGGGCGTGCATGCCAGCCGCAACAAGGTAAAGACGGCACGCGCCGAAGCCCAGGTACAGCAAGACCAGCTGGCTTACCAATCGGGACGTTTAAAAACCGAACAGCAGCAGGAACTGGCAGCCATGGAACAGGAACGCGTCCTGTTGCTCTTTTACGAACAGACCGGGCTGAGCCAGGCCGACGAGATCATCAAGGCGGCTACCCTCAGCTATCGCAGTGGCGAGATCAGTTTTGCAGAGCTGGGACAATACCTGGCCCAGGCCATCGACATCCGGAGGAACTATCTCGATAACCTGAACCGCTACAACCAGGCGGCTGTGCGGTTCCATTATCTCATTAACCAGTAAAAATATTATCATGAAGCGTATAACAGGCATCATTCTACTTTTCGTTGCAGCGGGTTTCCTGGCCTCCTGCGGCGGCAATAAAAAAGAACCGGAACAAAAGGCGGAAGCGAAGCAGGAAGCGGCACACAGCGAGGAGGAAGAAAATAGCGTAACCCTTACCGACGAACAATTGAAAGCCATAGGCATACAACTGGGCAGCGTAGAGCACAAACAGCTGACGGCATCGGTAAAGGCCAATGGCCTGCTTAAAGTGCCCAACAACAATAAAGCCAACGCCACTTCCCTTTTTGGCGGCGTGGTAAAATCGTTGTTCATTAAAGAAGGCGACTATGTGCGCCAGGGACAAACCATTGCCCAGATCGCCAACCCGCAGTTTATACAAATGCAGGAAGAATACCTGACCACCATTTCGAAGATCGCGTTGGCCGAACAGGAATATGACCGCCAGAAAGAACTGACGGGCGGTAATGCGGGCGCCATGAAAAACCTGCAGGGCGCAGATGCTGGTCTGAAAGCCTTACGCACGCGCAAAGCCGCGCTGTACCAGCAGATCAGGCTGATGGGCATTAACCCCGATAAGGTAAGCAATAACGGCTTATCGTCGGTACTGGCGGTTACTGCGCCCATCAGCGGGACCATAAGCGGTATCATGGTCAATATCGGCAGTTATGTCGATGTAAGCGCCCCGGTTGCCGAGATCGTAGACAACAGCCAGTTGCATCTTGACCTGCAGATCTATGAAAAGGACCTGCCCAGGGTAAAGACCGGGCAGACCATCCATTTTACCCTTACCAATAATGCCGGTACGGAGTATGATGCCGAGATCTTCAGCATTGGTACCGCATTTGAAAACAACAGCAAGACCATACCCGTACATGCAAAGGTAAAGGGCGCCAAGCCCGGCCTGATCGAAGGCATGAACGTTACTGCCAATATCAGCCTGGGTCTGGCCACCTTACCGGCCGTGCCTTCCGATGCCATCGTAAGTTACCAGGGTAAGGATTTTATCTATATCGTGAGTGATGACAAGGCTGCACACGACCATGACCATGAAGCCGGCAAGCCGCATGATCATGAAAAGGAAGCAGGCCATGCGGACGAAGAAAAGGGTGTAACTTTCCTGCGGGTTCCGGTAGCCAGGGGCACCACCGATGTAGGGTATAGTGAGATTACCCCGCTTACCGCCATCCCGGCCAATGCCCGGATCGTGGTAAAAGGCGCTTTTTTCCTGCTGGCCAAACAAACCAACAGCGGGGAGCATGAACATTAAATCCATGTTCCCGGTAAACATTTTCTGAACAGCACAGGGCCCTTCCGCACAGGAAGGCCCTGAATCAAAAACAAATACTTATGCTGAATACAGATCCCAATCATAAACATACCTACGATGCGCAGGGCCGTATGACCTGCTGTCATCTCGAGGATAAGATCTACGCCCAGGCCGATGCGGCTGTCTTATTGGGCGAAAAAAAAGAAAAGCAACACGACCATGGTAAAGACCACGATCATGAGCATGACCACGATCACGACCACGATCATGACCACAGCCATGGCGCAGGCGGCAGCACATTCCGTTTGTACCTGCCGGCCCTGGTGAGCCTGGCGCTGCTGCTGGGCGGCATCCTGTTAGATAACTATGTAAAACCTGCCTTTTTCAGCGGCTGGATACGCACGGCCTGGTATATCGTAGCGTACCTGCCCGTGGGGCTGCCGGTGATCAAAGAGGCCTTTACCGCCATGGCCCGTAAAGAGATCTTTACCGAGTTTACCCTGATGGTGATGGCTACGCTTGGCGCCTTTGCAATAGGGGAGTACCCCGAAGCCGTGGCCGTTATGCTTTTCTACGCGATCGGCGAATTGTTCCAGAGTGCGGCGGTAAGCCGTGCCAAAGGCAATATCAAGGCGCTGCTGGATGTAAGGCCTGCCGCTGCCGAAGTAGAACGGAACGGCAGCTTCAGCACCGTAGCGCCCGAAGCCGTTGCCGTGGGCGAACGCATACGCGTAAAGGTGGGCGAAAAGGTGCCGCTGGATGGCCTGATGCTGACCGATGCAGGCAGCTTTAATACGGCTGCACTTACCGGCGAGAGCAAACCACAGACCATCCGCAAGGGAGCGCCTGTGCTGGCGGGTATGCTTAATCTCGATAAGGTGATCGAGCTGCAGGTAAGCCGCGTGTTCAGCGACAGTTCGCTGGCCCGTATCCTGGAAATGGTGCAGAATGCTACGGCCCGTAAGGCTAAGACCGAACTGCTGATCCGGAAGTTTGCCCGGGTATATACCCCGGTCGTATTTTTCCTGGCGGTAGCCCTGGTGCTGATCCCGTATTTCCTGGTACCCGGTTATGTGTTTTCCGAATGGTTGTACCGCGCACTTATTTTCCTGGTCATCTCTTGTCCCTGTGCACTGGTTATCTCCATACCGCTGGGTTATTTCGGGGGCATTGGCGCGGCCAGTAAAAACGGTATCCTGTTTAAGGGTTCCAATTACCTGGAGCTGATGACGAAGGTAAATACCGTGGTGATGGATAAAACAGGCACATTGACCGAAGGCCTGTTTAAGGTACAGGAGGTGATCGCTCCCGGCAGCGATCCCGCCGTGTTTATACAAACACTGGCCGCGGTGGAGCGGCAGTCTACACACCCCATTGCCAAAGCGATAGCCGCCTATGCCGGCGATACTGCGCAGCTGACCGCAACGGGTATCGAAGAAATACCCGGTCATGGCCTGAAGGGCGCCGTAAACGGCGCAACCGTACTGGCGGGCAATACCAAACTGCTCGACCGTTACAACATCAGTTACCCCAAAGCTATCGGCGATATCGTGGAAAGTGTGGTGGTGGTAGCGATAGACGGGCAATACGCCGGTTATGTGACCATTGCCGACGAAATAAAGGCCGATAGCCGGGAAGCTATAACCAGCCTGCATAACAACGGCGTGACGGCAACGGTAATGCTGAGTGGGGATAAGGATAGTATTACCCAAAAGGTAGCGGCGCAACTGGGCATAGACACGGCCTACGGCGGCCTGTTGCCCGAACATAAAGTACAACGGGTAGAGGAGCTGAAAAAAGATGCCTCCCGGGTAGTGGCTTTTGTGGGCGATGGCATCAACGATGCCCCGGTACTGGCTTTGAGCGATATAGGTATCGCTATGGGCGCTATGGGCAGCGATGCCGCCATTGAAACGGCCGATGTCGTGATCCAGACCGATCAGCCTTCTAAGATCGCTACGGCGATTAAGATCGGTAAAGCTACACGGCGCGTGGTATTGCAAAACATAATACTGGCCTTTGCCGTAAAAGTTGCCGTACTGGCCCTGGGCGCCGGCGGGCTGGCCACCATGTGGGAAGCCGTGTTTGCCGATGTGGGCGTTGCGCTGCTCGCCATACTTAATGCAGTCCGGATCCAGAAGATGCGTTTCTGAAAAATACCCGGCCCGCAGGCGTTTCTTTTCCTACCTTTAAAGGCAGGATCGGATGCCGGCGGGCCTTTTTTAGGACACAGGGCAGCATTATGTCTTTGTCTTGTATTTATATAAACATTTATTTTTCAGCAGGCTAAGGTTGTTAAAATACCTTGCCCGACAAGACGCAACCCGGGTTAAACATTGTACACAGTTTAACTTTTTTACTAAATTCTTCCTAATTTGCAGCCGCTCAGCCATCAATTATGAATTGTTTATTACATAAAATATATCTTCGCTGCGAAACTTGTTATTAATGTACAGTACCCCGGCCAATATTAAAGTGTTTCATGCCCTGAAGTCTATTCTCCAGCCTTATGAAAACCTGATGAATATCCTCGTGGACCAGGAGGACTGTTATTATCTCGAATTCTTCGGCCGGCCGGGTGTAGCCCCACGCCTTTTCGCCGCGGTACAAATGCGTACCAATTACGTATCCCTACATCTTGCCTGTCTTAAATCCTGCGAGGAATTGCCGGAGACCTGTTCTAAACAGTTGCGCAACTATTATATCGGCAACGGCCAGTTCCAGGTGCAGAAGGTCGGCGAAAAACTACTCCGCGAACTGCGCCAGATGGTAAAACAATCGGTGCAGGTCAATTAGCACATAATATATCATTTTTTTACAAAACCCCTTCCCGGGAAACCCTTGCCTGTAAAGGTTCAGGGTATCTATGCATTTTATGTATGCCCTGTTGGCCAACCGGGATCCGTTGCAAAGGCTTCCTTTTTATGTTATGAATGATTATATTTGAGTTGCTCTGCACTTATTTCTGTGACAGTTAACCGGTTGAGTAAATAATACCCTGATCGTGGTTATTGATTGCCTGCCCGGGATCGCAGCGCCCGCTCTTTTACATATGCCTCCGGAACCGTTTGCCGGTTGAACCGGGGCCAGCTTAACGTTTGTCATTTTTGATATGCTTAAAAATCAGGATTCATTTTTCACCATACAAAAAAATAACACGCATGAAAAAAACTTTCCTCGCCGCACTGCTGTGCGCCGGTAGTTTTATGACTACCCAGGCCGCTTACCTTCGTTTTTACAACATGACTGGTTGTGATTTCGTCTTTAATATCAACGGTGCGATCGGTACCACGGGCGCCTTTGGCGCCAACAATGTGGTGATACCCCCGGGCACTACCATTTTTAACGATCCCAGCTTTTTGCCCGGCGTATCGCAATCCGGTACCGGTAGCCTGGCTTCGGGTCATGTAGAGCTGGTTAAAGGTTATGATGTCGGTGGTCCGTCGTTCGTTATCGGTGTAAGCCCGAGCTACCCGACTATGTCCACTACCTATAACAGCGCTTCCAATAGCCATTACCCGGCCTGCTATGGTAACACCGCTTTCGTAGCCAGCTTTTTACCTAATCTTACTTTAGACGTGGTTGTACTCATCAATTAAAGTCTTCAGCCATCCGGCACTGCTGTGCCGCTTGGCACTGCCGTATCGTGCTCTGTAAACAGGAGCATTTTACCCTTAAAATGAAAAACACAAACCAAACGCAAACCAACACAGACCTATGAAAAAAACACTCCTTGCAGCACTCCTGGGGATCGGCAGTTTTATGACGGCCAATGCCAGTTACATTTACTTCTTCAACATGACCAATTGCGACTTCAATTTTAATGTTGACGGCGCTATTGGTACTACCGGGCGCTTTGCAGCGAACAATGTCATTATTCCCCCCGGAAATACCTATTTTTTCAATCCTTCCCAGTTGCCGGGTGTGGTGCAGTTTGGTACGGGCAGCCTGGTTTCCGGGCATGGCGAGGCCATTAAAGGTTACGATGTAGGCGGACCTTATTCTTTCGTAGTCGGCATCAGTCCCTTGTATCCCACATTGCCCACCAGTTACAACAGCGCCTCCAATAGTTATTACCCGGCCTGTTATAACAATACGGCCTATGTCGTTTCTTTTGCGAACAATGGCAACGGCGACGTTGTGGTGCTGATCAACTAAACAAACAGATAAACCGGTGCGCCTGCGCGCCAGCGGCTGGTCTATGTCGTGGCCCGCTTAACCGTACCGGTCCTCAATAATTTTTTTTTCACCAAACACAAAACACCTTATGAAAAAATTACTCCTTGCCGCATGCCTTTGCGCCGGTAGCTTTATGTCTGCCAACGCCGGTTATGTTATGTTCCAGAACATGACCAATTGTAGTTTCAATGTAAATATAGACGGCACCAACAGCCTGGGTGGCTCCTTTAATGCCAATGGCGTGATTATCCCGCCCGGTGTCTCCAATTTTGCAAACCCATCCTTTTTACCCGGCGCTAATTTTTGGGGTGCAGGTACCCTGGCTTCCTGCGAAGCACGGGCAGCCAAGGGTTATATTACGGGCGGACCTGTGTTCGTAGTAGGCAACCTGCCCAACCTGACCACGACCTATAACAGCGGGACCTATGCCCCGGCCTGTTACAACAACAGCTCCTACGCGGTTACCTTCTCCAGCGGCGGCGGTAATGTCGTAGTACTGATCTTCTAAGCAGGGGACTTACGTTATGAAAAGCGGGCTGCCTCGAGGCAGCCCGCTTTGTTTTATCTTCAGCTTTATCCGGTATAACTATATCTTGGTCGGTCCGGTACTCCCGGACACGGGGACTGAGGTGTTTACAGGCTCATCCACCAGCTTTGCATGGTGGCATTTTTATTCATCGCAGGTGTATTGTCGAGAAACACTTTGCGAAAACCTGCATTGTCTACACGGCGTCCCTTATCGGGTGGTTGTATCTCGCCTTGCTGCAGTATCTCCACCGAGGTGGCAAACCAGGTGGTATAGAGGCGGGGTATCGCAATGCCCAGGATCAGGCCGGGTAGGCCATTGAACGATTCCGGTCCGCCGCTCACCATGATCTGTGTGCTGTAGAATGCTACCACGACCACCGAATCGTTGATCTGTGTGGTCGCCTTGCGGCACAGGTAACCGGCTATGGTCCTTACTTCATCCGATATTTTCCAGGTATATTGTTTCATCGAGTCTGCTACCAGGTAATCGGTATCATAAGCCAGTTTTTTGGATACGGTCTTTTTCGTAATGAAATTCGAATAAACGATATTCTCTTTCGCTGCAAGACCGGTCATATTGTAGGGATCGTAGTTTACCGCATCTTTTTTCTCGAAGGCATACTTACTTTCTTTAGCTGTAAAATGATAGTTGAAATACGCGATATTGTATTGCGGAATGTTGTTGAGCAGCGACTGCCGGCCGGGCATTTGCGCTGCACTATTGCCTTGCTCTACGCGCACCTGCTGGTGCAGGTTGGTTTTGCGTTCAAATTTTATGGTACCATTGACAATCATCTGTGCTGCTGCCGGCGAGGCATACAGCGCATAGAGCAATAACAGCAGGCTCGTATATCGTAATAGGGGTCGGGTCATTTCGGTTTATTGGGGATCGCTGTTTTTAGGCTCCGACGAACGCGTATGGGTAAAGTTCCAGGTAAGGGTAAACAGGAAATAACGCTTTATCGTCAGGAAGGTGCGGTCGGTAATATAGTTGTTGAATGCCGTACGGCTAAAACCTACATTCTGGTTCAGGATGTCGTTTACGGCGCAGCTTGCCACCAGGGAACGGTCCTTGAGGAACGATTTGCTGATCGCTGCGTTCCAGCGTACCAGGCTGTTGTTCTTGTCGTTTTCGTCGATCTTGGGTCGCAGCTGCCATTGGGCCGAGGTCGAGAAGCGGAAATCCCAGGGTAGTGTTATCGACACATCGGCTTCCTGCTGTACCGACCAGAAGTTATTGCTTACGTCCCGCCGGATCGAACTGTTGTTGATGTTATAGGTCGATGTGGCGGAATAACTGAAATCGAGCAGGGTATCCTTTACATAGTTGAACGACAGGTCGAGTGAATAATTTTGCGAAGTGTTGGCATTCAACTCCTGGTTGATGTAATTGGTATTGTGGGTATAACTGGCCCCAGCCCTTACATTGGAGGTCAGGTTGATGGGCTTGATCTTAAACCCGTAACCGGCGTACAGGCCGCCGTTATAGTTGCCGTTTACATTGGTATACTGGTATACGCGGCGCCCCTCGTCATCTACGGTTTCGGTCTGGGTTATAGCGTTCTGCGTGAGGGCAAAATTACCATTGGCAAAGGTATAACTGCCGTTTTTGATATTATAGCTGTTGTAGTTGATGCCGAGCATATGCCGGAATTCCTGTTTCAGGTCGGGGTTACCGATCGAAATATTGAAGGGGTCGGTATTCTGTACCAGCGGCTGCAATTGCTCCAGGCTGGGTTGGGCGCTCTGCCCGTTATAGTTGACCAGGATATTACGATTGTTGCCCGGCCGTACCTGGAACATAGCCGAGGGGAAAAAGTTGAAATAAGATTGGTTCATGTTACGCGTGCCCAGGTAATCCTGTTGCCGGTAATCGGTCTGGGCTATGGCTGCGCCGGCCATAAAATTCATCTTCTTCTTGTTCAGTTTAAAGCTGCCACCCAGGGTATTCATCATAATATTTACCTTGTAGTCGCTGCTGTAAGCCTTGTTCAGCACACCGGTCGTGTTGTTGTCGCCGGCGGGTATATCGAACGACAGCTGCCGGGAGGCATTGGTATTGTAGTTAAACTCGTAGTTGAATTCCAGGAAGGTACTCTTACTGAGCGGCTGGGTATACGATGCCTTGGCCAGGGTCGTATTCTTTTTGGAGTCATTGAGCTTGCGCTGGTTCAGCGTATCGCCGGTTTGGGAAATACTGTATTCGTTTATGGATCTTACAAAACCTGTTGCCGTGCCGTCGTTGTAGTCGTTGCGCAGGTTGAGGGATATGGTACGACCCGGTTTGCCCAGCCTTTTACCGTAGAAGATGTCGGTAACCGCATTGGATGCCTCGCTGTTATTGGTCTGGTCCTGTATCTGCGCATTGATCCGCTTCTCAGACAGGGTCACCGTAGAGGCTTCGTTACGGGTACGTTGTTCCGATTTGCTTTTACCCGCGTTAACGGCAATCTTAAGCGTAGAGCTCGAGTCGATTTTGATCTCGCTGTTAAAGTTAATATTGTGCCGGAGGTTATTGCTGAAGGTACTGCTTACCTGCCGGTTCAGGTACTGGGTATCCGGCAGGATGTATTTGGTCTGCGTAGAACTGTTGCCTTCCATTATATTTTTCCCCATGCGGTAGTCGGCCGATGCACCAAAGGCATCGTTGCGGAACCACTTATTGTCGTAGTGCGCACCGGTAGCCCAGTTTTTGGGCAGGCCTTCGCCGCCGCCGCGTTGCGCACTGCTGTTGTTGTTCGATGAGGTGTTATAGTCCGCTCCGCCCGATGAGCTGATGTTATTCATATTGCCGAAGGCGGCCAGTTTTCTCTTTTTCTTAAACGAGTTCAGCACGGCGGCATTGTCGAAGTAGTCGGGAAGACCGCCACCAGCCTGTATCTTACCGAAGTAGCCCTGTTTGGCATCTTCTTTCAATACCAGGTTGATCGTTTTTATTTTCTTGCCATCGTCTATACCGGTAAACTCGGATTGCGCTGTTTTTTTATTAAACACCTGCACCTTATCTACCGCGCTGGCACGCAACATCTGTGCTACTACCGCCGGGTCGTCGGTAAAAAATTCGTCGCCGTCCACGAGCATTTTGCGTACATTCTCTCCCTGCGCCCTGATATTGCCCTTGCGGTCTACTTCGATACCGGGCAGTTTTTTCAGCAACTCATCCACATTCGCATAAGCCCTTACCTTAAAACTATCTGCCGCATATTCGGTCGTATCGCCTTTAATGGTTATGGCATGGCGGTCGTATATCGCTACTTCGTTAAGCAGGTGGGTTTTGGAAAAAAGATAGAGGCTGCCCAGGTCTATCACAGGCTTATCTACCTTTACCACCTCGGTATACTCTGCAAACGAAGGGTGGGATATGATCAGGATATAGTCGCCGGGCGCTGTGGCGGGCAGTACAAAGGCGCCCTCCTCGTCGGTACGGGTAAATGCTTTCAGCACGGAGTCCCGGGATTGGACCAGGGCTACCGAAGTATATTGTGTAGTAATATAGTTTACGGTGTCCTTTACATTGCCCCTGATCTCATAGTGCTGTTGTGCGCCTGCTACCCAAAAGTGCAATAAAAGGAATAAGGTACAAACGGTTGCTTTCAAATTCGGTGGTGTTCTGCTTTGAAATAAAAATAATACAGAAGGCCGCGGGTCGCGGGTTTCAGGTACTATTTAAATTGTTGGTCTTGGTTTACGAGTAAAGTTTGGTGTCCAAATATAAGGAAAAACCATTCAGAATAAACAGGCCTTTCTGAACTTCTGCCGGTTAAGTATATTCGTCTTGTCTATACTACTTTTCTAATCAAGTGTTTAGCCGCAAATCAAACGTGTATTGTACCGGATTGAAACGCGTGGTATTATACCGGTATCCGTTACCCGCTACCGGTATAATAATTTGCTTTAAAGCATTTTGGCCAGGTCGCCTACCTGTTTGAGTTTAAACTTCAGTTCGTCGGACCAGGGCAGGCCTATGCAAAGGCGCATACAGTTTTCGAACTGGTTCTGCAGGGTAAACATACGCCCGGGGGCAATACTGATATGTTTCCGGATGGCCAGGTCGTAGAGTTCCCTGGTATCGATCTTTTTATCAAATGCGATCCACAGGGCCAGGCCGCCCTGCGGCCTGCTGGTGCGGGTGCCTTCGGGAAAGTAAGCGGCTATGGCATCGGTATAATGCTGGTAATTGGTTTGTAGGGTACGGCGCAGTTGCTGGATATGATGATCGTAACGGCCGGTCTTCAGGAAATTGCCCACGGCTTCGTGTACCACCGAAGTAGAGGATAAGGCATGCACGAGTTTCAGCTTCAGCAATTTTTCTTTATGCCTGCCCGGTGCGATCCAGCCCACCCGGTAGCCCGGCGCCAGGGTTTTGGATACCGAACTGCACCAGAGCACATTGCCTTCGGTATCGAACGATTTGCAGCAGCGGGGCCGCTGTGTGCCGAAAAACAGGTCGCCGTAAATATCGTCTTCGATCAGGGGAATGTTGCGTTCGGCCAGCAAACGCACTACTTCCTCTTTATGTTCGTCGGGCATACAACTGCCCAGGGGCGTATTGAAATTAGGGATCAGCAGGCAAAGGTCGATCTTGTGCAATACTTTTTTGAGCCCCTCAATCGTGATACCGGTAACGGGGTGTGTGGGCAGTTCGATCACCTTCAGCCCCAGGCTCAGGGCCAGCTGGAATACACCGGGATAACAGGGACTTTCGATCGCGATAGTGTCGCCGGGTTTGCCCAGCGCCATCAGGCAAAGCGACAGCGCATTCATACCGCCGCTGGTGGTTACCAGGTCGTCTTCGTGCAGGTCGCCCTCCCAGGCCAGCGAGCGGGCGGCTACCATGCGCCGCAGTTTTATATTGCCTTGTGGCGGTTCGTACTCGGCGCCGCCTTGCTGCAGCTCTCGGGTCGCCTGCAGGATCTCCTTTTTAAGCTTGGCCAGGGGCAACAGGTTGCCCGAGGGTATGCCTACTGAAAAGAGGGTAAGATCGTTGCGCCCGATATTGGCATATACCCTCGAGATCAGCTCGTCGGGTTCTTTATCGTTAGCGATCAGCGAAGGACGGCTTACCTCGGCCAGCGGCAGTTTATACCGCTGCAGCCGGCTTACGAAGAAGCCGGATTGCGGCTTGGAGGCGATCAGCGACTGGGCTTCCAGTTCCCAGAATACCCGCTTGGCCGTATTCATACTGATGCCGTGCTCGATACATAAGGTACGTACGGAGGGCAGCTTATCGCCGGCCTTCAATACGCCACTCCGGATCTGGCCCGCAATACCATCTGCTATTTCGCGGTATAAAAAACCTTTGCTCATCCTGCAAACTTAACTGTATCCATTTAAAAATACAAAACTGGTACTGTATACATTGCTGCGGGAAGAATAATTTTGTGTTTCAAACAGGAAAAAAATGAGCGGAATAAAAACGCAGGAGCATAGTACCGGCGGCTGGCTGAATGGTTTTATCGGGGTACTGATC
Source organism: Taibaiella chishuiensis (assembly GCF_003014535.1). Classification (GTDB taxonomy): domain Bacteria; phylum Bacteroidota; class Bacteroidia; order Chitinophagales; family Chitinophagaceae; genus Taibaiella; species Taibaiella chishuiensis. The sequence goes on along the minus strand of NZ_PYGD01000013.1, from coordinate 147,361 downwards.
TTCAGCGGATCGCTGCCGGCAACCCGGATCGCGGTAAAGGAAATGGATCCCTTGTTTCTTACCGCGGGCCGTGCGGTCATTGCAGGCCTGCTGGCATTGGTTATGCTTTGGCGGTTTAAGGAAAAGCGACCGGCCCGGCAACAGCTATTGCCGCTGTTCCTCGTGGCGGTAGGCGGTGTTATCGGGTTTCCTTTGTTGTCGGCATGGGCATTGCAATACATCACTTCGGCGCATGCCATCGTATTCCTGGGGCTGTTGCCCTTATCTACAGCCGTATTCGGCGTTATGCGCGGCGGCGAGCGGCCGGGGGCCGTATTCTGGGTCTTTTCGGTAGCGGGTAGCCTGCTGGTAGCGGGTTATGCGGCGGCCGACGGCCTGTCGGGCAACCCGGTCGGCGACCTGCTCATGTTACTCGCCGTATTGGTGTGTGGCCTGGCTTATGCCGAAGGCGCCCTGCTTTCGCGTACTATGGGGGGCTGGCAGGTTATATCCTGGGCCCTGGTATTGTCGCTGCCGGTAATGCTGGCATTGCTGTTGTGGTACTGGCCCGCTCCGATGACGATGGCCGCGGTAAGCCCGGCGGCCTGGACCAGCCTGGCTTATGTAGGGGTGTTCAGTATGTTCGTGGGCTTTATCTTCTGGTATCGCGGGCTGGCCCAGGGTGGTATTGCCGCAGTAGGCCAGCTGCAACTGTTGCAACCGCTCTTCGGCCTGGCGCTGGCGGCGGTGTTGCTGCACGAAGATGTAAGCATAAGTATGTTGGGTATTACCCTCGGGGTGATGATCTGCGTGGCCGGTTCCCGCAGGTTTGCACGCCGCAAACCCGCATTACCTGCGGGTTTACAGGGTAATGACCGTTAACCGGTATCCTGAAATTTAAACTTGTATCTATGTTTGTACCCCACGCCTTCCGGTTTGAAAACAGGGCAGAGCAGATCGCGTTTATGAAACGGTATAGCTTTGCCACGCTGGTTACGGCTGTAGACGGACTCCCCCTGGCTACCCAGCTTCCTTTCGCAATTGCAGAACGGGAAGGCGTACTCGTGCTGAGTGCTCATTTTGCCGCAGGCAATGAACATGCAGCGCATATTGCGGCGCATACCTCGCTGGTGATGTTTACCGAACCTCATGCCTACATTTCGCCCACGCATTACGACAAGCGGGAAAGTGTGCCCACCTGGGATTATATAGCCGTGCATGCTTATGGAAAGGCAAAGATCCTGGACGGGCCGGAGGCAAAAATGCAGGCCATGGAACAGCTTATCCTGTGTTACGAACCGGCTTACCTGGCCACCTGGCAAACCTTACCGGACCGGTATAAACAAGGCATGCTGCAAGGCATTGTGGCTTTCGAACTGGAAGTGACGGAGCTGCAGGCCAAACAAAAGCTCAGCCAGAACAAAAGCATAACCGAACGGGAACGCATCGCAGCGCAACTCGAAAAGGGCAATGCCCCGGAAGCCGGGCTGGCGCCCTACATCCGCGCTACGATCCGCACAACTTAAAGGTCGGCATACTCCCAGGCGCTCTGGTAGGCGTTTTGCGCCTCGGTATATTGCATAAACCCGGCATAGAACGGGTGCTGGCAAAGCGTGGCGCTGTCGCCTACTATCACCAGTTTTTTCCTGGCACGGGTCATGGCCACGTTCATACGCCTGATGTCAGAGAGGAACCCGATAATGCCGTCCGTATTGCTGCGCGTCATACTGATATAAACGATATCGCGCTCCTGGCCCTGGAAGCTGTCCACAGTATTGACGGAGATGCGGGCCAGGTAAGGTTGTAACGCGGGTACATGTTCCAGTTGCTCCTTCAGTACGCGTATCTGTTCTTTATAGGGTGCGATAATGGCTACCGACGGAAAAGTCTCCGGTGTATAATGCGGCGCCAGGTTGCCTGCGAGCAGGGCCAGGTGCCGCAGCAGGAATGCCGCCTCTTCGGGATTGGTGGTGCTGGTGCCTTCCTGTTTTTCATCATAACCGCAACCGGCGGTATCTACAAAGGCCAGCGGTGGCTCTTGCCCGGCAAGGCTATGCTGTGCCACGGCAACATTGGCCTGTAGCTTATTTTCATAAAAAGTAGCCGACGGATAACCCATAATGGTTTCGTGCATGCGGTATTGCTCCTGCAGCAGGCTTACGGCTTCGGGATAATACTGCACACACTTTTCGAGCAGGGTAGTGCTGAAGCCGTTGCGGGCTGCCTCCTGCGATTTAATGGTGGGCGGCAACTGGCAATGGTCGCCGGCCAATACCAGCTTCTGCGCTTTAAGCGCGGGTATCCAGCATGCGGGTTCGAGCGCCTGCCCGGCCTCGTCGATCACTACGGTATGGTACTTCAGGTGGCGTACGGTGTAGTGGTTGGCGCCTACGAGCGTAGCGGTAATTACCTGCGCCCTGGCGAGCAGGTCGTCGATAATGTATTGTTCCGTATTGCCTACTTCTTTCAGGATCTTGTGGGCCTCGTCGAACAAGGCTTTGCGCTGTTCTCTTTCTGCCTTGCCAAAGTTCCTTTTGTATTTGTGCGCCATATCCCGGTAGGCATTGGCCTGTTTCTTCAGGTTGCGGATCTCTTTCATATGGCTATGCGCCGTCATCTTATGGTCGAGCGTCAGCGACATCAGCTTTTCCGATACCCTGGCCGGGTTGCCTACGCGCAGTACGTTCAGGCCTTCGTCGGCCAGCTTCTCGCTCAGCAGGTCCACCGCGGTATTGCTGGGTGCTACGACCAGTATTTGTTTATGGTCCTGTTGCCACAGCGCTTTTATGGCCTGTACCAATGTCGTGGTCTTACCGGTGCCCGGCGGACCATGCACGATGGCCAGGTCGTTGGCCGCTACTATTTTCTGTACGGCTTCCTGCTGCGAGGAGTTGAGGCCGCGGGTAGCTATGGGTGCAAGCGTGGTATCGAAAGTGGGCGCCCGGTTGCCGGTCAGTACGGGTACCAGTTTATATTCCTTTTCTGCATCGGGCTTTGCGGCCAGCTTCAGGGCCTGTTGCATTTCTTCATAGCTGTTTTCGTCAAACAGCACATCCACACCCAGTTTGCCATCCCTGGCCCAGTCGGGCAGTTCTTCGGTACGCAGGCTAAGCTTAAGGCGGTTGCCGCCCTGGTAGCTTACTACGCCTTCTATGCGGTCCTGTTGCGGATCGTGGTTGGAAAATAATACGGCCGATGCGCCGAAGCGTAACTGGTGCGCGATATCGGTATGTGTAGTGCGTTCGAGCTCAACGACCAGGTAGTCGCCTTTGGCCGGTTCGGTACCCCTTATGGCTACCGGGTACCAGCAAAGGCCATTGGCCCTGCGTTGTGCAGCCGAACTGCTTTGTGTAAGTTTAAGATAACTTTGGCGGTCTTCTTCACGTTCCGTTCCGAGCAATTCCAGCTGCTTTTTGAAATAATCCATGCTGCAAAGGTACAGGCTTCTTTACGGTTTGTAAAGCAGGCGCCGTATATGCCCCGGATTGGCTATTTTTGCAGCATATCCTCGTTCTTGTGAAATCTTTACTGAGCAATCTGCTGCTGGCTGCAGCACTTTCCTGTTTACTGATCAGCTGCGGGGCGTCCCGCAAAACAGCACGGCATAATACAGAAACGCCGGGCAGGTCGTACCAGCCCTTGTCCGAAAAGGCGCTGCAGAAAAAATATGCCTCCCGGCTCCAGGCTTCGCCCGGCGACCTGGACAATACGCCCCTGTATTATTTTATCGACGAGTGGTATGGCACGCCTTACCGCTATGGGGGCAATACCCGTTCGGGTATCGATTGTTCGGGCTTTACCGTGCAATTGTACACCAAGGTATTTAAAAGCAACCTGCCCCGCACGGCACGGCAGCAGTACGAGTCGAGCAAGCGTATAAAGAAAATCCGCAAGCTGGAAGAAGGCGACCTGGTATTCTTTAACGATGGCCGGGGCCGCATATCGCATGTCGGCGTATACCTGATGAACAATTTCTTTGTCCACTCCGGCACCGGTACCGGTGTAATCATAGGTAACCTGGAAGATGACTATTGGCGCGAACATTTCGTGGCCGGTGGTAAACGCAAATAGCCCCGTACCTTTTCCCCTGTATAACCCGGACCCCTCATTTTATGGCAAGCCTGCTTAAAGATATTTATTCCCCTGTATTTTATAACCGGCTCGCCGACAGCCTTGCGGTATCGCTGCCCGGCTTTTCCAAGCCGGTGTTCCTGGAAGCGGTGCTCAGCAAAGGTTTCGAATCGATGGAACTGAAAGAGCGGATGAGGCATACCACGCAGGCATTGCGCAGGTTTATGCCGGGCGCCTTTAAAGGCACTGCTGCACTGATGAAGCGCCTCATCGACCAGTTGCGCCGGGACGGCTTCCGCGACCAGATGCTGGAATTCATGTTCCTGCCCGATTATATCGAAACTTATGGGGGCGACGACTATAAAGAATCGGTCAAAGCCTTCGAATATATCACGCAGTTTATTACCTGCGAATTTGCCGTTCGTCCTTTTATTATCCGTTATCCCGATGCGATGATGGCACAGATGCTGGTATGGTCGCAGCATAAGCACGACCAGGTGCGCCGTCTTTCCTCAGAGGGCTGCAGGCCGCGCCTGCCCTGGGCTATGGCATTGCCCGCCCTTAAAAAAGACCCGCAGCCGGTATTGCCCATACTGGAAAATCTGAAAAACGACCCGGCCGAATTTGTACGGCGCAGTGTGGCCAATAACCTTAATGATATTGCCAAGGATAATCCCGACACCGTGATCGCCATTGCCGCAAAATGGAAAGGGATAAGCCGCGAGACCGATGCGCTTATAAAACACGGCAGCCGCACCCTGCTCAAACAGGGGCATAGCGCTATCCTCGAACATTACGGGCTGAGCGGCCTGCATGCGGGGCTGAGCGGCTTTACGATACTTACTCCTGCGGTAAAAACCGGCAATAAATTACATTTTACCTTTTCGGTAAATAATAAAAGCAAGGTGGCACAAACGATACGGCTGGAATACGCGGTATACTACCGCAAACAGAACGGCAGCCTGAACCGTAAGGTATTTAAGATCAGCGAACGAACCTACCAGGCTGGTGAAACGGCGCTGATCGAGCGCAGGCAAAGCTTTGAGCCGATCACTACACGCAGGTATCACCCCGGCCTGCACCGGCTGGCTATTATCCTGAACGGGGAAGAGAAAGAGATCCTGGATTTTATGCTGGAGTCCTAAGCCCTGCGGCTTATTGTATGGCATTATCGGCTACTGCCGGCACCAGGTTACATAAACAGTAATGAAATTTTATTTTTCTTGCTGCGGACATGCAGCCGGACTGTAAGCTGACCGCTCAAAATATACCTGCGGCTAGGCTGCACAAAATATACACCCATCGTAGCGGGACGCCGGGAGCTTATTATTCACCGTAAATCCCGGTTTTATTTATGGCAGCTCTTCCGGCGGTGGCTCCGGCATCGCTTTCGCAACCACCTGGTAGCCATAATTTTTGAATCCTACTTTTACCCGTTGCAGTATACCCGCTTTTACGGCATTGATAAGCGCCTGGCTCAGTGCCGAGCTGGTGTACCTGAGGTCGTACTGGAAGCGGATATACTTCATGATATCCTTTACCCTGCGCGGCTCCTCCATAAACTCGGATTTAGCTAACCGTGAGGTAATCAGGTGTTTGAGATGGGGTGGTGCATGCAGCAGGTCGTCGATATTGCTTTGGTAGGCGGTATGGTAGGTTTCCATACGTTCGCGCAGCTCCAGTTCATCGGGAATCTCGGCCATATAGTCGACCAGTTCCGAAAGCTCCATGCCGAAAAAATGGGCGATACCAAGCAGGTAATCGCCGGTGAAGCCATCACCCGTTTCGATGGCGCGGATGGTGCCGATAGAAACCTTGACCTGTTCGGCCATTTGTTTTTGCGTAAGGCTCAACGACTCTCGCAGCATGCGTATGCGCATGCCGATCTGCTTTTTACGTTTTTCCACGAAGCGATTCACAATCGCAAAAAGAGAAAAAAGGAATGTCTGTATTTTACTAAATATTTGATTATATGGAGATGTAGTAGTATTTTTGAATACATGAAATCTGCATGCTCAGGTAGTGGTTTCGGGAGGAAGGAGGGATTGGTAACCGTAGTTTTTAAAGCCTGTTTTGCTGCGCTGCAAAATGCCTGCATTTACCGCGTTGATCAGGGCCTGGCTTAGGGCCGAACTGGTGAAACGGAGATTGTATTGGGCTTCGATATACCGCATGATCTCCGATACCCTGCGCGGTTCCTGCAGGAATAAGGACCGGCTCAGGCGCGTTTGTACCAGTTGTTTGAGCCGGGGGGCGTGGTGCAAGAGCTTTTCGTCGATCTCGGATTGGTAGTAGAGGTGATAGGCGGCCATATGCTCCCGGAGCTGGCTCACGTCGGGTATCTCGGCATAGTAGTCCACGAGTTCGGCTAACTCCATGCCAAAAAAATGAGCAATGGCCAGCAGATAATCACCGGTAAAACCTTCGCCGGTCTCGATCGCCCTGATGGTTCCGACCGAGACGAAGATCTGCTCCGCAAGCTCTTTCTGGGTAAGGTTAAGAGAAGTTCTCAGCTTGCGTATGCGTTGCCCGATTTTTCTCTTTCGTTCCCCGAATAATTTATTCACCTTACAAAGAGAGAAAAATAAAATATCTGTATTTATACAAATATTTGTTTGTTTAAAGATTAATTATTATTTTTGTGTTGACAAACAAAGCAACCAGATAATCAGCAAAACCGGCGCCTGCCGGCTAGCCTTATAAAAAGGGGATATGGGACGCAGCCTGGGAATGCGTGACGTTCAGGTACTTCGGAGCAGTTGGTAGTGCTGCATAAGAAGTACCTCCCCGTTTTTATAGCCGTTCTGTTACGGTGTCGACAGCGGCGCAAAATTACCCGTATCAACATGCATGCCGGTAAATACATTATGCGGTTTGTTGTATTCCCTCAGGTTATCTCCCTGCTACTTTTTTGTAAAAAACAGGATAAAGCCCCTGCTTCCTTTCCGAAAACCAATACCTTTACAGCGTTTTTTGCAGTTCTGCCCGGAACGGCAAAAGCGACTCCTTTTCCTAAGCCCTTTAACAGCAATTCCCGCAAACCAGGATGGAACATCAAACGGCAGCTCCCGCTACGGGGCACAAGGGTTTAAAGACCACATTGATCGGTATTATATGCAGTACCCTGCTCGCCTTGCTTAAAGGTATAGGCGGTATACTGGGTCACTCTTATGCGCTTATTGCGGATGCCATCGAATCTACGGCCGATATATTTTCGTCGGCCATGTTGTGGCTGGGCCTGCGCTGGGCTGCAAAACCGGCCGACGACGAGCATCCTTATGGTCATGGAAAAGCCGAAGCGCTGGTGTCGGTGGGCATTGCGCTGGCTATGCTGGTAGCGGCCGTTATTATCGTGATCGAAAGCATCGATAAGATACGGACCCCGCATGAAACGCCTGCGCCGTTTACCCTCATTATTCTTGCCGTGGTGGTATTGGTAAAAGAACTGCTGTACCGTTTCGTGTTAAAAACGGGTAAGGAGATCGAAAGCGGTGCTGTAAAAGCCGATGCCTCTCATCATCGCAGTGATGCCATTACCTCCGGCGCTGCATTTATCGGTATTACGATAGGCCTGATTGGCGGGAAAGGATATGAAATGGCCGATGATTGGGCTGCAGTGCTGGCTGCGGTTGTTATTGCCTATAATGCTTACAAGATATTCCGCCCGGCGGTAGGCGAACTGCTGGATGAGGACATGAACCCCGAACTGAACCGGAAAATATTCGACCTGGCGGCCGCAACCGAAGGGGTGGTAAATGTGGAGAAATGCCATACCCGTAAAATGGGCACTTTTAATCATGCCGATCTGCACATCCGGGTAAAGGGCGACCTGTCGGTAAGGGAAGGGCACGATATTGCCCATGCCGTTAAAGCCAATATCCAGAAGGATGCGCCTTCGTACGTGGATGTGATGATCCATGTAGAGCCTGCATAATCCGCTTAAACCATTGCCGGTAAAGGTTTGTAGGCGCCGCCCCAGTTGGCCAGAGCTTTGATGACCGGCGCCAGCGCTTTGCCGCCCGGCGATAGGGTATAGGCCATAGCCCCGTTCTTGCCGGCTGTTGTACCGGTTTGTTTGCTGATTAATCCCGCTGTTTCCAGTTCCTTAAGTTGCAGGCTCAGTATGCGTTCGGTAATCAGCGGCAATGCCTGTCTGAGTTCTGAAAAGCGCAGGTCGGATTGTTGTAATTGCACCAGCAGGCTTAATTTCCAGCGGCCGCTGATACAATGCAGGGCATAGGCCGCGTCGCAGTATTCCTCGAGCTGTTGCTGGTTTTCATAATTGGTCGATGTCGTCTTTCTCATCAGCGCACAATTTTGTAAGCGCATCGCTATGCCGCGTTGCGCTGCTACATTTGCGGGTAAAATTCCGCCAATCTTATGACAACGCAAAATAAACACGGCATCACCGGCATTCATCATATTGCCATACGGGCTACTGATTTCGAAGCTACGCTCGCTTTTTACACGCAGGCCTTGGGTTTTAGTTTAAGCCACTCCTGGTCTTTGCCGGCCTTTAACCTCAAACAGGCCGCCATGCTCCGCGCTGCCGACGGGCTTAGTTATATCGAATTGTACGACGAAGCAGCGGATATCGCGACACAGGGGCGCAAACGCCTGCCGGGTGAGCCTTTGACGCAGACGGCCCTGTTGCATATCTGTCTCGGTACCGGCGATGCGGCCGCAGCCTTCCACCGGGCTATTGCCTATGGCGCCACACCTTGTATCGAACCTATGGCGCTCGAACTGGGTGAACCGGCCATTAAGGTACGCAACGCACTGGTGTATAGTCCGAATGGTGAAGTGATCGAATTCCTGGAGCCGGTAGCTTTTTAAGCGGTCGAAAAGCTGGGCCGGTCTTGTGTTTCCTGCGGCAGAAGCGCTTACATTTGCATTTTTACCACCGCAGCCAACCCGGTACATGCCGGCCCGGGAGCCTGCTTCAATTTTCGACACATGATCCGATGGATAACGACGGTGATCATCATACTGCTCTGTTTGGCTCCTGCTGCGGGTTACGGGCAGGTGTACCTGTCCCTGAGTTTCGACGATCCGCAAACGACCGTCAGCCCGGTACTGAGCTGGCAGCAGCGCAATGCACATATCCTGCAAACGTTGCATAAACATAAGTTGCAGAGCATCCTGTTTGTATGCGGTAAAAGAGTAAATACGGAAGATGGGGCGCAATTGCTGCAAAGCTGGGACGGGGCAGGGCATAGTCTTGCCCATCATTCCTGGAGCCATAGGAACTTTGGCGCTGCAGGCATGGATCTTGCTACCTTCCGGGAAGATTTTTTACGTTGCGATTCGTTGATAAAGCCTTTCCGGCATTATACGCGGCTGTATCGTTTTCCTTACCTGAAGGAAGGGGAGCGCCGTGCGCAGATCGACTCCTGCCGCGACTTTCTGGCCACACAGCAGTATGCCAACGGCTATGTGTCGATCGATGCCTCCGACTGGTATATCGACGGCCTGCTGCGCGATACGCTGGCTGCCAATCCAAATGCCAATACCGGTGTATTCCGCGATTTCTACATCCGTCATATCCTCGAACGCAGCTATTATTACGATAGCCTGGCTACCGCACTTACCGGCCGTAAGGTAAAACATGTATTGCTGCTGCATCACAACCTGCTTAATGCTTTGTTGCTTGACGACCTGATCGTTGCCTTAAAACAGCAGCATTTTATCTTTATCGATGCAGCCGAAGCCTATCGCGATCCGTTGTACCGACAACACCCGGCTACCGTGCCCGCCGGCGAAAGTATCATCTGGTCGATGGCAAAGGCTACGGGCCGCTATGAGGACCAGTTGCGGTACCCGGCCGAAGATGGTGTCTATGAGGAAGCAGCGCTCCGCGCACTGCTGCAGCAGGCAGCTAAGCACTAAGGCATGCAGGCATTGCAGCCTGCTGCTTTCAACCGGATGCCGGCGTTGTATCCAATGCCAGGCGCAGGAAGTGCCTGATCTCTTCATTAAGATCCGCGTTGTTAAAAATACGCAGGTGGTGGTTGTATTGCAGCTGCCCGGGTACCTGTGCTATTTTCTGAAAACAAAGATTGTCCGTATAAGCCTGGGAGAAAGGGAGTACGATATGCACAAAGTTTTTGCCGATCTGTGTGATCCAGACTGTTGCCTTGTCGCCCTTGCCAATGCCGATCATCGTTTTGGTAGGGTAGAGCCGTGTGCCGCCTATACTGCCGCATATGTTGAGCAAGTGGTCGAACAGGGCCAGGCTATGGGATGATTTGCCTGCTTTAAAGGCATCGATAAGTGCGGTATCGGTAACGTTATTTTGCATAAAAATGAGAACAGTGCTAAGGTACGCCAAAACGGCCTAACCTGTGCTGTTAAAGGCCGGGACATATGCCTAATCGTACCGGTAAATGTTAAGGGAAATTATTTTTTGAATTTACGTAGTTAACTACGTAGTTTTGTACTTTAATAACGAGAAAATGGAAAAAGAATTGACCATCCGGGTGATCACCAATGCCGACAGCCAGGCAGTGATCGACCTGATATTACCCATCCAGCAACAGGAAAATAATGTGCCGGTAACGCTGGAAGACCAGCCGGACCTGAAACGTATAGAAGCGGTATACCAGGGTTCGGGGGGCGGCTTCTGGGGTATCGAAGATGAAGGCATGATGGTAGCTACCATTGCCCTGATCGATATAGGCGATGGTAAGGGTGTGATCCGCAAGATGTTTGTGAAGCAGGAATACCGTGGCAGGACATTGGGCCTGGCTACGCGGCTGCTGGAGCACCTTATCGCCTATTGTAAAACGGCAGGTATTACCGATCTTTATCTCGGTACGGTACATACGCTGAAGGCGGCGATCCGGTTTTATGAACGGAATGATTTTACGATTGTGGCTAAGCACGAGTTGCCGCCGGCATTTCCCATTATGGAAGTCGATGACGTATTCTGTCACCTGCACCTTAAATAAATAATTATGCATGATAATGCTATCGACAGTTCGGGCGTACTGGCCATATCGACACGGCTGCAGCGCTTAAGCGACCGGCTGCGTAAAGACGGGCAAAGGATCTATGAGGCACATGGGGTAACCTTTGAACCGAAATGGTTTCCGGTGATCTATACGTTGCTGCACCGCTCGCCTATGAGCGTGGTGGAGCTGGCGCAGGAGATCGGTTATGCGCATCCCTCGACCATAAGCCTGTTGAAGGAGCTCGAAAAGAATAAATGGATACGTTCAAAAAAAGATAAGGCTGACGAGCGCAAACGCCTGGTGGAACTGACCGCCCGGGGTAAGGGCATTGTAGCCGGGATGGAGCCGGTATGGCATAAAATGCGGGTGGCCCTTACGGCGCTTACCGATACCACGCATAACCTGATGCTGGCCATTGCGGAGGTAGAGGCCAACCTCGACGAGCAGGATTTTTACAGCCGTGCGGCGCAGGTTAAGTAAGTAGGTATGGTCGAAGCGCAGGAGGAAGGTGTTCCGCTGTCCTGCGAGTTACTGCTTTACGTTACCGCTACCGTTAGCGGCGTTATTTTTCTTTTAAAATCGAACCATAACTTTTTGCCTTTTATGGATTCCCTGCAATAGTAGGCATTCCTGTAAAGTGGGCTGGACGAAGGTTCCAGGCCTATGCCATAAGCTGCGTCGTTTTTCAGGTGCCGGCCCAGTTTATTGAAAAAGCTCCTGACCTGTTTATCCGGTGTTTTGGAAATGATGCGCAGTCCCAGGTTTTCCAGTTCGGTTCCGGTGGTTCTGCCACCTTGTACCTCTATCGCGTGGATACAGTAATCGTCGTCATAAAAGCTATCCTGCAGGGCCACGTCAAATACTTCGGATGTGAGATAGAGGGTGTGATACCGGGCATCGAGGTGTTGCAGCAGGTGCTGCGTGTTTTCTATTTTTACGATTGTGTGCTCCTCGTCTTCCAGTGTTTCTATATACCAATGCATGCCACTCCCGTTAACCAGGTGTTCTATATTGCTGTAAAATGTTGCTACGGGTATGAGTATATTGATCAGGCTTGCCATATACAGGGCTTCAGTTTAAAAATAAGATCCTGGCAACCGGTATCGGATTGTTTATTAGATCCGTAAAAGCCGTATTGCCAGGATCATTATACCTAACCGGGTTTGCAATGGTGCAAGCAACACCCGGTTTAGTTGTGGCATGACACCAGGTTAGATGATCGATATGTGTTTTATGTCCACTCCTTTTAATTGTTCTTCGGTATTTACCTTTTTACAACCTTCGAGATTGAGCTGCTCCAGTTTTTTCAAGCTGAGAATAGTGGGCTGAAGCGTTGTTAAGGCCGTACATTTTTGCAGGAACAATGTTTTGAGCTTTTTGCAGTTTTCGATACCTGCGATCGTGGTAAACGAGCCGCCGATGATCCGCAGGTACTCCAGGTTAACGGCGTGCTGCAACAGGGACAGGTCTTCTGTTTTAAGGCCGCCCACCTGGAGCCGCTTCAGGTGGGTAAGACTATCCCAGCCTTTTATTTTGGGCCCGTAGCCGATGTTCAATTCTTCTAAAACCGGGAAGATAGCAAGGTCGAGATTAAAGTCGCCTGCAGCGCTCCAGCGCAGGTTCCTGAGTTTAGCCAGGTATTTTAAACCATCGATGTCCGATTTTTTGGACATGGGGACCAGCCAATGGAAGGTTTCGATAAAATCACGGCCCTCCAGGAAACCGAAGCTTACCTCCTGTTTGCTCCAGTCACCATCGGTCCATACACATACCTCTTTAATGCCATTTTGCTGCGCATGATCCAATCCTTCTTCCAGGTGTTCAAACTGTATTCTTATGCCTTTAAAATGGGCTGTTTCGCTATAATCTACTTGGTATTTTTCCATAATGCTGTTCTTATTTGTAGTCTACTTTTGCTTTTGCTTCTGCTCTTACTTTTACATCGGCCTCGTAATCGCCGCGTAGTTTTTTAGCCAATTCTGTTGCCTCCGTTTGCAGGTGTTTGTTTTTCGGGTCTTCCCATGCCGACTTGCCGCTCATATGACTATTGAGGTATTTATCGGGAACACCGGCTCGTCCAGGTTCAAACCCGGCGTCTTTCATGGCTTTGTACTCCACCATTTTTCCCAGCTCGTTGTTGCCGCCGGTGTCTACATGCGCTTTGCCGAGGAGGGGCGAGTTGCCAACCTGTTTAGTTCGGGTCGAAATAGACTGTTGCATACGGTCGGCACTACCTTTACCGATATACATATCACCGCTTTCGAACCCGAACAGGTAGGCGCCGCCGGAACCGGCAAGCCCTAAAATGTCCAGCCAGGTATTGGTATCCTTTACATAAGCGTATAGGGCCAGGCCACCCAGTAAACCCACAGGGTCTTTCGAAATATAGTCGCCTGCTTCCGGGTCATAATACCGGTGCCGGTTGTAATACAGTCCTGTCTCCGCGTCTTCATACTGTCCCTGGTACCGGAAAGGGATAAAGCCCGGGTCGCCTGTAATTTTACGGACTTTCCCGTAAATATCCAATTCGCATTCCCATACCTTTTTGCCCTGGTTGTCGAAAGCCTGTACGGGTGTGCCCAGGTAATCGTTGACGATGCTGTACTGTTGCCCGTCTATTAATTTAGCGCAGGGCGAAAAGCTTTGCTGGTCATATATCCAGGTAACGAGGCCGGGCGTAATGGGTTCTGCGTGGTTGTAACGGAGCGCACCGTTTTCGTCTATTACCAGTTGCGGCCTATCCTGCAGCGGGTAAGACCACTCGTGCAGTAATACATTGTCGTCCCATATATAACGGTGCAGGGTGTCGCCCGTAATTTTTGCCGTGCGCCGCCCCAATGCGTCGTATTCGAAACGGGTGGTTTGCCCCTGTGGATCCTTAACCGATTGCAGTGTACCGATATCGTTCCAGGTGTAGAGCCAGTCGCCGTTATGCCATTCGGGAGCGCCGGGCGGCGCTTCGGCTAAGGGTTGCACCTGCGATTCGCCGTTATCGAACAGGGCGTCGGTGGTCGCCCAGGCCCATTGTCTGGGGGTATTTTCGCCGGTGGGCCCTTGCCCGCTTACCGGGGCCAGGTTATTGATGTTCCTTTTGCTTTTATGTACCAGGTTGCCTGCTTCATCATAACGATAATACCAGCTGTCGTCTTTTAGCAGGCGTCCGCCTTTGCTATATACCCGGTCCGAGCGGTTGGGGGTACGGAACAGGTTGCCGGTTTCGTCCGGGTTTTTATAGTTTATATCCTTATTGTCGTACAAGGCGGCTGCAAGGTTGCCGCTGCTGTCATAGCTGTAGTTTACTTTACCGCCGGTAAGCAGGTTCAGGCAGGATGCCAGTTTGCTATTGCTGTGCCAGCTGTATTGCTTATGCAGCGCAGATCCGGTGCGCACCTGTACTTTCTGGCTTACGGGCCGGCCCTCGTGATCGTAGTCGAAGGTAGCCGCAATACCGCCACTCATATTTCGGTGCAGCTCCCGGCCTTCTACATCGCGCTTTATGGCTGCCGACCATTGCTGCCCGCCCACGTCGGCACGGATCAGGGTTTGGAAGCCCAGCGCATTGTATTCCTGCTGCTGGTTGGCGCCCAGCGAACTGTTAAGCGCTACCTGGTTGCCCAGTGCATCATAGCTATAGTTGATGGTATGTTCACCCTGTATTTCCTGGATGACCTGTCCACGGGCGTTTCGTTTATAGGCAATTGAAGATGCCGGGTTTTCTGCACTTTCCAGTAGCCCGGAGCGGCCATAACGGAAAGCTTCCCAATAACCATCGTCATATTTGCTATAGGTAAGCCTGCCGGAGAGATCGTAATCGTGGTATACCTGCTTGCCGCCCGGCAGCAGGGTCTTTATAATAAAACCGTCGCGGTTACGGATGTATTGTTTATGGATACCGTCAAAGCCTTTTTCTTCAATAATTTCATCGTTTGCATTACGGACAAAGGTGTAGTGTTCGCCTTTTTCATTGCGGATCGCCCTCAGGTTGTCGTAGGCATCGTAGCTGAACAGCAAGGTTTGTATATCGCCCACCCGGCGCAGGTTGCGGCGTACCTGTTTGCTCAAACTGCCCATGGGCGTATATTCCAGCGTCCATTCTTCTTTGCCGTCGGAGGCATAAACCGGTAGTTCGTAAGCATCATAGGCAAGACTGATCACGTCCTGCCCGATATCTTTATACCGTACCACGCGGCCCATATCATCACGTTGCCAGGATATGATCTTCATGGGTTCGGGGCTGAACAGGATCATACGGCCGTAGTTATCGTATTGCCAGCTACGCTGAATGCCGCTGCTGTCGCGTTCGCTGACCAGGAGTCCCAGTTCGTTGTATTGCCAGTCTACCGCGCGACCCTGTGTATCGGTACAGGATGCGGGCAGTCTTGTGCCCGCTTCGTAATAGTACGTGGTTTTGTTTTCGTCGTTGAGGTTGTGCTCCTGCAACAGGCCGGCTTCGTCATAGGTCCAGGTTTCTTTAAAGCCCGAGGGTTCTATGCGTTCCGTAATCTGGTTGAGGGTGTTATAAGCATAGGTATAAGCCTCGCCTTCCGGGTTGTAATAGGTAACAACATTGCCGCGTTCGTCGTATTCGTAACCCGTCATCCTGCCTTCCGGACTGGCAATCATTTTGCGTTCGTTGTAGCGGGTATATTGGTACCAGGTTTCGCCACCAAGTGCATCTACTTCTTTATAGACCAGGTCGTTTTCGTCGTAAAAATAGAGCTCGGTCTTACCGTTGTGGTAGTGTACTTTGTTGTAACCCAGGCTGGGAAAGTATTCCAGCCGGCCTTCCTGGAAGCCGTTAGCGCCGCCGGTATGGATCACCCGGCCTTCGGCATCGTATTCCCAAAAATAGGAGATATGATTGCGGTTGGTTCTTTTGACCACCCTGTTTTGTGCATCGTATTCGAAGTCGATGCTTTTACCGGCAGGATCGAATACCCGCACCAGGTTATCGTGCTCATCATATTCATAACGGACCATCAGGTCGTTTATGTTTTTATACCGGTAGTATACCGCTTCTACTTTGGTATGATCGGCATTGGGCGCCAGTTCCAGCCGCCGGCCGGCATCGTCGGCAACGAGGGCCAGCAGGCCTGTGTCTGCCTGGTATTGGAAGTCAAGCCTTGCACCGTTGGCATAACGGATCTCCTTAATGCGGAATATGGCTCCGTACGCCGGTTCTTTCCGTAGTTTATACGTATACACATCCTGGCCCAGCAACAGGATCCAGGTATCGGCATCGGGACGTTCCTGCGCTACCTGCTGGCTGCGGTCGTAGTGCATACCACTGCCCGGGTAGATATAGGGCAGCGGCATTACCATATTTTCGCTCGGATGGTTAAAGCCCGCGATACCAGCGGCTTCGTCGGGCAGGATGTACAGGTCGTAACTGTTGTAGACGCCGTTGCCCAGCATACCGCAATAAGGGCGGTCGCTGCGCCAGGCATTATTCCACTGCAGGGTAGCACCACCAGGCAATTCAAAATCGGTCCATTCGAAAAACATGGCACCGGTTACGAAGTTGACCGGCTCGAAGCCGAATTTGCAAAGCTTTTTGGAGAGTGGGTTATACGTACCGAAGGCGCGTTTCAATACCTTATTCACCCCGGTAAGCGCCCGTTTGCTCAGGGCGCCGCCGAGTTTACCCAGTCCTTTTACCAGGGCCATGCCCGCAAAGCGCATCAGCATTTCTGCAGCGGTATAGTTATGCGGGGCAAAAGCGCCGCCAACCAGTACCGGCCCGCCGGTATTGATCTGCACATACATGCTCAGCACATCATTGTAAAATGCGAAATAAGCCAGGGGATTTTTCTTGATCTTATTGGGCATCGTGGGCAGCATTTTAAGGCCCATAGGCGGACACCAGCAGGTAAGCACCTGTTGCGGATCGGAGCCGCTCAGTTCCGAACCCTGCGCCGATACGGTTGTCGAGCCCCAGTATACCTCGCCTTCGTGCGGCGATCCGGGTATGTTGACGATAAAATATAAACCCGGTATGGAGGAAATATGCCGGAAAGGCAGCAATACGCCCATCACACTGGTGGTGGTAGTGGCCTTATGCCGCCCATGCACATAGATCGAGCCACCCATGGGAATGCTTTTGGCGCCGACTTTTTCCTGCAGGAAAGAAGGGATAGGGATATCGAAATGGAGGTAATCCATCGGGTCGAATACCATGCCGATAAAAGGGTGGGGCAACGGTAAGGGTATGATGCCGAAGGATGGCGGTACGGGTATGGTGGTCCAGTGAAAGTCGACCGCCAGCACGATGTCGAAGTGTTTGCTTACATGTTGCCGGGCATTGCCGGTCATGGCGGGTTTTAGGGCCTTTATCCTTTTTACGGGGCCACCGGGCGCGGATGGCGCTGCCGGGGCGGCACTGCTGCTGCCACCGCCACCGCCGGATGTAGCGGGTACGATGCTGGCAGACAAGCTGGGCGACCTGTCGGTCGACATATTGGGTTTTTGGGCTTTTATGTTTTTCATGGCTGGTTGTGTCCGTTTGTTTGCGCATATTCGTCCGGCATGGTCGCCAGCGATTTCCAGTCTTCGCCTATACAGGCCGCCATTTCCTGGTCCAGGGCGCGGCTTTCCTTGCTCCCTTCGCCATATATCTTTTGCATGGTCAGGGCTACATAGGCCATCGAGCTCTGCCGTCGTTTATCTTCGGGCATGCGTTTCCCGATGTCGATACACTTGCGGTAATAACCCAGTGCCTTGCCTACGCCCGACCATTTACTTTCTGAAAGCTGGCCTACGAGCCGTGTACATTCCATGGCGATAAAATCGTTGCCGATCCGGTCGGCAATCAGGGTTGCTTTATCGAAATAGTTGCGGGCTTCTTTTTTCTCCGATACGGAAAGCAGGAAGCTGCCGTAATTCATATGCATTTGTGCCCCGATCAGCGTATGGTCGCCGGCTACCTGCAAGGCCTTGTGGTATTGTTTATGGGCTTCTTTATGTTTACGGATCGCGGCATAACTCTGTGCCAGCATCAGCAGTGCCGTAGCCTCGGCTTCCTTGAGCCCTTGCTTGTGCGCCAGCACCACGGCCCTTTCCAGCGCTACATGGCCCTGGTCGTGCTGGCCTTTACTGAGGTAATTGCTGGCGTTAAGGATCTGTTGCTGGTAGTCCGATTCTTCTTCGTTCTTACCCCGGTTGCCATGTGCCGCTGCATGTTTCATCAGCTGGTGAATGTCCATCCTGATATGGAATTCGTGCGCCTGGCTAAGCTTGCGCAGGCTGCGGTGCTGCCGGTGATCGGCATATACGAGCTTCAGGTTATCTTGTCCCTGTACGGCCTTGCACCATTCATTGATCCAGCGTTCAAAATCGTTGCGGTTGCTGATGCTTACGGGAGCGAGGTGTACAAAAATCTTCCGGTCCTGCAGCGCAGGGTACAGGCTGTGTAATGTACGTAGGGCCGCTATAGGCAGGGGCGCGTCCGTTTTAAAGTTGCCAGCCGCGGCCTGTGCCGTATCCCATTGTACCGGAACGGCGTGTTCGGTTTGCCAGAGGTCGAATACTTCTTTCCATTCTTCCACCAGTGTGCTGCCATAGGTCGCCGGGCTTTCGAAAGGTTGGTAATGGATTATGAATATATCCTGCGACGTGGCATCATCCGACAGCTGGTATTTAAAATAGCTTTCGAAAAGATGGAGTTCGTGTTTTTCTCCCAGGCCGATAAACAAAGGCGCAAGGGGATTTTGTTTTACCTCCTGTTGCCATTGCCGGTCTATCTTCAGTAGTTCCAGTTGCATTGGATCCATGGCCGGTGCTGATTTTAGGGTGAGGTTAGTTGAGCTTCACTTTGCCGCTGCTGATATTGGTTTCCGATCCGCCGCCTATGTTCACCGTTTTGGCGCCGAGGTTGGCTTCCGATTCGCCGCTCATCGACAGGGTCTTGGTGCCGATATCGAGGGTGTTGGCTTCTACGGCAATACCCGATGTCGGGGTGGCATCTTCGGGTCCTACACCAATACCTATGCTGGTTTGGGCCGATACGCCTATATTCATACCCAGGGTTACGATCTCTTTGCCTTTGATCTGTATTTTGCCGGTCTTATCCATAAAGATGCTGCTTTCACCGCAACTGATGGTGATGCTCTCCTTGGTTTCCATGCGTGCATTGCCTGCGCCGTCGAGTTCGATTACGTTGTCGTCGCGGTCTTTTACGGTAATGCCCGCGCCATCGTTAAGGGTTACGGTATGACCGCTTTTGGAGGTCAGGCTTTTGGTATTGTTACTGCCACCACCGCCTATACCCACTTTGCCGTGGAATACGCTGCCCGTAACAAAAGGCCGGTCGGGGTTGCCATGTTCGAAGTCCACGTATACCTGGTCGCCTACTTCGGGTACCGTTACCAGTCCGCGGTTGGAAGCTACTTTATCGCCACCGCCGCCGGCATCGGGTGTAAGCACGCGCATATAGTCAGTTTCGGCCATACCCTGTTGTTGCCAGCCCATAAACTTAACGCGTATCCGGCCCTTGCTGTCGTTATTGTCGATTACTTCGGCCAGTACCGGGTAGGTTACCGGCTTGTTGTAAGCCAGTGCCGGCGGCATTTCCGAGGCGGCGGGTATGGCCTCGAAGGTATTGGTATATAAGCTGGATGCATCCAGGTTGTGTTGTATATTGATGATGCGTACCGGTGCATGGCTGGCGCTTTGACCTTTGCGCTGGAAGGCTACGTCTACGATCATACCGGTGCGTAATTCATAAAGATTGCTTTCGCCTTTTACGAAATACATATCGGCTGCTTTCTGTGCACCACGGCTTTTGGCAATGGTTTTAAGCGTATCGTCCTGTGCCGGCAGAAAGCTAGGTGCTGCTACGGAAGGCGTACTGCCAAACAGTTCTTTGGATTTGTTGAAGGCGATGCTGTTGAAGGCGCCGGCGTTGCCGTTATAGGTATTGGCTTCGCTGCTGATGGGTTTGTGGCCGGAGGGTTCGTAGTCGAAGAGGCCCTGCTGCAGCGGCCTGGCATGCAGGCTCATGCTGATGTGGTAACAGTTCTGGCCATATATCAATTTGGGCCCCTGGGTGCTTTCGGGCTTGCCGAAAACAAGTTCTGTGCCGTTAAAGTAAAGCCACTGGCCGGTTTCGGTGCTCAGCCTTTTCATAAAGTTCCATACACTTTCGTTGTAGCGGCATACAAACGGCAATTGTTCGGTAATGGTCGGGTCGGCCTTAAGCTGGGCTTTTACCTGTTCCAGCGACTTGCATACCGATTTGCTGATGGTGGCCAGGTCTTTTTTGTAAAATGTTTCGAAGTGCGGTTCGCCGTCCAGTATCCAGGTGGGTGCGTAGCCTGTAACATTCAGTATGCCTTCGTTCAGCGAATCCTGTTCGAACTGCACATCGGCGATCACGAAGATATGCTGCAGTTTGCCGGCCGATGGGTTGTTGCGGTCATAGAGCTCTATTTCGGCCACCTGGCCCAATAGTTTTTCCGCACCGTCGAAGGTCAGTGTACCCTCGCTCTGGGCCTGGTCCTGGAAGAACCGGAGCTTGAGCTCATGGTGGGCGCCATGCCGCTGGGTGATCTGTAGTGATATGATTTGCCGTATGGCTGTTTCGCCGATATAGATACGCGCGCCCACCAGGCCGGGTGTCGAATTGTTACCCGCGTTGGCCGCAGCGCCTGCCTTTGGATTAGCATCGTTATTGTTCATCGCTACGGCAGTAGCGGTAGAGGTATCGAGGTCTTCGAAGGGCACGGCATGGATACCTGGCAGGGGAGCGTCTGCAGGTTTGCTCAATGCCTGCCGGGCCGCACCGGTTAAGGCTGCAGCCTGTTGTACCTGTCCGGCTTTGCGCGCCAGGTCTTCGGGCAGGGCTTTACGGACTGCTTCCTGTGCCGCCTGTTGCGCCGCAGCCTGGCCCAGTGCTTTGCCGGTATTTTCTAAGTCAGGTGCCGATAGGGGAGAAGGGTTTATAGACATCGGGAAAATATTTTCGGTTAACGGAAAAGGAGTTCTATGCTGTCACTGCCTGTTGTTCCGGGTTGGGGTGCGGTAGTGCAGTAAGGATAAGCAAGCGGGGGCTTGCAGGACGTTGTTGTAAACCAGGGAAGCAGAGGCGCAGGGCCTGTAACGCTATAAAAAAAGCGATACAACA
This sequence comes from Taibaiella chishuiensis, assembly GCF_003014535.1. Taxonomy (GTDB): domain Bacteria; phylum Bacteroidota; class Bacteroidia; order Chitinophagales; family Chitinophagaceae; genus Taibaiella; species Taibaiella chishuiensis. The sequence goes on along the minus strand of NZ_PYGD01000013.1, from coordinate 126,238 downwards.
TTAAGCAGAAATCCAGGCTTGTTCTGCCTATATTTAGCTTGAATATTGTATCGCCAAAGATTGACTTACTTCAGGAGATTACGAATCCTGAACGTGCTCGTTGAAGATCAGCGATGCAGCATTCTGGTCGATCTGTTTTGCATTCAGTACGATCGTGATGGTGTACGGCATTTCGTCGTCGGTAGTGTACTTCTCGGCAAAGTAGTTCATAGAGGTGTCTTTAAATAAAGTTTCCATGAGCTTGCCTTCACCGTGAACGTTGTTGAGCACCAGTTTGGCGTCAAAACGTTTCCTGCTGTTTGCATACATTTCAAACAGCTTGGTGGTTTTTTCAGTACCTTCAAGCACGAAACTGGCTTTTGCACTGGTTGCAAACGCCGTTACGCGGTTGAGTTTGTCCGTTGGTTTCGAGGAGTCAAACTGGTAGTTCAGTACGTTGTACCTGTCTGACCCGATTTCCAGGTAGGAGATTTCACTTGGATTACTAGCAGAAGATGCCATAGTAAAAAGTTTTGAGGGTTAAAAATTAAATGATAGTGCTAAGGTATTAAAGCCCTCGATACCTACCGGGTTAAAATAAGGTTAAATTAAGTTTTAATGATATATGTTATTTGCCCGTAGTAGCTTAGGTATTTATTTTTAAGTGTATAACTTATATTTATTCTTTGTAAGCCGCTGTTTCCTGCTCTTCTGAAAAATAATATTGGGTTCATATTGTTTGTGTATGGCCTGTAATCCGCGCTGGTATTGTATCTTGGATACCTCTTCTTCTTTACGCACCGGTTTGTTGCAATGAACCACCGGCCTGTTTTTGTTGTTAAGATAACTCTTTGTTTTTCAATCTTAACTCGAGGTATTATGCGTAGTATTTATGTATTGCTTTTATGTTTTTGCTTTTCGACGGCCCGGGCGCAACTGGACGATATCCATTACCAGGATGGCCGGCAACAATTGAACGGGGTGGCCGCACGACCGTCAAAACCGCTTGCCGGTAAGCCCGGTATCCTGATCTTGCCTGCCTGGAAAGGTATCGATAACCACAGTAAGCGCGTAGCCAGCCGCCTGGCCGGCGAGGGCTATTATGCCTTTGTTGCCGACATCTACGGCGAAGGCAACTATCCGGCCGATACCAAGGCAGCCGGTACTATTTCGGGGTATTACAAAAGCCATGTAAGCGAATACCGGCGCCGTATACAGCTGGCTATCGACCAACTGGTGCGTAGTGGTGCATCGCCGCAGTCGATCGTGGTAATCGGTTATTGTTTTGGGGGCACCGGTGCGCTTGAGGCCGCCCGGGCCAATATGCCGGTCAGGGGCGTGGTTTCGTTTCATGGCGGCCTGGGCCGCGATACTACCCAACCCATAGCCACTATTATACCCAAGGTGCTGGTACTGCATGGCGCCGACGATCCCTATGCCGGCGACGAGCAGGTAAAGGCTTTTCAGCAGGAACTGCGCAAGGCTGGCGCCGATTGGCAGATGATCTATTATGCCAACGCGGTACATGCCTTTACCGAGCCCGAAGCGGGCAACGACAACAGCAAGGGCGCGGCTTATAATGCTAAAGCCGACCAGCGTTCCTGGGCAGCAATGATGCAGTTCCTCCACGAAATTTTTCCATGACCCGGCGGGAAGATCGGGCGTGATGCGCTATCTTTGCGCCCCTCAAAAATAAAAATCATGGAAATCTTCCCGGTACAATACTCCACTTTATCGGCCCTGGCCCTGGGCGAAAGGGTAGCCACGGTATACAACTTACCGGTAACGCAATGCCGGTACCTGCTGCGCGGTGTAAGCGATACCTATGTGGTGACCACAACAACCGGGCAATACATTTTGAAGGTATACCGCGACGCGCATCGTTCGGTAGCGGAGATCAACGGTGAGCTGGCCCTGCTGGACGCCCTGGTATCGGGCGGTGCACAGGTAGTGCGGCCTATAGCCAACCCGGCCGGCGAACGGCTGCTGCCACTGCAGGCGCCGGAAGGACTGCGGTATGCGGTATTGTTCTCTTTTGCTGCCGGTCGTACACTGGCCGGGTTCAGCGAAGCGCAACTGGGTATTATCGGGCGCGAAATGGCGTTCAACCACAACATTACGGCTGTAGTACAATTGCCCTGGCCGCGCAAGGCCTATACGCACCAAACCACGGTAGAGCGGCCTTTAAGCCTGTTACAACCGGCTTTTGATGAGTACCCGGAAGGTTATGCCCTGCTGCAGCAAACAGCGGCACGGGTAGCCGGCAAGCTGGCCGCCTATGATACAGCAAAATTTAATGTGGGATATTGTCACTATGACTACTTTCCAAAGAATTTCTTCTTCGATGGGGAGGATAAGATGACGCTGTTCGATTTCGACTTTGCGGGCCGGGGATTCCTGGCTTATGACCTGGCGTCGATCTTTATTCATTTTTACTTCGATACCCGGTACAAACAAAAGCCACGGGAGCAGGCCAAAGCGGAAATGGATACGATTGTAGCGGGTTACCGGCAACTGCGTGCCATCAGCGGGGAGGAACTGGAAGCCATACCCTTGCTGGCCTACCAGTTATTGCTGTTTTATCTCGGGTTTCAGTACGAAAACTTCGACGATTGGTCTAACTTCTTTTTCAGTACCCGTTTCCTGAAAGCGCGGTTGGAAGAAATGGAAGACATAGCTTCCGAATATTGCAACCTTTAATACGCACAGGCTGGACAGGCAAAAAGAGAGCCATACGCGGGCTACCGGGTTAACCGGTAGGGCCGGCGATCTTGGTGGTAAGCTGGTTGATGAGATTATACAGTTTTTCGATATCGATTTCCAGCCTGGCGATGGTCTGTTCATACATGCGCTTCTCAAAAGTGCTCAGTGCCGGGGGAATATTGGAATGAGATTCGATCGAGTTGGGCAATATATTGTCGCTTACCAGGTCGGAAGGGGTTGTTTTGTACAGTTCTGCCAAAATTTCAATGCGGTCCAGGGTTACTTTGGTGGTGCCCTTTTCCAGGAGACTGTAAGCATTTTGAGAAATATCCAGTATACCGGCTACGTACTCCTGAGTATAATTATTAATTTCCCGTATCGTTTTGAGTTTTCGGGCAAATCGTTGCGTAATGTTCATTGGGTATTATTCTATGGCTTATTGTTTGGATCAAATATCTGCTGTTGCGGATAGGTACACATCTTTTACCGGGCGAAAATGATCCGGTCAGCAGGGTTTATAAAAAACAAAAATACTATTTATAAGCATACCGTGTTATTATCTTCAAAATAGGTAAATTATATTAAGGCAGCGTTAACTATAACAGGGTTGCCTGATAGTTGTTGCTACAATAATTCACCTTTGCAGGTACAAAATACCCACCAATCTTTTTATCTTTGCGTTATCGCAGGCCTCTTCAGGGCCACCCACAGCGGTTGTTGCACCAGCTACGTGCTGCAATCTGCAAAATAACAGACTTACCGCGATTAAGTTGACAACAATCCAGACCTTTATAGGTATAAATTTTATTATTATATAAATAGTGTATAGTCAAAGTTCTCAACCCGATTGCACGGCTCCGTGCCCGGCCATTTCATCGCCTGCGCTCCAGGTCAGTACCCATAGTGTTTCCCGGCTTATCCATCTTGTCCTTGATAATTACGAAGATATCGGCGCTTTGGATTATGCGGTAAGCGACAAGAGCGGAAAAATTCTGCTTCATGGCCATTGGCCGGTCAATAAGGGCCAAAATAAAACGATCGTTAATCTCTCGCTGGTCAACGACAGCGCTTGTTGGCTCTCTGTAGTCGATAAAAGTAATGGCAATGTGCTGGTCAGGCAGCAAGTGGCGTTATAAAAACCGGGCTATTTCGGCGGTATATGAAAAAAATAGCAGCTGGGTAAGCTGCTATTTTTTTATACGTTTTATCGATGATCAGGAAAGTAACTTCTGCCGGAGCAGGAATTCCAACTGGGAGTTGGACAACGCCAGCTTATCGTTCATCTGTGTAATTTTCTTTTTCTCGCGGTAGATTTCGTAGGCTTTCTGCATGGTCAGGTCCAACTCTTCTTCTACCCAGGGTTTAGTCAGGTAATGGAATATTTTTCCTTTATTGATGGCGTCTACCACTGCGCCCATATCCGCAAAACCCGTCAGCAGGATCCTGGTGATGTCGCTGTTCTTTTCAATTACTTTTTCCAGGAACTCCACGCCGGTCATAGTAGGCATACGCTGGTCTGTGATGATAACGTGTATTTCGTTATTATCAATGATTTCCAACGCTTTTTCACCACTGATCGCTGTAAATACATTGTACTTCAGCCTAAAAGTAGCTTTGAAAGAAAGGAGGTTGTTTTCTTCATCATCAACGTACAAAACTGAGATCTCTTTGGTGGCCATGTTCAGATATTTAAATTAACCAGAAGGTTGGACTTTTATTTTAATGTAAAGGTAATACCTTTCCTGTTGTAAATGACGGCTTCAGTATACTTTTTCGTTAAGGACATATACCTGAAAATGTTAAAAAGCGCAAATTGATCAGGAAAGATTATCAGGGATTTGTATCGTAAATATAGAGCCTTTTCCCAATTCTGAGCTGATATTAATGTGCCCATTGTGTTTTAAAATAATGTTAAAAGCAATGGACATGCCCAGACCGGTTCCCTGGCCCACATCTTTCGTGGTAAAGAACGGTTCGAATATCTTCTTGCGGGTTGCTTCTGTCATACCCGTTCCGTTATCTTCTATAACGATATGTATATTTTTGTTTTCTTTATATGTCGTCAGTTTGATTTGCCCGCCGGGCTTATTTCCGAATTTTTCCTGCACCGCATAAATGGCGTTGGAAATAATATTCAGGAAGATCTGGTTAAGCTTACCGGGGTAACAGTTAATGGCGGGTATCGGGCCATAGTTTTTAACGACCTGAAGCTGCGAAAGCGCACTGTTCAGGATCACCACGGTCGATTCCAGGCCTTCGTTCAGGTCGGCGGGTTTCAGGGCGTCTTCGTCCAGCCTGGAGAAGATGCGCAGGCTCTTGATAATCTCCGCTGTACGCGAAGCTCCGTCCGCTATGCCTTTCAGCAGGTAGTTGATCTCGGTTTTCAGGTAGTCGAAGTCCTGATCCTCTTTAAAGTCGTCGATAGCGGTTCTTTTCTCGTTTTCGGGCAGGTCGCTGAAGTTGAGCAATTCCAGCCTGTTGATAAAATCAAGCAGGATGTCCACATCCCTTTTCAGCGGTGCTATGTTGGAGGTTACGAAATTGATGGGGTTATTGATCTCGTGGGCAATACCGGCCGTAAGCTGACCCAGCGAGGCCATCTTTTCATATTCTACCAGTTGCGACTGGGTTTGTTTCAGGTCGTCGAGCGTGTTATTGATCGTTTCATTTTTCTGTTGCAACTCTTCCGTACGGGCTTTTACCTTTTGTTCCAGGATAATATTCTGCTCTTTAATAATGCGGCTGTTCTCGCGGGCCACGGTAAGGGCGGCTTGGCGCGATTCGTCCTTTTCCTTTTTCAGGATATTGATCCTGTTGGCCAGACCGAAAGACAGCAGGGCCATTTCGACGGCAGTCGATATCTGTACCGCATAATTGGTAAAGGTATTATAGGGCAGTACACTGAAATCCTTGAGCAGGAACACCAGTCCGCCGATGATCAGGATCGACCAGGCAATGATAAAGTAGCGTGCCGAGGATACCTTCGGATTTTTAGCAACGATATAAGAGGCAGAAATGAGTACGCCTACGGAGGAAATGGTGGTAGCCGATTGCATGATCTGGAAGGCTGGGCCATATTCGCCAAAGGCAAGCAACACCAGGCTGAGCAGGAACAGGCAGGCAAAAAGCAATAGCAACCGGTTGATACGCGGAAAAGCCTGGGGCACATCGAGAAACCGCCGCGTGAACAACAAGGCCATAATGCTGCTGATACAGGCAAAGAGGACCACACAGATATGCTCAAAGCCGGGCAGGCCGGGCCACAGGAATTGGAAGCCAAAGCCCTTGAGGCTGATCTGGGTAAGGCCTACACCCAGTACATAGATTACATAATAGAGATAGCTGCGGTCTTTGATCGAAACGAAAAGAAAGAAGTTATATACCACCATGATCAGCACGATACCGGAATACAGGCCAAAGAACAGGTACTCTTTGGAGGAGCGGATCATTTGCTGTTGCGGGTGATTGATATAAACCGGCAGGAAGATCGGCATATCGCTTTTGATCTTCAGGTAATACTCCTGTTGCTCGCCCTGCTTGATATAGAGGTCGAACAGGTAGTTGGGGTCTTTGTAGGAACGTAAAGAGAAGGGCTGGCGCTTATCGATCAGTGTGCTTACACGCTGGCCCTGTTTATCGGTATAGAACAGCTCCACGCTGCTGAGGTTGGTGTTGGCTACATCGAGTACATATTCGCGTTGCGGACCTTGATTATACAGGGTAAACCGCACCCAGATCTCGTGCTCGCTAATACCCAGGTTGGGCACCTGGGCGGTAGATGGGGTAAAAGCACGCAGGCGGGCGCTGTCGAGTGTGAGCGGTTGTACGGACTGGTAGATCTGCAGCGACCGGCCAATGAGTTGGTGGGAGGAGGAATCCAGAACAATGACCTGTCCGAAGCTGCTGGCCCGCAGCAGTATAAGGCAGGCCAGCAGCAGCATTTTTTTGAGCATGATGTAAACTTATTTTGTCGCAGAGGCAACAACCAGATTGATTGTGCAGGCAAAATAACGATTTTGATCGGCATCACGCAAGGCGGTAAGAAAAGTATCGTATACTTCGGTGCTGATGTGCCCCCGTACCTGCATTTGCTGCAGGGCATAATCGATGCGGAGTATGGCTACTACCTGGTCGAGCGAGCGGGAGCTGAAGGGGAATATTTCGAGGTTAATATCGCGGAAGCCGGCTTCCTGCAGGTTTTTGATCACATTGGCGGCGGCCAGCCCGTTGTTTACGTTTTCCTGGGTCAGGTAGCGGTTCAGGGTGTGGGCGGTACCGGCATCGCCGTTGTAGAAGGTAATGCTGTTCCAGTCGGTTTCTACGATCACGACAGGTGCGCCGGGTTGCAGTACGCGGTAAAATTCTGCATAAGCCTGTTCGGGTGCGGCAATATGCTGGATCAGGCGTTCGGCGCGGATCCCGGCCAGGCTGGCGTCGCCCAGGTTAAGGTTGGTGGCGTCGCCGGTTTCGAAGCGGATGCCTGTCTGCCCGTTGGCATCGCTTTGTGCCTTACCGATCATCAGCTCGTCATGGTCGATGCCAAGTATAGCTACTTTACCTTCCAGCATTTTCAGCAGGTTAAGGGCATCGGCGCCGGTGCCGCAACCGATATCGGCTATGGTACCGCTGTCGAGACCGGCAAAGGGTTGGTAGGAGGTTTGTTTCAGATTTTTGAGCAGTCGGGTGGTCTGCTCCAGATAGTCCATGTTGTACAATGGTTCTGGCATATGGTCGTTGGTTTTGGTGGTTACTCGAAGTTCTGTTATATGGCTGCGCAGGGCGTCCAGAGGTGGATGGCGGGCAGCCTGCGTTGGCGGTAGTTTTGTTGCATGGTATTGATGGTATCGGGCAGGCTCCAGCGGTCGAGGTTCGGTATTTCCAGTTCATAATGGATCACGATCTCCTTTTTACGCAGTATTTCGCAGCGTACGGTATTGAGGTTGTTGCGGAGATACAGGATGGACTTGCGATCCTCTTCGGCTGCAGTGCTCAACCCATCCAGGTCTTCGTAGATCATGGAGGTGGCCAGCAGGTCTATTTTGGGATAGTAGAAAGTGCCGTTATTACCGAGCCGTTTTTCGATGCGGTACCCGATATTCTCTGCCAGTTTAACGGTATAGGGTGCACAAAGTGCAAAGAGGGACCTCAGCTTAAGTTGTTGCGCTATAGCAACGCCGGCACGCGACAGGAAGATACTACCGATACCATACCCGGCAATTTCGCGCGAGTTCCAGAGGCCACAGCCTTCGCCGGTGCCGTACAGGCCTTCGCGGTATACCAGTTCGTGCACCCTGGGGTCCATAAGGCCCGTGGCGTCTTCGAGCGGGAGCGGCTGGCTGCCGCCTGCAACGTGGATCCTGGCGCCGCCATATACTTTTTCTTTGTCGAGCGATTCCACGATGATCACGAACGCCGCAGGGTTACTGAGCCATTCATTCCTGGAGGAGGTTATTTTTTCGATCCCAAAGCTGGTCAGTACATGCATATGCCCTTCCGCGAATTTGAGACATGCTTCCGGATCATCCACGGCCCGGAATGCTCTTAATCGCACTTCCGGCCGATCTTTATTTAACGGGTTTCCTATCACCGCAACAAGGGGTGTTTACATGTTAACAAATGATGGTGATACGGCAGGTTGTGAATTGGCAATACAAAATAACGAATTATTTTATATTATTACACTTTTTTAGTATAGAAAAAAAGTATATCCAATCTTGGGTTTTGTCCTGTTTGAGGATGTTTGGTCTGAAAACTTGCGCAATTCTACTTGAAATTCTCGGCCATAACTCTAATTGTAAAAAAAATTAGGCATTAGTTAACATTTGTTAAAATCTAAAGTGGGTCAAAATCTCGTAGTCGTTACTTAAATCAATTTTTTATAAATTAAATTTATTGTGTTTTGTTTTATGGTAGCATTTTTTGCCTTTTTTTCGCCGAAAAATATATGTTTTTTTCCAAGGCCGGCAGTTCCGGATCCATTGCCTTTTGGGATAGGCAGACCTGTTTATTATGCCTCATTTAAATAAGGATAAAGATTTTATATTGTTCTGTCTATACCCTTACTTTGCCGTGCCGGAAAAAGAAATTATCTTAAGGCTTATTTTATCCCTATCCGAAAATGCTTAGAAATTCTACCCGTATAATGCTTGCCTCCGCAGGCATGTTATTCTTCAGCCAATGTGCCGGTCCCGATGCTGCCCCGGATAAAAAAACAGCCGCGAAAGATACCGCTGCAGCCCAACAGCAGCCCGCAGCCAAAAATGAGCCGCCCCCACCACCGCCTGTAACGCTGGCCTATACGGCTTACCCCATCAAAGGGATAAAAGGCGCTGCTGCTGCGCTTAAAAAACAATACAATAAGGACCAGCAACGTATTATCTATGCGCTTAACCGGGTAGACGAAGGGCACATGCCCAACCAGGATACGCTGATCATACCGGATACCTTTATGGCCGATATCGCGGCGTACAGCCCATTCCCGCAGTCGGTAAGCCTGCTGGCCGATGTCGATAAGATCGTGGTATTTTCCTACGCTATACAGGCCTTTGCAGCCTACGAGCAGGGCAGGCAGGTATACTGGGGCCCCACCAGTATGGGCAGCAAGATCCATAAAACGCCTACCGGGCTGTTCCATACCAACTGGAAGGCCCGCGAAACAATCAGTACTGTAGACGACGAGTGGAAGCTGAAATGGAATTTCAATATCGAGAACCGGGAAGGGGTAGGCTGGCACCAGTATGCCTTACCGGGTTACCCGGCTTCGCACTCCTGCCTGCGTATGTTTGCTTATGATGCCGAGTGGATGTATAGCTGGGCGCAGCAATGGATACTCCAGGATAATAAACTGGCGGCGAAAGGCACGCCGGTGGTCGTTTTCGGCGCTTACCCCTTCGGCAGCCGCAGGCCCTGGCGCAACCAGATCGAAAATGCAACCGTTAATAATTTCAGCGTAGAAGCGCTTGAAAAAGAGATCCAGCCATTCCTGGCCGATATTAAGATCGGGCAGGAGCAGCGCAAAACAGTAGAAGCCGGCCGTGCAGCTGCCAAAGCCAGCCAAACTGCACAGCCCTAAAGGCTTTGCGGCATCTGCTGCAACTAATCTTATTTACAGCCCATAGCGCGTTTCCGGAAACCTTTATTTTCATTACTTTCGCTCTATGGGCTTTTTATTTCCCCTCTTCCTGCTGGCTGCCGTGGCTTTGGTTATCCCGGTGCTGATCCACCTGTTTAACCTGCGCCGGTACAAACGGGTGCTTTTTCCCGATACCCATTTCCTGCGCAATATCCAATTATCGACCAAAAGACAGTCTCAGCTCAGGGACCGCAGGCTGCTGGCTCTGCGTCTCCTGTTTCTTGCCGCATTGATCCTTGCATTTGCGCAGCCTTATATGGGCGGCGCCGATAAGGAGGCCCGGGCTACCGTTACCGTTATCTATATCGACAACTCTTACAGTATGACCCTGGGCGAAGGCCAGGAAAAACTCTTGCAGCAGGCCCGTAACAAGGCCCGTCAATTGATACAGGCTGCGGGCAACGAGCGCCGTTTCCTGTTGCTGAGCAATGATAAACTGGCGGCAACGAGGCCTATGCTGCGCAATGAAGCATTACAGGCCCTGGACGGTATTGTACCCGTATCGAAAAATGCATCGCTCAAACAGGTGGCCGGCAGTATCAGCGCCGCCCAGGGCAACGAGAGCAACGAACGCTGGGATGTCTACCTCTTTACCGACCTGCAACGGTCTACCTTTGCGGCCGGGGGCGACAAACTCAGCTGGCCCGCACATACCCGTTTATACCTGTATCCTTTCCAGGCCGCTAAGGCATCCAATCTTTATATCGATACGGCTTACTTCCTTTCGCCCTCGCTGGATACCCGCCAGCCCAATGCGCTGGTGGTAAACGTAAAACAAAGCGGCGCCCCCCGCGAACAACGCAGCAACCTGCAGGTAACCGTGGGTAACCAGGTGCGCGCGGTAAGCGCCATCGATATGGGCAAGGACACCCTGCATACCGACACCCTGGCTTTACAGCTTAACGGCGCCGGCTGGCAGGACATCGCCATTGCCCTGCAGGACCACCCGCTCAGCTTCGACGATACCTTCCGTATTGCAGCGCGCACGGCGCCCAACCTGTCGGTGCTGGTGGTAACCGGCGATGTGATTAATCCTTATCTGCAAGCAGCCTTTAAGACCAACGAGGGTTTCCGTGTGGTGGCCGAGCAGACCCAGGCGCTAAAAAAAGACGAATGGAAACAGTACAGCCTTATTGTACTGCAAAACTGTAATACGATTACACCGGCCCTGCGTGATGCGGTAAAGGAGGCCCTGGAGCGCGGTCAGAATATCCTGATGTTCCCGGGGCGCATTACCGATATCAACGGCTTCAACCAATCGCTGAAAGCCTGGGGGGATATTACCTTCGGACCGCTGGATACCGCGCGGCAACAAGTGGTTACGTTGCAGCAGGCCCATCCCTTACTGCAGGACCTGTTCGAAAAGGTGCCGGACAATGTACAGCTGCCGCTTGCCCTGAGCCGGTACCCGGTAGAGGCTTCGGTTGTGGCCAACCAGCAGGCGCTGATGAGCTTCAGGGACGGCAGGCCTTTCCTGGCGCAGTACAGCCTGCAGCAGGGTAAACTGTATCTCTGTGCCACGGCGCTCGACGACCGTTCTTCCAACTTTGCTTTGAGTTATTTCTTTGTGCCCGTATTGTATAAAATGGCCGTGCAGCATGGCGGCAATAATACCTATGCGGTAGCCGTAGGCAGCAACCGTCCTTTGTGGCTGCCGGTAAGCGGCAACGACCAGCGTAAGGTATGGCACCTGCGCCGTGCGGGTTTCGATGCGATACCCGCCCAAAGGCCTGCCGGGGCCGGGGTAGAGGTGTTTGCCGGTAATACGGCTAAGGATGCGGGCTTCTATACGCTCAGCAACGAAGCCAGCGCCGATACGGTATTGATAGCGCTAAACGCCAACCGCGCCGAGTCGCTGCTGGACTATGCCGGCAAAAGCGATATCGAGCAGGCATTGAAGCCTGCCGAAGTGCATTGGCTCAACGACCGTATCGTGGCGCAACAGGGATGGAACAGCGCCCGTACGCCTTTCCCGCTCTGGAAGATCGGCGTTGTGATCGCGCTGTTATGCCTGGTCCTCGAAACGGTTTTGATGTTCCGCAAAGGCCGTACAAAAGCCACAGCAGGCGAAGTACCTGCTGGGGCTACTGTTTAAAAGCAATTAGTTTGTTTTACGCTTATTGATACCCAGCAACAGGCATATCCAGCCGAGGATAAAGAAAACACCGCCTATAGGGGTAAGAATGCCCAGACCGCCGATACCCACCGACTGCGTGGTTTTAAGGTATACCAACAGGTAAATAGAACCGGAGAAGAGAATAATGCCCGTAATAAAGGCCCAGGTGGCCCTTTTGATCCAGGCGCCGGGAAAGGCCAGGTTCAGGATACCGGCAAAGGCCAGGGCAAAGCTGTGGTAAAATTGGTATTTCACGGCGGTTTCGTAAGAAACCTGCATGTCGGGAGAGAGAACGGGACGGAGTGCATGAGCGCCCATGGCGCCCACGATAACGCCGATCAGCGCAAAGATAAAGGCCGCGGTTAAAGCTGGTTTGAACATAGGAAGACAGTTAAAGAATGTACTTGCGTATCTGCGCTGCAAAGGTAGCAAGGGATAGGTTATCGACCTCAATTTTTATATCGGCCTGCTCGTAAAAAACTTGTCTTTGCTCCAATAAATTACCCAGTTTTTCTTTTAGCACTTTGGGGTCGCCGGTGGCCAGCAGCGGGCGTGTGCCCGGGTTGAGCTGCACCCGCGCTGCGAGCTGTTCTACCGAAGAGGCCAGGTAGATTATCCTGCCTGCGGCCTGCATCAGGGCTATATTGCCGGGGTAGGCCGGCAAGCCGCCGCCGGTCGATATCAGGGTGTGGCGATCGCCCGACAGGGCTATGGCCTTTTGCAGGGCAGCCTGTTCGCACTGCCGGAAAAAAGGTTCGCCCCGGGCAAAAAGTTCCGGGATCGTAGCGGCGTTTTCCGATTCGATAAGCGCATCGAGATCTATCTGCTCCAATTGAAGTTCGGCAGCGAGTTGCTGCATCCAATAGGTTTTACCGCTACCGGGCATGCCGGTCAGAAATAAACGCATAGTTTTTTGTTTTTTCCGGGAGAGCAATGGTCGTTTCTAATCCGTTTTGGGCAGCAACAGTTCAGCGATCTGTTGCTGGAGGGCTTCCTGCACCAGGTTGTGCCCCGCATCCAATACCCGCAGCTGTGCCTGTTTCAGGTTTTTGATAAAACGTTCGCCCTGGTCCGGTGGGAAGATGCGGTCGTGCCGGCCCATCACCACGATGGTGGTTACCTTGTATTTATTGATATTCCATTTTACCAGGTTGATATTGGGGATCAGGCGGCTCATTACGGGCCACACATAGGACAGCTGGTGCCGTATGGTATCGTCGGTCAGCCTTGTTTTGGCAAATTTGAAACGCGATTCGTCTACCAGGTTATATTTGCGCAGCCAGGCCATTTTACTGATCCAGCGCTGGGGATCGGCTATGATCTTTTTAAAGATGATCTTACCCGCGGGGTTGCGCGTAGCCAGTCCGTACCAGAAGTTTTTCTGCATCCCGTCGGCGGCCAGCAACAGGGCTTTGTCGACCCAGTTGGGTTGCAGTTCCAGGATGTTGAGCACCACACGGCCGCCCAGGCTAAAGCCAAGCAGGTCAAATTTTTCGACCCCGAAATTGTTCCGGATACCCTGTACGATCGCCATCAAAGCCTTCTTTTCCATATAGGCCGAGTTCCAGCGGGTTTTACCGTGCCCGGGCAGGTCTACCGATATTACGGTATATTCCTGTTGCAGCAGCCGGGCCAGCGGCTCAAATACAGCGGCATCGTTATTGAACCCGTGAAAAGCGATCAGGAGTTTGGGACCGGAGCCCATACGCAGGCAATGCACCTCGTTGTCTTCGTATTTTATAAAGCCGGATATCGGTACCATAGTATGTTTACAGCAAAAGAGCAGTATCCTGTTGTTTAGGATACTGCTCTTAAATTTATAAGTTGAACATAAATTATTCCTGCAGTGTTCCTACACCCCGGAACAGGCGACGCCAGCGTATGCCGTTCTCGCCGTAGCTCAGCCATACAAACGAGGCTTTGCCCACCACATGGTCTTCGGGTACAAAACCCCAGAAGCGGGAGTCGAGGGAGTTGTGGCGATTGTCGCCCATCAGCCAGTAGTAATCCATTGTAAAGGTATAACTGTTGGCTTCTTTATCGTTGATATAATATTTACCGTTCTTTTCTTCAAACTTATTGTGTTCGTATACCTGGATCACGCGGCGGTAAATGGAAATGTTTTCGGGGGTAAGGGTAACGCTTGCGCCCTTTTTCGGGATCATGACCGGACCGTAGTTATCCATGTTCCATTTACAGTGCAGGGTATCCTGCGGGTAAGTCCACTGGGGTATCATACCGGTTTCGCCGGCAGGCAGCACTTCGAAAGGCACTACAGCCGTAACGCCGGGCATTTTGCGGATCTTGTCTGCCGTCTGCGCTTCCATATCGTAAGCGATCGCGATAGCGCCGTTGGGGTACTGGTAGCGGTTGGTCAGGATATGTTCTTCGTCGACTAAATCCTGCGGCGGTACTACGCCGGTTGCCGACTGGATGCTGTACTCTGCACGCTGATGCGGGTAAATGGTGCCTTGCTTATCGTTTACATACAATACGCCGCCTATAACCTGGATCTTATCGCCGGGAACGCCCACACAGCGTTTAATATAATTCTCTTTTTTATCGACCGGGCGGGTAATAACGGTATAACGGTTCCAGACTGCCTCGCGGCCAAACATTCTTATCGCGGTATAATAATCATTGGCAGGGTCTTCTACCATGGTGGTATCGTTGTTGGGGAAATTGAAAACCACCACATCATAACGTTTTACATCGCCAAAGCCCGGCAGCCTGCGGTATTTCCATTGTACGGCATCGGTATAGGACTTGCCGCCGAATATAGGCATGGTATTGTGTACCAGGGGAACAGCAACGGGCGTCATGGGCATGCGCGGCCCATAGGCCACTTTACTTACAAACAGGTAATCGTTGATGAGCATGGTGCCTTCCATAGAACCGGAAGGGATGGTATACGCTTCGATGAAAAAGGTACGGATTATGGTAGCGGCGATAACGGCAAACAATGCGGCATCCAGCCATTCTCTCCAGACAGGTTTTTTCTTTTTATTGGGATCCTCTTTTTTCTTCTTCCAAAAAGCTAAGCGCATATTTGTGTATTGTGATTTAGGTGTTCAGTTGCAAAGGCCGGCCCGTGGCGGGCCAGAATGCCAAAAATAATAACTTATTGCCAATAAGCATATTTTGATTTAGCCTTTTGGTAAAAGATAACGAGTACTGCTTCAAATACTTTATGCAGCTATTATGTGGCGGGTAAGGCCGGGGCACAAAAAAGCCCCCGCCATAGGGCAGGGGTCTGAAAAATGGTATCGGCGTTTAGATAGCCGGGCTTGCCGTAGAGTCTACGGTGGCTGCAGGCTCTGCGTCGTCGGGTATAATATCATCGAAGCTGTCGGCTTCGCGTTTGTTGGCTTCCATTACTTTCTGAGAGAAATTGATCAGTTGCATCAGGCTGTTCTCATCTTTGTTCTGGAAGTTCAGTTCGAAGTGGAAAGGCGCGTGGTTGCCGTCTATTTTACCGCCGTAAGCGACTACCGATTCCAGCAGTTTTTTACCGTCGTGGAATACGGCGGTATCTTCTTTGCCATAGAGCAGGTCGAGCGGCAGCGACTGTACCGAGTTCCTGATATCGATATACAAGCCGTAAGGATTGTTTTTTACTTCTTTAGGAATATCGAACTTGGCTGCAGCAGCACCGGTAGCGAAGGCATTGGCTGCCGCCTGGTCGTTGGTAACTGCAACGTAGTCGTCTTTCTTGTTCAGGTATACGCCGGCACCGATCATGTAAGCATCCGGGCCGGTTGCCATCAGCATTTCCCTGCCGGTTGCGATCTGCATCAGTTTACCAAAGGCTGCCTGGTCTTTAATCTTGAACGACAGGAAGGCTTTCATCGAAGGCTCGGGGCTGGTATAGTTTACCGCAGATCCGCCTACGCTGGCCGCCAGGTTTTTGGTCTGTACGGTAAAGTCGGAAATAGTAAACAGGAAGTCGCCGGTAAAGGCATTCAGGATATCGTCGAGGGTCAGTCCCATTTCTTTCAGGGCCATATTGGCCAGCGGCGCCATACCCATGGTATCGGCCAGGACTTTGATCCCTGCCGGGTTGAAATGATAGCTCATCAGCAGGTTCAGCTGGTTGCCGGGTACTTTTTTAAGCAGTTCCGCATTGTCCGACTGGGAAGCCATGGCCTGTGCGATTGCTTTGGCGCTGTTATTGAAGTGGTAGCGGGCATCGGCTACGATCTTACCTTTTTCAAAATCGAGGCTACCGGTAAAGTAGGCGTCTTTTACCAGTTTCTTCTGCGAAGCCATAATCGCGCCGGCGCTGCCCAGTTCTTCCTGCGACAGGCCACTGGCCAGTGCTTCGTAGTTCAGCCAGAAGGAGAAGTCGTGGCTTTCCTTGATCAGGCTGGCAAACTCTTTATTTTCGGCGATGGACTGGTCTTTGGGTAAGGCAAAGCATTTCTGGATCTCTTCGGTAAGGATGGTGAGGTGCTGGCTGTTGTCGGCTACTTTAGGCGTGCCGTCCTCGTTCCATTCGCGCTGGTAGGCTTTGTTGGCCGTAGCTGCGATGGCGGTTTTACCGTCGAAACCGATACAGGTATTGGCGTCTATGGAGATAAAGGTCAGTTTATCTTTTAACTCCACCTTGGCATTGGGGTAATTTTCTTTGATAAAGGTTTTGAATTTTTCGGCGTCTTTCAGCGGCAGGATCACCATGAACTTGCTTTTACCGGCCAGGCGCTGGTCGGGCATGCCGAATGCAAAAAACGTGGTTAAAGGCTCGATGCCGGTTTTCTCGATATCGAATTTAGTGGTATCGCCTGCTTTACCGGTCATCTCTTTGAACATAGGACTACCGGCGAGGGCGCTCCAGGCTACTTTCTTGGCCAGTTCAACAGTATTCAGGCTCACAACGCCGATCGCGTCTTTGGGTATATACCTGGTGGTTTCAGGGGCCTTGCTGCAGGCACTGAAAAGGATTAGAAAGGAAAGGATCAGGGGGATTAACCGGGTTAATTTTTGCATTTATGAGAGTTTAGACTGCGAAATTAAAAAAGCCTGTGCATATTACAATCGTTAATGACTGTAAATACCGGGATAACGGGATGTTATTTGAAAAATAGAAACCCTGTTGCAGACAACAGGGTTTCGGGCAAAAGATTAAAAAGGTATACGATTTTCTTAGAACGGAAGATCGTCGGCAGCACCGGGATTAGGCTGGAAGCCACCCATATTTTGCTGCGGCTGGTTGTATTGTTGCTGTGGCTGAGCCTGTTGCTGGGGCATACCCTGGGCTGCACCTGCTCTTTCTACGCGCCATGCGTTCAGGTTGGTAATGTATTTTACCTGTCCGTCGCGTTCCCATTTGTTACCGCGGATATTGAAGGTAACTTTCAGCATCTCACCTTCCTGGAACTGGTCTACTACACCACAACTGGCATTCACGAGCTGGAAAGATGCATAATTGGTAAACACCATACCGGTAGGGCTCTCATCGGTTAACTCCAACACGAATTCTCTTTTGGAAAAGTTGTCTTTGATCTGCTGCGTAGGAAATTTGGCATGTAACCTGCCCGTTACTTCTAAACTCATAAAATTGCTATTTATAAAAAACGAATAAGATACGAAGATACTATTTTTTTTAATAAGGATCACCGGTAAAGCTCCTTTTGGCGGGCTTTTATGCTTAGCCGCTGAGGTTCATCGCATTCTGTACACCGGCGGCTTAATCCTTATTTCGAAGCCTCGATAATACCGGCAAAATCGGCTGCTACGAGCGATGCGCCGCCGATAAGACCACCGTCTACATCGGGACAGGCAAACAGTTCGGCTGCATTGGATGGCTTGCAGCTGCCGCCGTAAAGAATGCTGGTGTCTTCTGCCGTTTCGGCGCCATACTTATCCGCAATTACCGAACGGATATAGGCGTGCATTTCCTGGGCTTGTTCTGTACTGGCGGTACGGCCGGTACCAATGGCCCATACGGGTTCATAAGCGATCACTACATTTTTAAACTGGGCCAGGTCGAGGTGGAACAGGCCGCCTACGATCTGCTGGTGTACCAGTTCGTTCTGGCCGTTGGCATCTCTTACTTCCAGCGGTTCGCCTACACAAAAGATCACTTTAAGATCGTTGGCCAGGGCTGCATTTACTTTTTTAGCCAGCAGGGTTTCGTCTTCGCCGAAATACTGGCGGCGCTCGCTGTGACCGAGAATAACATAGGTAACACCTACGCTTTTGAGCATAGCGGCCGATACTTCGCCGGTATAGGCGCCGGATGCTTCCTGGTGGCAGTTTTGCGCACCCAGCAGGTAACCCGGGGTGTCTTTCAGCTGGGTAGCGGCCAGCTCCAGCTGGGTAAAGGGAGGAGCGATCACCACTTCGGTACCTTCAGCCAGGCTAAGGCTTTTTTGCAGCACATCGGCAACTAATTGTTTCCCCTCGAACAGGTTGAGGTTCATTTTCCAGTTACCGGCAACGATTTTTTTTCTGGACATATATATTGCTTGGTATTAATTTTTTTAGTGGAGTAACTCGCGTTGGTTTTTTGAGGCCTCAAAAATATGATGCAAAATTTCAATTTCCGCATCCGACAGGCTTTTATTCCTGCGGGCCATCATCCGGTTGGCGGTATCGAGTGCTTTTTCAACCTGGTAGGTCGTCATGCCTTCGCTGCCGCCCCAACTAAAGGAGGGTATAAATTTATCGGGGAAGCCGCCACCATAAATATTACAGCTAACGCCGGCTACGGTGCCGGTATTGAACATGGTATTGATACCGCATTTGGAGTGGTCGCCCATAAGCAGGCCGCAGAACTGCAGCCCGGTCTTCACGGACTTATTCTGGTATTCGCTCCAGATCTTCACTTCGTCGTAATTGTTTTTCAGGTTGGAGCAATTGGTATCGGCGCCGAGGTTGCACCATTCACCGATAACGGCATTGCCCAGGAAGCCGTCGTGCCCCTTATTGCTATTGGCAAAGAATACCACATTGCTGATCTCGCCACCTACCTTGCAATCGGGGCCTATGGTGGTCGCGCCGTATATTTTTGCACCCATCTTCAGGGTGGCGTGCGCGCCCAGGGCCAGGGGACCACGTATCACGCAGCCATCCATAATTTCGGCGTCTTTACCGATATAAACCGGTCCGGCCGAGGCGTTGATGATGCAGGGATAGATGCGGGCGCCGGGTTCTACGAATATATTTTCGGGTTGTATGGCGGTAACATAGGCTGGAAGCTCCTGCGAGTCGCGGCCCTGGGTAAGCAGGGCAAAGTCTTCGGTTATGGCCTGCCCGTTAAGGGCAAAGATATCCCATACCCGCTGCAGGCGGTGTATAAAACCGCGGAAAAGTACCTGTTCCAGTTCGCGGCTATGGTCCAGCAGGGCCTGCGGGCTGGCGGGTTGTGCGCTGGTATTGCAGGCCAGCAATTCGCCGTCCTGTACCAGGGCGGCGCCGGGCGCCAGTGTTTTAACGGCCTGCACCAGTTCAGGGGTACAGAACAGGGCGGCATTGATATAAATATTCTTGTCGGCGCCCTGCAGCGGGAAGGCCTTTTGCAGGTAGGCTTCCGTTAAGGTTGAGCTGGTGGTTTGCAGGTTGGTTTCCCAGCGTTCGCGCATGGTCAGTATGCCACAACGGATGTCGGCCACCGGCCGGGTATGGGTAAACGGGAGCAAGTGGTTACGGGCTTCGCCGTCGAAGAGGATTATGTTCATGGGGTTCGAAAATTCCGCTGCGAAGGTCGGGAAAATTTGATGATAATAAACAAGATGCATTTGCGCTATTTTGTGCATTAAGCCGGCTATAATGCTTACCTTTGCACTCTTTTCATAAAATACAGAATAGTTTTAAGATGATTTTACCAATTGTAGCTTATGGTCACCCGGTTTTGCGTAAGGTGTGTGAGGATATCGATAAAGACTACCCGGAACTGGAGAAGCTGATTGCCGATATGTGGGAAACGATGTACCATACCAATGGGGTAGGGATCGCCGCGCCGCAGATCAATAAGCCGGTACGTATATTCGTAATAGACACGGTGCAGATCGTGGAAGGCTTCGACGAAGAAGATAAAAAGGAATACCCCGACGAAAAGCCGGTTAAAAAAGTATTTATCAATGCACATACCGTAGCCACCGGCGGCAAGGACTGGGCTTATAACGAGGGTTGCCTCAGTATTCCTAAAGTAAGGGAAGATGTGGTGCGCCCCGGCGAGGTTACCCTCCGGTACCTCGACGAAAATTTCGTGGAGCAGGAAGAAACCTTCTCGGGCATTACCGGCAGGGTTATTATGCACGAATACGACCATATAGAAGGTAAACTGTTTATCGATTACCTGGCGCCGCTTAAAAAACGCCTGCTGAAAAAGAAGCTGGAAGACATTTCGAAGGGTAAGGTGCGGGTCGACTACCGCATGATGCTGCCTAAATAGGCCTGCAATTATCACCATAACGGTCTCTTTATTTTTATATCATGGCTCAGTCTCAAGGTTTTTTATACCGGTTTTTTCGCCGGCCACCGGTTCTGTTTCCCCTCATTGCTTTGTTCCACCTGGGGCTTACCATTTCGGAAGCGTTCAATTATATCGGCAATAATGATGTATATATGGCCTATTGGCTTATACCGGCCGTGTTGCTGTTGTATACCGTGTTCTGGAGCGGGGCAACTTTGTACAGGAAATGGGCTGCGGTGGCTTATGTATTGTTGACCGTGGCCAATGTGAGCCTGCATTTTTTTGCACCGCCCAGTGTGTACAAGCAGGCGCTTGGCGATATCCTGTTTATACCCGTACCGGTCAACCTGGTATTTTCCTTTTTACTGCTTTTCTTTTTCCGGCGCATGGAATAAAAAACAGCAGCTTATTATTCAGCGTAGACAACGCCGGTGATCCGTATAACAATACAGGGCGACCGGCGTTGTTTTTTGGGATAATTGACAGCCTGCGTTGGCTCAATTTATCTATTTTTGTTGCATCATGGCCCCTGGCCGATTAAAATTTACTTATGAACTACTCCGGCTCTCTTGAACGGCTGCAAAATATACTGAACGAATTACGCGAGAAGTGTCCCTGGGATAAGAAGCAGACCATACACAGCCTGCGCACCCAAACCATCGAAGAACTCTATGAGCTTACCGATGTGATTATTGCCGAAGACTGGAAGGGTATTAAAGAAGAGCTGGGCGACCTGTTGCTGCATATTCTTTTTTACAGCAAGATCGGCGCCGAGCAGGGGCAATTTACCCTTAACGATGTGATAGCTTCGGTAAGCAACAAATTGGTGGCCCGTCACCCGCATATCTACGATCATGTGTCAGTAACCGACGACCAGGAAGTGAAGCAGAACTGGGAAAAGATCAAGCTTAAAGAAGGCCGCAAATCGGTGCTGAGCGGCGTGCCCAATGCCCTGCCGGCAATGGTAAAGGCGGTACGGCTGCAGGATAAGGCCCGGCAGGTGGGCTTTGAATGGGATAATAAGGAGCAGGTATATGCCAAAGTGGAAGAGGAAATGCAGGAGCTGAAAGAAGCACTGGCCGAAAAAACACAGGATGCGGTAACAGAAGAATTCGGCGACCTGTTGTTCTCCCTGGTCAACTACGCCCGCTTTATCGACGTAGACCCGGAGAGCGCGCTGGAACGGACCAACCGTAAATTCAAATCCAGGTTCGAGCAGATGGAAGTGCTGGCAGAAGCCCGGCAACAGAAACTGCACGACCTCAGCCTCGAAGAGATGGATGCGCTCTGGAACCAGGTAAAACTGCAGGAACGCTAAGCATGCCTTGTCTTTTATTGATGTTTTGATCTACTATACTCCCCGGAAACCCTGTTTGATTTGGTAAAAAAATGGTTCAATAAAGCGCCCTTTACCGGGTGGATCGTGCTGGCTGCTGCCTTCCTGGCAATAGCTGCCTGTATCTATAAGCTCGAGTTGGCGCATTACAAGCCGCAATACCTCGCCAACAAGGTGCAGCACGATTTCCTGAAACGGGAAAATGCCATCGAGCAGGACCGGAACCAGGGCGTATTTGATCATTATTTCCGGAACGGGCAAGACCCGCTTATTTCCGGCGACTACTTTTATTTTATATGCAAGGGCCGCGATATCGTTTCTTGGAGCACCAACCGGGTTGACCTTAGTCCCGAGGTGATTGAACATCCCGAAGAGTATTACCAGGGAGCGATCGTCAACCTGCTTAACCGGGTCTTTTATGTGCGTGCCGACCCGGTACCGTACCCTATGGCCGGCGATACGCTGCACCACATCTTTACCCTTATCCCGATTGCAGCCGATTACAAAATAGATAACCAGTATTTCCGGTCCTGTTTTTTTGCGGATAAAAGAATACCGGCATCCACGAGCATTACCTCGGAGCCTGGTGCGGGCAGCATCGCGATCCGCGATAGCAGGGGCCATACTTTTTTTTACCTCAGCTTCGAAGAGGAACCGGCATCCCTGTACAAAGTGGGTCCCCTGGTATGGGTGTTCAGTTTGCTGGGGCTGGCCTGTATCCTGCTCCTGATCCATTATACCTGCCTGGAAGCCGGCAGGCGTAAGGGCCCCCTGCTGGGCTGGTTGCTGTTGCTGGTTTGTTGCCTCGGGCTCTCTTTTTTACACCTTAAAGTGCCTTTGCCCACGGGTTTTTCCAATACCCAGCTGTTTTCGCCAGAGCTATTGGCCTCCGGCGACAATATACGCTCGTTCGGCGACCTGCTGCGGGGCGTTATTTTCGATTGCTGGCTGCTGTTGTATCTCTTCCATAATGTACCGGTGAGGAAGCGGCCGTTCTTCAAAAATACGATCCCCGACAAAGCCTTGCGCCTGGTGCTGTGCCTGCTGCTGGTAAGCGACCTGTATAATGGCCAGGCGGTAAGCATGTACCAGCTGATTATCGACAGTAAGATCTCTTTCGAAGTCAGCGATTTTTATAACCTCACCATTTATACCTTCCTGGGTATCGCTACCATTTCGGTAATTACGGTCAATGTACTGGTGTTGCTGGCCATTACCAACGAGGTACTGAAGACGCTAACGGCAAACTACTGGCTGCGGTATATCCTGGTGGCCCTGATGAGCCTGGCCTGCATTTATGGGCTGGGGGAGCATGAACATGTATTTTCGCTGGCCGTGCTGTTTATGGCGCTGGCTGGTCTGCTGCTGATCGATGCGCTGGGCCTGCCTTTTACCCGCAGGGTAAAATCCGAACTGTCCAACTCGCCCAAAAATTATATCTGGTTTGCGATACTTTGTTCCTGGGTAACGCTCGAGATCTTTTATTTTAACTACAGTAAGGAAAAAGAACTGCGTAAGATCTTTGCCTCCAAACAGGAGCAGCGCGATGACGCGCTGGTAAACCTGGCTTTCGAAGAGGCGGGCAGCAAACTGTTGCAGGACACGATCGTAAAAACCTACTGGAAGCAGCCTTCGGCGGCAGAGCAAAACAGGATCAACAAATACATTTTCTACAATTACCTGGCCGAACAGCAACGCAAGTTCGATATCAATACCTATTACTACGACAGCCAGCGCAGGCCGCTGTTTAACCGCGATACCCTCGATGCCCTGCTGATCCGCGTGGCGGGCGAAGTGTCGGGGCATCCCTTTGCGGCAGGCCTGGTCAATGTAGAACGGTCCGTTGCTAAAAGTAAAGTGTACTGGGGCATGTGCCCGGTATTGGCATCCAATGATGCAGATACACTTGGCTTTATCGGGCTGGATTTTTCGCGGAGCCGCAAGCCGCAGAAGGATTATGTGCCGGCTTTCCTGCAGCGTAAAAGCAATCCTACCGACCAGATCTATTACGATAAATACACCTACGCCATTTACCGCAATAATACCTTGTGGATGCAAAACGGCGCTGAATTGTTCCCGCACAGGATCAACCCGCAAACCCTTACGGCCGAGTTTACCTTCAGGGAATCGTTACGCAGTTCAGTACTGGATTTCCGGCCGGGGAAAGGCGAGGTTATCCGCGTGGTTTATAAAAGAAACCTGCTGGCCGATTCGGTAGCCCTGTTCAGTTATGTACTGGCGGTATTCGTCGTGGCAGGCGGGCTTATCCTGCTGGTATGGCACCTGTTGTATTACCTGCAGCATGGCAGGATGATGTATGGCCGCTTCAACCTCTCTATCCGTTCCAAGGTCAACCTTACCATCCTGGTTACGGTATTTATTTCGCTGGTCGTGGTAGGGGCCATTACCATGAGCTTCTTAAGCAATAAATACAAACAGTCGCAACGCAACAGTCTTCGCAGCAAACTGTTTTATTTTGCCCAGAATATCAGTCATTTTGCCGAAGACCGTGCCATCAACGTATCGGCCGCTACCTTCGATTCGCTGACGCTCAGTTATGATTTCGGTTATAAGCTGAGTATGCTGGCGGAGGACCAGGGATCGGAAGTGAATCTCTACAACCAGGAGGGTTTACTGATCGCTACTTCGCAAAGCGAGTTACTGCAAAAAGGCATTACCTCAAAGCTGATGTGCCGCAGCGCTTACCTGTTGCTGCGTTCCCGCAATGAGACGGAAGTGATCAAAAAAGAAAAAATAGGCGTACTGGATTACGAAAGCGCCTATACCCCGATTACAGACAATAAGGACCAGGTACTGGCTTATGTAAACCTGCCTTATTACGAAGCCAGTACGGAACTGAACCAGGAGATATCGGGCATCCTCGGCTCCCTGATCAATATTTATACCCTCATCTTCTTTATCTCCGGCATTACGGCTATCCTGATCTCCAACAGTATTATCCGCTCTTTCCACCTGCTGATTACCCAGTTCCGCCTGATCCGGCTCAAGCACAATAAACTGATCGAATGGCCTTACCGCGACGAGATCGGTTTGCTGGTGAACGAGTATAACGTGATGATGCAAAAGGTAGAAGAAATGGCTTCGAAACTGGCCCGTACCGAACGCGAATCGGCCTGGCGCGAGATAGCACGGCAGGTGGCGCACGAGATCAAGAACCCGCTTACCCCGATGAAATTGAATATCCAATACCTGCAACAGGCCATAAAAAGCGGGCGGGCCGATATCGATGTATTGGCAGGCCGGGTATCGGAGACCCTGATCGAACAGATCGAAAACCTGAATGTGATTGCCACTGAGTTCTCCAACTTTGCCCGTATGCCGGATGCGGCGCCCGAAGCCCTGCCGGTATACGAGATCCTGGCCTCGATCGTAGACCTGTTCCGGGTAGCCGACCATACCCGTATCCTGCTGGAAGATGGCGACCGGGCCCTGGTGGTCTATGCCGATAAAAGCTATTTCATCCGCATCTTTACCAATATTATCAAGAATGCGACACAGGCCATACCGGAACCGGTGACGGGAGAGATCCATATCCGCTTCCAGGCCATGGAAGACGGGGTACAGATTGCCGTAAAAGACAATGGCACCGGTATTCCCGACGATATGATCGAAAAACTCTTTGTGCCTTATTTCACCACCAAATCGTCGGGCACGGGTATCGGGTTACCGATGACGAAGAACATGGTAGAACACTCCGGCGGCAGGATATGGTTCGAAACGGAAAAGGACCGGGGCACCACTTTCTTTGTATGGCTTCCCGAACCGGATAGGGGATAGCGCGTTGTTGCTTGTCCTCCTGTTCAGAACGGGCCTTGGCATTTTACTAACACAATACCGGATTTTAATCTTAATATTTCCCTTAAAATACAGGAAATGGTGCGGATGGTTAAACTATTCAGCCTATGGTATGTATGAAGGAAACCCGGATCGCCTTACCGTTATAGATTCATTGACTTATTAAATATAATTTTTCAGGATTTTCTTTTTAATGTTGATGAACCTTGCGATTTTTGCCTATATTGATGAGGGGAGCAGGTACGCCAGATTGACCTGTGTGCAGGCTCCGGGAGGAAAACAGCTTCTTTATTATTGTCGACATTTAACCGGGCTTACTTTTTAGATGCGGAAGTTTTTCAGGATACTACTGTACATTATAGGCAGTATACTTATATTGATCATTCTTGTCATCGTCTTTTTACAGACGCGATGGGGGAAGAATTTTGTACGTAAACAGGTAGTGAGCTACCTGCACAATAAGCTGAAGACGGAAGTCGTGATCCGTAACTTCGATTATTCCGTACCCGATAAAATACTGCTGGAGGGCGTTTTCCTGCGCGACCAGAAACAGGATACCCTGCTTAACGTAGAAAAGCTGGGCATCAATATGGATATGTTTGCCCTGATCAGGGCGAAGGTGGCGGTAGACCAGGTAGATCTTGAAGGCGTCAATGCCCATATCTACCGTACCTTGCCCGATACCACCTTCAACTATACCTATATTATCAATGCATTTGCCGGTAAAAGCGAATCGCCGCAGGTAAAGGAGCCCGCCGATACGGTAAGCAAGCCCCTGCAGATCGATGTAGCCAAGGTAAGGCTTAAGGACATCCGCTTCCGCTACGACGATGCTACCGGCGGTACCTTTTTTGCCATGCGCCTCGACAGCCTGCTGCTGCGGCCTAAAAAGATCGATCTCGAAAAGATGAAGTTTACCGTGACCGAGCTTACGGTGAGCGGCCTGCAATCGTATTTCGGTATGGACACGTCCTACCTGCCCAAACCACCGGCAGATACCGCGCCGCCCAGCGATTTTCAATTGGTGGCCGACAAGATACAGCTGCACAGTATCGGTTTTACGTTTATGAACAAACAGGACTCGATGTATTTCAATATCGGGCTGGGACAGCTTAACGGTAAGGTCAACCACTTCGGCTTGCTGCAACAGTCGGTAGACGTAGATGGTCTGAACCTGCAGGATGTGCAGAGTGTACTGGTAATGGGCAAACCCACCAAAGGGGTAACCGTAAAGCCGAAAGAGACGGATACCGATACCGCAACAAGCGAAAACAACTGGCGCGTAACCATAGCCAACGTGATGCTGAAGAACATCGGTTATGCGATGGATAACAATGCGCAGCCAAAGCAAAAGAGCGGTATGGACTATGCGCACCTTAATATCCGCAACTTCTCGCTGAATGCCGACCAGGTACTGTACAGTCCCGATACGATATCCGCCAACCTGAAACACCTGGCTATGGCCGAACAGAGCGGCTTCAGCATTATCGAATTGCGCACGCAGTTTATCTACCACAGCCAGGGCGCACTGCTCGATAAATTATACCTGCTTACCCCAAATACGGTACTGCAGGACCGCCTGGAAGTGAAATATCCTTCGCTGGCTGCGCTGGAAAAAGAGATGCAGAAAATGCAGCTCAATATCGCCGTCAACAAAAGCAAGGTGGGGATCAAGGATGTGCTTTACTTTATGGCCCCGGCACAGCAACGCCAATTGCAGCCCTATGCCAGCCAGCAACTGGCCCTTACCGCCAACCTGAAAGGATACCTGAATGCCCTGGCCATAAACGATTTTTATGCCTCGGGGCTTAGCGGTACTGAGATTGCGCTGAACGGTAAGCTGAACGGTATGCCCGATGCGGATAAACTGAACTACAACCTCAATATAAAAACGCTGCGCACAACCTACAAGGATATCGCTCCCTTTATCCCCGACAGTGTAAAGCAACAATTGCGTATCCCCGACTGGTTCAGCATTGCCGGGCATATATCCGGTACCACCAAGGATTACTTCCCGGATGTGAACATTAAAACCGCCGATGGGGATGCTACCGTAAAGGGTAGCCTGAAAATGTCGCCGGGCGAGGGTCGCGAACAGTACGACCTGGCGCTGAGTACCCATATGCTGAACCTGGGCCGTATATTGCGCCAGGATACGCTGATGGGTAAAATCAGCCTGACGGCCAATGCAAAAGGGACCAGCTTCGATGTGAACAGGATGAACACCACCTTCGATGCG
This sequence comes from Taibaiella chishuiensis, assembly GCF_003014535.1. Taxonomy (GTDB): domain Bacteria; phylum Bacteroidota; class Bacteroidia; order Chitinophagales; family Chitinophagaceae; genus Taibaiella; species Taibaiella chishuiensis. Next base: position 98,501 of record NZ_PYGD01000013.1, on the reverse strand, counting down.
CGTATCCTGTCGGCATGGCTCATGAACTATGACTATAATAATATTTACCTGGGCGGCACTATAGCAGATAAGGTGGCAACGGTAAAGGGTAATGCAACCGACCCGAACCTGAGCTTCGACCTGGCAGCTACAGCCGACCTGAGCAATAAGTATCCTGCACTGAAGGCCGACCTGGACCTGCAGCAGTTCGATCCGCAGGCGCTGAAGCTCTATAATGATACCCTGAAAGTGAAGACCCGGATCCTGGCCGATTTTGCCAGCCTGAATCCCGACTACCCCGATGGTATACTGACCTTACTCAGCCCGCAGGTAACCTTACCGGCAAGGGTCTTGAACCTGGACTCGCTCATCCTCACTTCGCGCCCGGCTGCCGACAGCGTACAGCATATAACGCTGAATGCAGCCAATATCCTCAACGCTTCCCTTACCGGGCATATGCCGCTTACCCAGATCGGCAATGCTGCGCTGGAGCATATCAACCGGCATTACCGCATATCGGATACCGGTATCAAGGCGCCGGCCAGTTACGATATGGCCCTGGATGCCAGCATTACCTACCGCCCCGTACTCAAGAAGTTTGCACCCGATCTGAAGCCTTTCGATTCGATCAGGATCAACGCGGCGCTGGATAATGCCGCGCTGAATTTCAATGCTTATATACCCCGTATCATTTACGGTACCAATAAGCTCGACAGTGCGGTAGTAACCGTGCGCGAGTCGGGCGATACCCTGCGGTATGCCGCATCGGTTAAAAAGTACAGCCAGGGACAGTTTGAGCTCTGGTACCCTTCCGTTACCGGTCGCCTGCGGGCCGACAGCATATACGTGCTGGCCAATATCAAAGATTCCTCCCGTAATAACCAGTTCCGGCTTGGCGGCGCGATCAGCCACGATATCAACAACGACAGCAGTCTTACCAGTATCCGTGTGTTTAAAGGCATGCTGATCAATTACGCCCAGTGGAATGTAAACCCGGCCAACCGGATCATCCTGGGCAAGGACGGTTTTTATATCCGCGATTTCGAGCTGAAACGGGATAACCAGGCCATTACCGTAAGCAGCGTGGCGCCGGAGTTCCGTTCGCCGATCGACCTCACCATCCGTAACTTTTCGCTGGGCGACATCATGACTATGATAAGCCGCGATACGCTGATTGCCGATGGTACCCTTAATGCGAAAGTAAACCTCGACCTGCGCGATTCCTTCCCTAAAGTAGTAGGCGACCTGAGTATCGACAGTCTTAAGGCCTATAACCAGACCATCGGCAATGTTACCGCCAATGCCAAAAATGAAACGGAGAATGTGTATGAAGCCCAACTGGCGCTGAAAGGCAGTGAGAACGATATCCTGCTCAAGGGTAATTATTACCTGGTGCCGGTTGATAGCAATGCCTTTAATTTTGATCTTAATGTCAATGCCTTAAGTCTTAAGAGCCTGCAGGGACTGGCTTTCGGGTCAATCCGCAACAGTTCCGGGTTTGTAAGGGGCAACCTCAACATCAAAGGTACGCCGGAGCGCCCCCGCATCCTGGGTGAATTGAAAACAGACCAGTTGAAAACCACGGTGAGCATGCTGAATGCGCCTTTCCTGATGCCGGCAGAGACCATCACCTTTGCGCGTGAGGGTATGTTGTTCAACAACTTTACCATTAAAGACAAGAATGGGCATGATGCCACCATCAACGGCAGGGTGCGTACCCGCGATTACAGCCGGTATTTCCTTAACCTGAAGGTCAATACCGACCACTGGCAGGCCATCAGTTCCAAAAAGACGGATTACGAGATGTTCTACGGCGACCTGTTTATGAGCTCGAACCTCAGTATTACAGGATTGGCTACGGCACCTAAAATAGATGGCGACCTCACTATACACGACAGTACCAAGCTAACCTATGCGATGATCGATTATGGTCCGGGCATCTCGGAGAGCGAAGGTATTGTCCGGTTTATCGACAGCCGCGATACTTCCTGGGTCGATTCCACGCAGCTGGTTACCCGGGGCAATAACCTGCGGCTGTCGCGCAGCGCACAGCTTAACGTAAACGTGGGTATTGAAAAGAGCGCAGTATTCAACGTGATTATAGACCCGGTAACCGGCGATAACCTGCAGGTAAAAGGAGAAGCCTCGCTGAACGCCGCTATGGGCGCCGATGGCGCTATGGGCCTCACCGGTAACTACGAACTGAGCGACGGTTACTACGAACTGAACTACAACTTTATCCGCAAGAAATTTAAGATACAACCGGGCAGTACGGTAACCCTCTCGGGCGATCCGCTGGATGCGGACGTGGATATCACAGCCGCCTATTCTGCCAACATAGCGCCTTACGAACTGGTGGAGAAACAGGTTGACCAGAGCGAGCTCAACTATTATAAACAACGCCTGCCTTTCGATGTATTGCTGAAGATGAAAGGAAAGGTAATGAAGCCCGAAATCACCTTCGATATCGTATTGCCGGAGAATAAAGCGGGCGTGGTAACCTCGAACGTGGCTACCCAGGTACAGAACAAACTGACAGAGATCCGCACTGATCCTTCGGTATTGAACAAGCAGGTGTTTGCCGCCCTGATCCTGGGCCGTTTCATTGCCGACGATCCCTTTGCATCGGGTGCAGGCGGCGGGCTCGAATATGCTGCACGCCAGAGCGCCAGCCGCTTCCTCAGCGATCAGCTCAATAACATCGCCGGACAGCTGATACAGGGCTTTGAACTGAACCTTGGGCTCGAATCGTCCGAAGACTATTCGACCGGGCAAAAGTCGAACCGTACCGATCTGAACATCTCGGCTTCCAAAAGGTTATTTAACGATCGCCTGAATATTACGGTGGGCAATGACTTCCAGTTGGAAGGCCAGCAGGCGCAAACCCAGCAGAGCAGCCTGATACCGGGTAACCTGTCGGCCGATTACCGGCTTACGGAAGATGGCCGTTACCTGGTGCGCGCTTACCGGGTCAACCAGCTGCAGAATATTATCGACGGTTATGTGATCGAGACCGGTGTAAGCTTCCGTATAGCGATCGAGTACAATAAGTTCAAATACATTTTCCGTAACAGGGCCAAAGCCCAGCGCCGGTTACAGGAGCGGAGAGCCGAAGAAGCGAAGCGGCAGCAGGGTGGTGGGGTAAAAGAATAACACCTGCTGTATCTATTCATTCAAGACTAATTTTTTAAGACCAATTGATGCCCAAGCCAAGCAAATATTTACTTTCTTCCTTACTGATACTGTATGTGCTGCACGCTATGTCCTGCAGCAATTCCCGTTACCTGTCCGAGAAAGAATCGCTTTACCTGGGCAGTACGGTCAAGATTACGGATTCGGCTATGCCCAAGTCGGAAAAAAAACGCCTGGCTACCCAACTGGAAGAATCCGTGCGGCCCAAACCCAACTCCTCGTTCCTGACCATACGCCTTAAACTTACCCTGTATAATATTGCCGGCGTACCCAAAAAAGAAAAAGGATTCCGCAACTGGCTGCGCAACAAGATCGGTGAGCCGCCGGTATTGGGCAGCGAGCTCAATATAGACGGCAACAATAAAGTACTGGTCAATATCCTGCAGAACCAGGGCTATTTCCATGCGGTATCGACAGGTACCAAACAAACAAAAAAGAAAAAGACCCATGGTTTTTTTGAAGTGACGGCCGGACCGCAGACCAAAATCCGTAATGTATACTACGAGAAGACCGACACTTCGGTACTGGCACAGGATGTAGCCGACCGCGAAAGCAAATCACTATTGAAAACCGGCGATCCCTATAACCTCGATGTGGTTAAAAACGAGCGCATAAGGATCGATAATATTCTAAAGAACAAAGGGTATTACTATTTCAGCCCCGACTATATCCTGATCGACGCGGATACGGGTATCGGCAACAACGAAGCCGACCTGACCCTGAAGATGAAGTACAACGAAATGCCGAGGAATGCATACCGTAAATACACCATTAACCAGGTGCTGATCCAGCCCAACTACCGCCTGACCAATACCAGCAGGCGCTCGGGCGACAGCACCTTCCGCCGCCGCAATCCCTCTGCGGCCGATACGGTACTGTATAACAATTTTAAAGTAGTGGACCGGCAAAAGCTGTACCGGCCCTATGTATTTTACCAGGCCATGCAGCTCACGCCCGGCGAGCTCTATAATAAACGCGACCAGAATATAGCCCTGAACAGGCTGGTCACGCTGGGCGCGTTTAAATTTGTAAAAAATGAATTTACACCGGTGCGGGACAGTACGCGCAACCTGCTGGATGTGTCGTACCTGCTTACGCCTTACCCGCGTAAGGCCTTCAACGTAGAGTTTGGCGGCTTTACGCAAAACGACAGCAGGGGTGGTGTGCGGGGTTCCTTCAGCTGGCGCAACAAAAACCTGTTCCGGGGTGCAGAGGTATTTACCGTTAAGCTTACCGGGAGCTTTGAGGCGCAATACGGCGGCGGCGTACAGGCGCAAAGACCCAATACCTATAATTTTGGAGTGGAAACCAACCTGAACATTCCCCGGTATATCGTGCCCTTTATCGATATCAAGCCGTCGGGTATGTACATTCCGCGTACCATTATGTCGGCCGCCTATAACTATTCCCTCAGGTCGGGTATGTACCAGATCAACTCACTGAGTTTCGGCTTCGGGTACAACTGGAAAGAAGATGCCGCGAAGGATCATAAGCTGTTTCCCTTCAATATTACATTGGTAAGGACCGATACACTCGACCTGGCCAAAAAAGATTCCTTTAACCTGAGTAACCTGATCTATAACGGTATCATCTTCGGGCCTACCTACGAGTATACCTATAACTCGCAACTGGACGGCCGTAACCGTAAAGACAATTTCTATTTTTCGGGCCTGGTCGATCTGTCCGGCAACCTGGTTGGTATTGCCCAGCGTGCTTCGCCCGATAACCCCCAGAAGATATTCGGTTCCAACTATGCCCAATACCTCAAGTTCCAGGCCGACTTCCGTTATTACCGCAACCTTACCGAAAAGACCGTGCTCGCATCGCGTGTTATGTTCGGTTACGGTTATTCCTATGGCAACTCCAGCAAACTGCCCAACGTGAAGCAGTTCTTCAGTGGTGGTAGCAGTAGTCTCCGTGGCTTTGCATCGCGGCTTGTGGGCCCGGGTATCTATAACGAGTATTACCTTAAAGGAACGACCAAACAGTTCGAGATACGCGGCGATATCAAGGCCGAAGCCAACCTGGAGTACCGGGCCAAGCTGTACCGGTTTATCGAAGGTGCTGTATTTGCCGATGCGGGTAACGTATGGCTGCAACGGCCCAACAACGAGGATTTCCCGGGCGGCGAGTTTACCAAAGACTTCTATAAACAACTGGCCGTCGATGCCGGTGTGGGTATCCGTTTCGACTTTTCGATCCTGCTGCTGCGTTTCGACTTCGCCTTCCCGATCCGCAAGCCCTGGCTGCCCGATGGCGAGCGCTGGCGCTTTAACGATATCCGCCTGGGCGATCCCGACTGGCGCAGGGAGAACCTCTTCTTTAACCTGGCAATCGGTTATCCGTTCTAAAATGTTCCCGGCTGCGCGTGCCGCAATGCCGCGTTATGATCCTGCAACGGTCTTAGCTCCGTTGGGACGTGCCTTACATGTTATTATTGCATAAGTAATTTAGGTATAAGGCGGGAGCCTGCACAACCGGCGGTTTTTTGTATCGTTTATCCCCACTTTTTTCTTGTCGCGGCGTTCGCGCTGCGAGAAAATTGGAATTTTATGGCATCACATTTGCCCGCCAGGACCCGGTATGGTAGTTTATATATCTATCCCGGATTGCTTAGGCGCTCGCTATTAATTTCCATTAGATAAGTGACATAGGTACAGGTCGGCAGGCTCGATTTTTAATACCCAGCAGCAATTCCGTTTGATCATAGGTGGTAACAATCTTGCATCCATACAAAAGCGCCTGTAATTACTACAGGCGCTTTAGCTTTTTATGATACAGGCAAAACAAATCTTATTCGGTTTTCCCCAATACTACGTTCCGAAGTTTTACGGCAAACTGCATATTCAGGATACCGTAGAAAATGGAAAAGATACCAATAACAATAAAGGAGAAGGTAAGCGAAAATACATGTGCCAGCAGGCCTACGGAGATGATCGTACCCAGGATAACGCTACCGAACCTGGCCGCCATATTCCTGGGGTTGACCACGTTTTTAAGCAGCAGGGTATAACCGTACATAAACTGCAGGGTAATGATAAAAATGATACCATAACTCATGTATTCGATAAACTGGGGTACCGATCGCACCACGAAGGTAAAGACGATACCGGCCAGCAACTCGATACACCCCTCGAGCAGCAGCCACTGGTGCGCTATCTTAAGGTGCCTGTTGTTGTAGGCGTAAGCAAAGGTGAACAGAGCCGCGGCGATGTTCAGGAGTCCGAAAGTAAAAACCAATGCCATCGGGTTAATGATGGCCCCCAATAATGCTGCAACACCCCAGGCAATAGCCAACGAACCTTTTGCGATCAGCAGGTTATTACGTCGTGCGGCACCCGTTTGTCGATTCTGAAGGGAGTAGTCCATGACCGTAATTTTTTGATGATACTTTGATTACAGCCGGGAAGGGAAATTGTTGTCGCCGGGGCACGCTTAAATGTTAAAATTTGATAGGAAATGCCGACTATAACGGTTTGAATGGCGCTAATCCCTTTAATTTGAGAATCTCGCGATAAAACGGCATTTTTGCCGGCCGAAGCCCCTGTACCTGCAGGCCGGCTGTTAATGAATAATCATGCAGTTTCTTTTATTCCATATCGAATCCGTACTGACCACTTACAAGGGCAACCCGCCATTGTCTGTTTTCCTGAAAGCCTATTTCCGGCAACATCCCAAATTAGGATCCCGCGACCGTAAAGCCATCAGCGAAGCGGTGTACATCTATTATCGCTGTGCGTCGGCCTGGGATAACGGAGCGCCGGTATTGCCGGTAATAAAGACCGGTATGCAGTTATGCGGCAGCGATAACCCCTTCCTGGACCGGGTGCTGCAGGGTGTGGCAGCTGCGCCTGTGCCAATAGTCGAAGCCGGGTTCCCGGTACCGCTTTCCGCAGGTATGTCTGCGGGCGGCTGGCTGGCTTCGCTAAGGCGTCAGCCCCGGCTTTTTATACGGGTAAGGAAACAAGTGGATAAGGTAATGGTCCTGTTGCAGCAGAGCGATATCGACTGTCACAAAGAGGCTACGGGCTGGCCAGCCGGGCAGGAGCGTGCAGACGATTGCCTGTCGCTGAAGAATGGCGCCCCGGTAGACCGCCTGCTCGAAGAAGAAGATTACGTGGTACAGGACTGGGCCTCGCAGGCAAGCATACAAGGCGCTTTGGACCTCATGCGACAGGCGGGCTTTGTACCGCAGCAGGTATGGGATGTATGTTCCGGCGCCGGTGGTAAATCGATACTGCTTAAAGACAAACTGCCGGCTTTCCGGCTACTGGTCAGCGATATCCGCGAAAGCATCCTGCATAACCTGAAAATGCGCTTTAGGAAATACCATCTTTCGGGCCTGGAAATGAAGGTGATCGATAACACGGCTACGCAGCAGGTTGCGGCAGCCCTGGAAGGACGCCTGTTCGATACCATTATCTGCGATGTGCCCTGCAGTGGCAGCGGTACCTGGGCCCGTACACCCGAGCAATTTCATTTTTTTGAAATGGAACAATTACAGAAGTTTGCAGCGCTGCAGTATCCCATTGCAGCCAATGCCCTGTCCTGTCTTGCACCGGGCGGTTTCTTCGTATACATTACCTGTTCGGTATTTGTTGCCGAGAATGAGGCCGTGGTACAAAGGCTCATGGAGGGGCGCCCCGGCTTGCAACTGCTACACAGCGGTATTATCGACGGCATCAGCCGCGGGGCCGATTGTATGTTTGTCGCCGTTTTTCGAAACCAACTCCCTTAGTGTTTAACGATCTTTTCTACCTGGAATCCTTTTGCAGTACTGATCCGGACAAAGTAAACACCGGAAGGAAAGGCGCTGATATCTATTTTTTCGGTAGCGCCGGCAGCCGGCCGTAATGCGGCCTGGTAAACGGGCCTGCCCTGCAGGTCGTGGCAGGTAACCACAGTGGCGCCGCTGGTTGCGCTGGATGTGCGGATATAAATAGCCGTGGTGGCCGGGTTAGGGTAGACCAGGAAGGCGGGCGCACCGTTTTTGGTAATATCGCCGATATCGGTTACCCGGTCCAGCGCTTTTTTAAAGTCGGGAATGCCATTGCCGGTCTTAACGTTAGGTGTGGCAAAGGAATCGGATACTGATTCTATGAGCCTGCGCATCCTGCCGGGTTGCATGGCAGGCGCGGCCTGCGATAAACAGGCGGTAAGTCCTGCGAGCACCGGCGTGGAAATGGAAGCCCCGCTTGCAATACCTACCGTACCGTTACTCACGATCACCGAAACGGAAGTGCCCTGGGCACATACATTGGGCTTAAGCAGTCCCGATGCGTTAGGGCCCTTGCCCGAGAACGAAGAGGCCAGCCGTGCAGCGGTTACCGAGCCTATGGTCATAACGCTGTCTGCATCGCCGGGTGTCAATATATACTGCCAGGGCGTGACGCCTTCGTTGCCTGCACTTGCCAGCACTTGTATGCCTTTACTGAAAGCGGTATTGGCGGCCCGGGCTACGATGGTGGTATGCCCGTTAAGATCGCTGTAGGTATAGGAATCATCCGGGTTGTCGAATTCGTTATAACCTACCGAGGTCGTGATCACATCGGCGCCTATACTGTCGGCGCGCTCGGCAGCGGCCAGCCAGTTATCTTCTTCTATACTCTGTTCCGTAGCCTGGTCGTCGCTTACATACAAGGCATAACTCGCTTCGGGCGCAGTGCCTACGTAGCCGCCGGGCAGATAGGCTGCCATGGTCGATAAAGTTTTACTGCCATGATCGGAATAGCCGAATACATGTGCCGTATCGTACAGGTAGTTCCAGGTATCGGTAAGCCGGTTATGGCTGCGCATACTGTCGTAGGCCTGCGCCAGGGTTACGCCGGCAAACCCGAGGTCTATGGTAGCAATCAGCATGCCCTGTCCCATGCGGCTGTTCTGGTGCAGGTAGTTGCCGTTGCACATACCGATCTGCGACCAGGCGTCGCCATAGAAGGCCTGGTCGAAGGTGGCGGGGGCAGTGCCGTTGGTACCCATCGTACCCGATCCGCCACCGGTGGCCGGCGCGGTATGGGCGCCATGCAGCCCGCTGGCATAATAGGCTACCTGTTTTATGTTTTTAACGAAAGCAATATTTTGTAATTGCAGGATCTTGCTGGAGTCCGATAACAGCACCACGCTGTGGTTCTGCCATTTGGAGCTGAGGTGCAGTATGCCCTCTGTAACCTTGAGCACGCTGTCGATATACACTTTATTGACCGGGAGATCGGTACTGTCGGTCGCGATACCGTACTTTGCGCGGCGGGCAATGGCCCTGGGCGAGAGGTAGGCTGCCGGCGCCGACAGGGTAAAGGTGGTTGCGTTTTTATCTTTAAAGCTTACGCGGAAGGCGTATTGCGGGTTTTGTGCGGATGCAGTTATACTTATAATCAGGAAAAGCAATAATCCCAGGTGCTTGGCTAAAGATCCCATCGTCGATATGATTAGGGAATAAAGTTAAGCAATCCGCAGCAATATTTTAGGGGCTGCAGCGGCTTATTCGTCGCGGAAGGTATCGGCCTGGTGTTCGGATAAGGAGTTCAGTTCGATAAAGGTACAATCGGTAAGGGCCAGTAATTCATGCCAGATATATGCGGGTATCTCTATCCTGGCGGGGGCCTCTACAAATACCTGTTCGGTAAGGGTATCGTTTACCTTGCGCCAGTTCAGCTGTGCATTGCCGCTGGCCAGGATCAGGATCTCCGGGTCCTTGGTCAGCGACAGGCCCTTATGATAATGCCTGCCGCTCACACTGCCTGCTTTACGGAAGCCGATAAGGTGCCTGCCGTAGCGTTCATGAAAATATTCATAAGTGTATCCCTGTTCGTTGCTGCCGACTTTGTCCAGTGGTGTAATCGTGATCATAGCGGTATGTTTACGGTAGGTGGCGTAATTATTCTTGTGCCGGGGCTTCCGGCTGATCCGGCTGATCCTCTTGCGCCGGTTCTTCGTTGCCTGTTTTTTCTGATGCCAGTTTTATATCGCCTTTCTGCTGCTCCAGCAATCCCTGTGCTGCCAGTTCGCGTAAACGCCATAACAGGAACAGGTCGCCAGTCTGGATCTTGTTTTTGGTCATGGCCTGGTTTACGATGCGCGTGGCTTTCTGGTTCGATTTGGTACATAGCGACAGCAACAAATCGTCGTAGAAGCTGATGGGTTGCCCGGATATTTTTTTGCCGGCCTCATGCTTGCGCAGACCCAGGTTTTCGGCGATCATCCGCGGCCATTCGTCGCCATCGGTTTCCCATTCGGAAGGAGTAATAACGCGGGCCAGCTTACGGGCTTTGATAATCTCTTTTACCGGCACTTCGCCAAAGCTGTCGGGGTAGAACAGCTTCCCGTTTTCATCGAGGAAAGGCAGCCCGTTGATATTGATTACCGAGAACCTGCCCTGGTGTTTTTTGAGAAACTGGAGCAACCAGAAGTAAGCACATACATCGGCGGCACGGGGCGCCATCCAGAACCAGATCTGTAGCGACGGATCGTTGGAAAGCCTGCTGGAAACCGTCATCAGCCTTTCGAGGTCATCGACTTCAGCGGCTGCCTGTCCTTCGGGTATCACAGTATTCCAGAAGGCGCTGCGGCCTTCGCTGAAGCCCATACCTTCGGTTTTCAGCGGTCCGACGTTCAGGATATCTTTGAGTACAAGAATCTCCCCGGTTAATGTTTCTTCCAGGGCTACGGCTTCTGTTAAGGGTTGGGCAGTAGCATCTCCGACGATTAAATGTATTAAGCTCATGACCTGCAAAATAACCAAGTAATTTGATGAATTACAAATCGGGGATGAATGGGACGGGATAGGCAGAATGCTTATTTTCGTCTGTCCAATCTTTGTTTATGTATGCAATTGTAATTCATGGCGGCGCCGGTACGATAGATGCCCGTTTGCTGGATGCCGGTCTGCAGCGGCAATACGAAGCCGGCCTGCAGGATGCGCTGGACCAGGGCTTTCGCGTACTGGAAGCGGGTGGCGCTGCACTCGATGCCGTTTGCAGCGCAGTGACGGCGCTTGAAGACTGTCCCTTGTTCAATGCCGGCAGGGGCGCGGTGTTCAACCATGAAGGCCGGCAGGAGCTGGATGCTTCGCTGATGCGGGGCGATACCGGCCAGGCCGGTGCGGTGTGCGGCGTACGCAATGTACGCAACCCGGTTTTACTGGCCCGCCTGGTTATGGAACGGTCGCAGCATGTCTTGCTGAGTGCTGCGGGGGCCGAGGCTTTTGGCCGGGAGCAGGGTATTGTTTTTGAAGACGACGCCTATTTTTTTGACGCCTTCCGCTACGAACAATATAAAACGCCCTGGCGGCGGGTACGACCCAACTGGATCATACGCCTCCGGGCGATCGCAAATTCAGTACGGTGGGTGCGGTCGCGCTCGATCGCGACGGCCAGGTATGCGCTGCTACCAGCACAGGCGGCATGACCAACAAGCGGTATGGCAGGATCGGTGATACACCGCTGATCGGGGCCGGCACCTATGCCAGCAACAGGACCTGCGCGGTATCCTGCACCGGCCATGGCGAGCTGTTTATACGGCAGGTGGCAGCCCACCAGGTACACTGCCTTATGGCTTATAAAGGCATGCCGCTGCAGGAGGCCTGCGACGAAGTCGTGCTGCAGGACCTGGTTGCGATCGGGGGCGAAGGCGGACTGATCGCGATAGATACGGCAGGGAATATTGCCATGCCATTTAATACGGCGGGTATGTACCGTGGTTTTAAAAAGAGCGATGGTTCCGGCGGGGTAGCGATCTACCGGTAGTTTTTGTGATAAATAACAAAAATTGGCAATGCCATACCAGTATAATCCGCTATCTTACAAGGTACGCCAGGAGCAGGAAACAGGCTGGTTACAGATTTTCGGAGGGCTATAAATAATAACAAAAAATTAAGTATCTTCACCCCCATTAAGATAGTTGTATGCATTTAATGAAATACCCTTTATTGCTTTCTTTAGGGCTTGTGCTGCTGGGCAGTTGCTCCAAAAATAACGACGATGCACCGGCAGCCGGCAAAGGCTCTGTTGCGGTGAAGTTCGAAAACTATGTAGGATCTACGCCCCTGGACTTATACAACCTGGGTTCGCTGGATGGTTATTCCTATGTCAATGCCAACGGCGATTCGTTTGGTGTAAAACTGTATAAATACTACATCAGTAATATCAGGCTGGTAAAATCCGGTGGCGGCGAATATGCCGAAACGGAAAGTTATCACCTGATCGACCAGGCCAAACCCGAATCCCGTTCCTTCTCCATGGGTAATGTGCCGGAAGGCAGCTACACGGCCGTTAAAATATTACTCGGCGTGGATAGCGCCCGTACGGCAAACGGTCCGTATACCGGCGACCTGGACCTGCTCAACGATATGTTCTGGACCTGGAGTTCCGGTTATATTATGGCTAAGGTAGAGGGCAAATCGCCCAAATCTACCATGTCGGACAAGAGCCTGGTATTCCACCTCGGTGGTTATACCGGCGCCTATAGCGTATTACGGGAGGTTACCCTGCCTTTAACGCAGACGCTCGAAATCAAAAATAACGGGACCAGCACGATCACCCTGAAGTCCGATATCCTGAAGTGGTTTGAAGGCGACTACCTGATCGACTTTTCGACGACCTCCGAAGTGATGAACCCGGGTAAGCAGGCCTACAATATTTCCTTAAATTACAGCAAGATGCTGTCTGTAACCAAGGTAGAAAACTAAGTATGGTACAGCAGCGGAAGAAGGGCGGTATAGCCGCGATGAAAGGCAGGCTTTTGCAATATGGGATTATCGGCGCCGTAGTAGCCTCGGTAGCGGTTTACGGTTGCAGTTCCAAAGACAGCCCGGCAACGCCGGCCCCGATCGAGGATCCCAGCCTGGCCGATATCAATTTCAGGGTGCCCCAGGGCTGGGATGCCCCTGTGTACAATTTTTCCGGTAATCCCCTTACCGTAAACGGGTTTAAGCTGGGCCGGAAACTGTTTTTCGAAACACGGCTCTCCAGCGATAATCTCATATCCTGCGGCTCCTGCCATCAGCCCTTTGCGGCCTTTTCGCAATTCGGGCACGATGTCAGTCATGGTGTGGACGAAAAGGTAGGCGTACGTAACTCGCCGGCCCTGTTTAACCTCAACTGGCATACCAGCTTTTTCTGGGATGGCGGTGTGATCCATATGGAGCTGCAGCCGGCTGCACCCATTACCAATCCCGACGAAATGAACGAAACACTGCAGGGCGTGCTCACCAAGCTACAGGGCGATGCCACTTACCGACAGTTGTTTAAGGAAGCCTTCGGCGACGAGCAGGTAACCACCGAACGGGTATTCAAATCGATCTCCCAGTTTATGGGCCTGATGGTGTCGGCCAATTCCAGGTATGATAAGTACAAACGCAACGAAGCGGGCGGTACCCTTTCGGCTGAAGAGTTGGACGGTTTAAGCGTGTTCCAGGCCAAATGTGCCTCCTGTCATAAAGAACCCTTGTTCTCCGATTTCACATTCCGCAACAACGGCCTTGCGCTTAAGCCCAACAAAAAAGGCCTGATCGACAGTGGCCGCGGGCATATTACCCCCTTCGAAGCGACCAGCCTGTACCGGTTTAAGGTGCCTTCGCTGCGCAATCTTAAGTTTACGCCGCCTTATATGCACGATGGCCGTTTTGAAACCATCGACCAGGTACTGGATCATTACACTTCAGGCATACAGCAAACCCCGAATCTCGATCCTTTGCTGGCTTCCGGCAGTATCGCTTTGTCAGCTACCGAACGCAATGCCCTTAAAGCATTCCTTAATACCCTCAACGACGAAGAGTTTGTAAAAGATCCCCGTTTCCAGGAACCCCGGTAATAAAGTGCCGGGGCTGTTATACTTTACCGGTCAGCTCCCGGTAGATGGCCATCAGTTGTTCGGCCTGCCGCCTTTCTGTAAACAGGGCGGCATATTTTTTGCCCGCCGTTATCATTTGCCCGCGCTGTTCGCTGTTATTCGTAATGTTATCGATAGCGGTGGCAAGACCCTGTTCATCCTGCGGGTGTACATAAACACTGTCCGGGCCGCCGGCTTCCTCCAGGCAGGAGCCTGTAGCCGCGATTACGGGGGCGCCGGAGTAGAGCGCTTCGAGTATGGGTATGCCGAAGCCTTCGAACTCGGAAGGGTACAGGAAAATGTGGGCCAGTTGGTAAAGCGCCGGCAGATCGGCAAAGGGTACCTGTTCCAGGAAGAGCACCCGGTCTGTAAGTTGTAACCGGGCAATCTCCGTCTTTACCTGGTCCAGGTAAGCCGTGCCTTTACCGATCACTACAAGTTTTAAAGGTTTTTGCAACAGGGCCAGCGCCCGTATAACCAATAACAGGTTCTTACGCGCTTCGATAGTGCCCACGCTAAGCAGGTAGGTTTCCGGCAACTGGTACTTTGCTTTTACCTGTTGCAACTGCACTGCTGTTGCGGTTTGGGTAAAGGCGGGGTCGCAGCTTTGGTAGACCACCTTGATCTTACCGGCCGGCGTGCCGAAATAATTACAGATATCGTTCCGGGTCTGCTCGCTGATCGCAACGATGCGGTCGGCATTATTACAGGCATGGCGGAACTTGGCTTCATAGATCTTACGGTCGGCAAGTTTATAGTATTGCGGGTAGCGTAAAAAGATAAGGTCGTGGATGGTAACCACCGAACGTATGCCGGTCTTTTGCAGGCCCAGGGGCAACTCGTGGCTCAGGCCATGATAAAGGTCCAGCCCGTCTTGCTGCAGGCGGGGCACTACCAGCCGGCTGCGCCACAGCGATTTTAAAATGGGTATTGCCGGTTGCCTGATGTGCAGGTTGGCGCCGGCTTGTAAACCCGCCGTGCGGGCGTTTTGCACTGTTTTGGGTGTGTAGAGAAAATATTCCTGTTCCGGGAAATAATGGTGTAACGATGTGATTACAGAGCGGCTGTAATTGCCCAGCCCGGTATAATTGAGGAACGCTCTTTTGGCATCGAACCCTATTTTCATCATGCCGCAAAGATGCGCAATAATTGCGATAAAGGGAAAGCGCGTACCGTGGGGTACGCGCTTTGTCCTTATGTTTGTTTGTCGTTTTTGTTTATTTCAGCAGGGTTACGTTACCGGTATAGGTTTCGGTTCTTTCATTTTTCATCACCACATCGATCTGGTAAATGTATACGCCGAGGGGTTGCTCTTTGCCGTTAAATTGACCATCCCATCCTCTTCCGTTGATGCTTTCGGTTTCGAATACTTTTTGACCCCAACGGTTGAACACGGCCATTTTAAAGCTTTTGAGGCCAGCGCTCAGCAATTGCCTGGGGAAGAAGTAGTCATTGATGCCGTCGCCGTTTGGCGTAAAGCTGTTGGGCATATCGATAAAACAATCTTTGCGTACCTCGATCTCGTCGGTAGTCGAACACTGGTCGATGGTTACCCTTGCTTTATAATGTCCGTAGTGCCTGATGGTGATGGCAGCTGTAGTATCGCCGGTGCTCCAGTCCCAGGAGGCCAGCGGGTTGCCTGCATTTACCTGGTCGCCGATGACGAATGGCGTACCATCGAGACAGATGGAGGTATCGCTGCCGATATTGATCGTGGGCATCGGCTTAACGGTTACCTTGGCGGTCGTGCTTACTTCGTCGCATACCCTGTATTTGCCGTTAAGGGTAACGGTGTATACGCCGGGTGCATCATAGGAGTAGGTCGCCGGGTTTACATCGGCAATAAGGTCAGGCTTGTCGCCAAAGTTCCAGAGCAGTTCTTTAAGACCGCTGCTGCCATAGGTAGCGTTGAAAACGATATTGTCGCCCATACAAATGGCCGTATCGCTCCTGGTAAAGGATACATAGGGCAGGGAGTCCACGTACACGGTTCTGCGCATGGTATCGAAGCAGGGAATACTGTTGCCGGTTACGAGGCTTACGGTATAGATGCCCGGCGCCGGGAAGGTATGGCTGGGGCTCTGCTGGGTGGATACGGCGCTGCCGTCGCCAAAGTTCCAGTGGTAGGTAGGCGCTATACCGTTTACGGTGGTAACGGTGGAGGTATTGGTAAAGGCAATGGTGCCGCCCTGGCATATGGTATCGGCGCTGGTGGTAAACAGGGCCTGGAGCGGGTGTGTTATCGTTACGGTTTTGTAAGTAGTATCGCTGCAATAGTTATTCGAAGCGGCCAGCATTACGCTGTAGCTGCCCTGGTTTTGGTAGATATGCACCGGATTTTTAGCAGTATCGGTATAACCGTCTGAAAAATCCCAGAAATAGCTGGTTGCAGTAAGCGAGGTATTCTGGAAATGAACAGTGTCCTGTGCACAGGCCAGGCCCAGGGTATGGGTAAAGTCTACCTGTGGCGATTGGTTCACGATAGCAGTTACGGCAATGCGCTGGCTTTCGCAGCCCAGGGCATTGGTCTGGGTGGCATACCAGGTAAAGGTATCCGCAGCCGTGGTATTAACCACGGGTATCGTTGCTGTGGCAGTGCCGCCGGTCGGCGTATCATACCATTTTACATTGGTGCCTGTTGTTATCGTAATGGGGGTAGGTTGCTGTCCCGAACAGTACTTCGGCACAGTGATCACCGGGGGCAGGGGAGTAGGGTTCACGGTTACGGTAAGGGTATCGCGCAGGCTTTCGAGACCGCAACCCGGTACGGCCTGGCTTACATACCAGGTATAGGTGCCGGGTACGCCGGTGCTGGGCGTGGGTGCGGAGGGCAGTTGCGTACCGCCTGTCGGTGTGGTATACCATTTGAGGCCTACGCCTGTAGCGGTAAGCGGCGCGGGCTGTGCAAACTGGCAATAGGTAATATCGTTAGCCACTGGTGGGGCTGGCTCGGGAGCGCCGGTTACACTTACGTTCTTGATCGCGTGTTTGGCCCAGGATGCGCCTGTACCTGCAGAGAAGCCGAAATAGCCGTTAATGCTCAGGGTGGTCGTTCCGGTCATTACCGGCGGATTGCCATCAAAGGCAACGGTTACGGTACCGAAATTGTAAGCCAGGGTACAGGTATGCCAGTTGCCGTCGGTAATAAAGTTCTGGCTTACCAGGTCGGGGGCCAGCTGACCGGTGGTCGAACCTTCCACATAATTGCTGGTACCGTCCAGCCTGCGCAGCGACACTTTAGGATTGGTATTGGGACCGCCGTTGTTATAAGTATCCAGGATCAGTAATAAGCCGTTGGGGTTATTGGGCAGACCGATACCGCCGCCCACAGTAAAGCCTGTTGGCGGGTTGGAAATATACCAGAAGGCAATGCCATCGGCCGTAGGACTGGAACTGTTCGTGATCCGGAAGCTGAAGCTCACGGTAAACTGGGCACAGTTGGAAAGGTTCTGGGGCGTATTGTAATAGATGTAACCCGCCTGGCTGCCCAGGGCATTGGTCAGGATAAACTCATCGCCATTGACACTGCTTTGTGCCGCAAAATTCCAACCGGTGGTATTGACCGGGTTGCCGGTAAGGTTAAAGGAAAACCCCTGGCCAAACAACATTCCGGAAAAGAGCACAAAGAGGATAGATAGTATTGATTTTTTCATATTATACAGTATACGGAGCTTGAAAACTGGATCAGTGCTGTATCTAAAAAGACCCGGGAAAAACTGGAAAAGATGGGGGTAAAAATAAAAACTTATGCCTGTATTACGGGCAATAACTAGCTGCTAACGAAAAAGCTACCACAACATGTAGGGTTTTACGGGTAACGACAAAGCGCGTACCGTGGGGCACGCGCTTTGTCGTTATGTTTGTTTATTGTTTTTGTTTATTTCAGCAGGGTTACGTTACCGGTATAGGTTTCGGTTCTTTCATTTTTCATCACCACATCAATCTGGTAAATGTATACGCCGAGGGGTTGCTCTTTGCCGTTAAATTTACCATCCCATCCTCTGCCGTTGATGCTTTCGGTTTCGAATACTTTTTGACCCCAACGGTCGAACACCGCCATTTTAAAGCTTTTGAGGCCAGCGCTCAGCAATTGCCTGGGGAAGAAGTAGTCATTAATGCCATCGCCGTTTGGCGTAAAGCTGTTGGGCATATCGATAAAACAATCTTTGCGTACCTCGATCTCGTCGGTAGTCGAACACTGGTCGATGGTTACCCTTGCTTTATAATGCCCGTAGTGCCTGATGGTGATGGCAGCCGTAGTATCGCCGGTGCTCCAATCCCAGGAGGCCAGCGGGTTGCCCGCATTTAACTGGTCGCCGATGATGAATGGCGTACCATCGAGACAGATGGAGGTATCGCTGCCGATATTGATCGTAGGCATAGGCTTAACGGTTACCTTGGCGGTCGTGCTTACTTCGTCGCATACCCTGTATTTGCCGTTAAGGGTAACGGTGTATACGCCGGGTGCATCATAGGAGTAGGTCGCCGGGTTTACATCGGCAATAAGGTCGGGCTTGTCGCCAAAGTTCCAGAGCAGTTCTTTAAGACCGCTGCTGCCATAGGTAGCGTTGAAAACGATATTGTCGCCCATACAAATGGCCGTATCGCTCCTGGTAAAGGATACATAGGGCAGGGAGTCCACGTACACGGTTCTGCGCATGGTATCGAAGCAGGGAATACTGTTGCCGGTTACGAGGCTTACGGTATAGATGCCCGGCGCCGGGAAGGTATGGCTGGGGCTCTGCTGGGTGGATACGGCGCTGCCGTCGCCAAAGTTCCAGTGGTAGGTAGGCGCTATACCGTTTACGGTGGTAACGGTGGAGGTATTGGTAAAGGCAATGGTGCCGCCCTCGCATATGGTATCGGCGCTGGTGGTAAACAGGGCCTGGAGCGGGTGCGTTATGTTTACGGTTACAAACAGGGTATCGGCGCAATAGCTGTTGTACGATGCCAGCATCACGCTGTAGCTGCCCTGGTTGGGGTAAATGTGCACCGGGTTTTTGGCGGTATCGGTATGACCATCGCCAAAATCCCAGAAATAGGTATTGCCATTGGTTGAGGTATTCTGGAAATGAACGGTATCCTGTGCACAGGCCAAGCCCAATACGGGGGTAAAGGAGGACGCCGGTAACTGCACCACGGTAATGGTTACGGCCAGCCGGTTGCTTTCGCAGCCCTGTGCTGTGGTCTGGCTTACATACCAGGTATACACTCCGGGTATGGCGGTATTGACTACCGGTGTGGCTGTACTGCCGGTACCGCCGGATGAACTGGTATACCATTTAAGATTGGTACCCGATACGATGGTAAAGCCTTCGAACGGCGTGCCGGTACAGTACTTGCTGGTATAGTTCAATACGGGCAATACGGGGGGCGCGCTTACGGTTACTTTAGTGGTATCGCTGGTGGCAATGCAGTTGACATTGGCGGTAGTGCCTTGCGGACCTGTTCTGTAACGGATCCAGTACGTGCCGGGCGATGCCGTGGTGGCGTTAAAAACATAAGCCGTGCTGTTCGAGGCCGCTCCCTGGTTGACCCAGGTGGCGCCGGCATCGGTGCTGTATTGCCATTGGTATTCGGCCGGGTTGTATGGACTGGCCACTACCTGGGCATTGAAGGTAAGCGAGGTGTTTTGGCAGATGAGCGTATCTATTTTGGGCAATACATGCGAAACCGGTACACAGGGTTGCACCGTAATGTCGTCGAGGGCAAGATCGTTGCCGCAACCGGAGCCTACAGAGTTATTGATCAGCTGCAGTTTGACGGAGGCGTTGGTGCCATTACTGAATACCATGGAGTATTGATGCCAGGTGCTGTCGGCCGGTACATTGCCGGTAGGGGTGGTAGCCAGTACCGCATTGGTTACGGGGTCGATTACGCGCAGTGTCATATTGGGGTACTGGTAGTTGCCGGCACAGGTCGAGGTCAGTACCGAAGATGCATTTACATTCAATATCCAGGCCGACAGGCGGAGTGTGGTATTCGGACAAAGATTGTCCATCGTATATTCGAAGAAGATGGTAGCCGCAGTAGAGGGGGCATTTACGAGGAACATCAAACCGAATGGATTGCCTGTATGATCGGCATGGTTGATCCAGTTGGCACCGTATACACTGGGTGTTTTGGTTAAGGCCGAACTGCCGTCGGTCAGGTTGCCGCCGGGAGGGCCGGGAGGCCCTA
The DNA here is from genome assembly GCF_003014535.1 of Taibaiella chishuiensis. Taxonomy (GTDB): domain Bacteria; phylum Bacteroidota; class Bacteroidia; order Chitinophagales; family Chitinophagaceae; genus Taibaiella; species Taibaiella chishuiensis. Next base: position 78,326 of record NZ_PYGD01000013.1, on the reverse strand, counting down.
CGAAAGTGGTAGAAGTCGTAGCGCCGGGTGCGAAAGTGGCCAGCGGTCCGTACCAGCTATCGGTTGCATTGCCCTGACCAAATGTTTGATTGACAATGGGTGGCCCCCATACGCCACTGCATACCTGTCCAAAGGATGACCCGCTTATAAAAGGGAGTAGGAACAGGAGTAGAATCTTTTTCATGTTAAATATATCGAATGTTACTATTTTGCTGATAAACTGCTAATTATAAAAGACCGCCAAAATTTTGTAAAGGATAGGATAAATATAAAAACTTTATGCCTTTCTTTTTATTTATTACTTTATTTTATGCGAAGCCTACCAAAACATGTTGGTTAATGTGGGTGATTTTTTGGTTTTGAACGGAGTCCGTTTACGAATCTGGTCTTAGCGTCCCACCTGGTTCTAGCGTCCGCTAAGCGCCCTGGTCTTTAAAATGGATCTCACATCTGTTCTAGCGTCCCGCTAAGCACTCTGTGCTATAACACATACCGGCATTATAAAAATAAAAAAACACCATGACCAGCATGGTGTTTTAATTTCTTATCAGGTATTGTTTCTTATTGTTTTCTGGTATTGGCGTCTCGTTAAGACCCTGCGCTTTAAAACATACCGGCGCTTATTTCCCGGTTTTCTTCAGATGTTCCAGTAATACATTTTTAAATTCACCTTCGGCCTGGTACATGGCTGCTAATTGCTGTGCGGTAATTATTTTCAGGAAGTCATCTTTGTAGCGGCCTTTTATTTCAACCATTTTCTCTTCCAGGTTCTGCCGCTCTTCCACCTGGTATTGGCTGCTGGCATTATTCTTCAGGTTCTTGATCTTGCGTTTTACAAACAACAGCTCATCCGAGTAACGATGGTACAGGGGCAGGAACCGTTGGGTCTGCTGTTGGGTAAGACTCATTCTACCGGTAACGAATTCGACCTTCAGCGCTCTTATTTTCGGATCGGGTGTGGCCCGGTCCTGGGCTTGTATCGTGGTGCACAGAAGGGTTAATAATAAGAGGGTTCCGGTGGCTATCTTTTTAAACATTGCTTTCTATTTTAAAACTAAAGGGTGCAGGGATTACCAAACCTCTGACTCTATGTATTGTTCAATTTCTTTGTCTGTAAATCCTTTCAGTACACTGCTGGTACTGATCACATCCAGGCCGGCAACACTGTTGCCCAGGCTGTTGATGTCTTCTTCATCCATATTGGTAGACAACCATTCGCGGATGGAGTCGCTTGGGATCTGGGCCAGCGACTGCTGGAAGCTTTGCTTGGGTTCTGCGATGGCAGGGTTGAACATCTGGAACGCACCCAGTCCGAATATGATAAGGATGGCTGCTGCCGCTGCCCAACGGGCCCATTTGATACTTTTTACCGAAGGATGTTCTACTGTCCTGACCGGTTTGGGCGCTGCTACGGGAGCCTGGAAATAATCCTGCGGCACCTCGAAAACCTGCTGTTGCCTGAGTCCGGCCAGTAAAGGCGACAATTGGTCGATCTCGGCCTGGGCGTTCGCAACCGGCTCGGATATGCGGGCCATCAGTTGGGATTCGAACTGATCAAAATAATTTTCGGGCAGGGTGTAGGGGTTTTGCTTCGCTGCGTTGTCCCATGTATAGTTGCCCTTATGGATGAGTTCATCGGCCGCCCTGACCCTGGAAAGCAACAGCTCCGGCAATTGCGCGAAATACTGATCGGGAACAGTGTAGGCAGCCTCCGCCTGGTACGCTTGCGGTAACTGTGCATCCTCGCTGTTCATGGCTTTTATGATGGCGGTCATTTCAACAGGGAAATGCTGAAAGTAGCCTTCCGGTGCCTGTAATGTAGCTACATTAAATTCAGGTGCCCCGAAACTTGCGTTTAGATCGCCCAATTCTGCTAATATTACTTCACGGTTTTTCATATTGTGTTATAGACCTATATTTATAACCGGGGTTTAATCTCGCTTTAAAAATTCCTCTACTTTTTTCACTGCATGGTGGTACGATGCCTTAAGGGCGCCGGTCGAGGTTTCGAGGGCTACCGACATCTCTTCATACGGCATCTCTTCATAGTAGCGGAGCAGGAACACGGTCCGCTGTTTCTCCGGCAAACTCTGGATGGCCTGCTGCAGTTTCCATTCCAGCTTATTGGCATCGAATCCTTTTTCAGACTGGAGTTTATTGGCAAGGCTGCTTTCGTGATCGGAAAGCGATAAGGAAGCCCTGCGTTTTTCCTTATCGAGGAAGGTCAGGGTTTCGTTGGTGGCGATCCGGTACATCCAGGTATACAGGTTGGCTTCTTCCCGGAAGTTATCCAGGTAGTTCCATACTTTGATAAATGTATTTTGCAGTACATCGTTAGCATCGTCATGGTTCACGACCATACGGCGGATATGCCAGTACAATTTTTCCTGGTATTTACGGATGATCTTGGTATAGGCGGCCTCCCGGGTACTTTCGTCCCGGAAGGCAAGTAATAGTTCATTATCGTCGTTAGGCAGTAGCGGCTGCGCCATAGCTCGTCGTTTAAAGCGGTAAAAGTAATAAATAGAACGAACAGTTACTATAACAGATATAACAAACCTGTTAATTCTTTACTAGTTTCTGACACTGCATATTGTATGCTGAATTTGCAGATCGTCGGCGAGGCCTTATTTTTGCTGCCATGACTCCTACTGATCCGCAATATCCACGCATCATATTCCTCGGTACGCCCGACTTTGCCGTGGCTACCCTTAAAGCACTGGTCGAAAACAAGTACAACGTGGTGGCTGTAGTTACAGCGCCCGATAAGCCCGCCGGCCGCGGCATGCAGCTTAAGGCTTCTGCCGTTAAAGAATACGCTGTCACACAGCAATTGCCGGTATTGCAGCCCGAAAAGCTGCGCAGTCGCGCGTTCCTGGCCGAGCTGGCTGCTTACAAGGCCGACCTGCAGGTCGTGGTCGCCTTTCGTATGTTGCCCGAAGTGGTATGGAACATGCCGCCCATGGGTACGGTTAATGTACATGCTTCGCTGCTGCCGCAATACCGGGGCGCAGCTCCTATTAACTGGGCCATCATCAACGGCGAGCACGAGACCGGGGTAACGACGTTTAAACTGGTACACGAAATCGATACGGGCAATATTCTTTTACAACAAAGCGTCCCGATCCTGGATGCCGACAATATCGGTACCCTGTACGAAAAACTGATGCAGGAAGGCGCCGCTTTGCTGTTGCGTACCGTAGACGGATTGGTAAAAGGAACAATTGCCGAACAGCCGCAACCGGAAACCGGCGTCTTAAAACATGCACCCAAGATCTTCCGCGAAGATTGCCAGATCGACTGGCAGCGCGATGCGGCCTCGGTACATAACCTGGTACGCGGTATGTCGCCGTACCCTGCGGCCTTTACCACGCTTGGAGGCAAACAGCTAAAAATATTTACGTCGGCGTTCAGCCTGGAGCAACACGGACAGCAGCCGGGGCATTACGAATCGGATGGTAAAACCTATCTCCGGTTTGCCGCAGCCGATGGCTGGGTATACTGCCGCGATATCCAGTATGAAGGTAAAAAGAGGATGGATATCGAAGCCTTCCTGCGCGGCTTCCGGTTATAAGCCAGAGCTAACTCTGTAAAATTATAAAGGTGCGGCCCGGGCTGCACCTTTATAATTTAAGAAATGGGTCGGAGCCGGACCAGGTATTGGTCGTTATCGTCTTCAAACAGGACTTCGCTATGATAGCCCTCTTCGCGGGCAACGGTTGCCAGTACCGACTGGTCGGCGTACAACCAGGTAAACCAGTCGGTCTTCTGTTTTTTATACTCGTAGCGGCAACGGATTTCGCCGTAATAGTTGTCGCCGGCGGGTAAGCCGTCTTCATAGAGATAAGCCACATCGGAGGAGTCGAAAAGTAATTGCCCGCCGGGCGCCAGCAGGTTCCGGGTATACTTCAGGAAACGGTGCAGGCCCGCAATATTGCTGCAAAGACCAATGCCGTTCATCATCAGCAATAAGGTATCGTAACGTTCGCCCCCAAACTGGAAAATATCTGTTACCAATGCCTTTTCCACACCTCTCGACTGCATTACCGATACGGCCAGCGGCGATATGTCGATAGCGGCAACATCGATGCCACGGTCCTGTAAGGCCAGCGCATGACTGCCTGCACCCGCGCCAATGTCGAGCACCCGGCCTTTGCAATGGCGCAGGGCTTCGAGCTCCAGTGCGGGCATATCCTTTTCGGGCCGGAAATAAACCGACACCGGCATGGGTACTTTAGGCCCCAGGGTATCGTGTACCCATAAGGTCTGGTCGCGTTCGTAATTGTAGTAGTCCGAGATGGCCTGGCCCAGTATATCTTGCATGCAGCGTGGAATAAAGGCTGCAAAGTTAGGGTATATAAAAAGACGCTACCGGCCGGCAGCGTCTTTTTTATCGGGAGTCTCTTTTTCGGGACTGTCTTACACGATGGGTACATGCCTGTTGGCAGTTACCTGGCGGTACAGGTTTTCATACATCGGCACGATCTTATCGATCGAGAAGTTGGCGGCATGGGCCAGGGCCTGCTCTTTAAATTGCTGCAGGCGCTCTTCATGCTCCAGCAGGTATACGGTATGGGCAGCCATCGTTTTTACATCGCCTACATCGGCCAGGAAGCCGGTCTGGTTGTGGATATTGATCTCGGGCAAGCCGCCTGCATTCGAAGAGATAACGGGTACGCCGCAGGCCATGGCCTCCAGCGCTGCCAGTCCGAAGCTTTCGTACTGGGAGGGGAGCAGGAATACATCGGCTATATTGAGGATCTCTTCCATCTGGTCCTGTTTGCCCAGGAAACGGATATCGTCGGCGATGCCCATTTTCCGGCAAAGGTCTTCCGCATTCTGGCGTTCGGGGCCGTCGCCGATCATCAGCAGTTTAGAAGGCATATGGCTGCGTACCTGTTCGAATATAGCCAGTACATCTTCAACGCGTTTTACCTTCCTGAAATTGGAAACGTGCGCCAGTATGCGTTCTCCGGCCGGGGCCAGCATCTTTTTAAAATGTTCTTTATTGGTAAGGTGAAAGCGTTGTGCATCTACAAAGTTGGGCACTACGCTGATCTCTTTGTCGATCGCGAAGGATTTGAACGTCTCTTCGCGCAGGTTTTCGGATACGGCCGTAATGGCGTCCGATTCGTTGATGGAGAAGGTAACGACGCAGCCATAGGTCGAGTCTTTACCGACCAGGGTAATATCGGTGCCATGCAGGGTAGTGATAAAGGGAATATCCTTACCCTGTTTTTTCAGCATCTGTCTTGCAAAATAGGCCGACGATGCATGGGGAATGGCATAATGCACATGCAGCAGGTCGAGCTGGTTGTTATTGACCACGTTGACCAGGGTACTGGCCAGCGCTGTTTCGTAAGGCGGAAAATCAAACAACGGGTATTTGGGCACGATAACTTCGTGGTAATAGATATTGGGCCGGAATACATTGAGCCTTACCGGTTGCTGGTAAGTAATAAAATGTATTTCATGGCCTTTGTCGGCAAGGGCAAGCCCCAGTTCCGTAGCCATCACGCCACTGCCGCCAAATGTAGGGTAACATACAATTCCTATCTTCATAGATCCGTGTTGATATGCTACAAAGTTAGGGAATAAAAAAAGCCTGTCTGCTATAGACAGGCTTTATATCGGTATTAATTATTTATCGATGGCTGTTTTGGAATTGGCTATGAGATAGGCCCTTACCAGTTTTCCGTCCTCGTCGCTCAGCCTGGCTTTAGGAATCATGCGTTTCAGCACTTTATTCCATTGCTCCGGAGTGCGGCTACCCGGCTCTTTTAATTTATGACATTTATTACAACTGCTCATGAAAATGGTTTTACCCGACTCCAGTTGCTGCGGACTGTATTGGGCAACGATCTGCTCTTTTGATTCTACGGGCAGCTCGCTGATCGCCTTGCTGGCTTTGGGCGAACAATGCACCATCAGGGTGGCAAATGCACCGTACAGGATAATCGCGGCTATTTTCTTCATAAGGTCAAGATTTATACTACCGAAGGTAATGGATTGTCATGGTATTGTAAAAATATTACGGTTAAATAAAGTGTAAACCGGCGCCGGAGATGACTGCTCCCGCGGCAATTCCTTATTCCTCTTTAAGGACTAAATAAAAATCGTCATCTTTGCCCCATGCAAGTATCCATGATAGTAGCTGCCTCCGAAAACAACGTGATCGGGGTAGACAACGAATTGCCCTGGCGGTTGCCCGATGATCTGAAATTTTTTAAAAAACAATCGCTGGGCAAACCTGTGATCATGGGCAAGAACACCTGGATTTCCCTGGGAAAAGCATTGCCCGGCAGGCTGAATATCGTTATTTCGGCTACGCTGAAGGAAGTCCCGGAAGGTGTGCTGGTCTTTTCCCGTATAGAAGAGGCCCTGGATTACCTGCGGGCGCAGCACCATGCCGAGGTGGCCATCATCGGCGGCGGACAGATCTATAAAGCCGCCATGCACCTGGCTGATGTAATTTATATGACCCGGGTACATACCACGATTAATAACGGTACTGCCTTTTTCCCGGTCATTGCGCCCGGACAATGGCAACTGGTATGGGAGGAAGCACATCCCGCAGACGATAAACATGCTTTTGCCTTTACCTTCCAGCGATGGGAAGCTCAAAAAACGAACGCTTAATCTACCGGACTTGAAACAGATCCTGAACTACAGCCGGCACTGGATGAAGGCCAAAGGCCGGCATGGCACCCACTCGCCGTTTGTATACGCATTTGTGGAGCGGGTATTGCGCAATAAAAATAAGATCCGTACCACACAGGTACAGGCCCTGGCCGGCTGGCCCGCAACCTGGACGCTGCGGGAAAGAAAGCTCTTGTACAAAACCCTGTATTTCCTGAAACCGGCGCAGGTAGTACTGCCCGGCGATGGCACGCTGGACTGGCTGGGCGCCCTGCTGCCCGGTATTGTACCCGCCGTTGCCATTACCCATACCAGGCAGCCGGATCCGGTTGCCAATGGCGGGCAGTGCCTGTTGATCAGCTCGGCTGCCCATATAACACCGGATCGCCTGGATGCGGCCCTTGAAGCGGGGACCGGCGTACTGGCCCTGCATCCGCATCATCACCTTTGCCCGCAAAGCAAATGGGAAGCATTGTATACCGACAGCCGGGTTAAGATGAGCCTCGACTACTGGTACTTCGGGCTGTTGCTCAACGACGAGGCCTTCAAACATAAACAACACTTCAGGTTGCGGTAAACACTACCGTTATACTCCTGTCCATTTAACGGCATAAAAAGCGACCGGTCCCGAAGAGGGGACCGGTCGCTTTTTATAAGATCGTTGTTTGGGTTATCAGGACGAAGCGGGCAGGGTTCCGGAAGTGCCAGGACCTGCTGCCTGCGCGGCTTTTTTATTGATATGGTCGATCACGATAAGCAATGCGATCGGCATAAAAAACAGGGCGCCTACTTTATCGGTTTCGATCAGCTCGGAAAAGAAGTTGTTGACAAAACCTACAGCCGACAACATTACCAGGCCCATGGTCACTTTCTTAAAGAAGGGATCGCGGCATTGGTGGTAGATGCGCTGCCCGTTACTGAAGATCGCCATCATGAGTATGGCATAGAGTATAAGCGCCGGCCAGCCCTGTTCCACCAGCATAAATATAAAATAGTTGTGCGTGGTGGATTTTTCTTCGTTGCGGTGCACATAGGTTTTGAACATGGTTACGGCATGTCCTTTGTAATGGGTATAAAAATTATTGGGGCCCACTCCGACGAGGGGGTGTTCCGTACTCATGCGGGCCGAAGCGATCCAGCGGTAAAAACGTTCCATCGACGACATGTCCGTACCCCGGAAAGAGGCCGTTATCGCATCGGCAAATGAGCGTGGGGTAAAGGTGTACTTAAAGTTGGGACGGTAGTCGATATACTTGTTATCGTTGACCATATACACGACCAGCGAAGAAACAAACAGGAAAAATAAGGGCAATATCCATTGCACCAGTTTTCTGCGTACGGCAAAAGCTACTACCAGGGCGAAGATAACACCGATCATAGCGGCCCTGGCCGCTGCCACATAAATGGCGGGGATGTAAAAAATAATAACGCAAAGCAACAGTATGCGCAACTTTTTATTGCCCTTGCATAACTGGTAGGCCACCAGCAACAGCGGGAAAACCATGGACAATACCGTGGAGTAATCGACGTGGTTGCGGTAAAAAGGGCGTACGACCCTGTTGGAATCCCAGAAATCGAAATGTTTGAAATAGTGCCAGGTAAAGGCAAACAGGGCATGAAGGGTAACCGGTATCACGAACAGTTTAAACGCTTTCACGAAATCTTTCTTTTCGCGGAATATAAAAACCGGAAAGATCAGGTAGCTGACGATAAACCAGGACTTGGCCAGCATGTATTTGAACGACAAGATAAAATCCTGGGAGAAGCATACGGCCACGATCAGCCAGGTAAACTGCAGGATCAGGGCCAGGGTAAGGGGGCTGCGCAGGAACCATTCGGGTATGATCTTATAATTAGCGGCTACCAATACGATAAACATCACGAAGAACATCCACATGAACTGCTCGTCGGGGAAGGTCGTGGAAATCGAATTGTTCAGGAAGAAAACCGGCGCAGACAGCGGCACGCATAACAGGAAGAGCCAGTAAAATGCTTTCCAGTTAAAAAAGGCCAGTGCCAGCACGGGCACTACAAAGGGTATGGCCAGCAGGAAATAGTTGTTCGTATAGGCAAATAATCCCATGCAGGCGAGGAACAAGGCCCCGCCGCCCCAGGTCACCCATTTTTCGAGGGATGGTGTATGTTTGAGTCCGGCTATCATTATTGCTTGCCGTTCTGAATCCGGATGATCGTCAGGATAAGGGTAAGGATACAGGCAAAGAAGAAGCCGGCCAGTGCACATGCGGCTACGATCAGCGGTACGATCGGGTAGGTCGGAAAGTCGGGCAGGCTTGCATCTTCTACGATATAGAACAGGCGGATCTTGCCCTGGGCAATCACTTCAAATTCGTTGATCAGGGAGTTGTACTCGGCGCGGTCGGTTACCAGTTTATCCTTGGTTGCCGCCATTTCCTGTATTTTTTCCAGGGCTATGGCTTTTTCGGCGGTCACTTTATCTTCGGTATTATAGATCACCGAGTTGCCACGCGAAGGCTGTAACTGGCTATAGGCGCCGGATTGCGTACGCAGTACCATCATCGAGTCGTCGAGACGGGCAATGGTATCGCTTATTGCACCGGCTTTTTTATACAGGGCTTTGGTCAGGTCCTGGTTGGTGCTGATAAAGTAATCCTGGAAGAGGTCCTGCAGGTGCTCACGGGCTGCAATGGTAATGGCCTGAGCTCTTTTCGCATCCGGGTCGGAGTAATACAGGCGTATGTTTTTCGTGTCTTCGCGGGTAAACTTAAAGTTCTTTTTTACCTTGTTGAACAGCTTGCCCGGGTTATCGATACCATAGGCTTTGGCCAGGTCGAACTTTTCGATCAGGTAACCGATCAGCCCGTTGCTCTCGCCCAGGGTCACGATATTGTCTACATCGTCGGCTGTGGCAAAGAAGTCTTTGTGCTCGTACGAGGTGGTCCTGAAGGTAAAGTTACGGTCTACCAGGGTAGGGTTCTTTACGATAAACGTCGTTTCGGATTTGTATAGCTTTTGCTGAAGACTGCAGAAGACAAAGCCAACGATAGCAGCCAGCAGGGTAAAACCCAGGATGAACAATTTCCTGCGGTAGATGGCCTTAATAATTTCTATAAAATCAAAACGCGTTTCGGACATGATTGCTTGTTAGTATTGATTAAATGACCTTTCGGCCTGGTTATTTCCTGAAAATAATATTGTCTGATTCCATTTTGTTCCCGGTCAGGTAGGCATTGATGTCGGTAATGGCCTCCTGGCCGCCCTGGGCCGTAATAATATAGGATTGGTAACCGAGTTGCCTGAGCAGATTAACGGCTTCCTGGTGCTTTTCATTGTGCCGCGCTGCTTCCAGGTGTTCCATGGCAATAATAGGGCTATGGGCAGTAAGCAGCTGCACACCGCCTTTTAATACCTGGTATTCACCGCCTTCCACATCGATCTTGATGATTTTGGGCACCCGGCCTGTTTCCTGTACGAGCTGGTCTACGGTGGTGGCTGTTACGGTTGTCTTTTCGGGTTGAAACTCGGAAAACCAGGTTTCGCCCGAAAACTGGTCTACGTCCATCGAGTTGTACTCCGAAAACAGGTTGGGAAACTGGTAAAAGGTAACGGGCTCGGCCGTATCGGATACGGCCTGCTGCCGGATGGCAACCTGCGGCAGGTCGCGGGTATTGGCCTGGAGCAGGGCAAAGCTCTTTGCCGCGGGTTCGAACGAATCGATATGACCGGTATTGCCGGTAAGCGCAGCAGCCAGCAGTGTAAAGAATCCGTAATGCGCGCCGATATCTAGGAAGTTGTCGCCCTGGTCGAGGTTCCGGATCAGGAAGCGGGTCAGCCGGATTTCTGAATCATGGGTTTTGCCGCCAGCCAGGTAGATGTCGGTAGAGGCGGGCAGGGCCACCTGCATTTTACGGTCCCAGAATAAATTTACTTCCCGGATACGCTCCTGCTTGTTCCGGCGGTAGATAAACTCGCGGAAGAACAGGCTGGATAAATAGCGGAATGGGTTGGACAGTAACCGGCCTGTTTTGGAGGTGGTGGCAAACTGTTCAACCTTGTTTAATTTCCGTAGTAAGTATTCTTTTTCCATAGGCGTTAACCGGTATGCCGGTTTTAAATGCTTTCGCCGGCTTTCATTTTCTCCGAATTTTCTGCAAACTGCAGACCCTGTACCATTTCCTGGATATCGCCGTTCATAAAGTCGTCCAGTGCATAGACGGTCATATTGATACGATGGTCAGTAACGCGGCCCTGCGGATAGTTATAGGTCCTGATCTTGGCCGAACGGTCGCCGGTGCTCACCAGGCTTTTCCTGTGGTGGGCGATCGACTCCTCGTATTTGCGTACCTCTTCTTCATAGAGCCGGGTACGCAGCATGGTCATCGCTTTTTCGCGGTTGCCCAGCTGGGTTCGTTCCGTCTGGCAGATCACCACGGTGCCCGTAGGCTTGTGGGTCAGCATTACCTTGGTCTCTACCTTGTTCACGTTCTGTCCGCCCGAACCGCCGCTTCGTGCGGTTTCCATCTTCACATCGCTTTCTTTCAGTTCGAAGTCGATCTCTTCGGCTTCGGGCATAACGGCTACCGTTGCCGCCGAAGTATGTACGCGGCCGCTGGCTTCGGTAGCGGGTACCCTTTGTACGCGGTGTACGCCGCTTTCGAATTTAAGGGTGCCGTATACATCATCGCCGGTTACTTCTACCTGCACTTCCTTATAACCGCCGGCAGTACCTTCGGCTTCTGACAGCAGTGCGGCTTTCCAGCCTTTCTTTTCAAAGTATTTGAGGTACATGCGCAGCAGGTCGCCGGCAAAAATGCTGGCCTCGTCGCCACCGGTACCGGCGCGTATCTCCATAATGGCATTTTTCTCATCGGCCGGATCCTTGGGGATCAGCAGCTGGCGGATGCTTTCTTCCAGGCGTTCCTTTTCTTCTTCCTGCTGGGTCAGGTCTTCCTTGGCCATTTCCCGCAGGTCTTCATCACTTTCGGTAGCCAGCACCTCTCTGCCGAATGCTATCGCATCCAGGCAGTTACGGTAATTGCGGTATTCGTTAACGATGGGTTCCAGCTTCCGGTACTCTTTCGAGGTTTGGGTAAACTTCTTGTTGTCGCCCACGATCTCCGGGTTGGTCAGTGCAACCCCCAAATCGTCAAAGCGCGCTTTTATAGCTTCTAATTTCTCTATCATAATAAAAAGTGCGCGAATTTAAGAAGAATACGGGTTATTCCGGTAAAAATAAAAAGGCACGGTCAGAAATACCGTGCCTTTCCCGAATATAAAAAGTAATTAACGGATCAGGGTCACATTACCCTGTTTGGTAAATGGTCTTCCTTTATCGGTTACCGCTTCGATCACGTACATGTACACGCCCATCGGCTGGATAGCGCCTTTGTAGGTGCCGTCCCAGCCTTCGTCGATATTGGTGCTGCTGTACACTTTGTTACCCCAACGGTTAAAGATCGTAAAGCTCTTCAGTTGGGCAATACCGCGTTTGGTCGGTTTGAACAGGTTATTGGTGCCGCCGGGTGCAAAGGCGTTCGGCATATCCAGCTCTGTTTCTTTTACCAGTACATCCATAGAGTCGGTTACCACGCAACCATGCTCGGTACGGGCCGTTACAAAGTAGCGGGTCCTTACTTCGGGCGACAGGGTCGGGTCGGCGATGTTCGGGTTGCTTACGCCCGAGGCCGGGAACCACTGGAAGTACAGGGCATTGGTATTCGGCGCTACCTGGTAAGCTTCGCCGGGGTATACATTAATACTATCGGGCAGGGCCAGTACGCCCAGCGGGTAAACGGTTACGGTCAGTTTCTGGGTGTCGAGACAGTTGTGGATGTCTTTAATGTAAACGGTATAGTCGGTTGTCGTGGCCGGCGATGCAAGCGGGTTGGCGATACCGGTATCGTTCAGGCCGTAAGATGGTGTCCAGCTATAGCTTACACCACCGGTAGCCCACAGCTGTACTTCGCTTGGGGGGCAGTAGCCGGTGTCGGTAGCCGCTGCGCCAAAGTTGCCGGGGTATACGGTCAGCTTGATGCTGTCGCGTGCGGCACAACCAATAGGTGTTTTAACATCGAGGTACCAGGTACCGCTTGTATCGGCTACCAGGTCGGCGTTGGGTCCGGTCGGCGTATTGAGTCCGCCCGATGGGCTCCATTGGTAAATATAATCGGGACGATACGGGGTCACTACCGATTCCAGGGCCACTTCGGTCCACTGGCAGAATGCTTTATTGGGTCCCAGTTCTACCGTAGGTATGTAGTGCATACCGATATTGATCGATACCAGTGTGTCTTCACACCCGGGATGACTCGCCCTGATGGTATAGATATTCGGCTGATGAATGGTCAGGGTCGGGTTCAGTAATGTGGTATCACTTACGCCGGTCGATGGGGTCCATTTATAAGTATACCCGGGGGTACCGATTACGGTAAGCGGTATCATGGCCCCTTCGCAGACGACGGTATCGTTATTAATGATATCGAGCTGTCGCGGCGCCAGGTCGATATGGATCGTGTCCGTGACCGAGAAACCGCATATCCCCGGTATGGTATCTTTTACGGTTACATAATAAAGGTTGTTCACCGAGGGGTCTACGGTAATCTGCGGCAGTGTGGGGTTAGACAGGATGCCGGTACCCGGTTGCCAGAGAATGGTATTGTTGGCGCTTGGGTTATTGATATGTACCGAGAGCGGGATCGATTGCTGAAAGCTGCAGAGCGTGGTATCGTTTACTACGATATCGGGCAATTCGGTTTTCAGCACGGTTATGGTCATATAAGCCGTATCGTCCGTAATACAGGAAGAGTCGGCGTGCGCATACAGGGTAACGGTATACACGCCGGGGTTTACAAAAATATGTGTCGGGTTGGTATCGGTAGACGTTGTCGTATTATCGCCAAAGTCCCAGATATAAGTTTCGGAGGAGGTAGAGGTATTGTGGAACTTAACGGTATAAGGCGCGCAACCGGTATCGTTGGCACTGATCGTCGGATCGAGTTTAAAGTCGGAGTTTACGCCGGTAGCCTCGAAGTCGAATTTGTAACTGATAATGTCCTGGCCGGCGCTGTTCAGTTTTGCCGGGGCGTAACTGCCCGCAGTGGTAGGGAAGGTACCGGTAGGGGCATTGGCACAAACGGAGTGGTACACCACACCTTCCGGATCGAGCCTGTTAACGCCGACGTGGGTATGGTCGGGATAACCGCTGGATACCAGGGCGCCGAAGTAAGAACCAAACAGGATATCACTGAAGTTGGGCTGTAGCACTACGAACCAGAAACGGGCATGCTGCGTCTGGAAGGCATCGCCGGTGGTCGGCATATCGGCCACGGCGTTCAGACCGGCAACATAGGTATTGCCGCACACATCGTGCAGGAAAGCGGTAGGGAAATAATTGGAACTGTTCTGCGGGTTACCTACACGGGTCGATTTCAGCGAGGTGGTCAGGGTAGGGTTCAGTTTGTCGATAAATACATCGGTATTCGGCATATTGTACACACCTGCCGAAATGGGGTAGTCGCCCAGTGTACGGCCCAGTACAAAAATATTGTCGCCTTCGTCTATATCCAGGTTTACCGCCTGGTCGTCGGCGATGGTACCCACAAAGGTAGAGACCGCAATCGCACCGGTTGCTGCATTTACAATGCTCACAAAACCGTCCGATACGCCACCGGGCGCAGTGGTATGCAGGGCGCCTGCTGTGGTTGGGAAGTTGGTGCTTTGTGTGGCGCCGCAGATTACCAGGTTATTGCTGCTGTTGAATTTGATGCCATTGATCGCATCGGCGCCGGTACCACCCAGGTAGGAGCTGTACAGGAGGTTACTGCAGGCCGGATTGAGTTTAAATAAAACGCCGTCGCTGGAACCGCCGCCATAGGTAGCCTGCTGGGCGTTGGCCGTAACGGGGAAGTCGTTGGAAGGCGTACTGCTCACGACCCAGATATTGCCGGCATCGTCGAAGTTAACCTCCACCGGGCTGGTGGTATTCTGGCTTTGCAGGCCAAAGAAGCCGCTGCCGAAGGAGATACCGGTAGGCTCGGAACCGGAGCCACCCATATAGGTAGCACCGATAAGGCTGGTAGCGGTGGCGTTAAAATGCGCGACAAAGATATCGGTGCTGCCGCCCAGCGAGGCATCGTAAGCGGTGGCCGGTACCGGCAGGTTGCTGGAGGTGGTGCTGCCTACGAGGATCAATTCGTTCTGTTCGTTTACGATCATGGCATGGGGCAGGTCGTTGCCCGAGCCACCGTAGAACGTGGAGAAGACCAGGGCGGAACCGAGGGCATTATACTTGTTGATAGCCGCATCTACACTACCGCCGCCAAAAGTGGTCTGGTAGGCGCCGGTGGTTACCGGCCAGCCCAGTCCGTAGGCGTAAGCGCCCGCGTAGAGGTTGCCGGCCTGGTCGTAAGTAGTAGCATCGCTGTAGTTTGATGCCGAGGTGCCGCCGCTGTAGGTGGCAAATACCAATATCGGATCGATAACCAGTTCGGCCTGGTGGTTATAACCTTCAGGGAACTCGAAGCTGAGTTTACCGCGGTTCAGTTTGTATTTCGATTTTACGGGTGTTTCTTTACCGTCGATAACCTGGTACGTATAAGGCGCCTGTTCGATGATCTCGTTTACCGATGTTTTGAGTTTCAGGTGCCCTTCGGCAGTCAGCTGGGGTTGTACGCCATCAAAGGTGAGGGCGATCTGGGCAGCGTCGGCGCCAGGCGCTACTACGAAGTCGTATTTCAGCGAGCCTTTCTGGCTGTAAATGCTTACATCTACACCCTGGTATACATTCTTTTGGGTTACCTTACCATACAGGTGTACATTGCTCGCCCATTTAGAAGGGTCGTTACCGATATAGTAGTTGTTATAATGGCTGCGTTTTTCGTCGTTCGTATACTGAACGGCGGTATTAGCTCCCGAAAAGTTAACTTTATAGGCATGGTAGTGGATAATCTCGTTACTCAGGTTATGCCCGGGCTCATGGGTTAGCTCGTGGATGCGGTGCAGGTCTTTCTGATCTATATAATTGTATACAAAACCCTGGTTGGTAATAAAGACTGCGCCACCGGGTACATCGGCCCTGAATTTTGCCTGTTCTACCCACTGTCCCTTATTTTCAGCAAAGTCGATGCCCTCCGTTTTAGGAATCTGGGGTATAGCCCCCGACGCCTGGTGCCTGGATTTGGCAAATGATGGTGCTGTCAATAAAGCGCCCAGAAGAAATACTTTTGTAAAGGTCCGTATATGCATTCGTGTCGTTTTTCTGGAAAAAAATTACGATTATGTAGCTGAGAAATGTAAAATAGTGCAAAATAGTGTAAAAATCGACACTGTCAAAGAGATAGGAAGCCTGATGTGCGCAAAAAGTTCCAACAAAATCAACAAAATACGGTCAGGCTATTTTTCTTCCGTAAAATTTAAATAATTTTGATGCACCAATGAGTATCATCAGCCCGGCTATAAAGAGATATATGAAACTGCGCCTTAGCGCACTGGATAATTTTGCTTTAAACCCTATAGATACCCAGAAGCAGGTGTTTAACGATCTTATCGGTACGGCCCAGTTCACCGAATATGGTAAACAGTTCGACTTCGAACATATCAATTCCATCAAGGAGTTTAAACAAAGGGTTCCCGTCAACGACTACGATAGCCTCAAGCCTTATATCCAGAAGATTATGGAAGGACAGCAGAATGTACTCTGGCCGTCCCCGATCAACTGGTTTGCCAAGAGCAGCGGTACCACCAGCGATAAGAGCAAGTTTATACCCGTAAGCCGCGATGCGCTCGACGATACCCATTTCAAATCGGGTAAAGATGTACTGTCGCTCTACCTGCGCCAGTACCCGCAAAGCAATATCATGAGCGGTAAATGCCTGACGATCGGCGGCAGCCACCAGGTCAACCAGCTCAATGCCGATTCCTTTTACGGCGACCTTTCGGCGGTAATGCTGCAGAATATGCCGTTTATGGGACAGGTAATGCGTACCCCTGAACTTTCCGTTGCCCTTATGGATGAATGGGAAGCCAAGCTGGAAGCAATTATCTACAGCGTATTCCACGAAAACATAACCTTTATTGCCGGTGTGCCTACCTGGACCCTGGTACTGATCAAACGTATACTGGAAATAGCGGGCGAAACCGACCTGCACAAAATATGGCCCAACCTGGAACTCTATATCCATGGCGGGGTGAGCTTTACGCCTTACCGCAAACAGTTCCAGCAGATCATCCCCTCGGCCAATATGCGGTATATGGACACCTATAACGCATCCGAAGGCTTTTTTGCAGCGCAGGATAACCTCGAAGAGGAAGGCATGATGCTGTTCCTGAACCATGGCATATTCTTCGAATTTATGCCCATGGAAGAATACGGCAAAGAAGATCCGCAAACACTTACGCTGCGCGATGTGGAAGTAGGGCCCAACTATGCCCTGGTCATCAGCACCAATGCCGGCCTGTGGCGTTACCTGGTGGGCGATACGGTACAGTTTACCTCTACCGATCCGTTCCGGGTGAAGGTAAGCGGCAGGCTCAAACATTTTATCAATGCCTTTGGCGAAGAGGTAATCGTGGACAACAGCGATCATGCCATAGCCGAAGCTTCTAAAAAAACAGGTGCGATCGTAAACGATTATACCGCCGCACCGGTATATATGAGTGGTAACGAAAACGGCGCGCATGAGTGGGTGATCGAATTCGAAACCCTGCCGGTGCCGCTCGAGACCTTTACCTTTGAACTGGACAAGGCCCTGCAGGCGGTGAACAGCGACTACGAGGCCAAGCGGCATAAAGATATTGCCCTGCGTATGCCGCTGGTGCACCGGATGCAGGTAGGCGGCTTTAACCAATGGTTGAAGAGCAAAGGCAAACTGGGCGGACAGCATAAAGTGCCGCGCCTGAGCAACGAACGCAAATACCTGGAAGAGATCCTCGCTTTTATGGAAGCCTAAAACAGGTTTATGAAAGCCTAAATAACAGAACGGCCGCCCTCGTCAACGAGGGCGGCCGTTTTATACATATCGCTTCCTGCCTTATTTGGCTGGCTCTGCAGGTGCGGCAGTAGCCGGGGCTGCAGGCTGTTGAGGCATATATTTCTGTACCATACCCTGCATAAAGGTGCGTACCTTTTGCTGGTCGCCTTCGGCCAGTTTAGGCATCCATACGGCAACGCCTTGTGCCCATGTTTGCATTTTCTCACCGAACTCTGCAGATTTTGCGGGGTCCTGGGCTTTCAGAGCCGGACCATATTCTTCCATCAGTGCTTTAAATTCTTTAAGGCCTTTGGTGGCTTCCGGGCTATTGGCAATAACGGGCATAGTTACCTCGTCATTCGACTGGGCAGCAGCTGCCTGCTCCAGGGCTTCCATGCCGGGTGTGGGGTTAGTATAGCTCCAGGCCGGGGCGGCTGCGCCCATCAGGCCAATAATAGCAATACTCAGGATGGTTTTTTTCATAGCTTAAATTTTTTCGAGCATAAAGAAAATCATAATCAATTAAAAAACGATGCATTGGCTGCTAATTTTTTCCTAATACAATGTGAATTAGTGTAATCGGCTGCTATTGGTTTAAATCTTTGTATTGATTTTAAACCTTTTTTATCCGGCATAGTCAATCTGTCGCGCAAAACGCCGAGCCGGTTTCCATGAAAAAAATATACCTCCTGCAGCATTGCCGTATACCCATATCCTGCCGGGCTTGCCATACCGGTCAACACAGCCTGCCCTGGCGCAGGTAACCCTGCCGGAAATACCGTTACCCCTTAACCACCGCAACCGTCGCACGGATTAGATAACCGAAACCGAGTACCCATTCAACAATGAGTTTACCTTCGATAGCCCTTAAAAGACCTGTATTTGCTGTAGTCGCCAATATATTCATCCTGATATTCGGTGTTATTGCATTTAAATTTTTAGGCATCCGTGATTATCCTTCGATCGATCCGCCCATCATCAACGTACGTACCAGTTATGCCGGGGCCAACCCCGATATCATCGAGTCGCAGATTACCGAGCCGCTCGAAAAGTCGATCAATGGTATTGCCGGTATCAGCAATATCTCGTCGGTGAGCAGCCAGGGTACCAGTAATATTACCGTAGAGTTCGACCTGGGCGAAGACCTCGAAGCAGCCGCCAACGATGTGCGCGACAAGGTGTCGCAGGCTGCCCGTAACCTGCCCCAGGATATCGATGCACCTCCGGTAGTAAGCAAGGCCGACGCCAACTCGCAACCTATCCTCTCGATGACGGTGCAGAGCAATACCAAGAACCAGCTGGAGGTAAGCGACTATGCCGAAAACGTGCTGCAGGAGCGCCTGCAGACCATACCCGGGGTAAGTAGTATCCAGATATGGGGACAAAAGCGGTACGCCATGCGGCTTTGGTTCGACCCGATGAAAATGGCGGCCTTCAACGTAGCCTTCAGCGACGTGCAGGCCGCGCTCAATAAGCAAAATGTAGAGTTGCCCTCGGGTAAGATATCGGGTTACCAGACCGAGCTGTCGGTGCGGACCATAGGCCGGCTTAAAACCGAAGAGGACTTCGAAAACCTCATTGTGAAAAATGTAAACGGCAGCGACATACACCTGCGCGATATTGCCGATGTGGTGCTGGGACCCGAAAACGAAGAGACGATGCTGAAAGAAAGCGGCGTGCCCATGGTGGCGCTGGCCGTAATACCACAGCCCGGCTCTAACTACGTAGCCATTGCCGACGAATTTTACAAACGGTTCGAACAGATCAAAAAAGACGTGCCCTCCGATATCAAACTGAATATCGCGATGGACAATACCGTTACCATTAAAAACTCCATCAGCGAAGTGGAGGAGACCATTTTCGTGGCTTTCGGCCTGGTGGTAATCATCATCTACCTCTTCTTCCGCGATTTCCTGATTTCCATCCGTCCACTGATCGATATCCCGATCAGTCTTATCGGGGCCTTCTTTATCATGTATTTCATGGGCTTTACCATCAATATCCTGACCCTGCTGGCTATTGTGCTGGCTACCGGCCTGGTGGTGGATGATGGTATCGTGGTCACGGAAAATATCTATAAAAAGATGGAAGGTGGCATGGACAAACACCGGGCGGCGCGCGAGGGCAGCGAGGAAATCTATTTCGCCGTTATCGCCACTTCTATTACAATTGCCATCATCTTCCTGCCCATCGTATTCCTGCAGGGCTTTACCGGCAGGCTTTTCCGCGAGTTCGGTATCGTAGTGGCCGGTGCGGTAATCATTTCCTGCTTTGTATCGCTCACCCTTACGCCCATCCTCAACGTTTATCTCTCCAAGAAAGATACCTCGAAGAAATCGAAGTTCTATACCCGTACCGAACCGTTCTTTGCCGGGCTCGAAACCCGCTACCGTCGCGCGCTCGAATGGGTTATGGGGCATCGCTGGTTAGCCACCATCGGTATTGTGGGCTGTTTTGCGGCGATTTACTTCTTCGGTTCGGGCCTTAAAAGCGAGCTGGCCCCGCTCGAGGACCGTTCGCGTTTCCGCATTTCGATGACGGCGCCCGAAGGCACCTCCTACGATGCGATGGATAACTATGTAAGCCAGATCGGCCAGTTTATTATCGACTCCGTACCCGAAAAACAAACCGTACTTACCGTAACCGCACCGGGCTTTAGCGGCGCCGGCGCCGTAAATACGGCCAACGGCAACATCCGCCTGTCCATGCCCGATAAGCGCGGGCGCAGCCAGGACGAGATCGTACAGGCCGTTAACCGCAACTTCCAGAAGTTCAACTTCGGCAGGGCCTTTGCCATACAGGAACAGACCATTGCCGTGCAACGTGGCGGCGGCGGCGGCTTCCCGATATCGTTCGTATTGCAGAACATCAACTTCGATAAACTGGTAAAAGTATTGCCCGTATTTCTCGATGAGGCCAACAAGAGCCCGGTGTTCCAGGGGGTAGACGTAGACCTTAAAGTAAACAAACCCGAACTGCGTATTACCATCGACCGGGCCAAAGCCTCGCAACTGGGCATATCCGTAGCCGATGTGTCGCAGGCCCTGCAGCTGGCTTTGAGTAACGGCAGGCTGGGGTATTTTACCATGAACGGGAAACAATACCAGGTTATCGGCCAGGTGGCCCGCGCCAACCGCGACGAACCGGTAAACCTGAAAAACTATTACGTACGTACCGCCTCCGGTGTAATGGTGTCGCTGGATAATGTGATCGTGGCTGAAGAGAGCATCAGCCCTTCGCAGATCTACCACTACAACCGGAACAAGTCGGCCACCATATCGGCAAACCCAGCGCCGGGTTATACCCTGGGCGACGGTATTACCGAGATGCAGCGGATCTATAAAAAACTGCAGCAGGACAAAACCATCGACGAGTCCTTTACCTCCGGGCTGGCCGGCTCCTCCAAAGACTTTGCCGAGAGCTCTTCCAATACCTTATTTGCCTTCGTGCTGGCGCTGGTGCTCATCTACCTGATCCTTGCCGCCCAGTTCGAAAGCTTTATCGATCCGCTGATCATTATGCTGACCGTGCCGCTGGCCATTGCCGGTGCGGTAATCTCGCTCTGGCTGTTCGGGCAGACCATGAACATCTTTTCGCAGATCGGTATGATTATGCTGATCGGGTTGGTAACCAAAAACGGTATCCTGATCGTGGAATATGCCAACCATATCCGCGATGGCGGCGCCAGCCGGCGGGAAGCCGTGGTACAGGCAGCCAAGCTGAGGTTAAGGCCCATCCTGATGACCAGCCTGGCGATGGCCGGCGGTGCCTTGCCCCTGGCCATGTCGCTGGGTGCGGCCAGTACCAGCCGTATCCCGCTGGGTATCGTGATCGTGGGCGGTGTTATGTTCTCGCTGGTGCTGTCGCTGTTCGTGGTACCGGTTATGTATACCTTCCTTTCCCGCAGGAAAGTAAAAGAACTGAAAGCAACAGAAAAGCTGGCAGAGTAATCCTTGCCTTGCAGCCAAACAACCTAACTGATTATGAAACTGAAAATAGGAATTGCCCTGATCGCCGTATTGTCGCTCAACCGGTCGTATGCCCAGGATAAAAGCCCCGGGGAGGACCCTGTGCTGACGCTCAAAGATGCCGTAGATGCTGCGCTGGATCAGAACTTCGATATCCGGATCGCCAAAGTAACACTCGACCAGGCCAGGGCCAACAATACCATAGGCAATGCAGGTATGCTGCCGGCCGTAACCGCGATCGGCGGTGTAAACGGTACGCTTACCGATGCGCATATCGAACTGGCAAGCGGCGATGTTCAAAACCGTAAGGGCGCCCGTTCAGAAACCCTGAGCGGCGCGGTACAGCTGGACTGGGTACTGTTCGACGGGTTGCGCATGTTTGCCAGCAAGCGCCGGCTGGAAGAGTTGGAACGCATGGGTAATACCAACCTGAAGCAACAGGTACAGGGTACAATCGCTAATGTGATTGCCGGTTATGCCGAGGTAGTACGCCAAAAGCAGCAACTGGTAGCCATCGATACCGCCATGGCGCTTGCCAAAGTGCGTATGGACCTTGCCCAGCGTAAGTTCGAGGTGGGTACTTCGGCCAAAACGGACTACCTGCAGGCGCAGGTCGACTTTAATGCCAGCAAATCGGCTTACCTGGTACAGGCCGCTAACCTGCGCCAGGCCAAAGACAGCCTGATGATCCTGCTGGGGCGCGACCAGTTTGCCAATTACGATGTACAGGACAGCCTGCACCTGAATAAAAATATCCAATACAAGAATAAGGATCAGTGGATCGACCGGAACTATTCGTTACAGCTGGCGCAGCAACAAAAAAAGGTTTCGGAGTACGACCTGAAGATCGCCAACGGGGCGCAATTGCCGGTGCTCAATTTTTCGGCAGATTACAATTATAACCGTACGCAGAACGGCGCCGGTGTTACGCTGTTTAACCGGGTATATGGCCCGCAGGCTGGGCTTAACCTGAGTATGCCCCTGTTTAACGGCTTCAACCTGCAGCGGCAAAAGAAAGTAGCCCGGCAGGAGGTGTTCCGCCAGGACCTGCTGGTACAGCAGCTCTCTACCCGCATTGCGGCGCGTTACCGCACGGCCTGGCGCAGTTACGACAATGCCCTCCAGGCCCTGGCCCTGGAGAAGGAGAATATTAATTATGCCAAGGAGAATGTAATGATCCAGCAGGCCCGGTTCCGGGTTGGGGTGGCCAATACCCTGGAGCTGCGGGAGGCGGAGAACAGTTATGTTACTGCGCTTACCCGGTTGGTGGACGCGGCATATACTGTTAAGGTTACGGAAACCCGCCTGCTCGAAATCGAAAATAACCTGGTACAATAAGCTGTTTTTTATGCCCCTGGCTATAGCTATTGTCTATAATAAAGTCTCACAGACCGGTCCCGCTGACCGGTCTTTTTTATACAAACCTGCTCAGTTTGTTCCGCTTATGTGTCAAAAAATACCGTTTATAAGGTATTTAATACCACTGGTGAAAAATGAAGGCATTTTTGCTATAAGAAACCTTTATTTTACAACACGTTGTAGCAAAAGCGCAGGCCGGGTATCCTTTCAGCGCTGATTTTACCCGGACTGCAACTCAAGAATAGCAAAAACCCCCATCATCGTGTAAAATGAAAAAAGCCATGGCATTTCTGCCGATGGCTTTTTTTTATTTGCCTGCGCTTGCAGCGGGAAAATGAATGTGAGACCTGCGCTGCTCATTGCGCGGCCTGGTCCTTATTTTTCGGATCAAGTGGAATATCTTGGGGGGTATACTTACCCTGATTTTTTTATTCTTCTTTGTCTTAATACAAAGAAGCAAAAATCAAGACTGTAGAAAATTGCTAAAAATGCCTTGTACGCCTAAAAGAAATATTCCGGGCAGTAGCAAAAAAATGGACGAAGGAATGACGAACGAACTAAGGTACTGGGCCAGACTGTGGGAACTGTATTTCTTTCTATACGGCGTCCTGCAGCATTTATTCGCTGTGTTTTTTATTTTCCTATTGGTGCTCATGAGCGCTACGCGGTTTATTAACGCCCTTTTTCTAAAGGTCGGTATGTTTGGTTATTTCCTGGCTAGATGCCCGGCAATGCACGTAATGGGCGTCTAGCAAAGCATGCTTAGGCGGTTGGTGGCCAGATGTTACGACCAATGTGCACCCGTTCGCTGCGGCGCAGCGCTCGCTGCGAGAAAAATGAAATTCACAGGATCACATTCGCCCGCCAGGACCTGGTATGCAGTATATTTATCTATCCTCGATGGCTAAAGCGCTCCCTGTTAATTTCCCTTGAATAAATAATAGAGGAACAGATCTGCAGGCTTGATTTTTAATCCCCCAGAAATTCCGCTTGATCCCTAATTGCGCGGCGCGGCCCTTATTTTTCGTCCTCGATCACAAAGTTATTGTCGGCCGCGTACTGGTCCTGGGCCTTATGCACTTTATCCAGCGCTTCTCCTTCTTTGGAGGCCAGGTCGGTTAGGTTTTGAGTGGCCTTTTGTATCGCCTCGTCCGTAGATTGCGGGCCTAGTTGCTCCATCGGGATAAAACCGGAATTGATCATGCCCTCTTCAAAAACCAGGAACTCGAGCATCACTTTTTTAAAAGCTTCGGCGCCTTTGCCGGTATTGGGTAGCTGTTTGATGGCTTTGGTTTGCCCGGTTATAAAATCGGTCAGTTTTTGCCGCAGGGGCTTCAGCTGGCTGAAATCTTTTCCTTCGTTGCTGTTAATGGCCGCAAAACGGGTTCCCCATTCCGTACCCAACTGGTAAAGGGTTTCGGTTACTTTTACCAGCTCATCGTTAAAGGCAACGGGTGTCATGGACTTTTGGGCATAACCGGATGTTCCCCACAGGACAGACAGGAGCAGGACCAGGGATAGTATACGGGCTTTCATAGGCGTTGCGTTTTTTGGTTTAAAAGTAACATTTTAAAGCCGAAAACCCCTGTTATTACCGGGCCGGGTATATTAAAAGACCAACATTTTTCGACCCGGCCGGCGGGTAGGGGCTAAAAAGCAAAGCGGCCGGGATACCGGCCGCTTGGTTACCGGTACAACCGGTTATCTTTTTGTATAACTTATTTCCTTTTGATCGCAGCTTCGGCAGCAGCGATAATATCTTCGCTGGTCAGGCCGTATTTTTTCAGCAGGTCGTTGGGTTTACCGCTTTCGCCGAAAGTGTCTTTAACGGCTACATATTCATGTGGAACAGGACAGTTGCGGGAAGCCACATTAGCTACGCTGTCGCCCAGGCCGCCGTTCATCTGGTGTTCTTCGGCAGTAACCACAGCACCGGTCTTCTTCAGCGATTTAATGATTGCTGCTTCGTCCAGGGGTTTAATGGTGTGTATATTGATCACATCGCAGGAGATGCCTTTGGCTTCCAGTGCGCGTGCCGCTTCCAGTGCATTCCATACCATATGACCGCAGGCGATGATCGATACATCGGTACCTTCGTTCATAACCTGGGCTTTGCCGATTTCGAAATCGCTGCCGTCTTCTTTGGTAAAGTTGGCCCATTTTACACGTCCGAAACGCAGGTATACAGGACCCTGGTAGTCGGCTATCGCTTTGGTAGCCGCTTTGGTCTGGTTAAAGTCGCAGGGAACGATCACGGTCATCTCGGGCAGCATCTTCATCATACCGATATCTTCCAGTACCTGGTGCGTAGCGCCGTCTTCGCCAAGGGTAAGCCCGGCATGCGAAGCACAGATCTTTACATTTTTACCGCTGTAAGCTACAGACTGGCGGATCTGGTCGTAGACCCTGGATGTAGAGAAGTTGGCAAACGTAGTCGTGTAGGGGATTTTGCCTCCGATGGTGAGCCCGGCGCCGATACCGATCATATTGGCCTCGGCAATACCGCATTGGATAAATCTTTCAGGGAAATCCTTGATAAAAGCATTGAGCTTCAGGGAGCCTGCAAGATCGGCGGTAAGCGCGACTACATTCGGATTGGTTTTGGCGACTTCGTGGATACCCTCACCAAAGCCGGCACGGGTCTCTTTTTCGTTCTGTGCGGTATAATCCTGCAACATGAGTATGGGGACGATTGTTTTTTAAATGAGTAATCAGGCGCAAAAGTAAAACTATTTATCGGGCTTTAAACACCCTTTTTGATCTTATGGGGAAAAATAGTAGAACCCCGGCGCAGGCATTCTGGTTTATTTTTCCAAACTTTGTACCTTATTGCATTTATTAAAAAAAATTACCTTTGTGAAACGGCCCCTGAAGTTAATAGCCAATAAATATGTCATCACAGCCGCGGTATTCCTGCTGCTGATGCTGTTTTTCGACCAGAACGACTGGTTTACACAAAGGGAACGCGAACAGGAACGCAACGAGCTCCAGGAAAAGATCGATCATATCAGGAGCGAAAGCGAACGCATGGAACAGGAGCTGAATGCGCTGAATAACAGTTCCGGCAAGCTCGAGCAGTATGCCCGCGAAAAGTACCACGAAAAAAAGGATGGAGAAGATGTATACCTGATCATTACCGATTCCGCAAAAACAACTAAACCAAAATAGGTTTGTTTTGTAATTTTAACTTGGCGGTTACATAATAAAGTTAACAATCTCTCGTTTTACTTTAAAATTGATTCCTGATGGACCAAAAATTACACCATACCCCCTCTTTCAACACATTATCCGACAACGCCCAGGAAGCCCACTTACAGGTACTGCAAAACCTGATGGAAGAACAGTTTGCTTCTGAAATTGAAATGGTGCGTAAAATAGCACTGCAGCCGCGCCCCGAAGCCGTGGGTAACCTGCTGGACCTGATCAACCGCAAAACACTGGAAGAGCAGCATTAAGCTGTCCCGTATTTCAAAGCCCGGCCCCGGAAATTAAAATCACTTATAACGGGGGAGTAATTTATTGGTTTTAGGCTGTATTTTAGCAGCCTTAATAGTATATATAATGACCAATAGCTACACGGCTTTATTACGTAACCTATTTTGTGCACTGGCTCTTTTAGCGGCCTCGCCTGCATTGCAGGCCCAGGACCTCAGGCAGGTATCCCTCGAGGATATCTGGAAAAAAGGCACCTTTATTCCCAAAAATGTTCCCGGCTTTAATGCCCTGAGCGATGGCAAGCGGTATACCCGTCTCGAAGACGGGGTAGGCGGCCAGGAGATCAATATCTACGACCTGGCTAAAGGTAAAAAGATAAAGACCCTGTTCCGCGACAGTCTGCGCGACGAAGACCACGCCATTACCGACTATGCCTTTAGCGGCGACGAGCAAAAGCTCCTGCTGTTTACCAAATCGGAACCTATTTACCGTCGTTCCACTTTATTCCAGGTTTGGGTATATGACCTTAAAACCGGCGCCCGGCAATTGCTGGACCCCGATATGGTATTGCATGCCAGCTTCAACCCGGCAGGCAATAAAGTCGCCTTTGTAAAAGGCAATAATCTCTACATGAAAGACCTGGCAAGCGGTGCGCTTACTGCCGTTACCAGCGATGGCGCCAAGAATGCCGTAATCAACGGTAATTGCGATTGGGTGTATGAAGAAGAGTTCTCGTTCTCTAAAGCTTTCGAATGGTCGCCCGACGGCAATTACATTGCCTATTACCGCTTCGACGAAAGCAAGGTAAAAGAGTTTACGATTGCTTACTACGAACGCGAAAGCAATTATCCGCGCAACTATACCTATAAGTATCCCAAGGCCGGCGAGGATAATTCGGTGGTGAGCATTCACCTGTATGATGTGCGTAAAGGCACTGCGCAGACTGCCGACGTAGGCGCCGTAACCGATCAGTACATTCCCCGTATACGCTGGACGCGCAAGCCTACGGAATTGTGCATCTACCGGTTTAACCGGCTGCAGAACAAGCTGGAGTTATTATTGGCCGATGCGGCAACCGGCAGCAGCAAGACCATTTATACCGAAGAGAACCAGTACTACATCGATATCAACGATAACCTGACCTTCCTGCCCGATGGCGAGTCGTTTATCCTGAACTCGGAACGCGACGGTTATAACCATCTCTACAAATGGAACTGGGTAAAACAACAGCTGACCCAACTTACAAGCGGCGGTTGGGATGTAGATATCATGCACGGTGTGGACGAAAAGGCCAAAGCCGTGTATTATACCGCCGGGGTAACCTCGCCCCTCGAACGCAAGTTGTACCGGGTAGACTGGGAAGGCAAGAAAACACTGTGCCTTACACCGGAGCGTGGTACGCACGACATTACGCCCTGCGCCGGTTTGCGTTATTTCCTCGACAAACATTCTGCCCTGAATACCGTGCCGGTATTTACCCTGATCGATAATAACGGGCGCGACATCAGGGTGCTGGAAGACAATAAAGCGCTGCGCGAAACGATGGACCGTTATGTATTGTCGCCCGTGACGATGTTGCAGGTGCCCAATGAAAAAGGCGACCGGCTGAATGCCTGGATGATCAAACCTGCCAATTTTGATCCGGCTAGAAAATATCCCTTGCTGATGTACCAGTACAGCGGCCCGGGCTCGCAGGAAGTAGAAGACAAATTCCCGGTGGGCAATTACTTCTGGCACCAGATGATGGCCCAGAAAGGTTATATCATCCTGTGTGTGGATGGTACCGGTACCGGCGCCAGGGGCGAACAGTTTAAAAAGAAAACCTACCTGCAGCTCGGTAAATACGAGAGCGACGACCAGATCGCCGTGGCGAAGTATATGGCCGGTCAGAACTATATCGACCGCGACCGCATCGGTATATGGGGCTGGAGTTACGGCGGTTTTATGAGCGCCACCTGTATCCTGAAAGGGGCCGATGTGTTTAAAGCTGCAGTAGCCGTAGCGCCGGTAACCAACTGGCGTTATTACGACAATATTTATACCGAGCGTTATATGCGCACGCCGCAGCAAAACAAAGACGGCTATGATCAGAATGCACCGGAAAGTATGGCTTCCAAGCTGAAAGGCAGGTTCCTGATCATACACGGTACTGCCGACGATAACGTGCATTTCCAGAACGCGGCCATGCTTACCGAAGAGCTGATCCAGGCCAATAAACAATTCGAATCGACTTATTATCCCAATAAGAACCACGGTATCTATGGCGGCAATACCCGGCTGCAATTGTTTAACCGCATGACTGAATTTATCCTGAAGAACCTGTAAGAAAACACAGGTATTATAAATAAACACGGGGCCTTGTATCGTATACGAGGCCCCGTGTTTGTTTCGGGAAAGATGGATCATGCGGTGCTAACCACTGCATGTAAAAGGTGCAATTATATAATGGCAGGCTCTTTCAGGTATTCGAGGAAACGGGCAAGGCCCTGCTTCTTAGTTTCGTCGAGATAATACAGGATGTTTTCCCGGTAGTATACATTCAGATCGTAGGCGGGGTAAGGGTTTTCGGCGATCACCTCGTCGAGATGCTCCAGGCCGGCAGCATTGGCTTCGTTGAACTGCCGGATAAAACTTTCGGGAAGTTCTTTGTTGGCCACCCAGGCTGCGAAGATAAAAGGCAGGCCGGTAAAGGCTTTCCAGTTTTCGGCCAGGTCGTAGATGTATGCGAAGTTACCCAGTTGCTCCAGCGCGCGGTCGCCGATAATAACCGCAGCCGTAGTACCGGATACCAGGTCGATATAGTTTTCGGGCGCCTGCAGGAATTCCACGTCCTGTTTCCAGTAATGGCGGAGCAATACCTGTGCCAGCCGTACCGAAGTGCGGGATTGATAATCGAGATATACCTGCCTGATCTGCTCCATGGGCACCTTGCTGAAAATGCATACCGAAGCCACTTTGCCATCGGCGCCGATACCGTAATCACTGATGATACGGGCGTTGGGAATAGAAGGGATAGCGGCAACGGGTACCAGGCCAATATCTGTGGTATCTTCCTGGAGGTGCCTGGCGATGAGTGATGGATACTCCAGCACCAGGTCCATGTCCTGCATCACGGCATGGCGTTCAATGCCATACAGCAGCGGTTTGGTATTTAAATAACTTACTGCGGAAACTTTTATTTTGCGGTTCAAGATTGTAATTTTGGCCGCAAAGGTAGTTCACAAACCAGAACCGCAGGTTCATTTAATTAAATTCAATACATTGTCACTGATCATCTACACAGACGGCGCCTCCAGGGGAAACCCGGGCAGGGGCGGCTACGGCGCTATTTTAAAATGGGGAGAAAAAGAAAAAGAGCTTTCGGGCGGTTTCCAGATGACCACCAATAACCGGATGGAGCTGCTGGCCGTGATCAAAGCCCTGGAAGCGCTTACCCGCGAACAACTCGAGATCCAGGTCTTTACCGATTCGGAATACGTGGT
The DNA here is from genome assembly GCF_003014535.1 of Taibaiella chishuiensis. Taxonomy (GTDB): domain Bacteria; phylum Bacteroidota; class Bacteroidia; order Chitinophagales; family Chitinophagaceae; genus Taibaiella; species Taibaiella chishuiensis. The sequence goes on along the minus strand of NZ_PYGD01000013.1, from coordinate 48,497 downwards.
CAATGCTGTAGAAAAAGGCTGGGTATTTGGCTGGGAAAAGAAAAATTTTGCCGGCAAGAAAAACTCCGACCTGTGGCAACGCTTTTTGAAACTGTACCGCAGGCACCGCATCAAGCTCAACTGGGTAAAAGGCCATGCCAATAACGCGATGAATAACCGCTGCGACGTGCTGGCTACAAGGGCGGCAGACGGCGGTAACCTGGAGCGCGACGAGTTTTTCGAATCCGAATATTACGGGCAATAAAAGCTATACGCCCTGCGTAAAATAATCCGCTATTTTTGCCGGACGTTTTATACCTATATCTCATACAAAACATCGCTATTTTGAACGCAAAACATATGCTACCTTGCCTGCTCGGCATCATGCTGCCCGCGGTTGTAAACGCCCAGGCTGCTTACTGGCAGCAGCAGGTAGACCACCAGATCTCCGTTACCCTAGACGATAAGGCCAATATGCTGCGCGGGCATAGCACTATTACCTACCAGAACAATTCGCCCGACAGTCTTAAATTCATTTACTTCCATCTCTATCCCAATGCCTTCCGCACCGACCGCACCGCCTATGAAAAGCAGGCGGTAGAGAACGGGCATACCGATCATTACTTCAGCGATGCTGACGACCGTGGGTATATGGACAGTCTTAAGTTTACGGCTTCCTACGATAACGGCGATCCGAGATCCATGGGCGTAGTCGTTACTACCGATCCCGATGTGATCAAACTGGTATTGCCGGATATCCTGCCGCCCGGCGGCCGTTTACTGATCGAAACGCCATTCCGCGTCAAGATCCCGAAAACCTTTTCCCGCCTGGGTCATGGCCGGGAATCCTTCCAGGTATCGCAGTGGTTCCCCAAGCCGGCGGTATACGATGCTAAAGGCTGGCATCCCTTACCGTACCTCGACCAGGGCGAATTCTACAGCGAATTCGGCAACTACGAAGTGGCGGTAACCCTGCCGGCCAACTATATCATAATGGGTAGCGGCAATATACAGGAAGAAAGCGAGCGGGCCTGGCTGGAAAAGCTGGCTGCCCAGCCTTTGCCTGCGGATACCCTTTATAAAAAAAGCAGGCCGCTTTCTGCAGAGCAGATGAAAACGGTAACCTTCGAAGAACAAAACATACATGACTTTGCCTGGTTTGCCGATAAGACCTGGATCGTACGGAAAGATACCGTAAGCGTACCCGGTGGTGGCGTTGTAGAAGCCTTTACCTGTTTTACGCCGGAGCATCAGAAAGCCTGGAGCAAAAGCCTGGTGGCCGTTAAGACCGCGATAAACGGCTACAGCAGCCGGGTAGGGGCCTATCCCTACCGTACCGTTAAGGCGGTAGAAGGGCCTATGCCTGCCGGTGGCGGCATGGAGTACCCGACCATAACGATTATAGCCGCCACACCCGATGCCGACATGGTACGCACTGCCATCGTGCACGAAGTAGGGCACAACTGGTTTTACGGCATGCTGGGCAGCAACGAGCGCAATAATCCCTGGATGGATGAGGGTATTAATAGTTTTTACGAACAAAAGCTGGCGCCCGACGAAAGCGCTTTTACCAAACTTACCGGCGGCAAGGACGGCAACTTCCTGGGGTATGCCACCTTATCGGCTACCCATAACCTGTTGCCTGCCAACAGCGATGCTACGCTCTTTCCCGAAATGAGCTATGGCGTGGACATCTATGGCAAGACGGCTTACCTGGTGGCCTGGCTGGAAGATTATATGGGTCCCGATTCGTTCGAAACCGCCATGAAAGACTACTTCCGGACCTGGCAGTATAAACATCCGCAGCCCGAAGACTTTGAAGCCGTGATGCGCCGGCATAGCAATAAGAACCTGGATTGGTTCTTCAGCGAGGCCATGACCACCAATAAGCCGGTGGACTTTGCCCTGCAGTCCGTGTCCAAAAAAGATGGGCTTACCGTAAAGATCAAAAACAAAACCGGTTTTAAAGCGCCGGTCAAAATAGCCTTGTACCCCGGTAACCAGGCAGACTCGGCCTTTGCCTGGACCGAACCCTTTACCGGTACCGCCACGGTAAACTTCCCGGGTATCGATCGTTATAAAGAACTGAAGATTGCCGGGGTGATCCCGGACTATAACATCCGCAACAACGATACCCGCCGCCGCTGGAAACTCAAGCCCTTCCTGGGTTTTAATATGGACCGTACCAGCAAGACCTTTATCTCCCCGGCCCTGGGCTTTAACTATTACGACGGTTTTATGGCCGGTATATTACTGCATAACCTGACCCTGCCGCAGCATAAATTCCAGTATATGCTGGCGCCGCTTTATGGGTTCGGCAGCAAGACTGCTGCAGGTACGGGTGTTGTGGGTTATACCGCTTATTTCGACCAGGGCTTCCTGCACGATATCCAGTTTAACGTAGAGGGCAAAACCTTCTCGTATACCAAAAACAAGCTGAACGTGGACGAAGCCGTACATGCCCGCTTTGTCAAAGTAGCGCCCGAAGTTATCTTTAACCTGCGCAAGCCTTATCCCCGCAGCCCGGTAACCCGTACCTTGTCGCTGAAGGGATACTGGATCAGGGAAGACCAGCTCGACTTCAACATGAGCCCGGTAGATAGCCTCTACCGGCCATCGAAAGGCGGTTACGAAGACAATTTTTATGCGCGTATCCGTTATCGCCACGACAACGACCGCACCTTCAATCCCTTTAACTATACCCTCGAAGGCCAGGCCGGCAAACAGTTTGCCAAACTGAGCGTAGAGGCCAACCTGCGGATCGATTACTTTAAAAAGAACAAAGCGCTGTACCTGCGGGCCTATGCCGGCAAGTTCTTCAACTTTGCCAGCAACGACTTCGATGCCTACCGCTACCGCATAGCCAATACCTACAGCGGCGCCAACGATTACCTGTACGATGAGACCTACCTGGGCCGCAACGAGCAGCGCGGCTTCTATGCCCAGCAGATCAGTATGAAGGAAGGTGGCTTTAAAGTGAACACCCTGCAATATTCGCAGCAGCTGGGGCTTACCGACGACTGGCTGTTTGCCCTGAACATAAAAACCGATCTGCCTTTCTGGAACCTGCCGGTGCGGATCTTTGCCGATGTGGCCACTTTTGCCGATGCCAAACGTATAAATCCCAGCGGCGCCGGGGTATTATATGAGGCGGGCCTGGAAGTATCGGTTACCGATTATATAACCATATACCTGCCGCTGGTGCTGAGCAAGGACCTGAGCGAATACACCAAATCCGTATACCCCGAGAACCGTTTCCTGAAAACCATTGCGTTCAGCATTAACCTGGACCGCATCAACTGGCTGAAACTGCCTTCCAAAATATTGAAAATGTAACTATCTGTGCCGGTTAATTTATTACCTTTGCAGACCAAAATATCTATACTTTAAAACATGGCTACATCCCGCAAACTGATTACGCTTGATGAGTTTACCATCCAGCAAACCCGTGAATTCCCCAAAGCTACCGGAGAACTTTCTGCTTTATTACGCGATATCTCCCTGGCTTGCAAACTGATTAACAAACAGGTCAATAAAGCCGGCCTTGTAGATATTATCGGGAAATTCGGCGCTACGAATGTGCAGGGCGAAGAACAGATGAAACTCGACGTGTATGCGGATGAGGCGCTGATCAATGTACTGCGTAACAGTAACGATTGTGCGGGTATCGGTTCCGAGGAGAACGATAACTTTATAGCCTTCGAAGATGAATATTCCGTAAATTCAAAATACGTGGTATTGTTCGATCCGCTCGACGGCTCTTCCAATATCGATGTGAACGCTTCTATCGGTACTATTTTTGCGATCTACCGCAGGGTATCGCCGCTGGGCCAGCCCTGTACCAAAGAAGACTTCCTGCAGCCGGGCAATAAGCTGATGGCCGCCGGTTATGTAATCTATGGCAGCAGCACCATGCTGGTATATGCCACCCGCCTGGGCACCAATGGTTTTACCCTCGAGCCTTCTATCGGCGAGTTCTGCCTGTCGCATCCGCAAATGAAATGCGCAGAAAAAGGCAAGATCTATTCCATCAACCAGGGCAACAGCCGCCACTACGAAAAAGGCATGCTCGATTTCCTGGATCATTGCATGGAGATCAATAAAGAAGAAGGCCGTCCTTATTCGCACCGTTATATCGGTTCGATGGTAGCCGACCTGCACCGCACACTCATTAAAGGTGGTGTGTTTATGTATCCCGGCGATAAAAAGAGTCCCAATGGTAAACTGCGCCTGCTGTACGAGTGCAATCCCATGTCCTTCATTATCGAAGCGGCGGGCGGCCTGAGCACCGACGGTCATGGCCGTGTACTGGATATACAGCCTACCGAACTGCACCAACGCGTGCCGATCTTTATCGGTTCTAAAGATATGGTCAATAAAGTGCTCGAATACATCGGCGCTTCCGAAACCGTAGCCGAGTAAACCTGCTTCAACGATCGAACCCATTGCCGGACCCCAGGGTAGGGCAATGGGTTTTTAACGATACCCTCCAACACCTGCAATCCTGTTTTACCATGAAAGTATTTATATCCGGGGCTTCCGGTTTATTGGGCGGCAACTGCCTCAAACATTTCAGCGATATGGGCTGGGAAGTAGTCGGTACGCACCTTTCCTACAGCACCGATGCCACCGTTTTTTACAATACCCTGGAGCCTGCGCACCCCGATAATTTTGATGTTAAAGCCTTTGCGCCCGATGTGATCGTGCATTGCGGAGCGCTTACCCATGTGGATTATTGTGAAACGCATCCTGAAGAAAGTTATGAAAAGACCGTACAAAGCACCAAAAACCTGATCGCGGTAGCGCAGGATTGCAAGGCCAGGTTCGTCTTTATCTCTACCGATTATGTGTTCGACGGCAACGACGGTCCCTACCGCGAAGATGCCGCCGTAAACGCATTAAGTATATACGGCCAGCATAAGCTCGAGGCCGAAACCCTGTCACTGCAGGCCCTGCCCGATACCCTTGTATTAAGGGTTACCAATGTATATGGTGATGAACTGCGGGGTAAAAACTTCGTAGCGCGTATCGTGGAGCAGTGCCGCGAGGGTAAAAAGCTGACGCTTAAACTGCCTTACGACCAGTTTGCCAATCCTACCAACGCTTTCGATATTGCCCGGGCCATGTTCGTATTGCTGCGCGATAGCAAAAGCGGCATTTACCACATCGGCGGCAGCGATTACATGAACCGTGTAGAGCTGGCGCTCCGGGTAATCAGTTATTTTCCCGGTGCTTCCTACGACCTGCAACCCGTAAGTACGGCCGAACTGCAGCAGCCTGCTGCAAGGCCTTTGCTGGGTGGTTTCGTAAAACTGAAATTCGCTTCCGAGTATCCCGATTTCCTTTTCGGCACCGTAGACAGCTACCTGCAGTCTTTGACGAAGTGAGTATAAATTATATTTATAATTATGAGAAGGCGCACCCACACTGCGTCTTCTCTGCATTTACGGAAAAAAACAAGCCGGTTAACAATAAATTTTCTTTAAAAAATTAATTAAACGTTTGTTTAATTCAAACGTTTGTTTAATTTTGTGGTTGCAAATGTCAACCAATATGAGCAAAGCTAATTAATATGGAAATAGAACTGAATGAGAAGCAACTGCAGATCATGAAAAAGGCCCTGGAGGTATTTGCTGAGAAGGGGTTCGATTCGGCATCTGTGAGAGACATAGCGCAACGTGCAGAGGTAAATGTGGCCATGATTTCCTATTATTTCGGATCCAAAGAGAAGTTACTGGAAGCCATCTTTATGAACAATACCCAGTTCATGAAAAACAAGATCGCCGCCATTATTCATTCCAAAGCCCACGGGCCTTTCGAAAAGCTGGACCTGCTCATTGACACTTATGTAAGCGTGATCGTGGAGAACCGGGATTTTCACCGGCTGATGATGCGGGAGCAGGTACTGATCAAGCAAGGACCGCTGTATAGTTCCATCCGGGACATGAAACGGCAAAACCGTAACCTGATCGAAGTGGCCGTCAAAAGCGGTCAGAAAGCAGGGATCTTTCAAAAGAACATTGATATCAGTATGCTGGCAGCTACCCTTTTTGGCAGCGTACACCATTTCTTTTCCAATTATAAATTTATATGCGAAGAGAATAACATACCCGAAGGGGACGATGAAGCCTTTAATACCAAGGTCATCGAGAAGTTAAAGAGTCATTTAAAAGTAATGTTCAAAGCATTTTTAACCTATGGAATCTCCAACAAAAAGTAAAGGTTACCTTGCCTTTATCGCACTATGTTTATCCTCCAACGCCCTGTTTGCGCAGCAAACCCGGCAGGTAAGCCTGCAGGAAGCCGTGCAGCTGAGCCTGGACAACAATAAGTCACTTAAAGTATCGGCGGCCAAGATCGACCAGGCCAGCGCCGAACTGAGTGAAGCTAAAATGAACCAGTACCCCGATCTTAAAATATCCGGATCCTACCTGCGCGTAAACCAGCCTAATATCGATATGAAGGTAAAGCTGGGGGGCAGTGGCAGCGGTGAAGGCAGCGGCGGCAGCCAGGAGATCAAAGTGGACCAGGTGGCCTATGGTATGGCTACCGCTTCGGTGCCCCTGTTCTCGGGTCTGCGTATCCGCAACGGCATCGAATCGGCCAAATACCTGAAAAAAGCCGCAGAACTGGATGCCTATAAAGACCGCGACGAAGTGATCCAGAATACCGTAGCCGCCTATTACAACCTGTATAAGGCCCAGGCCGCGGTAAAACTGGTAAACGAAAACCTGAAGCAGGCACAGCAACGCGTTAAAGACTTCAGTAATATGGAGCAGAACGGCCTGATTGCCCGCAATGACCTTTTAAAAGTACAATTGCAGGAATCGAACGTAGAACTGGCCCTGGTCGATGCGGAGAACAATCAGAAGATCGCCAATTTTAATATGAACCTGATGCTGGGGCTCGATGAGAAAACCGAGCTGAGCCTCGACGATTCCGGGCTGGGCGCCAAGTATAAGATCCAGAGCATGGAAGAGTGGGAGACCACAGCTATTGCCAACCGTGCCGACTTCCAGGCCCTTGATGAGCGGCAGCAGGCGGCTAAGGCCGGCGTAAAAGCGGCTAACGGCGGTTACTTCCCCTCTGTAGCGCTTACCGGCGGTTATGTAGCGGCACATATTCCCAACTTCCTCACGGTTACCAATGCCGTAAACGTAGGTGTGGGGGTAAGTTATAACATCGCTTCGCTGTATAAGAACGGCGCCAAGGTAAAACAGGCTAAGGCACAGCAGGAGCAACTGCACTGGTCTTCGCAGGAAATGAACGAAGGCATCCGGATGCAGATCCACCAGGCTTACCAGAACTACCTCGAAAGCCAGAAGAAGATAGAAGTGTATGCCAAAGCCGTAGAGCAGGCCCGCGAGAACTACCGCATTACCAAAAATAAATACGACAATGCGCTGGCCACCACCACCGACCTGCTGGATGCCGACGTAGCCCAGTTACAGGCTGGTATCAATTACGAGTATGCCAAAGCCGATGCTGTAGTCGCTTATAACAAACTGAACGAAACTGCCGGCCTGATCCAGAAAAGCACGGTAAACGCCGGTGATAAAAAATAAAACCAACCAGTAACCCGAAAAGAGCCCCGGCTCATCATTCTCTCAAATTTTATAGCATAAACATAAAAATGGAAAATAATCAATCCCAACCCGCCGCTGAAGTTGAAAAGAAACCCAAAAGCAAACGCTTCGCAATTGTGTTCGGGGCGCTTGTACTCGTAGGTGGTACCTACGGTGTGATTAAGTATATGCATGCGCAAAAACACGAAGAAACCGATGATGCGCAGGTAGAATCCCTGATCAGCCCGGTTATTCCCCGCGTTTCCGGTTATATCCAGGAAGTACGTGTTAAGGATAACCAGATCGTAAAAAAGGGAGATACCCTGGTGATCCTCGATAACCGTGATTTTAAAATTAAAATAGCAGAAGTAGAAGCCAGTATCGCCGCAGCACAAAGCAGCGCAACCGTGGCCGATGCCGGTATACCGGTAGCTACTGCCAATGTGATCTCTGCAGAATCGAACATCAGTACGGTAGATGCGCAGATCGAAGCGGCCAAAGTAAACCTCTGGAGAGCCAACCAGGACTTTGCCCGTTACCAGAACCTGATCAAAGACCACAGCATTACGCAGCAACAGTTTGAGCAGGCCTCTGCCGCCAAGCAGACTGCCGAGCGCCAGCTGGATATCCTGAAAGCACAGAAACAAAGCGCTGCCCGCCAGACCGCGGTGATCAGCCAGCAGAAACACGTTTCCGCCGGACAGGTATCGGTAGCCAATGCCGCCATCAAGCAACGCCAGGCCGAGCTCGAAGCGGCTAACCTTAACCTGAGCTATACCGTTATTACCGCACAGGTAGACGGACAGATCTCTAAGGTAAACCTGCAGCCCGGTCAGCTGTTACAGGCTGGTCAGTCGCTGTTCAACATCGTACCCGGTGATTCTAAATGGGTAGTGGCCAACTTTAAAGAAACCCAGCTTACCAAAATGAAACTGGGCCAGAAAGTGATCATTAAAGTAGACGCTTTCCCGGATCACGAATTTGAAGCCAAGCTTACTTCTTTCAGCCCGGCTACCGGTTCCAAGTTCTCCCTGCTGCCTCCCGATAATGCGAGCGGCAACTTTGTAAAGGTGGTACAGCGTGTACCGGTTAAGATCGAATTTACCGATATAAAAGACGAACGCCTCAAACAACTGCGCGCCGGTATGAACGTGCAGGTCGACGTTCACCTGAACTAAATATCGACCCCGGCCCGAGGGCCGGGGCCTGCCATAAACAATTTTTAACCACGAATCAATTCCTCGTTCCAAGAGGATAAGGGGTTTTTATGCAACAAGAATCTTTAGTTGAATATGGCAGTCGGAGGGCTATCGTTACCATCACCGCGATCCTGTGCGCGTTGCTGGAAATTGTAGATACCACGATTGTCAATGTCGCCCTGAACGACATGAAAGGCAACCTGGGTGCGACCTTATCGGAGATTGGCTGGGTAATTACCGCCTATGCGATCGGTAATGTTATCGTTGTACCTATGACGAGCTGGTTGTCGCAGCAGTTTGGCCGCCGTAACTACTTCGCTGCCTCGGTATTACTATTTACGGTATGTTCTTTCCTATGTGGTAATGCCACCACGATGTGGGAGCTCATCCTGTTCCGTTTTCTGCAAGGTGTAGGCGGCGGTGCGCTGCTGGTAACCTCACAGACCATTATTACAGAAAGCTGGCCGCCCGAAAAACGCGGTATGTCGCAGGCCATTTATGGTCTGGGCGTTATTATCGGTCCTACGCTCGGACCGCCGTTGGGTGGTTATATCGTAGAGCATTTTAGCTGGCCTTATATCTTTTACATCAATATCCCGATCGGTGTTATTGCCTGTATGCTTACGCTGCAATATGTGCGCAGCCCTAAATACGCGAGCAAGAAGTCGGCCAGCGAGATCGACTGGTGGGGCATTATTTTCCTGGCCATGGCTGTAGGCTCGCTACAGTATGTGTTGGAACGCGGGCAGGAGGACGACTGGTTCAATAACCGGGAGATCCTGATCCTGACCATCACAGCCGTATTAGGATTTTATTTCTTTATCTGGCGTGAGCTTACCTATAAGAATCCCATTGTGGAACTGCGGGTATTGAAAAACGGGAACCTGCGTATCGGTACCATTCTATCGTTTATCATGGGCTTCGGTTTGTACGGCTCTACCTTCGTGGTACCGTTGTACCTGCAGAACTCCCTTGGCTGGAATGCCCAGCAGGCGGGTATGATCATGATCCCGGCAGCATTGATGACGGCCTTTATGATGCCGATTATCGGGCAGGCTCTGCAGAAGGGGGCCAAACCCCAATACCTGGCGGCCGTAGGTATGTTCCTGTTCTTTGTTTATAGCCTGTGGGGGCGCAATATTCTTACCCCCGATACCAGCAAGGAGGCTTTCTTCTGGATGCTGATGATGCGGGGTATGGCGATGGGTATGCTTTTTATCCCGGTTTCGATGATGTCGCTGTCCACGCTTAAGGGACAACAGATCGGGCAGGGGGCGGCCTTTACCGGTATGATGCGCCAGTTGGGCGGTTCGTTCGGTATCGCATTGATCACCACGTTTATGACTATGGGTAATGCTACCCACCGGGTAGACCTGATCAAGAATGTGAGTGCCGACAATGTGGGCTTCCAGCAACAGTTGCAGGGTATGCAGGCCAAGTTTATGGCAGCGGGTATGCCGCCTAACCAGGCCCAGGCTGCGGCTTACCGTATGTTCGACGGCTCGGTAATGAAGCAGGCCGCAGTACTTACCTATATGGACGTATTCCTGTATATCGGTATTATGTTCCTGGTATGTGTGCCCTTCATCCTCATGATCCGCAGCGGCAAGGAAAAGGTAAGCATGTCGGAAGCCATGCACTAACAAGCGTTTGAACCTTATGTTACAGCCCGCTTAAATTTAATTTTTGCGGGCTGTTTTTTTGAAAAAAAGCAAAAATAAAATTTACTTTTGCTGCAAAAAGAGCACTACATGGAATATTGTACATTTACCTTCAAAGTACACTACATCAATAAGAAAATCAAAAGCGATGTGGCGCCGTACAGGGGGGAACATATAGATGAAGAAAGTCTCCGGGAGTTTGTGATAGAAAACTTTTCAGGCGCAGCCGGTAGTTATGATGCCATTGAAGTGGAAGTAAACAAAACCTATGCCGACGAGCAGGAATGGATTACGGATATTATCGATCTCGACTCCTTCCGCTACCTCCAGAAAGTGAACGGTTACGCCGGCGAATTGCTGTTGAAGTATTTTGGTAAATAATAAATGATTTATATACAAAGGCTCACCCTTAAGGGGTTGAGCCTTTTTCTGTTCCTGCAAATCGGTGCAGATCAAAACGCACAGATGTCGGTAGTACCGGTAAGTTGCGCCCATCTTGCCGACAGGAATCGGGCGTAATCGGTAAAGTAAAGTCCGTAAGCGCCTACGCTGTATCCTTCGTTTACTTCGACCAATAAGGTGCGCCCATCGTCGGTTACGCCCCAATCCATGGCATAAGCGGCCGGTGCATCTTCAAACGCTGCCAATGCCGATTCGATGACTGCCGGGTCATACTGGCAACGCCAGTCGCCTCTGTAAGGTCTTACATCGAGTATCTTTCCGTATCGTACAAATACCCGCCATTCCCGTTTAAATACTACGGGTTCCGAAACCCATACCGGTATATTGTCAAACTGGTCGCCCGTGGCCCTCAGGTCGGCCAGGCTCCTGACGACCCTGCCAGTAAAGCGTTTGGTTGCTATTTTGGGTTTCACAAATACCTGCCAGAGATCCGGGTTGTTGCTTATTTCGTTGATGGTCGATGACCAGGTTCTTCTGCCGAGGTAGGTTTGTAAGGAGGCTGGGTAATCGATACCTTCCGGGAAAGGCTTGCCCAGGTGTTGTAAGGCGGCCTTTATAAACTGTATCGAGCCCACGGCAACACAATCCGTATCGTCCTGCGGCAGCGCAGCTATATCCTGTATTTCGATAATATGGAAGCCGAAGTGCCGGAAACCTTCGGCAGCAATATGGTAATTGATGTGTGCCGGGTCGCCGTCGTGCTTATAATGCTCGATATATAAACGCATACTGCAAGGTATTGATTTTACCAGAACTCCTGCCTCCGTGTTTGGAGATTGCCAATTATCCATTATTTTGCAGGCTTAACGCGATATACCGGCTTCGTTATATGCGTTATATCGTATCCAAAAAACGCGTACATGACTCCTGCTGCTCCCGGGTCTTTTTTCAAAGACCGTTTGTTCTTACTGCTCCTCCTGCTGGTCTTTGTCCTGTGTAAGCTACCGCATCTCGATTACCCTTTTTACTGGGACGAGTGCTGGCCTTATGCCACGGCGGTGCGGCGTATGTACGACGCGGGCCCCGGTCTTTTACCCGGCGTTATTCCCGCCGATTATTCCAGGGGGCATCCCATGTTGTTCCATTTCCTGGCAGCGGTATGGATGAAGGTATTCGGCACTTCGCATGTGGCGATGCATGCCTTCCCGCTTTTTGTTTCGGTACTGGGTATAGCAGGCGTGTACGAGGCGGCGCTCCGGCTTTTTAACCGCAACATCGCCATGATCAGCGCCTTGCTGCTGGCATTCCAGGTTATGTTCTTCGTGCAGGCCTCCTTCCTGTTGCCCGAGGTATTCCTGGCTTTCCTGGGTTTTTTCAGCATTTACTTTTATGCACAGCGCCGTTTCGGCTGGACCATACTGATGCTTACGGCCCTGTTCTATACCAAGGAGAGCGGCATGATCGTAGGTATGGTATTGGGCTGCGATGCGTTATGGAACCTGCTGCGTGGCAAAGAGCCGCTCCGGGCGCGGTTGTGGCTGGTGGTTTCTGTTACCATACCAGTACTGCTTATCGCGCTGTTCTTCGTGTTGCAAAAGATGATTATGGGCTGGTATGTATTTCCTTTCCATGCCGGGCTGATCGAGCTGGAGCCCCTGCTGGTATTGGAAAAACTGAGGAGTTGCTTCGATGTCCTGTTCGTACACGACCTCAGGCAATACCTGTTACTGCTTTTTATCCTTCTTTTTGCAGCGGTGGCTATAAAGCACAAACGGCTGGGCGCTTCGCTGGCCTTGCTCCGCGACCTTTGGCGCAAGGGTACGCCGGCGCAATTGCGCTTTATCCGCCTGTCGCTTATTTTTATCCCCTTTTTCCTGCTCTTTACCAGTATAAATATGTTTATCGGGCGTTACCTGTTTATCGCTTTGCTGCCGGTGCTCTTTATCGGCGCTATCCTGCTGGAGCGGTATGCCACGACGGTTATGGGCCGGCCAGGCCTGGTGGTATTACTGGCGCTGATCGGTGGTATCGAAGCTATGGCATTTTACAAAAACAACGGGCATGGCGATACCGACCTGGGCGCCTTTGCAGGCATGCGGGTACAGCAGGCATTGGTCGATTACCTGGAACAGCATCATTATTACCAGGCTGCCATCGGCACCAATGCTTACCTGGAACGCATGCACCTTACCGATCCTTATACCGGTTATCTTAAGGGCACGGATACCTTTGCCCGGGTAACCTGGCAAATAACGGCCGCTACTGATATTGCCGTGTTCGATAATATAGAGCCGGACTACCAATGCGAAAATGTGAAGGCAGATACCACGTTCCTGCGGGTATTCCGCGTAGACCGGGGCACCGCCTGGGGCGAGATCTATATCCGGAAGGCCTTGCTGCGTAAAAATGAAGCAGCAGTGCGCTAAACGGTTGCAGCTATTAAAAAGAAAAAGAGACCGATCACAGGATCGGTCTCTTTTTCTTTATCGGTATCAGTGGTCCGGGTTACAGCTTGGCAGCCTGGATCCTTAAGATTTTGCGGTTTTTCTTTTGTACCCTCATTTTTTCCGGTACCAGTTTCAGGATCTCGTCCATCAGGGTTTGCAGCACCGAAAGCCGTACAAAGTGATCGTTGGTGACCAGCGATATTTCGCGCACGGGCTCTTCGCCGTCGAAGTAGCGCACGTTTTCGCTCTGGTCCTCGGTAAATTCGAAAGTGGCGAGTTCCGGTAAAATGGTTACACCGCCGTTTTTATCGACCATTTTACGCAGGGTTTCTACATTGCCCGATTCGTATTGGTAAGGGCGGTTTTCCTGCAGTTTGTCGATATGTTCGCTACAGAGGTTCATGATCTGGTTGCGCAGGCAATTGCCTTCGTTCAGCATCCAGATGCGTTTCATATCGATGTCTTCGGGGGTTACGAGCCTTTTGGTCAGTGCTTTTTCGTCTTTGCCGAAGTAAGCGACCAGTGATTCGTAGAATAAAGGATATTCTTTAATATGCGCTTCTTCGAGCGGCGTGCTCAGCAGGGCGCAATCGATTTCGTCGTCTTTCAGTTTTTTGATAATGTCCTTGGTCTGCATTTCGGTTACGATGAGGCGCAGTTCAGGGTGGGCCTTGGCGTGGTTTTCCAGCAGTTGGGGCAGGATAAAGGGGGCGAGGGTAGGGATAATGCCCATACGGAACGTGCCGGCTACAGAGCCCTGGCGGTGTTGTATAAGCTCCTGGATCTTATTGGCTTCGGCAAGAATTACTTTTGCCTGCCTTACGATTTCTTCACCTACTTCGGTACAGGTAATGGGGTGTTTGTTCCGGTCGAAAAGCCTTACATTAAGCTCCTCTTCCAGCTTGTGTATCTGCATACTCAAGGTGGGTTGGGTTACAAAGCTTTTTTCTGCTGCTGCAACAAAGCTCTTATAGGTGGCTACGGATACTACGTATTCGAGTTGAGTAAGCGTCATATAAAGGTGATTTTTTTGAAGGAAACAAAGATAATAGATTGTAGCTTTGCAGCGTTTAAAAATATACATAATTGTAATGGCAGCAAAACTTTTGGAAAGGCTCCGGGAAATGCAGGGCACGGTGATTGAAGATTCGAGGTCGCCCGCAGGCAACTGGCTGAAACCAAGGCTGGAGCAGATCGAAAAGGGAAAGGCGGTCATGTCCGTACTGATCCGAAGGGAAATGTGTAACCCGTTCGGCAATATCCACGGGGGTATGATGTCGCTGGTTATCGACGAGGCTATCGGCTGGGCTATTGTAAGCCTCGAGGCCGAGCTGCATTACACCAGTGTTTCCCTCCATACCGACTTCCTGTATGCCGCCTCCGAAGGGGAGCGTATCACCGCTGTGGCGGAGATCATCCGGCAGGGGAAAAAAATAATTAACGCGGAAGTAAGGGTTTTCAACGACCGGGATGTTTTACTATCCAAGGCCACGAGTAACCTTGTTTCCACCGGGATGCAGATCCTGCATACCCAGGGAAGTTTAAAATAACACGCTCGGGTTTATAATAGATTTTTTATTTTGCAATTGCACTTGCGTAATTCACATTCATGCTAAACGGAAAAAGAATAGTTGTTGTACTGCCGGCTTACAATGCCGCCCTTACCCTGGAAAGAACCTATAACGAGATCCCATTTGATCTGGTTGACGATGTTGTACTGGTTGATGATCATAGTAAAGATGATACCTCGGATGTAGGACGCAAGCTGGGTATTAAACACATTGTACGCCACGAGCAGAATAAAGGTTATGGCGGCAACCAGAAATCCTGTTATACAAAAGCACTGGAACTGGGCGCCGATATCGTGATCATGCTGCACCCCGACTACCAGTACACGCCCAAGCTTATCCCGTCTATGTGTTATATCATCGCCAATGATCTTTACCCGGTTGTATTCGGTTCCCGTATCCTGGGCAAAGGTGCGCTGAACGGTGGTATGCCGCTTTACAAATACGTATTTAACCGTTGCCTGACCCTGTTCGAAAATGTGCTGATCAACCAGAAGCTGAGCGAATACCATACCGGCTACCGTGCATTTTCCGGCGAGGTGCTGCGCAATATCAATTTCATGGCCAATAACGACGATTTCGTTTTCGACAACGAAATGGTTTCCCAGATCTTTATGAAAGGCTACGAAGTGGCCGAGATCACCTGTCCGACCAAATACTTCGAAGAGGCTTCCAGTATCAATTTCAGGCGCAGTGCCAAGTATGGCATGGGCGTATTGCGTGTGTCGCTGCAGCACCGCCTGCATAAATGGAAACTGGCCAAATATAAGATTTACGAATAATCCCCCCGGTCCGGTATCGATGCCCAGGTCTTTTTATGTTTTAGTATCGTTCTTTTTTTGCTGTTCCTTACCGCTTATGGCGCAGGAACAGCAAAGCTGGAAGGGCTTTGGCATAGAAGGCAATGTAATGATGGGCAAAATGATCAAACATACCGCCCGTTTTACCGGCACCTTACCCGAACGGTCCTATTCCGCCGAGCTCAATTTTGTAAAACAGTGTTACGGTCAGAAAGACTGGCAGCAACGGCGGCATAACCCGCAGTTGGGCGTAGGCCTGTACTATACCAACTACAATAAAAATGATGTTTACGGCCAGGTATTCGGCATCTTTCCCAATATCCAGTTCCCGCTGGTGCATGGCAAGAATATTGAATGGACCCTGCGGCTGGGTATGGGTGTATGTTATGTAACCAAGCCCTATCAACGCACGCCTGTAGCCAATACGGAAAACACCGTGATCGGCGGGCATTGGAATAACCTCAGCCCTTTCTCTACCGATCTGCGCTGGCATATCAGCGACCAATGGGACCTGCAGGCCGGTCTTAATTTTTCCCATGTATCCAATGCTTCTTTCCAGCAGCCCAACCTCGGTATCAATATGTGGGGCGGGCATATCGGGCTGCGTTATTTTCCCGTAACCTCGCGGCCGGATCCTATACGGCGCCCGCTCGAACCCCTCAAAAACCGCTGGCTGCTGCAGGGCAGGGCCAGCATTGCCTTTGTAGAAAGTCCGCCGGCCGACGGTCCCCTGTACCCGGTGTATATGGGGGCGTTGTACGTAAGCAAGCGTTACTGGAGCAAGAACAAAGTTTATGGCGGCGCCGATATCTATTACAATACCCGCATGTACAGCCTGCTTAAAAGTATCGAACACTTCAGGGGCAGCGAAGGGGCCCAGTCCACACAGGTAGCGGTATTCCTCGGTAATGAGTTCCTGGTGGGCCGTATCGGCCTTATCGCGCAGGCAGGTTATTACCTTCATAAAATGGACGATCAGAAGTCTGATTTTTACCAAAAGATCGGCGGCAACCTTTACCTGGTACAACGGGAAAAGGGCCTGCTGAAGGAACTCTTCTTCTCGGCGATCCTGAAAACCCATACCACTACCGCCGAATTATTTGAAATGGGGATTGGTATCGGTATTTAACGAACTTTGCCCCTGCGCTCTGCGCTTTTAAAAAGATCTCTCCAGTGAACGAACAGCTTTCTCATATCCTCGGGCAATTGAGCCCCGTGGCCGGTGCCGGCCGTATCGACCCTGCGGCATTGCTGCAGGCACACGAACAAGCCGCCGTAACATCGCTGCGGCTTAACCCCCGCAAACCGGCAGACCTGTCCTTTGCCCTAACCGGCCAGGTGCCCTGGTGCAGTACAGGCCGTTATCTCGGCGAGCGGCCGGTATTTACACTGGATCCCTTATTTCATGCCGGTGCTTATTATGTACAGGAGGCCTCATCCATGTTTGTACAACATGCCGTAGAAGCGCTGGCCGACCGTACTGGTCCTGCTTTGCGGCTGCTCGACCTCTGCGCTGCACCCGGTGGTAAAAGTACCTTGCTGGCCGGCCTGCTGCGCGACGAAGACCTGCTGATCGCCAACGAAGTGATCCAGCCCCGCGCGGCAATACTGGCGGAGAATATGAGCCGCTGGGGGCAAATGAATACCTGGGTAACCCAAAACGATCCGAAAGACTTTACAGCGCTGGGCGCTTATTTCGATATCATGCTGATCGATGCGCCCTGTACGGGTTCCGGCCTTTGGCGCAAAGATGAGGCGGCTATGGACGAATGGTCGCCGGAGCATGTAAAGCTCTGCAGCGAGCGCCAGAAGCGGATTGTAGCCGATGCGTTGCCTGCACTCAAACCCGGCGGCCTGCTGTTGTACGCTACCTGTTCTTACTCGCCCGAAGAGAACGAAGAAGTGCTCGATTGGCTTTGCGACAACTTTCAATTGGAAAGCCAGGCCGTACCGGTACAGGAGGATTGGCAGATTGTCGAAACCCGTTCGGCCGCACACCAGGCATATGGTTACCGCTTTTATCCCTGGAAGCTGCAGGGCGAAGGCTTTTTCCTGGCGGCTTTCCGCAAGCCGGAAGACCAGGAGGAAGCGCCGCAGAAAAAAGACAGGAGCGAAAAGAAAAAAGGCGCAGCCGGCGCTGCGCGTAAGGGCAAGGACGAAAGTGCCCGCTGGTCGCGGTTTATGAAGGTGCCCTTACTGGCCGTGGAGCGTAACGAAGAGTTTTACGGCCTGCACCCGGTACACCAGAAAGATTACGAGTACCTGCAGCCCAGGTTGCGGATCAAAAAGACGGGAACCGCCCTGGGTAAGCTGGCCGGCAAAGATGAGATCCCGGATCATGAGCTGGCTTTGAGTATACACCTGTCTGCTGAACTGCCTGCCCTGGAAGTAAGCCGGGAAGAGGCGCTGCTGTTTATGAAGAAAGAAGAGATCCGGAAAGAACATGCTTTAAAAGGCTGGCAGGTAGTGACCTTTGGCGGCCTGGGCCTGGGCTGGGGCAAATGGTTGCCCAACCGGATGAACAACTATTACCCCAAAAACTGGCGCATCAGGATGGATATCCGCTAAGGTGCCCTATGGTCTTTATGAAAAAAGTTTTTTTATCGCTTAGCCTGTTGTCAGGACTGGCCGGCGCTTTAATGGCGCAGGAGGTTATGCCCTTATCCACGCAGCAGGATACCCTGGCCTTTGTAAACCGCTACCTGGCCGGCTTGTACCAGTCGCCGGAGCATTTTTATTATGATACTTCAGTCATCAATTTCCGGCGGGAGGCCCTGTTGCTGGCCCGTTCGGATGACCGGCAGATGGCCGGCAACGGCGAAGTAACCCTGGGGCTGCTCGACTTGTATGCACACCGGGAAAGCCAGGCTATGGGGCATTTTAAAGCAGCACTGGTCCTCGATTCGGCTTGTTTTCTCTGCTACCATAAACTGCATTGGATCTATTGGTATGGCCGGAATGACTACGGGGAAGCCAATCGCTACCTGAAGCGCAGTATCGCGATCTTTGAACAAAAGGCTGCTGCAGAGCCTGGCAATGCAGACCTGTGGGCACAATTGTACGAGCTCTATCAATTAAAAGAAGGTACCCGTCCGAAGGTGATGGAACAACGTATGACGGCGATCTCCGACAAGCTGGTCGGTATGATGCCCGATAACCCGCACTACTGGTGGCAAAATTCTTTTCATCATAAAAACGATCCCCGAAAAGAAGAACAGGACCTGGTAAGGGCTTACGAACTGCAGCCTTCAGAAGCGGTGTACTGGAACGCGCTGGCCAACTTCTATTGTAACCATAAGCAGGAAGCGAAAATGCGCAAAGTATTGGAAGATGTCCGCCGGTACGAGGAGTCAAGTCCGCAATACTGGTACCAGCAAAAGGCCGTTTACCTCTACCGTTGCGGCAAGAAGGAAGAGGCGGCGAAGGTGTATAAGGAAGCCAGGGCAAAAGGATTTGATATCGTTTATAAACACTGATAGAATGTTATTCAAACAAACGCGGCGCATACCTGGTATGCGCCGCGTTTGTTTTCCGTAGGTGGATCAGCATTCGCTCAATCCCAGCGGTATATTGATGGCCAGGCCGCCATCGGCAGTTTCTTTGTATTTGGTATTCATATCGAGTGCGGTCTCCCACATGGTCTTTACCACGGCATCCAGCGATACGCGGGCATTGTAGGGGTTACTCTGCAGGGCCAGCTGTGCCGCGGTAATGGCCTTGATGGCGCCCATGGTATTGCGTTCGATACAGGGTACCTGCACCAGGCCCGCTACGGGGTCGCAGGTAAGACCCAGGTGGTGTTCCATGGCGATCTCCGAAGCCATCAGGCATTGCCGTACACTGCCGCCGAGACATTCGGTAAGCGCTGCTGCCGCCATCGCCGACGATACACCGATCTCGGCCTGGCATCCGCCCATAGCCGCCGAAATGGTAGCGCCTTTTTTAAAGATGCTGCCGATTTCCGAAGCGCAAAGCAGGAACTGGATGATCTTCTCTTCCGAATCGCCATCGCAGAAGGTAACGAAATAATGGAGCACGGCCGGAATTACGCCCGCAGCGCCATTGGTAGGCGCAGTGACCACGCGGCTAAAGGATGCGTTCTCTTCGTTTACCGCCAGGGCAAAACAGCTTACCCAGTCCAGTATGTACTGGAAGTTATGACCGCCTTCGCGTATCGCCTGCTGCCATTCGGTATAGTTGCTGTAGTTTTTACCTTTAAGCAGGCGTTTGTTGAGTGGCGCTGCACGGCGCGACACATCCAGGCCACCGGGCAATTTACCTTCCTTATGACAGCCGCGGTAAATGCACTCCTGCATAGTATGCCAAATCTGTAAAATGCCGGCGCGGGTCTGGTCTTCGCTGCGCCAGGCAATTTCGTTTTCCATCACGATCTCCGAAATGCTCAGCCCTGTTTTGATACACCAGTGCATCAGGTCCTGGGCGTTATCGATCGGGAAATAGAGTTCGGTAGCCGCCGCCGCATCGTTGGCAGCGCCTTCTTTTTCGACAAAGCCGCCGCCTATGGAATAATAAGTTTCGGCAATGGAATCGCCATCGTTAAAGGTGCAGAGAAAAGTAAGTGCGTTGGGGTGGTGCGGCAACGATTCTGTCATCAGGAACTCGATGTCTTCGCCGGGACGGAATTCGATCTCCTGTACGCCGCCCAGCAGCATACGTTTGTGGGTATGGAGCGATAGTATCGTGGGGTCGATCTTATTGACATCGAAAGTAACGGGATCTTCGCCGCAAAGGCCGAGCATAACGGCAACATCGGTACCATGCCCGTGGCCGGTTTTAGCCAGCGAACCATACAGCAATACGCGTACCTGCGTTACGGCATGTAAGCCTTTTCCTTTCTTTATGCTTTCCAGGAATTGCAATGCCGCACGCCATGGGCCTAATGTATGGGAACTGCTGGGACCAACACCAATCTTAAAAATGTCAAATATCGAAATGCGTTCGCTGGTTTGCACGATAAACTCTTATAAGTAGGGGTAAAAATAAATTTGGAAAAGCTCTGTAATAAAGCTTTTCCAAAATTACATTAAGAAATCCAATTTATCATTACTGCTCCGGCGCTTCCTTAAAAAATCATGGGATCAGTATTTTATCCATCCGGTAGATGATGCCATTGGTCGTTTTAACGGGCGGTAATAATACCGAACGGAAGCCATGGGCGTCTTTGATCACTACATTATTACCTTCTACCAGGAAAGTTACATTACCGCCTTCGCCGATGGTAGGCGCGGTGTATTCGCCGCCGGCCTGTTTAATCTTTTCATGAATTTCGGCAACCGTTTGCGGACCGGAAATCACATGATAGGTAAGGATTTTCTGCAGCGAGTCGATGTTCTCCGGTTTCAGCAGGAAGTCGAGCTGGCCGGGAGGCAGGCTTTCAAAGGCTTTATTGGTGGGTGCGAATACGGTATAACTACCCTGGCCGGCGAAGGTTTTCTCCAATGCTGCGGCATTGATCGACTTTACGAGGGTAGCGTACTCCGGCGAAGACTGGATCAGGAACGCCATTACCGTCTGGTTTCGGGCGGCATTCAGCTTGGCCTGGGTTTGTGCATGCAGCGCTGTTGGTGCGGCGGCTCCGAGGCCTAAAGCCAGGAGTGCGGCCAGTACGACTTTTTTCATCGATGTTGTTTTTTTTTATTACAACACGCTAGTTGTGTATTGGTTGTACATCAACAGCTTTTTATAGGTTTTATAACTTATTGCTGTACGCTGCCCGGCTTCCTGAAGGCCTTGAGTAAGAGCAGCGAGACCAGGAAGGTAAGCAGTCCCAGGGCCAGGGCCAGCACGGCGCCCCCCAGGAAGAAGGCCAGGCCCGCTTCTTTAAACTGGGTAAGGGTAATGTCTTTCCAGCGGAACGCCCAATCCTCGTAACCCAGTATTATTTTGCCGGTAACCAGGCTCAGGGCCCAGAATACGGGCGTTATGGGGAAGATGCTGACATTGGCCGCCAACAGGAATAACGCCTTATTCAACCGCAGGTAAATGGCCAGCGGAATGCCGATGGCCAACTGGAACCCCCATACCGGGAAGATGCCCATAAACACGCCGAAAGCCATGCTCCAGGCTTTACGTTCATTACTCTCGTCAGGACGTACCATTACTTCCTTCCAGAGTTGGGCCCAGCCTTCGCGGCTGCTGAGCCGGCGTACAAAATTGCGGGGATGAATCCATAACAGGGCGATCAGGGTCAGGAAGGTGTTGAGGATACTGATCCGTGTAAAATCTTTAAAAGGGCGGAAATGGCTGATCCGTTCCGCGGCAGGCGGGTAGTAGACCGATACCGGTACCGGTATTACCTTAACGCCTTTCCAGGCCACGCGTACCGGTGCCTCGATCTCGAATTCGTATTTGCGGGTAAAGAACTTCATCGTCGACAGGGGGGCGAGCGGGTAGAGGCGGTAGCCCGACTGGGTATCGGGCAGCCGGATACCGGTTTCGACCCAGAACCAGAAGTTGGAAAACTTATTACCGAAACTGCTTTTGCCGGGTATATGCGCCTGGTCCATATTGCGGGCGCCGATAATAAGCGTGCCGGGCTGTTCTTTTATCGCCCCCAGGAAGGCGGGCAGGTCCTGGGCATAATGCTGGCCATCGCTGTCGATAGAGATGGCATATTGGTAGCCCTGTTGCCAGGCATAACGAAAGCCCTGTTTCAGGGCATTGCCTTTGCCGCGGTTGGGGGTATAACTTACGATTTGCAGAAAAGGGTAGCGTGCCAGTATCGCCTCCGTCTCATCGGTAGAGCCATCGTTAACGACAATGATCTGTCGGGTATAGGCGGCAAGCGATAAGAGGACTGCTTCGAGGGTCTGTGCATTGTTATAAGTGGGTAACAGGACACAGGCCTTCAGGTCTGAAAATTCGGTTTCGTGGGAGGGATCTTGGACTACGGACATGGTTGTTTTTCTGGCTGCAAAGATTATTTCTTTTTTTTTGTTTGAGAAATGAAAAAAATCATTACTTTCGCGTCCCGGTTTAGAAGTTCGGGACGTAGCGCAGCCCGGTAGCGCACTTGCATGGGGTGCAAGGGGTCGCTGGTTCGAATCCAGTCGTCCCGACAAAAACAAACAAAACCCGCTCTCAGAGCGGGTTTTGTTGTTTTAGTATATTTTGGTGATTTTCAGATGTTATTGATCTGCAATTAGTTTGGGTTCGAATCCAGTCGGCAATGAATTGCAAATAAATAAAGCTACGGAGTATTTTTGTTTTCATTTATATTTTATTTTGCAGTAAATTTTAACCCAATGTCTTATAGTAGTGAAGCTGGAATTGGCATCCATAATATTGCCAAATAATTCCTGAAGAATTGAATGGGATATTTCGAGAACAACCATCAGAGGATTTCGATATTGATGGCCAAATGGAAATAATAAATACATTCAATCATTTACGGCAAAACGCCAGAAGAATAGTTTTTAGAACATCATGCATGAATAGCCCTTCTAAAAAGGACGCGTATCTTTGATAAAATAATTAAAATTCTATTTGCAATAGAATATCCTCATTGTATTCACCGACAATATTACCAACATTCCAATGAACTTCTCTGAGTTAAAAGCAGCTTTTTTCAATAAGCCTAAGTTGAATAAAGTCGATTTGTTGAAGCTTATTAAAACAAATTCGGCTGATGTACATGCACTTGAAAAATTTGTGACTCGAGTTGAGAAGGAAATACCAATACTCAAGGCAACCTTGAACAAGATTATTTTGGGTGAAAATTCGCATCCGAAAAGTTATAATGACTTAGGTAGAGGTAGATTAAATTTTTACTCTGAAACTCTCGAGAAAGAGATGCAATGGCAAATGCTTGGGTTTATTAGGCATGCCGCTGCCATTAATGATTTTGTTAAACGAAAAGAGCGTTTTGAGTTTTTATTATTATCTGGCAATTATGAAGTCGCTAGAACTTTGCTTGATGAGATCGATGAGCAAAATGGATACACACTTTGGAGCATTGAACATCGCTTTATATTAGATGAGTATGAGTTCGGCACAGAAAAGAACTGGGAAACTAGAAACTTAGTCGTAAATGATGCCAACGATATGATGGTTCAAATTTTGGGAAACCTTTATAGCGTTAAAGCTGAAAAAAAGGTGTCGTTCTTTCAGTTTAATGAAATTACAAATGATTTTATCGAACAACAAAAGCTAAACGCGTATAAAAATGGCGATAGTTATAGCGAGTACTTTCGTTTTAAAACAAATTATTTTTCATCAATTCGATATAATCACCTCTCTTATCTAGTCTATATGGAAGAAGTCATGTCGGTCATTGACCGATATTTGATGTCAACTAGGATTTTGCAGGAATTGATTACTCGCCAAGAGCTTTTGGGATTTGTATCAACATTCGTTAAGCGTCTGTTGACTGCTCAAATAAACGATAAAAATCTCTTTCAAATTGCTTTTTTATTTATCGACGATTATGACCAAAAACCTGAACAAAAAGATGTCCGTAGTTTAGCAATAATTGATCAATATACTGTTGGGAACTATCAACAAGCTTTCTTGATGGCAAAGCAGTTTCTATCCGAGAATGGTTGTATCACGGAAATAGTTGAGATATATGCCAAGTCAGCAATCGAAGGCAAGATAAATTTTGAAAAAATTACTGACCAGGACAGTATCCTCAATAGTATTGTCAAATGCTATTACGATGTCTTTAACAAAGACAAAGACGCAACCTTGTCATATATAGAGTTGCTAAAGTTATCTACCATTTTTAATAATTCAGCTTTGGGCGTGAATCTGTATGCATTTGTTTCTGGCGAACTCTCGTGGCCAGGTTCAATTGACTATGAACTTTTAGGTATGATTAACAGTGCATTCATCAATCCTAGACTCTCGCTTAAATTTCGTGCTTCGGAAAATTTGCTGGATCACTTTCTTAACCAACTATGCCGTCTTTATCCATCCAGCCCAACTGTGCAAACCTATATTGAGTTGTGCACAAATCAAGAAAAAAACAGTGGGCAATATGCTTTCGAATATGTGCCAACACTAAAGCGAAGTTTGTACAAAAATCGCTCGTTGCTACATCAAAAAAACTATTCTAATTGCATCGATAGCTATGAGCAACTATTAGTGGATGATGAGATTTCAATTCTTTCAAAATTTGAAATTGTCACAAATTTATTCGAATGTTATTTGGCTATATGTGACTATCAAAAAGCATTGAATCTTTTTGTTGACACACATCTTAAAAATCCTGCATTAGCTGGTAAAATGTCTCATGAAACCCTTCTGGAGATTTTAGTGTCTGCGAAATATAAATGTAATGGGGATAAAATTAACCTAATTAGCCTTCCAATCTTCTTTAAAATAAACTGCTCGGATAAAATCAAGGTGAAACAGACTTATGAACTATTCCTTCGGTCTCATAATAACAACACCCCTCGTGATTTGATAGCGATTGCATCCCGATTTCCGAAGACAGAATTAGTTTACTTCTTGTCAACAGTATGCAGCACAGAAATAATGCAGTTATCCAAGGCCTTTAATAGTACTTATGCGGTCAATGAGGAAAGAATCAGCATATGCAAATTTCTAGCTGAATTTGATACTCAGAAACAAAATAGCTATCAGGTAGAGATAGCTGAACTTACTCAGAAAAACACTATAAGCAACGTAATTGGCGGAATTGATGAGCGTAAAATATTTGTCAATGAATCTAAAATTAAAGAGCTAATAAAAAGTGTTGGAAAACAAAATGTTTTACAAAATGAAAGTTTGTCCCCATTGACCAATGAGGCGTTCGAACGGTATGTCCAACTGTTCAATTACATTAGGAGCAAAAAGAGTTATAGAGATTTTAGAACTGTTTTTGAACTTAATGACAACGGTGAAATTAAATTCTTAGAGATGCCCGAAAATATATATTCAGACGTTGATGTTGAAGTTGTATACTTGCCTGCATTTCGGATTTTTGCTGGTTTTTTCCTGTACATACGAGATCTTTTCGTTTCGAGCAAAGAGTTTGGACTCGATGCTTATATAAGCACTAGAATACGACACGGTACGCTTCCTAACCATTTAAGAAGTGTTTTCGAAACATATTCGCTGGTTACTTCCCAAACAGACAATGTCTATGCTGAAAATGAATTTTGGAAGGAGAAATTGGTGCTAGCAGAGACATTGGACGCTAAACTGCAAAGTCAATTCAGTCAATTTTCTTTGAATATTGACACTCTATCCAAAGATATAAAAGACAAATATATTCAATGCGCTATTGATAAGCGAGCGATTAACACTGAGCCGCTGTTTGAATACTCTTATACGGAGAGTGAATTGATATTGCTGTTTGCTAAAGATTTTGTTAATATAGTTGACCTAGATTCATTTATCGAAAGATGTTTTAATGAACTGTGGCGAAGGACGGAACATTGTCTTAGTGTTATAAGGCAGCAATTTAATGTACAATTCAAAGATAAGTATGTAGCATACATCGACGAATTACACTCAAATATACTCGCCGCAGCTAGCAATAAACAAGCAGTGTCTGAGTTAACAAGCAGCTTAATGACATGTCGTACAGAAATTCAAACCAAGTTAAACAATATCTCGGAGTGGTTTCGTCGATCAGAAAGTAGCTTCGATGGCAAATATGACTTGCAGATACTTGCAGAGGCAAGCATTCAAATCGCAAAAAATATCCACCCAAATTTTCCTTTTGAAGTGGAAAAACAGATAGACTCTTTCTACATAAAAGGTGAGTATCATCAGCACTTCATTGACTTGATGAATAATATTCTTTTCAATGTTATCAAACATTGTAGCCTTCCACATTATGAGTTGCACGCGAAGATGTCTATCATGGTGCAGAACGATATTTTAGAGCTGCGGTTTGAAAATAACGTTCTTAATTCAAACAGTCATGAGGCTAAGCTGGAGATGATTAAGGCAAATTGGTATAAGCCAGATGCAAATATTCGTCAAGAAGGAGGAACGGGCTTTCCTAAAATTAAAAAAATTCTGAATGCAGATTTGAATAGGAAGGCTAGCAAATTTGATTATTCATGCATTAACAACAAAGTCGAAATTGCGATAGATTTTGAAACAAAAGATTTGCAACCATGAGAATTCTTATCATCGAAGACGACGAACTCAAACACCAGCACCTAGAGAAATACGTAAAGACACTCTTGCCTAATGTCTCCTTTTGCTGGAAAAAGTCTTATCAGAGCGGGCTACAGGAAATTACTACCAATCCATATGATTTGGTACTATTAGATATGAGCATGCACATTTTCGAAAAAACAGCTAGAGAATCTGGTGGAAATTTTGAAACCTACGCTGGGCGGATGATTTTGAGTGAAATTGACATTAATGAGATAGCTACAAAAGTTATAGTCATTACCGGATATGATGTTTATAGTGATGGTAAAACTCTTACAACTTTGAAAACGGAACTACGTAATGAATTCGGTGACTTTTATGTAGATACCATCTACTTCATCGGCGGCGAAGAGAAATGGAAGGCTGAATTAGCACAATTGATAAAAATGATATTTAACTAATAACATCAAATGATCAATAAAGAGGAAACCCTGTCAGTCTTAATTATTGAAGACCAAGATGCAAAAGCTGCAAAAATCTTTTCTTTGATACAAGTTTTAGCACCAAAAGCTGCTATCACGCATGTTAAAGATCAAGTCACCGCTCAGGTAAAATTGCAGGAAGCTTTTTATGATTTAGTAATACTTGATATTCAATTGCCATTAAGGTTCGATGAGTTTGATTTAGACTTGAATGGTGGCGAACACATACTTCAAGATCTTTCAATAAGTGATGAATATATCCAACCGCACAAAATAATTGCGTTAACAGAGTTCCAGGATTCAGTCATTCAATTACGAGAAACCTTTCCTGAAATAGGTGTAGTTCAGTTTGATAATACTTCATTGAAATGGCAGAACACATTGGAACGAACTATTAAAGGAATGCTTAAGGGAAAAGCTCAAGTCAAGAAGATAGTCTATTGTGAAGGAGATAATGCCAGTCTGTACAATTTAGTTCGTATTCCCGGCCTTGAATTTTGGCCATTAAAGGATTCACGAGCAATCTACTTATCCGCTAAAAATGAACCCGATAAATATGCACTACGCGATCGCGATTTCTTAACTTCTAAGGAAATAAACATTTTAACTTCTCCGCCTTATTTTTCAAACTACGTTGTTCTAGAGTATTATTGTTTCGAAAACTATTTGTTTCATCCTGACAATATAATTTTGTGTAGATCTAGCTTTGATACGGATGAATATTTGCAGGAACTTATCAGACAAAAGAAAGAAAAATTTAACGCTATCATACAGGATTATAAGTTGTCACGCGCGGGCTACATAGATTTCACTGATAATGATAAGAAAACAATGATGCAAGATCCAGAAGTGGAAATTGTCAGTGACCTTGAAAGCGATGAACTAGAACGATTTTACAAATTTTTTGATATGGCAGGCAAAAAGGACTCTGGTTTTAAAAAGAGTTTCAATAAAGCGTATCTTGAAAAATATAATCTAACTAAACAAGAACTAGTTCAGACCTGCTGGTTCAAGGATAAAATTTCTGACCTATTTAGAAAAAAGTTCGATTTATAGATATATGATGGCAACCGTTAGGAGCTAGAAATTTCATTATTATCTGTGGAGAACTTTTCTAATCGCTCGGCCTGACTTCCTTGGGAATAGCCTTTGAGTGCCTGCTCGTCAGCGCTAACACGGATATATAAAATTGCTTTCGCCATTGCAGCTCATTCAAAACATATGCAGAAAGCAATGATGGGCATATTTAGAGGAATAGCATTTAGCATCCAATTGTGCAAACAGTGTTTGCACAATTCAGATGTATGTATTTTTTTTGTCAATTTTTCTATTTTTACTGGATAGATTATTTTATGAAAAAATGGGGCTATCTCAAAAGTCAATTTTTTGAAGATATAGTAGAATAAAATAAATAATGCTCATTCGCAACAAAACGAATGAGCATTATAGTTTAGTGGAATAATAACCATATGTATCAGTTTTTTTTAGTTTTTTTACATCTACTACAAATACTACAATGAAATAGACGGAACATAAAAAAACACTGATGGTAGTAAAAAGGCCGCATTTGCAAAATTGCAAAATGCGGCCTATAGGGTTGTCGATCGTTAGATGAATTAGATTACAGATTGTGCCATTTTTTGGATTTGTAACATTTTGTTCGATTATGATCCCGTTGGGAACCATTGGAATAGCTAGCTATACTTCGCGAGAAATGCGTGAATTACATGCAAATATCCGGTAAACTGGTTCGAACTTTGACACATTCTCCTGACGAACGAAAAGTCTTTAGCATTGCTAAAGACTTTTTTATGGGCGCATGCGCCACAAGTTTATTTGTAAAAGCAAAGCGACAATGAAAAAGCTGCACAAAGTGCAGGTGTTTCGTTCAGACTCCCCCAAAATCCTGGATCATGAAATAATCCAGTCGTCCCGACGAACAAATAAAAACTAGGCAGCAATGCTGTTTTTTTTGATAAGCGTAATTTTTAACACAGCTTGTTGTTGGTGAAAAACACCAACAACGGCGGAGAACCCTAAAGATCGTTACAACACCGATAACCGTTACTGCATCTTAACGAAAAGTACAATACAGGGCCGCCTTCATTCGGGAAACAGCATCAGCATACGTAATTTTTATGTTAACACAACTAAACATTCACGCAAACAACTTAATTTTACGTTACAAAAGCAAAAAACCAGTTATGAAATCGCTTACAAAAGCTGAAGAGCAAATCATGCAGATCATCTGGCAGAAAGAGCGTTGCCTGGTTCGTGATATCGTTGAGGCCTTAGAAACACCCATCCCACAAACCACCGTATCTTCTGTAGTGCGTATCCTGGAACGCAAAGGTTTTGTAGGGCATAAGGCCTATGGTAAGACTTACGAGTACTTTCCGCTGGTTGCCAAGCATGACTTTACAAAGAGCAGTATTAAGGCCTGGATCAATAATTATTTTGACGGTTCCCCTAAACACCTGGTTTCTTTTCTCGTTAGCGAAAATGAATTAAACCTGAAAGAGCTGGATACTTTAATGAAACAGCTGGAAACGCTGAAGAAAGACAAAAAGTGATATAACAACATTTAAACTCATTGTAGCATGGCTTATCTGCTTAAAGTAACGATTGTCTGGGCAATGCTTCTTTTACTTTTTGAACTCTTATATAAGAAGAGCAGAAGCTTCACGGTCAATCGTGTTTACCTGCTGCTGAGTATAGCTATCGGTCTGCTGCCTTTCCTTCCGGCTTCATTAATCTCCTCTTTTCCTATAGATGCTCCCCGGTACTTTTCCATTACAACCCAGCATCTACCTGCCCCATCAGGCATCATCACAACGCAAAACGTCAATTCGGTAGCACCTCCGGTAACAGAGGGCAGTTCCGGTTGGAACATCGTGCTGCTGTTACGCATGCTGTATGGTACCGGTGTTGGGTTATTGCTACTGAAATACCTGATTGAATTATTAAAGATCGCTATACTGTTGCGCAGCAATCCGGTCCGGGCAGTATATGGTCATAAGGTAATCTGTACGGGTAGGGTACATGCGCCTTATTCATTTTGGGGTTATATATTCCTCCCGGATATGGTATCAGTTCCCCCAAGGGAGCTGGGGTACATCCTACAGCATGAAGCGGCGCATCACACGAGGAAACACTGGCTGGATCTATGGATCATGCAAGTTATAACGATCATTTTCTGGTTTCATCCCTTGGTTTGGCGCTACCGCTACCTGCTGCGGCTACAGCATGAATATGAAGCCGATGCTATGGCTGCAGGGGATGATCCTTATACTTATGGCCGTTTTCTTATACAGCAAACCCTGTTGCTTGGCGCGCCTTCTGTTGCTCATTCGTTTCACTTTTCACCTATAAAAAACAGAATCAATATGCTTACAAAAATCCACAGGCTCAGGCCTGGTACCCGGAAATATCTGCTACTTATTCCCGTGCTGTTGTGCTGCGCTCTCTTGAGCGCTAAACCTTCCGACAAAACCGAAATACAAGGTAATAGAATGCGCTCCAACGGCAATGTATTGATCTGGCGGCAATCGGACACTTTATCCTATGACAAAGAGAAAGGACGGGCAGTGTTGGCGCCTGCAAATGTGAAAATAAAACCGCAGGTAATTGTTGGCATCAATAATGAACCCGTTTACCGGAATGACTACCTGCCGATGCCGGCAACATACGGCAATACGGCAACGGCTTTCGGCGACTACATCAAAGAAGAGTTTAACAAACGGCGTGCAAACACCGTGGATAGCCTCACTTATTTGGTCGATCTTAATGTTCTGGTAGATAAAAAAGGAAAGGTGGTTTATTTCCATGCGCGGTATGTAAGACCCGAGAGGGTTCAGGGACAGCAAGCGATGTGGAACGCGATGTATATCGGTGACACGAACGCAGATAATCTTGTGGGCAAGATTATTGCTGACAGCCCACTTTGGAACCCTGCATTGAATAATGGCAAAACGGTGAACAGTTATGTAAGCGTGAGCTTCCCCGGCTGTTAGCCGTACATTAATCGCTTTAAACGAAGCTGGTTCCTGGGAAAGAGGGTGCTTTCCAACAGGCGAAAATCCATCAATCTCCAGGTCAATCCGCCGGAGTTACAATAAAGTCTTTAGCAGCGCTAAAGACTTTTTTAGGACTGAGCGCGACGTCAAAAATATTTCGAAGGTGCAGGCTGCTCCTGTTTTTATACCTGCATACCACTATTAATGGGCAGGACACTCAAAAGGCGTAGCGAGAAGCTAAGAAGAGATAAGATAATTCAGTCATCTCCTTATAAACACATCAGGCGACGCATCGAGCTGTTGTTGGTGAAAACACCAACAAGGGCGGAAAGGCACCAAAGAGGCAAGACCTATTAAATCTGCAAGTGAATTGTCATTTTCTATTTATTCGTAGTTCATTAATCCAATAGTTTTCGAAAGCTGCCTTTAAACAAAAGGGGTAATCTGTTTCGATTGATGCTACCGTCTTATTCAAATACTTATAGGGACAAGGTATTGAAGTTAACCGACTCTCACAATTCCCTCTTTCGTCCCCTTTATTTGTTAGTAAATAAACTAAAAATTCCGCCTGAAAGAATTGGTTTATAAACAATTGATTGTTCCAAGAAAGATAAAACGATATTTTTATCTCTAACTTCTGGCCAAGTATTTTATACATGAAAAAAATATCTTATTATTATGCATTCAACTAGTATGCAATGAAAAAAGACTATATAGAACAACTACAAAAACTTCGACAAAAACTCCAGGACAAAAGCCTTTCCGTACTCGTAGGGGCAGGCTTTAGCAAAAATGTTCACCCGACCCTTTTCCCTAGTTGGTGGCAGTTACTGGAGAAAATGGTATTGCGAATGAACAATACTTTATATAGCTGTGCATTCATGGAGAAAACAAAAAAAGATCCCGAATCCGCTAAAGAGGATTATTCTAGATTTTGTAGCGAACAAGTAAACCAATACATAGAGCAAACAGGCTACCTAAATGTAGTTTCGAATTATATTAGAAAGATGGGTTTTAGGGAAACTGTCGATGTCTACATAGAGGAAAATACACCGTTAGCAGTTCGTATTGAAGGTAAACCTTTTCTAAAAATAAAAGAGAATGGGCAATTCAGCGAGACAGCAATAAGTGAGAGCGACTTAGAACTTCATTCACAACTTATCCGGCTACCTTGGAGTAATATATATACCACAAACTACGACAACTTGTTAGAATTCTGCATTGATATCGAAACGGCTGATGGGCTAAAACTACAGCTTAAAAAATTGGATGAAGAAATACAGGATTTGTTAAACGAAATTCCCGCTCTGGAAATTGAGTTTAAGGATTTGGAGGAAAAACTTAATGCACAAGAGTTGGGAAGAAGCAGTCAATATGACGTTGATATTGAGTTAAGAAAGTCAAGAAATTCTACTGGACATCATTTAGAATTAAAAAAAGTCAGGCAGAAGAGCTTGATCGAAAAAAAATCAACGATCGAAGCAGCACTTAACGAATGCTATAACATAGTCAAACATTCATCTGATTTAGCTCTAAAAAGAAATAGAAACATAATCAAGCTTCATGGTTCCCTGCCCGAATCTGAAAATGAATTGTTTGAATTCGATAACGAATTTAATAAACGGTATATCATATCAAACGAAGACTATGAAGGCTATCCGCAGCACCACGAAGCTTTCACTCAGCTCATGAGAATATCACTGTTGCAGGGAAACTTTTGCCTTATAGGGTTTTCAGGTGACGATCCTAACTTTTTAGCTTGGGTATCGTGGATCAGAACTGTAGTAACGCGGAAAAATAGCAGAGATAACGATGATATTAAAATCTATTTAATAGACGCCAGAGCCACGAAAGCACCGGATGCACACAAAGAGCAGTTTTATAAAAATCACAGTATTGCATACATACCTTTAAGTTCACCTGTTTGCATTGAATTCTTAGAGTCTGCATCCGGCAAGCCTATCAACGCTAACAACGTCAAATCAATACTAAAATCGTTTATTGATTACCTAAGCGACATACCTGTTATTGATATACCTAAAGTGTCTTACGAATTATTAGGGAGGGAGCAATACGAATCCTACATGGACTTGTTCGAAAACAGGGCAGCTCACTCTTCGTTCGAAGATGTACTAAAGGTTTGCGAAAACTATCATGAACTTGAATATCTAAAGAGATTTAGTAGAATTCCCGCTTTCCACAATTCAAACAATTTCTCCAAGATTGATTTCTTACTAAGAATAGGCGATTACTTTAAATCGGCTATTAAAGAAAAAAAAGAATTTCAAACTAACTTCTTAAAACTTGTATGTCTGGTTTTAAATGACCTATTTCTACCGTATTCATGTGTAATATCTAACGAAGAATTTGCTTTACTGAAATCAAAAGCCAAAGCTATTTCCCCAGAATTATATTATCATTTTCTCAAGCAAGAAATAAAAGATGCTATTTGGCGGTGTGATGGTCAAACTGTAAAAAAGATACATCAGGTATGCTCAAGACTAACGCTGGAAATTTATGAGCGTGACAAGCCATTTCTTTTAGCCTTAAATGACGTAACAAGTATGCGTTTCAGTTCCTTAAAAACTATTGCAGATACGATTCAACAGGAAGATGAAAATGTAATAGCTCTTACCGCCTATTGGAGTATTGTTGACCGGGAAAAGGCTCTCAAATTCATTCGATCTCAAAAATTCGATTTGGTTCAAGAAGAGCTTTATGCATTGGAAATAGAGCGGGTATTGCGTGGTTTTGATAACGACAAGCGGTTATATGAAAGGCTAGAACAGCTAAAATTTCATGGTTTAAGAAGGCTTGCAGACAACCAGGATTATGTGTTGTCGCAAAAAAATAAACGAACACACAAAGTTGATACGTATAGCGCTGACGATTATATCGACGGCTTAATTTTAGGTGGAGATTCAGAAAAAGAGGCACTTTGTATCCAAATGTTAGGAATGATGCTTGAAACGGGATTGCCTTTTTCAAGGGATGGCGGCTATCTTCGACATAGAGATGATATCTATCCAATTTTAAAAACAGTGCTCAAACGGTTTCCTATGCCAGTGCTGTATTTTGCTTTGCAGTACAATGATTCTAAGTTTATAAAGCGAATTGGTCAGGATTACGCATTTACAGATGATCTAGGAACAAGTAATCTAGTTATTTTTGAAAGTTTGGCCAAGTCTTACTTCGACGATTATACTCCCTGGTATTATAAAAGTAATATCCTTATATTTTTAAGCCAATTTATTATTAGCCTTCCCCCCTCTACATGGGAACAATTTTTCCTATCAGTCTGGAATGAAAAAAAACAAAACGGA
Organism: Taibaiella chishuiensis; assembly: GCF_003014535.1. Classification (GTDB taxonomy): domain Bacteria; phylum Bacteroidota; class Bacteroidia; order Chitinophagales; family Chitinophagaceae; genus Taibaiella; species Taibaiella chishuiensis. Next base: position 13,979 of record NZ_PYGD01000013.1, on the reverse strand, counting down.
GCATTGTTTATTAGAGATCGAGAAGATGATTTTACATTTATCGAATCCTCAATCCGATTTATTCAAGATCGTGGTATAATTAAATTGGTACTTTACGACTGCTTGGAACAGGCAAAAGACTTTTCACATATAGAGGGGTGTACTCAGTGTCTATTTTTATTGAATAAGAACGCCGCATATACAGTTTTGAAAATTAAGAAGACTGAAAAAAAAATATCAAACTACATAAACTATTTTATCCAATTAATTGAGAAACAACCGCATTGTCTCCGTCTTCTCGGAAATATTAACGAGCATCTGACAGTTGAACAAAAAAAGACAATTCAGGCATCATTGGGGAAGCTGACCTTCTCAAAACTCAACAATTCGAATCTTTGGATGCTAGTGGCGTTTTACGGTAAAGGAAATAAGCCACTTTATAAAAAGCTCGTTCATGAATTAATAAAAAGTCCAATGCTATGGCAAACCGGAATCAGCACTGACGAAAAAGGCAGGCGAATTTTGACTTTGGGGCTCGACTTCATCTCACTTCGACGATTGATGAAAGGGGGAAGCGAAGATATTAATCAAGCCTTTACCAGAAAGAAAATTCTAACCATTTATCACAAACTCAAAGTCAGCGTAGAGCAGATGAAACTTCTTCCGATAGATCGTATTAATGGCTTCAATTCATTATTACGGGAAATGCGCTGGTTTCTTGATGCTGAAAACAATGTTTTACGTTCTGACCCTAATTTTAAGGATATCGTAGATACAGTCGAAACCCTATCCGGAATAACTCCTGAGCCAGACGACTTGGTACCCTTGATCATGTCATCATCGTTATCAGACATTAATAACAGTATATCTACCTTATCTAGAGAATTTTATGATAATGGCAATTTTGATAAATATACTGCAATTTTAAATCTAGCCGTCAATAAAGTTCTACTTAAGCATGGGCCAGGAATAATCCTATTGCTAGAATATTTAAATATTTGGTGTCGCGATTTTGGTACGAAGTCAATTTTCAGAAATTTAGCTGGAAGTATACTTCAAATTTTGAATAGCTATCGATTGAGTTATCCACCAGATCTATATATTCCAAAGCTAGAGGTGCATTTAATATGTCTTGCTTCAACATTAAAAAAATGGGATTATGAGTCAGAGAGTATTTCACACTTTCTTTCTCTTTTGAAGTCAAGTCGATTCAACAACATTAGGTACAATTTGAAGGCGAAATTGAGTTCATAGTAAATCGCTTTATGGCATTTTGTAGTAACGTCTACAGCGCTTCAGGAAACAATAAACGGTCTTCGTGACATTCAGCAGAGCTATTAAATATAAACGTCAACGATAGAAATGATACCGAGAATTTTTTATTTCAAGTTAAAGGCGCCAATCTAGGCAATAGCTCAAGGTCATCAATCTTTAAATATTTGAATTTCAGCCATGTCAATTTCAAATTAGTTCGAACTTTGACACGTTCGTCGGACGCATGCGTCACAAATTTATTTGTAAAAGCAAAGCGCCCATAAAGAGGATCAAGCAGAATTTCTGGGGGTATTAAAAATTGAGCCTGAAGATCTGTTCCTGTGTTACTAATTAAGAGAAATAAATAGGGCGTGTTTTTTTAAGCTATCCGGGATAAATAAATATACTACAATACCCGGTCCTGGCGGGGGAATGTGATCCTGTGAAAGTCATTTTTGCTTCGCTGCGGGCAACTGGTTTCGACACAAAAATTTTACCTTAAAAAAATTATTGCTGACTTTTCGATATTAATCGTAATATTGCAATCAAAGGAGCGAATCATGGGTGCTACTAAAAGCGATTTATTTACAAAGAAACAGAATGACCTTGCAAATATGGCCAAGGCGCTGGCGCATCCTGCCCGCATTGCTATTTTGCAGGAGTTGATCAAACTGAACGCCTGTGTGTGCGGCGACCTGGTTACGGAGCTCGGTCTGGCACAGCCAACCATTTCTCAGCACCTGAAAGAACTGAAAAATGCAGGTCTGATCCAGGGAACCATTGAAGGCACCAGTGTTTGCTATTGTATCAATCCCAAAGTCTGGAACGAGTATAAGCAGATCCTTTCCGGGTTCTTCGTGGAAGTAAAATTGAAGTCAGACTGCTGTTAAAAAATTTACCTTAATTAATCGTAATATCGCAATAAACAAATAAATAGTCAAATGAACAACGACCAGGAATTAAAAGAACTTGTCCGTCAACAATACAGCAGGATCGCTTTGCAGGACAAAGACACCAACGCCAGCTCCTGCTGTGGTGCTGGTGGTTGCAGCACCGAAGTGTACAACATCATGAGTGACGATTATACCCAAATGGAGGGGTACAATGCGGACGCGGATTTAGGCCTGGGCTGTGGCTTGCCTACAGCATATGCGCGCATGAAAGAAGGCGATACCGTAATAGACCTTGGCAGCGGCGCAGGCAATGACTGCTTTATCGCCCGTTCTGTAGTTGGTGAAAAAGGCCGGGTAATCGGCATTGACTTCACCGAAGCCATGATCGACAAGGCAAGGGGCAATGTTGCGCAACTCGGCTATAATAATGTTGAGTTCCGCCAGGGTGATATTGAGCAAATGCCCGTGATGGCCAATGTTGCCGACGTGATCGTAAGCAATTGTGTGTTGAACCTTGTTCCCAATAAAGACGGTGTTTTTAAAGAGATTTACCGCGTTCTTAAGCCAGGTGGTCATTTCAGCATTTCAGATGTGGTCTTGGCCGGCGATCTGCCGGAGCAGTTGAAGCATGCCGCTGAAATGTACGCTGGCTGTATTTCCGGCGCCATCCAGCGGGAAGACTACCTGAACCTTATACACCAGAACGGCTTTACAAATATCACCGTACAAAAGCAAAAGCCGGTTATCATTCCCGACGATATATTGAGCAACTATCTTTCAGCGGAAGAAATCGAAGCATTCAAGCAAAGCAAGGCCGGCATCTTCAGCATTACCGTTTATGCCATGAAACCTGAAGCCGCCTGCTGTACACCCGGCTCCGGCTGTTGCTGACCCTCAAACATTTAATAAGATCAATAACATGAGCGCAAACAACTGTAACCCGGCCAATGAGCGGAAAAAGCTGGGCTTCCTCGACCGCTACCTGACCCTGTGGATATTCCTTGCAATGGCAACCGGGGTAGCGATTGGCTATTGCATCCCCTCATCGTCAGGCTTTATCAATTCGTTCCAGTCCGGAACAACGAATATTCCTATTGCGATAGGCCTGATCCTGATGATGTACCCGCCATTGGCAAAGGTGAAGTACGAACAGTTAGGCCAGGTATTTAAAAACACGAAAATACTTTCTCTCTCGCTGGTGATGAACTGGCTGATCGGCCCTGTATTGATGTTCCTGCTGTCGGTTATATTCCTGCGGGATAAGCCGGAATATATGGTAGGCCTTATTATGATCGGGATTGCGCGTTGTATCGCCATGGTCATCGTATGGAACGAACTTGCAGCAGGAAACCGGGAGTATGCCGCAGGGCTTGTGGCATTCAACAGTATCTTCCAGGTGGTTTTCTACAGCCTTTTTGCATGGCTCTTTGTCAAAGTCCTGCCGCCTTATTTCGGGCTGAACGGGGTGGACATCGATATCAGCATTCAGCAAATTGCAGAGAGCGTGTTCATCTACCTGGGCATCCCTTTTATAGCGGGCTTTCTAAGCCGGTATGCCCTGATCCGCGCCAAAGGAAGGACATGGTATGAGCACAAGTTTATCCCGAAGATCAGCCCCTTTACATTGATCGCATTGTTATTTACCATTGTTGTGATGTTCAGCCTGAAAGGTAAGCTGATCGTTGATATACCGTTTGATGTGGTCAGGATTGCGCTGCCGCTTGTGATCTACTTTGCGATCATGTTCCTGGTTACCTTCCTTTTAGGCAGGTATGCGGGCGCTGATTATGCGCAGAATGCCGCCTTATCCTTTACCGCAGCGGGCAATAACTTCGAGCTGGCGATCGCGGTTGCCATCGGTGTATTCGGGATCAATTCAGGTCAGGCTTTTGCCGGGGTGATCGGGCCCTTGGTTGAAGTGCCTGCGCTTATTGCCCTGGTCAATGTCGCTTTCTATCTCAAAAGGAAATTATATAAAACGCAAACTGCATAAACATGAAAATTGCGCTCTTTAGCGATATCCACGCAAACCTGCCTGCATTGGAAGCCTGTCTGGCAGACATCGACAGCCGCAAGCCGGACGCCATTTATTGCCTCGGCGACCTGGTAGGTTATAATATCTGGCCGAACGAAGTCATCAATATGATCAGGCAGCGGGGCATCCCGACGATTGCCGGCAATTATGATTTCGGTATCGGCCGTACAAGTGACGATTGTGGCTGCGCCTATAAAACCGATGAAGAAAAGGCAATGGGCAAGGTATCGATCTCTTACACTAATGAAATCGTGCAGCCGGAGGAACGCGCTTATTTACGGACACTTCCGGCACATATAAAAGTTGAATTCCAGTTGAACGAAGACAAATTTAATCTGCTTTTGGTGCATGGTAGCCCGCGCAGGATCAATGAATATTTATTTGAAGACCGGGACGAAAAAAGCATGTTGCGGATCATGGAACAGGCCGATGCCGATATCATGTGTTTCGGTCATACCCATAAGCCCTATCACAGGGTTTTAGCTTCATCGGGTACACACTACCGCCATGCTATAAATCTTGGCGCTGCCGGTAAGCCCAAAGACGGAAACCCGCAAGGCTGTTATGTAATGCTGACCATAAACGACCACAGCACAATCAAGGACAAGGACAGTATCCTCGTGGAATTTATCAGGTTTGATTATGATGTAGAAAGGGCGGCAAAAGCTGTTGAAGACAGTCCTTTGCCTGATGCCTATGCGGATATGCTGAGGAATGGATAGTTAAAATGATGTTACTCCAATTCAGTCATTAAATACAATTTCGAACTTTTACCTGTTCTCCCCGGCAAACATATAAAAGCGCTCCACATAGCGGAGGGCTTTTATGGTGTGCTTAGGGAAGCAAGCCTTGAAATATCGGAAAGCATAAGGATCAAGCGGAATTTCTGGAGGATTCTTTTTCTAAGGTCGGTCGATTGTACGGTTTGCCGGCCTATATTTAATTAAGGTCTCGCAGCGGCGCGGAGCTCGCAGCGGGCAAAAAGAAAATCCTGATATCCCCGCAATGTCTATAAGGCGCACTACGCAGTTTGTAGTGGGAATTATGAGCTATATCAATAGCTTCGCTGCGTCGCTGTATCGCTGCGAGAAAAAATGAAATTCACAGGATCACATTCACCCGCCGGGGTTTGGTATTGTCGTATATTTATCCATCCTGGTCGCTTAAGTGTTCCCTATTTATTTCCCTTAAATAAATAGTATCAGGAACACAGCTGCAGGTTCGATTTTTGATACCGCCGGAATTCCGTTTGATCCGCAGTACTTTGCTATATTAGCCACCAGTCCGAAAAACAAAACAAATGAAACAGTTCTTGACGATAGCATTTATACTGCTTTCCCTATGGGAATGTGCGGCGCAGAAGAAAAGTCAACAGCCGCTGGAACAGCCCGGAACACAGGAGACTTCGGGTATACAACCACCGCCGGTTATGCAAACCAATCCACGACCTGCGGCATCAGCTGGTACACCTGATACCATCAAAATACCCACCGGGGCAACGCCCTGTCCTTGTAACCGGATGGACCTTATATTTACCGATAATGAAAAGGCGGCTACACCATTTGCTATGCGTAGAAAAATGAAGGGGAAAATAAAAAAACTATGGACCACAGAAAAACGCGATACCACAGTCGGATATTGGGAAACACTGTCGCCGGGTGAAGTGGAAGAAACATTATTTTCACCGGCAGGCATGCTGCTGTACACAGCAACAGAAAAAATAAAACGCAACAACAGCGACATAACGCTATCCAGTAAAATAAGCTTCCAGTATGATAGCGACAACAATCCCCGGCAAGCGGACCTTTATGTTCTAAGTGCCAACCCCATTGTCTTTAAGTTTGACTATGCACCCAAAGGAAATCTTCGCAGCATATACACTGGAAAAGATACGAGCCTGGATACAAGGCAGGGCAAAGATATGACGATACACTTTAAATGCTGGCATCTGGATAAGCGTTATTATTTGCTACGCAATGTTTTTATAGCGCAGGTAAAGACAGCGCAATCGGGTTTTGTGTTTGATGATGCCGGTAATTTGATGGAAAAGGAGCAGGTGGAATACAGGACATCCAAAACCAGCAAACATACAAAAGAAAAATTCGGGTACAACGGGCAGGGAATGCTTACAAAGCATGCTTATTTAGAGCGAAACGGCGATACAAAAAGCGTCATCACTATAACCAATGACAGCTATGGAAATCCCGTAAAAGAATTATGGGGTAGTGGAGCGTATACTGCATATGAATATAAGTACGACCCGCAAGGCAATTGGATATGGAAACGGCAAACCTTTTATGAGCACAATGCTTTTTCCGGTCAACCTGAAATATCGGAACGTATAAACTTCAAAAGAACAATTGAATATTACCGGTAGTTTTCAATGCACCAATACAGATGATCCACTATTTAAATGCCATAAACGGCCGCTTGTAACAAGCGGCCGTTTATGCATTGCTTAGTTATCCACGGCTATTTAAGCACGCCCATGCGTTTACTATCTACAACCTTGCCGTCTGCCATCAACGTATACAGGTACACGCCGTTTTTCAGTTCGGATGCATAGATATTTGCGGTAACTTTTCCGCGCTGGGTAAGATCAATAACTTTTAAGGTCTTACCGTCTACCGTAGTAAATACCAGGCTGGCGGTTTTTACTTCAGAAGGAATATAACATTCGATAGTGGTAAAATCTCCAAACGGATTGGGTGTATTTTGTCCCAGCACGCTCAAATTGTTTTCAGAGAGTTTGATATTGAGCTTGCTGGTTACTTCCATTTTGTTGTCCGTACTTTGAGCAGACTGGTTCTTTACCAATGCTTTCAGCTCTTCAATCTGGTTTTGCTGCTCTTTTATCGCTTCCGTAAGCAGAGGAATTATTTCGGTATAGTTAACGCCCAGCTCGCCATCTTTATCGGCGATCACTACTTCCGGGATGATTTTTTGCAGGTCCTGCGCTATAAAACCAACGTGGGTGCCGTTATCGGCGCGTTTTTCTTTTTGGGCCTTTTCATTCCATTGGTAAGTTTTGCCTTCCAGTTGTTTTACAATAGACAGGGCATTGGTCAGGGGCTTGATATTGGCTTTAAGGTTACGGTCGGAGGTAACGATCTCGGCGAGGCAACGCGATACTCCATTAACCTCGAACAGCACCGTACCGCTGGCAGGAGGCGGAGTACTGCCCGTAAGCGCACCAGCCAGGCTGGTGTAGGCAAAGCTGCCCGTAGTACCGATACCTACACTGCCGTTGCCGTCGATGATCATTTTGACATCTGAGCCCGAAAAGCTGCCGGAACCCGATTTCCTCCAGAAATACATAATATTGTTGAACTGGGAAATGGCGCTTGCATTAGTATTAGCATCCTCTTCTAATATAAGACTGGCTGCAGCGGTACTTTGTACGCCTCTGAGTACCTGGCCAACTCCAAGATTACGGTAAAGCGTATTGTTCAGGTTGGTAACCTGGAGGGGGGCCACCGGAGCCGTGGTACCGATACCTACTTTACCGGTACTGTCCAGGACCATTTTTATATCGGAACCGGAAAAATTCCCGGCGCCGGATTTCCTCCAGAAGTACATCGTATTGTTGAACTGGGAGATGGCACTGGCGCTGGTGTTGGCATCCTCTTCGAATACAAGACCGGCCGCGGCGGTATTTTGTACGCCTCTGAGGATCTGGCCGACACCGATATTGCGGTAAAGCGTATTACCGACGTTCGAGATATGAAAGGGCGCTGCCGGCGAGGCAATACCGATACCGACTTTCCCACTGCGGGAAATATCACCGCTGGTGGTACTGCTTCCTGCCCATTGCTGGGCATGCATAGAAAAGCTCAATAACAGGGGGGCCGCTGTTAGCAATACACTTTTTTTCATAAAAAAAATTTTTGTTGGTTAGGAATGTGAATGATGACTTAAAAGTATAGCACACCACATCCCTTCAGGGTACCGGTTTTGAGAACGTCGCGGGTTTTACAGGGAACGCCGGTGGTTTTACAGGGAACGTATTGTTCAGAGCGAACTTAAAAAGGCTTCTTTACGTCTTAATGCCAGTGGCAGTCTTACTTTATTCTCCATTACCACCATATCGCCGTTCTTCTTATCAATAGCTACTACATAACGGGTATTGACGACGTACGATTTGTGTATCCTGAAAAAGCCTTTATGCTCCAGCATCTCTTCATATTCCTTTATGCCCCTGGTGCTGGCGATCTTCCTGCCATTCTGAAGATGAAAAGTGGAATAGGTATTGTTGGCTTCGATATAGAGGATCTGCGCTATCTCTATAAGGTCGGTACTGCTGCTGCCATTAATGACCAGTCTTTTTATATCGTTTGTATTGTGCAGCAAAGCAGGAATAAAATGAGCAGTACTGCGGTACCTGCCGCGGTTAAGATACAAGGCCGCCTTTTTTACAGCGTCCCGGAGCTCTCCTATGTTTACCGGCTTCAGGAGATAATAGAGCGCCGAAAATTTAATGGCATCTATGGAATAATGATCGAAAGCAGTAACGAATATGACTTCGAAGGGCAGCTCCTCGTACATACGTAACAGGTCGAAGCCGGTTAGCGGCGGCATGTCTACATCCAGGAAAACGATATCCGGTTTCAGCAAGGCTATCTGTGTATAGGCATCAGTAACGGACCGGCATAACTTTACGATCTCCACGTCCGGACAATAATTAGAGATCAGGACAGATAAGCTCTCCAGTCCCCGTACTTCATCATCGACTAATAGTGCTTTCATAATTAAATGGGTATAGTAATTATTGCGGTAGCGCCTTCGTTGCCCAGCGTTAATGTATAGGATCCCCTGGCGCCCCTCAGTGAATAAAGACTTAACCGGTCCCTGATCACTTTTATAGCAATAGCGTTTCCGTGAGTGGGCTTATGTAGGGTAGTGCCGTTATCCCTGATCGTGACCCGCAACAGATACTCTTCCTGCAATTCAAACCATACGCTTATACTCCCCGCCCTGTCGTTGAGGTGTGAGACGCCGTGCTTTACAGCATTCTCTAATATCGGCTGTAATAACATGGTAGGTATAGAGATATCCGCCAGATCTTCGTCAACAAGTATATGCCAGCTAACCGTAAAGGAGTGTTTAAAACGAACGGATTCCAAATGTATGTATTGCTTCAGGAAATGGAGCTCCCGTTCCAGGCTGATCATATTGTGTACGGACTGCTCCAGCATCTCCCTGATCAGGCTGCTGAATTCCGAGAGAAAATCCAGGGCCCCGGCTTCGTCCTTACCCGTAATAAAATGCTGAAGCGTATTGAGCGAATTGAACACAAAATGCGGGTTCATCTGGCTCTGCAATGATTTCAGGTTAGATTCATTCAAGCGGGCATGGAGGGTAAGGCGGTCCAGTTCCCGTTGCTTTCGCCTCCGCATCATAAAATACAGCAATGCGGTGCCGGTAGCGGCCAGCAATAATATCATAGCGCCTACAAACCACCAGGTCTTGTAATACGGAACAAGGATCGTAAAGGAATAAGGAGCTGAACTGCCTTTAATGTTGGCATAGTCCTGGTCGCAAGCGTATAATACTAACTTGTAGTTGCCGTCGCTGAGCGAATAATAATCGATCTTATCTCCTGTAATGCTGTTCTTTGCTATTAGCTTTTCGTTGCGGTACAGGCAGGCCCATATTTTAAGCCTGTCTCGCCGGGTAAAATAGATGGCCGAAAATTTTAGGGTAAGATTATTCTGACTACTTGAAAGGGTGATATCCTTTGCGGAAGGAGCACGGGTTGCCCGGCCGTTGACAGCATCCAGTGTTATGTAAACCGGGATCTGTTGGGCCGGAGGGCGGTAACCCAGATCGTCCAATATGTTTACGCCTTTGTTGGTAGCTATGTATAAGCGGTTATTGTACAGCAGCAGGTCATTGATCACATTGGAGTGCAGGCCATCGGTTTCCAGGAACTTATTGATGGGCTCAAAATGAAGACCGTTCCCGCTCCGGGTGTAGCGGATATGGTTCAGCCCCATCTGCGTCGCCACCCAAAAGCTTTCTCCTCCGGGATCGAGCAGCAATTTATTGCAGTTATTATGGGTAAGGAGGTTGCTTTTGTCAACGCGGTATTTTTTTTGTCCATCGTAGACAAAGACGCCGCCGTTGGTAACAAAGAAAAGATTACCGCCCTGGTCTTCGGTAATCTGGCTGCAGAACAAAGGCGCTTTTGCATCTAAGATAAATTCACGGAAACTGTTTATCGTATCCTGGTACCGGGTGGTGTAGTATACTTTGTTTTGTGTAGCAAACCATAAACGATACTGGTGATCTTCTAAAACGGTACGGGGCGCCAGCAAACCGTTTTTAAATAAATGCCGTACCTGTCCGCTCTTGAAATTTAGCCGGAACAGGCCATTGACGCCGTTGGCCGAGAAGAACTCGTTCTCTTTTTGCCCGGGCGTAAGTGCTTTGAAGTTGGTATTTTGCTTTTTACCGGGTATGGGAAATAAAGCCAGGGCATCATCGATCTTCCAGATGGCGCCGGGACTTACCAGGTAGCGCTGTTTGCCGTCTGTATAAAGATCATAAATGAGTTGCATTTTACTGCCGAATGCAGTTACTTGTTTTCGTGCAGCAATATCAATAATACGGAACTTGGCATCGATTGCATAAACCTTCTGTTTATGCTGAAAAAGAAAACACAGCTTTTCCGGCGCCCCGCTTTCATCCCGGTATTCCAGGATCGGCACTTGTTTGCAGGATAGCAGGCCTTTGGTGGTCACCAGGTAGAAAATATCGTTCAATGCGAAAAGTAAAGGAAAGCCATTGTAGGTTGTAGACAGCTTATACCCTGTCTTTCTGAAAAGCAACATCGTTTTATAGATCTCCAGCACATTTCCCTTATTAAAATGCGCCCATTGAAAACCGGGTAACGTATAGCGCATACTGAAAAACGGGCTGTCTAGATTTTTTCGAAAACTGTATTCCCGGTTACGGTAGTCAATAGCAGTAACCGATGTAACATCGGGATAATTGGGCTGAAAGAAGCTGCGGGAAGAAAAGGTATCGTCTTTCGAAAAGAACTTACTGTCCTTTTCCCTGTCAATGCCCATAACCCATAACTTATCCTTTTGCTGAAAGAAGTAGAACCATATAGGCATGTCAAACTTACTATACGTATGTATGGTATGGGTGTTGCTGTTGTAGGAGGCCAGTTTTTTTTGCGGGGTTACATAGTAAAGTTCATCGCCTGTCGCTGTAAGCTTGGAGCCTGGAATGATCTCCAGGTTTTGCAGATACTTGTCTTTGGTACGGTTATAGATCGCTCCCTGGTAGTAATAAGAGAGTTCCTTGCTATAACAGGAGAACCATATTCTTCCGGCAGCATCCTCATAGATAAAGGTGACTTCATTGTTAGGCAGCCCGTTTTCAATAGTAAAATATTCAAAATGCCTGCTGTCCCAGCGACATACGCCATTACGGGTAGCAAACCATATAAAGCCTTTTGTATCCTGCATGATATAATATACCTGGTCATCGGGCAAGCCCGTTTCTGCAGAAAGGGATTGGTAGGTAAGTGTCTGTCCCTCGGTAGCCGTATAGCACAGCAGTACTACAATGACCGATAGGAGCCATGAAAAAATGAAGGTGGCTTTACGCAGGACAGGTACGGGAAAACGGGACATTAACCCTGACCGGGCAGATCGCGTAGGAGGCATGTTGTTTTCATAAATGTTTCCGGGATTTTAAAAGTAAATAAATTTCATAAAAAAAATATTTTAAATGTAAATTAAAATATTTAATTTATTTATTTAACTCATTTACAATGTTATGTGAAGGGTGGGGTGCTTTGCAGCCCATCATAGCAGGAGCTATTGCCGGTTGATCATTAGCAGATCATCAGCAACCTGTTTTGCCCGGGTTGTTCCCGGGGGGCGCGGTGAATGCAGGGAAGCACCTGGCTTTGCGGATGATCAATTGCCAACCGCCACAGATGGCCAAGCCCCAGGTTTACCAGTTGTGCTCCGGGTTGCGCCTGGTAGTGGAGATCAAAGAAATGTTCGCTTAAGAATGCTTCGAAGCCTTCCTCAGGTCCATCATACAGCTTTTTGAGCGCATCCCGTATTTCGCGAATCAGTACTTTCTGCTGACCTTGTGCATTGGGTAGTATTTCACTGGACGCGCCATAGTAGGTGCATAAAAAAGTATCAACCGGTATGGGCGCCTGGTCTACATGAAATGAATAAACGTCGGTTGGGAAAAACGGGTAACTATCATCCTCGTCGTAGCACGAGATCACGTTAAGCATCGGTGATGCGCCCCGGGCTTCTAACAGCTCCCAGTCCTTCAAAAGAATTTCACGGGCCAGTTGACCCTGTTCACTCAATTGGAGCGCACGAAGCGTCTCCTGTTCAATTTTAGTTATATTTCCATTTAATGCAACCTTTGTAACGATCTCAGCAAAATCACCGGGTAACTTACGCGTCCAGCAGATCGCGTTGACAGCCCCGGTAAATGGCGTAGCAACGAGATCCTGGAAATTGGTTACATACTGAATCTGTTCTTCGGCAGGTGATAAATCGGTCATGATAGCTAATATAAAAACACATCCTTTAACGGCGAAGTACGGTAATTTTCCCTTACAGGCCTATGTCTTTAAGCAACAAAATAAATTCCGGCATTATCCGGCGCTGCCTGGTCGTAGCGGGACGCTGTAACCAGGGCCGGTGTATACTATTCGTAGCGGGACGCTACAAACAGCGTAGTCCAAACTGTTTTTCAGGCAGTCTTCAAAATACCCAGGTTAAAACCAGGTTTTGTTTTACCGCTATGCCTCTTTTTTATAAGTGAGGTTAAAGTCATGCTCCCAATTTTCACCATCTGAGGACTTTTCCCAATATCCCGAAATAATGTTTTTATCGTTGTTTATCCCGGCGGTAAAGCGCTGGATAAATTGAGGTCCATTGCGCCACATCTTCCATGTGCCATCTTCCAAACTCATTTCATATACGCGGGAAGACCGTTGATCGTCGATGTATAATACGGTGTAATGCTGCACATCTTTATCGCGGCTTATCAGCCATATTGCCCAGGGTGTTTCTTTGTTTTTTGTGCCCTGCCGCAAAATTAAAAATTCACCTTCTTCAAACCAATCAAATGATGCCGGCGCCTTAATAGTGGCTTCGGCGTCCGGTAAGAAAGACGCGTTTGATATTTCCATTTCCCATGTGCCAATAAATTGCATTAACTCTTGTAATGCCGGATTGATAGTGTTTTTCATTGAAAGATATGTTATGGATTGTTTTGATTATTCTAAATCAAAGGTAGTACGTGAAATGGCCTGAAAAGATATCAAAGGCGACTATCTTAAGGGGTGATTACGTCAAAATTATCGTTCGCAGCATTTAATTTCGATGAACTAACTATTTTGGTAATAGCGCATGCTGGTGTTGTAAGGGATCAAGCAGAATTTCTGGGGGACAAAAGCCTTATTCTTAAAACGAATCATCATTTTGCCAGATCCCTATTTATTTACTCAGCTATTCTTAGTGCCTCGCTACGAATTTACCTGGCCTGGCAGCTACTAATATTTGTAGCAGTGGAATACTTTTTTTCTCGCAGCGATACGGCGACGCAGCGAACGGTGCATATTGCCCACCAACCGCCTAGGCATGCTTTGCTCAACACCCGTTACATAGGCTGCCGGGACGTCAAGCCAGGAAATAACCGAACATACCGACCTTTAGAAAAAGGGCGTTAATAAAATGCTGCAGGACGACGTATAGAAAGAAATACAGTTCCCACAGTCTGGCCCTGTACTTTAGTTCGTTTGTCATTCCTTCGTCCAATTTTTACTA
>NZ_PYGD01000012.1 GCF_003014535.1 Taibaiella chishuiensis | reverse complement strand
ATGTTTGCCGTCATAAAGCGACAATCACCTTTTGTTCCTAATTATATTAGCGTTGCTTAATTTTTTTTTGTTTAAGTGTTGATCTTAGAATACGCCGCGAGAAAACAGGAAATTCACGGGATCACATTCGCCCACCAGGACCTGGTCTTGTAGTATACTTATCCATGCTCCGCTGTTCGTAGCGGGACGCTACAAACAGAACGGAAATACCGGCCAGGAACAGCTCGATGCACAAGCCTGTCCGGGATAGCGCAAGAAAGCCCGCCAGAGGTACTTTAAGCACACTCAAACAAATACTCAGGGAAGAAACACACACAAAAGAAGAATCAAGGCGCGTAATACTTCCTAAAACGACCAGAAAATAGCCCTGACTACATGAGAGCTGCGAGTGGATGGCAGTTTACTCGGTCGTTAGGGATATGCATTTGGTGCTATTTACTGCTGTTGTTGCCTGCCTGCCGCAGGGTCCCTTTGCAGGAGACCCTGCGGCGACATCAAAAAAAAGGTAAGGAAGCATATTGGGCCAGACAAAGCGATCCGGTTAACCTGTTCCTATTTATTTTTTCGCAGCGCCGCGGCCTCCGCGAGAAAACAGGAAATTCACGGGATCACATTCGCCCACCAGGACCTGGTCTTGTAGTATATTTATCCACGCTCCGCTGTTCGTAGCGGGCCACTACGAATAGAAAGGTAGCTACGAATAGGAGGTCGAAAATACCAGCAGGGAACAGCTTGATGTGCAAGCCTGTCCGGGACAGCACAAGGAAGCTCGCCAGAGGCACTTTAAGCACAATCAAACAAATACTCAAAGAAGAACCACAAAAGAAGAATCAGGCACGTAATACGCCCTAAAACGACCAGAAAATAGCCCTGACTATATGAGCTGCGCCTGGGTGGCAGTTTATCTAGCCGGGTGGGGATATGCATTGGGTGCTATTTACTGCTGTTGTTGCCTGCCTGCCGCAGGGTCCCGTTGCAGGGGGCCCTACGGGGACATCTAAAACGATAAAAAAATACGCCTGTTCCAGGCAGCGCAGAAAAAGGCCATTAGGACGCTTTAAATACGCCCAAAACAAACACGCAATAATTCCTACAAAGGAGGAATTGAGGCAGTAATACGCCTTAAAACGACCAGGAAATAGCCCCGGCTATTTGAACTGGATAAGCAGCATAAGCAAGCCGCAAAAGAAAATAAGGAAGAAACGGAAGTGAGCCTGGATCGGCATTGCAAGTGGTGCTGCCGGCACATAACCGCGCACCCGGCAGGACCTCCACAACAAGTGGCGGGCGGGAACAGCAAGATCGCCGGGCAACGCAGGACCCGGGAAGGCTGCATATACCGCAGCAAAAGAAGAAAAGAAAAGAGCAGGCAACAACTACAAAACGACAGCAACCTTAAGCAGTTAAGGTTGCTGTCAAGATATAGTAGTACTGACGAACAAGAATTAAGCTAAAGTGCCTATTTTCCTAGCCAGTTTGGATTTTAAGTTGCTCGCCTTATTCTTATGAATAACGTTGCGTTTGGCCAGTTTGTCGATCATGGAAATAACCTTAGGTAACTCACCCTGGGCTGCTTCTTTTTCTGTAATCTTCAGCAGGTTACGCATCGCGTTACGGGTAGTTTTGCCGTAGTAACGGTTGCGGTCACGACGTTTCAGGCTCTGACGGGTATCCTTTTTGGTAGCTTTATGATTTGCCATTTTTACTTATTATCATTTTATAAAGGAGTGCAAAGGTAATAAAAAGTTTATAAACATCAAAACT
This sequence comes from Taibaiella chishuiensis, assembly GCF_003014535.1. Classification (GTDB taxonomy): domain Bacteria; phylum Bacteroidota; class Bacteroidia; order Chitinophagales; family Chitinophagaceae; genus Taibaiella; species Taibaiella chishuiensis. The sequence goes on along the minus strand of NZ_PYGD01000012.1, from coordinate 180,759 downwards.
TTTTTACAATTGCATATTAGCGGAGGCACGCTCCAGGTAGTCTTTTTTCTCGATAAAGGCATCCAGCTTTTCTTTCGGGATGCGGAAATTATAGGTATTACCGGCTTTATAGGTATCCAGGAAGTCGAAATAATCGTAATTCCATTTACCCAGCATACGACGGTCGATAGACAGTGTGGCGGCAACCAGTTCCAGGTCCAGCGGTGTTTTGATACGCACCATGGCCATTTTCTTTACTTCTTCTTCGCTGAATTTGGACAGGAGCGGATGCGCAAATTTCTTGTCTTTGGCAGCAGCTTCGCCACGGTTCGAGTTGAGCAATGCCCAGTCGAAGTTGGCGGGCATACCGGGCAACAGGAAGTGATTCAAACGCTCCATGATCGTAGCCGTAGCTACGAAGGCCAGTACATGGTTCTGGGTTTCTTTGGGCAGGTAGCTTTTAATAGACCAGAAATCGTCTTTACCGGTACGCTTCATGGCATTAACCACCGGGCGGGGACCACTGTTGTAAGCGGCTACCACCAGCAGCCAGTCATCCAGTTGGTCGTACAGGTAGCTCAGGTATTTGGCAGCTGCCTGTGTAGAGCGGGTAAGGTCCTTGCGCTCGTCCCTGCGGCCGTTTACCGTAAGCCCCATCAGGCGTGCGGTAGACTCCATAAACTGCCAGTAACCAACGGCGCCTACAGGCGAACGGGCGTTCTGCAGCAATGCAGACTCGATAACAGCCAGGTACTTTAATTCTTTGGGGATGGAATATTGTTTGAGCACGCGATCGATCGTGGTAAAGCATTCGGATCTTCCGTTGATGCTGATCAGGCGCTGGCTGAAATGGCCCATGTAGTTTTTTACATAGTTGACCATATAGCCATTCATATTGCCGTAGTAATCGGTTTCGCCGGCGAGGGGTACGGCCTTGAATTTATCATTGGCTTCGTACACACGTTCCGAAGGGCGCAGTGCTGCGAGCCTGGGCTCCTCTTTGGCAATAGGTTTTACCGATGCAGCTGCAGGAGGAAGTTCCTGGGCTTTGCGGTTATCGGCAACATTCGTGTTTTTGGATTTAACCTCTGAAGCAGGCGTACCGGAAATTACTTTACCGTTGCCGTTCATGGTAAAAGGAAGGGCCTTTGCCGCCATCATACTATCCATATGGGCTTTCTGGGCATTGACCTTATTGTTATTACTTTCGGCCCGTTCGCTGCTTTCCAGCATCGCCAGACGTTTACCGTCCGAGTTGATCCGGGGCCCCTGCGCGCTTGCGGCGAGCGGGGAAGTTAATACAATTGCATAGAAAATTTTTTTCCATTGCATGGGCTAATTCTTAGTTTTTTAGCGTTACACATGCAACCGGATATATAAACCGGCCGTTTTAATTTTTAGTCATGTATAGCCTGGGTGACCATATCACACGACTATCTAAAAGCACGAGGCAAACGGATCGCCTGGTGCCTTAAAAGTTGAACAGGAGGGTTACGGGAGGGGTGTCTGTATTATGCGTCTTGCTGCGGGGTAGTCGTTTTTGTTTCCTTCATTCCGGTCTCGATCTCTTTCTTGATACCGTCTTTAGCGTCATTAAATTCGCGAATGCCTTTGCCAATGCCCTTTGCCAGCTCAGGAATTTTTTTCCCGCCAAAAAGGATGATCACCACCAAAACGATCCACAACCATTCCATTCCGCTTGGCATAGAAAGCAACATCACGGGATTCATTGATAAAACTGTCATTACTATTTAATTTTTGGATTGAAGCAATAAATACAAAGATAAAAGTTTTTATAAGAAAGGGAAGCTTTTTTCAGGTTTTAAACTGTTAATTCCGGCAATAAATTATGCACTCCAGGCTAGCCAACTGGTAACAATCACGTAATTCATAATAAAATAACAAACTATATGGCAAATAAAAAAATAAAAAAAATTGTTAAACAAAAAGAAGAAACAAAATATATTTGCATTTTATTAACTGACCTATCCCTTTTAAAATGCACCCATTTGTAAGCAAAGCCGCTCTGGCAAGCGCTTTCTGCCTTGTTATGCAAGGCGCGACTGCACAAAATAAAGCATCGCTGACCGATCCTGCCCAAATGAAAACCTTATTGCAAAAGTCTGTTTTCGACATAGATACCTCGGCCAAAGCGGTTATTATTTATGAAAAAGGCTGGTTTGAAAGCTTCGAAAGCGCCCCCGTTTACAAGCTCGAACGCATTGTAAAAATAATCGGCAAAGATGCCGTAGATGATTTTGCCAGGATCAGCGTACCCGCCTCAAAACGGTCGCTGGTAAGAAAAGTGACCGGCGAAACCTATAACCTGGAAAACGGCGAGATCGTCAAACAATCGGTAGAAAAAGCAGACCTGATTAAAGAAAAAATTACCGCCAATACCAGGGTGACCAAGTTTGCCCTGCCCGGTGTTAAAACCGGATCGGTTGTGCATTATGTCTACCAGATCGATAATACCGGGTATGGCCTGCCCTCCTGGGATTTCCAGAATAGTTATCCAACATTATATTCCGAATACGAGATCAATATACCAACGATCCTGAAGTATTCTTCCGTATCCAATACTTCGGTGCCCTTTAAAGAAGTAACCCGGCAGAGAAGCTTAGAGGACTGCAATGCCTGCCTGTATAACTCGGCAAATGGTAACCTGGGCCGGCAAACCTCGATATGGGTGCGCAGGAATATACCGGCATTCCGTACAGAACCGTTTATGAGCGCCGATGCCAATTATCTCGAACGCGTAAAACCTACGGTTACATCATTGGAGTATCCCGGCTACCAGTTTTTGCTGGATAACTGGGAACATGCTACGGAGAATGTCTATTACAAAAACGACGAATCCTGCGGCCAGGTTTTTAAAGGTAATGCCTTCCTGCTCGACCCGGTAAACCAGATCATAGCCGGTAAAAACGGCGACCTGGAAAAGGCTAAAGCTATTTATGCTTTTGTACGGGACCACATTACCCTTAAAGAAGAATCGTTTAATGATTACAAAGCGCTGTCTGATATCAGCGAAGTGTACAAGCGTAAAGAAGGTAACAGCGAAGGCATTAACCTGCTGCTGATCGCCATGCTCCGCAAAGCCAGCCTCGAGGCCGAACCTGTAGTACTGGCCACGCGCGCATCGGAACGCCTGCACTCCTTCATCGTCGATATAAATGCGATCGATTACATGATCGGTATTGTGAAAATAGGCGGACAGGATTATGTACTGGACGCCTCTGATAAGTATATGCCCTTTGGTACGCTGCCCCTGTCCTGCTATAACGGTTACTGCAGGATCGTGAGCAAAAAACCGGATGCGGTAGAACTGCACCCCGATGGGCTGACGGATAAAACGACCACGATCGTAAGCCTGGCCCCGGTAAAAGATAAACTGTTGCTTAAAGTAGAACAAAAATTAGGCAACGTATCCGGCACGCTGCTGCGTAACGAGTTAAAGGAAGATACGGCCAAACTGAAAGAGAAGATACAAAAAGGATTGAGTAAACTGAGTACCCCCCTCCAACTGAAACAGTACTCCGTTAACAGCCTGAAGAATGCCGATCTGCCATTGGTGATCCGCTATGAAGCGGAACTCCCCTGGAATGCGGACAAAGACCTGGTGTACCTCGATCCTTATTTCGATAAGTTGTGTGAGCAAAACCCCTTCACGCTCACTACCCGTAAGTTCCCTATAGAATTGGGTTACCTCAGCGACAACAAATATGTATTCAACTTCCAGGTGCCCGAAGGTTACGAGGTCGATGATTATCCTAAATCGTCGGTGCTTAAATTAAGCCAGGAAGGACTGATGCAGTTGAAAAATACCCTGGTATACGATGCCGAAAATAAAACCTTTAGCATTAATTGTCATTTTAACCAGAAGACAACCGTGTATACGGCAGACAACTATAACCAGGTCCGCACTTTTTACGACAACGTGATTGCGGAACAGAAAAAGAAAATCGTATTAAAGAAAAACACTCCGGCGCAAGTCCATTAAATACCCGGTAATACCACAGGACGGGTAGCCCTTACCGCTAAGGTATACCTGGGGCTTGTTCCGCCTGTCCTTCGCGACCAGGCTTGTTTTATGCTCAATTAAAAATCACCATGATCACCCTACGTTTAAAAGCGCTGTTCTTTTCTGCGCTTATCGTCATCACGGGTTCTGCCGCCTTTGCCAAACAGGATGACAACCCTGCGCTTGCAGCCAGCGCCATTCCCGCTGCTCTTAAAACCAATGCCCATGCGGTAATACGGTATGCCAACACCGAAGTTTCCGTGGAATCCCTGAACCGGGTAAAATATAAACGGAGTTATGCGGTTACCATCCTGGATGAACAGGGCAAAGCAGCGGCCAACCTGATGGAGCAGTATAGCCAAATGATCAGGATACAAAACATTGAAGGGGCGCTTTATGATGCATCGGGCAAGATGCTCCGGAGCCTGAAGGAGAAAGATATTTTCGATCGCTCCACCTACCAGATGAGTGGCGCCTTTCACAGCGATGAAAGGATTAAAGCCTACAGCTTCAATCATACGGTTTACCCCTACACGGTATATTTCGAAATCGACGAAACCCTATCGACGACATTTTTCATGCCGCGCTGGAGCCCGCAGCCAGGCAACGATTATGCCGTGGAGCAGGCCCAGTTCAGCCTGAGCTACGCCCCGGAGTTCAAGGTCAGGTATAAAGAGTTATTGCTGCCACCCGGCGCCCGGAAAGATGGCAAAGATGCCCAGGGCCGCCCCCTGGTTAGCTGGCAGGTACGTAATATTGCTGCGTACAAAACACAGCCCCTCTCTTCCTCCGACAACTATGATCGTCCGACGGTATTACTTGCCCCGGGCGATTTCCAGCTGATGGATTATAAAGGGAATATGAACAGCTGGAACAGCCTTGGCCTGTTCAGCTACCAACTGAACGACGGCCGCAGCCAACTGCCCGAAGACAAGAAAGCCCTGGTACAGTCTATAATCGGTACAGAAAAAGACACCTATAAAAAAGTACAGTTGCTGTATGCCTACATGCAGCAGAACACCCGTTATGTGCTCAACGCCTATGGCATATCCGGCTGGCAGACGTTCGACGCTGCCCATGTAGCGCATAATGGCTATGGCGACTGCAAGGGACTTACCAATTACCTGAAAGCGCTGCTTGCCGAAGCGGGCATCAAATCCTATGCAGCGCTGGTATCGGCGGGAGACGATTATTACCGGCTGGACGAACAGTTCCCCGCCAATAATTTCAACCATGTGATCCTCTGTGTACCGCAGGCTAAGGACAGCATCTGGGTAGAGTGTACGAGCCAGGAATTACCTGCGGGATACCTCGGCTCCTTTACGCAAAACAGGAAAGTATTGCTGGCCACGGAAACCGGAGGTTACCTCTGCAATACCCCTTTCTATGGCAAGGATAAAAACTACCTGGTAAGGAAGATCAGCGTCCGCATCGACCCGGCAAGCGAGCAGCAACAGGTAACCATGCAGCATACCTATAGCGGGTTACTCGGCGACGATATCGCATCGATCGTAAAAAACAAACCGAAAGACCAGGTCAGGGAATGGCAGAATACGCGGTTCTCCTTCCCCTCCTACGGGATCAACGACTATAGCTACGTATTTACCGGTAATAACGGCATACCCGCGCTGGAGGAAAATGTAACGGCTACGGTTTCCGGCGTTATTACCAGTACCCAGAAACGGACATTCCTGAATATAGGCTGGTTGCAGAACCCGCTGACAGAAGTGCTGCAGAACGAGCCCCGTACCCTGCCGCTCGTGCTCCGGAAATCGTTCCGTATTACCGATTCGCTGCTGGTGACCCTTCCGGAGGGTAGCCAGATCGAGTCCCTGCCTGAAGGTAAAAGCATCGATTACCCCTTTGCCAGTTACCGCCTGCGTTTCGAAAAACGGGCCGGCGAGGTGATCGCGATCCGCAATTATGAACAGAGTGCCGGTGTATATAAACCGGAGGTGTTTGCCGACTACCAAAACCTCTACCAGGAGCTTAACCGGCAAAAGGAAGATATGAATATCGTATTGCTCAATAAGACCCCTTAAGCCTTCTGATGGTTTTATGGAATATCCCGGCTGCCGTGTCTGTATAAAAAAACAGACCATGCGCATGTTCGGGATATTTCTTTTTATCGCCGGCCTGAGCGCCTGTAAGCCTGCGGCAGACCCGCATCTGCCCCGGCAAAATACAAGCGCTACGCCTGCTGCAACAGCAGCGTCTAAAGTAGGCGCGATACCGCTACCTGCGGGTTATGTAAGACTGCCCCAGGCCGAAAACTCCTATGGCAGCTGGCTGCGCAACCGTCCCCTGAAAAAAGACAATACCGTATACCTCTATAACCGCAAGCCCAAAAACAACCAGGATGCGCAATACGCGGTGCTCGATATCGATGTGGGCAATAAGGACCTGCAACAATGCGCTGATGCCGCTATACGCCTGCGGGCCGACTATCTCTATGCCCGCCGGCAATATGATGCGATCGCTTTTCTTTTTACCAACGGGTTTAACTGCGACTACCGGCATTATGCCTCGGGCTACCGGCTACAGGTAACGAACCGCGGCTGTACCTGGATTAAGAAAAGCGGGGAAGACTTCAGTTATGCGACCTTCCGGCAGTACCTAGACCTGGTTTATAGTTATGCCGGTACACAATCGCTGCAACAGCAACTACGCCCGGTCCCCTTTACCGGTATCCGGCCGGGGCATGTGTTGCTCCAGTCCAGGCAGCCTTACGGACATGCAGTAACGGTAATGGACATGGCGTACCAGCCCGGCACCGGCGATACCATCTTCCTGCTGGCCCAAAGTTATATGCCGGCGCAGGACATCCATATCCTCAAAAACCCCGCGCATAAAAACCTGTCACCCTGGTATTCCGTGCGGTTCAGCGGCAACCTGGAAACACCGGAATGGACCTTTACGGCCGCCGACCTGAAAAGCTTTTAATACCGACGCTATACACCAATAACGATACAAGCCGCCCCTATACCTGCACTAGTGCTACGTTGGAGATAGTTCACAAAAAACGGCCGCTTCCCCCTGGGGAAGCGGCCGCAATGATCAGTAGATTTTAATACCGGTTTAGAGTGCTTCGTAAATGATCGCAGCACCCTGCCCTACACCGATACACATAGTAGCCAGGCCATACCGTACGTTACGGCGTTTCATTTCGTGCAGTAAGGTAGCAGAAATACGCGCACCGCTGCAACCCAGGGGGTGACCGAGTGCAATGGCGCCACCGTTTACGTTCACGATCTCCGGGTTGATCTTCAGGTCGCGGATCACGGCCAGCGACTGCGAAGCAAAAGCCTCGTTCAACTCAGCCAGGCCGATATCGTCGATAGTAAGACCAGCACGCTGTAAAGCCTTTTCGGTAGCAGGCACAGGGCCTATACCCATTATTGCAGGATCTACACCGGCTATGGCGCGGCTTACAATGCGTGCCATAGGCTTCAGGTTATATTGTTTTACGGCAGCCTCGGATGCCAGCAACAAAGCTGCAGCGCCATCGTTGATACCACTGCTGTTGCCCGCCGTTACACTCCCGTCTTTTACGAATGCAGGTTTCAGTTCGGCCAGTTTGTCCATGGGCGATAAACGCGGATGTTCGTCTTTGTCGAACACGGTTGTTTTGCCCTTACCCAGTTCGATGGTAACCGGCGCCAGCTCGTCGGCAAACTTACCGGCTTCATGAGCTTTCTGGTATTTTTCCTGGCTGTCAAAAGCAAAGCGGTCCTGCTCTTCGCGGCTGATGCTCCATTGTTTGGCCACGTTCTCTGCTGTTTCACCCATGGTATACGGATGGTACAGCGCCGATAATTTAGGGTTGATAAACCGCCAGCCCATGGTGGTATCGAACATTTGTTGTCCGCGGCCAAAGGCGCCTTCGGCTTTACCCATTACAAAAGGGGCGCGGGTCATGCTTTCTACGCCACCGGCAATAAAGAGTTCGCCTTCGCCGCACTGGATGGCGCGGCTGGCGTCCATAATAGCCTGCAGGCCGGATGCACAAAGACGGTTAACCGTGTTGCCGCCTACGGTAATAGGCAACCCCGCCAGCAACGCCGACATACGGGCTACATCGCGGTTATCTTCGCCGGCCTGGTTGGCTGCGCCGGCAATCACGTCTTCGATAGCATTTACATCTACCGAAGGATTGCGGGCTACCAGGGCCTTAATCACGTGGGCGAGCATATCGTCCGGGCGCACTGTGCTTAATGTTCCGCCATACTTGCCTATGGGCGTGCGTACGGCATCAATGATATAAACTGACATTTGAGGAAAGATATTAGATTTCAGATAAAAGACATAGGATTTATGAGCGGTTGTTTTCCGGTTGGTTATCTTTAACGCCTGCCGTGTTGGCTAAATGTCATTTTTTAGCATCCATTTATCTACACGTTCCGGGTCTACCCCAACTCCGATGCCTCCTTAAACTTTAACGCGGAATTACTTGATTACCCCCAGCTCTTTACCTACTTTGGTAAATGCGGCAATAGCGGTATCCAGGTGGTGCTGATCGTGCGCGGCCGAGATCTGTACCCGGATACGGGCTTGCTCTTTAGGCACTACCGGGAAGAAGAAGCCGATTACATAGATGCCTTCTTCCAGCAGGCGGGCAGCCATTTTCTGCGCCAGTACCGCATCATACAGCATGATCGGCGTGATAGGGTGCGTACCGGGTTTGATATCAAATCCTGCTTCGGTCATTTTCTTGCGGAAGTACAGGGCATTGTTCTCCAGTTTATCGCGCAGTTCGGTGGTTTCGCTCAGCATATCCAGCACAGCGATAGAAGCGCCTACTACCGAAGGAGCAACGGTATTGCTGAACAGGTAAGGCCTGCTGCGCTGGCGCAGCATTTCGATCACTTCTTTCTTACCGCTGGTAAAACCGCCGGAGGCGCCGCCCAGGGCTTTGCCCAGTGTGCCGGTAATAATATCTACACGGCCCATTACACCGCAAAGTTCGTGTACGCCACGCCCGGTCTTACCCATAAAACCGGAAGAGTGGCTTTCGTCGATCATAACGATGGCATCGTATTTATCGGCCAGGTCGCAGATCTGGTCCAGCGCGGCAATGGTACCGTCCATAGAGAATACGGAGTCGGTAACGATCAGGCGGGTACGGGCATCTTTATGTTCGATCAGGCGGGCTTCGAGCTCCGCCATATCGTTGTTCTTGTAACGGGCGCGTTTGGCTTTACACAGCCTTACGCCATCGATAATAGAAGCGTGGTTGAGTTCGTCGGAGATAATCACATCCGCTTCGCCCAGCAGGGGTTCGAATACACCGCCGTTGGCATCGAAGCAGGCCACGTACAATATCGTGTCTTCTGTGCCCAGGAATTGGGCGATCTTTTGTTCCAGCTCTTTGTGGATGTCCTGCGTACCGCAGATAAAACGTACAGAGCTCATACCATAACCGCGGTCGTCGATCGTCTTTTTCGCGGCTTCCAGTACTTTGGGATGCGAAGACAGGCCGAGGTAGTTATTGGCGCAAAAATTAAGCACCTGCTTTCCGTTTACAGTGATCTCCGGGCCCTGCTCAGAAGCGATAACGCGTTCGGATTTAAACAGGCCGTTGGTTTTGATCTCTTCCAGTTCGTTCTGGATACGGGTATAAAATGGTTTGCTTGACATAAGAGCGTAAAAATTTGCGGCAAAGCTAAGCAATTACGGCATAGCGCGGCATTTTAGCCGGTAGATTTAGCGGCATATTTATGTTGCCTGCCGGGCTTAAATAACAGGGAAATAGTAACTTCGCGCCGGCTATACGTCATGCAAGGGGGGCCTGGCTGGCGCAGGGGCCATCACAATCGGCAATAAACAGGTGATTTCAGGATACATATAGCCGGCATGGCATAAATCCCCTGCCCCGGCAGACTATGGGAAAAGAAATCCCCGTTTTTAAACTATCCGGCAACGGGAGCATCTATGATGGGATGTTTGCCCCGGTTACCGCAGCAGCATTTAATACCTTATTCAATAAACGATACCGCATGCAATTTTTAAAATCCCTGGCCGTCGTAAGCGCCTTCAGCCTTATTACCCCGGCTTATGCCCAGCAGAAGTTTACTGAAGGAACCATCGAATATACCATATCGATCAACGGTCCTGCCCCTACGGATTATAGTAACCCGGGCCTGAGCAAGGCCGGCACCCTGCTGTTCAGTATCAAGGACAACAATGTACGCCAGGACCTGAAACTGGAAGATGGTTATACCTATTCCCGGATCGGTAATTTCACGACCGAAAAAGATATCATCCTGCAAACGCTGAATACCATAAACTACGCGATAGAAACCGATCTTAAAAGCCTGAAAGCCAAAGCCGGCGCTTATTATGGCGCAAAGCTGGAAACCACAGGCAATACCCGAAAGGTAAACGACCTGGAGGCGCAGGAAGCCCTGCTTAAATACAAAGACGGGACCTCGATGCGCTTTTTTTACCACAAAGACTACGAACTGCCCCATCCCGAGATCTTTGAACGCATGCCGGAACTGAAGGGCATTCCCGCCCTGTTCGACGTGCCCATGAGCAACGGGTATGTAACTCACTTCGAACTGCGCCGCATTACCCCCGGCCCGGTAGGGAATACCATTTTCCGCGTACCGGAAGGTTACCGTATCATTTCCAAAAAAGAATATGATAAATTGACGAACTAGTATTGTATTTTTGTTGCATCCGCATAAAAAATAATCTGTAACAAATAAAATCAATAGAGTTATGCGTTGGAGAGGCGAGCGCGAAAGCGATAACGTAGAAGATCAACGGGGCATGTCGGGCGGTGGCAAAGTAGCCATTGGCGGCGGTATCGGCGCCATTATCGTACTGGTGCTGGGCCTGCTTACCGGCAAAGATCTCTCGTCCCTGTTGCCGTTTTTACAGGGCGACCAAGCCGCTACGGAGCAAACGAATGGACCGCGTCAACCGCGCCCCGACGATTCCACCGCGCAATTCGTAAGCGTAGTGCTGGCCAGTACCGAAGACGTATGGACGGAACTGTTTACCGCCAACGGCGAACAATACCAGAAACCGAAGCTCCGCATTTTCGAAACCAGTACGCAAAGTGCCTGTGGCGGCGCCTCGTCGGCCATGGGTCCCTTTTACTGCCCTGCCGATCAGCGGGTATACATCGACCTCTCTTTCTGCGACGAACTGCGGACCAAATTCCGGGCGCCGGGCAACTTTGCCGTAGCCTATGTCGTAGCGCACGAAGTGGGGCATCATGTACAAAACCTGATGGGCATATCGGAACAGGTACAACGCCAGCGTGCACGCCTGAGCGAAGCCGATTACAACAAGTTATCCGTTAAACTGGAACTCCAGGCCGATTTCCTGGCGGGCGTATGGGCCTACCATGCCAACCGTACGCGCAGGCTGATCGAGCCCGGCGACCTGGAAGCCGCACTTACCGCAGCCAACGCGATCGGCGACGACAAACTGCAAAAAGAAGCACAGGGTTATATTGTACCCGATGCCTTTACCCATGGTACCTCCCAGCAACGGATGTACTGGTTTAAAAAAGGTTTCGAAACCGGGGACCTCTCCCAGGGCAAATTCCAGGATATCCGGTAAAACAGGAAGCGGTCCATTCAACTATACGACGATCATTTACACATGTCCATAAAAGTAGCACACCTCAGCAAAGTATTCGGCGAGCAAACAGCAGTAAACAATATATCCTTTGAAATAGGCAGCGGCGCCGTCGTTGGTTTTCTCGGGCCCAATGGCGCCGGCAAGTCCACGACGATGAAAATGCTGAGCACTTATATCAGCCCTACCTCCGGCAAGGCCGAAGTATGCGGTTTCGACGTAAGCGCCCAGGCCATGGACGTACGCCGGCAACTGGGTTACCTGCCCGAAAGCAATCCCCTGTACTACGATATGTATGTAAGGGAATACCTCGAATTTGCCGCGGGCGTACACCGGCTGGATAAGGTAAAAAACCGGGTGGATGATATGATCGCCAGGACCGGCCTGCAAAAAGAAGTAAAGAAAAAGATCGGTACGCTGTCCAAGGGATACAAGCAGCGTGTAGGCCTGGCGCAGGCCATGATCCACGACCCTAAGGTGCTGATCCTCGATGAACCTACCAGCGGCCTGGACCCCAACCAGATCGTAGATATCCGCGACCTGATTATAGAACTGGGCCGCGAAAAAACCGTGCTGTTATCGACCCACATCATGCAGGAAGTGCAGGCCATGTGCAGCCGGGTAATCATTATCAATAACGGTAACCTCGTGGCCGACGACGCCATAGGCAATATCCAGAGTGGCAAGCAACAGCAGGCAGGCCTTATTGTCGAATTCGACAAACCTGTGCCCGAACAAAGCCTGTTGCAGTTAAAGCAGGTAAATGCCGCATTGGCGCTGGGCGACAACCGCTGGCAGTTGCAGACGCAGCAACCCGAACTGCTGCGCAAAGAGCTGATGGCCTGGTCGCTGCAGCAGGACATAGCCCTGCTGAGCCTGCAAAATAGCAGCCAGTCGCTGGAAGAGGTATTCCGCGACCTGACCCGCAATAAATAAGCAACAGCTTTGCCTGACATAAAAAAAGTCCGTTGCTCCCTGGAGCAACGGACTTTTTTTACCTGGAACAGGTACCGCTTAGTTGATACCGGCGGTAACGGACTCTTTATTGATCTTTTTAACCAGGCCCTGCAGCACATTACCCGGACCACATTCGGTAAAGCTAGCCGCCTCGTCGGCCACCATGTTCTGGATGGTCTGCGTCCAGCGTACCGGCGCAGTAAGCTGGTTGATCAGGTTTTCTTTGATCTTTACCGGGTCGGTATAAGGTTTCGCGTCTACATTCTGGTAAACAGGACAAACCGGCTCGCGGAATTCCGTTTGTTCGATAGCCTCCTGCAGTTCCTGACGGGCAGGTTCCATAAGCGGTGAGTGGAACGCGCCACCAACCTGCAATACCAGCGCACGTTTGGCGCCTGCCGCCTTCATGGCTTCGCAGGCCTTATCGATACCGGCAATGCTGCCGGAAATAACCAGCTGCCCAGGACAGTTGTAGTTGGCAGGTACCACCACTTCGTCGGTAATACCAGCGCATACTTCTTCCACTTTGGCATCTTCCAGGCCAAGAATCGCGGCCATGGTAGAAGGATTCAGTTCGCAGGCCTTCTGCATGGCATCCGCACGGCGGGCTACCAGCTTAAGCCCATCTTCAAAGCTCAGTGCGCCTGCAGCCACCAGTGCCGAAAATTCGCCCAGCGAGTGTCCCGCAGTCATATCCGGCACGAGGTCGGGCTGCACGAGATAAGCGATCACAGAGTGCAGGAATACCGCAGGTTGCGTTACTTTGGTCTGCTTCAGCTCTTCTTCCGTTCCGGAAAACATAATGTCGGAAATACGGAACCCGAGAATTTCATTGGCCTGTTCGAACAGGTCTTTGGCTTTTTTATCAGATTCGTATAACGCTTGACCCATTCCGTGAAACTGGGCGCCCTGACCGGGAAAAATGTAGGCTTTTTTCATATGTATATTCAAAAATATGTTTACGACGGGTACTCCGGTAGCTAACAAAAGGCGTTTTCCACAATCAAACCCCTGCTATATTTCCATAATATATCCATCAAATCTGCTGCAATGTTACTATCAATAGCGCAATTTCACAAAGGATTTTACTTGAATTGCCATCGGGGAAAATTGTAATTTATCCACAATCAACCAAAAAGTCATTCTTAGAGCGTATTTTTGTAGCAGGTCTTCGTACCTTTTTATTCTATTTCGAACCAAGCAAACAACCATACCGGTATACCGATGAAGTTCACGTTTTATGGCCATGCCTGTTTTGCCGTTGAGGTATCAGGCAAAAAATTACTGTTTGATCCATTCATTACCGGCAACGAGCTGGCTAAAGATATCGATATCAATACAATAGAAGCGGATTACATCCTGGTATCCCACGGGCACGGCGACCATGTTGCCGACCTGATGGCGATTGCCCGTAATACCGGCGCTACCGTGGTATCCAACGCTGAAATTACGACCTGGGTTCAACAGCAGGGTTATGATAAGGTTCACCCGATGAACTTCGGCGCCCGCCAGTTTGATTTCGGTAAGGTGCATTATGTGCCTGCAGCGCACAGCAGTGGTTTGCCCGATGGCAGCTACGGCGGTAATCCCGGCGGTTTTGTGATCAAAACCGACAGCATTAATTTTTACTATTCGGGCGATACCTGCCTGACCATGGATATGCAACTGATACCGCGTTATGCCAAACTGGATGTGGCTATTATGCCCGTGGGCGGCAACTTTACTATGGATGCGGAAGAAGCGGTTATCGCTGCCGATTTCGTACAGTGTAACAAAGTTGTAGGCATTCACTTCGATACCTTCGGGTATATCGTGATCGATAAGAACAAGGCGCAACAGGTATTTAAAGATGCCGGCAAAGAACTGATCCTGCCCGAAATAGGCGCGACGATAGAACTGTAGTACCAGGGGCATTGTCCCTGGCGAGCAACAACAAAATCACAATCAGTCCCGCACCCAACAGGCGGGACACCTGATATCAAGATAAGATGGCAAAGATAATAGCGATAGCGAATCAAAAAGGTGGCGTAGGCAAAACAACGACAGCAATCAATCTTGCTGCGAGCCTTGCCGTCCTGGAATATAAGACACTGCTTGTAGATGCGGATCCGCAGGCAAACAGTACGACGGGAAACGGTTTTGATCTGAAGAATATCCAGGTAAGCCTTTACGACTGCATCGTAAACGAGATGCCCGTATCGCAGGCCATGCTGGAAACAGAGACGCCTAACCTGTACCTGCTGCCCTCGCACCTCGACCTCGTGGGTGCGGAGATCGAGCTGATCAATCATCCGAACCGCGAACACGTGATGAAACTGGCGCTCGAAGCAGAGAAAAAGAATTTCGATTTTATCATTATCGATTGCTCCCCCTCGCTCGGCCTCATTACCGTAAATGCGCTTACTGCCGCCGACTCGGTAGTGATCCCGGTACAGTGCGAATACTTCGCCCTGGAAGGTTTAGGCAAACTGCTGAATACGATCAAGATCGTGCAAACCCGCATCAATACCGAGCTCCAGATCGAAGGTATCCTGATGACGATGTACGATGGCCGCCTGCGCCTGAGTAACCAGGTGGTAGAAGAGATCAAGAATCACTTTGAAGATATGGTATTCAATACCATCATTCACCGCAACACCCGCCTGGGCGAAGCGCCCAGCTTCGGCAAGCCTGTACTGATGTACGATACCGACAGTACAGGTTCCGTAAACTACCTGAACCTGGCCAAAGAGATCCTGCAGAAGAACAACCTGACCAAAATTAAAAACGAGGATAAAATATTCGAACCGGACGAGCATGGTACAAGCAACTAATACCGACGAGAAAGTGAAAGAAAACGCGAACATGACAAATTCCAACAATAAGAAAAAAGCATTGGGCCTGGGCATCAAAGCCCTGCTTAATAATATTGACGAAGAGCTGAAAGCTACTTCAGAAGCGGTTCCGGCGGCAGCCAAACCGGCTTCTGCCACGGTAGCCGTGGGAGGACGTATTCCCGTAGACCAGATCGAAGTAAACCCCAAGCAGCCCCGCCACGATTTTGACGAGCAGGCTTTGAAAGAGCTGTCGGAAAGTATTGCCCTGCACGATATCATACAGCCGATAACCGTAGCCAAAATGGCAAATGGCAAATACCGGCTGATATCGGGCGAACGCCGTTTCCGTGCTTCCAAAATGGCCGGACTGAAAGATATACCGGCGTATATCCGTACTGTAGACGACCAGGAACTGCTGGAGCTGGCCCTGCTGGAAAACCTGCAACGCGAAAACCTGAATGCCATGGAGATCGCGCTCAGTTATAAAAGACTGATGGACGAATGTACCCTGACCCAGGAACAGGTGGCAGAACGCATGAAGAAAGAACGCAGCACGGTAACCAATTACCTGCGCCTGCTGAAACTGCCGCCCGATATCCAGAAATCGGTACGCGACGGACAGCTGAGCATGGGTCATGCCCGCGCCATCATAAGCCTCGAAAATGTGGACGAGCAGTTGTACGTACACCGCGAAGTGATCCAGAAAGGCCTTTCTGTGCGCCAGGTGGAACAACTGGTCAAAAACATGATACAGGAAAAGAAACCGCTGGACAAAAATGCCCCGGTTATTCCCAAACTGCCACCGGCCTACAAACGTATCGAAGATAATATGGCCTCCCATTTCGCCACCCGTGTATCGCTGAGCCGTAAGAAAAACGGTAAAGGTTCGATCCAGATCGAGTTCTACAGCGATGAAGACCTGGAAAGGATCATGGATGCGATGAAGATCTGAGGATAGCAAACAACTTATAAAAAAGACAGGCGTCAATGACGCCTGTCTTTTTTAGTATCACTCCGGTAAAGCCGGCTAATTGATGAGCTCCTTCGCTGCGCTCAGGATGACAGGCTTTCTCCTGGTGCTTGATGTTTTACACGCTGATAAAGCCGGCTAACGGATGAGATCCTTCGCGATGCTCAGGATGACAATCGTCCTCTTGGTACTTGCTACTTGATACCAGATACTAAAAAAAGGAGATTCTTCGCTGCGCTCAGGAGACAGGCTTTCCCCTGGTGCTTGATGCTTTACACGCTGATAAAGCCGGCTAACGTATAAGCTCCTTCGCGATGCTCAGGATGACAGCCTTCCGCTTGATACTTGATACCTGATACTAAAAAAGGAGCTCCTTCGCTACGCGCAGGATGACAATCGTCCTTTTGCTACTTGAGACTTGATACCTGATACTAGAAAAAGGAGCTCCTTCGCTGCGCTCAGGATGACAGTCTTACTCCTCAACGGCGGCGTACATCATTTCGATAATCTTTACCACTTCCCTGCCCTCTTCGGCGCCGGTCATCACGGGTTGGTTATGATGCAATACATCCACCACATTCTGGATTACTTTGTCGTGGTTGCTCATCGACCCCTTGTACAGGCCATAGTCATTCTCCTTTGCTACGATATTGATCTGGGGCAGCTCTTCGCCGGCGATACACTGGTATTCGAGGGTATTCAGGTATTGTCCGCCTATCTTAAGTGTCCCGTTCTCGGCCAGGATCGTAATGGAGCCTTCCATGTTTTTCTCATAGGCACAGGTCGAGAAATTAAAATTGATGATGGCGCCGTTTGCAGCTTTCATTACGAAGCTGCCGCTATCTTCAAATTCGGTATTGGATTGGTGCGCAAAATTGGCAATCCTGCCCGAGGCCTCTGTAACCGGGCCATTGAGGTAATACAGGATATCGATAAAGTGGCTGAACTGGGTATACAGGCAACCACCATCTTTGGCTTTCTTACCGCGCCAGTCGCTTTGTGCATAATAAGCGGCGCCCCGGTTCCAGAAGCAGTTTACCTGCATCATAAACACACGGCCCAGCCTGCCGGAAGCGATCAGGTCTTTAACTGCGGCCACCGGCGGGTTATAACGGTTTTGCTTTACTGCAAAAATGATACGGTCGTTGCGCTGCGCAGCCTCGATCATTTCGTCCGACTCGGCTGTGCTCATCGCCATCGGTTTCTCCACCACCACATGTTTGCCGGCGTTCAGCGCGGCCACGGTATGCGCAGCATGTAGATAGTTGGGAGTACAGATACAGATCACATCGGCTGTGGTGGCCGAAAGCAGGTCTTCCACGTTGGGGTAAAAAGAAATTTCTTTATCCGGCAATTCATCGACGATATCGGTGTTGATATCGCAGATCGCAACCAGTTGGGTCGCTTTATTGTTCCTGATATGCTCTGCATGCCTGCGGCCGATATGGCCAAATCCTATTATCGCAAACTTAATCATGGTTCTCTTTTATCATGCATCCTCGCAGGGATGCGTAAAATACGCACTGGTAGCGGCTTACAGCGCCGCATCTATTTCATCAATATGGTTAAAGACCGGTAGCCCTTTGCCCGCCACCAGGTCGCGTTCCCGGTTGGCGCCCGGGCTTTCGGCCAACAGCAGCAATGCTTCGCAACGGTCGATCACTGCCATGGATATGTCCATAACGGCTTTATAGGTATCTATGCCCGCAGCCTGCGCTACTACCGGCAAGGCTGCATTAACACCGATCAGCGGGATATGTCCTTTGGCAAGCAATTGCGCCGCTGCCTGGTTCATACGGTCCAGGTTATGTTGCCGCTCCGCTGCTGTGGCTGCGGAGTAAGGCCCTGCTACACCTATAATCATAGTCCTCGTTTTATAAAAGCCGGCTGGGCAGGCTCAGCTTGCAAATATAATTCCTGTTGGATAAACGCGGCAAAGATGTTCATCGCTCAACTGGCGGATATACGCGATCAGGCGATCCTGTTCCAGGTCGGGGAAAGCGGCGGTCAGCGCCGCTACCGAAACCTGTTGTTCCTTCCGGATAAGGGCCAGCAGTTTTTCCTTAAGGGGGTCTGAAGGTACGTTATCTTTCTTTGCCTTCCGCCTGCACACATCACATCCGCCGCATTCTTTCGCGGTTTGCTCGCCGAAATACCGCGCCAGCAGTATATTGCGGCATACGTCTTCCGTTTGTATATAACGGATCATCTGCTCTGTGCGCTCCTCGTGGGCTTTACGCAGCCGGTCAATACGGGCGCTGTTCAGCAACAGCTGGTGCGGCGTCATGCGGTTGTGCTGCCAATACAGTGCGCCGCCTGCAAGCCCCGGCCGGTAATCGATAATACCCAGGGTGTCGAGGCGCTGCAAAGCCTGGTCCAGCGCCGCTTTATCCACTTTCAGGATGCGGGCCAGGTCAAATTCGTTAATATAAGCCGGGAAGTGAAATATACTGCCGTATAACCGCAACAGGCCCGTGGTTACATAAGCCAGTTTGGGCTCGTTACGCGCCAGGTAATCGAGCGTCGGCCTGTCGGTGGTAAACTGTACCTGGGTGCGGGTATTGGCCTGTTCGATCCATTGCCAGAAACCTTCGCGCTCCAACAGGCGGATGGCGCTGAAGGCTGGCAATACATCAAGCTTGAAGTTATGTGCAAACTGCAGTGCATCGAAGGGTTGCAACTCTTCAAAACCGGATCCCACGGGCATTTGCAGATAATCGCCCACCATCTGGTATACCTTACGGATAAACGCATCGGGCGGATAGCTGATTGCAGTCGACTCCTGCAACCTTACGATATCGCGATGGTTGTAAAACAGTACGGCATGCGCCTTATTGCCGTCGCGGCCGGCCCTGCCTGCTTCCTGGTAATAGGCTTCGATATGTTCGGGCACATCGTAGTGCGCCACGATCCGCACATCCGGCTTATCGATACCCATACCGAAAGCGGTAGTGGCACTCATGATCTGGCTATGACTTGCCGTCCAGCTCTGTTGTGCGGCCTCGCGTGCGGTGCGTTCCATACCGGCATGGTATACGAGCGCATCCAGTCCTTCTTCTTTCAGCTGCAAAGCCGTTTCCACACAACGTTTGCGACTGCGGCAATACAGCACGCCGCTGCCCTTTATGGCTTCGAAAGCGCGTACCGTATCCACCGGTTTATTTTCGGTATACCGTATCGTATAAAAAAGATTGTCGCGCACCACGCTCTGTTTAAACAGGGCCGGCTGCTGCAACTTGAGTTGTTGGATGATATCCTGCTGCACCTGTTCGTTGGCCGATGCCGTAAGCGCCAGTACCGGCACCCCGGGTGCGAAAGCCCGCAGGGTATCGATCTTCAGGTAAGCAGGCCTGAAATCGTGGCCCCATTGCGAAATACAATGCGCCTCGTCTACCGCGATCAGGTTGAGCTGAAAAGCGCCGGCGTACTCGCGGAAAACATCGGTCTGGAGACGCTCCGGCGACACGTACAACAATTTGTACTGGTTGTCTGCAGCCCGTTCCAGCGTATCGCTGATCTGCCGGGCATTCATACCCGAATGCAGGAATGCGGCACTGATACCGCGGCGCTGCAATTGCATTACCTGGTCCTGCATCAGCGCAATGAGCGGGCTCACTACGATAGCAAAACCATCGCGGGCCAGTGCAGGCAATTGGTAACATACAGACTTGCCGCCACCGGTAGGTAGCAGGGCAAAGGTATCCCTGCCGGCCATTACAGCGGAGATGATCTCCTCCTGCAGGGGCCGGAAGGAAGTATAATGCCAGTATTGTTCTAAAAGGGAAAGCAGCAAGGGTACAGAACGGGCGTTTTTTTAATCCGGTAATTTCTGTCAAAGATAATGATCCCCTGTTTATATACCGCGTTGCATACCGGTTATCCTGTTCTTTATCACGATGGGCCTAAGGGGTCAATACCAGGCGTTGTACCTCGTTGATTGTCCCGTTGGTCAGACGTACAAAATAAAGGCCCGCAGGCTGATCCCTGAGATCGATATCCAGCGCAGTATTGCTACCCCTGGCTATGGTATAACGCCTTACGGTATTACCGCTTACATTGCTTACCTGTACCGTCAATGCCTCGGTCAAGATACCGGGATATACCAGCCGGAACCTGCCAGTGCCGGGGTTAGGGGCAATGGTGCTTAACGACCGCCCGGGTACTGAAGGCAAGGCAGTAGGAGGGCCCACGGCTTGCCTTATAGCAGCGTATACATCGGGCAAGGGGCCTATGTTTTCGGAAACAGGCGCTATACCCGGTAATTGGGGCTTCCCGGTAGTCCTCAGGATCGACAGGACGTTCGCCGGTGTTAATACAGCACCGTTGTTACGGCTTTTGTAGGCCGATTGTAAAAGAATAACCGCACCGGATACAATGGGCGATGCACTGGATGTACCGCCAAAATTAGCGGTATAATGATAGTTAGCGCCTTCGGTATTATACAGGTCTCCATAACCGGTAGTCGTTACCTCTTCGCCATTGCCCTGCAGATCCACACGGGAGCCGTAGTTAGAGAAGTAAAGCCGGGACCTGTTGGCAGCATTGCCACCCACGCCGCCTGCCCCCACGACAATAGCGCCGGAATTATTCGCCGCCAGGAAAGGATGATGCCCGCCGTTGCCGGTACTGTATACCGGGGCGTCCAGGTTCTCATCGCCATTACCCGCCGCCTCTACCACGACAATACCTTTACCGGAAGCCAGCCTGATGGCATTATATGCCGGCCGGTACCATTCCAGCGGCACTAAGCCTCTTTGTGTTTCGGGAGTTACCGTATCGACGTTAGGACCTGGTATCTGCTGTTCCAGCAACAATACATCGCCCGCGGCAAGCGAATCTATGGCATTGGTAATCGCTCCTACAGGGTTATAGCCCTGGGGCGTATAAGCCGCCGAGAAATAAGGACTGCAATCCGGGGCAATGCCCGTAATACCCCAGTTATTATCCTTCGAGATGACGGAACCCAATACGGCGGTCCCGTGGTCTTCTCCACCACCTCCGTTGGGGTCTAAAGGAGCGCCTCCTATAATAGTAACCGCGGGCAGATCGCCATGTGTGGCATTGAATGCAAATTCAAGATCACAGAATTTAATCCCGGCGCCCCTGTTCCCGTACCTGATCCTTACGCTGTCGGCCCCGATGCCGACGGCTGCATCTTTGTCGTAGCGTTGTTGACTGGTAAAATCAGGAGGAAGGGGCAATTGCGCAGGCAGCGGCACCTGTAATACTTCTGCGGCATCCTGTAAGCGGCGCAGCAAAGCGCGGGCCTTATCCAGGTTTCCGGCAAGGGGCAAATGAAAGTAAAACTCCATACGGGAATCCGGCAGGGACTGGCCGAGTTTCTTTTCCGCGGTCCTGCGCCAGGTTTCCAGTTTAGCATCGCTGACCTGGTGCACCCGGCTCCAAAAACCAAGCGCATCCAATTCCCCGGTTGCAACCGCCTGCCCGTTTTTGTTGACCAGGCGTTTATCTTTTATTTGATAACCGGCATCGTCTTTCATTTTTACATACAGCATATCCGCCGCATAGTAGCGGTCCGGTTGGCTGTACCCCACCAGCGACAGGAAACAGCAACAAAGCAAAACAACTATACCATTTTTCATATGATTCCTATTAACGTGCGATAAACAACTTACAAGGTAAAGCAGTTACTATTTTTTTAAATAATATTAAGAAAAATAAACTTTGTACACATTGTCAATACACGGTATTCATCCTACCATTCCGGGTCATGTACGCACAGTTTGCTGTCGATGTCGCTTTCAGGATCCTGGATGTAAAACGTTTATCGGGCCAATACCAGGCGTTGCACCTCGTTGATCGTAGCATTGGTGAGGCGTACAAAATAAACACCGGCAGGCTGATCCCTCAAATCGATATCCAGCGCGGCATTGCTCCCCCTGGCTATGGTATAGCGCCCTACGGTATTACCACTTACATTGCTTACCTGTACCGTCAGCGCTTCTTTCAACATACCCGGATACAACAGACGGAACCTGCCCGTGCCGGGGTTGGGGAAAATAGCGCTTACCGGTTGCCCGGGTACCGATGGCAAGGCCGTAGTGCGGTCCAGCACTTTTTTAATAGCGGCATAGACATCGGGCAAAGGACCTATATGCTCAGCAACCGGCGCAGCCCCGGCCAGCTGGGGTTTCCCCGTACTCTTCAAGATCGACAGCACATCAGCCGGCGCCAATACGGCGCCATTGTTGCGGCTCTTATATACCGATTGCAAAAGCGCAACGGCAGACGTTACGATGGGCGATGCACCGGATGTGCCACTGAAGACGCTGGTGTAATGATAATTTTCGCCCTCCGCATCATACAGGTCGCCGTAGCCCGTCGTGGTTATCAGTTCACCGTTGCCCTGCAGGTCTACACGCGAACCGTAATTGGAGAATGCAAGACGCGACCTCGGTTCAGCCCGGCCACCAACGCCACCCGCCCCCACGATGATCGCCCCGGAGGTATTGGCGGGTATAAAGGGATGATGGTCGCCATTGCCGGTCTTATAGACACGGTCATCCAGGTCTTGCCGGCCATTACCGGCCGCCTCTACCACGATGATACCCATACCCACGGCATACTTAATAGCATTGTATATAGGCCTGCTCCATTCTACAGGCACCAGGCCGCCCTGCGATTGCAAATAGGTATAATCGGTATTGGGCCCGGCCATCTGCTGCTCCAGCAGCAATACATCGCCGGGACCCAGCACATCAAAAGTACGGGTGATAGCGCCGGCAAGATTATAGAAACCGTTGTCGGCGGTAAAGACCGCCGAAAAATAAGCCTTGCAATCGGGGGCAATACCCGTGGTGCCCCAGCCATTGTCCAGCGATACGATCTGGCCCAGCACGGCAGTGCCATGATTGCTATTCCCGCTGCCCTGACCGGGCGGCGATCCGATCAGGGTTACGGCCGGCAGATCGGCATGCGCTGCGTTGAAATCATATTCTATATCGCAGACTTTTATACCGGCGCCTTTATTCTGGAAAACCAGGTAAACACTATCCGCGTTGATTCCCGTTTCTACGGTCTGCCAGTACAACTGCTGGGGCGTAAAATCGGCCGGGAGCGGCGCAGATATGGGTACCGGCATCTTCAATACTTCTTCGGCATCGCTGAGTTTTTGCAGCAGCTCCCTGGCTTGGTCCCGGTCTTCGGGCCGGTTTAAGCGGAAGCAAAATTCCATGCTGATATCCGGGAGCCTTTGTTGCAAACGGGTTTGCGCTTCCCTGCGCCAGGCCGCTAATTTTTCGTTGGAGGGGGCATGCAACCTGTTCCAGGTACCCAGTACCGCCAGGTCGTTCAGCACACTTTCGTCCTGCTTCCTGAGCGGGATCAATTGCCGGTTGTCCAGGCGATACCCGGCATCGTCCTTCATTTTCACATACAGGAGACCGGGGATATAACATGCATCAGGTTGTCCATAACCTGTCAAAGAGAGGGCACAGCACAATATGCCGGCGAGCAGCGCTTTCAGCTTCATCGTTTATCTTTTGTAGTTCAGGTAAATGGGGCAGGTTGAAAGTAACGCTTTTGTGTTGCATATCCATACACGATTGACAACCTGCCGTTTTTTATTGATAACCGCTGTCAATTATTTCACCACTACCCGGGATACCGCTCCCGGTAGCGGTTTCCACACTGCGGCAAAGGGGCATGAAAAAGCCCCGGATCAGCCATCAGGGCGGCGATCCGGGGCGTATATCATATAGCTATCCTTGCTTCAAGGCACTACTCAGAGCACAAGTTCCAGGATGGTAAATATTGCGAACACGATACTGGCAATACCATTGGTATTGGCAAAGGCCATATTGACTTTGCTGAGGTCGTTGGGTTTTACCAGGATATGCTGGTAGATAAGCAGGCCCGTAAATACGGCGGT
Organism: Taibaiella chishuiensis; assembly: GCF_003014535.1. Lineage (GTDB taxonomy): Bacteria > Bacteroidota > Bacteroidia > Chitinophagales > Chitinophagaceae > Taibaiella > Taibaiella chishuiensis. The sequence continues at coordinate 156,529 of NZ_PYGD01000012.1, read as the reverse complement.
ACCGATCCAGTACAATATGCCGAACTGAGCAAAGATACCCGCGCCGATCACGAATAGGGCCGAAAAGAAATGCAGGGCATTGGATACCCGCAGGGCGTTGCGCGTACCCAGTGCGGCAGGAATGGAATGCAGCTTTTGTCCTTTATCGAAATCCTGGTCCTGGAGAGCATAGATGATATCGAAGCCCGATACCCAGGTCAGTACGGTAAAGGAAAAGAACAGGGGCAGAAAATCGAAATAACCGGTAACGGCCAGGTAAGCGCCAATGGGCGCCAGGGCCAGGCCCACACCCAATACCAGGTGGCATAAAGCAGTAAACCTTTTGGTAAAACTGTAGAACAGGATCACGAACAGGGCTATGGGCGACAGGTACAGGCAAAGAGGATTGATCAATGCCGTGGTCAACACGAACAATACACAGCATACGATCGTAAAGATAAGCGCATGTTGCGGTTTGATAGCGCCGGCGGGTATTTCGCGCTGTGCCGTACGCGGGTTCAACGCATCGAACCTGCGGTCGAGGTAGCGGTTAAAAGCCATAGCTGCGCTTCGTGCAAATACCATGCAGAGCAGCATCAGCCCCAGCAACGACCAACGAAAGGTCTGGTGGTCGTAGGCAACGGCGAGCGTAAAGCCGATAAGCGCAAAAGGCAGGGCAAAGACGGTATGACTGAACTTTACCAGGGAAAGATATTTCTGGACTACATTACTGTGCTGTGGCATAGCGGGTACAGTTGTCTGGGCCATCGGTACTGTTTTTGAGTTGAGGTACTGCGGATAATTTTATTCTACCTCTGCTTCGAAGGAAACAGAGATCTTTTCGCGGTCCGCGTTGGAAACGATCAGTACATTTTTTTGCTGATGTCCTTTCCTGCCGGCCGAGTTAAACTCGACCAGGATCTCGCCTTCGCCACCCGGCAGGATCGGGTCTTTGGAAAAGGAAGGTACGGTGCAACCACAGGAAACGATCGCGTCGGAGATCATCAGCGGGTTATCGCCCAGGTTTTTGAATTTGAAAGCGTGGCGTACTTTCTCACCTTCTTTTATTTTACCGAAGTTGAATTTATCTTCCGGGATGACCATTTTGGTTTTGGGCATCTCTTTCACTTTGGCTTCCCGCTCGTTGCGTTCATCAAGTTCCGTACTATGTCCTGACTGGGTGCCGATGCCGTATTTATTGAACAGGGCACGCTGGCTTACACCGCTTATTTCCACCAGTGCAATCGTCAGCACGGAAAGGGTAAGTACGGTCAGTAATATTGTTTTTACCTGGGAGTTCATTGTCGTTTGTGTTATTTAAATTATGCCCTTACGGGCAACATGCAAAGGTAACCTGAAATCCGGTATTCCCCTAGCCGGCCTGAAGAAATACCTGTTCCATGGCCCGGGCTTTCAGCCTTACTTCTTCCCACTCTGCCGCAGCCACGCTATCGTAGGTAATGGCACCGCCTGTCTGGTACGAGAGGTAACCGGTAGCACTGTTGTAAAATAAACTGCGGATCACGACATTAAAATCAAAATCGCCGCCGGGGCTGCTATAACCCAGGGTACCGGCATACAGGCCGCGCCGCGATCGCTCGTACTGTTCGATCAGCTCCATTACCATTACCTTGGGGGCGCCGGTCATACTGCCCATAGGAAAGGCATGCCGTATGGCCTGTTCGGGGGTAACGGTTTCTTTTAAAAGGCCGCTTACCGTAGAGATAAGCTGGTGCACCTGTGGAAACGAATAGATACCAAACAGCTCGGGCACGCTAACACTGCCCGTCCTGCAGCTGCGTGCCAGGTCGTTGCGCACCAGGTCTACGATCATTACGTTTTCTGCCCGTTCTTTCTCATCGTTGTACAGGGCCGTTTTCAGCCGTTCGTCTGTTGCCGGATCGCTGCTTCTGCGGGCTGTGCCCTTTATCGGTTGCGATACCAGTTCGTCGCCGGCTTTAAACAGGAAACGTTCGGGGCTGGCGCAAACCAGGAAGGCATCGTGGGTACGGTAAAACGCCGCAAAGGGAGCAGGATTCAGGCGGTTGAGCCGGTGAAAGGTGAGCCAGGGATCGATCGTAGCGGCTGTAGCATAGGCTTCGGTACAGAGGTTAAGTTCATAACAGTCGCCTTCGACGATATGCCCGCGCACCTGCTCTACGGCATCGATATACGCTTCTTTGGTAAAACGGTATTGCCAGGATACGCCTGCCGGAGCGGGGCCTTCAATTACAGCCTCCTGGCCAAGTATGGCCTCCAGGATGGCTTCCGGAGCGGCATCCAGGCTTTCCACCACCAGGGTATGGGTACCGTAAGGGATATAAGCCACATGTACGGGCTTAAAAAAGAACTGTTCTTCAAAGCCTTGCCGGGCCTGGTGCCGGCTGGTCAGCCGGGGTTCGACCTGGTTTTTAAAATCGTATTCCAGGTGTCCGAATAACCAGTCGCCGCCGGCTTCGCCGAAGGGGATATTGCTCCCAGCAGCGCCGGCAGCTACCAGCAATTCAAAGCGGTTGGGACCATGCTGGTATTGGTTATTGTCCAGATAAGCAAAAATGCTGAAAGGGCGGAGCCAATTCAGCATTTTTGTTTTTATTACTGCCAATTCTTCTCCGGGAAAAGAATAAGATACAGAATTTCGTATTGTCATTAAGTTCGATCAATTAGTAATCGTCATCGTCGTCATCGTCAAAGCCACCACCATCGTTAAAGAAACCGAGGTCGCTGAAGTCATCGTCCAGGTCATCGTCTCCCGCTTTCTTTTTACCTGCGCCGCTACCGGAGCTGGTTTTCTTTGATTTCGGGATATCGAATTCTTCAAAGTCCGGGTCTTCGTCAGCGAAATCATCAACCTCTTTGAAATCATCATCCTCGTCAAAGTCATCATCCTCGTCATCGTCGTCGTCATCATCATCGTCATCTGCTTTTGACTTTTTGGGAGAAGCCTTTGCAGCAGCTACTTTTTTCTTGGGTGTTTCATCGTCAAATAACTCATCATTATCATCATCGTCCTCTGATTCAACGCCTTTTGCTTTGCTATCTTTTTTAGGCGCAGCGCTTTTTTTTGCCGGAGCGGCCTTTTTCGCCGCTGTCTTTTTTTCTGAATTGGATTTCATAGCACACGAACTATTATTTGCTGGTTGTATAATTTTCGATGTAAATTTTTAATTGTTTTTTGATTTGACAAAATCTTTTTGGGAAAATTATCGGAAAATAAATTTTGCCCGCTTAAAACAGTGCCAAAAGCTGATCCCGGCCGGTTCCGTTGGAAATAAACTGGATACGGATCTTCAGGTATTCTTCTACAAATCTACAATAACTTTTAAAAGATTCCGGCAGTTGTTCATGCGAGGTGCAGGTGCTGATACTGGTTTCCCAACCGGCGAACGACTCGTATACCGGCGCTATATCCCTGTCGCATATATCAAACGGGAATTCTTCGGTTTGCTGACCATCGATCTGGTAAGCCGAAGCGACTTTAATCTCTTCAAACTCATCCAGTACATCGGCCTTGGTTACGATAAGACGGGTAACGCCGCTCAGCATCGATACGTAACGCAGAGCTACCAGGTCCATCCATCCGCAACGGCGCGGACGTTTGGTAACAGCCCCGAATTCATGACCGGCAGCACGCAGGCGTTCGCCTGTTTCGTCGTGCAGTTCGGTAGGGAACGGGCCGCCGCCTACACGGGTGCAATATGCCTTGGTAATACCGTATACTTCGCCGATTTTGGACGGCGCTACACCCAGGCCGGTACATACGCCGGCCGAGATGGTATTGGAAGAGGTTACAAAAGGATAGGTACCGTAGTCCACATCGAGCATACTGCCCTGGGCGCCTTCGGCCAGTACTTTTTTACCCTGTTGCAAATGATTGTTCAGCCAGTATTCGCCGTTAACGATATTGAGCGTACGCAGGTAAGCCACCGCTTCGAAGAAGGCTGCCTCCCAGCTTTGCCAGTCGGGCACTTCATCATAAAGACGCAGCATATCGAGATGCTTGCCTTTCAGGCGCTCGTAACGTTCTTCCCAGTTTGGCGCCAGTATATCGCCTACCCTGAGGCCGTTACGGCCGGTTTTATCCATATAGGCCGGACCGATACCTTTCAGCGTAGAACCGATTTTCTCTTTGCCTTTTGCATGCTCTGACGCAGCATCCAGCGCACGGTGCGTTGGCAGGATCAGGTGGGCTTTATGAGAGATGAAGAGGTTGTGCTCCAGGGCTACGCCCAGCTTTTTCAACCCTTCTATTTCTTCCTGTAAAGTAACCGGGTCGATTACGACACCGTTACCGATAAGGTTCAGTGTTTTTTCATGAAACACACCGGAAGGTATGGTTCTTAATACTACTTTCGATCCGTTTACATACAAAGTATGTCCGGCGTTCGGGCCACCCTGAAAACGGGCGATAATATCATAATGAGCAGCCAGGTAGTCTACGATTTTACCCTTTCCCTCATCACCCCATTGCAAGCCAATTAATACGTCAACCATGTTGGATTTTTAATGCGAAAGGGCAAAAATAAAGAAAGCTCCCGGGTAAAATCCAAGAAATTTGAGTTTTTTTATTGCCTGTTTTTGTTTATTAATCACCCCGTGCAAATATTGCAGGGGCCTGTCCGGCATTTGTTTTACCTTGCCGCCGGCGGGCGCCTGTGTCCTGCCGGTTTTATCATGAAAAGAATACTGATCTCCGGGCTGTTTTCCCTGTTGCTGACGGGCATTGCTTATGGCCGGCAAACGACAGGTGGCAACGGCTTTAATGCCGACTCGGCCTACGCCTTTACGGCGCGCCAGGTGGCCTTTGGCCCAAGGGTGCCCAATAGCCCGGCGCAACTGGCCTGCGCAGCCTGGCTCGGGCAAAAGCTGGCACAGTATTGCGATACCGTGTACCGGCAACAGGTTACCGTTACCGCCGGCGATGGCGCTACCAGCCTGCGTTGTATCAACCTGGTAGGCGTTATCAACCCCGCGGCCACACGCCGCATCCTGCTGCTGGCCCACTGGGACTCGCGCCCCTGGGCCGACCGGGACCGTAAAAAAAAGAAACAGGCCATAGACGGCGCCGATGACGGCGCCAGCGGTACGGCCGTACTGCTCGAACTGGCACGGGTATTGCAAAACAGCGCCCCGGGCCGCGGCACCGTGGGCGTCGATATCCTGCTTGCCGATGTGGAGGACTATGGTAAAGATGAATGGCAGGACGCCTCATACGCCCTGGGCACACAATACTGGTGCCATAACCCGCATGTGGCCGGTTATACGGCCGAAGCCGGTATTCTGCTCGATATGGTGGGCGGCAGCAAGGCCCGTTTCCCCATGGAAGGCTTCTCCCGGCAATACGCGAGCCCGGTAGTGGATGCCGTATGGCAGGCCGCAGCGGCAGCCGGTCATAGCGCCTATTTCCCCACGGAGAAAGAAGGTTATATTACCGACGATCATGTACCAGTCAATACCATACGGCATATACCCACGATCGACATGATCCACCTGCCCCGGCATTCGGAAACGGGTTTCCCGGAACACTGGCATACGCACCGCGATAACATGTCAGTGATCGACAAACACACCTTACAGGCCGTGGGCGAGACCCTCCTGTACTACCTCCGGCATTTATAGCACGCAAACGAAAATGCCCGGAACCTGATGGCTCCGGGCATTGTTTATCTTCAGCGCTTAGTGCGCGTATTTCCGCAGGGAATCGAGCGGCGTATCGCCGTAAAAACTCTTGATCAGCACCCGGTGCTTATCGTAGATATTGATCTGGGGCAGCATTTTATAGGAAAATAAGCGGTCGACGGTCTGGGCGCTGTCTATACCCACTTTGATGGCAGGATGCTCGCCGAGCTTGGTCTGTTCAAAAAAGGATTTGAGATAAGGCAGCATTTGTCCGCCTGCCAGAAACAATACCTTATTATCTTTGAAGTCGGATTCGTGTTCGCCTATCGCAACCCCCATATGGATACAGTGGCCGCAGGTGGGATTGAAAAGCACAAGGAAAAAATTATGATCGTCCTTAAAGCTTGCTGCCGGGTATTCTACACTATCCCTGCTGATGACACGCATAGGCGGCAATACAGAACCTATCTCGCGGTACGAAACCTTTGCCTCTTCTTTTTGTTGTGCAGGCGATAAGGTATTCAGACCAAGCAGGGCTGCGGAGAGCGCCAGTATTTTTTTTAACATCGGATATTTTTTAAACGGGCATACAATTGCCGTTTCAAAAATAATACAAACAATTTATAACCATGTCCGCCGCAATAAATAATAACATCCCCTTAGCGGAACGCATGCGTCCCCGGAACCTCGACGAGTTTATAGGCCAGCAACACCTGGTGGGACCGGGTAAGGTATTGCGCAATATGATCGAAAACCGCCAGCTCCAGTCCCTGCTGTTCTGGGGACCGCCCGGCGTCGGTAAGACCACCCTGGCACAGATTATAGCCCACCAGATGGACATGCCCTACTTCCAGCTCAGCGCCATCGAAAGCGGTGTAAAGGAAGTACGCGGCGTGATCGAGTTATCGCGTAAGGCGGGCAAGGCCGTGCTGTTTATCGACGAGATACACCGGTTCAATAAGGCGCAGCAGGACAGCCTGCTGGGCGCGGTGGAGAAAGGCATCATTACCCTGATCGGCGCTACGACCGAGAACCCTTCGTTTGAAGTGATCAGCGCCCTGCTGAGCCGCTGCCAGGTATATATACTCGAAGCCTTTACGGCCGACGATCTGAAACAGATCGTGAACCGGGCACTGGAACAGGACGAATGGCTCAGGAACCAAGGCGTGACGATGAAAGAATGGGAAGCGCTGATCCAGCTGAGCGGGGGCGACGGCCGCCGCATACTCAACCTGCTGGAGCTGGTGGTACAAAGCCTGCCCGCCCACCAGCGCGATATTACCAACAACAAGGTACAACAGATCGTACAACGCAAGATGGCCCTGTACGATAAGAGCGGCGAACAGCATTACGATATTATCTCGGCTTTTATCAAATCCATCAGGGGCAGCGATCCCAATGCCGCCGTATACTACCTGGCCCGTATGATCGAAGGCGGCGAAGACCCTAAGTTTATCGCCCGCAGGTTGCTGATCCTTGCCAGCGAAGACATCGGCAATGCCAATCCCAACGCCCTGTTGCTGGCTACCTCCTGCTTCCAGGCCGTAGAGATGATCGGTTACCCCGAGTGCCGGATCATCCTGTCGCAAGCCGTTACCTACCTGGCCTCGTCGGTAAAGAGCAATGCGGCTTATATGGCCATCAACGATGCACAGGCCCTGGTGAAGCAAACGGGTGACCTGCCGGTACCGCTGCATATCCGTAATGCACCGACCAAACTGATGAAAGAAATCGGTTACGGCGATAATTATAAATATGCCCACGATTACCCCGGCAATTTTGCAGCGCAGGAATTTATGCCCGACCAGGTAGCCGGGCTGCAGCTCTATAATCCCGGCGATAATGCGGCAGAACAACGGCAAAGGGAGTACCTGCGCCATTGCTGGAAGGAGAAGTATGGGTATTGAGTAGTGGGTAGTGGGTATTGAGTAGAGAGGAGAGGAGTAATCTTCTTTTGTCCTGATGCAGGGAAACCAAAAATCAAACGGCCGGGAAATAAGCTGAAAATTTTCCGGCTATCCAAACTGCTATTATCTAAAATCTATTATCTAAAATCTATTATCTAAAATCTATTATCTAAAACCTGATATCTCCTATCCGGGTACCTACTTCGAATAATACCGGTTTTCGGCAATACATTCGGCTACGGCATCGGGCACCAGGTAGCGGATCGAACGCCCCTCTTTGACCTGGGTACGGATATGGGTGGAGGATATTTCGAGCAAAGGCGCCTTTACCACCGATACATTGGCCGGCAAAGCATCGCGGTCGACCAGGAAACCCGGTCTTTCGAAAACCACGATCTTGTAGTATTCCAGTATAGTCTGGTAATTCTTCCAGCGTGGCAGGTTCTGGTAGCTGTCGCTGCCCATGATCACCGTAAACTTTTCGAGGGGAAATTTCTCGCTCAGGTAAGCAAGCGTGTCGATGGTGTAAGAAGGCTTGGGCAGGTGAAACTCGACATTGCTGACCCGGAAACGGGGATTATTCTTAATCGCCAACTCGGCCAGGTGCAGCCGGTCATACTCGTTCAGCAACGTATGCGACTCTTTAAGCGGGTTATGCGGCGAAACAACGAACCAGATCTTATCCAGGTCGGAGTGTTCCAATACGTGGCTGGCAATAATCAGGTGGCCGGTATGAATAGGATTAAAGCTGCCAAAATAGAGACCAATATTCATTTCCTTGCTGTAGCAGTAAAATTAACGGTGTGCGGGCATGGGATCAGCCCACTTCTACCCAGATATGCATGGCTTCATTCTTGCGCAGGCTCAGGCGGTAGCCCGATACCTGGATCGCGATCGGGTCGCCGAAGGGGGCAATAGCCTCAACAGAGACTGCTTCGCCGGGGATGCAGCCCATTTCCATCAATTTCACTTTGGCGTCGTTATCATCAAACTGCTGGATGATGCCCTTCGCGCCGTTTTTGAGATCTGATAAACGAAACAACATAAAATCTTTGTACAAAAATACTCCGGTTACAGCTCTGCGCCAAATTAATATGCGAAATAATGCCCGGACGGCCGCAGATATCGCTACAGCCCTTGCCCATGGCGGCTTGTTATCTTACCCCGGTTTTTAGCAAAATTCTCTTTAATTTTGCAACTCGATTCTAAACACAGGTAATGAGTATTCACAACAACTATGTTGCTATAATGGCCGGCGGTATCGGCAGCCGTTTCTGGCCCGAAAGCCGCCAAAAATTCCCCAAACAGTTCCTCGATTTACTGGGCACAGGAAAAAGCCTTTTGCAATGGACCTATAACCGCTTTAAGGATATCTGTCCGAAGGAAAATATATATGTAATTACCCACGAATCTTACGTAACGCTCTGCCAGGAACACCTGCCCGAGCTCGATCCCGCCAATATCATCGGCGAGCCCTTCCGTAAAAACACCGCGCCCAGCGCCGCTTATATCTCGCATAAGATCCACGCGTTAAATCCAAAGGCCAACCTCATTATCAGTCCTGCCGATCACCTGATCATGGACGAACGCATATTTGAGCGGCATGTGTACGACGCCCTCGATTTTGTAGGACATCACAATGCCCTGCTTACCCTGGGCATCAAACCTACCCGGCCCGATACCGGCTACGGTTATATCCAGTACCAAATGGATAACGACAGCCACGAGAAGGTGTTTAAAGTAAAGACCTTTACCGAAAAACCCAATCTCGACCTGGCCCGCACCTTCCTGAAATCCGGCGATTTTCTCTGGAACTCCGGCATTTTTGCCTGGAATGTACAAACCGTGCTGGAAGCCTTTGCCCAGCACCTGCCCGAGCTCAACGACGTATTCGTACAGGCCCGCGACGTGCTCAACACCCCGAAAGAGGCCATGGCCATGGAACGCCTCTACTCCCAATGCACCAATATCTCGATCGACTACGGTATACTCGAAAAGGCCGAGAATGTATATGTGATGCCGGCTTCGTTTGGCTGGAGCGACCTGGGTACCTGGGAATCGGCCTACGAGCACTCGGAAAAAGACTACCTCGGCAATGCCGTATATGGTAAAAACGTAATGGTGATCGATGCCTCGCATTGCATGGTAAAAGCACCGGCCGAAAAGCTGGTGGTACTCCAGGGGCTCGACCAGTTTATCGTGATCGATACCCCCGAGATCCTGCTGGTATGCGAACGTAACCGCGAGCAGCAGATCAAGGAATATGTGGCAGAGGTAAAACGGAACAAAGGCGAGAAGTTTTTGTAACGACCGGGGTCCTACAGCGATTTTTATTATTTCAAACATTGAACATACAGACACACATGGCACCTAAGTACAACAGAATACTGCTCAAACTTTCAGGCGAATCCTTAATGGGAGACCGCAGTTTTGGTCTCGACCCGAAAATGCTGGAGCGTTATGCATTAGATATTAAAGCTGTTGCAGCATTGGGCGTCCAGGTAGCCGTGGTTATCGGCGGCGGTAATATTTACCGGGGTATGAACGAAGCGGAGACCGGTATCGAACGGGCGCAGGGCGACTATATGGGTATGCTCGCCACCATGATCAACGGTATGGCCCTCCAGGCTTCGCTGGAAAAGGTAGGCGTTAAAACCCGCCTGCAGAGCGCCATTAAGATGGAGCAGATCGCAGAGCCTTATATCCGCCGCAGGGCTATACGCCACCTGGAAAAAGGCCGTGTGGTTATTTTCGGAGCCGGTACCGGTAATCCTTACTTTACCACCGATACCGCCGGTTCGCTGCGTGCCGTAGAGATCAACGCCGATGTGATCCTTAAAGGTACCCGTGTGGATGGCATCTATACCGCCGACCCGGAAAAAGATCCGACGGCGACACGTTACGAAAGCATCTCGTTCAACGAGGTAATCAGCAAAGAACTGAAAGTAATGGATATGACCGCTTTCACCCTTTGCCAGGAAAACAACCTGCCGATCATTGTATTTGACATGAACAAAACCGGTAACCTGACCGCTGTGGTTAATGGCGAAAATGTAGGCACACTGGTAAAATAATTATATTGGCAATCAGGGGACACAGCTACTGTGTCCTCTTTTATATGCCCCGCAAGGGTGGCACAGGATATGACGAAGCAGCAGCGCTATCAATTCGTGATCGATTATTTCGAAGAGCACGCTCCCGAAGCGGAAACGGAATTATTGTATGATAATCCCTACCAGCTGCTTATTGCCGTAATCCTTTCGGCGCAATGCACCGATAAAAGGGTAAACCTGACCACCCCCGCCCTGTTCCGTAAATACCCCAATGCCCGGGCCCTGTCCAAAGCGGACGTGGACGATGTATTTGACCTGATCAGGAGCATCAGTTATCCCAACAATAAAGCCAAACACCTGGTAGGCACCGGTATTATGCTCGAAGAAGCATTTGGCGGCGAAGTGCCGCTGACCGTCGAAGAACTGGTAAAACTGCCCGGCGTAGGCCGTAAAACAGCCAACGTGATCACTTCGGTGATCGACCACCAGCCAAATATGGCCGTAGATACCCACGTATTCCGGGTTTCGGCGCGTATAGGCCTGACGACCAATGCCAAGACACCGCTACAGGCCGAAATGCAGCTGATCCGTAATTTCCCGAAGGAACTGATTCACAAGGCACACCACTGGCTTATCCTCCATGGCCGCTATGTGTGCCTGGCCCGCTCGCCCAAATGCACGGAATGTGGTCTTAAACCGGTTTGCAAATATTACCAGACCGTCGTATCCAAGAAATAATCTGTTAACTTTGCAGGCCGCCACGGCGGCTGCATACCTATTTAGCATTAAAATTACCCAGAGTTGTCTGTAGCAGAAGAAAATAACCTGAATCCGATTAACTGGAAAGCAGCGTATAAAGCCAATTGTTTTAAAATAAGACTTTTTATAGGCATCGTTTTGTTTGCCGGTATTCTTACCGTATTTCCCTTTTTTTTCCAGTATATCGAATCGCGTGACGGGCTTAGCCTCGACGATAGCATTGTAGCGGCCATTCCCCCGCACGATGTGTCTATCCCTATTTTTATTTTTATCTGGAGCACTACCCTGCTGCTGGCATTGCGGTGTATCCGCGATCCGCAGTTGCTGCTTATCTCGCTTTATTGCTTTATCGTACTGACGCTGACGCGTATGTGCACGATCTATTTTATACCGCTCAACCCGCCGCAGGGGCTTATCCCGCTGGTAGACCCGCTTTCCAATTTTTTCTACGGCAAAACTAATTTTGTAACCAAAGACCTGTTCTTTTCCGGGCATACCTCCTCGCAGTTTATCTTCTTCCTGTCGCTGAAGAAAAAGCGGGATAAGGCTTTCGCCTTACTCTCCACCCTGGTGGTAGGCTGCCTGGTATTGGTGCAGCATGTGCACTATACGGTAGATGTGGTGGCGGCCATACCGCTTACCTATCTCTGTTTCCTGCTGGGCAGGCGCATAGCCCTGGGCCGCGGCGAAGCTTCGCTTACCGATCATTAAAATTGCCGCTGCACTATAAATTGTTTTAACTTTGCAGGCAGAACCCTTACCGGTTCTGCTTTTTATTTTTGATTTCCTTCAACATTTCCCATCGGGAAAAGAGGAAACCTCGGGGTGCCTTACTATTCAGGCTGAGATCACACCCGTAGAACCTGGACCGGATAATGCCGGTTAGGAAAGGTAAGCAAGACATTATCCAACTTACCTTATCGGAATGCCCGCAGACGACAGCGCTGCTGCAGCTGCGTATACAGCACCTTCCGTCTTTTGCCTGTAAGCACTTACCGTATACCCGGTAAGATTAAGTTTGAAATGAAGCATATGAACCAATACACTACACCGGCAGCCGTCCTGTTACTGGGCGCACTCTCCCTCCCTGTCTGCAGTTTAGCACAGGAAACAGATTCCGCCTCCGGCGCCGGTCGCCGCCAGGAATTGATCCCTGTAGAGATCCGAGCAGTAAGGGTTAACGAGAAAACACCCTATGCCGTATCCAACCTGAATGAAAAAGATATCCGTACCCAGAACCTCGGCCAGGATATTCCCTATATCCTCAACCAGACGCCCTCGATCGTGATCAGCTCCGATGCGGGCGCGGGCGTGGGGTACACCGGTATGCGCATCCGCGGTACCGATGCTTCCCGCATCAATTTTACGATCAACGGCATACCCGTTAACGATGCCGAATCGCAGGCCGCGCTCTTTGTCGATTTCCCCGATCTGTTATCCTCCACGCAATCCATACAGGTGCAACGCGGCGTGGGTTCCTCGACCAATGGCGCAGGGGCTTTCGGGGCATCGGTAAACCTGAGCAACCTGAAGCAGGATAAAACGGCCTTTGCCGAAGTGAACAATACCTATGGTTCGTTCAATACCTGGAAACATACCATCCGTGCGGGTTCCGGCCTGCTCAAAGGCGGCTTCCAGTTTGATGTGCGCGCCTCCAAGATATCGTCCGATGGTTATATCGAGCGCTCCGCCTCCGATCTGAAATCCCTGCAGTTCCTGGCCGGCTGGACCTCTAAAGATGAAAATACCTCGGTGCGCTTCAACCTTTTTACCGGTACCGAAAAAACAGGCCAGGCCTGGAACGGTGTACCCGAAACCATGCTGGGTACCAACCGCAGGTTTAACGGGCTGGGCCTGAAACGCGACGGCAGTTATTATAACGACCAGACGGATAATTACCAGCAGGACTATTACCAGCTGTTCTTCGACCATAAATTCGACGATAGCTGGAGCGCGCATGCCGGGCTCTTCCTGACCCGGGGCAAAGGTTTTTATAACGAATACCGCAAGGGCGAAGCCTTTGCTGATTATGGCCTTCCCAATTATACCACGCCAACCGGCGACACCGCTAAGACCACAGACCTTACCCGCAGGCTCTGGCTCGACAACTATTATTATGGCGCCGTATACTCGGCAACCTACCAGCAAAACAAAACACAGCTGATACTGGGCGGCGCCTATACCCGTTACGATGCCAAACACTATGGCTTTGTAACCTGGGCCGACTATGGCGTACCGGTCGACTACCGCTGGTATAACCTGACAGCCTACAAAAGGGATTTTAATATCTATGCCAAGCTGCAACAACAAGTGGCGCAGCATTGGTTCCTGTTCGGCGACCTGCAATACCGCAGGGTAAGTTACGAGATCAATGGCTTTCGCAAGAACCCCACCTTACACCCATCCGTCGACTATAATTTCGTAAACCCAAAAGCCGGCCTGAGTTATATCACACAACATGGCAACGGGGCTGAAAGCAAGGCCTATGCTTCATTTGCCGTGGCCAACAAAGAGCCCAACCGCGACGATTTCGAAGCTTCGCCTACGGCCCTGCCCAAACACGAAAGCCTTTATGATGCAGAACTGGGTTACCAGTACCGGGGTAATAAATGGGAAGCCGGCGCCAACCTGTATTATATGAATTACCGCAACCAGCTGATCCTTACCGGCAAGATCAACGACGTAGGTACCTATACCCGCAGCAATGCCGATAAAAGCTACCGTGCGGGCATAGAGCTTACCGCAGGCGTACGGCCTGCGCCCTGGCTGCAGTTACAGGCCAATGCCACCCTATCGCAAAACAAGATCCTGGACTTTAACGAGTACATCGACGATTACGATGCCGGCGGACAGATCCTGAATCATTACGACAAAACCGATATCGCATTTTCGCCCAATATCATAGCAGGCGGCAGCGCTACCCTCGAGCCCCTTCGTAAGATGCTGCAACACCAGCAATTCTTTATCGACCTGCTGGGCAAATATGTAGGCCGCCAGTACCTCGACAACACGGCCAACAAAGCCCGCAGTATTAATGCCTACAGCCTCTGCGACCTGCGCCTGCGCTATACCGTACAGACCTCGTTTGTAAAGGAGCTGGGCATTTCGCTAGCACTCAATAATGTACTGGATAAAAAATACGAAGCCAACGGTTATACCTTCAGCTATAAATCGGATGGTACGATCGCTACCGAAAATTATTATTTCCCGCAGGCCGGATTCAATTTCCTGCTGGGCGTAAGCATACGCTGGTAAAACAAAGAACACCTCATGAGCCTGATCCAACACCCGCAAACACAACTTTCCGAAGCCACGGTGCAACAGCTGCGTGCAGCCGCGCCCGCTACCGAAGCGCAGCAACGATTACCTGCAGATACCCTGACACTGTTGTATGAAAACCGCTGGTTCCACGTACTCGTACCCGCAGCCCTGGGCGGGCAGGAACTGCCCTTGCCCGAAGTCGTACGTTTGTTCGAAGCGCTGGCCTGGGCCGATGCCAATGTGGGCTGGTGTGTCAACCTGGGAGCAGGCGCCAATATATTTGCCGGTTACCTGCCCGGGCCTGCAGCCAAAAACATTTTTGCCCCGGCCGCAACCTGTTGCGCAGGCAGCGGCGCTATTACGGGTACGGCCCATAAAGTACCCGGCGGATACCAGGTGAGCGGCCGCTGGAAGTATGCCAGCGGATCGGCGCATGCCACGCACTTTACCGCCAATTGCGCCCTGCTCAATGAAGCGGGCAATCCTGTGCTGGAAGAAAATGTACCGGCCTTCCGCTCCTTTATTTTCCCGGCAAAACAAGTAACCATCCTGGACACCTGGCAGGTAATAGGCCTGAAAGCCACATCCAGCAATGATTTCGAGGTGACAGCTATTTTTGTACCCGATACCCAGGTCTTTTCTTTGGTAAAGGCCTCGCCCTTTGCACAGGGTCCGCTGTACCGGTTTCCTTTCGAGCAAATGGCGGTGGTAAATATGGCCTGTATGCTTACGGGGATCGCCCTACACTTTGCCGACCTGTACCACGAACTGGCTGCACATAAAAAACCGATACACAGCGATAAGCTGCTGGCCGAAAATGAAAAGGCCCAGGCTATCGAAAACAAAGCCGCTACTGCTTTTTATACGGCACGCGAGCATATGTACCATACCTTACAACTTACCTGGAATGAATATGAAGCGGAGAAAACTGCAAGTGCATCACTGCTCGAAGCATTGAGCCGCGATGCCCGCAAAGCCGCGCTGGAAGCGCGTAACCTGATCAATGCCCTGTACCCCTTATGTGGTATGAGCATTACAAACCCGGCCAGCGCGCTCAATAAGGTCTGGCGCGATGCGGCAACGGCAGGACAGCATTACCTGTTAGGGCCGCTTTATTAGCAGTTTTAAGCTTGGGTAATTTTTGTCGAGAATATTATCGAGTGCAGACTCCAGTTGCTGGTATTTAAATACAAAACCTTCTTCCGAAAGCCGCTGGGGTATTACCCAGCGGCTTTTCAGTACCAGTTCGGTTTCTGTTTTGATCAGCCTGGCGCCCAGCTCCAGTAACCATTTGGGCGCAGGCAGCCCCCAGGACTGCCCCATTACTTTACGCAAGGTATACATCAGCTCGCGGTTCTTTACCGGGTTGGGCGCGCTGCAATTATAGATGCCCCGTTTGCTTTCATCCTCCAATAGAAACAGGATAATACGATACAGGTCTTCGATATGGATCCAGCTAAACATCTGCCTGCCGCTGCCCTGCTGACCGCCCAGCCCCATGCTTACCAGGTTCGTATAAGGCCCGATTACGCCGCCGCCCGGCCCCAGCACAATCGCGATGCGCAGCGCTACAAAACGGGTAGGAACCAGGCGCTCAAAGGCAAAGAAAACATGCTCCCAGGCCCGGGCCACATCTACCGAAAAGCCCTGCCCGATCTCGCCTTCGGCTTCCGTCATGGGCCGGTCTTCGGCATAGCGGTAGATGGTAGCCGTGCTCGAATTGATCCAGAGCTGCGGCGGCCGGCTGCAGGTACGGATGGCATTGCCCAAGGTACTGGTCGTGTCCAAACGCGAGTTCAGGATCTCTTGTTTATTGGCTTCGTTATACCGGCAATTGACCGATTTACCGGCGAGGTTGAGCAAGAGCACCGCGCCTTCCAGGGCGGCAAGGATACCCGCTTTATCTTCCCAGCGGATATGCGGCCCCGAGCGGGCAATAATCAACACCTCGTATCCCGCCTCGCGAAAACGCTGCGCACAATACAACCCGATAAAACCGGAACCGCCGGCAATTACGATCTTCCCTTTATTCATGATGATAATAGTACAGTCTTGGTAAGCGGATAGCTATTTTTTCGACACGGGTAAACAGCACTGCTTATTTGCCTTTGCACTGTGCCAGGTATTTGGTGTATTCGTTCATAAACCTGTTCCTTTGTTTTTTATAATCGTCCACACTTTTAAAATTGCGGAATTCCGGCTTCATGTTATTAAAGTAGAAATAAACGGTTACCCCATTCCCGGGAAACATGACAAATGTCCCCAGCGTACTTCCCATCTCCACACCGGCCCTGCTGATACCATAAATTTTATACCCGTTAAACTCAAGTTCGACCAGACCCCTGGTTTCCCTGTTTTGTGTATGCGCATTCAGGTACTTTAGGTTGTCGAGCAAATGCTTTTGGTCTTTGTCATACGACTGCTCTTCTGAAAGCTCGACTTTCAGGTTGACAAAAGGCCTGTTCTTTTCATTGTTATATAAAATTCTATAACCATCGATCCTGGTTATGGCTACTTCACCCTGTTCCGTTTTCAGGGTCCTTACTTTTTCAGCGCCCTCGGGAAGCCGCTCAGGGTCGCCGGCAGTTAAAGCGGAGGCAGTTTGAAACGAAGTATAACATGAGCCGATCTCCTTTTTACCCTTGAAGCCTGTAAGCAATATTGCCAAAACAATCGTTGAAAGTAATTGCAGGTTTATGCTCCGCTTGTTGTTGCCTGTTCGTTGTCGTATCATAGTATATAAAGCAGGATAAGGCCCCTGTACAGCAGCCACGTGAAGGAGAGATAAACAGGCAGCCCAACCAGGTGCAGCCGCCGTTTATGTTCGAAAAACATAAATACTAATACACAAAAGAAATAACCCAGCGCGAGGGTATCCCGGAGGGGCCATACCGCCTGCCAGCCTATAACCGGCCATAACAACACCGACCCCATAAAAGAAACGGTTATTAAATGCAGGTAATAATGCAATTTGAGCCGCCATGGCCTTTTGAGGATAAAGAGGGTCTGGAACAGCAATTGGCCCAGTACCATAGCCAGTTCAAACCAGAAGGAGTACCGTACCGCGATAAACCGCTGCAGGTAATGCGCATAGATACTGAGGCTCCATGCGGTAAAGGCGATAGCCACGAATGCAAACAACAGTTTTACCAGGTTATTGCTTCGTATCCGTTGCATAGCGATTGCTATTTTTGTAGGGTCTTATAGTCGGTATAAAAGGCAGCGAGTGAATCGTATTGCCGGTCGATCAGCTCGTGCGGCAGATCGATGCGGTCTTGTGTGGTGTGCAGGAAAATGGTGTGCATGCCCATCCTGCGGCCGAATTCCATATCGCTCAGGTTATTGCCCACCATAATACTCCGGTTAAAATCTATGGCCGGAAAATCCTTTTTCGCATCTTCGGCCATACCGGTATTGGGTTTGCGGTGCGAGTGGTTACTGTCTATAGATGCTGCAAAATAGATCCGGTCTATCTTTCCGCCCGCGGCTACCACCTCTTCGGTAAGGTGATCGTGTATGTCGAGCAGCGCCCGCTCGGTCATATACCCACGGCCTACGCCACGTTGGTTGGTTACGATAAATACGTGATCGAATAGCTGCGAAAGCGCAGCCAGGGCTTCCAGGGCCCCATCATAAAACACAAATTCATCTTTATGGAAAATATAACTTCCGTCTTTTTCTTCGTTGATCACACCGTCGCGATCGAGAAATAATGCTGTGGCCATGCCCGATTTTTATTATTGAATTACCCGGATAAAGGAAGCAAAGCTTCATCTTACGCTACATACAAGCAAACCCACTTTTCTTTACCCGGTTGTTATCCCTGTCTTTTTATATCGCAAAAAAGATGGCAAAAAACAATCGCTCCGTATGTTACCCGCCGCGCTCAGGGGATAAGTTTTTGAAAACAGCCGCCCTGAGCGGGCTACAGGCCGGTATTACTCTTCGGCCTTCAACTCGGTTTGTGCCCGGTAATAATCTTCGGGAATACCGATATCGATAAAGTAGCTGTCGCTTACAAAACCGCTGAGGCTGCCTGCGGCCACTTCCTGTTCGAAGAAATCTTTTTCGAAAGAGAACTTTTTGGGGAAACTGCCGAAGTTTTCCTGTTCGCGGTTGAGCAGGTAAATACCACCGTTGATCAGGCCTTCCGCCTTAAACTGTTTTTCTTCGAAGGCTACGATCCGGTTGGCTTCGTCGAGCTGTACCGATCCGTAACGTTCAAAGTTCTGCATGGGCTTCAGGGCCAGTACGGCTTTGGCAGCCGGATCGGCCCCGGCCTGCATGTCGCGCAGGTTTACATCGAACAGGGTATCGCCGTTAAGTACGAATACCTTTTTTTCTTTGGCCTTGGCGAGGGCAAGCTTGATACCGCCACCGGTGCCCAAGGGTTCCTGTTCGATTACCCAGCTGGTTTTAAACGTAAAGGCGCGTTGCCGAAGCCATTCGATCACGACTTCGTGTTTATACCCCAGGGAAAAGATCACATGGTCGGCAAACTGCAATTCGAGGAAGCGCAAAACATGTGCCAGGAAAGGCTCTCCGGCTACAGGCGCCATACATTTCGGTACATCGTTAACCACACCACTAAGGCGCGTGCCCAGCCCTCCGGCCAATACTATACATTCCATTTTTCAGCAGGTTCAGGAGATAAGAAATTATAGCGCATATCAGGCTTCCGTAACGGGAAACAGGATTGCTTCTACCAATTGGCAAACAATATGCCCGATGGTAATATGACATTCCTGGATACGCGGCGTATCATTGCTGGGTACGTTTACCAGGTAATCCGACAGGTCTTTCATTTTACCGCCGGTATCGCCGGTAAAACCAACGGTGGTAATACCCATGGTACGGGCCAGCTCGAAGGCCTTGATAATATTGCCCGAATTACCCGATGTACTCAGTCCGACGATGATGTCGCCCTCCCTGCCCATACCTTTCAACAAGCGGCTGAAGACGAATTCGTAACCATAGTCGTTGGCTACGGCCGTAAGGTAAGAGGTATTGCAATGCAAGGCTTCGGATGGTAAGGGGTTACGATCGGTATAGAACCTGCCGGAAAACTCGGCGGCCAGGTGTTGCGCATCGGCAGCGCTGCCACCGTTGCCACAGAAAAGCACCTTATTGCCCCGGTTAAACGCCGCGACGATCTGTTCGGTAAGGGTCTGGATGGTGGCAAGCAACACCGGGTCTGCAATTACCCGCTCTTTAACCGATACCGAGGCCTTAAGAATAGCTGTTATTTGTTGTGTCATTGTATTAAATCTCAGAATTGTCAAAATTAATAAACTAAAACAGAAGAAGCCCAATCTTTAGTACTTTTGCGCCACAATTTTATCATCCCTCCTCATATCCGAATATGAATCCGAATTTTGAAACGATAGCGGAAGTAATCCGCAACCGCCGTACGGTCAAGGCTACGGCCATGAACGGGCAGATCATCCCCAACGAACAGGTAGACCAGTTATTGAGCCTGGCCGACTATGCGCCTACCCACGGCCGTACCGAACCCTGGCGTTTCGTGGTGTATACCGGCGAAGCCCTGCAGCAGTTCTGTAACGACCATGCGCAGTTGTACTGGGACAATACCCCTGAAGAAACCCGTTCGGCCCAGACCGTCGAGAACCTGAAGCACCAGGGCGATATGGTATCCCACCTGGTAGTGACCCTGATGAAGCGTACACCTGAAACCAAAATCCCGCTGATGGAGGAATATGCCGCCACTTCTGCTGCCGTGCAAAATATCCTGCTGGGCGCCGAAGCCCTTGGTCTTGCTGCGATCTGGAGCACAGGCGGTATGGCTTTAAAACCGGCGATGAAAGCGTATTACTCCCTTTCAGAAAATGACTTCGTAGTAGGTTTTCTCTACCTGGGTTTCAGCGATCAGCCTAAGAAAGAGGCCGTACGCAATATTCCGTTAACCGAAAAAGTAAGGTGGGCCTAGCGGAAACGCAGCCCCCGCCTTTATACACGTTTCCGAAATGTTTGTAACGCAACTGCTTACCCTCATTAAAAAAGACTTCCTGCTGGAATGGCGGCAGAAGCATACCCTGTTTGGGGTAATGCTGTATGTGGGTTGTACCGTATTCGTGTTATACATGATGGCCGGCCAACCGGAAAGCCGCATCTGGAATGCCTTATTCTGGATTGCCCAGTTGTTCGTGACGGTAAATACCGTGGCCAAGAGTTTTTTACAGGAGGGCGAGGCACGGACCCGGTATTATTTTACCATTGCGGCGCCGGTACAGTACATCATTGCTAAAATGGTGTATAGCCTGGCTATGATGCTGGTGATGATGTTTATTTCGCTGGTCCTGTTCAATGTCATGCTGGGCAGCCCGCTGATCCGGCCGGCCATGTACGTGGGCGTATGTTGCCTTGGCGCCTCTAGTCTTTCGCTGCTCTTTACTTTCTTATCCGCCATTGCGGCACAAGCCAGGCAGAATGCGGCTTTGATGGCTATTTTAGGCTTTCCGATCGCCATCCCGTTGCTGATGATCCTGAGCAACCTGGCCCTGGGCGCTGTCAGCAATGTATTACAGGAAGGCTGGTGGGGTATGGCATTGATGATGCTGGGCATGGATGTGCTGATCATCGCACTGTCTGTTATTCTCTTCCCCTTTTTGTGGAAGGAGTAGCAAACTGATGTCCGGACGCGCCGGCATGGATGCTTTCTATTACGCCCGGCACCGGTATAAACAAAAAAAAACAACCTGTATATTTTGTGCTGTACATAAACAAGGGTTTCCCGCTTTGGGAAACCCTTGTCATAAATAGCTGTGCCAGTTTTTAGATTAACATCCAACAGCCAAAAAACAAAAAAACATAGAACAAATATAATCTGAAAACCATACGAAAAAGTCATAAAAAATGCAAACGTGTACGAATTAATGCAAATATGTAAACATACATAAATGGTTAAAGATTAGATTTGTGAAGAATTATTTTTTTAATCAAAAAACAAAAAATCATGAAGTCGATTTACACGATCCTGGCCTTACTGTGTCTTACGATAAGTGCCTCTGCGCAAAGAACAACGAAAGTTAAAGCGATCTGGATTTCCTCCAGTCCCGGTTCGGAAACAACCCTTTCCTGCACAGATTCCAACGATGTAGAATTTATATTTATTAACCTCGGCCCGGGCACAGTGCTGACTACCGACACGTTTTTCCTGTATTCTCCCTGGGCGCCGGAAGGCAGGGTGAATGTAGTGCCCACATCTACAGCCGTACCTCCCAACGACACCATTATACACATTAAAGACAAAATCAAGGTTTCAAGCATTCAACGTCTTGCTGATGCCAGTAACGGAGAATTCCTCTATCCTCCTTTCGACGATGGAAGCTATATCATGTTTACCCAGGCCGTTAGCTTTTTCAATGTTAACCCTGCACCTGCCAATGCCCTGCAAATCGACACCGCGGGCAGCACAATGGCTGCCGGTGCAAAAATCAAACTCAACTGTAAAACCGGCATAGAAGACCTCTTCGCTTCGGGCAAAACTTCGAGCCTGATGACCTACCCCAACCCGGTAACAGGCGTCGTGAGCTTTAAATATGCCTACAGCAATAACCAGGTAACGGTGCGGATCGCCGACATTACCGGTCGCGTGGTAATGGTTAAAGAATTTGGCAAACAAAACGGCGAAAAAGAGCTTTCGGTAGACGTGTCAAGGCTCAATAATGGTATCTACTACCTCGAACTGATTGCCGACGACCGCAAAGCAGTGGGTAAGATCACCGTATCCAAATAACCGCTTCCATAAATGATAACCAAAGAGCTACCCATACAGGTAGCTCTTTTTTTGCGTTCAAAACCCAGCAGAAGCCCTGTTAAAACAGGAAAAGCCCGGATAGACATCCGGGCCTGCTTTTTATCTTATTTTAATCACGATAGTAATGTACGTCACAAAGCTGATTTTTAGTTACCCGGTTTACAAACGTTTGCAGTAATTCATATCCCCTCACATTGCAAATGTGAGCATCACCGACACGGCCGTATAAAAAATACCTACCTGCGTATCCTCCAAACATTCCCCAGATGCGCAAAAAACTTTAAACCCATAGCCGCTCCTGGCCAAGGATAGACAGGCAAGCAGCTTTATTTAACACTTCTTTGCCAGCCACTTTTGCCCCGCATTGTTAAATAGAAAAATCAACAATAAGTTCATTTTTTATGCTGCCTGTTGTTGCCTGTTTATCTAAAAACCAAAAAAGAGATTATGAAAAAAAATTACCTGAACCTGTTGCGCAGCGCGCAACTTACCGCTTTATTATGTTTAGCGCTCAGTATCCCGGCACTGGCGCAGGCGCCTGCAAACGATGAATGCAGCGGTGCCATCTCGATCACACCTTCTGCAACGGCCACCTGCAGCACACCCACCTCAGGCAACAGTGGCACCGCGACCCTCTCCTCTGATCCCATCAGCAATTGTGCCTACGAACCCAGCCACGACCTCTGGTATAGTTTCCAGGCCACCGGCGCCGCCCACCAGATATCGCTTACCAATGTGACGCCCACCGCATCCAACCTGGCCTATTACGCCTATACCTTGTCGGTATACAGCGGCGCCTGTGGTACGCTTACCGAGTTTAATTGCGGTGACGGCTACCAGGATATCAGTGCGGGCGACCCGGCTACCGACATCGTTTTTACGGCATCGGGGCTCACGGCCGGCGCCACCTATTATATCCGGGTAGCGGGCGACGATGCCAGCGACGACAACTTCAATACCGTGGCAACGGGTATCAGTTTCGACCTCTGCGTGGGAGCGGCGCCACCGGCACCCGTTTATGATGAATGCGCAGGCGCCACGTTTATCAACAGCTCCGGTACAACGACGGTAAGCAA
Organism: Taibaiella chishuiensis; assembly: GCF_003014535.1. GTDB lineage: Bacteria > Bacteroidota > Bacteroidia > Chitinophagales > Chitinophagaceae > Taibaiella > Taibaiella chishuiensis. The sequence continues at coordinate 133,098 of NZ_PYGD01000012.1, read as the reverse complement.
TATCAATGCCACGCAAAGTATGGCGCCGATAACCTGCGAAGGGTATACCGCTTTTGTAGCCAACGATATCTGGTTCAAATTTGTACCCGCCACCACCGGCAATATGACTGTAGACGTAGACCAGACCGACATCGACGCAGTATGGGAATTGTTTAGCGGTACCTGCGGATCGCTGACCAGCATGGGCTGCTCCGACGAAGGCGGCCCCATATCCGCAGCCGTTACCGCCGGTCAGACCTATTACCTGAGAGCTTATGCCTATTCCTCCAATACCTCGGGCGACTTTATCATCACTGTTGGCGGCGTACCGCTGCCCGTACAGTTTGTAACCTTAACCGGGGCTGTTAAAGACAATTATGCCCGCTTAAGCTGGACCACTTCCAGCGAGCACAATAACAAAGGGTTTATCGTACAACGCTCCGACGACGGCAGGCAATTCAGCACGATAGGTTATCTCGCCACACAAGCGCCCAACGGCAACAGCGAGCATAAGCTCAGCTACACCTTCGACGACCGAAGCCCGGTTTATAATTCCGTATTCTACCGGCTGGAGCAGGAGGATATGGACGGCCGTAAACAACAATCGAAGATACTGCGCCTCGATGCGGCAGATGCCGCTTTCGATATGATCGCCGCACCGAATCCCTTTACCGGGTCCGTATCCGTCAATACCTATGGCGCAACGGGCAGCGACGCGGTAATAAGGATAATGAGTCTTGCCGGCAACGTGGTGCGTACCCTGCCCGTAACCGCAGCCGAAACTCTTATAGACCTGAGTTCCCTGGCAACCGGCACTTACCTAGTACAATACACGGACAGCAGGCAGAGCAAAACCATTAAGCTCAGCAAACAATAACTTCCTGCTGCCGGGCTGCGCCCGGCAGCAGGAAACAAGCATAACCCATAACAAAAACGCTCCTGTATGAAAAAGAAAACCATCAAGATCGGGCAGAAGCTGTTCCTGCAAAAGGAAACGGTGATCCAGCTCAGCAAGACACAACAGGCCCCTGTACTCGGCGGCGTCAATACCCGCGAACCTGCAGCCGCCTGCCTGACGCATACCATTTCGACGATCCGGCACCCGGCTACCTGCCAGGATTAATACCCCGCAGCACCGTACAAAGAGAAAGGCAGGAACACCAGGTGTTCCTGCCTTTTGGTTAAGGTTAGTTTCGTATCGCGGTTTAGAAGATCAGGACAACCACATTGCCGCCTGTAGTATTGCCGTTCCAGTTTACGGTACTACCGGCATTGCTATTGCAAGGCAAGGCAGGCACAGTAACGGGAGAGGTAAAACCGGGGTAGCTGCCCACATTGGCAGAATAGCTGGTTGGCGTTGCATTTACCCAGCCCCGCACAAAGTAATAGTATACTGTAGCCGGCAGGGAAGCCATTCCCGGCAGGTCGGAAGGCTGGTTAAAAGCAGTGGTGCCAGGAGGAACGGTTACCGGCTGGCTGGCAAAAACGGTGTTGGGCGTAGCAGGATCTGCACCGGCAACATGATAGGTGTACACGCAACCCGACAGGTTGATAAAGGTAAAGGTGTTGGCCTGGCTACCAAATGCGCAAGCCATTGCAAAAAGAGCAGAAAGGAAAAACTTTTTCATAACATGTGTTTAGTGAGAGCCAAAGGTCAACAGCTATGGGTGCAAAAAATGCCCCCGTACTTTTTTTCTGTACGGGGATATACCCGGTGGCAAAAGGCCGGTGACAGGGATAAACTGCCGCTGCAAACGATCGACCGCAGGTTATGTTTTCGCTCCTGCTTTACTGTGCAGCAGCATACCGCCAATAACCAGTGCGATGCCGGTACAGGCAAGCCCATCCGGCGGCTTGCCATCGAGCAGGATCAGCTCGCCCAGGAGCGCAAACAGCACCTCGCCGGCCTGCGTCGCTTCGACGGAGGCCAGCAGCTGATGATCGTCCCGGGCGCTGTCGGTAGCTTTGAAAAATAAGGTAGTGGCGATAACGCCCGAGGTTACCGCTACCAGGAAGGATTGAAAAACCAGGGAACCGGAAGGCGGACCGGCCACCACGAAACCTGCCGCTGCGGTAACGATCCAGAAAGGCGTACTGCCCAGGGTCATGCCCAGGGTGCGCTGCTGGGCATCGACCCGGTTACCGGCCACTTTCATCATCATGCGGTTGCCAACGGGATAAGCGAAGGCCGCTACCAGTACCGGCAGCGTTCCCGCCAGCAGTTGCGGGACAGTAAGCGAGGCAGCCTGGCTGATTTGCATGACCATTACCCCTGCAAGGATAACCAGCGAGAACAGCATGGCGCGTCCCGGTATGCGTTGCCGGTTGCCGCGGCGTTCGAGCAGGGGCGCTACCAGCATACCGGCTACAATGGTGATCTGCCAGGTACCGGCTACCAGCCAGGAGGGCCCGTACTTAGCGGCAAACGTAAGCGGGGCGTAGAAGATACCGAAGCCAACGGTACCCCATAAGAGCCAGGGCACGGGATCGGCTTTCATGATGCGCAAAAGCGGCCTGATGCCGCCCCGCAGCGCAACCAGTACCCACAGGAGCGGCAGCATAAGCAGGAAGCGCAGCGAGGCGCTCCACAACCAGCTGCCGCCCGACAGCGACATCATACGGTTGAGGATAAAGGACAATGCGAAGAACAACGAGGATACCAGTCCCAGCACGATAGCCACGGACCTGCGTTTTTGGATCATACGGAAATACCGGCCGGACTTAACCGGTAGTACAAACATACATACAAATTACAGGGCCGGTAAAACCCATATTTTCCGGCATCCTTTCTCTTTGATTATACCGCGTTTTGTAATACCTTTGCCCGCAGTTCCCGGAGGAGCACTACCGGGTTATCATTCAATTAAAATAAATAACGGATATGACACCTGTACTGTTGAACATGTACGAATTAGGTAATAAAGTTGGTGAATTTTCTGCATACGCCCTGGTGGTGGTTATGGCCATCGTTTGGATCTGGGTAATGTTCAAATACCTGAATACTTCCGATCTGAATGACTAACCCGGATGCACATATAGCCAAGATCCGCGCCGACTATACCCGCGATTCGCTGGGCGAAGAACAGGTAGGCGATGATCCGGTTGCATTTTTCCGGAAATGGTTCCAGGAAGCCGAAGCTGCCGGTGTGAGCGAAGTCAATGCTATGACCTTAGCCACAGTAGACGCTTCTTCCAGGCCATCGGCGCGTATTGTGCTGCTCAAGGGATTAGAAGACGACAGTTTTGTATTCTTCAGCAATTACGACAGCAACAAAGGCGAACAGATGGCCGCCCAACCCGATGTAGCGCTCCTGTTCTTCTGGAAAGAGCTGGAACGCCAGGTGCGGGTAGAAGGCCGGGTAGAAAAAATACCGGCGGCAGACTCCGAGACCTATTTTCACTCCAGGCCAAAAGGAAGCCAGATCAGCGCCCTTGCATCGCCGCAAAGCCAGGTGATCGCGGGTCGCGAAATACTCGAAGACAAAGTAAAACAGCTGGAACAACAATATGCATCGGGCGAAGTGCCCCGGCCCGAACACTGGGGCGGTTACCGGGTAATCCCTACCCGCATAGAATTCTGGCAGGGACGGCACAATAGATTGCACGACCGGATCGTTTTTACCGGGAGCCGCAACAATGGCTGGACCAGGCAACGGCTTGCACCCTGAGCCTTTCAAAATTTAATGTCAAACCCGCAAACCTGAACAGCCTTCCAGAATCATGAAGTCTCTCTTTACCCAAAAACAGCTGAACATCACATTGGAGCGCCTGGCGCATCAGTTGCTGGAAAATCATGGCGATTTTTCAGATGCGGTACTGATCGGGATGCAACCCCGCGGGATATTTCTTTCCGACAGGATACACAGTAAACTGAAAGCCCTGCTGCCGGGCGCCGTTATTCCTTACGGCAAACTCGACATAACCTTTTACAGGGACGATTTCAACACTTCCAACGAATTACACGTAGCCGCAGAAACCGATATCAACTTCTCCATAGAAGGTAAAAAGGTAATCCTGATCGACGACGTATTATATACCGGGCGTACGATAAGGGCCGGGCTCGACGCCCTGCTCGACTTTGGCCGTCCGGGTTCTGTAGAGCTGCTGGTACTGATCGACCGGCGCTTTAGCCGGGAACTGCCCATACAGCCCGACTACCTGGGTATGACCGTCGACTCCGTTGCTTCCCAAAAAGTAAAAGTACTGTGGAAGGAACAGGATAAGAAAGACGAAGTTGTGCTTATTTAAAATTTAAACAACAAAATCATATAAGTGTCTCTATCCGTAAAACATCTATTAGGCATTAAAGACCTTACACCGGAAGATATAGATCTCCTGCTCCGGACCGCAGATAATTTTAAGGATGTCCTGCAACGTCCCATTAAGAAAGTTCCTATTCTCCGAGACACTACCATAGTAAATTTATTCTACGAAAATTCCACCCGTACCCGCATTTCCTTTGAGCTGGCCGAAAAAAGGCTCAGTGCAGACACCATCAACTTTACGGCTTCGGGCAGTTCCGTATCCAAAGGAGAAACGCTGATCGATACCGTGCAGAACATCCTGTCCATGAAAGTGGATATGGTGGTTATGCGCCACTCGGCAAGCGGGGCGCCGCATTTCCTGGCCAAGCATATCAATGCCGCTATTGTGAATGCCGGCGACGGGATCAACGAACACCCTACCCAGGCGCTGCTCGATGCGTTCTCGATCCGGGAAAAACTGGGCGGCCTGAAAGGCAAAAAGGTAGCGCTGTTTGGCGATATCATGCACTCCAGGGTGGCTTTAAGTAATATTTACCTGCTGACCAAAATGGGCGCCGAGGTAATCGTTTGCGGTCCGCCTACCCTTATACCCAAACACATCGAAAAACTGGGCGTTACCGTATCGTACGATGTACGCAAAACCCTGGAATGGTGCGATGTAGCGAATGTGCTGCGCATACAGCTCGAACGCCAGAACAAACCCCTGTTCTCTTCCCTGCGCGAATACTCGCTCTACTATGGCATCAATAAAGAACTGCTGGATTCGATCGGTAAAGAGATCGTGATCATGCACCCCGGTCCGATTAACCGCGGCGTGGAACTGAACAGCGACGTAGCCAACAGCAAACATTCCATTATCCTGGACCAGGTACAAAACGGCGTAGCCGTAAGGATGGCCGTGCTTTACCTGCTGGCCGGCAAGAAAGATGAAGCGTTTGGGTAGGAGGAAGATGGGAGATGTTAGACATTAGATGTTAGATATCAGATGTTGTATATTGGGCATGCTCCACAGCATACCTGCAATCTAATCGCTAAGCATTTAAAATCTACTCCCGTCAACCAGGCCATTAAATACTAAAACTTAGCAATCAGGCGTTAGGCTAGTGTATCAGAAATGTTTGAAACTCCGGGAAAGAAGACAATAAGACCGCGGCAATCTAAAATCTGCCCATACTATAAAATCTCTCGGTCTTCTGCTATCTAAAATCTAACCCCTGACACCTAAAATCACAACACAATATTATCAATGGAAGCGATTCAAATGGTTGACCTGAAGCGTCAATACCAGAAAATAAAACCCCAGATAGACGCGGCAATTGCAGAAGTGATCGACAGCACGGCCTTTATCGGCGGACCAGCGGTTAAGGCATTTGCACGCGAACTGGAACAGTACCTGGACGTAAAACACGTAATCCCCTGCGCTAACGGTACCGATGCCCTGCAGATCGCATTAATGGCCCTGGGCCTGCAACCCGGCGACGAGGTAATCACACCTTCTTTTACCTTTATCGCTACGGTAGAGGTGGTGGCCTTACTGCAGCTTAAACCGGTATTCGTAGAAGTGGACCCGCGTACCTATACCCTCGATCCCGAATCGGTACGTAAGGCAATAACACCGCGTACGAAAGCGATCATTCCCGTACACCTGTATGGCCAATCAGCGCCCATGCATGAACTGCTGGAGATCGCCAATGAACATAACATTCCGCTGGTAGAAGATAATGCCCAGGCCATAGGCGGTTATTATACCTTCCCCGACGGCAGCCGGAAAGCCAATGGCACTATGGGCACCGTAGGCACCACTTCCTTTTTCCCATCGAAAAACCTGGGCTGCTACGGCGACGGCGGCGCTATGTTTACCAACGACGACGCCCTGGCCGAACGCTTATACATGGTAGCCAACCATGGTCAGAAGGTGCGTTACTACCACGAGCTGGTAGGCTGTAACAGCCGCCTGGACTCGATACAGGCAGCCGTACTGCGCGTTAAACTGGCCGAACTGGACCAGTACTGCGATGCCCGCAGGGCCGCAGCCGACTATTACGACAGCGCCTTTGCCGCACACCCATTGATCACGACACCGTACCGCGCCCCCTATAGTCACCACGTATTCCATCAATACACGCTGCAGCTGGACAAGGTAGACCGTAACGAAGTGCAAAAGCGCCTTGCGGACAAAGGTATTCCGTCGATGATCTATTACCCTGTGCCCAGCCATAAACAAAAAATGTTTGAAGCCCTGGGCGGCAACGATTATGTGCTGGAGATCACAGATTACCTGAACCAGCGCGTACTGTCCCTGCCGATCCATACCGAACTTACAGATGAAGAACTGAATTTTATTACTACCAGCCTGATCGAGATCGTGAACGAGCTCGCCGGTTAAGTTATAGAGCATATAAAAATGCCCGTCCCCTGATGAGGACGGGCATTTTTATACCCTGTCATACCGCCTCTTTAATAGCGCTCGCCAAAACGGTAGGCGATCGTCATAAAAGCGGAAGGCAAAATAAGTTCGCCCTTGATATTGGCCGGCGCCGCCCCCGTGCCGTAACGCAGGTAGTACCGTTGTTTCTGTTCGAAAATGTGGGTATAGGCAAGGTTGGCGTGTAATACGCCGTAGATCGGGTATTGCCGCGATATATGCCTTATATATTGTAATCCGAAATTGATCTGTGGGTAGAAAAAACTACGGCCCGAATCGACAAGTTCCAGCGGGCTGCTTTTGGGACCGATATCCACGCCGCTTGCCACCGGGTTGATATAAGCCACACCGATACCGCCATTGAGCACGAAAGACTGCTCCTCATCCTCCGTAAGTTTATAGTTGAGATTCAGTTTCAGCTCCTTCTCTCCTACCGAAATATTCAGGTTGTCGATATAGGCATTGGTAACCGGCAGTTGCAGGGAAAAAATACTGAACAATAAAGAAGGGTAAAGCCTGCTGCCCGGCGGTTCGTAACTGATCCAGGCATGAGCACCGATATAGGGGCGGTTATAATATCCTTCTTTGTTGAGGAAAAAAGGGTAACCCAATGTCCCGCCCAGGCCTGCGCTAAACTGGGCACCGGCGGGCGCCCCAAAGCAGACAGCGATCAATAAGCAGAACAATAACCTGTATTTCATAAACGGACCGGAAGCGTCAAAGATAACAAAAGCAGGGCAACCGGCCCTGTATAAAGCGGCCAGGCGCGGACAGGTACACGCAACGGCGAAGCGCTTACCGGTATAAGGCGGCTTTCTACCGGAAAATAGGCCCCGGTGGCCGTTTCTTTTTTTACTTTCTTCTTTTTCTATGCTACTTTTGCATTTCTTAAAAACGATAACGGAATCGTAACTTATCATTTGTAATCAGTCATATTCCACAATGGAAGCAACACTCGAACAAGCCAAGCAACTCGGACTACAGGAAGCCGAATTTGAAGCCATTAAGGAAGTCCTGGGCCGCACGCCTAATTTCAATGAAACTGCCATGTACAGTGTTATGTGGAGTGAGCATTGCAGCTACAAGAACTCCATTAAATACCTGAAAAAGCTGCCCCGCGACGGTAGCCGCCTGCTGGTAAAGGCCGGCGAAGAAAATGCAGGTCTTGTAGATATCGGCGATGGTCTTGCCATAGTGTTTAAAATCGAATCGCATAACCACCCTTCTGCGATCGAACCCTTCCAGGGCGCAGCAACCGGTGTAGGTGGTATCCACAGGGATATCTTCACCATGGGTGCACGTCCAATCGCAGCGCTGAACTCCCTGCGTTTCGGCGACCTGAAAAATGCTAAAACACAACACCTGCTTAAAGGTATCGTAAAAGGCATCGGCCATTATGGCAACTGCTTTGGCGTACCAACCGTAGCCGGCGAAGTATATTTTGAAAACTGCTACCAGACCAACCCCCTGGTAAATGCTATGAGCGTGGGTGTGGTAAAAGTAGGACAGACCTTCTCCGCCACTTCCTATGGCGAGGGCAACCCCGTATTTATCGTAGGTGCAGCCACCGGCAAAGACGGTATCGGCGGCGCCTCTTTCGCTTCGGCCGATATTACCGCAGAAAGCGCTGAACAATTACCTGCCGTACAGGTAGGCGATCCATTCGAAGAGAAAAAACTGCTGGAAGCCTGCATGGAGCTGGTAGGCAAAGACCTGGTGATCGGTATGCAGGATATGGGTGCTGCAGGTATCAGCTGCTCCACTTCAGAGATGAGCGCCAAAGGCGAGCATGGCATGAACATCAACCTCGACAAAGTACCTACCCGCCAGGAAAACATGAAGTCCTGGGAAATGCTGCTGAGCGAAAGCCAGGAGCGTATGCTGATCGTGGTACAAAAAGGTAAAGAAGCCGAAATGCAGGCCATCTTCGACAAATGGGATATCCATTGCGAACAGATCGGCGAGGTAACCAAAGAGCCAAGGCTCAAATACTACCTGAACGGCGAACTGCAGGCCGATGTGCCCGGCGAGAGCCTGGTACTGGGCGGCGGCGCCCCGGTATACGAACGCGAATACAAAGAACCCGCTTACTTCGCCCAGGTAAATGCCTTCGACCCGAACAGCATTGCCGAGGCAACAGATCTTAAAGCGGTAGCACAACAAATTATTCAACTGCCTAACATCGCTTCCAAGCGCTGGATATACGAGCAATACGATTCGATGGTAGGTACGGCCAATGCCAGCACCAATGCCCCTTCCGATGCAGCCATCGTACGCATGCACGGCACCGACAAGGCACTGGCGGTAACGGTAGACTGTAACAGCCGTTACGTATACCTGAACCCTTATGTAGGCGGTATGATCGCCGTGAGCGAAGCAGCCCGTAATATCGTGTGCAGCGGCGGTCAGCCGGTAGCCATTACCAACTGCCTTAACTTCGGCAACCCTTACAATCCGGAAGTATACTACCAGTTTGTACATGCCCTGCAGGGTATGGGCGATGCCTGCCTGCAGTTCGACACCCCGGTTACCGGCGGTAATGTAAGCTTCTACAACCAGTCGGAAGACGGCCCGGTATACCCTACGCCTACCATCGGTATGGTGGGTGTGCTGGATAACATATCCGATGCCATGACCCTCGACTTCAAACAGGAAGGCGATAGCATTTACCTGATCGGCCAGAGCCGCAACGATATCAACGGTTCCGAATACCTGTTCAAGCTGCATGACGTAAAACACAGTCCTGCCCCGCATTTCGACCTTAAGGAAGAAGCAGCGCTGCAGCAGACCGTTGCCTCGCTGATCAAATCCAAACTGGTCGCATCTGCACACGATGTAATGGAGGGCGGCCTGTTTACCACCCTGCTGGAAAGCAGCCTGCAACAAGGCCTGGGCTTCAGCATCGACCTGCATAGTGGCATCCGTAAAGACGCCTTCCTCTTTGGCGAAGCGCAAAGCCGTGTAGTAGTAAGCGTAAGCCAGGACCAGGTTGCCGCATTCGAAGCTGCACTGGGCAGTCATCCGTTCGAAAAGCTGGGTACCGTAAGCGGTAACAGCATCGTGATCGCCGGTGAAAACTGGGGTACAGTAAACGACTGGAAAGACCTGTACGATACCGCTATCGAAAAAGAACTGAAATAAATCAATGCAATAAACTGCTGCCGGTTACCCGAAATAATACCGGCAGTAGTTTTATATTTCAAATCTAAGTAGTACTATTACCTGATATTTTACCCCGACTTTTTTTTGTAACTAACCCATTTCTAAACATTTGTATGAAAAAACTCATCTTATCTGCCCTCATGATCGGCGGAGCAGCTATGGCAGCTCATGCCCAGCCCAACAGCGTACTGGTATTCGGCGACCTCGGTATCCACAGCACTAAGGACGCTAACGACAACAAAACCCGCAGCTTCAACATCAACCCCGGTATAGGTTACCAGTTTAACCGTAACTGGACCCTGGGTCTGGCTGGTGGCTTCGGAACTGCCCGTTCCAGGCAGGTAAACCAGAAAGAGTGGAATTTCACCAACACCTACAACGCGGGCGTATTTGTACGTCACACCTTACCCGTAGGTAAAATCTTCGCCTTCTTTACCCAACTCGAAGCAGGTTATAAAGGCATGTCTATCGGCAATACCGGCGTTAACACCACAACCAATGCCAACGGTTTCTACGCTAAATTAACACCTGCTGTTGCGGTTTATGTATTCGACGGTTTTGCCCTGAACTTCGGTTTCGGCGGTATCGAGTACAACACCATGAAAATGTCCGGCGCATCTAAAGCCAGCTCAGCATTCGACCTGACCTGGGGTAGCCAGTTCAATATCGGCGTATCTAAAAACTTCTCTTGTGGTCACATGAGGAAGCACCACCGCGGTCATGGTCCCCAGATCAACCACGGCAGCCGTATGGACAAACACGAAATCGAAGAAGATAGCAAAGAAAGCGAAGATTAATCGCGTTACCATATATCGATAAAAAGGACGGGTATTTGCCCGTCCTTTTTTAATTAAAACGTATACCTTATTTTAGCCCCGGCTCGTTGTGTAGTTGTAAGCGGATTGTGTAAGCAACCATCGTTAAACCCCAGCACTCATGAAAATTACCGGCTCGCCCTTCTTCCGGGCCTTCGTCTTTGCACTCGGTTACGGGTGCCTGTTTTACCTGCTCCAGTTTTTCTTTGCAGAAACAACACTGCTGGGCATCCATCCCGGCACGGCCAACCTGCGCTCCTGGGATGTGGTGTATTACGAAAGCATTGCCCGTAATGGTTACGATGGCACGAGCCACAATACCGGGTTCTTTATCCTCTTTCCGCTGCTCTGGAAATTATCGGGGTTTAATATCTGGGGGATCTGCGCTTTCAATATCTGTTGCTTTGCTACAGGATTTGCCTTCCTGAGCCGCGCCCTGCAGGTTACCGACAAGATCATCTACATGTTGTGGCTGAGCCTGCCTTCGGGTTATTTTTTCTTCCTGCCTTATACCGAGGCCCTGTTTTTCTTGTTAGGCGCTATTATCCTGTATGCCGTCCGGCAGGAGCGCCCGGTATTGTGCTGGATCGCCTTGTTCCTGGTTTCCCTGGTACGCCCTACGGCCTCTATGCTTATCCCTGCCTTCCTGGCAATGGAACTGTTCAGCAACCCGAAAAAAGACTGGTGGAAAAGTATACTCCGGACCGGCTACCGTTATATCGCGCCCATACTGGCCGCCTTATCCCTGTTTGTGGTCTGGCAATACCGGCAAACCGGTATCTGGTTCGCTTACTTTAAAACACAGGCTACCATATGGGGGCATGTATTCAGCTGGCCCGGCATACCCTTTACCAATATTGCCGGCGGCGACGACCGGTATCACTGGCTCAGCAGCCTGGCCATCCTCATCGACCTGCTGGCCCTCGCCTTACTGATCCGGCAATTGATACGCTGGCTCAGGAACCGGGACCTGGAGGATAAGACTTTTATCCTGGCGGCCGGCTACCTGGCCATGCTCCTGGTCAACCTGCTTTTTATGAACCCGAAATACGGCAACCAGACCAGCAATATTATGGGAGCCAACCGGCATAGCCTGGCCACGCCTTTTTTCTTTGTATTCCTGTACCGGCTATGCCAGGTGCAATGTTCGCGGCGGCAATTGCTTTATGTATTCCTGCTGCTGAATGCATTCTGGATCCTGTTTGGCGCCTACCATACCTTCAGTGCATGGTATACCATAGCGTTGATCAATGACCTGCTGATCATGACCTTTCTCTGCTGGCGCTCGCAGGAGCGATACAGCTGGCTTGCCTTTCCCGTCATCGCCTTTAACTTCTTCGTGCAGCTGCATTTGTTCCAGCAATTTATTACCCCATTGTATGTCGACTAGACGATAAATGACAGGGTTGGGTTCTTCTTTATAGACGAACCGGCCCGGCACATTATTTGCTTTTCCCTAACTTCGCCTTCAAATCAACAACAACATGAGCATAGCTGATATCTTAGGGCTCCGCAACAAAGAAAAAGCGGAACAGAACCTGAAAGCAGGAGAAGCGTTCCTGGAGCAAAACAAAGGTAAAGAAGGTGTGGTAACGCTGCCCAGCGGCCTGCAATATCTGGTGCTTACCGAAGGCGATGGTCCCAAACCAGCCGCTACCCACAGGGTTACCTGCCATTACCATGGCACCCTGATCGACGGTCGCATATTCGACAGTTCGGTACAGCGCGGCCAACCCGCTACTTTCCCCTTAAACCAGGTAATTGCCGGTTGGACCGAAGGTCTGCAGCTGATGGGTGTGGGCAGTAAGTACCGCTTCTTTATTCCTTCGGGCCTGGGTTATGGCGCCCGCCAGGTAGGTAGCGATATCGGCCCCAACAGCGTGCTGGTATTCGACGTGGAACTGTTAGGCATAGCCTGATCTTAAACCGCCAAAAACATGGTAACCGTATAAAGCAGCAATACACTTGCTGCTTTATCGTTTTAGCCGGTCCCGGTATTTAGAAATAAGCGATATAACCAAAGTGAATCTTCGTTTGCCGGAACTGCAGCGTTTCGCCACTGTGTTTACCCACGCCTATGGCGATATTGAAGATGCCCGATTTATTTTCGAGCGTAATACCGGTACCCAGGCTCACCGGGTAATCGTCGCGGCTGATGTCGCCAAACCGGGTCGTTACATAGGCATCATCGTTGAAGAGGTAGAAGTAGGAATTGCCCCCGAGCAGGATACGGAGTTCGACCGTGCCGACATGGTACTGGTTGGCATAAATGCTTTGTTCGTCGAAGCCCCGCAGCAATTTAAAGCCCCCGATCTGGTACAGTTCATTGAGGAACAAACGGCTGCCGCTCAGGTAGCCGCCATTGTAACCGGCCTTTAATACCAGGCTTTTGCCCAGCGGTATATAATACGCCGCCGATGCCGCAAACCGGTACTGGTACTTCTGGTTATTCAGCGTATCGTACAGGCTTCCATAATCAAAACCCGAACCATCGTCTATCGAAATGATCGCTTCATTTTTCTTGACCTCGCGCAACAGCCCCGAAGCGCTTACCCGGCCCTGCCAGCCCCTGCGCGGGTTCAGCTTGTAATCGGTGCGGTCCATCAGGAACTCCACGCCCGCGCCCCGGGTAGCTATATCCAGGTTGTCCGGCAATCTTTTGTTTTGCTGTACATATCGCAGGTCCGCATTCACGATCCGGTTGCTGTAGGATTGGTAGGATAGCTTTACATAATCAGTAGCATTCAGCTGGTACCGTATACCGCCTTCGAAAGATACCCGTACAAAAGTGGTGTCTTTTTTAAACAGGTCGAAACTGCCCTCCACGCCGAAAGGCGTACCAAACAGGTAAGGCACCGCCAGGTCTACATGAAAGCGGGGCGATTTGTATTGCATGTTCAGGTAGGTCAGTGCAATCGTTTCGCCATAACCCAGCGCATTTTTGAGGCCCACCTGTACATCGGCAGTAAGCATGAATTTGCCGGTCTCCACGGTATTCGGCTGCAGGCCTATAAGGCCGTTCAACTGGTTGGCCTTTCGCTCCCGGAGATAAAGTTTCAGTTTGTTCTCCGCAATGGTAAATTCCATTTTCCAGGGCGCCGCTTCCTGGAGGAAGGACAGCTCACTTATCTTTTTACTGATCAGCCGCAACTGGCTTTCGTTATAGAGGTCGCCCTGGTGTATGCCCAGGTAGTTTTGCAAAAAATCGCGCGATATCTCCACTTCACCGTCTATGATGAGGGTATCGATCCGGATCTGGCTGCCTCTTTCCAGGATAAGGTCTGCTTCGAGCCCCTTATCGGTAGCGGTCATATTATCCAGCGCCGTAGCGGCAAAGGGGTAACCATTATCCTCGCAATAGCGAAGCAATTTTTCGCTCAGGGCGGCGAACCGCGTAGGACTGATTACTTTCTGTTCCCAATCGCGCTCCCGCAAACCGACGTCGTTCAATAAAGCTTTGGGCAACTGTGCAAACGAAAGCCGTGCCCAGCGGTAATGCGCGCCCCGGAACAACCAGGCCTGCACTACCGTGTCCGACAATACCAGCGAATCTACCGAGGCTGCCAGGAATCCTTCTTCCTGCAAATCGGGAATAAGCTTGCGGAGGTAAGCCAGGGCTTCGGGCGTGCTGTTGAAATGCTGGTCGGCAGGAATATTTTTCTTGTTGAAGGCAAATGCCGTGCCCCCTTCCACATCGACCGGGTAGAGGTAGAGATGGCTGCCCTGCGCCTGCACCTGGCTGGCCAGGGCCGTAAGACAACCTATAAAAATAAATAAATTACATATAATACGATACATACCAGTTACCGGCAACCCTTGGGCTCCAAAAATAGTCGTAATTGTTTAAACGGTGGCAGTATTCTTGTATTGCAGGCCCGGCGGTTATCGGGCCCCTTTGCCGGCTTCTACGGGTTACCAATAGGTTATAATGATAACTGCATGACAAAACTCATGCGGCAATACGGGAAATATTTCCGAAATTTGCATTCCATTTACTATTCCCCATTTTATAATTTAATGGCAGCTACAACACCAGTATTACCCAAATTTCCCAATACGAAGAACTCGCTGCACAGCGAGCTCAAAAGCCGTGTTCAACAATATTTTACGGAGAACAATATCAAACAGACCGGCAATTTTGCCTTATGGCATAAAGCGATCGTGCTGGTTGCAGGCTTCTTTGCCTTATACCTCCACCTGCTTATCGGCCAGCCGGCCTGGTATTGGGGATTGCTGGAATGCGCCCTGCTCGGCTGTATCGTCGCCTCAATCGGCTTTAACGTGATGCACGACGGCGGCCATGGCAGTTTTAGTGAAAGCAAGCTGATGAACAGGATTGCCTCTTATTCCAGCAGCATGCTGGGCGCAAGCCAGTTTATGTGGAATATGAAACATAACATGATCCACCATACCTATACCAATGTAGACGGTGTGGACGACGATATCGAGATTGGCGTACTGATGCGCATGGCGCCTACGCAGAAACACTATAAACTGCACCGCTTCCAGCATATTTATTTTGTAGGCCTGTACATGATGATGTATATCTTCTGGGTATTTTTCAGCGACTACAACAAGTATTTTTCCCGCAAGATCGGTGCAGTGCCTTTGAAGAAGATGAGCGCAAACGACCATATCCGTTTCTGGATAGTAAAAATATGGCACGCGGCGATCTTTATCATTATCCCGATCATTGCCGTGGGTTGGCTGCAGTGGCTTATCGGCTTCCTTACCCTTAGCCTGGTGGGTGGCTTTATCCTCAGCATTGTATTCCAGCTGGCGCATACTGTAGAAGATGCCGAATTTCCCGTAGCTAATTTTGATACGCAGAAATTGCCCGATGAGTTTGCAGCGCACCAGATCAAGACCACGGCCAACTTTGCAACCAAGGACAAAGTGATTAACTGGTTTGTAGGCGGACTTAATTTCCAGATCGAACATCACCTGTTCCCGAAAATATCTCACATACACTACCCTGCTATCAGCGAGATCGTGAAGAAAGTATGTAAAGAATACCAGCTCGAATACATTGAATATCCTACTATGCGTAAGGCTGTAGTAGCCCATGTCAACTTCTTAAAAGATATGGGAAGAGGCTGATAAAATCCTTTATTTCAGGGCCCAAAAGGTTCAAAAAAATAGCTTGTCTTTTTAAAGACAAGCTATTTTTTTTCTATAAAATACAAGCTCAGCCTATATCATTTCATAAATAATGAAAATTTAATCGCAATACGTGTAAAATATAAACTCTTTTTTTAACTTTGGTTATAACGTTACTTTATGAAAAAAAGTGGCAACCTATAACAAATTAACATTTTTTACAATAAACAAACATGCTCCTATTCTTGTTTTCGTAAAAGATAAAATTGATATCCTTTTTCATCACAGAACAAAAG
This sequence comes from Taibaiella chishuiensis, assembly GCF_003014535.1. Lineage (GTDB taxonomy): Bacteria > Bacteroidota > Bacteroidia > Chitinophagales > Chitinophagaceae > Taibaiella > Taibaiella chishuiensis. The sequence goes on along the minus strand of NZ_PYGD01000012.1, from coordinate 117,056 downwards.
CTATATATATATGATAACATAAAAACACGAACCAAATAACCAACCAATTATGAAAAGTGTCAAAAGGATAGTATTGCTTGCAATACTTAGTGTGGTATGCATGTCTTCGTACGGCCAGCCCTTGCAATTCAACCCCAACAACCCGGCTCATACCGATACCAGTACGATTATGGTATTGAATATCAAGACCGACTTCGGAGCCCTGGGCAACAACGTTACGAATGACCAGGATGCATTTGAGGCAGCCTCCGAATTTATTAATGCAAGAAAGGGATATTGCCAGCTGATTATACCGGCGGGAACTTACCGGGTAGGCAAACAAACCCCGGGCCTCTTTTACTACCTGACCGGCAGGGATGTGCTCAAGATCATGAATTGTACCAATGTGTCCATTACGGGTAATGGCTCACCGGTGATACAGTACGCCGACAACCTGCGTTACGGTTATTTCGACCCGATCACGGGTTCTCCTACCAACCCGATCGATCACTGGATCGACGCCTATACCTGGGCCACGCCCGGAAATTGTATCTATATTTATAACAGCAACGGCGGCGATGGCCGTATCCGGATTTCGGGACTTACACTCGACGGGAATATGTACGGCGGTAAAGTCGTGATCGGCGGCTCGCTGGTTCCCATCAATATCCAGATCGAACATTTCGGAATTTTCCTGCACGGCGCCGGTAAGGTAACCATAGAGAACGTGACCACGCGCCGATTCGGCCTCGACGGCATCATTATCCGAAATAACCCCGACAATCCCGCGCACCGGGATGTAGTGGTGAATAACTGCCTGTCGGAGTACAACGGCCGTTTAGGCATCTCCGTAATCGGCGGCAGGGATGTTACCCTCAACAACTCCTCATTCAATAATTCCGGTATGGGCATTATCGCCTCCGCGCCTTGTGCCGGTATCGATATCGAGGCGGAGAAAGAGTATATTACCCAAAGCTTATGGCGTATCTACGACTTTAAAGCCAACAATTGCGAATTTGGCAACAATAAAAATGCCGGTGTCGTTATCGTTGCAGGAGCCGTAGTTACTCCGGCCGATACCCTGTTCGGCAATAACTTCGTCTTTTCCAATTGTGATATCTATGCTGCGCCTACCTCGTCGTTTGCCATAGACCTGGGACAATACCGCAAAATTACCTTCGACCATTGTAATATAACCGGCGCCGTGTTTGATGCAGGCAACAGGGCCTATAAACCGGAAGATGGGGTAAAATTCCTTTCCTGTTATTTCCGCGATATCTACTATAAGAAAACGGGATCGAGTTGTTATAAAACAAGGCAACATTATACCGAACTCAGCTCCGTTATATTTTCGACCCGCGACAATGCCCTGTCCAGTTATATGCAGTTCGACAACTGCGTGTTCGACCTGGCCTATAAAAGGCTCTGGAATATCTATTCCACACCACAGGCCCCGGCAAGTGTTACCAACTGCGTGATCAAAGCTTCAACTACAGGTGGCTATATCGATTTTACGCAGATCGGTTTCGACTCTAACGCGGTACTACAGAACAATAAATTTGTATTCTACGATTTCCAGGAATACCGGCACCAGCAAGGCAATACCATTTATGCCTCACCCAATATACCGGGCAATAACCAGTTTACCTTTTACAACATCGTAACCAATCCTGCTCCCGCCGTACGCGATACGATATACGGCAAGGTAGAACGGATAGACGGCGTAGACAGCTGTTTATTTACCGGCAACAGGACCACAGGTACGGAAGATGCGGTCAAACAGGCTCCTTCGCTGATCGTATACCCCAACCCCTCGTCAGACCATTCCTTTACGATAAAAAACACATCGGAAGGATCGCTCGAATATACCTTCCTGGACTTTAACGGCCGCCGGATCAGCTACGGTACCTTACGCCGGAGCGAGCAAAAACAGTTCCATTTTCCGGAGCTGGCAGCCGGCGTCTATTTCATACGCACCCGTGATGAAAAGACGACCAGGACCATCAAGGTCGTACTGCAATAGCTTTATACAGGCAGCAAAAGCAAGCGCCGGCAATATGTGCCGGCGCTTGCTTTTTGGGGGATACCCTTGCTGGTCTACAACAGCGATTCGCGTTTAAAGTCGAATATCTCGCGGGCGTCTTTCTCGATCAGCCGGTCCAGCAGCGCATTGTAGCCATGGGCTATCTTATACTCGAGCTCCGGTCCGTAAAGCGGGAACACGCTATAGATATTGATAGGACCGTCGGGAGCGGAAAGGGTCGTAAAATCCTCTTCGAAGGTAACGGAAGGCAGGATCACCACACCCCGGTATTCCGTAGCCGGGTCATAAGGCTCCATATCTTCAGTGGCCTGCAGGGTATGCCCTATCGCCAGCCAGCTATCGTAGTGATGCGGGAAACGTGCTGTTTCTTTCAGCAGGTTGATGATCCAGTCATTTCCACCCTCGCCGGTTATCGTGCCCCCAAATTCAATATCCTTCGGCAGGATCATCATCAGTTCGGCAAATCGGTAAGGCTGTTTGTCTTCGACTACATCGGGCACAGTCATCTCCAGCAGGCTCATCCCGGAAGTAACGAGGACATTGTACTCCCGCTCCGGGTCATTGATCATGTACACATCGAGATGAAAGTCGGGCGAGAGCATCTCATGAAAAACGGTGGTTTGTTCTTCTTTAAAAAAACGGGCCAGGTGGTTGCTTACCAGCTCCGGGTGCGCATCATAAAAATGACGGTCGCGGAACTTTTCGGTCAGGGGGTGTATAGCCATATCAGTTTCTATTTTTTGCAGGTAAAAAAATACCGTACGCCGGAGCGCACGGTAGGATCATGATTTATTATTTCAGGCCACGGTTTTTCAGCATGGGATTGATGTCGGGGTCATGTCCGCGGAAGGCTTTAAACATCGTACCGTAGTCCTGGGTATTGCCCCGCGACAGGATCATATCCCGGAAGCGCTGCCCGTTCTCGCGGGTAAGCCCGCCATGTTCTTCAAACCAGGCATATGCATCATGGTCCAGCATTTCGGTCCAGAGGTAGGCATAATACCCTGCGGCATAACCATTGCCCCAGATATGCAGGAAGTAGGAAGAGCGGTACCGCGGCGGCACATAACCCAGGTCGAGATGGGTTTTCTTCAGGGCTTCCGTTTCAAACTGGTCTACGTCCTGCTGTGGCGCATCAGCCTTAAGCGTATGCCATTGGATATCCAGGTCGGCAGCTGCCAGTACTTCGGTAAGCGCATAACCCTGGTTAAAGGTTGCTGCATTCTTGATTTTGGTAACCAGCGCCTCTGGTATCGGGGCATTGGTCTGGTAGTGCTTCGCATAGTTTTTCAACACCGAAGGATAAAGCGCCCAGTGCTCGTTGAACTGCGAGGGGAACTCTACGAAGTCGCGCGCCACACTGGTACCGGAAAGTGCAGGATAACGCTGGCTGGCAAAGAAGCCGTGCAGGGCATGCCCAAACTCGTGGAACATGGTAGTTACCTCGTCAAAGCTAAGCAGGGCGGGCTGTCCGTCGGCAGGCTTGGTATAGTTGCATACATTATAGATCACGGGCTTGGTATTGAGCAGGCCGGATTGCCTTACCATATTGTCCATCCAGGCGCCGCCGTTTTTATTATCCCGTTTAAAATAGTCGCAGTAAAACAGGCCGATGGTAGCGCCATCATGATCGGACAATTCGAACACACGTACATCCTTATGATAAACGGGAATATCGGTACGCTCTTTAAAGGTAATGCCATACAGCTGTGTAGCGGCATAGAACACGCCGTTGCGCAGTACGCTGTCCAGCACGAAGTAGGGTTTGATCTGGCTTTCGTCCAGGTCGTAACGTGCCTTGCGTACCTGTTCTGCATAGTGGTCCCAATCCCAGGCCTGCAGGCTGAAGGTATCTTTCTGTTGGGCGATAAGCGCCTGTATGTCTTTGGCTTCGTTACGCGCCTTGGCGGTAGCAGCAGGTATCAGTTTGCTGAAGAAGGCATCTACGGCAGCCGGCGTTTTCGCCATCTGGTCCTGCAGTTTCCAGGTCGCATAGTCCGGGAAGCCCAGCAGCTGAGCCTTTTCGGCTCTTATCTTGGCAATGCGGGCAATCAGGGCACGGGTATCGTTGGCATCCTTGTGCTCGGCACGGTTCCAGGAGGCTTCAAATAATTGCTGCCTTGTGTTCCGGTCGCTCAGCGACTGCAGTGCAGGTTGTTGTGTGGTATTTTGTAAAGGCAATAACCATTTACCTTCCATACCGGCTGCTTTGGCATCTTTGGCGGCAGCATCCTGTTCGCCGGCCGCCATGCCGGCCAGCTGGTTTTTATCGTTCACCACCAGGGCGCCTTTTTTAGCGGCAGCCAGCAACTGGTTGGAGAATTTGGTGCTCAGGGTAGCTTCTTCTTCGTTCAGTTTTTTCAGCTTTGTTTTTGCATCATCGGCCAGGTTAGCACCCGCGAGCACAAATTGCTGGTAGTAGTATTCGACCAGGCGCAGCGATTCGGCATCCAGGTTCAGTTCGTTCCTTTTCTGGTATAGGGTATTGACCCGGGCAAACAGTTTCGCATCCAGGTAAATGGCATCCTGGTGTGCGGCCAGTTTGGGCGCTTCTTTTTCCTGTACCTGCTGCAACAGGTCGTTGGTATTGGCACTGGTCAATACGCCGAACACCATGCTCACGCGCGACAGTAGTTGCCCGCTCTTTTCCATAGCTACCAGGGTATTTTCAAAAGTAGGCGCTTCGCTGTTGCCTGCGATCTTCTGTATCTCCGCCAGCTGCTGCTTCATACCCTCTTCCAGGGCAGGCTCGAAGTCGCTGTCTTTTATCTTGTCGAAGGGCGGGGCCTGGTAAGGCAGGGTGCTGGCCTGGAAGAACGGGTTGGCGCCGGTTTCAGCGCTCTTATCCCCTTCGCCCTTATTGCCGCAGGCAGTAATTAGTCCGGTCATAGCAAACATACATAAATAGGTGAATTGCTTCATTAAGATCAGATTTTAAGAGCAGTAAAGCTAAGGATAATCGGGAAGAACGGTTACAAAAAAGCGTGTTTTCACGTGTTAAAATAACGTAGAAACGCTGGTGATGCATCCCGTACCGGGTACCAACTTTGTACCGGTAAGCCCGGGTAGCCGAAAACGGGATCCAGAGTAGGCACAACAAAAAAACATCCCTCATGAAAAACATTGAATTCAGTGCACTCGAAAAAGAAGCTGCAAACTTTGATTTTAAAACATTCCTGGAAGCCGACGCTTCTGTAGCCAGGAACAACATCGCAGCCGCGGAAAGCGTAGCCGATGTAAAAGAGCAGATCTGTAAAGTATGGCGCAAGATCCGCAAGTTTGTAAAGATGGCAGAAGTCGTGCCCATCGTTGGTAAATTCATCACCATCCTGGCCGACCTGCTGGATACTATCTGCGGTGAAACAAATTAAGGCAACAGCTACAAACTACGACCGCCCTGATCCAGAGCCAGGGCGGTTGTTACAAAAAGGAAACAACAATATTTAAATACACTTCCGATTAACCCATTCAATTAAAACACCATGAATCATTTTCACAAAAACCACGCCTATGTTTTCCTCCTGTTATGCCTCTGCATAACATCATCATGCGGTGGTGACAGGTGTCCTGACGGAGAAGTGGTATACCGGGATAAAAGCAGTATAGACAACTACAAAGGATTTACCAAAACATTTGAAGCCAGTATAAAAGGGACAGTTGAGGTGATCGACAAAGTAAAGCTGGCCGACCTGGATGCAGGTTTACAAAACCAGGTTACCAAACTGCGGGATGACCTGGACCAGTATAGCGGTCGCTCTTCTAACCTATTAATGACTTCGCTGATCCGGAGCAATATGTACCCCTGCGACAAAGAGCTGCGGCAGAAAACTACGGCCCTTATCGAACAGATGCAATTGCAAAGCTCGGAAATAGAGCGGTTGCGGTATTCTGTTTCGGCAGTTACCCAGGAAAAAAACGAAGCTGCAAAAGATACCGCGATTCAAAATGCACTCATTGACTTTAAAGGCGTGCAGGAGGAAATCACAGACAAGCTGCAGAACAATACCCTGAACACCCTGCAGACAACCGACGAATGGGTGGTTGTATGCTCCGGCGACAAAATCCTGGAAGATTCGCAGTTTGAAAAAAACAAAATAGAAAAACAAGGATTCAGCAATAATATGATCCTGTTGCGCAATGGAAGCTACAGACTGATAACTAGCGCCTTCAGCACCAAGGGTGACGCGACGGAAGCCCTTTACAAACTGAGAAATGCCTATAAAAATGACGTTTACATCGTGAACCTGAAAACATGGTGTCCTAATAAAATTTCCCGCAGCGGTTATTACGAATGCAATTAGCTGGAAAGATTAATACGATGAAGGACGGCTTAAATGACATGAGCAATGATCCCATTCCATTGATCCAGGGAGAAAAGCTACTGCTCCGACTTAAATTGAAATGTCCCTTCCCTGTCGTTAAAAATAACAGCGGCCTTAATCTTTCGTCCCCGGAACTTGGGTCCTATCCAATGTAAACAGTTAAGCCTTGTAATGATTTCTTTTTTCAGCCAAGCAAACTCTTCCAGTTCAAATAGAAGAACTGTTTGTGTGCCGATAAAAACATCCTTGATGTTATCTCCATTAAATGCGATATAAAGTGATTTACCGAATTCTGCCCCATCGCGTTTTGAAGTCAGGGTATCCCAAAAAGGTAGTGCTTTACGGATAGCAGATATCGTACTATCAGGATATACCACATAGGGTAAAGTGAGCCCCTGACCACCCCTCTCCAGGCATACGGCCTCCAGATAAGTTCTGGCATAGAAATCGGCACCATAACGCTGTACAATGGCTCCGTCCATCAAACTGTCATACAAGGTAAACCATCGCTCTTCCATGCAGTCCGGCCGGATATCCCTGGACGATACCTTATACTTATGCGCCAGTAAGTATTCATAGGTCCTGTTACCCGGAGGACTGGATCTCATCCTGTAGGGCCAGGTATACGTGCCTTGTTTCCGGTGGGTATCAAGCAGTGTCGCCACATGTGCATAGGTTTCCGCATTAAAAAAATAATCTCCCTCCGGCTCATAAAACCGGTCCCGCTCCACATGAAGCAAACGCTCGGCCTCCAGGCTATCGCCGGCTGAAAGTGTACAGGGCTGTGCCTTTAGCACACATACCGGCACCAGGAAAAGCAGGCAAAAGAAGAAAGCAGGACTTCGCATATTTTTTTCGTGATTGATAAAAAACAGAAAGCGACCGGAACATAGATCCGGCCGCTTTCTGTTATAAGTTATTGGATTACATATTCCTCCTGTACTGGCCACCCACTTCAAACAAAGCTCTGGTGATCTGTCCCAGCGAGCAATACTTCACGGTTTCCATCAGTTCTTCGAAAATATTTTCGTTGTGTACCGCTTTCTGTTGCAGGCGGTGCAGCATCTCCTGTCCTTTATCGCCGCTGCGGGTCCACAGGTTGTGTACGTTCTCGATCTGGAACTCTTTCTCCTCGGTAGTAGAACGGATAACCTCGGCAGGAATTACCGTAGGCGAACCTTTGGAGCTCAGGAAGGTATTTACCCCGATGATCGGGAATTCGCCGGTATGTTTCAGGGTTTCGTAATAAAGACTTTCTTCCTGGATCTTACCGCGTTGATACATGGTCTCCATGGCGCCCAATACACCGCCGCGTTCCGTGATCCGGTCGAACTCCGTATATACCGCTTCTTCCACCAGGTCGGTCAGTTCTTCGATAATGAACGAGCCCTGCAGCGGGTTTTCGTTTTTGGCCAGTCCCAGCTCTTTATTGATGATGAGCTGGATCGCCATGGCCCGGCGCACGCTTTCTTCCGTAGGTGTGGTAATGGCCTCGTCGTAAGCATTTGTATGCAGGGAGTTACAGTTATCGTATATCGCGTACAGGGCCTGCAGCGTAGTACGGATATCGTTGAAGTCGATTTCCTGGGCATGCAGCGAGCGGCCCGAAGTCTGGATATGGTATTTCAGCATCTGGCTGCGTTCGTTACCGCCATACTTCAGCTTCATGGCTTTAGACCAGATACGGCGGGCCACACGGCCGATCACGCTGTATTCCGGATCCACACCGTTGCTGAAGAAGAAGGACAGGTTCGGTGCAAAATCATCGATATGCATGCCGCGGCTCAGGTAATATTCTACAAAGGTAAAGCCGTTGGAAATGGTAAAGGCCAGCTGTGATATAGGATTGGCGCCGGCTTCAGCGATATGATAACCCGAAATGGAAACGGAGTAGAAGTTACGTACACCTTTATCGATAAAGTATTGCTGCACGTCGCCCATTACCCGCAGGGAGAATTCGGTAGAGAAGATACAGGTATTCTGCGCCTGGTCTTCTTTCAGAATATCGGCCTGAACCGTACCCCGCACGGCTTTCAGCGTATCGGTCTTGATCTTTGCATATACATCGGCAGGCAATACCTGGTCGCCGGTAACGCCTAGCAGCGTTAAGCCGAGGCCATTGTTGCCCTCGGGCAATACGCCGGTACCCTCGGCTGCCGGTTTGCCCATACCTACAGATGAGCTGTATACCGGTCGGGGCAAGCCTTTCTCTTCATAGATCGCTTCGATCTTCGCCTCTACCTCAGCTTCCAGGCCATTGGCTTTGATGTATAACTCGCATTGCTGATCGATGGCGGCATTCATAAAGAAGGCCGTAATCGTAGGCGCAGGACCGTTAATGGTCATGGATACCGAAGTCTTGGGATCGGCCAGGTTAAAGCCGCTGTACAACTTCTTGGCATCGTCGAGCGAAGGCACACTCACACCGGAGTTACCGATCTTACCATAGATATCCGGGCGATGGTCAGGATCCTGACCGTATAGGGTTACACTGTCAAATGCCGTACTTAAACGGGCGGCAGGCAATCCTTTGCTTACATAGTGGAACCGCTTGTTGGTACGCTCCGGTCCGCCCTCGCCCGCAAACATACGGGTAGGATCTTCGCCCTCTCTTTTGAATGGATAGATACCGGCTGCGTAAGGAAATTCACCGGGGAAGTTTTCGGTAAGGGCCCATTTCAGGATCTCACCCCAGGCTTCGAACTTAGGCACGGCTACTTTAGGGATCTGCGAATGCGACAACGACTCGCTGTGTGTTTTAATCTTCAGCTCTTTGTCCCTTACTTTAAACACATAGTATTCGTCCTGGTAATGCCTTTTCTTCGACTCCCAGTTTTGCAGCAATTGCAGGTTTTTCGGATCGATCTCCAGGGTTATTTTGACATACAGCTCTTCGAGTTCTTTAACCAGGCGGTCTTTATCTTCGATCTGTGTAGCCTGCAGGGTTTCGATGGTTTTGCGGATGCCGAACAGCTTCTGGGCAATATCGGCCTGCTCCTGCGAACGTTTGTCGTAACCGCGGTTATTCTCCGCAATCTCGCTCAGGTAGCGGGTCCTGGCAGGAGGAATGATAAATATTTTTTCGCTCAGCTCTTCACTCGGGTGGAAGGTTGATTTCAGGTCGGCGCCGGTCTTGGCTACCACTACATCCATCAAAGCGCGGTAGAGGGTATTGGTACCGGGGTCGTTGAACTGCGAAGCGATAGAACCGAATACAGGCATGGTTTCGGCATCGCGGTCAAACAGCTTATGGTTACGCTGGTATTGTTTTTTTACATCACGCAGGGCATCGAGGGCGCCGCGTTTGTCAAACTTGTTCAAGGCTACGATATCCGCAAAGTCCAGCATGTCGATCTTCTCCAGCTGGGTTGCAGCACCGTATTCCGGTGTCATTACGTACATACTCAGGTCGCAGTAGTCGGTGATCTGCGTATCGCTCTGACCAATACCCGATGTTTCGAGAATGATCAGGTCGTAATGCGCCGCCTTTAAGATGTTTACCGCGTCATGGATATATTTGGATACGGCCAGGTTGCTTTGCCTGGTGGCCATAGAACGCATATACACCCGCTCGTTGCGGATGGCGTTCATACGGATACGGTCGCCCAGCAAAGCGCCGCCGGTCTTACGTTTGGAGGGATCGACAGAAATGATGCCGATCGTCTTATCTTTAAAATCGAGCAGGTAACGCCTTACGATCTCGTCGACCAGCGAGCTTTTACCCGAACCGCCGGTACCGGTAATACCCAGTATGGGGGTCTTGCTTTCCTTAGCCTGTGCAGCCACGTTCTTGAGCATGGCCTGCGTTTCGGGCAGGTCGGAAAAGTTTTCTGCAGCCGAGATCAACCTGGCGATCGACTTGGCTTCTTTATCGACCAGGTGGCCGGCTTCACCGTTCAGTTGGTTGCCTGTTGGGAAATCACTTTTCTTCAACAGGTCGATGATCATGCCTTCGAGGCCCATAGCACGGCCGTCGTCGGGCGAATAGATACGGGTAATGCCATATTCATGCAGCTCTTCGATCTCGGAAGGGAGGATTACGCCGCCACCGCCGGCAAAGATGCGGATATGACCGCAGCCTTTTTCTTTCAGCAGGTCATACATGTATTTCAGGTACTCCACGTGCCCGCCCTGGTAAGAGGTCATGGCTATTGCATTGGCATCTTCCTGGATGGCGCAATCCACTACGTCCTGGACGCTGCGGTCGTGCCCGAGATGAATCACTTCGGCTCCATTGGCCTGCATAATACGGCGCATGATATTGATGGCTGCATCATGACCGTCGAACAGCGACGCCGCAGTTACCACACGGATTTTGTTTGTGGGAGTGTATGACATAATAAAATTTAGGCTTCTTAAATGCAAACCGGTAATACGACCGGCCTGGCACAAAAAATATATTTAAAAATTAAATATTTTATACAAATTACCTGTCCCGGAAGAGGAATACCCACTCCGGGTTTGCAAATTTACGACATTATCCCGCTTAAATCAAGGGGGAAAGCAGCGGCCCTTTGCCCGTGGGCAGCAGCAGCGCAGGGAGCATGGATAAGGATAAAGGCTTGTCAATCTGTATTTTTGTATTTTCAGCAAATACCCGGGAATACAATGAGAAGATCGCTGTTACTTTTGGCCTGTTCAGGCATGATGTCCGCACTGCATGCGCAAAGTGGCTGGCTACCGCCGCAACAGTTTCCGGCGGGCACGAATCTTTGCGATACCGCATCCTGGCAACTGGTATTTACCGATGACTTCGATGGTGACCAGATAGACCGCAGTAAATGGATCACCTTCGGCTCCTACCCCGGTATGGCCGGCGGCGACCATGAGCACTGGAACGGCGCCCGCACCTGGTATGACAATCCCTATATCCTGCGCGACAAAAATGTAGTGGTAAGCGAAGGCACCTGTAAACTGGTTATACGCCGCGAAACCGGCAACTGGTCCTGCACGGACTGCCCCAACCCGGTAGCCTTCAAAAAGCAGGTAAGCGCAGCGCAGATTGCCACGTACCGTAACCTGCCCGATGGCACCGACAATGCCTATAATAACGGACGCTTCGAGGCGCGCCTCCGCTTCCCGGTGTTTAAGGGCGCCTGGTGCGCCTTGTGGACCTGGCATGGCCTCGGTGTAAACGAAATCGATATTGCCGAGGCCTGGGGTGGCGGGCTTAGCGGCGGCAACCAGCGGCGCAATACCTTCAGCACCCACGCCTGGGGCCCCGACCCCTCGGCCAATCCGCCGCTGCCCAACCCGTATAACCTGCCCTATGATGCCGCCTGGAGCAATAAATTTCCAGGCCAGGGCTGGTGGCGCAACCTGCCTGGCGGTAACGCACACCGCCAGGACGACTGGCATACTTATACCTGCGAATGGGATGATAACGAATTACGCTTCTACCTGGACGGCAACCTGGCAGGCAGGCGCTGGAAATACATCCGCGACCAGGGTTATGTCTATAACGGGCACAACTACAAGCTGACCGTTGGCGCGGAATGCCAGCCTCAGCCGGGCGCTAACTATTACATCAGTTATGGTTATCCCTATAACACGAAATCGGCCAGCCAGCTGATCCTCCTGGCACGGGTCAATGAACAGGCAGGGCTGAACCGCGAAGACCGGCAAGCCGGCCTGGATAGTGTACTGCATCCCGGTGTACTGGGACAAATGGAGGTAGATTATGTAAAGATCTGGCAACGGCATCCCGAACAGGATAACCATCGCAAAATCGGGATGAACCTGCTCAAAACGGCGCCGGCAGCGGATTACAATACCCTACCCGGCCAACACGGCCAGACCTTACCCTACACGATCCATATCGTGAGCACCCGCGATAACCGCGACAGGCAACAGTTTCAACTGTTTGAGGGTTCGGGGGAATACCGCTACCCTACTACTCCCCTGAACTTCGAATGGGATATAACGGTAACGACTGCAGGCAGGGAGCAACACTACAAACGGCAGGGCGCCTTCGTAGCCACGCCATGGCTACAACTAGCACCAGGAGCAGCTTACAGCATGAGCTGGAGCCTGCATGTGAGCAGGAATGGCGCAACGGTTGCGCGCTATTCGGGCTGCAGCGACAGCCATAGCCCGGCTTACGAAATGCAAAATAAGGAAGTACATTACTTTAACGCCCTGTTTACAGATGTACCGGCATATGAGCAAAGCGTTGCCGCCGGGGTAAAACAGGCTACCGTATCGGAAATAGAAATTAAAGATACCGCCTACCTGGACCAGTTGATCGAACAGATCCGTACGGAGGCCCTGGCGCCTTACCTGCAACTACAACCGGAAGACCTGTGGGTAACAGGGCATCCTTAAAAAAGTGATAAGAACAGAAGCCTGCGATAAAGGCTATCTTTGCGGCAGGTACTGCGCCCTGTATACAAATGCCGTACCGACCATATTATGGATACCAGGCAACTCAGCCCACAAACCTATAAGGCTATCCTCGGCGAGGCCGGCCGTTTCCATCCCGACCTTGCATTGCGCTTTGGCATGCTGGCCAAGATCAGCGAGAGCGAAGCAGACTATATTCATAAATCGGCCGAACTGATCCGGTTTATGCAACAATATGATGATGCGGCTATAGACGCCGTATTCCTCGATAACCCGCTGAGCCCGCCTGCATTTCGCGATGCCCTGGGCCATATCGCCAACCAGTTAAAAACATTGGAGCCATGAACGAAAAAGCATTGATCGAACAATTCTATACGGCATTTGCCCGGGCCGATGCCGAGGGTATGATCGCCTGTTACCACCCGGATATCGAGTTCGAAGATCCCGCCTTCGGTCCTTTGAAAGGCGCCGATGCCTGCAATATGTGGCGTATGCTGGTGAACCCGGGGCTACACCTTACCTTCAGCAAGGTACAGGCTGCGGGCGATACCGGCAGCGCCCACTGGGATGCACGGTATGTGTTCAGTAAAACCGGCAATAAGGTATTGAACCAGGTCGATGCCAGCTTTGTATTCCGGGACGGGAAAATCATCCGGCATACCGACCGTTTCGATTTCTGGAAATGGTCGCGGCAGGCATTGGGCCTGCCCGGGCTGCTGCTGGGTTGGAGTCCTTACCTGAAAAATAAAGTACGGCAACAGGCCTTACAACGTTTAGCACAATTTAGCGCCAAAGCAAAATGATACAAACCCGGAACATGCAGGCTACAGACGCCGCAGCCGTAAACCGCCTGTCGGAGCAGCTGGGCTACCCGCAAACGCTGGCCGATACGACCGCTTATATACAGTCAGTACTGGATAGTAACGACGACTGTGCCTTTGTGGCCCTGGATGCTGCAAACCAGGTCTGTGGCTGGATACATGGTTTTAAGACCCGCAGGATAGAGTCGGCGGCCTTTACCGAGATCGGCGGCCTGGTAGTAGATAGCAATAACCGCGGACAGGGCGCCGGCAGGATCCTGGTGCAGGCGGTACACGCCTGGTGCCTCGAACAGGGTATCCATATACTGAAAGTGCGCAGCAACGTAATCCGCGATGGGGCACATCGCTTTTACCTCGGCCTCGGTTTCCACGAAAAGAAAGAACAGAAAGTATTCGAAATCTCCATCTGACAAGAGATACAGCCCCGGTTCCACCCGCCGGGAAATACCCGCATAAATAACTACAGCCGCCAATAGCCCGGGAGCATAATATGCCCCTGGGCTATTTGAATTTTGTGGTTAACCAAACCTGCAAAATTTAAAACATGAAAAAGATCCTTATCGCAGCCAGCCTGTTACTGGGCATAGGAACCGCTGCCAGCGCCAACTCCTGCACCTACATCAACCTCACCAACTGTACCTACGCGCTGAGCACACAAGGTGGTTTTGTAAACGTGCCTCCGGGCAATACATTTTATGCCAGCCCGGCTAATATCAGCAACCCGGGCGCACCGCCATCGGGCACTTTCAGCGGCGCCAAGATCGACCTTTTCCCGGCTACCACGGTAGGCATGTACGTGGGTACCGGCGGCCCGCTTAGCGCCAGTAGCGCCACAGCAGGCGTATTCCCGGCCTGTAACAACAGCCAGGCCTTTACCGTATCCTGGAACGTAGGCGCCGCACCCAATTACGACATTGTTATGCTCTTCTTCTAACCCCCAAAAATATCCTGATGAAAAAAGTAATGATAGCCGCCGGCCTTATGCTCGGCGCCGCTTCGATGGCCAACGCCAACAAATTAACCGTAATGAACATCAATGCCTGCACGATTTACGGGATCACCCAGGGCGGCATGATCACCGTGCCCGGCCAGCTCACCACGACCTATGCCAGCCCGGCCAATGTAAGCAATCCTGCGGCTCCGCCTTCTGGCACCTTTACCGGGGTTACCTTCGATTATACGCCGGCATTCCTCAACCCGGTATTTGTAAACGCGTCGGCGCCCAGCTGCACTGGTGGACAACTGGATTGCAACGGCATCCAGTATTGTTACAACTGGAATATAAACACCAGCAACGGCGACATTGTGCTTATTTTCTTTTAACCCAATACTGCGGTTCTTTATAACATCCATACTTTGTTGTAGAGACAGGAGCACGTAAAAAACAGCCTGCAATGAAAAAAACAATACTCGGTTCCTTGCTGGTCCTGGGCCTGGCAACAGCAGCTTCAGGCAATTCGCTCACGATTGTAAACACGACCGGCTGTACCATATACGGTATTACCCAGGGAGGCGCTTTCTCGGCGCCACCCGGCAATACCAGCTTTGCCAGCCCGGCCAATGTTGCCAATCCTTCGGCGCCGCCATCGGGTACCTTTTCCAGTGTTACCTTCGACGTTACATCAAGCTATCTGAACCCCGTTTATGTCGGCAATGGCGTGTTTAACGGCTGCTCCGCCACATCCGGAACTTCGCCGGCCTGCAATGGCGGCACACCGTTCTGCTGGAACTTCTTATATAATGCTGCCGGTAACCTCACACTAATATTTTTTTAGTAACGGCAACCGGAGCCGATAACGAAACAGCCATGCTTTTTTATGAAGCATGGCTGTTTGCATTGTTAAGATAGAGGATTAGTGATAATACACGACCTTGAACTCCCAGTGTTCGCGGCCACTGTTGAGCTTCAGCAGGTATACGCCTGCCGATAAACCAAACTGGTTCAGGTCGAGGGTATAATGCCCGTTGTAGAGATCGTACTCGATCCGGCCCACATTGATCGTCTGGCCGCTTACATTGCTCAGGCGCCAGTCTATAGCCTCGCTGTTGCCTTTAAACCACTCGATATTCAACACGCCATTGCGTACCGGGTTAGGGTAGATATTTACCGTACCGCCAACCTCGCTGAAATCAAGCCTGCGCACCAGGCTGTACAACAGGCTGCCATCCTGCAACTGGTATTGCAGGCGGTAGAAAACCACCGGCGCAACGATAGACGGCGTATCGATATAACTATAAGCATGACCGTTCTGTGCTACGCTGTTTACCGTGGCTATCTTTTCGAAGTTCATGGAAGGATCTGCACGTTCGATGTCATACTTCACCGTCTGCCCGTCCAGTTGCGAGCTCCATTGCAACAGGGCATGACGCTTGCCGTAATGCGAGGCCGTAAAATCAAAAAGATTGGAAGACAGGACCTGGTCGTGGTTCGGACCGCCATCATTAAACCAGAATTCGGAGAACGACTTCACTTTTACTTCCGCATAGTAGCCGATATCATAAGGCACCCAACGTATCTTATCGCGGGTGATAAAGGAATAAGTCCCCCCTGTATTGTCGGCCAGGGTATTGTTTTCTTTTTGCTTGTCGGGATCGTCGTATTTGGTAATGCCCAACTGCTGCACCTCTACGGGCCTGCTGCTACAGGAGTAGCATACCTGGTCTTCCCTTACGGTACGCATCGCCTGGTCGGGCACGAAGAAACGCAGGGTAACGCTGTCGCCCGGCGCATTCGCAGTTTGCACCGTAAAGTTCTTGGGCAGGAAATACTGGGTGCTGTCGTCGTTGATGTAGTCGGTATGCTTGTATGCCTGTACCGTAACCGATCCCAGTGTAGAAGCGCCGTTGCGCAGGTTAAGCCCGATGGCATTACCACTGGTAAAGTCCAGAACCTGCGCCGGTCCGGCATTCTGGCTTATCGCCGCCGGGAATGCCTCCTGGTCGAAGATCGGGCGTTGCAGGTCGTAGATATGAATATCATCGATCGCAATGCCTTCCAGTTCCTTACCCGGATCGGATACCAGTACAAAGCGGAACGAGATGGTATTGCCCGTTTTGGGTAAGCCTATCGTGGCTACATGCCAATAGGTTTCGCCCTCTTTGGCCCAGCCCCCGGCAAAAGTACTGTTGTACCAGTTGGTGCCTTGTCCTGCGGCGCCCAGCCGGTTCCAGGTATACCCGTTATTACTGTATTCCACATAGGCGATATCGAAGTAAGACGTATCGGTAGCGCCTTCCAGGTCGGTAGCTAGGTGGAAGCTCAGGGTCGGGTTGGCCAGGCTGCTGATGTCGAAGCAGGGAGAGTACAGGTAAGAGCGCTCGACGCTGTTGTAATTGCCGCGCAGGTTGGTCTTCCAGGCTTTGCTGCCGCTGGCCGCATGACTGATACGCGGCGATGCCGGGGTACCATAGGCCCAGCTGCTTTTTACACCTTCGGTAAAATAGAACCCGTTGTCCTGTTCAAAATTTTCGAGATAAGGAAACGCGGCAATCATCGGCTGGTTGATGACCTGCACATGCATCAGGCTGTCGTTGAGATGATAGGTATCAGTAGGCACATTTACCCAGGCCGATACATCGAAGGTAGTCGTGGCCGAGAGATCTGCCGTTTGTATAAACGTATAACTCAGCGTATCCTTACCGGCAATGGAATCGATCATTTCGGTAACCGCAGGCAGGTTGCCGATCTTATACGATACGGCGATATTATGTATGGTATAATTTACCCCGTTTACTACCGAAACCCGCACCGGCAACGTGCTGCTGAGCGCGCAATTATAGTGGTATACTGAATCTATAGACAACAGGCTTACATCATCGGTAACCGTGTAGAGTTTGAAATTGTCCATGGTAAAACCATTACCGAAATAGGTTGCCGCAATCAGCGAGGTATCGTACTGCCCGAAGCGGATCTGGGTAGACGAAGAGAAGGTTTGCCCCGCTGCGAGCAGGATATCGGTAAGCGACAAAGAACCCGAATTGCGTACCACGCCGAGGTTTGTGGTATCGATCTGGTAGGCATAAAGCGGTATCCAGGGATCGGTATCGCTGCCCCGTACCCAAGCCTGGTTGCCGGTATCGAACTTAGGTACGCCATGCATGATGTAGTCAAACTCGCAACGCACTTCCCAACCAGCAGGATTATAACCAGCCAGGTTAAAGGTGCCTGTAGCCGTATTGAAACTACTGCCGGCAATATCGAAACGCTGATTATTATTGTTATCCATACTCAGCGAACGGTTGCCCTGTATAGAGATATCGCTGTTGACGAAGCTGCGGATACGGCCGAAAGGTTTGGTTTGTGTAAAGTCCCAGCGATCGGCGCCGTCGATGCCGATCATGCCCTTGCCCATGATATCGAGACCGGCTGCATTTTCGAAGTCTTCGGTATACCCGCCGCCCAGTCCTATCGCAGGATTAGCCAGTTGTTTGATCACGACAACCTGGGTATCGTTGCCCGGCACCGGATCGGTCAGCGCCTGGTTTACTACCGCAACTTTAAGCGTATGGTTGCCTGTAACCGCAAGCGCTCCCAGGTCGGCAATATCCAGCACGCGGGTACCGCCTGCATTGATCACATCGGTAAAGGCCTGGCTTACCCAGGCGGCGTTATCGAGCTGGTAGGCGATACGGTAATCCGCGGCGTTCTGTCCGTCGTAGTTACCTACTCTAACCCGCAGCATACGGTTGGCCGCGATGGTGAGCGAAGTGCTGGTAAGCTCGCGGCCGCTTTGCGGCCCTGTAATAGCTTCCAGGCTTAAGTCGCCATGAGGGGTAAGTCCCGTACAGCTACCATCTGCTGGCTGCCGGCTCAGCGCCACCGAACGCATACCCGGCTTACCATTGACCAGGGGGGCTACAGCCACCCAATAGGTAGAGTCGTGCGACAGGTTTTTGAAGGTATACGTATTACCCGTTAAGGCAGCTACCGCCAACATTTCGCTGCCCTGCTTCAGGTATACCTGGTAATTACTAACGCCCGTAACCGGCGCCCAGCTTAGCTTAACGCTGCCCGGGCATTGCTCGGCCACAGGGTTGAGCACTGCAGCCGGACGTCCGGCCAGGATAAAGGCTTTGCTTTGTTCCTGCTGCGTGGTACCATTGCGGCTAAGCCGCACCAGGCATTGGTCGGAAGCCAGGCCCGCCGGCGGGTACCAGGTATATAAACGCTGGTTGGCCGGTATACTGGCATTTACCGGCGTCCAGCTGGCGCCGTTATCGGCAGAGAACGAAAGAGCAAAGGTATTGCTGCCCGGCGAAGCATCCCAGTATACGATCATGGAATCGCCCGCCACGAGCGATTCTCCCCCGAAAGGATATTGCAGGGTAATGCCCACTTTCTGAAAATCGTAAGCCACTACATATTGCTGGTTGGGCTCGGGCACATTAAAACCTTTTACTTTAAGCGTATAATTACCGGCTGCCGGGTTATCGATCGTTACCTGCTCTACATTATTCACCCGGTCGAAGCCTCTTACCGCCGGTGCAGTTACCGCCGAGGGGGTGGCATCGAGTATCCAGGGCAATACCGTAGCAGCTGCAGGGGTAACCACAGCAAGATCGAGATCGTTAACCAGGGTCGATACCGTCAAAGGCGCTACTGCAGGGTCGTTCCAGCAGATCATAAACCGGGCCTGCGCCGTATTGGGCGGCACGGTTACGGTATAGGTCTGCTCCTGGGTAGTGTTGATGGTGTTGGAAAAATAGCGGTTGCTGTCGAGCATAGTCAGCGAACGGCCCAGGTCGAGCAGGCCGAAGCCATAGGCATAGTCGGGACCGGGCGTAGCCAGGTCGCTGGCGCCGTTCATCAATAAGGTTTTGATCAGCACATTGGCCGGGTTCTGGTTGCCGTGCAACTGGCGGTAACGCTGGTACAAGAGGCCGGCAGCGCCGGTTACATTCGGACAGGCCATACTGGTACCGTAACCGGGACCATAGTTGTTGTTCTGTATACCGGAAAATAAAGCGGAGCCTACTGCCGTGATCTCGGGTTTCATACGGCCGTCCTTTACGGGGCCACGCGAGGTATAACTGCTCAGCAGCTCGCGGCTCTTGCCTACAGCGCCTACGGTCAGTACATTTTTCGCCGTGGAGAAAGAACCCGTAACCGTTGCATAACCCGTAGGATAAGGCGTACAGGTCATATTGCCATCGTTGGCCGAAGCAAATACATGCAGCATGTCGGGCACATCGCGCATCAGCTGGTCGGTAAACTGCGAATAGGCATCGTAGGTACCCGCATAGGCGCAGTTTTTAAGAATATTGCCGTAGGAGTTATTGGATACGACCATATCAAAATCGCTGCGGTAGGTGGCCGCGTTGGAGATGATCTGGCTGAAGTAATCGGAGATCACATTGCTCCTGGGCGCAAAGCCTTTAAAATACTCGTCTTTAAGACCACCGCCTACAACGGTAGTGGCCGTATGAAAACCATGGTCGCTGGAGACCAGCGGATTGAAGCCTCTTAAACGATCGATCACATCGATATGGGTAGGATTGGAATCGTCGCCCACCCCCATGATCACGCCTTCGCCATGGAGGTTGTGGCCGCCAAGGGCAATGGGTTGCCGGGCCACGGCGGTATTGGTAAAGGCTTCGGCTTCGGTATTCATCGGCTGCGGTATCATTTTCGGGTTGATATACCTTACGAAACCCGCAGCGGCCAGTTCGCGGATACGGGCATAAGGCATTTCGACCTGCCAAAGGTCCTGTTTGCTCCAGGGCTGCTCTACACTAAGCCTGCCGCCCAGGCCGGGCAGGGCGGCATTAAGCGCCGCTGCGCCTGAAGGCTTTACTACCGATACCAGCAGTACCTGCTGCGCCTCCTGCCCTGCCGGGTCGCGCAACAGCATATTGAGTTTATCGTCTGCCTGCATAGGCGCCCAGGCCGTTACGGCAAACTGCTGCAGGCGGGCCACCTGTGCCTGCGGTGTACAAAAAGCGGTATAGGTATTGTGCTGTACATAATCCTGGAGTATAATACCTGCGTCCTGCAATTTGCCGCGGTCGGGCGGCATATGGAATTGCAGGTACAGGATGGTGCCGGCCTCCGTTTTCGGCATAGACCGCACTTTTTCTTCCAGGCCGCCCAGCCCTGCCTGCAACGCTATATCCCTATTCGCCAGGGCCAGCTGTGCCGGGGCTTTGGCCAATTGTGCCCGGGCTGCCAGGCCCGACCATAAGAGGAGAACAATTGTAAAAATTTGCTTCATATGTGCTTCACCCTGTTTTTTAGCGGGAAACTTAATAAAAATACATACTAATTCATTATGAATAATTAACTATTCTTTTTCCCAACGTTATTTAATGTAGACAGGTCTTTAATAAAAAAGGGATTGCTGCATTTTTTATAATCTACAAATTATATCATAGTAATATTTTCAAATATGAATATAAAATTTTAAATTGTTCTGAATTTATCGTAATTTGTAACTAATTACTCACAGCTAAAAAAATACAATCCTATGATTTTCAAACGGACTTACCGCTACAACTCCCCGCTGCAGGCCGAGGATATAAGACAGCGTCTTATAGGAAAGCATATTCAAGTGCATCATCTGGATTTTGAAATTTTGGAACGAGAGAAAATGTTGAAGATTATTCCCCATGCAGAAGACACCAATGCCGTTAAAACACTACCCATAACCCATGTAGAAATGCAGGGTGCGGGAAGCGCAGGAACCAGGATTACCCTGACCTCCAAGCCCCGCCGGATCGATATCGGCGGCCCATACCTCATTGTGATCTTCTGCCTGTTCTGTATAGTAGGCGCCAGTGTCCTCTACCTGATGAACCCGCTGGAAAGCCAATGGCCCTCCATCTCTATGATCGGTATCGGGCTGGTGATCTTCATCATCTTCTGGTTGCGCATGGAAGCCGGCTATTTCGACTACACCCGCAAGATCAGGGACTATGTAAAACACTCTGTAAAATAAAAAAGCTGCATACAGCCCATTGACAAAAATAAAAAGGGAGGGAAAATAATTTCCCTCCCTTTTTATTTACCGATCGTTTATGAATTATACGGTTCCCGTATTATTTATTAAGTACCGGATGCTTATGCTCCGCGCGTTTTTCTTGAACAGCTTTCCAGGCTTTTTTGCCTAAAAACCAGGCCAGGTTGAAGGCCTGCCAACGCAGGAAAGATACACCGACACGTTTGGCCACGCGGGCCACAACGGGCTTTTTGACAAAGCCGGCTACCGCACCGGTAACATGGTTCACCTTGCTTTTAGCCGGTGTGCCATCAGCCTTCTTCTTCCTCTTACCGGAGAAGAGTGCAAAGCCGGGGGCCGCCTGCTTGTTCCTGCGCCGCGACAATAGCCCGGTAACCACGGATAACGCCAGCTGTTGCGGATTCAGGATCGAGTCCAGCCATTCGTTTTCCATTTTGGTGGTCATCTTCCTGATACGGTCCTGTTCACGATCCAGTTCTGTCAAACTACCCACCTGCTTTCTGGTATATTTTTTTGCCATTCGTCTCTGTTTAATTAAAAAAGCGTTGCGGAGCGGGTACCGGTACGGAACCTATTCCATATCGTCCTCTTCTTTTTTGCTTTCTTTCTGCTTCGTCAGCAGCCAGGCCATCTTACCCGCAAAAAAACGGATGATCCTTTTACTGGAAAGCACGATACAAATGGAGATGATCAGTACAATCGCCGAAGTGCAGAAATAACCTAAAGCATAACTGTTGAAGATCTGGTTAATGAGCTCGGCTATCCCTAAAAAGAAAAAGAAAGCCGTCGCAAAAAACAGGAACATGCAGATAATGATAAAGGCAAAGTAACCCATTACATTTACCAGGCGCTCTACCACTTCCAAACGGAGCAGTTCAAACCTTAGCTGTATATACTGGGTTACTTTTTCTTTTATTGAACTAATAGGATTTTTCAAATTCCGCAGATTTAGGAATGAAATTGATTAGGCGCTGTAGATCTCTTCTTCGATATCGGAAGCTTTCTTGCCCAGTTTGGCCTTCAGCTTATCGATACTGTTTTTCAGGCGGTCTACCTGCTCCTGGCGCTTATCTTTATCTGTACCTAATACATAACCTACGGCTGCACCTACTGCTGCTCCGATTAATAATGTTGCGACTGTTTTACCTGCGCTGTTTGCCATAATGAATTGATTTTAAATGTTGATTACGAATTATGTGAATAGAACAAAACTACAATCTTTTATGTTATTTACCGGCAAGGCCGGCTCTTTTAATAAAATCTTATCGTTTAATTTTCCCGAACGTTAAAGAAATACATCAGGAAGTAAACCCAGCAGCCCATACAGGAGTGCGATGCCAAGCAGAAAGACAATTAACCCGGCTAAAAGTTTAGTAATCACCCAATAAATTTTGCACTAAACAAAAACGTATACTTTTGGGTTCTATTACCCGCTAACGGAAAAAAGACCAAGCCTTATCTCATTCTATGGATATTTTAAGAACGAACGGACTCAAACAGATTACCCTGCTCCTGCTCATTACCTTTATCGGCATCGTACTGATCTGGCAGCTGCAATATTTTATCCCGGGCTTCCTCGGCGCGATCACCTTATATATTTTGCTCCGCCAGTTTTACTTTAACCTGACGATAAAACGACGCTGGAAAAAATGGGTATCGGCCGTAGTGCTGATCCTTGCCTGCGTGGTGCTCTTCGTATTGCCCCTCTGGGCCCTGGTAGAATTATTAATCCCTAAACTCACTTATGCCATCAACCACTCCAACGAACTGGTAGACCAGGGCAATAAGCTGCTGAATATGGCGGAACAATACGTGCCCCAGCTGAAGATCGACGATCAGCAGATACAGCAGGCCATCCAGAAGGCAATGAGCATCGGCACCTCCTTCCTGAACGCCACAGCCAGTGTAGTGGTCAATACCCTTACCGCCTTTTTTATCCTGTACTTTATGCTCCTGAGCGGCCGCGATATGGAGAAGAGAATTATGCGCCTGCTGCCGCTGCAGGATTCCAATAAAGATTCGCTCTGGCTCGAAACCCGCAACATGGTCGTGTCCAATGCCGTGGGCATACCCGTGCTGATGCTGTGCCAGTGCCTGATCGCGGTAATCGGCTACTGGATATTCGGTGTGGACCAGGCCCTGGTATGGGGTATCCTTACAGGCGTGGCCTCGATCGTGCCCATGGTGGGTACCATGATCGTATGGGTACCGATCTGTATCGTGGTAATGGCTACCGGGCACCTGGGTATGGGCATAGCCCTGGCTTTATACTGTGCCATCGTGGTATCGAACGTAGACAACGTACTACGCTTTACCATTATGAAAAAGATCGGCGACGTGCATCCGCTCATCACCGTATTCGGCGTAATCGTGGGCCTGCAGCTTTTCGGTGTGATGGGCCTGATCTTCGGGCCGCTGCTGCTGGCCTACTTTATCCTGCTGATGAAGATCTACCGGCTGGAATTCTCGTCCTCCAATGCTACCGACGATACCATAACCGGTGTTACCCCTACCCCCGGGGACCCCGCCGGGTAAGGCTCCGGGCCGCCGCCCCGCAGGCCCGTATTATTCCCTGCCTTTTCCTAACTTCGCTGCGGCCTGCAACGGGGCAACTCATGTATACCCGCAGGCCGCCAATCCGTACCTTTTAAATTTCGTATAGTGCCCGATATCATTCAATTGCTTCCCGACCATTTAGCCAACCAGATAGCCGCAGGAGAGGTCGTACAGCGACCGGCATCTGCAGTGAAGGAATTACTGGAGAATGCAATCGATGCCGGCGCTACCGAAATACAGTTGATCCTTAAAGATGCGGGAAAAGAACTGATCCAGGTGGTGGATAATGGCAGCGGCATGAGCCCTGCCGATGCCCGTATGAGTTTCGAGCGCCATGCTACCTCCAAGATCCGCCAGATCGACGACCTGTTTGCCATACGCACTATGGGTTTCCGCGGCGAAGCCCTGGCTTCGATCGCAGCCGTGGCCCAGGTAGACCTGAAAACACGCCGGCATGAAGAAGAACTGGGCACCCACCTGGTGATCGAGGCCTCCGAAGTACTGAAACAGGAGCCTGCGGCCTGCCCGCCGGGCACCAGCTTCTCGATCAAGAACCTGTTCTATAACGTACCGGCACGCCGTAAGTTTTTAAAATCCAATACCTCCGAGTACAAACATATTATCGACGAGTTTACGCGGGTAGCGATGGCCTACCCGCAGATCGCTTTCCGTTTCTTTCATAACAATACGGAACAGTTCCACCTTTCGGCCGGCAACCAGAAGACCCGGATCGTAGAGCTGCTGGGCAATAAATCGGAAAAGAACCTGGTACCCGTAGATGAAGATACCGAACTGCTGAAGATACACGGGTATATCGGCAAACCCGAATCGGCAACCCGTACCCGCGGCAACCAGTTTTTCTTTATCAACAACCGGTTTATCCGCAACGCCTACCTGAATCATGCCGTAGCTACGGCTTTCGATGGCCTGATCGACAAGGAGGCTTTCCCGTTTTACGTGCTCTTCCTGGAACTGGACCCGCAACGGGTGGACGTAAACGTGCACCCTACCAAACAGGAAGTCAAGTTTGACGATGACCGTATGTTATATGCCTACCTGCAATCGGCAGTAAAACATGCGCTGGCCCGCTTTAACATTGCACCTTCGCTCGACTTTACGCTGAATGCCGATATCCAGAACCTGGATGCGGTACGGCTGCCGCAAACCGAGCAACAGAAAGAAATTACCCGCGACAGCTACCTGTTCAGCACCTTTAAAGAAGGCGGTAAGGCCCACCTGATCGAGAAGCAGGGCGACCGCCAGGCCTGGGCTGCACAACGGGAAACGTTTTTCCCCGACCTGCCCTCTGCCGGTAGCAGCAGCAGTTACCGGGCGCCGGCCTATGTACCCGAGGAGGCCGTACAACATAAGATCGCGTTCGAGGATCATAACAGTCACCAGCAACCTGTGCTGCAGTGGCGCGAATACCTGGTAAGCACCATGAAATCGGGCATCCTGCTGATGCACCAGAAAAGGGCCCTGGAGCGCATCCAGTACGAGAGACTGCAGGAGCGCATCAACCAGGAGCATTCGGTAACCCAACAGTTACTGTTTCCCGCAACGCTGCAGGTAAGTCCTGCCGATGCGGCACTGCTGGAAGAGTTATTGCCCTTCCTGCGCAAGCTGGGTTATGACATATCGCCCTTTGGCGCCAATACCTATGCCGTACAGGGCGCACCGCCCGATGTACCCGCCGGTCGCGAGCAGGCGCTGGTAGAAGAGATACTGGAACAGATGAAGCACGAATCGGCACACCTTAAAGACCAGCAACAGGAGAAGCTGCTGCGTACAGTGGCCCGGCGTATGGCGCAGCCCACCATGCTTTCGAGCGATGCGGCACAGGCGCTGATCGATGAGTTGTTTGCCTGTGTGCAACCCCAGTATGCGCCCGATGGCGCACGGGTATTTACCGTGCTTCCGAAAGACAGCCTGGACCAGTTATTATAAGTTGTTTAAAGAGCGGAAAGAAGGGGGGCCCCAGCCCTAAAAGTCCATTTACCCCCGCTAAAAAACATAATATAAGAATTTCTGCAGACCTGGCATAGGGGTTACCTAATTATTTAATGTCCTATTGCCGGTAATGGCTTCGGAAGAGGTCATAAAAAAAGCTATTTTTTTGTCATAAATAACTGACAATAAATAAAGTAATCATAAAGAAGGTAATTTTGGTTTATGATGGAATAACCTTACTTTTGGTTAGTTAATTAACTAATTGATAATTTTTAGGGCAAGCTCTTGTTTTTGTTCTTCAAAAACATATTTTTGTCGCGACTTTTTAGACAGTTCATTTTTTTTAAACATTCAAATTCGTAAACAAAAAAAACAGAATTATGGCAGACGTAAAAACAGCCACCGCAAGACCATCCAGTAACCCCCGTGCCGCAGGCAAACCAAAGAATTCAAACAACTTCTGGATCAATTTAGTAGTGGTACTTGCATGTATCGCAGTGGGTTGGTGTATCCGTATTTTTGTATTGGGTAATCCGGATAACTTTAATGATCCGACCGTGAAACATCAGCCTAAGAACTTCCTGGGTAACATGTACATGGGTGGATACATCGTGCCATTCCTGATCGCAATGTTCCTGGTTATGTTATCTTTCGTTATTGAAAGGGGTGTAACTATTTCTAAAGCTAAAGGTAAAATCAACGGCGGCGAGTTCGTTCGTAAAGTACAGTACCACCTGGCTAATAAAAATGTAGACGCAGCCCTGGCTGAGTGCGACAAACAGAGCGGTTCCGTAGGTAATGTAATGAAAGCAGGTCTGCTGCGTTACAAAGAAATGATCCACGACACCGAGCTGACTACTGATCAGAAGATCATCAGCATCCACAACGAGATCGAAGAAGCTACAGCACTGGAACTGCCTATGCTGGAGAAAAACCTGGTATTCCTTTCTACCATCACTTCTGCTGCAACCCTGTTGGGTCTGTTAGGTACGGTTGTGGGTATGATCAGTGCGTTCTCTGCAATGTCTGACGCAGGTGCTCCTGATGCCGGCGCCCTGGCTGCAGGTATCTCTGAGGCCCTGTACAATACCGCATTAGGTATCGGTACTTCTTTCTTTGCGATGCTGGCTTACAACTATTACACCACCATGATCGACGGTGTAAACTACAGCATCGACGAGAGCGGATTTACTTTAACACAGAGCTTTGCGGCTAGCTACAAATAATCGCAAAGAATTTTTGTGGAAAGAAATCAATTCCTCGTCTTAACTAAAATTACAAGAAGATGCCAAAAATAAAATTGCCTCGTAAGAGTACGCATATTGACATGACGGCTATGTGTGACGTAGCCTTCCTGTTGCTTACTTTCTTTATGCTGGCCACTAAATTTAAACCCCAGGAGCCGGTAATGGTAGACACTCCGTCTTCCACATCCACCAAGGTGATCCCTGAAGGGTTTATGCAGATCACGCTGGATAAAAAGGGTCGTGTATTCTTCGCGGTAGACAACCTGAACGCCAAAAGGAGCATCATCAACCAGATTAATGACGACAAGCAACTGGGCCTCTCCGCTACAGAAATGCAGAACTTCATTAACGGTTCCGGTGTAGGCGTACCCTTTACCAAGCTGAAATCTTACCTGGCAATGACGCCGTCCCAGCAGGCTGAGTACGACAAGACCGCTCCCGGTATCCCAACCGATACCACAGCGAGCTTCGATTCGAACGAACTGGCTTACTGGGTACAGACTGCAAGGTACCATGTGGATGCAGGTAAGGGCCGTATCGCCATCAAAGCCGATGGTGCAGCCGGTTACCCCGAGATCAACAAGGTAATCAGCACCCTGGGTAAGCAAAAGGTGTTCCGTTTCAGCTTCATTACCGACATGAAAGGCGTACCGGCAGGTACCGCTTTGTATGAAGAGCAGAACAGCGGCAAACCTAAGAGTTAATGGGCGCCGGGCTTCCACGTCCTTTCATGGGCGGGCCGAAGTTCCGGAACCTGAATTTTAAACACAAAATAATCAAACCATACAGCCATGGCAGAATTAGAGGTAAAGGGCGGGAAGAAAGGTGCCCCCCGAATTGATCTCACTCCGATGGTGGACTTAGGGTTCCTGCTGATCACGTTCTTCATGTTTACAACGACCATGTCGAAGCCGAAAGCAATGGAGATCCAGATGCCATTCAAGGACGAGAACATGCAAGATGAAGACAAGAGCAAGATCAAGGATGGCACCGCGTTGACACTTTTGTTAAGCCGCGATCACCGCATTTACTACTATAACGGTATCGGCGACGATCCGACAAAACCACCGGTTATCGAAGTAACCTATTTCAAAGATAAAGACGGCATCCGCGACGTGCTGATCAACAAGAAAAAAACAGTACGCGACCTCATCAGCCAGGGTATCCTGGGCGCAACCGATAAGGCCACCGTATTGATCAAACCTGATAGCACCAGTACTACCGGCGACCTGATCAGCATTCTTGATGAAATGACGATCAATGCCATCCCGATCTATGCAGTAGTAGATATAACGCCTGTAGACCGGGAGTTTATCCAGAAAACGGAAGCCGCTAACTAACAGTTTTGAATCAGCATATGTGGAATTTTTGCAATTCCGCATCATTATAAAGAAACAACCGTTATGGACATTAATAAAATATTAAACGCCGATTATCTCGACATTCTCTTCGAAGGTCGGAATAAGAACTATGGCGGTTATGATTTACGTAAAAAGTACCGCAAGCGTGTTACCGTTGCAGGGCTTATTGCCATCCTGGCTGTAGGCGGTGTATTCGGTTCTACCCTGATCAAACCCAAAGAAAAGATCGTAGAAGCGCCACCGGTTATCAACGACGTAAAGCTGGCGGAACCACCACCGGTGGATCCTAAAAAGCCACCGCCACCACCTCCGGTTGCCCCTCCCCCTCCGGTTAAACCAACCGTAAAATTTACACCTCCGGTTATTAAAAAGAACGAAGAAGTAAAAGAGGAAGAGAAACCGGAACCTCCAAAAATGGAGAAAAACGAAGTAGCCGGACCTAAAACCCAGGCTGGTTCAGGCGATCCGGACGCCATCGATCCGGGTCTGAATACCAACCCGGGTACCGGTAAAGGCCCCGTTGATGCGGGTCCGCCACCAGATAAGATCTTTACTTCAGTAGAGCAGATGCCCGAGCCTCCGTTCGATATCAATGCTTACCTGTCTAAAAACATCCGCTACCCTTCAGCTGCCCGTGAAAACGAGATTCAGGGTCGTGTTGTACTGCAATTCGTAGTCGACCAGAGCGGTAACGTTACCAATATCGAAATCAAAAAAGATATTGGCGGCGGTTGCGGCCAGGAAGCTGTACGCGTGGTAAAAGCCATGCCGAAATGGAAACCGGGTAAACAGAACGGTCAGCCCGTAAAGGTGTATTACACCCTGCCTGTTTCCTTCAAACTGCAATAAGTTTTAAATCTTACCGTTTTCTTAAAACCGCTCCCTCCAGGGGCGGTTTTATTTTGCTCCCAAGCCGGGAAATAGTATGTTTGCAACCTAATTTATAATTCGTAATCGTATATGAAGTCATCTTCCAGCATCTTTAATTACCTGTTTGTTTCGGGCCTGGCAGCATCTATGCTGTTCGCCTCCTGCAAAGACAATAAAGCGTCTACTACGGCCCCGGCCGCCACGCCGGCTGCCAATGCCCCGGCTACTGCTCCCAGCGGTAAAATAGCCTATGTAAACCTCGATACGCTCGGTGACCGTTACGAATACTTTAAAACCAAAAAAGCCGATTTCGAAAAACGCCAGGCCGGTATGGAAGCCGAGGTAGAACGCCTTGCCCAGAACCTGCAAAGTGAATATGCCGCCTTCCAGAAAAAAGCACAGGCCGGTACCCTTACCCAGGCCGAAGGCGAAGCCGCCCAGAAGAAACTGGCCGGTATGCAGCAAAACGTAGAAAGCCGCCGCCAGTCTTTAGGCGGACAGCTGATGAAAGAACAGGAAGAATTTAATAAAGAGCTGCAGGACCGCCTTGATAATTACCTGGTAAAATATAATGCCAACAAGGGTTACGACTTTATCCTGTCGTACGTAAAAGGCGGTAATATACTGCTGGCCAATAAAGCCCTCGACATTACCGAAGACGTGATCAAAGGCATGAACGAAGAAGAAAAGAGCAACCCTACGCCAAGTATTGCCCCGACCACAAAGAAATAAACCCCACAGGGTATATCACAAAACGCCGCAGCGGTCGCATAGACCTGGTGCGGCGTTTTTATTTTGTCATATTGTTCCCCAATAACATGTGCTGTAGTGTTTGTATTTTATAGTCTCGCAGCGACAGCGATCGCGGGGGTACTTAATTTGTACGCGGCCTTCGGTCGTAGCGAGACACTACGGCCAGGGGCAGGCATAAAAAAGCAGGACCGTGGCCCTGCTTTCCGGTGATAGGGTTACCTCCGGCAACTAAGGTGTAAGGGTATAGGTAAGGGTCGATCTATCGGCGTTATTATGCGGCGTACCCAGGTTAATCACCGAAGCCGTTTTTATGGAAGCACCGGCATTGAGCGGCTGGTTGAAGATGATGTTCTCATCCAACCTTTCGTAATAAGCGCCATCGGCCGCCTTTACCTTCCAGCGTATGCTCATACCCTTCGGAAAGTTTTTGGACGATACATTCTTGATGGTATAGTCGATGCGGAGGTAATCTTCGCCCGGGTAGTCGTCGCCCGGCTCGTAGTATTCATCGATCGTAAGGGTAAAATCGGCCGCGGTAAAGCTATTGCCGGGGTCATTGTTACCGGGATCGTTATTACCCGGGTTATCCGGTGTTACACTGTTGCTTTTACTACAGCTGTTTAATGTGATCAGGGGGATTGCCACCAGGGCAACATAGATGAGTTTTCTGAGGGTTTTCATATTTTATCTTTTGACAATAAAAATTTATACGTCAAAATTAGGTCGCCTACATAGCCCGGAAAATACCGGCAAACCAGTATTTACGGTATTTCCAGCCGATTTTAAGAAATCCTTAATACCGGGAAACCGGGAGAAAGGGCACATAAAGACGGCTTATAGGCATAAAAAACTGCCCGGCGTTTGCCGGGCAGTTCGTACCTGTAACTATTTTTTATTTAGTGACGGAAGTGGCGCATGCCGGTAATCACCAGGGCCATACCATTGGCCTGGCAATAGGCTACCGTATCTTTATCGCGGATAGAGCCACCGGGCTGTATCACGGCGGTAATGCCCGCCTCGTGGGCCATTTTCACGCAATCATCGAAGGGGAAGAAGGCGTCGGAAGCCAATACAGCACCGTTAAGATCGAAACCGAACTGCTTCGCCTTGTCCAGCGCATGACGCAGGGCATCTACACGGCTGGTCTGGCCACAGCCTTTACCCAGCAGCTGGCCGTCTTTTACCAGGGCGATGGCGTTAGACTTCAGGTGTTTGCACACAATATTGGCAAACTCGAGGTCGGCCTTCTGCGTTGCGGTAGCAGGTTGTGCACCTTCTTCCTTCCAGTCGGCAAAGCTGCCAGCATCGGCGTCCTGGGTAAGGATACCGCCCAATACGTTTTTGAACACGGTTTTGGTTTGGAGGGCTTCTTTCTGCGCCAGCAGGATCCTGTTCTTTTTCGTTTGCAGGATAGCCAGGGCTTCGGGGGAATAACCCGGCGCCAGCAGGATCTCGAAGAAGAGTTCGTTGATCTTATTGGCAGCAGCCTCGTCTATCGTTTTATTGGCTGCCAGCACACCGCCGAAAGCGCTTTCCGGATCGCCGGCCAGGGCTGCATCCCAAGCTTCGCTTAAGGTAGCACGTTGGGCTACGCCGCATACATTGGTATGTTTGATAATGGCAAATACGGCCTCGTCGCTTGTACCGAACTCGGCGATGAGTTGTGCGGCTGCATCTACGTCCACCAGGTTGTTGTAGGAAAGCTCTTTACCATGCAGTTTATCGAATATTTCGGTAAGATCTCCATAGAATACGCCCTCCTGATGCGGATTTTCGCCATAACGCAATACCTGGCGGCCGTGGAACGGCGGCACGATGGTACCGTTAAAATAGTTATTGATCGCGATATCATAATTCATAACCACGTAGAAGGCTTTAGCGGCAAAGGCACGGCGCTGTTCGAGCGTGGTGCTGCCTTCCTGCGTACGCAGCAATTCTTCCAGTGGGGCATAATCTTCTTTAGCCGCAATTACCGTAAGGTCCTTGTGGTTTTTAGCTGCCGCGCGGATCATAGACGGTCCGCCGATATCGATCTTTTCGATG
The DNA here is from genome assembly GCF_003014535.1 of Taibaiella chishuiensis. Lineage (GTDB taxonomy): Bacteria > Bacteroidota > Bacteroidia > Chitinophagales > Chitinophagaceae > Taibaiella > Taibaiella chishuiensis. The sequence goes on along the minus strand of NZ_PYGD01000012.1, from coordinate 84,813 downwards.
ATCAGCTGCTCTTCTGAAGTGTTTTTCACGGTCTCCTCGAACGGATAGAGATCTACGATCACCAGGTCGATTTCGGGGATATTGTATTGTTTCATTTCTTCCAGGTCCTGCGCCAGCTCCCTGCGCCCCAGGATACCACCAAATACGGAAGGATGCAGGGTTTTAACACGGCCTCCGAGGATGGAAGGATAAGTGGTTACTGCTTCTACAGGTGTACAGGCAATGCCCAGGTCTTCGATAAACTTCTGGGTGCCCCCGGTAGAATAGATTTTCACCTGCAGGCGTTCCAGTTGCCTTAATACTGGTTCCAGACCATCCTTATAAAAAACAGAGATAAGCGCGGATTTGATTTGCTTTTGCGACATGAATTAATAATAAAACAATTAGAAATGAGGCGCAAAGTTCCGGAATATACCTTATATATGCAAGTGGTATTGTTAGCCCCTATTAATCGGCTCAATAGCGGGCAATCATTTATCCGGCCACACGGTTTTTTATTCCGATCAGCGGGAAAGCCCCGGGTAACCGCCGGTATTCCATCGTATGATCCTGTAGCATTGCGGGCACTCCCGGCGGAAAAAATGTAAAAAGGTACGATCCTTCACCAATGCCTGGAGCGTTCTACCTGATCCCAATCCCCTCCCCTTCCGCATAAAAAAAGCCGCCCTGGAGAGGCGGCCGTAACTTGAGTTTTTTCTTAGCGTTATCCTGAAAAGTAGTTTAATACCCGGTGGTTTGAAGCTGGCCTTTAGGGCCAAAAAAAGTAACTTGAAAAAATTAATTTATACAAATGTACTACCATTTATTTAAACGACAAAAAAATTATGGTTTTAACCATTCGTCATCCGGTTTAGCAATCAGCCGCGCATTGTTTATGGCCATATCGAGGGTCAAACAGGTCGATGCCCGGTAGATATCATTTTGTTTTTCAACCACCAGAGCCAGGTCTGCCTTGGATGTCATTTGCATACACAGCGGTAGCAATAGCTGTATCTTACCGTTATAATACTGGGGTATTGCCGTTTTGTAATTACGCCGCACCCTTTTTATCGCATTTTTAATCGTTCCTTCCAACAGGTTGGCGACCAGGAGCGGCTGCATACTTTTAATCGTATCCGGGAACCTGCCCAGGTTATCCTCGATAATATGATCGACATTAGGCCGCAGCTCGATCCTGGTATCAAAAATAAGATCGGAAGGATCCCGGAAATAGTTGGCGACATCGGGCAGATTCGCAAACCGGGTCAATTCTCTTGCCGATTTTTTCTTCCAGCCTGCAAAAAACCATTTTACAGTAGAGGTAGGGTGCCTGTTTATTTGAAAATAGCCATAAATCTCTTCCTTGTTTTCCGTTACCAAACCGGTATCGAAAACAGCAGATTCGGCTTCAAACAGGACCTTGCCCTCCTCCAGAACCTTTTTGAAGGTGTGATGCAGGTAATTGTAGAGAATGGGCAGACGGCCGGAAGGGCTTTGCTGGTAGTCCCAGAGTTCGGCCATTGCCAAACCAGCCAGCTCTCTTAAAGCAGTTTCAAAATCTTTAAACCAGCAAAAATCGAAAAGCGGGGACCTAACAGAACCTTTTGACATAAAAATTATATTTTATACTAAAATAATATTATTATTCTAAGCCTGCTTAGTTTTTTTTATTTTTGCAACCCACTCCTCTAACTCTGATACTACAGTGCACGGCAAAATAATCAACGACCCGGTATATGGCTTTATCCGTTTTCCCGAACCGGGTATGATGCAATTAATAGAACACCCTCTTTTCCAGCGGCTGCGCCGTATCAAACAAATGGGCATGGCCCATTTTGTATACCCCGGGGCCGTCCATACGCGTTTTCATCATTCGATGGGCGCCGCCCACCTGATGCATATCGCATTGAACGAACTTAAGGGTAAGGGCGCCGATATCAGCCCGGAAGAATGCCTGGCCGCCCGGCAGGCCATCCTGCTGCACGACATCGGCCATGGCCCATTTTCGCATGCCCTGGAGCACACCATCGTACAGGAGATCTCGCACGAGGAGATTTCCAAACGCATTATGCTCCGCCTCAACGAAGAGCAAGACGGGGGATTGAGCACCGCCATTTCGATATTCGACAATACCTATCCCAAAACCTTCCTGCATCAATTGGTATCGAGCCAATTGGATATGGACCGCATGGACTACCTGAACCGGGATAGTTTTTACTCCGGCGTTTCAGAAGGGGTAATCAGCTACGACCGTATCCTGCAAATGCTTACCGTGGCCGATGGCGGGCTGGCGGTGGAGGAGAAAGGCATTTATTCGGTAGAAAAGTTCATTATTGCCCGCAGGCTGATGTACTGGCAGGTATACCTGCATAAAACCGTATTGGGCGCCGAGCAACTGATCATCAATATCCTGCGCCGGGCCAAACAGCTGGCACAACAGGGCGCTGAACTGTTTTCGACCCCGGCCCTGCGTGTTTTCCTGTACGAGCAGATCGGCGTGCGCGACTTCGACGAGCCTAAGGTGCTGGATTTGTTCTGCCAGTTAGACGATGCGGATATTACCGCCTCAATCAAAGTATGGGTCAACCATCCCGATGCGATACTGAGCCGGTTATGCTCCATGATGCAGAACCGCCAGTTGTACAAGGTAAAGCTGAGCACACAGCCCCTGGACGATGAATTTAACGAACGTAAAGCCGAAGCCCTGCGTTCGGGCCGCATCAGCGAAGAGGAGCTGCCCTTTTACCTGTTTGCCGGCACCACCAGCAACAGTACCTATAATGTAGATGACGAACGGATCAATATCCTGATGAAATCGGGCAAAGTGGTCAATATTTCTGATATCGACAACGGGCTGATCCGTTCTGACCTTACTGTGCCGGTGCAAAAGTATTACTACTGCCGCATCAGCTAGGACAAGGCCTGGCTCATTTTTTTATTTTTCATTTATGACCGATAACCAATAATTTCGCAGCTTAAACCATATTCCGATTCATGCAGTTTACGGCCGCGCAAATAGCCCTGTTTATCAATGCCCGCATAGAGGGCAACCCTGAAGCCGCGATTTCCGATATTTCCAAAATAGAAGAAGGTCGCCCGGGCACATTGAGTTTTATCGCCAATCCCAAATACGAACACTACCTTTATACCACCAGCTCGTCGGTAATTATCGTTAACGATGCCCTGCAGCTGGAACAACCGGTATCGGCGACCCTGCTGCGCGTGCCCGACGCTTATACCGCCTTCGCCACCCTGCTGGACAAGTACAACGAGTTTATGGCAATGAACAACCAGCATACCGGTATCGAACAGCCTTCCTTTATACATGAAACGGCAACCATCGGCAAAGATGTGTATATCGGTGCCTTTGCCTATATCGGTAAAAACGCCCGGATCGGTGATAATGCCCGGATATTCCCGGGCGCTTATATCGGCAACCAGGTATCTATAGGCAACAGTACGGTAATTCATGCGGGGGTAAAGGTGTACCAGGACTGCAAAATAGGCGCGCAGGTGATCGTGCATGCAGGTACCGTGATCGGCGCCGACGGTTTTGGCTTTGCGCCGCAGGCTGACGGCAGTTATAAAAAAGTACCGCAACTGGGCAATGTCGTGATCGAAGACCATGTAGAGATAGGCGCCAATACTACCATAGACCGCGCCACTATAGGCGCTACGCTGATCCGTAAGGGCGCTAAGCTCGACAACCTGATCCAGGTGGCGCATAACGTAGAGATCGGGGAAGGTACCGTAATTGCGGCCCAGACCGGCATTTCGGGCAGTACCAAAATAGGCCGTCATTGTATGATCGGCGGCCAGGTAGGTATTGTAGGCCACCTGCAGATCGCCGACGGTACCCGGATCAATGCACAGAGCGGACTTTCCAAATCGGTAACTACCCCCGGCACAGCGCTGAACGGCAGCCCTGCCTACGAATATAAAAGTTCATTGAAAAGTCAGGCAATTTTCAGAAATTTGCCCGAATTGTTAAACCGACTACAGGAATTGGAGCGCAAAATTGGTGATTTATCAAAAGATGGTTAATGTTATAATAATATTTCCATTTGATTTATCTTTGCCGACCCATTTAGAAATTAGTTTGACCTTATTGTAAATGAGGTTTTTGGAAAAAAGGGGCGCTTAAGGTTATGTAACCTGTTGCATGGCCTGATCGCCCGATTTATTTTATATAGTGATGGAGCTACTTACAAAAGGCAGAATTAACGATAAGAAAACCGAAAAAACAATAATGAACAAGGAATACCAACAAACGCTCAAAGGCGAGGTCACGATTAGCGGAGTAGGACTGCATACCGGGAAAGAAGTAACGCTGACCATGAAACCCGCCAATGCCGGTTTTGGTATCCGTTTTAAGCGGGTAGATCTGCCGGATCAGCCGGTGGTAAAAGCAGACGTAGATTATGTGGTAGATACCGCGCGGGGCACAACCCTGGAGCATAACGGAGCCCGCATCTATACCACCGAGCACATACTGGCTGCCCTGGTGGGTATGAGCGTAGACAATGTACTGCTGGAACTGGATGCCCCCGAAGTGCCGATTATGGACGGCAGCGCCCTGGAGTTTATAGAAGCGATCGAAAGTGTAGGCGTACTGGAGCAGGATGCGAAAAAGATCTATTATGCCATAGATACCAATATCCATTTCTACGACCCGGTAAAAAATGTAGATATGCTGGCCATCCCGGCCAATGAGTACCAGATCACGACGATGATCGACTTTAACTCGCCGGTACTGGGCACACAGCATGCCACACTGAAAAACCTGGCCGACTTTAAAAGCGAAATTTCCAGCAGCCGTACGTTCTGCTTCCTGCATGAACTGGAAGTATTGCTCGAAAATAACCTGATCAAAGGCGGTCAGCTCAACAATGCCATCGTAGTGGTGGACAAAGTAGTAAGCGACGACGAGCTGGAAAAGCTGGCCAAAGTATTTAACCAGCCCAAAGTAGAAGTAAAGAGCGAAGGCATCCTCAACAACCTGCAGCTCCACTACCCCAACGAGCCGGCACGCCACAAGCTGCTCGATATCGTGGGCGACCTGGCCCTTACCGGCTACAACATTAAAGCCCATATTATTGCCAATCGCCCGGGACATGCCACTAACGTGGAATTTGCCCGCAAACTGAAGCAGTACATTAAAAAGAACAAACACCTTTCCGATATCCCGAGCTACGATCCTAACCAGCCTCCTGTTTATGATATTACTCATATCGTAAAATCATTGCCGCATAAATTCCCCTTCCTGCTCGTTGATAAGATCATCGACATGACGGACAAAGAAGTAGTTGGCGTTAAGAGTGTAACCTTTAACGAACATTTCTTCCAGGGCCACTTCCCGGGTAACCCGGTAATGCCCGGCGTACTGGTAATCGAAGCCATGGCCCAGGTAGGTGGTTTGCTGGCGCTGAATAATTATAACGACCCGGAAAACTATGATACTTACTTTATCAAGATCGATAAAGTGCGTTTCAAACAACGTGTAGTGCCGGGCGATACCCTGATCCTGAAACTGGAACTGATAAACCCGATCAGGAGGGGTATTTGCGAGATGCGCGGTACCGCGTATGTGGGTAACAAAATTGCAACCGAAGCAGAACTGGTAGCCCAGATCCTGCCGAAACAAAAATAAACTGAAGTTTAAAACCCTTAAACAGGTTGATCGGCCACTACCCTGGTTCTTTTTGACCCCCTGATATTTTTCAATGATCCATCCATTAACATACGTACACCCGGAAGCCAAAATCGGACCCAATGTACAGATCGATCCCTTTGCAGTAATCCATAAAGACGTGGAAATAGGCGAAGGGTCCTGGATTGCATCGCATGTAACCATTATGGAAGGTGCGCGCATCGGTAAAAACTGCCGTATTTTCCCGGGGGCTGTAATCTCTGCCATTCCGCAGGATCTGAAATTTAACGGGGAAAATACCAAGGTCATTATCGGGGACAACTGTACGATCAGGGAATGTGTAACCATTAACCGTGGTACTTCGGACAAGCAAATGACACGCCTGGGCAACAATTGCCTGATTATGGCCTACTCGCATATTGCACACGACTGTATTATCGGCAATCACTGTATTTTTTCAAACGATACCACACTGGCCGGCCATATCGTGATCGGCGACTACGTGGTGCTGGCGGGCCTGGTAGCCGTACAGCAGTTTGTACGCATCGGCTCGCATGCCTTCGTTACCGGCGGTTCTATGGTACGTAAGGATGTACCGCCTTATGTAAAGGCCGCCCGCGAACCGCTGTCGTATGTAGGCGTTAACTCCGTAGGGCTGAAACGCAGGGGCTATAGCACCGAAAAGACCAATCATATACTCGACATCTACCGGTTGCTGTATGTACGCGGTTATAATGTAGCCAAAGCCACCAGGATCATTGAAGCGGAAATCCCGGTTTCCGACGAAAGAGATGAAATCCTAACCTTTATCCGTGAGTCGGGCCGCGGTATTATGCGCGGTTATACCCGCCGCAACACCAATGACGATCTCGCTTAACCAGGTTTCCAAACGTTACCAGAGCCACTGGATCCTCAAAGGGATTGATTATACCTTTGAAGCGGGTATGCAGTATGCTATACTGGGCGCCAACGGTTCGGGCAAGTCCACCCTGCTGCGGGCTGTAGCCGGCATGCAGGATATCAATAAGGGCAAGATCGACTATACCCTTAACGGCAAACCGGTAAAACCGGAACATGTATACCGCCATATCAGCTACTGTGCACCTGGCATGGACCTGGTCGAAGAGCTTACCCTGGAGGAATTCCTCAAATTTCATTTTTCTTTTAAAGCGATCCGCAAAGGATACGGCATCGATAGCATGATCGACGAGATGGGCCTGCAACAGGCTGCCGGTAAGTTTATCCATGAGTTTTCATCGGGTATGAAACAGCGGGTAAAGCTGGCCCAGGCTTTCTTTTCCGATACGCCTGTACTGCTGCTCGATGAGCCCTGCAGCAACCTGGACCTGGCCGGGGTGGAGATGTACCTGCAATGGTTACGCGATCATACCGCAGGCCGGCTCGTAATCGTAGCCTCTAACGATGAGCGGGAATACGATGGCATAAGCAGGCTGTTACAGGTAACAGATTACAAATAAGACCACCGCTGGCTCATTAATAAGCCAGGCTGCGCTCCTCCACAGTTTCCAGCAAATCATTAATATAAACCTCCCTGCTCGTCCAGTTATTGTGGTCGTCGTAGCGGTAACGGTATACCCTGTGCTCCTCCCGGGCTGCACCAATTACCTTTTCCGCAACCACATCGCCCTGCTCATTGTATTCGTATCCCTTGTATTCGGTAACACGACGGTCTTTATCGACCTGGCTCTCTTCGGTAACGTGGCCGGAGGCATCTTTTACCTGGGTATAGCCATCCATAAGCGCATTAAGGTCGTTGTACGAGGCCGACGACATATTCAGCATACCGTCTTTATCCCGTTTTATACTGTACCGTTTGGTCGCTACCTGCCTGAAGTTCCGGTCGAAATGCTGGGTTTCGGTAAGCAAGCCGGAGGCCGCATATTTATACTTGATCATCTCCACGGGAAAATCGTCTTCATTCAGCTTGCGTATAATCGTCAGCTGCTTCTTACGGTCGTAGGTATACGTAACACGGAAAGCGGGTTTGCTCTTGCCATCGGTGGCAATGTACTGCAACAACTGGCCACTTTTATTGTACCGCAGTGCTGCAGAGTCGGTCAGGCGGTCCTTGTCGTAATTACCTATGCCCTGCAGGCGTTTGCCCGGTTTGCTGTAAGTGTACTGTACCGTATGCAGCTCTTCTTTTTTCCGTTGCAGTTCGCGGGTACTTGCTTTCAGCAATACACCCGAGGTATCGAACTGCCATTGTTCTTCTTTCTGGAGCCCCCAGGATGGCCCCGTGGCTACGGGTGCAGCTGCGGGTACGATAAGCGTGTCCTTAGGCGGTTTCAGGGTCCTGGTCGTTACGGTAACCGGAGCACCGCGAAGCTGGAAATAACTGTAATCTTTTGCAGTACCCAGGGATTCGAGGTCCTGCGCCTGTACCCCGGCTACCAGTGCCAGTAAAATAGGAGTAACAATAAACTTCATCATAGCATAAGCCGGCCGGTGGCTGGCAAGGTTATTAACGGCCTGAACGGACAATCCGTATCAGCAGGTTTAAAAATAACAAACTCTGCTGAAAAAAGAAAGGATTACAATGCCAGCCACCAGTTTAGCGCCGTGGTATAATCCTTATCCCAGCCGTCGGTGCCCTTATGCAGCGCTTCGAGCAATTGCTGGTTGCTTGCCTTTTTTTGTTTACGGCCGGGCTGCAATACGGCAATCTCCGGGGTTTCGAGCGTTACGGCCGAGGCAAACCAGGTTGTATACAGGCGGGGTATGGCCAGGCCAAGGATCATGCCGGGCAGCCCGTTAAAACCTTCGGGCCCGCCGCTTACCAGGATCTGTTCCGAATAAAAAGCGACGACCACCACGCTGTCGCAGATACGGGTAACGGCTTTGCGGCAATTATACCCGGCAATAACGCGTACCTCATCTTCTATTTTCCAACGGAACCGGCGTATGCTGTCTTCGACCAGGTAATTGTTTTCGTATACCTGTTTTAACGAGCTTACTTTACCGGTACGGAAATCGGTAAAAACGGTATTTTCCCGCGCGATCTTCCCCCAACCGAACACCACCCCGGTTACTTCGCGTTCTTTTTCGAACTGGTACCTGCTCTGGTTTTCGTCGAAGGCCAGGGAAAATTCGGAGATCGTGACCGGCGCCATTTTCGACAGCAGGGATTGGGTAAATTCGTCCTGCTTTTCGGTCTGGGTTTTCTGCTTTACGTTCGTTTTGCGTTCGTAGGTTATTTTACCCCGCCCTGCAAACTGGGCGGATACCAGGCCAGGCGCCAGGATCAATAAGGCAATCAGTAAATATGGGATAGCTCGTAGCATAAGGTTTGTTTTATTCGGATATTTCGATCATGCCCGCGCCGGTATCGGGCGCTTGCCCGCCGGTTTTGGTAAAGTTCCAGGTAAGGCTGAACAGCACATACCTGCGCAGGGTGTTATAGGTATTCTCTGCAATATACTCGGCATTGGTCGTACGGTTGTAGCCTATATTGCGGTCCAGGATATCGTTTACATAACATTTGGCCACCAGCGAGCGGTCTTTCAGCATAGACTTGCTGATATAGGCATTCCAGAGAAACACGTTATTGTTGCGCTCGGCCGGATCGAGCCGCTGGCGTACATTCCAGCTGATATTGGTACCCAGCTGTATACCCCGGGGCAAGGTAAGCGTGGCATCAAACCGTTGTTCGAAGGTCCAGTATTCGGTACGGATGTCCTTACGGATCGACGATTGGTTCAGGTTATACCGCGGGTTGAAGTTATAGCTGAGGGTGATCGTCGTATCCTTTTCGTAGTATAACGAAAACCCGGGACCATATTGCTGGTTATCGTTCCGGTTGGCCAGCCCGTTGATAAAGTTGTGCGAACGGTCGTAATTGGCGTTGATGTCCAGGCCCGGCCGTATGCCGGCTATTTTTTTAAATCCGAAATAGCCATACATCCAGCCCGTAAAATTACCATCCACATTTACATACCGGTAATTACGCCTGCCGCTTACATCAACATTCTGCTGCTGGCTGATCGCATTTTGCGTAAAGAGAAAATCGACGCTCAGGTATTTGCTTGTACCGGTCATTACGCGGTAATCATTATAGCTGAGCTGGAAGTCATGCTTAAAGGCCTGTTTCAGATCGGGATTGCCGATAGCGATATTGAGCGGGTCGGTGTTATTACGCAGGGGCTGTAGCTGCTCCATGGTGGGCTGCTGGGTACGGCCGGCATAACTAAACCGTAAGCTGGTCTGCTGCGACTTGCGGAAGGTAAAGGTAGCACGCGGGAAGAAGTTGAGGTAATGATACGTATAACTGGTATCGTACATCAGGTCGTCTTGCCGGAAACGCGTATCGGCTATATTACCGCCGAAGGCCAGATTGATTTTTTTAAAATTGAACCGTAAAAATGCACCGCCCTGGTTGCCGGTAACATTAAAAACATAGTGGCTGCTGAAGTAAGGATTGATCACATCAGTGCCCTGGTCGCGATCCCGGGTCTGGTTGTCGGCATTGTTGTTATTCAGGCTCAGGCTGTAGTTGAGTTCGAGGGAGGCTATTTTGGATAAAGGTTCCGAATAGGTAAGCTTCAGGTTACCCGTCAGCGCCCGGTTGTTGTTGCTTTTACGCTGATCCAGGCTATCGGCCGTATTCAGGGCATACAGGTTGATGCGGGATTGCAACAAACCGGTACCGGCATTTTCGTTGAACTGCCCTTTGAAATTGGCAGAGAACGTTCGCCCCTTTTTCCGGAACTTCTTCCGGAACAGCAGGGTGGCCAACAAGCTTTTTTCTTCGTTTTCCGATTGTTGTAACCTGGTGTTATCGTTGATCAGTCCGCCTTCCAGGCTTTCTGCTTTGCTGGCGTACCGGCTGCCGGTCTGCCTTTTGTTATAACCGCCGTTCAGGGTCAGTTTCAGCGAAGCCGTAGAATCCAGTTGGTATTCGGTGGTCGTATTTATATTATGTTTCTGGCTTATGGTGGTGTTGGCCGAGTTGACGGTGTTGGTATATTGCGTATCGGGCAGTATATAACGGGTAACCGACCGGCTTTCGGCTTCGGTAATCTGTTTGCCGTATTTATAGTTACCGCTGAAACTGAGCGAATCGCCGAGCCATTTGTTGCTGTAATGGGCGCCCCCGGTCCAGCTCCGGGGCAAACCTTCGCCATCGTAACTGCTGCCATCGCCCATAACATAAAAGTTCTCCGACTCCTCGTCAAAATTCATTTCACCGCCACCACCGTATTTACGCTGGTCGTCCCAGCCCAATCCGTTGGTACTGGTATTGGACATAAGACCATAGGCCGCTATTTTTCTTTTGCCCCTGAAAGCATTGATCATGGCCTGGTTCTCCCAATAAGAGGGTATCCCCCCGCCTGCACTTACTTTTCCAAAATAACCGCGCTTGGCATTATCTTTCAGTTTCAGGTTGATGGTCTTTATCCTTTCGCCATCGTCGATACCCGTAAAAGCAGCCTGGTCGCTCTTTTTATCGAATACCTGCACCTTATCCACCGACGATGCACGCAGGGTTTGTGCGACGATAGCCGGGTCGTCGCTAAAAAACTCTTCCCCGTCGACCAGCATTTTTTTCACTACTTCGCCATAGGCCTTGATCTTGCCGTCGCGGCCTACTTCAAGCCCGGGCAACTTCTTCAGCAACTCATCTACATTGTCGTATACCCTGGTTTTAAAACTATCGGCCGTATACTCGACCGTATCGCCCTTAATCACAATCGATCTTGAATCTGTAATGACCACCTCCTGCAGCAATTGCTTGCGCGACATCAGGTCGATAGCCCCGAGCGGTGTCTCCTGTTGCTGAACCGTTACCCGGTCGCGGTAAGTAAGAAACGATGGATGCACCACCAGCAACAGGTAAGCTCCGGCGGTATCGGTCTGCAGGGTAAAACGTCCCTGTTCGTCGGCCCGTGTATAAGCCTGCAATACGGAATCTGAAGCCCGCAACAGCGCGACCGAGGTATATTGTGCCGGAGATAAATTTACGGTATCCCGCAGGGTACCGGCTATACGGTACTGGGCTATGGCTCCCGGGCTGCAGAGCAGGACCAGGAGCAACAAGAGTAAAAGGGGTTTGTGCATGGATCAGGTAAGGGGTTACTACAACCAAATATAGAATAAATCCAATAAGATTTACCTTTTACCTAAAACGCCGTCGCTTATAAAATATTGCAGGAAATGTTATAGATGATCAATCTTTGCGGATCATCGAAACCGGTGGCGCAACGGAATCCGTGGCCTCGGCTTTTTTCAGCAGTTGTTTGGGTTCCTGTTGTTGCTCGGATAACCTGCGCAGGCGGGTCTGGCTCCGGAACAGTTCGCCCAGGTTATTGAACGATTTGCGATAACTGAGGCCCATACCCTGCCGGCCTATATTCTGCAGGAAGATCGCATCGTAATTGCTGGTACGGAAAAAGTTAAGCCGGATACGGCCATCTTCGGTAAGCAGGTACTGTACCCGGAAGTCGCCTGCGAAATTGGTGGTAAAGTCGCTTTGCGCCGAGGACCGGCCCCAGTCGTATACACCGCCCACCTCTACTACCAGGCGGTTGTTGAAAAAGCTTTTACGCAGGTTAAGTCCCGCTTCGTTGCGGTTCAGGAAATTGGTCTGACTTAATGGATCATAACCGGTAAGCGTATAGTTTTTATACCGCACGCCTACATAAAGATCCTGCATACCCAGCACCTTATTGGCAAAGTTGGTGATCTGCGAGGAGGCGGCCGAGGAGATCAGCTCGCTCATGTTGTTGATGGTGCCGCTCGATATGGCACTGTTGTTGAGCCCTTCCGGCGGCACAAACTGTTTAAGGATGAGCAGGGAAGCGACCTGGTTCAACAGCTCTTTGTCGTCGCCGTTGATACGCTGCAGCTTCTGGTATGCATAGGTACCTACCGAGCGGTTTTCGGCAAGATCGAGTTTAAAGCTCATCTTGGGTTCGTTCAGCGAACCCTGCATGGTCAGGTACACGTTTACGTTCTGCATGATCTGGGCATCGCGTATCTCCTGCGGCGACAGGCCTACACGGTCCACCTCGTTGATGATAAGATCGTATAACCGGGCTTTGACCTGGGCATAGGCCGTTACATCGAGATCGGCATTGGTGATATCGCCGTTCCATTTGATCACGCTATTGCTGTTGATCGTAAATTCTTCCTGGTAGTTCAGTACGCCCTGCAGCTGTTTAAAGGAGAAGTTGTATTTACCCTCGTCGATAATGTAATTGCCGTTCATCCGCATATCGCCATCGGCCGGTATATCCAGGATAATGTTACCGCTGCCCTTAGCCGTGATCTGTTCGCCGGTAGCCTTGTCGATAATGATGGTCGCCGTAAGGTCGGGCGTGGCTACCGCATCCAGGCGTATGTTGAGCTTGTTATGACTTTTATGTTCGAGTGGTTTCTGTTCTACCCCGTATTCTTTGAAATGCACATAACCATATTCTCCCAGGTCATTACCATAGCCTACGGGTATGTATAAATGCGAGTTCTTCTGCGGCGTCGCAAAAATATTCATGTTCAGGTTATTGACCGGGCCGGACAGGCGCAGTTGTACGGCTGCCATTACATTACCATGGAAGTTGGGATTCTGGTAATCGAGCAGGTTCAGCACTTCGATGTTATCGCTGCGCATCGTCAGCCGGAAGTTCATCTTACTGAGCTTGTCGTGGGTAATGTTACCGGTTAGGGTTCCGGTATTTTCCATATCATCGGCTACCGTTATCGATCCCATTTCGAAGTGGGTATCGCTTACTTTGATATTCCCGTCCTTAATGGTGTAGTGCACACCGGTAATGTCTGGGGTAAAACCGATATTCTCGAGCTGCAGGGTGCCGGATGTGGAGGGGTCTTCAGCCTTGCCTTTAATGGAGATACTGCCGTTTACATAACCCGAAAGGTTATGCACATAACCGTCGAGGAAAGGGGCCGCCCAGGCCATATGCGCCTGCTCCAGGTTGATCAGGCCATCGATGTTTTCGTCGGAGTTGGGATCGAGGCTCAACAGGCCGGTTACACTAGCCTTCGATCCTTTGTAGCTCAGGCCGCTGCTTTCGTCCATATAGATCAGCGCCTTGGCCGCATCGTAAGATCCTTTGGCCCTGGCCGTGCCTATGGTATCGCCGTTGATACGGATATCGCTTGCTTGCAGGTCGAACCCGATCTGCTGGTCGCTCAGTATGGAACTGACGTGGATATCGCCATTGACGCGACCGTCGAAAGTAGTGCCGCTCAGGCCCGTAAGACTATTAACGGGCTCGAGGTCGAGGTTACGGATCTCTACCAGCGCATTGTTCGGCTTTTCGCTACGCCCGGGCTGGTTGATGGCGATGCGTTGTAAACCCGACTGGAAAATAAAGTTGCTGATCGCGATATAGTTTTTGGCAAACACCACCTCGTTGCCCTCAGGAATTTCCCAACGCGATTGGTTCAGGAAAAATTCGGAAGGCAGCACTTTTACATAAAAGCTGTCCCGGTTGGCGTAAGCAGTCCCGTTAAGTTCGGCCTTACCGATACTGGTAGGCGTAGTGGTCAACAACTGGAAGCGGGCCGAATCCTGGAAAACATTGGTTTCGAATTGTACGGTGGAGGCAATATCGCGATCGCCGAAGCGGATACCATTGGCTATGGCCTCGAGCCGGAACCCGGAGTAGGTGCCCTTGCTGTTGAGCTGTATATCGCTGAAGCGCATATCGCCATAAGTAAGATACGGGATAGTACCCGCAAGCTGCAGCTCCTGGTTGGCCATGTTCATCGATCCCGACACATGAGTATTGCTACCGATATGGAGCGACCGGCTAAACAGGGACACGATATCATCGGTATTACCCAGGTCGATCCTGAAATCGAGATTCTGCCTGGTGTTGTACTTGGAAGGCGTCGCCACGTATTGCGGCAGGTAATAGGATAGGAACATCTGCACCGACTGCGGCAGGTCCATAATGGAGAACTGGCCGGTGACGGAAGCGGCAATATCGTTAGTCGAGAATAACAATTGCTTTTGCCCCCCGGCCCCTACGGTGGACAGCAGTTGCAGGGAATCGATATTAAGCCGTGTACTGTCGCGCCGTATATCCATGTTATAGATATATGCCGAGCCGATGAAGTTGTCGATATTGCTGCCCTTGAAGTCGAGCCGCATATCGGCATTGGCGATAATACTGTCCTGGGTAAACCCCAGGGCCTTGGCATTGATATGCGCGATATTGGCCGACAGGTTAAACTCCGGTTCCTCACCGGCAAAGTCGACGCGGCCATCGAAGTTCAGCTGCACGTTCGGATCATCGGCTTTGAGCTTACCCTCAAACTTACGCGATGCCATAACGCCGTCGATCTTCAGGTTGCTGTAGTTATACCCGTTCAGTTCGATACCGTTTACCGTACCATCTATTTTGAGGTTAGCCGTTTTTGCATCCAGGCCCGAGCCGGTTACCTTGGCCGATACCGTTGCCTTGCCCAGCGTTGGTTCCAGGCGGAAGAGCCGCCCGATATCGAAATGATCGGTAGCCAGGTTGCCCGAATAGCGGGGCACAGCGCCTTTCGGCAATTTCCAGTTAATATCCGCGCGGGCATTACCCAGGTTGCTTCGGATATCGCCATACGCTACAAAGTCGTTGATAAAGCCGGTAAAGCTACCGGTAAAAGATACCTGGCTCAGGGCGCCGAGATCAATGCTTTTTTCCTGTTTCAATTCGGGCACATACAGGAAGGCCGCCAACCCGTTGGTATGCACCTCGCCCTTACGGAAATCGATAAAGGTATTGCCGATATCGGGCAGGCCATTCATATACAGGTCGCCTTTCAACTGGCTGATACCATCGTTGAGCACCAGGTTCTTTACATTCAGTTTTTCTACAGAACCCTTACCGTTGCCGCTTATCTTTACCGATATGTGTTCGAAACGTTTCAGGTCGGGCGCGAAGTAAACGATGTCCTGCATGCCTACTTCCGAGTTTTTCAGCTCGGCCACCATTACCACATTGGTCAGGTAATCTTCGAAGTCGGGGAAGCGCTCGTACTTCATGGCATAGTAGTCGTTCAGCGAGCTGTTGGCGGTTTGCAGTACCAGGTTTTTACATTCCGAGATATTGGGCGAAACGGTCACATCGGCAGCCAGTTTTTTGATCACGAAGCCGCAGCGTTCATGAGCGCTAAGCGCCTCCAGCCTGCCTTTGAGCGTATCGCCCTTTATAGCGATGTTACGGGCTTCGATACCGATGCCTGTAATATCCATATGGGTTTCGTCGAAGTAGCCGGCTATAGGTTTGGTATCGGGGTCTTCGAGAAAGAAACGGCTGTTGGTCAGTTTCAGCTTTTGCAAGGCCACTTTCCACAGGCCGGGGTTAAATGGTGTGGTATCGATCACCGGTGCAGCGGTGGATTTGGGACGTGGCGGGCGCCCGCCTTTATAGTCGCGCAGGCCGAAGGTAACTTTGTCGCCTTCTATCGACCGGATATCGATGGTCTTTTTACTGAAATCAATATCCCGTGCATTGACGCTAAAGGAGCCCAGTTCGCCGATCATATCGCTGCCCGCCCATTGGTCCACCATATGAAAACGGATTTGCTGCAGGTCCACCCTGCGCAGGTCCATTTCCAGCTTGCCGCCTTCCTTCTTCTTTTTGGCAGGTTCCTTACTGGCAAAGGCATCGATAATAAACTGGTAGTTCCAGGTATCGGAATCCCGCTTCCGGTAGAGGTTCACGTAAGCATCCTTAAGCCCGATATAACTGATCACCGGTTCCTTTTTGAGGAAGAACCAGTCCGTGATCTTCAATTTGGCTTCGCCGGCGTAGAGCAGCGTATCATTTTGTTTATCGGCGATAAAAAGTCCTTCCAGCGCTACGGCATTGAGCAGGTCGATGCGTACGTGTTTCAGGACTACTTTGGTATGCAGTTTTTCCTCCAGGTACCCTATGGCTTTTTGTGCAAGAAAGTTCTGTACGGGCGTGAGATTGATCAGCACTATCAACACCAGGATAATACTGAACAGGATCAACAGGGAGGTCCGTAATATTTTAAGAAATCGCTTCAGCCAGGAATGAAATTTAGCTGCAAAGATAGCGACTTAGGCCATTTACAAATGTTATAATTTCCCGGTGTGTAGCCCCGGGCGCCCTAGTCTTCATCGAGGTATACGAGGGGTACGAGATCGTTGAGCTCTGCATCGGTAAAGATGCGGGAACGGATCAGGAAACGAAGGCCCAGCGGTATTTCGAGCGAAAAGCTGGCGCCCCTGCCTGGCGTCACATCCACGGTGAGCTGGGTATGCTGCCAATAGGCAAACTGGTCCTGGCTCATCCAGAACGGGCTATCGCAGATCGCCCCCAGGCACACATCGTTGCTGCCGACCCTGAAATCGCCCTGTTCGAAACACATGGGCGAAGAGCCATCGCAGCAGCCGCCGCTCTGGTGAAATAAAAGCGGTCCGTGTTTTTCCTTCAGCTGCTCTATAACAGCAGCCGCTTCCGGTGTTACCAATACCCTGCTGGTCATAAACGTGTTTTTTATAAAACGGCAAAAGCCTTAAAGATGTTTAAAAGGGAGGAATAAATCATTCCTCCCTTTTGTACTGTTGCTAAAAGAAACCCAATTTCTGCTTGTTGTACGACACCAGCATGTTTTTGGTCTGGCGGTAATGTTCCAGCATCATCTTATGATTTTCCCTGCCGAAACCCGATTTTTTATACCCGCCAAATGGAGCATGCGCCGGGTAGGCATGGTAGTTGTTGACCCATACACGGCCCGCCTTGATGGCGCGGGGCACCTGGTACAGTTCGTGGGCATCGCGGGTCCATACACCGGCGCCAAGACCGTACAGGGTATCGTTAGCGATTTCGATGGCCTCTTCAGTTGTTTTAAAAGTGGTTACGCAAACTACCGGTCCGAAGATCTCTTCCTGGAAGATGCGCATTTTGTTGTGCCCTTTGAAAATAGTAGGTTGGATATAATAGCCGCCGTCCAGGTCGCCGGGCAGTTTGTTAGCTTCGCCGCCGGTAAGCACTTCGGCGCCTTCTTCCTTACCGATCTGCAGGTAGGAGATAATCTTTTCGTACTGGTCGTTGGATGCCTGTGCGCCCATCATTACCGAACCATCGAGCGGGCTGCCCACTTTAATAGCCTTGGTCCTTTCGACTACCTTGCTTATAAATTGATCATAAATGCTTTCGTGCACCAGGATACGCGAAGGACAGGTACACACCTCACCCTGGTTGAGGGCAAACAGCACCGCGCCCTCTACCGCCTTGTCGAAAAATTCGTCGTCGGCATCGGCTACCGAAGGGAAGAAGATATTGGGCGACTTGCCCCCCAGTTCCATCGTAGCGGGAATAATGTTTTCAGACGCGTATTGCAGGATGAGCCTGCCGGTAGTGGTTTCGCCGGTAAACGAGACCTTGGCAATGCGTGGCGAGGTAGCCAGCGGTTTACCCGTTTCGAGACCAAAGCCGGTTACTACATTCAACACGCCCGGCGGCAGGATATCGCCGATAAGCTCGAGCAATACCATAATCGAAGTTGGGGTTTGCTCGGCCGGTTTTACCACGGTGCAGCAGCCTGCAGCCAGCGCCGGTGCTATCTTCCAGGTCGCCATCAGCAACGGGAAGTTCCAGGGAATGATCTGTCCGACCACACCCAGCGGCTCATGCAGCACGATGCTTACGGTATGCTCGTCATGTTCGGATATGGTACCTTCTTCGGCACGGATCACGCCGGCAAAATAACGGAAGTGATCAACTACCAGCGGCAGGTCGGCAGCGCGTGTTTCTCTTATGGCTTTACCATTATCGATAGTTTCGACGATGGCCAGGTATTCCAGGTTATCCTCGATCACCTGGGCAATCTTCAGCAGCAGGCTGCTGCGGTGAGCAGGCGATGTCTTGCTCCAGGCCGGGAAGGCGGCGTGGGCGGCATCCAGCGCCAGTTCTACGTCTTCTTTGCCGGAACGGGCAGCCTGGGTAAATACCTTGCCGTCGATAGGCGAAACATTATCGAAATATTCCCCTTTTACGGGAGGTACAAATTTGCCGCCGATATAATTTTCATAACGGGCCTTGAATTCAGGCCTTTTTGCAATTGCTGACATAGTACATTCGTTTTTTGTATCACGAAGTAAGTCATTACTTTTTTTTACACGGCGCACGATCCGCTCATTTTATAGCACGATCCGCTCATTCCCTGCCCTGTATTTTGTACCGTTTTTTTACCTAACTTAGTTGTCCACAATTTTGTGCTCCATTTCCCAAAAAACAGCATAAAATGGCTATGAAATATCTGCCACAGCCAGTAGGCCTTACGCCGAAGCAAAAGCTGAACACGCTTGTTGAAAACCGGAAAGCATTTACGCTGAGCAATTGCGAACTGAACATTTTCGAGACCTATACCCCCTCCGACAACGTGCCGCTGTCGTTCAACGACTTCGTGGTAACGAGTATGCTGCGGGGCAAAAAGGTGATGCACCTGTACGACCGTCCCGGCTTCGATTACCTGCCCGGCGAAACGGTGATTGTACCGGCACGCACGACGATGAATATCGACTTTCCCGAAGCCCGCGACGAAAGCCCAACACAGTGTATCGCACTGGCCATAGAGCAGATGAAGATCAACCAGACCCTCGACTTCCTCAACGAACATTATCCCAAACCCGAACAGGCAGGTTACTGGCAACTGAACTACCAGGACTACCATTTCCCCAACGACGCTGCCCTTTCGGGGCATCTCAATAAACTGATCCAGATCTGTTCGGCCGCGGGCGAACATAAAGACATACTGGCCGACCTGGCCCTGCAGGAACTGGTGGTACGCATTGTACAAACGCAGAACCTGCAAAAGGCCCAACGAACCGCGCAACCCGGCAATGGTCATTCCCTGGCCTTCGTGGTGGGCTATATCAAGGAGCATATTACCGACAAGATCAATGTAGAGCAACTGAGCAGGCTGGCCTGTATGAGCCGCGCCACCTTTCACCGGGTATTCCGCAAGGAGTTCGGCATCAGCCCGCTCGAGTTTATCCTGCACGAACGCATCCGCAGGGCCAAACAATTACTCTCCTGCCAGGAGTTCAGCATCAGCGATGTATGTTACCAGCTGGGCTTTATGGACCTCAATTATTTCCACCGCCAGTTTAAGAAAGCCGAAGGTATTACCCCGCGCCAGTTCCGCTTGCTGAGCCTGCCGGGATAAGCCGTTTTTTAGCGGCCCGAAACCATAAGCAAATCATTATATTTGCTGCCTAACCTTAAAAAAGAATGACCGTAGTACAAACTATTCTGGAGATCCTTAAATATACGATCCCCGCGATTGTGGTTTTAATCGCCGCTGCAATCATTGTCAACAAGTTTCTCGTTAACGAAACCCAGCGTAAACGCCTTTCGATCTTTAAAGAAAATATGGATACCACGCTGCGCCTGCGTTTACAGGCTTACGAACGCCTGGCCCTGTATATGGAACGTATCCACCCCCGGGTGCTGATCCCGCGCCTGTACGAAACCGGTATGACGGTAAGAGACCTGCAATCGGCCATTGTAGCAACGGTTAACGGCGAGTTCGAGCACAACCTCTCCCAACAGATCTATGTATCGGCCCAGGTATGGAAAACCGTACAGGGCGTTAAAGAACAGGAACTGGCTATGGTGAACCAGATCGCCAGCCAGCTTAATGCCGAAAGCCCCGCCCGGGAACTGCACCAGCGTATGATCGATTTCATTTTATCGAACGAAAATAATATCCCCGTAGAAGTAGCCCTGGAGGTGATCAATAGCGAAGCCAAACTGGTACTGACCCAACAAGGTTAATGCGGGCTACGCAACCCTTTTACAAAAGCTTTACTATCCCCGGTAGTAAAGCTTTTCTTTTTTATGCTAAAAACGGGATAGCTTCGTAAGATGAAGCCTACCCTGCCCCGGATCCTGTTTACGATGTTTACCGTGCTCGTCGCAGCGGGCCTTACCGCCCGTGCCCAACAGCATCTATACTGCAACCCGCCGGTAGCCTATAACCCGCGCACCGCTATGCTCGATACCGCAGACCGTACAGCAATCCTGCACGCTATCGACGCTTTTTTCGCCACCAAAAACCAATCGCCCTCGGCCAACGCCTGGTGGCTGGCTGCCGACTTTGCCCGCTACCGCTTTCCCTACCGCGACCTGTACGAGGCCGAGCTCAGCCCCCGCCTGCAGGACAGCCTGCACTTCCGCCCCACCCTGCTGGAACTGATCCCCGCCGGCACAGATACCTGCCTGGCCAAAGTGGCCTTTATGGGACAGGAAGCAGGCGGCTTTTCTTCGTTGAAATTTATCTATAATATCCTGGTAACGCGCCAGCAGCAAGGCTTCCGGCTAAGCAGGATCACCGACTACCATACCCGCAGCTGGAAACGTTATACTGCAGGCACGATCCGGTTTATCGTATCGCCGGGCAGAACCTATAACCCACAGGAAGCACAGCGCCTCGACAGTATGAACAGGCACTACGCCGCCCTACTGCAGTTGCCGGTGGTACAGGCCACGTATTACTCCTGTACAGGCAGCGTGGAAATGTTTGGGGTAAAGGGCTACGACTATGTACCCAATATGTACGTGGCGGAAAGCGGCGGGCAGGCCGATGCCGATGCCCACATCCTGTATTCGGCCCTGAATACGGAGTGGTACCCGCATGAGCTTGTTCATCTTTATATTGATAAACTGGCCGGCGACCAGGGCGGTTACCTGGCTAAAGAAGGCGCCTGTACCTTCCTCGCCGGCAGCCTTAACCTGCCGCTTAGCAGGCATGCACAGGCCTTATTGGCCTATAGCAACGCACACCCGGAGCAAGATCTTTACGATCTGCTCTTTAATGAAAAACAGGTAACCGGAACCACCAGCAGTGTATACGGACTTGGCGGTATTATTGCCGCTGCGGTCTATGACCGGTATGGGTTACGCGGGTTACAGGAATGGCTGCAAACGGGCGACAGTCCTGCAGCGGTATTGCAGTTCCTGGACCAGCGGTTTAAGACGGGTGATGCAGCCGGGGTTTCGGCCTGGTTGAAAAAACAATTGCAACAGGTAGCGAGCAAGGCGCGTCAGAAAGGATAACCGATGGCGATATTGAAGTTGAGGTTTTGCCTGCGCCAGTCGGGGTCGCCCAGGTCGATATCTTTGATCACCCAGCCGGCATTGCTTTTTACATAAGGCTTCTTAACCGGGAAGGCCCAGTCGAAACGCAATACGAGAAAGCCGCCGAGATCGAGCCGCAAACCCGCGCCCGTACTGATTGCCAGGTCCTGGTACAGGTTTTTAAATTCGAAATTGGCGCCCGGCAGGGTATTGTCTTTCCGCGCCAGCCAGATATTACCGGCATCGGCAAACAGGGCGCCGTTAAGACTTACGCTACCGGAGAACAATTTGATCATGGCAAAACGGTATTCGCCGTTCAGCTCTAGCTTGATATCGCCCGCCTGGTCGATAAAGAGGTTGTCGGTAGAGTTTTGCCGCAGGGAATCGTAATAGCTGCCCGGGCCCAGTACCCTGGGCCGCCAGCCCCTGATGCTGTAAGCGCCGCCTACGAAATACTGTTTCAGGTAAGGCAGGATGGTAGAACCGCCATAAGGTATACCCACGCCGCCATAGAACCGGAAAGCCAGCGAGGAGTTGCGCTGCAACAGGTATTGCCGCAAATCGAAGTCGAAGCGCACATAACGGGCATGACTGAATTTCAGGGGCGCATTGACCAGGTCGGCCAGCCCTTTGATACCGCTCATCAGGCCCCCGGCCTCTTCGCCTGCAATGCGGAGATAGGCGTATTTCCACCGTTTCCGGTTCTCCGTATTGATCACGAACTCCACGCTTTCCCCCTCGATAAAGGTTTCCTGGTAACTGTTGCGGATGGCCGGTATACTGTCCATACGGGCCTGGAAAGAAGGCGAGATACCGGAAAGCTGCAGGGTATTGACAAATACAGGTTTTACGGTCCAGGTCTTGATGTCCGTTTCGCGCCAGATATAACCATAACTCGCCGCAATATTACTCAGCCGGAAATAGTCGCGCCGGTCGAGGGTATTGACGCCCGCATCCAGTACGGTACGCGGCAGCGAGCTCTGGCTGAACTTGCTCTGGCTGATGGGCAGGATAAACTTCGGGAAGGTAAGCCTGAAGTTTATCCCCACATTTTGAGAGAACAGGTAGAATTGCTGCAGGAAGGGCACATCCAGGTTTTTATTCTGCCCAAGCTCCAGGCCATAGGATACGGTGGTGGTCAGCTGGTTGGCCCCGCGTAAAAAGTTCTTATCCGTTACCGATACATTGGCTGCGGTACCTACGGCATACAGATCGCCGCCCGAAACTTCTACATTGGTATTGAAATCATACTTCTTGTTTTCATTCATCATGATAAAACAATTGAGCGTATGATCGAGGCTGTCCTGGCGGTCGGCGAATATAAAGACCCGCACATACTGGAAAATACCCAGGTCGTTGAGCTGCCGGATGGTTTGGTTATAATCCGACTGCGAGTATACCCTGCCCGGCCGTATAAAGATCTTTTTATCCAGGATGGTCGTGTTGACATAAGGCTTACGGAAACGGAACTTGATCCCGTTCACGGTCTTCTCGGTCATGGCGGCGCTACGCAGATCGCTCGTATCGCGGTAGTCGGGCAGTACGATCACATCGCCGAAGGTATACTTCTGAAAAGCAAGACTGTCGTCGGTTTCATGGATGATCACCTTTACATTAAGCGAGGGTTTCTTGCCTTGTTTCTTAAGCGTGATAAAGTTAACTGCGCTTTCGAACGGGTTTTCAAGGTTGTTGAAGTAAGACTTATCGAGGGTATCCAGCTCAAAGTCTATATTGTCGGCGCTGAACTGGTAGTAACCATAGTTACGGATGGCATTGGCCAACCGGTTGCGTTCGGCGCCCACCAGGGTATTGCTGTAGGGCTTGCCTTTGGCCAGTAAAGTAGACTTGCTGATGGCCCGCACCTCCTCTTTCAGCGCCGGGTCGCCTACATCATAACTTACCGCATCGATCAGGTATTCGGTACCCGTTTTTACGATGTAGGTTACCGAAGCCTTTTTGCCACTGTACTTTACGGTATCGTCGACCCGGGCATAAAAGTAGCCCTGGTTACGGAGAAAGTCGCGCATATTGGCTTTGGTACGGGCGATGAGCTGGGTATCCAGTACCACCGGCCGCTCCACCACTTTTGAGGAGATCTGGAAATTGGAGGTATCTTTCTGGTATTTCTTGTAGCGCATGTTGTACAGCCATACTTTTAAAGGCGCAACACCCAGCAGGTAGGTATTGGGCCTTTGCGGCATAATCGAATACAGCTGGTCGTTAAGCGCGCCACGCTCGGCCAGGGTCCGGTCGGTATTCAACTTTATATTTACACTGCGCAACAGGTACTCGTCCTCTTTAAGATAACGGGTAGTAGAGCATCCGGTCAACACGGCTATACCCGCCAACAGGCAGATCGCAAGCAGGAATTGTAGGAAAGGCCGCATGTACAGGTTTATACCGTAATTTATAAAAATGATTGCAAGTTTGTATAATTTGCACCTCTAAATTATAGAAATGACCAAAGCCCAGATTAAATTTTTCCAGGCGTTAAGCAGGCAAAAGTACAGAAAAGAGTATAATGCATACCTGGTGGAAGGCTATAAAAATGCTAAAGAATGGCTGCAGGCTGATTGCCGCATCAGCCATATCGCGGCATCTGCAACCTGGATCGCAGATAACCGGGCTTTGATCGCCGCGCACCCCGAAGCCACGCTGATTGCCGCCGAAGATTTTGAACTGGAAAAGATATCGGCCCTGCAAACCGCACAGGAAGTAGTGCTGGTGGTAGAAAGCCCTGCACAAGATACGATCCTGCCCGCAACCGGCGCCTGGAGCCTTCTGCTGGAAAAAGTGCAGGACCCGGGCAATATGGGTACGATCATCCGCACCGCCGACTGGTTCGGCATCAGCACTATCATCTGTTCGCCCGACTGTGTAGAGGTCTATAATCCCAAAGTGGTGCAGGCCACCATGGGCAGCCTGTTGCGCGTACGTATACTGGAAATGGAGTTGCAGGATTTCCTGGCACAGAACCAGGCGCCCCTGTATGCCGCATGTCTTTCGGGCGAAGATATCCGCAACGTTCAACAACCGGAACCCGGTATTATCGCCATGGGCAACGAATCCCGCGGACTGTCGGCCGGGCTGCTCGAAGCCGCATCGCATAAGATCACCATTCCAAGCCGGGGCCGGGCCGAATCGCTCAATGTATCGGTAGCCACCGGCATCATCTGCGCCGCACTCACCCTGCAATCCTGATATATCCTATACACCGGCCGGTAAAGTAAAGCACAGGGCCTGTAATAAAGCCGGCCCTGTTATACAAGGCCGGCGTTTTTTATTTCCTATTTTATAGCTTATACCCAATACCTCAGACGTGACAGCCCGATTCCCATATCTCAATTCCGATACCAGATAGCTACCACCTGACACCTAGCAGCTCCTACAGGACCTGCCATCCTGAACACCTCGAAGCACCCCATTAGAGAGCTGGCTTTGTTACATGATGCCTTGTGCCTAATCAGGCCTTTGGTTTAGCACACCTGCTCCCTCCATTAAGAACCTTCGCTCCGCTCCGGATGACCGGAAAGTGGCAGGACATTCCATATCTAACACCTGGTATCTACCGCCTCAAATCCAATATCTAAAATCTAACATCTAATATCTAATATCTAACACCTCACTCCTCCGGGTAATTACTTCTTAGGGATGCTCATACGGGTATAGGAATCCGGTATCGAGAAACTTACATCTACGGGCACATCCAGTTCGGCCTTGCTGAATTCCATATCCAGCTTTACTTCCTGCCCTTTGTTATTGATTACGATATAACGGTTAAAGGCAAAGGGTTGCTTATTGGTAATAGGTCCGTACTTTTCGTAACGGATGGTGCAGGTAAAATCGCGCTTATCGGAACGGAGCTCCAGGTGCTGCAGCATGCCCGTTTGTTTGTTATAGGTAAGCACTTCGTTAAAGTCGTCTTTTACCAGGGTAAGTAAGATCAGGCTGTCTTTTTCCTGGTGACTTTTAACCGGCACGTCACTGATCAGGGGGTTACCGATCATGAGGTTCTGCAATACGGGAAACTCTACCTGGGCCTGTATCAGCTGCAGCCCTTCCTCGTACGAAAGCGCATAAGCCTTTTTACCGATCCGCACGATGGCCCTAAGGCTATCTGGGGTAATCGAAGCGCGGGCTACCTCGGCGATGCCCAGGGCCACTACCGAAGCCCATATGGTCTTGCCTTTCTGCATCCGGATATTGCCGGAGAAGTCCTGGTTCTGGTCTTTGTTTTCAAAATGCATCTGCGCCTTACCGGAGAAGCTGGAATACTGGATCTGTTGCTCCAGGTAGGCTTCGGGTTTCATGCCCTGCTGCTCTATTTTCCGGGGTTCGGTTTCTGTTATTTTCTTCGAGGTTTTACAAGCCGGCAGGATAAAACAGGCCACCGCCAGTAGACCGGCCGCGACCCAATTGCTGTTTGCTTTTTTGAGATGCTTATACATGATCTTATTCTTTTAATTTTTGTTCGTTAATTTTTTGCTCCAACAGTTCGGATTTACCGCCTTTGGTTTTGGCAAGCCGCCAGTTTTCCAGGGCCTTATCCGTATTACCGATCTTGTACTCGATGTCGCCCAGATGTTCGTAAAGCGTAGCATCGCCATCGCCCTTGATCGCGCTGATGGCCTTTTCGATATAACCCTTAGCCTCTTTGTATTTGCCTTGTTTATAGAGGATCCAGCCATAAGTATCCAGGTAAGTCGCTTCACCGGGTCGCAACGTCAGCGACTTCGCCGACATCCGTTCCGCATCATCGAGGCGCTCCCCTCTTTCAGACAAGTAATAGCTGAAATTGTTTAAAGCCGACGCATTATCGGGCTCCAGGGCCAGGGCAGCCTGGTAGCAACTATCCGAGGCAGCGAACTTCTTCGCACTGTTATAAGCGTCGCCAAGCGCTGTCAGCATTTCCGACAGCAGTTCGTCGTTGCCGGTCTTATGCAGGCTTATGGCCTTTTGCAGAAAAGTTTCGGCATTTCCATGATCGCCTTTCATCTGGTAGGCAAGCCCCCCAAGGTAAAACACCATCTGCTCTTTGGGAAACAAGGGCGCGGCCCGCTGGCTATAGTTGAGCAGGGAATCGTATTGCTGCTGTTGCGCATAGACCAGCAGGACCTGCTGCCAGGCGCCGAAGCGGGTCGAGTCCAGCGTGATCACTTTTTTATATTCTGCCAGGCCGCTATCGATAAGGTTATCGGCGACCAGCAGATCGGCGTAAAGCAATTTGGGTTCCGGTTGCGGCGGTTCCTGTGCCGCCAGCTTACGGATAAGCCCCATGGCCATATTCCCGATAGGTGTGTTTTCCTGGTTACGGCTCTGGATAAAGGGCGCAATCAGGCTGATGCGCTCTTCCATACTCAGTTCGTTGTTGAGGATCGCTTTTTCGAGATAATGCTGAAAGTTGGCGGTATCCTTATTCTTGAGGTAATACTGTACCAGTGCAAACTGGATATTGGAGTCGTCGGGAAACCGGGCTTCGGCATCTTTATAAGCTTTCAGGGCTTCTTTGTTCTTGCCGTTGTTATCATACAGTTCGCCTACAAGCAGCAGGTAGCGCGGCTCCTGGGGGTAAAAGCCCACCAGTTTGCGCACTTCGCGCACCGCGCCTTCCACATCATTCTGGCTCAGGTAGATCTGTTGTTTCTGTAGCAACAGTACTTCATCGTCCTGCCCTACATAGGTCGACAGCTTATCCAGCACGGTCAGCGCTTCTTTATCTTTCCCGGCCTTTTGCAGGAAGATGGCCTGGCGCTGGAGAAAGTCTTCGGGCGACTTTTCACGTGCCGCAAGCTGCCCCATAATACCGGCGGCCTTTGCATACTGGCCGTCTACATCCAGCAGGTTGGCATAACTGTTATAAAACCATTTATTGGTAGAGTCGCGTTGCAATGCGGCACGGATCTCCTCGATCGCTTTGGGAATGTTGCGCCGCTCGAGCCATATACGCGACAGCTCGAAATGGGCGGTGGCATTACCGGGATCGATGGCTGCAACGCGGGTAAACAGTTTGAAGGCATCCGGTTTGTTATCCGTTATCTTCGCCTTAACGGCATCTATAAATATGCCGTCGGTTGTTTCGCCTGCCCGTAATTTTTTGTCTATAATTACTGTTGTGGTACCCGTGTCTTTAGCAGGCGCTGCCTTTCCCGCCTGGCGCCGCGTTGCGGTACAGGAAGCGAACAGGAATATGCATAACGCGAAAATCAAAAACCTGTCCGGACGGTTCTGCCAGACAGGTTTTTTCAAATTTATCTTTAAAGACAAAAATAGGTCTATCATAAAATCACAGAAAAATCACCAAGGCTGAGCTCAGCGGCCTTGTCGCTGTAATTTACGTTTTTTCCCAACATGGAATTGGTTATGTGGGCATTTTTAACAGTTGTTTGCGCCTGGATAATACTATTGCTAATCAAAGCGTTTTCAACGGTTACACCGGCTTCGAGCGATACGTGCGGACCGACTACAGCATTGCTCACGCGTACGTTTTCGCCGATAAAACAAGGGGCGATGATTGTAGCATTTTCCAGCTTTGCAGAGGCGGCAACGAGTTGCTCTTTATCTTTCTTTATTTCCAGGATACGTTGGTTGGTATATACGGTAGCGTCTTTATTACCGCAATCCAGCCACTCTTCTACCTGGTCGCTGTAAAAGCCCAGGCCCTTATTGCGCATATTTTCCATAGCGGTAGTCAGCTGGAATTCGCCTTTATCGGTAATGTTGTTATCCAGCAGGTATTGCATTTCGGCACGCAGGTTCTCGCCGTCTTTGAAATAATACACGCCGATGATCGCCAGGTCGGAAACAAAAGTCTCCGGCTTTTCTACGAAAGCGGTAATGCGGCCGTCGTCTGCCAGCTGTACCACGCCGAAGGCCGAAGGATCGTCTACCTTTTGCGTCCAGATAATGGCGTCTTTGCTGGTATCGATCTTGAAATCGGCTTTAAACAGGGTATCTGCAAAGGCGATAAACACATTGCCCTTCAGGCTGTCTGCCGCACAAAGAATGGCGTGCGCAGTACCCAGGGCTTTCTCCTGGTAACAGATCTTACCTTTGGCGCCCAGGCTTTCTGCCACATTAACCAGCATTTCTTCGGTTTCTTTCCCGAAATGCGGCGCTATGATGAAAGCGATCTCTTCCACTTTCTCGTTAGCAGTGCCGATAATATCTTCTACCAGCCTTTGCACTACGGGCTTGCCGGCAATAGGGATCAGCGGTTTAGCGGTGGTCAGTGTGTGCGGGCGCATACGCTTGCCCATTCCGGCCATGGGTATAATAATGTTCATAGGGTACCTGTTTTTATTTGCGTCCTTTAGTTTTTTAAAGATTTGAGCGTGATCCGCGAAGCGCTCCCATACAGTATTGCCGGGCCGCTCCTGGAAAACCGGCGCGAAGTTATTCCATTTTTCATGATTTATACAGCAATTATAATTACTTTACAAATAACTTAAACAAAACAAAGAAACGCTTATACTTGCAGGCAGAAACAAGCATCATGAACATTGAAATCATAGCGGGCAGCCCCCGCAATCCGAGCCTGAACGCCCGTGTGGCGAAGTATCTTTACGAATACCTGCAATCGATAACCGCCCATCATGTAGGGCTGATCGAAATGAACAAAACCGTATTGCCTTTTATCCAGCAGGTATGGACCAGTGTAGACCATGCGCCCGAAGCTTTTAAACCGCTTGCCGAACGGATGTTTGCCGCCGATGCCTTCATTATCTGCTCCCCGGAGTACAATGGCGCTTACTCCCCGGCCATGAAAAACCTCTTCGACCATTTCCCGAAACAGAACAAAAAAGTGTTCGGCATCGTAACCTCTTCCGATGGTGTTATGGGCGGCATCAGGGCCTCACAACAGCTGCTGCAGCTGGTACCCGCGCTTTTCGGCATCGCCTCTCCGTTTATGCTGATCGTCCCCCAGGCCAATAAGAAATTTGACGAGGCGGCGCAACTGATCGCACCGGAATTCCAGAAAAACGTGGAAGATTTTGTCCGGGAGTTTCTCTGGCTCGCAGAAAAAATAAAAGGATAACCCCGGGCGCAGCGCCACGAAACCCGCAAGATTGCTTTCCCTTTCGTATTTTGCGGCCTTATTATATTCTAAAGGACCATGGGTAAACGTATATTCTTACTGTTATTGGGCTTATTTGTACTGCATCGTGCCGGTGCACAAAATACCTATTTACCTTTTGGCAGCGAGGAATACCATCTCCTGAACCGGCTGGAAGCCTTGTCGGGCTCACTTTCCAACGATCTGTTCCTGAATGTGCAGCCGGTATCCCGCCTGGATGCCGTGCATTTCCTGCGCGAAGAAAAATCAGATTTCTATAATGCCGGCTGGAGCAATACCGACCAGTACAATATAAACCGGGCGCTCTCCATA
The DNA here is from genome assembly GCF_003014535.1 of Taibaiella chishuiensis. Taxonomy (GTDB): domain Bacteria; phylum Bacteroidota; class Bacteroidia; order Chitinophagales; family Chitinophagaceae; genus Taibaiella; species Taibaiella chishuiensis. The sequence continues at coordinate 54,713 of NZ_PYGD01000012.1, read as the reverse complement.
AGCGGCGAATGGCTGGGACAAAACAGCGACGGCGCCGCCGATTCGAAACACCCGGTTGGTATCTTTTACCGGAAGCAGCCCGACCTGGTGCATGTCAACAAAAATGATTTTTTCCTGGTGATCAACCCTGTATTGGGTTTCCAGGGTACCTACGAACGCGATAACGCGCGTAAACCACTCTGGAGCACCACCCAGGGCGCAGAGCTGCGGGGAAGGTTCAGGGACCGTGTAGGATTCTACTTTTTTGTTACGAATAATTATGAAGAGCCCGTATCCTATGCCCGCGACTGGATCGGCAAATGGGGTGCTATACCCGGCGCCGGTAAATATAACCGCTCTGGTAACGGTTACCAGTACCTGCAATTCCGCGGTTATGCCGATATCGCCCTCATCAAAGATCATATCAGTCTTACCCTGGGTTACGACAAGCATTTTATCGGGGATGGCTACCGCTCACTTTTTCTTTCCGACTTCTCGGAAGGCGCGGCCTTTGCCCGTATCAATACCCGTATCTGGAAGCTGAACTACCAGAACCTGTATACTGTACTGAAACCCCAGAATTCGGCATCGCAGGCCAATAAATACGCCACGGCGCATTACCTCAGCCTCAACCTGACCCGCTGGCTCAATATCGGCTTTTTCGAAACCGTTACGTTCTCGCGCGAAGGCCACTACGAGTTTGGTTATATGAATCCCATCATCTTCTACCGTGCTATCGAAAGAGGCATGGGTAGTCCGGATAAAGTAGCGCTGGGCTTCAATTTCAAGGCGCTTGCGCTGAAACGCCTGAGCCTTTACGGCCAGGTACTGATCAATGAATTTTCGACCAAGGAGATCTTTTCCGGTAAAGGCTATTGGGCCAATAAGTGGGGGCTTCAGGGCGGCATCAAATACTTTGATGCCTTTACGATACCCAACCTGGACCTGCAGGCCGAGGTGAATATCGTACGCCCTTACACCTACCAGCACTACCGGAGTCTTTCTGACACTGCTATTTCGAACAATACGCATTACAACCAACCGATGGCGCATCCCCTGGGCGCCGGCTTTGCCGAGTTACTGGTGCTGGCCCGTTACCAGCCTATGCCCCGCCTGGCGATCGATGCCAAGGCTATGTATTACAAACAGGGCGTGGATACCGGCGGCATTAACTACGGCAACAATATCTTCCTCGATTACCAGTCGCGGCCCGGCGACTATGGCGTAAGCCTGATCAATGGTCCGGAAGCCAGCTGCTTCCTGCTGAGTCTTAATGCATCTTATGAGCTGAGACCCCGCCTGTACTTCGACCTGGGCGGTACTTACCGTAAATACAAGGTGGAGCAGGATATCCTGCCCGGCAACAGCAACCTGTACTTCTCCGCCGGACTGCGGCTCAACCTGGCCCGCAGGGATTACACACAATTCTAATTGGGTTATATTAATCGCGCTGCCCGCTGCATATATGGTGAGGGTTTACAGGGGCTTTAAACAACAGGTCAGAAGGGCCTTGGCGATTCGGAGTTTGTTTTATGGGTTTCGCCCAGTGTGGCGATACGGGTGTCCCTGGTATTTTTCTGTACCGCAATAGCGGAGAATATACTCAGCACAAACGACATGGCATAAAAACCTTTTTCACTTTTGGTCAGCTCTGCATTCCAGAGTCCTACGGTCAGCAATACGATCGTTAAAACCATGGAAAACCAGGCCAGGCCATAATAGAGATTGGTAACCGGTATACCTTCCAACTGGTCCCTTACTGCCTTTTGTACAGAGATGGCGGCAAACAGGGCAAACATGAGTACGGTAAAATAATAGCCCTTTTCATTGAGTTGCATTTCGGCATTCCACAGGCCGATGATATACGCGCAAACACCTGCAAACAAAGACACCCAGGATGCTGCAACAAAGGCAGCGGACGGTTTTTGGATCTGATTCTGTTCCATAACATTGAATTTATGGTGTAAAAGTATTGCCCGTTGCCTGCAATAAATTTGACAATTATCAAATACCGCCAAAGGAAATGTTAACGCGGCTTACGGATGCGGCTGAGCGTTTCCTGCGTGATACCGAGATACGAAGAAATATACCCCAGGGGTACGCGCCCGATTATATGCGGCGATTGCTCCAGCAGGTTGTGATACAGTTCGGCCGCGGTTTTGAACTGCGCGTTTACATAACGTTCTTCCAGCCGGATATAATACTGTTCGTATACGATACGTACCAGCCGCTCTATTTCGTGGTATTGGTTAAAGAGGCCGTTCAGCCTTTCTTTCGATATGGCATATACGATACTGCCCTCTATAAACTGGAGATTTTCTACTGCCGGCTTTTCGGTAATAAAGCTATAGAACGAGGTCACAAAGTTGTCTTCGAAACCGAACCAATGGGTGATCGCTTTACCATCGGCATTATAATAACCCCGCAAGGCGCCCTGTTTCAGGAAGTACAGGTGCCTGCATATTTTCCCCTCTTTTAAAAGATAATCGTTCTTGGCAAATATTTTTTCTTCGAAGCAGGCCGATAACGCGTCGTAGGCTGCAGCGCTTAAATGATAGTAGTTTTTAAGATAGCGGGCGAGTTCTTCCATACAACGGCAAGATAGTGGAAAAATCAGATTAGATGGGAGATGTTAGATGTTAGATTTGAGATGTTAGATGGGAGATGGGAGATGTTAGATAGTAGGTGTTAGATATTAGATAGGAGATGTTAGATAGTAGGTGTTAGATATTAGATATTAGATATTAGATATTAGATATTAGATGTTAGATATTAGAGGTTAGATATTAGAGGTTAGATATTAGAGGTTAGAAGGTTGCTGTCCTGCTGAGCATAGCAGTTGCTTGCCGGCTTTGTTTTTCCTGGTAAGATCCTTGGCTGCGCTCAGGATGACAATTCGTTGCTTAAGCCCACGCCATCGCACCCTCAATACCCAATACTCAATACCCAATACCCAATACCCAAAATTCAAAATTTAAAATTTAAAATTCAAAATTTACCCACCATCTGCCCTTTAATCCCTGCTAAGCGGCAATTGATATCCAGTAAGTTGTCATTAACATAATAAATTTTGTATTACATAAAAACTTATCTTAAATTCGATTTTACATTCCAACCAAACATCTATGAAACAAATCGTTACACGTTTACCTGACTCCGTTTGCTACCCGCCCAGGCAGTTTTGCACCTGCCGCATAAGCTGATGCGCCCCGAATACCTGCGTCCTATATTTGAAAAGCATACCGTTCGTCCCGGATTTATCGCTCCCGGACAGGACTTGTAAAGCCCTGCATATCCCGTAGTCCTTCAGCACCTGTTACAGCTGGCCTCCTATTGTTCCTTTTGCAGTTATGCCCCATTTCCCGAACAGGGAAAATTACCCGATTCCAAACCGGCCCCTGCCGGATGTTACATTCACCTTTAAACAAATATTCATGTTCCAATCCAACCCGATCAAAAACCTGATCACCGCAGCACTGTTAGCTGTATCCCTGCCTGCAACGGCAACGATCTACATCAACACGAACACGACCTGGAATACTTCATTTGCACTGACGGATAAAGTAGAGATACAGCCTGGCGCTACACTTACGATTTCCGGCGCCAATACGGTTATCACCTGCTCGCCTGGTGTCTATATCAAGGTATTATCCAACCCCAGTAACCAGACTACCCCCGCAGGAGGCCGGCTGGTCATCAACGACGCCACACTTACCGGCACAGCCGGTAACAACGGCTGGGAAGGCATTTACACGGTAGGCAAGAAAACCCTGAGCCAGCAGGACACCCGCATGAGTAAAACCACGCTGAACAATGCACTGATCGAAAAATGCATCTACGGCGTCCGCAACTGGGACTTCCAGGCAGATTTCGGCGCCTTTAGCACCGGCGGCGGTATCGTTCAGATCAGCAACTCCAGGTTCCACAACAATACCTTCAGCGTATACCTGCACAGCTATGAGAATTTTTCCAAGACCACACCAACGATCAAACTCGCAGATTACAGCTTTATCAATAAGAGCCGGTTTTATTTCGATAACACGACCGATATACCAACAGGCGGCACGGCCCCCTGTATCAACATGCATCATGTGGAAGGTGTAAAAGTGCAGGGCAATACCTTCTACCGGGATCCGAACTTTATGTGGGGCGGACACACCGCTGTTTATCTCGAAAGTTCAGGCGCGGTTATACAACCCTATTGTAACGACAACATTATTGTATTCGGACAGGAGTGTACCAATGTTACGCCCAATACAGTATCGAACTTCGTCCGGGGTATCTATGCGCCTAACCAGGGCGAAGTACATGCGATAACGATCGACCGTACCCAGATCAACAATACGTACACCGGGATTTATATTACCGGCTACCAGAATACGAAAATCCTGCGCAACACCATCAACCTGGCGCCCGCCAACAGTTCGGGCATTACGCTGGAGGGCTGCAGCGGTTTCCGCGTAGAGCAAAATGTGATCCAGGGTTCCAGCACTACCAGTAATAACGGCACCTATGGCATTACCGTTAAAAATTCAGGAGAGAGCTATAACGAGATCTATAAAAACCAGATCACCAATGTAAGTTACGCCCTGCAGGCCAACGACAATAACCGGAGTACCATCAGCCCGGCCAATGGCCTTATGTTCTTATGTAATACCATGACCAATGCCATAGGCGACGCCTACGACATTACCGTTACCGGTGGCACCGCCAGTCTTACCAGCGGCATCGCCTATATGCAAGCCGGCTTCAATGGCAACCCGCTTACTGCCGGCAACACCTTCAGCAGTTTCAGCACCAGCACAGGCGCTCATAATTTAAACAACGCCGGCAATGGCATCCTTTACTATACCGATCCCGCGACCCCGGCGACTACGCCTGCCTATCATAACGTAACCCTGATGAATGGCGGCAGCAATACCTGTCCGACCAAGATCATCCCTCCCGGTAGCGCCGTAACGACCCTGCAGCAGCTGTCTGCATTCAAGGCCGAGCTGGAAGCGACCATCGATGGTAAAGTAAATTCGGGCGAAGACTATAGCGTAAACCTGGCCCAATACGCCTACCTGGTAAGGGAAATGCTGGACCGCCACCTCAGCGCCTCCAACGGAGAAGATGTAGAGATACACCCGGCCGAAATGATCTCTTTACTGGGAAGCGCCAAATACCTGTACGACTTCAAAGTAATGAAGGCCGGGATAGAAGCACAGCAAGGCAGCTTCGATGAGGCTATGGCTACCCTCGAAGCTATTCCCGATGAATTTGAATTAAACGAGCTGCAGCAAAGCCGCCTGCAACATGTGAAGGATATGATCGCCGTACAGCAGGGACTCGAAGAGGCCGGCAACAGCTGGAGTGATATGGATCCTGCATTACGTGATAAAGTATACACGATCGCTGCAGATGATGACTTTATCGCCCGGGAAATGGCCCGTTATTACCTGCTGGCCTATGAGGATGCGGTATACCAGCCGGATCTGCGCACCGTTTCGGACGCAGTAGTAGCAACACCTGTAGGTACGGCACGCGGCACCGCGAAAGTACCGGTATGGAATGGTATGCAGGTGTATCCTAACCCCGCATCAGACCGCCTACTCATCAGGATACCCGGCAATGAAACAGCAGTTGCGGTGGTAACCGACCTTGCGGGCCGTATCCTGCTGCAACCCATACTGACGGGAGGCCTTAACCAACTGGACATACGTTCGCTGAAACCAGGCCTGTATTTCGTAGCCGTATCGGGCCCCTGCGGTAAAACGACCAATTACAAAATAGTGAAGGAATAAGCACAGGGAGAAGCTCCTGTCCGGAAAGCGATGATCCCGGCAGCCTATGCTGCCGGGACTTTTATTTATGATTTACCCACCAATGCGAAAAGAGGTCATTGTCAGCGAGCCCATTACCGCTTTATCGTTAAAGAAGCTCAGGGCTTCGTCTTTACCCTGCAAAGCCAGGGTATAGAGCATCGGGAAATAGTGATCTGGCGTAGGAATGGCCAGGTCGAAAGCCCTGCCCTGCTTCCGGTAATCGATCAGCGCATCATGATCATGGTTAAGGATCATACGCTTCATCGACTCATTGGCTTCTGTAGCCCAATCGAAGGCAAAACCCGGGTCCTGTATTTTATCCCAGGCCACCATGCCCAGGTTATGCACCATATTACCGCTGCCCACAATCAGGACACCCTTTTTACGCAACGCCGCCAGTTGCCGGGCCAGGGCATAATGATAAGCTGCCGGCTGGTTGTAGTCGATGCTCAGCTGGATCACCGGCACATCAGCATCGGGATAGAGATGTTTGACTACGCTCCAGCAGCCGTGATCCAGGCCCCAACCTTCATCCAGCCCTACCCCGGTGCCATGCTCCAACAGGTGTTTTACTTCGCCGGCCAGTTGCGGACTACCCGGAGCCGGGTATTGTACGTCAAACAGCGCCTTCGGAAAACCACCGAAATCATGGATTGTTTTCGGGTGCGGCATCGCCGTCACGAAGGTGCCGCGGGTGAGCCAGTGCGCCGAGATGCACAGGATGGCATTCGGCTTCATTATGCTTTTACCGATACGCGCCCACTCCTCCGAAAATTCGTTTTGTTCGATGGCATTCATCGGGCTGCCATGCCCGAAAAAGAATACGGGCATCTGCTCCGTACTTTTAAGTTCATCCGTCAGCTTTTCCAGCGCATTCAAATTTTGCGCTGCACCGGTTAAAGGCATCATAGCTATTGTTTTTAAAAAGTCACTGCGTTTCATCACGATCTGTTAAACAGGTTACCAGGCGCTGGCTTCCGTCAGCAAAGCTATGGCTTTATCATCCAGCTGCAACTGTGCGGCCTTTACCAGGTCGCCGAGCTGGGCAATGGAGGTGGCGCTGGCAATAGGCGCCGTAACGGAAGGTCTTGCGATCAGCCAGGCGATAGCCACGCTTGCCGGCGTGCTGTTATACTCAGCCGCTACCTGGTCGAGGGCGGCCAGTATCTTAAAACCGCGATCGTTAAGGTAAGCCGCAACACCGCCGCCACGGGGACTTTTACCCAGGTCGGCCTCCGAACGGTACTTACCGGTAAGGAAGCCGCTGGCCAGCGAATAATAACTGATCACACCCAGGTCATGATCCTTTACGATCTGTTCCAGGTCCTGCTCGAACTCGTTGCGCACATAAAGGTTATAATGCGGCTGAAAACTTTCGTAACGCGGATAACCATGTTCGGCGCTGGCTTCGAGCGATGCGATAAGCCGTTCGGGCGACAGGTTGGAGGCGCCGATATACCGCACCTTACCTTCCTTGATCAACCCGGCATAGGTTTCCAGCGTCTCTTCTACGGGTGTGCCAGCATCATCCCAATGGGTCTGGTACAGGTCGATATGATCGGTCTGCAGCCTGCGCAGCGAATCTTCTACCGCTTTAACGATGTACTTCCGGGAGAGGTCTGTTTTGCCCTGCCCCATATCGGCGCCCACCTTGGTAGCCAGTACCACTTTATCGCGGTTGCCTCTTGCCTTCATCCATTTACCGATAATAGTTTCCGACTCACCACCGGTATTGCCCGGGGCCCAGCGGCTGTATACATCGGCCGTATCCACCAGGTTGAAACCCGCGCCTGTAAAGCCGTCCAGGATCTCGAACGAGCGGGCCTCGTCGATAGTCCAGCCAAATACATTGCCACCCAGGGTAAGGGGTGCAACCTGTAATGATGATTTTCCTAATTGTCTTTTTTCCACGATCTTGATTTTATAATGAACATTCGAATAGTAACCTGTATCAGGATTTGGGTTTAGCCCGCTCGTATTGCGGGGGGAACATATAATCTTCGCCCAGTTGCTGTGCCGCATGCATCGGGAAATAAGGATCGCGCAATAACTCGCGGGCCAGCAATACCACATCGGCTTTCCCCTCCTGCAACAGCGACTCTATATGCGTAGCTTCGGTAATGAGGCCTACAGCGCCGGTAAGCACACCGGTAGCTTGTTTGATCGCCGTGGCAAAAGGCGCCTGGTAGCCCGGCTCCAGCGGAATGCGCACACCCGTAACCAGGCCACCGGTAGACACATCGACGAGGTCTACCCCGTTGTCCTTCAGCAAAGCCGACAGCCGTATGGAATCCTCCAGCGTCCAGCCGCCATCAACCCAGTCGGTAGCAGATATGCGTACCCAGAGCGGCATTCCGGCTTTCAGCTCGCGGCGCACGCGGGCAACCAGCTCCAGCAATAGCTTTACCCGGTTTTCAAAACTACCGCCATAATCATCTTCCCGTTTATTGCTTAAGGGCGATAAGAACTGGTGGATGAGGTAACCATGTGCGGCGTGCAGCTCGACCACGTCGTAACCCGCAGCCACGGCTCTTTTAGCGGCGGCGCCAAAGTCTTCGGTCACTTGTGCGATACCGGCTTTGTCCAGGGCTACAGGCGGCACGTCGGCTTCGCGGAAGGCGATGGCCGAAGGCGCCAGGGTGGTCCAGCCGCCATCTGCAACAGCGATCTGGTGGTTACCTTTCCAGGGCGCGGCGGTACTGGCTTTACGACCGGCATGTGCCAGCTGTATGCCCGCATAGGCGCCCTGTGCTTTTATGAAGGTGGTGATCTGCCGTAGTTTTTCTATATGCGCATCCTGCCACAAGCCCAGGTCATCGGGCGATATACGGCCTTCGGGCGATACAGCGGTAGCCTCCTGGATGACCAGGGCCGCGCCCCCTACGGCACGACTGCCGAGGTGAACGAGATGCCAGTCGTTGGCAAATCCGTCTATGGCCGAGTACTGGCACATAGGCGATACGATGATCCTGTTGCGCAGGGTAATTCCCTGGATCGTAAGCGGGGCAAATGTCAATGCCATATCGGTTCTTCCGGTTTACAACAAGCCGGTCGCAGCATATCGTTTACCTGCCGGCCTGTTATGAAAAAAAATCCTGGCAGATGTAGATCTGCCAGGCTGCAAAAAAAACTATATCATTTCAAAAAGCTCCGCTTTCGTTCTCCTCACTTTCTTAAGCGGGGCCAGCCAGTCCTGCTCATCGTCCCGGTAGCCCAGGGTCAATATAGAAACACTTTTCAGACCCTTTTGTTGTAAGCCCAACAGCTCGTCCACAGCGGCATTATCAAAGCCCTCCATCGGCGTGGCATCGATCTCTTCTACCGCTGCTGCGATCAGGCCGGTACCCAGCGCGATGTAAGTTTGCCGGGAGGTCCAGGCGAACTGCTCCTCTGCAGGACGGCTCAGTATTTTACCGAAGTTGGCTTTAAAAGCATCGAGCGATTCCAGGCTTACACCGCGTTCGCTGGCTATATAAGCCATGTAGTCGTCGATATGCTGTTCGTTTACTTTATCCCAGGCTGCAAATACCAGTACTTCGGAAGCTTCGGTAATCTGGGGCTGGTTATAAGCCACTGCTTTCAGCTTCTCTTTGGTAGCCGCATCAGAGATCACCAGTACTTTATAGGGCTGCAGGCCTGCAGAAGATGCGGAAAGCCGGATGGCTTCGAGAATATGGTCCAGCTTTTCAGCGGGTATTTTTTTACCGTTCATGCGTTTGGCCGCATAACGCCAGTTTAATTTTTCTATCAGTTCCATTTCAAGTTTGGATTGAAGATGTTTAAAATTGATTAAGGGAAACGTACTTATTTAGCTTGCGCAAATTCCAGGTCGAGGGTAATGGCCACATCTTTGGCGATGCCTTGTCCGGAAGGATCGTATTTAATATTGTAGTCGAGGCGGTTGATGGTGCCTGTAGCGTGGAAACCGGCTTTGGTATTGCCCATATGGTCTTTAGCGGTACCACCGTAGATCACTTTAAATGTAACGGGTTTGGTTACATCGCGCAGGGTGAGGTTACCGGTAAGGGTATACTCGTTACCTTTTACTTTTTTGAACGCAGTGCTGACAAATTTCATTTCAGGAAACTTCTCGGTATTGAAAAAGTCGTCGCCCTGCAGGTGTTTATCACGGGGTTCCACCAGGGTATTCACGCTTGCGGTCTGCACGGTAAATGCGATCGCAGCATCGGTCAGGTCGGGCTTGGCTGCGGTAAAGTTGCCCTCATATTTATCGAAGTGACCGTTCAACAGGGATATGCCCATATGTTTTACGGTAAAGTTAACCGAAGAGTGCATGGGGTCTACCGCCCATTTGTTCTGAGCAAAAGCGGATAAGGACAGGAAGGCGGCAGCGGCGGCCAGTACGATTTTTTTCATTGTTTAAGCTGTGTTTGTTTTTTTTTTAATGGATTATAAAATGAGTTGATGCAAGCGGTTAATAAGCGGCAGTAAAGCGCTGGCGGCTGTGTTTAGGAGTTTCAGTCTCGTCGAGCAGGGCTACCGCCAGGTCCTCTACCGAGAGGCGGCTGTGTTGTGCGGCATCGAATACAGGACTATCCAATGCGGTACGGTACTGGCCGGTGCGGCCGGTAGTAATGCCCGGGTGCATTTCGATGGCAGGACTAAAGAAGGTCCAGTCGATTACCGGCTCCTGTTTCAGCAGGTCCAGGTAATCCCTTGCAGCTGTAGCGCCGGCCTTATAAGCTTCCGGAAAATCGGGGCTGTCTACCAATTGCTGACCGGGTGCGATATACAGGCTACCGGCGCCGCCCACTACGATCAGGCGTTGTACGCCTGCTTCCTTAACGGCCTGTTGTATGGCTTTGGAGCCGGCCAGGAAGTCGTTGTACAACTCTGGGTTCTGCCAGCCGGCATTGAAGGCGCTGAGTACGATATCGCTGCCTTTAAGGGCTGCAGCCAATGCAGGCACATCGGTAATATCGGCCTGTACCGGCGTTAAACCGTTGCCGGCTGTAAGTTGCGCCACGTTGCGGGCAATGGCTTTTACTTCGTGTCCGCGCTGCAGCGCTTCAGTTACCAGGTGCTGGCCTACGAAACCCGTAGCGCCTATGATGGCTATATTCATCTTTTTATTGTTTTAAAAGCTAAATGTTATTAAAATGTAATTTTTTTTGTTACAGTTTTGAATAAAAAAAAGGTCAGAGCTGGCTCCGGAACTTCTCGATCGAAATGCCGGACAGTTTTTTCAGCAAAGCGGCTTCGGCGGCTTCGTTCACTTCATCCATGATCTCGCCTATTCTTTTACCCATCGGGCAACGGGGATTAGGCTCGTTTTTGGAATGATTGAACAGCGGTTTTTCGTAAGTGGCTTTATATACATCGGCCAGGGTGATCTTGCGGGGTGAGCAGGACAGGAAAGCCCCGCCGTTCTTACCCTCCTTGGTATCGACCAGGCCGGCCTTACGCAAACGGCTCACCTCTTTACGCACCAGTACGGGATTGATATTGATACTCGAAGCGATATAGTCGGACGACAAACCCTCTTCCATGCTCAGCAAGGTAAGGATGTGTATCGATATGGCAAACCGTCCGTTGATCATTTCTGTAACTTTTATTATTACAGTACAAAGGTAAGGTCATTGCTTCCGAACCACCAAAATTATTTTTCCAATCGCGCTAAAAGTTTTGCTAATAATGTTGTGCCGAGACCCAGGAAAGCGATCACGGCAAAGGAAACCCGCAGGCTGGAAAGGCCTGCAATAAGGCCTATGACAGGCGGTCCCAGCAGGAAACCCAGGAAGCCGATGGTAGACACCAGCGCCAAAGCGATGCCCGGCGCTATCTTGCGCGACCGGCCAGCCAGGCTGTACACCAGGGGCACTACCGAGGAGGTACCGAAACCCACGAGCAGGAAACCCAGGGTTGCCGGCAATATATCCGGCAGGGCTACAGCCAGCAACATACCCGCTACGATCATTACACCGCTTAACTGCAGCACCGTCCTGCTGCCGAACCGGGTTACAAAGTAATCGGAAACAAAACGGCCGCCGGCCATGGTACACATAAAAGCGATATAACCCAGGCGGGTCCACTGTTTGGGCGCATGCACGATCTTTTCGAAATAAATACTGCTCCAGTCAAACATCGTGCCTTCGCAGATCATACAGGCAAAGGCGATGAGGCCAAGCGTCAGGATAAAGGCATCCGGTTTTACGAACCCGCTTTTCTTTTCGGTGGTAGTAACGGTACGGGCATCGCGGGGCACCACCGACCTGCGGGCCACAAACAGCAAGGCCAGCGCCAGCAGGGCGATGAACACGAAATGCCAGGAAGGCGATACATTGGCCGCCACCATGAGGGCGCCGACAATACCGCCCGTAAAACCGGCAAGGCTCCACAGGCCATGAAAGGAAGCCATAATGCTGCGGCCGTACAGCCGCTCCACGCCTACCCCCTGGGTATTGACCGCTATATTGCAGAGATTGCCGAATATGCCAAACAGCACCAGTGCAGCAAAGAGCTGCCACAGGGTAGCAACGCCACCCAACAGTACCAACCCTGCGGGGTACAGCAACGCACCGATAGAGAGCATGGTCTTGCTGCCAAACCGGTTGACCAGGTAACCCGAAAGCATGGTGGCCAGGAGCTGGCCTACCGGCAATGCAAACAGCACGGCGCCCAGCCCCGATTCGCTAAGCCCCAGCCGCTGCTGGATATCGGGTATCCTGCTGGCCCAGGAGGCGAATACGATACCTTGTATAAAGTAAAAGGTGCTGACGGCAACTGCACTGCCCCCAAAAAGTTAGACACTTCTTGGGGGCATTTTTATGGGTAAAAGGAAAAAATACGATTATGAATTTCGGCTTCAATGTGTAGAAGCAGTATTAAAAGGGCAAGGCTCTATAACGTCAATAGCCAAAGAAAATGGCATTGATCGTGCAAACCTTCGGCTATGGCTAAAGTTTTATGAAGCCTATGGAGAATCCGGACTTAAGACAAGGGCCAAGCGGCATTATGACTTATCGTTTAAGCTATCGATTTTAAAAGTTATTGAACAGGAACGACTATCTTTGAGGGAGGCCTGTGCCCGGTTCAATATTGGGAGCGAATCAGTCATTATCCACTGGCGCAGAGTATATGAATCGGAAGGGAAAGCAGGCCTTGTTCCGAAATCTAAAGGCCGTCCTGCAACGATGAAACTACCGATAAAGCGTAAAGCTAAAAGCCCGACCCGTCCACTGACCAGGGAAGAGGAACTGCTGAAGGAAAATGAGTACCTGAAAGCAGAAAATGAACTGCTAAAAAAGCTTCAAGCCTTAGTTCAAGCCGACAAAAAGCAAAAGCCATCATAGAATTAAGGCACAAGTACAATTTAGTATTATTACTAAATTGTATGGATATGGCAAGAAGCAGTTTCTATTACTATCAAAAACAACTGCAAGTTGTTGATAAGTATGAGGAACATAAATTGTTGATAAAGTCTATCTACCACAAGCATAAGGGCAGACTGGGATACAGGCGTATCACCTTATTGCTTCGTCAAGAGGGCATTATCGTCAATCATAAAACAGTTTTACGGCTAATGAAATCTCTTGGTCTGAAAAGTCTTATCAGGGTAAAGAAATATAAATCTTACAAAGGAGAGCAAGGTCAGATAGCCCCCAATGTATTAAGCCGGGCATTTAAGGCAGAGCGCCCCAACGAAAAATGGGCAACCGACATAACCGAATTTAAAGTGTCCGGAAAAAAGTTATATCTGTCACCAGTTATCGACTTGTTTAATCAGGAAATTATTAGCTATGAGTTATCTGAGCATCCGAGTTTCAACAGTGTTATCTCAATGCTCCATAAAGCGCTAAAAAAAACAGGCAAACCATTGTTGCTACACTCTGATCAGGGATGGCAGTACCAAATGAAGCAGTATCAACAGTTATTAAAGCAAAAAGGAATAACGCAAAGTATGTCTAGAAAGGGTAATTGCCTGGATAATGCGGTAATCGAAAACTTCTTTGGCATTCTCAAATCAGAATTGTTCTATCTGAAAAAATACAATTCTATTACTGAGCTTAAAAGCGAAATTGAACAGTATATCAGCTATTATAACAACGAAAGAATTAAACTAAATTTAAAAGGAATGAGCCCGATACAATATCGAGCTCATTATAAATCTAATCTTTAAATTAGTCTAATCTTTTGGGGGCACTCTATTGTTCCGGGCTTTAAGCATAACAAATCAATAAAGTTTAGCGCTTCAGCAGGGCCTTTTCCAATACCTCGTTCATATCCTGTACATAGGTAAACTTAAGGCCTTTGATAAAGTCGGGGTTAATATCTTCCACGTCTTTCTTATTCTGCACGCACATAATGATCTCCTTGATACCCGCACGTTTTGCAGCAAGTGCTTTCTCCTTGATACCACCCACGGGCAATACCTGGCCGCGCAGGGTAATCTCGCCGGTCATGGCCAGGAAGGGTTTCACCCTGCGGCCCGTAAAGGCCGAGGCCAGTGCGGTAAGCATCGTGATCCCCGCGCTGGGCCCGTCTTTCGGCACAGCGCCTTCGGGCACGTGGATATGGATATTGTTCTCTTCGAAACGGGCCGTATCGATCTTGTAATCTGCGGCATGTGCTTTGAGGTAAGACAAGGCGGTACTTGCTGATTCTTTCATCACATTGCCCAGGTTACCCGTCAGGGTCAGACCGCCTTTGCCCTTGCTCAGGCTGGTTTCTACAAACAGGATCTCGCCGCCTACATAGGTCCAGGCCAGCCCCACTACTACACCCGGCGGATTGGCTTTCTGGTAAAGCTCGTTGCTGTATTTGGGCTTGCCCAGCGCCTTCTCTACCAGTTCGGTTGTGAGCTGGGCGCTGCTGATCTCTTCCATAGCCACCTGTTTGGCCAGCGAACGCATCAGGCCGGCCAGCTGGCGGTCCAGCTCCCTTACGCCCGATTCGCGGGTATAACTTTTGATGATATGGTTAAGGATAGCAGGCGTATACTTGATCGGGAGACTTTCGAGACCATGCGCTTTCTTCTGTTTGGGGATCAGGTGCCGTTTGGCGATCTCTACTTTTTCCTCCACGCTGTAACCCGACAGCTGTATGATCTCGAGCCGGTCGCGCAGCGCGGGCTGGATATCGTTCAGGCTATTGGCTGTAGCGATAAACAATACCTTGGAGAGATCGTATTCCATCTCCAGGTAGTTATCGTAGAAAGAATTGTTTTGTTCGGGGTCGAGTATCTCGAGCAATGCCGAGCTCGGATCGCCGCGGAAGTCTTTGCCGATCTTATCGATCTCGTCGAGGATAAACACCGGGTTAGAGCTTTTTACTTTGCGCAGCGATTGGATAATACGGCCGGGCATAGCGCCGATATAGGTTTTGCGATGACCGCGCAGCTCGCTCTCGTCGTGCAGGCCACCCAGGCTCAACCTGATATATTTACGGTTAATAGCGTTGGCAATGCTTTGCCCCAGCGAGGTTTTACCGATACCCGGAGGGCCGACAAAGCACAATATGGGCGATTTCAGATCCCCTTTCAGTTTCAGCACGGCCAGGTATTCCAGGATACGCTCCTTGATCTTCTCCATACTGTAGTGATCAGCGTCGAGCACTTTCAGCGCCTTTTTCAGGTCATACTTATCTTCGGTAAACTCGCCCCAGGGCAGGTCCAGCATCAGGTCCAGGTGGTTGTACACGATCGAGAAATCGGGAGAACTGGGATGCATCCGCTCCAGTTTACCGATGCCTTTACGGAAGGCTTCTTTAGCCGTTTCGGTCCACTTCTTGCCTTCGGCGCGCTTTTGCAGGTCTTTGATCTCGCGGTCGCTGCCTTCGCCGCTGCCCAGTTCTTCGTTAATACTCTTCAGCTGTTGCTGCAGGAAGTACTCGCGCTGCTGCTTATCGATCTCGCCGCGGGTCTTGGTCGTAATCTCATTTTTGAGCTCGGCCATCTGCAGGTCGGTCTGCAACAGTTCGATCAGGCGGTGGGTACGCGCCTTTACATCGTTTTGTTCCAGCAGGGCTTGTTTCTCCGGCAATTTAGCCTCGAGGTTGGAGGCAATAAAATGCACGAGGAAGGAGTAGTTTTCGATATTACGCAACATCATGCCGGTCTCCACGGGAATATTGGGCGAGAGGGCGATGATGCGCTCCGCCATATCCTTTACCGAAGCGATCATGGCATCGAATTCTTTATCTTCTTTCGGGAAATGATCGTCCAGGTAATTTACGCCTGCTTTCAGGTAAGGATCTTCCTGGGTATATTTTTCGATCTCGAAACGCATACGGCCCATAATAAAGATCGTGGTATTACCGTCCGGCATTTTGATCTGTTTTACGATCTTGGCTACGGTGCCTATGTTGTGGATATCGGATACTGCAGGGTCTTCATTGCTCATATCTTTCTGAGCAAGCACTCCGATAAGGCCGCCGGCTTTGGTCGCTTCGGCTATGGCCTTTACCGATTTTTCGCGGGCTACGGTTATAGGCAGCACCACGTTGGGAAAAAGAACGGTATTACGCAGGGCGATCACGGGTATCTCTTTCGGCAGGTCTATCTTCTCCTGCTCTTCCATCTCCACCTCGCCCAGGGGTACGATAGGCATAAACTCCATATCGTTATCGCTGTTGGTATTAAAAATGAGTTCTCTGAAATTCATGTTTTATTACAGACATTTTGTCAACCGGGCGTCGATTACGTCCGGTTCCTGTAGATATAATAAGGTTCAAACAACATGCCAAAAGATTCATTCGGAAATATTTGCAGTCTCTTTGCTTCATTTGCAGCCCCGTATTACCCAAGAAAACTATTGTTTTATTTCTGCTTTGTTAATTACTTTTGAGCTTTATAAAAGAAAATAACCGTCCTATGAAATTAACGCTCCTTAAAATCTGTTCGATGGCCCTGTTGCTGTCGCCGCTGTTTGCTACTGCCCAGGAAAATACGGCCGGCGCCAAGCGGCCCAGGCGCGCCTACCTGAGCACCGGCATGGATGGTTATATCCTCAGCACATCGATCCTGCAGAAAAACGGGGGTGATGCCAAACTGACCACACCGCGCTTTACGGGCTTCTTCCATATCGGCCTTAATGTAAACTTCGATTTCAGTAACCACAGCGGTTTTTACACCGGTATCAATATTAAGAACATCGGGTTTATCGAGAAATATAATAATCCCGACTCTACCGTTAAACGCAGGGTCTACACCTTTGGTATCCCCCTGGGCTTTAAATTCGGGAATATAAAAGAAGGTAATTATTTCCTGGTCGGCGGCGGGGTCGATTTCCCCTTCAACTTCAAGGAAAAAGGTTTTATTAAACGCAGCGAGAAAGCGAAGTTCAACGAATGGTTCAGCGACCGCACCCCGGCCGTAATGCCCTATGTCTTTATCGGCGCGCATTTCAGACCTATGTTCTCGTTCAAACTGCAATACTACCCGGTTAATTTCCTCAATACGGATTACAGCACCACACCGGCAGGCGCTACGGCCCCTGTATACCCTTACCGGGGTTATAAAACGCAATTGGTTATGGCCACTTTTGCCTTCGATATCAATTTCAGGCCCAGGGACTAAACACGGCCTCGTAATAAGGATAAAAAAGATCCGCCGGTAAAGGCGGATCTTTTTTTAGGCGTCGACACCCCGGTTCAGGAAGTCGATAAAGGGCTTCATGACCTTAAAGGAGGCGGCCAGTTTTTTGGCAAAAGCCTTATCCGTAACGGCTTCATCAGTAAGCGGGCTGGTTACCGTAAAACTTTTAAACCGCAGGTATTCGATAGCCGGGTTATCGATCGCATAACCCTGCGGCGCTTTCTTCAATTGCTCGCCTTCGATACCGGTATATAATTTTTTGAATTGTTTCTCTTTAACGATCGCCTCGAAACCGGGCAGGTCGTAGTCTATTTCCTGGCGGATATTTTTCAGCATATCGGCGGGCGGCATCCAGGCGCCACCTGCCAGGAAACAGCCACCGGGCTGCAGGTGAAAGTAATAACCGGCATGGGGTCCTTTTTTACCGCCGATGCTAAAAAAGGCGCCGAAATGGGTTTTGTAGGGCGACTTATCTTCCGAAAAACGGACATCGCGGTTGAGGCGGAAAATACAGGATTTTGCCGGCACCCCGGCAAATGCAGGTTCAAAAGCGCTCATCTCTTGCAACAGGGCCGTAACCACTTCGAGATAGTTTTGCTTGGCAGCCTCATAGGCGCTGCGGTTAGCGTCCATCCACTCTTTATTGTTGTTGAGCGCCAGTTGTTTAAGAAATTTCAGGGTACTTGCTGTAATCATAAAACGGACAGGTTGAAGGGGTGAAAGCCGGAGATAGGATTTTTAGCCGTAAATTTGCGCGCCGGCAGGTACGGCGAATAACCTTATCGCAAAATAGCGAAGTTTCCGGGACACAAAAAAAACGAAAATATCACTTTGTGAAAAGATTATTTTACCACGGCTATTCCGACCTGGCCTTTAACCTGGCAACGCTGGTGCTGCGCCTGGGTTTTGGCTTGCTGATGATACCCAGTCACGGCTGGGCTAAGCTTTCGCATTTTGCAGAACGGAAAGACAAATTCATGAGCTTTATGGGTTTAAGCCCGGCGACATCGCTGGGACTTGCCACTTTTGCCGAATTTTTCTGTTCCCTGCTGCTTATCCTCGGGCTGTTTACCCGCCTGGCTACCATCCCGCTGCTCATTACGATCCTGGTGATCCTTAATGTGCACCACTGGCAGTTTTTCGGAGAGCATGAGCTGGCGCCGGCATTTTTATTCGGTTACCTGGCCATATTACTGCTGGGCCCGGGCAAATTCAGCCTGGATGCACGCATCAGCAAAAGATAAACAAGCCGCGGACCCTATACCGACACATTTTTGATTTTTATTTTAGTACCTCAATGATTATTTACAACGTTACCGTTAAAGTAGAACCCGGATCGGCCGAGAGCTGGGTAAAGTGGATGAAAGAAGAGCATATCAGGGATATGATGGATACCGGGCTCTTCAGCGATTACAGGCTTTGCCGCCTTATGGAGCAGGACGAAGCAGATGGCGTGACCTTTGTGATCCAGTACCACTGTGATGGCATCGAGAACTACCAGAGTTATGTAAACGAACATGCGCCGAAAATGCGGCAGAAAGGCCTCAGTAAATTCGGCAACAAATTTGCGGCCTTCCGTACCGTAATGGAGGCAATCAATTAATCGTAAACACAAAGCCATGAGCCCATACCGCCATATTTTTTTCGACCTGGACCATACCTTATGGGACTTCGAAGCCAACTCTGCCGCTACCCTCGAACAGCTTTACCGGGACTTTGACCTGGAACAGCGGGGCATTCCGGGTTTCGAGGCTTTCCGGAGCACCTATGAAATGCACAACGAAAAATTCTGGGAACGGTTCCGCAAAGGTTTTGTACGGCGCGAAGAGCTGCGCTGGAAAAGGATGTGGCATACCCTGCTCGACTTCCGCATCGGCGATACGGTAATGGCCAACGAGATGAGCCGCATCTACCTCGATATCCTGCCCCAGCAGGGCAAACTGATGCCGCATGCCCAGGACGTGCTGGAATACTGCATCAACCGCAACTATAAGCTGCATCTCATTACCAATGGTTTTGAAACCACGCAATGGCAGAAAATGCGCACCTCGGGCATCGATCATTACTTTGCCGAAGTGATTACCTCGGAACGCAGCAACAGCATGAAACCCAAGGCCGGCATATTCGACTTTGCCCTGGCCACGACCGGCGCCACACTGAACGAAAGCATCATGATCGGCGATTCGCTCGAAGCCGATATCGACGGGGCCATGAATTACGGCATGGATTATATCTATTATAACCCCTTGAAAAAGCCGCATACCCGTACGCTGACCCACGAGATCGATTGCCTGAGCCGGATCAAGGACCTGCTGTAATAAGGACCGCGGCCAGGGGCTGCAATCCGGCCGCCGCAACACAAAAAATTATTCTTCATTATTTTAGAAAATGCTTCAAATTTGTGTCGCATGAAAATTCTGATCATCGGCACAGCATACCCGTTGAAAGGCGGGCTGGCCTCTTTTAATGAAAGACTGGCTTATGCCCTGCAGGAACAGGGCCACGAGGTCGAGTTATATACCTTTACCCTTCAATACCCCGGCTTTCTTTTTCCCGGCAAGACCCAATATTCCGACGAACCTGCACCGGAAGGCTTACGGATCACACCGATGATCAATTCCGTGAATCCTTTAAGCTGGTGGAAAACAGGGCGCAAAGCGGCCCGCAGCAAACCCGACCTGATCCTGGTTAAATACTGGCTGCCCTTTATGGGCCCCTGCTTCGGTACGATACTGCGCCTGGCCCGTAAAAACGGGCATACCCGCGTTATCAGCATCCTGGATAATGTAATCCCGCATGAAAAACGCCCCGGCGACGTGCCCTTTACCCGGTACTTCCTGAAACCGGTCGATGCTTTTATCAGCATGAGCCACGAGGTACTGCGCGACCTGCGCACCTTTACCAAAGATAAACCGGCACTGTTCTCCCCCCACCCTGTTTACGACAACTATGGCGATGCCTTGCCCAAAGCTGAAGCCCGCGAATTCCTGAAACTCAATACCGGCGGACGCTACATCCTGTTTTTCGGCTATATCCGCAAATACAAGGGCCTGGACCTGCTGTTCGAAGCCATGGCCGACGAACGCATAACCCGCGCCGGCATACGCCTGATCGTGGCCGGCGAATACTACGGCGATAAAGAATATTACGAACAACTGGCCGACAAGCTGGGCATACGCGACCGCCTCGATCTCTTTACCGACTTTATCCCCAATTCGGAAGTGCGGTATTATTTCAGTGCGGCCGACTGCGTGGTACAACCCTACAGGACGGCCACCCAGAGCGGCATTTCGCAGATCGCTTATCATTTCGAAAAACCGATGATCGTGACCAATGTGGGCGGTCTGCCCGAAATCGTGGCCGATGGCAAGGTAGGCTTCGTAGTGCCTCCCGAGGTACCGGCGATTACCGGTAGCATCCTGCGCTTTTACGACGAAGAACGCGAAGGCGTATTTGCCGCCAACCTGGCCGAAGAGAAGAAAAAATACAGCTGGCACTATTTTACAGGCAATATCATGAAGCTCCTGGAAGCAAAAGGAACCAGGTAGCTCCTCCTTCCGCGCCACGATAAAGCACGTTTACCGAAAATATAACCTGCTTTATCGAAAGAAGATTTTGATTATCTTGTCGGCGCTTTACTTTTGGGATATAATTACAAGAGCAATGGATCAAGAATTTAGAAAACGCTGGCATCCTCATAATCATCGCCATCCGCATCATCCCCGTCATCCGCATCATAATAACCGGACCGGGGGGATAGTGCTGATCATCATAGGTATTCTCTTTTTATTACACCGCATACCCCAAACCGCGGCCCTTATACCGCATTGGTTCTTTTCCTGGCCGGTACTTCTGATCGCCATCGGTATCTTTGTCGGGATCAAAAACGGCTTCCGCAGCTTCGGCTGGGTGATTCCTATCCTGATCGGCGCCTATGCCCTGTTGTACGAGCATAACCTGATCTCCCTCAACCTGCGGCCTTACGCCCTGCCTATAGGTCTGATCGTGATCGGTATCTGTGTAGTGCTGAAAAGAAACCGGAAATCCTACCTCCGTAAATTTTACGAAGAACAGCGGGCCAGTCCCCAGGAAGAAGTAGACCCGACGGATAACAGTATCAATATCAGTTCGATATTCGGCAGTGTAGAAAAAAATGTATTTACCAAGGATTTTAAAGGCGGCACCATTACCAGTGTATTCGGCGGCTCGCAGATCAACCTTACCCAAAGCGATATCCAGGGCGGCGTAGCCGTAATCGACGTATCGATCATTTTTGGTGGCGTAGACATCGTGATCCCCGCCAACTGGACCCTGAAAAACGAAATATCCGTTGTATTCGGCGGAATAGAAGACGGCCGCACCACGGCGCCCAACCAGGCCGACTCGGGCAAAACCCTGATCCTCAAAGGTAATATCCTGTTTGGCGGCATCGAGATCAAAAGTTATTAACCGGTGGCCTGCCCCGGCAACTCCTGTAAAACCTGTAGCTTATGTCGCAACCCTTTAAGACTGCCAATATCAAGGTAAGCTCCGCAATATTGCTGCTGCTGATCAGTATCGGACAGTTTTACTGGTTATGGACCCGCAAGGACTTCTCCCTGGAAATAGCGCTCGTAGACGCTTTGGGCAGTAACGCCCTGTTGTACGGCATCTTTATCTTTCTCGAATACGGCTTTAATTATTACCTGCCGCCGGTAGCCCGCCTGGGTGTGATCGGCGTACAGAGTATGATTTTTGCCGCAGCCTGGATCCTGATCTGCCAGTGGACATTACACACCTTATACCCCGATAATGTACGCTACCAGGAGTTCTGGACCGAAACGATCTATATCCGCGGACTGATCGGCTGGATCCTGCTTTGCGATTACAATATCATCAACTATTTCCTGGGGCGGCTTACCAAGCAGGAGTTTATATCCGAACAGGAACAAAACAGTATCCAGTTGCGTAAGGAAGCCGAGCTGTTCAAGCTGCGCCAGCAGTTGCACCCGCATTTCCTGTTCAACAGCCTGAACTCGATCAACGCATTGATCGGTAAGGAGCCGAAACATGCGCGTACCATGGTCCAGCAGTTGTCCGAGTTTTTGCGGCATACCCTTAAAAAAGAAGATAACGAACTGATCACTTTCCGCGAGGAAATGGATGATCTGCATATTTACCTCAGTATCGAACAGGTGCGGTTTGGCCACCGGCTTACCATAGCCGAAGACATCGACGTAGGTTGTATGGATATCCGTACACCGCCCTTCCTGTTCCAGCCCCTGGTGGAGAATGCGATCAAGTATGGGCTGTACGGCACCACCGGCCCGGTAAAGATCCTGATCAAAGCCCGGGTGGAAGACCAGCAGCTGGTGTTCAGCATCATCAACCCTTACGACCCGGATGCGGTAACGACCAAGGGGACGGGTTTCGGACTGGAATCGGTACGCCGCAGGCTGTACCTCTTGTTTGCCCGCAACGACCTGTTAAGCGTTCGCATGGAAAAAGCACCCGAAGCCTTGGCAGCGGAGGCCGGTGCAGATGCCAGTCATCATTTTACCGCAATACTCAAAATACCCTTACACCTTGAAAAGACCGGTACGGAACCGGCTGATTAAAAATTGAATGCTTATGAAGACCATCCTGATCGATGATGAACCCCTGGCCCGGTCCATGCTTGCCGAATTGCTGGAAGAGGAAAAAGATATCGAGATCGTAGCCTCCTGCAACGACGGGTTCGAAGGCCTGAAAGCCATACAGGAACATCAGCCCGACCTGATCTTCCTCGATATACAAATGCCCAAGATTACCGGTTTCGAATTGCTGGAGCTGCTGGAAAACCCGCCCAGCGTCATTTTCACGACCGCGTATGATGAGTATGCACTTAAAGCCTTTGAAGTAAATGCCCTGGACTACCTGCTCAAACCGATCAACCCCGATCGCCTGAAAAAGGCGCTGGAAAAGGTGCGTGGCCAGGTGCGGCAACCCGAAACACATGCCGAGGGCAAGATCCTGCAATTACCGGAACAGTCGCAGCGGATCGTGGTAAAGGATGCCGGTCATATCAAGATCATTCCCCTGCCCGATGTATTGTATATAGAAGCGGCCGACGATTATGTAAAGGTAACCACATCCGATAAGTATTACCTGAAACACCAGCGTATGGCGCATTTCGAGGCACAGCTGCCGGCCCACCAGTTTGTGCGCATACACCGTTCGTATATCGTTAATGTGCAGCATATTCATAAGGTCGAGTTGTACGAAAAAGAGCAATACTGCGTGATCCTGCGCAACAATGCAAAACTGCCGGTAAGCCGCAACGGTTATACCAAGCTAAAACAGGTATTGGGTATATAAGGACCAAAAAATTTAAAGCGGCTGCATCGCTGATGCAGCCGCTTTTGTATAACAGCTACCGGGGGAAATGCCCCGGGGAATTATAATGCTGTTTGACCGGTATTTTCTTTACTTCCTGCAAAGGAACGCTTTAGAGGAACAGGCAAAGCCCGGCCGTTCTCTACACATCCTCCGGACCTCTAACTCCCGTTACTTACCGCCCTTACCCAGTTCGATTTTCAGACCGGGATCGTTGTCCCCGCAGCGTCTCCTGCAAAGGGACGCTGCGGGGAGCAACCAAAGCCGGGCCGTTCTCTGCACATCCCCTGACCTTTATCCTGTATTACTTACCGCCCTTACCCAGTTCGATTTTCAGGCCGAGGTTAAAGTTCAGGTTATAAGTGCCCGGCTCATTGCCATAGCCGGTAGTACGCAGCCGGTAGTTGACCGCGGGACCGCCATAAAGCGACAACCTGTTGTTCAGTTTATATTCCAGTTGCATACCGGCTGTACCCCAAAGCGAAAACCGGCCATAGTCCTTTAACCCCGCGTCGGAAATACCCGTACTCTGGACCTCTTTCCCCACCTGGTGTTCCGCATTACCGGAAACAGTATAGGCAAGCAGCAGGCCGGCATAAGGCACCAGTGTGAGTCTTTTACTTAAGGGTATTGCATAACCGGCCTGTAAGGGAATAGCCAGTTGATTAAAGGTAAGCTTATACGATCCCTCTCCCCGTATCGTTGACGGACCGAAGTAAGAGTCGGAACCAAAATTTACCCCATGCACCCGGAACCCGCTCCTGATGTACTGCAGACCGGTTTGGAAACGCCAATGCTTGTATTGGTATCCCAACCCTAACTGGAAATTACCGGAGAGCACCGGGCTTCTATCCGGGGTCATTTCGTAAGCGGTAGAAGCAATATAGACCGGGTTGCCGAAATTGCTAAGCCCCGCGCCGACAGAACCGCTGGTATAAAAACCATTTTGCGCATAAGCCGGGGAAAGGGCCAACCCGGTAAGCAGTAAGGCTGACAAGTGTTTCATATCATAAGGATTTATATCAAAACGTGGCCCTGTTTTTTTTATTATGCCGGATAAATGCCAACGGCCAGGGGTATTTTTTAGTATCCCCCTCAAAAACAAAAGTCACCCGAAGGTGACTTATATCCCGCTTCCGGAACACGGCAAATATCATAATAACATCTTCCGCGTATAAGGAAACCAATCGTTATGTTCGAGATCGACTACCAGCATACCGGCTTTGTTGACCTGTACCTGTTGCCAGATAAGCTTTGCAGCCCTGCCAGCATTTTCATCATCCAGGTGGCTGAAGGGTTCGTCGAGCAGCAGCCACTGAAAGGGCTGCAACAGGCAACGTACAATAGCCACGCGTTGCCGCTCGCCGTAGGAAAGGGTTTCCGCCTTTTGCTCCCATTTGCCTTCGAGGCCCAGCAGTTGCAGCCAGGCCCGGGCCTGGTCCATAGTAACGGTATGGGTAAGCGATTGTTTGATCTCGAGGTTCTCGGCTACACTCAGATCGCCAAACAGGCGCAGATCCTGGAATACGATACTCAGCTCGCGGCTGCGCAGGGCTGCCCATTGGCTGTCGCCCAGTTTACCGATCTCCTTGCCATCCCAGAAGGCCTTGCCTTCATAGTCGCCGCGCAGGCCGTAAAGAATATGCATAAACGTGGACTTGCCTTTTCCTGAAGGCGCCCGTAAAAAAACCGTTTCGCCCGGCGTTATGGTCTGCCGGCAATTCCAGACTTCGGAGTCCTGCTGGCCTACACGGCCTTTAAGCGGCTCCGGTATGATATGATCGAGCTCCAATTGCATCATGTAAAACCGAATAAACTGCAATATATACCATTACCGCCAAAAAGAGCGCCCGGGGCTGGACGGCCCCGGGCTGCAATAACCCCGTACGGATAGGCGCTACCGGTTTTCTTTACCGCCAAGCATCGGTACAAAGCTGAAGTTATCCAGCATTTCCTCGGTATAACCATCGGCTGTCTTTACGATACGGCGCATCTGCTGCATACTGCCGTCTTCATTATCTACCGGTATGATCATGATAGCGCCGGTTTTCATTTGCGCTACCAGCTTGGGCGGTACGAAGGGCGCCGCTGCTGTTATTATTACTTTATCGAAAGGAGCAAAGGAAGGTAAGCCTTCGAAACCATCGCCATAGAAGCGTTTCAGGCTGGGGTAATTCTTCAGGTAAAAAAAGTTGTTGTTGTGTTCAAACAGCTGGCGCTGCCGCTCGATCGTATATACCATGGCGCCCATTTCGGCCAGAACACAGGCCTGGTAAGCGCTTCCGGTACCGATCTCCAGTACCTTATCAAACTTACGCAGCTCCAGGAACTGTGTCTGGTAGGCTACGGTATAAGGCTGGGAAATGGTTTGACCGGCTACGATCGGGAAAGCCCGGTCTTCGTAGGCTATCCGTTCAAAAGCGGGATCTAAAAAAAAGTGTCTCGGAATTTTTATCATGGCATCAAGTACCCTTTCATCGGTAATTCCTTTTTCGCGTAGTTCGTCCATGAGCTTGCGGCGCAGCCCTTTGTGCATGTAACTGTCTGTTTTTTCCTGTCTGTGTAACATCCTGCAAAGATAACAATCCGTTTACGCGATCCCTAAATTTAAACAATTGCGTTCTAATTTTTTATAGATAAATGCTATCCTTTTTCCATGTGTTTTCAACCCTATGATTATCAAAAATCAGTATTAAAACGTATTGGCGGCATCTGTATACCGCCCTAGCTTTGCAACATGAAAATAAAATAACCGTACCCGGAAACCCGGCCTGACCTGCCCGATCCCGGTTACAAAAACCCTTCCCTTTATTTTTTAACTATAAATTCAATGATCATGAAAAAGAAAAATCTGAATGCCAAACTGCAACTCACCCGCAAAACCATTGCGCAACTGAACGACAATGCCATGATGGACATCCAGGGCGGTGCTACATTGCCCAATTGCATCAATGTTCAAACCAACCCCATTGTATGCAGGGTAATCCCTGTTACGACAACCCGCACTATCTTAACTACCACAACTGTGTCGTACGCAGGCTGCCCTACCGATACCAGCGGCACCAGTGTGATCAATCCCGGTGGTAGCATCCAGCAACACTAAAAGCGCAGGCCTTCCCGGCCAGGCCCCAGGATCAAAGCATGAAGAAAAAGCAGCAGTCCCTGAAGTTATACAGGACAACCATTGCATGGCTTAATGATCCTCATAGGGCCGGAGTGCAGGGTGGGTAGGAACCGCTATACTATTCCAAACGCAATGCCTACTGCGGTTATATCCGCGATACGGCAACGGTACCGACAATTACACAGGCTGAAACCTGCGCCGGCAGCCCGGATACACACCCGGGCCGGGATGGCAAATCTTATACGCTGTAGCAAAAAAATCTACAAACCATTAAGCAGTCAACAGAACGGCAGGGATCGCTCCCTGCCGTTTCTTTTTATTTATACTTTGATCAGGCCTCGTCCTCGCCTACGCCGAAGAAGGCGATAGCCCGGAATACCTGGAAGAAGCGGGCGAAGCGCTTACCGAAAGGCACCTGTTGCCTTACCTGCCGCAACAACGGCGACAGCGCTTGTAACAAAGCCTGCTCTTCTGAAGCATCGAGTGCCTGACCGGCATACTTCAGTTTAAGATAAGGGATCATAAAGGCGGTAAAACGGGTGTGCAGCGCCTGGTCTACCTGCTGCGCATGTTGCAAAGCCGTCTGGCTGCCCTTTACATAACCCAGCTGGTGCAGGTAGAAGCCCGCCGTACGATAGGCCCAGTAAGCCCTGGCGCCGGTAGCCTTAGCTGCCGCATACCGCAGCCGGTAATAGGTATAGATCAGGCGTGGCAATAACAGCAGCAACAACAGGATTACCGCGATACTGATCGCAGCGGTCCATAAAACGGCTTTCCAGTTGGTGCCCTTGTTTTCTTCCTGCTGCAGGGCATCCTGTTCTTTTTTATCTTTATACACCGCTTTTACATACACCTCGTCTATGGGCGCGGGATCGGGGAAGCGGTCCACCAGGCTCATTGCCTGTTCCCCGGCGGAGGGTTTCAGGTTTTTAAATACCTCGGCATAAGACACTGCGGTAGCGCTATCGCCCACGTGCAGCTGGCTTAGCGGTATATCCATACTGTCTTTACGGATAGCGGCAACGCTCACATCCAGTTTCAGCTCCTTAGTTTCGGGCAGTTTGTATTCCTTGTCGTGGTACACCATGCGCGACATACGCAAGCCTACTATTTTTTTAACCGTATCTACACTGGATACCAGGCCATCGCCTGCCAGGAAGGCCTTGGGCGGCTGCATAGGCGGTGTACCATCCGGTTTGGGACTTTCGCGCGCATCGTCGTTGCCCACTGTGGTATCGAAGTCGAGCCAGCCGTAACCCGGGAAGTAAACCTGTACCCAGGCATGCGCCTGGTCGGCATAATACCAGTACCAGCCTTTATTTTTATTACTACGCTCCACGGTCATAAACCCTACCGTAATACGTGAAGGTATACCCAGCGAACGCAACATGAATAAGGTAGCGCCGGCATAGTAAGCACAATAGCCTTTACGGTTTTCGAACAGGAAGTATTGCAGCTTGGAAGCATCGGGTATATCCGGCACACCGGGGTTATCGGTATAGGAGAACAAAGGTTCGCCGTTTTCATCTTTAGACAGGAAGTAATCCCGGATAGCAATAATCTTATCCACCGGTGTGGTCTTGCCTTTCGTAACCTCTGCCGCAAGACTGCGTATGCGATTGAACTTGGCATCGGCAGGCATGAACGTATAATACTTCATCAGCTGCGGCGATACGCCATCGTAACCGGTTACTTTACGCAGAACCTCGAAGCGCTGTTCCTGGAACAGGCGGATCTGCGGATCGTCGGCATTATACACGAAGTAGGCGCTGTTCAGTTCGGATACATAACTTTTAGCCCGGTAAGCCGATTTGAACTCCTGCTGGAAGTCACGCTCGATCGTGATCGGCTGTACGAAGAATGCGGTACTGGGCGCGATATAGGTTGCGGGCGACAGTTGTTTTTTATACACTTCGATCTCTACCGTTTTGCGCAGCCGCTCCTTTAAAGCATAAGCCAGCACCGAGGAGTCGTAACGGGGAGAGAACAGGGGTACCTTACCGGGATCGGGTTCAAACAGGTCGTTGGCCGGGATCAGGGAATCGCGTTCAAAAGTTTCGGTAAGGGTATCGAATTTGGAATAATAAAATGCCGTAAGGTACAGGGGGTTGGGCACATCCGAATCGGGAAAGAAGTTTTCGATATGCGCGGCAAACAGCAATTCGTTGCTGCGCCCCAGGTTGCCCCGCAAGCGGGTATACTGCTGCAGGTCGAAGGTATTATCCTTGTTCTTCTTCAGCATGCTGATCTTGCCTTCCTGGCCACCACCGCCAAACTCGGCAATCGTCTCTTTGATCTGGCTGCGCATAAAATAAATAACGCCGCCCAGCAGGACTACGGCCAGACCTGCAAAGAGCAACAGCCTGCGGGTGAGGAACCACCAGAACTTCTGGCTCTTATCCTTGTAGTTACGGATAAGCTCCGCAGTAAAAATGATATAAACCGCGTACAGCACGATAGGACCAAACACGGCTGCAAAGTTGAGCAGCGCATCCTGCCCGTTTTCGGCGAAGAATACCTGGCTTTGTTTCGATACCAGCCAGATACAGCAGGTAAGGAACAGCGCCGCAATAAATACGGAGAAGAACCGGAGCCTTACGAAGCCCCAACCGGACAGCCAGCCGGCAATAAAAGTGATGGAAAAAACCTTGAACTGTATCGACAGGAAAAAAGTGTCGAACTCGCCTACTGCCGAGGCATCGATGCCCCGGTACACGGCATATAGTATGCCGGCAAGGAGCAGGAACGAAGGCAGGAAGCGGAAACGGAAAGAATAGAACAGGGCTGCACCAAGCATACCTGCGGCCACATATACCGTTTGCTGGACCGCCTGGCTTCTTAATATGGCGTAATACTGGTTGGCATTCCAGATCAGGAAATAACAGACCAGCAGAGTAGGCAACAGTAAAAACAGCACCTTCGCCAGCAGTTCATTGACAGGGGTAGCCCTTTGGATTCTCATAAACCAAATGTAAGAAGTTCCCCCCTTTCAAAAAAGTATTCGTACTTATCCGTTAACAGCATCGAGTAAGGCGTACACCTCGAGCAGGGCAAAGGCCTGGGCAAGCAGGTCGTTAAAGGCTTCCAGCTCCCGCATGGTGAGGCACAGCATGGTGGTCTGCGTAATGGGCAGCGTTACCGACTTCAGATCGGGCTCGAAGGTGCCTGCGCTCCGGCACAGCAGCTCCAGGTCGGCACGTTCCTTTATTTT
The DNA here is from genome assembly GCF_003014535.1 of Taibaiella chishuiensis. Classification (GTDB taxonomy): domain Bacteria; phylum Bacteroidota; class Bacteroidia; order Chitinophagales; family Chitinophagaceae; genus Taibaiella; species Taibaiella chishuiensis. The sequence continues at coordinate 24,684 of NZ_PYGD01000012.1, read as the reverse complement.
CTTCAATTGTTTTTCTTTGGTAACCACGGCTACGGTACCGAAAGCCAGTTGTATACGGAGGCATTGCGGGCACCGGATAATATACCCCTCGCCGGTGTAGGCCAATGTTTGCGTTTCGCACATATGTTCCAAGCTTATTCCTTTTTTATTGATACAGGAAAAAACAAATGTATCGATCCCGCAGCGGGCAGGCTTTCAAAATCGGGAAAATCCTGCAGCCGCCTTTAAAATATGACCTGCAGCTGACATTAACTTTAACCTATGGTTAAATAGAAACAAATACAACCTTTTATTCCCCCGCACGTTTATACCTTTATCAAAAAAGAGGTAATTATGAGCGATACATTGATTTCCGTCAATCCCTTTACAGGTAAGGAAATTGCCAGTTTTAAAACAGACACACCCACTATTGTAAAATATAAGCTGGAACAGGCGCATAAGGCATTTGAGAAATGGAGCAAGGTTTCGATACGGCAACGGGCAGCTTACCTGAAAGCCCTGGCAGACTACCTGCAGAAGAATAAGAAGAACATGGCCGAGACCGCTACCCTTGAAATGGGTAAGCCTTATATCCAGAGCATTACCGAAATAGAAAAGAGCGCCACTACCCTCGCCTTTTATGCGGAGAACGGGCCCCGGTTCCTGGAACCGGAAGCCGTAGCGACCGAAGCAGAAAAAAGTTTCGTAACCTTTCAGCCCCTGGGTACCGTGCTGGCTATTATGCCCTGGAACTTCCCGTACTGGCAGGTGTTCCGCGCTATGGGGCCCATATTGATGGCGGGCAATACCATGCTGCTGAAACATGCATCCAATGTTACCGGTTGCGCCCTGATTATTGAAAAAGTACTGGAGGAAGCAGGCCTGCCCGAACATATCTTCCAGACCCTGGTACTGCCCTCTTCGGCTATAGAACCGGTAATCGCACACCGTTATGTACAAGCTGTAACCTTTACCGGCAGCAGCAGCGCAGGCAGCAAGGTAGCAGCCACAGCCGGCAGCCACCTGAAGAAGCAGGTGCTCGAACTGGGGGGCAGCGACGCCTATGTGGTGCTGGCCGACGCCGATCTGAAACGCGCTGTGGAAGTATGTGTTACCTCCCGCCTCAACAATACAGGACAGAGCTGCATATCGGCCAAGCGATTCGTGGTAGACCAGAAAGTGATCTCTACCTTTACCAGCCAGATGGTAGAACAGATGCAGCAACGCAGTTTTGGCGACCCGATGCATATGACCACACAACTGGGCCCGCTGGCCCGGCACGACCTGCGCGATACCCTGCACAAACAAGTGCTGGAAAGCGTGGAGAAAGGCGCCAAACTCTTATGCGGCGGCTTTATACCCGAAGGCGATGGCGCCTTCTACCCGCCAACCGTATTGAGCGGTGTTAAAAAAGGCATGCCGGCCTACGACGAAGAACTCTTCGGACCGGTTGCCGCCATTATCGAAGCAAAAGATGAAGCAGATGCGATCCGTATCGCCAATGATTCCATTTACGGGTTGGGTGGCGCTATCTTTTCAAGAGATACCAAACGTGCCGAAAAAATTGCGGAAGAACAATTGCAGGCAGGCAGTATATTTGTCAACGATTTTGTGAGAAGCGATGCCCGCCTTCCATTCGGCGGTATCAAACAAAGCGGTTATGGCAGGGAACTGAGCAGCTACGGCCTCAGGGAATTTGTCAATATCAAAACCGTATTTGTGCGTTGATCTTATACAGTACCCTTTAAAGCAAACACGACAACATGCTGACCTATCTTGCCCTTGGCGATTCCTATACGATCGGAGAACAGGTGCCCGCAGAAGACAACTTCCCGCACCAGGCCGCGAAGCTATTGCGGGAACAATACCATACCCCGGTAAGCGACCCGAAAATAATAGCAGTTACCGGCTGGACCACCGACGAACTGGAGGCCGGCATCAAGGCGGAACAACTACAGGACACTTATGATTTCGTGACCCTGCTGATCGGGGTTAATAACCAGTACCGCAACCGCGATACGGCCAATTACCGCGAAGAGTTTACCGCACTGCTGGACAAAGCCATCCGCTTTGCCAACGGGCATCCCGCCAAAGTATTTGTACTATCGATCCCCGACTGGGGCGTAACGCCCTTTGCAGAAGGCAAAGACCGCAGGGAGATCGCTACGCAGATAGACCGGTACAATGACGTGAACCGGGAAATTGCCGCGGCGCATCATTGTCCGTATATCGATATTACACCGGTATCCCGGCAACAGGGTACGGATCTGTCCTTCCTTGTAGAAGACAAATTGCATTATTCCGGTAAGGCCTATAAAGTTTGGGCGGAGCTGCTGGCGCCGCTGGTGGCGAATGCCTTCAAAGATTAGCCTGTTTTATAACATTGCAGATGGCCGGCCGTTCAGGCTGGCCATTTTTTATTATTCCAGGAATCGGGCTTTGAGCGCGGCGGTAGGCAACATACAATGATCCTGCCGGCCAAACCAGCGGTAACGGTTGCGGGCAATAAACCGGTAGATGGGATTGCGGATAAAACGGGGCACCACTACAGCGGCATAGGCCAGCGGCCAGGCCCCGTCCAGCCGGCGGGCAATCTGTAGCACCGCATCGGAAAAGCGCCATACGCGGTCTTTAGCGACCAGGATAATACTGTCGGGCGTGCCGGGCAGCGCTACCGGTAATTGTGCCAGCAAAGCCTTGCCTGTATCGGATTGCAGGGGCGCAAAAAGAAAGGCGCCCTTAGGGTCGTGGCGTATGATAAACTGTACCGACCGGTTGCAAAGGTTGCAAACCCCGTCGAACAGTACGATCAGTTTATCTTCAGGAACAATCACACCAGGTAATTAAAAAAACACAAAAGACTGCCTGTTCGGGGGAACCGGCAGTCTCGTTATCGGTTATGATACAATAATACGAATAAAAAATAATCCGCAAGCCAGGGCTACTACCCGTTCTTTACGCGCAGGCAGCTAACCGGTACCGTTCCGGGCTTATTGTGCAGGCGAATCGCCCCCGGGTTGAGCAACCATGCCGGCAGGTTGGAATACATCGTTGCCACAGTTGATCCAGGTTCTCCAACCGCATTTGTAAAAATAGGAGTAGCAGTTCATTTCAGACATCGGCCAGCCGGTATCTGTGTTTTCGAGGCAAGGCGTAAGGCCCGATCCCCCGCCTTGAACCTGGCGCTGGTCCGTTGCCGATAAGGTGGCAACCGTTGATTTAGCCAGGTGCAGTTTGGATTGTAACTTGATCTTTTTCATAAACAGGATAAATTAGAATGTCGGCAAAATTATAAACAACGATAGAAGCTATCGTGCGAATTTGTAAAAGAAATCAAAATGTAAATATACCAAATATATAAACCTAAACAGGAAACCCGGGTAAATACCCCCAAAATTTAATGGAAATATAAAAAAAGCCTACCGGGATCATAAAATCCGGGTAAGCTTTTAACAAAATACAGTACTCAAAGTTTAATGCCGAAGCATTTATTTTTTTCCTTCTGAATAGTTTATTGGAAATCTACCAGTTCGATATCGAACACCAGGATCGCGTTTGGTGGAATTTTAGGGCCGGCACCACGCTCGCCATAACCCATAGTAGAAGGCAGGAAGAAAGTGGCTTTGGTACCTTTTTTCATTACGGCTACGCCTTCGTCCCAGCCGCGGATTACCTGGTGTTTGCCCAGGGGGAATTTAAAGGGCTCTACGTGGTTGAAAGCCGGATCTACATTGGAATCGAACTTTTCGCCGGACAGGCTCTGGCCGGTATAGTTTACGGTTACGCTCTGGCCTTCTTTAGGACTTTCGCCGGCGCCTTCGGAGTGTACTACATAATACAGGCCGGAAGCTGTTTTCCTGGCATTGGTAATGCCTTTGGCTTTCAGGTGTTCCTGGATCAGTTTATCATCTGTTGCAGCCTGTGTTTTTTCTTTTTCAGCATTTTCTTTTTCCAGCTGCTCTTTGGTTTTTACACTTACCATTTTCACTTCCCAGGTAGCATAGTCGCCTTTCTTGGCCCACTCCGGCTTAGGCTGGTTGGCCCTGGCCGCCAGGGTATCCATAGGGATACGGAAAATGGCGCTGTCGCCGGCCTTCATCAGCATCAGGCCTTCCATCAGGTCGCCTTTCATGGTTGGCTTCTGGATCAGTTGGGAAACGGGTTTACCCTGGTTCATTTCGAGGGTATTGATCAGGGTACTGTCGCCGATCTTGAATTTCACATTCATTTCGCCGAAGGTGCCTTCTGTAGCGAGCACGGTACCGGTACCTTTTGTAATAAATTTGTATTCCAGCCCGTTGGCATTTTTGGTAAATGCGACCGGCTTTTTCTTAGCCTGTGCATTACAACCTACAGACAGGAAGATAGCGCACCCCGCAAGCAGTAGTGAAGTGTGTTTCATTGTGTTTCTATGATTTTTATTAAAATTCCGGGGTTAAAGATTCAAAAATTATTCCAAATATCATGGATTTATTTTACCGGGATGCCCAATAATTTCTTTAAACGCTGCAAAGTATCGGCAAGGCTCTCGGTAGATCGTCCGCCGGCGGCATTAAAATGCCCCCCGCCGTTGAAATTGGCTGCTGCGAATGTACTCACATCGATGTCGCCTTTACTGCGGAAGGACATCCGTACCTCTTCTTTCTTTTCGGTAAGCAATACCGCGGTATTGATGCCTTCGATACTCAAGGGGTAGTTGACCATGCCTTCGGTATCGCCGGTGGCAATGCGGAATTGCTGCATATCGGCCAGCGACAGGGCAATAATGCCGGCATGCTGTTCGGGGAATATCTCCATTTTTTCGTAAAGCACATAACCCAGGAAGCGCATACGCTCGGCACTCCAGCTGTCGTAAATATGCTGGTGGATAATGGCATGCTCCAGTCCGCGGTGTTTCAGATCGGCCAGCATTTCGTGCACCGATGCCGTAGTAGCCGGGAAACGGAAGGAGCCGGTATCGGTCATGACACCGGTATACAGGCAGGCTGCAATATCGTTATTGATCAATTCAGCGCCCCCGTCGATCCGTATAAAGTCGTAGATCATTTCGCAGGTCGAGCTTTTATCCGGGTCGCTCATGCCATAGGCAAACACTGCCGCATCGGGATGCAGGTGGTGGTCGATAAGGATACGCGGCTGCAATGCTGCGCCCAATTGCTCGGTAAACGATTTGACGCGGTCGAGCCGGTTAAAGTCGAGGCAGAAGATGAGATCGGCCTGGTCCAGTTCCTTCTGGCATTGCCGGGGTTCCGATTCGAAGTTCAGTACAGTATTGATACCGGGCATCCAGGCCAGGAAGTCGGGCACCTCGGAGGGCGATACGACTACGGGTTGATGACCTTTTTGCACCAGGTAATGGTATAAACCCAGCGTAGAACCCATGGCATCGCCATCGGGCTTATGATGCGTGGTAATGAATATCTTTTTCGGTTCCTGTAAGAGCGGCAATACCGCTTCAATATTTTTCATATATAAATTAAGCCTGCCGGAACAGGTAGGGGTAACGTACCGGCCTGGTAAAGACACAAATGTAAAACAAAAATGACGGGGAAATTGGGTTCGTAAAGACAAAAAGACGCAAAGGGCGGTCCACAGGGCCTTTACGGTTATTGTCCTTCCAAAAGTTTTTCCATAACATAGAATACCGCCGGGCATACGGTCGCATTTTTTTGCGTGAGCCGGGGTTGTTTCAGCAGTACGTCCTCGTCGGTGTAGGGGAAGCGGGCGCAGTCCCTGGGACGGTCTTCGTATATGCTGCAGTAGTTATCGTCGCCCAGGAAGGGGCAGGGATGGCCCGTTACGACATAGTCGCCGTCTTCATCCATTTTGAGATAGGTATCGATAAACACCGGCTCCTTCATACGCAGGCGCCGGGCAATGCGTTTGATGTCCGGCATTTTAAAGCGCGGAGAATAATTTTTACAGCAATTGGCACATTGCAGGCAATCTATTTTTTCGAATGCCTCTTCGTGCAGGCCGGGCAGTCTGGCCAGTGTTTTTGTGCGGTTGGCCCGCTTCAGGAAATCGCCATAGGCTTTCTGATGCTCTTTGGCGGTTTTCTCATAAGTATTCATGATACCGGCGCCGTCCATATCTTTCATCATACCGTTTCGCTTCAGATAATAGTCAAAAATACAGGAAATTGCTTTTCCTATAGGCAGTTAAAGGGCGTTGAGCTTGCGTATATAAAGCAGCATCATTTCTTCCGCACCTTTTTCCTTCTCGTTGATAAAAGCTTCCTTAAGCTCGGCATGCGACTCCAGCAGTTTGAGCATGCCACCATAGGTCAGTACCATGGCACGGCCGCTGTGGATATCCAGTGTCCAGAGAAAAGGGAACTGTACTGTATTGTAATCGTACCGGCGCATATCGGGATAGGACATAACCGGCATAAAACCGAACAGGGCGCCATAACCGGCTACATCGTCCACATAATGCTGTGGCAGGTAGGCCTTAAACGCCAGGTAGCGGCCGGAGGCCAGCACATCGGTAAACCCGAACCCGATGCCCAGTTTGCGGCAGTTCAGGAATAAGGTCTTACCATCGGAGACCGCGAAGTATTTCTTCCCGATCTTACGGACGCTGGCGGAATCGCCTTTAATAAAGATGTTGTAATTGTTGCCGCCAAACTTATCGATCTGCTCCTGCGAGCGGTGAATGATGGCCAGGTCGGGCGTGGCAAACGGAACATTGCCCTTCAACTCCTTGATATTGCTATAGACGCCTTCGGTGTATACAGCGCGCTGGCCATATAAGGCAACCTGGTATAAGCAGCAAAGCAGGAAGAGCCGGATCCGTGTTTTCATGTCCGTATAAGGGGTTATACCGTGCTGTTGATTTCCTCGAAATAGCCGGTCTTTTTGTTTTTACGGACATTATCCCAATTATAGTAGCGGCCGTTCATAGCTACATATACGCCGTGCGGCAGGGTTTGCAGGAAGGCCAGGGCAGCGCCCAGGTTAAAGAAGCCGTCGGAGCTGCCAAACTTATACGGTATCATAGCGCCGGTAATCACGATGGTTTTATCCAATTGCTCCTTGGCCAGGTAAGCCGCCGTAAGCGCCATCGTATCGGTGCCGTGGGTAATAAGGATGCGGTCTTCGGCCGCCGACCGGCAGGAATGCAGGATCAGCTCGCGGTCATTGTCGGTCATCTCCAGGCTATCTACCATCATCAGGGTTCTGATCTCCGTATCTACTGTGCAGCGGCCCAGCTTGAGCATTTCGGGCACATGTGTTTCCTCAAAATCCAGTTTACCGTTGAGCATATCATACTCTTTGTCGAAGGTGCCGCCGGTAATTAAAATGCGAATAGCCATGGTATTGTATTGTATAAGCAGGAGCGCCGGGGCGCTAAGCTCCGGCTGCTCCTGCGGGTATTGTTGATCCGGTTTAGTTCAGTGTGCTTACGATAGCAGCGATCTTTTCCTGGAGCTCAGCTTCAGAGATTGCCTGTTTTTCGAATTTCTTACCGGTAATGTGGTCATACAGTTCGGCATAACGGTCGGTTACGCTGTTGATGAACTCGTCGGTCATTTCAGGAACCTGCTGTCCTTCTTTGCCCTGGAAACCGTTCTCCATCAGCCATTCGCGTACAAACTCTTTGGAGAGCTGCTTTTGCTGCTCGCCGCGGGCCTGGCGCTCTTCGAAACCTTCCATGTAGAAGTAACGGGAAGAATCCGGGGTATGGATCTCGTCGATCAGGTAAATGGTATCGCCGATTTTACCGAATTCATATTTGGTGTCCACCAGGATCAGGCCACGTTCGTTGGCCATCTGGCGGCCTCTTTCAAACAGGGCTTTGGTATAGGCTTCCAGCTGCACGTAATCGCTTTCGGAAACCAGTCCCTGGGCGATAATTTCCTCGCGGGAAATGTCTTCGTCGTGTCCTTCATGCGCCTTGGTAGTAGGGGTGATGATGGGGTTCACGAAGTAGTCGTTTTCACGCATACCGTCGGGCAGTTGTACTCCGCACAGTTCGCGGGCGCCGGTTTTGTACGTACGCCATGCATGGCCGGTAAGATTACCGCGGATCACCATTTCAACCGGGAAAGTCTCGCATTTCAGACCGATGGTTGCATTGGGCAGCGAAGTGCCGTCGATCACCCAGTTAGGCACGATGTCTTTGGTCGCTTCCAGGAAGTAGGCGGCGATCTGGTTCAACACTTGTCCTTTGTATGGAATAGGACGGGGCAATACGACGTCGAAAGCAGAGATACGGTCGCTTACTACCATAGCCAGGTGTTTTTCACCCAGGGTATACACGTCGCGTACTTTTCCTTTGTAAAAGGCTGTTTGATTCGGTAATTGTAACATATTTAAACGGGTATTTTTTTCTTATGAGTTGCAAAAGTAGTAATAATAAGGGTTATTTATGGCAGAAGCTGCTGCAGCAACAGCAGTACTACACCAATAAGCAGGCCCGAAGCCGCTCCCGCCCATTTAAACAGGCGCCATTCGCGGGCAAGCCCGGTATGCAGCACCTCATCTACACGTTCCGGTGCGATGCCCGCCAGTCCTTTTGTTACGGCAGCCCCTATATCCAGTCGCTCTTTTATAGACCCCATATACTGCTGCAGCAGGTTGGGTAAGAGCAGCTCTATTTCTTCCATCAGGCCCTTTTTCATCATCTCGATGGTCTTTTCGCCCACGAACATGGCAATGGCCGGCATTTTTTCCTTCAGCTTTTCTTTAAGGAAAACATCGATATGCTGCTCGATGAAGGGATGCAGGCTTTTCAACTTTTCGGGATCGGCCAGTTTAGCGGCCAGTTCATCGGTATTGATCAGGGTAGCGGCATAGGCGCCGGCCTGCCCCGCCAATGCAGGCATACGCTGCGGGATGGCTTGACGGGTAATATAACGGACAATAACACTGTTGATCCCGTAACCCAGGATAGCGGCGGCAAGCGGGAAAAGAATTAGAAACATCCTGCAAAAATAATGATGGATTTGGTTTTTCCATAAAATCGCTTCGTATCTTTCAGCGGTTGGCAACAAGCGGGCAGCAAGCCGATTCAACAAGGGAATACAGGCACTTAAAAATCAGTCCATCCTGCACAAAATATTATTAACTTTGCCATTCTATTAAAAAACAAGACAACTTAGATGATACGTATCACTTTACCCGATGGAGCCGTGCGCGAATATGAAGCCGGCGTATCGGCACTGGATATTGCCAAATCCATCAGCGATGGGCTTGCACGCAAGGTGCTGGCTGCCGAAGTGGACGGAGAAGTGGTTGACGCTTTCCGCCCGATTGAAAAAGATGCATCATTAAAGCTGCTGACCTGGGACGACAAAGGAGGAAAATCAACATTCTGGCATTCCTCGGCCCACTTAATGGCAGAAGCGATCGAAGATATATTTCCCGGCACCAAATTCGGTATCGGTCCTGCAATCGAAACGGGTTTCTACTATGATATAGACCTGGGCGACCGCAGCATTACCGAAGAAGACCTGCAAAAGATCGAGAAAAAAGTAAAAGAACTGGCCAACCAGAAAGAAAGATATACGCGTACCCAGGTAAGCAAAGCCGACGCCATTCAATACTTTACCGACAAAGGTGACCAGTACAAACTGGAGCTGATCGAGGGCCTGGAAGACGGTAAAATTACCTTCTACCAGCAGGGCAGCTTTACCGACCTCTGCCGCGGACCGCATATCCCGCATACCGGCTTTATCAAAGCCGTAAAGCTGACCAATATTGCCGGTGCGTACTGGAGGGGTAATGAAAAAAACAAAATGCTGACCCGCATTTACGGAGTTACTTTCCCGGCCCAGAAAGAGCTGGACGACTACCTGGTACTGATGGAAGAAGCCAAAAAACGCGACCACCGCAAGCTGGGCCGCGAGCTCGACCTCTTTACCTTCTCCGAAAAAGTAGGTAGCGGCCTGCCGCTTTGGCTGCCCAAAGGCGCTATGCTGCGCGAACGCCTGCAACAGTTCCTGCAAAAGATACAGCTCGACGGCGGCTACCTGCCGGTAGTTACCCCGCATATCGGTTCCAAGCAACTGTATATTACCTCGGGCCACTGGGAAAAGTATGGCGCAGATTCGTTCCGCCCCATTACCACCCCCCAGGAAGGCGAAGAGTTTATGCTGAAACCCATGAACTGCCCGCACCACTGCGAGATCTATAAATCCTCGCCGCACTCCTATAAAGAGCTGCCACTGCGTTATGCAGAGTTCGGTACCGTATACCGTTACGAGCAAAGCGGCGAGCTGCACGGCCTTACCCGTGTACGCGGCTTTACCCAGGACGATGCGCACCTGTTCTGCCGTCCCGACCAGGTAAAAGATGAGTTTAAAAAAGTGATCGACCTGGTGATGCATGTATTCAGCTCGCTGGACTTCCACAATTATACCGCCCAGGTATCGCTGCGGGATAAGGAGAACAGGGCTAAATATATCGGTACCGACGAAAACTGGGATATCGCTGAAAACGCGATCCGCGAAGCGGCTGCCGAAAAAGGCCTCGTTACCGTTGAAGAATATGGCGAAGCGGCCTTCTACGGCCCCAAGCTCGACTTTATGGTGAAGGATGCGCTGGGTCGCAGCTGGCAGCTGGGTACCATCCAGGTGGACTATAACCTGCCCGAACGTTTCGAACTCGAATACGTAGACAGCGACAACTCGCGTAAACGCCCGGTAATGATCCACCGCGCGCCATTCGGTTCGCTGGAACGCTTTATCGCCGTACTGCTCGAGCACTGCGCCGGCAAACTGCCCCTGTGGCTGGCCCCGGTACAGGTAAAGATCCTGCCTATCTCCGACAAATTCAGCGCTTATGCGCATGAGATCGCCGGTATGATGAAAGGCAAGGACCTGCGTGCCGAAGTAGACGACCGTAACGAGAAAATAGGCAAGAAGATACGCGATACCGAACTGGAGAAAGTACCGTACATGCTGGTGATCGGTGAAAAAGAGATGAACGAACAAACCGTAGCGGTACGCCGCCAGGGTAAAGGCGATCTCGGTTCCCAATCCCTGCCCGAGTTTATGGATACCATTATTAAAGAAGTGCTGGAAAAAACAGTACAACGGGAACAGGAGCCGGCTTAAGTCGTCCCTGAACCTTCAAGATAACAAAGACCTGGCTGGCGTCATTACCTGCCAGGTCTTTTTTTAACCTTAACCCGTTTGCTGTACCCCCTGCTCATAACGCTTTTTGTTATTGCCGTGCTGCTGCAGTGCGGTTATGCCCTGCTGTTTTACAAAGGGGCCGCGATAAAGCCCGCAGCATCCCTCCCGGTACTGCCCGGGTTAAGCGTCGTGATCTGTGCCAAAAACGAGGCTTCCCAACTGGAACGGTTCCTGCCGGCTGTGCTGGAGCAGGACTACCCTGCCCCGGGTTTTGAAGTGATCGTGGTTAACGACGGCTCGACCGATGCATCGGCAGCGCTGCTCGAGACATTCAGCGCGCGTTACCCGCAGCTGCGCGTCATTACCCTGAGCCCCGGAACACCCCGTACATGGCCCGGCAAAAAATTTGCTTTGCAACAAGGCATAGCAGCTGCAAAGCAGGACCTGGTGCTGCTTACCGACGCCGATTGCCAGCCGGCCGGTCCCTTGTGGGCCCGTACTATGGTTGCTGCGCAGGAGAACGGCAGCGGCAAACCCTTACTGGTACTGGGTTATGGCGCTTATGAATATCGGCCCGGCCTGCTCAACCGCTTTATACACTGGGAGACGGCCCATACCCTTATGCAATACGCCAGTTATGCCCGCGCCGGCAAGACCTATATGGGCGTAGGCCGCAACATGCTGTACAGCAAAAGCCTGCCCGCTATGGCTTTCGGCGATCCAGGCTTTAGCGCCACCTATGCCGCTACGCCCTCGGGCGACGACGACCTGCTGGTATCGGCCATAGCGCCGCATGCCGCTGTAGCCTGTTGCCTGGCCGGCGAGGCCCATACCGTATCCGTAGCCCAGGATACCTGGCGCAAATGGTGGCGACAAAAGACCAGGCATGCCAGCACGGGTAAATATTACCGCAAAGACATCCGGCAAATGCTGGGGCTCTATGGCCTTAGCCATAGCCTGTATTGGTTTATGGGCCTGCTGTTGCTGATCCTGGGCGGACCGGCCGCTGCAGTAGTCCTGGCACTGTTTTTGTTTCGCTTAATGATCTACTGGATGTTGGCGGGAAAATGGTACCGGGTATTGAACGAAAAAAAACTTTTAATTTTTTATCCGCTGGGCGACCTGGGCTGGGCAATCTATAATGTATTTTTGTCGCCGTTTATCTTCTGGAAAAACAAACAAACATGGAAGTAATTCTTAAATATTTTGACGATTTCAGCGCTACGCAACTGGACCAGTTTGGCCAGTTGCAGGCCCTGTACAGCGAATGGAACGAAAAGATCAATGTGATCTCGCGCAAAGACACCGACGCTTTATATACCAACCACGTATTGCATTCGCTGAGTATTGCCGCCGTATGCCCGTTTAACGACGGTATGCGGGTGTTCGATATCGGCACCGGCGGCGGTTTTCCAGGCATACCGCTGGCTATTTTCTACCCCGAAGTCGAGTTCCTGCTTGTAGACTCGATCGGCAAAAAACTGAAAGTGGTGCAGGCTGTGGCCGATGCCATAGGACTGAAGAATGTGAAGGTATTGCATGCGCGCGTCGAAAATATTCCGCAGCAGGAATTCGACTTTGCCGTATCGCGGGCCGTAGCGCCTTTAAAAGAGCTTTGGCAATGGGGCCGGCCCTTTATCAAAAAAAGAAAATCGACCACATTGGCCAACGGGCTGATCTGCCTGAAAGGCGGCGACCTGGCCCAGGAGATCAGCGAATCGGGCCTCAGGCCTTCGCTCTGGCCGGTAGACGATATTTTCCCCGAACCGCATTTCAAAGATAAATACGTGGTATGGGTGGGCAAGTAAGCATGCTTTGCGCCCGTTTAACGCCTGTTTTACACGATCCGCTGTATTTTTGACCCGATATTAAAACACGAGCTTTGTCCAACGCCATAGAGATCGATCAATTACGCAAACATTATCCCGGCGCCGAGAATACGGCCTTGCAGGGCCTGAACCTGCGTTTCAAAAAAGGAATTATTGCCGGCCTGCTTGGTCCCAACGGGGCCGGTAAGACCACGACTATTTCCATTCTTTGCGGCCTCGTGCACCAGGACCAGGGTACCGCCAGGGTTTTCGGCCTCGATTCGCGTCAGGATATTATCGAGATCAAAAAGAAGATCGGTATCGTGCCGCAACAGATTGCCCTTTACCCGCAACTGTCGGCACAGGAAAACCTGGAATACATCGGCAGGCTGTACCGCATACCGTTAAGGGTATTGCGGATGCGTATCGCCTTCCTGCTCGAACGGTTCGGACTTACGGCCAATGCCCATAAACGCATACACCAGTACAGCGGCGGCATGAAGCGCAGGGCCAACATTATAGCCGGCCTGCTGCACGAACCCGAGATGCTGGTGCTCGACGAGCCCACCGCGGGCGTGGACGTACAGTCGCGCACCATGATACTCGACTTCCTGAAATTATATAACGAAGAAGGCAAGACTATTATTTATACCTCCCACCTGCTCGAAGAAGCCGAACGCATCTGCAGCGATGTCGCCATTATCGACGAGGGGCGGCTGATTGCCCAGGACAGCCCCGGCAACCTGGTGCGGCAGGCCGAAGGCTGCAACAACCTGGAGGAGGTATTCCTGTATTATACCGGCCGCACCGTCCGGGAGTGATCATGACCTTAAAACAGTTCATCCTGCTTTGGCAAAAAAACGTAACCTTTTCAAATGGCCTGCACGCTTGTTTTTTTCAAGCATGAAGAAGACCAATATACCGGGGGCGGAAGGCGCATCGGTATACGATATCACCACTTTATTCTTTAAAGGGGTGAAGGATATACGCCTGAGCGAAAGAGCTGCGGCGATGTCGTTCAACTTCCTGATGGCCATACCGCCCTCGCTCATCTTCCTCTTCTCGCTGGTGCCCTACTTACCACTGGATACGGTAGAGACGACCATCCTTAACTCGATCAGGCTGCTGTCGCCCAACGAGCGCCTGTTTAATTCGGTGCAGGGTATCGTTACCGATTTTATGCAGACCAAACGCCGCGAGCTGTTGTCGCTGGGTTTCCTGTTTACCCTCTTTGTATCTTCCAACGGCGTAATGGGCCTGCTGCGCGGCTTCGACCGCGACTCGCCCGCCCATGTAAAACGTACCGGTATGGCGCGGCGCAAAAAGGCCATCCTGCTCACGCTCGGCCTTATGATGGTGCTGCTGGTCTCCATCGCCCTGCTGATCATACAGACCAGTGTGCTGGATAAATACCTGGCCGACCTCGCCGGTAATGCCTCGGTACTTAAAATGATCAGCGGACTTACCCTGGTGGGCATCATTTATATCACCATGTGCATCCTTTACAAATACGGCCCCTCGCTGGAAGACAAGTTCCGCTTCTTTTCCCCGGGCGCCTTCCTGGCTACTGTCCTGTTTGTAGGCGTGTCTTACCTGTTCTTTTATATTGCCAACCATTTTATCAATTACAACAAAGTATATGGCTCTATCGGCACCCTGCTTATGTTTATGGCCTGGATGTTTATTACCGGCATGGTGATCCTGATCGGTTTCGAGCTGAACCTTTCGATCATGATGCACCATAAACTGGCGGCAGCGGCCCGGGATAAAAACCGGCACCCCCCCGAACAGCCTGCAGGACAGGTAAATTAACAATCATTTTCCAACGGGCGCCCCCTGCTGCCGGTCTATAATTGCGTACCTTTCCAAACTGTACAAAACCACACAAGCATTTACTTATGAAAAAAATAACCGCCTTCCTCCTGTCTGCCCTGCTGGTTGGCCAGGCTTTTGCCCAACAGGCCAAACCGGCCTCCCTGGCCATCGGTTCTGCATTTCCCGATATTGATTATACGGCACAGGATGTGCTCCACGATAAACAGGTAAGCCACCAGGACCTGAAAACAGATAAAGGCCTGCTCGTTATCTTCAGTTGCAATACCTGCCCTTTCGTACTGCGTAATATAGACCGGACCCAATCGATCCTGGCTACTGCAAAACAAAAAGGAATCGGCGTCATGATCCTTAACTCCAACGAAGCCCAGCGCGACGATGCCGATGCCGCCGATAAAATGGTAACCTTTGGTAAGGCCCAGCATTATCCCAACTACTGCCTCGACAACGGCGCCGTACTGGCCGATGCCTTCGGTGCATCCCATACACCCGAAGTTTATTTATTCGACGGCAAGACCGGAAAGCTGGTATACAAAGGCGCTATGGACGACAATCCCTCTGAACCCTCGGCAGCTAAGGTAATGTTCCTGAAAAATGCCATGGACAATATGGTTGCCGGTAAAAAAATAAGCCCGGATGAGACCAAATCCGTTGGCTGCAGTATCAAAAGAGTAAAAAAATAAGCACGTTCCTACAGAAAAATATACCGGCAGAAAAAGAAAAACCTCGAAATCCGTTCCGGGGCTTTTCTTTTTTGAAAAATTTAAGGACTTTTGCCGCAGTTGGACCAACCTACTGACATACAATCTCTATTCCTGATGCACTACGAGGCCCTGCATCGTTATGCTTTTACCCTGGTAAAAGACAACGACGAGGCCAAAGACGTTGTACAGGCTGTTTTTCTCCAGATGCTGGAGAAAAACATACCGCTGCATACAATCGAACACCCCAAGGCCTACCTCTACCGGAGCGTCTATAATCTCAGCATTAACAACCTCAAGAAAACGGAACTGCAGGAAAGGCATCATATGCTGATCCGCAAAGAGTCGTCGTATACCGATACCTATACACCGGGCCAGGACGCGGAGGAAATACTGGGGCTGAAACAACAGGTAGACAGGGTACTGGACCAGTTGCCGCCGCAATGCAGGGAAGTGTTTGTACAAAGCAGGGCCAACCAGAAAAAATATACAGAAATAGCTTCTGAAATGGGCATCTCGGTGAAGACCGTAGAAGCTCATATGAGCAAAGCTTTAAAACTAGTGCGCCAGATAGTAAGGGTTTTTATAGGTATTATTTGTCTTTGCTTTGAGTTGAATGGGTAAACATGATCGAATTTGAATTATTTATAAAATATTTTGCCGGCAATGCCAGCCCGGAAGAAGCGATGCTCATCGATGAATGGGTGTCGGCTTCGGAGGACCGTCGTGCCTTTTTCCGATCATTGCACCAATCCTGGCTCGAAGCAGGCGACGAAGCCTATCATACACCCGATATACATCTCGAATGGGAGCGGCTGAGCGGCAGCAAGCCGGTACAAACCACGCTGCCCCTGCAGCAGCCGCAGCGCAGCAAAAATATATGGCTGAGGCGCATTGCCGCAGCAGCCGCTATTATACTGGCCGCTACGGGCAGCTATTTCCTGTTCAACAATGACGTAACCAACGGCGACACCATTACCAAAAATGCAGCAACGCAGCAAGACAGCCTGCACCTGAGCGACGGAACGATGGTAGCCTTAAAACAAGGTGCCGAAATATCCTATCCCGAAAGATTTACCGGCAACAAACGCGATGTGCAGCTTACCGGCGATGCATTTTTTAAGGTAACGCATAACCCGGAAAAGCCGTTCCTGGTACATTTCGACGATCTGAATGTAAAAGTGCTGGGCACTGCCTTCGAAATTGTACAACACCCGGGCAAGGTTACCGTACGGGTATTTGAAGGCAAGGTAGCCTTCTACAACAGGGTCGATACCCTGGTGATTACCACAGGCGGCAGCGGTCAGTTCGACCGGAAAGGCCGGAAATTTACCGTGCTTTCCGAAACGACCATGGCGCCGGCAACTGCCTTTTTCGATTTTAAAGATGTACCTATGCAGGAAGTAGTTACCCGGTTGGGCAGCCACTTTAAAGTAGATATCATACTACAGAATGCATCTCTTAAAAATTGCAGGCTGAGCGCTGTTTTCGAGCACAAAACGCTGGAAGAAATACTCACTGCCATTTCGGAAACCTTTAATCTGACCTATAAAATTGAACAGCAACATATCTATATCAACGGGGAAGGCTGCGAATAGCCTTTTAGCTTTCCTGCTTTTCCTGCTGTGTACCTGCATGGCCGGCCGGGCTATGGCCCAGAGCCCATCGCCCATGTTCTACAAGGAAGTCCTGCTGAACCATAAGCCTTATACCCTGCACAGCCTGACCCGGGAAATGCAGCGGCAAAGCGGCATTACCTTTTCCTACAACGCTGCCCGCATCAGGCCCAACCAGAAAATAAAAGTCAGGGACGGGAAAATGACCGTGGAGCGGTTACTGGCGCTGCTCAAAAAACGATCGGGAATCGCTTATAAGATCGTCAGCAGCAATCATATTGTTTATGTAGAAGGCCCTAAAGAAAAGAAGAAGGGTCTTTTTGCGCGTAAAAAAGAACCCAAAAAACCACAGCCGAGAAAGGTAGTCCCCGCCACATTACCGGCGACTGCAGCATCGGCTCCGCAACTCGCTAAAGCACCGGCGATAGATAGTTCCCTGCTCCCCCCGGGCGGACGGCTTGTAATCGTAGGCGACTCCTCGGTGGCTATGGGTTATTACTTTTCGGGCGGCAGTAACAGCGGTGGCGCTTATGCCGGCTCCGGTGCGCCTAAAGTCCCCGGCGAAGAATGGAAAGACCCTTATCTCGACCTTAATGCCACGGCTGACACCAAAGGCGAGAACGATAGTAAAACGGTTCGTTTCTTAAAAAATCACCTGCTCGTGGCCGGCGGCGTTTCGGTCGACGAGATTAACTATTTCAATCCAGGCCTGCGCGTGGGGTTCGACTTCCTCTACGGCACCCTGTCGTATGACATGGGCGGCGCTACGCAGGTGCGTTATGGCCTGGGTACTTCGTTGAAGCTCGACGACAAATGGAATTTGCACCTGAATGTAAATACCGGCAAAAGCCTGTCCGGCAACGGTAGTCTTTTTACCCGCGATACCATACCACCGGCATTTCCCGACTCTATCGACAACCCGACCTATATCAACAAGACGTATGCCATTGTAACGACCTCCAGGCTGAGCCGCATTTCGCTCATCCTGGAATACCAGCTTACCCGCGGCCTCACCGTTTCGGCGGGCGCCACGCTCAATTACCTGACGACCAAGTATTCGAGCGAAGGCCTGCCGGTATCGTTCAACACTTATGCCCATAAGACGATCGACGACCCGGACAAGGAATTCAGGGTATTCAAACCGCCCTACCTGCTGAGCAACTCCTATAGCGGAGAGAACCCGGACAACACCAAGTTATGGATCGGTTTCCAGCTCTCGCTCTACTACCGGATTCCCTTTACCCGGTAAATAACACGATATAAAACAAGACGCGCCATCTTACGATGGCGCGTCTTGTTTTTATGTTATGTACAGGGAACTCATGCTCCCGTAAAGCATTATACTACGGTAAGCAAGGCGTAGGTATAGGAGAAGCGGGCGCTTTCCGGCACCATCAGGAACACCTTCTGGCCTTTCTTCAGCTTACCCTCGTTCATCAGCTCCTCCAGCATAAAATAAGGGGAAGCCGAACCTACATTACCCAAACGGGAAAGATTGGTATACCATACTTCGAGCGGCAGTTCTATATTTCTGCGACCCAGTTCTTCGTGGATCTTCTGGCGGAAGAACTCGGAAGACAGGTGCGGCAGGAACCAGTCTACGCTTTTGGTATCGAAATTTCTTTTCTTGATTACGGTTTCCAGGAAGTCTACACCACGCGGAACGATGTTCTCGCCCAGCAGACGCGTATCCTGTTTGAGCGAAAATGCGCTCTGGTTCAGCCATTCCTCGGCCGTCATATCGGTATAACCGATCAGTTCCGAACCTTCTTTTACACCACCGCCATACATGCAGGTTTCCAGGCTTCCGGCAAAGGAGGTCATATCGATCCACTCTACCTTCAGCGAAACGCCGTCGGGGTTGGGCTTGTCCTGGAATAAAGCGGCACCGGCGCCATCGCTCAGCATCCAGCGCAGGAAATCTTTTTCAAAGGCTATAAAACCATTGGATTCGATCTCGTTCACCTTATCGATCTCGGGTTGGAATTTATCGGCGGTAAGCAGTTTGGACATACGCTCCGAGCCCGTGGCCACGGCGTTTTTGGTATCGCCCGAGGCTACGGAAAGGTAAGCGTATTTAAAGGCCTGCATACCGGTATTGCAGGCGCCCGAAAAGGAGGCGATCTCTACCGGGTCTATACCCAGTGCGCCGTGCACCATGGAGGCGTGCGAAGGCAGCACCTGGTCGGGCGATGTGGTACCGCAGGACAGTAGCTCCATCTCCTTCAGTTCTTCCTTGTCCTTATACAGAATCTCGATCGCTTTGGCGGTAAGCTGGGCATTGGTAAGGGTCTCTTTTCCTGCTCCGAATGCGTAGTGTCTTGTTTTGATTCCGTTATTCCTTAAAATGATCGGGCGTACTTTCGAAGGTTTGCCGTTTACCAATCCCAATACAGATTCCATCTCGTCGTTGCTCACTGGCTCGTAAGGCAAAAATTTTGCCATACGGGTAATATATACTTCTTGCATTATGATGATTTTTTTTTCATTTTTTCGGGGCCTCTCCCGGGTGCACGGTGGTGCTTATTTTATTCCCCGGGGAGGGCGCAAAGATAAGGCATTTGACAGGTACAAAACTAACTGCCCTGTTTGACCTGCTTCAGGTAATCTTCTGCCATTTTTTTATAATATGGTTTTAAAGCCGGCGGTACCGTCTTGTACATATCGAGCAGGGCCTGCCTGCTTTGCAGGTATTGCTGCAGCTCCGGCGGCATTGGCCGTTGCTCGTCCCTGCCACTGTTGGCGTTGCGTTTATTATCTTCTTCCTGGTCCCTGATCGACTTTTCCGCTTCCAATAACCGCGACATAATCTCTTTCTGGCGCATCAGGAGTTCCGCATTCAGTCTGCGGTTCACCATATCCGTTTCATTCTTATCCATTTGCTCCTGGATAGCGCGCAACTCTTTGGAGTTGCCGTTCTGCCCTTTACTGTTCAGCATACTCGACAGCTCCTGGATCTGCCTGCGCAGGGCAGCCTGTTGCTGTGCCAGCCGGGCCATCTCTTCCGCATCGCTTTCCCCCTCGCCCGAGCCGCCCTGGCCTTTACCACCCGGGCTCGAACCGCCGCTTTTGCCGCCTTCCTGTTTGCCTTTACCCTGCTGCATACCCTTGCCCAGTTCCTGCTGGCCCGTTATGATATCTTTCATCATTTGGCCTGCATTACCTTTCCCGGGTTTAGGATTCTTGCCTCCCGGTTTGCTGCAACTGCCGTTACCCTGCGATTGCTGGGCCTGGGATTGTTGCTGGATCAGGTTTTCAAGCAATTCATTCAGCAACAGCGCCAGGTTGTTGGCATTGGTCATGGCATATTGCTGGCGCACAGTGGCTTCGTTGACCAGCCTGTTTTCCAGTGCCGATATCGTATTCTGGATATTCTGTTCCAGTCCCGACGACTCTTTGTTTACCGTGGCTGCGATCTGGAATACTCTTTTACTCAAGGTAAAGAGGCTATCCTTGATCATCCGGGCATTGCCCCGCAGGCGGCTTTGTTCGCGGGTATTCAGTACATAGTTGGGACTGGCTGCGGGCGTGCTCCTCACCTTGTTCATCAATTGCTCCTGGTCAAAGGAGAAACGGATCAGGTTGGTCAGGATCTGCCGGGTTGCCTTGATATCGATATCGATCTGCTCGGCATCCATCCCGGAGGCCTTCTTACGCATATCGGCAGCCATTTGCCTCAGGTTCTGTTCTGCTTTTTGCTGGGCCTCGCTGGCTTTTTTAGGTTGTCCGCTCTGCAACTGGTCGCTGCTCTGCTCCATATTATCGCCGGCCTCTTTACCTTTATCCTTTACATCGTCGAGCTTTTCGGGCTGCTTTTGCCCATTATTCATTTTATCCAGTTCCTTCATATCCTGTTGCATCACCTTGTTCAGGTCCTTACGGATCTGTTGCTGGTCGCTGTTCAGGTCGTTCTTATCTTTTTTACCGCCATCGGTCTCCTTTTGCAGGCTGTTTTCCCGGTTAGCCAGGTCTTCTACCCGGTTAGCCACATCTTCCATCTTCATCTGCATCTCCAGCTTCTTCATCAGCTCCTGGATCCGCTCCATATCCATATTGAACAGCTTATTCTGTTGTTCCATCTGCTGCAGCTGCTGGAAAGCATTGTCCTTGTTCATCTGCTTCATCATCTCCTGCAGCTTTCTCAATTGCTCCGCCAGCTGCTTATTCAGCAGGTTGTCGAGCTGCTTCTGTACCGCCTCTTGTTTTTCCTTAATGTCTTCGCTGTAATTTTTCTGTTCGCTTTGTTTGCGTTGCTCTTCAAAACGTTTCTTGATCGCCTCCACCTTGTTTTTCAACTGCTCCTGTTTGTCTGCCAGCGATTTCATATTTTGCTGTTTCTCCCAGCTCATGCTTTCCGATTGCAGCAACTGGTTCTGGATTTCTTTCATATCCTGCTGCAACTGTTTGGCCTGCTCGGCGCTGGAACTGAGGCCCTGGTTGATCTGCCGGGCATTCTGGTTCATGGCCGAATCCAGTTGTTTGCTATCGGGCATACTGTAGGTATACACATTGCTACGACCACTTTTGCTGCCGCGCACGCCATCGTTATCCCAGGCCTCTACATAATAGTTGACTTGCTGACCGGGCAAAAGGTTTAATGCCGCAAAATCCATATAATACTGAAACGGCGTTACATTGCCTGCAGCGCGTTTAATCGGGATATTTTTTTCGGCGCGTACCGTTTTACCGGCATCGAGCACAGTGTAGTGAAAATAGAGTTGGGTCAGACCGTAGTCGTCGCTGGCATTACCGGTAAGCAATACTTGCTGCCCGGTTATACTGTCCTTCACTTCCTGGGCCTGCACCTGCGGCGCGGCATCGGCAATCACCTTTACCTGGTAGCGGAAGGAATCGCCGCCGGGAATCTGCCGGTTAGACAGGAAAAGAGCATAAGCCGTATCCTGCATAAAACGGGCGGCGGCCGACCAGTACCCATCCCCATTTTTACGAAGCGGGGTACGCGTTGCACTGTTGCCAAAGGCCAGGTCTACCTGGTCGGTATGTTTCGCCTCCAGGTACCAGGTCAGTACGGTACCCTCGGGCAGGGTCATATCGCTGAGGCTTTGCAGTTCCTCTTCTTTTTTACCGGTATGCGCCGGGTAGCGTACCTGTACCCGGAAAGCCATAAGCTGCGGTTTTTCGATCACGGCTATACGATAAGGCTGCGACGTATAACCCGCAGCGGTAAACCGGAAGTCCAGCGACTGATGTACCCGGCTAAACGTATAGCTGAAGCGGTTCTTACCGTTTTTCTGCATTTCCAGCTGCTCATCACCCGCCAGTATATAGACCTTATCCGGCAGCTTATCGCCCCTGATTTCGGCCTCCAGGGTATAATCGCCGTTAAGCGGCACCCGTAAATCTTTATTCAATACGACAAAAGAAAAGGGCGCAGGCGGACTGAAGTTCTTATCCGGCTGCATCAACCTGGCACCGGCATCGCGGAAAATATTGGGAGCTGCGATAAAAATAAATAAAACGATCAGGGCCGGCGGCAATACATAAGGCAGGTATTTCCGGTTTTTACGCAGGTCTACGGCTTGTGTAAAGGGCACTACGGATATCTGTGCCGCTTTCTGGCTGATACTGGCTTCAATCAGTTCCCGGCTTTCGGCCTGGTTATTTTGCTGGTGCAGTTGCAGCACATTCAGCAGTTTGTCGCTTACCTCGGGAAAATGGACGCCGATAATTCTTGCCGCCTCCTCGTGCGAAATGATTTTACCCAGCTTCCGTATTTTAAGCAGCGGTACCAGTACCCAGGCTATAAGGGCCAGCAGGCCCGCGCCGAGCAACAGGGCGATCATGATTATTTTAAGCCAGGCGGGGAAATAGAAATAGTACTCACCCAGCCCCATCAGGAGCAGGTAAATAAGCAGGCAGGCCGCGAATATAAGTCCACCCCGCAATAACTGGTTCAGGTAGTACTTACGGATAAACGCATCCAGTCTTTCTATCAGTAAATTATAGTTGTTCATTATCCCGCTGCGTTACCCGGTACCTGGCAAACAGATACGATTAAAATAATGCTGCTATTTCCTTACAAAAATAGAGTCTGTTGTGATGATATTGCTCATATTGTCGGCTTCGTCCTTTATATAAATGTTAAAAACCACGGTATCGCCGCCATAAACCCGGTGAAGCGAATCGAGCGTAAAGAACTGGTTGCCTAAATTGAGGTAGGCGTCGCCGGTAAGCCCGCCTTTCCTGGGGCGCATATTATCGGGTACATTAGGGAAAGGGAATGCAAAAGTATCGCGCCGGCGGGTGGTATCTTTCGGATCGAATACATTATAAGCAAAAATAGCCATCCTGTTTTCGTCCCAGCCTATATTGCCATCTCCATCGGTAAATCCAAACAAGATTTTGATAACGGTCGTGTCTTCGATACCGATTGTTCGGGGTGTCGTGTTCTTATAGTAAATTTGCGGCTCATCCGGGTATTGATCGGGTTGCTTTTCGCAGGCAGCGAAAAGGAGCAGCGCAAACAGGGTTAAAATTATCCGGCTTTTCATATTGCTATCAAATTTAGTGAATGTCCCTCAATATTGAACATATTATTCAGCAGGAAAACTGGCTTTCGGGTGTAAACGGGCAAAATTTCGAACAATATGCATTAGCCCTCTTCCAGCACCAGTTCCAGGGCAACGAAGTCTACCGGGATTTTGTTATCGCTATCGGTCGCAAGCCGGCTTCGGTAACCAGCCTGACAGAGATTCCCTTCCTCCCGATATCGCTTTTTAAAACCCACGAAGTGCTTACCGGCGCCAGTGCGGCCGATGTGCCCCTGGTGTTCGAAAGCAGCGGTACCACCGGCATGCAGAACAGCCGGCATTTTGTAAAAGACCCGGAACTGTATAAAGCAAGTTTCCTGCAAACGTTCCGGCAGTTTTACGGCGAGCCCGGCGATTATGTGTTCCTTTGCCTGCTTCCTTCTTATCTTGAACGTAATAACTCCTCTTTAGTGTATATGGCCGCCGAATTAATCCGGCTGAGCCGGCAACCGGAAAGCGGGTTCTACCTCAATGAATGGACACAACTGGCCGGTAACCTTAAGACGCTCAGCACTTCGGGCCGGAAGGTGATGCTGTTGGGCGTAACGTTTGCGCTGCTCGACTTTGCGGACCAATACCCGATGGATCTCAGCGCGATAACCGTAATGGAAACCGGGGGCATGAAGGGCCGGCGCGAAGAATGGACCCGCGACCAGGTGCACGATTTCCTGAAAAAGCAATGGCAGCTCCCCGCGGTACATTCCGAATATGGCATGACGGAACTCCTGTCGCAGGCTTACTCCAAAGGAGACGGCCTGTTCGAATGCCCGCCCGTAATGCGGGTACTGGTAAGAGACGAAAACGACCCCTTCGATCTTAAACTTAGGGGTAACGGTTGTATCAATGTTATCGACCTTGCCAATGTGCATTCCTGCGCTTTTATTGCTACCGACGATATTGCCCGCATCGGCACCGACGGCAGTTTTGCCGTTACCGGCCGCCTCGACAACTCAGCCCTGCGGGGCTGCAGCCTGATGGTGGTGTAGGTTATTGGTTATTGGATGTTAGATATGAGATATTAGATGTTAGATGTTAGATGTTAGATGTTAGATGTTAGATGTTAGATGTTAGATGTTAGATGTTAGATGTTAGATGTTAGATGTTAGATGTTAG
>NZ_PYGD01000011.1 GCF_003014535.1 Taibaiella chishuiensis | reverse complement strand
TATGGCCGATGGTACTGGTTAACTCCGGGAGAGTAGGTAGCCGCCATATTTATTGAAGCCCTTCGACGAAAGTCGAGGGGCTTTTTTTTGTGCCTATACCCCAAACTGCAGCTTGCAAGCAGCAAGCGTTTACCGGTCATTCGGAGCGCAGCGAAGGATCTCAGCAGTAAGCCGGCTTTGTTTGATGATGAATGTTACACGAGTTGTACTTATCGCTTACCAGCAGCTCCCCTCCCTCCGTTAAGATCCTTCGCAAGGCTCAGGATGACAATCGTCTTCCTTATAGGCTACTGCTCATTTTTTCACTTTCCCCTCCCTCTGTTAAGATCCTTCGCTGCGCTCAGGATGACAAGCGTCTTCCCTGATAGACTACTGCTCATTTTTTCACTTTCTCCTCCCTCTGTTAAGATCCTTCGCGAGGCTCAGGATGACAGCCGGGGGTAGCAGGTATCAAGTATCAGGTAGCAAGACCAGGAGTGTTTGAAGAAAAGTAACAAGCGTTTACGGGTCATCCTGAGCGCAGCGAAGGATCTCAGCAGTAAGCCGGCTTTGTCTAAGGGCGCATGTTGCGCGAGTTGTACTCATCGCTTATTTGCAGCTCCCCTCCCTCTGGTAAGATCCTTCGCGAGGCTCAGGATGACAGCCGGCTTCCCTGATAGACTACCGCTCATTTTTGCACTTTTCCCCTCTCTCTGGTAAGATCCTTCGCGAGGCTCAGGATGACAATCGTCTTCCCTGATAGACTACTGCTCATTTTTGCACTTTCCCCTCCCTCTGTTAAGATCCTTCGCAAGGCTCAGGATGACAATCGTCTTCCCTGATAGACTACTGCTCATTTTTGCACTTTCTCCTCCCTCCATTAAGATCCTTCGCGATGCTCAGGATGACAATCGTCTTCCCTGATAGACTAACGTTCATTTTTTCACTTTCTCCTCCCTCCATTAAGATCCTTCGCGATGCTCAGGATGACAATCGTCTTCCCTGATAGACTACTACTCATTTGCACTTTTTCCTCCCTCTGGTAAGATCCTTCGCAGTGCTCAGGATGACATCAGATTAGCAGGATGACCTTCATCTAACTCCTAATATCTAACATCCAATATCTAATATCTCAATACCCAATACTCAATACTCACATCTTCTTTATTTCAGGCAGGATGTATGCTGAAGTGATACCCCTTCCCTTTAAGCGTAATGATCTCTACCCCGCCACCACCTGCAAAATAATCCCTTAACCTGCGGATATACACATCCAGGTTGCGGCTGATAAAATACGAATCATCTCCCCATACCATTTGCATCAGTTTGCGGCGATCCAGGATCTGGTTCTGGTGCATACAGAGTATATTCAGGATCTCGGCCTCGCGGTTCGAGATTTTCGTAGTCACTACAGGGCCGCGTAATTCCAGGCGGGTAGGGCTATACACGAAATTGCCCAGCTGTATATCTTTAGTAGCGGTACCTTGCTGTGGCTGTGTAGTTAGCTTCGACAGGCGTACCTGGTTGTCGATACGGACCATCAGCTCTTCCATACTGAACGGCTTTTTGAGGTAGTCGGTACCACCAGAGGAAAAGCCTTCGAGCACATCCTGAGTCTGGCTTTTGGCCGTTAGAAAAATAATCGGCAGATCAGGATATATATGGCGAATGGTGCTGCCCAGGCTGAATCCGTCGATATGCGGCAGCATCACATCCAGCACGCATATGTCTGGACTAAAGGCCGAGATATGCTCCAGCAGGCCCAGTCCGTCTTTACGGTGCAATACCGTATACCCCTTCAGCTCCAGGGTATCGGTAACGATCCTGGCTAGGTAATTTTCATCTTCTACATAGAATACTTTGGTCTTCATGAAGCGTCGGTTAAAGGTAAGGTAACCACAAATACAGTACCCTCGCCCGGGCTGCTGCTGAGCGTTATCATGCCCCGGTGTGCCTGCAATACATACCGGGCATAACTCAGGCCCAGCCCATGTCCCTTTACATCATGCTTATTCCCCTTGGGCACCCGGAAAAATTTTTCAAATATACTTTCGTGGTAGATGGAAGGAATGCCTTCGCCATTATCCCATATACTTACACGGGCATGCTGTTCGTAGGTGCTGATATTAATTGCGAGCATTTTGCCCCCGTACTTAAGGGCATTATCGACCAGGTTATAGAAAACACCGCGCAGATGTATTTTATCGGCAACAACAATAACCGGGTTCTCCGGCGCCTGTATCGAGAAAGTGATCTGCTGCTCTTCGATTAAGGGATTGATGCTTTGCCTGATCTCCGTAAGCAATCCGGCAAGGTCCAGGGCTTCTTTATCGAGCTGCAGCGCACCCTGTTCGGACTGTACGGTATTAAGCACGCTGTTGACCAGCTGTTCCAGCCGCTCCATTTCCCAGGTGGCCATCTGCAGGTATTGTTTCGCACGCTTTGGATCGTCAAGTGCATTATAGTTGGAAAGCGCTTCCAGCGCCACTTTCGTCGTGGCTACCGGTGTCTTTAGTTCATGCGACACGTTGCTGATAAAGTTGTCTTTCTGTTGGCTGAAGCGCTGCTGCCTGCGCATATTCCGGAAGGCCAGGATAAAAGTAAGCCCGCTAAGCAGCAGCAACACCAGGCTGAATGCTGCTTGCGGCAGGATCTGTTTGAAGAGGAAAGGCCGGTATCCTTCTACTTTAAGAAAAGAGTTATTGAGTTCGGGCGTTTCAAAAACGAAAATACTGTCCGGTCCCTGCAATGCGGTATGTACGATACCGAAACGGCTGTTCTTTCTTTGCAGGGCTTCGCCGAAGGCGGTGGTAAATTGTGCGCTGTCTACCGTTGCCAGGAAGTTTTTATACAGGCCATCGTCAGTAGCCGCAAGTGTACGGCTCAGCACCGAACGCAGCACCTGTGCCTTGAATGCCGGGTAACTCGCTGCTGCATTATTATCGGGTAGCGGAGACAAAGAGTCGCTGAATCTTTTTACGATCGTGATGGACTGTATATTGCCCGGGGTGCCCCGGTGCAGCGTATCGGGCATTTCGTTACTCAGTACGTCCGTAACATGGAATTGCAGTTTGATCGACGGTTTGCCTGCCTTCGTAGTGTCGCGCAACACCGCCGATACTTCACGATCCAGCGCTGCATTCATAATGCTGTCGCGTGTTTTGACATATACCAGTTGCAGGTCTTTATGCAGCCGCTGCTCTTCTTCCCGGTATTGGGCCCTGAGCCAGCTGCCGGTAAATGCCGCCAGCATCAGTTCGCTGACCAGCATCAGCCAGCCTATAGTCTTTAACCTGCGTGTTTCTCCCCGTTGCTTCATAATACTGGATTAATGGCTACAAAGAAAGTAAATGCCCCGTGCATTCCGGCTGGATATTAACCTTTTTTAACCTTATTTGGGTTGAGGTTAACCGCAATGCAGCAGCACCGGCAATAGCTTTGTCGCAACAAAAATACAGAACAATGAAAATTTTATTCCTGCTTACTGCAAGCCTTTTTGCTTTACCCTTATACGCACAACACACTTCGGGTACCATCAGTTACGAAGAGAAACTTACCATCGATCTCAAGGGACAAGACATTCCCGAAAGTATGCGGGCCTTTGTGCCCAAGGAACAGAAGTCAGTAAAAGTACTCTACTTTAACGCCGATCAATCGCTGTATGAAAATGGTAAGGCCGGTAAAGACGAGGGCTCCGAAGAGTTTGAGCAGGATGGCATGAAAATACGGATGGAACGCAGCCGCCCGGATGAAAAAATATTTGTCGATTTCAAAAGCCGCGAAAAGCTTGCCCAGCGCGACCTGATGGGGCGCATGTTCCTGGTAAAGGAAACCGTAAGCCCCGAAAAATGGAAGTTTACCAACCGGCAGAAAAACATACTGGGTATGCCCTGCCAGGAGGCTTATCGTATGGACGAGAAAGACTCGGTAACGGCGTGGTATACTACTGCGATACCGGTGTCGGGAGGCCCTAAAGATTTTGCAGGCTTACCGGGTATGATCCTCGAAGTAAATGTAGGCGACAATGTAAGCATTAAAGCAACCAGGATAGATCATACCGAAGACGTAGCTAAAAAAATAAAGGCCCCGACCAAAGGCAAAGCCGTTACCGAAGCGGAATACAACAAACTGTCTGAAGAAAAAATTAAAGAGCTGCAAAAAGAGTTCGGTGGCAAAGGCAATGTGATCATTAAATCGACCACCATCCGTAACTAATCCCCAACGCTATCGTTATGCTGAGAATATGCTGGCTCTTCCTGCTGCTGGCAGGAATCGTATGCCCCGCCCATGCCGGGTTTCATGAAGTATCGGGTAAAATTACCGATAGTACGGGTGCCGGGCTGGACGCTGCCTCTATCGCTTTACTGCGTCCCGAGGACTCTACATTGGTCACTTTCGCCATAAGCAGTAAAGGCACGTTCCTGGTAAAGGATGTGCCCGCAGGAGACTACCTGTTGCAAGCCGCTATGATGGGCTATTTTACCGAATACAGATCGCTCCATATACCCCTCGATGCCGGCGAACAGTTATATCTGCGGCTAAAGAACAACGACCGCCTGACTCAACTGGATGAGGTGGTTATTTCGGGAGAAAAGATACCGATACGCGTAAAGGGAGATACGCTGGAATACAATGCCGGCTCGTATAAGGTAAAGCCCAATGCCGTGGTCGAAGACCTGTTGCGTAAACTGCCCGGGGTACAGGTCGATAAAGAAGGGAATATTAAATCGATGGGTAAAAGTGTAAGCCGGGTACTGGTGGACGGTAAAGAATTTTTTGGCGACGATCCGAAAGTGGCCACCAAAAACCTGCCTGCCGATGCCGTTGATAAGATACAGGCTTTCGAGAAGAAATCCGACCAGGCCTTGTTTAGCGGTATCGACGATGGCGACCGCGAACAGACCCTGAATCTCCTGCTGAAGCCCGATAAAAAGACCGGCTACTTTGGCGAGGCCAGTGGTGCACTGGGTTTGCCGGAACAATACGATGCCTCGCTGAAGGCTTTCAAATTCAAACCCAAAAGCCAGCTGGCTGCCCTGGGTATGCTGAACAACATCAATAAATTTGGCTTTACCTTCCAGGATTACCTCGATTATAACGGAGGCATCGGCAGCATGATGGGCGAGGGGGGAGCCATGAATGTAAATACAGACGACATGCCTGTGGATTTTGGTCAGCCGGTAACGGGCAAGGTGGCCTCGGGCGCTCTGGGCCTCAATTATTCCGTAACGCCGCGCGATGGTAATCGTTTTAATATAAGTTATATGGGCAACGGGGTACAGAAGTTCCTGGACCGGCAAACCCAGGTGCGCAACTTTACACCGGCAGGTAATTTCGATAAGAACGATAACGGGCAAAGCAAGCTCAATACGCTTACCAACCGCCTTTCTTTCAACTGGCGCAACCAGGTAGACTCGGCCAACCTGCTCGGCATAAAAGGTTACGTTAAGCACGATAACAGCAAAGACCGCCAAAACGGCTATTCGGAATCTTATATAGCCGACCTGCTGCAAAACCGCCTGGACCGGAACAGCACGACCCGCGAAAACGGCTCCGGGCTGGGCGTTTCGGCTAATCTTACCCGTAAACTGAAAGGTAAATGGCAACTGCTGCAGGCCAGGCTCGCTGCCGACTATACCTATAACCGGGTGGAAAGCGAATGGCAAAACAACCTGCGTTATACCGACAGCAATGCGGTGATACGAGATGCCCAGTACCAGTACAACTTTGGCGGACGGTTAAATACCGAAGGCGCTGTAAGCATGGTGCGCCGGCTTGGTCACGGACTGTACCTGGAACCCAGGCTGGCCGGGGCTTTTAACCGGGATGCCAGCAACCGGCAGCAGGGCATGTACAACGAAACATTGACCGATTCGCTCAGTCCCTCTTTTTACCGCGATGTATACCGCGTTGATCCGGCCATCACTTTAAAGAACAATAAGAAAGAGCTGCGCTGGAACCTAGAGCTGAAGGGCGCCGGTTTATGGCTTAGCCCTTATGCCAATAACGCCGCTATGACAACAAGGAGCTACCGCTATCTGATGCCTGCCGCTCTACTGGAATGGAATATTAAAAACGGGGAACGCCTCTCTGCGCGGTATTCGACCGAAGTAACGGCGCCTGCTGCCGCGCAGCTTATGCCCTTTGTCAATTATAACAACCCGCTTACCCGTACCCGCGGCAATGTAGACCTGGCGCCGGAGTATGCGCATAACCTGAACCTGAGTTATACCAATTTCGACCAGTTTTCCATGACTTCTTTTTTCGCTTTTTTCAACGCAAGGTATACGCTTAATAAGATCGACTGGAGCCGCACCGTATACCCCGACCTGAGCCAGGATGCACAAATGATCAATACCCGCTATGCCGCGCTGCTGACGCTGAGCGGGCAGTATGCAAGACCTGTACGCAGGTTGGGCCTGAATATCAGTGTCAATCTGGATGAAAGCTGGAACCGCGCGGTAAGTCCCGTGAATGGCGTAGAGAATACCAACAACACGCTCAAACATCAGCTGGAACTGGAATTCAGCAACCTGAACAACGATGTATGGGACCTGCGCTGGGGCGGTAATATCAGTATCAGCAATGCCCGCTACTCGCTCAACAAAGAGCTGAACAACAACTTTTATAACTATAGCGGGTTTGCCCGTATCGCTTATCAGCCTAATGAGCACTGGTATTTTTCCCTGTCGGGCGATATAACGCACTATACGGCTAAAAGCTTCGATGCAGCGGTCACCATACCGATCCTGAAGGCCGAGGTATCGCGTTATATCTTAGCCAACCAGCGCGGCACGGTCAGCCTGAGGGGCTTCGACCTGCTAGATCGCAATAAGGCCGTGCAACGCATCAGCCAGCTCAATAACCTGATCGAACAACGCTCTAACGTCATCGGGCGATACTTTATGTTGTCTTTTACCTATAAGCTCAACAGGGCC
The DNA here is from genome assembly GCF_003014535.1 of Taibaiella chishuiensis. Lineage (GTDB taxonomy): Bacteria > Bacteroidota > Bacteroidia > Chitinophagales > Chitinophagaceae > Taibaiella > Taibaiella chishuiensis. The sequence continues at coordinate 204,382 of NZ_PYGD01000011.1, read as the reverse complement.
GGTAAGGCGCCGGGCAGTATCCAGGTCAAAACCCGCTGACCTTTTTGTAAAGAAGCGTGCAGCAGCAGATCATACGCGGTTGCTGTACCGTACCATCAAAAAAGCCGTGCTGTAAGGGCACGGCTTTCCTGGCAGGTGCAATATCTGTTTAAGAAATCAGCAGCAGCTGGTCCCAGTAGGGCATAAGATCACTGTTCATGGCCATAAGCGTAAGCCCTGTACCGGCTACACCCGTTAGCAGGCTGCCATCGGGCTGGGGCTGTTTGGTTTTCCAGTCGGGCGTTTGCAGCCCCGAGTGGTTGCCGGCGTGTATTGCCAGTTTATATGTTTCTTCCTGCCAGTATTCCGCTGCCGTTTTAAAGGTGTTATTACCCGTCATCTGGAACAGGCGGTTAAACATATGCATCAGGCCGCTCGTACCATGACAGAGGCCTGATTCATCCATCGAAGGGTCCTGGCGCGTAGCCTGGAACAGTAATATTTCCTCCGCTTTTTCAAACAGGGCGCGGTCTTTAAAATGGGTAGCGACCTGCAGCAATACCATACCGGCGCCCAGGTCGCCATAACACCAGGCTATCCGGCTGGTGCTCAGGTCGCCTTCATAATCTTCGGCACGCAGCGGGATCGCGGTCGGGAAATAGGACGGACTGCCCGGCATACTATTGGTCCTGCTCAGCATAAAGTCGATGTACTCGTAGATCAGGTGGCGGCTGCGCTCCTCTTCTATACCGGCACGGTGCGCCTGCAACAGCAGGAAAATAAAGCTGGGCATGCCATGGGCCAGGCCGAAATTGATGCCCTGGAAATGGATATCCCCAAACGTGATCCGCGTAACAGGGTACGAACCTATTGCCGCTTTTACGGTAATACCTTCGAGATAACCGATGGTTTCCCCGATCACTTGTATCGAGGTTTCGTCGGGACCGAAAGCCTGTGCCCGCCGTGCAAAGTAAGCGGCACAACCGGTAAGCCCGTGCAGGAAATCGAAATTGCCCTCGCGGTGGTAATATTGTACCGCACCGGCCAGCACCATATCGAACTGGCCAAGGTCTTCGTCCGACAACTCCAGCAGGTCGGCCTCCCGCAGCATAAGCAGGGCATGGGCAAGACCGCTTAAACCATTGGAAAACGTCATCTGCGGAAACTCATCCTCCGAGGTGCTTTGAATAATGTATTCGAGTACGCCAAGCCCTTTATCTACATAGGTTTCGTCGGAACGGTATACGCCGTAAAAAATATAAAAAAGGGCTTTGCCTAAATTGCCGCTGTAAAGCCCGTTGCCGGGATAATTGAACTGGTCTACATCCTGGGCGATCTGTTGCAACAGGGCATTGTTCCGGGCTCCTTCCGGAGTCTGGCTGGTAAGGGCTTTCCACATAGGTAACCGGGTTGTTTGTTTGTCTGGTAATGATAAAGCTTAAAATTACAAAGTACCTCCCTTATTACAAACTCTGTTTGATAAACTACCGGACGCTAGGCGCAGCCGATCATCCGGCTGGTAGGCGGACAGTTAACGCTGAGACAGGTATAGGGATCTACTTCGGAGCCGCAGGGTTTGGATACCCCGGGGCAGGTAACGATAAGGGTTTTTACAACCAGGTCGCCGCCCAGTATTTCCTGCAGGTTATCCCTGCTGAGTAAGGCAATCGTGTTTTTGTGAACGGACAATTTCGAATTCAGGCTTTTCTTTTTCATAATAAACAGATTTAAATTACTGGTGAAACAATAAAAGAGGGAGGTACTTTGTAAGGGTTGCAAATGGCTGTTGTTATACAAAACAGCAAGGGTACAAGCGAAAGGCATGTTGTTCTTCCCCGTAAAATTACAGGATAACAAGCCCGTTTAACACGGCTTCTGACTCCGGGCAAGGGTATGCTGCAGCGCTTCTTTTGCTCCCCTGTTATAAGGACGTGAGTACGAGGCGGCTTCTTATGTTACCCTTAGGGCTGCTCTGCATTTTCTAAAAACATTAACAATGTTGTTTATTTTTAAAATGCTGGTATACTGGTTTTCCTGTATAAAAAAATACCCTGCTACAGGGATGCAGCAGGGTATCGTATATGGTTCGGCAGCAGTTTTTAGTTAAGTCCTGCCCTTTGCAATAATGCATTTACTTCCGGTTTACGGCCGCGGAAGGCGACATACAGATCCATGGGATCTTCGGTACCGCCTTTGCTGAGCAGGGTCTTAAACAGTGCTGCCGTTTCGGGGTTGAAGATGCCGGTCTCTTTAAAGTAGGCGAAGGCATCGGCATCCAGTACTTCCGACCATTTGTAGGAGTAATAACCGGCGCTGTAACCACCTGCAAATATATGCGAGAAGGAAGGGCTTTGCGCCGTATGCGGCAGTGCAGGGTAAAGCTGCGCACTGCGCGTAATCTCTTTTTCGAAATGTTCGATGGTATCCTGTTCTGCCAGGCCGCCGGTATGGTAAGCCATATCCAACAGGCCAAAGGCAAGCTGGCGCAGGGTTTGGTAGCCTTCCATAAAATTGGCGGAGGCCACGATCTTGTCGATTTGTGCTTCGGGCAGCAGTTCGCCGGTTTTGTAATGATGGGCAAATGTTGCCAGGAACTCCTTCTGGTAACAGAAGTTTTCCATAAACTGCGAAGGCAGCTCTACAAAGTCCCAGTATACATTGGTGCCCGAAAGGCTTTCGTAACGGGTATCGGCAAGCATACCATGAAGTGCATGACCAAATTCATGGAACAGGGTCGTCACCTCGTTAAAGGTAAGCAGCGAAGGCGTATCGCCTGTTGGGCGGGAGAAGTTGCAGACAATAGAAATATGCGGACGGTGCTCGCCGTCTGCATTGCGGTACTGACCTTTAAACGAGGTCATCCAGGCGCCGGCGCGTTTCCCTTTTCTCGGGTGCCAGTCGGTATACAGCAGAGCTTTATGACGGCCCTCTTCCAGCACTTCGTATACGGTTACCTCTTCGTGGTAAGTGGGTATATCGGTACGTTCGCTGAAGCTGAGGCCGTATAACTTACCGGCAGCCGCAAAAGCCGCCTGCAGCACCTGTTGCAGCGGGAAGTAGGGTTTCAGCGCTTCTTCCGAATAATCATATTTTTCTTCGCGCAGCTTTTCAGCATAGTAAGCATGGTCGTAGGGCATCAGTTCGGTAAGACCGTCGCGCGCCGCCAGCGGCTGCAGCGAGGCTACATCCTGGTGGGCAAAGGGCCTGGCCTTTTCCAGCAGGTCGTTCAGGAAACCGGTAACGGCATCGGGTGTGCCGGCCATGCGTTCTTCCAGCACAAAGGCCGCATGCGAGGCAAAGCCCAGCAGGCGCGCCCGCTGGTCGCGCAGGCTCACGATCTTTTTAATGATCGCTTCGTTGTTATAGGCATTATCCTTAAAGGCTTTCTGTGCCGAGGCCAGGTATAGCTCTTTACGGCGTTCGCGGTTGGCCGCATACTTCAGGAAGGGAACATAACTCGGGAACTGCAGCGTAAATACCCAACCGGTGAGAGAGCGGGTTTCAGCCTCGGCCCTGGCCTGTGCTACGATCGATGCGGGTAAGCCTTCCAGCCCGGCTTCGTCTTCGATATGCATACTGTAGGCATTGGTTTCCTGCAATACGTTCTGCGAAAATTTTACCGTAAGCCCGGAGAGCTCCTGGTCGATCTGCCGCAGGGTCTGTTTATCGGCTTCGCTCAGCAGGGCGCCGTTGCGGGTAAAGTGTTTGTAACTCTTGTCGAGCAGGCGTTGCATCTCCGTGCTGAAGCCCGTTCTGTCGGCTTGTTCATAAACGTGTTTTACCCGGGCAAACAAGGCTTCATCCAGGTTGATGTCGTTGCTGAACGCGGCCAGCAGCGGCGATATTTCTTCGGCTACTTCCTGCAGGTAATCGCTGGTCTCTGCCGAGTTCAGGTTAAAAAAAGCCTCGCTGGCTACGGCCAGCTGCCGGCCTGCTTCTTCGCGGGTAACCAGGGTATTGTCGAAGGTTGGTGTTTCCGGGTTATTGCTGATCGCGGCTATTTCCTGCCGGGCTGTTTCTATGGCTTGTATAATCGCTTCGCGGTAGTCTTCCTGGCGGATCTGGTCAAAGGGTACGCTTTGAAACGGAGTATTGAAGGGTTGCAGCAATGGATTCTGGTTCATCAGGATAATTTTAATGGGCTAAGGCCCGTAAGGGGGCCGGGTTAATGTTCAAATTTTTCGGGTTGGTAGCGCTCCCCGGCTTTTATAGACACGGGCAGGGCATTTTCGCGCGGAGGTACGGGGCAGTTATACCCTGTAGTAAAGGCGCAGTAAGGATTATAGGCTTTGTTGAAGTCGATGGTTACGGTCTGGTCGGCTTGTATATCGTCGATCTCCAGGTCGATATAACGGCCGCCGCCGTAGCTTTCCCCGCCCGAGCTCAGATCGGTAAAGGGCAGGAACAGGTGCCGGGCGGTCTCTTCCTTGTTCATCAGGCCCAGTAATTGATAGGCATACAGGCTGCAGCTTTTGCCCTTAAGCTTAAAACGGAGCAGGGCATATTTGCGCGCCTCTTTGGTCTTGCCTGAGGAGGTAGCCAGCTTAAATACCGGTTGGTCCTGCAGCAACTCGACTTTTGCTTTTACCCTTAATGCGGCATGGACCGGGTAGAAACGGATATGTGCCGTATCGGCTTTGATGATCGGGTACAGTTCGTCGAGGTACTTTACCCGGAAGGCTTGCAGGCTATCAGTATAGCTTTGTTGCGCGTTGGTCAGGGTTACGCTTCCCAGGCCCAGTAACAGGACGATCAGGTATTTCATACGGGAATAAATTCCCTCAAAAATACAAATTCCCGCTCAGCAACCGGGCGTACTGAAGGCGGCATAATGAAAAACAATACGGGGCTTACCGGGTGCCGGTCATCTGGCCCAGTTCGGGGTCCCAGATTTTGAGTCGCAGGCAGTCGCGTATATCTTTCGGCGACAAGGAGGTAACCTTGGGCTGTTGCAGTTCGGGGAAGTGCGCCATAACCTCGGGCAAGCGATAAAAGGGGATGCGGGAATTGAGGTGATGGATGTGATGATAACCGATATTGGCGGTAACCCATTGCCAGAAGGGGTTCATCTTCATATAACTCGACGATTGCAGCGCTGCGGTCTCGTAGGCCCAGTCCGCATTGGATTTGAAGATAACGCCCGGGAAATTATGCTGCGCATAAAAGAGATAGGCGCCGATGGCAGTAGAAATAAAGAAAGGGATAAAAACGATAGCTACCGTATTCTGCCAGCCCAGGAAGATAAAGGCCAGGGTAATCTGTACGGCATGCAGCACCAGGGCCAGCAGCGAGTCGAGGTGCCGGCGGGGGCTGCTCCTGAGCGAGGATACGCACATACCGATCATAAACATGGAAAAATAACCCAGCAGGATGGTAAGCGGGTGACGGATAGCCAGGTATTCCCGGCGCTCGCCTGCACTCATGCTGTTGAATTTGCTGCGGGTGGCAATGGGATAAGAACCGATGCTGGCGCTGAACAGTTTGGAATTATGACTGTGGTGGTAATCGTGCGAACGTTTCCAGATACTTTGCGGCGCCAGGATATAAATGCCGAAGGCCGTCATGATGGCATTGGCCAGTTTGGACTTTTGCAGGATGGTATGATGCTGGTAATCGTGGTAAATGACAAAGAGCCGCACGATAACGAGCGCCTGTAATACACCGGCGATAATCTTTACCGGGAACCAGGGACTCAACAAGGCGACAGCAATAAGCGCCAGGAACAAAAACAACGTAGACAACAAATGCCACCAGCTCTTCTTCCTGTCTTCCACTGCAAAGGCCTTGGTGGCCAGAATTAATTCTTTACCTTTTCGCATCTTTAATTAATGGTACCGTTGTCTGTATTGAACCAACGGTAATAATACTTTTTTATTGTGTATCCTCCTGTTATTATTGTGAAAACTGTCGCCGGGCAGTTGTGGAGGAAATTTCCCGTTCCGGTAACCCGGGGTACGGGTTTATCAGGGAGACAATTAACGGGCGTTCTGCCCTCAGGCTTCTGCCGGTTTTCTTTTGTGTTTCCAGCGCCGGTGCGACCATAACCAGGTTTCGGGTTGTTCGATAATGTCCCGCTCCAGGCGTTGCGTATGGATCCGGGTAATCGCTCCTTCCTCCATATTGGCGGGATCTTCGATCAGGGTTTCGGCCTGGATCTCGTAATAACCCCTTTTCAGTTTTTTGACCCGGGCATAAACGATGGGGAATTTCAGCTTGCCGGCTATACGTTCCGTACCGAGAAACACGGGGGTATCCTGGTTCAGGAAGGTAGTCCAGTAGGCATGGTCGGGGTGTGGCGTCTGGTCGGCAATAAAAGCGGTAGCGGTCAGTTCCTTGCGACGGGCTATCATTTCCTTAAAGGTATCTTTCATGGCGATAAGCCGGGTGCCGAAGCGGGTGCGCATTTTGATGATCAGCCCGTTCATATACGGGTTGGCCAGCGGGTGGTAGATCACATAAAGCTGGGCTTTATTGACCAGGCTAAAGGTATTACCTGCCCATTCCCAGTTACCGAGGTGTCCCATTACCAGTATAATGCTTTTGCCTTCAGTGGCATACCGGTCAAACAGCGTTACGGCCTCCGGGCTCATGCTGCAATGTTTCAGCATGGTGGCCGGTTTTATCGTCAGGGTCTTAAAGGTTTCGAGAAACAGGTCGCAGAGGTAACGGTAAAATTTGCGGCGGATCAGCCGTATCTCCCGGTCCGTTTTTCCCGGGAAGGAATTGCGCAGGTTCTGCAGCACCAGCCCTTTCCGGTACCCGATCACGTAATACAGCAGCAGGAAAAAGAAGTCTGCTACAAGGTATAATACAGGGAACGGCAATAGGGAAATAAGATAGAGAAAGGGTAGGCTGATATAATAGAGAACTGCTTTCAATGTTGTGTACCTTGTATAAATGTATGTAAAAACCGTCGCGAAGATAATAAATCGCGACGGCTTTTGCTATAGTCTCCCTTTGTGGCCTGTTGCGCACAGGCTTATTGTTTTTTCAGCCAGGTCCAGTCTTTCCCGTCGGGGTTGGTACTGTTTTCCAGCTGCAGATCGGTTTTGGTCATGTTAAGGATCTTATTGTTAACCGTGGGTGCGCCGGGTACCGTTACTTCAAGGTAAGCATCATCGCCTGTAATGGCCCAGGTCATAGCTATCGTGGTATCGGCGGCTGCATTTTTAATCCGTACCATACCGGTGCCGTTAGCGTTAAATGTTTCGGTATTGACATCGGTACTACCCGGCGGGACGGTCAGGATCTCCGATGGATCGGCAATGCCATTGTTGTTGTTATCATGTGCCACCTGCACGATGCTCCAGGTACCTACCATCATCTCTTTCCTGCTCAGCTCCGGATCGTTATCCTTCGAGCAGGAAGCCAATACCAGGGTACTTCCCAAAATCATTACCGGTACACCTATTACACGATACTTTTTCATAAACAACATTTTTGTTTCTCCTAAAACGGCTCAATAACTATGCCATGATAGCTGAATGAATGTTCATTATGAAAGAGAATAAGTATAATATAATTTCTGTAACATGTAAAAGGGGGCGAGGACCGAATAATAAACTGAGGGTTAGAAGTTTAAAACCGGCCCTTTAATCGATAGCCACCCGTACGCCCAACTGGAATACATAATTGTTAAAATCGCTGCGGTGGGCGTAAGTGGCCTCGCCAAAGAACATGCTGTAACTACCGCTGGCTTCTAGGCGTACATCGCGGGCCACACGATAGCTCACCGCGAAAGCCGGCGCCAGCCTCAGGAAGTAATTATTGGCGATCGGCAGCGCACGTTCGCCTTGGTAGGCATTGCCATATTCGTCGTACCACCAGTAAATTTCCCGGATCGAATTGTCGGACAGGTTGAAGGCGGAAAAGCCGGCGTAAAGCCGTACAGCCGCTTCGAGGCCCCGGTTGCGGTACAGGGTCAGCTCGGGAAACAGGCTGATATCGTAATAGAGCAGTTTGGCCTCGCCGATATTATAGCCGAATTTGGGATCTACCTTCCGGCCGGTTACCAGGCCGCTTATACCCATCGAGAACATAGGCGTGATATTCAGTTTCATATCGGCGCCCAGGCCAAATGATTGTTGCCGTATAAAAGGCATGGTGGCGGCAAAAATGCCCAGGCTGGCCCGGGGGGTATCGAGCACGCGGAAGGGTTGGTCGCTGAGGTCGTTGCCCTGGGCGTAAACAGCGCTGCTGTTTAGAGCACTGAGCAGGACCAGGAGGTAAAACAGGCGTTTCATGGGTAGCGTTTTTATAAATTAAGGAACAGGATTATCTGTTCGATGGCGCAAAAGTATCAAGGTTTAAAGAACTGTGAAAAAAATAAGACAGGGTTACATAAAAAAGCCCGGCAGCGCTTGTGCTGCCGGGCTGTACCGGTTTACCGGTTTGAAAAAATTAATCCTGGTTGCGTTTTTTTACCATGGTCAGGATGGTAGCGATGGCCACCGTTTCGCCGGTTTCGTCGTATACATCCACCAGCCATTTCACGATGCCTTTGGCAATATCGTCTTCGCTGCGTTTTTCCTGGTCTACCTTTTGTTTTACCGTCAGCTTCACACCAATGGTAGCACCGGGGTAAACCGGTTTGGTAAAGCGGGCTTCGTCGATACCGTAGTTCAGCAGTACCGGTCCTTTCTTCGCATCTACAAAAAGGCCTGCAGCTTTCGATAATACAAAATAGCCGTGGGCCACGCGTTGTTCGAATATAGTGCCTTCGAGCGAAGTGGCGTCCATGTGGGCGTAGAAGTTATCGCCGCTCACATTGGCAAAGTTGGTAATGTCGGTTTCGGTAACGGTATGTTTGGCGGTGATCAGGGTGTCGCCGACTTCGAGGTCTTCGAAATGCTTCCGGAACGGGTGTACCTCGGTTTCGTTCTGGCGGCCGTTTTGCTGGTATACATTGGTAATATGGGAAATCGTGGTGGGGGAACCCTGTATGGCAGTACGTTGCATATAATGCAGTACGCCTCTTTTACCGCCCATCTCTTCGCCGCCGCCCGCGCGTCCGGGGCCGCCATGCACCAGCAGGGGCATCGGCGATCCGTGGCCGGTGCTCTCTTTGGCGCAATCGCTGTTCAGCACCAGGATACGGCCGTGCATAGAGGCCGCTTCCAGTACATATGCTTTGGCAATCTTATCGTCGGCCGTAATGATCGAGCTTACCAGCGAACCCTTACCGAGTTTGGACAGTTCGATGGCTTCGTCCATCGTATCGTAAGGCATAATGGTGCTTACCGGTCCGAAGGCCTCGATATCATGACAGGCTGTATTGGTAAATGGATTATTATTGAGGAACACGATCGGGGGCAGGAATGCGCCCTTTTCTTTATCTGCGCCGTGCAGCTCGTAGTTGTCCAGGTCGCCGATCACGATCTCCTGCGAACGAGAAAGTTCTGCAATTTTCTCCAGCACTTCCTGTTTCTGCGACATACCGGCCAGGGCGCCCATACGCACGCCTTCTACCGAGGGGTCGCCGATAAGGGTACCCGCCAGCCTTTTGCCCAGCGCGATCTGGACATCTTCAACACTGCCCGCCGGTACGATAATACGGCGCACTGCCGTACATTTCTGGCCTGCTTTGGTGGTAATCTCGCGGGCCACTTCTTTAATAAACAGGTCGAACTCCGGCATGCCGGGTTTTACGTCTGCGCCCAGTACGGAGCAGTTGAGCGAATCGGCTTCCATATTGAAGGGTACCGCTTCGTCGATCAGCCTGGGGTGTGCTTTCAGCATTTTGCCAGTAGAGGCCGAACCGGTAAAGGTAACCACGTCGCCGTTTTCCACGAAGTCGAGGATACCCCGGGCCGAGCCACAAATCAGCTGCAGCGCGCCTTCGGGCAGTATACCCGATGCGATGATGTCTTCAACTACGGCTTCGGTAAGGAACGAGGTAATGGTCGCCGGTTTTACGATAGCCGGCACACCTGCCAGCAGGTTTACCGCGATCTTTTCGAGCATACCCCATACCGGGAAGTTAAAGGCATTGATATGGATGGCCACGCCGCGGCGGGGTACCATAATGTGGTGACCGATAAAGGTGCCGTTTTTAGAAAGTATAGCCGGATCGCCGTCTACATAAAAGGGCTCGTTGGGAAACTGGCGGCGCAGCGAAGCATTGGCAAAAAGGTTGCCGATACCCCCTTCGATATCTACCCAGCTATCGGCGCGGGTTGCGCCGGTATAACGGCTTATGGTATAGTATTTTTCTTTACGCTCCATCAGGTAGAGGGCCAGCGCCTTCAGCATGCGGCCGCGCTCCTGGAAGGTCATGCGGCGCAGTACCGGTCCTGCTTTGGTCCTGGCGTATTGCATCATGCCGGCAAAGTCCAGTCCTTTGCTGCTTGCCGTATAGATCGCCTCGCCGGTGATCGCGTTATGCAGTGTTTCGCCTTCTCCTTGTCCTGCAATCCATTGCCCGTTGGCATAGTTGCGTAATTGCGGTAATGACATATAGCTATTGTATTTTTTTCGGGGTCCTTTAAAATGGATTGCAATTTACAGATAATCGCTTAATTGCCGCACTTGCCCGCAATGCCGGGCCGGGGCAAACAGGAATACACGCACCTGCCTGGATCATATGCCCGGCAAGTGCACGTGGAAATGCGGTTATAGATGTGCCGGCGGGCACCGGATCTTCGTCCCGTACGCCTGCCGGGACCAGTTTTTTAAGGAAAATTTTGCTCGGGTATTATCTCTTTTTTGTCAATATTTCGATAGAGCCGTTGTCGTATTCAACGATCGCATTGTTCACGTCCAGGTCGGCTACATTCCGGTTGACGAATGCCTGGTCAAAATTGAAGGTTTTACGGGAATGGGGAGCCATAGTATCGGTAACGACCAGCTTTTTGATGGCAAATCCCTCGCTTTCCAGTACGAGGCCCGAGCTGTCGGTCGCTACCACATTAAAGTCGATGCGCTTTATCTGTTTATCGGTTTGATTGGAAACCGTAATTTCGGCTGTTGCTGCATTGCTGTTGTTATTGGCCTGGTACCACCATTGCACACGGTCGACCCTGACGGCGTCGCTGGCCACATAATCAGCATCCTGCTGGCCGGATGATGCATAAGGGGTTTGGGCAAAAGAACAGCAGGGACCGATGTGCTGTAATAACACAGCACATAGTAGGGCAACTGTAAATTTCATAAAGCGGTTATTGGTTTGGTTTTGGTTGTGGTTCTGCTTTTGTTTTAATGGCTCATATGGAATAATTATTTAATGATAGGTGAGGCAAAATTAATTTTTTTTTATTTTTATTCTTCCCCCACACATAAATTACCTTTTATTTAGCAGCTGCCCGCAAAGCCCCGTCCATGCGCGCTTTCCCGTGAAAAGGACTACCTGTTATCTGCTTCCGATGGTTGCGGCGTGCTACTTGTTGCTTTTGATCTTCTTACTTATTTTAAAATATATTCTATTTAAAATTGCCGGTCTGAAATGCAGGATCATGATGCCAGTATGAAAATTATGTACTAAATTGCGTAACTAATTACGTAATTGACTTTGTATGGACTTTTTTAATAAAACGGGCAGGATGGCCATCGGGAGCCGCCTGCGTATGCTTACCGAAAAGGTAACCGAAGATGCCGCCGCGATCTATGCCTTATACCATATCGACTTACAGCCTAAATGGTTCCCTGTATTTTATATCCTGTCGCAGGAAGGCCCCAAAACGATTACAGAAATCGCCCGGGAGATCGGCCATTCCCACCCCTCGGTAAGCCGTATCGTGGGCGAGATGACGGCGCATGGCCTGGTTGCTGAAGAAAAAGATGCTACCGATGGCAGGAAAAACCGGATTGGTCTTGCGCCGGCCGGCCATCAGCTCGCCGAAGCTATACAGGACCAGTATGCAGATGTGGAGCAGGCCATCACCACGCTTTCGGCACAGGCCAACCACGATCTGTGGCAGGCGATCGGCGAATGGGAATACCTGCTGGAACAAAAGTCGCTGTTGCGTCGCGTACAGGAACAACAACGCAAAAGAACAGAATCGGAAGTGCAGATCGTCGATTATACACCGGCCTACCGGCAGGCTTTCCGCGACCTGAACGAGGCCTGGATATCCACCTATTTTAAAATGGAAGCCGCCGATTACAAAGCGCTCGATGACCCCGAAGGATATATCTTAAACCGCGGCGGCCATATCCTGGTGGCGTTGTGGAAGGGCCAGCCCGTAGGGGTTTGCGCTTTGTTGAAAATGGATGATCCCGATTATGATTACGAGCTGGCCAAGATGGCGGTGAGTCCTGCAGCCCAGGGCAAGAATATCGGTCGCCTGCTGGGCGATGCGATCGTAGACAGGGCCAGGCAATTGGGCGCAAGGAATGTTTTTCTCGAAAGCAATACGATCCTGAAACCGGCCATCAGCCTGTACCACCGGCTGGGGTTTGAAAAAGTGACCGGGCGACCCACGCCCTACGAAAGGGCCAATATCCAGATGGTGCTCGACCTGCAGGTTCCGGCCGCAGCGCAGGTACAATAGCCGGGACAAGTGCAGCCGGTAAAATTGCCGTTGCGGCAAATAGCGCTACATTCAGGGCAAAATTTCCTTTATGATCGATACGCAGTTTGCCCAAAACTTCGCCGAAGAATGGATCGCCGCCTGGAACGCTCATGATGTGGAGCGTGTGTTGCGCCACTATACCGAAGACTTTACCATAGAAACACCCGTAGCCATACGGGTACTGCCCGGCAACGATGGCCGGGTAAGTGGCAAGGAACAGGTACGCGCCTATTGGAATAAAGCCCTGGAAATGATACCGGACCTGCATTTCGATCTGCTGGACCTGCTCACCGGTATGGAAGGTATTACGCTTTATTATACCAATATGGCTACCGGTAAACGATCGGCCGAACAATTGCATTTTAACGGGCAGCAACTGGTCGATCGCGTAGTGGTGCATTATACCGTTTAAGAACAGGCCCCCGGTACCGGATGCCGGAACAATATTGAAGCAGGGCCGCCATTTGGCGGCCCTTTGTTATACCTGCTTTGCGGGCTTAAGCCAGGTAAATGATCGTAAGCAGCGTACCCGTGGCGATAAAGGCCCAGAGCAGGATACCCTGCAACATGGGTTTAAAGCCAACGGCGCGTATTACTTTGGGCGAAAGACCGGAACCGATCAGGAACAGGCTGAGCGTCAGGCCGGCTTTGGCCGCCAGGGTGATACAGGGCGCCAGCCGGGCTACGGGTGGCAGGTAGCTGTTCAGCAGCATGGCCAGTATAAACAGGCCGATAAAGAAGGGCAGTTTGATCTTGCTGTCTTTGGCGCGGAACAACAGGGCGGAACCTAAAGATAAAGGGATAATCCAGAGCGCCCGGGCCAGTTTCACGGTCGTGGCAATAAGTAATGCCGTACTTCCGTATTTGCTCGCCGCACCGACTACCGAACTGGTGTCATGAATGGCAATGGCGCACCAGAGGCCGAATTGTTCCTGGCTTAAATGCAGGTGTTTGCCTATAGCCGGGAAGATCAGCAAGGCTGCTGCATTCAGGATAAAAACCGTGCCCAGCGCTACGGAGATCTGTTTTTCTCCGGCTTTGATTACCGGCGACAAAGCGGCGATAGCGCTGCCGCCGCAAATAGCGGTTCCGGCGGTGATCAGATAGGAAGTCTTCCTGTCTATCTTAAACAGGCGGCCGGTCAGGTAACCCAGTACCAGCACAGCGGTAATAGAAACGATGGTAAACAGGAAGCCTTCGCGTCCTGCCCGGAGGGCGCTACCGGCATTCATGCCAAAACCCAGGCCTACTACCGAGGCCTGCAGCAACCAATGGGTTGCTTTGTGATTGAACTGCGGGTAAGGATGTCCGACCAGCCAGGCCATAAGCAGGCCGAGGGCCAGGGCTATAGGCGCGCCTACAAAAGGACAGAGACAAAGCAGGGCCGCCAGCAGGAATATTATTTTACGGAAACGCTTTTGCGGGTTGCGGGATGCAGTATGGGGAATTTCCTGTTGCATGATATTGGAGGATGATTACAGGGCAAAGGTCTGCCCCTTGTCCCATTGCGGGAAATCACCCTTAATAATCTGCTATTACCTGAAGTTATAGCGCAGTGCAAACCGTTTAAACAGTGCGGGTAGTGCAGGCGTCTGTCCCTGCGGTTCTATAAAGTAGAAGTGCCGGTTTATATCCAGCCCGGTCACATCGATCACGCAACACTCCCGGAGTTCCAGTTCTTTAAGTACCGCATAGATCGAAACGAAAGCCATGCTGTCGGAGTGCAGCAGGTAACGTTTGATGCTTTCCGTACTGCTGAGCTGCATTTCTTTTTTCAGGTCACCCGTTTTTATGTGCAGCGGTTTCAGGGCATGTGCCAATACCTCCAGGGTGCCCGACCCGGGTTCGCGCAACAGCAGTGGTATTTGTTTCAGCTCTTCCGCGCTGATGCTGGCTTTGGCGGCCAGCGGGTTTTGCACCCGCGATACCAGCACCAGCTCATCCCTGATAAATTCTGTATACCGCACCTGTGCTTTCCGGGAGTGGCCTTCGATCACACCCAGGTCGATCTCCCTATGCTCCAGCGCCCGTTCGGTTTGCTCGGTATTGCCCGTCGTAAGGCTTACCGTGATATCCGGAAATTTTTTGCGGAAGGCGGCCAATACCTGGGGCAGTACATATTGCGCCACGGTGGTGCTGGCCCCGATACGCAACTGGCCCTTATGCTTGCGTACATGGGCGCTCATTTCAAATTCCATATTGCGGTACAGCAGTTGTAAGGCTTCTGTTTGTTGCAGCAGGGTTTCGCCGGCGGCCGTTAGCAAGGTCTTATTGCCTTTGCGGTCCAGCAGCTTTACTTTGAAATAAGCTTCCAGCTCATGGATATGTTTGGTTACAGCCGGCTGCGTAATACAAAGCTCTTCGGCTGCACGCGTAAAGTTCAGCCGTTTGGCTACGGTATAGAAAACTTGCAAACGAAAATCGAACATAGGATAAAGGTACGCATTCTGCCGCTTGTAATTTTCGGCAGTATAAATACAGGTTATAGCTTGTCGGCGCGCTATGGGACTACCTGCAGCCTGCCATAACTCCTCTTGGTCCCGCTGCTCAATACATACAGGTACCCGCCGGGCACTAGTCCCCGGGTGCTTAAGGTAGCCTGCCTGCTGTTTATGGCCTCCGATAACAACAAGCGGCCTGTCATATCATATACCCGTATCTGCAAGGGTGCTGCGGTTTCCTGTTCGATCGTAACATATTGCGTGGCAGGATTCGGGTAGAGTTTGATGCCGGCCGTTGCGGGCAATGGCGGTATCGCTGTGCCGCTCCCGGTTATGGTCACAGTGCTGCTATAGGTATCGTAACAGTCGCCTTGCGAAGCCTTTAACACGACGCGGTAGTTGCCCGGCGCATTATAAACCTTTACCGGCGATACCTGCGTGGAGCTGGTGCCATCGCCGAATTGCCAGGAGACCTGGTCATAATGCAGGCTTTGGTTCTGGAAGGTAACCGCGTTGTTATTTATAGCCGGGGCAAACCTGGCCATAGGGAAATAACCGCCCAGCTTCCATTGCCCGGGTGTGGTCAGTACGATGCTGTCGGCAATGTGCTGGTAATTACGACAGCGTGCTGTGTCCAGCCCGTTATATACGGTGAGCTGCGATACGGGTTTCCGGAATAGCGCAGCCGCAAAGGCGCAGGCTATGGCATAAGAGCCATAGGCATTAGGATGGATATCACCGAAACTGTTCCAGATCAGTGTCTGCGTATCATTGGTCCAGATGCGGCGCATCACTTCACCGGCAGGCACGCAACAGGCCTGCAGGCTGTCCGACAGTACCAGCAGGTTTTCCCTGATCCGCGATTGGGCATAATAATAATTGGTATTGGCCTGTGCCGTTGCGGCGGCTACCCCATAGCTGATTTCGTAGAGTGCAATTTGTGCACAGGGATTGTGTTTGCGGGCCGAGTCGGCCAGGATGCGCCCCCAGCTTATGGTAGAGTCCAGCGGTGCGGAGAATGCCGGCGATTCGTTAGAACCGGGTTGGAGGATAATGTATTGCCAGTCTCCTTGAGCCAGCCGCTGAAATACTACCGGGTCTGCATGATGGTTCACGAAGCCGGTGCCGCCCGGTGCATATACCGTTACATCCAGTGTGTCGCCCAATGCCATGCCCAGGGCTTTCACGGTTTGTGGCATATCATTGAAATAGGTAAGACTATTGCCAATAAATAAAGCCTTCTTTACCTGTCCGTTAACGGTTAGCTGGTTGAGGATAAACAGCAGCAGGAATAAGCCTCCCAGCCTGTTGGTGCGCATCATTGTTTTTATGTTTTGGCCTTGAAAGACGCTGCAGGACTGCGCTTACGTTTGGTGCTCTGTGTGAATTAATGCAAAGGCTTATAAAACGCAGATTCCGGGCCATGGGCCCGGAATCTTTGCTTATCAGGATCGTATTACAATACGGGTACCGCCGGCCAGTCTACCGGTACTTCGGTAAGCGCATACAGGTAATTGGTAATCGTTTTATCGCCGACGATCATGACCAGGTCTACCAGGTTGCCTTCGTTATAACCGGCTGCATAAAATGCTTCCACTACAGCGGGGTCGGCATGACCACGGTTTTCGGTGATGCTTTTGGCCAGTTGGGCCAGGGCGTCCAGCTTGCTGTCGAAGCTGATGTCTGCTTTTCTTATAGACAATATTTGGTCTTCTGTAAAGCCCTGGCGTTTGGCAAGGGCGCTGTGGGCGCTCAGGCAATACACACAATTGTTCACCTGGCTCACCACGAGGTTCACGACTTCCAGCTCTTTGGCCCGCAGCGAGGTCTTACCGCCCTGCAGCGCCAGGTAGTTGCCCAGTGCGTGTTCCGATTGCGCAAAGGCTGCATAGAGGTTAGGTACATGACCTACCATTTTGGTCAGGTTATCGAAGATCTGCTGGTTGCCTGGAGTTACATCGGCGCGGGTTGGAATGGGGAAACTTTTCATTGTTTTAATTTTTGTGATTTTTCGGATGATTTTGATAACACAAAGGTCATACCGGCGGGTCGCCGGAACAATGGCAGGACTTCCCGGGGAATAGTCTATTTTTCCCGTTCCGGGGTTTATTGCAGGTTTGCAGGGAGCTGCGCCGGGCTTACACTCCCTTTGCGGAAGTCGGTGGGCGACTGGCCGGCGCCTTTTTTGAAAAATTTACTGAAGTGTGTGGCATCCTCGAACCCCAGTTCATATGCGATCTCTTTAGCCGACTTGTCCGTATAGGTAAGCAGGCGGCGGGCTTCGAGCTGGATCCGATCCTGGATCACGGCCAGTGGCGAACTGTGGTTATACAGGGCAAAAAGATTGGACAGCGTTTTGGGCGACTTATGCAGTTGGCCGGCGTAAAAGGCCACCTGGTGCTCGTTGCGGTAATGATGTTCGACGAGCATATTGTATTTCCGGATCGTATCCAGCTTATCGTCGGTAAGAGTTTGCTGGTCGGTGTATTGCAGCCGCGCCAGGCGGGTAGCCATAATGATCAGTCTTTTGAGCAGAGCCTGTAGCATTTCGCCCTGGATCTTGTCTTCCGTTTCAAATTCTTCGCGGAATACTTCCGACAGTATCCGCATTTTGCGTTCCCCGGTATCGTCCAGGGCAATAAATAAACGTTGCGCCGAGCTATAGAACAGGAAACCCGCACAGCTCACTTCCTTGTCATGATCCACGATGCAATAGAACTCGCGGTTAAACTGCCAGGCAATAATTGCGGCCGCATCTTCAAACCGGAAGGATTCGTTGACCATAAGGCAGAGCAGGCTCTGGGCAGGGAATACATAGTTGACGCCATCGATGGTTACAGTGCTGGCAGGGCCCGGGTTCCAGGCTATCGTCAGCAGTTTGTTGTGCCGGTCGCGGCCGTAAAATGTACGGTCGAAGCCGGGTTCTTCCACGATCATATTGCATTCGGCGCCTGTATTCGGGTTGTTGTGCCGGTATATCATGCTTAAAGGGCTTAGCCCGGGTGTTATGACCGCGAAATTAGGTAAAAGCAGTAAAGGATAAGACAGGGACGCAGTTGGCGCTCCCGTCTTAACGTATTATTACCCGGCTTTATACAGCTATGGCCTGTATGGCTTTTTCCAGGGCGGTATCTTTCCGGTCGGGCAAGGCCAGGCCTTCTGCGCGATAGGTGGTAATATCGCTGAGGCCGATAAAGCTGAGCATATGGCGCAGGTAGGGCTCCGAAAAATCGACCGTTTTCATCGGTCCCTCGCTGTATATGCCGCCGCTCGCCAGGGCAAGGTATACTTTCTTGTGTTGCAGCAAACCTGACGGGCCTGCTTCGCTGTAGCTGAAGGTCAGTCCTGCGCGTACTACATGGTCGATCCAGGCCTTCAGGGTAGAGGGCAGGTTAAAGTTATACATGGGTACACCGATCACAATAGCATCGGCCTGTTGCAGTTCGGCAATGGCCTGTTCCGAAGGACTGGCAGCGGCGGCCTGCGCTTCGTTGCGGGCCTCCGGTGGGGTAAAAAAGGAAGCAAGGTGCTGTTCTTCAAGGTGGGGAAAGGGGGCCGTGGCGAGGTCGCGGGTAACCAGGGTGCCGCCGGGGTACCGGGCCTGTAGTTGCTGTACAATGGCATTACCCAGTTGTATGCTGGCAGAGGCTTCGCCCCTGGGACTGGATACCAGATGAAGTATGTTCATGTTTTTTACATTTTTATCCGGCAAAATTATTTTCAGTAGCTTTACAAAGTATAGCAGTATACTTTTGTATAGCGGTATCCTTCGGGATACCGCCTCCTAAAATGAATCGCTTATGTGTGCTACCAGCAGGGAAGAATGTAATAACAGTGTCAATGCCGTGCGCGACGCATTGTATGTATTGAACGGGAAATGGAAGCTCCTGGTCATCGTTGTCTTATCCGACGGACCCAAACGTTTTAAAGAGATCGAACGGGCTATAGAAGGCATCACGCCCAAGGTATTATCCAAGGAACTGCGCGACCTGGAGCTGAACGAGTTCGTGGAGCGCAAGGTCTATGATGCCGTGCCGGTGCAGATCTCCTATGAGCTGACGCCTTACAGCGATTCGCTGAAAGAAATTATCGGCGCACTGAGGGTCTGGGGAGAACAGCATAAAAAATACCTGCTTAAAAAGCATAAACAGCAGCGGGCCGCCATGCAGTCCTGAGTTTTCCCTGTGTAAAATCATATCCCCCTGTCGCAGCATTGTATTGCGACAGGGCTTTTCTTTTTGGGGAATGTTAAAAATACGCCTGCCGAAAAATAAATTAATAAGTAAATGAACATTTACTTACTTTTGTAATCAAATAGTCTTTATCTCCAAAATGCGACATGCCGATGCGGCCTAAAAACACGGAAAAGGAAGAGGCGATACGCAGCATTGCCCTGCAAATCATAGCCGAACAGGGGCTCGAAAACCTGAGCATGCAACAGCTGGCCAAAGCGGCGAATATATCGCCCCGTACTATTTACATCAAGTATGAAAACAAGGAAGATCTCCTGGTTAAACTGTTTATCGATGTCGTATTGGGTGCTTATGAAAAGGCGGCACTGGAGGGCTTTTCGGAAGATATGGCGTTCCCGGAAGGCATCCGGAAAATTTGGGCGAATACCTTCAGCTATTTTAAAAAGAACCGGCATGCTTTTGTATTGATGGAATATGGTAAGTCTTCCCCCC
Organism: Taibaiella chishuiensis; assembly: GCF_003014535.1. GTDB lineage: Bacteria > Bacteroidota > Bacteroidia > Chitinophagales > Chitinophagaceae > Taibaiella > Taibaiella chishuiensis. The sequence continues at coordinate 184,768 of NZ_PYGD01000011.1, read as the reverse complement.
TGCTCAATAAAGCATTCCGCGAACGGAATATAAAGGAGGGCAGTTCTTTCGGAACGGTACACCGCTTTCTGAGCCAAAAGGCTAAAGAGGGGATTATTGCGGAATACCCGCAAAAGGTTTACCGGGCTTTGCTTTTTGCGCCCTTATTGGACCTGGTCCACGAGTATTTCGAACACCGCGAGCGGGGCCGGCAGATCATTACCGAGCAGCAATTAATGGCCTGTTGCGATACCGTTATTAAAGGCCTGCAATCCTGATTTTTTTTATCCTGTAAAAATAAAGTACCATGCATACGATCAGCAATAAACAGATCGCTATAGTTGGCGGCGGCCCCGGGGGCCTCACCCTGGCACGGCTCCTGCAACAAGAGGGCGCCTCCGTCCGGGTTTACGAACGCGACCTTCATAAAGATGTGCGGGTGCAGGGCGCTACCCTGGATCTTCATGAAGAGTCGGGCCTGAAAGCCCTGGAGCATGCCGGCCTGATGGATGCCTTTAAGGCCAATTACCGGCCGGGGGCAGATAAGATGCGCATCGTGGATCAGCATGCGCATATCCTTATGGATGAGCAGGGCAGCGAGGCTACCGGCGCTTTTCGTCCCGAAATAGACCGCGGGCCACTGAGAAAAATACTGCTGGAATCGCTGCAGCCCGGTACCGTGGTATGGGACAGCCAGCTGAGCAGCCTGGAAAAGGCCGATGGCCGATGGTTGCTTCAATTCCGCAACGGCAGCACTGCAACCGCCGATCTCGTGGTGGCGGCCGATGGCGCCAACTCCCGTATCCGTCCCCTGATCACGGAGGCAAAACCTTTTTACTCCGGTATTACCGTAGTCGAAGGCGCGGTCTATCATGTGGCAACAGCCCTGCCGTATATCGACCAATTGCTGAACGGCGGTAAGGTGTTTGCTCTCGATGGTGTACGTAGCCTGATCGTAAGCACGAAGGGCGACGGCAGCCTGGCCTTCTATACCGGTTGCAGAACGGATGCGGACTGGGTAAAGGATAGCGGTATCGATTTCGCAGACAAGGACCAGGTACTGGCCTGGTTTCGCGATGAGTTTAAAGACTGGGATCCTTTATGGCAGGAGCTGATCGTTAATGCGGAAACTCCCCTGATGCCGCGGCCGCAGTACTGTATGCCGCCCGATCAGACCTGGACCGCCCAAGCCGACCTGACCATGCTGGGCGACGCAGCCCATGTAATGCCGCCTTATGCCGGCGAAGGTGTAAATATGGCCATGCTGGATGCGCTGGAGCTCAGCGAATGTCTTTGCGATGAACGTTACACCGATACCGGCGCTGCTATAAGCGCTTATGAAAATAGTATGCGGCAACGCATAGCCGAAACGGCTACACTTACCCTGGAGCAGACCGAAGCCCTGCATTCGGCAGGCGCTGCACAACATATGCTCAACCTGTTTAACGACCTGCCGGGACAGGCCTGAGTATAATCGTAGGATGCAACAGGCCGGAGTTAGTACTCCGGCCTGTTTTTTTTTATGCCTGCCGGATTTAAAAATAAATGCCCGGTACCAGGTCGGCCATTAAGCCCGGGTACTGCGGCGTCCAGCCGAGGGTTGCACGGCTTTGCGCACTGGATGCGGCACAGTCTATCGCGGCAAAATGTTTGAACCAACCGAAATGGGCTTCTGCGCCGGCTTCGTCTTTACCGGTCACGGGTAATTGCAGGCCTTTGCCGATAGCCGTAGCAATCTGCCGGAAAGGGATACCTTCTTCGGCTACCGCATGAAACACGCGTTGTTCCGGTTGTTGCTCCAGGATAAGCCGGTACATCTGTGCCGCATCCTGCCGGTGCACGGCGGGCCAGCGGTTGCTGCCCTCGCCGATATAGGCCGAAACGCCATGGGTACGCGCCATCTGGATCACCATAGGTATAAAGCCATGATCGCCCTTATCGTGCACGGTTGGCGGCAGGCGCAGGATATAGGCATTGCCGCCTTGTGCGACCAGGTTATGTACGGCTTCTTCAGAGGCCGCGCGGGGTGTGGTTTCGGCGCTTGCGGGGCGGTCTGCTTCGGTAACCAGGCGGTCCTGGTGCAGCAGGCCGATACCCGAGGTTACGATCAGTGGCCGGTTGCTGCCCGCCAGTGCCTCGCCCAGCGCAAGTATTACCTGGCGGTCTTCTTCGCAACTGGCTTTAAAACGGCTGAAGTCGTGGTTAAATGCCGTGTGGATCACCGCATCACATTGTGCGGCGCCGGTTTTTAAACGATTAAGGTCATTAAGATCGCCCTCGTGCGCTGTAGCGCCTGCTTGTCTGAGTTTTTCGGCGGCTTCGGCCGTACGGGCCAGGCCCAGTACCCCATGCCCCTGCTGCAGCAATTGTTGTACAATGGCGGAGCCTACAAAGCCAGAGGCCCCGGTAACGAATACTTGCATATGCATGGATTGATTTAGAATAGCAAAATTGCACCGGGGGCGGCGGAGAAAGGTGGTCATTTGACCATAATCTGTTTAACGGTGCCATTGCGCATGACGGATGCGCGTAAGGGTTTTGAGGGAAATGCCCAGGTAAGAAGCGATCATATGCAGGGGCAGCCTGGCCAGCAAGTCGGGGCTGGTGTTTACAAATTCGTTGTACTTCTCTTCGGGCGTGGCGCTCAGTGCGGAGAACAGGCGATGCCGGCTGTTGTGTATGTTGCGCGATACTAATTGTTGAGAAAATTTGGCCAGCACGGGTATATCGGTCAGCAGGCGATCGAAGTCTGTTTTGGTCCAGAGGAATAGTTCGCTGGGTTCTACCGCGGATATGCTGAAGCGGGCAGGTTCCTGCCGGTCGTAACTTTCAGCATCGAGCGTCCAGTGCAGTTCGGGTGCAAACTGCAGGATATGCTCCACGCCTGCCTCATCGGTGCCAAAGGTGCGCAGGAGACCTTGTTGTACAAATGTTTTATACCGGCAAACCTGTCCCTGTTGCAGCAACAGCTCGTTGCGCCGGAGGGTTCGGGGGCGGGCAGATTCCCTGATCCGGGCGATCGTGTCGTCGTCCAGGCCGGTATGCATACGCAGGTAAGTGTCCAATCCGGTGCTCATATCCTCAAAATTAGGAGAAATCTCTATGATGTAGAAAAACGATTGCCAACTAAATTATACGGGGAGGCGGCGCTTTCAAATTTTTAAAAAAAAGTAGTGCTGGCTAATAAAACAGGGCGAAGCTGCGTCTATTCTTTAATGGTCTTTGCCGTATTGCGCTGCAAGCGGTAAAAGACCAGGCAGACCTATAATTATTATTCCCGATACTTTATCGCCCGATATGCATCAATACTTCGCCGGACGCTGGCTCCACAAATCGCTAAAAAAAATCATACTCATCATCGCAGTAAGTATGCCTGCTCATTTTGTCCTGGGCCAGGCTCCGCCGCTGCAGCGTTTTTACGAAAACGCAAAGGTGGGTTACCGGGATGCACAGGGTCATGTGACCGTGGCGGCGCAATACGATGCCGGTAGTGAATTCAGTAATGGTTATGCGATCGTGGTGCAAAACGGGCGCAGGGGGTATCTCAATGCCGGGGGGCAGGTGCAGGTACCCTTGATCTACCGCGATGCCCAGCCTTTTACCGGTGGCTATGCCGCGGTAAAACTTGCCGACCGTTATGGGTTTATCGATGAGTCGGGATCCTGGGTAATACAGCCCGTGTACGAAGCCGTATATGCTTTTGCAGCAGGCAGGGCATTGGTTAAAAAAGATAACCTGTACGGCTTTATCGATACGACGCTCTGCGAAGTGATCGCGCCCCGCTATCGCCAGGCTACCGGGTTTAGCGAAGGGCTTGCCCTGGTATGGGAGACCGACGGCCGGTGCCGCTTTGTGGATAGCGGGGGCAAAGCCGCAATAGCAACGGCATTCGACGATGCCCGGCCTTTTCATGGTGGTAAGGCCGAAGTGCTGCGCCAGGGCAAATGGTATCGCATAGACCGGGACGGGCAGGTACTGGGTGAACTGATCCCGCAGCCTGCAGCGGTTGCACCTTAAGGAAGGCGCCCGCTGTTGTTGCTCCTGATTTTTCGTAACGTATTCAAGAAACATGAACATAAATATCCGGCTGAAAGTGCTTGTGTTGTTATGCCTGCTCCGCCTGCCCCTTTGGGCGCAGAGCGGTCAGTGGGTTTGGTTGAAAGGCGATTCTACTTTGTATAATTACGGGAACTATGGCGCCATTGGCGTGCCGGATCCTGCTAATAATGCACCTTACTTTTCCGGTTATGGCCACTGGACCGATCTGCAGGGCAACTTCTGGTGTATGGCCTATAACGGGCTGTGGCGATACGATCCCGTGGCTAATGTATGGACCTATGTACATGCTTCGGGTAGCAACGGCGTGTACGGCATACAGGGGCTGCCTTCTCCCCTGAACTATCCGCCGGCGCTTCATACACCTATATGCTGGACCGATGCCGACGGCGACTTCTGGCTTTTTGGCGGTACCAATAGTTCGGGGTTTAGCCTCGATGCGCTATGGCGCTACCAGGTGGCCACCGACGAGTGGACCTGGATGAAAGGTTACCCGGGCGTTACACCGGGTATCACCGGGGAACCACCGGCTGTATACGGAACCCTGCATGTAGCAAACGCCGCCAATACGCCGGGTTCTAAAGCCGGCACCGGCGACTATAGCGATTGGGTGATGGGTAATGATTTCTGGCTGTTTGGAGGCGGGGCTTCTGTGGGTTATCTTTCGCTGAAGAATGACCTGTGGCGCTATAACAAGGCCTCCAATAATTGGATATGGGAAGCGGGGGAGCAAGGCTTGAATGGCACGGGTAATTATGGCGTAAAAGGAGTTGCCAGTGCTGCAAATATGCCGCCCACCCGTGTTGCCGCCGCCGGTTGGAGCGACGGACAACAGCGGTTATTCCTGTTTTCGGGGAGCACTTACAATGCTCCGTTCAACGACCTGTGGCAATACGATATCGCTACCAGGCTTTGGACCTGGCTGGATGGCAATGCCGGTCCGGGTATCGGCGGGGGCACGGATGGCACCTATTGTACGGCCGATACCGTGCTGCGTATGCGGGCCCGCAACTGGTTTTCTGTAACCAAAGGACCTACAGGCTGCGCCCGTACCTATTGGGGATTTGGCGGTGGCATTGGCTCCCAGGTACCGCTTCAAAATAATTTATGCAACGATCTCTGGCTCATTAACGCCGATAAACAAAGCTGGATCAAGGTCAAGGGGTTTAGTACCGGTACACCCATCCCTTACCACTACGGCATAAAAGGTGTGCCCGCTCCGGGTAATTTGCCCCGGGGCCGCAGCAGGGCTGCCCTCTGGACCGATAAGGCGGGCAATGTATACCTGTTCGGTGGTTTGGTGCCCGATGCCCTTCCTAACCCCAATGTGCCGGCCAGTACACCGCTCAATGATCTCTGGAAGTTTACACCCGATTCCGCTTGTATCCGTTCGGGGCTTACCTCCGTGGGGCGCCTGGAGCCGCCTGCCGTCACCGAGCTTTGTGCCGGCGACAGTGCGCTGATGGCTATACCCGCAGGGGCGCAGGTAAGGGTAAGCCCGGCTGCCGGGAGTCGTATAGACAATGCTGCGGGTTATATCGTTTTTTACGGTGGCATTGCCAGGAGTCATGCTGTAGTTACCCTGCCGGATAATCCCTGTATGGGTTATGACTCCATTACCGTTACCCTAACCCTGCCACCGCCGCCCCGCGCGGCTTTTGCAATCAACCCGCTTAAGACTTACCTCAACACGCCCGTTAATTTTATCAACCAGTCTGCCCATGCGGTAAGTTATAAATGGTACGAAGCCGGGCGGTTGCTTGCTACTTCTGAAGACCTGGTACATCGTTTTGCCACGGCAGGCAAACATTGCCTCACCTTGGTGGCTACCAATAAATGCGGCGACCAGGACTCGGTAAGCCATTGCCTGGAGCTTACCGGCGATCCTGTAGTATTTGTACCTAACGCCTTTTCGCCCAATGGCGATGGACTCAATGATGTGTTTCGTATAGAGGGGGGGAACTTCAAACTCATTGCATTCGATATCTACAACCGGTACGGGCAGCGTATTTTCAATGCCAGTCATGCCTCGAAGGGCTGGGATGGTACCTTTAACGGGAAGCCTTGCGATGTGGGCACTTACTTTTATTATATCCGGTATGTAGAACAGGATCGCAGCGACGAACATGTGCTGAAAGGCGACCTGGCTTTATTGCCCTGATGCGGTTCCGTTACCTTGTACCTGTTGCGGCAGGTGCTTCTCATGCGATGGGCATGTGTTCCTGCATCGCTATGGGTTATGCTGTGCGGGCTTATTGGGGGCTATCCTGGTCTTAAGGCTATCGGATGGGTTCAGCGTTTCGATACGGGAGATGACCGGGACGGGTAGGTTGTATGCCCCGGAATTTTTTTTTACTTGCCCGGGAAGATAGCGCATGAGCTGGTATGCTTTCCTGAAGCCTGAAGGGAGCTTGCTATACCGGTACCTGATGCTCTTTGCGTTTTCTCAATGCTTCCCCGTTCTGTTTTTTAGTTGCCGGTTTGATTTGTAGCGCCTGCTTGCTCTTCGCGGATTTCCCGAAGCAGTTCTGCCATTTCCTGTGCTTCCCGCTTTTTGATGACTTCGTATTGCCGGTTTTTTTGCGCTTCATCGTTGATCTTGATATAGGTGTCCGGGAACAGCATAGCGATCCTGGTCTTTTCTTCGTTCGTGATTTTGCCCGAGAGCATCATCCATTCGATTTTTAATGTCGCCATTTGCTCCGGTATACGGATCGAATCTAAAAACTCTATTTCAATCGCTTCAATCGTCTTTAGCGCCAGGATTGCTTCCGGTACTTCGCTTACCCTGATCCTTATGGGTTCCGACCCGGACCTGCTCTCTTTTTTCAAACGGGCCAAATGAGGGTTTTGTTGCGGAGGGCTTACCAGCCAGCCGATCTGTGGTGTGAGCCGCATGGTTTTATGGTCCTGTTTCAGGCTGGTAAAACCGGCAATAAACTGCATCGGCAGGGTCTCTGTCCGGCCATCGGGCAAGACCTTTAGGAGTGAGAAGTCTACCTTTACCCGCTCATCCGGCAGGTCGTCTGCATTGCTGATACTTTTTAGATCGTTGCGTTGCCGTTTGTTGTTATAGGGAAAGAACTTAACGATCCAGCCGTCTATAACTTTAGGAGCGCCATATACTTTGCGGGTATGATACTTGAACATATTACGCCAGAACGGCCGGTCTGTTTTTCCCTCCGAGGCTTGTACGAATTGTTCCAGTAATGGGGCAAGCTCATCGATCCACCAGTCCAGGTTATACTTACGTAATAGCGCTGCTTTGGCTGCCACTTGTTTCTAGTCTTCGGGTGTGCCCTTCAGGGTTATTTCCGGGATGCCGCAGGCAACATAAAGAACAATATATTCAAAATAGGCCTTCGTGGATTCGAGCGCCGTTATCTGCATGGCCAGACGTTCTGAGGCACCTGTTGTCGAGAAGGTAGGGGCCAGGGTTGCAAATAACTCCGGGTCGCTACTTGCACCGGCCTGTTCCAGCAATTTCGGTAACAGGTTTTCCCAGGTGCTTAGTTTGCCGGGAGACGCTATTTCTTTTGACCCGACTACCAGGCTTTTCCTGCCTTCAAAATTCACGAAATAGCTGCGCAAAGCTTCTGCATTATTATTGACATGCTGTGCGAAACCCTGGCAGATCAGCAGCCATATCATATCCGGTGATAGTTCGAAGGGACGGTGTTCGGCATAGGCTTTGTACATGCCGTTAAAAAAAGGATGTGCGCCAAGGTATACCTGGTTGTCCCGGTCGATGCTGCTGACCAGGGCTTCCGGCGCTATCCGGGCGGTAATCTCCTTGCCGGGTAGTTCCGTGATCAAACCATCGGGACGCTTTAGCGCTTCGACCTGGAAGGTAATGCCCTTATCCTGGCCGCTGGCGGCCCAGGTAAAAGCTAAGCATAATAAGGTAAAGGTGTATTTAATCATGAACAGGAATACAAGGTTTATAGTTAAGACACTTGCCAGAGGCGTTTGGCTGTGCTGCCGGCAAGTTTTTTTTCCCGCCCGGGTATACATTACGATGCTATTACGCTTTTACGTTTTTACAGCCTGGCCACCGGGGCCGTCAATGATATCCTGTCGCGGTAGCGGGAGTTGCGGCCTGTTGTTTTATATCCTGTCGCGTTTGCTCATCTTATTGCCAATCGTGCGGGAAAGAGCTTGTGGAAGCAATCGTACTATTTAATGCGGTTGTCGGAGAGAAGCCGCGGGCGCAGAAAAACGGGTACACAAAAGCCTCACATTACTGTGAGGCTTTTGTGTGGAAGCTTGGAGGGCTTTCCTGGAGGGCGTTTTAGTGCCTGATTATAATTTTCCTGGTCGACATCAGGCCTTTGCTATTTTGAATACGCAGCCAATACATACCTTCCTGCAGGTGTGTAACGTCGAGCTGGATTTTATTACCATGTTCCGGACGGTTAAGCACAGCCTGGCCCAGCGCGTTCATGATATTGATGTGATAATTATCGGCCGCTTTTAATTCAATAACCAGTTCTGTATTCGCCGGGTTAGGATAAACGCTGGTCAGCAGTTCCGGTATTTCCCGTATGCTTGTTCCGCAGCTGACAACCAGTGATTGCTGTTGTGTCGTGATGTTACCTGCGCCGTCGGTATATTTCCAGGTTAAGGTATAGGTGCCTGCTACGGTAAACGTCAAAGAATCCGTGGTACCGGTAACAAGACCAAGACAATTATCAGTTGCCGTAGGCGGCGTCAGGGTATAAGGGCAATTAACCCTGAGGTCTGCGAGCTGCGCGGTATTGGCAACAGGGGCTATGGTATCGGCTATGGTCAGCAATTGCGTTTGGGTAATAGAGTCGGTACCGGAAACATATTTCCACTCGATGGTATGATTGCCCTGGGTATTATAGGTCATCTGGGTTGTTGTGCCGGTTACCGTACTGGTCCCCTTCGTAGCTGTAGGGGCCGTTAACGTAATGGAGCACTGTGCATACAAATGGGGGAGGCTCGTGGTATCCCAGCTGGGTCCGCCCGGCCAGGTGGTCAGGAACAGCTCGTTGGGTATCGCTGCACCTGTTACCGCGCCGGAGTCAATTTTGGTATAGTTGGTGCCATCGATTATTTCGAATAACCCGGGTGCTACATAAGCCCCGGCAGTGCTGTAGGCAAAGTCGCCGCTGGCGGGGTCTACGGTAAAGGAGCGGTCATACATTACCGAAAAACCGGTAAAAGGTGTGGTGTATACCGGCGCGGTGGGTACGGTCTGTGTGCTGAGGTCGTACACATAAAACCCGGAGCCGGAAACAAAATACAATTTGTTGGGGCCTACGCGTAAAAGTTTGGCATTGGAAAAACCGGTCAGCAGGATCGGCGCGCTCACCGTATTGTTGTTATTGACCTCGATCTTTACAAGCGCATTGGTCGCCCCGCTTTTGCCCAGCAGCCACAGGCATTGGTTTGCGGTGTCTTTAACCATGGTATTGATGCCGGTAAGACCGGTAACAATAGACCCGGTTGTAGCTTGGGTAACCGTATCGATCTTTACCACTTTAGTACCGTTGGCCACATACATAGTCGCGTTATAACCAATCATCGAATGTACGCCGGAAGCGAAATTACCGCCCGGGTCGGATACGTCTGTTATGGTGTGGTTGTCGATATTGACATATTTCACCACACTGGAATTGGCGCCTAATATATAAGCTTTATGATCGCTTACCATGCCGCATCGCTGTAAGCCGCCCAGGCCCGATGTTACGGTAAATACAGTATCCATGGCTGGGTAGTTGACCACTGCAAATTTTAAGGGCTGTGCGCCTTTGCCGCAAATCACGGCTTTGGTCTGCCAGAAATCGAAGTCCTGGAGCACATCGATGCTGTTCGTGGTGCTGTTTGCATTCTTATACAGGGGACCTTGTACCGTGGTGGCCTGGTTTTGACGTAATACGCGGAATACATCCCCGTTGGGCGTTCCGAAGTTACCTTCCGCTACCACCGTAAGCCGGTAGTTTTTGGAACTTTGTGCCTGCGCAAAAATGCCCGCACCCAATGCTATTGAAAGTAAAAATAGCTTCTTCATCGTTATTGTTTGTTTTAAAATTGACGAGTTAAAAGCTACCGGTTTGCAAACGGGTATGGAAGGGAAGCGCAACGCTGAGGGGTATACACAGGAAGTCTTTCACCCTTGTTCTTTCTCCGAAAACAAACAGGTAAGCCGCATCGGGCAGGTCTCCTGGCTTAGCCGCCTTATTTAAACCTTCCCGGAGTATCGTCCAGTGGTATTGACTAAATAAGTTTGAAGTACAGCGTTACAGTTGCGGGAACAGCTTTCGGTTTACACGAAATTCCCTTTTAAGCTCTCGTTGAGAGCACCAAAATGCGCCGCAAAGATAGAGAAAAGCAAGTTCCGGGTAACATGTGTTTTTTATCGTACTATGTCGTTACGGTTTCCCAGGGCGACCGAACTTATGTTCATTAAAAAAGTTCGTAGCGGGAGGCTACGAACAGGGGGGAGTCATAGCGGCTTGCCACAGCCTAATAGAATGCAAATGCTCATAAACACGCGAAAGCCTCCCATTACCGGGGGGCTTTCGCGTAAACGATGGGATTATTTACATCATCCCTTTAAGAACGAGGGATAACAAAAATGCTGTTGCTACGCTCCTTCATTTTTTGTTTCAGGACTGTCATCGCCGGCTGTCTGTAGAAAATCTATAGCAGCCGGCATCTCGAGGCCAGGAACCTGGTAATACGTAACAACCAGGTCCGGTCGCCATCAGGATGACTATGCTTAACTAAGATTCGATAAACGCCAAAAGATCTTTATTAATAGTCTGATGCTCTGTGGTCGGCATTCCGTGCGGGAAACCAGGGTAAGTAATCAGCTTCCCGTTTTTCAGCAGCTTTGCAGATTTAATTGCTGAATTCTCTATGGGTACAATTTGGTCATCTTCTCCGTGTAATACCAGGACGGGAATATCAACTGCCTTTAAATCTTCCGTAAAATCGGTTTCAGAAAAAGCTTTAATCCCATCATAGTGGGCAACGATACCACCCATCATTCCCTGTCTCCACCAGTTTCTCTGTACGCCTTCCTTTACAGCCGCACCTTCCCGGTTATAGCCATAAAAAGGGATCGTTAAGTCGATATAAAATTGGTTTCTGTTGTTTAACGTCTGTTCCCTGATATTGTCAAATACCTCCATGGGAACACCATCAGGATTAGCTTCACTTTTTACCATAACGGGCGGCACTGCACTGATTAAAACAGCCTTTTTCGCTCTGCCCTTGGCATATTTGTTTACGTAACGGATTACTTCGCCGCCCCCTGTAGAGTGGCCGATGTGTACTACATCTTTTAAATCTAAAAATTCCACCAGTTCAGCCGCATCAGCAGCGTATTGCTCAATAGTATGGTTATAGATATCCTGGCTGGAGCGACCATGACCTCTCCTGTCGTGCGCAATGACGCGATAACCTTTTTGTAAAAAGAAAATCACCTGTGCATCCCAGTCGTCAGAAGATAATGGCCATCCATGATGAAACATTAATACCGGGCCTTTCCCCTGGTCTTTATAAAAAATCTCTGTTCCGTCTTTTAATTTTAGTGTGCTCATTTTTCTTAAATTTTACGGTTTGTGATTGTTTAGTGTTTGGTAGTTTTTGCGGTAACTGTTTAACAAAAGTAGCGCGGGCAAAATCATTCCATCTTATCCCAGGTTAAGATCGTAAAAATTAATTGAAAATTAAATATGGTGGGCTCCTGTGCAATACCTTATTTTCAATTCCGGTACATCAGCTTTTGTCTTTATCCGACCGGGGAACAGGCTGTTGAATTCGGGTATTCAGCTAAAATAATACCCGGTGATTCAATAGCAAAAGCCTGTAAATAATGACATTTACAGGCTTTTTGCGGGGAATGTGTCCCTGTTCGATCGATGAATGATTGGGTCGGAATACAAGATTGTTTTTTTTTACAATACCAATCTTGCTACCTGAAAAGGGATTTGTTGGACTATGAGATTATAGTTTGTTAATTTTTCCTTCTTCCAGTATTACTCCTGTATTTGCATCGCTCAATTTGTAGAAATAAATGGTGTTTGGTAAAGAAGCAATGCTTAAACTATTCGTTTGAGCGGAAAATTTAGCATTAGATACCATTCTGCCGGTTATATCTGTTATTTGAATGTTCCATACCGCTGCTCCCGGAACTTTTGCAAATAGTATACCTGTTGTCGGGTTCGGATAGAGCAGGTTGTCAGCCTTTTCTTTGGTAGACATAAATATACCTTTAACGTCAGAATAGGTTACATTGCCATCTTTTGACGTAATAGCCAATCTGTAAAAATTATCACCTGCAAGTGGACTTAAATCCGGGAATTGATAATTGCCCGAATTATTCACGGTCATGTTACCCAAACGGGAAAATAACTTTCCGTCAGTACTTCTCTCAATTTGATAATCCATGATAGCTGCATTTGAAGCTGCCTTCCAATTTAAATAGACGGTATTGCCATTTTTCTTCAGGTCGAATGATAAAAGTCCTAATGGTAAGGGGATGCTTGCACCCCATTTAAAATTATCTAAAGCCACATAGTTCGCATTGGGGCTTTGGATGAGTAATTGATCGATATTAGAATTGCTATAATTAGTGCCTGCCGAAAAATCGATAAATGTAAAACCGCTATTGTTGGTGAAGTTAGTTGCAAAACCTGTAGTTTTTGTATACGTAAATACGGTATTGCCTGCAAGCTTACCTGTGATCGTTACCCCTCCGGCGCTGGATGGGTTTGTACCATTATCAGTAGACAGGTAGATAAAAATAGATTTAACAGTAAACGGAGCGCCATTAGTTGTTTTCAAACCGTATACATGCCCCGTTGTTGCCACCGCAGGCGGGACTAAACCGTTGTCTATAAATTGGGCAGAATAGTCTGTGCAGTTGCCTGTTCCGGTACAGCTTGCTCCTACTCCGTAATAACTATTTGTAGAATTCGTAGAGTTTGTGCCATTGCAATTGGCATATTGTTGTCCTGGTATCCACACACCGAAAATACCTCCTGTCCCGCAATTGTCAGATGTAGTAGTAAATGATTGTCCATTACTGGTAAATGTGGTGGGTCTTTGATTAACGGTAGTCTGCGTTACTGACTCGAAAGTTTCCAAAGTTTGTCCAAATGATAGCTGGGGTAGAGCAACGAGAAGCACTAAGGGACGTAAATTTAATTTCATATTTAGGTTTTAATCCTAAAAATAAAATAATTATCAGTATCCCATTCATATTAGTCTTTTTAAATCATTTTAATATTAAACAGCTTTATTGTTGCTGCATTACATTATTGCCAGCATACACATTACTGAAATGAAAAGTGGGTTAAGAAAGAAAGGGCAGGAAAGCGCATGGTCAACCAGAGCCATCTGAAAAGTACAGGAAAGCTCAGGGGGGCTGTACTTTTCAGATGTTTACACTATGCATGTAAATTAAGGGTAATGTTAGGCCATTGGTAAGGTATTCAGAATTTGAAATGTTGATGTACTTAAAAGTCATAACGGGTATTTAAGGCAGCACTACTTTTTCAATTCTACGAATGCGTCACACAATTTGTAAAGCGATTTTTTAATAGAATCTTTCGACCTTGATTCAAATGCGAAATGTCGATTGGTGTCATTCCATTTAAGTTTTTGCTCTTGCACTATATCGACCAATTGATTGTTATAAGAATCAAGCTTACTGTCTCCTTTGAGCTTTTTGAATATAAGTCTGTATTTTCCATTTTGGGAATTTGAATCGAAAGAATATTCGATTTCGAAGACGTACTGGATCTTTTTGTAAGTCCAATCATAGAGCCTGCAAAAGGATCGGTCAAAAATCCCTCTACCGTCAAAATTCCATACACTTTCAAACGGTTTAAATTTGCTTTGGGCATCAGCCAATTCAAGAGCTAAATTGTAGGTGGTCATGTCTGACCATAGATGGTTTATTTGTGACGCATTTAGTAATTTTATATTTGAAAATGACTGGGCATGTATAAAACCCTTCTTACAATATTGAATTAATCGAGGTTCCGTTATAAAACTGCTCCGCCAATCTTCTGCACCGTCTCTAATTATATTTTTCAAATCATCTTGTGCATTTGTATGTGTTATTCTTTTATCATCCAAAAGCTCCTTCAGATACATCCTTCGGTCTAAAAAAGTAACACCATTGTCCGCTGCTTCATCGGTCGAATCTATACGTAACATCCTTTTCCAGCTAAAATCCCTTTCATAGTTTTGTAATCCTTTCGCGCTACTAAAATTGTATTTCGAATTGGGAGAAGGCAGTAGATAGCTTCCTTTTGTTAACAACGCTCGCTCCAAATAATATTCTTCATTTTGCTGTCCAGCGAGAACAGAAAACACATAAACCGATTTCTCTTTATAGCGTTTGAAATTATTTATTAGTGATTCTTCTTCTGCCGCTGTCCATTCAAATGTATTATTGGCGTCCCATTCTGATAATACTCCGGCAAACTCCAATAAATAGGCAATCTGTCCTTTATGAAAAATCTGAGATTCATAAAGGACAATTAAGTCCTGCCATGTTTGTGATTTTTTAATAAGACGTGCTTTTATTTTCTCCTCTTTAACTTGTCCTGACGAAAAGAAATCAATTTTGCAATTATCACCTACTAAATACGCGACAATATCGTCTGCAAAAGGAAGCATGTTATTAATTGCTCTTAGTGCATTGATCCCTAAATCAACACCGTCAATTCTGGTATTTTCAACAAGGTTATGTACAACACGCATCCAACTTTGTAAGCCTTCTGCTTTTTTAGGATAAGCGTTCAAGTATTCAACATAAGCATAGAACAAGGCCCGTTCAGGATAAGACAAACTGTTGGTTAAAACCTTTTTAAAAACCTCTTCTTCGTCGAAGTAAAAATCATTTGCTAAGAGCTTTTTGAGACGTTTATTTCCGTTTGTTAGTGAGTCAAATGACTTTACTAAACTTAGTATAGCCTCGTTTGTCAGCACATTCATTCTGGAGTATTTTTGAAAAGAGATGGTACTATTCTTAAATAGCAAATCAATGTTCTCTAACTCTTTACCGTTACTGACAGCGTATTTATTGGAAACAACGACACGAATAAAGTTCAGCATCTCGTCATCATAAGAATTCGGGTTTGTGGCTACTAAGCTTCTGTAGTTCCAGAACAAATTGCTCCATACGGTATCTATCTTAAATGAAAAATACTGTTTCAGTTTGACGGGAATTTCTTTTCCATCCATTAATAGTTTGTATTGAACATTGTCTTTGGCAAAAGAAAACGAAATAAGTTGTTCAAATTTTGCTTTGAAGTTTTCAAAGTCCGTCAATGGCTTACCGCGGGAGTTCATCTTTATATACAGGTCGTCATTTTGTTGCAGTGTCTGTAAGTCTAAGTATAGAAATGTGATAATAGGAGTATTTTCATCAATGAGTTTATCAAAAAAATCGGCGCATTCTTTAAACTCCAAATGAATTGCATCTAACATCACTAACATAGATTGTACGGTAGGGTCATTGTTCCACGCATTAAAATACCAGCTTTTATTTTTAATTGTATTCGAAAATGAATTGCTCATATCGCGATTGTCAGCAGAAATTAATTCAGTTACTACTATTTCATTGCTTATCAACGCATCACAGAATTCAGCAGAAGTTGATCTTGTTTTATATGAAAATCTTGATGCGTTGTTACGATAAAGGCTCCCGCGCAGTACATCTAAGTTATCCGAAATGTTGGCTAAATACCAATGCAGAAGGAACAAGGTTGTTAACCGTTGCTGGCCATCTAAGGGAACAAATTTATTACCATCGATTTCTTTATAAGAGTAGCCATACACAAAATCCAAGTCCCTGTTTGGTAATCCATCTCGCAAGTAAATTTTTAAGGCATCCAAAAAATTATCACGTACCTCTTTTTGTGAGTTTCGCCCCTGTGCATAGTCTCTTTGAATAATAGGAATTTCAATAGAATAGTCATGGGATTTGAGTAATTCCATAAATGAGTACCTCTTGCCTATAGCTTTTTCCATTTAATTGTCTTTTTTAGGTAGGTAGTAGGATAAGGTTGTTATCAGTGCATCATAATAGTCGTCAGCATCTCTTTTTTGCCAGTACATTATTTCTCCCAGCTGCTTGCTGTAGTATTTTAGAAACATATTCTTTGTGCAGATGGGTACAAATAAGCCCTTTCTGTCATTTTCAATTATTCTCTTCCTTTTAATAGGGAACATGGCATTTTTGTAGCTCCTATTGGTTCGCTCGTCAAGCAAAGCGAGATTAGAAATGCCGTTATTTTCTTCTATTTCATCTTCTTTAAATTCCCTTCGGAGATCGTCGGCTAAGTTGCTGACCTCATGCTCGTTATGGGTATCACTATTTAGCAGGCCTAAAATCCTGCCAGCATAAATCTTAAAATCCTCTGGAAAAAGACCAGAAGCGTCTTCGCCGTCATCGGGATTTAGTTCTTTAAAGTCAATTCCTGTAAAGTACTCGTATAGATCAGCAGCCCATTTTTTATAATTTCTTTTATCGAGTTCGAAGTCTGCTTGTGCATTAACATGTTCAATGTCCCATTTTTCCTTTTTATATCGATCAAAGGGAAACCGCACAATTGCCTTTTGAGTCGTCAGAAGAGTTTCTATATTAAACAGTAATAGTATCTTTTTTATTTTCAACTTATCGCTATTGGAGCCAAAATCAAGATTACTGACATCGACATCCTTAAAATGATCTTTTATTTCTTCTTTAATAAAAATGATGAATTCATTTTTATCCTTGGTTTTTGAAGCAATAATTAATTTATTGATGGAATATTTATATTCGATCAGAAAACCTATGTGGTGATATAATTCTGAATTTGTAAACCACTGTTCGAGTGTTCCGAAACATTGTTTTACTTCAAGCCAATGCTTATCAATATTCACAGTTTTGTCATTTTGCTTGTCCTTTTCAAAGGCATCATCGAACTTATGGAATGTGTACAAATCTTCATGTTCACTCCGTTTGTCTTTTACTAAATCAAAAACAAATTCAATTCTGTTTTCGTAATTATTCTCACTTGTCGATGAATTTATGAAATACCAAAATGAGTCATCCTGTAATCTTTTTTCCATCAAATCCCATTCCGATGCTATTTGAATCTGTTTAAGTTCAAAAGAGTTGCTGAAATTGCTTTTCTGCAGAAATAGTGCTTTAATAAGTTCAGCATTTGTTAGCGGAATTTTGCCGATGTTTATTCTTGTGAAAATGTCAATAGCTTCATCCGGATTGATTTCATACCAAATAACCTTAACGTTTTTGCCGCTGTCATCATCGTTTACTAATGCCTGGAGAAGTCTAAATTGAACAGTCCCATCCTTTTCCTTAAACCACTCATCTATGGTTTTAAAAGCTTCGCGCATGTGGTAATAATCCACGTTGTCCTCTCCCTCATTATCAGCGTTGATTTGAATGCTATTCAAGAACTCTGTACTGCCTATTCTCGTTTCATATTCAATATTGTATTTTACTTTATTAAACATCGTCAGGAAATCCTTTAGATAAGTTAGGATCAAGTGAATAGTCGTAAGCCTTTGCTGCCCATCTATCAGTACCAATTTGTCGGATTGTTCATAAACAACTAATGGCTGAAGGCAGTAAAATACTTCTTTGGGCGATGTTTGATTTTCGTTTATGAATTGAAAAATATCGTCTAAAAGGTCACGGACTTCAATATTTGTCCACCGGTATCCTCGTTGGTATGATGGTACAAAAAAAGTTTTACCAAGGACATCGTTAATGGGTTTAACCGTAATTGTGTTTTGCATCTAAATACCTGGGTTTATGAGATGGTAGTATGAAAACCAAATGTGAATATTTATATATCGATTTTATATCGGCAATGTAATGTGATTGAGAGAAAATCCAATACGTAGAAATACCTGATTTCATAAATCTGCATCGCCTATAACTTGCTTAACTATAGATCTACCGCCGTTGTTGGTGTTGTCACCAACAACAAAGGGGGAGCTTGAATGTAAATTGTAACAAACACAAAAAAGCCTCACATCAGTGAAGCTTTTGCGGACTGGACGGGACTCGAACCCGTCCCTAACGCTGTTGGAGACTGTAACAGGGCAGCATTTTAATCAACCGGATCGTTTATGATGTCTTTAAACAATTTTTCGGGGAAGCATTGGATCAAGCAGAATTTACGGGGGATTCTTTTTCTAAGGTCGGTCGATTGTGCGGCTTGCGGGCCTATATTTAATTAAGGTCTCGCGGCGAGCAAAAAGAAAATCCTGATATCCCTGCAATGTCCATAAGGCGCACTACGCAGTTCGTAGTGGGAATTATAGGCTATATCAATAGCGGAGCTGCGACACAGCGGGTGCATATTGGTCGTAACATCTGGCCATCAACCGCGTAGGGATGCTTTGCTCAACACCCATTACATAACCTGCCGGGACATCAAGACAGGAAACAACCAAACATACCGACCTTTAGAAAAAGGGCGTCAATAAACCGCGTAGCGCTCATGAGCACCAATGAGAAAATAAAAATACAGCGAATAAATGCTGCAGGACGCCGTATAAAAAGAAATACAGTTCCCAAAGTCTGGAACTGTACTTTAGTTCATTCGTCATTCCTTCGTCCATTTCTTACTACTGCCCGGAATATTTCTTTTAGGCGTACAAGGCATTTTTAGCCCTTTTTCTACAGTCTTGATTTTTGCTTCTTTGTATCAAGACAAAGAAGAATAAAAAAACAGCATAGGTATACCGGAGTCCCCAACTTTTCCGCTTGACCCGAAGCATTCAGTTGCTGAATTTTACCGCCGTTGTTGGTGTTGTCACCAACAACAAAGTGGGAGCTTGAATGTAAATTGTAATAAACACAAAAAAGCCTCACATTACTGTGAGGCTTTTGCGGACTGGACGGGACTCGAACCCGCGACCTCCGCCGTGACAGGGCGGCATTCTAACCAACTGAACTACCAATCCTTGGTTGGGCAGCAAAAGTAAAAAAGAAAAACGATAAGTCGGGCAAAGCGGCAAAAAAAATTTAGAGCACACGCTTTTTCGGAAAAAGATGCGATTTTGCAGTGTGCAAATCCCCGCTGTTCCCCGGCCTTTCCCGGCCCGCCTGAAAACCCGTATAGCGCCTACTCCCAGCGGTTATCTCCACCTGGGTAATGTATTCTCTTTTGCGCTTACCGCTTTCCTGGCCGAAAACTGCGGCGCCCGGATCCTGCTGCGCATCGACGATCTCGACCGCGAACGCGTAAGGCCGGAATATATACAGGATATTTTCGATACGCTGCATTTCCTGGAACTGCCCTGGCATGAAGGACCTAAAGATGCCATGATGTTTGCAAACGAATATGCCCAGGAGCACCGCATGCCTTTGTACCGGCAGGCTTTGGAACAGTTAAAAGAAGATGAACGCATCTTTGCCTGCAACTGTTCGCGTAAGCGCATACTGACCCAAAACGAACAGGGCATTTACACCGGTAGCTGTATCCATAAACACCTCGATCCTAATACCACAGATGTAAGCTGGAGGCTGTATACCCCGCCGGGCGCGGTGTTGCAGTATCATGGCCCGGATGGCCCGGCGGCTGCAGTCTTGCCGGCGACACAACAATATTTCATCGTCCGGAAGAAAGATACTTTTCCGGCTTATCAACTGGCTTCCGTGGTCGACGATATCTTCTTTGGCGTGGATCTGACCGTGCGGGGCCAGGACCTCTACGATTCTACCCTGGCGCAGCTTTACCTGGCACAGGCCTTATCAAAGCCATCGTTCGGGAATACTGTTTTTTATCACCACGACCTGCTCCTGGCGCTTTCCGGCGATAAGCTTTCTAAATCCGCCGGGGATACTTCGGTCCGTTACCTGCGTAAGGAAGGCTGGAAGCCTGCCGACATCTATATCCTGATCGGGAAGGCCCTGGGCATACCCGAACCGCTAAACGACTGGCGTACCCTGGCTGACCGCTACTGGCGGCTTATGGCCGGGCATTAAGTATGCCTGCTGTCATGCCGGTAACAGGCTACGGCAGCCCGGTTTGAAGATAAAATCAATACCCTTTCTTCCATATAACCGTAATAAAAAAGCGCTAAAAACCGGTGCTGTACTGGTTTTTAGCGCTTATACAGATCCTGGTCTCATTCCTAGGAACAAGACCGGGGCGTATCTATTGTTTCATCACCTTCAGGGTCTGGCTGGTATTGCCCTGGCGATAATGAAGCAGGTAAAGGCCCGGGGCCAGGTTGTGCATAGAAACCCGGAGCGGCGTGTTCTTTTCGAGTACCATCTCGCGGATCTGTTTGCCCGTTACATCCATCAGTAAGAGGATACCATCTTCACCCTCCCGCAGGGTTACCGTCAGCTCGTCGCGTACGGGGTTGGGGGTAGCGGTAAACAGGGCCTGGCTGGTATTAAGGCGCGCCTGTACTATTTTGCTGTAGAAGTTGCTGCCATCGATACCCTGTACCTGGATACGGTAGTAATTGATACCGGGGAACGGCGTGTTATCGGTCAGGCTATAATTATTGCCGGTGCTTCCTTTTGCAGTTACGGTGCCGATCGCAGAGAACTGCTTGCCGTCCCGGCTGCGTTCTACGGTATAGGCATCTCCCTTCGTTTCCTGCATGGTATGCCAATCGATACGGTTCACAGTACCGAGGTTGGTCGCTGTTACACTAGCGAGTGTTACCGGCAGCGGGGTGCCGTTGGTATTGGTATGGGCAAAGAAACCGGAGAAGGCTGAGGTGTAGAAAGTTACTTCCCAGTAGCCGCCCGCGGTATTGTGCACGATTGCCGAGGGGATGATCACTTCCGCACCGGTGGTGTTATAACCCTGCGGGCCGTTACCCGTACCAGCCGCGTGGAATGCGGTGATCTGCAGGTTTTGGCCGGCCGGGCCTATCTGTGGATACAGGGTATTACCCATAGCGGCTACCTTGGCATTGTAGTTGTTGATCTCGGCATCTTTAAAGTAAAGGGTTACCGTGCCCCCGGCATTGTTGCCGGCGTTGATGTCGTAATAACGGCCTATATAAGGCTGGTTGGCATGCAGCAGGGTCGAATCGAGTACGTTTACTTTTACCGTAACACTACCCAGGCTGGCGGTAGCGGAGTTGATACGGGCAATGAGCGAACAGTTGCTGGTATAAGCCACCGTTACGCCCTGGCCCTGCAGGTCTGTTTTTGTTGTAGTGGCAGCGGCAAGCGGCGGGTTAGCCGCATCTGAAAGGGTTATGGTATTCCAGTAATTGGACGGACAGCTGCCGGTTACATTAAAGCTGTCATATACAGCGGGCGAAAGCCCTGCAAGCCTTAGCCCGGCTGCATCCTGCGCTACCGGGGCGGTTACCCAAATGCCGTTGCGGCGGTACGCAACATGGGTCGTGCCGGGATTGAAGGTGCCGGTAAACTGCAGTATGCCGCCTGATCCGCTGCAATTGGGCGCGGCCAGGATGCTAAGGCCAGTAATGACTGCGGGGGGCAGCACGCCGGGCATGGCAACTGTCGTTACGGTATCGGAATGACAAAGCAGGGGCATGACGACATAAACCTGGTTGTAGGCGCCGGTAGCCAGGCCGCTGACCCTCAGGTGTTTTGTGCTGTCTGCGACAAAACTGCCCTGCATAGCGCCGTTGTACCAGAGATCATAAGAGGCGCCGGGTACGAAGTCGGTAGAAGAAAGTTTAAGCACGCCATTAGGCACTACACAGCCGCTGTTGGTATCGCTGACTACCACACTGAGCGCAGCCGGAACGAAGGCGGGTATGGTAACCGGGCCGGCCGCTGCACTGCTGCAACTGTCCAGGCTGGCAATGATCGCGCTGTAATGCCCTTGCGAAAGGTTACTGATACGGATACGGCCCAGGGTGTCGGCAGTGGCCGCCAGGCTTACATTTTGGGTGCTGTCTTTGGTATAGGCAATAGTATAAGTGATTGCCGGGATAAGACCTTCGAGGGTAATACTGGCATCGCTGCCTGCACAGGTAGTAACCGGTGTGTGGCTTACGTTAGCAATGTGTACTGGGTAGAGGAAACGGTAAGTGCCCAATCGTTTATGGCAGCTTACTGTCGTATCTGCCGAAGCAATCCATACATCAAAAGAGTCGGGGGTAACAAGGTTGGCAAAAGTATCGGAAGTCTGCCAGCTGGCAGGCGCCTGCCCCGAACCCCCGGGGCTGATGCCGTATACAAAGTCCTGGCGTTTGTATTTGATGCTGAGTTCGTCGATGGCAAACCGCATGGCATCGCCGCCGGTAAAGGCCGTAAACAGGTGTCGCCACTGCGATTTGTCGGCAGTGTCGTAAGCCTGCGGAAGCTGTACCTGGTTGAATATGGTCGCGCCGTCGTAGGTCATGGTGAGTTTACTTTCTTCATCGATCGTTACTTTAACCGGTTTGTCGGCCTGGAACTTCCAGGTCATATTGGCACTGTAGGCGAGCACCCCGGTAGAAGCGGGTCCCATCTGTGTATTCGAACTATAGCCATAGGTAAGATAGATGCCGGTTATATTCCCGTTTTCAGTGCCGTTATTGGCAGCATCGAATACCAGGCGCAGCTTGGAGCCGGCGCCATTGCTAATGCCATTGGTGAACGTATTGTCGTTGCCGAAACTCCAGGCGATACCATCGGCGCCGCCTGTGCCGAATGTGTTGATGGGTTGATCTGCGGTAAGCAGGAAATCCATTTCGATAGCGCGGGGATTTACCGTGCTGAAAGGAGCGATACCGAGTCCGCCCTTTAAGGAAGTGGCAGATGGCGTGATCACCGCCCTGCCGCCGGTAATGGTAGCGGAGCCGTACAGGGTTGTCCCGGCCGGTGGCGTGGAACCGTCGAAGCTTTGCTGCAAGGTACTGGTCACCGAACTGGCGCCCTGCGGATTGGAGATAATGATGCTGTTATGGGCACCCGAACAGTCGAACAGTGCTTGTACATCGGCGGTAAAGCCATAGGGTATATACACGAGGCCGGTATCGGAAAGGGTATTGCTGCAGCCGGTAGCGCGTGCGACCAGGTTGTATTTGAGATTGCCTTCGCTGGTAGGGGTAAAGGTAAAGGTAGGGCTGCTTTGCCAGGGAGCGGTTACATTACCTGCTGCATCGGCAAGCTGGTATTCCAGGCCACCGGCAGCCGCATTGTTTACGGTAACGGTTACCGGCGTACCGGCACTGCAGCTGACTGCAGGGCTGATACCGGCGGCAGGTCTGAAGCTGGCGATGGGTGAAACCCGCACATATGCCGTATCCTTACAGCCATAACTATCGGTACCGGTCACTTTATAGGTTTGCGGGGCGGTTGGTGCAGCCTGTACGGTAGCGCCGGTATCTGCGTTCAAACCGGTGGCGGGCGACCAGTTGTAAGTAGCGGCGCCTGCTGCGGTTATGCTGGCCGGGGTTCCCGTGCAGTAAGTGATATTGGCGTGGTTTACGGTAACATTGGGCAGCGGGTTGATCGTTACGTTCGCCGGTGTGGAGTTGCCGGAATTCGCACCGCAGGTCAACACTGCACGATACCAGGTGGTAACGCCGGGTTGGGCGGTATAATAAAAGCTGGTAGCGCCATTGATGTTCTGCCAGCCTGTACTGCCGTTTGCCGACGACTGCCACTGGTAGCTGATCCCGGAATTAGCGCCATAGTTGTTTTGAAGCGTAAGTGTGGTAGCGCCTCCGGCGCATAGCGAAGGCGTTGCAGCAGTTGTGGTGCCGGGGGCGGGTGTGCCGCTGCACGGGGTTTGCTGGAAGTCGATCTGCAGGTTGCTGGTCGCGCCGATACGGGCGGTGGCCGAAGGTGGTGATGCCGGGTTGGGATTGTTATTGTCGCTGTAAAAGTAAATGCCATTGTCCTGCCCGGTGGACGTTACCTGCCAGTTGCAACTCGAGCTGGCATAGCCGGGGGTGTTTTCGTCAACGGCAATTACCAGGTTGTCCAGGCCATTCCAGGTAAAGGGTGTGGTCAAGGTAACTTCCAGCCAGTTGCCTGTGGCGGGGAAGCTTACCGTGCCGGTAAACACCTGGGTTATGTTGGTGCCCGGTACCCAGTCTGTATTTGAACCGAACTGCGTTTTCGCTGTATGGCCGATGTACACATCCCAGCTGGCACTATTGGCAACGGAGGCCGGTCCGCTTGCATAGTAAAAGCGGATCTTCTGTATGGCGGCGCCGGGCAGGCCGCCGGCAGCATAAAGGCGTTCGGCCGTATAAATCTGCTGGCTGTAGGAATACCCGTAGTAAGCGGTTATGGGAATATTCTGCGAAGTGCCGGTTCCTGTGCCAACCTGTACGGTCGTTGTCTGCGCCCGGCTGGTCAGGGTACAGATCACGCAGGTAAGCAGGATTACCAGTGCCGGTAGTAAGGAGAAGGAGGTGTTAAGCCTCCTGGCGTAAAAAAGTTTCATAAGCATAGTTTAGGTATATAGATAAAACTTCCGGACAAGCTGCTTGTACCTGTCAGAATATTTGCGAAGCCAAAATTGCTGATTTTTTCTTGTAGGGCCATAGGTAATTATACCTGATTTATGCAGTTTTTTACCTGTTAAGCGCTTGATTTTGAGTTTTTTCCCCATGCGTACCGGTCTTTTTAAGGTAGGCCCACTAAGTATCCCTCTGGAGCTACGTACGCTATAGCTCCGCTACAGAACAGTTGGCGGCTATACAGGATTCAATATTTGCCGGAAGACTACATGGGTCATGTTATTCCTTCGTGTTCTTGCGATGCCCGGTGTTTGTGCTTATGCGCCTGCAGGCAGTTGCATGGGCAGGACGCATTCTGTTCAAAGCGGGCAACCCGGGCTTTGTTTGTATTGTCCGGGCATTGGTATAGGCAGGGAAAGAGGCGGTTTAAGGGATAGTTACGTGTTTACATTGTTTATGAGGCTCGGCTACTGTAAGATGGCAGCCGGGCCTGGATTTCGGATTGCCTGATTTTTTTGGGCGATAATTTAACATACGGTCAATGTCAGTTTGTGATTATTTTTAATAGATAATTTTTTACCCCAAACCACAAACCTCTTATGAAAAAGAAATTACTCCGCATGTTATGCCCGCTGGCCCTGCTGCTCCTGCTGGCCGGCTTCCCGGGAGCACCGATACTGAGGGCCCAGCCCGGTCCGCAAAAGCTGGCTTACTATTGTAACCCCGGTCCCGGCTTTAAGCGCTTTACCGAAACGCCTGTTATCAGCGATACGGATCCCGATTCAATCAGGGTGGCTTATAACCTGCTTTACCGGCAGGCGCAACCCTGGAACAGTACTGCCTTGCAGTCGCTTTATATGGATGTGTACTATCCCGACACTACCCTGGATCCCTTGCGCAAAAGGCCTTTTATCCTGCTTATTTTCGGCGGTGGTTTTGTAGATGGCAACCGTACCATGATGGCCAACTATTGTTATGAATTTACCAAACGCGGTTTTGTGACGGCAACGATCGACTATCGACTGGGTAAGGATACGCTTAAGCCCTGCGAAAATCCGCTGACCCTGGCTCCCGATCCTTATTCGGAAGAGAAGGCGCAATACCGCGCCATACAGGATGGCGATGCCGCTATGCGTTATATCGTAGCCCATGCTGCCGATTATAAAATCGACACTGCATGGCTGTTTGCCGGTGGTTACAGTGCCGGCGCCGGTATCTGCAATGGTATGGTGTATGTGGAGCAATCGGAAGCCAACAGCCTGATCCCTTTGTCGCCCAATATCCAGGTGCAGCTCGGACCCTTGCGGGGCGCTGGCAATAACTATAAGATCAAAGGTATCTTCAACAATTGGGGCGGTATCAACCTCGACTATTTCGATATTGGGGAAGCCGTGCCTATGGTAGGTTTTCATGGGGCCAGCGATAAAGTGGTGCCCCCTGAGGTCGATAAGAAGTACAACAACAAGGTGCCCGACTGCGGCATGAACGATTCCATTATGGGTACGGTGGGATTATACGACTCCCTGGTAGCACACCGTATCTGTGCGGATATAACGGTACTGGCCGGCGCCGGTCATGGCGTGTGGAATGACGAAATCCTGTACCCGGACGGCCTGCAGTTCCGCATAGGCAGGGCGGCCTGTTTCTTTAAACAGCTGATGTGCGGTACCTGTAACCCCGATGCACCCTATGCCAAACTGGTTCCTAAAATTCATGTTACCGACTACGACCTGCCCGGTGGCCCCGAGCTGGCACATTGCTCGGCAGGCAGTGTTGCGCAGGATTACCGTTCGGGCGCGGCTTTGGTCAATGGCATAAGCGGCGGACCTGCCGTGTACCCTAATCCTGCTACCGGTAGTTTCCGGTTATTGTATCCCGGTCATACGGAAACTTATGATGCGGCCTTGTACGATATGTCGGGACGCCTGGTTCGTCGTTATAACAAGGTAACCACCGGCGAAGGCCTTTCGCTGTCCGGTATCCGGCAGGGCATATACCTGCTGAAGGTTACCGGACAAAGCCGGGCGGTAACCACCAATTTGAAACTGGTGGTGGAATAGGAATAAGGTGTTATGATAACAGGAATACAACAGGCTCCGCCCCAGGGCGGAGCCTGTTGTATTTGGGCGATGCCCGGACTGCTTTGTTTTGTAATAAAAGTACCTGTTATCCGGGCCAGGTTATTGGACCTGTCAACAAACAAAATTGGACTTTAGAACAAACCGTTTTTTTGTTTTAGGATGGACCTTTGCCTTATTAAAAAAAGAAAACAATGGAACATAAAGAGACTGTGCTGGTAACCGGCGGTTCCGGTTTTATCGCATCTTATTGTATCCTCACCCTGCTCCGCAAGGGGTATAACGTAAAGGCTACCTTGCGTACGCTTCAAAAAGCAGAATTGGTAAAACAAATGCTGCATGAGGGTGGGCTCCGGGATCTGGAAGGCCTCTCCTTCGTGATCGCCGACCTGCAGCAGGAGGCAGGCTGGGAGCAGGCCCTGGCCGGTTGCCGGTATGCGATCCATGTGGCATCGCCAACGCCGCATACCGAGGCTAGGTCCGAAGACGACTTCGTGATTCCTGCGCGGAACGGTGTGCTTTTCGTATTAAGAGCGGCAAAGAAGGCCGGGGTAAAGCGCGTGGTGCTCACCTCGGCCTTTGGCGCCGTGGGTTTTGGCACTGTAAAAACAAGCCCCTATACCGAGGAGGACTGGACCGTGTTGAACGATACCGTATTTCCTTACCAAAAGTCGAAAACCATTTCGGAGCGGGCAGCCTGGGACTTTATGAAAAAGGAAGGGCAGGGAATGGAGCTGGCCGTTGTAAACCCTACCGGTGTATTGGGTCCTGTTTTATCCGGTGACTTTTCGCATTCTATTCAAAATATAAAACAAATGCTGAACGGGAGCATGAAAGCCTGTCCCAAGATCATCTCGGCCTATGTGGATGTGCGCGATGTTGCCGACCTGCATGTTAAGGCGATGACCCTGCCCCAGGCTGCCGGGCAACGTTTTATTGCGGCTTCGGGCGAAGGGCTTTCGCTGGTGGATATTGCCCGGGTACTACACAAACACCTGGGCGCAAAGGCAAGTACAGTGCCTACCCGCGAATTACCGAACTGGCTCATCAGACTAATGGCGGTATTCAATCCCAAACTCAGGGCGGTAGCGCCCTACCTGGGCATGGTAAAGCGTGCCAGCAGCCAGAAAGCCATTAGTTTGCTGGGCTGGCAGCCACGCAGTACTGCCGAATCTATTACGGCTACTGCCGATAGTTTGATTAAATTTGGTATTGTATAATACGCGACGGTAAAAGCCGCTTGTAACGATGGTTTAAAAACAAGCTTGTTTCTTCCTTACAAACAAAAACAGACACATGAAAATAATCATTACCGGGGCCACAGGTATGGTAGGCGAAGGCGTTATGCTGCTTTGCCTGGAGCAGCCTGCGATTACAGAGGTGCTGGTTATCGGCCGTAAATCCCTGCCCCTGCAGCATCCCAGGCTACGGCAACTGGTTGTGGCAGATTTTTCGGAACTGCCCGCTCAGGCGACCGCACTAAGGGGTTATGACGCCTGCTTCTTTTGTGCCGGTGTTAGCTCCATCGGTGAAGATGAAGCCTCGTTTACCCGTAAGACCTTTGACTTCGTGGTACCCTTTGCCACTACTTTGTGCAGCATCAATGCGGCGATGACGTTTATCTATGTATCCGGAACCCGAACCGACAGTACCGAACAGGGTAAGGTTATGTGGGCCAGGGTAAAAGGCCGTACCGAAAATGCCTTGCTCCGCCTGCCTTTTAAAGCAGTGTATAATTTCCGTCCCGGGTTTATGCAACCCGTAAAAGGGCAAAAAAATGTAAAAACCATCTATCGCGTGTTCAATGCTTTGGCGCCGGTATGGTACCTGTTGTTTCCCGGTTGGATCTGTACCATGCGCGAGGTGGGGCTTGCCATGATCCATTGCGTAACCCGTGGCTACAGCCGGCCGGTATTGGAAGTGAAGGATATAAAATTGCAGGCCAAATAAATGGAACGGCCCGTCTTGTCCCGGGCCGGTGTATAAGCGTTTGCAGCGCCCCAATCTGTATACTATGAAAATTACCGAGATCAAATCCTGTTTCGTGGGACCCGCCATTTCGCCGGAGCAGTTTATCGCCGAGCATTTCTTTTTATTCCTGGCAAAAGGAAACATGAACGGTTATGACGGCAACAGGCATTATACGCTTAAGGCGGGCGAAAGCTGCCTGGTGTGTAAAAACAGGCTGGCGCGGTATAATAAAGTAAGGGACAACGGGGAATTTGAAAAGGTGGTCCTGCTTTTTGACGAGGCATTCCTGCGGGAATTTTTCCGTAAGTATAACCCGCCCTTATCTGCACATACGCCGAAAGACGCCTTTATCCGGTTGAAGAAAGATACACTCATCCCTGCGTTCCTGCTGTCGCTGGAACCTTATTACACAGGTTCGGGCAGTATCAACCCGGTATTCGCCGATGTAAAAAGAGAAGAATTGTTACTGATCCTGCTCCAGTCGGATCCCTCTTTATCGGGCATCCTGTTCGATTTTGGTATACCCGGACGACTGGACCTCGAGGCCTTTATGCAAAAGAATTATAAGTTTCATGTTAGCATGGAACGGTTTGCCTTTCTTACCGGACGCAGCCTATCTGCATTTAAACGGGATTTTAAAAAGATCTTTAACGAAACGCCTAATCGCTGGCTCATCAAAAGACGCTTGCAGGAGGCCCGTTTCCTGATCGAAGAAAAACGGCAAAGACCCACGGATATCTACCTGGACCTGGGTTTTGAAGATCTCTCCCATTTTTCTTTTGCTTTCAAAAAAGAGTTCGGTGTACCGGCCCGTAATTTATAGGCGCCGGCTCAGGTGACTCCCTGTTGTATACAGCCATGCCACAAAATTTGTTCCCGGGTTTTAATGTCCTTTAATCATAAACGGTGTCATTGCTTGCGGCCTGGATAAAGTGAAGGCCGGCATGAAAAAAGGGTTGTGATGTGCAGCTCCTGTTAATAGATGTTTAAGAGATGAAAGCGTTTTTCGAAGGAAAAACAAAATGAATTATTTTCGTCGCTTTAAGGTTTCTCTATGAACATAAACGACAGTCAATCCACCCTGTCTGCTATGGAGCGGCAGCAACAGCAGCAATACCGGGCCTATTTCGATGGCAATGCCGATGGCATCCTGGTGCATGATAACAGCGGGCGTTTAACCGATGCAAACGTCGAAGCCTGCAGGGTTTTGGGATATGCCAAGGAAGAATTACTGCAGATGAATATTGCCGATCTCGAAACGGGGTTGGGCATCATTGCTGCACAAAACGAATGGGCCGGTTTGCTGAAAGAAAGCGCACTGATCCTGCAACGCGACTTTCAGAAAAAGGACGGTAAGGCCTTCCCCGTAGAAATACACTACCGGAGCTTCGACCGCGACGGCGCTGCCTTTTACGAATGTATTATAAAGGACGTTACCGAACGCAACCTGTTGCGCATCCGGGAACGCAACCGGGCGCAGATACTGGAGCAGCTGGCCGGCGATGTCGATATCTTTACGATTATGGGCTCTGTTGTGCGCTCGATCGAAGAAGAAGATATCAACTCGATCTGTACCATATTGCTGCATGATAAAGCTACGAATACCCTGACTACAGGCGCAGCCCCGGGCATGCCGGATTTCTACAACGAAGCCATAGACGGTATATCGGTGGGCGAGGGCATCGGGTCCTGCGGCAGTGCTGCATTCTCCAAGCAACTGGTATGCGTTGATAATATCGGTACCCATCCTTACTGGGCCGCGTTTAAAGAGCTGGCGTTCCGCGCCGGTGTACAGTCCTGCTGGTCGCAACCTATCCTGTCGGGCACGGGCGACATGGTGGGCACCTTTGCTATTTATCACCGCGAACCCCGGACGCCGCAAAAGGCAGACCTGGACAGGATCGCCTATGGCGCACGGTTTGCCAACCTCGCCATAGAAAACCGGCGCATCCGGGCCGAATTGCTGGAACATAAAAATCACCTGGAACAACTGGTGGCAGAGCGCACCCAGGCGCTGATCCATGCCAACGAAGAACTAGAAACCTTCTCGTATTCCGTTAGCCATGACTTAAGGGCGCCCTTGCGTGCCATTGCCGGTTTCAGCAATATTATGCTGGAGGACTATGGCGATAAGCTGGATGCGGAAGGCCAGAAGACTTTAAATGTCATTGTAAGCAATGCGCTCCGCATGGGCACACTGATCGACGATATCCTGTCGTTCTCGAAGCTAAGCAGGGCGGAGAAGGTCAATGCACCGCTGGATATGAAACAGATGTTCCGCAGCGTATTCGACGAGCTGGTAAAACAGGAATCCCCGGAACGTAAGATTGTTTTCGAACTGGGGCCACTCGCGCCGGCGGTGGGTGACCAGGCCATGATTACCCAGGTGGTCACCAACTTTATAACGAATGCCTTAAAGTACTCCCGCAATAAACCGGAAACCCGGATCGAAGTGTCTTCTGTGATAAACGACCATGATATCGTTTATACCGTAAAGGACAACGGCGCCGGTTTTGACGAAAAATACCGGAACAAACTATTCAAAATATTCTCGCGCCTGCACCTCGATCGCGACTTCGAAGGAACCGGTATCGGCCTCAGTATCGTAAAAAAGGTGATCGATCGGCATGGCGGTACCGTTCACGCTGCCGGCGTGCCGGATCAGGGCGCCTCCTTCAGTTTTAGCCTGCCTTTGCTTTAATGCAGGACGTTTATTCCCGATAATCCACATATAATTTTACCATCATGACGATTAAAGAATACCCGGAAGTACTCTTGGTCGAAGACCGCGAAGAGGATGCAACGCTCACGATAAGGGCGCTGAAAAAATACAACCTGATCAACGAAATTAAATGGCTGGAAGATGGGCAGCAAGCGCTGGACTACCTGTTTGGTACCGGCCCGGAAAAAGTGTTGCAGGCTATTCCGAAACTCATCCTGCTCGATCTGAAACTGCCGCGGGTAAATGGTCTGGAGGTATTGGAGCAGATTAAGGCCTCCGATGTGCTGCGCTCGATACCCGTGATCATGATGACTTCGTCGAAAGAAGATGTCGATATCCAGAAAGCTTATAGCCTGGGCGTGAACAGTTATATCGTAAAGCCGATCGACTTTATGAGCTTCGCCGATTGCGTGAAACAACTGGGTATGTATTGGCTCATGCTCAACCAACCACCCAAGCCAACGCAGGAATAGTTTTTCCATATCCTAATTAGCAGATATACGATGAATAATCTGAGAATTGCACTGCTTGCGGAACAGCAGGTGCAACTACTGGTGAGTAAGGAACTGGACACAGCATTACAGCAGACACAGATTACCTGTTATGCGCGCCAGGAAGATTTTGAACGGACGGTAAAGCTCCACAATTATGATTTGCTGATTGTCCAGGAAGCCCTGGTCAACAGGAATTTCTATATCCAATTGGCGCCTTACCTGGATTTAATCCGGATCCCTTTATTGATACTGGCTGATCATGACGATAGCCCTAAGCCCTTCCGGAACGCGGCTTTCAGGACACTGGTCAAAGATGAGGCAAATAACTGCCTGCAAAAGCTGCCGGAGCTTGTCCTGCAAATAACGGACGAGCAATTGGCTATAAGCGGCCAAAGCCGCATCCTGTTTGTCGAGGATGAAGAGATCGATATCATGTTCATTAAAAGGAAATTCATCAAATTGAATCCCCGGTATGAATGCGATATCGTATCCAGTATTGCGGCCTTGAAAGAACAGGTGCGCCTGCAAAAGTACGACCTGGTCGTATCCGACTTCAACCTGCCGGATGGCAATGCCTTTGATTCCATTGCGATCGCAAACGAGATCAATATCCCTATTGTAATTGTTACGGCGCAGGGCTCGGAAAAAACAGCCGTCGAATTAATGAAATTCGGCGCTGCCGATTACCTGATCAAGGATAAAAACATGGGCGAGCATATGCTGATATTACCAAGCATCGTAAAATCAGTGCTCAATTTAAAAAAGCTGGAAACATATAACCACGGCCTGCTGGATATGTTGCAATTAAAGAACCAGGACCTGGAACGTTTTGCACAGATCATTGCCCACGATCTGCGTTCGCCCTTTGCCTCCTGTCTTACGCTTATCGACCTGTTGCAATTGCAGGGCGCAGACCTGGCGCCCGATATACAGGAAACCATGGCGATGCTTACCCGGGTTTCCAATAATATCACCAATACGATCGAAGGCATATACCAGTATACCGTACTGGATTCTGGCGCCGACGCTTTTGTAAGGGTCGATATGAAACACGCCGCAGAAGAGGCTTTGCAGAACCTGGAGCTCAAGGTAAAGGAATGTGGTGCGATAGTACATATCGGTCCTATGCCGCAGGTCCATGCGAGTTATGTACAAATGGTGCAGCTGTTCCAGAACCTGTTGGGTAACGGGATTAAGTACCGGGGCGATAAAACGCCCGAACTCAGCCTGTATAGCTTCGAACAGGACCAGGAGCAGGTATTTGCCATAAAAGATAACGGTATCGGCATTGCGCCGGCCGATCACAAAAAGATATTCGAGATCTTTGGCCGCCTGCACGACAACAAAAGTGGTTACGAAGGCGTGGGCATGGGTTTGACAATCGTTAAGCGGATTATCGAACGGCATAACGGCCGTATTTGGCTCGAGTCGGACCTGGGCAAAGGCACCACCTTCTTCTTCGCATTGCCCTCGGTTTGATGATGCCGTAGAACCTCATCGCTGCAGGGTAAAAGAAAGATATACCATAAAGCCCCCGGCAAGCGCCGGGGTTTTATGTTTCAGGAGTGCGTCTGTGGCAAACGACATACTTCTTTATAGTGGATACTGCCCGGACTGTATGGAGGAAGCGTTTGCAGCTGCTGCAAATCTTATTAACTTTGGCGCGAACTCCTAAAGCCTATCTTATGGAACCTAAAACTATAGTGCAGGCCTGGATCGCCGCTTTCAACAAAGGAGATGCCGATGCCCTGGGCGCTTTGTATCACGATGATGCCGTAAATCACCAGGTAGCTAATGAACCGGTTACAGGCAGGGAGGCAATTCATGCCATGTTTGTTCGCGAATTTGCAACAGTAGAAATGGTTTGTATTCCCGAACAGATCTTCCAGGATGGCGACTGGGCCATACTGGAATGGAAAGATCCGCTCGGTCTCCGGGGCTGCGGTTTTTTTCATGTGGTATCCGGTAAGATAAAGTTCCAGCGGGGCTATTGGGACAAGTTATCTTTCCTGAAAATACATGACCTGCCCGTATAGCAATAGCATCGGGGGATTAACTACTTCGAAACCCATAAAGCCGGATGTCAACCGGTGCCTGTAATGTGGGGTGCACTTGTGCAGGTCTGTATTATTTTTTAATTATTATTGACGCTATTATTTATGATCCCCGGTGATATACAGGTTTACTATGCCCAACTGGACAGGCCGCTGAAGCAATCCTGCTTTGACGGCTATAAAGACCGGCTGCCGCGGTCCGAACAAGTCAGGATCGAAAACTACAAAAGAGAACAGGATCGCCTGGCTGCCCTGGTGGGTAAGGCTTTATTGATGATAGCTGCGACAGACAGGGGCTTCGCCCTTGATTGGAGTAGCCTGCAAAGAGATGCCTATGGCCGGCCCTATTTCGCTTCGGGCGCCGGTTTTGCCGATTTTAATATTTCCCATTCGGGTAGGTATGTGGTGGTGGCGATCAGCATGCAGGGGGCTGTGGGTATCGATATTGAAGCCCGCGGATCATTGACCCTGGCCGATTTTGAAAATTGCTTTACGCCTATGGAGTGGCGTAGAATTATGGAAAGCGAGGATCCCACGGGGCAGTTTTTTAAGAGCTGGTGTATTAAAGAGGCAGTGATAAAAGCCATAGGCAAGGGGCTCAGCATACCTTTGGCTGATGTACATATAGGAGTGGGTTATGCCCGGGTGGCTGCGGAACAGTATGCCTATAAACAAATTGCCTTCCGGGAGGACTATCACCTGGTCGTGGCGGCGCCGCAACTGTCCCCGCTCCCTATCGTGCCGGTTGATCTGACCGGCAGGTTGGACTGGGCCGAAGAACGGACCTCCGAAAGTTAGGATATCATTTATATAAAAGACAAATAAGAGTAAGGATGGATAAAATCAAGTTATGCTGCTTCGCTTATGCAGGCGGCTCCGTTGCTATATTCAGGGACTGGAAAGATTACCTGGATCCGCGTATCGAGCTGTTGCCTATAGAAATTGCAGGTCGCGGCAAACGGATGAATGAGGGTTTATACAAGGACATGACGGCGGCGATCGATGATGTATCGGCGATTGTAAAGCGGGAAATAAAAGATGGACCATACGCCTTGTTCGGTCATAGTCTCGGCAGCCGGATCGTTTACCGCCTGGCGCAACGGCTGGCCGCCGATCCTTCGGTGCCCTTGCCGCAGCATCTCTTCTTCTCCGGTGCGGGAGCGCCGCATATTATACGTGCAGATAAAAAGC
Organism: Taibaiella chishuiensis; assembly: GCF_003014535.1. Classification (GTDB taxonomy): domain Bacteria; phylum Bacteroidota; class Bacteroidia; order Chitinophagales; family Chitinophagaceae; genus Taibaiella; species Taibaiella chishuiensis. The sequence goes on along the minus strand of NZ_PYGD01000011.1, from coordinate 149,814 downwards.
AGTATGCGCTGATGGATGATGCAGAATTTAAACAAGCGGTCTTTCACCTGGGCGGCACACCCCGCGAATTTTTTGAACATCCCGAACTGATGGACCTCTTCCTGCCCATTTTAAAAAATGATTTCAGGATCGCGGAAACGGCGGTAACGCCTGAACAGATCCAACCCCTGGATACGGATATCTCGGTTATGTTGGGCAGGGAAGATGACCTGAGTCCGGAACAGGTTGCCGGTTGGGAAAAGCATACCCGCAAAACCCATAAGTCTTACTTTTTTGACGGCGGACATTTTTTTCTCCATGCTGCCAAACCGCAAATGATCTCTCTCATCAATACCACTTTGCTCGGTACCCGGGCAACCCCGCGTACCGCTTATCCTTAAAATTACATGCGGTAGTAAATAACGGTACTGCAAATGAGCTCCGCGCGGATAATGTTATTTTCTGCGCGGATTTCTTAGGTTTAAAAGCGAAAAGATTTTCATCTTGTACATATTTGTTTTCGCTTGTAATTCGCTATAATAAAGAAAAGTTCAAAAATAAATCGGGTTTATGTAAGACGCAAAGTTGGGTTGGTAATGACCTTTGGCGCTTATATACTTTTTAATAATTTTTTAATTGCAATTTGGGTCTGTACTGAACCAGATAGTACTAATTTGCGGCCCTGTTATACAGTTGGCAGGAACTAAAAAAAATGCCCGCTGTAAAGTTTTTTCCATTCTTTTTTAATTGTTGCTGTGCGGTACACAGGTGCCGTATACCCTGTCGAAGGGTTGTCTTAAAGCTATCGCCTGGTAGAAAGTTGCCAGGGCCTTTCCTTTTTGATACAGCATTTTTACCTGCTCCCCGTTGGGAGTATACAGAGGCGTTGCCGTGTCTTGTCACGGATCAGTAAATAGAATACGCATGGTTGAAGGGAAATACCGTTTCCTGGCACTACCCCTTCAAAAAAGAGCAGCTGTATCCAGGTCCTTGACTTTAACAGGAGGACATTATTTAACCCCGGGAATGCATAGGCAGGGAACGGGTACTTTTTATTTTTTGTAGCAGATTGGGGTTTCAGGGGCTGAAATAAGGGCCTCAGGGCATCTTGCGTTCTGTCGGATTATGATTTTTATGAAGATGATTAAAAAGTTAAATCTACAATTAAGAATATTTAAAATACATAATTTATCATGACGAATATACGTAAAGCAGGTACGCTGACCGAAGTGCTTGCCGGACATAAAGAGACAAAAGATAAAGGCGTAACATTTATCAGCGGGGGCAATAAAGAAGAATTCCTGTCTTATCATGAACTCTATCATACAGCCCTGGAAGCCTTGGGTTATCTCCAGAGCCTGGGTATCCAGAAGGGCGATGAACTGGTATTCCAGGTAGACGACAGCAAGACTTTTATACAGCTTTTCTGGGCTTGTATACTCGGTGCTGTTATTCCGGTACCGGTATCGGTAAACTATACCGGCGAAAATGCGCATAAGCTTTTCGAAGTATGGAAGTTCCTGGACAACCCTTATCTGCTGATCAGTAAAACACATTTTACCAAGCTGTCTGAAAGCCCAGACGGATCTGCATTTTTTGCCGGGAAAACTGTTTTTACAGAAGCGGTAAAGGAATATGGCACAGCCGGGACCATTGCTGATGTTACTGCTGCGGATATCGCTTTTATACAGTTTTCTTCAGGGTCCACGGGCAATCCCAAAGGCGTTGTATTAACGCATGGTAACCTGGTGCATAACATCAGCGGCGCATTGGCTTACCAGCAGTGTACCGCTGCCGATAAACACCTGAGCTGGATGCCGCTGACCCACGATATGGGCCTTATCGGTTTTCACCTTTACCCGCTTACCGCAGGTACACAACATTATATTATACCGACCGACTTATTCATACGGCACCCCTTACTCTGGTTACAAAAAGTATCGGAACACCGCGTTACCATTACCAGTTCGCCCAACTTCGGCTATAAATATTACCTCAACCAGTTCAGCCCCGAAAAGGGCGCCGGGCTGGATCTTTCAGCCCTGCGCATCATCTATAACGGCGCCGAGCCTATATCGGCTCCTTTATGCCGCAGGTTTTACGAAACCATGGCCCCCTTTAACCTGGCCCCTGAAGTTATACGCCCGGTATATGGCCTGGCCGAAGCTACCTTACAGGCTACAGCCCCACGTCCTGTTGATTTGCCGGTTACCAGTATACAGATCAGCCGCGATGCACTGGTTATAGGGCATAAGGTACATGTACAGCAGGAACAGGATGCCGGTGCCGATTGCCTGGAGGTGGTTAACGTAGGCGTACCCATCGAGGGTATGTTCCTGAAGATTACCGACGAACAGGGCAAACAATTGGAAGACGGGCATACTGGTATTATCTGGCTGCGTGGCGAAAGTGTTACCCGGCGTTATTATAATAATGAAGCCGCCACGAAAGCCGTGATCAAAAAAGACGGCTGGCTCAATACGGGCGATACCGGCTTTACCTGGAACGGCGCCTTACACGTAGTAGGACGTGTAAAGGATATCATCTTTGTCAATGGGCTTAACATCTACCCGCATGATATCGAACAGGCGCTCGAAACCCTGGAAGGCATAGAGAGCGGTAAAGTGGTGGCCTGCGGCATTCCCGATCCGGAAACCGAATCGGAGACCGTTGCCGTATTTGTTGTTTTTAAACAATCGGCAACACAGTTCCTGCCCCTGGCTGCAAGCGTAAAACGCTTTGTGGCCGAGCGTTTGGGCTTGCAGGTAAAACAGGTGATACCGGTGCGTAAAATATTTAAAACCACCAGCGGTAAAGTAAAGCGCAGCTTCTTTGCCGAGGAATACCGGCGTGGCGCTTATGCTGAACTGATCAGCGAAATGCAGGCTGCCAACCGGCCGGCTGCCGCAATAGAAGCGGGACCTGTAACTGCAGCCAGCGAACAGGTAACGGCACGTTCCGAAAAAGAGATCCGGCAATGGCTGGAACACTGGATGCAGCAACGTTTTGGGCTGTCGGCTGCAGAGCTTGCCGCAGACCTCACTTTTGCCGCATACGGAATGGTATCGATGCAGGCTGTAGCCCTGGCCGGTGAGCTGGAACAATGGCTCGACCGGGAAATCGACAAGGTACTGATCTATAATTTCTCAACCATAAAGGCGCTTGCGGCCTATCTCGCAGGAGCGTCCGGACCGCAGCAAACTCCGGCACAGCCTGCTGCCCCGGCGTCTTCCGATAAGCGTATTGCCGTTGTGGGCATCGGCTGCCGTTTTCCCGGTGGCATCAACTCGCCCGATGCTTTCTGGAAACTCTTAACAGAACAGGGAGATGGCATAACAAGTATCCCGGCCGATCGCTGGGATATAGCCGATTTTTTTGACGAAGACCCCGATGCACCGGGCAAGATGTATACCCGCAAAGGCGGCTTTATAGAACAGGTAGCGGAGTTCGATCCTTTGTTCTTCGGTATCGCTCCACGCGAAGCTGCCGGCATGGATCCGCAGCAACGCCTGTTGCTCGAGGTCTGCTGGGAAGCCCTGGAGCATGCAGGTATTCCTCCTGCTGCGCTGAGAGGCAGCAACAGCGGCATCTTTATCGGTATGGGTACCGACGACTACCAGCAGATCGTCTATAACAATACCCCCGATGGCGGTGCGGACGATGCCTTTACTTCGTTGGGTACGGAAAGGAGTATTACAGCCGGGCGTATTGCCTATGCACTTGATTTTCACGGACCGGTTATGCAGCTGGATACCGCCTGCTCTTCTTCTTTGTTAAGCATTCACCAGGCCTGTAAAAGCCTGTTGCAGGGCGAAACTACGCTGATGCTTGCCGGTGGTGTAAACCTGATGCTGCTTGCCGATTATACCGTCAAGCTTTGTCGTATGAAAGCACTTTCGCCTACAGACTCCTGCAAGACTTTCGACGATAGCGCCGATGGTTATGTACGGGGCGAGGGCGCCGGCATCGTAGTACTCAAGCGCCTGGAAGACGCACTGGAAGCGAATGATACCATCCTGGGCATCATTAATGGCTCGGCCGTTAACCACGATGGCCTGAGCAATGGCCTTACTGCACCCAATGGCCTGGCGCAACAACAATTGCTGGAAAAGGCACTGGCCGATGCGGGCATCCCTGCCGGCTCCGTACAATATATAGAAACCCATGGTACCGGCACCCCGCTTGGCGACCCGGTAGAGGTACAGGCATTGAACGCCGTATATGGCCGTGGCCGCGCTGCAGATCAACCCTTGGTGATCGGCGCGGTTAAAAGTAATATCGGGCATCTCGAAGCGGCGGCAGGTATTGCCGGCCTGATCAAAACAATTTTATGCCTGCAACACGGAGAAATACCGGGCAACCTGCATTTCAGCAAACCCAACCGGTTTATTCCCTGGGATAAAATGACGGTTAAAGTAGCAGACCGCCTGATGGCCTGGCCGGGCACTACCGGCAAACGAAGGGCGGCGGTAAGTGCATTCGGCCTGAGCGGTACCAATGTACATGTGTTGCTGGAAGAAGCGGACCAGGTACCGGCCCTGGCCGCAGCTGTAGCCGCTTTGCCTGCTTATCCCGTACTGCTTGCTGCAAAAACGCCGCAGTCCCTGCAGGCGCTGGCCCGTAAATACGCAGCGCTGCCGGATACTACCGGAGCCCTCTTACCGGACATTGCCTACAGCACGGCTATGACACGCGACCTGTTCAAATACCGGCTCGCACTCCGGGTTGCAGATTGGTCAGAAGCTCAAAAAGCGATCACTGCTTTCCTCGAGGACAGGCCTGATAAAGCCTTGATCCAGGGCATGACTGCCCCGGGCCGGGGCGGCAAACTGGTATGGCTATTTACAGGCGGCGGTGCACAGTATTGGGGCATGGGTCGCGAACTCTACGAACACAATACCGTATTTAAAAATATAATCGATCATTGCGATGCTTACCTGCAAACCTGTTGGGGCTTTTCGCTGATCCACCTCCTGTACGAAAAAGATAAGGAAGAAGCCAATATCCTCCTGCAGCAGATGACCTATTTCCAGCCTGCAATATTTGCGGTATCCTGCGCTTTGGCCGGGGTGTGGAAGTCCTGGGGCATTACCCCGGCGATGGTGTTGGGTCACAGCATGGGCGAATACGCAGCCGCTTATACCGCCGGCGTTTTTAGCCTCGATGACGGTCTGAAGCTGGTTACTGCCAGGGCCCGTTTAATGCAGGAGATCCGGGAACCGGGCGCTATGGCCACCATATTCGCCGCAGAAGAGACCGTTGCTTCACTTATCCTGCCCTTTGGCAAGGACTTATCCATTGCTGCAGTCAATGCGCCTGCATTGACCGTAATCTCCGGTAAACAACAGGCCGTGCGGGCGGCATTAAAAGCAATGGAAGCCGAAGGTATCGGAGGAAGAGAACTACTGATCGCACAAGCATCCCACTCGCCGCTTATGGAGCCTATGCTGGAGGAATTCCGTAAGGTGGCGGAAAGCATCGCATATCATACCCCAACGCTGGAGCTTGTTTCCAACCTTACCGGCGCCGTCGTTACCACGGAAGTAACAGATGCGGATTACTGGTGCCGGCATATCCTGCAGCCGGTACAGTTTCTGAGAAGTATCAGAACGGTTAAGGAGAATGGCGGAGAACTGCTGATGGAGCTGGGGCCACAGCCCAATCTCTTGTCTATGGTAGACCAGATCGCCCTTTATGAAGCCGACTGTTTACTGCCTTGCATGTCTATCGGTAAATCATCCTGGGATGCCGTGCTGGATAGCCTCCTGGCTTTATATGTAAAAGGCATAGCCATTAACTGGAGCGCGTTTTATACCGGTAAGGGATATAAAAAGGTAAACCTGCCTTTATATGCCTTTAACCGGCAAACATATTGGGTTACACCGGGGGAACGGCAAAAAAATAGCATCGTATTGCGCCCGGATGCAGTTCCGGCGGCTGTTCCGGCCGCTGCGGCTATGGAAGCGCCGGCGGCTCTTCCTGTTTTGGACCGTAAAGAAAGCATTATCACATTCCTGGCCGGAGCCCTGGGGCGCTTATTGAAAATGGCGCCGGGTGATATCGATGTACATGCCGACTTCTTATTGTTGGGCGCCAATTCGCTGATGATGAGCAGTATGGTTAAAGCGGTAGAACAGGAGTATGGCCTGAAGCTGACCATCAAACAACTGTTCGATACCGTGATCACGCTTGACGAGCTGGCCGCCTATATAGAGACCCAATTGCCTGCTGAGGCGCTTGCTGCTCCGAAGTTGGCGAAGGATGCAGCGGCAACGTCAGTCATGGGGCTTATGGATCAAACACAGATCGGCGACCAAATCAGCACGCTGATCCGGAACGAGTTCCAGGTAATCAGGCAACAGCTTGCCGATACCCTGGAGCAACAATTCCGCCAGTTGACCCAACAGTTGAGAAAAGATACGGAGCCGGCCTGGCATACGGGCAACGGGCACACTGCCTATAATGGCAATAGCAATGGTAAGCATTATGCCCATGGCGCATCTGGGCTGCAAAATGGCCAGGATATAGCTACTACGGAGCTTGTAGCCGAAATGCCGCCAACGGAAGATAAGGATGGGCTTGCAGTACCGGTAAGGATCCCGCTTTCCTTTAACCAGGAAAGCTTATGGCTGCTCGACCAGATCGGGGGCAGTATCGCCTACCACGAGTATGCCGGTTTCTGGTTGGAAGGTAAGCTGGATAAACCGGCTATGGAAACCGCATTACATACGATTATCGACCGTCATGAAGTATTGCGTACCGTTATCCGCGAAGAAGAGGGCAGGGCCTATCAACAGGTGATGGATGCCGGCTCCTGGACCATGACCGTGATCGGGAACGTACCTTATGCCGCAGATCAGCCCGGCCTGGAACAATACATTACCGACCTGGTGCAGGCGCCATTCGACCTCGCCAATGATATGATGCTGCGGGTGCACCTGCTCCGTTTCGCACAGGAAAAACACCTGTTGTTACTGACGATACATCATATTGCATTCGATGGCTGGTCGGCTGGGATCACCTTCCGGGAACTGGTAAGTTTATACGGCGCCTTTTCAACGGGGAAGGCCATGCAGTTGCCGGAACTTGCGATGCAATACATCGACTATACTTTAGCGCAGCGCAGTTACCTGGAATATACAGTGCTGGAGCAAAAGCTGGCTTACTGGAAAGAACGCCTGGCCGGTATCGAACCCTTGAACCTGCCTGCAGATTACTCCAGGCCTGCTGTGCAAAGCACGCGTGGTGCACGGCATTATTTCCAGCTCGACCAAGAACTGACTTCCCAATTACAACAGTTATCCCGGCAGCATGGCGCTACTTTGTTCATGACCCTGCTGTCGGCCTTTAAAGTATTATTATACAGACATAGCGGACAGGGAGACATTGCTATCGGCACTTCCGTGGCCGGCCGGGCGCGGGAAGCGGAAGAAGCATTGATCGGTTTCTTCGTCAATACCCTGGTGTTGCGTAACGACCTGGGTGATAATCCTGCATTCTCGACATTGCTGGCCCGTATCCGGCAAACAACGCTGGAAGCCTATGACCACCAGGACGCTCCCTTTGAAAAGGTGGTGGAAGCCGTTGTGCGGGAGCGGGACATGAGCCGTACGCCTTTATTCCAGGTGATGTTCGAACTGTTCAATACCCCCGATGCACCCGTACTCAGCTTCGGCGATATGCAGTTGTCTGCAGCTGCCATAACGCATACTACAGCCTTGTTTGACCTGATCTTCGCCATGAAGGAAAACGAAAATGGCCTGGGTGGTTATATCGAATATTGTACCGATTTATTTCATGCGGATACCATAAGCAGGATGGCCGGGCATTTTGTACAATTGCTGCAGGCGGTGGTGCTTACACCCGAAATGCCTGTAGCACTGTTGCCGATGCTTACTTCTTCAGAAGAGACTTTACTGCATAGCTTCAGTGGTTATGCCTTAGCTTATCCTTCCGATCAGACCTTTGTTTCTTTATTTGCGACGCGTGTAGCGGCCGATCCGGGCAGTATAGCTTTGGTGCAGGGTAGGGAGCAGTTGTCTTATACAGAGCTGGATAGCCGTGCCAACCAGCTGTCGCATTACCTGCGTGGGCGAGGTGTCCAGGCCGATAGCCTTGTGGGCATCTGTACGGAGCGTGGCTTTGCCATGGTGATCGCCATATTAGGCGTCTGGAAAGCGGGCGGTGCTTATATCCCGATCGATCCGGCCTATCCCGGCGACCGTGTCGCCTTTATTTTAGAAGACAGCGGAGCGCAGCTGGTACTGAGCACCACAGTGGCCAGTACACACCTGGGATCGGTGTCGGGCCTGGTACTGCTCGATGACGAAGCGATAGACCGGGAGCCTGTAACAGCGCCGGATACAGCACCGGATCCTGCAGACCTGTCCTATATCATTTACACCTCCGGCAGTACGGGCAAGCCGAAAGGAGCCATGATCGAGCACCGGGGCATGCTGAACCATTTGTATGCCAAGGTCAACGACCTGCATATGCACCCGGGCAGCGTAGTGGCCTATACGGCCTCCTACACCTTCGATATCTCCGTATGGCAGATGTTTTCGGCCTTGCTCTGCGGTGGCACCACGGTGATCTATACCGAAGACCAGGTACTGCAGCCTGCACAATTAATGGAAGCCGTAGACCGGCAACAGGTCAGCATCCTGGAGCTGGTACCTTCGTACCTGGCGGCCGTATTACAGGAGAACATAAGCGTAGCCTTAAGACAGCTGCAATACCTGCTGGTAACGGGCGAAGCCGTAAGCCGCCATGTACTGGCGGGCTGGTTCAGTCATGGGCAGTACAAACGTATCCCTGTTGTCAATGCCTATGGTCCTACCGAAGCCTCCGATGATATCACCCATCACATTATGTACGATGTACCGGCGGGCCATAGCGTACCTGTGGGTAAACCGGTACAGAACATGTATATCTATATAGTAGATGCAGCGATGCAGCTGTGCCCTGTAGGCGTTACGGGCGAGATCTGCGTAGCCGGCATCGGCGTAGGCCGGGGTTATATCAACCGTGCGGAGCTTACGGCCAAACAATTTATCCATGATCCCTTTGGTCCTGATCAGGCAGTACGGATGTACCGTACCGGCGACCTGGGTCATTGGCTGCCCGATGGCACCGTAGCCTATACCGGTCGTATAGACGACCAGGTCAAGATCCGGGGTTACCGTATCGAACTGGGCGAGATCGAGAGCGTACTGCAACACTCCGGTTTAGTACAACAGGCCGTAGTGCTGGCCAAGACCGATCCGGCGGGCAATAAACGACTGGTAGGTTATATCGTACCGGAAGCCAACAGCAGCCAGGAGGCCATCATCAACCACCTGAAAGAACAGTTGCCGGAATATATGGTACCGGGCGTATGGGTAAGCCTTACCCACATTCCCTTAACGGCCAACGGCAAGATAGACCGCAAGGGACTTCCCGAGCCGGATATGTCGCTGGCTGGCGCCGGCACTTACATAGCGCCGGTAAGCGATACCGAACATACATTGGCCGGTATCTGGCAGGACCTGCTGGGCCTGGTGCAGGTGGGCATCCACGATAACTTCTTTACCCTTGGCGGCGACTCGATCATCGCCATCCAGGTCGTGAGCCGTTGCAAGCGTTTGGGTTACGACCTGCAACCCAAAGACATCTTCCTGCACCAGACCATCGCAGAACTGGCAGCAATAGCCGATAGCCGCAAAGACGGCGGCCAGACGGGCACAGGCGAACAGGGCCTGCTGGAGGGCGAAGCGCCCTTACTGCCGATCCAGCAATGGTTCTTTGAACAGGAACCGCAACAACAAGCGGCGATCCATCATTATAACCAGAGCGTTTTATTTACCCTGGATAAACACATCGGCAAAGATCAGCTACAGCAGGTAGTACACCGGTTGCAGCAGCAGCACGATGCCCTGCGCTTCAGTTATCATAAAACCGGCGAAGGCTGGCAACAGCGCTATGGCGATGGATACAGTGCCATAATAGAAGAAGACTTCAGCGCCATAACACCTGCAGATCTGGAAGCCAAAATAACAGCCTGCTGCAGTTATTACCAGGGCAGCCTCGATATAGAGCAACAGGAGGTACTGCGTATGGTATGGATGCGCCTGCCGGATCAAAGCCAAACAAACCGTTTACTGATCGCAGCCCATCACCTGGTCATTGATGGCGTATCGTGGCGTATCCTGCTCGAAGATATCGGGCAACTGCTGGAAGGCAGCAGCCAACTCACGGCCAAGACCAGCTCTTACCGGCAATGGCATGAACAGCTGTCCCTGTACGGACAAAGCAAACGCTTACTGGATCAGCGCCGTTATTGGCAGCAGGCCCGTCAAGCGGGTTATCAACTGCCGGTCGATCATAAGGAAGCAACGACGGCTTTCGTAGCCGATAGCAAAACCTATACCCAACACCTGGATACAGCGCTTACGCGTCAACTGTTACAGGACGTATCCGGTGCTTACCTTACCGAGATCAACGACCTGCTGCTGGCTGGCCTTACGGCGAGTCTTACGAAGTGGAGCGGGCAACGCGGTGTCGTGATTGGCCTGGAAGGCCATGGCCGCGAAGACATTGGCGGCAGTATCGATACGAGCCGTACCGTAGGCTGGTTTACGAGCCTGTACCCGGTATTGCTGGAACTGCCGGAGGCAGCGCACACCGGCGACCTGGTAAAAAGCATCAAAGAACAACTGCGTAACATCCCGGACAAAGGGCTGGGTTATGGCGTATTAAAATACATCAGCAAAGAGCCCGGTTTACAGCAAAGCGATCCCTGGACCATCGTGTTCAACTACCTGGGCCAGCTGGACAATGCCACGGGCGGCAGCCAGTGGCTGGGCATGGCAGCCGAGCATGCAGGACCATCGGAGGGACAACAATACCCGCTCCGGGACCTGATCTCGGTAACGGGCCGGGTACAGGATGGGGCCTTATACTTCGATTGGGTCTATAGCGGCAAACATTACGAACCGGCAACCATCGAGACACTGGCCGCCGCTTACATCGGCGAACTAACGACCCTGATCAGCCATTGTGTGGCACAGGTTATCCCAAGCCGTACACCATCGGATTATGGTCTGACCGGGGTAAGCTACCAGAAACTGGACCAGTTCTTAAACGAAAACAACAATAATAACGTAAACAGTAAAATAACTTCCCTGTACCGTTTAAGCGGGTTGCAGGAAGGCATGTTATTCCATGGTTTATACGACCAGGAAGTAGTGGCCTATATCGAGCAGTTCACCTGTAATCTATATGAGCTGGATATCGCGGTCTTTGAACAAGCCTGGCAATATATCCTGGACCGGCACAGCATCCTGCGGAGCAGTTTTAGCTACGAGGCCCTGGATCTTCCCGTACAATGCGTACACGAACAGGTAAACTTACCCTTTACCCTGATCGACTACCGCCACCTGGATACCGCAGCCCAGGCTCTGGAGGAGCAGCAATACCTGGACCAGGACCGGATGCAGGGCTTCGACTTCAGCCGTCCGCCGCTGATGCGTATTACACTGTTGCAGACCGGCGATGAGGCCTACCGTATGGTATGGACCTATCATCACCTGCTGATGGATGGCTGGTCGCTGCCGGTATTACTGGAAGAGTTACTACAGAACTACGAACTGTTGCTGGCCGGCAAAGCTTTACCGGAGCGGGCAGTAGACCATTACGAAGATTATATCCGTTACATCAGCCGCCGCGACCGGGAAGGAGAGGAGCAGTACTGGCGTTCGTATATGAAGGGCCTGGAGTCGGCGAGTTACCTGCCGTTCGTAAACACGGCGCGCGACCGTTCCAAAGGCATCGGCACCTATAAAGAACACTACCTGTCGCTCGATGCCGGTGTGACGGCACAGATCAATAGTTATGCGCGCCTGCAGGGCCTTACGGTCAATACGATCATGCAGGGGGTATGGGCCTTTATACTCCATGCCTATACCGGTAACCAGCAGGTGTCTTATGGCATCCTGGTATCGGGCCGTCCAGCGGCCTTAGCCGATGTAGAGCAAAGGGTGGGTATGTATATCAACACGATCCCTTTACATACGGGCATTGACCGGGAGCAGGACATCGTAACCTGGTTGTCGGCGATCCAGCAGGACCAGATCCGTTCGCGCGAGTACGAGCACACTGCTTTAAGTGCCATCCAGAAATGGACGCCCGTAACCGGTGAGCTTTTCGACAGTACCCTGGTGTTCCAGAATTACCCGATCAGCGAAGTCGCCCGGTCCGGCAACTGGAAACTTAAAGTCGATAATATTTACCTGAAGGAACGTTCCAATTACCCGTTAAATATCATGATCACGGTATCGGATACGATCAGTGTCATGTTTGGTTATAATGCCAGTGTGCTGGAGGACGGTTATATCCATAACTTATCCGGTCACTTCGAACAAGTGCTCCGGCAGTTTATCGGGGGGCAGCAACAAAAACTGGGTGCCGTAAAACTACTTACTTCTTCAGAAGAGACTTTACTGCATAACTTCAGTGGATATGCCTTAGCTTATCCTTCCGATCAGACCTTTGTTTCTTTATTTGCGACGCGTGTAGCGGCCGATCCGGGCAGTATAGCACTGGTGCAGGGTAGGGATCAGTTGTCTTATGCGGAGCTGGATAGCCGGGCCAACCAGCTGGCGCATTACCTGCGTGGGCGTGGGGTCCAGGCCGATAGTCTGGTAGGCATCTGTACGGAGCGTGGCTTTGCCATGGTGATCGCCATATTAGGCGTCTGGAAAGCAGGCGGTGCTTATATCCCGATCGATCCGGCCTATCCCGGCGACCGTGTCGCCTTTATTTTAGAAGACAGCGGAGCGCAGCTGGTACTGAGCACCACAGTAGCCAGTACACACCTGGGATCGGTGTCGGGCCTGGTACTGCTCGATGACGAAGCGATAGGCCGGGAGCCGGTAACAGCGCCGGCCACAGCCCCGGACCCTGCAGACCTGTCCTATATCATTTACACCTCCGGCAGTACGGGCAAGCCGAAAGGAGCCATGATCGAGCACCGGGGCATGCTGAACCATTTGTATGCCAAGGTCAACGACCTGCATATGCACCCGGGCAGCGTAGTGGCCTATACGGCCTCCTACACTTTCGATATCTCCGTATGGCAGATGTTTTCGGCCTTGCTCTGCGGTGGCACCACGGTGATCTATACCGAAGACCAGGTACTGCAGCCTGCACAATTAATGGAAGCCGTAGACCGGCAACAGGTCAGCATCCTGGAGCTGGTACCTTCGTACCTGGCGGCCGTATTACAGGAGAACATAAGCGTAGCCTTAAGACAGCTGCAATACCTGCTGGTAACGGGCGAAGCCGTAAGCCGCCATGTACTGGCGGGCTGGTTCAGTCATGGGCAGTACAAACGTATCCCTGTTGTCAATGCCTATGGTCCTACCGAAGCCTCCGATGATATCACCCATCACATTATGTACGATGTACCGGCGGGCCATAGCGTACCTGTGGGTAAACCGGTACAGAACATGTATATCTATATAGTAGATGCAGCGATGCAGCTGTGCCCTGTAGGCGTTACGGGCGAGATCTGCGTAGCCGGCATCGGCGTAGGCCGGGGTTATATCAACCGTGCGGAGCTTACGGCCAAACAATTTATCCATGATCCCTTTGGTCCTGATCAGGCAGTACGGATGTACCGTACCGGCGACCTGGGTCATTGGCTGCCCGATGGCACCGTAGCCTATACCGGTCGTATAGACGACCAGGTCAAGATCCGGGGTTACCGTATCGAACTGGGCGAGATCGAGAGCGTACTGCAACACTCCGGTTTAGTACAACAGGCCGTAGTGCTGGCCAAGACCGATCCGGCGGGCAATAAACGACTGGTAGGTTATATCGTACCGGAAGCCAACAGCAGCCAGGAGGCCATCATCAACCACCTGAAAGAACAGTTGCCGGAATATATGGTACCGGGCGTATGGGTAAGCCTTACCCACATTCCCTTAACGGCCAACGGCAAGATAGACCGCAAGGGACTTCCCGAGCCGGATATGTCGCTGGCTGGCGCCGGCACTTACATAGCGCCGGTAAGCGATACCGAACATACATTGGCCGGTATCTGGCAGGACCTGCTGGGCCTGGTGCAGGTGGGCATCCACGATAACTTCTTTACCCTTGGCGGCGACTCGATCATCGCCATCCAGGTCGTGAGCCGTTGCAAGCGTTTGGGTTACGACCTGCAACCCAAAGACATCTTCCTGCACCAGACCATCGCAGAACTGGCAGCAATAGCCGATAGCCGCAAAGACGGCGGCCAGACGGGCACAGGCGAACAGGGCCTGCTGGAGGGCGAAGCGCCCTTACTGCCGATCCAGCAATGGTTCTTTGAACAGGAACCGCAACAACAAGCGGCGATCCATCATTATAACCAGAGCGTTTTATTTACCCTGGATAAACACATCGGCAAAGATCAGCTACAGCAGGTAGTACACCGGTTGCAGCAGCAGCACGATGCCCTGCGCTTCAGTTATCATAAAACCGGCGAAGGCTGGCAACAGCGCTATGGCGATGGATACAGTGCCATAATAGAAGAAGACTTCAGCGCCATAACACCTGCAGATCTGGAAGCCAAAATAACAGCCTGCTGCAGTTATTACCAGGGCAGCCTCGATATAGAGCAACAGGAGGTACTGCGTATGGTATGGATGCGCCTGCCGGATCAAAGCCAAACAAACCGTTTACTGATCGCAGCCCATCACCTGGTCATTGATGGCGTATCGTGGCGTATCCTGCTCGAAGATATCGGGCAACTGCTGGAAGGCAGCAGCCAACTCACGGCCAAGACCAGCTCTTACCGGCAATGGCATGAACAGCTGTCCCTGTACGGACAAAGCAAACGCTTACTGGATCAGCGCCGTTATTGGCAGCAGGCCCGTCAAGCGGGTTATCAACTGCCGGTCGATCATAAGGAAGCAACGACGGCTTTCGTAGCCGATAGCAAAACCTATACCCAACACCTGGATACAGCGCTTACGCGTCAACTGTTACAGGACGTATCCGGTGCTTACCTTACCGAGATCAACGACCTGCTGCTGGCTGGCCTTACGGCGAGTCTTACGAAGTGGAGCGGGCAACGCGGTGTCGTGATTGGCCTGGAAGGCCATGGCCGCGAAGACATTGGCGGCAGTATCGATACGAGCCGTACCGTAGGCTGGTTTACGAGCCTGTACCCGGTATTGCTGGAACTGCCGGAGGCAGCGCACACCGGCGACCTGGTAAAAAGCATCAAAGAACAACTGCGTAACATCCCGGACAAAGGGCTGGGTTATGGCGTATTAAAATACATCAGCAAAGAGCCCGGTTTACAGCAAAGCGATCCCTGGACCATCGTGTTCAACTACCTGGGCCAGCTGGACAATGCCACGGGCGGCAGCCAGTGGCTGGGCATGGCAGCCGAGCATGCAGGACCATCGGAGGGACAACAATACCCGCTCCGGGACCTGATCTCGGTAACGGGCCGGGTACAGGATGGGGCCTTATACTTCGATTGGGTCTATAGCGGCAAACATTACGAACCGGCAACCATCGAGACACTGGCCGCCGCTTACATCGGCGAACTAACGACCCTGATCAGCCATTGTGTGGCACAGGTTATCCCAAGCCGTACACCATCGGATTATGGTCTGACCGGGGTAAGCTACCAGAAACTGGACCAGTTCTTAAACGAAAACAACAATAATAACGTAAACAGTAAAATAACTTCCCTGTACCGTTTAAGCGGGTTGCAGGAAGGCATGTTATTCCATGGTTTATACGACCAGGAAGTAGTGGCCTATATCGAGCAGTTCACCTGTAATCTATATGAGCTGGATATCGCGGTCTTTGAACAAGCCTGGCAATATATCCTGGACCGGCACAGCATCCTGCGGAGCAGTTTTAGCTACGAGGCCCTGGATCTTCCCGTACAATGCGTACACGAACAGGTAAACTTACCCTTTACCCTGATCGACTACCGCCACCTGGATACCGCAGCCCAGGCTCTGGAGGAGCAGCAATACCTGGACCAGGACCGGATGCAGGGCTTCGACTTCAGCCGTCCGCCGCTGATGCGTATTACACTGTTGCAGACCGGCGATGAGGCCTACCGTATGGTATGGACCTATCATCACCTGCTGATGGATGGCTGGTCGCTGCCGGTATTACTGGAAGAGTTACTACAGAACTACGAACTGTTGCTGGCCGGTAAAACGGTACCGGAGCGGGCAGTAGATCATTACGAAGATTATATCCGTTACATCAGCCGCCGCGACCGGGAAGGAGAGGAGCAATACTGGCGTTCGTATATGAAGGGCCTGGAGTCGGCGAGTTACCTGCCGTTCGTAAACACGGCGCGCGACCGTTCCAAAGGCATCGGCACCTATAAAGAACACTACCTGTCGCTCGATGCCGGTGTGACGGCACAGATCAATAGTTATGCGCGCCTGCAGGGCCTTACGGTCAATACGATCATGCAGGGGGTATGGGCCTTTATACTCCATGCCTATACCGGTAACCAGCAGGTTGTTTACGGAGTGACGGTATCGGGCCGTCCAGCGGCCTTGCCCGATGTGGAACAAAGGGTGGGCATGTATATCAACACGATCCCTCTACATACGGGCATTGACCGGGAACAGAACATCGTAACCTGGTTGTCGGCGATCCAGCAGGACCAGATCCGGTCGCGCGAGTACGAGCACACTGCTTTAAGTGCCATCCAGAAATGGACGCCCGTAACCGGTGAACTTTTCGACAGTATCCTGGTATATGAAAACTACCCGCTTAACGATGCCGCTATTGCCGGCGACCGTGCGTTGAAAATCGAAAACCTGCATTTACACGAGCATACCAATTACCCGCTGAACATTATCATAACAGCCAATGATACGATCCGGGTCATGTTCGGTTATAATGCCAGTGTGCTGGAAGACGGTTATGTCCATAACTTATCCGGTCACTTCGAACAAGTGCTCCGGCAGATCGTTAGCGGGGCGGAAAGCAGGCTGGGCGGCTTGTCCCTGCTTACCGTAGCAGAGCAAAAAATATTATTTACAGATTTCAAAGGCGCCGGCGCCGGTTGGCCGCGCGATACAACCGTAGTGGCCCGGTTCCGGGAACAGGTTGCACAAAGCCGGGATGCGGTGGCGATCCGCTATGCGGATGTCGTATTGAGTTATACCGACCTGGACCTGCGCTCCGAGCAATTGGCCGCTTACCTCAGGACTGCGGGTGTTAAAGCCGGAGCCCTGGTGCCGGTATGCCTCGAACGTTCGGCCGATATGATCGTCGCTATATTCGGCATACTCAAAGCAGGCGCAGCATACGTGCCGCTCGATCCTGCATACCCGGCTGAACGCATCAGTTATATCCTGGAAGATACCGGGGCGACCCTGGTGGTGAGCAACAGCGCCTGCGCTGTTATACTGCCGCAGCAGGAAGGTCGCGCTGTATTACTGTTGGATGCAGACCAGGCGCAGATCACGGGTTGTCCTGTTGTTGATGATCCGCAGCAGATCGAACCCGGCCAGCTTGCTTATATTATTTATACTTCAGGCAGTACAGGTAAGCCCAAAGGCGTCATGATCGAACATCGCAGCCTTATGAGTTATCTCTGCAACGATAAGACGCATTACGTCGACGATGCCAGCGATACTACCGGGAGCTTCGCGCACCTGTCTTATACTTTTGATGCTTCGCTCTCCGCCATGTTTATGCCTTTGCTTGCCGGCAAGACCCTGGTAATCGGTGCGGCGGATGCATTGTCTGCCTTTGAAGAGCCAACCTTTATCAACAATGCGCCTTACGATTTTATAAAGCTGACCCCGGCGCATTTGCCGCTCCTGGCGCTGGCTATCGAGAAAAACGGCGGAACGCCCTTTACCCATAAACTGGTTGTTGGGGGCGAAGCGCTCGAGCCTGCTCACCTGCGTTACTGGACCGATCATAAACTGGATGTCGAGATCGTAAACGAATACGGTCCTACAGAAGCCACCGTAGGCTGTACTACCTTCACCTTTAATACTTGTAACTATCCTGCAGACCGGTATGCCAGTATCTCAATCGGTAAGCCGATCGATAACGTGGACCTGTTTATCGTGGATGATAACCGCAATGCGGTACCGGTGGGTGTGTTCGGTGAAATCTGTATTGCAGGTGATGGCCTGGCAAGAGGGTACCTGGGTCGCCCTGATCTTAGCGCCGAAAAATTCATCGACGTTACCTTCCCCGGTTTGTCATCAAAGCGTATTTACAGGACCGGTGATATCGGCCGCTGGTTACCCGATGGTACCATCGAATACGGAGGAAGGACGGATGACCAGGTTAAAATTAACGGCTTCCGTATCGAGACCGGCGAAATAGAACATGTGTTACAACAAGCTGAAGAGATAGAACAGGCAGTAGTACTGGCTACAACAGGCCAGGACGGCGCCAGGCGGCTGGTCGCATATGTAGTCGCCGGACAGCACTTCAGTAAAGCAACCGTACAAACCTGGCTGGCCGCCCGTTTACCGGCGTATATGATACCGGCGCTTTGGATACAACTCGATGCCATACCGCTTACCGCAAATGGTAAAGTGGATCGCAGGGCATTGCCCGAAGCGGCGTTCGACGAATTGCCACAGCAGGACTATGTTGCACCCGTAACAGCAGAAGCGCAATTGCTGGCCGGTATCTGGGAGCAATTGCTCGGGCTGGAAAAAGCGGGTCTGCATGACGATTTCTTTGCAGCCGGGGGACATTCGCTTTTAGCCATACGATTACTGGCGCAGATCCGCCAGGCTGGTTATAACCTGGCCCTGAGCGACCTGGTGGTACACAGTACCCTGGAGGCACAGGCGCTGTTGCTCGAACAACATACCGGTATCACACAGCAGGCGCTCCGCAACTGGTCGGAGAGTGGCCATATCCTTCCTTTGAACCCCGTACAGGAAGGGCAGCCACTGTTTATCCTGCCGGGCGGTGTTGGTATTGTAGATGTATATACAGAGCTGGGGCAGGCTATAGGCGATGCTGCACCCGTATATGGACTTAATATGACCGGTTTGCTGGAAGGTGAATTGCCCCTGGATACGATACCGGAAATAGCTGCGCAAAACATAAGCTGGATCAAAGCCATACAGCCCCATGGACCGTATCGCCTGGCTGGCCACTCTTTCGGCGCTTATGTATTACACGAAATGATACGGCAACTGGAAGCAGGACAGGACGAAGTGCAATTCGCAGCCATTCTCGACGCCCCTGCGCAGCAAAATACTTTCCACATGAATGCAGATGCACTCCTGGATGAAGTATTGCCTTACCTGCTGATGTATAAACTGGTGGAAAGCCCTGAACCGCACTGGTTACCCGGCTTGAAATCGAAAATGGAAGTTTTGCCGGCAGAGCAGATGCCGGACTTCATGATCGGGTTTATACGGGAACAATGCCTGCAGGACGACAGGCTAGGCGCTTTCCTGGTGCGTGTTTTCCGCCTGATGATCCGCAATGCTACCATGGACTTTGGCTTGTCCGGTATGGTAAAGGCGCCCCTGACCATTTTCAGGGCTGCAGACCAAGTTCATTCCGACGGTGATGCCACTATGGGCTGGACGTCTTATGCAACGGTATTAAAGACCCTGGATACACCGGGCGATCATGAAAGCATGGTGAAGGGTAAACATGCCAGGACCCTGGCCCTGTTGATACGCGAATGCCTGGAACCCGCTTCCCGGGATAAAACAAACACTGAATAAACCCAATCATAAACCGCCTCGATCATAACAAAAAATGTTAACCAAACCATCCCCTAAACAAATGGCCCATTCAAAACGAGAAATGCAGCAACAGCTGCAGAAAGTCAGTAAGATGATCGGTAATACGCCCGTGTTAAAACTGGATAGCGTAGACGCCGGACTGTATGTAAAACTGGAACAGTACAATGCCTTCGGCAGTATAAAAGACAGGCCTGCTTTTTATGTGATCAGCAAAGCGCTGCAACGCGGCGATATTGACGAAAATACCATTATCGTAGAATCCTCATCCGGTAACTATGCTATAGCCCTGGCGCGTATCTGCAAGCTCCTGGGATTGACTTTTATACCCGTAATCGACCCCAATATCACCAGCGAGAAAGAGCATGTATTACGCCTGCTTTGCGACGATGTGCACAAGGTAACAGAACTCGATGAAACCGGCGGCTACCTCTTGTCCCGCCTTAAAGCCGTACAGGAATATAAGCTGAATAACGACAATGTCTTTCATCCCAACCAGTATGGTAATGAAGACAACTACCAGGCCTATTACCACGGTCTCGGGGTCGAGATCAGCGAGCGTTTCGATCGCCTCGACTACCTGGTCATGAGTGTCAGCACCGGTGGTTCCGTAGCCGGTATTTCCCTGCGTGTAAAGGAAAAATTCCCCAATGTAAAGATCGTTGCCGTAGATGTTGAAGGCTCTGTGATCTTTGGTGGCGGTCCCAAGAAGCGTAAGATAACCGGTATGGGCGCCAGCTTGCGTACCCCGTTTTTTGATAATGCGCTTATCGACGAAATCATGATCCTTTCGCAGGAAGAGATCGTAAACGGTTGTCATGCCCTGTTGAAAAAACAAGGCCTGTTTTCCGGCGCTTCCAGCGGTGCCGCTTATTATGCAGCCCAGGAAAAGATCCGCCAGGTCGGCAACCCCGATATGAACATCCTGTTTATAGCGCCCGACAGCGGTGATGCCTATGTCAACAATGTTTACAACGAAGTGTGGATCGAAAAATACATTAACCAGCCTAAATACGAAATAGCATGATTTACATTAATGAGAAGATCATTACAGAGACGCCCATCCAATGGGCAGAAGTTTTTGACCAGATTGAGTTAGCCACGGCAACACTGCATGCCGGCGATTTCAGTCAGCCGGTAAAACCTTACCTGCGGTATGGCAACCCTAAGAACAGGATCATAGCCATGCCTGCATTCCTGGGTGGCCGGCATAATGTGTCGGGTATTAAATGGATTGCCAGCTTCCCGGGTAATATCGACTCCGGTCTGCCGCGCGCCCACTCCGTAATCGTACTCAACGAAGCCGAAACCGGTAAACCCTTGTCGGTAATCAATACCGCGAGGATCAGTGGTATCCGTACCGCAGGCGTGTCCGGTACCCTTATCCGTAAATATATCGATGCCCTGCCCGCCGGTAAAAAGCTGGTCTTCGGCATCATTGGCCTGGGCCCTATCGGGCAATTGCACCTCGATATGGTATTGAACGCTTTCGCCGATCACATCGAAAAGGTAGTGGTATACGACCTGAGAAATAACCTGTATGAGCAGTATGGCGCCGATCCCCGTATCGAGTATGCTGCCGGCTGGGAAGAAGTTTTTGATCAGTCCGATGTGTTTATGACCTGTACGGTATCCGATCATCGTTATATCGGTAAAAAACCGTTGAAGCCTTCGCTGCATTTAAATGTTTCGCTGCGTGATTACGAGTCTTCGTTCCTGCAGTTTGTAGATACTATGGTAGTCGATGACTGGGAAGAGATCTGCCGCGAAAATACCGACATCGAAATGATGCATAAAAACGAAGGGCTGCAGGAATCGGATGTACACACGATCGCCGATGTTATTTGCGGCGGCTTGTTTGGCGCCGATGTGGCTGAGCAGGTAATCATGTTCAACCCGATGGGCATGGCTATATTCGATATGGCTGTAGCCGGGTATTTCCTGCAACGGGTCAAAGAACTGAATACCGGCGTATTGCTCGAAGATTAAACGCTGTTCCGGTGGTACTACTTTCCCGGTTGGGCCGGGAACAATGGCAAGGGGCCGTTGTTCCCGCGATCCTGCCGTTTATCCCTGATTAAATAAGATTGTTGTTATGAGTGCAAAAAGAAGTGCAGCCTTAGGCTTTATTTTTGTTACCCTTTTACTGGATGTGATCGGCCTGGGTATCATATTGCCGGTCATGCCCAAGCTGATCGAACACCTTACCGGTAAGGGTTTGAGCGATGCGGCGCGTTACAGCGGCTGGCTTACCTTTGCCTATGCCGCCGCGCAGTTTATATGCTCTCCTTTAATCGGCGGCCTGAGTGATAAGTATGGCAGGCGGCCCGTGCTCCTGCTGTCCATGCTGGGTTTCGGACTGGACTATGTGTTCATGGCTTTCGTTACGGATATTAACCTGTTGTTCGTCGGGCGTATCGTAGCCGGTATTACCGGCGCCAGTATGGCTACCGCTACGGCTTATATTGCCGATATCAGCAGTCCCGAGAAGCGGGCGCAGAATTTCGGCCTGGTTGGCGCCGCTTTCGGCCTGGGTTTGATTATCGGACCCGGCCTGGGCGCACTGCTCAGCCAATGGGGCCTGCGTGCACCCTTTATCGCTTCTGCTGCATTGACCTTCCTGAATTTTATCTACGGTCTCTTTATCCTGCCCGAATCCCTGCCCAGGGAGAACCGCAGGAAGTTTGACCTGCGCCGGGCCAACCCCATCGGTTCGCTGATCTACCTGCGACGTTACCCCGTTATAGCCGGCCTGGTGATAACCTTGCTCCTGTCTTATATTTCCAGTTTTGCCATACACACCACCTGGGTATTTTATACCATGATGAAGTTTAACTGGAACGAACAGTGGGTAGGCATGTCGCTTATGTTTATCGGCATTACCGTGGTGATTGTCAGTGGTGGATTGGTGCGGGTGATTATCCCCAGCATCGGTAAGAAGAATGCAATGCTCAGCGGCCTGTTGTTGTATTTTGCCGGCCTGATCCTGGTTGCCTTTGCAACGCAGAGCTGGATGCTGTTTGTATTTATGATCCCTTATTGCCTGGGCGGTATTTGCGAACCGGCCCTGCGGGGCATTATGTCCAACCAGGTGCCGGCCAACGAACAGGGCGAGTTACAGGGAGCGCTTACCAGTCTCCTTAGTCTCACGCAGATTGTCGGTCCGCTGGTGATGACCTATACCTTTTCCTATTTTACCCGGCCGGGTGGAGCTGTTTACTTTCCCGAAGCGCCGTTTATTCTTGGCGCTGTCTTATTGCTGGTCAGTGTGCTGCTGGCTGCCAGGAGCACCAGGGGCCTGGCCGTACAGGAATAGTAAGGTAAAGATACCTGTATCGTAATACCCGGAAGCCTCACTTTTATAGTGAGGCTTTTGTGCTGTATGGCAGGAGCAATGCTTTGTTCTACCTATTCCGTGTTGCTGTCGCTGACCTGCCTATGGCCGGTTGTGCCGTTCTGTATGCAGTATAATTGTGGATAAACAGGAATAAGTTAAGTATTAATAATGAGATAAAAATGCGTATAAATACGGTTTTATATTCAAAAGCGTAGTAATATTTTTACAATAACAAAGCGCCCGTTTATCCCTTTGGGTTGGCCGAGGCGTTGTTCAAAACCCCTAAAACTTATCTCATGGCTACAACAGCTTTTGCAAAAAAATTAGTGGACATAACGCAACAGCAATACGCGTTGCATAAGAATATGGATGAGGCAGAATCCAAACTCTGCAAGCAGATACAGCAATACTGGACGGGGCTGGGCTTCACGTTTACCAGTTGTGTAGCAGTACCCTGGTCGGCGGTTTTTGTTTCTTGGTGCCTGAAGCAGGCCGGCGCTACGGCCGAAGAGTTCCGGTTTGCACAAAGTCATTCCAAATTCGTGTATGCCGCCATTGCCAATGCACAGCAAAATAGAGGGGTATTCAGGGGAAGGCAGATCACCGAATATGCGCCTAAACTGGGCGATATCCTGCACAACAATCGTGGCGGCAACACCTTTACCTATGCATATGCTAAAGCCCATGAGGGTTACGAATCGCATTCGGCGATCGTTATCGAAGTCGGTGAAGATAATAAAGGAAAATATGCGCTCACCATCGGCGGTAATGAAGGAGACTCGATCCGGGTAAAGGAAATACGACTCGACAAAAATGGCTTTGTTAAACAACGTACGGCCAATCCCTTTATATCCATTATTGAAAACCTGAAATAAAATACCTATGGCATACGATTTCAAAATAAGGAGTACTGTTACCGAAAAAGGTAAGACGGCCTATTATGCAAAGCTTTCGGGCTCCGGGGAGAACGAGTTCTTTGTCGGTTACAAAACCTATTACAAAGAGCAGGATGCATACGGGTTATATAATTCGGCGCAAAAGACCGACCTGCGTTATAAAGGCGCAGATTACGAAGCCCAGTTTGGTTTCTGGGCCATGTTTATAGAGCCCACGGCGCTCGCAGAAAGCGGCGCATCCTTCATTTGTCTGAACACCTATGACAGGGCTTACTTTACTTTCGGGTTTATGCAATTTGCGGCACATGTGCCCAATGGCGACTTCGTGATTTTCCTGCGCAGCCTGTTGGCGCTGGCTAATGCCGCCGATTATTTCCCAAGGTTGAAGCTGATCGATGGGCGGATCTTTTACCTGGCGGACAATGGCGCAAAAACGCAGCTGGAATCCGATACCTCCACGCAGCCCCTGATGAAATACCTGAACCCCGGCTTAAGTGAAGTCGAGCAACAGGAACTGATCTGTTCGGCCCGGATGATCCATTGGGCGACCAACGACAGCGCCCATCGCAAAATACAGGTGGAAGAGTCGATCGGGCTGTATAAGTCCAATATGGTGAAATACCACAAAAGACTGGGGCTCGACGGTTACCCGGCCAAGGTATGCTTTATGGTCTGCGATATATTGCACCAGGGGCGCGCCCGGTATGACCGTATTGCCAGTGCATTGGATACGAAAGGTAATTATGAAAAAGCCTATCTCAATCTCTGTTCTATCGGTGAGGTGAACTATGCCGACCGGATCGCAACGCTCAAAAAAAGTATAAAGAACCTGGAGGGTAATGGTGTTTTTAATAAAACTTACCACGCCGCAACCAATTCCTTCATTTAAAGCAGCTTCCTATGAATAAGCAAGTTGGCGCAATCCTGGTTGGTCTGTTCTTTTCGTGCCTGTTTGCCGGTAAGGCTTATGGGCAGCGGGATACCGTCTATTTTCTTAACGGCGATCTGCGGGTCAGGATCATTACGGTGCCCGATTTCGATACCGCCGCTCATCCGCCTGAAAATGCTGCTACCCTAAAGGACGCGATATACACCGAAAATATCAACAGGACCCATGTGTTGCAATATATCGACATCCGCCAGGTCTATACTTCCGACCTGGTAAAAGATTACAGTGTAACGGTGCAGGCTTCGGGCGGGTATCTCAATGTTGTTGTCGTCAACAGCAAAAAGCCGTCGACGCATAACATCCGGTTGCAGCAAGGGGAGCGTGTAGCCCTGCAGCGGCTAAACAGCGATTTCTTTCATGACATCAGGATCCAATACCTGGAACATAACCCGGGTTATTATTTAATTATGGAAGGCAGGGCAGCGATAAAACAAAAAGAAAAAATGCAGGCCGCTTCCAGGGCGAAATAGCCTGTGCGTCTTAAATACGGCTTGGAAGTCCTGTCCGCGCAGGGTTTATAAAATAATCACTATGGATAAAAATAATGTCAAAGGAAGTAAACCTGTTAATGTTGCTTTCGACAAGATACTCGCAGATCTCGGGCGCATCGAAGCGCAACAGCAAAAGCAGCGGGAGCAGATAGCTGCGCAAAAGAAACTCACGCTCCAGGATGGGCCGCCTAAGGCAACGGAACGATTGAAAAAGCTGAAAAACCAAAAGAAGCAGTATTCCGATGTCATTACACCAACCGTTGATGGCGACGAATTGCAATGGGTGCACCTGGTCCAGGAGGGCGGTGGTACACTGGGCATCTCGCTGGTGGGCTTTGTGTTTGTACTGGAGTATTTAGGTATCCGGTTTTTAAGGCTGGCCGGAACAAGCGCGGGCGCTATCAATACCATGTTTCTCGCGGCTATCGGGAAGAAAGATGATCCCAAAACGCCCGAACTCTATGATATGATGACCGATGACAAGCGGTTCAATATGAAAAGTTTTGTGGATGCTAAAAAGAAGGTCGTGCGCTGGCTGATCTTTTCGTTGGGTAAAGGTATGGGCCTGCTTTCCAATCTTGCGGTCTCGTTTATCGCACTGCTGGTTATGGTGCTCTTGCCCTTGCCGCTGATCAGCATCCTGGGCAAGGAAGGCCTGGTGATGTATCTCCTGGTCTTATGCCTTTTTATTGTTTCGACGGTAGTCCTGGTCAGTTTACTGGCCCGGCTCAGCCGGTACAATTTCGGGATCAACCCGGGTCGTAAGTTTACAGAATTTGTAGAAGAGGAACTGGCTGGTTTTGGGGTAACCGCTACCAAAGAGCTTTATGGAAAAGCCAAAGGCAGCGGTACTTTTAAGCTTGACCCTGTTTCGGGCTTATATTCGGCATGGCTTTATTCCGACGATCCTTTGCCCAACCCGGATAAAATATTCCTGTCCTTGCGCCCCGGCGCCGGGCAGACTAACCCGGTTACGAATACACTGAATGCCAACTATTATAAAATCAGGTACGATATATCGCTGGTCGCCACAGATATTGCCAACAAGTGCAAGGTGATCCTGCCTAAAGATGCCTACCTGTATTTCCAGGAGGTAAGACCGGTAAACCCGGCAGCATTTGTGCGCGCCTCCATGGCCATTCCTTTGTTTTTTGAGCCGCAGTTTTTTCCCGATAAACCCGAAAAAGATAAACCGGGCACCTTGATCAGCAAGGTGCTGAAAAAGAAATGGTGGCGGGTAAAAGGCATCGGCGCCAACGAGGTGGAGGATAAGGGCATTTTGATAGACGGTGGGTCCTTATCCAATTTTCCGATCAATCTTTTTCATGAAGCCAAAATCCAATCGCCGCGTTTACCGGTAATGGGTGTAAGGATTATGGATGAAAAACCTACTTCCGCCTACAAGGTAACGCAGCGGATGTCGCTTGGTTATTTTGTGGGCAGCATCATCAATACACTCCGCGGCAACGAAGATAGTTCGTTCATTGCAGCTAACCCTTTTTACAAAAGGTTCTGTATCGCAGAGATCAAGGCCTACCAGACCAAGGTTAACTGGCTGAATTTTGATTTAACCACCGAACAGAAGGATGCACTTTTTATGAAAGGCGTAGAGGCTGCGCTGCAATACCTGGAACGTTTTGACTGGAACACCTATAAAACAGAGAGGGCTAAATTATGATCACGCAAATAATACAACGGATTTGTTTTTTATTGTCGTCCATGCTGTTCGGTATTATGGCCTACCTGCAGCTGGGCAGCAAGGGCGGGGCATTGGTATACTGCTCTGTTGCGGCGTTCCGGGATTACTTCATCGGGATGGAACCGGCACAGCAGGATAAATTCCGCCATATGCTGCAATACGATAATTGCTTCGTGTTGTTCTTCGGTTTGTTCCTGTTGGCATATGCGTTCGGTTTGCGCGCGCAGCGAACCCTGGTACTGCAACAAAAGCAAACGGCGGCAGTTACGCTTGTCGTGATTGGTGCGCCATTTTGGTTTTACCTCCTGCTGTTTATGACTGCCGGTTATATGTTGTCTGACTGGGGCGAAAACCAGCTTTTAAGCCGGGCCATAAACGATAAGGATTTCGAGTGTTGCCTGTTCCGGTATGTACAGGTTTTCAAGTGGGTATTGGCCACGGGCTCGCTGCTCCTGGCTTTGCTGGTCGATATGCGCATGCGTAAACTGGATATGGGACGAAGGCATTTTTGGAAGCCCTTATTGTACCTGGTATTCGGTATTGTGCTTGTTGTACTCACCTGTTTGCTGCTGAAGGCAATATTGGGGTGAGGGAATCGGTTTTAAGGGTAAAGCGTGGTTGGGCTTATGGCTATTTTTAATTTTTATCAGTATTGATAAAACCATTGTAGCGGGTGAATATTTTGCTGTATGGCCTATTGGTTTTATTGGTAATAATAAATTCGTTTTTATGAATAAAGAAATTGCTTATTTAAGTCTTTCTAAAACAATATTCACACGAATCATCTTTGTGATATTGGCTTTAATGGCTACCAGAGCGTTTTCTCAGGATGAGGTTGGTTTGTCGGTCAGTGAACTGAAAAGAAGAGTTGATAACTCCTTTTTATACCAGGCGGCCGATGTTTTCATCCGCGATGAAGCAGTATATTATAAGGATAAACCCAATCCTAATGCTTTAAGTCTGAGTGCCAAACAAAAAGAATGGCTGAAACAGATAACGCAAAAAATGTTGGATAAGATTCAAAAGCATTACAGGTCGAGAAAGAGTGAATTTACAAAGTATTTTAAGGTCGATATGCCCAGGGTTCCTGATATCTTATTAAACATGACGAATGGTACCGGTGGGGCTTATACAGAATTTTTAAATGATAACAGCGTACAGATGAATATCGACTATGCGCTTCTGGAGGGAAACTTTCATGCAAGTCTCGGTTACGGGCTGAAGGAAATGCTAAAGGATTCGACTGGCCGATCTGTGATTGATACCTTGACAGAGCGCGATATCCTCGGTATATTAAAGTCGAAGCGAGATGAGCTGTCGCAGTTTGTACAGCCAACCTTCTTTGATATGTTGACCTCTTGGGAGGATTTTTTGGGATTTAGCACGGGGTATTTCCAATTCGCAGACCTGGCAAGCCTGATCAAAACAATAGAAGATCAGTATTGGGGCTCTTTACTGTTTGTGCTGGCACATGAATTAGGGCATACTGTTTTTAAAACCGTTAAACCCGCGGAGCATTTCGATACCACCTTATTCAAACAGAATGAACTTGATGCCGACCGGTTTGCTACCTTTTTATTATCGGAGCCATATATGGCGCTGGCCGTAACAAGAATTAAGTTTAGTCCCTATAGTTACGATCCACTTGCCGTTCCCTTTGGTTATACTCAGCCCCGGTACGTCTATATGTACAATCTCCGCAAAGACGATGCGGAAACCTATTTAGGTTACCTGATCTTTTTTAATAAAGGTTATGAACTGACTTTTAGCCGGTATGGCAGCGAGGGAGAAAATAATTATCCCGGGAACGCCGAAAGAGTTGCCGCTGCCAAGGAAGTGTTCTCCTATTGCTACAAGGAATATAAGTACAAGGTCAAAAAGAAAGTGATGAGGAAGAAGTTTTTAGAAGACATAGGAAGAAATTTTTCTGACAGATTATCTAACTCATTTTCGCTTCTATGAAAAAAAATATCTTAATGTCCCTGCTGTGTTATCCTTTCTTTTGGTGGTCTTCTGTTCTGGCCCAGGATATACGGGATAGTGCAGAATATAATGACGCTGAAGTAAGGTTGTCGTTTTATTACAAGTACCAGGGAGCTGGCGCAGGGGGAGGAATGAACGTGAATGTCATCCCATTTGACCTGGAAAGAAAAGCGATGACAGACATTTTATTTTCTGTACTACAGGAGAATCAGTACAGCGTTTTGAATTATGATCCTAATGGTAAGAATGCATTGTTGGAAATGGGACGATGGTATTTTACAGATACTGTTGCTATGGATCGCGAGAAGCTAAAGGCCTATAATGAATCTAATAAAACCATGTCCATGCCCGCGGATCGCTATTATGCGTTACAATATAAAGTTCTTTATCAAAAGGACATATTGGACGGTACGAAGCGTATGAACATCACTACCGTGACAACGCTTTTTCAACGTGGAGCCGCTGGGCCCTGGTCTCTATTCAAAGGCCAATATTCCGGGGCTTATTTCAGTAATCTTCTTTTGAATGATATCAAGGCTAAATTGGATAAACTTTATCCGAAAAAAAAATAGGTATGAAGAAAAAATGGATACTAACTATTGTCTGGCTGGCATCTTTTGTGCTGTGCCTGTGCCTAGTTGAGTCTTTTTTTTATTTCAAAAACGGAGATGGTATCCCGTTTTTATTAAGCGATGATCGTGTGGCGGCATGGCGCCCTGTTCGTAATCTCTACTTCCCATATTTGAGTGGTGTCCTGGCTTTTTGGTTTATCCGTCCCTTCCCCCCGGCTAAAACGCTACAGGCGGGTAAGCGCCGGTTTACGCTTGCCATTTGTTGTACACTCCTTTTTAATGTGATTGTATTATTTATTATCTCACAAGTCTATTGGAACTATCAGGAAGGTACTAATGCGATTGAAAATATTAATGACGCCGTAACCATGGCAGCCTGGTTTAGTTTTGTTGTTGCTCCTGTTAACGCTTTTTATTTTGGTGGCAGTAGTTCGTAACAATTCAGCTCATTCATGACATGTCGTTGCCCATTCTGCTCGCAGCGCCTCGCTACGAACAGGACATAAACTTTATACCGGTACCGCTCAACGCGTCGTTTGCATTTTAATATCCTGGGCGCCGGCCCAGGTAGCGATGTCTTGTTTGCTTAATGCCGCAGCCATCAGTTCGGGAAACTTGTCGGGCGTACAGGCAAATACCGGGATGCCGATCGAGGCAAAAAAGTCGGCGTTCTGATGATCGTAATAAGGCGCGCCTTCGTCATTTAACGCCAGCAGCGCTATAACGTCTACGCCGCTGCTTACCAGCTGTACCGCCTTCTTACGCATTTCGCTTTCGTTACCTCCTTCATACAGGTCGCTGATCAGTACCAGTACAGTATCCAGTGGCCGGGTTACCAATTGCTGGCAATAACTCAGGGCTTTGTGTATATCGGTACCGCCGCCCAGTTGTACGCCAAACAGCAGGTCCACCGGGTCTTGCAGCTCTTCTGTAAGATCGACGACCGCAGTATCGAATACGACCATTTTCGTGCTTACCGCAGGAATCGATGCCATAACCGCACCAAAAATACCGGAGTAGATTACCGAGGTGCCCATAGACCCGCTTTGATCGATACAAAGCACGACATCCTTCATCGCCTTGCGCTTCCGTCCATAGCCGATTTTTACTTCAGGAATAATCGTCTTGTACTCCGGCTGGTAGTGTTTGAGGTTTCTCCGGATGGTCTCGCTCCAGTTGATCTCGTTGTGCCGCGGACGTGTATTCCTGGCAGCACGGTTCAGCATGCCCGCAATGGCCTGTTGGGTAGGGCCTGAGAGCTTTTGCATCAATTCGTCGACCACCTTTTTTACGACCTGCCTGGCCGTTGCTTTTGTCTTTTCGGGTATCAGTTGCCCGAGCGACATCAGGTTGGCAACCAGGTGTATGTCGGGCACCACGGTCTCCAGCATCTCGGGCTCGGTAAGCATGGCCGTTAAATTAAGCCGCTTCAGCGCATCCTGCTGCATTACCTGCACTACCGATGCCGGGAAATAGGTCCTGATATCGCCCAGCCAACGCGCGACATTGGGCGAGGATGCGCCCAGCCCGCCTTTTCTTTCCGTGTTGTATAAAGCCTCGAGTGTTTTGTCGATACCTGTTTCTTCTTTCGTAAACGAAACCGGCAACTCTTCATGGGTTTCCCGTCCCAGCACCATGCGCCAACGTTTGGCGATATCGTTATTATCCATAATTTTTTTTATTATAAACCCAATAGCTTTTCCAGCACCGGAAGCACACGGTTTGCCCGTTCCTGGTCTATACCGGTATCCTGCAACGCAAGCCTGGCTTGCGGTTGGCCTTGTCCCACACGCTGCGCTATTTTGCGTTTCTCCACCTGCGTATACATCGAAAATGTACGGCGCAGCAAAGGAATGATCCGGATAAAATCGGCTTCGGCCAGGTCCGATAACCAGGTATTGACGATATGCCAGATGTTGTCGTCCAGGATCAATACCGTGGCGGCATCTTTCAGGAACCCTTCCAGCCAGCCGGCCGAAAAATCGGGGTTGTTGTTTACCGATAAGGCTTTCGAAAATTCTAGCGCTGTGGCTTCACTGCCGAGCACCCGGGTATCGTACAATATTTTGCAGCAGCAACCCTGTATAACAGCAGCGGCCTGTGCGGATCCTGTGATCTTTGTGATCGTGCCGGTCCAGGTATTTTTTAGCTCTTCATCATCCAGCAACAGGATGGCCTGCTGCACATTTTTGATCTGTTCCGCAAGCGCTGCAGCCTGGTCCTCATTGATGCCGGCGCAACTTGGCGGCAGTCCGGCTGCGATCCTGTAAAATACGGTTGTGATGATCAGCGCGATGGTATCCAGATCGGTTTTGCGCACATTGCCGTAACGGCTTACCTGTACCAGCGGGATAAAGGCATCCATCAGTACGCTGATATCGGTGGTGCCGGCTGCCAGCTCATCCATACGTTTCATGGTAAACTGTACGGCATGGCGCAGATCAGCGGGCAGCGTTTTATGGACCAATGCCGTAATCTCATCCAGGCGGGTACAGCCGGCAGCCTGGTGTTGCAGGTAGTTGCCTGCGGCTTCTTCGATCGTGGTACCCCAGGGGGCTTTTTCCAGCAATTTGATCGTTAGCTCCGGCGACCAGCATAGTGACCATTCTTCTTTAAACGTACCCTTGCTGTTGCTGCGTTGCAGGCTGGCCCAGTCTATGTCCAGTACAACGAGCCGGTGTAACAGGATACTCCTGGCCAGGTCGTTTTCTTCGCGCAGATCCAGTGTAAGTGTTTTTTCCTGGTCGCTGATTTTCAAACGCAGCTTTTTGATAAGCTGTTCCAGGTTTTTCTGAAGGGGTACCTGCGGTGTGCCTTCGGGGATTTGCCCCAGGGTTTTGCCAACGATTAGTTCGCGGTGTATGAGGCGCATAAAAATGGGGTCGCCCATACACATTACTGCCAGCGTTGCTTCTGTAAATTCTTTTAAACCCGGCCTGGGCAATATTCTCAGTCCGGCCAGGGCGTTCGCCAGGCGTACCGATTCGATAATATGTGCAGCGGAAATGTCGATCTTGTGATCGCGGAATACGCGTGCGGTATGCGATAACCATAATGCGCCGTTATCCTGCGGATGCTGCCAGGCATGGCTGTACCAGCCCGGTGATTCCAGTCCTGCGCCATAACCGCTTGCCAGCGACAGGCGGTCATTGGTCCAGGGTATCCAGGTGGTTTCAACTTTTACTTTGGGCAGGTTTTTTAAAAGCGCATCATCCTCTTTCTGGGAGGGCATATTGCTTAATGCCGGTACGTGCCAGGCGCCGCAAACCACAACGATCTCGGCATACATTTCCTTTTGTGCCAGCCGGACGGCCCTGCGCATAAAGGCTTCGCGCCGGGCTTCGTTATCATCCCGCTCCTGCGGCAGACTGTCCCGTAAGGCGCCCATTGCCTGTTCTATCGCTTTGAAGACATCCGTAGCATGATGCGCAATTTCAAACTGGTGTTCCCACCATTCCTCTGCGTCATCAAACCCGGCGATCTCCGCGAGGTAGGCAATGGGGTTGCGTTTGATAGCAGGCGGTGTTGCCGGTTGTCCGGCTTCGCTATCGATAGTCGTTGCCGGATCCGCAGCAGGCGTTTCCTTTTGTGCCAGGCTATGGGTAAGCGGCATGTCTATGAATCGTGCCGGGATCTTGTGTTCCAGGGCATATTGGATCGCGTTCCATTCCGGGCTGAAGGTGGCAAAGGGGTAGAAGACCGCCTGTTGCGGGTTGTCCGGAACGTAAGCCAGTAGGGCCACGGGTGGCTTCATGTCGGCATGTGCGACCCAGGGAAGCATGGCCTCGCCTTCCGGCGGGCCTTCGATAAGTATAATATCCGGCCTGGTCGCTTCGAGCGCATCCAGTATATGCCTGGACGACCCGGGACCATGATGCCTGATTCCAAGAAGGTGAAGGGACATTTCTTTGAAAGTTTAAACAGTTACAGGCTCAAAACAAGGATACGGTATCAGACAATATCCCGGCATGCCCTGTAGATGTCTTTCCATCCCTCGCGTTGTTTCAATACCGTTTCCATATACTCCTGGAATACGATTTTGTCCTGCACCGGGTCTTTAATAACTGCGCCGATCAGGCCACTGGCCAGGTCGTCGGCTTTAAGGCTGTTGTCGCCAAAGTGGTAAGCGAGCGACAGGCCGCTGTTCATTACGGATATGGCTTCGGCGGTGCTCAAGGTACCGGAGGGCGATTTTAATTTTGTTTTGCCATCGGCCGATACGCCGTTTCTCAACTCCCTGAAAATGGTTACCACCCGGTTGATTTCTTCCAGGATCGGTTTTTCGATGGGCAGCGCTATGCCTTTGCTGAAGCTGGCTACACGTTGTTGTACGATCTCCACTTCTTCATCCATCGTGGCCGGAACCGGCAGGATAACGGTGTTGAACCTGCGCTTCAATGCGCTGGACAGGTCGTTGACGCCTTTGTCGCGGTTGTTGGCGGTGGCGATGATATTAAAGCCCTGTATCGCCTGTATCTGTGTGTTCAGTTCCGGGATGGGCAGCATTTTTTCAGATAAAATGGTGATCAGGGTATCCTGTACATCAGACCCGATACGGGTCAGTTCTTCGATCCTTACGATCTTGCCTTCCTGCATGCCGCGCATTACCGGCGTTTCTACGATGGCTTCCTTCGAGGGGCCTGCGGCTAACAGTTGTGCATAATTCCATCCGTACCTTACCGCTTCCTCGCTGGTGCCGGCAGTACCCTGGATAACCAGTGCCGAATTGCCGGATATCGCCGCGCTGATATGTTCCGATACCCAGGATTTGGCGGTGCCGGGTAAGCCATACAGGAGCAGGGCGCGGTCGGTGGTAAGTGTAGCCACGGCTATCTCCATAAGCCGCCGGTTGCCGATATATTTGGGGCTAATGGCAAAGCCATTGTCCAGGGTGCCGCCCATCAGGTAGGTGACTACGGCCTGCGGCGACAGGAGCCAGTTAACCGGCCGGGTTTGCTTGTCCTGTTTCTGGAGCTCTTCTATTTCCTGGGCAAATTGTTGTTCTGCTGAATGACGTAAAATGGTTGCTGACATACAAATGTTTTAATGAAGGTTGTTTTTAAGGTCGATAATACGGAGCATCTCCAGCGCCTGGGTTCTGAAATAACGGGTTTGATAATCTTCGCGGCTATCCTGTACAAAGTTTTCCAGCATGGGTTTTGCTTGTGCCGGTAAATGCAGGGCCAGTCGTTGATAGATGGGTTGTGTTACCTGGTAGGGATTCCTGGACAGGAATTGCAGCAAGGCTTCCGATAAGGGCAGGGAGAGCGTGCTGTAGTCATCATCCAGGATATAGGTTAATAATTGCGGCAGGTTATGATCTATAAATTGTCCGTAGAAATCGGGGCGTTCCGCTGGCTGCAAGGCATCCAGCAGGCTGATGTCCTGTATGCCGGGTTGCGGGAGCAAGGCCAGGGCCCAGGCTTTGTTGCGGAATGTTGTTGCTGCGGAGGAAAGGAACATAAGCAGGTGTTTGGCCTCCTTATGCGCTAACAATAATGCGATCAGCTCAGCATCCGTGATGTCCAGCCTGCCGGCCAGTATCGCAGGGTCTATCTCCTGCAGCACCTGGCCCAGGATATAGATATAATCAGGTACACCCTTGTTCCGGCTTATTTTGTCGATGCCGGTTTTGAACAGCTCTTCGTCGGGTTGGACCCCGGCATCGAGCTCCAGTATTTTCTTTTTATAGACCAGTAAATGCCGCTCTTCTTTAATATGGATCACGTTCAGCGCATATTCCAGGTATCGCTTATTGAGCGCTGAACCTTGTATCCTGCGGAGGAATGCAGTTGCGGTTTCCTTTACTTTCTGACTTTTGTCTTTGGATAAACTTTGCAGGAAGGCCTCGTCGGCCGGGGATAGCTGGTCTGATAATAGTTCCAGGAAAGCCAGGCGCGTAGCGGCATTTTCGCTGGCAAAGGTCTGCTCCAATAGCGTTACGGCCATTGCGGGATCGGCCTGCCTGAGGTTTTTCAGGTATTCCTTACGCTGGTCTATATGGCCGGTTTCCCAGGTGTTCTCTTCTTCTTCGCGGAAAAAGATCTGCCATTGGGTGTTCAGCCCGCATAACCATTGCCCGGCTTGTCCGCAGATCTTAATAAGGACCGGCGCCGTTTTCCTGTTGCTTAGCGCTTTATCCAGGATTAAAGGAACCAGGTCGGAGGATAGTACTTCCCCTGCTTTCGCTATCGTATAAACCAGGTAGGCCAGCCAGGCATCCTCTTTGGCCAGCAGTGCCGAGCGCACAAGGCTGCATCGTTTTTCAGAAGCCTCCGGGTTTGTTTCCGGCGGGCATTCGGGAAGTCTGTTTGCAACTTTCAGGGGTATGCGGCCTGCCTCTTCGTACCATAATGTAGTAATCGCCAGTTTAAGCAGGCGATCCTCTTTATCTGTAGGTAAGGCGGCAATTTTGGCGCCTGTCTCCTGCAATAATACGGAGGGCTCAGGCATATATTTGTCGGTGCCCAGCAGTGCTGCTTTTATGATTTCGTCCGTTATCATTTTACAAAATACGTTTTATGGTCTGCCCAAAGGCTAAGGATCTGGAAGTGGTCTCTTTCATAGACACCAAAGCAGGAGCAGGTTTTACCTTTGGTAAAGGCCAGCATCTGCCAGCATGTCTCAGTGGTATTGGAGAGGGCGATGCCATCATTATCCCCGTCAGACAACAGCCAGGTCGCTTCTGTAACATGTATATACACTTCGTTCAGTACAAAAGGGACTTGTTCCTTAAACGGGTTTTCCGTTAAGCCGGCGGAAAGTTCGTGATACATGGAGCGCAGGGAATGCCCGGCTGTGATATCGATATGGCTGTGCGGTAAGCTGTGTTGCTCTTTTATTAATGCCCGTAAGGGATGGATGCCGGGAAAATAGACAACATCGGCCGTTATATGGGCGCCCGGCACCAGGAGCGCCTGCGGGACCTGGTTGCCGGCATAGAAATTCAGCAACAGGGCAAATCGCCCGTCGCTTTTGTTATACAGCCAGCTGCGTTCGGTAACGATATTGCCCTCTTCTTCCATAGTAACGGATAGTACCGCCCAGGTGCCGGATACGGGTTGGCTTTGCAGCACTTCTTCCTTCGCGGTGGTCCAGCCGATTAGGGTTTGCAGTTCCTGAGCCATGGCCTCCGGAAGATCGTCGATGCGTTGATAGGCTTCGGTAATCAGATAGAGCGCGGCCAGTCTCCGGAGTAGCATACGTTGCCATCCTTCCGTATAAAAGTTAATGGTATTGATCTGCCGCAGTTGTGCGGCGAGGCCGCCGGCCTGCGCATCGACCATGCGGGCGGTTATGTTCAGGTAGAACTGGTGGCTTTGCTGGGGTATATTCATAATGCCTGCCCGTACTACATCCCTGATCCATATGCGTAGCTCCCCAATGCCGGCATCTACCTTTTTTTTACGCGCTGTGGCACGTTTGGCCTGTGCCGCAGCATCTACCGGTTTCGCCTCTTTTTGTTCTTTGGCTACTTCTTTTTCCTGTCTTTTGGCCAGCCATTCGGTTACATGCTCCGGTATATCCGTTGCGGTGCTGAATACATCGGCTTGTTGCGTGTAGAGCAACATGAGCCCGATGCCGTGTTTGCAAGGGAATTTCCGGCTCGGGCAGGAGCATTTAAAAGCGATATTCGTAAGGTCTACAATGGTTTTGTAGGGGTTCTTTCCGCTGCCCTGGCAGTCGCCCCAAAGTGCCGTGTCGCTGATACATTTTACGGTCCATTTTGAACTATTGGCCAATTGTTGTCCTGCCTTGGCCGAGGCATCGTCAGGCGCCATATGGAGCACCTGTTCGCGGGTATATTGCATGCCTGGTAATGATGATAGAATAACGAATATAAGCATTGCGGGTTATAAACCCAAAGCGGAAACAAGTGCTTGTCGCTGATAAATTTATTGTTGGTGTTTTTCTGATGGATATCATTTTCATAGCCCCTGGTCGTGTTGGACACTACGGCCAGGGGCAGATTTTTGAATACCCGGAGTATAACATCGAGGCCCAAAAGAAAAGTGCCCACTTCTCCGGAACTAAGTTGATCTTTGGGGCCGTGCCTGTCCGGTACTCGTCGATGCAACCGCAAAGTCGCTTTAATAGCTCATTTATGAAACACCTGTTCTTTGTTGCCGCTTTATGCCTGTTTGCCGCCAGGGCGCTGTGCCAGACCGATACGCCCGGTCCGCTGTTGCAATTGACAGACGCCATTTCGGGCGGCCGTTACCCGGCTGTTCATGGGGTACTCATTGCTGCAGGCGACCAGTTGGTTTACGAGCAATATTTCAATGGTTTTACCCGGGACTCCTTGCACGATACGCGTTCTGCTTTTAAATCGGTTACGAGCCTGCTTGTCGGAATCGCCATTGATAAGGGCCTGATCAAAGATGTGAATCAAAGCGTGGCTGAGTTTTTTCCGGAATATCCATTCCTGGAAACAGATTCGCTTAAACGACTCATGACGCTTAAAGATTTACTGGAGATGAAAGCGGGTTTCGATTGCGAGGAGTTCAACGGAACTAAAGACTGTGAAGAGGTTATGGAGCAAAGCCGGGACTGGGTGAAGTTTGCCTTGCAACTGCCCATGAAATACAAGCCAGGAACAGTATGGGCCTACACTTCGGCTGCTCCTGTTATTTTAGGCGCTGTGCTTCGTAAGGTCAGCGGTATGCCTGCAACCGACTTTGCCGGTAGATACCTGTTTGAACCGTTGGGTATCAGTACCTACAAATGGACGATAGATCCCAGCGGCAATGCCATGACGGCAGGTTCGTTTTATATGAAGCCTATGGATATGCTGCGATTGGGGCAGCTGGTCCGGGATAAAGGGGTATGGAAGGGCAGGCAGATCATTTCCCCCGAATGGATTGCCGCGTCTACGCAATGCGGGATTGCCATCCCGGATTTTTCGTTCATGAAATCAAGCAGGAGCAAAATAGCCGAACCGCAGCCGGCCTACTACGGTTATTATTGGTACCGGGAAGTGCTCAAAACAAAAGAAGGGGAGGAACAACTAAGCTTTGCATCCGGTAACGGCGGACAGTATATTTTCATTATCAAACGGCTAAATCTTGCCGTGGTATTTACCCAGGGTAATTATGGTTCGTTTAAAGCCAAACAGGCTTTCGAAATGCTGGCCCGGTATATCTTACCTGCATTTAAAGATCCACGTTAGGCATGCTGCTCCTTTGCTTAAAATGCGGGCCTGGCAAATGCTTCAGGGCGTTGTAGTATCAAGGCGTGTTGTAAAAATAGGGTTATGCGCTTGCAGTCGCGAGTGCTTTTTCCAACCTTGCGCGGTTACCTTTTGCAAAAGTAATTTGAAAGTCGAGTCCCCGGTGCCTGAACTCGATTGCATCCTGCTTCCCGAAAATTGTTTTTATCGTAGTCCTGGAATAGGAAAAGCCGGCCAGCGGAATGGTCTCGCTGCCTGATAAATTTTTCTGCTGGCCGATCACGGCAAACAACAGGTATTCCCCGGTGATGGCGAGTTGGCCGTCTTGCCAAAAGGAGATGCCGCTTCTTTTGAGCACACAGGAAATGGTGTCGATAACGGGGCCACATGCATTGGCCTTTTTGTTTAACTGCTGTTTTTGGTATGCTTTCCTGCCAATGTCTATACCTGTTTTGATGACGCCTTTAAGAATTTTGTCCCACATGGTTTTATGATTTACAGTATGCCTTCAAAGGGTGATGATTGTTGATGCATGACGCTGTTCAAAAGTCGTTATAAGATGGAACCGTTTTCATACCTATAGATCGGTATTTGTGCAGCAGGTCCTGCCCGCTTTGCTCCGGGGAAAATAATTACACTTTATAAAAAAAATTATCTGCTACGCCACCTGTTAGCGTACCGGCATAATACCTTTGATTTTACTACAGGGCCAGAACCCCCGCCGGTACTTCCTTACAGACGACAACCTATAATCCGTACTGCTTCAGGAAGCGCGGTCCCAGGCCTTTATTTCTTATCCCTATAACCCCTTAAACTATGAAACCACATAAAAACACTTCATGAGGCATGCCCTGACGTGCCGATTTTTAAACACCGATTTCCTTATCCCATAAAACAACTAACCATGGCAGACGCCCCTAAAATCACAACCGAACTGTTCCGGTTTGTAACCGTCCGGAACCCCGAACCCCGCAAACTTACTGCTACTGCAGCGGGAAGCGCTTCTCCGCCCTCCACGGCTGCTACCGCTTCTTCTTTCCTGGCTTACCCCGCTGAGGGCACGGCCGAATACCAGATGATGCGCAGCGGATACCTCGCTAAACTGACCGCGAGGCGAAACGCCGGCGGAGAGAACAAAGACATCTTCAGCGGCCTTGTGGATGAAGCCTCGCAATTCAGGAACACCGGCTCTTTTATTGATACTGAAGACAACTGGAAGCGTAAATTTCCTTCAGTGCAGCAGTTCATCGATGGCGTAGCCGCCCTGGGTGACAAAGAAAAGACCATAGATAAGATCATGGGTATCGCTACGCGTACGCTGGGCGATGCGCGGAGTCTTCCTTCCTGGGAGAATGTCCCCCTGGCTTCTGTAGCCTGGGACAACCTGTTTACCTATAACATTATCGGCAGCGATACGCCAACCATGCAATATGTGATGAGCATCCTGCGCGCGGATTACCTGCTGCAGCAACTTAATATTAACAGGGAAAATGCTCAGGTCGACAACCTGCTTAAAGCCAGTGTGATGCTGCCTTCTTCGGTGTTTCCTTTGCCGAAGCTGGAAAGAGAGAACACGCAGGAAGAGCAGGCCTACGACGATACCCTGATGACCGATGAACAGGTGGCTAAAGTAAATGCCTCCCTGTCGCAGATTGCCCGTATACAAGGGGCGATCGATAACCTGAATGCTGCCTTTGGTCAGCAGGTGGAAGAAGTGCGGGTAACGACCACCGGTCCTAAAATACCGCAATTCGACGACCAGGGTAATCCTGTACAGCAGGAGAATACCGTGAGCGTGAAAACCGGTGTGATCGACCCGCAATTTAAGGGCAGGCTGGCGGCTGCGACCAACGACATTTTGCAGGAACGTAAGTATACCCAGAATGTACAGGTGCCTTTCGTGGTACAGCAGTTACAGGATGAGTTGGCGGCGCATAATAAAACCGTGCAGCAAAACCTGAAACTCAACCAGGACGTGATCCTCGTAGGTAATGCTTTGTTCCAGAAGACCATCAACTTTACGGACAAGCAGACACCGATCAGAGATACGCCGATCAAAGACCCGGTAACCTTCGACCCCGGCACCGTATTCAACGACAATAAAGGTTGCCGTGTGAAACCGCTGGGTATTGCCGATTACCGCAGGGTAGAGCAAACTCTGATCTGTTATAAACCCGGCGAGGTAGCGCATATCGAAAACATCCTGAAGGGTGAAGGCAAAGAACGCAGTACGCGCAGGCTTTCCCAAACGGAAGACACCACCATCCTGACTACAGAATCGGAGAAAACCGATGAACGCGATACCATTACTACCGACCGTTACCAGATCGAAAAAGAGGTGGGTAAAGTCGTGCAGAAGGACCAGTCGCTGGCGATCGGGGTTTCGGTACAGGGTAGTTATGGCGTGACTTCCGTACAGGCTACGGCGAATTTTACCACGTCTAATTCTTCGACCCAATCCGACAGCCAGGCGACGACCTATGCCAAGGATGTTACCAGCCGTGCTTTACAGCGTGTTATTCAAAAAACAAGCGAACAGCAGATCCACAGGGTGCTGGAAGAATTCGAAGAGATCAACAAGCATACCCTGAACAATGTAGGTGGTGCGGATCATATCGTAGGACTTTACCGTTGGGTAGACAAGATCTACGAAGCCAAAGTGGTTAACTACGGCAGAAGGCTGATGTTCGAATTCATGGTGCCCGATCCGGGTGCATTCCATCGCTACGCGATGAGTACGCCGATTGCCAGCCAGGTCAGCATCGCCAAGCCGCTGGATCCCATTGCCGATATCCAGGCAATTCAACAGAAGTTCCCCGGTATAGCGCCGCTGAAATCGGCCGATAATATCGACCGCGGCAACTACCTCTTCTGGGCAGGCTTATACAATGCCAACGTGTCTGCGCCGCCGGCCGACTACCAGGTAGTCGCCATAGGTAAAAGCCAGACCAGGGTGGCCAATGATGGCACCACTTCCGATGCCTTTTCTTATACCGACCTCATCGTACCTGACGGTTATAAAGCGATGACCGCTTATATCAGCATGGTGCGTGGCGGTTCCAAGAATCCTTCCAATGTAGCCTGGTCGACCGTAAACGTAGGTTATAACGGTTACTTCGTGGGTAACAATGGTTCCCTGAATGCCTCCTTTGCACTGAACAACGAAACCGGTATGATCCCGGTAAGTGTTATGGGCCGTATGGATGCCTTTGGTCTGAACGTGGAGGTACAATGTTCCTGCCTGCCTGAAACCATGCAGAACTGGAAAGTGAAAACGTTCAAGGCGGTGATGGATGCTTATGAAGCCCTGCTGGCCCAGTACAACAATGCGATTGCTGAAGTGAAATCCGGTAACGGCGTCGAGATCCGCGGTACCAACCCGGCCATCAACCGCCAGATCGAGCAGAACGAGCTGAAGAAACACAGCGTACGGCTGCTGAGCAGTTGCACCTTTGTGCCTTCCGAAGCCATGCAGGACCGTTATGGCGGTGGCGAATACCCCGACTTCGATTGCTGCACCGCGATACGCGATGGTAAGTATGTACAGTTCGTGGAGAACTGTTTCGACTGGCAACTGATGACGTATTCGTTCTATCCTTACTTCTGGAGCCGTAAAGCGCAATGGAAGAAGATCTACCAGCTCGATGACGCCGATCCTGTATTCCTGCAATTCCTGCAGGCCGGTTATGCCCGCGTGGTCGTGCCGGTGCGTGAAGGCTTTGAGCAGGCTGCCCTGCGTTTTGCTGCAGACGGCACAGTATGGGGTGGTGGCGATGCCCCGGGCATCAACGATCCTTATTATGTATCGCTGGTGGACGAGATGAAGAAGCCAATCGGTATAGTAGAAGGTGATCCTTGGCAGGTGCGCGTACCAACGACCCTGACCATATTGCAAAAAGATGCCTCCGGTATCGATGAAAGCGGATTGCCCTGCAACCCCAATGGTATCTAACAACAAAGGGCTGCTGCAACCGGCAGCCCTTTTACTTTCTTATCCCTATAAACCCTGAATCATGGCAAGAATAAAACCTGAAGATATAGAATACCTGTCCTTCGAAGGCGGGGGCGGCCGTGGGCTGGCTTACCTGGGTAGCCTTATCGCGTTTCTGCACCCGGCGTTCAAAGGCCGTATCATGTATTACGACGAACAAACGCGTCGGCATTATCTCAACACCAATACGATAAAAGGCATGGCCGGCACATCGGCCGGCTCCATAGCCTGT
This sequence comes from Taibaiella chishuiensis, assembly GCF_003014535.1. GTDB lineage: Bacteria > Bacteroidota > Bacteroidia > Chitinophagales > Chitinophagaceae > Taibaiella > Taibaiella chishuiensis. Next base: position 106,768 of record NZ_PYGD01000011.1, on the reverse strand, counting down.
GCATTGCTCGCCTGTAAGGTAAGCCTGGAAGAAATCATTGACCTGATGACTACCGGCGGCAAAAGCAATAAAACACATAGTGCGCTCGACGACCTGCTTACCGGGAACAAGAGCTATCTCGATCTCTTCGGCGATGACGATACCAGCGAGAAGACCGCGCTGATTCCCAGTATCTCTTCGTATACCGGCTTCTGGTCGGTAGACCGGAACAGTGACTACCGGCAGAATAAAATGAAAGGCGTGATGAAGAAGACACACCTGGACCTCGTACTTAAACTGTCGCCGCTATTCCTGAACCCGCTTGGGCAGGCAGCTACAGCACTAGCCCTTTCTTCTTCAACCGTGATGGCCAATATGCAGAATGTTTCGGTTGACTACGGATTGAAGCATGGCTTCGTGTTGCGCAACTATCTCGATTTCCTGATGGGGCGGGGCATAGGTAACGAGGTGGCACGTACCCAAAAGCAGATCACCCGCTCTCCTTATTCAATATCCCTCCTGCCCCCGGGCGAGAGTGTGACGGTCAAGCCGAAGCGGGCGCCTTATTTGCCACAACCTTTCCCGGTTATTACATTCCCGGAAGTTTCGCTGCCGGATCCGGTATTCTTTACCAAGAAGGTGATTTCGGCCGCAACTGCTGCTGTATCTGCTTCGGGTAAATACAAAGCGGTGAACGAGGCGCTGCAAAAAAAGAAAACCTGGCTCAGTTATACTTTTGCGGAGCATGCACAGGTATTCAACACCGAACTGGTGCTTTGCGCCACCCAGGTGGAAAGAGGGCAGCCTTTTTATTTTTCGAAGAAAACCACACCCAATATCCGTATCGCAGATGCGGTAAGGATGTCGATGTCCATCCCTGTTTATTTCAAGGGATTCAAGATCTGGGATGAAGAAGCCTATACGGTACCCGAAGCCGGCGTGTTGCGCGGTATATGGGTAGATGGCGGTGTGAAAAATAACAACCCGATACGGGTGTTCGATAAACCCGCCCCCGGTAGTAAACAAAGTTATCCCTACCAGCGTGGCAATATCAATCCTAAAGTGTTGGGCTTGCTGCTGGGGCTGCCCCAGATAGACGATAAGGCCCGGCACTTGTTTAAACCCGAAAACGAAACGGGCAATCTGCTGGACTATGCCGGTTCGTTGATGAATACGGTAATCAGCAACTCTTCGGAACTGCAGTTCAACAACGACCAGGAAGAAATGAACCATGCATTGGAACTGGTAACGGAGCTGGATAAAAAAATGGCCCTCGATACCTATGTCTTCTCTTACCCGATAGAGACGGTGGCTACGTTTATCGATGTAGCTGCGCGGCAAACCCTGAAGTGGTTTGGTATCACGGAAGATCCGTTCACCTATCCGCAGTTGTATGCGCCTAAGAGCGTGGGTTTCCAGGGGGTATTGAATGCGCTGAAAGTGCATTCGAAATTCAGCCAGTATAAAACCAAGCTGAAAAGCCTGGGTGCTGTATAATCCTGGCGTGTTTCGTTTTTTGAACAGGCATATTGCCTGGAGATAGTGCTTATACTCTTTATGCTGCCCGTGGCGTCTCGCTACGGGCAGTTTTTTGATACCGTATATTTTTACTACGCTGTTTGTGGCGTCTCTATTTGGTCGTAGCGTCCTGCGACGACCTAACTTTTGCTCCTTGCAATTTCTTTATGCTACTCTGAAAAGGCCGCCGGGCAATGCCTTCAGCTTGATGTTTGTTTAACGTCTCGCAGCGGCGCAACGTTCTTGGATGTACCCGCAGGGTCTCCTGCAAAGGGACCCTGCGGAGGGCAGGCAACAGGAGTAAATGGTATCAAATGCGTATCCCTACCGACCAGATAAACTGCCGCCCACGCGCAACGTCCCTTACAGTAGCCGTCGCGACGAAAATCGGCCGACCTGCTTGAGGGCCCACGCAGCAGCGTTCTGGCGTTGCTATGATGCTCGTGGCGTCCTGCTACGGGCTCAAATTCTCCGTGAAGTTTTTTTATTTTTCTTTGGAAAGGTCGCTGGGTAATACCTTCAGCTTGAAGACTGTTGAGATCTCGCAGCGGCGCAGCGTTCTTGGATGTCCCCGCAGGGTCTCCTGCAAAGGGACCCTGCGGAGGGCAGGCAACAGGAGTAAATGGCATCAAATGCGTATTCCTTCCGACCTGATAAACTGCCGCCCACGCGCATCGTCCCTTTCAGTAGTCGTCGCGACGAAAATCGGCCGACCTGCTTGAGGGCCCACGCAGCAGCGTTCTTACGCTGCTATGCTGCTCGTAGCGTCTTGCTGCGGGCTTTTTTGTTGTGCATTATGAAGGATGGCGTGGTGTGTCCTTCGTTGCATCGCTGCGAGAAACAAAACGTCTACTGTTCATAGCGTCTTGCTACGGGCTAAATTTCTCCGTGAAGTTTTTTTATTTTTCTTTGGAAAGGTCGCTGGGTAATACCTTCAGCTTTAAGACTGTTGAGGTCTCGCAGCGGCGCAGCGTTCTTGTGTTGCTCGTCACATCTCGCTACGAGTTTTTTGCTGCGCATTGCGAATGGTAGCGTGATGTTCCCGTCGCTACGTCGCCGCATCGCTGCGAGCAACAAAAATAGGCTCCTCTGCTCCTGATATTCCCGCAATGCCTTCTATATGGGACGCTGCGTAAAGTATTCCTACCCCACGGGAGCGAAGTCAAAATGCCGTAAAGCAAAAAAGCCTCACATTGTGAGGCTCCGGATCTGTATTATATGCTTCAATGCAGGTCAGTTTGCGCAAAAGCGAATGTTCCTGGTTGTTTATTTTTCAAATAATTTGCGTTCCTGTTCAAAAATTATGTTAGCCTCAAAAAAATAAGTTTTTGTTTCGCCTTCCTCTGTCTTGACAACCATTTTGTCACACATGTTTTTGCCGCCGGTGCTTATGCTTTGTGTTTGTAGTTGAGCGCCCAGCATACTTAAGATAAAATACTCCTCTTCAATTTGTGTTACGTGCCAACCCGTCTCACAAGATTTTCCATCTCCACTTCCTGTTAGGGAATTTAGAAGACCAAATTCAATATCATGATACTTCTTTTTATTTACGGTGTCTCCGAGGATTTTGTAGGTCTGTTGTAAGTACTTGTGCCCAAACATACTCGTATAGTCAATGCTGAGCATGGCCTTTGTCAGGTTCAGGACTCCCTGGTAATTTTTATTTTTTATTGCAGTGAATACCTCTTTCTTGAGGCTATCATAAACTTTTCCTTTTTTACTAAACTGTTTGCTGTCCAGGAAGCTACTTCTGAAGTCTGTGTAATCGATGTCTAAGTCGCCGTTTTCAAGTTGTTGCACATATTTTGAATACTTATCGTTAAAAGCCGGAATCTCTATTTTACTGTTCTGTCCGAAAGTTAGCAGAGTAGTGCTAACGAAAAGGAAGGTCAGTAATGTGATTTTGAAGTTTGCCATTTTGTTTTTTTTACGGTTGATATTGCCGCTAAGATAATCAGCGGAACGTATATTCATGATTTAAAAACATATAAACTTACTCTTCGCCGTTGTTGGTGTTGTCACCAACAACAAAGAGGGAGCTTGAATGTAAATTGTAATAAACACAAAAAAGCCTCACATTTCTGTGAAGCTTCTGCGGACTGGACGGGACTCGAACCCGCGACCTCCGCCGTGACAGGGCGGCATTCTAACCAACTGAACTACCAATCCAATACGTTCTTTGTGGTACGATCCGTTTCCGGAAGGAGTGCAAAGATAAGCGACAATTTTTAAAAATCCTACACTCCGGGCAAATAAATAAAAATGAGCACAATTTTGTTCTAAAACGGGTTAAAATGTGCATCCTGTATGCGAACTTATTAATTTTTTTTATCTTGTTTTTGATTGCCGGCCCGTATAAAAAGGACGGTTTTGCTTATACCAAACAAATATAGACATGAAAAAGAACAAGGTAATTTTTTGGATCGCAACCGTGCTGATTTTCCTCTTCGAAGGAGTAATGCCGGCGCTTACTTCACAGACGGAACTGGCAAAAGAAGGCATCCGGCATTTAGGTTATCCCGATTATTTCGGCGTGATGCTGGTGGTCTTCAAAGTACTGGGCGCCCTGGCCCTCATCATACCGCAGGTGCCCCGCAGGATTAAAGAATGGGCCTATGCTGGTTTTACCTTCGATTTTATCGCCGCTTGTGTCAGCCACTGGGCAATCGATGGTTTTGGCGGTAACGCCCTGTTCCCGCTCGTGGTGCTGGCCGTACTGATGGTTTCCTATGTATTTTACTATAAAGCCTATGTGCCGGCTTATGCACGTATATAAGCACCAGGTATGAACGACGTGATCAACGAACTCGAACAACACCTGCTCCGGCTAAGACCGGAGTATTATGCGGAGCTGCAGCCGCCCTTGCCGGATGCAACGCTGAACAGCCTGCAGCAACAGTACAATGTGGTATTGCCCGCAGACCTGCTGGCGCTATACCGGTGGAAGAACGGCCAGGCCGCCGATTGTTATGAAGCCTTTGCCGGTAACAGTATGTTCCTGCCTTTGGAGGAAGCGCTGGATACCGCCGCAGAACTGACCAGTATGATCGACCTGGATTTTGAATTGAAACATTGGTGGCACGAACAGTGGATACCCATATTACACAATGGCGGCGGCGATTATACCTGTTATGATCTTGCCGGTTTGTTTACCGGCGACCAGGGACAACTGATCGCTTTCTGGCACGCCGACAAAGACCGCAATGTAATAGCACCCGACCTGGAGCGCTTCATCGCCGCCCTGAATATTTATTACAAGAGTACAGACGTAACAGAGCTGGACGCGTATTTTGAACCGGTAGCCATAAAAGGTTATCCGAAACGGTTTAATGCGGGCTAGCGATTGCAGCCACACAGGCTTTTAATACACCGGGGCACCAGGAGATATGGCGCCCCGGTTTTATATTACGGGCAATAAGTGTAGTACAATGCTGGTGCTACCCGTTCCCCCTGGTTTAAAAGGTCAGCGTCTGCTCGAGATAGGTGGCATCGTTATCGCCTTTGATTTGGACCGTAGCCGACAAGGGTTGATGTTGCCAGTTGATACGGATCAGGCCATAGTTCAGTTCGGTGACCATGGGGCCCGAACGGTACCTGTTGGGCTCTTCGTGGGGTTTGGATACGTGGGTAAGCCCGCTGCTGGTAATGTCGTACAACTTGTAATCCAGTCCTGGCAGGTCTATGCCGGATACCTCGGCCATATGGCGGTCGCCGCTCATCAATAGCAGGCCTTTGGGTTTGGTCCTGGAAAACAGGTCCAGCAAACGTTTACGTGCTGTGGGGAAATTGGCCCATTTCTCGTAAGGATGTTCTTCGGACAGGAACTGGATACCACAACCGATCAGGTGCATGTCGGCATCCGATCCGCTTAGCTGTTGCTCCAGCCAGCGCCATTGCGCTTCGCCCAGCATATCGCCGGCGGGATCGGGAATATTGTTTTTACCGGCTTTCTTCAGCGGGTCGCGGAAGTAGCGGCCATCGAGCAGGATGATCTTTACCCGTTTTCCTTTGGGGCCATAAGTGTGCACCGAGTAGGCGCCTTCCTGTTTACGCAATGCATCTTTTTTATCTACGTCGAGAAAGTCCAGCATCAGTTGCTGGCTTTCTTTTTTCATCGGGTATTCCTTGCCGCCATCGTTTACCCCATAGTCATGATCGTCCCATACCCCGATGATCTTCGTGGCGCGGCGCAGCTCCTGGTATGCTGTGTTCGATTTTTGCCGGTCATACTTGGCTTTAAGGGTATCCATGTTTTCAGAGTCGCCGTAGATATTGTCTCCCAGCCATATCCATACCTGGGGCTGCTGTTGGCGGATATCGTCCCATAAAGGCTGGGCGCGTTTCTGGTCGCTGCAGGAGCCGAATGCAATGGTGGTAACCTCGCCGGCAGGTACGGCAGTGGATGCCGCAGGCAAACGGTGGTGGCAACCCTGGTTGATCAGGGCGCAAATAAAAAGAGCAAGAACGCGTAAGCGCATATCTGGTAAATTTTGGCCGGCAAATTACGATGCACCTGTTTGCCCTGGGCATGCTTCAGGATTTGATAATATTATCTTTTAATGATGATGGCTCCATATGCGCGGGCCCGCTGCTTGTTAGCTAAGCCCGAGGTTGTCGAACAGCCGGGCCAGGATCTCCTTTTTTCTTACCGATACTTCCAGCTGCACGCGGTCGTGTACCACCATATAAACCCCGCCATTCTTGCCTTTCAGGTATTCTGCAATCTGTCCTGATGCAGCCCTGGTCTTGGATATATGCAAGCCCAGTGACCTGGTGTCTCCTGCCGTTTTGGTGGTAAAGCCCGGTCCGTCGTCCTCTGCCGTAACCAGGATATTGCCTGGCCGCGTTTTGCGCCTGCGGTTTTTGCATATCGTGTTATGCCCGGGGCCGGCGGGAGCGGTATGAAAATAGCCTGCAGGCATATACCTGCAGGCCTTTGCGGGTTGTAGACACCCTGTTTAATGAACACTTATTTTACGGTTTTCGCGGCTATGATCGGCATATACCAGGCTGATCACATAGATGCCGGGTACCAGTGGTGTGTTGAAGTACTGCTCATAGCGGTTGCTGTTCAGGCTGTGTTGTTCGGCGATGAGGCGGCCGTCGATCGACAGCACACGTATAGCGCTGATGGTCTTGCCGGTAGCTTCCAGGCGCAGTTGTGTAGCATCCATATACAGGTTGCTGCCGCCCTGTAGCAGGTTGCCGTTGGTTGCAGTACCGCGTTGTTCTACATTGCATTCCTCAATAATCTTCACCTCGATGTCGTTTATTGGTTTCATTGTGATCGGTGTAGCAGTGTAGACTCCGAATTCTTCTACGGTCATATCATCGCCTCTTTCTGTCAGTTTGTTCGATAATTCTGTAAGCGCAGTTTGTTCTGTACAAGCTATGTTACCCACTGTCGAAGCGTTGCTTACGCCTAGTTTAAAGCCATTCAGCTGGTTGAACCGGTCGGCGATAAAGGAATAGTTGGTGTACGGATCATAGGTGGTATTCGGGAAGCCGCCGTCTCGTTGGATCCCTATGCCGGACATGTTGTAGCGGTAAGGCTTAGTCAGGTCGCCGTTTGCCGTGTTGTAATGAAGGCTGGTAACATAGCCGGTGGCCTTGACATCATCGGATAAGTAGGTCGCTGCCATAAAGTAATTCATACCACCGCCCTCCTTGGTGCCATGGCCGTTGCGACCGTAACCCAAAGCAAGTTTTACGTCGGGAACCTGGTAAGAACGGGTCCAGTTTGCCGGGTTCATGTCGTCTTTTTGCTGTATGCAAAGGCCGCCGTCCATGTCGGTAAAGGCCATGTCGATCCTGCCGGTCAGGCCGTTGCCGCCATAAGAACCGTTCATCTGTATGCCTGTTACGCCCAGTGCAGCTTTTACAGACGACAGGTTGTATATTTCGAATTTGTTTGCCGCATAACAATAACCTACGCTTTCATTTTCAAAACTTGCCATTCCGTAGAAGGCAATATCTCCGAGGTTTAAAGCGCTGTAGTGATAGGCTTTGATATAATAGGCAGAAGTGTATCTTTCGGGGGCCAGGTTTGCGGGCTTATACTTTTTAATCCCATAGGTACCGGCGCCGGCATCGTAAAGCAATTCCGTAACCGTTTGTATGCCGTTGTTCTGTACCAGGCATAAGATGCGCATCTTGTCCGGGAAACCGGGTTCGGCGGTGACGTCAAAAACACGGAGCAGGGTGTAACCCAGGGGGAATGTAGCCAATTCTTTGGCGGCGATCAGCTGGCCGTTGAGCAGATCATACTGCAGCACAACAGCGCCTGTGACACGACCGGAAGCATTAAGCTGTTCTCCGGCCACATAAACCGTATTGCCGGATGTGGGCGTGAGGATCCTGCGCGCCATCACCAGGTTGCGTAAACCGGACTGGTGATGTGTAGCCCAGCTATAACTTCCGGTGGGACTATAAAAGCGCATCAGGCCTACTGCATTGTAGCCTCCGCTGATCTGGATGTTATAGGCTTCAAGGCTTTCGTCCTGGTTGATAGGTCCCTGTTCCCAGGAGGCATGGTCGGCAACACGGGTGCCGAGATCGCCGCCGATCTTTACATAATAATTCTGTGCTGAAGCTGTAAGGGCAGCAGCAAGCTGCAGGGCTATAAGCCCCGGGATAACGGTTAGTTTCATAGATGCTGGTTATGGTATAATCCCTACTCTGTTCGAGGCTTTTCGGGGACGGCCTTTATATGGGGGGCTTATGCCCTGATTGCGCGGACGGGGTATAAAAAACCTGCAGGTATAGACCTGCAGGCTTCTACGGGTAGTAGACACCCTGTTTTAATGAACACTTATTTTACGGTTTTCGCGGCTATGATCGGCAAATTCCAGGCTGATCACATAGATGCCGGGTACCAGTGGTGTGTTGAAGTGCTGCTCATAACGGTTGCTGTTCAGGTTGTGTTGCTCGGCGATGAGGCGGCCGTCTATTGACAGTACGCGCATAGCGCTGATGGTTTTGCCGGTAGCTTCCAGGCGCAGTTGAGTGGCGTCCATATACAGGTTGCTGCTGCCTTGCAGCAGGTTGCTGTTAGTGGCCGCACCGCGTTGTTCTACATTGCATTCTTCTACGATATCAACGGTGATTTCTGCTTCCGCCATTTCTATAGACTCGGCATCGAACGGACCATATTCCTCTATATGCATATCATCCAGCTTTTCGCTCAGGTCATTTTTGAACTCCCTGAAGCTAACCGGTTTGGTACAAGGAATCTCGCCATCATAAGAGGCATTGCTGATACCGAATTTGAAACCGTTCAGGCGGTTAAAGCGATCGGCAATAAAAGTGTACCGGTTATGCGGATCATAGGTCGTATTCGGGAAGCCGCCATCTTTCTGGACACCTATGCCGGAAAGGTTATAGACATTAGGCTTATTCAGGTTGCCGTTGAAGGCATCGTAATGCAGGCTGGTAACATGGCCGTCGGAGTTGGCATCGCCCGGGAAGTGGGTGGTCGCCATAAAGTAATCCATGCCGCCGCCTTGTTTGGTGCCATGGCCGTCGCGGCCGTAACCCATTTCAAACTTCGATCCCCTGGGCAACTGGTAGAACCTCCGCCAGTTCAGCGTTGTCAGTTCGTCTTTCTGCTGCATGCAAAGCGCACCATCACGATCGATAAAGGCCATGTCGATCCGGCGATGCGTACCGTCGGCGCCGTACGATCCGTTCATTTGTACACCGAATATGCCTTTTGCACCGGTTAGCGATTGCAGTTGGTACATTTCATATTTGTTTTCTGTATAGCAATAGGCAACCCTTTCGTTCGAATAGGTAGCCAGGCCGTAGAAGGAAACATCGCCCAGGTTGAAATTACCATAGTGGTAGGCCCTTACGTAATAGGCAGAAGCGTACCGGTCGGGGGCGATGTTGTCCGGCTTGTAGTTTTTAACCCTGTAGGTATTGGAGGATGCATCATACAGCAACTCCATAATCGACTCTGCGCTGCCATCCGAAACCCTGCAAAGAATACGCATCCTGTTTTGGAAGTCGGGTTCGGAAATAACGTCGTAAACGCGGATAAGGCTATACCCCTGGGGCAGGGCAGGTAAGTGGTTAGCTGCGGTAAGATGCCCGTTGCTGGCGTCGTATTGCAATACCACAGCGCTTTTGGGGCCTATCCCGTATTTTTCGCCAATTACATAAAGCATATTATTGTACTGGGGCGTGAGGATCCTGCGGGCCTCTACCTCTTCAGGAGCAGCATTGAGCCGGTGGTGTACTGCCCAGCTATAGGTACCTGCCGGGCCGTTGAAGCGCATCAGGCCAATGCCGTTGCCGCCACCGCTTACCTCTACGTTATAAGCTTCGATACTTTCGTCGAAGTTGGCCGGGATACCCTGCTCCCAGGCGCCATGATCGGCTACGCGGGTACCATGGTCCCCGGTAAGTTTGATGTAGTAATTCTGCGCTGAAGCCGTAAGGGCAGCAGCAAGCTGCAGGGCTATAAGCCCCGGGATAACTGGTAATTTCATAGATTCTGGTTATGGTATAATCCCTACTCTGTTCAGGCTTTTCGGGTACGGCCTTATATCAGGTATCTGCTGCCTGCATCCGCGGTATGCCTGCATGCGGATTTCTTGATAACACGGTGTTTACCGGAAGACAAAATTTTTTCCGGCGATCCGGGGCTATGGCATGGCTGATATGCCCGTCCGGGGAAAAGGAAACAGGTGGCTGTGTTCGTGTATTGCAAACCTGTTTTTGTCTCCTGCAATCTTCTTTTTGTAAATTAAGTATATGAATTAATGACTTTGATTTGTCAATAATTAAGAGTTACTTATTGATCTATGTTGTAAAAATATAAGGCTTTTCCCGCAATTCCTACAGATAAAAAACTGAATGATTTAGGGATTTTTCCCTCTCTTTTTACCCAACCTTTAAAGGGTAGAACGGACTCCGCGCGCAGGCGTGAGCGGAGGTATCCCGGAGGCTCTAAAAACAGAACTGCCGGTTCATCATTGATGATGAACCGGCCGTTCCTTGTGTTCCTGAGCCTACCGCGCTCCGGTTTCGGTATATTGCCCGGGTGTACCTGTTTGTATTACCTGTTTATTCTACGATAAGTTTACCGTTCATGATCATAGCATGTGCCGGGAAAGAACAGATATAAGTATAGGTGCCTTTAGCCGGAGCTACAAATTCTATGTGATCGGATTCGCCGCCGCCAATCAGCCGTGTATGGGCAATCACGTCTTTAGTGCCCGCGGGTATATAATCGTTGTCTTTGGCCTCAACGGCTTTGGCAATAAAATCATCGACGGATACGCCGGACTTCAGTAAGACGAAATTATGTCCCATGGCGGTTTTGGGAGCTTTGCCGGTATGCTTTAATGTGAGTTTTACGGTGTCGCCTGCTTTTACTTTTATTTCGCGCTGGTCGAATTTCATATCGTCGCCGGCACGCAGTATAATACTGCCTGGTACCGGTTCCGGATCGGCAACTACTGCCGGTGGCGGCGTTTGTGCTTCATCGTTGTTATCTGCATTGTTACAGGCCGACAGGGCAAACACGCCCGCGGCCAATACCATAATCAGTTTTTTCATTTTACGCTGTGTTTTAATTGTTGAATGATTATACCAGGATGCATCCGCACCGGAGCATTACGGACGAACGGCCGGCCCGCTCCCCGCCGGGATAGGGCAAGCTCGGCACCGTTCCGGCCCCTGCGACCACCTTACCGGCGACGCAAAGGCCCAAACGGGCCAAAGTTACCTGATCTTTTTCATTCCCCGGCCATTATCAAGGCCTGAATATTGCAGTATACGGCCATTACAGCGCCTAATGCCCTATTTAGATTTTCTATAACTTGGTATGATCTGTAGTAGTAAGAGGAGGCTGTTCAGATGGTGTAATTTTTAAATATGCCTGCTTTTCAGGGTATGCAGCTCGTGGAAGTCGTTGGGCTCAACGACCCTGTAAGTGGCGCCAGTTAAGGGTTTTGCCTTTGCTGGGCTGGTTTGTTTACAATAACATAATAAATGTGCCGTTGCCGAGTTTTTACTTTTGCCCTGAATTAAGGGATCCATATGGGTGTAATTTTTAATGAGGAGGCGGCTGCCGTGCTGTTACCGCAGGGCAATATGGAAGCTTTCGATTTCTACTATCATCAATACCATCAGCCGGTCTACGCCAATATTATCAAGATCGTGCAATTGCCGCATGCAGCCGAAGATATCCTGCAGGATGTGTTCCTGGCCTTTTGGGAAAACAGGGCCAGGCTGTCGGGACAGGCTTCCATAGGCGGCTGGCTTTTCGTGGTCAGTTATAACAAGTCTGTTTCTTTCCTGAAGAAAAAACTGAAAGAGGCTACCGTATTGCTGGAAGACCCGGCATTGGTAGACCGGCTTATGGAAGCGCCGGTTGTCGACGAACAGTTTTACCAGAAACAACTGGAGCTCCTGGAGCAGGCGGTGTGCACGCTGCCCGAGCGTAAACAAAAGGTATTCCGGCTTTGCCGCTTCGAAGGCAAGTCGGTCGAAGAGACTGCCCAGATCCTGGGTATATCCGTCAATTCGGTACGCGACTACCTTAAACAATCTTCCCGGCTGCTCAAGCACTACGTCCGGAACGAGTATGCCTCAGACCTCGCGCTGGCAGGGGTTTTGATTCTTACACTATCGTTGCACTAAACTTCCTTTTACCTGGCAGGCATGGCATAAATAAGCCATGCCTGTTTTCGTAATAATTTGGTAACACGCCGGGGCATCCCCTTTTTCTCGCAACGGAGTATTTAGTATATACAAGCTATGAAAGACTACGAGGTACTCTTGGAAAAATTCTGGAAGGGCAATGCTTCAGAGCAGGAAAAACTGCAGCTCTATAAGATGATGGTGGAACGGGAAGAGGTGATTAAAGCGGCGCTGCAGCGCGACTATGAAAACGGCGCTTCCACTCCGGGGCATTTATCGTCCGAAACATCACAGCGTATGCTGGAATCCCTGCACCGGGAGATCGGCAGCCGTGCGGCACGTTCGATCGAGATGCCGCAACGTAGGCGCCCCGGCCTGTTCCGCTGGGCGGCGGCCCTGCTGGTTACCGGTCTTGCTTCCTTTTTTACCTGGCAGTACTACAGGGTTACCCCCGCAGATAAAGACGCCGGCGCCATTGCCACCGACTTCCGTATAATCGATAACCCCGGCCCCGCAGTAAAAGAACTGGTGATGAGCGACGGATCGGTATTGCACCTGTATCCCCATAGCTCGATCCGTTTCCGGCAACCGTTCCATACCCAGGCGGTGCGGAGCGTCAGCCTTAAAGGCAAGGCCGACTTTAAAGTACATCATGATGCGGCAAAAACATTTGAGGTTATAACCGGCAATATCCGGACAACAGATATCGGTACGGAATTTATGATCGATGCACCGGGCGAACATACTTTCCGGCTGGCGCTGAAAGAAGGCAGTGTGCGCGTGGCCGCCATGCCCAATAGCGGGCTTCAGCTGGACGATATGATCCTGCAACCCGGAGATGAAGCCCGCTGGGACGACTCCGGCAGGAAAATGATCCTGGCCAGAGCGGCGCCCAAACAGCAGGCCGCTGCGGCTGCACCCGATGTGCAGGCGCTGGCCAAAGAGCGGCTTGTGTTTGATAAGACGCCGCTTACCGAGGTATTTGCAAAACTGGAAACCAGGGAACGGGTACCCATTACCTGCTCCGCAGCAGACCTGAGAGAACTGACCTTTACCGGAACGATAGAACCCACCGACCCAATAGAAACTGCACTGAAGATTATCTGTAACCTGAACGGGCTCAACTACCAGAAAACAAAGCAGGCCTATATCATAGCCAGGAACAAATAACCATTAATTATTTAACGCCATTTTTTAATCGCTTCAACAGGCGAAGGGGCATGTTATGCCCTGGAAAATCACAATAATCTATGAAAAAACAATTGTACAAGACGGGTAAACAGCGCCTCCTGCAGGTTCTTCCGCTTTTGTTATTTGCCGGGCCTGCCCTGGCCCAGAACAAAGTAAAGGGTACCGTACTGGACGAAAAGGGTGCAGGCATGCCCGGGGTAACGATTGCCGTGATCAGCAATGCAGATCATAAGCAGTTCAATACGATGTCGGATGGAGAGGGCATCTTTATGCTCGATCCTATCGAAGATAACGGTGTGTATGATTTCATTTTTACCGCAGTAGGTTATGAAAACGATACTGTAAGCAGGTTTAAGATCAACCAGGGCGATAACAATTCCCTGCTGGTAAGAATGAAGGTGGCGCGCAAGTCGCTCAACGATGTGATCGTGGTCGGTTATGGTACGCAAAGCAAGGCCCGTGTAACCGGGGCTATCTCGCAGATCAGGTCGGCCGATCTGAATAAGTATGCGGGTAGCAGCTTCGGTTCGCAGCTGGCAGGCAAAGTAGCCGGCGTTACCATCAACGAGGCTTCCGGTATGCCCGGTACCGATCCGCAGATCGTTATCCGTGGTGTCAGTACGCTTACAGCAGGCGCTAACCCGCTGATCGTTGTCGATGGTTTCCCTTTAAGCGAAGGCAGCTCGCTGAATTCGATCAACCCGCAGGATATCGAAACCATGGACATCCTCAAAGATCCTTCATCGGCAGCGATCTATGGATCGCGCGCGGCCAACGGTGTCATCCTGATCACGACCAGGTCTGCACAGAAAGATAAAACAACGGTAAGCTTCGACGCTTACTCCGGGTTCCAGCAACGGGCCGATAAGGTAAAGCTGGTGGATGGGTACCAGTACGCATTATATTCGACTGAAGCCCGCGACTGGGGTTATGTTTCCAAAGATCCCGCGAAGCGTAAGCCCGATGACGATGTAGCGACGAGAAAGGCGAATGGCGCTACAGCAAGAGATTACAGGCTCAGTTATATGGATCCTTACCTGGCCAACCAGCCGGGGCTTACCAATACCAACTGGCTGGATGCCATTACCCGCACCGCACCCATCAACAGTTATACGCTGTCGGTATCGGGTAGCGCGGGCGCCAAAAGCAATTACTATCTTTCCGCCAACTATTTTAACCAGCAGGGCATCGTACTCAATACCGGGCTGAAGCGCTACAGTATGGATATTAAAGTGGGCTCGCGTCCCTTCAGCTGGCTGAAGACCGGCCTGTCCCTTGTGCCTTCGTATAACCAGCAGCGATATTTCAACAACAATGCCGACCGCAGTACCGACCCCATCAGCTCTGCGCTGGTTATGTACCCGATGTTCAGTCCGTACAACGCCGACGGCAGCCTGGCCATCAGTCAGCAGATAAAAGCCAATACGCCAGAGGATGGCGCACTGATGGAAAACCCGGTAGCGATCCTGAAGATGAATACTTATAACCGGAATTTTTTCAGGAACTTCGGTAACACCTTCCTGGAGTTTCACATTGCCGATGGCCTTAGCTTCAAAACCTTACTGGGCGGCGACTTCCAGTCCAATTATATCAATTATTATTCGCCCTCAACCGTAGGCGCCTATCGTACCGCGGCTCCCAAACCCGCGGTAGCTTCCGAAACCAACGGTTATGTATGGAACTATATTTCCGAAAACACGCTGACCTACGATAAACGCTTCGGCGATCATGATATCAATGTGCTGGCGGGGTATTCCTTCCAGAAAGAAAACGGCAACAGCACCCTGGTTAACGGTACCAATATACCAGATGATAACCTGGGTAATATTGCCGGCGCTTCTAATTTCTCCGTAATAAAGACGGCTTATACCTGGGCGCAGATCTCCTACTTTTCCCGTTTTCAATATGCCTATAAAGACAAATACCTGCTTACGGCAGCGATCAGGCGCGATGGCTCTTCGCGCTTCGGCGCCCAGAGCAAATACGGCAACTTTCCTTCCGTTACCGCCGGCTGGATCCTGAGCAATGAAGCCTTCCTGCAAAAGCAATCCTGGCTGGACCTGCTGAAGCTGCGGGCCTCCTGGGGCAAAGCCGGAAATAACCAGATCGGCTCCTATGGCGCCCTGGCTTTGGTTAATCCCGATAACTATGTATACGGCGGCAACCTGGCGCCGGGATATGCGGCCGCTGCAGCGCCCAATGCCAACCTGGGCTGGGAAAGCAAACAGGCGATCAATGCCGGTTTCGACCTGGGCTTGTTTCATGTGCTTACCTTATCGGCCAATTTCTACCGGACCATCACTTCCGACCTGTTGCTGAATGTACCGGTACCTGCCCAATCCGGTTATATCAGCTCCCTGCAGAACCTGGGCAAAGTAAAGAACACCGGTTTCGAGTTCGAACTTGCCGGTAACAATATCAGCCTGGGTAAAGTAAAATGGAGCTTTAATGCCAACCTTACCACCAACCGGAATACGGTGCTGGCGCTGGCTCCCGGCCAGACGCAGATCCTTACCGGCTCCAACAGTGTGTTCCTGACTAAAGTGGGCGGGCCCATCGCCGAGATGTATGGTTACGATGTGACCGGTATCTATAAATCGCAGGACCAGATCAACAGCACGCCGCATATGGACGGTACTGTAGTAGGCGACTATATCATGCGCGATATCGATGGCGATGGTAAGATCACAACGGCCGACCGTAAAGGCTTTGGCAGTTATGCGCCTAAACTGGTATATGGCTTCCAGAACACCTTCAGCTATGGCAATTTTGAACTGAGCATCGGGCTTAACGGTATCGTGGGCCGTAAGATATACGATGCGGCTTTATGGAGTATGGAATCGGGCGAATCTTTTGGCCTGGCCAACGAGTACTATTATAAAAACCGCTGGGACCCCAAGGATAATCCCGATGGTACCCTGGCACGGCCTACCACCAACCTGTCGGCTAACCGGCTGAATGCCCGGGCCAGCAACCAGTTTGTGTATAGCGGCGATTACCTGCGTATCCGTAATATCCAGCTGGCTTACCGCTTTAACCTGAGGTCGAAGTTCATTACCGGTCTGCGCGTATATGCAACCGCCAACAATCCCTTCACCTTTACCAGTTACCGGGGCTTCAATCCCGACGCCACCACTACCGACAACGTGCTGACTTCGGGTTATGCCTACAGTAATTACCCGGTAGCCAAATCCTATATACTCGGTGTGAATCTTACTTTTTAATCTAAACAGCATTATCCTTAAACGATCTCTAAAAATGAAAAACCGGAAATTACGGATGGCAGTCCTGGGGCTTATGGTAACGGCTTCGGCCTGTACCAAGCAGCTGACGCAGATCCCGGACACCTCCAAGGTGTTAAGCAATTTCTTTACCACCGAAAGCGAATCGGAAGAATATGTAAATGCGACCTATGCGGCCTTGCAATCGCAGGGGCTCTACGGACAGTACCAGCCCTGCATCAGCGAAATACCCTCGGATAATACCTGGGACCAGGTGCCGGCCAATGATAACGGCTGGGCCGGTCAATTGGACCTGTTCTCCACGATCCCGTCCAATGGTATCCTTTCGCGCAACTGGCAGGATGCCTATGTGGCCATACAGCGTGCGAATGTAGTGTTACACCGGATAGATGCGATCACCTACCAGAACGATAGCATCAAGACCGCCAGGGTAGGGGCCATGGAATTTATCCGCGCGCTGATGTATTTCAATCTGGTAAGGACCTATGGCGATGTGCCCCTGGTTACCAAAGAGACCACTGATCCAAATGCCTACTTCGGGCAGGGTAGAACGGCTGCGGAAGAGGTGTACACACAGGTGATCAAAGACCTGCAGGATGCCATGGTACGGCTGCCGCTTAAGGCCGATAAGGCTGGCGGTATCAGGCGTTCCGCCGCACAGGCTCTGCTGGGTAAGGTGTACCTTACCCGGGGGCGCTACCAGGACGCGGTTGCCGTATTGCAGGATGTAGTGACATCGGGACAACACAGCCTGATGGCGACCACGGACAAGGTTTTTGCGCTCAACAACGAGAACAATGCCGAGATCATTTTTGTGGTACAATATGCCTCGGGTGTTAACGGCGCTACCGAAGGCAGCGCGCTGCAGCAACAATTCAGCCCTTCAGGCTTCGAGAGCGGCGCCAAGGGACATAACCTGCCCAACCTTTCCCTGTACAGGCTTTATTCCAGCGCGGATACCCGCAAAGGTATTTATGTAGATACGACCAAACAGGGTGTGCCTTATTGTAAAAAATATGTAGCCAACCCGGCTAATCTCAGCGATGGCGGAAGCGATTACGTGGTGTTGCGCTATGCCGATGTATTGCTGATGCTGGCCGAGGCGCACAACGAGCTGGGCAATAGCGCCGGCGCCCTCGATAACCTGAACCAGGTGCGGAAGCGTGCAGGACTGAGCAATTTTGAAAACACTTCGAAACAGGCGCTGGACGCGGAGATCGCGCTCGAAAGACAGCTGGAGCTAATCGGCGAGGGGCATCGCTGGTTCGACCTGTTGCGTAAAGGCAATGCCGTACAGGTAATGAACGATTGGTTCACGGCTCAGTCAGTCAATATCCGTATCGACAAACATCACCTGCTGATGCCTGTTCCGCAGGACCAGGTGAATACCGATCCTGCGATCCTGCAAAACGAGGGGTATTAATATCATTCTTACAAACAAAAAAATAACAGACCGATGAAAAGAATAGCTTTCCTGGTTTCCTTCCTGGCTGCGGGTTTGCTGCATGCGCAACAACCCCGGACCGCACAAAGTATTATGACGCATTTCCTGCATCCCTCCAGCCACTATGTGCTGGTGGCAGCGCATCGCGGCGACTGGCGCAATGCACCCGAAAACTCCCTGCATGCCCTGGATCTATGCCTGAAGATGGGGGTAGACATAATGGAGACCGACGTGGTGAAGACCAAAGACGGTGTACTGATCCTGATGCATGACCCGAAAATAGACCGGACCACATCGGGTAAAGGCCTGGTGTCGGAACATACCTGGGAAGAACTGGAACAGCTGACCCTGAAACAGGGCCATGGCGGACCAACCGAAGAACGGATCCCCACCTTCGAAGCGTTTATGCGCGCGGTAAAAGGCAAGCCCATCCTGGTGAACCTCGACAAATGCTGGGATATTATTCCTGATGTATATGCTGTGCTCAAAAAGACCGGGACGGTAGAACAGGGCCTGTTTAAAGGTGTATTGCCACTCGCCCAACTGCGTAAGCAATTCGGGCCGATCGTCGACAGTATACATTATATGCCTATGATCAGCCCGGCATTATATGCAACAAGCGCCGGGCCGGAGTTTTTACCACCCAACCTGATCGACGGTTTTTTTAAACAATACCGCCCCGCAGGTTTCGAGCTGGGCTTCGACCAGGAAAAATCGCCTGTGGTAACGGAGTGTATCCCGAAAGTAAAAGCCGCGGGCGTTACCGTATGGCTCAATGCGCTCTGGGCTTCGCAGAATGCCGGTCATGATGACGAACGTGCCATGACGGATGCCGATGCCAACTGGGGTTACCTGTTGGCGTTGGGTGCGAATGCGATCCAGACCGACCGTCCTTATGAACTGCTGCAATACCTGCGTAGTAAAGGGTTACACGACTAAGTTTTTCAGATCCCGGCGAAAATGCGTTTTCCAGGCGTTCCTGTTACGGCAGGGACGCCTTTTTTTGTATAATACCTAAGTAGGTTAGGGTAGTCGTTTCATCAATTCCTGGTGTGCGCGGCTGATAAAGCGCGGGGTATTGAAGCGGTAGCCGAGATAGAGGATGCCGAAAATTTTATTGTTTTGCACCGCCATTGTTTTGTTCTCGTTATACCAGTTGATATTGAAGTTGAGCCCGGCCCCCGCAACCCAGCGGTCCGTATTGAGCCCGATTTTGATACCGCCTTCCAGGAAGCGGGTAAAGTAAAATTTGTCGCCCTTATCAGTGGTGCTGTCTTTATCCGTGTTAGCGCGGGAGTAGCGCAGTCCCAGCGAGGGCAGTAAATTGGGGGAGACAAAAAAATGTTTACCGATGATCCAGGTATAGTAATAACCCAATCCAAGCCGGAAGTTGAAATCCTCCTGGCGCGTAGGGACGCCTAGCAGGTTCATGGTGTAGCGGGTGTAGTCGTAAAACAGGGAAGGTACAAAACTGCCCGCACTGCGCTTTTGCCATTGGGTCTGGTAGATCAGGTTCTTGATCGAGAAATCGGGGTTGAGGATATACGACGTGCTGCCCGACCATTGCGTGATCTTCAGATCCGGTATCTGGATATAGGGATGGGTGCCCGCTATCCAGCCCGGCACAAAATCGCCGGTGTTCTTTACATAATATCCTTTGGTACGGTCGAAGGCGACCGTTTGCAGGAACCGGCCGGGGAAGAACTGTAATTTGTAATTCCTGAACGAGGAGTGGCCTTTAAGCCGGTCGTCGTTGGCTGCCAGGAACCTTGGCGAAAATCCATAGCTGAAACCGATAAATTCATAATCGAGCGAGAGGAAAGCCCGGTATTCCGTATTGGCGCGTAAATCCACGTCCTTGCCGGTTTTGTCGATTATGGAATAGCGGTCCGATTGGGTACTTACGTTACACTTGATCAGGATCTTGTCGAAGTAAGAAATAAAATTGCTGCTGTCGGGCAACGACGGTTGTGCCTGCGCCCGGGCCGCAACAAGCAAAGACATCATTCCTGCGAGCAACGTTAATCGGTTCATCGGTCTTCTGTATTTGCTTCACCGGCGCCGGTGCTCTGTTCGGTATAGATACGGATATCCTGCAGTGGTACCGGCATTTCGATCTGGTGTTGGCGGAAAGCGGCATCGATTTCCAGCATGATATTGCCGGTCAGGGTTTCTGCATCGTGCAGGTTGGCCGCCCAGCATACCAGGTCGATCTGGATCACATTATTGCCAAAGCCGCGTGGTACGGCGGCCGGGGCCGGTGTGTCCATAATATGCTCGTCGGCCCTTGCGATCTCTTCCAACACGGCTTTGGCTTTTTTTAGATCGGATCCGTAGGCTACACCCAGCGGAATCACCACTTTCCGGGCATTGCGCGCATCCGACCAATTGACGAGGTGGTTGTTCAGCAGGTCGCCATTGGGCACCACCAGGTGCGAACCGTTGCGGAGGGTAACAATACTGCTGCGGAAACCTACGGATTTCATCACACCCGATTTGCCGTCTACCTCTATCAGGTCGCCGACTTTGACCGGTTTTTCAAAAGCGATGATCAGGCCGCTTACAAGGTTGCTGACCAGGCCCTGCAGGCCAAGTCCAATGCCTACGCTCAGCGCTCCCAGTATGATGGTAACCTTATCTAAAGGAAACCCTACGGCTGCAAAGGCCAGGAACAAACCCAGGCTGATGATCCCGATACGGATCAGCAGGATCCAGCTGCCGACAGGCACCCGCCTGGACGAATGCGGGGTATTGCTGTGTACCGCCAGCGGATCGTCGGCAAAAAAGGAAACGATCCGCGACAAGACCAGGGAACAGGCAACGATCACGATAAAGAGGACCAGGCCATCGATAGAAAAGCTGTAGCTGCCCAGCGTTCGCTGCCGGTGCAGGAAATCGTTGAACGGCGCCGATAGCTTCCTGAAAAAATAGAAATGACGCCCGATAATGATACACCAACCCGCGACCAGCAGCACATAGAGTGTGGTGGGGGCCTTGTCGCCCAGCCGGTTAAAGTTGAGCTGGAAAGGTTTCTTGCCGGTACTGCGGTACAGCAGGGTGCCCAGGCGCAGGCCTTCGTCGATAAGCCGGATCACCCAAAGGAAGAGAATGGCACATACTGTTCCCGTATAACCTGCTACCAGCAGGGTTTTGGAAAGGTTATACCGCCCGGTGGCATTGAGCAGCAGCGATAAAACTTCTGCAAGTACCAGGAAACGGATAAAGAGCAGGATGTATTTCTCCTTTAACGCGGTACGTTGCTGCCGGCTGAACAGGATGAAGCTGCCGAACAGTACGCCTGCCAGTGCAAGCCCCAGCATAAGCCAGCGTTCTGCACGTGAGGCCTGCAGGATAAAATTATCCAGGTTGACCAGGAGGAACAGGCTCGCCAGCACGATCCAGAAGTTGACCCAGAAGCGGGTAATATACCCCTTCAGCAGCAGGAGCAGGCAGGCAATGCCCGCTGCCCAGAGACAAAAGTTGAAAATATAGGGCGCGTTGACAAATGCAAACTGGAAAATGCTCAGCACCACGATCAGCGACGCAGCTATGGGGTGTTGCAGCAGCAGCGTGTCATCCAGCGGGCGGAGCCGCTCGTCCTGCCGTATCCTCTTTTTTAAGGTGAACACGCCCAGGCAGATCAACAGGGCAATACCGGATACAAGGATTATACGGAATAGATGTTCCTGCAGGTAGAACTGCAAGGCCATCTTTTCTTTGGCGTAGGAGAAACCGAGAATCTCCTTGAAAGGGCGGTATTGTTTGGGGGCTTCCCAAAGGCTGTTGAACTCTTTTTGCAGGCTGCGTTCGCTGAGCTGGTCCCGGTACCGTTCTATCTTTTCATAAGAAGCATACAGGGTAAACAACAGGCCGTCGAGTTCGTTCTGTACCGTTTGTGCCGTTTCCAGTTCCTGGTTAAGGGCATTATCCGAAGGGTCGCCGGCAGCAGAGATGATCCTGAGTCGCATGATGTATTTTACCACCGCTACCGAATCTTTTGGAAATGCATACAGGACCGGGTCGCTTAAGAGCGAGTCCATATGGACCCTGTAGGTCGTGAGTTCCGTGGCATATTTATCGTATTTCTTCTTGTTGGTTTCCGTTTCGCTGATCAGCTGCGACAGGATCACCGAGGATACCGATAAATTCCTTTCCGTCTGCGCGCTGCCCTTGTTCGTGAAAATTCCTTCCTGTACCAGGTTGTGGCAATTTTTAATATAGGCGATATCCTGCGTGGTCCGTTTCAGTTCTGCATTGGTTGCCAGGTATAACTTTACCTGGTTTGCCGTTTCGCTCAGCTCATTCCATATGGCCTGTTGCTTAAGTTTCATCTTTACCGTCTCGTAATGAGAGCGGTTCCGGCTTTTATCCTGCTCGGCAGCAGCCCATACCTTACTTACAAAAGGCGATAACGAAGTGTCGGTCGTACGGGCAGTTACGGAGTCCGCATGTTGGGCGCGGACGGGTACAAAGCAGCAAACGGACAGGATCAGGTAGGTAAGGAAACGCATAGGCATGAGTTGTGGGTGAATAGTCCCTGGGGTTTATGCAGCTATTGCAGTACCCGGCGCCTGCCGGTACAGCGGGTGCAAGGGCACGCCTGAGTCGGGCGGGGTTGTTATTTGTTGCATTGCTGAGCCGCACTCATTGCATCCAGGCAAAGGTCCATGGCCTTTTTCGCTGCAGCCTGCATGTCTTTGAGTTCGGTCCGGTCCAGGCCTTTTTTACCTATAGTGTATGCGGTAAGGGTGTAGGTCTCAGCGTTGGTACAGGAGCATTGTACGGCGTAGGCAGCGGCCTGCTGGGCCTGTTCCATTCCTTTTTTGATGGCTTGCCCGAAAGCCTCTGTGCTGGTGGCTTTGGTGGCTTTTTTGAAGGTCAGGTAAGCCATTTCGCTATAGGTAACAGCCATCATACATTTACCGTCTTCATAGCCGGAGGCTGTATGGAATAACGTAGATGAAGCGAGCAGCAGCAGTGTCGTAAATTTTTTCATAGACGTACCGGTTGGTTTCCGGCCATAAATCTACGGCTTTCCCGGCATATTCATATACCGCAGGTACTGCATGGAGCAGGTGTTACAGGTCATCCAGTTCCAGGATGCCGTTCTGCAGCGCGAATTTCACGATGCCGGCCAGGTTTTTGGCGCCGATCTTCTGGGAAATATTACTGCGGTATTGTTCTACGGTTCGTTCGGTGAGGTTGAGGTGAAGACCGATCTCCTTCGTGCTCATCTGTTTGCAGAGCAGTTTGATCAGGGCGATCTGTTTGGCCGAAAATTCAGTATTCGCGATCAGTTGTTTCATGGCCAGCTCTTCATCTTCTTCATCTGCCGATAACCTGCCGATCACATGATTGCGTGCTTCCTTACAAAAGTAGTCCCTGCCGTTCATCAGGGCCTGTACAGCTTTCAGGAATTCTTCGTCGTTATCTTTCTTGATGATATAACCGTTTATACCCGAGCGGAACATTTTTACGATCACATCGGCCGAATAGGTAAAGGAATAACCGAGTATCCTGGAAGCCGGCATTTTAAATTTCAGTTCCCGTACCAGCAGCTCGCCCGAAGTATCCGGTAAAGTATAGTCTACGATGATCAGGTCGGGAAAATGCTGCAGGGCATAACTCATACCCGTTGCCCCGTCGTGCGCCATATAAAAATTGTCGAAGAGATCGCCGATGATCAGTTTAATGCCGTTCGCCACCATCTTGTGGTCGTCTATCACCAAAACCGATTTGTATGTTGTTTTCATCTTAATCTTAAAAATACGCCTTAGAAAATACGGGAATAACAGGCTCCCTGCCCGGCCTTCCTGCTGCCGGGCAGGATTACGACCGTAAAGGTAAGCTACCCGGAGCGGCTGGTTTCGTATAAAAAATGCCTCCCGGTAAATTTATGAAACGGGGGCCAAAGCTAATATATGCATTCCGGTTCGGGTGCTCCTGTTGTAGATGCTCAATACAAAAATTGAATATTCCCTATTGCTGTTGCTGCGCCTAAATAAATGACAGAAAGAAGATGCTCCTGCGAAGCGATGCTGTGCAATAGTGGCCTGCATGGGTTGTGCGGCTTCCGGCAGGAACAGGTGCCGTGTTTTTTCAGTGGGGTACGCATTGCGCTACTGTAGCCGAAAACCTCAATTCTGATATTCAGGTATTACAATTATGAAAAAAAAAGTTCTGATGATGATCTTGTTTTGCATCCGGATAGATAATGGGCGAAGTTTAAAACCGGTGTTACCCGTAGCGTAAGGCCAGGCGCTTAGTCCATTACCCGGCAATACAACACGCTCTTTTTTCAGCCCCAATAACTCATCCTATATTCTTCATTTAAAAACAAGATCATGTTAAGACGAACTCTACTTTACAATGGATTGTTCGCATCGCTATTATATGGCCATGTTGCCCAGGCACAGAACCCCGGCGGGGTTCCTGTGTCGGCATGGTATAGAGCCGATGCTACAGGTATGCTGTTTTCGGATGCCGGCACCACCGCGGCAACGGATAATACTACGGTATACCAGTGGAACGAATTTACAGGTACCGGCTTCAACCTGCTGCAGGCCGTAGCGGGCTCCCGGCCTACGTTTTCCAATGCGGCAACACTGGCCAACTTTAACCCGACGGTTACTTTTAACGCCGATTTTATGGCCTTCCAGCCGGCAACCGGTGTTAATATTATCGACAGGGCCAGCGGTCACCTCTATGCAGCAGGATATATGAACCAGTTGACCGGATGCGGTTTCCTGGGCTTTGACGCCTCTATGGACTACCCGGGTCTGCATACTTCGAACAACGGGCTGTATAACCTCTTGTTCTTTACCGGTGGCCCCGGTTACCAGGGACTGAGTACCAACAGCTTTACCGCAGGCAGCTATTTCTCTGCGGGTGCGGGCTGGCTGAATGGCGCCGGCGCTACAGCAGCCTATGCCGCTGCCACCGTTTCCCTGAATGGTACGCGCACCGATTACTCCGGTAACCAGCTGCAGAATGCCGTGGTCAACAACAACTCCCGCGATATCCGTGTGGGTGGCGATACCAACTGGGGCTCGCTTAACGGGCAGTTGAATGAAATGATGGTATTCGAAAACAAACTGACCGTCGACGAAATGGATCGTGTAGAAAGCTATATGGCCATTAAATACGGGACGACCTATGCCGGCGGTACCCGCGATTATAAAAATGCGGCTTCGGGTGTTACCTGGAGCGCTACCACCAATGCCGGCTATCATTATAATATAGCAGGCATAGGCCGCGACAATGCAGGTAACCTGCATCAGAAACAATCACGCAGCGGCAATACAGGGCAACAGGTGGTGATCAGCACTACTGGTCTGCAGCATGCCAATGCCGGTAATACCCAATCGCTTACCGATGGCCAGTTCCTGGTATGGGGCGATAACGGGCAGGCCAAAAAGCCGACCGTAGCGATCACCGGTATACCCGGTATCAATTACCGTTTTGCCTCGGTATGGAAAGTGCAGAATACCGGTAGCGTAGGCACCGTACGTGTGGCCTGGCCTAAACAGTATGCCGCGCTTAAGCTGATCCAGAGTACCGATGCGACTATCGATGCTACCGATGTAGTGACCGATATGACCAGCACGACCACTGTGATCGACAACGGCGAGCCTTATGTGTATGCCGATGTAACGCTGACCAATGGCCAGTACTTTACCCTTGCAGCCTATGTACAGGCGCCGGGTGGCGTAGTGGGTGGCCTGATGATGTGGCATAAAGCCGATGACGGCACGGCCACGGCAGGTCCGAAAAACCTGTGGCAGGACCTTTCTGGTAATGGCCATACGGTAAGCCAGGACAATAATGCGGCTTACAGGCCCAACCTGGTTACGGATGCCACGTATGCAGCAGACAGTAAAAACTATGGCTTTAACTTCAATCCTTTTTACTACTTCAACGGTACCAACCAATTCTTCTACCGGGATAATGATAGCTATTTCCCTTCCGACACCAGCGCGGGCACGGCTTATGGGGTAATGCACAACTCGGCTGCTACTGGCTACCGTACTGCTTTCGGTTGGGGCGATGATGATCCGAACCTCGTAAGGGCCGGGGATAATTACCAGGTATGGCGGGATAACGGTCTGCCGCTGGATCAGAACGTAGGCGCAGGCAACCTGCCCGTACACATTGCCGGTATGGCCTGGAAGGGTAGCGGAACTGCCAATAACGGTATCTACCTCAACCTGAACGGCAGGGTGTATAATACCACGGCCTATAATATCGGAACTCTCAATAATGCCAATAACTTCGCGATCGGCTCGGAAGGCTTTGGGCTTACCGGTAACGGCAACGAAGTGTTCCAGGGCGGTATCTCCGAAGTGTTTGCTTACAGCACAGACCTGCAGAACGCTACAGGTACCGAAAAGCAACGGATCAATTCTTACCTGGCCGTGAAATATGGTATCACACTCAGCAATGACGCCGGTACCGGCACTGCCGACTACCTCAGCAGCAATGCTGTGAATGTATGGAATGCCACGCAAAACAACGGTTTTGCGCAGAATATAGCCGGTATTGCCTATGACTATAGTTCCGGCTTAAACCAGAAACAATCGAGGAGTGTAAATACGGGTAAGCAGGTACTGATCGGAACTACCGGTCTGGCTAACGCCAATGACCTGAACACCGTAGGTTTGCTGAATGATGGGCAGTACCTCGTATGGGGAGACAACGGCCAGAGCAAATCGCCGGGTGTGCTGATTGATGGGCTCAACGGCGTGAACTACCGGTTCAAATCCATATGGAAAGTACAGAATACGGGTAGTGTAGGTGCCGTACGCGTGGCATGGCCTGCAGGACTCAACAACTTGTCCCTGTTGCAAAGCGCCGACTCGGTATTTAATGCCAGCGATGTGCTGACCGGTATGACGACCAATACGACGACTATAAACGGGACTGTTTATAACTATGCCGATGTAACCCTGGCCAATGGTCAGTACTTTACCTTCGCTGCCTATGTGGCGCACGCACCGGGTGGTGTGGCCAACGGGCTTAGCCACTGGTATCGTGCCGATATGAATGTAACCGCTACCGGCGACGGTACCAGCGTTACTGCCTGGACCGATTATGCCTCGGGTGTTACTGCATCACAGATCGCGACGGCCAACCTGCCGGTATTCAGAGCAGGTGCGGCCAATTACTTCAACTTTAACCCGGGTATCAACTTTACGGCTGCCGATCAGAAGATCGGGAATATAACCGTAGGTACCCTGAATAGCCTGGATTTCGACATCTTTACCCTGACGAAAGAGGGCATGTCCGGTGGTCGTTATTTCAACGTCGGCATGAACAATACGACGCTTAACGGTACCAACTGGGATGCTCCGGGGCTTTATGGTAATGGCGCTATAGCCCGTCGTGACAATGGCGGTAGCCTGTTGTTCAATTCTGGCACTGTGCCGGCGGTTGCGTCGAATGTATCCAGCATCTCGTATAACAACTTCCACGATCAGAGTTTCAGCAAAGGTGTGAATGGTTCTGCTACCGGTACGGTATACACCCATGCAGCCATCGGCGAGGTTACCGGCGGACATATCTTCGGTGCGAACACCGGTGCAGGTACCAGTGGTGATGATGGCGGTATTGTCGGTAGTGTAGGCGAAGTGATTATCTATGGTAATGGTAATATCACCGCAGAAGAACGTAACCGCGTCGATGCTTACCTCGCGATTAAATATGGTGTAACGCTCGATACGAGCCGTCATTATCTGAGCTCGAAAGCAGCAATCGTTTGGGATAAACAAGCAGATAGCGCTTACTATCATAATGTAGCCGGTATCGGCAGGGATACCATCTCCGCCCTGTACCAGAAACAGAGTTCCAGCCAGCATACCAACACCAATAACCAGGTGGCTATGGGATTGGGCAGCCTGTATGCTACCAATGCCGCCAATACCGGTACACTGGCCGACGGACAGTTTATGCTCTGGGGCGATAACGGCAGCGTGTCGGCGATGACCAATAACGCCGCTACATATACCACGTTCAGTTATAATGGCAACGCCGCCAACCGCAGGATGAAACGCGTATGGAAAGTACGTAACAGCGGCGTTGGTCAAACCGTGAAACTCCGCTTCCCCGTGGCCTCAGTCGGTACGACCACGCTCGCGGCCGAAGACGGTTGTACACAGTATGCCATTATCTATGCCAGCGATGAGAACTTTACTTCGGGCCTTGTGGTAGCGCCGCTTACCGTAAATGGCACCGATTACGAAGCCCTGAACAATTTCCCGCAAGGCGCCAGCTATTTCACGTTCGCGAAACTGGCCGGTGTGGAACCGGGATTGGTTACCTTACCTGCAACTACGACTACTGTGCCTAACTTTTCTACCTGCAGTACCAACAGCTGGCGGTATGCCAAACAAACCGCAGGAAGCAATAAGTACCTGGCGATAAGCGGTATGACCACTGTACAGCTGGGCAACCTGGGCGTAACCATAACACCAACCGGTGCACAGTACAACAACAACGGGAGGCAAACCCGGCTTATGCCGCGTGTGACCACTATTACAGACGCCAGCAATGGCAACTATACCGGTGTGAAAGTAAGGGTATACTACAGCGCAGCCGAAAAGGCGGCTACCCAGATCAGCAATGCACAGACCAATGGCTGGTTCAAATACCAGGGCAATGCTGCAACGATCGCCGGCGATATCAATACCAATGGCGTATTTACGGGTGGCGCTGCTATGCAGGTAATACCTGATGCCAGCGGTACCGAGGATGGCGTTGCTTATGTAGATTTCTATAACGTAAGCAGTTTCTCCAGCTTTGTATTCGTATCCTCTACAGAGCCTGCCGGTGTAGTATTACCCGTTACGCTTACCTCGTTTACGGCTAAGGTACAGGGCAGCCAGGTCGTACTGGACTGGCTTACGGCATCCGAACACAACAACCGTGGGTTTGCGGTAGAGCGCAGCGCAGACAGCAAGCAGTGGACAGCGATCGGTTTCGTAACCTCGCGTGCACCCGGAGGCAACAGCGCCACTGCACTGGCTTACCAGCATGCCGACCTGCAGCCGCTTAAAGGACAGAGCTATTATCGCTTAAAGCAAACCGATAACGATGGCCGGTACGTATATAGCAATATCAGGCAGGTCGTAACCGGAAACGGAGCGGCAATCCAGATCCTGCCCAACCCGGCCCGCGACTTTGTAACGGTGAGCGGCCTGGACGGCACGGAAACGATCCATATCCTGGACGCTTCCGGTCGGAAAATAAAAGAGAGCCAGGTTTCCGGTACAACTGCTACCCTGCAGCTGAGCGGTATGCCTCAAGGCCTCTATCATATCCGGGTTATTGCACCGGGCGGAGCAGTCGTTTCCCGCAAGGTGATTAAGTTATAATAAAGATCCTTTTGGTTAAGGTGGTTGATCAAGGCTGTCGATAGTAATATCGGCAGCCTTTTATCGTTGTGAAGCCCATTGGAAATTTCAGAAAAATGCAAATTATCCTGCATGCACGGTATAGCCCGGAACTAGGGTTTTGTTGCAGGGATGATGATGGTATCCCATATACATATTGCGGCCTTCCTTTTTCTACCGGGGAGTCTTTAGTATGCAAGATCTTGTATCAGCCATAACGTGGATTAAGGTACGAGTAGGAGCAAGCCGGGCTATTCAGCCCGGTTTTTTTGCTTTGGACAAATTTATCCTTACCGGCCGGAAGGGGCAGCAGCGCCGTGTCTTTACGCCTAAAACAGCTTCAGTTGCCGGCATAAACAATATTGCCCTATTATTGTACTTCACAAGAACAATAAATGCAATGAAACCAGCTGATAAATTACTGGCGCCCGATAACCATACCCTGGTGCTGATCGACTACGAAGGTCAGATGGCGTTTGCAACGCACAGCCATGCTATGCAGGAACTGCGGCAGAATGTGGGCCTGGTCTGCGGCGGATCTAAAGTATTCGCTATTCCTACCATTAATACGACGGTGGGGGAGGATCATTTTGCCGGACCGGTATTTCCCGAAATCCTGGAACACTATCCCAAAGCGGAATACCCGTATATCGACCGTACATCGATGAATACCTGGGAAGATGAAGCCGCTTACCAGGCTATTATAAAGCCGGGCAAAAAGAAAATCGTGATGGCCGGCCTCTGGACCAGCGTCTGTATCGTATATCCCGCCCTGTCTGCATTGGAAGAGGGCTATGAAGTATACGTGATCGCAGATGCCTGTGGCGATGTATCTACCGAAGCGCACGAAAGAGCCATGGACCGTATGGTACAGGCAGGCGTGCAACCCATTACCGCCGTGCAGTACGTATTGGAGCTGCAGCGGGACTGGAACCGCCCGACGGCGGGCGCGGTGTCTAAACTGATGAAACGTTATGCGGGTACCTATGGTATCGGTATGCAATATGCCGAACGTATGCTGA
Organism: Taibaiella chishuiensis; assembly: GCF_003014535.1. Lineage (GTDB taxonomy): Bacteria > Bacteroidota > Bacteroidia > Chitinophagales > Chitinophagaceae > Taibaiella > Taibaiella chishuiensis. Next base: position 76,335 of record NZ_PYGD01000011.1, on the reverse strand, counting down.
AGCATTAGTTGCATTGCCGGTGCCGGTCTTGCTGCCTGTACGGTAAAACGCCTGCGGCCCGGATGTACAGGCGCGCAGGCGTTACCGGCAGCAGGTCTGCCTTGTATACTATTAAAGAAGGGACTGTTGTTTAGCGGCGTATAAGCTTGCCGTTAATCGCCTGGTCGCCGATATTACCCGTATAGAAGTAGATACCCGGCTGCCAGTTGTCCGTTGCAATTTCGAGCGACTGGCTGCCCGCTGCCATACTGCGGTCTTTCAGTTCGTATACCAGTCGTCCGTCGATGGTGTATATCCGCATATTGATCTTTGCTGTTGCGCCAAGCTCAAGCTGTGCATTGAGGGTATTGGTAAAAGGCATGGGCGCAAAGCTGATCTTGTCCGCCAGGTCTTCATTTGCCCGGATACTTGTTTTGCCGGGCCGGGCGTACCCACCCTTGTTCAGCCGGAATACTGCGTATTTCGTATTTGTGCCGCAATCGTTCGTCAGGTCTACCACGAAGCGCCAGGTAGTCATATCCCCGGCAACATTCTTGAAATAATCCATAAACCCGGATGGAGCGCCTCCGGCGGCAACATTAATGCCTACTGTTTTTGCCAGCGTCTTTGTGCAGTCCGATAACTTGGTGGTCGTTACGCCTACCGGTGTCCATGTTGCACCCACCAGTTGCTCCACATGGTAACTGTAATTGCAGACACCTGCACCCGTTGGCGATGAGTAGTCCCCCGCAATGACAAATGTGGTTTCGGTAGGGCCCACGTCGTCCGGGCTACTGATACTGGTACTAACCGGGAAATAATTCTTGTCGACGCCGGTCAGGGTAGCTGCATTGGTTTGAAGCGCCAGGTTGGAGGTCGGAACCAGTACGTTTATTTTCCCTGTTTTAGATGCGCCGCTCTCGCCGCATTGGTTAACCAGGGTATAAACAATGTCGAAGTTACCCCCTGCGGTAATAGCCGGGTATGCCGACCTGAGATCGAATGCGGCGGGCGCCATCCCCTGTACAACGCCGCTGCTCCATACAACAGGTGTGCCTTGTTTGATGTCGATCCTGTAAGCGCTATTACCACCACCCGCCGTACGGTTGAAGGTGATGGGATTACAGGAATAAACATCCTTCCTTGTCGATACATCCAGCCCGTTGATCGTGAAGTCGGGCGCGCTAAAACTGCTGACCGGGGTCGGGCTATTGACCGCGATCGTATTACTGGTTTTTTCCGCGGCAGCGGTGCCGGACCAGACATAGGTACCGCCGGACCCGGCAACCTGGTTGTATTGCTTGATAACGCAATGGTAGGAGCCGGGGCCGGCTACGATAAGGTTTCTTCCTGTAGCGCCCGGGATCGGGACCATATTCTTGAACCATTGGCGGGTGAAATGCCTCAGTTTCCAGGATTGCGGTCCTGTGGCCGCCGAGGTGCCGCCGGGGGTATAAGGTCCTGCATTCGGATGGTCGTCCGCATCTACCGTCAGCACAACCGCAGTGAAGCCGCAAACGATATTGCTGGGATTGTCAGAGGTGATCCAGGCTTCGCGGCTGATAGCGCCTGCAGGCGTTTGGCCATAGGGCAGGTAGCCTTCCGAACTGCTGAATGGCGCCCCGTTGGGCACAAAATAACAGGATACACTCAGGAACTCATCGAATGGCGCCCAGGGCTGCGGGCTTACTGTAGCGGTAGCGCCACTGCCTGTTATCGTATAGTTTTCAGAGGCCGTCCAGCCGTAATAGGCGGCTCCGTTAACCCACCGGTTACCTGTCGCCGTAAAGGTTTTGGCGCCGGATACATTACCGGCCGTATAGCTGATAGAGTTAGGCACCGCTACATCGCGCGGGTAGATCGTAATGGCTTTGGAAGCGACCAGGCCGCTGGCATTAAAGGCATTAACCGTGGCATCTCCGTAGCTGGTATAAGTCGGTGCGTTCACGGTTGTAGTAGCTGTCGGGAAAGGCAGGTTGTAGCCGTAAGTGCCGCCGCTACTGGTCGGGGCAAGCAGCGGCGCGCTGGCGCTCACGGCCCAGCCGGTTACCACAGGGGCTCCGGGCCGTGTGTCTACATAACGCAATTGTACCGGGGGGAGATAACCATTGAATCCCATGGTAAACGCGACCTGGGTGGGGTTATTGTTAATAGTAATCACCTGGGCGCCTGCATTCAGGGTAAGGCAGCATAGGCCGACCAGTAAAATAGCCTGCCTGGCCAGTGTTTTCCGGGTTTTGGTTTGCCGGGGCATGTTGGGTAACATCATGGTTTGTTGTTTGGAGGTTAAGAGATATTGTTGGTTTGGATAAAATTTTTCAATCGTGAAAGGATAGGGGCTTTGACTGCAAAACAAAGCAGGTTAGAGTATCGTCGCAATAACAACTGTATAAGCGTTGGGGAATCGGAATAAGTGTTACAAAAGGCAGATAGCCGTAGCGCCCTGGGCAGGTTTGAAGGTGCGCTTAACGGGGGCGGTTAACGGTATTCCGTTTTTACGTCCTGCAGGATGGTCGCTTTAGCTTACTTTTGCAGCAAAATTGGAATACGCAGTATGACCGGGAAGGTTATTTATTTTGAGGAACAGGAAGTGTCGGGAATAGCCATGCCGGAGCGGTTTACCTTTCCCTTTTATTATGATCCGCACCCCTTGGCTGCTATTGCGGCGGAGGGGCTGAAACAGTACCTGGGCGCTCAATCCGGGCTCGATCATAATTTCGGCCTGGACCAGGATGTGCAGGAAATGGCAATTGGCAAGATGTTCGGCGTATTGGTGGTACAGGATAAGGAAGGGAGACTGGGTTATTTGTCTGCCTTCTCGGGAAAACTGGCCAATTCCAATAACCATCCCCGTTTTGTACCGCCTGTTTTTGATATGCTGGCCGAAGGTAGTTTTTTCCTGGAAGGACAGTATATCCTCAACGATATCAACCGGGAGGTTAAAGCACTGGAAAATGACGAAAGTTATATTGCCCTGCAACAGGAACTGGAAAGCCTGTCGGTACAAACGGAAAAAGAAATAGCTGCTTTTAAAGAGGAGCTCAGGATTAATAAACAGGACCGCAAGCGGCAGCGCCGGGAACAAAAGGCCTGCCTGTCGCCCGAAGCCTACGAAGAGTTTGAGGCACTGATGGTCAGGTCCAGCCTGCATGATAAACACCGTCTGGCGGTGCTCCAGGCCTCCTGTGCCGGTAGCCTCAACGAGTTGCAGCTCCGGCTTGCTCCATGCAGCGATCGTATAGAGGCGCTCAAAAAAGAACGCAGGGAACGGTCGGCCGCATTGCAGCAACAGCTTTTCGAACAGTATGCTTTCCTGAATAAGGATGGACAATTGAAGAGCCTGCATGCTATTTTCAGCGAAACGGTTTTTGGTGTGCCGCCCGCAGCCGCCGGCGAATGTGCCACGCCTAAATTGCTGCAATATGCTTTCCTGCAAGGTTACAAACCCCTTGCCATGGCGGAGTTCTGGTGGGGCGCCCCGCCCAAATCGGAGATCAGGGTGCATGGCCGGTTCTATCCTGCCTGTACCGGCAAATGCAAACCCATACTCAAACATATGCTGGAGGGTATCGAACTGGATGAAGATCCGATGTTACATAACCCCGGCTCATTTAAAACACTGGATGTCGTTTTTGAAGACGAAAGTTTCGTTGTGGTTAACAAGCCCCACGGCTTGCTTTCCGTACCAGGCATCAATATCAGCGATTCGGTTTACACCCGGTTGAAACAACGGTTTAAGGATATCGAACCACTGATCATTCACCGGCTGGATATGGCCACCTCGGGTTTGCTGGTGGTTGCCAAAACCAAAGCGGCGCATAAGCATATCCAGCAACAGTTCCTGAAACGTACAGTACACAAGCGTTATACGGCCTTGCTAAGCCGGGAGATAACAGGCGAAGCAGGCGAGATCAGCTTGCCCCTGAGGGGCGACCTGGATAACCGGCCCAGGCAATTGGTTTGTTTTGAATTCGGGAAAAAGGCCGTTACCCGCTGGCAGGTGGTATCCCGTATGGAAGGACAAACGAAAATACACTTCTGGCCGCTTACCGGGCGTACGCATCAATTGCGGATGCATGCCGCACACGAACAGGGGCTACACGCCCCGATTGTGGGCGACGACCTGTACGGAACACCGGCTGCGCGTTTATACCTGCATGCAGCCTTGCTCGAATTTATCCACCCGGTATCCGGTGCAAACATGCGTTTCCTGGTCGAAGAAGATTTCTAAATCCTGGTCATAGCGTCCCGCTATGACTTTGTTTTGTTGTCCAGGTCGTAATGCCGCGCTGCGATGCTCACTCTTTTTATACTCCACGCTAGTGGTGGCGTTCCGCTGGGGGCATGTTTACCGTTTATGATAATGATGTGCCACACACCCCGATGAGAAGGCCCGGGTGCTTACCAGCTTTAGGTCAAGGTTATCTTTCAGGCTACCGTCGGCGAACAGGCGTCTTCCCCGGCCGATAATTACCGGGTGTACGACGAGGTAAAACTCATCGATAAGTCCTGCGCTTGCCAGTTCCGGCAGCATACTTACCGTGTCCACCGAAATCTTTTTACCGGGCAGTTGTTTCAGCTGGCGCAAGGCTTCGGCCGGGTTATTGCGTACGATTTGTGCTTTGTCATCTTTAAGCGTCAATGACCGCGACACGACAATGCGGTCGATAGCTGTAAGTGTTGCTGCAAACCGGTTTTCATCCGGTGTGCCCGATTGGTCCCTGGCTACATCGGCCCAATAAGGAAACATAAGCTCGTACATCACCCTGCCGAAAAAGAGCAGGTCCACATCGCGCATCATGTCGGTAAAGTAGTCGTGCAGCGTCGGGTCGGGATGGAAGAGGGTATGATCGCAATAGCCGTCTATACTGATATTCATGCCGAATGTTACGGTTCGCATAGCCTTCGTTTTTAAGTGTGATTAAGCAGGTCATAAAAGTAAACGATAGCATTGGATAAGATGCGGGCGCTCCCGGACAAATAAAGGGGCTTTCGAGTCAAAAGGTTCAGCCTGCAATTGCCCGTGATCTCAGGCATGCTCGCCGGGGTCCCCGCGGCCCGTCAGGGAGGAGGGTATAAAAAGCCCGGTAGCAGCGGGAGTCTATTACCGGGCAAGTGCTCAAAAAAATCGGATTAAACAGTCAGGGTCAGCACGGGCCGTTGATGCCAGTGTTGATCACCGAACAGCATACACCATTGGCATTATTAACGGTGTGGCACCTGGAATATTGCAGGGTAACGGTATGGCAAGGACCACAGGTGCCGCCGGAAACTGCAGGGTCATTGTACTCGGTCGCTCCTCCCAGGATCACATTTGACTGGTCCTTGTTCAGTGCTGCTATCGCTTGCTTTTGCAGGAATAACTTCGGATTTAAATCCATTTTTTTCTTTTTCATGACATGTAGTTTTTTGTAAATGCCCGATAATCCGGGCGCTTATACCACATATTACGCATCAAGCCTTACCGGTACAAGCGATAATGAGCAGGTGAGGCATATCAAGGAGTAAACAAGCCGGCCGGCGGGTAACTGTGCTTTTTTACTGGCATGATCAATGCCTTTGGCCTGTAGCGGGCTGCCCGGGCAGGTTTCTGTTGTTGTAACTTTACCTTGCATGATGCGGGGGCATTAAGGCGTATTAAAACATCAAAAGAAAAAGGTATCGGAAATCTGTGCTACGCGGTAATGTGGAAGTACGAAATAAAGGAGCAACAGTAAGATCAAGATACAGGCATTGGCAAGGAACTTCGCCCTGTTCCTAAAGAGCAATACAACGGTTTCTACTAAAAGAGCAAACATCAGGATAAAGAACAGGTAGAGTGGAACCAGGTCGAGGTCGTAAGCCTGTCTTTGATAATTATTTTCTGCGAATACAAAACAAAAGGTCAGATAGGGAACCAATAGGATTAAAACCCGGATCGTAATATGTTGTGCAATTTTTTTCATGACTTATATGCTTTGGCTGGCATGGTGTTTGGCCCATGTTCATCAGCGATCATTAACCGCAGGACTGCCGGTGTAGTTGCCATAGCGAATCGATTTTTTAGCAACAGGACTGCTGCTGCTGCTGCTGCTGCATCCCGCTAACACTTAGGCAGGAGCTGTCTCCTGACACGCATTTGAACTTAGTAAGGAGATAGCACCTGCTGTAAAAGTAATAATCCTGTAGGCTATACTTGCCTATTATTTATTGGTATTCGTATACAGGCGCTTTGTCTTGTGCAGATCCGGGCACCCGGTGCTGTTTTCGCGGGCTTCCTGTGATTTTATGTGTACCATAGGTACTACGCCACGTACTACGCCGGGCGCCAGCTGTATCCTTTCCGTTGGTCCGCACCGGTGCTCAACTTGCCTGGGCCCGGCCCCCGGCCTGAAATGTTGTAACACTAAAGCAAACCCTGCTCTTGTTTAATGCGTCAGCGCTGTATATGCCTAAGCAACCTGGGTATCATCGCTATCGCGACCAAAACGATCCAGGAAATCAAGATATAATGGCACACTCCTTTCGATCCACGCTTCTGTAGGCGCAAACGTCATGCCGTAGTAGGCAAAAAGCGGCCTGTAATCGGCTTTTATGTAGTCGAATAACGCTTCAAACGGACGGGTCAGTTCTTCAAGGGTATATTTGAAAATTGTACCATGCTGTAAATGCTCTTCCTTCAAGCCCAGGGAAATAGCCAGCGCCACTTTTTTACCCGTAAACTTAAAGCCGCTGCTACTGCCATATGCCCAACCACGGGTGAGTACTTCGTCAAACCACTTTTTCAACAACGCAGGCGAATGGTACCAATAGTAAGGAAATTGAAAAATGATCCGGTCATGTTCTTCAACCAGCTTTTGCTCTGCTTTGATATCAAATTGCTGATCAGGATATACCTTATGCAATTGGTGTATGCGGTACTGCTCCGGGAATTTTTCTAATGCTTTAAGCCACCTTTTGTTGATCACGGAGTTATCCATATCAGGATGTGTGACGACAATCAATGTTTTCTTCATTTTTAAAGTATATTTTGTTGGTAAGTAATGTGGGCATATCTATTACAGGAGTCCGGCGTTCAAATGTGCAACCTGTAAGCTCCTTATCGGTATACCTCTTTGTTTTTGACAGGACAAAATTAGTAAGCCGCCTGTGCCGCCTGTGTCATCAGCGGTTCAAAAAACATCGGCTAAAGTCCAACCGGCGGCCCTGTTAAGCCGACTGCCTTCCCTCTCAAATTGCGCGTTGATACCCCGTCGAAATCGTATAGCCGGGCATGATCTGAATAGCGTACAAAAAAAGTCCATGATATCCTGAGAATCCTCCATTCCCTGCTCCGGCAGATCAGTTCACCTTTGTTCCAGAAAATGATTTGTGTTTTTTAAATCTTCAAAATCTGAGCAAAATGTCTGTTTCTGATTTATTTAAACCCCTTACCATGCTACATGGTCCGGCAATGAGCAACCGTTTTATGCTGGCGCCTTTAACCAGCCAGCAGAGCGAATATGATGGTACCGCTTCCGAATACGATCAATTTTGGATGAAGCAATTGGCGCAAAGCGGTTATGGGTTGATCCAGACCAGTGCTGCCACGGTCGAGGCGGGGGGTATTGCTTTTGAGCGCCAGTTGGGCATCCACAGCGATGCGCAGCTTCCCGGCCTTACCGAAATGGCCCGGGTGGTACGGGAGGGTGGTGCACTTTCGGCAGTGCAACTGCACCATGCCGGACACCGTGCAAAGCCAGCAATTGGCGGCATACCGGCGCCGGCGTCCGGTAAAACCCTGCCCGGGGTAGAGGCTATAACGACCGAGGAAGTGGAACGTATCCGCGACAGCTTTATTGCAGCTGCAAGAAGAGCGCAGGCTGCAGGTTTCGATGGCGTTTCTGTTCATGGTGCTTTCGGATGGATCCTTTCGGAATTCCTGTCGCCCAATCTGAACGATCGTAAGGACAAGTATGGCGGCAATCTGGAAAATCGTTCCCGTTTTACCCTGGAAGTAATCGAAGGGATCAGGAAGACCTGTGGGCCTGACTTCCAGATCGGTTGGCGGCTATCGGTCGAACGTTACGGACTCCGGTTGGAAGAGTTGCGGGAGCTTACTGCCGATATCTTTGACCGCGAACTGATCGATTACCTGGACCTGGCTTTATGGGATTCCGCGCAAGTGGTCCGGGAGGGCAGTTTTGCCGGCAAAACCATGTTAAGCGTTTTTACCGGGATACCACGGAAGGGTGTCCGCTTGGGTGTGGCAGGGAAGATCATGACGGCCAGGCGTGCAGCTGAACTGTTGGACGAGGGTTGCGATTTTGTCCTGATTGCCAGGGCCGGCATTCTCCAGCGAGACTTCCCCTTACAGGTGCAGCAAAATCCCTTGTACGAAAGTCCCAAACTTCCGGTTACCGCAGCATACCTGAGAGAAGGTGGCCTGAGCGAACGGTTTATCGAGACCATGCGGGGCTGGCAGACTTTTGTTGTTCCGGGCTCGAAGTGACGGTGTATATACCGCAGTGGAAAAAGTACAAAATCTCCATGATTTAGTAAAAATCATCCATGTTTTAAAAGCAGCCACGGCGCCATCTTTGCAAAGTGAAAATTGATAAGAAGGTCATGGACCAAAATTCAAAAAAACATGGCTGTTTCACGAACATTAAAAATAAAACTTTTAAAAAAATGAAAAAGACTGCAATTGTTATCCTTTCTGATCCTAAGGCTGGTTCGGAAGAATCACTCGGACGCGTATTTAACGCTTTAGCATCGGCCTATGAATTTAAACATGCGGGAGAGGATGTGAAAATCATTTTCCAGGGTACCGGTATCCGTTGGCCGGAGTATCTTGAAAAACCTGAACACCCGGTTCATGCACTTTATTCGGAAGTAAAAGATCACGTACATGGCCTGTCTAAAGGTTGTGTGGCCGTATTCGGAACCGAAGTTTCCGGTTACGAACTGTTACATGACAACGAAGTGCCCGGTACGCCCGGCCTGCCAAGTCACCTGAGCTTAAGGAAAGAAGGTTACGATATCCTGGTCTTCTAGTAAAGGTTTCCGGCTGTGCGCCATGGTGTACAGCCGGAAATTTACTGTAATTAAGAATCGGCTAATTTTGGGTAAATTAGCTTAGGCTGAACGGAGTGCCACTCCAATGAAAAACGAAATGTAATGATGACGAAAAAAGATGATCAGTATTATATGCAGCAATGCCTGGACCTTGCAAAAGATGCACTGGCATCGGGTAATCCGCCGGTCGGCGCTGTGCTGGTACTAGACGGCGCGGTAATCGGAAGGGGCACCGAATCGGGCAGGACAAGCGGCGATATTACCAATCATGCCGAAATACTGGCGGTGCGCGATGCGATCGGGCATGGCTTTGGCGGACAGCTCCACCAATCGGTCATGTACACTACGCATGAGCCCTGCATTATGTGCTCCTATGTGATTCGCCACCATAAAATCTCCGAAATCGTCTATGGAAGCGCGGTTGCTCATGTTGGCGGTGCAAGTTCGAAGTTTGATCTGTTAACCACAGTCGATGTGCCCAAATGGGGGAATAGCCCCAAGGTTAGGGCCGGGATGTGTGCCCGGGAGGCTATGCTCCTGAGCGAACAATTCGATACATTAATCAAACCTTAAAGCATTATGTTGTCCCAATCGGTTTATACCCTGGTTAACCAGCAGAACGGCGATCTTGCTTTCAAGCTGTTCGAGTTTGATAATAACAGTTATTTCGACCATATCCAGCGCAATAATTATTTCAGCCTGGTCCTCGTTACTTCGGGCGAGGGTACTGCGAAAGTAGACCTCTGCGATTACCGTTTTAAAGAAGATACCCTGTTTGCGTTTTATCCCTATCAGCCCTTCATGTTGCAGTCGAAAAAGCAACTGATGGGCATTGCGCTACAGTTTCACCACGATTTTTTTTGTATTTACCGCCACCACCAGGAAATCGCCGCTAACGGCATCCTGTTCAATAATGTTTACGAGCAGCCTTTTATTTGCCTGGACGAGGATAGTAAAAGCAAGATCTTATACCTTATCCGCGGCATAGCAAGCGAGCTGAGGGAGGAAGGTTTTAGAAAAGACGAGGCGCTTGTGGCCTACCTGAAAATATTGCTGGTAACAGCCACCAGGCTCAAGCTCGAACAACAAACCCTCCAGGATGCTGAAAGCGGTGCCGGCAAGCAACAGTTTTTAATCCAGAACTTAAAAAACGCTATTGAAGACAATTTCCGCACCAGGCATTCGGCCAGCGAATACGCGAGTATGTTGCACCTGACGCCTGCTTCGCTTGCACGCATCACCAAAAAACATTTCAATAAAACACTGTCGGACCTGATTACCGAACGGATCATTATCGAGGCCAAACGGGAGCTGTACCTGACCGATAAAACGGTTAAGGAAATCGCCTATGAACTCGGCTATGATGATGAATTTTATTTCAGCCGGGTATTTAAAAGCAAAACCGACACCTCCCCGCAGTTTTACCGCAATACGATAGGGTTCAACAGGGGCGCTATCTGATGGTATAATCCTTGTATTGTAGGAAGATGTCCATTGTCCGTTGCCCAATCATTTTATGCATGTCCGGCCACTGTGCGCAGCCTGATATTTGCCCCTGAAATAAACTGTAGCTTATGAAAGATCTGAACTGCGGTAAAATAATAAAGGAGAGTCCGCAGGTGTTATCCTGGAACCAGGATGTTTTCCTGATGAGTTATCTCCGGTATGAAGACGTGTTCCGCGCAAATATGTGTGTGCACATGAACCACATCGGGATCGTTTTGCAGGGGCAGAAAGAAATTTTAGGTAAAGACAGTAAAACGGTAGTGCCTGCCGGCGCCGGCTTTTTCATGAAAAAGGGGGCGTACCTGGTTACCGATACCATTACCGATCCGGGTAAAGGTTATGAGGCAATCGTGATCTTCTTCTCTGATGAATGGTTAAGCGGGCAGTTTGAGGCGATATCGGCTTGTTCAAAGTACGTATCTCCTGAACAGGGCGGCCAGCCTCCCGGCGACAGCACATTGCTTGCCAAAGATGAACTGATGCATGTTCTTGCCCTGCAGCTTAAAACATGGCTGTGTGTAAATACGACCCCTGAACGTTTACGCGACCTTTTGCCGAAAAAAGTACTCGAACTGTTCCAGGTATTGATTTCCGCTCCCGGTGGACAATATTTCGAGCGACAGTTGCGCAGCATGGATAGGCACGTAAATCCCGGCCTGGTACAGCTCAAGGAGCGCTATTACCAGGAGCACATTTCCCTGGAGCAATATGCCTTCCTGGCCAATTGCAGCCTCTCCACGTTCAAACGGAAATTTACGCAGACCTTCAAAACAAATCCCGGCAAATGGATTATGCAGCGCAGGCTGGAAGCCGCATACGAACTCCTGGTTTCCTCGGATAAAAATGTAACGGAAATCGCCTACGAGACCGGGTTCGAGACACCGGCCCATTTTATAGCTTCTTTTAAACAGAAATACCACCTTACGCCCAAGCAGCTACAGCAAAGAGTTTAAATACGATGATATGCTTTCTGCGACTGCCTTTGGCCTTTTTATGAAATAGCATAAGCCAGGTCTGCTGTATGAACTAAACAATGAAACCCGCTACCAGAGCGGGTTTTATCGTTTAGTGAGGAACATGGCCCGGTTGGGGGCATGAGTTGTACATTAAGTGAATAGCAGTAGATGTGGTCCTAATTTGTTAAGCTTTAATGCTCTTATCTATGAGGAAAAATACATTGTATCCCAAAAAAAGCTGTTCTGTCCCAGATATTTCCGGTTATAACATACGCTTTTCATCTTTGCGCTACCTATAAGCAGTACGCCGAAAATGCTAATCAGAGTAGGCAATCATCTTAATCCCAAAAAAACAAAAAATGAAAACAAAAATGAAACTCGGACTGGCCCTGGCCGCCCTGTTCAGCGTAAGTGCTGCATCGGCACAAAAGAATTCATTGGCCGCTGGCGGTACCTTAAAAGCCGGGGAGAAATTGACTTCTGCAAATAATGCCTACATGCTGAGAATGCAGGAAGAAGATGGTAACCTTTGCATCTACAAAATCGAAAACGGGAAACAGGGTGCATTTGTGTGGTGTACCATGAAGCATGGTTTTAAAAATGCAAAATTGATCATGCAGAACGACGGAAATTTAGTTGTTTATGACGGCAACAGTAAAGACCAGTGGTCTTCTCAAACGCAGGGCTACTACGATGCCAAATACCGGGATCCCCAATATAAACCGGTAAAAGTAGTTTTGGAAAATGACGGTGCGTTAAAACTCTACACCGCAGCCGGACAAGTGGTTTGGACCAATAAATAACTGTCCCTGGAATCGCTCTCGGAGAGGCTGCCTGCTTAAGGCAGCCTCTCTTGCTTGTACCTGCCCCGATACTTGCGTTACCCCAATGTACAGGATGCAATAAGGCGCACCTGTCTTACAACAGGTACGGATAACGGTAGGGTAAAAAAATGTGATTAGGCAGTTCGCCCGTTCTTTATCCTATACGGCAAATCATATCGATGTGCTCTATGTAGTTCCTTGATACAGGAATGACTTCTCCTTTAACAACGAGGCTCTTTATATTGAATTTATCGATCTTGGTCTTGTTGACGATAAATGCCCTGTGGGTTTGGACAAATAGGGAAGGGGGTAGCGCTTCCAGTATTTGCTTGATCGAAGACCGGCTTTTATACACCTTATTATGAGCGCGGGACAGCAGGTAATTGCCCTCTGCTTCGATATAGTCAATTTCATCTACGAAAAGCTCTACATAATAGGCGCCGTCTTTTACGCGCATCGAAGGCCTGTTTGTTTCCTGCTTGGCGAACTTTTGAATGACTAATTGTACTGTGGTAAGCAGGTCGATATTTTTAAAGGGTTTGGTAAGATAGGCCTGGGGAACGGTGGCTATTGCTTTAGTCACGATTTCATTTACATCGTAAGCCGTCAGGTACAAGAAAGGTATGCAGTAGATTTTTTGCAGTTGTTCGCCTATGCTTATGCCATCCTGTTCCTGTTCTCCCAGGTTGATGTCCAGGATAGCAAGCGTTACCTTTTCCTTTTTCAATATTTCAAATGCCTCCCTGGCATTTTTCGCTTCCAGGACCTGGTAGCCGGTTTCAGCAAGAATTTTTTTGGAAAGCCTCCTGTTTAAAAAATCATCTTCTACGAGTAATATTGTTTTTGTTTCCATGATTGTCATCATTTAAAATGGAGGGTAAGCTCAAAGCCATTGCCGGGGCTGCTTTTAGCGGTAGCGTCCAGTTGCCCTATCAGCCCTTTAATGATCTCCATGCCGAGTCCTTTTTCGCTATGCTTATTAAAATCAAAACCGCGTCCATTATCTGCATAGTACAGGATGTTTTTTCCTGTTGCTATATCCTGGCCGAGCGTAATATGGATCGTGCCGGTGTGCCGTTTCACAAATGCGTGTTTCATACTGTTACTCACCAACTCTACGATAATGAGCCCTACCGGTAATGCCTTCTCGATTGACATCTGCGCTATGGTGCAGGTAACATCCATGCTTATTTTCTTGCGTGGGGTGTCGTAAGAGTCTTTCACCAATTCAGAAAGATCAAGGATATACTTTTCTAGATCCACTTCATTCACATGCTCCGAAACATTCAGCTTTTTATGCAGCAATGCCATGGAGTGAATGCGGTTCTGGTTGCCCCTGATCAGCTCGTCTATATTGTTGAAGTTGACCGATTCCTTCTGCAGTTCCAGTATGCTGATGACATGCTGCAGGTTGTTCTTTACCCGGTGCTGTAATTCGGACAACAGTACCTGCTTTTGCTCCAGCATTTTCATCAGCTCTTCAACCTGTTTGCGGATGACCTTATTCTGGATATTGATCTTCCTGTTCTTCCTGATCAGCAAAAAAGAGGCGGTTGCTATGACCAGGAGTAAGAGGATGATAAAGGCAAGTTGGCGGTCCTTACTTTTTATAATGGCCTGTTTCTTGTCGTTTTCATACTGCTCCGTTACCTTCTTTATATTCGCTGCCTTTATACTATCGTTGGCTGCTACGTAGGCATCATGATATTTACGAAAATAGTAGTAGGCAGAATCGACCTTTCCTAAGGTGTCAAATAATAAATATCTTATTTTAAAAGATTGAAAATTTGCGGGCAGGGCGTTGTTGTTGAAAATCCATAAAGCAGAATCATTGTATTGGCGCGCTTTGTCGTTATCGCCGCGCAGCAGGTATTTATGCGCAATATTATTGTACATACTGGACGCACGGTAATAATCATTCAGTTCCAGGAAACCATATGCTGCAAGCGAAGCATATTTTACCGCCCCTTCCAGATCATGCTTTGGTAATAATATACCCAGCAACAGGCAGCCATCCAGGTAGTCCCGTTTATTCTTATATACCCGGGCATAGTTAAATCCCTGGGTGGCAAAATATAAGGCCGTATCTTTTTGTTTTACGAAACGATAATAGGACGATACCCGGATACAATAATGACTGTATAAGCTTTCCAGGTGCTGTTGCTTATAAAGGCGGTGCGCCCGGCCCAGGTAGGTTTTGCACAAATCAAACTCGTTTGAAAGTTCATAAACAAGTGCAGCCATCAGGCAGGCCTCATATTCGATTTCGAAAAAGTGGAGTTTTTCCGCCGCTTCAATAACGTCGAGTGCGGCTTTAAGTGCGTTGCTCTCTTTTTTATTTTCCTTATATAAATAAGCCTTGTTGAGCAGTAACCTGAGCTCGCTTTCCCTGAGCTCGTGCCTGGAACCGCTTTGGATGATCGAATCGTACAAATGATCCAGTTGCTTTTCGCCTGCTTCAAAATTTCTATATAAAATCAGGCTGTCGATCCTGGCTACCTGTTGCTGTATGGACAACCGCTGGGCGAACAACGCATGTACTCCCATCAACGACCCTATTAATAACGCATATTTTGGTTGCACAGCCCGTAAAAGTTAATGTTTCTATAAAGAAACAGCACGAATATAAAAAAAGTACTTTTGAAAAAGACTGATTTTGGGATAAAAGGAGATTTTTAGGGATAAAATGATCCGGGTAGGAATTTTTACCGCCGTTGTCGGTGTTGTCACCAACAACAAAGGAGGGCCTGAATGTAAGTTGTAATAAACACAAAAAAGCCTCACATCTGTGAGGCCTTCGCGGAGAGAATATGTTTACCACTTCGCATAAGGGAGAAACACCCTTCCACTAATTTAACGCCGTTGTTGGTGTTGTCACCAACAACAAAGGAGGGCCTGAATGTAAGTTGTAATAAACACAAAAAAGCCTCACATCTGTGAGGCTTTTGCGGACTGGACGGGACTCGAACCCGCGACCTCCGCCGTGACAGGGCGGCATTCTAACCAACTGAACTACCAATCCAAACTTTTATATTTCAACGCTTTAAACGTTGCTTTCGCTTTCGAAAGGAGTGCAAAGATAAGGGGGCAGTTTTAATTCGCCAAATCTTTTTTTGCAATTATCGCAATGCAGAGCCTACCCTCAGAAATTCCATACCCACGCGCATTTACAGGTAAAAGAAATGCCCTGCAAAAGATTGCAGGGCATTGAATAGCTTAGGAAACCCGGGCGCTTAGTAAGCCGCGGTATATTTACCGTCGAAAGAGCCGGAGGTCATCTTATCCCAGGTTACGCCGAAGTCTTCGCTGCGGTAGATGCCTTTATTGGTACCGATGAACACATAAACACGCGTTACGTCGTTTTTATAAACATTCTTTTTTACAGCCATGCTGTAGATGCTCATGTTTTTTTCGAGGCCTACGTTAGAGGCTACGAAAGTGCCGTTCTGTACCCGGAACACACCAGACGAATCGGTGCCGACCAGGAAGCTCTGTCCGCCTGTAGGTGAAGCGGCACAGTTCCAGTGACGGTTAAAGGGCAGTTCGCCTTGTCCGAAACGGAACCAGTGTACACCCTGGTCTTCGGTATACCATACGCCACCCAGACCCGCATAGTCGGTCAGGAAGAGGGTATTGCTGTTGGAGCTGAGGTAATAGCTTGGCCCGTCAACCGGGAAGAGGCCTTCTGCCGTAACCGGCCTCCAGTTGGCGCCGGCATTGTCTTTGCGGAAGGTTACATTGTTCAGGTTCGAATAGGCAAACATGATATTGTCGCCCAGCGCTGCAAAGCTGGATACCTCGAACACCGGTGGGATACCGGCATCCCAGTTGATATCGTCCTGGAAGGACATGCCCTTGTCGCTGCTTATCGCGATACCTTTACCGGCATTGCTGGTGGTGTATACGCGATCCTGGCCCAGGCAGTAGTATACCGAACTCTGCCAGGGGAATTTTTTTACATTGGTATAAGCCGGATTGAAATTTTTACCGTTGTTGGTGCTTACATGCAGGTTCTGCTTCAGGAAAAGCAGGTTCTTGCCGGCAGTAAGAATTGCGCTCGTTGCATACCCGTCCGGTGGGAAAATACTGGAAAATGTTTCCCCGTCATTGGTATTGATCAGCCAGCCTTCGCTGTTTGCGGCGTAGAAACTGTAGGGTGTTTTAACCACCTTGTCATTATCAATGCCTAATGCACTTTCTTTTTTACAGCCCTGGAGTGCTGTCAATGAAATTAAAGACGCTAATAAGACGGAAGGTAGAAATCCTTTCTGCATGTACCTAAATTTTTCTCAAGATTATAAAAAAATGTTTAAATCTCAAAGCAAAGACAGCTAAAAATAAAATTTCAGTTGGGTAAGCGCCCATCCTTCTAAAAGGCTTGCCTGTTGCCCTAAAACGAAGATGCTGCTACGGTGATAGCAGCATCTTCCTGTTTTGTATGGGGAAATGATCTTTATTTCCCGGTGAAAACAGCCGCTCTTTTTTCGAGGAAAGCAGCGGTGCCTTCTTTTTTATCTTCAGTACCGAAGCTGTCGCCGAAAGCTTTTACTTCGTTGCTCAGGCCGGTTTTGCTGGCGGTGGCCGCTTCGTTAACGAGGGCAATGATCTTGCCTACAGCCAGGGGCGCTTTGCCCTGGATCTTAAGCAGGATCTCGCGTGTTTTGGGCAGCAGTTCTTCGGCGGTAAATACGTGATTAACCAGGCCCAGGGTCTTGGCTTCGTCGGCTTTGATCATGTCTGCGGTCATCAGCAGTTCCATGGCTTTGCCTTTGCCGATCAGTTGTACCAGGCGCTGGGTGCCACCGTAACCTGGTATCAGGCCCAGGTTTACTTCGGGTTGTCCGAACTTGGCATTTTCGCTTGCCGTACGGAAATGACAGGCCATAGCCAGTTCGCAGCCTCCACCCAGGGAGAAGCCGTTTACGGCAGCAATAATAGGCTTAGGTGCATTTTCAATTTTACTGAACACTTTATCCTGGCCTACCTGTGCCAGTGCTGCGCCGCCCTGGGCATCGAGGTCGGTGAACTCGGTAATGTCGGCGCCGGCAACAAACGATTTCGCGCCTTCGCCCGTGAGGATTGCAGAACGGATCTCGGGGTTGTTGTACACTTCTTCCAGGGCCTGGCCCAGCTCGGCGATCACATCTTTATTGAGCGCGTTCAGTTTATCGGGACGGTTGATGGTAATGGTGTATATACCTTCGCTTAAGTCGGTTTTAATCGTTTGATACATTGTTGAAATTGCTTTATAATTATTTTCAGGAAGGTGGTTGCACCTTTTTAACGAAGCCAAAAATAATGTTATTGAAGGAAAAAGACGTAAAAAAACCTTGCCGTATTCCGTGGCAAGGTTTTTTTTAATAGCTCCCGCGCAAAAACGGTTAGCGGATCAGGGTCAGATCGCCTTTGATCGTTTGCTCATAATTGTCGGGATACCCAAGGTGGATGAAGTAGTAGTATACATCGGCATTGGCGGGTTTGCCGCTTACGGTCCCGTCCCAGCCCCGCGCCGGGTCTGAGGTTTCGAATACCAGTTTGCCCCAGCGGTCGAATACCTGGAAGGCCAGCAGTTTCTCGAATTTCAGGTGCTCGATCCGGAAGATGTCGTTAAGCCCGTCGCCGTTGGGCGAAAAGGCATTGGGTACCAGTATGGGGTTCCGGAAGTCGACATGTACCCAGGCGGTATCGGTAGCCAGGCAGCCGTAACTGTTGGCGCCGGTTACCACATAGGCTGTATGGTTCTTTGGCGTAGCTACAGGGTGCACCGAAAAGGCATCGTTGAGCGTACCCGAAGGAGACCAGGAATAGGCCGTACCACCGGTTGCCGAAAGGTAAGCCTGGTCGCCGTAACGTACGGTGGTATCTGCCGGGAAGGCCTCGATCACCGGCAGCGGGTTTACGGTAATGTCGGTCTGCAGGGTGTCTTTACAGCCGTCGCTATTGGTAACGACCACATAATAGGTCGTAGTACCCAATGGCGGCAGGGCCTGCGGGTTGGGACAGGTATGGCAGCTGAGCGTAGCGGGTACGCCGGTCAGCGAAGGATTGTCGTACCAGTTATAGGTGCTGCCGGCCGAGGCGGTCAGCTGCAGCGGGTCGTGCAGGCAGGTCTCGCCCTGCAGGGGCTGCAGGCCGCCGTGGAAAGGTACCACCTTGATCGTAGCCGAGTCGCGGATATAACAGCCATTAGCATCGACCGTGGCGAGCACGTAATAATTGATGGCGGCAGGCATATTGGCTTGTGTATTCAGGTTGCCGGGGTTTTGCACACCGCTGCCGGTCCATTGATAGCTGAAGCCACCTGCCGGTGGCGGCGCATTGTTGATGCCGTAGAGGTTTACGGCGCCACCCTGGGTACAGATGGTTGTATCGGGCAAGGCTTTTAACAGGCCGTTGAAAGAGTTTACTTTAAAGTCGATATAGCTGCCGGGCAGCAGTATGCGGCCGCAGCTGTCGATCAGGGAATTGCCGTCGGTGCCGATAGCCGATATTATTTTGTACAACCCGTCTACGGCAATGGGAGCGCTCAGGGTTATTTTTACCTTCTGCGTAAAACCGCCGGGCACACAACCCTGGCCTGTGGCAGAGGCGACATAAACGGCCGAGGGGCCGGTAATGGTAAAGTCGGAACCATTGGCTGCTATTGAATTACAGGCAGCCGGGGTGTTCAGGTTTACCGACAGCACCTGGCAGGCCGGCGAGTCTACAGAAGCCATCACGATAGGATCGATACCCACATGGAAGTTAAGCGAATCGGGCAGGGCCAGGGGCGAGTTGCAAAGTCCCAGCAGGGTATTGCCGTCAGTGCCGGTCCTGGCATGCAGGGTATAGTCGCCGTTGGGCAGGATACCGTTAAAGGTGATCTTGATCTTATTGGTGTATCCCGAAGGGCTGCTGCAGTTAATGCCCGATACGCTCTGTATTGTTCCGGAAGGGGTCAGGTAAAAGTCGCTGGCATCGGCTGCGATAGAGTTACAATAAACATTGTCGCTGAGCTTGAGGGTAACCTCGTGCGAAAGGTCGCAATAAGGCAGTATTTCCTGGAAGGCGGGCGGCGGCGGTTGGTTAAAGGTAGCCGTACTACCCGTAAAGTCGATGGTGAACCCCGATACCGGGCCGCTGAAGCCCGTGCCGAAGTTGTTGATCATAATCAGGTATACATCGCCGGCATTGGCATTGATCTGCTGCAGGTAAGAGCCGCCGGTGGCCCCCGAGGTGGTAAACGGGATGGTGGACGTGCTGTTGAGGCCGATCTGCCCGTTTACATTACTGCCCGGCACGGTATTATTGTTGAAGTTACAACGGATAACCGGTGCAGTGCTCAGGTCGCTGCAGTCGTGGTTGGTCATATCGACGATGGCGAAATCGTAGTCGTCTGTTACCGTGGTAGGCGAGATCACGAATACGATAGAGCCGGCGGTATTGATCTTGAGCCGCAGCCACATTACATTGCCTTCGCCGCCGAAGCAGGGTGTATTGGGCAGGTCGCTTACCAGGCCAATGCCCTGGTAACCATAAGGAGAGGTAAAGGTATTACCGCAAAGAACAAGGGCATTACAGGCATCCTGTTCGGGTTGGTTAGGAGGTAATAATTGGGCGTGTAACCCGGGCAATCGTAACAAAACAAAAAAAACGAGAAGGGAAAATAGACGTTTGCTCATGCGGTATTTGGTTTTTGCTGGTTAGTGGATGGTGAAAACAAAAAAACAAACTCATGTGCTACCGGACCTGGTGCCTGTGCTATATCCTCAAAGACTCATGCTTTTACAGAATGGGTTGGGCTTAAAGTTAGCGAAATTTAGACTTTTTTGCAATTTGTTCCAACAAGGGAAAGCCTGGATTTTTAAGGTGTTGATCTGTATGCGATTACTTTTACTGCCCTGTTTTGTACCGGCGACCGGGCCTTGCAGAGGGCCCTGTTCACGTTAATTTGCAGAAAATAAGTACCAGCCTGTTAATTGTAGCTGAAAACCAGGGAGAATTCTTTTATTTTTACGGCCTCAAACTTAAAACGGAGCATGAACTTAGAATTTAATAAGAATGACGATGCTATGCGTTTAGCTATCAGTCAGATGAAACAACGTTTTGCAAAAATTGAAGAGGGTGGAGGCAAGAAGGCCATGGAAAAGGCCCGTGCCAAAAATAAAATGGCCCCGCGTGAGCGTATCCAGTATCTGATCGATAAAGATAGCAGGTTTGTAGAGATCGGCGCCTTTGCAGGCTACGATATGTATAAAGAAGAAGGCGGATGCCCGGCCGGTGGTACCGTAGCCGGTGTGGGTTATGTAAGTGGCCGCCAGTGCATTATTGTGGCCAACGACAATACCGTAAAAGCCGGGGCCTGGTTCCCCATTACCGGCAAAAAGAACCTGCGCCTGCAGGAGATCGCTATGGAAAACCGCCTGCCGGTAATCTATATCGTAGACAGCGCCGGGGTATACCTGCCCATGCAGGACGAAATTTTCCCGGATAAAGAACACTTCGGCCGTATTTTCCGCAACAATGCGCAGATGAGCGCTATGGGTATTACCCAGATCGCCGCCGTAATGGGCAGCTGTGTTGCCGGTGGGGCTTACCTGCCCATTATGAGCGACGAAACCCTGATGGTGGAAGGCAACGGATCTATCTTCCTGGCCGGCCCTTACCTGGTTAAGGCGGCTATCGGCGAAGATGCGGATGCCGAATCGCTGGGCGGCGCTAAAATGCATACCGAAGTAAGCGGTATCGCCGACTATAAATTTGAAACCGAACAGGAATGCCTCGACCAAGTACGCCGTATTATGGACAAGCTGGGTGAGCAGCCCCGCGCCGGTTTCGACCGCGTAGCTCCCGCAGCGCCCCAAAAAGATACCAAAGAGATCTACGGCATCGTATCGGTCGATAATGCTAAACCTTATGATATCGTAGAAGTGATCGAGCGCCTGGTCGACAATTCGGAGTTCGACCAGTTTAAACAGGACTATGGCAAGACCATCGTATGCGGTTATGCCCGTATCGAAGGCTGGGCGGTCGGTATTGTGGCCAACCAGCGTACCATCGTGAAGAGTGGTAAAAAGGAAATGCAGCTGGGTGGCGTAATTTACAACGACAGCGCCGACAAGGCCGCCCGTTTTATCCAGAACTGCAACCAGAAAAGGATACCCCTGGTGTTCCTGCAGGATGTAACCGGCTTTATGGTCGGTACCCGCAGCGAACAGTCCGGCATTATCAAAGACGGCGCCAAACTGGTTAACGCTGTGTCCAACTCCGTTGTGCCCAAAATTACCATCGTAATCGGTAACAGCTACGGCGCCGGTAACTATGCTATGTGTGGCAAGGCCTATGATCCGCGCTTTATCTACGCCTGGCCCAATGCCAAGATCGCGGTAATGGGTGGTGAACAGGCCGCCAAAACATTGCTGCAGATCCAGGTTGCAGCCCTGAAATCCAAAGGCGAAACCATAGAGCCGGAAAAAGAAAAAGAACTGTTGCAGAAGATCACCGATCGCTATAACGAACAGACTTCGGCGTATTATGCCGCTGCCCGGCTTTGGGTAGACGAGATCATCGATCCGGCCGATACCCGTAAAGTGATCTCCGAAGGTATCGCTGCCGCCAACCATGCACCGATCGTGCAGGAATGGAAAGGCGGTGTATTCCAGGTATAACGCATATACAATACACGATCATAACGAAACGGCCTGCACACTTGGTGCAGGCCGTTTTTTGTGCAGGATAACAGGTCCTGTTTATTCTTTTACAAACTGGATGCGGGTGCTGTTCAGCTGCAGGATATAGGTGCCGGCCGCCAGGCTGTTTACAGGCAGGGTATACTCATTGCCGGCGTCGATACCGGCGGGCAGCGGCTGGTCGATCACCTTACGGCCCATCAGGTCGGTAACGACGATCCTGGAACCGGCAGCAATGTTTATACCGGCATCGATGCGCAGCCGGCCATTACGTACCGGGTTTGGCGACAGGCTGATGTTGTTCCTGCTTGCGCCATCGATACGCAGTGTGCGGGAATAGGTAAACCGCCCGTTGGTCTCGTTGATTTTTAAACGGTAAAATAAAACAGGGCTTTGTGTGGGCGCGGCGTCGAGGTAGCTGTAGGCCTGCTCATCGCCCCGGTTGCCGGTAACAACGGCGCCGGCCGGTTTAAAGGTGCTGCCATCTTCCGAACGCTCGATCTCGAAACGGCTTATGCGCTGCTCGTTGGCCGTAACCCAGTTCAGCTGGTTGCCGGCTGCGGTTGCGCTGCCTTTAAAAGAAAGCAGGTCGAGCGGCAGCGGGCTACCCGTGCTGCCTACACCAAAGGGCGAGAAGCTGGTAATGCCCGAGCGGGAAATAAAATAAGGGTTGCCGCCCAGCGCGGCGCCGGGTGTAACGGTTTGCCACAGGCCGCCGGTAAAATGGGAAATGGCACAGTTATTCCGGTCAAACCCGCCAGATTCGTTGTTCTCATTCCAACTCAGCTGCATATTCACCACCGAGCCACCGGCCACGGCTTCGGACAGGAACCAGGTTTTATTAACAACATTCAGGGCAATGGGCGAGCCGCTGCCATTGTTGCCGCTGTAACTGCCGTAGGCATTGTCTTTTACGATCGCCGTAAAGTTATCGGCAGTGCCGCTGTTGGCAATGATCAGCGGGGTATACGAAGTGGCGGAGCTGCCCAGGGGGAAGGTAACATTGCCGGTTCTGCCACCGGTGCCTATATTCTGGATCGTCATAGCGCCGTTATTCGTAGTGGCGACAAAGGATGTGGCATTGGCGCCGGTCGTGGTACCGGTATTGGCCAGGGTCAGGCTATTACCATTCAGGGAAAGTACCCCACTGGTCAGGGTCAATACTCCGGTGATACTGGTATTACCGGCCAGGGTCTTGCCGGCGGCGCTGTTCATCTGGAGGTCTTTATAGGTGCCGGAGGGCAGGGTTTGCGCTGCTGCGCCCGAAAGGATGATTTTGCCGGCCGAACCGTTCAGCGTGCCGCTACCCGAAATCGTACCTTTTATATCCAGTACATTGGTGGTGCCGGTAAAGGACAGGGTGGCGCCGCTGTTGATGGTCAGGTTGTTGCAGGTGGCACTGTTGATATTAACTACCGGCTGGTTACCACCACTGTTAATGGTCACATTGGTGGTCGCTGAGGGTACCTGGCCGCAGTTCCAGTTGTTGGCGTTGTTCCAGTCGCTGTTGGTCGAGCCGTTCCAGGTGCCATAGGCATTTACGGTAAGGGTAGCGTCGTTGCTCGTAGCGTTGGGGGCAATGCCGCCGGTTACCACACAGCGGTACTGGTAGCCGTTTAAGGCAGTGGTCGGGTTGTTGATGGTAAGCGTAGCGGTAGTTTCATTATCGTAGGTGCTGTTGCTTGGTACATTGGCATAAACGCCCGCTGACGAGCTGCGGTATTGCCACTGGTAGCTGATCGCATTATTGGCCACTACGGAGAAGGTGGTGTTGGCCGCGTTTTCGCAAACGGCATGCGAACTGGGCTGCGTAGTAATGGTAGCCGCAGATTGAGCGGTACCCGTAACATTGATATTGTCGATATAGCTGCCGCCGGTGCCCGAAGGAGCGGTGCTGGCCACAAAGCGGATATACACATTCGCCTGGTTGTTACAGGCCGTTGGCAGGCTAATGTTGTATACTGACTGTGTGCCGCCGAGGTTGATAGCCGATCCGAAATCGTTGAAAGGACCAGCTGCTGCCGTGGCATACTGGGTTTTGAAATTTTGTTGTCCCAGCGAAAAGGCGCCCAGCAGGAAGCTCACGTTAAGGCTGCCATAGTTGACGGATGAGAAATTGATCTGGAAGTAGTTGCCCATGCTCCAGCCGTTGGCCAGCAGGATTTGCCCGGTGGAGGTGCCGGCATCGGTTATGACCACACTGCTCTGGCCTACAGCGGTTAGTTGCTTGCCATTATTCATAGGCAGGTAACTGGTGGCCGATACAGGTGGACCGAAAAAAAAGTCTTCCCATTTAACGAGTGAAGTCTGGGCATGCAGGTTGACGCCGAGGGCAATGATTGCGAGCAGGGTACAAAATCCCCTACCCACAACACGAAGGTGTGTAGTGTTTTTTTTCATAATTGCGTTTTTGGTTTGAAGAAATTACCGGGGCAAGATAACGAGGAAATAACCACTTGATCCCGCAACAGGCGACTTTAACAAGGTTAAAATTTTAGGCAAAAGCAAGGCTCCCCGCGGTTTTGAGGCGGGTAATGCATAGGAGAAGCAGGAAGGAAACAGGAACCTACCGGATTTCGCCCGGAATGGTACGGCGCCACAGGAAGAAAAGCAGTACGCCCAACAGGCCGCCTACCGAATCGGCATATACATCGTACATATCGTAGGAGCGGCCCGAAGTGATGCCGCTGCCCTGGATCAGCTCCACACCGTAGCCCAAAGCAACAGATGCCAGGAAAACCACCAGCCCGGTGCAGGGTACAGCCCGTTTGCGGGTGCACAACCACAGGAAGCTAAAACCGCCGAAGAGTACGAAATGTACCCATTTGTCGATAAAAGGAATACGGACATCCGGTACCTCGCGGCCCGGTATAAAACAGGCCACCAGGATGAGCAGGGTCCATAAAACGGCAAAAAGAATGGCCCGGTTTTTGTTTGCGGTAAAGAAGAAAAATATTTGTTTCATAAGATCCGTTATAGGAAACCGGGCGCCTCCCGGATGGGGGAATAAAGCACAATGGTCGTCTTACTGTTGTGGTGTGCCGGCTGCAAATATACGGATCACAGCATCGCTTACGCCCGCCTGCTCCAAAAGCGGCGCCTGAATTTTTACTTTATCTTTGTCGCCGTTATGCCAAAAAGTCTTCGTGTTGCGCTTGTTCTTGTGTTGGGATTACTCCTGTCCCTGCCGGTGGCGGCCCTGCCCAAAAATGGCGAGCTGAAATATACTTTCGACTTCAACAACCGCTGCAGGCAGGCCTACCAGGCTATGATTGCGCTGCGTATAGCGGATGCCAACCGCTTATTGCAGGACGAGCAGCGCGACAACCCGGAAAACCTGATCCCCGTGATGCTGGCCAACTACGACGATTGCCTTACACTTTTGTTTAATGGCAACGCGGCCGAATACAAGGCCCGTAAGGCTAACTTTTCGAAACGGCTCGATATGCTCGAAAAAGGCGATCAGCTTTCCCCATGGTATAACTATTGCATCGGCAGTCTTTATTTTCAATGGGCCGCCGTTTATATCCGTTTCAACGAAAACTTCTCGGCCGGTACGGCTTTCCGCAAATCCTTCCTTACCCTTAAGGACAACCGCAAGAAATTTCCCGATTTCCGCTATAACCAGGTACTGCTGGGCGTAGAAGAAACCGTGGTCGGCACCATACCCGACAGTTACAAATGGATTACCAATATCCTGGGCATGCGGGGCGATGTGAAAAGAGGCGTGGGGCAGATCGCCGACTTCCTCAATCACCGCGATGGCAGCGCTTCGGTATTAAGGGAAGAAGCCATATTCTACTATTGCTATCTTAAGTTTTTCCTGC
Organism: Taibaiella chishuiensis; assembly: GCF_003014535.1. GTDB lineage: Bacteria > Bacteroidota > Bacteroidia > Chitinophagales > Chitinophagaceae > Taibaiella > Taibaiella chishuiensis. Next base: position 50,539 of record NZ_PYGD01000011.1, on the reverse strand, counting down.
TTTCCGACCAGAAGGCCGTATGGAAATACCTGGACGAAAGCGACCTGGATATGCGGAACAATCACCTGTATGTTTTCCTGAAGGCCAACCTGGCGCTTAACGACAACAAAGCCGCAGTGGCCGAACAGGTGCTGAGCGGGCGCAGCCAGGTGGCCGGTTACCTGCAGGCGCCCATCTTCGATTACCAGATGGGGGTGGCCCTCATGCAGAAGACCGATGAGGACTGTCTGGGCTATTTTCAACGCTTCCTGAATAAATATAAAGGCAACCTCTTCGTGAAAGACGCCTACCAGAAAATGGCCTATTATTGCCTTTCGGTAGGCAACCTGCCACAGGGCATCGTTTACAAGAACAAGATCCTGCAAAGCGGCACCGCGCAGACCGATGCGGATAAACAGGCCCAGCGTTTTGCCGAAAACGTGCCCATGCCCAATCCTTTCCTGCTTAAGGCCAGGCTGCTCTGCGACGGCGGCTATTTCAGCCAGGCGCTGGGCGTGCTGAAAGGCAAGCGGGCCGGCGACTTCCCGGATATCGCAGACAAACTGGAATTCAATTACCGCTACGCCCGTATTTATACCCTGATGGGGCAGCCCGAGCGGGCTATCCCTTTTTACGAAGCCACGATCAGGACCGGCAGCACGCGCCAGGAGCATTATGCGGCACGGTCGGCACTCGAACTGGGCCAGATTTATGAACAGGAGGGACAAAACGACAAGGCCATTGCCAGCTACCGGCAATGCATCAGCATGAAGAACCACGACTACAAATCGTCGCTGGACCAAAAAGCAAAAGCCGGTATTAACCGGCTTGGAGGAAAATCTTAAATCGGAGGCAATCGCTTAAAACAAGCCATTGATCTGTGCATCGATCTTGCCGATGATCAGCGCAAAGTCGTCTTCGTTGTCGAACTGTATCGTATCGCTTTCGATAACCAGCAGCGGGCCATCGTCGTATTTGTCGATCCAGTTATTATAGTGCTCGTTCAATCGTTTCAGGTAGTCGAGGCGTATATTCTCTTCATAATCCCGGCCCCTTTTCTGTATGCGGTCTACCAGCGTGGGTATCGAGGCTTTCAGGTAGATCAGCAGATCGGGTGGTTGCACCATTTTCTTCAGGGTCTGGAAAAACTGGGCATAGTTTTCAAAGTCGCGGCGCGACATTAATCCCATTTCATGCAGGTTGGGCGCAAAGATATGCGCGTCCTCGTAAATGGTGCGGTCCTGTATGACCGTATGTTTCCCGTTTTGTATATCGAGCAGTTGGCGCAGGCGGCTGTTGAGGAAGTATACCTGCAGGTTAAACGACCAGCGGTGCATATCATTATAGAAGTCGCTCAGGTAGGGATTGTCTTCCGTAGATTCGAACTGCGCCTCCCATTTATAATGCCGGGCAAGCATCTGGGTCAGCGTGGTTTTCCCGGCACCGATGTTTCCGGCAATGGCTACATGTTTGATTTTCTTCTGGGGCATTGGTTGGGGTGTTCTTATTTAAAACGTGGCAGTTGCGGACGGGCCGTGCTATGGAGATCAACAATTCACGTGCCAAAATAAGAGAAAAAATCTGGTATTTGCCCGAAAGACAGGCCTGCGGCTCCGGTTTTTACAGAAATGTTACCGAAATAGATGCGGAAGCATTCGTGGAACTGTTGTTAAGACTATTGATAATACAGGTTTTCGGTTGAATAATTATAAATTGCAACGTGTAAAAAAATAAAGCGATGAAAAATATCCTGCGGACTTTTTTACTGACAGCCGGACTGTTGATCCCCCTTTTGTCATATAGTCATGTGGCTATAGTTGACTCCGTAAAATGCCCTGTCGACGGCTACCATTTCGAAATAGAAGAGACGGTAAGTTATACGGTCTTTGGTACCCTTGCCGATTTTCAGAAGGTAGGCGGGACGGGATATATGTATGAACTTTATGTTCATGCCTGCCCGAGGTGTCATTACTCCGGATCCAGAGGCGATATGGATACGGTGCTCCCAGCAATTGCAAAACGGGATCTTTTAAAGTTATTGATCCCGTACCGCAGGCAAAAGATGACGCCGCTTAAAGAACTGGAGATCGCTATCGGGATGCATAAATATTTTAAAAGGAGCGATGATGATATCGCCAACCTGTACCTGGTCGCCTCTTATCTTTTAAAAACAGATACACAGCAAACAGCCAAACGGAAGGCGTTGCAATTGGCCTGCGCGTCCTATTTTATTAAAGCACTGGACAATAAGGCCTACAGCGTACCCAGAGACGCTGAAATCAATTATCTCGTGGGTGACTTGTATCGCAGGGTCGGCGACTTTGATAAAGCCATCGTTTATTATGACAGAGCCGATGCGTGCCCGGAAAAACCGGAAGAATTGCAGCAATGGTTGATACAACAAAGGAAACTCGCGATGAACAAAGACGACGATAACAGCATTTAATAAACAGAGGAGACGCGTTTGTGTTCCTGTTGATAATTACAGCCTTGTCCTTTTATCCTGGACCATGCTTTAAAAAAACGAACCATGAAGGTATACACGTTCGAAAAGGAGATCCTGGTACATGCCCCCAAAGACGAAGTATGGGCTTTCTTTTCCAGTCCCGGTAACTTATTAAAGATCACACCGGCCTATATGAATTTTCGTATCCTATCCTGTCCCGATGTGCCGGAGATCTTTACCGGCATGCTGATCGAATACCGGGTAAGCCCGGTATTAAATATGCCTTTAAAATGGGTAACGGAGATTAAGGATGTGGACCCGGGAAACCGGTTTATGGATACCCAGCGCAGTGGGCCTTATGCGCTTTGGGAGCATACCCATACCTTTAGCGATGCGCCGCAGGGTACCCTTATGAACGATAAGATTCATTATGCATTGCCGATGGGCCCGCTTGGCCGGTTCGCGCATGGCCTGTTTGTACGCCGGCAGTTGCAGGCGCTTTTCGAATACCGCGAAACACGGATCAGGGATTTGTTTAAAACACAGGCTTAGTCCTCGCCGAGCGGCTGTTGTTTGTAGGTAGCTTCCAGTATCCGGAACAGTTCGGGATGATGATCCTTGAGCAGTTGCGGCTTCTGGAAAAAGTATTCCGACAGCACTGCGAAAAACTCGGCCTCATTGGTGCCGGCATAGGGATTCAGGTCGGAATGATGTTCCCTGATCTGCCGTATTTCCTGGTGCATATATTTGATCCAGGGTGTGGCCAGGTCGGCAGGCAGCATATATTCCGGTACGCCGTCGGTAGCGCCGTCGGCTTTGTCGAGCAGGTGTACAAACTCGTGGATACCGGTATTGCCTGCGCCATGTTGCTCGAAGCCGGCCCGCAGTGCAGGTTGCGAAAGGATCATCATACGGTGCATGGCGCCGTCGCCCACCATACCCAATACATTCTTGTCGGCGTGTTCCGTATCGAAGTCTTTGGTAAAGGTGCCGGGGTAGAGCAGCACTTCGTCGAGGTTGTTATACGCCCAGTCGCTAAAGGAGAAAATAGGGATAATAGCGCTGGCGCCCACATACAGCCGGTCCAGCTCGGTGATCTCGACACCATCTACCGGGCTGATCCGCGTAGTCGCCAGGAAATGCTGCACCCTTGCGCGGAATTGCGCCTGTGCTTCCGGCGCCAGTTTAGCGTAGAAGTCTACATGTTGCGCCAGCAGGTCGTGCATATGATCGGGCACGATACCGGGCGCTTCTTCCTCCTTTTTTTTCTTTTTCCGGAAAAAACCAAAAATGGCCAGCAAAAGCACGGCAACAAGAATAAACTTCATATGCAGGAAACCGGGGACAATATAACCCGTCCGGACAAAAATAAGGCTTAATACAACCCAATCGTTTTTTTATTGTTATCCTCCCGGCAAAAAGCCGCAATTTTATCACGCATCTTACCCTTGATTTTTATGTGGACAGAAAAAGAAAACAAGCTCTACCGCGCCTTTACCTTCGGCGATTTTAAAGAAGCCTTTGCCTTTATGACCCGTGTGGCCGCGCTGGCCGATGCGCAGGACCATCATCCCACCTGGACCAATACGTATAACAAAGTCGAGATATGGCTCAATACCCACGATGCCGGCGATATCGTTACCGATAAAGACCGGGAGCTGGCCAAGGCTATAGACAAACTATAAAAAAGCAGAAACCGCTCTCTTTATAATAATGCCTAATTAAATTAGGTATTATCACTTTTGCCCGTTCCTGTTTTGCCCTCCCCGTCAAAATCGTGCTGCGGGGGCAGTACCGGTACGTCGCTCAGGGTTTCGGTCTGTTCTACATGTACGGCATAGTCGGCGGGGCGTATACGCGAACCTTTAAATTCGGCATAGGTCTGGGTAAACTCTGCGCCCATATACAGGATGGCGGCCGTATAATACACCCATACCAGGATCACGATAACCGACCCCGCAGCGCCGAAGGCCGAGCCGGTGGCGGTGGTCTCGATATAAAAACCGATCAGGAAGCGGCCGATCAGGAAGAGCAGGGCGGTAAAGAAAGCCCCGGCCCGTACGTCTTTCCAGCCGATCTTCACATCGGGCAGCACTTTAAAGATGATGCCGAACAGTATGGTCGTGAACAGGAAGCTCAGCGCCATATTCAGCAAATTGACCAGGATAAGGGCCATGCCGGGAAACAGCCGGGTGAAATAAGCGCTCAGCGCGAGGATAAAGCCGTTCACCACCAGGGAGACCACCAGCAGGAACCCGATGCTGATAATGAGCGAAGAGGAGAGGAGCCGGTCTTTAAGCAGCTTTACCCAACCGCGTTTGGGTTTTGCTTTTACTTTCCAGATCATATTGATCGAATCCTGGATCTCGCCGAATACCGATGTGGCGCCTACGATAAGCGTGACCACGGCGATGACCAGCGATAGGGTAGACTTGCCCGAAAGCTCGATATTTTTGATCATATCCTGTACCTGCAATGCGGCATTGCTACCGATAAGCCCGTTGATATCCGAAAATAATTTACCCTGTACCGCATCTTTCCCGAAAAAGATACTGACCAGCGAAATGAGCAGCAGCAGCAGCGGGCCCAGCGAGAACACGGTGTAATAGGACAAGGAGGCGCTTAGTTTAAGTCCCTTGTCATTCATAAAGGCAGTGAATGTGCCGCCGGCAACCTTTGCTATGTTCGTTAATTTAGTTTTGAAACCAGTTTGCTGCATACGATCCTGTTTTGGTGAAACAAAGCCGGTACGGCCGGCTTTATTGTTACTCAACAAGCCGGGACCACAAATTGTTTCCCCGGTCATGCCCCGCTTTATGTCCGGTTACCGGTATGCCCGGGTACGGGAGGTGCAGCAGCGCTCTGTAGGCCGGATTGTTAGGATTGTTCTAAAAATTAAACCCTGGCGAAAAATTGGAAGAGGCGGTATAAGGGCTATGCATTGAAACACTTAACTTCGTTCTGTTATGTTTAAGATAGAACGACCCTACCAGCCCGCCGGCGATCAGCCTTCGGCGATAAAAGAACTGAGCGAAGGTATTATTAACGGAGAAAAGTTCCAGACCCTGCTGGGCGTAACCGGCTCGGGTAAGACCTTTACCATGGCCAATATCATCCAGGAGGTACAGAAGCCCACCCTGGTGCTTACCCATAACAAAACGCTGGTAGCGCAGCTCTATGGCGAGTTCCGGCAGTTCTTTCCCGATAACGCCGTGGAGTATTTCGTGTCTTACTACGACTACTACCAGCCCGAGGCTTATATGCCGGTAAGCGATACCTATATCGAAAAAGACCTGGCCATTAACGAAGAGCTGGAGAAGCTGCGCCTGCGTACCACTACCAACCTGCTGAGCGGCAGGCGCGATATCCTGGTGGTCGCTTCGGTGTCCTGCATCTACGGTATGGGTAACCCTACCGAATACGAAAACGGGATTATCCGGATCAATACCGGCGACAATGTACCGCGCAACGCTTTCCTCCATAGTCTGGTCAACTCCCTGTATAACCGCAGCCAGGGCGACTTTACGCGGGGCACCTTCCGGGTAAAAGGCGATACCGTGGACATTAACCTGCCTTATGTGGATTATGGTTACCGGGTTACCTTCTTCGGCGACGAGATCGAGGAGATCGAAAGCTTCGAAGTGGAGTCGGGTAAGCGTATCGGTAAAATGACCAATGCCGCTATCTTCCCGGCCAACCTGTATATGGCGCCCAAAGACCAGATGGCGCAGATCATCCGCGATATCCAGGATGAAATGACGGCCCAGGTCGAATATTTTAAAGGCATCGGCAAACATATCGAAGCGCAAAGAATTAAGGAGCGGGTAAGTTATGACATCGAAATGATCCAGGAACTGGGCTACTGCAGCGGCATCGAGAACTATTCGCGTTTCCTCGACCGTCGTACGCCCGGTACACGTCCCTTCTGCCTGATCGATTATTTTCCCAAAGACTTCCTGCTGTTCGTGGATGAGAGCCATGCTACCATACCCCAGATCAGCGGTATGTATGGTGGCGACCGGTCGCGTAAGCTAAACCTGGTAGACTTCGGCTTCCGGCTGCCTTCGGCGCTGGACAACAGGCCGCTTAACTTTTACGAATTCGAAACCATGCTCAATCAAACTGTGTTTGTAAGCGCCACACCGGCAGCTTACGAACTGGACCAGTCCGAAGGTGTGGTGGTAGAGCAGGTGGTACGGCCCACGGGGCTGCTCGATCCGCCCATCGAGATCAGGCCTTCGGTAAACCAGATCGACGACCTGCTGGAAGAGATCGACAAACGCATCAAAATGGGCGACCGCATACTGGTAACCACGCTCACCAAACGCATGTCGGAAGAGCTGGATAAATACCTGCAGCGCATCAATATCAACTCCCGCTATATCCACTCCGAAGTAGATACCCTGGAACGGGTGGAGATCCTGCGTAACCTGAGGCTGGGCAATATCGACGTATTGGTGGGCGTTAACCTCCTGAGGGAAGGGCTCGATCTGCCCGAAGTATCGCTGGTGGCGATACTGGACGCCGATAAGGAAGGTTTCCTGCGCGACGAACGCTCCCTGACGCAGATGGCAGGCCGTGCGGCGCGTAATGTCGACGGGCTTGTTATTTTCTATGCCGATAAGATCACGGAAAGCATGCAGCGCACGATGGACGAGACCGGCAGGCGCCGCGAAAAGCAGGTGGCCTACAATAAAGAACATGGCATCAACCCGACTACCGTGCGTAAGTCGGTAGACCAGATCCTGAAACAGACCTCGGTGCTGGATATTAAAGGTTATGACGAAGACAGCGACCTGGCAGCGCCGGAGCTGGTGCAGGTAGCCGCCGAGGAGGATGTGGAGTACCTGAGCAAACCGCAACTGGAAAAAGCGATTGCCCAGACCAAGAAAGAAATGGAAAAGGCCGCCAAAGACCTGGACTTTATGGAAGCAGCAAGGCTGCGTGATAAGATGTTTGGCCTGCAAAAGACATTGGAAGGGCTGTAAGGCCTGTTAAGCTGCTTTTGCGGCTATTGTCCGAACTTTGTAAATCATTTATTGTACGCATATGAGCAAAACACTACGCTTTCTTGTATTGATCCTTTCCTGTTTTATGACCTTGCAAAGCCAGGCCCAGCCTTTTAAACGGCGTTGGGTGGACAGCGTGTATAACGCGCTCAACGACCAGGAGCGTATAGGGCAGCTGTTTATGGTGGCCGCTTACAGCGGGGGCAAGAACTTTAACCAGGACCTGATCGATAAGCTGATTGCCGATCGCCAGATCGGTGGTGTGATTTTTATGCAGGGCACGCCCGAAGAGCAGGTAAGACTGACCAACCGATACCAGAAGAATGCCCAGGTGCATTTATTGATTGGTATGGATGCCGAGTGGGGGCTGGGTATGCGGCTGACCGGCGTTAAAAACTTTCCGCGGCAAATGATGATCGGCGCTACGCGCGATACGGCATTGATGTACGAAATGGGAACGGCCGTGGCAGCACAGTGCAGGCGATTGGGGGTGCATGTCGACTTTGCACCGGACGTCGATGTTAACAACAATCCTAAAAACCCCGTGATCAACTTCCGCTCCTTCGGCGAAGACAAAACCTGGGTGGCCAACCTGGGCCTGGCTTATATGCGCGGCCTGCAGGATCATGACGTAATGGCCTGTGCCAAACACTTTCCGGGGCATGGCGATGTGTCGGTAGATTCGCACCTGGATATGCCGGTGATCAATAAGACCCGCGCCCAGTTGGAAGAAACCGAGTTTTATCCCTTCCGTAAACTGATCGAAGGTGGCGTACAGGGCGCTATGATCGCGCACCTGAGCGTGCCGGCGCTGGACGATACCAAAAACCAGCCGACTACCCTGTCCAAAAAAGTGGTGACCGATCTCCTGAAAAAAGAAATGGGTTTCAACGGGCTCGTATTTACCGATGCGCTGAACATGAGCGGGCTGACCAAGTATTACCCGGCGGGCGAAGCCGACCTGCGTGCATTTATGGCCGGTAACGATGTACTGTTGTTTTCACAGAACGTACCGCTGGCGATCGAGAAGATTGCCTGGGCGCTGAAGACCGGCAAGATTGCGCCGGAGATGCTGGAAGCTAGTGTGAAAAAGGTATTGAACGCTAAATACGATGCAGGTCTTTATCACTTCCAATCATTAAAAGCGGCCAATGCTACGGCCGATCTGAATAAAGACATCGACCTGATCCGTGAAAAAACAACACGCGCCGGCATTACGCTGGTGCGGGACCAGCAGAAGCTGATCCCTAAAATAAAGGCCGGCAGCAAACTGGCCTATATCAATATAAACGGTACAGACAGTACCCATTTGAAGGCCGCGCTTAAAAAGAAATTTGCCGACATACAGGTGATGCGGCTGCCGGCCAAGGTTACTGCCGCTACCGTTAAGCAAGTGGTGAGCAGTGCAGATAAGTATGATGCCGTGATCGTGGGCATACACGACCTGGCCTGGTACCCAGGCAAAACCGGTACCTACGGGCTCGATACCCAACAGGTAAACGGGTTGAAAGAACTGTCCAAAAAGAAACAGGTAATTTTTGCCGTATTTGGCAATGCTTACCTGGTTAAATATATTTGCACAGCTAAGGCGGCCATCGTAACTTACGAAGACGATAAGTTTGCCGAACAGGCTGTATTTGACGTGCTTACGGGGACTCTGACCCCCGGGGGCAGGCTGCCTGTAAAGCCCTGCAAATAAAGCAGGATCTTTAATTATTCACCCGGAAAAAAACACAGGGCCGGGAAGCTTAGCTTCGCCGGCCTTTTAATTTATATCGCTATGCGGAAAGTCTTCTTTTGCCTGGCAGCCTTAGCGCTGCTGTTTGCGGTAGATCCCGCCCATGCCCAGTCGCGCAAAGCAAAAGGGAAAGCAGGCCGGAGTGCCGGAGCTCATAAAGCGAAAAGCGCGAAAGCCGCAAAGAAAAAAGGGAAAGCTTCGAAAAAGACCGCAGCACCGGCCCGTTCTTATGAGCCGCCCGCAAGTGGTGTAGGCGCTTTCGATAAAGTATCGGTGATCCATGGCGACCGTTCGGGTACTTCGGCACTGGTAAAGAACCCGCAGGCCCTGGTCAACCTCGATAATTTTATCCGCAGTTGTATCAGCCAGGGCGCCTTCCCCGGTTGCCAGGTGTTTGCCGCTAAAGACGGCGAGATCATTTACCAGAAAAATTTCGGTTATTTCTCTTACGACCGTATGCAGCCGGTTACCGATAGTTCGCTTTTCGACATTGCATCGGTAACGAAGGTAGCCGCTACCACGCTGGCCATTATGAAACTGTACGAAGAGGACAAGATCAATATAGACGCTTACCTGCGCAATTACCTGCCCTTCGTAAAAGGTACCAGCAAGGAGTATATTACCATTAAAGACCTGCTGCTGCACCAGGCCGGGCTCAAGGCCTTTATCCCCTTTTACAAAAAAACGATAGACCCGCTTACCGGCAGCCCGCGTACCGATCTCTTTCATACCTATCCCGATAAGACCTTCTCCGTACCGGTTGCCGCCAATTTTTATATGCGTAACGACTACGAAGATTCGATCTGGGAAGATATCCTGACCAGCCCGATGGACCGTGGACGTTATGTATACAGCGACCTGGACTTCTACTTCCTGCAAAAGGTAGCGGAGGCAGTATCCGGCACTACGCTGGAACCTTATGTGCAAACCAACTTTTACAAACCGCTTAACCTGAAGTACACGATGTACAATCCCTGGAAACGGAACCTGACCCGCCAGTGTGTGCCTACGGAGAACGATAAATATTTCCGCTTCCAGCACATCCAGGGTTATGTGCACGATCCGGGTACCTCCATGCTTGGTGGTGTGGCCGGACATGCCGGTATCTTTTCCAATGTCAGGGACCTTTCCGTTATCATGCAGATGCTGTTGAACGGCGGTGTGTATAAAGGACAGCGTTACCTGCAAAAAGAAACCGTACAGCTCTTTACCGGCTACCGCTCTACCATAAGCCGCCGTGCTTATGGCTTCGACAAGCCGGAGAAGGCCCGCGGAGACGGCGGCCCGGCTTCCGATGATTGTACCAAAACCACATTCGGCCACCAGGGTTTTACCGGCACCTGTGCCTGGGCAGACCCCGAGACCGGTATCATTTTTATTTTTCTTTCCAACAGGATCAATCCTTCGGCCGACAACCAGCTGATCAACAGTCTTAAGGTGCGCGTCAAGGCCCAGAGTTATATCTACGAGGCATTAGGTTATGAGTAAACAAAGAGGTGTACCCACCCTGGTGGTGATCGGCGGCGGTGCTGCCGGCTTTTTCTGTGCGGTAAACGCCGCAGCAGGCGGGCGTTTGCGGGTTATTGTACTGGAAAAATCCGATAAGCTGCTCAGTAAGGTAAAGATCAGCGGCGGCGGGCGTTGTAACGTGACCCATGCCTGCTTCAGTATCAGCGAAATGGCGAAAAAATACCCGAGGGGCGGTAATTTCGTGAAGAAAACCTTTCATCGTTTCTTTACCCAGGACACCATCGACTGGTTTGCCCAACGGGGTGTGGAACTGAAGGCCGAAGCCGATGGCCGTATGTTTCCCGTAACCGATAGCTCGCAGACCATTATCGACTGCCTGTTGCAGGAGGCGGCGCGGCATCATGTGGAAATCCGCATGCGCGCCGGTGTAGAAAGCCTGGAGCATAAGGAGGATCGTTTTAAACTGCAACTGGCCAATGGCCAAACACTTGAAGCCGATTATGTATGCATGGCCAGCGGCGGGTATCCCAAGGCAAGTATGTTTGATTGGATGCGCAACCTGGGGCATACCATCGAAGCGCCCGTGCCTTCCTTATTTACTTTTAATATACCGGCGCATGGTCTTACCCGGCTGATGGGCATCAGCTTGGAGACCGCGGCTGTAAGAATAAATGGTACCAGGTTAAAAGAAACCGGCCCGGTGCTGATTACCCACTGGGGGCTGAGTGGCCCGGCCATACTGCGTTTGAGCGCCTGGGGCGCACGCGAGCTGTCGGATAAAAACTGGCACTTCCCGGTGCAGGTAAACTGGGCGCCGGCGTATAACGAAGAAACCCTTAAAGAAGAAATGCAACGCCTGCGTTTTGCCCAGGCCACGCAAAAGGTTGCTAACCGCAATGCTTTCGGCCTGCCTGCCCGCTTATGGGAGTTCCTGCTGCAGGAGGCCGGTGTGCCCGAAGATTGCCGCTGGGCCGAACTGCCCGCCAAAGAACAGAACCGCCTGGTAAAATACCTGTGCGCTTATGAGCTGGAGGTAAAGGGGAAAACAACTTTCAAGGAAGAGTTCGTGACCGCGGGTGGTATCGAGTTAAACGAAGTGGACAGTCATACCCTGATGAGCAAAAAAATACCCGGTCTTTACTTTGCCGGGGAGTTGCTGAACGTAGATGGCATTACCGGCGGCTTTAACTTCCAGAATGCCTGGACCACCGGTTATATCGCGGCGCAGAGCATATTGGAACAACAAGCGTTGGGGTAAAGGTCGTAGCGTCTCGCCACGAACAAGGGCTAAAGTCCGGGCATTGGCCCCGAACGCAAAACGCAGCCTCCTGGCTGCGTTTCCATATTTTATCCTGCTGTTGCCGTCCGTTCGGCATAGAGTACTTTGATCAGTCCGTCGGCCAGCCCGATCTTGGGTACGAAGATCTCGTCGGCATTGGCCCAGCGCATTACGGTAGTATAGATCTGCAAGGCCGGTACGATTACGTCGGCGCGGTCCTCGCGCAGGTTGTACAGGTGCATGCGTTCCTCCACGGTCGAGCTGCTCAGTTCTTTATAATAGTCCTTCAGCAGGTCGAGGTTAAGCGGGCGGCCCTCTTTGCGTTTCGATATTGAAAACACCTTGTTGATATTACCCCCGGAGCCGATGGCTTTGATATTGTTCATATCCTTGGTATAGTTCTTCACAACCCATTTCATATGCTCCCATTGGGTATCCGATACTTTATTGCTGAGCATACGCACCGTACCGATATTGAACGATTCCTTAAACACGATATGGTTGTCGGAGAACATGGTAAGCTCGGTGCTGCCGCCGCCTACGTCGATATAGAGGTAGGACTGGCCGCTGTTCATATTCTCGGCAATATGGGTTTCGTAAATGATATTAGCCTCTTCGCTGCCGCTGATGATATTGATCTCGATACCCGTGGTCTCTTTCACTTCGCGTACAATATCCGGGCCGTTGCTGGCATCGCGCATGGCCGATGTGGCGCAGGCTTTTATGGCTTCCACGTTATAAATCTCCAGCAATAGCTTATAGGCTTTCATGGTGTCGACCAGCTTTTTTACCTTGGCGGGTGGAATAGTGCCGGTCTGGAATACGTCGAAACCCAGGCGCAAAGGTATACGCAGCAGGTTGAGCTTGGTATAATCGACCGTCCCGTCCTTATAGTTCTTTACTTCTGTAATCAGCAGGCGTGCAGCATTGGATCCTATGTCTATCGCGGCTAAAATCAATAGCGTAATTTTTTTAGAGGGAAAATTCAGGCAAACTTAAATCATTACCGAAACCTGTCAAAACAGTTTAAGTTTTTATATAGCAATGGTCTTGTTCAGCAGGAAATCGTAGATCGCTACCTGGGAACGAATTTCGGGAGCATCCTCCTCTACGGGTACATATTCGTTGCGCTGGTTGTTGTCCAGTATCCTTCCTTTAACGTTTTCCGACAGCTGTATGTTCAGGATATCGATCAGTTCCTGGGCAATTTCCTTGTCGAATATCGGGGTGGCTACCTCTACGCGGTGGTCGAGGTTACGTACCATCCAGTCGGCCGAGGAGAGGTATACTTTCGGATCGCCGTCGTTGTGGAATACAAAAACACGGGCATGCTCGAGGTATTCATCGATAATGCTGATGGCTTTTATCGGCTGTTTAAAGGTCTTTTGCTTGGTAAGTACACAGCAGATACCGCGGATAATCAGGCTCACTTTTACACCCGCATTGGCCGCGTCGTATAATTTATCGATCAGTACGGTGTCGACCAGGCTGTTCAGCTTTACGATGATACCGGCTTCCTTGCCGTTTTTGGCGGCTTTTATCTCCTTGTCGATCAGGTTTACGAAAGCACTGCGCATCGTTAGCGGCGAAGTAGGCAGTGTTTTGCAGGCCTTAAGCTGTGCGGCTTTCTGCACCGGGAATTCGAGGTAGTTAAATACCCGGTTGATATCGGCCATGATCCTGCGATCGGAAGTCAGCAGGCAATGGTCGCCATAAAACTGGGCCGTATTCTCGTTAAAGTTACCGGTACTGATAAAGCCGTATTCTTTGGTATGTTCGAATTCGCGTTTTTTGATCACGCAGATTTTGGCGTGGATCTTCATATCCGGCAGACCCAGGATCACGTTCACACCCTCATCTTCCAGTTGGGTTTTCCACAGCATATTGGCTTCCTCGTCGAAGCGGGCGCGCAGTTCCAGTACGGCCGTCACGCTTTTACCGTTACGCACGGCATTGATCAGGGCGTTTACGATCTTGGAATCTTTGGCCAGCCGGTAACAGGTTATCTTGATGCTTTGTACAAAAGGATCGATCGCAGCCTCGCGCAACAGGTCGATAATGGAATCGAACGAGTGATAAGGCATATGCAGCATTACATCTTTGCGGTTCAGCACTTCCATAATGCGGCAGGGCTGTATCAGCAAGGGGTGCACCAGCGGCTTCTGGCGCGGTACCAGGTCGTGGAAGATCGTGGAGGGGAAGTCCATAAAATCCTTAAAATTATGGATACGCCCGCCTGCGATCAGGTTGTCTTTTTTGGTAAGGCTCAGCCTTTTGGTCAGGTAATCGAGCAGACCCGGATCGATATGCCGGTCGTAAACAAAACGGGTGGCCTTGCCCTTTTTACGATTCTTAACCCCTTTTTCCAGTTCATCTACAAGGTTCTTGTTTACATCGTAATCCAGGTCGAACTCCGCATCGCGTGTTACTTTAATGATATAACCGAGAAAACGGTTAAAGCCGAATGGCGCAAAGAGGTTAGGAAGGTTCCAGCGGATAATATCTTCCAGCAGGATGATATCGCGGGTATCTTTTTCCGAAGGCAGCAGCACGAAGCGCGGCAGGTTGCGGGTCGGTATCTCGATCAGCGCATAACGCTGCATCATCGGGTTCTCGTTACTGCCCAGCACACAGGCCAGGTATATGGATTTGTCGTGCAGCAGCGGCAGCTGCGGGATACTTTCGATCATCAACGGCACGATCTGTGTACGTGCTTTTTCTTCGAAATAGGCTTTTATGAACGATTGCTGTTTGCTGCTGAGCTGTTTTTCGTTCTTGATAAAAATATTGTTCTTGCCCAGTTCACGGATAATACCCGCATAAGTGGCGTCGAAGTCGCGTTGCTGTTCCTTTACACGGTCCTGGATCGCCTGCAGTATTTTCTCCGGGTTCTGCTCCAGGTGCATCTTGGCAGCTTTACCCAGTTTCAACATACGCGATAATGCCGCTACCCGCACCCTGAAAAATTCATCCTGGTTATTGGAAAAAATGCCCAAAAAACGTAGCCTGTCGTAGATATGGTTGGTGTCATCTTTGGCTTCCTGCATCACCCTGTCGTTAAAGGCCAGCCAGCTCATATCCCGGATTATAGACGTATTTTTTGTTTTTTTCATAAATAATGTGTGTTATGGCAGCGCAAAAATATTTTTCTTTTTGCTCCCCAATGTTAAGTTTTAATAAACAAACGAACAAAAAGGGAGCCCGGCGCGGCCGCAAGCCCTTTAAAGGTAGGCTTTTAAGCGAAGGCCATTTGTCAAAGAAAAGAAAAAATGAACCAGGCTTTACGGTGGGCATGATCAGGCTCTTGTGGCCTATCGTAATGACGGGTAGCACAAAAAAAACCATCCCGGTTGCGGGATGGCTTTGGAATAAAGGAAAATCAGGGCTTAGTTGCCGATCTGGCAATAAGGCGGACGGGTAGGGCAACCCGTACCGCCTGCACAGGAAATGCAGCTGTTATTGGTGCCGATACAGAACGCGAGCTGTTCGCAGGTCTGTCCTTTTACCGTAACACAGTTGTCGTTGCAGGAAGGTTGCTGGCTGTAGTTGCACATTTCCCACTTGATTACGCTGTCGCCGCCGCCCAGGGCGCGCTGTTGCTGTACGCCGTCCAGGGCTGCAATCACTTCCTTGTTCAGGCTGAGTTTTTTGAGGGCAATTTTTTTCTTTTTCATGTATCCTGTAATTTGATTTCCTTAAAGATACCGGGAAACAAGCGCCTGGCAGCCTGCAACTTAGCTGGTGATACGGGCGATTATACAATTGAGTGATAACTGCATTTAACTGCACACCGGAAGACCGTACGAAAGTTTGCCGGTATGCATCGTCATATTATTGTTTTTCTTTCACTCGTATTTACTACCGGTTAAAAAAGCGCATTCCCGCTTGAGCATCGCTTTTGGAAAGCAGGTAGAGCCTGCAGTCTATTGCGAAATGCAATAAGGCGCCTGGGAAGGGCAGCCGGAATCGCCGCGGCAGGAAATACAGCTTTGGGCATTAAGGGTGCCCTTGCAGAGGTTGTCAGGGGTGCAGGTGAGTCCTGCTACGGTAACGCAACCGGCTCCGCAGGAGAGGGCCCTGGTGTAGGCACAGGCTTCCCATATACTGTTAGCGCCGCCGCGAGCCTGGTCTTGTTGCACCTGGTCAAGTGCGGCAATTACTTGCTTATCCAGGCTTAGTTTTTTCAAAACAACTACTTTCTTTTTCATAAAACATACATTTTTGTTCCTTGAAGTTATCGGTCTTATCGGCAAGGATAAAGCAGGATTGCTTAGCCGCTGAACGATGCCTGGTAGCCGTGCAGGCTGATCGAGTAATTGCACTTGCAGGGCGGTGGTACCTACCACAGGATACACCCGGCAGGAAAATGTGTTTTTCTTAAAGATGATTTTTCAGCACTTCTAATTAGCTGTATATTTGCCACCGATCTAAAAAAGGCCGACCGGTTAAGGCCTCAGCCCACCGCTGTGCAAACAGCAGGATTCCGTAAAACCGGCATATCTTATTATGGCAAACGAAAACAAATTACAGGCCATTATCGGCCATGCAAAGGAATATGGTTTTGTATTTCCTTCGAGCGAAATATATGATGGTTTAGGTGCGGTATACGATTACGGGCAATGGGGTGTGGAGCTGAAACGCAATATCCGCGATTACTGGTGGCGTTGGATGACCCAGATGAACGAACAGAACATCGTGGGTATCGATGCCGCTATCTTTATGCATCCGACTACCTGGAAGGCAAGCGGTCACGTGGATAATTTCAGCGATCCCATGATCGATAATAAAGACAGCAAAAAGCGCTACCGCGTAGATCACCTGATCGAAGGTTTTGCAGAGACCCTGCCCGAAGCAGACGGGAAAGCCCTGCTGGAGCAGATGGAGCAATTGCTGGCAGCCGACGACTTTGCCGGCCTGAAAACCCTGATCGAAAATAATAAGATCAAATGCGGTGTGAGCGGTACGGTAAACTGGACCGATATCCGCCAGTTCAACCTTATGTTCTCTACCCAGGTGGGTTCTGTAGCCGAAGAGTCTAACGAGATCTTCCTGCGTCCCGAAACAGCCCAGGGTATTTTCGTCAACTTTCTGAACGTACAGAAAACCGGCCGGATGAAGATCCCCTTTGGTATCGCCCAGGTAGGTAAGGCTTTCCGTAACGAGATCGTGGCCCGAGGTTTTATTTTCCGTATGCGCGAATTCGAGCAGATGGAAATGCAGTTCTTCGTGCGCCCCGGCACACAAAAACAGTGGTACGAATACTGGAAGGAGCAACGTATGGAATGGCACCGCACCCTCGGTATACCCGAAAGCAAATACCGCTTCCACGACCACGTAAAACTGGCGCACTATGCCGATGCTGCCTGCGATATTGAATACGACTTCCCGATGGGCTTTAAAGAGCTAGAAGGTATACACAGCCGCACCGATTTCGACCTGACCCAGCACCAGACCTATAGCAAGAAAAAAATGCAGTACTTCGATGCCGACCTCGACGAGAACGGTAAGGCATACGGCAACTATATTCCTTATGTAATCGAAACCTCGATCGGCCTGGACCGTACGGTACTCATGATCCTGAGCGAGGCATATGTAGAGGAAGACCTGAGCACCGAAGAAAAACAGGACAGCCGCGTGGTGCTGAAGTTTATACCCAAACTGGCCCCGATCAAACTGGCCATTTTGCCGCTGACGAAAAAGGACGGTTTACCTGAGTTGGCCGAAGAGTTGATGAAAGAGTGCAGGCAGCATTTCAAATGTTTCTACGAAGAGAAAGATACGATCGGCAGGCGCTACCGCCGTATGGATGCCATCGGTACGCCGTTCTGCGTAACCATCGACCACCAGACCAAGGAAGATCAGATGGTTACCATCCGTCATCGTGACTCTATGGAGCAGGAAAGGGTGCCGATGAGTGAAGTGAAAAATATCGTGATGAAGGCGATCAACGCTTAACCAGGATGATTATACTGTGTAAAAGCCCGGGTTTTTCGGGCTTTTTTTTATGGGGTTGCCCGTTATTTTTCGTGTTAAAAAGAAGGAAATTCAGGGGAATGGCGCGTAGCTTTGTAGTGAATTTTTTTTCCGCTAAAAGATAGCATTATGAAAAAGACATGTTTACTCCTGGCCCTGCTGCTGGCCCTTTTTGCTGCACCTTTGTCCCGCAGTTTTGCCCAAAACCAGTATGTGGGCGAGATCAAGATGTTTGCCGGTACCTTTGCGCCCCAGGGATGGATGAAGTGTGAAGGTCAGTTGTTGTCTATCGCCCAGTATACCCCCCTGTTTGCGCTGCTGGGTACTACCTATGGCGGCGATGGTATTAATACCTTTGCCTTGCCCGATATGCGCGGACGGGTGCCGATGGGTACGGGCAATGGCCCCGGGCTTACGCCTACTATACCCGGCATGCAGCAAGGTTCCGAACAGGTTACCCTGGTTACCGCCAACCTGCCACCACACAATCACCTGATCAATATTTACAACGGTTCCGGTACCCTCGATTCGCTGTCCGGCAGTACGTCATACCTGTCCCTGGTGCAAAACGCCGACTTGTCGCGCGCCAATGCCTTCGGTACTACAGCGCCTAATACTACCTTAAATGCCGCTACTGTTTCGGCCACCGGTAGCGGTATACCGGTGCCTATTAAGCAACCCAGTCTTTCGGTAACCTTTATCATTTCGCTGCAAGGCATATTCCCTACTCCATAACCTTTAATCTGTACGATATGAAACACAAGTTTATACATTATCGCAGGTTAGGTTGCTTGTTCTCCGGGCTGCTGCTTACTGTCGGCGCCTGGCATAGCGCTGCCCAGCAAACCATCAGTACGGTGGCCGGCGATGGCAGTGCCGCGATCGGGGCAGCAGGTATTGGGGGCAGTAATAGCGTAGCCGTCGATACGGCCGGTAATATCTATGTGGCTACCGGCGGCTTAAACACCATTCGCAAAATAACACCTGCCAACGTGGTCACTACCTTTGCCGGTACCGGAGTCGCCGGTTTCTCGGGCGATAACAATACTGCGGCCTCCGCTACATTTAAAAATATACAGGATCTCTACATCAGCCGCAACAACCTGTATATAGCCGATGCCGGCAATCGCCGGATCCGTAAGATCGACCTGGCGACCAATACAGTAACCACGGTTGCCGGCGATGGAACGGCAGGCATTACAGGCAACGGTATCGGCGCGGCCAATGCTATAGCCGTCGATACGGCGGGCAATATTTACGCCGCCACCGGTGCGCGCAATATGATCCGTAAAATAACGCCTGCCGGCGTAACGACTACTTTCGCCGGTACGGGCGTTGCCGGTTTCTCGGGCGATAACAATGCCGCTGCTGCGGCCACGCTTAACCTGCCCGCCGACCTGTACGTCAGCAGCAATAAACTGTATGTGGCCGATTGTAAGAACAGGCGCATCCGCAGTATCGACCTGGCCACGCAAACCATTACTACGGTTGCCGGCGATGGCACTACGGCTATTACCGGTACCGGTATCGGCGCCGCTACCGGCGTAGCGGTCGACGATGCCGGCAATATCTTTGTAACTACCGGTGCTGCAGGTAACGCCATCCGTAAAATAACGGCAGGTACACACAGTACTATTGCCGGCGGTAACGCCACCGGTGCTTTTGGCGGCGACAACGGCCTGGCTATCGGCGCGGCACTCAACCTGCCCTCGGATCTTTATATTAAAGGAACCGACCTGTATGTGGCGGATGAAAAGAACCGGCGTGTGCGTAAAATAACCAATACCGCGGTAGGCCTGGCCCTGGAACTGTTGCAGTTTACCGCCACCGCTCAGCCGGCCAAGACCCTGTTGCAATGGACGGTAACTTCGGATCAGGCGCTCACCGGTTTTGACGTGGAGCGGAGTACAGACAGTCGCAGTTTTAACCGCCTGGCAACGGTAGCTGCCGTTAATGCTGATCCGGCGGCTTACCAACATGCCGATCTTAGCCCGCTGACCGGCCGTTCCTTTTACCGCTTAAAGATGCGCTATGCCGGTGGCAATGATGTGTACAGCCCGGTACGGCAGGTGATACGGTCTACCGGCGGTTCGGTAAGCCTCAGCCCCAACCCGGCCACGGCACAGCTTAACCTGCTCGTAGCCGACGAGGCGCTGTTGGGTACTACGGCTTATGTAACCGATCTGCAGGGCAGGCAGGTTACGCATTTTACCGTCACGGCTGTGGCCGGAATAGAAGTGCGCAGCTGGGCTTCGGGTATCTACTTCCTGAAGCTCGCCGACGGCAGTACCTACAGGTTTGTGAAAAAATAAAAATAAGGCGTTGCACCGGGATACTTCCCGGTGCAACGCTAATGCTTAGCATATGGCGCCCAACCCAACAGATGTATTAAGAGATACCCTGGCCCAGAGCTTTGGCCTGGCCATTAGCGACCTGGTATCGGAAGAGAAGATTATCGAAGCGCTTACCCTACGCGTGGAAGAGCTTATAGCCGGCAACCCCGACCAGCTGTTCTCGATGCTGTACCGGCTCGATATCTCGGAAGCCCGTATCAAGGCGGCCATGGCGCTGGATCACGAAGTGACAAAAAAAATTGCCGTTCTGATATACGAACGGCAACTGGAGAAAATTATATCGAGAAATCAATTCAGGAGTACCCGGCCCGATGACGACCTGGCCTGGTAACCGGCCTTGGATTAATTATCGTTATTCCTTTTTATTTCCTGGATAGAGACCAGGTCATAGATCACACTGCCGAATTTGCAGGTGTCTTTAATACCGGTGTGGTTGTACTTTACCCTTACCTTCAGACCGCCGTGCTGGTAAGCCGAGGGCAGGTAGCTGGGCTGTACTACGGCTTTGTCTTCCAGCTGGAGCAGGTATCCGCAGCCTTCGTTGGTGATATCGCCGGTATCTACAATGGTGGCATCTACCATGTCTTTATCTTTATTGCAGGCCACGAAGGCAGACAACAGGATGGTACCGGCAAACAGCAAAGCGTATTTTTTCATCATGGATTGTAAAAATTGAATGGTTAAAAATATACAATCCATTCAGAAAATCAAAAAAATTATTCGGTAAACTTATAACCCACGCCCCTTACAGAATGAAAGTGCCGGGGATTGCGGGTATCTTTCTCGAAATATTTCCGGAAATTCAGGATGAAATTATCGATCGTACGTGTGGTTGGGTATACATTATAGCCCCAAACCACCTGCAGGATATGCTCGCGCGATACGACCTCGTTCTTGTGCTCGATCAGCAGTTTCAGCAGGGCCATTTCTTTTTTGCTGAGTTCCAGGGTTTTGCCGTCCTTGTCTTTGCCCGATTGTGCCGAGAAGTCGATCTTGCAACGGCCAAACGCATACACATCAGGCGCTGCATTCCTTTCTTTCAGTTTTTTGTTCTTGACCACCAGCTTTTCCACGCGGAGCAATAGCTCTTCAAGGTTAAAGGGTTTGGTCATATAGTCGTCGCCGCCTTTTTTCAGTCCTTCGATGCGGTCGGCGCCGCTGTTACGGGCCGACAGGAAAAGGATAGGCACTTCGTTATTCTGCATCCTGATGTTTTCGCATACGGTAATGCCATCCATTTCGGGCAGCATAATGTCCAGTATGATCAGGTCGAAATATTCGTGCTTCACGGCCTTCAGCACCGAGGCGCCGTTGTCTACCGTAGTTACTTCGTAACCTTCCAGTTCAAGGTTCAGCTTTATCGCTTCCCTTAAGCTTTCCTCGTCTTCCACTACCAGCAGCGATGCTTTGGATTCGTTTTTTGACATTGTTTTCTAAGATTAAATCGCAGGATTATTCCCCCGGAAAACCGGATTGCAAAGATAGCAAAGTCGGCAAGGAAAAGCCGGATAGCGCTATAGGCTATTGTAATAGTACTGTCATTTTTTACCGGCTCCGGGAGGCTGGCGCCGGGGTTGCGAAGCGGCTGCAGGTTAATCTTCGTCTTCGTCGTCCCTTTTGTAAGCTGCCTTTTTTGATGGCGGTTGGTAGCCTTCGATCACCATCACGATCTCGCCTTTTGGGGCATGCTGGGCATAGTGTGCGGCCAGGTTTTCCAGGCTGTCGCGGCGGGTCTCTTCAAACATTTTCGTCAGTTCGCGGCTTACCGTTGCCTGGCGTGTGGCGCCGAAAAAAGCCTTCATTTCTTCCAGTGTTTTGGCCAGTCGATGCGGCGATTCATAGAGGATAATGGTCCTGGGCTCTGTGGCCAGTTGCTCCAGTTTGGTCTTACGGCCCTTTTTAAGTGGCAGGAAACCTTCGAATACGAAACTGTTGGTGGGTAATCCGCTTTGTACCAGGGCGGGTACAAAGGCTGTTGCGCCGGGAAGGCATTCTACGGGAATGTCGTGTTTCAGGCATTCGCGCAGCAACAGGTAACCAGGGTCGGATATGCCCGGGGTGCCCGCATCGGTAAGCAAGGCCAGGGTCTTACCCGATTGCAGCTGGCTGATCAGCTGTTCCAGCACTTTGTGTTCATTGTGCTGGTGGTAAGCGTAGAGTGGCTTTTTGATGTCGTAATGTTTCAGCAAAAAGCCACTCGTACGGGTATCTTCGCACAACACGGCATCGGCCTGCTTCAGCACGTCGAGCGCACGCAGGGTAATGTCGGTAAGGTTGCCGATGGGTGTGGGCACCAGATACAATTTCATGGATATACGCTTAGGCGTTGGCTGTTAACGTAAAGTCGAAAGATTCCATCACCTGGTTGGCCAGCAGTTTTTTGCAGGCTTCTTCGGTTTTGGCTTTTGCTTCTTCTTCAGATGCCGCTTCGATCAGCAGGGTAATGTGTTTGCCGATACGCACATTATCGATCTGGGTAAGGCCGAGGTTATGCAGGCTTTCTGTTACCGCTTTACCTTGCGGATCCAGCAATTCTTTAAGAGGCATTACATTTACGTGTGCAGTGAATTTCATCGTTGCTATTTGAATATTTAAAATAAAAAATTACAGTTTTTCAAGGGAGCTTCAGGCCTTAACCTGCTCTTGCGCCTGTGGATAACGGTATACGATCGAGCAAAGGACATATACGATAAACACTAGCGGTACCACGGCAAATTTAAGAAATGGCGCGCCCGCGGCAAGTACCACCAGCATCAGGATCTGGGGCCACCAGGCGCCGATGCCTTTGCCGGATGCTTTCCATTTCAGGAAACGGATCTTGCTCACCATAAAAAAGCACAACAGGGCGATCAGGATATAAAGCGACCATTTATTGTACAGGAAAGGCTTGATGTCGATAGGCGAGGGGAACCATACCAGGAGCGGCAGGGAGGCCACAATAAGGCCAACAGCCGGTATAGGCATACCCACAAAATGGTTTTGCTGCTGACCGCTGGTCTGGTTGAACGTAGCCAGGCGCAGGGCCCCGAAGCAGGCAACCAGGAAGGCAGGCGTAGTGGCCAGCATAGGCGCATCCAGTGCACCGGGCTCCGACATATAGGCAAACCAAAGGAATTTGAACAGGATCATGGAGGGGGCTACACCAAACGAAACCACATCGGCCAGCGAGTCCAGGTCCTTGCCGATCAGCGAATGCACCTTAAGCGAGCGGGCTGCAAAACCGTCGAGCACATCCATCAGTGCCGCCAGCGCAATAAACACACTTCCATAGTACATCTGCTCCATGCCCATCACCGGGAAGTAGTCTTCGCCGGTAATCGTATTTAAAAATGCCGGAGCGTTCAGGATAAAGGTGATCGCCGTACAACCGAAAAAGAGATTGGCCAGCGTGCAGATATTGGGAAGGTGTTTCATTAAAATGTATTCTGGTTCTATACCCGGAGGCGCCAACCGGTGTGCA
Source organism: Taibaiella chishuiensis (assembly GCF_003014535.1). GTDB lineage: Bacteria > Bacteroidota > Bacteroidia > Chitinophagales > Chitinophagaceae > Taibaiella > Taibaiella chishuiensis. Next base: position 26,831 of record NZ_PYGD01000011.1, on the reverse strand, counting down.
AAGGTAATTGATTTGAAAAGGTAGGCGAAAATAGTTTTTTATTTAGAAAATACCTGCCCCGCCCGGAAATAGGCATAAACAGGGTCGCATGCCGGCCTGCGGGCTCCGGTGCCGCCGCCCCGGCGGCCCCCGGAAATGCCCGGTCGGCGCGGCGCCGGCTGCTTTGTTCTGCATGGCGCCGGCTTTCCTAAATACTGGTTAATCTGCGCAGAACCAGGGTGTCCGGTTCCCCCGGCCCCGGGTGGGCATCCGAAAATTCCGTATCTTTGGTACAACAAAAAATAAAAATTGAATATGGACCCTAATCAGATTTCAGGACATTCCTCTTACAACCAGTACAACAGTAACCCGGCCCAGATCAACAGCTCTTATATTGCCCAATACATGGCCAAAGTATATGGCTGGATGTTTTTAGGCCTTTTAATTACCGGGGCAGTCGGAATATTAATCGCTTCAACGCCGCAATTGCTTGTTTCTATATATAACTTCAGAATGCTCTTTTTCATCGGGCAACTTGTAATGGTTGGCTTTTTGGCACTTCGGGTTCATAAAATGAGCTCTATGACGGCTACTGCCGTCTTTTTAGGATATGCAGCATTAAATGGTCTCACATTTGCACTCCTCTTTGCAATGTTTAAGATGAGTTCGCTGATCTTTGTATTTGGTATTACAGCGGGTACTTTTGCGATCATGGCGGCTGTAGGTTATTTCACCAAGCAGGACCTTACTTCTTTCGGTAAGCTTATGTTTATGGGGCTGGTAGGTGTTATCATAGCTTCCGTGGTAAATATTTTTGCGCATAGCACTACCCTTTACTGGATCATTTCCTATGTAGGTGTGGCTGTTTTCGTTGGCCTTATCGCTTACGATACCCAGAAGATCAAAGCTTATGCGCTGCTGGAAAGCGAAGAAGACCGTAAAAAAGGCGCTATCCTGGGCGCCCTGGCCCTGTACCTCGACTTTATCAACCTGTTTATTTACCTGCTGCGCCTTTTCGGTAGCCGGAGATAACCGGATTCGTGATCATAGGAAAGGCTGCCCGAGGGCAGCCTTTTTTTGTTTTCGTGATGCGTGAAGGTTGGGGTATTTAGAAGGTATAGTTATAGTTTTTGCCGCCGTAGCTAAAGTTGAAATTGTAATGGACATCAAAGCCGCTGGCGAAATAACCGGGGTTAAAGCTGGCCGACCATACGCCATGGGGCACGCAACGGAAAAAGCCTTTGTTGGTGCCGCCTACATTACGGTTGGTAATAACGGGGTACCAGGGATGCGGGCTGGAAGAATACACCAGGTTATTGCCCGAAGTAAAGGTGGAGAGCCCGCAGCCGCCACCGTTATACCGGCGGTAATAATAGCTCCAGTTGCCGTTTTGTATGATCAGCGAAGGCCAATAGCTGTTGAACACCCATTTGCCCCAGAAGTTTTTGTTCTGAGCCTCGGTACGGATCTCGAACACGCAACCCAGGAACTGGGTACAGTCGCTGCTGAGACCACCTGTGCCGAAAATGGCCCAGGGGTAGGAATAGCCGCTGATCCACATTTTACTGCGTTTGCGGTTGCCGTCGTAATGCCAGTCGGGTACGGAGCTGGAGAAAGAGGTGTACAGGCTTGCCGTCTTTTTAGCCGCGGTAAATACGTCTACGGTAATAGGGTTGCCCTGCTGGTAAAAGTCCTGGTTGTGGCTGCTGAGTTCGGGTATTTTATTGAAATCGCCGTCCAGGATAATTTTAGTGGCGGTAGTCGTATATTGGTAAATGCGGGTGCCCACTTTTACAAAACCGCCTTCGTTCAGCGCACCGGCATCGCCCGGTTGGCAAACAGCATAGTCCCAGGCGGCGGCTTGCGGGTCGTCGTGGGCAACGATAATGCCGTCGTCCATGCCCTGGGTATATTCGGTGGTATGCTGCTCGGGGCCGTTTCTCAGGGTTTGCTGCTCGGCATCGGGCAGGGTTTCCAGGTAGGCGTCGTAGTCGGCCTCGGCTTTGGCAATCATGTTAAACCGGGTCCGTATGGTGCGTACGCCCGCCGCATCTTCCCATTGTTGCACGGCTTGCGGCGTGGCGTCCTGTATTTCGGACAGGAATTTTCCGTAATCATTGTAATCGGCAAAAACATACATGCCATGGTCTACTTCAACCGGCATCGAAGGGGTAAACACATCGCCGTTGCCGTCGCCGTTCATGGCAACCATTTTCTGGTCGGTTGCGGGCCGGCTGTCGGGCTGTTGTTTCTGGCAGGAGGCCAGGGCGAGCAAAGTAATTAAGGAAAGGGACACTTTTCTCATGAAAGAAAATTTAATGGTTAAAGAATAAAGCGGTCAGTGGCGGCAAGCCTGTTGCCGTCGTTTTTGTTTGTTGTCTGTTGGGCCAACAAATGCGAATCCCTTAATTATCTTGTAAAATCGGCGATGATTACCCTGGTATTGCCTGTCTGGAGGATTTGACTTTGTGTGCGGTTGTGTGTCGGTACCCGGTCTTTATGCTTGGGTATGGATTTGGTTTTTTATTTGTTTTGTAGTGATTTTCAGTAAATATATGTATTGGAAATCAAACTAAGGCATGTTGTGGTAAAATCCTCCCTGGCTTCAGGGTTTTGTCAGTAGTTTGATAACCAGTAATTTAGAGGCTATGTGTATGGAGAATGCAGCCTGGCCTGCAAAGGAGGCTTCCCGGTTCCCTGCCGGACCAGTTGCGGGCAAAGCGGGCCCGAAGGATGCAGCTATGGCTACCTTTTACTTTTCGGCTAAAAACTTTATCTTCGTCTCTTGCATAAAATCCAAATATTTTCTCTGTAATGAAGTTTAACGTGTTGCCCTTTGCTTTTTGGCTTCTGGGTGTAGCGCTTGTCGTAACCGGCCCGCTTGCCCATGCCCAGAAGGAAAAAGAAAAAAGAGATTTTAAAGTTGTGAGTGAAGTGAAGGACCGGCATGGGAATACCATACGCAAGGTGCAGTACTACGAGGGCAATGTTAAAATCACCCAGGAGATCATTATGCCCCCCTTCCCGGGTATCAAGGAGCGTCCTAAAGTCGATCCCGATACCCTGAACCGGGATTCGGTGCTGGTATTGGTCGAAAAGAGCAATTACCTGGTAGCGATCGTGTATAAAAGAAAACGGATCAGGCAATACCGGGCCGTATTCGGGCCTACGCCGCTCGTCGACAAGATGATGGCCGGCGACCGTAATACGCCCGAAGGCTGGTTTAAAATCGTGAGTAAAAAAGAGCACAGCAACTGGCAGAAATTTATCCTGATCGACTACCCCAACGAGGAGTCCTATGCCAAATTCAATAAAAGAAAACAGGATGGTCTTATCCCTTCGGGCGCTTCTATCGGCAATTCGGTAGGCATACACGGCACCTTTACCAGCGGGGTAAAAATGGTAGACTGGGGTATGGGCTGGACCGATGGCTGTGTAGCCATGAAACCCGAAGATATCAACGATTTTTACCGGTTCGTATGGCCGGGAACGCGGGTGTTCGTACGCCGTTAAACCAGCAGGTTGACATCGGTCAGGAAATGCGCCTATAGAGAATATCGACTGCCCGATCCACTTTTTGATTTATCTTTGCGAGCTATGAAAATGACTATGGCGCCAGTTACCGAGATCATCCGTCCTAAAGCTGAATTTCTTCAGCGGTTTTTTGGTGAGGATGTGGTGGCCGTAGAAACTCATAAGGAGATTATCAGTACGGGGGTGCAATTGCACTATGCCGATGTGATGATTTCTCCCGCCCAGGATCAGCCGGAGGAAGTCGCTTTCCTGAATTTTTACCCGGTTGATGAAGGCAACTATTACCTCCAGCTTTCTTTCCTGCCCGAGCGTGGCGTCAAATCGGCCGACGATAGCTACCGTGTTGTCCAGATGGTGTTTAACCCGGCATTCTTCTGCCAGTGGTCCAATGGACTGATCTGTAAAAAACAGCCTTTCCGGTTTGACAGGAGCACCGAACAGGCCTTTGCCCTGAATGCGCAAAGCCGCGAATCGCTTGAGTTGTTGCTCAAACCCTGCGCCGAAACAGACGATTTTATCCATGCCCTGCGCCGCCAGGAGGCTGCAATAGCCTTGCTGCGTCATGCGCTCGAAGCCTTCCTGGTACCTGATGAAGCCAACCGCCTGCCGGCTTGTAGCTTCCTGAGCCATTCCGGCGAACGCGATAAGGTGCTCGATGCCCAGCGTATTATCCTCGATCATCTCGACCGGCCTTTAACCATCAAAGAGCTTTCCCGCGAAGTAGGGATGAACGAATGTTACCTGAAGAAAGGTTTTAAGGCCATGTTCGGGAAAACCATTCACGAGTTCCAGCAGTTCCAGCGCATCGAGCGTTCCAAGGAATTGTTATTGCAGGGCAATCTCTCCATCAATGAAGTGGCCTTTAAAATGGGCTTTGGCAGCGCCTCGCACTTCAGCACTTCCTTTAAGAAAATTGCAGGCATGAAGCCCTGCGAATTGTTGGGTTAGTTGAGTATTTAGTATTGAGATGTTAGATATGAGATGTTAGATATGAGATGTTAGATATGAGATGTTAGATAATAAGGGTGAGCCTGTCATCGGGAGCGCGGCGAAGGATCTCATTTTTATTAGTATCAGGTATCAAGTAGCAAGTATCACGTGTGCGATTGTCATCCTGAGCGCAGCGAAGGATCTCATCCATTAGCTGGCCGTATTAAAGGGGCATACACCAGGAGGACGCCTGTCATCCTGAGCGCAGCGAAGGATCTCACCCATTAGCAGGCTTTATTAGCGTGCAAAGCATCAAGCACCAAGGGGAGTGTTGTCATCCTGAGCATCGCGAAGGATCTCACCGGTTAGCTGGCTGTAACAACCAGCCACCTTACCCTTTCACAAACCGGCCTACAAACGGCATCGATTTCAGTTCTTTACCTTCTGCTTTCAGGATCAGGCGCAGGTACAACAGCATTAATACCGTAGCCGCAACCACCCTTATCGCCAGCATCGGCAAGGTATTCAGCGAAGCAGTAGCGAAGTCCACGCCTTTTTTGATAAAGAAAAACACCAGCATCACCGTGAGGTAGGCCAGTATCTTTTTTACCGGGTAGGGCACCGGGAAGTATTTTTGACCCAGGAAGTAAGCCAGCACTGTCATACACAGGTAGCAGATCAGCGTAGACCAGGCAGAGGCGTATATGCCGTATACGGGTATGAAATAGTAATTACCCACCAGGGTAATGATGGCGCCCGCCAGGGTAATATACAGACCCATATTCATACGGTCGGTAAGTTTATACCATACCGAAAGGTTGTAATACATGCCCAGGCAGATATTGGCAAACAGCAATATGGGCACCACGCCCAGGCCGCTGTGGTAGGCCTGGCTGATCCAGTACTTAAGGATGTCGAGGTATAGCGCCGTGGAAAGAAAGGCCAGCGCCAGTACGATTACAAACCATTTCATAACGCGGGCATAGGTCTGCGGCGCATTCTTGTCGTTGGCCTGGTTAAAGAAAAAGGGCTCGGCCGCCATCTTAAAAGCCTGGATAAACAGGGTAATAAAAATGGCCAGTTTATAATTCGCAGAGTAAATACCGACCAGCCGCTTGGCTTCGTCGGGCGCCATGGGCAGGAACTTAGCCAGCATCTGGCGGTCCATCACCTCGTTGATCATACCCGCCAGACCGATAATGATCATCGGCGCGCTATAGGCAAATATCTTTTTCCAGAGGTCCAGGTCCATCCGGAAACGGAATATCTTCCATTCGGGAAACAGCATCAGGAATACGAAGATCGTCTGCAGCAGGTTGGCCATCAGCAGGAAGCCTACCCGGTTGTTGCCCGCATGCCAGTTGGCCAGCCAGCTGCCCGGCGATTTAAGCGCCATCTGCGGCAGGTATACCAGGAAGAAGACCACGGCCACGATATTGACCAGGATGCCGGCGATCTTGATAAAGGCATATTTCTTCGGCCGGTTCTCCTGGCGCAGCTTGGCAAAGGGAATGGCGGAGAGCGCGTCGAAACCGATCAGGCACAGGGCCCAGACTATATATTCAGGATGGCCTTCGAGGCCCAGGAAATTATTAATAGGTACCCGGAACAGGGAAAACAGGAACACAAGGCCCACTGTGCTGATCACCATCGATCCGAAGGTGGTCTGGAACAGGCTCTTGCGATCTATGTTTTCGCGGTTGGAAAACCGGAAATAGCCCGTTTCGAATCCATAAGTGAAAATGATATTGAGTACCGCTATCCACACATACATCAAGCTGTAATCGCCGTATTCCTTTACGCCCGAACTGTCTTTCAGCAAATAGGTAATTAAAGGGGTAAGCAGGTAGTTCAGAAACTTCGCTCCAATATTACTGACGCCGTACCACAGGGTTTGTCCGGCCAATTGTTTGATCGCTGCCAATAGATTGAATAATTTGAATGCAAAACTACGTATAACGGTTGTACATTCGATTTTTTAAAAAAGGGAACAAGAGGTATAAAGGTAAGGCCTGCAGCGACACGATGCCGTGGCGCTGCAAAAAAAGAACCCTGCTTTATGAATCCTGGTTATCTTTGTTTGCGGGTATGTAACCCCTCCCTGAAACACAACCCTATGGCTCCGATACTCTCTATCCGGCAGATTGCAAAAGCTTATGGCCCCGTACAGGCTTTAAAAGGTATCTCTTTCGATGTGCCGGAAGGCAGTGTGTTTGGCGTGCTGGGGCCCAATGGCAGCGGTAAGACCACCCTGCTGGGTATCCTGCTCGATGTGCTGCAGGCCGATGGCGGTAGCTTCGCCTGGTTTGGCGGTATCGATCACCAGGCGGCACGGCGCCAGATCGGCTCCCTGCTCGAAACGCCTAATTTTTATCATTACCTGAGCGCAGTACGTAACCTCGAGATCAACGCAGCCATCAAAGGGCGCGGCCAGGATGATATAGGTCGCGTGCTCGATATCGTAAAGCTCAGCCATCGTAAAGATTCAAAGTTCAGTACCTACTCTCTGGGTATGAAACAAAGACTGGCCATTGCCAATGCGCTACTGGGCAGGCCCAGGGTATTGCTGCTCGACGAGCCTACCAACGGACTCGATCCCGAAGGTATTGCCGAGATCCGCGAGCTGATCCGTACGTTGAACGCCGAAGGGATTACCGTGATCATGGCGAGCCACCTGCTCGACGAAGTGGAAAAAGTATGCACCCATGCCGCCATATTGAAAGAGGGCGCCTTATTGCTCTCGGGCGATGTCGCCGAAATATTCCGCGATGGCGATATGCTGGAAGTAGGTGCTGCCGACCTGGCAAGGCTGCAGCAGGTATTGCAGGGACTTAAAGGCGTACAGGCACTGACACATAAGGGTAAAGTGCTGAGCCTGGTGCTGGACGAACCGCTTACGGCAGGCGACCTGAACCGCTACTGTTTCGAACAGGGTATCGTGCTCAGCCACCTGAGCCTGAAACAAAAAAGCCTGGAAGCAAGGTTTATGGAGCTGACCCGTTAATGCCGGATATTTAAAAAAGAACGGGGCATATAGCCAACGTGGAGGCCTGCAGGAGCGTCTTTAAGCTGGGAGGGCTGACCCTTTTTGTTTTCGAAGGTATTTTTAGGTGAAAATTTGCTTTTTCAATTTCTTTATCTATTTTTAAGCCTCGAAATACAGGATATGAAACTATGCCCGTCCGGCGGTATTTCGCAGCATTCTTAAAATCTAATAAAAACATGCGCAATCAAATGAAGACATTTTTACTTACAGCAATGGGAGTGTTCGCTCTTTTCTCCACTTTAACCATCACCTCTTGTTCTGAAGATAAATGCAAAACGACCGTATGTGCTTATGGTGGTGTATGTAATGATGATGGATCCTGCACCTGTCCTACAGGTTATGAAGGAGAGCGTTGCGAAACCGTTACCCGCAGCAAATTTAAAGGTACCTGGAGCGTAACTGAAGATGGTACTGCGAGCAGCCCTGCACAATATGCCGTATCTGTTGAGGATGGTGGCTCGATCGATGAAGTGAAGATCCGTAATTTCAACAACCTGTTTAATAAAGAAGTAATTGCCAAAGTAAAAGGCGATACCATCCATATTCCTCTGACCACGATCGAAGTGGGCGAAGATACCAAAACGATCGAAGGTAAAGGTTATGTGGTGCCCGAGGCTTTCTATGGCCTGCATGGCAAGCTGGTAGTGAACTACAGGGTAGTGTCAGGCGATGGCAGTGTTAACGACTATGGCTTCGGCGGTGGTACCAATTCTTCTATCTGGGTTAAATAATAAATTGCGATTCCCGGTAAAATAAAATGCTTATGTTTGTAAAGCCCTTAATTTTTTTAAGGGCTTTATTATTTGATATACAGGCCGCTCATGAAGAAGCATTTCATCAAAGACCTTTTTATTCATACCCGCTGGTATATCGGGATCAGCATTACGGCCTTCCTTTTTCTTTTCGCTTTTTTTATACCCTGGCTTTGGAGCGTGGCTATGGTAGTACTGCTTGTTTTCGGCGGATTAACCCTGCTCGAATACCTCCTGCTGTTTGCCGGTAACCGCGGCTTGCAGGCCCGGCGTATTACCGGCGAGCGACTGAATCTCGGCGATGAAAACGAGATCGGTATCAGCCTGCTTAACCTCTTTCCCTTCCCGGTGCATGCCGAAGTGCTCGACGAATTGCCGGTCCAGTTCCAGGAGCGTAACTTTAAACGTGCCCTTACCATTCCTGCCGGGCACAAAACCACATTACCCTATACCTTAAGACCCTTATCCCGTGGCGAATACCGCTTCGGACGCATACTCTGTTATGTAAGCAGCCCTTTATGCCTGTTGCAGCGCCGTATCCGTATCGAGGCCGAGCAACTGGTAAAAGTATATCCCTCTACCCGGTACCTGCGCAAATACCAATTGCTGGCCCTGAGCGACAATATGCAGTTTGCCGGCAGTAAAAAGATACGCAGGGTGGGGCATAGTATGGAGTTCGAACAAATAAAGGATTATGTGCAGGGCGACGATGTGCGCAGTATCAACTGGAAAGCGACTGCCAGGCGGGGCGGACTTATGGTCAATAACTTTATCGATGCCCGCAGCCAGCAGATCTATTGTGTGATCGATAAAGGCCGGGGCATGAAAATGCCGTTCGACGGGCTCAGCCTGCTGGACTACTCGATCAATGCCGCACTCGTATTTTTAAATGTTGCCCTGCTCAAACAGGATCGCGCAGGATTGATTACCTTCTCATCCAAAATTAACGAGTTGGTCGCTGCCGAACGCAACTCCACCCAATTACATAAACTCAACGAAACACTTTACCGGCAAACAACCGACTATAGCGACAGCAGTTACGAAGCGCTTACGGCTACGGTATTGCATAAACTCTCGCATCGCAGCTTCCTGCTGCTCTTTACCAATTTCGAGACTATGGCTTCGCTCGAAAGACAGCTGCATTACCTGCGCAAACTGGCTTCCCGTCACCTGTTATGCGTAGTGTTCTTCCAGAATACCTTGCTGAAAGAGATCCGCGAGGGACATGCCGATACCCTGGAGGGCATCTATATCAAAACGATCGCGGACCGTTTTGATTTTGAGAAAAAGCAGATCGTAAAAGAACTGCGCCGTTATGGGATCATTTCGGTACTCACTACCCCCCAGGACCTGACCGTTGATGTGGTAAACAAATACCTCGAGCTGAAAAGCCGGCAGATGGTATAATTAGTATCAGGTATCAGGTATCAAGTATCAAGTATCAAGAGGAAGCCTGTCATCCTGAGCGCAGCGAAGGATCTCACCGGTAAGCCGGCCGTATTAGCGTATCAAGTATCAGGTATCAGGAAGATGCCTGTCATCCTGAGCGCAGCGAAGCATCTCATCGGTTAGCTGGCCGTATTAGAAGGGCAAACATCAATTACCAAGAGAACGATTGTCATCCTGAGCGCAGCGAAGGATCTCGCCCATAAGCCGGCTTTATTAGCGTATCAGGTATCAAGTATCAGGATAACATCGGGAGTAGCCATATAACAATGGTCCTTCCTCATCTAATATCCAACATCTCACATCTAATATCTAATATCCAACATCTCACATCTCACATCTCACATCTAATATCTCACATCTAATATCTAATATCTAATATCTAATATCTGATATCTAATATCTAATATCTGATATCTAATATCTGATATCTAATATCACTCATGATGATAAGGCGAATTGTTCAGGATACTGAAGGCGCGGTAGACCTGTTCGGCCACGATCAGGCGTACCATTTGATGGGGAAATACGAGATTGGATAGCGACCAGCATTGCCGGGCATGATTCCGGATGGCATCGGTAACACCAAATGCGCCGCCGATCAGGATCACCAGCGTTTTTACCCCCTGGTTCATGCATTGCTGGAACTGTTGCGACCACTGCACCGAATTCAAGGCCTTGCCCCGCTCGTCGAGCAATACCAGGTAATGATGGGACTGAAGTTTTTTCAGGATCAATTCTTCCTCCTGTAGTTTTGTGCGGGCCACATCGCTGGTCAGCGCCTTTTTCGGGAGCTGAAGAATGACCAGCTCTACAGGGTTCCAGGGTTTTGTTTTCTGAAAATAATATTGAAGCCCGGACGCAATAAAATCCTCGTTGGCTTTACCTAATGACCAGATCTCGATATTCATTTTCGCTTTTGATTTTGATGCAAAGAAAGTTTTTTTTGGTAATTAAAAAAATGTTTTTACCTTTGCAATCCAATCAAAACGATGGCTCTGTAGCTCAATTGAATAGAGCATCTCACTACGGATGAGAAGGTTTCAGGTTTGAATCCTGACAGGGTCACAAAAAGCAGTCCACATGGGCTGCTTTTTTCCTTTTAAATACAGGGTGGCTGGTAATGCCGGCCCGCCATGGGTAAGCATTTCGCGGGATTATAAGATGGAGGAGACCGGGCCGTGTTTCGAAAATTTTGTTGGCGATTTCGGGGAAATATGCTTACCTTCGCAGCCTACTCCGGCTCTGTAGCTCAATTGAATAGAGCATCTCACTACGGATGAGAAGGTTTCAGGTTTGAATCCTGACAGGGTCACAAAAGCAGTCCACACGGGCTGCTTTTTTCTTTTCACTTTTTCATCGGCTACCTTAACCTAAGGTCCGTTTATTGAGGATCAAGCGGAAAAGTTGGGGTACTCCGGTGTACTTACCCTAATTTTTTATTCTTCTTTGTCTTAATACAAAGAAGCAAAAATCAAGACTGTAGAAAAAGTGCTAAAAATGCCTTGTACGCCTAAAAGAAATAAGTCCGGGCAGTAGTAAAAAAATGGACGAAGGAATGACAAACGAACTAAAGTACAGGGCCAGACTGTGGGAGCTGTATTTCTTTCTATACGGCGTCCTGCGGCATTTTATTAACGCCCTTTTTCTAAAGGTCGGTATGTTTGGTTGTTTCCTGGCTTGACGTCCCGGCAGTGCATGTAATGGGCGTTGGGCAAAGCATTTCTACGCGGTTAGTGACCAGATGTTACGACCAATATGCACCCGTTCGCTGCGTCGCCGTATCGCTGCGAGAAAAAATGAAATGCACAGCATCACATTCGCCGGCAAGGAACTGGTATTGCAGTGTATTTATCTATCCTGAATAACTAAAGCGCTCCCTATTAATTTCCTTAAATAAATAACATACGGACAGATCTGCAGACTCGATCTTCACTCCCCCAGAAATTCCGCCTGATCCGGAACAACACCATTGTGCGCACCCCACTACTCATATCTGACATCTGAAATCTCCCACCTCACATCTCAATTCTCAATTCTCAATTCTCAATTCTCACATCTCACATCTCACATCTCACATCTCACATCTCACATCTAACATCTCACATCTAACATCTCACATCTAACATCTCACATCTCACATCTCACATCTCACATCTCAATACCAAAGCGCAGTAACCCGAACAGGATGCTGAGCAGGATCAGGTAAAGCATATTGATCCGGTAGCGGGCCAGCAGGATAAACGAAAATACCACCCAGGCCAGGGATACCCAATCGATTGCAAAAAGCCCGGCGCCCTGCTGCCCGAACAGGATGGCTCCGCCCAGGTAACAGGCCAGGTTGACGATAACGCCTACAACAGTAGCGGTAATTAAGGATAAAACAGTTTGTATAACGGGATAGTCCTGGGTCTTTTCGATAAAACCTGCTCCCATAAAAATCAGGATAAAATTGGGCAGAAACGTAAAATAGCTGGCGACCAGTAAGCCCAGTGTGCCCATTAACAGCGAGCCGTGGAAATGATTGAAAGCCGCCATGAATCCTACATAAGAGAGTACAACGACCAATGGGCCGGGCGTTGTTTCGGCGAGCGCGAAGCCGTCGATCATTTGTGTTTTACTGAGCCACATCAGTTTGGTAGTTACCAGGCCGGCTACATAGGGGATCACGGTATAGGAACCACCGATGGTCAGGAAGGCCGCCCGGGTAAACAGCAATGATGTTTTTTGCCAAAAAGCGGCATCGGCCGAGCAGCAGATTAATATGACAAAAGGAACCAGCCAGAGCAACAGGAATACCACGGCATATTTTACCAGGGTTCGGGATGGCTGTTTTTGCAGGGGCTGATCACTGTTGATGTAATAGAGGTCTTCCGGCTCCGCACTTTCTGCTGTTTTACGTTTGCTGTTTTTTAGCCCGCTATATTTTACCGGAACAAAACTTAGTAAGATGCCGAAAACAATCGTGCCTAAAATAATCCAGGGCATGGGTACGCCTGCGAAATAAGAGAGCACGAAGGCTGCAATCGCTGCGCAGTAATGCGCAGGGGAAGTCAGTGCCTGGCGGCCTACCTTCCAGGTGGCATAAATGATAATGCCGAGTACCGCCGGCTTTAACCCATTGAAGATAGATCCCAACAGTGGGGTATTGCCATAAATGGCATAAATAATACTTAACCCGGTAAGGATGGCTATAGAGGGCAGTATGAAGAAAATGCCGGAGACAATACCGCCTTTGACGCCATGCAGTTTCCAACCCAGGAATATCGATAACTGGTGGGCTTCGGGTCCGGGCAGGATCATACAGGCATTCAGGGCATGATAAAATTTGCGGTTGCTGATCCATCGTTTCTTAAGGACCAGGAAGTCGTGCATGATGGTGATATGGCCGGTGGTGCCGCCGAAGCTGATCCAGCCTAAAATAAACCAAAACCGTAACGCTTCTGAAAATGATGGGGCTGTTGTTTGTCGCTCGTTTAATTTCTGTATACTTTCTGTACTGTCCATGCCGGTGTCTTGCAATTTTTTCCTGTAGGATCGGGGGGATCAACAACCGCTATCGGCGGCTATTCCAGGAGCTGAAAGTTAAGCATTCTTTTACAACTTGCCCGCGAAAAGCGCCGTTAAATCGGGCTGCGGAGCGCGGCAAATAAAAGAAAGGACCGATGGCTGGGAGCGAAATAGCGGTCGCCCCTGGAAAAATACAAAGGGCGCCTGTAGGGGGCGCCCTTCGCTCATGAGATAAAAAACCTTAATTCCTAAGCAAAATCTATAAGGTGAGGCAAATGTACCTGCGGTGCAGGATAGTTACTGTTAAGTAAGCCGAAATAGTGTAAAATATTTCAAATGCTGCAGGCCCGGTCCGGGTCGTGTTTGCCTAATAAAGCAATACAATTACATTGGGCGGTGCTGGTATCCAGGTCGCGTTGTATGCGGTGCTGCTATTACAGGCGGGTGCATACGGCGTGCTGCTGTAGGTCGTATTGGTCGGGCTCAGGAAACCATAACCGCTGCTGCCGGGTGTAGGATCGATCGGGTGAAACATAACCGAGGTGAAATTGGCGGCTGCCAGTTGTGCCGGGGTAAGGGGCATGCTCCAGATCGTGGGTACGGCGGTGCCATCGGGATATACGGTATTGAAATTGGCAGGAATAAAGACGTTGTTGGAATGGATGTCGGGAGAGCCCATCATAAAATAGAAGTCGAAGTCGCAGAGCAGGGTATTGACAATGGTGAGCTGATTGGCGCGCAGCCCGGCTGTAGCCAGCAGGCAGCAGCACAGGAAGAGGATCGTTTTTTTCATAAGGCCGGATTTTGTTTGGTGAAGAACAAAGATCCGGCGTCATGGGGGCAAAAAATGCCCCTGTTTGCAGGGCTTGTTACCGGCTCGTGCGGCTGTACACCGGCCGGGTTGGGGCATAACAAAAGCCCGGCAAGCCAAGGCTGCCGGGCTTTTGTTGCCACTGCTCTTTAGAATCAGAGGCAGAGCCTGTCCAGGCTTTGGTTAGGAGGACAGAAGAAACACCAGGTGGCATTGGTAGGGTTGTTTGGATCATCAGTTGTGATTTTGATGATTGTTTTTCCTTCAACACCCTTGCCGCCTTCAATAGCATTAAGGTTTAACAGGTGAGCTTTATCAAGCTTAAGGCTTTTCAGCGCTACTTTTTTCTTTTTCATACAAGAACAGGCTTTAAATATTTAAAATAAAATTACCCCTTATTACAGCACACGACCAGTTTTTGGTACCAACCCCGTTATTCGCAGGATCAACGATGCGTTGCCGGTTGGAAACAGCTTACAGGGCTTGTTGTTGCAAACCTGATTGGCGGCTAAGACGGGGGCAGGATAGCATAGTAAGGGAGCCGCGATACTGCAGCTCCTTTGCGCCGGGCAATAGCCGGCTTATGGTATACAGATGATATCTACCGAAGGACCGCAGAGGTTTACGGTAACGGGGCAAAGCTGTGTAGGTTGTGTGCACTCGGGCGGCTTACTCCACTCGCAGTAACTGGGACCTTTACAACCCCAGCCGGTGCCCGATGCACCGCCTTTTGCACCTTCCTGCAGGTTATCGGTCAGTGCGGCAATCGTGCCTTTATGGATAGATAGTTTTTTGAGCATTACCTTTTGCTTCTTCATAGGATGTGTTTTGGTGAATTACAAAGTTGTATACTGCCGGGGGCATTTTATGCCCCCGGGTATTAACGTATATTTGGTCTAAATAAAACCTATGCTCCAGGAAACCTATGCCTCATTACTGGGCCGTTATACACAAGACCGCGAACTGGTATCGGCCGGCTGGCAACAACTCGAAGCAGCCTATAGCGCCGGTGGCCGGCACTATCATACCCTTAATCACCTGTCGCAGTTGCTGGCTGACCTGGGCGAGGTGCAGCACCAGTTCCATGACCCGGATGCCGTATGGTTCAGCCTGTATTATCATGATATCGTTTACGAGGTAAGGGCGGATGACAACGAGGCCCAGAGCGCGGTGCAGGCCGGCGACATGATGCAGCGCATCGGTGTGCCGGCCGGAAGGGTTGCCCAATGCAGGCAGCTTATACTGGCTACCGCGCATCACCGGGCAACAAACGATAAAGATACCGACCTGTTTACCGATGCCGACCTGGCCATACTCGGGCGCGACGAAGCAGCCTATGACCGGTACAGCCTGCAGGTACGCAGCGAGTATGCCGTATTTCCCGACGCCTTATACCTGCCAGGGCGCAAAGCAGTACTGGCGCGCTTCCTGGCTATGCCCCGTATCTTCAAAACGGAGCATTTCTCCGACCGGTTTGAAACACAGGCCCGCCTTAACCTGCGCCGGGAGCATGACCGCCTTTAAGTATCGCCGATCGCAGCCTTTTGCACCGGCGTTTGTTATAAATTAAATTTGAGGTTCATCATTAGCAGGCTGCTTTCCGGGTCTTTGGTAAAGTTCGATGCCGCGCCAAAACCAAAAGACATGTAAGAGGTGAGGCCGAAGCTGAGCGACATATTGAACATCAGCTTGTCGCTATGCTGGGCATCGAACATAATACCATAGGCCAGCGCGGTTTTCTGTCCCAGTAACCCGGTTCCACCCCGGCCCGCGCTGAACACACCAAATTCTACGTTCAGTGCGGTATAATTCCGTCTTAACGACATATCGCTGTTAAAACGTGCAAAGGAGGTGAAGTTGAGTCCTACAAACCGCTGCGACCTGCCATGGGAAGGCAATAAATAGGCCAGGGTATAATCGAAATAAGGCGAAACGGTACTCTGGTACAAAACGGCGCCAAGGCTCAGGTATAGGCCTATCTTCTTTTGTATAAAAGGAGACCATATCTTACGGTCGCTTACAACCTCCATGGGCTCGGGCTTGTCCGGGTCGTAATCGAGCAGCAGTTGGTAGTAGCTGGCGTCGGGCCGGCGCCAGGCTTTTCTTTTATCTGCGATTGCACGGTCGATCTCCCGGCCTATATGGTCGAACAGCGCCGCATTATGCACCAGTTTGTCGAGATCGTCCAGGTCTTTCAGCACAAAATTATACCGGATCTGTACCAGGCCCGAATCGATACCCGGTTTCTGCCGTATACCCACGTTGCGGATAATCCGTACGGTATCGAAGTCTGTTTTCAGCTCGTAATAATTGCCATTGCGATAGGCCAGCTGGTTTTTCTTCGACACGTCTTCGCCATAGCTGACTGAGATAATGTCTTCCCGGATGGGGATATTAATGGCTATTAGTTTGGCTGTATATCCCTGGCGGAAGGAGTCCTTTAGTTGTTGTACCTGGGTATTGGCTATTGTTGCCATATCCAGCAGCCGGTTTTGATCGCCCCAGTCGCTCAACCGTTGGAAATCGATATCGAGCAGGCCATCGTTGGGAAGTTTGATGTGGAAGTGATGGTTTTCCTGCAGGGGATTCAGGTTAAAGAGTTGTGGTGCCGGAGCCGGGCGGTCTTCGTCAGTCGAAAGGGGTGTCCTGTTTTGAGCATAGGAGCAGGTGCAGGCAAGCACAAGGCATAACAAAAAATAAAGTCCGGATCGCATAAATAAGGTAAGGGCTGCTGTTAGTTTTTAAATTTAAGAATGTCCTGCTTTAACTGTGCAGAGAAGCTGGTGCCTGCTGAAGTGGCTTGGTTGGGCGGTACCAGCCAGGCCCAGGCCATATTCTGTTGCTGCGGACTGCGCATGACGCGGGTGTTCTCATTGTCGATATCCATCAAGTGCAGTACTTTGGGTTTACGGCGTTCGGCCTGGGCCACAACAGGGGTTTGTTCTTTTTCCTGTACAGCCGGCAGGTCCTGTGCTGGTGGTGCATTGGGCCCTGTTGCCGGCGTTTTGGTGGCAACCGCTGTACCCTGCGGTGGTGAGGCCACTTGCCGGCGTTGCACCGGCAAGCTTTGTTGGGGCAGTACGGCTGCCTGTTGCGTAGCGGCTGTAGGAGCTCCGGGTGTATTGCCTGTAGTGGCGGGTGGGGCGGCCTCCTGCTGTGGCGCTACAGCTGTTACCTGTGGCGCAGAGTACGGCTTCAGACCGCTATCGCCTTCGCGGTCTTTATATGTGGCCAGGAAAAAAACGCCGATCAGCAAACCTGCGGCAATGGCGGCGGCATGCGATACCCAAAGACGGAGCGGGATCTTCCTGGACTTTTGCTGTGTCGCTATCTTGTTCCAGAGCTGCTCCCGGTCAGGCCGGTATCCCAGGTCTTCCGGGCTGCTTTGCTCCAGTCGCTCTTTCAACTGTTGTTCAAATGAACTGCTCATCTCACTGTATTTAATAGCATCAGTAAATATTAATTGTTGTACCCGACCCCGGCTATGCGCTGCCGGAGCATAGCCCTGGCTTTAAACAGCTGCGATTTAGAGGTGCTCTCCGATATCTGCAGCAGGGAGGCAATCTCTTTGTGGCTGCGGTCTTCGAATACATAAAGGTTAAGTACGGTACGGTAGCCGGCAGGCATCTCCTGTATATAGCGCAGTATATCTTTGGTGGCCATCTGTTGCAATGCGGTATCGTTTTCGGCCAGGTTGCTGTGGGTAACATGATCGTCTATAGTCAGTACCAGTTGCTTTTTTTTGCGCAGGAACATCAGGCATTCGTTGACGACGATCTTACTCAGCCAGGCCTGCACACTGCCTTCGCCGATATAAGTGAACTGATCGATATTGCGGAAAAACTTAAAAAAACCATCGGAGAGTACCTCTTCTGCATCGGTCGGGCTGACGATATACCTCAGGCAAAGCACATACATTTTATCTACGAACCGGTCATATAGCAACCTCTGCGCAAAAGACTCCCGTCTTTTGCAGGCTTCAATTAACACGGTCTCGGTCATAGGGTCGGTTCGTATAGTTTTGGTCTTGGTATTATAAATGCAGGAAAAATACTGCAGGTTGCCTGATCATTAAAAAAATCAGGATTTTTTTTGTTTAGAGATCAAGTCATCCGGTGCAAGTTTAGGCTCGTACCGGGCATAAACAGGTTAGTCCCCGTAAAAGGGCGGTTGATACAAATAATATCCCGAAGCTATAGCCGCATCCTATATTTGAATCCTATCGGAACTATCCCATTCCTGAAAACTATTTAGCTGATACTGTTTGCAGCCATCGGCATTTTTCCGAAACTAACGCAACCAGGTCTTTTTTATTGGACCAGTGCTGTATTTTCTACAGGCCGTTATCTCGTTCCCGGTGCTGCATGGCCAACAGGGTCATGTAGCCCGGACAACAAGTATGCCTTCATCCCGGCCTTTACACCCCGTCCTTCTCCCTGTTTTTGTCTGTTTTTGCTTCTTACCTGCAGCCTGTTATCGCTGTTGCATCCTTATGTTGCTCCATATGGCGCAGCCGGCCCCCTAAATTGCCGTATTTACACCACCTTATATCGCCCCGGTCGCTGTAGGTTTGTACCGCGATCGGTAACAGGAGACAGGTCATGGGTTGAAAGGCATTTGTGCGGTAGAGTCTAAATATAAAGTAGACACCGGTATCGTAATTTTTACGCTTTTACCGGGTACCTGCCCGGGGAATTAAGTGGTGGTATCGCGGCCAAACCGTTTACCGATAAATATCGTCGGTTTATCGAAGGTATCCGTTGGTTGGTATAAAAAATATTTTCCCGGCTATAAGGCATGCTTACTTTTGGTTCGTTAAATAAAATGAAAATCTTTCATGTTTCATTAGTGGACAGATCAACTTATTGAATTTTTAATATATTTAACGCGTTCTTTGATCCGATATCCTGACCGGCGATAGCGATAGCGGCTAAAAAATAGCTATCGGTTTTGCCGAAAACCTGTTAACCCTGATACTTATGCGTAAGAAAAAGCGCAACGAACCGGATATGTTGCCCTGGAGTAATTGTTACCCGGATATGAGAGACACCCTCTTGTTCCAGATGCATCGCGTACATAGTGTAATGTTCCGCGTAGCCAATACCCTGATCCACGAAGCCGCGGTACCGGTTAAGATCGAACAATTGCCTGTGTTGATGACCGTTTACAATACCGGTAAAGTATCGCAACAGGAAGTGGCCGATATAACCAGCCGCGACAAATCGTCGATACAGCGTACGATTACGGCATTGCAGAAAAAAGGCCTGGTACGCATCTCCGGCGACGAGACCGACAAGCGGAAAAATATCCTGCAAACCACCGATACGGGCTCCTTCATTGCCCAGCAGATCAAGAATATTATGAAAAAGATCGAAGAAGAGATCTTTACCGCCTTCAGTTCCGAAGACCGTTTACAAACCATAAATACCATCAAGGCCACTGCCGACAAACTGGAATCCTTAAGGCCCCAGCATGCCGGCCCCAGGCTCACTGTTCCCGAAATTACTTCTTGAAACACTTAATAATGAAAGCAACCTTACACTCTTTACTCGTAGTTGCAGGTCTTGTTGCCGGCGCTTACGGCGCAGCAGCGCAGCAGCCGTCCGCACCTGTACGGCATAGTTTCTCTTTGCAGGAGGCGCTGGCCTATGCGGGCAAGAACAATGCACAGGTCAAAAATGCCCTGCTGGATATCCGCATACAAAAGGAGGCCAACCGCGAAGTAGCTGCGGCGGCTTATCCGTCTATAACAGCGAGCGGCAGCATCACGGACAACCTGAAACTGCAGACCACCCTGTTGCCCGGCGAATTTCTGGGGCAGCCCCCGGGTACCTTTGTACCGGTAACTTTCGGTACCAAGTACATCACCAGCGGCAGTGTCGACCTGAGCCAGGTCGTATTCGACGGCCAGGTATTGGTGGGGCTGCAGGCACGCAGAACATCGCTGGCCTGGAAAGCCAAAAACGCCGAGATCACCGAAGAGATGATCCGTACCAATGTTTATAAAGTCTATTATCAGTTAGTGCTGAGCCGCACACAAATAGCCCTGCTGGATGCGAACATAGACCTGTTGAAAAAGCTGAAACACGACGCCCAGGTTATGTACGACAATGGTTTTGCCGAAAAACTGGACGTGGATAAAAGCGATGTGCAGCTCACCAACCTCGAAACGGAAAAGGAAAAGGTATTGCTGTCGGTAACTACCGGCTACAATGGCCTGAAGATCCTGTTGGGTATCCCGGTGCGCGACGAACTGGTGCTGACCGATACGCTTAACGACGAGCAGATCAAAGCCGGTGTATTGCAAACCGCCGACTTCCAGTACGAAGACCGCCGCGACTTCCAGTACCTGCAATTGTCGAAGCGGCTTAACGAATATAATGTGAAGCGCTACCAGTACAGCAAATTACCCTCCTTCTCGCTGGCTGCCAACTATAACAAACAGATACAGCGTAACGAGCTCAATTTCGGCGGCGACTGGTTTACAGCTTCCTATATCGCGCTACGGGTTTCCTGGCCCATCTTCCGGGGTTTTGCTACCAATGCCAAGATCAACCAGGCCCGGCTGGCTGTGCTACAGAACAACAACCAGGTCGATAACCTGAAGCTCAGTATCGACAACGAAATAGAAACAGCCAAGAACAGTTTCAAATCGGCAGTAGCCGTAATGGATTACCAGAAGAAAAATATGAAACTGGCCGAAACGGTATATGGTCAGACCAAGAAGAAATTTGAAATAGGAACCGGCTCGCAGACCGAGATCAATACCGCGCAGACCGATCTGAAAACAGCACAGTCTAATTATATCAATGCGTTGTACGACGCCATTATTGCTAAAGTGGATTTCCTCAAAGCCACCGGCAAACTGTAACCCTTCAAAATCGTAAACAATGAAATTAAACATACATAACATGCGAAACCGCGTCCTCACAGTAACCGTATTGTCTTCGCTGGTCCTGCTCATGGCCGCTTGCGGTGGTAAGGCTAAAAAAGATCCGCTCACCGAAAAAAAGGCGGAGCTCGAAAAGCTCAAAGCCGAACAGAAAACCCTGGCCGAAAAAGTGGGCACTTTGCAGGACGAGATCGATAAACTGGATCCCACATCGGCCAACGCCAATGCTAAACTGGTTACCATTAAGCCCATCGGCCCCGGCGCGTTTAACCATTTTATCGACCTCAGGGGTAAAATAGATGCCTACAACGTGGCTAACGTGGCCCCGCGCGGACAGGGCGGCTTTGTAAAAGCGGTATATGTAAAACAGGGCGACCAGGTTAAAAAAGGAGAGGTATTGCTCAAACTCGACGATGCCGTACTGCGCCAGAGCCTTACAGCGGCGCAGCAGCAGCTGAGTGGCGTAAAAGCCCAGCTCGACCAGGCACAGAGCATTTACCAGCGCCAGCAAAACCTCTGGAAGCAAAACATCGGTACCGAAATCCAGGTGCTTAACGCCAAAACCAATATGGAGGCGCTGCAGAGCCAGTACAACGCAGCCAAGGCAAATATCAGCCTGGCCCAGGAGCAGGTCAATACCACCAATGTTATTTCCGAGATCAGTGGCGTGGTTAATGCCGTAAACGTTAAAGTAGGCGAGTTCTTTAACGGCGCTCAACAGATCCAGGTTGTAAACAACAACGATCTTAAAGTGACCGTAAATGTTCCCGAAAATTACATCGACCGTGTAAAAATGGGCAGCACGCTTATGGTTACCCTGCCCGAATCGAACAACAAAACCATATCGACAAAGGTGAACGTGGCTGGTAAGCTCATCGATCCCATTACCCGTTCCTTTTATGTAGAAGGAAAAATACCGGTGGACAAAGATATCCGGGCTAACCAGATGGCCATGGTACGCATCGAGGATTATGCCGTGCCAGATGCGATAACTATACCGGTAAATACCCTGCAGACTGATGATAAAGGCAAGTTTGTATTGGTAGCAGTAGAAGAAAAAGGAAAACTGATAGCCCGTAAAAGGCCGGTTGAGATCGGTGAATTGTATGGCGATCAGCTGGAAGTGAAAAACGGCCTCTCCGCCGGGGAAAACATCATTACAGAAGGCTTCCAGAGCTTATATGACGGTCAGCGTGTAACGCTTGCCAATCCATAACAACAGGCAGGTATCATTTCCTCTACTCCTGTAATTACCCGCGGCTTGCATGCCGGGCGGGCAATACAGCTAAACTAAAAACTTATGAGTGCCTTAGAAAACTTTACAGATAAATTTAAAGAGTTTAAGCTGACCAGTTGGTCGGTGAAGAACAGGAGCTCGATATACCTGTTGATGGTCATCATCACGATCGTGGGTGTGGTCCAGTTCATGACCCTGCCTAAAGAACAGTTTCCCGATATCGTTATTCCTACTATTTATGTACAGACGATCAATGTGGGCAACTCTCCCAAGGATATGGAGAACCTGGTAACCCAGCCGATCGAAAAACAGATCAAAGGTATTACCGGCGCCAAGATCACCAAGACCACGAGTACATCCGTGCAGGACTTCTCCGCGATTATGGTGGAATTCGATGCCAGCGTAAAGGTAGACGTAGCCCTACAGAAGGTAAAAGACGCGGTGGATAAGGCCAAGCAGGACCTGCCTACCGATCTTACTAAAGAGCCTACGGTACAGGAGGTCAGTTTTTCGGACCAGCCGATCATGTATGTAAACGTGAGCGGCGACTTCGATATGGTGCGACTTAAAAAATATGCCGAAGACCTGCAGGATCAATTGGAATCCTTATCGCAGATCAACCGTGTAGACCTTGTAGGCGCCCCGGAGCGCGAGTTCCAGATCAATGTGGATAATATGCGGATGCAGGCTGCCGGCATTACCTTCGATAATATCGAGAGTGCCGTAGCCCGTGAGAATATGGATATATCTGGTGGTTTGCTGGAAGTAGGGAATATGAAACGTACCCTACAGCTGAAAGGCCAGATCAAAACTGCCGAAGATATCGAGAAAGTGGTATTGCGCAATACCAAGGGCGCAGCCATCTACCTCAAAGACATTGCCGAGATCAAAGACACCATCAAGGAGCATGAAAGTTTTGCCCGTTTGAACGGCAAGAATGTAATCACCCTCAATATCATTAAGCGTTCGGGAGAAAACCTGATCGAGACCTCCGACCTGGTTAAGAAGACCGTAGCCGAAATGAAGGCCTCCACCTTCCCGCCCAATCTTAAGCTGGTGATCACCGGCGATATGAGTAAGTCGACCCGTACCTCTTTTAACGACCTGGTTAACTCCATCGTTATCGGTTTCGTACTGGTATTGCTGATCCTCATGTTCTTTATGGGGGTTACCAATGCCTTCTTCGTGGCGCTTTCCGTGCCGCTCAGTATGTTTGTGGCCTTTATGTTCCTGCCGGCGGCCGATCTTATCGTCGGGGCGCATGTCACGCTCAACTTTATGGTATTGTTTGCCCTGTTGTTTGGCCTGGGTATTATCGTGGACGATGCGATCGTGGTTATCGAAAATACCCACAGGATATTTACCGAAGGAAAGGGCGAGGTCAATGCGCAGAAGTCGGCCATGATGGCCGCGGGCGAAGTATTCGTGCCGGTGCTCGCGGGTACGGTCACTACACTGGCACCCTTCTTCCCCTTGCTGTTCTGGCCGGGTATTATTGGTAAGTTCATGGTGTACCTGCCTACCATGCTCATATTTACCCTGGTGGCTTCCCTCATCGTGGCCTTTATCATGAACCCGGTATTTGCCGTAGACTTTATGAACCACCCTGAGGAGCATCATGAAAAACCGAAGAAATCGGCCGTATTCCGCAAGCCTTCCTTCCTGATACCCTTATGCAGTGGTTTGTTGCTGCTCATCATCGGTTTTATCGTTAAGGCCACGGCTGTTCCGGTTAAGATGGACGAGTTGCTGGGCGAACCGCCTATACCGCAGGCGCCTTATTTCTTCCTGGGCAACCTGTTGCTGTTCGTAGCCCTGCTGATCGTATTCAATAAATATGTGTTGGATGGCTGGATCCACAGCTTCCAGAATAAAGTGCTGCCCTGGATCATGGGCCATTACGAGACCCTGCTGGTATGGGCACTGGCGGGCTGGCGGCCGGTAAAACTGTTGTTGGGTGCTGTAGGCCTGTTCTTCTTCTCCATTATGTTTTTTGGGGTACGTAAGGTTCCGGTGGTATTCTTCCCGGGAGGACAACCCAACCAGATTTATGTATACCTGAAACTGCCGGCCGGTACGGCTGTTGAATACACCGATTCCATTACCCGCACCCTGGAGACCAAGGTCAACAAAGTACTGGGTATGGATAAGGGAGGAAAGAACCCCATCGTGGAAAGTGTGATCGCCAACGTGGCCATCGGCGCATCCGATCCGTCGAGCGGTGATCGCAGTACGCGTCCCGAGCTGGGCAGGATCCAGGTCTCTTTCGTGGAATATGAAAAAAGGCATGGCAGGCAAACTGCTCCTTACCTCGATTCTATCCGCAAGATCGTAAAAGGTATACCGGGCGCGGAGCTCTCTGTGGATAAAGAACAGAATGGTCCGCCTACCGACCCGCCGGTCAATATCGAGGTAGCCAGCGAAGATCTCGACCAGATGATCAAGACGGCCGTTGCCCTGAAAAACTACCTGGATAACCTGCAGGTGCCCGGTGTGGAAGAGCTGAAAATGGATATCGACCTCAGCAATCCCGAGATCGCCCTCACGGTAGACCGGGAGCGGGCCCTGATGGAAGGGGTATCTTCGGCGCAGATCGGCGCACAGATCAGGACTGCATTGTTCGGTAAAGAAGTGTCCAAGGTAAAAGAGGGTGAGGATGAGTATAAGATCCAGCTGCGTAATGAATTTACACAGCGTAAAAACCTCGTCGACCTGCTTAATATGAATGTAACCTTCCAGGATATGGCTGCGGGTGGCGCTGTTAAAAGCATTCCTATCAGTTCGCTCGTTAAGATCGACTACAGTAATACCCTGGGTAGTGTAAAACGTAAAAACCAGAAGCGGGTAATCACCCTGCGTTCCAATGTGCTGCAGGGTTATACGCCTACAGCTGTCAATGTGCAGCTGGCCAAGGAGATCAAAGCATTTAAAGGAAAAGCCGAAGGCGTTACCATTGCCCAGACCGGGGAAGGGGAGCAGCAGGCCGAAACCGGTGCATTCCTGGGTAAAGCCCTGGGTATAGCCCTGATGCTGATCCTGTTTACACTGGTATTACAGTTTAACTCTGTGGGTAAATCTGTCATTATCCTTACCGAGATCATATTCAGTGTAATTGGTGTGCTGCTTGGTTTCTCCATTACCGGCATGGAAGTATCGGTAGTAATGACCGGTGTGGGTATCCTTGGCCTGGCGGGCATTGTAATCAAAAATGGTATCCTGGTCATTGAATTTGCCGATGAGCTCAGGGGTAGGGGATTGAAAACCAGGGAAGCCGTGATCCAGGCCGGTAAAACCCGTATCATCCCGGTACTGCTTACCGCGCTGGCGGCAATCCTGGCGCTGATACCGCTGGCTGTGGGTTTCAATATCAACTTCATTACCCTGTTCTCCGAGCTTAATCCCCGCATCTTCTTTGGCGGCGATAACGTTATGTTCTGGAAGCCGCTTTCCTGGACCATCATCTTTGGTCTGGCGTTCGCCTTCTTTATGACCCTTATTATGGTGCCGAGTATGTACCTGATCTATGAGCGGCTTAAGCGTCCTATGCGCAGGCATTATGGCGGCAAGTGGATTTCCTTTATGGGTATTCCGCCGCTTACCCTGTTGTTCATCCCGCTTATGATCATCACCGCCATCAGGCACAGGCGCGATGTGCGTCGTCGCAGGCAGCGGCTCCGTAAGGGTGATAATGTAAACGAAGCCTTTATCGGAAGCTGGTTCTGATAAAACTATAGAAGCGATTATCATATTATAAAAGGAGCGTCCACCCGGGCGCTCCTTTTATAATATGAAGTCATTAAAGTATCAGGTATCAGGTATCAAGTATCAAGAGGACGATTGTCATCCTGAGCGCAGCTGGGTAATTTTGAATTTTGAGTTTTGAATTTTAAACTGTTGAAGTGTTCGCTGTCATCCTGAGCTTCGCGAAGGATCTCATCAGTTAGCCGGCTTTATTAAGAGGGAGTGGGGGGCTCATCCTGCTTCACGAAGGCTGTCCTCTGTTAGCTGGCTTTATATAGTTATGCTTATTGCTAATTTCAAGTCGTGCTCCCTCCGTTAAGATCCTTCGCTGCGCTCAGGATGACACATCCCATATCTACCATCTCACATCTACCATCTGCCATCTAACATCTCACATCTACCATCTCACTACTTACATCTATTATCTAACATCTAATACCTAACATCTCCCCCCTCAATACTTGAATTCAAAAAATATATCTGGCTTGTAAGTGTTGCTGTTACTGAGATATGGTAAACAAAGCTCAATCGATCTGTTAAAAACATTTTGTGGAACGGTATAGGACTTCTATCTTTGCGCTCCCTTAGCGGAACGGTTTAAGGGAAAGTTCATAGAAATATAGCGTGGAGTTAACAGAGGAGAGTTTTGGAGTGATACTATATTATAGTATACAGCAACAGAAACGGGATAAAAAACTTTGAAAAAAGTTTTGGTGAAAAGAAAAACGTTATCTACCTTTGCAACCCGCTTGAAACGCTGAGAAGCAGGCCAGGCGCAGTTCTTAAAGATGTTGGGGTTTAAAAATTTTCCGGTATAAAAGCTGGAAAGACTTTGAAAAAAATCTTCAAAAAGATTTGGTGAAAAGAAAAAGGTTATCTACCTTTGCACCCCGCTTCGAAAGGAAGCAAGCAGTAAAAAAGATCTTTAGTTATAAGTTGTTCTGGATTAGCTG
>NZ_PYGD01000010.1 GCF_003014535.1 Taibaiella chishuiensis | reverse complement strand
TTCTTTTCCCTGGCTCCAGGGTTTATAGGGCAAAACTGAATGATCTCTAACAAAAAACTCTACTTTTAAGCGGTAGTATTCAAGGTGAGCTTACAAGTGGGGTGGTGGGTGGGCCTGGGGTGAGGTGGCGAAGCCGTGAGGTATAGTATAGTAAACTAAAGAAAAACTCTTTGCTTAACAATAGGCTCTTTGCTTAAAAAATTATTTATCACTAGAAAAGCTTTGGCAAGCTCATTTGCTTTTATATCCAATCTGAAAGTAAAAGAACCGGTCAAATAACATGCAAGTTTTAAGAAAGAGTTTTCCCTTATTAAATCTTCCACATCATTCTGAAAATCTTCATTTCCTATTCCCAAGATTATATTCGCTAAGTATTCCGTTAGCACTTCATCAGTAAATGCCACTCCGTCCAAAAATATATCTGCCCACGGAAGAAAATCAGCTATTGCAGCTTTAAGGCTTTTTTCATTAGAGATTAGGAAATGATAACTATAAGTATTAGGCGTGTCTGGGCTGTTGTATATCAACTCCGCATAGTTTCGGTTTTCTTCATCCGTAAGCACCAATGATATGTAATAGTCGTCAGAATTGGGAATGCCATCGATTTCGACATAAGCAAATAGTTTTACCCTCATCGCTGATTCTATGGCTTCTGCTGAGACTTGCAGCAACCAAAGCTTATATTGATACTTATCTTTAAAAACTGCTATACCATTTAGAGCCTCTCTACTAGTATGTTCCAATAAGTTCTTTTTGGGAATTTTAATCTTAAAAGATTTATTGGTTAAACTGACGGTCGATTCATTGACGTTCTCCCAATACGCATAATTAGTTTCTTTGTCGTACAGCACTATAATAACAGGGATAGAATGATTGAGCCAATAACTCAGGTGCTTTTTTTTTCCGCGAAAAATAAAGTGATCGTCATTATTCTCTTTGAAAAAACTCTTGCCCGATTTTATTTGAACACCTATTAACCGTCCTGTTGGGATCTTATTCTTTAAATCGAGGCTTATCGTTGTTACTTCAACAAATCCATCTATACCAAAATCACTAACAGGCTGTTCACGAAATATCCATCCTAAATTTTCAGTGAAAATTTTAGCTACCGAATAAACACCAATTCTATCCTCGGTATTGTAAATCATTTGTTCTTATATTTCTTAAAAACAACAAGGGTACGGGCTAGATAGAGCCTTAGCGATCGTATTTCTCTCTCAATTCCAGTTTCTTTATTCTCGATTCTATGGCCCCTTCATTTCTCGCAAAAATGTTCATCAATTCCCGCACCGATTTTCCTTCGCAAAAAAGCAGCTCCAGCCGTTCATCATCCTCCTCCGTCCAACGCTCATAAGCATTTTTATGCGCCTGTTGTTTGCCCGCTTTGGTATAGCTTTTTGTAGCAGTCTTTATCCGTTCCAAAATCCTTTCCTCCAATTCCTTCCTTCCCAAATCTACCAACAGGTACGATAGCTTTAAATGTTTGGCAACAACCTCCTGCAACAGCATGCCCATATCATCAGCAGCACTTTTGCTGCTTACCAACTTTATCATGAGCGCATTCAAACTCTTCGTTTCTCCCACATGTACAATTACGCCATCTTCTCTAAAAATATACACCGCAGCCTCATTAGCAAATTGATTAACCCATGAAGCATTTACCCCAATAGTTATTTGCTCCGCTTCGTTTATAAGCCGGTGTTCCAGCTCGTCCAAATATTTATTGATGGCTTCCTTTGTCATGGCTTGCATATTTTTTATTAGGGCGTGTCCCCGGTAAGGGGCGCCACAATATCCCTACTCAAATATACAATCAAATGCGCTATACAATTTACCCCAAAAAACAAAGGCGCCCATACCGGGGCCGGGCTATCCGCTGTATCTTTTGCGGGCCTGGCCTGCGCGCTTTATTCCCTGATGGGCCCGCAAAACGATGCCGCTACTATCCCTCACTCGAAAGAACAGCGGCTAGCGTCACTTTATTTTTAAATTCAAAATATCCCGTTTCAATTTACTAAGAGGCCGATTACTAAAGTTTTCGTCTTCGTATTCTACGCCGAACAAGACACGGTAAACGTCTTTTTGAGTTAAACGCTTATCTAATAAGCTGCCTAAATCTGTTAGGTATTTTTTATTATACTTTCGTTTTAGCAAATCCAGGTCGGCCAACTCAGATTGATGATGTTCATAAATCTCTTTTATCTTCATCCTTTTTAGAGTAGACCTTACTTTCGAATTGTTACTATCAACTGTAATTTTAAAGGTGTTAAGCGTTTTATCAAAAGTCGAAACTAATTGATAGTCTTCTGTTATTTTTTGATCGATATAAGGATGAATAGTGTTTCTTAAATTGAAGTTCATTCGATGTTTGACTGAACTATTACAAGGGGAACAAGATGGGATCAAATTATAAAAGGAAAGCGCTAACAGCGGGTATGTCTCTTGCGAATACCAATGATCCAGCGTCGGGCGAATGATTCGTTCCTTACTTTTTTTATTAGTAATCACTGTAGTAGTGTATAGCCTGTTACAGTATATACACGTAGATATTTTTAGATTATTGCACAGATCATAAGCACTATATCGGCTTTTCGCGTTTTTGGGCTTTGAAGCCCAATCCGTGTAATCAATTATCTTGGCAAATAGCAGCTTTCTTGCTTGGGAAAGCTTGCTATATGTGGTTCCCACTTTGTTCCAGAATTGCTTGCTTAATGCTCCTAACTGTTTGGGAGGGCTTTCTACAATTTTATCAATCCCAATATCTTCAAATGCCTTTATCCAGATAGTAGGAACGCCTTTTATTTTGCCAATGCGGGAAGTACATATTGAACAAGTTACATCCGAACATCTGCTGGACTTTGTATTCCCATATAGCTTTCTTTTGATATAACAAGTAATATGCTTTACATGTATTTGATGTGCCAAGGCAATATGGGGCAAACTATCATTTATATATAACATGATCTAGAAATCTTCTGGCTTTAAATTGTGTTCTGTCATTATTCGTAAAATATCCTCTTTTGCCTTGTTACGGTTAGCAGTTATATCATTGGGAAATGCGGCCCGGTACATGGCATAGAGCTTTTCCTTTATTACAGGTTCTCCTATTATTTCTATCAGTTGATGGATATTAGCCTTTTCCTGCTCGATATCCCATCCTTCAGGTTTACCATCCCAATACCTGTAATTCTCTAGATTTTTTCGGTATGTATCCATTTCTTGTTTTATCCCCTTTCGCTTAGCTCTTAAATAATTAAGAACATTAATTGCGACCTCAATTTTTTCCTTTGCAAACGCTCCTATGTAACCTTCACTTAAAAAGAACTCATCTGCTAAGAGATCATGTATATTCGCGGCAAAACTATTATAGCCGTTCTCAAAAAAAACGACCGTACCTTTTTTTAGTTTAAGAATTTTTTGCTGTTGCAGATCAGAAAGTATAAAAGGCGAATGTGTTGCCAGTAGAATGTGTATCCCATATAGTTGATTGTCTAATTTCGACAAGACATCTAACAACTTTTTAATGAATAAACGCTGCATATTCGGGTGAAAATATAACTCAATCTCGTCCAGCAGCACTGTTACATAGTTGTATTTACTTTCCTCTTCTTGAATCGAATCAATATTCCTTATATGATATAGAATACTGCTTAATACACTAACAATTTGGTATTCGCCTGAACTTGCTTTGTCGAAACTACTTTTATCCTTATCGTTTAAGTGAAAATCTAGTTTAAAAATGGGTGGTGGCAGCAGTTCGGCCAACGACTGAATTTCATCAGTTGCTATATTGAATATATCGGTTATTATTTTATTATAATCATCTAGCGGTATGGGAACACTTCTATTGCTTAGCGACTCAATTAACATAGATCCCAATTTCGGATACTTTAAATAAAAAACAGTTTGTTTGAGTTTTAAAGTAATATGGCTTCTATCGTTTTTAATATCTTGAAGAAGAGTTTCTATTGTGCTATGAACAATCTCGTTTGTAGGTCTCTCTTTACCATCTAGTACGGCATTTAGACCATATAAAGAATTGAAAAAATCGAGATACTTTTGCGTGTAACGGCTATACCTATCAACAATAGTCAAAACTTTATAGGCAATATAATGTTCGCATTCTTCCCTGTAGCGATTGTTGTGTGTTAAATTCTCATCTAACTCAAAAGTTTTTCTTGCTGTTTTTATAATTATTTGAAGAATATTGTTGTTGCTAAATGTCTTCTCTTTAAGTGCCTTTTTAACAGAATTAATCTTGTCCTTATTCAGGGTTAGAGAAAAGTAATCAATGCGCTTGCCGTCATCTAAAACCCGGAAACTTTGTTCTGGAATGTTTGGGTCGTGCAATTCCAGCAAGTTCAGCAGAAGCCGCATATTCAGTAATGCCTTTTCTGTATTTATATTGATGTTTCCACGAGTTCTTTGAGGGTTAATGACCAATGGTGTAAGATATCCATCATTTTTATGAGATAGGGGTGTAATCCAATCTGTTGCATAATCAGTGCTATTTAGTGCATAGTGCGAAAAATTGATCAGTATAGTATAAAAAAAGCTACTCTCAATGCCCTCAAGAGGTACCGGCTTATTATCTAATTTATAGATTATACGTTCATCTTGTTCAGAAGTTTGCTGGTTAAAGCGATATATGGCTATATCATCTTCAAAGACCATCTTGTACAATGTATCGGCAAGCCAATACATTTCAAAGTTTAAATGCTTTAATGGCTTATTTTCCGACGTGTCAATATATTCTTGCTGAAGTGAAAAATTGTAAATACCCATTAGTACCAAATCAAGCAAGCTACTTTTACCAGACCCGTTTTTGCCAACTATAGCACTAATATTCACCCATAGATTTTCCATTCTATAAAGTGCCTCAGCTTCGGTTGGCTCCTGAACAAATTCCTGAATGCTGGACGAAGTAGATGTAGTTAGGTCTTTGGGCTTTACCGTGTGATCTATTGGGTAATACTGATAAGATGAAAGTATTTTGTGGATATTTTTACTTTTACTTAAAGTACGTATACCTACAAGCCTGAACCTGGCATTGCGTTTGATTTCTTTGGCATAGAAAGAGGAATGTTCATTAAGTTTTGATGGATATTGATCGGGAAAATTAACGAAATAGTATGCTTCAGTTGAAAGAAGAGTATAACTTTTAATTTCCTTATTATTGAGCAGGAATTGATAGTTGTTAAAAGATAAATTGCCTCTTGTCGGCATTAATTCCCGGTATATTAAATATTGCCGGGTATTATTGTCTAGAGGTAAAAATTCGGAACTTTTGATCCAAAACAAAAAAATAGTAAATGAAGGTATTTCAATTCCACGCCATTTCTTTATCCTATCCCAGACTTCCTGACTCAAGGCTTCTTTCCCCTTTATCATTACGTCGTTAAATACGTCCCATATGTCAACTTGTATTGATTCTGGTCGCACATACTGTAGTTTAATAGCCATAGGAGCCGGACATCCTTCAAAATTGATGTCTTTCCATTCGGGTTCCTTTTGAGGCTTTAGAAATCTCCAAATTGTATTGATAATTTTTAGACGAGCTTCGTCCTTTTGTTTACTTCGGCTAAAGCTTACAAATAATTGGATCGGATCAAGCGATGGGGTGTTGATCCGGGACACATTCGACAACCATTCGTTATTGTTCCTATAAGTTCTTGACTCAGATAGTAGCTTGAATAATTCTTGTCCTGATAGCTCTTTATGCTTTTTATAAAAACGATGTAGTTCAATAGCTATCTTATTATACACTTCATACCAGGGAGTAGTTTGGTTGTTTGATTTCATTTGGTGTGATGGGTGTGAAAAGGTTTTTGATTTTGAACATTAGAAAAAGCTGCCAATTAGCAGCTTCAATAATTATCATTTACTTCCCCTCAATCAACCGTTCCAGCTTCTCAATCATCTCCTTTTGCTGTTGCAACATACGCTCGTATAGCTCTACCATTTTATCAACCGGGTTAAAAGAAGGCTGATAATTAAATATGGCCGGATTTGTCATCGTGGCACTATCATTATTGTTGATTGTATTCGAGATCACACTGATTGCTTGTTCACCATCAAAATTCTGAATGGCTTCTACAGGCACTTTTAATATATCGGCTATTTGTTGGAGTAGGGGAGCGTCAATAGTTTCTCTTTGCTCTATCAGCGATACGGCCTGCTGGCTCATGTCGAGGTTAACGGCCAGGTAGTCTTGTTTTATACCAAGCATTTCTCTAAAACGTTTTACATTGCGGCCCTCGTGTACTTTATTGTTGGTAGGCATAGCGTTAAGTGTTGTAGTCATAGGGCAAATTTAAATTATTAGTAGCAATTGTATGTACCTAAAGGTAGGTAAATTACAATCAGTTTTTGTGTAAAGTACAAGCAACCTTGGTAGGTTACGCCTATGCGGTGGTGTTGCTTTGTAGTAACAAAAAACAATACCTATGGCAACCCAACAAAAACACCAACCTGTTACAAGGCGCATTGGTATATGCAGCCCGTCTTACATTCCATTTAAATCGCGCCGGGTGCCGCATCCCGTTATACGGCTGGCCGGCCAATGGCTGCAAGAGAGCGGCTTTTGCATAGGCCATGTAATAGAAGTTGCCTGC
Source organism: Taibaiella chishuiensis (assembly GCF_003014535.1). Lineage (GTDB taxonomy): Bacteria > Bacteroidota > Bacteroidia > Chitinophagales > Chitinophagaceae > Taibaiella > Taibaiella chishuiensis. The sequence continues at coordinate 206,092 of NZ_PYGD01000010.1, read as the reverse complement.
GAGCAGGGCCGGCTTACCATTACCCTGGCCCCGGTACAAAAGTATGCCGAAGTGCAGGCACATCTACAGCAACAAAACATCGAGATTGTATAAAGCAGCAATATTATTATGTTAAATAGCTACCTATGAAGGCTACCTGTGAAAAACACCGGGCTTTATAGTACAACCCACCGCTGGCCGGTGGGTTTGTTGTACAATGCAGTGTGGGTGCGGGTTTGGCCGCATTAGTAAAGTACAAGGGGCTGTAGTAGGTTACACGCTTGCACTGGCGTTGCTTTGTACCAACAAAAATTTAATGCTTATGAAAACTGCTAAACAACCCGCCGCCCCAATAAGAAAACTAATGGTATGCTGTAAAGACAGCCGTAAACGAACCGATGGCTGGGAGCCTCTATGCTCCATAGGGCTAAAGGGCTACTGGCTTACCCGCCTGGGCTTTTACCCCGGCGACATGGTAGATATATTGTGCGAAACAGGAAAGCTAACCATATCTATCAACAACGAGCAGCAAGATGAAAATGAATAAACGGTTGGCGGCCTTTATTCGAAAATGTTGATTTTTTTAGGTGCTGTATGCTGCTACGAAGCCGTAAACGGCCTTGAAAAAATGGCGTGAATAAAATTACGCAGGAGGCCGTTAAGAAGCCGCCGTTGTTTGAGCCAGCATGAGCGTTGTTGTTATAACTCAATCCTGCGGCGAGTTTCGGCGGCTTTAGGCTTACCAGTAATTTTTAGCCAAATTTTTCACAGCCTTGATTTTTTGGTTCTTTTGCATCAAGGCAAAAGAACATAAAGAAAAATTCCGCGCAGCGCCAGCCTGGAAAAATGCAAACAAATGCAGAGCGCAGCGGCGCACATTGCATTTTTTACAGGCCAGCGTAGCGACCATGTTTTAAAAGAAGCGTGGGCAAAAAAAGGCAAAATTTTAAAGACATAAACACGATGTAGCGAAGTTGGCGCCCGTAAAATTTGCTGCGTAAGTTTTCATTTCAACGCAGCAAAATTTTACCAGCCAACGCAGCTACACCAAGGGCTATTTAGGCTTTAGCCCGGAGCGCAGCGGAGACATAATGTCAAATTATAGGACAAACACGGAAGCCAATTTTTAGAACAACGTTGCCGCGTATTAGTCTTAGCCAAACCCTTGTAGCTGGCCTATATATTTACCCGCTAGGGCAAGCGCCGCCGCAAGGCGTTTTATCAACCTAAAGTTTATTGCACGCGTACAAGCGGCTTACCATCCGTAAGGCTTATAATGGCGGCGTGCAGACATAATATAAATTATAGCTGACAAACGGGTTCGTGCAGTTGCTTAATAATCAATAAATTAATTCCCGTTTTGTCCTATAATTTATATTATGTTAAGTAGATAATTTGAAGATACCCTATCACCAGCCTTTGCAACACGCAACATAAGAAACTTGCGGCCACACACTCTAAGCTTATTGCTCTCCGTACCTCAGCTTTGGTTTATACTTTGCTGCTGTTCGATCTGCCAAAGCTTGCAAGGCTTCGATCGCTTCATGATCGTTCTTTACGTCGCGATAGTAACCAGCCGTATTAACTCACAATAATTTAAATTGATTTAAATTGATTTACAGTTTGCTTTTATATCTTCATTGTAAAAAATAACTCAATGAAGCACCTATCTCTCTTCGTCTGCGTAGCGCTATTGAGTTTGGGCTTTACGCGTTGTTCTGACAAATCAGCACAACCCACACCTGTACCAAACCCTTTAGATAAACTCTTGGGGAAATATAAGTGCAATGATTCGTTTTATATCGAAGAAGTTATTACCTCTTCGATAGACGGATCTGACAGATCCCGGACTTCTTCAGGTTCAACTACTACAGATATTGAAATCGCTAAAGTAAGTGAAACCAAATTCGTGTTAATCCTGGGTAATCCCCCGGGTTCAAAAGACACGATTACTTACAAAGGCGAATTTTATACTTTCTATTGGTCATCACCCCACATCTCTAATTTGGTGAAAACACGGGAAATTCAATTTTTCGCCGATCAGGATAGCATTTATATGAAAGACGATTCGCGAGATCAATATTATGAAAGCCTCAAACCGGAAGACAACGATATTGTACGTGTCCATAGGTTACGTTTGCTATCTGGTAAAAAGATGTAATATCTAGTAATCCCATCTCCGCAAATAGCAACCTGCAAACAACTCTAACCCTTTGATAAACAATTTACGGGCTTTGATAAAAACCCGCTGTCCGGATCAAAAAAATGATGCACCTTAGAAGCGTCTTTCCGGGGAAACGGATCCTCCCTCGTCTGCTACCCGGATGGATATCCTAATTATTTTTTGCAGGCCCGCCTGGTGGCCCTATACCGGGATTTTTATTTGATGAAGAAAACGGGCTGTCTTTTCCCTGAGACAGCCCGTTTATTTACAATCCACTAAACACATCGCGCTCATCACGGCCTCTTCCTAACGTTATATTTGAGTAATCGAGCAATCTTGCAGAACACCTGCTCAACATCGTGCTCAACCCTTAAATATAACGCTTGATCATGAACGCGCTCGCGCGCCAATCAACATGTACAACCAGCGAATAGGCCGACGTCCACTATCTATCACAACTAACAACAGGCAGGGCAAACGATCTTACTCCCCTGTCTCCCTACTGTTTAACAAAGCCGGTACTCAGCCCCTCGCCATTGCTCAATACCACGCGTATAAAGTAAAGCCCGCGGGTAAAGCCCGCCACATCTACGGTATGTGCCGCAGTGCTATTGCTCCACAGCTGGTCGTAAACGAGTCTGCCGTCTGCAGTATATACGGAAACCCGTTGCATGTGCTCCTGTTGGATGTGCAGCTTATCTGATGCGGGGTTGGGATAAACAGACCCGGTGAATGCGGTATGTAATCCGGGGATACCGGTAGTGGTTTTCTTCTGAAGTTTAAGTTTCAGGATAAAAGCATCTTCAAAGGAACTCTGTGGCGTGGTCTGCAATGGCGGAAACGTTGCCTGGCCGCTAAACCGGCCACCAGCATAGACTTCGTTGTCTGGTCCCAGGGCCAGTACGGTAGGATGCTCGTCGCCGGTACCGGATGAAATAAAACAGGTATCGAGCTGCAGGTCTTTGTTGAAGCGGATGATGCCGGCTTTATAATGTGTATTGCCGGTACTGTTGCGGAATATTTTCTGTTCGATACGGAAACTGTCTTTTACGGAAGCGCCCAGGATTACATTGCCTGCATTGTCGGTATAAAGATTATTATAACTGAACAACCGCGGCCCCAGCATACCGCTGGCGGTATCACCATAACGCACAGAACTGAAATGCCCGATGGTAAGAGTGGTATCGGTTTCGGCTACGAGGATATTGGAAGAGTATGCGGCAGTTCCCTTATGAACCGGAGTGCCGTTGACGACCAGTTGGCCGGACCAATCGTTGGCGAAGTACAGGTGCTGGTTGCTGCGGTTATAGGTCAACGCCAGGGCGCCCGAATTAAGCGTTGCTGAGGTAAATATTTTTTTTGCCAGGGGTATACTGCCATCTGCACGCAACCTTGCCATAAAGGTTGTGGTGGAATCGCCGGCCGCTTTAGACAGGTTAAAACTGCCGATACGGATAGGACTACGCAGGTTGCCCAGGAGGAAGATATCGCCGTTGCTGCCATAAGCCAGGCCGGTTACATAACTGCGCTCACCAACATCGAAGGGTTGATTGAACATGAAAAACTGTTGTGGCGTACCGGTTAAATTCCACTCGAAAACGCCGACATAAGCAGAGTCGCTGCGTAACAGCCGGCTGCCGCTGCCAAATACAAAGGTAGCGGTGTCGGCGTCGAGGTCGCCGTACACTGGCATACAAAGCGCTACCCTATTGCGGGGCAGGTCCATGTCCCAGAAGGCAACGCCAGCCCGGGGACGGCGGCAGGGAAAGGAAAACCATTGCGTACCCTGCAATACTCCGCCCCGGTTAAACCGCAATACACCGGCATAAAAACAATCGGGATCGGCAAGCCCGGGCGGAATAATCGTGTGCGGACCGACAACAGCAAAAGATGCATGTTCGGAAAAATTGAACAATACCAGGACTTCATCATGCCCCGCATCATAAACAATCTTATTGATCTCGATACCATCCGCCTGGTGATCGAATACGGTACTGCCGTCTGTAGCTTTATAAGCGGTAAAGTGCCATTCGGTCGCAACGGTGCCTCCCGGTCCCGAATTCAGGTTGCCCTCTGCAAAGGTCCATACAGCAGGGCCTGCGCCGGCATTCGAAGGTATGTAGGCTATATTTTTTATGTCCTCTGCTCCCAGGAAGGAGGCTTGCTTAAGCCACTGGCCTGCAGGCTGCGCATACGTAAAAGTGGCCTGCACCAGGGCCGCGACCAGCATCATCTTTTTCATCATCTTTTGGTTTGAAAGGGTTATGGATTAATTGGATTAAATGGGATTACCACGCAAGGCGCTACAGGCTGTATATACCTGCAGATCTCGCTTCCGGCCTTTTGCAACTACAAAAACGCCCTTGTATAAGGACGGAAATCTAAAGGCAGATATTTGTGAAATTTTAAAAATGATAGAATACCGGTAGCAGCGAATACCGGTATTCCGGTAGTGGGCGGTGCAGTGCACAGGCATTCAGGGCCGGGCGAGGGCCGCCTGGCGTTACCGGGTATAAGCGGTATCGGGGCTGAGGGGAATAATCCTTACTGGCCGGAGCCGGTAAGATCGAGGCTTAACAGCAACATGTCTTTATGCTGCAGCCCCTCTTCCATAACGGGTTCGGGATAGTGTTCCAGGAAAAAGTCTTTCCTGATGGCGGTTACCCGGAAGCCCAGCTTCTGGTAAAACTTGAGCTGGTAACCAAAGGTACCTGTACCTACTTCCAGCAATTGAAAGCCCTGGTCTTTAAGGCGATTGATAAGCAGGGAGAGTATGCGGCTGCCATAACCCTTTTGTTGTAAACCGGGGTCAACGGCAATATTCATCAATTCGGCGGTGGTACCGGATAAGGAGTGCAGTACGGCAACGCCGGCCAGTACTTCCCCATCCCGGGCCACATAACAATCGCTGTTGCCGAGATACCGGGAGATGGCCGCCCTGTCGGGATCGGCAAGCAGTAAAAGGTTCCAGGGATAGTTATCGTGAATCAGTTCGAGTTTCATACAGCTGGCATGTTAACGGCGTCAAACTTAGTAAATCCCGTAACAAGATACAAACAGGGACAGCTATACCTGAGAACCGGCGAGCTGTCCCTGTTTAAAACGTTTTAGCTACAGGCAATCGGGCTGTAGTGTGGGGTATACGCAGGCCGGCCGCGAAGGACAATCATGCGATTCGATAATAACACAAAGGCTGAATCGCCCGCCCGTGCAGGTTTGGGGTTCGCCGCCTTTAACCTGTTCGGTGCCGGCATGGTTGAGCCGGGCCAGGATGTGCTTTTGCAATCCCAATTTGCTGTGCAGTTGCTTCTTTTTCATGAGGTGCTCTTTTTTAGGTCAGAAAATACATAAGTAACTGAGGTAATTGCAGCGCCGGTTTAATGTCCCTCCTGCATCAGGGATATTGCTTTGTCCAGCAATTCATCCTTGCCCTTGCGTACACCGGCAATTGTGGGCCGTACCGGGATGTCTATTTTGATGCCGGTACGCTGCGTTTCGCTGCCATCGGGGTAATATACGCCGAGGCCCGATATCATGGTCTGGATACCACCGGGTAATACAATGCGGGATACATTGCCATCAGCGCCGGCCGTAGTACTGCCCAGTACTTTAACGCGGTAGGCCGTGCTTAAGGCCATGGTACTGTACTCTGCCTGGCTTTGCGTGCGGGCGTTGACGATAATAATGACTTTACCCGGGTAATAGTCGGGATTGTGCATACCATTAAATACGGTATCGCTATACAGGATATTACCGGGCTGTTGCAGGTCTGGCTGGGTAAAATAAGCAAAAGCGCTGGTCCCGCCCTTGAGCCATTGCCCATAAGTAAAGGGCATAAAGGTAGCAGGGTAACAACGGAAATCGATAATGAGGCCACGGGTGTGGGCAAAGCTGTCGCGGATCTTTACGAAGTCACCTGCGGCCAGCGAGCCCGGGTAGATATACCCGATATTACCGGGCAGCATTTTGTAAGCCGCGCCCTGCTGTGTTTTATCCTTAAGCTGGTTGGCCTCCAGCAGGGAAATGCGTTGCAGCGATACTTCGGCTACACCTTTTTCGTTGCGGATGCGCAGCTCTGCCTCCCGCCTGGCCGCCCTGGGCAGGAACCCGTTCAGGCCGGCCATGTCGCGCAACCGGGTTTCGTAGTTAGACCCTGGTGTAAAGGGAAGATAACGGCGAATAAGGGTATCGACGGGTATGCCATCTATGGCTTCGATAATATCACCGGTCATTGCTACCGGTTTACTAACCGTATCCGGCAGGCCGTAATATCCTGTAATGACCAACTTGTCCTCGATCAGGGCTGTTTTATAAGGCAGGATCCAGTTGCCTTTCAGGCTGTCCAAAACACTGTTTTTGGCGATACCGGCATGACTGTCGTGTATCCGGCTGATCAGTTCGAGGCTGGTAAGGGTATAATCCTCTTTATTAGCAGCGTTGATGAACCGGGGTATAAACTCATCGAGCACCCTATCCCACTCTTTCCCGTTCAGGTAACGGTATGGGTAAAAGTACTGGATCATATTCCAGTAACGGTATAAGGCCAGTAACCGGAGGCCGGTGTTGGGATAAGGACTTTCGTCGTAGGCATTTTCATTAAAAACAGGATTGCCTACCTGCGGTGTATAAGCAATATACTTATGCTGCAACGCGGGCTTGTAGCTATCGCGGATACGGGTGAGCCGCGTTCTCAGGCTAAGCGGCAGGTTATCTTCATTAAATAAGGTGCTGAAATCGGCTTGCAGCTTCACCTTGCGGGAGATGGGAATGAGCGCTCCAGCGGCCGTTATGCCCGGCTCTATAGCCCCTACCCAGGTTTCGATCAGTTTGTACGCCGCCGGGTCGCTGTCCGCATTCCATATCCCGGGTAGCATATCGAGCATTTCCCGGTCCCAGTCGTATTGTCCGCCGGCTATAGCCGGGTGATAGTATTTAAGAAATCCCCATACCCTGCAGAAATTGGCCAGCCGGGCTACCTTATTTTCTTTACCCGTCATCCTGATATCCGGCTCCTCCGAACCTAAGGCGGTAGCATCGGCCGCCGAAAAGCATAGGAAGACCATTAAAAGCATAAAAAGCAACCTTTTATCGCGATAGTGGAAACAACAGGGCTTCATAGGTGGAGGCAATTTTTTTAACAGCGCCTAACGCTGCTGCAATTTTATTGAATTTGATGGTACAAACACCAGAAATCCGGATAAACCTTATTAATAAATCTTATGAATTATTTTTTTTAACAAAATGAAAGTATTTCGTTAGCATTTTCTTTTTCAGGATGCTAAAAGCTAATCAACCCGATCAGGATCAGATGGGTAAGACTATATGCTTAAATATGTAGATTGTTTTCTATTTTTTTATTGAATAACTTATTTATGTACCAATACGACGATATAGATACTCTTTATTGAAGCGTTAAAAAAAATAGAAAATTAATATCGATTTTAATTAAACAATTAGCGGCTTATGGTATTAATATCAGTGAATTAGTAAACCATACCATGCCAGAACCGCGCCCCGTCCGTTTGTTGACCAAAGAAACGACCTGCTACTCAAAGACTTAATCTGACCTCCTGTTTTACGACTCCTGTAATACCGGTTTTCTTCCGGTTGCCGGTGGCCTTTTGCTAACCCGATATTTGAGATAACATTGGCTATGAAGCAATTTAGGAATTAAGAAACCTGCGATATCTCTGTAATTATATATGTACATATTTGCTTGGGTGGGTAATAAAATATCGCTTAAAAAGAATATACTATTTATCGCATATGTGCTTATATCGTTTTTAAGTTTATATTTTTACCATAGTATAGATGTTCGGATCTGTTAGACCGGCATTGTTGGCCTGTTCCTGTGCTGATAACGGCAATTCTCCTTCGTTTCTTTGAAATTCATGCCCTTACATGTTTAATTATGCATTACAATATATTCATATTGTATATAAAATAGCTTTATTACTCACTCCTTTAAAACGTAGACAAATGAACACGATTACAAGAACGCTTAAATCGATGATGACTTATGGCCTGCTGTCGGGTACGGTCTTGCTTGGCGCGCAGCCGGCAATGGCTCAACCTAAAGTAAGGACCTATGCTAATTTCGAGGGCAGTCTCACTGCAGGTACAGCTATCACACCGCTTATCCATTTAGCAGGGGCTATTACCAATGCTCCGCTCGCCACCGACGGGCTGCCTAACACCGCATCTATATTAACGGTAGGTGTAGGCCTCGCAGGACTGGCTTCTGTTACCCAGTACCTGGAGTTTACTACTACAGGCGCCCATGCTACGGCGCGTACCATTGCCGCCAATACGCCGGTTACTTTTAAAATTACTATACCGGCAGCCCTGTTGAGCGTGGCCAGTGGCATCAGTGCCGGGTACTATACCGGTCTTAACACGGTTGGTGCAACCTGGCCTCCACTCGCCGGCGCAGGTCATGATGCCGGTTGGCAAGGCACCAGCGAAACGGTAGTATATTCCGGCGCTACCCTGCTTAATGTACTTAATGGCATGGGAGAAGTGGAATTGACCATTACCCCGCCTGCCACGTTTAACGGCGTATTCCTGCGTCTTTCGGGCAACGGACTTGCTTTAGGACTGAACAACAACCTGTTCCATGCTTATATCAGCGAGAATGCTCCTGCAAACATCGCTTTTGGACAACCTATCGACGTGCTCTCCGGTGTGCGTGCCGGTTCGGTAGTGGGCGGTATTGCCAATGCTACCGGTTCGGTAGTTAACCCCTGGAATGCGATAGATGCGGAAACAGCTCCGAATTACACCACTTTCGCCACCCTCAATACCGGTGCGCAATTGCTGAGTGAGGTGTTTCATACCACCATCTTCAATACTGCCTGCAAGGCCGGAGATTCTGTTGCCCTGGTACTCCAGGATCCGGGTGCCGGCCTGATCAGCATGGGGCTGCTTACCGGTTTTTCCGTTAACCTGTACAATGGAAATTCTACTACCCCTGTGCAGACGATCAGCAACAGTTCGCCGCTGCTCCAGTTGCGTTTACTATCCGGCGTAGGTAACATCTACACGCTGTCTGCGGCCTCAACTGCGGCCTTTGACCGTGTCGAAGTAAAACTTGGCGGTGTGGCTGCTGCATTAAGCTCTTTGCGCATTTATAATGTAGGCGCTAAAATGGCCAAACCTACCGTACCGCAAACCAATATTTACGCGTATGCAGGACAGAGCGCTGTTTTGAACGCTACGACTACTAACGGCGACCTGGTTGTTTATTATGATGCCGCTACCGGTGGTAATGCACTGCCCAGCGCTACCGTAGCGACCACTAGTGCCCAGGCCGGTACCATTCTCAACTATTTTGCAGGCGCTACCCGTACCGGCTTTACCGGTGGTTCAGAACGCGCACCGATCAATGTAAACGTGATCGGCTTTACCCCTCCTGGCCCTATTCCAACCGGTACCTTTAACGCTCCTTATTCCGGCAGCGTTGCTGCAGGCGTACCCAGCCCCGGTACCTTACCCAACGCACCAGTACTGAACTATGCCATTACTGCTGGCAACGTGTCCAACCTGAGCATCAGTTCGACTACCGGCGCTATTACCGGTACACCATCTACCGTAGGTACCTATAACTTTACGGTAACTGTAAGCGACGTTGCCAACTCGCTTACCCTGGGCAGCTTCCCTTATACGCTTACGGTACAGGCTCCGCTGCCGGTGCAGCTGGTCGGCTTTACCGCTAAGGCCAAAGGCAGCAGTGCCGTACTGAACTGGGAAATAGCCAACGAAACAGACCTGTCTCATTTTGTAGTAGAGCGCAGCGCCAACAGCCGTGACTTTGTTGCAGCAGGCAAAGTAGACCGCAAGGCCGGTGTCAGCAAATACGACTACACCGATGCTGCACCAGGTACCGCTATCGCTTACTATCGCCTTAAAATGACCGATAAAGATGGCAAAACCAACCTGTCTCCTACCCGCGCTGTGGTACTGTCCAGGACGGACAATCCATTCTTCGTACTGGCTCCGAACCCGAGCAAAGGCGAAGTGCGTATTGCGCTGAGCAATCCGCAGGATATCAGCAGCCTGACCATCGTAGATATATCCGGCAAAGTAATCCGTAGCCTGGATGTAAACAACGCCAACTATAACATACCGATGGCTGCAGGCATTTACTTTGTAAGGGCCGTAGGCAAAGATGATACCCAGGTACAGGTAGTACGTGCCGTGGTTCAATAAGAAACGTGGGTATACACAACCCTGAAATACCCTACCGGGGGCCCGTTGCGGCCCCCGGTTTTTTTATGTCTCAGGGCTGGGCCTGTAAGCTGCCGGGCGCCAACCCCATAGCGCATAATACCGGTAATTTGTGGTACCTTTGCCGACTTAACTGAAGGGATGAAAAGCAGAACATTAAAACAGAATAAGGTGAACATCATTACACTGGGATGTTCCAAAAACCTTGTAGACAGCGAAGTGCTGAGCGGGCAGCTGCGTGCCAATGAGATAGCGGTTACCCACGAGAACGAAAAATTCGATCATAATATCGTGGTGGTGAATACCTGCGGCTTTATCGATAAAGCCAAGGAAGAATCGATCAACACCATCCTGGAACAGGTGTCCTATAAGGAAGCCGGCCGCCTGGATAAGGTGTATGTAACCGGCTGCCTGAGCGAACGTTACCGTGGCGACCTGGCCAAGGAGATCCCGGAAGTGGATGCCTGGTTCGGTACCCTGGAACTGCCTTTTATCCTGAAAGAGCTGAATGCCGATTTCAAAAAGGAATTGCTGGGCGAACGCATGCTGAGCACACCCAAGCACTATGCTTATCTCAAAATATCCGAAGGTTGTAACCGTACCTGCTCTTTCTGCGCCATCCCGCTGATGCGTGGCGGTCACGTGTCCAAAACCATCGAAGAGATTGTAACCGAGGCCAAACACCTGGTGAAGAACGGGGTTAAAGAGGTGATGCTCATTGCCCAGGAACTGACCTATTATGGTCTCGATATCTATAAAAAAAGAATGCTGCCCGACCTTATGCGTCACCTTTCCGACGTGCCCGGCCTGGAGTGGATACGCCTGCATTATGCTTACCCTTCCAAATTCCCGATGGAGATACTGGATGTAATGAAGGAAAGGGACAATATCTGCAACTACCTCGATATGCCGTTGCAGCACTGCAGCGACCCCATGCTGAAGGCCATGAAACGCCAGATTACCAAAGCGGAAATGTACGACCTGATCTCGGCTATACGCGACAAAGTGCCCAATATGGCCCTGCGTACAACCATGATTACAGGGTTCCCCGGCGAGACAAGGGATGATGTGGAAGAACTGAAATCCTTCCTCGAAGAGATCCGCTTTGAAAGGGTCGGTATCTTTACCTATTCCCACGAGGAGAATACCAGCGCCCATGACCTGGAAGACACGCTTTCTTCCGAAGAGAAGGAAAGCCGCGCCCAGGAAATCATGGAAGTGCAGCAGGAAATTTCCTACGAAAAAAACCAGGAACTGATCGGCCGCGAATTCAAAGTGCTGGTCGATAAAATAGAAGCGGGCCGTTATATTGCCCGTACCGAATACGATAGCGTGGAAGTCGACAACGAGGTGATCATCCATACCGACGAAGACCTGCCTGTAGGCGACTTCGTGCAAGTAAAGATCACCAAGGCTTTTGATTACGATCTGGAAGCGGAACTTGCCTGATGAAGAGTTATAAGGTTGTCATGAGCCTGTGTCTGCTTTTCCTGCTGGGAACGGGTATTTACTTCCTCGCAACCCAGGGATCTACGGAAGCCAATTTCGAAACCGCTCGGGGACCAGACAAAGGAGATCGGATTAACGGTTTAGGGATCCTTTTCCTGTTTGTTGCTGTAGCCGTGCTTTTCGGGGGAATGTTGTTAGACAAACGCAACAGCCGTAAGACCCGTTACAGGAAATAAGCAGCCGGTATCCACTTATAAATAACTGTAAAGATGAGGGAGCCCCGTGCTTCCTCTTTTTATGCTGGGCCGGCCGTGCTTTCGGGTCCGGATGCAAGATCCGGCGCCAAAAGTGGCAAAAAGACGACAAATGCTAAAAAACTATGCCCGTATAGGCCCCGGGGTTCCGATAACAGGATTTCTTTCTTTAATTTGCAGTTTCTTTTCAATATTATCTGATTTAAGATGGTTTACAGTGTAATAGGATTGATGTCTGGCAGTTCGCTGGACGGTTTGGATATCGCTTATGTCCGGCTTACGGAGATTAGCGGTAAGTGGAGTTACGAGTTGCTCGAGGCAGAGTGCGTGCCCTACCCCGGTGCCCTGGCCGATGAGCTGAAGCAGGCGCATAGCCTTAACGTACCGGCTTTCCTAAGGCTGCATACCAGTTACGGGCATTACCTGGGCGAGCAGGTCAATCATTTTATCAAGAAGTACAACCTGCAGCATAAAGTCCACTTTATCGCTTCGCACGGCCATACCGTATGGCATGAGCCGGCTGCGCGTACCACGGCGCAGATAGGTGACGGCGCTGCAATTGCCGCCTGGACCATGCTGCCCGTTATCAGCGACCTGCGCAATATGGACGTGGCGCTTGGCGGACAAGGCGCACCTATCGTACCGGTAGCCGATCGCCTGTTGCTTTCCGAATATGATTTTTGTCTCAATATAGGCGGCATCGCCAATGTAACGGTTAACCGCGAGGAACCCGTTGCCTTCGACATCTGCCCGGCTAACCAGTTGCTGAATCATTTTGCGCTGCGCTCCGACAAGGCCTACGACGACCGGGGCGAAATGGCGCGTACCGGCAGCAGCAGTACAGCAGTATTGGGTAAGATCAACGAGGTGGCCTTCTATAACCTTTCCTCTCCCAAATCCCTGCATAACGGTTTTGTAACGGAAGAGGTATTGCCCCATTTCGAAACCCTGGAAAGCAGTCATGATGCCCTGCATACGGCTACCCGGCATATTGCCGTACAGATAGCCCGGGCATTGGCCCCCTACCGCGATACCACTGTATTACAGCGGATGGTCGTAACCGGTGGCGGCGCCTTTAACGATTTCCTGGTCGAAACCCTGCAGGAAGAGCTGCTGAAAGACGGCCCGATAGAGCTGGTGGTGCCCGACGAACAGACGGTAAAATTCAAAGAGGCCATAGCCATGGCTTTGATGGGTACATTACGCTGGCGCGAAGAGAACAATGTGTTTCATTCTGTTACCGGTGCCACGCTGAGCAGCGTTGGCGGCGCTATGTGGCTGCCCCCGGTTAACTGATAACCCGCTCCCCGATTACGAACAACCTTATTCACGTTATACAATTACAAAACGCAAGTGGAATATAATTTTCAGCAGATAGAACAGGACAGTAAAAAACGCTGGGAAGCGCAGCAGGTCTATAAAGTAAACAACACCTCCTCGCGTCCCAAGTATTATGTATTGGATATGTTTCCCTACCCCAGCGGCGCAGGCCTGCACGTGGGGCATCCCCTGGGTTATATCGCTTCCGATATCTTTGCCCGTTATAAAGTAATGAAAGGCTTTAGTGTATTGCATCCTATGGGATTCGACGCCTTTGGCCTGCCTGCCGAACAATATGCCCTGGAAACCGGGCAGCATCCGGCAGTTACCACAGAAAAAAATATAACCCGTTATAAAGAACAGCTCGACAACATCGGCTTTAACTACGACTGGAGCCGCGAGGTCAATACCAGCGATCCGCAGTACTACAAATGGACGCAATGGATCTTCCTGCAGCTGTTCAAAAGCTGGTTTAACCGCGATACGCAAAAAGCAGAATCACTCGATACCCTGATCGCCATCTTCGAAAAAGAAGGTAATGCAGGGCATGCCGCGCCAGGTAACGATACCGGCACTTTTACCGCCGAAGCCTGGCAAGCCATGGGCGAGTCGGACCGCAGGCATATCCTGATGCAATACCGCCTGGCTTACCTCGACCATGCCGTGGTATGGTGGTGCGAGGCCCTGGGCACCGTACTGGCCAACGATGAAGTGGTAAATGGGGTAAGCGAACGCGGCGGCCACCCCGTAGAACGTAAAAAAATGCGGCAATGGTTCCTGCGTATTACCGAGTATGCCGACCGCCTGATCGACAGCCTGGATAAGCTGGAATGGAGCGAGGCGATGAAAGAGATGCAGCGCAACTGGATAGGTCGCAGCGAAGGCGCTGAGCTAAGCTTTACGACCACCGGCGGGCAAAAGATCGCCGTCTTTACTACCCGTCCTGATACGATATTCGGCGTAGACTTCCTGGTACTGGCGCCGGAACATGAACTGGTAAGCGCCATCACTACCCCGGAGCATCAGGCCGAAGTAACGCAATATGTAACTTATGTAAAAAGCCGCAGCGAACGCGAACGCATGGCGGAGAAAAAGATCAGCGGTTGCTTTACCGGCGCTTATTGCCTGCATCCGCTGAGTGGCCGCAAGATCCCGGTATGGATATCGGAATATGTGCTGGCCGGTTATGGCACCGGCGCTATTATGGCGGTACCTGCAGGCGACGATCGCGATCATGCCTTTGCCCGTCATTTCGATATACCGGTTACCAATATATTCGGCGACCTGTATACCGGCGAAGCCGCGGTATCCGATAAAAATGTAACGATCACCGACAGCGATTTTATAAGTGGCTTAAGCGTTAAAGATGCTGCCGCGAAAGTACTGGAAACACTGGAGGCCAAAAGCCTGGGTACACGCAGGATCAACTATCGCCTGCGGGATGCCGGCTTTAGCCGTCAGCGCTACTGGGGCGAGCCCTTCCCTATTGCCTATAAGGACAATGTGCCTTATGCGATCGACGAGGAGGCCCTGAACCTGCCGGAACCTATGCGCCGGTTGCCCCTGGAATTACCACACGTAGAACATTACAAACCCGGTCCGGAAGGCGAAGGTCCGCTGGCCAATGTTACCGACTGGGTACTGGTTACCAATAACGATGGCGAGATCGTAAAAAGAGAGACCAATACCATGCCCGGTTATGCCGGCAGCAGCTGGTACTTCCTGCGTTATATGGACCCGGGCAACCAGCAGGAGTTTGCCTCGAAAGACAGCACCGACTACTGGAACCAGGTAGACCTTTATATTGGTGGTACCGAGCATGCCGTAGGCCACCTGCTGTATAGCCGTATGTGGACCAAAGTACTGTACGACCTGGGCCACCTCAGCTTCGACGAGCCTTTTAAACGCCTGGTTAACCAGGGTATGATCCAGGGCAGCACCCGTTATGTATACCGGATCAACGGTACCCATACTTTTGTTTCGCAGGGCCTGAAAGACCAGCACCTGGTCGACCAGATCCGAGTAGATGTAAGCATGGTAGATGGCGTGGAGCTGGACACCGAAGCCTTTAAGGGTTGGCGTCCCGAGTATGCCAATGCCGAGTTTATACTCGAAAACGGTAAATATATCTGTGGTTCGGAGACCGAAAAAATGTCGAAATCGAAATACAATGTGGTCAATCCCGACGATATTGTAGCCCAGTATGGCGCCGATACCTTCCGTATGTACGAGATGTTCCTGGGACCGATCGAAATGAGCAAACCCTGGGATACCAAAGGCATCGAAGGCGTACACCGTTTCCTGAAAAAATTCTGGCGCCTGTTCTATGATGAGCAGAAAGGCTGGATCGTAACCGAAGAAGCTGCTTCTGAAGCCGAATTGAAGGTATTGCATAAAACCATTAAGAAGATCGAAAGCGATACCGAACGTTTCTCTTTCAATACCGTGGTATCGCAGTTTATGATCTGTGTAAACGAACTTACCGATCTGAATTGTCATAAACGCGGTATCCTCGATGCCCTGGTAAGATTGATTACGCCTTATGCGCCGCATATGGCCGAAGCGCTGTGGCAGCAGTTGGGTAACGAAGGTTCGGTGATCCATGCCTTGTTCCCCGAATGGGAGGAAAAGTATGTAACCGAAAACAGCAAGGTATACCCTATCGCTATCAACGGTAAACCCCGTACCGAGCTGGAATTCGCCCTGGATGCGGAAGAAGCCTTTATCCGTGCCGAAGTGCTGGCCAACGAGGCCGTACAGAAATGGCTGGAAGGCAAAGAGCCCAAGAAGTTTATCTATGTGAAAGGCAGGATGATCAACGTGGTGGTGTAGTTGGTAGTAATTGGATGTTAGATTTTAGTATTGAGATGTTAGTATTGAGATATTAGATGTCATCCTGAGCGCAGCGAAGGATCTCATCAGTTAGCTGGCTTTAATGGAGTGTAAAGCATCAAGCACCAAGAGGATGGTTGTCATCCTGAGCGTAGCGAAGGATCTCATCGGCTAGCTGGCTTTAATAGAGTGTAAAGCATCAAGCACCAAGAGGACGACTGTCATCCTGAGCGCAGCGAAGGATCTCACCGGATTCGCTGGCTTTAATGGAGTGCAAAGCATGAAGTACCAAGAGGACGATTGTCATCCTGAGCATCGCGAAGAATCTCACCGATTAGCTGGCTTTAATGGAGTGGGAAAGCTATAAATAGTGCAAATGCCACGTTGTATAACACAGCGTGGCATTTGCTTTTGCTCCTGTTCGTAGCGTCTCGCTACGAACAGGAGCCGGTGACAGGTCCGGGTGTTGTTTCTGATTAAATACTCTTTTGCATTAAATTGGAATAAGTGATTATATTTATTGCTAATCATCCCAAAACAGACTCATGAAAAAAAAGCTCATTACCCTGGCAGCATTATTTGCTGTCTCCTCTTCCGCCCTCTTCGCGCAAAGCGGAAAAGTGATCAAAGACCTGACCACCGGTGTTGTTGATGGTACGACGACTCCTATCGCCTACGGTTCAAATGATGATACCTGGCGCGTAATATGGCCTGCAGGTTCGGGCGGTGGAATAGGTTACAAACCCGCTAAAGTATGCACCGACCTGGGCGGTGTATGGGCTGCGGCCGATTGTGGCCGGTGGATCACCCACCTGCTGGAGTCTGGTACCAATAACCCTTCGATAGCCGGTGTAACCGGTGTTTACGGTTACCAGGCCCATTTCAATATCAATTTTTCCTGCCTGTCCTGGGTTAAGGTAAACTTTACCAAACTGGGCGCAGATAACCGGGCCCGTAACTTCAGGATCAATGGTCACGCGTATACGATAGGGCCGTTGTCCTGGGTTACGGGCAACTGGTTTAATCCCCTGAAAGAAAACATCTCCATCAATATCGACCTGGCGCACCTTGTTGCAGGCGACAATGTGATCGATATCGATGTGAACAATGACGATGCCTATGAGGGCCTGTTTATATGCGGTAATATCACGCAGAACTATTGTCCTTAGGTTATCTTAACCCATAATGCAACATGCCACGCGGTATAGCGTGGCATGTTTTAATTTTAAATTTTAAATTTTGAATGTTGAGTTTATTTATTACTTTATTAAAGCCGGCTAACCGGTGAGATCCTTCGCTGTGCTCCCGATGACAGCATTCCTTCGATACGTGATGCTTTACACGCTGGTAAAGCTAGCTAGCCGATGAGATCCTTCGCGATGCTCAGGATGACATCTAATATCTAACATCTCAATACCAATATCTCAATACTAGCATCTACTTGCCCAGTTTCCCGGCCTCGTACAGTACGCCTTTAAAATACTCTACCTCTTTCAGCAATTGCTTTTTATTGAGGGCGGTCTGTATCTTAGCGATGAGCGAAGTGATGGGCGACAGCACGAAAATGGCTACCATCAGGATGCGTTGGAAGGTTTTGATCACGCCCCTGCGCTCGGGACTGCCCGGACCACCTTTGGCCCTGGCCTTACGCGCCCATTTCGGGAACTGGCTTACACCGCGCTTTTCCAGTACGATCAGGTTGGGACGCAGGTGGATAGCGCCCAGTTGCAGCAGGTCTTTTTGTAAATGATCGATCTTGCCCTGTTTCAGATGCTGCAATACCGGCATGCCATATTTCTGCGCACCGGTGATATCGCTATCCGCTACGCCCGCTGCCGGTAAACGGCCGGAGGCTGCTTTTTGTCCTTTAAACATCCAGCGGATAATGGTAAGCAGCGATACCAGGTTGCCATGTTTATCTTCCAGCACAATATTGCCTACGTGGTTGGCGCCCAACTGCGCCAGTTCGCCTTTTACCTTTTCCTGTGCATTGAGCCACATATTGCGGCAACCTACCACGGTCAGTACCGGTTTGCCTTTCAGCACGCGGGCCCACTCGCTTTTCAGGAAGCTATTAGCCGGGTTGGAAGGCGACAGGAACCAGGGCTGGTAACCGAAAATCACCAGGTCATAATCCTTGGCCGCGAGTTGCGGCATCGGCTGTATATCCGATGGGATCTGCAACACACACTCGGGCATGGCATCGAAAAAGGTAGCTGCACTCCAGGGAAAGGGGAAGGGTTGAACAAGTTTGATCTCGGCAAAGTCTATTTCGGCTTCGCCCTGGATATCTTTTACGAGGTTATTTAAAATATCGCGTAACTGGCCGCTCTGGCTGGCATAAATGGCGAGGATCTTCATGGCTCAAAGATAACTTTATTGGCATCATATCTCCTGTAAATTTCCGGATAAAAATTTCATAGCGACATTACAATATTTTAACTTGCCGGCAGGAAAATACCGCCCAACGTTTTGCCCCAACCCGGTCGTCTTGCATAGCAAGATATGAGCACGAGACCGGAAACCAGCGCAGTATATGAAGCAGAGCACCAGGAGTAACCCGTTTATGAAAGGGCATCCCTTACCCCGGGATTTTAACGAAGCCCTTAAATTTAAAGTATACGACCTTACCGATCAGACCATTTACGGATCGGTACCCACCACCCCACACAAGCACCAGTATTACGAAATCTTCCTGATCGAACAGGGCTCAGGTTCGCACCTGATCGATAATGTGGCCTACAGCTTCGAAGGCCGCAGCGTACACATCGTACAGCCCGGTATGGTGCACCTGCTTACCCGCAGCGCCGATGCGCGGGGTAAACTGGTAATGTTCGGCACGGATATCCTGACCATCGACCACAATAATGTAAGCCATAGCCTGCGCCGCTTCTACGACAACTACCTGGTAGAACCGATCATCAGCCCGGAACCCGATGTATTCGATGAACTACTGGGTATTATACGGCTTATCGAAAGCAGCCGTAATCATTTCGAACAGGTAAAGGATCATAATACCTACCTGCAATCGTTGTTTATCGCGTTCCTGTTGTCGCTTAAACCCTGCCTGGCCAATGGTACGCCCGTACTGATCGGCGATACCGATAATATCTATAATGCCTTCAGCCTGCTGGTCGAAGATTATTATGATAAAGGTATAAGCCTGAAAACCTACGCCGACCGCCTTAATATAACCGAGAAGACGCTGAACCGCATTGTAAAGCGGCATACCGACCGTACGCCGGCGCAGCTGATCAAGGAGCGCATCCTGCTCGAAGCCTGCAGGCTCCTGCATATCTCCGACCTGTCGGTCAAAGAGATCGCGTACCACCTGCAATTCAGCGATTCGGCACACTTTATCCGGGTGTTCCGCCAGAAGTTTAACTGTACGCCACTGGAATACCGCAAGACTGCATAATGTGCAATCAATTGTCCGTTTTATTATAGCAGTACCGGGCCGATCCTGCTATTTTTGGAAAAAAATATTATGAAACGGTCTTTTATTCTTTTCCCGGTAATACTTGCAGGACTTTATCTTTCGCTGAGCAGTAACAGCTCGGGACCAGCATCGGCGGGCAACGGCATCCGCAACGGCGGGCCGGGCTCTAACGGTACCTGTGCGTCCTGCCACGGCGGCGGCGCGGGCACCACTACGATGACTATTGCCCTGAAAGAAAAGGCGAACGGCACCGCTGCAAATGGCAAGTATAAGCCCGGCACGGTATACACCGTTACCATCAGCGGCAACAATACGAACCTCGCCTTTTTTGGATTCCAGCTGACTGCCGCAACTGCCGGCAGCCAACAGGCCGGCACCTTCGGCAACCTGGGATCAGATAAACATGCCGTAACGATAGGCGGATTGCAGGTTGTAGAGCATGGTCATAACCTTTCCAAAACCAATGGCGCTTACCTGGCCGAGTTCGATTGGACCGCACCGGCGGCAGGTACCGGCAATGTTACCTTATACGGTATTATCAATGGTGTGAACGACGATAACGGTATCACCGGCGACAAGGCCAGCGCCCCCGTTACCCTGCCACTTACCGAAGCCACCAATCCTACAAGTGTACAGGATCTTGCTGCAATCAGCGATCTGCGCGTATATCCTAACCCCGCTACGGATCAATTGCACCTGGGCAGCGACCAGGTAACACCGGGTAACTACCAGGTAACCATTTACGATATGACAGGACGGGAAGTATTGCGCCAGGCACAGCAGGCAGGCGCCGGTAAATTGCAGGTGAACCTTGCTATCGGTCATTTACCCGCCGGATCTTATATACTGCATCTCAACGGCAAACAACAAGCCGCTGTGCACACCTTCGTTAAACAATAACCAGTAGCGGACAGAACCAAAACCCGGGGGGCGATCTGTTACAGGTCGCTCCCTTCTTTTTTAGCTTCTTTTTGGGTTTAAAAACCAATAAATTAGCGACCTTTGCCGATTATGCGCTTTCTACTGCCGACTGCAATAGTCGTTCTTTTTATGGCCTCCTGCACGGCTACTACCGAAACCTCGTATAGCGACGTGCAGGTCGATTCTATTGCCAAAGCAAAACTCGATTCCATTAACCTGATGCTGAAGCGCCGTAACGATTCGCTGATCAATGCGGCCGCCATACAGGAAGCCCGCCGCCTCGACTCGCTCGACAAGGGCAAGGCCGTACCGGTAAAGATCGTACCGGTGATCCCGGATAAGCTGCCCAGGCGGGAATATGAAAATATGCCGTCCTTGCCGCCCGCCAGGAAGGACACGGGCCGTTAAAACAGCTTATTTTTTCCAGAGCAGGCAGCCGTCGCCATAACTCAGGAACCGGAAGCCGTGTTCCAGGGCATAGGTGTAGATGTCGCGCCAGGACGGGCCTACCAGTGCAGCAACCAATAACAGTAAGGTGGATTGGGGTTGATGAAAATTAGTGACCATACCGGCTATAACCCGGAAGCTGTAACCCGGTGCAATAATGATCTGCGTACGGGTTACCAGTTTGGATAGCGGTGTGGACTGCAGGTAGTCCAGCAGGGCGCGGAATGCAGTCGTAGCCGGTATGTCCGAAGGATTTTCGTACGGATACCACTGCGGCATCGCAATACCGGCGAAGTCGATGTTTTCTTTACGGATCAGTCTTACGCCAATCCAGTAAAGGCTTTCCAGCGTACGGCAGGAGGTGGTGCCCACAGCTACTACGGGCTTATCCAGGGCAAGGCGGTTCATTACTGTTTCCAGCAAAGGTGCGGTTACTTCGATCCATTCGGCATGCATATCATGTCCTTCCATCGTTTCGCTTTTTACCGGCTTAAAAGTACCGGCGCCTACATGCAGGGTCACGAAAGCCGCGTCTATGGCCTTTTCTGCGAGCGATTGCATTACTTCATCCGTAAAATGCAGGGCTGCCGTCGGTGCGGCCACACTCCCCTCTTCCCGGGCAAATATAGTCTGGTAGCGGTGTTCGTCGGCTTGTTCCGCATCACGGTTCAGGTAAGGGGGCAAGGGCACCTTGCCGGCCTGGTGTAATACTTCTGCAAAGGTGGTATCGCTTGCCGGCCAGTAAAGGTGCAGGATATATACACCTTCGGCCCGTTCATGCAGGGCTGCAAACACTTTGGGAGCATCTGCATGCTCCTGCTCGAGTTCCAGTACCTGTCCTTCTTTCCATTTGGCAGCGCCGCCCACCATGCATTTCCAGTATACTTCACCCTGTTGCAGCATAGCCGTCTGTACGTCGGGGTAACGGTTATCGGGCTCCAGGCAAAATACTTCGATACGGCCGCCAGTAGGTTTGCGGAACAACAGGCGGGCATGGATAACCCGGGTCTGGTTAAAAACCATGAGGGCGCCTTCCGGCAGGAAGCGGTCTATATTGCGGTAAGTATCTTCGGTAAAAGCCTGGTTGCGGTACAGGAGCAAGCGGGACTGGTCGCGCTGTTCGAGCGGGTAACGGGCAATTTTTTCTTCGGGCAGGTCGTATGTAAAATCCCTGATCTGCAGGGCGGAAGGATGCATTATCGGTATGGTATTTTTAAAAAGGCAAATAACGTTATTGGTTCAGGAAAAAGCAGAAGATCTCCTTAGGGCCATGTACACCGGTTACCAGTGTTTTTTCTATATCGGCGGTACGGCTCGGCCCCGTATTGAGGTTGAGCATCGAAGGCAGGTTATCATTGTACTTCTGCTTCATCAGTTTTAAGGCATCGCCGATATCGGGCACTACCTGGTGCGGCTGCAATACCACGATATGTACCGGGAAGTATACGGGCGCCACACGGCCATGGTTCTGTTTGCTGCTGAACAGTAAGCTGCCGGTACGGGCTATAGCGGCCTCGCAGTCGGTAATACAGGCCTCGGCCCGTTCGTGGGCCGGGTTAAATTCTCTTACAAAGGAAAGTTTGTTGTTGACCAGGAAGGAGAACAGCGATTTATGCGCACAAAGCACTTCGGTCCAGTTGCGGCTCTCGGCCAGCAGTTGCAGGTTTTGCAGCAGGTCTTCCTGGCTATTGCAAAACACGAAGTGACCGCCGGAACGGGTAAAGCCCGCAGCAAAAGCCTCTTCGGGCGTTGCTTCTTCAGGCGGCCGGAAAAAGGAGGCGGCCGGTTGCTTATCAACCTCCGGGAATGGCATCGGCACGGCATCTTCCTGTAACGCGGTGCGTACTTTCCGCAATATATTTTCCCGGGCTTTGGAGGTTTTAAAGGTCTGCATATCCTGCTGCTTTTTTTAAAGGGCGATAAGGACCAAAGGTACTATTTTATTATTTCCGGAAACGCGGGTGATGCGTAACCAGCGTCTGGCGCAGGAATGCGCGGTCCATATGGGTATAGATCTCGGTGGTGGTAATACTTTCGTGTCCCAGCATTTCCTGGATCGCGCGCAGGTCGGCGCCACCTTCGATCAGGTGGGTGGCAAAGCTGTGCCGCAGGGTATGCGGGTGTATGTTCTTGCGGATACCGGCCTGCAGCGCGGCTTCTTTAATCATATAAAAAACCATTACCCGCGACAGGCCGCTACCCCGGCGGTTCAGGAACAGGATATCGTCCTGCCCTTTGGCGGGTGTCATTTTATTGCGGACATGTTCGCGGTATAACCGGATATGCCGGGCCGCTTCGTCGCCAATAGGCACCAGCCGTTCTTTATTGCCTTTACCGATCACGCGGATAAAACCTACATCGAGGTAGAGATTGCTAATGGCCAGCGCGATCACCTCGCTTACCCGCAAGCCGGAGCTGTACATGGTTTCCAGTATGGCCCTGTTGCGCTGGCCTTCCGGTTTGCTATGGTCGATGCCGGTAAACAGTTGCTCGACTTCTTCAACACTCAGCACATCCGGTAGCTTACGTTGCAGCTTAGGCGCTTCCAGCAGTTCGGTAGGATCGGCAGTGATGGCTTCCTCCAGCATCAGGTACCGGAAAAAGGCTTTGATGCCGGATAGGATCCTGGCCTGCGATGCCGCTGCCAGGTCTTTTTCATGGATAGAAGCCAGGAACTCCTGCAGCTGCGGCAGGGTCATATCGGGGAATGACAAGGTTGGATAAGTCTTTTCGTAAAACTCCTGCAGCATCGCCACATCCCGGAGGTAAGCGGCAATAGAATTGCGGGAGAGCGACTTTTCCAGTTGCAGGAAGGCCTTGAAACCTTTGATATACGGTGTCCACATCATGATCAGGTACGGTAAGCGGCTTAAAGGTGTTCGTTGCGGATCGTATCGAGCCAGTCGCTCATCTGTAAAGCCTCGGCCTCGCTGATGGTGCGGGCAAACTGCAGGTGGCTTTCGTTGGCCATTTCGTCGCTGGCTTTCAGCAGCTCGGCGCCTTTGGCAGTAAGCATCACGTCGATCATACGGCGGTTCGACGATTTGCTCTCGCGGGTAACGAGGCCTTTCTCGACCAGCTTTTCGAGGATACGCGTAACATTGGAAGTGCGGTGCAGCATGCGTTCCTGGATAGCAAATGCGCTCATAGGCTGTCCCTTCTGCCCGCGGAGAATACGCAATACATTATACTGTGATGTGGTGATGTTGAATACTTTGAGGCTTTTCTGCATCCTGGCCTCGAGCCAGTTACCGGTAAACAAAATATTAAGATAGGCCTTTTGGAAATTATCGGTAAATTGTTGCATCTTTAGTTCATCTTCCAGTTTCATGTCGGTCCGTTATATATGTTTTGAATCAATCGCACTGGGATTGATTTAATAAAAAATAAGAAGCATTACCTGTTGATTAGCGCGGATGGAAACAGGAGAGCCGGTGCTGTTACGGCCCGCCATTTCACTTATAACACATGACGAAAGTAAAACAAATATTCAAAAAATATTGGGAAATCTTAATGGATGCGGGCAACAGCTTCATTAATGACAAAGGGATGAAACTGAGCGGTTCGCTGGCCTACAGCACTATTTTTTCGCTGCCCCCCATGCTATTGCTCATCATTATTTTCGGAGGTACGTTCTATGGCCAGGATGCCCTGCAGGGGCGCATCTTTACCGAGTTAAAAGATATTGTAGGCTCCAATACCGCCCTGCAGATCCAGGACATTATCAAAGGGCTCCAGTTCCAGAAGAACAGTACCATTGCCACGGTAATCGGTACTATAGCCCTGGTGATCGGCGCCACGGGTATCTTCGTGGAGATCCAGGACTCCCTGAATATGATCTGGGGCGTACGGCCCAAGGCCAAAAAAGGTTTTATCAAATTAGTGCTTAACCGGGTCATCTCCTTTTCGATGATCATCGGGCTGGGCTTCCTGCTGATCGTTTCGCTGGTGGTCAATACCCTGCTGCTGGCACTAAGCCGCTGGATACTGGGCAAGTTTCCCGAGCTGCCCTTTAATGCCCTTAACCTGATCAATACCGCCATCATCTTCTTCGTGATCAGCTTCCTGTTTACGGTTATCTTTAAAATGCTGCCGGATGTACGCATCCGCTGGAAACAGGTATGGCCGGGCGCTTTCGTCACCGCAGCCCTCTTCCTGGTGGGCAAGTTCCTGATCGGTGTTTATATCAGCAATACCAATACCGTGAGCCTGTATGGCGCGGCCAGTTCTATTATCGTATTGTTGTTGTGGATCTATTTTTCGGCAGCCATCCTTTATTTCGGCGCGCAGTTTACCCGGGCCTATATCGAGTATCACGGCCGTAAGATAGAGCCCAACAGTTATGCCGAATACAGCGAAAAACGCCTGCTACAGCAATTAAAAGAACAGCATAACCTGTAATACTCCCCGTTTTATTTATGGAATAAAAACAGCCCCACGTCTTGTAACAAAACACAGGATCATGGCTGAATTACAGGTATCCCGTAAAGGAGGCAAAGCGCGTGCCACGCCCCGTATCGATCTTACGCCCATGGTAGACCTGGGTTTCCTGCTCATCACTTTTTTTATGATGACCACCCGGATGAGCGAGCCCAAGGCGCTCGACATCAGTATGCCCTACAAACCGGCTAACGAACACGAGGTAACGGCCTTTTATGCATCTTCGGCTATTACACTGATTCCGGCAGGCGACCACAAAGTTTATTATTACGAAGGATTGCTGGACCCGGCCCTGCCTATGCAAAGCCTGCAAAGTACCGACGAGCCCGCCTTGCGGCGTATATTGCAAAGCAAGCAACAACAGATCGCCAACAGGGCTAATGTAAAGGAACGGCAACTGCAGGTACTGATCAAACCTACGGAAGACGCTACCCTGAACGATATCGTAAGCCTGCTGGACGAAATGCAGTTATTACGCGTAACCTATTATGCCATTACCGATATCACTACCGAAGAGCGCAGGCTGGCAAGCCGGTAAATCCATTATTTTTTGGCCCAGAATACAGGCAGGATGCTCAGCGCGGCGCCGATAATGATCAGGATGCTAAAAGGCAGCAGGATGCCTTCCATACCCTTGCCCCGGAGCAGGACTTCGTTAACCCCTTCGAGACTCCAGTAGAGCGGCGACGCCAGGGCCACCTTACGCATCAGCGCAGGCAGGATCTCTACCGGCACCCATACCCCGCCTATAGCGGAGAATAGTACCACCGAGATCGCGCCGCAGGGCATAGCCTGGTTGGCCGTTTTAAAAACACTGCCGATAAAGTAGCCGAACCCCACCGCAGCAAAGGCGATGGCAAAGGCCATGGGGATGAGGGTAAGCGGGTACGGGCCCAGGTGCAAGGGCGCCAAACCGAACAAGGGCAACAGGTAGATGCCGACCAGGAGCATGACAAAAAACTGCAGCATGCAGACCATAATGTAGAACACGATCTTGCCGAGCCCCACCCTCTTGGTCGCCATGGGGATGAGCTGTATCCGTACGGCGCTGCCTTCGTCGCGCTCCCGGATCATATTGCCCGACAGGGGCACCACGATCAGGAACATGCCGAATATAGCCCATGCGGGTACATTGTGTTGCACCGAATTCGTCAGTACGGGATTCTTCTGGTTGCGGTCGCCCAGGCGCTCTTCCTGTACGGATAATACATTGAGCGAAGCCACGGGCAGGTGTTTGCCGGCCGACACGGTATCGCCGTTCATACGGCTCATACGTTCGAGCAGGATCTCGATCTTGACCTGGGTAAGGTATTGGTTAAGGGCATAGTTGAGCGAACTGCGGAAGGCGGGTTTTACTACCGGATCAAACAGGAGTTGTACCGAGGCGCTGTCTGTAGTGCCGCTTACGGGCAGGGCCGTGCTTAAACCGGCGGAGCCGGCAATCTCGTTGGCCAGCAGGTTCGACACATTTACCAGCGAACGTGTGGCGTTCTCCGGTATTACAATGCCCATCTGGTATTTGCCATCATGCAATTGCTGCTTCAGCAGGGCTTCATCAAGCGGTTTGCCGGCAGCCTCGCGAATCACGACAAAGCTTTTATTCTGCCGCAGTCCTTCGATGATCTTATCGCCTACGGAGCCTTTATCTTTATTGACCACCAGGATCTCAAACTTTACTTCCTGGTATTCTTTATACGGCGCATCCTGTACAATGGCCATCACGATAATGAGGGCGGCAGGCATAATCAGCAGCAACAGCAATCCGGCAGGATCGCGGAGTAAGAGTAATAATTCCTTTCTTAGGGTCGCAAACAAGGTAAAAATGTATTAAATAGCTACGTTCCGGCCAGCCGGCAACGCAAAAAAAGAGTGGTAGCAAAGATACTACCACTCTATCTAAAAAATTATAAACGTTTCATTTATTTGAAGTCGGCATCAGATACCGTTACGTTCGCTTCGGCAGACTGTACGCTCAGCTTCATACCCGGAGGTGTTTGTTCGATGGCGAAAGGAATTTTATAACCTTTACCGTTTTTCACCTCTTTGTAATCGGAGAACAAGGTGGTTTGCGACATTTTCTGGCCACCCATGTCTGATTCGGCAATAGACTTCACGAGTAAGCCGCTGGCTACATCGTAGTATTTGGTGCTCGCCTTGCCTGCTTTCGATTTTTCTTCGATCACGTAAGCGTCTTTGCCATCCACCTGCTCAATACCTTTCAGGTTGTAGGTGGTGCCGAATTTCTCGGGGTGCAGGTCGGCCTGGAGGTCAGCCTGCTGTCCGAATTCTGCAATTTCATCAGCGCCAAGGTCGGCTTTCTGGCCACCGGCTTCCTGGTAACCTTTTGTGCCGTTCATAACTACTTTTTGTACCACCATGCCCATGGCTTCCACGGTCATTTTAAACTTGTCGGGCGAACCTACGGTTTGGGTGATCTTGATTGGTGTGCCCTGCATCTCGGTGCTCATAGCCACTTTCAGCGATTTTACACCTTCTACGGCAGCTTTACCGCCTATGGCGTCTACGTATTTTTTTACGATGCTTTCGGCAGTTACACCGGCAGCTACGGCTTTGGTTTCGGCGGGTTTGATCGGGTTACCATAGTTATCGAAGTAGTTGATCTTGCCATCGGGGCTAAAGCGTTTCAGCTTATCTACTTCTGATTTGTTACCTACCACAACGATATATGCCTTGGAGGGATCGATGTATTTCTGGGCAGTAGCCTTAACATCGGCAGCATTTACGGCGCTCAGGTTTTTCAGGTAGTTTTTGTAATAGTCTTTCGGCATTTTGTAGCGGTCGATATTGATCGCGTACTGTGCAATGGTAGCCGGGTTTTCCAGGCCTATTGCAAAAGTACCTGCCATATAGTTCAGGGTGTTCTGCAGCACTTCGGCGCTTACCGGTGTATTGCGGATATCGTTCATTTCCTTCACCATCTCGTTGATGGAGCTGTCGGTAACTTCGTTACGGCATTTGGCATATACCTGTACATTACCCATTACGTCGTCTACGTCGATAGAGGAGTAAGAGCCATAGGTCCAGGCATGCTTTTCGCGCAGGTTGAGGAACAGGCGGCCTTGTGAGCTACCACCCAGGATCTCGTTTACTACCCTTGTCTTGATCACATCGGGAGTGCCGGGATACAGGGAAACGGGGTAAGTAATACCGATCACGCTTTGTACGGCGCCATCGCGGGGTACGAAATCCACTTCGGTAGCAGCCGGTGCTTTTACCGCAGGATAATTAGCGCGGGCAACATCTCCTTTTTCCCATTTTGCAAAATACTTATTGGCCAGCTCTTTTGCCTGGGCCAGGTTGATATCGCCTACGATGGCCATATAGGCTACATTCGGGCGGAAGTATTTTTTGTAGTAAGCGTTACAATCAGCCAGGGTAATGTTGTTGACCGTTTCGGTACGCACAACTTCGCCATAAGGGTGATTGCTGCCGAAGTTTCTTACCGCAGAAACATTTTTCAGCATTTCGTCGGGTTCGTTTTTGCTGGTTTCCAGGCCGGAGAGTGTTTGCTTTTTCAGCTTGTCGAGTTCGGTCTGCTGGAAGTTGGCATTAACCAGGGCGTCGCTCATCAGGTCGAGCAGTTTATCCTGGTGTTTGGTCAGGGTCTTACCGGTAATGCTCTGGCTGGTCGCGTTGAGGCTGGCGCCGATAGCATCCACCTCTTCGTCGAACTTGTCTTTGCTGCGGGTTTTGGTACCGCTGGTAATCAGTTCGCCTACCAGGGAGTTGGTACCGCTTTTATTGCCTTCCGCTTCGGGATGTATGTCGAGCTGTACGGAATAGGTTACTACCGGCATTTTGTGGTTTTCCACCACGAATACTTTCAGGCCGTTAGGTAAGGTAAAAGACTCTGCATCGCCCAGTTTGATTTCGGGCGCCGGACCGGCTTTCGGACGGATGCTCCTGTCCAGCTTCTGCGCATGCGCTGCTGTAAAAAGCGATAAGGCAACTATGGAAAAGATTATTTTTTTCATTTTGGAATGATAATTTTTGGATGGAAATATTGGGTATAAGCAGTGTGCCTGCCACGATATCCTCTGGCTTATTTGCCTTCTTTAGGTAAATAATGTACCACTAAACAATTCTGATCGCTAAGGTATTTGTCAGCCACACGTTTCAGGTCTTCGCGGGTTATCTTCTGGTAAGTAGCCAGCTCGGTATTGATACGGCCCGTGTTTTTGTAATACGTATAGTTGGTGGCCAGGTTCTCTGCTACACCCAGGATACGTCCGTTTTCAGAAGCGAAATCGTTTTCGGCCTGGTTCTGCAGTTTTTTGAATTCTGCTTCGGAGATCAGTTCGGTCCTTACTTTGGCCACTTCGGCTTTCATGGCTTTTTCCAGTGCATCGGGGGCCACGCCCATATTAGCGATACCAAACATCATAACGATACCCGGATCTTCCAGTGGCAGGGCAAAGGCGCCTACAGCCAGCGCTTTCTGGTCTTTATCCACGATCTGCTTCTGCAGGCGGGAGCTGGCGCCTTGCGACAGCAGCTGGTTGAGCAGTTGCAGGGCATAGAAATCGTCGCTGCCTATTTTAGGCGCGTGGTAAGCCAGGATAACGGCAGGCAGCTGCACGTTGTCGTGGAAGGTTACCCTTTTTTCCTGGGTCTGCTGCGGTTCTACGGCAGTAGGACGCGGAATCGCTTTGGTACCTTTAGGGATAGAAGCGAAATATTTGTTGATCCACTCTTTGGCCTGCTCGGGTTTGATATCGCCCGCAACTACCAGTACCGCGTTATTAGGTACGTAGAATGTTTTGTAGAAGTCCATGAACTCGCTGCTCTTGGCCTGGTCGATGTATTGCTCTTTACCGATCGGCATCCAGTGGTAAGGGTGCACGGTAAAGGCATTTTCGAACACGACGTTCATCAGCTGACCGTAAGGACGGTTATCATAGCTTTGTTTCTTTTCTTCTTTTACAACTTTACGTTGTGTTTCGATACCTACGCTGTCGATCTTGGCGTGCAGCATACGCTCGGCTTCCATCCACAGGCCCAGCTCCAGCTGGTTGGAAGGCAGCTCTTCGAAATAATAGGTACGGTCATGCGAGGTATTGGCATTCAATACACCGCCGTTGGCCTGAACCAGTTTCATGAACTCTCCGCGTTTGATATTTTCGGAACCTTCGAATAACAGGTGCTCGAAAAAGTGTGCGAAGCCGGTACGCTGCGGGTCTTCATTTTTAGATCCAACATGGTACATTACCGATACTGCTACGATCGGGGTCGTATGATCTTCATGCAATACCACGTGCAGACCGTTGGGCAGATCATACTCGGTAAATTTAATACGCCCTTCCTGGGCAGTGGCGGACAAGGCGCCCATAGCCAGCAGAACAGAGCTCAAAATAAAACGTTTCATGAAATTTGATTTTTTATAATTGGCGCAAAGATAAAAGATAAAGGAAATAAGCCGCTCACACCTTAGGGGGGATAAAAAGTTTTTTCGTACTAATTAACCAAACGATTGCCAACAGCGGCTTACAGCGGCAAAACAATACCACAAATAAAAAGGCACTGTACTCCGCAACCAGAGAACAGCGCCTTAAAATACCTGCATACCGTGTCGTAAATTATTTCTGAGTAAGTACATGCACCAGGGCTTGTATACGCTCAGGGCATCCGTATTTATTTCTTGAGGAAGCACAGGACTGCATAGTCAGACAGAACATCGCCCCTACAATAGCAACAGCCCAGATTTTGTGGATTTTTTTCATTTTTTAATACAATTTTAAAAATAAAATATACAAGCTAACTGAGCATTAAAGCCCATCTTTATCTGCCTGCAATAATAAATAAAAATAACGTTTAAAAAAACGTCCGTTATTTTTGCATCAAAATTAATAAAAAAAATATAATGCGCCTACACTTTATTGCGATCGGCGGAGCCATTATGCACCAGCTGGCTATTGCGCTACATAAAAAAGGGTATACGATTACAGGAAGCGACGATGAAATCAACGATCCGGCCCGGACAAACCTCGAACAGCAGGGCTTATTGCCCGCCGCCATGGGCTGGTTTCCCGATAAAATAACCACCGGCCTCGATGGCGTGATCCTGGGTATGCATGCCAAAGGAGATAACCCCGAATTAATACGCGCGCAGGAACTCGGCCTTAAAGTCTACTCCTTCCCCGAATATATTTACGAAGCCGCCAAGGACAAGAAAAGGGTCGTTATTGCCGGCAGTCATGGCAAAACCACCACCACATCGATGATCATGCATGTGCTTAGGGAACATGGCAAGGATTTCGATTACCTGGTAGGCGCAAAGGTGGAGGGTTTCGACCTGTCGGTACGCATCTCCGACGCGCCGGTCATCATTCTCGAAGGCGATGAATACCCCGCCTCCGTGATCGAAAAAAGACCGAAGATCCACTTTTACCATCCCCATATCTCCGTATTGACCGGTATTGCCTGGGATCATGTAAATGTGTTCCCGACCTTTGAAAATTACAAAGAGCAGTTTGCTATTTACCTCCGCGATATGGAACCCGGCAGCGCCCTGGTATACAATGCCGAGGACCGCGACGTGGTGGCCCTGGTGGAGCAGGAAGGCAAAAACCTGCAGCATATTCCCTATGTGACGCCTAATTTTAAGGTCCAGAACGATGCCGTGGTACTGGCTACCGACTCCGGTAACGTAGCGCTGCAGATCTTTGGCGGGCATAACCTGCAGAATATGGAAGCAGCCCGCAAGGTCTGCAACAAGCTGGGCATCGAGGATGCGGACTTCTACCGTTCCATTACCGGTTTTACCGGGGCGGCCCGCCGGCTCGAAAAGATTAAGGAAGCAGAAGGCCTGATCGCTTACCGCGACTTTGCCCATGCCCCTTCCAAACTGAGCGCCACGCTGAGGGCGGTGCGCGAACGTTACCCCGAGCATAAGCTGGTAGCCTGTTTCGAGCTGCATACCTTCAGCAGTCTTAACGAAAGCTTCCTGGGCGAGTATGCGCACAGTATGGACGCCTGCGATGCCGGCGCCGTATTCTTCAGTGCCCATGCCCTGGCGCTTAAAGGCATGCCGCCGCTCGACCCGGAACAGGTAAAACAGCATTTTGCCAACGAAAGCCTGCAGGTATTCCAGGACAAGGACAGCCTGAAACGGTGGATCGATGAAAATACCGATAATGCCGATAAACCTGTATGTTTGCTGCTGATGAGCTCGGGTACCTTCGAGGGCATGACGCTTTAAAAACAAGTTTAAACTGTATAACAATCCTGATTCATAATCATTCTTTAACCTGCTCCCGCAACCTGTGCCGGGATCTATACGAACATGAATAAAATAAGTAAAATACTAGTTGCCAACCGGGGCGAGATCGCCTTACGGGTAATGCGCTCTGCCCGCGAAATGGGCATCCGGACCCTTGCCGTATTTTCGGAAGCCGACCGCGATATGCCCTTTGTACGGTATGCCGACGAAGCGGTATGCATCGGGCCTGCCCCATCGGCGCAGTCTTACCTGCGTGCCGACAAGATTATCGAAGTAGCGAAGCAGTTCGGCGCGGATGCTATCCACCCGGGTTATGGCTTCCTGAGCGAAAATGCATCGTTCTCCAAAGCCGTTACCGATGCCGGCCTGATCTTTATAGGCCCATCGGCCTACTCCATCGAAATTATGGGTAGCAAGATCGGCGCAAAGCAGGCTGCGCTTAAGTTTAATGTACCTATGGTGCCCGGTACCGATACCCCTCTGCAGAGTTATGAAGAAGCCAAAACCGTAGCGGAGAAAGTGGGTTACCCGATCCTGATCAAGGCCTCGGCCGGCGGTGGTGGTAAGGGGATGCGCGTGGTTAATGGTACCGACGAGCTGGAAGAGCAGATGCGGTTGGCCAAAAGCGAAGCCCTGAGCGCCTTTAGCAACGACGATGTATTTATCGAAAAATATGTAGCCTCCCCCAAACATATCGAGATCCAGCTGATGGGCGACCAGCACGGCAATTATGTATACCTGTTCGAACGGGAATGTTCGATACAGCGCCGGCACCAGAAGCTGATCGAAGAGGCGCCCTCCTCCTGCCTTACCAAAGATGTGCGTAAAGCTATGGGCGAATGTGCGGTGGATGTGGCCAGGGCCTGTAAATACTATGGTGCAGGCACGGTAGAGTTCCTGGTAGACGATGACCTGAACTTCTATTTCCTCGAAATGAACACCCGCCTGCAGGTAGAGCATTGCGTTACCGAAATGATCAGCGGCATCGACCTGGTAAAAGAGCAGATCCGTGTAGCCCGCGGCGAAAAACTGTCTTTCAGCCAGGATGACCTGCAGATCCATGGCCACGCCATCGAGTTGCGGGTGTGTGCAGAAGACCCGATGGATAACTTCCTGCCCGATACCGGTACGCTGAACCTGTATGTGCGTCCGCAGGGCGCCGGTGTACGCGTGGATGATGGTTACGAGCAGGGCATGGCGATCCCCATCTTTTACGACCCGATGATCGCCAAACTGGTAGTTTGGGGCCGGGACCGCAACGAAGCCATCGACCGTATGTGCCGCGCCGTGGATGAATATAAGATCCAGGGTATACAAACTACCCTCGCCTTCGGCAAATGGGCCGTACGCCAGCCTGCTTTCGTAGAAGGCAAGTTCGATACAGGTTTTATCGGTAAATATTTCAAACCCGAATACCTGGTACAGGAAACCGAAGCTGAACAGGAAGTAGCCGCCGCACTGGGCAGCGTACTCTGGGATGAAGGCAAAAAAGATATGCAACAGGCCGCGGGCCAGGATGGCAAGGTCTCCAAATGGAAACTGCAAAGAAATTAAAAGCTTTCGACCAGCCGAAACGCAAGCTACCGGGACCTGTTGCCCGGTAGCTTGTTTTTTAGGGGTATACCCCTTTAAAAAATAACAGGAAATAATATGTTTTTGCGATGACAAAATAGCGTATTTTTAATTTACGGTAATGCCCTTACCGGATCTGAAACACACAAACCAGATTTGTATATGAAACGGAATGATGACCTCCCCGACAACAATCCGGAAGATGATGACGAACCCCTCAGCGATGACCCGGATGAGCAGCTGCGCCTCGAAAACGAGTTGCTGAAACTCAAGCTCCAGGCCGAAACCGGCGCCGACCTGTACGAGTTGTCCGAAATGCCGCCCGAAGTTGAAAATGCCTTTCTGAATAATATCCTGGCCTTCGAACGCCAGCTCGACAGTATGGCCGAGGTGCCGATATTCGACATCCTGGGCAAACCCGACGATTTCCCGAACGAGCAGGAACTGAGCGATGCCGACATCGACCGCGAACTGGAACGGCTTAACGACCTGATGCGCGATAAAGGCCTGGAAGTAGGATTCAGCGGGCAATACGACAACCGGCTTAAATATAAATTCATTACCGAAGAGCTCTTCCTGCACGAAACCCAGCAGTTCGATATCCCGGACATGGTGAACCACTTTATGTACGAGGAGTTCCACCCCAACCATAAACTGTCTATTGAAGCCCTGGTACAGGAGTTCCTTGATAGCTGGCTGGCCAAGCAACTGGACCCGGAAACCTGGGTACTGGCCGAAATGCTGCAGGGCAGCGAAAGGCAGTACAGCAAAACGGAGGTGCTTACCCGTATCGATCATATCTTCGATGCCTATCTCGGTTTCGATGCCGGCGCTGCCGAAATTACGCTGACCGCGTTCGAAGAGCATCCCGAAAACCCTGTGGTGCAGGGTACCGGGTATGCGGAGGGCGTGATCAGCTACGATGCCCAGCTGG
Source organism: Taibaiella chishuiensis (assembly GCF_003014535.1). Classification (GTDB taxonomy): domain Bacteria; phylum Bacteroidota; class Bacteroidia; order Chitinophagales; family Chitinophagaceae; genus Taibaiella; species Taibaiella chishuiensis. The sequence goes on along the minus strand of NZ_PYGD01000010.1, from coordinate 170,875 downwards.
AAAGCCACGAAACCCTGCATATCAGCGGCGCCTTCCGGCTGGAGGTCGAAATGCGCGAAGGCTATTGGGCCATTTGTGGTATCCGGATGCCGGGATTGACCCTCTGACCCTTACCAGGTAACGGTTTCGTCCTTGATGAGCTGCTGTTGCTTCCGCCAACTTGCTGCCATATGTTTGCCGATGCGCAATTACGATCTTAAACATTTTTAACATGAACCATAAAATAGCCATCATTGGTGGTGGCAACCTCGGCCAGGCTATAGCCGAAGGACTGATCAGCAGCGGGTTTACAGCCCCTGCCGACCTTATCGTTACGCGGCGCAATACCGAAGCCCTCGCCGGTCTGCAGCGCCAGGGCGTAGCCGTAAGTAATAATAATGCCCGGGCGGTACAACAGGCCCGCTGGGTTATACTGGCCGTAAAGCCTTTCCAGGTCAAAGCCATACTCGACGAGCTGCAACCGGTGCTCGACCCGGCGCAACATGTTATCATCAGTGTGATCTCCGGCGTATGGATCAAAGACCTGCAGGAAATGCTGGCTCCCGGTTTTGCCCTGTTCCGCGCGATGCCGAATACGGCTATAGCCATACGGCAAAGCATGACCTGTATCTGCAGCCACCAGGCCAATACGGAGCATACCGATTATGTAACGGCCATATTCGACCGCCTGGGTAAAACCGTATTTATTGAAGAACAACTGATGGATGCCGCCACGGTGCTGGGCGCCTGCGGTACGGCCTATGCCATGCGTTATATCCGCGCCAATATACAGGGCGGTATCGAGATCGGCTTTAATGCAAAAACAGCCGCCCTGATTGCCGCACAAACCGTAAAGGGCGCCGCCGAACTGTTGCTGACGCACAATACCCATCCCGAACAGGAAATAGATAAGGTAACCACACCCAAAGGCTGTACCATAGCAGGTTTGAACGAAATGGAACACCAGGGCTTCAGCTCGTCGCTGATCCGGGGCGTAGTGACGAGTTATAAAAAAATAACCTCGGGTATGTAAGCCGCAATGAACAAACCCGCAGTTGCATTGTTCTTATAGCGCAGAAAAAAAATCTAAATTCAATACACTTCCATAACATGTCAACAGGAATAAAAACAGCCTTCATAACCGGCGGATCCAAAGGGATCGGTTATGGTGTGGCAGAGGCCCTGATCAAACAGGGTATACGTGTGGCGGTAACGAGCCGCAGCCAGGGCAATGCCGACGAAGCGGCCCAGCGGCTCAATGCCATCAAGGCGGGTTACGCCATCGGTATCGAATCGGATGTGCGCAATTTTGCATCGCAGCAAAAAGCCGTACAAACCGTGCTCGACCAATGGGGCGGCATCGACTACGTGATCGCCAATGCCGGTGTGGGGCACTTTGCGCCCGTACAGGAACTTACACCCGAAGTATGGCTCGAAACCATCGAGATCAACCTCAACGGCGTGTTCTTTACCGCCAAAACCACGATGGATGCGCTTCGTGCGAGCAAGGGCTATTTTATCAGCATTGCCAGCCTGGCCGGTACCAATTTCTTTGCCAATGCCTCGGCCTATAATGCCAGCAAATTCGGTGTGGTGGGCTTTACCCAGGCCATGATGCTCGATGTGCGTAAGGAAGGCATTAAAGTGTCTACCATTATGCCGGGCTCGGTAGCAACCGAATTCGACAATCATACCGTATCCGAAAAAGATGCCTGGAAGATACAACCCGAGGACATAGGCCAGATCGTAGTCGACCTGATCCGTATGCCGGCGCGTACCCTGCCCAGCAAAGTGGAAGTGCGGCCTTCGATGCCCGCCTGACCTGCATTACAACCGTTTATGCCTGCACCCCGCGTGCAGGCTTTTTTTTGTCCCTGCCGATACAAAAACTTCTGTTAAGACAATAGTTTCTTAGTTTATTCGTTCTAACTTAGCGCTTTCCAAATTGTATTATTTCTATTCTGTATCTTTACCCCATACCAATTTTTCATCTTTAAAAACAAATGTACCGCCTGGCGGTATATCGCTCAATACACAATATGCAAGCAGAAATTCTTTGGGTAGACGACGAAATAGAATCCCTGAAATCACAAATCCTTTTCCTTAAAAATAAAGGCTACGAAGTAAGTCCCTTTACCAATGGCTACGACGTACTCGAACACTTAAAAACCAACCAGGCCGATGTGGTGCTGCTCGACGAGAGTATGCCGGGCATGACCGGCCTCGAAACCCTTTCGAAAATAAAAGAGCTCTATCCTACCCTGCCCGTGGTTATGGTAACCAAAAACGAGGCGGAGAACATTATGGAAGAAGCCATCGGCGCACAGATCACCGACTACCTGATCAAACCCGTAAATCCCAACCAGGTACTGCTTTCGCTCAAAAAGATTATCGACAGCCGGCGCCTGGTTTCCGAAAAAACCACGGTAGAATACCAGAAAGACTTCCGTAACCTGTTTATGGCCCTCAACAATAATCCCAACGTGGAAGAATGGGAAGAGCTGTACAAAAAACTGGTATACTGGGAAGTGGAAATGTCGAAGAGCGACAGCCCGGAAATGCAGGAGGTATTTAATACCCAGAAGGCCGAGGCCAATACCGAATTCTTCAAGTTCGTATCCCGCAATTATATCGACTGGATCAAGGAGAAGAATGAAGATACGCCCGTAATGTCGCATACCCTGTTCCCGAAAAAGATTGCGCCTCATATCAAAAAAGGCAAACCTACCTTTATGGTGCTGATCGATAACCTGCGTTACGACCAGTGGAAAGCCATCGAGCCGATCGTAAGCCAGTCGTTCCGTACCGTAGAGGAAGATATGTTCTATGGCATTTTACCTACCTCTACCCAATACAGCCGTAATGCCATCTTTTCGGGCATGCTGCCTGTAGAGATTGAGCGCCGTTACCCGCTGGAATGGAAAAACGACGACGAACAGGGCGGTAAGAACCTTTATGAAAAACAATTCCTGGGCGACCAGCTGAAACGCCTCAACCTGGGCAATATAAAATGGGACTACCTGAAGATTACCAATAACGACGACGGTAAGACGATGGAAGATAATATCCATAACTACCTGAAGAACGACCTGACCGTTATCGTGTACAACTTCGTGGATATGCTGTCGCATGCCCGTACCGAAATGGAAGTATTGAAAGAGCTGGCCGGCGACGAAGTATCTTACCGCTCGCTTACGGTAAGCTGGTTTGAGCACAGCCCGCTGTACCGTGCACTGAAAAAGATCGCGGATAAAGACATACAGCTGATCGTTACGACCGACCACGGTACCATGCGGGTAAAAACACCGAGCAAGTGTATCGGCGATAAGGCCACTACGACCAACCTGCGTTACAAACACGGCCGTAATATCCAATACGAGGATAAGGACGTGTTTGCCATTACCACACCGCACGAGGCCGGCCTGCCCCAGCCCAATGTAAACTCCAAATACATTTTTGCCAAAGGCGATGTATTCCTGTGTTATCCCAATAACTACAACTATTACGTAAACTACTACCGCAATACCTTCCAGCATGGCGGGGTATCGCTCGAAGAAGTAATCGTACCGATCATCAGGATGACGAGCCGTTAAGGTTTATAACAAAATAGGGATAGAAAGCGGGCAGCCTCAGGCTTGCCCGCTTTTATTATGTTCCTGGATATTGATCTGCTGCGGCGACATGATCTGTACACCGGCATCATGGAACACATCCTGGATGCGGCTCATGAGGTCGGACTGGATAAAGAACATCTGTTCCGGTAAATGCGTATAGGCATTGATCTCGTAAGAAATATAAAAGTCGTCGAGGCTCGTCTGCAGCACAAAAGGTTCTTTGCCGCTATCGATGCCCTTCGTAGTCCTGGCCGCTTCGATCAGCAGGCGGTGCACCTCGGGCCAGGGGGTATCGTACCCGATAGAGATCGTCGTATGGATCAGCAGGCCGGGATCTTTACTCGCCGAACTATAGTTGATGGTATGGTTGGCCAGGATCGAAGAGTTGGGGATCGTGATATCTTCATTGTGCAGGGTGCGGATACGGGTAATCAGCGCCGTTTTCTCCACCACATAACCGGTAATATCGTTAACCCGTATCCAGTCGCCCAGTTTAAAGGGGCGCATATAGGTAATAACGAAACCCGCTACGGTATTGGCAATGGCCGAAGAGGAACCGATCGAGAAGAGGATACCCAGGAATACAGATACCCCCTTGAATGCTATCGAATCGGAGCCCGGCAGGTAAGGGAAAATAACCACGAAGGCAAAGGCATACACGAAGAACCGGACGATATTATACGTAGGCTTGGCCCAGTCTTTATGAAAGCCTTTGATATGGAGGATGCCCCGTTCTATCTCCAGCGAGAAAAACCGGAAAAGCCGCGCTATAAACCGTGCTACCAACACGATAACGATAATAGTAATGAGATTGGGCAGGTAATGGAACAGCGCCAGGCCTATACGCCGCACCGGCGCCCAGATCCAGCCCATAAGCGTACCGGTCCAGGAGCGGGTAAAGGGGAAGATGCTGAAGGCAACAGTTGCCGCAAAATACAGCACGAGTACAATACATACCAGGCGCAGCAGCAGCAGGGCATGCCGGATCATATTCCATACATAATCGGGACTGAACAGCTGGTAGTTCTTGACTTTAATACCCTTCAGCGCTTCCTTTTTACGACCGATAAGCCGCAGCAGGCGCAGGAACAGGCGGTTGAGCAGGAAGATCAGCAGCCATACCACCACGATCACGATGGCCACATAGCCGATCCGGATCAGGGTATTGCGCAGGCTATAGGATTCGCGGTAATCGTACACTGCTTTGCCGATGCGGTCTTTGTACTGTGCGGCCAGGCTGTCGCGGCTGGTATGCTCCCAAAGCGCGTCGGTATTGCTTATGCTGGTAATAATCTCTGTGCCGTATTTGATATTGAGAAATTCCTGCTGGGCTTCGATACGCAGCGAGTCGCGGTTAAAAAAGGCCGATTCGTACAGCGCCTGCACCTTCTCCTCCGTATTCCTGACGCGCTGTACCGGTGAAAAGGGACCCAGCGCGGTATAGACCATAAACAGCGTATCGTTGAACAGGAGCACGGGTATGCCGCGGGTTTTCTGGCGTAAGGCTTCTACCGCCTGTTGCTGTTTTACGAGGCGCAGCGAATCCTGCCGGCGTATATCGGCCAGTTCGAGGGCAAGGGCCTGGTATTCGGAACGTTTGGGGTTTACCATTTTCGACAACTCCTCGTTCAGTACCGCCGCCTTTACGGAATCGCGTATACGCTGCAGCTCGCTTTGCTGCAGCAATTGCTGGATCTCGGTAAGGGCCGAATCGGCCCGCACGGCCATGGTATCGCCCGTGGGTTGCGCCGCCGCAGGAGCGGCCAGGAAACACAGGGCCAGGAGCAGCCAGGTCAAATTTTTCAATCGTAAACTGATTTGGTTATTTACAAATATAATATTTCTTGCGAAGGCGGTACATACACCCTTGCGGCAAAAGCGCATATAACAAATACAGCAAGGTTTTGCGTCATGAAAATGTCTTAAATCTTCTTACCTTTACGGCATTATCCACTAAACACGATCATGGCACATTATTATAGTTTAGGCAATATTCCGCACAAAAGACATACGCAGTTCCGCAAACCGGACGGCGGCCTCTATTCCGAGCAGTTGTTCAGCACCGAAGGCTTTTCTTCCAACTCCTCCCTGCTCTATCATATCCATCCGCCAACCATCATTATCAAAACGGAAGAGCCGCGCGATGTATCGCCCAAACCCGCTACCGATAATATCCTGAAACACCGCAGCTACCAGGGCTTTAAGATAAAACCGGAAAAAGATTTCCTGAGCAGCAAGAAAACCGTGCTGTTCAACAACGACGTACACATTTCCCTGGCAGCGCCGCAAGCCGGTTTGCCCGAGAATACCTTTTATAAAAATGCCGATTCGGACGAAGTGATCTTTGTACACGAAGGCTCCGGCGTATTAAAAACGCCCTACGGCAAACTGAAATTTGCCTACGGCGATTACCTGGTTATTCCACGCGGTACCATTTACCAGATCGAATTTGATACAGCCGACAACCGCCTGTTCATCGTCGATTCGTTCAGCCCGGTTACCTTTCCCAAAAGGTACCTGAGCAAATACGGCCAGTTGCTGGAACATGCCCCCTTCTGCGAGCGCGATATCCGCAAGCCCGAAGACCTCGAAACCTTCGACCAGAAAGGCGAATTCCTGATCAATGTAAAGAAGAAAGGCCTGATGTATCCCATCTGGTACGGCACGCATCCGTTTGACGTGATCGGCTGGGACGGCTGCGAGTATCCTTACGCATTAAGCATCCACGATTTCGAACCCATTACCGGCCGTGTGCACCAGCCACCGCCCGTGCACCAGACCTTCGATGCTCATAACTTCGTGATCTGTTCGTTCGTACCGCGCCTGTTCGATTATCACCCTGCCGCTATCCCGGCGCCCTATAACCACAGCAATATCGACAGCGACGAAGTACTGTACTATGTCGACGGCGAATTTATGAGCCGCAAGCATGTGGAAAGAGGTATGATCACCCTGCATCCGGGCGGCATACCGCACGGCCCGCATCCCGGCGCAGTAGAGAAAAGCATTGGTGTAAAAGAAACCAAAGAGCTTGCCGTAATGGTCGACACCTTCCACCCGCTGATGATGACCGATGCCGCAAAAGGTATCGAAGACGACAACTATATAATGAGCTGGGCGGAATAATACGTCGGCGATCTTTTAAACCAAACGCATAGAGCTTGGAAACCGAGTATCTGAATTCAAATTACATCAGGGTCAAAAAGCGACTCAAAAAACTGGTGATGGCGCAATGGAGTTGAGCCGATTATTTTTAGGATATAACCGATCTGAATAATTATCTCAAAAAATTAAAACCAATTTACAATGTCAACAGTAACAGGAAAAACATTCGCTGAAAAGATTGCCCAGGCCCAGGATTTCTTACCGATCAACGGTACGGATTATATTGAATTTTATGTAGGTAATGCCAAGCAGGCTGCCCACTATTATAAAACCGCATTCGGCTTCCAGTCGGTAGCCTATGCCGGTCCAGAAACCGGTGTGCGCGACAGGGCTTCCTATGTGTTACAGCAGGGCAAGATCCGCCTGGTACTTACGACTGCCCTGCAGTCCGACCATGCTATTGCCGAGCATGTTAAAAAACACGGTGATGGTGTAAAAGTATTGGCCCTTTGGGTAGACGATGCGTATAGCGCTTTCGAAGAAACCACCAAACGCGGCGGTAAACCTTACCTGGAGCCGGTTACCCTTACCGACGAATTCGGCGAGCTGAAAATGTCCGGTATCTATACCTACGGCGAAACCGTACACATGTTTATCGAGCGTAAAAACTATACCGGTCCGTTTATGCCCGGTTATGAAAAAATGGAAAGCGCTTATAATCCTGAAGAAGCGGGCCTGCTTTATATCGACCATTGCGTGGGCAATGTAGGTTGGAACAGGATGCTGCCAACCGTTAAATGGTACGAAGATGTGATGGGCTTTGTGAACATCCTTTCGTTCGACGATAAACAGATCAACACCGAATACTCGGCCCTGATGAGTAAGGTGATGAGCAACGGTAACGGGTTCTCTAAATTCCCGATCAACGAGCCGGCAGAAGGTAAGAAAAAATCGCAGATCGAAGAGTACCTCGACTTCTATGAGGGAGAAGGCGTACAACATATCGCCGTAGCTACCAAAGATATCGTGGCTACCGTAAAAGCACTGAAGGCGCGTGGCGTAGAGTTCCTGAGCGCACCGCCGGAAGCGTACTACGAAATGATGCCGGAGCGCGTAGGTGAGATCGAAGAAGAGATCGCCCCGCTGAAAGAACTGGGTATCCTGGTCGACAGCGATGAAGAAGGTTACCTGCTGCAGATCTTTACCAAACCGGTAGAAGACCGTCCTACCCTGTTCTTCGAAATTATCCAGCGCAGGGGTGCACAGAGCTTCGGCGCCGGTAACTTCAAGGCCCTGTTTGAATCGCTGGAGCGCGAGCAGGCCAAACGTGGTAACCTGTAATGGGGTTTAGGTTTTAGAGTTTAGATTTTTAGATTATAGATTTTAGAGTTTAGATTTTAGAGTTTAGATTTTTAGATTTTAGAATTTAGATTTTAGATATGGGTATTGTGTATTGGGATAACCGGTACATGATGCCCATTTTTTTTGTATTGAGTATTCGGTAGTGAGTATTGAGAGGGCGCCTTGTCATCCTGAGCGTAGCGAAGGAGCTTACCAGTTAGCTGGCTTTATTGGCCTGCAAAGCATCAAGTATCAAGAGGACGGTTGTCATCGGGAGCGTAGCGAAGGATCTCATCGGTTAGCTGGCTTTATTGACATGCAAAGCATCAAGTATTAAGAGGACGGCTGTCATCCTGAGCGCAGCGAAGGATCTCATCCCTTAGCTGGCTTTACCGGCGTATAAAAAAAGCCCGCACGCTGAAATAGCGTGCGGGCTTCCTTTTGAGCAAACAACCGCTTATTCGATCGTCTCCATAAATTCGATACCGTTCTTTTTCAGTTCTTTTAGTACGGGCACATACACCTCCTGCATTACCGGGATCTGTACGCCTGTAATATTCTTGATATTGATCTCGTCGAGCAGGATCTTTTTAGCCAGGATGGCCATAGGCAGACCTACGGTTTTGGCCATAGCGCTGTGCTGGCGGCTTTCGCCGGTTACCACCATGGTGCTGGTCAGTTTTACCAGTACGCCTTTACGTTCGTACTCGATCTGGTGCTGCATCACTACCATATCCTTATCGAGCGCTTTCATCTTCCATTTTTCTTCCAGCAGCGATTGAAGGATATCGGCCGAAGACATTTTGCCCGTACCATTGATCCGCCTGTTTTCGAAAATGCCCAGCCAGTCGAGCTGTTTCATTTCTTTTTCATCTACCGTAAAGGCTTTCATGAAATTGGTGCGCAGGTCGGCATCGTTGGCTTTGCCCGTCTTCTGTGCGATCCAGTCGGCATAAGAGATATTGTTAACTTCGAATTCGTCGTTTTCCTGGGTAAGTCCCGATTTGATCACCACATCCCAGGCCTTCATAAAGGCCGGGTAGCGCAGTGTGGCGCGCATAAAGGTTTTGACGTCGGGCAGGCTGTACAGGTCAAGGTACTTGAGCGAGTCGCGGTTAGGGTAATAAGCCAGCGAACCTACATCGGCAACCTTGATCTTTTTGTTGGTTGCGAAGAGGTGTTCGTATACGGCTTCCTGTTGTTTGCCGTTCTCCAGCCATACGGCGCCCTGTTTGCCCGCCAAGACGATATTTCTGGGGTTCCAGCTGATCTTGTAATGCCAGGGGTTATTGTCGCTCTCCGGTGCTACCAGGCCGCCGCAATAGCTTTTAAAGCTCTGGAGGGAGCCGGCAATACGCTGCACGCCGTGGATGATTGCGTTGGCAGACATATGGTCGATACCGGGATCGAGGCCCATTTCGCACATAAAGAGGATACCGGCCTTTTTCGCTTCTTCATGCAGCTCTTTCAGCTGGTCAGATACGTAGGAGGAGGTAATGAGGTTCTTTTTAAATTTAAGGCAATCTTTGGCCAGGAGAAAGTGAAGGTCAGGCGGCATCAGCGAAAGCACAATGTCGGCATTTTTGACCAGGTTTTGTCTTGCGTTTTCGTCGTGGATATCAATGACTGCTGCAGTTCCTTTGGGGTGGCCGTTGAGCTTTTCTGCGATCATTTCGGCGTTGGCGTCCATGATCACAACTTTCCATTTCTGCTTCGCATTGGTTAGCATGTAGTCAATGAGGAAAGCAGAAGATTTTCCTGCTCCGGCGATAAGTACTGTCTGCATAATACGTTATTCGGTTTAAGTGGTTATCGTGCGCTACAAAGATAATGATAAAAAAGACTGATAAAGAATATAAAATTATTCATATACTAACACGAATTATGGTTAAAATTTAAACTTAATATTTTATCATCATCTCTACTTTACCTGAAGCTAATGGCATTTTCTACGGGTATTTAGCAGTAATTTTGCGGCATGTCGATCTGGAAACAACAAGGCCTTACCCTGGCCGATTTAAACGCTATGAACCAGCATACCCTGGGGGCAACTTTAGCCATGGAATTTACCGAGATCGGAGCCGATTTCCTGAAGCTCCGGATGCCGGTCAACAGCAATACCCATCAGCCTTACGGCCTGTTGCACGGGGGCGCTTCGGCGGCGCTTGCCGAGACCGTGGGCAGCGTGGCCAGCTGGATGTGCATCGACAGCGAAAAACAGATCTGTGTGGGCATGGAAATCAACTGTAATCATATCCGCGGTATCCGGCAGGGTTTTGTTACGGCCACTGCTACCCCGCTACACCTCGGCGCCACATCGCATGTATGGGATATCCGCATAAAAGATGAAGCCGGTAAACTGATCTGCGTAAGCCGGCTTACCGTGGCAGTGCTTAAAAAACAGCAGTAGGTACATACGCTTTTCTTCCATCTGTTATTTCCCATTTCTTTAAAGAAATTATACCTTTCTTTACGGGAATATTATATTAATCGCCCGATTTGACCCAGGATACCCTACACACCAGTGCTCCCGCGATACCAAAGCTACCGGCTTCCGTCTGTATCGTTACCAATACGATTAACTCCGTACTCGAACAGATCGTGCTGAGCACGCACCCGGTCTGCCATGAAGTACTGGTTGGCTACGATGGCGCCTGCGACAGTATTCCCAAAGATTTTTCGGGCTGTAAAAAGGTACATATCCGGGCGGTAACCTGGGAGGGCTACAGCGCAACCAAAAACAAGCTGGCGGCCACCGCCGACATGGACTGGATCCTCTCACTGGATGGCGACGAGGTACCTGACCGTAAATTGCTGAAAGCATTCGTACAGCTTGCGGACAAACTGGATCCCAACACGATCTATGCCCTGAAACGCAGGTCGATACTGGGTAATAAAAAGATACGGTTCGGCGCCTGGGGGCGCGACAAGGTAAGAAGGCTGTACAACCGCCGGCATACCGGTTGGAAGAACGACCTGGTGCATGAAAACCTGGAGATACACGCCGATACGAAAATAGCCCTGCTCAAGGGCTACCTGTATCACTATACGGCCGATAACTACCGGACCTTCCTGGAAAAGAACCGGAAGTACGCAAAGCTTTCGGCCGATAAGTATTTTGAGCAGCAAAAGAAGAGTAAGATCATTAAACGCTGGTTGTCGCCGGCATTCACTTTTATAAAGGAGTACCTGCTCCAGCTCGGTTTTCTAGATGGCCGCGCCGGCTTCCAGATTGCCTGGGGCAATGCCTTATATACTTATTGGAAGTATCATTTCTTATTGCAGAAATACCGGCGTCCCGTTATGCATTAGCTGCAAAGGCCTGTTCGGTTTCGGCCAGGGCCTGGCCGGCGTCCATCAGTTCGCATAAACGCCTGATCACGCGTTCTACCAACGCATCGGGGCAACTTGCCCCGGAGGTGATCATGATCCGCAGGGGCCTGCGTCCGGGCAGGTAGTTTTCCGTTTCCTGCTCCCGGTGATGATGCAGATCGAAGCTCCTGATCATTGTTGCAGATACCAGGCAATCTTCGTGGTTGATAAAATAAGTAGGTACGCTTTGTTCGCAAAGCTCTACCAGGTGCGAAGTATTGCTGCTGTTGTAGCCACCGATAACAAGCGCGATATCGGCCTGCTCGCTCAGCATGGCGCTCACCGCCGACTGGTTGTCGTTGGTGGCATAACACAGGGTATCGCGGGTATCGGCAAAGCGGTCTTTTACCGTTTGTTCGTCCAGGTCGAAATGACTGATCATTACCTGTTTCAGGTAGTCGGCAATACCTTGCGTATCGCTGGCCAGCATCGTAGTCTGGTTGACCACGCCGATGCGTTGCAGATCCTGCTCTACTACAAAGCCCTGCGAATACTGTCCTTTAAACTCATCGTAAAAGTGCGCTGCCGGCTCCTGACCGGTTATATACCGGGCCAGGCGTTCTGCTTCTTTCATATCTTTTACGATTACGGTATGGGTATGGGCTTCGCTGTGTGAAAAGGTGGCGCGGGTTTCTTCGTGTTTGGGCTTACCATGTACGATAATGGTATACCCGTCTTTACCGATCTTCTCGCTCCGGTTCCATACTTTTTCTACAAAGGGACAGGTAGTATTATAACGGGTAGGTTCTATGCGTTTTTCCTGCAGGATCCGTTCGATCTCGAGCGTGGTGCCGAATGCCGGTATGATAACGATATCCTCCTCCTGCAGCTCATCCCAGCTGATCAGGTGATTGCCATAGGTGTCCATAATAAACTGTACGCCTTCGGCAACCAGGTCGGCATTTACCTGAGGGTTATGAATCATTTCGCTAAGCAGGAAAATACGCTTGCCGGGGTTTTCGGTCACTGCACGGAAAGCGATCTCGATCGCGTTCTCGACGCCATAGCAAAAGCCGAAATGGCGCGCCAGTATAATCTCGAGGTTGCCGATCGGTAATACGGTCGGGCTAAAATCTTTTTTCAGCTTATCTGCTGCACGCCTTTTGTTCTTAATGGCAGTTACCAGCGGACTGCGATAATGAACCGGTACATCAAAAGTCTTCATAGCGATCAGGTAAAAGTAGCGTCGGGCCGGAAACCCGCATCCACAGGTCTTCTTAGTTTACAAGCAGCAGGTTTACGCTGCGTTGCAGGATATTAAAGGCGATCTCCGCCATCAGGTTTTCTTTATCGAGTGTCGGGTTTACTTCGGTAATCTCGAAGCAGCAGATCTTATGGTTCTGCATAAAGGAAGCCACAAGATCCTCGGCCTCGCGCTCGCGCAGCCCGTTGCTTACCGGGGTACCGGTGCCGCGGGATATGGAACTGTCCATACTGTCTACATCGAACGAAACATAGATATCTTCGCAGTTGCTGAGGTGCAGCAAGGTTTGCCGTACCACGTTCTCCACGCCTTTTTTACGCACTTCCTGTACGGGTATCACTTTAATGTTGTGCTTGCGCAGTATGGCTTCTTCTTCTTTTTCGTAATCACGCAGCGCGATAAATACCAGGTCCTGCGGTAATATTTTCGGGCTGATCTTACCGATATTTTTCAGTTTATTCCACCAGTCTGTCGTAGTGGCATCTACCTTATGGGTTTTGTTTTCTTCGTTGTCCTCGGCCAGGGAAGCGGCCAGGGGCATGCCGTGCATATTGCCCGATGGTGTGGTATAAGGCGAGTGCATATCGGCATGGGCGTCGATCCAGATCACACCGAGACGGCCTTTAGGTTTGGCCATCTTAATACCGGCAATGGTACCGCCGCCGGTGCTGTGGTCGCCGGCCAGCACGATAGGGAACAGGCCCGACTTCAGGGTTTCGTTTACCGACTGGGCTACCCTTTCGTACATGGTATACACCCCTTTTATCCTTTTGGCATAAGGCGACTCTACGGGTTCGTAGAGCAGGCGGTTCTCGTCGGGAATAACTTCGGTTGGAATATTTACAAACAGGCTGCTCATAAAGTCGAGGGCAGCTATTTTAATGGCATCGACACCCAGGCTTGCGCCCCGGGTACCTGCACCTATTTCGGAACGTACTTCTATGATTTTTATATTACGCATAGACGTCAAAATTACGGAAAACAGTACAGCTTTCCGAATTACAGCATGGCTTTGATGAATTTTAACCGGATGGTAAACAGCGCGATCGCAGCAATACCGCGCCACGTAAGGAGGAGATCAACGACTGCCGGGCTGCGTTGCTATCCATTGTTTGAGTTCATCGGCCGTGATCTCGCGGCCCAGCACCTCGCGCTTGCCGGTACTGTTATTGATGAGCAAGGTAGCGGGCAATGCGCCTTCCCATTCCGGCGCTATTTTGGGAATATAGTCGTTGGGATTGCTTTCGCTGAACCAGGCTACTTCGCTATGGATTTTTTTCTTTTTTACCCAGGATTCGAGCTTTGCGGGGTATTGCTCCCTGAAGTCGAAGCTCATCAGCAAAACCTTTACCGGTTTGCCTTTGTACAGGTCGTGTATGATATCGAAAGCCGGCAATTCCTTAACGCAGGGTATACACCAGGTAGCCCAGAAGTTAACGATATACAGGGTATCCGGGTTGGAAACCCGCTCCAGGAAAGACTTTGAATCATAAGCTGGAATGCTCTTCTGGGCAAAGGACTGCCGGGTGGTAAACAGGGTAAGTATGAGGAGTAAAACGGGAATGCATTTTTTCATGTGGCAAAGATAGACCGTGGATTGTCAACAAACTCTTAATTGCGCTACCGGGACCAATGCCCTTAACCCGCTGTTAACGGTACAAAAAAAAGCGATGCAAAATGCATCGCCTTTCATTTACCCGGTATACGGATTATACTTTGAATCTCCAGCCGTGGTTGTCTGCTACATGACCGTAACGGATCTCGTCGAGCTGTTTTTTGATTTTAGGAGAAATGATCCAGGTGTTTACATCCGGCAGGTGCAGGGTTTCCTCTTTATAGGTAAGGTCGGCAATAAACGACATAGAAGCCGCTGTACCGCTACCGAAGGCTTCCTGCAGGCGACCGTCTTTCTGCGCAGCGATCAGTTCGTCGATGCTGATCGGGCGTTCTTCAACCGGGATACCGTTTTCTTTAAGCAGGGTAATGATACTGTCGCGGGTAACGCCGGCCAGGATGGTACCGCTGTTCAGATCAGGAGTAAGGGCCACGCCATCAACGATGAAGAACACGTTCATGGTACCGATCTCCTGTACATATTTATTTTCTACGGCATCTGTCCAGAGGTTCTGGTCATAACCCATTTTCTTTACTTCTGCAGCGGGCAGCATGCTCGCGCCGTAGTTACCGGCAGCTTTAGTGTAACCGATACCACCTTTGGCAGCACGTACATATTTGTCCTGTACATAAATGCGTACGGGTTTGTTATAGTAAGCGCCGGCAGGGCTGGTAATGATCGCGAAACGGTAAGTTTCTGAAGAACGTACGCCGATAAATTCGTCCATAGCGATCATGAACGGGCGGATATAAAGCGAAGTTTCGGCATCGTTAGGTACCCAGGCTGCATCGAGTTCGATGAGCTGGCGCAGGCCTTCCATAAAGATCTCTTCCGGGATATCAGGCATACCCATACGGTGTGCAGATACATTCATACGTTTCCAGTTATCGATAGGCCTGAAAATGGCTACAGAGCCATCGGGCTGACGGTATGCTTTAACACCTTCGAAAATAGCCTGGCCATAGTGCATGAAAGAGGTAGCCGGGCTTAAGCTGAAATCGCCATAAGGAATGATTTCGGGCGTTTGCCACGCTCCATCTACATAATCACATACAAGCATGTGATCTGAATATTCTTTACCGAATACGAGTTTGTCTTTTTCAAGTGGATGGATCCTGCTGTTCTCCGTTTGACGGATAGTAACATTAAGCGTACTTACACTCATAGAATGAATTGATTTACATTGATTATTAAAATTCCAGTCTTCACAAAACCAACAGTATTATCTTTGCGCTGCAAAGGAACGAAATATTTTTGTCGTTTCGTCTTTCATAAAACAGATCCCGGTAATATGTCGATGTTAAATTTAATAAATGAGCGTTTTTTAGATATTCTTTTTTCTGATAGAAAAATAATTGTGTCCAAAAACGATGCTCAAAAAAATATTAGTGAGCAATTACTAACTGTTTCTGTGCTGCTGTTTATTCCCGCTTATAACAACCGGGATGCAGAAGAAGTTCAATTACATAAAATACTTAAAGCGTGTGCTTTACAGCCCGAACAGTACGCGATTATAACGGGCGATAATACCTGGCTGGATTTCAGGGAGTTGGAGCAGGTAAAACATGTCTTGCTTTTTGGTATGTCCGAAGAAGCGCTGGGACTCGGTATTCACCTGCCGTTCAACCGGGTAACCGGTTTTGACGGGCGCTCCTGGATAAAGACCTATGCCATATCCGACGTGATGCAAAACCAACAGGTCAAGAACGATTTATGGCAGCAGGCGCTTAAGCCACATTTTATCGGTTAAAACAATCATCAATAGCATTTATGAAACTTATTTTCGCTTCCAATAACCAGGGCAAATTAAAAGAGGTACAGTCTATGATCCGCAGGGATATGGAATTGATGACGCTGAAGGAAGCGGGTGTATGGGAAGAGCTGCCGGAACCCTATGATACTTTTGAAAAAAATGCCTGGTCCAAAGCGGATTATGTATACCGGAAGACGGGACTGGATTGCTTTGCCGAGGATAGCGGCCTGGTAGTGCCGGCCCTCAACGGCGCGCCGGGCGTATACAGCGCCCGTTATGCAGGCGAACCGACTAATGATGCAGCCAACAACGAAAAACTGGTCCGTGCACTGGTGGGTATTTCGGACCATTATGCCTATTACCAGTCGGTTATCTGTCTTATGCTACAGGGCAAGCCCCATTATTTCGAAGGCCGCTGCGCCGGTACCGTACAGGCTATAGCCCGCGGCGAGGGGGGCTTCGGTTACGATCCGCTGTTCGTACCCGAAGGCTGGGCCCTGACCTTTGCTGAAATTCCCCTGGAAGAAAAAAACAAGATCAGTCACCGTGGCGCGGCTATGCGCGCGTTTACGGAGTTTTTGAATGGGGTGTAATTAGTATTGAGATGTGAGATATTAGATGTTAGATATTAAATATCAAGCATCAGGAGGAAAGGTGTCATCCTGAGCGCAGCGAAGGATCTCATCAATTAGCTGGCTTTGTTGGAGTGCTACGTATTAAGAGGACGATTGTCATCCTGAGTCTAGCGAAGGATCTCATCAATTAGCTGGCTTTAACGGAGTGCTACGTATTAAGAGGACGATTGTCATCCTGAGTCTAGCGAAGGATCTCACCGGTTAGCTGGCTTTAACGGAGTGATTGTGTTAGAGGGTTATTGTCATCGGGAGCGTAGCGAAGGGGGGCATTTTTTTAGTATCAAGTACCAAGTATCAAGTATCAGGAGGACGATTGTCATCCTGAGCACAGCGAAGGATCTCATCCGTTAGCTGGCTTTGTTGGAGTGATTGTATTAGAGGGTTGATGTCCTGTTGCGTAATACATGTTTCGTCTGTAATAAATGAGAACAACTTAAACCTTTGTCGCATCGGCGGCTCCCTTAGTTAAGATCCTTCGCTTGGCTCAGGATGACATAGGACTAATTAAAATGGACAAGCTACAGGTACTCCCTCCTGTAGCTGGCTTTGTTGGAGCGCTATTCTATTATCGGGTTTCAAATAATAAAAATGGGTATTGCGTACGGATAAACCCGGTGTGCAATACCCATTTCTGCTATCTCAATACTAACATCTAATATCTAATATCTCACATCTCACATCTAATATCTAACATCCCAATACTACTTCCCTTTCCCTGCCGAAAGCAGGTTCATCATGAGCCTGATGGCGCCGGTATTGCCGGCGGGCAACTGGCGGAAAAAGGCGAGCGAGGTATAGATAAACTGGCCTTTGCCATAAGCGGCCTGGAGGATGGCGCCGTCCAGGGGCTTCTCGTCGGTATCGTGCATCGACAACATGGTTTTGTAATGAGCATCCCAATCGGAGGGATAATAGACGCCCCGTTCCTGTACCCAGTTATCAAAGTCCTGCGTACCGATCTTGTTGGGGAACAGCAGCAGTGGTGAAGCCGGGTCGGTAAAGGTTACTTTGGCATCCTCTTCCGTTACGCGGTCGCGCGATATCTTAAAGGGATAAGGGCCAAACTTGGTGGTCATCAGGTTCTGGTTGGTATTGTATTGTACAATAAGTGTACCGCCCTGCTCCACATACCGCATCAATGCAGGCATCCAGGAGCTGATCTGGCTTTGAGTGTTGTAGGCGCGGATACCGATCACGATGGCTTCGAAATTATCCAGGTAGCCCTGGTTGTTTACCGCGCCTGCCGGTATACGTTCTACATTCAGACCGCAGAGGTTCAGCACGGCATCTACATAATCACCTGCCCCTTCGATATATCCTACCTTTTTAATGGCCACCTGCCAGTCTTTACGTACTACCTTCATACGGGCATCGGTAAAATACTGTAGTTCGGGTATATGGGTATACCGGATCATATGCCGGCCGCGGTCGTAGGTTTTGCCATCGGCAGTTACGCTAAAGGCGATATAGCTATCCGTACCGGCAGCCTGCAGCGCCGTTGTGGGCACGGTTACCGGGATCAGGGTATCTGTACCGGCTTTAAGCGCAGCCAGTTGCAGGGTGGTCAAAGCCTGTGCGCCATAACTTACTTTCAGGGCCGCGCTGCTGATATCCTTAAAGGTTTTCAGCTTGATAAAGGCCTGTTGCGGTTTGTCTTTTTCAAATACGAAAAGCGTATGGTAAGGTTCTACCGATACGGCAGGTACGATATGCAGCCGCTCCACCACATCGCCCCTTACCGGGTCCAATACTTTATACGAAACAGGAACGCTGAAGCTAAAGGGCTGTCCGCCTATCTGTACGCCAACGGATACTACCAGTTTATTGGCGCCTTCCGGTGCACCGGCATAAGCGGCATCGTACTGGTAAGCGCCGGTCTGTGCGCTTTGCTGCAGCCAATAAGGTTCGGTAAGCGCTTCGTTGTTGCTTATGGTTGCGGGTACGGGTATCTTGTACAGCGAGTCGAAAGCCATGTTAAGCGGCGCCTGCACGGTATTACCATCCTGTTGTAAGGCTATATGCGTTACCGTAACCGGGGTCTGGCTCCTGCTGATCAGGTTAAGCGTAAGCGGTATTTTGCTGCCGGGAGTAGCGTCGGGATTATCGATAAGGGCCTCGGCCATGATGCCAGAAGCAGAGAGGATGATCTCGTCGATCTCCTGCAGCTTCTGGGCTTTCCAGAAGGGATCCTTTACCGTCTCTATCTGTTTGCGGATAGCCAGCAGTGCCGGTATATTGCGCGAAGGATCGACGAAGGCAAAGTTGCTGATCAGTTGCTGGATGGCAGCGCCTATTTCTTTACGCCCTACCCTGTTCCAGCTCAGGTCTATATTGTCGTATAAAGAGGTGCTTACCGGTTTACCGGCTATCAGTTTAAAGTACTCGTTGGTAATACCTACGCTTTGCGGTGTACCGGCGCCCTGGCTTTTGTGTACGCTGCGGCTGCGGCCGGCCATTTCGCCATAACCCTCGCCCAGTAAGGATTCGTACTGGTTAATGGGTAGTTTGAACTGGTCTTCGCTGGTGGTATTGCGGTCGCCGAAACGGAAGGAGTTAAACAACAGGCGCGTGGGTTGCCACAGGTCTGCAGGACCTTTGCCCGAGGTTTTCTGTTCTTCGATGCGTTTATATACATCGCCGGCTATGATCGCCGAAACGGTATGTTGTCCGTGCCCGCCTTCGCCCGTGGTCGGGAAACGGCAGATGATCACATCGGGTTTATATTGCTGGAAGGCGGCAGTAACATCTTTGATCAACTGCTCGCGGTTCCAGAACTTAAAGGTTTCTTCGGGAGATTTGGTATAACCGAAATCGATAACGTGGGTAAACAATTGCTCGGCGCCGTCTATCTTACGGGCCTCCAGCAATTCGTGGGTACGGATAAGGCCCAGGGTACTGCCCTGTTCGTTGCCCAGTATATTCTGACCGCCATCGCCGCGGGTAAGCGACAGGTAAACGGTACGGATATGATCGTGGTGGACGAGGTAAGAGATCAGCCTGGTGTTTTCATCATCGGGGTGCGCCGCCATATACATAACGGTACCCAATACGTTTAACTGCTGTACCTTATCGTAAATCTGGGTGGAAGACATCGGGCGGAACTGTTGCGCACATAACGCCGTTCCCGATATGGAAAGCATTAAAAAAGAAAAGATCCTTTTCATCAGAGGTTGCGGTATTTTTTGAATTTAAAAACCTCGTAGTTAATAAAAACTACGAGGTTAAATGAAAAATTACGCAACGAATGTACAACGAAAATCTATCGCATGATATACAATTTTCCGTAGCCGTTTTTAAAATATTTATCGACGGCTGCATTCTTTCTCTGCTCTATGCCTTCTCCTCTTATCGAAGTGATCACACGGTACAGGTACACGCCGTTACCCAGTGTCTGCCCGTATTCGTCTTTACCATCCCAGCGATAATCGGTGATATTGCGTCCGATATGCAGGTCGCCCAATTCATACTTTTTGATCTCCCGCACCACTTTACCCGTTACCGTAATGATCTGGATCTTGAACTGGGAGGGTATTTCCGAACCCGTCATGGTAAAGATAAACTGCGTCGATGTGGAGAAGGGATTCGGGTAGTTCAGCACATTGGTAATAGAGGGTTTGTTCTCGATGGTAAAGTTAACTTCATACATCGAAGCATTGGTGCCGGCGCCACCGGTACCGCCTGCATTATTGCCCACTTTATCCTTGCCGGTAACCACGAGCCGGTATACACCATCTTCCAGCAATTCGGGACGGTATTCGATCCTGGCCTCGTTCTTGGCGCTTACCCCGGTATCTGCAGCCGGGTAAAACCTGCAGATGTTGCCGTCGACCGGTATATTTTGCGGTGTACTGCTGCCGGGCCGCAGTAACTGCACCCGCATCAGCGCGGTATCGTTCAACGGCATGTATTTATTCTCATCGCGGAGCAATACTTTGATCAGTGGCTTGGCCGAAACGATATCCTTATCCAGGATATGCACCCCGTCGAAGGTTACGTCGAGCAGCGGGCTGCGCCGGTCCGAGGCCATATAGAAGTTCAGGTAACCCAGGTTGTTGGGATGGTATTGCTCGGGCTGGTTATTATCCGGGTTGGCCTCGATAAAGAGGAAGTTATTGCCGGAATAATTGAGCGGATCGAAATCCAGGTCGGCAATAAGCGTATCGTTGCCCAACAGTTTCTTGTATTTCTTATTGGCCAGCACATGGGTGGTATTGTTCGCATCGATCATTTTATAACGCACAAGCATACTATCCATAGGAATTGCGGTCAGGTTTTCGATGGCGATCCGGAGTTTGCCCCGTTGTCCTGCAGTGAGTGAATCCTGGTATTCGAAATGAGCATTGGCATTGAGTGCGGCCTCGGGCACAGGTTTATACAACACGCGCCAGTAGTTGAGGTACGGACTGGTACGTACGATGTTATCCACGCTGTACCAATTTAATTTCAACCTCGGGTATTGGTTGGCCGAAATAAAGGACAGCGAAGTATCGCGGGCCAGGCCCGAATACAGGAGGTTCTCAGCATTCTGCGCAGTGATACCATAAATCTGCACGTAGGGAGAGTCGAACTGCGGTGCATTGTCGGTAGGTGAAGTCTGCCAGATCAGGTTTTTCCATTCCAGCGCCGGTCCTACGATGGTGCTTTCCATCATACCGGTATCCGGGTAACTTAAGAACGTAATATTGTCCATCGTGATCTTCGTTACTTCATCCGGACTTACCGACTGGTATACGGGATACGTATTGTCTCCTTTTTTACGGAAGAAGGCAAATACTTTTTTGACATTGACAAAAGAATCGATCTGGTTGAAGCCAAGGTTCTTGATCGTATGGTACAACGAATTGCCCGTACCGTTCACCAGTTCATCATCTTTCCATTGTGCCGCAGTTTGTCCGTTCCAGATCGGATCGTAGATCAGGTTTTTGATCATGATATAATTACCGTTCGGCACCGAATCGATAAAGCGCTTGGCGTAGTTCCGAGATTCAAGCGTACCGGTAGAGAATTCGTACTGGTAACGTTTCAGGTTAGGGTTGCCGCTACAGGTTGGCTGCGAGTGTGCGGAGCCCGCCAGGGTATTGGTCCAGGGTTGTCCCGATACCGAGTCGATAACCAGGATCTGTACAGAGCCGTTAAAGGCACATCCCCAGTTGTCGAGCACAAGGTCGTTGAGCGACTGCCTTACATTGGAGTAATCGTTAGCCGGGGAATAGATCGTTTTGTTTTCGATTTTGAAGGTGTTAACCAGGGGGTTAAACCTGAACTTCCTCGTTGTCTCCAGCAGTTTAATACCGGTTAACTGGTTCCTTTTATATTGGTAGTAGTGCGACTGGTTCCAGCCATCCGAGCCGTTGGCCAGGTAGATAAAGGAACTGGAAGACCAGCTGTTGACCCCGTTGATCAGGGTGTCCGGCGCAGCACGCCAGTAGTAGACCACGCTGTCTCTATAGGTAATATTGGGCTTCCATTTTATGATGCCCCCGGAACTGGTAATCTGGGTAGCCAGTTTCAGCGGGCTGTCGAAGGTTTCGGTCGTATCTATTTCCAGTTTGTAACGCATATTACGGGCAAATGCGTTCAGCGTAGAGGCCTTTAATGTGGTATTCTGATCATGTACGATCGCAAACTCGTGCGGGTATACCGGTACCAGGTTTTCCGAATAGATAAAGAGTTGCAGGGTAGCTGCATTGTTCTGCTCCGATACCTCGTCGTAGCGGTCATTGGCATCGATCTTGACCGTATATTTATTTAAACCGATATCCAGGTTGGGGTTAACGGGTACGCGGAAGTAAACGGTGTCGGTATTAAGCAGGTTGGCCACGCGTAAGGTATCGGTATAAGCTACCGCACCGCTGCCCTGGCGTACATGCTCCAAGCGTACCAGTACCGTATCGCGCTCGGCTTTACCGAGGTTGTACAGCACGGCTTTGAGGGTAAACGAATCCAATGCTGTGGTTACATTGGCCGGGTTGGCCGAAAGCCCGGCTTCTTCTACGGCATAGTCCCTTTGCTCCGGGTTGAACATATAGAGTGCAGGGTCGCCCTGGTAAACGAGACATTGGGTATGTACATCCACAAATGCGCCACCGAAATTATTCTGCAGGTATTCGATATTCTTCCGGTATTGCTGCCCCAGTGTTTTACCATAGTCGCGGTAAGAGATGCTGCGCATCAGGTTTTGCATATAAGGGTGCAGCACAGTGGTCCAGCCGGTATTATCTCCGGCGATCATCATAATGGAGCCGCCTTTTTCGGAAACCAGGTAGTTCTCACTGATGGTCTTAACCGTATCCAGCGTAAAGATATGACCTACGTTACAGCCATAGGCAAAGAAGGTCATGAACCGCGGCGTTGAATTATAATTATCCGGTGTATTCAGGTTGAAGTCGAAGCCCGTGGAGGAAGCGTGGCCATAAAAGGTAAGGTTACCTACGCCTTTATTTACCAGCGAATCTACGGCATTGCTATGCTCCTGGTCTACCGGGTCGGTTGTCGATTTAGCGATCGTAGTTACGATACCGCCTACAAGGGTATCCTCGTAAATGTCTTTACATCCCTGCAGGGAGTTCAACAAGGTAACCTGCAGGCTCTGGTTGGACGAACCGGCAATGTTGAGCCCTTTTTTCTTCCAGAATTCGGAAGCAACGGTAGGCAGTGTTGCCGGCCGCATGGCACCTTCATAAAGTTTTACCTTATTCAGGTAACCGCCGATCTCGGCATTGCTCCATGCCGAGAACCTGCCTGTGGCAAGTATGGGCTTATTGTCATTATTAAAGCTGGAAAAAAGGTTGTCGGAACCCGGGTCGCCCCAGGTGGGCACCGGTGAATAAGAGTACTGGGCGGCATTTTGCTGGTAAGCGGCATAGGCGTTGTAAACAATACCCTTGCCCACAATAAACAGGTAGCTCGGTTTGGTGCCCCAGTTGTCGCTGGCATATTTAATAAACTTACGAACGCTCATCGGGTGGTATTCAAAGCCGAAGCCAAACTGGTCGTACAGTTCCGTTACGTCGACAATAACCGGGCTGTGGCTGCCCCCGTTGGCGCTGCTCCTGTAACTCTTGAAATCGTTCAGGTAGTTCGGTGTAGCATTGATATAATTTTTATGACTGAGGATAATATAATCACCCTGGTTATTGCTATTGCTGTAGTTACGGAAGGTAACGGGTTGTAAATTGTTTACAGCCCCGATGGTACCGGCGCTTACCAGCAGCAGATCGCGGTCGGCAAAGGAGTTATCGAGATAGAACTTAACCAGGCCACCGTCTAACACACCGTTATAAACCCTGCTGTTGGTACGGTCGATCAGCCTTGGGGCCTGTCCGCCGGTATTGAAGCCCGAGATCTCGAGATAACGTTCTGCAGCCGGAACCTGGAATGCGGCAAGCGTGCTCAGGCTACCGGCAAAATTATAGGTCCGCGGGTAGCGGATGGAAACCTCCATTACGTATTTATTGGCCGGTCCACTGGCTGCATCGGTTAAAGTAACCGTAGTATTCGGATCGTTAAGCAAACCCGTGGAGATATTCACACTGCGTTTTACCATGTTGAAGCCGTATACGGTACTATCGAAAACACTGGTACTGTTCACCCTTACATTAAACAAATGCTGGTTGACAGCGATAGTATGGCCCGACATGGTAAAGGAAAGCGATGCATTAGGGCCTGCGTTATACACCTGGGATACTGGGACGTTAAGCGTATGCACCGGTTTTAAATCGGGGTAGGCCCAGCCTTCGCCCAGGTCGTAGTCGGCGGCATAGAAGTAATCGCTGCTGATATTGGTCTGTCCGTCGTTAAAAGAGCTCCTGATGTTTTCGGTAGGACGGGATACCGCCCAGCAATACGGAGCTGCAGCCGGCGCGGGCACCGGTATTGCGGCATTTACCTGTTGCAGGCGTTGATGGGTCGTGTTGTCGTAGGTAAGGAAGTAATAGGCGGTATCCGAGATCAGGTTAAGATCTTTATTGGGCTGGAAACCGGGATCGGGATAAAGATCGGTATCGATCTTGCCATCCGCCTTGGTGGCATAGAATTCGATAAAATCGCTGCTACCGAATACGCCGCTGGTGGAAGTATAAACCGGCACTTCCTGGCCTTCGCGGAAAATAGCAAACTGGTTGCCGGTTACAGCCGACATACCCAGGGCATCGAGCTGTGTTTTACTGATGCGGTAGATGCCCTCCCGCGCTATTTTAAATTTATAATAGGTATTGCTGAATTTGATCCATTCGTTACCGTAAGGCTGCGCATGCGCGGGCGCTGTAACCAGCCCGTTCAGTACCAGGGCCAATGTGGCAGCCAGCAATGATTTGTATAATATATGCTTCATTTCTGTTTTCTATTTTTAATGATGAAGGGCAGTTTACTGCTGTTTAGCAGGTTCCGGAGCTACCGTCCTGGCCGGGGGCCTGCTGTCTGCAGCGGCCTGTTTCCTGGCTTTGTAGATATCCAGGCGGATGGAAATCACGTGAGACATCAGCGGGTTGTCCTGCATTTGCAAACTGGTAAACGCATAGTCTACGGAAAAGCTCTTCACCTTAAACCCTACCCCTACAGAAGGCTGGAATACGGTATATTTTTTGGTATTGGTGGTGTCCGCATTATCGAGCGCCCGGTAGAAGTTACCGATGCCGGCCCGTACAAAAATGGAGTTTTTATAGCTGGCCTCTACACCCAGTCTCGGGTCGATACTGATGGGTTTGGATGAAACCAGGGTAGTACGTTTACCATCGGTCGTAACGTCGAACCCGAGTTCGGCCAGTACCTGGATATCTTTACCGGCTTTCATAAAGTTACGGGCAATGCCGAAGTTGAAGCGGGGCAGCATAACCTCGTAAGACTTGATGGGTATTTCGTTTTTAGTGGCGTCGAAGATTTTCTTCTCCTCATCGGTCAGGTGAAAGCTCCATGCCGTATAACTGGTGGTAATATCTTTCGCGGTAAGCCCGAAGATCCATTGTTTATAATCTACCTGCAGCCCCAGGTCGAGGCCGAAACCCCAGGCATTGGCCATACTGCCCACATTGCGGTACAGGATCTTACCGCTGGCGCCGATACGGGTGTGGAGGTCTTTATTCTTTTTGAACCAGTTCAGCTTTTGCGCATAGGAAAGCAGCACGGCGTAGTCGCCGGCCGAGAATCCTTTCAGCTTGCTTTCGTTAAACGAACCATCGGGCTGTACATAATCGAGCGTATAAGGAATATTGTCGGTGGCAAAACGGATAAAGGTGATGCCCAGGGCCCTGTCCTTCTTTTTTAAAGGAACAGCTACGGAACCATAATCGTATTTGAAGATACCGGCAAAGTACTCGGCATGCATCAGGCCTGCCTGGTAATCCGCATCCACCTTCATCAGGCCGGCGGGGTTCCAGTAACCTGAATACACATCGGAAGTGGAAGCGGCCGTAGCCCCCGCCATACTCAATCCCCTGGCCCCTACCCCGATATTGAGGTATTCATTCACATAAATCCGGCTTTGGGCGCGGGTGGTGAGGGAAAAACAGGATAATAAAAAAACGAGTCCAAATTTTCTCATAGTGTAGCTTTATAGCTGGCGCAAAAATAGCCGTTTTTGATTAACTTAAGGTTAACGCGGCTTATTCGTTGGATATTGGTTCACAAAGCGTTTAAACATTACAACCCGTAAATCAAGTAACCTGCAACGAAGTTAGGAAAATCTTAACTTTTGAAACAGATTTAGATCAAAAATCTTGCCATTTTGTTACATTTGCAACCGGGTCGGCATTTCCGCATTCCTGATCCGTCTTCATTCATTAAAATCAGCATTTACAATCGTGGTAAAGAATTTTATTCCCGAACTACAGCAACGAGGATTACTACAAGACATTATTCCGGGTACAGAGGAACAATTAGCGAAAGAGATGACTTCGGGTTATGTGGGCTTCGACCCTACAGCGGACAGCCTGCATATCGGCAGTATGCTGCCGATTATATTATTAATGCACATGCAACGCGCAGGGCACAAACCCTATGCCCTTATTGGCGGCGCTACCGGCATGATCGGCGATCCGACCGGGAAATCGGCCGAGCGCAACCTGCTGGACAACGATACTTTACAACGCAATATTACCGGCATCCGGAAACAGTTACAGAAATTCCTGGATTTCGACGCCGCAAAACCCAATGCCGCAGAACTGGTCAACAACCACGACTGGTTCAAGGATTTTTCCTTCCTCGATTTTATCCGCGATGTGGGCAAGCACATTACCGTTAATTATATGATGGCCAAAGATTCGGTACAGAAAAGACTGGAATACGGTCTTTCATTTACCGAATTCAGCTACCAGCTCATCCAGGGTTACGATTTCTATTACCTGAACCAGCATAAAAATATTAAACTGCAGTTTGGCGGCGGCGACCAATGGGGCAATATCGTAACCGGTACCGAACTGATACGCCGTAAGGGCGGCAGCGAAGCCTTTGCCTTTACCTGCCCCCTGCTGAAAAAAGCCGATGGCGGTAAATTCGGTAAAACAGAATCCGGTAATATCTGGCTGGACCGCGAGAAAACCTCGCCTTACCAGTTCTACCAGTACTGGCTTAAAGTAACCGACGAGGACGCCAAAAACCTGATCCGTTTATTTACCTTCCTGCCGATCGATGAAATAGAGGCCCTGGTACAGGAACACGAAGCTGCCCCGCACCTGCGCGCCCTGCAAAAGAAGCTGGCCGAGGAGGTGACGACGCTCGTACACAGTGCCGAAGACCTGCATTTTGCACAGCAGGCCAGCGATATCCTTTTTGGTAAATCGACTACCGAAGCCCTGGCCACCCTCGACGAAAAACAATTGCTCGAAGTAATGGAAGGCGTGCCCCAGGTTACCTTTTCACGCGCATCGCTGAAAGAAGGCGTCGATTTTGTGCAGTTCCTGGCAGATACCGGTGTTTTCAGCTCCAAAGGCGAAGCCCGCAAAATGCTGCAATCGGGCGGCATCAGCATCAATAAAGAGAAAGTGGAAGATGCTGCCGTACTGCTGAAAGAAGAGCACCTGCTGAATGACCGTTATACGCTGATTCAAAAAGGTAAAAAACAATATTATCTTGCTGTTTTCGAATAAAAAACTGAAGCCTTGAAAATATTTACCGCCCGCCAGATCAGGGAATGCGACGCCTTCACCATTCAGGAAGAAGGCATAACTTCCGCTGATCTGATGGAGCGGGCGGCTAACGCCTGTGCCTCCTGGCTACAGCAACATTACAGTAATCATACCCCCGTACTAGTCGTTTGCGGTATGGGCAATAACGGCGGCGACGGGTTGGCGCTTACCCGCATCCTGTTACAACAGGGCTACCCCGCCAGGGCCGTGGTCCTGCGGCATGCGGCCCAGTTTTCGCCCGATGCCGCTCATAACCTGACCCTGCTGCACCAGCTGATGCCCGAAAACATCAGGATCCTGGAGCCTGGGCAATACCTGAGCACCTTATCCGAAGACATCCTGGTCATCGATGCATTATTCGGCACAGGCCTGAACCGACCGCTCGAAGACTGGCCGGCATCTTTTGTGCAGGAGCTCAATGCCTTGAGCAATACCGTTATTGCCATCGACACGCCCAGCGGCTTACCCGCCGACAGCCTGCCGGAGCCGGAGGCCGCGGTGATCCGGGCGCAATACACCCTCAGCTTCCAGTTTTATAAACGCAGCTTTCTCCATCCCGAGGCAGCGGTCCATACCGGCGCCGTACACCTGCTCGATATCGGGCTGAGCACGCAGTATATAACCGCTACCCATACCCAATATTATACGACCGGTGCTGCAACGGCTGCAGCGCTGTATAAGCCCAGGAATCCCTTCGGGCACAAAGGCAGTTTTGGTAAAGTACAACTGGTAGGCGGCAGTTATGGTAAAATGGGCGCTATAGCCCTGAGCACCCGTGCCGCACTGCGAAGCGGGGCGGGCCTGGTTTTTACCGCGGCCCCCGAAACCGGCAATACCATCCTGCAGGTGCTCAACCCGGAAGCCATGTTTATAGCGGCCGGTAAAGAAGTAGTCGAAAAAATTAAAGCCGAAGATAAAGCGGTGCTGGGTATCGGTCCGGGTATGGGCCAGGCCCCGGAAACGGGCGCTGCCCTGCTGCGGTATATCCGTTCGGCCAATGGCAGCCTGGTGCTCGATGCCGATGCACTCAACCTGGTTGCAGCCGAAAAGGATATGTTGCATCTTTTGCCGGCGCATACCATTATCACACCACATCCCAGGGAGTTTGAACGCCTGTTTGGCAAGGCGCCCGACTCCATGCTCCAGGTAGAACTGGCGCGGGCCAATGCCATGAAGTACAATATCTGTATCGTGCTTAAGGGCCATCATACCGCTGTGGTGCTGCCTACAGGCGCCTGCTGGTACAATACCACGGGCAATGCCGGCATGGCTACCGGCGGCAGCGGCGATGTACTGACCGGTATCCTTACCGCCTTGCTGGCCCAGGGCTATACACCGGCAGATGCTGCCCGGCTGGGCGTATACCTGCATGGCCTTGCCGGCGACCTGGCAGCTGCCGCATCCGGACAGGAAGCGCTCATTGCCGGCGACCTGCCCGATTGGCTGGGCGCTGCATTCCGGAGTTTGTCCGGTGACCTGTAATGCTTATTTCTTTATATTTACAGACCTTATTCCCCTTTTCATCATGCGAGCGCTGCTTACCGCAATGGTCTTTTTGTGTTGTGCCCTGCCGGCGCCCTCAGTGCGGGCACAGGTGCAATATGCCGTTTATGCCGGGGGCGGTTATCCGTATGCATCGGCGACTAAAAGTGCGGTCAGCAATAACTTTATAGTTACACCCAATGCCGCCGTACTGCTGCATATTCCTGTCGGTAAACATATCGGTATCGAAACCGGGCTGTCCTACACCGTAAAGGGACTGATCAATGACGATACTTTATTCAACGATCATGCAGGCTGGGGCCTGCGGTTCCGGTTACGTAAAAAGCTCGACTACCTGGGTATCCCGCTGATGCTGACCTGGCGTGTAAAAGCCGGCAAACAACATGACCTTTTTATCGGTGGCGGTATGGTGTATAGTTTTATGTTGCGCGGGGTAACAAAGGGCTACAACTGGATATTTTCGCCCAATGGCTTATCCGAATCCGGTTGGGATGAGCCCATTCAACCGGTTCTTATACCGGATCGCGACCTGAAGATATCGCAGGAGTATTTCTTTGATGCCGGTCTTAAGCTGCAATTATCGTACGTCTGGCGTGGCCGTTATGGTATACGCCTGTTTCATGAACAGAGTCTTTACAGTTATCATACACCCGGCTCGGGCGTCGAAACCCGCTTAAGGTATACGGGTATCGCATTATCTTTCGGGTTTCCCCGCCTGCCTTAATATCAGGCCGCAGTAACTTCCCGGGTCTTTGCCGGAACGGCATTTCCTTTTTTCGATTTTTTCCTGCGGCCCCGCCAGATCAGGAAGCCGGTAACAGGCAGGCTGGCGCAGATCAGGCTGGCGCAGAAGGCCAGTATCTTGCCCGGCAAACCGGCAATAGCGCCTACATGGATATCGTAATTCATCCGTACCAGCTTATCGGCAACTTTGGTATCCTGCAACCGGCCAAAGGCATGTTTTACGGATAACTCTTTGAACGAGTACTGGTCGAAATAGCGGTAATCGGCTTTCCAATAGGTCCTGCTATCGGGATTCAGGGCAATCTCGATCGAGGATGCCTTGCTTTCCGGTATATGTACTTCCATCAGGCCGGCAAAGGCAGGCTGTTCCTGCCGCATATTGAGCCATACCTGGTCGATGGCGGGCAATGTGGAACGGCGTTGCATGCTGCTCGTATCCGACAGGGTTTCTTCAAAGGCGATGGCTTCTTTACCGCCGGAGGTAGTCCAGTACACGGTTTTGGCAAACCATTGAAAACCCCATACCAGGCCGGTAAAGGCGATAAAGATAATGACCCAGCTCATGTAGAAACCCAGTACGTTATGCAGGTCGTAATTGGTCCTGCGCCATTTGGCATTGAACTTTACGGAGAACCGTTGTTTTCGCGCGGCTTTATTGCGGGGCCACCATAAAATGATGCCGGTAATGATCATCACCACGAAGATGAGTGTGGCGCTGGCCACAATAGGCTGCCCGATGGCAGGTGGCAGCCAGAGATAAAAATGCCCGTCTATAATAAACCGGAAAAAGTCCTGGCTCATATCCCTTACCTTAAGCACTTTGCCCGTATAAGGATCGAGGAAGACGAGGTAATAATATTGCGGTTCGGCATTGTAGAATACGGCCACACTGGCCTTACCCGGCTCGTAGGAAACGCTGTGCAATTTCTTGTCGGGCAGTTGTTTCAGCGCAATGGTTTCCAGCTCGGACGGCGCCATCAGCGGGGTTTTCCGGGTTTCTACAAAACGGTAGTGCTGGGTAGCGTCTTCTATTTCCCGTTCAAAGGCAAGTATACAGCCTGTCAAACCCAGGAAGCATACAATAAGGCCCGAGGTAAGGCCCAGCCACAGGTGCAGCCAGCTCACCACTTTCTTAAACGGCGACTTCGTCTTTTTCTTCGCGGCAACAGCTGCAGTTTTCATCGTATTATCCTTAAAAAGCTATAGCCGCCAGGAGCGAGCCCGGCGACCATAGCGTAGAAAAAAAATCATTAAAAACGGTAAGCGATACTTGCCCTGAAATTACGCGGCGGTTCGGCCTGGTAATAATAGAAGCTGGCGTATGGCGCACCGGAGTACAGGTATTTATCCAGTATATTAAACACATTAACGGCTACGGTCATCCGGTCGTTCTGCCAGGATACGCCGCCATCGAGCCGGAAGTAATCGGGCAGGTTCTTCTGGTTGGTCGCATCCCAGGACCAGGTGCTGCGGTCTTTCTGGTAAGAGAAACCACCGGCAAAGCCCAGGCCTTTAAGCGCTCCTTCCGGAATGCGGTAGCTGAGCCATGCATTGGATACATGTTTGGCGAAACCGGGAACCAATTTGTCGATATTGGCCGGCACAATGTCCTTGGTAATCCTGGAATCGGTATACGCATAGTTCAGGATCAGGCTCAGGCCGCGGGTAATCTCGCCGCGCAGGTCGAACTCCACGCCCCAGGCACGGCTCTGGCCTACCTGCAGGGAATAGATATTGTTCGGGTTGTTGGTGGTATCCGGGTCGGCGATCAGCTGGTTGTTTTTAAGAATGCGGTATACCGAGAGGGTCGTATTCCATTGTCCGTCCATCCAGTCCCTTTTCAGGCCCAGCTCTATATTGTTACCGGTAATGGGTTTGGGCTTATCGCCATTGCGCAGCAGGCCCGATTGCGGTACAAAAGACTGATCGAACAAGGCATAAGCCGTAGTATTCTTATCGATAGAAGCGCTGAGGCCGATACGCGGCGTGAAACGCTTTGCATCTACTACAGTGCCGTAAGACGATTCTTTAACATAGGTGTACCTGCCGGCCAGGGTAAGACGCAGCCTGTTTTCGAAAAAGCCGATCTCATCCTGTACATAAAGCCCCGCAAACGATTGGTTGATCAGGTTGCCGCCGGCACGCTGGCGCAGGCTCCTGCTGCGGTCAAACACCGGGTAGCCATTGGATGGCGTACCGTGTACCGGCTTATAAATATTAAAGAAAGTACCTTCTTTATCGAGGGCATGCGATTGGCCCCAGTCGGCCATATACTCTTTATCGCCGAGGTCGAGGCCGGCAAGAATACGGTGGTGTACGGGCCCGGTCTGTATATCGCCGTTCAGGTATACCTGGCCAAACTTGGATTCGTTGGCGGCATCCCAGATACCTACCGAACGGATCATATTGCCCTGGGCATCGAGCGAATTGGGCCAGAGGGATGAGCCCTGCTGGCTGTAGTTTAAATAAGCGGCCTGGGCAGTCAGTTTCCAGTCGCTGTTGATCTTATGGTGCAGGTACAGGAACAGGCTATGGTCTTTGACAATAGTAGGATCCAGGCCCGACTCCGCAGTGGTGAAGTTGCGGGGCAGGTCGCCGTAACCATTGGGCGAGAATACATAGGAAGAGCCTACATCCGACATGCGCGCATACTGGAAGTTATACTCGGCCGTAAGACTCGTTTTATCATCTATCTTATAGGTAATCACCGGGGCAATGCTGATCCGGTTATTGTATTGATAATCGCGGAAGGAATTCTGGGTTTGTCCCATCAGGTTAAGGCGGTACAATACTTTGCCGGTTTTATCCAGCTTACCGTCAAGGTCCACCGCCGCGCGGTAAAAGTCGAAGCTACCCAGGGTCAGCGTCGCTTCTCCCCTGTTTACACCGGTCGGCTTTTTCGTTACTACGTTATAGATGCCGCTGGGTTCGCCATTCGACATCATAAAGCCTGCAGGGCCTTTTACAAATTCAACATGGTCTACCATGCTCATATCTTCGGTAAGCGGGCCCCAGGTCGAGAGTACATTCATACCGTTGCGGAAGGCCGAGGCACGAGAGCCTCTCATATTTACACGTACATAGCTGTCCCAGTGTTCGAGCTGTGTGGCGCCGCTGATATTGCGCAGCAAGCCCATCCCCATACTGGTAATCTGCTGGTCGGCCATCACCTTATTGGTGATCACCTGTATGTTTTGCGGTGTTTCCAGTATCGGCGTTTCCAGCCTTAACGAGCTCGATACTTTATCGGCTTTGTAGCCCTGGCGGGCGGCGCCCACCACCACTTCGTTCAGTTCGGTATTGTTACCCTTAAGCCTTATTGCCGGTACATTGATGGTCTGGTCGTCGCCTACTTCTACCGTCATCGTACGTGTGGCGGAGCCTACGGCATGTACGGTCATTTTATATTTGCCGGCATCGCTCTCTATCGAAAAGTTCCCGTGTTCGTCGGTAATCGTGTTAACGTCTGTATCCTCGTTTTCGAGCGATATGGTAATGTTGGCCGCTGGGCTGCCATCATTGTTTATGATCTTACCTTTGATCGTGCCTGCCTGTCCGAATACAAGAGCGGAAGAGCAAAGCAAGCCAAAGAGCATAAACGTTTTTTTCATTATTCTGTTGATTTAAATTGTAAGAACCGGAACATGTTTTGGGGCTGTCTTTCGGGATACGGGGTATATTTACGTTTTCGCTGCAAAAGTAGAAGCGCGTATTTTCTTACACTTTCACAATCGGGAAAAATCCTTTCACAATCGGGAAAACCCGGGTTTCCGGTCCGTCTATTTTTGACTGTGTCGAAAAAAAGTCTTATCCAAGAGGTGTTTGTAATTTTTCTGTCATTTCGGGCCTCCTGCTCAGCCTCCGGGGCTTAAAGGATAATTTAGGATTTAGTATGCTGCAAAAAATTAAATTTGCAGCATGAATTTCAGCCTAGTAGAAGTGAGTTCCCCCCGGCAGGTACGCCAGTTCCTCGACCTGCCGCTAAAGATCTATAAAGGTGATCCCAATTGGATACAGCCGCTGGACAAGGATATTGAAGAAGTTTTCGATCCCGTTAAGAACAAGACGTTCCGGCAGGGCAAGTGCAGCCGCTGGCTTTTATTGGATGATAAAAAAGAAGTGATCGGCCGCGTTGCGGCTTTTATCAATAAAAAGTACAAACAAACGCAGCCTACAGGCGGCATCGGTTTTTTTGAATGCAGCAACGACCAGCAGGCGGCAAACTATATGCTTGACCACTGCCGCGAATGGCTGCGTGCCGAAGGCATGGAGGCCATGGACGGACCGATCAATTTCGGCGAGCGCGACCGCTGGTGGGGCATGGTAACGGAGGGCTTCCGCGAACCGTTATATGCCATGAACTATAACCCGCCCTATTACAACGAGCTCTTTACGAATTATGGCTTCCGGGTGTACTTCTACCAGGAATGTATGGGCCTTAAGATCGCCTGTGATTTTCACGAAAAACTGATTGCCCGGCGCAACGAGTTACGCAAAGACAACAACCTGCGGGTGGAACCGCTGCGCAAAAAAGACTGGCAAAAATATGCCCGCGACTTTGCCACGGTATACAACAAAGCCTGGGCCAGTCATGGCGAGGGTAAAACGATCGACGAACGCCAGGCCCTCAAGATCTTTAAATCGATGAAGCCCGTTATGGACGAGCGCATTACCTGGTTTACCTATTATAAAGACGAGCCTATAGCCTGCTGGCTTAACCTGCCCGACCTGAACCAGTATTTTAAACATCTGCACGGTAAGTTCGGTCTTCTGCAAAAGCTCAAATTCCTCTGGCTCAAAAAAACGATGGACAACAAAGGCGTGGTGGGCCTGGTATTTGGCGTAGTACCCGAATGGCAGGGCAAAGGTATCGACGCCTTTATGGTGGTGGAGGGTACCCAGGTCATGGTCGATAAGAGTCCGTTCGAAGATTACGAAATGCAGTGGGTCGGCGACTTCAACCCCAAGATGCTGAATGTGGCCAGATCCTTACGTGCTACGCGTACCCGGCAGCTGGCCACCTACCGTTACCTGTTCGACCGGCAAAAAGAATTTGTAAGACACCCCATACTGAAGCACTAAAGAGAAGGCTTCCGCGTTTTTACTTACATTTGCAACCATTAAATCAGATTATTTTCGAATGATAAAATTAGCGTCTATATTACTGGCAGGTACGCTTGTTTTTACTACCTATCATGCAAAAGCGCAGGACGACCTCAGTCCCGAGGTGGCGCGTATGCAGGAAAATGCCCGTACCTACCTGAACCGGGGCGACTATGCCAATGCGATCATGATGTATAGCCAGGCGGTAAGGCAGGCACCGGGCGAAGTAACCCTGCGCCGCGACCTGGCCTATGCCTACTACCTGTCGGGCGACGCTAAAAAAGCCAAAGAAATTATCGACCCGGTAACGGGCTCTTCTGTTGCCGACGAGCAAACCTACCAACTGGCCAGCGTGATCGAAGCCAAGCTCAACAACCGGGGCAAAGCCAAAAAGCTGTTGAACGAAGGCCTGGGCAAATTTCCCAATTCGGGCGTTTTGTACAACAGTAAGGGCAATATGCTGAATGCGGAGAAATACGACAAGGACGCGCTTGTGGCCTGGAATACCGGCATCCGCGTGGATCCTGGCTTTCCGCTGAATTATTACAGCGCTGCCAAAGCTTATTACGAACAGGACCAGCCGGTATGGACGCTTACCTATGGCGAGATCTTTATCAACCTGGAGCCGGCCACAACCCGTACCACCGAGATCAAAAAACTGATGATCGAAGGTTACCGCAAATTACTCTCGCCGGGTAAAGACGAGAAGTTGCCCGATTTCAATGCCTCGTCAGGTGCAGCGGCAGCCAACGACCGCAACTATGTAGCGGCCTACAAGGCAGCCATTACCCGCAGTGCGCCTGCCATTACGGAAGGCCTCAATACGGAGACCCTGACCATGCTGCGTTCGCGGTTTATGCTGGAATGGATGCAGCGTTATGCCAACCGGTATCCTTCTACCCTCTTTACCTACCAGGATAAAATGCTGCTCGAAGGTCATTACGATGCGTACAACCAATGGCTGTTCGGCGCCAGCGATAACTCGCAGGAGTTCTCGGTATGGATCAAGCAGAATGCCAAAAACTACGTGGCCTTCGAAAACTGGAAAAAGAGCAACCCGCTGCAACCCGCCGTTTCAGACCCCAAACCTCTTAAATAAAATCCTGACCTGAAAATTTTAACAATGCCAAACAGGCACAGCGATATCCATAATGACTTATAGTAATTCATTTTTTGGATTATCTTTGCCGCCGTTACAACTAAGATATGGAAGATTTAAAAGTTACCTTAAAGCAACAAATTATTGAGTCGTTAAACCTCCAGGGCATGAAGCCGGAAGATATCGACGATAACGCACCCTTATTCGGCGAAGGCCTGGGCCTGGACAGCATCGACTCCCTGGAGCTGATGGTACTGCTGGAGCGTAACTATGGCATCAAAATCGAAGATGCCCGCGAAGGCCGTAATATCCTGGCTTCCGTGGCGACTATGGCTGCTTATATCCAGGAGCACCGCAAGTTCTGATCCTGATCTATAACCTCTTTTTAATGTGCAAATTCAGTCCTGCTAATTTGCACATTATTTTTTTACCCAATCAAACAGCGTACATGGTGCTTATTACAGGCATGGGTATGATTACGGCACTGGGCAATTCGGTACCCGAAAACCTGGAGGCCCTGCTCTGCAACAAACAGGCCGTCCGTTACCCGCAACTGCTGCAAACCCGCCATCATAAAGAGTTACAGGTTGGCGAGGCAGACCTGACCAACGAAGCGCTGGCTGCGGCGCTCGACCTGCCGCTTACCGGTTATAGCCGTACTACCCTGCTCGGCATGTACGCCCTGCGGGAAGCCCTGTCTGCTTTACCGCCCGAACAACGCAGTACGCGCCGTATCGCCTTTATCAACGCCAGTACCGTAGGCGGTATGAGCGAGGTAGAGCGGATGTACAGCGATATGATCTCCGATGCGCCCCGGGGCGAATTTTTCGATTATATCGACTCGGTAGACTGCGCCGATTGTACCCTGCGTATGGCGGCCTATTTTAAACTCGAAGGTTTCCAGACCACAATCAGCACAGCCTGCTCTTCTGCGGCAAACGCCCTGCAGCTGGGCGCGCGCATGATCGAAAACGACGAGACCGATATCGCGATCTGCGGCGGCACTGACGCGCTTACCCGTTTTACGCTGAATGGTTTTAATGCCCTTAAAAATGTAGACCGTAACCTCAGCAGGCCTTTCGACCAGAACCGCAACGGGCTTAACCTGGGCGAAGGTGCGGCTTACCTGGTACTGGAGTCTGCAATATCGGCACAGGAACGTGGCGTTGAACCTATTGCACGGCTGGCTGGTTATGGCAATACCAACGAGGCGCACCACCCTACAGCGCCCTCGCCCGATGGCAGCGGTGCGGCCCGCACCATGCAGGAGGCGCTTACCGTAGCGGGTATTGCTGCCACCGATATCGATTATATCAATGCACATGGCACGGCCACCCAGGGCAACGACCTCTCGGAAGGCACTGCTATCGAAAAGCTGTTCGGCACGGCCCATCCGCCTTTCAGCTCTACCAAGGCTTTTACGGGGCATACCCTGGCCGCCTCAGGTGCAGTAGAGGCCATTATCTGCTGCCTGGCTATACAACACCGGTTTATCCCGGCCAACCTGCGTTTCGAAACTCCCATGGAGGAAATCAGTATCGTACCACAGGCTACCCTGCTGCGTGATGTAGGGGTGCAGTATGCCTTATCCAATTCTTTTGGTTTCGGCGGCAATAATGTTTCATTAGTGCTGCAGAGGGTGTAATTTTGAAGCATATACCGGGACTGCCCCTGCTTACCCGGCAGCAAAACAACCATTCATGTTCGATCTTATAATTATCGGTGGCGGACCTATAGGACTGGCCTGTGCCATCGAGGCCCGGAAGAAAAACCTCCGGTATCTTATTCTTGAAAAAGGCGCGCTGGTCAACAGTTTATATCATTATCCGCTGTACATGACTTTTTTCTCCACGGCCGAACGCCTGGAGATCGGCGATGCCCCCTTTACCTGTCTCGCGCCCAAACCGGGCAGACCCGAAGCCATCGAGTATTACCGTAAAGTAACCGGCAGCTTTAAACTGAACATCAACCTGTATGAAGCCGTAGCTGATGTACAGCCTCATGAAGGCGGCTTCCGGGTTACCAGTTCCAGGGCGGTATACCAGGCCGCCAAAGTCATTGTGGCTACCGGCTTTTACGATATACCCATGCTGATGGACATCCCGGGCGAGGACCTGCCGCAGGTAAGACATTATTACAAAGAACCGCACGAATACGCCTTTCAGAAAGTGCTGGTGGTAGGCGCCAGCAACTCCAGTGTGGATGCAGCCCTGGAAACCTGGCGCAAAGGCGCCGATGTAACCCTCGTAGCGCGGGGACCGGGTATCGGTCCGCGGGTAAAATACTGGGTAAAGCCTGATATCGAGAACCGTATCGAAGAAGGCAGTATCAAAGCCCATTTCAACACATCGCTTACGGCTATAAGGCCCGGCGCCGTAGACCTGCTTACACCGGATGGCCCTCTGACCCTTGAAAACGATTTCGTACTGGCCCTTACCGGCTACCGGCCCAACTTTGAATGGCTGCAACAGTGCGGTATCGCATTATCAGACGATGGCCTCTGCAAACCGGTTTATAACCCGGCGACCATGGAGACCAATATACCCGGCTTGTACCTGGCCGGTGTGGTATGCGGCGGTTTGGAAACTCATAAGTGGTTTATCGAAAACTCCCGGATCCATGGCAACCTGATCATCGATCACATTACCCGTACCCCTTAAAAGTATTTTCATTCCAGCAGGAAAAACATTTCCTTTGCAGGCAGTAAACAAGACCATAACGCAATTTGAAGCCCGTTTATATTACCCATACCAGCGCCATCATCCCGCAACATCAGGAGGCCGGAGCCTTGCTGGAACCGCTTATCCCGGATGAGCGGCAACGCTTTGCCGTAATCGAACCCGATTATACGACCGTGATACCGCCCATGCAGCTGCGCCGTATGAGCCGGGTATTGCGTATGGGCGTGTATACCGGCATGGACTGTTTGCGTAAGGCTAACCTGGCAAGACCCGATGGTATACTGACCGGCACGGCCAAAGGCAGTATGACCGATACCGAGAAATTTGTAAAGGAACTCAAGAGTTATGATGAAACTGCGCTGAATCCCACGCCTTTTATTCTCTCTACCTATAACGCCATTAACGGCGCTATAGCCCTGCAAACGGGCGCTACGGGTTATAACCAGACCTTCGTGCACCGGGGCAGTTCTTTCGAAGCCGCCTTGTACGATGCGCAATTGAAACTGCATACGGTGCAGGATCCACAGCACTACCTGGTGGGTTGTTTCGACGAACTGACCGAAGAGTACTTCCACATCAAAGACAAAGTAGGTTACTGGAAAAAAGACCGGGACAACAGCCTGCCCCTGTGGCAGCAAAACGACAGCCCGGGTAGTATAGGCGGCGAAGGCGCTGCGTTCTTTCTATTATCCAACCATAGCGATGGGGCGGTTGCAGCAATCAAAAGGGTGTTTACTTTTTATAATACCGGCAATAGCGCTCCGCTCGCTTCTATTCAGGGGCAAATTGAACGTGAAGGCTGGACTGCTGCAGATGCCGACCT
The DNA here is from genome assembly GCF_003014535.1 of Taibaiella chishuiensis. GTDB lineage: Bacteria > Bacteroidota > Bacteroidia > Chitinophagales > Chitinophagaceae > Taibaiella > Taibaiella chishuiensis. The sequence continues at coordinate 131,184 of NZ_PYGD01000010.1, read as the reverse complement.
GCTGGTATTGGGTTATAACGGCGACCCTGCCGACGATCCCTGTTACGACCAGGTCCGTAACCTGTTGGGCAACAAGCTGCCGGTATTAGGCTTCAAGCATCTTTGCGGGGAGTACGAAACCTCCGGCGGCTTTGCCTTATGGCTTACCTGCCAGCTCCTGTCGGGTAATGACCTGCCCGAAGCGGCCTGGTACCAAAAGCCCGCCGGACAAGACTTCCGGCCCCGCAAGATTGTTTACTACAATCATTTTCGTGGTGTGAATCATAACCTGGTACTGCTGGAAGGATTGTAGATATCAGCTATTGGATTTGAGTATTGAAAAGCAATACAAAGCCCGCAAACCGGATTGGTTTACGGGTCTTTTCGTTTAGTGTTCCGGCGATAACGCACTTAAGTAAAAATGATGCGTTGTCCGCGGTTACATTTCTAGGGACAAGGTTGCCAGGTTTGACAGATCGTCGTGGCGCCCGTACAGTTATCACTCATACAAAGCGTGTCGCAAATCGACTTCTGGTTGGTGGCGCAATGGGCGTCGCAATTCATGATCATCGAAGATAAGCCTTCGCTGGCTCCACCTTTAAACACCGATAAATCTGTATTCAAAGCCACGATAACTGATTTTCCTAAACAGAGTTTGTTGCCTAATGATTTCTTTTTCATATGAATGCATTTTTATAGGCTAAAATTACATTATAAGCGAAAAGTATACAATACCGGGAAACCAGTAGTTTTTATGTTTCTTTAGCAGTAGTATCTTCGTATTGCAAGCCAGGAGCGGCATACAAGGCATTATACTTTTAATTTTACTAGAGTACACCAATGCCAGACGGAAAATGCGTTTTGACTATCCTGTAACATCCCGTCTTTCAAAAATTTAAATAGCTTATGCACACTACACCCGACCAATTCGAGGTTACCGACCGGCAATCATTCATAACCCTGCTTGAACTGATGCAGCAGGAATTAGCAGCGGATCCGGACCTATGGGAAAACAAAACGCTCCCTGATTTTTTAGCAGCTATAGGCGCATATGCCAACGATATCCAGGGTTACTACGATAATAAGCAAATGCGTAAAAATGCCGACGAAGCCGCCTGGTCTACCTTTGCCGATATATTGAAAGGCGCCCGGGTTTATGAATAAAAACCGGAGGTTGCCGGCTTCGGTTGCACAATTGTATCTTTACGGCATCTTATGCTTAGCCTTATGGAACAGGACATCATCAGCATTACCGTATACGACAAGCGCCAGGGGCTGAGCTGGGAGATGTATGTAGAACCGCTGGGCGATAACGTATACCGGGCCGTCGAAAATGAACTGTTCAGCGACATCACTATAGGCACCGAGTTCCGCACCTGGATCAATAAAGAAGGGCAGCACCAGGTCCTGAAGATCCTGAAAGCATCGCCCTATACCACCCGGCAATTTATGCTGAGCCGCGACGTGTCCGAAACGCAGTACCGCGCTTTGGGAGAGGAGATCCGGAAACATGGCGGTTACTGGCAGACAGATATGGGCGGTATCGCCAGCATAAGCCTGCCCGCGGGTTGTACCATGGACCTTGACGAACTTTTACGCGATCTTAAACGCAACCGGAAGCCCTGAGCCACCGGTGACGCGATACTTAAATTAAACCATAAAGCCGGCGCTGGCCTCAAGCCGATAACGACTATGACTGAGCAACTAAAACGTATCCGCGAAAAGTTAACCCGGTTGCGGGAGCAGGACCGGGGCTTCCGTGTTTTTGGCGCATCGGCGCACCATTACCGCCTTAACGATCCCTTGCCCCTGGCTTCCGTAAAACAGTTCGAAAGCCGTTATAACCTGCAGCTCCCGGAAGACTATGTCTTGTTTATTACAACATTGGGTAATGGTGGCGCCGGACCTTACTATGGGCTGGAACGCATGGAAAACGGGCTTTTCAGCGACCTGGACTACAGAGCCGAAGCGCCGCTGCTCCATCCCTCCCTGCCCTTTGTGCATACACAGGCCTGGAACCCGGAGTTTGTTGCCACTGCCGATGAGGCCGTAGACCCAGAAGCATATAGGCGGCAGTACCAGGTTTTCGAAAAGGACTATTACGATATTGCGTGGATGAACGGCACAATAGCGATCTGCAATTTTGGTTGCGGCGTAAGTATGCACCTGGTAGTAACAGGTCCGCAGCAGGGTTATGTCTGGGCCGACGACCGCAGCAGCGATTACGGTATCTATCCCTCCCGCGAAATGGGTAACCAGGAACCGCTCCGGTTTCCCGACTGGTATGAATTATGGCTGGACCAGTCTTTAAACCAGTTGAACCTGGCCGGTGCATAAGCCGGGCTGCACAAAACAAACTAACTTTAACCTATGCTGCACCGCGAATTTGAACCCGCCGAAGCACTCCGGGACGCCATCCGGTGCTTTTGGTACGACAAACGGGACTTTGGTCCGCAACCCACCAACTTCGACGTGATGCCGGATGGGTATGCCGAAATTATTTTTCATTTCGGCAAGGGTTGCAGCCGGGTTAGCGGGAACACGGTAGCGGCGCTGCCTTCACCCTTTATGGTGGGCCTCCTGAACCAGCCCGAAGTTTTCCGCGCCACACAGTACCTCGAGATCCTGGCGGTACGTTGTTACCCCTGGACGGTGTTCGACCTGCTGGAACTACCTTCGGGCAAAGACAGCGTGCAGGTGTTCGAACATCCTGTAGCCCAACTCCAGCCTGCATTACAGCAATGCATCGATACCGGCGATATCGATACGGCCATTAACCTGTTGCAACAGTTCTTCCTCGATGCCCGCGCAAAAGTTGCAATCGACAGTATGTTGCACAAAGCCGGTGTAGCTATGCAGCATGCGGGTGGCAACCTGCCGGTAAGCGGTGTTGCAGCGGCAGCGCATGCGACCGTCCGCACCCTGGAAAGGAATTTCAAACAATCGTCGGGACATACCGTTAAAGATGTATCGGGCCTGATGCGATTCGAACAGGCGCGTAACCGCCTGTGGCATTATCCGCAGACCAACCTGGCGGGCCTTGCCGAGGAATTGGGTTATACTGATCAATCTCACCTGAGCCGCGAGTTTAAGCGATATAGCGGCACTACTCCTGCGGCCTTTGCGCGCAAGGCTAGACAGACCAGGCCCCTGGCCGGCCACGATTTTGTCGCGTTTGTACAAGCCTGAGCCAATAGCATCACTGAATTTTGCAGTTCAATCATTCGACATGAACGCAATAACTGCAAACGGGTTAAAGCCAACTACCGCTTACGATGTGATCATCGCCGGCGCAGGCCCGGTAGGCCTCTTCCTGGCCTGCGAACTGGCACTGGCGCAGTGCACCGTACTGGTACTTGAAAAGGCTGACCAGGCTCCTGCCCCCTTAAAACAACTCCCATTCGGGATACGCGGTCTCTCCGCCCCTACCATCGAAGCTTTATACCGCCGCAACCTGCTCGGCGAATTACAGCTGCACCAACAAATGAAGAACCCGCATCAAAACGCCAAACAGGGCGCGCAGCGCCAGGTGGGGCATTTTGCCGGTATACCTATTACAGAAGGCCATGTGGACAGCAGCCGCTGGACCCGGCGCCTGCCGGGCGCTACGCCATCCAGCCTTATCTCCTCCATCGACGAACTGGAAACCGTATTTACCCGTCGCGCCCTCGAACTGGGCGTAGAGATACAATACGGACAGGCGCTTACCGGCTTCGAACAGGCCAACGCTGAAGTACAGGTGTACTGTAGCGACCAGGCTTTTAAGGCGCAATGGCTGGTAGGCTGCGACGGCAGCCGGAGTATCGTACGCAAAGCGGGTGGTTTTACCTTTGCCGGTACGGAACCGGAGTTTACCGGTTACTCTACACGCATGGAACTCGACGATGCCAGCCTGCTGAAACCCGGTCGTAATGTGACAGCCAGGGGCATGTACCTGCAATCGCAACCGGGTTATATCATGATCCAGGATTTCGACGGCGGGGCTTTCCATAGTTCGGGATTGCCGGTTACGCGCGCACATATCCAGGAAGTATTACGCCGCGTATCGGGCACGGACGTTACCGTTACCGACCTGCAAGTCGCTACAAGCTGGACCGACCGTGCCCGGCAGGCGACCGCTTATCGCAAGGGCCGTGTATTGCTGGCCGGCGATGCCGCCCATATCCATTCCCCCTTGGGTGGCCAGGGACTCAACCTGGGCCTGGGCGATGCTATAAACCTGGGCTGGAAGCTGGCGGCAGTCATCGGGGGCCGGGCGCCGGAACACCTGCTGGATAGTTATGATACCGAGCGGCATCCTATCGGCGCAGCTGTGCTGGACTGGTCAAGGGCGCAGGTAGCGCTGATGCAACCCACAGCCGCGGCCCGTGCCCTGTATGCGATCGTAGGCGACCTGCTCGATACCTGCGATGGCGCTACCTATGTGGCCGGCCGGATATGGGGTATCGATATGCATTATAAACTGGAAGGCGCACACCCGCTTACCGGTTACAGCATGCCGGCATTTACATTGGAGCACGGAGCCCATGCCGGCAGCTACCTGCAATCGGGCCGGGGACTATTGCTGGATTTCGAAGTCAACCCGGCGCTGCAAAGCCTTGTAACCCGCTACAGCCAAGCCTTACAGTATATACCCGGCAAAGCGGCCGACCGGCAGGAGGTAAGCGCGCTGCTGGTGCGTCCCGATGGAATGGTAGCCTGGGCTTGCGATGGGGATACAGACCTGGCCGCGCTGGAAAAGGCGCTTGGTACCTGGTTTATGCCGGACAACGGTACCGGGCATTAGTCTGCGGACAGCTGCTGTACCGCGATCCGGTTGCCTTCGCTGTCTTCAAACTCGGCCACCCAGAATTTATATTTTTCATTGAAGGTGCTGGGATACAGGATACGCCCGTTTTGGGCAACCACGTTTTCCAGGGTCTGGTCAAGCTGCTCCGTCCGGAAATAGACGATCACGCCATCGCGTGTGGGTTGATAGACGTCGCCTTTGGCCAGTGCACCGGATATACCGTTGGCGCAATCATTAAAGGGGAAGAAGGACATTTCGTAACCGTCTATCGTTTCCCGTTCAAAATCATAGCCGAATACCTGTTGATAAAAATGTTCGGCCCGGTCCAGGTCGCTTACCGGGATTTCGAAAAAGAGTACGGGATTGGCTGGGTTCATATTTATGTTAAGATTATCGCTTACTTTTACCCGGCAGCAAAAAAAATACGGCCCGGAACAGCATTGGCTATGGCCTGCAAAGATAGCGCATACACCGGCCTTGTTGGTATAAATGCACACGACGATATGAGCCTTTACGGACCAGGATCCTTCTTTAAACTACAGGTCAGCTGGAAAGACGCGGATATGCTTGAGCTTGCGGTAAGCGCCTCAAATGGCCGCTACACGGGTTATACGGAAGTATACGACACTGAGGGATCATTATATCATCTTGCTGAGGGACTGGCTGCATTCCCGGGCAAAGAGCAGGTATTGGTTTATGAAGCAGGTCTTAAAGCGGGTTATGCTTTCTGCGGCCTGAAGTTTTACCTGGTACACCCGGCCGGATCTATCGGGTGGAAATAAGCCTGGAACAGAACGTGAATACGGATTTCAGACCGGAGGAGAAAGACCTGGTGAAACTTGAACTGCTTACAGAGCCGGCCGCCGTCGATAAATTCAGCACGGCATTACCCCGTCTTGCTGCACAACAGGAAGGAACGGCATTGCTTTATGGCAGCGATCATCCTGGGTATGATATACCCTGAAACAACAACGAAAATCTATTAGCGCAAAAACAAACTATATGGAAAAAGTAACCGGCCTCGGCGGCGTGTTTTTTAAAAGTGACAACCCCAAAGCAATGAACGAGTGGTATGCTCAAAACCTCGGGCTGGCTACCAGCGACTATGGCGCCACCTTTGAATGGCGGCAGGCCAGCGATCCGTCGAAGACGGGAACCACCGCCTGGTGCGCCTTTCCCCAGGACACCAAGTATTTCAACCCCTCTGTCAAACCTTTTATGATCAACTATCGTGTGGCCGATATCGTGGCCCTGGTGGAACAGCTGAAAAAGGACAACGTAACCGTTGTGGACGAGATTGCAGAATACGATTATGGCAAGTTCGTACACATACTCGATCCGGAAGGCAATATCATCGAGCTTTGGGAACCCAAGGACGAAGCCGGTAAAGACGCAGAATAAAGTCTTGCCTTAAATCTTATGGACATGCTAAACGGTCTGCCGGTATATCGCCCGCAGGCCGTTTTAATGCAATCTTTTCCCCCGGGATATAAATTAAAGAAAGTCGGGGAAGGGTTGCTGTTGGTGCAACCAGGCTGTCCGGTCCGGCGGGTTGTGCTTATCTTCGCTGGTATGGATATCGTAACCCTTACCCCGCAGGAGCAGCTCAGGCCCTTTGTAAGGGCATTCTGGTACGCTTCCGTTCCGGTCCAAAACCGGGTGCAGCGCAGTTACCAGGTGATGGCCGATGGCGCTCCGGGCATTATTTTTCAACATGCACAAGGCCGCTCAGCGCTCTGCCAGGCAGACGGCACGCCACTCCCCGTTTCCTTTGTCTATGGACAAAAGAGCCAGGGTCCCTGTACCAATTACGCAAGCGACAGTTACTTTATTTTCGGTGTAAGCCTGCAACCTGCGGCCTTTAAACAACTGTTTGCCCTTGATGCATCCCAGCTCACCGATAGCTTACTGGATACCGCGCACCTTTTTCCCCAATCGTTCGGAGACAGCCTGCTCAACGCTTCCGGCCCGCAACAGGTATGCCAACTGTTCAGCCGGGCACTGATCGAAAAACTGCCCCGGGCGCGGGAGGATCGCATGGTGGATGAAGGGATCAGGCTGCTGTTACAGGATGCCAGCGAAACCCATGCCGCTTCCCTGCCCCGTCATTTCGCTATTTCCAGGCGGCAGTTCCAGCGCAGGTTCCGGGCCGGAACAGGTGTTTGCCCCGAGACGTATATGCGGATTGCCCGGTTCCAGAAAGCGCTGTATAACCTGCGCAGCGGGCATTATGAAAAGTTAAGCGATATCGCCTATCAACTGGGGTATGCCGACCAATCCCATTTTAACCGGGAGTTTAAACACTTCTCCGGGTGCAGCCCCGGCGCTTTCAGGAAGGCCAATATACCCCTATTCTTATCCCTGCAAAAAAGCGATACCCTGCGCATCGTGGAAACGCGTTGAGCCATGTCGCCAGCGTTCTATTTCAGAAGGCCGGCATGTTCTTATTTTGCTAAAAAAATGATGAAACCCATACTCCGTCACCTGAACTGTGTCGATATCGTATTACCGGACCAGAGCCCGGTTTGCGGCCATTGCCTGTTGCTGCAGGAACACGACAGGCTTGTCCTTATCGATACCGGCATAGGCCTGCTGGATACCCAAAACCCACAGGAAAGAATCGGTAAGCCATTGATCGATGCAGTAGGTTACCGCTTTGACGAACGCAATACCGCCATAAGACAGATCGAAGGACTGGGGCTCGATCCGGCGCGGGTTACCGATTGCATCATCTCTCACCTGGACAACGATCATACCGGCGGACTGCCCGACTTTCCAAAGGCCAGGGTGCACCTGGGCAGCGAGGAGCTGGATAACTTCCATGCAGGCAATCCTCGTTATCTTGCAATACCGCTTGCGCATCAACCGGAGCTGGTCGTTTATCCGCCTGCTGTATGCGATTGGTTTGGGTTTGAAGCCCGCAGGATCGAGGCCGGGCTCGATACGGAAATATACCTGATCCCGCTTTTCGGGCATACCCTGGGGCATTGCGGTATTGCCTTACGCATCGATGATGCCTGGTTGCTGTACGTAGCCGATGCCTATTACCTGCGGGCCGAGCTCGATGATGAAAACCACCCGGTGGGCCAGCTGGCGGCCATGCGGGCCGATGATAATGCCTTAAGAATAACGACCCTCGGCCGCATCAGGGACCTGGTGCGTAAACACCCCGAACTTTCACTTTTCGGGTATCATGATCCGGCTGAGTTTATCCCTTATGCAAAAAAATAACACGCTTCTATAACCAATTATGAACAACAACACAGGTTTGGTAGCCTATATCGTAAACCGGCTGCAACAGGCACAGCTGAGGCACGAGGTGGAGCATTTCCCCTCGGGGGCGGTAATGATTGATATATGGATCGGGGACCGGTTCTATGTGGTACAACTCGACGGTACCCGCATGGGCCTGAGTGAGGTCACCGGTGAGACCTCACCTTTTGATGTACTGCCCGACCAGGTATTCGAAGACCAGGACCGCTTCAAGGCCGCCCTGGAAAAAATTATACTGCCCGGAACCGGCTTGTAGCAAGGACTACGGCTTGCAAGGACAAAGCACAACCGGGTAAATACAATATATGTTGTTAAAAATAAGAACAGCCGCCGGCGCAGGATAGTATGGGTATAATTTTTTATATTTTTGAGACATAGGGATAAGCCCCGTATCGTTATGCTCAAAAAACTGAATCTTAAATCCTTTAACCTGTTCGAGTACCTTAAAGAACAGCAACGCCAGTATATGAGCGTGCCCTACCTGCTGGCCGATAAGCATACTTACAAAGACGCCAGGGTACGGTTTCCCTTTCGCACCTTTACCTATGGCATCGGGCTTACCTATACCGGCATCCCCGAGCTGTTTAAGATCGGCAGCACCGATTATGCCGTCGGCGCGGGTTGCCTCACCACCATCGGCCCGGGTATCGTATCTCACTGGATGGGCGACTATACCGCCGACCACGATACCATCTATTTTACCGAAGAGCTGTTTGCCAATTCCCTGCGGGCTTCTTTCCTGAAGTCACTCCCCTTTTTTATGCCGGGTGGCAACCATGTCATTCCCCTGGACGAGCAAGCGGTAGCAGAGATGGGCACACTCTTCCGGACCATTAAAACCTTTAACGGCGACCAGGATATCATAACCGGCCTGGTGTATGCTTTGCTGGTGCTGGTTAAAAAGTACCATAACCTGCAAGGGCAACATATGCCTGCCGAAGGCAGCCACCAGGGCCAGGTTGCGGCCACCTTCCGGCAGTTGCTGGCCAAACATTTTGCAACACAGAAAGATGTCGGCTTTTATGCTGCCCACCTGCATATCAGTCCCAAATACCTGAGCGAGGTATTACAGGCGCAACTGGGCAAACCGGCTAAAATGCTGATCGACGAATATATAGCCATGGAAGCTAAGAGCCTGCTGCGCCAGACTACGATGTCTGTACAGGAAATAGCATATACATTGGGTTATGAAGATGGCTCATACTTTATTAAAGCATTTAAAAAGTGGGAAGGACTTACCCCGGCCGCCTATAAAAAGTTATAGAAGTTGCAGGTTTTGTTAAACCGAAAAAAGTACCATTTCCCCCGACGTTTATACCTGTTTGCACCGGGTGATTGTTTGCATTTTTGTAGTGTTGAATGCTTCAGGCATACTCTTCAACAATCATCATTTCATCCTTTAAAAACGCAAAACATGAAAAACGTAAGCTCCTTTAAAATCGAGATCGGCCAGGCCGTATTGGAAGACCTGCAGGAACGCCTGCAAAGAACACGCTGGACCGACGAGCCCGCCAATGCAGGCTGGAACTATGGTACCAACCCTGCCTATCTTAAAGAACTGGCGGCTTACTGGCTGGAGCATTACGACTGGCGCAAGCAGGAGGCCATGCTGAATACCTTACCGCATTATAAAACCGAGATCGATGGTACCGGTATTCATTTTATCCATATAAAAGGCAAAGGCAGCAACCCCAGGCCGCTATTGCTTACCCATGGCTGGCCCGATAGCTTTTACCGGTTTTATAAAGTGATCCCGATGCTTACCGACCCGGCTAGTTATGGCGGCGATGCCGACCAGTCGTTCGACCTGGTGATCCCTTCTGTACCGGGTTTTGGCTTCTCCGACCGGGTGGCCATGAATACCGACCAGGTGGCCGCGCTCTGGGCAAAGCTTATGACCGAAGTACTGGGTTACGATACCTACCTGGCAGCCGGTGGCGATATCGGTGCGATCATTACCAAATCGCTGGCCAACCAGCACCCGGAGCAGGTAAGCGCAATACACCTTACCGATGTAGGTTATCCGACGGGCCAGGAAGACTGGGCCAGTATGTCGGCGCCGGAACAGGAGTTCGGCAGGTTTATACAACAATGGTGGTATACCGAAGGCGCTTACAATATGATCCAGGCTACCAAACCGCAAACCCTGGGTTACGGCCTGAACGACTCGCCGGTGGGCCTCGCCGCCTGGATACTCGAAAAATTCAATACCTGGAGCGATAACGATAATCATATCGAAAACTGTTTCAGCAAAGACGAATTGCTTACCAATATCATGATCTATTGGGTAACGCAGACCATCAATACTTCCGTACGGACTTACCTGGAAAATGCGCATGCAGCCTGGTCCGGAGCACCTTCGCCTTCTATGCAATATGTAGGTGTGCCCACGGGCGTCAGTATATTTCCTGCCGAGGCCCCGGCGCCTATCGAATGGGCCAACCGGATGGTTAATGTACAACGCTTTACCAAAATGAAGAAGGGCGGGCATTTCGCAGCGCTCGAAGTACCTGCCGACTGGGCCGGCGAACTGCGGAGTTTCTTTTACAGTCTTTAAAAAAGATAACGGCTTATAGCGGCGGCCCTCCGGGGCCCGCTATAAGCCGTATGATTTATGCCGGTACCGCTAACTGTTATTGCCGGGGTAAAAAGCCGGGTTATTTGATCCGTAAATAAGGGTTGTCGAGCTCTATGGTATCATTATTAAACATAGTGATGCTGATGATCGAGTCGCCGGCGTACCGCAACAAGTTACTGGACAGGGACGGAGGATATTTATTTGAAGTGATGACGATGTAATTACTGCGCCTGTCGAACCGGAAAAAATAATAATGTTGCTCCACTAATGAATCGCCATTGATATAATCCACTCGGTTTGCAGGAAGGCTGAATCACTGACGAAAGCCAGTTCATCTGTTCTTTTCAATCCAGGGTACATCGGCGGATAGAAAACATATTTGTATCCCTTACCGGCCCAGAAGGAGTCGGGAAGCGGGTCATCATCCGGTTGTACAACCGGGCTTCCCTTGTCGCAGGCTGTGGCAAACACCCAGGCCAATATCGTAAGGGTAAAGATTAATTTATTCATTTTGCATACTTTAATTCAAATATAAGACAAATATTCATTTTAAATATTGTCCTGTTGAATACTGTTGCACCTTTAATAACGCGTAAGATCGCCGGTAAAACTGCGGGCCTCCTGCAGCACTTCATCAAACATCGGTGTAACGACAAACAGCATTACGTGGATACCGTCTTTCTTTTTTCTGATGGCATCGACGACCTTCGCCTCATATTTCGCACCAAAGGGCAGCGGGTCAGGCGCCTGTTCTTCCGAATCCACGATCTGTGTACCAATATCGTCGAGGGTCAGTTTTATCACCTTACCCTCGGCCTGGAAACGGATCCGTACCTGCTCCAGGTGTACAGAGGAGGTCGTGCTCAAGGTAGCCTGCCCATAGGCTTTCTGAAGCTTTTTGAGCAGTTCTTCCACCTGGGCGGCTGTTGCGTAATCCGTACCTGCGCTTACCAGTAACACCTTTTCATCGGCACTGTCGGTAACCATACCCAGCGATTCGAAGTTCATAGCGCCATACTTTGCCAGGATACGGTCCTGGCTCATCGAACGGGTAGCATATTGGATAAAGGTCGTTTGGTGATCTTTATAGGCGTAACTGATCTCGCTTGCAGAAACCGAAAAATCGGATTTGCCGCGGAAGATACTTTCATCTTTATAAAAAGAACCGACATCCAGTTTGAAATTGAACTGGTCCAGGAGCAAAGGGTTCTTGCCGTACTGCGGTTGCTGGCTGCAGGAAGAGAACGCAAGGGAAACAAAAAAGAGCAGGAATATCTTTTGCATAATAATTTATTTTTTAATGAGCTCGCCTTTAGGGGTGTACAATTTACCGTTGATCTCGTATCCGGCGCCATGCGGATCCGTTTTCGGGTCTAAGACAGAAACTTCCGCATTGGCCACATCGCCGGGGAAAGTAAATACGGTATTGCCTTTTTTATCCACCAGGCACAAACGGTTATTGAGCGACACCAGGGCCTGGCCTTGTATAAAGTCGCCGGCCCTGTCGAAACGAGGCGGCACCTGTACCTGGCCTTTACTATTGAGATAACCATACCGTTTTTCAGGACTACCGGTGGATCTGAAGACAATCATGTCTTCTTTGAGGTCACCGATATAGTCCAGGTTGGCGGGTGTGATTGCCTTACCCTCCGCATCGATGATACCATATACTGTATTGCCGTTGCCCTGTGTTTCAAAGTAGACGGCGAGGGTCGTAATGTAATCGGTTATAAACTCGATCCGTTCATACCTCGGTTGCGTACTCACTTGTCCTTTGCCATTCATGATGCCGTACTTATTACCGGGTGTCACCAGTATGATGTTATTGCAGCCTCTTTCTGTGATTGCTTTTTTTACCGGTCCGGCGTCGATCTTCTTGCCCGCCGTGGTATAAAATTCGTAAAAGCTCCGCCCCCGCTTACTGCCTTCGGCTACCAGCACATCGCCGGCCAGTGTAATGTTATCATATTTAAAGGGTACGACTTCCTCTTTATTGTTGCGCAATACGCCTTCATATGCTGCCTTATCCGAAAATACGACCAGGTCCTTATCGAGCTGCTTGCTTACCTTTTTTCCATCTGCTATCTGCTCCAGCTTCTTTTCTTTGCTGTTGAGGTACCAGGTGATCTCGTTGGTATCTACCCTTTCCGTAAAATACAGTTCATCGTGTTTGTCCAGGCGGTTGTACCGGGCCGGTATGATAATATTGGAAGCGGCATCTATAATACCATATTTACCTGTAGTCTTGTCCTCAAATATATTATTGCCCTTCTGCTGGTAGGCGTTAACGGCCATAAGCCCTTGTGAAAAAGAATCGTAGCGGGTGGCGACAAACAGGTAGATGCGGTCGATATCGCCCTGGAACTTCAGTTCCAGGTTTTGTTCCCTGGGCCCGAGCAGGTCCTTGTAGCGCTCTTTGAATTGCCGGATGACTTGTACCAATTGCTTAAACGGCAAATCAGCTTCTTCCTGCTTATCGATTTCCTGCACCGATTTCAGGAGTTCCTGTACCCGGTTACGGCTGGTAAAAGCATGTTCCGGTATCTTCCCGATCTCGGCGAGCGCCGCTTCCTTACTGGTTTGTTCCAATGCCTGCTTCAGTGCCTCGCGAAAAGCATCTATTTCTGCGATCACACCCGAAGCCACGCCGGTTATGGGCATGGAGGAATAGCTGGTTGGTTTCATCAGCACGCCCTGCGCATTACTGGCCTGGTAACCGATCAGTTGCTGATTAAAAGCAACCGGTAGTTCCAGGGTCGCTTCATTACCTGTTATGGCCGAGATCCCGATGCTGAAATTGCCGTAACGCACCGAGTCCTTATCCGATTTACGGATCACCAACGTATCGTAGGCGGTTGGGTAGCGATAAGACGCCTGTAAGAAAAGACTGTCGGCGCGCTGCAGCTTAAGTTGCTGTGGCTGCAGTTCGCGGCCGCCGGTATATACTTTATCGATCCTGTAACTGATCTCGTCGCTTTCGATCACTTCCATACGGCGATCGGGGGAAAATTCGAAGCCGGATTGCGGCAGGGCATACCGCTGTTCGGCTATGATACCGCTTTTCAGGCTTGCAAATTCAGGGACGATCGCTGTTGCCGCCGGTAATTGAAAACGTGCAGCCGTATCTATCTTCACGCCGCTTTCGCCGTTGCCCGAGGAACCGGATATCGAAAAACTGAGATAAAGCGTTACGCCCCGGGCGCTATCCCTGAGTGCGTTCATAAAGGCGATCTCGCTTTTCAGCCGCTGCTGCAGCTCTTTATGGGAGAGGTCTTTGAGGGAATTTATATACTCCGCTTTGCCGGCAGTAGCCTGTGCATTTTTCCCGGAGCAGGCGCCTATATACAGGGGCAGTAACAGTACAGGTAGTAATCTTCTTAAGGTCATAATAGATCTGCTTTTTAAAAGGCATACCGCTGGTATACTTACTTTGCCGGTTATGCCGTTGTTCTGTACGAGGAGGTAACAGTACGAATCCGGCTCAAATATAAGACAGCCCTGCCGGCCGGGCTGCCTGTTTTTATTATCTGTTCTTATAAGCCGTAAAAACGCGGCATATCGGGCCTTTTTTGTGGTTGCAAGCTATGTTTGTCGCATTCGGCCCCCATAATTGTTGTATACACACAGCCGGCCCCGGCAAGTCATTACCGACTTTTGTATCCTACAAAACAAACCAACTATGCATAAGCACCTTCTTTCCCGTATCGCCCTGGTCCTTGCAATCGCTTTGGGCGTATCCTGCCAGCAACAGGCGCCCAGGCAAAAAGATAAGGGTACTGTAACTACAGACACAGCCGCTAAGGCAAGCCTTAAGCCCGGCGAAAGCGGTTATGCCGAAGTCAACGGTCTTAAGATGTATTACGAGGTCTATGGCCAGGGTAAGCCCCTGGTATTAATACATGGCTCTTTTATGACCATACCGCTCAATTGGTCGCATATCATCCCGCTCCTGGCGCCTCACCGTAAAGTGATCGTGGCTGAAATGCAGGCTCATGGCCGTACACGGGACACCGACCGCCCGATGAGCTACGAAGGTATGGCCGATGACGTGTCCGGACTGCTGCAACACCTGAAGATCGATAGCGCCGATATACTGGGTTATAGTATGGGTGGCGGTGTGGCTTTCCAGTTTGCCATACGGCACCCCGGACAATTACGCAGGCTCATTATCCTCTCCGGCACCTATGCCCATAATGGCTGGTGGCCCGATGTGGAAGCCAGTTTCGGCGCTATGAATGCCGATATGCTTAAGGGTACGCCCATCGAGCAACAATACGATAGCCTGGGTAATGACCCGGCACGTTTTCCCGACTTTATTAAAAAGGTAATGAGTATCGATCTCCAACCTTATGACTGGACCGCCGCCGTAAAACAGATCAAAGCACCGCTGTTTATGGTGATCGGCGATGCCGACGGGGTGCGTTACGAACATGCCATCGAACTGTTTAAGGCTAAGGGCGGCGGTAAGATGGGCGACCTGCATGGTATGCCCCAATCGCGCCTGGCCATACTACCCGGCACCACGCATATCGGTATGATGCTACACAACAACTGGCTGATCCCGATGATCGAAGATTTCCTGGATTCGGACCTGAGCACCAAACCACCTATGTTTTAAGTAACCAGTTTATACACTGCCGTGTTGCTTCCGGCCTGTTCTTCAAAGTTTACGCAGCAATATACTTACATCAAATAAAATAAGCCGGCGGCACAGGCCACCGGCTTATTCCTATAAAAAACGCGTTTCTGTTACCGGTTTATGGATTAACCACGATCAGCACATTATTACCGCCCAGGTTGGTCCAGGTAGCGTTATAGCTGCAACCGAAAGGATCTGTATAAGAGATGGATGTTCCGGCAGCACAGGTTCCGGCATTACCGATAAAGTAAGGGGCCTGGAAGATCCAGGCTGCATCCCAACCCGAGCCTGTTGCCGTCATGTTGGCATAGTTAGGGGTACCGGTCTGGTTCAGACTCCAGCCATTATTCAGTTCGGTAACATTATTGTAAGCGCGTGCCGTTCCCATGGGAATTTCCACAAATACATAGTAGGAGCAGGCAGCAGGATGGTTTACATCGTGTGCGGTAAGCTGTAACGCAAGGTCACAACCGGCATTGTTGGTGATAAACAGGCCCGCGTTCGCGCTGGAAGCGCCGGCAATCAATGCCAATGCAGTAAATAACTTCTTCATGTTTTTTTGGTTTTGTGTTTGGATGCCGAAAATATGCCTGCTTTTTTTACTATAACGAACTTTTTCAGGAACGGCTTTAATTTGTATACGAAAGCTGTTTAATATTTCACCTCCTGCGCCAATACCCGGTGCGCCTATAGTTTTGCGCAACCGCTTTTACAATACCGCAGCTGGAAGAATTGAATATTGCCAGGTTCCACCGGCCGCTAAGCAAAATACAAACAAGCCGGTGGTAACGGACCACCGGCTTGTTTATCCTGGAAAGACAGGCTTTCTTTCGCCTGGCGTTATGCCCCGGTGACGAAGCCGTCCGGCTTAAGGATTAAGCTCAAGCAGTACATTATTACCGCCCAGGTTGGTCCAGCTGGCGTTATAGGTACAGCCCCAATTGTCGGTATAGGACAGGGTCGTTGCAGCAGCGCAGGTACCGGGGTTGCCGATAAAATAAGGGGAGCTATACACCCAGGCTGCATCCCAACCCGAGCCTGTTGCCGTCATGTTGGCATAGTTAGGGATACCGGTCTGGTTAAGCTGCCAGCCGTTATTCAATTCAGTAACATTATTGTAAGCGCGTGCGGTATTCCTGGGTATTTCTACAAATACATAATAGGAACAGGCGGCAGGATGGTTTACATCATGTGCGGTAAGCTGTACGCCCAGGTCACAACCGGCATTGTTGGTGATAAACAGGCCAGCGTTTGCGCTGGAGGCGCCGGCAACCAGCGCCAGTGCGGCTAATAACTTCTTCATATTGTCTTGGGTTTTATGTTTGGGCGCCGAAAATAGACCGGCTTTTGCTACTGTAGCTGCGCTTTTTCAGGAAAGGCTTTAATTTGTATACGAAAGCTGTTTAATATTTTATTGCTGTTCAAACGAAGGTCTGCTTGCAGCGAAACCAATAAATGCCGGGTTAAAAAAGCCGATCGGCTGAACCGGTTGCTGGTATTATCGTACAGCCCTTTGCCGGCATACAGCAGCGATATGCCATGATCGCCACAAACCATTAATAAGCTTATTTTGCAGGTTTAATACCAACCGGACCATGTGGTACCATAAGTATGCTTTTTTCTATAAGCAGGAGGGGCTTGCTACCCTACCGCCCGCGGATTATTACACCCGGCCGCTTACACCCGATGAACATGCGCTATATCCCGATATCGTAAAGCTGCATCCGGAGGTCGAAGCAGATCCTGGTTTTCTGAAGCCGCCGCCCGGTCTCGCTTTACCCGCCGAACTCCTGGAATTGCTGCAGTATGCCAATGGCGGTACCATCATAAACGGGGAAAGGGAGTTTGGCTATTTTTCACAACAGGAAATCCGGTACTATTACTTTGCATATGGTTTCTTTAAATGGGCGCCCTTTTTATTACCGGTAGCACTTAACGGCGGGGGTAAATTTTATGCCTGCGACTTCAGGAACATCGATGATACCCGCATCGTGGCCGTAAGCTCGGGCGATATCAGTTATGAGAGCCAGGTACTGCTCGGGCATAGCCTGGACGAGGTATTGCAGCACAACACCAATATCGAAGAGGAACTGGACCGGTTATACCCCGCGTCTGCAATGACCGTCAGCCCGTTACAGCAACTCAAAAAACAATTGCAGCAGTTGCAACAGGATAAAGCACAGGGCTTGCTGGACCTTAAAGCATACCTGCAAGCGAAACGCTTGCTGGAACAACAGATCAGGGCACTGGAATAAACCCGTCTACACCTATCTTTACGGGATGCAATTATCCGACGATTTTAAAAGTGCATTGCGGCACTTTGTCTACTATTATACCAACGGTACGCTACCCTATGTTATCGGCGACGATAACCTGCTGAAAGGTATCGATTACCGGGAAATGCTGAAAGATGAAGCCAGTCTGGTAGAAATGGCCTACACCATTTTTATAAACAACATAACAATGGATGCAACCGGTAAAGTATTGAACCATACGCATGCGATGAAACGGGCGGCCCAGTTGATCAGGGCGGTATGCTGCGAAGAAGGGGAAGAGTATACCGTCGTTCCAGGGTTTGAAGAATGGGAGACCCGCCTCTACTAATGCATTATAAATGCCACAACCCCACCTCTGTTTCGACAAAATGCATGTTGCATTTTTGGGGAACCAGGTCCGGCTTTTACAATAAAGCCTACATTTGACAAAAATTACAATCATGCGCCATGCGACCAGGACCTTGCTCCTCTTCGTGCTCCTGTTACCGATCTTTCATCCCGTATGGGCGCAACCGGCCAGGGCCGGGCAGGTTGTGGAGGCCTGTGCGAAAAACGACAACTTCAACGGTGTTGTACTTATAGCCCGCAAAGGCAAGATCGACTACCTGAAATATATCGGTATCGCCAATCGTCATTATGATATCCCCTACTCCGAACAGACGGTTTTTCATATCTTCTCCCTGACCAAGACATTTACAACCGTATTGATCTTGCAGTTGTACGAACAGGGCAAAATCAGCCTGGATTCGGTTATCGCCGCTTATTACCCCGAATACAAAGGGGAAGCCGCCCGCAAGGTAACCATCCGGAACCTGCTGACCTATAGCAGCGGCCGTGCCAATAAGGATATCAGTTCGCCCGAATTGATCCACCAGGCCTATGATAATACGATATGGGATCTCGACAGTTTTATCACCACCTTTTTATCCGAACCTCTTATCGATACGCCGGGAACAAAGTTCAATTACAACAACGGCGACTTTATATTGCTGGGTAAGATCATCGAAAAAATTTACGGTAAACCTTATGAAAAAGTACTGGACGAGCAGATCCTAAAGCCCTTGCAATTGCAGCATACCGGCTTCCTGCACCACGAGGATATTATAAAAAATATCGACGAAGGGTATAGTGAAAGGGACCCGCCAGGAAAGGGAGTATACATGCCCACCAATGTCTATATCGATAACCTGTACGCCGCAGGGGCCATGTATGCCACGCCCCGCGACCTGTTACGCTTCGACCAGGCCCTGTTCGGACATAAAATATTAAAGCAGGCCACGGTAGACACGATGCTGACTGCCTACCCGCAATTGGGCGATGTCGCCCTGGGCTTCTGGGTATATCCTAAAACATTTGGCAAGATCAATACACGTTTTGCCGAACGCCAGGGCGATGGTTACGGCCATAGCGCCAACTGGGTACACCTCGTCGATAAGGATATCGCCTTGTTTATTTTATCCAATACCAAAAGCCTTGAATACCTGAACACCATGCGGGAAAAGGTGCTCAGCGCCTACCTGGGACAATAATCCCGGGTTATATCATGAACTGAAAAATACTTTACTATGCTGCAAACCGTACATCCCAAATTGCCTATGCGCGACAAGGCGGCAACCCTGGCCTTCTACCGCGACCGCCTCGGGTTCAACGAAGTGGGGCCCAACAGTTACGAAGGCTATTTAATGTTGGAAAGAGAAGGCGTACAGTTACACTTTTTCGGGTTCAAAGCCCTGGATCCGGCCGAAAACTATGGCCAGGTCTATATCCGGACAGATGATATCGAAAAAATATACCGCGAGCTGTCGGAGCAAAACATCGTACATCCTGCCGGGCACCTGCATACCAAACCCTGGGGACAAAGGGAATGCGCTGCACTGGACCCGGATAATAACCTGCTGACCTTTGGCCAAAGTATGTGATTACCGGTTGAGACCGAATGAGAACCGTTTATAGATGTCGTATTGTTTACGGTCGGGATTAAACCGGCGCAGCACCAGGTCTTCGCAGGTAAAACGGATATCGGCGGCCGGGATCAGCGTCTTCGCTATAGCCAGTTGCCCGGCATCAAGCCCCCTGCCGATAGTCATGTGCGGTGTCGTTATGGTAACCGATGCCCGCTCCGGGGCCCGGGCATGAAAATCCTTCATCATCGCGATCAATACCGATTCCGAAGCTGCATCGGGCGCCAGGTAAAAGGCGCCGTTGGCAAACGAGCCCGTACTACCGAAGCGTAAGTACAGGGTATGTTGCATAGCTGTAAATGCTGCCAGGTAAGCCTTCCATACGGCCAGCCGTTCTTCCCCGGCTTTGAATTCATTAAAGGTGATATGCGCCAGGGCATTCACACTTTTGTACCAGCAGCCTATAGCGGCACGCAAACTTCGCTTCCATTGTTTGACCTGCTCCAATACCGGTTCCGGTGGTGACAGAACTATAGAATATTGCTGCATCATGGTATTTTCCGTTTAGAGGCCCTGCACAAAGGTTTAACGGCAATTATAACTTTAAATCCCGAAATTTGTTGAGGTCATCCAGTACCATAAATGATCCCGGCATGCAACAGGAATTCGATTATCCCAGGGTATACCTCTACCGGCGTGTCGTACAGGCCAAACTCTTTATCGACAATCATTACGCCGATAAGATCGACCTGGACAATATTGCCGACGAGGCCTATTTTTCGAAATTCCATTTTATACGGCTCTTCAAATCAGTTTATGGCAAAACACCGCATCAATACCTTAAAGCAGTGCGTATTGAGAAGGCCAAACAATTGCTGAAAGCCGGTAAGACCGTATCCGATGCCTGTTTCTTGGTGGGTTTCGATAGCCTGAGTTCGTTCAGTGGCTTATTCCGGCGTATGGTGGGCCAACCGGCATCTGCTTATGCCGAAGCGCACCAGGAGCAGCAGCAACAGATAGCACATAAACCGCTGGCATTTGTACCGGGTTGTTATGCCTACCAGCATGGCTGGCTGGAAAATAGCAATTTTGAAGAAACAGACCGGTAAAGCATTTGGTAATTTTACTTCCGTAACCAAAAAACGAAAGATCATGATTACCCGAATGACCGTTACCAATATCCATGTGATCGACCAGGACAGCGCCTACGATTTCTACATCAACAAACTTGGCTTTACCCTGGTAGACGATATTCCTATGGGTCCCGAAACCCGCTGGCTTACCGTTTCCCCACCCGAACAACCTGATCTGCAGCTGGTGCTTTTCCCGGTAAAAGTGAGCAAAATGTTTCCTAAAGAAACGGCTGAGGCCTTGATCGCGCTGATCCGCCAGGGTGTATTCGGTTGCGGCGTGCTTACCTGCAACGATATATTCGCCACCTACGAGGAGCTGAAGGCCAAAGGCGTCGAGTTTATCAAACCGCCTACCAAAGAGTTTTATGGCACCGAAGCCTTATTCAAGGATGATTCCGGTAATTATTTCTCCCTCCAACCCTTAAATAATTTCAGCCATGAAAACGGTGTTTGATCCCGGTCCCCGGCAGGAGCTCGCAGCCAGGGTCGCTTTGCTGTCGGCAGATAGCAAAGCGCGTTGGGGCAAGATGAACGCCTACCGCATGCTGCGCCATTGCAATACCTGGAGCGAGTGGGTACTGGGCATCGGCGCTCCAACTTATAGGCAAACCTTGCTGGGTAAAATTTTTGGTAAAATGGCCCTGCGCAGCAATACCAAAGACGACCGGCCTATCGGCCGCAATATGCCCGCGGGTAAGGCTTTCCTGGCAACAGAACGGGAAGGCGATGTGGCAGCAGAACAAACAAAGTGGCTGCAGCATATCGACGGCTTCAGGCATTTTGCCAACGAGCGTTTTATACATGACTTTTTTGGCAAAATGTCGAAAGAGCAGATCGGGATTTTTGTTTATAAACACTTCGATCATCATTTAAGGCAATTCGGGGTATAGCGGGAGATGTGGGTGGTAGCACGCTAATAAAGCCGGCTAACTAGTGAGCTCCTTCGCTTCGCTCAGGATGACGACGGTCCTCTAATACGATCACTCCAATAAAGCCAGCTATGGGATGAGATCCTTCGCTATGCTCAGGATGACATCTAACATCTAACATCTAACATCTAACACCTCCCCCTCAAATATTCATTTCCCCGGTTCAGATTTAATACCAATAGCCGCGGATATCAATTATCCGGCGCAGCTCCCGTCTGTATAACGTTCTTTTGTATGGATCTATCTTCGGCCCATGAAACTGTTGTACCGGGTATGCGCTGCATAAGGACGATGATGAAGACGAAGACAGGATCATCCTTGCAAGGCACCTTTAACCCAGTATAAACCACAAACCACTATGCCTCCTGTACCTGTTCTCGTTATCATTGCCGTACTCTTCGGCGGCTCCTTCGTTTACATCTATTTCATGAACAGAAAGCGGAAAGAATCGATGGGCAAATACAACGATCCGCACATATATAACCAGGCGCCCCAATTCATGACCGAATTACTTTCGGGCAGGTTTGCCGCCATCGACAAACAAATGCAGGGCGCGCCCGTACACGCTATTACACAATGTGCGTATATCACTTCGTTGTCCGACAAAGCCAAAGCCGCAGCGGGTACAGCCGTTAAGACGCTGGCCTGGGCAGCTGTAGGGGTTAAGGCCAGGTACAGCGAGGCCGATCATGCCGCCTACCTCGTATTGAGTGGCGAAGACCTGCATTATATCTTTTTCGAGGAAGGTCAGGTCAAAGAGCACCTGGTATTCGACCGTGGCCGCCTGATGACCGCAGCAGTCGGAAGCCTGAGCCATACAGAAAAAGTAGCCCGTATGGGTTCTGTAGCCGGCCGTAATACCCATAAGCTAAACCTCGACATCGAGGGTAAAAAGGTTGATCTGATCTATTTCGACACCCTGGAACGTTATCCCGATTCCGTACTGGCCTATGAAAAAAATGCCATGGATACCATGGGTAAATTCAAACTGATGGGCAGTTATTTTAAGGACAAGTTGTACGCGGCCTACCCGCACCTGAGCAATTAACCGGGAACAGCAACACCGGATGGAAGTATAACCGGCAGATCGCCTTATTGATCTGCCGGTATTTTTTTATAGCAGGCTCCAGATAACGGTTTGAAAGGTTTTGCCACTTCAGGAAGGCCTTATTACATTTGCATGATGGAAATCAATATAAGGCAGGAAACTGCGGCCAATTACCAGGCCGTTTCTGAGCTTATCCGCCAGGCCTTTGCGGAAGAAGTAATGAGCGATCATCGCGAACAATTCCTGGTAGAACGTTTGCGGCAGACGGAAGCTTTTGTGCCGGAACTGTCGCTCGTTGCAGCAACCGGTCAACAAATAACCGGTTATATTCTCCTGACGCCGATCCACATCAGCAACGGCGATACCCTTACCGGCTCGTTAGCCTTGGCGCCCGTAGCGGTTTTGCCGGCCTTCCAGGGTAAAGGCATCGGCGCTGCGCTGATACAGGAAGCACACCGTATTGCCCGGGAGCTGGGATATAGCTCCATCGTTTTATTGGGGCATGAAACCTATTATCCCCGTTTCGGTTATGAAAGAGCCAGCACGTATAACATCAGGTTACCCTTCGAGGCGCCGGATGAAAACTGCATGATACTTGCCCTGCAACCCGGAGTCCTGGACGGGGTAAGTGGTATGGTAGTATACCCCGAAGCCTTTTTTCAGTAGGATTTGAAAGCCATGAGGGCGTTTGGGGGGAAGAAAACACACCCGCTTTACTTACATCATTTCGGAACCCTTGGCCCTGCCCTCTACCGACCTGGTCGCATGTTCGAGATGAATGGGGTCGAGTATGTGCACCACCGCCTCTTTATCTGCATCTTGTACCCCTTCTAGTAGTACCCGGCGCACCGAAGCATTTTTCTTAAAGGCCTCCTGCAGGGCCTTTTCGCCTTTGGGCGTAATCCGTAACAGGCGGCTGCGCTTATCGCCAGGATCGATACGTTCGTGTACAAAACGCTGTGCTACCAGGCGGTTCAGGATCACGATGCCGGTCGAAAATTCCATCATGGCATAATGAATAATAGCGCTCTTCCGGCTTTCCCCCTGTACACGCAAGGCCGCCAGCAGGGTAAAATGCTCGAGACTCTTTATGGTGGTATCTTTTAAGGCGGTACGCATATAGGTCCAGGCGCTCATAGCCGTGCGCGTTACGGCCCGCATAAAACGGCTATCGAGATCGGGAGGACCGGCTTGATCCCCGCCGGACGATACGGGTACCGGTTTGGCCTTTGTATGATGCGCCAGGTAATCCCGGCAAAAATCATCGGCTTTGGCATCGGGATGCGATGCCGCATACTCCGTCCAGTGACTTACCAATTTTACAAGTTCATGCATATACCGCGGTCTTTACCGTAAAGATAACCACGTTTACCGAATTTACTATATTTATATAGTTTATTGGATGAATAATACTATAATTTTACAATATTGTATAACAGGCTCAGGCCATAAAAAATCATACCATGCAAAAATCAATCCTCTGGTATTGCAGCCTGGTGCTGGTTATGCTGGTTACCGGCGTATTCTGGGGCACCTGGTTTACCCTTACCCGTAGTCTCGACACTTTCCCTGCCGATCATTTTATCCGTATCGGGCAAACCATTATCCACAACGTAGCTGGCCCCATGCGCGTCCTGATGCCCCTTACCTTAGTCATGCAGCTTTTACTTTGTATTGCCTACCGCAAACAAGGGCGGGTCTTTTATGCACTGCTGGCCGCTTTCGGCCTTATGATCGTTACCCTGCTGATTACTTTACTGGTCGAGGTGCCCATCGATAACCAGATCCGTACCTGGACGAGCGACCGTATCCCGGCAGACTGGCGGGAGTTGCGGGCCACCTGGAAACAGTTCCATGCTTACCGTACCCTGACCAGTATCCTGAGTTTCGCCTTATTAAGTGTCCCGGCTTTGTTGATACACCGGAAGCGATAAGTTTCACCCGGCCCCTCCTCCTCTATCCGTTAAAAAGGTTATAAAAAATGTATCCGCGGCTGCAGCCTTTACAGCGCTATCCGTACCGGAATCGCGTATAACCGCGATAGGCGGGCCTCCCGGGGCCGGGTATACCGCTGTACTGCTTCGGTATCAACAAGAAGTACGGGTACATATACCTTATATTTGCGGCTTAAATCCCAATACGATGAATACTCTGAAAATGCGATCGATCCTTCCTCTTTTTGCACTGACCTGCATGACTTCTGTTGCTATGGCCCAACAGGACGACAGTAAAAATATCATTACGGTGTCGGGAGAAATGTCGAACGAAGAAATGGTGGCCTGGAAAAAGACCTTGCCTACAGATGGCTGGATACTGGTCCGTTTCAATAAAGAACATGCTGACCACCTGCTCAATCTTTCGCATAAAGACTATATGATGCACCTGTGGCTCAATTGCGAAGGCAAAGGCGCGCCCGGGTTCCTGGTCGAATACAGCGATAACTACAGGGACGGTGATTTCGGCGGTATCGACTTCGTGGGTTCCAGGAACGACGATGGCCGTATCCTGCAATTCCTGCTCGACGGAAAAGACTATGGCAACCCTTTTGAAAAAGGCAATAAGCAACCGCTTCCTGAATTCAGTGCCGCGCTGAAAAAAGCATCCAAGCTTACCCTTTCGGTATATGATATGGAGATGAATCCCGAAACCGGTAAGGACGAGAAAAAGCTGAACCGCAGTATCGATTTCAAACTGGCGCACAGCGCCCTGCTGGACCGCCCGGTAACCTGCGGCCTCTAAATATAAAAGCGCATGCACAACCTGGTTGAAGCCATTATTGCCAAACACCGCGATTATGGTATCGAAGTATTCGCCGCGGTCACACCCGCGGCGATACAGGCATTTGAAGCACGCATCGGTTTTGTCTTGCCGGAGGATTTTCGGACGTTTTACCGTTATTGCAATGGCTTTGGCTGTACCGAAGATATTTTCAATATGTCTGCACTTGAAGAGATTGCCCAATATCCCGATAATTACGGAGACCGGTGGTGCATCTTCGCGGAATATATGATCTACAGCGAAGGCTGGGCGCTACGGCTGTCCGATACCGGGCAATACGAGATCTTTAATACCCATTATCCCGATATTGTCCTGACCAATTCCTTATCTGTTTTCTTGGAACATTTCCTTTCCGGTGGTGTATTTCAACCCGGCGGATTATATACTTTACAGGAAGAACGGGGTCTTGTCTGAATGTACCGCGATATCCGGACCTGAAAACCTCCGGTTACTACCATCATTACTATTTGCCTAATTAAATTATGCATAGCGAAAACATAGCAATGATAAAAAACTGGTCGATGCTATAACGGATAAACATTGTGCGGAAGGAATAACCGTATACCCGGCGGCCAAACCCACTGCGATACTGGCCTTTGAAGCACGTATCGGCTTCCCCTTACCGGATGATTTCAGGGCATTTTACGAATATTGCAATGGTTTTTGCTGCGAAGAAGATTGGTTTATCATGACCGAACTGGAGGAAATTACTCAGTTTAAGCACGGCATGGGCGATAACTGTTTTATCTTTTCGGAATACCTGACTTATTGTGACGGTTGGGGTTTGCGCCGTACGGATGCCGGGCAATACGAGATCTTCAACATGAGTTACCCGGAAATAACGATGACCCATTCCCTGGTTACCTTCCTCGAATACTTCCTTGCCGGTAACGTATTCGACCCGGGCGGGCTGTATGATTGGCAGGAAACACTGGGTATCCCCTAGCAATGCGGCCTATCCCATTTAAGATCCCGGGATCACGGCTGAGGTATACGGGCAATATACCCGCCAGTCCATGCTTTCGTACAGGAGACGGCCTTCGGCTGTCGCCACCAGGATATGCCTGCGGATACCCTGCTCCAGGGCTATTTGCTGTAAGGCCAGCATAAGCTGTGTAGCCAGTCCCTTACGGCGATGCCCGGCCGTGGTACTGATCCGGTCGAATATCGCCATATCTTCCACCTGCACTACCCTGCCGCTTGCGGCTACTTCAAGGGTATTACGACAAATAATATCGAGTTTGTGGGTGCCCGGATATACTTCCGTTTCCCAGGTATAACCCTCAGGCAGTTGTATGCAGGCCGCTTGCTGCTTACCCTCACACGACATCATATAAGCCTGGGGCTGAATGGTCCAGCGGGCGGGCAAAAGCGTCCCGAGGTCGGTGGGTGCATTACAGATTTTAAGAAAGATGTGCGGGTCGGAAATGTCCGTGGCCAATGCCCGGACATCGGCATTAAAAGCAGGAAATACATAACGTTCCTGCTGATCGGCATAACCTACCGTCACTTTGAAGCCCGACTTGTAAGGAACCGGTAAGGGCAGGCGCCTGGACAAAGACCAGCCCCGCAACCATTTTTCGACCAGTTGTTGTTCGACATGCTGTCGCATAAGCCCTGAACAGATGGTGATGTACAAAGTTACGGAATGTAACATAAGCTGTGCAGCCGGGCAAAAGGCGATATTTTCGTAACACTTGTCACGTTTTTGCCCGTAAGTTTGTCTTCAGCAAAAAACAGCAATGGAGCAGACGTATAAAAAATTGTTGACCTATGCCTATAACATTACCGGCTGTTACGAGGATGCGAAAGATATGGTGCAGGATACCATGGAAAAGTTTATAACCCTGGATAAAAGCCATATCGGCAATGAAAGCAGTTACCTGCTGAAATCGGTGATCAATACGGCCATCAACTTCAGGAAGCGGCAGCAACGCCAGCAACCCTATGGTGTATGGTTACCCGATCCGATAGCGACCGACAACCCGGAATGCAAACTGATCCGGGAGCAGACGGCCGGTTATACACTACTGGTACTGATGGAGCAATTAAATCCGCGGGAGCGGGCCGTCTTTATCCTGAAAGAAGGATTCGATTACCTGCATGAAGAGATTGCAGCACTGCTGGATATCAGTACGGAGCATTCCCGCCAATTGCTTACCCGTGCCCGGAAAGCCTTAAAGAACAGGCCATTCAACACTTCTGTTCCTGCACCGCAGCCGGTACTCGACCGTTATATCCATACGCTTACCGAAGCCGATATCGACGGGTTGCAACAACTATTGCTCGACGATATTCAACTGATGGCCGATGGCGGTCGGAAGGTAAAGGTGATCAAAGACATAATGATCGGGAGGCAAGCTACAGCCAGCCTGTTGCAATATGTGTTTGCCCTGTTTTTGCATACTACACGATGGGCATACACTACGGTTAATCATCAACCTGCGCTTTGCTTTTATAAACAGGACCGGTTGTATGCCTGCCAGATCATGGACCTCGATGCCGAAGGCCGGATCTGTAATATCTATTCCATGATCGACCCGGAAAAATTGCGTGGCCTGGAATTACCGGCCTGATCCTGTCACGTTTACCCGGCCTTGTTTGTCTTCCTGGCAAAACATTTTTGTTATGGAGCAGACATTATTGCGTATCGATGCCAGTATTAGATACCAGGGATCGTATACCCGGGAACTTGGCGATTATTTTGAACAACGCTGGCTGGAAGCCAACCCGGGAGCGCATATTATCCGGCGGGACCTCAATGCCGATCCCCTGCCACATTTAAACGGGCCATTGGCACAGGCCTACTTCGCGGGTAACCGTGAAGCGGAGATACTGGAAACATCAAACCTGCTTTGCGAAGAATTGCAGCATTGCACGCACCTGTTGCTTACCTGTCCCATGTATAATTTCGGTATTCCATCTACCCTGAAAACCTACCTGGACCATATCGTAAGGGTACAGGAGACCTTTAAACCCCTTGCCGGCGGCGGTTATACCGGCCTGCTGCAGGACAAGCAGTGCTGGCTGATCACGGCCAGGGGCGGTAGTAAGGCCTATGTGCCTTTCGATGCCTTCGGGAGTTATCTCTCCGGTATACTGGCCTTTATGGGTATTACAGAACCCGGTATTATCGCTATGGAAAATACCCAACAGGAGCACTTTGCCGGCGACTGGCCTTTTACTTACCGGCAACAGGTAGACCAGATGCTGGCCGCGGCGTTACGGACAACGCATTAAGCCCGTTCTGCATTAAAGAAAAGATACCCTGCCCCGACGACTGCACTTTCCATGTGTACCGGTCCGGCAGGGTATCTCTTTATGATACATAGCCCGTACAAATTGGCTACCTTTACGCGAAGCAATATGATACGGAGTATTCCCATAGAAGACTGGATACAGCAACCTGATGCGCCTTTGCTGGTCGATGTGCGCACCCCTGCCGAGTTTGCGCAGGGCCACGTGCCCGGTGCAGTAAATGTGCCCATTTTCAGTAACGAGGAACGCGTACAGGTTGGCACCACGTATAAACAAGCTGGCCGCGAACCCGCTATCCTATTGGGTTTCGACCTGGTAGGTCCTAAATGGTCGGGTTTTATACGGCAATGCCTGGCGTTGGCGCCCGATAAACGCATTGCCGTGCATTGCTGGCGGGGCGGTATGCGCAGCGGCGCTATGGCCTGGGCCCTGAATATGTACGGCTTCGAGGTTTGCCAGGTACGCGGTGGTTATAAAGCCTTTCGCGGCTGGTGCCGGTACCAGTTCGAACGCGTTTACAACCTGGTGGTACTGGGCGGCATGACGGGGTCGGGCAAAACCCGCCTGTTGCGCCATATGGCCCGGGAGGGCGACCAGGTGATCGACCTTGAGGCCCTGGCCCGGCACCAGGGATCGGCCTATGGGTCTATGAACAGGATGGTACAACCCAGCCAGGAGCAATTCGAAAATAACCTGGCCTGGCAACTGAAAGATATCAACCCGGACCAGCGGTTGTGGCTCGAAGACGAGTCGCAAAAGATAGGCCGTTGTATTATTCCACTGCCTTTATGGGGCCGCATGCGGACCGCAACGTTGGTAGATTTGCAGGTGCCGCCGGAACAAAGAGTGGCGGCGCTGGCGGCGGAATATGGGGTGCTGGATGCCGGTTTCCTGGCGGAACGGACCCAGCAGATCCATAAACGCCTGGGACCCGAGCAAACCAAACACGCCATTGCCGCAATACAGGAAGGCCGTATCGCCGACTTTATCCGTATTGTGCTGGTGTACTACGATAAAACCTATCACAGGGGACTGGGTACCCGCGACAAGGCAGCCGTATTCCCGCTTGCCATTACGGGTAGTGATACGGAGGCCGATAGCATAACACTGCACGATTTTATACAAAGCTGGCCCGCCCGGACAAAGAAGCAAGGACTAAAACAGCAGAGCAAGGCATCCACTGATTACCAGGATCACTGATTTCAAACAATAAGCCCATGCCCTACGATACCCATCTGGCCGACCGTGTGCGGCACTACCTGCAGCAACAACCGGATCTGCAGATCGAAGAAAAGGCCATGTTCAGCGGACTGGCTTTCCTGGTCCGGGGAAAGATGTGCGTCAATATCAGCGGCGACAACCTGATGTGCCGTTTCGATCCGTCCCTGGAAGAAATGCTCGCAGAGCAGCCCGGGTATATGCCCATGATCATGAAAGGCAAGGTATTGAAGGGCTATTGTTATGTAACACCCGAGGTGCTGGGTACCGCCAAAGCCCTGGCCTGGTGGATCGGGCATTGCCTGGCTTTTAATACCGAAGCCAAAGTAGCAAAGAAGAAAAAGAAAAAATAATCCGTGTAACCGGTAAAGCGCCCGCTTTACTTGTTTTGAAAATAGTATTACCGATCGCCGTATGAGTAACCTGGAACAATTATACCGGACCCTGGATGAACGCAAAAGACCGGAAGATGTCGCAGAAATGATCGTCGTGTTACTGGGAGATGGCTTAACCGTTAACGAAAAGAAAAACCTGGAACGGGTAGCCCAGGGATCTTTGAGCAAAAAGATCGGTGGTTATACCTCCATGCTTCAGACCTTTGCCAGCGCAAAGGGTGCGGGGCAGCAGATCGAAAAAGCCATTGAGCTCTTTCAACTCGATACGCATGTACAAAGCGATTATAACCGGGCAGACGACATCGAAGCCTTTATCGGGCTGGCCTCATCCATCATTCACAAACCCGTAGGACAAAATGACTTTACAGCCGACCGGCTCAATAAAGTGCAGCGTGCAGCAAACAACCTGGACCTTTCCAAACGCAATTACAATAAAAAGTGGCGGCTGCTGAAACGCATCGAAAAGAAACTGCAGACCTTTATAAGGGAAAGCAGGAAAATCAGTTTTCAGAAGGCCGGTAAACATGGTCTCGCCGGTATGATAAGCCTGGAGGACTTTTCGGCAGATCCTGATACCGCTTGTTTTATTGCCTATTATAACGCGCGCTGTAATTTAAGAAGCGTTTTTACCAACCAGAGCCAGGACCGGCCCTACGACGAAATATGCGACCTGCTGCTGAACCGTTGCCGCAGGCAACCGGATCGTACCAATTGGTGGGCAATAGCCCACCTGTACACCAGTGCCGAAGTATTGTCGCGATTATCAGAGGGGCAAAAGGGCCAGTTGCTGGGTAAGTGGACCTCCTTATTAGAGGACATAGCCGCCCTACTTGACGAAGTATGGCAAAGCAGCCGGATCAACCTGCAGACGATGGTGGTAAAAAGAGGCGATGATTCTACCACCTGGAATAATACCGCCGCCGCATGGAACAAAGCCAGGGACCATTGGATGCACCTGGTATATGCATCGGGCATGGAAGCGCTCCTGGATGACATCTGTTTTGGAAAGGTGCTGCGCCTGATGGCTGCCGATGTAGTGGCCTGGCATGCGGCCGGTGGTGGCAAACTGGATCCCAACACTGCAGTCTGGAATAAGCTACCTTTGCCCTGGGAAGTATTCCGGGGTAAAGAAAGTTGTACCAAAGAGCAGGTGACCCGGTATTGCAGGGAGGCAGGCCTGGACCCTGAAAAATCGGGATGGATAGCTCCCCGCATACATGGCGTAACAGCGTTCAGGCCTACGCCTGAATTGGTTCATGGCGTTGCCATAGCCAATCCCTTCCTGGCGACGGTGCTGAAACAGCAAAAGTTTTTTTCGGGTAAAGGGCTAAAACGCCCCGATCCCGGAACAAACCCGGTAGGTTAGTTCAGTGGCAGAACGTCCGGCTCTTTTCCCGGATGGACGCAGGTTCGAGCCCTGCACCTATCGCCACTCTGGTATAGCTCAGTGGCAGAGCGCCCGGCTCTTGGACCGGGTGGACACAGGTTCGAGCCCTGTTACCAGAGCCATGAATCCGTATAGGACGGGTCCGGTCCTTTAATACGGCCGGCTAATCGATGAGATCCTTCGCTGCGCCCAGAATGACAGCGGAACGTCTGGTGCTTGATGCTTTACACGCTGCTAAAGCCAGCTACCGGAGAGCTCCTTCGCTGCGCTCAGGAGGGCCGTAACCCTCCTGGTGTACGGCCCTTTAATACGGCCAGCTAACGGATGAGACCCTTCGCCAGGATCAGGATGACATCTAATATCTAATATCTAATATCTAATATCTAATATCTAATATCTAATATCTAATATCTAATATCTAACACCATGCAACTAGGAGCCTTCTCTGTAAGCCTGAGCGTAAAAGACCTCGACCAATCAAAAACATTTTACGAACACCTGGGCTTCAGCGTGTTTGCCGGCGGACCGGAACAACATTACCTGATCATGAAAAACGGCGAAGCCCTTATCGGTTTGTTCCAGGGCATGTTTGAAGGCAATATTCTTACCTTCAACCCGGGCTGGGATCATAATGCCCAAAACCTGGAATCCTTCGATGATGTACGGGACATACAACGCCAACTGAAGAGCAAAGGCCTTGCCGTTCATCCGCAGGCGGACGAAAATACCACCGGCCCCGCCAGCTTTATGGTTACCGATCCTGATGGCAATATCATTCTCGTAGACCAGCACCGGTAGGCCGGCAAAATTTACCCCGATGTCATTACCACTGCATATCAAAGTATATTTTTTCAGGATGCTGGAAGGCGGGATCGAAATGCCCGAATTTGAACAATGGGTGTATGCCAGCAAAGAGTTGGAAACCGCGTTGCAGCCTGATGACTACCTGGAGCTGATTGCCTTTCCCTATAAGCAGGCCGGCGCGGGTTATGAACTCCGTAAACTGCTGAACGGGCATATCCACCAGGGTGAGTTTGAAACGTATAAGCTGCGTGCCCTGCTGCAGGAAGCGTTAGGGAACAATGAGCGTACGCTTGAATTGGTTGCTACATGTTATGATATATATTGTCATGGGTATCATTTTTTATACGAATTGGGTATGCAATATGGCCTTGCCGTTGAAGTCGACGAATCGTTCGCTATGTCCCGGCCGGAACAGCGGGCTTTGCTCGACCAATGGTGGCCCGGGCTGGAAACCGAACTCCGTCGGGCATTACACTGGCTGGATACCGGGCTTATCGTTTTAACCGGCGAACAAAGCAGCCCCGGGCAATACGCATACGAAGATTATAGAACCGAAGCAGAGAAAAATAACGGGGACCGTTTATAAGTCCTAGTTAGGATAAACAACACAAGGGATAGCTGCTTTATGACACCAACATTTTTTAAGAATCCCGCGGCCTTTCGCCGCTGGCTGCAACAGCACCACCAAAACGCAACGGAATTGGTGGTCGGCTTTTATAAAACCGGTAGTGGCAAAGCTTCCATTACCTGGTCCGAAGCCGTGGACCAGGCGCTTTGTTTTGGCTGGATCGACGGTGTACGTACCTCGATCGATGTGCTGAGTTATAAGATCCGGTTTACGCCCCGAAAGCCCAACAGCATCTGGAGCACAGTCAACATCAGGAAGATAGCTGCGCTTACGAAGGCCGGGTTGATGCAGCCCGCAGGACTGGAAGCCTTTAACAACCGCAACGATCAGAAAACAAAACTATACACGCACGAACAGGACGAGATAAAGCTGGCGCCGGAACTGGAACAACAGTTAAAAGCCGATAAAGCAGCCTGGACCTATTTCCAAGCCCTGGCGCCGGGGTACCGTAAATCGTCGGTAAACTGGATTATGGGCGCGAAGCAGGAAGCCACGCGGCTGAAACGGTTGCAACAACTGATCAGCGACAGCGCGAACGGTATCAATGCATTTAAAGATAATAAGTATAAAAAATAAAAATCAACCGCCATGCATCCCGATATTACAACCTATAACCAGGCACAAAGCCCCGAAGATCAGCCGATTTGCAACCTGCTTGCCGTAAAGATCGACCAATATCTGCCCGGGGCAGAAAGTAAAGTCTGGCATGCACACCCGGTATGGTTCCTGGATGGCAATCCCATAGCGGGTTATAGCCGTCGGAAGAGCGGCATGAACCTTATGTTCTGGAGCGGGCAATCGTTCGATGAACCCGGTCTTACTCCCGAAGGCAAGTTTAAAGCAGCGGAGATCCGTTACGGGTCTGTAGAAGATATCGATATCCCGGCCCTCAAACGCTGGCTGGAAAAGGCGATACAAATCCAATGGGATTATAAAAACCTGGTCAAACGCAAAGGGCTGCTGGAACGGCTCAAATAAATAAACGGAACGGCCTCATTTCCCCGTTCCTCGATCACCTCCCGTCAAGCAAAACCGGGACACAGCCTTGCAGGAATACTGTCTCCGCGACTACAATCGTGTCCCATACCGTAACGGCCCGGTGTGGAAAAATATTTTTACCATCTGGATTATGGCCTTGCTTTTTATTACCGTTCTTCGTAGCTCCCCTCACCTGAAAATACGATTGACGTGCCGTTACCGACTCATCCCGGCGTTTCGCAAAAGCTTCATGGCCTCGACCACCTGAGAACGCTTGCCATTACTTATGTTTTCCTGTTTCACTATTTTATATTGAGTAAGGGGGAACCGGCATGGTTGCCGCCTGTTGCGGCTTTCGGCTGGACGGGTGTTGATCTTTTCTTTGTACTGAGCGGTTTCCTGATCGCCGCACAGCTGTTTGCCGAAAGCAAAAGCGGACAGGGCTTTTCGCTCAAAACCTTTTTCATCAGGCGTTCCCTGCGTATCTTACCGGCATTCGGAGTTACCCTGGCACTCTATTTTTGTTTCCCTTTTTTCAGGGAAAAAGAAAGCCTTCCGCCGTTGTGGAAGTTCCTGACCTTTATCCAGAACATCGGGTTGAACCTGAAAGACCAGGGCACTTTTTCGCATTGCTGGTCGCTTTGTGTAGAAGAACATTTTTACCTGTTCTTTCCGCTCGTATTGGTCCTGTTGTACCGGCTACGGCTGTTCAGGCGATCCTGGTGGCTGTTGCTGGCCCTCTTTCTTGCGGGTTTTATCATCAGGGTTTATAGTTACCGGGAGTACTACCTGCCGCAAAGCAGTACGGAGATCAGCTGGATGTACTGGTACCAATACATTTATTATCCCAGTTGGAACCGCCTGGACGGCCTGTTGGCCGGTGTGGGCCTGGCTGCGCTCTATCACTTTGCTCCCGGCGCCTGGAGCCGCATAAGCCGGTATGGCAACCTGATGCTTGTTGCCGGCCCTGCAATCCTGGTTGCCGCCTGGTTTTTATGCGAAGACCAGATGACTTTCAGCGCTTCGGTATACGGGTATCCTTTAATCGCACTGGGTTACGGATTATTGGTTGCCGGCGCCGTAAGTCCCGGCAGCCTGTTGTACCGGCTGAAATCCGGGCTGAGCAGCCGGATCGCAACCTTGTCTTATGCCGTATACCTTACGCACAAAGGTCTTATCCATATGACGCACGACCTGCTTGCCGGACAGCAAATCAACAGCAACCTGTTATTAGTGATCAGTATCCTTGCCTGTTTGTGTTTTGCCGGGCTGATGCACCGCCTTGTAGAACAGCCTTTCCTGCGCCTGCGTAAGCGATTGCTACCCTCGCGGGAAAAATTGCAAACGGGAAGCGCTGTTATTCCCCCGGCTTAAGTAAGGCTGCTTGCATTCGGGCTAAAGCTTTATTTTTACACCTGCACAAGCCAGGATTCAAAACCTGCATTTTACAATTATGGAAACCACAATAGCCAACGAATACAAACTTACCCAATACTCCCACGGCGCCGGTTGCGGCTGTAAGATCAGTCCTGCCCTGCTGGACAGGATCCTGCACAGTACCGCTACGGTAACACCACCCGATCCGAGGCTGCTGGTGGGTAACGATAAACGCGATGATGCGGCCGTGCTCGACCTGGGTAATGGCACCGCCCTCATCTCCACTACCGATTTCTTTATGCCCATCGTGGATGATGCCTTCGATTTTGGCCGTATCGCTTCCGCCAATGCCATCAGCGATGTATACGCCATGGGCGGCAAACCTGTACTGGCTATTGCCATACTGGGCTGGCCCATCGATAAGCTGCCGCCCGAGGTGGCGGGCCGGGTGCTCGAAGGCGCCAGGGCAATCTGTGCCGAGGCCGGTATTACGCTGGCCGGTGGTCACAGCATCGACTGTCCTGAGCCGGTATTTGGCCTGGCCGTGAACGGGATCGTAAGCCTGCCCAACCTGAAACAAAATGCTACCGCCACCGAAGGCTGCCGCCTCTACCTGACCAAAGCCCTGGGTGTAGGCGTGCTCTCTACCGCACAGAAGCGCGGCTTGCTGCAGCCGGAAGACGCCGCGATAGCGCTGCGCAGTATGACCAGTCTCAACAAAACCGGTGCATTGCTGGGCGGCCTGGAGTGTGTCAAAGCCCTGACTGATGTAACGGGCTTCGGCCTGTTGGGGCACCTGAGTGAAATGTGCGCCGGTAGCGGCCTTGCGGCAGTAATAGAATATGACAAAGTACCCGTGATCGGTTCGGTATCCCGATACCTGGACCAGGGCTGTATTCCCGGTGGCACCAACCGCAACTGGGCCAGCTACGGCATGAAGATAGGCCCGGTTACCGAACGGCAGAAACAGATACTGGCTGATCCGCAAACCAGCGGTGGCTTGCTGGTTGCGGTAAGCCCGGAAGGCGCTGCCGCATTTGAACAACTGATGCGTGAACAAGGTTATGATTTGCAGGCTATAGGGCACCTGGAAGCGCAACAGGATGATGCGCCGCTGATCCGCGTGGTATAACACCGGCTGCAGCCCTGGCGAACCTTATCGGGGGACAACTGTTACATACAGTCTCATACGGACTCATGCCCGCTAAAGCCCAACAAACATGACTGCTCCCCATACAACACCCGATAATACTGCCGTAAGAACCGCCCTGTGGCGGGCATTACATATGCAGGTCGATGCGCCGCCTTATATCCTTAACGACGAAACCGGGCTGCAATTGATCAGCCCCCCGGCGGGCTGGCAGCAACGCCCCGATATGCATCCTGATTTTACACGACGGCTTCGCGCTACCATGGTAGCACGAAGCCGTTTTATCGAGGACCTGGTTATCAGCCAGAGTCAGCAGGGCACACGTCAATATGTTTTGTTGGGTGCAGGTCTTGATACCTTTGCCCAACGCCGGCCGGATATAACATCCCGGCTGGCTGTTTACGAAGTAGACCAGCCGGATACCCAGGCCTGGAAACAGCAACGTTTAAAAGAAGAAGGGTATCCGCTGCCGGATGGATTGCATTTCGTAGCTGTTGACTTCGAGCAAGACTCCTGGTGGGAAGCCTTGCTGCAAGCGGGATTCGATACTACGTTGCCTGCCGTGGTGGCATGCACGGGCGTTACCCTGTACCTGACCCGCGAGGCTATAAGCGCTACCTTGCGCCAGGTGGCAACCCTTGCGCCAGGCTCTACGCTGGCCATGACCTTTTACCTGCCTATGGAACTGATGGACGAAGAAGACCGTCCGCTGCAGGCGATTGCGGAAAAAGGCGCACGCGAATCCGGTACGCCTTTTGTCAGTTTTTTTGCCCCGCACGAAGTGATACACCTCGCACAACAGGCCGGGTTTAAAGATGCAAAGCTGATCACCGATAAAGACCTGGGCCGCCAGTACTTTAACGGGCGTAGCGATGGTTTGCTGCCCTCGAGTGGCGAATTGTTTCTCGTGGCCACTACCTGAGCGCGGCCCCTTATTGCCGCAGTATTTTTTCTATAATGGTTCGCTGTACTTCCGGGGCTTCAGTCACCAACAGCGAATGTCCTGCATCTTTATACCAGAATAGCGCCTTGGCCGGGGCTTTGAGCGATTCATAATAGGATTTGGCAATGGTACAGTTCGTTTGCAGGTCCTTGCCACCGATAAAAAAGTATACCGGGCATTTTATTTCAGGAAGCGTTTTCAGCAGGTTGCGCTGCAGTGCTGCATTCCAGACCGGCAACCAGGTAGCCGACCAGGTTTCAAGATAGCTTTTCATAACCGCAGTATCTTTATCTGCGATAGGCTCGTCATTATATGTAAACAACCATTTACGGGAGTAGTAAAGATCCCGGGCTTCCCGGAAAGGGATCTTTACGCTCAGTAACTCACGTTGTGCTTCTTTATTATGCGCCATAAGGGCATAGTCCTGCAGGAGTACGATCAGCATCCGCTCACTTTTAAGCTGGTCGATAACGGGGCTGAAAGCCAGGTAGGCATGCAGCTTGTCCGGATGCCGGCCGGCCATATAAAAGCCGGGGACGGTGCCCCAGGATTCGCCGGCCAGGTAAAGTTTCTCTTGTGCAAAACGGTGCAGTAAGGTATCGACAAGCGCTTCCGTATCCTGCTCCATCATGGCTAAAGTGATGGGGCCCTTGGTCGTATTGCATTGCAGGGTCCTGCCGGTTTCCCGCTGGTCCCATTGTACTACGGTAAAATGTTCCTGCAGTTGCTTACTGAACTTGTCGGCCTGGGCCATGCGCGAGCTGCCCGGCCCGCCGTGCAGGAAGAGCAGTAAAGGTGCACCGGCCTTGCCTTGTACCCGGATTACCTGCCGGATACCGCCTATCTGCAGGGTATCATAATAGTCTTGCGGCGTCTGTCCCGCTACCGGTATTGCAAAAAGACAGAGTAATAGCAGGGTGGAAACAATGCTCCCGGTGGTACGGGCTGCTTTATATATCCTGCCTTGCTTATGCCCGCCCGGCCGGGCCTTAAGTGTAGCTGCGGCCTGTATCCAGCGTGTTTTAATCTTTTTCATAACTGAGGCCATAAAGATAACAAGTACCTGCTTTAAATAGCAGTTTTTGGAAGCAATACCACCATATAAAAATGATAGAAAGCAGGTATTTTTTTATATAATAAAGACACATAGGTTTGTATCATTATAACACCTAACACTTTTTTTATGCAAAAGAAACCCAAGAAAAAAAGCCTCAGCCTGGCGAAGAAAACCATTGTCTCGTTCTCTGAACAAGTTAAAGTCGAGCGGCAAACGGAACAGGTAAAAGGCGGGAATATCACCATTACATTTATTCCCTATTGCAGCCTGTCCTTTATGGTGTCCTGTATAGATGCCTGGTAGGTAACACGTAACTTCAGCACTTGCCCCCAAAACGATCAGCGGCGTTTTGGGGGCTTTTTCTTCGCGCTTGCTTTGGGCAAAAAGAGCATGTGCTATAAGTGCTGTAGCTGTAAGGGACGCTGCACAGAGCCTTTGTGCGCAGTTTCCGGCGAGGTACCAGGACCGGTAGCCCAATCATCGTTGCAATAAACAGGAACAGCGATCCGCCCGTGGAAATGAAGCGGGCACGCCCTGCCCTTTCCCGGGAATTGCGCCTGATCTACATTACCCTCTTTTTCCTAAATATTTTTATTTGGCGGTATGAAATTTATTGTAACTTTGAAAAACAAAGCACTTTTAAAAACTAAAATCATTTGTCTATGATACCTTCCGGAAATAATGTACAGCGCCTCAGCAAGACTGCCCTCGGCAAGCACTTGGCCTGGGGCGCACTGATCGCGCTGATCCTTGTTTCGGTTTTCCTGGCCGGTGTACGTAACCCTGCGCCGGAATGGCCGCGGTTCTGGATGTTACGTCCGCTTATCGTAGTGCCTGTTGCAGGCGCTCTTGGCGGTTTCTTTTATTTTATAACGGGTAGCTGGCGGCGTGCAGGCGGCTGGAAATCAATTGTGGGTTATATGGCAGGTATATTGCTGTACATGGTCGTACTTTGGCTGGGCAGTGTGCTGGGGCTCGCCGGTACTTTATGGCATTAAGCGGGAATTTAATCCTGCCTTGTTTTCCCTACTTTTGAGTTTTAAAGCCCATCATCATCCATGAGCAAATCTCATCAGCTGGCCAAAAGATTACGCGAAGTCATCCTAGACGGTACCTGGGTGGCCAATACTAATTATAAAGACCAGCTTACCGGGCTGGATTGGAAAACGGCGATTACGCACTTCGACCGGCTCAACAGCATTGCCGTACTGGCACAGCATATTCACTATTACCTGAAAGGAGTAAGCCAGGTACTGGCAGGTGGTACCCTGGATATCAGGGACCAGTACAGTTTTGACTTCCCGCTGATTGCCGCACAAGCTGAGTGGGATGCTTTCCTGGAGCAGTTCTGGGCCGATGCGGAAGTCTTTGCCGCCCAGGTAGAGGCATTACCGGAAGAACAACTGGACCAGCCTTTTGTTGCGGAAAAGTACGGGACCTACCTGCGTAATATCGACTGTATGATGGAGCACGGTTATTATCACCTGGGTCAGATCGTACTTATCAAAAAGCTATTGCAAGGTAAACGGTAAGGTTATAACGGGCAGGTTGTTAGCGGCCTCCGAACTGGCGGCCTTTTAATAAAGACTGCAAAAACTCGCGGTAGCTGTCGCCTACGGGGATAACATGTTCGCGTATAAAGATGCGGTTGCGCTCGATGGTATCGATATGCCCGGCCGAGATCACGAACGAACGATGTACCCGTATAAAGCGGTCGCCTGGCAGCCCGGCATGGATGTCTTTGAGATTGTCCAGCACGATCAGTTTTTCCTGCAGGGTATGGATGGCAATATAGTCCTTCAGCGCCTCGATAAAGAGGATATCTTTCAGGAATACTTTAATGATCTTACTATCTGTTTTTACGAAAATATAGTCCAGTTCCGCTGCCGGTGCAACGGCTACCACCTCCGGAGCTTTGGCGGGCTCAATCAGCGTGCGTGCCTTTAAAGCGCTTGCATAAAAGCGCTCAAAGGTTACGGGTTTCAGCAAATAGTCTATCGCGTTAAATTCATAACCATCTAAAGCGTATTCGGAATAAGCGGTAGTAAAGATTACCCGGCTACGCCCCGCAACGATCTTCATAAACTGCAGGCCCGTAATATCGGGCATCTGGATATCGAGAAAGATCAGGTCGGCGGGCTGCCGGCTCAGGATATCCAGGGCAGTAACCGGTTCAGAACCGGCATATACCAGTTCTAAAAAAGGGATCTTCTCCACGTAATCCTTCAGCAGTTCTACCGCCAGGGGTTCATCGTCTATAACCATGCAGGATATCATACTTACCATTTCAGTTTAAGGGTGCAAATATATACATCCTGCTCCTGTGCGCAGTGCAGGGTATGTGCATCGGGGTATAAAAGCGCCAACCGGTTGCGCAGGTTGTCGAGGCCTACCCCGCTTGTGGTGTCTTTATTGCCTTTGGCGATCTTATTGCGCGTATGCAATTCCAATCCCCCGTCGGTAATATCAATGCTGATGATAAACGGTTGCTGGGCATCGGTAACATCACCGTGTTTAAAGCCGTTTTCTACGAAGGGGATCAGGAGCAAGGGAGCGAGGCTCTTGCCTTCGGGTTGTCCTTTTACTTCATATTGCACATAAGTTTTACCCGATACCCGCAGCAGTTGCAGATCGATCAGGTCTTGCAGGTAGGCCAGTTCGCGGCTCAGCGCAATCTTTTCCTGTGCAGCATCTTTGACCATATACCGCATCATATCGCTTAGTTTACCGATGGCCGGCAAGGCATTGTCCGACTTCTGGTACACGAGTGCATAAATATTATTGAGGTTATTAAACAGGAAATGCGGGTTGACCTGTGATTTCAGGAAGTTCAGTTCCGCTTTGTTCTTTTCCAGCTTCAACACCGAATTTTCGTTAGTGCTTTTAATAAAGCTGACCAGGAACCATAACAGGCCGCTGAAAATAATGATGGGAAAACCATACCAGATATTATCATAGATA
Source organism: Taibaiella chishuiensis (assembly GCF_003014535.1). GTDB lineage: Bacteria > Bacteroidota > Bacteroidia > Chitinophagales > Chitinophagaceae > Taibaiella > Taibaiella chishuiensis. Next base: position 89,705 of record NZ_PYGD01000010.1, on the reverse strand, counting down.
TAATAAGGCAGCGCAGTTCCCGCTGCATAATTACGATAACCGAGGAAAGCCGGGAAGGCCACCTCTTCGATCCCGTAGCGCAGGCATACAAAGAGCATAAACAGGCCCAGCCAGCCCAGGGCAGCCTTGCCATATTGCTTGCGGCCTACGAACCGTGGCATCACAAACAGGTAGTTGGCATAAAAAACGACCAGGGCGATCAGATTAAAAGACAGGACAAAGGGACCGGAGTCGAAGCCCGAGGTCAGCAGCGGGCTCAGGCGTACCAGCCAGTAACCGAGATGGATAATTACTATATTTCTTGTTTTCATTGTTTGTAATTGTATGGACGCGTTGTATTGCTATAGAATTATACTGCAAAATAGAACGCAAAAACTGCGGTACCGCTAAATATCTGCCAATCGGCTTCCCTGCTCTACGAACCGCTTATTATGATCTACGAATGGCCCGGGGATACCCGGAGCCGGTTGATCGGACAAAAAGAGCCACTGGTATAATAATTTCATAAGCCCCGGAACAGCGCTGCATTTTTGCTGCAAAAGTATCCTAATTATGAAATCTGCTATCATTGCTATCCTGCTCGGCCTCTTCTTTTTCTTACCTGCTACAGCGCAGACCAACCCATACATCCTCCAGGGGACCATCCGTAACCCCGAAGGTATGCCGCTGGATATAGCCACCGTGCAACTGCTGAATGCCGACGGCGCCAGCCAATCCTTTACCCAAAGCGACAGCCTGGGTCAATACCGTTTCGAAATTGCCAGGAAAGGCACTTATCATGTAAAAGTATCTTACCTCGGTTATACCCCCGGCGAATCGGCCGGTATGATCCTGGAACAGGACAGCACCTATACCCTGCCCGACCTGGTATTGCAGCCCTCGGCCAGCAACGACCTGAAACAGGTAACCATTACCGCTACTAAAAATCTCTACGAACAACGGCCCGATAAGCTGATTATGAATGTAGAGAACAACCCGATCGCTGCCGGCAACTCGGTATTCCAGTTACTGCGCCAGGCCCCGGCCGTGGGCGTGGATAAGGATGAAAACCTGCAGCTGAAAGGGGCTACGGTACAAATTTATATCGATGGTAAGCCGGCATTTCTGAGCGGTACACAGTTAACCGAATACCTGAAGAACCTGCCTGCCGACCTGGTGGCTACCGTGGAAATCATTGCGCAGCCATCGGGCCGCTTCGAAGCCGCAGGCAGCGCGGGTATCATCAATATCCGGCTTAAAAAAAATAAAGTATACGGACTGAACGGAAGTGCCAACCTGGGTGCGGGCGTAGGCCGCTATCCCAAAGCCAACAGCGGGTTGAACATCAACTACCGAAAAGGAAAATGGAACCTGTTTGGCAATGCCTATGCGGGTTATGGCGAAAGTTATAACTGGCTTACCCTGAACAGTAAGATCAATGGTACGCAGCCTATTTACCAGGAGCGGGACAATTACTGGCGTCCCCGTACCCATTGGCTGTCCTACTCCGGCGGTGTGGATTACTACCTGACTGAGAAAAGCGTACTGGGCCTGCTGATCAACGGCGAAAGCACGAAAGAGAAAGCGATCACGACCAATAGCACGATCTTCAAAGACGCCGCGATGCAGCCCTATCAATACATCAACAGCACCAAGGATGATAACCAGCGCTCCGGCAATAACGCCTATAACCTCAACTATAAAACCACCCTCGACAGTGCCGGCAGCGAGCTGAGCGCAAACCTGGACTATGCCCGTTATGATCGTAAAGCCACCGACATCAACACCAACCTGTTCCGCTCCGGCAGCCAGGAGGAAAGCCGCTCGCCTTATATATTCCGCAATACCCAGCCGGCAACCGTGAACTTCGCCGCTGCCAAGGTCGATTACAACCTTAACCTGCGCAATAAGATGCGTATAGAGACCGGCGCCCGGTACAGTTATGTCAATTCGGATAACAACCTGAAGGCCGACTCGCTGCGCAATGGCGATTGGACGCCTGATGGAGGCCGCTCCAATCACTTTATCTACCGCGAGCAGATCGCTGCCGCCTATGCTACCTGGACCGCAGAGCGCAAATCCTCTTCGCTGCAACTCGGGCTGCGCGCCGAACATACCCAGGGATCCGGTGAAGCGATCACGCTGGGCCAGGTAAACAAACGCAGCTACCTGAGCCTGTTCCCGACCCTGTTCTTCAGCCAGAAGCTCGATACCAACAACAGCCTGAATTTCAGCTACGGCAGGCGCATACAACGCCCCGATTACCAGAGCCTGAATCCCTTCGTGATGTTTGTAGATCCCTATACTGTGTTTGAAGGCAATCCTAACCTGCAGCCCAGCTTCTCGCATGCCTTCGAACTGAAGCATACCTACAAGCAACTGTTATTTACCTCGCTCTCCTATCGTTATACCAAAGATGCCGCGATTATGGTGATACAGCAGGATGCCGCTACCGGCGCTACCCGCAATATCAGCAGCAATGGCGAGACTGCTCATCAACTGATCCTCAATGTATTTATACAATTGAACCCTACCTCCTGGTGGTCTACCCAGAACTATGCCAACCTGATCGCCACCCAGGCCGTATCCCATATCCCGGGTTATAGCTATGATACCCGCGCGCTTGCAGGCTATTTCAACAGCAATCATACCTTTAGCGTGAAACATGGCATAAAGATCCAGACCGACTTCTACTATGGTATTCCCCGCAAAGACGGTCTGGCCAAAATACAGAGCGAATACGCCTGGAACCTCGGGGTACAGAAGCAGTTCCTCGGCGACCGCTTAACCGTAAAGTGCAACGCGACCAATATTATCGGTACTTATGCTTACCGCGCACACTACCTGGGCCAAGGACTGGATATCCGCTGGCGCAACGAATGGGAAGGACGCCGCGTGAATATCAGCTTCAGTTATAAATTCGGTAGCCAGAAAATTAAAGCCGCCCGCGACAGGGACATCTCCTCCGATGAAAAGAGCAGGATCAGGCTTTAAGCTTCGCTAACGCTTACAGGTGTCGTGCTATATCAGCCGCATCGATAGCGTGATGGGAAGAGGTATAGGTAGCCTGCCCGTTCTTAACCACGATAATCTGGGGAGACTGGTGGGTTACCTGCAATTCCTGCGCGATAAGATTAGATACCGGTCTTAACGCCAGCAGGTCGAGGTAATAAAAGTCGGCTTTGCCTGCTATATGTGCAAAACCGTTTTCCAGGCGCGATTTGGCATGCGCACTGATACCGCAGGTCGTACTGTCTTTAAAAATGATCTGCGGTTTCCCAGCCGATTTTTCGATAATCGTACGAATATCATCGGCCGATGTAATAGTTATCCAGGTATTCATACTGCAAAAATAAAACATCCCGGCTAACCGCAATTTATAGCCCTATAGATTACCCCCGGGTGTAGTTCCCTGCTGGTATACCGGCATCACGGATTATAACCAGCGCTTTACTTTAAGCGCCAACGGAATACTTATCTTTACGGCCGGCCTTTGCCGGCCGTAATTATGTAAACCCTATGAACAAACTGATTACCCTGATGCTCGCATTTGGTTTGAACCAGGCTGTAGCGCAATCCCAAACCGTTATCCGGGCCAATAGCCCCAATGCAATGATCCTCGAAGGCCAGGATGAAGTCCATGCCTGGCGATTAACTCCCGAAGCCCGGCCGGATGTTTTTACCATCAACAAAAGCCCGAAAGGCAAGCTGGTACGCTTCTGTACCGATACCGACACGCTGGGTATTGTGCTGAAACCCGGCCAAAAGCACGACTTCGTAGTGCTTTACCAGGGCAAAGACAGCTGTTATACCCGGCTACAAAGCCCGTCGACACCGGATTACAGCAAACTACGCCCCGAGCAGCATGATACTATACCCTTTGTACTGACCGAATTCAACAACATTAAAATACAGGCCATATTGGATGGTACCGATACCCTGGACCTGAAGTTCGACTCCGGCACTACCGGCGTGTTACTAACCGAAGAGGCCATCAAGACCAAAACAAAACTCGGGAAAAACACGATGGAGCCGGTGCACAGCCTGCAGATCGGCAACCTGCATTGGGATAAACAAGGTGTTTACCCGGTAAAGCTGTCCGGGCAGGGCACCGACGGCCGGTTCGGCTGGGACCTGTTCGATGGCAAAATACTGGAGATCGACTACGACAATAGCCGCATGGTACTGCATAGCCGTTTACCCCGCAAGCCCAAAGGGTACGCCTCCTTCCCGATAGAATATATCCATACGCTTTTCTGTATACAGGGCGAACTGCAATTGAAAGACCAAAAGTATGGCAGCCGCTTCCTGTTCGATAACGGTTACCAGCGTACGATTATGCTGGATACGCTTATCCTGCAGGCGCAGGGCTACCCCCGCGACCTGCCCCTGATCAAAAAAACGATCATGAAAACCGGCCAGGGTAAAGAGATACCGGTACTGACCGTTAATAATGAGAAACTGAACTTCGGGCCCTTTACCTTGCCGGATGTACCGGCACAGGTGCTGGCTACGGCCAACCCGGCCGGCTTCCGGACCCATATCCTGGGTGGCGAGGTGCTGAAGCGTTTTAATACCTTTATCGATTTCCGGGATAACATCGTTTACCTGAAGCCCAGCCGCTTGTATGCGGATCCCTACACCGATGCCCGCTAAGGCAAAATGGCACGCTGCCGGTATAACATTATTTCCTTAATTTGTGGCACTTTAAAAACACCCTGCCTATGCAATTCGGAAAAGTAGCCGATCCGGGCCAGATCGACTTTACCCTGCCCAAAGATGCGCCGGAAACCGCCAAGGTGCTGGCTGCCCATAAAACGGAAGATCCATTTGAAGTATATGTAGGTTGCGCCAAATGGAACCGGAGCGACCTCAAAGGCTTTTATCCTAGAGGTACCAAGGACGAGCTGACTTATTATGCGCAGCAGTTCAACTCGATCGAGCTTAATGCCACCTTTTATAAAATGCCCGATTGGCAGCAGGTGGAAACCTGGAAAAATAAAACACCGGAAGGCTTTAAGTTTTTTCCTAAACTGACCGATATTATCAGCCATTACAAAAGGCTGATCGATGTAAAAGAGCCGGTAGAGCAGTTCTGTAATGCCGTAAGCGCCTTCGAGGAGAAACTCGGTATGGCGTTCCTGCAACTACACGACAATTTTAAACCGAAAGATTTCGAACGATTGAAGGGAGTGCTGCAGGATTTCCCCAAGGGTATACCCCTGGGTATAGAAGTACGCAACGAAGAGTGGTTTGCCCAGAAAGAAGTAAGCAAAGCCTTTACGGGCCTGCTCGAATCCCTGCAGATGGCCAATATCATCGTAGATACGGCCGGCCGCCGCGATATGCTGCACATGCGGCTTACCAGTCCTGTTGCCTTTGTGCGTTATGTAGGCGCCAACCATCCGACCGATATCGACCGGCTCAACGATTGGGTGACGCGTATTAAAAAATGGCGGAAAGAAGGCCTGCAGAAACTCTACTTCTTTGTACACCAGAATGTAGAAAAAGAATCGCCGCTGCTGGCTTCCCACTTTATAGCAGAACTCAACAAAGCCTTCAAACTATCGCTGGCCTTGCCTGCCAAACAGGCCACACAGAAGTCGATGTTCGACGAATAAAACATAGACCAACAGGAGGCGATACCCTTGCCGCCTGTTGGTGCTTTATACCCCCTATCGTTGATTCCGATCCAACTGAAACCATACCCCATGATCCTGCGAAATGCCCGCCGGGCGGTCTGTATAAGGGCCCGGCATAAGCTTTACCTCCTCTTCCCGCTCCTGTTATGCGCTATGCCGCGCCTGCATGCCCGCGATCGTAACTACCGCCTGGTGACCACCGCCGTAGACAGCGTAGCCGCCGAAGCAAAAAAGAAAACGATCCTGGCGCTCAGCAACGACCTGTTTGACGCCGGTACCTTCCGGGGCAACCTGGAAACAAATATCAATTACCGCCTGTTGCCGCCACCGGGAGGCAAACCCGGCAAATACCCGCTGATCGTCATTTTTCATAACTCGGGCCGTATCGGTACCGATAACACGGCGCAGCTCGATGTACTGGTAAAATACTGGGCGCAGCCTGCCATCCGGAGCCGCTACCCGGCCTATGTGCTTGCGGTGCAATTCCCCCTGCGGTCTTCCAATTATACTACCCTTTCCGGCGACCTGATGACTTCGGTAGCTGCTTCCTGCCTGCAGGGCGCATTACAGCTTACCGATTCGCTGGTCAAAGTACTGCCGGTCGATAACCGCCGCATTTATGCCTTGGGCTTCTCTATGGGCGCCTCTACCGCCAATAACGCCATGATGGCCCGCCCCGGCTTGTTTGCCGCAGGGGTTTGTATATCGGGCATACCGGCGCAGGAAAGTGTAGCGCCACTGCAACAAACGCCGGTATGGCTGGTACATGGTAATAAGGATACCGAAAACCCGATACCGGCCGACAAAGCCTGGTACCGCAACAGGCAGGCGCAACATTCGGCCCCTACGCTGTTCTGGGAGATCGAAGGCCTGGGTCATAAGATCTATGCCCCTTTGTATACCACCGAGGCGATACCCGAATGGCTTTGGCAACAACATCGGTAACACACCAGAATTTAAAACAGGAACGCCGGGCATGCATTGCATACCCGGCGTTTTATATTATACGACACGGTCAGGATATATGGCCTGCCGCATTAAGGGCGGTCTTCAGGTTGCGCAACTCCTGCAGCAAAGCGTCAAATTCGGCTTTGGTAGGTGTAGTGCCCGCGGCCTGCGCCGCGCTATTAGCCACGGCAGCAGCCTTACGAACCAACCCTTTGACACTGGCGCCGGCATCGGGAGCGGCCGCAACCCAGGTACTTCCATTCCACCACACCGGCATGCCCAGTGTGGTATCGAAATAGGCATCGCCGGCAACATTGCCTGTAGGCCTTCCGGTTGTGGTACCGGATTGATTTATCGCCAACTCCTTCCAGGCCGTCCAATGTGCACCGTTACCAAAATAAGTCCGGCTGAAGGTCCTGGTACGCTCGGTAGCATCAGTTGGGATCACTGTGTAAGTCTGGACGAGATCTTCCGTTACCGCACTTTCAACATAATATACACGCAGCGTTCCTCTTTTCTGTACCGGGAAATTACTGCCGGTATTCAACCATGCGCCCGGTAGTACCGGGAAGTAATAACCGCTTTCGTGTACCTGGTTCAGGTTTTCGCTGCCATCCAGCGATACGCCTTTGTTTTCGATCAGGGGGCGTGTTGTACCAAACGGTTTCCACTGTGCCGTACTGTAGGTGCCCGGAGCTGTACAGATCCAGCCTGCATGGGCATTTTGTGTATTGATATCCGTGTTATAGATCACAGAACCTACAGGTATTTTATCCCGGTAGTCGACCACGCCGCCGTTTACGGAAGGTAAAACATTGCCGAAATGTATTTTATCCGTACCGAAACGGGTAGCGCTGTTATCCTGGTCAAAGGTAGCAGCATTGGCATGAAACACGTCCGAGACGCTTGTCGTAAACGCATTCAGGTTGGTATTGGTATTGTTCGACAGGGAAACGCCACCGAGGGTTGCACCCCAGGTAACCGGGTAGTGGTTGTTATTGCCAACGAAATGATGAAAGTTCCCGATAAAACTTACGCCGCGATTAGGTTGGGCCAGTACGGTATTGCCATCGCCCAGGATATCGCCGCCCAGGTTTTGCTCGAAATAGTTGAAAGAGGCTGATAAAGAAGATGTGTTTTTGTATTTAATACCGAAACCTTTCAGGCCTTCGATAACACAGTTGGAAATACTCACATTGGAAACCAGGTGCACTTCATCCGGATCATCGGCATTGCCAATCGCAGAGAGGTCGGCAAAGGATTCGCCGGCTTCAAACAAACTATGCGTTATTTTAATATCATAGCAACCGTTTACCGTACTCAGGAACACGCCTTTCCAATTACGCGCCTCACAGTTAATCAGGTAAATCGATTGCAGGTAGTAGAGACTGGTCAACAACCGGATGCCGACAAAACTGCAACCATCGAAGCTTACCCGTATATATTTGTTGCGATCGAGTACATAGGTAGTCACATCGGGAATGCCACTGAAAACCACTTCGCGGAACCGGATCAGTTGGGAGACCGGTACATGTTCTGTAGTATGAACCGTGAAAAGCGGGATTTCTTTATCGCTATATAATCCGCCACCGGAAATGGTCATATAGTCGTGGTAACAGCGTTCCTTCCGCTTAATCACTAAGGAGTCCTTGATGGTAAAGTTGCCGTCCAGGTGCAGGTTTACATTATGGGCAATGCAGTAATCGATCGCCTTCTGAAGGTGGGCGCTGTCGTCCTCACCGTCGCCCTGGGCACCAAACCAACTGGCATTGATCACGCCGGTATACAGGCGTTTAAAATAACCTCCGGTTTTTACAAAATGAATACCCTCATCTTCCGGTACCGGCGAGGCGCCAGGTATATAGATAAAAGTGCCGCCTCCCGGCCCTCCTTCGGTGCTGTAGCCGCCAACGATAAGTTCTTCACCGACCGGCACAGAAGATGCGGAGGTCATGTCTGAAATTTTTGGATAATACATGGTGTGTTTTTTTAAGATAAATAGTAAACAGGCCCGAAGCGCTTCTTTTCCTGTATTTTTACAAAGATAACCTGGCGCTAGGCCAGTCCAGGTCGTATATACAGCCTGTTTTCAGGTTATTTTGATTTTATATAAAAACACATCCGCCAGGTTCCCATATGCACGATATCCTGCCCCCTTATATCAATATCCATAGCCATCACGAAGCAGCAGATCCGGAGGTATTGACGCTGGTAAGCAGGTATGCGCATTTTGATCAGAGAGATGCGAAGCAACGTTACAGCCTGGGCATACATCCCTGGTATATCAGCGATGCGCCTGTCCAACTGGAGCAACTGGCAGCCCACCTCGGCGACCCGGATGTGCTGGCGCTGGGCGAATGCGGGCTGGACCGCCTGTGTACCACAGACTGGGACCTGCAACGTAAGACCTTTGCCCGGCAGATCGCCCTGGCCAATCGATACCGGAAACCCCTTGTGATCCATTGTGTAAAGGCATTTCCGGAGGTATTGTCCCTATTGCAGGATGCCAGGGTGCCCGTCGTTTTTCATGGGTTCAACAACCGGCCTTCCCTGGCAGCGGAGGTATTGAGCCGGGGGCATTACCTCTCCTTTGGCGCTGCCCTGCTCCGCGAAGATGCTGTGGCCGCCGGGGTTCTGGCCACCGTACCGGCCGACCGTTTTCTACTGGAAACCGACGACCGGCAAGACCTGGATATCCGGGAAATATACCGTAGAGCAAGCATTATTCGGAAAACCGGAGAAGATGTGATTATTTTGCAGCTTCAAAAAAATTTTCAAAAAGTAGTACAGACATGATGAAGGATACATCCTGGCTCTCCCGTACAGAGTTGCTGATTGGTAAAGACAAGTTGCAGAAGCTGGTCAACAGCCATGTATTGGTAGTAGGTATGGGCGGCGTAGGATCGTTTGCCGCCGAGTTTATATGCCGCAGCGGCGTGGGCGCCATGACGATCGTAGACGGTGATGTGGTAGACCCCAGCAACCGTAACCGCCAGTTGCCGGCCCTGGCCACTACGCACGGGCAGAGCAAGGCCGACCTGATGGCCGAGCGCCTGCTGGCCATCAACCCAGAGTTGCAGCTGAAAGTGATCAAAGCATTTATACGCCCAGAGGCCGTGGCGGAGATGATGGCGCCCGATTATGATTACGTGGTGGATGCAATAGATAGCGTGTCGCCCAAACTGACGCTGATCCGTGCCGCCTATGCCCGCAACCTGCGTTTGGTAAGCTCGATGGGCGCTGGTGCAAAGCTCGACCCCACAAGGTTGCAGGTTACCGATATTTCCAAAACCTACAACTGTCCTTTTGCCCAGCATATCCGCAAACAACTGAAAAAGTACGATATCCGTAATGGGATTAAAGTGGTTTTTTCGCCTGAAGAGCCGATTAAAGAATCGTTGATGTATACCGACGGCTCCAATTTTAAGAAATCGGCCTATGGTACCATCTCTTACCTGCCGGCCACCTTTGGCGCTACCGCCGCTTCGGTGGTGATCCGCGACCTGATGGAACAGGATTAAGACAGGCAATAACTATTAAACAAATTAAACCCGGATCGGCTGATCCGGGTTTAATTTGTGCCGGTCAGGCAGGTATGCCGGGTCGTAGGGTCGCTATAGCGCCATCGCCCTGGTCAAAAGTAATTTCCAATGGAAAAGCCGCAGCGGCAATAGTTGTAGGGAACCAATGCCGTCCTTCACTTACCAATACAAACAGGCCTTCTTCATCGCCCAATACGGTAAAATTATCGGCCGGCGGTTGTTTGGCATACACCGGCAAGTCATATTGCTGTTGCAGGACCTGCACATATTGCGGTACATCGCTGCAAACAATCCCTACTTCGCTTACATGCAATAAAGCCCCGGCGTCGAAAGATGCGTCGGCAGCATTGTCCAGGTCCAGGCGGCAGATCAGCTCCAGTATATTTCCATTATTATCGTAGCAATAGATGGAACGGGCATTCCAGCGCTCAAATTCGGAAAACACTGTTCCGGGCGCTACCGGTAATACTTCCGTCTTTTGCCGCAGCCATTCGTAAGCGGCTTCGAGTTGGTTATGCGGTATATCAAAAGCGAGGTGGTATACCGGCCGGCCGGTTGCCGCTGCGTTGAACTGTACCAGCGTACTGCCTATCTGCAGGCTCAGCCTGTCGTTTTCGTATTCCTGTACGGGTATACCCAGCACGTCCTGGTAAAAGACAACAGTGGCGGCTATATCGGCACTTTGTAAGGTTATGGTTTTAATCTGCATCGGTTCTGTATTTATAAATTATGCCCGGTAGCCGTTTAAAGGCACAGGGCTAAAAAGACTATTGGTTCTTTTGAAAGCACCATACTTACGGGTACGTAACAGTTACGCGGCTTTTAATACAACAGGGCCGGCGCCATTTAAAGCCGCTGTAACACCCGGGCTATTTTGCCGATACCTTCGGCAAGCCGGGCTTCGGTAAGCGAAGCGTATCCGAGGCGTAATGCATGCAATGGGCTGCCGTCGAAGGCACAGCGACCGGGCGGGCTTACCTGCACGCCCTGGGCTTCCAGGCGTTGCGCCAGCAATACTGTATCTACCGGCTTCCTGAAGTTTACCCAATAGGCCAGGCCGCCTTCGGGCATCTGGTAGTGCACCTGCTTTCCTAAATGCTGTTGTAGCTGCGCGTCCATGTGTAAACGCCGTTGCCGGTATATGGTCAAGGCCTTGCGGGCATGCCTGCGTACCACGCCTTCTTCCATCAGTTCGGCCACTGCATGTTCCATTACCGGGTCGCCCTGCCGGTCTATGATATAACGCAATGCCGCCAGCGATTCGATGAAGGGCGCCGGGGCGGCCACGTAACCCACCCGTACGGCCGGTGCGATCAACTTGCTCAGCGAACCGATATAAATAATATTGCCGCCGTTGTCCATACTGGCCAGGGGCAACAGGCTGCGTATGCCAAAATGGTAATCGTGGTCGTAATCATCTTCAACAATAGCAAAGCCGTATTGGTTGGAGAGGGCGATCAGCTGCAGCCTGCGGTCTGCCTTCATACTGACCGTGGTCGGGAACTGGTGATGGGGCGTTACATAAACCGCTTTAATGCGGCGTTGCCGGCACAGCGCTTCCAATACCGTGGCGCAGATGCCCTGTTCATCGGTGCTGACGGGATACATTTCGGCGCCGGCCGTTTGAAAGGCCTGGAAGGCGGGCGGGTAGCCGGGTGTCTCGATCGCAACCACATCGCCCGGTTGTACCAGGGTACGGGCGGTAAGATAAAGCGCCATCTGGCTGCCCCGGGTGATACAGACCTGGTCTGCACCGGCATTCAGCCCGCGATCGTGGTGCAGCATAGCGCTTAAGGCATGCCGTAAACGCTCTTCGCCCCGGGCATCGCTATATCCCATCATACGCCATCGGGTTTTCTGCTGGAATATCCTTTTATAGGCCCGGGCCAGGTCGTCGAGCGGCGCCAGGTGTACATCCGGCCAGCCATCGTCGAATACGATCGCCGTCTTCTTTGTGCCCGGTGTTATCGCTATCGATTGATGTTGTATGAAGTCAAAGCCTGCAGGGGGCGTTTGCGCCGGCCGTTTCTTCCGCGAACGGTCCGCTTCGGGCAGGGTTTCGGCCACGAAGGTCCCTTTTTTGTAAGCCGTGCTGAGCCAGCCTTCATCGATGAGTTCGGTATAGGCCGTAACGATCGTCTTCCGGTTTACCCCGATGTCATCGGCAAGCACCCGGGTGCCGGGTAAGGGCATACCGGGCCGTAACCTCCCTTTACGGATCTCGTCGACAATACCATCCGCGATCTGCTGGTACACGGCTTTTTCGCAATCCAGGTTGATCGATAATATGGTTTTCCAGGGACGTAACATCGGGTCTGTATTTTGGGTAAAGCGTATAAATGAGCGACAAATATAGCCCGCTCCGGGCTAGGGACCGGCTAAGCAATTTTTATAGGCTTATTGGCAAAATGCGTATACAGCCTGTATTCCAGGCTGCACGAGCGATCCTCGCGCCTTAAAGCCGGTGTTTTTATCTGGACCCTGTAAAGTATTAAAAACTGGATGATCTGCATCATCCAGATTCTTTTCAATTTTACCGCATCAAAACGTTTTGAAATTTCTTTTAACCGTAAAAAATCTGATATATGTCTGTAACAACCGAAAACACCAAAGCCTTTACCTCCGGTGATTTCCATCGCACCTATGCCAGGCCGGTATATGTAAAACCCGCCAAGCTGGTTCATAAACAAGTAGAACAGGCCGGCGAGCACAGCCAGTTTTCCGGCGAGCGCAAGCATCCCGTATTCTTTGTTGACCTGCCTACCCAAAACGTAAGCATGACCATAGGCGGCCTGCTGCCCGGCCAGCTGACCAACAGGCACCGCCATACGTATGAAACTGTTTTGTATGTGCTCGAAGGCCGCGGTTATACCGAAGTAGAAGACGAAAAAGTAATGTGGGAAGCCGGCGATGCGGTTTATATCCCGTCCTGGGCCTGGCACCGCCACCAGAACCTGAGCCAGGAAGAGCCCGCCCGGTATATTGCCTGTGAAAATGCGCCGCAATTACAGAACCTGGGTGTAGCCCTGCGCGAAGAAGAAGGCCGCGACCTCTGATGCCTGTTACTTATTGCAGGAACTACCCGGATGATGGCCTGGCGAGGGTTACAGGCCCCTATCGACAACTGGTCCCGGGTGATATGCTCAACCGGCCGGCATCGGGGTAGTTCCTTTATTTTAAATCAAAATTACATGAACCGTATACCTTTTGAAGGCGTTATCGCCTACCCCATTACCCCCTTCGACGACCAGGACCGGGTAGACCTGCCCCTGTTCCGCAGCCTGCTGGAACGGCTGGTCATATCCGGCGCCAACGGTATCGCACCGCTGGGCAGCACGGGCGTACTGCCCTACCTGCGCCGCGAAGAGGAAGAAGCCCTTACCGAAGCCACATTGCAACAGGTCGATGGCCGGTTGCCGGTCCTGGTTGGGGTATCGCACCTCACCACGGCAGATACTATTTATCATGCCCGCTTTGCCGAAAAAGCCGGCGCTGCAGCGGTAATGATCCTGCCGATGAGTTATTGGAAACTGAGCGACGAAGAAATATTCCGTCATTATGAAAGCGTGGCCCAGGCGATCAATATCCCGATTATGGCGTATAACAACCCGGCTACGAGTGGCCTGGATATGTCGCCTGCCTTGCTGAGAAGGTTGCTGGGCATCGATAACGTAACCATGATCAAGGAGAGCTCGGGCGATATACACCGCATGCACCTGTTACAACAGATGCTGGGCGATGACGCCGCGCTTTACAATGGCTCCAACCCTATGGCCCTGGCCGCTTTTGCAGCAGGCGCCAGGGGCTGGTGCACCGCAGCGCCCAACCTGGTACCGGAACAGAACAATGCCTTATACCAGGCAATACGGCAAAACGACCTGGCCAGAGCCCAGGCCAGCTTTACACAACAGGCCGGCCTGCTGCGGTTTATGGTCGCCAAAGGCCTGCCCCGCGTGGTACAGGCGGGCCTGGAACTCCGGGGCATACCCTCCGGAGGCTTGCGGAAACCGCTGCTGCCTTTATCGGCCGATGAAAAAAATACCTTACAGGAGCTGCTTAAGGCCTGCTCCTGATTAACCGGTACGTCCTGCAGGATTGCAGGGCGTACCTTTAACCTGGTTTATATGGATACGACAAGAGGTATTGTACACGCATTGGCCGCCGTACAACAACGGATTGCACAGGCCTGCAGGACCGCCGGCCGCGATCCGCGCGGGGTAAGGCTTTTACTGGCTACCAAAACGGTTTCCCCGGATAAGATACGCATTGCCATACAGGCCGGCGCCAACCTGATCGCGGAGAACAAAGTGCAGGAATACAAAGAAAAAGCCGCCGCACTGGCCGATCTGCCGGTGGAACGGCATTTTATAGGCCACCTGCAAACCAATAAAATCAAAGAGGTGATCCGTTATGTATCCTGCATCCAATCGGTAGACCGGATGAGCCTTGTGGAAGAGCTGGACAAGAGGCTGCGCGCCACGGAGCGGCATATGGATATCCTGCTACAGGTCAATACTTCGCGCGAATGCAGTAAATTCGGGCTCGATCCGGAAGCTGTCCCTGATTTTTTTAAACAGGTGGCGCAATACGATACTTTAAGGATAAAAGGCCTGATGACCATTGGCCTGTTCGATACCGACCCGGAACGCGTACGGCCTTGCTTCCGCCAGCTGAAATCCCTGCGGGACGAGCTACACAGGGAATTACCGGCAACGGCTCCGCCCCTGGAATTGTCTATGGGCATGTCGGGCGACCTGGAAACCGCTATTGCCGAAGGGGCGACGATCGTAAGAGTAGGTACCGCTATCTTTGGGGCGCGGTTTTATCCCGATCAATATTATTGGAACGAAAACGAAAACAAAAAAACAACCTGATGCGTGTACACTTTTTCCAGCATGTGGCTTTCGAAGGCCCCGGTTATATTGCTACCTGGATGCAGGAGCAGGGGCATGTATTAAGCGCCACGCACTTTTTCGAACCGGGTTACCAATTGCCCGATCCGGCTACCCTGGACGCCCTCGTGGTTATGGGCGGCCCTATGAGTGTTTACGACGATGCCGTTTATCCCTGGCTGCAGGAAGAAAAGGCATTTATCAAAACGATGATACAGGCGGGTAAAAAAGTACTGGGCATCTGCCTGGGGTCACAGCTTGCAGCGCTTTGCCTGGGCGCAACCGTATCGCGGGCGCCGCATCAAGAGATCGGCTGGTATCCCGTTTTCGCCGCTACGACGGCGGAGGAACCGGCGCCCGGTATCTACGAGCTGCTGCGGCAGGGGCCCCATGTATTTCATTGGCATGGCGACCAGTTCGCTATTCCGCAAGACGCATACGAGCTCGCTTTTTCAGCGGCCAACCGCAACCAGGGCTTTATGTACCGGGACCAGGTCATGGGGCTGCAATTTCATGCAGAGCCGTTTGCTGCAGACCTGGCGCTTATGCTGGCCCATGGAGGCGCTGAATTGAAAGTGGATACTTATGTACAGGATGAACAGGCCATAACAGCAGAAGTGTTCCGTACGGGAGATAACCACCAGCTGATGGCCGGACTGCTGCAGCATTTTTTCTATGGTCCCTTGTAATTCCGGGGTACTTCCGGCTTAATTAACAGGGCGGTATTTTTCTGTCATCGCGTTGTTTGCGGGTGTTTAAGGGTTTTAACTTTATGCATTGTTAATGGTTTGCCGGTTAGGAATTGGTACGTTTGATTTTTATAATTTTACGTAATGAGCCAAACCGAGAGCCTCCAGGAGTTCTACGACCGTGTGCCGCATGCCAACCCGGCGCATCTGCCGTTTAATAATGCGGGTGCGGGCCACTTCAATGTTTTTGCCCGCGAAGCCTGTGCCATCATAACGCCTTACAGCCGCCGCGACTATTATAAAGTGTCGCTCATTATCGGTACCGGCAAGTTGCATTATGCCGACAAATGGATCGATATAGACCGGCCTGCCCTGCTCTTTTCCAACCCTGTGGTGCCTTATTCCTGGGAGGCGGAGTCGGAGGTACAAAGCGGCTGGTTCTGTCTCTTTACCGAAGCCTTCCTGACCGGCGAGCGCCAGGGCGCCCTGCAGGATTCGCCTTTGTTCCGGATCGGGAGTAACCCCGTGTTCTTTATCGATGAAATACAACAGGCCGAGTTGTCTGCTATTTTCTGTAAGATGATCCGGGAGATCAATTCGGGCTACACCCATAAGTATAATGTGCTGCGCAACTACCTGCACCTGGTCATCCACGAGGCGATGCGTATGGATCCGGCGGCTACCTTCAAACGCCAGCCCCAGGCTGCTGCACGCATCACCAACCTCTTCCTGGAGCTGCTCGAACGCCAGTTCCCGATCGACACTCCCGAGGCGGCGTTAAAGCTGAAAACGGCTACCGACTTTGCCCGCAGCCTTTCGGTACACGTCAATCACCTGAACCGCTCGGTAAAAGAAGTTACCGGCCGGACCACCACCGAACATATTGCCAAAAGGATAAGCCAGGAAGCACAAGCCCTGTTGCAGCATACCGATTGGAATGTATCCGAGATCGCCTATAGCCTCGGCTTCGAATATCCCGCCTATTTCACCAATTTCTTCCGTAAAAATACCGGCAATACTCCCATGGAGGTGCGCAGTATTCCTGTTTGATTTTTATAACGATCTGTTTGATTCCTGTAAACAGGCAGCCGCATTTACCCTTTAATTTTGTATCCTAAAATCTAATGAATATGAAATACAGAAATCTTGGCACGACCGGCGAACAGCTATCAGCCATAGGCCTTGGCTGCATGGGCATGAGCTTTGCCTACGGTCCTACCGACGATACCGAAAGCATTGCTACCCTGCATAAGGCCCTGGACCTGGGCATCAACTTCTGGGATACGGCCGATATGTATGCCAACGGGCTTAACGAAGAACTTGTTTCAAAAGTATTAGTACCCAACCGGGATAAAGTATTTATTGCCACCAAATTCGGCTTCCGGTTCAAAGACGGTGTTGCCGGGCATAGCGGTGCAGCGGGCACTTATTTCGACGGGTCGCCCGAATGGATGCGTACCGCTGTGGAACAAAGCCTGAAGCGCCTGAAGATAGAGACGATCGATCTTTATTACGCCCACCGCGTAGACCCCAATATTCCTATCGAAGAAACCGTAGGCGCTATGGCCGAACTGGTACAACAGGGTAAAGTGCGCTACCTGGGCCTGAGCGAAGCCTCGCCCGCTTCGATCCGTAAGGCACATGCCGTACATCCCATCACGGCTTTGCAAAGCGAGTATTCCCTGATGACCCGTGACGTGGAAGGGGAAATACTGGACACTACCCGGGAACTGGGTATTACCCTGGTGCCCTACTCGCCCCTGGCCCGCGGACTGGTAACCAATACCCTGAATACCGGGACACTTGATGCCAGCGACTTCAGGCGCAGCCTGCCCCGCTACCAGGAAGAATTTGCGGATAACAATAACAAACTGGTAGAAGGCTTTGCAGACCTCGCTAAAGCTAAAGGCTGCACGCCTGCCCAGCTGGCGCTGGCCTGGGTGCTGGCACAAGGCGAAGACATTATACCCATACCCGGTACTAAAAAAAGAAAGTACCTGGAGGATAATGCCGGCGCAGCTGACCTGGACCTTTCTGCCTCCGACCTGGGCGCCATCAATGAGCTGATAGCCCGTTATCCCCATACCGGCGCCCGTTACAGCGAAGGTTCGATGAAACTGGTCAACAACTAAAACATACCTGAAGCTCCTTATTGCAAAAGCCGCTGCCCCTGTGCAGCGGCTTTGCTGTTGTTGGCCCGCGAAAAGAATTTTGCCTTACTTTTACGTCCTTACCATGTACGAACCCTTACTCCGACATATCCGCAACTATATACGGCTCGATGCCAGTGAGGAAGCTGTATTGCAGGGTTACCTGCAAACGGCGGTGATCGGTAAAAAAGAACACCTCCTCAAAGAAGGCCAGGTTTGTAATGCCAGTTACTTCGTGGCAGAAGGATGCCTGCGGCAGTATTACAGGAAGGATAACGGTACGGAGCAGACCATACAGTTTGCCATCGAAAACTGGTGGATGAGCGATTATATCAGCCTCGAACAACAGAAACCCTCCGCCTTTTGTATGCAGGCGGTAGAACAAAGTACCCTGGTCTATATTCCCTACAGTGCCCAGGCCGCCCTGTTCGAAGCGTTACCCGCCATGGAACGCTATTTCCGCCTGGTATTACAACGTGCGTATATGGCAGCCTTGACGCGCATCCAGTATATCTTTACCTTTACCGGCGAAGAACGTTACCATCATTTCCAGCAGTCTTTTCCTGGTTTTGTACAGCGCATCCCGCAATATATGCTGGCCTCCTACCTGGGGTTTACGCCCGAGTTCCTGAGTAAGATCAGGGCTAAAAGATAAACGGACAACGGCTGTCTATAACCCTATAATTGCCTGCCGGTATTTTCTTAAACAAGTTTAAGAAAATTGGACGGCGGAAAGCGGAGCTTTGTCCTGTCAAATCAAAACAAGCCCAATGGACAAAAGAATGAATATGGCCCAGAGCCTGCCCGCCGCTTATAAAGCGATGATTGCCTTCGATAGTTATATGGAAAGTACGTCGATCACACCGGCGCATAAGGAGCTGATCAAGATCAGGGCCTCACAGATCAATGGCTGCGCTTATTGTATCGATAAACACAGCCGCGATGCCCGTAAACTGGGCGAGACCGAGCAACGCATTTTTGCCCTGGTGGCCTGGCGGGATACGCCCTTCTTCAGTGAAGAAGAACGCGCTATACTGGCCCTTACCGAAGAAGTAACCCTCATCAGCCATGGCGGTGTATCGGAAGCTACCTATGCCCGCGCGGAAGCGGTGCTGGGCAAAACGTATATGGCTGAAGTGATCATGGCGGCTATCATCATCAATGCCTGGAACAGGATTGGTGTCAGCACCCATTTACAGCCTGCTTTGGCGCAATAGGTGACCGCTCCTGCCGGCTTTAACCACAGGAACATAAACCCTACATCAGATCGGGGCGCGGCAGGTATTTCAGATCAGACGCGCCTTCGATCATGTCGGAAAGACTCCGCAGCAGGTGTACCACCTGATGTTGCAGATCGCTGTCGGTAATATGATGATCGGCGCTCACCTTTGTTTTAACCGCAGGCACCAACAGCGCCGTATCTTCGGTAATACGGCTTTCGATAATCAACAGCGTGCCCAGCAACGAACGGTGCGCCACGGCGCCCGAGGTGGAGGCGGTGATGAGGGCTACGGGCTTTTGCGAAAAACTCATTGCCGATACCGTCCAGTCGATGGCATTCTTAAGCGAACCTGGTACGCCGATAGCATATTCAGGCGTACAGATCAGTACCCCATCTGCATGTTGTAGCTGTTCGTAAAAGTCTGTAACTACCTGCGGGACTGCAGCCAGCAGGTCGGGATTGAAATGGGGCAACTGATCGATGCCGTTGAAGAGCTGCCAGTCGAATACTCCCGTGGAAAGATCCATGGCGGCGTGGATCAGGTTGAGGTTGGAAGAGGCTTTGCGGGTGCTGCCGCAGATGGCGAGTATTCTTTTCTTATTCATGTTTCCGTTTATTCGTTAAGGCCAAGGGTAAGCGCTTTACCAACCAGTTCGCTGATGGAGCTGACCTCCAGTTTGTCAAAGATACGCGCTCTGTAGTTGCGCACCGTGTGATAACCGATAAACAAGGTATCGGCGATCTCCTGGTTGGATTTACCGGCCACCAACAAGCGGAGTATTTCTTTTTCCCTTATGGTCAGGCTCAGCTGGGCATAGATGATCTTACTGTTTTTACGCGAATCCTGCGCTACCTTATCGCGTAAAGAGGGCTCCACAAAGGTTTCGCCGCGATAAACGGTTTCTATCGCGTCGATCAGGGTATCCTGGCGGGTGGTTTTGAGCAGGTAACCTTTGGCGCCCTGTCGCAGCATGGTAGTCATATAAAGGGCGCTGCTGAAATTGGTAAGTGCCATGATCCGCAGGGCCGGGTATTTTTTCAGGATCAGGGGCGTAAGTTCGTCGCCGGGTTGCCCGGGCAGTTGTATATCCAGCAGCAATACGTCCGGTTGTTGTTGTTCGAGGCCTGCCATCAGCTCAGCGCCATCGTTGTAGGCTGCGGTAACCACGATATGGCTGTATCCCTCCAGCATATTCTTCAACCCATTAATGATCATCGGGTGATCATCGACTATCGCCACCTTTATTTCCATGCACTAAAAGTAATGAAATATCAGTTGAGTGTCGTCATATCCAGGTTAACGGTGATACTGGTGCCGGCTTCGGCTTCGGACCGTATATCGACGCTGCCGCCCAGGCCTTTAACACGGTAGCTCAGGTTCTCGAGGCCAAATCCCATGGCCTTTTCCCGCAGGTCGAAGCCCAGGCCGTTGTCTTCCACGATCAGGTTCAGCGTATCGCGCGTTTGCTCGAGCGATACCACGGCATAGGTAGCGGAGGCATGTTTCAGGATATTCTGAATCAGCTCCTGTACAATACGGAATACGACGGTTTTGTAAGGCGTTCTTATCTTATCGGGATCGCAATGTATATCGAGGTCGATAAAAAGCGCGCCGCTCCGGTTAATGTTGTCGCAATAATATTGTAGCGCTTCTTTCAGGTTGTTGCGTAACAAGGCTGAAGGCATGAGGTTGTGCGAGGTTTTGCGTACTTCGTCTGCGGTCTGCTCGATCATCTGCATGATTACCCGCAACCCTGCCTTGTCTTCAAAATCTTTCTTTTCGGCAACATTCATATTCATATTGACGGCGGCGAGCATGCCGCCGATACCGTCGTGCAGGTCCTGGGCCAGGCGAATGCGTTCCTGCTCCTCGCCTTGCATGAGGGCCTGCATTTCACGGATCTGTTCTTCCCTCAGCAGTATTTTCTGCTTTTGCCGGAACCGCGAATACAGGGCAAGGGTAACCAGCACCAATACCAATACCAGGGCTATGGAGAGCAGGATAATGGTGTTCTTGTTATGCAGGGACTTGGCCTGTTGTTCGATATGGAGTTTACTAAGCAGCAGCTCCTTGTCTTTTTCAGCGCTGCGGTATTTTATTTCGAGGCGTTGTACATTATCCATTACTTCGCGGTTGCGTAAACTGTCGCTTATATTGCTATAAGCCAGCTGGTAGCCGTAAGCCTGTGCGTAGTCCTTACCAGCTGCGTATAATTCGGCCAGCTTCCTGCTGCCTTCCATCAGGTCGCGCCCGATGCCATACCTGCGGGCTGCGGCCAGCGACTCCAGGAAATACTGTTCCGCCTTTTTATAATGACCCAGTTTTAAATGCACTTCACCCAGGGTAAAAATAGCCATGTTGCGGTAATAGGGATCTACAGGCTGGTTGGGGTTGGCGATGGCTTCTTCGAGATAAGGAATAGCTTTTTCGTATTGGCCGGTAAGGTGGTACAGGTCACCGATATTGTTGAGCAATACGTATTCCCATTGGGCAAAATGATGTTGCCGGGCCAGTTGCAGTCCTGCCTGGGCAAGCCGCATACTTTCGGCATACCGTCCCTGGTTCCTGTAAATCTTGGCTTTGTTGCACAAGACACAGGTAATGATCTTTTGGTCGTTGTATTTCCGGGCTACCTCGTCGGCCTTATCCAGGTAATAAAGGCTTTTTTTGTTGTGGTCCAGGCTATCCTGCGGCATATTAAGCAGGAGCGCGGCATAGTTGTTGTAAATGGTAGCCAGGTAATCGGGCATGTATTGCCGGGCCAGGGGTATGGCCTGCATATAGTAATTACCGGCAAGTTCATACTGTTCCTTAAGCTGGCTTATTTTGGCCCTTGCGTTATAAATCACAGCCAGTGCGGGTTGCAGCGCCTGCAATTGCGTGCAGGAACTTTCGAGCCGGTCGAGCAATTGATTTTTATCGGCATCCTGGAGCAGCGGTAACAGGACATTGAGCCCGCGCCGTATACCGGTAACATATGCGCTGGCTTCGCTGCGGGTCAGCGCTTGCCGCAACAGGCCTATGGCGCTGTCCCGGTTGCTGGCGGACAGGCTATTGGCCTGTTCTATAACCCGGAGCAAAGCGGTGGTATCGCCCATGGTTGTGTATTGGAGCGGTTTACGCTCGCCAACAGGCTGTGCATAGGGCTGCTGCGCTGCACATAACAGCAGGAGACCCAATAAGGCCACAGCGCGCAGCACCTGGCATACAGGTCTATTCAAAAGGGTAACAGGTAATAACATGCAAAAAAAGAAAACCGCCTCGCGGGTATTGGTAAAAGTAACAAGAATAGCGACGGCGATATATGGAAATTATTTTTATGATACGTTTGTATCCAACGGATAAAAAAGGGTCGGGGTATTTTTGAGTTTCTGAAAAAATCAATACTATGAAAAAAACATGTACCCTGCTTACCTGCCTGTTACTGGGCGCCGGGGCGATGGCCCAATCCCAGTTGCCTAATGCCAATTTTGAAAACTGGTCTGTTGATGCCGATGGGCACGACTCGCTCAATAACTGGAGTTCGAGCAATAAGGTGGTGATGTACCCCGTGGTTTCGTTGCGTAAAACAACCGATCACTACCAGGGCGCCTATGCGGCAAAAGTAAGTACCGTACCCTTCGGCTTTGTACAATATTCGACCCTGGGTATCCTGGTTAACGGCGACGCCGAATTTACCTATGGCGGCGGCGGTGGTGGCAGCAATGTCGAATATGCATCCGGCGGCGGTACCCCGATCAATATCAAACCTTCCGAATTGAAAGGTTATTATAAGTATGTTACCGGGGCTGCTTCAGACAAGGGCCTGGCTAAGGTGCTGGCCACGCGGTACAATACGGCTACCGGCAAAAGGGATACCGTAAGTTATGCCACTTACCAATTTATGCCACAGCCCAATTATACGGCATTCAGCATCACCCTGCCCGACCTGAAACCAGGCATTACGCCGGATACCATCACGACTATATTCTACTCCTCTGATGTAAGTACCCTGCCTAACACCGGTGTGTTCAGCGACCTGTTCCTGGATAGTATGACACTGGTAAAGCAACCGGCGCCACCGGTAGCCGACTTTACGGCCGATGTCACTACGGGTACTACAAGCACCGTAGTGAGCTTTACCGATAACAGCACCAATACACCCACCACCCGCACCTGGACCTTTACGCCCAATACGGTGGCTTACCAGGGCAGCAGTACCGCCACTTCGGCCAACCCGGTCGTAAAATTTACCGCGCCCGGAAATTATACGGTTAAACTGGATGTATCCAATGCCGACGGCAGCGATTCAAAAACGAAGACTAATTATATCCAGATTCAGAACGGAACCGGTATTGAAGATATCCTGGCCGGTACGGAGCCCTTCTTCTCGCCCAACCCGGCCATCGATCATATCCGGCTGACGCCGGCCTGCATGGGCGCTGCATTGCAACTGCACGATGTTTATGGCAAGACGGTGCTCCGGGTTGAAAAGGTAAGCCAGATCAACCTGGATCTCTCCGGTCTGCCCACCGGCATGTATTTCCTGACACTGACCAGCAAAGAAAAACACCATACCGCCAAACTGCTCATCAGGCAGTAATATTCAAGAACCTCCCCTGTAACCCACGCCGGCAGATCCTGATCTGCCGGCTTTTTTAATACGCTGATAAAGCCAGCTAGGGGATGAGATCCTTCGCTGCGCTCAGGATGACAGGCTTCCTTTTGGGAGTTGATGCTTTACACGCTGATACGGCCAGCTAACCGGTGAGATCCTTCGCGGTGCTCAGGATGACAGGCTTCCTTTGGGTACTTGATGCTTGACACGCTGATACGGCCAGCTAACCGGTGAGATCCTTCGCGGTGCTCAGGATGACAGGCTTCCTTTGGGTACTTGATGCTTGACACGCTGATACGGCCAGCTAACCGGTGAGATCCTTCGCTGCGCTCAGGATGACAATCGAACTTTTGGTGCTTGATGCTTGATACGCTGATACGGCCAGCTAACTGGTGAGCTCCTTCGCGGTGCTCAGGATGACAGCATTCCTTTTGGGGTTGATGCTTTATACGCTGATAAAGCCAGCTAGGGAATGAGTTCCTTCGCGATGCTCAGGATGACAGGCGAACTTTTGGGGGATGATGCTTGACACGCTGATACGGCCAGTCTACTGATGAGATCCTTCGCGATGCTCAGGATGACAATCGAACTTTTGATGCTTGATGCTTGACACGCTAATACGGCCAGCTAACTGGTGAGCTCCTTCGCTGCGCTCAGGATGACAACATTCCTCCTGGGAGTTGATGCTTGACACGCTGATACGGCCAGCTAACTGGTGAGCTCCTTCGCTGCGCTCAGGATGACAATCGTCCTCTTGATACTTGTTACTTGATACCTGATACTAATAAAAAATGAGATCCTTCGCTGCGCTCAGGATGACAATCGTCCTCTTGCTACTTGCTACTTGATACCTGATACTAATAAAAAATGAGATCCTTCGCTGTGCTCAGGATGACATCTCATATCTAACATCTAACATCTAACATCTCATATCTCATACCCAATCAGAACGTAAACTTGATCCGTCCGCGGATACCCCATGAGGAAACATGCGGATGATCGAGATAGTTAAACCGTTTTACGACATCGATACGCAGCAGTTTAAAGATATTGGCAATACCGATACTGCCTTCCATATAAGGGCCCTGGCTGAGCGTATGGCTAAAGGACCGGGGTTGCATTACATCTCTCGGGAATTCTATGTCGTTGTAATTACGCGGCATATTTTCGTCCCGCACACCGCCAAAAAGCATTTTAAAGGACAAGGCTTCGCGCAGCTGCAATTTCTTAACCAGGGGGATCTTGTTGAACAGGAAACCGTTGAGCGAATGGTCCAGGTTGATACTGGCATAATGGTCGCTTATGAATTCCATAAAGTTCATCAGGTTATAGGACTCGAGCTGGTAAGCATAGGTCTGGTTGGCCCGGTGTATGGTAAGCAGCGGGAACGGCAGCTTGCCACGGGTATACCCGCCTTCGACCACCACATCGGTAAAGCCCAGTTGCGAGAGGTAGAAACGTTTATAGGCATTCAGTGTAAACTGCTGGTAGTTGTATTCACCGCCCATCAGGCCTTTAATACCGATGGTGGTACGGAAGGTAAAGATCGGGTAAGCATTGGGTATGGGCCTGCGGTATTTTTTACCCTGGTAAAACTGTTCATGCGGCGCCCAGCGGAGTTCGGCCGTTAATTCGCTCGTGGTAATATTCCTGATCACACGTTCACCGTTGGCCGTCCGGCACAGGTAACGCAGCCCGCCACCCGGCTCCTGTTCCCAGCGGCGGAAACCGGTTTTTAAGGTCAGGTTGTTTTTCATTTCGTTCAGGAATTCGACCTGGAAAATTTTATTGTACAACCATTTGTTGTTGACGCCGCGCTTGAACGACAGCAGGAAGTTGTCCTCTTCGAGGAAGGCCAGTTGCTGGCCGGGAATCTGTGTTTCTTCGCTATAGCTGACCGACAGGGATTTTACGGGGAACTCATAAATCGAACGGTTGGTCAGGGAAACGGTAGCACCCAGTGCATATTTGAACCGTTTGTCCCTTAGCCCGTACGCAATATGGCCATCAAAAAAGATCCTTTTGCTGAATTCGTCCGTGGTACGGCCACCGATACGCGGCCGGAAGCCTTCTACCGGGTTAAAGCTGTAGAAGGTATTGAGTGGTCCAATCTCGATAGGGCCAAGGCTCTTATAACCGGAAAGCAGCATGGTAGCGATGTCTACGGTACGGCGGAAGGAGCGCATTTTCTGCAGGCTGTCGATATTACCATATACTTTGCGTTCGGCAACGGTAAGCGAATCCAGCCTGTTGGCCTCCCAATAGGCATCCTGGCGGTTATCGGCGCCGGTGGCTACCCTTTCTGCAGCGCCCTGGTAAAAGCTTTCGGGCTGTGGTTTGCCGCTTACAAAGTTGCTTACGATTACCGTACGTTCGCCGGTTACGCCGCCACTACCTTTAAAAATGCCCATGTCCATACGCACGGTGCTTTTGCTTTTATAAAAGCGGCCGTCGGCGCTGGGCTCAAATTGCTGCGATACCTGCAGGTCGCGTACCCAGTTCAGGTTAATGTCTTTCGACACCGAAAGTTCTACGGCGGTAATGGCGTAATGCCCGTCCAGCGTAATATCCATCGATCCTTTAAACAACATGTCGGCCTTGTTGCGCGGGGCAAACATCATCCTTACGCGCCAGGGACTAACGTCTTTAAGCGTATCGGTAATAAAGTATTTGTAAAAGGTAGGTGCACCCTCGGCCACGGGGCTGAGGAACTGCTGGCGAACAAAGGCAATATTGTTTTTATAGATGTCGACGTCCTGGTAAACGTTATCCAGGTAGTCGGCAAGCCCGTCGTTATCTACAAACTTATCGATCTTGGTTTTTTTGTCGGCCTGTACTACCGTTATGCTTTTTTCGGGACTGCGCCGGAAATAATTATCGGTCAGTTTTTCTTCAAGGAACACGGGGAACAGCGCTTTACCGGCTATCTTGGTACTGTCCGACTGGTTGAGCATAAACTGGTATTTGCGGAGCAGCTTGGTATTTTTCATTTTTTCGACGCTGTTGCTCAGCGCGATCTGCAGTTTTTCATACTGCCGGTATTCCATATAATCGTAGTGCCCGGGTTTATTCTCGTCCTTATGATCGATCACCTGGCGGATCAATTCTACCGCGGGGTTATTCTTATTGCGGTACCGGGGTTCCTTACCCGATTTTACTTCCACCTCCTGCAGGGTGCTGTTTTCGGCTTCCAGCTTTACATCTACGGTATGCTGTCCACGGCCGCTTACGGTTTTTATGGCTGTCTTGTAGCCAAGCAGCGTAATATGCAGTTTTACCTGGTTGGCATCGGTACTCAGTTCAAAATACCCGTTATCGTTGGTGGTACCGCCTTTGTCGGTGCCCTGGAAACTAATACTGGCATAGGAAAGCGCTTCGCCCGTTTGTGCATCGGTTACGCGTCCTTTTACGATCAAAAGGCCGGCAAACAATACGCCCGGGGCACTGAGTAAAATCAATAAAAGGAAAATGCGGGAAAGTAAACGGATCATAAAGGGCAAGGCCGGGCTTCGCCGGGTATTTTTCATGGCAGGGAATGGGTTAACTATACTGTTTTATTTCGGGGTCCTCTATATATACAGACAACTGCAACTGTATTTAACCCCATGCCGGGAAAAAATAAAATTGAATTTCGGTATAAAACACCCCGGACCGTTGTGCCGGACAACCGCAATTTGCTGTTAGGCATGCATTAAAACGGTACACGGGTTGTAATATATAGACCGGGGTATTACAAATTGATAGACGAAGTATTAAGGTGGTTCGTTTGGGGCATTTGCTTATTTTATGGTTAACGGAACAGGTCGAAACCATATTGTGCATCGGACCAGAATTGGTCGAGGGCGATGATCCTGGGTTTGAGAAAGGAAATGAGCTCAGGCCAGTCTTCCCGGCGGAAAACATTGAGGCCCTCCCTGGATATGCCGATACGGCTGATACGGCGCCCCTGGTTTTCTGTATCGGGCTCCCAGAGCCATGTTTCGCCGGTGCTGGCTTCGAGCAGGCGTTGCAGCGCTTCGAATTGCAGGTACATGAGTTCGCGGATACCCGCATCCGGGTCGCTCATTTCTATGGCGATCGAAACGCTGCGTGCATCGGCGTCCATTTTGAAGGCCAGGTGCCGGATACCGGTTTTATAATTTATCCAATTGATGCGTTGCCCTTCTGCCGAGGTATGCAGCGCCATATATTGCCCGAAAGCCTTCCAGAATGCCTGCCTGATGGCCGAAGCCTCTTCCCTGGTAAACAATACGTATCTGCTTTAAAAATGATAAAAGCTGCAAAAATAAACAATCGGCGCCGAATGAACCGGGTACTAAACAAAACAGCAATGCGGGCTAACGCATTTAAAATATGTGCATGTTTATATTATCATGATCAGCTGGTCTGAATATGACCATTAATAGATAACTTTGAGGTACTAAAACGAAAACCAACTCAATACCAACTCAATACCAACTTCATGAATAAAATACTGGTAACAGGCGGCTGCGGTTATATTGGCAGCCATACCATCATTGATCTTATTGACAACGGCTACGATGTTATTTCGATCGACAACCTTTCCCGTGGTTTCCAGCAGACTATTTCGGGTGTAGGCGCCATCCTGGGCCGCCCGGTTAAGAACTATCGTGTAGATCTCTGCAACCTGGAAGATACCCGTGCGGTATTCGAGGAAAACCCCGATATCGTAGGTGTGATCCATTTCGCCGCCTATAAATCCGTACCGGAGTCGGTAAGCAAGCCACTGGAATACTACCGCAACAACCTGAGCTCCCTGATCAATGTGCTGCAATGCAGCAAGGAATTCGGCGTCAAACATTTCGTGTTTTCCTCTTCCTGCTCCGTATATGGTAATGCCGACGTATTGCCCGTAACCGAAGATGCACCGCTGAAGCCCTGCGAATCGCCTTATGCCAGCACCAAGCAAATGGGCGAACAGATCTGTATGGACTTTACCAAAGCCAACCCCGGCTTCCGCACGATACTGCTGCGTTATTTTAACCCGGTAGGCGCACATCCTACCGCCCTGATCGGCGAACTGAACGAAAAACCCGAGAACCTGGTACCTGTAATTACCCAGACCGCCATCGGCAAACGCGAATCCATGTCGGTATTCGGCAGCGATTACGATACCCGCGACGGATCCTGTGTACGGGACTATATCCACGTTATGGACATTGCCCATGCCCATACCCTGGCGGTAACCAAGTCGCTGGACGAAGCCATACCCGGCGAATGCGAAATCTTCAACCTGGGCACCGGCGAAGGTGTAACCGTGCTGGAGCTGATCAAAACCTTCGAAAAAGTATCGGGCCTGAAACTGAACTATTCGGTAGGCCCCAGGCGTGCCGGCGATGTGATCGCTGTGTATGCCAATAATGAAAAAGCCAGGACGATCCTGGGCTGGACGCCTGGCTACCAGATCGAGACGATGATGGAAACGGCCTGGAAGTGGGAGCAACGCACCGCTGAAACCGCCCACCAGTCTACTGCTAACTAGTAATACCCGGACACATATCCCATAGAGAAGGGCAATGCTTTACCAGCATTGCCCTTTTTACTTATTATAGGTTAAAGACCCGGAGTTATTTTTGCCATTCGAAATAAAAAGTGCTGCCCGCTCCCGGTTCCGACTCCACCCATATTTTACCGCCCTGTTCAGACACGATCATCTTCAGCAGGTTAAGCCCGATACCGGTGCTGGATTCGCCGCGCGATACGGCATTACCCGTTCGGAACAGCATAAACAATCCTTCTTTGTCCTTTTCCTGCAGCCCGGGACCGTTGTCTTTTACATAAAATACATAACGGTCGTGCTGATCGGTAGCACCGATCTCGATACTGCCCTGCTTTTTGTCGTTATACTTGATGGCATTGCCGATCAGGTTCTGGAATACCTGCTGCAGCTTTAGTTTGCGGGTAATGATCGTGGGTAAATGGCCTTCGATGCGGATATTGATATTATCCGGCGGGAACAGCAGGCGCGCCGTATCGCGGACCAGCTCTTCGATATCGACCAGTTCGCGGGTTTGCTGCTCATAACTTTTGCGCGAATAGTCCAGCATGGAATCCACCATCTGGGTGAGGTGCATCGAAGCCCGGCTCAACAATTGCATCCTGGATTCCAGCTCTTCGCGTTCTATCGTATCCAATTCTATTTCCAGCGCAGAAATGATCATAGCGATACCGGCCAGGGGCGATTTCAGGTCGTGCGATACCGTATACAGGAAGCGTTCCAGCTGCTGGTTTACTTTCCCGATGGTGACCAGCGATCCGGCCAGTTTATGCTGGTAGAAATAAAGATGTTCGAATACATTGACCTTGGCCCTTGTGATATGTACATCGAGCGGCTTCTGGAGGTAATCTACCGCGCCTTCCTCAAAGCCCTTCAACACATACTGCTCTTCTTTATTGATAGCGGTTACGAAAATGATCGAAATATGCTTCGTTTTGGGGTTGGACTTCAGGATGCGGGCTACTTCAAAACCATCCATACCGGGCATTTGCACGTCCAGCATGATCAGCCCGATATCGTTATTTTTCAATACGGCCTTCAGGGCCTCGTTGCCCGAAGCGGCTTTTAAAAAAGTACGCCCTTCCTTTTCCAGCATGTCCTCCAGCGCGATCAGGTTCTCTTCCCGGTCATCAACCAGCAGGATCGTAAATTCATTTTGCTCGTTGTTATTATCCATAATCTCCACTAAAGTACTATACTTTTAAATAACCGGTCTATTTCATCGACGGTGAGGGCCGTAACACCCGGGTTGACCACAGCCGCATATTCGGGCATAACAGGATACTCGCAATCGAGCGGGTCCTGGATCACGGCGCTGCCATTGTGTTCCAGCACGGCTTTCAGCCCGGCTGCGCCGTCGCTGTTCGAGCCGCTGAGCAACAGGGCCGTAACGCGGCTGCCATACATGGCGGCAAAAGAGGCGAAGGTAATATTAATGCTGGGACGGCTGTGCAGTTCGGGTTCCGAATAATCCAGGCTTATCGTATCCTCTTCGTCGGCGAGCAGGTGGTAGTTGGCCGGGGCCAGGTATACCCTGCCCCGCTCCATCCGGGTTTTATCGTCGGGCTCTTCGACCGGTATGCCGGCTATGCGGCTCAACAACTGGTCCATATCGCTTGCCGCATTCTTAAGCCGGTGCAGGATAATGATTACAGAGGCCGAAAAATCTGGTGGCATACCGGTAAGCAGCCGCATCACGATCGGGAGCGAGCCAGCCGAACCGCCGATCAGTATTACATCTTTCACTTTGCCGGCTCCGTCCATACCTTACATTTTCCTTTTAAATATTTTCGATTTTGCGCTAACTACTTCGAACTGGTTTTTGATATCCGAAGAGATCAGCGATTCTTTTAACCCCAGCGCCATAAAGCTTTTGGGGGCAAGGCTGTTGTAAAACAGGTGGAAGATCTTGCCCTGCAGCGCACGGTTAAAATAGATCAGCACATTGCGGCATACAATAAGCTGGAACTCGTTGAAGGATGACTCGCTGACGAGGTTATGCCGGCTGAAGATCACGTTCTTCAACAGGCTTTTATCGATAATGATATTGTTGTACCGGGCCGTGTAATAACCGGCAAACTCCTGGGTGCCGCCCGACAGGTGGTAATTCTGGGTATAGGCCTTCATCGAGGACAAGGGTATGATACCGCTCCTGGCGGCAGCGAGGTTAGCAGGGTTGATATCTGTGGCATAGATATAAGCCCGGTTCAACAAGCCGGCCTCCTTCAGCAGGATGCACATCGAATAGACCTCTTCGCCGGTAGAACAACCGGCATGCCAGATCTTGATAATGGGATAAGCGGCAAGGGTGGGCAATACTTTCTCGCGCAGATCCCGGTAAAATTCAGGGTCGCGGAACATCTCCGTAACATTAACCGTAACGGTTTGCAGGAAATAGGAAAAGTATTCCTTGAAATTGATCAGCTTATATTTAAGCTCAAAAATATCCCGCGTTTCCGTGAGCTCCATGAAACGGCCGATCCTCCTTTTCAGGGAGGCAACCGAATACTCTGTGAAATCATACCCGTAATACTGCAATATGATATAGAGTACCTCACCCAGCTCCGTATTGCTTATTTCTTGTAATTCACTCATGGGTTACTGCGAAAGCCAGACACGTAATAGGGAACGTAACTTTTGCGTATCTACAGGTTTGGAAATATAATCCGAAGCGCCCGCCGCCAGGCAAAGTTCCCGGTCGTCGGCCATGGCCTTGGCCGTAATGGCAATAATGGGCAGCGATTTCATCTGTAATTTGTTGCGGATATACCCCATCGCCTCGTAGCCATCCATCTCGGGCATCATAATATCCATCAGCACCAGGTCTGCGGCCATACCCGATTCCAGCATATCTACCGCTTCGCGGCCGTTACTGGCGGTCTCCACCTCCATTTCCTGGTCTTCCAGCATGCTTACCAGGGCAAATACATTGCGCATATCATCGTCTGCGATCAGTACTCTCTTACCCTTAAGCTCGTTGCGTTCCAGGGGATGTATATTGTTATTGTTGAACCGTACGGTTTCCGGTTTATCGTTGATGCGGTGCAGGAACAGTTCCAGCTCATCGGTAAGCCGGCGCTGTGCCTCTTCCGACTTCATCACCACGGCTTCCGATACCTTTTTCAGTTTGATCTCGTCGGCCGCCGATATTTCCCGGTTGATCATCAGGATCACGGATACCTTGCGGAAGGCCGGGATGTTCTTCAGCGCTTCGATCCGCCTTATGCCCTCATCGATATCCATACCGATATCCGCGATCACACAATCAAAATCCTGTTCCTGTGCCAGTTTCCGGCAGGCTTCTATGTCATCGGCAAAGCGGTAGTCGATACCTTCGGGAATACTATTGACAAAACGCTCCAGGAATTCGCCGGCGAAACTATCGCCGGGCAGGATCAGCAGGTGGCGGTTGCGGTCATGCATCTGCGAACCGATCAGTTGGAACGTATGTTCCAGGCTTTCCTTGCTTACCGGTTTTTTAAGATAGGCTACGGCGCCTTCTTTTGGCATCCTGATCTCGTCTATGGCCGATATGATATGTACCGGGATATCTTTCAGTTGTTCGTCGTCCTTAAGCCGGTGCAATACTTCCCAGCCATCCATTACGGGCATCTGCAGGTCGAGGATAATGGCATCGGGTATATGCGCCGCGGCCATTTCCATACCGATCTTTCCGTCGGCTGCGTGTAAGGCTTTATAATTTCTTTCTTCTGCAAAATCCTGGAGGATCGAAGCAAAGTTGGCATCGTCCTCGATGATCAGGATAGTACGCCTGTTACCATCTGCTGCCGGGCGCAGCGGCTGCAGTACTTCCGGTACCGGCTGTTCCTTATGCGTCGTTACCAGCAGTGGTTTCTGGTGTTCGGGGTAATGCAGGGGTATACTGATCGTAAAGGTGCTTCCTTTATGCTCTTCGCTTTGGATCGTAATGCTGCCGCCAAGTATACGGGCCAGCTCTTTGGAGATGGACAGCCCCAGGCCGGTGCCGCCATATTTCCTGTTGGTGCTGCCATCGGCCTGTTTAAAGGCTTCAAAGATCAGCTGCTGTTTCTCCTTACCGATACCGATACCGGTATCTTTTACTTCGATATGTAAGCCGGGTACCGGATGCCCCTCCTGGTTTATTTCACCGGTGCGGATCTGCAGGGTTACGGTTTCATTTTTCGGCGTAAACTTCATGGCATTGGACAGCAGGTTCTTCAGGATCTGCTCCAGCCGCTGCCGGTCCGAGCTCATCAGTTCCGGCACATCCGGGGCCTGCTGCGTTTTAAATACGATGCCTTTCTCCTCGGCAACCACGGCAAACATCTGCCGCATGTTTTCCAGCATACCCGATGGTGCGAAAGATTCGATCACCAGGTCGATCTTCCCGGCTTCGATCTTCGACAGGTCGAGAATATCGTTGATCAGCTTTAGCAGGTCGGAGCCGGAGTTGTGGATGATGCGGGCATATTCAACCTGCCGTTCCGTAAGGTTATTGTCTTTGTTGTCGCTGAGCAGGCCGGCCAGGATCAGCACACTGTTCAGCGGGGTACGCAGTTCGTGCGACATATTGGCCAGGAACTCGGACTTGTATTTACCCGATACTTCCAGCTCGGAAGCTTTGAAGGCCAGTACTTCCTTGGCCGATTCGAGGGCTTCATTCTTCTCTTCCAGCTCTACATTGATCTGTTTTAGTTCTTCCTCCTGCACCCGGAGCTCTTCTTCAGAGGCCTGCAGGATATGGGTCTGGTGGGTCAGTTCGTCGTTGGCCAGGCGCAGTTCTTCCTGCTGGTTGATCAGGATCTCCTGTTTCTCCTGGAGTTCCTCCATCAGTTCGTTACGGTTTTGCTGTACCAGGGCTGTGGCCAGGCGTACCGAAACCACATTGGCTATATTCTGGAAGTAGTCCAGCGCTTTATCGGTAAACGGCACAAAACTGCCGAGTTCGATAACACCGGCTAAACGTCCGCGGTTTTCGAGGAACAGGTAAGCGATACTGCCTGGCGTGCTGCTGCCTATAGCCGTCTGTGTTTTCCAGAAGCCGGCAGGCACATCTTTCACCACGGCTACATGGTCCCGGGCGCCGTCCCTGGCAACGGGTAGTTGTTGCACGGTTATAGGCCGGGCCTGTTGCTCGGGTATACCGGTATAACTTACAGGCGATAGCTTTTTATCATCATTTTCTTTTACCAGGTAAACCACGCCCGCCGGTAAATTCAGGAAGCGGGTAATACTCAGCAATACCGCCGAGGCAAACCCGTCCACATCGGTAGCCGACTGGCAGGCCTCTACCAACTGTTGTACGCCGTTCAATACTTCATTATGCAGCCGCGTCTTTTCGTTCATCGTCTCCAGCTTTTCCAGGTTGCGTTGCAGGCTGTGTTCCGCGCGCCTTCTCTTTTTCAGCTCGGCGGCAATGACCATGCTCAGCGCTATAACAATAAACAGTACCAATACCGTACCGCCTATATTGAACCATTTGTTCATGTTGGCAAATGAACTGGCATGCGCCTTTCTCGACTTCAGCAACAGGTCTTCTTCGCCATTCATCTGCTGCAGTACCACATTGATACCGGCAATATGTTTGATCTCTTCCGTAAAATACGCTCTTTCCCGCACCGGGTCCAGGCGGGTGGTCCGGATATCGATGGTGTTCCAAAGGCGGAATAAGCCGTCGATGCGTGTTTTCAGGTCGTCGGCCTTCCGGCTCTGGGAAGGGTTATCATCCACCAACTGCCTCAGGTCCACTACTTCCTGGTGGATCGTTTTTTCGTTGGCATTCCGGAATAAGGTATCCGAGTTTTCATACTTCCGAAGGGTGCGGATATTGGCCGTATTGTCCTTTATACCGACATTGATATCCTGCAGTTTGGCCTTGACCAGTAAGGTATGATTAAACCACAATTCGGCTTCGCGGCTCTGGTAGCTGGAGTAAAGGGATAAACCACCCAGGGCGGCAACCAGGACGATGGCCAGGCTGAGGCCCAGGAAAAGTTGATAGTTAAGTTTGGTATACCGCATCAAATAAAATGTTGATTCGACGATTAATGAGCAAAGAAACAATTTTAACGGTATACTTAGCACTTTTTTGATCTGATAATTGTGGTGCTCAGGCACAAAGGCAGACCAGTTTCTATGGCCTGCCTTTGCATATTTTATACTTAGCGGATCAGCGCTACATCACCTTTCCGGCTAAAGGGATTTCCTTTGCGGTCTTCGTAGTCTATGGTATAGAAATAGGTTCCTGCGTCGGCCGGCTGCCCGTTTACATAACCGTCCCAGGATTGATCGGGTTTATAACTATTGAAAACCCGTGCGCCCCAACGGTTATAGATACTGATCCGGTACTTGACGGGTACATCGCCGCAACCGAGGTAAATGCTGAACAGGTCGTTAAGCCCATCGGCATTCGGGGAGAAGGCATTAGGCACCAGTAGTTTGCAGCGACAGTCCTGCGCGCTTATGGTAATGGTATCGCTGCCTTCGCAGCCGTCCAGTAAGGCGGTAACGATATAGGTACCGGCCTGTTGTACGGTATAATTGCGGCCATGACCGCCGTCCTGCCAGCTATAGCTATCTGCATTAAAGGGACAGGTAAGCACCAGTTGATCGCCGGTACACAACTCCTGGTCGGGGCCCAGGCTGAACTGCGGCACTGTTTTCGAGGCGATGGTAACCGTATCGGTATCGCTGCAGCCGTTAAGGCTCATCTTTACCCAGTAGCGGCCCGGCCGGTCGATATGCAGTGTAGTACCGGCTGTTCCGTCCTGCCATTGATACGCGGTTCCTGCAGGGTTATTGCTATTGTCGGCTTCTATGTTAAAGTCGAATGCCGTACCGCAAAGCGCCGTATCCCGGAGACCGGCATCAAAACTGTAACTGTGCACCCTGATCGTATCGCTATGCCATGCACAGTGATCTTCGTAGGTAATCCAATAGGTGCCCGTGCCGGTAACCGTAGCAGCCGTATCGTGGCTTTCAACACCCTGGAAGTAATAGTACAGGTAACCGGAAGGCGCATACAGCGTAAGCGCCGACCCGCTGCAGACCGAGGTATCGCGGGCGCTGTAGAGGGTATCCTGTACCGGGTAAACCACCGGTGCGGGCAACATGGTCTTGACCTGGGTAGGCGTGGTAAGGGCAAAACCCGGCGTTACATAACCACAGGCGGTACCGGCTGCATTGGGGTTATCGATGCGGTCGGCAAAGGTATTACCCGAGTTAAAGTAGCCAATGTACAGCTTATCATCCGGCGCCCGCTGCAGGTCGCCCAGCAGGAAGGTGGTCGATACTGCGGTACGGGAGGCCTGTATAGCCGCCAGTGTAGGCAGGCTCAGGTCCATCTGGAACAGCCCGCCGGAACCGGGCGCCATCAGCGGCCGGAAAGGCATAGAGTAATACAGTTTGGAGCCATCGGGCGAAAACTCTACGCCCAGGATATTATAGAAGAAGGTACCATAACCATCCAGCAGCAGGCTGTTGCTCACAATACCCGTTGCAGGATCGAAGTCATGCAGCTCAACCGCAGAAGAGTCGACCGTAACGCCATTGACCGCCCCTATGGTAAAAGTGGTGGTAGCGAGTTTGTGCCGGTCGGGCGATATCTTCATCACCGAAGTAAGATAGGCATTAGGCCCTTTTACATTACCCGTCTGCGATACCACAGGCGTGGTATTGATGCCAGCTTCCGTAATCTCGAATACCTTAAATATATTGCTGTTGTTGTTGTCATTGCCCGTAACATGGGTAACCAGCCATACATTGCAGTTATCGCCGGCAACGGCGATCATGCCGCTACCCGGCGGATCGTGCTCGGTACCGCCCATCGTCCAGAGGGGCACATTCTTCTGGGTCGTCACCACATCACCGAATCCACCATTAAGCGTCATGTCCACTACAGAGTAATGGACAGCACCGGTAAAATTGCCCCATACATCCATATCGCTCTGCAGGTGAAAGATGTAAAAGCGGTTAGTATCGTTGATGAACGGCACGATCACTGCTTTTTGCAGGGCATAGGTATCGGCCAGTAAGCCGCTGCCATTGGGCATCTGGGTATGATTACGGCT
This sequence comes from Taibaiella chishuiensis, assembly GCF_003014535.1. Taxonomy (GTDB): domain Bacteria; phylum Bacteroidota; class Bacteroidia; order Chitinophagales; family Chitinophagaceae; genus Taibaiella; species Taibaiella chishuiensis. The sequence continues at coordinate 52,474 of NZ_PYGD01000010.1, read as the reverse complement.
CCAGACCTGTAGTCCGCTGGTGTAGAACAGGAGGTTGCCCGTTCGGTCCGATACGGAGGCACAGCCGCCTTCCGAAGCCATATTATTGGTAGTTGCTACCGGCGTTGCCCCATTGAAGTCGATGCCGGCCTTATCGCCGAAAGCCCATATATTATTTACTTTCTGGGCAAAGAGGCAATAGCTTGCGATAAAATTGAAAAGGAAAAAAAGGCATAGATTTTTCTTCATATTCCGGTATGGTTATTAGATCAATAAAATAAAAGACAAGGCCGGGGCTTCAGCCGGCGGAATAAAATTATTATCGTTGTCTATCTTTTTTCTACGTAGAAATACGGAGGAAGCGCGCAAACAGGCAGGAATTATGTACCTTAAGCCCAGTCCTTATTGTATGCCTTTTATCCGGTACCCCCGTTTATTGTTATTGCTTGCCTGCCTGCTGTTGTGGGCCAGGTTGCCTGTGCAGGGCCAGGAGCATGTCTTACTCCGTTATACCGGCGCCCATGCTGTGAGCCAGGCCGACAGCGCCCGTATCATAGGCCTGATCAAGGCTTCGCAACGTTTTGAATATAAAAAGCTGGATACTGCTATCGCTATGGTGGACCAGGCATTGAACGAGAGCCGCAGGCTTAACTTTACCTATGGTATCGGTAATGCTTACATTGCCTATTCGATCTATGCAACCACGGCCGGCAAGTACCGGCAAAGCGACTCCTTTCTCGAAAAGGCCTATCCCTATTGCCAGGCCCTGGCCTTGCCCGGCAGCGATAACCGCCTGCTGATCCATTGGTACCAGATCGCCAGTACACAGGCGGCGTATAACGGCGACTACGACCGGTCGGTAAACCTGGCCTGTAGCGGCTTACAGCTGCTCAACCAACGACCCGGCGATACCTCGTTCAACAGCGCCCGCGTCAAGGCCTACAATGCCATAGGCTCGATGATGCAATATATGCGTCAACCCGAAAGGGCTTTTTACTTTCTCGATAAGGGTATAGCCCTGGCAACGGCAGGCAACGACCGGGCCAACCTGGCGCAACTCTACGTCAACTATGGCAGCGCCTGTAACCTGCTCCGGCAGTGGCCCCGGGCCGGGGACTACCTCGGTAAAGCCATTGCCCTGGCCAAAGCCGACGATAATACCTTTGTACTACAGGTGGCCTATCTTACCGAGGCAGGCATGTATATCGATATGGGTAAGCAGGACAAGGCCATCAACAGCCTGAAACTGGCTACGGGCGTGTCGGATAAGACCAACCCTTTTATGGCCAAAGCCACGCCGCAGCGCCTGTTGGCCCAGGTCTATTTCGACCGGGAGCAATACCGCGAGAGTATCAGTCATGCCCTGGAAGCACTGTCCATAGCCGAAAAGATGCACAGCCGTCAAAATATAAGCAATGCCCATGCCCTGCTGGCCGATGCCTACCATGCTACGGGTCAGTGGGAAAAGGCTTACACGCACCAGTTTGCCTATACCCGTATGCTCGATACCCTGCGCAATACCGCCACCCTGGCTAATATCAACCAGCTCGAGATCAAATCGAGGGTAGCCGAAAAAGACCGGGAACTGGCACAACAACAGCTTGCACTCAACCAGAAAGAAAGCGCCCTGCGCGAAAAGAACTTCTGGATCGCCGGCATCGGCGCAGGATTGCTGTTGTCGGGTACCTTGCTCTTAAGTCTGCGCAGGAACTACCGCAACCGGCAACAACTGCAGGAAAGCGCCCGCGAGGTAGAGCGGCTTAAAGCCCGTATGGACGGTGCAGAACAGGAACGGCAACGCATCGCTACCGAACTGCACGATGGCGTGGTAAGCCAGCTTTGGGGCCTCAAGCTCAACCTGGCCTCGGCGATCAGCCAGCAGGACACCGCCGGTGGAGCGCAACCCAGCGACCTGGCCAAAAGCCTCAATTACCTCGACGACGCCATGCAGGAGCTGCGTTCTACGGCGCATAACCTATCGCCGGAAATGGCGCTGCAAGCCGGCCTTATCGATGCGTTGTCCAATTTCTGTACTAAAATGAACCACCGCGGCCTTACGGACGTCGTATTCCAGGTATATGGCCAGTTGCAACCAACCGACAAACACGCCGCCCTGTCTATATTCCGGAATGTACAGGAACTGGTGCTCAATGCCCTCAAACATGCCCATGCCTCCACCGTGCTGGTACAGCTCAATTGCGAAGAGGACCTGCTGGGGGTTACCGTGCAGGATGATGGTACGGGCTTCGACCCGGCCACAGCGGCACAAGGCATGGGCCTGCGTAATGTTACCGAACGGATCCATGCGTTTCATGCAGGCATAGACCTGCAGAGCAGCGAAAAAGGAACCAGTATTTATATGGAATTTAAGTACCAACATATTGCCGGCAACGGCAAAGCCTATTAGCATTATGACCATTAAAGTAGCCATAACCGACGACCACCCTATGGTACTTGCCGGCCTCAGGCATACGCTGGCGGCCAATCCCGATATTATGCTTACCGGGGCCTATGCCACCGGCGAAAGCCTGCTGTCTGCATTGCCGGCCCTGAGGCCAGATGTATTGTTGCTCGACCTGCAATTGCCGGATATGCCGGGCAGGATGGTCGCCCTGCAGGTATTGAAACAATACGAGGATATCCGTATCCTGGTCCTGTCGAGCCAGGAAGATACCTGTTATATCCAGGAGATGATGGAGCTGGGTTGCTCGGGTTACCTGCTGAAAAGCACTACCGGTCATGCTTTGCTGCTGGATGCTATACAAAAGGTGTACTATGGCGAAAACTTCCTGGATGAAGCCCTGAGCAAACAGCTGATGACCGGCATCCTTAAAAACCGCAAGAAATCGGATAAGACCATTGCCCTGCTTACCCGCAAGGAAAAAGAGATACTGGGTTATATCGTAGATGGCGGATCCAGCAGTCATATCGCCGCGCAACTGGGTATCAGCGTACGCACGGTAGAGACGCACCGCTACAGCCTGATGCAGAAGCTGGAGGTTAAAAATGCGCCGGAACTGGTACGCAAGGCCATTGAGCTGCACCTGCTCAAATAACCGGTCGTCCCTTGCCGGTAAATGCCTAAGTTTACAGGCTGAAACACATCAACATCAACCCAACTATTTATGAAGATCACTTCCAATTTTGACAGTGGCAATATTGATATCGTGAGTATCGACGCCAACGAAGGCGATATTAAACTGAAAATCCGCCGGGATACGCATTCCGAATTCTTTCAATGGTTCCACTTCCGGTTGAGCGGCGCCCTGGGCCAGACCTGTACCCTATCGCTCCTCAATGCCGGCGAGTCCTCGTACCCGAAAGGCTGGGAAGGTTACCAGGCCTGTGCTTCGTACGACCGCGAAGAGTGGTTCCGTATACCCACTACCTTTGAGAACGGCGTATTGCAGATCCGTTTTACACCGGTACACGATGCCGTATACTTTGCCTATTTCGCTCCTTATTCCTACGAACGCCACCTCGACCTGGTACACCAGGCACAACAATCCGACCAGGTACGCATGGAAATTATCGGCGAGACCTACGAAGGCCGGCCTATCGAAATGCTGATCGCGGGCCTGCCCGACGACAGCAAGAAAAAAATATGGATCATTGCCCGCCAGCATCCCGGCGAGAGCATGACCGAATGGTTTATGGAAGGCCTGCTCGAACGCCTGCTCAACACCGACGATCCTGTAGCGCGCAAACTGTTGCAGGAGGCTTGTTTTTACATTATCCCCAATATGAATATCGATGGCGCCATAGCCGGCAACCTGCGTGCCAGCGCCTCGGGTGTAAACCTGAACCGCGAATGGGAAACACCATCACTTGAAAAGAGTCCTGAAGTATACCATACCCTGCGCAAAATGGATGAAACCGGCGTAGACCTGATGCTCGATGTGCATGGCGATGAGGTATTGCCTTATAACTTTATTTCCGCATCTGAAGGCATACCCGGTTATAACGACTATATCCGCAACCTGGAACGTAAATTTATCGAACACTGGATGGACATTTCGCCTGACTTTCAGGATACCTATAAATACGAGCTGGACAAACCCGGTGAAGCCAACCTGACCATCTGTACCAACCAGGTGGCACAACGGTTCGGTTGCCCGGCTTATACCATAGAGATGCCGTTTAAAGATAATGCGGATATGCCCGACGAGCTGTATGGCTGGTCCGACAACCGTTCCGCCATCCTGGGCGCCTCGGTGCTCAACCCCATCCTCTTTGTACTGAAAGACCTGAAATAAAATAACCGGTAACGATCATATACATAAAGCCATCCTCCGGGGTGGCTTTATTAGTTATGTGGTGTAGCTGTATTGGATTTGTTCTTTTGCTTTGGATGCAAAAAGAACAAAAAATGAGGGACGTGAGTTTCCGGTTGGTGGAATGGTACTGTTATGTCTGCATGCCTTCCTATAGGTTAGGTGTTTGGTGATCTCTAAAGCAACCTGCACGCATATAATTTACCTAGTGCTAGGTATATGTAACGTGAAATAGATATTTTATTTTTGCTCTATATTGCTTTCAATAACAAGATCAGTTGTGAAGTACTATTGTACAGCGAGCCTTGGCGCTTAGAGGTAAAGCTTACAACCTCATTACTTATAACTGCGAACACTATGCCAACGAAGTACAATACGGTAAACAAGAAAGCAGACAAGTACAAATGATGGACTGATTCGCGAAGCTTACCCGACAGTAAATGTTAATTACTAAGAGATAATGAAAAAAATATCAGTAAAAAATATTATTGCGTTTCGTCGTAAGTCTGATAAATCAAGAAAGACGTTTTTAAAATCATTAGACAAAGTAAAAGCTATCGATTCTGAAAGTGGCGGAAATTATTGGGTTAGAAGTTTAAGTGCGTTAAGCAGTACTTTTAAAAGTAACGATAATCAGCATATCAAAGACAAAATTGAAGCTGTTTCTGACGACTTTGCTAAGTCGAAACGAAAGCAAACTAAAGATATGTATCAGCGGAATCTTGATATTTTATTTAACTATGAGAATTTCGACTTTTCAACCTGGTATCCAAATAAAACTTTCAAAATATTAGAAAAAGCCAACAAAAAATCGGTTATAGAAATCAATAAAGTACCTGTACAGGTTTTGCCAAGTCAAGTCTTCACCTTTACTAAAAACAAAATCGACTACGTAGGTGCGATATGGTTTGTTGCTAAACTTGATGGATATAGTAAAGCTGAATTTGGAGCTTTTGCGGAGAGTCTTTTTATTTATTTAGAAAATAATTTCTCGAAGAAATACCAAGTCAGTTACGAAAACTGCTTAGTAGTGGACGTCTTAAACTTAGCAGAGGTGAATTACCAAATGATACTCGACCGGACCATACCAGCCATATTGGGAGATACCCTAAATTCTATAAGGGAAAACTTATAAGAATTTGCAGTTAACAAATTTCCACGTTTGTGATCAAGCGGCCCCACTGCAAGCCCCAGCCCACCCGCACCCCACCGTATCTCAGCGGTTGCTATAGTTCGTCAGCAACATACTCTTATGTCCGCCTCGACTACAATTAACATGATCTGAAAAAGTTACCAAAATTTGGTAACTTTACTAAAAACAAGGAATGTTATGGGACGAAATACCTCGGTGTCGTTGGGCGATTACTTTGAAGATTTTGTAGAACACAGCATTGCTGAAGGCCGGTACAAAAATGCAAGCGAGGTAATACGGGCAGGGCTCCGGCTGCTGGAAGAGGAAGAAAGCAAGGTTCGGGCCCTGAAAAATGCCATAGACGAAGGCATTAAAAGCGGAGTCGCTAAAAACTTCAACGCCCAAAAGCATTTAGCCCAATTAAAATCTGCAAAGCGGAAAGATGGCTAAATATGTATTGACCAACAAAGCTGTTGAAGACCTCTCTAAGATTTGGGATTATACTTATGAGGAATGGTCGGAAAACCAGGCTGACAAGTATTACGGGCTGATCATCGCCGCTTTCGAAGAAATAGCGGAAAGCCCGGCTTTGGGTAAAAGCTATGAAAAAATATCAAACGGGATCTTAGGTTTTAAAGTTGAGAAGCATATTGTATTTTACAGGGTGCTGACGCCCAAAGATGTCGAGATAATAAGGGTGCTACACGCCGGAATGGACCTGAAGAACAGACTGCTCGAATAAAACCAGGTGTATTTAAAGCATGGCAATAAAAAGGCAGTTCCATTCCTTCCAATTCATTTTACTTACCTAACCTACCACATCAATCCAATTTCGTAAAACTCAAATACTGTACAAAGCGCGGCTTGTCCGAACGGTTGATACTGGCCGTATGGGGTAAGGTTTGCAGCCATACCACGATATCGCCTTGTTGGCCGGGCACGGGTATAGCGCCGGCCTCCCGCTCGATGGCATGCTGGGCCGCCACAGGATCGTTGAATTGTTGCTGATAGGCCTCGTACCGGTGATGGAAACCGGGGATCAGGTACAAGGGGCCACGGTCTTCGGGCGTATCGTCGAGATAAATAAGCCCCTGTATATAATACTGCGCCGGCCGGTTATGATCAATATCCCAATGCAGGCGTTGATGCTGGAACTGCCAGTCCTGCGTTTCGGGCGGGTTATAACTTACCTTATCGGTGTCGGCTACGATATGGGATGTTTGATACAGTTCTGCAAAGAGTTGCTTTATGGCAGGATGCTTACGGATGGCTTCCATATCGGGCTGCTGGTATACCTGTAACATCAGGCCATGCCAGTCCTTGTGATTTTGATACCAGGTGCCGGCATCGCTGAGATCGATATCCTGGTAGTCGCAGATAAATTGTTTTACCCGCTCACAATACACAAGGGGCACCAGGCCGCTGATCCTGAGGTAGCCTTGCTCTTGCCAGTGTTGCCATTGTTCGGTACTCAAAACAGATGTTTGGTTGGACAGCGTCTCTGTGGTTTCCGGTTTGTCGAACAGACTGCCGGCCTCGGTTACATTTCCGGCGCCCCGGGTATCGAGCAGCCATTGCTTAAAATCGGCCTCTGAGCGGCATTCGTTATAGAGATAGCGGAAGGTTTCAAGTTTGCCCAAGCCGTGCAGGGCAAGCCAGCGGCTTTCTATACGATCGAAGCCCGGCATCTGCGGGCGCGGCTTGCCTGCTTTTATATCGAGATGGGTATGTACAAAATGGTGGATGAATTCCTGGCTGGTCATGGGGACACGAATGTAATGGTTTTTAAATGTCCCATTGCCTATTTTTTTAACACATCGGCGAGCTCGGTTACTTTATAGTTTTCATCGAGGTCGATAAAATGCTTGAACAATGCCGCATGGCCGGCGCCTACAATGATCATGATGCGTTTGTCCTGCTCTGCGGTTAACTTCTGCACCAGGGAGTACATGTATAAGTTGCGCCGGTACCAGGCATCGACTACCGAAGCTCCTGTAAAATCGGTGAGCGCCCCACCCTTGTTCAACAGGGTAATATACATGCCGAGATTTTTATCGCGGGTTGCTTTTGTATTTTCTTCCAGCAATATCCGGGTAAGCGACATCTTTTTCATCAAGGCATTGGCATGTTCGCTAAACGCCACGATCTGGTCTTCAATTTCCCGCTGCAGCGTGGTCTGCCCGGCCTTCTGTATGGCCAATTGCAGGCTGTCGAAAGGCCAGTTCATTTGTACATCTATGGCATGGATTTTCTGAAGCCCCGCCAGCTTTCCGGCCCGGAACGCTAACTGGAATATTTCGTTTTGTGTATAAAACGCATTATCCGGGTACTTGCTTTGTACCCAGGAAAAATATTGCCCCTTCCGGTACAGATCATAGAGGGTATCGAGTGCAGGTTGATCATCATAATCCCACTCGACAAATATTTTATCGGGACGAAACTTTTTAATCTGCGCGGCAAGTACTTCCAGCTCCTGCTGCGCTTGTTTACTCATTACATTAAAGGTCTCCGTCTTGGCCAGGTCGGCGCCGGGATTATTAAAATGAAAGACGCCCAGGAGGAGCGCTTCTTTTGCCGTATTTTTTGTTTGCGCCGTGGCATAGTTCCAAAAACATAATAGTGCGCATAGAGCGAGGTATCTTTTCATAATTGCTTCTTTGTTGCAAATAAATGGAAAACAGGAACCGTTCTTTTTTGTGTAAAAGGTATATTTTACCCAGGCAGCAAAACACTTTACGTAAAGCAGGTATAGGCTATTGGCTATAGTGTTTTACCGGACTGTATTTAAAAACGTGCTTACATCTTCTTCCCACTTTACCGCATAATCGCTCAGGTAACTTTCGTGGCCTGCTAAGGGATAAGTGACCAGGGTTTTAGGCCCTGCAAGGTTGTTGTAGATATTATCGATCTCCTGACGGGTGACCCGGTCGTCTTTTTCACCGTATAACAACAACACCGGTATTTTTATGCGCCTGGCATACTCTTCGGGATTATGGCGAAAGGCATTAAATCCATTCTCCAGCCCACCCCAGAATACAAGCAGGTCGGACATGGGAAATGCCGGCACTTTCATCATGGCAAAACGGTTCTTTACGGTTTGCCGCATACTACCGAAAGGACATTCGATAAGGAGTGCTTTTACCGGCAAGGTATGATCTGCCGTGGCTTTCATAACGGCAGCAGCCCCCATCGAGGTACCAAACAGGATGATATGATGTTCGCCCTGCCGGCTGAGGTAATCCACGCAAGCCTTTACCTGGCCCGCTTCTTTATAACCGATGGTGCATTGGTTGCCCTCGGATGCGCCGGCGCCCATAAAGTCGGGCAGGAATACCTGGTAGCCCATGGCAACCAGTGCATAAGCCCGGTCGAGCATTGATGCTTTACTACTGCCATAACCATGACACATGACTACGGTTCCTGCTGCGCCATGGGTCTTTAACCACCAACATACTATTTGTTTATCGCCGTTCAGGGTCACGGTTTCGAAAGGTATTGTTGGCCGGACCTGGTTCTGAGGCCTGGGCAGGCTTACACCCGTAAACAGTAGTTGGGCCTTTTTAAGCAGGGGCATATTGGCAGCTTCTTTGGGCTTGATGTCTGCCGCGGGATCGAAATGCGTAAACTTCCAGGCATGGAAGGCAGCCATAATATTCATCAATACCAACAGGATGCCTGCCGTTATAAGGAGTTTACGTAATAATTGTTTTCTGTTTTTCATGTTGGGGTGATACAACCAAGTAACGACCGGATGCCCGTGTTTATTATCGGGCGAAGATGCGGAAACATACCTGCCTTATGGATTGGGATCGCTGAAAGCCGGGTTGGTAATAAATGAAGAATCGGTAAGGGTGTGCAGGAATGCGATGAGATCGGCCCGCTGTACGTCGTTTAAGAAAAGGCCGCGGCCCAGCGGTACGATATGTTCATCGATATTCGGACTCTTTTGCTGTAAGGATGTGCTATAAAAATCCAGTACTTCGCCGAGGTTTTTAAAACGGCCGTCGTGCATATAGGGCGCAGTCAACGCCACATTGCGCAGGGAAGGCACTTTCATGCGGCCGCGATCGGTTTCTTTACCGGTAGTATTGTATAAGCCGGGTTGCGGCGCCAGGTCGAGACCATTGTTGCGGAAAAAATTATCGGTAAGTAATACATCGCTATGGCAATGATTGCACTGCCCTATCCCGAAAAAGATGTCGAGTCCCCGTTCTTCCTGTGGGGTCAATGCCTTTGCATTACCTTCAAAATAATACTGGTCGAAACGGGTGTTGAAGGATACCAGGGTTCTTTCGAATTGCCCCAGGGCTTTCATCACCAGGTCGCTGTTGATCTTACCGGGACCAAAGGCCTTTTGAAACTGGCGTACATATTGCGGATCCTGCTGTAGCCGCTCCAGCACTAAGCCCCAGGTATTGGCCATCTCGAGTTTATTGGTAATGGGATCGGTTACCTGTTCTTCCAGCGAAGCTGCACGGCCATCCCAGAAGAAATGTTTGCCCCAGCCCAGGTTGACGAGGCTCATGCTGTTGCGCACACCCGGCTGACCGTTTACCCCTGTACTGAATTGCTTATTGTCTGCAAAGGCGAATTCCTGTTTATGGCAGGAGCCGCAACTGATGGTATGATCCGCGCTGAGCCTTTTATCGTAAAAAAGCTTGCGCCCCAGGGCCACACCTTCTGCAGTTACCGGGTTATCTTCTGGTATGGGCATCGGGTCGAAGTAATCGCCTACAAACCCGGGCAGGTTTACGTTATAGGCCTTATGCCTTTTCTTGTCTTTACCGGCGCTGGTCTGCAATACCAATACGCCCGACAGCACTGCCGCTATAACGAGGAGCTTCTTCATTCTGCCACCTGTTTTTCCTGCTCAAACCTGTTTTTGCTCATTTGCAGGGCCCGCCTGATGGCTTTAATGATCACCCCGTTGTCGCGGGGCGAATAACCCAGCCGCTTATAGTAGCCTTTATGTCTTTTGCCGCCGCCCAGTACCAGTATCGTAGGCATACCCATACCGCCGTAAAAGGCAACTTCTGCAGCGCCTTTGGTAAACAGGGCATCGGTGGTAAACCGGTTGCTTTTTTTCCATTGTTGGAGGCTGCGGCAATCGGTCCGGTCTTCGTACAACGTCTGGAAGTACAGGATGCGCCCCGGGTGCAGCTCCCGCAGCGAGTTTACGATCCTCTCCAATCCTTTGCCCGCGGTAATACAGGGCCTGCAATCCATCATCACATATTCGTGCACCACTACGTAACCGCTGTCCAGCAAGGCATACAGGTCATAGGTACGGCCGGTTATACAATCCTGCTTTACCCATTTGGTGGTATTGTATACATCCGATTTAGGGAAGGTAAGGTTATGCGTATGGTCTTCCTCGCTTTGCACAAACTGGGCAAAACACAAGGCAGGCAAGAGCAGCAGGCATAACAGGTACCCCAGTTTTACGGACATCGGTCAAAGTTAATAAAGATTTGATAAAGCCTTAAAGACGGTCAAATCGCGGGACAAGGATAGTATAAATTGCTTAGTTTTGCCGCTGAAAAAAAGATATAAGCATATAATGAATTATATACGTTTGGTTATATGGGCGGCTATGCTTGCTGCATCCCTGTTTATTTTGTCTTCCTGCGGAGGCGGCACTACGCAAAAAGCCCCGGATGTGAGTACCGTAACCGTTCCGTATAAGTCTTATCCCTTTTACCGCGATTTTTCGGCAATAGATACCAATCATATTGCTGAAGGCTTAACCCGGCTTAAAGCAAAGTACCCCGGCTTTCTCGACTTTTATCTCGATACCCTGATCAGTTCCGGCACGCACGGGCACTATACCGATACCAGCAGGTTCCTGAAATCTTTCCTGACGTATAAAGATTATCGTGCACTGTTCGATACGGTTAACAAGGCCTTCCCGGATACTAAAATTTACGATGAACAATTAAAAGACGTATTCCGTTATACCCGTTATTACGACAGCAGTTTTACTGTTCCGGAACATGTATACTATTTCGTGTCGGGGCTTAATCTCTATACGGCCGTTACCCATAACGAAACGGACCTGGGTATCGGGCTGGATATGTTCCTGGGTCGTGGCTTCGAGCCCTATGCCCGTGTACAGATCCCGGAATATGCAACCATCAGGTTTACCCCTGAAAATATACCGGTATGGGCAGCCCGCGCTATTTATAACAGCAAGTACCCCTGGAACCCGGAAAACCAGAACCTGCTGGAACTGATGATACAGCGGGGCAAGGAGATTTATTTCCTGGAAAAAGTACTGCCCGGTCTGAAACCGGAATTATTGCTGGGCTTTACCCCCGGACAACTAAAGTGGTGTAATGAAAATGAAGCCCTGATCTATAATTTCTTTTACCAGAGCAAATCCAGCCTGCTGTTTGAAAAAGACATGCAGAAGATCATGCGTTTCGTTACCGACGGTCCGACTACGGGTGGTATGCCCAACGACAGCCCGGGCAATACCGGCAGCTTTATCGGCTGGCACATTGTACGTAAATATGCGGCGCAAACCCATGCTTCCATGCATGAGGTACTGGAGGCCAAAGATGCCCGGCAGATCCTGCAGGCAGCGCAATACAAACCCTAAGTTTTTTCTTTATTCCTGTTCTTCAATACTGTACGGCATAAAAACGGCATAGTTTTTGTGCATCTCCTAAAAATTTAAAAATTAATTCTATGAAAAGAATTTTTTTACTGTTAGGTCTGACTTTAGCCGGTAGCTCCGCTAACGCCCAATTATCCTATTACGATGCGCTGAGTAAGAAGAATGCAGAGACTAAAAATGTGGATACCGTGGCTTGGATATACAACGGTACACTCAATATCGGTATCAACCAGGGGATATTGCACAACTGGGCTGCGGGTGGCGAGTTGGCGTCTTTAACGGTGAACGGCCTGTTTAACGGCAGTCTTACCCGGTACAACAACCGCCTGCTCTGGACCAATAACCTGGACGCGGCCTACGGCCTGTTTTATGCGCAGTCCAACTCTTTTGTACCGCGTAAAACCGACGACCGTATCGACTTTACCTCTAAATATGGCTACCGTCTGAGCGATTCGGGTAACTTCTATTTTTCCGTATTGTTCAACGCCAAATCGCAGTTTACCAAAGCCTATAACTACGATGCCCCCGAGTGGGACACCTTTTCTACCTCCAAATTCCTGTCGCCGCTTTACCTCACACTGGCCCCGGGTGTCGAATACCGCAAAGGGAGCCAGATCAGTATCTTCTTCTCGCCTGCCGCCAGCCGGTTTACCTTTGTCGACAAATACTATACGATACGCAACGAAGCGGGTGCTTTTGGTGTAGAGAACGGCAAAACCATGCGGTTTGAGCTGGGCGCCTACATGTCGGCCCGTTATGTGAAAGATCTGACAAAACAGATCAGCTTCCGCAGCCGCCTGGATATGTACAGCAACTACCTGGCCAAAAATGTAACCAACGACCAGGGCGAGGTGGTTAAGAAAGATAACCCGGGTAATATCGATATCTTATGGGATAACTTTATCTCTTTCAAATTTTATAAGTACTTTTCCATCAATTTTGGCGTAGTAGCCATTTACGACAACGACGTGCCTTATGTAAAGACCTACCCGGATGCCAACGGCAACCCGGTAGACAAAAACGAGCCCTACCAGGGTCTTGGCTGGTGGCAGGTAAAACAGGTAATGAGCGTCGGCTTTAATTACAAATTCTAAAAGCCGGGTATACCGGGGAGCGCAATAAAAATGTCTACAACCTACCAGATAAAATTACCCCAGTTTGAGGGCCCGTTCGATCTGCTGCTGTTCTTTATCGAACGCGATGAGCTGGACATTTATAATATACCGATTCATACCATTACCCAGGATTTCCTGAGTTATATCCATGAACTCGAGTCCCTGAATATAGAGCTGGCCAGCGAATTTATCCTGTTCATATCCACGCTGATGCGGATTAAGGCCAAGATGCTGCTACCCCGCCGCGAGGTGGATGCGCTGGGCAACGAGATCGATCCGCGTCATGAACTGGTAGACAAGATCCTGGAGTACAAACGCTTTAAAGAAGCCTCGGCCGCTATGGCTGTAATGGAGTCTGAGCGCCTGCTGCAGCAGAAGCGGGGCAATATACGCAAAGAGCTGGAGGACCTCGGCAACCAATATGCGGAAGGTACCGAAGTGCAGACCGTGACGATGTATAAGCTGATGAGCACCTTCGAAAAGCTGATCAAAAAGCTGAACGAGCGCAACAATAAGCCCCAGCACGTTATCGTCAAGTACAACTATTCGCAGGAAGGCCAGCGCGAATACCTGGTCCGGGAATTGCAGGCCCGGAAGAAGGCAGCGTTCGAAGCCATCTTTGCCGTTTGCGAAACCCGTATCCATGCGATCTTTACCTTCCTGGCCCTGCTCGAACTGATCCAGCAGAAATACATGACGCTGCTTACCGGTACCGGTCGTAACAATTTTATCGTGGAGTGGAATGAAAACCGTGCCGAAGATATAGGCGAAAATGATACTCTGGCCACACAGGAGCCCGAAGTATAGAAGAAGACTATAATATACCGAACCGGATCTGCGGATCCGGTTTTTTTATGGAAATACGTGTAAATACGCATTGCAGCCTAATAAATATTTTATATTTTTACCGTGTAAAACAGTTCTTTTTAACCGCCAGCGAAGATAAAACCTGGACTCCACCGGCACCCGGCCCCATCCCGTTCCCCGCAATTTGTTATCCATAAACCGAAAACCATTCCTGTTTAACGCTTCGAAACTAATCGGTATGAAAGCTAAAATTATAGGAATCCTGCTTGCTATTATCCTGGGTTGCCTGATTATGGAGATCAGGATATAGCAATGTCCAACACCACACACAACTGCACATTTATAATACCATACAAGAACGGCCGGGAAAGATCCCGGCCGTTCTTTTTATAATGATATAGTCGATTGTTGTATTTACGGCTCAAGTAGAAAAGGGAACAAGCGGAAAAGTTGGGGGACTCCGGTGTACTTACCCTGGTTTTTTATTCTTCTTTGTCTTAATACAAAGAAGCAAAAATCAAGACTGTAGAAAAAGTGCTAAAAATGCCTTGTACGCCTAAAAGAAATAAGTCCGGGCATTAGTAAAAATTGGACGAAGGAATGACGAACGAACTAAAGTACAGGGCCAGACTGTGGGAACTGTATTTCTTTCTATACGGCGTCCTGCAGCATTTATTCGCTGTATTTTTTATTTTCCTATTGTGCTCATGAGCGCTACGCGGTTTATTAACGCCCTTTTTCTAAAGGTCGGTATGTTTGGTCGTTTCCTGGCTTGACGTCCCGGCAGTGCATGTAATGGGCGTTGGGCAAAGCATTTCTACGCGGTGGTGACCATATGTTATAACCAATATGCACCTGTTCGCTGCGACGCCGCGCTCGCTGCGAGAAAAAATGAAATTCGCCGGATCACATTCGCCTGCAAGGACCTGGTATTATAGTACATTTATCTATCCTGGATAGCTTAAGCGCTCCCTATTTATTCTCTTTGAATAATTAATAAAGGAACACATCGGCAGGCTCGATTTTCAATACCCCTGGAAATTGGGAAATTGCGCTTGATCTGTATTTACCAGCTGCCGCTTGCGCCGCCGCCGCCAAAACTGCCTCCTCCGAATCCACCGAATCCGCCACCACCCGAGCTGCCGCCACTGCTTCCACCACCCCAGCCACCGCCGGAACCGCCGCCGCCCAGCATATTGCCCAGGATCATGCCGGTAAAGAAATCGGCACCACCCCTGCGGCTGATATACCTGCCACCGCCGCCACCGCCGCGCGAGGAGAAGAATATAATGACCAGGATAATGATGATCACGATCACCAGGACGGGAATACCACCGCCACCCTCATCATCGGTATTGGTGTTCTCAGCCGTGTATTCGCCTTTCGTCGCCTGTATCAGCGCCGTGGCCGCCTTTTGAAAACCGTTGTAATAATTGCCCGTCTTAAACTCGGGCGCCATTTCGTTGCGGATAATACGGCCGCACATGGCATCGGTAAGCGCGCCTTCCAGCCCGTAACCCGGAGAGATATTGATCTTGTGGTCGGTACTCGACACCAGCACTACGATCCCGTTTTTGTTCTTTTTAGAACCTACGCCCCAGCGGTTGCCCAGCTCGGTAGCATATTCGGCAACATCGTAAGGCCCCAGGCTTTTTACGGTAACGATCGTGATCTGGTTGGAGGTTTCGCGGGCAAAGCTCACGAGCTGTCCTTCCAGGTTCTGTTGTTGCGCGGGCGTCATCAGCCCGGCGAAATCGTTAACCAGCCGGGGCGGGTTGGGCGATTTGGGGAAATCACTGTCGGCATCGGCAAAAACCTGCAGTGTCGAAAAGGACAGCAGTATATATAAACAAAAGGAAAAAACTCTTTTAAACGAAAACAAACTCATGGTACCGTGGATTCAGATTAACACCTACTAATCACCGAAAACGATATCGTCCGGCAATTCATTCTTATCTGTTTTACTGTCGTAAGGAAAGTGCTCGGAGAGCGACATGCCGATATGTTGTACACAAGTGGCAATACCCTCGGCAATACGGTTTTCTTGGAAAAAACGGCGCAGCAACTGTACTTCCTGCCGCCAGTATGGATCGCCGCCGGTCTTGCGGTGAATACCCTCGTCGCCATACAGCGCCAGCTGCCGGTCTACAAGGGCAATATAGACCAGTACGGCATTGTGGTTGCTGGTCTCCTGCATTTTCAGTTTGAAAAACACTTCGCGGGCCCGGTCCATACTGTCTACATAAGCGCAACGGGATTCCATATACACCCGGATCTCCCCCGAGGTATTCCGTTCGGCTTCCTGTACGGCAGCTACGATCCGCTCCTGTTCGGCAGCGGAAAGCAGGGGCTTCTTTTTCGGTTTAAACAGACCAAACATATCGGCTATAATTGAAAAAAGCGGTGTTACCCGCTTTTAAGAATTTAAAATTTTACTTCAGGATTTTTTTCGGCCCCGGCTTCGGCTTTAAACATGCCTTTTTCTTTGTAGCCAAACATACCGGCAAACAGGCTGTTGGGGAAGCGCAGCACCTGTACGTTATAGGTTTCTACCGCTTCGTTGAAGTTTTTGCGGGCCAGGGTGATCCGGTTGTTCGTGCCGGTCAGCTCGTCCTGCAGCGCCAGGAAATTGCTGTTAGCTTTCAGATCGGGATAAGCTTCGCTCACAACCATCAGCCTGCCAAGCGCCTGGGTAAGCTGACCCTGGGCCTGTTGGTATTCCTGGATCTTTTCGGGAGAAAGGTCGTTGGCATCGAGCTTGATCTGCGATGCTTTGGCCCTGGCTTCGATTACGGCGGTCAGCGTGTTCTGCTCATGTGCAGCAGCGCCTTTAACGGTATTAACGAGGTTCGGGATAAGATCGGAGCGGCGTTGGTACTGGTTTTCTACTTCACCCCATTTGCCCTTAACGCCCTGGTCGAGGGTAACAAGATTATTTTTAACGTTGCAAGCCTGGCAACCGCCAATCAGCACGATGGCCAGTATAACCAGTAACGCGATGAGTCCCTTTTTCATGTTTTTGTTTTTTAATTTAATAATTTTCTCAAAAATAATTGAAATGTTTTGATTGCTCCTGTTTTTTTTCGGTAAAAAAACGGCAGGATACGGTAGAAACCGGTAAGGTTTAAGCGACTGGTTTGCAGCCCACAAAACCTGTCTTGTACCAATCTAGTTGCGGCTGTCGATACCCCAGTACAATTTCTGCCTTACGGTTTTCAGGAAGTTATGCTCATCCAAACGGATCAGTGAAATATAGAAGTTTTCTTTTTTGATCGCCAGCTGTACATCCTTGGTAATGGTTTCCATACGGGAGTCCATTGTACATAAGAAGTTGTCGGTACGGCCTTCGATCTCGAAGGAGATCACATTATTATCCGGCACTACGATCGGCCTGATATTAAGGTTATGCGGCGCCACCGGTGTGATGACGAAACTGGAGGTTTGCGGAAATACCAGCGGCCCGCTACAGCTCAGCGAATAACCGGTGCTGCCCGTAGGCGTGGATACGATCAGGCCATCGGCCCAATAGGTATTCAGAAACTCGCCGTTGAGGTAGGTATGGATCTTGATCATCTGCGAAGAGTCTTTCCGGTGCAGGGTAAACTCGTTGAGCGCAAAAGGACTGTCGCCGAAGAGCGGTACACTGGAGTCGAGATGGACCAGCGAACGCTTGTCGAGGGTATAGGAACCGCGCAGCAAACTCTGCAGGGCAATATCGATCTCGTTTTCGGGAATGGCCGCCAGGAAGCCCAGCCGGCCCAGGTTAATGCCGATAATGGGGATACCCGAATCGCCGATAAAACAAACGGCGTCCAGCATGGTACCATCGCCGCCCAGGCTGATCATAAAATTGGTATTGCGGCTCAGGTCGCCGTAACCGGTAAAAAGCAGTGGTGTCTGTTCGAAAACGATATGGGGTTGCAGCCGTTCGTAAAAGTCTTTGAAAACGGTAACCTGTACATTATTTTGTTTCAGTACCTGGAAAGTGTGTTTCAGTACCGGCAGGTCCGATTCCTCAAACACACGGTTATATAAAGCAATGAGCATTATGTTCTGTATTTGGCGGTGAGCAGTTATTCTCCGTTACGGTGTAAATATAAAGCTTTCTGGTTGAGATGGTTCACCGTGTACTCAATCCTCACTTTAATATCATATAAGGTGACGATATCCAGGCCGATGCCGCCGGAGTAAAGCATCTTGTTGTAGAGGTTATCGCTTACGGGGTATTTGTTGTAACCGGCGCCCACATCGCCGTATATTTTACCATATACTCTTATCGGGATTACCTGGAAGAAACGGATGGGCAGGTTGATACGCACGTTCAGCAATTCTCTTTTCAGGTTGGCCCGGAGCAGGCCGAAACAGGAACCGTCGATCACGAAGTACTCATAACCCCTGATATAATCAAACTCGTAACCCAGGTTTTGCCGGAAGATATATGGTTGTTTTTGCGGTATCGACACCCGGCTGCGCAGGATAAAACTGGCATACCATTTTTTGCTGAGCTTCAGGAACTGGTCGTAATGCAGGTTAAGGCTGCTTTGCCAGGAGCCGCCCAGCAAGGCAACCTTCTGATCAAAGGTACCGATAAAACGGTTGCCGGTAAGCGGGTAGTTCCAGTTATCGACGCCGTTGTATTCGAAACGGTAACGCAGTTGCAGCACATCCTCCTGGGTACGGCCACCACCCAGGAATTCGGGGTTAAGCTCGCTGATGGAGTCGCTGATCCAATAGTGGTGAAAAGACAGTTCAAAGGTATGGGTGGTGGCATAGGCCGGGCGGTAGGTATACCAGGCGGCCAGGTCCAGCCGGCGTTGCATATAATTATGGTCGCTGCGCAGGAACTTCAGTTTGTTGAACTCGGTCATATAGGCAATCTCCCGGTTCTGCAGGGCAAATATGGAGGCGCCGTAACCGTGTCGCTGGTTCTTATCGGCAAAAGGCCGGCTGTAGGACAAGCCCAGCTTTTGGGTATACCCTACCTGGGCCGAAGCGGAAATGACCTCGCGGTTACCCCTGAAATTATTATGGTTGATGGACAGGCCCAGGTTAATGCGGCGCAGGTCCCGGTTCTGTTCCGTCCACCATACGTTAAAGTTACGGTCGGCAAATTCGAGATTGCCGCCAGGCATAATCGGGAAGCGGTCGAGCACAAATATTTCCATGCTGATGGAATCGCCGCTAAGCGGTTCCCAGGAAATTTTGACATCGTTAAACAAGCGCAGGTTAAACAACCGGAGTTTGTTCAGCTCAAGCACACTGCTTAGGTCAGCCGTAGGGATACAATTGCCGGTGTGGACGCTCAGTTCCCGCAGGATAATGGCATCCCTGGTTTTGCGGTCGCCGGATATATGGATCGCTTTGAGGTAATTGCATTTTTCCGTAGCGGGTACGGCAGTATCGGCCTGCCCGTGAGCAAGAACAGAAAACAGTAAACATACAAACAGAAAAAGCCGGCGCAAAGGGATAGAGATCGGTTTTAAAGGGCGCGCAAAGATACTATTGTACAGCTAATTGTGCCTCAACTTTGTTTTATTTTATGAAATTCATATACGAGGCCGGCCAACCTGTTTTCGCCCGGCCTGCGCTCCTTACCGGCAGGCATATCGTTGTGCTGTCTCCTACCCTGAATATCATGATCAATTTTTTTTATAGATAACAGGCTGTACATTCTTTACCTTTGTGTTTTCATGGTGATAGGGTTTATAGGGCTGGCTCGTTTTCGGGCCGGCTTCTTTTTTTTATAAAGAGAAAGCCGCCCTTTACAGACGGCTTTCTTTGGTCATAGAAGTGGTTCACTTCCCAGCCCCTAATTCATTTTAATTACTTTTTCTGCCTTTATAAAATTGCCGTCCTTATCGCGCAGCTGCAACAGGTATATACCTGCAGCCAGGCCACTGATATCGATTGCGCGGGCGTCTTTCTCGTTAATGAGCACACCGCCGTCTACCCGCAGCAGCAGGGCATTTACTTTTACCGGAGATTTAATATACAGCCTGTCTTTTGCCGGGCTCGGATAAATGCTGATCTGGCCGGCAATGCCGTTCGGATCATGTATCGCGGTAGGATTGTAGTTAAATGCTGCGGAAGTATTACTGCATCCCGAACCGTCTGTTACTTTTACAGTATAACTTCCGGCCTGTCCGCCGGTATTATACGTAGCTCCGGTAGCGCCGGGTATAATAACGCCGTCCTTATACCACTGGTAGGTAACCGTAGGTGTTACCGGCGTAACGCTGAGCGTGCCACCGGCATTGGTAATCACCGGTAAGGCTGGCTGGGCGCGGAATTCGGCTACTACCGGCAAGCCAAAGTTATTCTGCGAGAAGCCGGGACACTCGACCGGCGAACCTTTTACGGTATAATCCCCGGACGCAGTCGCTTTGTACACGACATTATTAGCACCAGGTATTACAGCGCCGTTCTTATACCATTGTACCGATTGTGTATAGGGGGGCAGTACTTCGAGGAATAAGGTGTCGCCGCTGCACAACAAGGCCTCACCCTCATCACCGGTGGTAAAGTTGCCGGAACTGGATACGCTTAAGGAAGCAAAGGCCCATCCGTCGACCAGTACGCTATCGGTATGTACATTACAGCCCATAACCGTAACTGCTGCGCTGAACCAGCTGCCGGCATCGGCAAATTGTTCTACCGGGTGCGTTTGGCTGGTTGCACCGGGAATCAATACGCCATCTTTATACCATTGGAAATTGCTGCCGGAGTCTACCGAAAGCGTATCCACAGCGCTGGGGCACAGCACCAGGTCATCGGGCGAAATATGCGCTGTAATATAGGACACATCGATATCAACGCCCAACATGGCGATATTATTCGGACATACTGCCGGTGCACCCTGCACGATATACGTGCCGGGTTCGGTGATCTTCAGTTGATTGGTGGTAGCGCCGGGTATGGCTACGCCGTTTTTAAACCATTGTATATTGGCCGGGTAGGAAAAGGTAAGAATCATCGTATCTACGCCGGGACATAACAGCGAACTACCATCGTTGGGATTGATGGTATACGTACCACCATGCGCCACGAAGGGGGGCAGGTAGGCCCAGCCGTCGACGAGTACGGAATCCGACATTTCGGTGCAGGCGCTCTGCGTGGCGCTTACCTTAAAATAAGAACCTGCAGCAGTAGCCTGGTTGATGACGAGGTATTGCAGGGTGGCGCCTGGTATTACCGCGCCGTCCTGGTACCATTGATAACTGTCGTAGGCTTGTGTCCATAAGGTATCGGTCTCATTCGGACACAGTACCACGTTACCGGGGGTAACGGTGGGTGTAAAACTACATTGCGCAGCCGCTTCACCACCCGCCAAACCCAGGAAGAGCAATGCACTTACAAAGGATAATTTTTTCATAGTTAGTTTTGATTTCTGAACAAATTTTTAAGAATAACAAAGCTATTTTTATTCCCGGCCTGTTGTGCTGTTACATATACCGCATTCTGAAAATGGGTATTTATACCCATTTTTAGCCCCGCGCAGGTTATGCTGCCTTGTTATTGCTTACTTTAGTTGCTCCCATATTGTACGATCAAAATAACCCGCTTATGAACAGGAAGGCCAGGTATTATATCCTGTTGTTGCTTTGTTGCGCTTTAGCGGCCGGCGCGCAGGAACCCAAAGGACGGCTGAGCTCCGGTATGCGCACGGTACTGGATACCGGCGCCATCAGGAAGCTGATCGACTCGGCCGTACGGCTATCGCTTACCGATCCGGGAGCGGCTTTGGGCCTGTTGTCCGAAACACAGGCGCAGAGCGAATGGCAGGCTTACCATACCGGTACGGGCAGGTCGCTGCTCGAAGCCGGCGTCATTTATACCACCCAGGGTCTTGACGAAAAGGCGGTCCCGCTGCTGCGCCAGGCCAAACCGCTCCTGGCGGGTACCGCAGAAGGCCGCCGTTATGTACCCGAGGTGATTGCTACACAGGGGCGCATACATGCCGCCCGGGCAGAATATGAAACCGCAATAAAGTACTTTTACGAGAGTATTGCCACTGCTGCGAAAGTAGCGCCGGAAGCCAATCTTGGCTATGTATACTGCAACCTGGCGGGTGTGCTGACCCAGATAGGCCGTACGCCCGAAAGTGTAAGGACCTATTTAGACAAGGCCGAGCAATCGGCGCTGCAGTATAAGGACTCGGCATTGCTTGCCCGGGTCTACAACAACAGGGGCTTTGCCTCCAATACCCTTAAAACCTGGGATAGCAGCCGGCTCTACTTTAACCAGAGCCTCGCCATAGCCCGGGCGAAAAAGCTACCGGTATACGAACACCTGGCACTGACCAATATCGGCATTACCTACCTGGAGCAGGCCCGGCCGCAACAGGCGCTCCCCTATCTCGAAGCCGCCAATAATATGACCGCTACCCTGCCGGGCTACAGCGTAAACCTGGCGCAGGGCGCACTGGGACAAGCTTACGTACTGCTGGGCGATTACGCCCGTGCAGAGCCCATCCTGCTACGGCAATACGATGAAGCCGTGGCGCAACAGCAGCCGGGCAATATACGCACCGCACACTATTACCTGGCCCAGCTCTACGGCGCCAGGAAAGATTACGACAAAGCTTACCGCCATGCCATTGCCTATATCGATCTCAACAATACTTTAAGCGGCGCAGAGATCATTAAACACGTCAACGAAGAGGAAGTAAAATTCAGAACAGCGGAAAAAGACCGGGACCTCTTGCTGAAAAAACTGCAGATCGAGCGACAGCAAAAAGACCTGGAACGCAAGAACCGCTGGATCACCATTACCGTCGCTATTGTCGTGATCGTATTATTACTGGTGTTCTTTACCATTAAAGGATATCGCTCGCGGCAAAGGCTGATGAAGCAGAAGATGGATAACCTGGAACAGCAACGGGAAATAGAACGCTTAAAGGCCGATACTGAAGGCGAAGAACGGGAAAGGGCGCGTATAGCAAGGGAGCTGCACGACGGCATTGGCGGCCTGGTAGCCGCGGCACAGATCAATATGCGTACCCTGGGTAAAGAGGTAGGTATCGTACAGGAATCGGAAACCTACCGCAGCACGCGACAGATACTCGAAGAAGTAGGCTCCGAACTGCGCAAGACGGCACACAACCTGATGCCCTCGGTACTGTTACACCGCAATATGGAAGAGGCAATCAGCGTATTTTGTAACTATATCCGGCAGACCCAACGGCTTCATTTTGACCTGCAATGTTATGGCGATTTCAACCTGTTGCCCGACAGCTATAAGGTAACCGTATACCGTATTGTACAGGAGCTGATCCACAACGTGGTCAAACATGCGCAGGCCTCCTCGGTGCTGGTACAGCTTATGTTCCAGCAACCCCTGCTCAGTATTACCATCGAGGACAACGGCAAAGGCTTTGCACCGGATCCGGCAAACCCTAAAAAAGGACTCGGGCTTAAAAATATAGAAGAACGGGTGCAGTCCATCCGCGGCTCCTTCTCGATCGACAGTACACCGGGCAAAGGCACTTCGGTATATATAGAGCTGGACATACCTGCCGGCCTGCCGGAAACCAAACGGGGCAAGGATAAGAGCGGCCCTGTACCCTTAAATGACCTCCATGAAAAAGATTGATATTGCTATAGTAGACGACCACCCGCTGATCCAGAAAGGTCTGCATGATATGTTCCGCTACCTGGATAGGTTTAACCTTATTGCAGGTTATAACGATGGCGCCAGCCTGCTGGAAGGGCTGAAACAAAGGCAGCCGCATATCCTGCTGCTCGACATCCACCTGCCCGATCATTCGGGCGAAACACTGGCCCGTATTATTTCGAAGAGTTATCCGTCGATAGGTATTATTGCCCTGACCAATTTAGATAACGTGTATTATATCCGCTCTATGTTCAAGGCAGGGGTGCAGGGCTATGTGCTCAAAACGGCATCCGAAGAGGTGATTATCGAGGCTATAGAAAAGGTATATGCCGGCGAACAGTTTCTCGAAGCCAAGTTGAAGGAGCTCGTATTGCAGGCAACTTTAAGTGAAGGTGGCAACCAGCGTCAACCTCATCTCTTACTGACCAAAAGGGAGCAGGAGGTATTACAGATGATCGCCAGTAATATGACCAGTAAGGAAATAGCGGAAACCCTGTTCCTGAGTAAACGCACGATCGATCACCACCGCAATAACCTGTTGCTGAAACTGGATGTAAAAAATACCGCCGCCCTCATCGCCAAGGCCATAAAATTAGGGCTGGCCCATACCTGAGACCAGCCCTGAACGTATATTATGAAAACGCCAGCCCCCTAGCTTATCTCGGCAAGGCTTTCGGCAACGGCTTTAATCGTATGGTCCAGGTCGGCAGTACTTAAGGCATTGCTGATAAACCAGGTTTCGAAAGCCGATGGCGGCAGGTATACACCGCGGCACAGCATGGCATGGAAAAACTTATTGAAACGCCCGTTGTTGGCAGCGGCAGCCGATGCAAAATCGTTTACGGGCTGTTCGCTGAAATGGATACTGAGCATACTACCCAGGCTGTTGATCACATAAGGTTGCCCCCATTGCTGCAGTACGGTATCCAGGCCCTGGCGCAGATAAGCCGTCTTCTCGTCCAGCGCGGCATACAGGCCGGGCTGTTCCTTTAATTCTTTAAGTAAAGTATAACCGGCGATCATAGCCAATGGATTACCGCTTAAAGTGCCCGCCTGGTAAACATTGCCCAGGGGGGCGATATGCTGCATAATTTCCTTACGGCCGCCGAAGGCGCCTACCGGCATACCCGCACCGATCACCTTACCATAAGTTACCAGGTCGGCATCGATGTGCAACCTTTGCTGTGCCCCACCCGGCGCCAGGCGGAAACCGGTCATGACCTCATCGAAGATCAGTAACATGCCTTCTGCATCGCAAAGGGTACGCAAGCCTTCCAGGAAGCCAGGTTCGGGCAGGATACAACCCATATTACCGGCAACGGGCTCGATAATGATTGCGGCGATCTCGTCTTTATGCGCGGCTACCAATGCTTTAACCGCATCCAGGTCGTTATAGGCACAGGTCAGCGTATCGGAGGCCACGCCGGCCGTAACACCAGGCACCTGCTGTATATTGAAGGTAGCCACGCCACTGCCTGCTTTTACGAGAAAGCAATCGGCATGACCATGATAACAACCTTCGAATTTGATAAATTTATTGCGCCCGGTATAGCCGCGGGCCAGGCGTATCGCGCTCATACAGGCCTCGGTACCGCTGTTCACCATACGGATAAGGTCTACATTGGGCGCCATGCTTTTAATCAGTTCGGCCATCTCGATTTCGAGTTCGGTAGGTGCGCCAAACGATGTGGAATCAGCCACTTTATCCTGTATGGCTTTAACCACCGGCGCATAGGCATGCCCCAGGATCATAGGTCCCCAGGAGTTGATATAATCGATATACCGGTTACCATCGGCATCGTACATATAAGCACCTTCGGCCCGTTGCATAAACAAGGGCGTACCGCCTACGCTTTTAAAAGCACGTACCGGCGAGTTAACGCCGCCCGGGATCGATTGCTGGGCACGGGAAAAAAGCTGTTCGCTTTTTGCTTGTATCATAAGTATTCAGAAGTTGTTATGTGCAGTAGAAATTATTGGAGCAGCATGGCTGCATCTTTGGCAAAATAAGTAGCCACCAGGTCGGCGCCGGCCCTTTTAATGGAGGTCAGGCTTTCGAGCACGGCCTTCTCTTCGTTGAGCCAGCCCATTTTTGCCGCGGCCTTGATCATCGCATATTCGCCGCTTACATGGTAAGCACTAACAGGTACGGTTACCCGGTCTTTGATCTCGCGGATAATGTCGAGATAAGCCATGGCAGGTTTTACCATAACTATATCGGCGCCTTCTTCAATATCCATCAGCGTTTCCTTAATGGCTTCCTTCCGGTTGGCATAGTCCATCTGGTAGGTCTTTTTATCGCCGAAGCCCGGAGCGCTGTCCAGGGCATCGCGGAAGGGACCATAAAAGCAGGAAGCATATTTGGCGCTGTAGCTCATAATACCGGTACGGGTAAACTGCGCTTCTTCGAGTGCGCTGCGTATCGCGCCTATGCGGCCGTCCATCATATCGCTGGGCGCTACGAAGTCGGCGCCTGCTTCGGCATGACTCAGGCTCATCCGTACGAGGGCTTCAACGGTTTCGTCGTTTACAATTTCGCCGTCTTTTACGATACCGTCATGCCCGTATTCGGAGTAAGGATCGAGCGCCACATCGGTCATCACGATCATACCCGGTACGGCATCCTTGATGGCCCTGATGCTGCGCTGCATCAGCCCGTCCTTGTTCCAGGCCTCTTTACCGGTGTTGTCTTTCAGTTCATCTTTACTTTTAACAAAGAGCAATACACTCCTGATACCCAGGTTCCAAAGCGTTTTTACTTCCTGTATAGTGAGATCGATGGAATAACGGAAATAACCGGACATAGAGGGAATCTCTTGTTTATACTGTTCGCCCTCATCGATAAATAATGGGGCTATAAAGTCGGCAGGGGTCAATACGGTTTCGGCTACCATGCTGCGTATCGCCGCATTGGTGCGTAGTACCCGGTTTCTTCTCTGAAGTTGCATAGTCTTGAAATTTTATGCGCTCAGCCAGGCTGAAGCGCTATAAAGGTAAATAACCCGGCGGTATTGCAGCCGGCGGGCTTAGGAGGCGATCCAGGTACGTGGCTGGCGGCATACCTGCAAGAGGCGCTCCTCTTCGCTGCCTGCTGCCGGGCGATGGTCGTAATCGAAGCGCACCGTGGGCGGCAGGCTCATCAGGATACTTTCTGTGCGGCCATTGGTCTTTAACCCGAAAATGGTACCACGGTCGTGGATGAGGTTGAATTCGACATAACGTCCCCGCCTGATCTCCTGCCAGTATTTATGTTGTTCGTTCCAGGGCGTATCCTTCCTGCGTTCAACGATGGGGATATAGGCCCGGACAAAAGCATTACCATTGGCCTGCTGGAAACGGAAGAGCCAGTCGGCATCGCGCGCCGCATCTGGTCGCAGGTGGTCGTAAAACACACCGCCGATACCCCTTGTTTCCTGCTCCCGGTGGGTATTTACAAAGTATTGATCACATTGCTCTTTGTACCGGGGATATAAAGCAGGATCAAAGGGATCCATGGCCTGTTTTAAGGCGCCATGAAAATGGATCGCATCTTCGTCGAAAAGATAATAAGGCGTAAGATCGGCGCCA
Source organism: Taibaiella chishuiensis (assembly GCF_003014535.1). Taxonomy (GTDB): domain Bacteria; phylum Bacteroidota; class Bacteroidia; order Chitinophagales; family Chitinophagaceae; genus Taibaiella; species Taibaiella chishuiensis. The sequence goes on along the minus strand of NZ_PYGD01000010.1, from coordinate 25,369 downwards.
CCGCCGAACCATTGGTCGGCGATACAGCCCTCTTTGTCGTAGAGCTCGAAATAGCGCCAGTTGGCATGTACCGTGGGTACAAAAGGATTAAGCGGGTGGATCACGAGGCTTAGACCACAGGCAAACCAGGTATGCCCTTCTATCTTCAACTGGCTGCGCATAACATCGGTTACGGCGCCATAAACAACCGAAGTGTTTACGCCGCCCTTTTCAAATACAGCGCCATTCGCGATTACCCTTGTTTTACCGCCGCCGCCTTCGCCGCGCTCCCATTGGTCTTCGCGGAAACGGGCCTGGCCGTCGACAGCCTCCAGGGCCCGGCAGATCTCATCCTGCAGACCGTGGATATAACTGATCCATTGCTCTTTTAATGCCATGCGTATTCTTTTACAGTATCTACAAATGCTCTTGCATGATCGACCGGCACATTGGGCAGGATGCCATGTCCGAGATTGGCGATATACCGGTCTTTGCCGAAGCCCTGCAACATTTGTTTTACCTCCTGTTGGATGACCGGTATCGGCGCCAGCAGTTTGGCCGGGTCGAAATTACCTTGCAGGGTTACCTTACTTCCTGCCATAGAACGGGCCAGGCCGGGTTTTATACACCAGTCGATGCCCAGGCCTGCAGCTCCGGTAGCCGCCATTTCGGCAAGCGAATGCCAGGCTCCTTTGGCAAATACCACGATCGGGGCCAGGTCTTTAACCGCGGCTACGATCTGGCGCATATACTGCAGCGAGATGTCTTCGAAATCATGCGGGCTCAGCAGGCCGCCCCAGCTGTCGAACAGTTGCACCGCATCGGCGCCGGCTTCGATCTGGGCTTTAAGATAGGCAATAGTGGTATCGGTAATGCGTTGCAGCAGGGTATGTGCCAGCACCGGGTTTTTATAACAAAATGCTTTGGCCTCGTCGAAGGTTTTACTGCCCTGCCCCTGTACCATATAACACAGCAGGGTCCAGGGAGCGCCGGCAAAGCCGATCAGCGGCACGCGGCCGTTCAGCTCTTGTTTGATGAGCTTAATGGCATCGAATACATAATGAAGCCGGTCGTGTACATCGGGTACTACGATCCTTTCCAGGTCCTGTTCGGTGCGGATGGGTTCGGGTAATACCGGTCCTTTATGCTCGATCAGCTGTACCTCCATGCCCATGGCCTGTGGCACCACCAGGATGTCGGAAAACAGGATAGCGGCATCTACCCCGATGATATCGACGGGTTGCAGGGTAATCTCGCAGGCCAGTTCGGGCGTCTGGCAGCGTTCAAAGAAACCGTAACGGTTCCTCAGGGCAATATACTCCGGCAGGTATCTTCCTGCCTGGCGCATCATCCAGACCGGCGCGCGGTCTACAGTTTCGCCTTTCAGCGCTTTAATTAATAAGTCGTTCTTCATTATAGTAATTGATCACTTGATCGAGCATCGCCTGTTCGCCAGGTTCGGGGCTTATGACCGTGTTATGGAAAGTATAGGATTGTACTACCGCGGCCGTGGTAGCGCCGATGGCAAAAACGGTGCATTTAAACGGCAGCATATTGACCGAAAAAAAGCTATGTACCGCACTCGGGCTGAAAAAGAGTACACCCCGGTAGGGTTGCGTATCAAGCACCAGCGGTGTTGCCTTGGTCTCGTACACGATGATCTCTTCGAGGGGTATACCTGAACGTTGTAGCGCGACGGGCAGGTGGTCGAGCCGCTGATCGCCGCAGAAGAACACGACCTGCTGTGCCGACAGGGCGGTAATTTTTTGGGCCAGTTGCGCAGCATTGGGCGCCGTAGCTACAATGGCCGCATCGCCCAGCCAGTCTGCTGCTTCCTGTGCGGTTTTGCCGCCGGTGCAGGCTATATTCCAGGTGCGTGGTGCTTCAGGCATCAATTCCTGCAGGGCCTGTACGGCATATGCGCTGGTAAATATGGCCAGGATAGGTTTTCCGGCCAGGGGTAAAAGGGATTGCAGCAAGGCTTCGTCCTCGCGTATCGCCACCTCGATAAAAGGGGTGATATCGATATGAATACCGCACCATGCAGCATCCTTGATACTTTCGGCCGAAAGGTGCCGTGTGCTTAACAGGTTTATGTCCATGCCGGTGGTGTGCTGTTATTTAAAAAAGGGGACAGCTATGCTATCCCTTCCTGTTCAGTTTTGCAATGATCCGGTCTGCGCCGGCTGCGATAATCTTTTCTGCGGCAAGACGGCCCGCTGCAGCCGCTTCCGCCGCATTAAACACCTCTTCGATCTCTATTTTTTCCTTGCCTTCAGCACTCAGCACGCTTCCTTTAAACACCAGCTTATCGCCGTTGTAAGTGGCCAGGGCACTGATGGGTGTGGCACAGCCGCCCATAAGCGCCGACAGAAAATCCCGTTCGGCATGAACACATGCTGCGGTAGCCGTATCATTCATCGGTGCACAGGCTTCGAGCAACACCTGTTCGCCTGCCCTGCAGACCACCATAATGGCCCCTTGTGCCGGAGCAGGCAACATCCAGTCGAGGTCGACGGCTGTTCCGGGACGGATGCCGATGCGTTCCAGGCCTGCCGCTGCAAATATAGCGCCCGACCAATCGTTGTCCGCAAGCTTTTGCAGGCGGGTCTGCACATTGCCCCGCAACTCGTCGATGCGGTGATGCGGGTAACGGTTCAGCCATTGCGCCCTGCGGCGTACAGAACCTGTGGCAATGATATGCGGTTCGGTAAAGCTATGCAATACCTCCGGGTCTTTAACCACCAGGATGTCTTTATACGAAGCCCGTTGCAGCACAGCGGCAGATACGATACCCTGCGCCATTTGTACGGGCACATCTTTCATAGAATGTACCGCTATATCGATGCGGTTACTGAGCAGGTGCGCATCAAGCGTTTTGGTAAATACACCTTCAACGCCCATGGCATACAGCGGGGTTACGAGGTCGAGGTCGCCTTCGCTTTTAACCGGTACTAGTTCGGATGGAAAGCCTTGTGCGGTAAGTAATTGCTGTACCTGCTCCGCCTGCCATAAGGCAAGCCGGCTGTCGCGGGTACCGATACGTATATTTTTCAAAGTCATTGTTGTGTACGCAGGCCTATGCCCGGAAAGCTCAGGATAAAGAGATCTGTTCGTTGAGCGTATTGCTCATATAGTCGTTGATCGTTTCGATATAGTTACAACCGGGTCTGCGTTCTTCGGTCCGCATTTTCATGGCCATGCCATTAAGCGCCTTTTGTACGGCCTGGTTATCGGTATCTTTACGGGCTTCGAACAATTGGTTGTTGAGCTCGTTGAGCTTTTGTTTTACGGCTTTCAGCACGGGTACATTCCTGCGCATCAGGTACCATTCGGCAAAGTCGTGGATCTGGCAGGTGATCAGGGCTTTGGCCCGTGGCACTTCTGCTTCCCTGCGCCGCAACGTTTCATCGTTGATCTTCGACAGGGCATCCACATCGGCCAGTTGTACGCCGGCATAGTCCCGTACTTCGGGGTCGATGTTATTGGGAATAGAAAGATCGATCAATACCTTTTTATCGCCGGCTGCCAGGTGTGCTTTGCGCAATACCGGGCTGGTGGCGTTTGTAGCTACGATAATGATATCGCTATCGGTGATATGCTGTTCCAGGTCGCGGTAAGCGCCTACCTGTAAGCCGAGCTCTTCTGCAAACTGACGGGCCCGCTCTTCGGTACGGTTTACCAGGGTGATCTGCTCCCGGCCTGCTTTTTCGACCAGGTTGCGGCAAGTGTTCTTACCTATTTTACCCGATCCGATAATGAGTATTTTTTTCTGGCTCAGGTCCGGTACCACATTCAGGATAAACTGTACGGCAGCATAGGCTACCGATACGGTACCGCTGCTGAGTTGTGTTTCGGAGCGGATGGCCCGCGAGGCCTGCAGCGCGCTGTTGAACAGGCGTTCGGTAAATGTGCCGACATAACCGCGTTCTTTGGCAAAGGCCACGGCCAGTTTCATCTGCCCTACAATTTCGTAATCACCCAGGATCTGTGAATCCAGGCCGCCGGCTACATTGAAAATATGCTTGAGGGCTTCGTTACCATTGCGGATATAGGCCTGGCGAAAAAAATGATCGCTGTCGCCCTCGGTGCAACTGCATAAAAGGGTGATCAGCGATGATGCATCTTTAGAAAAGCCATAAACTTCTGTTCTGTTGCAGGTAGAGAGTACGAATAATTCGGAAATGCCATATGCAGGCGCTGTTTCCAGTAATTGCGCATATTGCTGTTCGTTAATGGCGTACTGGCCCCGTAAGGCGGTATCCGATTTACGGTAATTGATGCCGATAACCCAAAAGTCAGAAATTGAATGCTTGTCGTCTGTATGCATGCCCGATAAAACTGATTGGTGTGCAAATGTAAAACATATACGTGATCATGCCGGAATGGGATTGTCATGAGAATGTCATTTCACAAATCAATATCGTTTATGGGCTTCCCGATAACTTCCCGCCCGTACCTTTGCACTCTTCCTGATCCTCAATTTTCCCTATATGGCTGCTACTGGCAAAGCATTGGTATTAATGAATCTCGGCTCGCCCGACTCCCCGGAGGTAAAAGATGTAAGGCGGTACCTGAATGAATTCCTGATGGATAGCAGGGTGCTGGATTTCCCGGCCGTGTTCCGTTTCCCGTTGGTACGGGGTATTATAACACCATTCCGCGCCCCCAACTCTGCCAAAGCATATAGTAAGGTATGGCGTAAAGACGGCTCGCCGCTGATCGTACTTACCCGGCAACTGGCCGATGCCGTACAACAACAGTTCGATTACCCGGTGCGGACCGCCATGCGTTACGGCAATCCCTCGCCACGCAAGGTATTCGACGAACTGTTGCAGGCCGACCCCGGATTGAAGGAAGTGATCCTTTTCCCCCTGTACCCGCATTATACCATGTCGAGCTACGAGACCGCCGTGGCCTATGCCAGGGCGATCCACAAAAAATACAAATACCCGTTCAGCCTGAAGTTTGTGAGCCCGTTCTATAATCATCCCGACTATATCGCAGCCCTGGCGGCACGTATAGCGCCTTACCTCGAACAGGGTTACGACAAGATCCTGTTCAGTTATCATGGTCTGCCGGAGCGGCATATGCGTAAAGACGACGAAACCATCAGCCGGTACCAGAACGGCGCGAAAGATACCGGCTTCGTGATGCCGGCCATCAACTACCAGAAACAATGCCATGAAACTACCCGGTTGGTAGCCGAAAAGCTGAGCCTGCCCGAAAACCGCTATGAGACCACCTTCCAGTCGCGCCTGAAACAGGCCGGCAACGAATGGATCAAACCCTATACCGCACCCCGGCTGGAAACATTGCCGGCCGATGGGGTAAAAAAGCTGCTGGTGGTATGCCCCGCCTTTATCAACGACTGCCTCGAAACCCTGGAAGAGATTGCCATGGAGGGCAAACATGCCTTTGAAAGTGCAGGCGGCGAGGAACTGGTTTATATTCCCTGCCTGAACGACTCCAAACCCTGGACCGATACTGTTGTTGCCTGGGTAAAGGCCATGTTGTAAACGAAGACGCTGTATTTTCCTGTAATTTTGAGCCCGGCACGCTAAAGCCGGCATCACCGTATGGACTTTTTTTACCTCAAGGCATTACATATCATTTTTATCGTGACTTGGTTCAGCGGCATGTTCTATATTGTCCGCCTGTTTATCTACAATACAGAAGCGGCCGCTAAAGCGGAGCCTGAGCGCAGTATCCTGCAACAGCAATTCGGTATTATGAGTAAAAGGCTCTGGTATGGCATTACCATACCTTCGGCCCTATTGACCCTTATCTTCGGTCCGCTGGTATTGTGGCAGGGCCACTACCTCGATCATTTCGGCGCCCACGGCTGGCTGCATATCAAACTGCTTTTCGTGCTGTTGTTGTATGCCTATTTCATCAGCCTGCACCGCATTTTTAAACAACAGCAACGCGGTGTGTTTAAATACAGTTCGCAGCAACTGCGTATCTGGAACGAAGTAGCGACCATATTCCTCGTGGCCATCGTTATGCTGGCTGTGGTCAAACAAGCCATGAGCCTGGCCTGGGGCCTGGGCGGCCTCGTTGCCTTTGTGGTGATCCTGATGCTGGCCATCCGTATCTATAAGCAATTAAGAAAAGCATAACAGCCATCTATACCATTTACGCGGAACGCCGGGACGGGCAATAAGGCAAAATCCCTACATTTGAGGATACAACACCTCCGCATTATGGCCTATTCCGTAAACTCCGGGAATGCGCTGCGCCAGTTCAACGAATTGGTAGGCACCCGGTTCCAGCTCTATAACAGTCTCTTCACGGCCCTGCCTTTTCATAAGATAGAAAAGACCGGCGTACTGCTTACCCTTTTCCTGATGCATTGCGAAGAAGGCTATCAGAAACAACTAAGTCCCCGGGATATTATCGACAGCTTCCTGGAGCAATACACCACCTACACCGACAGTAAAGACAAGCTGGACATGCTGTTCCGGTTTATACAATATGCAGAACGCCAGATCGTGCTGTTCGATGCCGTAGAGGACGCGGCCTTTGCACAGATGCACGATACCGGCCAGGCCGACCTGCTGCAGCTTGCACTGAAGCAAAGCCGCAAAGCCGCCGCCGACCGCGAACAAGCCATACAGGCGCTTGGCGACCTGGAAGTAAGGCTGGTGCTTACGGCCCATCCCACCCAGTTTTACCCTGGTGCGGTGCTGGGTATTATCCACGACCTCTCCGAAGCCCTGGCCGCCGACGATACCAGCCGCGTGAACGACTACCTGCGCCAGTTGGGCAAAACGCCCTTTATGAAAAAACAGAAACCCACCCCTTACGACGAAGCCGTAAACCTGATGTGGTTCCTGGAAAACGTATTTTACCCGGCTGCCGGTAATATCCTGAACGAACTGCAGGACGCAGTGCCCGACCTCTTTGCCCGCGACAAACACCCGGTAATACGGCTGGGCTTCTGGCCGGGAGGCGATCGCGATGGCAACCGGTTCGTTAAGGCAGAAACTACCCTGCGTGTAGCCCGGGCCTTAAAGGAGCGCCTGCTGCGCCGCTACTATGCCGATGCCCGTGTATTGCGCCGCAGGCTTACGTTTAGCGGCATAGCCGAGCCGGTGCAGGACCTGGAGCGCAGCCTCTTTCACACCTTATTTACACCCGGTTACGCATTCCCGGTTACTAAAGAAAGCCTGCTGCGCGACCTGTATGCGATCCGCGACCTGCTTACCACCGAGCATGGCGGCCTGTTTGCCGGACTGGTCGATGACTTTATCGCGAAGATCCTGGTGTTCGGCCAGTTCTTCGCTACCCTAGATATCCGGCAGGACAGCTCGGTACATACCGCTATGATCGGCGGGCTGCACAAGGATTATAGCCAGCTGGACGAAGCCGGCAGGGTGCAATTCCTGGCCGGCCTGTCTACCGGCACAACAGCCATCAGCTTTGAAGATGATGTACAGCAGGACATCGTAGACGTGATCGGCGTTATCCGCAATATACAGGAAGAGAATGGCGAAGAAGGCTGTAACCGTTATATCATCAGTCATTGCACCAGCGCCTCCAATGTGCTGGAGGTATATGCGCTGTTTCTCTTATCCGGCTGGGAACCGCAGCAGTTGCCTGTCGACATTGTGCCCCTGTTCGAAACCGTAGACGACCTGCAGCATGCCGCAGCGGTAATGGATATGCTTTACAGCAACGAGACCTATAAAGCCCATCTGCAACGCCGGCACAACAAGCAAACCATTATGCTGGGCTTCTCCGATGGCACTAAAGACGGCGGGTACCTGATGGCCAACTGGTCGATCTATAAAGCCAAAGAAGCGCTTACCGCCATATCCCGGCAATACGGTATAGACGTTGTATTTTTCGACGGCCGGGGCGGTCCGCCGGCAAGGGGCGGTGGTAAGACCCAGAAGTTTTATGCCTCTATGGGTAGCAATATCGCCGATAAGGAGATACAGCTTACGATCCAGGGACAAACGATCAGTACCAATTTCGGCAATATCGATGCCGCGCAATTTAATATGGAACAATTGGTACAGGCAGGTATCTATAACCGGGTATACGGCCCTGCGAAACCCACCCTCGACGAAGCCGAGGATCAATTGCTGAATGCCTTGTCGGAAGAGAGTTTCCGGGCATATACCGAGTTGAAAAATGACGAACATTTTCTCGAATACCTGAGCGAGGTAAGCCCCTTGCGCTTTTATGCCGATACCAATATCGGCAGCCGGCCGGCCAAACGCAACAGCGGCAAACTGAATATGAACGACCTGCGTGCCATCCCCTTTGTGGGCGCCTGGAGCCAGCTGAAGCAGAATGTAAGCGGGTATTACGGTGTAGGCACCGCCTTACAACAACTGGGGGAACAGGGCAAATGGCCGGAGCTGCGACAGCTCTACAAAAACTCTTCGTTCTTTAAGGCCTTGCTCGATAACTGTGAAATGGCGACGAAGAAATGTTACTTCCCGCTGACGGCCCACCTGGCGCGGCATCCGCGGTTTGGCAACCTGTGGCAGAAGATCTATAATGAATACCTGCTTACCCGCGAACAATTACTGCGCCTGTCGGATAAAGAAGAACTGATGGGCGATGAACCGGTAAGTGCGCAATCGGTACAGATGCGCGAACGCATTGTACTGCCCCTGGTAACGATACAACAATATGGCCTGATGCAGCTGCAGGAGCAGGATAGTCTTACTGAAGCTTTACAGCAGGTATACGAGAAAATGGTAACGCGCTGTTCGTTTGGCATTATCAACGCCGGCCGTAATTCGGCATAACAACTGTTATCTTTGCAGGCTAAATAAAACATCGTGATCGAACCCATAGAATTACGTCCCGGCAATTACATACATCCCGGGCTGCCCGGCGAGGCCGCAGCAGACACCGGCGTCTACCTGCGGGTAGTGTCGGTAGACCTGGTTGCAAGGCAGGTAAAAGCCAAGGCAGATTACCAGCAGGATATCCGGACTTTTGCGGTAGCAGAAATATACCCGTGCGGATTGAGCGATCTGCAACAGGCCATCGGTGGCCTGGCCTTCGGACCGCATTCCATCCTGTTGCAGGACGAAGGCGTATACATTGTACATGAAGAAGGACCGAGTATCCCCCTGCCCCATATCCGTTATGTGCACCAGTTCCAGAACCTGGTACGCAGTCTTACCGGCTCCGAAATGGCCTTTAACCTGGCGGCCAGGTCCTGATCCCGCATTATCGATAAAATATAGCCCCGGCATAGTAATGCCGGGGCTTTTTATGTACCGCTTAAGCGCGTGTAAAAAGAAACCCATAGCGGCATAAGCCACTATGGGTTCCGGGTTTAAAGGAAAAAGATATTAGCGGGTCAGCGAAAGTTTGCTTTGCTGTACCGTAGTACCGTTTTCTTTCATGATCACCTGGTATACACCGGCGGCAAATTCAGCCACGGGCAGTACCAGTTCACCACGGTCGGCAGTCACGGTATGTGTCTGCAGCTTACGGCCGATCATGTCATATACTTCGATTAGGCGGTCGCGGCTGCCTGGTGTAAAGCTGTACACAACAGCTGCAGTTTCGCGTGCAGGGTTCGGCACCAGGCGCATAGCCGTACCGGTGCTCGTCAGTGCGGCAGTCATCGGTACATTGTCGGCTACCAGATTGGTGCCCAGTTTGCCACATACCTCGTCATCGTAGTGCATGGGGTCGCTCGTTACAGCGCAATAGCCGTTATCCAGCGTCATGGTATACGTATGACCGGGGCTTGGATAGAAGAGCTGCATCAAGCCATTACCGGAAGATACCGGTACGCCATCTTCATCCCATGACCATCCGGCAAACGGGGTGATCGGCCCGATCAGGTAGGTTTTCGTCCTCAGCTTACAGAAACAGCCTTTCGGGAAGATCCACAGGTATTCGCGCGGGTCTTTAGGCGTATTGATCTGGCTGCTGCTCTTACAACCGTTCTCGTCGGTAAAGAACACCTGGTATTGACCACCCTGGTAGGTTTGCATGGTCGGGCCATTGGCGCCATTACTCCAGTTGTACGTGCCTGAGGGGCCGCTTGCATCCAGCGTAATCAGGTACTGCGGATCGCAATCCACATTAAACGATACAGAAGGCTGTGCCGGCTGCGGGTTTACGGTAACCGTAAATGGCGCGCTGGTACGGCTGCAGCCATTCAGCATCACCGTTACGGTGTAGGTATAGGTGCCCGGGGCATTTAACGACTCGTTGAGCGTTGGCGATGTAGACGGGATAATGCTACCCGGCGTACCCCATACGTAGGTAGCGCCCGGTACGGGTTCTGTTGTCAGCGTAAACGGTACGTTAGCACATTGTTTGGCGTTACCGCTGATAACGGCTGCAGGTATCTGTTTGATCTCTACTGCTGCGGTATTGGTCTTGGATTCGCAACCGTATATACCGGTAGCTTTGATCCAGTAGCCACCCGGCTCGGTAACGGTAAAGCCGCTGGCCGGCGGAACCGTATTACTCAATTGCATATTGTCCTTGTACAGGCTGTACATACCGGTGCCGCTCGGCATAAAGCCGCCTGCTGTCGGTGTATAGGCCAGGTTAACCGGGGTGCCCAGGCAGGCCGGGTTAGGCGATGCCGTAAGGGTTCCGGAATAAGGATTTGCATTGGCAGTGATCAGTTGCGATTTGGTGCTTACGCAACCGTACTGGTCGGTAACAGTAAGGGAAACCGGGCTGTTGATATACGGCGTAGTGTATACGACACCGCCTTCCAGGCCCTGGCTTTGTGCCGGACCGTAGTTCCAGAGATAGCTCAGGTTAGCGCCCTGGCTTTGGTTCCAGAAGTTAAAGGCATTACCCACACAACCTATGGCATTGGTCGCCAGGGAGAAATCGGCTACCGGGAAGGCCGGTAAAGTTACCGTTACACTGGTGGTACACGCAGGGTGCATAAAGGCATTGTCCTGGATTACCATGTAATAGGTATTGGTGGTACCGCCGGCTACGTTCACTGCGGTGCTTAAGCCGGTACCCAGGCTTACCCAGGAGGAGTTGTAGTACGTACGGTTTACGCCGATACCGGGGTACAGGCTGGAACGGTCGGCCAGGGTAACTTTGTAGTTACCTGCGGCCTGGTTACAGGCTATTTCATAACGCATACCGGCCATATAAGGTACCAGTACGGTAATGGCAGAGTCTATCACGCAGGTATCGCCTGCATTGTTGCGGTAGAAGGCAAAGTAGTCGAACTGGTAATTGCCGGCCTGGGTTACGGTTGCATTCAGGCTGGTGGCGTTCATACCGGTAACGGTTACAGTATTGGCATAGATCCATTCCTGGAACATCATCGGTCCGGTCACTGCTGCGTTTACATTGATCGTACCGCAGGTATTGCTGCCGGTCAGTACAATTGCAGGAGAGGGGCCGGGGCCGCACAGTTCTTTAGGACAGCCGTCTTTGATCTCCACGATATTCGATGTGCTGCTGCAACCGTTGCTGTTGCTCACGGTTACGGAATACAGGCCCAGGGAAGAAGTGGTTAACGTAGGGCTGTTAGGACCGGAGGGGCTCCAGGCAAAGGTATTGGAACCACCGATACCCGTAGTCAGTGTTGCGGTAAGTTGCTGGGTAAATGGTCCGCATTTGGCAATAGGACCAGAAGGGGAAATAAACGCAACCGGCGCCGGTTTTACATGGATAACCGGGCCTACGGCCGTTGCCGTACCCAAACATCCGTTAGGATTCTTAATGGTTACCACAGGCTGGAAGGCCGACTGGCTGCTGGCGCCGTTGGTGTTGTAAATATGGGCATAGATGCCTGCAAACGATGGGCCGGGATAGTTCTGGCTGCCATCGCCCCACTGCCAGGTAACAGAGTCTGTAGAGGTTACTGCATAACTCGGTACCAATTGCAGGTTAACCGGGGAGCCGCTGCAGATGGTGGTATCGGCTGCACCGGAACTTAACTTGGCTATGAATGTAGGTACGCCGCGTACAAATACATTGAAGGAATCAGTACGGTAGGTATTACATTTCCTGACTTTTACATAGATCTTAGCCGTAGCGCCGGTGCCGGGAGGTACGTTCCACAGTATGGAAACGATATTGCCCCCGCCGCCGCCAAATATGCCGCCGTTAGGATTGATTACACTACCCAGGTTAGCCGGGGAAATGCTCCATTCATAAGAATCGGCGCCGCCATAGCTTTCGCCATAGGTTTGCGTGGTACTGTGACATACGGTAGCCGGGCCGGAAATAGACAGGGCCGGCATCGGGTCGGTAACGATACGGGTAAGCGCGGTAGATGCGCATTGTGCAGCATCGGCCGTGATCCTTTGTACAGAAACGGTATAGTTAGGTGCACCGGTAAACGTGATATACGTTTCCGCGCCGGTTGCACTGTTTACACTGCCGCTGGATACGCTCCAGAGGAAGGTAGTACCTGCAATTGCAGGGCCGGCGCTGAACTGTACCGGGATACCGGGACAAGCGCCGCTCGGGCCGGAAATCATGGTCGGTGCGGCAGGCAGGTCTTTAACGGTAATTGCATAGTCGTCGGCCGGGCAGAAAGTAGCACCGGTCGCACGCAGCGTATAAGTGCCGGGTACGGTAAAGGCCGGAGGCGTAAAGGTAAAGCCGGAGCCTGTTGCTGTAACGGAGCCCGTTGCATTGGTCAGCACCCAGTCGGCAAAGTAGCCGCCGGCACTGTAACTTGCGGTCTGGTTTTTACACAGCAGCTGGCTGCCGGTAACCTGGGCTTTAGGATTAGCCTGCAAGCCAATCTCGGTGTAGCCTTCGCAACCGAGAAATGTATTGAAATAGGAACATGCCAGTGTAATCGGGCCGGGAGCCGTAGCGACTACCACAATCTCGTTACGCTGGTCGGTCTGGGTCAGGTAAGCCGAACCGCTGGCCACATACCAATTCATCTGTGTTGTTGGCCATTTGGGCAAACGGTACACATACTCCTGGCCTACGCAGATGTTCTGCTCGCCTTGTACCTGGGCGTGGTTCACCACAACAGGTACAGGTTCGATGGTGGTCATTTCGCATTCCTTGCAAGCGGTATAGGAAATCAGGCCAAAGCCGGTAGCCGGGTCTACATGATCCCAGGTTACCACCACCGATTGGTCGGTTATATTTCCGATCGATCCGCCCTCTACGTTCCAGCTATGTACGTCGCAAGGGATATTTACAAAATATTCGGCAGATTCATTTTCACACATTACCCTCGGGCAGGTGATCACCGGCGCTTTGCCGTCTTTTACAACAACTTCAAGGGTCATTTCATCGGTACATCCGCAGGAGTTCGTCACAATCAGGGTAACCTTATAACCGCCAGGCACATCGTACTGGTGGGTAATGGGATTACCGGCCCCGCCGGGAGACTGGTTGCTCACCTGGCCGTCGCCAAAATCCCAATGCCAGGAAACGATAGGCGATTGCGCGGATCCGGTGGAGTGGTCTTCGATCAGGATGCTGCCGCCGCGGCAGATCACTACGGGTTGGTCGTTCGAATTCAGGATTCTAAACCGTGCATCGGGTCCCTGCTGGATCTTAACACACATGGTTTTGCTGGCTTTACAGCCGTAAATAGTCGTCTCGGTAACAGTAACCGTGCCGCTGCCGGCAGGTCCCCAGGATACATAACAATCATTGCCGGAAGGGCTTAAACTTAAAGCGCCCGTGGCGGTCCAGGTATAGGTGCTGCCGGGGCTGCCGGCTACGGTATACTTCACCGTAGAGTTTTCACACACCCATTGACAGGTAACTTCATCAAACCGTGCGCGCTGCTCTTCCTTGGGGTCATTGCCCAGGGGCTGGCAGGCCAGTAATACGTCGGTAGTCAATACGGGTTCCGGTATGGCGCCCACCTGTACGGTATAGGTATAGACATCGCCTAATGTAGAGGTAGCTGTAATCGTTACATTACCTGGTGTATGCCATTGGATATTGGCGGTACCGGCGCCGGAGCCCGTATTGGTAGTAGAGAGCACGGTACCGGCAGTACTTGGGCTCAGGGTCCAGGTAAAGTTATACACGAAACCGGGAAAGGTAAAAGGATTGTTTGCGGTATAGGTACTGGTACTACCGACACAGGCCGAAAACGGACCGTTAATACCAGGACGGGGAGGCCGCTGCGCATCGGCGAAACTCATCCCCCCCAGCATAAACAGGCAACAAAGCAGCAGCCGCTGGAGTAAAAATGTTCTTTGCATAATTAGTCTTTGATTAAAGTGGATTTTTTGTGTCCCGGAAAACGAACCGGGTTCTTTGATTTTTTCGGTTGCCCCATAACGTTAAGGGGGATGACGGCTTTTTTTGATCTGGTACATATTGGGTTTTAATAAATGGCTTGTTGCCCGCTGTTTAATTACCGGTAAGCTTTATAGCGCATATTGCCGGCATCGTATTATCCCTTCTCCCGTTTCTGAAAAATGACTATTGCAACAGAGGATTTTATAGATAACATGAGTATGCTACACGTTCATTTTATATCGCAAATGAAATACATAAAGCATAAAAAAAACTATATCAATTAGAATAATTTACGAGATGTATTTTTCTGATAATCCGAAACAAAGAGTTTATGCAGTACAAATATCATTTCGTCCTTAGAAAACCGCAGTTCGTCCTTTAATTGTATATAACCTGTTTTTTTAATGAAAGGCCGTTTTTGTTCAACGAACTCAGGCTCAGGCAAAAAGAAACAACCCTTAAAGAATGCTCTTTAAGGGTTGCACCGTAAATATTATGAGTGATTGTTATTGTTTAATGATCCGGATCCGTTGTTTGGCGCCTGTTTTATGTAGTAATTCGATAATATACCAACCTTCGGCCAGGCCGGCCATATCGATAACCGCCTGTCCCTGTCCAAGCTGCCCTTCTTGTACCCTGCTGCCGATACTGTTGTAGAGGTTATAAGGCGCCGGTTCCTGCAGGCCGTTGATAAAGAGTTGTGTTTTGGCCGGGTTGGGATAGATGCTCAGCAGTCCGAACGGATCTGGGTCTGCAAAACCCACACCGGCGGTGGATACATTTTTACAATAGGTATTGCTGCCACAGCTGTTGTAAGTGGTTACACATACATTGTAGGTGCCGCTTTGTGCATAGGTCTTGCTTATGGTAGTACCCGTGCCGCGTTCGCCGTTGCCAAAGTTCCATACCACGCTGTCTACAGGCGTGCTGCCGGTATAGGTAAAGTTGAGGGTATTGCCGTTAACCGTATTGGTGTAGTTGGCTACCGGCAAGGTACAGCTACAGCTGGCCGATCCGAACTTGGCTACGAACCAGTCGCTTTCGCCGCCGATATTGTTCAGGGTATTCGGGCCTACGATCAGGTCATTGAAGAATTTGCCGGAAACATAATAGTTGCCCCGTTTGTCGCGCTCGATGGCAGCGGGTACCTCCTCGGCGCCATAACTGCTCTTTAAAGTATCGATGCCTGCTATGCTGCCCGTCTGTGCGTTGAGCCGCGCCAGGAATACATCGGAGCTTTCGTTGATGCCCTGTTTCAGGGTAACGCCGCCCCACTGCATATCCTGGTAAAAGCTGCCGGTAATGGCCACGTCGCCATTAGCCGCTGCAATGGCCAGGCCGTTGGCAGCGCCGATTACCGAGGCATTAGTTGCCCACAGTTTATTGCCGTTTACATCCAGCTTCATCACAAAGGGGCAAGGCCACTCCACGGTAGTCAGCGTATTGCTGAAGGTATGCCCGTTAAAGCTCTGGCCATGAAACGTGTTGCCGGTAATATAGATATTGTTTTGCTCGTCTGTAGCGGGCCTGCCGCTGATCATACCCGCCGTTTCATAAGCCGGGTTGGTGGTCGACGATTGTTTTACCCATTGCATAGCGCCTGTAGCCGAGAAGCTGCCAAGGTAAGCAGCTTTGGTCACCGCCGTTGTACCAAAGGTCATGGTGCCATAACCGGCATCGTAGTGCCCCGATACATAATACCGGCCATTGGCATGGTCCCGTTTAAAACGGCTCTGTTGTATATTGTACAGGTTGCCGCCCCCGCCCGAGCCGCCGGCTATGGTTATGTTTAAGGGTGTGGCCCCGAGAAAGGCGCCGGTTGCACTGTACCGGTACACATAGATCCCGGGCGCTGTCACCACGAATGTGCCGCTATAGATACCCGGGTTAAGATAACAGAAGATAAACGACTCGCCGTTGGGCGCTACGTCCATATCTACTACACCGGAGTAGGTAATCGATGCCGGTCCTACGGTGTCGGCCTGCGGCATACGCAGCCATTTGTAGTTGCCGGAGGTATCGTATTTAACCACGAACATGCTTTTGTTCGTGTTGCCCAGGGCGGTATCGCTGTCGAAATGCGTATAACCCAGGGTATTATTACTGATCGTATAACCGCTCAGGTAAACCCCGCCGAGCGTATCGGTCCTTAAGCTCCTGCCCGCACTGCTGGTATAGCTGCCTACTACCTTCATCCAGCGAAACGTACCGTTGCAGCTCCAGCTGGCGATAATCACATTGCCGGAAGACAGGTTGTTGCCATAACCGGCATGGTTATGGCCATCTACATTAATGCCCATATTGGCATTGCCCAATACATAAATGTTGCCGTTCTTATCGGTAGCGATATCGGCTGCATTTTCGAAGCAACAGGAATTGGTTGCCGGGTTGGCACTGCCGCCCCTTTTGCCCCATTGCCAGGTACCCTGCGCATAAGCGCCCTGCGTACCGCCTATTACCATCAGCAAAATCGAAATAACCTGTGTTGAAATTCTTTTCATAATACCATCCTGTTTGTGCTGTTCGTAAAAAAAACTTAAACCAGGGCGGCACTGCTGCCACCCCGGTTTAAGTAAGAGACTATAACATTAGCGGGTAAGCGAAAGTTTGCTTTGCTGTACCATAATGCCGTTTTCTTTCATAACCACCTGGTACATACCGGCGCTGAATCGCTCCATCTGTAATACCAGTCTGCCGTTTTCGTTAGTAACGGTATGGGTTTGCAGCATCCTGCCTACCATATCATATACTTCGATCGTGCGGTTGGTGCTACCCGGTGTAAAGCTGTACACAACGGTCGCCATCTCCCTTGCAGGGTTAGGGATCAGTTGCATAGCAGTACCCAGGTTGCCCCGTACGCCGGCAGCAGCTACATCTGCTTTAGCCGGCTGATCCAGCTTCCTGCAGGTATCGCTGTCAAAATACATATCACCGCTGGTTACATGACAGTAGCCATTATCCAGGGTCATATTATATACACTGCCGGGATTTACATAGAAATCAGGCATTACACCAGATCCCGAAGCGGCAACGCCCCCGTTCTGGTTCCATTCCCAATAGTTGAACGGAATGATGGGCCCGATCACATAAGGCTTACGGAGTTCTGTTTTACAGAAGCAACCGGTAGGGAATACCCACAGGTATTCGGCCGGATCGCTCGGTACGGAGAAGGCACTGCTGCTCATACAACCGTTGATGTCGGTAAGCACAACCTGGTAAGGTCCGCCGGCGTAAACATTCACCGAAGAACCGGACAGGCCGTTGTTCCAGTTATAGGTACCGGCTACACCGCTTGCATTCAGCTGCAGCTCGTATGGGTTACAGTTCACCACGTTGAAGCTGAGCGACGGAGGCGCCGGCAGCGGGTTAACGGTTACCGTAAATGGCGGACTGGTGCGGCTACAACCGTTTACCGTTATGGTTACCGTATAGGTGTACGTGCCCGGAGTGCTGAGCGTCTGGTTGAGCGAAGCGCCGCCGCTACCACCGGGGCTCCATACATAGGTAGCGCCGGCTATGGTCTGCGTGGTAAGCACAAATGGTACGCCAACACATTGTTTGGTATTGCCGCTGATCGAGATGGCAGGCACCTGTTTGATCACTACCGGAACCACAGGGGTTTCGACTTCGCAACCAAAGTTACCTTTACCTTTTACCCAGTAACCACCCGGTGTAAACACGCTGTAGGTAGCGGTAGGTGCAGTGCTGGTAAACAGCGCCGCGTTCTCGTTATACCAGGTATAGGTACCTGTTCCGGATGGCATTAAGCCGCCGGTAGAAGGCGCATAAGCCAATGTTACCGCGGTACCCTGGCAGGTCGGGTTCGGCGCTGCCGTCATGGTGCCGGAGTATGGGTTGGCTACCGCGTTGATCGGGGTAGAAGCCGTGCTGGTACAACCATACTTGTCGGTTACGGTAAGGGTTACCGGACCGCTGTAGGGGTTGGCGTACACTACGCCGCCAACAGGGTTCTGGTTTTGGGCAGTACCGTAGTTCCACAGGTAGCCCAGGCCAAGACCGGTGCTGGTGTTGTTAAAGTTAAACGCCACATCAGATACGCAACCCGGGTTAGGGATACCTGGCAGCAGGTTAAATGCGGCGGCCGGGAAGGCAGGCAGGGTAATATTTACCGTAGCGGTACAAGCCGGGTGGGTAAAGGTATTGTCCTGTATCACCTCGTAATACGTATTGCTGGTGCCGCCCGCTGCGAATACCGTGGCGCTGAGGCCCGTGCCCACACTGGTCCAGGAGGCATTGTAATAGGTACGGTTAAGGCCGATACCCGGGTACTGGTTGGTATGATCCTGTAAGATGATCTTATAATTACCACCAGCCTGGTTGCAGACGATGTTATACCGCAGGTCGGCGATATAAGGTACCAGTACCATAATGTACTTGTCTACATAACAGGTAGCGCCTGCATTGTTGAGGTAGTAAGCCCTGTAGGTAAACTGGTAGTTACCTGCCTCGGTAAAGGTTACATTCAGGTTGGTAGCCGAAGGCGAACCCACTACGGTGGCGCCCGGCGGGTAGAACCAGTCGTAACCCACGGTAGCACCGCTTACGGTCACATTCACGTTTACACTGCCGCAGTTGTTGCTGCCGCCGCCCGAGATAACCGGTGGTGTACCGGGACCGCATGGGGTTGGCGTACAACGCTCGATAATGTTAACGGTATTGGACATACGGCTACAGCCATTGCTGTTGGTTACCAGCACGGAATATGAACCATAAGCCGTGGCCGTACATACCGGTGTGGTAGAAATGGCGGGTGTCCAGGCATAAGTATTCGAACCGCCTACACCGGTAGTGATGGTAGCGGTAAGCACGTCGCCGGAGAAGGGACCGCAATGTACCAGCGGGCCATCGGGCGATACATGCGCAACCGGTGCCGGTTTTACATTGATCGTCGGACCGGTAACCGTGGTGGTACCGGCACAGCCATTAGGATTGGTGATGGTAATTACCGGGACGAATGCAACGGGACTGCCCGCGCCTTCGGTATTGTAGGCATGAGAATAGGTACCGCCGAAGGTAGGCCCGGGAATGGTCTGATTACCATCGCCCCACTCCCATGATACGGAAGTTACGGAGCCTACAGGATAACTGGGCACCACGATGAGGGTTACCGGTACACCGCTGCAGACTGTTGTATCCGGCAGGCCGGAACGCAGTTTGGCTACGAAGTTGGGCACCCCGCGCACAAATACTTTGAAAGAATCGGTACGGTAAGCGTTACATTTTTTGATCCTTGCGTATAGCGTTGCTACCGCACCGGTACCGGCCGGGATATTCCACAGCACAGTAGGATTGTAAGTGCTGCCGTTGCTGACCACGCTACCCAGGTAGGATGGCGTAACGCCCCATTCGTAGGCATCACCGCCCTGGTAGTTGATCGAATACGCAGCGCTGGTACTGTGACATACGGTATCGGGACCGGTGGTAACCAGGGCCGGAACCGGGTCGGTCACGATTTTGGTAAGCGGTGCAGATAAACATTGCGCAGCATCGGTAGTGACGCGGCGCACCGTAATGGTATAGTTAGGCGCACCGGCAAAGGTGATATAGGATTCAGAACCTACCGGGGCATTGGCAGTGCCGCCACCGGATACCGACCATTGGAAGGAGGTACCGGGTATCGGTGCACCGGCGGAGTACTGGACAGGAATACCTGCGCAAGCGCCGTTAGGACCGGTAATAGAGGTTGGCGGAGCCGGGGTACCCACTACTTTGATCAGGTACTGGGCCGGAGGACAGAAAGTAGAGCCGGTTACACTCAGGCGGTATACACCAGCCTGGCTGAAGGTGCCGGTAAAGGTAGTACCGGTGCCGCTACCGGCCGGGTTATTGGCCGGATCGGTAAGCGACCAGGTACCTGTATAACCACCTATTGCGTAATTAGCGCTCTGGCCCTGGCATAACAGCTGGCTACCGGTAATATTGGCTTTAGGCAGGATATTGATCGTGATCGTAGCCGAGCCGCCGCAAGGCAACATGGTGTTTTCGTACTTGCAGGTCAGGGTAATGGTACCCGGGCCTGTTGCAGTCAGGGCAATTTCGTTGCGTTGATCGGTGCTGTTTAAGGTGGCTGTGCCGCCGCTGCTGCTCACCGACCAGTCGAACTTGGTAGCGGGCCATTTGGGCAGGCGGTATACATATTGTTCGCCCTGGCAGATCGTGGTCGATCCCTGTATCTTGGCGCGCTGCAGGATAACAGGAACAGGTTCCACCACCGTCATCGGGCAGGGTGCACAGGATTTGTACATCACATAACCGAAGCCGGTTGAAGGGTCTACGTTATCCCATACAATAATGGCAGTTTGTGCCGTAGCGGTTACGATGGTACCGCCGATAACGCTCCAGCTGCTGGGGCTGCAGGGCCTGTTGACGAAATACTGGGCTCTTTCTTTTTCGCAGACTACCCTGGGGCAGGTAATTACAGGCGCTTCGGGGTCCAGCACCCTTACTCTTCTTTTGAAAGAGGAAGAACAACCGCAGGAGTTGGTTACCGTAAGCATTACGGAATAATCGCCTGGTGTGGTGTATTGGTGCGAGATCGGGTTATTGGCAGCACCGGGAGATTGGTTGCTCACCTGGCCGTCGCCAAAGTCCCAATGCCAGGATACGATCGGGGATTCGGTCGTACCTGTAGACAGATCTATCAATACAAGTTCGCCGTTTTTACAGATAACGATCGGATCGCGTTGAACGGGTTGGGCTTCGAACTTAGCTGTAGGGCCGGCTACTATCTTTACACAGAACGAGGTGCTTGCCGTACAGCCTGCGGCCGTAGTTTCGGTAACGGTAACCATACCATCGCCGGGGGCGCCCCAGCCTATGCTGCAGGTATTGCCGGAAGGGGAAATGGAAACCGAACCGGTAGCTGTCCAGGTATAGGTGCTGCCCGGGTTGCCGTTTGCGGTATAGGTCACATAACTGTTGGCACATACCCATTGGCAGGAGGAGGTATCAAACTGGGGCGTCACAGGTCTTTGTCCTTCTTTGCGGAAGGAGTCTTCGAGTGGCTGGCAAGCCAGCCGTACATTGGAAGTAACAGAAGGGGCCGGCAGGGCGTTTACGGTAATACCGAGCGAGCCGGTTACCACGATCGCGTTACCATTGGCGGGATTGCGCCCGGTAAGCACCACATTGGCCGGACCCGCATTGGTCCATTGGATATTCGATCCGCTGATATTGCCGGATAATACCGTACCTGCAGATGTGGGACTTACCGTCCAGGTATAATTGAAAGCCGGGTTGAGAGCGGTAGCTGGCGTATAGGCCGTCGTGCTGCCCTGGCATACATTAACGGGGCCGTTAATGCCTACCACGGTTTGGGCAATGGCTGTGCTCATACCCCCCAGCAATACAAAGCAACATAGGAGAAGTTGCCGGAGTATAGGGGTCTTTTTCATAATTGTATTGGTGTTTGATCTTCGGTTTTCGGAATGGTAAAAACTGGGTGTTAAAAAACGTCGCTCCCCCAAGCTATGGCGGGTGCCGGCTTTGGGTGCATCCATAAGAAATACCTGCGCGGCGCGGAGCCGGCAGGTAATCATTTGTATAACCGGGATAAACAGTTAAGGGAGGGTCGCCTATGCGAAGTTTACGCAGGCGTATAACAGGCTGTGGCGCGGCCCACAAAGGCTTAACCCGTATTTTTCCTGCAGTCTTGCAACTTTGTATATACCTTTGCGTAAATAACATAATGGGTGGACATTTCGGTTAACTTACAGAACAGGCAAAAGGCAATGCGGGATATTTGGTAACGAATAAACAGGACTTTAAAAATATATTTTTTAATATGTACAAGCTATTCTGTTAAACATCCTTTAATAAGATGTAAAATTATATTTGAGTATTTAAGTTTCAAACAGACATTAAACTCAAATCTTTCAGGTTTTTACCTGTAAGAATTTTTAAAAAAAGCTTATATTTTTACCTTTGTATACTAAGCAGAAGTCCTAACCCCGAACGGAAAATGGAATTAAAGATGACTATGAAAAACAATCCCATACTTATCGCCTACGCAGACGATCATACCGCTGTGCGTAAAGGTATTATCGCCTTTATTACAGCGCTTGGCGGCATTAAGGTCGTAATCGAAGCCAATAATGGCGCCGAACTGATCAAAGCGATGGAACAAGCTGAAACTGTGCCCGAAATATGTATTATCGACATTAAAATGCCGGTGATGAACGGTTTTGAAACCATTTCGGTGCTCAAGCAGAAATGGAAGAATGTTAAAGTACTCGTCCTTTCCACATTTATTGAAGAACTTTATGTGCTTAAGATGATAAGGCTGGGCGCGAATGGTTATTTATCGAAAAGCTGCGATCCCGAAGAGATCAAAGCGGCCCTGGTATCCATTCGAAACAATGGGATGTACTTCTCCGACTTCTTCTCCCAAAAGATCGCCGTGGCCCTGGACAACAGGCATATCAGGCTGCCTAAGCTCACTGAAAAAGAGCTGCAGTTGCTGAAATATTGCTGTAGCGACCATACCTATGTACAAATCGCGGAAATGATGAACACCACGCAGAAAAGCGTGGAAGGCTACCGCGACAGCTTGTTCCGAAAGCTGAAAGTAAACAGCCGGGTAAGCCTCGCCATGTTTGCCATCAAATCCGGCATCGTTACCGTAGACCAGGGCGTTACCCCTATCTGACCTGTTTAAGCACACCTATCCTGTCCCTGATATCCAATCGCTAATTCGTTAAATTGCTCAATTTTTTTTCTACAACGTTAAATAATCAGTTATGAGAAAGTTACACATACTCACATGGGTAGTAGTCCTGCTTTGTTGTTATTCCTGCAAGAAAGACAAAACCACGGAAAGTGAAAACAGCAAACAGGCTGCAGCCACACAATCCGACCAGGGAGGCTATACGGCAATGACCTACAATGTAGTCATAGATACGAACCTGGTACCGATCGACACCGTCAACCGGATGATCCGCAGTTACCTGAGAAGCCTCGACGGAGAAGACGATAACCTGCGTTCGCTTATTCTCAATGCAGAAACACTAAGAGAGTACCTGAAGGATTCGTCTATCAAAGAAGTGAAGCTGATGTTTGCGCATACGCAGAGTTATATGAACTCCGGGCATGAAGGCCAGCCTGTCGGTCTGAAAAGCAACGCACTGACCATTGTACTGGCAGGCTACCGTGCCGATGGCACCTATGTATTGTCGCAGGGTTATAAAGTACCCGATCGCGCACGCCCTTGTCCCACCAGCTGCCCGCTTGTCGGCAGCGCATCCAAAGACGTTATAGAATAGCAAGATGAATTTAAACGCCGGTGAATTATTATACGTTCATTTATCCAACTCGTACAACCTGGTCCTGTTGCTGGTCTCGATCTTTGCTGTTTTCCACTTCCGGAAAATGGATCTGGCCTCCAAGATCATCTGTGTACTGATTTGGATAGCGAGCCTTACGGAAGTGCTGGCCTGGTATTCGGCCAAGCATTTCCATAATAATTTACCGGTGTATAATATCTTCAGTTATTTCGAACTGGCACTTATCAGCCTGTACTTCAACTATAGTATCGACACCTTCCGGAAAAGAAACCTCGGGTATTACATCGCCGGGGTGGGAACAATACTCGGCGTGCTCAATATGATCTTTTTCCAGCCGATCACCACGCTCAATTCCAACTTTATATTCGTAGAATGTCTCTGTATTGTAAGCATGTCGCTTTATTCCTTTTACAGGCTACTCCTGCTGAGCAATAACCTGTACCTGCAAAACAATACACACTTCTGGGTGCCCTGCGTACTCATTTTCTACTGGTGCACTACCCTCTTCAGCTGGGGCATGTACGACTTTTTCGCCGGGCTGTTGCAGGAAAAAACCGCCATCCTCAATATCTGCCTGCTCATGGTCAATATCATTACCTACCTTGCATATGCAACGATCTTTTTCCTTCCTTCTAAAATAAAGAACCTTAATGAATAACCAGAACCTGGTACCTTTTTTCGTAACAGGCACCCTATTGATGGTGGTTTTTGTTTTCTTCCTTATTGTTTTTCTTATCGTGCAGAAAACCAAACAGAACCGGCAGGAAAATGAAATGTTGTACGCCCGTATCGACGAGAAGGAGCGTACGATGCAGACGATCTCGATGGAGATCCATGACAACGTAAACCAGATGCTGAACCTGACCCGGATGACCCTGCGTATGATCAACAAATATGCAGTACCCGAACAGGTACCTTTACTGGAGCAGGCGGGCAATATACTCGACAACCTGATTATCGACGTGCATAACATCAGCCATACGCTCAATACCGAATACCTTAAGAAACGCGGCCTGATCGAATCGTTGCAACAGGATGTAAACTGGGCCAATATTTCGAAAAAGATCGAATGCTCGCTCGATATCCAGGGTAATCATATTGCCTTCCCGCCGGAGAAGGAGTTGATGCTGGTGCGTATTGCCCAGGAGGCCATCAACAATACGCTCAAACATTCCAATGCCACGCGGCTTGAGATCCAGCTTAACTATACCGGTAAAGAATTCAAAATGTCGATTGCCGATAACGGCAGCGGCTTCAACTTCGACCCCGACGCGCCCGTAACTGGTGTGGGCCTGCAAAGTATGCACCAGCGTACCCGCATTATCGATGGCAAACTTACCTTTAAGTCGATGGTCGGATCGGGCACTACGGTTATCCTTACGGTACCTTATACCGACTCCGACCTACTCTCCCGCCGTAATGTCACCAACTGAAAACAGGCAGCATAGCCAGGCTACCAATCCAGTTAAGCCAGGTCTGTTCCTGCCTTGTGCTTCGCACCTGTTGTCCGTTCCGCGATATCCCTCTTTTTATACTTGCCCGGTTCTTCGCTTACGATTTAAGCCGGTTGTGCTTTTGTGATAACCCGGGCTCGCTGGCCTGAAGCACTGCCATACCTAAGTATCTTATCTATTTAGCTCTTTCCAGATGCTGTAGCCATAAAAAGAGCATATCCCGAACCTGTTTTCATTTAGATGCCGGTTGGCGATCCGAAGCTGGCCATGCTGATTCCGGGTTGATTCCCTGGTTAAGGCCCGAACGTATAGGCTGGAAATTGCACGATCTACCGGGTCAAGCAGAATTTCTGGGGGACAAAAGCCTTATTCTTAAAACGAATCATCATTTTGCCAGATCCCTATTTATTTACTCAGCTATTCTTAGTGCCT
>NZ_PYGD01000009.1 GCF_003014535.1 Taibaiella chishuiensis | reverse complement strand
ATGGCAATTGGTTCACCGGCTTCTTTGGTTTCGATATGAAGCAGTCACCACCCGATGTGATTGAGACCGATAAATTCCTGCAGACCATAGGCGGGATTTTTGCGGTTACTTATGAACGGGGGAAAGGGATACGTGCACAAAATATTGTTCCCGTTTCTCACCCGGAGACCGGCGCGTTCCGGTTTCTTGCCTCACCGTATAACCAACACGGCGGGCCTACCCTGTACGACCGGAATATAGACCCGATGCCCAACGGCACATTGGATGTATCCTACAGGTCGTTAGAAAAAAACATTATAGTCGTACCCTTTATCCATGACCCCGATAAGTATTATGTCTTTACCTTTTCCAGGACCTCCGATCTGAATTATTCGGTGGTGGATATGACGCTCAATAACGGTCTGGGCGATGTGGTACCGGGGTTAAAGGACAGGCACGTCCGTACACCGGAATTTGCCGATCCGTTCACAAACTTCATCGATGTGGTACCGGGTAACAATTGCGATCTCTGGCTGCTTGCAGTGGAGAGTGACTACGATATGTCTACAGCGTATACCTTATCGGCTTACCACATTACGGATTCGGGCATCGATACGACACCGGTAGTTGCGCATTACAACAAAGAGAGCATGTGGGATATGTTCTGGGACTTCAAAGTATCGCCCGACCGGGAGTCTATCGCATTCATCATTTTAAATTACATCGAGAACCGGCCGAGCTCCCGGGTACATTTCCTCCGGTTCGACCCGGAAAACGGCGCCATAACTACCGATGCCTATCCTACGATCGAGTTGAGCGAAACAGACTACAGGGATATGCATGGCTGTTTTACGCCCGACAATACCGCGTATATCGTTTATAAACATGACTATTATGGGGGCAATATGATTTTTCATAAGTACGCGCTCAACGAGAACATGCGGCATACCAGCAGCACCTACCCGCTTTCGTACCCGGAATACAATTGGTACAAATATTCGGCTTATACACCACCGATTATTTTTCTAAAACCCTATGGCAATAAAATATTTTTCAATATCCCGCAGCATTATTCGCTACCCGATCCCGACGATATGGAGCAAAAACTAAAAAAGATCGGTCAGTATACCTGTGTTAAATTGGGCACGATGAAACCATTGGGTGACGGTTGGCAGCAGGTGGATTACGACCCGGAGATAACGCTGACACGTACCTGCAGGCTGCAGACCAATAGTGATGTGGTTTATCCTTATCTCGCCTTCGACACCATGCCCAGCGTGTATTTCGACACCGTGTTTTGTTTCGAACCCAACACCCCGCTCGGTTCCATTAAATTAAAGGCGAGGCCGGGCTTTACGGATTATATATGGAACGATGGCAGTACCGGCAACGAGCGCGAGATCCATACACCGGGTAAATACTGGGTATATTTTAAGAGCGGTTGTAACAATATAAGGGTCGACAGCTTCATTTTCCGGTTCCGCGCACCGGTAGTGGTGCTGCCGCCCGATACGGTGATCTGCGACCAGCGCTTCCCGCTAACGGTTAAACCTAAAGAAGCCGGCGATTACCGGTGGGAGGACAACTCGACTATACCCGAAAGAAACATCTATGCCCCGGGCACCTATTGGGTAACCTTCGAGGCCGAGGGCTGTACCCAATACGATACGCTGACTGTTGGCAGCGAGCATTGTCCCTGCAATATATCGGTACCCAATGCCTTCAGCCCCAATAACGACGGGCTCAACGATTACTTCAAACCCACGATAGCACTGGGTTGCGTGCCTGTGCAGTACAGCCTCCTTATCTATAACCGCTGGGGACAGATGATCTATAAATCCAACAATGAGTTTGACCGCGGCTGGGATGGCACTTATAACGGCCGGTCGGCCGATATGGGCAGCTACTTCTACGAGCTGCGGTTCAAAACCGACGCCCGCCCCGAACCTTATTATCACAAAGGCGAGCTCGTACTTATCCGGTAGCGGCACCGTTGTATTTTACGAAACATGAGGTCCGGCTTTTACAGGAAAATGCATAAGATAATTATGTATTATACATACCGTTATTCCCTGCCCTCCCCAAGCCCGCAACGCCGGTTTAACGGTTTTGTTGCGGGGAAAATGATCGTTTAAGCGATACTACCAGTGGATAAGCATGACCACAGCGTTCTAACCTGATAGTACTCAAAGCGATATAAAGTGTCTTGTAAGTATGCTGGACATCCGGGGCAGTATAATCACATACTGATGCCTGCATGCCAATCATAACTGAATAGCGGATAACTTTGAAATCTAAGCACATAAAAGGTCTTGCGCTCCTGCTGCTGCTCCTGGCCCCGGGTCTGCAAAGCCGCGCCCAGTTCCATGCCCAGCGGAGCATACATCTTAATGCAAACAGCAATTGGTTCTTCGGCGAAATGGGCCTCAACCTTAAAACAACACCAGCAACAGTAACCCGGACTGAAAAATTCCTGGAAACGATGGGCGGGAGATTTAAAATCGAGTACGAACGGCAGAAAGGATACCGGTTTGAAAATATGATCCCTGTTTCTCATCCGGAGACCGGGGCACTCCGGTTTATCGCCATCCCTTACTGGTTGTATGACCGCGACCTGGAACCGATGCCCAATGGTAACCTGGATGTATTTGCCAACGGCTACGCAAAGTATATGATCGTCGCCCCCTTTATCCGGGACCCCGACAGATATTATGTTTTTTCCATTACAGGCGCCCTTGACCTGGCTTATTCGGTAGTGGATATGAAACTCAATAACGGGCGGGGCGACGTAGTACCGGGATTAAAAAATATATTGATCCGCAATTCTGCATTCATTGATGAGTATATGGAGCTCG
This sequence comes from Taibaiella chishuiensis, assembly GCF_003014535.1. Lineage (GTDB taxonomy): Bacteria > Bacteroidota > Bacteroidia > Chitinophagales > Chitinophagaceae > Taibaiella > Taibaiella chishuiensis. The sequence continues at coordinate 215,105 of NZ_PYGD01000009.1, read as the reverse complement.
TTGATGTTGTACCGGGCAACAATTGCGACCTCTGGCTGATTACGACTACAGGAGACATCGGCAACACACCCTATACCTTATCTGCCTACCACATTACGGCTTCCGGCGTCGATACAACACCAGTTATTTCCTACCACGAAAAAGCGACCATGTGGGATATGCTTTGGGACTTCAAAGTGTCGCCCAACCGGGAATCGCTCGCTTTCATCGCATTAAATTATATCGATTATTACCCCAGACCACAGGTACATTTCTTTAAATTCGATCCCGACAACGGCGTCATTACCGAAGGCGCCTACCCCCCGGTGTTACTGAGCGAAACGGAGCAAAAGGATATACATGGCTGCTTTACGCCGGACAATACTGCTTATATCGTTTATAAACAAGACAACTCCGGCGACAACATCGTTTTTCACAAATACGAGCTGAACGAAAACATGCGGCATACGAGTAGCCTTTTCCCGGTTACCTACCCGGTATACAACCGGCTCAAACATTCGGTTTATACCCCACCCATTATTTTCCTTAAACCCCACGGTAATAAAATATATTTCAATATCCCTGAGGCCTATAGCAAACCCGATCCGCACGACTTAGAAATGAGATATAAATTGATTGGCCAGATCACCTGTACGAAACTAGGTGTTATAGGTCCGTCGGGTAATGATTGGCAACAGGTGGCCTTCGATCCGGCAAAGCCCCTTTCGGAATCCTGCAGGTTATACACCAATAACGATGTCGTATATCCTTACCTGGAAATGGATACCATACCCAGCGTGTATTTCGATACGGTATTTTGCCGCGAAGCGGATATGCAATTAGGTACTACGACCTTAAAAGCGCGCCCCGGGTTTAGCGGTTATATATGGAATGATGGTACAACCGGCGACCGGCGCCAGATCAGCACACCGGGTAAATACTGGGTCTACTATAAGGGGGGCTGTAACAACATACGGGTCGACACCTTCATTTACCGGTTCCGGTCGCCGATAGCGGTACTGCCACCGGATACGGTGATCTGTGACCAACGGTTCCCCGTAACGATCCAACCTAAAGAAGCCGGCAATTACCTGTGGGAGGACCAGTCTATAATACCCGAAAGAAATATCTATGGTCCCGGTACCTATTCGGTAACCTTCGAGGCCGAGGGATGCCCGCAGCACGATACCATCCGGATCGGCGGCGAGCATTGTCCCTGCAATATATCGGTACCCAATGCCTTCAGTCCCAATAACGACGGGCTCAACGATTACTTCAAACCCACGATAGCACTGGGTTGCGTGCCTGCGCAATACAGCCTTCTTATCTATAACCGCTGGGGACAGATGATCTATAAATCCAACAACGAGTTTGACCGCGGCTGGGATGGCACCTATAACGGCGCCCCGGCCGATATGGGCAATTACTTTTACGAACTGCGGTTCAAAACCGATGCCCGTCCCGAACCTTATTACCACAAAGGAGCGCTCGTGCTGATCCGGTAGCGCAGACCCTCCTTTGTGCTTTACCTTGCTACCAGTAACAAACAACGCCAGGCACTAGGCCTGGCGTTGTTTGTATTGAAATCATTTTATTATGGATCAGATCGCTTTCAGCTGGCTGATCATGGCAACCGGGTCGCTTGCGCTGAACACCGTATTACCGGCAACCAGTACATCGGCGCCTGCAGCAACGATGGTACCCGCATTCTCCAGGGTTACACCGCCGTCGATCTCGATCAGAGCCTTGCTGCCTGTTTCGTTGATCAGCGCCCGCAGTTCGGCTATTTTCTTCAGGGTATGTGGTATAAATTTCTGTCCGCCGAAACCGGGGTTCACACTCATCATACACACCAGGTCAATGTCTGCAATAATGTCTTTAAGCAGGTGCACCGGTGTATGCGGGTTGATGGCCACGCCGGCTTTCATGCCTTCGCCATGGATCATCTGCACGGTACGGTGCAGGTGGTTACAGGCTTCTATATGTACGGAGAGATAATGCGCCCCGGCTTTGGCAAAGTCGCTGATGTATTTTTCCGGCTCTACGATCATCAGGTGCACATCCAGCGTTTTGGTGGCTTTGCGGTTTACGGCAGCGATAACGGGCAGGCCGAAACTGATATTGGGCACAAAACGGCCGTCCATTACATCGAGGTGCAGCCAGTCTGCTTCGCTGCGGTTGATCATGTCTACATCTTCTTCCAGGCGCAGAAAATTGGCCGAAAGCAAAGAAGGGGCAATTAATGGCATTTCAAATAAATTAAAAAGAGTAATATAAGATAAATTCCGGTAAAGGACAAGGGCTTTTCGCCCCTGGTTCCGCCCCCCGGTTTTCCCTGCAAAAGTACTAATGTTTTACTCCTAAATACTACTAATCTCCTATCCATTTTCCAAATAAAACTTAACCTTACTTTTGCACAGCAACCTGTGCATTTGCTGTGAATTAGCGTTATATTTGGTACAGGATTGTGGATAAACTTCCCGTATCAATGGCAAATCATATGATTAACGGGGGATAACCTGTGCAAGCCGTTTTCAAAAATTTATTTCCCTAAATGTGTCCCCGACGCGTAAAATGAACTTACCTTAGCCGTCCTTAAAAAGTATTTAACCTTTTCTTAATATAGAACCGTACGATATTACCGTCCATCCGGATGACGCAACCGATATTGGCTTTACCTTTCGCAAGCGCTTACGGAGCATAGTATTACCCATCAATAAGTATTGCGTAAACGCACGATTCTGAAAACAAAAAAACAGGATTAACTGCAGCCGTGATCTACGGATGTAGCAGTTTACGCACTGAACATAAAGAAAGGGTTCGTCGACTTTAAGTGTTGTAGCAAACAAGGCCGTTATGGCTTTAAACCAAAAAGAACGATGTCCTTAAACATTAAAAAAGAACTGGGAACAACCCGGGGCCGTAAGTCCGACCTGAGCAATGTGATGTATGGCAAGGTGCCCCCCCAGGCCAGAGAACTGGAAGAAGCTGTGTTAGGTGCGATCCTGCTGGAGAAAGATAAACTTTCGGATGTACTGGAAGTACTGACCTCCCCCGATTGCTTTTATGTAGACGCGCACCAGCGTATATTTTCGGCCATACGCCGCCTGCCCGAAAAAGGCCAGGTGGTCGATCTGCTGACCGTTACCGAGGAGCTGCGCCGCAGCGACGAACTCGAACTGGTAGGCGGGGCCTACTTCCTCACCAAGCTCACCATGAGCGTGGTGTCGAGCGCGCACGTGATCGCGCACGCACGTATCGTGATGGAAAAATACATCCAGCGCGAACTCATCCGGATCTGCGGCGACATGATCACCAATGCCTACGAAGACAAAACCGACGTGTTCGACATGATGGACAAGGCCGAGACCGACCTGTTCGAAATCAGCAATAACTTCCTGCGCAAGAACTATTCGAGCATGCAGGACATTATCGTCGAAACGATCGAGCAGGTATCGAAAGCCCGGAACGAGAAAGACGATGTAACCGGTGTACGGTCGGGCTTCCCGAGCCTCGATGCCATTACCGGCGGCTGGCAACCGAGCGATCTGATCATCCTTGCGGCCCGTCCGGCCGTGGGTAAAACAGCCTTCGCCCTGAACCTGGCCATGAACGCCGCTATGGACCCGCATAAACCGAAAGGGGTAGCCATCTTCTCTTTGGAGATGGGTAATACCCAGATCGTAAAACGTATGCTGAGCGCCGTTACCGAGGTACGCCTCGAAAATATCAGCCGCGGCCGTATGGAAGATTACGAGTTTACCCAGCTCACCCAGCGTATGGAGCCCCTGGCCAAAGCCCCGATCTTTATCGATGACCAGGCCGGTCTGAACATCTTCGAGTTGCGGGCCAAGTGCCGCCGTCTGAAAACCAAAAACGATATCGGCATGATCATTATCGATTACCTGCAGCTGATGCAGGGATCGGATAAAGCCGGTAACCGCGAGCAGGAGATCAGTAAGATATCGCGAGAGCTGAAAATGCTGGCCAAAGAGCTGAACGTGCCGGTACTGGCCCTGTCGCAGTTGAGCCGTGCGGTAGAAACCCGTGGTGGCGATAAAGGTAAGATCCCGCAGCTGAGTGACCTTAGGGAATCGGGTGCGATCGAACAGGATGCGGATATGGTTATGTTTATTTACCGTCCCGAATACTATGGCATCAACAACGATGAACAGGGACAACCGGTAGACGGCGAAACCCACATCAATATCGCCAAACACCGTAATGGTCGCCTGGATACGGTTAAATTGAAAGCCCTGCTGGAATACCAGAAATTTATCGAGCTCCCGCCCGACGACTGGAGCGCAGGACCTGCAGCCCCCGGTGGCTTTGACGATCCGCAGGCGGGCTTCCGCAGGCAGAGCGACGATGACTTTGGCAACAGCAAGCTGAGCATAGCGCCCGGTTTCCAGACCCTGCAATCGAAGGCCAACAATATGGATTTCGAAGACGATGAATTCTCTTCCAAGTCCAAACTGAAAGGCTTTAAGCCGCCGCCGGACGATGGAGACGCACCATTCTAAAACACAGAACCAGCACCGCTTTACCGGCGCTATTTATATCATCCCATTTCCCGCCGACAGCTACACGGCCGGTCCACACCGGTTTTAATCGCTGCCGGCGGTCGTTTTTTCAACATGAGAGCAGTCATTCAACGGGTAAAAGAAGCCGGCGTTACTATAGACGGCCGGCAAAAAGCAGCCATAGGCCCCGGCCTACTGGTATTGCTGGGTATCGAAGATGCCGACAACGAACAGGACATCAGCTGGCTGAGCAGCAAGATTATCCAGATGCGCATTTTTGCCGACGAGGCAGGCCTCATGAACCGCTCGGTAGCCGATACCGGCGGCGACCTGTTGCTGGTGAGCCAGTTTACCCTGCATGCCGCTACCCGCAAGGGCAACCGGCCTTCGTTTATCCGGGCGGCAAGACCCGAAAAGGCGATCCCGCTTTACGAACAGATGATCAAAAAGCTGGAGCAGGACCTGGGCCGCAGCATCGGCACCGGCGAGTTTGGCGCGGATATGCAGGTAAACCTGGTCAACGACGGTCCCGTAACGATCATTATCGACTCCAGGAACGAGTTGTAATCCCGGCCTGTATCGACAATATAATTACAGCCGTTCCTATTTTAGCCGTATTTTTGCAGCAATGAACTCATCCGCTTCTTCCGGGCCAAAGCCCAAAGTAATGCCACTGCCCGGTTCCGACCTGAGCAAAAAAGAACAGGTAGCTGGTATGTTTGACCGCATTGCCGGCCGTTACGATTTCCTGAATCATTTCCTGTCTATGGGTATAGACCGCGGATGGCGTAAAAAAGCCATCAATACCCTGCGCCCGATACAGCCTAAAAAGATACTGGATGTAGCTACAGGCACTGGCGACCTGGCCATCGCAGCCCTTCGGCTTAACCCCGACAAAGTAACGGGTGTGGACATTTCGGAAGGCATGATGGAGATAGGCCGTAAAAAACTGGCGGACAAGCACCTGGATGGGATCATTAACCTGCAGTATGGCGACAGCGAAGCGCTGCCCTTCAGCGACAATGCCTTCGACGCCATTACCTGCGCTTATGGCGTGCGCAATTTCGAACACCTCGAAAAAGGCCTGCAACAGATGAATCGCGTGCTGCGCAGCGGCGGACGTATAGCCATACTCGAGTTTTCCAAGCCAAAAACATTTCCCGTCAAACAATTATACCAGTTCTACTTCCGTTATATCCTGCCGGCACTGGGCAAAACCGTATCGAAAGATGCAACCGCTTATACTTATTTACCCGAATCGGTTGCAGCATTTCCCGAAGGCGCCCAGTTCTGTACAATACTGGAACAATGCGGCTATAAAAATGTGAAAGCCAGGCCGCTTACTTTCGGTATTACCACTTTGTACACTGCGGAGAAAGGCTGATCACCGGCCTTCTTTTCCTGCAAACAATTATTATCTTCGTACCCATATGACAAGCAAAGTGAAAGGATTAAGATTGTTATGCCTGTTCGGAATGTTGCTGGCAACGGTTACACTCCATGCACAGCACCGCATTCCCAACATGCCGGAGCACGATTCCAAATGGTACTATTTCGGTATTACGTTCGGAGCCAACTACTCGTCTTTCCGTATGAGCAATACCCAGAGCTTTGCCCAAAACGACACCTTTAAGCGGGTACAACCCAAATGGGGACCGGGTTTCAACCTGGGTATCATGGGCAACCTGCGGCTGACGCGATTCGTCGATCTCCGTTTTATCCCAACCCTGCTCTTTGCCGAAAAAGGGATTACCACCGTTGATCAGAGCGATGTAGAAAAGACCGAAAAAGTAGAATCTATCTATATGCACCTGCCTTTACAGCTCAAGTTCAAGAGCGACCGTATCGGCAACTTCCGGTTCTATGGCCTTATCGGCGGCAAGTTTGATTATGACCTGGCCTCCAATGCCCGCAGCCGCCGCCAGGACGAATTCCTGCGTGTAAAACCCATCGATGTGGGTGCGGAGATCGGCTTCGGCTTCGAGTTCTTCTATCCCAACTTTATCTTTTCGCCCGAGATCAAGATCAGCCAGGGCTTCCTGAACGAGCATTCAAAAGACGTCCAGATCCCGCTGTCCAATACCATCGACCGGATCAGCACCCGTATGATCGTGTTCTCGATACACCTCGAGGGCTAAACATGACCTGCGCCGCAAGGTTGCATAAAATCATTCGATTTCCGGATATACTTAAATTATTGTTTACAATTTGTAAGTGCATCATTTAGATGGTACTTTTGTGATCCGGTAAGCGCAAGGGCTTATGCCTGCTTACCCGCTATCACAATCCTAAATTCAAACAATAAATTAAAGATTTATGGCACACACACTTCCGGCTTTGCCTTATGCCCACAATGCGCTTGAGCCGCATATCGATGCACAGACCATGGAGATCCACCACGGCAAACATCACCAGGCTTATGTAGACAACCTGAACAAAGCTATCGAAGGCACAGACGCTGCCGACCTTCCGCTCGAAGACCTGATCAAAAACATTTCCAAATACCCTGCTGCCGTACGCAACAACGGTGGCGGTCACTTTAACCACTCCCTGTTCTGGACCGTACTGACACCCGGCGCTAAAGCAGCACCGGAAGGCAAACTGGCCGATGCGATCAACGAAGCTTTCGGTGGCCTCGACGCCCTGAAAGAAAAAATGAGCACTGCCGGCGCTACCCGCTTCGGCAGCGGCTGGGCCTGGCTGATCGTAAAAGACGGCAAGCTGGACGTAAGCTCTACCCCTAACCAGGATAACCCACTGATGGATGTTGCTGAAGTAAAAGGCACACCGATCTTTAGCATCGACGTATGGGAACACGCTTACTACCTGAAATACCAGAACAAACGCCCGGACTACCTGAAAGCCATCTGGAGCGTAGTAAACTGGGACGAAGTAGCCAAACGCTACGAAGCTGCCCTGTAATTGGACTACAATTCATACCGAATATACAAAGCCTGCAACCTGTTGCAGGCTTTCTTTTTATAGTGCGCCATGATATTTATCTGGTCGGTGGGGATGTGCACTTGATCCTATTTACTGCTGTCGTTGCCTGCCTACCGCAGGGTCCCTTTGCAGGAGACCCTGCGGGGACATCAAGCTGCCCTGTAATTGGACTACAATTCATACCGAATATACAAAGCCTGCAACCTGTTGCAGGCTTTCTTTTTATAGTGCGCCATGATATTTATCTGGTCGGTAGGGATGTGCACTTGATGCTATTTACTGCTGTGGTTGCCTGCCTCCGCAGGGTCTCTTTGCAGGAGACCCTGCGGGGACATTTAAGCTATTGGATGTGGTGCCGTGGCGAACGTGTCTTGAAGGCGAGATGTTTACCTGGTAAAGCTTTCTTCCCACAGCCAATAGCATTACCTGGCGTAAGGGTAAAGACAATGCCCGCTATCGCCGCTCGCCGATCTGCTGGCGCCACATGGCATAGTACAGGCCCTTTGCAGCCACCAATTCCTCGTGGGTGCCGGTTTCTGCAATATGCCCTTTCTCCAGTACGATAATCTTATCGGCATGCATAATGGTCGACAGGCGGTGTGCGATCAGGATGGTGATCTGCTCCCTGCGCGCCGATATGGCTCTTACCGTTTCGGTAATCACCTCTTCGGTTAAAGAATCGAGGGCCGAAGTAGCTTCGTCGAAAATAAGCAGCCGCGGCCGGCGCACGAGCGCACGGGCTATAGATATGCGTTGCTTTTCACCACCCGAAAGCTTGAGCCCGCTTTCTCCCAGCACCGTATAGATGCCCTTGCCGCTGCGGGCCAGCAAAGCGCCGCAGGAAGCTTTTTCCAGCGCCTCTAAGATCTCTTCGTCCGTTGCCGATGGTTTTACGAACAACAGGTTATCCTTGATGGTGCCCGCAAAGAGTTGTGTATCCTGCGTTACAAAGCCGATCTGCCGGCGCATCTGGTTATAACGGATGCGGGAGCCGGCAATATGATTAAAATAGATCTCGCCGCTTACGGGTTGGTAAAGGCCGACCAGCAGTTTTACCAGGGTAGACTTGCCCGATCCCGAGGGCCCGACAAAGGCGATGGTCTCGCCCGAAGCGGCTTTGAACGAGATATCGTCGATGGCATTATGCATGGCCGTCTGGTGCCGGAACACAACATGCTCGAAGCGCAGCGAACTCAGGGCGCCGATATCTACCGGGCTCTCCGGCCGGTGCTCCACGGGCTTTTTCATCAATTCGTCGAAAAGCTGGACCGATGCTTCGGCCTCGCGGTACGACAGGATGATATTGCCCATTTCCTGCAGCGGTGCGAAAATAGAAGTAGAGATAAACTGCATGGCAATGAGTTCGCCGGGACTAAGCACATGCCGGAAGATGAGCCAGAGCAGGGTAAAGAGAATGGACTGCCGCAATATATTTAAGGTGGTGCCCTGCAGGAAGGAAAGAAACCGGACCTGTTTCACTTTCGTCATTTCGAGGTCGAATATCTTTTGCGTATAGGCCTTCATCCGTTTGATTTCGGGATAGGTAAGACCCAGGCTCTTGACCAGTTCTATATTGCGCAGCGATTCGGTAATAGCGCCCGACATCTGCGTTGTTTCCCGGTTGATGGTACGTTGCACCAGTTTGATCCGGCGGCTGAGCATACCGGTAAAACTACCGATAACGACAAACCCGATCAGGAATACCGGGATAAGCGCCCAATGTTTGGTAATAGCATACCAGATCAGGAAACCGAAACCGACTACCGAAGAGAACAGGATATTGACAAAGGCGCTGATAAACCGTTCGGTATCGTTACGCACCTTTTGCAGTATGGCCAGGGTTTCGCCGCTGCGTTGCTCTTCGAACTCCTGGAACGAAAGCCGCAGGGTTTGCCGCAGACCATCGTTAAAGATCTGCATACCGAAGCGCTGTACTGCCAGCCGCATCACATACTCCTGGAAGGTGCGCGCCAGCCGGGCCAGCAAGGCTATAGCCAGGGCCACGAACAGCCAGAACAACACACCCTGTACCAGGTCCTGCTGTTCTTTATGCTGCCGGTTATTGGCATAATCGTCGATGATCTTACCAAAGATAATGGGGTCGATCATGGTCAGAAGTTGTGCTATACCGGCCAGCAGCAAGGCCAGGATGATGAGCCGGCTATGCGGCCGCAGGTATTTCCAGAGTATCTTCATAGATCGGCAGGCCTATATACCTGTATGTAATTTAAGCAATATTATCGTCTTCGGCGGCCGCCGGACAACAGAAAGCCCGGTTACTGGAAATAACCGGGCCTTACTCATGATTTTATATTATTCCGGCACTATGCGCCGTGCTTTTACTTACCCAATTGCACCCGCAACGAAGTAAAGAAGCTGCGGCCTGTGGTCAGTAACTGTCCATCGCCGGTGCTGTGTCCGCCGCCTGTAGCGCCGCCACCTGCAGCTGCACCTACAGCGCCGATGATCTGGTTGTTGGTAATATTCCTTACGCCGGCATTAAGCTGTATACGGTCTTTGTAAAAACGCTTTTCCAGCGAAGCGTCAATATTGTGATAGTCCTTCATCGGGGCGCCGAATACTGCACCGCCTTCGATACTACCGATTACCGGCTGGCTGCCGGTATACTTGTAGAATACGGCTACGCCGGCCTTCCAGGCTGCCACATCGTAACGGGCCGAAGCGTTGATCTCCCAGAAATTGAACGAAGGTGTAGTGGGGTAATTTTCGTTCTCCGTTTTAAAGCTCTGCGTAAAAGAGCCACCCAGGGTAAAACGCAGGGCATCGAAACGGAAGTCGTTGTTCAGCTGAACCACCATCAGGCGCGACCTGCCGATATTGGCATAAATGTACTTGGGCGCCTGGTTGGGCGGCAGCGGACCTTCGTCTTTTTGCGCAAGCGAGATCTGGTCTCTTACATCATCATAAAACAAGGTAAGGGAAGACAGGCCGCTTTTATTGGCTTTATCGAAATAAGTATAACCACCGGAAAGCTGGAAGTGCTGGCTGTACTCGGCTTTCAGGTCGGGATTACCGTCGATGTCGTGGTTGAAGTCCTTAAAGTCGAGATACATTTCTTTTAAGGTAGGCGCACGGAAACCGCGGCTGTAGGAAGCCCGGAACTGCAGCGCCGTCAAAGGTTTGTACAACAGGCTAAAGGAAGGCGATATCGGCGCATTGTATGCCGTGTTATGAATAAACCTTAAGGCCGGCTGCAAGGTAAGACTAGGTAATACTTTGATATTGGAAGTCAGGAACATGGCATAGTCGCCGATAAATTTATTACCACCCTGGATCTTATCCACACCCGATGCGAATTCCATATTGACATCATAACCGAAAGTATAATCGAAAATACCGGCCTGGTTGTTGTAGGAAGTCCGGGAAGTTACATTATGAAAGGTGCTCACCCCCTGGTCGCCCAGCACGGCAGACAGTGTACGGTCCATCGTGCTGAGATCGGTAAGATAGGAGATGCGCTGCCTGCGGTAATAGGCATAACTGTTGTTGCTCTCCCAATAACCATTGATACCGGTACGCCAGCGGGCCTGCGCCCTGTTGGTCCAGCGCTGGGTTTTAAACTCCTGGTCTTTAACCACGCGGTTGTAATAGGAGTAGTTGGCCATAGACTCTTTGGCGGTCAGCAGTTCGTGCATGTAGTCGCTGGCCAGGGTCAGCGATGCACGCGGTGCAAACTGCCAGGTATATTTCAGGTTGCCGAGATATTGTTCTTTCGGACGCCATAAGGGGTTGCGGATATCTTTAAAATTAGGGTCCCAACCCTGGAAATAGTTACGGGCAAAGTTCAGCGCAATGTTATGCTTACCGGTACTGCGCGCTACGTCGGCGCCAAAATTATATTTACCGATCGACTCGTAGAAACCGTTACCGGCCGCCGACCAGCTCTTTTTATTCGTTTTGGTAATGAGGTTAATCACCCCGCCGATCGCATCCGATCCGTACATCACGTTCATGGGTCCCTGCCCTACTTCGATACGTTCGATATTGTTGAGGTTGATCTGCCCGAGGTCGATATTGCTGCCTTCGCGGCCGTTAAGCGGCAGGCCGTCGACCATAATTTTTACATTATTACCACTAAGCCCGCGCATATTGATCTGGCTGCCCAGAGCGCCATCCTGCGGCAGGTTGATACCCAACTGGTTGCGAAGCGCATCGTTGAGCGTAACGGCTCCCTGCGAACGGATATCGGCTGCGGTAATGATCTTATATACCGACACAGCCTCGTCGAGCTTGGTGGGGCGGCCCACCCCGGTTACGATCACCTCGTTCAGACCTGCATACTTCTGGTCCAGCGTTACGGCTAATACACCATCCGGTTGGGCTTTAAGCGTACGGAAAACCGTTGCATACCCCAGGTTGCCGACTTCGATCCGCACCGGGTAATTGCTTACCGCCAGGGTAGCATTACCTGCCGCATCGGTAAGGGCATTCGTTATCGTTTTGCCGCCATCCTGTGTAACTACTTTAACCGTAGCGCCGGGCAGGCTTTCGCCCGCGCCATCGGCCACATTAAGCGTTAAATTACCCTGGGCTATAACCGGGAAAGCCAGGCCCAGCAGGAGTTGCAGTACAACAACAAAACGAAATACGTCGTGGATTTTTTTTGACACTGAATTCTTTTTTTGCGATGGAAAACCATCTTCTATTAGCGGAAAAAACATGCTTCTGCGCTAAGGGCGCCGAAGCATGTTTTTAGATATGGAGCACCCATGGAGAAAATATCTCCTCAGTCGATTAGTTACGTACTACGATCTTCTGTACGGAGTTCCAGCCTTCGCCGGCCAGGTTTACCATGTACAGACCGGAAGTGTAGCTGCTTACATCGAGGCGCAGTTGCTGGAAGCCGGCATTGATGGTTTTGGTAGTTTGCAGTACCACGCGGCCGCTCAGATCGGTAATGATGATTTTAGCGTCGCGGATGGTTTGCTTAGCGTCTACCAGCAGGTTAGCCTGACCGTTGATTACCGGGTTCGGAGCCACCACTACATTGCTTACGAATTGGTTGGCATCTACGATACCGGTTACAGGAGCGGTAAATACTTTACGTTTCTGCAGGGCAATTTTCTGGTTGTTAGCAGCATCTTTATCGAACATATCGAAATACACCTGCCAGATATCACCGTTGCTCAGTTTAACGAACCAGCTCTGGTTGGCTTTGATATCATATTTGAAGGTGGTCATATTTACGGTTTTCCAATCGGAACCGATGGTATGAATATCTTCGGAGTAAGCGCTTGCAAAGTTGTTGTAGTCGGCACTGTTAGGCGCTACGTTATCGGCCTGTGCTACTTTAATGTTGTAATTGCTCAGTACACCGGTTACACCCTGCAGGCCATAGGTACCATACAGGTCCATGAAGTTGCTGAATACGATATCCCATGAGTTTTTGTTGGGCTCGCGGTCAGACCATGTTTTAGTAGTCAGGTTGTAGTATTTGAACAGGGTGGTAGCACCTGCGATGCTTACGCCCAGGGTATCGATGGTGTTCGTAGCAAGATTTTTAACATAGAGGGTCCACTGGTTACCGTTAGCCAGTGCACGTGGCCATACGATGTAAGTGCCGGTAATGGTAGCCGGAGCGCCCATACCACCGCCCTGGTTGAGGGTAAGCAGGTACAGGGAGTCGCCTACTACGCTGTGTGCAGGGAAGCCGCCCTGGCTGTTGCTGCTGTAGTTACCCCAGCCGTAGTTGATACCTGCAGAAGGGTTGGAACCACCGGTTGCGCCGGCGTTGAAAGCGCCCATGGCATAGGTAGAGGTATCGTTGTGCAGTTGTTTAGCAGCACCGGTCATACCTACGGTATCAGCAGCTGTAGCTGTCAGGAAGCTTACGGTACCTTGTTTATGCAGGGAGTACAGTTTTACTACTGCACCGGTTTTGGTGGCTTCGTTAGTCCAGATACCTACGCCGCCATGTGTATCGGCCATAGCATTTAAGGCTTGTACGCCAAAGTGCCAGTTATTATCAGCAACAGGTGCACCGGACATACCGTTTGCAAGACTGTAATAAACGCTGTTTGCATATCCTACGCCCATGCTCACCGTATCTTTAATCCAGGTCTGCGCCTGGGCTGCAGTTGTCAAGGCCAAAGCTCCTACCGCCAAAGTGTATTTCAGTTTCATAAATCGATTTTTTGTAGTGCAAAAGTACAGCCGGTAAAATACATATCCTGTATTCCCAATCAATTATGACACAAAAATGACAGTAACCAGGCCCTTGCCGGCACATGCCTGACATAGGTCAAGATTACTGTCATCGTATATTTACACCCGGCAAATGCCGTGGTACTATTGAACCTGGGTAACGGTTGCTTTTGGCTTGTAGAAGAAGAAAAGCGCAAGACCGGCAATAACCAATGCGCCCGAAATGATCTCAGCCTGTGTGGGATGTATAAAGCCCCAGTCGTACTTATAATTCACCCTGATCTTTTCGACCAGGAAGCGTTCCATGCCATTGAGCACAAGATAGATACCAAACATCTGCAAGGGCCGGTTAAACCGTTTGCGCAACGACCACAACAGCAGGAACAGCAGGATACAGGCCGCCGCTTCGTACATCGAAGTAGGGAATACACCCGCAGCCAGCACATGGATATAGTCGCCGGTTTCGCCGGCTATCGGTATGCCATCGTTGTTTACGTTGTGTTTGAAGTTCTGAGCATACAGCCAGTCGGGAGCCCAGGAGGGCGCAGGGGCGTACTTATGCGGGATTACCGTATTCTCGTTGCGGTCGATAAAAATATGCGGGTTCTGCTTTACCACCGCATCATACTCCATCTGGCTGCTCTTTACCATCGAACCATCGGCACGGGTAATGTAAGCGCTGTTATAAATACCCCAGTCGCCGTCGCCCGAAAACTGGCAACCCAGGCGGCCGATACCGTAAGCCAGCATCAGCGCGGGTGCAGCAGCATCGCAGAGATGGGCAAAGGAAAATTTCTTTTTACGGGCATACACATAAAGCGCTACGGTGGCTACGATCAGCCCGCCGTAAAAGGTAAGCCCCGCGGGGGCGATCAGGTTACCCACCGGGTCTTTGATAAAATCGTTCCAGGTTTCAAAAGCATTAAACACCTTGGCGCCGCCAAAGCCGCCGATGGCTGCAATAAAAATAATATCCGCAACGCGCTGGTGCGGATATATGGCGACTTTGCGCTCCTTAGGTTGCGGCAACTGTTGTTTTTTACGCGCCGAATAACGGGAGTAAACAAAAAGCGCCGCACCCGCCAAACCACCAATCAGGCTGCCTTTCAGCGAAAACAGGAAATCGATGGGGTTATGCGAGGCCTCGCTGGCATTCAGTACCAGCCCCAATAACTTAAAACCGATCACAAAACCCAGTATGCCCATCCATACGAGTTCGGCATTGGTAACGGGTTTGCCCTCGGTTTCTGTTACGATCTCCGGTAGCATCAATTTCTGTTCTGCCTTCCGCTTCAGCTCCCGGGTAATGACCCAGGCGCCGGCCAGGAAGGCCAGCGCTACAAAAAAACCGAATGTTTTAACAAGGCTGAGCCCGGGAATATCGATACCAAAAAGACTATTGAACAGGTAATGAAAATCGGGAAACATGAGGGGTGGTTATAAAATTTGAAAATAGGATATCCGGCGCGGGCATGACATGCCCCGGACCTGTTAGTTCATTTCAGGGTTAGCTTTTCATGTTTACGTACTGCAGCGGCATTTCCAGGCCGGCGCCATTGCACAGCTTAATCACATCCTGCAGGTCGTCGATCTTTTTACCGGTAACGCGAACAATATCGTCCATGATAGCCACCTGTACTTTCAGCCCGCTGTCCTTGATCAGCTTTACGATTTTCTTAGCGGCGTCTTTATCCAGGCCGTTGCGCACGCTGATCTCTTTGCGCACAAACTTGCCGGAGCTGTAATGATCTTTGCTGAAGTCGAATGATTTGGCATCCAGTCCCTGCTTGAGCGATTTGGAAATGATCACATCCTCTACCTGCTTCAGCTTCATATCGCTTTCCACCTCAAGTTTCAGCACCAGGGTTTTCTTATCGAGATCGATCTCTACATGCGAGCCTTTGAAATCAAAGCGGCCGGAAATCTCTTTCTTTACTACGTTGATGGTGTTGTCGAGCGTTTGCAGATCTACTTTGCTGGCAATGTCAAATGAAGGCATAGTTTTCAATTTTAAAAAGCAAATGTACCAAAAAAAGCGCTGACACCTGTACCGGTACCAGCGCTTAAAATGAGGAAAAGCAAAGATAAGGTCGAAGCCTTATTTAATGCCGAAAGCTTTTTTTACTTTGGCCACATAGTCCAGTTTTTCCCAGGTAAAGAGTTCTACTTTAACTTTTTTCTCTTTGCCATCCGGGGTATGGAATACTTTGGTCACGATCTCGTTCTTACGGCCCATATGCCCGTAAGATGCGGTTTCGCTGTAGATCGGGTTACGCAGTTTAAGACGCTGCTCGATAAAGTAAGGACGCATATCGAATATGCCTTCCACGATACGGGCAATCTCGCCATCGTTCATATCCACTTTGGCAGTGCCATAGGTATTTACATAGATACCCATAGGCTCTGCTACACCGATCGCATAAGATACCTGTACCAGTACTTCGGAGCAGACACCGGCAGCAACCAGGTTCTTGGCGATATGGCGTGTAGCATATGCTGCAGAACGGTCTACTTTGGAAGGATCTTTACCGGAGAAAGCACCGCCACCATGTGCACCTTTACCACCGTAGGTATCCACGATGATTTTACGGCCGGTAAGACCGGTATCGCCGTGCGGACCACCGATCACGAATTTACCGGTAGGGTTGATATGGTACTGGATCTTGTTATTGAAGAGGTGGGCGTATTTTTCGTATTTGGCTTTAACGCGCGGGATCAGGATATTAACGATATCTTTCTTGATCTTGGCCAGCATTTTGGGCTCGGTATCGAAATCGTCGTGCTGGGTAGATACGACAATCGCATCGATACGCACAGGCTGGTTGTTATCATCATACTCCAGCGTTACCTGCGATTTGGCATCGGGACGAAGGTATTTGATCTCCTTGTTTTCGCGGCGCAGCGCAGCCAGTTCGATCAGTAATTTATGCGCCAGGTCGAGCGCCAGCGGCATATAGTCTTCGGTTTCGTTGGTTGCATAACCAAACATCATACCCTGGTCGCCTGCGCCTTGTTCTTCTTTCTTCTTTTTGTCCACACCCTGGTTAATGTCGGCAGACTGCTCATGAATGGCAGAAAGCACGCCGCAGGAGTTGGCTTCAAACATATATTCGCTCTTGGTATAACCGATCCTTTTGATCACGTCGCGCGCAATGGTCTGCACGTCTAAATATGCTTTCGATTTCACTTCGCCCGCCAGTACTACCTGGCCGGTAGTCACCAGAGTTTCGCAGGCCACTTTCGACTGCGGGTCGAAGGCAAGAAAATGATCAATAAGCGCGTCGGAAATCTGGTCGGCTACTTTATCTGGATGTCCTTCAGAAACGGATTCTGATGTGAATAAATAAGGCATATTTTGTTTAAACAGGTTTTTTAAAAGTATTCAAAAGTAAGGATTGAAATTAATTTTCAATAAAATAATAACGGGCGCTACCTATTTTTTTATCTTATGCCGTTATTTTTTCTTTTTCGGTGCGGGTGCTGCAGGCGGCTCATCCACCTTTACCGTATCTACCGCATCGCGCTGTACGTCCTCTTCCACGGCCTGGTGTTCTTCTTCGATATACGACTCTTCGCCGCCCACGAGATCGAGCGTGGAGATATCTACCTTCCAGCGGATATTGCCTTCGATATCTTTTTGCTGCAGCAGGCGCAGCTTGTTAAACGGCAGGATCTTGGGGTCGGTAACATAGGTTACGATCATGGTCGAGTCGGACTCTTTTTTGCTGTCCGTAACCTTTACCTTAAAATTCTGGAAAAGCGCGTTCTTCTCGGCTTCAGGCATCTCTTTGGTAAAAGAGGCGAGAATGTCGAGCATGGCCCAGGTGTTTTGCGTGGAGAGGTTCTTGGCCGTAGTGTAGTCCATTTTACTGAAGCTCACCAGGAACTTTTCGGTTACCGCCTGGGGCGAGTTGCTGTTCTTACAGGAAGTCCAGAACAGTGCGAGGACCAGGAAGGAAAATACAGGAACTAGTTTTTTCATACGGAAAGTATCGAAGCCTGCAAAATTACTGGATATACACGATTTTACAAACCAATTTGATCCCCTTCTTCAGGAAGAGGTTATCGACCGACACAAAACTGAAGTTTGCCGTTTGGGTGGTTCCGAGGTATTTTTTGTCGCCGGTCACTTCGATCATGGCCTTGTACACGAATTCGGTACAGTACAGCGAGCTGTCGGTGGCCAGGTCGAAATGCGGGTCGAAGCGGCGTTTTTCTTTAAAGTAGCGGATGGAGAGGTCGTGCAGTTTTTCGACCTGCTGCCGGCTCAGCTTATAACGGTATACGGCATAAG
Source organism: Taibaiella chishuiensis (assembly GCF_003014535.1). Taxonomy (GTDB): domain Bacteria; phylum Bacteroidota; class Bacteroidia; order Chitinophagales; family Chitinophagaceae; genus Taibaiella; species Taibaiella chishuiensis. Next base: position 197,201 of record NZ_PYGD01000009.1, on the reverse strand, counting down.
CCGTATTGTCGTGGGGCGAAATAAAGGCCGAAAGCGAGTCGCGCCGCAGCACCGCCTCGGGATCTTCGGCATTGCCGATCAGGTTATAGACCATCGGGTAGCCGTTCTCGATAAAAACGATACCGGCATGGGAATAGGACTTATCCCGGGTATTTACCTTTTTGAACAGGGCGCTGATGGCATCGCTGCCCGAACGCAATACCAGGTCGCCGTCTTTTACGATCTGGATACAGGAATCGGCATGATAGCGGTTCCAGGGATTGGCGGCACGGCGCATATTGGGCGTATGCACTACCGCGGCCGGCTGCGGATCGTACCAGTCCATCAGCAGCTTGCGGTTGTACACCACCAGGAATACGACCAGCATCGCAATCAGCAATGCGCCATGAAGTTTCCTGTTTTTGTTTCCGTGTGTGCTGTCCATCTGTTGCTGCAAATATAAAGGTTAGCCCCCAGCGGCGCCTCTTAATTTTTGCAATAATAAGCGGGATATAGGTGGAATGCGGGCCGGGCCGCAGGTACGGGTATCAGTTCAGTTGCGGGTGAATAGGCATATTGGCCATAAAGGCAAAGCTGCTGCCCAGCGAACGGAGCGCATCCTGCCATACCTTGCGGCTGTCGGTTTCAAATATCACATCTTCGAAAGTATCGGCCACGAGCCATACGCCATCTTTAAGCTCCTGCTCCAACTGCCCGTCGGCCCAGCCCGAATAACCGATAAACAGCCGCAGGTCGGGTATCCCGGCAGGGTTGTCGTGGATGGTACGTGCCAGGTCGTCGTACGAGCCGCCCCAGAATATGCCGGGCAGGATCTCGGTTCCGCCCATTACATCGGGCATTTTGTGGATCATATGCAGGGTATCGCCCTGTACCGGTCCGCCTTCGAATACAGAGAGCCGCGGGGTATACAACTCGGGCAGCAGGTCGCCGATAGTGCTGTGCGAAGGCCGGTTAAGCACGAAACCGATACTGCCCTCCTCGCCATGCTCCACCAGGAACACCACGGTACGTGCAAACCCGGGATCGTTGAGAAAAGGCTCTGCAATCAACAATTTACCGGCCGCGGGCTTAATATCAGTACGTTTATACGGGTCTAACAAATCCATAGTCGGTTTACGCTTTGTTTGAACATTAAAATTAACCCTCGACGGCAACTTTCCAAACATTTTAACCCTATAATTTAAGCCTTATAAAATTATTAGCAATTCTACTTAGTGTAATATAATAACCTTTGCATGACGGCTATACATCATATAATCGTCACTATCTTATTAACTTTACACGTTCATTCATCTGCATAATTCATGAAAAAAGTTTTCCCCTCTATTGTTATCCTGATCACCCTCTCCCTTTTAGGCCTCATGTTCCTCCAGATGTCCTGGATACAAAACGTGCTGCTGGTCCAGAAAGGAAAGTACAATAACGATCTCGAAAACTCCTTTACGGATATCAAATGGGGCATACAACACAAGATCGCATTATACATAGGCATGAACCCCGAAACAGTTGACTGGGAGAACTCCCGCACCTGGGATATCCTCTGGTCTTATGTATCGCAGGTACCCCAGGAAGACATTAATCATATCATCGCCGAAGAGCTGTCGGAAAACCATATCGATCTTAAATTCGAATACTCCATTACCAGCAACAACTGGCCGCAGAACAGCTCCAAAGGGTTCTCCAACGACATGTTCTCCTCCTCGTTCCGCAAGGCTTTAACCCCCAACGGCAGCTACCGCTTTGCCCTGTACATCAAACAACCCAAAAACTATATCCTGCGCCGCACCTCCTGGATGATCGGGGCCTCCGTATTGTTTACCATCATTATCATTGCCGCCTTTGCCCTTACCGTACGCACGGTGTTCCGCCAGAAGCAGCTTTCGGAGATCAAATCGGACTTTATCAATAATATGACCCACGAGTTTAAAACACCGCTGGCCACCATCTCGCTGGCGGTAGACGCGCTGGCCAATCCTAAGGTAAAAAGCAATACGGCACAGATCGAATATTATACCGGCATTATCCGCGAAGAAAATGTGCGGATGAACAAACAGGTGGAAAAAATTTTACAGGCCGCACAAATGGATACCAGCAACCTGGAATTGAACCTGCAGCAGATCGACGCACACGAAATAATCCGTACGGCGGCTTCGAATATTATGCTGCGTGTAGAGGAAAAAAACGGTACGCTGGAGCAAAAACTGAACGCGAAAAAATTCATGATCGAGGCCGACGAAGTACACTTTTCCAACATCGTTGCCAACCTGCTCGACAATGCGATCAAATACTCTAAAGACCGCGCCAAGATTATCATTGAGACTTCTAACCCTTCTTCAAAAACCATCTCCATACGGATCAGGGACAACGGTATCGGCATGTCCAAAGAAACCGTAAATCACATCTTCGAAAAGTTCTACCGGGCACACACCGGAAACCTCCACAATGTAAAAGGATTTGGCCTCGGATTAAGCTACGTAAAATCGGTAGTGGAAGCCCATAAAGGCAAGATTAAAGTAGACAGCACACTGGGAAAAGGCAGTGTTTTTTCATTAGAATTAAAAACAAGTGTTGAAATTAAATAAAATACATTAATTTTATCGAAATAATACAGACAAACACCTGTTAATGAAAATGCAAATTGACACATGTCAATTTCTGTCGAGTGTAGGTACAATAGTAGTTAATTTTTAAATATTTAAATCTCTAATGTTCTTTTTGTCGTGATAAATAAGGAGATAAAAAATATTATTAACACCATATTAACGGTCATCGTATTTTTTTAAGCCGATTGATATATTATTTAATTACTATCTTTGCACCTATAACCCAAGCTGAATTCTAAAAAAGCAAAAGTTTCACTTTATGGAAAAACTGCTACTTGCATCTATTTAATCACTTATAATTAAACCAGTATATAAAATGGAACAAACAGTGTCAGCTAACACTTTGGTTATTCGTAAGGACGAAAATTCTAATGAACCAATTAAATTGGATTACTTGGCCGTTAAGAGCGCGGCAATGACTTTAAGGGCGATCAATCATAAACTGCGCCAGCAGATTATTAAGTTACTCGAGGAAAATAAGAGAATGAACGTTACGGATATTTACGTGAAACTGCGCCTGGAACAATCTGTGGCTTCTCAACACCTGGCTATCTTACGCCGCGCCGATGTAGTGGTTACCGTACGTGACGGTAAATTCATCCACTATGCATTAAACCATGCACGTATCGCTGCGGTTTCCCAATTCGTAAAAGAACTTGTTGCATCTGACAAATAATGAACTTGCATTGTGTGTGTTAAACCAAAAGCCTCCGGTATATAACCGGAGGCTTTTTTTTCATGGCACTCAAAATGAATAAATCCACCTGATCCGGGGGGACCGGAAATCTGACCTGTCTTTCTATTCACTTCTTGATGGTAGGGTTTAGGAAATGTAAAAAAGTCTTTGCACAGGCGGATCCGATTCATCAAGCAAAGGTTTAGGGGCCGTTGCGTTTTTCTTAATGCAGTACAAAAATGCGGAATCCCTGCTGCCCCCCAATTAAATTATACCTCCCTTTTAAATAATCAGACCACCTTATTCGAACAGCTGGATTGAAATAAAAATCTGAAAAACAACAATTTAAACTACCATAAAATAAAATAAAATTTACAATTCAGGCTGCGTAACTTTATAGGAATCCTGTACTTTAAAAAATGAAGTTATGGCGGCAGATAACCAGAAACGTATCGAACTGTATGAGCTGATCCGGGGACTGCAAAGGCACGAGAAAGCCTGTTACAAAAAAATGGCCCGGCGACATGCCATCGATAACCGCGCCCTGCATATCCGGCTGTTCGAACTGATGGAACGGCATCCCGTAAACGATGAAAAACTATTTGCCGCCAGGCTCGGATTACAAAGCCAGGCGCACTTTTCCGGGCTCAAGACCTACCTCTGGAACGACATACTCTCCACCATCGTATACCTCCGCCGCAACGATCCCGTAGCCCAGCTGCAGTTTATAGAACTGCAATTCGAACTGCTGCTGGATAAGAACCTGGTGGTATCGGCCGGCAAACTGCTGGAAAAAGCCTGGAAAACGGCCGTCCGGTACGAGCTCTACGCCACCCAGGTAAAGCTGATCCACCAGCAGTATAAAATACTCTCCTACTCCGACTATAAAAGTTTCGAGACCGAAAGCGGCAAGCTGCTGCAATACCAGGCCGGCACCGTAAGCCGCCTGCAATGCGAACAACAGCTGCAGATGATTATCCGCGAACTTACGGGCTTTAAACAATTCAACTACCTGCGGCTTTCGCCCGCACAACTGGCCCGTACGGGCCAACTGCGTACCCTGCTGGCGCAGATCAGCATCGATGCCGGCTGCCCCCTGCTCTATACCCTGCACCAGTTTGCCTGCGGCCTTACCGAGCACCTCTCCTACTGCTTCGAAGCCTGCACCCGCCATACCGCGGCGGTACTGGACTGCTGGCAGGGCAATCCCCATCTTATTGCAGGCAATGCCGCGCTCTTCCTTAACTGTGCCGACTATACCTTCTACAATACCTTTGCCCTGAAGCAAACCGGGCTGGCCGCCGTACTGCTGCAACAATACAGCGTACTGGCCGCGCAGCTCGAAGGCAAGGATAAACTGCGCTGGGAGCTGATCGCCTTCAATACACAACTCAAAATATTTCATAAACATGCAGCCTACGATCAAGTGGGTAGCCTGATCCGCGAACAGGCCGCCGGTATGCTGCAAAAGGTGGAAGCCGTACTGCCGCCGGTCAGCGCCTTATCGCTGATGTCGTCGATCTGTATTTCCTATTTCGTACTCGACCGTTTTAAAGAAGCCGAAGACCTGCTGCTCGATGTGATCCGTATTAACCACGAGGTACAGCGCGAAGACATTCTTTATTTCTCGGCCATCTTCTACCTCGTTATCCTGTATGAGAAAAAAGACGGGCTGCAGCTCAGCAATGCCATATCGGCCACCTATTACCGGCTATACAATAAAAAGAAACTGGATGGCTTTGAAAAAGACCTGATGCTCTTTCTCCGCCATCTCTCCAACGAACAGCATAACGAAGGCCGGCGTACGGCTATACGCGGCTTCCTGCAACGGCTGGAGGTGTATAAAACCGACCCGGTAAAGGAGCTGTATTTCCTCTACTTCAACTACTACGACTGGCTGCAGAGCAAGGTAGACCGGGTAAAGTATACCGAATACCGCAAAATGCAGCTCGATGCCGAAAACGGGCATTCCACGGTTTATCCCCATACTTGAAAACTTTCAAATGTTTAGTGGAAAATCTCGTTTAATTTTGGAGCACTATTATGGCAAAGAAAACAGCAGAAGAGACTCCATTGATGAAACAGCACCAGGCGATCAAAAGCAAATATCCTGATGCTGTGCTTTTATTCCGGGTAGGCGATTTTTACGAAACCTTCAGGGAAGATGCGATCATTGCTGCCAATGTACTGGGCATTACTTTAACCAAAAGAGCCAATGGTTCGGCTTCTTCGATAGAGCTGGCGGGCTTCCCGCATCACTCGCTCGACACTTACCTGCACAAGCTGGTCAAGGCCGGGCACCGCGTTGCCATCTGCGATCAGCTCGAAGATCCGAAAACGGTAAAGGGCATCGTAAAAAGAGGCGTGACGGAAATCGTTACCCCGGGCGTATCGCTCAACGACAAACTGCTGGAGAACAAAAGCAATAACTTCCTGGCATCGGTATACCTCGACGATAAAGAAAACGGCATTGCCTTCCTCGATATCTCTACCGGCGAATTCTTTGTAGCCCAGGGCAGCCTGGAGTATATGGATAAACTGCTGCAGAGCTTCCAGCCCTCGGAAGTGCTGATCGCCAAAGGCAAACAACGCTTCTTCCGCGAACAGCTGGACCAGAAATATTACACCTTTGCGCTCGAAGACTGGATCTTCCAGCATCACTACGGCTACGAAGCGCTGTTGCGCCATTTCGACACCCAATCGCTGAAAGGCTATGGCATCGAAGACTGGAAAGAGGCCACCATAGCGGCCGGCGCAGCGCTGCACTACCTGAAAGATACCGAGCATCCCAATATTCAGCACATCAATACCGTACAGCGTATTACCGCCACCGAATTCCTGTGGATGGACCGCTTTACCATACGCAACCTGGAATTGATGCAGAGCCCGGTAGAGAACGGGCATACCCTGCTGCGGGCCATGGACCATACCATTACCCCCATGGGCGCGCGTATGCTCAAGCGCTGGATCATTTTCCCGCTCAGCGATATCGAACGCATAGAACAGCGCCTGGAATGGGTCAGCATCTTTATCCGCGAACAGGACCTGGCCGACGAGTACCGCAAACACCTGCGCCAGATCGGCGACCTGGAGCGGCTTGCAGCCAAAATACCGCTGAAGAAGATTAACCCGAGAGAGGTGATCCAGCTGGGCAAAAGCCTGCAGCACTGCGCAGACATTAAACAACTGGCCGCCGATAGCAAAGCCGGCCAGGAGCTTACCGCACTCACCACGACCATTAATGCCTGTAACGATATACAGGAAGCCATAGGCAATACTCTCAACGAAGATGCACCGGTAGCCCTGCATAAGGGCGGCGCCATTAAAGAAGGCATTAACCAGGACCTGGACCAGCTGCGGCAGATCGCTTACCATGGTAAGGAATACCTGCTGCGCATACAACAGGAAGAAAGCCAGCGTACCGGCATACCCTCGCTGAAAGTGGCCTTCAACAATGTATTCGGCTACTACCTCGAAGTAACCAATACCCATAAGGACAAAGTGCCACCGGAATGGATACGCAAACAAACGCTGACCAATGCCGAACGCTATATTACCCCCGAACTGAAGGAATACGAAGAGAAGATACTGGGCGCAGAAGAGAAGATAAGCGTACTGGAACAACAGATTTACGAAGGCCTGATCGAAAAGCTGCAAACGGCACTTACGCCCATGCAGGCCAATGCACAGGCCATTGCCCGCATCGACTGCCTGCTGTCTTTTGCCTATATCGCCAAACAGTACAAATACTGCCGCCCGCAAATGAGCGAGCTGCAGGTGCTGGAGATCGGCCAGGGCAGGCATCCCGTGATCGAGCAACTGCTGCCCCCGGGCGAAGCGTATGTAGCCAACGATATACACCTCGATAAGGAGGCCCAGCAGGTAATTATCCTTACCGGCCCCAACATGAGCGGTAAGTCGGCCCTGCTGCGCCAAACAGCCCTGATTACCCTGATGGCGCATGTGGGCTCTTATGTACCGGCCACCAGCGCCACCATCGGCCTTACCGATAAGATCTTTACCCGGGTGGGCGCCTCCGACAACCTGAGCGGCGGCGAATCGACCTTTATGGTGGAGATGAACGAAACGGCCAGTATCATCAATAACCTGAGCAGCCGCAGCCTCATCATACTCGACGAGATCGGCAGGGGCACCAGTACCTACGATGGTATCTCGATCGCCTGGTCGATCGTGGAGCATATCCACAACCATACCGATAAGCCCAAAACACTATTTGCCACGCACTACCACGAGCTCAACGAGCTGGAGCATAAGCTGGCCCGTACCAAGAATTATCATATCACCCATAAGGAAACCGGCAATAAAGTGATCTTCCTGCGTAAGCTGGCGCCCGGCGGAAGCCGCCACAGCTTTGGTATACAGGTAGCCCGCATGGCAGGTATGCCCCCTTCGCTTACCGACCGCGCCAACGAGATACTGGCCGTGCTGGAAGAGAAACATGCCGATAATACACCGGCCGAGCGGGTGAAGAAAATACCGGTACAGAACTTCCAGCTCAATATTTTTGACGGGCTGAGCGAAGACCTGCGCAGTATACAAACCAAACTCTACGCCGTAGACATCAATACCCTTACCCCGGTAGAGGCCCTGATGAAACTGAACGAACTGAAGGATATCGTAAGAAGTTACCAGCAGTAAAAGACCTATTAAGAAACGCGAAAAGAGCTGCCCCCACTTTGGGGGGTGGCTCTTTTGGTTTTTGGGACTTCCGGTGGGTGCAGACGATTCGTTGATTGGGAATCCCCGGCAAATGATGCGATTCAATTCTGCACCTGTAAATCGTATATATATTGTACCTTTATCATATAAATTCCTGTAAACATGAAAAAAATAATCACATTCGCGCTGGCATTATTTGCGGCATTCAACACCAGGGCACAATGCAGTCCGCTGATCTATGCAGGCGGTGCACATGCCGACATCAGTTCCATCATGGAACTCAATATCAAAACTGATTTCTGCGCAACCGGCAACGGTGTCGACAATGATCATTTTGCCTTTGAAGCCGCTACAAACTTCATTAACGCACGGAAAGGCTATTGTAAATTAATTATTCCTGCTGGAACCTATATTGTGGGGAACCCGGTAAGTGGCAACGGCTACTTTTTGCACGGAGGTACGGTATTGAATATTTTCGGCTGTACTAACGTTGAAATTGTCGGGGAGTCCAATCCCACCCTTCGCTATGCCGACGGATTTCATTACGGATATTTTGATTCCTTGTCCGGCATGCCCTTAACCGATGCACAGGCTTCGCTTATATCGTGGGGATCAACAACGCCAAGACCGGCATGCTGGGCCTTTACCGAGAATATGATTTCCGTTTCCTATAACCTGAAAGACGGTTATATCAAAATTTCCGGCCTTACGCTTGATGGCAATGCCTATCCCGGTAAGATGGTGTTGGGAGGTAAGGATAACGACGTCGACATACAGTTGCCCAATTACGGGATCCGTGTTTTAGATGTCGCTAACCTCTCTTTAAATAATCTTACAGTCAAGAGGTTTGGTCTAGACGGGCTTTATATCCTTAACGGCGATACCGTTTATAAAACGAATAAGTTCAACATTAACAACTGTGTCTTTGAATACAACGGCCGCCAGGCTATGAGTATATGCGGGGCCGATAGCGGTATCATCAACAATTCCCAGTTCAATAGTTCGGGCATGGGCATCCTGGCTTCGATCCCGGCAGCCGGCATCGATATTGAAGAGGAAATCCCGACAAAGATTGCCCGCAATCTTATTTTTAATAACTGTCGCTTTGAAAACAACAGGAAATCTGCTATCGACATTACTTCCGGGCTGGGAATCGGGAAAGGATTCTATTTCAATAATTGTAGCATTGTTGCCATGAAAAATCCCGAAACGGCAGTACCGGGTTCCAATACCGGAAATCTCGCCGTCGAAATGAGCCTCTATAAAAAAGTACGTTTCCATAACTGCGACATCTACGGCGTTGTTATGGACGGCGGGAACGAAGCCAGTACAGTCGATGACGGTGTTCACTTTTCAAAATGCCGTTTCTCAGATTGTTATTACAGGAAAGATACCGTATCGGATGAACTGTTAAGGGTGCCACCGTATACTCACAGCACGATAACCTTGCTAACCCGCGATGGGAAGTACTCTAAATACCTCAGGGTCGACAGTTGCAGCTTCGACCTGTACAATAAACGCTTATGGCTCTTAAACACTACGACTAATGAGCCGACAAGTGTTACCAATACGCAAATCAGGATCAACTCGCCCAATACCTACACGGACTTTGTCAATATCGGATATGATTCCAATGTGGTATTCAGTAACAATGTTTTCTACTATTATTGGTACCAGAATTACCAGCATATCCAAAATAGCTTGGTCTACAATGCGCCCTACGAAATTGATGGTATCCGGTTCTGGCATTGGAGCGTTCCCAATAATTTATACCCCTCCACCTGTGCCGATACTCTTGATACTGCACTAACCATGAAGGGCGGGCAAAACGGGCATTTGCTACCTGCAGAAAAAGCGAATCCGATCGACCAGGATATCCGGCTTTATCCAAACCCTGTTCATCAATCCCGTTTTTGCATTGAAAACACCAGTAATAAACAGTTTTACTATGAACTGTCTGATGTAAGAGGAGGATTACTGGACAAGAGCATGATTGGCCCCTACGCCAAAAGCAATATACAATATCCGCGTCTTGCTCCGGGCATCTACCTCGTTAAACTAAGCAATAAAAGTGCGACGAAAATAATAAAGCTGGTTGTTCAGTGACACACCGGGCTCCTACCGGGGAGCAAACTCATCTTACAAAAAAACAAGCTGAAGGATATGCAAAGGGGGCAGGCTGTAAGGCGCTGCCCCTTTGCTTTATTATTTTTTCATCAATTGTTGCCGGCACAGGACGCCGCCAACAATTACGGCACTTTCTTTGTTGATCCCCAAAAGGATACAACATTATGGAAGTTATAGTAAGACGTTTACTACGCGAAGATTATGCAGGACTGAAAGCAACAATGATCGAAGCCTACCAGGGTATGGGCGGCATCTGGCGCGAAGCCAATATCGACAAACTCCTGGATATCTTCCCCGAAGGACAGCTCTGCGTGCTGGTAGATGGTAAAGTAGCGGCCTGCGCACTGTCGATCATTGTACAATACGAACTGTTCGGCGACGAACATACCTACGAAGAAATAACCGGCGACTATACCTTTAACACCCATTTCGACGATGGCGATACCCTGTACGGCATCGAAATATTTGTACATCCCGATTACCGGCAACTGCGGCTGGCGCGCCGGCTCTACGACGCCCGGAAAGAGCTGTGCGAACACCTTAACCTCAAAGAAATACTGGTAGGCGGCCGCATTCCCAACTATCACCTGCACAGCGACAAGTTAAGCCCCAAGCAATACATAGATCGCGTTAAGGCCAAGGAAATTTACGACCCGGTACTGAGCTTCCAGATCGCCAACGATTTTCACGTGGTAAAGGTGCTGACCAATTACCTGAAAGGCGATACCGAATCGAAAGAATATGCCGTACTGCTGGAGTGGAACAATATCTATTACTCGCGCAAAAAAAATGCCCTGAGCGATAGCATTATCCGGTTGGGCCTGGTACAATGGCAGATGCGCCCCTTTGCCGATATGGACAAATTCTTTGAACAGGTCGAGTTTTTTGTGGATGTGCTGAGCGAATACAAATCGGACTTCGCCGTATTTCCCGAATTCTTCAATTCGCCGCTGCTGGCCGAGTTCAACCATATGAGCGAATACGAATCGATGCGCGAACTGGCCAAGAAAACGGAGGAGATACAGAAAAAGCTTTCCGAATATGCCATTGCCTATAACGTGAACATTATTGCCGGCAGCATGCCCCTGGTCGAGAACGGCAACCTCTACAACGTATCTTACCTCTGCCACCGCAACGGCAAACTGAGCGAATACCGCAAGATCCACATCACGCCCAACGAGACCAAGTATTACGGCATTACCGGCGGCGATAAGATCAAAGTGATCAATACGGATTGCGGCAAGATCGGTATCCTGATCTGCTACGATGTGGAGTTCCCGGAACTGTCGCGGCTGCTGGCGTTGCAGGGTATGAAGATCCTGTTTGTACCCTACCTTACCGATACGCAGAACGCTTATATTCGGGTACGCCATTGCGCCATGGCCCGGGCCATCGAAAACGAATGTTTCGTGGCCATTGCCGGCTGCGTAGGCAACCTGCCGGGGGTCAACAATATGGATATCCAGTTTGGCCAGGCCGCTGTATTCACCCCTTCCGACTTTGCCTTCCCGATGAACGCCATCAAGGCCGAGGCCACGCCCAATACCGAGATGACCCTGATTGCGGATGTGGACCTGAACCTGCTGAAGGAACTGCATCACTACGGCTCCGTACGCACCATGACCGACCGGCGCACAGACCTGTACGAAGTGCGCAAAAAACCAAGAACCTGATTGGCAAAGCCCTGTCCGGCAGGGTGTAACTTGTTATTGAAACAGGATATGATCCCGCTGCAGCGCCAAAGCGCAGCGGGATCATATTTTTACAGCACTCCCAAAGCACCGCCCATGAAGCATTTCAGCCCCGGCCAAAGCAAGGACCAGCCAGGTACATCCCGGTAAAGCATAACCGCGAAAAGCGGCCGCTGCACTACCCCATTTTTCTTCCTGAAAAAATCGCTGCGCTTTTTTAAACACATATTCGCTATTTTGCCGGGTTAAAATCAATAAAGCTAATATTCATGAAGAAACTTCTATCCCTGCTGTTTTGCAGTTCCGTCCTGTTGTTCCAGTCCTGTCTGAAAGATAATAGTCCGCCGCTGGTGCCGGATCCACCGGTTACCGGGCAGAAGGAAAAGGTGATCGAGATCCAGACGGACTTCGGCAATATGTATGTATGGCTATACAAGGAAACACCGTTACACCGCGAAAACTTCCTGAAGCTTGCCGGCCAGCAGTTTTATGACAACACCACCTTTCACCGCATCATCAAAGATTTCATGATCCAGGGCGGCGACCCCAAATCAAAAGATGACGATCCGAACAACGACGGTACCGGCGGCCCGGGATACGATATTCCTGCCGAGTTTGTAAGCAGTCTTAAAAATGTACGGGGCGCGCTGGCCACGGCCCGCCTGGGCGATAATGTAAACCCGCAGAAAGCCTCCAACGGCTCGCAGTTCTTTATCAACCTGGTAGCCAATACCCACCTGGACAACAACTATACCGTGTTCGGCTTTGTGATGAAAGGTATGGAGGCGGCCGACAAGATCGTGGTACAACCTAAAAACGCCAACGACAGGCCCCTTACCAATATTAAGATGCAGGTAAAAGTGCTGGAGAAAACCAAGGCCGAAATCCTGTCGGAATACGGGTATGAAGTAAAATAAGAGCCGGGACAAATATAAAAAATACCTATCCCAACTTATTATTAAACAGCTAAATATATTTATTATATATAAATATGCATAATAAAAGGGTTACTTTACCCCGGGGCAGCGTATAAACTTATATAAATTTCTAACTCAATCAAAAAATAAGCACCCGATGAAAAAAGTAATCTTAATGTTAGCTGTTGTAGCTGCTGGTTTTGCAGCATGTAATTCACCCGAAGAAAAAGCAGAAAATGCTGCTGCTGATTCTGTACAGAACCAGGCCGAAAACAAAGCGGATAATATTGCCGCACAGGGCGAAGCTACTGCCGACTCCTTGAAACAAGCTGCAGCAAACGTAGAAAAAGCCGCCGATTCCAATGCTAAGAAAGTAGAGCAGGCCGGCGAGAAAAAAGCAGAAGAAATAAAAAAATAAGGCGCATAACGCATCAATAATAAAACAGGGCTGAGATCGATCTCAGCCCTGTTTTATGTATAAGGATCAAAACCCGGTTACGCGTGTAATTTCGACTGTTTCTCCAACAGCGACTCCACCGTTTCCTGGTACATCTCGTCCGGCACACAACAATCTACGGGGCATACCGCGGCGCATTGCGGCTCTTCGTGGAAGCCCTGGCATTCGGTACACTTATCGGGAGAAATATAATACGTGTCAACAGCGATAGGATCGTGGGGGGCATTGGCTGCCGTCGTGCTCCCATCCATTAAGGTATAATCTCCCCTAACCGTGGTGCCGTCTGCTACTTTCCACTCCACACCGCCTTCATAGATGGCGGTATTGGGGCATTCCGGTTCGCAGGCGCCGCAGTTAATACATTCGTCTGTTATTTTTATAGCCATTTTAATAGTTTGATAATTCGCGAATCAGGCAATCTGCCAATTAAAATTGTTTATACGGTTGCAAAATTACAATTTCGCAGTCAGAAAATCCAATAACTTATGCGTGTATTAGAAGAAAGAATAGCGTTGATGGTACGGCTTGGCAACTATTTTGAGGAAAACGGGCCGGAGTGGCAGGAAGCAGTTGAACTTGCAGAGCGGCAGAATGGCTGGTTTACTCCCGAATTTATCCGTCTTGCCGTGCAAAATATAACCAACGCTTTCCTGCGCGAAAACCTGCTCCGCGAATGGACGGCAGCCTACCCCGACCTGTTTGCTAAACCCAGTACAGCAACAGCACTGCCCGCGGTAGGCCTGGTGATGGCCGGCAATATACCCCTGGTTGGCTTTCACGATTTTCTGTGCATTTACCTGGCCGGCTTCCGCCTCCGGATCAAACTATCGTCCAAAGATACCCTGCTCTGGGAACATATCTTCCGCCTGCTGGGCAGCTGGGACCCCGAATTTGCCGCGCAGGTAAGCGTAGAGGAAATGCTCAAAGGCTGCGATGCCTATATCGCCACCGGCAGCAATAACTCCGCACGCCATTTCGACTACTACTTCCGGAAGTTCCCGCATATCATCCGCCGCAACCGCACCTCGGTAGCCGTGCTCGATGGCAGCGAAACCACAGCAGAGTTGGCCCTGCTGGCCGACGATGTATGCAGCTTCTTCGGATTGGGCTGCCGCAACGTAACCAAGATCTTCGTACCCGAAGGTTATAACTTCGAAACCCTGTTGCCCGCATTCAACAGTTATACCCACTTTAACGACCACAATAAGTACCGCAACAACTACGACTTCCAGCTGGCCCTGTTCCTGCTCAACAAAGTCGAATACATGACCAACAGCCAGTTGCTGCTGGTGCCCGGCGAAAGCCCTTATGCGGCCATCAGTGTATTGCATTATGCTTATTATACCGACCGTGCCGCACTGATGGAACAACTGGCCGCCGACGACCGCCTGCAATGCATTACCACCAGCCAAAGCCAGCTGGCGGCCTATCCGCAGGCCCAGGCCTTCGGCGCCAACCAGGCCCCCGGCCTCAGCGATTATGCCGACGGTGTAGATACGATGGCCTTCCTGGCTTCCCTGGTATAAAAACGCCCAAAATATTTTTGCCCCGTGCTGGTGTTAAAGACCCGGCACGGGGCTTTTTTATATAGGGCGGCTTATAACAACACGGATCATTCAAGCCCATTGCCTGGCAATGCAGTCCACAATAGACCTCCCCTTACATCACCTTTTACAATGACTATTTCGTAGCGCAATAAATTGCCCGGCTATTCTAGCCCTGGCGCTTTTATCCAAGGCTGTTTTGCGCCTGTTTTCGCAATGCTCCTTTGCAGGAGACGCTGCGAAAGAAAACGTTGAGAACGAAGGAAGAAGCATGCCACGCCTGCTTTGTCGCGAGGTCTCCGTAAGGGACCTTGCGAAAGAAGACACGTTTTTTATTGGATAGATAGCTTACCCATTGTCGCTTAATAGAATTATTCCCGATCTCTTTTAGGTCTCGCAGCGCGGCAGCTGTCGCAGCCGGAAAAACTCACCCTGATCGTAACAGAACGCTACGACCCCCTAACTTGTTGAAGACTCCAATTGCCGATGACACTATGGGATAGAAGCAGCCACCCTTTTCCTCGCGAGGTCTCCGTAAGGGACCTTGCGCAACTGGGAACCGGGTTACATAGCGTTACCCACGATTGCCTCATAATACCATACAGGCATCCCCGGTCCAATTATCTTATCCTGCCGGGCCGCTATCCTTTTGTATCAAAGCCGCGTCCGTAGCGCATTGTCCCGCCATTCTTAAAAAAGAATAAAAAACAAATCCTTAACGACAATGAGCATCAGAGTAATGTATTTTTGAGTATCGTTAAAAAGTTAAAATCCGTTTTCAAAAAATTTATGGTAAACCTCTACGTTTAAATATTAATCTAATTACTGTTAAAACAAGAGCGCAAACTATGAAGAAAACAATTGTTCCGGTAGTGATTACCGCAGCCGTTACTTCTCTCGCCACCATATGGGGTTTTGGAAAACTGTCTGATAAAAACCTCTTTTATCCGGGAGAAAGCAAAATACCGATCCATTATGCATCCAATACCGGCATTACCGGCACCCAACCGGTAGATTTCTCGCCCGCGGCCGAAGCAACCGTAAAATCGGTGGTACATGTAAAAACAATGACCCAGGGTAAGACCGTGCTGGCCAACGATCCTTTCGGATTTTACGGGCCACAGCAATACCGTATGCCCGACCAGATGGGTGCAGGCTCCGGCGTAATTATTTCGCAGGACGGGTATATCATTACCAATAACCACGTGGTACAGGGCGCCGACCAGGTACAGGTTACCTTTAACGACCGCAATACCCAGGTAGCGAAAGTAGTGGGCACGGACCCCGCAACGGATATTGCCGTACTGAAAATAGACGGCGACCGCCTGCCCTATATGGAGCTGGGCAACTCGGACAATGTAAAGCTGGGCCAGTGGGTGCTGGCGGTAGGTTACCCGCTTAACCTCGACGCCACGGTAACGGCAGGTATCGTAAGTGCCAAAAGCCGCCAGATCGGCCTGAACCAGCGCCGCGCCAATGCATCGGCCATCGAATCGTATATCCAGACCGATGCCGCGGTTAACCCCGGCAACAGCGGTGGCGCCCTGGTAAACGTACAGGGCCAGCTGATCGGTATCAATGCGGCCATCGCATCGCCGACCGGCAGTTATGCTGGCTATTCCTATGCTATTCCTTCCAACCTGGCGCAGAAAGTAGCCAGCGATATCATTAAATTCGGCACCGTACGCCGCGGTTACCTGGGCCTGCAGCTGCAGGATCTCAACAAAATGGATTCTAAAATGGCCGAGCACCTGGGCATCAGCAGCGGCGACTTCAAGAATGCCACCGGCGTGTATGTAGGCGGTGTAGAACCGCAGAGTGGCTCGGCAGCAGCCGGCATCCGTAAGGGCGACTTCATCACCATGGTCAACGGCAGCGTGGTAAGCAGTGTACCCCAGCTCCAGGAAATGATAGCCCGTTACCATCCCGGCGATAAGGTAAGTGTGAGTTATATGCGGGACGGCAAACCCGGCACCGTATCGGTAGAACTGAAAAACATGGGCGGAGCTGCAGGCGCCACCCAGGGCGGCATGGCCTTTATGGGCGCCGACCTGCGTAACCTGAGCAGTGCAGAGGCCGGCCAATACGGGATTAAAGGCGGCGTAATGATTGCGGGCGTTGCCGACGACGCCCCGCTGAAAAAAGCCAATATCCAGAAGGGTTTTGTAATTACCAGTATCAACGACCGGGAAATAAACAATACCACCGACTTCCAGAATGCCATAACCCAAGCCAGCGGCGGCATACAGCTGGGCGGCATTTATCCCGGCAAACGCGGCATGTACTATTACGGTATTAATGATGCCGATGGCGGGTACTAATCAAAAATTGTTTTGTGTCTGTAAAAAAGGAAGACCTGTAGCGGCAACGTTGCAGGTTTTTTTATGCCCATAACATGCCGCTGTTGTAGCGGAACAGCGATTTGTAAAGGGCAATCCTTATTTTGCAGCCTGATACACTCTTACTTGAACGGACAGGCCTCCATATACCGGCGCTTCAAAAGCAATAAGCCGGCGCTGATTGCGCTGGTACTGATCGTATGTACCGCACTGGTGGCCGTATTTGCCTATCCGCTGTCGCCCGACAGTACTCCTGCGGCCAATACCATGACCCTGGAGCTGAGCGCAAGGCCTATGGGGCACAAACAACTGTTCCTGCTGATACCCAAACAACGGCCACCCGACCGCCGCAATGCATTTTATGCCTTATGGGCCGGGCAACCCGGCGCTTACCAGATGCTGCCGGTAAACGGGTATACGTTGCGGGGCGATACCATTTACGCCCGGCATTATATCGACTACAACCTGGAAGACACCCTGCGGCTGCCGCTTGCCGAGATGAAGATGCCCCCCGGTACTACCGGTGCGGCACAATGGCTGGCCAAAGAGCGCACGCTGGAGCGCCGCTTCCTGCTGGGCACCGACCGTTATGGCCGCGACATCCTTTCGCGCCTGCTGATCGGTGCGCGGGTAAGTATCGCAGTGGGTATCGTATCCGTGGTATTGTCGCTGAGTATCGGCATCCTGCTGGGCGCACTGGCCGGCTGGTACGGCGGCTGGGTAGATGGCGCCGTTATGTGGCTGATCAATATCCTTTGGTCGATACCCACCTTACTGCTGGTATTTGCCATTACATTGACCATCGGCAAAGGCTTCTGGGAGATCTTTATCGCCATAGGCCTTACCTCCTGGGTAAGCGCCGCGCGCCTCATCCGCGGGCAGGTAATGCAACTGAAGGAGATGGACTATATCACCGCGGCCAAAGCCCTGGGATACCGCGACAGCCGTATCATTTTCCGCCATATCGTACCCAATATAGCGGGCCCTGTAATGGTGATCGCCGCGGCCAATTTTGCAACAGCCATCCTGATCGAAGCCGGCCTGAGCTTTCTCGGCATCGGTGTACAACCACCCACCCCCTCCTGGGGACTGATGATCAAGGAGCATTATAACTTCCTGATTGCCGGCAACCCGCTACCCGCCCTTATCCCGGGCCTGGTAATCATGATCCTGGTGCTGGCATTCAATATCGTGGGTAATGCCCTGCGCGATGCGATCGATGTGCGGTAACCGTTGTGCCGGCCGCTTCCCGGCAAAATTATTAGCCCCCGAGAGATAGAAAGGATTTGCTATTTTTGCAACAAGCTTAAAAAAAGACCTATACAATAATATATTCCTGATGTTACAAATAAATTTATTCAGAACAGATAAAGAACAGATTATAGCAGGGCTGCAAAAAAAACACTTTAAAGATCTCCATGTCGTAGACGAGATCATTGCCCTCGACGAAGAAAAACGAAACATCCAGCAACAAAGCGAGACCCTGGCTGCTGCTATGAACGCAGCATCCAAAAGTATAGGCCAACTGATCGCATCGGGCGATAAAGCAGCGGCAGAAGCCAAAAAACAGGAAGTAACCCAGCACCGCGAGCAGGCCAAAGAACTGGGCCTGAACCTGGCTGCGGCCGAGCAAAAGCTGCACGACCTCGTGATCAGCCTGCCCAACCTGCCCCATGCATCCGTACCCGAAGGCAAAACACCGGAGGAGAATGAAGTAGTACGCAGCGGCGGTGCCATACCCCAGCTGCACGAAGGTGCGGTACCCCACTGGGACCTGACCACCAAATACAAACTGATCGATTTTGAACTGGGCAACAAGATTACCGGCAGCGGTTTCCCGGTATATACCAATAAAGGCGCCCGCCTGCAGCGCGGCCTGATCCAGTATTTCCTGGATTACAATACCGGCGCGGGTTATACCGAATACCAGGTACCGCATATGGTGAATGAAGAAAGCGCTTATGGCACCGGTCAGCTGCCCGATAAAGAGGGCCAGATGTACCATGCCAAGGACGACAATTTCTTCCTGATCCCGACTTCAGAAGTACCGCTGACCAACCTGTACCGCGACGAGATCGTGAAAGAGGAACAACTGCCCGTACGGATGACGGCCTATACGCCCTGCTTCCGCCGTGAGGCCGGTTCTTATGGCAAGGATGTACGCGGCCTCAACCGCCTGCACCAGTTCGACAAGGTAGAGCTGGTACAGATCTGCCACCCCACACGCTCTTACGAAGTACTGGAGGAGATGGTACTGCACGTGGAAAAACTGTTGCAGAGCCTGGAACTGCCCTACCGTATCCTCCGGCTTTGCGGCGGCGATATGAGTTTTACTGCGGCGCTTACCTACGACTTCGAGGTATACAGCACGGCCCAGCAACGCTGGCTCGAAGTGAGCTCCGTATCCAATTTCGAGACCTTCCAGACCAACCGTATGAAGATCCGCTTCAAAGACGAGCAGGGTAAGACGCAACTGCTGCACTCCCTGAACGGAAGCTCCCTGGCCCTGCCCCGTATTATGGCCTGCCTGCTGGAGAATAACCAATACGAAGGCGGCATCCGGATACCGGCCGTACTGGAAAAATATGTGGGCGGCCTGAGCATCGGCTAAGGTTTGCCTTTCTTTATTCAACCTTAATCAAACAAATCTCAACAGCATGATACAACGCATTCAAACCGTATGGCTTTTTCTTGCAGCCCTGGTAATGGCCTGTATATTCTATTTCCCGGTCTACAAATTCGATACGGCTACGCAGCTGCCGATGACGATCGGTAACGATTTTGTAGGCATTATCCTGGCCGGCATCAGCATCGTGCTGAGCCTTGTGACCATTTTCCGTTTCAAGAACCGGAAAAACCAGGTGGGGCTTACCTGGCTCAATATCCTGGTGACGATAGGCCTGCAGGCCTGGCTGTTTTTCAAGGTGACCAATTTCCGCAACGACCCGGCCAACAGCACGCTGCAGGGCTACTTCTGGATCGGCATGTTCCTGCCCCTGGTTACCCTTATCCTGCTGTTTATGGCCAAGTCCGGCATCCGGAAAGATGAGAAGCTGGTGAAGTCGCTGGACCGCCTGAGGGATTAAGCTATAAATATTACTTTTTAAAATACCCGGATAAAGCCTGCTGATTGCCTTACGGCGTTAACAGGCTTTTTTCATCCGTAAAAACAAGTGCTTACGTATATGAATCTGCAAGCGATTAAACACTTTTGCGCCTACCAGGAGCGTTGTCACAGCGAAGTGCGCAGCAAATTGCTCGAGCTGTCGTTCCGCGGCGAAGCGCTGGAAGAGGCCATCAGCACGCTGATCTCGGAAGGCTTTTTAAACGAAGAGCGCTTTGCACGGTCCTATACAGGAGGAAAATTCAGGATACTGAAGTGGGGCCGCAGGAAGATCGTACAGCAGCTGAAGCTGAAACAGGTATCGGAATATTGCATCCGTAAGGGATTGACCGAAATCGACGAGGCCGATTACTACGAAACCCTGGCAGGCCTGGCCGCTCAAAAGCTGCACGAACTGCGGCAGGAAAGAAGCGAACGGATACGAAATCAGAAAACCATCCGTTATCTAGTACAAAAGGGATACGAGACGGGTCTTATACTTGAAGTACTGCAAACTAAATTCACGGAGGGTGAATAAAATCTATAGTGATGTGAACTAAATTTTGATATTTTTACAATAATTCATTTTGCTGACCGCTTATAAAGAAGGATAGCCATGATTCAACAAGTAACAGAGGGAGTAAGCATAACAGTGGAAACGTTCTATCAGCCGGAACAAAGCAACCCTCAAAACGCCGATTATTTATTTGCCTACAGGATTACCATAGAGAACTTTTCTTCTATGCCCATCAAGCTGCTGAGAAGGCACTGGCACATTATCGACTCCAACAGCAATCACCGCCAGGTAGAAGGTGAAGGCGTGGTAGGCGCACAGCCCATACTCGATCCGGGCGAGGCTTATCAATATGTATCTACGGCCAACCTGCGCAGCGATATGGGCAAGATGTACGGCAGCTACAGCATGGAGAACCTGTACAACAAGAAAATATTTTCCGTTACCATACCGGAGTTCGAGCTTATTGCCCCGTTCAAAATGAACTAAAGCAAAATGCAGGAAACGAATAAGCCGGGCTTGTGCCCGGCTTATTTTGTTTTGTTTTTGTTTAATGGTGTGGTAGTTGCTGCTCTTTCAGATTCCTTCTCCGGCCTTTTCCAGGCCATCAAAGCGCCTCGCTACCTGAGGATCGTACAAGGGGCATTCATATTCATAGAGGATATCGACAAACTTATTCATCTCGGTTCCCTTCATGCCGTAACAATTAACACGGACAAACTGGTGGGTGGTAAAAAGCCGGAAAGCGCCGTAACCATTCCGCTCCCAGTCATCCTCTCCAATCCGCTCCCAATCGCAGAACGCACCGGCAATACGCGTCCTGATCTCCGGGACCGGCAAGGCCTCCAGGCCATCTACCGTAAAGCCTTCCGATAATCTTTCGTACAGTCTGCGGTGCTCTTTATAAACACCCGGGCTGTATTTCCAGAAATTAAGATCATAACTCATAACGTAATTTATACCGAGGGCAACCCTTACCGGAACTACCTTTCGGGATTATGCTGCAAAGGTAACCGCTCAAAAAAAAGATCAGGCCCGGGATATAAATCCGTATCGGCCGGGTACAAATCCGTATTGATATAACCGGTATCCGTAAATGCCTTGCGGGGCCTCCGTTTTACAGTTATTTTTTGCCATTATATTTGTATACGAAAACCACCATCTATGCTACGTGTACTCCTGATTGATGATGAACCGGTCATCCGTAAAGACATGGAAATGCTGCTGCAAAAACACGACGACATGGTCGTGGTCGGCGCCTGCGGAAGTCTTAAAGAAGCAGCCGTACTGCTCAATACCACCAGCCCCGACCTGTTGCTGCTCGATATCCAGCTGAGCGACGGCACCGGTTTCGACCTGCTGCAGGGCCTGGAACAGATCCCTTTCCAGGTGATCTTTATCACGGCGTATAACCAGTTTGCGATCAAAGCGATTAAGTACGGCGCCCTGGATTACCTGCTCAAACCCATCGACGAACTGGAACTGCAGGAAGCGCTGGATAAAGTAAGGGCCTCGCGCAGGCAGCTGAGCGACTCCATAAAGGAAGGCTGGAACGTAGCCCGCAACCACCTGAACCAGGTCAATAAAGGTATGCAGGACCGCATTGTGCTCCGCTCGCAGCAATACCTGCAGGTGGTACCCTTCGAAGAGATCGTGTATTGCCAGAATGATGGCGGTTATACTCACTTCCACCTGACCAGCAAGAAAAAAATAGTGGTCAGCAAATCGATCAAGGAATACAACGACCTGCTGCCCGACGACCAGTTCCTGAGGCCGCACCAATCCTACCTGGTCAATGTCCGTTTTATCGATAAGTTTCATAAGGATGGTTACCTGGTGCTGCGTACGGGCGAAGAAATACCGGTATCTACCCGCAAGAAAGACCATGTGGTTACCTTCCTTACGGGCAACAGGAATTAAATGCCGCGCGTAATGAACAGGAATCGTACCGGAACCCTACCGAGCCTTATCTGCCGCCTCTTACCCCTGCTCCTGTTGGCGGTACAGGCCTGCCATAGCGATAATGCCCGCAAGCAGGCAAAAGCAGCAGCAGTGTCCAACCTGGAACGGCAATACGAAGCCGTTATCAGCAAGATGATCACTTCGTCTATGTCGGATACCGCGGGGTACAATAAACTGCCCCTGGCCCTGGCCAATAAGAACTACCGCATCAAAGGGTATATCAGTTTCATCAAGGGATACCATGCCTATAAAAACAAGCAGTCCGACTCTGCGGCAATCGATTTCGAAGCCATACTCGACAAGGTAAAACCGGATACCACGCGCGACCGCAACCTGGTTACGCTCAAGGCTGCAGGCCTGCTCCGCCTCAAGCTCGACCGCCAGGTAGATTCCACGACTTTTGCCATGTTGTTTTCGCTGCTGGAATTTACGCAGCGTTACCCTACCCGGTATGCCTGGTGGGCCGAGAACCTGGCGGCCGAAGCCTGGTTCCGCTTCGGCGATCTCGACCGTTCGGCGTATTATATCGAACAGTCCCGGCTTCATTTTCCCGAGCCGGATAATTATGCGCAGCTTTCGGTATTCATGTCGCAGTTTTCGCGTATTGCCTCTACCCGGGAAGACTTTAAGCAGGCGCTGCGCTATGAGGACAGTTCGTATGCCTACGCCCTGCAGGCCGGCGATATGCGGCGGCTGGCCGTAAGTAAGGCGGCACAAGCAGTTTTATACATCCGTATGGGGCAGGCCGAGAAAGGCTACCGGCTGCAAAGAGAAGCCTTCGAGGAAAAGAAAAGGCTGGATATGCTGACCTTCCAGGAGTATATGAACATGGCCTATACCTACAAGGACCAAAAAGACTTTGCCACCTCCAACATCTATGCCCAGCAAGGGCTGAGCGTAGCTATGGAGAACGAAAGCGACGACAATCTGAGGGCCGCCTACGAATGCCTGTACATCAACTTTAAGTCCATGGGTAAGGCCGATAGCGCCACCGAGTACCTCAAAGAAGCCTTTAATGCGGAATTGCGGAGCGTATCCAGCAAACAACAGAAGGAAGTGGCCCAGCTACAGCTGAACCTCGACCTGAAAGAACAGAAACATAAAACACAACAACTGGCCAACCAATACAAAGGCCAGTCGCTGATCCTGCGGCAGCAACGCATTCTCATCTTTGCCTTTGCCACATCGCTGGTGCTGGCGGTAGTACTGGCATTCTTACTGATCCGGCAACGCAGGCTACGCGCCGTCAACGAAAGCATGGAGCTGGAGCAGCGCCTGCTGCGCAGCCAGATGGACCCTCATTTTATTTTCAATACCCTGTCGGTATTACAGAGTTTTATCCGGAGTAATGACAACGACCGCTCGATCAAATACCTGAGCCAGTTTGCCCGCCTGCTGCGGGTAAGCCTCGAAAATTCGCGGGAAGCCTTTGTGCCGCTGCGCCAGGAGATAGAAGCCCTGGAAAACTACCTGAGCCTGCAGGCGATGCGCTTCGAAGGCGTATTCGAATACCGGATCGTCGGTTATAAAGGTTATGAAGAGGATGAAGAGGTAATGATACCTCCGATGCTGATCCAACCCTTCGTGGAAAATGCCATCCAGTACGGCATCCAGAACCTCAGTACCAAGGGCGAACTGCTGATAAAGATCGAGAAGGAAGACGGTATGATCCTTTGTGAGATCGACGACAACGGCCACGGCATCCGTAAGACCGCAGGTAGCAATCCCGGCAAGCAATCGCTGTCGACACATATAACCCGCGAGCGGCTTAATATTCTCAGCCGGCGTACCGGCCGCAGTGCCAACCTGGAGATCCTGAACAAGGCCGATGCCGGCATCGGTCAGGGCACGCTTGTAAAACTGGCCATTCCTTTTATCAAGTCGAGCTGACGGAAATGTACAAAAGCGCAACAAATATGTAAGGGGGCAGCGCAGATAAAAATGGCAGGCCTTACCGGTTCAGGGGCATTGTACATTTGAATACATTTTATAAACACTGTATTATGCGTTATACAAAATGGGAGATCAACAATAATGAAGTTATCCTGCACCCCAATGGCGCCTTCAAGCTGATGGGCATTATGGCAACCCTGATCTGTGGCGCTTTTGCGGCCTTTTTCCTGATCCAGATGCAGCAATATGGCAAAGACCCGGGCTTTACCATTCCCTTCGTGATCCTGCTCCTGTTACCCGGCATTATCCTCTTCCTGGGCGGCAATACCCGTATCGTATTCGACGATGGCGACCGGACCATGAAGCGTTATCTTTTCGGTTTCCTGAAAAATAAAACCGTCAACTACGACGACATTGCGGCTATAGAATCGTACGGCAGTCATAGTACCGGCATGAATTACCGCATATTCCTCCGCGAAAACCGCCATGGCAGAGGCATCCGTATCTCTTCGGGTTATGCCCACAGCGCACATGCCGCCGCTATGGTGTTTCGCCGCGAACTGATACCCATACTCGAACAAAGAATAAAAGCGGGTGCAAGCCGCACCGAGCCTGCCATCGATATGCACAAGTCCATTACCGGCTTTACTTTTTACCGTAACGAAGGCAGCCGCTATGTCGTAAAGGCCTCCAGGATATTTCCTGCTATTATGGGATTGATCTTCCTTTCCTGGGGTGTATACGCCCTGGCTACAGGCGCCGGCAGGCATAGTGCCAAAGCCTCCGATGCCTTCTTCCTTACTTATTTCCCCGTATTGCTGGGCCTGGTCTTCCTGGTCACCTGTTTCAATAAAACGATATTCGATAAGGCCGAACGTAAGATCATCCTCTCTTATGCAGGCGGCATCTATAAGAAAGAATATTTCTTCGGCGACTTTATCCGTTACCTGATCGTGCGCAAAACCACCAACCTGATCTACTCCGGTACCGATGTGCGTATGGAGCTGCAACCGGTAGATAAGAACAAAAGCGTGGCCATTACGATCCACAGTTTCAGCAACACCCGGAAGATAGAACGCTTTATCGAAGAGACGAACAGCATTATGGACAAGATATAGTTGCCGCAATTGCAGCAATGGCGTATCTTTAAACCACCAGTAAACCCTGAGCGCGGCTAGGAAAGATCCTTAAAACGATCTTTTATGAGCAAGTATGTACAACGCCGCACCGGTGTTCTTTCCCACTATCCTTTTGTATTGCTTTTGTGCCTCCTTGCGGCGGGCATTGTATTGCAACAAATACTGCCGCCCTTACCGGGCCGGTACTGGTTATCGGCACTCGCAGCTACTTTTGTATGCAGCCTGGCCACCCATTTCCCGCACAACGCATCTGCTTTATTGTTCCGGCTTCGCCGGTTCAGCCTGGCCCTTACCCTGCTGAGCCTCGGCGCTGTATTGTGTTATTACCAGGACATACGCCATAGTCCCGGTTGGTACGGGCATGAGCTGGAGCATACCGAAGCACTGGCCGTACAACTCTATGCGCCCGCACAGGACAAGCCACGCACCCGCTTATTGCCGGTACAGGTAGTTTACCGCCTGCAGCATAACCGCTGGCAAAGCGCCTCGGGGCGCCTTAACCTGTATCTCTATCGCAGCGATAGCCTGCCTGTGTATCCACCAGGTACCCTACTGCTGATCCCCAACAAACTGGCCCCGCTACAGGCAAGCGGCAATCCATTTGGCTTCAACTATGCCCGCTATGCCGCGCGCAACGGCATTTTCCACCAGGCATTTATCAGTCCCAAAGATATACGGGTAGTAACTACAGGACCACCGGCTTCTTCGTTCACGACCCGGTTAAGCAATTCCTTACTGGACTGTATCCACGCCAATGTACGCGACAGCACTACACGTTCGCTGATCGCCGCAACCCTGCTCAACGAAAGGGCTTCGTTCGACGATACCTTGTGGCAGGCCTACTCCATTACCGGTATCGTACACATCATTGCCATATCGGGTATGCATATTACCCTGTTGTTCGGCATCCTGCTGTTCCTGCTCAGCTGGCTCCGCTATAAACGTTATGACTGGCTGAAATACCTGCTGGCCCTGCCTTTCGTATGGGGTTATATTATGCTTACGGGTTTCCCGCCTTCTGCTGTGCGCGCCGCCGTGGGCTTTACCCTTGTGGCCGCCGGCACATGTCTGCGCCGGGAAGGCAATGCCATCAATACCTGGGCAGCCACAGCCTTTTTGCTGCTCTGCTACAACCCTTACTGGCTCTGGGATGTAGGTGTTCAGCTTTCTTTCCTGGCGGTATTATCCATCCTGTTGTTTTACAAACCGGTGCGTAACCTGGTTATGCCTCCCAATAAATTATTGCAGGCTGCATGGGATACTTTTGCCGTAAGCATTGCGGCACAAATACTCGTCTTCCCGCTGGTGCTGTATTACTTCCACCAGTTTCCCTTACTGGGCCTGGCCGCCAGCCTGCCTGCCGCGCTGTACAGTACTTTGCTGATGATCGGTTCGCTATTGCTGTTCCTGCTGGCATCGGTATTCGGCTCCTGTACCTGGCTGGGCGATGTGCTGGCCCGGATCACGGCCTGGTTTCATCGCATTGTATTACAACTGGCGCAGCTTACGCCCGACGATGCCAGGCACCTGTGGTTAAGCCTTACAGACTATTGGCTGATGATGGCGGCAGTTGTGGGTTGTTGTCTCTTTTGCGTTAACCGGCACAGGCAATACCTGTATGCGACATTAGCCTGTTGCCTGCTGCTATGCGGCAGTTTTATATACCAGGATGTAACGGCGTTGCATACCGAAAGACTGGTGATCTACAACACCGCCAGGTCGGGCCTGGCCGATCACTTCAGGGGTAAGAGCGTAGCCGCCGCCGGTCTGCCCGGCAATTATCCCGTAGATCCGAAAACCGGCAGTTATACTTTGTTGCCCGCCCGGCTGGGATACCGGGCGATTACCGAAGTAGCTGCGGACACCGGCATTTGTTACTGGAAGATTGGTACGAAATCGGTGCTGTACCTTAAAGATGATGCGCATTTTAAAACAGGCAGTACTTTCCCCGTTGACTACCTCGTGGTCAGTACGGCCTGCCGGTACCGGGGTACAGCCTGGCAAGCGGTTTTCCACCCGGGTATGGTCATACTCGACGGCAGTCTTTCGCGCAGTAAAGCGCTACGCTGGAAAGCGCAGTTACAGGCATTAGGCATAAAGGTGCACTGGGTGCAGGAATCGGGCGCCTGGATACTGGAAGGCAGTATCTGATCCGGCTTACAGGATCATAAACGGATCGGCGTCGTTAAGGAAAGGGAATTGGCTGCGCACCTGCTCCAGGTCTTCTTTGCGCAGGGTATGGGTATATACGGCTTCCTCATCGGCCTGTTGCCAGATGATATTGCCCAACGGGTCGATAAGGCTGCTGTCGCCGCTATGGTAGATATCGTTGCCGTCATTACCTACCCGGTTCACACCAATCACATAGGCCTGGTTTTCGATGGCCCTTGCCTGTAACAAGGTCTTCCAGGGCAGGCTGCGTCTTTGCGGCCAGTTGGCCACGTACAACAGGATATCGTACAAGCCATCGGTGCTGTCGGGCGTTCCTTTTTGTCTTGCCCATACGGGGAAGCGCAGGTCGTAACACACCTGCAGGCATAGCTTCCAGCCATTTACCCGGACAATCAGCCTTTTATCGCCCGCCGTATAATGACGGTCTTCGCCGGCAAAACCGAAAAGGTGCCTTTTATCGTAATGATAACAGGTGCCATCGGGTTGCATCCATATTAACCGGTTATAATACTGTCCGTCCTCGGCTACGATCATACTACCGGTAATGATCTTCCGGTTGGCTTTGGCCGTTTGCCGTAACCAGGCTACCGTAGTGCCGTCCATCGTTTCGGCGAAGGTTTCGGGCTGCATGCTGAACCCCGTGCTGAACATTTCGGGCAGTACCACTACCTGGCTGCTGGCCGGCAAGCCGGCGATCTTGTCCGCAAACTGTTGCAGGTTACGTTCTTTATCTTCCCAGTAGAGGTTGCTCTGGATCAGGCTTATGGTTAGTGACGACATAACTGCAAGGTAAGCATAAAAAACAAAGCCACCCTTGAAAGGGCGGCCCTTGCTAAATAAGCAAAATGCATGAAAATCTTAGATGCCGAAGAAGCGGATACCGATACAGTACGGATTTTGCACCAGCGCATCTTTGTATAAATTAGTTACCTGGTAGGTAGCATAAAAGCGGATATAGTTATCGATGCCGATCTCGCCGCTGAGGTTCAGGTTAAACTTCTGGAAGTTGAATTCATCATGGTTCTTCTGTTTGCCTCTTTCGTCGGAGATCTGTTTGGTCCAGGAGTCGAAGCAGTAACCGCCAATCGCACCAAAGCCATATACCAGCCAGAGGTTGCTGCCACCCATACGGGTTTTGAAGTTAAACATCATGGGGATGCTTACATAAGCAAAGGCCAGTTTGTTCTTGCTGAACCGTACGTTGTCCTCGATCACCATCGGCCGGGTTTCGTTGACATAGGAAATGTCCCTGTTGAATTTAAAGTTGTAGAGTTGCAGCCCTGCGCCGGTATACAGCGATATTTTCTGTGCGCGGCTTTGCAGCAGTTTAATATTCATCAGTACGGGCCAGATATTTACGTTGATCGACTTGCCCTGCCGCAACGAAAAGAGATTACCGTTCTTCTTATCATCGGGCACCTGCAGGTATTGTTGTGCCGCGGCATCATTGTAATTGGTGCGATCGTTGAGGGCATTGATGCCCAGGTCAAACATCAGCCAATGCATTTCCACGGTTTTCCTTTTGTTGATGCTATCCTGCCTTTTCGAGGTTACTCTAACGCCCCCGGTACCCAGGGATAAATAGGTCGTGTTTTTGCTGGCAGAATCTTTCTTGCCGAGTACCAGCATACCGCTTTTATCGGGCTGATCTTCGGTAAGTGTTACGGTTTCGGCCGGTTTGTTTTGCGCTACTGCTGTGGTAGCCATTAAGGTCAGTGCGGTTATTATAATGCTTATACGGGACATAATCTGTTTGTTTAGGGATGTTAATGGTCGAAAGCCCGGCGGCTTGCACAATCAGCTGCTTTGCGCACCTGCCGGCGTTTTCTCTGTTTTATTTTCTAAAAGCAATTTCTTTTTCACCGAGACGGATCACAAAGGTGGTTCGTTTCAGTTGTGCTGCTTTGGACGCCACACTGTCTTTTACGCCGCGGATATGGGCGATCAGGCCGTTCAGTCCTTCCAGCTTCTGGTCGCTTACCGGCAACCATCCGGGCAGGGAAGCCTTGCTGGCCAGGGCATCCGCAGATTCCGCTTCTGTTAAAGCCAGGGGCCGCTGCATTTCAAGTGCCCGTTGTTTGGGAGGCGCCTCGCCTACGGCAACAGGCAGGTTGCCGGCTATCGGGTCTACAGGTGTCGATTCGTGCCGGGCTACCTGCGCTCCGGGCAATGCTGTTGCAGGTTGTACTACCCCGTTTTTCGCTGTAGTCATCGTTTGGGTATTGCTGCGGGCGATCATAACGGTTGGGGTCGGCGTTACAGTAGCCGGCGCCCCGGGCGTCGTGGTATCAACTGCAACGGGCTGGTGTACCAGGGCTACAGGCGTACTGCCGGGTAATGCGCTACCAATATCCTGGCGGGAAAACAGCCAGGTAAGACCTGCCGCACCTGCAATCAATGCTACTGCTGCGGCGCGGCGCATCAGTACCGGTTTGCGGCTCGGTTTAAAGGGCAGTACCTGCGGCTCCGGTTGCAGGAGCGCTTCCTTCCCTTCAAACACCAACTCATCCTCCGGCGGCAGCACCAGGCTCTTGTACTCTTCGAGCAGGATACGCCATTGCGGATGCAGGGCGATGTACTGCAGCAAGTTGCCGGCCTCTTCGGTGCTCAGTTCCCCGTCTACGTACAACAGGATCTGCTCTTCTATATTGTTTGGATTGATTTCCATGTTTAACTCAGATTATATGTGCTCTGCTTACCAGGTATTGTCTCAGTTCTTTTCTTGCGCGGTGCAGGTACACTTTTACTTGTGTGGTATTCAAATCTGTTAGTGTAGCGATCTCTTCATAACTGTATCCTTCGTAGTCCTTTAATAACACCAGGTTTTTGGCTTGTGTGTCCAGGGTAGACAGGGCATTTTGTAATATTTTTTTCAGGTCGTGGGGTTTGGGTTGTTCGGTCAGCACATTTTCGTTCAGGTTTTCGGTACTGCGGGTCCGGCCCCGCGTTCGGTGTATATCCATACAGCGCCGGTACACAATGGTAAACAGGAAACTTTTTCCTTTCTCTGCCGCTACCATTTCCCGTTTTTCCCATAACGTTACAAAGGCTTGCTGCACTACATCCTTGGCCTCCTCCTGATCATTCATGCTTTTACATGCAAAGCGATACAGGCCATCGGCCAGTTCTCGTACGCATTGATTGTATTCAGTAGTGGTCATTTACTAGTTAATCGGTAGCCGGTAAAAAAAGTTACAAAGAAGGACAATTTTTTTTCTTAAAAAAAGCAACCCGGCCTGGAGGCCGGGTTGCGGGTATCTTATTGATCAGGGACATGCACTTAGTTAATCACGTCAACAGCTACTTTAGGCGCTGCTGCCAGGATTTCTTCGTTAGCCTGGTCGGCATACTTTTCGAAGTTTTTCACGAACAGGCCAGCCAGTTCGTTTGCTTTCTTATCGTACGCTTCTTTATCCGCCCATGTTTCGCGTGGGTTCAGGATTTCAGCAGGTACGCCCGGGCAGCTTTGTGGCTTCAATACGCCAAATACGCTGTGCGGTACATATTCTACGTTGTCCAGTTCGCCGTTCAGGGCTGCAGTGATCATAGCACGCGTGTATTTCAGGCTCATACGGCTACCGGTGCCATAAGCGCCACCGCTCCAGCCTGTGTTGATCAGCCATACTTTAGCGTCAGGATGCTCTTCCAGTTTTTTACCCAGCAGCTCGGCATATTTAGTCGGGTGCAGGGGCAGGAATACGCGGCCGAAGCAGGCAGAGAAAGTAGTCTGCGGCTCGGTAACGCCCACTTCTGTACCGGCAACCTTAGCGGTATAACCACTGATGAAGTGGTACATAGCCTGGCCTTTGGTCAGTTTAGAGATCGGGGGCAGGATACCGAATGCGTCACAGGTAAGGAAGAAGATATTTTTAGGATCGCCACCGTAAGATGGTTCTTTAGCATTATCGATGTGGAAGATCGGGTAAGCGGCACGGGTGTTTTCCGTGATGCTGCCATCTGCATAATCTACCGTTTTGGTACCCTCGATAAATTTGATGTTTTCCAGCAGGGCGCCGGGTTTGATCGCGTTAAAGATCTGTGGTTCTTTTTCAGCGCTCAGGTCGATACATTTTGCATAGCAACCGCCTTCGAAGTTGAATACAGAACCATCGGCCCAGCCATGCTCGTCATCACCGATAAGGGCACGGTTAGGATCGGCGCTCAGGGTGGTTTTGCCGGTACCGCTCAGACCGAAGAACAGGGCTACGTCGCCGTCTTTACCTTCGTTGGCAGAGCAGTGCATGGATAATACTTTATGATCGTGCGGCAGTACGAAGTTCAGTACGCCGAAGATGCCTTTTTTCATTTCGCCGGTATAAGCGCTACCACCGATCAGGATTACTTTACGGGTAAAGTTAACGATGGTGAAATTGCCCTGGCGGGTACCGTCAACAGCAGGATCGGCCTGGAAACCAGGAGCCTGGATGATGGTCCAATCCGGAGTTTGTGTTTTGATCTCGTCTTCTGTAGGACGCAGGAACAGGTCGTTGCAGAACAGGTTGGCCCATGGCGTTTCGTTTACAACGCGGATGTTCAGTCTGAATTTAGGATCAGCACAGGCATAAGCGTCACGCACCCATACTTCTTTGCCGGATAAGTAAGCGCACACTTTATCGTACAGCTTATCAAATGCCTCAGGAGCAAAAGGGATATTTACATCACCCCAATCAACCGATTTTTCAGTGATTGCATCCTTAACGGTGAATTTGTCTTTAGGGGAGCGGCCGGTAAATTTGCCGGTGCTAACACAAAGGGCATTAGTATCGTTCAACTCGCCTTGTCCCAGTTCTATCGTTTTTTTTGTAAGCTCTTCAGAAGATAAGTTCCAATGAGCAATTGCAACATTTAACCCCGCGTCAGCAAGGTTTGCATTAGAATTTTTGAGGCCGTATTCTTGCATGTTTTTCTATTTGAAATTAGGCTGCAAAATTAATATAAAAATAATTGCAATTACCTATTTCACCCATTATTTAACATGGCCGGCAGGTTTGCCTGAAAAGTGTTATTTTTATTTCGGAAAAAGAATAAATGAAGAATTAAAATAACACACAAAACAATAAAATACAAAATAGTATGAAAATATCCTTTCATGGCGCAGCCAGGACGGTTACCGGGTCCAAACACATTGTACATCTGAATCCTAACAAAAAAATCTTATTGGACTGCGGCATGTTCCAGGGAATGGGTAAGGACACACTTAGTCTTAATGAAGAGTTCGGGTTCGAACCGAAAGAAATCAGCTATGTTATCCTCTCTCATGCCCATATCGACCACGTAGGTTTGTTGCCCAAACTGGTAAACGAAGGCTTCCAGGGAAAGATCTATTGCACCAAAGCTACCGCAGCCCTGGCCGAAATCCTGTTGCGCGACAGTGCGCATATCCAGGAGATGGACGCCAAATTTGCCAATAAGGTACGCGCCAACCAGGGTAAGCCGCCGGTGACGCCCCTGTACAACACCCAGGATGCTATCCGGGTATTCCCGTTATTTACCCCGCTGAGCTTTCGCGAATGGCATACCATCGACGACCAGGTACAACTCATGTATACCGATGCCGGCCACATTATCGGCAGCGCCTGTGTACACCTCAAACTTAAAGAGAATGGCAAGACGGTAAGCCTCACCTTTAGCGGCGACATAGGACGTTATGGCGACGATATCCTTAAATCGCCGGAAACCTTTCCCCAGGCCGATTACATCATTATGGAATCGACCTATGGCAACAAGCTGCACCCACGCGCGCTGCCCCCGGCCGACCAGTTACTCACCCAGATCGAAACCGCCTGCCTGCATAAAAAAGGTAAGCTCATCATACCCGCCTTTAGTGTAGGCCGTACGCAGGAACTGCTTTATGCCCTGAACCAGCTGGAGCTCGAAAACCGCCTGCCCAAACTGTCTTATTATGTAGACAGCCCGATGTCTATTGCCACTACCGAGGTCGTTAAGCAGTTCCCCGAATTGTTTAACAGCCGGGTACAGGAAGTGCTGAAAAAAGATGAAGATCCCTTCGACTTCAAAGGCCTGCATATGATCGAAGATGTAGAAGAATCCAAGGCGCTGAACTTCAAGAAAGAGCCCTGCGTGATTATCTCCGCATCCGGTATGGCCGAAGCCGGCAGGATCAAACACCATATCGCCAACAATATCGAAGATGGCCGCAATACCATCCTGATCGTTGGTTATTGCGAACCGCAATCGCTCGGCGGCCGCCTGCGCAACGGCGCACAGGAAGTAAGCATATTCGGCCAGGAGTTCAAGGTCAATGCCGATGTAGTGGTGATCGAAAGCCTGAGCGCCCACGGCGACTACGACGACATGAGCCAATGGCTGGCCTGCCAGGATGCGCGCGAGGTAAAAAAGTTATTCCTCGTACACGGTGAATACGAAGTACAGCAGGAGTTTGCCGCCAAACTGCAACGCAAAGGTTTTAAAGATGTGATGATCCCTGCACAGCACCAGGAAGTGGGTATGGGCAACCTGGATTAATTCAAATAATTTCATAGCAGAGGGCCGGGCAATCGTATTGCCCGGCTTTTTTTTCCTTCGCAAGGATCCTTGCTGGAGAACTCGCGGCGAAGATCAATTGATGGTGCAGCATTCGCCGCACCGCTGCGAGACTAATTTTTACAGGATATGTTGATCCGGTCGGATTTCGAAGCGTTATATCCCCTTCGCAAGGCCCCCTTTGGGGGAGACCTCGCGACGAAGTCAGGAAAATAGACCACCCCGCAGCGAGAAATGATCTACAACCAGATCAACAAAAAAAGAGCCATCCTTACGGATGGCTCTTTCCTATAAATTTTTAAACGGGATCTTATTCAGGAATTACCTGGAATTCCAGTTCCAGTACGTTCTCTTTACCGAAATCGATCTGCGCTTTGAAGGTACCAGCTTCTTTAACTTCGTCAACGATGCTGATACGACGGCGGTCGATCTCATATCCTTTCTGCTCGCGGATAGCGCGTGCGATCTGGATTGGGGTAACAGAACCGAAGATTTTACCGCTTGCACCGATTTTAGCGCCCAGGGTAACCGGAGCTGCTTTCAGCACCTCGGATACTTTAGCGATTTCGGCCATCAGTTTTTCTTCGCGTTTTGCCAGCACTTTGCGGCGCTCTTCCAGTACTTTCCGGTTAGAGCTGCTTGCCTCGATCGCATACTTCTGAGGGATCAGGTAGTTACGGGCATATCCGGGACGCACCTCCACCAGTTCGTGGGCAGCGCCTAAGTTATCTACGTCTTTTATTAATATTACTTCCATTGTTTATATTACTTTAAAAGGTCAGTTACATAAGGCAGGATAGCCATCTGGCGTGCCTTTTTAACAGCATGTCCCAGTTTGCGCTGGTATTTAAGAGAAGTACCTGTAATACGACGTGGTAACATTTTACCTTGCTCGTTCAGGAATTTTTTCAAAAACTCGGCATCTTTATAGTCGATGTATTTGATGCCTAATTTTTTAAAGCGGCAGTATTTTTTCTGGCGCTTTTCCACGCGGGTGGTGGTCAGGTATTTAATATCGTTAGCTCTTGCCATTTCGGGAAAATTAAAGGGGTTTAGGATGCAGCTTCTTCAGCTTTTGCAGTTTCAGCTTCTGACTTCGCTTTAGCGTTACGCTTACGCTTGGTGTACTCCAAAGCAAATTTGTCCAGGTGCGTGATCATATGACGCATAATCGTCTCATCACGGTTCAGCTGGGTTTCCAGTTTCGCATTAAGATCAGTTGGAGCGTTGTACTCTACCAGGTAATAAAGACCGGTAGTCTTTTTCTGGATCGGGTAAGCCAGTGAACGCAATCCCCAAGCATTTTCATGCTCGATTTCCCCGCCATGTTCCTTAATTAAGGACGTGAACTTTTTCTGAGCGCTTTTGAAGTCTTCTTCTGCCAGTACCGGCGTGAAGATCAGCATCATCTCATAGTTCTGGATGTTTGTTGCCATGCAAAAAATTGTTTAAAAAATGAATCCGCTTGTAACCCTCCAACTGCAACTTGTGGTCATTGTCCGCGAACGGAAATGGTCGGAGGATTTTTTCGGACGGCAAAGGTAAGAAGAGATAGAAAAAAAACCAAATTTAATATTCTGCAGGCCGGATCAGCCCTGGGCCTGCACCAGTTTTACCTCGGCAATGGCCGGGAACAGGTAGAGATGCCCCGTTTTTACCTCGCGGCAGCGGAAGCGCGTGCGCAGCTTCTCGATTTTCTGAAACGTACGGCCATCAAGGGTTTGAAAGTGTTCGTTCAGCGGAATGTCCTCCACCAGGCGCATAAATTTTTGCCGGCGGTCGTGCTTTTTAAGCGCGCGGTACAGGTTGGGATCGCTGCAGGTCGAGGCTTTAATGCTGCTCAGCGATTGCGTAAGCGCCTCTTCCACGTTATCGGGAAAAATACCCCGCCCCATGTATTTGCTGAGCAAACCGGCAAATATGGCTTTCCATTCCTTACCATGGGGCTGTATGCCCCTTTTGTACTGGATATAGGTAAGCATATGGGCCAGCTCGTGCAGCAGGGTAATCAGGAAGCTGTAGGGATTCAGGGAACCGTTGATGCTGATGCGGTGTATGGGATAATCTTTGGTTGGCGTACGGTAATCACCCAGGATGGTGGCCCTGTCGTGGGTAATGCTGAGATGGATATCGTATTCTTTGAAATAGGATGCTATTTTTTTGTACGTGCCCTCCGGTAAAAACTGCTCCAGCATTATAAATGGAGCTTCCTGCTTGCCCATAAACTTTGATATCAGACCTTTTTAGCCATTCGTGAAAGCGGTACCGCTTCTATTGCAGAATACACGATGTACATGCCTAAAAACAAAAATAAGGAAGGTTTATGAACAATTTTTTCTTTAACAAATATATAAATCAGGAGCACCGCGATGCACACAAAAAACTTCATCATGGTGCCTGTAAGCTTGGACCTAACGAAGGCGTTGGCATTGCCTGTTTTCATGCCCTGGCTGATGATGTAGAAGGAGGTAAGCGACACGGCAGCCAGGATGGCATTACCAATCATCAGGGAGGTCATATCGTAGGCAGGGTTCTGGCTGTGCAGGTAAAAAACAAGACCGGCAAGTAAAAGCGCTGCGACAACTACGGATATAACGAAAGAACGCGTCATGGACAATTTTTGATTTGAGGAGCAAAGGTACTAAGTTATCAGAACGAACTTATTACTATTTTATTATTTTAAGCCCGAAAAGATAGTCATTCTGCGGCTGTAGCGGGCGGGACATAGCCTGGGCCCCGCCGGGGGCATGTATATTTTTTTGCCGCAATTAAAAATAATGTTACCTTTGCAGCCTTATTTACGCATGATTAGAAACCATGCTCTAAAAATATTTCAATAATGAAAAAAGGTGTTCATCCTGAAAATTACCGTTTAGTCGTGTTCAAAGACATGTCTAACGACCACACATTCATTACGCGTTCTACTGCTCCCAGCCGTGAAACCATTACCTGGGAAGATGGTAACGAGTATCCGCTGATCAAAGTGGAGATCTCCAACACTTCACACCCTTTCTACACCGGTAAATCTATGTTCATTGATACTGCCGGCCGTATCGAAAAGTTCAAAAAGCGTTACGCGAAAAAAGACTAATTCCCAAACTGGAAATATTTGTCTGGTCCCGGCAGTTATGCCGGGACTTTTTTATGCCCGCCCGATGCTCCCCCACTACTTTTTCTTCTTGTAGCTGAGCCTTACTTCGGCCACGCCATCATCGAGCATACCCAGTCTGCGCGCGGCTTTGCGGCTGAGGTCGATTACCCGGCCGCTTACAAAAGGCCCGCGGTCGTTGATCCTTACTTTAACCGTTTTCCCGTTTTTCAGGTTCGTCACCCTAACCTTTGTGCCGAAAGGCAGGGTCTTATGAGCTGCGGTACGCCTGCCCTGGCGGAAGGTTTCGCCATTGGCCGTCTTACGCCCCTGGAACGATTTTGCATAATAAGACGCCCGTCCACGCTCCTCGAGCCGGGGACTGCAGGCCGCAAAAAAAAGAAGGAGCAACAGGGGGAGTAAACGGTAAAAGCCAGAAGGAGTGCGCATATACCGGCAATATTAATTTAAAAATAAGTAACAAAAAAGTGCTCAGATTATGCAAATAAAACACTTGTTTTACCTTTTTCTACAATACGATAAATATGTAATTATTCCAAAAAACAGCATCCAAAATCATTGCTAATTTTTTTATAATTAAATACTATCTTTGCGAACTTATTCAAAAAATTTCATTACTGATCTAACAGATTACCTATGCAGCTTAAAGGAATGGTAAAATTTTTTACCGCAGCCCTGATCCTCTTTTCGTTATGGCGGCTCTCATTCACCTTCATCGGCCATAACGTTGAGAAAAAAGTAAACGCTCAGTCAGAGAAGTTTGTCAACAGTACCGCGCCCGACGCTAAAGGCGTTGACCGGGAACTGCTGCTCGACAAAGCCTACCAGCACATTACCGACAGTCTTCGCGGTGAAACCGTGTTTAACTTCCTGGGTATGAAATATACCTACCAGGAGGTTAAAGAAAAAGAACTGCAGCTGGGTCTCGACCTCCAGGGAGGTATGAGCGTAACGCTTGAAGTCGGGCTGGACGGTCTGGTAGAATCCATGAGTAATAACCCCAAAGATCCGGGCCTGCAGCGCGCTATCGCCGAAGCTGTACGCATGAAAGCCAACAGCGAGGCCGACTTTGTGAAGCTCTTCGGACAAGCCTACCAGCAGGTAAATCCTAACGGTAAACTGGCAGTATTGTTCACTAAGGCATCGCAACCCAAGATCACCCTGAGCTCCAGCAACGAGCAGGTGCTTTCCGTGATCCGTGCCGAAGCCAAAGAAGCCATCAAACGTACCTACAACGTACTGAGCAAACGTATCGATAAATTCGGCGTATCCCAGCCAAGCATTAACCTCGACGAGAACAAGGGTATCATTACCGTGGAACTGGCCGGTGTTAAAAACCCCGAGTCCGTACGTAAATACCTCCAGGCTACAGCCAAACTGCAGTTCTGGGAAGTAGCTACCAACCAGGAAATGGCACAGTACCTGATCAAAGCCAATACCGTACTGAAAAATTACCTGAAAGGCGGTAAGG
This sequence comes from Taibaiella chishuiensis, assembly GCF_003014535.1. Classification (GTDB taxonomy): domain Bacteria; phylum Bacteroidota; class Bacteroidia; order Chitinophagales; family Chitinophagaceae; genus Taibaiella; species Taibaiella chishuiensis. The sequence goes on along the minus strand of NZ_PYGD01000009.1, from coordinate 158,300 downwards.
CCGAAGCGCCAAAAGATACTGCCGTAGTAGCTAAAGCAGATACCGGTAAAACAGATACCGGCAAAGTAGCAGCGGCAGCTCCTGCCACTACTGATACCGGTAGCTTAAGCAGCCTGCTGGCCAAAGACGACACTTCTAAGGGCGCTGCCCAATCACCTGCTGCAATCGGTGATAAAAAAGAAGATGATCTGTTCTCAATCATGCAGCCTATCGTAGATATGCAATCCGGCCAGTTTGTAGACGCCGTGATCGTAGGTGCGGTAATGAAAAAAGATGCGAATAAGCTGATGGAATACCTGAAACTGGATGTCGTTAAGAACCAGTTCCCTTCCAATATCAAATTCCTGCTGGGTGAGTATCCTGGTGTTACTGCCGATAAGAAAAACGATCCCCGCGTACCTTATGGCGTTTATGCGATCAAAACCGTAAACGGCAGCGATGATGCCAAACTGGAAGGCGACCGCGTTAAGAGCGCTAAATTCGACTACCAGCAAAATGGCAAAGCCGAGATCCAACTGGTAATGGACCAGCAGGGTACCGCACTGTGGGCCCGCCTGACCAAAGCCAATATCGGTAAGCCAATCGCTATTACCCTCGACGACTTTGTATACTCTGCCCCTACCGTACAGAACGAAATCAACGGCGGTACTTCTTCCATCACCGGTAACTTTACCGCGAAAGATGGTACCGACCTCGCCAATATCCTGCAGACCGGTAAACTGGAAGCCCCTGCAAAAATCGTACAGGAGCAGGTTGTAGGTCCTACCCTGGGCCAGGAATCTATCGATGGTGGTATCGAGTCGTTTATCGTAGCCTTCCTCGTGATCTTCGTGCTGATGATCGTGTACTACAATACCGGTGGTATCGTAGCCAACATCGCCCTCATCCTCAACATGCTGTTTACCTTCGGCGTACTGTCTAACCTTGGCGCTACGCTCACTATGGCCGGTATCGCCGGTATCGTACTGGGTATCGGTATGGCGGTAGATACCAACGTAATTATCTTTGAAAGGATCAAGGAAGAGCTTGCACTCGGCGACACTTACGAAGAAGCCGTTAGCAAAGGTTACCGCAGGTCCTATGCACCTATTCTCGATGGTCACATCACCAGCCTGATCACAGCAGTAGTACTGCTGGTGTTCGGTCTCGGCCCGATCAAAGGTTTTGCCACTACACAGATCATTGCCCTGTTACTGTCCCTGTTCACCGGTATCCTCGTATCCCGCCTGATCACCGACATCTACATGCGTCGTGGCCGTCACTTCAAATACTTCACCGGCCTGTCCAAGTCTATCTTCCAGAAAGCGAAATTCCACTTTATCGAGAAACGTAAGATCTCCTATGTGATCTCTTCGATCCTGATCATTGCCGGTTTCGCTTCCCTGATCCATGGTTTCGACTATGGTGTGGAGTTTGACGGTGGCCGTAGCTATACCATCAAATTTGACCAGCCTCAGAAAGAAACGGAAGTAAGGGAAAAATTAAACGCCCACCTGGGTAAATACCCTGTGGTGAAAAAGATCGGTGTAAGTGACCAGCTGAACATCACTACCGATTACATGATTGAAAAATCCGGTCCCCAGGTGGAAAGCGAAGTACTGGGCAAACTGTATGACGGTCTGAAAGCAGAACATTTCATCCCTGCCAATGTAGACCTGAACACCTTTGCCACCAAATATGTACAGAGCACGCAGACCGTATTACCGACCATCTCCGACGACCTGAAGAAAGGTGCCGTAACGGCAACTGCAGTAGCGGTACTGGCGATCTTTATCTACATCTTTGTACGTTTCCGTAAATGGCAGTACTCTATGGGTACCATCGTGGCCCTGGTGCATGACGTGGCCATTACCCTGGCGGTGTTCTCCTTCTTTAAAGATATCGTGCCTTTCGCACTCGAAATCGACCAGCACTTTATCGCTGCGGTACTGACCGTAATCGGCTTCTCGATGAACGATACCGTGATCGTGTTTGACCGTGTAAGGGAATACTTCCGTAAGGATCCGAACGGTAACAAGAAAGAGATCGTTAACCACGCGATCAACGATACCCTGAGCCGTACCATTATGACATCGCTTACGGTATTCCTGACCGCCGTGATCCTGTTCATCTTCGGTGGTGAAGCCCTCCGTGGTTTTGCCTTCGCGATGGCGATCGGTGTACTGGCCGGTACTTATTCTTCCATCTTCGTTGCGGCGCCGGTACTGGTTGACCTCGACAAGAGCGATTCTTTAAGGATCGAAGAAGATAAAGAAGAGCGTATCAAACAACTGAAAGAGCAAGCGTAATTGCTGCAACAATATAAGAAAGCCTTCCCCCAGCGGGAAGGCTTTTTTTATGCCCGTATGGCCCGGCCCTGCATGGTATAACTTACCTTTGCAAAAATTTTTATTTGCATGAAGAAATTAGCTATGCTTTGCAGCGTGAGTATGATCAGCTGCAGCGTTTTTGCGCAACCGCAGACGAAATCCGAAACCGGTCTTACCTTTCCCGGTGAAAAACATTTCAAAAATATCCGCCAGCTTACTTTTGGCGGCGATAATGCGGAAGCTTATTTCAGCAATAACGGCAAGGCTATTTCCTTCCAACGCACCGCACCTAAAGACGGCGTACCCTGCGACCAGATCTTTTATGCCGTACTGCCTAAATCGGCTAAGGAAGCCTTTAAACCCAAACTGGTAAGCACCGGCAAAGGCCGCACGACCTGCGCCTATATTATGCCCGACAACAAGCATGTGCTGTATGCCTCTACCCACCTGGCCAGCGCCGATTGTCCGCCGGTGCCCGATCGCAATGTAACCAAGAAGTACGTATGGCCCATCTACGAGGGTTACGATATATTTGTAGCCGACCTGAATGGTAAGATCGTAAAACAGCTGACCAACGAACCGGGCTACGATGGCGAGGCCGTTGTATCTCCTAAAGGCGATAAGATTATCTTTACCTCGATGCGCAACGGCGACCTCGACCTGTATACCATGGATATCGACGGCAGCAATGTAAAACAGATTACCGATGCCCCCGGATACGATGGCGGCGCCTGGTTTTCGCCGGATGGCAGCAAGATCGTATGGCGCGCATCCCGCCCCCAGCCCGGCGAAGAGCTGGATGCCTACAAAGACCTGCTGAAACAAGGCCTGGTAATGCCCACTCAAATGGAAGTATTTACCGCCAATGCCGACGGCAGCGATGTAAAACAGATCACCCGCCTGGGCCAGGCCAACTGGGCGCCTAACTTTACCCCTGATGGCAAGCACATTATTTTTGCTTCGAACCACGAGTACAAACACGGCTTCCCCTTCAATATCTATATCGTAGACCTCGATGGTAACAACCTGGAAAAGATATCCCGCGACAATGGCTTCGATGCCTTCCCGATGTTCTCGCCCGATGGCAAAAAACTGATCTTTAGCTCCAACCGCAATAACGGCGGCACGCACGATACCAATATTTTTATCTGCGACTGGGTGGATTAATCACCGGCAGTATATAACAAAAGGCCCCGCTGATCGAATCAGCGGGGCTTTCTTTATGAATGTTTACCGTTCGTTTTAGCATTTCATGCAGGCGTCTTCTCTTCGTTCGCCACCTTGGCTTCGGCCACCCATTGCAGGGCCAGTTTCAGCTGCGCCTCGCGCGTCATCTCGCTGTTGTCCAGCAGGCGGGCATCATCGGCACGGCGCAGGGGGCTCTCTTCGCGGTTGCTGTCGATATAATCGCGCAACTCCAGGTTATGCCTTACTTCGTCGAGGGTAATATCGGGATTGATGGCATACATCTCCTGGAACCTGCGTTTTACGCGGATCTCGGGGTCGGCGGTCATAAATATTTTCAGTTCCGCATCGGGAAACACAACGGTACCGATATCACGGCCATCCATTACCAGGCCTTTACGTTTACCCATTTTTTGCTGCTGGGCCACGGCAAAGGTGCGCACTTCTTTAATGGCAGCTACTTCGCTTACCTTATCGGCAACGATCATATCGCGGATATGGCGGGACACGTTTTCGTCGTTGAGATAAATCTCCGATTTACCGGTTTCGGGGTGCGTTTCAAAATGTAAATGGATATTCTTCAGTGCTTCGTTGATCTCTTCCACGTTTTTAAGCGAAACATTTTCGCGGATCAGGTACAGGGTAATGGCCCGGTACATGGCGCCGGTATCGATAAACGTATAGTGCAGCTGTTCGGCCAGCTCCTTGGCCAGGGTACTCTTCCCGCAGGAAGAAAAACCATCTATCGCAATAATTATTTTCATAAAATACCTTGGGTATTAATAACACTTTCCGGTAACAACAACGGGTGTTTTTCTCTATGCAAATGTAAATTTATTTATGCAGAATCGGCCAGTATTCCTCTGCCTAAAATCCTAAATTTGCAGCTACAATCCTGTATTATGCCCGATTTTACTGCCCCGGATACGGCAATAACCACGTTATCCCTGGGCTTCAGCCCCTGCCCCAACGACACATTCATTTTCGATGCCCTGGTAAACCAGAAAATGGATACCGGCGGCTTCCGTTTCGATTATGTAATGGAAGATGTGGAAACCCTGAACCAGTGGGCATTTGAGGGCAAGCTGGCCATTACTAAATTAAGCTATAATACCTTTCTGCACGTATCGGACCGCTACCGGCTGCTCGACAGCGGCAGCGCCCTGGGGCGTGGCGTAGGCCCGCTGCTGATCTGCAAACCCGGCAAGGCTTTGAATAGCTTTGCCGACCTTTCTGCGTTCCTGGAAACCGCTAAGATTGCGATCCCTGGTGTGCATACCACGGCCAACCTCTTGTTCAGCCTGGCTTTCCCGGGTGCAAAAGATAAAACGGAAGTGCTGTTCAGCGAGATCGAACAGGCGGTGCTCGACGGCACTTATGATTGCGGCCTGGTCATCCACGAGAGTCGCTTTACCTATCACCAGCGGGGACTGGACAAGCTGATCGATATGGGCGACTGGTGGGAAAAAGAAAGTGGTTCGGCCATACCACTGGGCGGCATCTGCATCCGCAGGGATATACCCGAAGCAACGGCGAAGCAAATAGAAACGATGATCCGGAAAAGCCTGGAACTAAGCTGGGCACAATACCCGCAACTTTCGGCTTTTATTACCGATAATGCGCAGGAGATGGAAGAAGCCGTTATGCGTAAGCATATCGACCTTTATGTCAACGAATACTCGACGTCCCTGGGCGAGGAAGGCCGCAAGGCGGTAGATACCCTATTCAGCAAGGCGAAAGAGCATGGCCTGATTGCCAGCCTGCCGGACTCGGTATATCTTTAACCCGTTCGCGGGATCAGAACTGCAGGTGCTTTACCGTAAGCCCGTTATTGATCAATTGTTTCAGCGAGTCGATACCGATCCTTAAGTGCAGTTCGGCAAAGTTTTTGGTTACCCGCGCATCCCCTTTCGATGTCTTTACGCCTTCGGGTATCATCGGCTGATCGGATACCAGTAACAGCGCGCCGGTAGGGATCTTATTGGCAAAACCGGTGGTAAAAATCGTTGCTGTTTCCATATCGATCGCCATAGCACGCAGACGTTTCAGGTACTCCTTAAATTCTTCGTCGTGTTCCCATACGCGGCGGTTGGTGGTATAACAGGTTCCGGTCCAGTAATCGCGGGCATAGTCCCTTATCGTGGTCGAAATGGCCTTTTGCAAGGCAAACGAAGGCAGGGCGGGCACTTCGGGCGGGAAGTAGTCGTTACTGGTACCTTCGCCACGTATCGCGGCAATCGGCAGGATCAGGTCGCCTACTTTATTCTTCTTCTTTAAGCCGCCGCATTTGCCCAGGAACAGTACCGCTTCAGGTTCGATGGCCGAGAGCAGGTCCATAATGGTAGCGGCGCCCGGGCTACCCATTCCGAAGTTGATAATGGTAATACCGTCGGCCGTGGCACAGGGCATGGGCTTATCGAGGCCTACCACCGGCACATCGTGCATCTGGGCAAATAGTTCGATGTAGCGGTAAAAGTTACACAACAGGATATACCTCCCGAAGTCTTTCAACTCAAGCCCGGTATAGCGGGGCAGCCAGTTATTTACGATCTCTGACTTTGTCTTCATATATTGATTCTGTTAAGCTGTTTGTATCCTTAAAATTAGCGCATTTTACCCTGCGGTAAAATTATCAATCTTTATAGCCTCATCTTTATTAAAAAATTATAAAAAAAGACAGCCGCTGATCACGGAGATCAGCGGCTGCCCTTTACGTTATATTCCGGTCGGATTAACGGCGTACTTCAAATTTGCGTACTACAAAACCTTTATCGGTAAGGATACGCAGGGAGTAGATACCGGCTGCAAACCGGCTGGTTGGCAGCTGGCTGCGGTTGCCGCTAAGCTGTGCTTTATACACCACTGCACCCAGGGTGTTGAATACGGTTACTTCTTGCAGCCTGATGTCCGTACTGCGGTTTTCCAGGTTAATGAAACCGTTGGCAGGATTGGGATACAGGATCACGTTAGCTTCGTCTTTGCCCAGGGTTACGATGCCCGTTGCATTGTCTACATGGATCAGCAGGCTGGTCTCGTATTGCGAGCAGCCGTTGAATACCTTCAGCGTTACGGTATAGTAACCGCTGGCGGCATAGGTATGTGTCGGGCTGGTGAGCGTCGATGTAGCTGTGCCATCGCCAAAATCCCAGAGGTAACTTTCTACCGATCTTGGATTCAGCGGGTTGAATTTAACCTTGCCCAGGTTTTCGTAAAACAGCGGGATAAAGTTAAAGCCTTCTACGCGCGGCGAGGGCAGGAAGGCCACATGGCGTTCGGCAGTGCTTACACAATTATAAGGCGTAGTTACGGTTACCGAGTATTTACCCGAGTCCGTTACGTTCAGCGTTTGCGTGGTGGCCGAACCCGGTGTCCAGAGATGGTTATAGGTAGGGTTACCGGCGTCGAGCACAATGGTAGCGCCTTCGCAGATGCTGGTGTCCGGGCCTAAGGCTATTACCGGCAGCGGACGCATAATCACATTGGTATTGCTGGTAATAACACAACCGGTAGTGCTCTTAATCGTTACGGATTTGGTACCGCCGGTGGTTACATTGGTGGTTTGGGTAGTAGCGCCGCCCGGGCTCCACAGGAAGGTGCTGCCGCTGTTGCCTGCATTCAGGTTGGCGGTTTCGCCTTCGCAAAGATCGGTAGTGGCAGGCAGGTTGTTTTGCGGCACCACACCATTGGTAATCGTACGCGCATCGGAGCCGTTACAGCCATTCAGCGTTACCAGTACAGAGTAATTACCGGCCTGGTTTACCGATATGGATTGCGTGGTGGCATTGGTATTCCAGAGATAGGTAGCACCGGCATTGCCTGCATTCATGGTATACGTTATACCCGGGCAAATGGTGGTATCGTTGCCGATATTTACGATGGGTATAGGCCTGATGGTGGCCACCACAGCCTGGCGTGGCGTGCTCTCGCAGGTACCTGCAGCAGCGGCGATATAATAGGTTGTGGTCGTCGTGAGCGAAGGCGTGGTAAAGGTATTGCCGGAAGTCAGGATCGCGCCGCCGGTAGCATTGGCATACCAGTTAATGGTGCCGCCGGTAGAGGCCGTGGCTTTCAGTACTACTGCACCGGTACCGCAATTGAAGCTATCTGCTTTGGTGGCGACAGTAGGCGCTACGCAGGCTGTAGTAAAGCTGGTAATAGGCGACCAGAGGCTGGTATCGCCGGCGCCGCATATCGCTCTTACCGCAAACTCGTAAGTGGTATTGGCTGTAAGCGGCGGACTGCTCAACGTGAAGGGTTTAGTGGTAGTGATAACCGCAGTACCGCCGGTGCTGGTATTGAGCGGTGGTGCACCATAGCGGATCTGCCAGGTGGTAGCGGTACCGGCCTGGGTCCAGTTGAGTATGGCGGAGGTGGTGGTAATACCGGTAACATTAGGCGCTGTAGGCGCAGGGCAGGAAACATTGGCTTCTGCACTTACCGCAAAAACATTCAGAACACCGGGACCGGAGGTACGGGTAAATTGTATGCTGGAAATTAATTTGGATTGATTAGCCGTGGATATGGCCAGGGTATAACGGTAGAGACGCGGACCATTGGTCGCGGTTTCGATCGTGGTGGACGTGGTGTTTCTGAGGATACGGCCGATCTGCCCGATCTCGTAAGGCGAACCACCGTACCAGTCGCCTACGGAAATATTGGTAACCTGCTGGTTGGTACCATCTGTAAAATTGACCTGCGCCGTCATTACGCAAGCCCCGCTGCCGGACGTAGCCAGTACAAACAGGTTTTGCGCGGCCATGGGCGTTGTCACGGTAAGTGAAGCCGGTGTTGCGGTATTAAGCCGCAACGAGTTCACGTCCGAATAACTCGCCAGCTGGTAAGTAAGCCCTGTGGTATTGGTGCTGGTGATTAACCCTGTAGTGGGAAGCCCGGTGGTAATGGGCGTATTCGACGAGCTGAATTGCCAACCTACAGCTACAAAACAGTAGTTTACACCATCGACATCGTTGCTGGAAGTCGCATTTGAAGTACCTGTGCCATTTACAATCACATCCGCATTAAAGCCGGTAACGGTAACCGGCACATAGGCGGCATCAACCGTATAGGACCCCAATGCAAACAATGTTGCAATGAGTAATTTTCTTTTCATATTTAACCGATTTAGAGATATAGAGCTTAAAAATAATCCAAATTCCGACAAATTGTAGTAAGCCCAAAATTAAAGACCGCTCTAAACCGGCAAAACGTTTGCTTCTCCCACATGAATATGTGGAATTATTTATGTTTATTTCAAAATGAAGGATAAAGATCTGTATACTCCCGCCAACAGCGACGGCATACAGACCTTTATCATAATTTATACGCACAGCCTGCTAGTGCTGCAATTCCAGTTTTCTGACCAATGGCCCTTTATTGGTCAGCAGGTATACCGAATAAATACCCGAAGGCAGGTGTCCGACCTGTAATTGCTGCCTGCTGCCCTTCAGGGTTTGCTCGTACACTACGGCGCCAACCATATTGATCAGCTTTACCGACTGCAGCTGCAGCGCTGCGTCCCGGCTTTCTATAACCAGCGACCCGCGCGAAGGGTTGGGGAACAGCGATACACTGGCCGCTTCGGTCTCCGGTATGCTGATCCCGGTTATATTATCGACATGGATAACCAGGCTCGTGGTATACGTACTGCACTCGTTGGTTACTTTAAGCGACACCGTGTAGTGCCCCGCTGCTGCATAGGTATGTACCGGCTCCACCTGGGTAGAGGCAGGACTGCCATCGCCAAAGTCCCAGAGGTAGCCCGTAATCGTGCTGCCCGGGTTAAGCGCTACAAACTTTACCTTGCCCAGGTTTTCGTAAAACAGAGGGATAAAATTGAAGCCCTGCACATAAGGCGCAGGCAAAAAGCCGACATGCTTCTTGTCGGTGGCTTCGCAGCCGTAAGCCGTCTTAACCGAAACATGATACGTACCGGAATCTGTTACATTGATCGTTTGCGTGGTAGCGCCGGTGGGCGTCCATAAATAGGTATGGGCCGGGTTACCGGCATCGAGCACGATCTGCGCACCGATGCAGATATTGGTATCCACGCCGAGGTTAACGACCGGCAGGGGACGCATTACTACATTCGTGCTGCTGTTGAGCATACAGCCCGTATTGCTCTTTATCGCTACCGATTTGGTACCGCCCGTAGTTACATTGATCGTTTGCGTAGTAGCGCCGCCCGGGCTCCACAGGAAGGTGCTGCCTGTATTGCCGGCGTTCAGGTTGGCCGTTTCGCCCTCGCAAAGATCGGTAGTGGCGGGCAGGTTGTTTTGCGGTACCACACCGGCGGTAATGGTACGGGAATCGGAAAGGTTACAACCATTGGCACGGGTTACTAATACGGAATAGATACCCGCAGCACCGGTTGTAATGGTTTGCGTGGTGGCGCCGGTATTCCAGAGATAGGTACCGCCGGGATTAGCGCCCGCATCGATCACATAGGTTACACCGGGACAAATAGTGGTATCGTTGCCGATATTGAGCGGCGGCGGTGTGGTGAGTACGGTAACCGGCGCCGAAGCCGCGCTGCCTCCGCCGGTACTGGTACAGGTAAGCATACAACGAAACTGCGTGGAGGTTGCCGTAACCGGTGGCGAGGTTTGTGTATTGGCATTGGTACCGAAGTTGACCCAGGTGCCGCTTACATTATACTGCCATTGGTAGCTGATACCGGTAGATACCGTATTGCCGCTGAGACTAAGCTGCGTGGTATTGCCGCATACCAGCGAGGTGGCGGCGGCATTGGTCGTACCCGCCGTGGGCGTGCCTGTACAGGCTACCACCGCCATGGTAAGCGTGGGATAAACGGTAGGCGTAGCCTGCTGCCCGGTAGAACGGAAGGTATAGGTAGTACCCGGTACGATATTGGCCGTAGGCGTTATTACCCATTCGTACTCGGTGCGGGCGCCGTCGGCCAGGGTAGCCGCCGTACCCGGGTTGCTTACGATGCGGCCGGCAGCAAAGGTACCCGCAGTGCCGGTTCCCATCTGGTTGGTGGTGGCCGCGCCATTGGTTACGAAGGTGCTGGTCTGGTAGGTAAACGCGTTGGTGGCTGGCGTGTTCATGATCGTCCAGGTAGTGCCCCCGTTTGCAGAGTACTCCAGGGTTTCGGTAACCGTAGCCGCTGCGGTACCGGTATTGGCCAGTTCTATACGCAGCCGCAGGATGTCGGCGCTGCTGGTAATCGTTACCGCCGTATTGACGGCCGCCCGCCAGGTGGCTGCCGATTCGCTGCCGTCGTTATTGCGCCAGCGGTACTGCTTTTGCCCCATACTGGGCGAAGTGGTGGCATAGAGCTGCGCAGCACCCGACAACAGGAAGAATAAAAAAGAAAGTAAAGGTAATCTCATGCAGTTTTACGTTTAATGGGTTAAGAATCGGATGGATTATATGCAATGGACAGTAGGAGCACAGCAACCAGGGAGCCTAAAAACACAGTACCATAACAGACCGGGGTAGGTTGGTAGTCGTTGGGTACAAGTTGTACACTTTCGGCAATGCCGTTTTCTGTATCCTCAAAAGTTATCATTTCGCCGGAGGCAGCTACTTTACCCGAAGTACCCATATTGCAGCTTACGGCTATATCTTTACGGGTTTCTACGGCCCGCAACCGGTTGCGGTAAAACTGCTGGTTGATCGGCCCTCTTGCCGAGCCGAACAAGGCATCGTTACTCAGGCTTACCAGGAATTGTGCGCCATGAGCCACCGCGGCCCTGGCAGCGCCAGGCGCCATCACTTCGCTGCAGATCAGCACCCCGGCTTTCCCGCCCGGCGTAGGCAATACGGTACCCTCCCTGCCCACCCGGCAATAAGTGAGCGCTTCGTCTTTAAAAAAGGATAAGGAGCCGATCGAAAGCGGCTTTTCGGCCATACTGACCAGGTGGTACTTATCGTGGCGCCCGGTTACACGGCCATCGGCCAGGAGACTGTACGCGGAGTTATAATTTTCGTGGCTGTTGAGATAGGTAGCCATGCCGATAATATGACAGGTACCCGGCGATTGCGCCGAGGATTTCACCACTTCCTTTATAAAATCGTCACCGGGGCTATAGGTCCAGGGCACGGCCGATTCGGGCCACAGCACAATGTCCGGCTTCGCCTTCAGGGCCTGTTCGTTGAGCCTGAGCAGGCGTGCGGCCAGCATACTGCCGTTCGCTTCGTTCCATGCGAGCGTTGCGGGAATATTGCCGCTCAACACAACTACCGATACCTGCCGTTCAGGCTTCAGGGCCTGCGCACAGTAGGCGTACCATATACCATAGCCGGCAGCCATATAAACGGCTGCGGCACCAACCGGCAGGACCAGCGCCCGCCATTGTTTACGGGCTATAAAATGAGCAAACAGGTAATTGACAAAAACTACGGCGAAGTGCAGGATATAAATGCCCGCGAATGCCGCTGGCTGGATAGCATACAGGTTACCCAGCAGTATGCTGCCTACGCCAAAGGAGAGCCAGGGCATGCCGGCAAACACCAGGGCCAGCAACCATTCCCCTATCGTCCATATAGCGGCCAGGATCAAGGCATTGGTCCATAGCCACCTGGATTTTCTTCGAAGCAGCGAAAACGCGAGCAGGATCAAACCATAATAAACGACCGGGATAGCGATGACGGGTATAGCCATCAGTATACTTTGCAGCAGCGACCCGTTGGAGAGACTGAATACCGTAAGCGGTAACCAGTATAGGGCCACGATACCAACAATCAGTCCAAAAATTGCCCCGGCGCAAAAGGCTGTTTTGCGCGAATAAGTGTCTAACCGGAGGAACAACGGCACCAGGCATATCCAGGCCAGTACCACCTGGAAATACCCTAATGTAAACAAGTACAAAGTCGCACCGATGATTACAGGCAGGTATTTCCGGATAAACGAATGGTTCATGTTCCAAGATAGTCAACACAAATAATTAATTATTATTTCATGGGAAAATATCACACTAATTAACATTTCTTAAGCAGCACGCTCCTGCCCTGTTATCGTGCTTCTTTTCTCCGTAATAATCATTTACCTTTGTGCCCTCTTTTACAATCTATAAAACAATTCACACTAATGGAAAATCAACATCCCGAAGATCAGCAACAAATCAACATCGAACTGACTGAAGAAATTGCAGACGGTACCTATGCCAACTTGGCTATCATCACCCATTCTTTTGCTGAATTCGTGATCGACTTCGTTAACGTAATGCCCGGCGTACCTAAAGCCAAAGTAAAATCACGCGTGGTAATGACCCCGCAGCATGCCAAGAAACTGATGCGCGCCCTGATCGATAACGTTAAACGTTACGAAGCACAGAACGGCGTTATCAAAGACCAGGAGCAAGCCAACAACCTGCCTTTCTCTTTCGGCGGCCCGACCGCTGAAGCTTAATTGTACGTTACCGTCGGACCGCGACCTGTAATAGTCTACAATTAACCATTTACCTTTTTAGTACAATGACCGAAAAAATAATTATCCTCGATTTTGGTTCCCAATATACCCAGCTCATCGCACGCAGTATCCGTGAGCTGAATATCTATTGCGAAATTCTTCCCTGCCTTAAACCGGTAACTTTTACACCCGATGTCAAGGGTGTGATCCTTTCCGGAAGCCCTTTTTCGGTAAATGATGCCGCGGCCCCCAAGCCCGACATCGCGGAACTGGCGGCCAAAGTACCCGTACTGGGTGTTTGCTATGGCGCACAGCTTATCGCACAGCAAAACGGCGGCCATGTAGCCCAGTCCAACAGCCGCGAGTATGGCAGGGCCCACCTGCATTTCGCGACCAAGGAAACCCTCTTCAACACCGTTGCAGAAGACACACAGGTATGGATGAGCCACAGCGACTCTGTAAAAGAGCTGCCGGAAAGCTTTACCCTGCTGGCCACCACGTCCAGCATACCCGTAGCGGCTTATAAGGCCAACAACTACCCGCACCCGGTTTACGGGATCCAGTTCCACCCCGAGGTTACCCACAGTACCGAGGGCCGGCAGATCATCAAAAACTTTGTGGTAGATGTATGCGGTTGCGAACAGAGCTTTACCCCTGCTGCGTTTGTGGAAGAGTCTATTGCCGCTATTAAAGCGAAAGTAGGCGCTGAAAGAGTAGTGATGGCGCTGAGCGGAGGCGTAGACTCCACGGTAGCCGCCACACTGATCCACAAAGCGATCGGCGAGAACCTGTACTGTATTTTTGTAGACAACGGCCTGTTGCGCAAAAACGAGTTTGAGCAGGTAATGGAAGGGTACAAGCACCTGGGACTTAACGTTAAAGGCGTAGATGCCAAAAAGCGCTTCTATGACGAGCTGGACGGCGTTAGCGACCCGGAGCGTAAGCGTAAGATCATCGGCCGCCTGTTTATCGACATCTTCCAGGAAGAGGCGCAGCTGCTGACCGGTGTAAAATTCCTGGGCCAGGGTACCATCTATCCGGATGTTATCGAATCGGTTTCTGTTAACGGACCTTCTGTTACGATCAAATCCCATCACAATGTCGGCGGTTTGCCGGACGTAATGCAGATGGACCTGATCGAGCCGCTGCGTTTCCTGTTTAAAGACGAGGTACGCCGCGCCGGCAGAGAACTGCAGCTCGACGATATTTTCCTGAAACGCCACCCCTTCCCCGGACCGGGCCTGGCCATCAGGATACTGGGCGCTATTACCCCTGAAAAGGTAGCCATGCTGCAGGATGCCGACGCCATCTATACCCAGTTGCTCCGCGATACCGGCGAATACGACCGCGTATGGCAGGCCGGCACCATATTATTGCCGGTACAGAGCGTAGGTGTAATGGGCGACGAACGTACCTACGAATTTACGGTGGCGCTCCGCGCCGTTACTTCGGTAGATGGTATGACAGCCGACTGGGCACACCTGCCTTACGAGTTCCTGGCCAAAGTTTCCAACGATATTATCAATAATGTAAGAGGTATTAACCGCGTGGTATACGATATCAGCAGCAAACCTCCTGCAACGATCGAGTGGGAATAAAAAAAGATTTTTGTTACAATAAAGGCCTGCAGCTCGCTGCAGGCCTTTATTCATATGTTATTCCTCTTATTATTTACCAGAACGATCCGGATTCCCAGTTGCGCCAATGGTTATTGGGCTCGCGCTCGGGCTGCCACACAGCAGCATTTTGGCAAACTGAGCAAATACCGGGAATTAATGACAAAATGAAATAAGATCCAGCTTCTGGCGGATACAGTAATCGATGTTTTCCTGTATGCCCCTGATGTGTTCGTAAGCATAACCCTTTTCTTCTTCTTCCTCTTCCTCCGAAGCCGTCAGCTTATCGATTTGCTCCTCCGTGATTACCGCGGCATCAAGTTTTTCTTTCAACTGCAACAGTTCCTCGTATTTCAGCAGGCCGATCAGCGGCCAGTCGCTTATGGCTGGTATCGGGAAGCCGGCGCTATGCTCGCGGAACAGTATATCCTCGATCGAAAAATCCTTAAACCCGAAATCATCGGCCAGCGCCATATTGATAAAGTCGGTTTCGTAACCGAGTTTGATCTCCTGCGTATGCGGCAATTCCTTGCCCAGCGTGGCGCAAATACCGATCAAGGCATAACCATAAATGTGGTTGGCGCTATCGTGCAGGGTATTGCCCCGTACAATATCCTGTAAAGCCTGCTCCAGGTCGGTATCATAGTCATCCCAATCGTCTTCGGCATAACCGCGAAAGGTTTCGTTTTGCTCGACACGCTCGATCAGGCCGGCATCCGCAGAGCCAAACACCTGCCGCACCTGGTTGGCGTCGATACCATAGGAGAAGATATAGTATCCCATCATTTTTAGGTTAAAGTTAAGTAAGCTGTAGATAACAGCCATGCAAAACTATTTAAGCAGGCTTTTTAAAATGAGAGCCCCAATATCAATAAAAGCGATCCCTGACGCGTTACGCGCCTTAGAAAATATTAAGTTTTTTTGAAGGAGAAACCTTGGGAGAGAAAAAGGAGGGCAGCCCCTGTAATGCACTATTGCTCATTAGGGGCGGAATACTAAGGAAATGCTATTCTTTTAATAGGACGTAATGGGACGTCTGTTTTTTTGGCTTTTTACATAAGCGAGGAAATTGTCGGCCTCTTCTCCTTCTTCGACAGCCATCAGGGTAATCGCTTTTGATATCTTGTAGAAGGTATCTTTTTCAAGTATTCTCCTCTTTTTCTGGGTCCTCTTTTGCACGGCAGTTCTTGCGTCGGCGGTCGTTGTTCTTTCTTTTTTAGCCATATTTTTCAGATTATTTGAATAATTCGGCAGGGTTGCCTTGCTCGCTGTACATTACTTTATAAGGCTCATTTATGGGAACAGCGGTCAATATTTTACCAAAACTACTAAAGTCATGTTTATGATACTCCTTCAACCTGTAATAAGTTAGAATAGGATCGTTTCCGTAAACATCAAATACCAGGCTTAAGGGTACATACCTGCCACATTCTGTAAAACGGTTTAGCGCCCGTTTTGTTGCTTCAAGCCGGTCAATACTTACCAAAGTCAGGTGAACTTCATAACCGGAATCCCGGAAACCTTTTGCCAGGTTTAAAATATCAGGTTGTTTGTTGCCTATTCTTGGTGCTATTACATTATAACCTGCGTCTAAACACCTTCCGACAAGCGGTGTAATTTCTGCGATAGATTGCTCTCCCCAGACGAGGGCGCTCGATTCTGCATGAACCAGCGATGCCCCACCAGCATTCGGCTTGAACTCGGGCAATTTCCTTTTTGCGAAATCAGAATCAAGAATAACTGCGCCAAAACTTCCGGCTATTTTATATGCAATCCCGGATTTGCCGGATGCAGGCGGTCCGATTAAAATAAAAGCTTTCCTTTCGGCTTTAACACCTGTTTCCGGAATAGCGCCATGATTGCCTAAAACAATATCTTCTTCTGCACCTGGAAATGTTTGCGTGAACAATTCTTCTACAATTCGGATTCTCAACCCTCTTCTTGCGACAGGCTGCCTGTAGTTGATATCCCTATGAGTCTGAAAGTTCAGCGTGGATGCTTCATGGTTGTCGTAATCCCGAAGATCTAGTTCACAAGCCCTTATCCTGCTTACAAATTCATAGTCACTGTACCGGTTATCTTTTAAAGTTATTTCTAAAAATTGTTCAATGCTTAGTCTTTCCGTTAAAGACCGACAATAAGGATGCATAATAATTCAAATATTAATACACCAAATTTAAACAATTTTAAATATATTTTAAAATTAACCCTCAAAATTATTCTAGGTACGAACTTTTGGAAGCTGGATCAATAAATAACCCCATCATAACATGTTCTTGCCTGAAATGATCGGCGTTACACGCTTTTATCAGCAGCCTCATGCTCCAGGAAATCGGCGTTCAGCTCGCCGATATAAGCCAGCAGGTCTTTCCGGCCCGACTGTTTTACGGTAGAGGTAATAAAAGTTTTGGGTATAAACTCCCAGTCCTGCTTCATGCGGGTTACGAAGGTCCTTACATTCTTCGCCGTTTCGGCCTGGGTATTTTTATCGGCTTTGGTAAATACGATATTGAAGGGTACGCCCCATATACCGAGGTCCTGCAAAAATTCGAGATCGATCTTTTGCGGGCTGTGCCGGCTGTCGATCAGCACAAATACGGTAAGCAGGTTTTCTCTTTTCTGAAAATAGTCGGCGATCATTTTCTGCCATTGCACCCTTTGCGACTGCGAGCGTTTGGCAAAGCCATAACCGGGCAGATCGACCAGGTACCAGGGCTGGTCGGCATTGCGTTCGCCATTGATCAGGAAATGATTGATCAGTTGGGTTTTACCGGGACTCTTGGATACCTTGGCCAGCTTGTTGTTACCGGTAATCAGGTTGATCAGCGACGACTTGCCTACGTTGGAACGGCCGATGAAGGCATATTCCGGACGATCGGGCTTGGGGCACTGCTCTACTTTGGCACTGCTTACGAGGTAGGCGGCATTATTAATTTCCATGTTGTTTTTTTCGGACCATCCGGCAGCGGGCCGGTCCGGGGCTGCTGCTGATTACGCACCACCGGGCTTGTCCTGTTTTAGTTATCGTTCTTTGGCCAGTCGCTGCCGTTGCAGGGGATTGGCGGTATATTCGGCATGCTCGGCACGTTGGTGCAGGATGTCGATTGCCTGGTAGATGGCTTCGCGCATAGAGTCGGGCGAAGCGATGTTTTTACCGGCAATATCGAAAGCCACGCCATGATCCGGCGAAGTGCGCACTACAGGTAATCCGCAGGTATAGTTCACCCCTTCGCCATTGGTCAGCGATTTAAAAGGGATAAGTCCCTGGTCGTGGTACATAGCCACTAC
Source organism: Taibaiella chishuiensis (assembly GCF_003014535.1). Classification (GTDB taxonomy): domain Bacteria; phylum Bacteroidota; class Bacteroidia; order Chitinophagales; family Chitinophagaceae; genus Taibaiella; species Taibaiella chishuiensis. Next base: position 140,529 of record NZ_PYGD01000009.1, on the reverse strand, counting down.
GGCATCGAACTTTTGGTATTGATGATGGGCGAAGAAACCATCGGCGCTGTAAGGACCGAACGCCAGTACGCCTTCGGCCTGCAACTGTTCTATGGCAGGCTTGATGGTCGTTTCTTCTTCATTACCGATCAGGCCGCCGTCGCCGGCATGGGGATTCAGGCCGAGGATCGCAATTTTAGGGCGGGCAATGCCAAAATCCTTTACCAGTGCATCTTTCAGGATCTTCACTTTCTGTACGATCAGGTCGCGGGTAATGGCCGTAGCCACATCGGCCACGGGTATATGTTCGGTAACCAACCCTACCCTGAAATCGCCGTTATACAACATCATCACCACATCGCTGGCTTCGAATTTATCTTTGAAAAAAGGAGTATGCCCGGTATAGTTAAAGTCGGGGCCCTGGGTATTTTTTTTATGGATAGGTGCGGTAACGATCGCATCGATCTCGCCGTCCTTAAGGCATTGGGCCGCTACCAACAAAGAGCGTACGGCATACTTGCCACCGGTTTCGGTAAGCTCGCCCGGGGCTATGGCCACTTCTTCCTCCCAGCAGTTAAACACATTGGTCTGCTTGGGGTTAAGGCTGTCGAAACTCTTGGTACTGGCAAAGTTGAAAGGATGATCGGTAACGATACGGCGGTAATAATTGACCGCCTTGTTCGATGCAAAAATAACCGGGGTGCACAGGTCCAGCATCCGGCTGTCCGAACAGATCTTGATGATCAGCTCCAGTCCTACGCCATTCAGATCGCCTGTAGTAATACCTATAATTGGTTTTTCCATGTTACAATAACTTGGCATTTATACCGGTAACGCTACCGGCAATTGAAGCTGCAAATTACAGAATGATATCCATATTCTTCGGTAAAGGCTGAAAGCCTTGTTGCAAAAGGCATTTCAGGGGCTTATCGGAGGCTTAATACCTGCCTTTCCTTAAATTGCTTAACTTCGCGCCTCAATCACATTATCCTAAATTATGACGGCTGATAAAAAAGTTTATAACAATATCCTCGAGACCATCGGGGATACGCCCCTCATCCGACTGCATAAAACCGTAGCCGACCTGCCCTGCCCGGTATATGCCAAAGTAGAATTTTTCAACCCGGGCAACTCCATCAAAGACCGTATGGCGGTTAAAATGGTAGAAGTAGCAGAGGCTGAAGGTAAACTGAAACCCGGCGGCACCATTATCGAAGGCACCTCCGGCAATACCGGTATGGGCCTGGCCCTGGCCGCCATCCAGAAAGGCTACCGTTGTATCTTTACCACTACCGACAAACAATCCAAAGAAAAAGCCGATATCCTGAAGGCCCTGGGTGCAGAGGTGATTATCTGCCCTACCAATGTAGAGCCCGAAGACCCCAAATCTTATTATTCCGTTTCTAAAAGACTGGCTACCGAAGTACCCAACAGCTGGTATGTAAACCAGTACGACAACCTGGCCAACCGCCTGGCGCATTACGAACAAACCGGCCCCGAGATATGGAAACAGACCGAAGGTAAAGTAACCCACCTGGTAGTCGCTACCGGTACCGGCGGTACCATTACCGGCACCGGTAAGTACCTGAAGGAGCAGAACCCCGATATCCAGGTATGGGCTATCGATAGCTATGGCTCCCTGCTGACCAAATGGTTCAACACGGGCGAGATCGATATGAAAGAGGTGCATCCGTATATTACCGAAGGTATCGGCGAGGATTTTGTACCCGAGAACTACGACCGCGATGTGATCGATTATTTCGAAAAAGTAACCGATAAAGATGGCGCCGTAATGGCCCGCCGTATTGCTAAGGAAGAAGGCATTTTTGTAGGTTATTCCGCCGGCTCTGCCCTCTCCGGCTTAAAGCAGCTGAAAAGCAAGCTGACCAAGGACGACGTGGTAGTCGTGATCTTCCACGACCACGGCAGCCGTTATGTAGGTAAAGTATACAACGACGAATGGATGCTGGATCGCGGCTTCCTGGATGTAAATACGGTACAGGACCTGATCGGGGGCCTGGGCCGCCGCCGCCTGGTAACCATCGATGCCGCACAGACCGTACAACAGGCTATGGAGCTGATGCAGCAATACGATATCGAACAGATACCCGTTAAGACCGGCAATGATATTACCGGCTCGGTATCACAGCATGGCCTGTTCAAAAAACTGATGCAGGACCTCAACCTGAAAGACCAGGCCGTATCGAACGTACAGGAGACCGGCATACCGGTAGTAGCTATGAACACGCCTATCGAAAGACTGACCGGTTATATCAATAAGGATAATGGCGCCGTACTGGCCAAAGATGATAGCGGCGACTACCACATCATAACAAAATATGATGTATTAAACGCTCTTTCCAAAGGATAAGCAAGCACCAAAAGTTAAAGAAGGGAGATTTAGTCCCGGACAGGAATTTAAAATTTGTAATTTGAAATATAGTCCGTACTTTTGCACCCTTATTTTGTGAAGAATTTAAAAATTAGAAATTTACAATGGCTAACGCAACCATAGACGCTAAAAAAGCTAACATATTTAAAACTTACGGCGGCTCTGAAAAAAATACTGGTTCTGTTGAAGGGCAAATCGCTTTGCTGACAGAGCGTATCCTGCACATTTCTGCTCACATCAAGAATGGCAACAAAAAAGATCATTCTTCTAACCTGGGCCTGATTAAAATGGTAGGACAACGTAAACGCCTGCTTACTTACTTAAGCCGCACCAACCTTCAAGGCTACCGTGAGCTGATCGCGAAACTGGGCTTGCGTAAATAATTATATTATGGTTTCCATAAATGCTATTCCCAACCGAGGTTACGTGTTGGGAATAGTTTTTTGTGTTTATAGGTCTGGGATAACAATCCCTTTCCGGAGCCGGTAATAATTATTACCAAACGGCGCCTGCGCCGCAACTACCGGCAACACCACACGAAGCAAACATAATATGCGCAAGCTGCGGGACCGGCGTGAACAACGCAACGGCCCGGCGGCCCCGGAACATGAACGATAAAAACGGCCCGTCCCTTATGAAGAGACCCGCAATCCTTACCCTGCTTGGTGCAGGCCTCCTGATCAGCAGCTGCAGCAGCCCGGTAGATCCGGCTGTTACCGCCAGGCTGCAACAGGAAGCCGATGCCTTTAACCGGCAAAGCAATGCCGTAACACCCAGTGGTATCCGGATCGACAGTGCCTCTGCATCGGGCGCCCGCCTGCGGTTCAACTTTACCCTGATCAATAATGGTAAAGCGGATTTCGACTCCACCATTTTTGCACAAAGGGCCCGGCTCGATGTACTGGGTAGTTTGCAGACCGGGGGCAATGCCGCTTTTTTCCGCGACCATAACGTACGGATCACCTATACCTATTATGACCGAGAAGGCAAGTTGGTAAGCGCCATCGAGATACTGCCCGGAGATTACGAAGCAGTACCGGGAGCATCATAAAAACATAATACCCCAATCCCTTTTAAAATGATAACTTCCTTTAAAAAGACGATACAGGCATTGCTTCCGCTATTGATACTGACCGCTGCGACCACGGCAACGATGGCCCAGAAGTGCAGGTACGACGTAGATAAAACCGATGCGTTCAGCAAGGAACAGCTGCGCAGCACCACGTTGAAAATAGGACCGCAGACCATCGATACGCGTAAAAACCGTGAAGTGGGCTGGACCATGACCTTCGAGCAAAAAGGCGGCAATCGTTTTATCGCCTTTAAGGTGATTATGCTGGGCAAACGGGATGATGTGGTGCAGCAAGGACAACAGGCCTATCTGCGTCTTGCCAACGACAAGATAATCATACTTACAGCCGAAACGGACGTATTGCCTTCGTATATGACCGGTCTTGCCGTATATACCCACTATGACCTGCGGTTCAAAACCGATGCCGCGGCCATAACTGCTTTAAGCGAATCGCCCGCTACCGATTTCAAACTCGAAACGGGTTCGCGGGAAATCGCCGCTGAGCTGGGTAAAAAAGGAGAAAAGATCATGGAGACCGCCGCCTGTTTCCGGTAGGCGGCAAAGCAACCTGGTTATCCAGAACAATGCAATACCTAACATTCTTATATAATACCGTCCTTTTATACTCGGGGCAAAAGGACACCAAGCTGAAACAAAGCCCCAAGATGACTATAAATAAATCTATATGATGCTGAATCCAATTTCCGTATCGTTCAAACTGGACGATGGACGTGAAGTTACAATCGAAACAGGCAAACTTGCCCGCCAGGCCGATGGCGCCGTGACCGTACGCTGTGGCAATGCCATCCTGCTGGCAACCGTAGTGGCTACAACCGAGCCTAAACCCGGACAGTCTTTCTTTCCCCTGACTGTCGATTACCAGGAAAAATTCGCTTCTGCGGGCCGTATCCCCGGTTCCTTCTTCAAACGTGAAGGCCGTATCAGCGATTACGAAGTCCTGATCTCCCGTCTTATCGACCGCGCACTCCGCCCGCTGTTCCCTGAGAACTATTTCTGCGAAGTGCAGGTTATTGTAAACCTTATTTCCAACGATCCTGAAGTACAGCCTGATGCACTGGCTTGTCTTGCTGCCTCTGCTGCTTTAGCCGTTTCCGATATTCCCATCCAGGAAATTATCTCCGAGGTACGCGTAAGCCGTATCAACGGTAACTTTATCGTTAACCCTACTACCACGCAACTGCAGGAGTCCGATATGGATTTCATTATCGCAGCTACCGAGAAGAACATCATGATGGTGGAAGGTGAAGCGAAAGAGTGCCAGGAAGAAGATATGATCATTGCCATCGAAAAAGCACATGAAGCCATCCGCGTACAGGTGAAAGCCCAGGAAGAGCTGCGTGCCAAAGTAGGGGTAACCGCTAAAAGAGAAGTTGCCGCTCCTTACGAAAACGAGGAGATCAAAAATAAAGTAGAAGCGTTTGCCGGTGCACGCGTACTGGAAATTTCCCGTGCCGGCACAGGAAAACACGAACGCAGCGGCGCCTTCAAAACGCTGAAAGAAGAGCTGATGGCTACTTTCGACGAAGAAACTCCGGAAGAAGACATCGCCCTGGCCAAACGCGTATACGAAGACCTGATGTACTATACCGTAAGGAATATGATCCTGGACGAAAGCCGTCGTCTCGATGGCCGTAAGCTGGATGAAGTACGTCCGCTGGAAATGGAAACCGACATCCTGCCTTCACCGCACGGTTCTGCCCTCTTTACCCGTGGTGAAACCCAGTCTTTGACCACAGCGACCTTAGGTACCAAGAACGACGAGATGCTGATCGAAACTGCCGGCACCTCCGAATACAAAACGTTCTACCTGCACTATAACTTCCCGCCGTTCTCTACAGGCGAAGTAAAACCACAACGTGGCCCGAGCCGCCGCGAGGTGGGGCATGGTAACCTGGCCAAGCGTTCGCTGGAAATGATGATGCCGAAAGATTACCCGTACACCGTACGTGTTGTATCCGACATCCTGGAATCCAACGGTTCGTCTTCTATGGCTACCGTTTGTGCCGGTTCGCTGGCCCTGATGGATGCCGGCGTACCTTACGCCAAACACGTAGGCGGTGTGGCCATGGGCCTGATCAGCCGTGCTGACGATGGCAAATGGGCGGTACTGACCGATATCCTCGGCGACGAAGATCACCTGGGTGACATGGACTTTAAAGTAACCGGTACCCGCGAAGGGATCTGCGGTATCCAGATGGATATTAAAGTAGACGGCCTGAGCATGGACGTAATGCGCAGCGCGCTGGAGCAAGCCAAACGCGGCCGCCTGCACATTCTCGAAGCTATGTACGCCTGCATTCCTGTATACCGCGAAGAGCTGAAACCGCACGCTCCGCGTATCGAACAACTGATCATCGACCGCGAGTTTATCGGTGCGGTTATCGGACCAGGAGGTAAGATCATCCAGGAGATCCAGCGCGAAACAGGCGCCGAGATCAATATCGAAGAAGTAAACAATACCGGTGTCGTAAAAGTATTCTCCAGCAATGGCGAAAGCTTAAGGAAAGCGATGAACTGGATCAAAGGTATCGTAGCGGTGCCCGAGATCGGCGAAACCTACGACTCTGTGGTAAAATCCGTAATGCCTTACGGTGCATTCGTTGAGTTTATGCCGGGCAAACAAGGCCTGCTGCATATTTCAGAAGTAAGCTGGAAACGCCTGGACAACCTCGACGGCGTGCTGAACGAAGGCGACAATATCAAGATCAAGCTGGTAGGCCTCGATCCTAAAACCGGTAAATTCCGCCTGAGCCGCAAAGTGCTTATGGAAAAACCCGAAGGATATGTAGAGCAGCCCGAGCGCCCGGAGCGCCCTGAACGTAGCGACCGCGGAGATCGTGGTGACCGTGGCGATCGCAAAGGCGGCGACAGGCCGTTCAAGCAACGTCATAACGCTGAAAAGAAAGCAGAAGACAAAACTGAAGAATAGTTTTTGCCCGATGCTATACATAACACAAGGCCCGTTATCTGTTGATAACGGGCCTTGTTCTTTTACAGCATTAACGGTAATGATTCATCTTAGAAAATGCGGATCCGGCCGGTTAAGGTTATACCATAATACCTTGAACCCCATCCGCTGTTGCTGTTATAGTTGTAACGCAACTCACCGCCAAAGCGGTAAACCGTTACGCCCGCACCAGCGGCAAAGCCCATATACGGATCCAGTTCCTGCTTCATAATGGGCTGACCGTTAGTCATCATATAAGACACGTAGGAACCGCTTTTACCAAACAACATCATATAATAAGCGGTCAGGTAGACATTCAGCATTTTTTCCCGTATGAAGTAATGTCGTACACCGATCGGCATCTCCAGCATCTTCTTGACCATTTTCACCTTGCCATAATAAATCAGTTTTTCCGGTTCCGCGTCCTTTTCAGCCGACGCATAATCGAAAGTGGGTTCGAGCAACAGGCTCCATCGCCCCTTATTAATCGGGAGCACAAACTCGGCCCCGGCTCCAAAACGGTATCCCGACAGGTTTTTGAAATCGATCTGGTAACCGGTCCATAAGTGTGAAGAGATCAGGTTGCCGTAGGTTAATCCACCCATGGCGTACAGGTTCAACCATTTCCGCTTCTTCCTGGCCTGCACCACTTCCACCTTGCCACTCACACATTGGTTATAGGTCCGGAAGTATTTTTCCAGGTCCTTCTTCACGTAGCGCAGTCTTTGGAGCGCCGCAAAATCGGTAGACGGGCATTTCACATCGGCCCATAGCTGCCCCAGGAACCCCTTGTTGTACATAATCCGGCTCTCGGCGCCCTTAGTCCAGTATTCTTTATAGATCAGCTGTTTGGGTGCAGCGCCCTCGACAGCATAAAAGAAAGCGTTTAATTCGCCCTTTTCGTATCCGTACAGTACCGCTTTGCCGCCTACCAGTTCTTTTAAAAACAAGCTCTCGGTTTGCCACATCGGTGTAGCACCCGTTGCAATGTCTTTAGAAGCATCCAGCGAGCGGTCGATCTGGACTGTAGCCCCGATATACTTCAACGATCCGAAATCGTTGGTAAACCCGAATTCTTTAATGGTCGTAGCATTGCCCTCCAGTGTTTCCTCGCTCCCGGGTAACTTGTATTTTACAGTTACCGGGGTATTGGCCCATTCGTTATTTTTAATCAGGCATTCCGTGCGTACGCCATCCTGCCCGATAATATATCCTTTTTCAAACCTTATCTGCCCAACGATGCCAGGCAATACAAAAGAAAACAAAATGTGAGTGAAATTTTTCGCATAAATTATATTTACCATTTCTTAAAGAAGTGCAAAGATAGCCTTTACGCCTTTGTTTCAAGCCTTCGTTTACGTTTATTTTTTCCGGGCACCGCGCCGCTTTGCGCCAATCCCATCGCAGGTGTAGCGAGACACGCATAGAGCGGCGAATTTTGTTTTACTTTGCTGCCATCATATACTGTATTATCAGTAATCCCATCAACAATGAAAAACAGGACTACCGCCCCCTCCCCGACTTTTACACAGACCGTACTGCTCGGCGAACTCAGCAGGCAACAATATCTTGCCATGGCGCTCAAAGCGGCAAAACAAGCCGGCTGGAACATGGTGCATACTGCACCCAATGGCTTCCGGGCCACTACAGGCACAGCGCCAGACCTCTTTGACGAGGAAATCACCCTTGGTATCGCGGCGCCGCTCACGGGGCTTACCGCAACCATTACAAGCACGTCCGCACATAGCCAAACTGAGGATACCGGCCAGAACCAACGCAACATAGCCGATTTCCTGAACGCATTTGAGCAACTGAAAACCGGATCTTCCGATACGGACCGTGCCTTTATGCAGGCTCAGCTGGAACAACTTGTTCCTCCCGGCGCTCCCGACGATGACACGCTGATCCAACAGGAAGAAAAAGGAAAGCTCGCCGGTTTCCTGGCCATGTTTATACCTGTAGAGGGCTACTTTATCACGCCTATCCTGGTCAACCTCAACATCCTTATCTTTATTATCATGTCGCTGACCGGTGTCAACATCATTTCGCCGGAAAGTCAGAGCCTGCTTAACTGGGGCGCCAACTTCAGACCGCTTACACTCGCCGGCGAATGGTGGCGCCTGCTCACCAATTGTTTTATACACATCGGCGTCATTCACCTGTTGATGAATATGTATGCGCTTGTTTACATCGGCATGTTGCTGGAACCTTTCATGGGCCGGCTGCGTTTCGCCGTAGCTTATGTCCTTACCGGCATTGCGGCAAGTGTCGTAAGTCTTTGGTGGCACGATCTCACGATAAGCGCCGGGGCCTCGGGGGCAATATTCGGCATGTATGGTGTATTCCTGGCATTACTTACCACCAACCTGGTAGAAGCCTCAGCCCGGAAAGCCATGCTGTCGAGCATCGGCGTGTTCGTTGCCTATAACCTGGTATTTGGTTTAAAAGGAGGTATTGACAATGCAGCCCACATTGGCGGTTTGGTGAGCGGTATCCTGGTCGGCTATTCGGTTACCCCATCTTTAAAAAAGCCGGCACTCGCACAACTCAGAACGCTTACCTTATTAATACCCGCATTGCTGATCCTTACCTGTAGTTTTATCGTGTATAAAAAACTGCCGAATACAGCTGCTTTGTATGATGCCAAGGTGCAGGAATTTACCCTGCTGGAACAACAAGCCCTGGAGCTGTACAACCTTCCGGAAAACGCCCCCGATTCCGTTTTTCTCAACAATATCAAAAATAAAGGTATACCCGCCTGGAATGCCTGCCTGTCGATTGTCGGTGAGCTGGAACAAGCCGACCTGCCTGAACCTTTGCAGAAAAGGGTAAAGCTGATACATGCGTATTACGACTTAAGGTTAAAGAGCTATCAACTCACTTATAAGTCCATAGCAGAACAGAGCCACCAGTATGATGCCGAATTAAAATCGTGTATCAGTCAAATAGAAGCTATAGGGAAGCAAATGGAAGATATGCAGTAGCCGGAGCACCATATTTAAATAACACATCATCACAACCCGGTAGAACAATATGTCTGTACTCGATCAATTATCATCGTCGTTGCAACGCAAGGACGAAGTGCCTAACCAGGAACTGGCCGCCCGCATAGCCGCCGCCGGCGACCGGGCGGCCGTACAGGAACTTATCGATAACCTGCAGCACAAAAACAAAGCCATCCAGCAGGATTGTATTAAGGTGCTGTATGAAACCGGCAGCCTTAACCCGGCGCTGGTCGCACCGCATATCGCCGCGTTGGAGCAGTTACTTACCAGTAAAAACAACCGCCTGCAATGGGGTGCTATGACGGCCCTGGATACAGTTACAGACCTGGTACCGGACCAGGTGTACGCGATTTTAGGAAAGATTATTGCCGTTGCAGACCGGGGATCGGTTATTACCAAAGATCATGCCGTAGGCATCCTGGTGCGCTTAAGCACCCATCCGGAATATTACGATGATGCCCTGGCTTTATTGCTGGAACAGTTGCTGAAAGCCGCGCCCAACCAATTGCCGATGTATGCGGAGCAAAGCCTGCCCATAATCCGCGCGGACCATAAACAAGCTTTTATAGATATCCTGCACCAACGCCTGCCGGACGTGCCCAGGGAAAGTAAGATCAACAGGATACAGGCCGTTATCCGGAAAGCCCGGCAACTATAAACATCGTTTTATGCCGGAGCGCCAAAAAAATAAAGGCCCTGTGCAGGGCCTTTATTTTTTTATTTTAGAAGATGTACTTCCCTTCCTGGTTATACATGACGGGCAGTATCTTATGGGTCTTTTCGAAGTAGTCGTAACCGGCTTTAAGATTGATCCAGAAACGCTGGCGGGTAGTATCGTCACCGTATTCGCGGCCCAGGAAATTAAGCCCCGTTTTATTGAAGCGTACCGGGAATACATGCACCGGTATATTGGTCTGACCGTTGAGCCGCGCATTAAGACATAAGGTGTAGATCTCCTGGATACCCGCATCCTGCATGGGCATACAACCTACGGTAACACAACCACCGTGAATATAGATATCGCCGCCGGGCATGGTTTTATTGCCCAGGATGAGATCGGAATAATTGGGATAGTTGAGCATCAGCGACAGGTAAAAATCGCTTTTAGGGTTGTAATCGGAGATGAAGTAAAAACCTTCGGGCACCTGTCGGTCACCTTCCCACCTTTTGGGCCCTAACGAGCCGGACAGGGCACAGATCTTGTACTTCTTAAACATGGTAAAAGTATCTACACCTTTATTCCGTACCCAAACCTCGAATTCGTTATGGGCTTTAAAAGCGCGTATATAAATCTCGTTGGGTGGATAATTCAGGTCTTTTTCCTTGAACTCTTTTTTCAGGGCCTCGTTGTACTGGCTGTATGCCTTGGCTACACGGGGAGCGCCCATCTGGTAATTCCGGAAAGCATTGTTATCTGTTTGTGCATGTAACAGGGAGGAAAAACTAAGGGTGAGGCACGCCACAACTAACCGCAACACAAAGGCATTATTTTTAAAACTCATGATTCTTAGCGAAATATCTTGTTTGAATGTTAAAAGTAAAGGTAAGTTTTATTTGAAAACCAAAGAATACACTCCCGATCAATTAACAAGTGTTTTTTAAAAAAATAACAGGTCCCGGACAGGCTAACGAACCTCATCCTTTCTTACTGAAAACCAAGGCCATAACCGCTATACGAGGCCAGCCTGTTTAGTACAGCAGCCGCACTTTAATCGTTTCCTTTACGGTTTTCAGCAGCTCTATGGCCTGCTGGGAAAGTTGCTGGTCTACATCGAGCACTACATAACCGATCTGTTCGTTGGTTTTCAGGTATTGCCCTACGATATTGATCCCGTTGTCGGACAAGCGGGCATTAAGCGCCCCCAGTACACCCGGCACGTTGTTGTGAATATGCAGGATGCGGTGTGCACCTGTTACCGGCGGCAGGCTGATCGGCGGTATCGTATGGGAGCCATAACTGATGCCGCTTTCCAGGTAGTTGAACAATTTCAGGCTCACGTCTTCCCCTATATTTTCCTGCGCCTCTTCGGTAGATCCGCCGATATGCGGGGTCAGAATTACATTGGGTAACCCTTGCAGCGGTGTAACAAATGCAGCGCCCGATTTTTCCGGTTCTACCGGGAACACATCTACCGCGGCGCCGGAAAGATGACCGGAGCTCAATGCTTCTTTTAAAGCCTGCAGATCGACTACTTCGCCACGGGCGCAGTTAATGAATATGGCCCCTGGTTTCATATGTGCAAACCGCGCAGCATCGACCAGGTTCTGGGTAGCCTTATTGGCAGGTATGTGCAGGGTTACGATGTCTGAAGCCGCCAGCAGTTCGTCCAGGCTTTTGCAGGACTGTGCATTGCCCAGGGGCAGGCGGGTTTCGAGGTCGTGGAACAAGACTTTAAGTCCCAGGCCTTCGGCCAATACGCTTACCTGTGAGCCTATATTGCCATAACCGACAATGCCGATAGTCTTACCCCGCAGCTCATAACTGCCTGCCGATTCCTTAAACCAGGTACCTTCGTGTGCGGCTTTGTTTTTATCAGTAATGCGGCGCATCAGCATAATCGAAAGCCCGATTACCAATTCCGCCACGCTACGGGTATTGCTATACGGCGCATTAAAGACAGATACCCCGGCCCTGGTCGCGGCCTGCAGGTCTACCTGGTTCACCCCGATGCAAAAGCAGCCTATTGCCTGCAATTTGGAGGCCGCGGCGAGTACCTTTTCCGTAACCATTGTTTTGGAACGGATGCCCAGCAGATGTACGTGTTTAACCGCTTCTATCAGCTCTTCTTCGCTCAAAGCGCCTTTCATCCGGGTTACCTGGGTATACCCCTTGTCGGTAAAAAACGAAGCAGCCTTTTCGCTGATATTTTCCAGGAACAGGATATTGATTTTCTCTTTGGGATAACTTGTGATCTGCATACAGGGTATTGAATTTGCGAATTTAGCGGTTTGCCCTGCGAAAAGCAAACGGGCTATATGGCCGCCATAATAGTTGACGATAGGCCGATGTAGGACATTGAGCAAAAGATAACTAATTTTGCCGGGATGGAAATTACGTTTTATAAATACCAGGGTGCGGGCAACGACTTTGTACTGATCGACAACCGTGAAGGCAATGTAAGCCTGAGCACCGCTCAGGTAGCACAGATCTGCGACCGTCATTTTGGTGTGGGCGCCGACGGGCTTATGTACCTGCAACACAGCCAGGATGCGGATTTCGAGATGGTCTATTTCAATTCGGATGGTAACGAAAGCACCATGTGCGGCAATGGCGGCCGTTGTATTGCGGCCTTTGCACACCGGCTGGGCGCAGCGGGTACCTCGATGCGTTTTATGGCCATAGACGGTATGCATGAAGCCACGATCAATACCGATGGTACCGTGGCGCTGCAGATGCAGGATGTAACGGACATCACCTTTGCCGGCACTTACGAAATACTGGATACCGGCTCGCCGCATTATGTACAGTGGGTAACCGATACCGGTGCGATCGACGTATTTGCGACTGGCCGTAGCATCCGCAACGAAGACCGCTTTCAGCCCAAAGGCATCAATGTAAATTTTGTAAGCCGCAAGGGCGATACCCTTGTAATCCGCACCTATGAGCGGGGCGTGGAAGATGAAACCCTGGCCTGTGGCACTGGCGTAACCGCGGCGGCGATCGTGTCGGCGGGCCGTAATACCGGGCGTTTCGATATCCCGGTAAAAGCAGTAGGCGGCGATCTGCGGGTAACCTTCGAAAAACAGGAAGCGACCAACGCAACACACATTGTCCTTACCGGCGGCGCACAATTTGTATTCAAAGGCAGTATCGACGTGGCATAACCCAACCGCGGCATTTCAATATTCACCGTCAGCAACGCAAGCTATCATCTGATATCTAACGTCTAACATCTGACAGCTAATATCTAACATCTGATAGCTAATATCTAACGTCTAACACCTAACATCTAATATCTCACATCTGATATCTCATATCTAACGTCCAATATCTAACATCTAACATCTCAATACCCAATACTTAATACCCAATACTTAATCAATGAACTACTGGCTTGTAAAATCGGAACCCTTCAAATACAGTTGGGAGCAATTTGTAAAAGACGGCAAGACCTTCTGGGACGGCGTACGCAACTACCAGGCACGTAACAACCTCCGCGACATGAAAAAAGGCGACCGTGCCTTATTCTACCATAGCAACGAGGGACTTTGTGTGATCGGTATTGCCGAGATCGCGAAGGAAGCCTATCCCGACCCTACCATCGATGATGACCGTTGGGTAGTGGTAGACCTGAAGCCGGTAAAAGCGCTGAAGCAACCCGTAACCCTGGCGGAGATGAAACAACAGCCCGGGCTCGAAAACATGGGCCTGATCCGGCAGGGACGGTTATCCGTGAGTGCACTGACCAAAGAAGAATATGAACTGGTGCTGAAGATGGGCGGTACGAAACCTTGATTTAATGTTGAGTTTTGAATGTTGAATTTTGAATGAATTCAATGTAGTGTTGCATGTTGAGTATTGAATTTTGGATTAGTCTTGATCTTATATCTCTCATCCCAATACTCACATCTACGATCTAACATCTAATTGACGACTTACGCTAAATAAAGAAGGCAAGACCACCTCCGGGTAGTCTTGCCTTTTTCGTTATAACACTATGCTGTGTTGAATTTTGGATTACCACTTGATACCTGCTACCTGCTACTTCGCCCTTGCTACTCCGGTTGTCATCCTGAGCCTCGCGAAGGATCTTACCGGAGGGAGGACAACTGCAAGTAAGCGATAAGTGCAACACGCGTAACATGCACCCGTAGACAAAGCCAGCTTACTGATGAGATCCTTCGCGAGGCTCAGGATGACAATCGTCTAACTCCTAATATCTAACATCTCAAATCCGATCTCCCCTACAGCGCCGCAAAGGTATAGCCCTTTTTCCTTAGCCCGGCAACCAGGTCCGGCAGGATACGGGCCGTTATCTCACAACGGTCGTGCAGCAGGATAATACTACCCGGCCTTGTCCGGCGCAATAGCTTACGGAGCAGTTGGCTTTCCTCTTTCGCCAAGGTATCCATCGAACGCAGGTTCCAGCCGATACTCCGCAGCCCGCTGCGGCCAACGGCCCTGGCCAGGTTAGGATTGGTAACGCCGTAGGGTGGCCGGAACAGGCTTACCGGTTTACCGGTTACTGCTTCTATCGCAGCGGAGGTTTGTTCCAGTTCCAACTGCATCGCACCGACCGACTGCCAGTCGAAGCCAACGGCATGGTTAAAGCTATGATTGCCGATCGTATGCCCTTCGTTGGCCATGCGTTTAACCAGGGCCTCATTGCCGGTTATGTTTTTACCGATCAGGAAAAAAGTTGCCGGCACCTTTTCTTTGGCCAGCACATCCAATATAGCTGCCGTGGGCGCTGCCGGACCGTCGTCGAAGGTGAGCGCCACCTCTTTACCCCGGTGCGCCACCTGGAACTGCGCCTGCTGGAAGCCGATACGCAACAGGGGCAACTTATTCATAGACCGCATATAAAAATTCCAGCCTATAAAAAAACTACCCAAGGCCAGTGTCGTTACATAGGCCAGGATACACACCAGGATCCACCAGGCGGAATAGCCATTAAAACAGACTCCTGCTATTACATGAAGGAATAGCAGGAGTGCAAACAGGGAGAAATAATGAAACTTAGTGTTCAGAACTAAAAATTTACAGGTTCTTTTTTACCATTCCATACCGGGATAAGCCCGCTGCATGTACTGCATTTCAGCGAGAATGTAACCGAGATGTTCAGAGTGATTGCCGTCTTTACCACCGGTTTGCATCCAGGCATCGGCCGGTTGCAGGTCGAGGGTGGCTTCGGTCAGCACTTCGTTCACCCGGTTGCTCCACTGGCTCTTCAGGGCTTCGAGATCTGCGCCTGCGCCTTCGGCAAGCATTGCTTTGTCAGCCTCCGATCCGATAAACATTTCGCCGGCGAACGACCAGCGTTCTTCCATAGCCTCTTTCATCCGGGCATGACTTTCTTCGGTACCGTCGCCCAGGCGTATCACCCATTCGCTGCTCCACTTACGATGGTACAGCGCTTCTTTAAGGGATTTTTCGGCAATGGCGGCCAGACGCTCGTCGTTACTCTGCTGCAGGGCAGTATAGAGCAATACGGTATAATTATCGTACAGGAACGAACGGGCTATGGTATAAGCCCAATCACCGTTTCCTTGTTCTGCAAGTAATACATTCCTGAAGTCCCAGCCATCCCTGAGGTAAGCAAGGGTATCTTCTGTAACCGGGGTTTGCAGACCGGCAAATACAGGAGAAGAGAAAAAATCTGCTTTTTCCGCATCCGGCAGGCCATTGTACAGGTCTGCGGCGTACTGGTACAGGCTGCGTGCCTGGCCCAGGTGGTCGAGCGCAGTATTGGTCAGGGCAATGTCCTGTTCAAGAATAGGACCATGCCCGCACCACTCGCTGATACGGTGCCCCATGATCAGGGCATTGTCTGCATGCTGCAGCACATATTTGAGTTTATTGATCGACATGCTCCGCAAAAAAATTAAGCATAAGCTATAAGCCCCGGGGGGCGCAGCTTACATGTGTTTTAATTCTATCGGTAATTCATAAAAGGTAGGATGGCGGTACACCTTATCATTCGCAGGATCGTACAGCTCACCGGCATCATCGGGATTGGAAGCGTGGATGTATTTGCTCTCCACGGCCCAGATGCTTACCCCTTCCATACGGCGGGTATACACGTCCCTGGCATTTTCGATCGCCATTTCCGCATCTACTGCATGCAGGCTGCCTACATGTTTATGATCCAGTCCTGTTTTGCTGCGGATAAAGATCTCCCACAGCGGCCATTCGTTATTCATAAATTCGTTTTTAGTATGGTACTTAGTATTATTTAATCGTCGAGTTTCAATACGGCAAGGAATGCTTCCTGGGGCACTTCTACGTTACCGATCTGGCGCATACGTTTCTTACCTTCCTTCTGTTTCTCCAGCAGTTTACGTTTACGGGAGATGTCACCGCCATAACATTTTGCCGTTACATCCTTACGCTGTGCAGAAATGGTTTCGCGGGCTACGATCTTGGAACCGATGGCAGCCTGTATCGCGATCATAAACTGCTGGCTCGGCAGGAGCTCTTTCAGTTTGGAACACAGTTTGCGGCCGAAGTCCTGGGCGCGGCTGCGGTGGATCAGTGCGCTCAGCGCATCCACTTTATCGCCGTTCAGCAGGATATCCATTTTAGCGATATCGCTTTCGCGGTAGTCCAGTGGCTGGTAGTCGAACGAGGCGTAACCACGGGTACTGGATTTCAGTTTATCGTAGAAGTCGAACACGATCTCGGCCAGCGGCATTTCGAAGATCAGCTCTACACGGGTTGGCGTCAGGTAGTTCTGGTTGATCAGGATACCCCTTTTACCCAGGCAAAGCGTCATAATATTACCGATATAGTCCGGCAGGGTAATGATCTGCGCCCGGATAAACGGCTCTTCGATACGGTCCAGCCTGCTGGGATCCGGCATCTGCGCCGGGTTGTTCACGATAATTTTCACATCCTTTTCCCGGGTGGTATAGGCATAAAAACTAACGTTCGGCACGGTAGTGATCACCGTCTGGTTAAACTCCCTTTCCAGCCTTTCCTGGATGATCTCCATGTGCAACATGCCCAGGAATCCGCAACGGAACCCGAAGCCCAGGGCCTGCGAGGTCTCCGGTTCGAACGAAAGCGAAGCGTCGTTAAGCTGCAGTTTTTCCATGCAGTCGCGCAGCTCCTCGAATTCGTCGGTGCTTACCGGGAAGATACCGGCAAATACCATGGGCTTCACATCCTCGAAACCTTTTACGGCTTCCTGCGTAGGATTGCTTACCAGGGTAATGGTATCACCCACTTTTACTTCTTTGGCATTTTTAATGCCCGTAATGATATAACCCACATCGCCGGCTCTTACTTCCTGCTTGGGGCTGAGGCCCAGTTTCAGAATACCCACCTCGTCGGCGCCGTACTCTTTACTGGTATGTACAAATTTTACTTTATCGCCTTTTTTGATGGTACCGTTTACTACCCTGTAGTATACGATGATACCGCGGAAGGAGTTGAATACCGAATCGAAGATCAGGGCCTGCAAAGGCGCTTCTTCATTGCCTTTGGGTGAGGGTATCCGGTCGATAATGGCTTCGAGGATTTCGTCGATACCGATACCGCTTTTACCGCTGGCCAGGATAATATCTTCGGGTTTGCAGCCGATCAGGTCTACGATCTGGTCGGTTACTTCGGGGATCATGGCCCCGTCCATATCGATCTTATTGATAACCGGGATAATTTCCAGGTCGTTTTCGATAGCAAGGTAGAGGTTGGAAATGGTCTGTGCCTGTATACCCTGGGAGGCGTCTACCAGCAGCAGCGCGCCTTCGCAGGCAGCCAGCGCACGGCTCACCTCATAGGAGAAGTCTACGTGACCCGGGGTATCGATCAGGTTAAGCGTGTATTTTTCGCCTTTATGCACATGGTCGATCTGGATGGCGTGACTCTTAATCGTAATGCCTTTCTCTCGTTCCAGGTCCATGTCGTCGAGCACCTGGGCCTGCATATCCCGCGAGGATATCGTTTTGGTATGCTCCAGCAGGCGGTCGGCAAGGGTACTCTTCCCATGGTCGATATGGGCAATAATGCAAAAATTACGGATATGCTTCATGTTACTTAAATAGGCCGCGAAGTTACTTAAAATGTGGCATTAGTTAATACATCGGGCAATAATAAGGTGCTGCCCGGTACCGGCCGGTTGCCTGCGGCCCGCCAGGTATACAGAAGGCAGCACGCGGAATGGCTTTGCAACCGGGATCAGTGAGCTATTCCACCCGGCAAGCCCGTTTCTTTAATATATAAACCACTGTCCCGTTTACATCAGCAGCCTGCCGGTGGTACCGGCAGGCTGCTTACTTGTTTGTTCTTTTATTATTAACGGCGTGGAAACGGCGGATGCGGAATATTAATGTTTACCGATGGCCCCGGAGGGTACATCCGGTAATACCTGCTGAAGTTAGGCTCGGGACGCGTAGCCAAGGGCAGGTCGCCCAGTACCTGTATCCTTGCCCTGCCCAGGTCTACACTGGCCATAAAGGAGGGTACCGTACGGGAAAAGAGCCAGGCATTATTTTGCCAGTATACATAACCATTACGACTCGGGTCGTAAAAGGTATAATAATCGGGAAAATACACATGGTTTTTGGCGCGGTAGCCATGTGCAGGCGCCCAGGCGGGCGGACCGTTCTGTCTTGCCGCGGTATTATATCCTTTCCGGTAACCTTTACGATACGCTTTATCTTCTTTATGGTGCTTATCGTACCCGTGTCCCCTGCCCTGGGCAGCAACATCGCCATGCATCATCATAAACCCGGCCAGCAAACATGCCATTACAAATACCTTTTTCATAACAAAAATGATTTGGTTACTACAGGAATAGATAAGCGGGTAAAGCAAAAGTTTAAGCACTGCGACGATCTTAACAGTTCATGTACAAGCAGGCCAACCGGGTTATCAGGATCCTTTGATCTTGTTCCAGGTTTCGTAGAGGCTTTCCTGTGCCGGGCGGTCGGCGGGCATTTCGCTCAGCGGATCGCAGGCCTGCCAGAACTGCTGCATATCGGCGGGCAATGCCTGATACAGCCGGGTACCCTTGGTTTTCCAGGCGATCATATCGTCGCTTACTTCTTTAATGATCTTGCCGGGGTTGCCGACTACCAGCGATCTTGGCGGCAGTATGGTATTCGCGGTAACGAGGGAAAGCGCACCGATGATGCATTCATCGCCTACCTCCACATCGTCCATTACTACAGCGTTCATACCCACCATGGCATTACGGCCGATGTGCGCACCATGTATAATAGCGCCGTGACCGATATGGGCGCCTTCTTCCAGGCGGGTGGTAACACCGGGGAACATATGGATGGTACAGTTTTCCTGCACATTACAACCATCGGCGATCTCGATCCCGCCCCAGTCACCGCGCAGGGCACAGCCGGGACCGATATAAACATTGCGCCCGATTACGACATTACCGGTTACCGTTGCCAGCGGATGGATAAAAGAAGAAGGATGTACGACCGGGATAAACCCCTTGAATGCATAGACCATTTGAAGTAAAATATTTTGAGCAAAAGTAAGGAATTGCAGGAGCCTTATGGCGGCCGGCCATTCGTTGTTGCACGCAACTTTTAACACAATTCCCCTTAAAATACGTGTTTTTACGTATTTCAGAAGGGCCAATGCCCTTCTAATTTTGTATTGAAAATAACCCGGCTTTACATCCTCTCTCCTCACACACCAAACAACCGGCGGATCACGGCCCTTTTATTTTTAACCATTTAAAACCTTCTTATGAAAAAAAATTATGCAATTAAGGCGGCATGCCTCATGCTGCTGGGTGCAGGTTATGCAGAGATGGCGCATGCCCAGACTGGGATTGGCACGCTGACACCTCATGCAAGTGCACAACTCGATGTTACTTCCACCAACAAAGGCGTACTGGTACCCAGGATGACCACCGCCCAGCGTACGGCTATCGCCACGCCGGCCGACGGCCTGCTGGTATACGATACCGACACCAAGACATTCTGGTTCAACAAAACGGGTCCCGGCTGGACCCAGATCACGAGTGGCGGCTTCACTATTCCCTATGCGAGTATTGAAAACAATGCAGGTACGCTATTCTCGCTGACCAACAACAATGACGGCACCTCGATCGAAGGCGTCAATAGTACTACCACATCCAGTGTGGCAGCGGTACGTGGCCAGATCAGCTCTACGGCCCCGGGCGGGTTCTCTTCCGCCGTAAGAGGTATCAACAATGGTACCGGCGGACTGGGTATCGGTGTATGGGGTTCGCAGGACGGCTCCGGCTGGGGCGTATACGGCAGCACCCCCAATGGCCTGGGTGTGTATGGCAACGCCACCACAAACGGTTACGGCGTATATGCCAACAGTAATAGCGGCACCGGCCTCAATGCCACCTCTACCAATGGTGTTGCGGCTTCTGTGGTGATCAACAATAATGCCAACAGCAACAATGCACTGACGGCCTCTACCGTCGGCAACGGAAATGTGGTAAGCATTAGCACCACCGGTACAGGTAAAGGCCTGCTTGCCAACACTACCTCGGGCTTTGCGATACACGGTATTACTGCCAACCAGACTTCAGCCGGGGTTGTTGCGGATAACAACGCCGGGGGTGAAGCGATTGTAGGCCGTAACACGTCCAATATCGCGGGTGCGGTAGTAGGCCGCAACGATGGCGGCGGCTACGGTGTACACGGCTTTATCGGAACCGATACGACAAGCACCGGTATTGGTGTATACGGTCGTGTGGGTGTAAACGGAAGTCGCGGCCGGGCCGGGCGTTTCGAAAATTTCAGCCAGACCAATATCGTTGCCAATACCATGGAAGTTGCTTCCAACGGCAACGGCAATATCCCCGACAACACAAAGGGCAATGTATCTTCATTTGTTTTAAATAACACCAATAGCGTTGGCGCAGCCGTGCGCGGCGAGGTGAACACCATCTTCGGCAACTTCGGCGCTGCGGCCATTTTCGGCAAAAGTTCCGGAACAGGCGGTTTCGCAGGCCTTTTCCATGCCTCCAACACCAATGGCAACGGACCCTCGCTCGTGGCTATTACCGATGGCAATGGTAATGCCATCACCGCCAATGCCGGCAAAAACGGCAATGCGGTTGAAGCCAATATCGATGGTAATGGCCGCTCCTTATATGCTTGGGTTCCGAGCTTCAGCGACTCCGGCCGTGCAGCCGAATTCCGCCACTTCAGTGCGGACAACGACTTTGCGGTAGTAACGGCAAAAACCGTGGGTAACGGTAACGCCGGAGAGTTTATGGTAGACAGAACAACCGGCACCTCCGCTGCGGTTTTAGGTACTGTCAATTCCATATTTGCCAACTTCGGCACCGCAGGTATTTATGGCCGTTCCGAAGGTACCGGTGGCTATGCGGGCCTTTTCTACGCCTCTAACCCTGCAGGTAACGGCCCCGGCGTACTCTCACTCACCGAAGGTTCAGGTAACGCGATTACTGCCAATGCAGGCGGCACCGGCGATGGCATCGAATCGTCCTGCGATGGTAGCGGCAATGCTGTGTATGGCTTTATTCCCAACTTCGGTACGGGTCGTGCAGGCCGCTTTGCCAACTTTAATAATGCTAATGGCAACCCGGTTGTACATATTACCACCACCGGTACCGGCTCCACTATCCTGGCCAACCATACCGGCCCCTCCGGCAACCTGGCCATCTTCCAGAGCGGCGGCACAAACGTAGCGCGTATCAACAAAGCCGGTAAAGGGTTCTTTAACGACGGTACGCAAAACAGCGGTGCGGATCTGGCAGAAGCATTTGATGTAACCGAAGATGTAGCCGAATACGAACCCGGCGATGTGCTGAGCATTGCTGAAGATGCAGACCGTACCGTAGAAAAGAGCAGCGGCGCTTACTCTTCGCTGGTACTGGGCGTATATGCCACCAAACCGGGTGTATTGCTTACCGAAGAAGGTATCGACAGCGACCTGAAAGGCAAAGTACCGATGGGTGTCGTAGGCGTTATCCCTACTAAAGTTTGCCTGGAAGGCGGCGCCATCAAACGCGGCGACCTGCTGGTTACTTCTTCTCAACGGGGCGTAGCGATGAAAGCCGATCTTAAAAAAGTAAAAACCGGCCAGGTAATCGGCAAAGCATTGCAGAACTATTCCGGTACCGGTAACGGCAAGATCAATGTTTTCGTAAACATTAAATAATTCATTGCTCACTTCAAAAAAAAGAATCATGAAAAATATAATCGTTTTATTTTTTGCCCTGGCCATCGGGGCTACCGCACAGGCACAGTCGCAGTCGCGCTACAGAACAGGAGCAAGTGTACGCAGCCAGTATGTCAACAACAGTTTACCGGGCGCCCGCTACAGCGACCCTTCGGTAAAAACAAGCAAGGCAGGCGCTGTGCCGCAAAAAAGCTATGGTGCGCAGCTGAAAGAAAATACACTGCCGGGCGTACCGTATAAGACCAGCAATACGGGCGGCGCCAGCGCTGCGACCCAGCAATCTTCAGCATCAGCTACCGGTGTTGCAAGCGATAAAAAAGCGGAGAAAACAGCACCTATAAAAATGCCGGAAACTCCGAAAAACTTAACCCAGTAAACCTGCAGCTATGAACAAATATCTGAAGCTTAAACAAGGGTATGCCTGTATCCTGCTGCTGTTGCTGGCTTATGGCGCCCGGGCGCAGTTCAGTTCCGGTAGCGGATTCTATGTGGCCCCCGGTACGGCTGTGTTTATCGACAGTCTTACCTTTCAGCCTGCTGTTGCGCCCATGAGCCTGGCTAACGTACAGATTACGCATGGTTATACCCCCGTACCGCCCGTTGGCCCCGGCCTGGGCAGTATCAAACGGGTATACGAGATAACGCCCTCCCTCGCGTTCCGCGGCAACACGGGGCTTTATTATACCGATGCCGAGCTGAACGGGAATACCGCTGCACTGCTGTCGTTTGCTTACAGCGACGGGGTAAGCGGCTTTAACGCAGCCGGCGCAGCTACCATCGACAACAGCAACCATTACGTGCTGGCCACAACCGGGATCAATACCCTTACGATCAAGAAAATAACCTCGGTAAATAATGGCACGCCGCTGCCCGTACACCTTATCGATTTCAAGGTAAAAGCAGCAGGGCAGAAGTCGCTGATCTCCTGGGTTACCGCCAACGAATTCAACTGCGATCATTTTGACGTGGAACGTTCGGACGATGCGACCCACTTTAGTTTCCTGCTCTCGCGGGAGGCCCGGGGCAGTATCGCCGGCGAACACAGCTACCAGGACTACGATAACAGTCCGAAGGCCGGTTGGAACTATTACCGCCTGAAACAGGTAGACCGCGATGGTGGCTTTACCTATTCCAGGACCGAGTCGGTATTCTTCGGACCGGGAGCCGGCGCAGGCATTTCCGTATATCCCAATCCTTTTGCCTCCAGGCTTCATATAGACCTGAATGCACAGGACGACGGCAAAGAGCAATGCAACCTGCTCGATATTGCCGGAAGAGTAATTGCAACACGCGAACTGTTGCTGGTAAAGGGTGCGAATGCATTCGACCTGGATTTCAGCGGTATTGCTGCAGGAACTTACTGGCTAAAAATAGGGGCCCTGTTTAACACCCAGCTTGTTAAACAGTAGGTTGTTTGGATGCCCTTAATGCAGGAGCCGTCATTATCGAATGACGGCTCCTTGTTTTTATCAGCGGTTTTATAACTTAAGCAGCTTCCGGGGGGCGGCATAACCTTTACCGTTGCCCACCTGTATAAAGTACATACCCGGGCTAAGCTTACCCACGGGGATATCGGCATTCCCCACGATACGGCCCTTATCCAGTATACGACCCTGCACATCGGAGATCCGGTAATCGAAAGTACCTTTATCGGCTACCTGTATATGAATATAGTCGCTGGCCGGGTTGGGAGCCAGGCTCCAGTTGAGCTGCGTTTTTGTTTTATCTGCGATACCCGTTACAGGCAGTGCCGGACCGACCAGGGGCCGCAACAGCAGGGCCCCGTCAAGCTGCGACGACTGCCAGGTACCGTCTACATTATAATACCTGTGATTACCCCCTTTACGGTTTACATCGAGTGCGATATACAGCGAGTCGCTGATGCCGCCTGCAGGCTGGATAATGCCGATATAAAACACGCCGGTGCTGAGCAGCTGCGGCTGCTCAAACCGGTACACCGACAGCTTATTGGCCGTGTCCTCGTAAGCCGGCAGCAAAAAGTCTTCCTGGTAGAGTACCTGGTTGGAGCCTCCGTTAAAGGCGATGTCTTTATACACGACGATGGAGAACTCTTTATGGGTACCGGCGGGTACCTGCCTTGCAAACCTGATGGCAATGCCCCTGAGCGTATCGGGCTGGTATACGGCGTACTCTACAGCCGTTGTGCCCGGCGCGCTGGGCAGCAGGTTCAGGAAATAAGCCTGCTCGGCCGAGCCGTCGTCGTAAGCGAAGTACTGATCGAATACCTGGCTGAAGACGGTGGTATCGTTGACCTTCGATTCGCCGGGATAGTTGCTGTTGCAGTAATAGGTATGTTCGTACACCACGGCGCCGTTAGGGTCGGCAGGCGAAAAACCACCGGCATTATACATCGGGAAAGTGCGGGTAAAATTGACATTAACAGGCAGCGAAGAGTTGGCCGTACCCGTGCCCAGGCTGGCGCCCGTAGCTTTTACTTTAGCCACATAACCGGCTAGTACGTTTTGCTGTACATTACCGTTATTCCGCAACGTACAGTTTAATTCTGTAGCCAGGAAGGAGGCGGGATTGGTCTTGAAATGCCGGAAGGGCATAGCCGTAAAATCGTTGAGTATGGATAAAGGCTCGCTGGTAAAGGCAATATCCCGGACGGCTGTGTCGAGGTAAGTACGGCCTTTGTCGAGCCGGATATAGTCGAGGTGCCAGTGGGAATCGCCAATACCCTTCGTCGCCAGGTTGACCCAGCGGAACTGGAATCCGTTATTGAAATAGCCGGTATCGGTAATGGGGATCATAGCCTGGCGAAACGGCAGCAGGGTATCGCCCTTCATCGACCATACTTTTTCCCAGGTACCGTTCGACTTCAACAGGTACAGCATCAGGGAGTCGGCCGGCCGTGGCGAAAAACCATTGCCTTTGGGCTGGTAAAAAAAGCTGAGGTATACCGAGTCGGCGGGGCTGTAGCTACTCATGTCCACCGGCTGCGAGGTAAGACTATCAGCATATACCTGGTGGTAGGCCACTACCGAATCGTAGGGCACCCCTCTTTTATCGAGCGCATCAAACGTGGCTACACCACGGCTGATCATGTTTACGCCCATCGTATTATTGATATAGACGAGCTGATCGGTCCAGCGCAGCGGCGAAGGATAGGCATTATGATCCGTAAAGTCCTCGAAAAAAGGCAGGCCCAGCAAGGTAGGCCGCGCTGCACTGCCGGTAGCCGGTTGCCCGTGTTTCAGCAGGTCGGGATTTTCCCGCAATGGCGCGGTATACTCCTGGGCCTGCAGCCGGGTGATACAAAACAGTAGCAAAAACGGTAGTATAAAACGCATCGGGTATAAACGGTTAAAACGGTGCTGCGAAACAATAAAAGACAAATATACCGTATCCGGCCGGCTTTCGGCACGAATAAGGGCTGATAAAGTACGGCCTCTTCTTCCGTTGCATGCCCGGGTCAAACCTTAACGATTATCCGCTTACCTTTGCAGCATGCATTACGTTTCTGTCGAAAACCTGAGTAAGACCTACGCCGATAAGCCTTTGTTCGAAAACATTTCTTTTAATATAGAAGAAGGCGACAAAATATGCCTGGTAGCCCTGAATGGGGCAGGCAAATCTACCCTGCTTAAAATACTTTGCGGCATCGAAATTCCCGATGAGGGGAAAGTATGGGTGCACAAAGATGTAAAAGTGGTGCTGCTCGATCAGAACCCGGCTATAAATGATAAACGGAATATTCTCGAAAATATTTTTGCCCACGAACACCCCGTACTCAACGCCATTAAACGCTACGAACAACTGACCGAATCGGGACAGGAGCCCGACCCCGTAGCACTCGCGGCAGCCATGCAGGATATGGACGAACTGAATGCCTGGCATTTTGACGCCAAGGTAAAAGAGATCCTGGGCAAACTCAATATCCACCATCTCGAACAGGAAGTAGGCACCCTGTCGGGCGGGCAGAAAAAAAGGATCGCATTGGCCAAAGTACTGATCGATATGGACTTTGAGCACCGCCATACCCTCCTGATCATGGATGAGCCCACCAACCATCTCGATGTACAGATGATCGAGTGGCTGGAACACTACCTGGGCCAGGAGCACGTAACCCTGTTGCTCGTAACCCACGACCGTTATTTCCTCGATAATGTCTGCAACGAGATCCTGGAACTGGATAACGGCCAACTGTATGTATGCAAGGGCAACTACGAAAAATATATGGAGCAGAAGGCCGCCCGGCTGGAAAACGAACAGGCCAGCGTGGAGAAAGCCCGTAACCGCTACCGTAAGGAGCTGGAATGGATGCGCAAGCAGCCCAAGGCCAGGTCGACCAAGTCCAAAGCCCGGCAGGATGCTTTCTATGACTGGAAGGAGCGGGCTACGCAAAAAATAAAACAGGCCGAACTGGAGTTGCAGGTCAAAATGACCCGCCTGGGTGGCAAGATCCTCGAACTGAAAAAAGTATACAAATCCTATGGCGACAAGGCGATCCTGAAAGGATTCGACTATACCTTCAAACGTGGCGAGCGCGTAGGCGTGGTGGGTAAGAACGGTGTGGGCAAGTCGACCTTTATCAATATGCTGCTCGATAAGGAAGCAGCCGACAGCGGCAAGATCAATGTGGGCGAAACCATTGTATTCGGCGACTTCTCCCAGGATGGCCTGCTGATCAAGGAAGATGTACGGGTGATCGAGTTTGTAAAAAACATCGCAGAATTCTTCCCCCTGGCCGATGGCACCAAGGTAAGCGCAGCGCAGTTCCTGCAGCGTTTTCTCTTTAGCCCCGAAAAACAATATACCTATATTTCGAAGCTGAGCGGCGGCGAGAAAAAAAGATTGCAATTATTGTCGATCCTGTTCCGCAACCCCAATTTCCTGGTACTGGATGAACCGACCAACGACCTGGACCTGCCCACCCTCGACATTCTCGAAGAGTTCCTGGCCGACTTCCAGGGTTGCCTGATCATCGTATCGCACGACCGTTATTTTATGGACAAACTGGTCGATCACCTGTTTGTGTTCGAAGGCGATGGCGTAGTGCGCGACTTCCCGGGCAACTACTCGCAATACCGCGAGATGGAGCGGGAAGAAGAAAAGTACAAAGAGCTGGAACCTCAGCCTGTTGCCGCTCCTAAAGCGGAAGCCGCTAAGCCGAAGACCGAGACCCGCAAACTCTCCTTTAAAGAAAAAAGGGAACTGGAGACGCTCGAAGCCGAGATGCCGGCCCTGGAACAGGAAAAAACAACGCTGGAAACCGCGATGAGTACCGGCGCCCTGGGTTTCGAAGATCTGCAACGCAACGGCGAACGGATCGCACAGATTACCGCGCTGCTGGAAGAGAAAGAAATGCGCTGGCTCGAGTTAAGTGAGCTCTGATACACCGCGCCGCAACCGGCATGTTAAAAAAATAGTTATGACGCCCCTGTAAAGCTTTACAGGGGCGTTTCTTATATCACCAGGATTTAACATAGATATCTGGCACAAAATTTGCAATTTTATATCTGGTTTAAATTTAATAACCTTTAAAATTGTTTCCCATGTTAGACCAGTTAATGCAACTCATTCAGCAAAGCGGGCAACAAGCCGTTGTTGAAAACAATGAGGTACCCAACGAAAACAATGAGGCGATCATGAACGAGGCGCAGCAATCCATTACGAGCGGTCTTCAGCAACTGGCAGCTACCGGGCAGCTGAACACCCTGATGGAGTCTGTACAGAACGGGCAGGCCGCTACGGATCATCCCGCAGTACAGAACATCTCCAACAATTTCATGGGTAGTATCATGGACAAGTTCGGTCTGAATAAAGGCACCGCGGCCATGATCGCTTCCGCCATTATTCCCATGGTATTGAGCAAGGTGATGAATAAAGGAGGAAACGCACAGCCCGGCGGCGGTGGCTTTGATCTCGGCGGACTGCTTTCTTCCCTCACGGGCGGCGGCAGCAATACCGGTGGCCAGGCCCAGCAAGGCGGCGGTGGCATTATGGACACGATCAGCAATATCGGCGCTAAATTCGGACTGGATAAAGACGGCGACGGCGATGTGGACCTTAACGATCTTGGCAAACTGATTTCTTAGTACAGGTTGACCCCATAACGACAGGCCTCCCTTCCGGGAGGCTTTTTCGTGCCCGCCGGCAAACAAACAGCCCCGCTATTGCGGGGCTGCTGTCTTCTGAACCTATCCTGTACTAGTTGATCTTTACAAAGATATTGGTAGGGCTGGTTACGCTACAGGTAATGTTGTAAGCCGTAACGCCCGGGCCCGAAGCCACGCCGGCATAAGGAACCGTGGTAAAATACACGGGGAAATAATAAATACCGGAAGGATAAGCGCGCAGGTAAATGCCTCTCCAATTAGCGATAGCAGTAAGGGCAGTCCCATTCCAGGTAATCGGCTGCCTCACCTGTACCTGGTTATTGACCAGGTCCAGGTACATGGGTGGTGTGGTACCGCCCCAGGCATTATCCAGCAGGCAGGCCGTAAAGTACTGCGGCGAATTGTTATTGACCGTAAGGCTGATCTGGGCGGAGGCGGCGGCACTGATGCCCAGTACCGCACACAGGGAAAGCATGATTTTTTTCATCGTGTTTAAAAATGGTTTGGTTGTTGAATTAAGGAATCGGGGTTATGGATTTATACGGGTATAGAGGCGCTCAGCTCAGGGCGTAAAACGGATATAGATATCGTTCGGTCCTGTAATACGGCAATCGATATTATAGGGTATCGTACCGGGCAATCCCTGCATGGGAGCCGCATAGGGCGGTGCGTTAAAATACACCGGGAAGTAATACAATAATGAAGGATAAGCCCGCAGCACAATACCGCGCCAGTCGTATACCGAGGCCAGCGGGAAGCCGGTTTGTACCGGCACGCCCAACACACCCGAGGTCATATTGTTGGGCATATCCATATAACTGGGCGGCGTGGCGCCGGTCCAGTTATTATCCACGATCGTGCCGATAAAATACTGGGGCGTATTGTTGTCTACAGTCAGGGTAACAGGCTGCGCCGAAGCACGGAAAAGGCCTGCCAGCAAGACCAGGGAGAGTAATATTTTTTTCATAAGGAGAAAAGGATAGGTGATTAAAAACAAGGAGCGACCACGAAACGGCGGACCGCTGGTCAATAACAACGCCGGAAGACCATGCTTCCGGCGCCAATAGAGTCGTTATTATGGATTGATCCGCACCAGGATATCGGTAGGGCTGATAACGTCGCAGAAAACATTAACCGGGATGCCGGGACCGAATGGGATGGGCGAAGCCGCAAAAGGCGTAGTGGTGAAATAAACCGGTGAATAATAGATACCGGACGGATAAGCGCGTAACTGGATACCCCTCCAGGCCGCAGTGCTGGTCAGCGGACCGCCGGTCTGTACCGGTGGGCTATAGCGGATGGATGCCTGGTTATTGGGAATATCCATATACATCGGAGGAGTGGTGCCGGTCCAGGTATTGTCGAGCAGGGTACCGGTAAAATACTGTTGGGTATTGTTTTCCAGCTTCATATTAACCTGTGCAGAGGCTCCGATTGCGCATCCCAGGATAGCCACCAGGGAGAGGATTGTTTTTTTCATTTTTTGGGTTGGTTTTTTGATTTTAGAAATTAATTTAATGCTAATATAAAACCAAAAAACGGATAAATAGTACAGCTAAAAATAATTCGTTTTTAAAAATAATCTGTTCGCCCTCTTTGCAGGGACGAATCCGGATATAGCAAATACAATAACCTGGTTTACTTTAAGTTAAATTTATGCTAAGCATATAACACCGGTATAAAAAGAAGACAGAAAAGATGATCCGCAATAGCGCTCCGGCACGCGCGATTACCCGTTTTACGTTAAAAAAAATCAACCCGCCTTCAGGGCGAAAAAAGTTACAGCCCGCTGAAAGCGGGCTGTAACAACACGAACCAATATGGATACCTGTCTCTTATTTCAGGATCTCGAACCTGCGCATAGCCGGGCCATCGGCAGCACCGACCTTAAGCAGGTAAACGCCCGGCGCCCAGCCGGCAGTCCCGATACGTAACCGGCTCTTGCCTGTAGCCATATGGAATACCCGCTGCCCGGTGGCCGTAAATATCTCAACCTGTTTAAAGGCTGCTCCCGACTTACTTTCCAACAACAGGAAATTTTTAGCAGGATTAGGATACAGCAGCCAATCGCCGGCCGCATAACGGTCTTCGATACCGGTAACCGCATCGGATACCACCAGGCTTAGGCTCATGGTAACGGTGGTGTCGCTGCAGTCGCCGTCCATAGACAGGGTAACGACGTAAGTACCATTAGCGGTGTAGGTATGGGCTACCGACACGCCCGTTGCCACCGGCGTGCCGTCGCCGAAGTTCCAGGTGTACGTATGTGCAAACTGCGGATTGTATACCGTGAAGGTATAAGTCGCCGCGCTGTTGTAAACCGCGTTAATACTGTCGGCTACAGGCAGGCTGGTCAGCGATACGGTAATGGAATCGACGCCGGTACAAGCATCTGCCGTTACGGCCACGCTATAGGTTGCCCCGGCCGATACCGTAAGGGTCTGACCTGTGCTGCCATCGTTCCAGAGGTAGGCCGCCCCCGGGTTACCGGCATCCAGCACCAATGCTGTGCCGGGACATATGACCGTATCATTGCCCAGGTTCACCAGGGGTAGCGGTGTAACGGTAAGATGCAGCGTATCGGAGCCCACACAGCCATTGGCGGCAGTAACGGTAACAAAGTACGTGCCCGCGGCAGTCACCGCTATACCCTGGCCCGTACTGCCATCGCTCCACAGATAGCTGCCTCCGGGGTTACCGGCATTTAACGCCAGTGTATCGCCCGCACATATCGCGGTATCATTGCCCAGTCCTGGCATTATGCTGTAAACGGGTTGCACCGAAACGGTAAGCGTATCGTTGGCGGTAAGGCCGTCGGGCTGACCATTGGGCATAGCCGTCCATATTTTAACCACCGAGAGTACGCCCGCAGGGAATACGGCAGTACCAAGATCTACCGTATCCACATTGTCGCTGCTGCCCATACCGGGAATGGGCGTGGTATAACTGAGCACAGGCTGCGTTACCCCGTTCACCATCCAGTGCACCTCCACGGTATTCAGGGTATTGATGCCTGCGTTAACGATGGCTGCCTTAACCGGCCTCGGGCCGCTGCAGAAGGAGCCGGAGGGCTGGATCAGCGCCAGGGCGCCGGCATTGTTGATTTGCGAAGAGGACACCTGGAAAGCGCCTGGCGTGGGTGCTGCAGGTCTTGCAATCCCGTTGATATCTGTGGGTACCAGGGTCTGCATGTTGAGGCCGTTGTTATAAAGATTGCCGTTAAGCGGCAGAAAGTTACCGCCCGTGACATTGGCGTACTGCGGCGCCTGGCTTAAAGAGCCCACTTCCAGCGCCGGGTAAGCAGCCTGGAAAGCAGCCATGGTGGCATAGGCCGTGGTGTAATAACCATAGGATTGAGCACCCGGCTGCGTGGAGTTGACATAAAAGTTATTGCGCCCCGCATCGGCAACGGCAGTAGCCAGGTCGTAGTAGAAGCCATACTTGGCCCCGTTGTTGCCCCCGGTTATGGATACTATATTGTTGCGTACCTGGATACCGGTATTCGTTCCCGAAACGGAAATACCCCGCACAAAGCCCGTAGGCCATGCGTTTATGGGCACCGCGATATCGACGGTATTATGTATAAAATCGGACTGCGTCGCGGCAGGCGCGTGGATACCGTATATAACTCCTCCCTGGTTAATATTATAGATGGCATTGTTGGCATACAGGTTCCTGTTGGCCGGCGTTCCTTTACCGGCGGCATAAATGCCGTAGACACTACCGCCAAAATTTATAAGCGTACCGCCCGGGCTATGTATCCGGTTACCGGTAACAATCGTACCTGGCGCAATGCCTGCAGTACGTATACCATAGAAATCGGGAACATTGGTTTTCGTTTTCCGGTGCAGCTCGTTGTTCAGCACTTTTGTACCGGTAGCCCCGTCGATATAGATACCGGTTGATGCGAAATTCTCCAGGATATTGTTTGCAATGGTATTGCTGTCTGATGCCCCGCAAATGGTAATCGCATACTCAGGACCACCTTCAAGCGTGATTCCCCTTATCCGGTTTCCACCCAGGTAGATATGCGATCCGTTGTTCCCTGCTACGGTGGGCGAAGTATTCGAGGCACTGAAACAGATACCGTTGATATTGCTGCCCAGGGGTCCGCTATTGTTTACGTTAATGACACAATTGGTAATACTGTCGTAGGCCGCGCCATTGGTGATGAGCGCTGCCCAGCCGGAAGTACCGAAATTCATGCCGCCGCAGGTTATATTCAGGCTGTCAATTTTCAGGTATTTGGTACCGGACAAGGTAAGTACCTGGCGCGAGATAATGCCTGTATAATAGTACAGGAAAGCACCATGTCCATTAATCTTTACCGTATTTACCGCCGAGGCGCCCCGTATTTCCGAAAAAAATACGGGCTCTTCGTAGGGAGCCGGGTTGGGTACGACGTCAAAAACCACAGGACCGGTAATACCGCAATCCAGGGCGATGAGGGCATCCTTAAACGAAGTAAAATTGGCACCGCCTGTAGGCAGGCTTTTATTGATCGTATAATTACCAGCGGGGAGCCCCGCAACAACCGGCAGCAGCAGCGGAACGGAGTAGGCCGGGGTGCCATTGTTACAGCGCACTTTTGCCCGGTACCAGGTGGTGTTCAAGGAGGCGGTAATACCCAGCGATGCCACCGGGGAGGCAGTGCTGATACTCGTAGGCGTAAAGGGGTTGTCGGTGGGCGAACTTTCCCATTCGTAAGTAAGTCCTGTATTGGCACCGCTGCCGGTTAGCCCAAGCACGAGCGGGGCCAGGGGGCATACCGAGTCGGAGGTCTTGTTGATCGTGGCAATACCGGCTACAGGCGTTCCCGAACAGGCAAGGCCGGGCGTATAGCTCATCATCAGGTAAGGCCGCCGGCCGGTAACCGTTCTTCCCACGGTAGTAAGATTGGCCGGGTTGTTGCCGTTGCGCCCGTAGGTGCGTTGATCTACGAGCGACAACATCCAGTTGAAAGCGCCTGTGGTGGGATTGCCGCTTACCTGGCTGATATCCCATTCAGTAAGGATCTCCAACGATCCGCCGGTATAGACAAATCCGGGGGCGCTTAGCGCAAAGGTGACATAGTTGGGCGTTACGGTAGCAGGTATGCTCTGGTTCAGGTTTTCATATACCAGCGAGGTCCCGCCTTTCAGACCGGCCCAGGAAGCGTCGAAAGGGGCATAAGCGGCAGTCAGCGAGTTTTTCATAAAAATCCTGAAAACACCGCCACCCGTGGTAGCTGCCGTATTGTTCTTTACCCAACCCAGCTGGGTAATGGTAGCTCCCGGCAGAATGCCTTTGGCCGCCAGCTCTGCCTCGGTATAGAGGTAAGCGTAGCGGCTCAGATCATCGGAAGAGGCTGCAGAACTGCGGTATACAGGTCCATAATCAGGGGTCGGAGTTTGGGCGGTGCCATCGGTGAAATAGGCGGTCTGTGCCCGCATCGCCAGCGGGCATATTGCCAGCAGGAAGAGCAGGAATAATCGATTGGCTTTTTGCATTGGTTTTCATTTTGTACCTGCCTGCAAATTGCCACAAGGCAAATATTCAGGTAGGCGGGTTAGGGATTGGGGGCATTAACATATGCAAATTTACAATTTATTAACATATACGTTTTACATTTCTTATGTCTCATAAAAAAACAGGAGGTCCGGCTCCGGACCTCCTGTTTTCAGTGTGCAGGTTAAGGATATCTTACCTCGAATTTACGGCTGCGTATGCCTTGATCGGTTTCTATTTTCAAGGTGTATATACCGGCGGCAAGTCCCGAAGTGGGCAGTACCAGGCTGCTCCTCTTATCCGCTTCCTGTTGGTATACTTTTTGCCCGAGCATATTCATCGCCGTCACCGACCGGATCTTTAGCCCGCCTTTCACCGTCACCGTCAGCCAGCCCCTGGCCGGGTTCGGATAGACCAGGATGCCGCCGGGATCGTCGAGCACCGCCAGCCCGGTGCCGCCACCGGCATCAAACACATCTACGGTCCGGGACTGGTGGCGGATCAAACCGGTACATTCCCCTTCCACCATAAGGTCTACGGTATAGATGCCGTTTACGGCGTAGCGGTGTTGTACCACGGCCCCGGTTTTAAGCGGCGAACCATCGCCGAAATTCCAGGTATAATTCAGGACAAATAAAGGATTGATCGGGTTAAAGGTGTAGGTAGCCGTATCGCCGTAAACAGCATTGATCCCGTCTACCCGTGGTATATCTTTCAGCACCACCGTCACATCGTCGGTACCCACGCAACCGAAAACATCAGTTACATCCACGGTATAAATGCCTGAAGTATCCACGGTACGGGACTGGTTCGTGGAGCCATCATCCCAGAGGTAGGCCAGGCCTATATTACCGGGGTCGAGCGTAGTGGTGGTACCGTAGCAGATGGCCTGGTCGGGGCCCAGGTCGACCAGGGGCAGGGGCCGCAGGCTCAGTTGGAAGGTATCCATACCGATACAACCATTGGCCCCGGTAACTTTTACATAATAGGCGCCCGCCGTTGCCACATTGCGGGTCTGTGTAACAGCGCCATTATCCCAGAGATAGGTGGCGCCGGCAAAACCCGCATTAAGCTGGTAGGTAGTACCGGTGCAGATAGCCGCATCGGGACCGAGATTTACCGACAGGCTGCTGGATGGCTGTAGCAGGGTTACCAGCGTATCGTTATCGTTGATCCCGTCGGGAAAACCATTGGGCATACTGGTCCAGGCCTTAAGCTCGGTGATGCTGTTGGGCAGGAACAAACCGTTGCCCAGGGTAACGACGGCCGTACTGCCGGGGTTGCCTGCTACTGCCAGCGTACCGCTGTAGGATACTGGTGTTTGCAGTATGCCATTCAGCGACCAGTTAACCTGCACGGTATTGATTACATTAAGCCCCAGGTTAGCGATCGTTACCTTAACCTGCTTGAGGCTGCTGCAGAACGGGCCCACTGGCGCATTCAAGGCGGTAACCCCGGCATCGGTCGAGAACTCGAAAGCGCCGGGTGTAGGCGTAGCAGAACGCGCCCTGCCATTAATATCCAAAGGTACTACAGACAGGAGATTGACCCCATTGCCCTGCAGGCTTATGTTTTGGGGTGTCAGGTCGCCGGCAGCCGGGGCAAGATATTGCGGATCTACGCTCAACGACCCTACTTCCTGGGTAGGGAACGCCGCCTGGTAAGCGGCCATTGTTGGATAATCGACACTCTGCCGGCCACCATAGAACTGCCCCGCCGCGGGGGCGCCCACATAGAAGTTATTGCGTTGCGCATTAACGTTCCAGCTTACAGCCCCGTTAAAATAGTTGTAGAGAAAACCATACGTTGTTCCCGGTGTACCGCCGGTAACGGTTACCAGGTTGTTTTTAAGCTGAACCGTATTGGTATCATTACCCAACGGGGAATAATTATTCAACCATATACCCCGTCTGATGCCGGTATTGCCGGCACTACCGCTAATAGCAACCGTATTATGATAGATATAGTGGCTGGTTGAATTCCCGTTACCCAAAAAGATGCCCCAACATTGTGCCGCAGATTCGGACGCAATATTATAGATCGCGTTATTGGCGATAATTATGGTATCATTATGTAGCGTGTCACTCCACCAGGTCCCGTTACCTGTCCCGATGCCATAGAATGTTCCGCTAAACGTATTACCGGCCGATGGATTATGGATACGGTTACCGATAACCTCAACCCGGGAAGGCATATTATAGTTTAGGTAATTAGAATAAAAGCCGGTATTGATGCCGTAAAAATAGTTATCAGTAACTTTTGTACTCCGGTGAATATTATTGTACAGGATCTTCACATTACGGGAACTATTTGCATGGATACCTAAATAGGCAAAGTTTTCCACCTCGTTATGCGCAATTACGTTATTGCTGTCGCTCACACTGTATCCTAAGCTGATGCCATAAAAGGGACCTCCGTTTACAGCCGGGCCTTTAACATGGTTATAACCAATATAACAATTCCGGCCATTTTCGCCTATAGCACCAGCCATTATAGGTGAGGACGAAAACATAATACCGTTTGAATTGGTTAAACCGGTCGGACCGGTATTTCCGGTGATCGAAGTCATATCAAAAAAACAACGGGTAAGACTGTCGTAGGCGCAGCCACCGGTGAACAAGGCCCCGCAACCTTCCAATGGGGACAGGGTTTTGAACGTGAGGCTATCTATTTTCACGTATTTCGCACCGGTAAGCCTCAGCAGTTGCAGATTTTCCATGTCATACACGTTATAGTACTGTACCCGGTTACCATTGCCGTTTATCTTAACGGTGTTGACGGCGCTGGCTCCCGGTATGTTCCCAACGCGCAGCATCTCTGTATATGGCCCCGATCCCGGCGTCACGTCGAGCACTACAGGCCCCGTTATACCACAGCCCAAAGCAGCAGTGGCAGCAGCAAAAGAAACAAAATTGGTTGCCGAAGCAGGTTGATTTTTGTTGATGGTATAAGTACCGGCAGCCAGGCCTGCGCCGATCCCCATAGTAAAAGCATTGGAAATGCCCTGCAGACCAGAAGCAACACAGGTCGACACCATACGGTATTGTGTAGCCGCCGTGATCCCGGAAGCAACAACAAGCTCCGGCCCTGTGGCGCCGGCGATATCGCTCCAGAGGGCAGCGGCAACGTTATAATACTGCCATTGGTGCGTAACGCCTGCGGCTGTTGTATACCCGCTGGCAGATAAGGTAAAGGCAGTGCCGGAGCAAATACTGCCCAGGCCCGTAACCACTGCGGCAACGGGACTACCCGTACAGGATGCGGCCGGCATAAATTTAATACTGCCGATCCAACCGCGGGAAGCAATAGCAGGGGCAGCCGGAGGCGCCGATGCACCGCCAAAACCTATAGCAGGCCCGGTATGAATACTGCAACCATCCGCCGAGACCGTAATGGGCGCAGTAAGTACCCCTACGCGCAAAGTGCCCACCGAGGACATGCCCAGGATAGCCAGTCCGTAGGTCGTATTACCCGGCACCGTAAGGCTGATGCCCTGGAAAAAAGGCTGGGTGGCCGTAGTGGTACTGTTGCCGTAACTATTAACACTGGTGCTGCCATTCAAGGTCCAGCCATTGGTTGCATCAATCGGACCCGGCACACCGTTTACCGCCGAGTTCTTATACCATAGCGATACGGTCTGGCTACCGTAGTCCGTTAGTACACCCGAGATATCGGTAATCACAACGGGGAATGCATTGGTGTTCTGAAAATTGAGGGTAACAGTCGCAACGGTCTCATTGTTACTCAGCGAAGAGGCCGTACTGATAACCGACTGGCCCCGGGCAAGGGCAACGCCCGTAAGCAGGGCAAAGAGTAACAGGCATACCTTGGGCAACGCCGGGTTGTTGACACGGGATAAGGTTGGTTTCATATCTTGGTTTTCGTTTTGCCTACTCTAAAAAAGGGTTTTCGGCACTATCCCCCTGTACATAAAGTGGTTAGCTTGCTTAAACTTAATAAAACCGTATACAAAAAGAAGGACGGGCAGTAATAATTTATGCCTGCACAAACAAATCAACAACAAATAATTAATTAAAGAAAACACATTTAGCTATCCATCAGGGTAAAACACAAATTGTTTAATATTAATTTATTATAACCAGGCAAGGCTTCAGCAACAAAGACGGCAAGAAGAAGAAAAAGGTTTGAGCCCCGCCTTATCCGTGTAGCAACCAGGGCAGACAAGGCACAAAAAAATAAGCCAAACTCCCTGCATAAATTTATATTTGCAAAAGTCCCGATACAAGCGGCTGAAAACACAAAATTCATGAACAAAAACGTACTCCTTTATCCGCTTGCCGGTCTGCTGAGCTTAACAGCCTGCCAGTCCGGTAATGAAAAGAACGGCGCCGGCCAGGCCTCGGAAACAAAAAAAACTGACGAAAAGGGCAAAGATTACCATACCCTGTCCAATGCCGACAGCGTACGGGTTACCCACCTCAACCTGAATATCCGTGTAGACTTCGACAAGAAGAAAATAAGCGGATCGGCACACTGGGATTTTAATAATGCACAAAAGGCAGGCGACATTGTATTCGATACGCAGGACCTGACCATAGACAGCGTAATACTCGACGATGGCAGCAAGGCGGATTTCAACCTGGCAAAGGCAGATCCCATATTGGGCAGCGCGCTGCGTATACCCCTGAAACTGGGCAATAAAGCACTTACCATTTACTACCAGACCGGGGCCAACCCCGTAGCGCTCCAATGGCTGGAGCCTGCACAAACCTTTGGCAAGAAAACACCGTTCCTCTATACCCAAAGCGAATCGATCTATGCCCGCAGCTGGATACCCTGCCAGGACGGCCCGGGCATCCGCTATACCTACGATGCTACCGTGCATGTACCCAAAGGACTGCTGGCGCTTATGAGCGCAGAAAACCCGCAAAAGAAATCGGCAGACGGTACCTATACCTTCAAAATGGACAAACCGGTACCGGCTTACCTGATGGCGCTGGCAGTAGGTGATATCGCCTTCCAGCCGGTAGACGAACGCACCGGCGTATATGCCGAGCCCTCCATTTTAGGCAAGGCCCGCAAAGAACTGGAGGATATGGGCACTATGGTCCATACTGCGGAGAACCTGTATGGTCCTTACCGCTGGGGTCGTTATGATGTGCTGATCCTGCCTTCCGGTTTCCCGATCGGAGGTATGGAAAACCCGAAACTGACCTTCAGTACGCCTACGATACTGGCAGGCGACAAATCGCTGGTAAACCTGATCGCCCACGAGTTGGCGCACAACTGGAGCGGCAACCTGGTTACCAATGCCACCTGGAACGACTTCTGGCTGAACGAAGGATTTACCGTTTATTTCGAACGCCGCATTACGGAAGCCACTTATGATAAGGACTATGCCGATATGCTCTGGGAACTGGGCTACCAGGACCTGGCCGCTACCGTAAACGACCTGGGCAAAGACAGCAAGGATACCTGGCTGAAACTGGACCTCAAAGGCAGGGACCCGGACGTAGGGCTTACTGATGTAGCCTACGAAAAAGGCGCTGCCTTCCTGTACCTGATCGAAAGGACCGTAGGCCGCGAGAACATGGATAAATTTCTCCGGGGCTATTTCGACAGCCATGCCTTTAAAACGATCAATACCGAGGATTTCCTCGTATACCTTTACGACAACCTGCTGAAGCAGAACTCTGAATGGCAGAAAAAGATCAATATCGATGCCTGGGTATATGCACCCGGCATCCCGGCCGATTACCCGCATGCCGACCAGGTGCGATTTAAAAAAGCCGAAGCCCAAAACCAGGCCTTCTTAAACGGCACCGCTGCGGCCCAGTTGCAAACCAAGGGTTGGAGCACCTATGAGTGGATGCATTTCCTGCGCCTGTTGCCCAAAGACCTGAGCGCCGAAAAGATGGCGGACCTCGATAAGACTTTCCATTTTACACAAACCGGCAACAGCGAGATTGCCGACCTGTGGTTCCTGCTGGCGATCCGCGCCAAGTATGCCGCAGCCTACCCTGCCATGAAATCGTTCCTATATGTAACCGGCAGGCAGAAATTCCTGGAGCCCCTGTACAAGGCGATGATCGCCACACCGGAAGGCATTGTTATGGCTAAGGAGATTTACCAGAAAGCAAGGCCCAACTACCACCCCCTGGCCCAAAAAACGATCGACGAGATCCTGAAGGATAAATAAACATATCCGACTGTAATAGAAAAGCCTCCGTTGTTGTCCAGCGGGGGCTTTTGCCTGTATATCCCGCAAAAAATAAGTGCGGGAAATGTATGGTTTTCTTATCTTCATAGCCCAACCTTTGTGTTAAGAGGACCGTCTTTAACGGCAAGGACGAAATAAAAAACCTGCAAAAAATATTGTCCGTAGCATTGGCATATAACAACGTCTCAGTAAAA
Source organism: Taibaiella chishuiensis (assembly GCF_003014535.1). GTDB lineage: Bacteria > Bacteroidota > Bacteroidia > Chitinophagales > Chitinophagaceae > Taibaiella > Taibaiella chishuiensis. The sequence continues at coordinate 100,351 of NZ_PYGD01000009.1, read as the reverse complement.
ACTGATGAACTTCAGGAGCTTATAGAAGGGTGCATTCGCAACGAGCGAAGCGCCCAGGCGAAGATATATCACCTTTTCTACCCCCGGATGATGAGTATGGTTAAACGGTATTTTCCCGAGCAGGTGAATGCGGAGGAGATACTCAACAATGGCTTTCTACGCGCCTTCCAGAAAATGAGCACCTTCTCCTTTAAGGGTTCGTTCGAAGGCTGGCTGCGCAGGATCATTTTCCATGCCATCGCCGATTATGCATCTTCCAATATCAAGTATAAACAAAGCATCGTACTGGCGGAGAAAGATGAGTTTGTGCACAAGGATCATGCTAATCAGCTTTATTACAACGATTTACTGAAACTGATACAGGAATTACCCGAGGCAACGCGTGTGGTATTCAACATGTTTGTGCTTGACGATATGCCCCATAAGCATATCGCCAAGACCTTGGGAATCAGCGAAGGCACATCCAAATGGCATGTGTCTGAAGCGAGGAGAATGCTAAAAGAAAAAGTGGAACAACAAAATTTACATTTAAAAAAATAAATACGGTATGGATCCCAACAAAGATTTCATCCATATTGACGATGTATTTAAGAACTTACGCAACGGCGAGGAGCGCGAAGGCTCCGGCGCATGGTTGAACATGAAGGGCCTTTTGGATGCAGAAATGCCTGTAGGAGGAGTAGTGTCAGGAGGAAGGTCTGTTCGTCGTTATATCATCCCTGCAGTTGCGTTACTGTTGCTGGGCGGCGGAGCCGCTTACTGGAAAGTAACCGGCGACAAAAAAGCCGATGCGGTGCTTACCGAAGCCACGCAACCGGCGGGTACACTTAATACATCAACCGGAGGCAATAACCCGTATTCCGGCAATAGCAAAAACGACCGTGCAACAACACTGGCCGCTACCACACCTGCCACCCATTCCGGCAAAGCTAAGGCCACACACGGCGGGCAGCAGCAGGCCGGTCCGGGTACACAAACAGGCGGGGCAGCAAGCCAGGCTACAGGCAGGAGCCATGCCGGCGGTACCCCCGCAGCTTCGGCCACGCATGCCACAGCCGGCACGGCAGCCCGCAAAAACGGCGCAGTTGCCGATAACCGCGATCAAACCGCTTCCCGGAACAAAACCCGGCAGGCAAAACCAACGCATCAAACCGTTGCGTCCCATACCGGTGCGCCTGCAGGCAACAACGGCAGCAATACCCCAGCCTCCGGCAACCAGGCTAACACCATAGCCGCAGTTAAACCCACCGTGGTTAAACAGCAACAGGTGCTGGAAACGATTAAACACCAGGACAACAATACCAACAACAGTAACAACAGTAACAACAATAATAACAATAACACATCAACTGCACTGGCTTCCGCCACCGGCGACAAAGGCGCTACGGCTGCGGGCGATAATACAAACACGACAAACAGCGCCGGCAATACCAACAACAGTGCCACGCCATGGACCTGGAAAACCAAGGCGATAGTGAACAACAAGAAAATTGTACAATCGCCCGACGGCAACTACTACAAAGAGCAACGCGATACCTTTAAACGCATCGACCTGGTAGAACGTTATGTATACCCGCATGGCAAGGCCGCCAGGAACACAGCACCCAAACTGATTACGGATACCGTAGCGGTAACCCGTATCGAAAACATACGTTATGTACCGCTGACCAAAATCGACATTGCAGAACTGAAAAAACTGAATGTCAACATTACGGTGAGAGAACTGGTGCCCCTGGCCAAATTACGCGCCGGCACGGTAGCCCGCGAACATGTAAACCTGGTACCGCTCAGCAACTATAAAGTGGCAAGCCGCAGCGTAGATCCCAGCTCCTTCAACAAGCTGATCCAGAATACGGCAGGTGGCGTAGCCGGTTACTTCGACGGCTCCCGCAACTTCTATGCTGCAGTAATGGTAGGCGGCAACGGCTCATTTGGCAACCCGGGCGCTTTTGGTATGCAGATCGGCGTAGCGGGCCTGCTCGCCCTCAGCGAACGCTGGACTCTGGTAGCAGAGTTGAAGTACATGAACCATTATTTCAGTAACTACAACCTGCAGGACCAATCCGTATCCTACGAGGTAAGCAAAACCCAGAATGGCGCCGGATGGCTCTTTTCAGGCAAGGAACTGGTTAACACCTCCTCATACAAGGTCAATAGCTATGGCAGCATACATATGCCGGTAACCATGAGTTATAACCTGGGCCGCGTATCAGTATTCGGCGGCCTCGACCTGGCCTATGCTTTCCCGATAAGCTGGGAAAAGAGGACCAGTACCAATACCAACTTTGTAGAAAGCCAGGTGGACCAGGATAAAAACCCTTACCAGAACAAGTTTGGCCAACTGGACGAGGTACACGACTTCGGCTCCCGGTTTGGATTGGGTTATGCCATGGGTATGAGCTACGACTTCTCCCGTAAGTTATCGGTAGATGCCCGTATGACGCAGATCCTCTTCGATAATGCCAAAGGAGGTACGGAAGGCATCAACAAACTGTTCCGCCAGCCCTCTCTGCAACTCTCGCTGGGTTACTACTTTGGCCGGAAGGAAAAAGTGGTGTACATCATGGACAGAAGATAAGACCATAAATATACCTATACAAAAAAGGCCTGCTCTGTAACCGGGGCAGGCCTTTCCCTTTCCCCTTATTCCCGATGGTGTACCCTACTCCATTCTTTTCGGAGTTCGCACAGCAGGTAGCTTCGTCCCTATTGCCAGCAGGTTTTCAGGGGAGGCTAAGGATCAAGCTTAAAAGTCAGGGACCAGATCAGGGCCTTGTATTTCTTCTATAAAAGACACTTTATAGATTTGAACTCTAAAAAACAGAACAACCACTAACCTGAGGTAACGGGGAGCAATGAACGGCTGCCTGTAAGGATTTAAGATTAGATTAAAGCCGCGGTCCATGTCCGCGTCATGCTATGTGCAGCATTCTTAGCAGGATACATTGCGGAGAAGTGCGCTTTTTACAGACACTTCCGGTAAGGCAAAAAGACAAAGAAGCATATTGGGCCCAACAAAGCAATTCGTTTAATCTATCCCCATTTTTTTTCGCAGCGACACGGCGCTCGCTGCGAGAAAAAATGAAATTCACGGGATCACATTTTTAATACCCCCGGAAATTCCGCTTGCTCCAGGACTAATTATAAAAAAACAAAAGACCTGCTCCTTAAGGGGGCAGGTCTTTTGATCATTAATTTATTTACGGCAACAGGCCGGTTACAGTTTGTCTACGATTTTATCTACGATACCATAAGTCAGGGCATCGTTGGCATCCATCCAGTAGTCGCGCTCCAGGTCTTTCAGCACTTTTTCGAAAGGCTGCCCGCAGGCCTCAGAAAGGATCTTGGCGCCCAGCTCTTTGGTTTTCTGGATCTGGTGAGCATGGATCTCCAGGTCGGCAGATACGCCCTGGAAGTAGCCACCCAGGCTCGGTTGGTGGATCATGACCTCACCGTGCGGGAATATAAAACGTTTGCCTTTTTCGCCGCCGGCCAGCAGGATAGAACCCATACTGGCAGCCAGTCCCATACAGATGGTAGATACCGGCGACTTGATCATACGCATTACATCATAGATCACCATACCGCTGGTTACCACGCCACCCGGGCTATTGATGTAGAATTTGATTTCTTTACCGGGCTTATCGGCGTCCAGCAACAGCAGTTTGGAAACCACGTCCTTGGCCGACTTGTCCTCTACCGGTCCCCAGAGATATACGGTACGGTTTTTAAAGAACATTTCTTCCGACTTCTTGGCCATCATCCCCATCGGAGATGGCTTGTCGATGACGGGTTTTTCTTCCTCTTCATCTTCGTCTTCGCTTTTATTCAGCAAGCCCAGCTGGGCAAGATTATATTGATTCATATTATTATTGTTAGGTTGATATAAAGGTGAATATTCCGGCTGTCCTGGGCAGGGCATGCACTTATTTCTTAGCCTTTTTAGGATTGCTTTTCAGCACTTCGTCCACGATACCGTAAGCCTTGGCTTCTTCGGCCAGCAGCCAGAAGTCGCGGTCGCTGTCGGTTTCTACTTTTTCGATAGGCTGACCGGTATGCTCGGCGATAATGCTGTACAGGTTATGTTTTACCCTTTTGATCTCGTTTACGGTAATACCGATATCAGTAGCCTGTCCGCCGATGCCGCTGCTGGGCTGGTGCATCATAATACGGCTGTGGGTCAGCGCGGTACGTTTGCCATGGGTACCGGCGCACATCAATACGGCGGCCATACTGGCGGCAATACCGGTACAGATGGTTGCGATATCGGGGTTAACGATCTGCATGGTATCATACACGCCCAGGCCGGCATACACGCTACCGCCGGGGCTGTTGATGTACATCTGCACGTCGCGGGTACGGTCGGTGCTTTCGAGGAACAACAGCTGTGCCGTAACGATGTTTGCGACATAGTCGTTGATAGGCTCACCCAGGAAGATGATACGATCCATCATCAGGCGGCTGAATACATCCATAGAAGCCACATTCATCGGACGTTCCTCTATAATGTATGGTGTAAGCGCCATAGGCTGCGCACTTACATGCTTGGCATAGCTATCAAAAGTATTGCTGCTGATACCCTGATGCTTGATTGCGTATTTACGAAATTCGTTGTGATCCATTTTAATATGGGTTGAATAATAAAAGATAAACTTAAGGCATTTCCATCCAAAAAACGGAAGGCCTGCGAAGAAAGTACAACAAATATCAAACCATTTGCCAATAATGCCAAATCGTCACACCACCGCGGATGGCCTTGTCAAAAAATGGCGCAGACGGGGTACAGGCGCGGCACGCAGCAAGACGTCCACGATGCTGTCTACGCAATAATACCGGGCATTTGCCCCGGCTTGGCGCCCTGGCAGCATAAAGCAAAAAATGCCTGCCGCGGTATGCTATTCAGTCGTACCACAGCAGACAGTTTGTATGGGCGGGGCCTGTACCGCCTTATTTTTTTAACGTTTTATTGGGCGGCAATCACCGAGATCTCTACCCGTACAAACTTGGGCAGGGCGGCGACCTGTACGCATTCCCGCGCCGGTGCATTTTCGGTAAAGTATTTACCATAGATTTCGTTTACCGCGGCAAACTGGTTCATATCGGTAAGGAAAATACTGCTCTTTACTACATTCGAAAAGTCCATGCCCGCTTCCTTCAGGATAGCAGCCAGGTTCTCCATCACCTTTTCAGTTTCGTCCTGTATCCCGCTTTCCACGAGGGTTCCGGTAGCGGCGTCCAGGGGTATCTGCCCGGATACGAATAAAAGATTACCCACGCAAACCGCCTGGTTATAAGGGCCGATAGGTGCAGGTGCAGCAGTTGTATTGATGATTTGTTTTTCCATGAGGCAAATGTAATACTTTTGCATTCTTATTATTTCAGATGCCGACCCTACTTTATATCGATACTTCGGGCAATACCGCTACCATTGCGCTGTCTGCAAACGGCGGGCTTAAGGCCCTGCGCAGGCACCACCAGGCGCAGGAGCAGGCAGCGGTAATCAACCTGCTGATCGAAGACCTGCTGCAGGAATGCAACTTACAACTCCGCGATCTCGATGCGCTTTGTGTATGCGCCGGCCCCGGATCCTATACCGGCCTGCGGGTGGGCCTCAGCACGGCAAAAGGCATTGCCTTCGCCCTGGACAAACCCCTGATGCTGTTTAACAAACTGGAACTGATCGCCCGCGAATTCAATACCCAACATACGGCTTCGCAGCTGGTTGTGGCTCTGAAAGCCAGGCTGGGCGAATACTTCGTGGCCCGTTACGATGCAGCCCATACGGTATTGACCGAACCGCAACACCTGTTCGAAGCCGACCTCGACACCTTGCTTCAAGGGCAGGAAGCCCTGCTCCTAAGCGATACCGACCTACCGTATACAGGCCCCCGGGTTATGATACCGGCCGATTATGCCGCCGGTATGGACAGCTGGATCGCCTTTGCCACGGCCCGTTTTGCTACAGGCCGCTTCGACGACCTGGCTTACAGCGAGCCCTTTTACCTGAAGGCGGCATTTACCACGCAAAGCAAAAAATAAGGCTGGGTATCCATTTTCATTTTCTCAATTTTCTATATAATGTCTAACAAATCAAAAACAGCCGCCAACTCTTTTACCACCATGAGCGAGCTGGTTTTACCCGGCGAAACCAATACCCTGGGTAATCTTATGGGTGGCAAGCTGATGTACTGGATGGATATCGCCGCAGGCATAGCTGCCCAAAAACATTGCAATACCGTAGCCGTAACTGCTTCGGTAGACAATATTTCTTTTTCCAACCCCATCAAGCTGGGCGACCTGCTGACCATCGAATCGAAAGTTACCCGGTCCTTTAACAGCTCTATGGAGGTACACCTCCAGGTATGGGGCGAAGACCTCAGGGCGCAGCATCGTTACCTGTCCAACGAGGCCTATTTTACCTTTGTGTCGCTGGGCGCCAATGGCAGGCCCTATACTGTGCCTGAGGTGATACCCGAAACCGAACAAGAGATCGAACGCTTTAACGGGGCGCTGCGCCGCCGCCAGCTGCGCCTGATCCTTGCCGGCAAAATGAAACCGGAAGATGCCGGGGAACTAAAAGCTTTATTTGTCTGAATATTCGAAAAGCAGGTACGCAAGTCCTGCTTTTTTTATTTTAATTTGTAATTGGAAAAACATCTTCCGCACTTAAGCGCTTAAAGCTGCCCTGTCATGAGTAATAACGGCTACACACAAGCAATTGCCGGTTCCGGCGAAAACGTGGTATGGGAAGGCAAGTCTTCCCAACTGCTCAACCTCAAACATTTTTTGATCGCCCTCATCTTCCTCGTGGCCGGCGCCTGGTGCGCCGTACGGTTCAGCGGTTACCTGTTCCTCGTGTGCGTGGCGGCGGCAGGTTATGCATTTTACAAATTCCTGATCATCAACTCGGCTACTTATACCATCACCAGCCAGCGTATTATCAGGCGCTCGGGCGTCTTTAACCGTACCACCTTCGAAATAGAACTGTACCGGGTAAAGGATGTACACCTTTTTGAACCGATCTACTACCGGCCTTTCTCGCTGGGCAATATTTCGCTTATCTCCTCGCAGCGCAGCGTCCCGGTATTCGAACTGACGGCCATTAAACATGCGGCTTCGGTAAGGGAACAATTGCGCCACCTGGTCGAAAAACGCAGGAACGAAAAAGGCGTTGGCGAATACGACACCAATTAAACAGACTTCTATTCCCGTTAACTTATGGCAACAACCGACATTGCCCGCCTGCGCTTACAACACCAGCATATAGGCGGTAAAGGCCTGCACAGGCCGCAGGATATTGTAGGCTGGCTGGGCGCTATGCAGGCCCAGGACTATACCATGGCCAAATGGGGCATCGGCATACGCCTGCCCGGGCATACGGAAGCCGCTATAGAAGCTGCTGTTACCGAAGGCGATATTATACGAACCCACATCCTACGCCCAACCTGGCATTTTGTATCGGCACAGGATATACGGTGGATGACGGCCCTGAGCGCGCCCCGGCTGGAGACCAGCCTGCGTTCGCTCAACAACAAACTGGAACTTACACCCGCACTACTCAAAAAAAGCTTCGGGCTGATCGAAAAGGCGCTGAGCGGCAACAAACACCTTACCCGCCCGGAACTGATGACCCTGCTCGCCAACCAGAAGATCCGGACTGATGAGTTCCGCTCCAGTCATATTATGTTTGGCGCCGAAATCTCGGGACTTGTATGCAATGGCCCTGTTCGGGGCAAACAACATACCTATGCCCTGCTCGATGAGCGGGTAGCGGCCGCCCCTGCAATAAGCAGGCCGGAAGCCGTAGCCCGGCTTACGTTGCGCTACTTCTCCAGCCACGGACCCGCTACCGTTGCCGACTTTGCCTGGTGGAGCAACCTGCCGCTCAAAGAGATCAGGCAAGGGCTGGAAGATAACCGGGAACACCTGGCGTGCATCCGGATAAAAGAACAGGAATATTGGCTGCCGGCTGCCGGACCCGCGCATAGTGCGGCCCGCCAGGAAGTGCACCTGCTGCCTGCTTTCGACGAGTTTATGGTGAGTTACAAAGACCGGAGCGCCAGCCTGGACCCGGCATTGGGCGGTGCGGTGATTACCGCCAACGGCATCTTTAAACCGATGATTGCGGGCAAGGGAAAAATAAAAGGCTCCTGGAAACGGACGGTACAAAAAGGGAAGACGCAGGTAAGCTCCGACTTTTTCCGCGCCGAAGATGCGCTTACCGCCAAGGCCTTGCAACCTGCCCTCAAAGCTTACGCTACCTTCCTGGGCGAGACCCTGAGCATGTGAGGTATTGGGTATAAAGGTGTTAGATGTTAGGTATTAGATGTTAGGTATTAGATGTTAGATGTCATCCTGAGCGCAGCGAAGGATCTCATCAATTTGCTGGCTTTACCAGCGTGTAAAGCGTCAAGTACCAAGAGGGAGCCTGCCATCCTGAGCACAGCGAAGGATGTCATCGGTTAGCCGGCTTCAATGGAGTGTTACGTATCTGAGGAAGCATGCACCCTCCCAATACTCACTACCCACTACCCGATTTCCCCCTACTCCACCTGCAGGTTCAGGCTTTCGCGCAATTGGCGCAGCGCCGGGTTCTTGCTGGCCATCTCTTCAAAAATTTCCAGCTTATTCATGGGCCTTTCGATCACCACCTCTTTACGGGCGGTAGGGTCCAGTTGCACCATCACCCGCAGATCGGGGATAAAGGTCTTCTTCTTGGCAAAATCCAGGAATACCTCGCGCTGGTTATTGCCATAGATCTGGTTTACCGTCGATACGCAGACCACCTTAATCTCGTTCTCCGAGATATGATGGATAGACATCATCCCCAGTTGCTCTGCTACCGGTACCTGGTTCAGTTCATTGCGCACATATGATTTAAAATCCTGGAACAGCTGTTCCACGTTCTGCTGATCGAGCACCATACGCTCGCCCTGGTCTTCTACCTCCTGCCCGATCTGGGTATGGATGTCTTGCAGGAAGTTGCGGCCCAGCTTGGGTTTGCGGGCCAGATCAGGTATGGGAGCAGCAACGTTGCCGCTATAAACGGGCGGTGCAGGTTCGGCCACCACGGCTTCAGGCTTCGGTACCGGCGGTGGTGTATAGGCAGGTTGAGCAGTAGGCTGCGGCGCAGGTGCAGGCTGCATTACAGGATGTGGCTGTGGCGCGGGAGGCGCCATGGTGTGCGTAACAGGAGGAGCAACCGGTTGGGGTACAGGCTGCGCAACGGGTTGTGGTACCGGCTGTGGCGCCTGCTGGCTTATGCCATTACCTGGTTCAAGCCGTTTTTTTTTTGCATCCGCATCAGCAGATGCAGCGGGACTCAGCATATCGTTAAGATAACACAACCGGATAAGGCATAACTCTATATGCAACCGCTTATTCAGGGCCGTACGGAAGCCCATTTCCGCATCGTTTAACAAACTGAGTGCGGATAAAATATAATCGGCAGGAATGATCTGCGCTTTTTCGAAATAAATACGCTTATGATCTTCGGGTACATCCAGCAGGCGGGCCATACGGCCATCCTTGCTCAGCAGCAGGTTACGGAAGTGTTCGGCAAAGCCGTTCAGGATCACATCGCCTTCAAAACCGCGCTGCAACACATTATCGAGTTGTAATAAAGCGCCGCCTACATCTTTGCTCAGCAATACATCGCCCAGCTTGAAGTATACATCGGCATCGAGTATGTTCAGGTGCTCAACAGTCTGCGCATAAGTCAGCTGCCCGTTGGTAAAGCCGGCGATCCGGTCCATCATCGACAGCGCATCGCGCATACAGCCTTCACTTTTTTGTGCGATGATGTGCAGGCCTGCATTCTCGGCAACCACCTGCTCCTTGGTACAGATCGAAGCCAGGTGCCCAACGATGTCTTCCGTTTGTATCCTTTTAAAGTCGAAAATCTGGCAGCGCGACAGGATCGTCGGCAGGATCTTATGCTTCTCGGTAGTAGCCAGGATAAAAATAGCGTAGGAAGGCGGTTCTTCCAGCGTTTTCAGGAACGCGTTGAATGCCGCGGTGCTGAGCATGTGCACCTCATCGATAATATAGATCTTATATTTACCGTGCTGCGGCGCGTAACGCACCTGTTCCGTAAGAGAGCGGATATCGTCTACAGAGTTGTTGCTCGCGGCATCGAGCTCGAAAATATTAAAGGAAGTATTGTCCTGGAAGGAAAGACAGGTGCTGCATTCGCCGCAGGCTTCCATATCCGGTGTCGGGTTTTCGCAATTGATCGTGCGGGCCAGGATACGGGCACAGGTTGTCTTACCCACACCCCTCGGACCGCAAAACAGGTAGGCATGTGCAAGATGCTGTGTACGTATCGCGTTCTTTAAAGTGGTGGTAATATGTTGTTGCCCAACAACGGTGTCAAATGTTTGAGGACGGTATTTACGGGCTGACACAATGTACTGTTCCGACATGGGTGCAAGTTCTGAAATTTGCAGGATATGAGCAAAAAAGGATAGCCGGGGGCCGAATAAAAAGGATTGATTAGTTTTGTAAAGACAGGCGGTACGTCCTTTGCAATATAACGCTACCGGGTTCAGATTTCCATACCATGCATTATTCATTTTCATATAAAAAAAGATATTTTTTTACTGCCATAGGTTTATGCTTATGGAGCCTGCTTGCCGTTTCCTGCAAAAAGGACCAGATCGAAACCGCCCGCGTAACGCAGGTAACCACACCCTCTACCGCTGATCTTAATAAAATCCTGTTTACCAGTAAGGACGAAGGTTATATCGTAGGCGGCCTGCGCTACGAGCAGTCCGACATCCTGCATACCACAGACGGCGGCAATACCTGGTCGCTGTTCCATATGGACGGCGACGGCAAAAAAGCGATCTACGGTCTTGCGGCGAACAACGGTAATATATATGGCGTAGGTTTCGATGGCAAAATTTTTATCAAAAACGATGCCGGCATGGCCTCCTGGCGTTATGTACAAACCAGCTGGTGGGAATGGTTCCAGGATATCACCTTCTCCGAAACAGGTAAAGGATTTATCGTAGCGGGCAATGCTTATAACAATGGCCGCATACTCCGCACCGACGGCGCCGGCAATATCCTCAGCGTCGATAGTTTTGAATACGAACTTACGGCTATCGGCTTCGCTTCGCCGGCCGTAGGCTATGCCTGCGGGTTCGGCGCCGTACTGAAAACCAGCGATGGGGGCGGTACCTGGATACTGCAGCAGGCTAGAGGCGATTATTTTAAATCGGTATGCGTACTGGATGAGCAACATGTATGGATTGCCGGTTATAACGGCAGCATTATCTGTACCCGGGATGGCGGCGCCAGCTGGCAGCGGCTGCGCAACGGCGACGACCCGCTGCTGAAACGGTACCGGTTGCGGGCCATCCTGTTCAAAGATGCCCATACCGGGTATGCAGCAGGCGACAAAGGTCTTTTACTCAAAACCGAAGATGGCGGCCTGCACTGGATGGAGCTTAAACCCTTTACGGGCTCCGACCTGCGTTGCCTGGCCTTTCATCCCGACGGCAGTCTCTGGACCGCGGGTACCGAAGGGGTAGTTTTCCACATTCGTGAATAACCCGGCCCCAGTTTTTTGCAAAAAAACTCGTCTTTATTCCTACAGGACGTAATAATATTTAATGTTTTCAGCCGTTTGTTAATCCTATAAACCAAAAACACCATACGCAGTACGATTGTATTAAAACATGGCGGAATACACGGAACTGGATATAATTGAGGGATGCCGGCGGAACAACCGTATGCATCAGGAATATCTGTATAAAAAATATTACAGTTTATTCCTGAAGCTCTGTGCCCGTTATGCAAAGGATATGCATGATGCGGAACAGCTGATGCAGGACGGTTTTCTGAAGATTTTTAACCACATTAACGACTACAGCGGCAAAGGATCGTTTGAAGGATGGATGCGGCGTATCGTGGTGAACACCTGCCTGGACTACCTGAAAAGTAAATACCTGAAAAATGCCATGCAGCTGCATTTCCCGAATGAAATAGGAGAAAGCGCAACATTCAGCGTGGAGAACAATGCATTAGATAAAATTGCCATGAAGGACCTGCTCGGTATTATACAAACCCTGCCTCCCATGAGCAGAACCGTGTTTAACCTTTTTGTATTTGAAGGATATACCCATAAAGAAATAGGTGCGCTGCTGGATATGAGCGAAGGGACTTCCCAATGGCATGTCAACAATGCCCGCAAAAACCTGCAGCAAAAAATAAAAGCAAATCAGTTTACAGAAATTAAGTGTTATGAGCAAAAACGAATTTGATGAATTGCTCTTAAAAAAGCTGGGGGAAGAGGACCTGGAGTACGACCCGAAGCACTGGGAACATTTGTCCCAGCTGTTGCCGCCTTCGCTTGCCCCCGCCGCAAACCGGGGTAAGAAGTGGGCCATTGCAACGGGTATCGCTGCCGCTGCCGCCTTCGTGCTGGCTGCTGTATTCTATATGAAGCTGGTGGACAAAAACAACACCCCTGTGCAAGCCCCGTCGCTGGCACAGGAAAAGGCCCAGTCCGGGCAGCCTGGCGTACAGGCGCCGGCACCAGCTCCGGGAACGGAACAGCAAAGCACAACCGGTACCACGCCTGTTATGCCTGGCAAACAAGCCCAGCCACCGGTACTTACCGGCAATTCATCGCAACCACAACCGGCATTGCCCCAACAGGCAGTACCCAACACGCCGCAGCCAAATCCTGCGCCGGCACCAGGCCTTGTACCACAGGAGCAGCCCCCGCAAGCCCCTGCTGAAGAGCATATCGCCAAAACGCAGGAGCAGCCCGCTGCCGTACCCGCGGAACACAAGGAGCCTAAAGCCGCACCGGTTATCGCTAAGAACGAAAACAGGCAACCGGCTTATCCTACGTATGCCGATAATTTCGACAACCCGCGATCGGCGTTCAACAGCGGCGCCAAAGCCAACAAGACCAGTATCTCGCTGGGTGGCGGCGTAAACTACGGTAACCTCAACACCGGTTATACCGTAGGCGTGAGCGCAAGGACAAAAATCGCAGGTAACTTTTTCGTAGATGGTACCGTGGCCATGATGTATAATAACAACACCTCCAATGTGGTTAACTACAATGGCGCGGCTACGGCCAAAGGACTGGCCCGGCCATCGGCGGCCCAATTACCGGCTTCGCCTGCGGTAGAGCCGATCCAGAACCTCTATTATGTACAGGTAAACCCCTCTATTGGCTACCAGATCGACAGGAATATCGCCCTGAGCGTGGGCAGCGACTTCCAGCAGATGCTGAGCCGTACCGATGGTGCGGAAAAAGTGCAGCTCGCTGCTGATAACGCCAAGATCTTCCCCGCCTTCGACGTAGGTCTGACCACCAAATCCGAATTCAATATTACGCCCAATATCCAGGCCGGCCTCATGTACCGCGAAGGATTGAGCAACCTGTTGAAGAACGATGGTAACAAGTATGTAAACCGCCGTTATTTCCAGGTACAGTTTAAATACAATATCCCAGTCAATTAACCGGTACAGGCCGCAATATAAGTTTATGGCGCTCTCCCGACCGGGGGGCGCCTTTTTCTTTTACTGGTTTTCGACGCCTTAATTCTGTATTTTTGCAACTATTATTAAAATAACTTATTGATCACTAACATGCAAATCACACTTAGCGAACAAGAAATTGTACGCAGAGAAAAACTCGCCAAGCTCCAGGAGGCCGGTATAGATCCGTACCCTGCCCCGCTTTATCCCGTATCGCACTACTCCGCCGATATCAAAGCTGCATATACTGAAGAACATAAGGAAGCATTCAGCAAGGTATGCGTAGCCGGACGTATTGTAAGCATTATGGATAAGGGAAAGGTATTCTTCATCAAGATCCAGGACAGCAAAGGCATTTTTCAACTCTATACCAAGCGTGATGAGCTGTGCCCAGGCGAGGACAAATCCTTCTGGGATAACGTGGTGCGGCATGGCCTCGACCTCGGCGACTTTATCGGCGCCACGGGTTATGTGTTTACTACCAAAACCGGCGAGGTATCGCTGCATACCGAATCGCTGACCCTGCTGTCTAAATCGCTGAAGCCACTACCCGTGGTAAAACGCGATGAAGAAGGCAATGTGTTTGACGAGGTTACCGATCCCGAGTTCCGTTACCGCCAGCGTTATGCCGACCTGATCGTGAACCCGGGCGTAAAGGAAACCTTTGTGAAGATCACGAAAATGAAAAATGCGATCCGCGAATTCCTGAATGAACAAGGCGCGCTCGAAGTAGACACCCCCGTGCTGCAAAGCATACCGGGCGGTGCAGCTGCACGCCCGTTCATTACGCATCACAACGCACTGGACATGCCCCTGTACCTGCGTATTGCCAACGAGCTGTACCTGAAACGCCTGATCGTAGGCGGTTTCGACTGGGTATACGAGTTTAGCCGCAACTTCAGGAACGAAGGCATGGACCGCACGCATAACCCCGAGTTTACCATCCTCGAATTTTACGTGGCCTACAAAGACTACTACTGGATGATGGAAACCACCGAACAAATGCTGGAACGCACTGCCGTAGCGACCAATGGTACTTCGGTAAGTGTTGTAAACGGCGTGGAGATTGACTTTAAAGCGCCCTACCCGCGCGTAAGCATATACGACGCCATTAAAGAGCATACCGGTATCGACATCAGCAATATGAACGAGGACGAACTGCGCGATACCTGCAAACAACTGCACATCCCGGTTACGCCAAGCATGGGCCGTGGCAAACTGATCGACGAGCTGTTTGGTGAAAAATGCGAAGGCAAATACATACAGCCGACCTTCATTATCGACTACCCGGTAGAGATGAGCCCGCTGACTAAAAAACACCGCAGCAAAGAAGGCCTGGTAGAACGCTTCGAGCTGATGGTAAATGGTAAAGAACTGGCCAATGCCTATAGCGAGCTGAACGATCCTATCGACCAGCGCGAGCGTTTTGAAGACCAGGTAAAACTGATGGAGCGCGGCGACGACGAAGCCATGTTTATCGACCACGACTTCCTGCGTGCCCTGGAATACGGTATGCCGCCAACTTCCGGTATCGGTATCGGTATCGAACGTTTGTCCATGATGCTTACCGGGCAGCCTTCCATCCAGGATGTGTTGTTCTTCCCGCAGATGCGTCCGGAGAAAGTGAATGCTTAACCGAAACTTAAAATCAATACATGTCATCCGTCAAACCTGTCTTCAGGATCTTCGATGTTGAAAAAGCAATAGCCTTTTATATAGACTGGCTGGGCTTCACCATAGACTGGGAACACCGTTATGGCGACAACTTCCCGCTGTATATGCAGGTTTCGATGGATGACATTGTTTTTCACCTGAGCGAGCATCATGGCGATGCCACGCCGGGCTCCAAAGCATTTATCGAATTTACCGGCGACCTGCCGGCCTATCATAAAATGCTGCTGGACAAAAATTACAAATACAACAAACCGGGCCTGGAAAAAGCCCCTTGGGGCGGCCATTATATCCAGGTAACCGATCCCTTCGGCAATAATATCCTGTTCAATTCGGGGGAATAAGCAGCGGAGTCCCGGGAGCAAACAAGCGGTCTATTTTATGAAACGGTATCTTATTATAACCGGCCTGCTGGCTACCGGCCTTAACCCGGCCAGCCATGCCCAACAGCAACGCCATTACGAACTCAAGGGGTTTATGGGCGTACAGGGCGGCGAGTCCTTTACTTATAAACTCGACCTCCACGACTCTGCAGGAAATATACTGGGTGGTTATGCCTATACCTATGCGCAGGAGCCCAATACGGTAAAAACCTATGTAACCGCGATCGTAGACCGGGAAAACAAAACGCTGAACATCCGGGAAAGAGAGATCCTCTCCAACAACCACTTCGAAAGTAAGGCCACCATATGCCTGGTGGAAGCCTTGCTTACCTATAGTGCACAAGCCCGCACCATATCCGGCCCGCTTATTACCAAAACGTCCGGCAATGGCGCCAATTGCAGCAGCGGCGGTATTACTTTCGCCAGCGCTGCAGAACTGGAACAGCTGTTTAATCCGCCTCCGGCGTCACCGCAGCAGGCGGTGGCAACCAAACCTGCAGGCACTAAAACACCGGCTGCCCCCAAAAAGGAACTGGGCCCCGAAGACAATCCCTTTATCGGCAATGCTCCAAAACAGCCCCGGCAACAGCCTGTGGCCGTAACGCCCAGGGCAGATAACATTACCGAGGGCAAAGACAAAACTTACCTCTGGAAAACCGGGCAGGTGCAACTGGAAGTATGGGATGGCAATACCGTGGATAACGATAAGGTAACCATCCTGTATAACGGCCAGGAAGTGCTCACCAATTATGTGCTCACCAAAGAGAAGAAAAAGCTGGTATTACCCATAGGCGGTAATGAACTGAACATCATTACCGTAATCGCCCTGAACGAAGGCAACGAACCGCCCAATACGGCTAATATACTGCTCACCGACGGCACCGAAAGTTACGAGGTAATTGCCCATAACACGATCGGTAAAAGAGCATTGATCCGGATAAAAAAACAATAATAGCTTTTTGCATCCACAGCAAACAGGTACAGAATAAATAGGAAGAGGCTGCTCACAGGAGCAGCCTCTTTATGTATAACAAGTGTTATCCGATAGAAGAACCGGGGGATTAGTGTTGTACTACCAGTTTGTGGTTAGTAGCTGCACCGTCGGCCTGTACACGGATCGTGTAGCTGCCGGAGGCCAGGCCTGAAGCGTTGAGTACGTTTTCAGTAACACCATAGGTAACCGGTACTACGATCTGCTGACCGGCCATATTGAATACGGTTACATTGCTGATGTTGTTACCTTTTACACGTACGGTTGTGCCGCTAACCGGGTTAGGATAAACGGCTACGCTTGTAGCAATACCACCACCGAAGGTTACACGGTTTGTTTTGCTATAGCTTACTTTACCATCGCGGTCGGTTTGTTTCAGGCGGTAGTTATTATCGCCGTTCAGCGGTTTGCTGTCGGTAAAGCTATACGCCAGTTTTTCGTTGCTGTTACCCGCAACCGCCAGGGTGCTTACAAAACCGATTTTGCTGAAGGTTTTACCATCGGCGCTGCGTTCTACCTCGAAACCGGCATTGTTGGTTTCGTTTGCTGTAGCCCAGTTCAGCAGCGCGTGGTCGCCTGCTTTTTCTGCAGTGAACGACAACCAGCTTACAGACAGCGGTACAGAGTTAAGCCCTACTACTTTGGGGTTAGTGGCATTGTTCAGGTTTACAGAAGAAGGAGAAGCATAGAAAGAGTTATTGGTTTCTGTTTTATCGCCGCTGATAAATACATAGTACTCCATCTGGTAGTTGGGAACTGACGGTGCGCCCGGAGGGTTACCTCCCTGGAAGGTGATCATCTCTACGGAAGGAATAATGGCAGCAGTACCGCTGGTACCGTAAAAAGCCAGGCCCAGTAAGTCTTTCTCCTGGTTGGTGGTCATCGCGAAAGGAGAGTTATTGAAGTTAGGCGCTACGAGGTAGTAAGCATATCCTCCAAGAACAAGCGAAGGTGCGATATTGGTTGTTGGACCGCCTGCAGTGGTACCATTCAGGCCGTTAATGTTGAGCGTCGGGTTATTTGCGCCCTGGTCGGGAATACGGATGCCCACAGTAAAACTGGAGATATTACCGGTAACGGCTGTGCCGCTGTTTTTAAGGCGGACAACTGCCTGGTAATTCTGACCGGATGTTGCCGGGGTCAGGGTTGCCTGTACTTGCGCAAACAGGGCCATACTCAAGCCCATAGAGGCCAGTAAGAGTGTAATTCTTTTCATGTCTTTTTTTTGTTTGGATGCAGTGCAAATGTAAAGCAAAAAAGCTGAGGTCCTATTCTTAACATTATCCTAATTCGCTCTTTTATACAAAAGCGCTACGTACGGAATTTCTCCAATAAAAAGAGGCTGTCCTTTCGGACAGCCTCCCTTTTCACTTTTGAACACAACCTATTCCCCTTTGAGGAATTTCCCACTATATACTATATCAGTTGCGTCCGATACTTGTATCTGGTAAACGGCAGCAGCCAGTCCATGCACATCGAGTTCATAAACAGCAAGCTCTGTAGTCCGTTCCAGCACCTGTTGGCCCAGTGCATTGAACACGCGGATGGTGTTCTTGCCCTTCAGCCCTTTTACGTACAGTTTAACCTTGGCGGGGTTAGGATATAACTCCACGCCCGGGCCTTTACAGTCGAAGCTGAGGTCACGCGTAGGCGTTACCGAGGTAGACCGGTCGGTATTAACCTGTACGATGCGGTATAAATTTTTGCCATGCTGCGGATGTGCATCTACATAGCTATAGGTCCTGCGCACAGCACCCGAACCTGCAGATTTCACCTTGCCGATAGCTTCGAAATCGACACCGTTAACGCTTCTTTCTACATTGAAGTACTCATTATTCCTTTCGAAAGAAGTGGCCCAGCTCAGGATGGCCTGGCAACCTTTGGCGCTTACCTCGAAAGACTCGAAAGTGATCGCCAGCGGAACAGTTACACTCACCGTACCGGTTGGGCTGTTATTGTTTGGATTCGGATCGTTGTACTGCGGTAAACCGGTACGCTGGATCTGGGCAGAGTAGGTTTGAGCCGTTACCGCCTGCGTAGTGGTAAAGGGCACATTAAACACGACAATGCTCGCCGGTACACTGGGAATAATACCCACTACCTGGGCGGTAGGCACCAGCAGCGCAGATTGCAGGCTGGTACGGGTATAAGTCCAACCTGGCGGCGTGCCCGGGTAAGTAGCATCGAACTGGATACCGGTAGGTACGGTTAAAACGATCTGGAAAGCGCCGGCCAGCAGATTTGTAGTTGAGGGGTTCTGGAAGGTAAGACCAAATGTTCCAGCAATACCGATCCCGGTGTAAGTACCGAGATTGGGCGACCCCGTCAATGTAAGATCCACGGTAGGCTGAGCATAACTTTCTGTACTGGCTGCGACGAGGAGTACTCCCGCCACCAGGAAACTTTGCAAAACCTTTTTCATATGAAGTATTTTTTCTTGTTTATTAATTGGGTTTCTCGTTTTTATGCTCCCGGGTGGAACGGGCCCGCCCGGGAGCAATAAACTTAGTTGGTTACGTTCAGTACCGCGTTTACGGAGTTGTTGTTACCGTTAGTCTCACCACCTGAGCCCGGGGTAATGGTCACGGAAATGGTCGACGTTCCAAGCGAAACGTTAGCATTCGTCGTGATGTCACCGGTAATGGTTGTGCTACCGTTCACACCGATCACAGGGCTACCGGTTATTTCATAGTAAGCACCGAAATCAGTGATACTCCAGGTATTCGTCTCGTTAAGAGAGATAGCGAACGCAGAGGTTGGCTTAAGGATGTAAAGCTGAATCTGGCCATTGGTAGGCACGACTCCGATATTGTACACATCGAGTGTATACGGACGGCTGTTGTTTGCCGGGGTGAATATCGGAGAACTTACTACCAGGTTCGGGATAAGATCTGCAACAGGCACTACCAGTACCACTTTAACGGTATCGCTATGATCAGCAGGCAGGGTACCTGTACAGCCATTGGCATCCGTTACGCTTACCAGGTTGTAGATAAAGTCGCCGAGCACTGCATTGGATTGCGGAACGGTTACGATGGTATTCACACCGGTAGTGGCAATGGTTTGTACAGAACCACCATTAACAGTATACTGGAAGGTATACGGCGCCTGGCCGCCATTTGCCGTGAAGGAAATGGTAGATGTCGTATTCGCATTCTGCGCTACCGTGCTGGAACCGGCAATATGACCTTCGAGGTTATTGACTACTACTACATTGTACGAACATGTAGCGGTATTGCCGGAGGCATCGGTGGCAGTATAAGTAACCACAGTGGTACCTACCTCGAACACATGTGTGCCGATGTTATTGGTGCCTGTAAGCGGAGAAGCAGCAGTTGTAGCGCCGCTCAGGGTCCAGGTCAGGGTGCTCATGGCGCAGTTGTCGCCAACAACAGGATCTGGAGTGACTACGCTGGCCTTACAACCTGCGATATTGGTATTGCTATTGATATTAGCCGGGCAGGAGGAGAACTCAGGCACGGTATTATCAGTAACCACAACGTTGAAAGAACATACTGTGCTTACGTTGCCGGAAGAGTCGGTAGCGGTATAGGTAACCTGTGTGGTTCCTACAGGGAATACCGATCCCGGTGTATGGCTCTTGGTCCAGATCAGGTGAGCAGAAGATACACAGTTGTCGGTAGCACCAGGCTCGGTCCAGGTAGCAGCAGCACTGCAGCTGGTAGCGCCCACACCGGTATTTACAGCAACATCAGAAGGACAGTTGCTCAGTACAGGGGCTTCGGTATCGTTAACCGTTACGGTAAAGGAGCAGGTGCTTACATTGTTGGAAGCATCGGTTGCGGTATACGTAACCGTTGTAGTTCCTTTAGGGAAGGCATCGCCCGGGTTGTGGTTAGAAGTCAGTACAACAGGACCGAGGTCGGTACAGTTGTCGGTAGCCACAGGCGCTTTCCAGCTTACGGTATTACCGCACTGGCCCGGCGCATTACCCACAACGATGTCTGAAGGACAGCCAACGATTACAGGAGCCGTAGTATCTACATAAGTAATCGTGAAAGAGCAGGAAGTCATATTACCGCTCTTATCTTTAACGGTAAGGGTAACCGGGATAGTCGGCACGAGTGCAGCAATAATAGTACCCGGTGCAGGAGACTGCATTACGGTATCGATACCACAGGCATCGGTAGCGGTAACCAGCCCTGTATAGTTCAGGAGCTCGTTGGTGCACAGCGGTCCTTTACCTACAGTGATGTTAGGAGCACATACCGTAATAACAGGCCTAACGGTGTCGATCACGGTTACGGTAGCAGGTGCTGTAGCCGTATTCATCCATGCATCTTTAACGGTAAGGGTTACGGTATTGCCGGAACCAACATTACTGCAATCAAATGTGCTCGGGCTGATGCTTAAAGTTACCGGCGAACAGTTATCATGGCTGCCATTATTGATCATAGCGGCAGTTACGCTCGCATGACCGGCTGCATCCAGGTAAACCGTAACAGGATGTGTAATCGCAACAGGAGCAGTAGAGTCTACCAGTTCCAGCTGGAAGGTAGTGGTGTCGGAGTTACCGGCACAGTCTGTACCTTTAATTTTGATGGTACGGGTACCGCCATAACCGATCACGCTGGAACCCGGATCGTTGGGAGCAAGCTGAACCAGGGTTACAGAACCGCCACAATTGTCTGTAGCAGTAACCAGCGACCTGTAGTCAGGCATGGTTACGGTACAGTTAGCACCTGCGCCTACGTTAAGACGTTGCGTTGCCGGTGCTACCAGCACAGGTTTGATATTGTCCAGGATCGTGTAGGTATACACCCAATTGTGTGTATTACCCTCGCAATCGGTATAGGTATACGTATAGGTCATAGAACCATTGCAAACCGGCGCCTGGCTGATTACGGGAGCCGACGGCGTCAGCACGTTACCGCAATTATCCGTTACATTAGGCAGGGTAGGCGCTACGGCATTGGATGCGCAGGCTACGGTGCTTCCTGCATTGGCAGGCATTACAAAGTCTTCGTTCTCTACAGTAATTACCTGGGTATAGCTACCGCTTATGTTACCGCAATCATCGGTTACCGTCCAGGTATTGGTATAGGTACCCTCTTCGGCACAACCAACGCTAGGTACAAAAGAACCGGTAGTTTTAGAGATATTGGTTACATCGACATCACAGTTGTCGGAAGCAACAGGGAACAACGCTTCTGCAGCAGCATAGGCGGTACCTGTTTTACAGGCTACGGTACGGTCGAGGTTGCCGGCTACGGTAACCCATACCGGTTTAGTCGTATCGATGATCGTAATCACCTGTGTAAAGCTGGCACTGATATTACCGCAATCATCGGTAACGGTCCAGGTATTGGTACGGGTACCGGCGTTAGTGCAGGAACCTTGTACAAATGCACCGGTGGTTTTTACGATATTGCTTACATCGGCATCGCAGTTATCCGTTGCGGTTGGCAACAGCGACTGGGCTGCGGTAAGACCGGCTGCATCGCTGCAGGATACTGTCCTGTTCAGGCTACCGGCTACGGTAGTCCAGGTTGGTTTTGTAGTATCTACTACATTGATCACCTGGGTAAATACAGCACTTGCATTACCACAATCATCGGTTACCGTCCAGGTATTGGTATAGGTACCGGCGTTGGCACAACCAACACTAGGCACAAATAAACCCGCTGTTTTTACGACATTGGTTACATCATTATCGCAATTATCGCTGGCAACCGGGAACAGCGCCTGGGCTGCATTAAGATCGGCCGTGCTGCTGCAGGATACGGTCCTGTTCAGGTTACCGGCTACAGTAGTCCAGGTTGGCTTAACCGTATCTACCACATTAATTACCTGGGTAAATACGGCGCTTGCATTACCGCAATCATCCGTTACCGTCCAGGTATTGGTATAGGTACCGGCATTGGCACAGGAAACGCTGGGCACAAATAAACCAGCCGTTTTTACGACATTGGTTACATCGTTATCGCAATTATCGCTGGCAACCGGGAACAAAGCCTGGGCTGCCGTAAGATCGGCCGTGCTGCTGCAGGATACGGTCCTGTTCAGGTTACCGGCTACAGTCGTCCAGGTTGGTTTTGTAGTATCTACCACATTGATTACCTGGGTGAAGACATTGCTGGTATTATTGCAACGGTCCGTTACGGTCCAGGTATTGGTATAAGTACCTGCATTGGCACAAGAAACGCTGGGCACAAATGCACCTGCAGTTTTTACGATATGGGCAGGATTAGCTACGCTGGTATCGCAGTTGTCGCTGGCCGTAGGGTGCAGCGCCTGGGCTGCAGTAAGACCGGCAGCATCGCTGCAGGATACCGTCCTGTTCAGGGAAGCAGCAGTAGTGCTCCAGGTAGGTTTAACCGTATCCATTACTGTTACCGGGAAAGGAAGCGATATGCCCTGGCAATTCAGGGTGATCGGGCCTACCGGGGTAAAGGTAAAGGTAACCGGGTTGCGTGCTGCAGAAAGGCAAACGCCGCCCAGGTTGGTATGTACGCCGGTAGCATAGGCTACATTCACGGCACTGTCGAGGCCTACACCATTCGCATCGCGGGCTATCCAGTTAAAGGTACCGCCTACGTTGTTGGTTTCAGAAACCGTAAAGTTGAGGGTAGATCCGGGACATACCGTTCCGGTCGACTGGGCGCTTACGCTGATCGCAGGGAGCGGGTTAACGGTAATATCTACAAAACCGGTAAGCGGTGTTGCAGTACAACCGTTTGCGTCGGAACCCGACTGCCAGGAAATACGGTATTTAAGCGTAGAAGAACCGGTATTAGGCAGGGATGAAGCAGGAATAGCTACAGCCGATGCACCGGTAGTGGTAACATTAAAAGGTCCGAAGGTAACTGGTGTACCAAATACCCCGGGCGATGTTTCCGCGGCGATGTTGAAGTTGCCGGTAAACGGAACAGCACCTGTTACGTTTACGTTTACACTAACGCCTTGTCCGTAACAGATCTGGGTATTGGAAGCACCTGCTATAGAAGCAAAAGATGTAGTCCTGATTACAACATTAGCCGTTGCATTTACCGCAGCGCAGGTATAAACACCGGCGCCGGATGTAGGAATGTTGTAAGTAACGGTATAAGTACCCGCAGTACTGTTGGAAGGATCGATAGCACCGGTAGTGCTGTTGATCGAAAGACCCGCAGGAGCTGCAGAATAAGTACCGCCCGCAGCGCCTGTTAAAGTAGGGCTTACGGAAGTCAGGTTATGACAGAAAGGAGAACCGGAATAAGCAATAGTCGCAGAAGGACAGGTATAGGTAACACGGACTTCGCCGCGGGCGCCATTACCGGAATTGGTATTGGTACCGCCGCCGCCACCACCGCCACCGGGGTTGCCGCCGTTGTCTGCATCAAATGAGTTCGTGCTGCCGCCGTCGCCACCGTTACCGGTACCCGTACCGCCGCTGCCGCCGAAGTTGGGGCTGCCATTAGCACCGGGATTACCAGTGCCGCCGTTGCCGGAGGTTAATGCCGAACCACCGCCGCCGCCGCCGGTACTATTGTTGCCGGCGCTACCGCCGTTACCGCCGGAATGTGTAACATCGCCGGTACTGGCCGATGCCTGGCCGCCCTGGCCACCGCTGCGGTTAGCCTGGCCCGAAGCTCCGCCTGCAGCCACCACAACATTGGCGCCGAAAGTGGTACTGGTACCGCTATTACCGGGCACACCGCCGGTGCCGATCACAACATTGTAGGAAGCACCCGGAGTTACGGTAAAGGTCTTAACGGCATAAGCGCCGCCGCCACCGCCGCCATCGCGGCCATTAACGTTACCGCCACCGCCACCGGCGCCCCAGGCTTCTACTTTAATACTGGTTACCCCGGTGGGTACATCAAATGTCCCCCCGGATGTGAATGTTCGTGTTACCTGGGCGCTGGCCTGTGTGACCAGCCCCAGACTCGCCATAATCAAAAAAGCGAGCATACGTGCGATTCCGGAGCCCCGGCCTCGCTCGTTACCTTGAGCATGATAAAGTCGTGTCATAACTTTAGTGGGTTTAGAAAAAGTGAAAAAATGAAAAACTATAGGTCAACATGGTGTTTTCATAGATATTACAGCCCTGGCGGGTACAACAATGCGCACCGCGGGTATTAAACACCGGGCGACGACAGGTAGTGCCAGGGGAGTTGTAACTCCGGCCGGCCATTCAGGCGCAAGGGGGCTGTAAGCAGGGGAAAAAAGATACCGTTGGGAGCGGTAACAATCCTGTGTAGGGAAATCCAGGATATGGTAGATTTAGCATTCATGGTTTTGGTGGGAATTGGTTAATTGGGGTAAATTTTTTTTTACATATGGGGAGATTTGATGGCAGTTTTCAATGTTAATGCAAGCCTATGGATTTGTTAAAAAATCTAGGACAAAAGTAGAATGAAAAGAAAAAAGACCACACAACCAAATTCGGTAGGTGATCTGCCTATAATCAGTACATATAGATTAATTAAATAAAAATTTATAAAAAATTAATGTTCATATATAAATATTTACAATTAATACATAACCCTAAATGACATAAAATACGCAGATTTTATCCATTAATAAATTATTATACAGACAAAAATAAAGTAGATAAAAATAAATTTATAAATGTCTTCAAAAATTATTGTACTTTTAAACCGTCCACTACACTCGAAAAACAAGTAAGTTATAGAATATACTCATTTAGTTTCTATACATAATTAATAAAGTTTATTTTTACTTACGCCAATAGTCTTACCCTGAGCATACCTCCTCAATATGCTAAAGTTTTACTAACAAAACCTAAAAACCAAAACCCCATGGACATTACCTATATACGTGAAAAAATAAAATTGCTACGCCGCACCAAAGGCATTACCCAAAAAGAAATGGGCAGCCGCCTCTACATGGATGAAAGAAGTTATGCCAAGATCGAACGGGGCGAAAAAAAATCGATCGACATCCTACTCCTTACCTCCATCGCCGACAAGCTTAACGTAGACCTGGAAACCTTACTGGGCAAAGAAAACACGGCAGCAGCCACACAAGCCGCCAACACCACTACCACCACCACGGGCAACACAGACATCCACTCGCTGATAGAAGCCCACCAGGCGCTCCGGGAAGAAATCCAGCAATTAAAAGATGAAATTAAAACCATGATCTCCAGCCACCAGGAGGCGCTCCGCATCCTGCGACATTCCGAATAAAGCACCAAGTCTTTTCCCGATTTAATCCGCGGTATTGGTACTTTTGCATTTCAAAAAATGTACACCCTATGTTTTTTAAAATGCAGAAAAGCCCAAAGGGGCAGCTGGTCTACATTATCGACCAGGCAACACAGTTAAAACAGGTCAACCTTTCTAAAGAAGAGCTGGGCTTTGCCGAGCAGCAACTCAGGAACGACAGGAAGTTACTGGAGCTTAACCGTTTTGAAACCCAGTTATACATCATCGTTACTACCCCGCAAAAAGAATCCTGGCAGATCGCAGAACACTTACGCAAACAAGGCGCGCAGCTACAGGATATTCTTTATAAATTAAAAAGCAAAGAGATTACCATTACCAGTCTCAGCGCTACCCCACTCGCTGCCTATTACCTGGCAGAAGGTCTTGCCCTCGCAGCCTATCAATTCCTCAAGTACCGGTCTGATGCCAAAAAGCGCAGCCATACCTTAACGGATATCGGTTTCGAGAAACAAAGCATTACCCTTAAAGACCTGAAACAGCTGCAAGCGGTAACAGAAGCGGCTTACCTGGTGCGTAACCTGGTAAACGAGCCCCTGAGTTACCTGACCGCCGAGCAGCTGGCCAAAGAAATAACGGCCATAGGTAAAGAAGGCGGGTTCCGGGTAAGCGTACTGGGCAAAGCAAAAATCGAGCAACTTAATATGGGCGGCCTGCTCGCTGTAAACCGGGGTAGCATATTGCCCCCCACCTTTACCGTAATGGAGCACCGGCCGGTAAAAGCGATCAACAAAAACCCCATCGTACTGGTAGGCAAAGGCGTGGTATACGATACCGGCGGACTGAGCCTGAAACCCACCCCCAACTCGATGGACCGTATGAAAAGCGACATGAGCGGCGGCGCCCTGGTAGCCGGCATTATGTACGTAGCAGCCCGGCTGGACTTCCCCCTGCATATTATAGGTTTGGTGCCCGCCACCGAAAACCGCCCGGGAGAGAATGCCTATGTGCCCGGCGACGTGATTACCATGTATAGCGGCACTACCGTAGAAGTATTGAATACAGACGCCGAAGGCCGTATGATCCTGGCCGATGCCCTGCACTATGCAAAAAAATACCAGCCCGAACTGGTACTCGATTTTGCTACCCTTACCGGCGCAGCCTCTGCAGCCGTGGGCGACGCCGGCATTGTGTGCATGGGCACCGCTACCGCCGACACCAAAGACCGCCTGAAGGACTGCGGCTTCCGCCAGTATGAACGCCTGGTGGAAATGCCCCTCTGGGACGAGTACGGGGAGATGATCAAATCCGACATTGCCGATCTTAAAAATATAGGCGGGCCGCAAGGCGGTGCCATGACCGCCGGCAAATTCCTGGAGCATTTTACCGATTACCCCTGGATGCATTTCGACATCGCCGGCGTATCGCATAACACGGCCAAAAAGGATTACCGCACCACCGGCGGCACGGCCTACGGCCTGCGGCTGATCGTCGACTTCCTGAGCGGCTATGGCCGCTAGATCAGCCGCATCAACGCTTGAATTACCCCGTAAAGGGTTACGGAAATACCCATAAACATTTTATATTTTTGCGTACTTATGAAAAAATTTCTATTAAGCATACTTGCTTCTGTCACTTTACTTTCCGCACGCGCCGATGAAGGCATGTGGATACCGATGCTGATCGGGAAAAATTATGAAGAAATGCAGCGCCTGGGTCTTAAGCTTTCCGCAGACGACCTGTACAATGCGAATAAATCCAGCCTCAAGGATGCCGTTGTTCATTTCGGCGGCGGCTGTACCGGCGAGATCATTTCTCCGCAAGGCCTGCTCATTACCAACCACCACTGCGGTTACGGCAATATCGCCGACCTGAGCACCGTGGAAAAGAACTACCTGGAAAACGGCTTCTGGGCAAAAAAACAGGACGAAGAGCTGAACGCACCCGGCCTCTCGGTTAAGTTCCTGGTACGCATGGAAGATGTTACCGAAGAAGTAAACAAGGTGAAGTCGAAAGGCAATGAAGCCAAGCAACAGAAATCTTTTACCAAATACAAAGCCGACCTGGAAAAGAAAGCGGCAGAGGGTGGTAAATATACCGCACAGCTGACGACCTATTTTAACGGCAACCAGTACATCCTGCTGGTATACCAGGTATTTACCGATGTCCGCCTGGTAGCTACCCCGCCTAAGTCGCTGGGCAAATACGGCGGCGATACCGACAACTGGATGTGGCCGCGCCATACCGCCGACTTCTCGGTATTCCGTGTATACGCAGATAAGGACAACAACCCTGCTGCCTACTCCAAAAACAACGTACCCTACAAACCCAAACACTTCCTGCCGGTATCGACCAAAGGCGTACATGAAAACGACTATGCGATGATACTCGGCTATCCCGGCCGCACCAACCGTTACGAAACTTCGTACGGTGTGGACATGGCGATCAACGAAGTGAATCCCTCTATCGTAAAGATCCGCGATATGCGCCTGGCGCTGATGCGTAACTATATGCGCAAAGACCCAGCTGTAAACCTGAAGCTCGCCAGCAATTATGCCCGTATCGCCAACTACTGGAAATACTTTATAGGCCAGACCGAACAACTGAAACGCCTGCATGTGATCGAAGAAAAGCAACAGCAGGAGCAGGAGTTTACGGCCTGGGCCAAAGCCAGCAACCGCGAATACGATGGCCTGATGAACCGTTATGCCAAAATCTATACCGCTTACCGTCCTTATGCCAAACATAATACCTATTATGCCGAGTGCTTTGGCGGCGCAGCCCTGGCAAAGTTTGCTGCCCGTACCAGCAACCTGTACCGCATGCTGGGCGACCGCAAAGGCAAAGCAGACTCCATCTCCAAAGAGATTACAGAACTGAAGAAAGCCCGCAAGGACATGATGAAGGAATTTGTACCGGCTGTAGAACAGGAAATGCTGGCCCGTACCGCCGAACTGTTCTATAAGGATGTGCCCCAAAGCCAGTTGCCCGATGTGTACCAGAAATTTATCTTCAAGCAATTCGGCAACGACGACTGGACCAAAACCTTTAACGACTTTGCCCAATATACCTTTGCCAATACCTTCCTGCTGAACGATATCAAGTTTGAAAACTTTACCTCCAACCCATCGCAGGAAGTACTGGCTGCCGATCCGGCGGTGCAATATGCCCTGAGCTTTGCTCATAACTACGAGGACAACTACCAGCCAAAACTGGCCCAGTATACCAAAGACCGCGAAGCCCTGAGCAAAGAATACATTAAAGGCCTGATGCTGAAAAATGAAGGTAAACTGTTCTATCCCGATGCCAACAGCACCATGCGCCTTTCTTACGGTAAAGTAGGCGGCTATAGCCCGCAGGATGCCGTTTCCTATAACTACTATACCACCATCGAAGGTTTGCTGGCTAAGTACAAACCCAACGATTACGAATTCGACCTCCAGAAAGATTTCCTGGAACTGTGCAAAACCCGCGACTACGGCCGTTATGCCGATGCCAGCGGCGAACTGGTAACCTGCTTTATTACCAATAACGACATTACCGGCGGTAACAGCGGCAGCCCCGTGATCAATGCCAACGGCGAACTGCTGGGACTTGCATTCGACGGTAACTGGGAAGCCATGAGCGGCGATATCGCTTTCGACAAAAAATACAAGCGTACGATCGCTGTAGACATCCGCTTTGTACTGTGGCTGATCGATAAATACGGCGGCGCACAAAACCTGATCAACGAAATGACCCTGAATTAAGCTACTCCCCTGCTTTATTATAACACGAGGCCTCCTGCAATTGCAGGAGGCCTCGTTGCATATCCGGAAACCGTTAATTTTCAAAATCTAACACGGTTTTAGCAAACATTTCAGGGCTTTGTTTGTCTTCCTACACAAACAAAAACATCTAAATACAGTATCATGGCAAAGTCAACTTCCAAACCCGCAACAAAAGCAACAAAAACAGCAGTGGATCTTTCTGAAGCCAATATCGGCATCAGTGAAGCCAATAAACAGGCCGTAGCCGACGAACTGAATAAATTATTGTCCGACGAATTCCTGCTCTATACCAAAACCCGTAAATTCCACTGGAACGTAGAAGGGGCGCAGTTTCACGACCTGCACCTGTTTTTCGAAAAACAATATACCCAATTGGCCGACATCATGGATTCGGTTGCAGAACGTATCCGTAAAATAGGGCACTATGCCCTGGGCTCCATGAGCCAGTTCCTGAAGGAGACCTCGCTGCTCGAGCATTCCGACAACGAAACACCCGCATCCTCCATGCTGGCCCAACTGCTGGACGATCACGAAACGATCATCCGCCGCTTACGTTCCGATATCGACAAGTTCCAGGATAAATATAAAGATGCAGGCAGCGCCGATTTTATTACCGGTCTTATCGAAGCCCATGAAACCATGGCCTGGATGCTGCGCGCAACTGCGAAATAATTTTTTACAGAACCAAAAATCACATTTTATGGCAACGCTTAATGAACATCCCGAATTTGCAACGGTAACAGATGCGATAAAATGGCTGGAAGACCAGGGTTATACCTACGACTTTAACCTGGATAACGATTGCATCAGCTACGATGGCGGCCAGAAAAGGCTGAGCCCCGACGAATTTAATATTGACCGCATCTTCCGCTTTGAAGGCATGACCGACCCCGGCGACGAAAATATCGTTTACGCGATCTCTTCCGGGCATCATGATGTAAAAGGTATCATGGTCAATGCATTTGGCGTTTACTCCGATCCTATTTCAGACAAGATGATCAAAAAACTGGCAGCCCGGCCACAAGCCGGCGAATAATAATTCCCCCTGTCCTTTTAACAACAATAAGCCCCGGATCCTGTGATCCGGGGCTTATATCTTATTGCTATGCTTATGGATGCTTATTCCTGGTGGAACGGATACCGGTAATTGGTAACCGGTACATAGGTTTCCTTAATGGTACGGGCGCTCAGCCAGCGATACAGGTTCAGGAAAGAACCGGCCTTATCGTTGGTACCGGAAGCCCTGGCGCCGCCAAACGGCTGCTGGCCTACTACAGCCCCGGTAGGCTTATCGTTGATATAGAAGTTACCGGCAGCATTTACCAGTTTTTTAGTCAGGTATTCTACCACGAAACGGTCCTGGGCAAAGATGGCGCCGGTAAGGGCATAACCGGAAGTATGATCTACCTTATCCAGCAGGGTTTCCCACTCCTGTTCGTTGTATACATAAATGGTCAGTACCGGTCCGAACAGCTCTTCGCACATGGTTACATAATCGGGGTTGGTGGTTTCGATTACGGTAGGCTCGATAAAATAACCTTTCGATTTATCGTAGCTGCCGCCGTGGATGATTTTTGCATCGGCGCTTCCTTTTACGCCATCGATATATTTAGCCAGGTTATCGAATGATTTCTCATCGATCACCGCGTTGATGAAATTGGTAAAATCATCCACCACACCCATTTTCAGGGTTTTCAGTTCGGCGATGAATTTAGTTTTAACCTCTTCGGCGATATTGGAAGGCAGGTATACCCGCGAAGCTGCAGAGCATTTTTGCCCCTGGTATTCGAAGGCGCCGCGTACCATATTGGCAACAAGCGAATCGATATTAGCCGTAGGGTGAGCGAAGATAAAGTCCTTACCGCCGGTCTCGCCTACGATACGCGGATAAGATTTATATTTAGCGATATTGTTACCGATAGTCTTCCACATACCCTGGAATACGCCGGTAGAACCGGTGAAGTGTACCCCGGCAAAGTCTTTGTGTGCAAAGCAGATATCGCCTACTACAGGGCCATTGGTATATACCAGGTTGATCACACCGGCAGGCAGGCCTGCTTCCTGCAGGATCTCCATAAACACGCTGGCAGAATAAATTTGTGTATTGGCGGGCTTCCATACCACTACGTTGCCGCACATAGCCGGCGCGGTAGGCAGGTTGCCGCCGATAGCCGTAAAGTTGAACGGTGTAACGGCCAGCACAAAACCTTCGAGCGCACGGTACTCCATACGATTGCTGAATCCTTCGGGAGAAATAGGCTGTTGCCTGTAGATATCGCTCAGGAAGTGCACATTGAACCGCAGGAAATCGATCAGTTCGCAGGCACTGTCGATTTCGGCCTGGTAGGCATTTTTACTCTGGCCCAGCATGGTAGCCGCGTTCATGCGGAAACGGTATTTCGTAGCCAGCAACTCGGCGGCTTTCATAAATATGGCGGCACGGTGCTCCCAACTGGTGGCAGCCCACTGCTCCCTTACACTTAATGCAGCATCGATTGCCTGCTGTACATGGCTTTCGTCGCCTGCATGAAAATGTCCTAATAAATGACCGGTCTCGTGGGGCGGACGGATTTCTTTTTTATCGCCGGTACGCACTTCCTTCCCGTTGATATACATAGGAATATCGCGTTGCTGGCTTTTCAGTTCGGCAATCGCTTTTTTAAGGTTTTCCGCATCGGCGGAACCCGGGGCATAACTCCGGACGGGTTCATTGACCGGCTGTCCGAAATAGAAATATCCGTTGTTCATATGCTTTTAATAGTAGTTGTTGAGGACTAAAAAATTTGCCCGGCAAAGATAACTATTAATTACCGCGCCAGGAAATGCCTGTTTCTAAAGTTATTATAATCAAAAGCAATATTTTTTGGGGTCGACTAAGGGTTTTCCAAAGCTCCGGTTGTTATAGGTACTAACACAAACTTCAGGATTTTTTTAAAATTCGTTTTCACCTAAAAAACAAACCAAAGGCAAAAAACCAAGCCAGGTTATTTTATCACAAAATGTTCTACCTATGAAAAAACTATTGCTTACGACTGCCGCGTTGCTCCATCTAGCCGCAGCTATGGCGCAATGCAGTCCCCAATTTACCTGGGCCCTGACGCCGGGAAGCGCAGCACCGCTACAGGCCAGCTTTACCAATACCTCTACCTTTGTACCACCCGCTGCACCGGCTACCGTTATCAACCGGCTCAATTTTGGCGACGGTTCCTGGCAGTATGGATTCTCCGGCACCGTAAGCCACAACTATGCCAGCCCCGGCACCTATAGTGCCTGGATGATTACCACGGTGTACGATTCGCTTACTAACCTGGTATCCTGTACAGACAGCGTAATGCACCAGGTTGTGGTTAACTACCAGCCCTGCTATGCAACCTTCGCAGCCACCGCCACAAGCCCGGGCACCTACAGCTTTACGGCCTCCATGCCCGTAGCAACACCCGGCGCCATACATAACTGGAACTTCGGCGATGGCAGTCCCGTGGTAACCGGCAACCCGGTAAGCCATACCTTCAGCAGCAATACGCCCCATAGCGTAACCCTGATAACCAGTGCCGGCGGCTGCACCTCTGTAAAAAATCAGACCATCAACCTGCCTTCTTCCGCTATTGATTGCAGCACCCTTAGCGCCGCCATGCTGGTTTCCTTACCGGCCCCGATGACCGCGCAACTGAACAATACCTCGACTACGCACAGCGGCACCTACAATACTTCGCTCTGGTTTTTTGGCGACGGCAGTTCCAGTACCTCCGCGAACCCCAGCCATATCTATGCCAGCGCCGGTACCTATGGCGTAACCCTGGTTAATAAATGGAAGGACAGCCTTACCAATGCAGTGCTTTGCACAGACTCTGCCATGCAGATAGTTACGATTGTTGCAGGTGGCAATATATGTGCCGCTTTACATGCTTCCATGCAGGTCAACACCACTGCCCCGCTTACCGTAAGCCTGCACAATACTTCTAACAATGCCCAGAACCTGGTTAAAACCTCGCAATGGAGCTTCGGCGATGGCGCTACCAGCACATCGGACAACCCGACTCATATTTACGCAGCGCCGGGCACCTATCATATTACCCTGGTAAACCGTTGGAAAGACAGCTTGACCAATGTGGTCGTTTGCACCGACTCAGCCATGCAGAATTATACGCTTGGCCCCGTATCTGTATGCGACTCGTTGCATGCATATATGGCGGTAACCACAACCGGCACGCTTTCCCGCAGCTTCCAGAACTATTCTACTGTAAGCCCCGGGCTCAACATGCAGGCCCATTGGTACTTCGGCGACGGCGCCAGTGCAACCGGCAATTTCCAGAACCATACCTATGCGGCTCCCGGCTCCTATAATGCAATGCTGGTAACCGTTTGGAGCGACAGCCTCAACTCGTCTGTTGTTTGTTCCGATACGATGATCCTGCCCATCACCCTGGGTTCAGGCGGCGGCAGCATTATCTGCGACTCTCTGCATGCATATATGGCGGTAACCACAACCGGTACGCTTTCCCGCAGTTTCCAGAACTATTCTACAGCAGCCCCGGGGTTGAACATGCAGGCCCATTGGTACTTTGGCGACGGCACCAGCGCAACCGGCAATTTCCAGAACCATACCTATGCTACTCCCGGCACCTATAACGTAATGCTGGTAACCGTTTGGAGCGATAGCCTCAACCCGGCTGTTGTTTGTTCCGATACGATGATCCTGCCCGTCACCCTGGGTTCAGGCGGCGGTTCTATCTGCGACTCCCTGCATGCTTATATGGCGATAACCACAACCGGCCCGCTTTCCCGCTACTTCCAGAATACCTCTGCTACCTTCCCCGGCCTGAGCAATGATGCTTTATGGTCGCTGGGCGATGGCACGGTAAGCTCTGCCAATACGGTGAACCATACCTACCCGGCTGCCGGCACTTACAATGTCATTATGATTAACCGTTGGAAAGACAGCAGCAATACCGTTATATGCTTCGATTCCATTTACCAGCAGGTAGTAGTAGGTAACCCTGCAGGCAACCAGATCTCCGGTTATATTACCTGGGATAGCATGATGCCGGTTCCAGCCTACGATACCTTTAAAGTATGGCTGATCACGTTTGACTCTATCGCGAACACGCTTACGGCAGTAGATTCTACCCTGGCGTCACCATTCGGAGGCAATGTACCGTATACCTTCGGCGCACAGCCTGCCGGTATTTATCTTATCAAAGCAGCAAGCCTTGCCTCTGTTCCCGGCACTACAGGTTTTGTACCTACCTACCATACTTCCAGCCTGTACTGGAGTACAGCTACAAACGTAGTACACAGCGGCGGTGCAACCACCAACAAAAACATCTGGATGCAAACAGGCACCGTTACTTCAGGCCCCGGCTTTATTGCGGGCAACGTAGCCCTTGGCGCAGGCCGCGGCAC
The DNA here is from genome assembly GCF_003014535.1 of Taibaiella chishuiensis. GTDB lineage: Bacteria > Bacteroidota > Bacteroidia > Chitinophagales > Chitinophagaceae > Taibaiella > Taibaiella chishuiensis. Next base: position 65,499 of record NZ_PYGD01000009.1, on the reverse strand, counting down.
GACTACCGGCATACCCGGTATGCTTATCTTCCTGCGCAACGGCAGCAGCCAGCTCGTAAGCACGGCCATTACCGATGCCAATGGCGACTTTAGCTTCGAACACCTGCCGGCAGGCGCTTACAGCGTATACCCCGAAGCCATCAACTACAACACGACTCCGGCCGCGGTGGTTATCGGCGACGGATCGCTGAGCAGGACCGGTATAGATTTTGAGAGAACAGAAAACGCAATTCTTCCGAAGAACATTACCAGCCTGAAAGACGCTGCTACCCTTAAGGATATTAAAGTGTACCCCAACCCGTTCAGGGGCGAGATCACGATCGATAACCAGGCAGGACACTACAGCCAGGTATCTTTTGTAACCGTAACCGGGCAGGTAGTACACCGCCAGTCCATCAAACAGGGCAATAATGTAATTGCTACTACAGGATTGGTACCCGGCGTATACTTCCTGCTGATTAACGGCAAAGAACAAACTGCAAGAATGACCATCACGAAACAGTAAAACAAAAAAACAGTTCCGGCTTTCCCGGAACAAACAACAGCCCTGTACCTGCCTTCCGGCGGGCACAGGGCTGTCTTGCTTACATCATAAACTTAAAATATTTATTTTAAAAAAAACATGTAAAAATCCAACCACAGGGATGAGGGTGGCTGTCTTCTTTTAAGCACGCCTTTCACGAATACCTGTTCCTTCATTTTCACTAAACTTACACATCATGTACAAAAAGATTTTACAATCCTTATGTCTGGCTGCGGGCGTCATGTTAGCAGAAGACGCGGCGGCGCAGAGCGTCTCCATTACCCTCACCCAGGCGCCCTGTAACAACAATGGTATCCTCACTGCGCACCTTTCGGGACTCAGTTACCCGGTAACCCTGCAATGGAATGTAATCGGCGTTGTGACGACACACAGCAATATCAACACGCCCACCGACCAGTTAACCGGTTACTCGGGTGCTGCGGTATCAGTTACCGCCACAGGCTCCAATGGTCTAAGCGTCTACGCCTCTTTTTCGGCGCCGCCTTTTACGTATACCACAACGTCAACGCCGGCAGCCTGCCCAGCCCTGGGTACTGCAACCGCTACACCTTCGGGCGGTGTAGCGCCTTATACGTACCAGTGGCTTAATGCTTCGAATACCATAGTCTCTACAAGCAACCCGGCAAGCCTGCCCGCGGGCCAGTATTCCGTTAAGATTACCGATGCCAACGGTTGTGTCTCCGGTTCGCACATTATTCCCGATTCCCTGTTCATACAGGGCATTGCTCCCTTCAACTTCAACATTACCACCACCCCGGCAAACTGTACCAATGGTACCGCTGCTGTCGGCACAATTACCGGTACCGGCCTGGCGCCGTATAGTTATGCCTGGTCCAATGGTGCATCCACCCCATCGATCAGTAACCTGACCCAGGGTGTGTACTCCGTAACGGTTACAGACGCCAACGGATGCAGCCGCGACCGTATTGCAGAAGTAACGCAGGCTGTACAGATCGGGGTTAATACCACACCGACCAATAGCACCTGCCTGCAGAACAACGGCGCTATTATGGTATTCGGATCGGGTGGCACTCCGCCATACAGCTATCTTTACGGCAATGGCGCTACCACTCAAACCCAGACTAACCTTGCCCCCGGTTATTACCCGGTAACGGTAACCGATGCCAATGGCTGTACCGGCCATGGCGGCGGTTATATCGGCACTTCGACGCCGGTTAACGTAACCTATAGCGCAACGCCCAGTTCCTGCACCGCAGCAACAGGCACGGCAACCCTTTCCATATCGGGCGGACAGGCGCCGTACACAACCAACTGGAGCACCTTCCCGGCGCAAACCGGCACTACAGCCAATAACCTGCCTGCGGGCTCCTGCAGCTTTACGGTAACCGATGCCAACGGATGCGTGCGGACCGGCACGGCAGTCATTCCACCCGTTGCAACCGTCGCAGTCAATATGACCGGTAGTAATGCCAGCTGTACCTCGGCTAACGGTAGTATTGTTGTTACGCCATCCGGCGGCGCCGCACCCTATACCTACAGCTGGAATACCGGCGCCAGCACAGCAACGCTGAACAGCCTTGCCGCCGGCATATACACCGTAACCGTTACCGATGCCAACGGTTGCGCTACCACTCGTTCCCGCAACATATCCACCAGCTCCCCGGTACATGTGGGCCTGGTAAGCACACCTGCATCCTGCATATTTACCGGCGATGGCAGTATACTCGCTACCGCCAGCGGCGGTACAGCACCCTATACGTACTCCTGGAGTAACGGGCAAACCACAGCCAATGCGACCGGGTTACACGCCGGCAATTACAATGTACATGTAACAGACGCCAATGGCTGTACCGGCGGCGAGTATACCGGCTTGGGTTATAATACGGCAAACAGCAGTTGCTACTGCACCATAAGCGGTACCGTATATCACGACATGAACAACAACTGTGTACGCGATGCCGGCGAACCGGGCATACCTAACATTCTTATACATTGCAGCAATTCGGGTTCCGTATTTACCGATGCCAACGGCCAGTATGCTTTCCAGGTTCCTTCAGGCACCTACACGGTATCTGAAAATGTACTGGGCATGTACCCGCTGGCATCCTGCCAGAGCAATACACAATCCGTAACCACCACTGCGGGTACCGGCTGTGTGCAGACCGTAAACTTTGCCAATACCGTGAACCCGATTCATGATATGCAGATCAGCACCTGGGACTTTACCGCTGCCGTACCCGGCAATACCTATGTACAGAAATGCATTGTCAGCAACCAGGGCACTGTTGCCGAACCTGCTGCCATAGCCAGCTATAATACAGACGGGCAGCTCAATACAGCGACGTTTGTCCCTTCCGGCATATTTGGCGCAAGCGGCGCCAACAGGTATACCACTGGCAGCGGTATGCCCAACCTTGCACCGGGCACATCGGCAGCATTTAATATCAACTACAACGTACCGACCAATATACCAATGGCTACACTGGTTGCCGTTAAAGACTCGGTGGCCTACACTAGCCCTATGAGCAACTGGCTGAGCGACTACTCGCCCTGGAATAATGTAAACCAGGTGAACACCACGGTGGTAAGCTCTTACGACCCCAACTTCAAACAGGTAATTCCACAAGGTATCGGCGCCGCGGGTAATATCGAACGTGCCGACTCCAACCTGCAGTACATGGTCCATTTCCAGAACCTGGGTACTTATTTTGCACAGAACATCGTAGTGATCGATACCCTCGACCCCGACCTGGATTGGAAGACCCTGCGCCCTGTTTACAGCTCGCATAAGACCAGCAATATCCAGATCAGCGAAACCGGCGTATTAAAATATACCTACAAGAATATTAACCTGCCGGCCAAGATGCACGATGAAGCAGGCAGCAACGGTATGTTTACCTACAGCATCCGCACCAGGTCGAACCTGCCGCTCGGTACGGTGTTTACCAATACAGCCGCGATCTACTTCGATTATAATGAGCCGGTAATTACCAATACCACCACCAATACCCTGTATAAACCTACCAGTGTAGATAACCCTGCAGTCGGCGATCGCATCTCGTTTATGATCTACCCCAACCCTGCATCGGCCTCCTGCTCCATATTACTGGATAATAAAACAGCAAAGGATGCTACGCTTACGGTGGCAGACATAAGCGGCAGGGTACTGCTGCGTAAAGACACCCGGCTGTACCCCGGCAAGCAAGCCATAGAGGTAAGCACCGGCGCCCTGATCCCCGGCGTTTACTTTGTGAGCCTGTCAGCAGGAGCAACGAAGACTACCCAAAAGCTGGTGATCCTGAAATAAACATGCTTACCTTTTGTTACAGAAAAGACCTCCAAATTGGAGGTCTTTTTTTTATCCGTCTTACAACTTACAACATGACCGTCAGCGTATAAGCAGTGCCAGCAGGCCTTCACATGGTCCAAACATTGGAACGGTTTCACCTGCGCGCCATAGCGTATTTATGATATCCTGCCTGAACAAATGATCCCATTACTCCCCCAAGTAATAACTTCATAAAACCCATACCATCCGCCAATCAGACAAACATACCTGGCCGTACCTCATTGATTGTGTTAAAATGGAAAGTTAAAAACATTAAATATTTTTTATTTATATAAATTAACAATAGAAAAAAGCCGGTTGTATTATTTTCATTACAGTCTTTCAGCAATATGCAGACCCAAGGGAAGCCGAAAACTTATTCAGAGTAGGCATAAAATCTTAACGATATGAAGAAAATGTACACCACCAAAGCCTGGAAAGCTATTATTCTCCTGCTCGGCCTCCAGTTATGGGCAGGCAGCGCCATGGCCCAGGCGCCCGCTAATGATGAATGCGGCGGCGCAATTACGCTTATCCCGGCCAGTGGCGCAACCTGTACGGCCACTGTTACCGGTTCGGAGCTTAATGCTACTATGTCCGCCCATACCCCATCCTGTTCCTTTGGGGCATCTAACGACGTATGGTACAGCTTTACAGCAACAGCCACAACGCATAAAATCCAGTTGAGTAATGTACACACCAATAACCCCGATGTCTTTAATTATTATTATTTTTTAACGATTTACAGTGGCAACTGTACGGGTTTAGCAGAAATGGCATGTAGTAGTTTCTATAAACCGGCAAGTTCCCCCTCTGCTGGTAACCTAGCCATAAGCGGGCTCTCCATAGGCCAGACTTACTATATCCAGGTGGCGGGCGGTAACGGGTATGATATCAACTACAACGCCGTCAGCAACATGATCGCTTTTGAAGTATGTGTCAGTACCCCTCCTCCTCCTCCGGCAAATGATGCATGTAACGGTGCCATTACTCTTGTCCCGTCCAACGACCTGGCCTGTACTGCGCCGGTTGCAGGTTCAACACTTAATGCGACCACATCCTACCCAACACCATCCTGTTACTTTGGCGTGGCGAACGACGTATGGTATAGTTTTACAGCAACCGCCACAACGCACAGGGTCCAGTTAAGCAATGTACTCCCCAATAACCCTAATGCTTTTTATTACGACTATTTTTTGACTGTTTATAGCGGCAACTGCGGCAGTTTAACAGAAATGGCATGTGATAATGCCCAGGAACCCGGAAGTGCCCCATCCTCTAAAAACCTGACCGCAGGCGGACTCACCATAGGCCAGACTTATTATATCCGGGTAACGAGTGGTGCAGGATACGATAACAACTTCTACTGGATAGAAAACAATATCGGTTTTGAAGTTTGTGTCGGCATGGCCCCCCCACCTCCGGCCAACGATGAATGTGCAGGGGCCATCCCGGTTATGGGCGCTAATACGGTAATAACCGGCGACAATACCGATGCCACCTCAAGTATGCCGCAAAACAGTTGTAGCTCTAGTAGCCAGCCTAATGACGTTTGGTTTACGTTTACTCCTGCGGCGACCGGCGATATGATCATTGACATCAATGAGTTGAATGTAGACGCGGTAGCGGAAATTTTCAGCGGTTCCTGTGGCGCCCTGAGTAGTATAGATTGTATAGATTACGGTTTCCCCTGGACCGTGCCGGTTACCGCCAACACTACTTATTATCTGAGGGTATATGACTACTTCGGTGATGGTGCAGGCACATTCGATATCACATTTGGCGGTACAGTACTACCTGTAACCGGCGGCAAACTTTCCGGCACTACCAGGAACGGCAGGGCTTTCCTGACCTGGAGTACCTTTACCGAACAAAACAATAAAGGCTTTGTGGTACAGCGTTCTGCCGATGGAAAAGATTTCCACAATGCGGGCTGGGTAAAAAGCAATGCCGCACAGGGCAACAGTACGCAAGCCCTAAACTATGTGTTCAGCGACCCAGAAGCCCTGGTGGCCACAGCTTATTACCGGCTGCAACAAACGGATATAGATGGCAGGACAACCACCTCCAACACCATACAGCTGGCTCCCGGTAATGCAGCCTCCTTTATGCTTACGGCCGCGCCCAACCCGGTAAAAGACCGGTTGATGATCATGATCCAGGGAGAACAAAAGCCGGGTGCAAGCCTGTCGGTTATAGACCTGACCGGTAAAACATTAAAGACACAACCTGTTACCGGCAGCGAAACAGCAGTCGACATGAGTGCCCTGCCCGGCGGCTTGTATTTTGCCCGCTACCAGGACGATAGCCGTTGCCAAACGATCAAGATCAGCAAACAATAATACGGTTCCATGATGGCGATCTAAGATGACCTTAAGTTGACCTAAACATAAAAGGGCACATGTTTTGAACATGTGCCCTTAGTTATGCTATCAGGGAAGTATTGATCATGGCAGCGGCAGCGCTGCAGGATCATCTTGTTTAATCGCAGTGATCACCGAAAGCCTTATCAGGGTTCAATCTTTGTACCCAGCAGCTGCAGGAAAGAGGCGATGAGTGCAGGATGCCCGGGCCATGCAGGCGAAGTGGTCAGGTTACCATCAGTTACGGCCTGGTCGGCAGGCACATTAACGAAGGTACCGCCGGCTGCGGTTACTTCGGGCGCTACCGCATAATATGCCGTAAGCTTTTTATCTTTTACCACACCGGCAGCCGTCAGGATCTGGATACCATGACATACAGCCGCCAGGGGCTTATTGGCCGTTGCAAAGTGCCGGGCTATTTCCAATATCTTATCGTTAAGCCGCAGGTATTCGGGCGCACGGCCACCTGCAATGTAAAGACCATCGTAGTTGGCCGGATCTACCTCGTCGAAATTATAGTTGAGCGCAAACATATGGCCTGGCTTTTCACTATAGGTCTGGGCGCCTTCGAAGTCGTGTATGGCGGTAAATACTTTGTCTCCTTTTTTCTTATCCGGGCATACGGCATGTACTTCGTGCCCTACCATCAGCAACATCTGGAAAGGAACCATGGTTTCGTAATCTTCGGCATAGTCGCCGGTCAGGAATAAGATCTTTTTCTGTGCCATAAATAAAGCTTGGGTTTAAAACAGGAAAAATGAGCCTTACAAATTTCCGTAATCCACACCGCATTTCAAGTTAAATAATCCTGATTAAGATCAAGATTTACCCTGGCAGGCATCGGCCCCCTTGAGGAACCAAGACAGGAGGCAATACCTAAGTATCATGGGTATAGTCGGCAATAGAGAGATACAGGTCTTCGACCTGCTTACGCGCCCAGGGCGTTTTACGCAGGAATTTAAGACTGGAGGAAATACTGGGATCGATATTGAAGCACTTGATCCGGATATTACGGCCCAGCTGCTCCCAGCCTCCATAATAGTCCAGCAGTTCCCGGAGTATCGTCTCCAGGGTCTTTCCGTGTAAGGGGTTGTTTTTTTGAATCGGTTCGGGCATAAAAGCTATACGATGTTTATTTGGATTCGCGTTCCATTTCTTCCATCCGCTTCTGCTTGGCATCCCTCAGGAACTCGGAAGCAAAAATAAAGTCGTTGAGCAATTTGTCTTTGCTGAAGATGATATCCTTATTCGAACCTTCCCATTGCTTCTTACCCTGGTGCATGTATACAATATGATCGCCGCTTTCCATTACGGTATTCATATCGTGGGTATTAATCACCGTAGTAATATTATACTCCTTGGTCAGTTCACTGATCAGTTGATCGATCACCAGCGAGGTTTGCGGATCCAGGCCCGAGTTGGGCTCATCGCAGAACAGGTACTTGGGATTCAGTACCAGGGCCCTCGCCAGGGCTACCCTTTTCTTCATACCCCCGCTGATCTCGGCCGGGAATTTACGGTTGGCATCTTTCAGGTTCACACGGTCCAGCACTTCATTAACACGGCTCAGTTTTTCCCGGTATTTCTTACGGGTAAACATATCGAGCGGGAACATTACATTTTCCTGCACGGTCTTACTATCGAAGAGGGCCGAGCCCTGGAAGAGCATCCCGATCTGCTGGCGCAGTTCCTTTTTCTCTTTTTCATCGATTTTGGTAAGGTCCTGGCCTTCGTAAAGGATCTGGCCTTCGTCGGGTTGAAACAGGCCGATCATGCATTTCATCAGCACGGTTTTGCCGCTGCCGCTGGTACCGATAATCAGGTTGGTCTGCCCGGCGTTCATCGTAAAGTTTACATCCTGCAATACCGTTTTATCGCCAAAGCTCTTCCGTACATTCTTTAATTCTATCATGTTGTAAAATGCAAGTTTTTTTAAGTTTTGCTTCAGGGTTTACCGGTGGTGTCCAATAAAAAATGCGTACCCGGCTGGTGCAGGATACGCAAATTTACTTGAAATAACATTGGAAAAGCAATATTGTTCTCCGGTTATACTTACAGGTTTTTAGCATCTTCCAGGAACTTAGCCAGGCCGATATCCGTAAGCGGATGGTTCAGCAGGCCGAGGATAGAGCTGAGCGGGCAGGTACAGATATCGGCGCCCACTTCGGCACAACGTACGATGTGCAAAGGGTTACGGATAGAGGCTGCCAGCACTTCCGTCATAAAGCCCTGCGCGTTGTAGATGTTTACGATTTGCTCGATCAGTTGTACACCGTCCCAGCTACCGTCGTCGATACGGCCGATAAAGGGAGATACCATAGTAGCGCCTGCTTTAGCGGCAAGGATAGCCTGGCCGGCAGAGAATACGAGGGTACAGTTGGTTTTGATCTCGTTGTCTGAAAAATATTTGATCGCTTTGATACCGTCTTTGATCATCGGTACCTTTACCACGATGTTTTCGTGCAGTTCAGCCAGTTTCAGACCTTCTTCCACCATACCTTTAAAGTCGGTAGAGATTACTTCAGCACTTACCGGGCCATCTACAATAGCACAGATATCTTTATAGTGTTGCAAAATGGCGTCCTGGCCTTTAATACCTTCTTTAGCCATCAGGGAAGGATTGGTGGTAACACCGTCGAGAATGCCGAAATCGGCTGCTTCCTTAATCTGGGCCAGGTTTGCTGTATCAATGAAGAATTTCATATTTATTGCAGATTTAGATTTTTTTAATTGAGCGATCCAATAAGTTTACCCTTTTACACAAGGCTTTGTTTACGCCGGCGTAAAATGATCGGGTGTTTTATAAAAAAGGAAAATTTCGCGAAGAATGGGGATAAAAAAGCGCCGGATATTGTGCCCGAAGTAAGCGGTTGGAATAAGAGGGGTTCCATCTGAAGAGCGTTCATTAAAACCTGAAACGTACAATATTGGCTGAAATAAAAAAGTGGCAAGTTACTTATATCGCACCGCTCAACCGCCTATCCTTGCTGCATTCCTGCCCTGGGGAGGTTCAGCAGGAGCTGGTCGTATAAGACTTGCCGGTGCAAAGGTAGGGAATATTTATCAGAATACGCAAGGAAAGAAAAAACTTCTTAAATATTTATTACCGCAACAGGAGCAAGACACGCTAAAACCCTTATCCATAAAGGCATACAAGGCGTAATAAAAATATTTTCCGCGCCTGCCTTACTCCGGTTTAAGCACGGCGATAAGCTGGTGCAGCTCGTCCGACTTATCCGGTTCGTTGCTGTATTCGTAGGTAAGCGCAAGCTCCTCCAGCATACGCGCAATGATCTCGCGGTTGCTCAATGGCTGGAAGTATTTATCGTCGTGCCCGGCTTTGATTTTCTTCAGGTATACATCCACATCGTTCTGGGTATATACCATACCGTTTACCGGGTCGATATAAAACTGGATGGTTTGTAACGGTTCGTCGTCGGGACTGAAGAAGTGGTACTGGCTATCGAAATAAGCCAGCACAAACTGCCGCGGCAGCGCTACCGCAAAGATGGGAATATCGAGCAGCTCGCAAAGCGCCAGGAAGATAACGCCAAGCGAAAAGGCGTTGCCCTGCTTGCTTTCGAGCGCATGGTTAATGAAGAAGAGGTTAGGGTCCCGCTCGGTGATCTCGTGGCCCTGCAATTTATAATAATTGTACAGGATACTGTTCACCACATTGATCTGTTCGAGCGGCGTCAGGTACTGGTTCAGTTCCAGCCATACATTACGCCTTATCTGCTCAAACTGGGAGAGCAGCGCGGTGGTATTCATTTCGGGATAGCGGTATTTGGCAACAAGCATCGCTCCCTTAAACAGGTTGGGATTGGGCTCGTTGTTCCAGGCTACGAACTCGGCCTGTAAATCGGTAAAGAGCGCCCGGTGAATAAGATTTTCAATACGGTATTGCACCGATTCATCTTCCGTCACTTCCCAAAGCTGCTCCAGGTTCGGAATAATTTCGGTGCCGTAGCGCAACAACTGGTCGGCTACGGTCGTAAACACTTCCTGGTCCGGGTCATCCACCAGATGCAATAAAGCCTGTATCTTTTTATTCACACGCATATCAAAAACTACCCCTGTTATTCATCACTAAAATACGCCAAACGGCGGTAAAAACCAAAACCCGGTAGCGTCCGGAACCGGTTGCCCGGGCGCTCAAGCAGGGATCATTCCTTTTACGGTACAGGTTAAAACACCAGTTTGAATTCCTGCACCGTAGGCCCTCTTTTTACCTTTACATCGGCCTTGTCGCCCGGCTTAAAGGTACCCAGGGCTTCCATATAGGTCTGCATACCATTTATCTTTTTATCGCCCAGCTGCAGTATGATATCGCCCTGCTTCAAACCGGCCTTGGCGGCGGGCTTATCGTCGATCACACCATCCACGCGTACGCCGATCTCCTGGTAGCTGTAGTCGGGCATAATACCCAGGGTTACCTTAAAGGCCGTACGGCTGCCCATACTGCTGTTCTTCGTGGTGCTGAACAAAGGCGCAGGCTGTTTTTCCATGCCGCCTATTATACTATAAACGTAATTAACCACGTCTTTCGTACCGGAATAATTGATTTTCTGGGCATCGTCGGTAGGCTTATGATAATCGGTATGCGTACCGGTAAAGAAGAACAGGACCGGGATACTGTCGTTGTAAAAAGAGGAATGATCCGAAGGGCCTACGCCGGAACTGTCTCTCGATATCTTGAGCGTAGACGGCACCGCGGCCATTACGCTGTTCCATACCGGCGAGGTACCCACACCGCCCACGGTAAGTTTGCGATCGGGGCCCAGGCGGCCTACCATATCCATATTGAGCATATACGCCGCCTTTTGTTTCTGGAAGTCTTTTTCCTTTACAAAAGCTTTGGAGCCGAGTAATCCCAGCTCCTCGGCCGAGAAGGCGATAAACAGGTAATTGTATTTTTTGTAGGAAGATTGTTTGAGCTTGGTAGCCACGGCCAGCATAGCTGCTACGCCACTGGCATTATCGTCGGCGCCGTTATGAATGCTTTTCACACCGTCTACCGAACGGGAATTGCCATCCTCGCCATAACCCAGGTGATCATAGTGCGCACCGATCACAGCGGTATACGTCGCATTGTTATTGATATACCCTACAATATTGGTGCCGGTACGGAATTCCTTTTTGAACGCGATATTCATGTATACCGGCTGCATCACCTTCATGTCTTTGACATACTGGTCGTATACTTTCTTGCCCAGCACCAGCACGGGCACACCCAGGCTTTCGTAATCCGTACGTTTGGTATATACGGGGGCATACTTACTGCCGAAATTATCGTAAAAAAGAACCGAGGTCGCACCGCGTTCAATCGCTTTCCGTGCCCGGTCAAAGGCGTTTTTCTCCCAATCGTAATGCGGGTTTTCCGCATCCTGCTGGGTTTCGTACAGGGCAATCAGCCAGGGGCTGTTGGCTTCTTTACTTTCGGGCAATACATAGTTTTCGTCGGTACCTGCACCGGAGAAGCCTACAGGAAAGGCATCTTCGGGAACGGATACATATTTGCCACCGATGGTGAGTCTTATCTCGGGTGTAAGCTCTTTACCCCATTCAAATTTAAAAGGTCTCCTGTAAGAGGCGCCATAAGGAACCAGCCCGATGGCGGCCATACGCTTTTCGATAAACATACCCGCCAGCGCTTCTCCTTTTGTCCCGGTACGGCGGCCTTCCAGTTGGTCGGAGGCCAGGTAACCGATATCTGCACGCAATTGTTTGATCACTTCTTCTGCGTTCGCGTCATTCTTAGCGCTCTCGTTTTTGTCCTTATCGGGAAGGATCTTTTTCCAGATCTGTGCTGCCGGATCTGCTGCCGGTGTCAGTGCTAATAAAGTAACGAGCGCGGCTACGCTCCAATTCCGTCTTTTCATGTGCATATACGTATAACCGGGCAAAAGGCATCCACCATTGCCCCCAGGCAAACTTAGCTAATTGAGATTCAATTTCTGTTTCAGAATTGTCAAAATTAACAATAAAAAAGCGGCCGGAAGAATTTCCGGCCGCTTTCCCTATAAATTGCGTAATTATTTCTGCCACATATCGCTTTCCCTGTCGATGAGCGCATCCATAGCTTTCTGGCCTTCTTCCAGACCACGCAGGTCTGATGAGAATTTGCGGCCGGTAGGATTGTTCCCGCTGCTTCTGATTACATAAGAAGAGAAATAGCGTCCGTCGAAGTAATCAGCCCATGAAATACGGTGCAGATCATTCTGTGGATTGTATACTTCGTAGTTGGCCAAGAGTTTCCTTAATTCGGGGTAGTATAACCAGAACATCGCCAGTGAACCGCGGAAGTTACCGTTATCGTCGAGGCGATCCTGGAGTGGAGCGATACCAATGATACGAACCACCATACGGCCTGCATTACGATCGAAGATCCAATCTTCTTTCAGCTGGTATTTGGTTACAGACTGGATATTGAATTCAGTATGTGTTTTGGTCCATATCTGTTCGCCGGTAATCGGATCTTCAACCAGTACGGAATCTTCGGTACCACCAATCTGTTTTTCGAAGGTAGCCATATCCAGCGGTGTAGTGAAGGCGTCATCCAGGGCACTATAAGCCTGAACTTTTCCTTTTTTCACAGCATCCAGCAGGATCTCGATAAAGGCGCCACCGCCGGTGTATTCATCCCCCTCGTAAATGAACGGTTGATTCTGTTTCTGGCGGATATCGATCTGGCGCCATACACGACGTTTCCATGCCGCATCGATCTCCCGGATATTGGTCAGATCCAACGCTTTGTTTACATGGGGAACTTTATCGATAATACCGTCTTTTACAAGAGATGGTTTCCAGGAAGTGTTAACCGCTTCGGTAGAAGTGTTACCAGCCTGCATTGCCTGATCCGTAATCATAGGATTCTGGGCAAAAGCCGCTCCGCTAAACAAAATAGCACTTAATGCAAAACCAAATTTATTGAGGATATTCATACTCCTTCGTTTATTTTAATATTAGTTCAATGTAATGGTTACAGAATTGATCGTTTGTACCCTTTTATCCGGACCAACGGCTTTGACATTCTCAAATATCCATTTGTCACCAGGACGGGAACGATCCATATAACCTCTCACGGCATTGCTGAAGAGGGCGCCGGAGTTTTCCTGCTCACCATATTCTCCATTCCTTGGTACATAAGCGAAACGGAAACTTACTACTTCGAAACGCGTGTCAAAATCAAAGTTATCCAGTTTGGCTACCACACCTTTCTGTGCTTTGGCAGTTGCCGCTGGCAGACGGCCGGAGGTGATACCACCTACCATAGCTTGTGGTGGCGGGATGTATTTAACCCTGATCTTACCACCGCTGATCTTACCGCCACCCTGGCCGCCCCTGGAGGCATTGATCGCATATTCCAGTACACCTTGTTTGGTAACGTTGATGGAATAGGTACCCTTGCCAGTAGAAGTAATGTCGGCACCCGGCATGCTCAGTTTTACGTCTTCGATGTTGTAACCGGAAGCAGATAAGGTAACGGGGTTCGGAACACCGATATACATTACGTTCATTTTATCCAGCTGCAGGGAAGCGCCTGCTGAACCGACAGTATATTGGAACTTAAAGGCGTACTCTTCTTTAACACCATTGCTTTCGTTAACGATCACACCATTTACGGTTTTCATACCGGCGCCGCTGGCTTTGATCTTCAGCGTACCTACACCGTCTTTTACAACTACAGCACCGCCGGAAGAAGACATCCTTGGGTTCGCTGATTTATTGTAAGCTGCCAATACGATAGAGGCTTCAATTTCCTGGCCTTCCAGTGCATAACTCGTATTAGGCGTTGCGATAGCAACAAGCGCATCGAATTTTTTATCTTTAAGATGGACCTGGCTGGAAAGATACTCCAACACCATGGATTCTGCATTCTTTACATCGTTCTGGAATTTGGAGAACATTGCAATAGAAGCGACAACCGGGATATTGTTAAAGGTACCGTGTGACCAGTCTCCGCTTGGATTCTCTTCAGACCTGGGATAATCAAGCAGACGCAAAGGAATCTGCTTTTTAATACGCTCCCTGTCTGCAGGATTTTCAACTTTGCTCAAGATGAATTCTACATAACTGTTCAGACGCTTTTTGATCTCGTCACCTTTCTTCTCATCCACGAACATTTTGGTTGGTGTATTGATATCGTCCAACGCTTTGATTGTTTGTGTACCGTTTGCTGCGGTTTCGTAACCACCGGAGCGTTGTACTACAGAGTCTTTCCAACTCTGCAGGTAAGCGAAAGTTTGTTCGGATTGCGTTTTAACCAGTTTAGCAATATCATTCAACGGCCTAACTTTAGCGCTATCAGCCGTCAACTGAGCTTCGTCAAACGACTTATAAAACTCGTCGTTTTTACCAATGATGGTCTTATTCGTGCTTTCGATACTACTATTAATCGTAGCGAAGGCCGTTAATACCTCTTTGGTAATATTAAGGGCAAGCATGGCAGTCAACACCAGGTACATAAGGTTGATCATCAACTGCCGGGGCTCTTTAGGTATGGACATCCTTAGACTTTTTCTTAGTTATGATTAATTATTGGATTAATATTTTCCGGCATCCCTGCCCCATATACCTATATAATAAAGGTATGCACAGGAAGACAAAAAATATTGAGATGTTTAAAACTCAGGCTTAACGACCCTGCATGGCGCTTAACATGTTGCCATAAATAGTATTGAGGGAAGCCAGGTTTTTAGACAGTGTAGCGATCTGCTCTTTAGCGGCAACTGCATCAGAAGCGCTGGAAGCCATAGCATCAGAAGCATTTACCAGGTTGCTGTAGAACTTGTTCATTGCTTTCAGGTGGTTGTTGGCATCCTGCAGTTCTACTTCATAAATCTGGTTCAGGGAACCCAGGTTTTTAGAAAGTACCTGTACCTGCTGGTGGAATTGAGCAGTGCTGTCGGCAGCGCTGTTGAAAGAAGACATGGTGTTGGAAGCGCCAACAAAAGTATCTTTCATTTTACCCAGGGCATCAGCAGCTTCACGTGCACTCTGAGAGTAAGATCCTGTAGCTGCGGTAACATCTGTAATATCTTTCATCTGCTCTACAGTCTGTCCGAAGCGCTGGAAGTTATCGTTCAGGCGTTTCAGGTTAGGCGCATTGATGTTGGCTTCTTCCAGCATTTTATCCAGGGAAGCTGTAGCGTTGCCACCGGAGCCGCCGCCCATACCAATCGCTTCGGCCGGTGCTTTGAATTTAATACCTTTCCTGTAAGCTTCAACGTGTGGATTCTCATCCAGGTTGGGATAGTAACGCTCCCAGTAGTAATCTTTATGCGGAGGTAAGATACCTAAAAGACAAAAGATGAATGCTTCTGTACACATACCCACGGTCAGCATCATGGTAGCGCCTTCCCAGTGGTTGATTTTGAAAAGTGCTCCTAACAATACAACGCCCGCACCAACACCGATGATTAAATTTTTAATGTATTTGCCTTGCTTGGTTTCAAAAAACAAAGATATTGAGCCCATTTTTTATTGATTTAACGAATTAAAATTTAATTTATTTATTTAGCTTCTTTCTCTTCAAGATTCTTAGCGACGTGAGTTAGGCTCGTTTTTGATAGCCGGGGCGATCTGCCTGATGATACAACGGAAACCGATGTAAGCTTTAGCAGTATCTGCAAATTCGTAATCGCGGTTGCTTACATTCAGGTAAGCCGCAGGATCACGCCAGCTTCCGCCTTTTACCACCATACGGCGCATCCAGGTTGGATCGTTTTCGCCGATACGGGTTTTGATATCAGGGTTCATGTCGGAAATGATATTGGTATTGTAGGCATCTGCAACATAAACGGAGCGGGTCCATTCTGCTACGTTACCGGACATGTTGTACAGACCGTAATCGTTAGGCCAGTAAGCATTGGCATTAACGGTGTAGAGGCCGCCATCAGCAGAATAATCTCCGCGGTCCGGTTTGAAGTTGGCCAGGTAACAACCTTTCTGGTTCAGCACATACGGGCCACCCCATGGATAAGGAGATAACTGACGGCCTCCGCGTGCTGCCCATTCCCATTCGCTTTCGTTAGGCAGTTCGAAGGTACCTTCGAAGAATAATTTACGTTTTTCACGATCTGCTTTCCAGAGGTTGGTCCTCCAATCACAGAAGGCATTGGCCTGGTGGTAGTTCACACCTACAACAGGGTACTCGTCGAAAGCAGGGAACCAGTTGTACTGGCGTGCGATAGGCTCGTTATTGGAGTAGGTAAACTGGCGCATCCACACCAGGGTATCGGGGTAAATATTGATTGATTTCGTAACAACGAAATTGCTCCTGGGTTGGCCCGGGTTTTTAGCCGAGGACTCCATGTCGAAGTATTTGGTCGTATAATTCAGTTTGGTAACGTCCAGCTCTTTTTTACCGGTACCGGTCTGGCTGGCATCAACAAACAGACCCATCAGCTGATCCTGAACATCAGCATCGGTCCACTTTACGCGGTTTGCCCAATCGATCTGCTGGGTACCATCGTCATTATCTTTATAATCACCGAGTGTAACATGTGCAATAGAATCACGAACCCAACTCGTGAACTGGCGATACTCCGCATTGGTAATTTCGGTAGCATCCATATAGAAGCCCGTCATCTGTACGGTACGGACAGGGGCATCAAGCGCGTTCTGAATATCCTGATCGCTGTAGCCGGTTTTTAAAACCCCGGATGGTACGTAAACCATACCAACAGGTGTAGGGGCCTTGTAACTCGATCTATTAGAGTAGTCGCCCACTAACTGACCTTGCGAAGTAGGTTGCCCGCAACTCGCGGCAAACATAGCCATAGCCACTGCGGCAATACTCAGGGAGAGTTGTTTCATCTGTTTTTGTTTTGTCATTGTTATGCTCCGTACAAATTTTTAATTGTTCAGCTTTGCTTCTAGCTGTTTCATTAAAACACTATTACTATGCTATAATGTATGAACTGCAATTTTTATAGAGAATAATGTTCAAATCTGGCCGAAAGATAATAAAAGTTTTGAAAAATTAACTTTTGCTAAATAAATATTGATTTTTCTATTCTTTCTTATCTCAACGGACGATACTCTTAAACTTTTACTGCTGTTTTTATTCCAACCTTAACAGAATTTGAATCCCCTCCTGTCGCAATATTTCCGGAAGAGGTTCCGTTATCATAATTCGGGAAATAACTGTTACCTCCCGTTCTGCTTAGCTGTTTTCACAACGGGACACAATATTCAAATAATTTTTTGAAAATGCAACAATACCGTTAATTTTTTTTTCCTTTTTCCCCGCCGAAATCCTCTTTGAAGTTGCTAAATAAAGGAATTTTTATTTTTTAAACAATATTGCAACAAAATTTATTTTGCCGCAATCTGCGTGTTTTATTTAAAGCGCTTTAACAGGCAATTACCTGAAATATTTTATTTTTTATCATCGGCGGCTGTCCTTCCCGTGGCGCGCGGGTACCGGCCCCGGGCCGTTTTACAAAACCAATTGCTCCACCCCCTGTACCGGCTGACCGCATACGAAATGCGCACAGAGGTAACACCAGGTTGCCCCCGCTTTATATTTCCCCGCGAAGGCGCCTGTAGTAAGGCCTTCCGTATCTGCCAACGCAAATACCTCGGGGCGGTAACGGGCCTGCCATTTAACCAGCTCCGTCACGGCACCTTCTCCCGACAGCACCAGCTGTTTTAACCCTATGCTGTATCGTTGCATAAAGGTAGCCCAGCAGGCAAACGAGGTCGGGTATCGCTGCACGGTACGTACCATCTGGTGCAACAAGGCCTCAGCCTGTTCCAGCCAGTCGCTCCGCTCAAACAGGTTGCCCATATGCCAGAGCTGCGCCGCCATTACCGCGTTGGCCGAGGGCGTGGCTCCATCGTACAATTCTACTTTTCGTACTATAATATCGGTCTGGCTGGCAGCCGAAAAATAAAAGAAATTCCGGTCTTCGTGCAGGAACTGCTCCTGCACCTTCAGCAACAGGGCTTCGGCTGCAGGCAGGTACGTAGTCCGCGCCGTTGCAGAGACCAGTTGCAGCAAGGCTTCCAGCAGGTAAGCATAGTCCTCCAGTTTGCCCGGGATACGGGCTTCCCCGTTTTTATAAGTATGCAACAGCAAGCCCTCTTCCGTTGAGAAAGTCGCTAACAGCCAGTCCATATGTGTAACGGCATCGTCGAGCCATTCCCTCCGGTCCAGCGCCAGGGCCGCCTTAACCAGGGCCGTGTTCATCAGGGCATTCCAGGAAAGCAGGATCTTATCGTCGGTTTGCGGTCGTATACGTTGTTCCCGCCGGGCCATCAGCCGGAGCCGCGCCTCTTCCAGCAGGCTTGCCCATGCTTCGGGGGCAAGCCCGAATTGCTGCAATACCGTTCCGGTATCCATAGCCCTGTGCAGGATATTGGTATGCTCCCAGTTGCCCGCTTCGCTTACGCCATAATAAGCCGCAATGGCCGGATGCGCATCGCCCATCAGTTCCTGCCATTCCTGCCAGGTCCAGGTATAGTATTTGCCTTCCACACCTTCCGAATCCGCATCCAGCGCGCAGTAATAACCCGGCTCGCCCGTGGCGGGGCGTAACTCGCGGTTACAAAAAGACAAGGTGGCTTCGATCACCGACCGGTAACGTTCATCGCCCGTAAGCGTATAGGCATCGCTCAGTACCCCGACCAGCAAAGCATTGTCGTACAACATTTTTTCGAAATGCGGCACCAGCCATTCCCGGTCCGTGGCATACCGGGCAAAGCCGCCCCCCACCTGGTCATAGATACCACCACCGATCATTTTATCGAGACATAGCAAAGCATGCTGCAAAGCATCTGTAGCTAAGGCATCCCCCCTACCCTGCCGGGTACGGAAATGATAGTATTCGAGCAGGAAGCGGATGGAGCCCGTGGCCGGGAACTTAGGCGCGGGGCCAAAACCACCCTCCTCCACATCGGCCTGCTGCAGCAGGTTGTGCGCGATAAGCGTCATCACCTCCGGCGTGATGCGGTCCTCCGGCGATGCACTACCGGTAAGCGATGCCTGTTGCAGGTGCTGTACCATCTGCCCGGCCTGCAGGGCAATCTCCTCCTGCTTTTCCTGCCATGCATGTTGTATCGCCTCCAGGATCTGCATCCACGAATTGCGGCCATACAAGGCTTTGGGCGGGAAATAAGTGCCGCCGTAAAAAGGTTGCCGGGCCGGCGTTACAAACATATTAAGCGGCCAGCCGCCTGCCCCCGACATGGCCTGCAGGGCATCCATATACAGGTGATCGACATCGGGATGTTCTTCCCGGTCTACTTTTACACATACAAAATGAGTATTCATGTATGCAGCAACCACAGGATCTTCAAAGCTCTCATGCTCCATGACATGGCACCAGTGACAGGCCGCGTAACCAATACTGACCAGTACCGGCTTATGTTCAGTCCGGGCTTTTTCAAAGGCTTCGTCGCCCCAGGGATACCAGTCTACGGGGTTTTGCGCATGTTGTAGCAAATAGGGACTCGATTCGTATTGAAGACGGTTAGCCATTATCGGTTAAAAAGTTTTTACAGGTTAAGATAGTCGCGTATGATCCGGCTTATTTCTGCAGCACGGTTATAGACCATAAGATGACCGCCGCCTTCGATAGCGAAGTCGGCTTTTACATTTTGAAAAGGAATGATCCGGTCGGCGGTGCCGTGGATGTGTATCAGATGCGCCGGTATATAACTGTTGTCCCAGTGCACCATGCCATTCATTGCCCAACGGTAAAAGCGGGGATCGGTATCCTCCAGGATGGCCGCCAGCAGCGCCTTATCGGCAGGCGATGCAGCGCCGAACAGGCGGTAGACCATAAAATTAGGCTTGGTGATCCAACTACCCGGCAGGTATTTGTACAGGCCCCATTTCAGGAAAAACGATTTATTCGCGGCCAGTTCCCCTGCCGTTTTTGCAGAAGAGATCAGGACCAGTTTTTGAACCGGTATGATCCTGGAAACTTCGATCGCCATCATCCCCCCAAACGAAAGACCGACCAATACCGGGTGCGCCACCGTGATCTGCTCCGATAACCTGCGGGCGTAATCCGCCATGGATTCGCCCTTTAGCGGGTCGATCCACCGGATATGTATGATCCGGCAACCCGGCAGCTCCAACCGGTCGAAAGCACGGGCGTCTGCGCCCAGCCCGCTAAAAAAATATATAGTCTGCATATCGTTCCCGGTTGCGTTGCCGCAAGGTAAGGCTTCTGCGCCACTATGCTCCGTTTCGGTTACCCGGGCCGCAGCAGGCAAGCCCGCTACCGCCGGTAGCACTACCAACAGGACCAGGACAAACCGGGGTATAAAAGCAGGGAACCGTAATAACATAATACCGCGTTAGACCGGTAAAAATAGGCATTAAAACACCGTAACGGGTATTACTTTATCACCAACAAGGCATACGGTAAGCCCCGGCAAGAACCAATATCCCCCTTTATTTCACCCATAACACACAAATGCAACATTGTTGCATTTTGTATATTTGCAACATTGTTGCATTTAAAAATTTATAGCTCATGAAATTTTACGCCCTTTTAAAAATGTCGTTGCTCCTGCTGTATTGCTGTACACTCAGTTGCAGTTGCAGTAAAGATTGCAAACATCACCGGGCATGCGCTGCCCCGGAGCGGCAGCATGCGCAAGCCATCGATCCTGTTATTCCCTAACCCATTTATTCCCTAAAAAATCATGTCCGATTTCAGACCACTTAAAAAATTACCTGCAACCATATTATCCGGCTTTCTGGGCAGCGGCAAGACCACCCTGCTCAATCATATCCTGCACAATAAAGAGGGGCTGAAAGTAGCCGTGATCGTTAATGATATGAGCGAGGTAAACATCGACGCACAGTTTATTGAAGCCCAGGACGTATTGTCGCATACGGAAGAGCAGCTGGTAACCTTAAGCAACGGCTGCATCTGCTGTACCCTGCGCGCCGACCTGGTAGTAGCCGTGGAACAACTGGCTCGCGAGGGCCGCTTCGATTACCTGATTATCGAAAGCACCGGTATCAGCGAACCCGTACCCGTGGCGCAAACCTTTAGCTATATCGACGAAACCAGCGGTATCGACCTGGGCCGTTTCAGCTATATCGACACCATGGTAACCGTTGTAGACTGTTATAATTTTATACGCGACTTCGGCAGCACCGACCTGATTGCCGATCGTGCACCGGCCGGCAACGATGCCGATGCCCGTCCCATCGTAAACCTCCTGACCGAACAGGTAGAGTTTGCCAACGTGATCCTGCTCAATAAGACCGACCTGGTACCTGCCGATACGGTGAGCCTGCTGCGCAGCATGTTACAAAAACTCAACCCGGAGGCGCGTATACTGACCAGCAGTTTTGGCCGGGTAAATCTGCCGGAAGTGATCCATACCGGCCTGTTCGATGCCGGCGAAGCGGCCGCCACCGCGGCCTGGCAACAGGAACTGGAACAGGAGCACCAGCCCGAGACCGAAGCCTACGGGATCCGGTCGTTCGTGTTCAGCGACCCGCGCCCCTTCCACCCCTTACGACTTTGGCAATACCTGAACCACGATTACCCTGTTTCGCTGATCAGGGCCAAAGGCCTGTTCTGGCTTGCTTCGCGGCCGGGTATAGCCATCAGTTTTTCGCAGGCGGGCGGTTCGCTGCGGGTTACCCACGCCGGGGTATGGTGGAGCAGCATGCCTTTTGCCGAGCGCCACCGCCACCCGGGTTTCCGCGAATACCAAACCGATATAGAAAGCCGCTGGCACAAACAATGGGGCGACCGGCGCAACGAACTGGTATTTATCGGCCAGCACCCGGATACGGACCAGATCATGACCGAACTGGAAGCCTGCCTGTTGCAACCCGGGGAGCTGCACCTGTTACAGCCGCATCATATCTGGGAGGATCCTTTTCCCGCTGAGCTGGAATAGTAATTAGTTTACCAAAATTTATTTTTAGATTAATCTAAATTATTGTTTCTTTGCAAACAAAATAAAAATTAAGATGAATAAACTAGTTTACTTTCTACTCTTCTATACTTTATTGTTGCAACCTGCAATATCGCAGGCCCAAAGCCGCAGCATTAGCGGCCAGGTTAAAGATGCCCGCAGCCGCGAAACCCTGTCTTATGTAACCGTGGCCATACCTGCAGCAGATTATGCGGTACACACCGATGAGCAGGGCCGCTTCCGCCTAAGCCTGCCCGACAGCCTGTCCCGGCCCCGGCTGCTGGTAAGCCTCCTGGGCTACCAACCCGATACCATACAGGTTAGTAATACGGAAGAGTTGACCATTATGCTGAAACCGGTGCTGCAGGTCGACGAGGTGGTGGTAACCGGCACCCTGCGCAGTGTAAGCCGCACCGAAAGTCCTATACCGGTCGAAGTATTTACCCCGAAGTTTTTTAAGAAGAACCCCAGCCCATCGCTATTCGAAGCCGTAGGCATGATCAATGGCGTACGGCCCCAGTTGAACTGCAACGTGTGTAACACGGGCGATATCCATATCAACGGGATGGAAGGGCCTTATACCATGGTACTGATCGACGGCATGCCCATTGTAAGTTCGTTATCGACGGTATACGGCCTGAGTGGCATTCCCAACAGCATCGTAGAGCGGCTCGAAGTGGTAAAGGGGCCTGCTGCAGCACTTTATGGCAGCGAAGCCATGGGCGGCATCATTAACGTGATTACGAAAAACCCGGCAACAGCGCCGGTTGTCAGCGCCGACCTGATGGCTACCTCCTGGCAGGAGTACAATGCCGACCTTTCGCTGAAAGCCAATGTAGGCAAACAGGCCCAGGCCCTTTTGGGCATCAATTACTTTAACTACCAGAAACCCTTTGATAAAAACGGCGATGGCTTTACCGATGTAGCGCTCCAGAACCGCGTATCGGTGTTCAACAAATGGAATTTTAACCGTAAACTGAACCGGGTAGCCAGCCTTGCGGCGCGTTATGTGTACGAAGATCGCTGGGGTGGCCAAATGGGCTGGAATAAAAGCTTCCGCGGCGGCGACCAGGTATACGGCGAAAGCATTTATACCAAAAGATGGGAACTGATCGGCCAGTACCAGCTACCGGTAGCCGAGAAGATCATGCTGCAGTTCTCGCTCAACGATCATAACCAGGATTCTTACTACGGCACTACCTCGTACCAGGCGGTACAACGCGTTGCCTTTGCACAGGTGTACTGGGATAAACAGTGGGGCGGTCATAACCTGTTGCTCGGCTCTTCGTTCCGCTATACCTATTACGACGATAATACCCCCGGTACCGCCACCGCCGACGGGCTCAATGCACCCGACCGCAAACCGTTGCCCGGCATCTACATCCAGGATGAATGGCGCATTAATAATCATCATAAACTGCTTGCGGGCTACCGCTACGATTACGACCGGTACCACGGCAATATCCACTCGCCGCGCGTGGCGTATAAATGGTCGCCCGATAACAGGCACACGCTGAGAGGCAGCTTTGGCACGGGCTTCCGGGTGGTTAACCTTTTTACCGAAGACCATGCCGCGCTTACCGGCTCGCGCAAGGTAGAGATCCTTAGCGATCTGAAACCCGAGAAGTCTTACAACGCCAACCTGAACTATGTATGGCAGGTACCTATAGGCGCTAATTTTATCAATATCGATGCCACCGGCTTCTACAGCTATTTTACCAATAAGATCATCGGCGACTACAATACCGATCCTAATAAGATCATTTACGACAACCTTTCGGGCCATGCGATCTCCCGCGGCGTATCGCTCAATACGACTATGACCTTCAGCATTCCGCTGCAGGTAATGGCCGGGGTTACTTTTATGGATGTGTTCCAGATGAATGATGAGCACCATACCGGTACCCTGAAAAGGAGCAACCAGTTGTTTGCACCCAGATGGTCGGGCAACTTCGCGATAAGTTATACCCTGCCCTTCGGCTGCACAGCCGACTTTACCGGGCAGTTCAACGGCCCCATGCGCCTGCCGCTACAACCGGAAGACTACCGCCCCGAATACTCCCCCGCATTCTGCATTGCCAATATACAGCTGACCCAGAAGCTGCCCGGCGGCATCGAGGTATACGGGGGCGTTAAAAACCTTTTCAATTTTATCCCGAAAGATGTGTTTATGCGCGCCTTCGACCCCTTCGACAAATATGTGAACGACCCGGTAAATAACCCCAAAGGTTATACCTTCGATACGGAATATAACTACGCCTCATTGCAGGGTACGCGGCTCTTTGCCGGCTTGCGCTATACCTTCTTACAACCTAGCCGGAGCAGGGCCAGGTAATACAGCGATAAGCAAACTCGATGCCGGGGCCGCAACGCCTTATGTTTATTTTAGCATTAGCTGGTTTACCTTCGTACTATGAAAAAAATACTCTTCAGTATATTACTGGTACTGCCCGCGATGCTGGGCTTTGCCCAGGATAAACAAGCAGGACCTAAACTGTACGACCCTAATGCGGATGCCCGTGCGGATATCAAAAAGGCAGTACAACAGGCAGCCAAAGAACACAAGTATGTGATGCTGCAGGTTGGCGGTAACTGGTGTATCTGGTGCACCCGGTTTCACCATACGGTAGCGGCTAACGATACCCTAAGCCGCCTGCAAAAGGACAACTACGTGATGGTATACGTAAACTACGAGCAGAAAAACAGTAAAGATGCGATCTGGAAGGAGCTGGGTTATCCGCAGCGTTTCGGCTTCCCGGTGTTCGTGATCCTGGATGAACAGGGCAAACGCATCCATACCCAAAGCTCGGCCTACCTCGAAGAAGGGAAAGGCCATAGCCCGGCAAAAATCGCCGAATTCTTTACCCAATGGAGCCCAGACGCGGTGGCCGGCAAAACGCTGAAAAACTGATCAACTCTTTAAGGGCACCGCCCATGCAGGCGGACAAGGTAATTTAAGTTAACTTTGCAGCACAGGAACATGGAGGCCTCCTCCATGTTCCTGTTTATTACAGGTCTAACGTACAAATTTCCGTCCATTGAATCCTTCATTCCGAAAGTCCCGCCCTTCTGTTCCTAAAAACCGCCTCATTATCGGGCGCAAACCTTTGCTGGAAGCCCTGCAACAAGCACAGAACATCGAAAAGATATTCCTGCTGCAAACCGCTACCGGCGATGAGATCAACAGTATCAAAAAAATAGCGAGGGAACGCAATATTGCCGTAAGCCTGGTGCCGCAGGAGAAGCTGACCCGCTTTACCCAGGCCAACCACCAGGGCGTTGTGGCCATTGCCGGACTGATCGAGTACCAGCCGCTGCAGGATGTGATCAGCATGGTAGTAGATAAAGGAGAGACGCCATTGATGATCCTGCTGGACGGCATTACCGACACCCGCAACCTGGGTGCTATTGCACGTTCGGCCTTATGTTACGGCGCTCATGCGCTTATTGTGCCCTCATCCAACAATGCAGCCATTACCGAAGAAGGTATTAAAGCCTCTGCCGGCGCGCTCGAGCACCTGCCTGTATGCCGCATTGCATCAGTAGAGCAGGCCGTCGACATCCTGCGTATGAACGGCATCCGCATCCTGGCTACGGCACTGAAGGGCAGCGAGACTATTGCCACCGCCGACCTCAGCTATCCCCTGGCTATCGTAATGGGGGCCGAAGACAAGGGCGTAAGCGATTTCATATTAAAACAGGCCGATGATTTGGTCCGTATCCCAATGTCCGGTAAATTTGATTCGCTGAATGTATCGGTAGCAGCCGGTATCATTTTATACGAAGTAAACCGGCAGAGGGGATAGCCTCTGCGCGTCCTGATGATCAAAAAGCTTTTTGTTGCAGTGGGTCTTATTGCACTTGCCGGCCTCAGCGCCTGCGAGAAAGAGGTTAATTTCGACCTGGGACCCAGTGCAGAAAAAGTAGTGGTCGAAGGCACCATCGAAAGCGGGTTGCCGCCCTATGTGCTCTTATCCAAAAGCATCGGCTTCTTCTCCAGGGTGGACTTCAGCACCCTGGGCAATGCCTTCCTGCACGATGCGGTAATTACCGTGAGCGAAGGCAACCGCTCTTTTACCCTGAAAGAATACTCCTACGATAATAACGGCGTCAGCTTTTATGTCTATTCGGTAGATACCGGCGACTTTGCAGCCCGTAATTTTACCGGCGAGGCAGGCAAAAACTACGACCTGAAGATCGAAGTAAATGGGAAGACCTATACCTCCAGTACTTTTATCCCCCGCGTAAAACCACTGGATTCGCTTTGGTCCGAGCTGCCGCCGCCCGACAAGCAAAGCCCTGATTTCCCGGGTATGCGACAGCTTTTCGGCAGTTATACCGACCCGGACACCCTGGGCAACAGGATCCGTTATTATACCCGGAAGAACAGCGAGGCCTACCTGCCGCCCTATTATTCCGTATACGACGATGTGATTATCAACGGTACCCGCATCCAGGTACAGATCGACGCCGGTTTTAACAAAATGGACACGATAAACCGCGAAACTTTCGGCTATTTTTACGCAGGCGATACCGTAACCGTAAAATGGAGCGCGATCGACAAGGGCGTATTCGATTTCTGGCGTACCCTGGAGTTTTCCTACGGTTCTACCGGCAATCCCTTTACGACTCCCGTTGCGGTTACCAGCAATATATCGGGCGGCGCCCTGGGCGTATGGGCCGGCTACGGTGTGAGTACCAGCACCATCGTGATCCGTTAACCCCCTGCTGCCACCAACCGGTAAGCCTGTATTGAAAGTAACTATGGCCGGAGACCGGGAAACAACAAAAAAATACATTATTTTCGCTTGTTATTTCAAGCATAAAATATTTAAAACGAGTTATAAAAATGTCAGAAGGAACAGAAAGAATTCATTGCCTTATTATTGGTTCAGGACCGGCAGGATACACTGCGGCTATCTATGCAGCCCGTGCGGGTCTGAAACCTGTACTTTATTCAGGTCTGCAGCCGGGTGGCCAGCTGACCATTACTACCGATGTGGAGAACTATCCCGGTTATCCCGAAGGTATTATGGGTCCGCAGATGATGAAAGACTTCGAGGCCCAGGCCCGTCGTATGGGTACCGATCTCCGTTGGGGTATGGCGTCTAAAGTAGATTTTTCGCAGCGCCCGTTTAAAGTGGAAGTGGATGAAGAAAAATGGATCGAAGCGGATTCCGTAATCATTGCTACCGGTGCATCGGCCAAATGGCTAGGCATCGAGTCCGAGCAGCGTC
This sequence comes from Taibaiella chishuiensis, assembly GCF_003014535.1. Lineage (GTDB taxonomy): Bacteria > Bacteroidota > Bacteroidia > Chitinophagales > Chitinophagaceae > Taibaiella > Taibaiella chishuiensis. The sequence continues at coordinate 38,163 of NZ_PYGD01000009.1, read as the reverse complement.
TTAACGGTTATGGCGTCTCGGCCTGTGCCGTATGTGATGGTTTCTTCTTTAAAGATAAAGAAGTAGCGATCGTAGGCGCCGGCGATACCGCTTGCGAAGAGGCCCTGTACCTGGCTAAGCTTTGTACCAAAGTACACATGATCGTACGCCGCGACGAAATGCGCGCTTCTAAAGTAATGCAGGACCGCGTATTAAAAACGTCGAACATCCAGGTATACTGGAACAGCGAAACCCTTGAGGTATTGGGGGATAAAAAAGTAGAAGGTGTAAAAATAAAAGACAATCAGAGCGGCGAGGAGACCACCATCCCATTGAGTGCTTTCTTCGTGGCCATCGGCCACCAGCCCAATTCCGGCCTGTTTAAAGACTACATCACGCTCGACGAGCAGGAATATATCGTTACGATCCCCGGTACTTCCCGTACCAATATCGAAGGCGTGTTTGCCTGCGGCGACGTACAGGATAAAATTTATCGCCAGGCTGTAACCGCAGCCGGCAGCGGTTGTATGGCAGCGCTCGATGCAGAACGCTACCTGGGCGCCCTGGAGCACCAGGCTGCCCTGCAGGAGCCAACTGTAGCCTAACCTAAACCTATACCGGCCCGGGACCTTACGGCTCCCGGGCCTTTTCATATCCCTATGTATACCGCCTGTTATATTTCGCCATTGGGTGCCATACAGGTAAGGGCAGACAACTCCGGTCTGCATTCCGTACTGTTTATCGACGACGGAGCCGGTCAGCCCGGCGATACGGCGCCGGCGACGAACAGCCTGGTTACTGCGGCGATCCAACAGCTCGACGAATACTTTCACGCCGGCAGGCGCAGCTTCGACCTGCCCCTTACACCACCCGGAACCCAGTTCCAGCAACAGGTCTGGCAGGAACTGCTCCAAATCCCCTTTGGTAAAACAACCAGCTACTCCGATATCGCCCGCCGGCTCAATAACCCGCTAAGCGTAAGGGCGGTAGGTACCGCCAATGGCCAAAATCCCATTGCTATCCTGATCCCCTGCCACCGGGTAATCGGCGCCAATGGCAACCTTACCGGTTATGCCGGCGGACTCTGGCGCAAAGAATTCCTCCTCAGGCTCGAAGGCTCCGGTAAATACGGCCAGCCTACGCTCTGGTAGCCGCTTTTCATAAGTTATCTCTTTTTAACTTTCCTATTCTTTTATTTTTAGATTATTGCTGTACATTGCACCGCTTTTTGGGTATAAAAGCAAACTGTTTAATCAATTTATACACCCATCAAAAAATTATACCTCATGCATACCGACACCCTCGCAACAGGCGGGCCCAATGCAATCAAAAGACTTATGGTTGCCAACAGGGGCGAAATTGCGATCCGTATCCTCCGTGCCGCATCAGAAATGCGTATCCGTACCATTGCCATTTACACGTATGAAGACCGGTATTCCCTGCACCGGTACAAGGCCGACGAAGCCTACCTGATCGGCAGCGAAGAAGAACCGCTGAAACCGTACCTGGACATCGAAGCCATTATCAAAACGGCAAAAGATAACCGGATAGACGCTATCCACCCGGGTTACGGGTTCCTGAGCGAAAATGTACAGTTTGCGCGCCGTTGCCGCGAGGAAGGTATCATCTTTATCGGACCCACACCCGAGGTTATGGAACAGCTGGGCGATAAGATCGCGGCTAAGAAAATAGCCCGTTCCGTACAGGTACCGGTGATCGAAGACGGTATGATCGAGCTTGGCAACTCGGACCAGGTAATTGCCGAAGCCGAACGTATCGGTTTCCCCATTATCCTAAAAGCCGCCGCCGGTGGTGGCGGGCGTGGTATGCGCGTGGTACGCCAGAAAGAAGACCTGATCGCCTCCTTTACCGAGGCACACAACGAAGCCCAGAAAGCCTTTGGCGATGGCACTATCTTTATTGAAAAATTCATCGACCAGCCCAAACATATCGAAGTACAGCTGCTGGCCGATAACCACGGGCACGTGGTACACCTGTTCGAGCGCGATTGCTCGGTACAACGCCGCTTCCAGAAAGTAGTGGAAATAGCCCCGGCCCCCAATCTTTCCCATAAAGTAAAACAAGCCGTATACGACTATGCGCTGAAAATTGCCAAAGCCGTAAATTATAATAACGCCGGTACCGTAGAGTTCCTGGTCGACCGCGCCGATAATGTTTATTTTATCGAGGTAAACCCGCGTATCCAGGTAGAGCATACCGTTACCGAAGAGGTAACCGGTATCGATATCGTACGCAGCCAGATCCTTATCGCGCAGGGCGTTCCCCTGTCCGATCCCAACATCTTTATCCAGAACCAGGATGATGTAAAACTGAATGGTTTTGCCATCCAGTGCCGTATCACCACCGAAGACCCGGAAAACGGCTTCAAACCCGACTACGGCACCCTCATTACCTATCGTAATGCAGGCGGCTTCGGCATCAGGCTCGACGAGGGCAGCGCCTACTCGGGCATGAAGATCTCCCCCTTCTTCGACTCGATGATCGTAAAAGTAACGGCAAGCGGCCGTACGCTGGCCGGCGCCGCACAACGCCTCAACCGTTCGCTGCGCGAATTCAGGGTACGCGGGGTAACGACCAATATCCGTTTCCTGGAAAACGTGATCTCGCACGAGCAGTTCCGCAAAGGGCTTTGCACGGTTAACTTTATCGATACCAACCCCGAACTGTTTGCCTTCGACCGCCCCAAAGACCGCGCTACCCGGCTGCTGAAATACCTGGCCAATATCAAGATCAACGGGCATACCGATGTCAAGCATTTTGATGCCGGCCGCAAATTCCGCACCCCGGAGATCCCATCCTTCAATTCCTTTGCCGATCATCCGAAAGGCACCAAAGATAAACTGACCGAGCTGGGCCCGCAGCAATTCATGCAATGGCTGAAAGCCGAAAAGCCGGTACTCTTTACCGATACTACCTACCGCGATGCCCACCAGTCGCTGGTGGCTACCCGTGTACGCAGCCGCGACATCCTGGCCGTGGCCGAAGGCTATGCCTATAACCATCCCGAACTGTTCTCGATGGAAGTATGGGGCGGCGCTACCTTCGATGTAGCCCTGCGTTTCCTGCACGAAGATCCCTGGACCCGCCTCAAAGACATTCGCAAAGCCATGCCGAACGTACTGCTGCAAATGCTGTTCCGTGGCTTCAACGCTGTAGGCTACTCGGCCTACCCGCGGAATGTGATCCACCAGTTCATCGAAAAGTCCTGGGAGTGCGGCGTCGATATCTTCCGCATCTTCGACTCGCTGAATAATATCGAATCCATGTTGCCCGGTATCGAGCATGTGGTTAAACATACCGGCGGTATTGCACAGCCTTCTATCTGTTATACCGGCGACGTATTGCGTAAGGACAACAACAAATACAACCTGCAGTATTATACCGACCTGGCCAAAAGGCTGGAAGATACCGGTGCGCATATGCTGGCCATTAAAGACATGGCCGGCCTGCTGAAACCCAATGCAGCCACCGTGCTGATACAGGCGTTGAAAGAAGCCGTAGACATGCCGATAGCCCTGCATACCCACGATACGGCGGGTACGCAGATCGCCACCTACCTGAATGCGGTCAATGCCGGTATCGATACCATCGACTGTTCCCTGGCTTCGTTCAGCGGTACCACCGCACAACCCAACCTGAACTCGCTGGTAGCCCTGCTGGAAGGTCATGAGCGCGAACGCAAAAGCAACCTGCACAGCCTGAATGCCTATAGCAACTATTGGGAAGCCGTGCGCGAATACTATTATCCTTTCGAATCGGACCTGAAATCGGCCACAGCCGAAGTGTACGACAACGAGATACCCGGCGGACAATACTCCAACCTGCGCCAGCAGGCCGACGCCATTGGCCTGGGCGGACAACTCTCCACCATCAAGACCAATTACGCGGTGGTGAACCAGTTGTTTGGCGATATCGTAAAAGTAACGCCGAGCTCGAAAGTAGTGGGCGACATGGCGCTGTTCATGACGGCCAACGGCCTGAGCGCAGCCGATGTGCTCGACGAAAAACAGAATCACTCCTTCCCGGCTTCCGTAGTCGGCTTTTTCAGGGGCGAACTGGGTGTGCCTTATGGCGGTTTCCCGGAAAAACTGAAACAGATCGTACTGCGCAACGAGCCACCGGCAGGCGATACCAATGCACAGCTGCTTCCCGATATCGACCTGGATGAAGCGGTAAAAGCATTCGACGCCAAATACCCGGGCAGCAGCTTCCTCGACTTCCTGTCGTACCAGATGTTCCCCAAGGTTTATGACGAATACTATAACCACCTGAACGAGTTTGGCGAAGTGGGCAATATCCCGACACCGGCCTTCTTCTACCCGATGAAGAACAACGAGGAATTGCTGATCGAACTGGGTAAGGGTAAAACCATCCACGTAAGACTGATCTATGTTTCCGATGCCGACGAAAGCGGTATGCGTACCGTATCTTTCGAACTGAATGGCTATAACCGTACCATTAAAGTGAAAGACAAGTCGGTAGCCTCGGTAAAACCACAACATAAGAAAGTAAGCGACAGCACCAAAGAAACCGGCGCGCCGCTGCAGGGTAAGCTGAGCGTGGTGCTGGTAAAAGAAGGCGACGAAGTAAAAGCAGGCAGCGCCCTGTTCGTGATCGAAGCCATGAAGATGGAGAGCACCGTAAGCGCCTCCAAGGATGGCAAAGTGAAGAAAGTGCATATCCTGGCCGGTACAATGGTAGACCAGAACGATGTTGTGATAGAAATGGAATAAACAAAACCGGCACAACTGCTAAAATCCTCAGCATAAAAATGAAGGCTTCCGGAATCAACCCGGAAGCCTTCTGTTATTTTAGCTGTTCTGTTGTTCTGTTAGAAGCCGGTGTGATACATGAGTGTGCACGCGCCATACGATGAAGCATTGCGGGTAACTTACATCGCGGGGAGTAACAGCAGGGGCAGGCGCAGAACCGCTTATTTAATAGTCCAGGTAAAAAGTATAGTTATTGGTGCCGGGGCTCGACGGGTTGGTATTCTTGATATAAAGTTTGCGTCCTCCTGTGGATGGCGCCGTTTGGTAGTAGGAACCGGCAACCGCATCCACACTGGATTTGCTGACCAGGAAATTCATGGTTCCGACACCTGTCGCCACCGCGGATACTTCAAAGGTGGTGGGGCTGGTTATGTAAAAAATACGGGTTTCGGGTGCAGCGAGCCAGTTGTACGTATACGAGGATGCTGTACCGCCGCTATTTTTTACAGTAAAAGTTACCTGGGCTGCCAGGCCTCTTCTTTCTCTTGCTATGTGCGGATATTGCGCCATTACCGCCTGGGCGGTACCCATCAGGCAGGCCAGGATAAAAACCGTTCTTAAAAATTTCATGATAAATAGATTTGATTTGTAAACAATTAAATGCTGATAATTATCTATTCAAAAATGAAACATTATTGTCAATATTACCAGGGATAGTTCGTAAGTGCGTGTATTATACAACCAGTCGCGGATCTTCAACTGGTAACTGCACCAAAAACCAACTAATTTTGACCACATTACCAAAATCAAAGCTTCCGGGAATGATCCCGGAAGCTTTTTTACTATGCGATTCAGGTCCGGGCTTAGCATGGTAGGCAGACTGGCGTAACTTTACGTTTGGTAATGCTACAAACCACCGACTGGCACAAAACAGAGCAGTTTGCATCGGGTAAACTCGGGCAGGCGGTTAATACACAGGTATTCTGGGTGCCGGTTGCACAAGCCCCCGCAACACAAGTATTCTGGGTACCCGTAATCGCACCACCGGCCAGGCTTTCCTGTTCTTCGGGGTTCAGGTTGGCAATGTTTGTCCTGCTGAAGATCAGCTTTTTGTTGAGTTGAACGGTTTTCTTTTTCATAATAAAAGAGTTTTATACAACTAAATTACCATGAAAAGCAGCATCATAAATACGTGAAAAAACTGATTTTTCGATATATAGAAAAGCAAAAGCCTCCGGGATGATGCCGGAAGCTTTTTTAATCGGGGCTAAAGAAAGCGGCTTAACCTGGCAAACAGATCGGGGTAAGCGGTTTCCGGGTTACACAGGTAATCGATCGGCATTGCAAAGGACAGGTTGCATTGATGGTAACATTACCACAGGCGGCCAGTATACAGGACGGCTGGGTACCTGTAACTGCGCCGCCGGCCAGGCTTTCCTGCTCCGAAACATTCAGGTGCGCAATGTTCTCCTTACTGAATACCAGTTTTTTGTTGAGTTGAACGGTTTTCTTTTTCATGATCAGTGTTTTAGTACTGCCAAATTACCACGAAAAACAGGACTACAAATACGCGAAAACGCTGATTTTAGCGCATCCTGTGTTATGGCAGTAGCCGTCGCACGGAAAGGACCGCTTTTATACCGGTATTCCGCTCAGGCGAAAAGAGGACAAAGGACCTTATTAGGCCTGACAAAGCGATTCGTTTAACCTGTCCCTATTTTTCTCGTTGCGCCGCTATGCCACTGTGGGTCCCCAAACAGGTCGGCCGATTTTCGCCGCGGCGGCTCCGGTAAGGGACGCTGCGAACGGGGCAGTTTATATCGTTATATGCATTTGATGCTATTTACCTGTGTTGTTCCCTGCCTTCCACAGGGTCCCTTTGCAGGAGACCCTGCGAGGACAGCTAAATACGCGAAAACGCTGATTTTAGCGCATCCTGTACCCTGGCAGTAGCCGTCGCACGGAAAGGATCGCTTTTATACCGGTATTCCGCTCAGGCGAAAAGAGGACAAAGGAACTTATTAGGCCTGACAAAGCGATTCGTTTAACCTGTCCCTAATTTTCTCGTTGCGCCGCTATGCCACTGAGGGTCACCAAACAGGTCGGCCGATTTTCGCTGCGGCGGCTCCGGTAAGGGACGTTGCGAACGGGGCAGTTTATCTCGTTATATGCATTTGATGCTATTTACCTGTGTTGTTCCCTGCCTTCCACAGGGTCCCTTTGCAGGAGACCCTGCGAGGACAGCTAAATACGCGAAAACGCTGATTTTAGCGCATCCTGTGTTATGGACAACGGCGCAGCATATTCTTTATTCGAGAGTAGTAAATAGGGCACACTTAAGGTATCCAAGATAGATAAAGACATTACAAAGTTCTTGCGAGCGAATATGATCCTGTGATTTTTTTCCCGCAGCGATACGGCGACGCAGCGAACCGCTGAATATTAGTCGTAACATCCGCCCATCAACCGGGTAGGAATGCTTCGCTCAACGCCCTGCAGGGCACCGCATAAAAAAGAAATACAGTTCCCACAGCCTGGCCCTGTACTTTACATTCCTTCGTTCGTTTTTTAGGATAAAGCAGAATTTCTGGGGGATTAATAAAAAGCCTTATTCTTAAAACGAATCATCATTTTGCCAGATCTCTATTTATTTGCTTAGCTATTCTTATTGCCTCACTACGAATCTACCAGGCATGGCAGCTACTACTATTTGCAGCAGTGGAATACTTTTTTTTCTCGCAGCGATACGGAGACGCAGTGAATGGGTGAATATTGATCATAACATCTGGCCACCAACCGCATAGGCATGCTTTGCTAGACGCCCATTACATGCATTGCCGGGCATCCAGCCAGGAAACAACCCAACATACCGACCTTAGAAAAAGGGCGTTAATAAAATGCTGCAGGACGCCGTATAGAAAGAAATACAGTTCCCATAGTCTGGCCCTGTACCTTAGTTCGTTCGTCATTCCTTCGTTCATTTTTTTCTACTGCCCGGACTTATTTCTTTTAGGCGTACAAAGCATTTTTAGCACTTTTTCTATAGTCTTGATTTTTGCTTCTTTGTATCAAGACAAAGAAGAATAAAAAAATATCAGGGTAAGTATCCCCCCCAGATATTCCACTTGATCCGTTTTTTACTGCTGCCCGGAATATTTCTTTTAGGTGTACAAGGTATTTTTAGCAATTTTCTGCAGTCTTGATTTTGATGTCGCCGTAGTGCTTCCTGCAAGGAACGCTGTGCTAACGATTACTTACGGAGCGGAGTTCCCATCCGGACCATGCCCGGCGTAAATAAAAAGGCCGCTTCTTTCGAAGCGGCCTTTACACATACTTTTCAGAAAATTTACAGTTCGTTCTTGGGTTGTTCTTCGCCCGCATTTTGTGCCAGTATCTGGCGTTTTCCTTCTGCGGCGGGTACCGATTCTATTTTAACTTTAGCAGTACCCCTGCGTACAAATTTAAGTTCTTCGGCAGCGACTTCGGCAAGATCGATCATGCGGCTCTGGTGGCCCATACGGTCGTTCACCTTTACATATACCACTTTGCCGTTTACCTGGTTGGTTACCTTTACATAGGTGCCCAGTTTAAAATGGTTACTGGCGGCAGTGTATTTATCGTTGTCAAAAACCTCACCGGTAGCGGTTTTCCTGCCTTCAAACTTGTTATGATAAAAGCTGGCGATGCCGGTTTTTTGTTCTGTTTTTATTTCCTTTTTGCTTGCAGCTTCCTGGCTCTTAGGCAGGTTCTGCTGCTGAATTGGCAAAGCAAATGTAAGCCAAGACCAAAGTACGATTCCAAATCCCATTACACATTAACTATTTGGTACGGGTGCAAAAGTACACCAAATGGCTGAGATCCAGCCCTGCTGAAATGTTAATATTTGTTTTGCGGCTTGCGGGCGCGGGTAAATTTGGGCGCTTCGCCATAACCGTAGTCCTTCTTCTCGTAACCACCTTTTTTGTAGTTATCCCTTGGTTTTCCGTAGTTTCCACCACCACTTCCGCCACCAAAGCCCGGTTTTTTATCCGCTTCTTCTACCCTTACCTTACGGTTGTTAAACTTGCGGGATGCCAGGGATTCGGAGAGGAATTCTACCGCTTCTGCCGGTACGTTAAAGAAGCTGCTCAGCTCCCTTACAGTAATACGGCTTACAGCTTTCGGGTCCAGGTCGGTCATTTCAGTAATGAAACGGGCCAGGGTGCCGGGATCGGCGCCGTCTTTGGTACCAATGTTGATGAACAGGCGCACAGATCCGGTACGGTCTGCACCGGCGCTGCTGCTACTACCACCCAGGCGCCTGTTGTCGAAACCGGCATTCAGGTCGGGGGCATTTTCATAATCCTTCATGGTATCCTTCAGCTGCAACCAGATCAGGCGGTTGATCAGTTCGTCCTTATCCAGGTGCTCGAACTTCTCGTGGATACTGTTCTGATAGATCTCGCCGAAGCCACTTTGCGGTTCAGCATTCTCGATCTTATCCAGGAAGTGGAACAGGCGTTTGCGTACCACTTCGGCGCCATCAGGAATATCGCTTTTGTGGAAGCGCGTTTTCGCAAGGCGTTCTACCTGCCGGATACGGCCTATCTCACGGGAGGTAACCAGCGACATACATACGCCTGATTTACCTGCACGACCGGTACGGCCGCTGCGGTGGGTATATACCTCCGGATCTTCGGGCAGTTCATAGTTAATTACATGGGTAATATCGTTCACATCGATACCACGGGCGGCCACATCGGTAGCTACAATGGCCTGGAACTGGCGGCGTTTAAACCGGTCCATCACCTTCGTCCTCATCTTCTGGTCCATATCGCCGTGCAGCGCACTTACATGGTATCCTTCGCGCATCAGCTTCTCCGAGATATCCTGTGCATCCTGCTTGGTACGGGTAAAAATGATACCATAAATATCAGGTGCAAAATCAAGGATACGGCGCAGGGCATCGAAACGCTGGTGGGCATTGGTCACAAAGTACTGGTGATCGATGTTTTCGTTACCTACGTTCTCCCTGGCTACGGCCACTTCTTTCGGATCCTTCATATACCTTTTGGAGATGCGGCGCACGTCGTTGTTCATCGTTGCAGAGAACAACCAGGTAGCTTCTCTTACCGGGGTATTTTTCAGGATAAAGTCGATGTCGTCGCGGAAGCCCATGTTGAGCATTTCGTCCGCTTCGTCGAGTACGAGCATACGTACCTGCTCCAGGTCGATGGCGTTGCGCTCCAGCAGGTCGATCAGGCGACCCGGGGTCGCTACAACCACCTGGATATTGCTGCGCCTGAGGTCGCGGATCTGCGAACCGATAGGCGTACCGCCATATACCGCAAGGGTATTGATACCACGGCTGAATTTGCTGTATTTCACAAATTCTTCCTGGATCTGCATACATAATTCACGCGTAGGACTCAGTACAAGAGCCTGCACGCCACTCTCATTGGTATCTATTCTATGCAACAAAGGCAAACCGAATGCGGCAGTCTTACCGGTACCGGTTTGTGCCAATGCGATGATGTCTGTAGTCTCCTGCACCAGTAATGGTATAGCTTGCTGCTGGATGGGGCTCGGCGTGGTAAACCCTAAAGCCTGCACTGCCTGCACAAGCTCTTCTTTCAATCCAAAATCTTGGAATGTTTCCATACTTCTCAACTGTTCTTTTTTAAAACAGGGCGCAAAGGTACGATTATATTATGATAAATATAGGACGTTCCGCCTGAAAGCCTTAAATATTGCTGCTTTTGCTGCTTGATATATGTTAAAAATGACCGGAAAGCGGGGCCGGGGCCCCTGCAAGCCATAAAACAGCGCAAGCAAATAAAAAAACTGCCCGGCACCGGCCGGGACAGTCTCTCTTTTTCAAATAAAACAAAGGTGACCCGCTCAGCCCCGTACGCTTACCGACACATGACGGTCTTTTACACGGTCGGCTTCGGGAGCTTCTGCCGGGAATTTTGCAAATTTTGATCCGTATCCTTCTGCACCATCTACCTGTTTACCCACACCGGCATCGCTTAATGCGGTTTGAACGGCTTTGGCCCGTTCGCCCGACAATTTAACATTGCCCGGTTCGTTGCCGGTCTTATCCGTATAACCGCCTATTTTCAGCCGGGCACCCGGGAATGCTTTCAGGATAGCGGTAAGGTTATTGATCTGCATCTGGCTTTCGGGCGTGATCTTCGCACTGCCGGTCTCGAAATTCAGGTTATCGAAGTCGAACCAAATATTTTTCAGTGAATCGGGGCCCAGTTTTTTATAATCGCTTTTCAGGAAGGTGACCAGCATATCTTCTATACCGCCCCGGTAAGCATCCAGCTCCGATCCGTCGGGCAATTGTACTTTGATGGATTCGCGGGCCGGCAGGTTACTGGCCGCACCGGCATTGGCGTTAGTATCCATAGGCGCCATCATAGCCGTATCCTCTTCGGGTACCGTTACCTGGTTGTTACATCCTTTTTGTCCCATAAAGTACCAGATAGCCAGCGCTACCAGCACCAGCAACAACAACCAAAGCAGCCATCCGCCGCCGCCTTTTTTACGGTCGGGATAAGTGGTTTCGGAAACGGGCGATACGGGGGAGACCGGGGTAACCGGCGGGCCCGATGGACTGAACCAGCCTGCGAAACTACCGAGCAGGGGAACGCCGGCAAGGTTGAGCCCCGAAGGCAGGCTTCTTATTATATGGTCTTTCTGTGCCAGCAACAGGGCCCAGATGCCATCGCTGCCCTGCGCCTGGTTGCCGGCGAGTCCCAGTACGGCGGGCGCCGTAGCGCTCATCAGGGTATTGGCCGACGATGTTTTGACGCCCGAGTAACCCGATACCATAGAAACAATAGCATCGGTCTTATCGCCAAAAAGAGTACCGAGCAACTCCCGTCCTTTCTGGAGCCAGGGGTTTTCGGGGCTGGCGCCACCGCCACTCAATACGCTTTGCAGGGTACCCGGCAGATCGGTATTGCCGGCGGCCGCGGTTGCGGCACTGACTACCCCGGCACGCCCGGGATCGGATGGATTATCGGCTTTCTGAAAAAGTCCCAGCAGGACAGCAGGGATGATGGCGTTGACCGCCTTGCGGATATTGCCTTCGTCTTCGCCAAGTGTAGCTCCGGCTCCCGAAACAACATCTGGTGTAAAAAGACCTTTGGCTAACTCAACGAGATTAATAGACATGATCGGCTATATTTAGAGGGTAAAAATTTAATCAGAGAAAATACCATCATTAATATTCTTTCCTGCAATAGCAACAGTCAATTTCTGCCCTACAATAATAATATTTTTTTGCATAAAAATTTGATCACACATGTTATTTTAATTAAAATTTTCATGCATACTGCTCTCAAAATCTCCCCCGCCCTTTGCGGATACAGGTACCTTACCGGGCAGTAGCAGGTTTTCTAAAGGAATGGCTCCAACGGGAAGGCGGGGCATTGCCGGGCAATACTTACATTTGGGCCGCCTTAAATAAAATGAACCCCATGACGAATACTGCTGGCCCGCTGATGGAATGTGTGGCTAACTTCAGCGAAGGCCGCGACACTACGGTAATAGCCGCTATAGCCCGCGCCATACAGGATGTGCCCGGCCAGCAACTGCTGCACCAGGACATCAGCCCCTCGGCCAACCGCACGGTAATGACCTTTGCCGGCAGGCCCGAAGCCGTTACAGAAGCGGCCTTCGAGGCTATAAAAACGGCTGCCGAAAGGATAGACATGGCAGTACAGACCGGCGCGCACCCCCGTATCGGGGCCACGGATGTGTGTCCGCTGATCCCGCTGGCACAACTCAGTATCGAAGAAGCCGTGGTTTATGCCGAAGCCCTGGGCCGGCGCGTAGGTACCGAATTAGGCATCCCGGTATATCTCTACGAGCACGCCGCAAAAGCCGGCTACCGGCGTACATTGCCCGCGATACGCAAAGGACAATACGAAGGCCTGCAGTATAAAATGCAACAGGAAGGCTGGCAACCCGACTATGGTTATGCGCCGGGCTCTATACGGGTAGCGCATACCGGCGCTACGGTAATCGGTGTACGGGATGTACTGGTAGCCTTCAACATCTCGCTTGATACCCGCGACGAAAACATAGCGGCGACTATAGCCCGCAAAATGCGCAGCATCGGCGGCGGCCTGCCCGCGCTAAGAGCCATAGGCTGGTATATGGAAGATTTTGATTGTGCACAGGTATCGATGAACCTGCTCGACTACCGCATAACCTCGCCGCTTACCGTATGGGAAACCTGTAAAACACTGGCTGCGGAATACGGGGTACAACCCACAGGCTGCGAAGTGATCGGGCTGATACCCGAGGCCTGCGTGACCGAAGCGGGGAGCGCTGCGCTACAAGGCGATGCCCCGGTAGCGGAGCTGGTAGCGGCAGGTATCAGTTACCTGGGCCTGGACCGGGTCAAACCATTTGTACCCGGAGCAAAAATACTGGAATATGCACTGCAAGCGGCCGGGCTGTTTTAAACACCGTCGGCCAGGCGCTGTATCTGGTCTGATTCGTAGTAATGGATCCCTGCCGCCCCTGACTTGAACCGCCGGATCATGACGGTAGCAATATCCTTTACGGCTATGCTCCTGTACTTGCGCAAACGGCCGCGCAATAAGGGGTTCACGACTTTAAACACCGCCAGACCGGTCTTTTCCCAGAATCGGTATTCTTTGCGGTCGCCATCGAGAAAGGAAGGCCGGTACAGGTGTATCGCCCGGAAAGGCACGGCTGCTATGTCCAGCTCTGTTTGTCCTTTTAACCGGATATAAAAAGTGGAGGAGCGGGCATCGGCGCCGATGGAGGATATAAGGTGAAACTGGGCTATGCCGTTGGCGCTTGCCAGCTGCGCCAGGTGCAGCGGGTAATCGTGATCGATCTTAAAATAAGCCTTCTGATCGGGCGTTTGCTTACGGGTGGTACCCAGGCAGGAAAACACAACATCGCCTTTAATCTGGCCTGCATAGTCGCCGAGCCGGTCGTAGTCGACCACCAGTTCCTGCACTTTAGGATAATCGAAATTGCCGGGGCGCCTTACCAGCGCCAGGATACGGCCGCAGTCAGGATCGGCGCATAATTGTTCGATCAGTTGCTGCCCGATAAGCCCCGTGCTTCCGGCCACGATTGCGGTGTACGACATATGCCTGGTTTTACCCAAAAATAAGCAATCCCGCACTCTTATCCTTTAAGCATCAGTTTCAGCAATTGTTTTTCCCTGATCTTCCAGCCGCCGGCAGCGGTAATAAAATAAATATCGTTACCTGTTTTTTCGGCAAAGAGTACCGGGCTGTTCTTTAAGGCATCGGGTGTGCCCAATTGTGCGCCGGATAAGGCAAAGGCCTGTGTGGTATGTGCAGCAAAGATCTCGCTGTTGTGCTGGTGCGACTCTTCGCGAAGTGAAGAGGAAGGCAGCAGGATAACGCCTTTACCCGTTACAAAAAGATAGGATAGCTGCTGCAGGGCTACGATGGTTGCGATCTCGTTGCGCTGTTCGCCCACAAAACCGAAAGAGGGGATCTCGCCGGCATACTGGCTGCTGCTTTTAAAAGAGATATTATCGGGCATCAGTACCCATACATTAGAGGCATCGTCTTTGTACAGTCTTTCTACGAGGTTATCGGGCAACTCGTGGCCGCTGTAGCCCTCTTCGGCATAACGCACCATATTGAAGTCTGTGGCGGAAACATGGTACATACCGATATTCGTACCGATCCATACACTGCTGTCTTTGGTACAAACCAGGGAATAGGCGGCAGACATGTTCAGCTTCTGTATAAAGCTATCGGCAGCCACCTGCATATATACACCGTCGTGTGCCGTGGCGACCCATACCCGGTTGTATACGTCGAGGCCAATGGCTGGCACCTGCTTCCCGCCGAAATACTGGTGCAACAACGCCCTACTTTTACGGTCATACACTTTCAAACCATCGCTGGTAGCGAGCCACAACTGGTTGCCGGAGAGCAATGCATCGGCTATGGCGCCGGCGTCTTTTACCACTTCTTTACTGCCTTCTTTGCCCAGCAGCAACACGGCCTTATCGGTAACCAGGTAAGCCTGTTTATCGTCGTTGAGCACCCTTACCGGCTTATGTCCTGCGGGCAGGTCGAAGGTTGGAGTTTTAGCACCGGCATGCAGCGCGGTAACAAGCAGCAACATAAAGGAAAACAGCACTTTCATCGGTCTTAATTTTTCTGCAAAAAAACGGGGGATTCCCGGCAATAATAATGCGGTGTTGCATTCTTCATGAAAGCGTAATAATTAAGCAACGTAATTATAACACGAGTATAATTTTAAGGTAACAGTGCCGTAATGATTCCGTAATGGCATGAAGCCACCTTTGCAGCAAATAAAACAAGACGTTCATGAAAAAAATACTATCCACTGCGGTAGTGCTGGCATTGGGAATCCAGTCCTTTGCACAGGGTACACAACCCAAAAACGTTGTCATGTTTATCGGCGACGGATTTGGTATCTCGGCTAAAACTGCTGCCCGTATGTCCCTGGGTCAGGGCACACCGGGTAAACGTTTTACCGACGACGCGGGCTTCCACATCCTGGCCCTCGACAAATTAAAATACAACGGGACCCTTACCACACACAGTCTTAACTCCTGGATCACGGATTCGGGTCCGGGCGCTTCGGCTTATGCATGCGGCAAACCCGGTAAACTGGACAACGAATCCATCTCTTTTAACGTATCCACCAGTACACCGGTTGAAACCATCCTGGAGATGGCTAAAAAACAAGGTTATGCTGTAGGTCTCGTTACCACTACCCGTATTACACACGCTACGCCTGCTACCTTCGGATCGCATATCTGGTTCCGCGACCTGGAAGATTATATCGCAGCACAGTTCATCTCCTCTACCCAGGCGCAATACGAAGAGATCTTCAATGCTCCTGCATCCCTGATCAAACCTTACAATGCAGCCCGCGACTGGGCTTTGCCAGCGCCTAAAGCAACCGTAGAGATCGACGTATTACTCGGTGGCGGTTCCAGGCACTTCCTGCCCAAGTCTTACAACGACACTATTAAGAATGCGGCCGGTACCGCTATCGTAGACGCCTCCGGTGCGGTAGTAAAGCAAACCGGTAAAAGGACCGACAGCGTAAACCTGATCAGCCTGGCCCAGGCCCGTGGCTACCAGTATGTAAACAGCCGCGATGCCCTGCTGAACCTCGACGTGAGCCAATTTACCTCGAGCAATAATAAAAAACTGATCGGCCTGTTCAATGCCTCTCACGTAAACTATGAGCAGGATCGCCAGATGAACGCCCAGTGGGAACCTTCGCTGCCCGAAATGACCGAAATGGCCATTAAAGTACTGAAGGCTAAAGGCGGTACCAAAGGCTTCTTCCTGCTGGTAGAAGGCGGCCGTATCGACCACCTGGAGCACGCCAACAGCGGTGGTATCACCGTAGTAAGCGGTTCGCCCAACAACCTGTACACTGTAGATGCCGACAAACGCTCTTATGTAGGCGGCGGTGAAGCCGTTTATGGCGTAACACCTGCCACACCCCGTCATGATACCGTTTATGGTTCCGACTACCTGATCAAGGAAGTACTGGCTTTCGACTACTCGGTAGCCCAGGCCCGCAAACTGCTGGCAGAAACCACATCACAGACCCTGATCTTCTCCAGCTCCGACCACGAGTGTGGCGGTACGGCTATCGTTGGTCTGCATGACCAGGCCGATGCCCAGCAGAATGCTACCCGCATCCGTACTTATGCCCTCGGACCTAAACAGAACGGCAACAGCGCTTCTTCAGGCGGCGCCGCTACCCCTACAACCGTAGCTAACCCTGCCGGCACCACCCGTGGCGATATCGACTTCGGCACCACTAGTCCTAACGGCTGGTATCCTAATTATACCACGTATACCATCCAGGGCCGTACCGAAGAATTATGGCCAAGGGTAGATACAGCCGGTCGCCGTATCGTCGTGTCTTATGCCTCTAACCCGATCACCAATGGTAATGGCGACAAAGCCGGCGGCACACCCGGTAACCACACCCCGATGGATGTATGGGTAGGCGCTGAAGATAATGCCGGCGGCGCTTTCGCTTCGCAGATCACCGGTAAAGGCCAGCTCGACAATACTTACCTGACACATATCATGGCATCGTTCCTGGGCCTGGATCCTACCGGTCTGAAACCAGGTGTAGACGGTCAGAACCAGATCGGCGAACTGAATCTCTATCCTAACCCTGCCGATAACGATGTGGCCATTGAACTGGTACTGCGCGAGAAAGCGACTATCCAGGTCAATGTATCCAACATCACCGGCCAGATCATTCATCGCCTGCCGGTACAGGAACTGAATGCCGGTACCCGTACCTGGCATTACAATACCTCCGCACTGCCGGGTGGTATCTACCTGATCAATGTACTGTCTGCCGATGGTAAGATCTC
This sequence comes from Taibaiella chishuiensis, assembly GCF_003014535.1. Lineage (GTDB taxonomy): Bacteria > Bacteroidota > Bacteroidia > Chitinophagales > Chitinophagaceae > Taibaiella > Taibaiella chishuiensis. The sequence continues at coordinate 21,048 of NZ_PYGD01000009.1, read as the reverse complement.
TAAAAAACTGGTGGTTACCCACTAAGCAATTCCTGATAACGGAAAAGATGCCGCCCCTGTCCGGGCGGCATCTTTATTTTAGGGCTATTATCAAATTCCTGCGACCCGCTATGCGCAATAGTTTCAGGGTCTGACCAGTTTATTATTTTTCATCCAGGCCGCAAACAGGCCGGGCCATGTTACGGTTTCGGTCCCGGCCTTACCCATACCCCAACCATGTCCGCCGGAGGAGAACAGGTGCAGTTCAACGGGGATATGATGCGCCTTCAGGGCATCAGCCATCAGGGTACTGTTTGCCACCGGCGACACCGGATCGTCGACCGCCTGTGCGATAAAAGTAAGCGGGGTTTGCGGCCCTACCTGTAGTTCCGCCGAGTAGGCGCGCTCTGCAGCCATAGCCGGATCGGCGCCTAAAATACTTTTGAAAGCATGCGTTTTGTTATTAGGCGGCAGCATGGAAATTACCGGGTAAAGCAATCCGCAAAAATCGGGCCTTGCCGATAAGGAATCCCATGCATCCTGCGGTGGATAAAAGTTGCGGGCAAAAGCCGAAGCGATATAAGCCGCCAGGTGACCGCCCGCCGAAAAGCCCAGTACGCCTATCTTAGCGGGGTCGATACCATAAACGGCTGCCTTACCCCTTATGATCCGCATGGCCCGCTGCGCATCCTGGAAAGGCACATCCCGGGTTGCCCAGTTTTCGCCGGGCAAACGGTATTCCAGTTCAAAAGCCGTAATGCCCATCGACCGCAACCATTGCGCCGCGGGATAACTCTCTTTACCCAGTTCGATATGCGCATAACCTCCGCCACTGATCACCAGAATAGCCGTGCCATTGGGCTTTGCCGGCACATGCACCAGCAGCCGGGGCCGGGATACGTTGGTGAGCGAACCTTTTCCAGACATCCTGTTGGCGCCGGCAGGGCCGGGGCCTCCGGGCGCCGCACCGGGCCACAGGTCTATTGCGGGCAGGCTATTGAAATCCGGCCCGGCCTTTTGTGCAAGCGCCGCTTCGACACCGAGGAACAGGAGTAACAAGGCGATGACCGTTTTCATGGTAGTTTGTATTAGGATACATTACCGGCTACCCGGTGCCGGAATTTATGATTAAAGGTAAACAGAATCTGCGGTGCCCCATGCCGCTTTACCATTAAGGGTATTTTTATTTACGCCGGCATTTGCCCTATCTTCGCCCTGTTATGAACCCTTTGTTGTTTCTCGTCAACCTGCTTAAGCCGCTACTCTACCCGCTTTCCTTCCTGTACGGCGGTATCGTATGGCTGCGCAATAAGCTCTATGATGCGGGTGTACTGTCCTCGGTATCGTTTAGCATACCCGTTATCTGCGTAGGCAACCTCTCTACCGGCGGCACGGGTAAGACGCCCCATATCGAATACCTGATCCGGCTGTTGCAATACCAGTACAAGGTAGCGACCATGAGCCGTGGGTACAAACGCCGCACCCGGGGCTTTTACCTGGCAGGGCCCGGCACCGATGCCGGCCAGATCGGCGATGAACCCATGCAGTTCTTCAGCAAGTTCCCGGAGATTGCAGTAAGCGTATGCGAGGATCGCATGACCGGCATTCCCTACCTGTTGCGTAAAGTACCGGAGATCGATGTGGTGCTGCTCGACGATGCCTTCCAGCACCGGTCGGTAAAACCGGGACTCAATATCCTGATCACTGATTACAGCAAACCCTTTTATAAAGATTATGTACTGCCTTTCGGCAGCCTGCGCGAAAGCCGGAAAGCCTATCACCGGGCCGACATTATAATTGTATCGAAATGTCCGCCCGGTCTCGGCGCCGATGCACGGAAGGATATGATCGGTAAGATCAGGCCACGTAAGGAGCAGCAGGTATTCTTTTCGGGTATCGGCTACCACCAGATGACCGACTTTTTTAGCGGCGAGGCCTACACCCCTTCGGTCGATACCCATATTGTGCTGGTAAGCGGTATCGCCAAACCCGGCCCCTTGCTGGCCCACCTGCGTGCGCTCGTACCGGCGGTACACCTGCTGCGTTACCCCGACCACCATTATTTTACGGAAAGTAATTTTGACGAGATCCGGCAGACCTATAACAACTGGGACGTAAGCGATAAGATTATAGTGACCACGGAAAAGGATGCGGTACGCCTGGCTATACACCGCGAAAAGCTAGCGGCCTGGCAGATCCGTATCGTTGTTGCGCCTATCGCTATCGACTTCCTGGACAATGGCGCGTTGTTCGACCAGCATATATTACAATATATTGAATCGGAACGGGCAGAAAATGCTATAAACTAGCGGCCTGGATTAAAATTTGTTTTTGAAAAACAAACAGACTGATTATCTTTGCAACGTAGAAAAAATAAATAATTCAGAATATGCCTCAGAAATTACCAGCTACAGGGAAGCAAGTGCGCGGATGGTTTATGCATCTTGTTGTATTTGCGATTGTCAACATCATCTTATGGTACATCTGTTATAAAGGTGCTACAGGTTGGGTTTACCCTTGGCCGATTTGGATCACATCCGCATGGGGACTCCTGGTAATCGGGCACGCCTGCATGGTTTGGGCGAACTACGAAGATAAAAATTACACCGAGTGGCAGGAGCAGATCAATAACGGTTAAGCTTCCTCCCTTTAACGATATCCAAAGGCCTGCAATTCATTGCAGGCCTTTGCTGTTTTTGACGTGGAGAGTAATCGCTTATTTGCACGTACCCTCCCTCCGGTAAGATCCTTCGCTGCGCTCAGGATGACACCCGGAGTAGCTCAGGATGACAAGCGGAGTATCAGGTAGTAGGTAGCAAGTATCAGGACCAGGAGTGTCTGAAGAAAAGTAGCAAGCGTTTACCTGTCATCCTGAGCGTAGCGAAGAATCTCATCAGTAAGCTGGCTTTGTCTACAGGTGCTTGTTACGCGAGTTATACGTATCGCTTAGCAGCAGTTCCCCTCCCTCCATTAAGATCCTTCGCTACGCTCAGGATGACACCCGGATTAGCTCAGGATGACAGTCGGAGTATCAGGTAGTAGGTAGCAAGTATCAGGACCAGGAGTGTCTGAAGAAAAGTAGCAAGCGTTTACCTGTCATCCTGAGTAGCTCAGGATGACAATGGGCTCGACCTTACACCTTACACCTCACACCATCCTCTCATCTCACATCCTTACACCCACACCTCACACCTCACATCTAATATCTAACATCTACCACCTAATATCTAACACCTAATATCTAACATCTAATATCTAACATCCCCACAAAAAAAGACCGTCCAGAAGACGGCCTCTAAGTATATTTTTTAGCTTATCGTACTTATTATTTATCGCGGTCGCCATTGCTGCTATCCAGCTTCTGGTAAATAGAGTTGTTACTGATAAATTCGGGTACGATCTCTTTCATTTTCGCCACCGTTTCCATTAAGAAGTGTTTTTGCGCCAGGTTGATCAGTTCTTCCACCTGGGTATAAACCGATGCAAAATCATATTCCCTTACCGTAGCGATCATGATCTTTTCATGATAGGTAGGCATGGTATTTTCAGAATTGTTCAGCAATTCTTCGTACAGTTTCTCGCCGGGACGCAGACCGCTGTAGGTAATTTTGATATCGCGCTCCGGTACTTTACCCGAAAGCCGGATCATCTTTTTCGCCAGGTCTACGATCTTAACCGGGCTACCCATATCGAATACGAAGATCTCGCCACCGTGGCCCATGGTACCCGCTTCCAGTACCAATTGACAGGCCTCCGGAATGGTCATAAAGTAACGGGTTATCTCGGGGTGCGTAACGGTAATCGGTCCGCCCTCTTCCAGTTGCTTTTTAAAGCGGGGTATTACCGAACCGTTAGACCCCAGTACATTGCCGAAACGCGTGGTAATAAATTTGGTATTACGGTGCGCCAGGCCGCTGGCGGAAGACGGTGTAATATTACCCGAACGGGAAATATATTTATAGTAAGATTGGGTAAAGATCTCGGAAATACGTTTGGAGGCACCCATCACATTGGTCGGGTTAACCGCCTTATCGGTAGAGACCATCACAAACTTCTCCACGCCATAACTTACCGACAGTTCGGCAAGAATTTTGGTACCCAGTACATTGTTGACGATCGCGGCAGAAGGATGTTCTTCCATCAGCGGCACGTGCTTATAGGCTGCGGCATGGTACACCATATCCGGGGCATAGATCTCGAAGATCTGCTCCATACGCACCTTATCGCAGATATCGCCGATAAAGGTTTTGATCTTGGCTTCTTCGGACAATGATATTCTCAGTTCGTGCAGGGGCGTTTCGGCCATATCGCAGGCAATCACGATAGCCGGGTTATATTGGAGCACCTGGCGTACGATCTCGCTGCCGATCGAACCGGCGGCGCCTGTAACCAGTACTTTTTTACCCCTGATCTCTTTACCGACCTGCTCGTTTTTGATCTTGATCACGTCGCGTTCGAGCAGCTGTTCGATGTTTACATCCTTCAGCTGGTCGGGTTCGAGGGTATTATTGATCCATTTTTCGCTGGAAGGTACCTGTTGGATCCTGATATTCAGCTCGAGACAGATATCCACCAGGTCGTTGAGGCGTTGTTTACGGATATAGGGATCGGCAATGATCAGCAGTTCAGCGCCCTCGCGTTTCAGTTTTTCGAGGTTGTACTTATTGGCGCGTACCACCGAGGTGGTCTCGATAATTTTCCCGATCAGTTTTTCATTGTCTTCAATAAAGGCCAGTACCTTAATTTCGGAGCGTTGGTTATCGGAGATCATTTTCTTGGCCAGCAGCCCTTCGTAACCGGCGCTGTACAATACCGCTTTTACACTTTTACGCCTTACCGTGAAGAGATAGTGGAACGCTCTTTTTACAAACAGGCGGTAAACGATCAACAAAAAATTAATACACAAAAAATAGATCAGCACGATCGAATTGGGGAACAATACGGAAGTTCCGTTCTCTTTCGGGTAGATATTTTCAATAAGCAGCAGGATGCAGCAAACGATGGTATTTACCGAAAGAATACGTCCTGTATCTTCGACAGAGGTATACCGTACGATACCGGCATAAGTTTTAAAAGCAACCAGCAGACATGCATTAACCGCAACTGTAATACTTAAAATCTTGATTAAGGGATAGTGGCTGATTTCCGTGGTGTTGAAATTCCAGCGCAGCAGAAAGGCGAGGGACATTGCAATAATACAACAGCCCAGATCTAAAAGAAATATAATCCATCTTGGTGCGAGACGTATTCTTTGAGTGGCCATAAATAGTAATTCTGTTTTATAGGGGGCACTTGCAAAAGTATAAATAAAAAATGAGGAAATACCTACGGCCTTATTATAAAATTCAAGTACTCTAATATGAATTAAAGTTTATAAGATATGGATGCCGGTTGGCATCTTTGAGCAGCTTGTCTTAGCTTTGCTGCATACATTATAAACGTTCCTTTTGTAAGATACAGGGTATCAGTGTTAAATAAGACGGACAAAAAGCCGTAAATGTTGGTTGAGACGTCGAAGGAACATAAATTTTTTTAATCATAAAATAAAATCATGCGCATATTAATGGTCTGCCTTGGCAATATCTGCCGTTCGCCCATAGCCGAAGGCATACTGAGAACAATGGCGGCTCAACATCAGCTGCAATGGCATATAGCATCGGCCGGTACCGAATCTTACCATATAGGCGAACCACCTCATCCTTATTCTCAAAAAATATGCCAGAAAAACGGGGTGGACATCTCTGCACAACGCGCCCGCCGCTTCGAACGGGCCGACTTCGACCGTTATGATAAAATTTACGTAATGGCCGCCGATGTCATGAACGAGATCCGCCATATGTCGGGTTCGCAGTTCAATTCCGAAAAAGCCACCCTATTCCTCAACGAATTACATCCCGGCGAAAACCGGAATGTACCCGATCCCTGGTATGGCGAAGAAGAGGGTTATGCAGCGGTATACGACCTGATCGAACATACCTGCGCGGCCATTATCCGGAAGTACAAAGGTATATATCCGCCTTTACATAGTTAAAACATAAAGCATATAACACAAACTTTAATAAAAATTTTAGAATTTTAGCAATATGAAACCTTCCATACCAACGGGCACCCGCGATTTTTCGCCGGGCGACGTACGCCGCAGGCAATATATCCTGAAAACGATCAGCACCGTTTTTGAACTGTACGGCTACCAGCCCCTGGAAACGCCTTCGATGGAAAACCTGACCACGCTGATGGGCAAATATGGCGATGAAGGCGACCGGCTTATTTTCAAGATCCTCAATAACGGGCTCAATAACCCCGTGAAGGCCGAAAAGACCCGGGCCGCCTTTGAAAATGTGCTGACCGGAAAAAACGATCCGAATCTTACCGAAAGGGCCCTGCGTTACGACCTTACCATACCCTTTGCCCGGTACGTGGTGATGCACCAGAACGACCTGGCCCTCCCCTTCCGCCGGTACCAGATGCAGCCGGTATGGCGGGCCGATAGCCCGCAACGGGGTCGCTACCGTGAATTCTGGCAATGTGACGCCGATGTGGTGGGCAGTAATTCGCTGATCAACGAGGCCGAACTCCTGGCCATTTACCGCGAAGCGTTTAACCGCCTGGGCGTACCCGGCATACAGGTAAAGATCAACAGCCGTAAAATACTGGCGGGCCTGGCCGAGTGCTGCGGTGCACCGGAACTGATGGCCGATATTACTGTGGCTATCGACAAACTGGACAAGATCGGCATGGAGGGTGTAGAAAAAGAACTGCTGGAACGCGGGCTTACCGAAGAGCAAATCCGGTTTATAACCAGTTACCTGGCTATTAAAGGAGATACCGGGGCCCAACTGGCCGAAATGGCCAGCCTGCTGGCCGGCAGCGACATGGCCCAGAGAGGCATTACCGAACTGCAGGACACGATAGCATTGCACAACCAACTGAAAAACAAAGACTGGGATAGCCAGCTGGTCGTAGACTTTACCCTGGCCCGCGGCCTGAGTTATTATACCGGCATCATTACCGAAGTAAGCACTACGGCCGTAAAAATGGGCAGTATCGGCGGCGGTGGCCGTTATGATGACCTTACCGGCCTTTTTGGTCTGAAAGGACTCTCCGGTGTCGGCATTTCGTTCGGTATCGACCGTATTTATGATGTAATGACCGAGCTGAACCTCTATCCCGATACGCTGGCGACCTCGACAAAGGTCATTTTCGTGAATATTGAAGCCGAGGCGGCCCCGGCCATCCTGGGTTATGTAGCCCGGCTGCGCCAGGCCGGCATCGCGTCGGAATACTATCCGGACAAGGCCAAATTCGACAAGCAGATGAAATATGCCGATAAACGTAATATCCCCTTTGTGGGCATTGTCGGCTCCGATGAGCTGGCTGCATCCGTAATTACCCTGAAAGATATGCGTAATGGCGAGCAAAAAAAGCTAAATGCAGCCGAAATCGTCGATTTTCTTTCGAAAGCGCAATAGCCGGGCTTGTATTTCCCATAAAGATTCCTTACATTGCCTTAATATAACGCAATAATTACATAATTTAATTATTAAAGTATTTTCCGTACCTTTGCGCCTAATTTTTAGCTTAGGGAGTACTATATATGGCAGAGAAATATCTGGAATCAAAACAGCTCAACCTGCCTGCAATAGAGCAGGCATGGCTCACAAAATGGAAAGAGGGAAGTTTTTTCGACAAAAGCATTCAGATCAGGGAAGGGAAAACCCCGTTCGTTTTTTACGAAGGACCTCCGAGTGCCAATGGTATGCCCGGAATTCACCATGTAATTTCCCGTACATTAAAGGACCTGGTATGCCGCTATAAAACGATGCAGGGGTTCCAGGTAAAACGCAAAGCCGGCTGGGACACGCACGGTTTGCCTGTGGAACTGGGTGTAGAAAAGGAACTGGGTATTACGAAAGAAGATATCGGTAAGAAAATAACTGTTGAAGAATACAACCGGAAGTGCCGCGAAGTGGTTATGCGCTTTAAGGATAAATGGGACAGCCTGACCGAAAAAATGGGTTATTGGGTAGATCTCAGCGATCCGTACATCACTTTCGACAATAAATATATTGAAACGCTCTGGTGGGCCCTTAGCGAACTGCACAAAAAAGGCCTGTTGTACAAAAGCGTAAGCATACAACCCTACTCGCCTGCCGCGGGTACGGGCCTGAGTTCGCATGAGCTCAACCAGCCGGGTACCTATAAAGATGTAAAGGATACCACGGCCGTGGTCATGTTCAAGGTACAACCCAATGATACGGTAAAAGTGAAAGGCTCTGAAGAAGTATTCTTTATGGCCTGGACCACAACTCCCTGGACCCTGCCTTCGAATGCCGGCCTTACTGTAGGCCCGGAGATCGACTATGTGCTGGTAAAGACCTTTAACCCTTACAGTGGTAAACCCTGTGCCGTAGTACTGGCCAAAGCCTTGCTGCACAAGTACTTCCCCGAACACCTCGACGAATGGACCGAAGGCGAAAACAACGGCCTGTTCGATGCCATCACCAATTGGCTGGAGCGGGGCAAGGACGACAACCTGGTAGAAAACAACAGCGAGCTGAAAGCTGCTTTCGACCACCTGGTCAAGAAGAAACAGCTTCCGTATAAAATCATAGCCGAATATAAAGGTAAAGCGCTCGAGGGCATCCGTTACGAACAACTGCTGCCTTTCGAAAGCAATAAACCCGAACTGAGCGGTGGCGATCCCTTCCGCGTGATCCTCGGCGACTTCGTAACCACCGAAGACGGTACCGGTATCGTACATACCGCACCGGCATTTGGTGCGGATGACTATAAGGTAGGCATGAAAAACAATATCGGCATGTTTACCCTGGTAGATAAACAGGGCAAATTTGTCGAAAACAGCGGTGAATTTGCCGGCCGTTATGTAAAAAACTACAAGGACGACCCGGCCTATGCCGATGTAGATGTGGATATAGCCGTAAAACTGAAACTCGAAGGCCGCGCCTTTAAAGTGGAAAAATACGAGCACAGCTACCCGCATTGCTGGCGTACCGACAAACCCGTGTTGTACTACCCGCTCGATGCCTGGTTTATACGCACTACTGCCCTGAAAGACAGGATGGTAGGCCTGAACAAGACCATCAACTGGAAACCCAAAGCTACCGGCGAGGGCCGTTTTGGCAACTGGCTGGAGAATATGGTAGACTGGAACCTGAGCCGTAGCCGCTTCTGGGGCACTCCGCTGCCGATATGGGCAAGCGAAGATGGCGAAGAACAGATCTGCATCGGTTCCATCGAACAACTGAAAACAGAATTACAAAAGGCGATCGATGCGGGGGTAATGCCTGCCGGCAGCGATGTACAACACCTTACGTCCGACCTGCACAAACCTTATGTAGATCATATCAAACTGGTTTCGCCTTCCGGCAAAGTCATGTTGCGTGAGCCCGACCTGATCGACGTTTGGTTCGACAGCGGCGCCATGCCTTATGCCCAGTGGCACTTCCCTTTTGGCGACAAAAAAGTATTTGCCGATAACTACCCGGCCGACTTTATCGCGGAAGGCGTGGACCAGACCCGAGGCTGGTTCTATACCCTGCATGCGCTGGGCGCCTTGCTGAAAGAATCGGTACAGGAAGAACTGGCCAAAGCCGGCATCGCTGCCCCTGAAGACAAATACCCCGGCCTGGCCTACAAAACCGTAGTATCCAACGGCCTGGTGCTGGATAAGAATGGCAATAAAATGAGCAAACGGTTGGGCAATGTGGTCGATCCGTTTGAAACCATAGAAAAATACAGCGCCGACGCTACCCGCTGGTACCTGATCACCAATGCATCGCCCTGGGACAGCCTGCGGTTCGATGTAAAAGGTATCGAAGAAGTACAGCGTAAGTTTTTCGGCACCTTATATAATACGTACCAGTTCTTCGCCCTGTATGCCAATGTAGACGGCTTCTCGTTTAAAGAGGCCTATATACCGTTGGCAGAACGGCCGGAGATAGACCGCTGGATCTTATCCTCGCTCAATACCCTGGTAGCCGAAGTAACCCGTTCGATGGACGATTACGAGCCTACCCAGGCCGGTCGCGCTATAGAACTGTTCCTCGACGAACACCTGAGCAACTGGTATGTACGCCTTTGCCGCCGCCGTTTCTGGAAAGGAGAATACGAGCACGACAAGATCTGCGCGTACCAGACCTTATACGAATGCCTGGAAAAACTGGCGCTGCTCATTGCTCCCGTATCGCCTTTCTTCGCCGACTGGTTGTTCAACAACCTGAACGCGGTAAGCGGGCTGCATACGGCAGAATCGGTACACCATGCCGACTTCCCGGTATGCGACGACAGCGCGGTAGATAAAGACCTGGAAGAAAGAATGCAACTGGCGCAAAACATTTCTTCACTTGTTTTGTCTATACGCAAGAAAGTGAATATCAAAGTACGCCAACCTTTACAGAAGGTACTGATACCCGTACTGAACGAACATATACGCCACCAGATCGAAGCGATAGAACCGATTGTTTTATCCGAAGTAAATGTAAAATCCATCGAATACCTGGCAGCCAACGACGGCTTTATCAAAAAGAAGATCAAGCCCGACTTTAAGTCGCTGGGTGCAAGGCTGGGGAGCAAAATGAAAGCCGCCGCCGCCGCCATCAATGGCCTGGGCCAGGAAGAGATTGCCCTGCTCGAACAGGAAAAACAACTGGAACTGGTACTGAACGGCGAACCCGTAACCATCGGTATCGCCGACGTGGAGATCATCGCCGACGATATACCCGGATGGTCGGTAGCCAATAAGGACAACCTGACCGTAGCCCTGGATATTACGGTTACGCCGGAGCTGCAGGACGAAGGAAATGCGCGTGAACTGGTAAACAGGATACAGAAAATAAGGAAGGACAGCGGACTGGAACTAACCGACAGGATAGCCGTAAACATTGAAGATTTTGCCCCGTTAAAACCTGCAATCGTAAACTTTAATGATTATATTCGTGCCGAAATTTTGGCAGATACAATTGATTTGGTTAGTTCAATTAAAGAAAACGGAGTTGAGATCGAAGTAAATGATGTCACTCTTAAAGTGTTAATTACAAAAAACTCATAATCATGGCCACAAAAAAGACAACAGCTTCTAAATCGGCAAAAAAGGCGGCGCCAGCGAAACCGGCTGCGAAGAAAGCTGCACCAGCAAAGAAGACTGTGGCTGCGAAAAAGGCAACCCCTGCCAAGAAAAGTAGTGTACCTGCCGCAAAAGCAGCGCCGAAAAAAAGTGCGCCAGTAAAAAAGAGTACACCAGCGAAAAAAGCTGCACCGGTAACAAAGACAGCGCCGGCTAAAAAGGCCGTAGCCGCTAAAGCGGTACCCGCAAAAAAAGCCGCACCAGCCAAAAAGGTAGCCGCAACTCCTGTAAAGAAAACAGTCGCCAAAGCGGCGCCTCCTAAAGCAATGCCCGTTAAAAAAGCAGCGCCGGTTGCTGTAAAAGCCACCCCAGAAAAAGTAAAACCTGCTGCAGCAGCAAAAAAGCCGGAAACAGCGGTGAAAACACCACCCGCCAAGGCTCCCGTTGCCGCTAAAGAACCCGCAGCCAAGCTTGTACATAAAAAAGTAATGCCCAAAGTAAGCGCCGCAGTACCTTCTGCCCGTTCAGAAATTATCGACGCCGTACGGCAATTACCTCGAAAAACCGCTCCTAAGCCGGGTGTCGTAATTGCACACCGGAAAATTGAGAAAGTTGAAAAAACAGAAGATAGTAGATTAACTATGAAAGAATATAACCCATCCGTTCGTTCACTGCTGGACGAACCCGAGCAAAGTTCAGGTCCGGTTTATCGTTACAGCGATGAAGAGTTGAACGAATTCAAAGAGCTGATCATTAAAAGGCTCGATAATGCCCGCAAGGAACTGGCCTACCTGCAAGGCCTGATTACCCGTAAGGATGAAGCCGGTACCGATGATACCGATAACCGCTTCAACCATATGGAAGATGGTAGTGGCGCTATGGAAAGAGAGCAGCTCTCCCAGTTGGCCGGCCGCCAGATCCAGTTCATCAACCACCTCGAAAAGGCGATGATCCGTATTGAAAACAAAACTTACGGTATCTGCCGGGTAACCGGTAAGCTGATCGACAAGGCCCGTTTACGCGCCGTGCCGCACGCTACGCTGAGCATCGACGCCAAAAAGCTGATGAACAAATAAGTAGTGCTATTTTTATTCACAATACCCGAACGCTTCGCTTCTTGCGAAGCGTTTTGTTTGACAGCTATCCACGGCACGCAATAGCAGGCCGGTTAATGTTGTTTATTTTTTAATCATGAAGTAGTAATTTTATGCCCGGTTGTTTGCCCCAGGGCATTTTATCCGTCCTAAAACAGGAAGACTATGAAAGAAAATGAAGTACCCCAGGATAAGGAGGATTATAAAGGCAAGAGCCAGATCCATAAACTGATGTACGCTACGAAAGAAGACGGCAGTTATACCCAGGTCAACTCCGAAGGCTGGGAAGTGGAGAATATGGCCACACGCCAGGCCTGGGAAGCCGTGCTGGAGGAACTCCAGGAGATCGAAGCCCGGGTAAGGAATGGCGAGCTCAGTCCGATAGCCTACTTCATGCACAAACACCTGATGGAACTGCCCATACTGGCCCGGCATATGGGTAAATGGCAATGGCAGATCAAACGTCATTTCAAACCCGCAGTATTCCGCAAACTGGACCAGGATACGCTCAACCGTTATGCCCGGGTCTTCAATATACCTGTAGACAGCCTGGTACGCTTCGGACAATAAGCCCCTTCATCATCTCTTATAATTACAACATCCCTTGGCAGAGCAATTCATCCACCAGCAGCACGCACATTGCGAAAGCGGCGTGACCTCCAATTTATTAAAGCATAGCGGCATCGCGCTTTCCGAACCGATGACCTTCGGGATCGGCGCCGGGATCTTTTTCGGCCACCTGCCCTTTGTAAAAGTAAGCGGCATACCGGGCACGACCTTCCGCATATGGCCGGGTTATATTTTTAAACGGGTAACCCAACGCCTGGGACTTAAGATCCATACCGAAAAATTCAGCAACGAGGCCAAAGCCATGGAAGCGCTCGACCAGGCACTTGCCCGTAATATACCCGTGGGTATGATTGCCGGTGTATACTATCTGAATTACCTGCCCGAAGCTTTTCGTTTTCACTTTAATGCACATAACCTCGTGGTATATGGCAAAGAAAACGGTCAGTACCTGGTAAGCGACCCAATACTCGAGGGTACCTCGCAGATCGGGTACGACGACCTGGCAAGGGCCCGTTTTGCCAAAGGCTTTCCCGAGCCCAAGGGTAAAATGTATTATATCACCGAGGCGCCCGATACCATAGACCTGGCCAAAGGCATTAAGGACGGGATCAAACAAACCTGTTTTTTCATGTCCTCGCCACCGGTACCCTGGTTTGGCATTAACGCGATTTACACCCTGGCCAACAAGATTGAAAAATATCCGGAGAAGCTGACACCGAGGCAATGTACCCTGTATCTCGGCAATATTATCCGGATGCAGGAAGAGATCGGTACCGGCGGTGGCGGCTTCCGGTTCCTGTATGCTGCCTTCCTGCAGGAAGCGGCGCAGTACCTTAGCCATAACGAGCTGGGCAAGCTCTCCGAACGTTGTACTAAAATGGGCGATCAATGGCGAAACTTTGCCTATAGCGCGGCCCGTATCTGCAAGGCCCGCGAAAGCGATCTTGTTTCTTACAAAGAGCTGAGCGCATTGCTGCGCGGGATCGGCGATACCGAAAAACAATTCTTCAAGGACCTGAAAGCCGTTCGCTTTTCCTGATCCTGACCGGGATAAAAACACAAAGGCCGTGCTGTGCAGCACGGCCTTTGTGTTTCCCCGTTGTACCATCAGGGATATAACTTAAACGGCACGCCTTGTATACAGTATTGCATCTGGATAGACAGGTGCAACAGCTGTGTTTTGGAGTGGGCATTCCGTTCGATATGGTAGATGGTTTTGTCGATAAGGGTACGCATAGCTTCGTAAACCGAAGGCGCAAAATTGCGCTGGGCCAGCTTACCGGCAAAGGTGGCTTCGTCGGCCGGCAACGGCGCATGGTAACCCGGTATCAGGCTGATGCGCATGGCATGGGCCAGCAATTGTTCGGTATAGATGAGGAAGTTCTTTTGTTGTTCCCGGCCTGTTTTGGCCATGTCTTCCACCCATTTATTAAGGGTAATGCCGTTGTTGGTAAAAATACCGTTGAACCAGTCGCGGAGTGGCGCCAGCAGGTCGCTGCCGGTATACTGCAACAGCTGCAATGCGCCCGAGAAGCTGCCTTCGGCCAGGTGTGCCACCTGTATGGCCTTACGCTCTTCCACGCCTCTTTTACGCAGCGCCTCCTCTATTTCCCTTACGGTAAGCGGCAGCAGGTTTACCTGTTGGGTACGGGAAAGAATGGTCTTCAGTACGCTTTCCAGGTCCTCGGCCACCATGATGATCAGGGTATTCGCCGGTGGCTCTTCGATCAGCTTCAGCAGGATATTGCCTTCCTTACCGAGGTATTCGGGGCGCCAGATGACCTGTATCTTATACCCGCCTTCGAAGGAGGTGAGGTTAAGTGTATCGATGATCTCGCGGCACTCGTCGGCCGTAATATTACCTTGCTTATTTTCTGCATTGATAAACTGGAGCCACTCAAACGTAGTGCCATAGGGCGATTGGTGTATAAACTCCCGAAACTCGTTCATGTAATGCGCGCTCGACGGCTTGGCGCCGGGTTTGGGCGCCACTGATGGAAAACTGAAATGCAAATCGGGATGCGCCAGCTTTTTTACCTTGCTGCAGCCGGCACATTGATTGCAGGAATCGTTGCCCTGTTTTTGCTCGCAGAATACATATTGCGCCAGGGCCAGCGCCAGCGGCAGTCCGCCGGTACCTTCTTTACCCAATATCATCATAGCATGCGGCAACTTGCCGGAATGCCATAACGTAAGCAAGCCTTCCTTGGCGGCATGCTGCCCTGTAACATCGCTGAATTGCATGAGGCAAAGATAAGCGGGATATTTTTACCGGGACACATTTAGCGCAGCAAGGTCACGTCGCCTTTCAGCTTATAAGTTCTTTCACCGATCTTGTACTCGGCATAATAATAATACGTATCCAGGTCGGCCGGTTTGCCGTTATGCGTGCCATCCCATTGTTCCGCGATGTTGCGGGTAAAGAACACCCTTTGTCCGAAACGGTTATAGATACTCATTTCCCGCAGTTTTACCCGGTCATCCACAGGCAGCAACTGGAAGTAATCATTTACCCCGTCGCCATTGGGCGTAAAGGCATTCGGCAGCACCGCATTGGTTACATGAATCGTTACCGAGTCGGTTACGATACAGCCTTCGGGCGTAATGGCCGTTACATAATAGGTCGTAGTTTTAGCGGGGCTTACCACCGGGTTAATGCCATTGGCCGGATGTACCTCCGAGGCCGGCGTCCAGCTTACGGGGTTATTGCTCGAAGCCTGGATGGTGATCGATTCACCGTACTTCACATCCAGGTCGGGACCTGCATCCAGTTGCATCGGTGGCACCAGCCGGATATTGACCGCGCGTTCAATAGTACAACCCGAATCGCCTTCGATCAGCACTTTGTATTGCCGGTCGGTTTCGGGCCAGGCCCGGGCCGTGGCATTGTGTATATTATCGATCGTAAACAGGGGCGACCAGGTATAATGCCGTCCGCCAAAAGCACGCATCAGTACCGTATCGCCGGGACAGATGGTAGTATCGCCGGGCAGGGCATACATCCCGTTGTTATCGTGTATGCGTATATGTGCCGTGCCCATAGCGGTATCCACGCATTCGCCCGTTGCCGCATTACTGATGTATACCATAAAAGTATTGCTGGCTGCGGGGTTGACCGATACGGTAGGCAGGTTTGGATTAGAAAGTATAGCTGCAACCGGCTCCCAATGGAATCCCATGGCAGTAGACACATTGGACACCTGGGCGGTAAGCTGCAGGGGCGCAGCCGCGCAGATAAAAGTATCGTTGAGGATAAGCCGTGGCTTATTGCCCGGTTTTACATAGATCATCATTTCGGCCGTATCGGCCAGGGCGCAACCCAGGGGCGCATAGGCGATCAGTTTTACCAGGTGTGCTCCTGCCTCGAACGTATGGGAGGGCTCGGCCAGGGTACTGCCCGGGGTACCGTCGCCAAAATCCCAGAGATAACTGGAGCTGCCGGTCGAGAGATTGGTAAACTGCAGCGAATAAGGCGCACAACCGGTATCGCTGGCATTATTGGCCAGGGCAAAGGCCGCGTCGATAGCGCTTACGTCTGTATTGAATTTGAAGCTGGCGATGTCATAGGTACCATTGAGCTTTACCGGGGCCCAACTACCTGTAGTCGTCGGGAAGGCAGCGCTATTGGTACATACCGAGTGATAGATAATACCCTTGGGATCGAACCTGCTCGAGCCGCCGTCCACATGATCGCCGCTGGTACCGATATAGGTACCGTACAGGAGATTGGTGAAACCCGGGCCCAGCGCGCCCAGCCAAAAGCCGTATACCGGCGCACTCTGGAAGGCATTGGGGGTAACGGGCAGGGTATTGCCCGCCCTGAAGCCGCAGAGGTAAGTATTGCCGCAGTTGTCGTGCAGGAAAGCCGTAGGTACAAATTTAGTACCCGTGGTATTACCCAGCCGGGTAGACAACATGGAGCTACTGAGATTAGGCGAGAGTTTATCGATAAAAATATCGCCGCCCGTAATCGAATATACACCGGAAGAAACGGGATAGTTGCCCGCTGTTTGCCCGCATACATAAATATCGTTAGCAGGATCGATCTGTACTTTAAAAGCATGATCATACTGGTTGGTGCCCAGGTAGGTGGAATGTACCAAACCGGTACCCAGGTTCAGGATGCTGACAAAACCATCGGCGAGACCGCCCTGGAACGCAGGGTGTACGGTACCCGATGTAGTCGGGAAATTGGGGCTCATGGTACCACCGCAAACCACCACTTCGCCGCTGCTGTTGAATACCAGCGAAAAACAGGCATCGTCGCTGCTGCCCCCGAGGAAGGTGCTGTAAAGCAGGTTGCTTAAGCCCGCGTTGAACTTACAGATCACCCCATCCTGCCAACCGCCCAGGGTCCCCTGGAATGCAGAAGATGTAACGGGAAAATTGCCCGACGAGCTACTCGCCGCGATATAGATATTGCCAACACTATCGGTCAATACCTCGCCACGGCTGGCATCGCCGTAGTTGGGGCTCAGGCTGCCTACGTTCTGTCCTTCGGCGCTGCTGCCGCCGATATAGGTTGCCGCCAGCAAATTGCTGCCGCTAACACTGAACCGGGCAATAAAGATATCGGCCGAACCGCCGTTGTAGGTGTTGTCATAACAGCCCGTTGGTACCGGCAGATTAGTGGAAGAGGTCGATCCGCAAATAACCAGTTCACCCTGGTTGTTGACGATCATATTGGTAGGCAGGTCCTGCCCGCTGCCGCCATAGTAGGTGGAGTACACCAGGATATTGCCGTTCGGACTGTATTTATTGACACCGGCATCCACCCCATTGCCAAAGTTTACCTGGTAGGCGCCGGTAGTTACCGGCCAGCCTACGCCAAAACACTCGCCACCGGCATACAGGCTGCCTGCGGTATCATAGGTAGCGCTAAAGCCATAGGTCATAGCGCTGCCACCGCTAAAGGTGCTGAACACAAGCACCGGGTCGATTACCAGCGGATAGTGTTTGTTGTATCCCGAAGGCAATTCGAACGATACCACGGCATCGCTGCTAAGTTTATACCGGCAGGGCACTTTTACTTCCTTATCGCCGATTACCTGGTAGGCATAAGGCGCCTGCTCGGTTACGGTATTGACCGATGTCTGTAACAACAGGCTGCCATTCCGTTGCAGCCTGGGCGTTACACCTTCGAACTGCAGCCTGATCACTGATGGATCGATACCCGCATCGACCATAAAGTCGTATTTAACCGCGCTGCCTTTACTGTACACCACCGCATCGATACCTTTATACACCTGCTTACGGGTAACCTTGCCATACAGCGGCACATCGCCCGCCCAGCGTGCCGGATCGTTGCCCAGGAAATAATTGTGGTGGTAACTTCTTTTTGTTTCAGGCTGGCTCAGGGCCTGCTCGTCGGCGCCCAGGAAATTAACCTGGTAGGCATGAAAACGTACGGGCTCCTGGCTGACGTCGCCGCCTTCGTGCCGTTTATCATGAATACGGTCCAGGTCGGCCACATTGTAGTAGGTATAGGTAAAGCCTTTGCCCGTAAGGAAAAGCGCGCCGCCAGGCACGAATGCTTTATACAACACCTGGTCGGGAAATTGCCGGTGGTTCTCTATAAAATCGATCGTGCTGCCGGTTGGCGTATGGGCGCAGGCCGCCAAACCTGCCCCCCATAATATAATAAGGGTGAGTAAAGGAGTAAAGATCTTATTCATGCGATTCGGTTAAAAGAGATAATGTCTTTACAAAAAAGATATTATGTCTTATTGCATAGACAGGGCTCTTTAACAAAACGTTGGAAAACAGGATTTTTTTGCCGGTGGATATGGATTTCAAAAAAAATTTGCGGGTTTCAAAACATTTTTCTTACCTTTGCACTCCCCAACGGGAAGCCCAGGTGGCGAAATTGGTAGACGCACTGTGTTCAGGTCGCAGCGTTCGCAAGGATGTGCTGGTTCGAATCCAGTCCTGGGCACCTGGAAAAAGCCTCAACGAAAGTTGAGGCTTTTTTATTTTTGGGGCTATTCTAAATTTATGTTCTCGCAGTGTCGCGGCGCTGCGAGAAAGTAAGGATCAACTTAAAAAGTTATGAGCAGGATCAAGATGCTTTCCGGAGCACTTTACAGCAAAAATGATTTTCACGGGACCGCATTCACCCACAATCAGCTTATGAAATACCTGCCCCTATTCTTCGCATTTTTCTTTCTTATAAAAGGCGACACGAGTTCCGCCAGACAAGCAGAAGACTTCCCGCTCAAAATCGAAATCACGGTCGACTCCCTTTACACCTATCCCTATAAAGGTCTATGGTTTCAGGAATTGCTCGAAAGGGGTAATCCTCTTCTGCCCGGCAAGCGGGTTTATAAGCTTAAAATCAAGATAAGCAATACCGGGAAGCGATCCGCGTTCCTGTACATGATGACCTGCTCTAAAGGCGACCACCTGTTACTCGACAATAAACTCGTTGAATTTCTATTCTGGGGTTGCGATAGCAATTTTCTCACCGTACAAGAATTGAAAGAAGGTGGCAACAGTACCTTTTATATGGACGTAATCTGCAACGCTGACTACTACACCAATACTGACCCGCATGTTATTCCACGGCCCGGTCCCACCCGGATGGGTCTCAAGCTAATTGCTGATATTTATGATGGTGATTTTTTATGGAGAAAAAACCCAGCAAGACGTGATACTGAAGACAAGCCGGAACGTATTATCTGGAGTAATGCTTTAGACCTGTAATATTAAATTCTTCTTCCACAACAGGGAAACGAAAACCATCGCAGCGGCATAAACTGGCTTATTTAGAGAACACCCCATCCCTCCCCACCGCAAACCAGACATGTATCGTCATCGCCAAAGCAGCCCTGGCATTGGAAGAGAAATGATTTTAAATACCATTTCCCTTCGTAAATAAACACCGCCCTATATGGGCTTCCATCACCAGCCTCCAGGAAAAAGATATATTCATTTTTCCCCGGCATTTCCATACTCCTTACCTCAAAATCAAAATCAACGCTATGGGCCAGATACCTTGTTTCAAAAGACGGGTGAATAATTTCCTGTATAGTAAGCGCATCAAGGATTTCCGGGCCACTCCTGTTTTCCCTGAAAATTTTCAGCACATTCTGCAGTAGTGCCGCCACTTCCCTGTTTGATGCCATAAATGTCATTAAAAAAATTATCGGTTCTTTTGCGCATCATCACAACACCGTTTTTATGCTACAAAACATAAAACACACGCCCATAAACCCCGCAAAAATATTTATTTTTAACCTATGGCCATCTTTGATTTTTTCAGAAACCGCAGGAAGGGGGCGCCTTCTAAATGTGCTAAATGCGGGGAGTTCCACGACAAGCTCCCGGCTATCGGGTTTACAACGCCCTTCTACTACGAAGTCTTAAACGAAACAGATAAA
Organism: Taibaiella chishuiensis; assembly: GCF_003014535.1. Lineage (GTDB taxonomy): Bacteria > Bacteroidota > Bacteroidia > Chitinophagales > Chitinophagaceae > Taibaiella > Taibaiella chishuiensis. The sequence goes on along the minus strand of NZ_PYGD01000009.1, from coordinate 943 downwards.
GCACGCATGGCGACACTATCCGAGGACTTCTGTGTTATTGAACACGAAGAGCAAACGGACCGGTTTATCAGGGCCACATTGACGCTCCAGGTCAATGATGCCTGCGAAGACTTAGATTATGGCATCTGGGTTTCTCTGAGCGAAAAAAGTTATGATGAATACGCCGCCGAATTCAAAAACAATACAGCAGGAAAAACCTATTTCGGCAGGATCAGTAATGATATCCCGGAGTATGCAACAAGCACCCTGGAATTGCATGTACAGGTAATTACGAAAAGCGGTGGGCTGAGACCAGAACTGGTTCCGTACGAGAGCGACCACCCATTTATCCTGGATTGGCAAAACGGGATAACAATTGCGGAGGCGGAAAAGCGTATCAATAGGTGCAAAGACCAATCGGGGTAAGCGTCCCTTAAAGAGCTGCGCCCAGTAAGCCGTTATACCATTTTTTAAGATCGCATTTCGCTGCTGCAAGTGACCGGCCACTTCAAACCAGGCCGGCTCCAAACCAACATCCGGCGTCCTAACAGGTGGTTTTTGTGACCCAATACAGTCCTTGTAAAATATTGCCATTTAAAAATTTGCTGGAATCAAAACATTTTCCCTACATTTGCACTCCCCAACGGGAAGCCCAGGTGGCGAAATTGGTAGACGCACTGTGTTCAGGTCGCAGCGTTCGCAAGGATGTGCTGGTTCGAATCCAGTCCTGGGCACCTGGAAAAAGCCTCAACTTTCGTTGAGGCTTTTTTATTTCCCGCAACTCCCGCCCCTTAAGCATTCCCGCCTGTTTCACACGAGCATTAAGCCCAACACTGTATGGCATAGAATGGAACCATGCAATAAATGCTTTGTTCTTAAAACGAATCATCATTTTGCCAGACCCCTATTTATTTGCTTAGCTATTCTTAGTGTCTCACTACGAATTTACATGGCCTGGCAGCTA
>NZ_PYGD01000008.1 GCF_003014535.1 Taibaiella chishuiensis | reverse complement strand
ACGGCCGTCATATTGATATAGGAGATACCGCGTTTACGGACATTACGTTCGTCGAACATGGTAAGACCGAGCGGCGTACCCACGTATACGAAGCAGCTATCGCTGTACACCGCGTTAATGATACTGGAGTTAAGGCCGTCGTTGGCAGTAATGGTGTTGGCGACACGGTAATTGCCGGGTGTGATATCTATTTTACAGAGGCCTTTTTCGGTGCCGGCCCAGAGGGTATTGCCATCGGCGTAGAGGCAACGGCAGGCGGCACTGGCCAGGCCGTTGCCGGTATTAAAAACGGCGCAGATCTTATTATTGCGATAACCTATTATACCGCTGCCATTGGTGCCCACCCAGAGGGTACCGTCGGCACTTTCGGCAAAGGTGGCTATCTGGCTCCTGAATACCGGAAATTGTTCACCGAGGAAGCGTGTTCTACCATCGGCAGTACGCAGGTACAAGCCGTTGAGTGTACCGATATAATAATCGTTGCGCAGTTTGTAACCCGCACTGGTCCTGCCCGGGAAAAGGACATCATCGATATGGTTATTTTTCCAGTTAAACAGGAAGATACCGTAGTGACTTGCGACCAGCAGCGTATCGCCGAATACCTGTATGGTTTTGCAATAGGAGATGCTGTCGTTGCCAAATCTTTTCAGGTTGAGGAAATTGGAGCTGCTGTTGTGAATTAAGGTACGGTCGGGTATACGGCCAAGAAAGGAATGGTCCACCCGGAACGATTGCGCGTTGGTGACGGCATCGTTATGAAAGAAACGTTCATGCACCGGTTGGGTTTTCCAGTACAGGTTGTTGAGCCCGGCGATATAGATATCGGATCCTAATTTGTGGATATGCCGGATATAGGTAGTGCCTTTTTCATTAGCGGCAAAGAGGTTGCGGAAGCGGTTGGGGCTGATCTTGAATACGCCGGCGCCTTTGGTGGCAAACCATAGATTTTGTTCCAGGTCCAGTAGCACATGGTCGATGTAATAATCGGGAAAATACCGGACCGGGTTTGTAAAATGATCGGCTTGTAACAGGTCTATGCCTTTTCCATGACGGTAGATAAAGACCTGTGTACTGTCGATGAACACGGTATAGCTTAACGGGTGGGGTAAGGGAAGCGTCCAGGCTTCCTGTCCATCGGGGGCCAGGACCCGGATACGGTAGCCATCATTAAAAACGTAATATTGTTTGCCATTGATCCGCCTTGTGGTACTGTAATACCACTTTTTGCCGACGCGTCGCGCTACTGCAGGCGGAAAACGGACCAGGTCGCAAGTAATTAAATTATTGTCAGAGACAATATTATATAAAGGCAACCGGTCGCGCTGCCCCAGGAAGTCGGAGCCGGCCGGGAGGGTGCTTACCCGGTTGTCCGGTGAGATAACGTGGGTGTATTGCTGCTCCTGGATAATGATATCGCCCCGGTCGTTTTCTGCGATACAGTTGAGCAGGTCACGCAGGACTATCTTTTTTAATACCGTATCGTTTTGCTGGTTATGGATCTTGCCGTTTTCGTAATAACAGATGGCAGTTTTGAAAGGTTTGATCCATATCCTGCCCCGGCTATCGATATGCAGGGTCAGGATATCGTTGGCCGGTAAACCATCCTCCATGGTGAAGGTCTTAAAATTGACGCCATCGAAACGGCAGAGGCCCGCTTCGGTACCGAACCAGATAAAGCCGTCTTTAGTTTGCGCTATACAATAAACGGTCGATCCCGGCAGCCCGTTACCGGTATCATAGTGGCTATAGCTGTATGCCTGCGCATGAACCCTGAAGCTCACCGGGAGCAGGATACACAGTAATAGGAATAAAGATCGCATGAACGGCGGGCCTGTTTGCCCGAAAATAAAATTATTTTCTTACTTATAAGGCCGTTTCGCTGCTAACTTTATAACTGAGGAAATTTATTTTATTTTGCTTGTTTTGCCGCGGGTAAACGCTATTTGACGAGCCCGAGCTGGATCGCCACTTTAAGCAGTCCCACGGTATTTTTTACATCCAGTTTCTGGATCAGGCTGCAGCGGTGGTTTTCAGCTGTACGGTAACTGATAAACAGTTTTTCTGCAATTTCTTTGGTGGTATATTCTTCGGCGATCAGTTGCAATACCTCTTTCTCTCTTTGCGTAAGCCCCGGTAATACAGCCTGTTCGCTGTTTTGCTGGCGAAAGCCGATTACATGCTGCAACAGTTGTTCCTTTAAGCCCGGTTCGATATAGCTATCGCCCCGGTACACGGTTTCTATAGCTTCGGCCAGTGTGGCCGGCCCGGCGCCTTTAAGCAGGTATCCCAAACAGCCGCGGCGCAGCATCGAACTTACCATCGCCGGTGCATCGAGACTGGTAAGCGCCAGGATGCGCACCTGCGGATAATCTTTCCGGATCTGGGGAACCAGGTCTTTGCCGGAGCGGTCGGGCAGCAGGATATCGAGCAGTAATACATCGGGTTGATGAAATTTGAAACCCTCCATCAGTTGCGCAGCGCTGTTGTAAGCATGTTGCACCACGATACGGGGAAAGGCCTGCAACAGGGTGGTCACCCCGCTGATAACCATGGGGTGATCGTCGGCTATAGCGATATAAATATTGTCCATTGTACTTGGGTTTACGCTGTGGTTCAGAGGTTCAGTTCTATAGTTACCGATGTGCCGTGTGGCGTACAGGCATGTATGTCCATATTGCCTTCCAGGGCTTTTATTCTTGTTCGTATACTTTTAAGTCCCATTTTATCCGGTCCGGGGGCTTCGGCCGGCATGCCGGTGCCATCGTCTTCTACGGTAATACTCAGTATGCCTTTGCGATAGCTGAGCTGTACCAATGCGTTTTGGGCATCGGCATGTTTAATAATGTTTTGTACCAGTTCCTGGATTACTCGGTAAATGCTGACCTCGATATCGGAGGCCAGGGGCGGTATATCACCATAGTGCTGGAAGCGGAACCGGATACCGGTCAGCTTTTCGGCATTGCGGCAAAAGTAAAGTACGGCCGATACCAGTCCTTCTTCCAGCAGGGTATCGGGCATCAGGTTATGGGCGGTTTGCCGCAGTTGCCGGCTCGTATGGTTCAGTTGGTCTACGATGCTCCGGTATCCTTCGGCGTCGCGTATGCTGGGATGCGCCATGGGTAAGGCTTCCATGCCCATTTTTACGATAGACAGCTGCACCATGATGTCGTCGTGCAGTTGGCGGCCTATACGGCTACGCTCTTTCTCTTCGCCTTCGATTACTGCTTTGAGTTGTTGTACCTGTTGCTGTTGCCGGGCTGTTTTGGCTTTCTGCAATTGCAGCCTTTGTTTCTGCGAAAGCCAGGCCGCCAGTACCAGCAGGATCAGGGTGCCTCCCGTTATCCACATGATCCAGATATTCTTTTTGCGAAGGCCCGCTTCTGCAATGGCCAGCTGGAGCTGCTTTTCCGCCAGTACTTTATTTTTCTCGGCAGTAAGGTAGCGTGTTTGCAGTACATTCAGGTTTTTTGTATTCTCCATCTTGTACATACTGTCGTTCAGTTTGGCAGCCATCGACCGGTAGCGGTATGCATTTTTATAATCGCGGGCCGAGTCATAAATCTCGGCAAGGTTTTCATAGTTGTCCAGCAGCGCACGTCCTGATATCCCGGCCTCTTCCGACAGTTGGATCGCTTCGGTTATATACCGGGCCGATGTGGTATAAGCACCTTCCAGGAAGTAGGCCAGGCCGAGCCCCGACATATTGTTGGATTTATCCCTGGCATTGGCCCCGCTTTGTTCCAGGGCATGACGGAACAGGGGGATCGCGGCCCGGGTGTCTTTTTGTTTCAGACAAATCATGCCTTTCAGGTAGGCAATATCCCTTTCTTTCCTGGCGCCTGTAAGGGGCATGGCCTCCATCCTGGCAATGTCGCGGGCTGCGCTGTCGAGGTTGCCTTTGGTAATGCTTATACTTGCCCGGCTGTTCAATGCATCGAACAAGGGCTGGGGCAGTCCTGCCGAATCGCTGATGCGGATCGTGGTACGGATATAGGGTACGGCTTCTTCATATTGCCCGAGCACATAATGTATCGCGGCCAGGTTACTGTTCAGTATAGCCAGTTCCCGGGCATCTTTTATATTGTATTGTAAGACTGTAGTTAACGCCTTGTAATAATAAACCAATGCGCTGTCGTACTGGCCCTGTACCGAAAAGGCAGCCGCCATATCGGTATGCAGCAACAGCAATAAGGTTGATCTTACGTTTATAGCACGTGCGCAATAGGGCGCTGCATTGCGATAGTACCGCAGTGCCTGCTTGGGTTCGCTCCTGGCCATCATATACACACCACCTGTCCAGAGCAGGGCCGTAGCCATGCCATCGGGGAACTGCATGCGTTTGCTGTCTTCGTACACGATACGGCATAGTGCCAGCGCGCTGTCGGGATTACTGGTATAAAGACGTTCGATCAGGCGCAGCTCGGCTTCCATTTTATCCAGTGCTGCTTTGCTTACCGGAGGCTGTACCTGGCGTTCTATAAACGATTCTATAAACGAGGACTGGGCATGCGCCGGCCAGGGCAAAAGCAGGAGAAGGAGTAATAGTATCGGGCGGCAGCGCATAATATCCAGGTTTCAGGTACGGGACAGGGTCGGTCTTTCAGGTAATGCAAGTTAGTTTTTTTACATAAGAAGCCAATAGGGGTTTACCCTCATTTATTGATAAACACGGGATTAAACCATTGCTTTTCCCCCTTGGTCCGGTTAAATTTGTGTACATCCCTTTTGAACGGATCAATGCCTATGAAAAAGAACTACCTGCTGCTGTGCATCCTTTTGTTTTGCTTGAATGCAGTGACGACAACGCGGGCCCAGGAAGCGCCGCCGGCTATCCGCTGGCAACGTACCCTGGGCGGATCGGGGGGCGATATCCTTTTTGCAATGACCGCTACACCGGATAAGGGTTATATCCTGGGTGGCTATTCCAACTCGCCGGTATCCGGCGAAAAAACACTTGCAGGGCCCGGTGGCGGCGACTACTGGATCATAAAGCTCGACAGCGCCGGTGCGATCAGCTGGCAAAAGACCTTCGGCGGCACCGAAGAAGATGTGGCAAGCGATATCATTGTGTGTGCCGATGGCGGCTACCTCGTTTCCGGAACTTCCAACTCGGGTATAAGCGGGAATAAAACCGATACCAGCCGCGACGATCCGGCCTTTGCCGCTTTTTCCGGCGGCGATGTATGGCTTATCCGGCTCGATACCGCGGGCAATATATTATGGCAGAAGACCTATGGCGGTTTATATACCGAAGGCCGGGGAGCGGCAACCATGACCGACGACAGCATCACTGCCATGTTTCATATTACCCGGGTGGCGCCTACACCCGATGGCGGTTTTATTGTAGGCACCTCCTCCAGTTCGGGTATCAGCGGCGATAAAACGGAAATTAACCGGACGGAGAATAATCCATCCTGGGGTATGCTTTATTTTATTTTCGCAGACTACTGGATATTCAAGATCGATGCTTCGGGTAATATGCAATGGCAAAAGACCTTTGGCGGCGAAGACCACGACCGGCTCAGTTGTATACGGCCTACGCCCGATGGCGGTTACCTGGTTGGCGGCACTTCCGAAGCCACTTTCCTGGCTATAGCCGGTACCAATATATCCGGCGGTGATAAAACCGATACAGTAAGGGGCAGGGCCGATTACTGGATACTGAAGCTCAGTAGTACCGGTGCTATTCAATGGCAAAAGACGATAGGCGGCGCGGGCGAAGACCGCCTGGTAAGTATGGATCTTACTACCGATGGCGGTTATATACTGGGCGGCTACTCCAACTCCGGCATATCGGGCGAAAAGACCGATACCTGCCGGGGCACCTTCGACTACTGGATATTAAAACTCAGCAGCACGGGCGCCATCCAATGGCAAAAGACGATTGGCGGGAACGGCGCCGATCTTTTATCCGGTATCAGGCAGATACCCGGTGGCAATTACCTGTTGAGCGGCGCTTCGGCCTCCGGTTCCTCCGGCGAAAAGGCAGGTAACGGTTATGGCGGTACTACCGATTTCTGGTTGCTGAAGCTCGATCCTGCAGGCCAGATCATCTGGCAAAAAACACTGGGTGGTACCAGCAGCAGCCTGGAGCTGCTGGAGATGCCCGCCGACCTGTTGCCTACCGACCAGGGATATATCGTAGCCGGTATATCCGACTCCCGCATTTCCGGTACCAAAACGGACAGCTGCCGCGGGGGCAACGACTACTGGATACTCAGCCTGGCAAGCTGTAGCGCCGATACCTCCTGGGTTAATGCATCTTTTTGCCACAACAACAGTTATACTTTGCCTGGCGGTATGGTAGTCTATACGCCCGGTACGTATTATAGCGTACTGGCCGCTGTTACCGGCTGCGACAGTACGGTAGCCACAATACTTAGCCAGCAGGCGCCTGCTATTACAGTAAGCCGTACGGGCAATAGCCTGCAGGTCACACCCACTGCGGGCGCTACCTATCAATGGTTCGACTGTAATGCCATGGCGGCTGTGAATGGGGCTACCAGCGCGGTATTCCAGCCGGCTGTGGCAGGCTACTACGCCGTAGCGGTAAGCCTTGGCGATTGTGCAGATACCTCGATGTGTTACGCGGTACAGCCCACCGGTATTACCGGTGCAGTAACACAGGACCTGTTATTGTATCCTAACCCGGCCACCAACCAGGTGTACCTCCAGGTGCCCGATCAGTATGGCAGCGTGGCACAGGTACAGCTTTTCGAACTGGGCAGTGGCCGCAGCACGGGGCAGGCAGCCTGCACGCGCTTGTCTGCCACCCGCTACCGCTTAAGCCTGCAGGGCATTGCGGCCGGCAGTTATATCGTAGTGGTCCGTACACCCGGGGCCGTTTTACGTTATCGTCTGCAGGTATTGCCCTGATCCCGTTTATCTCTTTAAAAGTTTTTTTATGATGGATGTTTTATCCTTTGCGGCGCAATGGTTTCGCCGTATAGTCTTCCTTATCGCCCTGGTATTACCGGCAGCAACCGTACAGGCACAGTACGACCGGGTATGGACGTTCGGTACCAAGGGCGGGCTTAGTTTTGCAGCCGGTAACCCACAGCAGGCGCAGAATATGGCCGATATGCGGGGCAATAGTGCCAGCATCTGCGACCATAACGGCAACCTGCTTTTTTATACCGATGGCAACTATGTATGGAACCGGCAGCACAACCTGATGGTGGGCGGTGTAAACCTTACCGTGGGTCCCGGCTTGCCGGTCAAGCTGCCCGACCCGGGTAACGGCTGGATCGCCGATGCTACGGCCATCGCCATGAAACCCGGTGATCCGGGTAAGTACTATATCTTCTCCGAAAGAAGAGAGCCGATCGATCCGAATATCGGCAGTACCCTGTATTACCCCTCAGACCTCTATTACAGCATCGTGGATATGTCGGAGAACAACGGTCTGGGCGCAGTAATCGAGAAAGGAACATTTGTAGACAGCAATGTACAGAAACTGACGCTGGTTGCCGGCAACGATTGTAATATATGGCTCGTAACGCATCAGGGCCTGGGCAATGCCTATAAGTCTTATAACATCACTGCCGATGGTGTAAGTGCACCGGTTGTTTCCGCAACGGGCGGCACAACCACCGATGTGGAACTGGCAGGCACGCTTACCGTTTCGCATAACCGGACCCGGCTGGTGCTGACCAATATCGGTGTCTCGGCACAGCTGTCCGATTTCGACCCCGCTACAGGCATTGTATCCAATACCGTAACGCTACCGGTGGGTACTACCGGCCCTACGCCGCCGTCTTACCCGGCGGGGCCGGTAGATATGTGGCAGGGGGCAGCCTTCTCACCCGATGATTCAAAGTTGTACCTCTGCGGTCTTTCCGGTTACCTGGCGCAAATTGATCTTACCTTGAGCCCGCTTATGGGGCTGCTGCTGGGGCAGACTTATAACGGTACCGCGGTAACGGGCCTGGTGCGCAGCAGCGTTACTTTACAGAGTGGTCTGAAAACCGGCCCTGATGGCAAAATTTATTTTCACTACGAAAAGACACTGGACAATGGAACCATATACCCGACGGTAACCGGAAACGACAACCAACTGGGCGTGATCCAACAGCCCAATGTAGCCGGCGCCGGCTGTAATGTATCGCTTACACCGGTACTCAATATGTCGCCTGCTCCTTATATCAATTCGCTAAGTTACTTTCCCAACGAGATCGGCATTTTGCGTGTTGCCGATACGGTTGCCCGGAAATATACCCTTTGTCTTAAAGACAGCGTCCGGCTGGCAGCCACCGATACCGCCGGGTACAGTTATGCCTGGCAGCAGGGCGGCGATAAAGCATCGGTATGGGCTACACATCCGGGCGCTTATGTAGTGCGGTATTATACCTATGGTCCCTGTGTATATCATATCGACTCTTTTGTTGTAGCGCGTGCCGGTTTCGACTTCAGCCTGGGCCCCGATACCACCCTCTGCCATACGCCGCCCTATACGCTGGGCGCTGTCGTGCCCGGCGCATCTTACCGCTGGCAGGACGGGGTAAGCACCAGCAATTACACGGCCAGGAAAGATGGTTTGTACGTTCTCGAGGTAACGCGCAACGGCTGTACGTTGACCGACTCGGTACAACTGCGTTTTTTAGCGCTGGACCAGGACCTGGGCGCAGATATACAATTGTGTTACGACATGCCGGTAGCGGTGTCCCTCAACGCCAAAGTAACGCCCGGCGCCGCTATTCTCTGGAGCACGGGCAGTACCCAAGCCGGCATCAGGGTTACCGATACGGGTACTTATTGGGTAAGGGTATCAGAGTCGGTCTGTACGGCTTCGGATACGATGCGGGTCAGTTTCGATCCTTTGTGTTATTGTCATTTCGAAATGCCCAATGCCTTTTCGCCCAATGGCGACGGGCTTAACGACATGTTCCGGCCCGTGGTATCGACTGAGTGTCCCGTGCAGTCCTATAAACTCAGTATCTATAACCGCTGGGGACAACGTGTATTCTATAGCGCTAAAGCAGAGCAGGGTTGGGATGGTACCATCGAGGGGCAGACGGCAGAGGTGGGTACTTATATGTACGAGGTACAATTTCTCGGTGGCACGCAAAAGCGGCAGCATACCCGCAAAGGCGACCTGGTGCTGGTCCGGTAAGTTGTACCGGTTGTCATTACCCTGTGTTATATAAAAGCAAAAGCGGCATGTCGTCAGACATGCCGCTTTGTTATGGGTAACAAATGGTGTTGCATTAAGGGAGTACGGACAGGCGTTTGCTGATCATCCCGGTACCTGAAGAGAGGGTCAGGTTGTAAACGCCGCTTGCCAGCCCTGTAGTGTTCAACTGGTACTGGTTGGCGCCCTCTGTTGCTTTTACGCTGCTGCTGTACAGCATACGGCCCAGGTTATCGGTAATACGGATGTCCAGCGCGGTGGCTTTTTTAGCATAGCAGGAGATCCATACCGTACCTTTTGCCGGGTTGGGCGTTATGCTCAGGTCGCTCACTTCGGTAAGGTCTTTGATGCCGGTGGTTCCTGGTTTTCCGCTGGCTACATTCACTACCTCGTACTTATTAGCTGCTGTTTTTTTCCAGATCACGCTTACGACACGCAGTTTGGTTTTTTGCCATTTGGCGTCTATGTCCACCGAATAGCTTTTGGTAGCCTCTGTATTGGCGGCCACAGCGCCGTTGGCAATCTGCTCGCCCCAGGCCGAGCTGCTGGTCATCGAAGCGCGTAGAACGGCATTGTGGACCACCTTCCCGGTCTGGCCGTTCTGTACATTGGGAATACTGTCTTCGAGCACATAACAAGCCATGTAATATTCACCGTTGGATGCCGTCCAGAATTTGGATTTTGCGGTGGCGGTTACTTTAGTGCCGGATATGCTGTAGTTTACCGCACTGCTGGCCGCTGCGTCGCTGGTCGCAAACTGTCCTGCTGCACTGACGATAGAATTGCGGTCATCGTAGCTGTTGGGGTAGGGACCCGTACCGCTGCCTTTACCATTCACTTTAAAGGTGGGATTACCCTCTTTGTTGCTGAACAGTGCGCTGCCCTCGATCGCGCTACCGGTAGGATTGGAAAAGTTATCGGTAGCGCCAAAGGCGCCCTGGTCAAGATCATATACTGCGATATAAACACCCTTGCCCGAAGTTTTCAGGTCTTCATATACATCATGACCTACGGTCCAGCCCCAGTCGCCGCAATAAAAGCAACCCAGGCTTGTTTGTTTGGTTACCAGTGCCACAGACTTTTTCTCAGGTGTCTGTGCCTGGGCAATACCGGTACAGACGAATAGCGCTGCAATAAGTGTAGATTTTTTCATGTAAATATGTTTGGTAAGTAAAAGACAGGCATCCAGGTGGCCCTGACATAACGTAAAGCTATATTTGTTCTTGTTGTATTACATTAAACGAAAACACTAATTAACATTAATTAGCATTTAATAGTCCTGCAAAACGCCGGTGATCTTAAAATAAATAAAGCAGGCTGCTTATCATGATTATTGCTCCTGCCTGTAAGCGATCCCCTTGTGGGTATACAGCATGGCCGTAATCTTTGTATCTTCGGGTTACAATACTCCCGATCATGTATACAGGCCCGGTTTTCCCTTCGCATGAATGGCATAAATATATTCACCTTTTCAAAAGGCTGGAGGTGCCTGCCCGCACGGTACTGCTGCAGGAAGGCGATATCGCTAAACGCGCTTTTTTCGTATTGCGGGGTTGCCTGCGGGTTTGCTTCAACAACAAGGGCCGCGATATAACCACCCAATTCTTTTTCGAAGGCCAGGGTGTAGCGTCTATAGAGAGCTTCCGTACTGGTAAGCCCAGTCTTTTTGGCATCGAAACCATCGAACCCTGCCTGTTGTATGTGCTCGACAAAAAAGACTATGAATGGATCATTACGCAATCCGATACCATCAGGGCAGAGATCGAACATCATATCTTTAACCGCCTCCTGTCGTACCAACACCTTTTTATCTCCCGGATCAAAGACAGTCCCGAGGAGCGTTACCACGACCTGCTGGAACAACATCCCGAAATGCTTCAACGTATCCCGCAGCACTATATCGCTTCTTACCTGGGCATCACTCCTGTGTCGCTGAGCCGCATCCGCAACCGTCGCTAGCATTTCTTTACAATTGTTATCGTTGAGGGAAAACGGCGCTGCTAATTTTGCAGTATAAAACAAAAACCTATGAAGGCTGCAGTTATTCATGCCATGGGTACCATCCCGGCGTATGAAACATTTCCCGACCCGGTACCGGGTGCGGATGAATTGATCATTACCGTAAAGGCGGCTGCTCTGAAACAGCTCGACAAGTCGCGGGTAAGTGGCAAGCACTACACCAAATTCGAAACCCTGCCTGCCGCGGTGGGCGTAGATGGCGCCGGCGTATTGGAAGACGGTACCCGGGTATACGCCATCGGCGAAACAGGTATGATGGCGGGGAAAGCGCTGGTAAGAAAAGAAGCCTGTATCCCCCTGCCGGATGAGATAAGCTTCGAAATGGCAGCTGCCCTGCCCAATGCCTTACTGGGCTCCGATGCCGCCCTGCTTTGCCGTGGCGGTATACAGGCCGGGCATACCGTATGGGTCAACGGCGCTACCGGTGTGTCGGGTAAAATGGCGGTACAGGCGGCTAAACTGCGGGGCGCTGCCCGGGTAATCGCAACCGGTCGCGACCCGGTTAAACTGGAGGCGCTTAAAGCGCTTGGGGCCGACGAGGTGGTATGCCTGCAGCAAAGCGACGAAGCCCTTATGGCCGAACTATCGGCCCTTCAGGCGGCCAATCCTGTCGATATTGTGATCGACTACCTCTGGGGACGTCCTATGGAATTGCTCTTACAGGTACTGAAACAAGCCGTGCAAAAAACGGTGAAGATCGTGACCGTGGGCGAAATGGCCGGCGCTTCGATCAACCTGCCTTCGGGTATATTACGGAGTAAAAAGATCGAATTGCTGGGATCCGGTTTTGGCAGCATCAGTAAGGCCGAGATCTATACCTATTTTCACAAAGAGCTGCCGGGTCTCTACCGGCTGGCGGCCGACGGCCAATTGCGGTTTGATATCGAAACGGCCAGCCTGCAAGACGTAAGCCGGGTATGGGAACAGGAAGCAGCAGCCGGAAGCAGGTGGGTATTTTTAACCTGAGCGGCTCAAGCGGAAAAGTTGGGGACTCCGGTGTACTTACCCTGATTTTTTATTCTTCTTTGTCTTAATACAAAGAAGCAAAAATCAAGACTGTAGAAAAAGTGCTAAAAATGCCTTGTACGCCTAAAAGAAATATTCCGGGCAGTAGTAAAAATTGGACGAAGGAATGACGAACGAACTAAAATACAGGGCCAAACTGTGGGAGCTGTATTTCTTTCTATACGGCGTCCTGCAGCATTTTATTAACGCCCTTTTTCTAAAGGTCGGTATGTTTGGTTGTTTCCTGGCTTGACGTTCCGGCAGTGCATGTAATGGGCGTTGGGCAAAGCATTTCTACGCGGTTGGTGACCAGATGTTACGACCAATATATACCTGTTCGCTGCGTCGCCGTATCGCTGCGAGAAAAACTCGTATTCTACTGCTGCAAATAGTTGTAGGTGCCGGGCCAGGTAAATTCGTAGCGAGGCACTACAAATAGCTAAGGGTCTGGCAAAATGATGATTCGTTTTAAGAACAAGACTTTTATCCCCCAGAAATTCTGCTTGACCCACCTAAGCCCCCCGGTCGTAAAATTACAGGCATAAAAAAAACGGCAGTATCAACTGCCGTTTTGCTTTTCTAACTACAAAATAAACACAAATGAGCAACGTCTTATTTCGCTTCAGCAAACTCGAGGTTCAGGCGGATCGCGATATCTTTTGCGATACCGGCGCCGGTCGGGTCGTACTTGATATTATAGTCTAAACGGTTGATGGTGGTCGTAGCCTGGAAACCCGCTTTGGTATTGCCTTGCTGGTCTTTGGCAGTGCCGCCGTATACCACGTCGAATTTTACGGCCTTGGTCACGTCGCGGATGGTAAGTTTGCCGGACAGTTCGTATTTGTTGCCCGACAGTTTTTTAAACGCGGTGCTTTCGAACTTCATTTCAGGGAAGCTGGCAGCGTTAAAGAAATCGTCGGTTTTCAGGTGGCCGTCGCGCATCTCCACGCCGGTATTGATGCTGTTCACGTCAACGGTAAAGTTGATTTTAGCATCGCTCAGGTCTGCTTTGGAAGCAGCTACGGTGCCATCGAATTTTTTAAACGAGCCATCTACGAAAGAGATGCCCATATGTTTTACCGAGAAGTTCACGAACGAGTGCATGGGGTCTACTTTCCAGGTCGTTTGTGCAAAGCTTGCGATGCCGGCGGTAAAGGCTACCAGCAATAAAAGTAATTTTTTCATACAGTTCAGTTTTTGTGAGGAATGAAAGAAAGGCATGCTGTTGCCTTGTGGACACAAAGGTACAGGTCCTGTTTCCACTTTTTATTGATGTATGGTAAGATTTAACGGTAATGCACTGCCATGCATTAGCAACCACGTACTTATAATACGGGATGCAGGGGCGCTTGTTTTTTCTTTTTCCAGATATACCCGTCTATAATATAGTGGGTAACCTGCGGCAGCGTAAGCAGGGGCACGATAAAACAAAGCAGCGTGTCGCCGGGCATAATGCTGACCTGGTGAAAGATGCTGAAAATATCCTGGTGCTCCTTCCAAAGGGTCCAGTCCCATAGGCCTTCTTCGATATAGGCCAGCAGGAAGATAAGGCCCAGGAAGAGCAGGATGCCGTACGAACCGAAAAACAGGCGCAGCGGGCCGCGTGTCTTGCCGCCACCCACCTGCTTTTTACCATAGATCCAGATCAGCGCCATATAGGGTATACCATGGCTTACCACGTTCAGCAGGGTAAATGCCAGGTCGCCGTTAAAATAAACGATGCCGAAGTACCAGGAGAGCAGGGTGCCGGTAATGATACCCGCTTTGGGCAGGTTGAACCAGCGCTGTTGCAGGGATGTGTATACCTCTTTTACGATATACACGGCAAGCATGAGCAGGTACAGGACGGTAGCGCAGGTGCGTAAACCTTCAGCCGGAAACTGGATGAAATCACCTTTTACAAACCAGGAAAAGTTACGGGGACCCGCCAGGTGCCAGTAGAGCAGCGGGTACAGGGTGGCATAATAAATGGTGAACTTATCGATAAAGACAGCGAGCGGATTTTGCTGTTCCTGCCTGCTGTACAGGCGCATAAAGCCATATTGCTGGCGTACGAAATGAAATACGGCCAGGTAGGCGAGTATACGCCAGAACCATAGCGCATCGGCGGCGTAAAGCAATACCCCCGCGGTAAAGCTGAGTATGGGGATCAGCAGCAATGGACGGCCCAATTGCCTGCGGGCTGCAGGGTCCAGGTAGGTGCGGTATAAAGTGCTGTATACATGGGCCACGTCGATCAGCAATACCAGTACCACCCACCAGGTATCGGGCATCTGGTCGTTGTTGCGGAACAGGTCAGGGAACAGGGCGATGACCAGCAGGCTGAAAAAGGGCGGCAGCAGGATAAACAGGATATCGGTAACAGGCTTGCCCAGCCAGGGTTGTCGTTGTGCCATAGGGTGCTGTTATCGTTAGAGTAGTGCTTTTACTTTTGCGGCGGCATGCAGGCCCTGGTAAAAGGCCTCTTCAAATATGCTGATACCCGCCAGGTCGGTATGGGCAAAGTGGATACCCGGTGCAAGGCTGCGGCCCAGCGATGCACGTATGTCGCCATGGGCGATACCCGGCAGGGGCTGCGCCATAGCGTGGCCCCAGAGCATGATGTCTACCCGTTCCGTTTTGGTCGCAATATCGGGATGTATGCGTTTCAGGTCGGCCAGTATAGCTTTGGTCCAGGTGGCATGGTCGGTGGCATAAGCGGCTTTACGGGCGCTGTCGGGGTCGCTTTGGGTAAGCGGCAGGTAATAGGTCAGGTTTCTTTTATCCTTCCGTTGTTGCAATTGCTGGTGGGTGGCATCCACATACCCCAGCGAATTGCTGCCATAGATCACATTGTCCCAGCTTTCGGGGGCGCCGCTGCGTTCTTCCAGTTGCTTCACCGTCAGGTTGGCGACCAGCCAGGGGGTGTAATGCAGGTATTGGTGCACCTGTTGCAGCCGCGACTCATCCTTCAGCAGGCGGGCAGCTACAAACTGGGGTACGGCCAGGATACATTGCTGTGCAGCCAGGCCTTTCAGCTTCTTTTGCTGTACATCATAATAGGCAATACGGATCTCCTTTTCAGCCGGTCGTACTCCTACGGCCAATGCCCCGGTACGTACGCCGGCGCGGCATTGTTGTAACAACTGGCCGGCCAGGAAGCCATTGCCCTGCTCCCAGGTGAGCACATCGTGATAACTGGCGTTGCTACCCCGGCCTTTACGCGAGGCGAAGTAATGAATACCAGCCCAGGCGCTGATCTTATCGTAAGCGGTGCCAAAGTCGTCACGGGTGCAATAGTCTACATACCAGCGTATATAGCTGCAGGTCAGTTCCCGGTCGTCCATCCATGCTTTCATCGTTACCTGGTCCAGGGCGGTCAGTGCTGCATCCTTGCTGGAGGCATCTACCGGTATGGCAAAAGCATCTTTCCCGTCGGCGCCTTTCTGTTGTCTGAAGGCATCCATATAACGGAAGAAGTTTTTGAGCTGGAGCCGTTCCGGGTCGCTAAGCCCGAAGCGGGGCACGAGGCCATCCTGCCACTGGCCGTTGATATAGAGGCGCTCCTCGGGATCGCTGCATAAATGGTATTCGTTGTAAACAGGCAGCCCGGCTGCATCGTAGCCGGTAATTACACCGGCTTCCTGCAGGAAGGCCAGGTATTCCGTAAGGTTGTTGTTGGGTATGGGTATATAATGGGCTCCCCAGGGATATCCCGAAATGTTGTTGCCACCGCAGGCCGCATTACCCCCGGTTTTGGCTTCGAGGTCGAGCAGTACCACATCGTTTATGCCTGCTTTGCCCAGTTGCCTTGCAGCGGCAAGCCCGCTAATGCCGCCGCCTACGATAACCACCTGGTGCGGCTCCCAGCTTTCGGGCTCGCTAAAGGCATGGTCGCGCAACAGGTGCCCGGTCTTTGCCGATGCCCCGATTATGCTACCCGGTATCACGCGTTCCTGCCTGCAGGCCTGCAAGAGGGGCGTTATGCCGGCGAGTCCCGCCGAAATTTTTAGAAAGTCTCTCCGCTGCATTTACTGTTCCAGGTATTTGCCCCATTCTTCTTCAAAATAATGAACCAGGGCCTGGTTATTCAATTTGTTGACTTCAAGTGGGGTATGGGCTTTCATATCTTCCGGGAACTGGAGCATCTGTTCCATCACCGGTTTGCTGATGTACCTGGCCGTTATGGCAAAGGTATCGGGTACCTGGTAATGGTCTTGGTCGAGTGCCATGATATAACCCCATTCGCCAAACGATGGCACATAATTATGATACGGCACGGTATGAAAGCCGCATGCCATCAGCGTAGTATTGATCGACCAGAAGCTCCTGGGCGCTACATAGGGCGAGGTACACTGGATCACTACGGCAGCACCGGGCTGCAATACGGTTTGCAGCAGGCGGTAAAAGGCGGTGGTATACAACTTGCCGATCGCAAAACCCGAGGGATCGGGAAAATCGACGATCACGCAATCGAACCGTTGTTGCCGGTGCTTTTTCAGCCAGGTAAAGGCATCGGCATTGCTTACGGTCACCTTGCTGTTTTTTAATGAATATTTATTGATCTGCTGCAGGATCTGCTGGCTGGAGAAGAGCCGGGTCATGGCCGGGTCGAGGTCGACCAGCTGGACCGATTCCACGGAAGGATATTTTAAGATCTCGCGTACCGCAAGACCGTCGCCGCCGCCCAATACCAGCACATGCCGCGGGTTGCCGGCCGCGGTCATTGCCGGGTGAACGAGCGCTTCGTGGTAGCGGTATTCGTCGACCGAACTGAATTGCAGGTTATTGTTGAGGTACAGGCGCAGGTCTCTTTTGCTTTTAGTGATCACGATACGCTGGTAAGGCGTGGAGGTCGAATACACCACTTTATCGTTAAAGGCCAGGGTTTCGGAGTAGCTCATGATCTTTTCCGAGAGGATAAAGGCCAGCACCTGTGCCAGCAGCAGCAGTATGCCGCTAAATCTTATCTGCCGCACATTTCGGATCTCGCCGTAGAAATAGCGGGTCAGGTACAGGCCTACGCAGATATTCAGGATGCCGAAGAACAGGCTGGTGCGGATCAGGCCCATATAGGGCACCAGCAGCAGGGGGAATATAAGCGAAGCCAGCAGGGCGCCGATATAGTCGAAGGTAAATACTTTGCTGACCAGGTCTTTGAAGGCAACCTTGTCTTTAAGGATACGGAGCAGCAGCGGGATCTCGATGCCGACCAGGATGCCGGTAACCCCTACCAGGGCATACAGGATCGGCTGGAAGCTGATGGCCAGCGGGAACACCAGGAAAAGGATAGCCGCGCTGAAACCGCCGACCATGCCCACAAGCAACTCTATTTTTATAAACCAGCCCAACAGGTCGGTATT
The DNA here is from genome assembly GCF_003014535.1 of Taibaiella chishuiensis. Taxonomy (GTDB): domain Bacteria; phylum Bacteroidota; class Bacteroidia; order Chitinophagales; family Chitinophagaceae; genus Taibaiella; species Taibaiella chishuiensis. Next base: position 245,688 of record NZ_PYGD01000008.1, on the reverse strand, counting down.
GAAAAAGCGGGACAGGTAAGAGCCTATACCCATGGCAAACAGGTATACCCCGATAATGATGCTGAACTGCGTAACGCTGTCGCCCAGCAGGTAACTGGCCAGGGTGCCGGCTACCAGTTCGTAGATCAGCCCGCAGGTGGCAATAATGAATACGGCTACCAGCAGGATCCATTGTGCGGTAAGCTCTTTTTTAGGGACAGGCTGTTTATCCATGTATGGCGGCGGCAATGATAATGGCAATGGCGATCATAAAAAAGCCGGCAAACAGGGCTACGGCGATATTCTTGTTTTCCATGATCTCTTTGCGGAGGTTGTGTTTCGGGGTCAGGATCTCGATCAGGGCGAAAGCCAGGAAGAGGATCAGGACGCCGATCCCGGAAAAGAGAAACGAATTGATAATGTTTTGAGGCATATAAGAGGTTTGATGTGTTAAGGGTTATTTATGTCCGCCGGGGCCCGAAGCGCTCCATTGTTGCTGGTTGCCGGAGGAGAACAGGCGCCAGCCGGTATAGTTGGCATAACCCAGCCAGCCCATCATTGCCGTAGCAAACAACAGGTACCAGCGCATGGGTAACAGGGAAAGCAGGAATTTTTTCATCGCTATTTATTTTCGTAGCTGAATTTGGAATAAGGGCTATGGCGCCATCTTTCTTTTTCGTAATAATGATTCATGATCAGCATAATCACCGGCCATAGGACGATGATCAGCCCGATCAGCCAGAAGTTGCGGTACATGGGGCTGTCGTTGACCACCCGCAGCTGGAAGTCTCTTACGGTGTTTTCGGAAGTTACGTTCATATCGCGCGAACTGCTGATCTGGAGGAAGTAGGTCCCCCCCGGGATGCTGCTCAGGTAAGCACTTTCGCGGGTAGAACCTTCCGACCAGCTTTCCCCGTCGCTTATACCATGGTAGTATTCGATACCCTGCTCCAGGCTGTATTCATCGCCGGTAGCGGCATTTACCAGGGTGGCATTCAGCTCGAACCAGGTATTGTCTACCGGGGCGGCGATCTCGAATTCGAGATTACTTTTCCATTTCTTCAGCTTAAAGGTATCCGATATAAAAGTTTGCGTAACGGTAGAATCGGAAAGCGTGAACGTGTTATTGAGGAGCTCTTTCTCCGAATTTGTCGATACGGTCGCATATTGTACCAGGATGAATAAGCCCAGTACCACCAGCATGGCGCGTATGATCGAGGGCATATCGGCGCGCATCTTTTCCTGTGCCGGCGCTACACCGCGGGCATAGGGCATGGCGCCTGCCTGTTTCCTCAGCAGGCTTTTATCGATATACTGACCATAGTACCAGGTCGTGCCTTCCGTAAAGTGTTGCTCTACGCTCCAGATATCCGGTTGGGAAATAAAATCAGTAGCCAGGGCATCGTAGTCATCGTTGAATACATTGCCCGGGAATTCGCCCTGGGCATACAGGATACGGGAACGGTATTGCAGGAAGATCTCGAATTCCTTGTTGTTATAATAAAAGGCATGTTTTTTCGCATCTTCGACCGTTGGCGTCTCCTGCATTTCCCGCAGCAGCATCCAGTGGCCATCCGATTCGTTGAGGAATACATAACCCTGTACTTTATTATAAAGGGTATACTCCCGCCAGGTTGCGGAACTGTCGTTGTAATCGACCTTGGAGGCAAAGCCGATTACGGTATAGGTGATATCGAATAGCTTGACAGGGCTGCCGAGTTTAAAATAACACGTTGTGGTAATGCCGTTATTCTCCGATGAGCGTTTCACCTGGGTGGTATTCTGGAGGGCATAGCGGTCGCCGCAGGTACATACCCAACTTTGTGCATAGGGATACGTCCTTACCGTAGTTGCCTGGCCGCAGGTGTTGCAGGTAAAGCTTTTACCGGTACGTTCCGTATCCCGGGTATGCTGCAGGTTAAGGGTGGTCACCGCCACAGGATGCAGGGTATAGACTTCGATCTCGTCGGGTGCATATTCGAAGATCTCTACTTTTTTGATGCCGCCAGCACATTCGTATGTAGATACTTTTTGGCTGCCGCCTGGTTTGTAAAAGGCGCCTTCGATATCGAGATACCTGCCATTGCAGCGCCGGGTCATATCGAACGATTGGTTGGCTTCCAGCATGATCCGGTTTGCGCCTTTCATACGCTGCAGGGCATGACGGTCGATAATGGCCGATTCGCGCAACTCGTAAATGGCGTATAACCCGTAGCCTTCGCCCAGGTACCATTTGCGGCTATCGCCCATATCGATGCTCCAGTAATTGTACACGGTCTCGTCGAACCAGGCGCGGAACCTGCCGGTTACGATAAAGGTCTTACCCTGCCAGGTGCCGGTAGTGCCGGGCTGGATATAGTCTTCGCTATGATCGATAATAGGGAGGACAAGGGGTTCAAGCCGCTCCTGCCTGCGTTCCCATACCGCTCCGCAGCTACAAATGGCCATATTGTTGACCGGGCTGCCGAAAGCAATGCTGCGGCTGCAGGTGGGACAGGTATATAAATTAGTGATCGTGCCCATATGCTACCGCTTTATCTTGTGATGGTCCAGCACGCGGGCTTCGAAGTAGGCAACAATCGTTTCGAAGATAGCCTGTACCGTACCGTCATTTTCGCGCAGGTAATTGCTGAGGTAGATATCCAGGTTCACTTTCCGGAATTCGGGCCAGGTATGTATCGAGATATGGCTTTCGCTGAGGCATACGATGCCAGTAAAACCTCCGGGCGTAAAGGCATGGTAGACCTCGCCGAGCTGGCGCAGGTCGTATTGCACCACCAGGCGGTCTATCAGTTGTTTGAAGCTGCCGGCATCGCGCAGCAGTTCTGGCTGTTCGGATTCCAATGTGGCAATTACATGGGAACCGGGCAGGTAAGTGTTCATCAGGGTTCAGGGATTCGGAATACTGCGCAATTTTAAGAAAAAGTATTCAGAAATCTGCGTATATCTCCCAAACGATAGCCGAATCCCCGGGGTAAAGCCTAGGCAGCGGGTTTGCTGCAACAGTTTTTAACCGTGCCCCCGGCCCCCGCAGCAGGACTGAGATAGGGGATACCCAGGTCGAGTCCCCTGAGGATCAGCAGCAGGCCCAGGAACACGGAAATGAACGTGGCCGTTTTTCGTAGTTTGGGTTGTAAGCGAAGTCCGATGCGGGTTTTGAAGAGACTTAATGCGGCGAGCGCCGGCGTGGTGCCCAGTCCGAAGAGGAACATAAAGAGGAAACCGGTCAGGGGGGCGGCCGTTACGGTCGATGCCGCCAGGGCGGTAAAGACCAGTCCGCAGGGCAGGAAACCATTCAGGTAGCCCATCACAAAAAAGTAATGCAGCCGGGGCCGGGCCTGTACCCGGGCAAAGAGGTTGCCGAATTCTTTTTGGAAAAGGAAATGCCCTTTAAGCCGCCGGGCAATGGCAGGCACAAAGGCCATAACCAGGATAAGTACGCCGGCTGCTACAGACAGGCCTTGTTGCCAGTCGATAAGACTGATGCCCTTGCCCAGCAGGCCCATCAGGATGCCCATGCTGCCATAAGCCAGGCATTTGGCCAGGTAATAAACCAGCGTGGCCAGTCCCTTGTGGCCACCCCGTCCCGATGGAAAGGGCACGGCCAGCACCAGCGGACCACACATGCCCAGGCAATGCATACTGCCGCCTATACCCAGTAAAAATGCAGATACCAGTAATGCGCTCGACATCATCAGGGAATTTTGATCTCTTTATAATAAGCCGTACCACCGGCGTTAAGGTCCATTTTCAGGATATAACCGCGGCCTTTTAACATCGACCTGCTAAAGCTATACCGGCCGTCTGCACTGCTGCTTACAGGTAACAATACATCGGCTTTATCATCGGCCGGGCAATAGAAATGCAGTTGACCGGAGGTCAGCGCCTGGCTGATGCTGCGCGGTAGCTGCAGCCGGATGCTGTCCGTCCCGGCCGACAGGGAGAATTCATGATCCAGGCGCCGGGTATTGTTCATGGCATCCAACTGCTGCTGGTAGTGCAGTTCCTGTTCATAATAATTCTTACTTACCATAGATACCTTTTGCGTGGCGGAGCGGTAAACCAGCAGGCTCATCAGGACCAGCATGATCCCGAAAAGGAGGAGCAGGAGATTACCGCTATGACGGAGTGCTTTCATACATTATATTTTAAGGTCAGTACTGACCGATAAAGGTTACCTCTTTGGTCTGGACCAGTTCATGGCCCGACATGATCCGGACCGGGATCTTTTGTTTGCGCTGTATGATCTTTGAGGCAGGCATTTTTATAAAAAAAGTTTCTTCGCTGGCGACACCGGTATACAGCGAATCTATAGGTTTGCCCACCAGTTCGATCTTCGCCTTGCCGTCCGTAGTTTCGAGGTGGTAAGGCTCCGGTTTCAGGCTTTTGCTTACGATTTTGATGCGGTACAGGTTACTTACCGTACCGTCTGTATTTTCCTGCAGGATCTGGCCGGGTACCCGTAGTATGGTGGCGTCGAACATGGAGCGGGTTACCAGTAAGATCACCAGCGCAGATAACAGGGCCAGGAGCAGTACAGAAAAGGCTTTTACCCTGCCGGTTACTTTAGGCCTGGCGCCTGCTGCAATACTGTTTTCGCTGGCCAGGCGGATCAGGTCCGGTGCACGGTTCACTTTTTTCATCATCATATTACAGGCATCGATGCAGGCCGTGCAGTTCACGCATTCCAGCTGTATGCCGTTCCTGATATCGATACCCGTAGGGCATACCTGGACACAGAGGTTACAATCGATACAATCGCCGGCCGGAGCTGCAGCAGCCTCTTTCCTGCGCCGGGAGCGGGGTTCGCCCCGCAGGTAATCGTAGGCTACCACGATCGAGTTCTTGTCGAGCAGCACGCTTTGCAGGCGGCCATAGGGGCATATTACCGTACACACGATCTCCCGTATAAAGGCAAACACGATATAGAATACGATAGAGAAAGCCAGCAGGGCAATAAAGCCTCCGATATGTGCGCTTACCGGTTCCGTCATCATACGGAAGAGGGCTGTTGTGCCTATGATATAAGCCAGGAAGGTATGGGCGATCAATAGGGAGACCAGGAAAAAGACCAGGTGCTTGAAGCCTTTGCGGATATACACTTCGGTTGTCCATGTCTTGCGGTTGGCCGCGGCCTGTTTATTGGCCGGGCCTTCGATCCAGTATTCGATACGGCGGAAGACCATTTCCATAAATACCGTTTGGGGGCAGGCCCAGCCGCAGAATACCCGTCCGAACAGTTGGGTGAATACGATGATAAACAGCAGGCATACCAGCATACCGATGCCCACCAGCAGGAAGTCCTGGGGCAGGAATACTTTGCCGAAAAAGATAAAGGTCGCTTCGGGGAAGTTGAACAGGAAAAGCGGGTTGCCTTTGATCCTGATAAAAGGCAGGGTAAAAAAGACCAGGAGATAAAGCACGCTGATGATGCTGCGCAGGTTATAGAGCCGGCCCCTGGGCTGCAAGGCATAGATCCATTTCCGTTTACCGCCGGCATCGGCAGTCGCTATATGATCGCCAAAGTCTGTTTTCCTGTTGTCCCGCTCTTCGCTGCTCATGACTTAAGATTTTTTATTCGTGGTATCTGTAGCGGCCGTGGCCGTAGCGCTTTCTTCGGTATATAACTCACCCTGTTGCTCTTTGGCTGCCGGTGGATTGCTGCCATGCAGCGATTTTACATAACTGGCCAGTTGGGCGATCTGGGCAGGCGAGAAGTCGTCTTTCCAGGACTTCATCCCTTTTTCCGGCCAGCCGTATTTTATCGAATGAAACACATCTTTAATCCCGCCTTTGTGCAACCAATAGTCATCCGTAAGGTTGGGGCCTACGCCGCCCTGGCCCTTATCGCCGTGGCAGGCCACGCAGTTCTTGGCATATAGGGCGCCGCCTTCGGCTATACCGGCTGCGTCCAGCATCGCTACATTGTTTTCATCTACATTATTGGCTGCGTTTTTCAGGTACTCGGCCTGTTGTGCCGCAGCGATTTCGTTGGCCGTATTCAGTTCGGTGATCTGGTCGGGTATACTGCCCGTCCCAAACATGCGGTAAAGGTATACTACGCCAAAGAGGATACTGGCATAGAAGGCATAGCGCCACCAGGCAGGTACTTTATTGTCCAGCTCGCGGATGCCGTCATAATCATGCGCCATATCCAGGCTGTCTTCATCGGCCAGGGGCACGGTTTGGTTTACCTTCTGGAAAAACTTTTTAAAGTCGAATCTTTTTTTCGCTTCAGTCGCGGGTGTCTGTACCGGCAAGCCCAGGAAACGGAACAGCATCCGTACCAGGATCAATACCACCGCAAATTCGAGGCTTACCACGATCAGCAGGAAGTAAAGGTCGGTGGGAAACGCAGGGCCTTTAGCTGCCACGGTTTCGGCCGCCGCTGCCGCTTCTTCCGCATGGGCGCCGTTTACAGCAGCCAGGCTGATCAGTCCTGCGAGCAGTGCCGCTTTGCCGGCGCTCCTGCCTTTTTGTTCCCGCTGCCGACTCCAGTATATTTTGCCTGCCCCGATCACGGCATTGCCCAGCATGGCTATAACGAACAGCAGCAGTACCGACATGCCGGTCAGTATATACCGGGCCAGGTCATAGCTGTTCATGGGGGCGGCTGCAGGCGTTGCCGGGGCGGTAGCGGCTTCCTGGGCCAGCGCAAACAATTGCGGGATGAACAGCAGGCCGCCCAGCAGCAGGGCCTTTTTACTCAGGATAGAAAATTTAGGGTTGATCATGCTCTTGCAGAATTAAAGACTATTTCAGGGGTATATTGGCTTTGTCGTTCATCTTGCTTTTATCGGCGCTGAATACATAGATGATGACGAACAGGAAGATCGCTGTAAACAGGACCAGGGAGAGTAAAGGATAGATGCTTACATGATCGATATCCTTGAGATAATTAGTGAATTTCATGATCCGTATTTTGTGTGGTTAAAGGTTCTTTTTTAATGTCGGTACCCAGGCGTTGCAGGTAAGCGATCACCGCGATAATCTCTTTACTGCTTACCGCTTTGATCTTTTCGGAGCGTAACCTGGCGGTTATTTCATCCGCCTGTTTGCGCAGCTCCGCATTGGCGATCTTGTCATAACCTTCGGGGTAGGGTACGCCCAGCGATTGCATCACGCGTATTTTCTTCGCCGTATTGCTGGTATCGAGGTCCTTATCCAGCAGCCAGGGGTAGGCCGGCATAATACTGCCGTCGCTGATCTCCTGCGGATCGTTCATATGCTTGTAATGCCAGCTGTCGGGATACTTGCCGCCTACGCGGTGCAGGTCGGGGCCGGTGCGTTTGCTGCCCCATTGGAAAGGCCTGTCGTAGATAAATTCGCCGGCTTTGGAGTATTCGCCGTATCGCGCCTCTTCATCACGGAAAGGCCGTATCATCTGCGAGTGGCAGGTATAACAGCCTTCGCGCACATAGATGTCCCTGCCCTGTAACTCAAGCGGGGTATAGGGTTTCACCGCAGCGATGGTCGGTACATTGCTGTCGATCAGGAAGGTCGGGATCAGTTCGATCATACCGCCTATAGCCACTACGATCAGGCTGAAAATAAGCAGGCGTATCGGTTTGCGTTCGATCACGCTATGCCAGTGCATTTTGGATACCGGCATGGCCTGTGCTTTCAAAGGCACACCCTCTGCGGCTTCGTTGGCCACGAAGCGGCCCGCTTTGGTGGTTTTATACAGGTTTACCGCAGCCAGTACGGTTCCTCCCAGGTAACACAATCCGCCGATACCCCTCAGGATATACATGGGTATGATATGCGTAACAGTTTCCAGGAACTGGTATTGCAATTGACCGCTTTCGGTAAATTTCTTCCACATAATACTTTGCGAAAAGCCGGCCCAGTAGAGCGGGATGGCATACAGCAGGATGCCTACGGTACCCAGCAGGAAATGCGTATTGGCCATTTTGCGGGAGTAGAGGGTGGTATTCCACATGCGGGGCACCATATAATACAACATGCCGAATATGAGGAACCCGTTAAAGCCCAGGGCGCCTACGTGTACGTGGGCAATGGTCCAGTCGGTATAGTGGCTGATGGCATTTACATTTTTCAGCGACAACATCGGGCCTTCGAATGTAGCCATACCATAACAGGTAAGCGCTACTACGAACATTTTAAGAATAGGATCTTCGCGTACCCGGTCCCAGGCGCCGCGCAGGGTGAAGAGGCCGTTGAGCATACCGCCCCAGCTGGGCAGGATCAGCATGATGCTGAACACCGTACCCAAAGCCTGTGCCCAGGCGGGCAGCGCGGTATAGAGCAGGTGATGCGGTCCGGCCCAGATATAAATAAAGATCAGCGCCCAGAAGTGGATAATACTCCAGCGATAGGAATAGATAGGCCGGTTAGCCGCTTTGGGCACAAAGTAATACATAAGGCCGAGGAAAGGCGTGGTCAGGAAGAAGGCCACCGCATTGTGCCCGTACCACCATTGTACCAGGGCGTCCTGTACGCCGGCATACAGGCTGTAGCTTTTAAACAGGCTTACCGGGTATTCAAATGAGTTAACGATATGCAGCATGGCCACCGTTACCCAGGTACCGATAAAGAACCAGAGGGCCACGTACAGGTGCCGTTCACGCCTGCGCAGTATCGTACCGAACATATTGATGCCGAACACCAGCCATATCACGGTGATCAGGATATCGATAGGCCATTCCAGTTCGGCATATTCCTTACCGGTAGTATAACCCATAGCCAGCGAAATAGCGCCCAGTACGATAATCAGCTGCCAGCCCCAGAGGTGGATCTTGCTGAGCAGGTCGCTGTACAGGCGGGCTTTCAATACCCTTTGCATAATGTAATAAGCGCCGGCAAACACGGCATTCCCCACGAAGGCGAATATCACCGCGTTGGTATGGATGGGGCGCAGCCTGCCGAATGAGGTATAGGGTATGCCGAAGTTCAGGGCGGGGTAGGCCAGCTGGAAGGCAATCAGAACGCCTACGAGCATACCCACCAGCCCCCAGATCATCGTGGCTATGCCAAATTGTTTTACAATCCTGTTGTCGTAATAAAACTGTTCTGCCTGCATGGTATTGCTATTTTTCATTGTTATGTGCGGTGTCGTTATTATTGCTGTCTTCGAAAAAGATGCGGTGTGCGGGAGCATAATCATCATCGAACTGGCCGGAGCATACGCTCCAGAGATAGGCGCCGAGGAAGAACAATGCCACCAGGAGGCTTGCAGACAGGAGGAAAATGATGACGATCATAAAGGATAATTTGATGGTACAAAATTGCATCCTGCGCGCTTGTTGTAAAATGTTGTTGCTTAGCCCGCCGTATGATTTTCGTCATGTTTTTGTCAGGCCTTTTTACGGGTTATGATCTTAACGCCGGTATAGGCGATCATCATGATACCAAAGGAGGAAGCCGGCATCAGGATGGCGGCGATCATAGGCGATAACTCGCCGCTTACCGCGAAGAAGAGGCCGGCAAGATTGAATAGGAGGGAATAGCCGAAACCACCCAGGATAAGCCTGCGGCTTTGCCGTGCCATTTTCAGGTACCGGTCCAGGTTGCGGGTTTGCCCCGCCTGGATAATGGCATCACAGGCCGGTGAAAAGGTAAAGGAATCCTGCATTACGGCAATGCCGGCATCGCTTTGCTGCAGCGCCCCGGCATCGTTCAGGCCGTCGCCCACCATCAGTACCTTATGCCCCTGGTTTTGCAGGGCCTGTATCCGTTCCAGTTTTTGCTGTGGCGAACACTGGTAATAGAGTGCGGTGCCTTGTGGGAATAGTTGCTGCATCCGGGCTTTGCTGCTTTCGTTGTCACCGCTCAGCAGGATCATTTTATAGGACCGCAACCGGTGGAGCAGTTCTTGTATTCCGGACCTCAGGTTATTGGCAAAGCGGAAATGTGCTTTGATCACGCCCTCTACGCTGATCCATACGTTGCTGTCTGTGGTGGCGGTGCCGGGCGCCTGCACGTATTGAGCGCTACCGGCGCGGATCCTGCGACCCTCCACGATGCCTTCTATTCCTTTGCCGGCAAGTTCCTGGTAGTGTTTTACGGCGTGCTTCCGGAAACCGGGAAACGTCTGGCAGATCGCTTTGCTCAAGGGGTGTGCCGACTGCGAGAGCAGGGAAAGTATCGCATTTTTTTCATCGGCTGTCCAGTCGAGGTAGGCGGCTTCGGCCGCCCCGCCCCGGGTTTCGGTAATGGTACCTGTTTTGTCGAAGGCGATACAGTCGGCTATGGCCATCTGTTCCAGGGTGCGGGCATTCTTTACAAAGAAGCCGCTTTCCGAAAAATGACGGATCAGGTGCCCATAAGTAAAGGTGGTGGTTAGTAACAGTGCGCAGGGACAAGCCACGATAAGCACCGCGGTAAAGGCATTCCAGGCATAAGCGGGATCGGTATACTGCCAGTAGCACCAGGCCGCCGTAGCGATCAGCAATACACAAAGCGAAAAATACCGGCTTATATGCTCGGATAAAGATTTGCGGTCGCTTTTACCGGCCGAAAAGATCTCGTTGTTCCAGAGCCGGGTAAAGCTGTTCTGCGAAAATGCCTTTACGGCAATGACCTCGATACCGGCACCGTTTACCTTGCCGCCGGCATAGATCAGTCCGCCTATGGCTACCTGTTCCGGCGCTTCTTCGCCGGTAATAAAGCTGTAGTCGATCTCTGCCTGTCCTTTCGATAAGATGCAATCTGTAGGCACTACCTCCTGGTGATGCAGCAACAGCCGGTCATCGGCCTCGATCTCTTTTATACTGCGCACTGTTTCCTGTTCGCCTTGCAATACCGTAACGGCAACGGGGAAATACGACTGGTAATCGCGGTTGAACCGCAGGGTGCTATAGGTGCGGTTTTGCAGGGTACGACCCAGCAGCATGAAGAATACGATGCCGCTCATACTATCAAGGTAACCGGCGCCCGTGCCCGACAGGATCTCGTATACACTCCTGGAGAACGTAACGGTAATGGCCAGGGCTATGGGCGCATCGATATTGATATACCGCTGCCGGAAGCTGTACCAGGCATTGGTAAAGAACTCGCGTGCGCCGTAGCCAACCACGGGCAGTGCCAGCAGCAGGTTGACATACCGGAAGAAGGTAGCGAGCTGCGGGGCGGCAAAGGCTTCCAGCCCGAGGTATTCGGGAAAACTGATCAGCATGATATTGGCGAAGCAAAAGCCCGTGATGCCCAGTTTATAAGCCGCTTTGCGCGCCGAATAGGTGGTAGCCGGTTTAGCTTCCGCTTCTTCGGTAGTGATATAGGGTTCATAGCCGATAGCGGTGAGCAGTTCGGCCACCTCCTTCAGGCTTATGCTGTTGTGCAGGAACGATACGGACAGTTCTTTAGCTGCGAAATTTACCCGCGAATCGAGAATGGCTTCGTGGATGCGTCCCAGGTGCTCCAGCAGCCATAAGCAGGAGCTGCAGTGGATGCCGGGCAGGTAAAAGGTAGCCTGGCTTTGCTCTTTGTTGCTGAAGGTGATCAGCCGGCGGGCTATGGCAGGCTCTTCCAGGAAGCGGAACTGTTCCGGTTGTACTGCCCGCATAGCGCTGCCCGGCGTTGTATTGAGGCAGTAGTAATGATCGAGGTTATTACGGTTAAGCAGCAGGTACACGCTTTTGCAGCCGCCGCAACAAAAATGTTTGTCTTCGAGGATAATGGTCCTGTCGGTACAGGTATCGCCGCAATGGAAGCAGGTAAGCTCAGTGAGGGTGTCCATCATTATTTATCGTTTTGCAACTACCGGTGCAGTTCCTGAAGCGCGCCAGTACATATTTTTCTTTATGGATCTGGATGCTGATCAGTTCTTGTAAAAAGCGGCCCAGGGCCTGGCCTGCATCCGGCACGGGTTCTGCGGTCTCCGGCAGTGCCAGCGCCTGCTGCAGTTGCGCCCCGGCGGTAAGCAGGGCGCTGTAGTGTACTTTCACCTTTTTAAAAGGACTGCAGCAGTCTGATCGCTGGCCCTCGGCATCCAGCTGCAGCAGGAACGGGTAGAGCTCCCCTTGTTCTTTACGGTACAGTTGGATCAGCTCTTCGTTTATTTTAAGGAGTAGCGCCCCGGTACTTGTGTTGTCCATCTCTTTGCTCCATATCGAGAGCGCATCGTTGAGCAGGTTGAGTTGCTGAAATAATTGCGGGTAAATCTCCTGCAACAGCAGTTCTATCTGTTGTTGGGTGGGGATTGTAGCGAGCCGGCTGAAGCCGGTTGGGGTAGGGTACTGCATGGGCCTGTTTTGAACGGCAAAATTGCCATACGCACAGCAGTTGAAAAATGATGCCGGTGGTCGGGGAATATGATTTTGATCATGGTTAGGCAGGAGGTATTAGATGTTAGATGTTAGATGTTAGATATGGGGTGTTAGATATGAGGTGTTAGATATGAGGCGTTAGATATGGGGTATTAGATATTAGATGTTGGATATGGGGTATTAGATGTTAGATATGGAGTGTTAGATATAGGGTGTTAGATATGGGGTGTTAGATGTTAGATATGGGGTGTTGGATATGCGGTATTGGAAAAGAGATAGGGGATATCAGGTATGGGAAGTTGGATCTTTTGTGCAGGCCGGGGATAAAAGAGGGGTTGGTAAAGACGATGATCCTGCTGGTAAATCTGCGTGTAAGAGGGCTGGCGTGCAGTTTTGAAAAAAAATAAAAAATCATGCAGAAATAATTTGTTGAAAAAGATTTTCTGCATTACCTTTGCAATCCCAAAGCAAACGGAAATGCCGCGTTGGTCAAGGGGTTAAGACGCCTCCCTTTCACGGAGGAATCACGGGTTCGATTCCCGTACGTGGTACGAAGCAACCGGGTTAAGATGAAAATCTTAACCCGGTTTTTTGTTTGTGCTTATAGCAAATTTTGCGGCACGCTACCTGCGCGGGACCACCGTCGCAGATCCCGGACCAACACAAAAAGTTGGGGACAGATCATGATACTGATGCATTGCTATGATCCGCAGATCTTGCAGGTATCTCCTGCGGATAACTAATGCCTTTTCTCCATCAAACACATCGTAGTCCTCTCAAGGCTAAGAGCAACCTTTTTCATCTGAGAGACCATAACGCTGATCACAAGTTCTGCAATGCTCGTTAGTGAAAACGGGTAGCATATGGACGCTTAATTTATGACAAAACCGGGTGCATCAATGCATCTGATATGGACGTGCGACCCGGCTCATTAAGGCATAAGTTAAATAAATAAAAAAAGCCATAACCTTATTAGAGACTATCCCTACCTTCAATAAATCAAACTTTTTCATCATAAAAGTGAAAGGATGATCATGATACCATAAACGGTTACAGCATCAGCAAACAACCGGATATACACACCAAACACAACCTATGAAACAGCAATTTAAAAGGACCTTTATAGGAGACAATCCATTAAAAGTCCCGGGCAAAAGTACGTTGACGGCGCTTGCCGCCGGTGTGCTCTGCCATCATACAGGCCGCCATCCGGCCATATTCGACGCGGACTTCCCGCAACATAGCTTAGTTAAAAGGAGCACGATTGAGCTATGATCATGGAAAACGAAACTTTAAAAACCTGGCTGATCACGAGCTGATCCCATCAATAAAAAGTTTATTCCACCATACAGCGTAAGACTGATGATGTCCTGGAGGCAGCGCATGAATCTTTGTATGCTCAGCCTGCTCCCCGGGACCTTATCTTTTCGTACGGGCGGGTATTTCTAAAATTCGTCCGGCTGCAGGTAACCCTGTTATTATCTTTTGTAAACCCGGGTAAATCATAAAGGAAAAATTTATGGTTTAAGTGTTCCTGCCAATAGCATGGGCTTATGGCTATTCTATTGGTTATCGCCATGATAGCATGCGTTCCGGTTTTGGCTTAAAGATATCTGATCAGCTGGTAAAATGCTACTGGCGGGCCCTTCAGGGCCGGAGTTTTTTTGCTCGCACGCATGCAGTCATTTTAGCTTGTGTACCACCCGTTCCGGACATGCGTATGAGCACCCGGGATAATGCTGTGTTTATAGCTATTTAAAGTAGTAATTAATTTAAATTAACTACTATTGCATGTTTATATACAGATCATTCAATTCTAAATAAAATCATAAAATTTTTATGTTCCCTCTTTCCGATAATCAGAGAGCAATTTGGTTTGATCAGCAATTATTTCCATTAACTGCCTTGTATAACGTGAGCGCTTATGCCAGGATCCGGGGAGCAGTAGCGCCAACGACACTCGAAAAAGCCATAAATATCCTGGTCGCGAAACACGATGTTTTCCGTACCGTATTTTCTGAAACAGAAAGTGTACCGGAACAAAAATTCTTACCCGTCGATGCGCTCGCACCTTGCATTATCGGCTATCACGATTTTTCAACAGCACCCGATCCCGAAGCGGCATGCCAGGACTGGATGCATGCCTCGGCCACTGTTCCCCTGGCTTACAGCGAAAACAAGCTTTATGTATTCACGCTGTTGAAGAAATCAGCGGCAGAATATTTCTGGTACCTTAAGTTACACCACACCATAGCCGATGCCTGGAGCGTTTTCCTGGTGATTCAACAAACGGCGTTGATTTATGAAGGCCTGGTATCGGGCAAGCCGGATTTTTCTGCATTTTCTTCCTCCTATACCGACTATATCCGGGATGATCTTGCCTACCGGGCATCGGCTTTATACCTGGAGGACCAGCACTACTGGAAACAGCGGTTTGCACAAGTGCCGGCGACGACGGCGATAGGCATTAAAGACGGGAATAGCGCTATAGCGGGGCAAAGCATGCGTAAAACACTTTACCTCGACCGCCCTTTATATACCCGGCTGCAGCAGCTGGCGCGGCAAACGGGCGCCACTACTTTTCATGCCTTTTCGGCTTTATTGTATGTGTATTTTTCGCGCATCAATCAAAACGCCGACCTGGTTATCGGCGTGCCCCTGGTGAACAGATCTACAGAACAGTTCAGGAACACTATTGGTCTTTTTACCGGTATCCTGCCGTTCCGCATACAGGCTCCGGCAGGCAGCAGTTTCCTGGACCTGGTAACACGGGTGAAAAAAGATTTCCTGGAAGACAGGGCCCATCAGCGTTTCCCCGTAGATGAGGTTTTCCGCATCGTCAGGTCGAAAGATCCGGACCAGGCTTCCCTGTATGATATTACCCTTTCGTTTGAAAAGCAGGAGCTGGACATTTCCTTTGCCGGTTTTGCCAGCGAAACGGTTGCTTTGCCCCACCAGGCGGAGCGCATGCCCCTAGCCGTTTTTGTACGGGAAAACTCGTCGGGCAAACCTGTAAAAATAGATTTTGATTTTAATCTCGGTTGCTGGGATGAGCACTACAGTGCTACATTCCTGGAAGCCTTCGGCAACCTGGTTGAAACGGTAGTAGACAACCCGGAGCTGGAAATCCGTAAACTACCCCTGGTAACCGAATCCACAAGACATGCCTTGCTCGACCCCGGTCCTGCCCCTGTGTTACCGGATGAAACCCTCGTATCTGCCTTTGAAAAGGCGGTTGAGTTATACAGCGATCATACGGCCCTGGTGTATGAAGGACGTCATTTTTCTTATACCGCTTTGAATGCCCGTGTCAATGCCCTGGCGCATTATCTCCGTAAACACTTTGCGGTACAACCGGATGAAATTGTGGCCCTGCTGATTCCAAAGTCAGACCTGGCGGTGATTGCAATACTGGGCATACTGAAGTCCGGAGCGGCCTACCTGCCGATCGACCCCGCTTATCCTGAAGAGCGGAAGCAATATATGCTGGAGCAATCCGGCGCAAGGTTATTGCTGACCGTAACCGCTTCGGAACTCCCCGCTTTTGCCGGTGGCGTGGTATGGATGGACCAGGAAGGGTACCTTGCGGAGCGCAGCGACAATCCTGTACGGGTAAATACACCGGAACATACGAGTTACATTATTTACACCAGTGGCTCCACGGGCAGGCCCAAAGGCGCCGTGCTCCGGCATGCAGGCGTCGTGAATATCGTGAGGCAATACCAGGCTTCGCTGCGGATCAGTCCTTCTGAAAACTGCTTGCAATTTGCTTCCCTCTCCTTTGACGCATCCGTTATGGAGATTTTTATCGCCTTTTTTGCCGGCGCCGCTTTGTACCCCGTATCCAAAGATATTATCGGTGATTTTGAACGCTTCAAAAGCTTTATCGGGGAGCACGATATAAAGATTTTGATGTTGCCTCCGTCTTACCTGCGCAACCTGGACAAGTCAGCCCTGTATGGCGTGCGGACGCTGCTGACTGCAGGCGAGCCCGCAATACCCCGCTCGGAGCTTAACCTGAGGGAGGACCAGGAATACTATAATGTTTACGGACCTACAGAATGTACGGTTTGTGTAACCATTTATAAAGAAACACGGAATAATGCTATTGTGCCGATCGGCCGTCCAGTCGGCAATATCCGGATTTTTATTTTAGACCGGCACCTGGAGCCGCTGCCTTATGGGGTACCGGGCGAGCTGTTTATCGCCGGGGTAGGACTTGCGAAAGGATATAAAGACAACCCCGGGCTGACTGCCGAGAAATTTATTGCCGCTCCTTTTGCACCTGGCCAGGTATTGTATCGCACCGGCGACATCGGCCGCTGGCTTTCTGACGGCAATATAGAATACCTGGGCAGGATCGATGACCAGGTCAAGATAAGAGGCCACCGGATAGAGCCCGGAGAAATTGAAGCGACCTTAAGCCTCCATCCTGCGGTAAAAAATGTGGCCGTTGTGGTACACGAAAAAACGCCGGGAGAAAAGGGCCTTTACGCTTTTGTACTCGCCCCGGGACTGGAAAGTACCGATGTGCTGTATGCCTTTATGGACAAGCGGCTCCCGTTTTTTATGTTGCCCGACCGTTTGTTTTTCGTAGCGGATATACCGCTTACCATTAATGGCAAAGTAGACAAAAGGCAATTGATGGCACAGGTTGTGCTGGAGCAGGCGAAGACCTACCAGCCACCGGAAACGGAAACAGAGCAACGCGTTGCCGCAATCTGGGAAGCCTTACTGGACGTTAGCCCGGTAGGCGCAAAAGATAATTTTTTCCGCCTGGGTGGTCATAGTTTAAAAGCGGGCCAGTTTATTAACCGGCTTTATAAAGAGACCGGTGTATTGCTGGCGTTTAGTGATGTGTTCCATCATGCGGTGTTGCGTCAACTTGCTGCCCTGATTGATCAGCGGCAGGCATTGCTTGCGCAGGGGTGTGGGGACGTGCCGGTACAGCCGGCGCCAGCCCTGGCTTTTTACCCCATGTCCTCTCCGCAGAAGCGGTCTTACCTGTTGCACCAGGCCGGCGGGCAGGAATTGAGTTACAATATGCCGGAGGCTTTTTGGATAAACGGGCAAACCGATATCGCGCAACTCGAAAGCGCTTATGCAGCCCTGATCCAACGCCATGAAATTCTAAGAACCGCCTTCGCAATGAGGGATGGTGAGCCCGTACAGGTTATACAACAATCCGTTCCTTTTAAAATAGCTTATACGGAAGCAGGGTTGGAGGATATTGCCGGCCTGGCCGCTGCTTTTATCCGGCCTTTTGACCTGTCCGCGCCACCTTTGCTGCGCGCGCAGATTTACCGGTTCGCAAGCGGGCGCCAACTTTTCCTTTTCGATCAGCACCATATCATCTCCGATGGTATTTCCAGGACCATCTTTATGACCGAACTTGCAAGACTTTATAAAGGGGAAACCCTTAGCCCGCTTGCTTTTCAGTATAAAGACTTTTCGGTATGGCAGCAAAGCTTTCTTTCTTCCCCCTTTATCAAAGAACAGGAAACTTACTGGCTGCAGCAGTTTGCGGAAGAAGTGCCGGGCTTAAACCTGCAGACCGATTTTCAAAGACCCGTACAGAGCACGTTTTCCGGTAAACGAAAAAGCCTCCGTTTACCGGATACGTTATATGCTGAACTGGAACAAGCCGGCAGGACAACAGGGTGTACGATGCACCAACTTTTGCTGGGCGCCTTTTTCGTATTGCTTTATAAATACTGCGGCCAGGAAGATATCGTGGTCGGCACGCCGGCAGCAGGCCGCAGCAGGCCCGAATGGGAAAATCTGTTGGGCATGTTTGTAAACACACTGGCGTTGCGTGCATATCTTGAAGGCAGGCAAACCTTCCGAACCTTCCTCGAACAGGTAAGGGAAACCAGTATCAATGCCCTTAAACACCAGGACTATCCCTTTGAATTGCTGGTGGACCGGCTGGATCTTAAAAGGACACCGGGAACCAACCCTTTATTCGGCCTGATGTTTTCATTTTTACAAGACCCGGCAAAGCAGGCGCCGGACGATGTTTTAGCCGGGCCGCTTAGTACGCTTCCGATCACCTGTAAATTTGATATCCTGCTGGAAGCCGTTCAACAGGATCGTACCGTAACCCTCAATCTGGAATACCGTACCGAGCTGTTCCGGGATACCACGATGGCTGCTTTCCTGGACCATTATACACGCTTACTACAGGACTTTAACCTCAACCTGGACAAGTGCCTGGCTGCGATCGATATACTCAGTCCCGGAGAAGAACGGCAATTGCTGACCGGTAAGGGGAAGGAGTCTATAGCCGCTTACCCCGACTGTACCCTGCACAGCCTGTTTGAAGCACAGGTGCGCAGGGTACCGGAAAAAACCGCCTTGGTTTGGCAACACGAAACCCTGACTTATGCAGCGCTGAACCGGCAAGCAGAGCAGCTTGCTGCTGCGGTGCACCCTGTATTGGCCGCCACCGGCAATCCTGTTGTTGCCGTGTTGCTGGACCGTAGCCCGGAAATGATCATTGCCTTGCTGGGCATCTTAAAAGCCGGTGGCGCTTACCTGCCCATCGACCCCGATTATCCTGCGGACCGTATTCAATATATGCTGGACGATAGCCGCGCCGGTTTATTGATTACTCCTTCGGCCGGGGTAGTTGTTACCGGTTATACCGGGCAAACCATGGCCATGGATCAGCTTGATCCGCTTGCTGTTTATGCGCCTGTTGCCGTTGCTCCCAGCGATCTTGCTTATATTATTTATACCTCCGGCTCTACCGGCCAACCGAAAGGCGTGATGATTGAACACCGGAACGTGGTGCAGTTGTTCTTCAACGACCGGCCTTTGTTTGATTTTACGGAGAACGATACCTGGACGATGTTCCACGCTTATTGTTTTGATTTCTCCGTATGGGAAATGTATGGCGCTTTATTGTTTGGCGGAAAACTCGTATTGGTACCCAAGGCAACGGCGCAGAGCGCGGGCGATTTCCTGGACCTGCTGCAGGAACAGCGCGTTACGGTGCTCAACCAGACCCCGGGCGCTTTTTACAATCTTAGTGCAGCAGCTGCCGATAGCATTGCCCGTGTGGATACCCTCCGGTATGTGATCTTTGGCGGGGAAGCCCTGAAGCCGGGCAAACTCGGGTACTGGTACGAACGGTATCCGTCCTGTAAGCTGATCAATATGTACGGTATTACCGAAACTACCGTGCACGTTACCTATAAAGTAATAACCGGAGAGGAAATTAATTTGAATGCCAGCAATATCGGGAAGCCGCTGCCCACACTTTCCTTGCTGGTGCTGGACCAGGATGGCAGGCTGGTGCCGCAAGGGGCAGCCGGGGAGCTTTATGTAGGCGGCGCAGGACTGGCAAGGGGCTACCTCAACAAGCCCGAACTCAGCAAGGAAAGATTTATAGATCATCCTTATGTTCCTGGAGAAAAACTGTACCGTACCGGCGACCTTGCCCGTATAGGCGCGGGGGGCGACTTTGAATACCTGGGCAGGAAAGACCACCAGGTAAAGATACGCGGCTTCAGGATCGAGCTGGGCGAAATAGAAAGTAAACTGCTGCTGCATACTGCCGTAAAAGATACATTGGTCATCGACCTGGAAGATAGTGCGACCGGGGAAAAATACCTCTGTGCCTATATGGTGGCAACCGGTAAGGTAAGCGTACCGGAGCTGAGGAAACACCTGTCTGCCTTCCTGCCCGACTACATGATCCCGGCTTATTTCGTATTGCTCGACCACTTCCCGTTAACGGCCAATGGAAAAACAGACCGGAAACGTTTACCCGATCCAGTAGCCTTTGCGGATATGCAGGCAACGGTCAGCGATCTGCCGGAAACAGAAACGGAAAAAACTTTAGGACTGATCTGGAAAGAGGTGTTGAAAAGAGACCGGATCGGGATACAGGATCACTTTTTTGAGCTGGGTGGACACTCCCTCAAAGCGACCAATGCGGTAGCGCGGATATTCAAAAGCTTCGGGGTCAACCTGCCCCTGGAGGTATTCTTCAAAAGCCCTACGATCCGGGAGCAGGCAGCCTACATCGACGGGCAGCAACAATTGGTTGCTGAGCTGATACAACCGGTGGCGCCGCGGTCTTTTTATCCTTTAACTTCTTCGCAGAAACGGCTGTACCTGTTGCATCAAATGGATGCAGCCGCTATGGGTTACAATATGCCGGAAGCTTTCAGGGTACAGGGCCAGCTTGATGTAAAACGCCTGGAACATAGCCTGAACGCGCTCATCGACCGTCATGAAGTGCTGCGTACTGCTTTCGAAATGTGCGACGGGGTACCGGTGCAGCGGGTACGGGATCGTTATGTTTTCCAGGTTACGCATACGAAAGCTGCGGCTACGTCTGTCCCGGAACTGATCCGTGATTTTATCCGACCCTTCGATCTTGCAGCGCCGCCTTTGCTGCGGGCACAGTTATGCGACCTTGGCGAAGCAGGACAACTACTGCTGCTGGATATGCACCACATCATATCGGACGGTGTATCCTCGGCTTTGTTTGCCGAAGAGTTACACAGGTTATACCAGGGCGAAAGCCTGGAGCCGCTGCCGGTACAATATAAAGAATTTGCGGTATGGCAGCAGGATTACCTTGCTTCCGCAGCGATGGCAGAACAGGAGCAATACTGGCTGCAGCAGTTTGCGGCAGAGGTTCCCGTGCTTAATCTGCAAACAGACTATCCAAGGCCCGCCGTTACCTCTTTTAAAGGGAAAAGGATATACTACCGGTTACCCGCTGCCTTGTCCTCCGCCCTGGAACAATTGTGCGGCCGCAGGGGCTATACCCTGCACCAGGTGCTGCTTGCAGCATTTAAAGTATTGCTCTACAAATATTCCGGTAACGACGACCTGGTAGTAGGCGTGCCTGCCGCAGGCCGTACGCGTGCGGAGCTGCATAACCTGTTGGGTGTATTTATCAATACGCTTGCTTTGCGTTCGTACCCTTCGGGAGAAAAATTGCTGGGTGATTTCCTGGAAGAAATAAAACAAACCAGCCTGGAGGCCTTAAAAAACCAGGACTATCCTTTTGAGTTCCTGGTAGATAAGCTGGATATAAAAAGGGACCGCAGCCGGAACCCGCTGTTTGATATCATGTTTTCCTTTGTACACCGGGAACAGGAAGGTATGCTTTTGGGAGATGCTCTATTAGAGCCCCTGAAGGATATATACGACAGCAGCAAGTTCGACCTGCTGCTGGAAGGTACTAAAACCGGTAATGGGATTGAGCTGCAGCTGGAGTACAGTACAGCGCTTTTTGAAGCATCCACGGTATCGCGTTTCCTGCAGCATTATATAAACCTGTTGCAGCAGATTGAACCCGGCCTGGATCAACGGCTGGCCGATCTATCCCTACTGGGACCTGGGGAAAAAGACCTGCTACTGGCTACAGAGCACACCGGATACCGTGCTGATGTTTGCCTGCACCAGCTTTTCGAAGAACAGGTTAAAAGGCATCCGGCCAAAACTGCCCTGGTAGGACAGCAGGAAGAGGTCAGCTATGCAGGGCTTGACGGGATGGCCAACCGGGTTGCCGCAGCAGTTAGTGCTGCTTTACCGGGTACCCGGAATCCTATCGTGGCCGTGTTGCTCGACCGTGGTACGGCTATGGTCGCAACACTTTTAGGCATTCTTAAAGCCGGCGCCGCTTACCTGCCCATTGACCCGGATTACCCGGCCGACCGTATCCGGTATATGCTGGAAGACAGCCAGGCTGCGGCGCTCATTACGCATTCCGATATCGCACCGGTTGCGGGTTATGAAGGACCGGTAATCATGACCGACCGCATCGGCGAGGCGGCAACGGCCTATACGCCTGTTGCGGTTCAGCCCACCGACCTGGCTTATATTATTTATACCTCAGGTTCTACCGGTAACCCCAAAGGTGTTATGATCGAACACCGCAATGTGGTAAGGCTGTTGTTTAATGAGCATAACCTTTTTGATTTTAAGGAAACGGATACCTGGACGCTCTTTCATTCCTACTGTTTCGACTTCTCGGTATGGGAAATGTACGGCGCTTTACTGTATGGCGGCAAGCTCGTTATCGTGCCCAAAGAAACGGCGCAGAACCCTGCGGCATTCCTGGAGCTGCTGGCAGCAGAGCAGGTTACCGTGCTCAACCAGACCCCGGGCTCTTTTTATAATATAATAGCAGCAGACCAGGAACGGCAGGGAACCAACCTGGCATTGCGTTATATCATCTTTGGCGGCGAAGCGCTGAAACCCGGTAAACTGCAATCATGGAGTCACAGGTACCCACACTGCAGGCTGATCAATATGTACGGGATTACCGAGACTACCGTGCATGTTACCTATAAAGAAATTACGGAACGGGAGATAGCGCAGGGCGCAAGTAATATCGGTAAGCCGATACCTACATTGAGCCTGTGTATACTGGACCGCGACCATAACCTGGTACCTGCGGGTGTAGCCGGCGAATTATGTATCAGCGGGGCAGGGCTGGCCAGGGGATACCTGAACCGGCCGGAACTGACTGCCGAACGCTTTACGGATCACCCCTATAAGCCCGGCGAAAAATTGTACCGTACCGGCGACCTGGCCAAAAGGCTGGCCAATGGCGATATAGAATACCTGGGACGGATAGATCACCAGGTAAAGATCCGGGGGTTCCGGATAGAGCTTGGGGAGATAGAATGCAGGCTGCTGGCCCATCCTGCCGTGCAGGATGTATTGGTCACCGACCTGGAAGATGAAACCGGGAGCCGGTATTTGTGCGCTTATCTCACGGCAAACCGGGATACCGGCGCCCGGGAGCTGCAGCAGCACCTGGCGGCTTTCCTGCCCGATTATATGGTGCCTGCTTTCTTTGTGGTGCTGGAGCAGTTCCCGCTTACCGGCAATGGGAAAATCGACCGCAGGCGTTTGCCCGAACCGCAAACATCGGGTTTGTCCACCACAACCTACCAGGCGCCGGCGACACTTACCGAACAAAAACTGGCCGGCCTCTGGATACAATTGCTGCGTTTGCCCCGGGCAGGTCGCAACGATCATTTCTTTGAACGTGGCGGGCATTCGTTGAAGGCCGCACAGCTGGCCGCATTGATCCATAAAACCTTTCATACCGAGATCTCGATTAAAGACATATTCCGTACGCCGCGCTTAAACGATATGGCGGCATTGATCCATAATAGCGCTTTTGCCGCACACCATGCTATTCAACGGGCGCCTTCCCGCTCTGCTTACCCGGCCGCATCGGCAGAGCAGCGGCTGTTTATCCTTAACCGGATGGACGACGCGGGCATCTCTTATAATATTCCCGGTATGTATATATTGGAAGGAGACCTGGATCTCAAAAGATGGAACCTGGCCCTGCAGTCCATGATCCGGCGGCACGAAATACTGCGTACCGCTTTTGTTATGGAACAGGGCACGGTGGTGCAAAAGATAGCGGAAGACGTCGATTTTGAAATGGAGATTCATAATTGCGCGGATGATGACCTGGATGCCTTCATCCATGATTTTATCCGGCCTTTCGATCTGGGAGAAGCGCCCCTGTTGCGGGTTACACTCATAAGAACCGGTTCGGGGGCTTACTACTTCCTGTTCGATATACACCATATCATTTCCGACGGTGTTTCGATGGACGTGTTCATGCAGGAGCTGGCCATGATTTACGGTGGCAGCGAACTCCCGGCATTGAACATCCATGCCCGTGATTTTGCGGTGTGGCAGCAGCAATGGCTGCAAACCCCTCAGGCCCGCATGCAGGAGGCTTTCTGGAAGGCGCAGTTTGAACAGGAGGCGCCTGTGTTGAATATGCCTGCCGATTTTATACGGCCGCCGGTTAAGTCTTACGAGGGCGCGTTATACCGGTTTGCTATTCCTGCACCCGTGGCTAGGGAAATTGATCAGCTGTGCCGCGAAAACGGCGTCACTCCATTTATGATCATGCTGGCAGCCTTTAATATCCTGCTGGCAAAATACAGCGGGCAGGATGATATCGTGATCGGTACTGCCGTGGCCGGTCGCTCCCATGCCGATGTGCAGGACCTGATCGGTATGTTGGTCAATACACTGCCGCTCCGGAATTTTCCAACACCAGGCAAATCATTTACGGGCTTTATACAGGAGATCCGGGAAAACTGTCTCCAGGCTTTCGAACACCAGGACTATCCTTTCGAGGCGCTGCTGGATAGACTCGATGTCAAACGCGACAGGAGCCGTAACCCGCTTTTTGATTATATGATTACCTACAGGCCGGAAGATAAACAGGAGTTGCCGTTTGCCGATCTCCTGTTGCGCCAGGTACCCCTGCCGCATCATATTGCCAAAATGGATCTCTCCCTGGATATATGCGCCGCAGCGGATGACTCGCTGACCGTATCGGTCGAATATGCGACGAAGCTTTATACGGCCGCAACCATCCAAAGACTTGCCGGTCACTTTAACCGCATACTGGAGCAGGTTACCGCCAACCCGGGTAGTACCATAGCGGCGATCGGGCTGATTACTCCGGAAGAAAAGACACAGATCCTGCAGGCGTTCAATGACACGGATGCTGTCTTTGCGGCCAGGACACATGGCCTTGTACGTCAGTCTGAAACCGGCGAAAGCCTTAGTGGGCAGGCAACAGGGCTTATGCCCGGCAGTGCAAGAGATGTGTACAGCGTGTTTGAAGAAAATGCAAAACGTTATCCCGGTCATATTGCCGTGGCAACAGAGGATGCTGCAATCAGTTACCGGGAGCTGCAGGAACGGGTAGCCATTCTTGCCGCAAAACTAATAGCAGAAGGCTGCGGTCCTGAAAAAATTATAGGGGTATATACCGACCGTTCTATAGCAATGATGACGGGCATCCTGGCTATTTTTAAAGCAGGCGGCGCTTACCTGCCCATCGACCCCGAGTATCCCCTGGAGCGGATCCGGTATATGCTGGAAGACAGCGGCGCTATTTTTGTACTGACCCAGAAACAGCATGCGCCGAAGCTCGACTTTGCGCCCGGGCTTGTGTTGCTCGACGATCCGGCATCCTTTGCAGGACCAGCTATGCCGCAAGGCAGGAACGGCAGTCCCGGCAACCTTGCGTACGTGATCTATACTTCGGGGTCGACCGGTAAACCCAAGGGCGTGCAGATCGAACACCACTCCCTGTATAATTTTTTGTTTGCCAGTGCCGTCAACTATACCGCGGGCTTTAGCGATGCCGATGTCTGCCTCAGTATTTCCAGCGTTTCTTTTGATGTTACCATGCTGGAATTGTTTATGCCCCTGGTATTCGGCGCAAAACTTGTGTTGGTAAACCGGGAAAAATTATACGATGTGCGGGCGCTCGCGCAGGTAATCGTAGCGCAGAAAGTTACTTTCTGTTATATCGCCCCTTCTTTATTACAGCCGCTGTACGAAGCCCTGAAAGACAGCGCTCCTATTGCCCTGAACAAGATTGATGTAGGCGCGGAGCCCATAAAAGATACGGTACTGGAACTTTGTTGCACGCTCAATGAACACATGCAGATCATGAATGGTTACGGTCCTACCGAGGCTACGGTAGCCTGCTCCTGGTATCCTTACCAGCCCGGCAATGCCAAAGGTACTTATGTATCCATAGGAAAGCCGATCTATAACATGCGGCTTTATATCCTGGATGAACACCAGCAACTGCAGCCCATAGGCGTACCCGGCGAACTGTGTATCGCGGGGGCAGGATTGGCAAGGGGTTACCTCAATAACCCGGAACTGACCGCGGAAAAATTTGTGGATAATCCTTTTGTGCCCGGTACAAAACTATATCGTACCGGCGACCTGGCGAAGTGGCGACCGGATGGTAATATCGACTTTTTAGGCCGTAAGGATCACCAGGTAAAAATCCGCGGCTTCCGTATCGAGCTGGGCGAAATAGAAAACAAGCTGATGACTTACCCCGGTGTACAACAGGCCCTGGTAATGGATAAAACGGATAACAGCGGCAATAAATTCCTGTGTGCTTATATCGTAAGCGCAGCGCAGCCGGACCAGGAAGCGCTCCGGGCGCACCTGGCAACGGAACTGCCGGTTTATATGATCCCTGCATTTTTTGTTGTGCTGGAACAATTTCCTTTAACCAAAAGTGAAAAGATAGACCGTAGAGCGCTGCCGGAGCCGGATATCAGGCAACAACGGAAGGGCGGCGGAGGACCGGTTGAGCCCGCTAACGATACCGAACGGCAATTACTCGGGATCTGGCAAAAGGTGCTCGGATCGGATAAAATAGGCGTTACCGATAACTTCTTTGAATCGGGCGGAAACAGTTTGAAGATCATCAATATGCTCAGTATGATGCAGGACACTTTCGGTGACCTGCTCAAAGTCAGCGACCTGTTTGACAAACCCAGCATCCGGGAACAGGCTGCTGTGGTCGCCAATAGCCAACCCGTAACCACCGGCGCTTCATCAAAAAGAATAAAAAGACTAGAATTCTAAACACAATAAACAAAAACATCAAATCATCATCCCGGTATGACCATCAAGAACATTGCCGTAATAGGCGCAGGCGTAATGGGGCAGGGGGTTGCCTACCAGTTCGCGAAATACGATTACAATATTACACTGGTCGATATCTCGGCAGAGATACTGGATGCCGCCGGTAAAAATATCCGGAATATCGAACGGCTGGATAAGCTGTTGCATAAGTCTGCAAGCACCGTTAAGGTATCCGATAAAATTACGTTTACCACGGAACTGAGTGCGATCGGCAGCGCCGATTTTATTATCGAAAACATCAGGGAAAACATCGCGCTCAAAGAAGCGCTCTACCGCGAAATGAAGGCCTATATTGCCGGTCATGCCTTACTGGCCGTTAATACTTCTGCGGTTTCCATTACCCGGCTGGCTTCTTTTTTAAAACATCCGGCGCAGGTAATGGGCATACATTTTATGAACCCTGTGCACCTGAAACCTACGGTAGAAGTGATTCGTGGTTATCATACTACAGCCGATACCATTGCAGCTACGCAGGCCCTGTTGCAATCCGTTGCCATGACGGGTGTGGTAGTGAACGACCTGCCCGGTTTTATTTCCAACAGGGTATTGATGCTTACGGTAAACGAAGCCGTTTTCGCTTTACAGGACCAGGTTGCCCAAGTGGCGGATATCGACAAGATATTCCGGGAATGTTTCGGGCATAAGATGGGCCCGCTTGAAACGGCCGATCTCATTGGCCTGGATACCATTTTATATACACTCGAAGTTTTACTCGAGAGTTATAATGATACAAAGTTCAGGCCCGCACCCTTGCTGAAAAAAATGGTGGATGCCGGCCTGCACGGCCGCAAGACCAACGAAGGCTTTTATAAATACAACTAAACAACAACCATAACAAGCACAACACTTATTAAAACAAAAATAAAAATGGAAACAGCAATTCAAACAGAGCAAACAGCAACCATCAGGGAATTTCTTCAGCAACGTATCGGCGCCGAAATAGCTTTTACCGACGAAGAGGATATTTTCAAATTAGGCCTTGTAAACTCCTTGTTTGCACTGGAACTGGTGCTCTTCCTGGAGAACACCTACCAGGTAACCGTGGAAAATGAAGACCTTAAACTCGAACATTTCAGTACCGTAAATAACCTGTCCGATTTTATCTCCAGAAAAAAAGGCCTTTGATTTCTTCCGGGAAACGAATACACAAACCCAACACAAACCGCGAACGACAAAACAGACCATCAAATAAAAAGACATGGATCTCGAATTAACACGGGAGCAAAAACAATACCGGGCGGAATTCAGGCATTTTGTCCGGGAAGAACTTTTGCCCTATGCCAATGATTACGACAAGCAGGGTTTTATTCCCCGCAGCCTTATAGATAAACTGGCGGAGAAAGGTTATTTAGGCGCAGTAATACCAACTGCCTACGGAGGCCTGGGTATGGACCAGGTGTCGTATGGGCTGCTGAACGAAGAGATCGGCAGGGCCTGCTCTTCCTCCCGGAGCCTGATTACCGTACACACCTCGCTTACCTCGGAAACGCTATTGCGCTGGGGCACCACGGCACAAAAGGAACAATGGCTGCCCTTGCTTGCCAAAGGCAGTACACTGGCTGCTTTTGGCCTGTCAGAACCGGGAGCCGGCAGTGATGCTGCAGGCATAGCAACAGCCTACCTGGAGCAGGACGGGCATTACCTGCTGAACGGGGTAAAAAAATGGATTACTTTTTCCCAGGTTGCCGGCCTCTTCGTGATCGTTGCCACCGGTGCGGCGGGTATTACCGCCTTCCTGGTAGAGCGCGATACACCCGGGCTTACCGTACAACCTCTGGATGGTATACTGGGTACAAGGGCTTCCATGCTGGGCGAAATACATTTAAAAGATTGCCGGGTACCCGCCGGTAACATATTGGGCAGGATAGGATGGGGACTGCAGCAAATTGTGAATACAGCTCTCGACAACGGCCGCTACAGCGTAGCCTGCGGTTCGCTGGGCATTGGCAGGGCCTGTCTCGAAGACAGCATCGAATACGCCAAAAGCAGGAGCCAGTTCGGCAAGCCCCTGAAAGACCACCAGCTGATCAAGCAAAAGATCACCAATATGGTGGCCGATGTAAAAGCGGCCAGTCTTTTATGCCGCAATGCCGGTTACCTGCGCGACAAGAAAAACCCGGACTACGTAATACAAACCACCCTGGCCAAATACTTTGCTTCGCGTATGGCCAATGCCGCCGCCGCCGAAGCGGTACAGCTGCATGGCGCTTTGGGCTGCCACGACAGCCTTTCCATACAACGTTATTTCCGCGATGCCAGGGTGATGGAAATTATCGAAGGATCAACAGAAATACAACAGATTATTATAGCAGACCACAGCATTGCCGGTTTAGGCGCTGTATTATAATTCATAACATGATAGGCATTCAATCTATAAAAACATATACCCCGGGCATACCGGTACCGGTGCTGCAGTTACAGGAAAAAGAAACGCTGAACGAAAGCGAGCTCGCGTATTTCACTACCTGTGGTGTGGACACCGTTTATGATTCCGGTACCATCAGCAGTTATGAACTGGCGAAAGGGGCCGTCGAAAAACTACTGCAGGAAACAGGCACAGAAGCTGCTTCCATTGATCTTATTATTTACCTGCAGAGCAGGATGCCGGAACATTTTATCAGCTCGGAAGCTACCCGGCTGCAACATGAGATCAAAGCACACCAGGCGCTGAGCTTCGCGATATCCAACCTGGGCTGCGCCGACAGCTCGATGGCGCTGAAGCTGGCCCGCGATTTCCTGGTGGCCAACCGGAAAGCCAATAATGTGCTGATCTGTTATGGCAACAAACTTTTTTCCAATTACCGGTTCCGCAACCCCGTTACCATCATCGGCGACGGCGGCGTGGCAGCCCTGGTAACCAAAACATCCGATCACCAGATCACCGATATCCAGATCCAGACCAACGGCCATTACTGGGACCTGTTTAAGCTGGAATACCGCGACCGGAACGCCGATCAGTACAAAGAAGCCTGCAGCGACCTCCGGAAATACGGGTTTGAGCTGGCCATTGAAAGTAAAAACCGCTTTAAGGAAATCAACGATACCATCCTGGGGCGCAACGGGCTTGTATTGCAGGACATCGCTCATTTTATGTTGCAGAACATTTCATCCAGGGCCTACGACTATTACCAGTCGGCCTTTGATATCCCGATATCTGCAATCTGCGGTATGAACCTGGCCCGGTACGGGCACCTCGGCGCCGGCGATATCTTCCTGAATTACCAAACAGGTATGGAATCGGGCATTTTCCAGAAAGGAGAAAAGGTCCTGATCATGAACAACAGTCCTGTTGCGGCCTGGAGCTCCATCCTGATCGAGGTCTGAGTCTTGTTACTTTAAACACACACACATGAACAACACAACAACCGAAACAACAACGATAACAACAACCGCACCGGGAAAGGCGCGGCATAAAGTCATTAAATGTGTGGTATGGGACCTGGACCATACCATCTGGCATGGCATTTTACTGGAACAGGATCGGCTGGAACTGAGAGATAATATCGTTACGATCATAAAAACCCTCGACAGCTGGGGCATCATCAACTCGATTGCCAGCAAAAACAATCATGAAGATGCCATCGCGCAACTGGAATCCTTTGGCATCCGGGAGTATTTCCTGTACCCGCAAATCAGCTGGGACCTGAAATCCAATGCCCTTCAACGAATAAAGGAAAAGCTGAACATCGGTATGGATGCGATTGCTTTTATCGACGACCAGCCCTTTGAACGCGATGAAGTATCTTTTGTACATAGCGAGGTATCCTGCCTGGATGTAACGGACATCGGCAATATCCTGGAATGGTTCCGGCCGCGCTTTATCACCGAAGAATCCGCTTTGCGGAGAAAGATGTATCTCGATGATGATAACCGCAACCAGGAAGAACAGGAGATTGGCAATAACCGGCAATTCCTGGCCTCCCTGGATCTCGCGTTCCGGATCAGCCGCGCAACGGTTGCCGATCTGCGCCGCGTGGAGGAACTGACCTTGCGTACCAACCAGTTGAATGCTACCGGTTATGCTTATACCTACGACGAGCTGGAAGTCCTGCTCCGCTCGCCGCATCATCACCTTTTCGTTTCCGAACTCACCGATAAGTATGGCTCGTATGGAAAGATAGGCGTGGCTATGGTAGCTGTCGAAGATAAGACCTGGACGCTGAAGCTGTTATTGATGTCCTGCAGGGTAATGTCCCGCGGGGTAGGCGGAGTGCTGCTTAACTACATTATGAACCTGGCGAAGGCGCAGGATTGCAGGCTGCAGGCCGAGTTCCTGCCCACCGACCGCAACCGGCTGATGTATGTCACCTATAAATTCGCGGGTTTTACGGAAGCCGGTACACTCGAAAACGGCGGCGTATTACTGGAACATCCTTTACCGGACTTTATTCCTTATCCCGATTATATCAAAGTATCCACAGACCAATAAAGCCGCCTGTAACAGGTTACACCGGCAGGTATATCACTATTTGACCCAAACATCGCAGCAGCGCTGTGTTTAAAAATATACAGATGAAAGATATTGCAATCATAGGAATGGCGGGAAGATTCCCGGAAGCCGATACTATAGACGCTTTCCGGCAAAACCTGGCCACGGGCAGGGACAACGTCAGGGAATTTTCAACAACAAGAAAATCGGCGACTACCATGGCCCCGGGCAAGCAATATATGCCCATCGGCTTTATGGAAGACATCGATCTTTTTGATCACAAATTCTTCCAGATCTCCAAAGCCGAAGCCGAATATATGGACCCTCATCAGCGTATATTGATGGAGGTGATTTATGAAACCCTGGAAAGCTCAGGTTATGACATCGATTTTTTTAACGGCAGCGAAACAGCCGTATTTATAGGCGATACCGACCAGGATTACGCACAGCTGGCGGAGCGTTTTGATCCTACCCTCGTAACCGGCACAACCAATGCCACTACGGCCGGCAGGGTTTCCCGGTTTTTCAATTTCAGGGGCAATGCTTTAATGGTGGATACGGCCTGCTCTTCTTCTTTGCTGGCGGTACATATGGCCTGTAATGAGCTATTGATCGGCGATGCAGCTTATGCCCTTGCCTGCGGGATACGGTTTATCCTGTTCCCCGCGGAACAGAACACCGGCCCCGACCTGGGTATTATGTCCAGGGATGGCCGGACCCGGAGTTTTGCGGCAAGCGCAGCAGGCTCAGGCGCGGGTGAAGCAGCGGGTTGTGTATTGCTCAAGCCCCTGGATAAGGCGCTTGCCGATGGCGATATTATTTACGCCGTTATCAAAGGTACGGCCGCCAACCAGGATGCCCAGTTGTCGGGAAGCCTTACGGCGCCCAGTAGCCAGGCGCAGTCGGAAGTGATCCGCAAGACCTGGGAGAAAGGTACAATAGACCCTGCAACGATCAGTTATATCGAAGCCCATGGCAGCGGTACCAAACTGGGCGACCCGATCGAAATCGCCGGTATGGATCTTGCTTTTAAAGGTCTTACCGGTAAAAAACATTTTTGCGCCGTTTCTTCTGTAAAGAGCAATATCGGCCATACGGGCAGTGCCGCGGGCATTAGTGGCCTTATCAAAGCCGTGCTCTCCCTGCGTTTCCGGGAGCTCTATCCTTCCGTTCATTTTGATCAGCCTAATCCTTTTATTGATTTTAAACGCTCGGTAGTGTATGTGAACGATACCTATAAGCACTGGGATGCCCCATATCCCAGGCGTGCGGGCGTCAGCTCCTTCGGCCTGAGCGGTACCAATTGCCATGTATTGCTGGAGGAAGCCCCGGTAATGCCAGTCAGGGATGCTATTCCGGGGCCTTTTATTTTTAACTGTTCGGCAAAATCAGCTTCCAGTCTTAGGGCATACCGCGACAAACTGGCCGCTTACCTGGAACAAAGCGATACTGCTGACTTAAGCGATATCAGCTATACCCTGAACAATGGACGCAAGCACTACGCTTACCGGGCCTCGTTTGTAGCCGCAGATAAAGCAGCATTGATCCGGCAGTTAAAGCAGCCGGAGCACAGCAATGTGCCCGAAGCACTGAAGAAAATAGTCTTTCTTTTTTCCGGCGATGGTCCTGTGGCAGATGATCAATTGCAAGCCTGTACCGGCCGTTACCCGGATATGGGAAGATATATAACCGCGTGTAAAGCGTTATGCGGTGTAACCAATACCGCCATCAACCGCTTTATGCTGCAGTATGCTTTGTACCGCGTCCTGGAAGAAAAGGGATTGGGTACCGAACATTTGTTAGGTACCGGCAATGGCGACCTGGTGGTGGCTGTGCTGTTAAACGAGATGACACTGGAAGAGGCGCTGGCAAGCTGTACCCTGGAAGACCATGCTGTTGCCGGTCTTGATCAGAAACTTTCAGGTCTGGTAAGGCGTGAAACAGAAGAGGGTAGGGTTGCTTTTATCGAGTTAGGACCGGAAGGTTGCCTGTCCCGCGGTTTGCAGTTACTTAATTACCCGGATAAAGAATTCCTGTATACCGTAGTCTGCGCTTCCAATCCGCTGGAGATCGTTCAGGCCTTATACCTGCAGCAATTCCCGGTCGACTGGGCGCGGTTTTATGGAGCAGTTGATGGTTATCGCAAAGTAAACCTGCCTGCTTATAGTTTTGATAAAACACGATGCTGGCTTAAAGCGCCTTTGTCCCAGGAGGAAACAGCACCTGCAGACAGCCCGGAGCAGCAGCCTTTACCTGTACTGGCGCCCGAGCCGGATGCAGACCCGGAGCATATGCGGGCAATTATCCGGGAAGACTGGTCGCCGATGGAACAGAAAATTGCCGCTGTCTGGATCGCGGTACTCAAGTTGGAGGAGCTTTCGCTGGAGGACGATTTCTTCAGGCTGGGCGGCCATTCCCTGATGGCTACAAAGGTGATTGCCATCCTGGAAAAGGAATTCGGCGTAAAGCTGATCTTTAAAGATATTTTCACCTTTGCTACCGTGCGGTCCTTAGCCCGGGGCCTGGAAACGCTGCTAGAAAGCGGCGCGCAACAAACAAGCTACAACGAAATACAACCTGCTGCATTAAGCGACTACTATCCGTTATCGGAGGCGCAACGCCGCTTGTGGCTGATCCACCAGAGCCATGAAAAAAGCATCGCTTATAATCTCCCATCCTTTCTGCTGTTAGCTGGAGATCTGGATATAACAAGGCTGGAAGCGGCTTTCCAGGCTTTATGCGACCGGCACGAAAGCCTGCGTACAAGCTTCGGAGAACGGAATGCCCGGCCGGTGCAGCTTGTAGCAGATAAAATTGTATTTAAGCTGCAGCAAATCACGGGTATTAAAGACCCGGAAGACGCGATCCGCCAATTCCTGCAGCCTTTTGAGCTCAATCATGCGCCTTTGATGCGGGTGGGCCTGGCGCAGCTCGAACCGCAGAAGCATCTGCTGCTTTTTGATATGCACCACATTATTTCAGACGGGGTTTCTTTAGGTATACTGCTGACCGAACTGGTAAAGCTGTACCATAACGAGACACTACCGCCCCTGAGGATCCAGTACAAAGACTTTGTGGTATGGCAGCAGGAAGCGTTTGCGCAAGGCCTGATGCAAGCCCAGGAAAACTACTGGTTGCAACAGTTCGCTTCCGGTGTGCCTTTGTTGCAGCTCCATACCGATAAACCACGTCCCGCCGTTCCTTCGTTCGAGGGCGATAAATTACTTTTTGAACTGCCGGTGGCATTGGTACAGCAGGTGCAGGCCCTGGCCGCTGCTACAGCAAGTACGCCGTTTATGGTCCTGTTAAGTGTGTACAATGTACTGTTGCATAAATACACCGGGCAGGAAGACATCGTGGTCGGATCTCCTATTGCCGGCCGCTCGCATGGCGACCTCGACCAGGTGATCGGTATGTTCGTGAACACCCTGGTATTCAGAAATAAGCCGGCAGCGGATCATACCTTCCTGCAGCTGCTTGGCGCTGTAAAGGAAAATGCGCTGAATGCTTACCAGAACCAGGATTATCCCTTTGCATTGCTGGTAGATAAACTGGACCTGAAAAAAGATAGGACCCGTAACCCGCTTTTTGATGTCATGTTCGTGCTTCAGAATATCGAGCTGCCGGATATCCGTCTCGGGGATCTTTGTATAACGCCTTACCCGGTGCATACGGGTACGGCCCAGTTTGACCTGGTGCTCGAAATCAACGAAGCAAAAGGCAACTGGCCGGTAAAACTGGAATACAATACCGCTTTGTTTGAAGCAGAGACCATACTGCTGATGAAAGAACGTTTTCTTGTTTTGTTGCAGGATATACTGGCAACGCCGGAAAAGATGCTGGCAAACTTATCTTTTAAACTGGCGCAGGAGACCATCGACGAAACGACGGGCCTGGACTTTGCTTTCAACTTTTAAGCAGTTTTCGCGGAAACATGATTATTCAATAAAAAACATTTTAAGGCATGAATAAGGCCCTTCAACATAAAATTGCATTGGATTACTGGCTGGAAAAAACAGGCCGGCCCGGACCGCAGGAAATCAGGGCTACGGCCCCTGCCACGCTACAGCATGCTGCAGGCGCATCCTTGTCTTTCCCGATTGGGCAGGAGCAGGCATCAGCTATAAAAAAAATCAGCAACGACAGCGAGCCGGGTATTTATCTCTGTTTCCTGGCTGCGTTTCATATCCTGGTTTATAAATATACCGCCGCCGAATATATCCGCGTAGCCAGTCCCGCGCCCCTGCTTAAGGAAGCAGCGGAAGATACGGGAACCATGTTCCTGGTCGCAATGCTCAGCCACGACACGGTTATCCGCGACCTGCTTTTATCCCTGCAGCGCGAATTAAAGGAAAGCTATCATCATAAACAATACGATGGCGACAAATTCAGGCAACAATACCAGGCTCTTTACGGCGCTTACAACAGCTTGTTTACCTACGCGCTCAGTTATGAACCTCTGACAGGAGCCGCAGTTTACCCGGAGGCAACGAAGCTTTCCTTTCATATCCGTAAAACAGCAACCACCTTTGAACTGGAGATCCAGTATGCGGCAACTTACGACAGCTGGTTCATTCGTCAGTTGGGGGCGCACTTTATGCGTGTGCTCTCTTTCCTTACCGAACAACCGGGTATAACCCTTAGCGAGATCAGGTTGTTGTTGCCCGGGGAGCATCACCTGTTGATCGAAACCTTTAATGATACGACGACCATCTTCCCAGGAAAGGATAAGACCGTTAGCGAGCTGTTTGAACAACACGCCCGGCAATACCCGCAACAGGAAGCTGTACGGTTTGGCCGGCAAATGCTTTCCTACAGCGAATTACAGCAACGTTCGTTACAAGTGGCTCGTTACTTAAGGGAGCAAAGAAAAGGGCCCGGTAGCCTGGTGGCGCTGGTTTGCGGCCGCTCGGAGCATATGATTGCCGGTATGCTCGGTATATGGAAAGCCGGCGCGGCTTATGTACCGGTAGATGCGGATTTGCCGGACGACCGGATCAATTATATATTGCAGGACAGCGGCTCGGACATCATCGTTACTACATGGGCTGTTTTCCGGGCACGGCCGGAGCTTTTTAAAAACGATACCGACCGGCTCTTCTTCCTGGACGAAAGGACAAGGGAAGAAGGCTCTTTGCCTGCCCCGGATATTACGGTGAGCAACGACCCCGGCGACCCGGCTTATGTTATCTATACTTCAGGCTCCACCGGTAAACCCAAGGGCGTGGTCGTGATGCAACACGGGCTGACCAATTTCCTGCTGGGGTATAAAAGCCGTTTTAAAAACAACTTTGGCACCGGCGACCGGGTACTGGCCCTGGCTAATATTGCTTTCGATGCCAGCATCGCAGAGATTTTTGTCGCCCTTACCAGTGGTGCGACCCTGGTCGTGCTGGACAAGGATCAGGTTTTTGATGCGGCAAAACTCGCCGCCGTTATCCGGGAGGAAGCCATTACGTATACCTATATCCCGCCCGTGTTGTTGAAAGATGTTTATACCTGTTTAAAGCCGTACGGCGCTGTCTTGCGGCTTAACCGCCTGTTTGTAGGGGTGGAAGCGATCAGGGATAACCTGTTGTACGATTACAGTATGCTGATTCCCGGCCTGGATATCGTAAATGCCTATGGGCCCACCGAAACAACGGTTATGGCCTGCATGCTGAACTATAAACCAGAAACGCCTTTGGGCGAAAATGTTGCTATCGGCACGCCCTTGCCCAATTACCGCATCTATATCCTCGACGACCGGCTGGACCCCGTACCACTTGGTGTGCCGGGAGAATTGTGCATAGCGGGTGCGGGTGTAAGTAAAGGTTATCTCAATAACGAAGCCCTGAGCCAGGATAAATTTGTACCTGATCCCTTCGGTACAGAAGGAAAAATGTACCGTTCGGGCGACATGGCCTGCCGCCTGCCGGATGGTAATATCGTATTCATCGGCCGTAAGGACAACCAGGTAAAGATACGCGGACATCGCGTGGAACCCGGCGAGGTGGAATCGGCGTTGTTGGGATATGCCTTGATCAGGGAAGCCGTTGTTGTCGCTTTTGATGATGATATGGGCAGCAAGTATCTCTGCGCTTATTTCGTGCCGGAATCGCCCGGGATCACGATAGCGGGCATACGCGCTTATTTATCGGGTTTATTGCCCGAATATATGATCCCCGCCAGGTTTGTAACACTGGATAAGATACCGGTAACCAGCAATGGCAAGACGGACCGCAGCAAACTACCGCGGCCTGAAAACGCAGTACGCAGGCTGGAAGCGCAGGACGAGCCCGCAAACGAACAGGAAGCGCAACTCGTGGATATGTGGCGCGATTTGCTGCAGGTAAGCGTGATCGGGGTAAACGATAATTTTTTTGAGTTGGGTGGCCATTCCTTAAAGGCAGCAAAGTTGATCACCATGATCCTGCGCGACTTCCAGGTCGAAATTCCTTTGCGCGAGATGTTCTCTTGTGGTACCGTGCGCAAGCTTGCCGGTTATATACAAAAGGCGGAAAAGACCCGGCAGTTTGAAATCCCGATTGCGCCTGCAGCGCCTTATTACCCCAATTCCTTTACCCAAACGGGTATTTACCTGAGCTGGCTCCTGAACCGGGACGCCATCAATTATAATATCCCTTCTGCCTTCCTGGTATCCGGCAATCCGGACATCCCGAGGCTGGAAGCTGCATTCCGCAACATCATAGAAAGACATGCCGTTTTAAGGACCGGCTTCCGGTTTATCGACGACCGGGCTGTTCAGTATGTTACTGATTCTTTTGCTTTCGGGCTGCCCGTGATACAGGCCCAAGGCTCGCTGGAAGCAGAAATGGCCCGTTTTGTACGGCCTTTCGACCTGGCGCAACCGCCCCTGATCCGCGTAGCCTTTATACAAACGGCGGAGGCCGAAAATGTACTGCTGATTGATGTGCATCATATCGTTTCCGACGGACTGTCCATCGACCTGTTGATTAAAGAGATTATTGCCTGTTATACCTCCGCCGGCTTGCCTGCCCTGACGATACAATACAAAGATTATGCGGTATGGCTGGAAGACTACCGTACAACAGCGGCCTTCGAAAGGCACAGGCAGCATTGGTTACAAATCTTCAGCGAAAGACCAAAGCCATTGAACCTGCCTTTTGATTTTCCCCGGCCGGAACAGAAAAGCCTGGAAGGAGGATTATATAGAATTACCCTCAACAAAGAGACCGTTGCCCGGCTGAAGCACATTGTACGCAGGGAAGAGAGTACTTTGTTCCTGCTGACCCTGACCGCCTATAACCTTTTACTGGCGTACTATACAGGAGAAAGTGATATCGTTATCGGAACACCGGTTGCCGGTCGTATCCATCCCGACCTGGATCACCTGATCGGTATGTTCGTGCATACCCTGCCGGTAAGAAGTAGGGTAACCGCGGAGCAGAGCTTTGCCGCCCTGATGGGGCAGGTGAAACAAACCTTCTTTGAAGCCATGGAGCATCAATTGTATCCGATGGATGAGCTTGCGGAGCAACTGGAGCTGGAACGCTCTGCAAGCAGGAATCACCCGCTGTTTGATACGTTGTTTGCATTTCAGAATATAGACATACAGGCACTCGAGCTGGAAGACGTTGCCCTGACGCCTTTAGCGCTGAATTATGCCAGTATAAAATTTGATCTTACGGTAGATATTACCGAGTCCGACGGCGAGTTACTGATGCTTTTCAATTACGCGGAAAGCCTGTTCCGGGAAGAGACCATTGTGGAGATGGCCGGGCGGTATCTCACCATATTGGAAACGATCGCACAGGCCCCGGATGAAACCCCGGCCGCGCGGGGACTGTTACCTGCAAATGCAATAGGGACCGGTGTAGCGCGGTACCTGGATGCAGGCGTAGATCAGCAGGCTTTATTCGAATACCTGGATATCAACATGGATGACTTTGAAGTGGCTTATCCCCTGACCACTACCCAGCGGGACATTTACCTGACCAGTGTCCGAGAGCCCGCGGAGCACAGTATGCGCCTGCTGGTGTTTTTTGAAATCAGGGAAAATATCGACATTCATTTATGGGAGCAGGCGATAGCCCGGGTTACCGCACAGGAGGCTGTTTTGCGCTCCGTAGTTGTCGCTAAAGACGCTATGCTGTTCCAGGCTGTGCAAAGGGAAATGCAACCGCAGTTTTCCTTCATCAATGTAAACCGTAGTGAAACTGCAGCCTCATCCATCGGGGCGCTGGTAAAAGAATATGGGGATGAAGACCAGGATGTCCGCAAGCCTCCTTTCAGGCATTATCTCTTTTGCATAGGCGATGCGCATTATGTTACTGCAGTCAGCGCCCATCACCTCTTTATGGACGGCACTTCCAGTAAGCTGCTTCTCGAGCAGATAGACAGGGCTTACCAGGATCTTCGTAAAGGCATAAGCACCGGTCCGGTACAGGAACCGTATGCCTACCGGGATTATGTATTTCAGCACTTGTCCCGGTTTGATACGCCGGCTGTTCAAAGCTTTTGGGAAAAGACGCTGAAAGAGGTACAGCCTTTGTCCTATGCCGGAGCGCTAAGCACGGCAGACAACGCTATTGCCGGCCGGCTATTGATTACTGCGGGCGATGCGCAGCTTATTACAAAGTACTGCAAGCAATGGCAGCTGAAGCCCCCTGTTTTCTTTAAAGCCATCTTCGCTCTTTTGACCCGCTACTATTGCACGGCTGACCAGGATTTTTGCATCCGGGAGAACAGGGCCGGACGCAGCCCGGCACAGTCTGGTATGCCCGGCGTTCTTTCCTATTGCTTTCCTATGTTGATAGCGGCCGACTGGTTTACAGAAGCGCTTACCTTCCCCGGGTTCTGCAGTCATCTGCAACAACAGCAGCAGGCAGCGCAAGCTTTCCGGTATATTTCCCTGTCGTTGCAGGACCGGCTTATCGGCGCAGAACCTTTGTCCTTTTTCTACAATTACCAGCCCTTTATTATACCGGGAACAGTGTCGGCAACCGGGCCGCTGCAACAGGTTTACCATATCCTCGACAACCAGGTAGAGCTTCGTGTGCGCGAGCTGGAAGCGACTTTTGAGCTGAAGCTTGATTATAACGAAAGGATATTTAATGGCTCGGGTTTCCTGGACCGGGTATACCATGTTATGATGCAGGTGTTGCAGCAGGAGGATAAACAGCTTCACGATATTCAATACTTAAAAATGTCTGAAATCCGCCAGCTGTCTGCATTTGGTACGCATGAGGGTGCAGCGGAGACGAAAAATATACTGGAATTATTTGAAGAACAGGTACAGGCACACCCCGGGAATATCGCCCTGGTGTTCGGCGACACCAGGATGACCTATGCAGGTTTACATACGGCATCTGATACCGTTGCCGCCTGGTTACAAAACAACGGAATCGGTGCAGGCGACATCGTAGCGCTGATGCTGGACCGTTCGGAGTGGATGGTGATCGGTTTGCTGGGTGTGTTGAAATCGGGCGCTGCTTACCTGCCTGTTGATCCGGGTTACCCTGCAGCCAGGATTGCTTACCTGCTGCAGGACAGCCAGGCCAAAATGGTACTGGTCAATGAATCCCTGGCGGACAAGCCGGAGGCTGCCGCAGCTATTGAACAAATTGCTGCTGATCCCGCCACGCACGTAAAGCAGCAGCTTAATCCCGGCCAGCTCGCTTACCTGATCTATACATCGGGTACCACGGGCGAACCTAAAGGCGTAATGATGGAACACGGCGCCCTGGCCAATATTGCCGGCGCCTGGCGTAAAGCTTACCAGTTGGACCGTTTCGAGCTGCGCCTGTTGCAGATGGCCAGTTTTTCCTTCGATGTATTCACCGGCGATGTGATCCGGGCATTGACCAATGGCGGCCGCCTGGTGATTTGTCCTGCCGAAACCCGGCTGGATGTGCCCACCCTGTACGGGCTCATCATCCAACATGGTATCAATATCCTGGAATCTACGCCGGCATTGGTATTGCCTTTGATGGATTACGTTTATGAATTTAAAAAAGATATCAGCTGTCTTAAATTATTGATCCTGGGTTCCGACAGCTGTCCCGCAGCCCGCTTCCGGAGCCTGCTGGAGCGTTTTGCCCCGGTAATGCGGATCATCAACAGCTACGGTGTTACCGAAGCCTGTATCGACTCCGGCTTTTATGAAACGGAAGCAGCTGCTGTGCCGGCATCAGGCAATACGCCTATCGGCAAGCCGTTACAACATTATCATTATTACGTATGCGATTCCGGTCAGCGTTTACTCCCGGTAGGCGTACCCGGCGAATTATGGATCGGCGGTGCAGGTATTGCCCGCGGGTATTGGCATAA
This sequence comes from Taibaiella chishuiensis, assembly GCF_003014535.1. Taxonomy (GTDB): domain Bacteria; phylum Bacteroidota; class Bacteroidia; order Chitinophagales; family Chitinophagaceae; genus Taibaiella; species Taibaiella chishuiensis. The sequence continues at coordinate 204,282 of NZ_PYGD01000008.1, read as the reverse complement.
AGCAGGGGTTACGGCCGCGCGGTTTATCCCGGATCCTTTCGGGACCGGGCGTGTGTACAAAACAGGCGACCGGGTACGGTGGCTGCCGGACGGTAACCTCGAGTTTTTAGGGAGGAATGATGACCAGGTTAAGATCAGGGGATTCCGTATAGAATTGGCGGAAATTGAAAGTGTACTGTTGCGGGAGCCACAGGTCAGAGATGCCGTAGTGACCGTTTATGGCAGCGCGGAAGACCAGGAACTGATCGGCTGGTATACCGGCGTGGCGGGGATGGATACAGCTGGCCTTACCCGTTGTTTGAAAGAACAGTTGCCCGCCCATATGGTGCCGGCGCACCTTATCCGGCTGGAACAGCTTCCGGTAACAGCCAACGGTAAGGTAGACCGTAAGGCTTTGCCGGATCCCTTGCACTACCTGGATCAAAAGCAGGCTGCGGCCGATATGCCGGCTACAGCAACGGAAACAAGCCTGCTTGACATCTGGAAAGATATCCTGAAGCGGAAAAACATAGGTATATCGGATAACTTTTTCGAATCGGGTGGGCAGTCTTTAAGGGCCATGATCCTGGTTTCCCGCATACAGAAAATATTTGCCGTGGAAATTTCCCTGAAAGACATCTTTAGCTATCCTACCGTCCATGCCCTGGCAAAACATATAGACCAGGCTATGGGCCGTCATTTTAGCGCCATTAAACCGGTTGAACAGCAGGATTATTACCCGCTTTCTTCGGCACAGAAAAGGATTTATGTCATCAGCCATTTTAAAGGGGCCGAGACCAGTTATAATATGTACGCAGGCTTCTGGATCAACGGTGCACTGGATATCGCCAGGCTGGAAGCGGTGTTTCAGCAATTGATCGACAGGCACGAAAGTCTCAGGACCGCCTTTGTGATTGTTGAGGATAAACCGGTACAGGTTATCCGGGAAGATATCGTGTTCCGGTTAAAGCATAGCATTGGTAAAGAAGAAGAGGCTGGGGCCGTAGTGGCCGGTTTTATCCGCAAATTCGACCTTTCCCAGGCGCCCCTGTTCCGGGCAGAAGTACTGGAAGTAGCGCCGGACCGGCATTTGCTGATGTTCGACCTGCATCATATTATTGGCGACGGCGTTTCTATGCACTTATTCATCCAGGAAGTAATGGCAGGTTACCAGGGTATACCGCTCCCCGGACTTAATATTCAATATAAAGATTTTGCTGCCTGGCAGCAATCCCTTTTTACAACAGGGGCGATCCAGGCGCAGCAGCAGTTCTGGGAAGAGCAGTTTAAAGGCAGCTTGCCCGTACTCGACCTGCCTGCCGATTTTCCAAGGCCATTAACCCAGACCTTCGAAGGCAGTTATGCCTCCTTTGACCTCGATCCGGTGCTGGCATCTGAGCTGATTGCATTCACGCAGGAAAGCGGCGTTACCTTAAACATGTTCCTGCTTGCCGTTTACAACATCCTCTTATCGAAATACAGCGCCCAGGAAGATATTATCGTGGGTACTGCCGCAGCAGGCCGCAACCATGCCGACCTGGAGCCGCTGATTGGTATGTTCGTCAATACATTGGCTTTAAGACATTATCCTAAAGGAGAAAAGCAGTTCCGGCAATTCCTGCAGGAAGTAAAAGACAATGCCCTCGCTACTTACGAAAACCAGGACTATCCTTTTGAAGAACTGGTGGATGCGCTCAACCTGAAAAGGGATACCAGCCGCAATCCACTATTCGATACCATGTTCCTCTATGCGGATGACATGGAACAACAGGAGGAGCCCGAAGGCTGGGATACAGAGCCGTTTAGCATGCCGGGTTCCGTGGCTAAGATGGATCTTATTTTCGAAGTATCCCGCTTGCCGGAGCAGATCAAGATCCTGATCAATTACAATACGGCCTTATTCACTGCGGCATCGGTTGAGCGGTGGATACAACATTATGTACATATCGTCCGCCAGGTTTTGGCCGATCCCGCTGTAACACTCCGGGATATTGTGTTGCCGGATGAGGAAGAATGCCAATTACTAAGCGGTTTTGGCGGTGTTCCCGAAGCGGCGACGCCGGGGTTGAGTCTGCCCGTACTCTGGGCGCAACAGGTAAAGCAAAGGCCGGGCGATATTATTATTGAAACCCGTAGTCACGGAAGCTTAAGCTTTGCGGAGATGGATCGCCGCTCAGACGCATTGGCCGCCTGCCTGGTAAATAGCTATGGCGTACAGCCCGGCGACCGCGTGGTGGTGATGTTGCCCCGTACGCCTGAAGTCCTCGTCAGCCACCTGGCCATTATGAAAGCCGGCGCCGCCTTTGTACCCGTTGATCCTTATGCGCCTGCACACAGGAGGGCTTACATCCTGGAGAACAGTGGGGCCTGCCTGGTTGTGTCCGACCGGGACCAGGACGACCTGGAGCTGCCTGTATTGAACCTGCATAAAGAAAGGGAACGGATCAAAGATGGGCTGTTCGCGGCTGCCGCTATAGATCCGGGAGACCTGGCCTATATCATTTATACCTCCGGCTCGACGGGTAACCCCAAAGGCGTAATGATGGAACATGGTAACGTTGTGGCGCTTAACCAGAATATGGAAAGCGTATTCGGGATAAAAGCAGGCGATAAACTGCTTGCCCTGGCCAACCTTACCTTCGATATGTCCATCCTGGATACCTTATGCTGCCTGGCTTCCGGCGTTTGTATCGTATTGGCGGATGATCATGAAGCCAATGACCTGGAAAAGATAACCGAACTGATAACACAACACGGGGTAACCGTGCTGCAATCCACACCGTCCCGGCTGCAATTGTTGTTTGAACGCTTTGGCAGCGACTGGGTACAACCCCTGAAAAAACTGATTGTAGGTGGAGAAGCCATGCCGGAAAAATTATTCCGTATCCTCAGGAATTGCAAAAATACCCGGGTGTTTAATGCTTATGGCCCTACGGAAACCTGCGTATGGAGCTCGGTGGATGAAATGACCGATGAACGCATCACGATCGGTGTTCCTTTAAAAGGGGACCAGGTCCTGATCCTGGATGCACAGGGACAGGTGCAGCCTTTACTGGTGCCCGGCGAAATTTGTATCGGTGGCGCGGGTGTAGGCAGGGGATATTGCGGCAATGAAGCCCTGACCAACGCGCAATTCATCCGTAATGAGCAGTTATCAACAGGCAGGATTTATAAAACGGGCGATACCGGAAGGTGGCTGCCCGACGGGCGTATCGAGTACATCGGCCGTATCGACAACCAGGTAAAACTAAGAGGCTACCGGATTGAACTGGGAGAGATCGAAAATGCATTATGCAAACAGGAAGGTATAAAAATGGCCGCTGCCATTATTGCCGAAATCAACGGGGAAAAACAGATCGTAACCTTTTACGAATCGGACCGGGAGTATAATTATGCAACCCTGCGGGCGCTCCTGGCCGATCATCTGCCCGGTTATATGTTACCCTTGTTCTGTATTTACCTGCAGGAACTGCCCCTGACGAGCAGCCGTAAAATAGACCGTATGGCCCTGGAGGCCCTTGCGCAAAAGCAGCAGGCTGCTGCCCGGCCTTACGAAGCGCCGGCCGGGGCCCTGGAAAAGCACCTGGCCGGGATATGGAAAGAGATACTGGAACTCGACCAGGTAAGCGTTACGGATAACTTCTTCGAGATCGGTGGCAACTCGATCAGGTTGATCCAGGTGTTGAACCGGGTTAAAAAAGAAATGGAGGTGACCCTGCCTTTAACCACAGCTTTTACTTATCCCACGGTAAGGGAGCTTGCCGTAAAAATAAAAATGATTGCCGAGTACGGACAGGTATCGGCAGAGGATTTTTATTCCGTGGTTAACCCGGGCAGGTCGAAAACGATTTTCTGCTTCCCGCCCGCCATCGGTTATTCCTTCGCCTATGCCGCGCTGGGTGAGTATTTGCCGGACTATACGTTGTACTGCTTTCATTTTGTGGAACAGGATAACAGGGCTGAGGTTTATCTCGACCTGGTTAATAAAGTGCAACCCGGAGATCCCGTTTTATTACTGGGCTATTCGGCAGGTGGTAATTTTGCATTTGAGATGGCCAAAGCATTTGAAGCGCAGGGCCGTGAGGTTTCTGACATCATCCTGATCGATAGTTATAAAACCTGGGTAAGCGAAGTGAAAACACCGGAAGAACTGGCGGAAACCATCCGTGTTTATTTTGAAAGTATTGACTGGTCGTTATTTTCCGTAGAACCCGAATACCTGGAAACCATACGAAAGACAACCCGGGATAAAATTTCCGCTTATTGCAGGCATATGGATGGTAAAACGGATTCTGGTGTTACTAATGCACGTATCCATGTTATTAAATCGAAAGAAGAGTGGGATAAGCCCGAAGTTAACCGGTATTGGGAAGAAAGCACCACCCGGGATTGTTATGTATTACGGGGCGGAGGGCTGCATATCGAGATGCTTTATCCCGAGTACCTGGCGCAGAATGCCGGCCTTATTGCAAGTATTCTGCAACAAGAGGGCAATCCTGTTGCATTGCGCGCGCTGAGCCAGCTGCTGGATTAGCCGCTTAAGAGATGCTTAGGGTATTTCGGGGTTACAATTATTGACGATCAGGCAGAATACCCGGGGGCATTTCCCATTTTATTGTTGGTGACAACACCAACAATGGCTAAAGGATACCCAGGCTCGTTTTCCATTTTATTGTTGGTGCCAACACCAACAATGGCGAAAGAATACCCAAGGTCGCTTTTCATTTTATTGTTGGTGACAACACCAACAATGGCTATCTTTTATGTAAATATCCAAAGCTATGCCCTACATACAACTGGAAGTAAGAAATCATTACCCGATTGAGACCAAGAAAGCCCTGGCAAAAGCCATCGGGAAAGCTTATGCTGAAATTATGGAGGCCGATATCCGGAGGATAACCGTTACCATCAGGGAACTGGGAGATGGTTCGATATGGAGATGCAGTGAAGATGAGCCATGGCCTGCGGCGATCATGATGTGTGATATCCGCTCCGGCCGGCCTGAGTCCATGCGCGAAGAACTTTCGAAAGCTTTGGTGCTGCTTTGCAATACGCATCTTGAGCTAGCTGTTAATGAACTAAACATTGAGTTTACACAGCACTCGGGTGATGAAATGTACCATCAGTGGCTCGGGCGGTTGAGTGACGACTGGAAACCCGGAGGCAATTAGCTGCTCCGGAAGGGTAGCATTAAATTAAGTGATTTGTGCGCAATGCCGTGACTGCCATTATACAGCCACGGCATTGCTTTTTTGTGAGTTCGGTGTGCCTTACCAGGTTAGATCTTTTATTTATCATAGGCTGTTTGGTCAATTATTGGCGATCGAGCAGAATGACCAGGAGCGCTTTTCATATCATTGTTGGTGACAACACCAACAAGGACGAAAGCATATCCAGGCTCGCTTTTCATTTTATTGCTGGTGACAACATCAACAAGGACGAAAGAATACCCAGGCTCGTTTTCCATTCATTGCTGGTGACAACACCAACAATGGCGAAAGCCGTGGATACTGTGCGCAACGTTCTTTGCAGGATACGTCGCTGGAAAGCGTGCTTTTTACCAATACTTCCGATCAGGCAAAAGAAGGACAAAGAAACATATCGGGACCGATAAAGCGACTCGTTTAATTGGGCCTTATTTTATTGCTCGCTGCGGCTCCGGGGGGCATAAAATTTACGGGGTCACCTGCGCCCACCGGGACCCGGAACTGCGGCATATTTATCATCCTGGATAGCCTAAACGTTCCCTGTTTATTTCCATTGAACAAACAGTATAGGAACACAGCTGCGGGCCAGATCTTTAAGACGCTCCGGAAATCCTGCCTGATCTTACATCCCGATAAGGTCCGGGATCGTGAGGTGGCGTCTATTATTTATATCTTTGTCTTATGATTTACCAAGACCGGCTTTACGGCGCTATCGGCATCCCTGCTTTCCTCGAACCCATTATAGCCAGTAAAACCTTCCAGCGCCTGGGCAACGTCCACCAGGGCGGCGCCGTTTTTTTAGTGGATGCGGCGATAGATCATACCCGCTTCGAACACTCCATCGGGGTAATGCACCTTGTCAGGTATTTTGGTGGAAGCGAAGAAGAGCAGGTTGCCGCTTTGTTACATGACGTGTCACACACCGCATTTTCTCATTTAGCCGATAAAGTATTCGGCAGGGCCGGTGAGGATTATCATGAAGAGCTTTTTATGGACCTTATCCTGCAATCGGAGCTTCCTGCGATTTTATCGCGCCAGGGCTTTAACGTAGATGCTGTTTTTAATGGGGACCACGGCCTGTTAGAACAACCTTATCCCTATCTCTGCGCCGATCGCCTTGATTATGCCCTGCGTGATCTCTGTATGGCAGACCTGCTGCCCAGAGAGGAAGCCCTCAGCTTTTTAGAGGATCTGCATGTAAATGCCGGCCGTATTGATTTCCGCACGGCATCAGCAGAAAATTGGTTCAGGGAAAAGTTCGATATGCTGAACCGGCAATATTTCAGGAAGCCGGAATACCTGTATGCAAATGACAAGCTGTCTGCACTGTTGAAGTATGCTCTGCAACAGGGTATCATTAAGGATGCAGACCTGATGACGGATGATAAAACCGTTATCGGCATATTGGAAAACAATGCTACGACCCGCCGGCTTTTGCATGATATACAAGCATTGAAGGACCTTGCCGGTTTCGATAGCCACGAGGCGGCCAAAGGATTGAAGGAACGTAAAATCTAATGGCTGAAAAGCGTCAATGGAATGCATACTATTCCCCGCAGTTTTAGGAACGCCCCCGTTTTGGCGCCGTGTTGATCATCCCTCCATCTGTTTTATAGATCGATCCATGCTTTTCTCAGCGAAAGCTGTTTTGCGGAGGGATTCCTGGTTGCTGTAACGGTTTGCTGTGCTGCATCATAATCCAACCCTACCTTTTGCAGCGTTTCTTTTAACGGAATAGGCTGCCCGTCTTCCACATAATCTTTAAAAAAAAGGCGGATCTCCGGGAAGGTCAATGAGGTAATTACCCGGAACAGGTCCTCATCCTTAAAAGCCTTTTCGGAACCATATTTTTTAATAAGCTTCTGCATCAATTCCTGTGTCCCCATTTGGCCATGCGATAGTTCCCTGAGGCGGATATCCAGGCATAAACCGACTAAAGCGCCCTTCTGGTAAAAATTCAAATACTGATCCTGCATCCTGATGGCATTCGTGCTCATAAGTGTCATCGATAATTTATTGTCGAATCCGTCCATGCCTTTAATTTTTCTCTCGATCACACCGAGAAAGGCCTGCAAGCCGATCATTTTCTCTTTTATGGGCATATGTATGGTGGCATATTCAGTCATGCCTTCATACAGCCAAAGGTGTTTGGATAAAACGGGATCGAGAAAATTAAAATGTTGTACTTCCCGGGAATGGATATTAAGCGGGGTGAGGATATGGAAAAACTCATGGGAGGCAACACCGATCAGGGCTTCGGGCAGTTTATCCAAAGCTGTCGAACCATACAGGCATACGGTAGAATTGCTGTGTTCCAGGCCATCGGTTAATAATCCTTTGGGTATTTGCTCCTGGTAAATAAGGAATGCATATCTGTCGACGGGCAATTGGCCGCCAAGATAGGCCTGTTGATTAAATAAAATGGTTTGCAGTCTGGCTGCTAAGACTTTCGAGTAAGACCGGTGTTCTTTAGAATAAAAAGATACCAGGACCTTCGTATTGCCGACCTGTATCCAGGTGGTATCGGGTATGCAGTACATTACGGGGGCATCAACCAGGCGGCGGTAATCCACAGCCCGGGCCTTATCTGTGGTATCATTCTGCCGGGTATACTGCAACGCAGAAGAGGCATAAAATCCAGGGTTCTTCTTTAGGGTTACTTCATAACCTCTATCGGGAATCTCTTCGAAATATCCTGTTACCGAACTGTAATTAAGGATGAAGAGGCTATCTTTTTTAAATATACTTTCGGCAGATTTTGCACCCGCTGTATGTTGCAGGAGGTTGTCCCAGCCACCGGATACCTGATAGCTTATTTTGCCAACATGCTCCAAACCCTTTATAGACCAGCTATTGGTGTCGACGCGATGAACAGGCAGCTGTGCCCCGGTTTGGTCGAAGGCCTGGAATGCTGAAATATGTTGACCAAGGTTCAAGGCATCATAATAACCCGGAACCATCCTGGGTATGATAAACTTACCGGTCTGCAGCTGGTTTTTGGGCGGCACCAGGGTCACCTGCACTTTATTGTCGGCTACATTTAATAAATCGATGTGGTATTGGTATACATCGGTTGGCAACTGCGCCGCTAGTTGTAGAGAAACCACCAGCATTACGATGAGCAACAGGAGTCTGTTCATACTTTATAGCAAAAAAATAAAATGAATAATGCCCGTGAGTTTAATAAGCGGCTTATTGTAATGCCCTCTTAAGGGGCAAAAATAGGTATGTTTCTTTTGGGAAAAGCATTTGAACACACGCAATAAAACGGGCGAAGCATTCGGCGCCGGTTTTTATTAATGTTGTTTTTTACGTTTAACAGCTAAACGTAGTGGTTTTGTGGTAAATAAAAATCCTTGATTTTTGGTATTGGGCAGACCAGGGGTTCACGATACATTTGGCCTAAAATAAATACCTCATGAAAAAGAAAAAAGTAGTGGTTAAGCTGAACCTGGAAAAGCAAAGTATCGCCCATCTTACCGACCGGGTAACCGGGGGAAGAGGCTCGGTAGCTTCGGTATGTTACTCCTGCATGTCGCAATGTTTGTGTAATCCGCCCCGGTAATTGTTACGCTGTTCTTCGTAATCCAAGCGTAACCCTTGTTAGGGTACCCAAACAATCGAAAACAAAGCCATGCTGTATACAGCATGGCTTTGTTTATAGGTCCCGGTTACAGGTCCTCATCGTTTAAACGGACGATAGCAATCGGCTTCCCGTTATGTTTCCGGGCCAAGACGCTTTATCAGGTCTTGTCCGTTAATGGTGTTTGATGATGTTGATACGCTAGGCGTAATAGCGAAGGCAGTACAACCAGTAAAAGCGGCAATGCCACCACGAAGCCGCCGATAACGGCGATGGCAAGGGGTTGGTGGAGCTGTGCCCCGGCGCCAATACCGAGTGCAAGCGGCAATAAGGCAATAATCGCTCCGAGTGCAGTCATCAGCTTGGGACGCAGGCGGGTTGAAATGGAATATACCAGCGCTTCTTCAAGCGTATTATGGACCAGTGCTTCCTTGAATTGCAGGAAGGTAAAAATGGCATTTTCACCGACAATACCTACAATCATGATCAGGCCTGTATAACTGCCTACATTGAGCGGCGTTCCGGTCAGGAACAAGGCCAGGTAGCTTCCCGAAATCCCGAGTACGGCAACCAGCAGGATCAGCAGCGCGACTTTAAACTCCCGGAAGAGGAACAGGATAACGCCGAAAACAAGCAGGCTGGAAGTGACCAGGATCATGAGCAACTCCCTGAAGGATTGTTGCTGGTTGGCATAATCGCCGCCGTATTCAATATGATAACCCGCAGGAAGATTGATTTTCCGGCTTATCTGTTGTTGTATGTCTTTGATGGTGGTGCCCAAATCCCGGCCTTCAAGCCTTGCAGTAATAACGCCCATAGACTGGAGGTTTTCTCTTTGGATCTCTGCATCGCCGGCTTTTACCGTTATTGCCGCCAGTTCTGAAACCGGTATTAATTTGCCGCCGGGCAGGAAGATCTGCAGGTTACTGAGGTCTTTGAGCTCGGCTGTCCTGTTGCCCGGATAAACCATTCTTACCGGCGACAGCTGCTCCTGTTCCAGCACATTGCTTACCACGTTGCCTTCCAGCGCGAGCTGCAATTGCTGTTGCAAGCCGGCGGGCGTCAGTCCGAATTGGGATAACTTACCGGCATCCGGCGTAAAGCTTACAGAAGGACCTGCAATCACGATACCGTCAAAAACATCTGCGGTACCGCTCACCCCGGCAACCAGCGCTGCAACCTGTTTGGCATACGCCTGCAGCTTTTGCTGGTCATTGCCAAATACTTTGATTTCGATGGGCTGCACCGAAGTCATCAGGTCGCCCAGCATATCGCCGATCACCTGCCCGAAGTCTACCCTTAATGCCGGTTGTGTTGCTTCTATTTGTTTCCTGATCTCATCAGACACTTCACTGGTCGTCTTGTTCCTGGTTTTCTTTAACTGAATCAGGTAGTCGCCCGTATTGGGTTCCGTGATAAAGAAGCCCATCTGGGTACCTGTACGCCTGCTGTAGGTAGCCACTTCCGGTGTTTTCTGGATGATTTTTTCCACTTCCCGCAGTATCCGGTCTGTTTCCCGGAGCGAGGTGCCCGGTGGCGATGCATAGTCAAGTACAATACTGCCTTCATCCATTTCAGGCAGGAAGCCCGTTTGCAGTCTTGGTAATACCACGACTACCAGTGCAAGCAACAATACACAAAATGATAAACTAACCCAGGGACGGCGGATAAAATAGGATACCCAGCGTTGGCGCTTCACGTCGTGGCGGATTTCCTTTTTTGCCTTAAGGGCCGGCCGTTTCCTGCTGAGTATAAGGTAAATGACCGGTAAGCCGATCCAGGTTACCAGGAAGGAGCATACTAAAGTAATGATCATGGTATTGGTCATCACTTTAAAGTAAGCGCCCGCTACGCCGCTCATCAGCACAAAGGGGATGAAAATAACAATGGTGCTTACCGACGACCCGATCATAGCCGGGAACAGGTAACGTATCGCCCGCTGCAACAGGTTTACCGTAGGTTCTTCCGGGTGTTCTTCATGTGTACGGTGTATTTGTTCTACCACTACAATGGCATCGTCGATGATCAGGCCTACCGCGGCGGCAAGCGCTCCCAGGGTCATGATGTTAAAGGTATAACCTATGGCATACAGTATAATCAGCGTCAGGAACAGGGTAACCGGTATGGTGACCAGGATGGTGGCACTTGCTTTCAGGGAACGTAAGAAGATTACAGCGACGATCATAGCCAATGCAAGGCCGATCCATATACTATCGGTAACGCTCCTGATGGAGTCCTTCACGAAATCGGCCTGTACATAATACGGTTTGATGGAAACGCCGGCCGGCAGGGTGTTTTTAAGTGCGGCAACCTGTTTTTCCATATCGGCCGACATCTGTACCAGGTTGGCATTCGGTTGTTTGATGATCGCCACCAATATGCCCTCTTTCCCGTTTGCATTAATTTTCGTGTATTCCAGGGCTTCATTCACCTGTATATCGGCAAGGTCCTTTAAGGTAACTATTCTCTTGCCGTCATTTCTTATCACTACATGCTGCAGGTCTTCGGTGGTGTGCACGGTGGCATCCGTAACGGATAAGTACAGGAAATTATAATCAGAAACGTACCCGTTGGCGTTAATGAAATTTGTCTGGGATAAAGCGGTACTGATGATATCCGGTGTGATGCCCAATGCGCTCATTTTCCGCACATCCGGTTTTATCCAATACTCTTTAGTCTTGCCGCCGATTATCCTTACTTCCGACACACCGGGCACTTGCGATAAAAACGGTTTTATCGTGTAATTGGCGAGCATTTTTAATTCAATCGGCGACTTGTCGTGGCTTTCGATGGTGTACCCCATAACCGGAAGTATAGCGGGATTCATCTTTTCGACGGTGATATTGATGCCCTGGGGCAGCCGGTTGCCCGCTTCGTTTATTTTGGCTTGTATGCGCTGCAGGCTCAGGTCTACATCCGCGTTCCAGTTCAGGAAAGCCGATATCTCGCAGCTGCCTTTACTTGTGGTGCTGCGGATATGCTGTAGGTCGGGTATTTGTTTGATCGCGTTTTCCAGGGGCTTGGTAACCGTGACCATCATTTTATCGACCGGTTGCAGGCCGGCATCGGCAATGACCTTGATCTTGGGAAAGGTTATTTCGGGAAATAACGCAGTCTGCATCCGGCTATACGCAAACATGCCGCCAAAAATGACCAGGACCAGGATAACCGAAAGCGGATTTTTATAGGAAACAAAGAAATTTTTCACTTGATACCGGGTTTTATGGAACAGATTTAATGATTTTAACCCTGGCTGAATCTTCCAGGCCGTAGTTGCCGGACACCAGTACCCGGTCTGCGTCTTCCAGTTTGGGGTCCAGGATCTCGATGTTACCCTTGTCTTCCATGCCTTTTTTTACGGGCACTTTAACGGCAAGGTTATTACCCGCCATTTTCATAATCCAGAATTGCTCCTGCGCTTCATCGGTCAGTACCGCCGCCTTAGGTACGGCAATTACCGATGCTTTCTCTGACTTGAGTATCCGCACTTTTGCGATTAGATTTTCGGGGATCGGGCGCGGTGCATTTACCCTGATGACCATGTTTTGCGATTGGGAAAAGGAGTCTACCTGGGGCATGGCGGCGGTGACCGTGCCATCGAGTTGGGTGCTGTCGGGCAGGGTCAGTACCACTTTTTTACCAACCGGTACAAAAGGCCGCAGTTCGTAGGGCATGCTCATCAGGAATACAAAGCTGCTGTTGTCGCTGATGGTGGCCAGCGGTTCACCATCCTGCACATAATCGCCCTGCTGGTGATCCAATTGGGTGATGAAGCCCTGGGCGCCGGCCCTGATACTGTTAACGCCCGAAAAATGAAAGGAAGAATCCAGGCCGGCTAAGCTGTTGCCGAGGCTCATGGCTTCTTTTGTTTTTATGGAAAACAGAAGCATGCCTTTGCCGATAGCCTGGCCGGCCGTAATGTGTACCGAAGACAGGTAACCGTTGGTGTTGGCCTTAACGACGTGCTTCAGTAAAAACACGGAAGTTGCGTTCAACTCGAGGTAATCGCTCATCGGCTCATGCAGGATACCGCTTACGGTAACAGGCGTCTGCACGGGTTCGGCCGCTGCAGCAGGCTCTGCGCTGTTGTTATTGCAGGCAACAAGGCAAACACAGCCTGCCGCGATACTGAGAAAAAAGGTTTTTATATACATATCGGGACTTATCTGCTCCAGTAATTGATTTGATTTATGAGTTCCAGGCGCGCCACCTGGTTCTGGGTAATCTGGTTTTTAACGGCCAGCAAATTATTGACGGCTATAACCATATCCGCAATTTTGACGTCGCCACTGGCCAATAGTCTTGAATTGGCTTTAATTAAAGCATCCGTATACCGGACCTGGTGTTCCAGGTCGGGCATCAAACTCTGTATCGCATCCAGTTGCTGATGCAATTGCAGTACTTGTTGCTGATATTGACGATGATAAAAGTCCTCGTAATTTTTCCGGGTATCTTCTTCAATGGAAAGCTTCCGGTATTGTATGCGGCGTTGCCTGCCATCGTATATCGGCACCGATAGACTAAAGCCGAAACTGAATCCAAAGTTTTTATAGCCTTCGGTAGTCCAGGTAGAGTTATAACCGGCGTCGCCAAACCAACTGAGCCTGGGGCGATAGTTAAGGTCGGTCAGTTTCCTGCGATTGAGGATGCCCAGGCTATCCAGCTGGAATTGCCGGAAGAAGATCGAATGCGTTGCGGCTGGCTGCTCATTAATGGTAAGGGCCGGCTGGCTTAAACGGACATAACCCGTGTCGATAATACCGGCAAGATAATTCAGGGTAGCCAGGTCGTTCTTCAACCGGATGTCGCCTTGTTTGATGGCTAATTCCTGCTGTTGCAGGGTAACCAGGAAGGTAAGGTAGTCGGTTTGCCGGTATACATTGCCGCTGGTGAGTTTTTTAAGCAGGGTATCTTCTTCCTGTAATTGTGCGTATACCTCCTGCAGGAAGTCGAGTTGCTGCTCATCGCCATAGGCCGTGATGTATTGCGTGGTTATCGCTTTCTTTAAATCCTGCTCCGAAATGTCTTTCTTATTCTGTAAGCCCAGTGCAGCCAGCGTGTATGCATTTACCCGGATATTGATATTGTCTTTACCTGCAATAACCTGGCTGATACCCACGACGCCGTTTATATTTCTGCCATTGGATATGGCTTCATCATAACCCCATCCCCTGATGATGGGGGCATAGCTGTTGGTGCTGCTGGCCGTAACCTGCGGCCGGTAGGTGGCCCTCAGCAGGGCGCTGTCGGCGGCATTGCTGCTTACCTGGTTGGACAGGTCTTTTAACAGCGGGCTGGCACTAAGCCCTTCCCCGATATAGTAGTCGAGCGTGCGCTGTTGCGCATGCAACCCGCCGAGGGCCAGCATCCAGCCCGATATCAAAAGTTGAAATGTCTTTCTTATCATGGATCTATTACTATAAATAACTTTACTACGGTTGTTACTCAACCACAAGCACTTTAAAAGAACCGGGATCGAATACCGGTTTGCCATCGGCTCCTTTCTTTTCGCTTCTGCGTGCAACAGGCAGGTAGAGTTTGTCTGTGGCTTCATCGAGGGCCAGTGTTTTCGCACCGGGTTCTGTTTTCAGGGTCTGTACCGTGGAAAAATGTAAGGCCGCATCCCCGGTTATAACGCTTAGTGTACCGTCTTTCCCGTTGGAGGCGTAAATCGTACGGGTCTTCGTGTTGTAGGCAACCGCATCGCAACCGGCGCCTATCTTTATATGGTCCATAACCTTTTTTTTGTCCAGGTCCACAATCAGCAGTTGCTCGTTGCCACAACCGGCAAATGCGAGGTGATGGGCACGGTCAATGGCAAGACCGGCGGGCTCCTCGCCCGTTGCACTGATATCGATAATGCCTTCCTGTTGCTGCTTTTGAATATCGATGATCGCGATGGCATTTTTGTCTTCCAGGTTGACGTAGACCTTACCCGCGAAGTCGGAAACGATGGCTTCGGGTTTACCATCAAGAGCAAGGGTGCCTTTAATGCTCATCGTTGCGGCATCGATAATTGAAATACTATTGCTTTTACCATTCCCGGCCAGGATCGTTTGAGAGAAGGGGTCGAACGTAATAAAATCGGGGTTCTGTTCTGTAGCTATAGTCGACAGCACTTCAAACTTTTTCAGGTCGAATACGACTACGTTATTCATCTTCCCGTTACTGATATACCCTTTTTGGTTGCGGGCATCGATAGCAATACCATGTACGCCGGATAATCCTTTTATCTGGGTAAGCTCCCGGCCGCTACGCTGATCCAGGACATGAACGAAGGTGCCGTGTGAAACAAACAGGTATTGATTCCAGGCGGTTATATAATCCCATTTACCATCGCCGGACAGGGGGAAAGCTGTTTTGACCTGTTTCTGGGTCTGGGCGCCGGAGGCAATAGCGTTTAACGCGAGGCATGTTGTTGCAATAAAGACTTTAATGGTCATTGTTTTTTTATGCAAACCTATCAGCACAATCTGTAGTTTTCCTGTATTTAGCCCCCTGTAAACGGACAGGCTATGTTAAGTTTGTATTAAGAGAAAACTGGTGGAAGCCATTATGGAAGTTATACCCGAGTTGCAGTGCTGAAGTCTCGCATATTTTTTGAACGATAGATAAGCCAAGGCCCGTCCGGTGGCTTTCCTGGCTTACTTTCAGGAAGCGGCTGAATAGCTTGTCGCCCGGCAGCGCCCCGTTGGCATAACCGGTATTGGCGATGGTAAGCTGGCCGTCGCGGAGTTCGATTTTAATAATGCCGCCTTCTATATTGTGTTCAATGGCATTGCTGAATAAATTATTGAGCAATATTTCGCAGAGCTCAGGGTTCAGGTGCATGGTGGTTGGCTGGAAATTGCTGGTCAGCAGCTGCAGCGATTTGGCTTCGATCAGCTCTTCAAATTCGCCTGTCTTTTCTTCCAGCTTTTGTTTTAAATCGATACGTTCCGTTTGGGAAAACTGATGGTTTTCAATTTTCATAAGCAGCAGCAGGGAATTGTTGAGGCGGGCCAGGCGCTGAACGGCGCTATAGGCCCCTGCTGCAAACCGGAGTTGTTTTTCAGACAAATCATTTTCCTTGATCAGGAGGTCCAGTTTTGAACGGATAATAGCCAGTGGCGTTTGTAGCTCGTGTGCTGCGTTTTCGTTAAACTCTTTCAGCAGGTAATAGTCCTTTTGTGCCTTCTGCAGGGTTTGCTCAAATGCCTGGTTCATTTCCTGGAATTCCGTAATGCCGGATGGCGGGAATACTGCGGGCTTGCCGGCAGTAAGCTCGAATTGTTGTACGGTTGCCAGGCTGGTGTAAAACGGCTTCCAGAGCCGCTTCGTAAAAATCCGGTTGATGATAAAATGAAGCAGCAATACGATGGCAAAGGCCGCCAGGGTTACCTGGAGCATGACCCGCAGCAGGAAGTATTTTTCATCCAGCGGCTTTAGAATCTTAACCTCGTACACTTTGCCGGAAGCGACTACGCTAAAGGTCAGCCGGCGAAAGGGCTTCTTCAGGATCCTGGAGTTCACGGTGGCAATGGTTTCCCCTTCCACAAACCTTGCTGCGGGCCGGTACTGGATAATCTGGTTCTTTTCCAGTAACAGATCGGGCAGGGTCCCTTTTTTACGGGTATGTTCCCGGATCTCGTCGCGTTCTATTTTAAGGTCCCGGTCGTTTAAACTCAGCAGGATGGTATTAAACAGGAAATAGAAGGTAATACTGACCAGTATGTAGATAACAATAGTAACAACAATGTTAATCCGGCTATAGCGAACCAAGAGTTTCATATACTTTAATCTGTTTTAAACCGGTAGCCCATGCCGTAAATGGATTCGATATAATCGCGGCTTCCGGCTTTCAGCATTTTTTTTCTCAGGTTTTTAATATGGGTATAGATGATATCGTGATTGCCCGGCTCGCCGGTATAATTGGCCCAGAGGTGTTCGGCTATGGCTGCCTTACTCAAAACGCTGTTTGGGTTGCTGATGAAGTAGAGCAATAAATCATACTCCTTCCGGGTGCAGGAGATATCCCTGCCGTTGACCCTTATGGTTTTGTCCTGCAGGTTCAGGCTGAGCTCGTTAAAATCAAGAACATTGCGGCCCCCGAACGATTTCCTGCGGATAATGGCGCTGATCCTTGCCGCAAGTTCGGATAAGTGGAAAGGCTTGGACAGGTAGTCGTCGGCGCCCGCGTTAAGCCCGTTTATTTTGTCGTCCAGCGAATGCTTCGCCGAAATGATGATCACACCTTCAGCCTTACCTTCTTGCTGAAGCCGGTAGAGGATATCCATACCGTTACCGTTGCCCAGGGATATATCCAGGACGATACACGAATACTCCTGGCGCAAAGCCTTTCCCATACCCGAATCGAAATCATGTGCTATTTCACATACGAACAATTCGCCCGAAAGATATTCTGCTATGCCCGAGCTTAATTCCTGCTCATCTTCAATAATTAAAACCTTCATAAAAAATCCTGGAAAGCTGCAAAATAACAGTCAATTCTGAAGAGATTCTGTAGGTAAAACCGGGGCCTGTCCCCGGAATGCCGCGCCAGGGCCGGTAATCAGAATTTAACGATTTTGTTCCTGGATAATTGCCGGTGTTGTAAGGCATCATATATTGAACATGAATAAATGCCGGGTGCATACCCGAAAGGCAGGCGGAGCGTGGTCTTATCCGGTCTTAGCTGTTGTTCCATCACTTTCCTGCCATTCATATCAGATACGGATAGAAGCAGCGTTTTGCCCAGCCAGGCCTCGGTAAGGACGATGGACATGTGGGTATAAACCGGGTTCAGTACCTGGATCGCTGCCGTTCCGCTTTCCGTCTTGCCGATGCCCGTGGGTGCATTTATTTCCGGGTCGGCGGGGCTCTGGCCGGTGGTGTTGGGCATCATCTCGAGCGAAAGCATCACCGGGTATTTGTTGGAAAACCGGAATAAAGCGTCGATCACACCGGCCGGCGCCGAGGTATTGGGCAGGGGCATGCTGTCATTGACGGAGAGGCCCAACCGGTGCCCGTCATTACCTATGGTATGATACGAGCCGCGGATATACCGGGTATAATTGCTGCCGTCCACGATCCAGGGCGCAAGCAATATATGATCGTACCAGCCCTTGGCGCCACCGTCCGTTCCGCATGTGTTGGGAACATTGGCCAGCGCCCTGGTGGAGGTGGTGAGGCATGCACTGTAGTCGCCGGCTCCGGAGCTCCAGTTGGCAGGATAATGGTACATGCTGTCTGCATGAAAGGGTGGGTCTGTAAACCGAAAGGCTTCCGTATTGCCCTGGGTAAGGCTGTAGTAGCCCGTTTCCTGGCTGTTACGCGTATTAAAATCACCCATATTGATCAGGTTGGGAAGATGGTGGAATCTGGCTGTCAGCCCGGCAATTACCGCGGCGGCCTGCATGTTCCGCTGGGCCGGATCGCTGCCGCTTTGTGTATGGTTCAGCAGCACGTACAGGAAAGTGGTATCCTTTGTGGTCTGCAGATGCGCATCTTTATAATAGAGCTTGTACAGGTCGAAGTCGGTAATGTAACTGTTGATTAAAGTGGTCGATACATAACCCAGTTTCTGCTGGTTATAGAAAAGCAGGGATATCTTATCGCTGTAAGCGGTATTGGTAAACGGACAATAATTGAACCTTCCCGGGAAGGAAGGATTCAGGGCATGGGCTATTATGGAATCGGCGAATCCATACGGCGCCAGGCCGTAAATATCGCCCGGCGTACTTTTAATCGACGCTGTTTTTACCAGGCCCAGGATATCCGGCCGGGCGAATGTCACTATTTTACCGAGGTATTGATGCAATGCTGTAATATCGCCCTGGCAGCCATCGCCATACCCCAGAACATTATAGGTCATTACCCGGAGTGTATCCCCCTGGGCCCTTGCTGCAGCAGGGGAAATCAGCAAGGCAGTGATCAGTAATTTTATAACATTCATAAACGGTATATAAAGGGGAAGGACGCCGGGGCGTCCCTCCCTAAGGGTATAATAAACGGGGTAGATTAGTATTTATGACGGTTGCCGCTGCCATCGCCCGGGAAGGCGCCCAGGTCGGCATTGGGCCGCGTGATGGTAGCGCCGAAGGTGCCGCCCTCGGGCAGGATATGCATCGGGAAGCCATACTGGCTCAGCAGGGATGCGCCTGCTTTGGACGCAGCGGTAACACCATGGCCGATTGCCGGGGAACCAGATGCCAGGTGAAAGTCGGCGCCGGGCGGAATAGCGTAGTTCAGGTATTGACTACCGGTACTGTTTGCCGCAACACTGTAGTTCACAAATTTAGGATCGTATTTCAGCGAATCAGAAACGGTATTGGTACCATTGTTGGTGCCGTTGGCAGCCAGGGTGCCATTTACATAACCGTTTAAGTCGGTGGCCATCTTTAAGGTATACTGGTTGGGCTCGATAAACAGCATATAGTCGTTGGTAGCCATGGGCGTGCCCCGGCCTATACAGGTAAGGTTATTGCCGTAAAGTGTATTCAGCGTATCGCTGGGCTTGCCTTTCTGCGATTGGAAGGTAACACGCAGACCTTGTTTACAATTCACGATAATGTTGTTGAAAATAAAACCACCGGCATTGGTCTCTGTGTTGATCGATCCGTTGCGGGTGGGTTTAAGCTGGCGGTATCCGCAGTTAACCAGGGTATTGTTATAGATGTTTACCATACAGGGCGTACCTACGTCGCCAGCGGTTTTAAGACCGTTTGTGGCAATGCCGTAAGTCAGGTTATAGGCCATATCGCCATAGGTATTGGCCTTGATATTGGTGGACTCGCCGCCCGATTTACCCATTTTTTGAAAGGTGTTGCGCATAATGCTGATGTAGGCGTTCTGCGGACGTATACCATCGTCTACCGCACCATAGAACCAGGAGTCTTCAAGGATAAGCTTGCCATAACCACCGGTGTTATTCATATAAATGGTAAACCTCGGATCGCCGGGCGCTGCACCGTAATCGGCTGCATTATCGCCCCAGGGGCCGCCTGTATATTCTATGTGTGTAAAACGCAGCAGGAGCAGGTTGGCCTTCGGACCGCATTGAAACCCGCCCCAGTAGCCTTTAAAGGCGGGGTCATTGGCCGCATCGTTTACATAGGTGGCGTTCGATAATGGGGTTGCCGCCGATTCATAGGCGGTAATCCAATTGGGCGCCGATTCTTTACCATCGCTTACCAGGGTGCCGTTTACATAAAAACAGGGACTGCTGGCCGGCGAAAGGCCGTTGCCATGTACCAGTACTTTAACGCCGGGCTGGATATAAAGCGTATCGCCCTGGTTAATGGTTACGTCGGCGTAAATGTGGTAGGTTTTGCCGGCCAGCATGGTGCCTTTGATCGGGATGGCATTACCCGATGCATCTTTTTTAGGCAGGATCGTATCGGTAATTTCCTGGCCGATGGTCTGCAGGGGCTCGGAGATAACGGTCTGGTCGTTGTTTGTTTTTTTACAGGAAACAAAAGCGGTACAGGCAGCGATAACAGCCAGTGAGGTTGTAACCAGTTTGCGGTTCATACTTTGATAAAATTAGGGGTTGATTAATAAACGGATTATAGGGTATAGCGCAGACCCAGTTGGTAAGTCTGCCCGAAATAGTCTTTTTGTGCCAGGGTTTTACCGGCGGGAACATTGACCTGGTTGGAAACCGGTATGGAATTGCTTGGTGGCTGATTGATGTATACGGTATAGGGTGCGTTAAAGAGGTTTTGCACCTTGGCAAAAAGAGCAAAGTGTTTTACGATCGTTTTCTCAGCCGACAGGTCGAAAATGCTCATCCCTTTTTGCCAGTAATCAAAGTCGTAGTAAGGCGATACCAGCACGATACGCCTGCCCGTATACTGCCAGGTAAGCTGTGCATTAATACCATGTTTCACGCTTTTGTACAATAAGGCGATATTGGCGATATGCGCCGACTGGCCCTGCAAAGGCCTTTTCTCCTCGGGGAAGAAGGGTGCGGATACCTGCCCGTTACTTTCGATTTTGGTTAGGATTTTTGTGGTGGTGATCGCCGAGTTGGTATAGGTATAGTTGGTACGGATACCAAAGTTTCTTATGTATTTTTCATAAACGGCCTCGAAACCGAAATTAGTGGCGTCGCCAAAGTTGCTGGGTTGGTATACCTTGTTTTTATTGATAAAAGAAAAGCCATATTCTATCGGGTCATGTATGTTTTTATAGAACACGCCTACGAGTACCTGTTCATTGGCGCGCGGAAAATATTCGAAGCGGAAATCGATATTGCTGGCGGTACTATGTTTCAGGTAGGGGTTGCCGATTTCGTTCCAGTCGTCGCCCTGGTACCGGTACGGGGTAATTTCGAAAAAGCTCGGCCGTGATATGGAGCTGAAATAGGATGCCCTCAGGTTGATCTGCTCAGAAAGTTTATATTTTAAATTAAGGCTGGGCAGCAGGTCGCTGTAGTGGATCTTGCCGGTCTTGGCGGCCTGGGTTACCGGTACATTGGTGGCGAAGCTCTGGTCGGTTATTTCCGAACGGATGCCGCCTGTAATTTCCAGCTGGTGTATATTGAATTTCAGCATCGCATAGTATGCGGCAATGTGCTCGTCGGAGGTATAGTTATTGGCATCTGCATTGGAGCCGTAGGGGTTAAACACCTCCCAATTGTAATGGTAGATATCTGTCCAGAGCTGGTTGGATTTACCGGGATCGGCAATGGGGCGTAACTGGTAGTTGTCGTAGTGGTTGTCGCGGTGTTTGCTCCGGTACATGCCGCCCGCAGTCAGCGTAAAGGGTATGCCGGCAAGTTTATGGTTATAACTGAGCCGTATATAACCCGTCTTGTCCTGGTCTGTATTGTACCACCAGCTGCGGTTGTAGGGTTGCAGCACATTGGGGTGCTGATAGGGTGGTGTGCCGGGCGTTGCCGGATCGGTATAATAGCCCCCGTCGTATTCATATTCCGCCCAGTCGGGTATCCGGTTGGTGGCCAGGGCATAAACTGCCGACCAGTTGAGGACCAGGTGATCATTGAAGAATTTATGATCTCCCTGTAACGTCGTATTGAAAATATTCTGTGTCTGGTATTTTGCCCTGCCATAATACCAGATCTGCCCGGTACCGGGCATCGTGCGCGGCGCGGGTTGCAGCGTGTCTGTCGTGAGCCTGGTCTGGGCCTCGTTTAAATTACAATACAGGGCGTACAGGCTGATTTTATGATTGTTGTTCAACCGGTAATCTGATTTCAGGTTCAACCCGGTTCGGATCGACTGAGCGGAGTAAGTCCTGCTGTATGCATTTTTGATATACAGCAATCCGCCTTCCTGGTAGTCGTCGGGGTTGAAGTTGCTGCTGTAACCTTTATTCGTATTCTGGTAGGAGGCGGATAGCATGATCCCGAGCCTCTTCCTGAAAAAACGGTTGCCGATAGATAAGGATCCCAGAATATTGGGCAGCATCGTCTTCTTTTGAAAATTAAGGTTATCCCTGGTAAAGTCGGAAGGCTGCGCCGCATAACCGGGACCGTTCTTTTCATACGGCGATTGCTTTTGGATTGCGCTCACCGGGAAGTAATCATACTTCCGGTTCAGCAGGGTCTGGTTATAACCCGTAGCCAGGCTGGCGTTCAGGTAGGGTTGCTCCGGCGCATTCTTCGTTACCATATTCACCGTGCCGCCGATGGCGTCGCCTTCCATATCCGGGGTCAGTGTTTTATTGACTTCGATCCGCTCGATGATCTCTGCCGGGAATATATCCAGTGGCACATACCTGCTCTTGGTATCCGGGCTGGGTATTTTAATCCCGTTGATCAGGGTATTGTTATACCGTTGGTCCATGCCCCTGATAATGGCATAGCGGCCTTCGCCGCTGCTGCTGCGTTCTATGGACACGCCCGAAACACGTTGCAGTATATTACCCACGGTAATGTCGGGCGATAACTGTATTGCGCGGGCAGAGATAATATTGACCAGGTTATCGGCATGCTGTTCCGACTTCTTGGCGCTGCCTTCCGATTCTCCATCGGCCTTACCGGTTACAATCACTTCGTCGATCCTTGAATTGCTGTGTAGCTGCCAGTTTATTTTAAGGTCCTGGTCCAGGTTTATCGTGGTGTCCAGGGTATTGTACCCGAGGTAGCTCACTTTAAGCCGGTAAGTGCCGGCATCGATATCCCTGATCAGGAAGGAACCATCGAGCTCTGCAGCAGCGCCTTTGTTCAGTTGTGTTATATAGACCGATGCGCCAACCAGTGTTTCGCCGCTGGCGGCATCGGTGATCCTGCCCTTCAGCTGATGCCTGCCCGGCTGTTGGGCACTTAAAAAAAACGGGAGTAAAAAGAGGGAAGTAGTCGCGATAAATTTCCTTTGCACAGATAATTTTTTTGCAAAAGAATTTAGATTTGAAAAAACAAAAGTCCCTTTTGAAAAGTACAATAATTAGATAACTGTTTCGTAATCGGCAGGTTAAATTAATCACAGAATTACTACAGATTCTACAGAATGTTAGCAATAGGTACAGCTTTCCTACAGAATCGGTCGATCATGAACCTCCTTGGTGCATGTGATCCTGTGCATTTCATTTTTGCTCGCAGCGCAGCACCGCGCCGAACAAACCCAACTTTTCTGCTTTAATCCCGGACCGGTGGATTGTTGGGTTCGGCGCAAATTAAAAGAAGCGCGGCAATACATCATTGCCGCGCTCCGGGTTTACTTCAGCCACTTGCCCGAGGCATCGAAGAGTATGTCTTTTTTGCCTACTTCTGCTTCGTAACGGACAGATCCGTCTGCTTTTTCGATCCTGGCGGCTTCCGACACCTTTTGTCCTGCGAAGTGCTCCTGCAGGTACCGGCTTGCATTGGCCGGCAAAGCTTTAACCGGGATTTCCGTCTCGGTTTCCTGCCACTGGCCCTTTGGACTAAATACGGCCGACATCTCATGGCCGTTCATTTCGAAATTAACTTCTAAATCGGCGCCTTCCTTTTCCCATCGCGCTTTGGTTGCGCCCGGAAATTTCTGGTTAAACGCCGCTTTCGCTTCATTGCCGGGTGTTACCGGTGTTTCTTTTTTTTGCTGTGCGTTTGCCTGGGTAAAGGCCATGGCCGCCAGTATCATTACAATTTGTCTTTTCATGATCGTTATTTGAAAGATGAAGCAGCAAGTTCAAACCCGATCCTGATTTTTTTCTGTAGCGGGGCAGCGTATTTTTCTTCAGAAAAAAAACAGAATTGGATTTTTTCTTTGCATCATGAAACTGCTGATCATAGAAGACGAAAAAGACCTTTCGGATAGTATCAGGCAATACCTCGCCCTGGAGCAGTATACCTGCGAAGTGGCTTACGAATTTGAAAGTGCGCTGGATAAGATATGCTTAAATGAGTATGCCTGTATCATACTGGATATTACCCTGCCCAACGGAAGCGGGCTGGAAATACTGAAAGAGCTGAAACGGCAGGGCAAGGAGGATGGGGTATTGATCGTGAGTGCACGCAATTCCCCGGATGATAAGATCGTCGGCCTCAACCTGGGCGCGGATGATTACCTGTCTAAACCCTTCCACCTGCCTGAGCTCGGGGCGCGGGTAGCGGCTATCATCCGCCGCAAATCATTTTCAGGACAAAACCAGATCGTTATCGATCACCTGACCCTGGATATCCGGGATAAGACTTTGAAAAATAATGAAGAGGCGGTACCCCTTACCCGCAAGGAATATGAGCTGCTGCTTTATTTCGTCAGCAATAAAAACAGGGTCGTGACCAAAGAGGCAATTGTAACGCATTTATGGGGCGATGATGTTGATATGGCGGATAACTATGACTTTATTTATTCGCATATCAAAAATCTGCGCCGGAAGCTGGCAGAGGCGGGATGCCCGGAATATATTAAAGCCGTTTACGGTATGGGTTATAAATTCAGTATTCCTTCATAAGCGGCTATGAAACTATTCACTAAATACAATCGCATCAACCTGTCTGTAATGGCAGTTGTATTTGTATTGTCCGGTATAGCCTACTACCTGCTGATCAGTAACCTTTTTATTCATGAACTGGACGAGAGCCTGAATGACTATAAGGATAAACTGCACGTTTTTATAAAACAACATAACGAGCTCCCCCGCTTTGAATTCTTCGAGGATATTGTCGTGACCTATGAACCCGTAAATGTGGCGCTGAAAAAGAAATTTGTTTTGGTTTCGCGGTTTAATGCAGAAGAACAAAAAGAAAGTACGTACCGGCAACTGACGTTTACAGAAAAAATCGGGGATACTTACTATGCATTCAATATTGCCAAACCGGTAGAAGGCACAAAAACGCTCACGAAGACAATTGCAGCCACGACACTCGTGCTGCTTTTGGCCATAGTTTCGGGTTCTGTTGTTTTAAACAGGATCATACTCAAAAAATTATGGAAGCCCTTTTACACGACCCTGGAAGAGCTCGGGCATTTCAAACTGAGCCGGGGGTATGTGCCTGTTTTCGCTACCGCCGGTATCGAGGAATTCAGCTTCCTGAACCGTACCCTTTCCGGGGTAATGCGTGAAGCCAATAATGATTACCGTATTTTAAAGGAGTTTACGGAAAATGCGGCACACGAATTACAGACGCCCCTGGCTATTATCCGTTCCAAGCTGGACCTGGTTATCCAGGAAGAGGGTTTAACAGATAGCCAGGGCCTGGCCCTCAAGAGTGCCTATACCAGTATTAACCGGCTTGCGAAACTCAACCAGTCGCTGTTGTTGTTGACCAAAATCGAAAACAGGCAGTTTGCCGCAGTGCAGGCGATTGACCTGGAAGCGGCCCTGAAAGAGAAACTGGTCCAGTTCGAAGACTTCTGGAATGCCAAAGGAATAACGGTTACCGCAGACCTTACTGCCACTGCTTTAAAGGCCAATACCGAGCTGGTTGATATACTCCTCAACAATATGCTGGCCAATGCCGCGCTGCATACACAACAGGGCGGCTCCGTCATGATCCGGCTGTGCCCGGGTATGCTTCGTATCAGCAATACTGCCGTTTCTGGTAGCCTGGATAATACAAGACTCTTCCACCGGTTTTATAAAAAAGCCGCGCATAGCCAGAGTAACGGATTAGGGCTTTCCATCATTAAGCAGATCTGTGATGTTCAGGGTATCGGCATTACTTACCGCTTCGAATCGGGGTTCCATCATTTTGACTTGCAATGGCCGGTATAAAAAATGGCTACAGGCGCCCAACTCCAGGAAATAATCAGAATCGCCTTTTAGGTTTGCCTTTGTAAAACCTTTTGGAATTGATGAAAAACATAGCGGTACTGGCTTTGCTTGCCTGTGCAGGATTCGACATAAACGCACAAACATTAATCACCGGCCGGGTGCTGGATGCACAAACCTCCCAAGGCGTTGAGTATGCAACGATCTCGCTCCAGGATGTTTTGACGGGAAAGCTGCTGGATGGTACAAGCGCGGATTCCTCGGGCAATTTTACCATTAAAGATATACCCGGCGGCAAATACAGGATATCCGCATCCTTCCTGGGATACGCCGATTACCGGTCGGATACGCTGACGCTCAACCCGGGCGTGCCGCGGGTAAAGCTGCCTGTGATACAGCTTCGTGCCAATACACAAACCTTGTCGGATGTGGTGATCTCTGCGCTGGCGCCGGTTGTAGAAAATAAAATCGATAAGGTAGTATTCAATGCGGCCAACGATATTACGGCCCAGGGCGGAGTAGCCCTGGATGTACTCAGTAAGGTGCCGCAGGTATCGGTCGACGTGGACGGCAATGTAACGTTACAGGGCAATGCCAATATCCGTTTTTTAATCAATGGTAAACCTTCGGGTGTTTTCGGTAACAATCTTACCGATGCTTTATCGGCCATACCAGCCAGCCAGATAAGCCGTATCGAGGCCATAACCAGCCCCGGCGCCAGGTATGATGCCCAGGGCACGGGCGGCATTATCAATATTATATTGAAAGAAAGTAAAATAAAAGGGATGAACGGCAGCATCAATGGCGCGCTGGGCACGA
Organism: Taibaiella chishuiensis; assembly: GCF_003014535.1. Taxonomy (GTDB): domain Bacteria; phylum Bacteroidota; class Bacteroidia; order Chitinophagales; family Chitinophagaceae; genus Taibaiella; species Taibaiella chishuiensis. The sequence continues at coordinate 177,555 of NZ_PYGD01000008.1, read as the reverse complement.
GGACCGAAAATACTTCCATCAATTTAAATGCGCGTAACGGTAACCTGGGCCTTAATGCTTTCTTTTCCGGCAACGCTACGCTTCGTGCCCGGTCGTTAAATACACAGGACCGCAGCTCGGTCAACGCGGCCGATGCAACCACGACCCGTTTATTACAGGAAGGCTACAACAACTTAAGCCGCGGAGGTATGCAAGCCGGTATGGGCTTTGACTGGGCCGCTTCAAAACGAGACATTTTCACAGGCTCCTTTCAGTACAGATATTTCACGAATCGCCGCGACGGTATAACGCAATTGAGCGAGACGGTTAAAGATGCGCAGGGCAAGGTCTTATCCGGGAGCAACAGTACGCGGGATGTCACCGGTGGCATGAATAATCATTCCCTGGAATGGTCCTTAAGTTATAAGCATAAATTCAGGCACGAAGGCGAAGAGCTGAATATCGATTATTACGCCAGCTACGGGCGGCCCACGATGCAGTATAGCCAGCAACAGGCTTACGAGGGAGCGCTTATGCCTTATACGGGTGTCGCCAGTTATAACCCCGGCACCAATAATCAAAACAATATTGCGCTGGAATATATACGTCCCTTCAGCAAGAAATTGTTGCTGGAAGCAGGCGCCAAAAGCAGTTTTAATCATATCAGCAGCCTTACCGGCATCAGCAGTCTTTCGTTGCCGGGCGGCAATTATATAGATGATCCTGTTCAGTCTTATAACCTGCATTATAAAATGAATATTTATGCGGGTTACCTTTCGGCTACTTTATCGCTGTTTAATTATGTAGACCTGAAAGCCGGCTTGCGCATAGAACATACCGATATCAGTATGGATTACCGGGATACCAGGGTGCCTTCGTACAATACCTATGTGCCATCGTTGATCCTGTCCCATAAGCTGGACGAAAGCCGTTTTGTAAAGCTGGCTTATACGCACCGTATCGAGCGGCCCGAATATGAAGAGCTGAATCCATTCTTAAACCTCAGCGATCCTTACAATATCACAACCGGTAATCCTTTCTTAAAACCGGAGCTGGGCGATAATTTTGAGCTGGGGTATAGTCAGTCATTCAGCAATGGCGGTAATCTTTATGTATCGCTGGTGGAGCGTATCAACAGCCAGGATATAAAACCTTTTACCGAATTCTATCCGCAATATATTATCGGTGACTCGACGTACCATAACATCTCCATTACCAATAAAAGAAATATAGGCACCGAATATAACACCGGTCTTATGTTTTCAGGTTCCTTCCCCTTAATGCCGCATCTTAGTGCAAGGGCCAATCTTATGGTCTTTAACAGGCATATCATCAATAACCTGGCGGGCGCAAACCCGCTAACGAACAGCTTTAGCTGTAACGCCAACCTCAACGTTAACTACCAGTTTCCGCATGATATCGTTGCTGAAGTTTTTGGTAATTACAAATCTCCGTTTAACAATATCCAGGGCAAAAATCCCCAGTTCTTCACGTATACCCTGGCCATCAGGAAGCAATTGTGGCATAAAAAGGCCAGCCTGGGTTTTACCGCCACCAATCCCTTTGCCAATTCGGTCAGGCAGGTTACTACGATCAGCAATGACGTTTACCAGGCTTACAACATAAGATTAATTCCGCTCCGTTCGCTGGGGATCACATTCAGTTATCGTTTCGGAAAGCTGGATTTTGGAAAGAACAATAAGCAGGAGCATGGCATCCCCGATGTGCCGGGTGATAGTTAAAGACGGATCATGGATCATGCGGCGCAGCCGGGACAATAAGAATCATTTGCCGATGATGCCGAGCCGGTCGACAATGCGGTTGGACAGCTCGTTCAGCAGGCGCTGCGCATCGGCGGTTACTACATTGGTTACGATAAAGATGCCCGCCTTTTGACGGGGATAAAGTGCTATCCAGGAGGAATGGCCAAAACTGCCACCGTTATGATACAGCATTTTCCCGGCTTGGTCATAGGCAAAGGTGTTCCAGGCATAAGCCCGCCCGCGCTGTGCGTCACCCGCCAGTCGTTCCATGGATTGTTGCACCACCGGGTCGCTGCTTTCCAGGTACATCCTCATATAGTCCAGCATCGAAGCCGTGGTGGATTTCATGCCGCCGGAGTAGGTATAAAAACCATTGATCAGGGGCGCAGGTTTGCCTTCGCTGGTATTGCCCGTTGATATATGGGGATGGCCTTCCTGCTGCAACACGGAAAAGGTCTGCCGCTCGCCCGAACGGGCAAAGACATATTGCCGGAGTAGCTCCATCTGGCTTTTGTGGTATACCCGCTCCAATATATAACCAATCAGCTGAAGGCCGGTGCCCGAATAATGATAGTTGTCGCCGGAACTATCGATCAGCTGCACTGTTTTTAGTGCATTGAAAAAATCTTCCTGTTTGAACCGGCGATAACAATCGTCCTGCCAGGTAACGGCCTGGTGCATATCTGCGCAGTTGATCAGCAGGGGAAGCCCCGCAGTATGGGTTACCAGGTGCCGGATCGTAATAGGCCGGCCACCGGCGAGGACAAGGTTGGGATAAGCGCCGTCCAGGTAATGCCGGACATCTTCGTCCAGGTTGATCTTGCGATCGTACACCGCCTGGGCAAGCAACAGGCCGGTATAGGTTTTTGTGATCGAACCGATTTCGAAGAGGGTATTGTTATCCGGCTTTTTCCCGTTGTTCAACTTACCATAGTGAAAATGCCGGGCCTTGCCCCGGATATAGATCACGCCCGAAACTGCCTGGTAACCCGGCAAAGCCATTAGCCTGGCCGTTTCTTCAGCGATAACTTTTTCTGCAGGGTCTTGCGTGGAATGGGTCTTACCGGTTGCCCGCAGCGATAGGGTAGTGCAAAGCAAAGCGATATAGAACGGCAACAGCATCGGTAGAGATACCCGCTTTTGCTTGTTGATGATCACCGGTGTTGGTCTCTGGTGCATAGGTTGCTTGTTTTGATGGTGTTTTTTATTGTTACCGGATGGATAGCCTTATTTGCCTTTTGATTTAAGATATTCCTGTTTGAACCGGTTATGAAAGGAGCTCTTTTCCAGGGCCTCGTCTATATGATCGAGATGATGGAGTATCGCCAGGTCTTTGTTCAGCATCTTCAGGATCGCTTTTTCGCAACTGCGCCATACGGCTTCCAGCTGCGGCAGCATCGCCAGGGCCTTGTCAGACAGGGATACGAGTTGCTGGCGCTTGTCTGTCCTGTCTTTCCGGACCAGCAGGTAACCCTTGTCCGCCATTTTCTTTACGATAACGGCAACGGAAGGGTGGGTATAACCGAGGGGTTCGGCAATGGCCGTGATCGGGATCTCCCCTTCCTTTTGCAGCAACATAAATACCAGGTACCAATTGGGTTCTACGTCTATGCCCATTTCTTTATAAAACCGGCGCACATCGTGCGACATGCGGTCGCTGATCCGCTTTAACCTGCTGTCGAGTGCTTTGTAGCCAAGCTCCCGGATAAGATCGAATTGCATATCCTGTTTATTTGAAGCAAAGGTACAAAAAATAAAGTCAACTATATAGTTGACTTTATTTTTTGTGGCTAATAATTGCAACTCATGTAATTCTTTGTTCGTAGCGGGACGCTGCGAACAGTCGGGGGGGCAAACCGGCGTGATAATAACGCAGTTGCCGGCCCGGGCGTCGCGGTTGCTCATTGCCATTTTGCAGGAAACAGGGGAGCGATATATTTGTTCCGCTAACCTTTATTTACCGGAAACCCATTATTATCTCTTATGAAAAAAATAAGCTTGTTATCCTTGTTGTTCCTGCTCGTAACGATCGGTAAAACCTTTGCAGGTTCCTTTACGATCTTAAACCTGATACCCTGTTCTTTCCAGGTGTATACCGGTACGGGGACGATCACCGATCCTGCCACGGGTACGGCTTACCCTTTTACTTTCGGTCCTATGACGATTGCCCCGGGCAACAGTAGCTTCGCTAATCCTGCTTTGCTGCCGGGTTTCAGCAGTAGTGCACCGGCCGGTCTGCAAACTGCCGGTTGTGCTTCCGCCATTGCGGGCAGGGGCCCCTCGGGCATTGATCCTACGCCGGTAAGCGCAAATTTTGCCCTTACCAACACAGTGCCTTATAATGTCTTTACGAGTACGAATGCCCCTACCTGTAATAGTGGCGTCAACTACCAGATGAGCTGGAATGCCGGCGCTTCCGGTTGTGATGTAATCCTGCTTATTTTTTAACCGGTAAAATACACCCGCTTATTGTCGCGATTGCACCGCGCCGGTCTTGTTCCGTCTCATTAATTTTGGATAATAAAAAAACAAAACACATGAGCAAGATCAGGATTTTCGAACACATTTCGCTCGACGGCGTGATCGAGCACGATGGGGACTATAAGTATGGCGCATGGACGACTCCTTACAGAAGTCCTGCCGGCGCTGAAATGCTTTTCCAGGCCTATGGCCCGGGTTTCGATCTCCTGTTGGGACGCCACACCTACGATATCTTCAGTAGCTTCTGGCCCACGGCCGGCGACTTCCCGATGGCCAATGCCATTAATGCGGCTACGAAATATGTGGCCACACACCGGCCGGAAAGCCTGGCATGGGGCCCGGTGCGGCCTTTGGGCGCAGACCTGGTCGGTGCGGTTGCCGGGCTTAAATCGAAGGAGGGTCCCGATATCATTGTTGTCGGCAGTTCGACACTTACCTCTGTATTGCTCGACCAGGGACTGGCCGACGAGTTGGTGCTTATTACTTACCCGGTTTTGCTGGGTAGTGGCAAACGCCTGCTGGGAGACACTATCGATGCCCGGGAACTTACGTTTGTAGATTCGAAAGCAACGCCTACCGGTTTACTGATCAGTACGTATAAGCATACCGGGGCCCTGAAAAAATAGGTTTTCGCAAACCTGCTTTGTCAGCCCCCTTACAGCATAAACCCGGAAAGCCACAATGGACGCCTTACGACGTCCATTGTGGCTTTAAGAGATTACGGATTTAAACCAGGTGCCGGCTACTGTAATAGGCTGTTACAATGTTTCCAGTAGGAACATAGTCCGCAAAGGCTGTCTTCCACGCTTTGTTCGTTTGCGCCAGGCAGGTTACGGCCGCCTTTAATTTTTATACTGTTCAATGAAGAAACGGTCCATTTCTCCAGCCGGAGCTTTTTGCCCGGGACGTTCTTTTTTTTCATGATAAACGATTTTTAAAGTGAATTGTGAAAATAAAAAACAAATGCATAAAATAACTGATATTAATTAATTGTTTTTTAATGTAAATATTTGTAAACCCTGGTTGATCGAGACCGGTCCTGCGGGTGGAAAATGTATCTGGGATTGGGTAAGGGCGTGTCTGCCCCGGTGAAAGCAGCGACAGTCCTGATGCACGGGGTTGGTAAGATAAAATTGTCTGTTCATGAATAAAAACTACAGGTTCAATAATTTATAAGGAAAAAGAAAGAATAAAAATTAAGCTTGTCCGTTAAATAAGGAACAAACTTATCCTTACACATCCTATCACCTATGTACCGATACGTTTTATTGCTGGCAGCAGGTATATGCTGCTGTTTGATAGCCGGCGCGCAAAAGGAAAACAACCAATGGGTTTTCGGGCACCAGACCGGCCTGAACTTCAACAGCGGTGCACCCGTGTTCTTTCAAACGCAGATCGCAACCCGCGAAGGAGCGGCTTCCGTATCGGACAAGGAGGGGCACCTGCTGTTTTACTCCAATGGCAATAAGGTATGGAACGGCCTTCATAACGTAATGCCCAACGGCGACGGGTTGTTAGGCAACGGCAGCAACTCTCCCCTGTATCCCGGCTCGAGTACCCAGGGCGTTGCTATTGTACAATCGCCACAAAACGCGCAGCAGTATTATGTGTTCGTGCTTGACGCGCTGGAGGAAACCATCTTTTCGCCTTTCCTGCCTGCCTATCTCCGTTACTCGATCGTGGACATGTCGCTCAATAATGGCCTCGGCGATGTGATCGCTACGCAAAAAAATAGGGTCGTTGATTCCGGTATCGCGGAGCAGATGTGTATTGCCCGTGGTTTGGGTTGTTCGTACTGGCTTATCGTACACCAGCTCACAACGCCGGTATATAAAGCCTTCCGGATCGATGCCCAGGGTATTCATGCGCCGGTGTTGTCGACCGGTATTTATCGCAGCATCTTTAGCGGCGAAATGAAGGTGTCGCCGGATGAGACGAAGATCGCCATGACCGTGAATACGCTGCCTGATACCTTCACCAGCGCGGGCGCGATAGAGCTGGGCGGCTTCGACAAGGCGACCGGCAGTATCAGTAATGTGGTCCTGGTCGATCGCCAAAATACCGGGCAAAAATATGGCTTGTCCTTCTCTCCCGATAGCCGTAAGCTTTACTCCGGGAATGCCCCCTACGAACTGGTCCAACTCGATGTAAGCACTTACCCGGATACCGCATCGATCAATAATTCCAAAGTATCGCTGGGCACGGGGCATTTCGGCGGCATGCGTACCGGCCCCGATCTGAAAATCTATATCGCTCCTATCTGGCCCGGTACCACCGCTTATATATCGCGGATCAACGATCCCAACCAGGCCGGCCTGGCCTGTAACCTGGATACGATTGCCCTGGCCATGCCGGCCACCTCGTTTTTTCCGGCTACCGGCGAAGTGGGGCTGGGACTGGGCACACCGCTGGTGCTGCTGCGCCAGGGTATGGAGGAGCAGCAGACCCATACTTTTGCCCTCTGCCCGGGCGATAGTGTACAACTTGCCGCAGATGCGGGTTATACTAATTTCAGCTGGGAAGACGGCAGTACTCTGCGCGAGCGTACCATCAGGAATACAGGCCTTTACTGGGTGACTGAAAAACAGGAATGTGCGGTCCTGGTGGATTCCTTTCGCGTAACCCTGACCGATACGCTATCGGGTATCCGCGAAGGCGATACGACTTTATGTGTAGGCGCGCCCTTGAGCCTGCATGCTTTTGCGGGTACGCAAAGCGGGTACAGCTGGAGTAGTGGGAGCGCCGGCGATTCCATAACGGTAACAGAAGACGGGGTATACCGGTTGCAGGTAACCAATAGCTGCGGTACTTTTTATGATTCGGTGCGGGTGGGTTTCGTGGAGTGTGTATGCCATCCTTTTATGCCCAACGCCTTTTCGCCTAATCGTGACGGTCTTAATGATGTATTGAAACCCAGGATAGCCTGTCCCTTATCGTTTTACCTCTTTAGTGTTTATAACCGCTATGGCCAGCGGGTGTTCGCGTCGTTCGATCCGGGTAAGGGCTGGGATGGTACGTTCCAGGGCAAGGATGCAGATCAGGGTACCTATTTTTACCATATCCGGTACACTTCGGTGCAAGGCGTGTCTTATGTATTGAAAGGTGACCTGTCTTTGATCCGGTAGGCAGCGGGGGGGCGCCATGATGAGCGCGGGACAGCGATGGCCCCGCCTGTAATCGTAAATGAATGTTATCGGATACCTTGATTTTGTCGTTCTTTTTTTTAACCCCGGAACGCCCCGGCGTTCGTTTATCACCAGAGATGCGCCAGTTCATTTACAAATCTTTAGCCTTGCTTATGCTTGCCTTATTGCTGGGCGGCATGACTGCAACCCGCAGCTACGGGCAACTTTACGGCAATGAGTGGATCAGGTTTGCCAATACCTATTATAAGTTCAAAATAGCCCGCGAGGGTATTTACCGGATCACTAAAGCCGAACTCGATGCCCTGGGTATGCCGGGTGTTACGGGCAACCAATTAGCTATCTTCCGAGAGGGGAGGGAGCTGCCCCTGTATACCTCTACACCCGGTACTTTGGGGAGCGGCGACTTTATCGAGTTCTATGCTACCCGGGCCGATGGCAGGATCGATACCGATCTCTACCCCGATCCTTATTACCAGCCGAATAAAGAGCTGAACCTCATCTCGGATACGGCTACCTATTTCCTGACCTACGATAATACGCCCCACCAGCGCCTGCAGTTGGTCAATAATGCTATACCGTCGCCGGCCCCGGCTGCAGCGCCGTATTGCTGGGTGCAGGCGCGTCCCGGCGAACAGATCAGGAGTGCCTTTAACCAGGGGCCCTCTCATATGGGCGGCGACTATTTCTTTGCCGCCAGTTACGACCTGGGCGAAGGCTGGGCTTATCCCGGTCCCGGTCTGACGAGTGTATTGAATATACCGGTAACACAGGTATATAACGGCGGCCTCAATGCCTCCCTGTCTTTTTCCTTTGCGGGACATGCAGCAGTGGTTAGCCAGCACCAATTTTCGGTTAAGGTGAATAACACGACGGTATTCGACACGAGCGTAAACGGCTTCGATATGGTCAAACGCAGTATGGATATTTCCACCGGCCTGCTCAGCGACCCCAATACGGTACTGACCCTTACCGATGCGGCCGGTCCCCAGGCCCGGTTTTATGTTATGGAGCTTTCTATACGTTATCCCCGCACTTATAACTTCTCCGGTGCGTTCAGTAATACGGCAGGCTTCCGGGTGCCGGCTGCAGCGCGTTACCTGGAGATAACCGGCTTTAATGCCGGCGGGCAGGCGCCCAGGCTGATCGATCGCAGCAATAATAAATTATATACGGGTACCGTAGATGGCGGCACGGTGAAGTTTTACCTGGATAATTCCTTTACCGACCGGGACATGATGTTGTCCAATGTGGCGAACATTACGCCGGTAACGGGTTTCCAGCCCGTAACCTTCAGGGACTACAGCAATACGGCTAACCAGGGTGATTATATCATGCTGAGTCACAAGCGCTATATCCAGGCCTCGCCCAATTACCTGGGCGATTACAAAACCTACAGAAGCAGTGCCAGTGGCGGCGGCCACAGCCCGGTAATCGTAGATGTAACCGAATTATACGATCAGTTCGGGTCCGGTTTTGAATACCATCCGATCAGCATCCGTAATTTTATCCGGTATGCCAACGATCATTGGTCGCCCAAACCGGCTTACCTGTTTATTGTCGGTAAAGGTATTTTATATAACACGTATACCACCTACCAGCAAACGGCCGGCCAGTACTCGTTTGCGCCGGTGCCGACCTGGGGCGATCCCGGTTCCGACAATCTTTTATCCGGCATTTATAATGATAATAAACCGGTGCTGGCGACCGGCCGTTTTTCAGCCTGGAGCAATGATGAGATCGGCGGCTATCTCGAAAAAGTAAAACTGTACGAAGCGGCCATGCGTCCTGATGTTACCCCTACAGCCGCTTCCGAGCTTTGGAAGAAAAAAGGGCTGAATATCGCCGGCTCTTCCAACCAGGGCCTGCAGGTCTCGCTGCTGAGCTCGCTCCGGGCCTGTAAAGAGATTTATGAAGATACGCTGGTTGGGGGCAGGGTAATCACGGTGGCTAAATCCACTACAGACCCGGTAGACCAGGCCAACAGCAATGCAGTGGATTCGATGGTCAACAGGGGCGTGGGCAACCTTACCTTTTACGGGCATGCTTCTTCGTCCGGCTTCGACTTTAACCTTAATGCACCCGATAATTATCATTCCAGCCCCAGGTTTATGACCTTTTTTGCCTACGGTTGTAACGTAGGACAGATCTTTACGCTTTCTCCCAATAAGACGATCAGCGAACAGTACCTGTTGTCGCAAAAAGGCGGCTCCATCATGATGATCGCCGGCGACAATACCGGCTGGACCAATGTCCTGCCGGCCTATATGCAAAACCTGGAGCGCAGCATTTCCTTCCGGGATTATGGCAAGACGCTTGGGGAGCAATACCGGAAGAATATAGCCTATGTGCTGGATCATGCCAATCTCCAGAATATGGACATACATACCCAATGCCTGGTCTACCAGGGCGACCCTGCCCTTGCGATGTATAACCCGGAAAAGAGGGACTATGCCGTGGAAGAGGCCGGTCTGTCGGCCATACCCGTAAATGTGACCACCGCATTGGATTCCTTTACGCTTAAAGCCGTGGTCTATAACCTCGGTAAAGCGGAGCAGGGCAGTGTACAGGTGCGGGTGGAGCATACCCGCGCGGGCGCTGCTACAGCCGTATACACCGATACCCTGCAGGTTACGGGGCTTTATCATACCGATACCCTGTATTTCAGGATACCGGTTAACGCGAACCTGGATATCGGTCTGAATAAATATACCGTTAAAGTAGATGCCAGCGACCGCTACGACGAGTTGTCCGAACTGAATAATGCGGCTACGCTGCAGTTGTTTATCTACTCCGAAAACCTGGTGCCGGTATACCCGCCCGAGTTTGCCATTGTACATGACCCGGGCATCGTATTGAAAGCCTCGACACTCAATGCTTTCGCCCGCAACAGGCGTTATAAGCTGGAAATCGATACTACAGAGACCTTTGACAGCCCGCTTAAACAAAGTACAGAGATAATGAGTAGCGGTGGTGTGCTGCATTGGAAACCCAATATTACCTACCGGGACAGCGTGGTGTATTACTGGCGCACCGCACCGGATACCCTGGTCGATGGGGTAAACAGCTGGTTGTACAGCTCCTTTATCTACCTGGCCGATGGGTCGGAAGGCTGGAACCAGTCGCATTATTTCCAGTATAAGAAGAATGAAATGACCACGATGGACCTGCCGGCAACAACCCGGAAATTTAAGTTCCATCCGAAAATAAACGTACTTAAGATCGAAAACAAAACGATCTATCCTACCGAAAACGATTATGATAATGTAAGGCAAACATTGAACGACCTGCCCCTGGATAAATGGGGCTGTGCCTTTGGCGGCTCGGTACAGATCCTGGTGATCGACTCGGTAAGCGGGCAGCCCTGGAAGAACACGCTTGACGGCCTGTATGGCTCGCAACGCACCTGCAGCGGGGATAGCATGCTGCGACGGTACCAGTACGAGTTCTCGACCAGCACACGCGAATCGCGCAATAAAGCCAGGGACCTGATCAATATGGTGCCCGACGGTAACTATATCATGATCAAGAACCTGATCTATGCCTCTTCGGACTGGTGGAACGGCCAGACGGCGCCCCAGTGGCAGGCCGATGCGGCAGTGAACGGCGCCGGTAATACCCTGTATGATGTGATCAAAAACCTGGGCTTCGACCAGATCGACGATTTTAATAATGTAAAAAAGGTATTTGCTTTCTTCCGCAAAAAAGGAGACAACAGCTACCCGGTCTACCAGTTGGTAAGCCCGGATGAAGTAAGCAAGATCACGCTGGATAATATTACTTTTCCCAGCTACCCGGATACCGGCATAATGCACAGCACGGTAGTGGGGCCTGCGCAGGAATGGAAACGCCTGAAATGGCGTACTTCCGCTACGGACCATGCCACTTCCGATGTGCCCTATGTACAGGTTTATGGCCTGTCGCCGCTGAATGGTGAAACGCTGCTCTATTCCGGCTTTTCGAGAGATACTTCCCTGTCCTTTATTGCCGCGGCACAATACCCGAAGCTGCGGTTGAACTGGTACAGTGTCGATACTGTAGCGCGTAGCAGCGCGCAACTCGACTACTGGCGCGTATTGTATGCGCCCGTACCCGAAGCCGCACTGAATGCCAGTGCGCATTTTGAGTTCAGGGATTCGCTGACGGCGGGGCAGCAGGCCTCGTTAAAGATCGCGATCGAAAACCTGACACCGCTACCTATGGATAGTATGCAGGTGCGTTACCGGTTGATCGATGCCGCCAACAATACACATTTGCTTGCCGATAAGCGCTATAAAAAATTGCAGGGTAACGACACCCTGATCGCCGACCTGGAATTCGATCCCATGGCATATCCCGGTAATAATTTCCTCTTTATCGAAGCCAACCCCGACAATGCCCAGCCCGAACAATACCACCCGAACAATCTCGGCTATCTTAACCTGAACATGAAGGCCGATAACCGTAGCCCTGTGCTGGACGTGACCTTCGATGGCATACATATCCTCGATAAGGATATCGTGTCTGCCAAACCGCTGATCAAAGTGCTGATGCGGGATGAGAACATGCATATGCCGCTCAATGATACTGCCCTGATGCGTATGCAGCTGGTACGCCCCGGCAGCAGTACACCGGTCGATATCCCTTTTGATGGCGCTATCAGCCGTTTTTACCCGGCTGCGGCGGGCAGTAAAAATGAAGCCCGGATCGAATACCGGCCCGAACTGCCGGAGGATGGCGTATACCGCCTCAGCGTGACCGGCAAGGATAAGGCGGGTAATGTGGCGGGTAAGACGGGAGGATCTGCCGGTGCTGCGCCGTTATACGAGGTCAGTTTTACGGTAGAGAATAAGCCTTCTATTACCCATGTGCTCAATTACCCCAATCCGTTCTCTACATCGACCCAATTTATCTTTACCATGACCGGTTCGGAGATACCCGCGCAGTTTAAGATCCAGATCCTGACCGTAACGGGTAAGATCGTGCGGGAGATTAAAAAACATGAATTGGGCGACCTGCACATCGGCCGCAACATAACCGACTACCGCTGGGATGGTAAAGATGAGTATGGGCAGCTATTGGGCAACGGGGTCTACCTGTATCGTGTCATTACTTCGATCCGGGGTGAGGACGTAATGCATCGTAAGCAGGCGGCAGTCGATAAGTTTTTCAAGAACGGTTATGGAAAATTGTATATCATGCGATAATGCAATTGCATAACAAGCACTGCCGGAGCGCAGCGCTTATCCGCATTACTCCGGCTTATGCATAAATGCTTTATAGCGGTTGTTGATATAAGCGATCATGGCAGGCCGGTCCAGTGTCCTGGCCGTCTGGTAAGATGGCCGGTAGCGGTACATAAACTGTTGCAGGGAGTCATCTTTTAAGCCGGTCTGTTTGCTGACCCAGCCGGGGGAAAATACGTAATCGATATAGGCCTCTCTTTCATCCCTGATCAACCGTTTCCGGAACCGCCGCTGGTTGCGGGCTTTCCTCGAAAAAAAGCTGACCGGGCTGAACGTAAGCCCGAACGCATTTTCCGGGCCCAGTTTATTGGCCAGGCCACGCCCTTTTTTAAAATAAACACCATACTCTTTTTGCCGCCGCAGCGAATCCAGCTGGTAACTGCTGATCACGGTAACGGTTTTTAACGTGTGATCGCCTGTTTGTAACCCCACATCATAACCTGTTTTCAGTAAAGACTCCCGGACTTTCATGGTGTCGGCGGTCATGCCGGTAAAGGAAAAGACGATGACATCGCCGGGCTCCGCTTCGATTAAATAAATACCTGCGGGTGTGGCCAGCGTAGACCTGCCATTGGTCATATTCCGGACCGATGCGCCGGACAAAGGCGTATCATCGCCTGATAAAAAGACATAACCACCCAGGTAGGTCTGGCCCCGGGCGGATGCGTGTAGTAGTAATAGGAAGAGCGCTAAGGCGATGCCCCTGCCCCTTACTGGGTAGGGTGTTGTGCGGTGATACAAGTTCCGGGAGGTTTGGTTACTTGTATAACGCATGGAGCGCAGACTATATTGTCGCGCGCCTGGTCGGGCAGGAGCGGATGCGGCGATTGTTTCCGGGTAAATGAGGTGCCGGTCATTTACGTGCCCTGCTGGCAGCCTTTATATCGGCGATAAGCGACCAGGCGCTAAACAGGTAAAAGCCAATATTCAGTAATGCCGTCAGTATCACCTGGACGCTTAGCCCTTCTTTCAGGTACATTTTATAAACCAGGAAAGAAAAGAAGGGACACAACAGCAGCAGGATTATATAAACGATCCGCGATTTTTTATGGGATTTATATACCGGGGCCTGTACCGGTGCCGTTCTTCGCTGTAAGGCATCGCGATAACCGGGTAGCGCGGCAAACGCTTTATTGTCGCTACCTTCAAAACCTGAACCACCGCCAACCAGGTCGTCGGGCATCATAAATTGCAGTGCGACCGGCTTATCGGCGGCGATGGCGGCGACTTCGGCACGCAATGCCTCATAAAAGGCGTCAGTAGTATCGTAAAAAGCGGAAAACTGGGTAATATCTATTTCGATATGATCGCCTGTAGCCAACCGGGTTGTAATACTGTCTGCGAAGGCGTCGAAGAGCGGGAGGGCATGCGGAAAATGCCGGTGCAGGAAAGCCCTGCCTCGTGCTGCATTTTGCGTAAACATGGCCGGGCTCAGAACCATACTATTGGTATGCTGCTGCAGGTAAGCATCTGTTTCTGCTTCATCATGATCCTGCGCAAACTGTTGAAACGCCTGCCAGCCCTGTATCCTGTACTCCAGGGTTGCCGGGTCGGTAAGCAGCAGCCAGAAGAAGGGCAAGCTGTTATTGCTTTCGAAAAGAAAGACCTCCCGTTGTGTATTGTTCAGGTATAAAAAACTTCTTTGTCCCATGGTGGCTGGTAGGGTTTAAAGGGGTAGAGTAGGGCATACAACCCCGGTACGGAAACCCCGGCGGATAACAACAGCCGGCCGCAGGAATTGTTCGCCCAGCGATGAGGCCAGGCACCTAATACAGTAAACCCAGCTCTTTAGCTTTGATAATCAGCAGGGATATTTTTTTACAGCCCAGCTTGGCCAGTACGCTTTCGCGGTGATGCTCCACCGTTCTTTTACTGAGAAAGAGTTTCTCCGCAATTTCGCTGCTGGTATGTCCTTCGGCAATCAGTTGCAGGATCTCTTTCTCTCTTTTCGTAAGCAGGGTGCCAGCTTCTTTCTGGCGTTTCGTGATCTCTTCGTCGCGTTTTATCTGCCTGCTTACGGTTTCATCCAGGTAGGTGCCACCTTCGTATACGATGCGGATCGCTTCCATTAAAGTATCGCGGGACACATATTTTAACAGGTAGCCGTCGATCTTCTGCTGCAGCATATTTTTAATATAGAAAATATTGTCGAAGCTGGTCAGCGCAATGATCTTTATCGCGGGGTATTGTCTTTTAAGCAGGGCGGCCAATTCGTCGCCGGGTATACCCGGCATGTTGATATCCAGCAATACCACGTCCGGCATGCGTTCCGGCAGGCTGTCCAATAGCGCCTTGCCGTCCTGGTAGGCGGCCACGATCTCCATTTCTGCATTGTAACGAAGCATATTGCTTACGCCCTCGGCAATCAGGCTATGGTCGTCTACAATGGCTACTTTTATCTGCATGGCGGTTATGTTTAAGGGGTAACAGGGAATAAAAAAGAACGCTGAACGGTTGCCGGTGCGGATGATCAGGAGGCGCCGATCTCGATATAGATGGAGCTGCCTTTGCCTGCTTCCGAATCAATCGCTATTTTACCGTTAATGGCCAGCAGCCTTCGTTCTATGTGCTGCAGGCCGCGGCCTGTTGTGGGGCCGTCCCGGTTAAAGCCTACACCGTCGTCCTCTACCGTAAGACTCACCAGGTCTTTGCCGAGGTGCACCTGCACCATGACATGGCCGGCCCCGGCATGTTTCAGGATGTTCTGTATCAGTTCCTGCGCAATACGGTAAAGGGCCAGCTGGATATGCTGGTCCAGTTGTTCGAAATTACCCTGTTGTTGTATATCGATGATCAGCCCGGTATCGGCTTCTATAAACTGGCAATATTGCCGGATGGCTTCGGGCAGGCTATGGCGCAACAGCACGTCGGGCATGAGGGTATGCGCAGTACGGCGTACCTCCTTGCGTACACTGCCGATGATATCGTCTACCTTTCGGAACAGTTCCTGCTCGGAGGGGCTGTAATGCCCGTCCTTAAGCGATTCCAGGCTATAGGCCGCTACCGAAAGCATGCCCCCGATATTATCGTGCAGCTCGATCGCAATACGGTTCCGTTCTCTTTCTTCGCCCTCCATCATGGCCCGCAGGCTTTCTATTTCCCGTTGCTGCCGCAGCATATGGATCTTCCTGCGCGAGCTCCGGTACAATCCCGTGAAGATACCGGCAACTACCAGGATGCTTACGGATACGATGGCGATCCAGATATTGCGGTTTTTTACTTTACCTGTTGCTACCAGTAACTGGTTCTCCTTTAACGCGATCTCTTTTTCTTTTTCAGCCAGGCGGAATTGCTTTTCCAGGTAACCGGTGGTTTTGTCATGCTCCTGCACATTCAGGCTGTCGGAAAGCTGGTTGTACTTCATCAGCATATCGTAGGCCTTGCCCTGGTTGCCCGAGGCATGGTATACTTCAGCCAGCAGCAGGTACAGGTGGTTGATATCGGCCCTTAATGCCGGCCGCGGCTGCAGGTAAGCCAGCGCCTGGTTGCCGTAGGCCAGCGCCTGTGTATACTTTTTATAATTTTTATAATTCATGCATAATACCCGGTACACATACAGCCGGTTGTCGGCGGCATTGCCGTCGATCAGTGCGATGGCGCGCCGGGCATACTCATCCGCTTTCCGGTCCTGGCCTTTATCCAGGAAGTACTTATTGAGTAAAAGGCAGGCGGAGCGCTCATACCGCGGGGTCTGTAGTTTGCGGGCGCCTTCGTAAGCGAGCAAAGCCACGCGGTACATGCTGTCCAGGTCGCTGCGTTGCGCGTAGATATACCCCAGGTTGAGATAAGATACCAGCTTGTCGCTGTTTAAAGGCGTATTTAAAAGCAGCGCCTTCCGGATATAGGTATAGGCATTTTTATAATCCCGGTTATCGATCAGTATCGAACCGATGTGGTTGTAGGAATTAATGATATAAACGCTGTCCTGCAACCGCTCTACAATAGGAATAACCTTGCTTACCGTGGCCATGGCCGAGTCGGTACGGCCGCTGTATTTATAACTGATAAAGCGGGTACGGTACCATTTTACGAGCAGCTTATCTTTTTGTTGGGAATGTATACAATAGGGGTAAGCTTTATCCAGCAACTGGTCGGCGGTAACGGTTTCGTTCCTGACGGCGAAACAGCTGGACCGTCCCATCAGGGCAAGGGCAATGCCATCGCTGTAACCCAGGCTGCGGCTTTGGGTTTCGGCCATGTTCAACAAGATCATGGCACTGTCGGTATGTTCATTCACCATGGCTGTGCCCCTGCTGATCAGCAGGTTTATGGCCGTAGAGTCTGCAGGGCTGAGCGGGCGGCGCTGCCGGGCTCCATCGTACGCCGGCACCTGCGCCAGCAGGGGCTGAAGGCAGTAGCAGGCAAGCAATATGGACAACAGGTATCTCGGCACAGGTAGTCGGTCTGCCACAATATTAAACAATATCCGCCAGGGTTTTTCCCCGGATTGTAAGCGGAGTGTAATATTTTAAAAATGGGTAAAAACTACCCTATACGGATTGACCGATTGACTATAAGTTTGTGTTTGCTGTAAAGTACCGGCAGGCTGAAAGGGTTGCTGTGCTTATGTTACGGGCATCAATAATGCCGGCATGCTTTTGTTGAAGTCCATACAACAGCTATCTTTTAAAACACAAAATGACGTTTAATGAAACAAATCAACACTTTGTATTGCGTAAAAACTTTCCGCTCCTGCTGCCGGAGCCTTTTATTTTTATCCTGCCTCCTGTTGCCCGCTTTTGCCGGCAGGGCGCAAAACATTTCGCTCAACTGGGCCAAGGGTATTGGCAGTACCGATCTTATCGGCAGTGGTACCGCAACGGTAGATGGCGCCGGTAATGTCTATACGGCCGGTTACTTTATGGGCACCACCGATTTCGACCCGGGGCCGGGCACGGCAAACCTTACTGCCAACGGGATCGACATGTTCCTGGCCAAGTATGACAACAACGGTAATTATCTCTGGGCTAAAAAAATAGGCGCTGCCAGTTATAACGACCAGGCTTATGCCATCGCTTTAGATAATGCAGGCAATGCTTATATCACCGGTATATTCGCCGCCACGGTCGATTTTGATCCCGGCGCCGGTACGGCTAACCTGGTAAGCAACGGAGCTTCCGATATCTTTATCGCTAAATATGACGGCGCCGGCAACTATGTGTGGGCCCGCAATATAGGCGGATCGGACTGGGATTACGGGCAAAGTATAACCCTCGACAATACGGGGAATGTATATGTGACCGGTAGCTTCGTAGATACGGCCTACTTTGGCGCGACGGCGACTGCAAACAGCGTAGTCTCTGCGGGCAGTACCGATGTGGTGCTGGCCAAATATGACAATAACGGGAATTTCATCTGGGGCAAAGCGGTAGGCGGCTCGAGCAGCGACGACGGGCAGAAGGTAACCACCGATGCTGCCGGTAATGTTTATGTCGCCGGCAGGTATATGCTTACTGCCGACTTCGACCCCGGTCCGGGTACGGCCAACCTGGTTGCCGGTGGCGCAACCGATATCTTTTTAGCCAAATACAGTGCTACCGGCGCTTATATCTGGGCCAAAGGCATAGGCGGTACGGGTTACGACGCGCCTTCCGACTTGATAGCAGATGCTGCAGGACACCTGTATACCGTGGGCTCCTTTGCCGGTACGGTCGATTTCGATCCGGGTACGGGTACGGCCAACCTGACCAGTAATTCGGGGCTCGGCGACGCTTACGTAGCCAAATACGATACCAGCGGCGCTTACGTCTGGGCCAAACAAGCCGGCCCTGCCGGTGCTGCCAACGGCGCCAATGCCAATGCGGTAGTCCTGGGTGCAGGCGGCGATGTGTATTTTACCGGGAACTTTAACGGTACCGTCGATTTCGATCCTGGCGCCGGTACGGCCAACCTTACGGCAACGAGCTATAAAGATATTTTTGTGGCCAAGTACAACGCAGCCGGCAATTACCTCTGGGCAGGCAGGATGGGCGGCATACCCATATCGGCGGCCAGTAACTGCGGGGGCAGAACCATAAGCCGGAATACCGCAGGACAGGTCTATGTGGCCGGTTACTTCAGCGGAACGGTAGATTTTGACCCGGGCCCCGGAAATGTCAACGTAGAGGCCGCGATCGGGGGCAGTACCTTTATCATGAAACTTGCCGATGGCTGTCCGAGTTATTCCACGCTTACCCAGACCCATTGCGACAGCTTTTCGTTCCATAATGTTACCTATACCACCAGCGGTGTTTATGTCGATACCCTTAACAGCGTATTCGGCTGCGACAGCATTGTAACACTTAACCTGACGATCAACCACAGTACGGTCAACCCCGTGATCACCGGTGCTTATTGCGATTCCGTAACCTTTAACGGCGTTACCTATCATACTACCGGGGTATATACGCAGCATTACTTCAGCTTCAACGGTTGCGACAGCAACAAGGTCTATGATGTTACTATCAAGGGTCAATCCAGCAGCAGCCAGCTCGATAGGAACAGCTGTGGCCCTTATGTCTTTAATGGCACTACTTACCCGTCCAGCGGTACCTTCCCCGTAACCCTTACCAATGTACAGGGCTGCGATAGCCTGGTTACCCTCAACCTGACGGTAAATCCGCCGCCGGTGGCAACAGTCATCAAAACGGGTAGCGTGCTTACCGTTAATAATGCCGATGCCTACCAATGGATCAACTGTGCAGACCGCTCCGTAATTGCCGGGGCCAATAGCCAGACCTATACGGTAACGGCAACCGGCAGTTATGCCGCAGTCATTACTAAAAACGACTGCCGCGATACCTCTGATTGTATAACAGTAGATGTGGGCACCGGTATTGCCGACCTGGATGCGGTCAACCGCCTGCAGTTCTATCCCAACCCGGCCAGTGCGGGTATTCATATCCTTACCCAACACCCGCTGCGACAGGCTACCATACGGTTAAGCAATGTGATCGGGCAGGTATTGCAGGAGCAACGCGGCCAGAGCGGCAGCAATTTCTACCTGGATATCGGCGCTTATGCTGCCGGGGTGTACCTGGTCGAAGTTACCGAAGGCGATAAAGCCAGCAGGAGGAAAATAGTAAAACAATAAATTAACCCCACCGCAAGCACATGAGGTCAACCTTCTATATAAGCATAACCAAGGGCATATTACTCCTGTTGGGATTATTATGCTTCGTCCATGTTTCCTATGGACAATATGAAAATGTATGGGTGTTCGGTAGTAAAAATGCGGCTGTCGATTTCAACAGCGGTACACCCCAGCCCTTTGCATCGCAACTCGGTTTTGGCGTCAACACCTTTGGCGAAGCCAGTGCGTCGGTATGTAACCCGAACGGCAACCTGCTGTTCTATACTGATGGCACACGGGTGCTGGACCGGCAGCACAACCTGATGCCCAACGGCAATAACCTGGTACCCAACCCGAACAGTGCCTTAACTGGTTTTACGCCTACATCGAGTACCGCGCAGGGTGCTGTGATCGTACCCATGCCGGGCAGCAATTCGCGGTATTATATTTTTTCGCTCACTTCCTTTGAGCACGATACCGTAAACCATTTTGGTAAACTCTACTATAGTATCGTGGATATGAACCTGAATAGCGGTTTTGGCGATGTGGTAACGGGTCAGAAAGCCATCCCTTTCGATTCGGTACTGACCGAGCGCATGACTGCCGTGCCGGGTAGCTGCAAAAATGTATGGCTGCTTACCGTTGCACAAAATATGACGGTAAAGGCCTATGAGATAACGGCTGCGGGTCTTAGCACGACCCCGGTAATATCGCCGGTAACTACACTTGCTAACCTTTCCTCCTTTAATACGCCTGCTATTGCCGGCGCCATAGTGGGTTCGCCCGATCATAATAAAATTGCGATTACGCGCGAGGAGGAAACCGTCTTTTCGCTTACGTATGCGGGACTTGCCTTGTTCGACTTCAACCGCGCTACCGGCGTGCTTTCCAACGAACGGCAGCTTAACCCGGCGGGCGCCGGTTACGGTGTATGTTTCTCGCCGGACAATACGAAGCTGTACTTTGCACAGTATGGCGCCGGTATCCAGCAATTCGACCTGTCGGCCGGAACCCTTACGGGCATCATCAATTCCAAGACGTACGTGATGCCCGGTTCGGGGCATTTGAAGCTGGCCCCGGACGGTAAGATCTATTGCGGGGGCAGTGTATTCAGTACTTCCCTGTTTGCCACCACGGCCCTTTCCGCCATCCAACAGCCCAACCAGGCCGGGCTGGCCTGTATGCCTGCGGCCAACACCCTGGCGCTGTTAGCAGGCACCGGTATGCGTATCGGTTTGCCCAATGCCATAGCCGTGGCGGGTATCGATACCTTTTTCGACAGCCGTAAGCTGCGCGAATGTGGTACTGCTTTTCGTTTAGCGGCTACAGATACCACCGGTACGGGCTATACCTGGAACGATGGTTTTACAACGCCGGCGCGGAATGTGGCAAGCAGCGGACGGTATTGGGTGCGCTACCAGACACCCTGTAATGCTCGTGTGGATACCATCGAGATCCAGTTGTTGCCACCCGCCCAGAGCGGGTTTACAAAAGTAATCTGCCGCAATGATTACGTGGAGTTCAAAGGTAAACGGATCAGTGATCCCGGCTTATACCGCGATACGTTTATAGCCGCCAATGGTTGCGACTCTATTGTGACCCTCGACTTGGTAACCTTGCCGGCCCAGGACCTGGAGCAGGACCTGCAACCGGATGCGCCTTTATGCATCGGCGATACGCTTAGGGTAGAAGGCCGCGGGGCCAGGCGGTATCAATGGTATACCAATGGCCTGTACGGAGGGGCAGAAGCGCTGCAAAAGTTGTACCTGCCGCGGCTGAGCAATGAGATCATGCTGGTGGGTACTTCGGAAAATGACTGCCGGGATACGGTAAAGACGATTGTGGCGGCCAGCGCCTGTTGCGAAATTTTTGTGCCCAACGCCTTTAGTCCCAACGGCGACGGGCTGAATGACGGATTCGGCCCGGAGAGTACCGGCAATTTTTATAATTACCACCTGTTTATCTATAACCGTTGGGGCGAGAAAGTATTCCAGTGTTTTAAAGCCACCGATAAGTGGGATGGTACGCAAAACGGTAACCCGATGGAGACCGGCACCTATTTTTACCAGATCAAAGCGTCCTGCCTCGAGGGGTCTGCAATCAGCCGCAAGGGTGATATTACATTGATTCGGTAGCCTGCAGTAAATTTTGGAAGCTGTAAAAAAGCAACAGGAAGTTGCCGCGCCAACTGCGCGACCAGGTATAAAAAATGCAGGGTTGGGCAAGCTTTCAGGTAGGTCGATCTCCATAAAATCGATTTGCACGCTTATTTGGGGTACATAACACCCGGGACATTCGTCCCGGGTGTTATGTTTATATCTACTGCCACTGGTTTTCATTTCGTTATGATTTTAACTTTTTGTTTTTGTTGTTAAAGTAGTTGTAATTTTGTTGCTTTCGCAACCAACAAATTCATGCAATGAAAAAGATTTTTTACTTCTTGCTGCTGGCTTATTGCCTGGTAGCCGGGCCGCTTTATGCGCAGCCACCGGCGCCGGGTTATACCGGCACAACAACCATTTGCACCGGCAACGCGACAACGCTTACCGCTACGGGGCAGTCGGGCGCTACGTTCCGGTGGTGGGATGCACCCACGGGAGGTAACCTCAAAAGCTCGGCTGCAGGTTATACGATCGACGTGCAAAATACAGCGGGTGTGTACCACTGGTATGCAGAACAGACTGTAGGCGGACTAACCGGTCCGCGTGTAGATGTAACCGTTACCGTAAACCAGACGCCAACGGTATCCATTACACCGGTTACCGCATCGGTATGTGCGGGCAGCAGTATTACACTGACGGCATCGGGTGCCGGCACTTATCTCTGGACGCCCGGCAATACCACCGGCGCTACCGTTTCCGTGAGCCCTACCGTGAATACCCAATACACGGTGACCGGCACCGCCAACGGATGTTCGGCTAACGCCACCAGGATGGTAACCTTTAATAAAACGGTAGCTTCTGCGGATGTAACGACCTGTCCGGGTTATACCACTACCTTAACCGCATCCGGCGCAGCCACCTATGTTTGGAACCCGGGTAACCTCAACGGCGCATCGGTCAATGTATCGCCAAACGTAACGACGACCTACGTGGTTTCGGGTACCGGTTCGGGCTGTACCACTACGGATACGGTAATCGTTACCGCCAGGCCCCAGGTAGGGCTTGTGCCGGGTAGCAATATGACCGTGCCTGAAGGAACAGTAGTCAACCTGACCTGCAGCGCTAGCTTACCGGCCACCTTTGCCTGGTCGCCTAACAATGGTAGTGCCGGCGCCTTATCCGGTACTTCGGTATACGTAGTGCCTACACAGACCACCACGTATACCGTCACTGCTACCGATGGTTTTGGTTGTAATTCCACGGCTACCCAGGTTATTACCCTGGGTAAGCTTGCTGCCGTAACCGGTAATACAACGGTTTGCAGCGGTAGCGCTACTACGCTGACGGCCACAGGTACTGGCCCCTTTGCCTGGTATGATGCTGCAAGCGGCGGCGCCCTGTTGTCTTCCAATGCAGGTTATAATACCGGTAATCTTACCGCAGACCGGTCGTACTGGGTATCCGGTAGCGGCGGCCCGCGTAAGGAGGTAAAAGTAAGCGTGGTTACGACACAGGTTGCCGGGGTTACTGCTATGCCTGCCGCTATTTGCCAGGGTGCAACCAGCCGGTTGAAAGCTACCTACCTGGGAGCGATCAGGTGGTATGACGCGCCAACCGCAGGTGCCCTGGTAGGCACAACTACTTCGGATACTTCCCTGCCGGTAACACCGGCTGTGACCACTACTTATTATGCAGAAGGTGTGCCTGCACAAATCAGTTATACCTTCAATTATACCGGCGCCGTACAGACCTGGACTGTACCGCCGGGCGTAACCAGTATCAACGTGGATGCCTACGGATCTGCCGGCGAAACACTGCCTGCCACCAAGCCTTATAACAGTAAAGGCGGCCGCGTGCAGGCGACCCTGAATGTAACACCGGGACAGGTGCTCAATATTTATGTGGGCGGTAAGGAAAGCTTTAATGGCGGCGGCCCCCGGGCTATTACTTCGGGGACCTATATCGGCGCCAGGGGCGGCGATGCTACCGATATACGCATCGGTGGTACCAGTCTCACAGACCGGGTATTGGTAGCCGGCGGTGGTGGCGGCGCCGGCCGTAATGCCGGTACGGTCAACCTGAGTGCGAACGTAGGAAATGGCGGCGGCCTGACGGGTCAGGATGGTGGTATGATGAATGTGGGATCAGGCGCCTCTTACGGTACCGGCGCTACGCAATTTGCCGGCGGTACCGGCGGTATCATGAATGGCGTTACCACAAGCACTAATGCGGGTCTTGACGGTGTATTCGGCCAGGGTGGCCGTTCTGGGGCCTATAGTTCCCAGCATACCGGTGGCTCGGGTGGCGGCGGCTGGTATGGCGGTGGCGGTGGCACTGCTTCCGGCGACGGCGGCGGTGGCAGTAGTTATACCAATCCTATGCTTTGTAGTAATGTAACCCATACACAAGGTTCCTGGAATGATGTGGGTGTTGTATATATCAGTTATGGCGTAACCTGCAGTACCACACCGCGGGTACCCGTAACGGTTACCGTAACGCCAACCTATACCGCTATCGCGGCCGATACACAGGCGGATCCCTGCCTGGGTAGCGCTATCGACCTTTATGCTACGGGCCTGGCGCCTTACAAGGATGTAGCCGTCTTTAACGGTAGCAATACCGGTAACAATGCCGGCTTTGCTAATATTACCTCCGTGTCTAATAACTTTACGATGGAGTTCTGGGTGAAGCCCGCAGCTACGCTTGCCGCAATGACACAAAGTACAGGCGGCACGGCGGGCATCAGCGGACAGCAGTATGCCATTATGCCCTTCCAGAGCGGTGTCAACGGTGGCGCCGGTGTTTCGGTGGGTACCAATGGTATCAATGTCTGCGAACACGGCAACAGTTATCTCCCGGCCTTGCTGGCGTACAACGGTGCTGTCTCCTCAACCGATTTTACCCATGTGGCTGTCGTATATACCAACAAACAACCGGCCCTTTATCTTAACGGGGCGCTCGTAGCTACAGGACTTACCAGTACGATGGCCAATGTGTACCCGAGTATCGGTTCCGGCGGTTATGGCACCTTCGCAGGCAGCCTGGATAACGTGCGTATCTGGAATGCCCCGCTGTCGCAGGCAGAGATCATGTCGGTGAAAAATAAAGCGGATGCGGCTGTTCCCGGTAAAACACTTGTAGCGCGTTATTCCTTCGACAACGGTTCGCTCGCTGATGATAAAGGCGTGCCTGCAAAGGCTTCGTGGAATGCACCCGCCAGTACACAGCAACAGAGCTATTACACCTATACCTGGTCGGGTACCGCTGCAGTACCTGCGGCATCCTTCCTGGAAAAACAAACGGCTACCGCTGAATTGGGTACCCAGGCTTATGTAGTAAAAGTAAGCCGCGCGGGTTGCAGTGGTCCTACCAGCGATACCGTGTGGGCAATTACAGATGCTGTCCCTGCTGCAACGATCGGCGGTGGCGCTGTTGTTTGTGCCAATGCCAGCTCCCCGGTGATTACCTTTACCGGGTCGGGTAGTGCAACGCCCTATACGTTTACCTACAATGTCAATAACGGCGCCAATCAAACCATCAGCACGCCTGCTGCTGCAGCGATCCGTTATATCCGTGTAAAACAAAACGGCACCGCGGCCGGCAATTACCTGCACCTGGCAGAGATCAGGGCCATAGAATCCGGTACCGGCGCCAATGTCGCGCTCGGCAAAGGGGGGATCGCCAGCGGTACCAGTAGCGGTTTCCCGATCACCAATCTCACCGACAACAATCCTGCAACCTACTGGCATTCGCAAAACCCGAGCAGTAATGAATATGTACAGCTTGACCTGGGTGCTGCTTACCTGCTGGACCGGGTAGAGCTGGTAAACAGGCAGGACTGTTGCTGGGAACGTGCGGCCAGCCTGCAACTGATCCTCAACAATGCCGCTGGTGTAACCTATACTTCTACGGCCATCAATGCCTACCAGAACCAGAACAATGGTTATACGACCTCCTGGCCGGTAGTGGCCCCCTCCAGTGTAACCCTGCAGGCGCCGACTACGGCTGCGGGCAGCTTTCAATATAACCTGGTAAGCGTGAAAAGCAAAGCAGGTTGTTCGGCAGCCCCGGGCGGCAATACTACCGTTACGGTACACCCCTATGCCAATATTACTACAGAACCGGTTGTCAGCCAGTCGGTATGTACGACCAATCCCGTTGTACTCAACGTTGTGGCCACTGATGCCACGGCTTTCCAGTGGCGGAAAAACGGCGCTAATATCACTACAGCTACTTCGGCTGTATATATTAAACCGGGTGGTGTTGCCGGCGATGCCGGTGTGTACAGCGTTATAGCCATAGGTAATAACGGTTGTAACGATACTTCTGCAAACAGTACCGTTACGGTAAACTCCATGAGCAATAGCCTGCCTGTAGCGGCTGCTACGGCAAGCAATATGCACGTGGACGGACTTGACTTCAACTATACGGATGCAAACTGCCACCCGATCGCCAATATTTCCGACGCGGTATCCGGTAACGTACTGGGTACGGTGAATGCAGCTGTAACGATCGACGGCGCGGTACAAAACTTCCTGGGGCAACCCTACCTGCAGCGCCATTATGAGCTGCAGCCTGCAAGCGATGGCGCGGCCACGGTTAAGCTTTACGCAACCCAGGCAGAATTCAACGCCTATAATACTTACCTCGGCACGATTATCTCCAACTGGACCGCTTTACCTACCGGTCCTGCCGATACTGCAGGCAAGGCGAACATCAATATCCTGCAGTTCCATGGTGCGGCATCATCCGGTACCAGCGGTCCGGGTGGCCAGTATAACGCGGCCCAGAAGGAGGTGATCGCCAATGCGCAGGTCACAACTACCTGGAATGGCAATTACTGGGTGCTCTCCTTCCCGGTTACCGGGTTTAGCGGTTTCTTTATCACAACTAAAGAACAGACCATACCCTTGTCTGTCCGCCTGAAAGACATCAGTGCCCGTAATACCGGTGATCAGAACGAGGTGCGCTGGACTACGGCCGCAGAAAGTGCAGGCGATTATTTTGACGTGGAACGCAGCCTGGACAGCCGTTCGTTTACGGCGATCGGCAGCCTGAAAGCACGTTCGATCAATGGCGGCGACTATGTGTTTATCGATGAACACCCGGCCTCCGGCATCAATTACTATCGTTTAAGCATGAAAGGCGCCGATGGACAACCTGCGTACAGTAAGGTGGTAAGCGCCTTCGTGAAACAAGGCAGTTTTGTCGTTGCCGCATATCCTAACCCGGCCGTGAATGCCGTAACCCTGCGTGCTTACGGAAAGGTTAGCGGCACTGCCAGGGTGAGTATTATGGATATCTCCGGCAGGTTGCTGCGGGAGGTGATCATGAGTACGCCTGAAGTAACGATCCCGGTTACCGACCTTGCACCCGGTCACTACCTGTTCCGTTACCAGGACGAGGTACACCGCCAGCATTTCAAGATCAATAAACAGTAAAACGAAGTGTTACTAAAAAAGCCTTCCCGGTTGATTCCGGGAAGGCTTTTGCTTACAGGCAACTTTGATATTCCGACCTGCGTTGTATAAAGATTTAATAAGATACTCCGCTATTGTATTATACCGGTATTGCTTTACTGCTGTTCGGCTCCTGCATGCCGCATCCTGCCTGCTATCCGCTGTTTTAATCTTTAGCTGCAGGGAAGTACTTCGCCCGGAGCTGCAGGAGGTGTTGTATACCCGTTCCCGAAAACCGGAAGGGCTTTTCCTTATCTTTTTTGCTGCAGGGTCGTAAACGAGGGAAAATAAAAAGGGTCGTCCAAATGTTTTAATAGCGCCGGTTTCAGGCCGTTTTTCCCGTTATAGTGGCAGCAATGTGCCGGCGGCCACGTGCCTTATAAGGAAATCATTTTTTGCAGGGAATCTATTTAACGATCACGATCTTTTTAGTGATGCCTGCGCCGTTATACTCGGCCCGTAAGATATAGATACCCGCCTGCCAACTGCCAACGGGCAGGCTCAGGCTATTGCCGGTAACTTTAATACGGGCTTGCATCCCGCCGATACTATTCCAAAGGGTAATCGCACTGTTTGCCGGCAGACCTGTTATATGCAACAGGTCTTTGGCCGGTTGCGGCGATACCCGGAGCGTACTAAACGCGTTGGGGTTGGCAGGCAGTGAACTTGGTGTTGACGTAAAGCTTACACAAGACGTAGTATCGGCGCAACCCCGGGTGCCGGTAATTAAGGCATACTGCCCGGCCTGGCCGGGGGCAAAGGTTTTGGTGGTAGCACCCGGTATAAGGCTATTGCCGTTGGCGCAATCGACCCACTGGTAGGTATCCGCGTCCCGTGCCGACTTTAAGGTGTCCTGCAGGGTCACGATGGTATTGCCCCGCGTGATGATGGTGAGCTTCAGGCTGATGGCCGAATCGCAACCCTGTGCGCTGACCATATGTACCTTCGCCGTATCATTGCTTGCCGTATACAATACATTATTGATCCAGCGGAACGAGTCGCAGGCAACGACACTGTCCGTAACAAACGAGTTGCAGGTAGATACCATAAGTTTAGCCCCTGCGCCCTGGTAGGCCACGCCTACATAAGTATGGTTGCCATAGGCCGTGCCATACCATTGCCGGTCGGCCGGTGTCGTGTGCTGGGTCCAGTTGATGCCGTCGGTACTGCTGATTGACCGGTCGTCCGGGTTGCCATATGATGCCACGGCCATAAACCGGCCGTTGCTGTACGTAATATTTCTCCAGCTGTTATAAGGGAAATTGTACTGGGTCCAGTTGATGCCATCGGTACTGCGCATAATATTGCCGGAAGCAACGGCTACAAAGGTGCCGCTGCCATAGGCTACGGAGTTCCAGTTGGATGGATTGCTGGCATTAGCCATGGTCCAGTTGATAGCGTCGGGGCTGGTCATTACCTTGCTGCCTACGGCAGAAGCCGAAACGGCTACGAACAAACCGTTGCCATAGGTTACTGCGGTCCAGTAGTAGGCGGCAGCAGAGCTGCGCGCAGTCCAGGTAATACCATCGGTGCTGGTCATTACCTGTGTAGGCGGCAGTCCGTAGGGCGATACAGCGACAAAGATGCCATTGGCAAAGGTTACACAATTCCAGTTATTGGTTACGGGTGTATTGCGTAAGGTCCAGTTGACGCCGTCCGGGCTGGTCATTACCTGTTTGCTGCTGCCCGATGTGGATACTGCAACAAACAAACCATTGCCATACGTTATAGAGGTCCAGGCTTCCATATACGCTTCGCCGGGTAAGGGGTGTACGGTCCAGTTGAAGCCGTCGGGGCTGGTCATGGCGGCTTTCAGGGTATCGCCGCTTGAGCCTACGGCTACAAACTGGCCGTTGGCATAAGTGATGGCCGACCATTTACCGTCTACGGGTTCGGTTACGGGTGCCCAGTTAACCTGGGCAAAAGTGCCCTGGGATAAGAGCAGGATACCGAATAAGACAGGTAGCCATGCTAAGTAAATTCTTTTCATGAATAGGTTTGGATAATAAGGTAAGTGATAAATGTAAAAATACTACATTTATGTTGCTTTCAGGTTGCTCAAAGGATGTTTATGTTGAAGCGATCCTGTATGATCTTGTCTGCGGTGGCATATGGGTATATAGGCTGGGGGAGAGGTTAAAGTAAATTAAGATATTGCGGGTAACGTAGCGCAGGACAACTTTATTGCCGGTATGGCGTTTTACAGAGGGGGTAATTTGCAGCGTTTATAATCCTAAGGCCATCGCCATCAATCCGTCGACTCTTTATTTTTTGTTCTTTAAAAAGCATGTATACCTATGAAGCTGAAGTTTCCTATCCCGCTCTGGTTGCTCCTTACACCGGCTATAAGCTGGCTGGCTATTGCGCTGCTTCCCGCTAATACTGCCTGGTTTATCGTACTGTTTTTATCCCTGGCGCTGATTACTTCGGTCATGGCTTCGGTTCATCTCGCAGAGATCATTGCGCACCGCGTAGGCGAACCTTTCGGGACGCTGATCCTGGCCCTTGCAGTCACTATTATAGAGTTATCGCTGATCGTCTCGCTCATGTCTTCCGGCGGACCGCAAACCCAAACCCTGGCCAGGGATACTATTTTTGCAGCGAATATGATCCTGTTGACCGGGATTATCGGGCTCAGCATCCTGCTGGGTGCGCTGAAGTACCACGAACAGGAAATTACCAAACATTCCGCAACATCGGCCCTTGTGGCCCTGATTTCGATATTGATACTGACCCTGGTATTGCCCAATTATACCGTGAGCGTCAACGGCCCGGAATACAATAGTGTACAGCTGATCTTTATCGCGATTATATGCGTCATTATCTATCTCGCTTTTGTTTTTGTACAATCAATCCGTCACCGCGATTATTTTTTACCCGATACTGAAAGCAATGAAAGCGATCATGCCGACCCGCCCTCCAACAAGACCGCCCTGCTCAGCCTGGTCGTGTTGCTCGCCTGCCTGGGTGCTGTCGTATTGCTGGCTAAATCTTTATCGCCGACCATAGAAGCGGGCGTACAGCGGATAGGCGCTCCCCAATCGCTGGTGGGTGTGATCATCGCTATGATCATACTCCTGCCGGAAGGTATTGCAGCGATACAGGCAGCCAGGAAAAACCGGCTGCAAACCAGTATGAACCTGGCGCTTGGCTCGGCCCTGGCCAGTACCGGCCTTACTATCCCGGCCGTAGCGGTGTTCTCCCTGTTTAGCAATACTACTGTCGTGCTGGGTATCAGTACCGCTTCTGCAGTATTATTGATGTTGTCGGTATTTATCGTGATGCTGTCGCTGGTAACGGGCAAGACGAATATCCTTTACGGCATCGTGTTGCTTACGATATTTATAACCTATCTTTTTACCAGTATTGTACCCTGAGTATTGCAGGTTAAATATGTATTCCCTAAAACAGGCAGCGCATAGCTGCCTGTTTTTTGTAGACGAAACCAGGATTGCAGCAGGCGGGTAGCCTTAGGTAAAAGCGGCGTTAGCTCGTGGAAAATTCCTATATTGACCCGCGAATACCAGGGCGGTATCTGCGAAACGATAGCGCTTGGTTGTCTTCAACATAAAAATAGTCGCCTTTTATTATAAACCTTGTTTTATCCTGATGCCTGTTCCTGTTTTACGCCCTATGCCGGCAGTACTTTTGAAATGCCTGTTGCTCTGTTTGCTGGTTTCCTGCTTTTGTATATCATATGCCGCAGGCACGGATACCGTCGAATCCGAAAAACACTACAGCAAGCAGGAACTCATAACCGACGTCAACACGCTAACCGCCTATCTTTCGGAAGTGCATCCCGATATGTATCATAATGTAAGCCCTAAGGACTATGAACGGTTGAAGCGGAAGACGATAGCCGCGCTCCGAGACGGGATGACGCTGCAGGAGGCCTGGTTGCAGTTGGGCCCGCTCCTTGGTGTATTGAACGAAGGCCATAGCTATCTCGATTTTCCTGCTGCTGCGGTGGCGCAGATAAAGGCGGCACCGGGCGCTATTTTCCCTATAACGCTGCAATCGTTTGATGGCAAATACTTCGTAGCAGGCGCTGATGTGTCTGTCGAAGGGCAGCTGTTACCGGGAGACCTTATTGCCAGCATCAATCACATCCCTGCGCCGCAACTGGTCGATAAGTTAAGCGCGCACCAGGGAGGACTCCAGTCCTGGCGTGCATTGGATGTATGCCGGGAGATGATCGGCTACCTCTATGTGTACCAGGTGCGCAGCCCCTTCCATATCGTTTACCTCCGGGACGGTATACAGCACGAAACCACGGTGAACGGACTGTCTTTTGAAACGTACAGGGCGCGGAGGAAAGAAAAGGCTGGAAATATACCGGTAGCCAGTCCAAGGCCAAACCAGGCTTTCCGCTTTCTCGATACAGCCAATGCATACCTCGAACTCAATACCCTGACACAGTCACCTGACTCGTTCCGGCTTTTCCTGGATAGTGTATTTACACGATTGCAGCAGCAGCCGGTTCGCAAGTTGATCGTGGACATCCGCAAAAACGGTGGTGGTAATTCTGAATTGGGTGAAATCCTGCTGGGGTATTTGACCGGTAAGCCTTTCCGGATAGCGGGTGGCGTAAAATGGAAAGTGAGCCAAACGTATAAGGATGTGCTGAAGGCAAGGCAGGAGGGCAATAGCGATCAGGAAGACGGTTTTTATTTTAATCAGAAAAATGGTACCGTCATTACCATGGGCACGGATACGCCCAAAGCGCCAGGGGCGCAGCCGCTGCGCTTTACCGGAAAGGTCGTCGTGCTGATCGGTACCCATACCTTTTCCAGCGCCAATATGCTGGCCAATGCCATCGGGGATTATCACCTGGCTACCCTGATGGGGCAGCCCACCGGCGAACCTGCCAACGATTATGGCGAAATTATTCAACTCGAATTACCGAATACGAAACTGGGATTCACTACGGCTACCAAACAATTTATACGTGCCAATGGCGATGCCCGGAGTACATTACCCGTGATGCCCGATATCACCGTAGCAGACGATCCTGCCACGCCCGGAGATGAGGTATTAGAGGCGGCCATGCAGTTGAAATAACTTTCTATATACCTTTTGATGCGGGACCTAGGCCTGCGGGTGTTATTCTACCCAACGGGTACCGGCTTTATAATAGAGCTCTGCCAGTTTTTTCTGGTAGTTCGCGGTAAGCTCTATGTATTTCATCTTCATATCGAGCAATTTGCTCTCACGGCTGTTGATCAGGAACAGCGTGCTTTCCCCGAGATCGAATTTTTGTTGTTCGGCGGTCAGCAGGGCCTGCTGGTTTCGGATGCTGTATTGCTGGATACCCAGTTGGGATTCGTAGGCCTGCAGGGCATTAAAGGCCGTATAGATACCGGTGCGTATCTGCCGGTCGGCATCCTGCAATCCCAGTTTTACGGCTTCCAGCTTGGCCTTGGTTTCGGAAAGTTTGGCCCGCTCTGCTCTTAAAAATAAGGGCAATGCAAAATCGATCCCTACTTTATAATTACGCAGGGCAAAGTCGTATGCCCCAGGCACGGTAGTGCCAAAGTCCGTACGGCGGCTCAGCAGGCTGCCGCTCAGGTTGAGCTTGGGTTTCAGCATTTCGGCCCGGTAGCGTTGCTCGATCTGCAACTCCTCCTGTTTGCTTCTTGATTTTACCAGTTCGGGATGGGCCGCTACTGCCAGGGTCAGTAAGGAGTCGAGCACTGTGGTTGCCGGGCGTGCCAGGTCGCGCACGGAATAAGGACGTGCTTTTTCCGGTAGTTCCAGGGGTTGCCCCTGGTCGTTCCATAAATGATTAGACAGGATCAGCCTGGTATTGGCGAGGTCTACAGCAGTCTTGGCCAGTTGTTGTTGCCGGTCCTGCAGGGTAATGATCGCTTCTACGGTATCGATGGCGGGTTTGTCGCCCAGGTAGCTCTGGTTGCGCAGGGCGTCGAAGCGGGTCTGCGCCAGCTTTACGCCTTCTTCCACCAGCTGGTATTGCGTCCAGGCATGATACCAGCTCCAGTAGTCCTGTACAGCGCTTAGCCATACGGATATGATCTCTTTGACCCGTGCTCCTTCTGCACACCTGGCCATAGCCTGCGCCTGGCGCAGCACACGCCTGCGTTCGTCGATCAGCAGTCCCTGGCCCAGGGGTATATTGATGCCTACGGCGCTAAGCCCGGTATTGCCGGTATAGTGTTCGGGGTTCAGGTATTCGCCCGTCATACGGTCGTAGCCTACTTTAAGGTCGGTGCCGCCCAGCCATACGGGTATCTTCAGTTCGCTCGTCCATTTGTTATAGTATTCGGTAGTGCCAAACTCCTTGCGGTCGAAGCCCGCCTTAAGCACGGGATCGAACTTGCCGCGTGCGGCCTGTACCTGCATACGGGCGCGGGTGCTGAGCAGGTCGGCCTGCTTCAGCATGGGGTTGTATTGGAACATCAGGTCTTCCAGGTCCGTAATACTGAAGGTTTGCGCGGTATCATTACCGGCAGGCTCCTGCGCCTGTGCATATATCGGGGATGTGCTGCCTGTCAGCCACAGGGTAAACAGCAGCGCCCATCCGGTTAGTTTTTTCATCAATCGGTAATTACTTTTTATCCTTATCACCTTGCGGCTCTTTTTCCAGGCTTGGCGGGAAGCCGTTTAACTGTCGCCATATTTCATACCATAGCGGTACCGAACGCAGGATGACGCGGCCATAAACGCCCGATCCCTGCCGGAGCTGGCGCGGCCATGGCGAGTCGTTGGAGGGCGTAGGCAAGGTTTGTCTTACCAGTACGCGGTATTTGCCATTGGCGCTGGCTACCCGGTCTATCGACGCGATCTTGCCGGAAAAGGTGCCTACGGCTACCGAGGGCCAACCGGAAAACTGGATAGAAGGCCAGCCTTCGAACTGGAGGCGCACATCGCTCGTGTCCAGGATCAGCGGTACATCCATGGCATCCACATAAACTTCTACGGCTACCAGGGGTTCGCGTGGTTGCAGTATGGCTACGGCTTCGCCTTCTTTTATATTTTCACCTACACCCGCTTTCAGGGTCTTTACCACGAAGCCGTCCTGCGGGGCCCGGACCACATAATGGCTGCGGCGTACATCGATGTTCGAGATCTCGTTGCGCAGTTTGGCGATCTCGCCCTGTACACTGGCTTTGCCCGACAGGGCCGAACCCAGGTCGGACTGGGTTTTGGCCAGGGTTTCCTGGTATTTGGCCCGGATATTGTCCAGCTCGATCTGTGCATTCAGCAGGTTCTGTTGTGCGGTGCTCAGCTTATTCTGCTGGCTGATCACTTTGGCATAGTCTTCCTGTAGCTTCAGGCGCCTGCTTTCGATATCCGTAAGGGAAAACAGGCCGTTCTTATAACCCTCTTCATAACGGGCTATACGGGCCTTGCTGATATCGTAAAACTTTTCGATGGCAATCAGGTCTGCGCTGTCGCTGCGTACGTAGTTGCGGGCCTGCAACACCTTATTGGTGGCTGCGTTCAGCTGGAGTTGCAAACCGGTACTGAGCGCCCTGATCTGTGCCTGGGTCGCATCGATCTTCTGGCCTGCCGCCACTTCACTGCTTTGTTTCGCTTCCAATTGTTCGGCCAGCCGCGCGGGCAGGTCTTCGTCGAAGTACGACTGGCTGGTTTCCGACAGCACCAATATGGTATCGCCTTTTTTTACTTCCTGTCCTTCCGATACGGCCCAGTGCTCGATACGGCCACCGATCTGGTTTTGCACGGTTTGCGGACGGTCCTCGGGACGCAGCGCCGTTACGGTACCCTTACCCGGTATGGTTTGCCGCCAGGGGATGAACAGAATAATGACAAACAACACCAGCAGGATCATGGTAATGCGACCCAGCTTGCGTTGCGGATGTATTTTGAGTAGCTGCCCCTGCGAACGGGTCGCCATTTCTTCCCAGGGTTGTTTGCAGGGCAGGGGACTGTGTTCGTTATTCATGGGTAGCAGGGGTTTCAAGTTCAAGATCGGTTACCACGGCTACTTTTTCACTACCGGTAACCATATCAAATACGGTATTCAGGGAGGTCAGGAATTTTTCAACGGCATAACTGATCTGTACGATAATAACCTCGGCGGCCACAAACTGGCCGAGGCTCATTTGCCGTTGTACCACGAAAAGAGAACCGCCCAAAAGCAGGCCGGCCGTAAGGATCACGCGCAGTACCAGCGAACCGGTGAAAAAACGGCGTAATATCCAGAAGTGCTGGTTACGGGCGCGCAGGTAATTCGCGTTGATCGCATCCACCTGCCGGATCACTTCGTTGCGGGCATTTTCGTTGTTGCGGTATTTTTCCAGGTCGCCCGCTACACTCTCCAGGTGCGCTACCAGCTCGTATTTATGCTCCGACTCTTCGATACTTGTCGTAAGACCGGGACGGTACCAGAGGACAATCATGAGCACGATGGCCATAATGGTGAGCAGGCCGAAGCCGATAAAGACCGGGTGGTAAAACGATAAGAGGATAGCGCTGAAAACGATCTGTACCGCGGCGGCTACGATATCGACCAGGAGTTTGGTCAGGCCTTTCTGGATGGTAAGGATATCGAAAAAACGGTTGACCAGTTCGGGCGGGTTCTCGCCTTGCAGGGCCTGCTTGCGGATACGGGGTAATTTATAGGCAAACTCTAATGCGGCTTTGACGAAAATACGCTGCTCTACGGCTTCCACCAGGGTCAGTTGCCCGATGAGCAACACACCGCCGATGATGATACCGATAATAACGACACCGATCAATAGGTAGGTGGAGCTATACATAGCGCCATTGGACAAAAGATTAAATACCGCGGTAGTACCCAGGGGCAGGGTGAGGCCGATAAGCCCGATAAAAATGGCATAAATATAGATGTAATTAATAATGGTACGCTCCGAATGAAGCATCCTGATGAGGCGTTGCCAGGGTGTGGGCGCAGCCGGGTTGTTGTTTTTACCCATAAGAGGTGGGTGTTACTGTTGTTTAGCGTTATTAATAAAACTGTTACGAAATACAGCGATCGCCGCAAACCTAAAAGCACGGTATTAAAAAACGGTTAGAAACCGGGCTGCAGCAGCCGGTAACGCAAGATGTAAATAGCGGAAATGTATACTGGTAGCGGGATGCAGGCAATAGTTAAAAAAATCGTTAATAAACAATGCCCTGTTCTTTACACCCACCGGCAAGCCAGGCGCCTTGTCCGGCAAGGCATTGCCGTACTTTTTTATGATAGAACATTTTTATGTGTTAGGCTTTAGGCCGCTCCCGGCGCTTATTATAGCTGTTTGTTGCGTTATTGAATGCATGGATAAATCCCCTTGCTTTTGATTATTCCGGGAAATTGCCGGACATTTGCGCTCCCGGTTGTGTCGCCTGCGTTTACTTGCCTTAATTCGTCTTACGAACTTTTTTTTCTTTTATTTTTTATCTCCTATATATGCTACTGTCTTAAAAACAGCAGGACTGCGTCAGTTGTAAAACAGGTAATACCATGAAAAGAACATCAGCGAAATATATAGCCATGGCCGCGTTCACATTCCTGGGCTCCTATGCTATATTGTTTGTGGTGCTCCCGTTGTCCTACTGGCGCGACTACCGGCAGTTACCTGCGGCGAACATCGCTACCGATGTGGTGATCGATTTGTTGTTTTCCGTCGTCATGCTGGAGTTAAGTTTCTATATCGACCGGGTATTGAACAGGCGTATACCCTGGACGGCGCGCCCGCTCAAACGCCTGCTGATGCAGACCTTGTTCCAGGTGCTGGGTGTTTTGTCCCTGGTGGTTTGCCTGGCCATGATCTATTTGCTCGTTTTTGGGGTACAGCAGCATCCCTATCCTTATATCGGCCTGCGGCAGGTATCGTATATCCTTATCGCCATGATGTTGTGGGCTTTGATGATCAGTACGCTGAACACCGGTAATTTTTTATTGAAGAACTGGAAAACAGCTACCCTCAAGGCCGCCGAACTGGAAGTAAAGGCGGCCCGGAATAAGCAATGGGCGGCGGAAGCGGAATTGCAGGCCCTCAAACTGCAGATCGATCCTCACTTTGTATTCAACAACCTGAGCGTACTTTCCGAACTTATTGTGAAGGATCCGCAACTGGGTTACGACTATTCTGAAAGCCTTGCCCGGGTTTACCGTTATCTATTAAGCAATTCAAAAAAGAAACTGATATCCCTGCGCGAAGAACTGCGCTTTCTCGATGCCTACCGTTTCCTGGTCAGTCACCGCATGGGGAGCGGTTGTGTTTTCCGGGTTGATATCGAAGCTTCCAAACTGGACCTGTTTATACCGCCGGTAACCTTGCAATTGCTGATTGAAAATGCAATAAAATACAACCGGACCGAAAAGGAAGCGCCGCTCGTGATCAGCCTGTATACTACCGGTAACGATGAACTGGTGGTGTCGAATACCTTATTACCTTTGATCCGGGAACAGGCGTCTACAGGACTGGGCTTAAAAAATATAACCGCCCGTTATGCCTTATTGGGCGACCGGGTGCCGGTGATCGAACAAACCGGCGAAACCTTTACTATCAAAGTACCGTTGATCCATGAGTGCGATAAAGAAGATACTGATCCTGGAAGATGAGCAGCTCAATGCGGAGCGCCTGCAGCGCCTGCTGCTTAAAATAAGGCCGGGTATTATGGTCCTTGCCGTATTGCCCAGTGTTAAGAAGGCTGTGGAGTGGTTGGAAGACAATGCGCCTCCCGACCTGGTTATGATGGATATCCGGCTGGCCGATGGCGAGAGCTTCGAGATCTTTAACCTGGCGGAGGTATCCTGCCCGGTTATCTTTACCACGGCTTACGATGAATATGCCTTAAAGGCATTTAAGTATAACAGTATCGATTACCTGTTGAAGCCGGTAGAGGAGCGGGAACTGGAAGCCGCAGTCCTTAAACTGGAACAGGCCATCCGGCCTGCTGTGCAGCAGCAGTTACGGATCGAGGAATTACTGGACCAGATCCGGCCCAGGGAGTACCGGAAACGCTTCCTGCTGGCCTATCGCGATGCCTACCAGAAGATCAACGTGGAGGACATCGCTTATTTCTATTCGCATCTGACCATTACCCATGCGCAGCTTACCGACGGCAGGCAGGTAGTGGTACCGCAAACGCTCGAAACGCTGGAGCAGGAGCTCGATCCGGGCAATTTCTTCCGGGTGAACCGCCAATATATCCTGCATGTAAATGCCATCGAAAAGGTGCATAATTTCTTCAATGGTAAATTAAAGCTCGAAGTAAAACACAGCAACGACCCCGATATTATCGTGAGCCGTACAAAAGCCTCCCAGTTTAAAAGCTGGCTGGGTTACTGAGCGCCATCGCCTATAAAAAAAATGGGGTCCCTGTACAACTCAGGAACCCCTTACCCCGTGTTTGCATAGCCGGCCTCCCGGCTACACCCCAGTCACCGGTTACTTTTTGGAGTAGTTGGCGTACTCCGTTATCGTTTGCACATTTACATCCTGGCCCATAAACTTAGCCTCGATATTCAGGCGCTGGTTGGCCGGGAAGTAACGGCCCGCTTGTTCATTCCTTATGTAATGTTGCACCAGTTCAAACTTATCCGCATTGAGGATCTTTATCTTCAATGGTTTTTCGTTGATCACCTGTATTTGTTCTACTTGTTTATTGGCCGTATTGATGGTCATATAAGTCCTGCAGTCTTTCATAAACGCCGCATCTTTGGGCACTGATGCCGGATCTGCTTTATAACTGATCACCAGTTTTCCCGCCGACTCTTTTTCAACCCGGTAGCTGGCATCGTCGGCGGCATTGCCGGCTGCTCCTTTACCCTGGTCCTTCCGGAAGGTGGCCACCTCTGAGCGGGTAGGGGCTTTGCCGTTCACTGTCGATACGCTCCATTGTTCCTCTTTGGGCGCCGAAGGGTCGAACCGGGCTGCGATAACGGTTTCCTTACCGGCAGCGCTTGTTTTCTGCGTAAGATCGAAGGCATAATCATCCGGCTGCTGAAAGCTTTTGGGATCGAGGACACTGATATCGATACCATGCCTGGAAAGGGCTTCGGCTGCTACCGACTTCTGAGCTGCGGCGTACTGTGTGCCGGCAAAAGTCAGTAAGAGCGCCGGTACTACACGCAGGGTCATTCCTTTTATCCTGCTGCCTGCTTTCCGGGCCTTGTTGCCGGAAGTGTTTCCGGTCCTGCTTGCTGTTCCTGTAGCCTGCGTTGTCGCTTTGCCTGATCTGAATGGTAAAACCCGCTGTCTCATGGTGCTTGTTTGTTTCATTTTTCGATGTTTAATTACTTTGATCCTGCAAAACTATACACGCTCAGGAGGCCCCCAGGGGGCTTTCCGGGTGAGTTGACAAAAATTGTCCTTGAATGGTCGGTTCGCCCGGTTGAATTGATCAGGCGGTGGCGCGGCAACCCGCAGGCCCTGCTTCCGGGCGATGGCGATCGCTCAACCTGATCATCACGATGATATTCGTTGTTTGTATTTGGTTAAATTAAATACGTTTCCGGGCGCAATTTTTAAAGCTGACCCGCAGTTAGAAGAGAACCCCGGTAAGCCTGGGATAATTGCTGGGCAAGGAGTGTAGCCGATGGCAGGATCGTTGAGGAAGGAAACGATACAGCCGCTCAACAGGAAGGAATACCCTGCGCTTTAACCTTAAACCGTCACTAAACCGACACCGTTTTTAATATGAAAAACAACCTGTTTGCCTGCCTGCTCCTGCTCTCGTTTGTTACCCGGCCTATGTCAATGGACGCCCGGGAGGCGCCCGGCGGTGGTAAGAAACATGCGCAACCTGCGCTTAACCTTTTTCCTGATCCTGCTGCTTATGATCCCGGTATAAGCCTGCAGGGCAGCCTGAAAGACAGCCTGGACCAGGTGGTTCGACAGTTGTTTGCTGCAACGGGTATGCCCGGTATAACCGCTGCTATGCTGATTCCCGGCAAGGGATTATGGGAAACCGATACTGGGTTTATAGCAAAACCCGCGCAAAAAAAGGTGGATACGCAAACCGTGTTCTACTGGGCCAGCACCGCTAAAATGCTTACTGCTACGGTTATCGACCAATTGGTGCAGGAACAAAAACTGCAGTACGACAGCAAGCTGTCGTTGTGGTATCCGGACTTACAGGACGCCAAACGCATTACGGTCCGGCAACTGCTGGAACATACCAGCGGCATGTACAGCTTTAATAACGATCCCAAAGTTTTTGCGATTGAAAAATATTATACACCGGATGAACTGATCGCCTTGTCTGCAGCGCAACCTAACCTTTTTGCCCCAGGGAAATACTGGTCTTACAGCAATACGAATTACCTGCTGCTGGCGCTTATCGCCGAAAAGATCGAAGGAAAAACATTCGGACAGATCGTACAGGAAAGGATAGCCGGTCCTTTACACCTGTCTTCCTTAAAGGTGCTCAGCCCGGGGGAGCGGCCCGGTAACCTGGCCCTGGCCCACCAGGACGGCCAGGTTATAAAGGAAGATCATTCCGTACCGCTTGGCGCGGGTAACGTAGTAGCCAATGCCCGGGATATGGTGGTGTTTTTGAATGCGCTGCTCACAGGCAAACTGCTCCCGGTGGCAACGGTGCACGGGCGGTTAAGGAATCTCTATGCCATGCCCGACGCGGGTACCTGGTATGGCTCGGGCCTTATGTTGTATGATTTTAACGAAATTAACCAGGTCAATGATCTGTGGATCGGGCATTCCGGCGGCACGCAGACCTACCGCGCACTGATCATCTACGATACGGCTGCTAAAACTTTCATAGCTTTGGCCATCAACCAGCATGTGTCGGTAGAGGCGGTAGCCAGGAAATTGCTGTCCCTGGTCAGGCTCTGAGGACTGCTGCCCCGGTCTTAAAAAAAACAACATTCATGAATATCATCCTGAAAACCCTGCTGGTCCTGTTATGCGCTTCGACCGTCGTGGATTGCAGCGCCCGGAAAAAAGATAAATTCAAAGCCGAAGTAGTGTACAAGTCCCGTTACCTGGTCATATCGAAGGTTTCGGCGCATGCTTTCGAACATACCTCTTACCTGCAAACGCAGGACTATGGCAAGGTGCCTTGCAATGGTCTGGTGGTGATCCATAACCAGGAGGCCATTGTTTTCGACACGCCTACCGATGATACCGGCTCCCTGGAGTTGATCAACTGGATCACGAAAAAGCAGCATGCTAAGGTGAATGCGGTGATCCCGACCCATTTCCATAACGATTGCCTGGGTGGGCTCAAAGCGTTCGACGATCACCATATTCCTTCGTATGCCTATATCAAAACCATCGAGCTGGCGAAGGCCAATCACTATGTGGTGCCCCAAAATGGTTTCAGCGACTCGCTGGCTTTAACGGTAGGCGGGGAGCGCATTACGGCAAAGTTCTTCGGCGAGGGGCATACCCGCGATAATGTAGTGGGTTATTTCCCGGCGGAGCATGTTATGTTCGGTGGCTGCCTGGTAAAGGAGCTCGATGCCACTAAAGGTTACCTGGGCGATGCCAATGTAGCCGACTGGTCCGGTACGGTTGAGCGGGTAAAAAAAGCATATCCCGATGTAAAGATCATTATACCCGGGCATGGCGATTATGGCAACCAGGCCCTGCTGGATTATACCATCAACTTATTCCGCAAACCCTGAGCCATAAGGGCATGTTTCCTGCCGTGTTACAGGATACAATATAGTAGTGCTGTTCAGGACCGTCAGTGTTTCACAGCTTGTTGTTGCCGGTAAAAATCGTAGGTAGTTTTTGCAATATCGGCAATGATCGTTTCGGTATCGTCGAAGCTTTCGTACGTATCGCGTATCAATACGGCGATCACGATCCTTTTGCCGCCGGGCAATTCGATAATGCCGAAACTATTGATTGCGCCCGTCATACCGGCATCATTCGTAAACGAAGTGCCGCTCCGGTGTGCCACCTTTACCGTCGGCGGCAGTTTTCCTTTTAACCGTTTCAGACCGGTTTTATTACCGAGCATGGCTTTGTAAAGCCAGCGGGTATGTTTTTTATGCAATAGCTTGCCCTGCTGGAACTGGTTCAGCAGTTGCGCTGCCCTGGCAGGACTGATCCTGTTTACGAACTGGGCATCCCAATTGGCATGCATCTCCTCTTCGTTGTTCCTGATCACGAAGTCGTTGCCGCCTATAAACTGCTGTACCGGCGTAGTGCCGCCGATCAGCCGCAACAGGATATCGGTAATATTGTTATCGCTGTAACACATCATCCAGGTAAGGGCATCTGCCAGCGTAATAGCGATATCGCCTTTAGGATACTTTTCTTTGAACGGGCTCCAGGTATCGTCCAGCAATTCTTCCTTCCTGATAAAGATCTGTTGGTTTAAGCTGAGCTTGCCTTGTTCTACCTGGTGCAGCACGGTTAATGCAACGGGAAATTTAAAGGTACTCAGCATCGGGTACAAGGGCGCTGCATGGATCATGACTTGGTCGCCGGGTGCGGGCCCTATGATCGCGATGCCGATCTCTGCTTTTTTACCGGCCGTTATTTGCCCGATCTGTTGCTCCAATGCTGTGTTTTGCGCCCGGAGGCTCATTGCGCCTAAGGCCATGCAGCAGGTAATCAATATGTTTTTCATCTGTTTTATGGTAAAAGGCCGGATGTTATAACAAGCGTTCTTACTGCCTGCTCGAAATAATAGGCGATGCTGAAGTCTTCATGGGCCTGGTTTTCCAGGACGATCACGCTGGTCTTGCTATCCGGATAGTACAGGTTAACGGCCGTATACCCGGCAACCGGGTGGAAGCCGGTATGGCCGATCTCGCGGATGGGCGCTTTATCATTAATGCGCAAGCCGTAGCCATAACCAATGGGCTGATCGCCAAACAGCGGATGTGCGGCCGTGATGGAATAGGTCGTCATCAGCTTATAGGTGGCGGGTTGCAGTAACCTGCCCTGGTGCAGTTGTTCGTTCCAGCTGGCCAGGTCCATGGCCGTTACGATCAGGTGACTGCCGGGGCATAAGGCCGGGTCGAAGGGTATTTTTTCCTGTTGCGTTATACTGCCATCGGCATGCAGGGTATGTCCTTTCTTCAGGAAATGTTGTGTAGCCGGCCTGGGGTAATAACTGTGGGTCATGCCGCATCTTTTAAACAGGGCATTGACCAGGTCGCCATAAGTTTTATGGCTTTGCCGTTCCAGTATCCTGCCCAGGAGCGAATAGCCGATATTGGAATAGTTGAAGCCGCTGCCCGGGCGGAATTTCAAGGGTTTGTCCAGGTCGTCGCTGTCCAGTCCCGAGCTGTTATTCAGCAGCTGATGTACGGTTATCGTATCGGCCCAGCTGTACGGCAGGTCCGGCAGGTATTTGCGGATGGGGCTGTGCAGGTCCACGGTGCCTTTTTCAACCTGCTGCAATACCAGGGTGGCGGTGATCTGTTTTGCAATGGACATGGTCGAAAAACCATCGGTAACGCGGAGTGGTGTTTTACGCTTAAAGTCAGCATAACCGCTGGCTTTGGCATAGATCGTTTGCCCGTTCTGCCGTATATAAACGACACCGTTAAAGCCGCGCGGACTTTTGACCCGCAGCAGGCTGTCGATTTGCGGGGCAAGGTCATCTTTTGACCGTGCGCCGGATGGGATGGCCCATAATACGAGGGCCAGCAAAAGGGTGGAGAAGAGCG
This sequence comes from Taibaiella chishuiensis, assembly GCF_003014535.1. Taxonomy (GTDB): domain Bacteria; phylum Bacteroidota; class Bacteroidia; order Chitinophagales; family Chitinophagaceae; genus Taibaiella; species Taibaiella chishuiensis. Next base: position 133,764 of record NZ_PYGD01000008.1, on the reverse strand, counting down.
ATTTCATGGTTGGTTTTTTTACAGGCTGGGGTATACTGCCCTGTACGCCGGCAAAGATAAGCAGGTCACCATCGGGTGACTTGTTAATCTTTTATTGCGCTTCCCGGGGGCAGCCCGGATAAATTACAAATTTGGATAACGGTTTTCTTTCCCCGAAATTGTATACGGGTATAGTGATTTCCGGGCATGCCCGGCTTAATTTAAACAGCATACGCCATGAACCGGGACTTAAAGAAAATAGCACAACAATGGGTGCGGCCTACCGCGCTTAATAACTTTGTAGGATATGGCGATGTGGCTGCGGCCATTGAAACCATAGCCGGTAACATATACACGGGCATCAGTATCGATACCGCCTGCTCCATGGGCTTCTGTGCCGAACATGGCGCCGTGGCCGATATGCTTAAACATAACGAGTACCGGGTAAAGGCGTTTGTAGCGGTAGACAAGGCAGGTAATGCCGTACCGCCATGCGGCCGCTGCCGCGAGCTCATCAGCCAGTTGGCCGGGGAGAACCGCGACGCCCGGGTAGAGGTCGCCAATGGCGTATTTGTAAGCCTGGGCGAGTTATTGCCCTACGACTGGAAGGCGCAGCAGCAGCCGGGTGCAGTATAAAGTGGAGCGCATTGCGCGTCTCCCTTTTATCCGAACCAATCCATGATATCGCCTTTGCGCCGCGAGGAAACTTCGATCATCTCATTATTGCTCAGCGTCAGGTAGCCGCCTGAAATTTTACCCTTGGTAAAGGCCACGACATACCGGCTATTGATCAGATGTTTGTTGTGCACCCTTAAAAAACCGCGGTTTTTTAAGTCGGCCTCGTAGTCGCCCAGTTTACGGGTCGATAAGGTGCTTTTACTATTTGCGAAGTACAGCCGGGTATAATTCCCGGCGGCCTCGCAGCGGATGAGCTCATCGGCCTCGATCAGCAAGAAACCGTTGGCCGAAGGCACCCGTACTTTCCGGTTGTACAGGCTTTTTTGAATATCCTGTAACAGGTTGATCGCGGGTACTTCGGGCTGCTCTTTCTTTTTGAGCGCATGATTGACCGCGGTTATAAATTCACTTTCATCTACCGGTTTGAGGATATAGTCCAGGACCTCGTTTTTAATGGCTTTGATGGCGTAGTGTTCGTGCGCCGTAATTAGGATCACCTGTCCGCTCCATTTCGTTAAGGAAGCAAGCAGGTCGAATGCCGTACCGTCGGGCATTTCAACATCCAGGAATACGATTTCCGGCGCCTGCCGGTGGACGAGGTCAATGCCTTCTGTTATATTTTCTGCCTGTCCCAGTAAGGTTATGCCTGGGAAGAACCGCTGCAGGAGGAATGCGATCATATTCCTGCTGTCGCTTTCATCGTCAATGATAACTGCGCTGCTGTTGGTATTGTTCATGAGTGATAGGTTTAAATGTTATGTGTATAATGGCGCCTGATGTTTCGGGATCCGGGCCGGGGGCGTTGCCCAGCGCTACCCTGATATCCGTATTAAACAAATCGTTGTAGGTCGTAGCCCTGGTAGCCGAAAGGCGTATACCCATGGCGTCTTGTGTACTGGTGTTCGAAAACCCTGACCCGTTGTCGCGTATGCTTATATCGATCGTTCCCTCCCGCTTCCGGATCGTTATCCATACCTTACCGCCGCTTTCCCTGTGCGCTATGCCGTGTTTCAGCGCATTTTCGACATAAGGTTGCAACAGCATTGCGGGTATTAATGTGTTCCCCGTTATATCCACTTCAAAAAAGTAATCGAGTTTATCCTTGAACCGGAGTTTTTCCAGTTGAAGATAATTGGTAAGATAGCCGATCTCTTCTTCGACCGTTACGAATGTTCTCCTGGAATGCTGCATAGTGGTACGGATCAGCCGGGCAAACAGGCTGAGGTATTGCTCGGTAAGCTGGTACGAGCCGGTATAATTCAGGTATTTGATCGAGTTGAGGCAATTGTAGATGAAGTGTGGATTTATCTGTGCTTTAATGGCTTCCAGCTCCAGTTCTGCAAGGCGCTTTTTCTGTTGCAGACTCTCTATCCTTTTTCTTTCCCCGCGTTTCAATACGAGGCGGAAAAGGAAAAGCAGGACCAGTATGGCGAGCAACGTAAGGCCGGACAAGAAGAGCGGCGTTTGCCAGAATGCGCTTCCGATGCGGAAACGAAGGATGCGCGGCTGGCTGTTGATGCCCTTGGCCGAAGTAGCATACACCGTTAGCCGGTAATCGCCAGGGGGTAGTTTTACAAACCTGATCTCGGGATTTGCCGTGGTTTCCCAGTTGTTCTGCAGGGGCGATAACTTATAGTGGTATTGTATATTCCCGAAGCTTTCGAACGAGATGGCGCTGAGCCGGAATTGCAGGTTGTTTTGCTCCGGTTGGAGGGACAGGAAACTATCCGGTTCGAAAAAGGTGGTGGTATCGGCCAGCATCTTGTCGATATAAACACTGGGCCGGGCGGGAGGGGTATTGCCCGGTTTAAGCGGTATTACACCCAGTCCCTGGGTGGTTGCGATATAAGCGGTGTCTTTAAAAACATAGATGCCGGTTACATTGTTGGAAGGCAGGCCATCATAAAAGGTATAGACGCTTTGACGGATCACATGCCAGTGCTTATCGAAAGTAAGCGAGAAGGCGCCTTTGTTGGTAGCGGCCCAATACGTGACGCTGTCCTGTTTATAGAGCGACCTTATGTTATCCGGGACCTCATTGCCGGCTATCTTTACGTTTTGTATGACCCGGCCGCCATCTGCCGCCAGGAACAAGCCCTGTGCATTGGTGCTTACCAGGGCCGTATTATCACCGGTGGCCAGGATACCGGTAATACAGGTTTCCGCCAGGGCCGCATTTTCCGATTTCCGCGCAGGGGTGCTACCGCTGTCCTTTATGCACAGCCCGGTAGGTGTCCCGATCAGGATATTGCCGCCGGAAAGTACCGCTACAGCGGTAGCCCTCCCGGTAAACAACTGGCGTTGTGTTCGATGGTTCAGGTCCACTTCCTGGACACCGACAATGTTGGCGACATAAATTTTATCCTGGTACAGGCATAGGTCTTTATATACTTTCCCTGATAAGGGAAACTCGCGGATCCGGGGCGTCCGGGCATCGGCAATACAAATGCCCCGGTCGAAAAAAATAAAGCGATAGCTGTCGAGTGGCATTATTTTCCGTGTGCCTTCAATGAGCAATTGGGTAGACTGCGTTTTGCGTACAACGGACCCCCGGACAAATTGCAGGGCTCCGCTCCGGTAATGGCTCATACATATGATACCGTTATTGCCGGATATGGATTGCGGGATCTCCCGGTCCTGGAACCGGTCCACCCAAATTGCATTTTTAAAATGCGGGTACGATAGAAAATATAAGGCATTATCCGGTGAAGAAAACCAGACATTATTGCTTTGGTCTACAAACACACTGTTGATGATCGCTGATTCGAGAAAGGTAATGAAGGACGATGCATTACCTTGCATTTTGCTGATATCGCCATAATATCTTATGCCTTTTTTCTCGTGCTGTTTTACCCATAGACCGTTGTTCCTGTCGATAAAGGCATCGGGCGGCAGTTCCTGCCGGCTATAGTGCATCTGGATGCGCCGTAGCAATTTCAGTTGTACAGAGCCGGGGGTATAAGCATAGATTTGCAGCCATTGTTGTACAGGTCTGTAGGTAACGATATACCTGGTGCTGCTACCGGCGCCGATAACGATTTCACCTACGATTTTTTTTCCGCTGCTATCGGTCAGTAGTGTGTATTTTTTTGAGTCGAGGTCAAATTCCGCCAGTTCTTCCTTGTTGGGGGTAATGTATATTGTATGGCCGATAAAGTGCCGGTTGATTACCTGCATAAAGTTGAAGACTTTCGGTTCATGGGTATACCGGCTAACCTGGTTATTCTTAAAGCTGGCCAGTTTATCCGTGGCAGCATCGTTGCCCAGCCACCACGTACCCGTGGCGCCGTCCAGTACGCAACGGTTTCTTTGCATGCGTATTTTGCTGAGTTGCGGATCGGTGCCGTTGGCATACCATTGACCATGTTGCCTGTAGCTTACCGGATTGGCCAGGGGGAGTAAAAGTATGCGGCCGTTACCCACCGGGAGACAATGTAGTATTTCCGCATCCTTGCCTGAATTAGCGGGTTGGGCCGCCTCGAACCGGTTGCCGTCGAACCGTAACCCGCCGTTATCGGTACCCAGCCATATATATCCTTTTTCGTCCTGGTTAATGGCATAACCCCGCGATGCCGTGTATCCATCAAGCTGGGTGTACTTCCTTATGCCCGGGTTTTGTGCACTGCAAAAGTCGGCGATGATAAGGACGGTCAACAGGCATATCAGTCGTTGCAGGTTGGAGCGGTTCATGCAGGTTATTGGCTTAAATAATAGAAGTTTAGGTCTTAACGTAAAAGCAAGATACTTTATGTTCGTAAATATATTTTGTTTTCCACTATGCCCATTCCCTGTTCATGCATAGTTCGTTTAGGGTATAAAAAAAATAGATAGGCAATAAATAGACAGACTTGTCTATTTGTTGCCTATCTTTGTCCCATGAAGGAAAGAGGACAAGCCGTTATTGACAAAATACTCGATACTGCAGAGCGTCTTTTTTATGCTCAGGGTTATTGTAATACGGGCATTAACCAGGTAATCGAAGAGGCCGATATTGCCAAAGCCTCCCTGTACAAACACTTTGAAACGAAAGCCGACCTGCTGGTGGCTTACATAGCACGTACCCACGAACGCTGGCAGAGCCGGCTCGATGCTGCAGTGGCTAAGGCGCCCGATCCCAAAGGCAAGCTGCTGGCCCTGTTCGACTACCACATAGAACGCCAGGAGATCCGGCAGTTTGGCGGCTGCCCTTTTATAAAAGCCAACGACGAAGCCGGCGTGCTGGAGCCACGCGTGCTGGCAGGTATACAAGCCAACAAACAGCGGAGTAAAGACTTTATCGGCGCCCTGGTGGCCGGCTCCGGTCACCGGAAACTGGTATCGGACAAGGAACTTACGGAGATGATCTTCTTTATGCTGGAGGGATCGATCGTATCGGCCTCCGTGTTTAAACGGGCTGCCGAAATAAAATCTGCCAGGAAAATTATTCAAAAACTGATATAAGCATGAAAGAGATCAAGAACAAATGGCTGGAGCTGGTAATCGTACTCTCGGCGCCTTTGCTTTCCGTAATCGATGTATTCATTATCAATGTAGCCATCCCTTCGATCAAAAAAGGGGTACATGCCACCGATGCCGAGATCCAGCTGGTTATTGCCGGTTACCTGTTGGGCTACGCCGCCTTCCTGATTACCGGAGGCAGGGCTGGCGATCATTTCGGTCGTAAAAAGGTATTTTTCTGGGGCATGTTTGCCTTTACCGTCGCATCCTGTTTATGCGGCCTGTCTACCTCGGCTTTCCAGCTTAATATAACCCGGTTCTTCCAGGGGCTCAGCGCGTCGTTTATGGTACCGCAGACGATAGCATTTATACAGGTATTGTTTACCGATACCCGGGAGCGGGCAAAGGCATTCGGACTGTATGGCATTACGCTCGGCGTGGCCGCAGCCATAGGCCAGTTGCTGGGTGGTTACCTTTCTGATACGCACTGGGCCATAGCCGGTTGGCGGCTCATTTTCTTTATCAACCTGCCTATCGGTATCCTTACTCTTTGGGCTACGCAGCGGTATGTAACCGAGATCAGGAAACACCAGGCCACGAAGTTCGATTACACCGGCACGCTGATTCTTACCCTGGGTCTTTTTAGTCTTATCTACCCGCTTATCCAGGGACGCGAAGCGGGATGGCCTTTGTGGAGCATTGCGCTGATCGTACTGTCCGCGGGTATCTTCTGGTTATTTATCCGCAACCAGCAACAGAAGCTTGAGCGGGGTGGCAATCCGCTGATCGATGTAAGGCTGTTTGCGATTAAGGATTTTAATATCGGGCTGGTTGCAGTGCTGTTCCATTTTATGTTGCATACGGCCTATCTCTTGCTGAGTGCGGTATACCTGCAAAACGGCATGGGCGTCTCTGCCCTGGACTGCGGCTTATACTTCCTGGCGCCGGGTGTGCTATTCGTGTTTTCTTCGCTGGCGGCATCGCGGCTCATTATCCGGTTTGGCAAGCGCGTGCTGCAGGTGGGCGTAGTATTGCTGGCCATCGCCTTTTCGCTGCAGATGGCGCTCTGGAAGCCCGGTACAGACAGCTGGCTGATTATACTGCTGACGGGTATATGGGGGTTTGGCAATGGCCTGGTATTGCCATCCTTATTAAACATTGCGCTTAAAAATGTACCGGCCCAATATGCAGGCGCCGCAGCCGGTATCTACTCTACCTTTCAGCAAACGGCATCTGCATTGGGCATCAGCATTATCGGCGGCGTATTTTTCTACTCTGCCAAAAATGGCTGGCAGGCTGCCTACCAGGCCGGTGTAACGGGTTTGCTGATCTGTGTGGCCGGTGTGGCGCTGATGCTGTTCCTGTTGCCCGATCCGAAGACGGCGAAACGGAAATCGCTGCCACAGGAGCCTGGTAAGGATAAGGGCGCTGTGGAGCAGGAAGCGGCAACGCAATACATTGCAGCGGAGTAGTATAGCAGTTATGGCCTGCCGGATAATGGCAAACGCAGGCAGGCTTTTAGCTTACCTACTGGTATACGCTTCGGGTAGGTCTGCGCCTGAAGGCACCTGCTTCCGGCGTTTATGCCGGGCAACTATTTTCCGTACGAAGGGACTGTTGAGGTACTTTACATAGGTGAGCTGCGAGGTGATGGAGGTAATGGTGATCAGGTCCGTTTGCAGGGGCGTTACGGTTTTGCTGCCTACAAACGACGACAGGCCCAATGCCCAGCTATCGCTGTGGTAACTGATGGCGAAACGCCCGGAGGCCGATGGGTAGACCTTCAGGTGCAGCTCTTTGAGCTGGTTGGGTTTATTGCCGATATTGGCGCCGATGGCGCCGGATGCACTGAGCAGCCAGTGCGGCGACATGACCCAGGAATAGCCGTAGCCGGCATGTGCGCCTACCTGGAAGATGTCGAAGCTGTGTTCGGGACTGTTGAAGGTCTCGCTCAGGTTGCCCAACCGGTAATAATACAGGCCCCCGCCGATCATAAAGCTACCGGCCGATCGGAGTTGTTTTTCGCTTTGTTCGAAGGCAGCCCGGGTCGAAAATTTTTTGCCGTTAAAAACATAGGTGCCGACTGCTGCAACCTGTAGCGCCGCCATATCGGGATAACGTGTGATCACTTCTTCCTTTTTGCCGTTGTAAAAACCTTTGTAGCGCTGAAAGGACAGGTCGAATATCAGTTTTTTCCAATAGCTGTGCAACTGCAGGTCCAGGGTACGCGAGCGACCGTAGTCCTGGCTGTTTTTTAATGGAAAGATGCCGTACCCGCCTCTTATATTGATGATCGTATTTTTTATAGCGATACCAATACCCGGTGTCAGCGGATAATTGGGGGTATACGAGGTTTTACCGCCCTGCAACAACAGGTAACTGCTGCCCAGGTAACCGAACACGCGCAGATCCTGCGGATAGTCGGCTGTGTAGGCGGTATCGGTCGCCTGGCCCGATACGGGTCCTGTTATCAAAAGGAATAGGGCGGCGAAAAGCAAGCCAGCTACCCGGCCGCCTTTCCTGGAGTATGTGTATAAATGTGCTTTTTTTCCTGTCATGCGCTTAGGCGTAATCCGTCTTCATAATGCCCGGGTTATACCCGTTTTTTGATCCCCGGCATGGGGGCGGCTCAACCAGGACAACTTTGCGGGCAATTACCCCTAACCGTCCTGCGGTCCTGTTGGCCGGGCGAAGGTAGTCCGGGTTACCGGTAATGATAAAAGCTGCCCCGGAGGACAGCTTTCTTGGCATGATCTGGTTATGGTATGGTTTATTTTTCTTTTACAATTTTTTCGATGCGCAGCAGGTTGCCTGCCTGGTCGGTAACTTTTAAGAAGTAGATGCCTGTTGCCATGCGGCTAAGGTCCAGTGTTTTGGTGGCCCGGGCTTCCTGCAGCACCTTGCCTTCTATACTGGTCAGGATAAGGTCTGTGGTTAGCGGGGCTGTGACATAAATGCGCGACGATGCCGGGTTGGGGTAGATCTTCACCAGGGCTCCCGGTTGGATATCGTTAATGCCGGTGCCATTGCCGATCTGCAATACATTCGAAGTATCGGTACAACCTGTGCTGTTAGTAGCCGCCAGGCTGTAAGCGCCATTGGTGGTTACGGTATAAGTGGCAGCGGTGGCGCCGGTGATAGCGGTATTATTTTTAAGCCACTGGTAACTGCTGTAGCTGGCCGAGGCCTGCAGCACGAGGTTATTATTGGTAATGGTAATATTAAGATTATTGCCGATCTCGAGATGGAGCGTTATGGTACTGTCGCAGCCTGCGGCATTGGGGATGACCTGGGTATAGGTGCCGCTGGTGGTATAGGCCCGGCCATTGAGCACATAAGGACTGCAGGCCTCGGTAGTCACGTGGAGCGTAGAAGAGCTGGTGTCGGCACACATCATTTTATGGATAAAGATATCGTCGGAGTAGAGGGGGCCCGCATTAAGCTGTACATTGCCCGGACCCGGATCGAAATCCATCACGCCGCCGAATGCGCCGGTGGTATAGATGTTTTGCGAAGCGTCCAGTACCAGGCCTTTGCCGAATGCGCTGTAGTCGGCATTGGTCGATTCTGCAATCTGCTTGGCCCAGAGGAATGTGCCGGTGCTATCGAGCTTGGCAAGGTATACATCCGAACCGGCTGCAATAAGCGGGAAGCTGGCGGGGCCGGGATCAAAGTCGGTAGTACCGGAAAAATACCCCGTTGCATAAATATTGCCTTTGCCATCCACGCCAATGGCTTTACAGTCTTCGAAGCTGGTACCGCCGATCTGTTTGGCCCATACATAATTGCCCGTAGAGTCTATTTTGCTGATAAAAACATCGAAGTCGAAACCACCGCCCATCGTGCTCAGGTTGCTTACACCGGGCCCTGGGTCGAAGTCGACCGTTGCAGAGAAGAAGCCTGCAGTAAGGATATTATCGTACTGGTCAAGGGCAATTGCATTGCCGCTGGAGGTATTGGCGCCCCCGATCTTCCTGGCAAAGATAAAATTGCCGTTCTCGTCGAGTTTCGAAATATAAATACTGCCCCAGCCGGAGGAGCTCAGGTTGGTTACTGCCGCGCCGGGGTTAAAGTCGAGCGTGCCGCTAAAGGTGCCCGTGGTGATCACATTGCCTCTTTTATCGATCGTTATGGCTTTGTTTTCTATACTGCCGTTGGCGCCGCCGATCTGTTTGGCCCATACCAGGTTGCCGGCCGGGTTTAGTTTGATGATGAATACATCATTACTGCCCGCCGCCGTCAGCGCGGTGGTTCCGGGGCCCGGATCGAAGTCGACCGTGCCGTCAAACTGGCCTGAAACGTAGATATTGCCGGCCGCGTCCGTCGCCATCGATGCGCCCACATCCCATCCGCCATCGCCGATCTGTTTGGCCCAGACAAAACTGCCATCGGCATCCAGTTTGGAAATAAAGATGCCGGCATCGTTACCGGGAATACTCAGGTTATAAGTAACAGCGGGGTCGGGGTTAAAGTCGGCCGTACCCTGGAAATAACCGGTGGTATAAACATTATTGTCGCCGTCCAGGGCTATGGCATTTCCTTCCGTACCGCTGGTACCGCCCATCTGCCGGGCCCATACAAAATGTCCCTGCACATCCAGCTTCGTTATAAATGCATTGAAATAAATGCCGCCGGCCGAACTCATCGTGTATACCGAAGGACTGGGATCAAAGTCTATATTACCGCTGAAACTGCCTACGGTATAGGTGTTCCGGTCTGCATCGATGGCAATGCCATTGCCCACGCCGGCTTCGTCCTGGTAGTTGCCCGATAGTTGCCTGGCCCAGTTAAACACGGCATTCTGCGCCCTGGCCGGGCTGCCCGGGGCTGCAAGACATAATCCCGTAACCAGGCAAAGGCATAAATTTCTACTTTTCATACTGTTCAATTTTTTGAATTACTTAAGCTGATGCAAGTAAGCCATTGTTCTGAAATAAAATAAGAGGGGAAGCCGCATCAAAAAACTAGTAGTAAACCACTGGTTTTGGTGCAGCTGGTTAAGGGGTTTGCAGCAAAGCCATAGATGCTGCCGTCAAAAAGGAAATATTGTATAAATTGTAAGCCAGATCCACCTTTGACTTTGCGTTACCATTTCTCTTTTAAACTGAGGCAGGGCCTGTTGCCCGCCTGCCTGTTACTCCTTGTATTGCTGGCCGGCACCCCATTGCAGGCCCAGGAACAGCAGGTCGTCCGCTCTGTGCGCTGGCCTGCGCCGGCTTATACCTTCCTGCCTTCCGATACGGTGCCCATAATGCGTGTTCTAAGAATGGGGGAGCAATTGCGCAAATTGCCGCCGGACAGCGCATTCCGGCTCCTTAACCGCTGTTACGAACAAAGTATGGCTGTGGGGTATAACGATGGTATTGCCGGCTCGCTTATCGAATTGGGACGCATTGCCGTGCTTAAAGGCAGCCCCGGACAGGGCATGCAGTTATACGCCAGGGCCCTGTGGTATGCCCGCAACAGTTATTTTTTCAAACACTTTACTGCGGCCTGTTACAGCAATATGGGCGGTGTCAGCGTGTTTATGGGTAACTATACCCAGGCCGCCCGTTATTTCGATTCTTCGCTGACCGAAGGTATCAGGGCCCGCCTGCCCGCAGCCCGCCAACACCTGGTGATCACGTATAACAACCTCGGTATCGTATACCTCAAATTGGACCAGCCGGACCTGGCCATGAAATACATACAAGAGGCGGAGACTATGGCCCGCAGTCATCATTTCGATAAAGAGCTGCGCCTTACCTTAGGCAATAAAGGCGGTGTGTACACTGCTTTGGGCAACTTTGAGCAAGCGGCAGCTACTTACCGCGAAGGCTTACAGCTCGCCGAACAAAGCCGGGATGCAGAAGTGATACAGGCCCTGCGTAATGGTATGGGTATATTGGCGCTCCGGCAGGAACAACCGGCGTTGGCCATCAGCTACCTTAAGGGCATTATAGAAGCACCCGGGGTATACGATCCTTTTTACGGCGATATATTGCCCCGGTATCACCTGGGTATGGCTTATTATAAATTGCAGCATTACGACGAAGCAGCGCGCTTCCTCAACGAAGCCTTGCAAAAAGCAGCCAGCACCGGCTATTTCGACGGCGAACTGACGGCCCGCAAAACCCTGTCTGCTATTTACGAAGCCCAAGGCAGGCCGCAGGAGGCACTGCAGCAATACCGGTTATATGAACAGCAGAAGGATACTTTGCTGAACAGGGATAAGATCAAAGATATCAATGAGCTGGAATTGAAATACCGCACAGCACAGAAAGACAGGGAGCTATTGGCCAAAGACAGGAATATCCTGGTTGCTGCGGCGCTCGACCGCAAGAAGAACCTGCTGATCGGTATCAGCCTCTCGCTGGCAGTGCTGTGCATCGCCGCGCTGGTGGTGTTCCGGTATTTCCAGGCGGCCCGGTCGAAGAGGCTGCAACAATTGCAGGAGCTGGCGTTGCTTAAGGCTACGCTTGCCGGCGAAGAAGCAGAACGCATCAGGCTGGGGCAGGAGCTGCACGATGGTGTTGGCGGTTACCTGAGCGCCATTAAGATCAACCTGTCTTCGTTACGGATGAGAATGCCTGCCTTATCCGGCGATACCCTGTTTGACCGCAGCCTGTCGCTCGCCGATGAGGCCAATGACGAACTGCGGGGAATCGCTCATAATTTAGTACCTTCAAGCCTCGTTAAAAAGGGCCTGGGAAAGGCGGTTGAGGAGTTTTGCGCTTACCTCGGGCATAAAGGCTCGCCGGTAATAACCGTACAGGAAACGGGTACGCCGGTAAGGCTGAACCCCTTGTCGGAACTGGCCATATACCGGGTTATCCAGGAGCTCATGCACAATATCCTGAAACACGCACAGGCCACCGAGGCCTGTCTTTCGTTAAGCTGGCAGGAAGCCTTGCTGCTGGTAACGGTCGAAGATAACGGTACCGGTATGCAGCAAACAGGTGAAGCGGGTATCGGGCTGGAGAATGCCCGGCGGAGAATAGCGGCCCTGCAGGGCCGGCTGGAACTGGAAAGCAGCCCGGGCGCAGGCACTTCGGTATATATGGAATTTGTATTGCAGTAAAATAAAAATGAAAGGGATTGAAGGATATCGTTGTTGATATAGTAGACGATCACAAAATGGTTATCGGCGGCCTCCGGGATATGTTTAAAGGTTTTCCCGGGCTGCGCCTCGGCCATACCTATGATAATGGCCGGGAACTGCTTGCCGGTCTTGCCCTGCAGCAGCCCGATGTACTGTTGTTGGATATACAGTTGCCGGATATGCATGGCGAAGAGCTGGCCGGGATTATACGCCTGGCTTACCCGGCCATAAAGATGATTGCCCTTACCGGTTTCAATACGGCCGAACACGCCCGGCTGATGCTTGAAAAGGGCGTTAGTGGTTATGTATTGAAAAATACGGATGAACATAAATTACTGCAGGCCATACAAACCGTGGCACAGGGCGGCCGGTATATCGACGCCCCCATACAGGAAAAGATCCTCGATGAGCTCTATGGCAAGGAAAGGGCGCAGGGTGAGGGATACAAACCCATACTGACCCGCAGGGAGAAAGAGATCCTGAACCTGATCCTGGAAGAGCTGACCAGCCAGCAAATGGCGGACCGGTTGCAGCTGAGTTTGCGTACGGTCGAAAACCACAGGGTAAGCCTGATGCAGAAGCTTAATGCCAAAAATAGCGCCGGTATCGTAAAAAGGGCCTTCCAGCTGGGTTTGGTGCGGAAGTAGCTAAGCGTTATGAGGAGCCTGCAGCCCGATAGCAGCATTTACCGCTGTGGGTTGGTATACCAGGCAACGGCCAGCCGTTCGTGTGCTTTAATGAATGCATCTTTCCCGTCGTTATAATCATTGCCATCTTCCCATTCCCTTTTTACCAACTGTTCCTTTAGCGCCTGGTATTGCTTTCTGGCATCGGGATGACTGCGCAGGTAGTCCCTGAAAGCAATATGGCGCAGCCAATGCTCCGACTGCGCAGGGATAACATGGATATGTGCGATGCGCAGATCATGGTCCTGCATTTTTGCCGCTATGTCATCGCCGGGCAGGATACATTCCGGCAGGCCTAGTGCAACCGGACTTTGTTTCAGCAGTACGAAGAAACGGCGATAAGGCATGTCTTCATTGTACTTTTCATAATACACATAGTTTTTACCTTTAAGGAGGACAGGTACCTGGTCCAGGTCCGTTTCATCGTCCAGACCCACCAGGATATCGATCACAGGCTTGGCTGCCAGGCCTGCTACCGAGGTACTGCCTATATGCTCCACGGTAGCGGACAGCCCCTGCAGACTGTGTTCCAGTTCTTTTTTAACGGCCGTAAATTGATGATCCCATTGGGGATTATAGGGTTCGAAGGGTAAGATCATAGTTGTGATGTTAATCCGGAAGATAGACCAGAAACCTGTACAGCAGCGCATTCCGGCGCCTTTACAGGACGATCGGGCAAAGATAATTATTCTTTTGTACCTGTTGCTCAGTCGCTTTTGTCAGTTAGCGAAGCCTTTGCATGCGCGCCGGAAACCAGGTCTGGCCGTTGTTACAGGCTCTGTCATTACTTATGCTTTTGTTAAAAGAGCGGTTCCTGCAGGTACGATTCGTAGCTATTCGTACTCTTTAACGCTACTTCCTGCTTCTTTTCTTTCATTTTGTAGCAAATGCAGATAACTATGAAGAAAAGACTATTTAGCCTGGCTTTGCTGGCACTGACGGGCGCATCGGCCCATGCCCAGGTAAGCCAGGGAGGCCTGCCGCTGAGCATCCAGGTAGACGGACATTTTGACTATGTGCCCGTAACAACCGCTACATTGCCCGACCGTGAAAGCGGCCTGGCCAAATGGAACAAAATGCCGGATCCCAAACCGGCGCTGGTGGCCCTGACCACACCGGCGGATCTTGGTTTCCCCGCTTCCGGTACGACATACACGACCCCGGATGGTAAACGGATATGGAAAGCACAGTTGAAAGTGGCCGGCGCTAAAGGGCTTGGCCTGTACTACGACCAGTTCCAGTTGCCCCAGGGTGTAAAGCTGTTCCTGAGCAATGCCAATGGCCGCCAGGTATTGGGCGCGTATACCGCGTCGAACAACGATGCAGCAACCGGCAAGTTTGCCAACGAAGCGGTTGAAGGCGAGCTCGTGAATCTCGAGCTGGATATCGACGCCAATGTAAACCTGTCCGATATCCGGTTACATATCGATCGTGCCGCTTCTTATTTTAGTGGTATCGAATACCTGGGCGCTTACCAGGACCTGGTGCCCATCGATGTTTGGGACAGCCAGCTTACCGGCGGTTCCTCGGTTTGTATGATCAATGCGATCTGCCCTACAGGCAATGGTTATGAAGCGCAGCGTAATGCATCCTTCCAGACCCTGATTCCTGTAAACGGCGGCATAGGCGCCTGTACGGCAACCATGATGAATACTACCACCAATACACCGGCCAGCTGTAAGCAATACTTCCTGCTCGCTTCGCATTGCGAATTTACCAATGCGATCACCAATGCGGGTTTCAGCCAGTTTATCCTGCGCTTTAATTTCCAGCACGGTACCTGTACCCCGGCCAATGGTACGATTCCCAATACGCAGCAGACCATTACCGGCGCTAAGTTCGTAGCCCGGTCAGTATTGCCTTTAGCGGCCAACGGCGAACCGGACGCACCGAATATCAAAGGCGACTTTATCCTGCTGGAGCTCAATTCGGCCCTGCCTGCCTCCTGGAATATGAACCTGGCGGGTTGGAACAGGGATGCCAATATACCGCTTACCAATGCCAGTCCTAAGAAGTTTATCGGGTTTCACCATCCCGGCGGCGATGTGAAAAAAGTGTCGATCTCTCACTCCATCCAGTCCTACAGCCTCGGTGCAGCACAATCGCATTGGGTTACTACACTCGACTCGGGCCTGGTAGCGCAGGGTTCTTCAGGTAGCGCCCTGTTCGACGGCGATGGCCGGGTGATCGGTGTAGCCAGCGTTGCAGCAATAGGTCAGAATGTGCCTTCCAACTGTAACGTGAGTGCTACCGGCCAGAATGTAGCCCAGTCTACTTCAGGTATGCCGCTCTACAGCAAGCTGTCTTATATCTGGGACTATAGCATCGATGGCGCAGCAACCAACCGGAAGCTGAATCCCTGGCTGAATCCCAACAATTCCAATGCACTTACCGTAAACACCGTGAAGTCGGATTGCAGCCCGATCAGCGGTTCCGGTACGGGGATCTCCATCAATAACAACAAGCTGGATCAATCGCTGCATGTGTTCCCTAACCCGAGCAGCAATGGTAAAATCACCCTGCAGTTCAATCTTTCGGAAGTTGCAGACCTGAGCTTCGAGTTGTTCGATATCAGCGGTCGCAAATTAAAGACCATAGCAACGAAAAATGTACAGCACGGCAGTTATACCCTCGACCTCAGCGCCTACACCAACGGTATGTACCTGTTGAAATGTAGTGACGGTTACCAGTCGACAAGCCGCAAGATCATGTTGCAACGTTAATACAACAATATAACCTAGAGCAGTAAAGCCCGGAACATCGTGTTCCGGGCTTTTTTTATGGATCAGCCAGAAGACGCGTCAGGCCTGGTCTTCGAGTATCAGTTTGTAGCCATAACCCCGTATATTTTTGATCGATATAGCCGGGTCGTGCACCAGGTATTTACGCAACCGGCCGATATAGACATCCATGGTGCGGGAAGTGAACAGCGTATTGATGCCCCAGATCTTATTCAGGACATCATCTTTGGGCATCACCCGGTTCTTATGCAGGATCAGCGCTTTCAGCACTTCGCCTTCGCGGCTGGTGAGTACGTATTTCGTTTCCCCGAAACAGAGTGTAAACGAAACGGTACAAAAGGTATACCGGCCTATCGCAAGGGTAAGATCGGGAGCAGGCGTATAAGCGCCGGTGTAGTTGCCATGTTGCAGCAGCGCCTTTACGCGGAGCACCAGCTCTTTAATGCTGAAGGGCTTCCTGAGGTAATCGTTGCCGCCCGACTCGTAACCCTTAACTACGTCGGGCACAGCCGAACGGGCGGAAAGAAAAATTATAGGCAGTTGTGCATGCTCTTTCCTGATGGATTTGGCTACGTCGAAGCCATTGAGCCGGGGCAGCATAACATCCAGGATACAGATATCGGGTACGAGTTTGCCGACACTGTCCAGGGCCGCCGCGCCATCGGTTACCCATTCTATAGCGAAGTCGGGCTCCAGCAGCAATACTTCTTTGATTAGGTGCCCGAGTACCTGTTCATCTTCCACAAGCAGTATATTGATCATCTTTCAGTTCAGTTTAGGGGTAAATGAATAACGAACGCTGTTTCCTGCCCGGCAATGCTGCGTACGGTAATGGTGCCACGGTGCATTTCAACGACCTGTTTTACATAGCTCAGGCCCAGGCCATAACCTTTCACATCGTGCAGGCTTCCTTTGGGCACGCGAAAGAATTTTTCGAAAACCCGGTCCAGGTATTTTTCAGGTATGCCTTCGCCATTGTCCAGGATGCTTATCCGGATGGCGTCCTGGCACACTTCTGCGGTAATTTTGATCAGTGGGCTTGCTTTGTCATTATACTTAACGGCATTTTCCAGTATATTAAAAATCACGTTAGACATATGGGTCTCGTCGGCATTGATCTGCAGATCTTCAGGATCCACATCGATGTGTACTGCTACGTTTTTCTTTTCGAGCAAAGGGCTCATGCGTTCAACGATGGCCTGTAGCCAGGTCGTAACCTGTATGGTAGCCGGCAGGATATCGAATGCTGCTTTTTCCAGCGAAAGAATTTTGAGTACATTCTCTACAATCAGCTTAAGACGGGTTACTTCCTGTTGCGCCGCGATAAGGTATGAGGTTTTCTTCCCGGCGTCAAGCGCCGGCCGGTCATCGAGCGCCATTTCAAGCGCCAGGCTTATGGAGCTGATCGGCGTTTTCAGTTCGTGGGTCATGTTGTTCATGAAATCATTCCGTATTTCGGCAATTTTGCCCTGGCGGAAAAAGGCGGACAACAAAAAGCCCAGCGACCAGCTACCGACCACGATAAGTGTAAGCGAGATCACCAGGATCCAGAGCATATTGCGCAGGACAACGTAGTTGGGATTATGAAAACCAGCGATGATGCCATAAGTGCCGCTGACTGCCGTTAACTCGTTAAATGCCGACCTGTGACTGTACTGGCGGAAGCGCGCGGTGTCGCAGGTAGCGGCGTAGATGCTGTCTGCGGTATCGACCAGGGCAAGGTCAAAAGGCATATTGATGTGCCGGACCTGTAATTCCCGTTGGTATGCTTTTTTAAAAGCGACCAGGTCGGTGTCGCTGAAGCTGAACCGGAGCTGCATCAGGTTCGTATTCTGGGATGCGGCCAAACTACCCGAGTCCAGCAAAGCTTTTACGGATTGTAATGCCTCTGAATCGCTTACCTTAACCACGGCATTGACCAGGTGCAGCATATTGCCCGCCTGGTGTTCCCCGATCAGCTTTTCCTGTACATGAACGCCCGTTGTATCCTCCAGTCCAAACATTTTGCGTACGCTAAGCGGTTGCGTAGCCAGGGCCTTGTCCAGCAATAACCTGGCGCTGGTAGAAGCCAGTGCATTGTCGATATCGGTATAAAAGCGTTGCTGTTGTTGCCTGTAGGATGATAGCAACCAGTAAAACTGTAGCGCCACAATGCCCGCGAGCATGATTACCGTGATCCCGGTAAGCCTTTTCATACTACCCCCCTGACGCATAAGACCTTTTTGTGTCGATTATTGGTTAGGCTCAAAGGTAAGCCTGGCGGCCTTTTGCTGTTATGATCGTTAACATACATTAATAACAATTCGCTATAATTAACATACTAGCAATTGTAAAAATACAGGGTATTTGTAATTCATTTATATTCAGGTAGATAAATATGATATTATGAAATTAACGTATTTTTGCATTGGCTTTTATGGACATCCCGTTCCGGGTGATTGGTGTTAAGGGATACGAATAATAACAAATGTCTGCCGTGATCCGGGCGCTGTCCGGGGAAAAGCCGTTATTATTGCAGCGACTCCGTCTTGTTCCTGCGTGTATCCAGGAGCAAGGGCGCGCTGTTCGCCACGGGGCGCATCGAACAAAGGCACTGTTTAGGGGTGATCCCACCTCAAATTCCATAGCCGCACGAAGGCCCTGTATTCCAGGGTGTATTTGCAGCCGGTCCGTTAACGGACCGGCTTTTCCTTGGTGTGAGATGTTAGATATTAGATGTGAGATATGAGATGTTAGATATGGGAGATGTTAGATGTGAGGTATGAAATATCAGATGTACAACGCTCCCCGGAAATGCGGACCGCTTAGCCTTTTCCGCTGCAGCGCGGCAGGGTGCTCGCTGCGAGCAAAAAAAATCTTATTTTAACTCCCTGGAAAAACCATGAAAATACATACCACCAATTATACCCTGACTTTTATTGGCCTGGCGGCAGACTGCACGGCCGACCAGGGCGAAGCGCCCCCACTGAACGAAAAGGCGAAATCCGTTGCCAGGCTGCAATACGAGTTGTTGCACCAACATCCTTACCACTATACTTCCGATGAAGTGCTTCTCCGGGTGTATGCCATGCGGCAGCACCTGGCGTCCTCTGAACTCGAAGCCGCAAGACAGGCCTTCTTTTCAAAGGGCCAGGCTTGTTTCCGCTCTGCTCCACTGACCAAACGGTAGGGCTGGGGCCTGCATTTTGACGCTGCCGGTAAGATGGCCATCTATGGCCGGGAAACCGAAGCCTATGAAAAACTTGATGCGGATCAGAAGCTCAAAAACGTAAAGGCGATGCGGTCTAAAAAAGCCTGAGCCTTAACTGATCTGGGTATGGAACAGGTAACCTACGAATGCTGTGGTGGCCATGGCTACCGTACCCCAGAAGCAAATGCGTAATACGCCTGTGCCTATACCGGAGCCGCCTGCTTTAGCGGCGATAGCGCCCAGCACCATCAGGAAGCCTATCGAAAAGAGATACTGGTACCAGACCATGTAACGGAGCGGCGCCAGGAAAGAAACCAGGAGGGGTAGGGCTGCGCCGGCTACGAAGGAGGCAAACGAAGCTACTGCGGCCTGCAGGGGGTTGGCCTGGGTCATTTCATTAATGCCCAGTTCATCTTTGGCATGGGCTTCGAGCGCGTTATGCCTGGTCAGTTGTGTGGCCACCTGCCGGGCCAGATCGGGGTCCAGCCCCCGTGCCTGGTAAATTTTAGCAAGCTCTTCCAACTCTGTTTCCGGCATCTGTTCCAGTTCGCGTTGCTCCCGCCTCAGGTCTGCCTTTTCCGTATCCGATTGGGAGCTTACCGAAACATATTCGCCTGCGGCCATCGACATGGCCCCGGCAACAAGCCCGGCCAGGGCGGCCAGTACGATCGATGTGCGGGAGCTGTTCGCGGCCGCTATGCCGATCACGATACTGGTTGTTGAAAGGATGCCGTCGTTTGCACCGAGTACGGCGGCCCTGAGCCAACCGGTCCTGGTGATATAATGCTGTTCCAGTTCCATAGATCTGTATTTAGGGGTAAGCAGTTCGCCGGATGCCGGCATGCCAAAGGTACAGATTGGGAATATAACAGGAAGTATAGCAGCATTACATTTGTACGCTTTGTTTACTACCTTCAGGCCATATTCACCGGGGCTTTTCGTAGCCAGTTGTTATGCCCGATGGAAGCGTGTAAAGTTGTGGTCAGAGGCTTTATTGATATAACAGGGAAGCTACGGCCAGGTAGAAACAGATACAATATGAAAATGATCCGATACGCGACTTTAATATGCCATGCCTGGTTCATCATGATGTTCTTTATGTCAGGTCTGCTGCTGGCGGGCTGTGCAGGTCCCGCAAACAGCGTGCGTAAATTCGAAGATTTCTCGTTGACAGACCGGCATGGACTGCATCCGTTCAAAACAGCAGATGATATCGTGGTGGCCGGTAAACCTTATATTGTACAGAGCGGACAGGATGACCAATGCCTGAAATTTAAAGTGTATTACCCGGCACGTCCTTACCTGGATACGGTTTTTCTCTACCCGGCTAAGGGCTTTGACGTATACAAGATTCAGTTTAACAGGCATATGAACGATATAGGCCGTTATTACTATCTTACTTTTAACAGGGGACAATTAAGGCGTTATCTTTTTATGGCAAAATTTGGTGGTGAAGATCGTTTTCTCTGCGTTGTGAGCTTGCTGGAGGCGAACCGGCTTAAAAGCTACCAGGTTAAAATGAATGCTTACGACACAATAAATTTTGTCGAAAGGATTAGCATCCTCGAGGACCAATTACTCCGGCAAAGTACAGACTCCAGTACTTACACGTTGCCCGGGTATCAGGAGACCTTATTACATAATGGACTGCTGTTGTAATTATATTCCAGTTGATCATAGGGTTCCCAACCTGTTCGCAGCGTCCCGCTATGAATACTTCACTTAACCCCATCTGTTCGTCGCGCCCCGCTACGAACGCTTCGCCTGGCTACGAATCAAAGCCTATCAGCGTCCTGCTACGAACAGCGCGATGCTTTATGGTAAGCCTGCACAAACATGCAGGCTTTGTATTTATGCTCTATTTAGTTATATACATAATTTATTTAGGCTTTAGTTTAATCATATCCTCTTTTTCTGCCAACCTTTTTTTTAGCTGCGCTGTCTTTATGGTTACCAACCACAAATCAAGATATGATGAAGAAACTATTCCCGGGTATCCAAACCCTCGCAGGTACTGCATTTGCTCCCCTTTTACCTTCTGCTGACCTCCGGGTCCGGTCATTTTTATATGCTCCCTGTCGTAGCATATACCTTCAGGTAATTCCTGTATTATAGCCGTATTAAAAACGGGGAAAGTGGCGTGCCCTTTCCACCTTACCCGGTTTACGAAAAGCGCCACAGGTATCACGTTTGCTGTGGCCGGCTGATCGTATCAATAATCCGCAGATCGATCTGTATCCTTTTTGCCGGCATCTTATTGATGCCGGAAGGGGCATGTTTTACCCCATAAGTTTTGTTATCGACGTACGTATAAACAAGTACACGTACTGCCCGATGCATGAAGTATTGCTTCCCCATATTATCATAAAAAATCATTTTAAAACTTTAAAATCATTTCTATGAAGAGAACGTTAAAGCACACTTTTTTTGCAATCATTACGCTTATTTCAATGGCAAACAACTTGTTTGCGCAGAACTTTACCAGCCCTGTCGCCGATGAATTTCAATTCGGTGATCCAGGTGTAGGCAGGGGGGCATTGGGTACCAATTGCTATTCCCAGGCATCGGTATCTACCGGGTTCGGCCAGGCCGATATCTACCTGTCTTCCTGGTATAACCGCGGGGACGGTGAATTTATATTTACAGTTCTTCCCTCCGGGGCTTCTACAGGACCGCTGTTTCAGCAAGGTTATCCCTATAGCGGCTGCCGCGATCTTTGTGTGGGTTACGTGCAAAACAAGGGAACGGGCCAGCAGAACGTGCTGGTCGCCTATTACAAGCTGGGTGTAGGGCATTGCCTCGACGAGTACGATATTACCGGCTCAACCAGTATGCCCCTTGTTTTAAATACAACCTATACCTTATCCAGCACGCCGGTCTATGGCCGGATCACGATGGATACCCACGATCCTTTACAGGCTGTCGTTATTGCCTGGGAAAAACACGGAACCGGTATACAGACTATTGTATGTCAATCGGGCTCCTGGAGTGGCATCACCACATTGGGTGGCACAGCCGACGAGTCGGCGCCGGATGTAGCGTACAGCCATGCCAACGGACCGCTGAATGCGCACTTCGTGTATAAAAACAGAAATACCGGCGTGGTAACGACCGCCAGTCTCGATTGGCCCTTATTGCTTACCGTTCCCTTCTCCAATACGGCTACTATGGCCCCGGTTATCGAGGATGTGAATACGGATCCGAGCGCGATCAACTCCACTTCGGATATGGTGATCGACTGTCCCGATCACTATGCCGACGAAGACTGGGCCTATACTTATACGGATGGCATAGGCGTTTTTGTACGTATGCGTTTCCTGGGCAATTTGCAAACTACATACGTTAACAACGGATCGCTGGGTAATGCTTCCCTGGTAGGGCTTTCTATCTATTATGCGCATACACCGACGATCAATTTCAGCGGCAACGGCGGGATATATGTCGGATGGTATTGCCGGTATTCGGGCGGCGACTCTCATTACATAGGGCTCCGTATGACGCACAACGGGGGCTGGATATCCAGCGCTCCGGATTATATGAGACTGCCCAACTCAGTGGCTTCCTATTCGTACCCCAGTTCCGGCATGGCATACAGCAAGATGAATGACTTTAACATGACCATCTGCCCGCAATTTATGTACGCGACTTACTTTACGCAAAAGCCGGGCACACCGGGCAACTATGTATTGCACCATGCTTTCCATCCCTGGTTTAATGCTGTATTCAGCACCGGCGCCGGCAGCGGGTACAAGTGCACCGGCCACCAGGATGACAGCCATAACAGCAGGTCGCTTGCTGCCGGTACCCCGTTGCGGGTGCATCCCAATCCTTTCTTTAATTCTTTGTCCACACCGGTTACCCTCAATGAACAGGGAACCGTAGAGCTGGTGCTTACCGACATCACCGGGCGCCTGGCTGCAAGGCAGGTAAAATCAGTCGCCCGCGGCGATCAGTATGTTCGCCTGGACAACCTCGACCATTTGACCGTAGGCACCTATTCGTTGAACGTGATCGTGAACGGGAAAAACAAAGGTTCCCAACTGGTCGTAAAAAAATAATCATATACGATCTGTACTATAACATGATAATATAGGGGAATGCTTTACTGAAGAGGTCCCGTTGTGCAGGCAACGGGATCTTTGTCGTGGATAAAGCCGGAGTTAGCGGAATATTTCTTTTATCTTTTGTACAAATGAAAATCCTTCCCTGGCCTGTAGTTGCAGTCCCAGTGTTCTATAGTAGGCCAGTATCCTGGGGTATATATCCAAATCCTGGTCCTGGCTATCTGTGAATAAATTGTCTTTATTGCGGCATGATGCCAGGAAGAGGTGATGCGGCTCCACGTATTGGCTTCCATAAAGCTTAGCCTCGCGAACTGCCGTTTTAATCATCGCTTCTGCAGCCTTGGTTAAAGGCAGGGATTGCCTGTCCAGCTTTTTAAAAATGGTGGGCGGCTGCGCCTGTTTCGTTGCGTAGTATGCCTTGAAGGCGGCATCGTCTGCAAACACAAACTGCTTTATCGAAGGCTGTTGCTGCAGCCGGCAGTCCGCCAGCAGGAAATGTACACCCGAAATACAGGCATCTCCTGTATCGATCGCTTCCAGCCTTGCTTGTGCAACCAGGGCTTTTGCTTCTTCTGAAAAATTGATGTTGACCGGTTTCATAATCGGGGATAGGCTCAAATATAAATAAATTTATCCATGACGGATTGCCGTGTACCGGCCTCCGGTGCGGTATGGCGCAGGTCATGCACAAAAAGCCCTACATTTGCGGGTATGAAAAAACGGCACCCGGTTTCCCTGCGTAAGGCTATTTGCTCTATCCTGCTCTGTATGCTTTGCGGCTGGGCGCTTTCCGGTTGCGGCAGCCGGGAACGTCATGCCGGGACACGCATATTGATCATAACCACCTATGGCGATATAGAAGCCGAACTCTATCCCGACAAAGCGCCGGCCACCGTGGCTGCCTTTCTCCGTAATGTTGATTCGGGCTATTACCGCAATACCACCTTTTACCGGGTATTGAGAGACGATAACCAGGTGTCCGGCGTTCCGCATAGTCACCTGATCCAGGGCGGTCTTTGGGGTTCCAAATCCGCTATTGCCGATCGCCTGCCGCTTATCCCGCACGAACCGACCAATAAAACCGGGCTGCATCACCTTACAGGCACCTTGTCTATGGCTCGTAATACTCCCGGAACCGCCAGTTCTGAATTCTTTATCTGCCTCAAAGATGACCCCGGCTTCGATTTTGGCGGGGAGAACAATCCCGATGGCGCCGGTTATGCAGCATTCGGTAAAGTAATATCGGGTATGGATGCCGTGCAAAAGATCTACAGCCGTCCCGAATATGATCAGCAGTTTACACCATTGATCGCCATCCAGAATATCAAACGGCTGGACTAGCACCAGGTACGCCGGAAGGACCAAGGATCTGTATCGATATACCAGGAACAGTGCTGCATTATTTTATATTCCCTGCCCGTTTTTTAGGGTATTCTATGTACTTTGTTGTATGGATATCAATAGGACGAAGCAGGCCATGTTCAGAAAAGCAAAAAAGATCATGAGCGCACCGCAGTCGTGCACTACCGACGGCATTTTCCGCCGGGGAAGCAGGGTTGTTTGTTGGCTTGGCTTTTGTTGCTTTTTCGCCGGCGCTTGTGTTGACCGGCGGCCGGAGGCAGATAGGAAAGATTGTGCAGCAAAGCACAGTGCCAACAAAAATGACTTCGTTTATTTTTATTCCTTAAAGGATGGATTGTTTAAAAGCAATTGTGCCTGTAACGGGTTTTCCGCCATCTACACCATCAGGGGGGAATTATGGCTTTCCTGCACTGCTTATAACACCGATTCTTCACGGTTTGTAGACTCCGATTTTTTTGATAAAAAACAGGTGGCGCTTGCGAAACATTTTATGAAAACGGTCGGTTTAGCTGCCATAGATTATTACAAGGATTCGGTTTGTTTTGCTTTTGATCAACAGCCCAGGGTTGTTATCACGTATACCGAAACGCCTTCGGCTGTTTTAACTGGTAAGAGTAGTATCCTTGATGCAAACAGCTATATTTATATACGTCCTTTTGCCGCACCTTAATTGGTGTGCGCGTGTAGCTGATCCCGGTACGGCTTCATGGAGCAAGGGCAGTAGTTTTAATACCAATAAATAAACGGATCCAATGTATATCGGGCGTATCGCTATTTTTTTGAGCTTTATTTTTTTTATTACAAAACATGCTTACGGTAATTCCGCCGCCGATAGTTTTGTCAAGAATAATTTTTGCTTTTTTTTAAAATCGGGATTCCCGGACTACGGAAACAAACAATTCCGGCCTGTTTTTATAGCGCATCACCAGGACAGTATAGCCAGGCAGAAGGCTTATAGCGGTTTTTTTTGGGATGATCAGTGTAAAATTTTCCGGGATGAAAAATCAGCCTTTAAAGAAGATATCATCGATTTTGAAACCGTTGAAAAAAGTAATTGCAAAAAGGCAAGTGTATTCAAAAAGGTTTTTGTAAAAAGAGCCCGGATGGAAGTGTTTTGCTACGACCCATACACCAGGGATGGCAATACTTACTGCAGATATGTATTTAGATACAGAAACAGTTACCTCAATCTAATGGTAAAAATGAACAGCGGGAACAAGGTCGTCCGGTTTTGTTATCATTTATTGTTGAGCTAGCAGCGCTACCTGCCTGTTGTCCCTGTAGAAGCGCGCTGTGTGTATTTTTTCCTTTGTTAGCGCGGGCGTGTCGCCCATGCACGTTATAAATAGATAAGTGTTTAAGAAGCGACAACAAACCGGTTGTCGCTTCTGCTTTTTGTATTTTTATTTTAAATAAAAAGCATGAGCAGAAAGTATAAATTTCATAATCCCGAGGGTATATATTTTGTAAGTTTTGCAACCATAAATTGGATCGATGTTTTCATCCGGGAAGAATATTTTGTTATTGTAACCGATAGGCTGAATTATTGCTCGGATCATTTAGGTATGGAAATATTTTGTTGGTGTATTATGCCGAGCCACATTCATTTAATATTTAGTGCTACAAAAGGCAACCCGGATCAGATGTTAGGCCGATTCAAAGAGTATACCTCGAAGCAGCTGAGTAAAGCTATAGCCGGGAATATAGGAGAGAGTAGACGTGCCTGGATTATGTGGATGCAGCGGCGTGCTGCCAGTAAAAACAGTAGTGTTTCTGATAAGCAATTTTGGCAACATCACAATAAGCCAATTGAGTTATGGAGTGCGGCAATATTAGGACAGAAGGTACGTTACATTCATGAAAATCCGGTTAAAGCAGGTTTTGTAGTACAAGCTTATCATTGGAAATATTCCAGCGCTGCAGACTATGCAGGCCGTCCGGGACTGGTTAAAATAACTATAACTGCGTGATATATTTAGATAGTCTAACCTGCTTCAGCAGAAGCACGGTCGGTACCCGCGCAAGCTACGGTGCACGGGCGACACGCCCGCGCTAGCGATGGGTAGTTTGCTTTCTGCCCGTGTCAGAAGCACTTTTCCACGTTTTAAACCGGGTGATGAACTGGTGCTTTCAGATGTGCTTATAAAAGATGAGCGTGACAATCAATATGACATTCCCTCAAAGGTATTTAGAGCAGAACCTTAACCCGTCTTATGGTAGCCTCCTGCTGCGGCTAATCCTGTTTTATGATTTTTAAAACAGGTATAATCAGAACATTCTGTGCGTTGCTGTGTTAATCCGGTAACAAAACCAACAGCAATGAACAGCATTAATGAAAATCAACCGGAGCATAACTTCGAAAACTTAAATAACCAGGAGGCGATCGCTAAAATAAAAGAATTGGTCGGGCAATCGGATGTGTGCTTCTTCTGTACCGATGCCGAAACCGGCCCCTCCATGGGGGTGAGACCGATGAGTATACAGCAGGTAGCAGATAACGGCGACCTTTGGCTGGTGAGCGCTAATGACAGCCATACCAACCAGGAGATCGCTATGAAACCCGCAGTGAAGCTCTATTTCAAAGGATCGGAACATTCGGGTTTTATGTACCTGGCCGGTACGGCCGTGATTCTCCAGGATAAACAAAAGATAAAAGAACTCTGGAAACCGGTAATGAAAACCTGGTTTACGGAAGGTGAAGACGACCCGCGCATATCGCTGATTAAAGTAAGCCCTACAACCGGGTACTACTGGGATAATAAGAGCGGCAATTTTGTTGCGGGTATAAAAATGTTGGTAGGTGCAGCGATCGGCAAAACGCTCGATGATTCGATAGAAGGACAGCTTAATGTCTGACGCAGCAAAACGCGCCGGGCTTTACCGGCCGGCTCCTTTTATTATTTTACCCCTAAAATCCGTTTTATGAAAAGGAATCTTGCATTACTCTTCCTCCTGTTGCCGTTATTGTTTACCAGTTGTTCGGTAATCGGGGGCATTTTTAAAGCCGGCGCTTATACCGGTATCATTGCCGTAGTGGTGGTGTTGGTGATTATTGGTGTAGTGATTGGTATGCTGCGCAAAAGAAATTAAGCGGTTTATGGTTTGGTAGTTTTTATATTTGGTTTGGAAAATGGTGAACAAGCGGCAGTCTAATTTTAGACTGCCGCTCTTCCTTTGCCTGTATTTTGTATTTTTATCAGCCGGATCCGATAACGGTTAAAAAGGGGAGGATAAGCAGGTAAATGAAGATACAGATCATAAGCGATTTACACCAGGAGTTCGGCATAACGCTCCTGGACTTCCGGAATGCGGACCTGGTAATATTTGCCGGCGACGTAAACCTGGGCACTAAAGGAATAGCATGGATCAAGGAACAGATACCGGATAAGCCGGTCATTTATGTATTGGGCAATCATGAGTATTATAAAGGCACCTACCCGAAAGCCCTGCACCAGGTTATTGCCGCAGCGGAGGGATCGAATATCATCGTGTTGGAGAACAATAGCGTGGAGCTGGAGGGGATCCGGTTTCATGGTGCAACCCTTTGGACCGATTTCGCCCTCTTCGGCGATTCCAGGAGTTATGGTATTATTTGCCAGGAACAGATGAACGACTATAAAAGGATCAGGAGATATCCTTCGTATTCCAAACTGAGATCAATAGACACTTTTAATATCCACCACGCCTCAAGAGCCTGGCTGGAGCGGAGCCTGGCGGAGTCCGGAGCCAGGCAGAATATCGTAATTACCCACCATGCGCCCAGTATCCGGTCGTTGCCGGAGCAGTATCGTAACGATACGTTATCGGCTGCTTATGCTTCCGACCTGGAGTCCCTGATCAGGCAGTACCAGCCTGCGTATTGGATCCACGGCCATATTCATACCCCTTCGCGATATACGATTGCCGGAACAGAAATCATCTGTAATCCCCACGGCTATATCGACGAAAAATACAATGGTTACGACAGGGAGCTGATCATAACGGTGTAACCTCTTTTACCGGCTCGTACTCATCGCATGGGATACCAGGCGATAGCCCTTCTTCGTCTTGCGGAACCGGTAGGTCCATACGACCATAGCCACTACCGGGTTTAGGTTCACCACGTAAAGATCCTTATCCTCCCGGTAATCCAGGTCTGCATATAAACGGGAGGTGCTGTTGCGTTTGAAGGCATTATCGACCAGGAATACCGAGGTATCTGCCGAAGCCGGGCAGTCTGCTAACCCGGAGGGTGTTACCGTGATCACCTGCGGGCCGCTATTGCGGGCAAAATCCTTCTTTACGCTTTTGTTGTTTAAAAAGGCCGCCCAGAGGGCGCAGTCGGGCTGTACCGACTGTTGGCCGGATACGGAAAAATGCAGCAGGGCCAACAAGATGGCGCCGCAAATATAACGCCGGTAGGTGTTGCTGTTCATAAGCTGGGCAGGGATTAAACCGGTAACCGGCAAAAGGGTATAGGGTAAAAAGCGTTAAGCCCGGAGGCATACCACGAAACATCATCTGAATAGGACTTTGACCGGGTATCCTGTTATATGGTAAACAGGACCAGCTCGCCGCTGTCCTGCTCTTCGGCTCCGTATACTTCCTTTTCGTTAACCTCGTCATAGTCGATAAGTTCCCTGAGCACAGAGCTGTATTGCACTTTTACGGTATTGCCGGTTATCCGTACCGTACCGTTGCCATTCATAGCAAACTCTCCGGCAGAAGGGATGTCCAGTTTCCGGATCAGGTAATCTTCGAGGTCGTAGAAGTATTGCTGGTCGGCCCCGGCAGGCTCGCTGAACGACAGGAAGGCCTCGTCGCTGCCACTTTCCCAGGAGAAAGGCATCGGTCCTTGCCGGCGGAGACAGGCCACCAGCCATGCTTTGATCCGCAGCTCCATCGCGCGCGTCTCTTCATCATTACTCCTGCTCCAGGAGAAAGGCATGCCTGGAACAGCAGGATCCGGTGCAGCAGCGGATTGCGGCTGTTTATTACCGGTAAACAAACGGAGTAACTTATTGATGATGCTCATCCTCCAGGTCTTTTAGTTGTTTTAGATCGGGTGTATATTGCCAGCGTTCTTTGAGCGGGATAAGCTGGAGCAGTTCGCTGACAGGCACACCTGCAATATGCTGACTGAGTTCCAGCGCGTATTCGAGGCCCAGCAACTCTTTGGCCAGGTAGATGCCGAAATTGCTGTGTGTGATGATCAGGGTGGACTTTAAGCCCGACATCAGCAAGGGGCGCAGTATAAACTCTTTCAGTGTACTGTCGGCGGGGTATACCGGTTTTATATAATCGGCCAGGCCGGCATCCGCATATTTAAACCAATGGTTTAAAGTCGGAACGGCGCCCAGCAGGTCCTCCTTGCAATGCTCGGCGGCTATATCGCGCACCAGCAGCTTTTCGCCGCCCGAATGGGTAAGTAAGGTACCGAACTTCTGGATACAGAGATCGATGCCATAGGTATTGTGTAACAGGATACGGTGCCGGATATGGAAACAAAACAGCTTGCTGGAGTCCATAAAACGGTGGAGCTCCAGGTAGTCGGCGGCAGCGCCTTTAAACTTCTTTTGCGATAGCAGGCTGTGCTTCCAGTAATTCATAACAGGTAGAGTCCTTAGGGCAGGCCATAAAGATACAGAACAAAAGCGCATAACGGGTACTGCACCGTACCCGGCTGTAAATGGGTTATGGCTTTTGGGGGAATGGGGTAATCACCGGTAGCCGGACCCTATTTTCCTATTTAAAAAATGTATATTTACCCGGGCCTTTTCCGAAACCCACGCTTTTGCGAACAAGTAGGAGTTAAAACCATAAACACATTTACGATGAAACAAAAAAATCAAAACCCGATGTGCAGCATTAAGGTGCTTTCGCTGCAGCAACTATTGATGGTGACCGGCGGTGAGGCCACGGCAAATGCTCCGGGTACTTTACCTCCACCGGTTACGGAGCCGGAAGGCAACGAATATGGAAGCATCAGTAATGTGCTGAAAACGAAGCACGACACTGCTAAGAACAGCGTAAGCAATATCCGTTAGGAACACGGGGTATTATCATACCTGTCGCTTTCCTCTATACACTAAAATCTATAGTTCAGCTATAAAGAGACTGCCTTAAGGCGGTCTCTTGCTGTTTAGGGAGGGGGAGGGGGGACGAAAAAGGGGGTTGCCGGGTTATAATTAGATTTGTAGTTTGCACCCAATTCAGCCATCCCGATTACCCGGTTTTTGTG
Source organism: Taibaiella chishuiensis (assembly GCF_003014535.1). Classification (GTDB taxonomy): domain Bacteria; phylum Bacteroidota; class Bacteroidia; order Chitinophagales; family Chitinophagaceae; genus Taibaiella; species Taibaiella chishuiensis. The sequence goes on along the minus strand of NZ_PYGD01000008.1, from coordinate 103,326 downwards.
CCCGGTATTCCTGATGAGGCGCTTTTTATTCGGGCGGGAGGTATCCGTAAAATTTTTCATTCCGGTTTTGTGTACAAGAGGCAGGCGATAGCGCTGCATGCGGGTTTTTGTTGCGCACAGCAATAATGCCCCGGAGTTACTGAACAGGGAAAATTTTGCTGCTCCTGCCGGAAAGAAAGGACGTGTGCATTTCGCCTGGCTGGAAAACAAGGTTGCCGTTACCATAGATTTTCTGAAACCAAAATACCAAACAAACCAAAACCAAACCAAACCAAACCATTATGTGTACAGGTATTCAAGTTAAAACGAAAAGTGGTGCGCCCGTGTATGCGCGTACCCTCGAGTTCGGTATCGATCTTCAATCCCAGCTGCTGGTTATTCCAAAAGGAACCTCCTTTACCGGCGTAGGTCCTACCGGCGATCAGCCAGGCATGACCTGGACTGCGAAGTACAATATGACCGGCCTCAATACCATGGGCCTGAACATCCTTACCGATGGCCTTAACTCGGAAGGGCTTGCGGCCGGCGCCTTCTATTTTACAGGCTGCGCCGGTTATATGGATGTTACAGCTGCGGAAGCCGGGCAGTCGGTCTGCTCCTCCGATGTGGTTACCTATTTACTGTCGACCTGCGCCAATGTAGCCGAAGTAAAAGAAGCCGTAAAGACCCTGAAGGTCAACAAGGGTATCGCTCCGGCCGCGGCCGAAGCACTGCAGACCACTATTCCTGTGCCCCTGCATTACAATATCCACGATGCGGCAGGTAATGCCCTCGTAGTGGAGCATGTAAACGGCCAGGTGCACATCCACGATAACCCTATCGGTGTACTGACCAATAACCCGGAATTGAACTGGCATTGGATCAACCTCAGTAATTATGTGGCCCTTACGCCTTATACCCGTACCGGCATCCAGCTGCACAACGTAACCAATACCGGTGCAAAAGGGCCTGAAATCTACGGTACCGGGCAAGGTTCGGGCTTCATCGGTCTGCCCGGCGATATCACTTCTCCGTCCCGCTTTATACGTGCGGTAGCGCATAGCCAGGCTGCAGTGCCTGCCGATACGAATGAGCTGGCCGTAGACCAGGCTTTCCATATCCTCAATAGCTTCGACATACCCTTTGGTTCTGTAAGACAAGTGGTACCGGCTACACAGGACCAGCCGGAGCAAACCATTTGCGAGTATACTTTATGGACTGCAGCCAGCGATATGCAGCAGCGCAGGTACTATTTCCATACTTTCCAGGACCGCCGCGTATGCATGCTGGACCTGGCTAACTGGGAATTTACGAGCAAGGATATCATTGCGATCGATATGAACCAGGGCAGAAGCATTGTCGAACTGCAGGCGCAATACCATGCAGTACCGGTAATGCCTTAGGCCATCGTATAATCACCTGGATCGGGCGGATCATAGGGATCCGTCCATCCTTTATTACAAGTGCAGACCGTAGTTAATGTCCGGAGTGATGGGTACGGTTTGCAGCATACAAAGCAAATTGCTTTATTTTATGAATATGGATTACAAGGTGTTTACGAATGTATGCACCGCCCTGTGTACCTTGTGTATAGTAGTGTTCAGCTCCTGGTTCCTCTCCTGGTCGCCCATGGCGATGATTACGATCTATTGGAAAGATTTTGGCCTCTGCCTGATGGCCTGGAGCGTTATATTATTCGTGCTGTATTTTGTTTTCCGGAGGAGCAGTATTGCCCTGTATTTCTTATCCATCGCGGCATTCCTGCTGCTGGCAGGTCTATGCATTTTCCTGTTCGCGCCTAAACAAAGCTCGCCGGAACTAGGATTTACTGCTATGCGTTGTATGGCACATGGGTATCTCTTTGCCGGTTCTCCATACCAACTATTAGCCGCTTAATACCTGTTGTGCCAGGTTAAGCGTAACCGGTCTTCCCGGTCGCCGGCCATATCCCTGTCTTATCGCATCCGGCCCGGATGCGTCCCGGGCTTGTTATAAACCGTTATACCTGCTGTTTCCTCCGACTAAGCTGCCTCCTTTTCCCTGCTTGTTTCCCCTGGTTGCCGGTTACCGGAATAAAAACGCATACGGCTCTCCTGGTACACCCCGTACTTTTTCCGATGCGATGCGCCGGTTTACAGAAGTACCTGTCATATTCCCCGTTGCTTCCTTCCTGCCCAATGACCACATGTGGTCCCTGCCGTTACACTTCGGATACCCGCATTTAGTTATTGCCTGATACCTAAATAACTGATGTGTATAGGTATCTTATGCTTTTGTTTGCTTTTTTATTTTCATTTGTAATTGATTGTAAAACAGTTGTAAAATCTTAAAAAGGGAAATAATCGACTGTTTTGTTTATGTAGGCTCCTGTTATATTTGGCACAGCGATCGGTTCACTTTTTTATAAAAACGGGTATGAATGAATCTTTGTTCCAGTATCTGTGGAAACACACGCTGTACCGGCCCGAGGGCCTGCTGACCCTGGAAGGGGAACCGGTAGTGATTATGCATCCGGGCGTACAGAATTTCGATGCGGGTCCCGACTTTCTCGGTGCACGGGTAAAGATCGGTAATACGCTCTGGGCGGGCAATATCGAACTGCATATCCGTAGCAGCGACTGGTACCGCCACAGGCATATGACGGATCCGCGTTATAAAAACATTATCCTGCACGTAGTGTATGAGCACGATGTACCTGTAGATGACGGCGCTTTTCCTACGATGGTGCTGCAACAACACCTCGACCAGGAGGTAATCGGCAAATACCGTTATCTGATGAACAAGACCTCGCCGATCTTGTGCGCCGGCCAGGTGGATAAAGTGCCGGATATTATCTGGTCGGCCTGGTTCGATCGCCTGCTGGCCGAGCGTTGGGAGTTGCGCCTTAAAGAATGGGAGGACCTGTGGCAGCGAAGTGGTAAAGATTGGCGCACCTTGCTTTATTACCGCCTGGCAGCCAATTTCGGCTTTCATACCAACCGCGATGCCTTTCTCAGCCTGGCGCTGTCCCTGCCGCTGCGTATCCTGGCGCGGCACCGCAACAACCTCTTACAAACCGAGGCCCTGCTGTTCGGGCAGGCCGGTTTACTTAACAGCCGCGCACCCGATGCCTACGAAAGCGCCCTGGAGCAGGAGTACCATTTCCTGCGGCGCAAATACCTGCTGGAGCCGGTTCCGGCCCATCACTGGAAATTCCTGAGATTGCGTCCGCAGAATTTTCCAACCCTGCGCATCGCCCAGTTTGCGATGCTGGTCCACAAGAGCTTGGATCTATTTGCCCGTATGATGGAGATCGAGCATGCCGATATGCTGTTCCCCTTGCTCGATCTGCATGCAAGTGCGTATTGGAACAATCATTACCGGTTCGGGGAAATTACGGAAGAGACGACGGAGAAATATATTGGCCGGGATGCGATGCACAATATACTGGTCAATACCGTGGCGCCGATGCAATACCTCTATGCCCGCTTACAGGGCCGGTCGGCCTTGCAGGATAAGAGCCTGCTGTTGCTGCAATCGCTCCGGGCGGAGCAAAACCGTATTACGAAGGAATGGCAACAGGCGGGTATTGTTGTAAAAGATGCAGCACGCTCGCAGGCATTGCTGCAGCTTTTTAACGGGTATTGCGACCGTAAGGGCTGCCTGGACTGTGCCGTAGGCAACAGGTTATTACGGCTGGGACAATAAGTTTACCAATTAAACGTTACCGTTTTCCGGAGGTCGGCATGGAGGCTGAGGTATACCGGGCAGGTTACGGCAGCGTGTTCCAATATGCTCTTTTCCTTGTCGGTGTAAGCATCCTGGCCCTGCATGTGTAAGGTTACTTTGATTTCGCCGATGCGCCTCGGGTTTGCCGCCATAATTTTTTCGATAGCGCAGGTACTGCCTTCGATACGGATATTATGCGTCCTGGCTGCGATGCCCATAATGGTCATCATACAGTTGCCGAGCGCAGTGGCGACCAGGTCGGTGGGCGAAAACCGTTCGCCTTTGCCCTGGTTATCCACCGGTGCATCGGTCTCGATTACCGTGCCGGACTGCAGGTGCGTAGCGGTTGTCCTGAGATCGCCGTTATAAATTATTTTAGCGGTCATTTTAGTTTTTTTTTATAAATTTACGGTGCTAATTTCCCATTAATGAAGATAAAGGCCAAATATATTTTTGCGTTGCTGGCGGTGGCGGCTCCGGCGTTTGCATGGGCCCAGCCAAGTAAAATTAAGTTCCGGGACAGGCTTGGCGACAGTACCAAACTGGTGAATACCGCGATAAAACCGCCGAAAGTAAAAGGACCGAAAGCATTACGTGGCGAATTTAGCGGGGGCGTACGGCTCTATACCGACGGTTATGGTATTTTTGTGGACAAAGGTTACCTGAAAGGTGGTGAAGAGTTCGGGCAGAAGAACAGGGACCGTATGTTCCATGTACGCCTGTTGCAGTTCGAGCTCAGCGAGCGCAAACATCCCAAAGAGATCAAGTCCAGTAATGGTGCTCCCTTCGGTTTCCAGCAGGGTTCCTATATCCTCGGTAAGATCAATAATTTCTACCAGTTTAAACTCGGCTATGGCCGCAGGCAGATGATCGCCGGCAAGCCCGATCCCGGTACCATCTCTATTCACTGGGTATATGTGGGCGGCTTTTCCGCAGGCCTGCTCAAGCCTTATTACCTCAACCTGGCGAGCTCCGGCGATACCAAGTACTCCGAGAACAACGAACTGGCTTTTATCTCTCCCAATAATATTATCGGCAAAGCCTCTTTTTCCAAAGGCTTCAGCGAAATCAAGTTTGTACCCGGGCTCTACCTGCGTACCGGCCTGCATTTCGACTTCGCCACCGGCCGCAAAGGCCTTATGGCGCTCGAAGTAGGGGCCAGCGGCGAGTATTATACCCAGAAGATTGCGCAAATGGTGGGTATCGATCCTAAGCCCTATTTCTTTAATATGTATGCCTCGATACAATTTGGTAAACGCTGGTAACAGCATGCATGGCCGGGCGTATATAAAGACCCTCTATGAAGGCTTAGGCAAAGGAATATGCCGCCGGCTCCCCAGAATTGAAGAAATGGTCGTAATATTGCGTTACTATTTTATTACCTCAAAATTGTGTTTCATTTGCTCCTGCAAATGATAGACTTTAGCTATATGATTGAATTACCCGTAATATCCGCTGCACAGGTAAACCAGGCCGCTTCCAAAACCGAACCCGCAACGCCGCCCAAAAAGCCGAACTGGCTGCGTGTAAAGCTGCCGACGGGCGAAGGTTACCGGCATGTGCGCAGCCTGGTAGACAATCACAAACTGCATACCATCTGCGAAAGCGGCAACTGTCCCAATATGGGCGAATGCTGGGGCGCAGGTACGGCCACTTTCATGATCCTGGGCAATATCTGTACCCGATCCTGCGGTTTTTGTGCCGTAGCTACCGGCAGGCCCGAACCCGTGGACTTTGACGAGCCGCAACGCGTGGCCGAAGCGATACACCTGATGAAGGTAAAACATGCGGTGATTACCTCGGTAGACCGCGATGAACTTAAAGATGGCGGTTCTATTATCTGGGCTAATACCATCCGTGCCGTTAAGGCACTCAATCCCGATACCACACTCGAAACCCTGATCCCTGACTTCAGGGGCCAGTGGGACAACCTGCAGCGCATCATCGAAGTGGCGCCGGAAGTGGTGTCGCATAACCTTGAAACTGTAGAACGGCTGACCCGTAAAGTAAGGATACAAGCCAAATACCACCGTAGCCTGGAAGTGATCCGCCGCCTGAAAGAGGGTGGAGTACGTACCAAAAGCGGTATCATGCTTGGCCTGGGCGAAGAGAAAGAAGAAGTATTGCAGGCGTTGCGCGACCTGGCCGATAACGGCTGTGATGTTGTAACCCTGGGCCAATACCTGCAGCCTACCTCCAGGCACCTGCCTGTCGTGCGTTTCGTACACCCCGACGAATTTGCCTTCTACCGCGAGGAAGGGTATAAAATGGGTCTCGACTACGTAGAAAGTGGTCCGCTGGTACGCTCTTCCTACCATAGCGAAAAACATGTGATCCCGGGATACGGGGTTAATAAATGGAAAGAAGAGAAAATGCAAACCGCCGGGTAATCATGACGCAATTTATCCTGGACCGTAAGTTTCTGTTCCTTTTAGTTCCTTACCTGATCCTCTATATTGTTGCCGCCCGCAATCCGTTGATGTGGGACACCATCCAGTTTGCCTCCGATCAGCCAAGCTGGTATTACGACCATAATTTCCGCTACTTCCTGTTGCCCGATTACTGCGACAGCGGTCATCCGCCTACCTTTGCCCTGTACCTGGCTTCGGTGTGGAAGGTGTTGGGCAAAAGCCTTTGGGTATGCCATACGGCTATGTTGCCCTTTGTGTTTATGATCGTGTTCCAGGCTGTAAAGCTGGGCGACCGTATTTTTCCTGAAGATAAAAAGAAAGCCTTTCTCTGCTCGCTGTTATTGCTGAGCGAGGCGGTACTGATCACCCAGACCTCCCTGGTATCGCCCGATATCCTGGTGATCGCCTTTTTCCTGTATACCCTTAATGCCATATTGGGCCGTTCGGCGCTACATACGACCATTGCCGCTACTTTACTGGGGCTTTTCAGTATGCGTACCATGATGGTATCTATGGGCCTTTTCCTGTTTGCTTTAAGTTATAACTGGGCCCAGGTCAGTAAGGACCGCAAACCACTTTTCCGTTACCTCCTGCAGCAGGTCCTGCCTTTTGTACCTGGCGGCCTGATCGCCATGGCCTATTTCGGGTATCACTATGCCGTAAAGGGCTGGATCGGGTTGAACCCGCAGGGGCCCTGGGCCGGCGGTTACCAGCATTGGGCCGGCGTAGGCGGTTTCCTGCGCAACCTGGTGGTACTGGCATGGCGCCTGGTCGATATCGGTAAGATCGGTATGGTGCTGGTATTCGGAATTATGCTGTTAAGCTGGGCTATGGGCCGTATCCGGTTTGCGACGGTAACGCAGAAAAAAATGGCGCAGAACCTGCTCGTGCTTTTCCTGGCTTTACTGGCAGTGCTGGCATTGCCGCTCTGCCTGTACGATAGTCTGCTGGTGCACCGTTATATCATGCCCTTTACGATAAGCGTTTCGTTGCTGGCTATTTATCTTTTGCTCAACAGCCAGGTCAAGGCTAAGAACGGCATTGTAATCGCAGTCGTACTGATCCAGTTGAGCGGGCATTTCTGGAACTATCCCCGCCAGTATTCGCAGGGCTGGGACGGCACACTGGCCCACCTGCCTTTCTTCTCGCTACGAGCCGAATTCAAGCAATACATGGCCGATCACGATATTCCCAAATCGGAAGTGGCAACGGCCTTCTCGCTGATCAAGTCGGATCGTATTATCGACCTGAAGGGAGATACCACGGGTTATAAAGATGTGTATAAGGATTCTACCGAGTATATCTGGTACAGCAATGTCAGCAATACCATGAATAAAACAGTGGACTATTATTTCAAGAACTGGCAGGTGATCAAGTATGAAAAGAAGGGGCATGTAGAGATGGCCCTGTTCAAGAGGAAATAGGGTGTCCCGTCATTAAAGCCAGCTAACCGATGAGCTCCTTCGCTGCGCTCAGGATGACAACGAACCCTCTAATACACAACCACTCCATTAAAGCCAGCTAACCGGTGAGCTCCTTCGCTGCGCTCAGGATGACAATCATACGCACCGCGCCATTAAGGCCAGCTAACCGATAAGATCCTTCGCTGCGCTCAGGATGACATCTAATATCTAACATCTAATATCTAAACCCCCAATACATGAAAATCGCTTTAATCGGGTACGGAAAAATGGGCAAGGCTATCGAAACGGTAGCGCTTAAACGCGGACACGAGGTGGTGCTGCGCATCAACCGCGCCAACCCCGAGCAGTTTACGACCGGGCAGCTGAAGACCGCCGATGTTGCGATCGAATTTACAAGCCCGGCTTCGGCCCTGGCTAATGTGTCTTTGTGTATGGAGGCCGGGTTGCCGGTAATCTGTGGCAGTACGGGTTGGAATGAAGAGCTGGCGCAGGCGGAAGAAAAATGCAGGGCTACGGGTACCGCTTTCCTGCAGGCTTCCAATTTCAGTGTCGGGGTCAATATCTTTTTCGCCGTCAACAAACGCCTGGCGGAGCTGATGCAGCACCAGGCCGGATACGATGTGCGGGTAGAAGAGATCCATCATACCGAAAAGAAAGACGCACCCAGCGGTACAGCCATAACCATAGCCGAACAAATACTGGAACAACTGGATCGTAAGCAGCATTGGGTAAAAGATGAGGCAACCCTGCCCGGCGAACTGGCTATTGTTTCGAAACGCATCGACGAGGTGCCGGGTACGCATACCGTTACCTATAGCTCCGCCATCGACGACATCGAAATAACCCATACGGCGCATACCCGCGAAGGTTTTGCCCTTGGCGCGGTACTGGCTGCCGAGTTTATACAACAGCGCAAAGGTATCTTCAGCATGCAGGATGTATTGGGTATCTAAAGCACTTACAATACAACTGCCGTACCCGAAGTAACCACCATCATCATGCCATTGCCGGCGCCCAGTGTTTCGTAGTCTACTTTGATACCGATAACGGCATTGGCGCCCAGTTGTGCGGCACGTTCCTGCATTTCGCGCAGCGATGTTTCGCGGGCTTCCATCAGTACTTTTTCATAAGCGCCGCTACGGCCGCCGATAATATCGCGGATACCCGCCAGGAAATCTTTAAAGATATTGGCGCCGATAATGGTTTCTCCAAATACGATGCCTTTGTATTCGCGTACCGGCCTGCCGTCTACCGAGCCTGTTGTGGATAAGATCATAACGAGGATTGATTTTATTACGTAAAAATAAAAATTAACTTTGAGCCGCTAATCTTTACCCTGTAAAATAATTATGTACAATGTCTGAATTCACGATAGTAGAATGCCCGAGGGATGCTATGCAGGGCTGGGCTCATTTTATCCCTACCGAAAAGAAGATCAATTACCTGAACCAGTTGCTGAAAGTAGGCTTCGATGTGCTCGATTTCGGATCATTCGTCTCGCCTAAAGCAATACCTCAGCTGGCCGATACCAAAGAGGTGGTGCGCCGGCTGGATATGAGCAACAGTGCCACAAAACTGCTGGCCATTGTCGCCAATAAACGCGGCGCCGAAGACGCCGTACAGTACGACGAGATCAGTTACCTGGGCTTCCCTTTTTCCATTTCTGAAACATTCCAGTTACGCAATACCAATAAAACCATTGCTGCTTCGCTGGCCGAGGTAGAAGAGATGCAGCAGCTTTGCGTGCAACGCGGCAAGAAGCTGGTACTCTATATTTCCATGGGCTTCGGTAATCCCTATGGCGACGAGTATACCGCCGAGATCGCGATCCAGTGGTTTAAGCGGCTTACCGACCTGGGTATAGAGATCATCGCCATGGCCGATACTGTGGGTGTGGCTAACCCCGAAACGATAAAATATATCTACGATAACCTGATCCCGGCCTTCCCACAGATCGAGATAGGAGCGCACTTCCACTCGGCAGCCCAAACCTGGGAGGAAAAGATACAGGCGGCTTACGATAGCGGCTGTATGCGCTTCGACAGCTCATTAAAAGGTATTGGTGGTTGTCCTATGGCAGAAGACGAGCTAGTGGGTAATATAGCTACTGAAAACATCATTCAATGGGCCAAACAGAAGAACATTCCGCTTCACCTGAACGAGGAGGCTTTTGCCCAGGCTATGTTTATGGCTGCGGAAGTGTTTGTTTAGATTTGAGATGTTAGATATGAGATATTAGATATTAGATGTTAGATATGTGAGGTGAGAGAGTGGGAGAGTGGTTTTGCAGAATACGATAGATATTTGAACACGGAGCCCCTTATTGGAGGGGCTTCGGTGTATGACGGCCTCCCGCTGACACGTATCACGCCATTAAAGCCGGCTAACCGCTGAGATCCTTCGCTGCGCTCAGGATGACAACGAACTCTCTAATACATAACCACTCCAATAAAGCCGGCTAACGGATGATATCCTTCGCTGCGCTCAGGATGACAACGAACTCTCTAATACACAACCACTCCAATAAAGCCGGCTAACCGATGAGATCCTTCGCTGCGCTCAGGATGACAACGAACTCTCTAATACACAACCACTCCAATAAAGCCAGCTAACCGCTGAGCTCCTTCGCTTCGCTCAGGATGACAGCGAACTCTCTAATACATAGCCACTCCAATAAAGCCGGCTAACGGATGGGATCCTTCGCTGCGCTCAGGATGACAACGAACTCTCTAATACACAACCACTCCAATAAAGCCGGCTAACGGATGAGATCCTTCGCTGCGCTCAGGATGACAATCGTCCTCTTGATACTTGTTACTTTACTCGCTGGTAAAGCCAGCTAATTGATGAGATCCTTCGCTGCGCTCAGGATGACAACGAACTCTCTAATACACAACCACTCCAATAAAGCCGGCTAACGGATGAGATCCTTCGCTATGCTCAGGATGACAGCCTCCCGCTGATACACAGCACTCCAATAAAGCCAGCTAATTGATGAGATCCTTCGCTGCGCTCAGGATGACAACGAACTCTCTAATACATAACCACTCCAATAAAGCCGGCTAACGGATGATATCCTTCGCTGCGCTCAGGATGACAACGAACTCTCTAATACACAACCACTCCAATAAAGCCGGCTAATTGATGAGATCCTTCGCTTCGCTCAGGATGACGGCGAACACGTCAACAGTTCAAAATTCAAAACTCAAAATTCAAAATTTCCCTGCTATGCTCAGGATGACAGGCAACCCTTGTACGCTTAACATCTCACATCTCATATCTAACATCTCATATCTAACATCTCATATCTAACATCTCACATCCCAATACCCCATAGCAAAAATGCCGGCAATCATTGATTGCCGGCATTTCCAGTAAATACGATAAAGCTTATTCAGCTGCTGTACCTTCGTCGGTAGCAGGAGTTTCTTTAGCCGGAGCTTCAGGAGTTGTTTCTTCTGCTTTAACTTCAGGAGCGGCAGTTTCTGCTGCTGGAGTTGCTTTGGCACCACCACGGCTACGACGTGTTTTCTTAGCGGTAGTTGCTTTAGCATCTTTAGTGTAGATGGTGTTGAAATCAACCAGTTCGATCATGGCCATATCAGCAGCATCACCCATACGGGCCTGCAGTTTGATGATACGGGTATAACCACCTGGACGGTCAGCTACTTTATCGCTGATCGCACCGAACAGTTCCTTGATCGCTTCTTTATCCTGCAGTTTGCTGAATACTAAACGACGGTTGTTAACAGTATCTTTTTTAGACTTGGTGATCAGGGGCTCTACGTAAGTACGCAGCACTTTAGCTTTAGCCAGAGTGGTGTTGATACGTTTGTACTGGATCAGTTGGCAAGCCAGGTTGGAAAGTAACGCTTTCCTGTGTGCCGTAGTACGGCCTAAGTTGTTGATTTTGTCTCCGTGACGCATGACGTTTGAATTTTAAAACTTTGTACCGTGTCAAGGGCTACAAAGCGCGGCCATCGTGGCCTTTGTGAGTAATAAAAAACCTACCTGCCTCAGCTGAAGCAGGTAGGGGGATTGTTTAGATTAGTCTTCGCTCATTTTAACACGGCTGATATCCATGCCAAAATGTAAACCGCGTTCGCCCAGTACCTGGTCGATCTCGGTCAGGGATTTCTGGCCGAAGTTACGGAACTTCATCAGCTCGTCCTGGGTGTACTGTACCAGTTCGCTCAGGGAGTTGATTTTAGCTGCTTTCAGACAGTTGAACGCACGTACGGAGAGCTCGAGGTCTTCCAGCGGTGTGTTCAGTACTTTACGCAGTTGCAGCATACCTTCATCCACGGTTTCTTCCTTCTCTTCACGTTTCACATCCAGGGAAATGTTTTCGTCTGTGATGATCATCAGGTGCTGGATCAGGATACGGGATGCTTCTTTTACAGCTTCTTCAGGATGGATGGTACCGTCGGTAACCACTTCCATGATCAGTTTTTCGTAGTCGGTACGTTGCTCCACACGGGTATTCTCAATCGTGTATTTCACGTTTTTGATCGGCGTGAAGATAGAATCGATCGCGATAAAGTTAACCGGTGCATCTTTAGGGCGGTTCTCTTCTGAAGGAACATAACCGCGTCCTTTTCCGATGTGGATCTCTATTTCCAGTGTAGCAGAGGAATCTAAATTACAAATAACCAGTTCAGGATTCATCACCTCAAAGTTAGGAGTAGCTTCGCCGATCATGCCGGCGGTGAACTGCTCTTTACCTTTGATCACCAGTTCCAGCTTATCGCTGTTGATGTCGCCGTCGCCGTTCTTCTTCAGACGTACTTGTTTCAGGTTCAGAATAATTTCTGTAACGTCTTCAATTACGCCTTTGATTGTAGCAAATTCGTGGTCTGCACCGGAAATTTTGATACCGGTGATAGCATAACCTTCCAGGGAGGAAAGCAATACCCTGCGCAGAGCATTACCAATCGTTACAGCGTAGCCGGGTTCCAACGGGCGAAATTCAAATTGCGCTTCAAAGTCAGTTGCTTTTTGCAACACAATTTTATCCGGTTTTTGAAAATTTAATATAGCCATTACTGAATGGATTGTTTTTAGATAAATTTTAAAATGAGTAAGCCCCCCGTTCAGGGGGCAAGAGCTTATTTAGAGTACAACTCTACGATCAGTTGTTCTTTAATATTCTCAGGAACATTTTCACGTTCTGGGTAAGCAACGAAAACGCCTTTTAACTCTTTTTCGTTAAAATCCAGCCAGTTGATGTTCGGGTTTTTGCTACGCACCTGGCTGAGCACAGCGGTGTTCACTTTAGATTTTGGTTTCAGTTCGATCACGTCGCCTGGTTTCAGGGAGTAAGAAGGAATGTTTACAGACTCACCATTGATCAGGATGTGTTTGTGAGAAACTAGCTGACGTGCCGCAGGGCGGGTAGGCGCCAGGCCAAGGCGGTAAACGGTATTGTCCAAACGTGCTTCGAGCAGTTTGATCAGGTTCTCGCCGGATGCACCTTTACGACGTGCAGCTTCCTGGTAGGTGTTGCTGAACTGACGCTCCAGAACGAGGTAGGTGTATTTTGCTTTTTGTTTTTCTTTCAGCTGTACAGCGTATTCGCTCGGTTGTTTACGTTTGCGGTTAGCGCCGTGCATACCCGGAGGGTTGCTGTTCTTAGAAAGGTTTTTGCCGGAACCCAGGATAGGTTCACCAAAGATGCGGCAGATTTTGTTTTTTGGACCTGTATAACGTGCCATGTTTTTGTGTTATCGATTTTTGAATTAATACCAGTTCCAGCTCGTCTAAAAATCGTAAAATCTGATATGGAATGGTTAATGAATAATAAATGAAAACGTTTTGCAGTTCAGAAAACGGGTTTCTGAACTGCAAAACTGCAAATATAATAAGTTATACCCTTCTTTTCTTCGGAGGACGGCAACCATTGTGTGGCATTGGGGTAATATCTTTGATAGAAGTTACTTCGATACCGCTGTTGGCTACAGAACGAATAGCGCCTTCACGACCGGAACCAGGTCCTTTTACGTAAATGTCCGCTTTTTTCATACCGGCGTCAGTTGCTACTTTAGCAGCGTCTGCAGCTGCCTGCTGTGCAGCGTACGGTGTGTTCTTTTTAGAGCCACGGAAGCCCATTTTACCGGCAGATGACCAGGAAATAACCTGACCCTGCTTGTTGGTAAAGCTGATAATGATGTTGTTGAAAGTAGCGCTGATGTGCACATCACCGTGTACATCCACTTTCGCTACGCGTTTCTTCGCGGCCGCTTTCGCTGAACCTGCTTTTGCTTTTGCCATTTTTTAAAAAAAGGTAGTCTGTTAAAAAAATTACTCAGGCAGTCTTTTTGACCGGTCTAAGCTGCATACTCCCTAACCCACCAAGAAGTAAAGAACGAGGCTCTGGTGAATATGCAATGATTGTCAAGCTTACTTCTTTGGTGCTTTTTTCTTACCGGCAACAGTTTTGCGTTTACCTTTACGGGTACGACTGTTGGTACGGGTACGTTGTCCACGCAGGGGCAGACCTTTACGATGACGAAGACCGCGGTAGCAGGCAATATCCATCAGGCGTTTGATGTTCATCTGCACTTCAGAGCGCAGCTGACCTTCAACTTTAAATTCGCCGTTGATAATATTACGGATTGCGGCTTGTTCATCATCATTCCACTCGCTAACTTTCTTATTCAGGTCGATGTTAGACTTGTCCAAGATGTAACGGGCGGTGCTACGACCAATACCAAAGATGTACGTGAGACCTATTTCACCACGCTTGTTTTTCGGAAGATCAATACCAGCTATACGAGCCATTTATTCTTATTTTGGGATTTAAATTTTAAGTTTCGGATTGTTTTGAACGAATTCGGATTATGGTAATTGAAATCATTCAAACTGATAATCCAAAAAGTATCTTTAAAAATTAGCCCTGGCGTTGTTTGAAACGAGGATTCTTTTTATTGATTACGAATAATTTGCCTTTGCGACGTACGATTTTGCAATCGGCGCTGCGCTTTTTGATGGCTGCACGAACTTTCATCTTGAATAGTTATTATGATTATGAAATAATTGTTAAAAACGTTTTGCCGCTCTCTTATTTGTACCTGTAAATGATACGGCCCCGGGACAAATCATAGGGACTCATTTCCACACCTACTTTATCGCCGGGCAGGATACGGATGTAGTGCATACGCATCTTACCGGAGATTGTTGCCAATATCTCATGCCCATTTTCGAGGCGAACACGAAACATAGCGTTAGAGAGTGCTTCAACTATATTTCCATCTTGTTTAATCAGGGATTGTTTTGCCATAAATTCCAAAAGGAATGCAAAGGTAGCTTGATTTTTTGGAATATCAAAAAAACTTTTTTCTTTTAATGTACGAATATCCGCAAATTTAGTTATAATCCCTCGCAAATAGGTATCAGGTATCAAGTATCAGGAGCCAAGTATCAAGAGGACGATTGTCATCCTGAGCGAAGCGAAGGATCTCACCGGTTAGCCGGCTTTATTATATAGTAATTGTGTTAGAGGACGCTTGTCATTCTGAGCGCAGCGAAGGATCTCATCAATTAGCTGGCTTTATTCGAGTGATTGTGTATTGACGTGTTCGCTGTCATCTGGAGCGCAGCGAAGTATCTCCTCAACTAGCTGGCTTTATTAACAATTGCATACCTGCCATAAGAAAAGCGTGCCCTTCCGGACACGCTTTTCGCAACTTTATAAACACGCTTAGCCTTGTAATGCTGCAGCACCGCTCACGATCTCTGTAAGCTCGGTGGTGATCGCAGCCTGGCGGGCACGGTTGTAAGAAATTTTGAGGTTACGCAGGATCTCAGCGGCGTTCTCTGTCGCTTTATCCATCGCGGTCATACGGGCGCCATGCTCGGACGCATGGGCGTCCAGGATCGCTTTGTAAACCTGTGTATTGAGGATCTTGGGCATCAGCTCCTGGATCAATACTTCTTTAGAAGGCTCGAACAGGAAATCGGTCTGTTTTTTGCTCTCTTTGCTTTCCACTTTAGGGATAGGCAGGTAAGGTTCCGCTACGAATACCTGGGTAGCGGCGTTCTTAAACTGGCTGTATACCAGCTCTACACGGTCGTATTCCTTACGCAGGAAGGCTTCCTGGGCAAAGATAGCAGCGCGTTTTACATTCTCGAAGCCCAGGTCGGAGAACAGGTCCCAGAAGTTTTCGACCAGCTTATAGCCGTGACGCTGGAAATATTCGTAACCTTTTTTACCGATAGGCAGGATGGTAACATTGCCTTTTGCCGCCTGTGCGCTATACCTGTCGCTGATTACCTGGCGCGTGGCCTTGATGATATTGGAGTTGTAAGCGCCACAGGTACCACGATCGCTGGTAATGGGAATCAACAGCACTTTTTCTGCAGACCGGTCAGCTGCCAGGGGAAGATCCATTTCGCCACCAAGGCTGCTTACGATATTGCTCAGCATATCCTGCATTTTCTGGGTATACGGGCGCATCTGGAGGATGGCATCCTGTGCACGACGCAGTTTGGCCGCACTCACCATCTTCATGGCTTTCGTGATCTGCTGCGTAGAGGTTACGGATTGTATGCGTAAACGAACTTCTTTAAGCTGTCCGGACATATAATATAAATATTTTTAATTTCTTAAATTTCGGTGCAAAGGTAAGAAGCAATTGGCGGATGTGCAAATTTTCTCCCCATATCCTTGCATAAACGGGTAAAATGATATCAGGTGGCTATCCTTACGGATAAAATAAAACAAATAAGGTCGCCCAGCAACAGGATATACACCGCGAAGGCCGACTTTTTACGCAACAGGAAAAAGGTACCCGCCAGCAACGTCAGCAGGCCCAGTACGAACAGTATAAAATAAGGCTGGGTTACCGGGTTGATCGTTTGCCCGGGGTACAACGCTGCGATCTTGGGCAGCTTGCGGGTATAATCGAAAAAGAAAAAGGCCGTAACGGTTACCAGTGCCTCAAAAGCGTAAAGGATCACCAGCAGCAATACCTTTAAGGTCTGCACCAGTCTCCTGTTTTCAGGCTTTCTCAGTCCTGCGAATATCGACCCCAGGTCTTCCTGTTCTGCTGCTCCCGGATCCTGCATTATACCGCCAGTGTTTTCAGTACTTCATAGAAACGGTACACATCCTCGAAGGAGTTGTACAGCGGCACGGGCGCTACGCGGATCACGTTAGGCTCGCGCCAGTCGGCGATCACGCCCTGGTTCGTAAGGGCATCGAAGGCTTCGCGGCCTTTGTCGTGGAACAGCAGGGAGAGCTGTGCACCGCGCCGTTCGGGCTCTGAAGGGGTAATGATGGTAAACGAAAGGTGGTTAAGCTGCTGCAGCAGGAACTCCAGGTAGGCGGTCATGCGTTTGCTTTTGGCCCGCAGGTCGCGCATATTCGTCTTGTCGAATATATCGAGCGAAGCCCGGTGCCCCACCATATTGAATACCGGCGCATTGCTCATTTGCCAGCTGGCGGCGCCTTTGGCCGGGATAAAGCCTTTTTTCATTTTAAAGCGGGTGCTTTCGTCATTGCCCCACCAGCCGGCCAGGCGGAAAACCTCGGGATTGTTGCCGTGTTTTTCGTGTACGAAAATACCGCCAACACCACCAGGACCGGAGTTCAGGTATTTGTAGGAACACCAGCAGGCAAAGTCGACCTTCCAGTCGTGCAGTTGCAAGGGGATATTGCCCATGGCATGGGCCAGGTCGAAGCCGGCGATAGCGCCAATGCGGTGTGCGGCTTCGGTAATGCTTTTCAGATCGTAGTACTGGCCGGTATAATAGTTTACTGCGCCCATCATCACACAGGCTACGCTTTCGCCGGCTTCTTCGATGGCCTGGAGTATATCTTCGTCGCGCAGACAATGTTCGCCTTCGCGCGGGCTAAGCTCGATAATGGCATCGTCGGGATTGTGGCCGTACATCCTTACCTGGGTCTCGATAGCATATTGGTCGGAGGGAAATGCGCCCGCCTCCATAATGATCTTGTAACGGCTGCCGGAAGGCTTGTAGAACGACAACAGCAGCAGGTGCAGGTTTACCGTAAGGGTATTCATCGCTACTACTTCTTCCTTTTGGGCGCCTACAATGCGGGCCAGGGAAGGGGAGAACTGCTGGTGGTAGCTGAACCAGGGCCTTTCTGCGTTGAAATGGCCTTCGACGCCCCATTTTGCCCAGTCGGCCAGTTCTTTTTCAAAAAGATAGGCGGTACTTTTTGGCTGCAGGCCCAGCGAGTTGCCGCAAAGGTAAATGCAGTCCTGTCCTTCGTGCTGCGGAATATGAAAGCGTTCGCGGAAAGAGAACAGGATATCGATGTCATCCTGCCCCTGAGCGTATTCTAAAGTAGGTTCGAAATTGGCCACAGAATTAAAATGGGTTAAAATTGTTTAACGGTTATGGAAGTACAGAAAGGGAGCCTTTCCCCGGGTGGTTTACTCCCCCTTGGCGGCATCGCTCATAGCAGAGCCGGTGGGTGTGCCGGCACTTTCGGTACGCTCGTTTTTTGGTGTTGTTTGCGGCGTCAGCAGTCTTTTCTGGAAAAAGAGCAGCGTCAGCACGCCGGTGGAGATGGCCGCATCGGCCAGGTTAAAGATGGGTTCGAAAAAGCGCAAAGGCTTGCCGCCCCATACCGGTACCCAATTGGGCCAGGTGGTATCGACCAGCGGGAAGTAGAACATGTCTACCACCTTGCCGTGCAGGAAGGAGCCATAGCCCTTGCCCGGCGCTACCATATGCGCAATGTCCAGCCCGCTTTCGGTAAAGATAAGACCGTAGAAGAGGCTGTCGATCAGGTTGCCGGCCGCACCTGCCAGGATCAGGGCTGCACAGATCAGCAGGCCATTGCCATATCCTTTCTTTACCAGGTTTTTGACCCAGTAGAAGCCAAAGGCTACCGCCACCAGGCGGAAGGTGGTCAGGATCACTTTGCCGAGCGGGGTATCCATGATCTTCATGCCGAAGGCCATGCCCTCGTTTTCGATAAAGCAAAGCTGGAACCAGTTGCCGGCAACGTGTACCGACTCGCCCATATAGAAATGGGTCTTTACATAAACCTTGATGATCTGATCGGCTAAGAGGATCAGGAAAACGATGAGCAGGAGATGTTTATACTTCAACGGAATAATGTTTAAATATCAGGTGCAACGCTAAGCCCCGACCGGCGGGGTGGTACATAAAGCGCCGGTAGCTGCAGCCTTTATTGCTATAAATTTGCGTGCAAAAATAGCGCAAATAGCCTGCTTTACACCATAGGTGTAATAATTTTCGGAAAATAAATTTGGTAATTCAAAAAAACTCCCATTATCTTTGCACCCGAAGTTCTTATTTCAATATTGCTACTTATCCAGAAAGGTGGAGGGAAATGGCCCGATGATACCTTAGCAACCTATACACGATATAAGGTGCTAATTCCAACCTGCCCAGGCAGGGACAGATAAGTCAGGTCAAAGCTTTATACAATACCGGTAACAATACCTCATTATATAAGCTCATCTGATTTATCAGGTGAGCTTTTTTTTATGCTCTTCTGATAGATTTCTTTCCGGATAGGTCAGCAAAAATGTTTAATCAATTTTTGTTCACCCTGTTTAATTCAACGAAAGAAATGAGCACAAGCACTCAGATCCTGGGCAGTATTCCTGTCGACCCCTTAACCGGAGCCATCAGCGTTCCCATCTACCAAACCGCAACCTTTGTACAGGAGGCGCCCGGCATCAACAAAGGTTACGATTACTCGCGTAGCGGCAACCCTACAAGGGCTACCCTCGAAACCATACTGGCGCAACTCGAAAGCGGTACCACCGGGCTAGCCTTTGCCAGCGGCCTTGCTGCCATCGATACCGTATTGAAACTGCTGAAATCGGGCGACGAGATCCTGGCAGTCGACGATATCTACGGTGGCGCTTACCGCCTCTTTACCAAAGTCTACGAAAAATTCGGCATTAAGGTGAACTATGTCGATACCACCGACCTGGAGCAGGTAGCCCGGGCCTTTACGGCCGGTACCCGCCTCGTATGGCTTGAATCGCCTACCAATCCTACCCTTAAAGTTTCCGATATAAAAGCCATCGCCCAACTGGCGCATAGCAACGGGGCGCTGCTTTGTGTTGACAATACCTTTGCCTCGCCGGTGGTACAGAAGCCGCTGGAACTGGGCGCCGATATTGTAATGCACAGCGCTACCAAATACCTGGGCGGCCATAGCGACCTGATCGCCGGCGCGCTGGTAACGCGCGACGAAGAGCTGGGCGCACAACTCAAATTCCTGCAGAACGCCGGTGGTAATATACTCGGCCCCTTCGATTCCTGGCTGATTATACGCGGCCTCGAAACCCTTACGCTGCGCATCAAGCAACAATGTGCCTCTGCATTGGCCATTGCACAATACCTCGAGCAGCACGACGCCATCGAAAGCGTATACTATCCCGGTCTCGAAAGCCATCCGAATTATGAAACGGCCTGCAGGCAGCAAAAAGGCTTTGGCGGTATTATCAGCTTCCGGCTGAAAGAAGATACCCAGGAGGCTGCGGGGCTTTTCCTGAAACAGACCCGCTTGTTTCACCTGGCCGAGAGCCTGGGCGGTGTAAAGAGCCTGTGTTGCCTGCCTTGCGAGATGACCCATAAATCGGTACCCCGCGAAAAGTGCCTGGAAACGGGCGTTACAGACGGCTTTATCCGTTTGTCGGTGGGACTGGAAGAAACAGAAGACCTGATCGCAGACCTGGAACAGGCCTTGCAGGGACTGAACCATACGGTAGCAGCGGTAGTGGAAGAAAGCCTGGCAGCCTGCTGAAAACTGTACACAGCGGCCGATAGAAGAAATTGATACAGGCTATCATTTTAATTTGGGAAATAAAAACGAAAACAATTAGCTTTGTTTATCACGTTTGCAACACTGCAACAATTTATGACAGCAACAGCAATTCATATTTATACTACACAAACGGTCATTGCGCGCCAGCGAATGATGTGTAGTTGCTGTTGTTATATGTGGTAATACTCTTCTGATAGTTTTCCCGATAACCCGATAATGATAAGCAGCTGTTTCGCCCGCCGGCAATAGCTTCTGCTTGTTTCTCCTTTTATTTTACCCGCTTAATTTTCAGCTCATGGCTACCCTAAATTTTTCCTTTGCAGGCGAGAGCATCAATGCCGCAAAACTGGAACCCAAAGTAAGGAAATTCGAACTGCAGTTTGAAAATCCTGTATACGCAGAACTGAACCGGGCTACACCTTATTCGATCGAATATTTCTATTCCATCGACCGCTATGCAGAAAACCTGAGCGAAGCAATTCACTTGTCTGCAGCGGAACTGGGCGTGGCCATCGGCAACCTCGTGATCCGTATTGTAGGTTATATCAATACCACGAAGTACAACAACCGGCAACAGCTGTTCAATAAAGTAGACGTGGCGCTGGAGATAACCGCCAATGCCTCCGACGCGATCCTGAACGAAGTGCTGAAACTCGCAAGGGAACTGAATCCTGTCGACGAACGTATCGGCAATAAAGTACAATTCAATTATTCTTTAAACACAATTATTCATCTCAACTGATTTTTTTCAAACCATATATATGTCTGGCAACAAGCAATTAACTATAGGATTATTCGGCTTCGGTGTAGTAGGAGAGGGGCTGTACAAAGTACTGCAACAAACACCATCGCTTAACGGCGAGATCCGCAAGGTCTGCATCAAACATCCCGATAAGCAACGTAATGCGCCACAGGAGCTGTTTACCACCGATAAGGATGAACTGCTGCAGGACGAAAGCATTAACGTGATCGTGGAAGTGATCGACGATGCCGATGCTGCTTTCGATATTGTAAAGACCGCTTTGCTGAATGGTAAATCGGTAGTAAGCGCCAGCAAGAAAATGATTGCCGAGCACCTGCCCGAACTGCTGCAGCTGCAACAGGAAACCGGCCTGCCGTTCCTCTATGAAAGCGCTGCATGTGCCTCTATTCCCGTAATCCGTAACCTGGAGGAGTATTACGATAACGACCTGCTGCATTCTATTAAAGCCATCGTAAACGGCTCTACCAATTTTATCCTGACCAAGATATTCGAAGATAAGCTGGAGTTTGCAACAGCCCTGAAACTGGCGCAGGACCTGGGTTTCGCCGAAAGCAATCCGAAGCTCGACGTGGAAGGTTACGATGCCGTTAATAAATGGACCTTCCTGCTGACCCATGCCTATGGTATTGTAACCGGTACCAACGAGATTCTCTTCAGCGGTATCCAGAACATACAACTGGGCGATGCCAAAGTAGCACGGGAAAAGGGTTACGAGATCAAACTGGTAGCCCAGGCCAAAAAGCTTTCGGATGGTAAGGTAGCCGCCGTGGTACTGCCACAGTTCATTGCCCAGCAGGACCCACTGACGTTCGTTAAAAACGAGTATAACGGTGTTGTGATTGAAAGTGGCTTTGCCGATAAGCAGTTCTTTTATGGTAAGGGCGCTGGTAGCTTCCCTACGGCATCGGCGGTACTGAGCGACATATCCGCTTTACGGTACGATTATAAATACGAGTATAAAAAACTATACCATCACCAGCCGGCGCAGCTTTCCAGCGACTTCTACCTGCGGGTGTACATCAGCGCTACGGATTGGGCGCAATTGCCCAAGCAGGAGCTGGAATGGATCGAAGAGTGGCATAGTGGCCAGGACAGGAGCTACCTCGGCGCCGTTATCCATTATAGCAGGCTGCGTAACAGCGACTGGTGGAAACAACCGGGCGTATCGCTGATCCTGGCGCCGGAAGCCATTATCGAGCCGGCGGAACTGGAAAAACTGAGACCCGTAAAAAGCGTAGCCGCGTTGGAAACGGCAGAAGCATAAAAAACATAATACAACATATAAATCCCTCCCGCAAGGGGTATAGTTTCATCTTAAAAAAACAAAGATTATGTCATTACGACTTGGGGACGAAGTGCCCGATTTTAAAGCCAAAACAACGGTAGGCGATATCAGCTTCCACGAATTCCTGGGCGATAGCTGGGGCGTGCTTTTCTCTCACCCCGCCGATTATACACCGGTATGCACCACCGAGCTGGGCCGTACCGCACAGCTTAAGGACGAATTTGCCCGTCGCAATGTAAAAGCCATTGCCCTGAGCGTGGACCCCCTGGATAAACACGAAGGCTGGATCAACGATATCAACGAAACGCAACATACCAAGGTCGAGTTCCCCATCATTGCAGACGAGGACCGCAAAGTATCGGGCCTGTATGATATGATACATCCCAATGCATCGGCTACGGCCACGGTACGGTCGCTGTTCATTATCGGACCGGACAAAAAGCTGAAGCTGTCGCTGACCTACCCGGCCTCTACCGGCCGCAATTTTACCGAAGTGCTCCGGGTAATCGATTCGCTGCAGCTTACCGCCCTGCACAGCGTCGCTACCCCGGCCGACTGGAAGAACGGCGAAGACGTGATCGTAGTGCCTTCCGTAACCACGGAGGAAGCCCTGAAGCGTTTTCCCAAAGGACTGAATATTATAAAGCCATATTTACGTTATACGCCCCAACC
Organism: Taibaiella chishuiensis; assembly: GCF_003014535.1. Lineage (GTDB taxonomy): Bacteria > Bacteroidota > Bacteroidia > Chitinophagales > Chitinophagaceae > Taibaiella > Taibaiella chishuiensis. Next base: position 80,303 of record NZ_PYGD01000008.1, on the reverse strand, counting down.
CGAATCCTGAGCGTATAACGCCGAATGCGAGTAACCAACCCCGCTGGATTGTCCAGTCTATAGCGGTTAACCTATTAAAACAACAACAAGTAAAAATGAATCAGATCTGTATCGGACTTTTTGGTAATGGCGTGGTAGGCAAAGGCTTCCGCCACCTGATAAGCGCCACGGGCGGCGCGGTGATAAAAAAGATAGCCGTGCGTTACCCGGCCAAGCACCCAACGCTGCAGGCGCCCCTGCTGGCCGCATCCAAAGAAGAAGTGATCCTGGACGAAGACGTGAACGTGATCGTAGAGGCAATCGACGATGAAGTAGCCGCATTCGGCATCCTGCAGCTGGCCCTGCAGCATAAAAAGCCGGTAATCACCGCCAACAAGAAAATGGTGGCCCGTTACCTGCCCGAGATCATCCGCTTACAGATCGAACATAAAACCCCCGTGTTGTACGAAGCGGCCTGTTGCGCCGGCGTGCCGGTGGTCCGTTTGTTGCAGGATTATTACCATTCGGCTACCATCAACAAGCTGGAAGGCATTATCAATGGCTCCACCAATTATATCCTCACCGCCATGCAGCTGTTCCGCTTTAAATTCGACCATGCGCTGCAACTGGCGCAGGAGGCTGGGTTTGCGGAGAGCGATGCCTCGCTCGATGTAGAAGGCAAGGACGGGTTACACAAACTGTGCATCCTGGTGCGCCATCTCTGGAGTGCGCCGGTGGCGATAGACCAGATCGTACATACCGGTATCCAGAACCTGCTGCCCCAGGACCTGCGCCTGGCAGAACAATTGCAGGGCTGCATCAAGCTGGTAGCCGTTACGGAACGCACCGGTCCCGGCAGTATTAACGCTTACCTCCTGCCGCGCCTGGTGCTGAAGCAGGATCCGCTTTTCCAGGTAAGCCAGGAAAACAATGGCCTGGTGATAGAAGATCTGTTTAAAGGACAGCATTTCCTGCATGGTAAGGGTTCCGGTGGCTTGCCTACTGCTACCGGTTTATGGAATGATATCGTGGCCAGCCGCAGGGGCTACCGGTACCAGTATATCGATACGGGCTCGGAATGCCTGTCGCTGGACTATGGCAAAGAAATAGCCGTACACCTGTCGGTAGCCGCAGGACAGTTCCTGCCCGCTACTGTTTCGGGTAGGCTACATGAATATGCGGCTGATGGCAGCTGCCGCTACTGGACCGGTAGATTAAGCCTGGACGAGCTGCGCCAGGACGACTGGTGGAAGCAGGAAGGCGTTTCGCTGCTCGATATTTCGGGACTGGAGGCCGAGGATGAGCTCGAATTGCTCGACCATCTCAAAACGGCGCTGGCTTTACAGAAAGATATCTTTCAGCCGGTATAAGGAATAGCCGAAATAAAGTTAAAGAATAATTTAAATTTCAGTTAAACAACTACCTTTGCGCCCTAAATAAATTTCACTGTATTGTGGGAGCGAATCTTAAAAAGGCAACTTTAGCCGGAATTATTATTGCACTCGGTATTGTATTTGGCGACATCGGTACTTCTCCATTGTATACCATGAGTGCGATAGTCAGGGGAAAGGTGGTGTCCGAATTGCTGGTGGTGGGTGGAGTCTCCTGTATCATCTGGACCCTGACGCTTCAAACAACGATAAAATACGTGATGCTCACCCTCCGGGCTGATAACAAAGGCGAAGGGGGGATCTTCTCGCTGTTTGCGCTGGTGCGCAGGCATGCCAAATGGATCGTGTTCTTTGCCATGATCGGGGGCGCTGCGCTACTGGCCGATGGCCTGATTACGCCGCCCATTACCGTTACCTCCGCCATCGAAGGCCTGGACCTTAAACAGGAGACCACCCTGGCGATCGTGGTCGTCATTATTGCCGGCATATTTTTTATGCAGCAGTTCGGTACCAAATCCATCGGTAAGCTCTTCGGGCCTATTATGGTAATCTGGTTCCTGACCATGGCTACCTTCGGGATATCGCATATGGCCGACAATATGCATATTTTCAAGGCCTTTAATCCTTATTACGCCATTAAGCTGCTTACCCAGTACCCGCATGGTTTCTGGTTGCTGGGCGCGGTTTTTCTCTGTACCACGGGCGCCGAGGCGCTTTACTCCGACCTGGGGCACTGCGGCCGGGCCAATATCCGGGCTTCCTGGATCTTTGTAAAAACCTGTCTTATCCTTAACTATATCGGTCAGGGTTCCTGGCTGCTGCGCCACTACGAAGGCCGTATGCTGCCCGGCGATGTAAATGTATTCTTCTCGCTGGCGCCCGAAGGTCCCTTCCGCGTGGGGGCGATCGTAGTGGCTACGCTTGCCGCGATCATCGCTTCGCAGGCGCTTATTTCCGGTTCCTTCTCGCTGGTCAACGAAGCCATTAAGCTGAACCTCTGGCCTAAGATGAAGATCAATTTCCCCTCCAGCGAACGCGGCCAGCTTTTTATACCGGGTATCAACCTGCTGCTCTGGCTGGGTTGTTCGGCGGTCGTTATCTTCTTCGGTTCGTCTGCCGCTATGGAAGGCGCTTATGGTCTGTCGATCACGGTAACCATGATCATGACCTCGCTGCTGCTGAGCTTTTACCTGTTTACCCGCAGGGTGGCCAAGATATGGGTGGGCCTGTACCTGCTTATTTACCTCACCATCGAGGTATCGTTCCTCATTGCCAATCTCGAGAAATTCCCGCCGCCGCATAATGGTTTCGTTACCGTATTTATTGCCGGTGGCCTGTTTGCCGTTATGTTTATGTGGTACAAGGCCAGGCGTATTAAAAACCGTTACGTGGAGTTTGTTCGCCTCGAAGACTACGTGCCTATTATCCAGGAATTGAGCAACGACCGCAGTATTCCCAAATATGCTACCCACCTGGTGTACATGACCAGCGCTAATTTTTCGAAAGAGATCGAGCATAAGATTATTTATTCCATCCTTTACAAAAACCCGAAAAGGGCCGATATCTACTGGTTTGTGCATGTGGATGTACTTGACGAGCCCTATACCATGGACTATGTCGTGCATACAGTGATCCCCAACGAGATCATCCGGGTAGAGTTCAGGCTAGGTTTCAGGGTGGAGCACCGGGTGCAGCTGATGTTCAAGAAGGTGGTCGAGGAAATGGTGGCCAACAAGGAAGTGAACGTAACCAGCCGTTACGAATCGTTAAGTAAAAATAATGTAAGAGGCGATTTCCGTTTTATCGTGATGGAGAAATTCCTTTCCCGCGATAATGAATTGCCGTTTATAGATAAACTGATCATGCGTGGTTATTTCTTCCTCAAGAAGGTAAGTCTTTCGGAAGAGCGGAGCTTTGGTCTCGACCAGAGCGATGTTACGATCGAGAAATTCCCGCTGCTGATCTCCAAAGTATCAGATATAAAACTGCGCAGGGTAGGCGATTAGTGCTGCGCCGGCATAAGCCGGGCCGGTTTTACAGGTTTATTATTTTTTTATGGCAGTATTCCATGAGTTCCGGGAACTTCCCGTTTTCCGTAATCCTGTGGTCACTATCGGATCTTTCGATGGCGTACATCACGGGCATAAAGTTATTCTTTCCGAAGTCGTAAAAGAGGCGAAGGCCGTAAATGGCGAAAGCATCCTGATCACGTTCGAGCCGCATCCCCGGAAGATCATTCATCCCGAACAGCCCCTGGGACTGCTTACGGCGCCCGAGCAAAAGATCAGGCTGATCGAGGCTGAGGGTATCGATCATATTTTCGTAGTGCCTTTTACCCGCGATTTTTCCATGCTTTCCGCTGCGGAGTATGTAACCGATTTCCTGGTAAAACATTTCAACCCGCATACCATCGTGATCGGTTACGACCATCATTTCGGGCATAGCCGCGAGGGCGATATCGGCTTGCTGCGTACTATGCTGGAGCCGCAGGTACGGATAGCGGAGATACCGGCGCAACTGATCGACGATGCGGCCGTAAGTTCTACCAAGATACGCAATGCCCTGCTGAAGGGCAATGTAAAAGAGGCAGCAGAAATGCTGGAGCGCCCTTATACCTTTACCGCTACGGTAGTGCATGGCAATAAGCTGGGCCGTACCATCGGTTACCCCACGGCCAACCTGGAGCCGGTATATGCCGACCTGCTTATTCCCGGTATCGGTATCTATGCAGTACGGGCCGCGGTAGGCGATCGGCTGTATAACGGCATGATGAGTATCGGGTACCGGCCAACGGTTACCGATGAAAAAAAGATAACGATCGAGGTCAATATTTTTGATTTCGCAGCAGAAATATACGGGCAGCGGATAACCGTGCATTGTATCGAATACCTGCGGGGCGAAGAGAAGTTTGACGGCCTGGAAGCGCTTACCGCGCAGATCGCGCAGGACGAGATCCGGTCGAGGGCCGTACTGGGCTAGCTTTAAGCTAAGGTTATAACTACCACTTATTACATGATGCTGACCTAAAAAACGGGGACCTTTTCGGGTCCCGTTTTTATTGATTGTATTGTCAGTATCGCTTAGCGGATAAGGGTCAGGTCGCCCTGGTAGGTTTTTTCCTGGCTGCCCATTTCGCAGGTATAACGCACCCGGTAAAAATAAACGCCTGCATCCATCGGTGTGCCACCATCGGTTTTACCATCCCAGCCTTTGGTAGCTGAGGGAGAATAGAAGACGCGGCGGCCCCAACGGTTAAAGATGCTCATTTCGAACTTCGGTATCGACCGGTTGATCACGGCTTTAAATTCGTCGTTCAGCCCGTCGTTATTGGGGGTGAAGGCATTGGGTATACCCACTTCGCAACAGAAATTTTCCTTGATTTCGGCCGTTACCTCGCCGGAGCAACCGTATTTGTCTACTACCGATACCTTATAAGTACCCTTGGGCAGGTTGAACATACGTGGTCCTTTACCGGTGGCCCAGTTCAGCCAGGAGTAACTGTAGGGCGTGGAACCGCCGCTGGGCGTCACTTTCATTTCCCCGGCCAGACCGCCTGCATCACACCAGGCGTCCTCTGTTTCGGCTGTTACATCCAGCTTATAGGTATAGTTGCTCAGGGTTACGGTAGTATCGTCCTCACAATTGTTTTGGTCTTTGATCTTAACGATATGCGCACCGGGAGCAAGATTATCAAAGGTTTTTACGCTGGTCCAGGTGGGGCTGTTATCGATGTTGTACAGGTAAGAGGGTGTACCGCCGGAGCCCATTACGGTGATCGACCCGTTTTTGGTGGTACAGATGGTATTCTGTGTATCGGTTACGGTTACCAGTATGGGTATGGCATTACCGGTAACGGCATAGGTCTGGCTATAGATACAGCCATTACCCTGTGTTACCGTTACGGTATAGGTGCCCGGGGCAACACCACTGAGGTTTTGTGTGGTTTGCGGCGGTGTACTGTTCCAGCTGTAAGTAAGCGGGGCCGTGCCACCTGTAGGGTTGAGGGTTACACTGCCGTTATTGCCGGCGCATACAATAGGACTTACTTGTCCGTTAAGCGCCAGCGGGGTGGTGCCGAAGGTAAAGTACTGGTTGTTGGCCAGGGTATAGGCGGCATACAATTGCGTACCATTATCCTGCAGGGGAACCTGTACCACGCCCGTGGTAAAGCCCGGGTCGTTGGCTACGATCAGCGAAGTGATCTGGGGCGGTACGTTCGCTTTTTTGAGCGAGAGGGTTACATCGCCGGGCGTGCCGGTAACCTGTGCTTTCCAGGTACGCGCCATGCGGGCGTAAGTGCCATCGGCACTGCAGATTTTAACCAGGGTATCGGCCAGGTTATCGCCAAACAGCACGAACTCTGCATTGGCGCTAAAGGCATTGGTGTTGGCGATATTGGTTGCCGGGAATGTGCCGGTTATATTACCATGGTACATGGTAACCATAGCCCTGTTATTGATCGAAAGCGATTGACGCTGGTCGAGTGCAGAGGAATCGTCGCGGCCCACACCGGTTATATTATTGATAAAGGTGGTATTGGCCACCCTGTCCCAGATTACGGTTCCGGCTGCAGCGGTATAATCGTTAGCATCTGTGCCGGTTTGTGCCAGGGTAAAGCCGTACTTAACGGCGAGGTACGATTCTACTTTATTCCGTTCGGCAGCGGTAAGCGTACGCGAATACAGGATCACTTCTGCAATATCGACTGTAGTGGGGTAGGCCTCGCCGGTCCATTCGTTACCCAGGCTGAAGCGGCCCGGTGTGGTGCCCGGCAGGAACTGGGCTGCTGTTGCTACGTTCTGGGAGGCATCGGTGGCGCCGTTGAGCCGCAGGCTGTTGGTTGCCTGGCTGGTAGCCGCCGTGGCAATGATATTTTTATCGGCGATTACCGATGTAGAAAACAGGTTATTGCCGCCATTCCTGAAGTCGAAGCGCATCCTGCCGGCATTGGCGCCGCCATTGTTTACTTCGTTACCCAGGCGGGAGGGAGAGGTGTTGGTAAACTGCCATTTGAGCCATACGCCGGTCCCCGTCATGGTATGCAGCTTAATCACCTGGATGAGGGTATTGTTATAGCCGTTCAGGATCGTACCGCCGGCAAAGGAGTTGAGGCTGACCAGCGAATTGGGCGCTGTGCTTACAAATGCGATATTGGGATTGAAGTTCAGCCCTGCAGCCTGCAGGAGGGGCGGCTGCTGGTTAGGCAGGCCATTGGCCGTTGTAAAATTGCCGGTGATGCCCGCCCCCGATACTTCGTTCCATTGGGTTACATTATTGGTGGCGTTAAGCGTAGTACCTGTATTAGCCTTTAGCCATACCGTATTGTTGCCGGTAACGCCTCCGGGAGCTTGCGCAAACAGGCTGACGGCCGGAAGCAATAACCCTAAGCTTAAAAGATAACAACAAGTGGTAGACAGTTTTTTCATAATCGATCTGGTAGTTTGTATTAAATATAATAAAAATGACAAAAATGATAGTGGCCTGCCCGCCGGGCCACCTACATGTTGGGGTGGTTGTATTAATTAATTTATAATTAAATAAGCATGTGAGATTCCACCTGTTAAGATAGTTGTTCCGGCCTAAAAAGTTGGTAAAACAGGAGACGAAATATGGTATACTCCATCTATATGTAGGAAGGCGGGAGCGGCCCGGGCGCCCGGGGCAACCGGCTGAAACAGACGTATACAATAAAAATGACGCTGTATTGACAATAGCTTGTTACCTTTGAGCCTCTTTTCCAATGAACATTATTAAAAGAACGCTGGGACACTGTTACTTTTTTGCAGGCATGCTCTTTTTTGTAGCTACCATGCTCATCGTTATTATTCCCGCAAGTATTGCCCTGTTGTTCCCCGAACCCAGGAGAGCTAAGATTATCCATCCGACTTATAGAATATGGATGAGTGTGTTCCTGCCGCTGGTAGGCTGTCCTGTATTGCGTAAAGGCCGGCGCAAATTTGTAAAGGGTCAGAATTATGTCGTGGTGGTCAACCACAATTCCTTGGTCGATATCCCGGTGTCTACGCCCTGGATACCCGGGCCCAACAAGACCCTCGCCAAAGTGGAAATGGCTAAGACACCGCTTTTCGGTGTTATTTATAAAGCAGGCTCCATCCTGGTAAAACGCGACGATGATACCAGCCGTCGCGAGAGTTTTACGCAGATGCAGCAAACCCTTAAACAGGGATTGCACCTCTGCCTGTATCCCGAAGGTACCCGCAATAAGAGCGATAAACCCTTATTGCCTTTTTATGACGGCGCTTTTATTGCCGCAATCCGCGCGCAGAAGCCGATAATGCCGGCGGTAATTTTCGGCACGAAAGACATATTGCCCAACAAGCCCAAATTCTGGGCGAGGCCCAAAGCCATCCACTATCATTTCCTGGATCCTATACCCACGGCGGGACTGTCGATGAGCGACCGTCATGCACTTAAAGACAAGGTATACCAGATTATGGAAGATTACCTGTTGCAACATGCCAGATCTTAATTACCCCGTTCCATTAATTTATTTGTCACGCATATGCGTATTGTTTTTTTAGGTTCCGGTAATATTGCCCATTTTTTTGCCCCGGTACTGAGCCGGAAAGGGCATGATATCGTCCAGGTATACAGCCGTACGCTTACGCATGCCTCCAGCCTGGCTGCACTTACGGGCTCGGCCGTTACCGACGACCTTACCGCGATCGACCCGGATGCAGATGTTTATATCCTCGCGATCAAAGACGATGCTTTGGCGGAAGTAGCCGCGCAGCTTAGTTTCGAAGGCAAAACAGTGATCCATTGCGCCGGCGCCGTATCGCTCGATGTACTGCAGCAGGTATCTGCAAACAGGGCCGTTATATGGGCGCTCTATTCGGTGCGTAAGCATAACCTGCCAGAGCGCGGCGATGTGCCGCTGATCGTGGAAGGCAGCAATGAGCAAGCCCTGGATATGGCGTACCGTATCGCTTCCGACATATCGGACCGGGTATTGAAAACCGACTATACCCACCGGCAAATGCTGCACCTCAACGCCGTATTCGTCAATAATTTTACCAATCACCTGCTTACCATCGCACAGAAGATCTGCGAACAACATCAATTACCCTTCGATATACTGCAACCGATTATCCGGCAGACCCTGGAACAAACCGAAAAGATATTGCCATCGGAAAGCCAGACAGGGCCGGCCATACGGCATGATGAAGCGACCATTGCCAAACACCTGGAACTACTGGCTGCCTATCCCGGCTGGCAGGAGGTATATGCCTGCATCAGCCGGTCCATACAGGATACTGTTGGCGTCAAAAAAGCGGTATAACCTTATAGCATAACCTACTCCATGAATATACTCGACCTTTTCAATCCCATTAAAGTATTCGTATTTGATATCGACGGCGTACTTACCGATGGCATGCTGCATGTGCAGGAAAGCGGCGAATTGTTGCGCCGTATGAATATTAAAGACGGCTATGCCCTGCAGCTGGCGGTTAAAAAAGGATATAAAGTCTGGGTTATATCCGGCGGCAATTCCACGGCAGTGCGCCAGCGGCTCGAAAAACTCGGCGTAAAGGAAGTGCATATTGCTGTAAAGGATAAAGTAAGGCTGCTGGAGTCCCTGGCCCTGGCCGCAGCTGTTGCGCCCGAACAAATGTTGTATATGGGCGACGATATGCCCGATGTGGCAGCGATGTCCTACTGCGGATTACGGACCTGTCCTGCCGATGCCGTAGGCGAGATCAGGCAGATCGCGCATTACATTTCCCCCCTGGCGGGCGGCGCAGGCTGCGTACGCGATGTAATCGAAAAGGTGATGAAGATCAACGGGCACTGGGAATAACCCTAACCGGGCGGGTTGCTTACCGCAGCCGTTTACGCTATCAATAATTGTATTGCTCCGCTACGGGATGGCCGACACGATCAGCCCGGTAAGGATTGCTATGCCAAAGCTTACCAGGGTGCCGATAAGGATATACTCGGTAAGTTTACGGTCTTTGGCCTCCTTGAGATCGCTGAAGCGGAATACCGACTTGGCTGCAATCAGGAAGCCCACCGCTTCCCAATGGTGGATCAGGATAAAGGTGAGGATGAACAGGCGTTCGAGGATGCCGATATATTTGCCGGCTTCCTGCAGGGAGCGGGGTCTTGCGGTTTCGGGTTCGGTGGAGAAAGTGCTGAACGTTTCCGGCGTTTGCCTGCTGCCCGCCGATTGTACATCTTTATCGGGTTGCCACCGGGAAATGATCATACGGATGACCAGGGCTGCAGGCGTAGTGATAAAAACATAAGCCGTAAGCAGGGCCAGGTTGCGCTCGGTATACAGCAAGACCAGCAGGGCGGGGGCGCCGGGTTCGTAAAAATACCATACCGCCCCGATGCAAAGCAGGTGCGCCAGCTGATCAATAAAGAACCAGGTGCGGCGCGTGGCCTGGCGCTGTGCATATAACTTAACGATATCGATTATAAAATGAAGAGCGCCTAACAACAAAGCCGCTTTCCAGAATGTAATATCGCCTACGATCAGTAGCACCAGCGCGGTATGCAGCAATACATGCGCATACAACTGCGGTGCTTTCAGTTTCTTCTGCTCTTTGCGCTTTACCCAGCTGTCGGGCTGCAGTACAAAGTCGCCGAGTATATGGGCCAGCAATAGTTTTACAAGCAACATCATGACGGAGCGTTAATAAACTTAAGGATCCTGGCCCGGAAATGTTCGTCCAGGGCCAGCAAATCGGTAATATTGGAACGGCTTTGTCTTTCACTAACCGAAGACTGCGATATGCCCAGCAACTGGCCGGTTTCCTGCTGGGCCAGCCCGGGGCGGCTCAGTTGCAGGTACACCAGTTCAGCTGTAGCCGTGGTCCAGTTGTCAATAGCAATCAGGGCAAAGCGGAGATACAGGTTCATTTCGGCGTCAAACTCGGGCCAGTCGCTGCGGAGCGACAAGGATACCTTCTCTTTTTTCAGTTGTTCGAGCAGTTCGCCGGAATAAACAAAGGCAGTGCCATTGGATTCGCTCACCCGCGCCGCTGTATAACTTTTATCACCGATACCGGCCGCCATCCGCACATCCAGGCCCTTCAGGCTTTTTATAGCACTCTTGAGGCGCAGCAGGGTGTATAAAGTGTCTTCGGGTTTTTCCAGTTCCAACTGGAAGCTGTCGCCGCGGTATAATTCCCAGCAACGGGGCGAAGGGCCGATGGTATCCAGGGCCTGCTTTAATACAGACAACCAGGTTTCCGGGTTTTCGGCATGTCTCGAATTGATGATATCTCCGGTAATAATGCTGATCACCTTGTAAATATCGGTTATTTTACCGATAATTCAAAGATATCGGCAAAATAACCGATTTGGTCTTGTATCGGTCTTTATGCCGATAATGTGGGAGAAGGAAAAAACTACAAACCCTGTAAGCCGGATTTTGTATTCCTGCATTGCTGCAGGACTGCTGCCATTTATCTGGGCGTTACATCGCTGCAACACTCTATCTGCCTACCCGCAAGCATCGGACGAGCAGCCCTCAATCGCTTGCCTATTGGGCATTTCATCACGCAAGGCTTGCCCTCCCATAGTGTTACCACTACAGAACGTACGCTCTTACCGTACATTTTCACCCTTACCTTTTACGGCGGTTATTTTCTGTGGCGCTATCTGTATCCCGGTTGCCCGGGATCCCACCCGTTAGGTGGTGCGTTGCTCTGTGCTGTCCGGACTTTCCTCCACTCCTGTACAGGAGCAGCGGCAGCACGGGTTTGTAGTAGCGCAAAGGTACGGTTAAGTATTGGGTTGGGGGAGTTTTGAGTTTTGAATTTTAAGTTTTAAATTTTGAATGTTGGACTGTTGAAGGGTTTGCTGTCATCCTGAGCGAAGCGAAGGATCTTATCGATTAGCTGGCTTTAATGGAGTGATTGTATTGAAGGAATGATTGTCATCCTGAGCGAAGCGAAGGATCTTATCCGTTAGCTGGCTTTAATGGAGTGATTGTATTGAAGGAATGATTGTCATCCTGAGCGCAGCAGGGTAGTTTTGAATTTTGAGTTTTGAATTTTGAGTTTTGAATGTTGGACTGTTGAAGGAATGATTGTCATCCTGAGCGCAGCAGGGTAGTTTTGAATTTTGAGTTTTAAATTTTGAGTTTTGAATGTTGGACTGTTGAAGGATTGATTGTCATCCTGAGCGAAGCGAAGGATCTCATCGGTTAGCTGGCCTTAATGGAGTGTTGCGTATCATAGCGAAGGATCTCATCGATTAGCTGGCTTCAATGGAGTGCTGCGTATCACAGTGGCTGAAAATAGCCTGTAATATAAAACAAATGCGGCCTGAGGGAAATCAGGCCGCATTTGAATATCAAGTGGCAAGTATCAAGTATCAGGTATCAGGTATCAGGTATCAGGTATCAGGTATCAGGTAGTGAGTATCTAACACCTATATCTTACATCTAAATCTCCAATATCTAATATCTAATATCTCACATCTAATATCTCACATCTCACATCCCACATCTCATATCTCACATCCCGTATCTCACACCTACTTCACAAACTTGCCCAGGTATTCCCGCTGCTCTGTTTTCAGTTGCAGGAAGTAAATACCATTGATCAGTTGTGCGGGTATTTTTATGGCCAGGTTAGTGGCAGTACGTTGCGCCTTACCGGTTGCCACGGTTTTGCCTACCACATCGTGGATGGTATAAGAAACGGGACCGGTAGTGAACAGGTCGATGTGCAACATATCCTGCACCGGGTTAGGGTACAGGCTGATTGCTGGTAATGTTTGCCGGTCGTGCAATCCCAGAGGTTCTATATACTGGAATACTTCGGACAAGGCTTCGCAGCCTTCGGCGTTGGTTACCCGTACTTTATACCTGCCGGAGTTGGGTGTGGGTATGGCAGGCACATAATACTGTAAGGTAGCTCCCGGAACATCCCAGAATACATTACTGCCGGGGATATACTCGAACATCCATTGGTAAGTGGCATAAATTGTGGTCTGGACAGAGTTGCCGGATTGGGTAATTACAGGCTGCGCCGGCGTCGGGTAAAAAAACAGGTGAACCGTATCTGAAGTAACACTGCAACCCTGGGCATTCGTGCCGGTAACGTAATAAGATCCGGGTGTATTGATGGTAGTAGCCGCAGTGGTGGCGCCGTTACTCCAGGCATAGGTACTTACATTGCCCGAGGCAGTAAGGGTAGTAGAAGGGATACAACGCGAAGTGTCGCCGGTTATACCAATAAAGGGCAGGTAACTGGTAATCTTTATGGAGAACTGCGCTGGGCAGTTTTGCGCATCGATCACGTTTACATAATATATGCCGGCGCCGGATACGCTGGTGGTATCGGTTGCGGCCCCGGTAGTCCAATGATAGCTGGTGCCTCCGGCAGGGGCAGATAAATGCACCGAAGTGCCGGGACAGAAAATAGTGTCTGCAGAAGCGCTGATTGCTCCGGTTACCGTGGAGACGCAATTAGTTTTTTCGTAACAGCCCAGGTCGACATGACTGCCCTGGATACGGGCCGTTTTATTGAGATCCATTGTTGCGGTAACAAAGCTGTCCGCGCCGAGGTCTATGGCTGGCGATGCTGCGCTAAGCTGGTAATTGTAATCATCGAAGTTAAACGGTGAAGTACCTGCGGCAGCAGGCGCTACGAACAGGGGATCGAAGTCGAAATTGCCGGGGATAGCGGTATTATTCTGGATAATATTGCGTCGTACATAGGCGGCGTTATTGCCCTGTATGTTCAGGGAAACCTGCATAGCGCCCGGGGTATTGCCCACGGTATCTATATTGTTCCACACAATCGAATTGCGGATATAGGAGGTCGCCAATGCGTTAATGGCATAGCCATTCCCTGCTTTGTTACCGGCAACGGTGCAGTTCTGCATTTGTAAGGTGTTACAATTTATAGCACCGATGCTGTTGGCCCTGTTGCCGGCGAAAATGGAGTTGGATGTCGAGAATTGCGGCCCGGATCCTGTCCCGCCTGACCACAGGAGGTCTGTATAAACAACCCCGCCTACATCTGCCGAATTACCCGCAAAGATACACCGGTCGGCAGTGAACCCGCCGAGGCCATAATAAGCCACGCCACCGTTACCCAAAGCAGTGTTATTAAAAAAACGGCAGTCGGTTGCTGTCGCAGTTCCATAAGCATGTATAAAATTGGATCCGGACAGATAAAATACACCACCGTTACCCGTTACGTGGTTACGTTCAAAAGTACAGTTGTTGAAGCGGGTCGGACCACTGAGCGCAGCGAGCAGTACCGCGCCCTCCGTGCCCTGGTTATCGCGGAAGATACAATTGTTAAACGTGGCAGAGATCGCGGTCATACCTATTGTAAGTGCAGCAGAAAATGAAATCGCATATCTACCCGATTTCTCCAGGATAAGACCGTCGGCGAAGAGCGTGAAATAATCACCCGTGGAAAATATACGTATTAAGGAATAGGAGTTGTCCGAGTTGTCGCCGGCTACGCCGATGTCACCACTCAATATGGTAGGATTGGCGGTGATGTTGCGCTGGCTCAGTTGTGTTTCGGTACCTGCAAAACCGCCGAATACATTCTTATTTCTTAAATCAAAATAAGCACTCCTGGTGGTATCGTTCGTCGGCTTATAAGTGCCGGCTGCGATCCAGATGGTATCGGCACTGTTGGCTGCGGTAGCTTGCAGGCTGGTATAGGCATTGGTCCAGGAGGTACCGTTGTTGAGCCCGGTAGCGCCGGTTTTTACATAACAAATAGTCGCTTGGGCTTCTTCGTACTGCGCCAGGCCTAATATCGCAGCCAGGCAAAAGGTTAGTATTTTTTTCATGATTTAGGGGATGGGTGACACAAAAATAGGTAGAGGTTTATGATTCCGGTGAAAACTCGTCCGGGTAACTATATAAAATGGTTGCAAGCGTCTATAAAATCATATATAATGTGTGTTACAGGGTATAGCAAATTACGATGGTATTGCTAGGCCTGAACAACAACTACTTACAAAAATACGACAGGTATCGTTTGCCTGCAAAAAGTGATCTATAAACGGAGGGGAAAATTTGTTGAATGGTAGTATGGACATATAAACTAGCATTCCGGGTACATAGCTGTGCACCGGTTACCTGTTGTACCATGCGGTTTCGGATAGCAGGCATCGGATTTTCCCGGCCTGTTATAAAAAAAATCCCGGAACGATACCGTTCCGGGATGGGTTGTTTGTATCTTATACAGATCAGATGGCAAAGGCCTCGTCCACGAGCATAGCCTGCTCCTGTACGTGTTTGCGGGCAAACCCCGTAGCAGTAGCGGCGCTGGCCTGGCGGGTCAGGTAACCGATATTGATCTGCTCGAGGTTCATTTTCAGGAAAGAGGCTGCACCCATATTACGCGGCTCTTCCTGCACCCATAACCATTGCGCGGATTTGTACTTCTCGTGCAGGGCATTGAGTTGTTGCTGCGGCAGCGGGAAGATCTGCTCCAGGCGGATAATGGCTACATCCTCACGTTTATCGTTGATCTGTTTTTCGCTCAGGTCGAAATAGATTTTACCGGTACAAAGCAGTACGCGTTTCACTTTGGCCGGATCGGTAACATACGGATCGTCGATCACTTCTTTAAAGCCGCCGGAAGTAAACTCGGACACCGCGGAGTAGGACCGTACGTGGCGCAGGTTCGCTTTAGGCGAGAAGTTGATCATCGGTATGCGGAACGGCAATGCCAGCTGGCGGCGCAGGGCATGGAAGAAGTTCGCAGCCGTAGTGATATTGGTAATAAATACGTTGTTTTCGGCAGCCTGCTGCAGGAAGCGCTCCAGGCGCGCACTGCTGTGGTCTGGTCCGCCGCCTTCGTAACCGTGGGGCAGCAACAGCACCAGGCCGTTCTGTGTCGTCCACTTCTGCTCGGCGCTGGTAATGTACTGGTCGATCACGATCTGGGCGCCGTTTACAAAGTCGCCGTATTGTGCTTCCCAGAGTACCAGGTTATTGGGATTGGCCATGCCGTAGCCGTATTCGAAGCCGAGCACCGCATATTCGCTCAGCAGGGAATTGTAGATATAGAACTCGCCCTGGTCCTCTTTGAAATGGGCAAGACGGTTGTATTCCTTATTGGTACCCTCGTCCATCAGCGTAGCATGACGGTGGGAGAAGGTGCCGCGTTTAACGTCCTCGCCGCTCAGGCGTACATCGTGGCCTTCGGTCAGCAGGCTGCTATAGGCCAGCAATTCGCCGGTAGCCCAGTCGATCTTGCCTTCGGTTTCCAGCAGTTTGGATTTATCGGTCAGCAGCTTTTCTACCTTACGCAAAGGTTTGAAGTCTTGCGGCCATTGCATCAGTTTTGCAAACAAGGCGCGCAGGTCGGCTTCTGCAATGCCCGTATCCGGCGATTTCAGGAAGTCCTGGTTATTGGACTTGCGCAATTGCTGCCACCATTTTTCAGGTTTCTGGTAGGTATAAGGCAGGGGTTTTTGTTTTACCTCGTCGAGACGGGCCTGCAGCTCGTTCCAGAATTTCTGTTCCAAGTCTTTGGCCATCTGCTGGGCTTCCGGCTCGCCGTTTTCCAGCAGGTACTTGGTATACATTTCCCTTGGGTTCGGGTGTTTTTCGATCAGGGCATACAACTGCGGCTGGGTAAACTTAGGCTCGTCGCCTTCGTTGTGCCCGTGTTTGCGGTAACATACCATATCGATGAAGATATCTTCGTTGAACTCCTGGCGGTAGTGGATGGCGAAGATGGCTGCTTTTACCACGGCTTCGGGGTCGTCGCCGTTTACATGGAGTACCGGTGCATGCACCATGGCTGCCAGGCTGGTACAGTAGTCAGCCGAACGGGCATCTTCGAAATCGGTGGTAAAGCCGATCTGGTTATTGATCACGAAGTGTACGGTACCGCCTACTTCATAACCTTTAAGCTTGCTCATCTGCAGCAGTTCGTAGATAACGCCCTGGCCTGCTACCGCGGCATCGCCGTGGATCAGGATCGGCAGTATTTTATCATAGTCGCTATCGTAAAGCACATCGGCCTTTGCACGGGAGAAACCGGCAACGATCGGGTCTACGACTTCCAGGTGCGAAGGGTTGGGCAGTAACTGCACATTCACTTCTTTACCGGCCGGCGTCAGGATATTGCTGCTGAAGCCCAGGTGGTATTTTACGTCGCCGCTGCCCATGGTCATATCGGTGGGCATATTGCCTTCGAACTCAGAGAAGATCTGGTCGTAGGTTTTGCGCATGATATTGGTAAGCACGTTCAGGCGGCCGCGGTGGGCCATACCGATCACGACTTCCTGTACACCGCCGTCGGCTGAGGTATTGATCATGGCATCCAGTGCCGGGATCATGCTTTCGCCGCCTTCGAGACCGAAGCGTTTCTGACCGATAAATTTAGTATTGAGGAATTTCTCGAAAATAACGCCGTAGTTCAGCTTTTCGAGTATGCGCTTTTGTTCGGGCAGGGTAAACTTCTGCATCATCAGTTCTTCGAAGTGATTCTGCACCCATACATGCGCTTCCATACGGTTCATATAGGTATACTGGATACCGATATTGCCGGCATAGATCTTTTTCAGTTTGGCCAGGATATCGTTCAGGCTTGCTTTACCGAGACCGATAAAATCGCCGGCATAAAATTCCTGGTTCAGGTCGGCATCGCTCAGTCCGAATTCGGACAGTTCGAGATGCGGGTTACGGTCTTTACGGGGACGGATGGGATTGGTCGTAGCTATCAGGTGTGCGCGCTTGCGGTAAGCTTTGATCAGTTCAAATACGGCAAATTCCTTACGCAGGTCGGCCGGGGCCTTAACGGTAGCGCCGAAGGCAACAGGGGCGGGTTCCACTACTTTGCCGTTGCCATTGCTGCCGGCTTTGCTGGCGGCGAAATCAAAACCTTCGAAAAACTTTTTGAGTTCGGGATCAACCGTTGCAGGATTTTTCAAATAGTCGTTGTAGATCGACTCTATGTAAGCTGGATGCGAGTTGGTGATATACGAAAAATCTTCCATTCCGTTTAAGTAAAAAACTATTGATTAAAATATAACAGATGCTGTTTGAATGCCGGAAATCAAAGATTTGCCGGACAGCGTACAAAGTTAACGTAAATGCCTGCACAATCACAATCGAAAAAGGTAATTTGATATATTTTTATGGCTTTTATGGCCACAGGCCAGGGTTCGCAGGCTTTATGCCTGAAAATTATTATATCTCTGCATATCCGGCCGGCCCCCTGCTTTTGGCCGGAAGCCGGCGCCATTAGGAATATTTTCCTGTTTTTCCCGTTAATATTGCAGCTGTTTTACTTGTACTACAGAATTATATATCGGATTCTTATTGCAGCATGTTTGTTACTTTGCGCCTATACAGGCCGCTCGCAGGGTAAGGACAACATGCTGTTGCCTTCCAATATCCGTAACCGGAGCCTGGTTGCGGGCAAAGGCGACTCGCTGCTGGTCGATACCTTGTCGATAGCGGCAGGCAGCCTCAGCATCCGTAATGTACCCGATTCGTTGTATACCTTTTACCCCGAAAAAGCCTTGCTGGTATGGAAAAAGAACCGGCCGGCCCTCGATACGCTTTACCTGCGGTACCGGGTACTGCCTTTTTCGTTTACCAATAAACGAAGTCATAAAAGGGGCAATCTCGTAGATTCGAATATCGGGTTCCCGGTATACACCTATACCCTGGGCGATAGCTTCAGCCGGGGTTTCGTTAATTTCAACAGCATCGACTACAACGGTTCCTATGGCCGTAGTCTTACCATCGGCAACAGCCAGGATGTATCGCTCAACTCCAACCTGAACCTGCAGCTGAACGGTTATATCCTGGACAGTGTGCGTATCGAAGCCGCCATTACCGACAATAACGTACCCGTGCAGCCCGATGGCAATACCCAGCGGTTGCAGGAGTTCGACCGCATCTATATCACCTTCGAAAAAGGAAAACATAAACTCACCGCGGGCGATTACAACCTCGACCGGCCCAACAGTTATTTTATCAACTTCAACAAAAGGGTACAGGGGCTGATGTACCAGACTGAGTTCCCCATTGGCGGCAATGTAAAAAACAAGCTGGGCCTGAGCGGTTCTATCGCCAAGGGACAGTTTGCCCGTAACATTTTCCAGGGTTCGGAGGGCAACCAGGGGCCTTATAAACTTACCGGTAATAACGGCGAGCAGTTCTTTATCGTGCTGGCCGGAACCGAAAAAGTGTATATCGACGGCCTGCTGCTGGAACGCGGCGAGGACCGGGATTACGTGATCAATTACAATACCGCCGAGGTTACCTTTATGCCGCGGCAACTGATTACCAAAGACAAGCGTATACAGGTGGAGTTCGAATACCAGGACCGCAACTACCTCAATACCCTGATCTATGTCTACGACGAATTGCAGGTAGGTAAAAAGTGGAATTTCCGGTTTAACGGTTATTCCAACCAGGATGCCAAGAACCAGCCTTATACCCAATCGCTGAACGGCGACCAGAAACGTTTCCTGGCAGGCATCGGCGACAATATCGACCAGGCTTTTTACCGGGTCATTACCGAAGATACCTTCTCTGCCAGCAAGATCTTGTACAAGCTCGTGGATACTACGGTAAACGGTGTTTTATATGATTCGGTATTTGTTTACTCCACCAACAAAGACAGTGCACGCTACGCACTCAGTTTCTCTTTTGTGGGCGAAGGCAAGGGCAACTATATCATTTCGGGTACCAATACCAATGGCCGCTCCTACAGCTGGATCGCGCCGCTAAACGGGGTGCCCGTTGGCAGTTACGAACCCGTAGTATTGCTGATTACCCCCAAAAAACAACAGCTTTTTACCCTGGGTACTACCTACCAGGTCGACTCGCTGAAAAAAGTAACCGTGGAACTGGCGGCCAGCAATTATGCGCCCAACTTGTTTTCCGATCTCGATAAGGACAAACACTGGGGCTTTTCGGGCAGGGCGCAGTACGACGAGCGCCGGTACTTCGGCAAAAAGGACTCCGCGCAACGCCAAAGCCTGAGCTGGAGCAACCAACTGTCGTACGAGCTGGTGCAAAGCCGCTTTAAGGCCATAGCCCCTTACCGGAATGTGGAGTTTGCCAGGGACTGGAACCTGGGCACCGATGTGATACCGGAAGATGAGCACCTGGTGACCTATGCCACCGAACTGAAGCAGGAAAAGCTGGGCAGCGTTAAATACAACCTGACCTGGTACCAGCGCGGGGCCGATTACAAGGCCAACCGTAATATCGTATCGTTGTTGTACGAACGCAACAATGTAAAGGGCGGCGCTACCTTTAACCTGATGAACGCCAGTTCCTCCCTGCAGAAAAGCGCGTATTTCCGGCCCTCGGTCTTCCTCGAAAAAACGATGCCGAAAGTGCTTTACCTGACCCTGGGCGCACGGTACGAACAGGAGCACAATGCCATACGGGATGCCCTTACCAATAACCTGGCCCTGTCTTCTTATGCATTCGACATCCTGACCTTTTACGCCCGTACCCGCGAAGACCGGAAAACCAGGCTGGAACTGAATTACGTGATCCGTAAGGACGATGTGGTGGTGGGCGATCATTTCGAACAGCAAAACAAAGGCCATACGATCGATGCCAAATTAGGGTTTTACCAGATCAAGAACCACCAGATCATGTTTACCGGCGCCTATCGCAAACTGATGGCCAACAACCTGCCGGTACAGGGCCCCGAGGGGGGCGAAAGCGTATTGGGCCGGCTGGAATACAACGGTAATATCCGCAAAGGCTTCCTGGTGCCTTCCCTGTTGTTCGAAGTGGGCTCGGGCCAGGAGCAGAAAAGGGAATACACCTATGTAGAGGTGCCCACCGGGCAGGGCGTGTATATGTGGATCGATTATAACGGCGATGGCGTACAGCAGGCCAACGAATTTGAACTGGCGCTGTATCCCGATCAGCGTAAATACATCCGCATTGTTACCCCTACGAACGCGTATATAAAAGTCAATTACGTGATCCTGAACTATGCCCTGCAATTCAGCCCGGAGCAGCTGTGGGCGCGTAAAAGAGACCGTAAAGGCTGGCAAAAGCTGCTGGGCCGCTTTTCCGACCAGCTCTCGCTGCAGATCAACAACCGGGCGCTGGCCAATGCCGGCCTCCAGTCGTTCAACCCCTTTACCAGGAGTATAAACGATACCTCGGTTATCGCCAGCCTGACCACCATCAGCAACACCTTTTTCTTTAACCGCAGCAGCGCGGTATGGGGTATGGATTATACGTTTTCGCATAATGCAGGCAAGTCGTTGCTGACCTACGGCCTGGAAGGCAACGACCAGCAGCGGCATGTGGGCAAGCTGCGCTGGACCTTTGTACGCAGCCTTACCGGCAACCTGCAGGCCCAGACCGGCAGCCGGGGCTATCGCTCGGCGCTCAACGACGGCCGCACGTATAAAGTAGCCATCAACAGCCTGGAACCTTCGCTCACCTGGCTGTTGCAATCGGCGCTGCGCCTGTCGCTCAGCTACAAACTGGACGATCGCCGCAATAATGCGCTTTATGGCAGCGAAAAGGCCGTGATCCAGTCGCTGGGCCTCGAGTCGCGGCTCAGCTTTGCCGCTTCAGGCACGGTACAGGCCCGGGCTACTTATGCCAATATCCGCTACGATGGCGCTCCCAATACGCCGCTGTCTTTTGTAATGCTCGACGCCCTGCAGCAGGGCACCAACTGGCTTTGGTACCTCAACTGGGAACGGCGGTTGAGCAAGGGCATAGAGATATCGCTCGAATATGAAGGCCGTAAGCCGGGCGATAACCCGGTGGTACATACCGGCAGGATGAGCATCAGGGCCATATTATAAGCGCCCGGAGCGGTGGCAGGGCAGGGTATGAAGTATTATTTGTTAAAAATATTTATATCAGATATTACCGGCCGCTTTTTATATTTTTGCGCTTCGTATGTCTCTCTTAATCAAAAATGCTACTGTATTAGATCCGCAATCGCCGTTAAACGGGAAGCAATCTGATATCCTGATCCGTAAAGGAACTATAGCCGCTATAGGCAAAAAGCTGACCGATAAAGCCGATAAAGTAATTGAAGGCGAGGCCTTGTATGTAAGCCCGGGATGGGTGGATGTGCTGGCCGATTACTGCGATCCGGGCTACGAGCAGAAAGAAACGATTTCCTCCGGTCTGAATGCGGCAGCAGCAGGCGGTTTCACCGATGTGCTGATCGTACCCAATACCCTGCCGGTAATCGGTACCAAATCCATACTGGAATATGTACAGCATAAAAGCGCCGGTCATAAAGCCGGTCTGCATGTGCTGGGCGCTATATCTAAAAATACCGAAGGCAAAGAGCTGGCCGAAATGATGGATATGCATCATTCCGGCGCTATAGGGTTCAGCGATGGCTGGCACCCGGTGCAGCACGCGGGCCTGATGCTCAAAGCCCTGGAGTATGTAAAAGCCTTTAACGGCATCATCGTACAATTACCCGTACAGGCTTCGCTGTCTGCCGGCGGCCTGATGCACGAAGGTGAGCAATCGGTACGGCTGGGTATGCCCGGTATACCGGGTATTGCCGAAAGCCTAATCGTACACCGCGATATCGAACTGGTACGGTATACCGGCTCCAGGCTCCACTTCTCGGGTGTAAGCACGCCGGAGTCGCTGGCCCTGATCAGGGCAGCCAAGAAAGAGGGATTGGATATTACCTGTTCCGTAACGCCTTACCACCTGCTGTTTACCGACGAAAAACTGAAGGGATACGACAGCGTGTACAAAGTAGAGCCGCCGCTGCGTACCGAAGCGGAAAGGAAGCTGCTCGTAAAAGCGCTGAGCGACGGTACCATCGACTGTATCGCCACGCACCACCGGCCGCAGGAATGGGATGCCAAAGCCAAAGAATTTGAATATGCGCAACCGGGTATGGCCGGCCAGGAAACCTGCCTGGCTATGTTGCTGGAGGCTGCGCCTAAAATAGAACCGGCACGCTGGGTAGAATTGTTGTCGCTCAATGCCCGTAAAATATTCGGTCTGCAGACCCCGGTTATCGCCGAAGGCGCTGCAGCGCGGCTCACCGTTTTCGATACGGCGGCCACCTGGACCTATACCGAAGCCAACAAGCAGACGGTAGGTATCAATTCGCCCTGGATCGGTAAAACACTGACCGGTAAAACTTATTAATTCATACCTGATTTTTCTTAACTTATGAATGGAACCTCCAATTTCGCGACCGGTGTAAAATTTGGCATCGCAGCCGGCATCACGTATATCCTGCTGCTGGTATTACGGTATATGTTTTTTGGCGTAAACCCGCTTTCCCTGGGCGTTGTGGCTTTCCTGTCGTATCTTGTCCTGGTCGTTTTCTTTGTGGTAGCCGCTAATTACCGTAAAAAAGAACTCGGGGGATATGCCGATATCAAACAACTGTTCCAGACTATATTTATCGTAATCCTGATCGCGGAAGTTTGTTATTCCCTTTTTAACTATATTTACCTGACCGTTATCGACCCTACTTATATCGAACGTTTTATACAGAACACCGAGGAGTGGATGGAAAAGATGAAATTGCCCGAGGCGCAGATGGAGGAGATGAGGACCAAGCTCAGCGGCCAGAAACAAACCAGTTTCAGTACCGTGATGCTCGGGTTCTGCCAGGCGATCATCATCGACAGCATCGTGGGGCTGATCGTTGCCTTTGTGATGAAGAAGCAACGGCCGGCGTCCGATTTCGATAATATTAAAATTTAAGTTTTTAACTAACCACCGCAATTTAACCAAGTGAATTCTTCCCATACTGATATCCAGGAGCATGTGGCTCCGGAAAGACCGGAACAGGCAAATCATGCGCCCTGCATATCATTGGTCATTCCTTTGCTTAACGAAGAGGAATCGCTCCCTGAGCTGTCAGCATGGATAGACCGGGTTGCGATAGCGCACCGGCTTACCTATGAGATCATCTTTGTAGACGATGGCAGTACCGATAACAGCTGGCAGATTATCCAGCAGCTGTCTGTTCAGAATCCGCTGATCAAAGGCATTAAATTCCAGCGCAACTATGGTAAAAGCGCGGCCCTCAACGAAGGCTTCAAAGCGGCTAAAGGCGATGTGATCATCACCATGGATGCCGACCTGCAGGATAGTCCCGACGAGATACCCGGGCTGTATGAAATGGTGATGCAGGAAGGCTTTGACCTGGTGAGCGGCTGGAAGAAAAAACGTTACGATAACGCCGTAACCAAAAACCTGCCCTCCAAATTTTTTAATGCGATAACCCGCGGTATGAGCGGCATACAACTCAACGACTTTAACTGCGGCCTTAAAGCCTACAGGCGCCGCGTGGTAAAGAGCGTGGAAGTATACGGCGAAATGCACCGTTATATCCCTGTACTGGCCAAAAATGCCGGGTTCAATAAGATCGGGGAGAAAGTAGTACAACACCAGGCCCGCAAATACGGGGTTTCCAAGTTTGGCTGGAACCGTTTCGTGAACGGCTTCCTGGACCTGCTCACCGTACAGTTTGTAGGCCGCTTCGGTAAAAAGCCGATGCACCTGTTCGGGTTGCTGGGCTCGCTTATCTTCCTGCTGGGCTTTATTATCTCGGTGTACATGATTGTGGCGCGCATCATCTTCGAGGGGTACTCCCTGTCCAACAGGCCGCCTTTCTATATCGCCTTAACCTGTATGATACTGGGCACCATGTTCTTCCTTACCGGCTTTGTGGCCGAACTGATCGTGCGCAATGCCGCCGAACGCAACCACTACCTGATCGAGGAAAAGCTGAAGCTTTAATAGATGTTTCTTTCGCCGGACGGCTTTGCGGTCCCGCGCGAAAAGTTATCTTTGCCCACGGATTCGCAACATGTTAAGACAGACACAGCAACAGAAATTAACGCAGAAATTATCACCCCAGCAGATTCAGCTTATGAAACTGCTGCAGGTACCTACTGCCAACCTGGAAGAACGGATTAAAGATGAACTGGAAGGCAACCCTGCACTGGATGTAGGCTCTGATACGGAAACAGATCCTTACGGGCTGGATGAAAGGGAGCAAACAGGGGAAAGCAACAACGACGAAGGTGAGCAGGACTATGAGAAAAACGATGAGTTTGAAAACATTGACGTAAGCGATTACTTAAGAGACGAAAACGAGAACCAGAGCGACTATCACCTGAACGAAGGGCACGACGACGACGACGAGCCCCGGACTATACCGGTAAAAGTAGAAACCAGTTTTTCTGAATACCTGAGCAACCAACTCGGTATGCTGGAACTGGACCAACGCCGCCAGGAGATTGCCGAACAGATTATCGGCAGTATCGACGACGATGGCTACCTGCGCCGCGACGCTATATCCATTGCCGACGACCTGGCCTTTAACCGCAATATCTTTACCGACGAACAGGAGGTCAAAGAACTGATCCTGAAGATCCAGGACTTCGATCCGCCGGGTGTGGCTGCGGCTAACCTGCAGGAATGCCTGCTGTTGCAGCTGTACAAGATGGAGACCGAAGAAACCAACCCGGCTGTAAAACACGCCGTGACGATCCTCGATCATTTCTTCGAAGAATTTACCCGTAAACATTACGACAAGATCAAACAGCGGATGAAGATCTCGGAAGAGCAATTCCGCGACGCGATCAATGTTATCCTCAAACTGACCCCCAAACCCGGAAGCGCATTTGCCTCTTCGGATAAACTGGGCGGTTATATTATTCCCGACTTCTTTGTCTACAACAATAACGGCGAACTGGAGCTGACCCTCAACGCCCGTAATGCGCCTGAACTGCGTATTTCGGAAGGATACCGGGAAATGCTGAAGACCTATGATTCGGGGCAAAAGAAAAATAAAGAGCAGCGCGAAGCCCTGTTGTTTATCCGCCAGAAAATAGATTCGGCCAAGTGGTTTATCGATGCGATCAAACAACGCCAGCATACCCTGCTGGTTACGATGAATGCTATTATGAACTACCAGAAGGAGTTTTTCCTGACCGGCGATGAAGGTTCGCTGAAACCCATGATCCTGAAGAATATTGCGGATCGTACGGATATGGATATCTCTACCATATCGAGGGTGGCTAATAGTAAATATGTGCAGACCGAGTATGGTACCTACCTGCTCAAATTCTTTTTCTCCGAAGCTATTGTCAACGAAAGCGGCGAAGAAGTATCTACCCGCGAAGTGAAAAGGATACTGAGCGACCTGATTGCGCAGGAAGATAAAAAGAAACCGTTGTCGGATGAGCGGTTGATGGAGCTTTTATCGGAGCAGGGGTATAATGTAGCACGCCGCACCGTTGCCAAATACCGCGAACAACTGGATATCGCCGTAGCCCGCCTGCGCAAAGAAGCGTGATTGTAATTTTGAATGTTGAGTTTTGAATTTTAAGTTATGGGTAGTGAGTATTGGGGAGTGAGTATTGAGATATTTGAGGGTTAATTGTCATCCTGAGCATCGCGAAGGATCTCATTTTTTAGTATCAAGTATCAAGTATCAAGAGGACGATTGTCATCCTGAGCATCGCGAAGGATCTCATCCGTTAGCTGGCTTTATTAACGTGTAAAGCATCGCGTACCAAGAGGACGATTGTCATCCTGAGCGAAGCGAAGGATCTCACCAGTTAGCTGGCTTTGCAAAAGTTATGGCCCTCAGCTAGCCGGCCTTACAAAAGCTAGCCGTACCCCCCTAAATTAATCCACTCACCTTGCGTACGGCAGAGTAGGGGCTGGTATGCCCGGCGCTGATGTCCTGTTCCAGTTGCAGGATTTGTTCTTTAAGTCCGGGGCGGGAAAAGAGCACCTGGCGCAGCTGTTCGTTCAGCAGGCGCTGAAAGGCAAACAGGTTCTGTTCTTTGCGTTTTTGTACGAGGTAATGGTTGGCTGTTTGATGTTGTATGTATTTTTCGATCATCGCGTCTACTTCCGCGATACCCGAATGTTCGTAAGAAGAACATATTTTTACTTCCGGTATCCAGCCGGAGGGATGAGGAGGCAGGAAATGCAGGGCCCGTGCATATTCGCCACGCGCCATTTTTGCTTTATCGATATTTTGACCATCCGCTTTCGTAATCACCAGCCCGTCGGCCATTTCCATAATACCCCGTTTAATACCCTGCAGTTCATCGCCGGCTCCGGCCAGCATCAGCAGCAGGAAAAAGTCGGTTATATGGCTCACCTCCGTTTCACTCTGGCCCACGCCCACCGTTTCGATAATGATGGTATCGAAGCCCGCAGCTTCGCAAAGCAGGGTGGCCTCTCTTGTTTTATAGGTAACGCCGCCCAGGCTGCCGCTGGCAGCCGATGGCCGTATAAAGGCCGATGGATGCACCGATAGTTGCTCCATGCGGGTCTTATCGCCGAGTATACTGCCTTTGCTGATGCTGCTCGATGGGTCGATGGCCAGTACGGCTACCTTTTTTCCTTTACCGATCAGGTGCATACCAAACGATTCGATAAAAGTGCTTTTGCCTACACCGGGCACGCCTGTAATGCCTATGCGCACGGCATTGCCGGTCAGGGGCAGGATAGCGTCGATCAGTTCGGCAGCCAGTTGCTGGTGTTCGGCCCTGGTCGATTCAATGAGGGTTATGGCACGGCTCAGCGTAGCAATACTACCTTGTTTAAGGCCAGCTATATAATCGGGTATATGGAGTTTATGACGCAAAAAAATAGTTTTGTGTTAAGCAGAAAAATCTTCTGTTTCTTTGAGCGACTGCTCAAACCATAGGCCGGTTTCCGGGGCAGTTCCCTGCGTAAATGCCTGCTGTAGCAGTTTTAGATACCGTTCCGGATGTCCGAATGCATTGGGTTCGGGGCACAGCCCAACTATAAAACAGGCATCGTTGTCCAGCTTTAAGGCCAGGGTGGTTGCATTACATTTTACGTTAACTACGGTTAGCCCATGCAAGCTTTCGAAGTCCGTACAGGGCTCAAAGTCGTCCAGCGGTATATCTTTCTTCCGGCAACCACCGGCCCATATTTCGTATACGCCGCGGTCTGTCTGCAATACGTACTTTTCAAAATAGCGGTCTGTGGTCCGGTATACCTGCCGTTCATCGCATACTGACTGACCGGCATATAGGCCGTATACCTCACGCCACAGGCCGGTGATCATTGCTCCCTTGATCATTCTTCGCGCAGCCTTTCGTCCGAATAGGTAATCTCTGTTTTGCCATGCGGGAAAGGAACGCCTTCGTCGTCGACACTCACAAAAACGATCTTTTCTATAGTCAGGATCAGGTTTTGGGTGATCTTGTTCCGCACCTGGCAAGCCAGGGTAAGCGAGGTTCGCCCGAAGGCCGTGGCTTTGATACCCAGCTCTACGATATCGCCCTGCCGTGCCGAACTCACGAAATTGATCTCTGACATATACTTGGTCACTACTTTATTGGTACCCAGCTGTATGATGGTATAGATCGCCGCCTCTTCGTCGATCCAGCGCAGCAGGCTGCCGCCGAATAAGGTGTTCCGGGCATTAAGATCTTCCGGTTTGATCAGTTTGCGGGTGTAGAAATTCATGATATCAATCGTTTAAAACTGCTGATAAAATCACGGATATAAAGGTCATGCTCCTTGTCTTCGGGAAATACCGAACGTAAGGTTACGGACCGGTCTTCGTTTTGTTGTACCACCATATTGCCGGCATACAAACGTTCCATCGATGTTTCCCAAATCGTTACGCCTATTGTTCTTTGCCTTGCGGTCTGCCGGGTGCCGGTAAAGTTGCCGGCAATCAGAAAGCTGTTGCCGGAACATACGGATACGGTTTCGATCACGAAAAAGGGGCTGATCGTTTCCGCGTTGCGGGCCAGCAGTTCGCGGATTGCTGCGATATCTTTATCCGTACTGATCGTTGCCAGGGCAAAATCCAGTTCAGCAGCAAGCGGGTCCTGGTCAGCACCTGCATTGAGCACTGCCTCGCTGTACAGTGCAGCTTGTTTTCTTTTACTACGGTTATTGGATAGTATCCGCAATATCGATGGCGTATACATTGCTGTGATCGCTATAAAAAATATCCAGAGCAGTAACAGGATCATGCTTCGTGCATTTCGATCAGTTTATTCAATACGTCTTTCGCGCTTTTGGCAATAATCGTTCCCGGCCCGAATACAAAGGCTACGCCCGCCTGGAACAGGAAGTCGTAATCCTGTTGCGGGATCACACCGCCGGCGACCACCATAATATCTTCACGGCCATATTGCTTCAGTTCTTCGATCACCTGTGGCACCAGGGTCTTATGACCCGCGGCCAGGCTCGATACGCCCAGTATATGCACATCGTTCTCTACGGCTTGTTTGGCTGCTTCGGCCGGCGTCTGGAACAGCGGACCGATATCCACATCGAAGCCCAGGTCGGCGAAGCTGGTCGCAATTACCTTGGCGCCGCGATCGTGGCCATCCTGGCCCATCTTGGCGATCATGATACGCGGCCGGCGGCCATCAAGCGCTGCAAAGTCGTCGGCCAGTTGCCGGGCCTCCTGGAAGTTTTTGTCCATAGCAATTTCTTTGGAGTATACCCCGGCGATAGAGCGGATACGGGCCTGGTAACGGCCGTATATTTTTTCCATGGCAAAGGAGATCTCGCCCAGTGTGGCCCGGAGCCTTGCGGCTTCGATGCCCAGGGCCAGCAGGTTGCCTTTGCCGCTGCGGGCAGCTTCGGTAATGGCATCCAGCGCCTGTTGTACCTTAGCTTCGTCGCGGACGGCTTTTAATTGTTGCAGTCTTTCGATCTGCTGTATCCGTACCCTGGCGTTATCTACATCCAGGATTTCGATATTGGAGGGTTCGTCGGTAAGATAATTATTTACGCCCACGATCACGTCTTTGCCACTGTCGATACGGGCCTGCTTGCGGGCAGCCGCTTCTTCGATACGCATTTTGGGTACGCCGGTCTCGATCGCTTTGGCCATACCACCCAGCTGTTCTACTTCTTCGATCAGCGTCCAGGCTTTACGGGCCAGTTGTTCGGTAAGGTACTCCACGTAATAGGAACCGCCCCAGGGGTCTACCGTACGGCAGATATCGGTTTCCTGTTGCAGGATGATCTGCGTATTACGGGCAATACGGGCGCTGAAATCGGTAGGCAGGGCAATGGCTTCATCCAGCGCATTGGTATGCAGGCTCTGTGTATGTCCCATGGCTGCGGCCAGGGCTTCTACACAGGTACGGGTCACATTGTTGAAGGGGTCCTGTTCGGTAAGGCTCCAGCCGCTGGTCTGGCAATGGGTACGCAAGGCCATGCTCTTTTCCTTTTGCGGGTCGAACTGTTTGACCAGTTTGGCCCAGAGCATGCGCGCAGCACGCATTTTGGCGATCTCCATAAAATGATTCATACCAATAGCCCAGAAGAACGACAGGCGCGGTGCGAAATCGTCGATGGCCAGGCCGGCCTTGATACCGGTGCGGATATACTCAAGGCCGTCGGCCAGGGTATAAGCCAGTTCGATATCGGCGGTAGCGCCCGCTTCCTGCATATGATAACCGCTTATCGATATGGAGTTGAACTTGGGCATGTTTTGCGAAGTAAACTCGAAAATATCGGCAATGATGCGCATCGAAGCTTCGGGCGGATACACATAGGTATTACGCACCATGAACTCTTTCAGGATATCGTTCTGTATGGTGCCGCTCAGTTTATCCATGCTCACACCCTGTTCTTCGGCAGCTACGATATAAAACGAAAGGATGGGCAGTACGGCGCCGTTCATGGTCATCGAAACACTCATTTCGTCCAGCGGTATCTGGTCGAACAGGATCTTCATATCCAGGATGGAGTCGATCGCCACACCGGCTTTACCCACATCGCCCACCACGCGTTCGTGGTCGCTGTCGTAGCCCCGGTGCGTGGCCAGGTCGAAGGCCACCGAAAGGCCTTTCTGGCCTGCGGCAAGGTTCCTGCGGTAAAAGGCATTACTTTCTTCTGCCGTACTGAAACCCGCATACTGGCGTATGGTCCAGGGCTTCTGTACATACATGCTGCTGTAGGGACCGCGCAGGAAGGGCGTAATACCCGCTGCAAAATGCAGTTGTTGCTTATCCCCGATATCGGCAATCGTATAGGTCTTTTTTACATCGATATCCTCTGCCGTCCTGAACACGTCGGGTGCTGCCTCATCGCCGGGGGAGGATACCGGCGCTTTATTGCCGGCTTTGTATTGTATTTGAGAAAAATCTTTACGCATGTATCGTACGCTGTTTTAAGCGTTATTTTGATATGGAGTGATATTGAATTCTTTCTTTAATAGGGCAAAGACAAGCGAGTCTTCGAGCCGGCCGTTCTTACAGTAATGTTCCCGCAGCAGCCCTTCCCGGCTAAAGCCGTGGGCCAGTACCAACCGTTGCGAGGGCTCGTTTGCCGGGCTGATCAGGGCTTCAACCCGGTTGAGCTGCATATCGTTGAAACCGTATTGCAGTACCGGCATAAAGGCTTCTTTCATAAACCCTTTATTCTTGTCGCTGTCGCACAGCAAGCCATAACCGATCTCGGCGCGGGCATGTTCTTTGTACCAGGTATGGTACCCGCATTTGCCTATGGTCCTGCCCGAGCTCTTTTCTACCAGGTGAAATACCAACATCGAAGTCCGGTAGGTGCTCAGACCGCCTTCCAGTTTTTGCTTTTCCTGCTGTAGTTCTTCAGCACTGGCGCAACCGAAAAAGGCCATGGCCTCAGCCATGGTGTACCGGGTAAATACCTCCTGGTAAGTCTCCGGGGTTACCTTCCGGAGCAGCAGCCTTGTGGTTTCCAATGTATCGCTCATCTTGTATCCGGTTTAAACCAGGTGTTCGGTCAGTTTTACATACCGGATGCCGGGGCCTGCGGTTTCCTGCCTGGTTTCCGGTACGGGCATATCCGTTGCGTTCGGGTATTTGTTCACCCCGATCAGTATGCGTTTGCCTTCTTTATATTCCTGTATCCAGGCAGCAGCCTGGGTTTCTATTTGTTGTCTGAGGGTGCCGGAGGCAAAGGATGCGATCAGGCCGCCTTCCTGCTCTATGGCCTGGAACTGTTGCCAGGCCTGCGCTGCGATCTGGCTGGTCAAGGATTCGAGATAATAAGATCCGGCGGCGACATCGGCTACTTTGTCGAGGTAACTTTCGTCGCGGAATACCAGTTGCTGGTTGCGGCTCATACGGCTGCTGAAACCATTGGTTTCCTTTACATTTTCGTCGAAAGCCCGTATCAGCAGGCTGTTACAGCCGCCGATCACACCGGCCATGCCCGCAATGGTATCACGCAGCAGGTTGCTGTAGGCGTCGAAGCGCGAACGGTAAGTGCCGCTCGTTTCGATATGCAGGTGCAGGGCCGGGTTGCAGTTATAAGGCTGCAGCAGCAGGGGTAATAACTGTTGCAGGGCGCGCAGCTTCGCGATCTCTTCAAAAAAACCGGTGCCGGTGGCCAGTGTCAGGTGTATTTTACGAATGCCGGCTGTACGACCCGCTTCGTCCATCCAGTGCAGGTATTCATTTAACTGGGCCAGGGCGCAGGCCAGCTCCAGCGTGCTGTTGGCGCCGGCGTTCTGGAAGGCGGAGGCATCCACACAAACCGCGGTGAAGTCTTTGGCTGTTTCTGTAAAGGCAAGAAATGCGGCACGCGGATCGTCCTCGATCCATTCGCCGATTTGCAGGTAGGGCGTTACCGGGTCGAAGGCAATACTGCAATTCAGTTGTGCCGGGTCGATTTGCTGCGCTTCCAGGTATTGCAGGAAGGCCGTTACGAAGTCCTGTTCGTTGCCCGAAAGCGAAAAATGGGTATAGATATAACGGATCTCGATATCCTGCAGCAGCAGGTCGAAGTCTACGGGATCGTTAACGGTAAAGAAAAGTCCGGAGGCGCCTCCCTGCAGTTCTTTCAATGCCAGTTGGTTGGCTGCTTTGCAGTCGCCCACTTCGATCGCCGCGCAGATCTCCCATTCGGGTTTACCGAACAAAGCGGCGGCGGGTTCGGGTTCGTCTTCTAGGGTATAAAAAGGGTGAACAGTAATACCATTACGGTCGGTAACGGACAGCTGTTCGAAGGTAATGCCTTTAAGGTCTTTGACGATCCGTGCTTTCCATGCATCGGCATCGGCAGTGGCAAACCCTGAAAATAGTTGCTCCATAATTCGTGTAAATCTGCTTGTACGGAAAATACCCGGCAAATATACTTTAGATATTTTAGTATCAGGTATCAGGTAGCAAGTATCAAGTAGAAAGTATCAAGTAGAAAGTATCAAGTAGCAAGTATCAAGTACCAAGAGGACGATTGTCATCCTGAGCGCAGCAGGGTAGTTTTGAATTTTGAGTTTTGAATTTTAAACTGTTGAAGTGTCAGTTGTCATCCTGAGCGCAGCGAAGGAGCTCATCGGTAAGTTGGCTTTATTAGCGTGTAAGGCGCCAGGTATCAAGAGGACGATTGTCATCCTGAGCGCAGCAGGGTAGTTTTGAATTTTGAGTTTTGAATTTTAAACTGTTGAAGTGTCAGTTGTCATCCTGAGCGCAGCGAAGGAGCTTACCGGTTAGCCGGCTTTACCGAAGTACTACCCGCTACTAAAATCTAAAATCTCAGATCTCACATCTCACATCTCATATCTAAAATCTAATATCTAAAACCTAATACCTAAAACGTATTATACGGATTATCCGCTTTTGTAGCGGCTTCGATCTTATCGACGATGTACTGCCCCTTGTCCTTGTTGTCGTTATTGTTGTTCTCGCCGCGCCAGGGAAGGCTCCTGCGGTATTGGTTATAATGCACCCGTATCTGCATCCCGATCAGGTTTTTAAGCGAGTCGGCCACCGATTCGTCGGTAACGGAGAAGTGAAATTCGTTGGTGTTGAGTCCGCCGGTGCGTGCAGAACGCAGACCCGGTTGGAGGATCACGCCTTCATAGGTTTTGAACACATCGCCCTTACGCGAAAAACTGTACAGGATGCCTTCCCGTTGCCCTTCGTCGTAGCGGTTATAATACTTAAAGTAGATATAGCCTGAAATAGAAGCCACCAGGATAAGAGCAACGAAAAATATGGTCTTGCGCATAGCAATAAATTTTGGGGTTCGGGTATTATTTAACGGTCCTCCCTTTCCACTGGTAGCTGCCGAATTTTCCCAGGAAGCCCGCTGCAATGATATACAGGATATGCAGGGGTTGTAATAAAGGGAAATACCAGAGCTCGCGCTGCTTGCCGTAAAACCGGGCTACAGGTACCAGGAAAACCAGTTCTATCAACGTTTTGGCAAAAAGTATGCCGAATAGCCACAACCAGTAATAAACCTGGAAAAAACCTGCTGCAAACAACGCAATAAAGCTAAGATTAAATAGATAAATAAAAGCTAAAATGACGATTAGTTTTTTATCATCATACTTGTCTGCCTTCGACGACCAGCGGATGCGCTGGTTCAGGAAGTCGCGCCAGCCGGGCTGTGCGGCTGTAGCCACAATGGCGTGCTCTGATTTCAGGTAAGCAATACGGCCGGGGTATTGTTGCTGCATCTTATGCATTAGCAACATATCGTCGCCCGAGGCAATATGGTCTATACCTTTATAACCACCCACTG
Source organism: Taibaiella chishuiensis (assembly GCF_003014535.1). Taxonomy (GTDB): domain Bacteria; phylum Bacteroidota; class Bacteroidia; order Chitinophagales; family Chitinophagaceae; genus Taibaiella; species Taibaiella chishuiensis. The sequence goes on along the minus strand of NZ_PYGD01000008.1, from coordinate 46,481 downwards.
TATTAAAAGCGGCCTTACTGAAGGCCAGGTTGGCGCCGTTGCACATATTGCCCAGGTTCATCTTTACCGAAGCTGCGGTAATGCCCTGCATGGTCATAAAGTCGAGCGACTGGAAATAATACAGCGTATCCTTTGCGCCGCGGCTATTGCCGGGTGTAAAGCTTACGGGGGCTGCAACGAATACGGCCTGTTCCTGTTCATAAATGCCGGTTATGTTTTGCAACCAGTGGGGCGGTACGATACAGTCAGCGTCGGTGGTGATGATCAGTTCGCCTTGGGCCTCGCCGATGGCTATTTCCAGGGCCTTTTTCTTATACGAGTTCAGGCGTTCATCTTTGGAGAGGTAGTCCTGCAGCCGCAGTACGCGGCCTTTGCCGCCGGTGAGCAGGGCATCGCCCAGGGCTCCGGTATCGTCGGTGGAGAAATCGTCGATCAACAGGATCTCGAGCAGGGCAGGGGGATAACCGTTGTCCAGTATGGACTGCAGGCAGGGCCCTATATTCCCGGCTTCGTTACGGGCCGGGATAATGACCGTAACGGTAGTAGCAGGCGTAGATCCCGGTGGGGTATAACCGGGCTGCCTGTGCCAGCCACGGCTGTACATCAGCATCAGTGCTACATATATAAAGAAGAGGGTAAGTGAAATGATGATAATTGTCATGATTGGCCGGGGAAATCACGCTATGGCAGGATTTGCGTCTTGTTCCGGCAGCGAAAAAAATCAACTTTTTTTGAATTATACACTATCTTCGCCAAAATTTTTCAAAAAAATGAATCTTCACGAATATCAAGCTAAAGAACTATTAAAGCAATACAACGTACCTGTACAGGAAGGTATTGCTGTCGAAAGTGTTGAAGATGCCGCTAAGGCCTACCAACAGATCGCTACGGAAACCGGAAGCAAATTTGCTGTACTGAAAGCGCAGATCCATGCCGGTGGACGGGGTAAGGGTACCATGAAAGAAGTACCTTCCCAACATGGCGTTCAGGTAGTTAAAAGTGTTGAAGATGCCTCTACTGCTGCTAAAAATATATTAGGCAATACCCTGGTTACCATCCAGACCGGCGAAGCGGGTAAAGTGGTAAGCAAGATCCTGCTGGCTAAAGATATGTACTACGACGGACCATCCGACCGTAAAGAATTTTACCTGTCTATCCTGCTGGACCGCGCTAAAAAACAGAACGTGATCATGTACAGCACCGAAGGTGGTATGGACATCGAAGAAGTAGCGCACAGCACTCCCGAAAAAATCTTCAAAGAGTGGGTTAAGCCTGGCTTTACCCTGCAGGGCTTCCAGGCGCGTAACATCGCGTTCAACCTGGGCCTGAGCGGCGAAGCACAAAAGAATATGGTGAAATTCATCACCAACCTGTACAATGCATATGTAGGCCTCGATTGCTCGATGCTCGAGATCAACCCGCTGTTCAAATCTGCTGATGACAAGATCATTGCCGTGGATTGTAAAATGAACGTGGACGATAACGCCCTGATGCGTCATAAAGATGTAGAAGCCCTGCGCGACAAGTCTGAAGAAGATCCTACCGAAGTAGAAGCCGGTGAGTTTAACCTGAACTATGTAAAACTGGACGGTAACGTAGGTTGTATGGTAAACGGTGCTGGTCTGGCTATGGCTACCATGGATATGATCCAGCTGGCCGGCGGTCAGCCTGCCAATTTCCTGGACGTTGGTGGTACCGCTAATGCGCAAACCGTAGAAGCCGGTTTCCGTATCATCATGAAGGATCCTAACGTAAAAGCAATCCTGATCAATATCTTCGGTGGTATCGTACGTTGCGACCGTGTTGCAGCCGGTGTAATCGAAGCCTATAAAAACCTGGGTAATATCGAGATCCCGATCATCGTGCGCCTGCAGGGTACCAATGCCGAAGAAGCTAAGAAACTGATCGAAGAAAGCGGCCTGAAAGTACAGTCTGCCATCCTGCTGAGTGAAGCGGCAGAACTGGTACAGCGTGCTGTAAGCGTTAACTAAGCTGGTATTGGGATAGGAGTATTGGGTATTGAGAGAAAGGGAGATAAACAGTTATCAACCTGCCTGGTACCCGGTACCTGTGAGCTATAAGATTTGATACCTAAGATCTGATATCTATCATCTTACATCTAATATCTAATATCTAATATCTCACATCTAATACCTAATATCTCACATCTAACATCTAATATTTAAGAAAGACACACCCTTGCCGGTGTGTCTTTCTTGCGTTCTGTATGCCCCCGGAACAGCTGCAATAGCGATCAATACAGGTTTTAAAACTGACAAAACTTTTACCATGATTTAATTTGATAACATGTTAATGTTCCTTACTTTTGCTACGCTAAAATTTACTCACTACTAAAATCATTGAACTGTGGCGTACGACAACAACAAACCATTTGAAGAAAAGCGCAATTTTGAAGAAAGGCGTAACACCGAAAGCCTCTTTAGCAAACGTATCAAAGCGGGGAAAAGAAGGACTTACTTTTTTGATGTGAGAGAAACCCGTGGCAGCGATTATTTCATTACCATCACAGAAAGCAAAAAACGCTTCAATGATGACGGTTATGATCGCCACAAAATGTTTATTTACAAAGAAGATTTCAACAAATTCCTGGCTGCACTTACCGAAACCATCGATTTCGTAAAAACAGACCTGATGCCTGATTTCGACTTTGACGCCTTTAACCATGACGACCAGGACGAGTTTCAGCCCCGCGAGTTTGCCGAGGTAGAAAACGGTAATGCAGTAGTTGCCGAAGCTGCAGCAGAAACCCTGTCTACCGCCACTTCCGAAACCGTTAGTTTCGACGTCGCAGCCGACGATACCGATGTTGATGCCTGGAAAATTTAATGATTACAATGATACGCTATAGAAAGAGCTTCCCCCGGGAAGCTCTTTTTTTTATGGCGGTAAACAACTCGCGGTGCGCTGCAGGTGTTCGCCCGTTCCCCCTTTCATGCCGGTATCGATGCTGTTGCAGCTCGTCGGGTGGGGGAGCCAGCGACCAGGTCTGGGTTATCTTTGCATAGTAAACGTGTTCCAGGGTCGGGAAAAGTCCCGTTTATTATTTATATTTTATTTGTGTTTATATATAGACTTTTGTTCGTCATATTTTCGTAATAAAAATAATTTTTTTACTTTTATTAATAATATATGCTTACTTTTGCACCCTGATTTTAAGAGTAAAGAATCTTTCTGAACGGTAATGAAGGCGTTGTAATATGGGGGGCGAGGATAATAATTTAGTCATTAACAGGTAATCTTCCGTTAATTTCTTCGACTATAATTTTGCTTAGGTATTAAGGCTATAATTTTGCTTTTTTTAAGTACTCTTTAATTGTTATCAAGAATAATCTTATCATTTTTTAAAATAAACAGCAATGGCTACTCAAAACGGTAAAAATTTTGTAGAATCCGTACTGGAGGCACAAAAGAACCTTGTGGATTCTATGGTAGAGAATACCAAGAAAGTTACGAACGGCAACAGCTTTATCAATGAGACCATTGAAAAAGGAACCGAAGCGTATAAGAACTGGATCGAACAGCAGAAAAACACGTTTAGCGGCGCAACACAGAAAGCAGAGGAAACTAAAGAAACGGCCAAAGAGAGCTTCAACAAAGCCAGCGAAGTATACCAGAACTGGCTGAACACACAGATTAACTGGGCGAAACAAGCCTGGGAGATGAACCAGAACTTTATTAAAACCAATACCCCGAATACCGATGCTTTCAAAAGCACCAATCCTACCGATTGGTTCAATGCGATGAGCAATAACTGGAACAGCTGGATGAACCAGGCCAACCAGGCTAACCAGTGGATGAACTTCATGCAGCAGTTCAACCCGGCCAACATCGGCGAGCAGATGAAAAAAACTGCGGATAACTGGACCGGTATGTTCAACCAGTATGGCGATATGCTGAAAAGCTCTTTTGCAGACATGCAGAGCAATATGCAGAATGCAACCACGCAGGACGCATACAGCAACATGATCAATGTAGCTGCCGGTTTCGGTAAGTTCCATGAATTATGGGCGCCTTTCTGGAAATCCATCCAGGAGAAAAGCTTCAACGTAGACCAGTTCAAACAGGCTTTTAACTTCGAAGGTTATAAAGAACTGATGGACAAATTCTTCGGGTTTATGCCTGAAGCCGGTCGCCAGTATATGCAACAATCCGGCGAATGGTTCAACAACGGCGTTAAGAATGCTATGCAGGCCGGTAAAACCAATTTTGCCAATGGCCGCGAATTCTTCGGCGCTATGAATCCTTTCGGAGGTCAGAACGTATTCGAAACCGCGCTGAACCGCTACCAGGGTATGCACCAGGCTTTCCAGGACGCAGTAGCGCCTATGGCACGCATGGTTACACCTAACCAATACACCAAAACCGCTACCGAGTGGTCGGATATCGCAGACCGCATGGCGATCTACAATATCAAGAACGCCGAGATGCAGTATATGATCTACCAGCAGGGCAATAAAGTAATGGACCGCCTGGTGGAGCATGTTGCCAACAAAGTAGAGAACGGCTCTGAAGTAAGCAGCCTGACGGCTATGTACCAGGAGTGGCTCAACATCTGCGATAAAGTTTATGTAGAGCTTTTCGAAAGCGACGAATACAGCAAACTGATGGCAGAGGTGAGCGCCATGCAGCTGAAACTCCGCAAGGAAATGGATCTGCAGGCCGAGAAAATGCTGGGCAACCTGCCGGTAGCTACCCGCAGCGAAATGGACGAACTTTACAAAGTGATCTACGATCTGAAAAAAGAAGTACGCCAGCTGGAAAAAATGCTCGAAATCGAGACCGAAGAAGAACAAGAAGAAAGCACAGATGCGGCCGAGGCAAAAGCGCCCCGCAAAACTGCCGCTAAGAAATAAGTAGCAATACAAGCTTATCAGGTAGCAAAGCCCCTGGCCTTATGGTCAGGGGCTTTTTCGTCCGGGCAAATAAAATGCCTTATAAAAGGAATGTATGATTTATCGCTAAATTTGCCGCCTGAAAAAGAGGGCCTCTTGCATCAGACAACTATTTGAAGACCTTATATCACCGTAGCAGAGCTCCTGTTGCACGTAGTTATATAATGACCGGAAGCGGTCAGGGGAAACCGGGCCCCTTAACAAGACCAGGCCAAAAACCAATGTAATTCCATTATGAAACCAAACTTTACCAAAAAAACAGCGGTAGCTGTATGGCTATCTTTATCGGCATTTGCGGGCGGAGCAAATGCCCAGTGTTTAACGGCAACTTACGGGCAGTACCCGGATGGTACCTATTTTCCTACCTGTTCCGGTACGGCATGGTCTATTGCCTCTGATTGTTTTGCAGGAGAATACTCTGTGGTCAATGTCACTGCAGGGGTGCAGTACACTTTTTCCAGTACCATTATTGCAGACTACCTCACTATTGCTAATGAAGCGGGTACCACGACATTTACATCCGGAACATCGCCGGTTGTCTGGACCGCTACGCTCAATGGTAACGTAAGATTTTATACCCATACCAATGCGGCGTGTGGCGAGCAGAATTCAGGCAGGCAAAGGCGTGTGCAATGTAACAGCACGGTACCTGTACCGGCAGCTTGTGCCACCAATACCTATCCGCAAAATGCACATACCGGCGTACCGGTTAACCCTTCGCCTGTATTAACCTGGACACCCGTTGCCGATGCTTCGGGCTACCGTCTTTATTCGGGCACTACCGCCGCGGGAGCAACTTATCAGAAGAACGTTGTCGGGTCTAACACTGCCTTTACCGGTTTTGCTCCCAATACTACTTATTACTGGTATGTGGTGCCGTTTAATGCCAGTGGCGAAGCGATAGGCTGTGCAAGCACGATAACCTCGTTTACTACCGGCGCCTTAAGTAATGATAACTGTTCCGGCGCCATTGCCATCAATGCACTGTCCGGTACGGTATCCGGCACTACAAACGGCGCTACGGAAAGCATGCCTGCAGGTGCCTGCGAGGGCGAGCTCTCCAACCAGGCCCGCGATGTCTGGTATTCCGTTACTGCCGATGTTACAGGTAATCTCGCTGTGCTTACTGATGAGTTCCCATTCCAGGATGATATGGTGTGGGAAGCGTACAGCGGCACCTGCGGCAATCTTTCGGCAGCCATAGCCTGTAGCGATACCCTTGGCAGCTTAACGATTGCTGCCACTGCAGGACAAACTTATTATATCCGGGTTTACCGTTTCAGCAGTACACTCCCGGGCAACTTTGCCATGCAGGTTTCCGGTACCGCATTGCCGGTCACGATGGATAAGCTTACCGGCAAACTGAACCCCAAAGGGATGGCCGAACTGAACTGGAAAACCCTGGCCGAGCAAAACAACAAAGGCTTCCAGGTGCAGCGTTCAGAAGATGGTATCACGTTTCGCACCATTGGTTTTGTAGCTTCAGGGGCTGAAGGCGGCAATAGCAAGGCAGCGCTGGCTTATGGCTTTACCGATGCTAACGCTGTAAACGGAACCGCTTACTATCGCCTGCTGCAAACCGATATCGACGGCAAAACCGAATGGTCCAACACGGTAAGGCTTTCGGCCCAAACAAAGAACGCCTTCGAACTTGTGGCTGTGCCTAACCCGGTTAAAGATAAAGTGAGCGTCAGGATTTATGGCGAAAGAGGCAGCCAGGCAAGGATCCTGATAACGGATCTGAATGGCAAAACCGTGCGCCGGCTGCAGGTTACCGCCGATGAAACCAATGTAGACCTGGGCGCTGTACCCGGTGGTATTTACCTATTGAAGTATACCGATGCCAACCGCAGCGAAACCCTCAAAATAAGCAAACAATAGATTATTGCTGCCTGGTTGGGGCGCGAAAAAAACAAGCCCGGCAATTTTTTTGCCGGGCTTGTTTTTTGCCCCTCCGGCAACCCCTGATCCGGATATCCTTCCTTTAGTAACGGGCAATAAATGGGGGGCGATCCAGAGCCTGCCGGCATATTGCTGTAGCGCGTATCCGGGAAGGGGAACAGGCAATATACCCGCCTGTCGCTGCAAAAAAATAAAATGCTTTGTGAATAAATTGTATAATTTTCGTTAAGTTTACCGCATAAATATGGAGTACTACTTGCATATGATCCGATTAAAACAGGTCGGTTTATATCGATGTAGATGATAACCAAGACCCTTTGCACGTGGACCTGACCTTGAAAAAACCTGACCGGGATAGCAGTTGTTTCCTGCAGCCTGCCTGAAGCCCGGTACCCGCTTCGTTTTGCAGCGTAAGCTGCTTTTTTTGATACACCGAAACGTGTACCGTTATCCTATTGCCGTATGTGGACCCGACCCGGCCTTACCTGTTCCCGGCTGCGCGTGGCATCTTAAAAAAACAAAAGGGGGAAATGCCGAAAACCCAATCCAGAGTAGGCAGACCAATTCAATATCATAATGAAATCAACCATTACAAGAAAAATTGCAACAGCAGTAACCCTGTTGTCTTTATCTGCATTTTCGGGAACGGCACAGGCGCAGTGCCTCAATGCCCCAACCTACGGACAGTATCCCTCCAATACTTTTATCCCGACCTGTGCCGGTACCACTGCCAGCATTGCCACTGATTGTTACGCCGGCGAATACTCTGTCGTGAATGTGACCAGCGGCGTGTCTTATACCTTTTCCAGTTCTATCAACACCGACTACCTGACTATCGGTGATGAGACCGGAACAACAGCGTTTACCTCCAGCGTTACACCACTGGTATGGACGGCTACCGTTAGCGGCAATGTAAGGTTCTATACCCATACCAATGCAACCTGTGGTACGCAGAATACGAGCAGGGCCAGAAGGGTGCAGTGTACCAGTTCTGTACCGTTACCTGGTTGTACCACCAATACCTACCCGGCAAACGGCGCTACCGGCATTAATCTTAACCCGTCGCCCACTTTCTCCTGGAACCCGTCGCCCGGTGCTTCCGGTTATCGTTTCTATATCGGTGGAACTGCCGCTACGGCCACTGCGATCGGTATCGTTAGCACGCCGTATATCACCGTTTTAGGCGCCGCACCCAATACCACTTACTTCTGGTATGTAGTGCCTTTTAATGCAAGCGGCAATGCTACCGGTTGTATCAGCAGCGCTACCTCCTTTACTACCGGTACGGTAACTAACGACGATTGCGCCGGCGCAATAGCCGTGAGCACAGTGTCTGGCGTGCAGACGGCCGACGCTAATTACGCCACGCAGAGCCTGGCCGGTTGTGTGGGTACTACAGCTAACGACGTTTGGTATAAGGTAACCACCGACTTCCCGGGCAACTTTACGATCTCCGCCCTGGCCGGTGGTACCGGCAATGCAGTGCTGCAAGTGTTCAGCGGTACCTGTGGCAGCCTGACTTCCCTGCAGTGTGTAAACGCGGCAGGCGCAGGGGCTATTGAAACCTATACCGTTACCGGTGCGGCGGCCAATGCTACTTATTACTTCCGGTTATACGAATTCGCAGGTTTAAAGACCACCTATAACTTTGTCGTTTCCGGCTCGGCACTTCCCGTAACTATGGATAAACTCCAGGGTAAGGTAACGGACCGTGGCCTTGCACAACTGAGCTGGAAAACCCACTCCGAACAAAAGAACAAAGGTTTCGAGATCCAGCGTTCTGCCGATGGCATTGATTTCCGTACGGTAGGTTTCGTGCACTCGAAAGCGCCGCAGGGCAGCAGCCTGGAAGTGCTCAATTATAGCTTTACCGATGCGGAGCTGGTGACCGGCGCGGCGTATTACCGCCTGGTTCAGACCGATATCGATGGCGCTACCGAAATGTCTAATACAGTAAGACTGTCATTGAAAGGAATGGGCGGCTCTGAGGTCGTAGCCATACCCAACCCGGTTAAAGATAAAGTAAGCATCCGTATCAATGGTGAAAGAGGCGCCAGTGCTATGGTGCAGATCACCGACCTGAGCGGTAAAGTGGTACGTCAGCTGCAGATCTCCGCCAACGAAACACAGGTGGATATGAGCTCGGTTGCCAATGGCATTTACCTGCTGAAATACACCGATGCCAATCATACGCAGACCATGAAGATCACGAAACAATAATTTTATTCGCCTGATGTGAGCAGGTTTGAATAAAGGCCCGGCAACACCTGTTGCCGGGCTTATTTTTTGAGCGTGCATGGATACAGCACAGCAGGCGGAACTGTAACATGCGGTGTTATGGATGGTATAGCCTGTTTGTACAGGGTTACACCGTGCTGCCTCAGATCTTAAGCTGTGGCCTGAAACGTGGATACGTTTGGCGTAACGGCAATAAAAAACGGCTTACCGGAGTAAGCCGCTTCATGGTGCTGAATCTGAACCGCAAATATTATTTAAGATTTACTTCCTGTACCTGTATTATTTAAGATTGACTTCCTGTACCTGGTAAACGTGTATGTCTTCCGGTGGTGCTGAAGCGCTTACAAAAGCGAGCACTTTCATGTTTTCAGGCTGCCAGAATTTTTGAGCGGGGTCGGAAGCGTCTATCTTTAAAGCCGTACGGTAAATATAGGTCAGGCCGGGCTCTTTAGTAGGATGGGAATCGAGGATCACTTTGCCCTCGGCGGCTGTAATTGCTTTACGCAATACATGGTTGTAGGTGATCAGTTCATCGGCATCAATAAAAGCGTCTTTAATTTTGCTTTCGGTAAGATAGATGGAAAGGGTATTGGCGCCGGTTACCGCCTTGGTATAGTGCACTGTGGTGGTAATATCGTACTGGTCTTTTTCTGTGTTGTATTTAGACTCCAGTTTAATATTTACCGGGGTCGTATTGCTTTTGGCTTTCATGGATGAGATAAGGGTAGGCCAGTTGTTGGCGCCATCTACGAGATACCGGTTGCCGCTATTGCCCAGCATCCAGCGGTCGCCCGATGCACAGGGCATATTGCCCACCTCGCCGAACAGGCGTTGTACGATGCGCAAGCCCTCCGGCACTGCCAGGTTCTGGATGCTTTTGGGTTCCCGTTCGGTAATCATCCGGGCAAGGTGCGATACGTGGATCGTTACTACTTTTAAACGGTCCTGGTTTTGCTTGTTTAAGTCTTCCATAAATGCGGCCGCTTCAGGACAATTGCCGCAGCGTACGCCACTCAGTTCCTCTACCAGGAAGTTTTTGGGTTCCGGCGCCTCCGGTGTCTTGCTTACATAAGTGGTATCTTCTGCGAGGTTGTCGTTCCCGTCTATAGATACCCCGTGTTCCTTACACGAGGCAAAGCCTGCAATAAGCAGGATGGCCATGTAGCTGATCTTTCTTTTCATGCGTGGTGTTTATCGATGTATATTTTTCCAAAATACTGCGTTTTCTGTTAAAAAGCTACGCCGGTTCTTTTAAATATACGAACGCGGCTTATTTATTGATAAGCCGCGTTCCCGGTTGTACGAACCCGGTTATTTATTTTATCTGAAATCGGTTTCCTGCACCTGGAGTACACTTTTGTCGTCCGGCCCGGGATTACTTACAAAAGCAACGACTTTCATGTTTTCAGGTACCCAGAATTTTTGCCGGGCATCGGTTTTATCTACTTTTACTGCTGCGCGGTAAATATATACACGGCCTGGTTCTTTGTTTACGTTTACCAGGAAAGGCCGGCCTACCGGATCGGTTACCGCCTTACGGAATACATGGTTATAGGTGATGAGGGTGTCGCTATAGGTGAATGCATCTTTAATATTGTTTTCTGTCAGGTAGATAAATAGCTTGTTTTCCCCTTTTACGGCCTGGGTATAATGCAGGGTCACGGTTATATCGTACTGGTCTTTGTCTGTATTGTATTTCGATTCCACCTTCAGGTTCACGGGCGTTTTATCTCTTCTTTTTTTCATTTCTGCGATCCTGGGGGGCCACTGGTTGGCGCCGTCTGCAAGGTATACATTGGTGCCGGTACCCTGCGGCCAGCGATCGAAGCAGGCCGTGGGTTTACTGCCTTGTTCGCCGAAAATTCCGTTAAGGATCTGCGAGCCGTCACCGCCTTTTCCCGTCGAGAGGTCCTGGATGCTTTTAGGCTCCCGGTTGGTGATCATATCGGTAAGGGTGCCCTGGTGTATGGCTATAATGCGGAACCGGTGGTCATTGTCGCCGTTCAGCTTTTCCAGGAAGGCCGCGCCTTCCGGGCAGGCGCCACATTTCACGCCGTTCAGTTCTTCCACCAGGAAGTTTTTAAGTTCCGCCGGTTCCGGCGTCTTGCTTACATAGGTCGTATCTTCTGCAAGGTTGTCGTTACTGTTTATCGATACCCCGTATTCCTTGCACGAGGTGAAACCTGTTAGGAACAGGAGGGCTATGTAACCGATGCTCTTCTTCATTTATGCTATTTTTATTTCGGGTATAATGTGTATCAAAATACGGTGTTTACACCAGGAAAAAAGCGACCCGGGACAAGGAATATACCAAACCGGCTTTATTGTTTGTAAGTGTGGTTTTATTACCTACGAAACCCGCAATTTTTTTATTGGAGATTAACCTCCTGTACCTGGAGCACGCTCTTGTCTTCCGGGCCGGGATAACTCACAAAAGCAACCACTTTCATATTTTCAGGTACCCACATGGCTTGCTTGGCATCGGTTTTGTCGATCTTGAACGCGGACCGGTAAATGTAGGTGCGGCCCGGGCCTTTGTCTGTATTCCTGAGGATAAGTTTGCCGGTAGGGTCGGTTACCGCTCCGCGGAATACATGGTTATAGGTAATATTGGTATCGCTGTCGATAAAGGCGTCTTTAATGTCATTTTCGGTCAGGTACACAAACAAATTGTTGTCGCCGGTTACGGCCTGGGTATAATGCAGGGTTACCTTAATCTCGTACTGGTCTTTTTCTGCATTGAATTTAGATTCCACTTTCAGGTTTACGGGTGTCTTATCCCTCCTGGTTTTCATCTCTACGATCTTCTGTGGCCAGTTGCTGGCGCCGTCTACCAGGTATTTATTGGTGCCGTTGCCAATAGGGTGACGGTCGAACGATACACAGGGTTTATTACCCTGTTCGCCGAAAATAACGGACAGGATCTTGCCGCCATGTACCGTCGTAAAATCCTGGCGGCTATTGACTTTAGGCGCCGGGCGGTCTTTGATCATATTGGTAAGCGATCCCTGGTGGATGGCCACTACGCGGAACCGGTTACCATTGGCTTCGTTCAGCTCTTCGAGGAAAATAGCGCCGGCAGGGCAGTTGCCGCAACGCACGCCGCTCATCTCTTCGGTCAGGAAATTCTTTACCTGGGCCACTTCTACGGTGTCGCTGATGTAAGTGGTTTCTTCAGCAACGTTTTCTTCGTCGTTTATGGAAACGCCATGTTCCTTACAGGAGGTAAAACCGGCTATCAGCAGGAGGACCAGGCAGCCCGTCATCAGGGTTGTTCTTGCTTTCATGTATGGAGTATTCAATAGGTGTATAATGAGTTTATAAAAAATCGTTAGGATCGGATGCATACAGGAACGATGAGTGGCGTGGAGGGAAGCACAGGACGGAGCAGACCAAGACTGTAAGCCAACTGCAGCCAGGGGGCGGTTATGCGGACAAATGGCAGAAAGGGCAATAACCGGACCGGGCTAAATACGAAAAACGGGACTTATGGTTAGATAAGCCCCGTTTTTTATTAATTAAGAAGTAATTTATTTCGCTGAACCTGGTTTTTATTTCAGGCTGGTTTCCTGCACCTGCAGCACACTCTTATCGTCAGCCGTACCATTGCTTACAAAAGCCACGACTTTGATATTGTCGGGGTTCCAGAAAGCTTGTTTGGCGTCGGTTTTGTCGATTTTCAAAGCAGCGCGGTAAATGTATACGCGGCCGGGCTCTTTGGTCACCGTGTTCAGAATGAGCTTACCGTCGGCAGCTGTTACGGCCTTGCGGAATACGTGGTTATAGGTAATCAGTGTATCGGCTTCGACAAAGGCGTCTTTGATGTTATTTTCCGTGAGGTAGATAAACAGTTTGTTGTCGCCGGTTACCGCCTGGGTATAATGCAGGGTTACGGTAATGTCGTACTGGTCTTTTTCTGCGTTGAATTTAGATTCTACTTTGAGGTTTACCGGTGTTTTATCCCTTTTGCCTTTCATTTCGGCAATTTTAGGAGGCCAGTTGCTGGCGCCGTCTACCAGGTATTTATTGGTACCATTGCCTATAGGCCAGCGGTCGAACGATACGCAGGGTTTGTTGCCCTGTTCGCCGAAGATCAGCTGCAGGATCTTTCTGCCGTCTTCTGTGGTAAAATCCTGGATACTGTTGGGCACGCGGTCTTTGATCGGGTTGGTAAGCGATCCCTGGTGGATGGCTACCACGCGGAAACGGTTGCCATTGGCTTCGTTCAGCTCTTCAAGAAAAATAGCGCCTTCGGGACAGTTGCCGCAACGTACGCCGCTCATTTCCTCGGTCAGGAAATTTTTTGTTTCCGCCTGTTCCACCGTTCCGCTTACATAAGTGGTGTCTTCCGCAAGGCTTTCATTGCCGTCGATAGATACCCCGTGTTCCTTACAGGAGGCTGCAAATAAAGCAACAAATGCTGCAAACCCGATAAACTTCTTTTTCATCTATAGATTTAATTTAATTTTTTATGTACCAAAGATAAGAAAATAATCATTTTGCCGTATCTTTTTGTTGCAGGGCAACCGGACATCTAAATGTAGGAATTAATTGCCCGGGGAGCCGTTTATGTTTGCATTAATTTGAACTAATTAGCATTCATGCTGCGCTATACCCTGCATGAAAAATCATCATTTTAAGGAATGTCTTCTTTACACTGGCATAATGATGTAATTTTAGCTTTTTAAACCGATAGTAATGGAAGAAAGTAAACGTCAGAAACAGGTAGCCCGCCTGATCCAGGAGGAAATGACCACCCTGTTTCAAAGAGAAGGACTGAGCATCGTACAGGGAGGCATGGTGTCTATATCGAAAGTAGCAATTACGCCCGACCTGCTGGAAGCCAGGATTTACCTGAGTTTCTTTAAAATAGAAGATCCGAAGGCCCTGCTGGCCGGTATTAAAGAGAAAACCGGCGAACTGCGTGGCGCCCTGGGCAATAAGTTGCGCAACCAATTGCGCCGTATACCCGAGCTGCAATTTTTCCTGGATGATACGCTCGATCACGTACAACACATGGACGACCTCTTCAAAAGAATCAAGGATAACTCTTAATGCCCTGTAAATGAAGCTGGCGGCTACGATTGCCTGGCGCTATTTCAGAGGTAAGAAATCGGCGCAGGCCATTAATATTATTTCCTGGATCAGTATCAGCGCTATTGCCGTATCGGCAGGCGCTATGACGGTGCTGTTCTCCATATTCAACGGGCTCGAGGGCACCGTACTGGATATGTATTCGGCTTTTTACCCGGATATCAAGATATCAGCTGCCAAAGGCAAGTTCTTTACCCTCGCTCCCGACAAACAGGCCGCCATCGGCAAGATACCGGGTATAGCGCTCAGCAGCTACGCCATCGAAGATATGGTATTGCTTTCGGGGCAGGACGAGCAGAAGGTGGGTACTTTAAAAGGGGTAGACGCGCAATGGTTCGACGTAACCCATATGGATAGCTTTATCGTCGAAGGTAAGGGTAGCCTGGATGAGCATAAAAATTATACGCCTGCCGTAGTAGGTCTGAATATTGCCGCGGCGCTCGGTGCGGATGTGGATAACGTGTTTTCCTTTTTACGGATTTACTATCCCAAACCCAGCGCCAAAAGCCTGTCGGTACAGGACCCCGAGGCCTCCTTCAACAGCATAGCCGTAAAGCCCGACGGCATTTTCAGGATCCAGGACGAGTTCGACGGCAGTTATGTACTGACCACGATCGCCGCTGCGCAACACCTCTTCGGTAAACCAGGTATGCTAACCTCGGTAGAGTTGAAAATGAAGCCCGGCGCACAGCCCACGGCAATAAAACGGGAGCTTCGCCGTTTGTTAGGCGATGACGTAAAGGTAGAAGACCGCTTCGAGCAGAATAAAACCTTGTACATGGTCATGCGCGGCGAGAAATGGGCGGTATATGCCATCCTGCTGCTGGTGTTGCTGATCGCCTCGTTTAATATGATCGGGTCTTTGTCGATGGTAGTGTTGGAAAAGAAAAAAGATATGGCCATCCTGAAATCTATGGGGGCAACCCAGGGAATGGTGCAACGCATATTTTTATTCGAGGGTTGTTGCCTGGCTTTGCTGGGCGGCGTGCTGGGCATAGGTTCCGGGCTGCTGTTGTGCCTGGGCCAGCAATACTTCGGCTGGGTAAGCCTGCCCGATGGGTTTATCATCAGCGCTTACCCGGTAGAAATGCGGCTTACCGACTTTATGCTGGTTGCAGTTACCGTGCTGGCGGTTGGCGTACTGGCCGCCTGGTACCCGGCCCGCAAAGCGGCCCTGCAGCCGCTGGTGCTGCGCGAAGAATAACACCTGCTTTTATTTACCCCGGAAAAGAACAAATATTTTGAATTTCACCTTACCGCTTACCATTCCTGCAGCAGGCACTGCGATAAGACACCAGGATAAGATACTGCTGACCGGCTCCTGTTTTACGGAGCATATGAGCAGCCGTATGGAACAGCTGCGTATGGATGTACTGGCCAACCCAAGCGGCATTTTATTCAACCCGGAAAGCGTTGCCGATAGCCTTAATGCCTATATCGACAACCGGGCTTATACCACGGGCGATCTTTTCTGCCTGCAGGAAATATGGAACTGCTGGGACTTTCATTCCGATTTTTCGGCAACCAGCAGCGCGGCTGCTTTAGACCTTATCCATAGCGCTGTATCGGGCGCCGGGGCTTTCCTGGCCGGGGCCGATTGGCTGATCGTGACCCTGGGTTCGGCCTTTCAGTACTTTACTACAGCGCTCGCCGGCGAGGCGGGCAGGGGCGTGGCCAACTGTCACCGCGCGCCGGGACAGTGGTTCGAGAAGCGCCTGTTGCCGGTAGCTACTATCGTGGATACCTGGCGTCAACTGATCGGGCGGTTGCAAACTTATAATCCCAAACTGAAAATCATCTTTACCATCAGCCCGGTGCGGCATGTACGCGATGGGGTAGTGGATAACAACCGGAGCAAGGCCCGCCTGATCGAAGCGGTGCATACCCTGGTCGCTACCTATGATCATTGCAGCTATTTCCCGGCTTACGAAATCGTGATCGATATCCTGCGTGATCACCGCTTTTATGATGTGGATATGATCCATCCTAATTATGCGGCGACGCAGTATGTGTGGGAACGTTTTGCAGATACCTATTTTACAGCCGATACACGCAAATTGCTGGGCCGTATCCAGGATATACAAACGGCGTGGCATCATAAAGTACGCTTTCCCGATACCGAAGCGCATTGCCGGTTTAAAGCGAGTTACCGGGAAAAACTGTTGCAGCTTAAGGAGCAGTATCCTTACCTGGACCTGGAAGAAGCGCTGGCTTATTTTTCTTCAGCATCCTAGCGAAGCCCTTGTTAACCTGTGATTAACGCCAGCTTTTTAAATTTAAATTTAGTTTAGCAATTACAATCAGATATTTGTAGTTCCATTTTAATCTACGCAGATATTCCCTACATTTACACGCTTTTTTACGGCTTTTTTTCAAAATTGAACGTACCTTCAAGGGCTACGTAAGTAAAATTAATTTTCTACATTATTATGGAACAAAATCTGGGACAGACTGCAACTTCTTCTTCTGTTGACATTCGGGAACTGAACGAACGCATCCATCAGCAAAGTGCATTTATAGACCTGTTGATGATGGAACTGAATAAAGTATTGGTAGGACAAAAACATATGGCGGAGCGCCTGCTTATAGGCTTGCTTACCCAGGGCCATATCCTGCTGGAAGGCGTGCCCGGTCTCGCCAAAACTTTAGCGATCAAATCACTGGCTTCAGCCATTAACGGGAAATTCAGCCGTATCCAATTTACACCGGATTTATTACCTGCCGACGTGATCGGTACCATGATCTATAACCCGCAGGAGCATAAATTTGAAGTGCGTCGCGGCCCCATCTTCGCCAACTTCGTGCTGGCCGACGAGATTAACCGTGCACCGGCCAAGGTACAGAGTGCATTGCTCGAAGCCATGCAGGAAAAGCAGGTAACCATAGGCGATGCCACGCATAAACTGGAAGAACCTTTCCTGGTGCTGGCTACACAGAATCCTATCGAACAGGAAGGTACCTACCAATTGCCCGAAGCGCAGGTAGACCGTTTCCTGCTGAAGGTGGTGATTACCTATCCTAAAAAAGAAGAAGAAAAACTGATTATCCGCCAGAACCTGAACCCCGGCGGCGCACCCAAAATCAATCCGGTGGTAAGCACCCAGGATATCCTGAACGGCCGCCAGTTGGTACGCGAAGTATATATGGACGAAAAGATCGAGCAGTATATTCTCGATATCGTATTCGCTACCCGTTTCCCCGAAGAATTTAAACTGGGTAAACTGAAACCGCTGATCGCTTATGGCGGTTCGCCGCGTGCCAGTATCAGCCTGGCGCATGCCGCCAAGGCCTATGCCTTTATCAAGCGCCGTGGTTATGTAATTCCCGAAGATATACGTGCGGTATGCCACGATGTAATGCGCCACCGTATTGGCCTTACTTACGAGGCCGAAGCCGAAAATATAACCAGCGAACAGGTGATCAACGAAATCCTGAATGTAGTGGAAGTGCCCTAGCAGCTTGCTTCCCGGGCGGGTCATGAATCGTGACCGCCCGTTAAGGTTTAACCGTTAACAGTTAAATATTATGCGTTCTTAATTCATGATGACCACTGCTGAAATATTAAAACGGGTACGGCGTATTGAAATCAAAACGAGGGGCCTCAGCAACCATATCTTCTCCGGCGAGTATCATTCGGCTTTTAAAGGCCGGGGTATGTCGTTCAGCGAAGTAAGGGAGTATAGCCCCGGCGATGATGTACGCGCCATCGACTGGAATGTTACCGCCCGTTTCTCCACCCCCTTTGTCAAAGTTTTTGAAGAAGAGCGGGAGCTGACCGTTATGCTGCTGGTCGATGTCAGCAGCAGTTCGCTGTTTGGCACCAGCAGGCAGCGCAAACGCGACCTGATTACCGAGATCGCGGCCGTGCTTTCTTTTTCCGCCACGACCAATAACGATAAGGTCGGCGTTATCTTCTTCAGCGATAAGATCGAGAAGTACATACCGCCCAAGAAAGGCAAATCGCATATCCTGCGTATTATCCGCGAAATGCTGACGCTGGAACCCAGCGAAGAGAAGGGCACCGATATCGGTGAATGCCTCCGCTTTTTCAATAATGCTTCGAAAAAACGGACCATTGCCTTCCTGCTCAGCGACTTTATCAGCGCACCTTACGAAGAGCCGCTGAAGCTTACGGCCCGCCGGCACGACCTGGTAGGCGTGCAGGTATACGACAAGGCCGATAAGGAATTGCCCGATGCCGGCCTGATACAGGTGCAGGACAGCGAAACCCGCGAGCTGCAATGGCTCGATACTTCCGATAAAAAGGTACGCCTGCAATATGCCGAAGCCTTTGTACAACATCAGAAATATGGGGTCAACGCTTTCCGTAAAACCGGCGCCGAACTGATCGCCGTCCGTACCGACGACGATTATGTAAAAATATTACAGGGCTTTTTCATAAACCGATAAAAACGACATTGCGCAACCACGGCCGGGATACCGGCTTTAAGGGTGGTATCCTAAAATCAAGATTATTAGTTTTAATGAACCTAAAAAACAGATTTTTCTTATCCCTCCTGCTTGCGGCTGCCTTATGTTTCCCGGCAGCCCTGCTCTATGCCCAGCCTGCAGCAGGCGCGCGGGTAGATGCCCGCAAGATCACGATCGGCGATCACCTGCGGTTATGGCTCGAAGTAAAACCCGGCGCTAAAGGTAATACCGTGCTCTGGCCCAAACCCGATACACTTTACGGCCTCGAGATCGTAGAACGCGGTAAGATAGACACGGTACAAAATGCAGATACTTACCTGCTGAAACAGCGCCTGCTGGTAACCGGCTTCGACTCGGGCCGGTATTATATTCCGTCTTTCGCATTTAAAGTAATGGATAAAGGCGGGCAGGTTACCGAACTGTATACCGACTCGATCGCCATCGAAGTGGCCACCATACCAGTAGATACGACCAAAGCCTTTAAACCGATCAAGGAAATCGTGGAGGTGCAAAGTTCCTGGCTCGACTACTGGAAGATTATCCTGGCGGTGATCTTACTGGTAGGATTGGGCATATTTGTATGGTACTACTTCTACCGCAACCGCGGTACGAAAATACCGCAGGTAGTAAAAGTGCCACCGGAAAAAGCGCATGAAAAAGCCGTGCGCCAGTTGCAGGAACTGCAGGACAAACACTTGCCGGAGCAGGGCCGTGTAAAAGAATACTACAGCGGCCTGAGCGACATTATCCGTACTTACCTGGAAGAACGTTATGGAATTACCGCCATGGAGCAAACGACCGACGAATTGCTGGCCCTGTTGAAAAAACAAACCGAGTCGCGTGCCGAGCTGCGTAAGGTAAGACCGGAACTGAAAATGATATTGCGTACCGCCGACCTGGCCAAGTTTGCGAAAGCCAGTCCCAACCAGGAGGAACAGAATGCCTGTATGACTGCCGCTATGGAAGTGATCAAGCGTACACAATTTAAACCAGAGGAGGACGCATCATGATAAAGTGGCTGGAAAAATATCATATCGTGCTGGCCTCGCCGCATTTCCTTTGGCTGTTGTTATTGCTGCCTTTACTGGTCTGGTACTTTATATACCAGAACCGGCGGCGCGCTGCCGTGCTTAAAATATCGACCACATCCGGCATCCGGCATATCAAACAATCCTGGAAGGTAAGGTGGCGCCCCCTGCTGCAGGTATTGCGGGCATTGGCTTTCGTGGCCTTTGTACTGGCTATGGCCCGCCCGCAAAAGACCAATGTAACCGAGAACGTGGATAGTGAAGGGATCGATATCGTATTGAGCATGGATATCTCGGGCAGTATGCTGGCCGAGGATTTTAAGCCTAACCGTATCGAGGCTGCGATCAGTACGGCCATGAAGTTTGTCGATGCCCGTCCTGCCGACCGTATAGGCCTGGTGATCTTTGCGGGGGAGAGTTTTACGCAATGTCCCATTACCATCGATCATGCCGTAATTAAAGAACAGCTGAGCCAGGTTAAAAGTGGCCTGCTGGAAGACGGTACGGCAATCGGTATGGGCCTGGCTACGGCCGTAGACCGCCTGCGCGATGCCCGGGGCAAAAGCCGCGTCGTGATCCTGATGACGGATGGGGTAAACAATACCGGCCTGGTAGACCCGCAAACGGCGCTCGAAATTGCCAAAGCCTATAAAGTAAGGGTATACACCATCGGCATCGGTAGCGAAGGCCAGGCCATGTACCCGGTACAGACGCCCTATGGCCTGCAAAAACAAATGATGCCGGTTCAGATCGACGAGAAGCTGTTGCAGAAAATATCGCGCGAAACGGGTGGTAAATATTACCGCGCCACGGGCAATACCAAACTGGAAAATATCTACAAAGAGATCGACCAACTGGAGAAGACCAAGATTGAGGTCAATGCCTACAAGCATTATGCAGAGTTGTTTTTCCCCTTTGCTTTTGCGGGCCTGATCGCCTTGCTGGCCGAGGTGGTTTTAAGTAATACGGTCTTCCGTAAATTACCCTAGTCTTAAAGCCGGTGGCCGCACCATTGGCGCTGAAATAAGAAGGGGCAGCAAATACAATTTGCTGCCCCTTTGCTATGGGTATGATTTATAGCGTTCCCGGGAAAGCCAGTTCTGTACCGGGTTGTAGCTCGTAAGGCTCCTTGCCTTGCTCGAATATACGGGAGTCGCGGCTGCCTTCCGTTTTGATCACATCGCCTTTAACGCGTATCCAGCTGCCTTCGCGCAGTCCTACTACCGGGATGCTGTTCTGGCTATGGAATTCTTTGATGCGGGTTTCCCGGGTTTCACCGTTATGTTGGGAGTTGGGATCCGGGTCGAGGTAATGCGGGTTAAGGTTAAAGGGTACCAGGCCCATAGTGGCAAAACTGGGCGGGTACACGATCGGCATATCATTGGTGGTCTGCATATTGATGCCGCCGATATTACTGCCGGCACTGGCGCCAAGGTAGGGCGTACCGCCTTCTACAGCCGTTTTAAGGGCATGTACCAGGTCAAACTCATGCAGTTGTTTTACCAGCAGGAAGGTATTACCGCCACCGGTAAAGAAACCTTTGGCCTGTTGTATGGCCTCTACCGGGTCGCGGAAGGTATGCAGCCCTGTTACCTTTATATCCCATGCTGCAAAGGCCGTAGCGGCTTTCTGGGTATAATCGTTATAACTGATGCCGCCGGGCCTTGCAAAGGGGATAAAGATAATTTCCGGTATGTTGTGGAACAGGTCTTTGATCACGGGCCCGAGGTAGGCAAGATATTCCTCGCCGAATAAGGTCGAGGTACTGGCAAGAACAATATTTTTCATTCCTAAGATTTTAATCAGGTATTGATGATAAACGCGCCTGTTGCTGCCCGGGGCAGCGGCCGGATTGCAAATGTAAGGTAAATAGCAAGTTAAAACCTGCCGTAGCGGCCCGCTGGAATCGTGCTGTTTTGTGCCCGGTATAGCCTTTTTTAGCCCTGATTTGAAGCCCTTTAGCGCGATTTTCCGGGTTTTCCGAACAGGATACAGGACGAAAACGGCCTTTACGGGGCCTGTGAGGCCAGTAAGTGGAAATAAAATTTGCCCGTTTTTGCTCCAGATGTATATATTTGCAGCACTAAATAATTGAAAAATGGAAAAATACAACGAATTAAAAGAGTTACTCGCTTCTATCGAGGCTGATGCAGACAAGTTTTTTAACAAAGGAAGCAAAGCTGCCGGAACTCGTGTTCGTACTGGTATGCAAGCGGTAAAAGCGCTGGCTCAGGAAATCAGAAATGAAGTTACCGCACTTAAAAACAAGGATGCTGAATAATTGACGTTTCTTTTTTACGAAAGAAGCACCCTGCAAGGGGTGCTTCTTTTTTTATGCATGATATCGTGTGTGCTTATCGCGTAGCCGTGGTATCGGTCAGTGCATGGATAAAGGCAATCAGGTCCTTCTGCTCCTGTGCCGAGAGGTCGAGGCGGTCGGGCGATAAAGTTTGGTTAGGCAGTTCGAAGCCCAGTCCGGCGCCACCGCCGCGGTTATAAAAATCGACCACCTCTTCCAGTGTGGCAAATACGCCGTTGTGCATATAAGGCGCAGTAAGGGCCGTATTGCGTACCGTAGTCGTCTTAAAGGCATACAGCTGGTGCGGGATCTCGTAGAGCAGGTATTTGCCGGAGTCGTTGTCCATCACGGCGTGTACCGTATCGGTATTGGCCGGTACGCCCAGCACTTCGCTTTCTATCTTCTGGTACAAAGGCGCTACCGCACCGGTAAACAAAGGTATAAAGTGACAGGTGCCGCATTTGGCCTTACCCATAAACAGGTTAAAGCCTTTTACCTGTTGCGGGGTCATAGCGCTGGCATCGCCGCGCATATACCGGTCAAAGGGACTGTTCATACTGATCAGCGAGCGTACATAGGCCGCCAGTGCTTTCTTTACCAGGTCGGGCGAAACGGCCTGGTTGCCATAGGCTGCGCGGAACAGTTTTTTATAGGCCTTGTCGCGGTCCAGTTGTGCCGCGATCTGCTGCACTTTACCGCCCATCTCCGCTTCATTGGAAATAACGTCGTGTGCCTGGTCTTCCAGGAAGGTAATGCGGCTGTCGTAAAACTGGCTGGGCTGAAAGGCTGCGTTCAGCAGGGTAGGCGTATTGCGCAGCAGTTTCTTGCTGCCCAGCAACGATTCGTTTAATTTAAGCCCGTCGGTAAATGCCCGGCCCGGTTGGTGGCAGGTACCGCAGCTGCGGTTATTGTTTACCGAAAGCCGCGTATCATAAAAGAGTTTCCTGCCCAGGGCCACCTGCTGCTGCGTTAAGGGTGCCGTACCATCGGGGGCGAAATACAGGACATCAAATGCATTTTGCTCGAACAGGTGTTTGGCCCGCGCGGCTATAGCAGTCTGCTGGCTGGAAAAGGGGATGCGTTGCTGATCCTGGTAGTCGTACATAGCCACGCACAGCGGGTTAATGTATTTGCTGATAAAGATGGCGCGGTCGAAGCTGTTGAAGTCATAACCGTTGTTGGCGATAAAACGGATGGCCTCGCGACAGGATGCCTGTACGGCGCCCGATTCGCGGAAGCAGGCCAATACGGCCAGCGTGCCTTCCAGCGTGGAGCGCGCTTCTGCGATACTGTTCAGCGCTACCGGGTTGTCGAAGCCCGAAATGCCTTTGATGATCATCCGGTAGATATTGAGCTTTAAGGCTTCCAGTACCTGGCTTTCGTTGAGTTCGATATCCGGTAACATGCCTTCCAGCTTATTGATGGCGAAGTTCAGGTTGCTTACTTCAAAGGCGATCTCTTTGCGGGTATCTTCGTTAATAGGGCCATAGATTACTTCTTCCAGCACCTGGTAACCTTTAGGATGCTGTGGTTCCATCTTTTCGCTGGGCTCGGCCTCGAGCAGCGGTGCACCGTTAATACGGGCGGCTGTTGCGGGGTAATAGTATTCAACGATAAATTCTATTTTCTTAAAATAATTGCGGCCCTGGTCAAAGAGGTCGCGGAGCCTGCCGGAGTCGGCGGTGGCTGTTTCGCGCTCCAGCTGCAGGTTACAGGCTTTCAGGCTGTCGATATACCCGCGGTAATAACTTAACACGGCAGGCATCGTCTGGTTGGATAGGCTTTGTGCCGACTGCAGGCCGGTAAGGGCCATTACGACAAGGGCAAAAATAAACAGGCTGTACTTGGTAAAACGTAAACGCATGGGTAAGGGTAAAAACTTTAAAAAATAATACGGGTATGGGGCAGCAGTTGCTTCAGGGTCGCGATCTCGGATTCCGGCATGGGATTGCCGATCAGCACGAGGGTCTTCAGCTTTTTCAGCTGCCCGATCTCCCGGGGCAGGTGGGTAACCTGGTTGTTGGAGAGGAAAATCATTTCCAGGTCAGCCAGTTCACCGATACCGGCGGGCAGGGTTTGCAGTTTGTTGTGGGCGAGCGATAATATCTTCAGTGCTTTCATCCTGCCGATGTCCCCGGGCAGGGCCTGGAGCTGGTTATACGAAGCGTCGAGCTGCTCCAGGTTGCGGAGCTGCACAAAACCCGCAGGCAGGCCGGTAAGCACATTATAGTCCATTTTGAAAAAGCGCAGGGCGCTCAGCTGTCCGATGTTTTCGGGCAGGTACAGGAAGTGGTTGTGGCTGATATCCAGTGTTGCCAGGCTTTTGAGCCTGCCTATACCTTCGCGCAGCGAGGCAAAGTCGTTCCAGGATATGTCGAGGGTACTGAGCTGGTCCAGGTCCTGTATGGATTGCGGCAATTCTACCAGGTGGTTTTTGTCGGCCTGCAGGGTATGCAGGGCTTTAAGCCTGCCGATGGCGGAAGGCAGCTTGCGCAGTGCATTTTCGCTGAGTACGAGCCGTTGCAGGCGTACCAGGTTGCACAACGAATCGGGCAGGGTTTGCAGCTCGTTCTTGAGCAGGTCGAGCGATTCAAGCTTTTGCAGCCGGCCTATGCGGGCACTGATGTTTTCACTTTTGGCAATGCGTAAGGAGAGGCTGCGCGCGCAATCGGGATGTTCGAGCGCGGCAGGCAGCGTTTTAAAATTTTCGGTCGGACACTGTGCCCTTAAAAGGATACAGTTGCCCGCCGTTAAAAGCAGGGCAACTGTAGCATTAAGGAGTATCCTTTTGGGGGATATATTCATTTACTGTTTGATAATTCTGGTCTTGGCAGTTTCGTTGCCGGAAATAATAACTACGTTGTATACGCCTGCAGCAAGCGATCCGATGTTTAAGGTAACGGTATTGTTGCCTTTGTTCAGGGATACGGTTTGCTCGCTTACGCTGTTACCGGTAGTGCTGTAGATCTTAACGATAGCGGCTTTCTGCTCAGGGCTGATCAGGCTTACGTTAAAGGTGTTGGTAGCAGGGTTCGGGAAGGTTTCCACGATGGCCAGCTGGTTGTCTACCTTAATGTCTACCACTTTGATATTGGTCAGTACCTCTTTGCCATTGGCCTGTACGGCTTTAATGCGGTAGAAGTTCTGTCCGGCATAAGGATGCTGGTCGAGGTAGCCGAATTTGTTCAGGCTGTTTTTACCGGATACTTTTTCAACGGTACCGATGGTTTCGAAACCGTTACCGGCTACCATACGCTGGATCTCGAATTTAGCAAGGGTTTCATCGGTTACATATTCCCAGTTCAGCTGTGCTTTGTTCGCAGCGGTGCGGTACGCTTCGAAACCTGCGAAAGAGATAGCAAGCGGTGCATTAAGGCCCAGGAATTCTTTACGGGCAATAACGATAGCCGATTCTTTGTTGAAGCGCTCAGGGTTACCGGCTGCATCGATCATCTGCGTAGCATTGCTGCCGGATGGGTGCTGCATGGATACGAACATGAATTTATAATCCGGGGAGAAGGTCATACCGGTAGGCTCGCAACCGGCGGGCGTTACGGCAAACAGTTCTACTTTCGGATCGGCATTGGTATGGCAGGGTTTTACCATCCAGATGTGGTTACGGCCACCATCCTGGATCACATACAGGTTGCCTTCATTGTCGAAGGTCAGGTTGTCGTTACCATCTCTCCATTGTTCGCTGGCAGTACCGCCGTTATAGGTGATGTTGTACATGGTGCCTGCATTACCTACAAACACTTCGCAATTGGTAACGTCGTTGCTGTTGCCTACGGTTTTGTTGTCTTTGAAACGGTAAACGCGGCTGCTGGCTTTAGAGGTGAAATAGATCATGCTGTCCAGCGGGCTGATCTCAACGTCTTCGATAGAGTTGAAGTTGGTAGCGGCAATGCTCGCAGCATAAGCCCTTACGTTGTTACACTCGGTAGGTGTGCTGTTCGGAACCTGCATCCAGGTACCGCTTGTGGCTACGCCTGCAGCGCCGGACAGTTTTAATACATACAGGTTACCGGTACCCAGTTTACCTGCGGTGTCGGCTACCATTTTAAAGATAAAGCCAGGGTTTTCGTCATTACCTTCATATACGGTTTTGTGGTCGAATGCTACCACTACGTTCTCGTGCGACATACGGCCCAGTTTCCACAATTTATCCGGTGCACCGTCGTAGTTATGGTCTACGATCGCATGGGTGGCAGGATCGATCTCTACAGCCCAACCCACATCCTGGTAACCGTCACCGTTTACATCGTTGGCGGGCAGGGTCTCTTCGCAGGTAATGATGGTATTCCATGGGGTAACGGTACCGCTACAGTTACGGCCGGTACCACCGATCACACCAAAATCAACCGGTACGTTATTGGTTACATTCCACAGTTGTGAAGTATTGTTGTAATTCAGGCTCAGCATAGACACGCCGGCAGCAGGCCAGCTGCCTTCTTCGTGGTTCACCGAGAGGTAACCGTTGGTGCTGCTGCCTGCAATAGGCACATAACCGGTAAAGTCGAAGGTACCTTTGGTTACACCGTCGGCGGCATTGGTATACGGATCGCCGGATTGCAGCAGCATCTGGAAGGTATGCGAACCCGGGATACGCAGCGAGTCCGGTTGAGCAGAAGGCAGTACGGATACGAAGTTGGAGATATGGGTGCCGGCCAGCGGGTTACATACAACCGGGGCAACCGGTGCGGTATACTCGTTCAGGCTCATATCGAAGCCCAGGTCGGAGCTCTGTCCGTCGCGCTGGTGGATCTCTACGGCAATCGTATTGGTACCGTTTACCAGTACGCTTTTCGGGATATGGTAAGGGAAATAAACCGATTCGTCGGCGCCGTCCACGATGGTGGAAGAATGCGTCAGGTAATCGAAGGCGCCGGCAGGCATATTGCTGCGCACCACTTCCGTACCATTGATATAGATAATGGCGCCATCGTCACGGAGTACTTTCAGCTCCAGGGTATCGGAGAGCGATGCTACACTGGTTACATGGATCTGCTTACGGAAATAAGTGGTGATGTATTTGTTCGATGCATCAGGACCGTAACCGACTACAGTTACCGCGCCATCGTTATATCCCAGTTTACCCGGACCGAAAGCCCATGTGGCGTCGTTGAAAGCAGGCGCTGTCCAGGCGGTACCCTGGTTGCTGCCGTTATCGAGGTATTTCCACTCGCTGTTGGCGGCTACCGGGAAGTTGGTGATGGCCATAACAGGAGGTACGTATTCTTTTACCTCCATGTCGAAAACGAGGTCTGTGCTGGCGGCATCGCTCTGGTGCACTTCGGCGGCAAAGGTATTGTTACCGTTTACCAGCAGGTTGCGCGATACGCGGAAGGTGGTATAAGCCGATTCGGCTGCACCGGAAAGGGCAGAAGAGGCTGGGGTAGTGTAGGTAATGGTTCCTGCAGGCATATTGCTGCGGTGTACTTCTGTACCGTTGATGTAGACTACTGCGCCGTCATCTTTCATAATGCTGATGTCGAGCGAATCCTGCAGTGCTGTTACATCGAGTATGTTTACCTGCTTACGGAAGTAGGCCGTCATCGGTTTGTTGTTGGCATCGGCGCCGAATTCCAGTGTGGTAACCTGGTTGAGGCCATAACCCAGTTTGCCGGGTCCATAGCTCCAGGCGGCATCGTTAAAGCCGGTGGCCCTCCAGGCGGTACCCAGGTCGGTACCGTTGTCGAAGTAGCGCCATTCGCTTTGTTTATTGATCGGCAGGTCGGCGCTCAGCAGGGGAGGTACCGATGCGCTGGTATATTCTACGATCAGTTTAGGCGCATTGGCTGCGTTACCATCGTAAGAGAAGGTGTTGCGCACACCGCTGGTGCCTTTAAGCAGGATCACGACAGAGTTGCCCGGCGCCCAGCCAGCCCGGTTGATCACCGGTTGCAGTATGGCTTTGATATCCGGCGTACGTTGCAGCGGACCGGCTACACCTGCTGTGGTGGTGCCCCAGCTGGCGTCGGTGCTGCCCGGCCATAAAACCGAGTCGGCTACCTGGGCTCTGCTGCTGATGTTGAAAGCAACACCGGCAAAGGTCGGCGCGTTGTCGATGGCCTGTGCGGTAATATAGGCGTTGCCGGATACCGGCGCTTTATCGCCCTTGTTGGCAAACTGAACGTAAGCCCTTTTGATGGTAGCGCCCTGGGGGATCATGATGCTACCGAATTTTACACCCACAATCTGTCTTTTGCTACCGTCGAGCATAATCTCCAGGTCGGAGCTGCCGAGGTCTACATCGCCCACGGTACCAGTGCCGCCGGGTACATATTCTTCGGCATCATCGGTGCCGGAAGTAACGCTGCGGAGAATGGTCTGGCTGGTTTGGGCATACAGGGCGCTGCCGGAAGCAAGCGCCATCGAAGAAAGTAACAAGGCTTTCTTCATCTTCTTGTTGAGTTGGTTCATTAATACAGGATTAGGCGATTAAATTTCCGCAAAACAACATCCTGCATGTTACCGGCTCCTTAACGAGAGGTTAAGAAAGCATTAAATGTCATCGGTGTGTAAAAAAATAGTGCGGGCTGAAAGGCCCGCACAGTAAGGTTTTTGTTGATATATACAACAGGTTAAGTCTCGTTATATATTGGCTCTTTTACGATATGCCATCACGGCTTTGATCTCGCCATAGGAATAACCAGAGTCCAGTTTTTCTTTGATCATACCCGAAGTGGCCTGGGGCTGGGCATCCAGCAGTTCCATAATACGCGTCAGCTTATGCTTCGGTACCAGGGCTGAGATCTCGACTTCACCGGTAGCGATAAACTCGCCGAGATGCCCTTCGATGGTACCTTTTACCATACCGCGTTCCGTAGCGATATCGGCGATGGTTTTGCCGGCCAGGAACATTTCGAGCGATATCTTTTTACTGTCGCCTGCCGCCGTCTTGGCTACGGCCTCCTGTGGCAACACAATTTCAATAGGTGCATTTAGCCGCGATACGCGTTCCATGATCTCTTCCATATTCAGCGACTGCGACAGGGCTTCGGTAATGCCCACAGTCTGCATCACCTGCAGCTTTTTCCGTTCAAAGACCAGCATCAGCTCCTGCAGCGCCTTTACATATTTTTTGGTACGGGTCTTTACCTTCTCCGCCTGGATCTGTGTTTTTATCCGTTCAATCACTTTTTCGTCGATGCTCTTTATAAACCAGGCAGAGGCGGCCAGGGTTCTTTCATGCAGCTTGTCGTAAGCGCCTTTGCCGGAGCGCAGGATCTCTTCCAGCTGGGGCAGGAACTTATGCGCGGTAAGGTACTGTTGCTCTACGGTGCGGCCCAGCTCCCGGGCCCAGTCCATAGCTTCAGCTTTATCGGGCAGCGCACTGGTCGTATAGCTGTCCATATGCTCGTCCATAATATCGCGTATCTTCTCCCAATCGTAAGCCAGCAGCAGGGACTGTTCTGCGAAGTGTTGCTGCGACAGTTCAAGCGTACGTTGTACCTGGTCGCTGGATTCTTCGTTCCTTGCAAAATCCAGGATGCGCTCGTCGGTCATAATACTGCTGGCCTGTATCCTCGATTTCAGCACCAGGCCGTCGAGGTTGGTCAACCGGCTCAGCGCCACGTATACCTGGCCTGCAGCAAAGGACTGGCCGGCATCTACAATGGCTTTTTCGAAAGTAAGCCCCTGGCTTTTATGGATGGTTACGGCCCAGGCAAGACGGATGGGGTATTGCTGGAAATTACCCAACTCCTCTTCCTGTACATCGTCGCCTTCGTTATCGTAACGGTACCGTATATTTTTCCATACTTCCAGCTCCAGCTGCATGCGGCCGTTTTCGTTCGGGAAGGATACGAAGATCTTTTTTTCGAACTCGTCTATCGTTTCGATGCGGCCGATCTTACCGTTGTAATAACGGCGGGTATCGCCCTTATCGTTTTTCATAAACATGATCTGCGCACCTTCTTTAAGATGCAGCACCTTATCTACTGGATAGGCATGTTCGGGAAACTCGTTATTGATCACCGCGTCGATCTTATGCGTTTTACCCGGCAATTTTTCGAGCTCGGCCTGGTTAATGGCATCGGCCTTATAGTTATGCGAGGTAAGGGTAATAAAACCGTCGTCGCGACCTGGCGAGAAGTAAGGATCGTAATGCACCTGCAATTGCTCCAGGTCTTCTTCCGTACAGTTGTTGTTCCGGATATTATTGAGCAGCGAGATAAAAGTACGGTCGCTCTGGCGATAGATCTTTTTAAGCTCGATATAAATAGGCATGGCTTCTTTCACCACGAGCGAGTCGAAGAAGAAAGGGCTGTTGTAATGTTCGCTCATCAGCTGCCATTCCTCGTCGCGCACCACGGGGGGCAACTGGAACATATCGCCGATAAACAACATCTGCACCCCGCCGAACGGGTCCTGCGGCCTGCGGCGTACCGAGCGCAATACTGCGTCCAGGGCATCCATCACATCGGCGCGTACCATCGAGATCTCATCGATGATCAGCAGGTCCAGTTCCCGGATCAGGTCTCTCTTGGTACTGTTCAGGCGCAGCTTGCCCAGCAGTTGATTCTTGTTATAAATATTCTGCGATTCGCTGCCCCATACCGTGCGCTGTGTAGGCAGGAAGGTGCCGAAAGGCAATTGGAAAAAGGAGTGGATGGTTACACCGCCTGCGTTGATCGCGGCCACGCCGGTAGGCGCCACCACGGCCATTTTCTTATAACAGTTGTCCCGTATGTAACGGAGAAACGTTGTTTTACCGGTACCGGCCTTACCGGTAAGAAAAAGATGTTGATTCGTCTGGTTCACAAATGCCACCGCTTGCTGGAAAACGGTATTGGCAGTATCCGTCTGTTGCATAGTTTATAGGGAGAACGGCCTTTTCGGAAGCCGGCTGGATTCATGCATAAAAGTAGCGATTTCTTTCCTGTCCGGGGAGCAAAAAAGAAATCGCTTGATTGGAAAACAGCTTGTCGGCCGTTTTATTTTTTTCTGAAAAATATCTTGATTGGCACACCGCTGAAATTAAAATGACTGCGCAGCTTATTCTCGAGGAAGTTGCGGTAAGGCGTCTTGATCTCGTCGGGGTGATTGGAGTAAAAGGCAAAAGCCGGGGTATGCGTCGGGATCTGCATCACAAACTTGATACGTACCGAATGGCCGCGCACTACCGGTGGGGTAAAACGTTCGATTTCTTTCAGCATCACCTCGTTCAGGTGGGAGGTAGTGATCCTTCTCAGCCTGTTTTCAAATACCTCCAGGGCTTTTTCGATAGCCTGGAAGATACGCGTCTTTTCGGCGGCCGAAGTAAAGACCACGGGTATATCGGTAAATGGCGCGATCCTTTCTTTCAGGTTTTTCTCGTAGTCGCGGGCGGTATTGGTTTCCTTGCCTTCTACTACATCCCATTTGTTCACCAGGATCACGATGGCTTTGCCTTTACGCTCGGCCAGCGACAGGATATTGACGTCCTGGGCGGTCATACCCTTGGCCGCATCGATCAGCAGCATACATACATCGGCTTCATCCATCGCTTTGATGGCGCGGATCACCGAGTAGAACTCGAGGTCTTCCTGTACCGCTTTCTTCTTACGCAAACCGGCGGTATCGATGAGGATAAATTCTTTGCCGAACTGGTTGTAATGGGTATGGATCGGGTCGCGGGTGGTACCGGCGATATCCGATACAATGGCGCGCTCCTTACCGGTAAGGGCATTGAGCAGGGTAGATTTACCGGCATTGGGCTGGCCGATGATCGCGATCTTGGGAATGGGATCTTTTTCCCGTTTCATGATGATCACATTGCCATCCTCATCTTCGATTTCTTCTTCGATCATCTCTACCTCTGCATCCTGGGTCGATTCGGGGATCAGTTCGGTAATGGCATCCAGTACCTCGCCGGTACCGCTGCCGGAGATGGAAGAGAGAAAGAACGTAGGATCGAAGCCGAGTACATAAAACTCGGTAGCATCGAGCTGGCGCTCTGCATTATCTACTTTATTAACCACCAGGAATACTGGTTTGTTGGAGCGGCGCAGCAGTTGCGCCATATCGTCGTCGAGGTCGGTAATGCCGGCCGTAACGTCTGTAATGAACAGGATAATATCCGCTTCGTCGATGGCGATATGCACCTGTTTGCGGATCTCTTTTTCGAATATATCTTCAGAGCGGGACACAAAACCACCCGTATCGATTACGTTAAAAAATTTGCCATTCCAGTCGGAAATACCGTACTGCCGGTCGCGGGTCACACCGCTAAAGTCATCTACAATGGCTTTGCGTTGCTCGAGCAACCGGTTAAAGAGTGTTGATTTGCCTACATTGGGTCTTCCGACTATAGCTACTGTAAATCCGGGCATTAAATTAATGATTTATGCCGCAAAGGTACGGTTTAGCTTTTTAGCAGCCGAATTTCGCGGTATATAAGGTATATTTCTGCCCGGAAACCCTGTTGAAAACGGTGGCAGCGCGGTAATATGCTATTGCTAACAACCCGATAGTAGGCGGAATAAGAAGAAAAGTGTAGTTTCGAAAGCATTATCACCCAACCATTACTATGATAAAAAAATACTTTATCGCCTTGTTGCTGATCGCCTTTTTCTCCCTGGCCGGTATTGCCGTAGCAGAGACATTTGGCAGGGGCTATGGCTTCCTCTTCTCCCTGATGATCGCTCCGGTGATCTTCCTTATCCGCAAATTCGATTCGTTCCGCGCCTAACCCCGTCGTTATGACGCGATATCGCGGCTGGCAAGCAATACGATAAATTCGCGTTCGACGGTATGACCGGCATTGCTGGTTACCTGCTCGGTTTCGCTAATCACATCGACGATGTGGAAGCCCGCAGCAGCAAGCAGATCTGTGGCTTTTTCGGGACTGTAAAGATTAAAACCAAATTCGGTAAAAGGCAGGGTCTTCATAAAGGCCTCAGTAGCGAAGCAAAGGGCAAAGACGCCGCCCGGACGTAATACCCGGAACAACTCCGCGGCCTGTGCCGGCGCATTATCCCAGAAGTAAAGCGTGTTTACGGTAAAGATGCGGTCGTACTGCCGGTCATCCCCGGGGATACCCACATAACCATCCACAGGATCTATGGCGAGAAAAGCAGCCTGCCCGCTTTCGATAGCCGGCTGGTTCAGGCTACTGGCCAGCGCCACCATCGTTGCCGAGATATCTATGCCCTGGTAGTGTATGTCTTTCGCTTTGGGCAGTACATAGGGCAGGTGTGTGCCGCCGCCCGGGCCCATTTCCAGTACCCGGTTCTTATCCTGTATATTTAAATGATCGATGCAGCGCCTGATCATATTGCCGTTGTTATCACTCATTCTTTCGGCTGTAGCAATGCCATCGTCTCCCGAAGGTTGCCGGAGTTGTGCGGCTATGGCTTTAAAGTCTGGTGTGCCTCCCATAAGATCGTGTTTTTAGGAGTACAAAATAAGCCCTTTTCGTACCGGGAGCCAAGTCATAGTTCTGTCATATCCGGCAGGCTTTTGTATGGATAGGGCCGGGAAGCGGGTATTGTTAATATTGATGTAAATGATTATTTTAGTACCGGCCATATCCAGGGCCCCTGTAACCTATCAATCAACCCACTATGTCTTATTTACGAAACGGCAGCTGGTTGCTGCTTTTGGTTGTATGCCTTTCTGCTCCGGCACAGGCGGCTCTTCTTTCTCTTAAGGAATCTATGGCCAAACGCCTGGTAACCGTCAAGGCGGTATCCAAAGGTGGCTTTATGGGGCAGTGTCTTAACCTGGAGTTGCATAACAATACCGGTAGCGATCTTTCACTTGCCGTTGATCCGGCGCTTATTTTTAAACCTTTGGATAGCCGATTCCAGCCCCTTGTGGCGGTGGGTGAAGAACAGGTAACCGTCGAAGCCGGTAAATCGAAAACGGTAACCCTGCAGACCTTTTGTGGCAAGAGCAGCGCCAGTGGGCCCGCTAAAAATTTAACGTA
Source organism: Taibaiella chishuiensis (assembly GCF_003014535.1). Lineage (GTDB taxonomy): Bacteria > Bacteroidota > Bacteroidia > Chitinophagales > Chitinophagaceae > Taibaiella > Taibaiella chishuiensis. Next base: position 12,662 of record NZ_PYGD01000008.1, on the reverse strand, counting down.
TGCCTATTGGAAGCAGGGCGATACGGTAATGCGCCAGGTAAGCCGTTATATACGGCAACACCGTTTATTCGGATCGCTGGGCCAGCATGCGATATGGACGCTTACGAGCGGCCATTGCCTGAGTAATGTGTATAACCCGTCGGGAAAACCGGATGAAGGCAAGGCTCTGGTGGCTTATATGGCTGGTTTGCTTCGCCAGCAGATGCCTGAGTACTATACCCATCATAACATCAATACCAGTGGCAACGGGGGAGAAGTGTTCGACCTTAACCTTTCGAAAGTGTATGTACCGCTTAACTGGAAGAAGGAAAGCCGCAGGCAGATGCATGTGGTGATCTTTGACCACAACCGTAAGGTATACCGCGAAATCAAATCGGGCCAGGTCAGTAATTCGAAAGGTGAACATGAAATCTCGGTCGAGTTCGATCCGGACCGTGATCCCCTGGGAGTGTATTACGTACAGCTGCGCGACGACGAAAGCGATGTATGGATCGAGAAACGGGTGGTCATGCAAAAGAATATCTGTCAGTAGACCTATTTTGAATAGTGCAAATACACACTGGCGGCCGCTTGTACCCGTCTTTGCTTTGTTTTAACCCCGCGCCGCTCAAAATCTTTTGAAAATATATGCCAGGCTTCCTTAATTTCATCGAAAGAAGTATATTATGGAAACCTTTATCAGCGGCCTTTCGGGGAAAGAATTTCCTGTGTCGGAACGCGTTTCAGGCAATGTTATTCATGGCGAATTACTGAAGATCATACAAAAGGAGAACCCTGATTTCGGTGCGGACGATCATTTATCGGTAAGTGAACTGAACTCCTGTAAGCTGAAGTATTTATCCGATCACCTGATGCGCGAAGTAGGCGATCTTGGTGAAATGGAACAGACCGTGCTCGACTCGATCGGCAAGCGCAACTCGATAACCGCCAAACTGGACGACGACGACCTGCAAAGCACCCTGGGCCAGCGCGTTGCCGACAAGGTAGCCGCCTTTGGCGGCAGCTGGAAATTTATCATCTTTTTCAGCATTACCATCGTAGTCTGGATCCTGGGCAATGTATATATGCTGCACAACAAAGGTTTCGATCCCTATCCCTTTATCCTGCTCAACCTGATCCTGTCCTGCCTGGCAGCCCTGCAGGCGCCGGTGATTATGATGAGCCAGAACCGGCAGGAAGAAAAAGACCGGCAGCGGGCCAAAAGCGATTATATGATCAACCTGAAGTCGGAACTGGAGATCCGCATGCTGCACGAAAAACTGGATCATCTTATTATCCGGCAGCAGGAGGATATTATCGAAATACAGCGTTCGCAACTCGAGCAGATGAATAATATGATCGCCCGGTTAGAGGATAAAAAAGGGTAGGTTTTAATAAATTATGCATTTATGCTTTGATAGTAAGTAGGTTTATTTTATGTTTGATATTTATTTATATAAAATAAATATCCCATGAAAAAACATTTGCTAATAATTTGGCTGCTAAACCTGGCCTTATCAGGCGTGTGCTGGTTAGCTGGTCCTACGCCGCTACACGCTGTTATTCCGACTGTTATTTCAGGAACATACTACGTTAACTTTCCTGATTATTGTTCTGGCCCTTGTATCGTACAGTCCGGCGCATTGTTACTTATTAATCCGGGAGCGGTGGCTTCCTTCCCTTATGATATTACGGTTATGGCCGGGGGCACGATTAAAGTAGATGGGGCTACGGTAAAAATGGGGGCCGGCGCCCGCATTATTTTAAGAGGTTATTTTGGTACTGCCGGCCCGCCTCCCAATGCTTCTGCGGCGGCTGTATTCGAAGCCCGCAACCAGTCTTTGGTCACCGTTATCACACCGGGTACCTACTGGTCGGGTATAGAAACCATGCGGGGCGCGACTTCCAGCCCAGGACCCGCTTCTCCCAATGCATCGCGGATATTTATCGAAAACAGTACGATTGAAAATGCGGAGACCGCCATCCGGAATTTTGACAAGGACTTTGCTGCGTCAACAACCAATGGTGGAACTGTTGCTGCGAATTTGACCCTTTTCCGAAATAATAAAAGGGCGTTATGGTTTCATAATGAAGTGAACGCGGGGGCCATCGTCGATCCGAATACGCAAACCAGCGGGATGAACTGGAATGCTCTATTCCAGTATTGCAGCTTTACCCATACCAATAACTTTAATCCGAGTCCATACCCGCCGGATATGGTTTACCTGGATAATTGCAAAAATATTACATTTCTTTCCTGTACATTTACAGGTAGTGCAGTTAATCCGCTGAACACCTCCGGTATTATGGGGGTGAACGCAAGCGTAAAGGTTCAACAATTCAACGACCTTATGCCCAGGTGTGTTTTCTCCAATCTGAATACCGGTATCTACCTGGTCAACAGTCTGCAGACTGACCGCGTGTCTTTAGTCCGTAATGCGGATTTCTATTGTCTTTATGGTATTAATATGAGCGGCTGCTTTATGCCCTGGGTGCTGGGGTGTAATTTTCAGGTGGATAATAGCCCTTCTTATTTTGGTATTTTTCTGCGTAATTCAACCGGGTATCGTATAGAAGGTAATACGTTATGCGGTCATCCTGCAGGCGGTCCCGGCATTGTGGTTAAAAATTCGGGTACTGCCTATAATGAAATATACCGGAATAAAACCAAGCCCTTTCCCCTGGGGTTGTTATTGGGTGTACAGTCCATTGGGCGTAACCGTAATACTGCCGCGACAACCGGGTTGAAAATACTATGTAATAACCTGCTGGGCACCTGGAACGGATACGAGATATCGGTTATGCAGGACGTAATCAATTCAGGCAGCGATGGTATCGCCCGGTTGCAGTACCTGCCTGCAGGGCTTAGTAATCTTTATGATTACAGTGCCGGAAACAAGTTTAATTATACGTCCGCACCCACTGCAGGATATAATTACCCCAATTATTTTATAGGACCCAATACGAATACGATCGCCGATTTTCAATATGGCTGTACCGGAATAGGGGCTCCCGAAGTTCCGGTAAACAGGAACTTTACCAATATAATCGGCACCCAGGCCAATACCTGCCCGGTACATAATAATGGAGCACCACCCGCGCCTTTCCCTTTTTCGCAGTTTATAACAGCATTATCAGTGATTGAATCGCAGATAACTTTGATTGAAGCAAAACCTGGCCGTACTTATAACGATACCGCTTTGCTGGACGGCCTGTTGACCGCCCACGCACTGCTGATCGACAGGGCTGTAGGGCAGTACCAGTACCGCAAGGATACGGACACTGCCAACTATATTGACAGTATCGCCCTGGTGTATGCGAAAGTGACCAAGGGATACCAGTATAAGTTGTACCAGGCTTCGGCTTACCGGGAACTTGCACGCTGGGATGATGCATTTAAGGTATTGAACAAGATCCCGGAAAAATACACCCTAAGTGAAGAAGAGCAGGCAGAAGTTGCGCATACCCTGGTATTGTACCAGGCCCTGCAATGGCTCGAAGGCCCGGGGGCAACGTGGAATAACCTGCCCGTACAGTTCCGGGATCTGATATCAGCGTGCGCCGCGGCCGATCGTACGCAGGCAGGAGCAATTGCCCGTGCGCTGTTGGCACAGTACGAAGGCGCGATCTTCCCCCCTGAATTTATACCGCCTTCGCCGGACTATGCTGCCGCAAGCAGGCTTATGGCTGCGAAGCGGGAATGGAACATCTATCCTAACCCGGTTTCCGGGCAGTTGTGGGTTGACTGTGCTACCGGTAACGCGTTACTGGTACTGAGCGATATAAGCGGCAGAGTAGTGCTGCGCCATGTGCTGAACGGGGGTAAAGATATGATTAACATTAGCCACTTGCCTGCGGGTGTTTATGTGGCCGGTCTGAGCACAGAACATCGTATTGTTTACACACAGAAAATAATTAAAAAATAAAGCGCTTATGAAGTTCAATATCCTGGGATATATATGGGTTGTGGTCCTGTGGCTGCAGCCAGGATGGGCCAATGGCCAGGCAACGCCGGTGTTTGTTACGGATTACGAGGGGGTACTTTATGCTGTAAATGTACCCGGTTGCACGATCCGTTCTTTTGGTGCCATTCCGCCTATGGCCGACATTGCTTTTACACCGGATGGCCGGCTTTGGGGTATCACCCCGGATACTGCCGGAGGTCGCCTCTATTTAATCGATACGGTCAATGTCGAGGCCGTTTATAAAGGGCATACTGCGATCTATGGCAATTCGCTGGTGGCCCTCAACGACTCCATCCTGCTCATGGTATATGGCAGGGACTTGTATGGGATCAGGGTTCGGGATGCATCTACGTATCGTATCGGTGATATCCGCTATCCCTCTATGGGTGACCTGGCCTGGTATGGCCGTGATCTTTATTTAGCGTCCGCAGATACGTTGTTGGTGTTTAATGGTCTGCTGGTCAAAATTGAACTCAACAAAACGTTTGATACTGTAGTAAGTGCAATAGCACTTAACGATCCCTATAAGCCGATCCCGAGCTGTTTTGGCCTGGCTACGATTACCTTGCCGGCAACCGGGCCTTCGCTGGTAGGCTTTTCACGTTATGGAGCATATAAGATCAATACTGAGGATGCCTCTTACCAATTGCTTTGCGATTCGCTGCCGGTCAGCCTTGGCGTATCAGGAGCTGCTTATATGAGCCCGTCGCTGGGAGGAACCGCTATCGCTGCTGATCCCGAAAAACCGCGGCTGCGTCTTTATCCCAATCCCGCCCATGGCCGGGTGCAGCTCCAGTTGGATAATTTCAGCGGGGCGCCCGGAGCGCTGGTGCTTTACCTGTACGATTATACAGGAAGGCTGATTATGCGCAGGGATATAGCTTCATCGCGGGAAACGATTGACCTTGGCGGCTATAGTCCTGGTTTGTATATAATACGCCTGGAATACAAAGGCAATACGATCGCTGTTGAAAAACTGGAGCGGGCATAAGCATAAATTTTGTTTCTTTTTGATTTGATGATAAGAATATGGGGTAGACATAACATTTGCCTGGCTCGAAGCAAAGCCCCGCTCCCTGGTGTCGAAATAGAAGTTCAGTAATAAATTAATGGCTGCAAAATAAAAACGCAATCAGTAAAAAAATCTATTTTTGCCAGCCAATTAATCCTGCTTAATTAACTGAACTTATTATATGAGTACAACAGCACGTATCATTAAATCGCCTACCGGCACCCAACTGCATTGTAAAGACTGGGTTACCGAAGCGGCATACCGTATGCTTCAGAACAACCTGGATCCCGAAGTTGCCGAACGCCCCGAAGACCTCGTTGTATATGGGGGTATCGGTAAAGCCGCCCGTAACTGGGAAAGCTTCGATAAAATACTGGAATGCCTGCGCGAATTGAAGGAAGATGAAACCCTGATGGTACAGAGCGGGAAGCCTGTAGGCGTTCTGCGTTCTCATAAAAATGCGCCCCGTGTATTGATCGCCAATTCCAACCTGGTGGGCCGCTGGGCTACCTGGGAGCATTTCCGCGAACTGGAAGCCAAAGGACTGATGATGTACGGGCAAATGACGGCCGGAAGCTGGATCTATATCGGCTCGCAGGGCATCGTGCAGGGTACTTACGAAACGTATCTTTCCCTGGCTGCCATCAACTTTAACGGTACCCTCAAAGGTACCCTGAATGTAACCGCCGGTCTCGGCGGTATGGGTGGCGCTCAGCCCCTCGCCATTACCATGAACGAAGGCGTATGTCTCGCTGCCGAAATCGAAGAATGGCGCATGCAGAAAAGGATCGAGACCCGTTACCTCGACGAATATTATCACGATATCGACGAAGCGATCGACCGTTCGCTGGATGCCAAGGCAAAAGGCGAAGCCGTATCTATCGGCGTATGCTGCAACGTTGTAGACCTGCTGCAAAGATTGCTGGACCGCAATATCACCCCCGATACCCTTACCGACCAGACTTCTGCTCATGACGAACTGATCGGTTATTTCCCCGAAGGACTTACCGTGGCGGAGGCAAACGCGCTGCGCGAATCTGATCCGGAAACTTATCGCAACCGCGCACTGGACACTATGGCACACCATGTACGCCAGATGCTGGAACTGCAAAAACGCGGCGCCATTACTTTCGATTATGGCAATAATCTGCGTGGACAAGCTAAAGACAAACGCGGCGTAGAGAACGCGTTCGACTTCCCGGGTTTCGTACCGGCCTATATCCGTCCGCTGTTCTGCGAAGGTAAAGGGCCTTTCCGCTGGGTAGCCCTGAGCGGTGATCCGGAAGATATCTATACCACCGATAAGGCGCTTGCCGAATTATTTCCTGAGAATAAAGGCCTGCAACGCTGGCTGAACCTGGCGAAAGACAAGATCGCGTTCCAGGGCCTGCCTGCACGTATTTGCTGGTTGGGTATGGGTGAGCGCGAAAAAGCCGGTCTGCTGTTTAACGAACTGGTGCGTACCGGTAAAGTAAAAGCGCCAATCGTAATCGGCAGGGATCACCTGGATTGCGGTTCTGTAGCTTCGCCAAACCGCGAAACGGAAGCCATGAAAGACGGTAGCGATGCCGTAGCCGACTGGCCGATCCTCAATGCATTGATCAATACCGCAGGCGGCGCGAGCTGGGTAAGCTTCCACCATGGCGGTGGTGTGGGTATGGGTTATTCGCTTCATGCCGGTATGGTGATCGTGGCCGACGGTTCTGCCGATGCCGAAGAACGCCTGAAACGCGTATTGCATAACGATCCTGCTATGGGCGTATTGCGTCATACCGACGCCGGTTATGACGATGCCAAAGACAATGCCGATAAATTCGGTTTAAACATCTGGTAAGTATAAGCAACTTATTATAATAGGAAAGCCCGGCTGTATGCAATACAACCGGGCTTCTTGTTGTTTTGGTAAAGCCAGCTAACTAATAAGATCCTACGCTACGCTCAGGATGACAGCGAACACTTCAACAGTTCAAAATTCAAAACTCAAAATTTAAAATTACCCTGCTGTGCTCAGGATGACAATCGTCCTCTTGATACGCGATGCCTTACACGCTGGCAAAGCCAGCTAACGGATAATATCCTTCGCGACGCTTAGGATGACAGCGAACACTTCAACAGTTCAAAATTCAAAACTCAAAATTTAAAATTACCCTGCTGCGCTCAGGATGACAATCGTCCTCTTGATACGCGATGCTTTACACGCTGGTAAAGCCAGCTCGGGGATGAGATCCTTCGCGAGGCTCAGGATGACAGGCTTCCTCCTGGTACCTCATGCTTTTCACGCTGGTAAAGCCAGCTTACCGATAAGATCCTTCGCGAGGCTCAGGATGACAGCTAATATCTAATATCTAACATCTAATATCTAACATCTAATATCTAACATCTAATATCTAACATCTAATATCTGAAATCTAAAATCTAACATCTATTCTACCGCGCTATCACTACCTGCCGGGTATAACATTCCTGGCCGGATTGCAATTTCAGGAAGTAAACACCGGAGGGCAGGTTGCTGATGTCTATGGTTTTGGTGCCCTGTACGGTTTTTACCGTTTTACCCAGTACATCCGTCAGTACCACTTGTTCTATCTTGCCTACGAAGGCGATGTTTAGGCTTTGACTGGCCGGTTGCGGGTATACTTTCACGGCATTGCGCCGGGTATCTTTGTCTGTAAAACCGGTGCCGTTCTGGTTGACCAGGTCCTTCCGTTGGTTGGCGAGAATGCGCCGCATCAGGTCCACCTGGCCCTGGGTAAACATCACTACATACTCGTCGTCGGAGTAGTCCATATAATTTTCCCAGAGGTCGGGCAGGTCGCCGGGTTGATCCTGGTGACAGGTGTTTTGCGTAGGATCCGGCTGTCCGTACGATTGTTCGGCCTGGTAAGGGGTATCGTCGACACCATCCGAAGCGGCCGGTGTACAGGCTACAGTGGGATCTTGTGCATCGCCCCAGATATGCCGTAGCCCAAGGTAGTGGCCTACTTCGTGTACTGCGGTACGGCCTTGTGTGCTCATAGGCGCTATTTCGGATACCCCGGGGTTTTTGCTGCCGCCTATACAATGGTATTGCAGTACTACACCGTCTTTCATACCTGATAATTCAGTGGTATCGGTACCCCAGTTGGGCGGCAGCGGGTTGAGTGGCGGCGTGGCATAACCCAGGATAGCGATCATACTTGAACCGCCAACGTTAAAAGCCATATCCGCTACCCATATGTTCAGGTACTTATCTGCGGGCCAGCCATCAAATCCGCCCTGGTTGGTGTGTTTGATCCGTTCCAGCGAGTCCATCGTACCCAGCGCCGAAATGGAGCCGAAGCTGGTGTGCGTAGTAGGCGTACGGGTAATGCCATTGGTGGCGGCCCCGTTTGGCGCTTTTGTGGCCAGGTAGAATTCTATTTCCGCGTCGGCACTGATCGGCTTGAATAAGGAGCGCAGGTTGCCGGTATCAGCATGTCTTTTACGGTAAGCATTATTCAGGATCGTAACCTGGTGTTGTATGAGGGAATCTGCTATATTGCCTCTTTCTACAGCCCCGTTTTTGTAGTACACAACATGGAATACAACCGGGATACGGTACACGGTGCCGGTAGGCCGGGCTGCCTCACCCGAGTTTTTATCCATAACAAAGGCATCATATTTACGGCGGAAATCAGGGTCTTTTCTTTCCAGGTTTTTCCATACCAGTTCATAACCACAGCGCGGTATATCCGCCGGTACGGTTTGTGCATGGGTACGCAACGCAGGCACTCCAAGAAGCAGGCCTGTAATGAGAGACAGAGTTTTTTTCATTCGGTATCGGGTTTTTTAAGAAATTATTTGCAAAATAAAACATCTTCATGTAGCAACAGGTTAAATAAGGTTAACCCGTTGCCTACATGTAGATGTATAAATGCGTTTTATCAATAAAAAGACGCCCGGCTCCGAAAAAATCTTAGTAAGCGAACAAGATCAATGTTGAACGACCACTTTCCGGGTGTAAAAGTTTTGGCCGGATTGCAGTTTTAAAAAATATAGGCCCGAGGGCAAATGGCTTACCGGTATAGGCTGTTTATCGGCGCTTTGGTATATGGTTTTGCCGGTTATATCGGTTAGGGCAATCCCGTCTGCTTTTCCTGCGAATACGATAGACAGGGTAGTGCGGGCGGGCTGAGGGAAGACTTGTATGCTTTGTTGAGCGTGTTTTTCAGAGATTAACCCTGTCGGATAGTCGTTAACCAGTGTGTCGCGTCGCTGCAGCAGGATGTTACGCATAAAACCGGCTTGTTCGAGGGTAAACATGACCTGGAAAGGCTCCCGGGTATAATCCATATAGTTTTCCCAGAGATCCGGCAAGTCACCTGCCTCGCCCGCGCCACAGGTATTCTTGGCAGGATCGGGAGCCCCTGTCACGATGGCCTGTAAGGGGGTATCGCCAATACCATCATCGTCCGCAACGCTGCAGTAGGGGTTCGACGAGCCGCCGAATATATGATTAAGTCCGAGGTAATGCCCCACTTCATGTACCACTGTCCTGCCTTTACCGCAACCCCTGCTTTCGGCCAGGGCCCGGTAAGGACTTTTCTGTGCACCCACAAACTGGTATTGCAGGATAATGCCGTCACGGGTGTTATCAAGGTAGGTAATATTACCCCAATTGGGTGGCAGCGGGTTGAGCGGCGGAGTGCCGTAGCCGATCACGCCGATCTGGTACTGATTATTAACCCACCTGCTCATATCGGATATCCATATATTCAGGTAACGGTTTGTGGGCCATGGATCTTTTCCCCCTGCGGCTGTGCTTTTTATCCGCTCGATAGAGTCGATAAAATAGACAATATTATTGCTGCTGCCGCCAAAAGCCTCGATAGCAGTCGGAGTACGGGTAATGCCGTTGGTAGTTACGCCGCCCGGATCTTTCGTGGCCAGGTAAAATTCAATCTCTGCGTCGGCTTTCAAGTGTTTGAATACCGTTCTCAGGTTGGCGGTATCGGCATTCCGGCTCCTGTAGGCCTCGTTCAGGATCGCGACCTGTTCCTGGAGGGTAGAATCCGGGATATCCCATATTTTGGTATTACCCTGTTGGAAGTAAAGTACATGAAATACAACCGGTATTCGGTAGACGATCCCGGTAGGCCTTGCAGCACCGGTTGTATTACCGGAACCTCTCAGCGCAGTTTCGTAGCGGGTACGGATCCCGGGTTGTTCTTTTTCAAGGTGCTGCCAATAGAGGTCGAAAGCGCAGGGAGGCAGTTCCGGGATAGATTCCTGGGCAGTAACCCGTAACAGCGGGAATGGCAGTAACAGGAAGATGAGGTAAAGGATCTTTTTCATGAGATGATTGTTATATGAAAATAAGACAGTTATCACCTCGAACAGGTACTATATGCCAGTAGCCGGCGTTGGCAAATGCTGCGCAATAATAAGCGATGGGCCTCCTGTGGAGTATCAAGTATGAAGTATCAAGAGGACGATTGTCATCCTGAGCGCGCAGGGTAATTTTAAATTTTGAGTTTTGAATTTTGAGCTGTTGAAGTGTTCACTGTCATCCTGAGCGCAGCAGGGTAATTTTAAATTTTGAGTTTTGAATTTTGAACTGTTGAAGCGTTCGCTGTCATCCTGAGCGCAGCGAAGGATCTTATTAGTTAGCGGGCTTTATCAAGCGGGAGCGTTCGTCCTGATGTGGTTGAGAGGTTAGCCGGCTTTGTCTGGTCGTGCTTGTACTATATTTCAAGGCGTGCTCCTTTCGTTAAGATCCTTCGCTGCGCTCAGGATGACATCTAAAACCTAACTTTGACACATGATTACAATAACAAACGAAATTGTTCCGCTCGATACATACCTGCAGCTCCGGGTTGCTTCCGGTTTGACGGCCAAAACGCCCGCGGCCGCAGCAATAGGCCTGAAAAACAGTCTATATGCTGTGGCGGTCAAAGATGGAGATAATTATATAGGGATGGGCCGTGTTATCGGCGATGGGGGCTGCTTTTGCCAGGTAGTCGATATCTGTATATTGCCGGGTTACCAGGGCAGGGGACTTGGTAAGGAGATTATGGCCCGTATCCGGACCTATATCGACGAACAATTGCCTGAAGGCTGTTACATCAGCCTGCTCGCCGACGGCAAGGCCGATCAGTTATATGCACAGTTCGGTTTTAAAGAAACGATGCCACATTCCAAGGGCATGGCGATGAAGAAAGGGTAGGGTAATTTTAAATTTTGAGTTTTGAATTTTGAGCTGTTGAAGTGTTCGCTGTCATCCTGAGCTTGCAGGGTAATTTTGAATTTTGAGTTTTGAATTTTGAGCTGTTGAAGTGTTCGCTGTCATCCTGAGCTTCGCGAAGGATCTTATCCGTTGGCCGGCTTTATTAGAGTGGTATGTATCAAGAGGGAGCCTTTCATCCTGAGCCCGCATGGTAATTTTGAATTTTGAGTTTTGAATTTTAAACTGTTGAAGTGTTCGCTGTCATCCTGAGCATCGCGAAGGATCTTATCCGTTGGCTGGCTTTATTAGCGTGGTATGTATCAAGAGGACGATTGTCATCCTGAGCGTAGCGAAGGATCTCACCAGTTAGCTGGCTTTATTAGAGTGGTAAGTATCAAGTGTTCGCTGTCATCCTGAGCGTAGCGAAGGATCTCATCAGTTAGCAGGCTTTATCAAGAGGGAGTGGGGGCTCATCCTGCTTCACGAAGGCTGTCTTCGATTAGCTGGCTTTGCCTGGTCGTGCTTCTGGCTAATTTTCAGGGCGTGCTTCCTCCGTTAAGATCCTTCGCTGCGCTCAGGATGACACATCCCATATCTATCATCTAACATCTCCCATCTCACATCTAACATCTCCCATCTCACATCTCACATCTACCATCTCATACCTAACATCTCCCCTTCAATACTTGAATTCAAAAAATATATCTGGCTTGTAAGTGTTGCTGTTACTGAGATATGGTAAACAAAGGTCAATCGATCTGTTAAAAACATTTTGTGGAACGGTATAGGACTTCTATCTTTGCGCTCCCTTAGCGGAACGGCTTAAGGGAAAGTTCATATAAATATAGCGTGGAGTTAACAGAGGAGAGTTTTGGAGCGATACTATATAATAGTATACAGCAACAGAAACGGGGTAAAAAACTTTGAAAAAAGTTTTGGTGAAAAGAAAAGTTTGCTCTACCTTTGCAACCCGCTTGAAACGCTGAAAAGCAGGCCAGGCGTAGTTCTTAAAGATGTTGGGGTTTAAAATTTTCCGGTATAAAAGCTGGAAAGACTTTGAAAAAAATCTTCAAAAAGATTTGGTGAAAAGAAAAAGGTTATCTACCTTTGCACCCCGCTTCGAAAGGAAGCAAGCAGTAAAAAAGATCTTTAGTTATAAGTTGTTCTGGATTAGCTGGTTGGCGAGAAGGGAATAAAAAAAACTTAAAAAAAGATTTGGTTGTTTAAAGTAAGTTACTTACCTTTGCACCCCGATCGAAACGAAAAGATCACAAGTTCTTAAGAAAGCGATGGCTGTTAAAGGCAGCATGAAGGGTTCAACTCCGCTTCCATCATCAGTTTTTAGTTTAGTATTTTGATACTTTTTTCATGATACTTGATACTAACAAATTCTTTGAAATATTGAAAACAGCAGTAAGTTATGAAGTAATTTTGTAACTGAAGGTAAGAAAGCGTAAAATACATTTAAACGATCCGATGATTTTCGAGAGAAAATAGTCGTTTCAAAATCTCATTTACCAAG
>NZ_PYGD01000007.1 GCF_003014535.1 Taibaiella chishuiensis | reverse complement strand
TAGCTGCCAGGCCATGTAAATTCGTAGTGAGACACTAAGAATAGCTAAGCAAATAAATAGGGGTCTGGCAAAATGATGATTCGTTTTAAGAACAAGGCTTTTTATTAATCCCCAGAAATTCTGCTTGATCCAGATTTTCCCAAAACCAACTGCAGAGCTTTTTAGAAAATCAATTACCCAATTTAAGTGAAGGAATGGGTAACTGAAATGGTAACCACAATGGTTGTTTTTTTTGAATTATATTAAATTCAATATTTTTCAAAACGCTGATTGCCGCCTGATATAAACGAAAAAAGCCACTCCGAAGAGTGGCTTTGTGATTCCGCTGGCATCACCAATATCGTACTAAAATCGGCTATAGGAGCCGTATTGAGGAGATTATCAAACACAAGGGCACCTTTTTGGGCACCCATTTATTAATGCTTGTTGTAATCGTTTTAAAGAACATCTTTGTATATAGTAAAGGTAAGAAAAGGTTGATAAAACAACAAAATAAGTTTAGCTTAAGTGGTTTTGTATTATTTTGATCCCCTTTAATACATCCAAGGAATTTCGATATCTATTTTCAAATTTCTATAATTGGGAAATTGAATTGTCTATTTTAAATCCAAGGAGAATCTGGCTCCATACTTCAATACCGTTTCTCTGAAATGAGGATTCGAGGCCTCGTTGAGTAGATCTTGATATTCTTGTTTAGCTTTTCCCGTGTATTTTAATTCTGCAAGCAGAATTAAGCGATCAAGGTCCGGTCTCGGACGGTTTGTCTCCAGTTGTAACAAAACATCGTCATAGTTTTCAATCTCGTTGAAAAATGGAATGATGTGATTGTTCAAATTATCTTGCATTTCTTTAATCAAAAATTCAATTTCAATGTCCTCATGCACATCGGACCATGAGTCATTCTCTTTTTTAAGTTTGCCAATTCTCTTATTTAGGATACATTCGTAATGTGGAGGGAAAGTGGGCAATTCCTTACCGTCATTATAATATGATCCGTACCAATGCTTCGGAGCAAATATGCCAACGTTAATTGTAAAACGAATCATTTCCCTTGAATAGAGAGCACTCTTCTGAATATTTACAACATTTCCAAGTTCTCCCTTAACCCTGTAGAAATTGTTGCTCCTTTTTTTGAAACCTAATGGCTTAAGGGTGTCCTGAAAAGCTAATTTTATAATTGAATCAAATTTTATTTCTGCTTCTGTTTTCATCATTTATAACGGAAAGGTTATTTTTTTATATTTCTATTGCTGTACATGGATTTTTGAGTCTGTAGAGACCGGAGCCAGTCCTTGTACATTTTCTCCGGCATTTCCCGGTAACCTAAATCATAGAGACTTACATAAAGCTTCTCCATGTCATTATAAGTACTCTTAGCCTCCCTGTCACCTTCTTTATCTTGAAGTTGATATATTCGCTTTAATGTTTCAGCCTTTAATAATAAGGCTTGGGGATTCACAGAATGATACTTTAACACAAGATCACAGCACTGTAGAATAAATCCATCATAATAATTCTTAGTTTCTTTTTCGTATGCCTTCGCCAGATCGATTGCACAAAGGGCAATTGATTGCTGGTTGCTCAATGTATCACAGTATAAACCATTCTGAATCGCGGTGAGAGAAATGTAGCCCGTTGTAGTTAGCCAGGCGTCAATAGGAAAGTCGCCGCTGGTAAGTTCTGTATTGTACCAACCGTCCCTTTTGCTATAATTCTTAATGTACATGTGATTTGGGGCTAAGGCCAGCCAGCATTTGGCACCTAACTCGTCGGCTAATATTTTGTAGAGATAAGGTAAAGAGTGGCAATTGCCTTTACCTGTTTTGAGCAAGGTGTAAACAAAAGTATTCGACCAATCTTTTTTACCATCATAATCATCGAAATTATACTGGTATGGAAGAGATGCTATAAGATCTTTCTCCATTTGTATTTTGACCGTATCTTTAATGAGTTGGAAGATGCTTCGGTTCTTGATTATTTCTACACTATCTGCCTGGGTGTAGTTCTGCAACCGATTTGCATTTCCCCACGCGGATGCCATTGCTGCCAGCTGAATGTATTTTTTATTCAATACCTCGTAATCGAGCTTATCATTAAGATAGGTACTTTCAACCATAAAGATAGCTTTCTTAAATGCCCCTCTGTAGTTCTCTTTGGTTAGAAAGACTATACTGTCTAGTGCGGATTGATATTTGCTAAACCTTGTGCGATCTTCCGAGCGGGAATCAAAACAAGAAAGCAAAAGAATAATTAGCCAAATGCCCTTTATTAAATATTTCATTATTCTATGATGGTAAATTCTGCGGGTTTTAAATTTCCGGAATGTCCGCTAGGGCCATTATAGTTGGCGTCAACAAAAATTAGCTTGTCTCCTGGTTGAATATCCTTCAATCCATTTTTAACCTCCGGTGAAAACATAGCACCAATATTTTTTCTGCTAAATACAACTTCTCCGTTTCTGATAATTATTATCAGAAACTTGGCAACTTCAAACCTAACACTGATATCGAAACCATCTAATGATGCAATTAGGCCAATTTGGGCTTTAGCGTGCGCTTTATGCAACTCGCCATTCGTCTGGCTTGCGAACCTAATTTCAGGTGGTGGGAGCTTGAGTACATTAAATTTGGTCTCGTATACAGTTTTGTTTGTTTTTTTATCTTTTAGCCAAACTATAAATTTGCCCGGTCGATCAGGTGTAATGGTAAAAATACAGGAGCTTTCTGTCGGCTTAAATTCCAGATCTTTCGATACTAGCTGGTACTTACTACATGATGAATTGTCCACACCAAATTCTACAGTATTCTCTAGTCCAACATATGCTACTTGCCGTTTCGAGCAACAACTAATAAAAGTATGCTTCGCTTTTGCATTTGTCGCATAAAAAACAATAATCAAAAGAGAAAGAATAAGTCTCATCGTTTGTCCATAATTAGTCTGTGATTATATATTCCGCCGGACTTAATGTTCCAAGTTCTCCATCAAGATCGCGATATTTAATAGAGCAGAATATAATCTGATCTTTTTCTTCAATTGCCGAAATGGCCTGCATCGTTTCACCGCTAAACCTTGAACCAACGTTAGCATGATTGAAGACAACATTTCTGCCTCGAATAATAATTATACAGAATGATAGGATTTCATAATTTACGTCTATGTCAAATCCATCTAACTTTGCCTGTAATGCACGCTGAGCATGCATAAATCCTTTGGCAATCGTTCCACCGCTTGACATCCCCGCTACTTGAATTTCTGGTTTTGGTAGCTTCATTGACTGAAACTCTATACTTCCCACCAGCTTATGATTTGCTGCCTTGAAAACCTCTATTTTACATGGACCTGGCTTATTAGGATTGACTGTGAAGCTACACGATTCCTTGAACTGCCTTACTTTTCCATTATCGACTTTTATTTTTATGGCATTACATGAATACTGTTTAGTAAGGATCTGTAAAGGATTTTCTATTCCGATATATAAAGTTTTTTGTCTTGGATTTGAGACTAAGAAATTGTCTTGCTCTTTTTGGGCAAAAGAATAACTAAAAAAAATAATAGAGATTAAGATAAGGATCGTTGCTTTCATATTTACTTTTTAGGAGGATTAGGAAGGGTCGGAACTAAATCCGTACGACCATCATTCTTTTGAATTTGTAATAATTCTTTTGAATCTCCATGAATACCTAAGCCTATTGGAATTCTATTTCCATCAACGTTTTGAGACTCAAAAACATCAGATGTATAGGCGTTACCCGGTTCTTTTCCCCATCCCGACTTATCAGTAGCTTCTTGTCGTTTCCCATCTAAATAGTCACCCCGATGAACCTCTTCATGTGTAACAGTTCCTAAAAACTCAAACAACGCTGCGGTTTTTTCATCGGTGGTGCCTTTTCCAGCTAATATCCCCTCCACTTTTGAGGCAAAAGCAGCGCTTATGTTAATAGTGTTATTTTGCTCGGTGTACTCTCCAAATACGCCCGACCTACCATCTTCCGAAACTTTATATCCATCCGAAAAAACAATCGTCGGACTCGTTTTTTCGCCCCATTGCATGTCCTTTTTGACTTGCGAAGTCGTTAAATTTCCTTCACTGTACTTTGACATCGCTTTTAGCATGTTTGGACTTGTCATTACATCATTTTGAATATTGTTGACAAGATAGGATGTGAGATTGGGGTATTTATCTGTGAATTTTTTTGCATCGCTGGCAGGATATTGGAGTGCACCAGCTATATCAACGTAATAGACAGGATTATTACCCGCAAAACTATAAGGCGATTGAGAGTAAAATTTTTCAGCCATTGGATCTATACTGTACCATCTGGATGCTGTGCTGTTATCAGCTGATTCATTATTGACTTTATCTGCATCTAGCATTTCTACAATCTTTTTTGTACGTCTGTTGATAACAACAGTACCCACTCGCTGAAGTAATTCATCATCGAATGATTCCACATACTTACCGTTGGATAACGTTTGTACTTTGGCTGTTTTGCCGATGGACTTAAAGGGGTTGGACTTTTGTGCCACTGATATACAGGGCAACAGTAATAAAACGAGAATAGGAATGCAACATTTCATCATTAATCTTTTTTGTCGGGTGATAGAAGCTTTACTTTGCTATTTTTTATAATGTATTGCATTTGTTTTTGCAGCTCCCGCAGGTCCTGCTTTTCTTTCTCATTGTTAACAGAATTCAGCCATTTGGCATATGCTTCTTTTGGCATCTTCTGGTAGCCTAATCCATCTATTATATTGTAGCTATTGAACATTCGCTTTTGAAGTGCAGTTGCGATAGTATTTTTGTCAAAATCATTCTTGGTTTTAATATTGTAATACCTAACGGCTTTGCCAGTTTTTGCAGCCCAGATATTACCTAGGATAATTTGCCCTTGTATACCTTTGGGATCAATCGGTAATGCCTGCTTCAATGCAATTTCAGCGAAACAATCATATCCGTAGTCATAAATATAACCCATCGCCAAATCATACATACACATAGCCAATAGCTGGCTTTGGGATAAGGTATCAAGATATATCTTATTCTTTATAGCAGCCGTAGTAATGTATCCTGTTTGTAATAACCATTGATCCGAGACAACATAACCATTTGTGGTCTCAAAATTAAAAAAGCTCCCATCACCATCAGAAAAGCGAATAAACGAATGTTCTGGAGCAAGGGATAGATAAGCAGAGGCTTTTAATTGTTCAGCAATAGCAAGATACAACAGAGGCATCGAATGGCATTGTCCCTTTCCTGTCTGTATTAATTTACTGACGAACATCTGTGCATGGCTGCTATCCCCCATGTAGTCCTTAAAATCGTATTCTAGCTTTGATATCTTTATTGTTTTACCGGTCTTGGTGTCGTTATAAATATTGTCCTGTTGAAATAGCTTTTGAATAGCATAGTTCTTAGTAACATTATCGTCCCGATTAAGACCTTCTCGCTTAATGATCTGTTCACATAGCTTTGCCCTGGATTCAATAGCATGGGCAAATTTGTCCTTAGAAAGCTTATTGTTGTAATATGCATTCTCAACTGTATAGACTGCCTCAGTAATAGAAAAGGGACGTTTGCCGTCTTTCATATCAGACAAGATCACTAATGCATCCCAGAATTGTTTTGTTGCCTCATACTGAGGCTTACCAATTACAGGGGCATTACCGAGAATCGTATCAAGATTGCTTTCCATTACTGTTCGCTGCACTGGCGTCCGGTCAATCTTTTCCAACGCCTGATATAGTGCCTCACGGTGATCTTGTTCTGCTTTAAGCTTGTCTGCATTAGGAGAGTTGAAAGGTAAAATTTGTTGCCGGGGACGAACTGATTGAGACCAATGAGTCTCGGCGGCCATATTATCCTGCGGTTGGAATGAATTATTATACCTGGGCATTGAGGCCGTAGTTGGGGGCTGCGGTAGCTGAGGTATCAATATGCCCGAAGTGTTCTGTCCATGTAGACAGAACGGCGCGATATGGCAAAATAACAATATTGTTATTTTTTGCATAGAATCGGGTTTTTGGCGAAGATATAGAAATATATCATCATAAAACTTGGGAAAATTGTTCTGTTAAATGTTAGGAGTGATTAATCCCGGAATATCCTCAGACGTACGGGGACACAAAAAGAGACAGTTTTAATCAAATTAGAATTATCAAACAAATAAATATCTATATATTTCTATGCAAGGCTGGCTACCAAAATTTCCACCAGGATTTCTCTTTTTTCAAGGTCACAGCCTGTTGAGGGATGGTACCTTTTGCCCGTAATAAATTGAATTTAAGGCTACCTAATGTTTCATAGGAATAGACTATTTCAGCTTCAGCATCAAATGCAAAATATCCGGTTTCTTTTAGAATCAGTTTTAAATACTGTTTGACCTTAATTAATATATCATCATGGTTTTGACCAAATGATTTGAATGGGATGTCAACTGTAATTATCGTATCAAATAATATCATTGAAATACCGGGTATTGTTTCCTGTGAGTGAATTTGTATGAAGTCGAATCGCGCCCTTGCTTCTTCCGTCGAAATGCCCTGGTAAGAAGCAATTTCGTCATAGTCATGACGCAAGATATAGAGCCCGGAATTGAGCTCCAGTATTTTATTGGCAAGTTCCTTTTTTGTTGTTTGAATTCCTCCCGTGCGAAAGTGTTCCTCAGAGTCTAGAACTTCTAATGCTTCGATCAGGTCCGGAATGCCCTTTAGGCTATGAAAGCAGAGTATTTGGTAATTCATACGATTGATTTGTATAACAATTACAATTCATTCAAGCCATAGTAAATGATAGGCTGTTGTTTTAACGGATTAATGCTCCAGTCAGTCCATGTGTTGTTATAAGGGTTGTAGCCACATTTTAGTGGTTTGCTATGAGGATTTTCCGGGGTTTCTAAATATGCCCTGCAATCAGTGCAAATGTGTCGGAATTCGCAATCCTTGCATACCATAATCTCATCCTTTGAGATGTTCCACATATTTTTAAAACCTGGTTTTTCTATTGCCTGAAGAATTGTTGTATCCCAGATTTTTCCATAGCTTTCGACCATCGACGGACAATTTTTTATGTTACCCTCTGAGTCGATGCTGATTTTTCGATTTAAACAGGTATTGTGTTGTATGGACTCGGTAAAGTGCCTGAGACCGGTATTAAAATACTCTTGCTGAATGGAGCCACACGCTGCTTTGCTAAAATCTTTCTGTTTGGTGAAGACAAGCGAGCATCCGAACATTTTTGCCGAAGTTTCTATTTGCGAATTAAAGGCAATTATCAGTTCGATCTTGGGATGATGATAACAGAAATCTGTCAGGTGTTCAACAGTTATTTGATCTTTGTTTTCAAATGATATTTGAATTGATTTATTGGACAATCCATTGAAAGGCTTAATAAGGTTCCATAAATGGTCAATATTAACAACCGGACAAAGAAATATGACATGGAGAGTTGGAATAAAGAAGGTGCCGATGCAATGGGTTATTGCCGGTATGAAAACCAGATTGTCCACTTCTATTACCGCGTTTGTCACTTCCGAAGGATACTGCCAGGCCATCGATATAGGGAGAAAAGCCGCCGCTTCCTCTGCTGAATCGCAAAAGAAAGCCAAATCATTCTTGATCAGAAATTCGACATACTGCAATGCAATCTCATAATCACCCTGGTCATACTCAGACAACGTATGATCGAGGTCCAAATTAGATACGGAAGAAATAAAGTCCGGCATAGAATTGGGTACTAAATAATAGCTGTCTCGTTGTGTGTCCAATAAAAGGCTTCTGTTTGCTCCTTTGATAAAATGGCAGCAGCTGAACATCGTAAGTATTTTCATTGTGGACTATCTAAAGGAAAATGGTATCTACGGATAATCGCTTTATAAAAATTTCCACCTCTTTTTAAGTACTCATTTTGGTGATACGGAGAGTCTATGAGCTTCGGCGGTGGAGATTGAAAAGTGGTCGAATCTTCATGGATTGTAAATAGTGAACAGTTCAATGGTAATTGTTCTAATTCGATATGACTAAATAATTTCTTTTTCATGGGTAAAATAATGAGCGATCTTTTCATGTAAATTATAATTGCAATGCTTACTAAGCATTCCATATTGACCGACTGGATTAATTTCTAAAAAATAATGCTTACCTGATTTATCTATGATCATATCAATACTGCCACAGTTAATTTCACATCGCTTCGCTAACCCGGCCAGTTGGGTTTTAAGTTTGTCGCTGATCTGGTACGGAATTATCCTGGGTAATTTTTCCTTGAAGCTATCATGCCTGCCATCAGTTGATTCGGAGAATATAGCTGCACAATAGAAATCATTATTTATAAAAAATATCCTCAGTTCATACTTCTTGTCGATACATTCCTGAAATAGTGAGTAATAAAAATTTTCCGGTCTATCCTCATAGTCACTTAGGCGGGCCGTATATTGCGCTTCGGTTCTTCCGTTGTAGTTCAGCCAAAAGATATCCTGAATTGGCTTGGTTATGATCTGTTCTCCAGGTCGTTTAAGCGCTGCATCGACCGCTTTCCTATTAGTTTCAATAGCTGTAACCGGAATATTTATGCCCAGTTCCTGAGCGAATGCTAAAGTTTGAAGCTTATTGATATTATAGGAATTCTGATTATTCAGGACCTGTTTTTGGGCCAGTTTTGCGATGACGAAATCGGTCAGTGTTTTGTTTTCAAGATTAATTAACTCAACCACCTGATCAGTTAATTCTTGAGAGTGCGCAGACATGTTCTTAAAATTAGATTGGAAACCTAGAATTCCTCTTCTGAACCATACGGCGGTTATTTCATCAAGTGAAACAATCTGTTCCTTTAGATTGAAGATGATATTTTGTTTTCCCTCTTTGAATTCTACCGAAACCACGGTATTTATTAGATCAATATCATTGAGGCGAATGAATGGAAGGCGGCAATACCTGAACCATTCAATGGCGTAATCCGTACTTACATCTGTGCAGTCTGATAGAATTAAAATCATCTGTTTCTGCTTTTGTAAAAGAATTAGTTTTGATTTTTTCTTTTGCCTCTTCCGGAAAATCATCTACAATAAACATGTATTTAAAGTCCAGAAAGTGATATTCCTGATTTTTATATTGGTAAGCACCCTTCGCATACATCTCTTTCAGTGGTTCCAGGTAAATATCTGCACGTGCCTTGTCAATTTTCTGAATATCAAATTTCACCAGCTTTCCAGCGAAGAATTCCTTATCAAGTACATAAATTCCAAATGAGCCATAAACGGAGTACGGGTTGTCTTGATAGTAAGAAACCGTATCCTTAAAACGGCTTATATTTTGGTCTTTTAATAGCGCGTAATTTTGCGGATGAAATTCACCTGTCTTTATTTTATTGTAAAGTAGCGTGTCCAGGGTATGGCGATTTGTCCAGGAGCGATCATGTAGCAGGATAATATCAAAGAAGGGGGAGTTTGCAGGGAAATCCGATTCAAAGCCAACTTTGGATTCTGTTGGAAATCCCTTCTCCAGTATTAATTGTTTTAACCTCAGGACGTTAAGTGAATCAAAAATATTCAGAGAATCTCTGCCGCAAATATTGTATTGCCCTTTACATTTTTCAATAAAAAATTTTCTCGGAGGCTGATCTGCATCTCTTATAGCTTGTAAATCTGCCCTTACTAAACTATCAATGCTTTTGGGAATTTTTAATTTTAATGCGCGCCAAATGTTTGAAAACCTGTCAACCTTTGGGCCTCCTGGTACTTGATTTAGTAAGTTTTCATGCGTAAAGTCGTGTAAAAATGCTCCGCGTTTTATTATGATCTTGCTGTATGCTGTAAAGCGGACGGTGTCATTTTGTTTATATGCACATATCCACGCATTGTAAACATCCTTTCCAAACGGCTCCATATTTAGTTGGAATGCTTTGTCGTAGTGTTTCAGTGCAAGCTCTGGCTGTTCCTTGCAAATCAACAACTCAGCTTCATTTGTTAAACTGAAATAATCAGAGACCTGATTAGCGTATAAAAAATTGCTAAAGGCAATTGTGAGCACTAGGAGTAACAGCTTCATTTAAGAAAATTATTTATGAACAATTGAACACATTTTGAATGGTTAGGGACACGCATGCGTCCCTAACCAGGAATTCAAATCTAAAAACTAGAGCATTACCGCACGAAATCCAACCCGAACACCATTCCCATCACGCAGGATAGTATCAGATGACCAGTTTGCCTGTCCATCTTCCCTTCCACCGGCGCCGGTAGTTTCCTCACACCAATCCCCACCACCAAGTACTTTATTCATGGTAGTCTTTGGTAATGCTTCAAAAAGCGGCTTTTTCATTCCTTCTAACTTTTTCATAAATGTATAATTTTTTAATTTCCTATCTTGACGCCGTGGAAATAATTAGTTCAGCGCACACCAGCTTTATCCAGGTTTAGGTGCTTCATCCTGTAATTGTATTCGGGCCGGAATACAAAATCTTTAAATTTTGTTTTATTGTCAGATGAATAATTTTCTCTTCTCTCCAGAACAAATTGATGTATAATTTCAGATCCTTGTTTTTTTCCGATTGATGATTCAAAAGTAGGGGCAGAGCAGCGCTGAAACAATACCTGAATCCCCAGACTTAGGTACCTAAAACCGGGTATTTTCGTTGAAAATGAATGACTTATTTTTTTCTTTCGCTTTTATTCGCGTTTTTCTGATCAATTTTAGAATTTTCAGTGAGGCGTGTCTTCCGGTGTCAGGATAAGAATTAAACAGGTAAATAGATGGCAAAAAAATAATCCAATCTCTATAGATTGGATTATTGAAATATTTATGATACGAAATCGTAAAGCTATCCTGCTGATAAGGTTGAAGTAGTAAGTTTTTTGTGCAACTCCATTTTGCTGCTGACTTGAACCTTAGCATATATGTTTTTCCGATGGGTGTCTGCAGTCCCTTCGGAAATAAATCGAATTTCTGCAATCTCCTTAATGGACTTGCCATCAATTATCATTCGGGCAATTTCTTGTTGCGTTTTTGTCAGTTCAAAATTTCTGCAATTTGCTTCAAAATGATCGACAGGTAGCTCATTATTCACGAATTCAGGTGTTTTTATGAGCGATTTCATAGATCGGTAAGCCGCATTAAATAACTTTTGATCTCGAATTTCACGATTGGAAAGTATCGAATTGACTTTCTGAAGCAAAATTTCCAGAGAAAAAGGCTTCTCTAAATAGTCTACCGCGCCTAATGCGAATCCATTCAATTTATCTTTTTCACTATTTCTTGCGGTTAGAAAGATAATTGGAATATGGTTATAGCTCGGGTTTTCTGAAATGATTTTAGCCATTTCAAAACCGTCCATTATATCCATCATTATGTCTGATATGATTAAATCAGGGATGCCATTTTTAAGGCTTTGAAGCGCATCTTGTCCATTCAGGGCAAATTTAACATTAAATTCTTGTCCCAGTTTTGACAGGATGTAACTACCAAGCTCCTTGTTGTCTTCAACTATTAGCAAGTCAGGAAACTGATCTCCAATAAAGGTGTTGGAAATCTCAATTGGTTCATCCATAATAATCCCGTCCTCCGGCACCTTAAATTCTGGCACCTGACCGTAACTGATTGCGCGCTTAAGAGTGATCTGAACAATTACCCCCCTTTCGTTATCTGGTTTTTTGTTTATTATCAAAATTTCACCATGCAGATCCTCAATAATTGATTTTACCAGCGGCAAACCTATGCCGAGACCTTGAGTATTACTTTTGTTTTTGTTTAACTGCAGATGTGGGACAAATATTTTGTCCAAATCTTCATCCTCAATTCCTATTCCCTGGTCTTCAATTTTGAAAAATAGATTATTGGAATCTGAAGAAAGTTCCACTTTAATAAATGTATTTTCATTTGAATATCGTATCGCATTTTCAAGCAAATTATTAGCAATTCTGTTAATCGCTGATGGATCTGCAAACGAGTAAAGGTT
This sequence comes from Taibaiella chishuiensis, assembly GCF_003014535.1. Taxonomy (GTDB): domain Bacteria; phylum Bacteroidota; class Bacteroidia; order Chitinophagales; family Chitinophagaceae; genus Taibaiella; species Taibaiella chishuiensis. The sequence continues at coordinate 287,312 of NZ_PYGD01000007.1, read as the reverse complement.
TTCGGATATTGAGTTGGTAATCTCAATATTCTTCCTTTTTGCATAGAAAGCGTACAAAGCGATATTGTCCGTCAAAATTTCGGATACATTACAAATCTGGTCATTTTGATAGATTTGTTTTCCCCTTTTGAATCGCTCAATGTCGAACAGGTTGGAAATATCTTTGCCTAACTTATTCAAACTTTTTATCCCAAGTTCAAGCTCCGGTGAACTGCCGTATTTAGTTATATGTTCTGAAATGCAATTATTGGCTATAGTCAATGGTGTTTTGGTCTCATGAACAAGGTTTACAAAAGTCGTCTCTAATCTGGAATACTCTGCTTTTACCTGCTCTGCCTTTTCTGCCTTTACCTTATTTGCATCTAAAGCTATCTTCTGTTCATAAGATTCTACTAGGAGCTTCCTGAGTTGTACCTGTTTCGCCTCAAATTTAAAAAAGTAGAAGAAAGCGAATGATTTAATAAAAAATTCTGTTACCCAGAAAATGGTTTTGATGGCTAGTTCCCTGGCAGATAGGCCATAGAACTCGACGCCTTCTGCTTCACTTAGCATAGGGAAAATGCGGAAATTAACCAATATCCGTACGCAGTGAAACACCCCAATTACCATAGCGAATCGTACAATGCTAATCACAAATTTTTGTGTCGGCTTGATTTGGAATTTTTTCAGGCAATACAGCAGCGTGTAGAATAAATAAATGTGATGGGTTGAAATGAGTATCGCTTCTTTCGAAAAAGACATATACTTACCCATATTCAATTTATCGGTTCCAAAGCTGTACAGAAAGTAAACTATCCAGAAGATAAAATGCCAACGGTATCGAAAAATCCATGGGCGTTGTTTTTCTTTAAGAACTGATCCTCCATTGACAAGACTTTCTGTTGCGTTAATTTCCATTCTTATAATAGTTCTTTACAAATTCAACCCAATCAGGAACGCTGTCCTGCAATGGCACATCAGGTTGAATACCAGTTTTATCAAGATGAGATTGCCCAGACGGGATTTCTCGTTTTGTAGTTGCCAAAATTAAAGTGTACTTACCCGACGGAAGCATTGTATTATAGGTATTCAAATAATCGACAGCACCCATTGTAGGCTCACCAAAAGTTTTGACTTTCTTACTTTGTTTAAAGTCCAAAACCATCATTTCTCCTGCACTTTCAACTGCGTAATTCATAATTATCGCAATATTTTTAGGATAAGCCATGACACTGTCCATGACCAAAGTGTCCCCCGGTTCATGAACAAACTTTCCGATGTTGCCTTTTGATTTCCTGAGCTGATCCTCACGATATTTTAAGATGGTTGAATCAATTTTTGGAGAGTTTCTCAGCCTTTCCAAAGACTCTTTCATTTGCTCGGAATAATCTTTACTATACTTAGTATAGGCTCCAATTGCCACGATTGGATTTGTGTATACGAATTGATAAAGGGGGCGGTATGTTCTAACTGTTCCACCAGAATTATCCCTGATATCAAGAATTAAATTTTTGGTTGACTTTATGATTTCGAAGTCTTTTTTAATGATGCTATCCACCAATTCAATACTTGGTTTTTGAAAATCTGACATTGTTAGAAGGTAATTATCCTTATCTAGCAGTTTTCCAAATGTATAGTATCCCATTGGGGAAAGAGAAGAAATGATCGGTTTACTATAATCCTCGTTAAGCTTATGCCATTTAGCAAGGTCACTTGTGGTGAAAGTTGAATCATTTCTGAAAATCACTGGAATGAATACCCTCATCGCGCCCCTGGGGGTCACAAAATCAGCAAGAAATTTCCCATTTGGTTGCTGTTCAATTTTGGCAAATAGATAACCGTAAGGAATTGAGGGAGGGTTTCTAGTTTCCATTATATACGCACTGTAAGAAATCGGTGTGCCTTTTTCTTTAATTAAAGCTAATACAGAACTGTTTTTGTCATTGATATAAAAACCTTCCCTGCCTTCCTTCTTGCTCTTATTGTCGCTAAAATAGTGTCGTACTTTTTCAAGATTTTGTTTACATGAAGTACTGTCTATTTTGATATCCTGAAGTGAATTGGCATGAAATATTTGCAGGTGAGGGTTCTCAAAATAGATGACAATTTTTGACAGGATTTTGAAGGTGTCCTTTTTTTCTTCCCTCAGAACGGCTTTCACATAGTTATCGAATTCATTTCCTTTTACTTTGTCCTCGTAGCCAGCATAATTATCTTTGATTCTGTTTATTAAAAATGTCACATCATCAACCTGACTGTAGGAATTACCTGTAAATAGGATAAAGATGAACGTAAGAGTGGCGCTTAGGTATTTCATTGCAGGCATATTTGTTTTGGGTGCATTTTTGGGCTGTATAAAGCATATAAGCAAGTACAATCTATCCATAATCTCTGCTATAGAAATCATGAATTGATTGTACATGCTGGAAAAATAAATCTGGTTTGATAGTCTGGACTAACCGACTCCAACTGAAGATCCCTGTGTATTGGTATTGGTTCTCAATCCCGAACAATCTGCCGCATCCAGGGATGTATTTTGTGTGCAATTTGTATGGTTCTGGCTATTTTGAGATGTGGCTCCAGTCAAAATTCTCATAGATTGTTCACCTGTCAAAACAACAATATTTTGTTTGATGAATTCAAGCCTTTTAATTGAACTGATTCTTTTTTTCATAAAAAATTGAATGATAAATCCTCCTTTCTTTTTCGCCACGGAGGGTTTTTCAGCGAACACTAGTTTATTCAGGGCAAGTGCTTCTCCTGTTTGTATCCGGCCCGAAAACAACAGAAAAGAAGGCATTAACCTGGTCAATTAAAAGATAACACAGAATCAGATTCTATATTATGTTTTATAGGACAAATTAAACGGAAAAATTTAATACAAACCTACAGACAAAAACCTTAGACCAAAATCAGCCAACAAATATCAATTCAATAATTTGCGTCTATTTATCCCCTATAACTGATCCATATTGATTTAGAGGGATGCAGAAGACTGCTTGGGAATTTTAAATAGAAACAATTTTTTGCATTTGTTTAACATTGCTATTAGAAGGGGTAAGTCTTTCCAAAAGTAATATGGCTACTTGTTCTTGTTTATAACTAGGTGCTGTAGCGCCGGGTCATTATTCATACGTTCAATTTCGGAGCTTACCAAATCCTGAACATCTTCACGTATCTGAATATAGTTTCTTTGAACCATAGCATTGTCTACTTTTCTAATTATAGGGATCGGTTTATAGGCTTTCTCTTCCTTGTTGATCGAATCAAAATCATTAACGATCTCGCAATGAAAAGCTTTCAATTCCATTCTTTGCTGAGGGATATCGGAAACCATTCCAACGAATTCACCACTGGAAAGGGCGGAAATTTTTGATGCTGGCACAGCATAATCAAGCTGCTTGCTTTTACTGATACTAGTGTCGCCGCTATTGATGGAAAGACTTGTACGGTTCTGATTGATCTTTCCGATCCGCTCACTCAATTGCTTGGCACTATCTCCTGACACCTGTCCTGAAATAATATTACCAACCATATTGATAATTACATCAGCACTTTCTTTACCGTACTCTTTACGTACCTGGGCAACTTCCTGCAAGCCTATATAGGTACAAATTAAATTTTGCCTGCCAGTAGAAACCACTGTATTTAAGTCTACTGTTAACGTTGGCCACTCATCAAATACCAACGCACATTTTACCTTATTTTTCTGGTTGATAATCTTCAGAATCCTATTAGCATATAGAGAAAGCACTGCTCCATAGGTCATTATTTTCTGAGGATTGTTTCCCATGCAAAGCACTACAGGGTGCTCAGGATTGTTTATATCCAAGGAAAAATCATTCCCTGAAAGGACATAATACAATTGTGGCGAGGTCAGTCTTGCTAGTGCTATTTTAGCAGACGCAATCTGGCCCTCAAGCTGCTCCATTACATCGTTGAGATAGGCCGATAAAAACGGACCGATCAATACACTAATTTCTGATTCGAGGCTTAAAATGGAGAAGAGCTGATCGAACTCAACCTGGATTAATTCCAGTACGTGCGGCAATGTACAATACATGCCATCCTGGTACTTTCGGAGGTACCATATGACTGCAGTGACAAAATTTATTCCACTCTCCACGAAAAAATCGCCTTGTTTTTTTTGCCATTCTTTATTTAAACCGAGAAGGATTGTCCTGGCTGATTCAGATGCATCGGTAATATCCGTCATGCCCAGAGGATCAAATACATTTCCTCTGTGTGTGCGCGAAAGGTCATCGAAGTTTATAAAGTAGCAGTCTGATTTAGCTTTGTATCGATGTTTGTTTTTAAGCCAATGGTTATAAGCGATGACCGATAGGTCCGGGAACTTGAAATCATATATCAGGGCACTGAAAGGCTCTGGTTTTCCGAGACTTTGGGTAATTACATGGCGCAAAAAGAACGCCGTTTTTCCGCTGCCAGCAGAACCCTGGACAATTACGCCACGTTGTGGTGATATGCAATTCAAGTATCCGCTATGGACTTTTCCCTTATACCGGAAGCGTGTGGGAAGGTTTACGGAGAATTCATTTTCAATCAGGCGGGTTTCCTGAGGAAAGGTTTCGTTCTCTGAATTAAAGGGATCATCAGCAAGGTTATCCTTAATAATTCTGGTAAAAAGTGTACCACCGGAAAGAATAAGAAGGAACCCCAAACCAGTAACACCAATGTAGAAAATTGCCTTTAACACAATACTGATTTGTAAAAGGAGGGAAGCATAACTTATAAAATATAGCAACAACCCGGTAAATAGGTAACGTAATGCAATTTTATAGCTTAACTTTTCCTTCTTCTTACCCTTTGCACCCAGGAGTGAGATGAATAAAAATGCCAGTGCTATCAGCTTTGAGTTATGAAAGTTGTTGAACAATCCGGTATTGCGAATGTTACCCAACAAACGATCTGTAAGAGGTATGGTTAGCTGCCACAACTCGAATGCAGCATATAAATAGTAGTAACAATGAATGAAGAGTATTATAATACTCATTAACCTGGTCATATCCAGAATCTTCCTCATCGCCTGTTCGTTTTCACCTGTCTGTAACGCCATTTTTTCTTATTTTTAAGTGTTCATTTTCCGTTTCTTTCTTTTCTTCTTTCTGCCTTTTAACTCGTAGGGAAGCCCGTCGGCGCCCATTTCGACCTGCCACAATTCCTCAAGCAGATCCTTTTCGGAAGGAACTGGGTCATGTCGATTTTTATGAAAAGGAGGGGCATACAGATGGGCATTTCCGGCGTAGCCTGGCTGCTGCTTATTTGAATTCTCCATGGAGATCTGCGTTGTTAAAGCAGAAAAATTTGTTTGGTTGCAGCGTTCAAGAATTGCCTTTGCACTATAATCCGGTCCCAAGGGCCTGCCATTAAACACACATTTATTTTTGTGGTCAACATAGGTGATACCGTAAATAATACCATCTGAATTTTCGCGTAACACAACATCGATCCCGACTTTTTTCAATTCACCAACGAACTGATTTAGAGAAATTCCATCAGTTTTTTGAAATACAGAATTAATAGCATTTCTGACTTTCGACTTTTGTTTGTCCTTCGCCAATTCGTTAGCTGGGAACCTGGATTCGAGGTCTTTCAATGTAGGTTTGTTGTAAAACAGACTGGCTTTAATAGGCACACCAATAGGCATTCCCTCAGCATTTAGGATATGATAGACCAGTCCATGTTTTTTGTAAGTCCTTGAATTTTCAGAGCCACGGTCTGCCTTGACATTATACAGTCCTAGAACGGCATTAAATTCAGCTAGAGAGCCAAATTTGTACGTTTTCAAAACTGAGTTGAGAACATTTGCTATGGCTTTCCTGGATTCTGATTTGCCATATTGTGCCCGGCTGGAGAATGCTGATTTCAATTCATAATCAACGGATTTCTGATCTTCAGCTTTGGTTAATCCATAGGCTATTTCAATTTCCTTACGGGCAGGTTCCGACCTTAACGCTCCAATGAGATTCAGGTTTATAGCCTTGCTATTTGCCTGAATATTCGTTGTTACGATGTGTACGTGCGGGTGGCCGGCATCGAAGTGTTGGTATACCAAATATGGCTGGTTACCGAAGCCTATTTTATCCATATAGGAGGCTGCGATTTCGCTTAGTTTCGCCTCTGAAAACACTTCGTTAGGATCAAAATTCAGGCTGATATGCAGACTGTTTACCTGTGTCCTGGTATTCAACGCCGCTAACTTGGTTAACATACCAAGCCTCATGTTTTGCGTCAGATCCTGGCTATCTCTTGGATAGTTTTGGGCCTGAATTAATTTGGCAACACCTTCACCAACCTTATTCTCATTATAATAAAAGCTCCTGCTAATGGACTCACCCTGCCCTACGATTGCAACCATTTGTCAGCAGTTTTATTGATATAAACCCGCATATCCTCCATGCTTTTTTGTAAGGATTTCTTATCAATCTCGAACAACAACAGCCAGGCTTTTATCTCCTGATGCCGGTCCAAAGTGTGCAGTTTATGTACCACCTGATTCAGGTTATTGGCAATGCCATTAAAGTCCTTTCGCATTTCGAAAAGCTCAGCCATGATGTCCTTCAGGGATTGATTGACAACACCCGCATACACCGGTTTTTTCAGAATTATATTACGGACGTAATTGCTGAATTGTCTTTCGGTAGTAGATTTGAATTGTTTTTGAATGAGCAGATGTTCTGCTTCGGTAAGGCGCACATGCACCCATTTTGTTCGATTATTCTTTTCTTTCATCACATTATCATTTGCACAGGTAATAATCTTTTGCAGGCACTCATTGTCCTGCCCACGACTCCGGAGTAAGGGCAGCAAGAAGCAGTTGTGAAACAACTGTACATCTTGCCGTATTCAGGGAGACCAGGAATGCCCCCTTAGCTTAATTTTATTATAGTTTGCTTTCTTGTTTAGTATCTCAGCCAAAGTTTTAGGGAGGCTTAAATGGAAGAACAAGATCATGGCTGTAGATTTTCTTACCAGCGCAGAGATAGTCATTGAGGTCTTTATAGCTTAGGTATAACGCAGATCGGTCTACATACCTATCACTTAGCGAAATCGCATAGCGACTGCATTTTTGACCAGAGGCATCATTATCGAAGAAAAGTTCTATGGCTGAGTAGGTTTCCAGCGTAACTCTTGCACGCTCAAAAAAGGAGAGGCTATTCAGAATTAAAAAGTCGGAATCTAGTGTTGGGAATAATACCAAGAAAGACATAAAATCAAAGAAGCCCTCAAAAGCCCGAATTTTCCGGTTTCCGTAATTCAGGTATGTGAAGTCTTTAGGAGTTGAACTTCCCTTATAATATTTGCTTCTTAGTTCGTAGCCTCCTGACTGATTAGCAAATCCCAGAGCGAAATATGCTTTGCCTGAGATTTCAAAGTTTACCTCCTGACAATACTTTGTCGCCAATTCAGTAGGAATGCGGCGGCTGAGCAAAAAAGAAATCAGTGCGGGATGATATAGAGGTTTCTTCGCCGAAATAGCTACACTTTCAAACGTTGTATTCTTGAACAATAGGCGTTCTGGAGATTCTGAATATTTTGTCTGGTTAGTTTCGCCGAACCTTTGCAGAAATTCTTTAACCGTACACTGAAAATATGTTATGCCAAAATCTACAAGATTACCACCTTGCCCCAAACCGAAATCGAACCATCGGTTCATTCTTTGGTTAACCTTAAATGAGGCAGTTCTTTCCATTCTTAATGGAGATAGATACCAATGATCACATCCTTTTTGCCTGACAGCCCGAATACCCAAACTTTGGAGATATTCCACGATATCATAAGCCTTGACCTGCTCACAAGAAGGCCAGTGCTCTTTATTGTTCTTCTTCATCACAATTCCCTTTCTACGTTTTCAATAAAGTGAAACAAAATTATGATCAGGGTCATTTAAATCATCATGACGTTCAAATTCTGAACGTCAGCAAATCCTTCGCAGGCGCTACTTTTGTAGAGATAATTATTGCAGGATTAAACAATTAAATTATGATGACGAAGAAAGAAATGGAGGTGGTTTATGACACACTTTTGTGTATCCCAGGAATGAATGATCAGGTTAAGGTAGATTTAAAGCTGAGCAGAAAAAATGTCTTATTGCTCAGCCAGGCTGTTGAGAGAGGACTGGGATTGGAAGAAAAGGAGGGCACGAAGTATCTCGACCTGGCATCTCAGGAAGCCATTGGAGAGTTGCAGGTCTTGTCAGCTTTGTGTTTAGAAAAAGCGGGTATCACAGAACTAAATGACAAATTGAAATCTTTACCGGGGTAAAAAAGAGCGAGCCTGTATTGCTGCAGGCTCGTTCTTTTTTACTTAGCTTTTTTTCCTTCTATTCTGGTGAAGGTAATCTCTTTAATAAGGGATACAGGAATAATCCTTACCTGCCTGCTGGAGTCGTTAAATAAAAAGATATTTTTTGTTGTGGTACCAATCCAGAATACATGTCTGTCCTTTTCAACCATAGGTATTTCTCCGTTTTGCAGTGACAGTTTAAAAGTCAGACGATCTTCTTCTACACGATTCCCATCCGCTTTTGCGAGCAGCAACATCATCATACCAAGTAAGATGGGAAACAGATAAAGTGACCGGAGATCAACGTAGAAAATAAGCAAGGTTATGAGCATTGTTGGAACCGCCGCAATACATCCCATAAACCAGGGAAAGCCGCTTAGGGCTGTGAAGGAGAAGAAAGATATCAGACCCCCTAAAATGGTTGACAAGGGAATCACCAGGTTTTTTTTAAGATGCTCTTTAATTTTTGAGTTAATGAACAAGATTGCTACAGGAACAGTTATAATGGCCATGCCCAAAATAACCAGGATAAAATACAATAACACTCCCTTTTCATACAGGACGTTAAAGGAATCCTCTAACGTGTAGTAACTGAAATATGTAACCTGAAATTTTTCGTAGTAAAATTGTAAATACAGGAAACCTGACAGTATTAAAAACAGCGTAGAAACAGCAAAGAATGCAGTAATGTCGATATTGCCAGATATTTTTCTTCGCTCTCTTTCCTGCCAGTCGTTATATTTAAGAATTGCTTTCGAGATAAAATTCCGGCGTGGTCTTGGTCTTGTCATTTGATTGAGCGTAATAGTTCATAATATAATATCCAATTATATGATTTTATTGTGTACAACGGAAATCTTTTTTCTGTTTAAAGGTTTTATAGTTTCATTCTAATTAACGTAATGATTTTGATATTTAAATCAAAAATGAAAAAAACAAGAATTTTAGACCAGGGCACTATAAAATATTTAATGCAATCTACCAGCTACTTGTTAATTATGGGAGTGCAGTGGCCTGAAAAGTCGATCTCAAATCAAACAGCTTGCAGATATGAGAACTATTCTTTCGTATTTTTAAAGCAGAGCTGGTAAATTATCCATAAAACTACTGCGCCGCAGGCATCCCGGTTGTTTTGCCCATTTAGAAATGGTCAACCGGGATGCCTGCGGCACCTATTTTGAAGCGCAAAAACTGCTCCCCAGGAACGCAGGGAGTAGTTTTTGCGGCGATTTAGCGCCACATTACGCGACTTTCACAGGCTGGGAGGTATAAGTGCTCAGATTGAGGTAAATCCCCCTGTATTGGGTCATTCCTTCCCGAAACATATCCGTCAGTAAAGAAGCCCCAAATTTGGCAACTGCCGAGTTGATATGCAAGCCCTGTTTTTTAAGCGAATCTTCATGCGAACAACTTGGTTCGTTATCATCAGACATACTCCGAAGCATGTCTTTAAATTCTACGGTGATAAATGGCAGGTTGCTGACTGTCTGGTACAATTTGGAATCCGGTTGCCGGATTTCGGTAACAGTTGACAGGAATACCTGCCCTGTGTCTTTTGCATTACCCATGTCAATCCAGTAAAGTGGTCTGTCTCTGCTCTGAAGATTTTGAACGGCTAGTTTTTTAAGGATTCTGGCAATTTCAAACCTTGATTTGATTTTGTCAACGCAGCTTATATAAATGTTTGCCCCATTTTCGGGTAAAAAGGGGAGGTGATTATTTTTGAATGGCTGCTGAATGGCTTTCCAGTTTGTTCCCCGCGAACGGTTTGCAGCATTTATTTTTGCAACGGCTTTGTTCAGGCCAATTTCGGATTCTGCAAATAGCTGCCGGCTTGTATTAACTTCCGTAACTATGTCACCGTCCCACATGGTTACCTGCAAGCCGGGATGCCCGAGTTTGAGCATTGCTAAATTTATTTTTGACAATTCCATAATCATATAGCTTCCTGTCCCGCCCGCACCGATCAGGTTTACCTTAACGGGATTGGTCGGATTAATCAGGTAGTGATGGACGAAATGCATTGGAGGTAAGTTTTTCATTTCAAAAGTGATTTAAGGGTAAGTTTTGTTTTTACAAGTTGGGATTCAGGAAAGGTCTTCCCACTACCCATCAACCGCTGCCATAACTGAACGATGTTTCCTTTTGCTAAACTGTGACCGCCAAGTGTATGACTGAAGTAAGAACCAAAAAAATTAGATTCCCATTTTCTTATGAAGTCTTCAAGGAAATAGCCCTGGGAAAAATCAACATCGACGTTTCCCATGCAAACATTTCCATTAGAATCCACATTGAAAAAGGGTGCAACATATAAAACGTTGTTGAGCGATGGTCTTTCCTGTCCTTTATGTGCAAAAACGCTGACCGCCTTTTTATCCGCTTTCCAGATCAGTGATGGGATATGTGCCTGTCCGCAGGGAATCCCCAAATGATCTTTGAAATAAAGCTGAACTTTTTGCGGAGGTGTGAACCAAACGGCATATCCGGAAAAGTCCAAATCCAGATAGATCAAATTTCCCGGCAATAGCCCCTTGCATTGCAGGTAATTGTTCTTTAGCTCCTTTGAGGAGGCAAGGGATTGGGCAAGGGAAACAGATTCCTGAATGGATAGCGGATGAGCGTTAATCGGGAAACCATTTTGATCGACGTCATAGGCTTCCACATAGGTTTCATTGTCCTGCTTCAATGTTTTATAAATCAGCAAGGCTTTATAGGGAGCAAAAATTTGCTCAAATTCTCTCGTGATATTATTCATGGCTTAAATAAATAGGTAAGGTCAATTATATCGCCTAACAGGTCAAAAAGACGTTTTTCAAATTCAAGGTTGTCCGATACTGTTGGCGTTTTGCTATTGAAAAGAGAAACAAGCATTGGCTCCTCCAGGTAATTGTCTTCCTGTGTCGCGGAATTTACATATTCCACTACCTGATCGTACAGCCAACCTTTTGCAGACCATATAAATGAAAGATATTGGTCAGCGCATGTTACGTTGTCCTCATCATAACTGAAAAGGTCAGGAACAATATTTTCATAGAATGTTCGCTTTGGAAAATCCACGTACAACAGGTGGGCTGATTCGGCTACATTAACCAATTCTAAATCCCATTCAGATCGCGGTATAATGGATTCAATCCGTTCTTTCATTTTTGCTAAATGGTAAGGATGTTTCATTTGTTTGCGCAGCCTCTCTCCAAAATATTCAGCCATCTTAAATTCTGACATCGCATTTTCAAACGAATCATCCTCCCATTCATCGGGGTCAGAAACCACCCACTCTTTCAGCATTTCATGGCAGCCGGACATATAATCATCGCTTTGATAAGACGGGAGCCTGACCACCTGAAACAAGTACGCATATACAGAAAGCAAAAGGTTGTACTGCTGATGTTTGGCAGGATTTCTTTGCAAGTCTACCAATGGGCTTAGCGGAATATAGTAGAGCGTACGATTAGTATTGTAGCTTTTCACGGTAGCAAGGCAACATGGATTTGCATCTGTGGCCACAATAATTACCTGATCGTGGCATCTTAATTGACTAAGGCAGGTATTAACGTGTTGATGGGCTAATGCAACGTTATAGGGATATGCCACACTTTTGAAATTCGCTTTTGGGATTTTATAAAAGGTAGTTATGTTGTGGAAAGAGGAGAAGAAATCCTTCTCCTTTTGCTGAAAGTTTTCCAACTGGCCACTGTCCTTTACAATTGGCAAAAACTGAGTTTTCAATAAAGCATCGGCAACAAACAAATTGGTGCGCTCCGTTGCTGTTCTCGCTTTATTTCGCTTGCATTTCTCAGGTCGTTTAGTGCTTCTGCGCAACGGCCTAACTGATTGTAGTGTCTCCATAATTTCCAGTCTTTTTCAGTTTCTAAAATTCTTGCTGTTTTTTGCTTGGTCTTTTTCATGCTTATCCTTTTGTGCCAAGTGTGCTTAGAAATTTATAATGCAGTTCTGTGTCTTTAATTTCCGGCCCATCTATGGTGGCATTATTCAATTCGGGGTAAGTGTTGGCGTAAAAATTCAAAACCGCTTCTTTACTCAGGTTTATTGAAGGGTCTGATAATTGGGTGTCTTTGTAAATGAATACCCGTTTTTTTTCTGATGCGATTATCATAGCAGTAATATTTATGGATTAACTAAAAAGACTTGGTGGAAAATTTATAGAAATTTCTTCCCTGCGTTTCCTCAGAAACTCAACATGTTCAGGGTAATCTGCCGGGTCAGGAACTTTCATCCACGCATCCTGGTATTTCCCTTGCGCTTCAAGGTCAGCAGCCAGTTTAAGCCCATTTTCATATTTCTTCTCTCTGTCCGTCTTTACCGGAAGTTGTTCGCTAGGAGTTTTCTCAAGTTTGGTTTTCTTTTCTTTGTCCTTTTCCATTTTTGATTCCAGTTGTGCTTTCTCCTGTTGTTTAAGGTAATGTTCCATGTTGTTGAAAATTCCGAAAGTCTTGGAAAAAGCCGAATGCATATCCTCAAAAAAACATTGATCTATTCGTTGGGGAGATTCATTAAAAGTCAGAGGAGGAATGATCTTACGGGCATTATCCCCACAAGATTCGTCCTTATATAGCACTGAGACAATTTGCTGTCCTTCTATATTTTTGATCACGATCAGCCATTCGCTGTTCTTTGCAGGCTGTAACGCTTCGATCTGCTGAAAAAAATTCGTTTCCATAGTTTCTTGTTTTAAATTTCGCCTTCAATACCTAATGATTTTAAATAATCAATCCTTCTTTGTTTATCTGCATTCCATTTGTCAACAAATTCCTGACCGCAGTATTCCAGTTCCAAATATTTCTGGCTCTTCATTGCTTTCATGAGGTCTTTAACCCTTGATTTGGCAACTGATGCCTGGCTTTTGAATTTCCGGTTACTCAGATTATACTCAATATGCTTTTCCAGAGCGGAAATCATGGAAAAGACAAGGCCGATGTCTCTCTTATGTGCTGCATCAACAGCCCGGTTGTAACACCAATCGGCAAAGTCGTTCGTGATGTCATAAGTCCTTATCATAATTCTGTATTTTAGTTTACCATTTTATTGCCATGAAAATTCCTAACAGGATAAGCGCATTTGCAGCCCATTTAAAGACAAATTCAATTAAGGGGATAATTACCCTATGCTCAAAGGAGCTAAAGCCGTAAAGCCCGGCTACGTTGCGTCTATTGAACCTTCTGCGATGAATAACATACCGGATAATAATGCCAATTGATAGGAATATATATCCGTAAAACTGAGGGTCTGTGTTGTATGTGCTCATGACTTTTTGTTTTGTGTTGTAGGTTTCTGTTTTTTACTTTGCGGGGTAATACTTTCAAACCAATTGTTTAAAGCGGTCTTGTCGTAGTTGTGTATCCCAAATTTGTAATCCCGGTATTTATCGAGGTCGATCATTTTAATACAGCCTTGTCCCACGAAATCGGGCTTTATTTTTCCGGCCTTGATCGCGCTATAAACGCTTGTAGGATATACTTGTTTTTGTTTTGAAAACTCAAGTATGCTCAAGTGTGATTGCAAAAGATATCTGCTCATGATTGCTAATTTTTAAGTTGATTTTAATTTGATTGTAGCTGCAATAGTTTTTCATAGATGTCTTGCCAGTAAGCCTGTATCTGGTCATCGGCAGATGCTCTTTCCGGTGAAGCATCAACGTGACGCAAGCCTTTGAACATTTTTGCCTGTTTTATTGCTGCTTTCAGGTCAGTGACCTCTACCTGTTTACCGTTCTGATCTGTGATATACATAGTTGCTAATTGTTTTGAGGTGGATGGTTACTCAGTACGGATTGATTGAAGCGTTTTCTATCCATTAGCATTTCTAAAATTTCCCATTCACTGTTATACTTTAATCCTTCGTAGTGCCATAACCCGGTATCTTTGTTTTGGAAATACTTCTCGTATTCGATGTACTTCAATTCCAATTCATCCAGTTCCCTGTTGCGATACCTGGCTGCACCATAAATGCAATTGGTATGTTCCTCGAAAATGAGCCGGAAAGAAACCTGATAGTGATCAGCCACAGTGAGTAGTACCCCTGTATTGGGATACCAACTCGTTTCATAGGTCACCTTTGAACCTGTGATATTTATACCGCAGAAATGACCGTCTTTGGAATCAATGAAATAGGGCAACTGTCCCGGATTTACTTTCTCCCGTTCCATCATCTCTTCAAATAGCTGCATAACCATTGCTACCGCCCAATCTTCCCCGAAGAACTCCACGATATTATCACACCAATTCGCCATTTTTCGGTTTTTTAGGTTCATAATCGAATAGGATACTTACCATTTTTTGGAACTTGGGATAATCGCATTTGTCCTCTGCATATTTGACAATGCAGTCGATGGTGTAGATTGCCCTCAGATCATGAAATAATTGGTCGCTGAACACACGAATACTTACCACTTCAGGATTTTTCCATTTATCCAAAACCTTCATGACCTCGGCGGCATTTTGATACCAGAAGTTTGCAGTAATAAATCCATTTGTCCAACCTTCCTTAATCTGCTGCTCATGATTCACCATATTTGCGTAGGCTTCTTTCATATAAGCTATAATCCGGGGGATTTCAAGGGGGAACAACTCCGCCAATAATCGCCCTTTTCCTGTATTGTCCAAATTGTGTAACGGTTTCATAAGATTTTGTTTTAAGGCAGCCACTTAACGTGGCTGCCTGTGATGGGATTAGTTAAACTGAAAAATGTCGCTTCCACTTTTTGCAAAATCATTGCAGAGGTTAAAGGTGTTCTGACTGCGAAGCTGGCCTGTACCGCCCATTAAAAGGGACTGTACTTTTGCTTCGTCATTCTTGAACTTCCGTACATTCTGGAAATAACCTGTTACTGCATTGTAAGCCCCGAAAACTGTTCCTTTAGTGGTTTCCAGTTGTTGACTTTCGCTTGACATTGCGTACTCGTAAACATCGTTGCAGGTATTTTTATAGAGCGTAGATAAATCGTCTATTTTTCCGGTAAGGAGATTGTTTAAGGTTTCTTTGTTGGGAACCATTGCCAGTTGAATAAGCCTTTGCAAGTCTTTGTCTGTTATGCGGACGTTCGCCCAGTGGTTATAGATTCCTTCCATTTCGATGGTCAGGGTATTAGTCATTCCCAAAATCCTGTGTGCCTGATCTAACCGCTGCTTGGCGTTAACAGTATGCCTGATTTTTATTGCGCCCGTTGTTCCTTTCAGTGCCGCATTCAGCGTATTCTGACAAACGATGCGGATAGGAGTAAAGGCTGCTGTAATGCTTCCGCTACCATCGTGGGAAGTAGTAAGGAACAGGTATTTTTCAATCATATCGTTATTACCCACGCGAATATAGTCCGGCAATTTTGCCGTAATGAAAATGCGTTCACCCTTACCTAACGCCCCTGCAGTCTCGTATAAAATACCATCGCCACCACCTACAATAGCATCAAAGAAGCTGAACGCATCCGCATTTTGTACCACCTCGTAATCCTTGCCGACTACGCCCAATACTGAGTTGTTATCTGTGCGCATCGTGGCGAAATAGTCAGGGACAGAAACCTGTGCCTCTACCGTTTCAATTCCGTTTTCTGTAATTGACAGGGAATTGCCGAAGGTGTAAAGCGGAGTTTTAACCACTTCATAATCCAGTCCCGCATGTACTATTGCTTCTTCGCTTGTGGGATGTTCTGTTACAATCTTGCCGAGGCCATGCCATGCCTTTTGTTTTACAGAAAAGAAAGAATGTTTGCCTGTTTGCTCGTCTAAAAAAATGTTATGTGCCATGATATTTGAGTTTTAGTTGCTTTTTGATTTAGTTGTTTGTAAGTGCCAGATTAAAATGGGAGATCGTCTGCTGTTACTGCATGTGATAAATCCGGTACAGGATTGTTAAGGATTGTAGTCTGTGCGCCCTGCAATGATTTAGGAATGGATTTAATTTTGTATTCGGTGACATTGAAGGTGATTACCCCGCGGTATATTGCTCTTGCCTGTTTTGGTAAACGTGTAGCCCCATGTGTCCTTTAAGCTGAACTTCAACGCCCTTTTGAAGTTTCCCGGCTGCTGCCATGTCCAGCCAATAGGAGCAGTTCACAAATGTGGTCAGTTCTTTATACTCCCCGTCCTTTCTGTAACCACCGTTGTTGATTGCAATTGAAAAATTGACCACCTGTTTTTCGTTCGTTGTAGTGTTTACTGTTGCGTTTGCTGTAATTCTTCCTGTGATTTTCATAACTGTTTTTTTTAAGTGTGATTAATACTGTTTTTCTCGCTTTTGTCCTTTCCACCCGGCCCGTCCCGGAGAGCATTTTTTCAAAGAAAAAAGGGTAAAAAAGAAAGCTGAAAAGGAATGGCCAGGAAGAATTCCTGGGGGAATAAGTCCCGAAGGGTGGCCGCACGGCAGTGTGGCCATTAAGAGCCCCCAGGTTCTTACGGTCATTATCTTCGCTGCCCTTTTTCACCCTTTCGAATGGAAAAATGATCCGGCGGAGCCGTCTCCCATTCTTCCTTTTAAGCTGATAGAAGGGTTTTATAAAGCAGCCGACTCGGATTTATGTCGCTGGGAGATGAGTAGGGGAATAAATAAAAAAACCTGCCCTTGAATAGCAGGCAATACTTCGGAACGTTCACCAACAAGAATAACCAGCAGAATTTCATGCATAGCACTGGGAAACGAATGGCAGCTTACATCTATATTATGTTATCGTTTAGTTGATAACATTGTGCAATAAATGATTATTTTAGTATTTAAAATCTGTAACTATCAGTCATTTAACCAAAATCGCTCTCAAATGAAAAAGCTAATTCTAATAATTGGTGTATTACTATCATCACTTATCGCCCAGGCGCAAAACACAATATGGTTTACTTACGAACCTATGCAGGCAAACGTTGTAGGAAAACAGTTTCTCAAAAAGAAAGGGGAACAGGTTACCATATCCGGCGTTCTAAACTCTCCGGATATTCGGTTCAAAGATGAAACCTCATCAACAAGTCAAAAGATGGAATTCCAACGAAGTATGGCCTTGGGTCTCAAATTCTTCGTCGGTAAGTCGGTCAAAAAAATTACTATTGATGCGAAAAATGTAGTGAAGACAGATATCATCACCGGATGGGACAGCTTAAAGGCGGGCACATTTGTGTATAGCGCCCTCAAGGCAGATAGCGTTAAGATTATTTTGGAGAAGGAAACAAACGCAAAGCTGGAACCGGCAAAATTACTGGATGGCATCAAAGAATTTTCAGCTATAAGTGACGCCAGCGCACTTAATATAATAAAGATGGTGGATAGTGTGAATTTTGCCACAAAGCATGTAATGTCTGCGGTGGTTGATAATCCGGAGGTATATTACGTAATTCAAGTTGCCAAGATCTCAGAAAACTATGGCCCTTCAAATTATTACATCAATATGCTGGGAAAGAATGTAGACACTTTACGACTAAGCCCTTCAAATAAGGCTACACAATTAAATTTTCCTGTAGTATCTAATGAATTCAAGAAAACTCTGGGCGCAATTAAAGTCGATCTGGTAAGGGTTGTCACTAGTGGAAAAGCAAAGCTTGTTGCGAGGTATAATGATAACAGCAAAGTTGGGCCGGATAAAACAGAAACTGTAGAAATTCCAATGTTTGATGAGGAATCATGGGACAATCCAAGTTTTTTAATCCATAAATATTTCATGGGAGCAACCGGTGTAAAGGAGTTGTTTCTAACAATAAAAGCTCAGTTAATTGGCACTGATATTCTTATTTCGGAGGCAACGTTAACCTATCCAGAGCGTAGGTTAGAAATCATGAAGAAAAACCAACTTTAGGAAATTGAGAGAAATAAGTCAAGCTATGGCCGCCGGATATAAAAATTTATCCGGCTGTCGCCATGCTTTCCCCCACATTGTGTCAGAGTCCCATTTCAGGAGTTTATAGGGTCAGTCCCTGTAATTCTCAGAATATAGTTCCAATAACGGATCTGATTGCCAGAACTCTTTGGTTTCCACATTCATAATCGTTAAACGACCTGAATGCCCGGCTCCGGTGTCTAAATTGGTAATATTGAAAGCCGTTAATGGTTTGTCTGTTCCCCAGTGTGTGGTGGGAGAATGACCTATAAAGATCTCACTGAATTTTGTTGCAATGGTAAATGTATTGGCCCCGTGTTCATGCTGCTCCAGGGCCTCTCTCCATAAGCTCCGGTTCCAGTAGTATTCGGACTTCGCCTGGTGAATAAAAGGAACATCCCGAACAAAACCTCCGTGAACAAAGCAGCGGTTCTTATCGTCGATATAATGTAACCGTTGGTTTCTAAAGAAATCTTTGTGTGTATCAGGAATGTCGGAAGATTCTAATGAAGTTTTGAATCCACTTCCGGTAGCAAAGTAGCGGCCATCTTTGCCAGCATTTTTCAAATAGGAGATGAGCGTCCCTTTACCGCCATAAGTCCAGTAGAAAGGATGAAAGTCAGTTTCAATAAATTCTCTGAACCATTCATCATGGTTACCCTTAATAGAAATGAGATTATTAATTTTCAATAATTCCTCTACACATTCATATACATCTGGATACCCGTCGGTAACGTCGCCAAGCTGTATAAGGATGTCATTCTCATAATCGAACCCTGATCTCTCCAGACACTGCCTCAACGCTATGTTCGCACCGTGAATGTCTCCCATTACCCAAACTTTCTTCATAAAATTATTTCTATGCCATTTAGTTTAATCATCAAGGTCTGAACCAACAGAGGCGTCGCAAAAATGAAGTGTTCTTACCTGGCCCATACTTGGATTTATTGCACCCAATAGAGAATAGACGCTGTAAAACGTAGAATCTAATTCCCAATCGTGTTCAACCTGCAGTATGGTCGCACACTGAAGCAACTTACATAACTCTGTTGGCAGTCTGAATAGAATATCTTCTTCAAAGCCACGCAAATCAGGGAATTCAATGATTACCCTGTTGTTTTCAATTTTCATCATTAGTAAAAGCGGTTTGTAAAATCATTTCTACTAATATAACAAATAAAATTAAAGTGATGTATGAACGTACGCCAATTATTTTTTCAAAAAGATGGAGATTGGCCCTAATGGATACTAAGGAGGAAATACAGATAAAATTTGGCAAGGCAATAAAACTGCTGATTGAAGAAAAGGGAATGAGTATCCATAAACTTGCTGCAGCTGCCGGGCTGGAGTATGCTCATGTACAAAGAATCACTGCTGGAAAAGTAAACCTTGAGCTTTCAACAATTATAGCTTTATGCCGTGGACTTAGGATTAGTTCAGATCGGTTTTTCTTTGTTTACGAGAGTATTTAAAAGAAGTTTTTTAAAAACGCAGTTATTGCTTGCAAATGAAGCTCTTGAGAATTGAGAAAGACCAAAGTATTATTGGAGCTCAAATGCAAATTGGAGTGCCTCTAATTATCGATTTAAAAATTGATGCTATAAGAGTAAAGGCACGATTTTAATAGTTATAACAATACACGTATTTTAAATCATAAATTTGTTTCCATGAAGCTCTCGCTCTTAACCCTTGACAGATTAAAAACCAGAATAATTGGTGATGAAGGGCCATTCCCATATATGAATGGAACTGCAATATTGAAGCTTTTTAATGAAGTGGGATTCAAGGATATTTATGACTTTCAGAACGGAGGGATGCCTGGAAGTCTTAGCCGGAAGAATTATGTTTTTGAAAAAATGAAAGAGATAAATGGTACCGGCGAACTACAAAAGTTAATCGAAATTATCGCCTCCAAGGTTCATTTTTTGAGTAATCCCCAAATGTTTGATGATGCTATATCCGAATTGAACACGATCTTGGCTGAGGATAATTTCGAGCTTGTGGATGTTGGTAAAGGTACTTACAAGATAAGTGGAGCTATTGTCCCTGAGCAAGCGGTAGTCGCAGCCCATTTTGAAGAAAACAGAACAAAAATTATTGAAGAAATAAGGAAAGCAAAATTTTTAATTTGGGTTGCTGTAGCATGGCTGACTGATAAAGAACTATTAACTGAGCTTAGGAAGAAGAAGGAGGAAGGATTAAATATTCAAATTGTAACTCAGGACGACGATATCAATGCGGGCTTAAAAGAAAGCGTATTAAAAGTATTCGAAGCTTATTATAAGGCACCAAAAGGAAGATACAAAAATCTGATGCACCATAAGTTTTGTATAATAGATTTGAGGACAGTAGTGCATGGTTCTTACAATTGGACAGTAAAAGCTCAATACAATGATGAAACAGTCACAGTGACGCAGAGTGCTGATTTTGCTGCTGAATTTGCTGAAACATTTATGAAATTAAAGAATGCTGACGATAACGCATAAAACACAAAACCTATGCTCCAGTTTTTATCTAATTCCGAATCTTCTACACACCTTGACAAAGTCAGTGAGCTGATAACCCTTGCGGATGAGGCGTACATCATGGTTGCATTTTTAAAGACCTCTGGTCTTAAATTAATCAAAGAACAGCTTTCAAAAGTGAAGAAATTTAGGGTCATTGCTGGAGCAAATTTTGGCCTTACTGAGCCTGACGCGTTGGCTGAATTGCTAAAGATGGCAAAGGATGACAACAAGGCTGCTTATTTGAATAGGATGGATTCAAAACAGATTTTCCATCCAAAGCTGTATATGTTCGTTGTCAAAGGTAAGGGGCACCTAATTATAGGCTCAGCAAATCTTACAAAAGGGGGATTGAATAATAATAACGAATCGTCATTGTATGTGCAATGTTCAATAAATGACCCAGTTTGGAAAGAGGCATATGCTCATTTTATGAATTGTGTTAGCCCTGATAATGCGGATATTCTGACTGATAGAATTATTAGTATTTACCGCGAATACTATCTGAAACAGAAAAAAATACATGATGAGTTGGATAAGATTCCGGATTTAAGTACCAATTTATTTTACGACTTAAATAAATTGAAATCGCATTTTGATTCACTAGACAAAAAGCAAATAAAAAAAGGTATTACAGAAAAGGAAAAATACTATATGCAGGCAAAGAATGTTTTGGATAAAATTATTCTAAAAACACACCCAATTGAGGAGTTTAAGTATTTAATAGAAGAATTGGTTGGAAAGTCAAAAATGATAGGTCTTTGGTATTCGAATGGGATGTATAGGGGAAAGGAAAAGATATTTAATCAGCAGGAAGGGTTTCGTAAACTAGTCCGCAACATTAAAGACAATCTACACAAGTCTCCTGGAGATATCTATGAAGAAGCAAAAGAAATCAGCAAATCGATATATCGTGTCGGTCCAAATTTTATTGGCGAGATTATGATGACCTATGCGCCGGAAAAATTGGCTAACATAAACCGAAATCCAATAACTGTATTGAGAGATGAAGGGGGTGTTAACTTGAAATCACATTCCCAAAGCTTTAATGGAGCAGATTATGAAGAGTACAATAGTATTGTTAAGGAGATTGCATTTAAATTAGGGATGAAAAATATGCTGGCTGCTGACTATTTCTTTAATGAAATTTATCAGGAAATAAAGAGAAAAAATAAAGAAGTTCAATTTGCATGAAAAACAAACCAAGCATTTGATCTGTCGTAATTCGTATTTTGGCATTCGTCATCGAAACTTGCTGCGATTAAACTAGTCGCGCAGCAGAAATAAATCAGAGACCGCGGTTACGAATATCTCAACATCGAGAAGCACATGCCAGTCCTTTCTGCCTAGGCTTCCCGAGAGTCGTATGTAGCCTCCGGGATACTTCCATTCAATATTTTTTTCAGATAAACCTAGTCTATAATCATAATCAAGTTCGTGCGCTTCTTCTCCTGTACTAAGGTGAAATTCAAAAGACTCAGAATGAATGATTTTGTTACAAGTCTTTCTCAAGGTTAGGTTTTCTTGGGCAAAGAGCCCAAATTCATATTTATCGATCGACTCAAGCTTTGATTTATATGAAATTCGAGTCTCATCGTTATTGGCCAACTTTTTCATTTGATCATCCATTACCCGTAATGAAGCCGCAATTTCAATTAAAAGGCGGCTAATTTTTGCTTCAAAAAACCTCTCCCGAAGCAGAGCAAGGGGCGATTCCGTATTGACCGTATCAATGCGGCGTAATAACTCTTTATTAGAGAAATAAATACATAGCAGGTCGTAGCATTTTTCGAGTATGGCATTGTTGTCAAAGACATATTTTCCAGTGGTTTTCATAATTTAAAAAGGGTTAAAACTGTGAATTGTAGGGTTAATGGTTATATTGAGAGTTAATATGTACTTAAGAGGCATGGACTCCATCTTCATCCGTCACAATTTTTTTATTAAAGTGTCTATTTTAAAATAGTGCTTACTGAACAAATCCTTGTCAGTCTGAATGTACATCAAGAGACTAAATAATTTTATAGAGCTGCTTTGATGCAGGGCCAGGCCAGAAATCCGGCTGTATTCCTTCTCAAGCTGTGAAAGACTTTGCATAGACATCAGTTCCTGATAAGACTTTGTTCCTCCATGAACGAAGGAGGAAAGTTCCGAATATTCAATTATAAACTTGCCCAGGTGAGAAGATAGATCATGCTTGCCTTCCGTATACTTTTCATTGAGAAACCGGATCACGTTTTTGAATGTGTATTTCTGGGATTCAATATCTACCTGCTTACGGGTTTTGGATTTAAACATAGGATGCGTCGTCAAAAAACTGTCCCAGTTGGCAATCTTATAATCGGGATCATACAACTGATGTTCTGAAACTCTCGCTTTAATTGAATCCAAAACTTCCCGTGCGTCGCTATAGTCCAAATATTCAGCTGAAAAGTCGTCGGTTTTGGACATGCCCCATTTGGTGAAAATGAACTGAAACTTAAGATAATGCTCGATCAGACATCTATACAGAATTTTTACTGCATAATAATTATCAGTCTCACAGTTATCGAGTATCGAATTCTTGATAAAAGTTGCACCTATATCCAACAATTGTAGGATAATAGCGGTCTTAGGATAAAGCTTGGTAAAATTACTACTCTCAATTTTTTCAAAGTATTTTTGAAACTCTTCAAAAATCTCATCGTCAAGTTGACGTATTCTTTCAATATCATTCATGGTTTTTTGTTTTTACTCAAACGGGAATAATGTTCTAAATAGAAAGCAGGAGTATTAATCAAACCTCTTGGTTTCAATCCACCCTGAAACGCGATGGGCGATACAGTTGGAAATTTCAATCATACAAATAATAGCCTCAAGTTTAGATTGGTTGGAAATATTATAATCAGTTTTACTTATGCAGGTGTTTAACGTGTTTTCTTTTTTACTGGAGACACTGGTCGCATTCATAATGTGTTTATTGCTAAAGTGGATGAAGCCAGATGTTTCTTCGTAAACATCTTTCATCCAAGGAAATTCAAGGACAGCCCTATCTTTTAGATAAGTATCAGTCATCAGTTTACCATTCTTGTCTTTCATTTTTCTAACCGGCTCACCATTCCATACCCGATTTGCGAAATCATGTGGATTTTCAACTAACCAACCGGCCAATAGCCGGAGATAATTATCGAGATGTGGTCTGACCAGATGGGCAGCAGCCAAGTAATTAGCTGAAGTGATTAGGGTTTCAAAGCCGTAGATCAGCGAAGATGCTCTGCTTAAGATACCAGTTATATAAAGGTCGAGGGGATAAGTTTTACTCCCTGGCGTCATCATTTGTACACCAAGGATTTGAAATTTTTGCTCGAATTTCCTCAGCTTTTGAATAAAGGGAGGAATGATTGACTTTAGTTGGCTATCCTGCTGGACTTGCGGTACTGTAATATCTGTCTCTAAAACATAGGTCCAATAGCTTAAGGAACGCAAAGTGACCACCAGGGCATTATTTCCTATGAACCAGCCCTTTTCTCCCTTCTCTGTTGTAATCAAAGCACCAACTTTTATTTTCATTACTTCATCGGTTGGATCACTACATAACATGACACATCTGGTATCCGGAAGCTTGCTATTTATATTGTTCCATTTAAAAAGGTTCTCCATAATGATTGAATTATGCTGCAAATTATAACGGTCCTACGCAGCATACCTGCGTAGTTTAAATTTTTTTTAAAAATAAATATTTCAATGCATCAATAGCATCTCGAAATGCTACAATAAGGTGTAAGTATTATGTTGATCTGAGAAAACTGATAACAGTAATATGGTATTAGTGCATATGCGAAGACTAATATTGCGAGTAATTTATTCTCATTCACAAAATTATTGTAATATCACCCTATCTTTAGTTTTTCTTAACAACACAGTTTGAAATATACCCTGAATTGTAGTAAACGCTTGAAAACATGAAAATTACGCATCTTAGCATCAAAAATTTTCGATTGCTCAAAAATGTAAATCTATCCCTCGAAGAAAAGACAACCGTTATTGTTGGAAGGAATAATTCTGGAAAAACCTCCTTAACGGAGATTTTTAGAAGGTTGCTTGCAGATAAGACTCCATCTTTTCAATTATATGATTTTAGCATTTCCGCGATCGAAGAGTTTAAAATGGCACTTAAATCCCATTTGCTGGGTGAAGAGGAGAATTTAACAAGAGCTCATCTTCCTGTTATTGAACTTAAAATTACAATCACCTACGATGAAGATACGCCAGACTTAGGTGTATTGGGAGATTTCATTGTTGATTTAAATCCAGATTGTACTACAGTCGAAATCATTATTCGATATGAGCTACAGGATGGATCGATTAAGGCTCTTTTTGAAGGAATTACGGACGAGAGTGCTGACAGTATTAATCAATTCATCAAAGATTTAAAAGATAATGTCCCAAAACTTTTCCAAATTAAGGTACTGGCTCAAGATCCCAATGATGAGACAAACTTTTCTAACATTGACTATACAAAGTTCAAACAACTAATCGGAGGGGGATTTATAAATGCACAAAGGGGGTTAGATGATGTTACTCACACAGAGAAGGATGTGCTTGGCAAAGTACTTGCGAAACTCTTTAAGACAGCCAGTGGGGCTTCGGCGCCAGAGGATTTACGTCAAAAATCCTCGGAACTTGACCTCGTAATAAAGGAACTACAATTAAAGGTTGACAATGATTTTAATGTAAAAGTTAACGCCCTTCTTCCTGCTCTTCAGTTGTTTGGTTATCCTGGACTTGCTGATCCAAATCTGAGCACGGAGACAACATTGAACATCAGTAATATTTTAGATAGCCATACTAAAATAAGATACAGTCAGGGAAATGGTATGTATCTGCCTGAGACTTATAACGGACTTGGTTCCAGAAACTTAATTTACATGCTTTTTCAGCTATTTGAGTTCTTTCGTGAATGGCAGAGCAGCCCGGTTACTAATGGTCTGTATCTTGTATTCATAGAAGAGCCAGAGGCGCATTTACACCCTCAAATGCAGCAGGTTTTTATAAAGCAGGTCAAAGAAATAGCATCCGAATTTTCAAGGACCCTAAATGACGGAAATGAATGGCCTGTCCAATTTGTAGTAACGACGCATTCAACTCATATCGCCAACGAAGCCAATTTTGATTCTGTGAGATATTTTTTTACGGCGAGAAATCAGCAAAAGGAAACCAAAATTAAAGACTTAAGAAAGGAGTTCAGCGCCCCAGGATTGTTAGCTGATAAGGAATTCCTCCATAAATATCTTACTTTGACTAAATGTGATCTGTTTTTTGCTGACAAAGCAATTTTAATAGAGGGGGCAACCGAACGAATTCTAATGCCGATGTTGATTCAAAAAACAGATGAAATACAAGACCAACATCCAAAGTTGATTGCTCAGTATATCTCTTTAATAGAAGTTGGAGGAGCATATGCACATCATTTTTATAAATTCCTTGATTTTCTTGAATTGAGAACCCTTGTTATTACTGATTTGGATTCGGTATTAAAAACAGAAAATAACGGAAATACAACCTACCCAGCTTGTGCGGTAGCTGATGGGAGTCATAGTACCAATGCCGGAATAAAAAATTGGTTTGATGGTGCCGGGCAAGGATATATTGCGCTTGCAGTTTGTACCGGGAAAACGGCAGAAGAAAAAATAAATGGTTTTAGGCGAATCGCTTACCAAATCGTTGAAAACGGTCACACATTTTGTGGAAGAAGCTTTGAGGATGCTTTTATGCTGGCTAATACTGCGTTATTTGAATTAACAGGACCTTCGGACGCCGAATTTGCAGCTCAAGCCTATAATAAATCTGATAAAATTGAGAAGACGAATTTTGCACTAAAATATGCATTGGAGGAGGTCAATTGGGTGCCACCGCTTTATATATCCGATGGGCTCAAGTGGCTATCTGATAATCCAAATATACCAGCGGAAGAAGTTCAGGAGATTTTGCAAGCAGTTATAGAGGAGGTGCCACATGACTAATGTGATAATAAGCCCAGCAGAACAAGCTTCCATAGAATGTATGAATCAGGTTTTCGATGCAATTAATCATAATAGAAATTTCTTGGTCGAAGCAGGTGCAGGTGCGGGAAAGACATACACATTGATTAAAGCACTTAGAGAGCTAATTAAGGATAGAAGCAAAGAGTATCTTAGAACAAACAGGCAAATTGCCTGCATTACCTATACGAATGTTGCAAAAGACGAGATTAAGTCAAGAACGGATAATCACCCTGTTGTTTTCTCCGAGACAATTCATGCCTTTTGCTGGCATCTAATAAAAGACTTTCAAAAGGATCTTAGAAGGCTGATCAGTAGTTTGGGAGACAGATGGACCGAACGCATTGATGAAGTTGGGGGTGTTGGTGAAAGGTATGTAGACTATAACCTTGGCTATCCCAAAATTTATGACACGAGTATATCATTACACCATGATGATGTGATTAAGTTAAT
Organism: Taibaiella chishuiensis; assembly: GCF_003014535.1. Lineage (GTDB taxonomy): Bacteria > Bacteroidota > Bacteroidia > Chitinophagales > Chitinophagaceae > Taibaiella > Taibaiella chishuiensis. The sequence goes on along the minus strand of NZ_PYGD01000007.1, from coordinate 260,241 downwards.
GACAAAATTAATGAGTGTAGCAAAATTTCGACGTATAGTGGAAAGCAGGTTTCCTGTAATTCTTATTGATGAATATCAAGATACCAATAAAGATCTAGCGGATGCAATTGTTGCAAATTTTATTGAAACCGGAACTGGACCTCAAGTAGGCTTTTTCGGTGACCATTGGCAAAAGATATACGGAAGCAAATCCTGCGGATTAATCACCGCAACACCTGAAAGAATGACTGTCATAGGCAAACAGGCAAATTTTCGTTCTGAGCGTTTGATTGTGGAATCGCTAAATAAAATCAGACCGGAGCTACAACAACATTTTTCTGATCCAGACTCTGTAGGTGAAATTCATATATTTCATTCCAATGGCTACGACGGGGAACGCAGAACCGGACAACATTGGAACGGCGATTTGCCGGAGAACATAGCTCATGATTATCTAGAAACCACAAAGGCTTTACTGGAACAAAATGGCTGGTCGTTTGGTCCGGCTACAACCAAAATACTGATGCTAACAAATAATGTTCTGGCAAACGAGCAAGGATATTCCGATCTGATCGGTGTATTTTCTGATAACGATGATATTCTCAAAAAGAACGATGATTATATCAACCTCTTGTCAGACGTTGTTGAACCCGGAGCGGAAGCATTCGAAGCCGGAAGGTATGGTGAAATGCTAAAGGTATTTAATATTAAAGCACCTAAGATCACCAAACATACAGATAAGAAAGTTTGGCATGATGATATGACAATGTTATTGGAGGCAAGGCAAACCAAAACTATTGGGGATGTAATTGACCTGTTGAAAACGACTTATAAACCGCGACTTTCGAAACGTGTCTATGACAAGGAAGTGAGTTATGCAGCAGCACTAGCCAAACCAGTGGAAGCCAGGGAGGAGCAGGAAACAGAACTAATAAATAAGATCAAATCAATCAGAGATTTGCCCTATGAACAATTAATTAATGCTGTCAAATACATCGATGATAAAACATTGTACTCCACAAAACATGGAGTAAAAGGCGCCGAATTTGAAAATGTACTAATCGTTTTTGGTAGAGGATGGAATCAATATAATTGGAACGAAATGCTAGAGTTAGCCAATGGGGGTGAAAATAATATTCCAGTTGCAAGACAAGGTGCGTTCGAAAGAAATAGGAATTTGTTTTACGTTGCCTGTTCCCGACCAAAGAAACGTTTAGCATTGTTATTTACTCAGGAGTTAACTGGTCCCGCAATAGCTCAACTGGAATATTGGTTTGGTAACAATATTATTCAAATTTAGGCTTCCATTTTTTAAGGAGTTTGTTAGCTGAACCTGCCATTTAAAGGGCCGTCCTATACGGCCCTTTTGCTGTTTTACGATAGGTTGAGGATAAAAATCCAATTTGATTAATTTAGGCAACGAAGCAAATTCGTTTTTAAGATTCTACATTAATCGATCCGTACGATATTAGGCTGGTCTAAAAAATATTGTTCCATCCTTTGGAGCATTTTAAGGTTTGATTCAAACCATGAATTGCCTTCATTTCTCTCCAACCTGATAAAGCAGGTGTCAAGATATTGCTCAATATTATTAACACTGAAAAATCCCATGTCTATAATACCATCCGGTAGTTTGATATCATTAAAAAACCTCTTTAACCGTTCAATCTCTTCCTTCCTGCCCATGCATTAAAGATATTTGTTAGAATAATGTTGCCTGTGGCTCTTGTGGTTTATCTTCTCCCAAAGGAGGCAGGTTATCATATGTCCATAGATCGTACTTATGTTTCCCATCAGGCCGCGGTGTTCTTCCTCGAACGGAATACACGGTTTGAAAATTAAAGTTCTCACCAGGCATCATGTATTCAAACACTGCTCTCATATCATCGTTGGTAAATTGGTTGGATAGCCAAAACTCTTCGATTTCCGGTGTTAAATAGAGCGGCATTCTATGTTTAAACTCTCCCGAGTTGTGAATTAATTTAAGCACCTCATTTGCCGGCCTTGTCAATAATGCGAAGGAATATTTTTTGATTGGTAGTCCATCTGCGTCAGTTGCATCTTCAACGTGATAAAAGCCAGGAAGGTGATAAGTTTCCCGATCAGCCATCCAAATGTAATAAGGAACCCTGTTTTTCCATCCCTCTATTTCCCGATGCTCATAGTTGCCTGACATTGGTATCAAACAGCGATTATTCTTTATTCGCTGCCAAAAGGAGCGTTTATCTTCCAACACTTTTTCTGTAGTGGCATTAGCCATTTTCCGTCGGCGGATTAATCTCTGCTTTTCATCTTTTTCATAAATCGGATTGACAGACCACTCCATTTCAGTTAAAACCAGTTCACCGTCGATGTTTGCCAAAACCGGGTATTCAGGAAAGCCAAATGATGTTACATGTTCAATTCCTGGATTTGCGTCAGTAAACTGAGTCCGGCGATCCCTCAACTGCGGGAAGGCCTGTTTTGTAAGTTCAATATTCGAATGTAGTGAGATGTCGTAGCACATACCGTTTATTTAATTAGTTCGTAGGCAGAAGTCAGATGTTGTATATCTCCTGAAGATATTACTGCTAGTAACCTGCCGTTCTCAAATTTAAGTTCAATGTCAATGGGGTCCTTCGGTTTAAAGTTCGTCCTTGCTCTAATATACGAAACAATATTTTTATTGTAAGCCTTAATGACTCTTGGTGCCCAGGACTGATCACGGAAGGTGTTTACAAAGATAAAATAAGCTTCCGAGGTAATCAGGGAAGTAATCTTCAAAATTTCCTCGGGGACAATTAGCAGTTTCCCTTCCTTTTCCTGCAAATCTGAAGCATGCCTGAACGCGTCATCTTTATCAGCATAGGGTGTGACTACAAATGAATTTGATGCGGAAAGGCCGGGCCAGGGGAACCGCTGAACCACAAAATATCTATTTCCCTGAGATATTATTCTTTTTAAAACATCTTCAGATAGTGGCTCAAAAGGGTTGTAATATTGCAAAGACATAAGCTTTTACATTTGGTGGGAGTCAATTTTTTGAGCCAGCGCATCTAAAAGCGCGGGATCTATATCCTCATAATTCTGCACCTTTAATGTATCCTCCCAACTTCTAAATATGATTACTTTCCCATTTAATTCAGTAGTAAAGACGGTTTCCATTCCCTGATTGATGGATTTGATCTTATAAACCTTATCCTGTAAATGCACCTCAAAATTTTCCATAATCACTATTTATTTAGAAAAATAGTGATTTTTTTGAGAATCCACAGTAACAAAAAAGAATATAGAAATTCCTCAGCGGCAATAGCCCTATTGTGATTGAATAGAAGTTGCCAAATATAGATCTTGAACTATGTCGAATTGACCCCGGTACAGAAAATTTGCATTTTTCAATACGCTAACCGCTGCTATATTTTCTCGGTTTACGACAGCGCCAATTTTTTCGATGCCCTGAGTGTGAATTGCATCGATTAATAGGGGTATTGTTTCGGTCATAATCTTTTGTCCGCTGAATTTCTGCAATAAAAAAAACTCAATAAAGTAAGGGTATTCTCGAAGAGAATAGTACTCCTTAACGACGGCAGGGGTAATTATGTCTATCGTTCCTATAACCTGGTTCAATGTTTTAGCGGTGATAAAATGAAGATGATTTCGTCCGATGTGGTGGTTGATGATCATTGTTTTCACAAAGTCCTGGGCAGACTCAATCCCCACTAACCTTTTCTCCGGAACATATTTTAAGGTAAATGGATCAGAAAACAGGGACAACACATCGTTCGCAAGCTTTGTATGATTGTCAATGTCAGTAATATGGAAAGAATGGATTTTTAATCTTTCAGTTTCAAAAGTAATAGGCTGCAGCATCTTAATAAAGTTGAATTCCGAAGGGCAACAAAGGTGCCAAAATTATGAATATGGTTTTATTTTTCTCTTCATGGACTATATGCTTCTAGGGTCTGGTTTAAAGGGTAATTTTGCCAGTTTAATGACCTCAATTGCAGGGCAGCCAAAATCAAGTACGACCTTCCCTAAGATGAGATATACGCCACTGCCATTAAGCGGATAGGAAGCCAAAGAAGGAGGGAAGTGCACTGTATCAAAAAAATCTCCATTCACATCGTACCAAGTGCCAAACTTCATGGTCTTATCATTTTTAGTCCTGACGTGCTTCTCACAAACGAAGTCGCCGACAAGCCTAATTGTTCTCCCAACAAAGTCTTTTAAATTACAGGCATACGCATCTCCCCGGAAGTTAGCTTGCACCAAATCGAACATTGTAGAGGAAACAGGGAAGCCCAGTAGCTCAATTTCATCGTAAATATCTTCCACGGGATGGCAATCAAATTCCGGTAACACCGGTTTTGTTACTTCTTCATCTACAAACAGTGAGCTGTGAATTTGCTTTCTTGCGGTTTGACTAAGGAGCATATGTGATTCCCACAACAATTCTTTCTTTGTACAGCCGGTAAAGCGCATTGCACCCGAGCGGATCAGAATAATGAGTTGTTCCAGGTGCACATACGTTCGAAGGATGAAATTATTCAAGCTGGTGTATTCCCCGTTGCGTTTCCGTTCTTCAGTAATGGTATGGGCGCAGACAGCATCCAGGTTCAGCATGCAGTCAAAGCCTAAAAAAATGTCTTTGCCTTTAATCGTTGCCTTCATAGCACTGTTATTTACACAAGGCAGGTTGACCGTGGCACCGGATTTTTTGGCCTCATTCACATACACCTTCCGGGAATAAAAGCCACCGTAATTGTTGAGTACTGAGACCATAAATTCCATTGGATAGTATGCCTTCAGGAATAAGCTCTGGTAACTCTCCACAGCGAAACTGGCACTATGGGCTTTATTGAAGGAGTAGCCGGCAAATGACTCCATCTGGCGCCATATCTCTTTTGAAGTAGCCTCCGGGTAATTCATGTCATGGCAATGAGAAAAGAATTTGGATTCTATTTCTGCCAGGTGCTTTGCGCTGCGGCTCTTTCCACTCATCATCCGGCGAAGCACATCGGCATCTGCAAGATCCAGCCCCCCATAATGGTGACCTACCTTCATAACGTCTTCCTGATAGACCATTACACCATATGTTTCCTCCAGCTGCTCTTTGAAAACCGGATGAAGGTATTCTACTGTTGAGGGGTTGTGATGACGCTCAATAAAAGCCTTCATCATTCCGCTGGAAGCCACACCAGGACGAATGATGGAACTTGCGGCCACAAGGGTGAGGTAATTGTCGCAATCCAGCTTTGTGATCAGCTGGCGCATGGCGGGGCTTTCAATATAAAAACACCCAATAGTTTTGCTACTGCGGAGCTGCGAATTAATGAATGGATCTTTAAAGAATTTGCGCGGCTGATGTACATCCACGGTTTCCCCGCGATTTTCTTTAATAATCTCAACACAGTCTTTAATATGCCCAAGCCCGCGCTGAGAAAGGATGTCAAACTTTTCAAAGCCGATGTCCTCTGCAATGTGCATATCAAATTGCATGGTAGGTAGCCCTTTCGGTGGCAAGTCCAGGGCGCAATAGGTGGTAATAGGTTCTTCCGAGATTACTACTCCACTTGCATGTATGGTTCTTTGATTAGGAAAATCTTCCATGAGGTTATAGACCGATAGTATCATGTCTACTACTTCATTTTTATTGAGCATATTTCCGGGATCATGTACCAGGCGGTCAATTTCCGATTTGGGCAGGCCGTACACCTTTCCCATCTCCCGCAGAATTGATCGGGAGCGGAATGTACTCATTGCGCCCATCAATGCAGTATGGGAATACTGGTAGCGTTTGAAGATATAGGTATGCATGTCGTCCCGGTCCTGCCAGGAGAAGTCTACGTCGAAGTCTGGCGGACTCTGACGTTTGGGGTTTAAAAACCTTTCAAAATACAGGTTTAGTTCTATGGGACATACATCTGTAATGCCCAAACAATAAGCTACGATACTGTTGGCTCCGCTGCCTCGTCCAACATAATGAAAGTTACGGGAACGTGCATACCTGCAAATGTCATCGGTGATCAGGAAGTAGCTTGAAAAATTTAAATTATCAATTATTCCAAGCTCTTTGACTACCCGTGCCCTTGCTTCATGATCATTTAAGCCATAGCGCCTACCCAGGCCGTCCATAGCATACTGTGTAAGCAATTCTTTATCACTGTAGCGGCTACCCGTGAATGTTTTCTTATTGCGTTGCTGCTTGAAATCAAAGTTAAAACTACAACGCTCAAAAATTGCTTCTGTGTTTTTGATGATCTGAGGAAAGTCCCGGAACTTCTCAAGCAATTGCTCCCTGGAAGGAAATACCTCCAGACGGTCGGCATACTGATGAGGTTGCAGTTGCGACAGTAGGAGGTTGTGACTAATTGCCCTTAACTGGCAATGTAGGTGGTATTGCTCGCCATTAGTAAAGGTTACTGGTTGCCAGATCACGGTTTTTTGTTGAACTCTTACCGGGTAAAGCCTGATCTGATTGAGTTGAAAATGCCGTATGCCGATGAACTCGTTTTCCGTTAGTATGCGGTTTTGGAACTGTGGATTGAAGGGATAGATAAAGTAAACATCCGGGGATTGTGGTGGGTTTGGAGGATACGTTTTGTTTCTGGCAAGATTTGCAGCGGTCACCATCTCGTTTAAAAAACGGAAACCAACTTCATTCCTGGCGATACCGACATACAGGAACTCGTCACCGTTCCTGAATTCAACACCCACAAGTCCGTTTATTCCTGCCTTTTGGCAGGCTTTGATAAATTGCAGTGATCCGGTGCTGTTGTTGATGTCGGTTAGCACAGCAGAATCATAACCACGTGCAACCAGCCCAGCAACCAGCTGGTCAATACTGAGTGTACCATAGCGCAGGCTGTAATAGCTGTGAATATTTAGTAACATTTCGTTTCCTCCCCACAAATGATTATAAACTAATCGCCCTCATCACCGCCTTTTCACCGAAACGGTTGCGTATGCTGTCCATCGCTGCAGACAAGTGCAGGTCTTTAACGGAGTCAGCAAACAAATCTGCCTGATAACTGCCATAGATTAATTGGCTGAACTTTATACCGATTAACCGGAGCATCATACGCCGGGTATATAGGCCCCGAAACAGCTCCAATGCTTTCTGCGTAAGTACTTTTTCTGAGCTGGTATAGGAAATCTGCACCTGTTTTGTATAAGTTTCAAAATTCGAATAACGAATTTTCAATGTAAGGCAGGCCGTTAGTTTCTTGTCTGCTCTTAATGCATAGGCCAGCTCATCGATCATGGTAATAATATACTTGCGGAGCAGTTCCATATCCGATGTATCCTTTTCAAAAGTGTGCTCTTTACTCATGCTCTTCTGCTCTGAGTAGGGAACGACCGGGCTATCATCAAGGCCATTGGCCTTCCTCCATATGGAAACACCACTGGCGCCAAGTACTTTGTCCATCACGGACACCTGCATTTCCTGCAGCGTGATAATTTTTGAAACGCCCATCTTTTGAAGCAGTCCGCAGGTTTTTTCACCCGCGCCGGGAATTTTTCTGATAGAAAGAGGGGCAAGGAATGGCTTTTCGGTGCCAAATAGTACCTGCCGTTCTCCGCAGGGCTTGGCCGTGCCGGTGGCAATCTTCGACACTGTTTTATTTACAGAAAGACCGAAGGAAATAGGCAAACCGGTCTGGTCAATGATGCGGTGCCTTAATTCCTGGGTCCACTTCCAGCATCCAAAAAACTTGTCCATGCCGGAAAGGTCCAGGTAGTGCTCATCGATACTGGCCTTTTCATACATGGGAGCGCGTTCAGCAATTACGTCTGTAACCATTTTGCTGTAATAGGAATACTTGTCATGATCTCCCCGGACCAATATCGCTTCGGGACAAAGTTGACGGGCAAGTTTCATCGGCATTGCAGAATGCACACCGAACTTCCTGGCTTCATAGGAGCAGGACGCTACCACCCCACGATCGCTACTACCGCCAATTAAAACGGGCTTTCCCTCCAGGTCGCTATTCATCAACCTCTCCACGGATACAAAAAAAGTATCCAAGTCACAATGTACTATCTGCCGCTCCATCTTATTTCAAATTAAATTCTTACTTTTGACATGATTAGTGTCAAAGTGTTGACATCAATAATAGCATAAGAAAATGGACAACGCAAAAATATTTTTTCAAAGCAACCTAAAATTCTTACGAAATCGCAAAAAATTAGGCCAAGATGATCTTTCTAAATTATTGAATATCAGTAGATCAAAGTTAAGTGCGTTAGAGAACGGTCAGACGAAAGCGCCTCAGCCAGAGGATTTAATTACTTTTTCCAACTTCTATAAAATTAGTATCGACAGTTTGATGAAAGTTGACCTTTCCAGGCTTGGAGAGTTAAAGCTTAGGGAACTGGAAGCCGGCAACGATGTTTATATGACAGGTACCAAGCTACGCGTGATTGCTATTTCAGTTGATGCAAACAATAATGAGAACCTGGAGTATGTGCCGGTGAGGGCAAAAGCGGGATATGCTGCCGGCTACAACGATCCGGAGTATATTGCTGCATTGCCTAAGTTTTCAATGCCGAATTTACCAAAAGGTACCTTCAGGATGTTCCCTACAGCGGGTGATTCCATGCATCCTATACCAGAGGGCAGTGACGTTATAACCCAGTACGTCGAAGATTGGATGAGCATTAAGCCTGAAACACCCTGCATCGTAATCTTAAAAGGAAGTCAGGATTTTGTATTTAAATTAGTTACGGTTGAAAAAAACGGCTATTTCTCACTAAAATCGTTGAACAATCGTTATAAGTCCTATTCTGTTCCTGGCGAGGAAATTTTAGAAGTATGGAAGTATTACAAATTTATGTCAGTTTTAATTCCTGAAGGAGAGCCTGATATGCACGAAATACGCAGAATGTTCATCGAACTAAAAGAGAAATTAAACAAATAACTTATGTTTAATTCAGATTAAAATATTTTCTATTTTCGTATTCATGTTATAGACTATCATAGGAAAAGAATATCCCACGATGAATACAATTAACCTAAAGACCACTAGTGATGAAATTGAAATTTATGTTAACCAGTTAAATGACGTTTTGGATATTATTTGGAAAGATGAGAATTATGGCAGGCAGCAACCTGATCGATTTTACTTCATCTTATTTTTGAAGTTGAGATTTGTCATAGGTTCAATGAATTTTCATTTACAAAATCTTGATGCAAAACGAGATTTTACCGTCTCATTATGTCTGTTATTAAGAACGGCAATGCTAGACATTCTAAATGTCTATTATGTAATGGATTCTTCTGATAAAACTCAGGAACAAGAATATCGGATAAATCGCCTTATGGCTGATCACTTCAAATTTGAATTTAAAGATTACTCTGACGAGGAGAAGGACACAATTAGACAAGATTGGCCTGAGTTATTTGAGTTGGATGGGAAGCAGAAAAAATTTGAATATTTAAGTTCAAAAAAATTGGTCGAGGAAATTACCAATTTTGAATCGCTGCAAAGAGAAGGCAAAATATGTCGTGAGGTCTATATGAAATTATCAAAATTTGAACATAACGGAGCGTTTACTTTCGATATTTTATTGGCACCATATATTCCCGAACAATATCCAAAAGTAAAAGCATTAATAAAAGTCGCAATTAATTCCGCAGTTATTGGAATAAGAACTCTATGTGACTACTGGCTAACCAAAGATGATTTAATATCTTCAAAACTTACAGAATCGGTACATAAGATATTAAAGAACTAATCGATAATAGAATTGATAAATACGAATGAGAAACGTCCAATGAAGAATGAATTTTATAATATAAGTGATGGGGGTGAGAACTCTCGGAATAGTTTCCAACTTACGAATCTTGGGGAGAAAATTGTATTTATGACCTTGGGAACAAGCAAAAGGAGTGGATGGGGAGAGCGAACTTCACAAATGAAAGACTATTATAGAGATACTACCGAAAGGGATTATGATGATCAATTCGCTTCAAGAATTTCTTCAACTGATCCACCTTATGAAGTCGATTCTTTTTTAGATTTTCATTATAATTATTACTGCAAAACATTTCCTGAGAAGCACAAGATTTTTCTTAAGCACTTGAAATACGTAATCATACCGCTTCTTGAAAAAAGGAACAAAACCGTATACATCGACTTAATTAATGAGTGGCTGGACGAGAAGAATATCATAATGCCTAAACCGATGACACTTACTACCGCTGAAAAATTAGATAAGGTGTTGATTTATTTGGTTGCCAATCAGGAAAAGCATAATATAACACCAAATGCAATTCAGGAGTATATTTTCAATAAAGAAATCACCCTAGAAGAGGCAAAGCACTTACATAGCAAGATTCTTAGTAGTGGGAATGTAAGAGTGGTCGGTAATAGATACCTGGCTTATTCTACCGAAACCGATCTTTTTCTTTCTCGAGGTGGGTTTTCCGGGGATTCTAAAGAGGCATATCGTACTGAATCAGCTACTAAATCAACAACAGAAATTAATATCTTTACTCAAAAAGAATCTATGTCAAAAGTTTTTATATCATATCGTTGGGATACACCGGAACACGAAAAAAAAGTAGTTGAGTTTACGGAACATTTGCGGAAAAGTGGAATTGACGCAGAGATCGATAAAATGCTGAGTCAGAAGGAAACCGCTACCAATTTTGGCGCCATGATGCACAAGGCAATGATGTATCCAAAGGTAATTGTGGTGTTGTCAAAAGGCTATAAGACTAGTGCAGATACATTTAACGGCGGCGTGGGGACAGAATACCAGCTGATCATAAACGACATCAACAAACAAGGCAAAAAATATATTCTGGTAAGCTTTGATGGCCGCCCAGATGAAATTATACCATTTGGTTTTATTGGACGAGATATTATTGACCTTTCCAAACCCGATGGTGAGGAAAAGCTATTCAGAAAATTGCTTGATCAGGATGAATATGTATTTTCCGAGGTATCGCCGGATAAGCCAAGCTTTGAGCCAGTGCAAATAGGAGAATTTATGGCTGTTAGCCCTGAATCAATTATAAAAATAGAAGTACCATCAATAAAAAAGGGAAATACATCAAGTATTGCTGGAGTATATAAATCAATCGAATTTACACTAAGACCTACCTTTCGTAATGCTTCTGGGAAGACTATTGATGGATTTGCATATAGTTTAAAGATTAAAACTGAAATGGCACCTGAACACTATAGTCAGCCAATTGAAGATGGATATTTTGTATTTAATGAAGAAGTATCGAAAAAGATATATCCCAATCTAATCATTAATGGCAACTCTGTTAATGTCAAAATCACAGGGCAATCAATCTATCGGATATTGGGAACAGCGGTAACGATTACAGTTTTTACCGATCATGGTAATTATGCAAAAGAATTCATGGTTGATGAGCTTTTCAAGGTTCCTTCCTCACCATCATCCTATGGTGATGCAATACCGTTGAATAAGGATATGTTTGCGGGCAGCTGGTAAACTTTTGTTGCTTTTGAATTTTGGGTGGTGAGTAGCAGACCGTCAGTAATCCTGTTATCCTTTCCAAAAATAGTTCTGTTAGTAACTGAAAACTTATTTTGAAATTCGGAAGTTTTACAGCTACCAGACTGTAGCCTTTCCTGAGGCCTTGATTGACCTCAACGAATTAAAAATGATAATTCAGCATTTGCAGCAGGTAGATGTTCAGCAAATGAAAAGCTGACGCCAGATAATTAATTGATCTAAAATTCGCAAAGGATTATTGTTTATGTCGTTTCCTGGGGATAACTCCAAAGATTGCCATCCAGAAATGCGAGTGTTGCGTAGATTGCGATTGAGAGTAAAATGAAAAACATTAATAAGTAAGTCTTTTTAGTTGTCGCTCGTTTGCAGATTCTGCCCAGGATGAAAAGCATACCAAATGACAGTGCTGTAATAGTGAGTAATACCAGGAACCTTATCCAAACGAAAAAAGCAACACCATCTTCCACCAGCATGGTGTGATAGCTTTCACCATAACCAAGAAAAGGGGTTATGAATAACAAGATCAGTAAAGTGCTAAATATAAAAATGATTACTCTACCGACTGGATAAATCATCTCTTGAAGGGTCTGCTCTGAAAACATAATTAGTAATTTTTATACTTATGCATTGTCTTATAATTATACTGATTAATTTTTGAGTTTTCTTCGTTTATGTATTCCTCCGGATCAAGCGATATGCCATTATACATGGCAAAGACGGTGTGATTGGGAGTAGAATGAGCAACCTGACTTGCCCATTTCGTCCCATAGGTTCTTCCAGTTCTGATCGTCAGTGTACGCAAATCGGATAGGTGAATCCAAACTTCCTCCCCCTTAGTTGATCCGTGCATTCTTGAAAAATTGTTCCATTGACTTCCGAAATCCTTATAGACTATTGCTACCTTCTCAACTCCACTATGAACAGGGTTATTATTCGTTGCCCAGTCACCAAATGTTTTTCCCGCATAACCCAATTGATATGCTTTAATTCCCTGCGGATTACTGAATGAACCACTATCGTAGGAAGAAAGGTAAACAATGAAATTCACCTGCCAGCCTTGCTCTTTTAGTAATCGACCTAATCCGGCTGCATAAGCGCAGCCCTCGCTGTGGCCTACCAGATAAAAAGCATGATTTTCCTTGTTCATGTCTTTAGTAAGGCTGTTAAGGTTTCTTTCATGTATTTGAGAGGATAATACCTTATTTCTTAGCCCGGATGTCTCAGGTAATCCGTAACCAAATTGATCACTAACTTTTCTATAAAGGGTTCCTGCCCATTGGTAGGTTGTGAAGTCATCTGCACCGCGTTGCGCTCTAGCAGCACCAGTATCATCCAAAACGATAAGGCTCGATGCATCTAAACATACGCAAGCTTCCTGGATGTTTTCATTTAGTCCGAAGAAGTTCATTGCGGCCTTCGCATATCCGTCAAAATTTCCATTATTCCAATATCCTTTGTTAGGTGCACTGGAACCGATAACTATCCTGCCAAGTACAGTGTTTTGCCAATAGCCGTTAATAAATATAATTTTCCCTTTGTTAATCATATGTGTCTTGATTAATCTGGCCAATCATTATTGTGATCAACTCCGTTGACTTGCAACTTCTGTGCAGAAAGTACAATGGATGTAACCATACTGGCAGAGCCTTCGGCGCTGAAATTTGTATGATATTCTACACAGTAGGCGTTTGTGAAAAATACTTTTTGAAAAGTAGCTTCTTCATCTATTTTGAAGAAATTGATAAAACCAGATCTTCTTTTATAACTATCTACCATCCATTTTAGTAAAAAGTTATCGGGTGGCGTTGTCAGCGTGATATAGACATTACCACCAAGAGCAGGAGAGCTGGGTCTTCCTTTATCATCTGTTTTTTGAACGAAAGAATAATTGCATTGTAATACCGAGTATTCTTTACCTGGATTATCTGTAAAATGTAATTTGGCGTTAAATGAGGACATGATGTGAGATTTTTTTAATAATCACAATAAACATGCCACTACAAAAATAATTTGTGTCATCAGTTGAGAATGCCGGATTGCTTTTATTACAAATGCTTAAATGGTTAATGACCAAGCTCAACCCTTATCAAGAAAGGTTCGAAAACTAACAAGGGAGAGTGTTCCCAGATTAAAATTACATCGATAACAGTCCATATTGAAAAGGTAATGAAAGGTGAAGCCGTTTGGTGTTGCCGACTTATATATACCTTGTTTATCAGAAATAAAAATGATATCCTCTTTTTTAACAGCCAGGTCAGGGAAGTCATAGATCATAACTGGATATCCAACACTACTATTAGACTTGGGCAAATGGGTGTAGATAAGGATAAAATTCTTCAGATTAACATCTTCATGCATTTCAATAACTACCCACCGGTTATTTTGTTGAGGGCATTGCTCTGCCGCGATAATTTCTGCATACATGGTAAGCGATTTAGTACGATAATTCTGGATAAAATTAAAAATCCAATTCAATCTTTCACAATCCTTGGTAATTCACAATCCGGCCAAGGCCCCCATCTTGAAAATAAGCAGGGATGCCAAAATCACTCATTTCAAATCTAGGGGCATTCAATGCTTCAAACAGTGCGCTCATAAACCAATTTAGTGCTTTCAGGGTTTCCCAAGGTGGTTTATTCTCCATCCAGCCCTTTGGGTATCTAACTTTAGTATTCCAAACAGGAATAATCTTGAATGGATGTAATCCTATTGTTTATGGAACCTCTCACTTTTAAACGCCTTTGGAACTGCTGCCCATGTGCGCATTTCCACGGCTTACCACCTTGATGAATTTTTAGGGGGGACAAATAAAATGTCCAATTAAAAATTCAATTCTAAACAACCATGAAAAAACTATTAACCGTAGCTGCAGTAGTGCTATTTACTACTGTGCTGATCTTCGCATGTAAAAAAGCGGGGGAAAATAATTCAACTTTTGAATCAAATGATAACCGTTCAGCTTCTGTAAGGGATGCTGTAGCTTGTGATTTTATTACCCTATCCGGTGATATTACATCCAACATGACTCTATCAGCTGCGAACGTCTATAAGCTTAATGGGTGTGTGACGGTCAAGTCAGGAGTAACGTTAACCATCCCGGCTGGTACAATTTTGCAAGGCATTAAAACTACCGGTGCCCAAGCCTTTCTAATTGTTGAAAGGAACGGTCGAATCGTTGCCAATGGAACGGCTACAAATCCGATTATCTTTACCAGTGATCAACCCGTAGGGTCAAGAGCACCCGGCGACTGGGGAGGAATTGCGTTTTTTGGAAATTCGAACAACAACAATTCAAATTCGCTATCTGTAGACATGGGTTGCGCGCCATATATCGGCGGAGGTACAAATAATGCAGACAACTCAGGAATTTTTAAATACGTTCAGGTTCATTTTGCAGGATCACCTGCTAATGCAACGACCACTACCAGAAGTGCTCTACTTCTGAATTCTGTCGGAACCGGAACCGCCATTGATCATATCCAGATCACTAATTCCCTAAATGACGGGCTTGCAGTTTTCGGAGGCAAGGTAAAATTGGATAATATTTTCAGTTACAATCAAAGAAGGATGGACTACCAGCTGTCTTACGGCTATCAAGGAAACATGCAGTTTATCGCGGCCTTACGTTTTACACCATCTATAGTACCGCCATTGAGTGTATATGGAATGAATATTAGCAATCATCCGAGCAGCCTCAGCGCAACTCCAATTACTAAACCGGTTATTTCAAACCTTACAATCCTGGGACCCAACTATTGTGGAGCAACCAGTGTAAGCACAAACTACCAGTATGCCGTAAGGTTCTTTAATAATGGTGCAGCAGAAATGTATAATTCGGTTTTGTCATCGTTTAACGGCAAGGGATTGCTTATAGACGGCCAGCAGGCCGTAAACCAAACTGGATTAAATAATCTGCAGTTCTCTTATAATTCGTTCCACAATTCAGCTGCATCCACCTTCAATTTTATTTCAGGAACTTCATGGAGTTTGTCAGGAGGATGTGGTACTTCAATTGCAAGTTGGATAAATGGAACAGGCCCTGTTGCTTGCCGTGAAACAGGAAATCAATTGTCTGTAGCCACATTAGGCTATGATGCCTCTTTCTGCGGTAATTTCTGTGCTTCTGGGTTCAGTCCTAATCTTGTTCTTGGTGCAAGTTCTTTACTGGCGCCAGTATACTCATGGGATACAGGAAGCGCTTTTGCTCACCCAAATTACCGTGGCGCATTTGGAAGCACCGACTGGACACAAGGTTGGATAGCGCCTTGTCCTGGTGACGTTAACTATTGTATTTAGCTTAAAAAGGCATCCGATCAGTTCGGATGCCTTTAATTTTACCGGATAAGAAGAACGTCGCCTTTATATGTTTTCTCATTTTTGTCGGGATATTCGAGCTGTATCAAATAGTAATATGTGCCGGGATCGCTTGGCTTAGCGTTGAAGGTGCCATTCCATCCTTTTTTGGGATCAGTTGTACTAAATACCAATTGCCCATACCTATTAAAAACACTGAACTGCTTTATTTTTTGAAAAGTTAGGTTCGAAATAATAAATTCATCATTCAAACCGTCCCCATTTGGGGAAAATGCATTTGGGACAAAGTCAGGCATAGTATAGTCTATCCTTATCCGAACCATGCCTGTATCGATACAACCATTTTCATCAAGGCCTAGAACGTAAAAATTTGTAGGCTCAATTGGCCTTGCGAAAGGTGTTGCGCTGATAGCAGAATCCAACAAACCTGAAGGTGTCCATGTGTAAAATAAAGCACCCGAAACAAATAATTGCACGCTGTCGCCATACCTAATCATTGTATCTGCTGGCGAAGTGGTGATGATCGGTGCAGGATATTGTCCAACTGTTGCCGTTAGTACCGTATCGCATCCGGTAGCGGTTAAGATATATACTGTGTAAGCTCCTTTTCTAAGGCCATTAACAGTATCAACATTGAAATTATTTGATACCTTAACAGTATCACTGTCTGGGCCAATCCATAGTGCTGTGAAATCCCCTTCAGAAGCTATGGCAATCCTGCCCGATGGCTTTCCTTCACAGCTGTTACTAACGACTTGAATTGTGGGAAGGCCGCTAAAGGAAACAAGAAAAGTGTCAGTGATAAAACTGCAGTCTTTAATAAAGCTTGCGTAATACTTGCCAGGAAAGTAAACCATTCTTTTATACCCTGTTGAACCATCATTCCAAGTCAGACAACGCCCTGAAGTATCTGCATGTAACTCTATGCTGTCAACAAAACAAGCCGAAACGATAATGGAAGAGCCGGTTATCGTATCCGGAGAAATGCCGGGGGTAACAATTTCATTTTGCAGTAGTGATACACCACCATCACCAGATACAAAAAACGGATAGGTAACCGGGGTTTTAATTCGGTTCCGAAAGGGGCTGCAGGCACTACCTGCAAGATTGGGGAAGTCTATCGAATGGAATGCAGGGCCAGGGTTAAAGCCTGCAGGTACAGACGCAGTATCCAGACAAGTATAGGAGCCGTTATCAACATACATTTTCCCATCAGGACCTCTTTTTATTTCACCCAATGGGTTTTGTACAATCACATCACACATCCAGTTAATATTTTCAAATAAGGAAGGATAATTTGTAAGTATCAAGGTTCTTGAGGCAATTATAGCTGCTGTAGAGGGCAGATTCAAATCGAACTGATAAAGTTCTCCCGGATCAACCATGAAATTCGTGTGTGAATTTCTGGTTATGTAAAGTTTTCCGTTATCAGGAGAAAAACCTACCCCAGTAAAATAACTATAGGAGGGAAGCACAGCTCCCGCACCTGGGAACATAGGCGGATTTCCAGAGGACTCTATAACTACAGCATTTTTCAAAATACCGCTACACTGCTCAAAGCTATATAATTCAACACCGGCCCAATTTGTAGTTGCAAGCATAGTTCCGTCAGGTGAGGCTTTTAAGGAACCATAAGAATTGTAATCCGGCTCAGGGAAATTCCCAATGGAGGATATTACTTTATGTGTGTCGATTCCGGCAGTGGTGATGTGGTAGCTGTAGTACTCGTTTGCAATTTGCGAACGGATTACTAACCAAGCCCCATCACAGGCTTTTACCGGGCTTATTAAACGGGTATATACTGAGCCAAAATCGGCTATCTGAATGTTTTTCTCAGCTGCGACTATAGCACCGGCGCCTGAATTCAGGCTCATATCCAGAAGGGAATAAAACAGACCGTAGTCCTGAGAATGGAAGATGTAATACTGATCAGGATTTCCCGGCCTTGGAATAACCACAGGCATTGAATTGTCAAGCATCCCGGCGTCGGTCATAAGATCACTACCGGCAATAGGTGTACCTAAGTGGTCAAAAACATAAAACTCAGGGTCACCGCTAAAATTGTATTTCAACCGTACGAAAAAACGAAGCTGTCCGCTTGGATCACATACCACACTTGCCCATCCTGATTGATTATAGGGAACGTAAGGGAGGGTTGTTACTCCCGGTGCGCCGGAACCGAAATTGATACCATTGTTAGATTCAAAGCCATAAGCACAAATATTATTTTCCCCTTGTCCAAATGATAAATAGGAATTCAATAGGAGGAAAGCAAATTGGAATAAATAGTTCTTCATGTGGATTCAGGTTTGCTCTACCGGAGCGGCAGTAGTGTTGAAAAAAGTTTTTTCTGATATTGATGCCTACAAAGTAAATTAATAGAATAGTAAAACACAGGACAGTTTTGAACGCTTTCTGAACTTTCAGATTAACACTTTTATCCCGAAAAATGATGTAATTTGGACAAAACACCCATCAATGAACCGAAAGAAAAATGCCTTAACAGACTTAATTGGAAGCCTTTCAATGGCAGAGAAACGGCATTTTTCCTTATTTTCTGCTGCTTTTGGTAAGAAAGAAAACAAGAGTCTCTATGTTAAGCTCTTTGAACTACTCGATGGAAATGTTTCTGAATCTTCAGATTTAGAGACTGAATTTACGCCGATGGCTCTTGCAAAGACCAAACAGCGTCTTTATAACAATCTGTTGAAGGGATTAAGGATCTTCTATGAGGGGATGTCAGTTGAAATCGATATCCAAAATATGCTAACAGAAATTGAGATTTTGTATAAGCGGGCATTACCAGCGCAGGCCAACGAAATTTTATCTAAAAGCCTTGCCCTAGCCAATGATCATGAGAAATTTGGCCTGGTGTTGCAATTACTCAAATGGGAAAAGAGGATAAATATTGTGATCGATACTCCTTCAAGATCGCAACCAGAAATCGCTGATGATGAAAAGAACACATTAGGCAAATTGGTACAGATCAGTACCCTGGAGAGTATTTATGGTAGAATCATGGAGTTTAAAAAGCTTTACGGATATGCAAAGGGTGATCTAAAGACGCAACTTGAAAAAGAAACAGTCGGTTCGAAAGAAATGCCTCTATTAGAGGAGTGTCGTAGTAATGAAGCCAGATTCTACCATAACTTTATTAATTCGATCTACCACTGGATGATCTATGAGCACAAACAGGCTTACATGTTCAGTGGGACTTTAATTAATCCTGGAAGCAGCACGATACTTCCAAGCATTCACATTAGCGCTTTGCTGCAGCACATCACTTCCAGTGTTTGTATTGGTGAATTTAAAACTGCTCTTCAGGGAATCGAATTGAGCGAGGCCTACATAGATCAATATCATTTGAATCAGTCCCCAACCTACAATACACTGATGTTTGCCTACCATGCGACTTATCAGCTTATCATTTACAACTATATGGGCAGAAAAAGTAAGCTGAAGGATGCGATAAAGACCACCGAAGCCAAATTGAAATTATACGAAAACTCACTATCCCTGGAACTAAAACAGATTTTAATGGGAAACCTGATGAATGCATATGTCGGGATCGGCGATATTAAAAGTGCCGATGTTATCTGGGATTCCATATTTAACAAGCAAACAAAAACACTCCGAAGAGACATTTATGCAGATCTATATCTATTCCGATTGTTTAGCTTACTATATAATAAAACTTACGTTTTATTGCCGTCCGCTGCCCTTTCAGCAAGCAGGTATTACAAGAAGTTTGATGATGCAAAGACCGTCTATCAGGTAGAACTTCCATTATCCATGTTGTTAACGAAAAATATCGACTATGATAATCCTGCTGCACTGGCAAAAGTTTTGAAGGAGATCAGAGGAGTTATTCAAAAGTTCATTTCCGGGTTGAAGGGGGCGAATAATTTTCAGGAGCATTATTCAAGGTATTTGATATGGATAGATAGCATGTTGGCTAATGAGCCTTACAGCAAGGTGGCCGCTGCTTGGTACTCAGGGCTTTCCAGAAAATAAAGAATAAATGCTTAAATTTGCTTTAATATTTATTGTTACTCAATAATCAAATAATTTATTTACATTAAACATCAATACTATGCACCAGCCATTTGCCGCCCCATTAGGTAGAAGAATTGCTAAAATCAGGGGATTAAGAGGTATTGGTCCAGAAATGTTCGCCAAAGAATTGGGGCTTTCAGTCGCAGATGTAGAAGCTTTAGAAGAGAGTGAAACCGTTGACGATGAAACGCTGGGAAAAATCGCTAATGCGCTGGGCGTAACAGCAGAATCAATCAGAACCTTTAATGATGATGCTGTAAACATCAATATCCAGAATATGAACCAGCAGGCAAGTGTCTATCATTACAACTTTAATCCAGTAGATAAAATTGTGGCGCTGTATGAAGATCTTTTACGCCTGGAAAGGGAAAAGATTCAAGTACTGGAAAAGAAACTGGCTGAAAAGTAGATACTAATAAGCGGACATAGAACGGCATTATACATAGTCAATCGGCCATTTCACATAGTTTCAGATTTTCAAAAGATTTGTTTCATTATAATTCGGAATTAAACCTGAAAAATGAAATTGAAAATTGAAAAAACAGTACTATACCGAATTCCTAAATTTCCAATAGATGCAGAGTTGAAATGGCATTGGGAGGATTTAAAAGATGCTATTTCAATATCTTCGAAGGATTTTTACAAAGAGATAAAAGACATTACAGCAGAAGAACTTAAAGGACTTTCCCCCAAAGTCCTTTTTTCTATTTTTAAATACTTCAATCGTGCAAGGTTAAGAGCAGTCCCCTATGGCACTTTTGCGAGCATTGGAATAAGTGAAATAAGCAATGACTTTTCTTCTGGAATCCTATTAAAAGATCAGCAGGAAGCACATGAGTTTGTTGATTGGGCATATCAAAACGACCCGCAGTTTAGTTTCTCTACGCTGCTTGCAGAGGATGGACTTGTGATATCAAACAGCAGCTATTATCGTATTGATGACATTATACGTTATATCTACAAGGACTCAGGAACATTTGAGTTAACAGATATCGGGTATGATAAAACTATCGAAACAATTTTAAATGCCTGCCGCATACCAATCAGATTTAGTCTTTTAAGAAATGAAGTCGATGCCCTCGGTTTGAGCTGGAGAGATCTTCACCTGTTGATCAATGAACTGGTCAATCTACAGCTGATCTTCAGCGATCAGCACCGAAATATCGTAGGGATCGATTTTTTTCAACGAAATGGAATTACCTTAAATAAGGCAGAACAGAAATACATCATTAGCCAGCGGGCAAAGGAAGCGGGTCATTTGCCTGCGGATCTGTTCAAAGCACTGCCGCAGCTTACTGAAATACTGCAAGATATCAGTGGTGAAGACCTGGAGCCAAATCTTATGAAAAAATTCAAGCAAAGCTTCAGAAGGAAATACGATCAGAAAGAGGTGTCGTTGCTCGAAGCCCTGGACCCGGAGCTTGGTATAGAATATGGGACATTCGCTCAAACTGAAAGCACGGAATTTAAAGTAACCGATTTTATTGCAAAAGAGAAAAATAACCTAGAGGATGTAGATCTGCCTTTAAAGTCTTTGCTTATCGACCGGTTTAATGATACAGAAGGTTTTCAGCGTAAGGTTATTCTTCTGGACGATCATAAATTTAAGCCAGGTACTAAAAAGACAATGCTACCCAATTCCTTTAGCGCAATGCTTTCGGTTTCAGACGGGCTGATTCAGATAGACCACCTAGGCGGGTGCACCGCCAACGCACTTGCTGGAAGGTTTACACTTGCCAGTAATGAATTGTTGAATTTTTGCAGAGACATAGCAAACATAGAAAGCCAAAGTAACCCCGAGGTTATATTTTTTGACATTGCTTACATGGCCGAGGTTACTGTTGACAATGTGAATAGAAGGAAATCTATCTACGAGCATCAATTGAATATTCAAAATTACAGCGCTTGCGACGCTCCAGTTTCATTAAACGACCTTGTAATAAGATTGCAGGGAGATGAGCTGATTTTACGGTCTAAAATCAACAATAAACGAGTTATCCCACGTCTGGCTTCAGCCTATAATTATTCTCGCTCTGACTTGCCTGCATTCCGGTTCCTTTGTGATCTTCAACACCAGGGAATCCAATCCGGTTTTTCCATAAGAATACAAAATAGCATTCCTAACCTGAAGTTCTATCCGCGAGTGCAATATAAAAACATCATAGTCTCACCAGCATCGTGGAAGATTGTGCCTAACGATTTTCTCGAACATGAAGACGAACAACAAAATATCGATGCCTGCACTCAATATCTAAAGGACATTGGTATAGGCGCGTATTTTAAAACAGGCCAATTGGATCAGACTCTTTGTTTCAATGTCAACAATGCTTCAGATATTCGGATGTTTATTCAATATAGCAAAAAGGTCAGTTCGCTCTATATTGAGGAGGCTCTGATTCCTGACCGAAGCCCATTCTTTGACAGAAAGGGCAAGCAGTTTTGCGGACAGGTATTACTCACGATGACGCACACCGAAGAGATTTATAAAGACGTGTCGATTGAGAATCGCAATCTGAACATCACAAATACGCCTGCGTATCCACCTGCATATGACTGGTTATACTTTGAAATCTACTGCCATCCTCAGCGTGCTGACGGATTATTGCTTGAACCCATATCCAGATTGCTCAGAAATTATAAGGCATATATCGAAAGTTGGTTCTTTATCCGGTACAACGAAAATGGTGATCATATCAGGTTGAGAGTAAAATTCAAGAAGTTTAGCGACGGTCAAAAAATAATACAAGCACTCAATGTTTCTTTTGCCAAAGAATTCGCATTAGGAATAATATCTGATCTGCAGGTGAAGACCTATAGGAGGGAGGTCGAAAGATATGGAAACGACCTAATAGATCTTGTCGAATCCCATTTTCAAAAAGATAGCGCATATGTGCTCATTCTTTTACGCCAATCTTTAACCGATCAGGTAAAGTATCGTTTGTGTTCGCAGTTTATAACAGCGGTTGCAAAGGAAGTCTTCCAACCCCAGGATAATTTTCATGATACCCTTAAAAAAATGCGGGATTCCTTTAATAAAGAGCATTCCATGAATATGGATGATTTTAAAAAGGCCAACAGATACTACTCGAAATATCTTGAAAGTAACCAAAATGATGTGAATCGTGAAACCAACCGCAGCTGTCATGATTTCAAGGAATCATTTAAGGATACGCTACGAGACTGTGCACTAACCAGGAGATACAATCTGTTTACGGACCTGTTCCATATGCATGTAAACAGGTTGTTTAACAGCAACCAAAGGACCCATGAGATGCTCATCTATAACTTCATGCTTAAGGACCTTCAGCGTGAGAGTGCATTTAAAATGCTCAGAAAATGAGGCAATTTCTCCAGGATTAGCGAGGTCTTATCCTGGCCGCAAGCTCTTTCTTGAAGGATTCAGAAATAGGTAATTCCTGATTTTCAGGCATATAGACCGTATTTGGGTCGAGCTGAATAACGTGCGCCAGATTAATGATGTGGGACTTATGAATTCTGACAAAATTTTTCTTAGGTAGGTACGATGCCATTTGGGCCATTGAAATATAGGCCAAGTGATGATGCTCATGAGTGATAACCCAGATGTAATTTGAAGCTCCCTGAATGCGGACTATCTCGGGCTTATTTACTCTGATCTTTGTTCTACCACTACCGGGGATGAAAATAATCGATTCTTTTTCGGCCTCACGCTCCTGAGCGTCAAGCTTTTGCCTAGCCTTTTCAATACACGATTGAAATTTCTGGAATGATACAGGCTTTACAAGATAATCTATTGCACCATTCTCATAGGATTCCGGTGCGTAGTTTCTGTGAGCAGTCAAGTAAATAATTGAAGTCATATCCTTAATTTTAGAACCTAACTCTATGCCGTTCATTCTCGGCATATCGATGTCCATAAAAGTTAGATCAGCAACTATTTCATCAGCTACAAACTTTCGGAAAGCTTCTAAAGAATCTGTTTCTTTAGCGACCACTTCGTATCCTGGCATTTTGGTCAGATAACCTTCGATCAATTCCATTACTGCGGGCTGATCGTCAATGAGGCAACAACGTATACTCATAATGAAATTTTTAGGTCCACCAAGAATAAACCGGACTCCTGGTGTGTTAGCAATTCAAATCTGTCCGGATAATGTCTCTCCAAGCGGGTCCGTGTGTTATTTAATCCAGTATTTTTACTCGGGGCATTAGGTGATGGTGCGATTTTATTGCTTGTGCGAAAGTGAAGCACGTTTCCAATATTATCAATAGTAATGGTCGCAGGTTCCAGCGGGTCGTTAAGATCGCCATGTTTAAATATGTTCTGCACGAAATTCATGAATAGTAAGGGAGGCAGTTTAATGTCTTTAATCTGGTCATCGATTTTTATCTCATACTTTATTTTAAGGTTCGCATTGTAAAAAACCTGCTGCAGTCTGATTTCTCTGTCAATTTGTAACAGATCTTCACCCAACCTGACCTGACCACTTATTACGTCCGCATCCAAAGAGTATTCCATCATATCAGATATAAGAAGCATGATTTTGGCTTCCTCCGGTGCTTTACTAAGTAACCGCGAGTAGAGTACAGTGAAAGTATTGAAAAGCTGATGGGGATTAACCTGAGAGCGAAGAAAGGCGCCTTCCATTCTAAGTTCATTTTCCTGTGCTTGTAATCTCAAAATTTCTTGATTCCTAGCCTCTAATTTCTTTAATACGCTATACCTGGCATACCAAAAGCACAACGCAAGGAAAAAAAAGTAAAAGCCCCTCCAGGCATTGTCAACGAATTCCCCGATAAGATTATCTGTCGTGTATTTCCCCTTCAGGATTAGCTCTATAACTTTATAGACTACCACGGTAATTATACTGTACAATACTATTTCCAAGACGCACATCAGGATTCTTACTAACCGATAATAGACTTTAGAGTTGATATAGGAAAGGAAATAAAACGCAGTAATGTAGAAGAAAACTATATGCATTGAATAAAAGCAAAGCAAAACCCAAGGATTAAATGGCTTTTGTGTTAAAACCATAGTCGTGATTTCATAGGCTACAAACGTCAGTACTGCCAGCGCATGCAATCCAATTGTTTTAAAATTAGTTCCTTTTTCGGTGTTCATTTTTTTAGCATAAAAAGTGAAATGCGGGGTTCACATCGTGAAAAGCGGATTTCACATAAATTGAAAAATAGCGTCAGCAAGGGATATTATCTTTGACATACCAACAACAAAACAAATATTAACACAAACCGTAACAAGATGAAAACAAGATCATTAACATTTCCAATCATGAGGAAAACCACTTACAAATTTGAGAAAAACTCAAATGACTCTGTAAAAGGAGGGAAGTCAGACCCTACTTCTTCATTGCTCACAGCTACAACCGTAAGTAAAACTTGTTTGAAGTAAGAAGCTATGAGTCCGGGCGAATTCGCCCGGTTCATTTGATACTTTTTGTAATTAAAAATACCGAAAATAAATTTAAACTTTAATCATAAGTTATAATATTTTCTTTATAAACTATTCATAAACACTTAGTGTCAAAACGCTATTTATTTAAATATTGTCCAATTCCAGGATTTAGAAGTATAAGCTCTCGAAAAGAATCCAGATTCTATCACCATAGAAAACATCACACTAGGCCTTGTTTCCAGGCCGTCCAGATAAGCATTCCCAATACTCAAACACATTCCCTCACCGCTTGTAAAGGCTCCTTTATGAGGCAGCAGAAGCCCACTTTCATTTTTCATTTCATTTTAATCATTTTCTTAATTTCTTAAACCATTTTTTATGAAAAAAGTACTTTTTTCCGCTGTCATCCTCATGGCAGTTGCTAACGCTTCTTTTGCTCGCGAAAACAAAACAACCCAGGAAGATACCTATACCTACTATGTCGTAGGTGTAAGTGGCTCTGACTACTTATTGTCAACTTCGCCAAGTCCACTTTGTGACCAAGGAACCGCTGTGCCATGTGAAATCGTTACAACAGAAGAACATTCCGATCTTCAGATTTCCATTTCGGAAGCAAACAACCCTGGCTTAACAACAATCGTAAGCAAAAGGCCTGCTTTTTAACGGCAAAAGGTAAACAAGGAAATTCCTTGTTTACCTTTTTTTACTTTTAAGTTCAGCAATTGCCTTAATCAACCCATCGACATTGTACAAATTGGAGGTGTTGTTGAATACAACCGTACCGTCCTTATCCAGTAACAATGCTGTTGGAGTAGAATGAATGTTATTCTCTTTATAAATAGCATGCTCACTTCCTTTGGTACTCAGATTCGTAACTCTTTCGTTTGTGTATTTCTTGCTTTTTATGGCCTGCTCCCAAATGTCTGCATTGCGATCTGATGTTATAGAAATGAATTCAACCTCCGGGTCGTTCTTGAAATGTTCCTCCGCCTTTGATAGCGCAGTAGTATAATACAGCATACAGCCTCCGCAGCCAGAAAACCAAAAATCCAGTACCTGAATTTTACCAAGGAATTTATTTAAAGTGACCGTACTACCTTCACGGTTTACTAATTCGTAATTCTTAAATTTCTTTTTGAAGGTCATTGGTAAGATCTTCTTTTCATAAATAATCTTACCCGAATTTGAAACAAACAAGTTCTTAGCGTCAACTATTAGGCTATCAATATTTTCCACCAGTCTTGATCCCAAAAAATATCCTGATAATATTCGCTCCCGAATATAACCGCCGGTATTTTGTTTAATCTGGTTGTATGTACCAACTTGATCTTCCTTGCCGGATAACAAATACGCTGATGTTGAAAGCTTTTTCCGCAAGTAAGAAGCTGAATAAGCAGAGTTTTCAATTCCATCAATACTAATCGCAGATAGGGAAACATTACCAAATGTTCTGAAATAATTTGCAACCAACTTTTCTCTATTAGACTTGGGAAGTTTCGAAACATAATCATCGAAATATTTACGAGTAAAATATTCTGGCGAATCATTGGAATAAATAGCATCAGCTTTTAGTACTTCATATGACAAAGAGGATAGCCCCGGCTTAAGTGACAGAAGTAAATCCAATTTCATTTGGAGTAGCGTATCTGTTTGTCTTATAAATTCAAAACGATCGTTAAACCAGGGATTTAAACGTTTTTTTTGTGGAAGCCCGTTAACGATACTTAAATCATTGATTGCCCGGCTAACATTGTACTTAAAGGCACCACGGCCGATGAACTGGGCCATTGCAAAAGCAAAAGGAGCAAGCCGGGTTTTAGAAAGGTAATAAGTAATACTATCTCCAGTTTCCCAAAAGTAAGACATCGAAAGGGCTTGTTCGATAAATTGTCCTCGTTTATCGAAATTCCTATTTATTTCAATGAGCTCCCAATAGCCACATTTTTCGACGGCCGGAAATTCAAATCGAAACATCCCATTTAGGTCTTTTACTGGATAGTAGTTCTTGTGATCAGTAGTGTTCATCAGATCTATTTTTCTGATCATTAAGGTGTCCCCCGGCTGATATTGACTGTATTCAAGATTAATAATAACGGTGCCTGCTTTTGCAATTGAAATGGCCTTACTTTTAGTCCCCGACTTACTGATACTACTTGTAAATAGTAAGGCAAAACATAG
The DNA here is from genome assembly GCF_003014535.1 of Taibaiella chishuiensis. Classification (GTDB taxonomy): domain Bacteria; phylum Bacteroidota; class Bacteroidia; order Chitinophagales; family Chitinophagaceae; genus Taibaiella; species Taibaiella chishuiensis. The sequence continues at coordinate 232,844 of NZ_PYGD01000007.1, read as the reverse complement.
CGATACGGAAGCTAATGCGGATAATATATTATTCATTTCTAATCAAATTAAGTGTGCAAATTTTATCTGGGATTTTGGGATATGCCGCTTATCTGGATTTCATTATCTGGAATTGGAAGTACATATTTATTACTGCCGGGCTCTAAAATATAGTTTACTCCTGCGACCTGCCTGGTTAAAGTAATTTTGAACCTTGGATCTTTATTCAGTCGTCTAAGATCCTCCCACCTTAGATTTGCAACAAACGGTAATTCTTTCCTTCTTTCCTCAAGAACAAGGCTCAATGCCAGCTCGCCATCAGTTATGGTATATGGCACGAAGGTTCCAGTTTTGTATCTTTTACTGAGAAGCGTATTGACATCCGTTACTCCGCCATTAATATCACCGGTACGAATTTTTGCTTCCGCACTTATAAGAAAAACTTCGTTATTGGCAATTCCACAAAATGTGCTGGTGTTTCCTGTATACGTTCCCCTGTACTGAAATTCATTACCATTTGAGGCGAAAAAAAACAACTTTCTTAGGTCGTTGGCATTATAAAGATTAATAAGCGTCATCGATACTCTACCATTCGCGAAAGCATGAGGTATTACTGGAGAGTACCCTACGCCTTGAGCATAAAACAATATTTCAGGATGATTTATTCCGGCTTCCGCAAAACGATAAGTGAGGTTCAGAGAAGCATAACTGCTGTTAAAGTCAAGCAGTGTACTATTCAATTTTAGTGACTCGCTAGCATAGTACTCTGCCTCAGCATAAACTTCCATACACAGGTATATTTTTGCGAGTAAAGCGTTGGCAGCAATTTTTGTTGGTCTACGGTTGTTTACCTGAGTCGCAGGAAGCAACTCAATAGCTGCTTTTGTATCCGCTACCATTTGTTTGTAGGTTTCTTCAATCGAACTTCTTTGATAGATAATATTGACATTGGAGTTTAATCGAATTGGTAAGCCGAGGTCTGATGATGCGGAACCAGCGTCATAAGTTTTGCAGAATAACTGCGAAAGGTTGTAATAACTGATCGCTCTATAGAACAAAGCCTGCCCTTTTATGCTATTGAAAGTTGCCTGATCATTATTGAGTCCCTTTTTGCTTAATCCGTCAAGTATGATGTTGGAAAGTTCTATAATGGCGAAGAAACTATTCCAGTCAGGAGAATTTCCGTCAACCCAAATTGAAGGCCTCCAGATGTAACCATTACGCACATCTTCAGCAGAACCCGGAAAATCAGATTCTCTTAAATAATAGTTGTCCGCGCCCACAAGCCCAAATATTGAAAACGCGTTATGGACTGTGATTGGATTCTCCAATAAAGCTTGATAATCCTTTAAGGTTTCCGGAACAACAAATGAATTCTGACTCTTTGCATCCAGCCAATCATTTTGTTTTTTACAGCCCGCTACTGCCATTACAAGTACGATCAGGAATGCTGAATATATTATTTGCATATTAATTTTCATGTTAGGTCCCATTAAAAGTTAGCATTTACACCAAATGAAATAGAGAGCGGATTGGGAAATACCGACGCCCCGCCAGTACTGTAGGAATCAGGGTCGATTCCAGAATCATTCTTTCTCCATAAAATACCAATATTGTTCAAATACGCATACAACTGGATACGGTTAATTCCTTTAATAAGCTTCTGAGGCACCAGATAGCCTAGGCTAATATCCTGTAGGCGAACATGGTCACCGCGTTGAACCAGGGACTCGGAATACTGGTAAAAATTATTTCGGGCTGAGTTGGAAGGATATACGATAGAGGGTATATTAGTGTGTAATTCGTCACCCGGCACCTTCCATCGAGACCCATAATCGGTATTCCTATTTTGACTGACAATGTCCGAGTAGTTAAGCGATATCGTCGGTTTTCGAATATAATAACCAAACTTATAAACCACATTAACGGAAAGACTAAAACCCTTGTAGTAGAAATCATTACGCAGGGAACCAAACACGGTTGGTCTTGCAGAGCCATGAAAAATAAGGCTGTCCGGACTAAAGTTATTTATTATTGCAGCGTAGTCTTTACTCATTACGCCATTCAAATAGCCTTGGGGATCGCCATTGAGTGGGTCAAGACCTGTCCATTTGTAACTAAAAATGCTATACATAGGTTTCCCTATTAACGCAACGGGCGCTCCCGTTGTCTGAATAGAAGTCGACGTCTGCTTCACATCATAGCGACGGACTTTATCGACAATTCTTGAAAGTAACAATGAGGTATTCCACTTGAACAGGGAATTAATGTTGCGGCTTTGCAAGGTGAAGTCAATTCCAGAAGTTCTTGTACTCGCCGCGTTGCCTGTATAAGTCAAAAATCCTGTTTGGGCGGCTAAAGGTGTGGGCTGTAAAAGATCGACTCCATCTTTTCTAAAGAACTCTAGGGTTCCGCTCAAGATATCGCTTTGACTTTTGAAATCTAGCCCTAGATTAATATTTCTGACCCTTTCCCATCTAAGTTCGGGATTAGGGGCTGTCAAAATATTAAGATACTGTTGCCCTGTAATATTGTTGGTCGCATACCTTCCGGTTAATAACGCTATTGCATTACCAATGTTACCATTGTATCCAAAGGTGGCTCTCAACTTCAAATAAGGTAGCCAGACCAGTTTATAAAAATCCTCTTTATCAATTGCCCAGGATGTACCCACCGACCAAAGTGGTGTAATCCGGTTGTTGGCACTTGCCCCAAAAATATTAGAACCATCTTTTCGGGCGCTGAGATTTAAGGTGTACCTATGTCTAAATACATACGCAACATTAGCGTAGTAAGAAATGAACCTGTTTAGGTAGGTATTTATACTTCCATCTGGGCTTGCAATCCTAGCCGTTCCCGATGGATTTGCGGGATATGAGGTCGTGTAGTTCAAATTCATGATACTAGTGCCAAATTGTTCATCGTATCCATACGATGTTCTTCCGACTCCCGTAGCTTTTGTTTCCCTAACTTCTGCACCGACCAAGGCTACGACCTGATGTTGTTGAAAAGTTTCGCTATAATTAATTTGGCCCCTTAAACTATTTGTTCGCCAATCATTGTTATTGGTGGTCATTATTCCTCCCAAAGGAAATATATAATTTAGTGTTTTGGTCGTAGGATCAATTTGTGAGAACTTGTTGATTAGGTCACGGGTGTAATATGTCAACTGGCTTTGATAATTGCGGCCGGCAATCGTTTGTTGGTCGCTCTGAAAGTTGACTTCAGCATTAAAGTTAGAGCCAATATTATACTTTGCACCAACACGAAAAAGTAGGGCCCTTATCTTCGTGCTATTGTCGGCATATGCGATTTCGTCTAATGGGCGGTAGGCCCAATCTAAAAACCCTTTAGCCGCCGCTTGTTCAAGATAGGATGGTTTAAATGATCGTAGTAATATCGAATTACTTCCGTTTTCATCTCGAAGACTTGAGTATGGGAAAATTCGATTGTATCTGGGGGTCATAGAAAACGTAGTCCCAAACAAGTTAGTAGTATTGTTGAGTAATGTGTTATTAAGACTATAGTTAAGCCCAGCAGACACTTCAAGGTTTTTAGCCGGAGTATAGGTGTTGAAGGAATTTATTGTAATTCTATTATAACCGTTGCGTTTCACAGCGTCGGTGTTTTGATCATAACCTATGGAAAGCGCATACGTCGAATTAGCTCCACCGCCGCGGGCACCCAGGGAATATTGCTGGCTAACAGCTTTCTGGTATACATAGTTCTCAAAGTCGTTTCTTACATCACTGTTGCGCAGCAAGTCTAAACGAGTTTCTGTTTCGACTGCTGAAATTAAGCCAGACCTTTGCAGCGACAGAATATCAACAACCGGTGATACAGCCGTCATAGCCGTATTATTCGAAATGTCGGAATTGAAGTAGCCCTTGTCAAATAGGAATTTTTCTGCTTCAATAAATTCCATGGAGCTCATGAAATTTTTGTCTGCAAATAAATTTGGTTCATTAGCAACAGTCAAGTTAGTATTAAGCTCAACCTGCATTTTTTCATTTATCTTCCCTTTCTTAGTAGTAATTACGATTACACCATTTCCAGCTCTTGCTCCCCAAATTGAAGCAGCAGCAGCATCTTTAAGCACGGTTACAGATTCTACATCATTAGGGTTAATATTTCTGATATCGCCGTCATATGGAAAGTTATCAACCACAATAAGCGGATCTTTTGCACCAAGAATAGTACTTTCCCCTCTGATACTGATACCAAGGTTTCTATTAGTTGTTGGTAAGTTTCTAATGTTCTTAGAGGCTGTGCCATTGAATAGAAATCCGCTGGTAATTCCATCAAGTCGCTCAAGGATATAGGTTGAAGTTCTTCGGTTCAATAATTCATTGTCAATTTGAACAAAAGAACCTGTAGCCCTTTCCTTCGGTAAAGACTGATACCCGGTGCTGATGATCCCGACTTCTTCTAATTGGGCAAATTCTTGTCTAAGCTTTATGGAAAGGGGTGAGCTATTTATTACCGTATGTTCAAAGATTTGAAACCCCACGAAAGAGAACCTAAGTACAGTTCCGATATCAGGAACATCAATGCTGAATGTGCCTTGTTCATCCGTTGACGTCTTAATATTCGTAGCCTTAACAGACACATTCACTCCAGACAAAGGTTTTCCTGATTCATCCAGCACTTTGCCTGTTATAAGAATCTTTTTTAAAGTGCCTTTTACTTTTTCCTTTGACGTTGGAGCTTTGGGTTTGATGACAATGGTTTTATCAATAATCTCGTATTGCAGAGGTTGTCCTGCAAAACATTTGTCGAGGGTTTCAACCAGGCTTTTGCTCTTTACAGTTAATGTAACATTGTTCGCCGCTGCAAAGTGCCTGGTATTGTAAATCAGCTCGTATCCTGTTTGCTTGTTGATCTCGTTGAGGACTTCTATCAAAGGCTTGTTACGCACAGATAGCGTTACACTTTGGGCGTACGTTGCAGCATGGGCATTGATAAGGCTCATGAACAAAAGAAATGCAACGAAGTTTATCCTCATGATGACCTTTCTTTTAATTGCCGGGTGTAGTCCTGAATACCAGGACAGGACGCGCAGCTTTTCTTTGCCATGGTAATTACCATAGGCTGAAAAAAATTTCATACTTTTATTTCGGTTTGGTTATGTAAGATTGACTGAACTGTTGACTGGGCTTTTCGTTAAGTGCCAGACTTTGCCGGAAGTGCTCTGAACAGCACCTCCGGCTTTTTTATGTCTGGCATAACTAAAAACCTAAATTTTAATTTGGAACGCTTTTAATTCATAGGTTAAGGGTTAAATGGAACATTTGATTAATTATGGTTGGGCATTATTATTAGTTTACTTCCCTGGGTAGTTTGCACAAGAGTGAATTTGATTTGCATAGCCTCAAACATTTTCAAGACAGATGATAGGTTAGAGTCGCGCCGGATGGTTCCAGTGATCGTATCCTCTGGTATGGCCCCCTGATACTCAATTTTCACGTTGTACCATCTGGATATTTGCCTCATGACTTCAGCGATGCCGGTGTCTTTGAACGTCATTTTATTATCTTTCCAGGCAAGCGAAACTTTTAAATCCGCTGGCTGCACCATGATTTTATTTGAGGATACAATTGATTGTTCACCTGGTCTGATGGTTTTACTCGTTCCTCCGGTGGTCACTTTCACCGAACCCTCAGCAAGGGTTGTAACGGTTCTCTTCTCATCGGCATAAGAATTTATGTTGAAATGCGTTCCTAAGACCTTCACCACCTGATTTGAGGTTTGTACTATGAAAGGCTGCTTTTTATTGTGTGCTACTTCAAAGTAGGCTTCGCCGATCAACTCTACCCGACGCTCCTTCATCCCTGTATAAGAAGTCGAGTACTTTAGAGTTGACGCGGCATTAAGCCATACTTTAGTACCATCGGGCAGTTGAACCCGGTACTGACCACCCCATGGAATAACTATGGTATTGATCTTTGCAGGTGCGTTGTTGTTTGCGCTTTGATATATAAGCTGACCGTCAGCAGCTTTATCTATTTGTATACCACCGTCTGAAGTTAATAGGCCAGCACCTGCATTTTCAACATCTACTTTGCGACCATCCGAAAGAATCAGCGTTGCTTTATTACTACCTGCGGCAACATCGATCTCCTGAGATACCTTCTGCAGGTCAACTGGCGTAATTTTATTCAGGTATACCAACAAAAATATCAGGCAGGTCACTACCATTATGAAAGCAGCAGCAAAAATTTTCCACCAATTTCGTGTCAACCGATAGCGCTTCGGCTCGATGCCTTCAATGATCGCCAGGTGTTGCATCAGCTTAGCATGGCCACGATCCCGAAGAGCAGACACAGATGAGGAGTAACCGGCAGGCAATTCCAGCAAAGTATTATCAAAGCTTCGTGTCCACTTAACATAGACAGCTTTTTCCTCTTCCGTAATTGTACCATTAAGCCATTTATAAGCCAATTCATTTATTAAATCCTCATCGAAATTGTCTTCCATTGCTGATCACTTTTGCCTATAGTGTCATCTCATTAGCAAAACCCTTAGTCCGAGTTCAAATTTTTATTTATTTTTATAAATCCATTTTCCTGCAAGGGATTCGGCAACAATTTCAATTTATAACTACCATATGACATGGGCCATTACACCAAACTTCTCCAACTCAGCCCTGAGAAATTAGCAATCGAGAATCGGCAGACGCTCTTCTCCCGGTTTTTCAGAGACAGCAGCGAGACGGGCAACGACAGTATTATAGATATTGACAAAAGCCGGGAAGGGATTCTGTTTTTGCTTAAGGGGAGTTCTGAGTCAGTAAATCAAGAGGAAACTTATGAGAAACTCTTTAACGGAGCAGTCATAGATTTTCCAATGGAAGAAGGAGATGAAGTAGTTTACCACGTACTGACTCCTGAGGAAGTTAGAGAAATCAAAGATTCGCTCATTGGTGTTGATATAACAACCCTGTATAAGAATTATGATCCGCTGGTAATGATGGCATCCGGGGTCTATCCTGATATATGGAGTTATGGTAAAGAGTCGTACGATTACCTACATTCTTATTTTATTGGCTTACGTAACTTCATAGACAAAGCTGCCCAGGAATCAAAAGCAGTTGTTGTGGTAACCACCTAGCTTGATTCTACCAAAGATTGTATCCCCTAACAATCTTTGGTAGCTGCATTAGGGATAGAAAGCGGTATCCTTCAGAATGAAGGTAAAGCGGAAAGCCCGTCCCGAAGGGAATGCCCGTAGTCGTCTGACTAATTGTTTCCAATCAACAAAATAATGATAGCTGGAGGTATGGCAGATAGGTTGCTACGGAGATCTTTCATAGCTTTAGACAAATGCGCCTCAATGGTTTTTTCTGCAATACCAAGTTCAGCGGATATTTGTTTATGAGTTTTGCCCTGTTGTTTTGCCAAACGGAAAACGATCCTGCATTTTTCAGGTAGTTTTTCAATTGCCGCTTCAATGGTCGCAAACAATTCTTTTTCCAAAATAAGGTGATCAGCTGAAGGGGACAGTGATTCAGCGGTTTCATTGGCAGATTGATCAAGGTGGTATTTTGCCCGGTGAATGTTACTTCGCTGGCGTATTACAACGTATTTTACAGATACGGCCAAGTAAGTGGCCAAAGTATATTTTAGCTCCAATTCGTGTCTTTTATTCCATAAGCTTATAAAGATATCATGGACACATTCTTCAGCTATTTCCGGATTACTCAGCTGATGAGTCGCTATGATAAATAGCTTATCCCAATACCGATAATACAAAGCCGATAGTGCCTTTTGATCGTCAGACTTTAAAAGTTTAAACAAATCACTGTCCGGAAGCTTTTGGTACAACTTCAATTTTTATCCCTCCATAATTCCCTGACACTAATCTAGTGATTATTATAGGTTTGAACCAAACTTCTATTTGATTTAAAGGTATGTAGAAATGTAAATTCTGAGTTACGAATCCACAATTAATACAGATTAGAAGAGATTCGTTTTGAATTTATAGTACTGTGACTAAAAGCTTTTAAAGCTATTCTAATGCTGGTATTGTAACAGCTTTTGATGGTACTTTGCACAGGATTGACTGTACTCAAAAAATACTGCACAAAACATCAAAATAAATTTTTGGAAGTAATTGTTTCAGAAACCTATATTTGACTAGAGCGTTAATTTTAAAAAGGGGAGGCACGGCTTCGGCTGTGCCCTTCGTTATTAAAAAGCTCTTCTATTAGATTTCACGTTAGGGATGTAAAAGGTTAGATAAAAATTTAACAGTTCGCCTCAAAATGATCATTAATTCAGAATTCTTAATGTCAGGATCAAAGTGCATTACATCGTTTCGAATTTGCCTAACATCATCAAGCTGATTTAGAAACATCACCCTATCAACTTTGAGTCCGAGTTTTTTAAAATTGTTTTCTCCCTCAATGAGCTTTAGGTAGTCTCCAAAATTTAGGTCTGAAAGAACTTCTAATGGTTTCCGAGTTGCATCAGGATTGCAAATTGCATTTAATTCTTCCTCACTGAACTTCTTATCTAGGATTTTCCTAATGTGGTTCTCAATTTGTTCAAGTACTAAGAAAGGTTCAGCCATTGAAATAAATTGTTCCCCTATATCGGTAATTGTTACAATACCGCAAATTGACTGATCTCTTTTCTTAACAAGTACTACTTCTTTCTCTAGTATTGTTTTGACTGCATCAAATAAAGGTACATTCAACTCTAACACACGAACGTCTTCTTTACATTGGTTTACTGTTTCACAAGGATGACCTAAAGACATTGCTTTACCGATTGACTTCCAACTAATCATTCCCTCTACTGTTTTACCACTTAATATAGGTAACTGTGAAAAATCATGGTATAACATTAAAGTCACTGCTTTTTCCACAGTCGTATCTCTGTTAACGAATATTAATTTATTGGGATTCGGCGCACCATCTATCTCCACTGTTAAGTCAGATGCCTTGAGTAAACTAAGTCTTGGTATAGGATCAGAATCTTCATTCTCTTCTGTAGATTTTTTGATTGAAGCTTTAGGTCTAGCTGAAATCTCAATCTCTCCATAAATATAAACATGTTCAAAGGTTGGTTCACACATGACGTCGTGATCCTCTAACAGTTTATAAACTTTTTCGTTAACTCGCCATCCTCTTTTTGCAAAACCTAAATGTTTTAAAGCGACATGCGGAGTGGTCTTAATTGATTTTTTAGTCGATTGTACCTCTTTAAGTATTTCCAGAAAATTCATTATGATTTGGATTTGTCACAATATATGGCAAAGTGTTTTAAATATTAAAAACTTTGTCATTTTATGGCAGCTTGTGTTTTTTTGAAATAAACTATTTTTATTGCTATGGCTCGAAATAAAATATCTGAAAGTTATGAGGGGAAAAGAAAGGAGCAGATTGAATGGACAATCATGATCATCATTGCTCTTGCGCTGTTAGCGCTTATATCCGGAGATCCACCACAGTTGTAAATTGAGTTCCTTTCCTTAATGAGAGAGCGTTAATTCAACTTAGTATTTAATCTACGAGATCGTATTTGATCGAAGTGGTAAATGAACCACCAATTGGATCAATTCCTGAAATAGGGGGAAAATAATTTGTCACTCCACAAAATTCAATGGCGACCTGCTTAGTTCTGCGTGGCGGTCCATAATTATTCGGAACATCCTGCATTACAATTACCGACCGGTGAAGGATGGCAGTAGCAAGCAAGGCTCCCCAGGCAAATAAAACATTAGGTGGCAGCAATGAAAAGTAGGTGTGCTGTTTGGTGCTCAGTGTAAAATTTAAAGCTGTCCATGCGTACAAGTCTTTGACCATTTCTTTTGCTTCAATCAGTAAATCGGAATCATCAAGAACGTACAAGTCAGCAGTTTTTAAGGTTACCCCGTCAGGGGTGAATGGATACGACATTGGTTAGGGATTAGGTTTAAATAAAGAGGAATTTAATAATTAAATGCACAACATTTGTAATGTAATGGAAATATCATATTGAATTAAAATAGTTAATACATTTAATTTTGTTTAAATTTATTCCTGTAATTGTCCGCGAACTAGACTTAACGAATTGGAAACCCACGCTCATCCCTTCCCTAAACGAATCAAATACAACGACCGAAAAATCAGGATCATCGCTATCATCCTTGCAGCACACATCATAACAGAATACGGTGGGAGCAGTCCTTGGCTTCCAAGGCTGCTTACGCTTATGTACTACATTGAATTCGGAACGACACTTCTTATCACAACCCTTCTTGTCGAATCTATTTACCGGGTCACCTGTTTTCTTGATCTCCGGTATCCCTGGAATGAATCATTACCGCAAAGGATTTTTCTGCAATTCTTATTGGGTGTAGTCATGCCAACAGTTACTTCTTACTTGCTGGCAGCTGTGTACTTTGGTGTTCAGGGGTATGACATTACCGATTATAACTATCATTTGTACGCGCTTCCATTCATCGCCGTGCTGATTACATTATTCAATGCCTATTATTACCTACGCTACGTAGTTGCGGAAAAGGCATACTATAAGAATCTTCAGGAGAGCAACCACAGTGCCATGTCTTTCTCAAAGAATGGCCATTCTAAAACGGTTGCAGAGAGTTCGCAGGAGGTGCTTGTAGAAGCCGTTGCAAATTCACAAAGCAAAGAAGGAAGTCATAGTAAACCTGCCGCCGCAGCGCAAAACGAGATTACTTATCGTGAGGTCTTCATGGTGATAACTCCGCTTCGTACCATCCCGATCAGGATGGATGATATTTGTAGCTTTTACCGTGTCAACGGAGTGAATTTTCTGAGAACCTATGACCAAAAGGCAAGTGACGCCTACGTCATAACACAGACCCTTAAAGAAGTTGAAGAGCAAATCAATCCTTCGCAGTTTTTTAGGATCAACCGACAGATGATAATTAGCTTCAATTCCTGTGTATCCTTTCGCAATGGCAAAGGGAAAACGTTAGAATTAATTATTGAGCCTAAGCATGCTGATTATGAAAACAAAATGGTAGACCAACCTTTTGTAATGGTTAGTGAGGACAGGTCCCAGGCTTTTAGAGTTTGGGTAGAGCGATAATCACCAACCTGATGCTTAATGCCGCATGTAGTCCTTGATGATTCATTCATGATTTTGGTGCGCTCAGTGTTAATTTCAGTGCGCTGGCAATCTTAACATTTATTATTCATGTCCCAAAATGAAGATTGACTTAGTTTTGAGCTCACTTATAAATTCAAAACCTGACCCATGAAATCATTTATTTTAAAGCCATTATTGAAATCCAGTACCGCATTTGCGCTCACCGCCGCTCTATTGTTAAGTTCCTGTGGCAATAAATCAATAGATAAAGCAACAGCAGAAAAGCTTATTGTTGAGCAAAACAGCTATCCTAAACCCTATGACTGGGAGATTTTCTGCGGCGATGTGCAGGAGGCCAAAAGACTTCTAGACCTCGGCCTTGAACAAGACGGATTGGTAATTATATTAAAGTCAAAAAGTTTGGTTGACAGTACGCCGTGGGTGAGCTTTACCGATAAAGGGAAAGCTTATCTGCTACCCACCAAAGAAGAAGACCGGAAATACAACCGGCAAAACATCAAATTGGCAGATCAGGAATTTGGTGAAATTACCGGCATAGTTGAAGGTGGCAAAGATAATAAGGCTGCTATGGTGGAATACACTTTGGTTTATAAAAACATCACACCATTTTCTAAGGTTATTAAACGCGACCTTAGTAAACCTGAAAAACATAAAGCCTATTTCGTCAGGTATGACACCGGCTGGAAACTCGACAAAAGCGGCGAGCTTATGATGATGGGCCTGCAGTAGAACTTTGTAAAGCCTTAAGCCGGTAAGAGATGCTTCTTTTGAAGCATCCTTTTTTATTTTGGGATAATTGGTGATGTTATAACATTTTGCACAATCCTTATTCCGATTCCAGGTTTGAGATCCTTTCGAAATTGGTTACCTCCTTAAGCATATCTGGTTTAGTCCTGGATTTGAAAGCATTTCATAGTGCGTTCATTCCTAAAGAAGGTGCTTTTAGTTGTATAATAAGTGCTTTCATATTATTAGCAGGCGAAGGTCTCGTCATTAGGTCCTGTTTGACATTAGGTTTGTCTGGCTTCAAAAACAAAGCAAAATCAAACCTAAAACCATGAATACATTCACAACAGAACTTAGATTAGACTTAGACCGCGAGTTAAGAAAAATTGAGCGGACCGGGGAGAACATTATTCAAATTGCCAGCATGTCCTTTAGAACAACTGAGACAGCACTAAAGAAATTGAAAGACTACATCCTTAGGCATGAATTTAAATCAGTAGAAGAAGAAATTAATTTTTTCAAAGATGTAAAACCGCACTTTTTACAAGACCTGATGTACTACATGCGCGTTTTCTTCCTCGAAAGCCAAAAGCCATTAGGAAGCCGGGATAGGTTATTAGAATATTACAATACATCATTAAACAATATTGGATTATTTATTGAAAGGAATCAACAGTTTCATACTTATTATAAGACAGCCAACACATCCTTCGACACACTTTACTTTACAAGAGATGAGAATAATAAAAGCTACGGGACAGAATATGCTCTTGACATCGATCCCAGGTTTTCTACCCTACATAGTTTTAAACTGGCGAAGATTCAGGCATACGAACGCCTGAACAGGTATATACTTGGATGCATCGACGAGATGAATCCTAACTTTGTAAAAGACGGTCTCCATAAAAGCCACCTAAACTGGACCGATAGTAAAGTTGCGCTAATTGAGCTTGCATATGCGTTACATGCAAGAGGGGCGATTGACTCCGGCAAAGCTGGTATCAGTCAGCTTATACGTACCCTGGAAAAGACCTTCAATGTTGAATTGAACAACTTTTACCGAATGTACCTTGATATGAGTCTGCGCAAGAAAAACAAAACACCGTTTCTGGATAGTTTGAAAGAATATCTTGATCGATATATCGTTGAGGGCGATAGGTAAAAAGCAAACTTTTGGAGTACGTAAGACAAATTAGCGTTTTTGCGAATATTACTGACGTATTTTGTCAAAAAGGGCCACAATATACATTTTAGGAGCTTCAAGAATTTACAATCAAGTATCATTACATTAGGTATTGTTACAAGACCGGCACGAATTAATAATAATTACTGGTTTTCCAGTTGTTTCAATATAGGCCAATAAACCCATTTTATGATCGATCTCATAGAATGGGTTTAGAAGACTGCCGGTGGCTAAATCCTAGGATAAGATTGACACCAAACCAATAATCATGATTAACTACACACGTTCATTGCTAGCGACAATGGAAAAGGAAATTCATGAAATCACCATAAATGCCGAAAACGCCATCATCAGATCAGAGCAGTCGTACCGTTCAGCAGTGTTGACCATCAGAAAACTAAACGAATTTATTGCAGACTACAATTTTAAGGACAGCAAAGAAGAAATCTCATTTTTCAAGGAAGTCAAGCCTCAGTTTGTAAAAGAAGCCATATATTTTAAGGAGCTGTATTATCTTGAGTCAGACAAGCCCATGGGCCGGAAGAAAATTCTCAGGAAATATTATATAGGCATTCAAAGTAAGGTCTACCAGTACCTGGAGCGAAATAAATCTCTTTATAACTATTATAAAAGCGACAAAACTTATAACGACATTCAGTTTTTCAAACGCAGCGAAACAGACATATCTTTCCATCCAACGAACGCAGTAGAGCTTGACGACCGGTTTACTACCGTTCATAGCCTGAAGCTGTCAAAGCTTTTAGCATATGAGGCATTAATGGACCATACGCTTGGCGCACTGATTTTGGTAAGCAAAAAAAACCGTGTGGCGAGCACCAAGCAGGCTCAGGCTGGACATCTTACCTGGACGGATACCAAGGCTGCACTTGTAGAGCTTATATATGCCATAATCGCAAAAGGCTCGGTGAACTTTGGGAAGGTTGAAATTAAACAGCTTGTTTCAGCAATTGAGCAGACCTTTAATGTAAATCTGGGTAATTTTTACAGAGTATTTATGGATTTATCAATACGCAAGAAAGATAGGACTCCTTATTTAAGGGATGCTAATAGATTACTACTTCAGTATATGGACGATAAACTGCAATAAAGGATACCGATGAAAACCCAATTTTAAAACAAAATCATCCTTCTTTTAAGACCGCCTCATTTGAGACGGTCTTTTTTTGTCTCAAACGTAAAAATCCAACTTGGGTGATATGTGGAAGTTAGGTTAGAAAAATTCCGTAACAAATTTCAATCATAGACAGCTACCCCATACCCAGGCTATTCTAATGCGGTAATTTGAAAATGTCGATGCAGCCAAGCCAGAAAATTCATCTGCATTTTAACGAAAAATAAATCTTCCCAAGCTTGGGACATCTTGTGAATAAAGACTTCCAGGTCATTGCAATTTTGCTATCGAAGACAAAGGGAATGAATATCCCCGATTACAAACCTTAAAACGAAAAAGCAATGTTGGAACAAATTACCTGGAAGACTTATCTCACCGTCGTACTTATAGCGATCATCATCTACTATCTGTTCATTGGATTCTTACACAGGGAATCTATCATTAAAATGATCAGAAAGCGCCAGGGGCAAAATTACGAAAATGAGGATGAAGTAATTACCGGTTTTTCATCTTTCGATGAATTGGAAGAACTGGTAAATGATATACGCCACAGCATTCTGGAAAAGGCGGGCACTGAGGTCAGCAAGGATGAGCTGTTAGATCAACTCTGTAACAGACTGACACACTACGGCGGGTTACGCCAGCCCGCCTACCGGATTGCGATCACCAATTTCATCATTCAAAATGCGGAGACAATTTGCGAAATATCCTTTACCAAGGATGAATTGGAAGCTGCATGGGACAGGCTAATCAGCTAAAGCTAAAGACAGGAAATGATCCGAACCTGTAATAAAAAAGAGTACTTATAAACCCAATTTTTAAATCATTATGAAAAGAAAAAATTATCTAACAATGCTGGCAGTGGTTGGCGTGGCTATCGGGCTTCTTTACGCCTGTAAGCGTTCTGGCGAGATGAGTCCATCTCTTGATCTTGGAAGCGGCAACTCTGTCCATGGACAAATACTCACCAAAGAGGGCCTGGGTGTTTCCAATGGCTGGCTTAAGTTTTCATCAATTGAAAGCTTTAATAACACAATGAATATACTGCATGAAAAGTTTCAGGAACCCGCAAAGTTATCCGGATGGGAATCTGGCTACAACCAAAAGGGCTTTAGCTCACTGCGCAAAACATATGAAGAGATTGATGCTGACACTTCGGAACACAGGAAAGCGCCGACAGTTGACTCACTGATAAAAACGAATCAGCTCCTGGATTGTCCTGATTCCTGGTTTGCCACTGTTCTCAGTAAGGATGGATTTATCCAGATTGCAGATACGGTTTACAGCTTTAAACCTGGGAATGAAAAAGGAGAGGCATATGCAATTCCGGTAAAAGGTATTAAAGAGTTATTGAATAACGTTCACCCCGCTCATATCAAAGGGAGCAAGCTGCACTTTACCTCATTTCTTAAAATCCCGTTTATCCGTTGGCCAGAACAAGGCAATGAACATATCGGGCCGATAAGATTAAGTATCTGCGCTACATCAGGCCCATCGATGCCCAATTTTTGGGGACAGAGCGGAGGCGATATCTATGCAGGAGACAATGGAGATACATTTCCTGAGCACAATGGAAGAACGGTTAAACTGAACTATCACCGTTGGAGAGTCGGATATATATTCTACGCCAGTACAGGAGTGCGGATGAAGATGTGGAAACATACCAGGTTCGCAGGCTGGCAGTCTGTTACCTATGCAGATCAAATGACCATGGAGGCTTGCGTGAAAGGATATGCAGCACAGGCGGGAATTGCCCCTTATCCTTTTACTTCTTCAACCTCGCCGACATGGCCTGGCTTTACTAAATATGCGGAGAACAACTTTGAAAAAACACTTAAATGGGTAGGCTCACCAATATTCTCGGAAATACTGCTGGAGCATTTCAATTTTCATTTCTACCTGAATTACCGGGGGCGTATTGTGGAACGGAGCATAAGGCAATAGCCAAAAAGATATGCGGGGCAGCCAGGATTTGAATAAGGGAGATGAACGTGAGTAGTGGAGGTTGCCCCGCTACAAAATTGTCGCCGGTGGCTCTAAAGGTTGGTTTTGGTTCAATTTAAGACCGCCCGCGACAGATTTCCCCGCCTCCTGCCTTGACTGGCAGGAGGGCCAGGGAAAACAAAATAGAATACCGGAGGCGTGGCAAGCGTGGTTGATAAGGTGATGGGAGCGCCACGCCTACCGGTATTTTTTAAGGAAAAGCATTGTGAAGGAGATAAAATATTGTGAAGATGGGAAATGTGAAGAAGATGGGATGGAAGAGATTCTCCCAAAATAACAAAGCAGGCATTTTGACCTTGCTAATGATCATGATTAGTGTTTATGCTCTTGCCCAAGATGGAAATACCGGCATACAGGCAGCAGATACACAGGTAAGAGGATATTTTAAATCGGGTGTAAAGCTTATGTATGCGGTTGGCGCACTCGTTGGATTAATTGGGGCCGTAAAGGTTTATCAGAAATGGAATTCAGGCGATCAGGATACATCGAAAGTCGCAAGCGCATGGTTCGGGAGTTGCATTTTCCTTGTTGTTGTAGCAAGTATTATTACGGCGTTTTTTGCTGTATCCTAATCATCTCAAAATGGAGAAGTATATGGGATACCGCGCTGAAATAGATGAACAGCGGCAGAATAGAGAGTTACCCAGGTACTTGCTTGGAGCCTCGGAATTCCTAGTTGATCTGCTGAACCACGAGTTTCGGCAAGCAGACAATCCCCATAACAGGATAAGTCTTGGTGATGTAAAGGAGGAATACGGGTTTAGCATATTGCTTTATGACACCATAACCAAAAACAGATTTCTGGAAAATGTGGAGGGAGTGGATCTTCCTGGGCATGTTCAGTTAATTATTGTTCCACCCTTAAAAGATCTGGACCCGGTAGGCTTAGCGAGAAGGCAAGGAAAACAAGACGATTATTATATCAAAGAAAAGCGCACCGATATTATAGGATCGCTGATTACGTTTCGCAAATCAAAAGCACCTACAGAGCAAAAAAAACGCAAGGGAATATCCCGCTAAAAGACTAATCCAAAATTAAGGTTATGCAACAATTATTGAAGGAGAGGCTACAAGCCTATATCACACTGAACAATCCGGAATTAATGGCGGAACTGCATTCGGATTTTTCAGTAACAAATTATCTGGAGGATAAGGTTAGCAAGGTGATGCCCATAATCCTTAATCTTTTGGAACAGGGAAAGCCTGGATATATTATCGAAGAACTCAGCTTAAACGAGATGACGGCTGAACTGAAGCCATCAAGATTCAACTATCTGCAGACTGTGCTCGAAACGGAATTCTCAGAATATTATCAGCAGTGGGTGGATTTAGGCGTACTGACATACGAAACGATAAACCTCGTGATCAGTTGCAAGGAAACATTTGAAGCTTTCTCCTTTAGTGTTGAGAATGAAGACAACCGCTTTATGCGGTATGCCATCATCGCCGCTATCCATGATTACCTCAATTAACCGATTTAAGAGCTGTGAAAAAGAAACTGAGAAATGGCATATAACGCTCTACATAAGTTACGGGACAATATAACGGCAATCCAAATTGCTTTAGCTCATGATGCAGGCACCACTCTTACCGATGCTAATCTGGAAAGCCTAAAGAAGTATGCAGGCTTCGGAGGCATAAAAGCTATTCTGTTTGACAAAGGCAGCAAGGAAAGCTGGATTGATAGTGGTGCAAAGGAAAATGACCTTCGTTTGTATGATGACATAATGCATCTGCATTTGATTCTTGAAGAGAAGTTCAGTCCTGTAGCATATAAAGAAGTAATTGCTTCATTAAAAAGTAGTGTTCTGACTGCGTTTTACACCCCGGAGATTATACCGCAGGCAATCTATGAGGTTCTGCAGGAGAACCTTCTTCAACCTTCACGAATCTATGAACCTAGTGCAGGGGCAGGCGTTTTCATTACTCAGGCAGTAGATCAATTGCTTTCTGTGCAACATATTACTTCAGTTGAAAAGGACTTGGTAACAGCAAGAGTCCTTGATGCAATTGCAAAAAATCTTCTTATTCAAACGGAAGTTCATCATTGCGGGTTTGAAGAAACACCCAATGATGATAATGGAACTTATGACCTGGTGATAAGCAACATTCCTTTTGGCGACTTCTCTGTATTTGATCCTGAAATCCGCAATGCGGACTTATCTGGCAAGATTCACAATTATTTTTTTGTAAAAGGACTTGACAAACTTGAAGATGGTGGACTTATCGTGTACCTAACCACTGATGGCTTTTTAAATAGCCCTTCAAACAGGGCAGCCAGGGAATACCTGTTTAATCATGCCGACTTTATCAGCTTGGCGGTCATGCCTGATCAACTTATGTATGACACCGGTGGAACGCAGGCACCAAGCCATTTGCTGATTGTACAGAAAAATAATGGGAAATCCACTTTAAGCCCGGAAGAAAGGGACTTAATCGAAACAAGCAATTTGCAGAATGAATACGGCCAATATAGCAGGAATCACTATCTGGTAAATGAAAACAATGTTTATTCTATAATTGGAGAAACCCGACCAGGAACCAATCAATATGGAAAAGCACATGAAGTGGTTTACCATAACGGACCTTTTGACGAATTAAAGGCGTTGCTTAAGGAGAAATTAAGTTTCGATTTCTCCAAAAACTTACGACCTGGTCTTTACCCTTCTCATGGAAAGAAACACCCCAATGCCTCTGCTGGAACAAAGACTCTTACTTTCTTAGAAGTCCCAATAACCGAAACTCCGCAAGCAACATTTCAACTGGGATTGTTTGATGTGGTTCCGGCAGAGATCCAAACAAAAGCAGGTGCTTACATTACAGATGGCGATGAAAAGATAGTTCACAGACCTTCTGCCAGGATTATTTCAACAATTAAAACACAAGAGCGCAAAACTCATGACAGCATTGTACTGATCACTGCAAAGGCAAAAAAAGGCAGTTTTTATGTTTACAAACTGTGTTCAAATCTTGCTGAAGTTAAGACCCCTGCCAAGTGGTTGAACGCCTCGCTTTTAAGCAAAGAGGTGAACCTGTTGTCTGATGTCCTTAAAGGATATGCTTATGATTTCATCTACCAGGGAGATCAGACCTTAGAACACTTTTTTAAAACACAATTGAATAGTGTTCAGGCACCGGTACACAATAAATTTGATCGAATTACTTCATTCCATAAAACCGGATCACTGGTCATCCATAACGAGCAAGTTTGCAGATTGACAGTGATCGATAAAAAAGCCGGCAAGGCTGATTATATTTCTCTTGACAACCCGAAGGAGCTGCGCTTTTATAAGTCATTAATCGCCTTAAGAGATAACTATTTTGAACTCTTCGACAAGGAAAGTTCCGACGAAATGCGAATGAGCTATCACCAGTTGAGGGAGCAGCTCAATAGGAAATATGACGAGTTTGTCACGAGTTATGGTCTTATCAATGCTCCACACAACAAGAAACTTATTCTTGTCGATGAAGCCTCTGGGGTAGTCTTGCTGTCTTCGCTAGAAAGGAGGGAGGGCAATAGTTTTGTACGCTCAGACATATTCCATACCAACCTAAATAAGGCAGCAATGGCTTTCTCTACTTCTGACCCGGTAGAAGCCCTTGCACATTGTCTTAACTCCAAAGGAAAGGTAGATATAGAACAAATCGCTTCGGCTATTTCAGTTAGCGCAAACGAAGCCATAGAGATGTTAGGAGAGCATGTCTACCTCAATCCTCAATCAGGAAAATGGGAAACCAGAGATCAGTATTTAAGCGGGAATGTTATTGAAAAGCTTCAACAGGCCATTTATGGACTGGATAGCAATCCTGACAGCTATCATCATAAACGTAGTCTTGAAGCTATTGAAAAGGTACAGCCTGAATATGTTCCTTTTGAATTATTAGATTTTAATCTTGGAGAACGCTGGATTCCTGAAGAATTCTATTGCAGGTATGCCACAGAATTATTTGGTTCGGAAACTAAAGTCTTTTACCTGCGATCAGTGGACAGCTTCAAGGTGGACGTGGATAAAAAGAGTACAAAGGTTACCCAGGAATATGCAATCAGACCAAAGGAAGGCCATCCAATGTATGGTTACACCATATTAGAGCATGCACTGGAAAATACAAGTCCATTCTTTACCATTACCATTAAAGATGGGGAAACCACTAAACGAATACCTGATGTAGAAGCAACGCAACTCGCTCATGAAAAGATAGACAATATAAGACAAGGCTTTATTAATTGGTTAGAGGGGATTGATGAGGGCGACAAAAGGTTCCTGGAGCGGCTTTATAACGAAACATTTAATTGCTATCGGCTTAGGGAATATGATGGTAGCCATCAAACATTTCCAGGACTTGATTTGGTATCTCTTAATATTCCGGGATTGTATAGCTCTCAGAGTAACGCTGCGTGGAGACTGATTCAAAATAGGGGCGGCTTGATAGACCATGAGGTTGGGCTGGGTAAAACGTTGACGATGATTGTTGCTGCCCAGGAAATGAAAAGGCTGTCGGTATGCAACAAACCAATGATCCTCGCTTTAAAAGCCAATGTACTCCAGGTTGTTGAGACCTACCGTAAAGCTTATCCAAAAGCAAGGATACTTGCTCCGGGCCAGAAGGATTTTACTCCCCAAAGGCGAACTCGTATTCTTCATGAACTTAAAAATAATAACTGGGACTGTGTTATCCTCACTCACGATCAATTTGAAAAGATTCCGCAGTCATTAGGAATTCAGCATAAGATCATCTCCGACGAATTAGATAATGTTGACCGAGATCTTGAAACCCTGAAACAGCAAGGCGGTGAGCTAAGTAAACAGGCGCTGAAGGGACTGGAAATCCGAAAAAAGAATCTTGTCAGCCGATTGAAATCCGTAGAGCGGAATATAGAAGAACGTAAGGACATAGGCATTTCCTTTCTGGATACTGGTGTTGATCATCTTTTTATAGATGAATCTCATAAGTTCAAGAATCTAACTTTTACCACCCGTCATAACCGGGTTGCAGGCCTGGGAAATGCTACTGGAAGCCAAAAAGCACTCAATATGCTATTTGCAATAAGGACGCTCCAGGAGAAATTCGATTCGGACCTGTGCGTGACTTTTCTTTCGGGGACACCGATTTCCAATAGCCTGACTGAACTGTACCTCATATTCAAATACCTGCGGCCAGGAGAGTTGGCCCGTCAGCGGATTGAGAATTTTGACGGCTGGGCTGCCGTTTTTGCGAGGAAAACGACGGACTTCGAATTCTCTGTTACTAACCAGATAATCGCAAAAGAACGTTTCAGGCATTTTATAAAAGTTCCGGAGTTGGCCGTCTTCCTAAATGAAATTGCGGACTACAAAACAGCAGCTCACATAGCCCTTGATAAACCTGGTATAGAAGAGATTTTGGTAAATATCAAGCCAACACCTGATCAGGAAGTTTTTATCCAGAAACTAATGCTGTTTGCAAAATATGGTGATGCAAGGATACTCGGTAGACCGCCGCTTTCTGAAGGAGAGGAAAAAGCAAAAATGTTGATCGCCACCAATTATGCTAAAAAGATGGCGGTGGATATGCGTCTTGTCGATGAACAAGTATATGGTGATCATCACGGTAATAAGATAAGCGTTTGCGCAAGGAATGTAGCCGAGGTTTACCTTAATTCGGCAGAACACAAAGGCACTCAAATCATTTTCTGCGACCTGGGTACACCAAAACCAGAAGGGTTCAACGTTTACGATGCCTTAAGGGATAAGTTGGTTTCAGAGTATAATGTCCGTTTGGAGGAAATTACGTTTATCCATGACAGACAGTGGGAAGGTGATCGTCGAAGGAACCTGTTTCATAAGATGAACGCCGGTGAAATAAGAGTTTTAATTGGTAGCACTGAAAAGGCCGGAACTGGTTTGAATGTTCAGGAACGAATTGTGGCGATGCATCATCTGGATATTCCATGGAAACCAAGTGAACTGGATCAACGTAATGGAAGAGGTGCCAGGCAAGGAAACTGGTTAGCTAAGTTAATCTTTGGTAATAAGGTCAGGAATTTCATCTACGCTGTTGAGCAATCGCTTGACAATTACAAATTCAATCTTTTAAAGAATAAGCAGCTTTTCATTTCACAGATGAAAAACAACGAATTGCAGGTACGTAGCCTGGATGAAGGGGCATTGGATGAACAAAGTGGCATGAACTTCAGCGAATATATCGCAATCTTATCTGGAGACACATCTCTACTGGAGAAAACCAAAGTCGAGAAACAGGTAACTGTACTGGAAAGTCTTAAGGTGGCGCATCAAAGAGAAATGAGCCGAACCCGGTTGGAACTGGAATACCTCCAGAAAGTGGTGGTCGAAGACTCTGCTATTCTGTCAAGTTTAAATTCTGATGAGGAACATTATAAAAAAGTGTTGGCTTATAATGAGGATGGAAAAAAATTGAACCCTGTGCAATTAATTGGTTTTACTTCCGGTGACAGTGAAGAACTGGGAAACCATATCATCAGCCTGTATAAGAGTTGGGTCCCACCTGCGGACCAAAAGGAACAAAAAATAGGAACTCTATATGGCTTCAATCTAATGATTCAACAAAAACGGGATGAATTTTATAACAACGGGAGATATGAGTACCGATATTATAACACCTTTTATGCGGAAAGGAAAGACAGCGGTATACGGCACACCATTAACAATGGCCATCCGACCCTGGATAATCCACATTATACATCAAGACATTTTCTTTATGCAATAGACCGGGTGTCCTCCATCAGGGATCAATATCAAAAAAAATTGAACGAGGCTAACAAAAACATTCCTGAGTTGAAACGTATAGCAGAAAAGGCATTTAGTAAGGAGGATGAGCTTCAGCTAAAAAAAGCAGAGCTGATTAGACTAGAGCGGCAAATAACAGAGGGAATTAAGATGAAGCAGATAGAGGAGCGAATTGCTTTACCCGAACTGTTGTCGCCACTTGAAACAGGAGATACAGTGATCGTAAAGCAAGGAAAAGCAGAAGTGTTAACGCTGCTTCCATATAGTCAAAAGCCCTCAGTTCTTGTGGATACACCCAAGAGGCAGGGACGCCGGCTAAGGAGATAAGATCATTTACGCAGTTTAAATAAAAAAAGTAGAACTCATGATAAAGAATTTGGAAAAGAGAACACTACCACAGACAGACATTGCAGGAACAAAATTTTTAGCAAACTCCATCACAGGTGAATTTATCCAAGTTGAAAATTCAGAAAATCAATTCTCAATTTTCGATATGATTATTCATGATAATCATTTAGAAATGCTATTCGATAAAAGTACCTGCAGACCCTATGAGGGAAACTGGAGTGAGGCGCCTGAATCTGAAAACCTACAATATGTCTGGTTAAGACCTGTATCACAATTAGACCCAGACGGAATGAATATCATGTTGGAAGGGGGCTTGATCAAGTGGGAAGAGTATTATCCCGGTGAGTTACCGACAGTAAAAATTCATGACACCTTATTCTATATCGATCCAGAGCGGAAAGGATTTAGGGAGGTTGAAAACAGATGGAACATTATCCCTTTTAACGATGTGGTTAGCCATGACAAGCATGGGATCTATTATGATAAACGCTCCAAGAATAGTGCCTTTCTCATAAATCCATTTGACCCGCCAAAGTCGCTACCGGAACACATCGTATTTGCAGAGCTACCGCCTGTCAAGGAGTTTGTACAGATCTATACAAGGATAAAAACAAAGCAGGATATCGCTATCGAGAGAAAACATAAAGTTTATTCTGCAATAAAACGTAAAAATAAAAAAGGAAGGAGGACGTAAAATGGCAAACAGTGTTTATGAAATCAACAAAGGCATAAATAAGAGTATTGAATTTAAAGGCTTAAAGGCACAGTACATCTGGTATCTGGGTATTGGTATTCTCATATTGCTTTTGGTATTTGGCTTTTTATATGTACTGGGAATTAATCAGATTATCTGTGTGGTAATTATCGGCGGATTAGGGGCTGTGCTTTTTCAAAAGGTGTATGCCATGAGCAACAAGTACGGGGAACATGGCATGATGAAAAGGTTCGCTCAGAGAAGTGTTCCAAAAGTGGTCAAAAGTAATAGTAGAAAAAGATTCGTGAAAATGAAAGGAGGAAAATATGGAAAGGACACTGCCAACCTACGAAATTGAGGGAACAACGTTTATTGTTGATATCAATGCAGGGGAATTTATCGAACAAAAGAATACTACGAACAGGATTCCTTTAGAAGCGATGAAATATAAAGGAAATCATTATGACCTTTCATATGATAAGGTAAACAAGAATGTGGCGACAGGTGAGAACAACAATGATCTAGTCCATGTAAAAGTGCCCTTGTTAAAAGATTTGGATTTTCTGGGAATGGAACAAAAGTATGGGTTTAGACCATTAGCAGAAAATGACTATGATTACATCTATGGTTTCCTAACTGCGGGATTTGCCCTAGAGGATGGAGAATGTATTATCCGGCTAAATGGTGAACATTATACGGTCAACAAGTTGGAAGAAAAGTTGATATCGATAAATCGTGAACTGGAAAACATCAACATTGATGATTTTATTGCCAGATATATTTTCGATGAGGATGTGCTGTTCTTTGATTTGGTCGGTAATGTGCCGTATGAAATTAAGTATGAATTAGCCGACCCATTTCCATCATACATTGCTAAACTGGAAATACCCGAGGACATTAAGGATAAATCTATCCAAGAGGTTTGGGATTTGTTTATTGACCGTCAGTGCCCAGACAATCCTGTTGTCTCCGATATTAAAGAACTGAATGCAAAAATTTCAAATTCTTTGATTTTGAGTGAGGTATATAGACAAGAACACATTAAAGCGGCAAATAGACATGGACAAGGTTTAGAACCTACCTATAAAATTCATGATACGGCTTTCTATGTGGATGTAATAAAGAATGAACTCAGGCAGGTAACCAATCCCGAAAATTCAATCTCGTTTAGGGACATGGTTTATAAAGACGATCATTATCTTTTGGACTATGACAAGGTATTCAAGAATGTTCGACAAGGTTTTGATTCGGACTGGAACAATATCCTGAAAATAAAGGTGCCCCATCTAACAAAACTTAATCCAGAAGGGATGGCACTTAAGTACAATGTCCCTTTAGAGAAGGTAAAGCAGATGGAGGATTTTGATCTGATTGTCGATAAAAAGCTATTCGACCTTCGGATGGCCGGACGGCAGCCTGTAATGAACATTGGAAAGGAGAGTTACTATGTTCATCTTTTTGGAAGGCAACTAAGTCATACCGAAGACTTTTGTATCAACCTTCGACTTGATGAATTCACCAAATTAAAACACGATGGCATTTACCATGGGTTGTATGATACCAAGCGCCACAGGGTAATAAGAATTGATCGGGATAAAATTACCTCCTTACCTAAAGATGTAATCTGTATTGAATTTCCGATAGATAGGTTTATTGATCCTGTAGGCTACGCCAAACTAAGAGATCACGACATTAAGAATTTTGTCAGGCTATACCCAATCAAGCCAGACTTGCAAGCAACAGTCATTCCCTGGGAAAAAACAATCTACCCCGAGCTGATCGAACATAATAAATCAAAATTGAAAATTAGGGAGATGCAACAACAGGCCGCCAAGAAGACCCGTAGAAGAAAAGGCAAAGGAATTTAGGATTGAAATTAAGATAGTAAATCATTTAAAGGATAGTGAGATGGATAAGTGGATAGATGATTTAGTGCCTATTATGGGCATTGAAAACGATAGTATATTAAGTGACCAGGGTGACATTACAATTGGCTATAGCGTGGAATTGCCTGAGATATTCTCACTTTCTGATGTAGAATATGAGGCGTTTCACCAGGCCTGGGTACGCGCCATAAGACTGCTCCCTAAATTTTCAGTATTTCATAAGCAGGATTGGATAACCAAATGTTTTTACAACACTCAAGAAGTACCCGCTGGAGATTTTCTTGGTCAATCTTCCGCCAGACATTTTAAAGATCGCCCGTATGTTAAGCATCGCTGCTACATCTTTATAACTAAGAAACCGGAAGGACGTAAACTTAGCAGCTCAATGTTCTCAAACCTGATCAGGAAAACCATCGTACCTGAGCAGACCATCAATACCGACCTGCTTCAGAAATTCCTTGATTGCTGCGGACAGTTTAAGAAGATCATGGAGGATAGTGGTTTTCTAAAATTGCAGAGGCTGACTGACGATGAACTAGGCAGCTTCAAGGATAAGGCCGGGGTCGTGGAAAGATATTGTTACCTGTTGGATGAGCAGGACGAGTTTATGATTCGGGATATGGAGTTCGGCTCCGGAATTAAAATTGGAAACCAACACTGCCAATTATATACCCTAGCTGATGTTGCTGATTTGCCAGGGCTTTGTGGAAGCAGAATCAATTACGATAAATACAGCACTGACAGAACAAAATTCAGTATGGGTTTTGCCAGTTCTATCGGGCAGCTATTGCCCTGTAATCACATTTACAATCAATACATCTTTATTGAGGACGACAGAGCTACGTTGAAGAAGTTGGAAAGCAAGAAACTTCGCCTGCAGTCCCTTTCCGCATATAGCAGAGAAAATACGATATCGAGGGATTCGGTTAATGACTTTCTGAACGAAGCAATAGGCATGCAACGTCTTGCCGTCAAAGCCCATTTTAATGTGCTTGTCTGGTCCGATGACAACGAAAAGCTGAAGGAGATTAAAAACCAGGTCAGTTCAGCCTTTGCTATTATAGATGCGGTTGCGAAAGAAGAGACGGCGGGGGCAGCACAAATATTTTGGGCTGGAATCCCTGGAAATGCCGCTGATTTTCCCATTAATGACACCTTTGATACCTTTTTGGAGCAGGCATCTTGCTTTCTGAATCTCGAAGGGGCGGCAAAAAGTGTACTTCCATCCCAGGGTATCCGGTTCTGTGACCGGTTGTCTTCTGTTCCCGTATACGTTGACATGTTTGATGCTCCACGGGCTGCAGGAGTAACCTCGAATATGGGAGTTTTATGTTGCGGCAGTAGTGGTGCGGGAAAATCGATGGTGATCAATCACATTCTAAGTTCCCTATACAGGCAACAGTCGCATTGTTTGATAGTTGATATCGGGGGAAGCTATAAAGGATTGTGTGAACTGCTCAAAGGATATTACTTCACCTATGAAGAAACCAACCCAATCCGTTTCAATCCCTTTTACCTGCCAGATGGCCAACAACTCGATACTGAAAAGAAAGAAAGCCTAAAATCTCTACTTGTTTCCTTATGGAAGCAAGAAAATGAAAATTTCAACCGGAGTGAGTACGTGGCTTTGTCAAATGCTTTAAGTGGTTATTATTCCTTTTTGAACATCCATGCGGAGATCTTTCCATGTTTTAACACCTTCTATGAGTATCTCGAGAAGGAGTATGTAGCACTATTAAAAGAGCACCGAGTAAAGGAAAGAGACTTCGATGTTGATAATTTCCTTTACGTTCTAAGGCCATATTATCAAGGGGGTGAGTTTGATTATCTTTTAAATGCTACGGAAAACCTTGATCTCCTGGCCCAACAGTTTATTGTATTTGAGCTCGACAATATTAAGGATCATCCCATCCTTTTCCCAGTGGTCACACTAATCATCGTCGAGCTATTTATATCAAAGATGCGAAAGTTAAAAGGGCTGCGTAAGGTTTTGTGTATTGACGAAGCTTGGAAGGCTATAGCCAAATCTGGAATGGCGGAGTTCCTGAAGTACGCTTTTAAGACTATTAGAAAGTTTAACGGTGTTCCGATTGTTATTACCCAGGAACTGGACGACCTGATATCCTCCCCAGTGATTAAAGACGCAATTATTAACAATGCAGACATCAAAATATTGATGGACATGCGAAAGTTTGTCAACAAGTTTGACAAGCTGCAGGACGCGCTCGGGTTATCAGAAAAAAGTAAAACCATCTTGCTCTCTGTCAATAAAGATGACCGCGAGATATTCATTGACCTAGGAGGACAAATCCAGCGTGTATATAGAAATGAACTGTGTCCTGAAGAATATTACGCATTTACAACTGAAGGAAAAGAACGTGTTGAGGTGGCCCAATATGCTCAGGACTATGGAGGTATTGAAGCCGGAATTGCCGCGTTGGTTAAGGACAAAAGAAAATTAAAGTAGTTGCAGACCTAAAACTAAAGATGATGAAAAAGTTATTAATCGTGTTAATGATTGCCTGTACCGGAGTATTAATTCCCAAAGGCCAGGCCCATGCTCAACTGGCAATTATTGATATTATAAAAGCTGGGGTAAAAAAGGTGATCAAGGCTGTTGACTTAAAAATCCAACGGCAACAAAACAAGGTGATTTGGCTACAGAACGCCCAAAAGGTTATAGAGAACACAATGTCGAAATTAAAGCTTAATGAAATTTCAGAATGGACCACGAAACAAAAAGAGTTATACCAGCAGTATTTCGATGAGTTAAAAAAAGTAAAAACACTTATAGCTTACTATCAACGTATTCGGGAAATCACATTAAAGCAGGAGGCAATTGTAAAAGAGTACAGACGGGCATGGTCGCTGGTGAAGAATGACAAACATTTCACAGTTAAAGAAATTGAACTAATAGGACAGGTATATACAGGTATACTAAATGAAAGCGTGAAAAATATAGATCAGGTATTTCTGGTTATCAATTCATTTAGAACACAAATGAGTGATGCTAAGCGGTTGGAAATTATAAATGAAGCGGCAGGAAATGTAAATCAGAATTATATAGACCTGCGAGCATTCAATACCGAAAATGGAATCCTAAGTCTTCAGCGGGCCAAGTCTCAACAGGAAGTTGATCAAATTAGAAATTTATACGGACTTCAATAAACATTTGAATTATGAAAAAACTATTTATGATTCTTTTTTTCCTTTCCATCGGAATAGGAGTAAGGGCACAAACATTCGCAGAATGGTTTCGACAAAAAGCTACTCAAAAAAAATACCTTATAGAACAAATAGCAGCGTTGAAACTATATGCCGGTGTACTGAAAAAAGGCTATGATATTGGCAAGGATGGATTGACATTTATTGGTGACGTAAAAAACGGAGATTTCAAGTTGCACGGCAGCTATTTTGCATCACTGGTAAATGTCAATCCTGAGATTAAAAAATATTCCAGAGTAAAGGATATCATATCTCTTCAGCTAAGTATCATCTCATTGAATAACCAGACACGAAAGATAATTGATGACGGAGGCACTGGAAGTCAAACTGAACGAAACTATTGTCGTCAGGTGATTGAAAGGATTATAGAAGATTGTGGAAGAGGAATGGATGAGCTATTTAACGTGGCAACAGATGGTCAATCAAACCTCAAGGATGACGAACGACTCCAGCGAATTGACAAATTACACAAAAGCATGACCGATGTCTACGGTTTCACCAAACATTTCAATGGTGAAGTGAAACTCTTAATTCATAGTCGGAAAATGGAGCGATCAGAGGCAACAAACACCAAAATTTTATATGGTATAAAATAGAAAATCATGAAAAGGAAATTAATAATCCTGTTGATCCTATTCATTGGATTAGGGCAATTTAAAGTAAAGGCACAAAGTACGGAAGTTGTGCAATTACTACTAAATGTAGAAAAGCTATCGCAATTGAAACAAATTTTATCTGATTTAAAAAAAGGATATACAATAGTCAGTACTGGCTATAATACCATAAAGAACCTTTCCGAAGGGAACTTTAATATCCATAAGATTTTCTTAGACGGATTACTTGAAGCAAGTCCGGTAGTCAAGAAATATTATAAGGTGGCGGGTATAGTTGAACTCCAGTTATTACTGATTAAAGAACATAGATCAGCATTTAATCGGTTTCGAAATGGAAACATGCTGAGGCCATCTGAGCTTGAGTATATCGGCAAAGTGTATTCGAACCTGGTTACAGAAAGTCTTAGAAATATTGACGAATTATTAAATGTGGTTACAACAGGAAAACTAAGAATGTCCGACGATGAACGCCTGAAGACTATTGATGGGTTGTATGCTGACATGGAAGATAAACTTAACTTCCTTAGAAGCTTCAATAATAATACAACTATTCTCACCATACAAAGAGCAAAAGAGTTTGAGGAGACATCCAGAGCAAGAAGAATCTATGGCATAAACTAAAAAAGATAAGATGGGAAAGTGGATGAGAACGGTCTTATTGATCGTAGTGGGGATGATATTGCCCTATATAAGCAAGGCACAAGGTGTTGCCGAAAGAATTAAGAGCTTGCAATCAGTATTGGATCAACTCTATGATGAGATGATACCCTTATGTGGCAGTCTGATAGGCGTAGGTAAAGGAATAGCAGCTTTCGCCGCGCTCTGGTATATCGGATCAAGAGTGTGGAAACATATTGCAAATGCAGAGCCAGTAGATTTTTACCCTTTATTCCGACCCTTTGTCTTAGGGTTTTGTGTACTAAATTTTGGATTAATCCTAGCGTTGATTAACGGAATTATGAAGCCCACGGTAACTGGAACGGCTGCTATGATGGATGGTTCGAATAAGGCAATTGAAGAACTGCTAAAAATAAAAGAAGAAAAAATTAAAGGGAGCAAGCACTACGAAATGTATGTAGGCGTAAACGGTAGCGGAGACAAGGATAAATGGCTTCGTTATACGCAAGGTATCAAAGACAACGAACCAACGCCTGGAGAGAATATTTTCGAGAGTATAGGCAGCGATATTTCATTCGCAATGGATAAGGCCTACTACGGTTTTAAAAATTCTGTAAAACAGTGGATGAGTGAAGTGTTACGTGTGTTGTATGAGGCAGCCTCGCTCTGTATCAATACCCTCAGGACATTTCAGCTTATCGTATTGGCAATATTAGGGCCTTTAGTCTTTGGAATAGCAGTCTTTGATGGCTTTCAACACACCCTAACCACATGGATAGCAAAATACCTTAACGTTTTTTTATGGCTTCCGGTATGCAACATATTTGGGTCAATAATCGGGAAAATACAGGAGAACATGCTACGGCTGGACATTTCCCAAGTCGCGCAAAACGGTGACACTTTCTTTAGCTCAACGGATACTGGTTATCTGATATTCATGATTATAGGCATTATCGGATACTTCACTGTGCCTTCGGTTGCAGGATTCATCATTAACTCAGGTGGTGCCGGATCATTAGCTCAAAAAGTAACCAGTATGTCTTCTTCTGCGGTAAATACAGGCACTGGACGGATCAGCTCAGGTCTTAGTAACATGGCTGATTTAAAGAAGAATTTTAATGAGGGGTATACAGGCAAAGATTCAGGATCAGGCATGTCAGGTAGTGTTGGAAGATTGATTGGTGGTACAGGTGCATACATGAGCGACAAACTTTCAGGTAATTCCTCACAACAACAGAAAGGAGGGTCGAAAGATGTTCAGGAAAGCTAAGAATATTGACTCTGCTTTTAAGCACATAAAGACTTTCAGTTTGGTACTTATTACTGGGGTAACACTTTTGAGTGGCTTTATCGTACACAAGTCACTAGATACCGTCAAAACTCTTCAAAGTAAGATTTATGTTTTAGCAAACGGTAAAGCCCTGGAAGCATACTCATCGGACAGGAAAGATAATATACCGATAGAAGCTAAAGATCATGTGAAGGTATTCCATCAGTTCTTCTTCACCTTGTCTCCGGACGATAAACTTATTAAATCCAATATAAACAAAGCACTCTATCTGGCGGATGAAACTGCAAAAAAAGAGTACGACAATTTACGGGAACAGAACTATTACAGTAACGTAATTAGTGGCAATGTGAGCCAGGCCGTCATTGTGGATAGCATTGTCCTGGATTTGAACATCTATCCTCACGTGTTTCGCTTCTTTGGAAAGCAGGAAATAACCCGGCCTACCAGCGTAGTAGTTAGAAGCTTGATAACCGAAGGGGTACTTAGGAATGTGGCAAGAAGTGAAAATAACAGTCATGGATTCCTTATTGAAAAATGGCACACTATAGAGAACGCTGACCTCACCATTAAAAATAGGTAACATGTTTGGATTTGGAAGAAAGAAACAACGCCTGAATTGGACTACACCTATGGCTGATAAAGCGAATGAGGCAATGGCGAAAAGAATCCATATTACGCAATCCTGGTGGGCCTCCTGGATGTCACGGAAGACTGAGAAAATGACATCGAGAGCAAAAGCGCTGGTATTTTTTACTTACCTAATCATAATGACCGCTGCCGGCCTTTATTGCATTTTAGGTGGCTTTGGAGATCAAGAAACAACGGTTCACAAGAGTGAACACTTACGCATCCCATTAATTGAAAATAGGGAAACAAAAGGGATGGAAAATGGAGTCCCCAAAATCGTCCTAGAAAGAATAAGGGCTTTTCGCTTGAAGCTTGATAGCATGTCCACTACCGTTCAAGGCCGCATAAAAGTTGATAGTATCATGAGGTCCAGACCAGGACTATTGGACAGTATAAGACGAGTTGAAGAAATGTATTTAATCAAGGAACAATGATAGATGATTTTATGAATAGAGTGTATGAGGGTGATTGCCTCGAGGTGTTAACTAAGTTCCCAGATAAATGCATCGATATGGTTTTGTGCGATCTGCCTTACGAGATTACTGAGAATAAATGGGACAAATGTATTGACCTGCCCAGCTTATGGTATCAGTACCGCAGGATTATCAAACCCGCCGGTGTCATTGCTTTAACAGGCCAGGGACGGTTTACAGGCAAACTCATTGAAAGCAATCCTGACTGGTTTAAATATAAAATTGTGTGGATTAAATCAAAAGCAACCAATTTCTTAAACGCAAATAAACAACCACTGCGTAGGCATGAAGATATCTGCATTTTTTATCAGCAGCAGTCAATATATAACCCTCAAAAAATACAGGCGAAACCTTACGATAAAGGTGTAAGAAAAGACAAAGGTAGTGGATCATATGGCAAGTTCAACTCCTCCCGATCATTGAATACGGACGGCAAGCGTTTTCCAACAGATGTAATCGCATTTGAAGAAGAAAGTTTAACAGATTGGATCTTTTTTAAAACTGCTGAATCTGAAGGTGTATTCCACCCAGTACAGAAGCCGGTAAACCTTGGAAGATGGTTAATTCAGACATACACTGTACCAGGACAGATCGTTTTGGATAACGCGTGCGGTAGTGGAAGTTTTCTAGTGGCCGCAATAATGGAAAAACGGCAATTTATTGGCATCGAGAAAAATGACCATTCCTATCACTTTGGCCGAAAGGTAGATTATGTAGCAATAACAAATAAGAGGATTCGTCTTGCATTTCAGGAAATGAACTCCCGACTTTCATTCGATTAATGGTTAAGGAAACCTGTAAGTAAGTGAACATTTGATAACAATTAAAAACAACAATCATGGGAACACCAGAACAGAAATTAAAAAAAGAACGGCAACGCAAATTCCAATTTGTGTTACCTCTTATCGTAGTACCCTTTCTAACTCTTTTCTTTTGGGGGCTGGGTGGAGGTAGTGCGGTTGAAGCAAAGCAGGCGGGTAACGAAGAAAAAGGACTT
Organism: Taibaiella chishuiensis; assembly: GCF_003014535.1. Taxonomy (GTDB): domain Bacteria; phylum Bacteroidota; class Bacteroidia; order Chitinophagales; family Chitinophagaceae; genus Taibaiella; species Taibaiella chishuiensis. The sequence goes on along the minus strand of NZ_PYGD01000007.1, from coordinate 199,220 downwards.
AATAAGGTTCTACCCGATGCTCATCTGAAAGATGATCAGGACATTGATAAGCTGAGTTATTATGATAAAGCCGCCTCAGACTCTGCTAAAAAAGCTGAGTTATTAAAAAAAGACCCTTATGCCGTGCAACCATCAGAGCAGATTTCAACAGCAGGTAACGCATATTTCCAACAACCGCCTTTTAATGGTGGAATACCAACAGCTCCTTTAGGCTCTCCTTATAATGGGCAGGGTTACAATGACCCGAACGAAGCAAAAGTATACCAAAGACTGCAACAGTTGAATCAGTCTTTGAATCAGCCCTCCGTACCAAATTTTCAGCAGCAAAATAAGAATTATGAAATATCAAAATCCGCTGGTGATCTGGAACGGCTTGAGCAAATGATGGAGCGTATGCAAGCTGGGGGTCAGGAACAGGACCCGGAAACCGTTCAGCTAAATGGAATGCTTGAACGTATTTTAGACATTCAACATCCGGAAAGAGTACAGGAGAAGCTACGCAAGACATCTGAAGAAAATAAGGGTTTGGTTTACGCTGTTTCTTCAGCAAAAAAGCGCGAATTAATATCATTGCTTGAATTGCCGAAACAGTCCCAACAGGAAAAATCCGATCATCAAAACGGATTCTTCTCTGCTGATGACTACGCTCCGGAAGCAGTCGACGAAAACGCGATCGCGGCGGTTGTTCATGAAACGCAAACCATTGTTAATGGCTCTACGGTCAAACTTCGGCTGCTTGATGATATATACATCGCTGGCAAGTTAATTCCTAAGGACAATTTCATTTTTGGCACAGCCACTGTTTCCGGTGAGCGCTTAATAATTAAAATTCCCGGAATAAGATATAAGAAATCAGTCTTCCCGGTTACATTGTCGGTTATGGATATAGATGGTCTTGAAGGCATCTACGTACCTGGTGCCATTGCAAGGGAGGTGGCCAAAGAGTCAGCAGACCGCGCAATCCAAGATGTAAGTTTTGGTACCATGAGTGATAATATCGGCATCCAGGCAGCAAGCACAGGAGTGGAAGCCGCCAAATCTCTTTTTAGTAAGAAGGTGAAATTAATTAAAGTAACCATAAAGGCTGGCTATAAGATACTCCTGCGTGACGAAAAGCAAAAGTAAATTCAATTAGTATTAATCATATAAAAAGAACGATGATGAGAAAGATCAGCGCAGTATGGATATCGTTTATTATCCTGTTTATTACACAATACGAAAGTCAAGCACAAAGCTTGATAAATGGAGTGAGGCAATCTACAATTGCTTCTTTTCCTCTAACAATTACATTCTCAAAAACTACAAACCTGATGTTCCCATATCCAATAAAAAGTGTGGATAAGGGGAGCAAGGATGTTCTTGTTCAAATCGCTAAAGGTGTAGAAAATATTCTCCAGGTAAAGGCGGCAAAACAAGGTTTTGCTGAAACAAATCTTACAGTGGTCACGAGTGATGGTAAGTTGTACAGTTATCTTTTAAACTATTCAGACTTTCCGGCCGCGTTGAATATAAAAGTGGGACAAAATATTAATTATCCTGGGTCTGATGCCCTTTTCACTTATAAAAGCGACAACGAAGCTAAAGTACATGACATAACTGAGCAGATCGCATCGAAGAAACCTGTTATAAAAAACATCAGGGACAGTAGATATGAGGTTGCCATCTTTTTACATGGGGTTTATATCAAGGACGACAAGCTCTATTTCCAGTTCAGGCTCGAGAATAATTCGAATGTAGATTACTCTGCTGAAGCAATTCGGTTCTTCATAAAGGACAAAAAGAAATCAAAACGTACTTCGACTCAGGAAATTGAATTGAGTCCGGTTCAGGTGGCAGGAAACACAGAAATCATACGTGGTCAATCATCCCAGAATTTTGTGGTCGCACTTCCCAAGTTTACAGTACCCGACAAAAAACTGCTTTGCATTGAACTACAGGAGCAGAACGGAGGCCGGCACCTTGGTCTTAAAATTCAAAATAAAACAATCGTAGCAGCTAAAGCAATCCGTTAATCAACCAAGAATGGATTAAGGATAATAGAAAAACTATTTATTAAATACAGAAAAGGCAAAGTGATGAACGAGAAAAATGTAGAGTATCTGGGTAAACAATTGTTTTATACCGGGATGGAGGATATCCCTCAGGAGAGTTTAGTTAGGAACATTCAGGAAGGAAAACCCGGGTTTGTAATGGAACTGATTAAAGAAAATATTAGCGGTGAGGCAAAGGGAATTCCTTATTTCAGACAGTCGGACAAAGGAAACTATTTCTTCAACAATTTTGACATGGTCACAACCCCAAAAGGACTTGATCCAATCATACAGTCCTATTGGGTCCGGAAAGCAGAACCGATTATAGTTAAAGATGCAAATGGTGTTCCAGTCAAAGATGAACATGGCAATGAGCAAAAAGAATGGATCAATAACACCATCACCTATGCTCAGGCGGCTAATCTTGGATTTGGAAGGGCAATAAACAAGACATATGTGAAAGTGAACAAGGAAGACCCGTCTAAAAATGAAAAGTACAATACCTGGCAAGTATTAGATTTTAAAAACCCTGATGCGAACGGAAAATATCCATTAAAAAATATATCGGGCTATGATATTGACAAGGTTCTCACAGAGTACAACTTTAAGGAGTTGGCTACAGAAAAAGGTGTGAAGGATTTTTCTGATAGCCTAAAGCGCGGCAACTGTCAGAGTGCCACATATGTTCATCCTGATGGGGCTGTGAAAAAATTGTATGTGGAAGCGCATCCATTATCTAAAACATCACTCAAAATATACGATGCTAACATGGTCCGGATTAACCTTTCCATGAAAAGACCAAAGATAAAGGAAGGCCAAGAGCTAGTACCAGACCAGCAACAGAACCAGGTAGAAATAAAAGACAATAAGGTAAAGGAATCGCTTACTCCGCCACCTAAGGAAAAAACCGTACGTGCTAAAACGAAAAGAGGAAAAAGCCCTGCTTAGGTTAACAGGATGAATCTATTAAACAAAACTAGAGGAGATGAAAAGCAAACTGGATATTCTTGAGCGGGAACTGTCTGACTTAACTGAAAAAGAAGCCCGATATGAAAAAATGTTTGGTAAAGAATTTATCACAAGTCCTGCTTATTTGAAAGATAAGATTGGTCGATTTGAATCTTTACAATCTATGTTTGGAAATTCCGGCGGACCTGAAGACAGGCTTGCTTTGATCGGTCTTAGAGTTCGGCAGGATAAAGTTGTTCGACAACTTTATCCTGGCTTTTTAAGGCGATTAATTTACCAGACATTTAAAAATGTGTTTTCTGCTCAAAGAAATGCAAAATTAAAAAGAGCAGAAGCGGAAAAGGTTTCATCAGTTCTAGGTCAGGCACGGAAGGCCGGCTTCAGTGGTATTGGAAGAAATATTGAGCAACAAATAAAAATGGGTAACAGGGAATTTATAATCCCTGTTTCTTCCCATTATGTTACAGCCAATGAAAAGATGGAGTTCCAGATCAAATTTAAGAAAGATGATTTGGAAACATATCAAATAGAAAGCTATCAGGCAACCTATCGTAAACTCGGTGAGCACTCAGAAATCAGGTCATGCATTTTTCATGACGGATTGCAAGATGAAATATCTACAAAACAGGCACACAATCTATTGGCTGGAAGGTCTGTTCAGGTTAACGGTAGGGGTTGGATTCAGTTGGACTTCACCGATAAGGATGCTGAGGGAAATTTTAAATTAAAAGAATTTCCACTGACCTACGGTTATGATGTTTCAAAATGTGTTAAAGCGCTCAGTTTATCGACCAAATTAGACCCGGATTTAATTGAGAAATTGGTACTGGCCCTAAAGGATGGTGAGCGTATCGCAATAACAGATGGCGAGGTTAAGGTTGAACTAGAAGCTAATCCACAGAAAAATGAAGTTATGGTATTCAAGCAGGGCATATTAGATGTCAAGGCGGAAAATTGGAAGAAAGAAATAAATAAAACAGTTGAAAAACTAACTGAGAATAAGGCTGTGGATAAAGCTCCTAAGAAAAGAGGTGTAAGGGTGTGATGGAAGCTTTAAAAGTATTAAATGACTTCTTAAGGGCTATAAAGGATGATTCGCGAGTTGATCCAATACTTGTAAGCGTTTTCATCGCCCTATTTCAGACCTGGCTTGAAGAGGGTTGCAAAAATCCTTTTGTAATATCCTGTCCTGATATCATGCCATTGGCAAAGATTTCAGGTAAGGCTACTTATCATCGTGCCATGTCAGCGCTTTCTTCTTATGGTTACATCAGGTATGAACCATCTAAATCCAACAAAAAAAGAAGCATAGTTTATTTGATCGTTAAAAGCGGGAGGAATAGTGAAAGAGACAAGGGAGGCAAGAAGGACTGGTATCAATAGGGACCAGCTAATAACAATTGATGACCTCGAAACATTTAGAGAGAAACTGCTCAATGACCTGAATCTACTATTAAAGGAGGCGCAAAACCAACCTTCAAAACGCTGGCTTAAGTCGGCGGAGGTTAGAAGAATTCTTGATATTGCTCCGGGTACGCTGCAATCAATGAGAGATTCAGGAGTGATTAAATTCATGAAAATTGGTGGCACTTTGTATTATGACCAGGGGGATATTGAGGTGATGTTTGAAAAAAATAAAGTAGACAATGACAGGGCGAGGTAAAGGTTCAGTAAAGTATTCAGGAATGGGTAGAACAATAGCACCGAATAAACTACAGGTCGAGATTTGGTTTATTCAAAAAGGTCAGCCACTTACGATGGCCTTAGGATTCTTTAATTTTTTCGCTTCTCGCGAATGGAAGAATCAGAAGGGGGAAGAGGTTTCCAATTGGAAGGTCCTTGCGTGGCAGTGGATATGGTCAGGTCGTATATAAACCAATGGTTGTCCAGAAAGGTTACGATTTTTTAAAATTCTTAAAAAATCGTAACCTTTGTAGTTTCAATTTAAATCATGGAATGGAAGAGACGACAAACTACATAGAGGCATTTAAACGTTTTGCTGGTGTTAAGGAAGGTGAATTTAGCATTGAATTGACCGGGAAAGAGGGTGCTTATGTCCATTACGACGATAAAGAGTTTAGAGTTTGCAGGTATACAGATCTTTTATGGGAGTTCAAGACGTATTTCAACGATGACTATGATCTAATTTATACCGAAACTCCATTTGAACTCTGGGGAGCGTTACTTGAAGATCATAATGAGATTACTCAGGAAGATTTGATTATTGACATTTATAAGGCTTGGAAACTATATTGGGATAGTAAACGCAAAGATTTTCTCAATGAATCGCATTACACCAAAGTGAGAAATCTATCCTGGGGAAACTTTCAGGAATTGATTGAGAAGGTTAAATCAAATCAGGACAATACTCTTCAGGATGCGATAGAAATCTCAGACATGGATTTTGTCCCTATTCTGGCACTAGCAATTCGCTACCAGTTTAAAAATGAGGATGATTTTTATGCGGAATGTGTCAGGATACTGATCGAAGAATATCCAGATTTATTTTCCGATGATGGGAATTTCGATAAGGTAGTTTTGACTGAATCTGCGGAAACAAAAGATAACTCTTATTATATTTTCTCAATAGAATCTTAGTAGTGGAAGCAAAAAGACTCCCCCAGTATCAATTTTTACTGGGGGAGTCTTTTTATGAGCCTGTTCGAAAGCTACCAGACCTTGTGAACAACTTGTTTTTTAAAACCTGCATATTGACACTTATTCTAGCTTTATTTACTCTGCAGTACCTCTGGGTTGTACGGATATTTTTATGCCCAAGCATTTTCGACACATCTTCGAGTGGAACCCCGTTATTTAGCATAATATCTGCAAAAGTATGACGCGCAAGGTGGGTATTGAGTTCCCTTCGAATGCCACAGATGTCGGCCAACTCTTTTAAATAACAGTTATAGCGGTAGTTACTGTTGATTGGCAAAAGGCAGTTATTGGCTTTGCAATAAGGGTGATCTTTATATTTCTGAATAATTGCTTCGACAACGGGTAATATTGGCACCATTTCATAAATGTTGGTCTTTCCACGGTGCTTCGTGAGCCAGCGTTCTCCCGTGTTGCCATAAACAATTATATTTTCAGGACCTAACCCGTATGCATCTTGATAAGCGAAACCAGTAAAACACTGAAATATGTATGCGTCCTGGACTTCTTCAAGTCGTTTAATCGATATTTTCTTGTTGAATATGGCAAGCACCTCTTCCATCTCCAAAGGAATCACGACTTGGCTTTCACCGCCACATTTGTAAGAAGCAATCGGGTTTTTGGAAATTATCTCGGCTTCTGAACAGATTTTGAGAATTTGCTTTACTCGTTTTATTTCGCCATTAGCAGTAACTTTAGAAAGTGGTTCTTCTACTGCAGTAGTTAAAAAAGTGAAGAAATCAGTGGCAAATGTCGACTTAATTTCTGCGAGGTCAATATCAGATTTATTGAATCTTGACTTAATATAAGTTGCTACTTTAAGCCGGTTGGAACGCCAATGCCTAAGGGTGCCGTCTGATTTCAATTTTGCCTTAACCTCAACCTCAAACCCCGCGATAAAATTATCGTATGCTCCAAGGAGGCTTGTATATTGTTCTGCCCGCTGTACTTTCGCCTTTTTCGTTTTAGCCCCTAAATAGTAAGGTGGGAATCCTAAGTAGACATTTTTGATCATAGTGGCAGTTACAAAAGCGTATTGGAACTGCAAATGCTTAAATACCTTATCAATGTCATCCTCGAAATAAGTTAGAGCCTTGTTGACGCGTTTGCCCTCGGCACTGTTGATTGTAGTTCGTTTATTCTCTAAATCCCAATCTTCCGGGATCACTTTAACTCCCACAGAGATTTCGTCTTCAGTACCATTAATTGTGAGACGCGCGATTATGGGGCACGCACCATCTTTACCCGGTTTGGATCTGCGTATCCAAATCAAAAGGGATAACTTTTCGTTGTTTTTCATCCTACACATTTTTAAGTGATCAAAAATTTCCAGCCTTCTGACTGGAAACACATCGATTTCCTTAAAACTCACACCACACAAGCCTTATGAAATTCAGTGCCCCAAATTTACCAAACTTAATTGGGCACCGAAAGGGGCACCATTTCAATTGGTTTACCTTGATTTGAATTGATCTCCTTATTAGTGAAAATGCCCGGATTCAGTGCATTTAAAACGAAAAAGGCGCACCTTAGTGCGCCTTTTGTGATTCCGCTGGGACTCGAACCCAGGGCCCATACATTAAAAGTGTATTGCTCTACCAACTGAGCTACGAAATCGACCGTTGTTCGTTTGTTGAACGGAGTGCAAAGGTAATGTGCAGTTTTTAAACTTCCAAAAAAATTAAAGAAAAATGGAAAAAAATTACGGCTTAATTTTGTCCACCTTCAAATCTCATAGCATATTAAAACAGGATCTCATGCTTCGTGTAGAAACATTCACTTTTAATCCCTTCCAGGAAAATACTTACCTGCTGATCAATGATGATAACGAATGCTGGATCGTTGATCCCGGCATGTATGGCGTCGATGAAGAACAGGCTATGTTCCGCTTTATCGCCGACAACGAATTGAAACCACAACAGATCATCAATACCCATGCGCATATCGACCATGTACTGGGTATCGATGCGATGAAACAGAAGTACAACATCAAGTTTGGCATGCACCGGTTGGAAGAACCCGTGCTGGCCAATGCGGGCGGTTCGGCCATGATGTTTGGCTTCAACTTCGGCGCTACGCCTGTGGTGGATTTCTTTATCGAAGAAAACAAGTCCCTGCAACTGGGTAAGGACGAAGTAACCGTATTGCTTACACCGGGACATTCGCCGGGTAGTATCGTATTCTATTACGAGCCGGGCCAGTGGGCCATTGGCGGCGATGTATTGTTCCTGGGCAGTGTAGGCCGTACCGACCTGCCGGGTGGCAACCAGGACGTATTGATGCAGAGTATCCAGTCGCAGCTTTATACCTTGCCTGATGCAACAGTCGTACATCCGGGTCATGGTCCGGCAACGCATATCGGGCATGAAAAGAAAACGAATCCTTTTATCCGGGGATAACGGCGCGGCGGGCCCTGTCGCTGAAGTACTGGATGAGCCAGGCGATAACGATGACCAGCAGTGCGCCGATCACGTTGAGCCAGAGGAAGGCTACCCATTTAAAGATATAGATCATTAATACCAATACTTCGGAAACTATGGCGGCGTAAAACACCGCCTTCCCTTTTACTTTTTTCAGGAAAAACGCCGTGAGGAAAATGCCGAGAATAGCGCCGTAGAACAGGCTTCCCAGCTCGTTGACGGCTTCTATAAGCGATCCCATTTTGGTGGCGAACATGGCCACGGCAATACTGAATATGCCCCACAGTAAGGTATAGTACCGGCCATAACGCAATTGCATCCTGTCGGACAGCGGTTCCCGGGCAAACACCTGGTGGAAATCGACCAGGGTAGAGGAGGCCAGCGAATTGATCGCAGCCGATATAGAACCCCAGCTGGCCAGGAAAATAATGGCAAATAAAAGACCGATCATGCCTGCGGGCAGGTAGTTCCGTACGAAATGCAGGAAGATATAATTGCTGTCGTTGTCGGGTTCGGCAACGGCAGTTTTATGTGTCTTGATCAGTTGGGTCATTTCGCTGCGCTGCTGCTCCACGGTGTGCTGACCGGCTTTCAGCTTACCCAGCAATAGTCTTTCTGCGCTGCTATCGGCCGGGTTCTTTTGGTGGCGCAGGGTTACGAGTTGTAAGGCAATGTCCTGGTTGCGTGCCGTAGTCAGCTCATGCTCGATATAAAGCGGCTGGTATGCCTCCGGTGCGATGCGCGCTACTTTCTTTTCGGCCGATTCGTTGAAGAACAGCGGGGCCTTATTGATGGTATAGAAGGAGAAGAGCAGGGCGCCGATCAGCAGGATCAGGAATTGCATCGGTATTTTCACCATACCGTTCATCAGCAGGCCCAGCCGGCTTTCGCGCAGATCTTTGGCGGTAAGGTAGCGGCCTACCTGGCTCTGGTCGGTACCGAAGTAGGAGAGGGCCAGGAAGAAACCGCCCAGGATACCCGACCACAGGTTGTATTTGTCTTTGAGATCGAAATTGGTGGTGATGACATTGAGCTTGCCCGATTTGCCGGCCAGGTACAAAGCATCGGTAAAACCGATCTGTTTGGGTAGCAGGAGCACGACCATGACACCGGCAATGGCCATAGCCACCAGGATAATGCTGAACTGTATCTTCTGCGTATGGGCAATGGCCTTGGCGCCACCGGTATAGGTATAAATGATCAGCAGACCGCCGATCAGGATATTGGTCAGGTATATATTCCAGCCGAAAATGGTGGAGAGGATGATGGCCGGCGCATACACGCTGATACCGGTAGATACGCCCCGTGAAAACAGGAAGAGGATGCCGGTAAACAGGCGGGTCTTGCGATCAAAACGTTTGTCGAGGTATTCGTATGCGGTAAATACATTCAGCTTCTGGAAGATGGGCACGAATACCGCGCTGATGACGATCATAGCCAGGGGCAGGCCGAAGTAATACTGGATAAAGCGCATACCATCGGTATAGGCCTGGCCCGGCCCCGACAGAAAGGTAATGGCGCTGGCCTGTGTAGCCATAATTCCCAGCAGCACTACATGCCAGGGCATTTGTTGCCCGGCCCTCAGGTAAGTATCTGCCCCGCTTTGCCCGCGGCCCTGCCATATCCCGTACACGATAATCAGTACGAGGGTAACCAGCATGATGATCCAGTCCAGTGTACTCATTGCCAGCTACAGGTAAACCAGGTGAACAATAAGATAAGGAGGAACAGCCAAAGCAGAACTGCGATGTACCAACGTTTCCAGTAGGATGGACTCATGCCTGCAAGTATAAGGCAAATCCCCGGCTCTGCCAATTATTGAAGAAGGCATATCGTTACCGATATGCCTTCTTAACTTTTAATTAGCCAACATCAGCTTGCTGATGTACTTGACCGGTGCACTGCCGTAACTCAGGAATTTCTCGTGGAAAATACGCAGGTTAAACTTGCTGCCTTCTTTTTGGCGGATGGCTTCGCGCAGGTCGTAAATTTCTTTGTAGCCGGTAAAATAGCTGGTCAGCTGTACGCTGGTCACGCTTACCCTTTTCCATTTGCCTTCGGCTTCGGCCTGTTGCTGGAAGGCTTCTTTGGTTAGCAGGTGCAGGGCCTCTTCTTTAGACATATTGTTGACGTGTACGCTGTAATCGAGTATGGTGTTGCATACGGTGCGCAGGTGCCACTTATACCACATCAGCCACATTTCGGGCTCATTGTTGCCATAGCCGTTTTCGAGCATCATCTGTTCGGTGTACACGGCCCAGCCTTCGATCATAGCGCCGTTGCCGAATATGGTCTTTACCAGGCTCGGGGAACGGTTGGCGTATACCAGCTGTGTATAGTGCCCGGGTATGGCCTCGTGGATATCGAGAATCTGCAGGATATAATGGTTGTATTCGCGCAGGTAGCTCTCGGCTTTGGCGGCAGGCCAGCCTTCCAGGCTGCCTACGTTATAATAGGTATTGCCGCCTTTATCGTACGGCCCGGGAGCGCTGATGGAGGCGCCGGCCACACCGGCCATATAAGCAGGCTCTTTACGGATAACCAGGGGTTTGGTAGAATCGATGTACAGCAGGTTTTTCGCTTTGATAAAGGCAATGAGCTCCGGTATCTGCTTTTCGATCGCTGATTGGAACTCCGCAGGTTTTACATGTTGTGTCGACAGGGTATCGATCATCCGGCCGATCAGTGCCAGGGTATCGGCAGGCATCGCCTGTGTGCCAAAATATTTGGGCCAGAGGCTTTTGCTCAGCTTGGCCATTTCCTGGTGCAGGTAACGTTTGCGGGCCACGGCAGAATCAAAGATCTGCTGTGCGGTAAAGGAAGATTGGATGTCATATTTGAATTTGGCTTCGTACAAAGCCTTGCCCAGCCTGAAGCTCCGGGATTCGGGCGTGGTTTTGATGCCCTTCAGAAAGGTAATATAATCCTTTACAGCCGCTGATGCTGCTTTGGCGGCAGCGAGCATTTTGTCTTTTTCTTCGGCGGGCAGTATACACAGTTTAACGGAATCGGTAAAGTCTTTTTCTAGTATGGATAAACCGCCGCTGTTCTGGTCTATGGCCAGCGCAGTAAGCTCGGGCACGGGGTTACGCAGTTGTACCTTGGCTGCTGCGTAATAAGCGGGTACCTGCAGCATACGTTTGTAACAATATTGCAGGCGCTGGCTCAGCGGGGCATAGTTTTCGCTCAGCATAAAGGCCAGCAGGCCGGTAACATTATAGGCCGACGGATTCCAGGTATAGTCCTGCTGCTGCTCGATGTTCCATTTCCGGCCTTCGAGGTAGTCGTGGATCAGGTAGTAGTCGGTTTGTTGCGATGGGGTGAGTTGCGCTACTTTAAAGGCTTTGAGCGAGTCGAGGTTTTTACCGGCAAATAAAAGGGTTTTGCTGCGGCTGGCATTATCCGGTACGGTCAGTATACTGTCCCATTTATGATAACCTTGCTGTGTGGCCCATTCCGGCTCCTGGATCCAAAGTGATTCGATAAAGTGTTCTGAAAACTGCGAAAAGCGGATCTGCAGGCTGTCGTCATCCGAAGCGACTGCAGTATGCTGTCCGCCCGGCGAAGAACAGGAGGCTATGGCTACCGTGGTAGCCAGGAGGAGCGGAAGTATTTTTCTCATCAATGTAATATTTTTTTAATTGGGTTGTCAGTTAATAAAGTCGCGGATAAAGCTGTTGACCTGTGCCGCTTTTTCCCATTGCAGGAAATGCCCGCATTGGGCAATCACTTCGAGCCGGGCATTTTCAAATTTTGCCACCACCTCGGTAGCCAGTTTCCTGGTGGACACCGGGTGGATAAAACGGTTGGGGATCAGGTTGTCGCGTTCCCCGAATAAGGTAAGTACCGGCAGCTTGATCTCGGTAAGCCGGTCGTATACCGGTTCTTCCAGCATCGCGCTGATACAGCGTTCGATCATATACCGGTAGTGCGAGCGGTCCTGCAGGTGCATCAGGTCTACCAGTTGCTGTATAAAGGCCGGGGCATTATCGGGCATAATGTAAAAGCTGTTCTGCACGGCTTTACGCAGGCTGGTTTCTTCGTTGCTTACCATATCTACAAAATACATGGTATTGCGGTACAGGCTTTTTTCCCATTCGCTAAAGGTTTCGAAGCCCGCCGGTGCGCAGAGGATCAGTCCTTTGATCAGCCCGGGGTGGTGCAGTGCCAGGGTCATGGCGATCTGTCCGCCCATGGAGTGGCCTGCCAGGTATACATTGGTCAGTTTTAATTCGCTGATCAATGCGGCAACAGCCTCTGCAAAGAAAAACATGCTGTAGGGATACTCGCCTTTGGACGAGAGCCCGTTGCCGGGCAGGTCTATGGCGATGCAGCGGTAGTGTTGCTTCAGGTAATCGATATTCTTAACCCAGCCCAGGGCGGAGTGGCCCAGGCCATGTACAAATATAATAGTGTCTGTTCCCTGCCCTTCGTCCATATAGGCAATGTCGAGCGCATTGTACAATACGGAAGTATGATGTACTGGGTAGGGATACGAAAAAGTAGTTGTCATGCAAAAAAATTAAACTGCCTGTAGGGCGCGTTTATCGGTTGAAGCGGCAAATTTACCTAAAAATGAATAGTCGTTCATTGTTTTTCTTGAAAAGCAGCTTCCTGCATGTTCATGCGCTGATATACCGCACGCGGGTACAACACGAAATACCAGACAATAAAAGAAAGGGACAGCAGCAGGATACTGATGCTCAGCGGCAACGGCATTTCGGTATACCGCGTTACATAGCCTTCAAAAAAAGCAGCGACGATAAAGATGGGGATCAGGGCTATGATGATCTTGACCCCGTCCTTGGCCGCCCTTTTGAGCGATTCGATACGGGAATAGGTTTTGGGGAAAAGTATGGCATTACCCATGATCATACCCGCACCGCCGGCAATCACAATGGAAGACAGCTCCAGCGTACCATGAATAAAGACCACGAGTATCGACTTGGACCCGAGGTCATGTGCAAAAAACATTTGTTCGAATACCCCTACCATCAACCCGTTATTGAACAACATCCATAAGGTGCCGACGGAGCAGGAGATACCCAGGGTAAAACAGAGAAAGGATACCTTGATATTGTTCCAGGCGATCTGCAGGAACATAAGCAGCGCATCGGCGTCCTTATACACACCAAAGGGATCGCCTTTGGCAATATTATCTTCGGTCATGTTGACATAACTGTCGCCCAGTACACCGCGTACAAACGAGGGATCCTGCCAGGACGAAAAGATGCCGATGGCCATAAAGGTGATAAAGAACAGGAAGGCGAACAACAGGACGCGCCTGTGGCTGTGCAGGATGAGCGGCAGTTCGGTTTTAAAGAAGCTGACCAGGCGGTTGCTTTTCTCTTTCTTATTGCGGTAGATGGAAAGATAAATACCCGCAGCGAGCCCGTTAATGTATTTTACGATTTTGCTGAAGGGGTAATTGGTTTTGGCATAGGCCAGGTCGTCTACCAGGTAGGTAAAACGTTTAGCCATTTCGTCGGGGTCTTCTGTTTCCTGCTGGTAACTGTCCCAGCGTGCTTTATTCCGTTTTATAAATTGTCCTTCGCGCATAAAAATATGACCGGTAAAACAGGGCGGCTGATCCGCGCCTATTTTGCGGGATTAAAATTAAGGGTATAATATTTGCCTTTTACCCAATAGTCGAGCAGGGAGGCATAGTACCTGCTGCCGGGGTTGCCCGACTGTCCGCCGGGATATACGCCATGGGCTTCGATCTTATCTTTACCGAGCTCGACGATCATCCGCCAGCTGGGCCCGTGGTTTTGTTTCATGGCATTAATGGTATTGCCCCATCCGCCGGTTGGCAGTTCGTTGTAACTAAAGGCGGGCAGTTTGGCCAGGTGCGTTACCGAGGTGTTCTTAACCTGGTACCAGGCGGTTTGGCCGGCTCGCTCCAGTTTGCCGATACTGTCGGTTGCCTGCCGGTAACTGCGTTGTACGATCTCCTGCAATCCTTCCCGTTCCGGCGTATTGCGGTCGTCGTAATAGGCCGAGGCGCTGTCCTCGAGCAGGAGTTGCAGGGTTCTTTCGGGCGAAGGGTAGAGCTTGTCGGGTACCTTGCCGAATTCGTCCTGCCAGATATTGTTGTACAGGTTTTGCCAGGTCAGCTGGAAGGCCAGTGCAGTCTTGCTTTGCGCATCATAGTCGTTGTTCCAGGTTGCAGGCATAATGCCCCGGGCCTGTAACAGCGGGTATAAGCGGCTTGCCAGGTACGACCAGTTGTTGTTCTGCAGAGCCATCATATCGGCGGCGCTTTTACGCAGGCTGTCGTTGAGGAAGTGGTGGATGGCCCAGCTTCTGAATTCGCTGAAGTCGCCGTTATACCAGTAAGGGTAGGTATTGTCGGTTACGGCCTGGTTGGCGCTGCTCAGGTAGTGCTGCGGCGGGTTCAATACATGCGGGTTTTCCTGCATGGGCAGGGTGTCGCCCCATAGGGTAGCGCTGATATCGCCGCGCATTACAAATTTGCCCTGGTCTTTCCATTTGTTGATAAAACGGCCTTGTCCCCAGAGGGCGATATTGCCCAGCCGGTCGGCATAAATAAAGTTTTGTGCCGGGCATTCGAAATGCTGGATCGCGCTCACGAACCGGTCGTAATTGGCAGCCCGGTTCAGTAGGTACAGCGACAGCAGCTCGTTGGTTGCGCGGTGCGCCATCCAGGTCATGGCCAGCGTTTTGCCGCTGCCCGAAGGCTCCGGGAAATGTTCGTCGTACATCAGCGGGCCATGGATGCTGAACCGGATGGTATCGGTAAAAGGCTGCTCTTCGCCTTTGATAATAATTTTTTCATACCGCAGGTTAAACGGGATCTCTTTGCCGTCAAAAAAATACAGGCGCGGATCCTCGCTGCGGATCTCGTAAAAATCCTTGACATCGCGGTAGTTGTTGGTAAAACCCCAACTGATGCTGTCGTTAAACCCGATCACGATGCCCGGGGCGCCGGGTATTGACACGCCATAACAATTGATGCCCGGTGCAGTCAGTTGTACTTCGTACCAGATGGAGGGCAGGTTGAGCCCCAGGTGCGGATCGTTGCAGAGCAGGGCGGCGCCGCTGCTGGTCCGGCTGCCATCCAGGGCCCAGTTGTTGGAGCCGATGCCGGAGGGCTGTCTGGCCGGGGTATTGCGGTACTGTGCGGTCTTCGCGGCTTTGGCCGTATCGAAGTGGGCAAAGAGTTCGCCGGCGGGTACGGGGGGCACCCGTTTGGACGGGGGCGCAAATGCAGTACCGGCAGGGATTACAGGCATACTGCCTTCGGCTTTATCGGGGTAAAGGTTGTCGAATTCGGCCGCGGGTAACAGGTCGCGCAGGTAGGTCATGGCTATATCGTCTGAACTGCCGGTAAGGTCGTCGGCCATGTATTTCAACAGCAGGGCGCATTTCAGGTTGGTCCAGGGCTCGGGGGCAAAGCTCATGAGCTTGTACTCCAGCGGGTAGCTTTTAAAGGTCAGCCCGTTGATATAGGCATTAACGCCGCGGGTATAGGCATCCAGTATCTTACGGGTGTCGGGATTGGCTTCCATGGCCTTCAGCGAATTTTCGGCGGCCCACACCATGCCTTTACGGCGTTGCTTACGGTCGAAGTCGAATGCCTTACGACCGGCCACCTCGCTGATCCGGCCGGCTGCGGCACGGGTCTGCATGTCCATTTGCCAGAGGCGGTAATAAGCATGGGCATAACCCTGGGCAAAATAAAGGTCTTCGTCGTTTTGTGCGGTAATATGCGGTACCAGGCGATCGTCGAAGCGCACGGTTACCGACTGCTTCAGTTTTTCGCGGGGTATAAAAAAGCTTTGCCCGCTTTCGCTTGCGGGTTCGGCATTGGCAAAGTAACCGTTTACCGGGTTCAATAGCCGGCCCAGGGCGGGTATGGAACCTGCCGGGCGGTTAAGCAGGATGATCCAGCTGCAGGCCAGCACTAAGGGCAAAAGAAATCGGATAAGACGCATATCTGCGTAAAGTTAAAAATAAACCCGGCATCTTTCCAAAACAGCGATTTATTTTAAAGTGGTATATTTATATTTGTCTGCCATTGCTGCTGCGCATGAGATTTTTATTGTCTTCCTTTTTATTGATCCTGTGGATACCTGCTTCCGCCCAGAAGAAGGTAACCCTGAGCGGTTATGTAAAAGATGCGGCCAGTGGCGAAAGCCTGATCGGTTCCGCGATTTATGTACAGGAAGCGCAAACCGGCGTCAGTACTAATGTCTACGGTTTTTACTCGGTAAGCCTGCCGCCGGGCAGTTATACGGTTTCCTGTTCTTCGCTTGGTTACGATACGCGTACGCAAACGCTCAACCTGATCGAAAGCCGGGAGCTGAACGTAGCGCTGGAGCCGCATACGGTGCAGGCCGAAGAGGTGGTGATCAGCGATGTGCGTGCCGACCATAACGTGGAAAGCACGCAAATGGGTGTGATATCGCTTACGACCGAGCAGATTAAGAAGCTGCCGGTTATCTTCGGGGAATCCGATATTCTTAAAGCCATACAGTTACTGCCCGGGGTACAATCGGCCGGCGAAGGCCAGTCGGGTTTTTATGTGCGTGGCGGCGGTCCGGACCAGAACCTCGTGCTGCTGGATGATGCCGTGGTGTACAATACCGGCCACCTGTTCGGGTTCTTCTCGGTATTCAATTCGGATGCCATCAAAAATGTAACGCTGATCAAAGGTGGTATGCCGGCCCAGTACGGCGGCCGCTTATCTTCGGTGGTGGATGTATCGATGAAGGAGGGTAATAACCGCGAGTATCATGGCGAAGGCGGTATCGGACTTATCGCCTCTCGGCTTACGCTCGAAGGTCCTATCGTAAAAGAGAAAGGTTCGTTTATGCTCTCCGGCCGGCGTACTTATGTGGATATCATCACCAAACCTTTCCTCAAAGGCGATGCCAAAGGATCGGGTTATTACTTCTACGATGCCAACCTGAAAGCCAATTACCGCCTGGGTGCGCGCGACCGCATATACCTGAGCGGTTACTTCGGCCGCGACGTATTCTCGTTTAACAGCAGCAACTTTAAAGCGCATGTGCCCTGGGGCAATACTACAGGTACGCTGCGCTGGAATCACCAGTTCAACGACAAGCTGTTTGTCAATACCACGGCGGTATACAACGATTATAACTTCCAGTTCAGCGGCTCGCAAAACGATTTTGATATCACGCTTGCTTCGGGTATCCGGGATTGGAATGCTAAAACCGACTTCGATTACTATACCACGTTCAACCATCATATCAAGTTCGGCGCCAATTATACCTACCATACTTTTACACCCAACCAGGTATCGGGCAAAAGCGGTACTACCGAATTGCAGCCCAATAATGCGCTGAAAAAATATGCACACGAAGCGGGCATTTACCTGTCCGACGAATTTGATATCGGCTCTTTCCTGAAAGTGAATGCCGGTATCCGTTATTCCTGGTTCGGGCAGGTGGGGCCCTACGCCGACTACCGGTCGGATGGCAACGGCAACCGTACCGACAGCACGCTTTATGCTCCCGGCCAACTGGTAAAAAGTTACGGGGGCTGGGAACCCAGGCTCAACCTGCGTTTCGCGCTGGGGGCCAATTCGTCGCTTAAGGCCAGTGTAAGCAAGACCTATCAATACATACACCTGGTGTCCAACAACGGTTCTACCTTACCTACCGATATCTGGATGCCCAGCACCCTGCTGGTACAACCGCAAAAGGCTTGGCAGTACTCCCTGGGCTTCTTTAAAAATTTCTTCGATAATGCGGTGGAAACCTCGGTGGAGGTGTATTACAAGGACATGCGTAATCAGAGGGAATACCGTGCGGGGTATACGCCTACTTCCCTGCGCGATCCGGAGCTGGACCTGGTATCGGGTACCGGCGAGGCCTATGGCGCAGAGTTCTTTATCAACAAGACCAAGGGCCGCTTTACCGGCTGGATCGGTTATACCTTGTCCTGGACCTGGCGGCAGTTTAAGGAGCTGAATTTTGGGGAACGCTTCCCCGCCAAATACGATCGCCGGCACGACATATCGCTGGTGGGCAGCTACGAGCTCAATAAAAAAATAACCTTCTCAGGCGTATTCATATTCGGCACCGGTAATGCTATTACACTGCCTACGGGTTATTACTTTATAGAGCAGAACCTGATTCAGGAGTACAGCAAGATCAACCAGTACCGGATCTTCCCCTATCATCGGCTCGACCTGTCGGTTATCTATACGCCCAAGGGCAATACCAATAAAAGGCTGAAAGGCAGCTGGGCTTTTTCTATTTACAACGTCTACAGCCGGCAGAATCCTTATATCATCTACGTCGATACCGAAGGCACCCTGCGGTCCGGCGCATCCGTTAAGGTAAAACAGATCTCCATTTTCCCGATACTGCCCAGTATCACCTACAATTTCAAGTTTTAAATATTGTAATAAAATGTTAAATGTTTCATGTGTTCGGTTCGCTAAAGTACTTCGGACGATGATGTTTAGCGCCTGGAATGCAGTGATATCGCATGTCTTGGTTTTTTAGTTCCTTTTCAGAAAAAATGTAAAACCTGGAGGTTCGTTTAAATTAACGAATTAGAACATATTTAATTTGTACCTTCGAATTAAATTTTTCCTGTTATGATTAATAGTTACATTTTCGGAGGCGTATGTCTGCTGATCGTGCTTTGCATGGTGACTTACACGGTAAAGAAGTTTATGGACTTTAAACGGGAATTCGGCAGCAAGCGCTAGCCTCCTTCCCGTCCTGTAAGCGTTCACTGAAGTACACCCGCGCAGTACAACTGCGTTATTACCCGCTATTCTTTATGCCGAACAGCCTCCGCCTATAAAGGTTTGCTCTTAAGAATCGCTTCCCTCCACAGACCGGTTTCTTACCGGCGCCTGTGCTCCCCTGGTACCCTTTGTATAATCCCTCATGTCCTGTGTGTTACACGGGCAGGTTTTTCTGTGTCCTGCATTTACTGGTCAAAATGAGGATAAAGCAGTCCTTTGCCCGTTTCGCAAAGCAACCGGAGGCTCCTGAAAAACAGCGCCCAGTCAAAGCTGCAGGAGGCGAACTTAGCTATTCGTAGTGCCTCACTACGAATTTACATAGCTTGGCAGCTACTACTATTTACAGCAGTGGAATACGGGTTTTTTCTCGTCGCGCCGCCGCGCTCGCTGCGAGAAAAAATAAAATTCACTGTGACCACTTTCACCCGCCGGACCTGGTATTGTAGTAATTTATCTATCCGGGATAGCTTAAGCGCCGCTGTTTTCCGCAGGGTCCCTTTGCAGGAGACCCCGCGGGGACATCTAAAGAATCTCGCAGGATCACCTTCGCCCGCCGGGACCTGGTATTGTAGTAAATTTATCTATCCCGGATCGCTTGAGCGTTCCTGTTTTTCGCAGGGTCCCTTTGAAGGAGACCCCGCGGGGACATCTATAGAGTCTCGCAGGATCACCTTCGCCCGCCGGGACCTGGTAGGGGGGATATTTATCTATCCGGGATAGCTTAAGCGCCACTGTTTTCCGCAGGGTCCCTTTGCAGGAGACCCCGCGGGGACATCTAAAGAATCTCGCAGGATCACCTTCGCCCGCCGGGACCTGGTATTGTAGTAAATTTATCTATCCCGGATCGCTTGAGCGTTCCCTGTTTATTTCCCTCCAATAAATACATAGAAACACATCTGCAGGCTCGATCTTTAATACCCCAAATTCCGCTTGATCCATTTACTGGTCAAAATGAGGATAAGGTAGTCCTTTGCCCGTTTCGCAAAGCAACCGGAGGCTCCTGAAAAACAGCGCCCAGTCAAAGCTGCAGGAGGCAAACTCGGGTGTATAGTCCTTCCAGCCTTCATGACGGAACGAGAGTACGCATCCTTTCTGATGCGGGTCGAGGGTAAAGCGGAGCCGCGTGCCGATCCATTCCGGTACAGCTTTCAAGCACAGCCATTCTACCTTGCTGTAAGGTTGCAGGATCTCGATCTGCATTTCTTTGGTGTAATCCCCGAACGAAAAACGGGCGATACTCCCTGTTACAGGCTGCGCCACGGTATCGGGTGTCCACCAGCCGGCCAGGCCTTCCTGGCTGCTTAGTGCCGCGTATACCTTTTCTACCGGCGCTTTGATCAGCAACCGGTGGCAGATGCTCTTGCCGGTAGTAACATCTTCAGCTGCTTCCATGCCTTCATACACGGTATCGTCTTTGGGTGTAGGCTTGCCCTGCCCGGTCGTAATAAGTGCTTTAAGACTGTCCTGGATGTAATGGGTCCAGGCCTCGCGGCATAAATCGTAACAGGCATATTCGGGTACGAGGCCTTCGTGCGTAAACGTCAATCGGGTCTTGCCCGCTTCTTCCTGTAGCGCAAACACCACATCTGTACCGGTCCATTCCTGCTGGTCCTCGTTGAATTTAAAATAGTTGTCGAGGATATGCCATACCACTTTCCGGTCGGGCTCCATCGTTGCGATTTTTATCCTGGCCCGGTGTACATCCTGGTAGTGGTACCGGAATTCGCTACCGGCACGGTCGGTATCTCCTTCAATATTTTCAGACCACCAGCGGCGTACCTGGTTGATGGCGCTGAAAACCTCGTGGGGAGGGGCGTCTACGATCAATATCGTGCTAAAACTGGGGTTATCCATAGTGTTGTAATTTTAAGTTTATGAAATACAGGTGTATTAACGGCATTGTATGCCACAACAAAATTAGGGACCGGAATACACTTTGAAGGGGGGCTACTTAGACTTTATGACGGGTTGATCCGGACAGTTCTATTGCTTAATTTTACAGGACGGCAGGTACAGCAAATACAGGACCTGTATAGGGTTGTACGTCATTGTCCATCTAATAAGCTAGACCTATGAAACACTTGACCATTCTCGTACCCGATGTACAAACGGCTAACAGTACCATTGCCTGTATTGTTGGCGCTTACCAGGTGTTTACCGGGGCCAACGATTACCGGGTACGGCAGGGGAAAAGGCCCTTGTTTAAAATCGAAACGGCCGGTGTGGCGCCGGAAGCCGCCTTTATCAACGGTTTGCTCACCATCAGGCCGCAGGTGGACCTGGCATCGCTGGATAAGACCGACCTGGTCCTGGTGCCCTCGCTGAACCCTGCCTTTGAACAGGCTGTGAAAGGTAATATACAACTGGTAGACTGGCTGACGCGGCAATATAAAAATGGCGCCGAAATAGCCAGTATGTGTACCGGTGCTTTTATGGTGGCAGCCACGGGCTTACTGGCCAAACGCAATTGTTCGATCCATTGGAATGCCGCCGATCACTTCCGCAGCCTGTACCCCGAGGTGCATTTAAAAACAGAACAGGTCATCACCGACGAGCAGGGCATCTATACCAACGGCGGCGGATACTCCTTTTTAAACCTCCTGCTGTACCTTGTGGAAAAATACTATGACCGCGAAACGGCGATCTATTGCTCCAAGATATTTCAGATCGATATAGACCGGCAGGTACAATCTTCCTTCACGATATTTACCGGGCAGAAAACACATGGCGACGAATTGGTTAAAGAAGCACAACTATACCTGGAGGCTAATTTCAGGGATAAGGTATCGGTAGCCGCGCTCTCCAAAAGGTTTTCGGCCGGGCGCAGGAACTTCGACCGGCGCTTTGTAAAGGCAACCGGTAATACCCCGCTCGAATACCTGCAACGGGTAAAAATAGAGTCGGCCAAGAAGGCCCTGGAAACGACACGTAAAACCATCCAGGAAGTAATGTACGAGGTTGGTTATGCCGACGTAAAAGCCTTTCGCGAGGTCTTTAGGAAAATAACCGGTTTGTCGCCGCTGGATTATAAAAACAAATACAACAAAGAAGCGGCTGGTAAGGTATAGATGATACTGCCGCTAACACAACAGCCGTCTCCCGGAAGGAAGACGGCTGTTGCCCGAAGAATAAGGGCAAGCCTTAGAAGATCAGGATAACGGCGTCGCAGTTGTTGCTGCCGGTATTCCAGGTCATGGTGTAGTTATTGCCTGCATTACAAGTAGGGTTGTTGGTGCTTGCATAAGTAGTATAGGGCGCCATTTTGCCGATCGGGAACGCTGCGCCACCCGGACCGTTTACCTTGGTGATCTCTACACAGCCGCTGGCCTGGGCGCTTGCCGGCGCATTGGTGGCAAAGCCGGTCAGCAGTGTAGGGTTGGCAAAGAAATTGGAGCCGGGGTTGATGTTGACCGTACCGAAAGTAAACTGGTAGGTGGTAGAACCGCTTACGATCGAACCGATGCCGCTATAGAACTGGAACGGGCAATTGGTCATGTTGATGACGTTCAGGTAACCGGCAAAGGATTTACCCAGGCCCAGTACGAGGAACAGGGCGAAAAACAGGCTGATTTTTTTCATAGAATTGGTTGGATTAAAATGAATAAAAGCGTTTTTAAAAAAGCCTTACGGCGTTGATAGGTACGGGTTATAAAAGCACCCGGTTATATTTTAGAAAATAAGGATTACCGCATCGCAGTTATTACTGCCGATGTTCCAGAACATGTTGTAATTGTTACCATTGTTACAGGTAGGATTGTTAGTGCTGGTATAACTCGTGTAGGGCGTCATTTTGCCGATCGGGAATGCGGCGTAACCCGGGCCTGGACCGTTTACCTTAGTGAGTTCGGCGCAAAGTACGGAACCCTGTAGTACGCCGTTGGGTGCATAGGTATTGAAGTTCGGCATCGTGCTTAAATCATTGTAAGTAACCTGGCCGTTCGCCGTTACATTGATCGGCCCGAAGGTAAACTGGTAGCTGGCGCCGCTGGGATCGAGCTGCGAACCGATACCACTGTAGAGTTCGAAATCGCAGGGCGTCATGTTGATCACTTTGAAAGAACCGGCATAGGTTTTGCCAAAAACAGCCGAGGCAAATAACGCAAGGAATAAACTGGTCTTTTTCATAATTGGTTTGTGTATGGGTGAATGAATGTCTTTTATACAGCACGATAAGTACCCGCAGGCGCCGCGGTTTAATATTGAACCTGTGCATGCATATGCGGCTGATAAAAAAGCAAATATCCTGATAGCCGGGGGCAAAAAATGCCCTTGTATCTTATCGCCGCTTCCTGGATGGGAGATGGGGATATATATGGGCTGGCCTGACTGCGGCCTTAGCTGCAGCGCTCGGAAAGCCGACAGGCGGCTCCACCCGGAGCCGCCTGTCGGTTGAGATAATATCAAATGCCAGATCAGAAAATTAGGATTACGGCGTCACAGTTATTGCCCGATTGGTTCCAGTTCATCGTGAAGTTGTTACCACCATTACAGGTTGGGGTATTGGTGCTTACGAAAAAGGTGTTGGGGGCATTCTTGCTGATAAAGAAAGCATTGTACCCGGGGCCCGGACCGAGCACCTTGGACGACACTACGCAGCCGGTGGACCATAGGTTCTGGGGCGCGTCGGTTGAAAGCTGCGGCAGGTAGCTGGGATCTGCATAGTAGGAAGTACCCTGCGGTACAATTATGCCGTTGAACCCGAAGGTATAAGGTGTGCCCGGCGATGCAGGGTTGGGGATACTGCCGTAGCCACTGTAAAACTCGAAGGTGCACGGTGTTAAGTTAACGATGTTGAGGAACCCGGCAAATGTGCTGCTGCAGGCCGCCAGCAGGAACAGGGCAAGGCATAAACTGGTCTTTTTCATAACAGTTTTGTTTTGTGTATGGGTGAATAAATGATCATTTATACAGCTGGATAAACACCTACAGGCGCCGCGGTTTAATATTGAACCTGTGTATGTATATACGGCTGATAAAAAAGCAAATATCCTAATAGTCGGGGGCAAAAAATGCCCCCGTGCCTTATCGCTCTTTCCCGGATGGGAGATGGCTATGTGTATGGGCTGGCCTGGTCGCGGCCATAGCTGCAGTGCCCTGAAAAGCCGGCAGGCGGCCCCATATTGGAGCCGCCTGCCGGTTGAGATAATATCAGGTACCGGATCAGAAAATCAGGATCACGGCGTCACAGCCACTGCTGCTGGGGTTCCAGCCCATGGTATAGTTGTTGCCGCCATTGCAGGACGGGTTGTTGGTACTGCTATAGCTGTTGATGGGCGGCGTTTTGCCGATCGGGAAGCCTGTGCCGGGACCGTTTACTTTAACCACTTCGGCGCAACCGGTGGTAGCAAGCGGGGTAGAGGGGCCGCTAAAGCCGGGTATCAGCGTCGGGTTGGCATAATTAACGGTTGCCATACTACCCACCGTCATCGGGCCGAAGGAGAAGCCATAAACGGTAGGCGGTGTGGTAGAAGGATCGGTAATGGTACCGTAGCCACTATAGAATTGGAAGCTACAAGGCGTCATATTGATGATTTTGAGGTAACCCGCAAAGGATTTACCAAGACCGGCCAACAGGAAGAGGGCCAGGAAGATGCTGGTTTTTTTCATAAGCAATGTTTGAATGGATAAAAGAAATGGATGGATTTGGTTCGTTGTTTTACCGGGTACAAAGTTCGCAAGTGATAAGTGCAAAAAAGTCCCCCGGCGGCCTTTCTGTAAAATATTCCGGAAAAAGATTGTTTTTTGCGGGCATGCCTGGGCAGCCTGCAAAAGCGGGCATGAAGCGCCTGCTGATCCGGGAAGCGCCGGTGGTCAGTGTATGGAAACAGGGCAATTTATGCCTGCAGCGTGCCCCGGTAAACAGGTGGGGCAGCTAAGCTTGTGTGTTGGTGTTATGCCTTACCGGAGGGTATCGATCACTTCGCCGCATTCGATCATCTTGGCGCCGAAATAGGGGTTGCGTATTTCCGGGAATTCGCTTAGCCAGAAGGCGCCTTTTTCGCGAAAGGCCATCGGGCAAAAGGTATGGTAGACGGTAAGGTGCTGTATCCTGATCAGTTTAAGCGCATCATATAGCGCTTCGGAGATAGGTTTGAAATAAACGCGTTGCTGCTCGCAGCTTTCATCCTTCAGGGTCAGTATGTGATCCAGGTTGCCACTTATAGTGTCCAGGTGGCTTTGTAATGCGTGCAGGTAAGCGGCATTGCTGTCTGCGGCTTCCAGTTGTACACGCAGGGCGCTGACCTGGTGTTGCATGGCCTCCGCCGCGCCTCGGGCAGCTGTGCTACGGGTTGCTGCAAGCGCATCTTTAAGGTCGTAGTAATGATAGAGCAATTGCTGCATGCCGGCTGTTGCCGTAGTATCCAGCAGGCTTATTGCCGCCTTCGACCCTTGCCTGTTACGTGCCGGTGCATCAGCCGTATTGCGGCAGGCTACCATAGCCCAAACGGGAAAGGTATAAAGTAAGGCGGTTATCAGGCGCTTGCTGCTGCTCATCATACGGTTTTGTGCAAAGCTAAGCGGATTCTGCTTCGTTTGTGTTGCGCTCCCTGATTTCAGGCATTTTCTTTTTTTTGGCAATTTAAAACGGGTTATGATTAAAAATGGCTTGATATTTGCACTACCTAACCCAGTAACCCTGTAAAACAAGTTATGAAACCCCGACGAAAACCGCATGTCCACCTCCTGGTGGTCACCATGGGCCTGTCCCTTTGTCTGTTGTCCTGCTCCTCCGGGACCGGTAAAAAAGGCGGACTGGCC
Organism: Taibaiella chishuiensis; assembly: GCF_003014535.1. GTDB lineage: Bacteria > Bacteroidota > Bacteroidia > Chitinophagales > Chitinophagaceae > Taibaiella > Taibaiella chishuiensis. Next base: position 173,634 of record NZ_PYGD01000007.1, on the reverse strand, counting down.
ACTTTCTTCGAAGATGATCCCGTTTCTATCGAAGACTTTAAAACTGCAATGGCGCCCGTTACGGCGCAGATCGATCCCTCCGATTCCCTGTTCAGGAAACAACTTTTACGCGATGTTGATCTTAATGTAAAGTACGCTTACCGGCTGTCGGGCAATGAGCCGATCTGGTTTGAAAGCAAAGGTATCAAGAGCAGCACGGCTGGCCTTGTCCAGGCGCTTGCCGCCTTAAGCCGCGAAGGGCTCGATACCACGCGGTACCACCTTGCGGATATCCGCAGGATACTGGCCGAAGCCGGCCGGGATCAAAAGGGAGCACTGCCCGTGGATAGCGTTGTACGATGGGATAAGGCCCTTACGGCCGCTTACCTGACTGCAGCCCGCGATCTGCTGATGGGCAAAGAGGATATCCGTAAAGCAGACGATCAATGGTTTGCCGCCAACGATACGGCCTTCAATGGGGCACGCTACCTGGTAGAGGCCAGTAAAAACAAACAGCAGCTGCCGGCGCTCGATACCTTCAGGCCCCTGCTCAAAAGCTATAACCAGATGATTGCCGCTATGGAACAATGGCAGCAACTGAAGCAGGACAGCCTCTACCTGCGGCTCAAAGCCGGCGTAAGGCTTGGCGTGCAGGACAGTAGCCTGCAGGCGGTAATCGGTAAAGAACTGCCTGGTATCATGATGGCTACAGGCGATAGCGGCGCTACCGCCAATGCGATTGCCACTTACCAGTATTACCATCAGTTGCGCATAACCGGCAAGAACGATAGTGCGACCTATAAAAAGCTGAGAACCGATCCGGATGCCTATGTTCAGTCGCTGCAAATGAATATGGACCGCCTCAGGGCACTGCCCCGCGAAATAGGCGCAGAGCACGTATGGGTAACCATACCCCTGATGGAAGTAGACTATTACCGAGACAACGACCTGAAATGGCATAGCCGTGTAGTGGTCGGTAAAAAAGCAAGACAAACCCCTACGCTCTGGGCGCCTATGGCCAACGTGGTGTTCAACCCGCCCTGGGGCGTACCGCCTACCATTCTTAAAAACGATGTTGGTCCGGGTGTAAGCCGTGCCGGCGCCGGTTACCTGGCCCGCAAAGGCCTGCGCGCCTTCGATGCCAAAGGACGTGATGTAACGGAAATGGTCAACGGCGAAAATTATAAACGTTTTTCTTACCGGCAACCTCCCGGAGCCCATAACTCCCTGGGCGAGATCAAATTTAACCTGCCTAACAAATGGGATATCTACCTGCACGATACACCGCACCGGGGCGACTTTGGCCTGCGTTCGCGGGCGCTGAGCTCGGGTTGTGTACGCGTACAGAACCCTAAAGATTTTGCGGAAGTCCTGTTGTCCGACCGCGGCTACGGCCGGGGGCGTATCGACTCGGTTATAGAAACCCGCAAGACCAAACTGGAGCCGATAAAACGGCCGCTGCCCGTGTATATCGTTTACCTTACCGTAGCGCCGGACAGTACGGGTACCGGGCTTCGTTACCTCGACGACGTTTATGGCCGTGATATTGCCATGCGTCCTGTTTACGGGTTCTAAGTCCCTTGTTATATAAGATTCTGCTACATTTGCATCCCCGGCATACGATCATGCCGGGGATGTTTTCTATTCATGCCCGCTTATGTCCGCAACCAGCCATCGTTATTTCGCCATAAACAAACCCTACCGCATGGTCTCCCAGTTCGTAAGCCCGGATAAGGTGCGTCTTCTGGGGCACCTTAAATTCGACTTTCCCGAGGGAACGCATGCTATAGGCCGGCTCGATAACCATTCGGAAGGCCTGTTATTACTCACCACCAATAAAAAGGTAACCCGGCTCCTGTTCCAGGGCCAGGTGCCGCATAAACGTATTTACCTGGTACTGGTCAAAGGCCTGGTAGAAGCGCCGGCATTGCACCTGCTGCGTACCGGTATTACCCTGCCGGGCAAAGGACACGACGACTATACCACCTTGCCCTGCGATGTGGAGATCGTTGCACCGCCGCCTAACCTCCCGCCGCTCGACCCTTCGCATACCTGGAAGGTACCCGAGACCTGGCTGCAGATCACCCTTACCGAAGGTAAGTTTCACCAGGTGCGCAAAATGGTGACTACGGTAGGACACCGCTGCAAGCGACTGATCCGCGTGGCGATCGAAGATATCGAACTGGGTGGCTTGGCCCCGGGCGCTGTCAGGGAACTGGAAGAAACCGATTTTTTCCGCCTGCTGCACATCGATAACTGGCAATAGGTTTTATCTGTATGCATACCCTATGATTACTTGTAAATTTTTATAACTTTGCGCCTGATTTTTTAATAAAATAACAGCCATTGCTGCAGTAAAAGATGTATGAACTGCAGTCATACTCCCGGTTTATGGAACGCATTTATTTCGACAACGCAGCGACTACTGCCATGGATCCTATAGTCCTCGAGGCTATGATGCCTTATTTTACCGATAAGTTCGGCAACCCTTCATCGATCTACTCTTATGGGCGGGAATCGAAGATGGCGATCGAACAGGCGCGAAAGTCTGTGGCGAAACTGTTGAATGCCAATCCCGGTGAAATTTTCTTTACCTCCGGTGGTACAGAAAGCAGCAATACCGCTATTACCGCCGCAGTATACGACCTGGGCTGTAAGCATATTATCAGTTCGCGTATCGAACACCATGCCACCCTGCATACCGTGGAGCTCTGGAACCACAGGCACGGTATTAAACTGAGCTTTGTAAAGCTGGACGAAAAAGGACATGTAGACCTCGAAGACCTGCGCCGCCTGCTGGAAACATCGGAAGAGCGTTGCCTGGTAAGCCTGATGCATGCCAATAACGAAATCGGTAACCTGTTGCCGATCGACGCCGTGGGCAACCTGTGTAAAGAATTCGACGCTATTTTCCATTGCGATACCGTGCAGACCGTAGGTCATTATCCCATAAGCCTGCGCGATACCCCGGTGCATTTTATTACCGGCGCCGGTCATAAGTTTCATGGCCCTAAAGGCGTGGGCATTTTGTATGTAAACGAAAACGTAACCATTAAGCCCCTGCTTAACGGCGGTGGCCAGGAACGTAATATGCGTGCCGGTACCGAGAACCTGTACGGTATCGTAGGTTTTGCCCGTGCGCTGGAACTGGCTATGGAACGTTATGCAGAAGACAGTCAATACATAGAAGAGCTGAAACAGTATATGGCACAGCAACTGCAACAGCAGGTGCCGGGCGTACGGTTCAATGGCGATTATAAAGGGCGCAGCCTGTACACCGTACTGAATGTAGCGTTCCCGAAATCAGAAAAATCCGAAATGATCCTGTTCAACCTCGATATGGCAGGCATCTGCGTATCGGGTGGCAGCGCCTGCAGCAGCGGGGCCAATGCCGGCAGTCACGTGATCAATGCGATCAACAGCGATCCTAACGTGGTACCGGTGCGCTTTTCCTTCAGCCGGCACAATACCCGTGCAGAAGTAGATGCCGTGATCGAAAAAGTAAAAGAATCGATCTGATACCAGAACGAACGATAAGATAAAAACAAACGGGACCGAAATGATCGGTCCCGTTTAATTTTCTATAAGGGGGTATTTATTTCATGAAGCTGTAGCCCACATGTAACTGGAAGTGGCTGGTGCGCCATGATTCGTTTACATTGGTATTGTTACGGTCGGAGATGCCGAAGATGTACCGCGCGCCCACATTCAGGCTGAATGGCAACTGGAGTTCAGCACCAACTACACCGGAGAGGTAGCCGCTTTTAAATACATCTTTTGTTTCTTTTACAAAACCGTTTACATCATTGATCGATACTACGCCGGTGTACTGCGGACCTGCCTGTATCCAGAGCAGTTTAGGCAGCAGGTTAAAACCAACCAATACCGGGATAGAGAGTTCGTTCATTTTAAAGGTACCGTCTTTAATGCTGGAGGCAGTGCCGCTTACGTAATTGCCGAAAGCATTTTTAAAGTTATCGCCGGTAGTTACTTTGCTTTGGGAAAACAGCAGCTCGGCCTGTACTTTGATCGCGGTAAACCGGATACCGGCATAAGCGCCGCCTAGGAAATAGCCGCTGAATTTGCCGTCGAGATTCTGTCCCTGTGTTTTATCAAATGTCGCGCCGACTTTAATGCCAAGGATAAGGCCCTGGGCCTGTGTTTTATGGGTGAAGAGCGAGGTGCACAACAGCATCGCCGCTGCAATGGTGGGTTTAAGAATTTTCATAAATTAAAGCGCTTTGGTTTGAAAGGCGAAAAATACTTCAGATTTGTCAAATCACGGCTATTTTTAACAAACTTTAGGGGATAACCCTTGTATTATGACCGGGTTAAGTAAAGGTTAGTGCCGCGGGGTTATACCAGTTCTATAACCGATATTTCGGGCAGTATACCCAGCCGCCCGGGGTAACCCAGGAATCCGTAACCTACGTTTACATTGATGTACTGGTCGCCCTCCTGGTACAGGCCAGCCCACTGTTTATAGATATATTGCACGGGGCTCCATTTCATCCACGATAGTTTAATGCCGAATTGCATGCCATGTGTATGCCCGCTCAGCGTAAGGTCTATGTCTTTATAGTCTTTACGGATCTGCGCATCCCAATGCGTCGGATCGTGGCTCATCAGGATCTTAACCGGTACATCCTGCTCTTTAAGGCCCGCATAAGCTTTAGCCAGGTCGCCGTGTTTGGGGAAGCGTGCCAGGTTGCTCCAGTTCTCCACGCCCAGCAGTGCCAGTTTCTGTCCTTCTTTTTCAAACACGACATGCTCGTTCATCATCAGGCGCCAGCCCATATCGGCATGGTGTTGCTTCAGCTTTTCCAGGTTGGCGGCTTTGGCAGCCAGGTCGGGCCAGTCCACATAGTCGCCGTAGTCGTGGTTGCCTAAGGTAGAGTATACGCCCAGCGGTGCTTTCAGCCTGCTGAAAATATCTTTGTAAGGCTCTATTTCCGAAGCGATATTGTTAACCAGGTCACCGGTAAACAGGATCAGATCGGGTTTCTCTTTCAGGATCAGGTCTACGCCATGCGCTACGGCTTCGTGGTTGTCGAAGCTGCCCGAATGGATGTCGGAGATCTGCACGATCTTCAATCCTTTAAAGGCATCCGGCAGGTGCGGGAAGCGGAGCTGACTGCGTTTGATCTGGTAACGGTAGCGGTTGCGCGGACCGTACATAAAACCGCCGAGCAGCAGGCCGCCGGCCAGGATGGCGGCGCGGGCCACGAAGGTGGAGCGGGATATGCCCTGTGCCGGTAGCTCTACGGGGTCTTTGGGCGCCTGCGGCAGGAAACGGGCCAGGTGCCGGATAGCCCAGGTAATGAGCCTGCGCAGATCGTCGAGCAGCATAAAGGTTGCTACAAGTACCTTGGCTGCCAGGAAGCCGATCACGAAAGAGATCAGCAGGATGCGCAGGGTAGGGTTCATGGCATGCATATGCCAACTGCGGAAGGTAAACAGGCAGTACCATACCACGATGGTGAGTAAGGCATATACGCCAAATGCGCTATAGCGGAATACATTGTTGGCGTTGCGCATGGCAACGCTCATGGCCACAAGACAATAAAACTCGAGGATGGCAAAAACGATCAGGGAAATAACAATACCGGTCGGACTTCGCATTAATCAATTAAATTGGAGGGTGATTTTAGTGATTCAAAAATAAGGAGAAAGAAACCTAAAAAATGTTTGGTTTATTCGGTCACTTATTATTACCTTTGCACTCCCAACAAACACGGAGGCTATAGCTCAGTTGGTTAGAGCGTCGGATTGTGGTTCCGAAGGTCGCGGGTTCGAGACCCGTTAGCCTCCCCAAAGCGGAAATTGTTTTTCAACAGTTTCCGCTTTTTTCTTGCCCATATTTTTCGCCGTGATCTGAAAAACGTTTCAGAAATCGTTTCAAATAGCTCCTGTTATTGCCACGGCATAACGTGTGTTTTTTCTCGCAGCGACACGGCGGCGCAGCGAATAGATTGACATCATACTGGGAACTATACAACCCTAGTCTGGTCGTCGCGTCTCGCTACGACCTTCTGTTTGCTCGCCGCTAACGCCGTGTCTCCGCGAGACCCCAAAAACATACTGGTCATAGCATCCCGCTACGACCTTCTGCTCGTTTACCTGGCCCGGTAGCTACTGTTATTGCCACAGCGCAATGCGTGTTTTTCTCGCAGCGACACGGCGACGCAGCGAATAGATTGACATCATGCTGGGAACTATACAACCCTAGTCTGGTCGTCGCGTCTCGCTACCACCTTCTGTTTACTCGCCGTAAACGCAGCGTCTCCGCGAGACCCCCAAAAACATACTGGTCATAGCATCCGCTACGACCTTCTGTTCATTTACCTGGCCCGGTAGCTACTACTATTTGCAACAGTAGAATACACATGTTTTTTCTCGTAGCGACACGGCGACGCAGCGAATAGATTGACATCATGCTGGGAACTATACAGCCCTAGTCTGGTCGTCGCGTCTCGCTACCACCTTCTGTTTGCTCGCCGTAAACGCCGCGTCTCCGCGAGATCTCCGCGAGACTATAAAAAAACATACTGGTCATAGCATCCCGCTATGACCTTCCAGCTCCTGCAGTTCGCTCATACCCTGTAAAAAGCTAAAGCCATCGCGAAGGATGGCTTTAGCTTTTTTAATAAGGAATTGATGCGGACACCTGTGCCGGTCTAGTTGCACTCCTTGGAAGGGAAGCATTGTACCAGGTAGCTGGCGCAGAAGCTGTCAGCAGGGCATTGTGTCGGGTAGTTGGATATTTTTATCGTCCCGGTTTCTAAAAGGCGTCCTCCCTGGGTAGCATTAAGCTCGCTGATCGTTAATTTCTTTAATGATAATTTTCTCGCTGAAGTTTTCTTTTTCATAATTATATGTTTGATATGTGAGCGACAAAATAAAGCAATGACGGACCGGTTATGGACGGTTTTTTTAGGAAGGCGCATTTTTTACGCATAAAAGCGGGTGTATTTTTTAAGTAGTCTTGCCGGGGCAAGATGGATCGTGCCCGGCAACACAAAGCCATCGGTACTTTTACCGGTGGCTTTGCAGGTTCAGGCCTTGTTATGCGTGTTAATAGATATAGAACTCGTACTTACCCGGGTTGGCCAGGTATACATATGCCGTACGGCCTGAAGTACCTAATGGTTTTGCGGTGCCAAAAAGTTCGGTACCGCTGAAAGTCGCATCAGAGCTGCCTCCTATGCCAATAGTCAGTTCCACGAGCTGGTAGGTTTCCCCGGCAGGACCGGAAAGCGGGGAAAATATTGTACTGGCAGGGCTATAATAATGCAGGGCGATGCCGCTGGAAAAGCCTGGTGTGGTGCTCTTGTTATAATTGCCATACACATCTACCTGGAACACCGGCGAGGAAGTACAGGTTAGGGCCAGGCTGGGATAAAACAGCTGTTGGCCGAATGCACTGGCCTGGCTGAAGAAAAGGCCTGCTGTGATAGCAGCGATACTTGCGATTTTTTTCATGTTTTTTTGTTGTTTGTAAATTAGAAATAGTGGTTTGTTGTTGGTGGGATTTGGATCGTCTTGTTTACGGCACAAGAGGAGGAAGGGGATAAGGGCCATCTTGTTTACTTATGGCCCTTATCGGGATTAGCAGATCTCCGGCCAGCAGGAAGCCAGGGTATGACAGTTTTTGATTTCGGGGGTAGAGCCACAGCAAGTGGTTCCGGCCGTCATCCCGCCGCGGATCGCGTTTTGTTCCCTTACAACAAGTTCTGCCAGCGTCTTTTTCTGTAAAGACAATTTTCGGGCAAGTTTTTTCCTTTTCATAAAAATGTCTTTTAAATGAACTGTAAATGTCGCGGTATCGGGGGGCATAAAATGCCATCGGAAATTATTAGTCGTAATTCCTATTATTATGTAGCAATTTATTTTTTATATTTTGATGCTATTTGTTGAATTTGTTTCAAATAAATATTTATATATTTGAAACATCAAACCATTTACTCACTTAAAAATTGATCCTATGAAAAGAAGCATGTTATTCCTGCTGCTGCTGATCGGAAGCTGTATTTCCTATGCGCAAGCCGTTATGGTTAATGTAGACAACAGGAACGGTTATCCTCCCGGGCCCCCTTCACCGGTTACCCTCACCTTTATCATGGAGCCCATACCCTGTGGCGGGCCTACTGTAATGTTCCCGGTAACCCTGGGCCCCGGCATCACACCTGTGGGTATGCTCGGCGGTCCTGGTATGCCGCTTATCCCGTTAAACGTTACCGACTACCGGATCATCGGCATCGATTATCTCGGTGCTACCGTGGGCGTGCCGCTTTTCTGCTGGGGCGGGCCTACCGGCTGGCCCGGACATATGGGCGGTGGTGGCCCGGGTACCCAATGGGATTTGTCCACCGATCTCGGCCTGGGCGTAATTATTGGTAATGCGGTTATCGCTCATTAAACCATTTATTACCATCTTATACCGACGGGAGCTGATATCAAACGATATCAGCTCCTTTTTTTGCGACAGACCGGACTTCATATTGCTCGTTACAGGAGAGCGGCTAAGCGCCTTTATAAACACACAAAAGCCACACATGGTAGTGTATGGCTTTGTACTGGGATAGGGGTAGGGACTTTATTTGTTTACCATGCCGGGGATCGTTGCCTGGGCAAGCTTAGTTTTTTGAAACTTTATGATCTTCCTTTTCATGATAAACTATTTTGTTTCATGATAAATTTAAGTTGATAAAAATAATATTTAATTATTTAACTGTTAATTAGATATATGGTTTTTATTGCTGTTATTTCGCTTGGCTTTAAAGCAGGCTTACAGCCGGTATGTATGTAAGCCCGAAGTATGCTCCTGTGCGCAGAAAATAGTATGCGTAATTATTTTGCTGAAAAATAGATGCGTAGCTTTTATTTTTTAATAAGTCTTTTTTGGTGGTTGTATATCGATTATTTAATTTTATTGCAAAGCAGGGTTCCATTTGTTTGTGCCCCATAAAAACAACGTGTTCCCCGGTCGGCTTGAATGAACCGTAACCTGCGGCGGACAGGTTGTCCGCGTCATCGCTTACCCGGCCTGATGCCGGTAAAGGGTTATTCCCAACTGATGTCCTTTTTGTTTTACCTGATACTGATAAAAACTATTCTTTATGAAGAAGCACAATCCCGGTAAATTAAAAATTACCAAGATCGCGATCCTTTGCCTGGCGCCGGAACTAAACGCTATAGGACCCATCGATATTCCTGCCGACCTTCTGGATCCGAGGGAAACGTATCTATGCCCCCCGCCTTATAAACCATAACCGGCGTAAGCCCCGCCTTATGGCCTATTGCCCGGGTAGCAGGCAGCGCAATAGAAAAAGCCACCCCATTACAGGGTGGCTCCATTCACCGCACACATAAAAACAGGTTAATAGCAATGGGTAAATGTTGGCTTCGGACCGCAGAAAGCAGAATAACAGATCAGGATTAAAGACATGCATTCGCTTTTCTGGGTACTTATAGGCAGGCAGGGCCCCACACCCGTACCCATCTGTAAGTTATTGTCGCCGGGATTGCCGCCGGTTACCAGGTTAAGGTCGCTGATGATTGCTTTCTTCAGCCTGAGCCGGGGTAGTGTTCTTTGTTTCTTTTTCATTGCCTGCGTTTTTAGAAGGATGCTGCAGCAATTTAGGCACCCTTTTGTAATCCCGTTAGTGCCAGTTCATGGTCGTGAAGCCCAGGTTCATAAACGTGCTTATAATGCGCTTTCCCGTTTTTATGACGAATGAGCATGGTCTCAAACAACAACACTCCCTCGGGGGGAGTGTTGCCGGTATTGCCATACGGTTTTTTTAGATCTTGTTTATTGCACGGTAATTATCGTTGAACTCAGGTTACATACGGTGTTACCGCAATAACCTTTTACCACGATGGTATTTACCCCGGGTTTCAGATACGATGCCGGTATCTGGATATGCTGGTTTACAGTCGTACCGCCCACCGAGTTGATCGTATTGGCGCCGATCGTTGCTTTATAAGGGCCATAGCAGGGATTGGCAGCAGTAGGATAACAAGCCGACTTGGGAAACCAGAGATGGATATTGTTGCCGCTGGTGATGGCCGATACCGGGAGGCTGAAATTGTAGTTCGCGCTCCCGGTTTGAGTATTGCCCGTACTGGGATACTCCACGGCGTAGAGATTGTTGGCGGTACAGTTACAGGTCTGGGCCATCGCCTGTTGCCCGAAGCCCAGTGCCAGCAGGGCAAACATCAGTTTTACCTTTTTCATTTTTTTGTTGGATTTGGTTGGTTTGGTGAAAAAATGTATCGTATTTTAATTTGAAATACTGTTGTAAATATAGATTGTTTTAAATTATTCAAAAAAATTAAAGTATGTTATTTTTAGCGTTCTTTATGTTTTGAATTAAATAAAATATGTATTTATTATTTACGGAAAATTTCTTTCGGAGCAGCGCGGTAGGCCGTGTAATGGCGTAGTACGCCGCTACCTTTGCATTATAAATCTGATGCTATGGAAGAACAACTCAAGGTAGGCGACCTGGTTTTTCACAAGTCCAACTATACCATTACCTGGGTAGTGGAAGAAATCAAAGACCGGGAAGTAGGATGCAGCACTATTGTTGCGGAAACGCTGGAGCAGAAGAAGCTGACCTTTCTGGCCAGCTCAGTAGAAAAGAAGAAAACGCCGGTATTCCGGGAGCGCAGCCCGAGAAGAAGCAGCTACTACCTGTAGCAGGAAGACAGGGCCCGGAGTATAACACGCCGGGCCCTGTCTCTTTTGGGAATCGCTGATGCTGCTTATCCTTTTACGATCACTTTGGTTTTTACATCGATGGTATGGCCTACCGGTTTGCTGCTTTCTACCGTCCTGATGGCCGATATATCGATCGCGATCTTAGGTACGGCGCCGGTATAACCGATAAACTCGTTAATGGCGGTGCGGATGTCTTCCTGCATCTTTTGCTGTGCAGTTTTGAGCTGCTCTACGGTTAGTTGTTTGTTCATATATTCAGAAATGGGGTGTTTATAGATCGTTCGTTACCCGGCCTGCAAGTTAGTATTTTCAAATGCTGCCCGGCTCTCTGTTTTAAAAATTAAGCGATCATATGCAAATTTTTCCAGGGGCATTTTTTGCCACCGGTGCTATAGATCTTTGGCTTTCACCAAATCACAAAACCGTTTTTATGAAAAAAACGCTGCTTACCCTCCTGTGTTCCGTTGGAACGATCCTTGCCGCCCAGGCCAATACCCTCACTGTTGTTAACCTTACCGGCTGTAGCTGTGCATTCAGCTTCCGCGGCTACGGCGACCCTGCGCTGCCCGGTACTTATTACGAATCGCCAAACACCACCGTACCACCGGGCAATACCTTTTATGCTGCACCCTCTGCAATACCGGGTATGGGTTCCCTGCCTGCTACCGCAGTATTTACCTATATCAAAGGCGGTGTGCTGACTACGGTACCGGGCGTAGGCCTGGCCTGTGGTAGCGTGGCATCCGGCGTGGGTACCTCCATGACCACTACAGCCACTTCTATTCCCTGTAACAACAACTCTTCGGTTACTGCAAGCTGGCAACAGAATGCTGCAGGCAATGTGGTGGTACTGATTATGTAACCTGTTTTAATGCGTAACAGATCCCGGTGGTATATAGTCTCGTATTGTACACCGGGCATCAGGCCTGTGTTCCGGTCACTGTATTCAGGAGTATGTATGTCGCCAGTACTATGATCTTTAAATTTTCAACAAACCACAAAACCGTTTTATGAAAAAAGCACTGCTTACCCTGATGTGTTCCGTAGGCGCATTACTGGCCGCGCAGGCCAACTCGATTACCCTGGTCAACCTTACCGGCTGTAGCTGTGCATTCAGCTTCCGCGGATACGGCATTCCGTCAGGACCCAGTATGTACTTCGAATCGCAGGACATTACCATACCGGCTAATGCTACGACTATTTATGCATCGCCGTCCGTATTGCCCGGCCTGGCGGGGTTGCCCGCAACGGCCTATTTTACCCATATCCAAGGCGGCGTACTGGTTCCCTTGCCCGGCATCGGCCTGGCCTGCGGCGACGCCAGTTCCCCCGTTTCGCCTTCTATGACCACTACGGCTACCGCTATTCCCTGTAATGGCAATGCTGCGGTTACGGCAACCTGGCAACAGAATGCAGCCGGTAATATCATTGTGCTGATCATGTAATAGGCCTTCATTGCAGGCATAAGGCCCGGTGGCATTTTTAGCCGCCGGGCCTTATTAATTTTGAACAAACAAAATTTCCTGTTTATGAAAAAAAGTATGCTTCTTCTTTTGATCGCTATTACAGTAGCGGCGGGTAGCTTTGCCAATTCGATGCGGGTTCGTAATAACACGCCTTGTTCCTATTATATCAGCACACAGGGTGGCAGTTTTTGGGTTACGCCTGCAGGTACTATGGGATCTGTGGTTTTCTTTGCCACCGGCAATTTCTTCGCTGCTAAAGTACTGCGGGATAACATTCCTGCTTACCAGATCAATGTGGGTACCAATCCGCCAGCACCTGCCAATCAGAACGTGCTTGTATACAGTTCCTCTGTCAACGACTACCCGCCCTGTAATAATGGTAATATGTATAGGGTTACCTGGGAGACCAATGGCGCATCGGATGTGCAGCTGACAATAGACTAAGCCGTAGCTGCTGCGGGCAAACATCTGCATCATGCTTACATTAAAGAGATGATGCTTTCTATAAGAATGGTTAATTCTGTTGCTTTTTATTGTTCTTACTTTATCTTCGCCGCAGTGTGAAAATTGAAGAAGAAATTCTTCAGAAAATTGAAAGTGCCCGGCCTTATGGCCGGGTATTTTTTTGCAGGTAACTGTTGTTGCAAATAAAGAAGTCTTTTTATTGCTCCAGCTGGTCAAGCCCCGCTGTGGTCTCGGCTTCCCGTTGTGCCTGTATAATATGCAGCGGCGGTGCGGCGCGTTCCTTGCAATCGCTTATCGGGCAACGTTCGCAAGTGGTGTTTACGGTACGCGTTGCGATAGCGGGATCGTTGACGAAACGCATCAGCTGCAGCATGGGCTTGTCCAGCATCAGGCCCAGCGTTACGCTTACCATGTCATTGCCCTGCTTCGATTGCGGTTTGGCAATGGTAATACAGAGATAGCGGTTCTGCGTTTGCCAGTAATGCGATATTTGTGCACCGATCAGCGGGCCTTTCGTCTTCCTGGGTTTACCGGTTTCGGGGCCTTGCTCCATCAGGCTTATCGCCATCCAACGCCTGCAGTAGTGTTCATTGGCGAGGTTGGCATGCGGGTTATGCAGCTGCGACAGGTGCAACTCCTTGGTGATCTCGTAATGGCCGCCATCCTGGCTGCTCATCCGCAAGAAAAATAACTGGTCGATCCCGAAGTGATGCGGCAATACATTAGTAAGCCGTTGCATCAGCATCTCGGGAGTAATGTTATACGTATCCAGCAGCGACAACCAGGCTTTGCCGTCCCATTTCAGGCTGCCTGATATATGTTTGATATGCTCGGCCAGTTGGGCCTCGGGTACCAGCAGCGAAGCGGCAAAGTAAGAAGCCCTGAAATTATTGAGCAGCAGGTCGAAGGACGAGGCATGGCGCAGCATGGTTTCGTAAGGGCGCAGGCTGATATCCAGCGCCTGGAAGCCCAGTTCGCGGGCCAGCAGGAAGGCTTCCTGCGCGGGCGACAATTGCTTGTTGAGGAACAGCGTCCGTTTGGATAAGGAAAAATAGGACCGCAGGGTAGCGAGACTACCAATGGCGCCCATTTTGCGCCGGTCGGTACGTATGTCGAAACGCTCTTCCAGCAGCACTTCCAGCTGCGCAGCCGTGAATGCGCCCTGGCTGCGGGTTTTCAGGCTTTCGCGGAAGGAGCGGGAGCTGGCTTCCAGGTCTTCGAAGTAGTTGTTGTAAAGATCCTGGTAAGAGCGCAGGGCCGTGGTATAGAAATTGTCGCGGCTCAGGTGGTAGGCGCGCGATATCTTGACCAGGGTACTGATAAAGGTAGTGATCTTATCGGGCGTATTGGTAAACAGTTCCAGCATGCCCGCGGGCTGCAGGCCAAAGTGCTCCCAGGGAATCACATTGATAAAATCGGTACTGATCAGGTCGATAAGCGGTTGCAGCTTTTTATCGCCGGTAAGCGATACCAGGTAATCATAGTCTACGCCAAGCGCTTTGGCCAGGATCAGTATCTTGTCTGCCTTCGGGTATTTTTTTCCATTTTCTATATCATGCAGGTAAGATACGGCGAGGCGTGTCTGCTCCGATAGTTGCTGGTATGATAAACTTTTCTGCTGGCGCAGGCTGCGTATTTTAAGCCCAAAGATGAGCTTAACGCTTTCGTTCTCAGTAATCATATGCTGCAAGGTAGCAAAATTTCTTAATCAGCTTAAAAAAATATTTTAGAGAAAATTTCGCTAAATAAGAAAATTGTATACTTTTGACGAAAATTATAGGATTATGGAAACAGGTACACCCGTTAAAAACAACCCGGTGACACTACCGGAAGCGGCGGCCGGTATGGCTTTGTTCTCTGAAGAAGCGCTTGCTTTCCTCGAAGGCCTGCACCGCCATTTCGAACACCGCAGGCAGGCCGTGCTCAGCGAACGGCAACAGGAGCAAAAGAAAATCGACTCGGGTATCCTGCCCGGCTTCCTGCCCGAAACAGAACATGTCCGCAATGGCGGCTGGGTAGTGGCTCCTTTGCCACAGGACCTGCAGGACCGGCGTGTAGAGATTACGGGACCGGTAGATCGCAAAATGATCATTAATGCACTGAACTCCGGCGCCCGCACTTTCATGGCCGACTTCGAAGACAGCAATACCCCCACCTGGGATAACCTGGTGCAGGGCCAGCTGAACCTGCAGGATGCGATAAGGGGCACGATCAGCCTCGAGACTGCAGGCAAGTCGTATACACTCGTTCAACATCCTGCGGTACTGCTGGTGCGCCCGCGCGGCTGGCATATGGAAGAGCGGCACCTGCTTATCGATGGTAAGCCTATGAGCGCAGGACTTTTCGACTTTGGCCTGTATTTCTTCCATAACGCGATACCGCTGATCGCAAAAGGCAGCGGACCTTATTTTTACCTGCCCAAAACAGAAAGTTATAAAGAAGCCCGGCTCTGGAATGAAGTGTTCGACTATGCGGAAGCCAGCCTGGACCTGCCCAAAGGCGTGATCAAGGCTACGGTGCTGATCGAGACCATCACCGCTTCGTTCCAACTGCACGAGATCCTGTATGAATTGCGGAACCATGCTGCCGGTCTTAATTGCGGCCGTTGGGACTACATCTTTTCCTTTATCAAAAAATTCCGCAACGTACCGGGTTATGTATTTCCCGACCGCTCGCAGATTACGATGACCGTTCCCTTTATGCGGGCCTATACCCAGCTCGTGGTCCAGACCTGCCACCGGCGCAATGCCCTGGCCATAGGCGGTATGGCGGCACAGATACCTGTAAAGAATAATGAGGAAGCCAATCATAAAGCGCTGGAACAGGTAAGGGCCGATAAAATGCGCGAGGTAAACGATGGCCATGACGGCACCTGGGTGGCGCACCCGGCGCTGGTGCCCGTTGCCCGCGAAGTATTCGACCGGTATATGCCACAGCCCAACCAGGTCGACAATAAACGGCACGACTTTGCCACTACGGGCATTCACCTGATCACGCTGCCCGAAGGTTCGGTTACGGAAAAAGGCTTGAGGTTGAATATCAACGTTGGTATACGCTATATCGAAAGCTGGTTGCGGGGCAATGGCGCCGCGGCAATTTATAACCTGATGGAAGATGCAGCTACCGCTGAGATCTGCCGTACACAGGTATGGCAATGGCTGCATGCCGGCGCCAGGCTCGACGACGGGCGAAAGGTAAACCAGGACCTGTATGAAACGATCCGCGACGAAGAGATCGCACATATCCGCGAGGACGTAGGTACCCAAGCTTATCATGAAGGCCGGTTTGCACACGCCATACAGATCTTTAACCGCCTGGTGGTGCAGCAGGACTACGAAGAATTTTTTACCACACGGGCATATACGGAATTGGAACGCTGATCCCAAGCTTATAAAAATACTGGAACGGGTTCCGGCCGGGCCCGTACAGGCTTCCTATATCTTTTACTTTTTTAAAACAGCATTCTATGCAACATGCAAATGATAGCGCCGGCCTGCAACAGGCCTGGGCACAGGATACAAGATGGCAGGGCATTACCCGGCCTTATACCGCGGCAGAGGTACTTAAGCTGCGTGGTAAAGTAAAAATCAGTTATTCGCTGGCAACCCAGGGCGCCGAAAAGCTCTGGCATATGCTGCAGCACCAGGATAACGTGACCGCCTTAGGGGCGCTTACCGGTAACCAGGCAGTACAGGAAGTAGCTGCGGGCCTGCAGGCCATTTACCTGAGCGGCTGGCAGGTAGCTGCCGATGCCAATGGCGCCGGGCATATGTATCCCGATCAATCCTTATACCCGGCCAATTCCGTTCCCGAGGTGGTAAAGCGGATCAACAATGCCCTGCTGCGTTGCGAACAGGTAGATTCGGTGAGCGGTGATAACAGTAAGGACTGGATGGCGCCTATCGTGGCCGATGCCGAAGCCGGCTTTGGAGGTAACCTGAATGCCTTTGAACTGATGAAAGCCATGATCGAAGCCGGTGCCGCCGGTGTGCATTTCGAAGACCAGCTTTCTTCAGCAAAAAAATGCGGTCATCTTGGCGGTAAGGTTTTGGTGCCTACTCGCGAGGCCGTGGATAAGCTGGTAGCAGCAAGGCTAGCGGCCGATGTACTTGGTGTACCCACGGTGCTTGTGGCCCGTACCGATGCCGAAGCAGCCAACCTCATCACTTCGGATATCGATGAGCGCGACCGTCCTTTTATTACCGGCGAGCGCACTGCAGAAGGCTTTTACGAGGTGCGCAACGGTGTGGAACAATGTATTGCCCGGGGACTTGCCTATGCGCCTTATGCCGATATGTTGTGGATGGAAACCTCCAAGCCCGACCTGGAAGTGGCGCGTACCTTTGCCGAAAGCATTCATGCCCGCTTTCCCGGCAAGCTGCTTGCCTACAACTGTTCGCCTTCCTTTAACTGGAAGAAACACCTCAGTATCGAAGAGATGGAAAACTTCCGCGAGGCGTTGGCTGCTATGGGATACCGCTTCCAGTTCATTACCCTTGCAGGCTTCCATGCGCTCAATACGTCTATGTTCGAGCTGGCTACGGCTTATCGCAAGCGGGGTATGGCGGGCTTCTCCGAATTGCAGGAGCGCGAGTTCGGTTTACAGGAACAGGGGTTCCGGGCGGTAAAACACCAGAGCTTTGTAGGAACCGGTTATTTCGATTTTATACAGAATACCGTGCAGCAGGGTAATGCTTCTACGGTGGCCATGAAAGACAGCACCGAATCGGCACAGTTTGTATAAAGACTTTTTATAGCCTTGGCTGGAAAGTGCCCGCGTTTGCGGGCACTTTTTCTATCAATAAAACTACAGGTTTTTACCTGGAACTGGCTGCGTGACCACCGCCTGGAAGTGCCGTTGGTAAAGGTTTTTAGCCTGGTACTCATGGTGTTAACGGTTTAACCGATTGATAATATAGACGCGGTATTGAAGTGAATATCTTTGCTTTCTCTTAATATGTAGTTCCCCTGAAAGGCCGCTGCTCCCGCTAAGGGACAGGTATCTGCCGCCGGGAACTGATATCATTAATGCCCCGTTATGCTCGTACACACTACTGATGAACTGCTTTTCCTTTCTATAAAAGAAGAAGATCCTTACGCGTTCCGTATCCTGGTGGATAAATACTGTGATGCATTGCTGAAGCACTGCTGCACCTATGTAAAACGCAGGGATATCGCCGAGGAGATCGTTTCGGATGTATTGCTGGCCCTCTGGGAAAAAAAACACAAGATCAATATCGTTTCCAGTTTACGCTCTTATCTCTATACCGCTACGCGTAACCACAGCATCGATTATTTGCGGGCACAGACCCGCAATGTGACCTACGAAAATATAGAGGATGTAATGGATGCAGCAGGCGCTGAAGGCAGCCTGGGCGATTTCGACAGCCGCGATTACACCCTGGATTTCAGGCAGGAGCTGGAAGCCCTGCTGATCGTTTTACCCCCCAAGCGTCGTAAGATCTTTATCCTGTATAAAGATGGTATGAAACATAAAGAGATCGCCGAAATGCTGCGCCTGTCGGAGAAGACCGTACGCAACAATATAGAACGTGCGGTGCGTCAGCTTAAAGCCTCCGCAATAAACTATGGTAAGGTAAGCCCGTTGGTATTATTGCTGCTCGTTTACTAGTTATACCGGTATGTGCCTGTACCGGTATCCCGTCTATACCCCGCTACCGGCGGGGTTTTCCGCTTTTTAGATCCGCACCTGTTGAAGGATTAATAATTTGGTAACCTTGGAGAGGGGGCAAAAACAGGAGATCGTACGTCATGAGCCTTGAATACTTTCCCCTAATTTAAAAATATACAGTTTGAGCGTCAACACTAAAATTAACTGGAAACTCCTGATCCATGCCGCGCAGAACAGACTTGATGAAGATGAACGGGCCGAACTGCTAGCCTGGATAGCTGTTGCGCCGGATCGGCACCAGCAGATACTGGATGATATCGCAAGACTTTACGGACAGAAGAACCGGAAAAAAAAATTGCCTGACCAGGTCTTCAACCGTTTTATTTCCCGTTATGGTATTGTCCTCGATCCCGAGCCCCGCAGCCGTGTCTTCCGTCCCCTGGCGCTTCGCGCTGCAGCGGCTATTGCTGCTATCCTTATTTGCGGCGGCCTTTTTCTTTTCCTGAACCGCGACTGGGTGGCCCGGCAATACGGGCAGGGACCGGTAACACTGGCCTGGAAAGAGATCAGGGCGGCTACGGGCAAGCAGGTAATGCTGACCCTGCCCGATGGCTCGCAGGTACGGCTGGCGCCGGGTAGCAGCCTGCGTTATCCCGAAGCCTTTAACGATACGCAACGTTTGGTGCAACTGGTAGGCTCGGCATTTTTCGAGATCAGGAAGAACCCTGAGCAACCTTTCCTGGTACAGGCTCCCGAATTAACTACCCGCGTACTGGGCACCAGCTTCCAGGTTATAGCTTATCCGGGCGAGACCCGCACATCGGTAACCGTAGTGACGGGCAAGGTGGCGGTAAGCCGCAACCGTAAAGGGCAGGAGCCGCTATTGCTGGCCAGCCTGAGTCCCGAAGAAAAGATCGTTTTAAACCTGCCGGATGATTCCGTTAAGGTATCCGCTGTTTCAGCGGCGCAGGCTACGGCTGTAAGGGATGGCAAACTGGTGTTCGATAACAGCAGCCTGGCCGAAGTGGCCGAACGGCTGCGGGTACAATATGGTATCAGCGTACACCTGGCCAACGAGCAGGTGGCTGCAAGACGCATCACGGCTACTTTCGATCCCAATATTTCTATGCAGGACCTGTCCGACATTCTCGGCGAGGTTGCTCAGCTTAAAGTACATCACGATAACAATAACCTGTATATAGGCCAGTAAATATAGGGACAGGCGTTGCCTGTCGCAAGTTATAACTATGCAACGAAAATATACCCCTTACTACCTGAGCAACGGCATTGCCGTATTGCTGTTTATCCTGTTCCTGCAAGCCATGCCCCTGGCCGTATCCGGCCAGAACCTGCAACAGGAAAGGATTACCCTGAGCTTCGACCGCATCAGCCTGCGCGATGCCTTAAAGAAAATAGAGGCGGCTACCACCTTCCAGTTCGTGTTTATGGAGGACGATATACGGCCGGTAAAGACTGTGAGTGGCGACTATAAAGATATGCCGGCGACCAAAGTGCTGGAGTTATTGCTCAGCAGGCACCACCTGGCCTTCAAGCAGATCAATAGGAATGTTGTGATCAGCCGGCAGCTGCAACCGGAGCGCGAGGTATCGGGCCGTATTACCGGTTTCATCAAAGATAAAAAGAACGGCGAACCTATTATCGGCGCTATGTTGCGGATTGGCGGACAGGTTAGCCAGACCGATGCCGACGGGCGTTTCGCAATCGATATGCCCGTGGGTACCTATGCCGTTGCGATCAGTTACGTAGGGTATACACCGCTCCGGATTGAAGCCATAACCGTAAAGGCGGGTAAAGAAACCCAACTGGATATTCCCCTGAGCGAAGATGAAAATACACTCGGTGAAGTGGTGGTTACCGAACGCCGCGTTACGGGCACCAATATTTCGCTGATCCAGCAGATCCGCGAGGCCCGTGCCGTGGTAAGCGGCATATCGGCCGAACAGATCGGGCGCAGCCAGGACCGCGACGCATCTGAGGTTGTACGCCGTATACCTGGCGTCAGCGTGATCCAGAACCGTTTTATAGTTATCCGGGGCTTGCCGCAGAGGTACAAT
The DNA here is from genome assembly GCF_003014535.1 of Taibaiella chishuiensis. Taxonomy (GTDB): domain Bacteria; phylum Bacteroidota; class Bacteroidia; order Chitinophagales; family Chitinophagaceae; genus Taibaiella; species Taibaiella chishuiensis. The sequence goes on along the minus strand of NZ_PYGD01000007.1, from coordinate 153,291 downwards.
ACCGTGATGCTGAATAACGTTACCGCACCCAGTTTTGAATCCGATTCGCGTGCTTTCTCCTTCGATATCCTGCCCAGTGGTATGATCGATCGTATCCTGATCTACAAGACCGCCGTGCCCGAATTGCCCGGCGATTTTGCCGGTGGTGTAGTGAAAGTGTATACGACGGGTTTTGCCGCCAAAAACTTTTTGAACATCGGTTACCAGGCCTCGGTACGGCCCAATACTACCTTCCGCGATTTTTACGAACAGCGCGAGGGCAGCAGGTTCTGGCTGGGCTATGATGACGGTACGTATTCCCTGCCGCTGCCGTCCGAGCTCAAACGTATCGACCTCTTGCCGCTGGAAGAACGTAAGGCGCTTACCGCAAAGTTCAACAACAACTGGGAAGCCTACCGTAAAACAGCGCCTATTGATCACCGGTTTAATATCGATTTCGGCCGTAAGCTGGACCTGTCGCAGGATGTAAGCCTGGGCGTATCCGGTGGATTGAGTTATACCAATGCCTACCGGTATACCGTGGTGTCGCGTAACCCGGGCGGTATTATGAATGGCGACTATACCTACGCCTATAACTTTGCTGACGAAGTACAGGATCATGATGTCCGGTTCAACGGCCTGGTCAATATTGCACTCGATATCAAAGGCCGGCACCATATCGACTTTAAGAATATGTACACCCATACGGGTAGCGCTTCCTATATTAACCGTAACGGGCAGTCGGGACCGGCTGCATCAGACGGTTCGGGCCTGGGTGAGGGCCAGTATATACGACAAACCGTGCTCAGTAATGCTTTCCGGGGCATTTACTCCGGTCAGCTGATCGGTACGCACGAGTTATGGGAGTATACCAAAGTAAATTGGGTACTGGGGTATACACGTAGTAATTACAACGATCCCGATCAGCGTACCCGTACCTGGACGGCGCCCGCTGCCGAGTTTTATCCCGGCACGCAGCTCGGGGAACGGTTTAACAGGGTAGGCGAACCGGTAAGCGGTATCCGTTGGGGCCGCCGCTATTTTATGTTGCCCGAAGAGGCCCGTACCCTGGGCCTGGATATAGAGCAGACCCTGCATATCGGTAATTTTACCCCGGTGTTACGGGCCGGTGTTTTTGTTGAAGACAAGGACAGGACCTTTGAATTCAGGCAGTTTGCGATGTTCTCCGATGTAGACAGCAGCAGCGTGATAGACGAGAGTTATGGCAAGAGTAATAGTTATACGGCCCGTAACCACCTCAATGCAGGATACCTGGCAGCAGAAATACCGCTGGGCCGCCGGTTTAAGTTGTACGGCGGATTGCGTATCGAGGACAACAGCCAGCAGTTGAAAAGCTATGGCTGGCAAACCGTAGGCCCCAATGCCGGCGAGATCAGCCTCGATCGCAAGCACTTGTCCTGGTTGCCTTCGGCAAACCTTACCTATAATATTTCGGAAAAGAACCTGTTGCGTGCGGCCTATGCCCGTACCCTCAACCGCCCCGAGTTCCGGGAGATCGCGCCTTTCTTTTTCCTCGACTTTTACGACTTCCGGCTGGCTTATGGTAACCCCGATCTGAAAATACAGACCGATATCGATAACCTGGATCTCCGTTTCGAACACTATCCCGGCCCCGGCGAAATGTTTTCGGCGAGTGTGTTTTACAAACATTTTACCAACCCGATCGAGTATTATTACTACAATGGCACTACGGGCCGTAATAACTTTCAATGGGGCAATGCCTTGTCTGCCGTGAGTTACGGCGCCGAAGTGGAAATGATGATGGGCCTGGCCCGCTATGCCGGTGGCAGCAACGTACTCAGCAGTTTATTACGCAGGGTTTCCTTAATGGTTAATGCGGCGTATATTTTTAGCGAGGTACGGCTCGACCGTACTTTGTTACAGGACACGAAACGGCCGCTTTACGGCCAGTCGCCATACCTGGTCAATGCCGCCTTTAATTATACCGACGACAGTATCGGGCTTAAACTCAATCTCTCTTATAATATTATCGGCCGCCGGATTATCGGTGTGGGTAATATCGATAACCCGAGTATTTATGAACTGCCGCGGCATTCGCTCGATTTTACTTTTTCCCAAAGGATAGGCAGGATGCTGGAACTTAAAGGCGGTATACAAAATATACTGAACGCACGATTCCTGCAGGTGCAGGATATCAATGGAGATGGCAGGTTCAGCCGTAATCATGAAACGATCGATGGCTTCCGGTTCGATAACCGCTACCAGAGCCGTTATGAAGGTACCTATTATACACTGGGCATAGGTTTGAAACTCTAGTTAGTTCTATTAACTGTTAAAGAAAGACGCATCGTTTTAACGGTGCGTCTTTCTTTTTTTGATGTAGTTGTTATGGTACATCGGCTGTAAATGTCCATGGGCGTACTTTTTGTTTCCTAATGATTTGGTAACACAAAAACTGGGGTAAAAAAAAGCAATGTCCCGTCATATTGATGAACACCTTGCAAGGACAAACCTCATAGTAAAAACTTACACTCAAAACAAAAAACAACCACAATGAAAAAAGGAATTGTTACCCTGGCTCTGACAGCGATCGCCTGCTATGGCGCTACGGCCCAGACCGTGCTGGAAGGCAGTATCACTGCAAACACATCGCTGAACGCGAATACCTGCTACCTGCTGAGAGGTTGTGTACAGGTTGAAAGCGGCGCTACGCTTACGATCCCTGCCGGTACTAAAATCCTGGGTGAAAAAGCAACCCGCGGTACGCTGATCATCAAACGCGGCGCTAAGATCGCAGCTAATGGTATTGCCAGCAACCCGATCGTATTTACCTCTAACCAACCTGCCGGCAGCCGTGCTCCCGGTGATTGGGGTGGTATCGTTATTGCCGGTTATGCAACCAATAACCAACCTGGCGATACCTTCAAAATTGAAGGTCCCTGCGAACCTATCTATGCCGGTGGTACCAATGATGCCGATAACTCTGGTGTAATGCGTTTTGTACAGCTGCACTATGCAGGTATTCCACATCCTACACTGCCTGATAATGAGCTGAACAGCCTGACTATGGCTGCTGTAGGTAACGGTACCGTTATCGAAAACATCCAGGTAACTTATGCCAACGATGACGCTTACGAGTGGTTCGGCGGTGCAGTTAACTGTAAAAACCTGATCGCTTACAATACCAAAGATGACGATTTCGATACCGACTTCGGTTATCATGGTAAAGTGCAGTTCGCTTTTGCTTACCGCAGGGATCCTAACCAGCACGATATTTCCGGTTCTAACGGTATCGAGTCTGATAACGATGCTACCGGTTCGGCCAATGGTCCTAAGACCCATCCTATCTTCAGCAACGTAACCCTGCTGGGACCTTTGTACGCCAATGCTACCGCTCACGCCGAATTCCGCAGGGGTATGCACATCCGCAGGAACTCAGAGCAGAATGTATACAACAGCGTAATCGTTGGCTGGCCGCTCGAAGGCCTGTATGTTGACGGTGCTACAACCATCGCCAATACCGGTACCAACCTGTTGAACAGTTCTTATAACACTTATTACAACAATGCCGGCGGTACCATCGGTTCTACTGCATGGTCGGGAAGCTGCGCTGCTGCTACTTCTGCAGCGGTATGGCTGAATGTAGGCGCTACCGGCACTTCCTGCCTGGAAAGCGGTAACAGCCTGCTGGCCAGCGCTCCGGGTTACAGTGGTACACTTACTTCTGCGGTATGTCCTGCTAAACCTTCTTTCACTTTAACGACCAATAACCTGGGCGCTCCTACCTATACCGGTGTTAGCGACCTGGCTGATGCTTTCTTCGTGAAAACCGGCAACTTCCGCGGTGCTTTCGGTACTACCGACTGGACCCTGAACTGGACCAACTGGTGCCCTAACGCTACTTCTTACTGCAACCTGGGCGCTGCTGCTGCCAAAGCTGCCGCTCCTGCTTTACAGCTGGTTCCGAATCCGACCAACGGAACTACCTATGCCGTATTTGAAGCTGCTAAAGCCGGTAAAGTACGCCTGGTAATCACCGATAAAGTTACCGGTATGATCCTGCGCAGTGTTACTGCCGATGTACAGGCCGGCGAACAGCGTGTTGCTTTCAATGCAGCAGGTCTGTCAGTAGGTGTGTATTTTGTACGCGTTGAAATGGCTGATGGTACCGTTACTGCCGGTCAACTGAGCGTTAACTAAGTGTAGCCGCTTATATAAATCCACCGGGATACAGCAGGAGCTTCCACAAGGAAGCTCCTGTTTTTATTGGGTGCAGAGTTAATAATTACATAACAACTTACAGGGAGGCAAACGGCGGTATGCTTACGTCATAGAGGCAATAATTCACCCAATATTTTAATTCCATGTTCATGAAAAAAGTAGCCTTACTTTTTGCTTTGACGGGCGGTCTGTATATGCATAGCCATGCACAGGCGCCCGGCAGCGTTATTTACGATGATCTCTTTTGCCCCGTAGACACGGCCTGGGCGGGCGATAGCCTGGTGGTGCCCCACGGCGCTTTGAAATACAGCATTTTGCTAAAAGAGGGCGATATTGCCCATAATATAGAGCAAGGCCTCAATGCCCCGCTCAAAGGCGGATTTGGCGCGGTATACTATGACCGCGCCCTGCAGGCCGAGGATACGGTCCATAATATCAGGATCAATAAGAACAAAGAAGGCTGGCTTTATATGAGCCTGCAGGATAATAAACAAAGTACGCTCGGCGATGGCGGCGGATTGGTAAAAATGCGGGTAAAGGAACAGGCCGGTGGAACCTGGCAGGTAGTGCCGCAAACAGAAGCCGGCAATACCTGGAGCTATCGCTTTTTCGATCTCAATGCACAGGGCGGCAGCTGGCACAACAATGGCCTGCAGCTGGGTTATTCCAATTTATCTTCGATCGAGGACAAGGGGAATATCTTTATGTATGATGCCTGGGCCAACAGCAATACCGACCTGCAACCCGGCATGAACACCCTCACCGACTATGTATTGCCGGCCGGTGCGCCCGGCGCCGGTACCGCTATAGCCCGGTATAAAAATATGGGTTGGGCCATTGAGGTAAATAAAGCCAACGGTAAACCTTTGCGTAAGCTGTATTACGCCGGCCGCGCCGACTTTGGTGGTATGGTGGTTACCTCTACCAAATATACCGCGCCGGATACTTCTGAACTGAACAGCATTATTTTTACGACGCAAACCCAGCCAGCGGTGATCCTGAAATATGATGCCATGCTGGGTAACCAGATCAGCGCCTTCAAACAGGATAGCGCCAGCTATAACGGTTCCTGGATCGTACTGAACGAAGCCGATGTGGACGGATCGCTGTTTCCTTTTACGTTTAACGAACTTGCCGATATCCGGAAAGTGGCCCTGCAAAAAGGCGCTACGATGTTTAACCGCCTGGGCGACATCGTACGGGTTAATGATCCGGTCGACTTCTCTTCTTATTACCTGGTCGCCGAAACCGGCGCCGACAGCAGCGGAGATGCCTTTGTCAATCCTGCGAAAGCGTATGCGGGCAAGTTGGCTTATCACCTGCAACCGCTCAAAACCACAAATGGGAATGTAAAAGATCCGCATGGCCGTATCCTGAAACTGGCTTCCGATATAACCGGCGAGAGTTGTAAGCCTTATCTCGAAGGTTGTGTGTTCGCCGATGGCCGCAGCGCTTTTTCCAATCCCAAACACCTGCAGGTGCTGAACTTCGATTTCTATACCCTGGCCGATGAGTTTAAGGCCAGGAGTTACCTGATGATCATGGAAGAGGTATCCAGTGCGGCATATCGTAAGAACCCGGCCTCCGCGCATAACCCGCAGGACCTGATGAATGAAACTTACTTCCTGAATCTTGAAAAGCAAAATCCCGGCCTGAACGATCTGCGGCCCTTTGCCATAGGCCCTAAAGGCGCAGAGATACAAAGTGCATTTTCTGTAGAAGGGATGAGTCCGCTGTTTATGAGTATCCGTTATCCCAATACGGCCAATACGGCGCCTTACAATAAATCCATGCTTATAGCCATCAATAACTTCGAAGACTATTTTTCTAACCCGCAAGGCTGTACCTGGACTGCGCCACAGCCCGGTTGCGATACTACTTCCGGACCGCCGCCAACCGGCATCGACGAGGTAACACCGGGCTCTAACAGCTTTAATGTATGGCCTAACCCCGCCACGCGCACCTTACATTTTGCTACGGAACAAAAGTTGATCCGGCTCTACGATCTTAACGGCAGGCTGTTGAAGCAACAGGAAAAAACACGCTCGATGGATATCTTCGACCTGGCGCCGGGTATCTACTTCCTGCGTAACGACCGCCAGCAGGCTAAAAAGGTGGTGATCCAGAAATAAAAATTAAGGGCTATCCCTAATGGCTTAGCCCTGGTTCAAAATAACGTTACATGAAACAAATGTTTGTTCCCGGACCTGGCATACCCCATGTCTATAAAGGCCTGCTGTACCTGGTGCTGTTGGTGGTGTTGCTTGCGTCCTGCCGTAAAGAGGAGTCTTTATTCGTATTCAAGGAGAAAGAGCGACAGCCGCCCGCCACCGGTAAAGACACGGCTATTGCGGTTACGGCCCTGCTGAATGGCGATAGTTTTTTGGCCCTGGGCCGTGCCGCGGCGCCGGACGATTCGATCAAAATGTCTTTCTACAATGTGGCTTCGGGCAGTTTCCTGGATATAAGGCTGCTGGCCGATACGCCGGGTACCTATACCCTGGGCCGGGCGGTGTCGGCCTATACCGCGGTCTATTACCTTTCGGCTAAAGATAAATCGGAGCAGAAAGGGTATACCAGCCGCGCCACCGAGGATGCGGGCGGTACTATTAAGGTGGCGGTGATCGATACCCAGAATCATAAGATCAAAGGCAGTTTTGAGCTGATGCTGCGCTCGCGTACCGATACGACGCAGTATACATTCAGCCAGGGCAATTTTGATATCCTGTATAATCATGCTGTTATGGACATTGACGGGCGTACCGTGAATGCCATACCCAATATTTCGGGGCTCGAGACGGGCACACCCACAGCCCCTATACCCCGGGCCATTATGAATATCGGCGACTCGCTGAACCTGTCCGTAATGTTCGATACCTATAAAGGGCCGGGTAATTACGGGGCCGGCGATAACCTGAAGATCCTGCTGCGTAACCAAAAGAACGGGAAAGAGTATCATGCAGAACAAGCCAGTGCGGTGATCACAAGGTTTAACTACCGCGAATTCCTGCAGGTCAGCTTCGAGGGCACGCTGAAAGCGGGCGATGGCAGTACCCTGAAGATAAGCCGCGGGTCCTTCGTGATGGGCAATTAAGTGCCGGTGCTATTCCTGACCAGGCGCAATACGGAACCTGCCGTATTGCGCCTTTGTCGTTGCGGGTTTACCGAGATCAAGCAGGATATCTGGGAAGCCTCAGGTATACTTACCCTGTTTTTTATTCTTCTTTGTCTTAATACAAAGAAGCAAAAATCAAGACTGTAGAAAAAGTGCTAAAAATGCCTTGTACGCCTAAAAGAAATAAGTCCGGACAGTAGTAAAAAAATGGACTAAGGAATGACGAACTAACTAAAGTACAGGGCCAGGCCGAGGGAACTGTATTTCTTTTTATACGGCGTCCTGCAGCATTTTATTAACGCCCTTTTTCTAAAGGTCGGTATGTTTGGTTTTTTCCTGGCTCGACGTCTGGCAATGCATGTAATGGGCGTCGAACAGAGCATGCCTACTCGGTTGGCGGCAAGATGTTACGACCAATATGGCCCCGTTCGCTGCGTCGCCGTATCGCTGCGAGAAAAAAACTCGTCTTCTACTGCTGTAATTAGTAGCAGCTGCCAGACCAGATAAATTCGTAACGAGGCACTACGAATAGAAGCAAATAAATAAAGGTTTTGTAAAATGATGATTCGTTTTAAGAACAACGCTTTTTATTAACCACACAGGAATTCTGCTTAATCCGTTTACCGGTCGATATCCAGCATAGGTACTACTGTTGCCCTGGTACCCGTATTGTTACCCTCCAGCAGCTCCCGCAAAGCCTGTTGTTCTTCCGGTTCCAGGGGCAGGATACCCGATACCAGTTCTGCGATACGGGGAGCCATACCTGAACGCAGCAAGACATCCATCATGCCCAGCATCATACGCGCCTGCTCTGGCTTCAGGCCTTTAAAGATGCGGGGTTGCAGGCAATAGAGCTCTTTGACCAGGCCGGCCAGCGCGGGCTGCTCTGCGGCTTGCCTGCGGCCATCCACCGGCGGGAATAAGCCCTCCTGCTCAAACCGGGATAAGAGGCTGGCGGCCGAGGTTTCCCGGATAAAATTTTTATGACGGGTCTCGAGGTAGGTGGACAACTCCTTCATCAGCTTTTTGAACAGGGGGTCATGCTGGTTCTTGCCGAACAGCGTCGTGTTCTGGTCGCCTTCGTGCAACTGGAAATTATCGAAATAGGGCGATTCGATAAAAAGGCTGTGGTGGAATGCGACAGCGTTGTTGTTGTGGGAGGAGAGTTGCTTGGCGCATTCCTTCCGGTCTTCGTTCAGGAAATAGTAATAGTATTTGTCGCCGATGTTTTCCTTCCAGCGTACATAATGCAGCGTAAAACCGGCTTCCTGTTCGCGGTACTGCACCCGGAAATCCCGGCTGTCGCTGTCTGCGATCAGGTAATCGTAGCTAAGCGGTATGCCGTTGATCCTGATCGAGAACCGGTGTTTGCGGTTCAGCAACAGGAACCAGCCGAATTCCTTGGCCAGGAAATCGAGGAATTCGGCACCCGAGAAGGAATAGGCGCTTACGCCATAGAGCTCCGTCAGCACGAGGTCGGTGCCTGTGGCCCTTTTGCGGGACAGGTGCCGGTTATCCTCTTCGTATTCATCTTTATTATTGCTTTTGATAAATATATCGTAACCCAGGTATTTGCCTTCTCTTTTGTAAACAGTATGCCACTGTGCGCTGTGGGCGAAGGCCGAAAAAGCAAAACGGCCCTTCCCTTTGCGGCCGCGGGTATACGAAGACCGTTGCCGTACCTGCCGTTTGCGGGAGTCGAGGAAGGCGCCAAAGGTCTCCTGCAGGCTTTCGTAATCGATGCCTTCGCCGTTGTCGCTGATCACCAGCTGGCTGATGCTGTCGATCGCATTGGTTTCAAAACGGATATGCACTTCGGTGGCTTTGGCGTCAAAGCCGTTCCAGATAAGCTCTGCCACGGCCTGCCGGTAGTCGGTGGGTATGCCGGCCGAATCGATACTGGTATCGCTGATATTGGTTTTATGCTTCATAAGGGAAATGCCGTTTTTGGGGTTCCAGGCAGCAAAGGTAAACGCGGGGTACGCCAAAATACGGCGTAGTACTGCTGCGCTTCCGGAAAAAGAACCGTAGGCCCGTTCCCGGCGGCTTTGGCGGCGCCCGGCATCCTGTTTTTTTTAGTATTTTTGCCCAGCAACCTACCGGTATTATGATCGAAATATTTAAGCAGTACCTGAAAGAAAAAACACAGCTTTCCGACGAACAGTTTGACAAGCTGCGTCCTTTCCTGGCCATGCGCGAGCTTAAAAAGAATACCATCATTATCCGGCAGGGCGATACCTTCAGTAAAATGATCTTCGTAACCAAAGGCCTGTTACGGTCCTATACGGTAGATGGCAAGGATAAGCAACATGTGGTCGACTTTGCGCCCGAACAGTACTGGATCGGCGACCAGAACAGTTTTAAACTCAATAAACCCTCTGCAGTATTTATCGAAGCAGTCGAAGATTCGGTGATCGTGCTGATGGATAAAGACTTTTACGAAACGGCGGGTAAGATCGCGCCGGGGTATAATGCCTTTATGGTATCGGCCCTGCTTACACGGCTCAGCCTGATGCAGCGCCGCATCAATATGCTGCTGGCCGCTACGGCCGAAGAGCGTTATCTCGAATTTATGGAACTCTTCCCCAATGTAATGTCGCGCGTGCCGTTGTGGATGGTGGCGACGCACCTGGGTATGACTGCAGAATCGCTCAGCCGGGTCCGCAAGGAACTGACCCGTAAAAAGACCCTCAATGCCGGCTGAGGGCCGGTGCTCCTTTTCTTATCCTACATCAAGAACACCCATTGGTGCGTGTTATAATTTTACAGCAGCAATAAAGCAAATGCTTGCACAGAACGGTATATCTTATTTCTTACCCTATGTCAAGATGGCCTGCCGGATAGCTTCCTAGCTTTGCATCAGCAAAAGCGCAAAGAACCGGTTATCGTGCTGCTGCAATACTATTTATAACAAAATAAAACACCGATAAAAATGGCAACAACAAAATGGACCGTTGACAACATGCACTCTGAAGTGCATTTTAAAGTAAAACACCTGGTAATCTCTACTGTTACCGGCGCTTTCAATAACTTTTCCGGTACGGCCGTAGCTGAGAACGATTCGTTCGAACAAGCGAATGTAAACTTCCAGATCGAAGCCAACAGCGTGGATACGAACCAGAACATGCGCGACGAGCACCTGAAAGGTCCCGATTTCTTCGATACGGAAGCTTTCCCGCTGATCAAATTCGAATCTACGTCCTTTACCAAAACCAAAGGCGACCAGTACAAACTGGCGGGCAACCTGACGATGAAAGGTGTTACCCAACCTGTAGAACTGGATGCCGAATACGGTGGTATGGAAAAAGATGCCTATGGCAATACCAAAGTGGGTTTTGAAGTAACCGGCACCATTAACCGCAAAGAATACGGTCTTACCTATAATGCCCTTACCGAAACCGGTGGCCTGGCATTGGGCGAAAACATTAAACTGATCGCCAATATCCAGTTGGCTAAAGAAGCGTAATAGCGCTATAAGCAAAAAGTGGGGACCATCGAGAAACAGGTTCCCACTTTTTTTGCGTAAATTTCCGGTAGCAAATCTTCACCACGGATTTATTATAAGCTATTTATTCTCCTTCTAAACGTACCGCCTATTGCGATAGCTATTTTACAATGTCCTTATTCTTAGTCATTTTAAAAATAGTGTTATGCGTAAGACCCAATGGGCCGTTGATCCGGCTCACTCCAATGTACAGTTCAAGATCAAACACCTGGTTATTTCATCCGTAACCGGCTCTTTCCGTAATTTTAATGGCGGCGCCAGTTCGGATGCCGAAAATTTCGAAGATGCGGAAATTCATTTCTCCGTTGATGTAAGCAGTATCGATACCAATGTAGAGGCCAGGGACGCCCATTTGCGTTCGGCCGACTTTTTCGATGCGGGTGTTTTTCCTACCATTACTTTCCAGTCCAATTATTTTCATAAGGTAAAAGGCGACCGGTATAACCTTTCGGGTTTGCTGACGCTTAAAGGTATTACGCAACCCGTAGAGCTGGTAGCTGAATATGGCGGCGCAGCCCGGGATGCGGAAGGCCGGCTGCGTATAGGCTTTGAAGTAACGGGTTCGATAAGCCGCTGGGAGTTCGGGCTCAACTACGGGATCCTGACCGAGTCGGGTAAATTCCTGCTGGGTGAAGATGTGCAGTTTACCGCCAATATACAACTGGTACAAGAAGTGGCTGTGGCGGTATAAAACAGTCCGTGCCTTAATTGATCTATAAACGGAAATAAAAGCGGCTGCCCCTGCCGATCTCGCTCTCGACACCTACGCTGCCGCCCTGCGCTTCGATAAACTCCTTGCTGATAGCCAGGCCCAGGCCCGTGCCCGAACGGCTGCTGCCCGGCACCTGGAAGTAACGGTCAAAAATCCTGCCGGTATACCGCGGGTCTATGCCCTTGCCGTTGTCCTGTACGGAGAAGAGTACTTTGCCCGTATCTTCCTGCCGTACGGTAACGGTAACCTGGCCGTGTTCGCGGGAATAGCGTATGGCATTGGTCAGGAAATTGATCATAACCCAGGATGTTTTTTCGGGATCTGCCTTAACCAGCGGCAAATCCTCGCCGGTATACAATTCCAGCCGGATGTTCTTTTGCTCGGCGTGGAAGGCTACGGCGTCCATGGCATAGTGTACGATATCGGCTGGACGGCTTTCCTGGATGTTCATCTGGATATTACCGGTTTCCACCTGGGTCATATTCAGCAGCTCGCCGGTTATCTTTAACAGGCGGTTGCTGTCTTCTTCAATGCTTTCAATCAGCTGGCGCTGTTCGTCGTTTACCGGCCCGGTATTCTTGTTCTTCAGCAGTTGCAGGCTCATCTTTACCGAGGCAATCGGTGTTTTCAGTTCGTGCGATACCGTGGCGATAAAATTGGTCTTGGCAAAGTCGAGCTCTTTAAAGGGCGTAATGTTTTTAAGAATGATCACATTGCCGATCTGCAGGCGGGTTTGTTCGCCGGTAGGCGTAATGCCAATGGGGATAATCTCTTTCTGGAAATAGCTTTCTTTCTGATCGGCATAGATCTTCACCGGTTCCTTGCCGGCCGTGCCCTGCGGCTGTATCAGCGACCGGATCAGGTCGTTGCGTTCTGCGATCTCCGTAGCATTTTTACCGACCAGGTCATTGCTTTTTAAGGAGAGGATACTAAGGGCTTCCTGGTTGGCAAACAATACCTGCTGGTTTTCGTCCAGGCCGATCACGGGATCTTTCATGTTATTGATCAGGGTCTCGATCCTTTTTTTCTCCATCAGCAGGCTGGACAGGTTACTGCTATGGTACTCCTGTAATTTTTCGGCCATGGTATTGAAAGAGCTGGCCAGTTCGCGGAACTCGTTATTGCTGCCGAAGGTAACCCGTTGCGAATAATTCTGTGCGGCTATCGAGCGTATACGTTCGGTAAGCTCCCGCAGCGGTTCGGCGATATTACCCGGCAGGTTGACCAGCAGTACAAAGGCGAATAAAAAACATAAGGTACCCACGCTTACGATCCATAGCGTGGCCGATGCGGCCGTATTGCCCGCTACTACGCTTTTCCGTTTAATGGCCGACATGTTGAGCTGCATGACCTGCGAGATATCGCGGCGGATCTGCGGCCGCAGGCTGCTGTCGGTAAGGTTTTGCTGTAATGCTTTGAAATGGCGGTCCAGCGATGTCGTGGCTTCCCGTTCGCCCGGTTCTGTAATGTTCAGTAACTGCCCCGCCAGGTTATCCCGGAATAGTTGTAAGGCCGCGGGGTTATGTTGCGATTCATCCAGCGCCAGCAGCATGTTCCGCGAGTACTCGAGCGTATTGTAGTTGTCGACCAGGATGTTTTCGGTGTCTTTTTTCAGCGCATTGATATATACCGTACCAAGCAGGGCCAGCAGGATGATCATGGCGAAGAGCATGCCTACGCCTAAGGTCAGTTTTGTTTTAATCTTCATCACGACAGGATTATGATGTCTATATTGGAGTCTGCCATTTTCTTCAGCAGGCTGTTAAAGTTACCGGTCGACAGGATAACCTTGGCCAGGTTCAGGTGCGGTTTGCCGATGCAGAGGGTCGTTATTTCTTTTTGCGCTGCGGTATCGGCTATGGCTGCCGATACGTTATCGCTTTCTACCCGTATGATCTCCGCACCGAGCTCGGTTGCCAGTTTAAAGTTATTGATCAGGTGGCGTTGTTTATCCAGGGCTATGCGGTCGTTGCTTTCCCGCGGGGTCTGCACATACAGCACAAACCATTTGCTGCTGTAATAACTGGCCAGCCGTGCTGTTTTCCGGATCACGAGCCTGGCCGTTCTTTCATTGCTGCTGATACAGGCCATAAACTTCTCGTGGCGGAATACGGCGTTGCGCGGCACTTCGGCTTCTACCTTCCGTTTTACCTGCGAAGCTACTTCCTTTAAGGCTAATTCCCGCAGCTGCAGGATCTGTTCGGCTTTAAAAAAGTTGTCCAGCGCGGTTTTTATCTTTTCGGTTGCGTAGATTTTGCCTTCGCGCAGGCGCGTGATCAGTTCGTCGGCAGTAAGGTCGATATTGACCACTTCATCTGCCATCTTCAGGATGCTGTCGGGTATGCGCTCTTTTACCTCTACGCCGGTAATCTCGCGGATCTCTTTATTGAGGCTTTCTATATGCTGGATATTGACCGCGCTGATTACATTGATGCCGGCTTCCAGTATCTCGACCACATCCTGCCAGCGTTTTTCATTCTTGCTGCTTTCTATATTGGTATGCGCCAGTTCGTCGATGATCACAATCTCCGGTCTCAGCGTCAGGATTGCGCCCACATCCAGTTCTTCCAGCTCTTTACCTTTATAGAACAGCCTCCGCCGCGGGATTACGGGCAGGCCCTCCAGCATGGCTTCGGTCTCTTTCCTGTTGTGTGTTTCCACGTAACCGATCTTTACATCGATGCCGTTGCGCAGCAGGGTCTGCGCTTCCTGCAACATACGGTAGGTCTTGCCCACACCGGCGATCATCCCGATATAGATCTTGAACTTTCCCTTGCGGGCATTACGGATCAGGTCGAGAAAGTGGGTGATATGTTCTTTGGAGTTTTCCGTTGCCATATAGGATACATTAAAAAGGTCTGCATTATGGTACGCCCGGTTGCAGGATAACCGCCGGGTGGCCTGCAAGGTTCACCCGGTAACGGATTTTTCCCGGATGGCCCAAAACCCTGCAGACTTTCGTCCGCAGGGCTGTTACACTGGTTTTGGTTGGTCCTCTGGTTTATTATAAACGGAACAGCATCGCAAAGATGATCCTGTCCTCTGATTTTACGAGATCGGGACGCCAGTCTGCGGGCAGCGGCGTTGTGGTATAACCGGTAGGCGAGGTTACGCCACCCTTACCTGCGAAATAGGGCACATTGGCATGACGGTGTACATACTCCACCCGGAATGTTATACTCTGGTTGGGCATCCAATCGAAATTGGTAGAGCAATCCCAGCCTTTAAAGGGATCGCCGGGATTGGCGCTGAAGGGGTACAGGCCTGCTGTCTGGGTCGGGTTGTTGGGATTGGGCAAAGGACTTGCCTGGCCGGTAGGGTAGAGCACCAGGTAGCGGCCGGGATTGGTCATCAGGCCACCGCCGATGGTCCAGGCAAATTTGTTTTTGTAAAACCATACCCGGTTATAGAACATAGCGCTGGCAAAGTACTGGGCCGGTCCTTTGGCCGTATCGGCATTCGAAAAGCCGTTTACCCCGCCACCTTTTTCAAAGCCCAGGTCGCCGGTAAGCGAGAAGGCCATACGACTGATGCCTTTGGACTCCGGCTTGTTGTAATACCGTACCTGCAGGCTGTTGTCGGAGTGAAACCTTTTACGGTCGGGTATATTGGCCGCATCGGCGCCGTAATAGTCATTGGTCAATAGTTTTACCGCTTCATTGGGGCACCAGGTAATATTACCGCCAAAGCCCGGCATGCTGTTGAACTTGCCATAACTCTGCCAGCCATTGATGAGCCAGCCTTCGATCTTTAGTTTTTTGGTCGGAAATACCTGGATACGCAAGCCGTTAAAGAACCAGGGCGTATTGTCGGAAGTAAAAGAGGCCTGGTATTCCCAGTTCTCTACCTGGTAATAGGAGTTTAACCCTACATAGGACATAAACATACCCGCATCGATATTGATACCATACCATTTGTCGATATGATAACCTGCATAGGCCTCGCTCAGGTAGCGGTATACATTGGCCAGGTCGTACTGCCCGCGGTAAGGGCTGAAGTCGTTGCGGGGTACTACCGTAGCGCGTGTGCCAAACTGGGTAAGGATACGGGCATGGGCATTTTTATAGTTAAACTCGCCGCCCAGGTAAATACCCGAGAGGGTAACTTCATTGTTGCGGGCGAGCGCTGTAGAACCCACGACGGTATTGTCGTTGGGGTTATTGAAAGAGTGGGTATAGTTGGCGTCGAGCATGACGATACCGGTTACGTATTTGCTTTGCAGTACAGCGCTCTTCCTGCGGTCATTACCATTTTGCCAGGTCATATCATAACCGTCGAAGGGAATTTTTGGAGCATGAGCATCTACGGTCGTTACGGTGTCTTCTTCCTGTGCGAACAGGGGAGCGGCAGGCAGGCAAAAGGCAGTGGTTGCGGTAAGGGCCAGGGTACTTAGAACTTTGTTCATTGTGTTGAAATTGTATTTTGGGGTAGTTTGCATTTTATCGGTTATAATTTGGGTTGTAAGCGGTCGAGCGCCAGGTTTAGCTGCAATACGTTTACGCGATCGGGACCCAGCATGGGTTTGGCGGTATATCGACGGATCAGTTGGTTTAATGCAGCTTCTGAAATATGGCGTTGCATAGCGATCCGTTTTACCTGTATGGTAGCGGCTTTTACCGTAAGGTCGGGATCGAGCCCGCTGCCGCTGGCGGTTACCAGTTCCACGGGTATGTCTGCTTTTCCTACGCCGGGGTTGTGCACGAGGAAGGTGTCGATACGGGCCTGTACTTCTGCCAGGTAAGCGGCATTGGTTGGGCCTTTGTTGCTGCCGCCCGAACCTGCTGCATTGTAGCCTACGGCCGAAGGTCTTGAGTTGAAATAGCCGTCGCTGGTAAAAGCCTGGCCGATATTCGTATAATAACGATGACCGTTGCTTACGATGGTATCGCCCTTGCCCTTGCCGGGCGCGAGTTGAGCAGCGCCATAAATGACAAGGGTATAGACGCCTGAGAAAAATACCAGGCTGATGATGGTAAGCCTTAAAGCCCGGAAAATACTGGATATCATAAAAAGGAATTTTAAATCTGGAATATTTAGAGGAACAGGGATACGACCAGGTCGATCAGTTTGATGCCGATAAAAGGTATGATCACGCCGCCCAGGCCATAGATCAGCAGGTTCCTGCGTAACAGGGCGCTGGCGCCTACCGGTTTGTAGGCCACACCTTTCAGGGCCAGGGGTATCAGCAATGGTATGATGACGGCGTTAAAGATCACGGCCGAGAGGATCGCGCTTTCCGGGCTGTGCAGGCGCATGATATTGAGCCCCTGCAACGCCGGTATAAACGTGATGAAGAGTGCCGGTACGATGGCGAAATATTTGGCCACGTCGTTGGCAATAGAGAAGGTGGTAAGCGTACCCCGGGTCATCAGTAGCTGTTTGCCGATCTCCACGATCTCGATCAGTTTGGTCGGGTCGTTATCCAGGTCCACCATATTGCCGGCCTCTTTGGCGGCTTGTGTACCGCTGTTCATGGCTACGCCCACATCGGCCTGGGCCAGTGCCGGTGCATCATTGGTGCCGTCGCCCATCATGGCTACCAGCTTACCTGACTCCTGTTCTTTGCGGATATAATTCATCTTGTCTTCCGGGCGGGCCTCGGCAATATAATCGTCCACACCTGCTTTTTCGGCAATGAATTTGGCGGTGAGCGGGTTGTCGCCGGTTACCATCACGGTTTTCACCCCCATCTTCCGCAGCCGGTCAAACCGTTCGCGTATACCGGCTTTGATAATATCCTGCAGCTCGATCACACCCAGTACTTTATCGTTTTCCGCAACCACAAGCGGGGTGCCGCCTTTGGAGGATATGGTTTTGATCTGCTCCAGGGTATCTTCGGGGAAGGTATTGCCGGCTTTTTGCACCATATCCCGGATCGCATCGTAAGCGCCTTTGCGGATGCGGTCGGTGCCGATATTAATGCCCGAGCTTTTGGTCTCTGCGGTAAACTTGATGAAGTGCGGATCCGCTACCTGGTACGTGGCCGGGTCGATAGCGGCCAGCTCGATGATGGATTTGCCTTCCGGTGTCTCGTCGGCCATAGAGCTGAGTACCGTGCATTTCAGAAAGTGTTGTTCGTCGATGCCTTTGGAAGGATAGAAGTGTGTGGCTTTGCGGTTACCGATGGTTATGGTCCCGGTTTTATCCAGCAGCAATACATCGATATCGCCGGCCGTTTCTACGGCCTTACCGCTTTTGGTAATGACATTGGCTCTTAAGGCGCGGTCCATACCGGCTATGCCTATGGCCGAAAGCAGGCCACCTATGGTAGTCGGGATCAGGCATACGAACAGCGAGATAAAGGCCGCGATGGTGATCGGGGTATTGGCGTAGTCGGCAAAGGGTTTGAGCGTGGTGCATACGATAATGAAGACCAAGGTAAACCCAGCCAGCAGGATAGTCAGCGCGATCTCGTTGGGTGTTTTCTGGCGGCTGGCGCCTTCTACGAGGGCAATCATCTTGTCGAGGAAACTCTCGCCGGGTTCGGTGGTTACTTTTACCTTTATCTTATCGGACAATACTTTGGTGCCGCCGGTAACGGAACTCTTATCGCCGCCTGCTTCGCGGATCACCGGTGCGCTTTCGCCGGTAATGGCGCTCTCGTCGATCGAGGCCAGGCCTTCGATAATCTCGCCATCGATAGGGATAATATCGCCCGCCTCGCAGATAAAAAGATCGCCTTTGCGCAGGCTGGAGGAAGGCACGATATGTACCTCGTTCATAAAGATCTCGCCCACCAGCTCTACTTTTTTTGCCGGTGTTTCTTCCCGGGTCTTGCGCAGGCTGTTGGCCTGGGCCTTGCCTCTTGCTTCTGCGATGGCTTCGGCAAAGTTGGCGAAGAGCAGGGTGAGCAGCAGGATGAGGAATACGACCAGGTTATAACTGAAGCTGCCCTGGTCTTTGGCGCCGGTGGCGATATAGATGCAAACGAGCAGCATGATTAAGGTACCAATCTCAACGGTAAACATGACCGGGTTGCGGAACATGCTCTTCGGGTTGAGCTTGATAAAAGACTGCTTGAGCGCAGTAGCGACCAGGGCGCCGCTGAACAGCGATGCATTGCGTTCGCCGTTGCTGATGCCTTTTGATCTTAATAGTTCGTTTCTGTGTTCTCTGGTCATGATTTTAAATTATTTCAGGGAAAAAAATTCCGCAATAGGTCCGAGGGTCAGTGCCGGGAAGAAGGAAAGAGCGGCTACGATGGCGATCACGGCGAAGAGCATCAGGCCAAAGGTGCCCGAGTCGGTTTTTAAAGTACCGGCACTTTCGGGCGTATACTTTTTAGCGGCCAGCGATCCGGCTATGGCCACGGGGCCTATGATCGGCAGGAAGCGCGAGAGCAGCAATACGATACCCGTACTGATATTCCACCAGGGCGTATTGTCGCCCAGCCCTTCAAAGCCGCTGCCGTTATTGGCTGCCGAGGAGGTATACTCGTACAGGGCCTGGCTGAAGCCATGAAAGCCGGGGTTGCTGAGCGTCGATGCCGTATACTGCGGCAGGGCCAT
This sequence comes from Taibaiella chishuiensis, assembly GCF_003014535.1. Taxonomy (GTDB): domain Bacteria; phylum Bacteroidota; class Bacteroidia; order Chitinophagales; family Chitinophagaceae; genus Taibaiella; species Taibaiella chishuiensis. The sequence goes on along the minus strand of NZ_PYGD01000007.1, from coordinate 134,269 downwards.
GGCCAGCGCGGTGCCGGCCAGGATCAGCAAGGGATGTAGCAGGGCTACGATCATTGCGATCTTCATTTCGCGGGCTTCTATTTTCTTACCCATAAACTCGGGGGTACGGCCTACCATAAGCCCGCTGATGAATACGGCCAGGATAATAAAGATGAAGAAGTTGAGGATACCTACACCGCAACCGCCATAGAAGCAATTCACCATCATCGCGATGAGCTCGTTCATGCCGGAGAGCGGCATGGTGCTGTCGTGCATCCCGTTAACGGAGCCTGTGGAGATAACCGTGGTTACGATACTCCAGAAGCCGGTAGCAGCGGCGCCGAAGCGGGTTTCCTTGCCTTCCATGGCTCCCTTGCTCATATCGATACCCATGTGGGCGCTCAGCGGGTTGCCCCTGGTTTCCATAAGTATATTAGGTATTACCAGCATCAGGAACCCGATGGTCATCACGCTGAACACGACCCAGGCAAATTTTTTGCGTTTCAGGTAGTAACCCAGTGCGAAGATCATGGCGAATGGAACGATCATCTGCGCCATCATCAATACCATATTGGTCAGGTAATTCGGATTCTCGAAAGGGTGGGCGGCATTGGCGCCGAAGAAGCCCCCGCCATTGGTGCCGATATGTTTGATGGCGATAAAGGCCGCAGCGGGACCTGTCGATACCTGTACGGTATCGCCCTGCAGGTTGGTAATGGTGTCTTTGCCTGCGAAGGTCATAGGCGTACCGTTAAACAACAGTACCAGGGCTACGATCACGGATAAGGGCAACAGGATGCGGGTACAGGATTTCAGGAAATAATCATAGAAATTGCCCAACTTTTCGGTGGTCCTGGTTTTTAAGGCATTGAACAGTAAGGCAGCAGCTGCCATGCCGGTACCGGCGCTTACAAACTGGAGGAACATCAGGAAGAGCTGCGACAGGTAGCTCAGGCCGGTTTCGCCGGAGTAGTGCTGCAGGTTGCAGTTGACCACAAAGGATATACTGGTGTTGAAAGCCAGGTCGGCGCTCATATTGGGGTTGCCATCCGGATTCAGCGGCAGGTACTGTTGGGTCATCAATACCAGCATGCCCGACAGGAACCAGACCAGGTTGATGATCAGCATATGTTTCATATGCTCTTTCCAGTTCATCTCCTTATGGGGATCGATGCCGGAAAGCCGGAAAAATAGACGTTCTACGGGATTAAAGATCTTGTCTGTCCAGGACCGTTCGCCGCTGTACATGCGGGCTATGTATTTGCCCAGGGGTACAGCCAGCGCCAGGGTCAGCACAAACATGAGTATAATTCCGGGTAGTTCCTTGCTCATTTTATAAAAGGTTGAATCTTGTAGTTAAGAGGGTATGGACGGCTACGGGCTAGAATTTTTCGGGTCGCAGCAGTACGTAACACATATAGATAAAGGCCAGTAGCGATACAATGAATAAAGCGGTCATGGGTTTTAGATTTTTTCGAAGAAATGAATGGAACGGTACAGGAGTATAAAACAGATTACTCCGCCGAGTACAAGCAATAAGGTGTTCATCGTTGCATACTATTTTAGAAGTGAAAGAAACGGATCAGAGGCCCGAGCGGTAGATCTGGCGTACATAAGCCGAGTAAAGAGTTACGGGTATCTTGGACTGGATCTGTTTCCATTCGAGGCGGTTGCAGGCGCATTGCAGCCCCGAGAAGGAGTATACGAATACATTCTCCACGGCGTTGCGTACCACCTGGTTGCCTTTCTCATAGATCTTGTCGGCCACCTGCATGCATTTAACAACGGCAGGCAGGTCGTGCAGCGACAGCAGGCTGCGGGTATAATGGGTCAGTACTTTAATGATCTGTGTGGCATTGCCATCGGGGGCATGCTCTTTTAAGCTAGGCACTATCGCGGGCAGTTCGTCTTCCAGCATGGCCGGTATCTCGTATGGGTTCATATAATTGGATATCTGTTTGTCCTCTTATATGCCAAATCCGGGCCAGATCCGGGAGGTGTGGTTTAAAGCGTTTATAGTCAGTATTTTAATTTTATAGCGGTCTTTAAGGGCATAAAAAAAGCCTATCAAAATGATAGGCTTTTTCTCAAAATGATAGGTAGCGTGTGCTACTGTATTTTGTATTCTTCGAGTTTGCGGTAGAGGGTGGCAATGCCGATCTCCAGCAGGCGTGCAGCCTCGGCTTTATTGCCGCGGGTATGGTTCAGTACTTTCTGAATATGCAGCTTTTCGGCGCTCATTAGCGAAAAGGCCGACAGGTGCGTCTTCCCGCTGGTGGGGCTTGCCTCCTGTATTTCGAAGGGCAGGGAAGCAGGGCCCAGCTCATTGCGTTCGCTCAGGATCACGGCCCGCTCGATCACGTTTTTCAGTTCGCGGATATTGCCGGGCCAGGCATAGGCTTCCAGCCTGGCTATAAAACCCGGGGCGAAATGTTTTTCCTGGCCATCGGTTTTGGCCGCAAACTGGCGGGTGTAAAAAACAGCGAGCGCTTCAATGTCTTTTACGCGTTCGCGCAGGGGCGGCAGCTGGATCTGGAATACATTAAGACGGAAGTAAAGGTCGGAGCGGAAGAGATGGGCCTCGCTTTCGGCTTTAAGGTCTTTATTCGTAGCCGCAATCAGGCGGAAGTCGGACTTTTGCGGCCGGGTATCGCCCAGCTTGATGAATTCGCTGGTTTCGAGTACCCGCAACAGTTTGGCCTGCAGGTCGAGCGGCATCTCGCCGATCTCGTCGAGAAAGAGGGTGCCGCCGTTGGCCTCTTCGATCAGGCCCTTTTTATCTTTGGCTGCGCCGGTAAAGGCGCCTTGTTTATACCCAAACAGTTCGCTTTCCAGGATGTCCTTACCCAGGGCGCTGCAGTTAAGGGCTACAAAGTTTTTGCCGCAGCGGCTGCTGCCCTGGTGTATGGCCTGGGCAAATACTTCTTTACCCGTACCGGTTTCGCCGGTAAGCAGTACGGCGGCATCGGTGGGGGCCACCTTTTTGGCCAGCGATATGGCATCCTGCAGCGGTTTGGACTGGCCTATGATGCTTTGAAAGGAGTACTTCTTACCGACCCTTTGCTCCAGTTCCTTAACCCTCTTAAGCAGGCTTACTTTTTCCATGGCGCGGTTCAGCAGGGGAATAATCTTATCATTGTCGTCGCCCTTGACGATATAGTCGAAAGCCCCGTTCTTCATGGCTTGTACGCCATCGGGAATATTGCCGTAGGCGGTAAGCAGGATAATCTCCAGCAGGGGAAACCGGGTCTTTAGTTTTTCGACCAGGTCCAACCCGTTGCCATCGGGCAGTTTTACATCGCAGAGCACCACATCGATATCGTGTTGTTCGGCCTTGCGGATGCCCGATTTTATATCGGCTGCTTCCACCACATGGAAGCCTTCACCCTTTACGATGCGCGACAGCAGGCCCCGGAGCTTTTCTTCGTCGTCTATTATCAGAACGGTTTTCAAATTGTGCGTGTATTATTGGAGGATCAAAAGTAAAAATTAAATGAACAAGGATAGGGGTAGGCGCCGGTTCGGCAGTCTTAATACGATCATTGCCCTTTATAAAATTTACAAAAGCATGACACTGGCCTGGTTTGTTTTATATGGGAGTAATTAATATATTGTCTATCTTGTGCCCGATTCAATAACAGGTCTGTATGAAACCCCTGCGTGCCGGATTTATTTATAGTCTTTCTTTTATCACGGCCACGGTTCTGTGCACGATGCTCATTATCCTGGGTAACGACCTGCTGGTGCCGGATACCTACCAGCACGAGCTCATTCTCAAACTCGACTATGCCCAGTGGCTGCCGGTTACGGCCTGCTACCTGGCTTTGTCCTGCCTGGGTTACCTGTTACTGGTCAAATTGCCTTTCCGCCGTATGAACGGCCTGGTGCTGGCTTTACTTTCGGGCATCCTTGCCCTGCTGGTCGTACTACTCGGCACCGGCAGTCTCGACTACCTCGATAATTATAACTGGTATCATGTAAAAAACGCCGCTGCTTTTTTCCTGGCGGGTTTTGTGTTCGGCATCCTGTCCGAACGACTCGATTAAGCGCCGGTTAAGCCTTCCAGCCAGTTTTGCAGGCGTTGGCCTACCTGTTCCGATTCTACCAGGAACCCGTCATGACCATATTCCGAATCAATTTCTTCATAACGGCACAGGGGTAAATGCTGTGCCAGGAACCGCTGTTCGTGGGGCGGGCAAAGAATATCGCTGCTGATACCCACGAGCAATACCGGTTGCGCAATCTGTTGTAACACCGCTTCTGCAGAGGCTGCACGGCCCCTGGCCAGGTTATGGCTATCCATTGCTTTTGTCAGGGTCCAGTAGCTGTAGGCATTAAAGCGGCTTACCAGTTTGTCGCCCTGGTATTGAATATAGGTGCTGGCTTTAAAATCATCTGTTTTACTGGTATCGGTATCGGTTTGTTGTTTGTTCATCAGCGCCGGGTTGCGGTAGGTCAGCATACCTATGGCCCTGGCGGCTTTCAGGCCTGCTGCGCCGGCATTATCGGCTGCTGTGCCAAAACTTTGGTCGGCGCTTATGGCCAGTCGTTGCGCCGTATGAATGGCAATGCCCCAGGCACTTTCGGCCGCCGAGGTTACCAGCAGGAACAGGTTGCGGATACGCTGCGGTTCGGCCAGGGCCCACTCCATGGCCTGGTAGCCGCCCATACTGCCACCGGCCAGCAGGTGTATCTCTTCGATGCCCAGGTGCCGGCGCAGCAATATATGCGCCTGTACCATATCGCGTATCGTCAGTAAGGGAAAACTGTTGTGAAAGGGCGCCCCGGTTGTTTTGTCGATACTGAGCGGCCCCGTACTGCCATAACAGCTGCCGATAATATTGGCACATACGATAAAATGCCGGGCCGGGTCAATCGTCCTGCCTTCGCCCACCAGTCCGTCCCACCAGCCCGCAGCATCGCCGCTGGCGGTAAGGGCATGGCAGATCCATACCACATTGCTCTTGTCTGCATCCAGCTGCCCGTAGGTATGGTAGCTGATGTGGAGTTCCGGCAGGCTGCCGCCGTTTTCCAATGTAAAAGCCTGGTCGTAATGGTAACTGTTTTGCATGCCTGTTCTTGTATCGGGTAATTGAATTTAATTGTGCAAAAGTAATTGTTGGTGTCTTATTTTTACAGCAAAATAAAAAGTATGCCTTCTATTCACATAAAATACCATATCGCCGAACGCACCTTTACCGCTACGGACGAAAATGGTAACGATGTCAATTTTCAATCGGTACCCGATGGTGTAGAGCGGCCCCGGCTGGATGCGGTAAGCACCGGTGTACGGCCTATGCAGGGCGTTATTATGTCGCTGGGTACCTGCAGCGGTATCGATATCGTCAGTATCCTGGAAAAGCAACGCCAGGTTTTCGATAGTTTCGAAATGGATATCGATGCGGAGCGGGAGCAGGACAAAGTACCGGCCCTGTGGACCAAAGCGCATATCCGTTTCCGTTTTACGGGCGCGCTGGATGCCGACAAGGCCCAACGTGCCGCGGCTTTGTCGATCGACAAATACTGTTCCGTGGCCGAAACCCTGCGCCGCGCGGGCTGTACCATTACATACGAGGTAAACCTGTAAGCGCTCCTGATCTTTTAAAATTTTTTATCCATGTCTAAGCAAATGAATCCGATTACACAGGCAATCCGTATTCAGGCCGAACGTTCCGGCCAGATGGAACACTCCGTTCCTTTGTATTTAACCAGCAGTTTTTGTTTTGATACCGCCGAAGAAATGCGGGCTACCTTTGCCGATGAGCGCGAAGCCAATATCTACAGCCGCTTTGTTAATCCTAACGTTACCGAATTTACCGACAAGATCGCGGCGCTGGAAGGTACCGAGGCCGCCTATGCTACCGCATCGGGCATGAGCGCGATCTCCTCAACGTTCCTGGCCCTGCTCAAACAGGGCGATCACCTGCTGAGCTGCAATGCTATATTCGGCAGCACCCATACGGTGCTCAACAAGTACCTGCCCAAGTACGGGATCAGCAGCAGTTACTTCGCTGCCGACCAACCCGACACCTGGGAACAGGCTATACGCCCCGAGACGAAAATGATCTATGTGGAAACGCCTACCAATCCCGGGCTCGATATCCTGGACCTGGAGCGGCTGGGCGAGTTGGCCCGTAAGCATGGGCTCCTGTTCGTGGTAGATAACTGTTTTGCTACGCCCATTGCACAAAGACCTGTCGAATACGGCGCCGACCTGGTTATCCACTCCGGCACCAAATGGCTAGATGGGCAGGGCCGGGTACTGGCGGGCGTTGTAGCCGGCCGCAAAGACCTGATACACGATATTTATTTGTTCTGCCGCAGTATGGGGCCTTCGCTCTCGCCCTTTAACGCCTGGATCCTGAGCAAAAGCCTGGAAACACTGGACGTGCGTATGGAGCGTCATGCGGCCAATGCCTTATACCTGGCGCAGCAACTGGAACATCATACGGCAATCAAAACACTCCGGTATCCTTTCCTGGCCTCGCATCCGCAATACGACATCGCCGTAAAACAGATGAAGAACGGCGGCGGTATCATATGTTTCGAACTGGCCGGCGGACTGGAAGCAGGGCGCCGTTTTCTCGATAAACTGAATATGCTTTCGCTGACGGCCAACCTGGGCGATACCCGCAGTATTGCTTCGCACCCGGCAAGTACTACCCATGCTAAACTGACGGAGGAAGAGCGGCTGGCCGTGAATATTACCCCCGGCCTGATCCGCATCTCCGCCGGGCTGGAACACCGCGACGATATCCTGCAGGATATTTTGCAGGCCCTGGAACCCTGAACCAGCGGGCTTTGACTAACATATAAAAGAGCGATACCCCAGGGTATCGCTCTTTGCTTATCAGGTTACTGTTGTGTTTTATTCCGTAATAATCAGTTTGATCGGCTCGGCATAAAAGAAGCTTTTGCCGGTATCGGTATATTTCGAGATCACCTGGTCGAAATACGCGGTATCGCCGCCTTTGGAGCGCTCCCGGATATTCTGCAACCAGAAGGCGGGTAACTGGCCGCCTTCGCTTTCTGTAGAATAGAAATCGGCCATGATCCTGGGGGTACCCATACTGTCTTCATACAGGCCGCGTTCCGAATAACTGAAGGTGTACCCGATTACTTTGTGTTCCCTGCCCAGGCTGTCCTTAGCGATCAGCGGGTAGGCGATCAGGGAGTCGAAGGCTTTCTTGCTGATCTTACCGGAACCGGTTTTGCCATCGGAAAGAAAGGCTTTGCCTTTATGTATGATCTTTTTTTTCGGCTCGGCCTTTTGCAACGTTGGCTGCGCCTTGCGTTGCTGCGCCTGTGCCAGGCTGAAAGCGCCTGCCATTGCTGCAATGATTACCGGGAACACATATTTTTTCATCTTCGACATAATTTTATTTACAACAGGCTCAAACTTTCCTCCAGGGTTTTGATCTTAGCTACCGCATCGGATTGTTTTTTTCTTTCGTTCTCGATAATCTCGGGTTTGGCGTTCTGCACAAATCTTTCGTTACTGAGTTTTTTATCAACGCTCAACAGGAAACCTTTCAGGTATTCCAGCTCTTCCTGCATTTTGCCGCGTTGTGCTTCGGGGTCTACCTCGATTTTGCAGTCAAGATAAACTTTTTCGGTCTGTACTACAAGTGCAATCCAGCCGGCGGGCGCTTCGGTAGCCATTTCCAGGCTATCGGCGTTTACCTGGCGCTGCAGGATATGACCTGCGGCCGTGTAGAACCCGGTATTGGCGGTATCTATAGCCACCGAAACGGTTTCTTTTGGCTTCAGCTGGTTTTTGTTACGGGTGTCCCTGATGGCAGAGATCAGTTGCTGCAACAAGGCGCCCTGGCGCAATACCTGGTCGTCTGCAGCGCTCGCTGCGGGCAACTGGCGGTTGATCAGGTCTTCCTGCTGCTCGCGCAACAGGTGGAATACCTCTTCGGTGAGGAAAGGCATGTATGGGTGCAACAGTTGCAACAGGTCTTCGAAAAGCGACAGGGTCTTTTCGTATACTTCGCGGCTCATCGCCTGGTCCTGTGCGGGTTTTACCCATTCGAGGTACCAGGAGCAGAAGTCGTCCCAGATGAGGGAGTAAATCGTTTTTAAGGCTTCGCTCAGTTTAAAGTCGCGGAACATATGGTCGATCTGGGTCCTGGCTTCGAGGATGCGGTTATGCATCCAGCTGGTGGCAAAGGCGCCGTCCTGGCTGTTGCTCAGGCCTTCCTGCGTTGTTTTCTCTTCCCACATCTTAACCAGTTTCAGGGCGTTCCAGATCTTGTTGGAGAAGTTGCGGCCCTGTTCCAGGAACGATTCATCATACAGGATATCGTTACCGGCAGGCGATGAGATCAATACGCTGAAACGTACGATATCGGCGCCGTAGTCTTCGATCAGCTGCAGCAAATCGGGCGAGTTGCCCAATTGCTTACTCATCTTCCGGCCTTGTTTATCGCGGATCAGGCCGGTAAAGTATACTTGTTCGAAAGGCAGTTTGCCCTGGTATTCGTAACCGGACATGATCATCCTGGCTACCCAGAAGAAGATGATGTCGGGAGCCGTAACCAGTGTGCTGGTCGGGTAATAATAAGCCAGTTCTTTATTGTTATGATCTTTATCCCAGTCGAATACTTCCATCGGCCACAGCCATGCCGAAAACCAGGTATCGAATACATCTTCTTCCTGGCGCAGCTCGTCGGCGCCATCGGGGAAGGCGGCTTTATAAGCTGCCTTCGCTTCGGCTTCGGTGGGCGCTACATAAATATTGCCCTGTTTGTCGTACCAGGCCGGTATGCGCTGTCCCCACCAGAGCTGGCGGCTGATACACCAGTCTTTGATATTGCTCATCCAGTGGCGGTACAAGTTTTTGAACTTGGAGGGGTAGAACCGGATATCGTCGTTCATTACCGCTTCCAGCGCGGGCTGGGCCATACGGTCCATATTGCACCACCATTGCATCGACAGGCGCGGTTCGATTACCGCGTTGGTCCTTTCCGAAACGCCTACCTGGTTGGTATAGTCTTCCTGTTTTACAAAATTGCCGGAGGTTTTCAGGTCTTCCACGATCTTTTTACGTACGGCAAAACGGTCTTCGCCGATATAGAGCTGTGCCGCTTCGCTGAGGGTGCCGTTGGCATTCAGCGTATCGATTACCTCCAGGTTATGCTTCTGGCCCAGGTTGTAGTCGTTGATATCGTGCGCCGGTGTTACTTTCAGCGCGCCGGTGCCGAATTCCTTGTCGATATAATCGTCGAAGATGATCGGGATGCGGCGGTTGATCAGGGGCACGAAGCAGTATTTGCCTTTAAGGTGGGCATAACGTTCATCGTCGGGGTGAACGCATACCGCGGTATCGCCCAGGATCGTTTCGGGGCGTACGGTGGCAATGGTTATATATTCTTCCGTATCGCTGTCGATGCGATAGCGTACATAAGTCAGTTTGGAATTGGTTTCTTTATGGATCACCTCTTCATCGCTGAGGGCGGTAAGCGCCTGCGGATCCCAGTTGATCATTTTTACACCCCGGTAAATATTGCCTTTGCGGTACAGGTCTACAAACACGTTGATTACGGCTTTGTAGTATCCTTCATCCATGGTAAAGTGCGTGCGTTCCCAGTCGAGCGAACAGCCCAGTTTCTTGAGCTGCTGCAGGATGATGCCGCCATATTTCTCTTTCCACTCCCAGGCATATTTCAGGAACTCCTCGCGGCTGAGCTTATTTTTATCAATGCCCATTTCGCGCAGCATATTTACGACTTTGGCTTCGGTAGCAATAGAGGCATGGTCGGTACCCGGCACCCAGCAGGTATTATAGCCCTGCATACGGGCGCGGCGCAGCAGGATGTCCTGGACCGTATTGTTAAGCGCATGACCCATGTGCAGCACACCGGTTACATTGGGCGGAGGCATTACAATTGTATAGGCAGGGCGCTCGTCGGGTACACTATGAAAGTATCCTTTGGTATTCCAGTAATCGTACCACTTTTGCTCGGTAGCCTGGGGTACGTAATTTTTGCTCAGTTCCATTGCTAAAAAATAAGGATGCAAATGTAATGATTTGTGGTCAAAGCCGGAAGCGGCGCTGTTGTAACCCGTACATGCATGTTTTAAAAACGGTAACCCGCACGGAACAGGGCCAGTAGCATGGGCATGGTATCGTCCTGGTCCGGGTCGCCGTTTTGTCCCACGCCCAGGTGCAGGTCCAGGCCCAGGCTTACTTTGCGCGACAGGGTGAAATTGACCGAGTTATTCATCAGGAAACCTGCCCTGAGATAATGCTCTTTTCTTTTATCCTCGTAGGCCGGGCCTACAGGGCTATAGCCCTTTGAATAAGTGCGTGCCAGGTCGTACACGCCCACCGACAGGCCCAGGGCGTAACGTACTACGCCGCGGCTGGAAGTAGGGTAGAACTTAAAACCAATAAGACCGCCTGTCGTCACGGTTTTGTATTGGGAGCGGTAATGCCAGGCCTCATCCTGTACATTGATCGTAAGGGGCACATACAGGCTGATCCTGGCACGCGGGTCCAGGAAGCGTTCGTAGGTTATACCGGCGGCGTAACCTTCGTTCTGGGCGGCTACGGGGATCACGGAAATAATATTGTTGCCATAGCCTTCGGTGCTGTAGCCGGCGCGGGGCTCCTCTGTTGCGTCCTGTGCCCGGCCTGCAAAGGAGAGCAGCATCAGGGCGCCGCTAAAGATGAAAAAACGGTTCATGTAGTTGTAGGGTTTTCAGGGGTAAGATAATAAATGTTTTTGTAAGGTTAATAGTTATGATGCGCGTTTCATGCGATGTTGCGTATACGATTTATCCTTATCTTTGGCTATCTTAAAAACAGGTAACGATGAAAAAAATAACATTATTGCTCGGCGCTGCCCTGATCATGGGTTCGGCTGCTTTCGCAGGCGACGGTAAGAAAGAAGGCTGCTGCGCTAAAGGCAAAAAAGAGGCCTGCCATGCTTCTAAAGATAAAAAAGACGAAAAGAAAGGTACCGCACAGGCAGATGCTAAAAAAGCAGAACCTAAAGCTACCGCGGTTAAAAAATCCTGAGTTTTTTAATTGCTTCAAAAATACCGGTGTGTCGGCTTGTAAGAGTTCGTACACCGGTATTTTAAGCTATATAACCACCGTGTCGGGTATTGCCGGCAATAGCAGGGAGTCCTGGAGCAAACGGCTTCATTACACGGGTATCTATTGACCGTAAACCAAAGTCGTTACGACAGCCGAATATCCCGATTGATAAAGATGAGCAAGGTATGTAGAGCGGGTAGCACCTGTCCGCGGCATGCCGAGATACGCACGAGACGTTTTTAATTTATTGATTGTTTATGCTCCTTATTTGCTCTACGCGGTTCTGTCAGCATGTCTGCCGCATAGTAATGTTATCATGTCCTGATGCACAAAATACAACGGTAAGCTATGGTTTTTAGCAGCGTTGTTTTCGTGCTTTATTTCCTGCCCCTGTTCTTTACGGTATACTACCTGGTACCCGGCAAATGGAAGAATACTGCGATCCTGCTGGGGAGTATTATTTTCTATGCCTGGGGGGCGCCGCGGTTTATTTTTGTGATCCTTGGTACTACGGCTGTCGATTTCTTCCTGGTGCAGTATATGGACCGGCAGCAGACTGCCGGCAGGAGAAAATTACTGCTGTTCCTGTCGGTCTGTATCAACCTGGGCCTGCTTGTCTATTTCAAGTACAGCAACTTTTTTGTCGATAATGTCAATGTAGCCTTAAAGGCAATGGGGATGGGTACTATACCCTGGCTAAAGCTGGTGTTGCCGATCGGTATTTCCTTTTACACCTTTGAATCGCTCACTTACGTGGTCGACGTCTACCGTAAGGTACATGCCCCTTTGAAAAAATTCTGGGATTACCAGTTGTACATCCTCTTCTTTCCCAAACTCATTGCGGGCCCCATTGTGCGGTACCACGATATTGCCGGCCAGGTCTACGACCGTTCGGCCTATAGCGGGGTAGAGTACCGGCTCCGGGGATTATACCGCTTCTTTATCGGCCTGGGTAAAAAAGTACTTATTGCCAATGTGCTGGGGAGTTATGCCGATAAGGCCTTTACCATGCCGGTACAGGAGTTGGGTACGATGCATGCCTGGCTGGGCGCCCTCGCTTATACGTTCGAGATTTATTTCGATTTTTCGGGTTACTCGGATATGGCTATCGGTCTTGCGCTCATGATGGGTTTCCGGTTGCCGGAAAACTTTAATAATCCCTATACCGCTTTTTCCATTACTGATTTCTGGCGAAGGTGGCATATGACCCTGGGCGCCTGGATGCGCAATTACCTGTACATTCCTTTGGGGGGTAACCGGACCGGCAATAAGGGCAGGCTTTACTTTAATTTATGGATCGTATTCCTGGCCTCGGGATTATGGCATGGGGCCGCCTGGGGATTTATTATCTGGGGAGCTTATCACGGTTTGTTTCTTGTGCTGGAGCGGATGTTTTTACAAAAAGGATTACAACGGCTCAAACAGTTTGCCGCGGTCTATACTTTTTTCGTGGTGTTGATCGGCTGGGTATTTTTCCGTTTGGAACATTGGGGGCCTTCCGTGGCTTACCTGCGTCGCATGTTTAGCTTTAATCCCGGATTGATAGAAGGGGAGCCGCTTTTCTGGACGACCTTGTTTATTGCCGGCTTTTTTTCCTGTTTTACGTTGTTGCCTTACGGGCAATCCCTGCAGGACAAAGTCTACAATAACCCTTACAGCATGCGCCGGCATTATATCCTGTTCGCGGTTACGGTTTGCCTGTTCGTGTTGAGTGTAGGCACACTGCTGACCAGTAGTTTTAACCCCTTTATTTATTTCAGGTTTTAATCGCGATGAAAGAAAAACCTTTATACCTGTTGTTGGGTTTCCTGGCCCTGCTGTTGTGGCTTCCCTTATTGCAGGGGCAGCTTAAGATCGTTAACAGCGGCACGCTTTCGGGTATGGTAGCCGCCGATAGCACAACAACGCAGTTTACCCTGGAACGCTGGCTGGACGGCTCTTTTCAGCAGGCTGTCAATGAGAAGGCGCAGGTAAATACCGGCTTTCGCCCCGATTTTATACGGCTCCGCAACCAGCTCGATTATACGCTGTTCAGAAAGGTAAATGCGCAGGTGGTGGTCGGCAGGAACGACAATCTTTTCGAGCAGGCTTATATCGACGCTTATTTTGGCCGCGACTTTGCCGGCAGCGAAGCTATACAGGAAAGGGTACGTACGCTCAGGTACGTGCAGGATACCCTGGACAAGCTGGGCAAAACACTGGTGTTTATTTATGCACCGAATAAGGCGCGGTTTATGCCGGAGAACCTGCCCCGCCAGGCTTACGACGAGACCCGGACGGGTCCGACCAATTATGATGTTTATAAAAAATACGGCGAAGCAGCAGGATTGCGGCAGATCGATTTTAATGCATGGTTCCGGGATGCAGGCAGGAAAATGAAACATCCTGTATACGGCCGGCCCGGTATACACTGGACGGAGTATGGCGCCTTACTGGCCGCCGACAGTTTCCGTAATTTTATGAATGCATTGCCGCATCGCCGTTTCGCGCTCCCGGAGCTGATCTGGAACGATGCACAGGAAGGCGTTACTTCGGGACCGCAAGGGGCGGAAGACGACCTGGGCAAATTATTGAATCTTATCGTGCCCATTTCGGATAACACGTTTTTTCACCCTTACCTGGAAGTCCGTTCGGATGATAAACAGCCAAAGCCCGCCGCTATTTACATTGCCGACAGTTATATGTGGATGTGGAGCGACATCGGCATCCCGCAGCGCCTGAACAGCCGGTACCAGTTCTGGTCGTATTTTTATGATGTATGGTCCTCTGAATGGCCGGATAAGAAAAATATCAAGGATATCGACCCCATGGCCGAGGTGATGCGGTCGGACTGGATCGTGATGTTGTACACCGAATGCAATTTTGCCCGCCCGGGCGGCGATTTTCCCGAAAGGGCTTATGCCTATTTCACTGGGAAAAAATAGAAAGCGATAACCTTACTACCCACACAATTTTAGGATCAGGCAGAATTTCTGGGGGGATTAAAAATTGAGCCTGCAGATCTGTTCCTCTATTATTTATTCAAGGAAAATTAATAGGGATCGCTTATGCTATCCTGGATAGATAAATATACTGCAATACCAGGTTCTGGCGGGCGAATGGGATCCCGCGAATTTCATTTTTCTCGCAGCGAGCGCGGCGTCGCAGCGAGAAAAAAATAGAGTTAGATTAACCGGATCGCTTTGTCGGCTCCCATATGCTTCTTTGTCTTTTGCCTGATCGGATGTGTCGGTAAAAGGCACTCTTCCCCGCGACCTATTTGGCGAAGGTCGTTGCGCAGAGCATGACGGACATGGATCTGGGCTTTAATCTATCTTAAATCCTTCACGGGCATCTGTCCATTGCTCCCTGTTGTCCTAGGTCATCGACTATGCTATTCTTTAGGGTTCAAATTTATAAAGCGTCCCTGTATAGAAGAAATAAGATGAAATACAAGGCATCTTGATCTGCCCCAGCTTTTCCGCTTGATCCCAATTTTACCCGGCATTTTACCTGTGCCGCATAGGCAGCCAAGATAATTTTATAGCAAACGAAAAAGGGTACAGGTTTATAACCTGTACCCTTTTTATATTGTTGTGGCTATCGCCGGTATTATGCTTCCTGCATATACGATTCAGTAGGTTCGCAGGTACAGATCAGGTTACGGTCGCCTACGGTATTGTTTACACGGGCAACAGAAGGCCAGAACTTGCTGGACAGGATATACGTCAGCGGGAACGCTGCTGTCTCGCGGGTATAAGGCTTATCCCAATCAGAAGTGATCACGGCCATCTGGGTATGCGGTGCATTTTTCAGCGGGTTGTTTTTGGTGTCGGCATGGCCGTCTTCAATCGCTTTGATCTCTTCCCTTATGGATAACAGGGCTTCGCAGAAACGGTCCAGTTCGCTCTTGTCCTCACTTTCGGTAGGCTCGATCATGATCGTCCCGGCAACCGGGAAGCTCATGGTTGGTGCGTGGAAGCCATAGTCCATAAGGCGTTTGGCGATATCTTCCGCTTCGATCTCGGCTGTTTTCTTAAACGGACGGAGGTCTACGATAAACTCGTGTGCGCAGGTGCCGTTGGCGCCGGAGTAAAGGATAGGATAGTCGTTCTGCAGGCGGGCCTTCATGTAGTTGGCATTCAGGATCGCGTAGCGGGTTGCGGCTTCCAGGCCATCGGGGCCCAGCATACGGATATAAGCATAGCTGATCAGCAGGATAGAAGCAGAACCGAATGGCGCTGCAGAAACACCATGCTGCCAGTTGCTGTCGCCGGTGGTATCCTTTCCGAATACGTGTCCGGGCAGGAATGGCTCGAGGTGTGCAGCCACACAGATGGGACCCATGCCGGGACCGCCACCGCCATGCGGGATTGCAAAGGTTTTATGCAGGTTGAGGTGACATACATCCGCACCGATATAACCGGGGGCAGTAAGGCCTACCTGTGCATTCATGTTGGCGCCGTCCATATATACCTGGCCGCCGTTGGCATGAATGATGTCGATAATGTCTTTTACGCTTTCTTCGTAGATACCGTAAGTAGAAGGGTAGGTGATCATCACACCGGCAAGGTTGGCCGCGTGTTGCTCGGCTTTTGCCTTCAGATCTTCCACATCGATATTACCGTTTTCGAGTGCCTTAACCACTACTACCTTATAACCCGCCATTACTGCAGAGGCAGGATTGGTGCCGTGTGCAGAGATCGGGATCAGGATGATGTTACGGTGGCCTTCGTTACGGCTTTCATGGTAACCGCGTATCGCCAGCAGACCGGCATACTCGCCGGAAGCGCCACTGTTGGGCTGCAGGCTGCAGGCGGCAAAACCGGTAATCTCGCTCAGGTATTGCTCCAGTTCTTTTACGATCTGCAGGTAACCTTTGGCCTGGTCTACCGGGGTAAACGGGTGGATCTTGCTCCAATGGCCCCAGCTCAGCGGGATCATTTCGGTAGCGGCATTCAATTTCATGGTGCAGCTGCCCAGGGAGATCATACTGGTGTTAAGGCTCAGGTCCTTGTTCTCCAGGAATTTGATATAACGCATCATCTGCGTTTCGCTGTGGTGCTTGTTAAACACTTCGTGGGTCAGGTAATCAGAGGTACGTACCAGTTCGGCCGGAACGCCGTGCAGTACTTTCTCTTCTTCGAGGCTGTACGATACTGCGCCTTCCACCAGGTTTACCGCATTGATGATATCGGCAAGGTCTTCGAATGTTGTGGTCTCGTCGAGCGCTATACCGATCAGGTTGCCGGGGAAGTAACGGAAATTGATGTTGAACGCCAGGGCTTTTTCTTTAATCGCTGCTACCTTATCGGTTTTGATTACGATAGTATCGAAGAACGAAGAAGAAACCAGTTCCTGACCTGCAGCAGTGAGGGCGTCGGCCAGGGTCTGGGTCAGCACATTGATGCGGGAGGCGATGTTTTTCAGGCCCTGTGGACCGTGGAAAACGGCATACATAGCAGCCATATTCGCCAGCAGCGCCTGTGCGGTACAGATATTGGAAGTTGCTTTTTCGCGTTTGATGTGCTGCTCGCGGGTTTGCAGCGCCATGCGCAGCGCACGGTTGCCATTGGCATCCACGCTTACGCCGATAATACGGCCGGGGATATGACGTTTGAATTCGTCCTTGCAGGTAAAGAACGCAGCGTGCGGACCACCGAAACCGAGGGGTACGCCAAATCGCTGGGAGTTACCGAAAGCCGCGTCAGCGCCCAGTTCGCCGGGAGCGGTGAGCAGGGTAAGCGCCAGCAGGTCGGTAGCCATACCCACATAAGCGCCGGCTGCATGTACCTGCTCGATAAATGCACGGTAGTCTTCTACGGAACCTTTATCGTTGGGATATTGTACCAGTGCACCGAAGTACTGGTCGTCGATTACGGCTGTTTTATAATCGCCGAATACCAGCTCGATATTCAGGGGCTCGGCGCGTGTTACCAGTACGTCTTTGGTTTGCGGGTACATTTCCTGGTCCACAAACATTTTCGGACGGTCCAGTTTGTCGTGGCTCCTGTTCAGCAGGTTGAAGAACATCGCCATAGCTTCTGCAGCGGCGGTAGCCTCGTCCAGCAGCGATGCATTGGCAATCGGCAATGCAGTAAGATCGCTTACAATGGTCTGGAAATTCAGCAGGCTTTCGAGACGGCCCTGGGCGATCTCGGCCTGGTAAGGCGTGTATTGGGTATACCAACCCGGGTTTTCAAAAACGTTACGGAGAATAACGCTGGGGGTATGGGTATCATAATAACCCTGGCCGATATAAGTTTTGGACACTTTATTACCCAGGGAAATATTCTTAAGCTGACGAAGATATTCTGCCTCGCTTACAGCAGCAGGAAGTTCAAGGGGCCTGGGCAGGCGGATGGCCTTCGGTACCGTTTTGTCGATCAGTTCATCAAGACTGTCGATGCCGATCGTATCAAGCATTTCGCGGGTTTCCTGTTCATCAGGACCAACATGGCGTTGGAGAAATTCGTGCTGCAACTGAGCAAAAAGGTTCATATCAATTAGTAAGAAAGGTAAAAGAATGTGCAAAATTAGCAATAATTCGGATAATAATGTATAAAGCTTGCAAGGGTATCAGCCCTTACAATAGTCTTATAGTTTTCTCCTTTCCCTGCCTATCCCTTTCTTTTTCACAAATAAATGTTAAACCATGTACTTTGTATTGCAAGGTACCTACATTTGCAATGTAATATGTGAAAACAAATACTATAGCTATGAAAACAAAAATTTTAACAAGTATCCTCGTCCTGGCCGGCGCGCTTATGGCGCAGGCACAAACGGCAGGACAAATAGCAGGCCGGGTTATCGACGCCTACGACCAGCCGCTCGAGGTCGTAACGGTTTCCCTGCTCCAGGCAGCAGATAGCAACCTGGTGCGGGCATCGATTACTGATTCGGCCGGTAATTTTGAATTGACAGCCGATAAAGAGGGCCGCTTCTTACTCGGATACACCATGATCGGTTATAAACCGGCCTATACGGCAGTCTTTACCGCCGGACCAGGCGCCGGTTATAATGCTCCGTTGCTGCGCTTGCAGAGCGAAAGCAAACAAATCAAGGATGTGGTGATCACCTCGGCCAAACCCATGATCGAATCGCATGGCGATAAACTCGTGTTTAACGTCGAGAACAGCATCAATGCCACGGGTAGCAATGCGCTCGAACTGCTCCAGAAAAGCCCGGGCGTAATGGTCGATAACAACGAGAACATTACCCTGCGGGGCAAGAATGGCGTTAAGGTTTATATCGATGGTAAAATGACGCAGCTGGACAGCAAGAGCCTGGCCGATTACCTGAAAAGCATCAACAGTAGCGATGTCGAGGCTATCGAGCTGATCGCCAATCCCGGCGCTAAATTCGACGCCAGCGGTAATGCGGGCATCATCAATATCCGGCTGAAGAAGAATAAGAAATTTGGTACCAACGGTATGGCCGAACTGGGCCTGGGCCGGGGTAAGGACTGGCGCAAGAATGGCTCCCTGAGCCTGAACTACCGCAACAAGAAGCTCAATGTCTTCAGCAATATAAGCGGGGCAGCCAATAAGTACGAAAATGATCTGCGCATCTACCGTACGCAAAAAGATACGGTGTATAACCAGCAAACGGTTATGTATAAAGACCGGAAGAGCCTCAACATCAAGGCGGGCGCCGATTATTTCCTCGATAGTAAAAATACGCTGGGCGTACTCGTCAATACCAATTTCGCGGGCGGCTCCTTTGGCAGTGGCGGCGCTACAGACATCGAATTGCCGGTTACGGGCCAGTTGCTGAAAACCATACGTTCCACGAACGATATGCCGCAAAGCAGTACCAATGCGAACTTCAACCTCAACTACCGTTATGCGGATACGAATGGTACGGTAATCAGTTTCGACGGCGATTATGGCCTCTACCGCGGCACATCCCGCAGCTATCAGCCCAACCAGTATTACGATGCAGGCAATAATTACCTGTATTCGGTAATCAACGGCAACCGCATGCCTACGGATATCGACATCTATACGGCCAAACTGGATATCGAACATAAACTGGGCAAAGGAAAACTCGGCTACGGGCTTAAAACGGCCTATGTCAGGACCAACAATGCTTTTGACTTTTACAACTACAATGGTGACGACCAACCAATAAGGGACCTGGGTATGAGCAACAGTTTTGTGTATACGGAAAATGTAAATGCGGCCTATGCCAGCTACGAGCGGCCCCTGGGCAAGCAATGGAACCTGAAGGCCGGATTGCGTATGGAGCATACGGGCAGCAAAGGATCGCTGGACCGCGCCGATGGTAAGGTACAGGCGGATAACGTGGTGAAGCGGGATTACCTCGACTTCTTTCCGAGTGCGGCGTTGCATTATAAACTTAACGAGGCCAATAGCTTCGGCCTGGTGTACAGCAGGCGTATCGACCGTCCCGACTACCAGGACCTGAACCCCTTCGAGATAAAGATCGACCAGCTTACGTTTGAGAAAGGTAATGCCTTCCTGAAACCGCAGTATACCGATAACATTGAATTGAATTATGCCTTCAAATCCTTGTTCACGGCCAGTCTTAGCTATAGCCATGTTAAAGATTACGCGGTAAAGGTTGCCGATACGATCAACGGTAATGCCTCTTACCTGCAGGAGCATAATATTGCCTCGCAACGCATCCTGGGACTTGAACTCGGCTCGTCTTTACCTATTGCCAAATGGTGGACCGGTTATGTAAATGTATGGTTTAACTACAGGGCTATAGAAGGCAGCTTTAACAACATCAGCCTGGATATGAAGTCGCCGGGTTACGGCATTTATATGCAGCACACGTTCCAGTTGGGCAAAGGGTACTCCGCCGAACTGAGCAGCTGGTACGACGGCAAAACGCTCGAAGGCACCTGGAAGCGGAAGTCGCTGGGCACGGTAGACGTAGGTTTCCGTAAAAAATTCCTGGACGACCGGGCAACGGTTAAGGTTACGGTTACCGATGTGTTCCGTACTATGCGTTTCCGTGCGCTTACCGACTATGGCGGCACCCGGCTTGATATCGTTCAGCGCAATGATCCTACTTCGGTCCGCATCAACTTCAGCTACCGTTTTGGCAGCAACGAGATCCGGGAGGCCCGTCAGCGCAAAACCGCTTCCGACAGCGAATCCAGCAGGATTAGGTAGGGTGGGTATTGGGTATTGGGTATTGGGATGTGAGTATTGATAAGAGCCGGATGACAACCATCCTCTTGATACTTCATGCTTTACACGCTTATAAAGCCAGCTAACTAATGAGTTCCTTCGCTATGCTCAGGATGACAACAACCCTTTATCGCATCACTCAAACAAAGCCAGCTAACTAATGAGCTCCTTCGCGATGCTCAGGATGACAATCACCCTCTTAATTCTTCATGCTTTACATGCTAACAAAGCCAGCTAACTAATGAGATCCTTCGCTGCGCTCAGGATGACATCTAACATCTAATATCTAAAATCTAATATCTCACATCTCACATCTCCCCCTATATCTCATACGTTGTTCCTTCCGTGGTAATTTCCACATCGGGGAAGATGGCGCTGGCTTCGGTATAAAAAGGGGAAAGGTCCTGGTACTTGGAGGAGAAATGCCCGAGCAGGAGACGTTTTACCGCTGCCTTGCCCGCTAATTCAGCGGCCTGGGCGGCGGTACTGTGAAAGCGGTCGAAAGCCCGTTCCCGGTTGTCGTCCAGGTAGGTGCTTTCGTGGTAAAGGGCATCGGCATTACGGATAAAAGGCAGGATGGACTCCGTGTACAGGGTATCGGCGGCATAGGCGTACCGTTTGTCGGGATTGCCTTCTGTCGTTACCTCTTCGTTTTTGATCAGGCGGCCATCGCGGCGCAGGTAGTCTTCGCCCTGTTTCAACTGGTTGTAGTAGGCGGCCGGTATTTCCAGCTCCTTACATTTTTCCGGGAGCAGTTTACGACCACTGCCTTTAAGCGTAAACACAAAGCCGTGGCAAGGTATACGGTGAATGACGGGGAAACAGCTTACCTTAAAATGGGGCGTATCGACCAGGTCGCGCACTACACCTTCTTCAAGACCCTCGAAATGAAGTACATAGGGCAGGGTAGTGCCGGCAACTGCCAGGTGCAGGTCAATAATGTCCTTGAGTGCGGGCGGACCATAGATGCACAGGGGTGCGGTACGTCCGAGCAGGCCCATACTGGTAAGCAGGCCGATAAGACCAAAGTAATGATCGCCATGTAAATGGCTGATAAATATGTAGTTGATTCTTCTGCGGCGGATGTTATACCGTTGCAGCTGGATCTGGGTACCTTCGCCGCAATCCATAAGCAGCAGCTGTTCCCTCAATTCTATAATCTGGGCCGTGGGGTGACGGTCATACGCCGGCAGTGCCGAATTGTTGCCTAAAATGGTAACCCGGATCATAATTCTTTAAAGAGGTCTCTTTCCAATACTTCCATACTGATAATATCCACGGCTTCCTGCATGGAAGGCGTCAGGTTCAGGCTCAGGTGAAATTGCTGTTGTTTCATGGTCTGCAATACACATTCCGGCACTTCGGTAAACACCAGGGAAGAATCCTGGTTATACAGGGATTGGTGAAGCTCGATAAGCTGGTTACCGGCAGCAATTTCCATATCACTGCAATTATGTAAGTTGACGATGAAGTTGTGACTGCCTGTTATGGTAAGTTCTGCTATCTTTTGTCGTATCTCCTCTGCCAAATTAGCACTTAATGCGCCGGTTTCCGGCGTAATTACAGTGTAAGTTGGTTTGGTATCAATTTTGAATTCCATTGTATTAAGCGGATAAATTTATTGGTACTTTGACAGTGTAAAAGCTAAAAGGTTCAAAATTAGCGTAAAAAACGTATTGAACGCTCTTGTCCATATACAAGAATAATGCATTTTCAATAATTATCAAATTTATCTAACTTAGCATTTTATAAAATATTCCCGTTCGTTTTAAACCAGAAATTACTTTTGACCGTTTATAGGATAGACGGATTAAACAGCAGCGACACTGGCATAATGTTTGATCTTTTACTATTAAGTCTTTCCTTTGTTTTTAACGAATTCAATTTTTGAAACATCCCGATATGGATTCTAATTTCTCACCAAAAGTAAAAGAGATCATTTCTTACAGCCGCGAAGAAGCACTCCGATTAGGCAATGATTTTATAGGAACGGAACATTTGTTACTCGGCCTCATCCGCGAAGGAGAAAGTATGGCCATGCGTATCCTGCAATCTTTCCAGATCGATTTGTTTGATTTACGGAAAGAAGTGGAGGTTGTTATTAAAGACAAAAACAATCGTACGGTAACCACCCCGAACAGTTTGCCCTTAACCCGGCAGGCAGAAAAAGTAATACGCATTACGGTGCTGGAGGCGAAAACGCTGAAGAGCCGTACTGTGGAGTCTGAACATTTAATGCTTTCTATCTTGAAAAATAAAGAAAATCCCGCAGCGCAGATCCTGCACAACCATGATGTGGATTATGAGCGCTTTAAAAATGAATTAAGCATTCTCCAGGGCGATATGCCCGGTGCAGAATATACCGGCGACCAGGGTTCCGAAGAATTCGAGGACGAAGAACGCCGTCAATACCAGCAACGTCAGCGCCAGGGTGGCGCAGCGGCCGGTAATGTAAAATCAAAAACCCCGGTACTGGACAATTTCGGCCGCGACATTACGCGCATGGCCGAACTGGGCAACCTTGACCCGATCGTAGGCCGCGAGCAAGAGATCGAAAGGGTAAGCCAGATCCTGTCGCGCCGTAAAAAGAATAACCCGATCCTGATCGGTGAGCCGGGCGTGGGTAAAACCGCGATCGTGGAAGGCCTTGCCCTGCGTATCGTGCAAAGAAAAGTTTCCCGTATCCTGTTCGACAAACGCGTCATCAGCCTGGATCTTGCAGCACTGGTAGCCGGTACCAAATACCGTGGCCAGTTCGAAGAACGTATGAAGGCGATCATGAACGAGCTGGAGAAAAACAGGGACGTGATCCTGTTTATCGATGAGATCCACACGATTGTTGGCGCAGGTGGCGCTTCCGGTTCGCTCGATGCCTCCAATATTTTCAAACCGGCACTGTCCCGTGGTGAGCTGCAGTGTATCGGCGCCTCTACCCTCGACGAGTACCGTATGTACATCGAGAAAGACGGAGCCCTTGACCGCCGCTTCCAGAAAGTGCTGATCGAACCGCCTAGCGTGGACGAAACCATCGCGATCCTCAACAACATCCGTACCAAGTACGAAGAGTTCCACAATGTAACTTACGATAAGGATGCCGTGGAGGCTTGTGTGAAGCTGAGCGACCGGTATATGACCGACCGCCTTCTGCCCGATAAAGCGATCGACGTAATGGATGAAGTAGGCGCCAGGGTGCACCTCAAAAACATCAATGTACCGAAGAATATCCTGGATCTCGAAAAGAGCATCGAAGATATCAAACTGGAAAAAAACAAAGTCGTGAAGAGCCAGCGCTTCGAAGAAGCAGCCGCACTGCGCGATAAAGAAAAACGCCTCGGTGAAGAACTGGAAAAAGCCAAAAGCGATTGGGAAGAAGAAGTGAAACACAAACGCTACCCGATCCACGACGAAGATATCGCTGAAGTAGTGAGCATGATGACCGGTATCCCGGTAATGCGTATGGTGGAAGCCGAAAGCGAGAAGCTGCGCCGTATGAGCGAAGACCTGAAAGGCATGGTAATCGGCCAGGACGAAGCCATCCAGAAAGTGGTGAAAGCCATTCAAAGGAACAGGGTGGGCCTGAAAGATCCGAAAAAACCGATCGGCTCCTTTATCTTCCTCGGACCTACCGGTGTGGGTAAAACAGAGCTGACCAAGGCCCTGGCCCGCTACCTGTTCGACAGCGAAGATGCGCTGATCCGTATCGATATGAGTGAGTACATGGAGAAATTCTCTCTGAGCCGACTGATCGGTGCACCTCCGGGTTATGTGGGTTATGAAGAAGGCGGACAGCTGACCGAGAAAGTACGCCGTAAACCTTACTCCGTAATCCTGCTCGATGAGATCGAAAAAGCACACCCCGATATCTTCAATATTCTGTTGCAGGTGCTCGACGACGGACAGCTTACCGATGGCCTGGGTCGTAAAGTCGACTTTAAAAACTCGATCATCATCATGACGTCCAATATCGGTGCACGCCAGTTGAAAGACTTTGGTGATGGTGTAGGTTTTGCTACCGCAGCGAAAGTGTCTACTTCAGAAGAAAACAACAGGGCGGTGATCGAAAGGGCGCTGAAACGCACTTTCAGCCCGGAATTCCTGAACAGGCTCGACGATGTGATCATCTTCAACTCGCTGACCGAAGAACATATCAACCTGATCATCGACATCATTATGAAAGATGTGATGAAACGGATGAATACCCTCGGCTTCTCGCTGGAACTTACCCCCGAAGCCAAGAAGTTTATTTCGGAGAAAGGTTATGATGTCCAGTTCGGTGCAAGGCCGTTGCACAGGGCGATCCAGAAATACCTCGAAGATCCGCTGGCCGAAGAGATCCTGAACCACAATATCAAAGAAGGCGACAAAGCTGTGGCCGACTACGATAAAGAGCAGGAGAAGATCGTGTTTACCGTGTCGAAAGGAAAAGACAAAAAAGAAAAGACAGAAACAAAAGACTAAGTTTTTTGAATAGTCATAAAGGCGAAACCCGGTCCTGGACCGGGTTTCGCCTTTTGTATTTTATAACTATGTTTTTCGGTAATGCTTATCGATAACCTGTAGGGCGGCCGGATGGTATTACTTTTTACCGAGGCGCAGCAGGTCGCTGTAAGCAGCTTTTATTCTTTTTTCTTCTTCCTGCAGAAAATCGGCGGCAAAAGGCGCACCGCAATCCTGGTTGTTGAGCAGGTGGGCGAGCCGGCCATGTAAGAAATAACAGCGGTTCTCCTCGATTTTGGAACTGTCGAAGTCGAAGGCTTCGGTATCCTGGTTGGCCTTCATGGCGGCACTGTCGTAATAGATAGGCCGGTTGTAGCGGTAGGTGCGTTCCAGTACAAAGGAAAGCTGTCCGTTGAGCAGGTAATACTCATCCAGTTGCTGGAACATTTCCCCGTATTGCCGCGCCACGATCTTTTGTAATAGCTGGCCCTGGTAATAAAACAAGGCATAACCACCTTCTGTCGTTTCGGTCAGGGACCGCTCCTTTACCCGGGTCCACCGGGTAGTCGAATTGATCTTTTTAAAGTTCTGCCTCGTGGCCTGCAACTGTTCCTGCAGGTATTCGTTTACCGGTATATCGTCTGTACTGCGGCTTTCTTTAAGTACGAGGGTGTCCCTGTTTTTAAGCGGGGCCTGTGCGGAGCTTGTTGTGACTGCGGCAAAGAGGGCCAGGATGGCCAGGCCCGTTTTGGCGTAGCGATGCTTTCTTGTTCGTGTTATCATGTTCTTTGGTTGCGCCTGTAAAGGGGGGCGGGACCTGCCGGTTGTTCCGCCAGTCCTTATTTCCGGCCTTCTTTGGTCTTATTGTATTGGGCTGCGGGTATTACCGTAAGCTTGTTGGTGGTGCAATCCCAGATGTTGACGTATTTATCTGAAACGACAATATGCTGTTTCCAGCCGGTATATTTCCCATACAACATCAAGGTACAGATATCCGTTGCCGTAATGAAATCGCCGGTTTCGGGCAGGTGTGTGTGCATGCCGCCCTCGCTTGTGGTACCGGGCTCATAGGGCAGGGTAAGCATGCTTTTATGCAGCCGTTTTTGATCCACGAGCGCGTAGGCCTTGTCAAAGGTAAGCAGGTAATCGTTGCCCAGGATCACAACGCCGTCTTCCGCGGGCCCGGTCAGTACATACACCTTTTTCTCGTTGTTGCTGATCAGTGGCACCAGGTTCCAGTCCGTCTTTTCGTACCGCCTGAAAAAACTGTCGTTCACCATGGCATATAAGGCCCGGGTACGGATTGTGTACAGCTCTTCTTCGGTATCGGTAAAGGGTCTTACGGCCAGTTCGATGGTGGCCTTGTCCGGGATAAAAGTGCTATCGAAGGTAATGGTGCCGATCACTTCGGGCGTATCAGCGTTGGAAAAGAAAATACATTTCGTTTTATCCTTGTCGGCATAGGAGAAGTAGCCGCCTATCTTATCCTGTTCGCGGTAAAAATCCCGGAACAGGTCTGTGCCGTACCAGGAGGCCATTTCGGACCTGTATAACATTTTGCCTTCTTCAACGATCGGTTGCGCCAGCTCCGTCGGATCTTCTTTTGCCGGCATGGAGCAAGCAGGCAGTGCCCATAACAGGAAGAGGTATTTTTTCATAGGATTGTTTTAGGTTGCGGTTACCAGGTATTTCTTCAGGGTATGATAAAACAGGGGAATGTCGGTTGCTTCCGGCAGACCGGCAACCTGACCATCGCCAAGCTCCATAATTATAAAGGCGCCATCTGTTTTGCGGGCAATGTCCATAGTAAAGAAATTGCTGTCTATCTTTTGTGCGATGGCTTCAAAAATGGTGGTATCGGGCAGTCCCGGCCGGTACCCGCCTTCTTCCCAATAGTTATAGATACCCAGGAGTTGCTTTTGGAGAAAAAACAGGCGGTATTCTTCGGTAAGTGGCATACCACTTTTCGTATGCAGCGTCAAAGGGCTAAGGTCCATAAATTCCCGGATCACGAGGCCTTCGTTCAGGTATTTGCCCCGGAGTTGCAGCAGGGTATCGATTACCTGCCGTAGCGCAGCGGTATCGGATGCCCGGGGCACAAAACAAGCCCTTGCCCAGTCGTGCTTTTCTGATTTTACAAAGTCTTTTACGACAACGGGGCGGTCTCCGAATACGGCGGCCTTGCCGATAAGCCTGGAGATGCTGTTTTCATCTTCCAGCTTTTCAAACACCGTTGCCGGTGTCAGGTCTTTAATCCGTTCCAGGCTATCGGGCAGGTAATGGCAATGCCGGTATTGTTGCGGGGTATTGACCAGGAAATAGTTTTTGGCCTTCAATGCGACATAGAGTAAGGTATACTGTTGCGGTGTCAGCATCCAGCCCCGGTAGATGAGGGGTACCGGGCCAGCCGCCGGTTGTATTTCCCGGGTGGCTTCAGCAGGTGAAGTGCCCGTCAGCGCTTCGTAGCTGAACAGGAGCAGGTTATAACCACTCGCTGCCGCGGCTACAGATTCGGCTGTAAAGTCGGGATCTGGTACCCCGGGTTGCAATGGGTTTTCGCAGAATAAGATACAAAGGGTAGGGTCCATGATAATGCCGCTGGTCTTGAATCGTGCCCGAAAGATATAAAAACAAACGACAGGAACCACGACCGGCCCGGTGTATGGAAAACGTATGCGGGTTGCAGCCGGGCATTTAACGTCCCAGTAATTGTTTCAGGGCGCTGTCGATATCGGGGTATTTAAACGAAAACCCGGTGCTTAAGGTTTTGTCGGCGCTCAGCGTGGCGCTTTTCAATACCTCGGCCGACATGGCGCCCATGGCTATTTTAAGGGCAAAAGCCGGTACGCGTACCGGTATATAAAACCCGCCGCGGTTACGTGCCAGTTGCAGGGTCAGGGTCTTGTTGCTTACCGGGGCGGGCGCCACAGCATTGTATACGCCCGATAATTCTTCCTGTTCGATTGCATAAAGGATCAGGCGGCAAAGGTCGTCGATGTGGACCCAGCTCACGATCTGCCTGCCGCTACCCAATATTGTTGCCAGGCCGAATTTAAGGGGTTTGCGAAATTCAGCCAGTGCGCCGCCGGTACCGCTCAGTACAATGCCGATCCGGACAATCACCAGGCGCTTGTTCAGCTCGGTTACAGGGCTGATACTGTTTTCCCATAAGCGGCAGGTTTCCCCCAGGAAGTCGCCGGCCGGCGGATCGCCTTCGCGGAAGCCGGTTTCGGGTGGTATGCTCCTGTCGGCGCCATAATAACCAGCTGCAGAGGCGGATACTACCGCTTTTACCTGGTTGTCGGTTTCCTGCAGTGCTTTTACCAGCAGGGCGCTGCTTTTTACACGGCTGTCGATAATTTCCCGGCGGCGGTCGGCGGTCCAGCGTTTTTCGGCTACGCCGGCGCCTGCCAGGTTTACGATATAGTCGGCCCGGGCAATGGCGTCGCGGTCGATCGTGCCACGGTTCACATCCCAGGTTGCATAGGTGGTTTTCGTATCTTTGGGCTGTTTTTCCGGTAGCCTGCGGCCGAGTATAATAGTTTCGTAGCCTTGTTGCACCAGCAATTCGTTAAGCCTGGCGCCTACCATACCGCTGCCGCCTGCGATCAGTATCTTTTGCATATCCCGGTTATTTTCACGAAAATACGGCAATAGGGTATTGTATCACAATGATTAACAAATAAATAGTAGATGTTATTTTCCCGCAAAACAGCCAGGGCAGGGCTTTCTTTGCGGGGCGATCCAGGAAAAATGCAGGTTTCAGGGCTTTTTTTTGAAAAAATTATTTTTGTATTAAAAAATGTCCTACTTTTGCACCCTTAAATTTAAAGACTGCTCTTATCTTATTCTTGTATTTGGGAGAGAAGTTAAATCAACTCGATAATACCAAAAATTAAAGCAATGGCTAAAGAAATTTCGGGCTATGTAAAGCTCCAATGTAAAGGTGGCCAGGCCAATCCGGCTCCACCAATCGGTCCAGCGTTAGGTTCCAAAGGTGTAAACATCATGGAATTCTGCAAACAGTTCAACGCACGTACCCAGGACAAACCAGGTAAAGTATTGCCTGTACTGATCACCGTTTTCACTGACAAATCTTTCGAATTCGTTATCAAAACGCCTCCTGCAGCGGTTCAGCTGATGGAGCTTTCCAAGATCAAAAAAGGTTCTAAAGAGCCTAACCGTAACAAAGTTGGTAAAGTAACCTGGGAACAGGTAGAAGAGATCGCTAAAGATAAAATGGCTGATCTGAACTGCTTCACGCTCGATAGCGCCATGAAAATGGTTGCCGGTACAGCACGCAGCATGGGTCTTACTGTAGAAGGTAACGCTCCCTGGCAAAATTAATCCCCCCAAATTGGTTCACCTTATTTAAATTTTAGTTGCAATGGCATCTTTAAATAAAAAGAGAAAAGCAGTAGAAGCTAAACTCGACAAAAATAAAGTATATACACTGGCTGAGGCTGCTCAGTTGGTTAAAGAAATAAACTGTACAAAATTCGATAGCTCTGTAGACGTTCACGTTCGTCTCGGTATCGACCCTAAGAAAGCAGACCAGGCGCTGCGTGGTACAGTAACCCTGCCACACGGTACCGGTAAAACCAAAACCGTTCTGGTACTTTGCCCTGCAGATAAAGAAGCAGAAGCAAAAGCTGCCGGTGCTGATTTCGTAGGCCTGGACGAGTTCATCCAGAAGATCGAAGGCGGCTGGACTGGTGTAGACGTAATCGTTGCTACTCCTTCCGTAATGCCTAAGATCGGTAAACTGGGTAAAGTGCTCGGTCCTCGTAACCTTATGCCCAACCCTAAAACAGGTACTGTTACCAACGATGTAGCAGCAGCTGTTAATGATGTTAAAGGTGGTAAAATTGCATTCAAAGTAGATAAAGCAGGCATCATCCACGCTTCCATCGGACGTGTCTCTTTCGAACCGAATAAGATTGCTGAAAATGCTCAGGAGCTGATCAATACCCTGATCCGTATGAAACCTTCCACTGCGAAAGGTATCTATGTAAAAGGCGTAAGCATGGCTGCTACTATGAGCCCGGGTCTGTCTATCGATACTAAATCCGTAACGCACTAGTAAGCCTCCTGATCCCCATGGGATGTGGCAGAGAGAAACGAAATTTGTATAACCACCCGACACAAGGGTCCCAAAAAAAATTAAGCAATGACACCTGCTCAAAAATCAGAAGCAATTGAGCTTTTGAAAGATAAATTCAGCCAGTACAGTAACTTCTACGTTACCAATACGGAATCACTCACCGTTGCGCAAATCAGCAAACTGCGCCGTGTGTGCTTCGAGAAGAACGTGGAAATGAAAGTGGCGAAAAATACCCTGATCAAAAAAGCACTGGAAAGTCTGAACGGCGAAAAATATGCCGGTATCTACGATTCACTGCATGGCGTAACCGCCCTGATGTTCTCCGAGTCTCCTAAAGAGCCTGCGGTAATCCTGAGCGCTTTCCGTACCGAATCAAAAGGTGAAAAACCTGTACTGAAAGCTGCCTTCATCGGCGAAGACCTGTTCGTTGGCGACAACCAGCTGACTGCGCTGAAAAACATCAAAACCAAAAACGAACTCATCGGCGAAGTTATCGGCCTGTTGCAGTCTCCGATCAGCCGCGTAATCGCTGCCCTCCAGAACCAGAACCCAGAGGGTGGTGCCGAAGCAGCTACCGAAACTGCTCCAGAAGCACCTGAAGCTCCGGCTACAGATGCTCCAGCTACAGACGCTCCTGCAGCAGAGTAATTTTTCCCGGCAATCCCGGCTGGCCCGGGGCTGCCCCTTAACAACGGCTTCCAAGTCCACATATATTTCAAGTAACAAAATTTCAAAAACATTTTAAAAAATTATAAAAATGGCAGACGTAAAATCATTAGCCGAATCATTAGTAAACTTAACCGTTAAAGAAGTTCAGGAACTGGCTGACGTTCTGAAAGCAGAATATGGTATCGAACCAGCAGCAGCAGCAGTAGTGGTAGCTGCCGGCGACGGTGGTGGCGCAGCAGCAGCAGAAGAAAAAACTGCATTCGACGTTATCCTGAAGAGCCCAGGTGCTTCTAAACTGAACGTTGTTAAGATCGTTAAAGATCTGACCGGTCTGGGTCTGAAAGAAGCTAAAGAACTGGTAGACGGCGCTCCTAAAGCGGTTAAAACCGGTGTAACTAAAGCTGAAGCTGACGATCTGGCTGGCAAACTGAAAGAAGCTGGTGCTGAAGTTGAAATCGCTTAATTTCACGTATCCATCAATATTCCTGAAACCCTCGCTCCGGCGAGGGTTTTTCTTTTTATAGCCCTATTGGCGCCTCTGTTGTATGGTTTGTTTTTCTTACCTTTGTCCGATCCCGCATCGTAAAATGGAAATTGTGCAGCAGGACTTTGTGTGTGTAAATTTTTAATCCAAACATCAATGCCGAAAGTAACGTATAACAATAAAAACGCCGTTTTTTTCCCCGCGCTGAAAAAGGCTGTGGAAGACTATTTCACTACCAACCAGCTTAAAAAAACGGGTAACTGGAAACTCCATCTCAAAACACTGGTGCTGATCGGTTCAGCCCTGGCGCTCTACCTGAGCCTGCTGCTGGTGGCTATGCCGGTATGGACGGCTATCCTGTCCTGTATCGCATTGGGCATGATATCGGCCGGTATTGGTTTTGATGTGATGCATGATGGCTGCCACGGCAGTTATTCCAGTAAAAAATGGGTGAACGAACTGATGGGCCTTACCCTCAACGCCCTGGGCGGTAATGCTTTCTTCTGGAAACAGAAACACAATATCATCCATCATACCTATACCAATGTGGACGGGGTGGACGATGATATTGCCCGCAGTCCCTTTATCCGTATGTGCAATACCCAGCGTTGGGTGCCTGCGCATAAGTACCAGCATCTTTACCTGCCTTTCTTATACATGCTGGCTTCTATTTTCTGGGTATTCGTATCCGACCCGGTAAAGTATGCCACACAAAAGGTGTATACCACGCCTATGCCAAAGATGGATCGTAAGGAGCATGTCATTTTCTGGGCGAGCAAGGCGCTGTATGTCGTGTTTTATATGGTGGTACCGATCCTGGCCGTAGGCTTCCTGCCCTGGCTGGTTGGCTTCCTGTGTATGCATGCTGCAATGGGCTTTACGCTTACCATCGTGTTCCAGCTGGCGCATGTGGTAGAAGAAACCGAATTTGAATTTGTAGACGCTTCTGATTTCAAACATATCGAGAACGAATGGGCTATACACCAGATCAAAACGACGGCTAACTTTTCCCCGAAAAGCAAGCTGATCTCCTGGTATGTAGGCGGTCTGAATTTCCAGATCGAACACCACCTGTTCCCGCGTATCAGCCATGTGCATTATCCAGCCATCAGCAAGATTGTAGAAGCCAAGTGCCGTGAGTTCGGTATTGCTTATCACAGTATGCCCAATATGATGACCGCGGTAAACTCGCATTTCCGTTTCCTGCGCGAACTGGGTAAACGTCCCGAAAACCCGGTGGCGATACAGAAGCGCCCGCTGGCTACGGCCAAAGTTGTTGCTTAACATCATAAGTATCATATTTGAACGGACAAGTCCGGCGCACAGGCGCCGGACTTGTTGTATATAGCAGGGTGGTGGAAGTAAAAGTTTGCAAATAATTTTTCCCTTAAACATCGAATACTGTAATGGGGCTTTGTGATAGTGGGCAGAAAACAGGCCGGATCATGCCGGGAAAATGCAATACTGCATCG
Source organism: Taibaiella chishuiensis (assembly GCF_003014535.1). Classification (GTDB taxonomy): domain Bacteria; phylum Bacteroidota; class Bacteroidia; order Chitinophagales; family Chitinophagaceae; genus Taibaiella; species Taibaiella chishuiensis. The sequence goes on along the minus strand of NZ_PYGD01000007.1, from coordinate 101,931 downwards.
GGCTGCAGGTGATTGCAAGCCGTAGATACCTTTAAAACCGGTACTTTTATGATCCTTTGTAAATTAATGTTCAAAAACTTTATTGAAAATCAATTTGTTACAGAGGTGTCCTGAAAAAAGTTAATGAATTATTTGGCGGAACTGAACCTTAGATTTACCTTTGCGCTCCGATTCACTGAAATTTAATGTTGTAAAACATTTGGAGTCGGATCATTAATCCTTAAGAAAAAAGCAAATTTACAATGTCTCTTAATCAATTGAGCTACAGAACAAAGTCGGCTAACGACAGTATCGTAAAGCGTGAGTGGTGGGTGGCAGATGCAACCAATCAGACATTAGGTCGCTTCAGCTCCAAAATTGCCGCTGTTTTACGTGGTAAAAACAAACCTTACTATACTCCTCACTTTGATTGCGGAGATTATGTAATCGTTGTCAACTCCGGTAAGATCGTTCTGACCGGTAACAAACTGGAAGATAAAGATTACCAGCACGTAACTGGTTATCCTGGTGGTCAGAAGCACGAAAGCGCTAAAAACCTGATCAACCGTCGTCCTAACGTTGTGATCGAGCGCGCTGTAAAAGGCATGCTGCCTAAAAACCGCCTGGGTCGTGCGATGTACAAAAAACTGTTTGTATACGAAGGTGCAGAACACGGACATAAAGCTCAACAACCCAAAGAATTCAAATATTAACCCCTAAGCCCTTTTAGGGGCATAATAACTTTCTAATTAAATGGAAAAACAGAAAAATGCTGTCGGTCGTCGTAAAGAAGCTGTTGCCCGCGTATACCTGACTAAAGGTACCGGCGATATCAAGGTGAACGACAAAGAATATAAAGCATACTTCCCGCTGATATACTTACAAAACCAGGTTGAACTTCCTTTGAAAACTATTGAAGGCACTGATCAGTACGATATCGTGATCAATGTGCAAGGTGGTGGTCCAAAAGGACAGGCTGAAGCAATTAAACTGGGTATTGCCCGCGCACTGTGCGAAGCAAACGCAGACTTCCGTCCTGCATTGAAAAAACAAGGCTTACTGCGTCGTGACCCACGTGTGGTTGAACGTAAGAAATTCGGTAAAGCTAAAGCACGTCGTAGCTTCCAGTTCTCTAAACGTTAATCCGGTTATTGCTGCCCCGGCAGCAGTAATGAGGATAAGCTTATTTTCAAATTATTATCAACTCATTCAATTTTCCAAAAAATGGAAGAAAATAAATCATTACATCAGCAGTTGCTGGAAGCAGGCGTTCACTTCGGACACCAAAAGAAAAAATGGAATCCTAAAATGCTGCCTTATATCTTCACGGAGAAAAACGGCATTCATATCATCGACCTGAACAAAACGATCGATGGTCTGCAGGAATCCGCAGCAGCACTGAAATCTATCGCTAAAAGCGGTAAGAAAATCATGTTCGTTGCTACTAAAAAACAAGCTAAGGAAATCGTTGCTGAAGCGGCTACCAAAGCAAATATGCCTTACGTTACCGAGCGTTGGTTAGGTGGTATGCTGACCAACTTCCAGACGATCCGTAAGAGCGTTAAGAAAATGCAGAGCATCGAAAAAATGCTGAACGACGGTACCCTGGACAGCGTAACTAAAAAGGAGCGCCTGACCCTGGACCGCAGCAAGCAGAAAATGGAAAAAGTACTGGGTGGTATCGCACAGATGGGCCGTACTCCTGCTGCACTGTTCATCGTGGATATCAGCCACGAGCACATTGCACTGGCTGAAGCAAAACGCCTGGGCATCACTACTTTCGCTATGGTGGATACCAACAGCGATCCTACAAAAGTAGATTTCTCTATCCCTGCGAATGATGATGCTACCAAATCTATCGCTATCGTTACCAACTACCTGATCGCTGCGATCATCGAAGGTATCGAAGAGCGCGCTCAGAATAAAGAACTCGAAGTTGAAGAAACTGAGGAGGAAGTAACAGAGCGTATGCGCGGCCTGGATATGGACGAAGATGATAAAAAAGACAAACGTGGCGCTGGTAAACCTGGCGGTGGCGCTGGTGCAGCTGGTGCACGTCGTCGTGGTCCTGGTGGCCCCGGACAAGGTGGTGCGGGTGGCCGCAAGCCTGCCGGCGGTGGCGCTAAAAAGTAAACAATACAAGGCCAATCGTTCAAATTTTTATAAAAGACCGTTCTCCTTCACCGGGGGACGGTCTTTGTTTTTACCGGTACACATACTTGCTTGTAGCGTCTCGCTACGAGCGCTGTCTATTGCCCGGCTTGTAATACAGCCCATTGGCTGCTGTTGTGGGGCAAGCGGCAAAGTTGAGGGACACCGGTATACCTACCCTGATTTTTTTATTCTTCTTTGTCTTAATACAAAGAAGCAAAAATCAAGACTGTAGAAAAAGTGCTAAAAATGCCTTGTACGCCTAAAAGAAATAAGTCCGGGCGGTAGTTAAAAATGGACTAAGGAATGACGAACGAACTAAAGTACAGGGCCAGACTGTGGGAACTGTATTTCTTTCTATACGGCGTCCTGCAGCATTTTATTAACGCCCTTTTTCTAAAGGTCGGTATGTTTGGTTGTTTCCTGGCTTGACGTCCTGGCAGTGTATGTAACCGGTGTTGAGCAAAGCATGTCTACGCGATTGGTAGCCAGATGTTACGACCAATATAAAGTCGTTCGCTGCGTCGCCGTATCGCTGCGAGAAAAAAACGTATTCCACTGCTGCAAATGATAGTAACTGCTAAGCTAGGTAGATTCGTAGCGAGATACAACGAATAGTATTGGGACGCTACAAGCAGCACTTAGGGACATATGGATCCGGCGATCATCCGGGTTGCGGGGCTATCTGCTTAAAATCGACCTAAATATTAACAGAAGTTTTTTGCCGCATTATTTCAATTCCGTTATTATTGCAGCAATAGATACCTAACCAGACTTTTGTACTGATTTATCTTGCTGCTTCGCGCGCGAAAATTCCCTATTTTTACAAGGTCTTAAACCCTAGAAAACAATCATGGCAATCAACCTGCAAAAAGGCCAGAAGATCGATATCGGCCTGCTCAAAATGACCGTGGGCCTGGGCTGGAATCCTAATGAAGGTACCGGCTATGCCTTCGATCTCGACGCCTCGGCATTTATGATCAATGAGCAACGGCTCATCCCTGCCGAAGAATATTTTATCTTTTATGGCAATACCGACTCGCCCGATGCAGCCCTGCATCATACCGGCGACGATCCTACCGGTGGCAACAGTGCCGATGGCGATGACGAATCGCTGATCGTAGACCTGTCAAAGGTGGATAGCAGTATTAAAGAAATTCTTTTCGTGGTAACGATCCATGAAGCGGCACAACGCAAGCAGAACTTCGGCCAGGTACGCAATTCCTATATCCGTATCGTGGACGACGGTACCGGTGAGGAGATCGCTAAATACGAGCTCGGCGAAGACTTCTCGATCGAGACCGCGGTAGAATTCGGCCGCCTGTACCGGCGCGAAAATCAATGGAAATTCGAAGCCTCCGGCGTTGGTTATAAAGAAGACCTCGCATTTTTCGTATCCAAATATTTTACCGGCCAGGTTATCAAATAATCACTATCACTATTCAACAAAATACATTATGGCAATTAATTTAGTTAAAGGTCAGACGATCGACCTGCGCAAAAATGATAAAGGAGAAGAGTTTGATCTTTCACAGGTAACTGTCGGCCTGGGCTGGGATATCCGCCAGAAAAAGAGCGGCGGTTTCCTGGGTAAGCTTATGGGCGGTAACAAGGAAGCGGATTATGACCTGGATGCGGTAGCCTTCCTGCTGGATGCCAACGGTAAGGTGGCCGACCTGGGCCGTACGGTGCAAACCAATGATGGCCGTTCCATGGGCCTTTACCAGGGAGATGTGATCTTCTTCAATTCCATGAAACACCCTTCCGGCCATGTATGGCTTACCGGCGACAACCGTACCGGTGCAGGCGAAGGCGATGACGAACAGGTGATCGTAAAGCTGGATGCACTGGATCAGAAATACCAGAAAATCGTATTCCTGGTAACCATTTACCAGGGCCGCCAGAACGGCCAGCATTTTGGTATGGTAGACAATGCCTTTATCCGCGCGGTCGACGCCAGGGGTAAGGAAATAGCACGGTTCTCCATGTCGGGCGACGCTACCTATAACAATATGTGCAGTATGGTATTTGCAGAAGTGTACCGCAAGGACAACGGCTGGAAGTTCCGTGCCCTGGGCAATGCAGAGGCTACAGACAGCTTCGTGGACATCCTGAAATCTTCTTACACCTACCAGTAATGGAATTATTACGAGGGCTTAAGCACGTATCGTTTGATCTGTGGCTTACGCTGATCAAATCCGATCCTGTGTTTAAGCCCCTCAGGAACCAACTGTTTGCCCGTTACTTCGACATCAGTCGACCTGCAGAAACCGTTACGCAGGCCTTCCGGTATTTCGACCTGTTGTTTAACCGCATCAACGAAAAAACGGGTGGCAACCTGCAGCAAACCGAAATGCTGTACCTGATACTGGATCACCTGGGCGTATCGATCGAAACCATTACGGCAGGCGATATGCAGGGTTATTACCACGAAATGGAACAACTCTTTTTCCGGCATCATCCGCAACTGATCGATAAGGGCACCGTTACCGTATTGCAGGCTATAAAGGACCAGGGCTGTTCGGTAAACATACTGAGCAATACCGGTTTCATTTTAGGCAGTACCCTGCGGCAATTGTTGCCGGTACTGGGCATCGGATCTTATTTCGATTTCCAGGTTTACTCCGACGAAACGGGTTGTTCCAAACCGTCGGCCGATATGTACGACCAGGTATGGACCCGCGTAAAACAATACGGAACGGTAGTAAAAGAAGAGGTACTGCATGTGGGCGACAATGCGATAGCTGACTATAACGGGGCACAGCAGTTCGGGTTCCGTTCTGTACTGGTCGATACCCAACATAACCTATTGAGTAATTTATTTTCAAATTAATGTATTCCGTTTTTGCAAGACACGATATCAGCAATCCCGAGGAATTGCCATTTGATGCTGCGCAGTATAGCCGGTTCAAGTTCGGCGATGGCGTCATCGCCAAAGACTTCGGATGTGAGCTGGGCAGGCATTTTGTAGCTACGCACGGCGATGCGCTGCTTGCTGAGGAGGATATCGTCTTTGCACCGAGTCCTTACAATGCCATACCGACGGCTTCCAATGCCATGTCCCTGTTTTTCATGGAAGAGGTAAACCGTTTTCTTTTCAAACATAAAAAGAAAGCCCTGTTGCAATCCAAGATCCATCGTTATAAGACCTATAGCGTGGACTATGGTAACCTCGATCATGAGGAACGCATCCGCCTGATCTCGTCCGACACCTACCACCTCGACCGGCGTTTCCTGGAGAACCGGATGGTGTTGTTTATCGACGATATCAAGATCACCGGCGGGCATGAATTTATTATTAAAAAACAATTGGAGCAGGAGCAGATCCAGGGCCGTTTTATGTTTGTATATTATGCGCAGCTGACGAACAAAGAGATCCCCGCCAATTTTGAAAATTACCTGAACTATTATTCCATCAAGGAACGCAACGACCTGGTAGCCGTGATCAATGACGATAACTTTATCATGAACACCCGCATCATCAAATACATCCTGAAGTCTGAATCGGCCGACCTGATGGCATTTATTGCTGCGCTTAAGGAAGAGCGGCTCCCCGAAATGGTGCATTATGCCATCGGTAACAATTATCACCTGATGGAAGATTATACCCAAAACCTAACTCAAATAACGAAACATATCAACTATGGCAATTAATCTGCAAAAAGGCCAGCGTGAAAACCTGAACGCGCCTAAATTTACCGTAGGTCTCGGCTGGGATACCAATAACACCAGCACCGGCGAAGGTTTCGACCTGGATGCTTCTATCTTTATCCTGGGCGAAAACGGCAAGCTGGTAAGCGATGCGCATTTCGTATTCTACAACAATACCCAATCGCCCGACGAGGCGGTCGTACATACCGGCGATAACCTTACCGGTGAAGGCGATGGCGACGATGAACAGGTAAAGGTCGACCTTACCAAAATCAGTCCTGCAGCCCGCGAACTCTGCATCGTGGTTACTATCCACGAAGCCGAAGCCCGCCGGCAGAACTTCGGTATGGTGCGCAACTCTTTTATCCGCATCTTCGACGAACAGAACAACGAGATGGTGAAATATGAGCTGGACGAAGATTTCTCGATCGAAACCGCTGTAGAATTCGGACGTATCTATAACCGCAACGGTCAGTGGAAATTCGAAGCGGTAGGTATGGGTATGAAAGGTGGTTTACAGGAATACCTGAACAAATATAACTAGCAGGCAAACCCGGCGGGCAGGTGATGCGCTGCCGGGGCATTGCGGCACAAGATAAGAGGCCGGTACCCAACCGGCCTCTTCCTGTAATTAACGGTTTTATTACCCGTTAAATAGACAATAAATGATAACTTTATTCCCTAATCAGCATTAAGCTATGGAAACAAGTAATAACAGTACGAATACCGCACTGGCAAAGGTAGACAAGGACGGCAACGTAGATGTGTCGGCCATGACCCCGGAACAAGCCCGCAAATTCGGCGAGCTCAACAAAAGCCTCGTGCCCGGCGATACCAACTCTATCCTTAATTTTGGCGTAGAGGTGCAACAGTCTATGGAGAAGTACAGTAACGAATTCCTGACATCGGTACGTACTTTCAACTCCGGCGAAGTAGGCACCGAAATCAATAACCTGCTTACCGAATTGAACTATATAGATGTGGATGAGCTGAACCAGAGCGGCTTTCAGCAGTTCCTGTCTAAAATACCTTTCCTGAAACGCCTGGTATTCGATACCAAAAAACTATTCCAGAAATACGATACCGTTGTCGGCAATATCGATAAGATCACGAATAAGATCAAGGCCGGCAGGCTCAATTCCATTAAGGACAACAGTTCGCTGCAAACCATGTTCGACAGCAATGTGGCTTATATCGCACAGATGGAAGACCTGATTATTTCGGCACACCTGAAACACCAGGAACTGAGTGCAAAGCTGGCTGAAATGGACGCTAACCCTGCGAACTACAACGATTACGAGATTTCCGATATGCGCGATTTCGTAAACCGGCTTGATAAACGGCTGGCCGATATGAAGGTGGTCCGTTTTATTATGTTGCAGTCGCTGGCACAGATCCGCGTGGTGCAACACAACAATACATCGATCGCCGAAAAAGCGCAATCCATTGTATCGACTACCATACCGGTATGGAAAAACCAGCTGACCATTGCTGTGGCCCTGCAAAGGCAGAAGGCCAACGTGGAGATGCAGAAAAAGATATCCGAAACGACGAATACCATTCTTGAAAAAAATGCCGAGCTGCTGAAACAGAATAGTATCGATGTGGCCCGCGAGAATGAGAAAACCGTGGTGTCGCTCGACACATTGAAGAAAACGACGCAGTCGCTGATCGAAACGCTGAACGAAGTAAAACGGATTCATGAAGAAGGTACGCAGAACCGTAAAGTGTTGAGTACCGAACTCCAGAACCTGGAATCGGAACTGAAGAAGAATGTTACCCGGACCAACTAGTAAACCCTGATGGACCCTGATGGACGATAACCAGAAGAAGATATTGAGTGATTCCTTAAAAGTAATCAGCAAGCTGCAATTGCTTGCCGCCTTTTTTGAAGAGGAGGTTATTTTTAAGATTTATATCCGTACGCAGGTTATCCATAAAATGTTTGAGCATAACCCAGAGCTGGATATCCATAAACTGGAGCTTTTTCACCTGCAGTTTACTGAAAGTGTGCTCGACCTGTTGCGTAAGATCAAAAAGACCAACGAGAAAAATGTAAGCCTGGTATTCGACGAGATCGAGTTGAACAAAGAGCTGATCATAAAGATCAACGATGCCATGCGCACGGAACAAAGCTTCGAGTTTGCGCAGCAAAAGCAAACGGCAAAGATCAACCTGTCGCTGAACAAGCTGTACCAGAATCTTTCCGACTTGTCGACCGACTTTCCTTTCGGAAAAAATATAAGCCAGTTCAGTGCCCGTTATGCCGGCGATTTCTTTTACGAAGTCGGTATTGATTTCTTTTACGAACTTATTGCCTTCGATCCGGATGCGGTATACAAAAACGGTTACGGCATTATCGGGAAGAAACTGATGGGACTGCAATGCCGTCACAACTTCAGCAATTTGTTCTACTGCGGACTGAAAGCCGGCAGTATGACGGCCGAGGTATACCGGATGGCGGAGGAAGCGGTTTATTTTATTTTTTACCCGGCGCGTAACCTGTTCCTGGAATGCGATGAGGAAAAGATAAGTGGCATTGATCTTTCACAGGCTTATTCCAAAAGAGCCCGTACGGTGCAGGACCTTTCCGAAAAGAACCTGCAACTGGAACAGCAGGCGCCAAAGATGAAGACGCATATACCCGGAGATATCCTGAAGCTGTTGGCCGAGTACCACGAAAAAGTAGATGGCATGGACTTTATGGACTTTATGAATGATTTCGATGTGCAGGCCAATATCCTGAAAGCCATGCTGAATACGGATGCGCTTTAGGAGTTTTGAATTTTGAATTTTGAGTTTTGAATTGAGCGTGGGATAGTTTTGAATTTTGAGTTTTAAATTTTGAGTTTTGAATTGAGTAGGTTGATAGTTTTAAATTTTGAATTTTGAATATTGAGTATTGAGTAGTGAGTAGTGAAGTAGTGAGTAGTGAGTAGTGAGTAGTGAGTAGTGAAGTAGTGAGTAGTGAAGTAGTGAGTATGGAGTAGGCGGGTGTCATCGGGAGCGAAGCGAAGGATCTCATCGGTTAGCCGGCTTTAGTGGAGTAACACCACGCAGCGAAGGGGCTCCCCGATTAGCCGGCTTTGCTCCATCTAACATCTAACATCTGATAACTAACATCTAAAGCCTAACAGCAACATCCTGATACCTGATACTCAATCTAACATCTGACACCTAACATCTAAAACCTAGCATCCAACATCTAACCCCTAACATCCAAAATATGAGAAGACTACCGGTATACGTTTTATTGGACACTTCAGGTTCAATGAACGGCGAACCTATAGAGGCGGTAAAGAACGGCGTACAACTGATGATCAGTTCGCTGCGCCAGAACCCGCAGGCGATAGAGACCGCGTTTATCAGTATCATTACCTTCGATAGTGCGGCCCGTCAATTGGTGCCGCTTACCGACCTGGCATCGTTCCAGGTACCCGATATCAGGGTTACCGGCACTACGGCGCTTGGCGAAGCGCTGCGCCTCACCGCAACCTGTATCGATAACGAAGTAGCACGTACTACCATGGAGCAGAAAGGCGACTGGAAACCCCTGGTATTCCTGATGACCGACGGCATGCCTACCGACGACTGGCAAAGCGGCCTGGCCGAATTCAGGAAGCGTAAAACAGCCCTCACCGTGGCTTGCGCAGCAGGCCCTAAAGCCGATACCGGTGTGCTGAAACAGGTTACCGATAACGTGGTAAGATTGGATACCGCTGATACCCACACCATCGGTAAGTTCTTTACCTGGGTTAGCGCATCGATCGGGGTAAGCTCCACCAAAATCGAACACAGTGGTAAGGAAGTGGCCGGCCTCGACGAATTGCCGCCACCGCCTTCTGAATTAAATATCGTGGTTTAAGCCTTTTACAACATGAGACGATTACCTGTTTATTTTTTACTGGATACTTCAGGATCTATGTTCGGCGAGCCGATACAGGCTTTGAACAATGCCCTGAGCGGTATGATCAATACTTTACGCAGCGATGCGCAAGCCCTGGATTCGCTCTGGATCAGTATCGTGACCTTCGATCGTGAAGTGAAAGAGCTGGTGCCGCTTACTGAGCTGGTCAACTTCCAGTTGCCCGAGATCACCTGTCCGCAAAGCGGCCCTACCAATACCGGTAAAGGGCTCGAACTTATTTACCAGAAAGTAACAGCCGAGGTAAGAAAAGGAACCGATACGCAAAAAGGCGACTGGCGGCCACTGTTCTTCCTCTTTACCGATGGCAAACCTTCGGATATACAGTTGTACCGCGAGATGATACCTAAAATAAAATCGTTGCACTTCGGCGCTATGGTAGGCTGTGCCGCAGGCCAGCTGGCCGACGATTCGATGCTCAAGGAACTTACCGGCACGGTAGTACATCTCGATACTGCCGATACCAATACGTTGCGCCAGTTCTTTAAATGGGTATCCGATACGATCGAACAAGGCAACAAAAGTATGGGCACCGTGGAAAGCGTGGCCTTGCCGCCGCCGCCCACCGAAGTACATCTTGTTATTTAACGGCAGCCGGATATGAATGTAAAACTAATCGGGCATGACTATAAAAGCCTGCAGGTGGAGCTGGAGCCCCAGGAACGTTTCTATTGTGAAAAGGGCGCATTGATCTATTATGAAGAAGGGATCGTATCGACGCTTAACGTGCTCGATAAAGGTGTGGCGGGCCTGATCAAGCGCAAGCTGTCGGGCGAGAGCATGTTCCAGGTGGAATTGCAGAACCGACACAACAGTCCTAAAAAGCTGATGCTGGGCGGAAAGGTAGGCCTGTTGCCCGTGAACCTCAAATTATTGAACAACGGCATTATCTGCAGGGCCGGCTATTACGTGGCCTCCTCCGATAAGGTAGATATCGATTTCAAGTTAAACATCGCATCGTTTATCGGTGGCAATGGCCCCGTGCTGCAAAAGATAACCGGCTTTTGCACCGTATTCCTCGATGTGCTGGGTTCGCCCGTTAACCTCGACCTGAAGCCGGGCGAAACTATTTATGTGGATGAAAAAAGTTTTATCGCTATGAACGCCGATATGCAATCCCGCATGGATGCTCACTTTTCGGGTAAAAACCTGTTGGGTGGAGAAGGCTTTAGTATGCTTAAAATCACGGGTCCGGGTACGGTGTACCTGCACTCTGTAAATATGGGATAACATGAGAAGACTTCCGATTTATTTCCTGATCGATGTTTCCGAATCCATGGTCGGCGAACCGATCCGACAGGTCGAAGAAGGCCTGGCTACCATTATACAGGCGCTTAAAACAGACCCTTATGCGATAGAGACCGTATGGGTATCGATTATCGTATTTGCAGGACAGGCCAAAACGCTGGTGCCCCTGCAGGAGATCATCAACTTTTATCCGCCGCGGTTCCCCATTGGTGGCGGAACGGCCCTGAGCAAGGGCCTGGGCCACCTGATGTATGAGCTCCGGCGTAATATCGTGAAGACCACCTACGAGCAGAAAGGCGACTGGAAGCCCATCGTTTTTTTGTTTACCGACGGTGTGCCAACCGACGATACGCGACAGGCCATTACCGAATGGAAACAGAACTGGCAGCGTACGGCCAATATGGTTGCCGTTTCTTTTGGCAGCGAAACCGATACCCGCGTGCTGCGCGAGCTTACGGATTATGTATTGCTGTTTCACAATACCGATGCGGCTGCCTATAAACAGTTCTTTAAATGGGTAACCGATTCCATCAAGACCTCCAGCGAAAGGGTAGACCAGAACGGATCGGGCTTTGAACTGGCCAAACTGGATGACTCGACCCTCAGCAAAATAGACCCGGTAGAGCCTGCCTACGGCAACCACTATACCGATAATAACTACGTGGTGCTGGCCGCCAAATGCCAGAACAGTAAACGGCCTTACCTGATGAAATACCGCAAAAGCCTTAACCCTTCGGGTTTCGACGGTATGGAGTTCGATACGCTGGCCTACAGGCTGGTCGGGGCTTTCGAGGTAGACCAGGTTTATTACGAGCTTTCCGACGAGAGCGCCGGCAGCGCCAGGATCAATAGCGACGAACTGATCGGCAGTCCTACCTGTCCTTGTTGTGGTAACCAGATCGGTTTTGCGATGTGCAGTTGCGGCAAGATACACTGTATCGGTGCAGAACAGGTAAGTACTTGCCCCTGGTGCGGTACACAGGGTACTTACGGTATCGGCGAAGGTGGTTTTGATGTAAACAGGACACAGGGGTAACAACAATATGGATCCGAAATTATATATAGAAAAGCTTTTCGAAGTCAAGCAGATGCCCGTGGCGCCGCACCAGGCCGCGCTTTTTGAGGAATTTTGCAGCAATGCATCTTATCTTGAAGCCGCTACCGACATCCTGCGCAAGCAACAGTTACTTATGGATGCATGGTCATTAAACAACCGGATCAACGATATAAAGCGACAGCAGGTAATGATACCCAATGGCACGGTGGGCAAGGTATACGGCGCACAGCTGGATACAACCGGCTGGGGTTGGCAGGACCTCGTGCTGCTCGAACTGGAGGGCCTGGAAGCGATCGGGCTTGCCTACGATCCCGAAACACAACAGATCCGGGGCATACCCGAACAGAACGGTGATTTTAAACTGAAGTTGAAATTTAAAGTAACCGGCGAAGCGGAGGATGCGGTACCGAATGAAAAACTGATCCCGCTGATCATTAATCCTGATCCGAAGTCGTTGTGGAAAACTACGCCTTCCGATAATACAGATCCTTTCTGGAAGGCCGACGAGACGGCAGTTTCGGCGCCTTTGGGCGACCGGCATATCGTAGCGGCCTCCAAGCGCGGGCGCTCCCATGCCAATACCGGCGCCTTCCGCGACGATGATTTTGCCTTTGCCCATTTTGCAACAAGCGGCTGGAGCGTAGTGGCCGTATCGGATGGCGCAGGCAGTGCAAAGTTTTCCCGGCAGGGTTCCCGTATCGCCTGCGATACCGTGGTGCAATACCTGGGCAATAAGGCCGAAGGCGGCGACTTTGCCGAACTCGACACCTTGCTCGAAGCGTATAACACAAATACCGGCACCGACCTGCAAAAGAAGATAAGCCTGCACATTTACCAGGCGCTGGGTGGCGCTGCGCAGCAGGCCTACAAGGAGATCGAGGCCTTTGCCAAAGAACAGGGCGCCGGGATCCGCGACTTTCATGCAACACTTATTTTTGCCCTGGTTAAAAAGTATAAATCCGGTTATGCCGTGCTGACCTTCGGCGTAGGCGATTGCCCCATTGGGCTGATCAGCAAAGACCGGTCGGCTGTGCACCTCATGAATAAGCTGGATGTAGGCGAGTTTGGCGGTGGAACAAGATTTATCACGATGCCGGAGATCTTCCGGGACGACCTGTCGGGCCGGTTCGGCTTTAAGTTTGTCGAAGACTTTACCGCATTGATGCTGATGACCGACGGCATCTACGACCCGAAATTCGAAGTAGAAGCCAACCTCGAGCAGGTCAGCAAATGGGATGGTTTCCTGCGTGACCTGGAAGGCGATAATGCCGACCTGGCAAGGGTAAACCTGGACGCGGATAACCCGGATATCGCTACCGAACTGTCGGTATGGATGGACTTCTGGAGCCCTGGTAACCACGACGACCGTACCCTGGTCATCATATTCTAAAAAGATATACACCGCAGCCCGTATACCGTTGCAGGTGACAATATTCGTACCTATGATTACAAGAACAGCAGGTTCTATTATAACCAAAGGCCGTACCTACCAGTACGTAGACAATGGCGAGCCTATGCGCGGCGGCATGAAGGATGTTTACTTCAGCCCCGACCGTTCGTATGTGGTCGCTTTTTACCGCGATGTACAGGACTTTAACTCGCGCGAACGGCTGATCAAGATTGTGACGCAGTACTACGACAGTTTCTTCAACAAAGAAGGCGGCAATTATTATAAAGACCTGTACTCCTGGCCTACCGATGTGGTGGAGCTGGACCGTAAGATCGGGATCGTAGTCCCGACCTATAACCAGAACTTTTTTTTCCGGAAAGGTTATGCCACCAGCGACCTGATCCGGGGTAAGGAAAAAGAAGGCAAATGGTTTGCCTCGCCCAAGTTCCGGAATAAGCAATTTCCCCTGCGCCTCGACGAATCGGAGCTGGGCAACTGGCTCAGCTATTTCCAGGTCTGCGTGAATATCGCCCGGGGGGTAAAACGGCTGCATGCCGCGGGCCTGGCGCATTCCGACCTGTCGTATAAAAATGTGCTGGTAGATCCCGTAAGCCGCACGGCCGCCATTATCGATATCGATGGCCTGGTAGTACCGGGTTTGTTCCCGCCCGATGTGATCGGCACCGCCGATTTTATCGCCCCCGAAGTACTATCGTCCAAGCACCTCGATGTAAAGGATCCCAACCGCAAACTGCCCAACAGGCTTACCGATCTGCATGCCCTGGCAGTAATGATCTATATGTACCTCCTGTACCGGCACCCGCTTAAAGGCGGCAAGATACACGACCTGGATACCGAAAAAGACGACCTGCTGGCGATGGGAGAACGGGCCTTGTTTATCGAACACCCGACCGATAAAAGCAACAGGCCGAAACTCAACCAGCTTAATCCGAAAGAATTGCCCTGGGCCGATGTGACTAAAGTGCCCTATACCATTACGGGACCTTACCTGAAAGCCTTGTTTGACCGTGCTTTTATAGACGGGCTGCATAACCCGATGCAACGGCCCACGGCCAATGAATGGGAAGATGCCCTGCTGAAAACGACCGACCTGATGCAGCCCTGCAGTAATGCGGCCTGCGACCAGAAGTGGTATGTGTTCGATAATACCAACAGGCCGGCTTGCCCGTTTTGCGGCACGCCGCATAAAGGTACCCTGCCGGTGCTGGACCTCTACTACCAGTTCCGCGAATCGGTATGGAAGCCCGAGAACCAGCGGTTGATGGTCTACAGCAATCAATATCTTTTCCAGTGGCATGCCAACCGGAATGTGATCCGTAATGAGAAGCTGACGCAGGAACAAAAGGTGCCGGTGGGCTATTTTACCTTCCACCAGGGCCGCTGGGTGCTGGTCAATCAAAAATTAGATTCCTTAAAGGACATTACAGAAGATAAAGAAATACCTTTGGGCAGTATGGTCGAGCTGACCGATGGTAAAAAACTGCTGCTTTCCAAAGAGGAAGGGGGCAGGGTAGTGATCGTCACCATGGCGAATAAATAAGTAACCTATAAATCAAATTAATAAAAAACAAAAATGGATAAAAAGGTCTCGATGCTTAGCCATCCCGGTATTATCGCCGGATTTGCCGTAGTGGTATTAATCATGTTGTTGCTCGATCTCGGCGTGTTCAATAAAAAAAGTCATGCGGTTTCCAATAAGGAAGCGCTGGTCTGGTCACTCGTTTGGATCTCGCTCTCCATGCTCTTCAGCGGCGTGATCTACCTGGTATTCCGAGCCGATTCGCCCGAGATCGCTTTCGAGAAATTTACCCAGTTCCAATCCGCCTACTGGATCGAGAAAGCCCTGTCGGTCGACAACCTCTTTGTATTCATCCTGGTATTCGGATTCTTTAATGTGCCCAAGGAGGTGCACCATAAAGTGCTGTTCTGGGGTATTATAGGCGCCCTGGTCATGCGGGCCATCTTTATCTTTGCCGGGGTAGGCCTTATCAATGTTACTTACCTGCCTACCATGACCCTGTTTGGTATGAGTATGCGGATCAATGTGGTCTTACTGCTCTTTGGCCTGTTCCTGATCTATGCCGGTATCAAATCTGCATTTGCCGGCGAGGACGACGACGAGGAGAAAGACTTTACCAAAAGTCCAGGCGCGCGTATCGTGCACCGCTTCTTTAAAGTAAGCCGCAATTTCGATGGCGATAAATTCTTTACGATCGAGAACGGGATCAAAATGGCGACACCGCTGCTCGTGGTAGTAGGCGTAATCGAGTTTACCGACCTGTTGTTTGCCGTCGATTCCATCCCGGCCATCTTCGCCATATCCGACGATCCGTTTATTCTTTATACCTCCAATATCTTTGCTATCCTGGGTTTAAGGGCCCTGTATTTCCTGCTGGCCAACTTTATCCATATGTTCCGCTTCCTGAAATATGGCCTGGCTGTTATCCTCACCTTTATCGGTGTAAAAATGGTCATTTCCCCTTTTGTACACATCTCTTCGCCGCTGTCGCTGGCGATTGTAGGCGGGGTATTGCTGTTGTCGGTGATCATATCGCTGGCGGTGCCAGAGAAAAAAGAAGAAGAAAAAGCGGCCTGATCTGACCGGTAAAACTTTTATAAAACCCCAGGCCCGGCGTGATGCCGGGCCTGTGTCGTTTGGGTTATCTTTTGTCCGGCCATGCGGTGTCTGCCAGGTTGTTTTTTTCCAGGTAATCCGCTACCATTTTTATAAAGTGACGGCTTTTTTGCAGGTATTGCTGGTCGAACTTTGCAGGATCGGTATGTTGCAGGTAAACCCGGGCCCTTTGTACAAACCGGTAGGCTGCATTAAACTGCTTACTGGCAAACAGGGTCCCGATCAGCGAAACATAGGCCACATATTCGTATTGGATATAATTTCTTTTAAGGTACCCGGGCGGAAGTACCTGGTTCATATCCCGGAAATGGCTGATGATGGCAAGGTCGTCGACGTATCGCTCCTTTTCCATCACGAAAAAATCATCGAGTATATTACCCTCAAAATCTGTTTCAAGTTCATAATACCCGATAGGTGGAAAACTGTCTGTCCCATGCGGGCCATAAAGCCTGATTCTTGTCCTGATCACCGCGGGCCGGTGTGGCTGATCAATCACGTATTTAAAGCCTTCAAACACCGGCTTTATGTCCCTGGGGTCAAAGCCGGCAAAAACATCTTCTACCCTGTTTTGTTCATCGGCCAATAGGGCTGCCAATCCATCGAAGGCCTGTTGTTTAAGGTCCAGCTTTTCACACCGGTCGCTCAGTTGTCTTTCTAAATCCTGGTGGGTCATCATAAGGCAGGGGGGAGTTGATTTTTCATTGTATTCATCAAAGATTTTATCCGGACCGATCTGCTGTGCCCGGCCTTGCCGGTCCGATGTCTAGCGGCAGGTGTCTAGCGGCAGGTGTGCCTTTATACACCGCAGGGTGGCTGCGGCGTTGCCTTCGCCCAGGTATTTGCCGCCGGCTAAGGTAACCACAAACGCATGATGAATGATGTTTTTGGGGAAAGAAACTGGTCCTGCTTAAAAATAATACGCGATCGCTTTTTGCTTCATGGGATGTTGGCTCCATTCCTCCCATTCACCCGTATAGGGATCGTATCCACATTTTAACGGCTTGCTGCAGGCATCTTCCGGATCTTCCAGGTAGGCCCGGCAATCGGTACATACATGGCGGAACTCGCAATCTTTGCAAACAGCGATCTGGTCTTTGGTAATATGCCAATACCTTTTAAAGCCGGGTTTGTTGAGCGCTTCGGAAAGGGAAGTGTCTGTTATATGCCCAAAGCTATCGGTCATCGAAGGACAGTTTTTGATATTCCCCTGTACATCTATACTGATCTTCCTGTTTAAGCAGCTATTGAAATGAAGCGATTCCGTATAGGTGGTTATATTTGTTGAAAACAGCCCCTGGTTGATGATACCGCAATGTGTTGCGGTATTGATCTGCTCGCCGGTATACAGGAGGTATCCCATAGCTTCCACACCGGGTATTACCACATGGGTCGAGGGTGCGCCCCAGCATATGAGGCTGCTTATCTTTTTATATTCGTTGATCCATTTCGCATAAGTATGCGCATTTTCGTATGCCGCATTCCAGGGCACGAGGATCTCTACCGACTTAATCTGCGCGTCTTTTATCAGTCTTAATATATGCTCCAAATGGGTTATGGCGGGAGTACCAAAGAAACGGAGTTGCAGGAAATTGCAGCACAGCTTACCCAGCTGTGCGATAAAGGACTCCGTAAAATAATCTAACCGGCCCGTTGCAGAGTCCAGAATACAATGCGATACATGGGCGGGGAAAAGCCATTCGGTGTGTAATGCAGGAAAACGCTTCCGTTCCTGCCGGTTACAATAAAATGCCAGCTGACTTGCGACTAAAGTATCGATAAGCTGCAGCAGCCAGGAGGCAGTTTCATCTTGTACCTGCTCTTTTAACAGTGCAAGGTCCAGGGCGCGATCCTCCTGGAACAGGTCTGCAAGCAATTTAGGGACAGGGTAAATATCACCTTTTTGCAGATCGCAGATGGTAGCCCGGTTCGCCCCTTTAACCAGGACGCAATTACTGTACAACAACAAATAGTCCATGTCAGAATTTAAAAATCTTGGTATAGGGTTTGTAAAACGGGATGGAACGGGCTTTTTGAGCATTGTACTTTCCTAATGTAACAAGCTCCTGCTCCGCAACGGTTCGTTTTTCGACCAGTTGAAAGGTCCAGGTCGACGCGTTTACGGGTAAGTTGTGGCGATGGGCATCCAGCCAATCCAGGAATTCATCGATGATTTTCTGTCGTTCGGTTTCCGGTCTCCTGATCATGCAATAAAAATTTAGCAATTTCCCGTTCAACGGGATAGTTACAATTTCCCGACAACCATTGCAGTTGTCCTACCGGGTTGACTTCTAAAAATACATAGTCATCGGAAGGCGTTACCACCATATCAATGGAGCCGCTATTCATGGCTATACGTTGCATAAACGACCGCAATTTATTTTCCAGGTCATCCGGCAGCTGATAAGGGACACAACGGTTGGGGGTTTCCCGGTCATGTTTCCGGAAGTCGATCCGGGTCGCTTCATTTAACTGTGAAAATATAGCCATGCTGTACAACCGGCCATGAAAATAGAAGATACGCAACTCATACTTTTTCTCCAGGTATTCCTGGAAAACGGCGGGCAAAAAGTGCTGCTCCGCTGAAAGCGCATCGATCATATCCCGGTCAAAAATAGCGGTGTCGACAGCAATGTTGATATAGGTATCGCTATCTATCGTTGCCGCTATGCGATTATGGGCAATGGCCTTGGTAATGATCCTGGGATATAAAGCGGCAAAGGCTTTTATTTCCTTTACATCGGCTGTGATTAAAGTATCCGGGATCAATAGGCCTGCACGAGCCGCTTCGACCAGGTTGGTTATTTTGTTGGTATGATTATCGCAAAATGAATTAATGCTGTGTTGTTTTGACAGGAAATGCGCTGTACCATTGGTATAATATTCATACTCTTTTTCGAAATAGGTGGTTACCGCCGGATATGGATTGCCGGTATCGGGTATGTCGAGCGTAAAGTAGCCCCGCCGGTACCAATAAGCCTGAAGCTCGCCGAAAAGACTGCTGTGTCCCGAATCGTTATTGATCCTCAATGTTTCCTTATTGAGCGATACATTACCGTTCAGCCGCTTAATACGATCCGCGCCGAGATAAAGTAGCCAGTCTATGACATCATCGGTGCTCGCTTCGTCACTGTGTGATTGAATAGCTATCATAACAGGTCGCGAGGTTAATCGTGTTTTAATCCGTATTTTTTAGCGAGTTGATACCGTAAAGCTTTTAAATCAGTTGTTGTGTAGGCTTCCTGCCTGATCTTCCGGGTCTCTTCATCCGGCATTCCGTCCCAAACACCATAAGTGCCATCAATGATTCTAAAATATTTATGCGTAAACTGGTAATTTGCTTTCATTGCCATTTCGTCGAGAGCATCCGCGTAGATTTCCTTTCTTGCAGCATTGATCCTATCTTTTTCTGTTCCATTGTATTTATGAATGTATAGTGTGTCGTTAATAACAACAAGTGCGTCTGTTCCGTAATGACTGAATGGAGTTTGCTGATAGGAAGAAGCGGAATCGTCGAATGCCCAGTAAGACTGATCTTTCCAATAGCCGTAATGTGTAGGGGAAAGCTTTCCTTCGCGTGTCGCCTGGTAAAAAAACGAATCTAATACTTTCCTGTTGGTCCAGGAGCGGTCATGACGAATGATTATCTCATAGATAGCAGGGTTGCCGGGAAAACTGTAATCATAACCAATTTTTTCTTCTGTTGGAAAGCCCCTGGTCTCAAAAAGCCGCTTTAGCCTTAATGTATTCAGGGAATCGAAAGTGTTAAGTGAGTCCCTTCCTACAGCATTATAATTCCCGGTTTGTTTATCCATAAAGTAATGTCGTACATCCTGGTCGGCCTGGACGAGCTGTTTCACTGCTTGCCTGTATGAAAGGTCGATGTGCACTGGTGTTACCTGTACCAGCCGTTTCCAAATCTGTTTATACGACTCTTTATTTTCGGGCCCGTCTATTTTATCAAAAAACCGATAAAAGTCGCAGCCATCACTAAAAGCCCCGTTTTTAAGGAGTGCGGTTGCCATGGTTGCAAAGGCAACCGTATCGCCAGCCTGGTAAGCGCAGATCAGCGCATTGAGCAGGTCTTTGCCTAATGGTGTTTCTAGGGAAAAGGCCCGCTTAAAGCGCTCCAAAGCCAATCCCGGCTTTTCCATGCAAATAAGCAATTCTGCTTCATGAATAAGGCCCGAATACATAGCCACGCCGGCGGCCGATCGGTTTGCCATGATGAGCACAAGGCTGAACAAAAGAATAAGTTTTTTCATAAAGAATAGGATAATAAAGAGCTGTAGTGCTCTTCGTACTTTAAACCTTCCTATGCTATCAGGGCCGAAGCACACGAAATCTGCTCAGTTACCCGCAACGCCATGGATCCTTTATCCAGCGCATGGATAATAATCATAAGGTCTGATTTAGTGTTGCAGCCCGTACGCACATTTTTTATTTGCTATGGTATTAAATGACGAGATATCATTATCAGTATAAGACTCGTCTTTCACCTTTTGCAGATCTTCTGGAGACATGCCGTCCCATTGAAGAAAAGTTGTTCCATCAAGGAAACGGTAGTATTTGTGTTTCATTTGAAATCTGGCTTTTACGACTTCCTCTTCTAGCGAGTTCATAGCTATACCTGCTCTTGCCCTATTGATCTTGCTTTTATCTAACTCGCTAAAGCGATCGACATACAACACCTCATCTATTACAATAAGATCATCCGTGCCAAATCGGGAATAAGATTCTTGTTGATAGGAAGCGATGGTGTCGTGCGTATTACCATAACTCTGGTCTTTCCAATAACCATAGGTCAGTGCAGGGAAATCGCCGTTGACGACTGCGAAATAGAAAATGGAATCCAGCGTTTTCCTGTTCGTCCAGGCCCTGTCGTGCCGCAGAATTAATTCGTATAAAGGTGGGTTGCCCG
Organism: Taibaiella chishuiensis; assembly: GCF_003014535.1. Taxonomy (GTDB): domain Bacteria; phylum Bacteroidota; class Bacteroidia; order Chitinophagales; family Chitinophagaceae; genus Taibaiella; species Taibaiella chishuiensis. The sequence goes on along the minus strand of NZ_PYGD01000007.1, from coordinate 80,956 downwards.
GAAAATTATGGTCATAGCCGATTTTATCCTCCGTAGGAACCCTTTTGTATCGAATAGTTTTTTTAGTTTGATTACATTCAACGAATCAAAAACGTTAAATGAATCTTTCCCGCCGTTGTTATAGTCGCCGTAGTACTTTCCTACAAAAAAATGCCTGACATCCTGGTCAGCTTGCACGAGCCTGATCAGCTGGTTGCGGTAGGCCGTATCTAATCCAGGTATAATTTTACGGCTGAGATCATCCCATATCTTTCCGTACTTGTCTTTGTCCGGACCAACAGGAACTTTCGCAATATATTTTCTGAAATTACTGATACTGGAAAACGCACCATTTTTCAGCAAAGTGGTAGCATACGATTTAAATCTTCCGGTATCATCTAATTGATAAGTGCATAATATGGCGTTTAATAAATCTTTCCCAACAGGCGAGGCTTTCAATGAGAAGGCCTTGTCATAATGTTGTACCGCTTCCTTTAATTTATCATTGCAAATAAGCAGCTCCGCTTCATTGACCAATGTCAGATAGGCTTTAATATTATGATCCGTAGCAAAGGCAATATTGCCTGCAAAAAGAAGCGCGAATAAGATGAGTCCGGTCATTATAAGGAATCAATTTTAAAGGATCATTTTAAGGGATCGGTTTAAGGCAGCATGGCTACCTTAAACCGATTTTTGTTCTCTTTTAGTTTACCCTCTTTTTGAAGGTATAGGTGGTGTTCTGGTACACGCCATTATCGTACAATTCGGAGTCACATTCGTAGGCCTGCCCATAATGTTCACCCGCGGGTGTTTCCTTACGGGACATTGCTCCGCCGTTTATTTTTTGCATACCGCTTTTAGGAAGCGCTTCAATTGCCGGGAAATTCAATGCTTGAACTTTCATCTTTTGTTCTTTTTTTTGAGTTAACGATTGTTACGATGCAAGGTCGCAGGGCTGGTGTTGCCAACCTGAAATGCCGTTGCGCCCGCATGTAGGGTGTCTTAATACCTTTTGTCGCCTGTATCACCCGCACCACCGGCCGCTTGCGCCGCTGCGCTGTAAGGAATAGCCGCCTTGCTCATTGCAAATATTCCATGCCACCATGCCAGGATGACGCAAGCTACTGCCGGGAGATAAGGTTTGTACAGGCATCGGGTATAGCTATTACCCGCGGATCGTCGAACCAGGTGTGATGCTGTTTCGATAATCCCGTTACGCCAATCACACCTGGCGTAACGATCATATGACCCGACAAATGTAGCCGCCTGCGGAACAAAACACAATACCAAAACACCCGTATTTTCGCTACGTAATTACCCGTATTTTCTCTAAAAAAGACTGAATTTCAATGGGAAATAAATACTACTGCAGTTGTTTGAGCAATGCTACCTTGTTGGATACCTGCAGCTTTTCATAAACATTTCTGATATGGGTCTCCACGGTCCGGGGTGATATAAAGATCGTTTCTGCAATAAACTTATTGGTCTTTCCTTCGATCAAAAGCCGGGTGATCTCGACTTCCCTTTTTGTGAGGCCGGCATCGCGGCATTTGGTTTCAAACACACCGGTTGCCGGCTCAAGGGGCAATTCGTCAGGTTGGCTGTAATGGCCTTTGCGTTTCATCTGCTTCGCAGTATGGTACAAATCCTCGATCAGGCGCTGCTCCTGGCGGTTGGTATAGCGGAGCAATGCGCCGGCTTTTTTCAACAACTCCTCCACGGCAAAGGGCTTTACGATATAATCGATTGCGCCTAAAGACAGACCCCGCATTTTATCCACTTCCGTTGCCCGCGCTGTAAGAAATATGACCGGGACATGCGACCATGCGGGTGTGCGCTGCAAGGTTTCTGCAAAGGCAAAGCCGTCCATATGGTCCATCATCACATCGCTGATAACCAGGTCGGGTACTTCTTCCCTGAACTGGCTGATCGCGTCTGCGCCATTTGCTGCAGCACGGACCCTGTAGTGCTGTCTTAACTTGCGGACCAGGTAACTGTTCAGGTCGGCATTATCTTCCACAACCAGTAAAAGGGGGGCGTCTTCAGCAAGGAGGTTACGGCCAACAGGCTCCCGTTCTTCGATCATGCCCAGACCAGGTTCCTGCCCGGTTATTGCTGCCAGGGGCGCATCTGCCCCGATCGGTAGGGTAACCGTTACCACCGTACCGCGCTGCGCTCCGTTCTTTATGGAGAGCTCACCATCCAGGCTATCTACGATATTGCTCACCATCGGTAGTCCCAGCCCCATGCCCTGGTCGTTTTTCTTGTACTTATTAAGCAGGTGATAAGGGGTAAAGATATCCGCCAGATTCCCCGGATCGATCCCCGGCCCCTGATCGGCAACCCTGAGTACGGCACAGTCCTCGGTTGCTGTAAGGGTCAAAACGATTTCTGTACCCGCCGTTGAATATTTGATGGCGTTTTCAACCAGGTTATTAACGATCCGGGTTAAAGCTACCGGGTCAGCAGCGATGATAACCCCATCCCCGATATCGCCGCAGAGCCGGATATCTTTCTTCTGGCTGTATAGCGCAAATTGCGCACAGGCGGTATGCAGCAGTGCCGAAAAATCGACCCGCTGATCGTGATCGAACATTTCCACACCATGCCGGAATCGCTCCAGGTCAAAGAGATTGGTAACATCCCGGCTAAGCTTACCGACATTGTTTTTGACGATCTCCAACTCATCGGAACTACCGTGCAGCTCGATGTGATCAGCGATATAATTATTGATGAGGGTAATGGGCGTTTTGGTTTCATGAACCAGGTTAATGAACATGGCTTCCCGCTGTTCATATTCCTTTTGTTGCTGCTCCGCTTGCTGTTGTTCAATACGTTTTTCAATCAGCTGACGCTCCTGTTCCATTTTCTCTTCAAGAACCTTCCTGTGCTGGCGTTCCTTGTTGACATACTTTATCACAAAAAAATAAGCAAGAGCTTTTACAAAATACTCTGTAACCCAAAAACAACCATTAATTACAAATTGATAATTAACTATTGTTTCTTTTTCTATTCCCCGGGCTGCATCCATAATAGGATAAATCCTGAAGTTGAGTACAACCCTGATAGCCCAGAAGCAAGAGATTGCGATAACAATACGAAGTGAGCTATGAAAAATGGTAAGCGGAGATTCGTTTGAAAACTTGTTCAAACCATAAAGAAAGGCATAAAATAGGAACAGGTTATGCGTCGAAAAAAACAGGAGTTCTTTAGAAAAGTATACATATTTACCATAAAGCAGGGAGTCTGTAATAAAGGCATAAATAAAATAACAAATCCAAAACAGGAAATGCCACTTATATTTTACAACCCAACCTGCAATTACGGATTGTTCCGCTCGGTTAACAATTGAATTTTTTTTTAGCATCGAATTAAGAAATTAATATAGTTGTCGGTTGAGCAAGGCGGCAACAAAATTCTATTTCTTACAAAGGCGGCTGAACAAACATATTTAATCTAACGCTTAAAACAAAGAAAAACTTATCCATTATTACAATAATTTGTATAAAAAATATTCCGGCTGCAAATTGCGCCCGGCGATGGGCAGCCAGCCATTTTTCCATCATGACCATAAACAAAAAAAGCTATAGAAAACGACTGCGTTTCCTATAGCTTTTTTATAGAAGTTCCGGTTCCTGACGAACCGGCTAAAATGGTTTAATTCGTGGCCTCTTCGAGCGAAACCGGCAGCGGGATATTGATCGCCGGCGCGGGGTTGGCTTTATCCAGTACACGCCATACTACTGCAGCAGCGACAGCGCCTACAATGGGTGCGGCAATAAACAGCCATAATTGTTGCAGGGCTTTGCCTCCGGCCAGCAGCGCGGGACCGAAACTACGGGCGGGGTTAACGGAGGTGCCGGTAATCGGGATGGCTACCAGGTGGATGAGGACCAGGGTAAGACCGATCGCAAGACCGGCCATGGTGCTGTTGCCCCATTTGGAAGTAACACCGAAGATAACGAAGAGAAAGAGGAAAGTCAATACAGCTTCGGTAAGGAACGCGGACGTGGTGTTATAGGCATTCTGGTAGCCTTCGCCCCAGCCATTGGCCCCCAGGGCCCATTCGCCCATCTGGAAGCCGGGAAGCCCGCCCTGGATCTGCATCAGCACGAAGGATGCCAGTACTGCACCGATCAGTTGCGCTGCAATATAAGCCATCGCATCGGTCGCTTTGATCTTACCCGCCACCAGCATGGCTATGGTAATAGCGGGGTTAATGTGGCAACCGGAAATACCGCCGATTGCATAGGCCATGACGACTACCGAAAGACCGAAGGCAAATGCAATGCCCAGTAAGCCGAGCCCGGCAAGCCCGCCCTGGGTCGTTGCCCCGGCTACTACAGCAGCGCCGCATCCAAACAATACGAGAGCAAATGTTCCGATAAGCTCTGCGGTGAATTTTGTTGACGTTTTGATTTCCATAAATTAATGAAGCTTTAGTTAGAAAATATTACTTAACTGGTAACAAACACATTAATACAAAAATCTTGCCCAAACTTATTGTCCTGCTTAATTCATACGCTGTAAACAATGTAAAAGTAGTATTAATATTTACAATAAGAAAATAATAAAACTATGTTTTTGCCTGTTGCTTTACTGTTTTATATATGCACCTGCTCTGAGCGATAGGCTTAAAAAAAAATGGCTTAAAGAAACAAATATTGTTTCTTTAAGCCAATCCATAACTTATTGCCCTTTGCCGGCCCGGTTAGCGGGCTATCCAGTCGGCGGGGTTTACGGTATTGATATTACTGTTGCCGCCTACGCGCCACACCTGGAAGTTCATCATATTATCGCCTTCATCGTTTTTACCGGCACGACCGATCATCTGTTTGGCGCTTACATGATCGCCGACCTTTACGGATGCTCCCGACAGGTTGGTATAGATCGTAAAGTATTCGCCATGGCTGATCATAACCATAATGCCGCTTACATTGGCGATTTTGGTAACGGTACCTTCGAATACGGCACGTACCGGGGCGCCTTCACCGGTAGATATATCGATACCCATATTGTCCAGCATTACCTTGGGGAACAGCGGGTGGGGATGACGGCCATAGGTGCCCGAAATAAAGCCTTTCTCTACCGGCCAGGGCAGGCGGCCCCTGTTGGCGGCAAAGTTGTTGGACACGGCCTGTACCTCGGGGGTAAGGCTGAGCTTGTACGATGTCTTATCGGCCGCTGCGGGTTTGCTTTCGGGCTCGGTATATACCGGCCGCGATGGTGGCGGGTTATTGGCTGCGGGTTTATTGTTACCGGCCGGCTGTGTAGCGGGTGTATTGGCGGCCGGTTTGTTGTTGCTGCCCGTATTGAGGGTCACGGTCTGGTTGCCCGCTTTATACGCGTTGCCGCTATTGGCGGCCGCTGCGGCTCTGCGCCGTTCCTCATCTTCGGCAGCCTTGCGCCGGGCGAGCTCTTCGGCCGCTTTTTTACGGGCCTGCTCTTCCAGCGCACGTTTGCGCGCTTCTTCGATGGCCTTTTTACGGGCCAGTTCTATTTCTTTCTTGATCTGGTCTTTAATGGTGGCTTCGAGCCTGCGCGCCGTTTTCTGGTTTTGCTGGATCTGCGATACCAGTTCCTTTTCCCGGCCTTTCAGCTCCATCACCACTTCATTGGTTTGTTTGGTCTCGTCCTGGATCTCGGATTTCTGCAGCTCTTCGGCCTTGAGCAGTGCGCCTTTCTGCGTTTTCTGGGTGTTCAGCACCCCTATTTTCTGCTTTAGCTGGTCTTGTGTGGTTCGTATCTTTTCGGCCTGGTCCTTCCGGTAGTCCCTGTATTTTTTCAGGTATTGCATCCGGCGTATGGCGTCGTTAAAGTCGTTGGCCGAAAACAGGAAGGCCATCATATTCTGGCTTTCCCGGTGTTTGTAGGCATAACGGATCGAGCGGGCATAGCCTGCACGTAAACCATCGAGGTTTTTATTCAACTGCTGGATCTCCTGGGTGGAGTTGCTGATATTACCGTTGATATTGGTCAGTTCGGAATTGATATTGTCGATCAGCTTCTCGCGGGTCCGGAGCTTGGTCATAAGGGCATTAAGCTGGCCCATGGTGGCCTTTTTGTCCTTTTTAGTGGCTTCGAGCTGTTGTTGGGTCTCCGCAATCTCGTTCAGCAGGTTGGCCCTCCTTTTTTCAAGGTCGCCGCGTGTAGGCTGCTGGCCGTATACGGTGGCGCAGCCCAGGGTCAGCAGGAGGAATAAAGTATAATATAAACGCATGGATGATTTCAGGACTAGAATCGCAAAGCTAACAAAATGCTGTCACATACGCAGAACGTATTACCATGACGATTTATTTTACTTTTTCCACAAAGCAACAACCCTTTCTTTATCCTATATTTGCGCATTGTTATTCAACCCGCATTTTTCCCTGTACAATGAAAGTAGTCATCTTTGCCGGCGGTCGCGGAACCCGCATTTCCGAAGAGTCCGCGTTGCGGCCCAAGCCCATGATCGAAATCGGCGGTAAGCCCATCCTGTGGCATATCATGAAGAGTTATGCCGTATACGGGCATACCGAATTTATTATCTGCCTGGGGTATAAAGGCTGGTTCATTAAAGAATACTTTGCCAATTACTTCCTGCATAATGCCGACCTTACGGTAGACCTGGGCACCAATACCATGGAGATCCACCAGAACAATGCAGAGCCCTTTAAGATATCGCTGATCGATACCGGCCTGGATACCATGACAGCCGGCCGTTTGAAACGCGTATTGCCCTATACCAACGACGAACCATTTATGCTGACCTACGGCGATGGCGTAAGCGATGTGAATATAAACGAGCTGCTCGAGTTCCATAAGGCTTCCGGTAAGGTATGTACCATGACGGCCATACAGGCCACCAGCCGCTTCGGCGTGATCCGTATGCAGGACGATGGCACCATCAACTCCTTCGAGGAAAAGCCCGAGGACAGCGGCACCTGGATCAATGGCGGTTTCTTTGTGATCAACCCCGAAATTAAAAACTATCTCGAAGGCGATATGGACGATATCATGTGGGAACGCAACCCGATGAACGATATGGCTGCCGACGGACAGATTGCCGCTTACCGCCACCACGACTTCTGGAAATGTATGGATACCATGCGCGATAAAGAAGAGCTGGAACAGATGTGGGAGCATGGGGCGCCCTGGAAGAAATGGTAAAACCGGCGTTTAATTGTATAAATCAATACCGTGGAATCGATATTCAAAAATAAAAGAGTTTTTCTTACCGGTCATACCGGGTTTAAAGGGGCCTGGCTGTTGCAAATCCTGCAGCACTGGGGCGCCGATGTAAAAGGTTATGCGTTGGCCCCCGAATCGGACAAAGACCTCTATAACCAGATCAATGGCGATAAGCTCTGTTATGCTTCCGTGATCGGCGATGTGCTGGACGCCCACCTGCTTAAAGGTGAACTGGTAAGGTTCGAGCCCGATTTCGTGTTTCACCTGGCGGCGCGTTCGCTGGTACGTCCCAGTTATGAAAATCCGGTAGATACCTTTGCCGTTAATGTAATGGGAACGATCAATGTGCTGGAAGCTATGCGTAGCCTGGATAAACCCTGTGCGGGCATTATGATCACGACCGATAAAGTATACGAGAACCACGAACTGGGTACCCCTTTTGCCGAAGGCGATAAACTGGGCGGTTACGATCCGTACTCCGCCAGTAAGGCCGCGGCTGAGATCGCGATATCCTCGTACCGTAATTCTTTTTTCCATCCCGAAAAATACCAACAGCATCATAAATCGATTGCCTCGCTGCGCGCCGGTAATGTGATCGGCGGCGGCGACTATGCCGTAGACCGCATTATACCGGACATTGTACGGTCTATCGAACGCGAACAGCCAGTGGTATTGCGTAACCCGGGCGCCGTAAGGCCCTGGCAGCATGTGCTGGAGCCGCTGATGGCCTACCTTACCCTTGCAGCTAAGATGACCGAAGAACCGCAGCAACTGGCTACAGCCTACAACATAGGGCCCGAGCCGGAAGATGTACTGGATGTGGAAACGGTAACGCGCAAGTTTATCGGGTACTATGGTAAAGGAACATACGAGATCGAAGGCAATGCCCGCCAGCCGCATGAGGCGCAATTGTTGTTGCTGGACAACAGCAGGATCAAAGAGGCCATAGGCCTGCAACCCCGCTTCAATGCCGATGAGGCCATAAAGATGACGGCCAGTTGGTATGCTGATAAGGAGCGGAGCGCCACGGAAAAATGTATGGAGCAGATTACGGGCTTCCTTGCCCGTCAGCGATAAAGGGGACGCTGTACTTATCCCTTCAATAACGATTATGAGTTCAACTGAAAATACCATTCTGGGACTGAAGTTGCCTACCGACCCGCGCTGGGTCGATATTGCAGCGATATCCCTGCAGGATATTCTTACCGATCACGCATTTTGCGAGCAGAAAGCCGCCACGCAATTTATTTCCCTGATCCAGAAATACCACGATAAAACAGAGCTGGTAGAAGCGCTGGCCCCGGTTGTAACCGAAGAGTGGGGCCACTTTCGTATGGTACTGGCCGAGCTGAAGAAACGCGGCTTGACCTTTGGTAAGCAACGCAAGGACGAGTATGTGAACCTGCTGCTGCAGCACGAGCCGAAGTCGATATCGAGCGAAGAAAGATTATTGCATAAACTGATGATCTGCGCCCTGATCGAAGCCCGCAGCTGTGAGCGTTTCCGCCTGCTGAGCCTGCATATCGAAGAGGAAGCGCTGCGTAATTTTTACCATAAATTCATGGTATCGGAAGCGGGCCATTACCGCCTCTTCCTCGACCTGGCCAAACTGTACTTCGATGAGGAGCAGGTGCGCAAAACCTGGCTGGACTGGCTGCAGATCGAAAAGAACATCCTGAAAGACCTGAAACCCAGGGGCGACCGGATGCACTAAACGGTACATTATATAACGAAGCAATAAAGACAACGTGAAAGACCTTTTAAAAGAACAATATAACCCGCAACAATTCTTCCTGATGGCAGGCCCCTGTGCTATCGAGGGCGAAGATATAGCCCTGCGTATTGCCGAGCGTATCGTTAAGATTACCGCTAAGCTGGGCATCCCGCTTATCTTCAAGGGCTCGTACCGCAAGGCCAACCGTACCCGGCTTGACAGCTTTACCGGTATAGGCGACGAAGCGGCGCTGCAGGTACTGGCCAAGGTAAAAACCACCTTTGGTATACCCGTCGTTACCGATATCCATGCAGCCGATGAGGCCGCTATGGCCGCTGAATATGTAGATGTATTACAGATACCGGCATTCCTTTGCAGGCAGACCGATATCCTGGTAGCAGCAGCTCAAACCGGTAAATATGTCAATGTGAAAAAAGGACAATTCCTGGCGCCCGAGTCGATGCAGTTTGCCGTTGATAAGATACAGCAAAGCGGCAATAACGGCGTGATCCTTACCGACAGGGGCACAACCTTCGGTTACCAGGACCTGGTGGTAGATTACCGGGGCATACCTACCATGCGCGCCATGGATGTGCCGGTGGTAATGGATTGTACGCACTCCCTGCAACAGCCTAACCAGACCAGCGGTGTAACGGGTGGTAACCCGGCTATGATTGAGACGATAGCCCGCGCGGCTATTGCCGTAGGCGCCGATGGGCTCTTTATCGAGACCCATCCCGATCCTGCCCATGCCCAATCGGATGGCGCCAATATGCTGCATCTCGATCGCCTGGAAGGCTTGATGGAGAAGCTGTGTATTTTACGCGAAGCCGTGATCAGGCTGTAATAAAAAACTAAGATAAACATCAACAACAGGCCGGAACCATTCCGGCCTGTTGTCGTGTAGGGGTGTCCTGTTTTTACCTGCTTATAAATGTCGTTTATAAAGATATTTATACCGTTCGTAAGGTTGTTTTTTTTAATATGGAAGATGCGTCTTAATGTTATAGGATCATTCCAAACCATTTAAAAACACAAACACATGTCACACAGAAAAAAAATTGCCGGGTTGCTGGCAGGCATACTCTTATGCGCCGGCTCCGTAAAAGCCCAAAAGGACACCGAATTCTGGTTCGCCGTACCGGATGTATCTATCGCCACTCCTTATAATGCCGACCGGCCCATTGCACTCCGTATGACCGCCTACAGCACAGCGGCAACGGTAAATGTATACCAGGCGGCTACCAATGTGCTTTTACAAACCGTAACACTACCTGCAAATACAACGCAGAGTATCGACCTTACTGCTTCGATCGATTTACTGGAGACCAAACCGGCCAATGCCGTGCTCAACTATGGACTACGGATACAGGCAACCAGCCCTATATCGGCTTATTACGAGGTAGTAAGCGGCCAGAATGCGGGATACCAGAATAACCCCGAAGCCTATGTACTGAAAGGCAAAAATGCGCTGGGCACCGAATTCTGGATACCCGGGCAAAACCTGATGAATAATAACAGCATTTACTCGCCGCTGCCCTATAACTCCTTTGATATTATAGCCACGGAAGATAATACAGAATTACAGATCAGACCTTCGCACAATATAACCGGGCATGCTGCGGGTGTTTCCTTTCCGCTTACCCTTCAGCGCGGGCAGGTATATTCTGCACAAGCCACCAGCCAGGCTGCAGCACAGCATCTCGACGGGTCGAGAGTGACTTCCAATAAGCCGGTGGCCATTACGGTAAAAGACGACCTGTTGTCCGGTGCGCCATATGGCGCCTGCTCGGATATGGCCGGCGACCAGATCGTGCCCATCGAACGTATCGGTACCCGTTATATCGCCACCCAGGGTTACCTCAACAGTCCCAATTCCAAACTGTTTATTCTTGCTACGCAAAACGGAACGACCGTTAATAAAGACGGTACTGCAGCCGGAAGCATCAATGCGGGGCAAACGCTCACCGTTGATGTAGCCAACGCCGTATCTACTTATATCGAAGCTTCGGCGCCGGTATATGTATGGCAGCTGAGCGGCATCGGTTGCGAGCTGGGTGGCACCATATTACCCACTATCGATTGCAGTGGCAGCGATACGGTATCCTATGTACGTTCTACCAATCTGCAATTGTATATCAATCTGGCTGTACCCGCCGGTGGTCAAAATAGCTTTACCATAAACGGGACAGCCATCTCCGGGGCTGGTTTTTCATTCGTGCCCGGAACGGGCAATCAATGGATGGCGGCGAGCATTAACCTGCCATTGGCCCAATACCCGCAGAACAGCGTGGTAAAGGTGGCTAATTCCGTTTCAAAGTTCCATATGGGCGCCCTTGATGGCGGCAATAATACCGGTACCACTTACGGCTATTTCAGCAACTATGGCGGCATTTCGGTAAATGCAACGGCATTGCCCAACCCCGTATGTGTGGGCAGTAATATCCAGTTGCAGGCTACCAGCCAGCCGGGTAGTACCTATACCTGGATCGGTCCGGGTGGTTTTGGCAGCACCCTGCAGAATCCTTCTATAAGCAGTGCAGGCTACCTGAATGCCGGAACCTATACCGTTACCGCCAGCAACGCGGGATGCACGGCTTCCGGCTCCGTAAACGTTTCGGTAATTAAGTGCCCGAAAGAGTGTCTTATCGAAGTGGGCTACTGCGTAAACCTGAATAATCCCTACACCTATAATTTTTATGCCAACACTAGCCCGTCTATCGGAACCTTTGTGTGGAACTTCGGCGACGGCAGCGGTAACTATGTAACCGGCAATGGCAATATTGCCCATACCTTCCCCGGAGCCGGCAGCTATAATGTTTCCGTTGTCTTTACCACCCCTTCCGGCCAGGTCTGCAGCAAAGCCTTCCCGTTATGCGTTTCGCGCGATGTTATTCCGAAGCCGGCCAGTGACCAGGGACTTGGTGTCCAGGAAACCGATGCTACAGAAAATATCGGTGAGCTCTATCCCAATCCTGCCAATACGCTTATTAATATCCCTGTGAAAGAGCATAACGCCGATGCGCGTTACAGCATCGTCTTATTTAACGTGGAAGGTAAAACCGTACAGAAACTGGATAACCTGCAGGTTAAAGATGGTATTATACCGGTCCATATCAAAAACCTGCAACCGGGTATGTACCTCTGCGAAATCCATACGGACGGCCGTAAAGTGAGCCGGAAGTTTGTGAAATTGTAATCGTTCCCGGTGTTCTTTAACTTCGATCCCCTGCATGAATGATGCAGGGGATCCTGTTATTTACAGGCATACAACACTGCCTCCCAACTATTTCCATAAAAAATGACCGGGAAATTGACCGGTGACAAGGAAATGTAAACTAAAAAAAATACATTTGCGGGAACAACAACTACTGTTAATAGCAGGTGCGATTGTAAAACCGCATCTGTTGCTGTATTATAGAGATGAAGACTAGCCTGGTTATTTTTTTTAAACGTGTTTTGCCATTCCCGTTAAGGATACAGTTGCGTAAGTTGAACTGGAGGCGGAGGTACCTGACCGAAGCGATGTTGCACCCCGCAAAGGCGCCTGTTTACTGTCCGATAGCGGAAAAAGAATATAAATGCTTTATACCCGAACGGCATGATATATGGCCGTCGCAGATATCACCCGAGAACGGCGCCAGGAGCAGGCATCGCCTGATATGGCTTTACCTGAAACGGGAGACCGGTATTTTCAAAGACAAATGCAGCCTGCTGCATATCGCCCCGGAGCATTGCTATTTTCAAAAACTGAAAGACCTGAAGAACCTGGACTATATGCCGGGTGATAAAATGGTGGATGGTTATGGCAAACAAAGCGGGGTAGCCTATATGGACCTGCTCGATCTCAAAATCAAGGACGGAACCATCGACTACCTGTTATGCAACCAGGTGCTGGAGCATATACCCGACGACAGGAAAGCCATAAGCGAAATATACCGGGTATTGAAACCCGGTGCTACGGCTATCATCACCGTTCCGATCGACGAAAACATCAAGGAGACTTATGAAGATTTCAGCATCACGGCGCCTGCAGAGCGGGAAAAACACTTTGGTCAGTGGGATCACGTACGCTGGTACAGCACCGATGTAAAAGACCGTTTTGAAGAAGCCGGCTTTTCGGTAGACCTCGTACGGTATGGCAAGCAGTTCTCTGCCGAAGATTATGTGCGTTTCGGTTTATGCGACGACCTGCTGATCATTGCAAAAAAGAATAAATAATAATAAGGTATTTATAATGGACAATAGTGTAGAAACCAAACATTACACCTCCTCGTTTTATAAAGGGCATGAGCAGGGTTCGTATAACTCCGCCAAAGCTATATTGCCGCTCATAAACGACCTGTTGCAGCCTAAATCCGTGATAGACGTGGGTTGCGGCATCGGTCTCTGGCTTAAAGTATGGAAGGATGAGCTGCAGGTAGCCGATATCAAAGGCGTGGAAGGCATGTATGTAAACGATAAAATGTTGCATATACCGATCGAATACGTACAGCAGCATGACCTTAAGGAGCCTTTGATCATGCCGCGCAAATACGACCTGGCCATGTCCATGGAAGTGGCGGAGCATTTGCCTGCCGGCAGTGCCGAAACATTTGTGAAGTCGCTTACTTCCCTTTCGGATATCATTCTTTTTTCAGCGGCTATGATCGGGCAGGAAGGTACGTACCACCTCAACGAACAGATGCCGGAATACTGGGCGGAGATCTTTGCGAAGTTCGACTACGTACCCATCGACTATGTACGGGAACGTGTATGGAACAAAGATGAAGTGATGTACTGGTACAAGCAGAATACCTTGTTGTTTGTAAAGCGCGACAGGCTTGCTTCCTTACCCGAACCACTGCGCAAGGCCCAGGAAAACACAAACCCGGCCTGCCTGCTGCGTATACACCCCACACAGTATTTCAGGCTGTATGAAAGACGTAAGCTGGGTGAGTTTATCCACTACAGGCTGTACCGTATCAAGAAATTTTTTAAGGAAAGATAAAAAGCCCGACTTAAAACCAAAGCCTCGCTTTCACCTTACGCAGGTAATCCAGGGATCCGCCAGAGATGGCGGATCTCTTGTTGTTTGCGGGCACGCCGCTTATCTTTTTCAGCGTGCCGAAAAAGCCGCCCAGGTCGAAGCCCGTTTTTTTAAGGTATTGCAGTGCCCACATGGCAACGGTGCTGTAAAAGTATTTTTTAGGAAGATAACGCCAGGCTACCTTGGATTTGTTCAGCCACATCATAGCCAGCTTCTGTTTGTTGGTTACCCTGCCCGTAGCCGATTCTTTATGTAATACCACTACCGAATTATCGTACGCCAATGTGTATCCCGCGTCTATAGCGCGATAGCTCAGGTCGTATTCCTCCATGCCATAAAAGAAATCTTCGGGGTACAGCCCGGTCTTGTCGAACAGGGCCCGGTGCATCATATGGGCCGCCCCCGTAAAGTAATAGGTCAGGAACCAGGGCTTGTCCTGCAGCGCTTCCATTTGTTTATGCGGGAATGCGGTACGTTGTCGTGCTCTGGTATCGAAGTAAAAGATATTAAGCGTAACGATAGCGGTATTATGTTCTTTAAAGTGCGGTTTGTCGAAAATGGCGGCCGCCTTAACGATGGCGTCGTTGCTGGCAAATTCTACATCATCGTCCAGCACGAGCAGGTAGGGCGCCTTTGCTTTTTGTACCAGGAAATTGCGGCCCCTGGCTACACCCAGGTTTTCATCATGATCGATATAATTTATGGGCAGGTCGCTGCGTTTTTGTATAAAAGCGGTAACGATATCGTAAGGTACAGTGGAGGCATTATTAAGCAGCAGGATCTCCAGCACGTGCTGTTGCAGCGCTTCCTGTGTTGCCAGGTTCTGAAGCAATGCCAGCGTATCTTCCGGGCGGTTATAAGTGATGATCAGGATGCTGAGTGTAGGCGCCATAGTCTCGATTAAAGCGCGAATATCGACAATTTACCCAGCTATTAAAAGGCTGAACATGAATTTTATTGCCTAATTTGCTTTCAGAAAAGAACCGGAATCTATGCGCCCGATCCAGAAATATTACCTCATGCTTTTGGGTATAGCAAGCCTTATCCTGTGTTGCCCTGCCGTGCCGCTACGGGCACAATCGTCGGAATCCGGTGAACGGGGATATTTTGACGGCAGCAAGCCCTTTTATGCCGGTCTTGTTGCCGGGCTCAATGTAAGTACAGTGCAACGCGATAATTTCAGCGGTTATCATCAACCCGGGCTCAATGCCGGTGCAACTGTTTACTGGCATTTCGCAGCACCACTCGCCTTCAGCATCGACCTGCTTTTTTCGCAAAAGGGCGCGAAGGGCGTTAATACGGCCAACTCTCCTTATGCCGGTACGTATTACGAGAAGTATACCATGCGGCTCAATTACCTGGAAGTGCCGTTGCTGCTGCATTACATCGTGTCTCCCAAATGGCAGTTCGGCGCAGGGGCTTCCTACAATGCACTCATCAGCGCCAAGGAAACCTACGAAACCATTTACCCGGTTTATATCGACCCGGACCGTTTCCCTTTTCAAAAGTACGAGATCGACCTGGTCGCCAGCGGCAGTATGAAACTGTACAAAGGCCTGATGCTGCAGGTCCGGTACCAGTATTCGGTAACGCCGGTGCGCAAAGCCTGGGATGTGCCGCAAGGCCTGGGTATCGGCAACCAGCTCAATAATATGTTCGTTTTCCGGTTGGCTTATTTGTTCTGATCTGCCGATTTACCAGTGCATACTACCTGGTATGTTTTTTCTTTTATCTTACCAGGATCACATCTCCCTTATAACTCTTTACCGCTCCGCTGGCCGTTTCGGTCAGTTTAATATAATAGAAATAAGTGCCGGTTTCGGAGGGCTGCATATGGAACATGCCATCCCATCTTCCTCCGGGCGTATTGGTATAAAACACGCGCTGTCCCCAGCGGTTATAGACCTGCATACTGTAGGCATTATAGGCACAGGGCTCATTGAGCGGGTAAAATTCATCGTTCAGGCCGTCGCCGTTGGGCGAAAAAGCATTGGGCAGGTACAGGGTGCAGTTGCAGCTGTGGCTGGTAACGGTGATGGTATCACTTGCCCTGCAATCGGGATAGTTGGTTATGCTGAGCCAGTAGGTGCCTTCCGGTACCGTCAGCTCCAGATCGGTACTACCGGTACTCCACCGGTAAGCAGCGCCGGGATAGGCGGTACTGTTTTTTAACGTAACGGAGCCGGCCTCGCACACTTTAAGGTCCGGTCCCAGGTCTGCCCGGGGTATAGCAGCGAAGGTAACGGTAATGCTGTCGGTAGACTGGCAGTCGTCTTCATACAAACGTAACCAGTAGGTGCCGGTTTGTTGCACCACGATAGAGGAGGCCGTACTGCCGGTGCTCCACTGGTAATGCGTCGTGCCCGGTACGCCCGTGGGGGCGAGTTCCAGGGCCTGGCCTTCGCAAAGGGTGGTATCGGCTCCCAGCGCGGCACTGCTTATTGCGTTTGCCCTGATATGAACCGTGTCGGTAGCCGTACAGCCCATAGCCGTAGTGGCCTCTGCCCAGTATACGCCGGGGGCGTTTATGGTAATGGCAGGGGTGGTGGCGCCGGTGTTCCACAGGTAGCCTACGGCGTGTGTTGCATTTGCCTGCAGTACGAGTGGCGTACCATTGCAGATTACGGTGTCGTTGGGCAGGAAGTTGCGTACCATCGTATCTATCCTTACGATAGTGGTATCGGATATGGCGTGGCAGTTGCCCGTGTTGGCAGGCCCCTGCGGTGCAACCAGGTAACGGATGCGGTATTCGGCAGGAGCGGCGCTGGTATTAAATGTAAAGGTAAAGGTGCTGCCTGTTGCCGGTGCATTTATCCAGGTGCCGCCGCCGTTAGTACTGTATTGCCATTGGTAGACGGGCGCCGCGTATACGCCGGGCGTAAGCGTGGCATTGAAGGTCCGGGTTGTGGTGGTGCAGAACGTGGTATCGAGCTTGGGCTGGATACCGGCGGCCGGCACACAGGGCCTGATGGTAATGTCGTCCAGGGCCAGGTCGTTGCCATAACTGGAACCCTGCGTATTGTTGATCAGTTGGAGCTTTACCGAAGTATTGGCGCCATTCGAAAACAACATTGAATATTGGTGCCAGGTAACATCAATGGGTACATTGCCCGTAGTTTGCTGGGCCAGGATATTGTTGGCCGGGTCGAGTATCCGCATGATGAGATTAGGATACTGCAACAGGCTGGAACCCACCGTGGGATTGGTCGGCGCCATCAGGTTAAGCAGCCAGATGGAATATTCGAGTGTTGTATTGGGACAGAGATCGTTCATGAGGTACTCCACAACAACCACGCCGGCATTATCGGGCATATTGAGCCCCATAAACAGGCCATAAGGATCGCCGGTATGGTCGGGCGAGGCCGCCCAATAAGGGAAGGGGCCAAAGGTTGATGAATTTTTAACCAGTGCCGAGGTATTGGCGGCGCCGAGTACGCCGCTTGACTGGAACATCGTGCCGGAACTCATACCCGGGGCATAGGCCGACAAAGGACTGTAAGCGTTTTGCGAGGCATTGCCCTGGCCGAATGTGAGGTTAAGGATCGGGGCGCCCAGTACACCGTTGCATACCTGGGCTGTAGCCTTATGCAATAATAGCATAAGGCTCAGACTAACGAGTAAAAGGGATTTCATAAACTGCGCATAACGGTTATGGTGAAGCCCGTTATAAAATGCAGCGCAATATAAAACAATACTTTAAATACTGCAATCCGGCGTTAGCTATCCTGCTTCATTACATTAAGCCCCAGCCAGCTCATCAGCCCGGCGCCGGTTTCGAGCGCCAGCTCGTCGATGTCGAACCTGGAGTTATGCACCGGGGCCATAAAGGTTTCATTGTTGTGGTTGGTGCCTATACGGTAAAAGCAACCCGGGGTATGGTGGGTATAAAAGCTGAAGTCTTCCGCCCCCATTCTTTTATCCAGCGCCTGTACATTTTCGTTGCCGAGGTAGGCAGCCGCTAAGCTGCTGGCCTGGCCGGTCAGTTCTGGATTGTTGTATAAGGAAGGATAACCTTCGGGAATATCTACAATGGCTTCGGCGCCATAGGCCAAGGCGATCTGCTCCGCAATGTTACGGATCAGGGTTTTGGCCTCTTTGCGCCATACCTCGTCGAATGTACGGAAGGTGCCTTCGAGTTCTACGGTTTCGGGTATCACATTGGTGGTATGGCCGCCGGCTATTTTACCAAAGGTAAGCACCGAAGGCGATAGCGGGTTACTGCGCCGGGCCACTACCTGCTGCATGCCGGTAATGATCAGGGCGGCGATCGCGATAGGGTCGATGGTTTCCTGGGGCAATGCGGCATGTCCGCCTTTGCCTTTTACGGTAATATAGATCTCGTCGGCGCTGGCCATATACTGGCCGGGGCAGAAGCCCGCGGTGCCGGCGGGCAGGTTGGGGTAGACGTGCAAACCCAGTATGGCTGCCGGTTTGGGATTGTCCAGTACGCCCTCGGCGATCATGAGGCTGGCGCCGCCGGGACTTTTCTCTTCGCCGGGTTGGAAAATAAGTTTAAACGTGCCTTCAAATTCTTCCCTCAGCGCATGCAGTATCGAAGCGGCGCCCAGCAGGCAGGTAGTATGTACATCGTGACCGCAGGCATGCATCACGCCTTTGTGTTGCGAACGATAGGCGGTAGTATTGGCTTCTTCGATAGGCAATGCATCCATGTCGGCGCGCAGGGCCACACATTTGCGGTCCGGGTTACGGCCTTCGATCAGGGCCACGATACCGGTGCCGGCAATGCCTTTGCGGTAGGGAATGCCGATGCGGTCGAGCTCAGCAGCCACATAGGCAGCAGTTTCATATTCTTCGAAAGAAAGCTCGGGATGAGCATGGAGATGATGACGGATGCGCTGCAGCTCCGGTTGAAGGCCATGGGCCAGGGTCTTTATTTTATTGATCATCATCTTCCTCTTCGGTGGTTTCTTTAGGCTTGTCCTTAGGTTTGTTTTTGTTGCTGATATTGACAATATCCGGCACGATCATACAGGGGTTAAAAGAGCCGGATACCTTATTGTACAGGTCCGATGCGCCTTTCCTGCTGGTAAAATCGCCCACCCTTACCCGGAACTGCGGGTTGTTGTAGACCAGGTAAGACCTGATACCCGGGAACTGGCGCATAAAGTCGAGCTTGGCTTGCGAGGCTTTCTTACGGTCGTTGCCATTATAGATCTGCACCCTGAAACCTCTTGTTTTGCCGACAAACACCTTATTGGTCGCCGGCTTTTTTACAACCAGCGCCAGCCTGGGGTCGGCGTGTATATTGACATAACCCGTATCCTGGTCCTGTGCGTGCAGCGACAGGGAAATAACCAGGGACATCAGAAGAAGGAAACAATATTTCATGATTTACAGTTTTACCGTTAAAAATGATCCTGCTCAGGATGGTTGCCTGCCCGCAATCGCGATGCTGGCCGAAGCGCCGATCCTGGTTGCGCCCGCCAGTACCAGTTCCTCGGCAAAGGCAAAGGTACGGATACCACCCGAAGCTTTGATCTCGATACTTGCCGGCAGGTTGCTGCGCATCAGTCTTACGGCATGTACGCTGGCGCCATGCTCGGCATAACCGGTCGAGGTTTTTACAAAGTCTACCTTGTGTTTGGCATACAATACGCAGGCGCTCACAATTTCTTCGTCGGTCAGTATACCGCTTTCTATGATCACTTTAACCACTTTACGATGCAGTCTTATGGGCTGCAGGCAGGTTACGATCTCCCTGGCCAGGTAATCCCAGTCGCCGTTTTTAAGCGCGCAGAGGTTGATCACGATATCGAGTTCGTCGGCACCGTCGGTTATGGCTTGTTTGATCTCGGCTACCTTGGCTTCGATACCACTGTATCCAAACGGGAAACCGATTACCGTGGCGGTTTTAACGCTGCTTTGGCGGGTAGCGGCTTTGGCCCTGCTGATATACGGCGGAGGAACGCATACGGCTGCAAAATTGTAAGTTACGGCCTCGGAGCAGAGTTGGTCGACGTCTTCGTTGCGGGTGGTTGGCTTTAATACGGTATGGTCAATGTAAGATGCAATATTCATGATAACGTTTAGAATGCGGTTGTGTGTTTGATATGCAGATTGGCGCAAATATAAAAAATCTTATCTTTTACTGGTTTTTACGATCTATTGTTGGCCCAGATTTAACCTGTCAGGACCGCAGGTCACGGAACCGCACCAGCTTCCTGCTGCCTTCCGGGAATTGCAGCCGCAGCATTTCGGCATCCGTAATATAACTGGTACGGGGCATTACCCGGAGTTTATGCCGGAAAAGCTGCTCCAGCAACCGGTTACAGGCGTCGTGCTGCATGGAAGTTGCTATATAGATATGGAGGTCGTCCTGTTGGGTTTCGTCGGTCGTTACCTCTACCACGTATTCGTCGATAACGGGTACCTGGTTCAACAGGTCGAAGAGGGCGGGCGGGTAGAGCGAAGTGCCTTTAAATTTGATCATCTGCTGTTTGCGTCCCAGTACGGGGCCCAGCCTCATGGTACTGCGGCCGCAACTGCAGGGTTCGTAATAACCCCGGCAGATGTCGCCCGTGCGGTAGCGCAACAGCGGCATAGCTTCTACGCCCAGGGTGGTGATGGTTACTTCTCCCTTTTCGCCCGCGGGTACCGGTTGCCCCTCATCGTCGAGCAATTCCACGATAATCAGTTCGGGATGATGATGCCCGCCTTTGCCGGCCGGGCACTCGGTAAAGGCCGTTTGCATTTCGGTGGAGGCATAAGTGCTGTAAAGTTGTATCTGCCAGGCGTCCTGGATCTTCCGGGCCAGGGTATTGGGTTCTAATTGGTCGTCGCGCAGGCTTTCACCTATCGCCAGCACTTTACGTACGGTAGTGGCATTGCAATCGATCTGTTGCTCACCTGCATACGCAATCATCTTGAGCAGGAACGAAGGCACACCCACAAGGCCGGTTACGCCAAGCCTTTGTATGGTATCCCATTGCAGGGCGGTAAGCCCGGGGCCGGTGCGTACTATGGCCGGCCCGGCCTGCCGCAGGCCGCTGTAATAGGCTACGCCGGCCATAAACTGCCGGTCGAGGGTAAGCATAAGCTGGAAAATGTCGTCCTCGCTGCATTCCAGGCAACCGAACGACAGGTATTCGTTATAAGCCAGGCGCTGTAAGTCTTTTTCGGTAAGGGCTATGGTAACCGGGCTGCCCAGGGTGCCCGAAGTGGCTACATACTCCTGTACGGCTGCTGCCGGCACACAAAGGAAATCCATATTGTACCGCTGCAGGTCTTCTTTGCTGGTAGTGGGCAGTCGTACGAGGTCGTCGAGCGAACGGATACTGTCAGGCTGTACGGCATGACTGGCAAACAGCCTTTGGTAAAAAGGGGAATGCTGCTGCAGGTACTCCAGGGTCAGGTGCAATTGTTCCAATTGAAACCGCTGCTGTTCAGAAAGCGATTGTTTTTCAATTTCGGGTAGGATAGCCATCGGGCTACGAAGGTAGAAAAATAGGGTGAATAAGGGGCAGGCCTATGGATGAGGATCGTGGTTCGTGCTGAAAATTAAGAATTTGTTGTGGAACGGGAGGCGGTCAGGCAGCCGGGGCCTGTTGTTTTTCGCGGAAGAGGTCGCGCAGCGCGGCCGCGGTCCAGCCACCCAGTCCGCCGGTAATAAAACCGGTAAGCGGGCTCAGGGCCACCATTAATATATAGGAGGGCAGGTGGAAGAGGGCAGCCATCTTCGTGCTCAGCAGGTGCTCGTTGCGGATATCGGCCACAAGCGCTACCACCAGCCAGCAAAGGCCTACGCCAAGCGCCGTTGCCAGGAACGAACGGCCCTGGCTCATGGGGAGCAGCAGTACCACGAAAAAGGCAATCAGCATGGATATCCACCAGGGCATGATCAGCAGGGCGAAATATGCGGCAATTGCCGTAAGCAGGAAGACAAATAGAAAACGCATAATCTGCAGTTTGGCGACCCTTAAGGCGTTCCGGCCTATCGTCAAATTAATAATACGGCAAGTTAGTTAAGTTTTGCTTTCTTTGCTGCAACTTTGTGCCCTGAAAATGAAATCTGTCTCTGCTTTTTTCCGTCTTACCCGGTGGCGCAACCTGTTGATCGTTTTCCTGACGCAGTGGTTTATCTGGTGTTGCGTGGTTGTGCCGATGAAAGCCTGGAACAATGTCCCTTTGTTCCTGGACGCTCCTCATTTCCTGCTGCTCAGCCTGTCTACCATACTCATCGCGGCGGCGGGTTATATTATTAACGACTATTTCGATGTGCGCATCGATATCATTAACCGCCCGGGCAAGGTTATTATCGGCCGGCTGATCAGCCGGCGCTGGGCCATAGCAATGCATACCCTGCTCAATATTATCGGCCTGCTGATCGCGGTCTACCTGGGCTGGCAACTGCACAATTTCAGGGTTATCAGTATTCAGCTGGCCTGTACCATATTGTTATGGTTCTATTCCACTACGTTTAAACGGCAGTTTGTAACCGGCAATATAGCTGTGGCCCTGCTTACTGCACTTACCGTGCTGATCCTGGCGGTATTCGAACCCGCCTTATATCCTTATATTAATTTCACTTATTTTATAGAAGAGCAGGGCAGGGTATTGGTCAATCCCTTTGGCGTGATCGCGGTTTACACCTATTTCGCATTTATGCTTACCTGGATGCGCGAGATCGTTAAGGATATGGAAGACTTTAAAGGCGATGCCGAGGACGGTTGTGTGACTATGCCCATCCGCATTGGCCTGCAGCGGTCTTCGTGGTGGGTTATCTTCCTGGGTGTACTGGCCGTAGTGCCGCTGGCCGTTGCCGCCTTCCGCCTGTTTGCCGGCGCCTGGATGGCATTGGGCATCTATATCGTGCTGGCGCTCGTATTGCCCCTTGTGCTGCTGAT
Organism: Taibaiella chishuiensis; assembly: GCF_003014535.1. GTDB lineage: Bacteria > Bacteroidota > Bacteroidia > Chitinophagales > Chitinophagaceae > Taibaiella > Taibaiella chishuiensis. Next base: position 58,197 of record NZ_PYGD01000007.1, on the reverse strand, counting down.
GATCCGGTTGCCGCGTAAGGCTACCCAGCAACATTACGCGCTGATGAGCCGCTGGCTCAAAATTATTATGCTGGCCGGTATTGCATCCCTGCTGTTGTATTATTTCCTGCAATATCATTGTTGATCTCCAAAATAGTATCCGAAATATGAACCTGATCCTGGCTTCCCAGTCGCCCCGCCGCAAACAGCTGCTCGAACAGGCCGAGGTGCCTTTTGTTATCCGTACGGCCCATTCCGACGAGGACTTCCCTGCCGATATGCCCGCCGGCGATGTGCCCCTCTTTATTGCCCGTAATAAAGCCAGGGCGGTAGCCGACACGCTGGACGCCGGCGAACGCGCTGCCAGCGTGATCATAGCCGCCGATACGGTGGTGGTGCTCGACAACCAGATTATCGGTAAACCCAAAGATGAAGCCGATGCTATCGCTATCCTGCAGCGGCTCTCGGGCCGTATGCACCGGGTCATTACCGGGGTGTCGATCCTGGCACAGGATAAAACCATTGATTTGAAAACGGTTACGGAAGTCTACTTTCACCCGGTAAGCCTGGAAAAAATTACCCATTATGTCCGTAAGTATCAACCTATGGATAAAGCCGGCGCTTATGCCATCCAGGAATGGATCGGGCTTACGGCTATTGAAAAGATCAATGGCGACTTTTATAACGTAATGGGCCTGCCCGTATCTGAAGTGGTTGCGGTGCTGGAGCGCGAAGGATGGAAACCCTTGTAGCTACACCAGTGTTAAAGTTTTGTTGCTAAACAACAACATACATAAAAAATGCCTTGAACAATTTGTTGTTCAAGGCATTATAATTTTAAAATATATTTATTTTAACTGATCAGGATATCGCCGGTCATTTCAGCAGGTATCGGGATGCCCATATACTTCAAAATGGTAGGTGCAATATCGCCCAGTTTACCGGGAGCAAGCGGCCCGGTATAGTCGTTGGAGATCAGGAACAGGGGTACGGGGTTAAGCGTATGAGCGGTATTGGGCGACCCGTCCTCGTTAACGATATAGTCGGAATTGCCGTGGTCGGCCGTCAGGAAAATGCCATAACCATGCTTCAGGGCCAGCGGAACGATCTGCGCTACGCACTGGTCTACGGTTTCTACCGCCTTTACTGCTGCAGACCATACGCCGGTATGGCCTACCATGTCGGCATTGGCAAAGTTGAGGCAGATAAAGTCGGCGCTTTCCTGTTCGATCTCGGGCAGGATATTGGCCGTAATCTCGAAAGCGCTCATTTCCGGTTTCAGGTCATAGGTGGCTACATCCTTGGGAGAGGGCGCCATAATCCTTCTTTCGCCCTGGAACGGCTCTTCGCGGCCGCCGGAGAAGAAGAAGGTCACGTGTGGATACTTTTCTGTTTCTGCAATACGGATCTGCTTCAGGTGCTGGCGTTCGAGCACTTCGCCCAGGGTATTGGTCAGGTTATCGTTGTGGAAGATCACCTCCACGTTGCGGAAACTGTGATCGTATTCCGTCATGGTGATGTAATGCAGCGGCAAGGGCTGCATCTGTAAATCCGGGAATGCCTGTTGCGTAAGCACTTCGGTAATCTCGCGGCAACGGTCCGTACGGAAGTTAAAGCAGATTACGGCATCGCCGGGTTGTATGGTCGCCAGGGGCATATCGTTGGCGCCGGTAGCGATAACAGGCAATAAGAATTCGTCGGTTATGCCTTCGGCATACGATTGGGTAATGGCGGCATGTATATTGGTCGTTTTTTTACCAACGCCCATGGTCAGTGCATCATAGGCTACTTTTACGCGCTCCCAGCGTTTGTCGCGGTCCATAGCGTAATAGCGGCCGGTTACAGAAGCCAGTACGCCATTGCTGCCGTCGAGATGCGCCTGCAGGTCCTGCAGGTAACCCGCACCGCTGTGCGGATCGGTATCGCGGCCATCGGTAAAGGCATGCACCGCATAGCGGGCTACGCCGGCTTCCTGGGCATAAGTACAGAGGGCCTTCAGGTGGGCGATATGGGAGTGTACGCCGCCATCGCTTACCAGGCCTATAAAATGAAGGGTTTTATTTTCGTTGCGTGCGTAATCAAAAGCAGCGTTCAGGGTCGCATTATTTTTCAGTTCGCCGTTGCGGATGGCTACATTAATACGTTGCAGTTCCTGGTATACAATACGGCCCGCGCCGATATTGAGGTGACCTACTTCGGAGTTGCCCATCTGGCCTTCGGGCAGTCCTACCTGTTCGCCACAGGTAATGAGTTCCGAATGCGGGTAACGGCTGTAGAGGGAAGATACGAAAGGAGTATTGGCATTGGCGATAGCATCGGCCGACTTGACCTGGCCGTGCCCCCAGCCATCCATGATGATCAGAAACGCTTTTTTAGTCATGGGCGCAAAGTTAATGAACGATAGCGTACATAAATGATGAAAGTAGAGTAATAAATTTGATTTTGTTTCCTATCGCTTTCTTAGCACATTTGCACGTCCGGCATTTCGCGTGCCTGCGTATAATCCTTGATTTATTCCTTTTAATCAACCCCTAAACCACCAGGAAACAAAATAATTATCAGGAATTTTTAAAAATGGCATAATTATTGAGCATTTAATTGTATTCAATACTTTGCTTTTATGTGGGCGAATCTTCGAAAATGAACAAAATTCTGGCTTGCTTTTTGGTTTTCATGTTCCTCGTGTGTACTGTTTTTGCGCAGACAGCAGTAGATGAGGTTGCCAAAGGTATGAGTACAGGTGATGTTTCGAAAGTATCCCAGTATTTCGATAAAGTGGTTGATATTACCATCAACGACCAGCAGTCGACTTATAGCAAGTCGCAGGCCGAGATGGTATTGAAAAACTTTTTCACTAAAAATAAATTCCGCTCCTTCTCACTCCGGCATAAGGGCGCCGGTACCAACAGCACTTCCATTTACGTAATCGGTTATATCAATACCGAGAAAGGAAAATTCTCGATGTACCTGATGTTCAAACAGCGGGACAGTAACGTATTGGTGCAGGAAGTAATGATCGCAAACCAGCCCGGCGAATAAGCTTTTTAGGCCCGCCTTGTTTTCCCCTTTTTATTTTTGTTATTTTGCCATCTCAAATAGCGAAGCATATTCATGGCAAAGATCATCCCCTTCAAAGGCCTGAGGCCCCGGAAAGAATTAGCACCGGAAGTAGCAACATTACCTTATGACGTATGCAGCGTAGAAGAAGCACGTCAGTTTAAAGATAATCCCCATCATTTTTATCATGTAACCCGTTCGGAGATCGATCTGCCTGCCGGCATCGACGTACATAGCTTTTCCGTATATGAAAGAGCGCTCGAAAACCTGAACAACATGATCAAAGAGGGTATCCTGATCCAGGATAAAGAGCCTTCTTATTATATCTACCAACTGGTAATGGACGGCCGCGAGCAAACCGGCCTGGTATGCGGTTCTTCGATAGATGACTACAACAACGGCATCATTAAGAAACACGAATTTACCCGGCCTGAAAAAGAGCTGGACCGTATCAACCATATCAAGACCACAAGGGCGCAGACCGGGATCGTATTCCTCGCCTATAATAACGTATCCGAAATGGACCAGCTCGTAGCCGACTGGAAAAAGAACCACGAGCCGGAGTACGACTTTACTGCGGAAGACGGCATCCGTCATACCGTATGGGTGGTAAGCGACTACAGCAAAGTAAGCGTGATCACCGAGATTTTTGACGAAAAGGTACCGGCTACCTATATTGCCGACGGGCATCATCGTGCTGCTTCTGCCGCTAAAGTGGCCGCAGAAATGAAAGAGCAGGGCCTGTCGATCACCGGCGACGAATCGTTCAATTATTTTATCACCTGCATTTTCCCGGCCAACCAGCTGGCGATCCTCGATTATAACCGCGTGGTTAAAGACCTGAACGGTTTAAGTAAAGACGCCTTCCTGCAGCGCCTGGAAGCACAGTTTACCCTGAGCCCCGTGGGCGGCCAGGCCTATAAACCGGCCCGTCCGCACGAGTTTGGCCTGTACCTCGATGGTATGTGGTATAAAATGGAAGCGAAAGACGGTTCTTATCCTACCGACCCGATCGGTGTGCTGGATGTAAGCATTCTGCAGAACAATGTGCTGAGCGCAATACTCGATATCCACGATCCGCGTACCGATAAACGTGTAGAGTTCGTAGGTGGTATCCGCGGATTGGGTGAGCTGGAGAAGCGCGTAAACAGCGGCGAGATGAAGGCTGCCTTTGCCTGTTACCCGGTAAGCATCCAACAATTGTTTGAAGTGGCCGACAGTGGCCAGGTAATGCCTCCGAAGAGCACCTGGTTCGAGCCCAAAACCCGCGACGGGCTGGTGGTATACATGATCTGAGCCCCTGAGTCAAACTGATTATAAAAAAATAATAATAACCTTCTTTTGAATACCCTGGACCAATATCAATCGGTGGTGGCCTCTTGCCTCGACGTATACCTGAAAAAGGCGGCCGACTACGGCACATCCTGGCGGGTATACCGCTGTATCTCTATCGTAGACCAGATCTATATCAAGGCCTGGCGCATTCGGCAGATACAGGAAAACGGCGTACAGAAAATAGCCGACACTATAGAAAGCGAGTTTATGGCCATCGTCAATTACGGACTGATGGGCCTGATCCAGTTATCGCTGGATAAAGACACGCCTATAGAACTGTCGGTGGCCGATGCCGAACAATACTACCGTGCCCAGGCTGCGGTAACCGAGGCCTTGATGCTGCAGAAGAACCACGACTATGGCGAGGCCTGGCGCGATATGAGCCAGGAGTCGTTTGTAGACCTGATCCTGACCAAGCTGTTACGCATTAAGCAGATCCTGGCCAACGATGGTAAGACCCTGGTCTCGGAAGGGATCGATGCCAACTTTGGCGATATCGTTAACTACGCCATATTCGCACTGATCCATATCCGTTATTAAAAGTATTAATCGAGGTGGTATTAAAAATATAAACCCGCATCAGCAATGATGCGGGTTTGTTGTTCAGGCTTTGTTCCGGATCATTTCGATATGGGGTATATCGTCCTCCAGGTAAGACTCGCTGCTTTGTTCAAAGCCCAGCGATTCATAAAATGTTTTCAGGTACAGTTGGGCGCCTATGCGTATGCTTGTTGCCTGCCAGGTAGCTTCGATATAGTGTATCGCCTTTTCCATCAACCGGCGGCCCGCGCCCGAACCGCGTGCCTGTGAGTCGGTTACCACGCGGCCTATGGAGCACTGCGGGTAGGAGATACCTGCTGGTAGCAGGCGGCAATAGGCCAATACCCGGCCATCGTCGCCGGCCAGCCAGAGGTGTACGGACTGCTGGTCTTTATCGTCCATATCGAGGTAAGGACAGTTTTGTTCGACTACAAAAACTTTGCTGCGCAGTTGCAGGATGCGATAGAGTTCGGAAATGCTTAAGGTTTCGAATGTTTTGGAATGCCAGTTCATAATAGCTGTTCTTTACAGGATGCCGGAAAGCAGGGCTGGTCCTGGTTTTGCGGGACCGGTCGCTTTACCGGGCCCAAATATAACACATTGCCGGCTGGTGTTGTTCCTAAAACAGCAGTTAACCGGTCAACGGTAACAAGTATTTTACTTGCTTTTAATGTGCATTGCTTATTTTTACTCCTTCATCAACCTTGTTTACAACATGACCCAAATCAACACTTCAGCAACGGCGGGCCGACCGGCTACTAACCGTGGCGCCGGCTTTTATCTTTTACAATTCATCAGGGTATTCGTCGGTGTGCTGTTCATCTTTTCCGGATTGATCAAAGCCAACGATCCTTCTGGTCTTGCTTATAAAATGGAAGAGTTTTTTGAAGTATGGCATATGACCTTTATGTCTTCTTATGCCCTCGTCTTTTCCATCGTGATGATCGTGTTTGAGATCATAGCAGGTGTGGCCCTGCTGTTGGGTTTTGCCTTCCGCCTGTTCTCTTTCCTGTTGTTATTGCTCATGATCTTCTTTACCTTCCTTACGGCGTATGCTGTTTTTTCGGGTAAGATCAAGGAGTGCGGCTGTTTCGGCGACTGTATCCCGCTTACCGCCATGCAGAGTTTTACCAAGGACATTATATTACTCGTGCTGGTCGTTATCCTGTTTGCCGGCCGTAAACATATCCGGCCCTTATTCCGCGGCACGGTCAATACCATCCTGTTCAGCCTGTCGCTCATCGGTTCGGTACTGATCCAGTGGGTGGTGCTGGAGCACCTGCCTTTCGTAGATTGCCTGCCTTATAAAGTGGGTAACAATATCTGGGAAAAGATGCAGCCGCCACCGGGTTCCACGCCGGATGTATACCAGACCAATTATGTATTGAAAAATGCCGTTTCGGGCGAAACCAAAAAAATATCGGATAAGGATTATATCAGCTCCGGTATCTGGAAAGATACGACCTGGCAGCTGAACGGCGAACCAGTAACCGAGCTCATTAAAAAAGGCAACGCTACACCGGCCATCCAGGACTTTAAAGTGAGCGATTATGCGGGCGAAGATTATACCGAATCATTGCTGAAAGAACCGGGTTACAATTTCGTGTTCTTCCTTAAAGATGCCGATAATGCTTCCTCCCGCAATACGGAGCGCCTGCGCGCCCTGATCGAAAAAGCGAACAAGAATAATGTAGGCTTCTTCGTATTATCGGCCAATACGCAGGAACAGACGGAGCGTTACCTGCAAAAAAATAAGCTGGTGGCCGATCATTTCGTGATCGATGCCACGGTTTGTAAAACCGCCATGCGTACCAACCCGGGGCTTATGCTCATCAAAGCAGGCACCGTATTGGGCAAGTGGAGTTATAACGATTACCCGAAAGATTTCGACCTGAGCGGCGATAAATTGAAGATAAAAAAATAACTACTTTACAAATCTTTAAGAACCAGGTTTAAACTAAACTGCCCGGAAGCTGTTTTCTTATTATAAACAAAAACACTTTATTATGGGCGGTTTACTGTATATCATCGCTGTTATCCTTGTCATAGGATGGATATTAGGATTCTTTGTATTCCATGTCGGAGGGGGAATCATTCACGTTTTACTGGTAATTGCTATTATAGCGGTATTACTACGTTTAATACGAGGGGAGCGTATATAACCCGTATGTTACCCTCCTGTAACAATCTTTTTGTTTTCACTAAAAATAGGAAAGGCCCCGGGATCATACGCCCCGGGGCCTTTTGTATGCACAACAGGTTTTAGATGTCCCCGCAGGGTCTCCTGCAAAGGGACCCTGCGGCAGGCAGGCAACGACAGCAGTAAATAGCATCAAATGCGTATTCCTACCGGGCAGATAAACTGCCTCCCACACGCAACGTCCCTTACAGGAGACGTCGCGACGAAAATCGGTCGACCTGTTCGAGGTCCCTCGGTGGCCCATGGTGGCGCTGCAAGAAAAAAAGAATTTAGATGTCCCTGTAGGGGCTCCTGCAAAGGGACCCTGCGGCAGGCAGGCAACAGCAGCAGTAAACAGCATCAAATGCGTATTCCTACCAGCCAGATAAACTGCCCCACGCGCAACGTCCCTTACTGTAGCCGTCGCGACGAAAATCGGTCGACCTGTTCGAGGGCCCTCGGTGGCCCATGGTGGCGCTGCGAGAAAAAAAGAATTCAGATGTCCCCGCAGGGTCTCCTGCAAAGGGACCCTGCGGCAGGCAGGCAACGACAGCAGTAAATAGTATCAAATGCGTATTCCTACCGGCCAGATAAACTTCCCCACGCGCAACGTCCCTTACAGTAGCCGTTGCGACGAAAATCGGTCGACCTGTTTGAGGGCCCGCGGTGGCCCATGGTGGCTCTGCGAGAAAAAAGAATTTCAGCGGATCACATTCACCTTGCCAGGATCCTGTATTGTCGTATATTCAGATGTCCCCGCAGGATCTCCTGCAAAGGGACCCTGCGGCAGGCAAATAAACTGCCTCCCACGCGCAACGTCCCTTACAGTAGCCGTCGCGATGAAAATCGCGCGACCTGTTCGAGGGTCCGCGGTGGCCCATGGTGGCACTGCGAGAAAAAAAGAATTTCAGAGGATCACATTCATCTTGCCAGGATCCTTATTGTCGTATATTCAGATGTCCCCGCAGGGTCTCCTGCAAAGGGACCCTGCAGTAGGCAGGCACAGCAGCAGTAAAATGCAGCGAAGACTTTACAACCCGGGTATTATTTTCCCCGTCCCTGGAAAATCACGTTTATGGTGTAGATCATGATTTTAATATCCAGGGCGATCGAGCAGTTCTCGATATACAGCAGGTCGTACTTCATGCGCTCGGTCATTTGCTCGATGTTTTCGGCATAACCGTATTGTACCATACCCCAGGAGGTAATGCCCGGTTTTACCCGGTGCAGGTATTTATAGTGGGGATGCGAAGGCGTTATTTTATCGATATAATATTTACGCTCCGGCCTCGGGCCTACCAGCGACATATCGCCTTTGAGAATATTAACGAACTGGGGCAGTTCGTCGATACGCCATTTACGCATTACCTTACCCCAGTTGGTAATACGGCTGTCGTTATCGCTGCTCAGTGCAGGTCCTGCGTCTTCGGCATTGACCAGCATGGAGCGGAACTTGTAAATATTAAAGGGACGGCCAAAAAGCCCGACACGCTCCTGTTTGTAGATAATCGGCCCTGAGGAGGACAGGCGCACTTTAATGGCAGCCAGCAGGTATACCGGCGATAACAGGATGAGGCTGATCAGGGCCACGGCCAGGTCCAGCACCCGTTTGCATACCTTTTGCCAGTCGGGCAGCAGCTCCGGGTGTATACTGATCAGCACGGGGGCGTATACATTACTGATCCTTACCGAACCCGAGATGATGTCGTAAAGATCGGGCAGCACTTTTACGATTACCGGCCGGTAACTGAGGCGGGTAAGCAGGTGTTCGAGTTTTACGCGTTCATAGGACTCCACGGCGATCACCACTTCTTCGATCTGGTATTTATCGATAATCTCTTCCAGGTTGTCGATCGAGCCCAGTTCGGGTACATTGGGAATATTAAGCGGGGCGCTGATATGGTCGGCATTCACGAATCCTTTTACGATATTGCCGAGTACATGCGGGTTGTTCTTAAGTTCGTTGTAGATGCGGGTAGCTTTGCCGTTGCCGCCTACGATGAGGGTATTGTAACCTACCTTTTCCTTTTGCAGGTCCAGTTTGATCTTATACAGCCAGATCAGCCGCGCGGTAAGCAGGAATACCACGTGGGTAAGGAAATACCACATCGTGATCTCGAAAAAATACTTGAAGCTGTCGGTATCGTTGGCAAAGGCCAGCAGGCCCAGGATGGTGGCGCCGATGATGGATGCGATAAGGCTGCGGTAGATCTCCAGCAGCCTGGATTTGCGATAGAGGTCGAAATAGGTGCCGCAGAGGTAATGCAGGAAGATCCAGCAGCTGGGTACGACTACAAAAGAGAGGATATAATCGCGGGAGGTCCAGTTGCGTTCGTAGGGGTAAATATCGGGGAAGGCGCCATGCAATATACTTTGCCTGTATAACCAGAATACCAGCCACGCGGCTATCGCCGTGAGATAATCCAGCACTACAAGTACTATAATTGCATTTCTTTTTGCCGCAGATAATTTCATCCCGATATTGTGCTCCTTTAATTGCGCAGCTTGCCTGCTCCTGTCTTTAATGAATTCAAAAAAACCTACCCATACCGGGCATTTTCCGTTCTGTTTTCCCGGTATGAAACCGGAATGCTACATTACCTGTTCTTTATCGCCCCGCTCGGGATTCATCTGAACAATCATTTTCTGCAGGATCTGGTGGGCTACGTCCATGGCATGCAGTCCATCGTATACCGACACCGTTACCGGCTTATCCTGAAGTACGGACAGTGCAAAATCTGCCAGTTCTTCTTTTATTGCATTTACCTGCCGGATATCAGGGGTCTCGACAGATATTGTTTTTTGTTTGCCTTCGCCGATCTCTATCGGGAAGTCGAAAAAGCCGCGGGCCTCGTCTTCGGCTTTCAGCCGGATGATCTCCGTTTTCTTATCCAGGAAATCGATGCCGATATAGGCATCTTTCTGGAACAGACGCATCTTACGCATTTTTTTCAGCGAAATGCGGCTGGCGGTCAGGTTGGCTACACACCCGTTGTCGAATTCGATACGGGCATTGGCAATATCGGCGGTATCGCTGATCACGGCTACGCCGCTAGCCGAAATGCGCCTCACCGGCGATTTGACCAGGTGCAGGATGATGTCGATATCGTGGATCATCAGGTCGAGGATCACGGCCACATCGGTGCCCCTGGGGTTAAACTGCGCCAGCCGGTGCGTTTCGATAAACATGGGCTCCAGCTTGCGGTGGCGCAAGGCCAGCATTGCGGGGTTGTACCGCTCCACATGGCCTACCTGGCATTTTACATTCGCTTCGGATACCAGCTTTACCAGCTCGCGCGCTTCCTCCATGGTATGCGTCATCGGCTTCTCTATAAATAAATGACGAGATTGTAGCAGGCAACCTTTGGCTATATCGAAATGAGATGTAGTATTTGTAACGATATCCAGGGCATCGGAGGCTGCAATCAGCTCTTCCGCGTTGGTATAACGCTTTACCTGGTATTGGGTGATAGCGGAGGCGGCGTTATCGTCGTTGGGATCAAAAAAGCCGACCAGGATGATGCCGGGTATTTCCAGCCATTGTTGTATATGAATTTTACCGAGATGTCCGGCTCCGAAAACGCCTACTTTTAACATGAATGGGATTGTAGAATCTTTACAAAAAGATAAAGTTGCAAAATAAGACAATTACGGCAAACGCAGCCCTATCCGGCAATAAAAGATGAGTTATATTCGTCGTTCAAACATGAAAAAATTGCCATGGAAGAAAAGTTTATGGATGAGGCCGTGCGCCTGAGCCGTACGTATATGGAACGGGGGCAGGGCGGACCTTTTGGCTGTGTTATCGTTAAAGACGGGCAAGTAGTGGGCCGGGGTTGGAATGATGTGCTGCATTCCGGCGACCCTACCGCACATGCCGAGGTAAATGCGATACGGGACGCCTGTAAAAACCTGGATACCCACCAGTTGGAAGGCTGCGAGCTGTATGCCAGCTGCGAACCCTGCCCGATGTGCCTGGGCGCTATTTATTGGGCCCGACCCGATAAGGTGTATTTTGCCAATACCCGCGAAGATGCCGCGGCGATCGGCTTCGACGATGCCTTTATCTATGAGGAAATAAACCGCGACCCTGCACAACGGAAAATAAGCATGGTAGCACTCGATAAAACGAATGCTATGGAGGTGTTCCGGTTGTGGACCGAAAAGAAGGATAAAGTAACTTATTAAAAAAGAGGCCGGTAGCAACCGGCCTCTTGTCGTATTGTACTCAGGTATCTTTATCGTTACCAGACGTATTGTTTCTTATTCATCAGCAGGGCCTCTCCCAGTATGGTCGATTCGCCTGTGGCCGGGTCCTGCACGGTGCACTCGTACATCACGCGGTTCTTTTCAGGAAATACCTCTTTTACTTTTACAATGGCTTCGTATTCCTGGTCGGGAAACATAGGCTTCAGCCATTTCATGTTCTGGCTCATATATACATGCCCGTCGGCATACCAGAGCGATCCGAATATTTTGGTAAAAACACTGGCGCCCAGGAATCCATGCATGATATTCCTGCCGAACATACTCTCTGCACCCGCCTTGGGATCGGTATGTAACGGATTGGTGTCGCCGCTTACCCGGGCGTAGGTATTCACGTCATCTTGTGTATAACTGAATTTGTGCCTGAACTCATCTCCGATTTTTAGCATAGGTAATATTTTTTATGGGTTGCATTTTGATGAATACTCTAAGTAAAGCAATTGTTTTGATGCAACAAAATAAATACCAGGGCATCAACGTTTATTTTTCTTTATTTTTTCGCCATCAAAAAAAGGCAGCTACACCGGTGTAGCTGCCTTTTAAGTAAGGGTAAAAAATATGGGGATTAATAGCGGTAGTTGCCGCTGATAGAAGGCACTACTGCGCCGCCCACCGTATCTATAATCGGGGAAGTTTCCATTTGTCCGTTGATGTTTACGGAGAATTTCTGCGAACCGTCCATCGCGTCCAGGCGGAACAGGATCTTATCGAAGCTGCCGAAGTATACATCGCCTTTATAGATTACGGGCGATGATTTGACCAGGCCGCCGGTTACCATTTTCCATTTTACTTTACCGTCGATGATATCTACGCAATAGAAATAACGGTCGTAGCTGCCGAAATATACATACTGGTTGAATACCGCGGGTGAGGATACGATACGGTCGCCGGTCTGTACCTTCCAGCGCAGCTGGCCGCTTGCGGAGTCAACAGAGTACAGGTTACGGTCGTTGCTGCCCACCAGTACGTTACCGCCGATCTGGATCGGTGAACTCTGGATCTGGCCATCGGTTTTATACGCCCATTTCTCCGATCCGTTCAGTGTTTTTAAGGCATAAAGCCTGCCGTTGTCGTTACCCACATACAGGAAGCTATCGTTAACCACGCAGGGAGAAGAATAGAATGCGCCTGCATCGGTAGGGGTATATTCCCAGAGCGAGGTCCCGTTCGGGTCCAGCGCTACTACTTTATTGTTCATACCGGCGATAAAGATGGCATTGTCGTTCAGACCTGCAACTTTATGCCTGGTAGGGGAGGAGATAATACCGCCCATATCATAACTCCAGATATCGTCAAGGGTGTTCACATCGATGGCATGCAGCACGTTACCGGCCGGAACCAGCAGCATATTACCTGCAAAAGCATAAGGCGTACCGGCAATAGGACCGTCAAAAGTTCTTTTTTTGATCTCTGCGCCGTTTTTCTGGTTCAGTTTATATAAGGTGCCGGTGGTGGTACCTACCCACAGCGCCTGTGCGTGCAATACCGGTGTGGCATGTATTTCTCCGTCTGTAGCAAACTGCCACTTTTGTTTCCCATCGGTAGGGTCGGTGGCATAAAGGATATGGTTATTGCTGCCTACAAAAAGCGTTGGTGTATAAACATCCGGGAACGGAAGGTCGGGACTGTAGTCCTTACAGGAGTTAAGGCCCGTTAAAACAAAAAACGCCGAAGCGGCAAGTAACCAGGAACGTTGACGTAGATTCATTCTTTATTTTTATTTTGCTACGAATAATAACTCACAATAATAAGCAATCTATTCTACTTATCAAAGACGGCGAAAGTATTTTTTGTGTTGGGTGTAAAGCGCCCCGGATAAGGCCCCGGCGGTAATTTCTGGCTGAAAACAGACTGCTCCGTTAAAGAAACAGCCTTTTTCTCCGTAAAATAATATTGCAGTAATTAACGCAGCAGGGTTACATTGCCGGTATATTGTTCCCGGCTGCCGTTTTAAGGGCGCCTTTAACGATGTTGCGGTATCGCCACCGGATTGCTGTTTGCCGTTAAAGCGCCCATCCCAGCGCCTGCCCGGGGTTTGTGTGGTCAGGAATATTACCTGGCCCGGCGGTTAAATACCTGCATATTGCAAGCATGTTGTACCGGTGTTACCTATAGACAGGTAAAGGGTCGTGTGCGTTGGCGGGCAATAGCCGGATCGATCATAAAGTTGCGTCCTAAATAAAAAAAGACACCCTCGAAAAGGGTGTCTTCACTTAAAAAGCTATATTATAATTTTATTCATTTACATAGATACGGTTCACGCGTTGCGAGATGCCGGTCAGTACTTCGTAGGGTATTGTTTTGGCCCAATCGGCCAGTTGCCCGATCGGCAATTCGTTGCCAAATACGATAACCTCGTCGCCCACGGCGGCATTGTCGATACCGGTAATGTCCAGCATACACATGTCCATGCATACGGCACCTACTACCGGTGCGGGTTTGCCATGTACCAGCATATGGGCATTGCCATTACCAAAGTCGCGGAAGTAACCATCCGCATAACCGATACTTACCGTAGCGATGCGGCTGTCGCGTTCCAGTTTGCCCTTGCGGCTGTAGCCCACGGTTTCGCCGGCTTTCAGCTCTTTGATCTGGGCTATGGTGGTTTTTAAGGTACCTATGTTCTGCAGCTGGTGCTGTACTTTATCGCTGCCGTCAAAGCCATACATCCCGATACCGAGGCGTACCATATCATAGTACAGTTCGGGGTGACGGGTAATACCGGTCGAGTTGACCAGGTGGCGTAAGGGGCGGGTGGGTAATACCTGCATCAGCTCCTGGCTCATGTTGTCGAAGTTGCGGGCCTGCTCGGCGGTAAAGCCGTCGAAGTCGGCGGAGTCGCTGCCGGCCAGGTGACTGAAAATGCTTACTACCTTAATGGCGGTATTGACCTTAAGCTCGGCCATCAGCTCGGGCAGTTCGTGCGGCATAAAGCCCAGGCGGTGCATACCCGTATCCAGCTTGATGTGTACCGGGTAGTGGCTTACATTGAGGGTATGTGCGATCTCGGTAAACTGTTGCAGGGAGTAGATCGAAAAGATCTCGGGCTCCAATTTCCAGGAGATCATACGGTCGAAGGCCCCGGCCTCCGGGCTCATCACCATGATGGGGGCGCTAATACCGGCCTTGCGCAAGGCTACACCCTCGTCTACATACGCAACGGTAAGATAGTCGACCCCGGCAAACTGCAACAGGTTGGCGATCTCGTAACTGCCGCTGCCGTAGGAGTAAGCTTTAACCATAGCCATCATCTTTACCGGCGCGGGCAAGAGGGCACGGTATACGTTCAGGTTATTCTGGATCGCCGACAGGTTTATTTCCAGCACCGTCTTGTGGATCTTTTGTTCCAGCAGCTTTTCGATCTTCTCGAAACGGAAGGCCCTGGCGCCTTTCAGCAGGATGGCCTCGTTTTCGAAAGTGATCATATGCATCTTTTTCAGGAACTCTTCGGTAGATTTGAAAAAGATGCTGCGTAGTTTTTTATGCTTACGGAAGGTAGGCTTGTGTTTGGACAGCGCTACGCCGATACAGATAATACGGTAGATGTTCTTCTGGCTTACGAGTTCGGCCACCTCTTCGTACAGGTCGCCGTCGGGTTTACCGATCTGCAGCATGTCCGACAGGATCACGGTGCGGCGCGGGTGTTGCTTTTGCTGCTCCAGGAAGTCGAGCGCGATCTGCAGCGAGGTCAGGTCGGAATTATACGTATCGTTAATGATCGTACAATTGTCCACGCCATGCAGCAGTTCCAGGCGCATGGCAACCGGGTGCAGCCTGGCCATACGTTCGGCGATCTGGCTGTCTTCGATTTTGAAGAGCAGCAGCACGCACCAGCAATGGATGGCATTTTCTATAGATGCATTATCGCTGAAGGGGATCAGGATCGCAATCTCGCGCTCCTCGTATACACCACGTATGGTAGTGGAATTACTGCTCTTATCAATGCCCTGGATACGCAGGGTAGCTTCCGATTTCTGCGACCAGGTAAATACTTTCAGGTCATCTTCTTCGCCGCTGCGGATCTGGTGGCAGTATTGTACAATGCATTCGTTCAGCTCGTGGTGATCTTTACAATAGATCAGCTCTTTGGCATGACGGAAAAGGATCAGTTTTTCGTTGATCTTTTGCCGGTTGTTGAGGAAGCCCTCGCTGTGCGCCTCGCCGATATTGGTAAAGATACCGATGTCGGGATGCAGGATGCGCTCGGACCGGCTCATTTCGCCGGGCTGGGATATGCCCGCCTCGAATATACCCAGGGTATGGTGGGCTTGCATACGCCATACCGAAAGGGGCACGCCGATCTGCGAATTATAACTTTTGGGGCTGCGGATGATCTTATAATTTTCGGAAAGCAACTGGAACAGCCATTCCTTTACAATAGTCTTACCATTGCTGCCCGTAATACCGATCACCGGTATATGAAACTGGTTGCGATGCGCCGTGGCCAGCTGGTGCAGCGCCGTAAGCGTATCGGTTACTTTCAGGAACTGGGCATCTTTGTATTTTGCAGTATCTGTCTCCTCGCTTATAAGGAAGGTACGAACGCCTTTCTCATAAGCGTCGTCGATAAACTGGTGCCCGTCGCGGTGACTGCCTTTTATGGCAATAAACATGGCACGGGCAGGATTGACGATCTTCCTGCTGTCGATCAGTAGTTCCGCTATGTCAATATCTTTTACTTCTGGTATTGCTTCTGCTTTGGTGGCCTTTAGTATGTCGTTGAGGTTCATTGGTGCGCGCTACGCTGTTATACTGGTTATAGGTGTGGGGTGGGGTGATAGCGATGCTTTGGTTTAATACTGGAAGGTACCGAATTCACTTTCGATGGTCAGGCCGTTCTTTTCTGCCGCTTCTACATAACCGCTTACCTGCGCTTCGATATGGAAGGTCGCAGCCAGCTCTACCAGGGCTTTGGCGGTTTCGGCATCGGTAAATATTTCAAGCCGCTGGCCCATATTGAATACCTGGTACATTTCTTTCCAGTCGGTGCCGGCTGCCTGCTGTATCATCCGGAAAATAGGCGGAGCAGCGAGCAGGTTGTTTTTTACGATCTTCAGACCCTGTGGCAGGTAGTGCAGGCATTTGGTCTGGCCGCCGCCGCTGCAGTGGATAATGCCGTGTATCTTGTCGAAATGGTTTTCCAGTACTTTAAGCACCAGGGGCGCATAGGTACGGGTAGGCGACAGGATCAGTTTACCGGCGTCCAGCGGGGTTTCGGTCGCATCGGTCAGTTTATAAATACCGTTATACACAACTTCTTTAGGTAAAGCGGGGTCCAGGCTTTCGGGGTATTTCGCTGCATAATCATGATGCAGCAGTTCGTGGCGTGCGCTGGTAAGCCCGTTGCTGCCGATACCGCTGTTGTATTCGGTTTCGTATACCGCCTGGCCATAAGAGGCAAACGATACGATCACGTCGCCGGGTTGAATATGATCGGTAGTTACTATTTTTTTGCGGGGCATACGGCATGCCATAGTGCCGTCTACGATCACGGTACGTACCACATCGCCTACGTCGGCCGTTTCGCCACCCATAAAGTGCACATCGATACCATATGTTTTCAGGGTATCGAAAAATTCCTGGGAACCATTGATGATACCGCCGATCACTTCGCCCGGGATCAGGTGCTTGTTGCGCCCGATGGTCGAAGAGTAGGTAAAGGGACCGGTAGCGCCTACACAGAGCATGTCGTCGATGTTCATCACGATCGAATCGATGGCCACGCCTTTCCATACGCTCATATCACCGGTTTCTTTCCAGTAGAGATAGGCCAGGATGGATTTTGTACCGGCGCCGTCGGCATGCATAATGCTGCAATAGTCAGGATCATTACCCCAATAGTCAGGATATATTTTGCAAAAGGCTTTTGGAAACAGTCCTTTGTCTAACTTTGCCACGGCTTGGTGTACTTCTTCTTTTTGTGCGGAAACGCCCCGGAGGGCATAACGGTCTTGAGGATTCATGCAAAAATTATGTTGGAGTGCAAAGGTAATCATTTTTACGGCTTCGCAGGTAGCGCCGGTTAGATATGGCGCCTGGTCCTGCCCTGGTATCAGGCCCTTGTTTGCTGCGGCAGGCAAAGCCCGGGTGCCTATTATTATTTTAAAATTATATTTGTTTTTTGTGGCCGGTTCCCGGCAGCAAAAACAGGATAAACAGTTATTATGACACAGATCTTCCCGCTTTCAGAAGGCACTTTTACGATTGGACGTGACAAGATATTTCAACCCTTTAACGAAGCCCTGGATGAGCTTAACGACCGGCCCACGGGTTCGCTTCTGGTGGAGGTACAGCCCTTTGCCGTGGTAAACGACCGCGATGTGATCCTGCTCGATACCGGACTGGGCTTTAATAATCCCGATGGTATGGCCCATCTGCCGGGCAATCTCGAACAGCACAATATTCATCCCGAAGATGTAACCAAGGTACTGCTCTCGCACCTGCACAAGGACCATGCCGGCGGCCTCGACCTGGCGCTGTTTCCCAACGCCACCTTTTATGTATATGAAAAGGAACTGGCTTATGCCAAAGAGGTTGGCTTTCCTTCTTATTATGTAGACGACCTGCTGCAGCTCGAAGGCCATCCCCGCGTTACCTGGCTTAAAGAAGAAGCGGGCACGATAGACGGTTATATCCGGTACCAGCATACCGACGGCCACAGCCCGCAACATATCGTGTTCTTTATCGATTCCGAAGAGGGCATTATCTTTTACGGCGGCGACGAAGCCCCGCAATACAAGCAGATGAAGATGAAGTACGTGGCCAAATATGATTATGATGGCAAAAAGGCGATGCAATTGCGCGAGCAGTGGGCAGAAGAAGGCGCAGGTAAATGGCGCTTCCTTTTTTACCACGATGTAAAAACACCGATAGCAAAATTGTAAATACGGCCGGTTGCATAGCAACCGGTTTTTTCTTACTTTGGGCTATATTTACTGTTGTTTATGGAAAGCTGGATGGACAGCCTTGCGCCCGAAACGCGCCGCGTAATTGACCTGATCATATTGTTACACACCGCCGGGGTGTTGGTGGCTTATTGCTTCTACCTGAAAAGCGTTACCGGTTTGCTTCAGTTCATTAGCCCGGTCAACCGCACCATACGCCCGGCAATGGTTTGGCTGCTGCTTTTAGGCTTCGTTCCTTACTTTACGAACCTGTTCGGAACATTTATGTATGTTCCGTTTATATTAAGAAGCAAAATCACCTATTTGTTTTTTTGCTTTGCCATAATCCTGCAATTTTTTATCGTAGGTCGCGTAGCTATCGCCATAAGCGCCGAGTACCGGAGCCGGCGCCTGCCCACGAGGTTTGCACCGACCTTCAAACGGGGTATACTCTATTGTCTTGCCAATTTAGTGCAATTATTGATGTTGCTGCTTCATCAAGGCAGGGAACTAACCATTGCCGCCTGGTGCCTGGTGATGGTGACCTGGATTGTTTATTGGGTTGGTGTGGCCCGGTATAAAAAAGCAATCAGCCATTTGCCGGTAGGTAGCGACCCGGATAGTATATTTTTTGCGGGGAATGCTTAACTTCAATTTCTATATAAGCCTTTAATTACCCTTATACCTATGAATGAATTAAACAACCTGCCAGAAGGCATGCTCGCTGCGGTGTTGGCGATTGTGGGCGTTTTGGTGCTCGCAGCTGCCGTTGTCTACTGCGTATATGTAAAGAACCTGCAGGATACCCTGAAAGCCGTAAGGCCTCAAAACCGGCAAATGCAGCCGGCACAGGTATGGCTGCTTTTAATTTCCTTCCTCAACATCTTCCTTGCGATACCGATCTATTTCGGTCTGAACGGCAGACTGGCATTGAGTTCCGGGCTGTTTTCGGGTATGGAGTATATATCGGGCGCCATCAGCCTGTTTACGCTTATCTGGCAGTTCCGGATCGTGCAGAAGTTGTCGGAGTCTATTGCGCAGGAGTACGCCAGCCGTAATATGCAGGTCGAGCCGAAACCTACTTTCCAACCCGGCCTTATTTATTGTATCCTGAACCTGGTCTCCCTGCTGGTCGGTTTGTTGCCCCGTCCTGTGCCCGGATTCGGCTTTGCTATTGGTATCGGGATGATCGTTTACTGGATTATATACTGGGTAAAAACCGCGGCTTATAAAAAGGAAATGCGTGTTATGCCGGAGTATAACGACAACGAAAGCGACCTGTTCCGCAACCTGTATTAAGAAAAGGTAAGCCCTCCGGGCAAAAGCAAATCATTAACATGGTTTAAACACAAGGCCCTTTATCTTCGTTGCTCCTTTAAAAACAATAACACAAACATTATGAAAAAGATCGCAGCATTTTGCACCATGCTTCTGGCTTCAGGGATGATGCTCCAGGCCCAGGAAACCAAGAAAGAAGCACCTAAGAGCCCCGCAGCCAGCGCCAAGAACGCTATAGCCGAGGTGAACTACAGCCAGCCGTCCAAACGCGGCCGCGAAATTTTTGGCAAACTGGTACCTTATGGCGAAGTATGGCGCACCGGCGCTAACATGTCTACCGACCTTACGGTAAAAACAGATGTAATGTTTGGTGGCCAGGAGCTGAAAGCCGGTACCTATGCCGTGTTTACCATTCCCGGTGAGCAGGAGTGGACGGTGATCCTCAACAGCCAGCCTAAACAGAAAGGTGCTTCGGAATACGAAGAAAACAAAGATAAAAACGTGCTGGAAGTGAAAGCGCCGGTTGAACATACCAAAACCGTGCAGGAAAAATTCACCATCAGCTTCGTAAAAGATAACATGGTATTCAGCTGGGATAACGTACGCGTGCCTGTACAGCTGAAAAAGAAATAAGTCCCCGGTTTCTGCCGGTAACAAAAAAAGCACAACTCTCCGGAGTTGTGCTTTTTTATATTCTAACCGTTATAGCCGGTATTAATGTTCGAATTCCACTTCGTAAATGGTCGGCCACATTTTACCGGTTACATAGATCTTGTCTGCGGCGGCATCATAGGCAATGCCGTTCATTTCCTGGGCGTTCCTGTATTTCGTACGGGCATCGTTGCTCAGGTCGTTCATATTGAGCTTACCCACGATATTGCCGGTAGCCGGGTCGATCTTTACGATATAATTGGTCATCCAGATATTGGCATAGATAAAGCCTTTGATGTATTCCAGCTCGTTCAGGTTATTGACGGGGTTGCCGTTTTCTTTTACGGTTAAGGTGCCTGTTACCTGCTGGTTGTCGGGGTTAAGGAAGGTTAGCGTAGCGCTGCCGTCGCTCATAATCAGCTTTTGCCCGTCGGTGGTAAAGCCCCAGCCCTCTTTATTGGCATAGCTGAATTCGCCGGTTCTTTTAAAAGTGGTGGCATCATAAATAAAGCCTTTCTGGTTCTGGTAGGTAAGCTGGTAAATTTTGTTGTTCAGCAATACGATACCTTCGCCGAAATAGATATTACGGTCGATCTCTATCTTTTCGTCGAGCTTGCCCGTCTTTAAGTTAAGAATACCGATCAGCGAACGGGTAAACGGGATATTATCGGGAGCGCCGGTACTTTCGTATACTTTGCCTTCGTGTACCAGGAAGCCTTCTACAAAAAGCGTGGTATCGTGCGGATGGGTAGCTTTTACTTTAAAAGGTATCAGCGCAGCCGGCGCCGACGGGGTGGTGGCTACAGCCGGCGGTGTAGCGGTCTGTGCCGGCGGCTCCGTGGTGGTCGTTTCATTATTGCCACAGCTCCAGAGGCCGCATAAAGCAAGGACCGGAATTATTTTTTTGTACATATTAGGATGTAAGATGAAAAAATGACATATATTGTACCGGTAACAATACAGGTAACCGGCAGCTAAATTAAGGGATTTAAGTTTCGGAAAAAGATGATTCAGGACGAAAAGATAAAATATTGCCGGATGGCGGTCCGGCGGTATCGCGTAAGTACAAAAAAACAATACACAACAATGCTACAACGACTGCATTACAGGCGTCTGCTCGCGGTACTGCTGCTGTGCCTGCCGCCTGGCGCCTATGCCGGCCCGGCTATCTACGAGGTGCGTAACGGCGAGGTACGGTTCTCTTCGGAAGCGCCCAAAGAACTGATCAAAGCCTCTTCCCGCAAACTACAGGGTATCCTCGATACGGAAAAAATGATCTTTGCCTTCAAGGTTTATATCCCTTCCTTTATGGGTTTTAACAGCCCGTTGCAACGCGATCATTTCAACGAGAATTATATGGAAAGCCGCAACTTCCCGGATGCGGTATTCCGGGGTAAGATCATTGAGTCGGTAGACCTGGGCCGCGAAGGTACCTACCAGGTAAGGGCCAAAGGCAAACTGATCGTACATGGCGTAGAGCAGGAGCGTATTATCCGGGTGCAGATGGTGGTCAGGAATGCCCGTTTCCAGGTAAGCTCCACCTTCCCCATTTTGCTCAACGATCATAATATCAAGATCCCCCGCATTGTCGACGATAAGCTGTCGCCCGAGATCAATGTTTCTGTCAGAGCCACTTTAGAACCCCAATCCCGTTCCTGATATGAGGCTCCTGTGTTTGCTGGTTTGCCTGCTGTCCGGCGCTTTGTATGCCCAGCAACCTTTCCTGCGTGATGTATGGCTGGGCGAAAGCCGGGTGCCGGTCAAGGTCAATGTGCTGGCCCAGGACCCGCGCGGTTACATTATGGCCGGTACCGACAAAGGTTTGTTCCGCTACAACGGGGCCCTGTCTAAAGAAGTGCCCTCGCGTATACCCGGCGCCGTAACGGCCCTGGCCCTTATCGACGGCGAACTGTGGTTGGGGTATAAGAACGGGCAATTGGGCAAACTGGTCCGGGACTCCGTACAACCCTTACCCTTTAAAAATTATACCAACACGACCACGGTCAATGCCATCAAAAAGGCTGCAGACGCCACTGTTTTCGTAGCTACGGAAAGCGGGCTGGTGGCTGTACACAAAGGTGTTGCCACTACCTATACCACCAGGCAGGGGCTTTCTGACAACTTTGTTTATAACCTGGCCATACTACCCGATGGCCGCATACTGGCCGGAACCGATATGGGTATTAACGATATCCGGTTCCGGAACGGCAAACCGGAGATACAGGTCATCTCCATGGCCGAGGGCCTGCCCGACAATATTGTACGCGTTATCCGCAACTGGCCGGGCTCCGACCGCTACTGGATTGGCACGCAGCAGCGGGGTGGGGCGCTGTACGATATGAAGGCCCGCCGCAATATCGCCATAAAACCCAATATGCCCTGGTTCTTCGGACAGGTCAACGATGTATTAACGCTTGGGGCCGGCAAGTCGCTGGCCGCTACCGACGAGGGGTATATCGTAGAAGCCGATGTGCATGCCGACGATTCGCTTATCGCCCGTAATTTCTACTTTGCCAACCGTACGTTCAATGCCTTGCTGCGCGATACTTCCGGCAATATCTGGTGTGGTACCAATACCGGTCTGGGTATGCTCAGTTACGAGTATATAGCCGGCTTGCCGCTCGATAAGCCTTATTCGCTGAGCCAGGTAACTGCCATCTGTTGCGACCGCGATAATATGTTGTGGATCGCGCTTAAAAATAAATTATACCGTATCGACCTTGCCGGCGGCAACTCGGCCCTGGTGCCGGCCGGCGCCTTTAACGACCCGGTAAGCAGCCTGTACTGCGATGCCAGTAACCGCCTGTGGCTGGGCTCGGCCGGCAGCGGGGTATGGTATAAAGAACCGGGCCAGGCCAGGTTCGTAAAGGTACCGGTAACGATTACGGGCGAAGACAATATCCTGAGTATTACCGGCACCCGCTCCGCCATCTGGATTGCCGGCCTGAACGGGGTGCGGGAACTTTGTTATCCCGATGCTCTGGGAGGTATTGCCGTAAGGCATCTGCACAATAAAAACACCGGTATCGGCAGCGACTACATTTACCAGTTGTATGCCGACAGCAAGGACCGGGTATGGATGGCCACCGACGGAGCCGGTGTTTGTATGTATGATGGCGGCCATTATTACACCTGGGAAAACTTTAAAGTGCCCGGCGACGATGTGGTCTATTCTATTACCGAAGATGCTTACGGCAATATATGGGCCGGTACCCTTAAAAAAAATATTTACCAGTATAGCCGCGGCCTGTGGACCAACCGCAAACAAGCCGGCAGCGCCGAAAGCAATGCGGGCCTGTCTGCCCTGCAGACCAATGCTACAGGACAGGTGCTGGCGCTGTTCCAGAACCGGCTGGACCTCTGGTTTCCCAACAGTAATGCATTCCGTTATTTCAGCACTTTTTCGGATATGGACATCGACAGCACTTCCGATGTGCTGAACTGTACTACCCGCGACAAGGATGGCAATATTTACCTGCCGTATGAACACGGTATCCTGGTGGTAAAGAACCAGGCTTCCCGCTTTTCCATACGGCCGGGCGTAAGTATATTACGGGTAACCAGTAATTCAAAAGACGTAATGCCGGGCCAGGACCAGTTTAAGCCCGACGATAATTTTATCAGTTTTTACTTCGATGGCATATCCTATACCAATCCCGAAAAGCTGACCTACCGTTACCGGCTCGAAGGCTACAGCAATAACTGGATTTATACCAACGAGCCCGTGGCTTCGTTTCCCAAGCTGCCTTCCGGCCAGTTTACCTTCAGGGTACAGGTATCGCTCAACGGCAACTTCGAAGCCGCCCGGGAAGCAGTCTACAGCTTCGGTATTGCCATACCGGTATGGCGGCGCTGGTGGTTTATTACCTTACTTACACTTGCCCTGCTTGCCGCCGTACTCTTGCTTATCCGCCAGCGCGACAACAGGATGAAACGTATGGCAAGCCTGCAGCAGGACCGTATCCGTATGGAGTACGAGCACCTGAAAAGCCAGGTCAATCCGCACTTCCTGTTCAACAGTCTTAATACCCTTACCAACCTGATCGAAGAGGATGCAGGCAGCGCTGTAACTTATACCGAGCGCCTTTCGGACCTGTACCGCAATATGCTCGCGTACCACGACCGTAGTCTCATCATGCTTTCCGAAGAACTCGAGATCCTGTCGGGTTACCTGTATATCCAGCAAAACCGCTTTGGTAAAGCATTACAGGTGGAGACCCGCTTGCCGGCCGACCTGGCGCGCCGTAAGAAGATTGCGCCTATGGCGCTGCAATTGCTGGTCGAGAATGCCATTAAACATAATGTAGTGGCGATATCGTCGCCGTTGATTATTTTTATCACGGCCAATGAAGAGGAGATTGTTGTCCGTAACCGCATCAATCCAAAAGTCAATACTGACCGTAAATCAGGTATAGGCCTGGCTAATATACGCAACCGTTATGCCCTGCTTACCGCAAGGCCCGTGTACTTTATGGCGATAGAAACCGAGTGGGTGGTACGTTTACCTTTACTTTAACTGCGATCAAAGATGAACATTATTATAATTGAAGATGAAGCGCCGGCCTTTAACCGGTTAGGTAAAATGATCAAAGAATTATTGCCTGCGGCCGCCATCGGTCCGCAGCTCGACAGCATCAAGGCAGCCCAGCAATGGTTTGCCTTCAACGATGCGCCCGACCTGCTTTTCCTCGATATCAACCTGGCCGACGGTTCCTCCTTCGACCTGCTTAAACTTATAAAGATCGATTGCCCCATTATCTTTACCACGGCCTATGACCAGTATGCGCTAGAAGCCTTTAAAGTATCCAGTATCGACTACCTGCTTAAGCCGGTAAAACGCGAAGACCTGCAGGGCGCCTTTTACAAACTCCGGCAGTTTAAAGGTATCTTCAAATCCGCCACAGCAGCGGATCCTGGGCCGGCAAAAGAATTTAAAAAGCGTTTCGTGGTACGTTTTGGCGAACATATCAAAACCCTGAACAGCGAGGATATCGCTTATTTCTTCAGTGAAAGCAAAGCGACCTTTGCCCGCCTCAACGACGGCCGTACCTTTCCGGTAGACTTTAACCTCGATGCCCTCGAGGATCTGCTCGACCCGGCGCTCTTCTTCCGGATCAACCGGCAATTCCTGATCAGCCTGCCGGCTATCGCCGAAATGAAAACCTATTCCAAGGCCCGGGTTATCGTAACCCTGCAGCCCCAGTCGCGGGAGCAGCCCGTAGTCAGCTCCGAGCGCTCGGCCCAGTTCAAGCACTGGCTCGACGGCGAACTCTAAACCGCTTACCCCATATCATCCCGTTTCATCGGGCTATTTTCCTGTTTCGTCCGGATACTGGTTTTCCTGTAACCGGGCCGTAGATATATTTGTTAACAGGAAACGTAATCATATGAAGAAAATAGGCTTGCTCTTATTGGTGCTTGTTGTCATTGCCGGAGGTGTTTTTGTATATCTCTGGAATAAACCGCCTGAAACGGTCGATGGTAAAAAAGCCATCGAGATCAGCAGCACCAACCTGAGCCGTGTTTTCCAGGATAATGAGAAAACAGGCAACGACCTCTACCTGAATAAGGTGATTGCCGTAAACGGGACCATCAGCGAAGTAAGCAAAAACCAGGATGGCAAAACCGTATTGTTGCTCAGCGGCGATGACCCGCTCTCCGGCGTACAGTGCACCATGCGTGATGATAAGGGTAGTTTTGAAAGCGGCAAGACCGTTACCGTAAAAGGGTTTTGCAATGGCTATACCATAGTGGTACTGCTTTCCGACTGTGTAGAGGAATAATACACGCTTCGATTATTCCTGTGTTTTAATACGATATACTACAAGAAGAATATGAACAAGAAATTATGGATATTGGGCATTGCCTTTTCCGGCTTGCTGGTAGTGGTTGGCTGTACCAAAGAGAATGCTGAAGATGCTTACGGTCCGGCGCCGGTAACCTGCGATACTTCCAATGTAACCTATAGCGCCGTTGTGCAGCCCATTATTGCGGCCAAATGCGCCACAAGTGGCTGCCACCTGGGCGCCGGTGCTTCGGGCTGGGACCTGTCCAACTATCACGGTGTGCTTACCGCGACGGAATACCAGGTGCTGATGCCGGCCATTAACCATACCGGTCCGTCGCCGATGCCCAAAGGACAACCCAAGCTGGACGACTGCAGCATAGCCAAGATCCAGAAATGGGTAAATGACGGTGCACCTAATAACTAAGCTCTTTACCCCAATACTTTTTATCCAGAAAAATCAAGAATATGAAAAAAATATTGCTGCTGGCAGCTATTGCCGGCCTGGCTGCTTACCAGGGCAATGCCCAGAAGCTGATGACCCGCACCGGTAAGGTTTCGTTCTTTTCTGCGACACCGGTGGAAAATATAGAAGCATTTAATAACGAAGTGGCCGGCGTGCTCGATACCAAAAGCGGCGACCTCATGTTTATCGTGCCCATAAAAAGCTTTAAGTTCGAAAAGGCCCTGATGCAGGAGCATTTCAACGAAAACTATATGGAGAGCGATAAGTTTCCCAAAGCCGAATACAAAGGCAAGGCCGACCTGGCCGGTGTCAACTTTACCAAAGATGGCAGTTATAAAGTAAAGGCGTCCGGTAAGCTCACTATGCATGGCGTAACCAAAGACGTAAGCGGTCCCGGCACCATCGTGGTAAAAGCCGGAAGCGCTACCGTTAATGCGAAATTTACCGTTAACCCTACCGATTACGGTATTAAGATCCCGGCTGTTGCTTCGTCCAAAATCTCGGATAAAATTGAAGTGACCATAGATACCAACCTGAAAAACAAATAGGGAACCCGGTTCCCCTAATTAATCAAGATCTTGTTATGCAATTGAAATTTATACTGTTTCCTTTAGTATTTTCCCTCGCCGGCCTTCACCTGCATGCGCAGGAGACGAATAAGCCCAAAGACGAAACCGAGGACCTGATGAAGATGCTGGAAAGCGAAACGGATAATAAAGGTACCGCTTATACCACCGCCACGTTTAAGACCACGCGTATCGCCAACGGGCATAGTATCGAGAACCTGGGCAAAGGTGTGCTGGACTTCCGTATCAACCACCGCTTTGGCCGTATCAACCAGGGCTTCAGCGAGTTTTTCGGTTTGGATAATGCCAGTACGCGCATTGGTTTCGATTATGGCATTACCGATTGGCTAATGGTAGGCATCGGGCGCAGTACTTATCTTAAAGATGCAGACGGGTTTGTAAAAGCCAGGATACTCCGGCAGACGGACAACGACCGGATGCCTTTAAGCCTGAGTTATGTGGGCGCAATGTCGATACAGGCTACCGAACTTTACCCGCCACCTGCCGGTTCGGGTATCGAATACAAATTCAGCCAGCGCGTGGCTTATATCAACCAATTGCTTATCGCCCGCAAGTTTGCCAATTGGCTGTCGTTACAGTTGATGCCGACACATATTCATTATAATTTTGTACAGTTCCGCGACGATCCGAACGATGTGTTTGCCATAGGCCTCGGCGGCAGGATCAAGTTGAGCAACCGTATCGCCCTTACCGGCGAATATTACATGGTAGTACCTCCCAACGACAGGCTTACGGGTACCCGCAACTCGCTTACGCTGGGCTTCGATATCGAAACCGGCGGACACGTATTCCAGCTGTTATTCTCCAACTCTACTGGTATTACGGAGCGTACCGTAATCGGGCAGACGACCGGCGGCTGGGATAAAGGCGATATTCATTTCGGGTTCAACATTTCCAGGGTATTTACCGTGGTTAAACCCAAAGGCTTTGAAAGCTCCAGGAATAAAATCTGGTAACAGGTTTGAACATAAAGTAGCGAAAACGTTGCTTCTTAGACCAGGTGTCCCTTTTGTTGAGTAGATTGTAAATTTAGCGATTGTAGAAAGAGCCGGTTATGTCCATAACCGGCTTTTGTATGCCCGGCCGGCAACAAAACCTGTAGCCTGGCGCATCAGGCCCTATTGCTCATGGTTATTAAAAAATGCTGCCTGCTGACGTTCCTGTGCCGGTTTACCCGATTACGCGTAAATACAGGATGCTTGAGTTGCCACAACCATCTACATTTTACTTTAAATACTATTTTTTAATAAAATGATAATAGCGTTTTTGAAATTACTTTATTGAAGTGAATTATAGGCCAGCTTCTGCCGCTGACAATTTAATGGACGGCGGGCTTTTCTGTAACCCGGTTTACAGGCAAACGGCTTAAGCAACGACGACGTTACACGCTTTTTATCTCCCGGGCGAAAAGTATAAATATGCGGCAGGGAAGGGAGGGCGGCGTATGGATACAGGGCCGTTCCGGAACCGGTAGACAGGCTCGCCTGAGATGCCGTCGATACCCTTTGGAAAACCACCAGGCGGGTAGGTCATCAGGTACGCTTTTGGGAGGCACGGTTATGTGTTAAGGCTTATCAGAAAAAATGTGGGATATTAAAAATTTTTAGCACTTTTCATATCATTTTTTACGTTATCTTTACTCATTATTATTTTAAATTATTAAAACATGTCAGCAACAGGTAAAGTAAAATTTTTCAATGAAGAAAAAGGATTCGGTTTTATAACTCCAGATGGCGGTGGACAAGACGTATTTGTACACGTATCAGGATTAGTAAATGAAATTCGCGAAGGCGACCAGGTATCTTACGATACTCAGCAGGGTAAAAAAGGCGAGAACGCTGTAAATGTAAGGCTGGTCTAACCGCACAGAAAAATTTTTAGTAAAAAGCATATCGGGATGATATGCTTTTTGTTTTTATACACACCTGGCGCCATGTTTATAGTACTTCCTGCATCAGGGCCTCGATCTCGGCGGGGTCTATGGGAATGCCGGCCATCAGGTCGGTAACGCCCGCCGCAGTTACTTGTACATTATTTTCCAACCTGATGCCTATACCTTCTTCGCGTATATAAATGCCCGGCTCCACGGTCAGTACCGAGTTTTCGGGCAGGGGCTCGTAGCGGGAGCCCACATCATGCACATCAAGGCCCAGCAGGTGGCCGAATCCATGATAACAGTACAGGCCCAGGTAATAGGCCCGGCCTTGCCGTTCCAGGTCCGATTGGGAAAACAGGCCAAGTCCCAGCAATTCCCCAATCAGCAGGGTTTGATTATGGGCCTGGATCTCTTCCAGGTACCTGCCGGCTTTAATAAAATCCATGAGCTGTTGCTGCA
Organism: Taibaiella chishuiensis; assembly: GCF_003014535.1. GTDB lineage: Bacteria > Bacteroidota > Bacteroidia > Chitinophagales > Chitinophagaceae > Taibaiella > Taibaiella chishuiensis. Next base: position 28,855 of record NZ_PYGD01000007.1, on the reverse strand, counting down.
CCCGCCATACTGCGTTGTACACCTGCAATTGCCGGGGGCTGAAGCGGCCGTTTACGGGCAGGACGCGGGTAAGGTCGGCATTGTACAACCGGTACGATGCCGCCGCATCGATCAGCACCACATCGCCTGCGGCGCATCGTTTGTGATTGCTGGTATAATGCAGGATACAACTGTCGGCGCCCGAGGCTACAATAGGTTCGTAATCGGCCCAGGCGCCATCGTGTTGCATATATTCGTAGATCAGTTCCGCCTCTGCCCGCCGCTCCGCCACACCGGGTTTAATAAACCGTAACAGGCGCCTGAAACCTGCACCGGATATGTTACAGGCTTTACGGATCAGTTCGAGCTCAGCTTCGCTTTTAACCCTACGTAACATGGCCAGCTCGGGCGCCAGCCGCTTGTAGCTGTGCAGTCCGAAACGCTTCCGGCACCACCGGGCAAAACGGTCGTCGCGGGTTTCTACACTATTTACGGCCCTGGGGTGCTCGATAGCATTCAGGTAGATATGCGTGGCCTGTACTGCCGCTTCGTAAAACAGCTGTTCAAAATCGGAAAACCATGCTACCCGCGCTATACCGGAAATAGCCTGCGCTTCCTGCAGGCTGTGCCGCCTGCCATGCCACTTTACAAAGTCTTCATTTACCTGTTTGATAAACAGGATCTCCCTGTAGTTTGGGTCGGGGTGATCGGGGAAAAGCAGTAGGGCTGTTTCGTCCTGCAGTATGCCGCTTAACCAATACAGGTCGTTGTTTTGCCGGAAGCGCAGAGTGCCGTCGGCATTGGAGGGCATAATGTCGTTGGCGTGGATAACAGCCACCGATCCGGGGCTAAGGCGTGCCGCCAGTCTTGCGCGGTTGCCCGCATAGTCAGTTGCGTTCATGTTTTTTTATTGCAAATTACAGCCGGGGCATGTCGCCATTTGTGTAAAAAACGGACAAAAAAAATCAGGATTGCTGTAACGAATGCAGGTGGCCGTAGGTGGCCAGGTCTTTATAAAAATGGCTATGGTCGGTATAACCGTAGTCGTAGAAGGAGAAGGCCTGCCCGCTTGCTTTACGGGCGCTTCTATCCCCCAACGCCTTACGGAGCCGGGCTATCGAAAAGGCTTTCCGCGGTGCTATACCCAATACTTCTTTAAAATACCGGTTCAAGGTGCGAGGCGTAAGGTGTACTTGTGCTGCAACCCGCTCGGGGTGCTGGTTTTCGGGCATGCCGGCTAGGTATACCTGCATGGCTGTCTTTACCGCGTTGTAACGGAAACTATGGGCCTGCGGATGAAAATTGTTAAAAATTTGGGTAAGTGCGCTGGTTGGACTAAGGGTGCGTAATTGTTGATAGAGGCCGGGAGCAAGGGTTTGCAGGGATACGATATTATTGCAAAGGGCATCGGCAGGGATACCGCTCAGCCGGTAAAAGGTGCCGGGCTTCAGTTTAATGCCCGTGAGCTTATTATCTTTAAGATGGTGGAATTGTATAGGGCCGCTGTGTTGCCCTACCAGCAAGGCATCGCTGTTGATACTCCTCGTTTGGCCCGCGCTGGTAACGGCAAAGGGCTGACCCTCGCTGAATACCAGCGAGCTGGAAAGGTGGGCGAGTAGCTGTTCGTGTACTTCCGGTTGCCGCTCCAGGTCGAGGGCATCGAAGCGCGACTGCCATACCAGTTCGACATAATCCTGCAGCGCCGGTGGCGGAGCTGCGAAGGTGTAGGCCGCGGCATAATGCGCGGTCGAAAAAAACTCGGTATGGCGTACAGGCGGCTTCAAAGCGGGGTAAATGTACGTAAATCCTCACGGTCCAGCAGGCGCCGGTGGTAGTTAACCTGTCCCAGGTGATAATTGAGATGTGCGCAAAGGTGGGTTAATACATAACCGTGGCTTTCCTTTGTCTCCCAGATCTGAAGCGGGTATTCGTCCTGCAGGATGCTGTCGTTAAGATCGCCCAATACCGCGTCGGTCATGGTTATGGTATCCTGTACCAGGCGGAGCAGGGTGCTGCGGGGCACCTCCCTGTCTGAAAACTCCCGGTCGCGGTTCCGGATGTAACCCGTATTGCCGATCACGGCGCCGATATAGGTATTGAGGTTACCCACCAGGTGCAGGCACAGGTTGCCGGCAGAGTTGGCGATCTGCCCGTCGGTAAGCCAGATACAGTTTTCGTCTTTATAAAGACCTATTTCTTTAACCAGCGTTTCCAGGTCGCGCCGGAGCAGCCGTTTTATGATGCTTGTCGTCATATCGTTTTTGTTTGACCCGTGTTTCAAAAATAAGCAGTGGTATGTGAAAATAAGGCTAATTCCGGGCTTCTGGGGTAAGAGATGCTTACTAGTGCTGATATACAGCGGATTAGCATCTTTTTTGCATGGAGGCATACCCGGATTCGGGTATATTGTTCTATCTTCAGCGCCTCAACAGGACCTGAAAAATCAGCATCATGAAACAGGATTTGCAAAGCCGTATTACACAAAAGCTGGAACAGTTGCGGGATATAGCCGCCGATATTCCGGGCGTAGTGATCGTTCATAAAATCCCCGAGGCTACGGTCGAGTTTATTTCCCCACGCGGGCTGGACTATTTCGGCGTAAGCCTGGAAGCGGTAAAGGCGATGGGCGCCGATTATTATCCTCATTTTTTCAATCCCGAAGAGGCCTCCGAGTATGTGCCCAAGATCATGAGCCTGATCGAGCAGAACGACCCCGATATGCTGGTGTCTTTTTTTCAACAGGTACATCCCGCCCCGGGAACGCCCTGGACCTGGCATTATGCCACCACCAAAATCCTGATGCAGGACGATGACGGCCGTCCGGTATTATCGGTTACGGTAGCCTTGCCGGTAGATCCGCAATTACATATCACCCACAAGGTTTCGCGCCTGCTCGACGAAAACGTTTTTTTACGGCAGCATTACCGCGAGTTTGCCACGCTTACCGAACGGGAAAAAGAAGTACTGAAGCACCTTACCTTATCGCTGTCTGCGGCAGAGATCGCAGAATTGTTCTCCTTATCTGTGCACACGGTAGAAACGCATCGTAAGAATATCAAGAAGAAGCTGGGCGTGAGCACCACGTACGACCTGAGCCTGTATGCCCGCGCGTTCGACCTGATTTAGTATGGGGGAGTGGGAAGTGGGTAGTGGGGATTGAGTATTGGGTACGGCCGGCTTTTCCTTTATCAAAGCCGGCTAACTGATGAGCTCCTTCGCTGCGCTCAGGATGACAGGCTTCCTTTGACAACACCCTTTAATAAAGCCAGCTAACGGATGAGATCCTTCGCGATGCTCAGGATGACAACATTCCTCATGGTACTTGATCCTTTACACGCTGGTAAAGCCAGCTAACTGATGAGCTCCTTCGCTGCGCTTAGGATGACAGGCTTCCGCTGATGCTCATCCCTTTATCAAAGCCAGCTAACTGGTGAGATCCTTCGCGATGCTCAGGATGACAGCGGCCATACAATACAATCACTCCAATAAGGCCAGCTAACGGATGAGATCCTTCGCTGCGCTCAGGATGACAGCGCTCCCTCTGACAACACCCTTTATCAAAGCCGGCTAACCGGTGAGCTCCTTCGCGATGCTCAGGATGACAGCGCTCCCTCTGACAACACCCTTTATCAAAGCCAGCTAACTGGTGAGATCCTTCGCGATGCTCAGGATGACAGGCCTCATCTAACATCTCATACCTAACATCTCATATCTCCAATAACTCAACATTCAAAATTCAAAACTCAACATTAAAAAAACTACCAGGCCAGGGCTGCTGCGCCCAGGATAGCGGCGTCCCGCTCCGAAAGACCGGAAGGGACAATGTCTATCTTGTTTTGAAATACTGCCAGCATATTCTTTTCCATATGCAGTTTGGTAGGCTTCAGGATAAAGTCGCCTGCTTTGGCAAGACCGCCGAACAGGATGATCGCCTCCGGGCTGGTTATGGCCACGGCATCGGCCAGGGCCTGTCCCAGTATTTTACCGGTAAATTCGAAGATCTCGGCCGCTGCCGGATCGCCGGCCAGTGCGGCTTTATGGATACCGCTCGACGATACTTCGCCCGTGTTGCGCCATACCGGTATCAGCCAGTCTTCCGTTCCTGGTCCTTCTATTTGTACCTGGTCCTGGTCGGCCTGTTCCAGGTAAGCTTTTGCTGTCTTTACGATACCGGTAGCCGAGGCATAGGTTTCCAGGCAGCCGTTACGGCCGCAGCCACAGGGCCTGCCATCTCTCACCGCGATAATATGGCCCAGTTCGCCGGCAAAGCCGTCGTGACCGTAGATGAGTTGGCCATTGGCCACAAAACCGCTGCCCACGCCTGTTCCCAGCGTTACCACCAGGAAGTCGCGCATACCGCGGGCCGAGCCATAGGTCATCTCGCCTATCGCAGTGGCATTGGCATCGTTGGTAATGGTAACCGGCAGGCCAAAGGCCTCTTCCAGCAAATGCCGCAGGGGTATTACGCCGCGCCAGGGCAGGTTGGGGGCTAGTCTTACCTCGCCGGTATAGTAATTAGCATTGGGCGCGCCTACGCCAATACCGTTAATCGCTTCTTGGTCCAGTTGTGCGATATGTGGTGCCAGCTTTGCATACAGCGCCGCTACAAATTTTTCGGGTGTATTATAATCGGTAGTATGAAAGCGGTCCTGTTCCTGGATCTCGCCTCTCCTGTTTACAATTCCGTACGCGGTATTGGTACCGCCGATATCTATACCTATGGAAAAACTTTTAGACTGCATGTTGGAAAATTAAGGCAAAGAGATTAAGTTTAGCACCTAATCGCGTTACACGAGCAATGAAACACAATAATACAAATAATAACAGTTATGGTTTTGCCCTTTTCCTGATCGGTTGTCTTTTTTTTATTTTCGGGTTTATCACCTGGTCCAACAGCCAGTTGATCCCTTACCTGAAAATAGCCTGTGAGCTTAGCGATACCCAGTCTTACCTGGTGGCTACCGCTTTCTTTGCTGCTTATTTTGTAATGTCGATACCCTCGGCGGCGGTGCTGCGCAAGACGGGCTTTAAGCGGGGTATGTCGCTGGGCCTGTTCGTGATGGCCATTGGCGCTTTGTTGTTCATACCTGCGGCACAAAGCCGCAATTACCCCTTGTTCCTTACGGGCCTCTTTATTATCGGCTCGGGGCTGGCCCTGCTGCAGACAGCATCCAATCCTTATGTAACCGTGCTGGGACCTATCGAAAGTGCGGCGCAGCGTATCAGTATTATGGGCATCTGTAACAAGGTGGCCGGTATCCTGGCTGTACTTATTCTCGGCAGCATAACGCTTAAAAATGTAGATGAGCTCAAGACCCGCCTGCTTACGCTGGAGCCGCTCGAAAAGGCCGCAGGGCTCGATGTCCTGGCTTCGCGCGTAATCACGCCTTACATCATCATTGCGATATCACTTTCCGTGTTGGCCATCGCCCTATCCTTCGTGCACCTGCCCGAAATTAAAGAGGAGGAAGAAAACACCGATACGCAATACTCGAAACAGAAGACCAGCGTACTGCAGTTCCCGCACCTGTTACTCGGCGCTATGGCCATTTTCTTTTATGTAGGCGTAGAAGTGATCAGTTACGATACCTTTACGGGCCTGGGCGAATCGCTGGGTTTTAAACTGGAAGTGGCCAAGACCTTTGCTTCTTATACCGGTTATGGCCTGTTGCTGGGGTATTTTTTAAGTATAGCGGCTATTCCGAAATTTATATCGCAGCGTAAGGCACTTATTGCAGCCGTTATTTTAAGTATCGTGTTGGTGATCGGTACCGTAACCCTGAGCGGCTACCAGGCCGTGGTGTGTTTTGCTTTACTGGGTTTTTCCAATTCGGTAATGTGGCCGGCCATATGGCCTTTGTCGCTGCAGCACCTGGGCCGCTTTACCAAGACCGGCGGCGCTTTGCTGGTTATGGGCATCGTAGGTGGCGCGGTATTGCCGCCCCTGTACGGTAAGATTACAGAATGGACCGGTAGCCGCCAGGCGGCTTACCTGCTCATGATCCCTTGTTATCTTTATATCCTCTACTTTGCAGTAAAAGGTTATGCCGTGCGTGACAAGACGGTTGCCGGAAAAGTGTAAGTACTTCCTACAGCTACTCCTTGCATCTCAAAAACTAACCCTATATTACTTTATGAAAATTTCTGACAGCTTTCAGAAAATGCTGCCTTTCGGCTACCTTTTTCTTGTCGTTATGGGCATCCTGAAAGAAAGTGTTTATTATTACCAGTTAGGCATCAATTACCTGAAATATGCGACCATAATGGACGTGCTGATCAGCCCGATCGCTACCCTGACCCTGCATCCGTTGCTATTGGTCGCCCTGGGTATCGTGATCGTCTCGTCGTATGGTATCTCGGTTTATTATGCCCGGCAAAAGGCTAAAGCCGGTAAAGGGGGACAGGTTATGAGTAAGGAGGAAATTGACGCACAGCTTTCCAGCATTTTTGTCCGTTGTTTTGCCTTCACGCTGTTGTGTTTTTTTCTCGGTATCGGGGTGGGCGAGGGCCTGGGCGTGCAGCGTAAGATCGCAACCGGTACGCTGCATTACGATTATAAACTCAATTACAACAGCGGGGATGCCGAGGAGGTCTGCATCCTGGGCTCCAACAGCATTTATTATTTTTATCTTTCCAAGGGCAGTAAGGTCATTAAGATCATGCCTGTAGGCGGAATCCGGAACCTGGAAATGATCCGCAACCGGATGTTGCCCTAGTTTCGTGTTGCATCAGCCACATACAAAAAGACCTGCATTGCTGCAGGTCTTTTTTATGGGAGCTCTTAAGGGATTAAGCTTAAGCTACTACTTCTTTGTTGATTACCGCGGCGATGGTTTTGCCGATATCAGCAGGGCTTGCTACCACGTTGATACCACACTCGCTCATGATCTTCATTTTTGCAGCGGCAGTATCGTCTGCACCGCCTACGATAGCGCCTGCGTGACCCATACGGCGGCCCGGAGGCGCTGTCTGGCCGGCGATAAAGCCTACCACAGGTTTACGCATATTGTCTTTCAGCCACATGGCTGCTTCTGCTTCCATATTACCGCCGATCTCACCGATCATGATGATACCGTCTGTTTCAGGATCGTTCATCAGCAGTTCAACCGCTTCTTTGGTAGTAGTACCGATAATGGGATCGCCACCGATACCGATTGCAGTAGAGATACCTAAACCGGCTTTAACAGTCTGGTCGGCAGCTTCGTAAGTTAAGGTACCTGATTTGGAAACGATACCGATACGGCCTGGTTTGAATACGAAACCGGGCATGATGCCTACTTTCGCTTCGCCTGCAGTGATTACACCGGGGCAGTTAGGACCGATCAGCCTGCAGTCGCGGCCGTTGATATATTCGCGGGCTTTAACCATGTCCTGTACCGGAATACCTTCAGTAATACAGATAATTACTTTAATACCTGCGTCAGCAGCTTCCATAATCGCATCGGCAGCAAAAGCCGGTGGTACGAAAATAATAGAAGTGTCGGCGCCCGCCTGGGTAACCGCATCTTTCACCGTGTTGAACACAGGACGGTCCAGGTGGGTAGAGCCGCCTTTACCCGGGGTAACGCCACCTACAACATTGGTGCCGTATTCGATCATCTGGCTGGCGTGGAATGTGCCTTCGGTACCGGTAAAACCCTGTACAATTACTTTGGAATTCTTATTGACTAATACAGCCATCGCTAATTAAAGATTTACAATTTTAGAAGGACGGCCGGTAACAGCCGTTTTTGGGTGGCGCAAAGGTAAGATAAGATAAGATAATCACAAAGCATTTATAATCTCCATAATCTTCGTACCTTTGCAGCCCTTTAAAGAGATGTTTTATTATCTTTTTCCGGTAATTATTATTCGTACTTTTCCAGTTTTTATTATACAATGATTAATGTATCTAATTTGTCGCTTCGCTACGGCAAGCGTATTTTATTTGAAGATGTAAATATCAAATTTACAGAAGGAAACTGTTATGGCATTATCGGCGCCAACGGAGCCGGCAAGTCTACGTTCCTGAAGATCCTTTCCGGTGAGATCGAGCCCACCAGCGGTCGCGTAGAGATCACCAAAGGGCAGCGTATGAGTGTGTTGAAGCAGGATCACCACAAATTTGACGATATCCAGGTACTCCAGGCCGTTATTATGGGCAACGAAGTCCTGTACAAAATCATGCAGGAAAAGGATGCCATCTATGCCAAGGAAGATTTTACAGAAGAAGACGGTATGCGTGCCGGCGAACTGGAAGCTACTTTTGGCGAAATGGACGGCTGGAACGCCGAAAGCGACGCAGCAACCCTGCTGAGCAGCCTCGGTGTGAAGGAGAACAAACACACCATGTACGTAAAGGACCTCGATGGTAACGATAAGGTAAGGGTGCTCCTTGCACAGGCCCTGTTCGGTAACCCCGACATCCTGCTGCTCGATGAACCGACCAATGACCTGGATCTGCAGACCATAGGCTGGCTGGAGAACTTCCTGGCCGACTATGATAAGGTGGTATTGGTGGTATCGCATGACCGTCACTTCCTCGATACCGTATGTACCGCCGTTGCGGACATCGATTTCGGAAAGATCAATGTGTTCTCCGGTAACTATTCCTTCTGGTACGAATCCAGCCAGTTATTGCTGAAGCAGCGTTCCGACCAGAACCGTAAGGCCGAAGACAAGATCGCAGAACTGAAAGAGTTTATCGCCCGCTTCTCGGCCAATGCCTCTAAATCCAAGCAGGCAACCAGCCGTAAGAAAGCGTTGGATAAGATCAAGCTGGAAGACATGCAGCCTTCTAACCGTAAATACCCTGCCATCCTGTTCAATAACCAGGTGCGCGAGGCCGGCGACCAGATCATCGAAGTAAAAGGCCTGGGCAAAACCCTCAACGGCGAAGTGATGTTTAAAGATATCAGCTTCGACCTGAAACGCGGTCAGAAAGTAACTGTGATCTCCGAAAACAGTTTGGCGACCACCGCATTTTACAAAATACTGAATGGCGAGGATAAAGATTTCGACGGCGAGTTCCGTTGGGGCGTAACCATTACCCCGGCTTACCTGCCAGCCGACAATACCGAATACTTCGAGGGCAAGGACCTGAACCTGGTAGACTGGCTGCGCCAGTATTCTGAAGAAAAGGATGAAACCTTTATCCGGGGCTTCCTGGGACGTATGTTGTTCAGCGGCGAAGAAACACAGAAGAAATGTACCGTACTGAGCGGTGGCGAAAAAGTGCGTTGCATGCTGAGCCGTATGATGATGCAGAAAGGTAACCTGCTGATGTTCGACGAGCCGACCAACCACCTGGACCTGGAATCGATCACGGCGCTCAACAACGGTATGAAAGACTTCAGGGGCACGACGATTTTTACTTCCCGTGACCATGAGTTGACCCAGACCGTTTGTGACCGTATCCTCGAAATCACACCGGGCGGCCTGATCGATCGTGAAATGCCATTCGACGAGTATATCAACGATGAAAAAGTAAAACAACTGCGTGCCGAAATGTACGGGGTGCATGCGTAAATAGCATCATAATTCTGGAAAAGCAGGCAATTCTTATTGCCTGCTTTTTTTATACCTGCAGGGAAATTTTTGAAATAATGAATCTGTAAAAATGTAATGTTTTGAAATTTTCTTATCTTGCTGTCGCATCAAAAACGTAATCTAAAAACGTTAACTATGAAAACAACACTTATGCTTACGGCCGTTGTATTGCTGGCCGCCTGTAACAACCCGGCTTCCGACAAAACCGGCGCTACCGATACGGCAAAGACAACTGTAGCGGCAACGCCGGCCGGCGATCCCGAAAAGGAGTGGAAACCTGTAGACAGTGCTACGGCCATGAAAGCCTGGATGGAGTATGCCACACCCGGCGAACCGCATAAGGCCATGGCCAAAGGCGCCGGTAACTGGGAAGGCGAGACCACGATGTGGATGGCGCCGGGCGCTCCGCCAATGACCAGCAAATCATCCTGTGTCAGCAAAATGGCCATGGGCGGCCGTTACGATGTTACTACTTTCTCCGGTAGCTTTATGGGACAGCCATTCGAGGGCATGGCGATTATGGGATACGATAACAGTAAAAAAGCGTACATAAGCACCTGGATCGATAATATGGGTACCGGCATGATGCATATGGAGGGTAAAGCCGATGCCTCGGGCAAAGTGATTACCATGACCGGTAAAATGACCGATCCGGCTACCGGCAGGGAATGCGATGTGAAAGAAATCAACACCTTTATCGACGACGATCATCATACGATGGAGATGTATGGCCCGGATCCGGCGACCGGCAAACAGTATAAAAACATGGAAATTAAATTTACCCGGAAAAAATAATTTTTTCTAATTCCCCTTATTCCTGCCCGCGGCTTTGGCCGCGGGCTTTTTTGTGCTTTTAATAACTTTTGATTTATCCTTGAAATTCAATCAGATAGCGCATTTTATATGTAATTCGGCATGTAAAATAACATATGTATTTGTAAATCAATTTATTGATTCGTTTAATACTTGTAGATAAAATAATATAAGAATAGTTTGTTTTGTTTTCAAAATGTTTATTTTTGCGCAAAATTTTGATAAAATACAGTTAAAAAACCTGTGAAACGCGGGAGACTACGCCGGGATATGGCGGTAGCAACACGGAATTTGCAGCGTTTTTAAAACGGTTATAATCCCTTCAACATGAAACAGATTTTGCGGCAACTCGGCTGCAGCGTTATGCTGCTGCTTGCGGCGGTTTATGGCTACGGCCAGGCAGGCGCTCCCAAACCGGATGCCAAGTTCATGCCCGGTGTTACGGGTAAAAACAGCAGTATCGGCAATAGTTACAGTCCCAACCTGTACGATGGCAGCATCAATGTGACCATCCCGATCTACGATTTCAGCAACGACCATGGCAGTTACGGTGTCTCCTTCGGTTATAATACCAAAGGCATACGTGTGGATGAGATAGCCGGCCTCGCAGGCCTGCACTGGACGATCAATGCCGGTGGCAGCATCAGCAGGGTGCTCAAGGACCTGCCCGATGAATTGGAGCAAGGTCACTCGATAGCCCCGGCTCCGGGTCAACCCGTTATGTATGCGCGTGGACGCTGGAAGGTGTATACCCTGGGCGTAGATGCCTATACCCAGGCCGACGGCGAAAACGATGATTTCGTGGTGTCGGCAGGCAACCTGAATTTCACCTTCAGCATCGGCGAAAATGGAGCTGTATTTACCCATCCCAACCGCAGGGTGCGTATTGAAAAACAACAGACCAACTACGATCTGAAATTTATCGTTACCGACGAATCGGGCAACCGCTATTATTTTGAACCGGACGAGTATGCCAATGGCCGTGTAACCAACCACGATACGGTAAACAACAACCTGTTGATGGACTACCGGTACATCAGCCGCTGGGCGATCAGCCGCATCGTTTTTGCCGAAGGCAGTGAGATCCGTTACGAATACGCTGATGCCAACGAAAAGGATTTTAACCTTTATGCCAACTACCAATACACGGAAAATGTGGTAACAGGCGCGGCGAAGAGCATCAACAGCAATGGGTTTAACTGGGTGTCGACCGAGGATATGGGCCGCAGCAGCCTGCGGTTGTTGCGTATCCGGTATCCCAATGGTACCCGTGCTATTTTTTCCTACGATACCCTGGGTTCCAACCCGGGTATCGTGCCTTGTCTTGGGGCGCTTAAAGAGATAGCGATCCAGGCAACCGGTTCGGCAGACTGTATCCGTTATGTACTGGACCGCGGCTGGCATGCTGCCGGTTTCGGCGTTGTCGATTCTATTCCCGGTTATCTCGTACCCGATTGCGATTACAATAACCTGAGCGGCGGACGAATGGTTCTGCGGGGTATCAGTATGAAGAGCTGCGATGGCAGTGTTGCGGAACCTTATTACCGCTTTGCCTATTCGCCTTATAAGTTACCCCGCCGTACGAGCGGGCAACTGGACCGTTTCGGGTACAGCAATGCTTCGGCAGGCGGTAGCGTGCTGGGCGATAACGTGCCCTTGCATACCATCGGTACTACGACCAGGGGTGTGGACCGTTCTGCAGCAACTAATGTGAATGTGATCGGCGCGGCCAACCTGGTACAGATGACCAATGCCTATGGCGGAACGGTCTCCTTTACCTATGAGCTGAACAGCGATTTGCAAAACAAGATTCCCAACCTGCCTTCCGACAGCTGGTTTATGGGCCAGAACGATAACGATGGTCTGCGGATCAAAACCATAACCGAAACCGATAAACACTATGCCGGCAATGCCCGTGTTACGAGCTTTACTTATGGCGGCGGCCAGCGGTTCCTTACCGGTGGTTACTTCCATTACCTGAGTAAGGTAACAGGCACTATGGGTAGCTGGGCGCGCCAGGACTATATAGCCGGCCCCTACCGCATCAGCCCGCTGCAGTTGATCAATGGCTCCAACCATGGGTACAGCCAGGTAAAGGCCGAAGTAAAAGACCAGTCGGGCAACCTGATGGGACGTACCGAATACGTGTTTTCCAACCTGGTAACCGGTGTGGATACTTATTTGCTGAACCGCGGTACGCGTAATTATTACCAGGAGCCCTATACCGACCGGCAATACATTAAAGACTGGATGCTGGGCCTGCCCTTGCAGACCACCGAATACGACCAGAACAACCAGGTGCTGTCGAAGGTGACCAATACCTATAGTGAAGTCCTGGACCTGAACGCCTCGGCGCCCTTGCTGGATAATGTAAAAACGATGCGTGCCCAGCTCAACGGCAATATCAATCCTTTTACCGATCCGGTGATCGCTACAGACACCTACCGGCCCTATAGCGGCAAAGCCTTACTGACCGGCACCCTGTCTGAAAAATTTGTAAGCGGAGGCAGTATAAGCGACAATGTACAATACGGTTATGATAGCCATGATAATTTGAAATGGATTAAAACGCTGAACAGCCGCGGTATATATACGCTTACCGAAAACACTTATAACTACGATGTGGTCGAAGGCAATAACCCCGGCGCCCCTACCGGCCTGGGTTACCTCTATGGCATGAATGCCGATAAGATCGAAAAGCTGGTGGGTATGGAGCGTTGGAACCTGGGTACCACCGGGTTTAATACACCCTCCAATAAAAAATTAATGGACGCCAGTATCACAGGCTTTCAATACGGCGATGGCCTGCTGCGCTCGCAAAGCCTGCATACCCTGCAGACCGGTAGCAGTATTCCTTATGCCACCTATACCGGTGTAACTACCGCAGGTCCCTTGTCGGCCCGGTACAACAAGATCCGCAGCGCCTACAATGGCGATGCCGTCGGCTCCTTCGTAAAAGTAAGCGAGGTAAAGCAGTACGATACCAAAGGCAACCCGCTGGAAACACAACTGCTGGATCAGGGTATCTACAAAGCCATGATCTGGGATACGGCTACAGGCAACAAGCTGGCCGAAGTCAGCAATGCCCGTTACAACGAGATTGCCTATACCAGCTTCGAGCGGGGCGGGGCTGCGGGCAGTACCATTACCCAGGGCCGGATCAGCTATTTAGCTTCCGGGCTCAGCAGCGCAGCCGGTACTATCAGCGGTAACATGGCTTATGCGCTCAACGCTCTTGGTCTGCCACAGGGTAGTCTCAACATCAGTGGTCCTGCCGCAGGCAAGACCTATATACTCGGCTTCTGGGCCAAGGGCGGCGTGCCTGCTGTATTCGGTTATGGACAGGGACTTTCCGTAATGGCGCTTTACAGTAGTAACGACTGGGTTTATTACCAGGGCAAAGTCAGTGTTACAGGCCCGGGAACAATCACGCTTTCTGCCAGTGGCGCCACCGTGTACGTCGACGAGGTACGGCTGTTCCCCGAGGGCAGCATGATGCAGAACTGGACCTATAAGCCCTTGTGCGGAGCCAGCTCGGCAACCGATGCCGCAGGCCGTATTACCTATTACGAGTACGATGGCCTGGGCCGCCCCACTATTGTACGCAACCAGGAAGGGCATATCCTGTCCCGTACCCATTATGTTATCTACTAACCCTTATCCCATCAAAATATTATTATGTTGCTGCAAAAATATATAACCGGCCTGGTGCTGTTGTGCGCGATAGTGCAACCGGCGCTGGCCCAGAACGAGCCGAAGAATGGCGCTACCGGCCCTTCCGGCCCGGTGACCGAGATCCCGCTCCCGGCTTTGCCTTATTTCTGGTCGGGCATTAACTTTACCCTTACCAGCGCGCCGCAGGTGCCCATTACCGATGCCGGCGCTATGGCCAATCCCGGCGCTACCAACCTCAAAGAACAATACGTATTCCGCGATGGTTTTAACCGGGTATACGAGACGGTACAAAGCAATGTATCGCTCCAGAACGGCGCTTACCAGCACCAGGTGCAGTTTTCAGATACCCGCTTCCAGCGGGATCAATATAGCTTCCTGCCGATCAACACGACTTACTTCGGGCTCAATAACTATGTATATGCCACTCAGCGCAGCCTGTATGCCGCGCTGTATCCCGACGAAGGATATACCTCTTATAGCAAGACAGAGAACAGCAATGTGCAGGCTTATACGACGATAAGTTATGCCCCCGGCAAAAGCCAGGTAGGACAGGCGCGTGGCACAGCCCTTACCCGCATCACCAACCAGGCCGGCGAAGTCCGCATCTGGGAACTGGATGCTAATGGTAAGCCCGTAAGTACCGGTAGTTACGCTGCCGGCGAGCTTTTCGGCGAAGATGTTATTGCCCCGTCCGATAATAGCGGCAAGAGCCGTTCGCGGGTCTTTACCGATAAAGACGGCCGGGTGGTGCTCAAAATGGTAGCCGATAGTATGTATACTTACGGATCGGGTGTACTGCAGGTGGGCTGGACCTACCTCTGCACCTATTACGTTTACGACGAGCTGGGCAAGCTGCGGTACATCCTGCCGCCGCAGGCCGTAGCCCTGGCCGAAGCGGCCAATTGGGTACTGAACGATACCCGTGTCAGTAACCTGTGTTTCCAATACAAGTACGATGCCAAAGGCAGGCTGAGTGCGCAACGCAAACCGGGTGAAGAAGGCTTCAGTAACCTTGTCTATGATAAAAAACAGCGACTGGTAATGACACAAACGCCAAAGCAGGCAGTGGATAACCAATACGAGGTAACGGTGTACGACAAACTGAACCGAGTGATCGCTACCGCACTGTACGCCGATGGGAGCAGTCCCGCTACCTGGCAGAACTTCTTCGATACGTATACAGGCAGTCTTGGCGCTAATGATATCCGGTATTATATGGGCTATCCTAACGAAGGGGTATACCCGCCGCAAACCGGGGTAAGCAATATTACCATCCTGGGATATAACTATTTCGATACCTACGACCAGGCTGATCCGGGTAGTAACCTTTATAACAGCTACAACAGCCAGCTGGCGCTTAGTGGCGAGTTGCTGACTACGCCCGGCGCCGAAACGCCGGTGCGCAGCCTGCGTACCTATGGCCAGGCTACGGGCAGTCGCATTAAAATACTGCCCTCAACATCGGCCAACCAGATCAATACCGGCAACTGGCGCAATGGCGCCATCTATTACGACGACAAGGGCCGCGTGATCAATAGCCTGCAGCGCGATTTTTCCGACCAGGGCGGGCAGATCCATTACCTGTACAGCGGCACCCAGTACGACTTTACCGGCAAACCCCTGCTGAGCAAAAGCATTTTTCAAAACCTCTACGCCGCTTATGCGGTCACAACCGAACGGTACAAAAACGAATACGAAACCGGTACGGGCAACCTGCTGCGTACCCGGCACCGCATCAACGATGGCGCCTGGTCTACTTTATCCAACCTGGTCTATGATTCGCTGGGCAGGGTAAAACGCAAAGCCCTGGGTAATTACGGCGAGGTACAGGATTTTAATTACAACATCCGGGGCCAGCTTACGGGCATCAACGGGGTATATGCCGAGACCGGCAATAAAGAAGGTGAGAACCGCACCTTTGGCGAGGCGCTTAAATACGACTATGGTTTTAGCCAGCCGCAATACGGCGGCAAGATCGCCGGTATGATCTGGCGGGGCAGCACCGTCAGTCATGCTTATGGTTATAGTTACGACCGTTCCGGCCGTCTTAAAAACGCCGAATACCGCACCAATACGCCCGGCCTGGGTTGGAACAAGACCACGCTGGACTATACCGTGAGCAATATCCAGTACGATAAAAACGGCAACCTGAAGGCTATGGACCAGCAGGGCGTAACACCTGCAAACGGCATCCAGACCATCGACCGCTTACGGTACAACTACGGCAGCAACGAAGAGAGCAACAGGCTGGCCAGAGTTGCCGACAACGCCGCCAATTACGGTTTGGGCGACTTCGTTGAAAATGCGGTGTCCAATGGAACCAGCGATGATTATAGTTATGATAAGAACGGCAACCTGGAAACCGATTACAACAAAGGCATCGAGAAGGTCTTTTATACCCATTTCAATAAACCCGAACGTATCCTGTTCAGCAATGGCGGCAGTATCGAATACAGTTACGATGCTACCGGTAATAAGGTACAGGAGCTGGTTAAAAAAGCAGGCCAGCCCGATAAAATAACCGATTACATCGGCGGTTATGTCTACGAAGGCAATGTACAGCGGTATATCCAAACAGCCGAAGGCCGTTCGGTAAGGGATATCAATGCCAACACCTATAAAGAAGAATACTTCGTCAAAGATCACCTGGGCAATGTGCGCAGCACCATCGATGTAGTGCAGAAGCCGATCCTGCAATACCTGGCCACTTACGAGCTGGCCAGCGCCAACCTCGAAGGCCTTTACTTCGAACAGCTCAACGAGATCCGGGACGACAAGCCTGGCAGCATCAACCCTAACGATCAGAAGTCGGGCAAACTTAACGGGCAGGACCGCCCGGTAGGCACTTCGCTGCTGATGCACGTGATGGCCGGCGACCAGGTAGAGCTCAATGTCAACAACTATTACGACAGTTATAACCCCGCTACTGATAACCCGCTATCGGCCGGCAGTATGCTTACGAGTATCGTGAGCACTCTGACCGGTGGTGTGGGCGGTTTCCAGGGCAGCGAAGGACATAACCCCGACCGGGTAGCGCAGCTCTTTACGCCGGGTAATTACCTGTCGGAGTACCAGAATATTTTGAATGGCAATACCGACCAGGATCGCCCGAGGGCTTACCTCAACTATATCCTGTTTGACGAGAACATGCAGATCGATAAAAGCTTCAGCAGCGCCTTCCAGGTCAATGGTAACGGTACCTGGCAGCAGATCGGCACCACGGCGCCGCTAACCATCCCGGCGAATGGTTATCTTGCCGTATATTTGAGCAATCAAAGCCAGGGAGTAAGCTGTTACGACTGTGCCACGGTACACTTCGATATGCTGCAGGTACGCCTGCAAAAGGGCCGACAGCTCGAAGAAAGCCATTATTATCCTTTTGGCTTACCTATGGCCGGCCTGAGCAGCGCGGCGGAAAACAATACCATTGCACAACGCAGGAAGTACCAGAGCAACGAATACATCAAAGAACTGGGGCTGAATTGGATGGACTTCCATGCGCGGCAGTACGATCCGCAACTGGGGCGGTTCTTAGGTGTAGATCCTTTAGCCGCCAGCAATGGCCAGGATATGTTCTCGCCTTATGCAGCGATGGGTAATGCGCCGGAAAGTATGGTGGATCCGAATGGGATGCAGTATAGTAACAGTAATGCCTACCGGGAGGACAAAGTATTATGGGAGCCAGCCTCTATTCCGAGACCCTGGCAGGGTACCTTTGGTGGCGGTGGAGGGCCGGGGCTTGGAGGACCAAATGCGACGACCCAATGGCCGGGTAGGGAGGCTGGGGCTAGTAAAGCTTCAAATGCTGCATTCTGGAGAGAGGCCGAATATCAACTCGGGCGTATAACGGGGGAAGTATCATTGTACAATCGGGGCGATGGCACCTTTACTAACTTCAAGCCGCGATCTGGAGAGAAAGATGGTGATGGAGCTTTTGATAAAACTTCAGGATTGGCGGGGGGAATTATGTTGCCAATGGTTGAAATAACGAAACCGTATTTATTAGTTATTATAGAAAGTTATAGGATAACACCTGGCCTGCCAGAAGATGTTTGTCCTGAATGTTTAAACCCCAATACCTTGAATAGGAATTTTTTTGGATTATCATACCCTGGACCTGATAACCCTAGGAGTTTGAATGGGAAATATTCGTATGCACATATACCCAGAGAATTATCAGAATATCCCGCTATTGGACATGATAGAAGATACGATAGATTAGGGATTACAGGAGGATCTGGCCTTGTTTTTGATCCGAGAGCAACTGGTGCAGACTGGAGATTTATTATGGAAGAATTTGGAGTTTCGACTCTTCCAATTAGCTATGGCGCTAAATTACGCTCTGGCCTATTTGGAACTGGAATGGCTCTAGTAACTTTGCCCAAAGCTCTTTATAGTATAATATCTTCAAAAGGTATTGGAGATATTGTATTTTGGTATAATGTAAGTAATGTGGGCGTTAATAATTATCCTGATGTACACAAACATTAGAGTATGAAAAAAATATTGATAGTAGTTGGAGTTGTAGCAGTGTTAACGGGAGCTGCTTATTGGATCGGAAATATTTTTGCTCCAGGAAGCTATCCTAATGCACAGGTATATGTGATCAATGTAAATGAGGAGGATCTGATTAAACAGATTGCCTATTTTAAGAAGAATAACGCACAATATTGTGTGCCAGTTCAAGTGGGACTGCTTGATGGTAGGACTGATAGTATGGATTATTGGTTCCATATTTATTTTTACTACCCGGAGGAACGTCAGATTCTCTACACCTGGATAAGAGCTGAAAGTAAGGACAAAACAAAACTTGCGTTCGTATCTATAAATAATGGTCTGACTTTAGGAAAATGGAGGGATATAAATAAAGATTTTAGCAGAAAGGACAATAAGATGCAAAAGGAAAAGTTTGAGATATTGATCTTAAATAAAATAAAAGGCCAAATAAAAAACCAAATAAAAAAGTAGTTTTTCCGCCGTTGTTGGCGTTATCTCCAACAGCATGTTATAACTTTTAGGGCATATGTTGCAAAACATGTGCCCTAGCTATTATAAGAAGTACATCAAAGAACTGGGGCTGAACTGGATGAACTTCCATGCGCGTTAATATAGTTTATCCTGAGCTTGCGAAGGAACCCGCAACTGGGCCGTTTCCTGGGAGTAGATCCTTTAGCAGCCAGCAATGGCCAGGATATGTTCTCGCCGTATGCAGCGATGGGTAATGCGCCGGAGAGTATGGTGGATCCGAATGGGATGCAGTTTATAAATGGTAATGCATACCGGAGTGTAAAAGACATTTGGGGTGACGCAGGCGGAAGGGGCGGCAATCTATTTTTCAGGATATCTTTGGCGGTGGTAGCGGCGGTTGGGGAGGCTTTAACGACCAGGTTT
Source organism: Taibaiella chishuiensis (assembly GCF_003014535.1). GTDB lineage: Bacteria > Bacteroidota > Bacteroidia > Chitinophagales > Chitinophagaceae > Taibaiella > Taibaiella chishuiensis. The sequence goes on along the minus strand of NZ_PYGD01000007.1, from coordinate 9,469 downwards.
GGGGTGGTGGTATGGAACGGGTACTAGCGAATCAAGCAGCGGCAGAAGAGGCGTATCGTGTAAATCAGATAAGAGCGATGTTAGCGCAACTGGGGAAAAAGCAAAACCAAGGAAGTGGGAGTAATAATGTAAATTTCGATGGAGATAATTCGATAGGTGGAGGAAATAAAGGATTTACAAGAGACCAAGTGCTTCAAGCTAGGTGGGTAATTGAGAACGATGATGACGAATATTTTTATGCATATCGGTATGTGCAAAACGGAGATGATATTACAACTCTTCATAAAGAAACCGGGCGTTTTTAGAAAAATCTGGAAGATGAGAAGTCGACTTTAGCAAAGGTTGCCGATGGTATGAATAAAGGATTACTTATTCCTGATGCTTCTTTCAAGTTTGTAGAGAATACTGGTATCGGTCAATATTTAGCTACTGGTAATGCCGCGCCGACGATATCTTATGTGAGGTATATGAAGCTTGCAAAACCTATAACTAAAGGAATAACTGCACTAAACGTTGTTGCTACGGGAATTGCAGTGACAGATGATTTCAATCACGGTAGATATAAAAGCGCTGCCGCCAGAGGAACCGTTGCAATAGTTGCTGCTGGCGTTGCTTTTATTCCTGTTGCTGGTTGGGCAATATCTGCTGGTATTGGAGTTGCCGACGCTATATGGGGTGATGATTTTTATAATTGGATAGAAAAATAATAACATAAAATATGATTTACGATTATTTGTTTTATAAAAGTTACCAGTTGGCTACGAAATCTAAAAATTGGAAAGATACACCAGTGTTTTTTGCAACTATAGTAATGGCGTGGTGTTTAATATTGAATTTCGCGTCTATTTTATTTTTAATCGAAGCATTAACTAAAAACAAAATGGCGTTTGGTCCATATATCTCTAAGATGAACAACATTAAATATATTTTCGGTATTGTACTTATAACAGCTATATGGATGTATTATAGTCATAAAAATCGTTGGAAGAAAATTATTACCAGATATCAAGAAAGAGAGGGCGAGACCGCAAATATTCATCCTGCAATAGTGGTTATTGTGGCTTGTGGTTTGAGTTTTATACTAGGAGCTTTATCTGCTATGTACAAAAATGGGGATGGTATTTTTGGCTAACACTTCAAAGCAGTGATGTATGCAAAAGCTCTGAGCCTAAAAATCAATAAATGAAGATTCCGCCGTTATTGGTGTTGTTATCAACAGCATGTTATAACTTTTAGGGCATATGTTGCAAAACATATGCCCCTGCTTTTCTCACAGAAGCAAGTTCCAAAGCAGATTAGTAAGAGGCAGGCAGATGGACCAGACTTCCGTTCAAGGATCACGTATTAACTGCAATTCAAAGCTGCTAAGACTTTTACAGCGAAAAGAGGTTTTGTTTCTTCAATTCGTGGCTTAGAAAAAGCTGGAAAAGTAATTGGTGGTGCCGGTGTTCTGGTTAATGTTATTGAAAGCGCAACTGATGAGAATGGGTTTACCACGGGAGATGCAGTTAAAACAGGGATTGGTATATGGACTATATATGGAGGGCCAATAGGGTGGACTTATGGTATTATTGATATCGGATTTGGCGTATTCACAGGAGTTACCTTAACAGATCGTATTGGCTCGGGTGTAGATAAAGTACTAGAATAAAAAGAAATCAAAATGTTGGAAAAAATTAAAAAAACAATAGGAGATTTCCTAGATTATAATTATTACAGAGTCTCTAGATTCTATTTTAAGCGGGAAGGGTCAAGTGCTATAACTGCGGTTATACATGTGTGTCTAATCTTACTTTTTAGCGCTGCGCCCTTTCTTATTCTTCTGTTAATTTTCATTTACGATAAATTCGAAATTCAAAAAGGCGATGGCATTTGGGTAGTACGAATAATAGTGATAATCCTATTTCTGCTAACTTACTTTTTAGTATCTCATCGGTATGGCAGGAAAAATATCTATATGAAATTAAGAGATAGGTGGTATGGCGAAACAAAGAGAACTAAAGTAGTTAAAGGTATAGGTGTTATTTTATCGGTGTTGGTTCCGTTGTCAATAAGTATTCTTATGGTAACTTTCAGAGAACAAATTCGAACCTTTTTGCATTAGAAGGCAATTTCAGGCAGTTTCTTGTTTTATTATACCTTCCGCCGTTGTTGGTGTTATCACCGATAGCATATTATAACTTTTAGGGCATATGTTACAAAACATATGCCCTTGCCAATGTGTTCAAGCTTTATACCGGAACTTTAACGCGCCAGGGATGGCAACGCAAAGCCCAGAGCCGCTATGTCCTGTTTTAATCTATTGATGATACCTAATTAAATGATACGCCTAATAAACTATAGTATAACATAGCGGCAAGGTATGCAGTGAATAGTCCGCCCGGGCACCCCCAATAATCATTTGCACAAATCCTGTGCACCAATACGTCCGGCCTGGGTTGGAACAAGACCACACTGGATTATACTGTCAGCAATATCCTGTACGATAAAAACGGCAACCTGATGAAATTGAAAAATTATGAAGAAGATATTAAAGCTTTTATTGCCAGCTATATTCTTAGTTTCCTGCAATGGAGACAAGAAATGTGTTTTATATATTAAGTTTGATCATTCTCTTGATGGTTACTACTTTGAGGGAGCAATTAAGGATAGTGGCGTTACAGTTGGTAATGTAATGGATAAATTTAATATAGTTAACTCAGAAGAAAATATATATTATTCTGTGCTCAAAGTGTCCTTTAATAGCCCAGTACCTGCTAAATCGACAATATCCTTTGAGGTACAGGATGAATTTAATAATAATATAGTAAAACTGTACAAATCAACTAATAAAAATAACTACTCAGATGGCGATACCCTAATTGGTGATTTTAAGAATGTTTCTGCCGTTATTGGGACCTCGGATCTTGATACGCTGAAAAAGCAGGTAGATCCTGTAGTAAGGGAAATATTTAGGTTGAATAAAAAAGACTCTGAATAAATAATTCTTCCACTATTGTTCCGACGTAGTCAGTGTTGTCATCAACAGCATGTTATAACTTTTGTGAACGAAATTTCCCAATCTGTCTACTACTCAAAAGGTGGAAAGCAAAATAAATGGCCAGATAATTATGGCCCTCTTCCGACTAAAACCAATACAGATTGGAGTAAAAGCGATTCTCAACTTGCAAATGAAGCCGCCGCAAGAGCTGGAGATACTAATGTAGGGCCCGGCACACCCCATAATAATGCAAAAAAAGTATATAGAGATACAAGACCCGGATAGATATTGTAATGTTTTTTTGAAATTTTATCAATAGCAGGGGTATTTCATTTTTAATTAATCAATGTAAGAGTTATGGAAAGAAATTTTTCCGATGTGGCTTCTGAAACTTATAGGAAGTATATAGTGAAGATAAAATTGTCTAATCGACGTTTTTACTATTTTCTTTGGGGAACTGATTTAGATAACGAGGACGTAGACTACTTGCTACTGAATCTTTCTAACAATATTATGGCATTTTTAAGTATTACTGATTTGCTAACCTTCGTAAAACACACCAGCTGTATAATTGATGATACAAATACAAAATCTTGGGCCAACTCATACAAAGGAAGTAGGGCCTACATAACTTACGATTTTGCATCGCTCATTAATTTTTTAGATGAGGTTAATACTATTGGGGATTATGAAAAAAAAACGGCCATGATGGTAATAAATTTTTGTAACTTTTTTTCTGATTATGCGTTCCAGGTAAATCGCCAAGACTTGTTGAATCTATATCGCGAGGATAATTTAGGCGTTTTAATTGATTCCTTGAATATTATGTTTTTTTGGGAGGTTCCAAACTCATCTTATAAGTCGGAACTAGAGGGCAGGCTAAGCAAATTTGATATATTAAAAGCCAATGAGACAATAACAAAAATGGTGAATTCATTTGAACGTGAACTTGTTATTATGGATAATGTGTAGAGGTTAATATATTTCCGCCGTTGTTGGTGTTGTCACCAACTGCATTTTATAACTTTTAGGGCATGCGTTGCAAAACATGTGCCCTTAGTTATTATGAATAACGATTAGCATGGCATCAAAGACCTTGTGCTGAACTGGAAAGAAATTATGGGAGTTGCAATGACGACTATGAGGACAGTAAATCTTGGTTCAACCATAATAAAACGACCTTCATTCTTCTGGAAATACAGGGATTCAAGTTATTGATCGGGTACTGGGAATTTTTACAGTTCCTGCTGTTCAGACGGCAAGGAAACAAATATTTAATAATGATTGATTTTTTAGCAGAGATTGTAATTGCCACAGTCTTAATGATTCCAGGAGCCTATATCAGATGGCTTTTTTCAGGAAGGAAAGTCAAATTTTGGGATTTTTTTCGATCAAGTAATGAATATAGAAATGTTGCGGTGGGACTATTATCCTTAATTTTTATAATCGGCTTCATCTACTTAATAGTTTATGTTTTTTTACTTTTAAATTAAATTATATGCGGTTTGGTTTGTTGAATTTATGTGGTATTTTGGTTATGTCATTTCCGCCGTTGTTGGTGTTGTCACCAACGGCATATTATAACCTTTATGGAGGCGCATGGATATGAGGGTAATTTGCCGACAGCCGGGACAAATAAGGTGGAAAGATTGAAGGACACCCTTGTAAAAATGGGTGCAAACACACCGGTGTCAGTGTTTTTAGGACGGGTAATAAAACGGAGATCTCTTTAATCGACTTCAGACTTTACTAAAAACAATACGTTCTACAGACCAATTAAATCCAACAGCCAATCAAATACAAGAAATTTTAAACATGCATTTCAAATAAAAAAAATGACACTAAGAATTAAGATAAAAAATTGTACTGACTGTAAAATGTCTATCACTAAAGAGCCTGAGGCTGTAGAGGCATTTATCAACAGTAAGGAAAAAATTGAAGTTGAAACTAACGATCAAGAAGACAATATCTCAATTAACATCGGCAAAAATGAAGATGGTACAATCTATGTGCAGATTTGGGACGCGTTAAAAACGGAGTATGTGATTTATAAAGATGGTAAGAATCTTTTCGAAGAATATTTGTAGTATGGCTATAGCGATATCCAATGATTACCAAGTATAATAGCCGGGTTTGTGGATTATATACTTGAGACGCTCCCTGGGGAGAGGGCGGCAGCGCCCCGCTGCCGGCACACGAAAGATTCGTGCACCAGCAGCGGAGATTGGGGTAAGGCAAAATAGTTAATTTATGGGTTTTTATAATTATGTAATAGGCAGGTTGTACTCTTGGGCAGTTAAGAAAAAAAATGGTACTCCAATTGCTAACGTAGTCTTTACGATGTGTATCGTGCATTACTTTCAGATGTTTACCATTTATATGATTTTGAGGAAAATTTTTAATTTCCCAGATTTTATTTTAGGCGTAAATAGATTGTATGTTGGACTTTTAATCGTCGGATTTTTTGTCGTTTATTATTTATTATTTTTCAATAAAAATAAATGGGAGTTCTATGCAAAACAGGTAGAACAGGAGGAATTGCGTAAAGGAAAAACAGGAAATTTTCTTGTTTTGTTATACCTTATTGGAAGTATATTGTTGTTTTTTATATCACTTTCATTTGTATTCGCATAGTAGCAATGGTGTGTACGTTATGACTTCAAATGCAGATTTGGAAGGCTTAAACGGTAACTGTGGCTTCCAGATCTGGTCGAATTATTGAAGCTTTTCCGCCGGTGTTGGTGTTGCCACCAACAGCATGTTATAACTTTAATCGGAGCTGGCTTATGGGAGCGATTCCATAGTATTCTTAATAAAAAGTTGAGCGCGTTAATGATGGTTGGTTAGAAGATCGACAAAGAAGTCAGGACTATGGTAGAGACAAATTATTTTAAATCCATTCGTTGATTTATTTTTAATCTTTAATAGTGAAAGTTATAGTAGTTATCAATAAAGCCATTTCATACTTGCCAATAAGCTGGCTGGTAATATTTGGTTTTTTTATTTTTCGCGCTTACCGCAGATTGGGGTATTTCCCAAAGTATAATCATCCTGATCCTAAAGATTTGGGTATGCCTATAAATTATAGTATTGTATTTTGGGGTCTGTATATTGTGATATTTTCGGCAATCTTTTGGCTTATTACAACTCTTGGTGTCGGTGTTGTAAATAAAAAGAAAATTAACGCTGCTAGAGGGGGGCTTTATATCCTGTTTTATTTAATTATTGTGTTTCTTCTTCGCTCTGAAACATTGGGCTTTGGTGAATGGTTGTTGGATTGATATTTCCGCCGTTGTTGGTGTTGTCACCAACAGCATGTTATAACCTTTAGGGCATATGTTGCAAAATATGTGCCCTAGCTATTATAAGAAGTACATCAAAGAACTGGGGCTGAACTGGATGGACTATTATGGCCGCAATGTAGTTTATCCTTAGCCTGCTAAGAAACTCGCAACCCGGTTCCTGGGCATAGATTCTTTAGCTACAGATGGCGACCAGGATATAAAGATCGAAATAGATAGTTGCTATTAAAATGAGCGTGTGGAGAGCGTAAGAGTCGAATGTAACCAAAATTGTTTTTCATCATTAAAATGAAAGGAGCAAGTGATAACAGTGAATAAACTAAAAGAATATGAAGAATACCAAGGATATTACGACGGATTTTACCTTCAGAAAGTAAAGTATGGAAAAAATTTAATTTCCGATATGGAATGGAAAATGGTCAGCGATTTAACTCAGGACATTCGTTTGGTTCAAAGAAACTTGGCGTCAAAAGAATTTGTCAACAAATTAAACATGAAGATACTGGAACGCTGCGATAGTCAGGATGCCATTAAGTACTTAGAAGAAATCGCGGCTAAGGGATGGTAATCTCGGAATTATGAAAACACGAATTAAGGTTTCCATTGCTTCTGCAATTTTTTTCATGCAAAGTTGTGTGGCGTCAAATTCCACAACGCCTCAAACCTCAAAAGACATTGATGAAGCACGAAAAAATGGCACGTTCGTAGCCGAAGTTTACGTGGCAGGAAATCGTTTGGATTCTATCGAAGTAGAAACTGCATGGATAGAAAAAGTATGGTTTAAAGAATCCAGCGGAGAAAAAACCATAACGGATAACTGTAAGTTATGTTTCAAAATCCGACAAAAAGCGGGAGGTAAATTTCTTCTAAATGACGTTTTTGATTGGGATATGAGAGAAACTAGTACGAATCGATATATTGGTGTTGAAATAAAGAAGAATTTGTTAGGGCAATCGGGTACCTATATCTATGAGCTTGATGGTTGTCGTGTGCCAGACTCGCTTACATTCCACCTCAATCTTAAGTCTGAAGACAGTAGTATAAAGGTAGATGATTTGACCTTTAAGCGAAAATAGGTAAATAATTGTTGAGCATGTTGTATAAGAAGTTTTGTTGCTCTTTGTATATCTTTTTGCGAGATCATGCGCGTTCTGATATTCCGTTATTCGCAACTTATATGTTTACCGTTTTTTTGTTTATATTATTAGCTCATGCTATAGATAGTTTATGCTTTTTATTTTTTAAGACTCCTTACGTTTTGAAGGAGTGGGTGGTATATCTATTAAGTGGCGTGTTTGGGTTGTTTAATTATTTCTTGGTGTTTAAAAATAGATCGTTTCTGAAATATGAACATGACCGGTTGCACCCGGTTTTAATGTTTTTCATAGTTGTGTTGATATTTGGAGGAAGTCTGGGCCTAATTTTATGCGCAGGACCAAGAAATATACCTGTCTCTAATTAGTGGGTACCGTGATTAAGAATTTCACTATTCACGGAATGCTTCATTGAGCCAACTAGGTAGTTTTATTAGAACGCGATAAAGCGGACGGTCCACTCCGGCCGCTTTTATTTATCGTGTTGGCCTCAATATTTGCAGTGATGTGTGAGCATGGATTGAAGGCTCAAAATATTTTTTATACCACCACCGATATGAGCGTTGCACAGTTAAGAGATTTGCTGTATTATTAGAGTAATAGATGTCTTTATGATGAAAGGAAATCGATTATTGATTACAATATTAATTTGTGGACTGCAAGCTTGCGGAGCGAAAGATACTACGAATCCTCAATCGTCGAATAGCATTAATGAGTCAAAAAAAAATGGACTTCTTATTGTTGAATACGGCAGTCAAGCAAGGAAATTTGATTCACTAAAAGTAGGAGATACTTGGTTGGAAAAAATTTGGTACAATGAGAACGATGGTTCCACAACAGTGACGAATGATTATCAGCTTTGTTTCAAAATTAAACAGACTCCCGGAGCATCTTTTCAACTCGTAGATGTGTTTGACTGGAGAATGCGAGAACATACATCAAGACGAGGGGTTGCTGTTAAAATCGAAAGGAATTTTTCGGGCGTTGTCGATGGTATGTATGTGTACGAACTAACAGATAGTCATTATGCACCGGATTCCCTGGTGTTTGATCTGCTTATTATGTCTGATCATAAAGAAGTTAATGTTGGGAATTTAGTTTTTGTCAAAAAGCATTAGTTTTCTGCTGCTCTGTTATTCTGCCGTTGTTGGTGTTGTTACCAACAGCATGTTATAACCTTTAGAGCGCATGTTGCAAAACGTATGCCTTTTCCGCCGCTGTTGGTGTTATCACCAACAGTGTGTTATAAGGGCATATGTTGCAAAACATGCGCCTTTTATTTCTCACAATATGGCTACCCGGATCGTTAATGATTTTTTTGATAACGGGTGTAAAGTGGGTGGCCGCCACGATGTATATTGTGTACGCATAGCAACGGCCCATTCAACAATAAAAATTATGACTATTAAACCAAGCAGTATCTCGTTTTGGGGAGTAATGTCAATCCTTTTTGCAGGCGATTTGTTCTTGTTTTTTGCTTATTCTCAATCAGATTCGATCATCGGACCGTTCTCTTTAATCGTCCCTGCTCTTCTTGTCAATGTGTTGCTGGCGACCTTCTTATTGTTGGAGTACAAGACTTTTACCCTAAATGAAGATACCCTCAGCATCCGTCCGACCTATTTTAAATTCCTCAAACCCTTTACTGTCGACATTAAGGAAATCGAGGGGGTACGTGTAATCCGGTATTCCATTCAAAACAAGATATCACCTGTGATGATCGTTTCTTTCAGTGATCATATCCGGAAGGATAAAAAAATTAAATTCAGGATGGAAGATAAGCGAGTCGAATTCCAGGACTTTCTAAAATTATGGCGGACGCAGGGAACAACTATTGTATGCGAAGGAGACGTCTGGTTTTAAAATAAAACAGGAAAATAGAACAATACATCAATAGATGCCTGTTCCGCCGTTGTTGGTGTTGTCACCAACAACATGTCATAACTTTTAGGGCATATGTTGCAAAACATGTGCCTTTTCCGCCGCTGTTGGTGTTATTGTAAGCTCACCTTGAATACTACCGCTTAAAAGTAGAGTTTTTTGTTAGAGATCATTCAGTTTTGCCCTATAAACCCTGGAGCCAGGGAAAAGAA
>NZ_PYGD01000006.1 GCF_003014535.1 Taibaiella chishuiensis | reverse complement strand
CTGGCCCTGTACTTTAGTTCGTTTGTCATTCCTTCGTCCAATTTTTACTAACCGTCCGGACTTATTTCTTTTAGGCGTACAAGGCATTTTTAGCACTTTTTCTACAGTCTTGATTTTTGCTTCTTTGTATTAAGACAAAGAAGAATAAAAAATCAGGGTAAGTATACCGGAGTCCCCCAACTTTTTCGCTTGATCCGTTGTAAGCTGCACAAACTGCAGGCTTTTCGTTCAGCATTTTAGACTTGCCCAGCTATCCGGAGCGTACCCAACATGGATCATAAGACAAGGTGTATGGTCAGAAAGCATAAGATGCTGTTTGGGATAGATATAAAAAGAGCCGGGTTAGAAAACCCGGCTTGCTCTTACTTATATCCAGCCAATATCAGGGCTGATATAAGATTTTGAACGTTTCCAATCTGTTATCATGCTCTATTTTTAATAAATAGGCGCCTGCAGCCAGAGAGGAAAGTCGCATTACTCGAACTAAACCATCTTTGGGTATGTCGGCCCGTACCTGGCGGCCATGGATATCGATCAGCATAATCCTCGCATTTTCATACCCTGACGGCATATCCACATACAAGGTTCCAGCCGTGATCGTTGGATATACCCGGACGGCGCCCCTGCCACAATCGAAACGAATGGCTTTTACAGTAGTGGTGTTATGCTTTCCGTCGGCATCTATCTGTACGATACGGTAGTAGTTGATGCCGGCATCAGGATGTTCGTCGGTAAAGCTATAATCCTGCACGTCGGTGCTGTTGCCTGCGGCTTGTACTTTACCGATCACGTTGAAGCTGCGGCCATCGGCACTCCGTTCGATCTCGAAATGATCGTTGTTGTGCTCCATTGTTGTGCTCCAGCTCAATAAGGCTTTACAGCCGTCATGAGCTACATCGAACCTGCTGAACAATACAGGAAGCGGGGTGCCGATGCTGCCGATCCCGATAGCCGTAATACCGGCAATCAGGGTACCGCTGAGTGTAGCGCCTTCATTGGTGCCGGTAGCTGTGGCAACGCTGCTCAGGTTTATCCAGGATGTACCATTCCAGCCCACAAGACGAAGGTCTGGCGCAGATATGCCTGTTGGCGTAAGGTTAGGCATAGAAACAGTAACGGTAAGCCCTGCCCCGGTACCGGATACGGGTATCCAGTCCCATTGTCCTGCTGTGCTCACCGATGTGATGGGTGTGGTCACGGAGTTCGTGGGATGCATTGCATTTGCATTTGAGGGATCTCCGTTGGTGCCCGGGTCTCCCGCTATCCAGGCCACACTGTACTGGTTGGTAGCCGATGCCGGCGCAGATATGGAAAGTGCACGGATATCCGTTCCGGAACCCACCGGGAAGGTAAAGGCATCGTTACCGGTTTTGCTGACATAGCCGTTTACATGCTGTACATCCGTGGTGCCGCCGGTATAGGTAGCATTATCTGCAAATTTTACAGAACCGCTATTGGTATTGCTTCTTACTGTAGTGGTAATGCCATTACTGAATTGAGCCTGGCCTGCAATACTGATACCCTGTGTATTGGTAATGGCCATAGTAGTACCGGCGCCGGTGTTGAAGTGTACATTGTGAAAGGTAGGGGCTGCACTGCCGCTTATCGTATTGCTTCCTGTACTTAAAAACAGGTCGAGACTATTGGAGGCGGCAGTCCAGCTGCCGTTATTTTGCAACAGGTTATTACCGTGCTCATAAGTAGCATTGTTCGATAAGGTAACGCTGCCGTCGGCCAGCACTATTGTGCCGGCAGCCGAGTAGTCGCTGATATAGCCGCCATCAACAAGATAAGGTGCATTGCCACCACCATAAGTGGTGTTTTGCGCCTGTGCTGAAGCGGCCGCAAAGACCAGCGCTATGGCTATTAAAAAGTTTTTTTGCATGATAAAAGTTTTTAAGAAGCTCCCGATGCCAAGGACATCTGAAGCGGTGAGCTATACGGATACAAAGGCCTTACAAACAAACATTTTTTTCGTTTGCCTGCCAGTGGGTAGCTACCCGATCTTAGTTTACCGGGATTGCGTAGATCTGGTTTTCGCCGGCACCGGCGGAACAAAATCCGTATACTGTGGGCGTAAAACCATAGGTTTCCACATTACCTACAATGTAATAGTAGGTCTTAGGCGCATTGGTCGTGTTGCTAAGGGCTACTGTACCATGCAGCATGTTACGGGTCATACCCGTGCTGATGTTACCGCTCATGAGGTTACTTCCTATCAGATCTGCACTTGGTCCTCCGGTTGGGGAATCAGCAAAGGTCGACCTTACCCAAAGGCTCTGATCAGCAGGAACGATAAAGGTACCAGCGAAAGGGGCAGCAATGGAAAGGAGCATATCGGCAGTAACTTTGAAGGTACTATTGGCTGGTAAAGTGATTGTGGCACCGGTGTAGAGCCAACCGGTTGTACTGGCTGTTATATTCACGCCAGATGTTGTGATTGCTCCCTGTAAAAGCTGTATAGGAGCAGGAGGAACGGAAAGTACACCGGCAGTAAGGTTTATTCCGGTACCTAAAGTTACATTACCTACATCACCGGCAGCATTACGACCGGTAATAGTTGTTGGTGTACCGGCAGCGGTAGTGATACGTGCAGTACCTGCTACGTGCAGCGTCTGGGCAGGCGTAGCTGTTCCGATACCTACATCGCCGGCTCCGGTAATACGCATCAGCTCACCAACACCGGCAGCGGGTACGACGCCAGGCGCAGCGGTTGAGAAACGGAAGCCGCCGCCGCCAGTGCCGCGGTAGTTTATAAGTTCTGTTGCACCTTGTCCTGTGTTAACAGAATTCCAAACCATTGCAGAACCTGAGTTGCTTGCGGTAAGTACTTCGCTGCTTGCTTTAATACCACCGGCAACATCCAGGGTGTAAGCAGGAGCGGTGGTACCTATACCTACATTGCCTGCAGCAGTTACGCGCACTTTCTCAGTATTGCTGGTGCGAATAACCAATGGTTGGGCATCGCCTGTGCCGATGAAGTTGGTAGCGGGGTTGGTTCCGGTATTTCCGGTGAGATTCCAGTCTGCATTATCGGCGGTGGTATTCAACACACCAGCTGTAAGGGAAAGACCGGAACCTAATGTTACAGCGCCCACGTCTCCGTTATTATTGCGGCCTGCAATGGTTGTTGGTGTGCCAGTGGCATTTCTTATACGTGCAGTACCGACTATGTCTAATGTTTGTGTAGGTGCAGCAGTGCCGATTCCTACATTACCTGCAGCGGTCACACGTACCTGTTCTGTATTGTCGGTGCGGATAACCAATGGCTGGGCATCGCTTGTGCCAATAAAGTTGGTAGTAGGGCTGGTACCGGTATTTCCGGTAAGGTTCCAGTCTGTATTGTCTGTTGTGGGAGTGGCAGAGAGCGTACCGCCTGAGAACGCCAGCCCTGAACCTATAGTTACATTACCTATATCCCCGGCAGCACTGCGCCCCGTAATAGTAGTAGGCGTACCAGCAGCGGTGCTGATGCGTGCTGTACCAGCCACGTGTAAGGTTTGTGCGGGTGCAGAGGTACCAATACCTACATCGCCATTACTCTGAATACGCATCAATTCGGTACCGTCTCCATTTGTACCACCTGCAAAAAAAGTGTGCGTAGCGCCCGGGTTTACATGATAATTAAGCTGGTTGCTGCTCACACCGATACCATAGTGATTTGTTGTGCCGCTGCTAAAAAAAGAGATCTTTGATCCGATTACTGATTCAAAAGATAATGGAGATAAAGGATTTGTGTTATTAATACCCACCTTGCCTGCAGCGGTCACACGTACCTGTTCTGTATTGTCGGTGCGGATAACAAATGATTGTGAATCAATTGTACCGATGAAGTTAGTAGAGGGATTGGTGCCGGTATTTCCGGTAAGGTTCCAACCGGAGTTGGTTGCAGTGGCAATGGTCCATACCGGTGCGGCAGGTGTTCCTGTATTTACCTGCGCCTGGTTTGTTGTTGTATTATAGATCATAAGGCCGTTAGCCGGGCTTGTGATGGCATTGCGCTGCGTGGTAGTCATCCTGGGCAGCAGTAAGCCTTTGTTATTGCCGGTGCCGCTCGTTACTTCCAGCATGGCGCTTCCGTCAGGAGCACCGGCAGCGCCGATCTTTGTTTGCGCAAACGCAGGGCTTGCGGCGAGCAGCGCAAGACCCGCGAAAAGGTAATACTTTTTCATAAAAACAATGTTTTGGTTCAGCCGATATTGGCGCAACAAAGGTGAATGTTCCCGAAGAAGCCATTTGTATGAGAACTTCAAAACTTCATGTAGGAATGTGTCCGTGTTTCTTTCTTTTTTTGCAAGACGGCTTTGTATGATTAAACACTACAAGGGCGTAGTACCGGGGGCAAACGTGATATATTATCCTGCCTTACGGCTATCTTTGCCGGGTATGCGTTATCTCATTTGTAAAAAGGCCGCACTGTTATTCATGACGCTTCTTATAGCGCTGGACGTAATGGCTATATCACCGGATTACAGTGTAACACATTATACCAATGAGAATGGCCTTCCGCAAAACAGTATAAAGGGCATTGAGCTGGATAAAAACGGCTTTCTTTGGTTGGCAACAGAATCCGGCTTATTGCGTTTTGATGGCAGGCAATTCAAATTATATGACCGGAAGCACTTCCCGGTTATGGTATCGAACCGGATAATCGGATTTATGGGATTGACCGAAGATAATGTGGTCTATTTCTATGATGAGCATCTCAACTACTATTCCTTTAATAAACAACGGGAATTAACCCGTATAGATGCGAAAGCAATTCGGCGAACACCGGACGGTTATGATCCGCGGCAATTGGATATGGACCAGATAAAAGGTAAAGACGAAGGCTTTTTAGGTGCCAGGGATACTGTTTACTACATGTCCGGTACCAAAAATTTATGGAAACGTTGGTTGCCGGATATCAACCAGGAGGCCTATAAGGTAATCGGAAATTTGAATGAAAAGCTCTATTACCTGGATAAGCAGTTTAAAATTAAAAGTGTTGATAGCAAAGGGAACATAAAGGACGTATTGCTAAAAGGCGTTCATCCCGGTCTTACGGTAACAGGTCTTTACAATTATTGTTTCTTTCAACAAGCCCGGGACTTGTATTTATTAATAGGTAAAGGCATTTATCAACTCCATGAGTCAGGTGAACAGGAACTGACGGCGGAATTAGTGCTGCAAACCGATGTTCCGGGTATCTATGCTTATCGCAATTACCCATCCCTTAATCTCCAGGTAGTGGGTTCCTTAACACACGGACTTTACCTTTATCGTAAAAAGCAATTTAAGACTTTACGCTACATCAATGGGTATGGTAATTTCTATCCGCAGGCTGTTTACCGGGACACAGGCGTGTTGACCAACTGGGGCTTAATCTATCCTTCTTCTTCAAAGTTCGGTTATCCTTTGGGCATTAGGGATATCGGGAGAAGCTTGCTGCGGGATAACAGGGGACACTATTGGATAAACTCCTGGTTGCTCCGGGATGGAAAGTTCTATAACATTATTGAACTGGATGAACAGCTAAAAATGGTGAAAAGATACGGTGGGAAAAGTGCGCTCTGTTATCAGCAAACACCGGACGGTACGATATGGGTATTGACACATGACGGGTATCAGTATCGTATGGGGCAGATTAGCGGAGATTCTGTGAAATTGATACCTCATCTCCGTTCCAAAACGCCTGTTGTTACTTTTTTGCCTGAGAACAATGAAACATTTTGGATCGGAGGCGTTAATAGCTTCGTAAAGCTGAATGTACGTACGGGTAAGAAACAACACTACAAGAGCCTGGAACAATTTACCATTGAAACCTTATACCTGGATGACGACAAAGTACTGTGGATCGGTACAACGGGTAATGGGTTCTTTGCCTTGAAGGAAAATAAGGTCTACGCGCTTCCCTTGGATATCAAAAACAACCTGACTAATGTTCACGCTTTCCTGGAAGATAAGCATGGATTCATGTGGATGAGCACCAATAACGGTTTGTTCCGCTGCAGGAAGGAAGCGCTTACCCATTTTATAGATCGAAAGACAGCTACCGTTTACTACCAGTATTTCAGTAAGGAATCGGGTTTTAATACGAACGAATTCAACGGAAGTTGTTCCCCATCTGCGGTAGCCCTGGGCAACGGCAAATTTTCATTCCCCTCCCTGGACGGGCTTGTACAATTTTACCCGGACAGCATCAACGAAGTACTGCCTGTAAACAAAATATTTGTCGACAAATTATTAATCGACGGGAAGCCGCAACTGCTGGCCGGTAACAGGATCAACATGGACCCGTCTTTCAAATACCTCGAAGTGCAGGTAGCTTCACCTTACTTTGGCCATCCGGCCAATCAGATGCTGGAATACAGGCTTAGCGGCCTGGATAGCACGTGGCAACCTTTAAAGGAAGACAATACTGTAGTGTTTAATAATCTCGCATACGGCAAGTATAATTTACAATTCAGGAAACGTGGCGGTTTTGGTGAGCACAATGTTGTTACAACAAGTGTCCTGTTATCGGTTAAGCCATTCTTCTACCAGACGATCTACTTTAAAGCCGTGCTATTGATTGCCGTGTGCCTGCTCGTACTCTTAATCGTAAAATTGAGGTTCGCTTACCTGGTAAAACGTAATAAGGCGCTGGAGCTGGAAGTAGAGCAACGTACACTTCATTTGCGTAGTGCCAATCACCTGAAAGAAAAGATACTGATGATGGTAGGGCACGACCTGCAATCGCCCTTACATTTCCTGGGTTATCTTTCTGAATCCAATTATGAAGCTTTGGTGGCTGAAGAGCATGAAAAAGCAGGACAAATAAGCAGGGAAATGAAAAATACGACAAAGAAGATCTACGCCTTTGTTGACGAATTTAACCTTTGGGCAAGAGTACAGGATGAGCGGTTCAATTTAAATAAGACGGCATTTCCTTTAGGTAAGCTCCTTAATGAACTTCACGTTTTTTATAAGGAGATATTGGAACTTCGCGGAAACAGGCTTACGTTTACGATAAACGGGGAATACGAATTGTATACCAATAGGGAACTGCTCAAAGCTGTACTGCGCAACTTGGTGGATAATGCAAATAAACATACGCGCAATGGTGTAATTGATATTCACTTTTCGGAAGACAAAAATGAAACGTGCCTTATCCGGGTATCCGATACCGGTAACGGCATGTCCGCAGAAGTCCTGGGCAAGCTGAAAGCATTGATCTCCGAAAGAGATAAAGTCTTCACTATAGAGCCGGGCAGCAAATTGGGTTACCAATTCATTATCGACTTTGCCCTCAGGCTAGGGGCAAGGATAACGATAGACAGCGAAAAGAATAAGGGTACCACCGTTTCCCTCCATGGTATAAGGGCCGCAGTTTCTGTCACCAAGACGTTGCATCATCATTGAAGACCATAAATGGAAGCTAATTCCGTCAGTTCTTTTCTTTCCCCGATCTCCAGTTTATCGTAAACACGTTGTTTTAGGGTATTTACAGTACCGTATTGCACCTGGAGTATTTCGCTGATCTGTTTTTGCGTAAAGTCTTTGATAAGATACATAGCCACCTGGAACTCCCTCGGACTAAGCCTTTCGAAAGGGCTGATGGATTTACCTGCTAAAGAATGTTGTAATAAGTTGTCGGCCAGTTCCTCACTTACATATTTTTTGCCTGCCAAAATCGTTCTGATCGCTTTCACAATTTCGTTCGTAGGCGCATCTTTTTTCAGATAACCGTGTGCGCCCAAATGAATGGAACGTAAGCCATAAAGGGTTTCGTCATTCATGGACAGGATAAGGATTTTTACTTTGGGGTGAATGTTTTTTATGTAGGGCAGTAAAATGCTTACATCGGTATTAGGCATTACCAGGTCGAGTAAGATCAGCTGATATTCTTTTTTTCTCATTTGTTCTATCACACTTTCCGCATCCCAAGCTTCATCTATGGTATAAACGGGGAAAAACTCCTTAAGCATTATAGTTAATCCGAAGCGGACAATTTCGTGATCATCCGCGATTAAAATCGATTGCATACTGGTTCGTTTGGTCCTGCGAAGATAATTATTCGATTCATTTTTGCACCGGCTGGCAAACGCGAAAAAAACTTTAACGCTTTCTTTGGCTTGTTTGTATATCTCAGCGAAAGTGAACAAACATGCGCATCTGATCCAAATCCATCTTTCAGGTCGCTAAAGCAAAGGCCTGCCGGTAACACAGGCCTGGCAATGGGATGGCCTGTTGGCGCATGGAAGGAACGCTATTGGAAAACAAGCGATTGAGAACAGGGTTGCCCCTGTTCAACAATCGCTTGTCTTTTAAATCGGATCAGTCGGAATTTCTGGGGAATTAAAAATCGAGCCTGCAGATCCGTTCCTCTATTATTTATTCAAGGGAAATTCATAGGGATCGCTTTAGCTATCCTGGATAGATAAATATACTGCAATACCAGGTCCTGGCGGGCGAATGGGGTCCCGCGAATTTCATTTTTTCTTGCTGCGAGCGCGGCGCCGCAGCGAGAAAAAAATAGCGTTGGATTAACCGAATCGCTTTGTCGGCCCCATATGCTTCTTTGTCTTTTTGCCTGATCGGATGTGTCGGTAAAAAGCATTCTTCCCCGCGACCTATTCGGCTAAGGCCGTTGCGCATAGCATGACGGACATGGACCAGGGCTTTAATCTATCTTAAATCCTTTACGGGCCAGCAGTCCTGGAAAGAAGAATTATTGCTTCACCAACTTACCATGTTTCATTTTACCATCTACCGACAAGCTATAAAAGTACACACCTGTTGGCAGTTGCTGAATATCTATCGCATGCTTACCCGCATGCAGGTATTCCTTTTCCAACAGCATGCGCCCGGTATTATCGACCAGTTTAACCGAAGCATGGACCGTTCCGGACGGTATCGTTATCGTTACCGTAGTGCTCGCCGGATTGGGGTAGATACTTACGGACAAGGGTACTTCCTGCTCATCCTTAGGCGGGGCTGGCCGGGCGCCCGAACCCACAATATTAGCACCATTGTTTGCAATTTTGAAATAGCTTTTCTTAGAAACAGAACAGCCGGAAACCGGGTCGACTACGTTTAAGTCGGCACAATAAACTCTGTCGCTGAAATCGGCTAATGTCATGGTCGTAATATCTCCATCCTGAATAGCCTCGTAGAATTTACTAAAATAGTTAGCAAAACTGAAAGCACCTGCAGTAACATAATAGGGCGGATTGTTCTTATTAAATTTAAGATTGTTAAGATTAAAGCTCAGGGTTCCGGTCCATGGACCGGTATGGCTGAAGGAAGAAAGTATAGGAGATATCCTGTTGCCACTTGTATCTACTGCGTAGACCTCTACCGTCGCGTTTCCATCAACATGGATCCCGTACATGCCTACCGTCTGTGCTCCCATCCATCCGGGCGCAGCATCAATATTATCCTGAAAAACAGAAAGCGTAGCATTAGTTGCCGGCGCCGGTGCTGTAATCGGCAAAGTAGTTTGAACAGGCCTGCCGCAACCGTTATTACAAGCAGGTTTAGAATAGCTGGCTAGTATGGTAACCGGCGTTACCTTGATGGTTTTTTGTCTGTATCTCCGGTAGGACACTTCGTTACAGACATCCGGAGTTAACTCATAGGTAACCCTGAGCAGCCCCTGGTAACTCCCCAACGAAAACAGGTTAGTCAGGTTCAGGCTCTGATTTTGATTATTGCTCAGCACGATCGAGTCCGGGGGTAACCAGATCGTACCGTTATTCTTTTCTATTTTAAGTGTTGAGGCCTCGAAGGTATTGTAGCCGATCCAGTCCTGGATATCCTGCAGGATCAGTGGCGACGTAGCGCAAGTAAAAAACTCTTCTGTATTGCCGGTGTTGCAAAAATTTCCGTTGATCGAAAAATCAAAGAGCGAACGTCTTAACGTATTTACACGCGCCACTTCGGCAAAATCGCCAAAAGGCTGCCAGGTTATATCATCGTAACCATAAGCAGTACTCAAGGGGGTAGTGAACACGTCCGTCCATCCTCCGGAAGTAAGCCTTTGCAAGGTTGTTGTGGCCCGGTACCAGCCATTCCGGGCTACGTATATCGACACGGGTTGGGTGAAAAAATCAGCCGTCGTGAAAGAGGTAACCACGTTAACGGGTATCCCGGCTACAGAAACGGTGTTGCCGTTACGAAGAGTAACATATACTTCGCTGTGAATGGTAGATGCAAGACCGGACTGTAACACGCCCTTGTATAGCTTTATTACCGCCCGGTAGTCGGCAAAGCCCGGCAGGTTAAGTATGTTGAGCTCGAAATTTACGCCTATACTTGCCAAACCGGTCGTACAATCCTCGGATAGCAAAGTACAATGGGTAAAACTCCGCGCAGGTATGGGCGTTGGGGGCTCCCAGGGGTGGGGCCGGATTTGTGCTATAGCGGCAACAGAACCCAGCAGGAACAAAGCGGCCAGCAATGCCGGCAAAGAATACTTAAATATCTTTTTCATAGGATCATTTTTAGATGCCTGCCCGTTAAGTTTTGGGGCATGCGATTGTGGGGAAATCCCGGAGCCTGTAACCCTGTTTTGCGGGGCAAGACAGGCAGGTCATCCGGATGAATGCGAAGAGGACAGCTAATGGCACATGCCCTAACGGTCAAAAAGCATGGTAGTCATGCGTGGGAGGCCCTGGGATTGCGGGGTGCATCTGCCGGGAGATCCGTTACCGCTTCTTTGTTGCAGGATGTAAGTCGCTGTACCCTTTGGCGCCAGGCCGGGCAATGCGCATAATACTTTTTTGTTGCTCATAATTGTGTTTGTTTTAAAGATTAATGATGACACAAATATGATGCTTTATGGCAGCGCCTCAATAGCCAATTATAGGTACACGATGCCTGGCCTGTGACCTGCCGGGATGTCTTATTCCCGGTGCTTATAATACCAGGCAATCGCTTCTCCGATAGAGGACAGGTGAAGTTTGTCGTAGATGCGCCTGGTATGGGTATTAACTGTATTGAAGCTTAGCTTAAGGCGGTCGGCAACCATTTTATAACTCAGGCCCTCGGCCAGCAATGCCAGTACTTCCTGCTCCCTCGGACTCAGGGGCGATGCTACTGATTTTGGCTTGAAGTAATCGAGTACTTTCTGGGCGATGGAAGGATTCATCACCGCTCCGCCCTGGTAGACCTCCGTGATTGCCTGCAGCAGGTATTGAGGCCGGTCCCGTTTCAGGATATAACCGCTGGCGCCGTTCCTGATACTGGTAAATATCTTTTCATCATCTTCAAAGGCCGTCTGCATCAGCACCTTAATTTCCGGGTGCTGTGTTTTGATCTGTAACAAACCATCAAGACCATCTACCACCGGCATATTGATATCCATCAGTACTACGTCGGGGTAATATTGTTCCATATCCCGGAGTACCGTACTGCAATCGGGCGCATCGCCGGTATACAGGAATTCATCCTGGAGGCCAAATAAAGCCTTCAGGCTATTCCTGCGATCTTCGTGATCATCATATACAAAAATGCGTATCGGCATAAGTAAAAATAAAGAAAGGAGGTGCTATGCTTTGTCACTAAATAATAGTACAGGGATAATAACCGTGACTGTGGTACCCTGCGCAGGAGCCGACCGGATCGTAAAAGTGCCCCCCGCTTCTTCGGCCCGTTTTTTCATATTGGCCAGCCCGTTTCCGGTAGCTTGCCCGGGCACGTATCCCTGGCCGTTATCTTTGACCACCAGGGTCAGCTTATCTTCTTTTATATCCAGGTCTACCGACAGGTGTGTGGCCCCGCTGTGCTTTACTGCATTATTGATCGCCTCTTTGGTAATCAGGATGATATTCTTCCGGGTCGTCATGTCCCTGACCTGCTGGTCCACCTCTTTACTGATGCGGATTTCGTACCGCATAAGGGTAGCGCCCAGTATGTCGCAGGCAAAGTTGGTGATCCTGTTGTTTATGGAAGTAACTTCCTGGTTGCCCGATTTCATGCTCCAGATCATATCATCAATCCGGTCGGCAAGGCCCCAGGATTGCAGCTCTATACGCTGCAACATTTCCTTTGCCTGTTCTGTATCTTTATGTATCAGTTTGCTGGCCACCGCACTATTCAACTGCAGGCTGCTTAAAGAGGCGCCTATATCATCGTGCAGGTCTGCAGTTATTTTATTGCGTTGTTGGTCCAGGGCCAATTGTTGCTGCAAGGCGATCCGCTGCCGGTTCAGTTTCCTGCGTATCCATATGCCGCCGGTAATCGTTGTGGCCAGCACAGCGACCAGTACACCAAACCATAATTCACGATAGAAGGGGAGCGCGATCGTAAAGTAGATCGTTTTCTGAGGCCTCGTCTTATTGCTGTATTTATCATAGATGCCCAGGTCCAGGGCATAATGGCCCGGAGCCAGGTTGTTGAAGCTGATGGCCGAATGCTCCGGTTGGTAATGCCAGGCGTGATCTGCTCCTGCAAGCCGGTAAACCAGCTTATGCGACTTATTGCTGCCCAGGTCTTTTACGATGGCATTGATGATGATATTATTTTCTGTATAAGGTAACTGCAAATGACGGACCAGGTTGGCATTGATATCCGGCAAATAGCTTTTATGATTGACCAGTATTTCATCTACATACACTTCGGGCTTGTAATAATAGCTTCTTTTTAAGGGCGGCTTGAAATAGTTGAAGCCGCTTACTCCCCCGAAAAGCAGGGTGCCGTCGGTAGCTTTGTAAAAAGAGCGGTTGTTGTAATCCCAATCCTGTATGCCATCATCCTGGTCATAATTGATGATCTGTAAGTTTTGGGCATCGATGCTACTCAGGCCGCGCTGGTGGCTGCACCAAGCATTGCCCTGGTCATCGAGCAGCAAGCCGTAAATGTAGGTGCCCGCCAACCCGTTATTGGCATCGAAACGCCGCAGCAGCCCGAAATGCCTGTCGAGCAGGTACACGCCCTTATTGGTGCCCACCCAGTAGCGTTCGCGCAGGGTGTCTTCCTGCATGTAGAACGACTGCACACCCGGCAGGATACGCCGTACGAATTTTAGGGTATCGGTACCGGTAATGTCCGCCAGCCACATATCGCGGTCCAGGTAACTGACCGCACAACGGTTTTGGCTGAGTAAGCTGATATAAAATGTATTGTTATAGGGTTGCCCCGTCGCCGCGACCACCTTCCCGTTTTGAAGCCATGCAAGTCCTGATACGAACGAGATGATTACCCGGCCATCTGGCAGCACCTGCAAATGCTGGCATTCTCCCAGGCCTGAAGCTTCCGGTACGATGCCTTTCAACGCCAGTTTCCGGTCCTTTCCCCAAAAGAAAATCCTGAGTTGCCGGTTCTTATAATACATTTGGTAGATCCATGTTCCCTGGCGCAGCTTATCTACGGTCATCCGGTAGGGGGTTGCCGGGTCGAGGGGAATCGTGTATTTCATTTTTTTTAATTCCCTGGTCCTGTGATCCAGCACCAGGTTATACTGCATAATATAAATATCTCCATTGGGAAAGGCCCCGAACTCGCCGATACTGAATTCCCGGAGCTTGGCAAAAACGCTGTTTTCTTTCGGGTGCTTGGGTAGAATTTTTGGAGTAAAATCATAGATAATCTGGCCGAAGCCATCATCGCACATCCATAAGCAGCCGGCTTTGTCAAAGCTAAACGTGTACATCGTTTTCGATTTCTGGATGTCGCTTTGTAGCCATTGGTATTGCCTGCTTGGTTTATCGTTAAACAGTAAACCGTTATCGCTTTTCAACACTACTGTTGTTGCATTGCAGCAAATGGCAGCTACCTTTCCCAGGGCAATCCCGCCCATATGGGTAAGGGGCATGACGCGGGCTGTAGCGATATCATATATAAGCGCGCCGTTTGCCGTGCCTAACCAGACCCGGTTTTCCGCGGCATCGTAACAGGACGCCAATATGACCGGTTTTTCTTTTTGTTGTGAACCCAGTTTTATTTCATAAACAGTTTGGGTAGCTATATTCAGGGTACAGACGGCGTCCCTGCCGAATACCCATATGTTGTTATCGCGGTCCATAAAGGGCCAGCGTTCATAGAAGCCTCTTTCGGATTGTGCATAGACATGGATCGAAGCCATTGCAGGCAGCGGGAGCCTGGCGATATAGCTGACCTGCCCGTTACTGACCTGGTAAGTGGCGATTTCGTAATTTTTATTGAAGCACCATATCTTGCCTTCCTTGCAGGCAAAAGGCATTGCCAGGTCTTCCTTACCATTCGTAAATATTTTCCGCAGGCTGAATTTGTCGGTATTGCGGTTGTAGATGTACAGGCCTCTTATACTGCCTATATAGATATTACTCTGTTCGTCTTCGGCAAAGCCATACCCTTGCTGAAGGTTGGCACAGTTTTTAAAATATTTATCGAGATGGTACACCTTTACGGTGTTGCCATCATACCGGTTAACGGCGTCGTTGCAGGTAATCCACATAAAGCCGCGGCTATCTTCAAACCGGAAATAATTGGATCCCTGCGACAGCCCGTCGTTCTGCGACAGCCGTCTTGCAGTAAAGTCAAGGTCGGAAGATTGGCCGCTGGCAATTTGGGTAAAACATAACAGCAGCCCAAAATGCAGGAGGATAGTAATGTATTTCAATTTCCAGGCTAATGGTTTATAGGTTAAGGCAAATATATGATTATTGATCATACGCCTTGAGTGAAATAAACCTTTGCCTTGAAAAGAAATAAGCAGTGATGTTGCAGGATGATCCTGCAGGTAATTTTATTTTGCCAAACCCAGCCGCAGCGCAATACCCACCAGCTCTGCTGAGTTTTTAGCATACAATTTTTTTAACAAAGCCAGGCGGTGGGTCTCCGCCGTCCGTGCGCTGATCGAGAGTTTATCCGCGATCTGCTGCGTGGTATCACCCATCACGATCAGTTGCAACACTTCATCTTCACGGTTGGTCAATGTATAGGGCACCGTACTGCCGTTTTTCTGGGGTTTCAATACACTGAGCATCAGGTGTTCCTTCAGTGACGGTTCAATAAACTCGACACCCCGATATGCCGATTGTATGGCTTTGATGAGCGTGGGCTGGTCGGTACCTTTAAGCAGGTAGGCCAGGCAACCGTGGTGCAGCATGCTTTTTACCATGGTAGGGGCATCCAGGCTGGTCAGTACCACCATGCGTACGCCCGGGTATTGTTTGCTGATCATGGCCGCCAGTTCGTTACCGCTGTAGTCGGGAAACAGGATATCCAGCAGCAGCACATCGGGTTGTTGTTGCATAAGGCCTTCCAGCAGGGCTTTGCCAGTGGTATAAGTAGCAACGATTTCCATAGCCGGTTGTGCAGACAGCATCATCTGGATGCCATTAACAGCGATAGGGTGGTCGTCGGCAATAGCAATTTTTATTTGTGGATTCATTGCAGTACAGGTGCTGAAAAAAATAAATGATCAAATTCCAAATGGACCGATGTGCCTTTACCGGGGCGGCTGTCGATATCAATAAAGCCGTGCATCACGCGCAGCCTGTTTTTGATGCTCACCAGGCCTAGTCCTTCAATGGCTTTTGCAGGGTCAAATCCTTTGCCATTATCTTCTATGGTAATGGTAAGCAGGTTGTCGCTCAATATAGCCAATTGCACCAGTATATGCGAAGCATCAGCATGTTTGATAGCATTCTGCAGTAGTTCCTGGATGATACGGTATATCGACAATTCATATTCTTTATCGAGCGGTGGCAGGGTACCGTGTTTCTGAAATTCTATTTCCAGCGCTGTGTCGCGCCTGAGGCTGTTACAGAAATAAAGCACCGCGTCTTCGAGCCCGCCTTCCAGCAACATATCGGGCATCAGGTTATGGGCTGTGCTGCGCAGGTCGCGCGTGGCATCCTCCATCTGGTCTACCAGCTGCCGGTAATAATCTGTAGAGAGGTAGGCCGCACAATCCATGTCTTTATAACTTTCGGGTACGCTCTTCATTTTCATTTTGATGGTTGAAAACTGGACCATAATACCATCATGTATTTCCCTGGCCATCCGGGCCCTTTCTTTTTCTTCTCCTTTGATCATCGACTGCAGGCTTTTTATTTCCTGGTCCTGCTTTACGCTATTGAGTACCTTCTGCTGGCTACGCTGGCGGTTCCTGAACTTACGGTACAATATAAAGAGCAGTCCGCCCAAGACGGCCAAACCCGCGCCGCCTGCAATCATCCAGAGGGTAAAGCGGTTGCGGGTACGGCTGAGCAGCAGTTGCTGCTTAGCCAGGTCCTTATCGCGGTTGGCAATGCCCAGTTCGGACTCCAATGCGTACACCGAAAGCATTTTCTCTTTTATCTTTTGTGCGTTAAGCAGCTCCAGGCTTTTTTGCTTTTGGGCGTAGGCCAGCTTGTAATCGCCTTCCTGCTCTGCGATTGCGGCCAGGATCTCGTAAGCGTGTAAACTGTTTTCAAGGTCGAGATTGCCTTTGTTGCCCGACTGCCGCAGCACCTCATTGAGGTATATTTTAGCTTGTTTCAGATCGCCCTGTTCGTACAATAATCCGCCCAGCCTTGCTTTGGCGCCGATCATATTGGTATAGTCGTTGGCCCTTTCCGCAAGCTGTATGGCTTTACGGAAAAGTGCAGCCGCCTCCTTGGGGTTATGGTAATGTGCCTGCAACCGGCCCAGGCCAATAACGGTAAGGGTAATCTCGGGTTGCACACCCATCGATTGGTGCAGGTAAAATTCGGCAGAGTCATAAGCATTTTGCTCCAGGTGCATCAGGCCTATATTGGAATTAACAATCGCTGCTTCCTGCTCCAGGCCCTCTTTTTTGCCGGTATAAGACAGGATCGTGCGCCGGGAGCGGTGCAGATAGGTCATGGTTCGCTGGTAATTACCGACACCCGACCAGAGCAGGGCAATATTGTTGTAGATAGCGCTGACCTCCTTTACTTCTTTTACGTTTTGACAGGTAATACCCGATACGAGCCGTTCGGCCAGGGTTACATAACGATACATGGAGTCGAACTGCGCCTTATTAAAAAAAGGCCCGCTCATACAGTTATAAAACATAGCCAGCGATGTACGGCTGCGTAATCCTTTAATAGCATGGGGTTCCGCTATACGGTAATAACGGATCGCTGCATCATAGTCGCCGCCTACATTGCTCAGCCGGCCCATATTGGCCAGCGATGCGGCAATGCCGGCTTCATAGCGCAGCGTTCTGCTTTTGGTCAATGCCTCCTGTAGCAGGTGTATGGCACTGTCGGGGTAAGCGGCCGAAATGACGATGGACCGGTTGACCAGGTCACGCACGATCAGTGTATCGGCCGGCCCGGGTGCTGCGGGCGCTTCCTGCCGGCCGACGGAACTCCCGTTTCCCGTTCTGGGCAGACCATACTTGCTTTCCTGTCCGGAAGCAGTAGCGCATACTGCCAGGAACAAGGTGATCAAGCGTAAAAATCTTCCTGGAATCATGATTGAAAATAGTAAAAAAAATGCGGGGCGGCCTCCGGGAAAATACGGATTCTCAAAAATAGCGTATTTATCCCGATAGCGTGGATGTCGCAACCCGACTATCTTTACTTCGAAGAGATGCCTTAGTGATCAGTTACTTACCTGGCTTTTCTGCCTTCCACCTTGCTCTAAAATTAAACATGTACGAGAATGAAAAGAACTATGCTCTTATTACTGGGTTGTTGCCTGGCGCTCAACAGCTACAGCCGTTCCGTTCCCACCGAATGGAAAAGAAAGAACCAGTACGCCTTCGTGGAGAATTGCGGACAAATCCGCGACCAGGATGGCCGCGCCCGAGCGGATATTGCCTTCCGGCTGCAGAGCCCGGAGGTTACCTTGCTCAGTGGTAAAACGGCACTGCATTACCAATGGCAGCGGGCTGAAGGCCCTGCGGGAAAAGACCTGGCAGCACTAAAGCAGAAACAGGTGCATACCTATCGCATGGATGTACACCTGCTGGACGCCAATCCCGACGCCCGGGTGATCAGGGAGGAGCCTCAGGATTATTACGAGCAGTACTACCAGCAATATAATGGTCTGAAAGGCGCAGTGGCACACGCTTTCAGTAAAGTTACCTACCAGGATGTTTACCCCGGTATCGACTGGGTACTTTATGTGAGCAGCAAGGCTGGGGTAGAATCCGTTAAATACGATTTTGTGGTGCACCCGGGTGCCGACGTCTCGAAGATCAGGTTGCAATACAAAGGCGCTACCAGCCTGAGTATCGGGGAGGATGGCAGCTTTACAGCCGTAACACCGGCCGGTACCCTAAAGGAGGATGCGCCATACACCTATACGCTGAATGCGGGTAAAGCCGGTACCAGGACCAGGGTAGATTCCCGCTTTGTCTTACAGGATAACATACTGAGCTTTAAAACGGTGCCCAGTAAGGAAACGCTGGTTATAGATCCCTCGCTGGAGTGGGCCACTTATTACGGCGGCACCGGCTTCGACCTGGGCACCGTGCTCAACTGCGACAACAGTGGCAATGTTTTCGTTACCGGGGCTTCCTGGATGAGCGCGAATATAGCCACCACAGGCAGTTACCAAAGCACCAATGCCGGGGATTTCGATGCGTTCCTGGCTAAGTTTGATAAGGATGGTAACCGGCTCTGGGCAACCTATTTCGGCGGTTCTGATATAGACTATAGCTACGGTCTTGTTTGTGATTTAGAAGATCATGTGTACATCGCGGGGGTTACCTACAGTGCCACCGGTATCGCTACCGCAGGCAGTCACCAGGCTGTTTATGGTGGCAATGGCGATAATTACCTGGCACGCTTCGACAGTACGGGCGCCCTGGTATGGGCTACCTATTATGGCAGTTCCGGTACGGAAAGCGGCGGTATATGTACAGCCGATAACCTGGGACATATCTACCTGGGCGGTTATACCGATGGTACTAATAATATAGCCAGCAACGGGCATCAGAGTGCCAATTCCGGCGGCTGGAACGATGCTTACCTGGCACAGTTCAATGCTGCCGGTGTACGCCAGTGGGGCACCTTTTACGGCGGCAGCATGCACGACCAGGCCGATGGTGTTGCCTGCGATAACTTTGGTAATGTATACCTGGCCGGGCAAACCACGAGCGCCAATAATATAGCTACGCCGGGCAGCCACCAGCCGGTGATCGGCGGTGGTTATGATAACTTCCTGGTTAAATTCAATGTAAGCGGCGTAAGGCAATGGGCCACCTATTATGGCGGTGCGGGCAACGATTACGATGGTACGCTGAGAACGGTTGCCTGCGATAAGCTGGGCAATGTGTTTCTCGCCGGGCAAACGCAAAGCAGCACGGGTATTGCCACTGCGGGCAGTCACCAGCCTGTGATCGGCGGTGGAGAGGATGCTTTCCTGGTCAAGTTCAACGGCCTGGGTGTGCGGCTTTGGGGTACTTATTTTGGCGGCGCCGGCGATGAAAACGGCGGTGCGATATCCTGCGACTTTTCCAACAATATTTTCTGGTGTGGGTTTACCAACAGCACTTCGGGTATTGCTACTGCCGGTGCACACCAAACTGTTTACGGCGGCGGAACCAAAGATGCCTTCCTGACACGGTTCAACAGCGAGGGGGTGCAGCAGTTCGGAACGTATTATGGCGGTAATTCGCTTGATGAAGGGTATGCCGTTGGTTTCGACTATGTCGGCAACGCGTATATCTCGGGCGGAACGACCAGCGCCAACGGGATAGCCACGCCAAATGCCTTCTCCACTACCTATGCAGGTATGATCGCAGTATTCCTGGCTAAGTTCTGCACCTCTGTGGCCTCTCCCACACTCGATGGGCCGGATACAGCCTGTGCACACAGCTACCAGGTATTTACCGCCTCCCAACTATCGGGCGCCACCGGCTATATCTGGACCTTACCGGCCGGCTGGGCGGGCAGCAGCGATTCGTCCAAAATTGTCGTACAGACCAATGGTACCGGCGGAACGGTGTCGGTACGCATTATCCGTTGCGATACAAGCGATGCACAAACCCTCAATGTGTATATCATACCGCAAACGCCGGCTGTTATTACGGCCAGTAATTTTGTGCTCAGTACAACCAGTACCTATAACAGCTACCAATGGTTGTGGAATAATACCCTTATCCCGGGCGCCAATAATCCGACTTATACGGCAACGCAAAACGGTAACTATACGGTTGTGGTTACCAGTCCGGGTGGTTGCACCGACACTTCCGATATCTACGCGGTATCCGGCATTACAGGTATCAGGGATGCTACTGCGCGGCTTGATGCGATACATGTATATCCTAACCCGGCAGTTGATCGGTTGTACATCAAAGCGGCGGAAGCAGTGGCTGTCCGGTTATTCAGCATCGAAGGCCGCCAGCTGATGGATATTCCTGTGGCCGAAACGATTGATATCAGTTCCTTAACGGGTGGCGTTTATATGCTACGGTTTTTCGATAGTAAGGGTAATTATATCGGTACAAAAAGATTTACAAAGTTGTCGGAGTAATGACCTGCCGGTAATTTTAAAAAGACCTCCTGCATTTTTGCAGGAGGTCTTTTATATTGAAGCCCGTTATACAGGGCCGGTTTGGGTAGGGTATAGCGGAGCGGATGCCGGTAGCGCTACCGGACATGCATCCTGTAGTCATTTTGGAATATACTATTTGCCCTGTTTAAAATAGGCCATCGCCCTCGCAATATCCTCATTGGAAAGCGCCATGATCAATTGATTGATCGGTTTTTTGGTCTGGGCATCAAACAGGTAAACTACTCCTGTTGCCATGTAAGGCTCCATGGCTTGGGTAAGCCCGAGCTTTTCAATTTCCGGCGCCGATTTTTTTGCCGTTTCCGGGCTGCTAATGTCATTCATGACGAATTGGTATGTTCCGTCCTTATTGTTTTCATGAAGCGCAGCGATCGCTCTTTCGCCATTGGCTTTGCATACGCTGCACCAATTGGCTGTTTTCACTATTGCGATTATTTTACACTGAGCAAATGCCCCTGCTGATATCGTCGCCGTAAGCAATACGGTAGCGATTAAACTTTTGAATACTTTCATTCCGTGTATCTTTAAAATGCCTGTCAATATTGACCCTGCAAAGCTGCGGCATAAAAAAGAGGGTTTGTTGGCCGATAAGTCCAGTAATTTGGCAATTCGGTTCAAAAAAAGCACATGCCTGCCACCAAATTTTTGCTAGTGTTGTACGACGAGCTTTTGATAAAAGCGGTTGCCCTTGTTGGTAAGGTTTATAAAATAAATACCATTGACCCAGGCCCGCACATTGATGCTTAAGCCGGGTTTACCGGCCGGGATGACGCCCCGGTGTACGCTCCTGCCCGAAACGTCGGTAATGTAAACCGCTGCATCCGATAAGAAGGGCTCCCGGAGCCTTATCTCCAGCATATTGCCTGCAGGGTTGGGGGTTATGGACAACTCATTCCTGCCAGGACCAGTAATACCGGAAGGTTCGGGAGGAATCCTACCCGCACAGGTGCTGTCGTAGCAGCCATTGCTATCCACACGCAACAGCCATCCCTGCTGCTCCCAGGATCCGGAAGGGCTTAGCGCTTCGGCCCAACCCGAGGCAACAAAGCTGCCATCGGGCAGGCCCACGATTTGGGATAAGGTACTGGTCTTTCCCGGAGCGTACGTGTAGCCATAATTCCAGATCGAATGCAGGCTGGAATCGATCCTGTTGATCTCTCCAAAGTATATCGGGGCGCTTGATTGCGAAGCTCTGGCAACAGCGGCGCATCCGTTTATTGTAGCGATGCAAACAGACTGGTAGCCGTCGTCCAATGCGGTATAAACGGAAGAGCCCGCTTTGTATAATGTATAATACGCCCTGCCTGCGGTATGACCGTCCATCGTTATTTTTTGAACCGTACCGTTTATATAACCGCCGTCTATCCATTCCGGTATATCGGTATAAGCTCCGCCGCAAACATAAAAATAACCGGCTCCTTCTTTCGATGCAGCGATTGCCGCTCCTCCATTGGGTTCCGACCATGTTATCTGCATATTGCTGTCGACAGCACTTGAATTGGAGCGCCCGCTAAAAAGGAAACTATGATCGTCCTTTAATGCCAGGCCCCTGATGTAGTCTTTGCTAAATGCCGTATCATGATACAGGACCGTACCTGTACTATCGATCTTGTATAATTCTGTTTTGAAAAGATCGCCTGATGATAGCAATAAATGCGCTTTATCGAGGAGCAATATACGCTGTTTCTTTTTCTGCCGGGGATTATACTCCTTTTCCCAGATCTTAACCAGGTTCATATCCGTTTTGAGCACTTTAATCCTGGATTGACTGCCGACTCCGGGCTGAACTTTTGCGCCGAGCCAATAGATATATTGCCCGTCCGTAGCCGCTGCGCTATAACTGATACTATATACGGCCTGGGTATCGTACCGGGTTGCCTGCGTTGTGCCATCCAGGCTGCTTTTGTAAAATTGGGTATAACCTCTTTCCGGCGCAGACATCGTCACTACTTTCATCGCGTAATATAACGCCTGTTGTGTACTGTCATACAACAGGACAGTAATATTAGCACTTCTGTAGGACGACGCAATAAGGTCGCTCCTGAATACCTTTGAAAACCCGGGGAAGTTTTGGGCATACCCGCTGCCGAAGTGAAAAAAGCACAATAGCAATGCCCATTCTTTTAAACGATATGTTTTCATGTTGCTGTTCTTAACTGTAAAACAGGCAAGGGAATAGGCCGCTTGCCCGGGATACTAAATTAAGAATATAATATTGTATTTTATATTAAATTGATATCCCTGCCGGTATAAGGGATAACTGTGTACACTTACCGGTTAATTGTGTGCAAAAAAATCGTTTCAGGCTTGCTAAGGAACGAAAAAGCCGGCAAAGCATATGCTCCTTCTCGACATTACAGCATAACGGAATTGTAAATAGACAACGGGCAATTCATCTTATTGGATGTGCTTTCCCTTTGGGTAAGTTCTTGGTCCGCGACCAACAACTTACCTATAAGTGGGTATTGTATAGCGTAAAATACGCATCTATTTTTGTTGCCTGCCATGTAGCAGTGCCCGGTTGCCAATGTTATACCGTAGTACAGCAACGATACGGATGCCTGCAATACGGATAGGAGTGCACATTCCTTAAAGCAGGCCTGGTTAGGACATTGCTAACCCGGCGCTAACTATAAACCCTTTGTTATGATCAAAAAAATAGCACTGATCGCCTTGTGCGCGATCCTTACCATGAACTGCTTTGCCGCATTTATTCCGGTTGCAATCTCATCCGGTTTTAACGCGGATATCGTTGCAAACGGCGTTGGCGCTGCCTCCGCTTCTACAACGCTGCCGGCCGACAACGGCACTTATTCCCTGGTGGCAAAGGGATGGTCGCTTACCGCATCGTCCACGCCAACCAATACCGGCCTTCCTGCCAACGGGATACTGAGCAGCGAAATTACCAACGGCCTGAAATTCCAGCTGGGTAACTATTCTGAAAACAATGCCCTGCAGCTCAGTACCTGGAACGCGTCCGGCACCTTAGTTTTTCAAAGCCCCTTAGCCGGGCGGAGGCTTTATGTACTCGCGCATGCATCGGTAGATACTGCCGCCATGAATATCGTGATCAACTTTATAGACGGCACGGCGATTTCTGCTTATGTCTCGGTGCATAACTGGTTATCTAGCCCGCCGTATGCCGTTAACGGTATCGGCCGGATCAACAGGATGACGAATACGGTGGAAAACCTGGCTGCCGGCCCCGGTATCCAGCAGTTCCAGGTTGATCTTTACGGCCCTTTGCAATCGAAGATGATTCAAAGTGTGACCATCGAAAAGCCGTCCTTTGTTGGAACCCTTAATGCCTTCGCAGTAACCGTCGAAACGGTACCGATCACCCCGGGAACAATAACGACCGCCAATAACGGCAGCTGTATCACTCCTCCCGCAATTTTATCGCTGAGCGGCAACACTCAGCCGGGCGTTGTAAGTTATCAATGGCAGCGGTCTTCGGATAGCGTCAATTTTAATAATGTCGGCAACGTTTCCGGTACACCGGGTTATATCGCCTTTCAGCCGGTTTCAGCAACGGAATGGTTCCGCTGCCAGCAGACCTGCTGTGGCGACTCACCGGTGTACTCGCCCGCGATCAGGCTGAACTATTGCCCCATGGGCGTTGCCCAGTACAGTCCTTCATCCGGTGGCAATACAGGAGACATCACGATGACGATTTCGGGACAGGGCTTCGGCGCTTTAACCCGCGTACGGCTTAAGAAAAGCGGCCATCCCGATATCGCGGTGCCGGATTCTTTATTGATCGTACAATCGCCGGCGAGCCTGCAGGCCACGTTCAACCTGAGGTTGGCGGATACAGGGCTTTATGACCTGGAAATTTCGAATTCCCTGGATACGGTTACATACACGAATGGCTTCCGGATCAATCCCGGCCTGGGTTCGAAGATATGGCTTATGATTACCGGGGCTGGCGGTATCCGGCCGGGCCAGTGGCAGCCGCACGAGATCCGCTACGGCAACTCCGGCGATATCAATGCCATCGGTGTACCCATCTATATAGCGGTGCCTGCGTCGGCAGAGCTGCGGCTAAAGAATACGATCCTGGACTATAACATCGACTCCACAGCTTTCCTGGTGCAGGATAGCCTTACGCCGGTGTTAATCGATTCGGTATTCGAAGGTGATGTGACATATAAGATCTATACGCTCTTTGCACCCTGTGTACCGGCGGGTAGAGACGGTACCATCCTGCTACAGCTACGCTCTTCAGAAGCGATCAGGCTAAAATGCTGGTCAGCGAAACCGCTTTACGGTTCCCCGATTAACCCGACATTTACTTCGTGTAGCGCAACAATAATTGAGCGGGTCTGGAACGACATCAAAGGTGATATCGATCCCCTGAAGCAGCTGCACCTGAATAATTGTTTTACCGATTTTTATGACGGCCTGTTCCGGCCATTTATTAGCATATTCGAAAACAAAGGCATCAGCGATGATTATTCCTCCACCTTTGGCCTTTACAGGGGGAAGTTGGGTTGGTTCGTGGATTTCGGCAGGAGTGTAACCAAAGCATTTGTTGATGGCATTAATTGTGTAACCGATGCCGGCGGTGGACTGACGGACCTGGAAGTGGCTGCTTTGAAAAACACGATGATGAAAAAAATCGTGAGTCGTGCTGCGTTGGTCCTGGCCCTCGAAGAAGCCTTCGAAACAGGGTTTGGCCTTGGAGAAGACATCGCTGAAGGGTTAAACGATTGTGGCGTATTCGATTACCTGGTCCAGGAAAAAGTGACGATTCCTATCATCAACTCGATCGATCCCAATGCTAAATACGGCCCCCTGGGCGCCGGGCAACATAATTACCTGCCACCCCTAAAGACCGTAGCCTATTCCATCCATTTCGAAAATGACTCCAGTGCAAGCGGCGCGGCGCAAAAGGTAAAAGTGATAGATACCCTGGACCTGAATACATTTGAGGTAAGTTCCCTGCAGCAGGGCATGATCCAGGTTGGCGATACGACAATTTATATAGAAGGCGGCGTAAAAGCATATAAAAAATACATCGACTTCCGGCCCAGGGGCAAAAACTATATCCTGGAAATAGAAGGAAAGGTAAACGACCTGACCGGTATTGCTACCTGGCAGTTTGCAACCCTGGATCCCGCCACCATGCTGCCTGTTACCGATCCACTGTCCGGCTTTTTGCCGCCGAATCACAACGCGCCGGAAGGGCAGGGCAGCGTCTCCTTTTCGGTAAAACTGAAAGAGGGCATCGGCAATCATGCCACGATAGCAAACAGGGCGCATATTTTCTTTGACAACAATGCCCCGATTGCCACAGATACCTGGACGAACAAACTCGATAAAACGAAACCGTCGAGTGTGGTAACCGCTTTGCCGGTCTACACTTTGGATACAGCCTTCCAGGTTGCCTGGCATGGCGCCGATTCGGGCTCGGGCATTAAGAATTATTCGGTTTACGTTTCGGTAAACGGTGGCGATTTTAATGCCTGGAAATTCCGTACCCGCGACACGACCGCGATCTACCACGGCGCTTTCGATTCTACCTATTCATTTTATGCAATAGCTATGGACACTGCCGGTAACCTGGAGGATAAACCCCTGGCTTATGACGCGACTACGCGGCTTATTAATTGTGCACAAAGACTGGTAACCGGTGTCGATACGATCGGCGCTACCTCGTTCTGTTATGGAAATACCCTGCGGCTTATTGCCTTTGGTGGCAACAGTCATCAATGGAATAACGGATCGGTTACGGATACCCTTAGGGTAAGCAACTCCGGTACGTACAATGTGCTTACCTCAGACACGTTCGGTTGTACGCAGCTGTCGGGTGATATACAGGTAACTGTTTATGCGCTGCCGGTTATCGCTTTATCCATAGGCGATACGACGCTTTGTCGCGGCGATTCGGTGGTGGTAACGGTCAGCGGCGGCCTTAGTTGTTTATGGGCCCACGATACTACCGCAGGATATACCCTTGTGCTTAAGCCGGATACTACTGCTTCATTCTACGTATCGGTTGTGGACAGTAACCTGTGCAGCAATGCCGATTCTTTTACCCTATCGGTCAGGAATCTGTCCACGATCGCTATTGATGTAGATAGCGCGGGTGTTTGCCTGGGCGAAGACATAACCCTGCATGCTTCCGGCGGAGTGCTGTATACCTGGTACCCCGGTGCGATACAGGACAGTACGATCGTGGTTGCTCCATCAGCTGCGCTGTATTACTACCTCAGGGGAGCAGATGACCATAACTGTTATAATTACGATTCGGCCTGGATAAACGTATGGATGCCTCCTGCCGCGCCCTTACTGACCTTTAGCGGCGGCTATCTCCTGAGTAATTATCCCTCGGGCAACCAATGGTACCTGGATTCTGTATTGATACCGGCTGCAACAAACGACAGCCTGATGCCCGGCGCGCCAGGCAGGTACTATGTCGTTTTTACAGACAGCAACGGCTGTTCTGCAGCGTCTGCACCGTATCTTTATGAAGGGCTTGGGGTCATCGATAGGAGCGGGTTGCAGCATATTCAACTGTTCCCCAACCCGGTGTTGCACGAACTTGTTGTACGCGGTGAGCACAGCTATGACCAAAGTATTAGGATATCGCTGATCAATGCAGTGGGCCAGGAATGCCTTTCCCGGGTAGTGAAACCGGAAGCGGGGCAATTCAATACCCGGATCAATATGTCTTCGGTCGCCCCCGGGTTCTATATGGTTGTGATCCGGACGGCTAAGGGCAACCTGAACTATAAAATAGTTGTAAAGTGACGGAGGGGATGATGCCATCCCCGGGGCAGCCCGGGATGGCATCATAACATATCAGCCTATAGGCAGCCTGTAACGTGGACCTCCGGCAGGGCCGGTTTTAATCGATATGAATGCTGGCAATGCCTTGCTCCAGGGAATGTTCTTGTATACCCGGAACCTTTACCCCTTCGACTCGGAATACGGAGAGGTCGGTCATCCCTAAAAAGCCGAGGTAAGATTTAAGGTAAGGCGCAACGAAGTCGCGGTCTGCCATCGGTCCTTCGGAGTAAACACCGCCGGAAGCCATGGCTATATAAACCTTTTTACCGGTAACCATGCCCACCGGTCCGTTTTGCTCATAGCGGAAAGTGAGCCCCGGCCGGGTAATATGGTCGATCCAGGCTTTTAATACACTGGGAATCGTAAAATTATAGAACGGCGCACCAATGACGATGATATCCGATGACAGCAACTGCTTTACCGCGTAGTCGGAGTATAAAACTGCTGCACCGGCGCTTTCTGCCTGCGTGCCAGCCGGAGCAAACATGGATTGAAGAATCGTAGGGTTTAAATGCGGAATACCCAGGGCGTTGAGGTCTACTTCCTCAACCGTACTCCCCGGATATTTTTCAATCGCTTTTTGTACAATGGCTTTGCCGAGTTTAATACTATAGGACTGGTTGCCCTGGATGCTGGTTGTTAAATGAAGGATACGTTTCATGAAAGGTAATTGTTGAGAATAAATTTTTAGTAGAGGCAAGTATAGATCCGGCTTGACATTCACGGCGTAAAAGTATAAAGACGATCCGGCGAAACGACCGCGCTTACCTCGAGGAAAGCACTTACCTGCAGGAAAGGGAGTAGCTTTGCGTATGGAAGCAATACACGGATACCCTGCTGTTTTGCCGGGCAGGCAGGAATGTGCATCATCGCTGAAAAATGTGATGGATGCCTTGTATGTGATCGGCGGTAAATGGAAACTGCCTTTGATCCTGTCGCTGATACAGTCGCCCAAAAGATTTAATCACATCCAAAATGAATTGCAGGCTATATCGCCTAAGGTACTTGCCAAAGAATTGAAAGACCTCGAACTCAACGAGTTTATCAGGCGTATCGAGGAACCGGGCTCGCCGAAGACGATTGTCTACCACGCTACGGCACATAGTCTTAGCCTGAAAAATGTATTGTATGAATTGGGCGTCTGGGGTGGCCGGCACCGTGAAGTCATAAAGAAAAGTATCAGCCGGCCCTTGTAAGCCATGGACTCAAACAGGCACTATCCCGGTATAACAGGAAGGAACTTTATGCATAGATCAACAGCCCGGCATATACCGGGCTGTTGATCTGTTACAAGCCGTGTTATTCAGGTTCGTATTTTATGGCTTTCGAATAGCCTTGCGCTACGCCATACCACCCGGTGTTGTCTTTATCATAAATTAAGGCCCGTACTCATTTGCCTTTCGCGTTATAGTATAGCCATTTCCCGATCCTGCGCAACCCGTTCTCGTCCAGTGTCCCGGTTACTTTGTGCATTTTCTTTGTTCCCGGCCCTTTAAGACTAGGGACATTTTACGCCTAAAATATCTGCGACAATATCGCCGATTACATAGGGTACACTCTTCGCTTTGGCATGGCCCAGGAACTTAAGCTTAGGGTGCGTGAAGCCCATTACATGGCAATATTCATGCATTAGATGCGCGGCATAACAGGCCGCTCCATTGGCCATGATATAGCCCCTGAAGGTGCGGGTTATATAGGTCTTCATTTTCGTATCGTAAACAGTTACCCCTACTTCGCCGCCGCCTGCATATTTATTGTAAACGGCTACTTTCAAATGGATCACATGATCCGGGTTACCGGGCGCTGTACCGTTGCGGATCATGGCGAGTATTGCTTCATTGGTTTTGTTTTGGTTTCTTTTAAAAGAAGCCTGCTTTACTTTTTGTGCAAATAAATCGGAGTTCACCACGGAATCGATCAACCGCACAGCAACCGTCAGCATACTATCCGTGGTTTTGTCGAACCCGTCTTTGTAGTCTACCCGTACCCGGGTCGGCTGGCCTAAAGCTGTACCAGCACAGGCCAGCAGCGCGAAAATGAAAAGATGTCTGAGGATCATGGCAATGGTATTTATTGGTGTAATAAAGAATGACCTTTTAAGGCCTTTTTTCGCTACAAATGTACGGCTGCGGCACCCTCAGTAACAAGCGGGGAAACACCCGGAATGATAGGTGCAATTACGCAATTTTCTTAGGCCCTCATCCCGGCAGCAAAAAGCCCCCTGCAAATTGCAGAGGGCCGTACTAAAGCCTTGGTATATTGTTGACGTGTTGCCTGTAGCGGACTGTGGTGCTTTACACGAGAGAGCGGGCGTGCCCGGATTTATACCTGCCATGGGCAAGCCCTCTTTTGCAGACCTGCAATTTTGTGAACAAAAACAGCTCCCGATTGTCAGCCCTTAAAACTATAGCTATGACTACCGCAGAGATTGCCGGCCGCCTGGCCGCATATTGCCGCAACGAACAGTTTAGCACCGCACAAAAAGAACTCTATGCCGACGATGCAGTTAGTATAGAACCTGTTGAAACGCCTGGTTTTGATAAGGAAACCAGGGGGTTGAAGGCCCTGATGGAAAAAGATAAGCAGTTCAGCGCAATGGTTGCTGCGCGGTACGGCACTACGGTATCCGAACCACTGATCGCCGGCAATGCCTTTACTTTCGTGCTGACTATGGACCTGCAAATGAAAGGCGGCGACCGGCAACAGTTGCAGGAACTCTGTGTCTATACCGTTAAAGAGGGTAAGATCGTTTCCGAACAGTTCTTTATGTAAGCACCGCAGTCATAAAACCGGTGAGCATGAGGACGAATACTAAAGCCCTCCGGCAGGGAGGGCTTCGGGGGATGTTTAGTTGTTTTGCGTTTTCTTTTTCCCGAAGATAAACCCCATACTGATCGCAAGTGTGACCAGGTAAACCGCTGCCAGCGCCGGCTTTTTAAACCTTGAATTTTGAAAGTCGAAATTGCGGTACAGGGCCGCGCCAATGATGATCGCGATAATTATAAAAACGAAGGATAGTGTTCTTTTTTGTTGCATGAGATCGTTGATTGTCCCGCCCGTTTTACACTGCGGGTTGGGTGATATATTAAGGTCAGATTGTTTTTGTCTCGTATGGCGATTATAAAAAGGATACTTTCGATAAGTCGGCGCCCATGCCTTTCAGTTCCGCATAGGTCAGTTTATCCATCCTGGCGCCGTCGAAGTTGATGGTTTTAATCGCCCGGTAATATTTATTGGTCAGTGCATAGCTTGGTCGAAAGGAAACCTGTTGTAAGGTAGCGTTATTAAAGGTGGCTTCATCCAGAGCCGTCTTGTCAAATTTTACGCCGGTAAAACGCAGCCCGTCGAGGCACAGGCCCCGCATATCCGAATACCTGAAGTCTACGTTTTTGAACCCGCAGTTTTCAAATACCGTTTGCCTGAGGTCGGTTTTGGTCAGCTTAACGTCGACCAGTTCCGTATCGGCAAATGTGGCGCCTGCCAGTCCCGATGCATTGAATACCGTACGGACAAGCGTAGTGCCCCTGAAGCTGGCCTGGCTCAGGTCGTTTGCAGAGAAAGTACAGTCCGCCAGGTTGGCCCCGTCGAAATTGGCTTCCCGGGCATCGCTGCCGGTAAATGAACTGCCCGCCAGGTCGGCGCCGGCAAAATCGGAACCGCGTAACGCGCTGCCGTTGAACTTCCTTTTAGGTGCAGTAACCCCTGCAAAGTCGCTGCCCGCCAGGTTGCCCCCGTTGAAATCAACTAATAACTGCCGTTCGTCGGCTGCAGGCGCCGGTACCGCCTCCGGGCCTTCCCTGGTAGGGTCATGGTCGCCGGTGGGCTTTACCACCAGGTTGCCGGGTACCGGTTGACCCTGCTCCGAAAAATAGTTAAGATCGAGACCTAAGATCTCTGCAAGCCGGTTAACGGTAACGATGTCGGGAATGGACTCGGCGCGTTCCCATTTGCCTACGGCCTGCGGACTGATAAACAGGAGTTGGGCCAGTTGCGCCTGCGACATGTTTTTATCTTTGCGTGCTTTGGCAATTTTGCTGCCGATCATTTTTGTATCCATAAGTACTTTTTTATTGTTCGCTGTTTTACTCAGCAAAGGTATCTCCCCGCGTTCCGGCAAGCATCAAAACGGCCGCTCCTCTTGGTTGTATCGCCGCTACTCCTGGTTGTATGCCTGCAACGCCAGGTGGCAGGCGCTGAAATTAAACATTTTATATAAATGGTTTTATCTGTTGCTGAAGGTCGCAAGCCAAACGGTATGGCACCTGTTGCCCTGCAGGTTAAACAACAAGTCCCCCGGTATCAGACCGGGGGACTTGTGCACAGGGGATAAAATGTTTTTCGGCTTACAGGCTTAACCCTGGTGTTCCGGTATGCCGTTAGGATCCATCCATACAAATTCCCAACGGTGGCCATCGGGATCGTCGAAGCAATGCTGGTACATAAAACCGTGATCGGTGGCCGGGTTAGGGATGGTGGCGCCTGCCGCTGTCGCTTTATGGATCATTTCGTCTACGGCTTCTTTACTGCCTGCCGATAAGCAGATCAGGCTCTCCGTGGCTTTATGGGCGTCTACGATTTCTTTTTTGGTAAACGTCTGGAAAAAAGGCTCCGTCAGCAGCATTACATAAATGGTATCGCTGATAATCATACAGGTTGCTTTCTCGTCGGTAAACTGCGGGTTGAAGGTATAACCTAATTGAGTGAAAAATGCTACAGACCGGTTGAGGTCTTTAACGGGCAGGTTCACGAAAATTTGCGTTGTCATAGTTGTTCTCTTTTGTTGTTTTGTCAAAAGTACGACACGGCCGGCAGCAGTAAAATGTGCGGAAACGACAAATTAGGGGGCTGCTTGCGACGAGTTTAATGGCTATAAGGCCGGCTGTTGCTGGGTAACACAATGGATCATGCCCCCGTTTGCAAACAAATTGCGGCAATCGATGCCGATAACGGTTCTGCCTGGATACAGGGCCTGGATCGCCGCATTGGCCACGGCATCGTTGGGATCGTTATAATTGGGCACCAATACCACTTTGTTGGCGATATAATAATTGACATAGGAGGCTTTACCCACATTTTTACCATAGGTAGTTACCACCTCATTTTGTGTAAGGGGTACCTTTACAAAGATATAAGGTGCGCCTTTACCGTCAACGGCATTATATAGAGTCCGGATATCGTTACCCGGTACCTGCCAGTACAACAGGTCGTCTTCCTGCATCGTAACGATCGTTGCGCTGTTGGCAAACCTGGCAAAGCCGTCTATATGCATATCCGTGATATCGAGGCCGGCTTTGCCTTCCAGCCATATAAACCGCGTAGTGCCCAGGTAACGGGCAAAGAGGGTTTCCGCCTGTTGTTGGGTCATACCCGGGTTCCTGTTGTTATTCAGTACCGAGCTTTTGCAGGCCATCAGTGTGCCTTGCCCGTCGATCTCCACACTGCCGCCTTCATTGATCATAACCTCGTTGAGGTTGATGACATGCGTCTGTTGCTGCCCCGCAACCACTGCGGGTATACGGTTGCATCGGGCAAAGTCTGCTTTGCCGCCCCAGCCGTTAAAGCCCCAGTCTTCTACGAATAATTGGCCCTGTTTGTCTTTTACATAAACAGGCCCGTTGTCGCGTACCCATACATCATCGGTAGGACTGATGGTAAAATCGATACGGTCCAGGGTCACGGCGGCCGCTTGCAGCAGCGCGGTTACCCTTTCCTGTTCGGCCTGGTCGTATACAATAAGATGTACCTTTTCACTGCCGGCGAGGGCCCTGGTCATGGCGACCCAGGTGGCATCCAGCCGGTTCCTGAATGTTTTGCCGTATTGGTACTCATGGGGCCATTGCAGCCAGGTGCCTTCGTGTAAAGCGCCTTCTTCGGGCATGCGGTACACAACGGTTGTGTCTGCCGGCGGGATTTGTTCCGGCACGTCTGCGCCTTTCGTGCAGGATAAAAAGAGGCTGGATAAGATCAGGAATGTGCTTGCCATTTTGTAAGTCATTTTAGGATAACGATTTTGTTAGGGCAAAACTACCAGGCTAAAAAAGCAGATTGTTGTCCGGAATTGACAATCTTATTTGTCAGGCTAATGGT
Organism: Taibaiella chishuiensis; assembly: GCF_003014535.1. GTDB lineage: Bacteria > Bacteroidota > Bacteroidia > Chitinophagales > Chitinophagaceae > Taibaiella > Taibaiella chishuiensis. Next base: position 284,634 of record NZ_PYGD01000006.1, on the reverse strand, counting down.
AACCAGATATAAGTGACCTGTTCGGCGATGCTACCCGTATTGTCGGGGTGCTTGGTGTATTGTTCGATAACGGGCGAAGTGCCGAAGCGGAGTTGGGTGGTCAGGATCCAGCCTGCATAGATATTCGTGTAGGTTTCCTCGATCGTTTCATAACTGCCATAGTGGATAAACTGCGCATACCGGCCTCCGCCAATGGTCTTGGAGGGCAGGCTGCCATCGCAGGCCTGTACCGAAGCACAGGTATCATACCGGCAGTCCAGTTGCTCCCGGATCAGGGGTTCATCGGTTACCACGCCATAGTATACGACGTCGTGCCCCGGGAATTGGTGCTGCATAAAGCTTTCCCATTGCGCCTCGATCGCTGTATCTGCATAGGGGATAAATGAACTCTTGTAATAAACAGTTATCGGCGGTATATAAACGAGCCGGGGTTGTAACACCAGTCCTGCTTCGATCGGCAAAATGCCTGCCCGAGCCAGTAGCGGCGTCTTTTGCGCCCTGGCTTCGCCGGGCGATACCTGGTAATGTTGTTTAAAAGCCTTGGAAAAGGAGGCCAGGTTGGCAAACCCGACGGTGAGCGCAATCGAGGACAGGGTATCCTTGCCATACAGGATCATTTTGTAGGCATGCTCAACCCGCAACCGTTTCTGGTAAGCCCCGATGGTTTCGCCGCAGGTATACCGGAATATGCGCTGGATGTTCCGGTACGAGTAATGGGATACGGCTTCCAGCTCTTTAACCGAAATGCCCCTGTCGTAGTTGTTTTCGATAAAACTCAGGGTATTGTATACGCAGTTCAGGTGGGCCGGAATATCCATGGGCAATGGCTTTACAGGTGCGTCCTTAGTAAGGGAGGCATGGTAAATATACGACAATATACCGCGAATAGGATGCTGCGCGGTTGGGAACGATTATGCCCGGGGCATTATGGTACTACCCTGCAAACTTACGGTAAGTGGGTTCGGGGTGTATTTCGAAACCCAGTTTCTGGTAAACGGATTCGCCCTGCGGCGTTGCATGAAGCTCAAATGCAGGAACACCAAGGCTTGTGGCATGATCGAGCAATACCCGGATCACCTGTGCGGATAAACCTCTGCCCCGGTAAGCGGGCAGGGTAAATACATTCATAACATAACCCCAGCGCCCCGATGGGTTTTTAAGACTGGCGGGCTGCCTGCGGATCACCAGGCCTGCAACCGAAACTACCTGGCCCTCCAGCTCCGCATAACTGCATATATAGGACTGGTTGAGTTCTTCTGTAAAATATTGACGGAGGTTATCCCTCAGGTTGGCTTCGATGGCGGGTTCCTGTTTGCCGGTAAGCTCGTTGCCAAACAGGATACGCAGTTCAACCAGGAGGTCGATATCGTTTGCGGTGGCCAGGTTTATTTTTACGGGTTGCATGGGTGCCGGTTATGGATGTGTACCGGGTTAAAACGCGGCGTGGCAATTATTATTATCCGCATCACAAATTCCCTCATGCCGGAAGATGGCTGCGGCAGTATAAAGCGGCTGATCAGTTAAAGCCCGCCCGGAATGCGAGCGGCGATTGGTTGGTTTTGCTTTTAAACAGTTTGGTAAACGATTGCGGATACTCAAAGCCCAGTTCATAGGCAATCTCGCTTACGGATAAGCCGGTTGCCGACAGCTTTTCCTTGGCCTTCTCGATCAGTTTATCGTGGATCAGCTGCTGGGTGCTTTGCCCCGTCAGGCTGCGTAGCAGCCTGCTCAGGTAGTTGGGCGATATGTTCAGGGCCTGCGCTACAAACTGCACCGTTGGTAACCCGCGGGCCAGGGGTTGATCCTGTTTGTAGTAATCGTCCAGCAATGCTTCCAGGCGTTGGAGTATACCATGGTTGGTAATTTTACGGGTAATGAACTGTCTTTCATAAAACCGTTCTGCATAACGCAACAGGGTCTCCAGGTGCGAGATGATAATGTGCTGGCTGAATTTATCGATATTGCCATGGTATTCCTGCCTGATATTGGCGACGATACCGTTAATCGTTTTTTCTTCTTTCTGCGAGAGAAATAAGGCCTCGTTTACAGAGTAATCAAAAAAGTCGTATTGCCTGATCGTCTTGCCCAGTGCTGTGTTCCAGAGGAAGTCCGGGTGTACGAGCAGGATCCAGCCCGATTGCCGGGTGGCTTTGCCGGGCCCGGCCTCGATCCGGAAAACCTGGTTGGGCGCGATAAAGAACATGATCCCTTCATCAAAATCATATTCCTGTTGCCCGTATTTCAGTTTGCCGGTCATACCCCGCTTCAGCGATACCTGGTAAAAATCGAATACCCAGTTCACCGCATCGATATCGGCAGGGCGCTGCACGGCTTTATAATCCACCACACTGATCAAGGGGTGCTCGGGGTGGGGCAGGCCTCTTAAACGGTGAAATTCCGTGATGCTTGTTATGCGTTGGGTCTTGCGTTGTTCCATACCGGTAATTTGTAAAAAGTATTGCCATTTAGATAATGCCTGCACGAAGCGTTTACTTCGTGCAGGCATTATCGTTTAATCCTGGTTATAGGCCTGTGCGAATTCTTTTGCAAAGTCGGTAAATTTTACCTTACCCAGTACAGGCCGGTGCCGGTTGTAATCTTCATAGAATACGCCGCTGCGCTGGCTGGCCTGGAAGGTTACAAATCCCCTGGCGATTTGTTCGTTGAAACCTATATCCAGCCAGGATTTTAAGAGTGCTTCATCTGTATGCACTTCCCATTTCAGCTCAGGTTTGCCGATCGCTTCGCCCAGTACCCGGGCTATTTCGTTGGGCGAAATTTCATCGCTGGCTACATAACGAACCTGCCTGCCGGCAAAAGGCTGTTCCATTGCTCCGGCAATGACTTCGGCAATATCCAGGGGCGAAACCCAGGGCTCAGGCTGATCGCCGGCATAGTTGGACACCAGGGTTCCTGTTGTTTTAATACGGTCGATAGCCGCAAACAGGTTGAAATAGATACTGGCCGGCCGTATAAATTTAATGGCCACCTCATCAGGAAGCCCGCCCAGGATGCGCTCTGCATTGTAGTGGAACACCAGTATGCCCGTTCCCTGGTCGGTATGGGCGCCTATACTGCTCAGGTGGATTATTTTTGTGATCCCTGCTTGTTCGATTGCCGTTTTATAGCTTTCAGCGATGCGGTTTATGGCGCCGATAAAATCGACCGAGGTATCAAACATATCCCCTGCAGCCTCCATGGTTTCCATTAAATATACGATGTCTGCGCCTGCGAAGGTCTGTGTAAGAAAGCCGGCATCAAACATACTGCCTATAGCGGCTTTTGCACCCAGGGCTTCTATAGCCTGCCGCCGCTCTGCATTGCTGCTGATCACGGTTACGGTATGCCCCTGTTGTACGAGCTGTTGGGTAAGCGGTTTGCCGATATTGCCGATAGAGCCTGTTAAAACGATATTCATTTTTCCTGTGTTTTTTGTTCCTGCAAAACTCGGTCAGCGGCGCAACGCGCAACTAGCCAAATCTATCTTTGTCTTAGCCAAAAACGACGGAACTTATATTTTATCATAGCTGCCTGGACAAGGGCTTATACACACGAATTAAAAATGCCTTCAAATCAAATTTGAAGGCATAAGGTGTATGCTTGGCCTGGCGGCGTTTGTGGCGTTATTAATATAATCAGAGGTTCAATTGTTGCGCGAGTGACTGGTGCTCCTCCTGCATCAGGTAGTTCAGGCTTTCGCCGGCCTGTACCAATTCCCCGGCCGAGGCGCTTTGCCACTCCTCTAAAGGTTCATTGCTTTCATTGCCGGACATCGAAACCGCACGGACCAATTCGCCAAGCCGTTGCAGGCCTTGCTTCAAGGTGTCGCCCGACTTGGTTTTCAGCCGGGTAAACCAATAGCCTTCCAACTCCCAGGCCACGGCATGCCACAGCGGGTTGTAGCTGGCCCGTTTTAATAAAGCTGCATATTCATTCAGGTAGTTGATAAATTTGGAGAAGCCGGAGATAAGGCTAAGTACCTGTTGGTACTTTACAGGCTCTTCCCGGATTTTTTGCAGTTCCCGGTTATCGCCGATCAGGTCCCATAGCCTGGCAATATCTACCCATCCCAGGTTGCCGACCCGGAAGGCGCCATCGTCTAAAAGAAACAGGAAGCTGTCGATGTCTTCATCTTTCATCCGGGACCTGAGCAGGAGCAGGAGCAGCTCAAACTGCCGGTCCAGCTCCTGTTGCGCCAGATCCTTGCCGGTAGCGGCCGGGGAAAGCACCGCTGTTTTAAAAACCTGCGGCAGGATTAAGGGGTAATATTCGGTATAATACCGGGCAACATGTTCGTTACCCAGCAGGGCCATACCTTCGGCTACCAGGTCTGCGGGTGCGGGTGCGCTTACATAACCGGTCAGCAGGGCCGCAGTGACGATAGCATAGTAGCCGATAAAAAAGTCCATATCATCCCGGAAATAAAGCTCTTCCGTTAAATTGATGGCTTCATCCCCATGAAACCGCAGCAAGGTTGCCAGTTCGCCCGTTTCCTTTGCTTTTTCGAAGGCCGCAGCAGCCCGGCCGATATAGGGCAGTTGCCTGAAATTCAGTGCCAGGGCTTTAAACCGGATATCATTGATCTGTTGGTTCATAATAATGCTTCAATAATTTGAATGGGCGTATCATAGATGCCCATTTCAGGTTTGCAGATGGAAACATGCGATCGGCCCCGGACGGGATTACCTGTGCAGAACGTATCATAACAAAAAGGGGCGTTGTGGACGACCTTATCACCAAAGGCATGTAATACCTGTGCGCTGAGTATGGGCGCCTCCCCGGTATCCCGGTATTTTTGCGTTTCGCTTTCGAGCTTTACCAATGCCGGCGATCCGGGCCGCAGATCGTCGATAACCGGCCGGTTATACATCAGGAGACTGCCCAGTACTTTGTAAAAGCCCGGCAGGCTTAACATCAGAAGGCTTTGTACCCTTGCGCCATTATGAGCAGGAGCAAAAAGCACCAGTTTACACTGCTTGCGCCATGCAAAACCGGCCTTTATACTTTCCAGTAAGGCGAAGCGCGCTACAATGGAACCCAGCGAATGCGCGCAGATAATGATCTTTTCATAAACCGGCGGATTATCGGGGCGTAAGGCGGAGCGTGGCGTACTATGCCGGTCGAGGAAGGCGAGGAAATCGGCCGCCTGGTCAAATGCCTGTCCCTCCATACTGTCGTAACCGTAATAAATAATATCGCTCCGGCAGAATCCCGGTGTGAGGGGCAGGGCATTGGCAAAATCGTTCCAGGTTTCGACCGAAGCGCCCCGGAAGCCATGTACGAATACCACCAGGTTTTTGGGCGGATCGGCACTGTAGTATGCTGCAGAGTTTTTGCCTTCAGGGATAAATTCGATAGGGTAATGGTACATCGCTATGTTTTTAGCCTGTTACGGATAGAAGGGGTATCTTTTACAGATGGATGTAAATTTAAAAATTAAACATAGCAAAAACTACTAAAAACGATTTATTAATATCTGAAACGCTTATGCTGTCCCGTCAGTGGTCTGGTAGGTAATGGCTCTGGGCAATATGCGTCCGGGTATAGAAAAAACTTTTATGAAACTGACGAAACATTTGAATACATTCGCAGGCAGCACTAAGAATATGGAACACCACTTTGAACTACCGGTAACTTATAAAGACGAAGAAATGACCTTTACAGGCCGCCTGGTAACTTTTGCCTACGAATACAAGTTTTTTGTCCAGGTGCAGGGCGTTGAGATCGTATATGAACAAGACGATGAACAGCACCTGCGGGCCGTTGCTTATGAACATGCCGCTGATAAGCAGGTTGATCCCGGGCTTATAGCAGCGATCGCCTTGAAGCTCGAAGAACAACGGGCCGCATTGAGTATTTAATGACTTTTATGATATAAGCCCGGTCATACGGTGCTCAGGGTGGTAACCCTTATAGCGCAAAGGGTGTGGGACTTCCGGAAGCATACCCGGCTCTTAAACTTCACCGGTAGTCAAACCGTATTTCTGTTTGAAGGAAAAATAAAAATGCGAAAGATTTTCAAAACCCAGATCGAGGTAAAAGTCGGCGGGTTTTTGCTTTTTATGTTTGATTAAATAAAATGCTTCCTCGAGCCGCTTTTCGCGCAGCCATTGCTGCGGCGGTGCATTAAAGATCCGGGTAAAATCGCGCTTAAAACCCGAAAGACTGCGCCCGGTAAGGCGTGCAAACGATCCTATAGGCACATTGAACCTGAAATTGCTGTTCATAAACACTTCCAGGTCTATTTTGTGCGGCTCCGAAAAATCAAAAAGAATCGTTCTGAAATCCGGGTTGCTTTGCAGCAATAGCTCGATCGCTTCCCTGATCTTTAAATCCGATAGCCTGGGCGTAACCGCTTTGGTCTTATTCACATAAGGAGCGAGCGACATAAAGTAATGATGCAGGAAATCGTCGGGTTCGAAGAACAGTTGCTGCCCGCCGGTATAAGCCGTCCTGATCGTGATCTTGTTTTCCAGGGCGTATTGCCGCAGGGTTTCCTGGTCGAGGGTAATGGACAGGAACTGGTACTTGCCCGATTTGGATGGGTATTTAATGGTCCGGATCAATTGATTTTTCCGGACGAGCACCACCGAGTTTTCCCGGATCACGGTGGTACTATCGCCCAGGAAAGCATGTGTTTCCCCTGATAGCTGGAAGCCGAGGAAGTGCTCCGGGATGAATTCTTCATAGCCCCTATGCTTTTCAAAAGCACAGGAATATACCAGCTTATCAAAAATGAGCTCCTGTTTTGCTTCCATGTTGCAAATATCTTATATTCTATTGAATGGCTGTTGCACCTGCTGCGGCAATAGCTTTATCCTGTTCCGGCGTGCCGCCCGAGCTGCCTATGGCCCCGATCATAATACCTGCTTTGTTTTTAAGGACTACACCGCCTGCAAGGGTTAATAATCCGTCATTGGCCTGGATCATGCCTGAGTTTTGCCCGTTTGCAGCATGGATGATCGTACCCATCACATCGCTGTCCACGCCGAACATCACAGCGGTCTTTGCTTTTTTGATCGCAAAATCGATAACGCCGTATACGCTGTCCAGTCTTGCGAAGGCAACCTGGTGGCCGCCCTGATCGACAATGGCGATGCTTACCGGGATACCCAGTGTTTTTGCTTTTGCTATAGCAGCGTTTAATGCCTGCGCCGCTTCCTGATAAGTAATATTCATTGTTGCTGTTTTTAAAGGGAATAGTAAGCACGGATCTGCATCCGTGCTTTGTTATACTAGCTTTTGGCGGTCCAGGCATCGGCCTGTAATTGTTTTACAAAATCTTCGGTTTCTTTCGGGTGTACATTCCTGAAATTGGCATCGTTATCCAATGCTACTTTTACGATACAATCGGCCATGGACTGCGGGTCCAGCTGGTGGGCCAGCGACTCTGCCGCGCCGTCGAATGCCGAGGCCGGTGTGAAGTTGCGAGCCGGATCGTACCAACGGAAAATACTGTCTACGCCGCGGTCGTTGAAGCCCGTTCCAAATACCCCGGGATTACAGGTGGCGATTTTGATATTGAAGGGAGCGAGCTCGGTTTTCAGTCCTTCGGCAATGGCTTCCAGTGCGTGTTTGGAGGCACAATAGGCTGCCACATAAGGTACCGTCCATAAGCCGCCCATAGAAGAGGTAAAGACGATCTTGCCCGGCTTTTTTTGCGCAACGAACTTTTTAATAAAGCCCTGGGCGAGCTGCAGGGCGCCAAATACATTGACCTCGAACATCGACCGGACCAGGTCCAGCGGCTGTTCTGCTATAGGGCCGCCCTCCATAACACCGGCATTGCTGATCAGCAGGTCGATATCGTATTTATGCGTGGTATAGTTAATGTCCCGCTGGTCGGTCACGTCCAGTTTATCTACGGTAAGACTGATGCCTTTTGCTGCGGCTTCGCGCATCAGGTCGCTCACCTGCGGGTATACCTGTGCCGTGGCAATTACGTGGTGTCCTTTTTGCGCCAGGTCGAAGGCTGCTATTTTTCCAAAGCCGCTTGCTGCGCCGGTAATTAAAATGGTTTTGCTCATGTTTATCCTGTTTAAAGTGATAAGGCAAAACTCGGCCGGCTACCCTTATTTTTACTTGCTGTACCGTCCATGTTTGTATTGCTCAGCGGCTCAGCGGGTATATCCTGGCCCGGTGTACAGGTATTGTTGCCGGTCTGAACCAGCACAGCCCGGTACTATAGCCAGGCTGCTGCATTTGTGGTAAGCGTTTGCCTGGATATGATTTTAAACCGTAGTCTATGATTACAGGGGGGATGCATTTTAGCCTGCTGCAGGCAGCGTCTTTTTACGCGGATGAGAGAGGTAGTAATGCCAGAGCAGCATACAGGCTATCGACCGGAAAGGTTTCCAGGCCTCGCTGACCGCCAGGATCTCCTCCCTGGAAATGCCTGCCGGCAGTTGTTTGAGCCGTTTTACGGCATTTACTGCGGCCAGGTCGCCTACCGGGAATATATTGACTCGTTGCAGGGCAAACATCAGGTATACATCTACGGTCCAGTTGCCGATACCTTTCAGGCTAACGAGCACCTGCCGCACGGCATCGTCCGGCATACCGGCAAAGGCATCGAGCTTTATGGTGTTATCGTTCAGGGCTTCGGCCAATCCCCTGAGGTATCCTGCCTTTTGCCGGCTTACGAAACAGGCTCTCATTGCTTCGTCGTTAAGCCGCAGTATATTATCGGGGGTAATGTCCTGCAACTTTTCTTTCAGCTTGTTTAAGGTAGCCAAGGCCGAAGCCAGCGATACCTGTTGCTCGAGAATAATGTGCACCAGGGTTTCAAAGGTATTGGGGCGGGTCCACATAGGCGGGTAACCATAAGTGTCCAGGATGCGCTTCAGGTCCGGATCCCCGCCTGCCATATGGTCGCAGAGCTGTTGGTAGTTGTCTTCGTTGAATGTTGCCGGCGTTGGCGCCGGGTATGCTTTTTTCATGGTCGTATTCCCGGTTCATGTATTAAAAGAGTGTGGGTATTTTATGTTGCTGCTCAAGGTCCAGCAGGATTGATTTGTTTTCCAGCCCGCCGGCAAACCCCACCAGTTTACCCGATACGCCTACAACCCGGTGACAGGGCACGATGATCGATACCGGGTTTTTGTTCAATGCGCCGCCTACGGCCCGTACCGCTTTGCTATCGCCCAGGAGCCGGGCCAGTTCGCCATAGGTCCGGGTTGCACCATAAGGTATACGCAGCAAGGCCTCCCATACCCTTACCTGGAATGCCGTTCCCCGCAGATCGAGCGGGATGGAAAAGTCGGTTCTCTTTTTATCGAAGTACTCCTGCAGCTGCTGCCTGGTTTGCAACAGCACCGGGTGCTGGTCTTCCTGCTCCGGTACCGGCAGTTTGGTCCTGCTATAGTCTTCGCCTTCCCATAAGATGGCTGCAAGCCCCTTACCGGTAGCGATCATCCGGATACGGCCTACCGGGGCGGGCATGTCTTTATATACGAGCTGGGTATGTGCTTCCATGGTTACTGGCTTTGTTGCAGGCGAACAGGCTACGCTGTATCCCGGGTAACAAAACTACTACTAAATAGACTGTATTGTCTATTTAGTAGTGATAAATTATTTCGATAGGTACAGTTGTTCCGGTGGCCTATGCCGCTGTCCTGGTATGCGTCTGTTCACTATCCGCCCATAAAAACATTGAACTTATGCCCGTCCGGATCACAGAATACAAAGCCGTAATACCCGGGGCCGAATGCTTCCGGTTCGGTAATGATGGCCCCGCCGGCCTTTGCCACTTCCTGCCTCCAGGTATTCACTTCGGCTTCGCTATCGGCCGAGAGGGTAAAGACCACTTCATTGCCCTGTCCCGGGTCGGCCATCTTGCCGCCGATATTGGGTTCGATGGCATTTTTCAAAAAGAAATGAATGATGAAGTCGTCGTCGCCCACCCTGAAACTGGTCAGGTCCTGGGAGGAGCCGTTGGGCTTAAAGCCTATGGCGGTATAAAATGCCGTGGTCCTTGCCAGGTCGCTTACGGCCATGTTGGCCCATATTTTTTTAGTCTTCATAAAGCTGTTTTAGTAATGATCTGTATTGGTTTAATGTTATGGATAACAACCGGCCTGTGTTATTCGTTCGCTGGTCCCGTGGTATCCGGTGCCAGTGCCGGCTTGCTTGTCAAAGGTAGCGCTTAGGGCAACCCGGGAATGGGGCCATTCCCGACATTATTGGACAGTGTACGGGTCAAACGGATCAAGGGAAATTTCCGGGGGATATTAAAAATCGAGCCTGCAGCTATGTTCTTCCCTTATTTATTCAGGGAGAATAAAATAGAGCGCGCTTAAGCTATCCGGGATAGATACTGCAATACCAGGTCCTTGCGGGCGAATGTGATCCCCTGAATTTCCTGTTTTCTCGCAGCGCCGCGAGAAAATAAAACAGGACAGATTAAACGAATCGCTTTTCCGGACCCAATATGCTTCTTTGTCTTTTTTTGCCTCACCGGAGGTGTTCCTCTACAGTCAGCAACAGGTTGATGAAAAACGCCCGGTCTATGGACCGGGCGTTGGTTGGGGGCAGCACAGGGTTCAACTGTTGTAATCCGCTACTGGTGTTAATTGACGTACAATACTTTCCAGGTCGATACCCAATAGCCATCGCAGTTGCGCACATAAAGCGTTATGCGGTAATACTTGCCGTGTACGAATGTGCCGGGCAGGAAGAGCGTCCTTATGTTTTCGGCGCCTGCAGTACCTGGGTAGATGGCGGTACTTACCGGGCTGCCGTACAGGGTAGTGCCTGCGGCATTACATTCCTGAGCTGTATAGTAGTACTCAGCTTCATTGGTCGAAGCGGTGGCGTCTGCATTGATAGGGAAGCTCTCCGGGTTACCGATAGAGGTGGGCATGGTGAAGGAAGCGGTAACGGTATTGGCTTTACACAATTCGTCGATATAGGCATACCCGTAGTGCCCGTTGGCATTACAATCGGCAGTTGCAAAATAGATGGTTACTGTTTGTCCTACACGTGCATACAACGAGGGGAATTTGGTCATGACGCATTCCTTGGTCCATTGCTTGTAGGCAATGCTGCCGCTGTGCTGGAAGAAAGGGGAGCTGTCGGCACGGTATTCCTGCATCGCCAGCAGGTTGCCGGATAAGGTACTGGTAGGAAGGTCGTTGGTAACACTGATCCAATAGGTAAAGTAGGGGTTGGCTATAGGCAGCGTGGGGTGTTCGTTCTGGAATACGAGGGCATACATGAACGAGAAGTTCTGCGTCAGTGTAAACGTATAGGACAGGATCTCGGATTGTTTGCCGGTCCTCGAATTACCCAGCCTGGCGGCAAACTTGCCGGCTGCAACCACGGGGATTTCGCTGCCTACAATGGTATCCACACCGGGCGCTACTGTAATCATATGGCGGTCGGGAACACTTACTTCCGTGAATGCTGCCGGGTTGAGCGTACCCGTACTGGGAGCGGTGTTGATGTATCTGCGCCAGTTGACGAAGGTGCCCATTTCCAGGTCACCGTTAGGACATTGTCCGTAACCGCTGATTGCGGTTACCAGGGTACAAAGTATAAGGAGTATATGCTTCATGAGTGTCGTGGTTTTTATTTGATGATTAATTTCTGACTTACCGGGATGGCTTTGCCGGAGCTGAGGCTCACGATATAAAAGCCGGGCTGCAGGTCAAGTGTGAAATCGAAGGTGTGAGCGCCGGATTCCAGTATTTGCCGGTCTATCAGGGTTTTTATCACCTTGCCTTCCGGGTTGCTGATCTGCAGGGTATAACTGCCCTGGTCTGTATTACGGAAGCTGACCCTGATGTTTTTTTGTGCGGGGTTGGGCGCAATGGTAAATGAATGGGTTGCCAATGCGGGTTTGGCCTGCCGTACAATTTTCTTTTCCGTGGTTGCGTTGCCGATGCTGCATTGGATATAGATCACCTCTGCAACTGTTGTGCCTGCCTGGTCCTTATATACGAGGTAGGTGTTATCGTAACTGAAATTTCCGGGCAGTTCGTTGCCGGATGCTACCTCGTACTGATCGTGTACTACGTAACAGTCGAGCTGGTCATAGATAACCCCTTCGAGGTTAAGGCTTACCCCGTTAAAACGTTGCCGGCTTACCTCCTGCAGGTTATTGCCTGTTGTGGCCTTCGCTTGCAGCAACGCTTCCGGCTCATGATAGGCGCCCGATACCCGCAATTGTTCCAGCTCCCGGGCCGGGGAGAACTGAAGGGGCTGTATGGAGGCTTCTTTATTACCAGGCAATGCAAGCCGCATCCGGGTATCTTTAAGCTCCTGGTTCAATACCGATATCACGGGGGGCGGAGCATCTTCCTCGTGCATAGGAGTCTGGGCAAAAGCCGGGCATGCAGGTAGCAGCGCCAGCAGCAACATTTTTTTCATCATAATCTGGAGTTTTTAAAGGGAACAAAAAAGGGTCAGGACCGCAAGGTGATTCGTGTTCAGGGGCCGGTATGGTATTCGGTAAGTGTATGCGTGTTTAAAAATGCCTGTTGTAAAACGGGGCAGGTACTGTGGTATGCGTATCGGAATGCGCGGGCTTTTCCGGGACATGACCAGGCCAGGGGCCGGGCCGGTAGCCGGGAAACCCGCTTTAAAAACGGTTAGGGACAAGTAGCAGGAATTATGCGCCCCTGGCCGGTTCCGGCACGGACGGTGTCCTGGCAGCTTCAGCAAAAAGCGGTGTGATCGCTTGGTTGGTTAGAGGCTGTCCCGGGATCAAAAATAAGATGGGATATAAGGGGAAGCATAGTATAAATGCGACATTTTCAGGTGCCGCGTTCAAACAGGTTGACCAGGCTCAGGGAGCTGGTAAGATCCTTGTCGATTACAGAGGGCGTATGACCTGTAAACCGTTTGAAGTCGTGGATCAGGTGCATCTGGTCGTGGTAGCCGAATTCGTGCGCGATCTTTATCCAGGGCAATAGAGGATGGCCTTCTTTGTACATATAGGCCCTGGAAAAACGGGTGAGGCTTGCAAATAATTTAGGCGGCATACCCAGGCGTTCGATGCATTTCCGTTCAAACTGCCGTTTGCTGAGACAACTCAGGGCCGCGGTCTTTTCCACGCTGATATTGCCGTTTTGTTGCACGAGCTCGCCGATCGCATAATCGAAAGGCAGCAGCGCTTTGGCCTGCGACAAGCGTTGCAGCAGGAACTGCTGGAGCACGGCAGCAACGGCTTCGGGACCCAGGGCATCCTGCAGCTGTCTTTCCACGAGGGCAATCCCGGGCCCGAATAACAAAGCGGCTTCCGTTTCCTGGTTGATCAATTCGGCTACGGGCACACCGGTAAGGCGTTGCAGGCCCCCGGCGCGGAAGCTGACCGCGGCGGTAAGCATGCCTTTGCCGAAGTCGAGATAGGTATCGGATAGTTGCGGACCAACCACAAAGCTGGAGGTCAGCACCCGGAACGGATCGCCTGCTTTTTTCTTTACCCCGATAAAATTGCCCCGGATATAAAAGCATAACCGTATCTGCGCCGACCAGGGATAATGATACGACGAGGGATGGATGGTATGGGTAAAATCGGCATCCATAATGCCGATAGAACTGACGATTGCTTCGAGTGCCGGGTGGGGTTTGAAAAAGAACTGCTGCATGCGCTAATGCTGGTTATGGCCTGTTTATGCCGGTTACTTGTTAAGGATTCCCGGGATGCTTGTTGCCGGTATGGGGTAGGGACGAATATAAATAATTAAGTGTTGTAATAATGTTTAATGTTTTGCGCCGCCGTGCCTGGAGCGGGGCGTATACAAACAACGCCCGGTCCATGGACCGGGCGTTGACAGGTTTTTTTAGAATTGATTTGTTGTTAGTATGGCTTTACGGAGATTACTGCCGGTTGGCCGGTTTTTGAGCCCTGTGCGCCTACACTGCCGGTATTACCTACACCGCCGCTGCTGCCGCCGCTGCCGTTACCGTTGTGTTTACCGCCGCTACCGCCGCTGCCGCCTGCGCCACCAGCGCCGCCATTACCACCTGCACCACCCATGCCCGGTGCTGCCGGTACGGATACGTTATGCACGTTGTTGACGAAGTTGCCGGGTACATAGATGGTAACAGTGCCGTTGGCATTTACACCGTTGCCACCCTGGCCGCCCTGGCCGCCATTGCCGCCCTGGCCGCCGGAGTTACCGTTGCCGGCGCCGGAACCGGTACAACCGCAGGTAGCGCCGTTGCCACCATTACCGCCACGGCCACCAGGACCGCCGTTGCCGCCCTGGCCACCATTACCGCCCTGGCCGGAGCTTGTATAGATTACCAGTGAGCTGGCCTGCTGAATGCTTTGTGTAATGGTAATCGTAGCGGGCATGCTGGGCAGGCCATCGCCGCCAGGTGTACCGGGAGCGCCTGTACCACCGGTTGCACCGGCATTACCATTCTGACCCGAATCGCCGGCAATACCTGCGCTGGAGCAGTTACCATTCTTACCGGTAGAACCGCTGCCGCCTGTAGCGCCTGTAGCACCTGTAGTACCGGGAGTTCCGGCTACACCCAGGATGTTGAAGTCGCCGTAACCGGCTGGGGCGCTGCCATTACGGATCAGCACATCGGCAGTGTACGTGAGGGTAGAGTTCTCTACGGTTACATAACTCTGGTCGTTCATGGTTACGGTACCATAGTTAAGTACGATCATCACCTGCGATTTACCCAGGTCTACGTGACCGTTATAGGTAATATTCGCTGCAGATACAGCCAATACCTGTACCGGGAATACTTTACCCAGTTGCTGGTGATCATTATAATCCAGCGTACCGTTACCATAAACATAAGATTGTACTTTACGCAGCAGGGTTGCATCGTAAGGTTGGTTGGTACCTGCCGGTACAGCAGCCAGCATGTTTTGCTCCCTTTCGGCACGCACGTCTTCCCCGGCGCCATCGTCCAGCAGGGCTTTTAATTCGTCAACGTTGGGCACAGAGATCGTAGAACTGATCTGGTGTCCTTTTTGCAGCGCGTCTACCGAATGCCCGAGCTTTTCGGCCCTTTCGAAAAAATTCATTTTTTTCATTTTGTTTGTTGTTTAAGGTGTTTTGATAAATTGGTATTTGGAAAAATGTAGCGGGTGGGTAACACCCGTTTTATATCTTTTGCAGTTGTGGTGCTGTAACTTGTAAGTCGCCCTGTACGCATGTTTCGTTCAGGAATATGTAGGCGCCGGGTCTCGACCGCCCGTCTTTGCCGGGTTTGCCTTCCTGTCCGTCCCGTCCCGGTATGCCTGCTGTTGCGGGTTGGGGCAGTGTGCCTTCCAGGCCTGCTGCACCTGCCTTACCGGCTATGCCGCCCTTGCCTGCTTTACCGCCCGGGGCGTCCAGCGAAAGACAACGTACCTGGTGCTCGTATTTGTCCGGAATGGTGATATAGATATTGGAACTAAGGCCTCCGTTGCCGGCATGTCCGCCCTTTGCGCCGTGCCCGCCGTTACCACCATTGCCGCCATCGCCCGCGCCCAGCATGCCGCCCATGAGTTTATACCCGCGGCTACCGTCGCCGCCATCGCCGCCGTCGCCACCGTGCCCGCCATGTCCGCCATTGCCGCCGCTGCCGGCCTGGGCGTATATACGCAGGTTGCCTTCCAGGCGCCGGATGGTGATCTCTGCAATCTTACACATGCCGCCATTGCGTCCGTCTGTACCATCCGTTCCGTTATGTCCGTCCGTACCGTGCCTGCCGTTCATCTTCAGCGGGTCTATGTCCTGTATCAGTACGTGGCCCAGCATAGTACTGCTTACCTGCGCGGCTTCGCCGTTATCGCCTTTAATCCCGTTGCCGCCATGTGTGCCATGTGCGCCATCCATAGGACCGTGTTTGAGGTCTACGGAGAAAGGAGTAGGCAGGATACCGATATGGAAGTCTTGCTGCATGCCGGCAGTAACGCCCGGCAGTACCACCAGTTCCTGGATCAGCATCGAGCATACATTGCCCTGTACGGTAATGCGGGCGCCGGGTTCGAGTATAAGGCGGCCTACATTGATGGTGGTATATAACTCTTCGAGGTCGTCAATGCCCCATTGGGCGCCCCTTACGCTGATGTCCCAGGTGGTACCGGCCGGTACCCGTTTTTCTTTAATGCTGACCGCTTTGATCCTTGCGGGCAAATGGTTGTTGACGCCTTGTTCGTCGCCATCGTCAAAGGCCCCTTCGGCAAAGAGAATAGCTTCGCCCCGGTCATGCTTGCCCTGGCCCAGCCGTTGCCTTGCGGCTACAGGCGGGGTAAAAAAGGTGACCTGCCGTTGCCGGCGTTGCTCCGGTGTTGCAACCGAAAGCAGCAGACTGCCTTCCGTAAGCGTGGCGAAGGTAAAATAGCGTTCTACGGCTTCGCCCTGTTCCAGCAATTCCATGTCGTGACCCAACAGGGTTGCTTTATCATAAAATTCTTTCCATACCGGTTCCATAACACTGTGGTTTATCGTGAAAGGATAGGTTATTAATTGACATCTCTTACAAACCTTACCGAAAGTCCGGATTGTTGATCCACCCCGGCGCTCATATAAGTTACAGTGCTGGAGCGGCTGCTGAAGGACAGGTATTGTGCATTGCTGCCATTGCTGATGGAACTCCAGTAGTAACCGTAAATGCCGAAGTCTGTGAGTCCGCCGCCGCTGATGGCCATGCCGTTCAGCATGGCGTTAAAACCACTGCTGCCGCCGGAGATGAGTTGGGCATAACTGTCCGAATTGGCTAAGTCGTTCCAGTCCTGTTCGTTGGGCAGTCGCCATCCGCCGCCCAGTGTTTGTTGCGGCAGGGCGGCATTGAAGGTATAGAGCCTGCCATACTGTGCTTCCGGACCGCTTACCACCGATCCTGAAGGTGCTACATAGTCGAGGTTGGCGGCCATCCATATTTTGTTGTTGATCTTTACAACGGGATACACTTTGCCGTCTCTCGGGTCTACAAACATATTTGCCTGTATAAAGGCCGTAAACTGCATGCTGTTGAGAAAGCCGCCTGAGCCCGAATAGGCCTGTACCGTTATCGTTACCGCCGTGCTCTGGGTTACCCCCGGGATAGTGATCACTATTTCATCGTAAGCAATAGGCTGCGGGTTGGGATAGTTGACGGTAATGGGGTCGATACCGGGGAAGCTGGTAATGATATTTACAGAAGCGACATCGAACATGGCCCAGCGCAGGGAAATGGGTATACTGGTAACCGGCTGGTCTACGGCGTAGAGGGCCGTCTGGCTAAAGAAGCTGAACAGGCCACGGGTAGCCGGTGCATTCTGTTTTACGATATCGAGTACGAAAACGGCATCATCGTAAGGGGTGTTTTCGTCCTTCATGAAGCCGGTAAACTGCAGCATGATCTGCGTGTGGCCCGGTGGGGTAAAGGAAATGATATTGGAGAAGCTGAATGTTATATTGGCATTTGCACCCGTACCGATAATACCCTGGTTGAGGTTGGAGGGCGCCAGTATCCATTGCGGATGTGCTGCGCCCGAGCCTGCAGAGGGGTTGGTGGTATTCCACTGGTTTTGTGGTTGCTGGTAAGGCAGGCCGGCTACAATGTTCCAGGCCGAGCCGCTGCCGGGCCCCGACTGGCTTTTATCGTCGGGCGCCAGGCTGCCGGTACCATTGCCATACACGAAACTGGCCGTTATCTGCGGCGAGCCGCTCCACATATTGCTGCCGTTGTATAATGGCGTATCGCCGGTATTCTTTATATTTAAAAAGAGGGTATTCTGTAAGGGATCGCCCGTAGGGGAAACGATAATAAGTCCCTGGTTGTCGAGCGAAAGCGCCAAAACCTTGGTCAGGTCGGCATTGCCGGGCACCGATGGTTTGGAAATAGCGAGCGGCGCCGTAACCTGTGCCGGGGTACCCGTTGGGAAACGCACAAAATTGACTTGCGCAAAACCGCTTTGTGCGGAGGCCTGGGTAGCTACACCGTTTATGGAGAAATCGAAAGCTGTGCCATTGGCCCAGGTACTGCTGTCGCCCGTACAGGTCAGTTGCAGACATATATCGGTAGCGTTTACGCTGAACTCCCAGCCTGCCAGGGTGATGCTCATCGCCTGCAGTTCCTGCAAGGTGATGGCATAGGGCAGGAAGATCTTCAATACCGAAGCGGCGCTCCCTGTGGCAAAGGTGATATCGCTGCCGATATTATTGGTGAGGTTCACCTGCAGGGCTACCGCTGCGGAGTTGTTATAGATTACCGGCTGTCCCTGCGGGTTCAGCACACTCAGGTTTATTCCGTTATTGTCGGCCATGGTTTTATTTTAAAAGGATGAATGCCTAATGTTCAAATCGGGTGCCCCTGCGTATTACGGCGTTTCGGGCGGCAGCGGCGCTGTATTCGGATCAGGGCTCAGTTCGAGCCAGCCTTCCAGCAGCGTCTGCGGCGTATACCCCCAGGCAGTATTGCTGTTGCCTGCATTGGGCGCCAGGGGCAGTTCCTGCTGGTTGCCCGGCATTACCCAGGACCATACATACCCGTTCTGATCGGGCAGCGGTACCGTCAGTTGTTGCCGCTGTTGCAATATGGGCAGGGTAACGAACGTCATCTGTAACGCGTTCATGGCTGCTTTATACTGATCGGGCGGTACCGCCAGCTCTTCAACAGGCAGCACGCCGGTTGTGGCATGTACGCCGGCCCTCGGATCGATCAGCAGTGTCAGCATTTTTACTGCGGCATTCAGGTTAAGCTCCAGGGTATCTGCTGCCGGCGCTACTACGCCATTGCTGCCATTGGCCGGCGCTGCAGGAGCATAAAAGTTGCCGTTGCCATAAGGATCATTGCCTTCCTGTTCGATCAGGTAACCGATCAGGCCGTCGTCCATATTCGAGAGGTCGCCCAGGCGTACGGGTATTTGTATATTGGCCAGGTTGGCGCTGCCGTTCTGCATCCGGTCGGTATAAACACGAGTTTGTGCATTGATGTCGGTGGGCCATGGATCGGTAGCCGTTACATCGGCCTGGTTAAGCGGCAGCAAACCTCCTGCGCTTTCCATGCCCAGTACCGAGCGTACGATGGCCAGGGGCCTGCCTACCAGTACGGCCAGCGAACCATCCTGTGCAAAGTTTTCGGGGCTGATGTATTTATCCGAACCCAGTATGGCCCGCATCAGGTCGGCCAGGAAACCGGAGTTGTCGGTACCGGTACCACTGCGGTTATTCACATACCACATAAAATCCGCAAGGTGTGCATTTACCGTGGGCGATCCTTCCGGACCGATATCTACGGCCAGCGAATCGGATGGGTTATTGGGATTACCGGCGCGGGTACGGTATTTAAGACTATTGTGTTCTATGCCGAACGAGCCTATTGCGGCGCCGTTGGCATCGTAAAAGAACAGGTCGTTGTCGAGGTGGTTGGGCATTACCCAGCCGCATACCGGCGAGGTAGCGGGGTGGGTATTCATTTCCACGAAATCGTCGCTGATACCCGGCACATCGTTATTGTAACTGGCGCTCAGCCAGCGGAACCACATGCGTGAAGGGGCCAGTAAACGCGGGGGCAGGTACATCTTGCCTTCGTTTGCAGTATCGCCTTGCGCAGGCGCCATCGTCATGGCGGCGATCACATCCATAGAACCGTCGCTGTTGAGTTTGGGCGTGCTTAAGGTCATGCGCTGTCCGAATACGTCGACGATCTCCAGGCCGTTTACCGCCAGGAAGCCGCTGCGCAGCGGGCCAAAGTTACCCAGTGCCATAGGACCTGTAGGTACCGGGGCGTCCGCATTAAAGCCGCCATCATACCAGTTGTCGCCGGGGTTGCCATACAGGGCGGCATTGTTCACGGCCGGTGTAATGGTGTCCCTGCCCGGGCTTATGGTCAGGTCTTCTACGGTGATCTGCGGGATATAGTAACGCAGCAGCTGTCCGTTGTTCAGACCACTCATAGTTTGCGACAGGATATTGCGGCCTCGGTAGTTCTCAGCAATGGCGCTCAGTTCAGGATTGGCCGGATCGTCGGGATAGTTGCGTTCGTAACTTTCGATCTGGTAGATCAGGCTGAAGGTGGCTTTCTTCGATAACACCACAGAGCCGTCATAAACTACCGGTTCCTGTGTGGTAAAGTTGTGCTGCGGATTATATTGGTTATCTACCGCTTCTTCATCCAGCGAGAAATAGTCGGTAAGGTTGGTGCTGCTGTAATTCCTCGGATCCTGGTCCCTGGTCAGCGGATCGAAAGTAACGTCCCACATCATATGGACCGGCAGGAAAGGATCATAACGGTCGGCATCGAATTCAGGATAGTGTTGTTGCGTGTTCCAGGCTACGGCATCCATCACCCAGCCGCGGTCGTTCGCATTGGTAAAGGTAAGGCCGAGCGATATAGGCGTACTGGTGCTTTGCTGCGCGTTGGGCGCCGGTACATAGTTCGTGGCCCTGATCATATCGAAAAGCCCGCCGGTGGTCTGGCTGCTTTCCAGGCCACTGAGCCCGCCCTGCAGCTGCGTCAGCGTCGTAACGAATGTAGTGTAACCGGATACGGCGGGGTTGCCGGTACCACCCTTATCCTGTAGCGCGGTAGCCACAGCGGTGGCCAGCGAAGGCACCAGCAAAAAGGCTTCGGCAATAAGCGCCTGGCAATCCTGCAGGTTGGGTACCTGGTTATTTACTACCGGTATGGTAGGGATATCCGAAGTGGCCACACCAAAGGACTGGTCGCCGCTGGTAATATCCAGCAGGTTCAGCAGGCCCGGTGATAAGCGTACCGGTATCTCTTCTGCCAGACCGTTCCTTCTTACACATTCTATACGGTTGCCTTCGATCATGGCTACCGGGTCGGTAGGCTTCCAGAAGGGCGGGGCCGGTACTGCCAGCATCTGCCAGTCGGGGTAGAGGGTCATAGCCTGTGCAAACTCGTCGTACTTCTGCCATACGGCATAAGCGAGCGAGGTATCATTGTCGGGCGAAGGCTGGGCGACACCGTAAATAGCGCCGGATCCATCGGTGGCCGTAATATAATTCAGGATACCGGTACTGCGGCCCTGTGCGATCGTAAGGTCGATGGCGCCGCTTCCGCCGGCACTCAGGAAATTGGCCAGGGTATTGGTATCCACGTTGGGACTTGTCTGTCCGCCAGCATACATTTTTATATACCGGTACCAATCCATGTACAGTTGCTTGCGTACAAGCCCTAATGCGCTGCGACCCGTATCATAGGCTTTTTGCGCGCCGTTCAGCAGGGACAGTTCTTCGGCCAGCGACAGCGGCAGGTTGATCTCTGTCGATGCATTGACGGGTTGTTTGTCTGCAGGGTCTTTGGGCTTTTGTTGTACGATCCATAACAGGCCGCCCTGCTCGCGGGCAAAACCTGCGGAGTGCAGCGCTTCTTCCAGGCCGATCACTTTATTGCCCTCGTTCTCGAGGTTGTTGAGCATACTCAGTTGCAGGGCATCGAGCAGGTACTCGTAATTCTCGAGCAGGTTGGGATCGTTATCGGTATTGTCGTTGTCGTATTTCAACAGGGCCGACAGGGCTTCGATCGAAGTGTTACCTACGGCAATGGTTACCTCGTCATCAGTCCAAATGGCCGGTGTGGTCGGCGTATCGGGATTGCCCAGGAAGCTTTCTGTGCCCGGGCTTTCCAGCATGTCCCATACCACCTCCTGCATAATGCCGTTACAGATTGTTTTCTGCGGTACGTTCAGCGTTTCCAGTTCATAGTTGTTGCCCAGGGTATAGGTAATCTCGTCTTTATCGAAGATCCATTTGAACTGCTGCAGCGCATAGGCTTCGAAGAAGTCGGCCGGGGTCTGTGTTACGGCCGTTTGCTGCTCCTGGCACTGGGCCACATAGTCATTGTATTTGGTCGTTACCGCGGCGGTTACATCATCCAGCGGGTCGGCGCCGTCGATCCAGCCGATTACCTGGTAGCTGGCTTTAAACTGTATCGGCGTGCTGTTCTTAAGGGCATTGGCGATCGTGCTGTTGTCGAGGAAACGGTCGCAAAAGCCGAACACGCTGCAGCAATCCGGGTAGTAGGCTGCGAAGCCCGGCCCGAGAAAACCGATAGAGGTAAGGTAATAAGGTTTATCGTCTTCGTTATTGAAGTCGGGCAGGTACTGGTCGCCGGGGGCAGTGGCCGGCCATTCGGATGCCGGTACCACGCGGCCCATAAAGCGGAAGGGCTGTTGGCCAAAGGTAGTCTGTGTCGGCAAGGGTACGGGTACCGATGGCCGTATTATCCCATCGCTGTCGCGCAGCTGCGAAGTAGAGATATAGTCGCTTTCTACCACCCAGCTAAAGGCTGTTGCATCCGACCAGGTATCGGTATTGGGATCATACATATTCAGGTAACGGGTTACCAGCCAGCGATTGGGCACCTGTGGAAACACGACCTCCGAACTGCCGAAGGCCTGTACGCCTTTACGGAAATAATCGGGGAGCTCCCAATGCAGGTGAATACCGGTATTGAGCGGCGCCAGCGCGTTGTCCGGGCTTTCGAGCAACCGTACTACGGTGTCGCCGGTACTGGTGCGCGAGGAGGGGCTGCCGTACGGCATATTGTCGAAGTAAGCCACCCGGCCTTTAAAGCTGGGCACCACATTGGTGTTATCGGTAGGACTTACCCTTAAGGCGGTTATATTCAGGGGAACAATCGCGTTCATCTCTCTTAGTTTTGTTTGTTATAAAAGCTAACCATACCCACACCTTCTGTCATTTCGAAACCCATTTCGGCTGCGTCGATCGAAGCCAGCGCCGGCGTTTGTTTGGAGCCGATCAGGGCCGCCAGTGCCGACATATTGAGCGTACGGGGATCAGAAGTCCGGAAATAGGTATCCAGGTTTAGGAATTGCGGGTTCTGCATATCCATCGTTACGGATGGATGTTGCGGGTTGCCCGTTTTCGTAAAAGGAAAAATGGTTTTGCTGCTGGTTACCTGGCCATTTTCATCCTTATAGCTGTCGAGCCCGTAGTGCAAGGCTTCCGGCGCTTCGTGTATGTCTATACGGTAAGCGTCACCTTCGATAAGGCAGATCAGGGTATCGGAGTTGGGACCAAGCTGTTCCATACGCAGGATATTGAGCAATACTACTTTGGTCGGATCGGGGTTGTCCGGTGTACCGCCCAGGGGATAAGGGTTAACGCCCATGCCCGGGTAGTTCTGTACCAGCGAAGACCGCAGGATAAAACCCGATACGGTATTGAAGTCGATCACCGGTTCTTCCTGTCCCAGCAGACCGGGACGCATAGCGGCGGCCGCCAGGTCGCGGTGTTTATTGGTCATCGGGGCTGATGCCCGGTCCAGGGCCATACTGTTGGTATCGCCGGATATGGTCAGGTTGCGGCCAATGCTGTAAGCGCCGTCCAGCAAGGCTGCAGCCCAGTTGGGATCCAGGTAGAAAAAGCGGATCGATTCTGGTGGCAGCATGCCTTCGTCGGGTACCAGGTAATTGATGGGCACACCGTTTAGCAGCCGCAGCCGGCCCAGCCATGCGGCAAGTTCTGCCGGCAGCTCTGCGTTGTCTTCTACTTCCTGCTGCAATTGTTGCGGCGAGCGGTATAGTAAATTCAGCCTGCGCTGAAATGGGCTTCTGGATAGCATAACTTATCGTTTTTGAGTGTGCAGCGAAAGAAGGGTATTGCGGAGGAAATTGCCTTTTTGCCTTTTGTTGTTGTTTCGTTTCCGGGAAGGATCGGCGCTCAGTGCCATAGGCGGCACGGCCCTGGGTGCAGCGTGGAATACATTGGCGAAGTGTTCGGTCAGCAGTTGCAGTTCGGCACTGTTCAGCACCGCCAGCTCCAGGCCTTTTTTCCAGTTATAGAGTTGGGTCGAAAAGCCGGTATCCTGCAGGGCTACCTGTCGACCCAGGGTCCAGGCGGCTGCATAGGATGTATCGAGCATACCCGTGGTCGGATCGAATACCAGCACCTGGTCGGGCGATGCGATAGGCAGTTCTAAGGCCGGTTTATTCAACTTGTAGGGCAATAGCGGTCCCCGGTACCAGGATACGGTCTTGTCAGGTATAAAAGTATTGCCCGTTTGTGTGCCGCTGCGCAGGTTATGGTTCAGGGGCACATAACCCATTTCCAGGGCATTGGCTACCTGGGGCAATGCACCCGTGCGCGGTGGCAGGCGCAGGTTGGTAACCAGGCTCAGGTCGGTATTAACCTCGTGGTTTACGGGTGGCTGTGCCTGGTTGAGTGCATTGAGCTGGGCTACAAAGCCGGCACTGTCGCCGGTGGTAAAGAAGGACCAGCTGTTGAGCACCGCGATACGCAGCATTTTGGTTTGATCCGGGTTAAAGCCGGAGGGCTGTTGGTTCTGCGCCGGCGGCAGGAAGTCCTGCAGCGCTTCTAACGATACCAGGAAGGCATAGTTTTTCTTATTGCTTGCAGGTACCCGGTTGCCGAATACGATCGAGAAACTGCCTACAGGCTCGCCCTGGTCGGATATACCCTGCATGGTCGGTTTATTGATCAGGCTTACCCGGCGTACATGCGCCATCAGTTTCAGGTCGTCGGTGGTCGGCGCTATTTTCTGGAACAGCGGCACCGGTATGTCCAGCATTTGCAGGCTGTCGGACATCTGCTGTCCCGGGTCGAGATAGGTCGTTAACGGTTTGTCGTTATTGGTTACCTCGTAGAAGTAGGAATAATTGTCCTGTAAGGTACTGATAGGCAGGACCGAGGTCAGGAACAGGTCGCTGACCCTGCCTACCCACGGCGTCAGGCTAAATTCGGGGAATTGCCCGATATAGTTGGCCACATCGTCTTCGTCGAGCAGCAGTACGGTCAGCCAGGTGGGCACTTCGGCATCGGTATCCTGTCCGGGTGCAGGCAATGGCGTTACATTGCCTGCTTTAAGCGGCGAACGGGTCCAGGGAAAGGTGGGTTTGGAAAAGACCACATGCGGCAGCACGGCATCATATTTTCCGCTGGCCAGGTCGGCCGGGAACACGGAATAGATCGTCTGCGCAGGTTGCGCCAGGCTGAAGCGGTCGCCGGTTACGGCAAACTTATAGTTTACCGACAGTGTGCCATCGGAGACTACATTACCTGCTTCATCTTTTACCTCCTGGGAAACCTGTAACTGGTATTGACCGTCTTCCAGTCCCGGAAGGTCGTGCTGGATAAAGGAGACCAGTTCGTTCAATTGAGGATTATTACTATTATCGGGCATATCCTTTTGTTTTTTTATCCGTTTTATCCTTTAAGATTGAGGTAGGGTATCGGCCAGCAGCATCGCTTCGGGCCAGTCGGTCAGGGCCGTTTGGGTACAGAAGGTGGTCAGTACGGCTTCGTTATAGGTATCGAACCCGATCTGGTCCAGGTTGGCCAGTATGGTATTACGCTGACCGGTTACCCAGGTATCGGCAAGCGAGCTCAGTATATAATTGTTGTTGACGAGTGTGGCGTTGTGTGCGCCGCTTACAGTTATGGTCAGGGTATCGGTATCCTCGCCTACGGCGCTTACCTGGTAAGCGGTGTCGATAAGCTGTTGCTGGTAATTGAAGTAATAGCTGTTGCCTTGCTGGTACAGCAGCTGGATCAGCAGGATATCGTTCACCACATTGGGCGTCCTGGGTATCGGGGTAATGTTGAAGCCGTTCAGGGCAGATACCAGGAAGGCCGGATCATTTACCGCAGGCTTGCGGTTATTATCCGCTTCCCACAAGGCTGCCGGCACATCGCCCACCACGGGGTTCAGGGTCAGCGAAGTGATGTAATTGGTGTAGTTACCTGCATTATCCATACGCACCACGGCTATGGACAGGGTAGAGGTTACACCGTTCAGGCCCATCGGTTTTATGTTCACCACGGGGTTCCAGATTTCGGTGGCGCTCATCTGGTTGTCGGTATCGGTAAATACCAGGTAAGGCCATTGTGCAGAGTCTACCGGTGGTGGCAGGACGTTGTATTGCGCCGGGTCGTTGGATATCGCTTTGTCTGTACTGCTTGTGGTAGCCCATTGCGGTGCATTGGCCGGTATGGCGCTGCTCACCTGTATATTGAAATGATCGGGATCGAGGATCCAGTCCTGGCCGTCAACCTGGGCGCCGTTCAGGCCCTGGGCTACATTGGCCTTCAGGATATTGGTGGTCGGTGTGCTGTCCTGTGCCGCAGCCAGGGCTAATGTTACCGGTTGCGAACTGGTCGTGTCGGCAGGCAGGAACTGGTTTTTAAATTCGGTCCAGCCTACCGGTGGCGGCGGTGTACGGTCCTCTCCGAAGGATATGGTAAAGGTGATCACATCGAGGTCCACATGTGCTACGCCACCAAATGGCGGTCCCCACAGTTCTACATCGGCGCCTACAGAAACGTTGAGGGTAAAGAGTCCCAGGTTTACCGAGCAGCCCATGCTTACATACACGGTGGCTTCATAATGGAAGGGCGCCCAGGCGATCAGGAAGTCGCAGCCCAGGGTAAACCAGGCTTTGACGATGTCGAGGTTCCAGGTGGCATTGAGCGAACCGCCGGCCATAAACATACCCGGGGTAAGGGCAAAGTAACACTGGCCGATCACCTGGAAGGGGCCGAGGCTGAAATTGATGCCCAGCCGGGGTACGGTCGGATAATAATCGGGTGGTACATAAGCCGGGTGATAACCACCAATCGTTACCACGAAGTCGCCCGCCTTCGGACCATTGGACACTGCCGGTGGGTTGATCCAGATATAGAAGGCAAAACCGCCGGTAATGCGGGCAAAGCTGCCGAAGATATACGAAGCCGGCGACAGGATGCCTTCTACTGCCAGCAAGCCGGTGGCCGTGGAGTAAGAGGCCATAATGTCGATCTCCACATAAGCGATCGGGCTGGCCGCACTGGTAGGGAAGTTCATCGAACAGCTACCCAGCAATGCGATCTGGAAGTCTACGCCAAACGATACGGTAAGCAACGCAAAGGCATTGATCATCTCGAACGAGGAGAAGGCAATGCCCGCAGCCATCCAGTATTGCCCGGGCTGTGGTATAAAGTAGCGCTGCATTTGCGGCAGCACTTTATTGATCGTGGCTTCCGGCGATGATTGCGCTTCGGGCGCTTTGGATCCGGGACCGGGCAACAGGATATAACCGGGCAGGTTCTCCAGCGTCGGGAGCTTCAGCAGGTTATTGATACCAAAGCCACCGGCAAAGCCGTTGATGTACAGGTACGGCGGACCGCCTATCGGCGCCTCGATATTGGCATAGATAAAGAAGGAGGCCGGTATCTGTATCTTCTGGCCCGGGTGTTGCGGATCGTCGGCTTCGTGCGCGGGCACATCGCCGCCCAGCGCCTGCAGGCTGAAACTGCCTACCCGCGCCATCACCGCGCCATAATAGGCGGTAGCGCCATCGGGTGTTTTGGCACGCAGGAAGCCGCCGCCCAGTTCGAAGGCCGAGGTCTGGATATCCATAAAGAAGCCCTGGATGCCGAATACCGGCGAGAAGGTAGACAAGGGACTGCCTACGGTAAGCCCCTGCATCGACAGGTTGGCCGGGCCGAGGGTCAATGCCGCATCCATTGCGAAAGACAATACATTGTTGGCAAAAGCCACGCCGATACGCTGGAAGTTCATCGGTCCCAGTTGCTTCTGTACGTTGAACCAGGTAATGTCCGATGGGGCTACGGCCTCTGCTGCCGAAGCGTCGAGTTTGCCGGTAAAGGCAATACTGTTGACGGGTTTGGGTGTTTCTTTCTGGGTGCCGCTGTTAATGGGCAGGAGGTAGCCGATAATGTTCAGGTTACCGGATATCATCAGGCCGCGGGCAATACCGGCGGATAACAAAGGAATAATGCCCTGGGGCAACAGCGGGTTGATAATGGCCACCTGTGCCGGCGTGAAGTCGGCATTGGCAAATAATACCTGCAGGCTGTCGATACCGAGGGTCATGCCTTCGGGCAGTTTATCGCCGATTACCGGCAGGTCGTTCAGGTCTATCGATGCGCTGAACTGCAGGCCAAATGCGAACTGGCTTACATTGTTCTGTTTGAAATAAATAAATTTAACCTGTTCTAGGTCGATCACCAGCGAAGGTGGTATAAAACCGGCTACTACGTCGGAGATGCCGGCCACCAGTTGCTTCAGTGGTACATTGCCTTCCTCGGTATTGCGGAATGCGGCGATGAAGGTATTGGTGGTCATATCGGTGGTATCGAATACCAGGCTGAATTCGTAGCTGTCGATGGTAATGGTGCCGCCGAAATAGGCATGGTAGCCGGCAGAGCCGCTAACGCCGTTTTCGCGGGCCGGGCCCTGGTCCAGTTCGATATCGATGGACATGATTACGGGTTTTTCTTCTACCGTAAACTGACCCGAACAGGTAAATACGAAGCTGTTTTTAGCCGAAGAATAAGAAACCCAGAGCCGGGTCATTTCCAGCGAACTGATGGGCTCGGGTACATTGCTGATGCCAAAGTCGGCGGCCAGCATGCTGATAATGTCGCCGATCTGCAGCGTGGTATTCGGCGCCAGGCCGCCGGCAAAGGTCCAGCCGGCTTCGGTTCCGCCATATTCCGCGTTCAGCACCACTACGGCGGTTTGCCACAGGGTAAACTGGCAGCGGAAGGCCCCGGTTAAGCCCTGCGCGCTATTGTATTGCAGCGACTGGCTTACCTGGTCGAAAGAAAAAGGACCTGCGGCCCATATGTTATCGACCACCAGCTCTATGGAGTAAGCGCTGTTGGTCAGATCGGCCACGAAGTCGGCGGTAGACACCTGCAGGTCTTCCGGTACACCGGCCGCCGGCAACGAAAGCGATGTCAGCAGGTCGGTTACCTTTAAAGGTTGTTGGTTGTGCAGTCCGCCGTTGATATACAGTTGCGGCAGGGTTACATTTACATCAAGCTGTAAAGCGCCTATGGTCAGTATACTTTTGATCAGCAGGGAATCCAGGCTGAAGGTATTGATATTGATCGCCGCGCTTATATAAGATATTGCAGCATCGAAACCCGCAGTAGAAATGTCTACACCTGCAAAACCGTTGTCTACACTGGTGTTGAGTGCAGCTCCGCCGATCCAGGTGGCCAGGTCGGCCAGGCCGGGAAAAGCTTCGGCAGGCGGGGTAGGCTTGATGTACAGGTACCAGTTGGGACCCGCCGACATGCCGATGCCCACATCCACACCGGTGCTGCCTATGGTCAGGTGCCCGATCAGTACCACGCTGAAGGAGTTGGTCCTTACATTGGCGGCAATATCCAGCCCGTTGAAGGTAAAGATACCGGGTACCGGGTTCCATTGGGCCGAGGGCGCATTTAAGGTAAAGGCGGTTATCGACTCCAGTTCGGTATTGGGGTAGAACGTAATGGAGTAGCTGTCCTTATCCACCACCAGGGCGCTGTTCAGGAAGTCCATACCCTGCGGGATCATGAAGGGGAATGGATTGGGATTACCGAACAGGATCACTTCCATCGGCGTCAGGCCGGATGCATCTGCATTCAGCGTGATCTGCCAGGGAAAGTCGACCGAGCTCTGCGAACTCAGCGTTATGGGTACGGTATTGGTACTGCTGAAGGGCAGGGTACCCTGCATCACACCGGTAATGGTTGCGGGCGTTGGCCCTGCATCGACGGTGATCAGCGCCGAGCTCACCGTCGCAGTTACGTTTTCGAGTCCCTGTACCGGCCAGCTGGTGTCTTCGCAGCCGCCTTGTATGGTCATAACGGAACCCTGCAGTTGCAGGCCGTCGCTGCCGGTATAAATAATGATCTGCCGGCCCGGTATGGTCGCCAGGAAGGCCTGGAACTCGACCGGCAGGTTGGTGTCTGAGGTCTTGAGCCATAACGGCGATCCCAGTCCCTGCAAATAGGTATAAAGTGCATTAATGTCCATGTGATCGCTTTTTTAGAAAGGATTTATCTCGGTACGGAAGGCTTGCGGCGCATCGTATTCGTAATAGGTTACCTGGAAGCTGGGCGCAGGCGCTGTTGAATTGGCCTGGGTGATAACGAGTTGGATATTGCCTGGTGGTATGGCTAAGCCGCCCGCCACCCGCGACCTGTTGGCGCCGAGCAATTGGTTGCCTGCCGGGTTATAAGTGGCCGGGATATACATCCGCTGGTAATAACATCCTGTGAGATAGAAATAAAAAGGGTTCCTGCCGTTGAGCCGGTTCACCAATCCCTGGTCCGGATGGCCATAGCCGTTCTGCCCGGTAGAGATCATAGAGGCACGCGGGTTGATCGTGGTCAGGAAGTAGGCACTGGTACAGGTATCGGCGCCATGGTGACCGCATTTGAAAGCGGCTATCCTGTTGGGTATAGGATAGGCCCCGCCTGCCGGGTTGGGCAGGCCGGTCCCCATAACGGCATCGGCAACCATGTCCTCGCCTGCGGAGGTAAGGTCGCCGCCTGTATAAAAGAAGAAGTTGTTGAAGCGCAAGATCAGCCCATAGCTGTCTTTATTATTGTCTATGGCGATACCGCCTATAGGATCGCTGCCATTGGGTGTACCATCCCATACACGGCCATTGCGGGCCATAACGTAAATAGCGGGCGCGCCGGCAGGGGCGGGCATAGCATTGGGGCCCGAGTTCCAGAGCACCTCGCTGCCGTAAGCCGCCTGCAACCTGGGGCGGTTAACGCCCGGGGCCTGAACCAGTGTATCGCTCATGTACACACCCCCGGCAACGAAGTCCGTATACGTGCCGGGGATCTGGGCCGGGTTACCGGTATCGATCATTTGCGAACGGCTAAAGCGCCCCCCGGTAATGAATTGGGGCTTGGAGGATACTACCGTACGCAGACAATTGAAAACATCGGTAAACACCGCCTGTGGTACATTCAAACCATTGGCGAGTGCATTTACTGCGGCCAGTGCGCCCAGGTATGCGGAATCCCTGCGTTTGATCGTTGTGGGTACCAGGAACCTGTTAAGGGGGTAGTTGACGTATTGTTCGGCATAGAGCACACCAAAACGGGCTGCGTTCTGTACGGTGCCCACGCCGTTCCAGGCATTACGGGCAGCGGTGGCAATGGTAGCCGCCTGTGCACTGTAGTTCTGCCCCAGGAAGTTATTGTAGCAACCCAGTATGGTGGCGCAGATCGCTGCCCCCACCGACGCTGCGACCTGGCCCGGGTTGGCCCCTATGGCTTGTGCGGCTCCGGCCGCGGCCAATGTATCACAGATCACAAAAAAGTTATCGGCTTCGAGCAGGCTCATGATCCCGCCCGAATGGTCGACATCGTAGTGGGTAACGAGGATGTGGTCTACCGGGGTAGCGACCAGCCTGCCTGCGACATAGGTATTCACAGTGCCAGCCTGTCCCTGTTTGCCGCCATCAATAAGCATAACCCTGGTCTGAAGACCATCAGTGGCGGTCACGAGCGCACTCTCTCCCTGACCCACGTCTATCGTGGATATATCAAGATTCCATGGCATAATCGGTGTAAGTTGATGTTTGGTAGCTCAAAGGTACTCTTGAGCAAGGCCTGGATGTAAGCGTTGAAATACCGGATTACAAAGTCAGGTATTAATACCTGATACCCGGAGCAGTATACCGGGCATTCTGATCCTTTTTTGCCCGGGTGATCTTCAGGCGCTGATCATGGTGTGCTTGTACAGGTTGATTTTGATCTGTAACCGGTTGATTGTAATATAGAAAGAGTCCCCCGGAAAAAAGGTGCCACCTTACAGGACGGGGCGTTTATGGTTCGCCCGCTACCTAATTTTGCGCTGCTCAGAAGCAATATGTCCCTTTTTAGCGCACAACACAACCCGTCTCTTTTACCCGGGTAATCCATCCGGTTGATCTAAAATCCATTTCATGAAAATATTGATTGCGGCCTGTTTCGGCCTGCTGCTCCTGCTACCGGCCTGCCGGAAAGAAAAGATCGAAAAAGATCAGCTAAAAGAATTTTCCCTGGCTTCAGCAGACAATGGCGTTACTTATTCTATTAAAGTGGCCCTGCCGGAAAATTATAATGCTTCGCGGCAATATAAAACACTATACGTGCTCGATCCCCAATGGGATTTTAACCTGGTAGCCCTGGCCTGCCGGAAACAAGCCCGGGAAAACGGGCGCGACGATATTATGGTGATCGGCGTAGGCGGTGGCAACGACCGGCTGGACGATTACCTGCCGGTACCCTTGTACGGGAAAAGCGGGCGCGCCGATGACTTTATACGGTTCCTGCGCGAGACCCTTATACCTGTAATGGAACGCGATTACCAGGCGGAAGCCAGCCGGGCTGGCCGGGGCATTGTGGGGCACTCTGCCGGTGGGTTATGTGTTACCTATTGTTTTACCAATTACCCCGACCTGTTCGGCACTTACCTGGCATTAAGTCCGGCACTCTGGGTGGGCGACCTGGTCGTGCTTAAAAATGAAAAGGCAAACAGGGCCGCGAACCAGGACCGGACCGGTATCTTTTTCCTGGCTGAGGGCGAGTTGGAAGAAGAGGTGATGCATGCGCCCATAGCCGCTTTCCGGCAGGTGTTACAACAGTATTATACCGGCTATGCGCAACAGTATCATAACGCCAAAGGCCTGGATCACCTGGGTTCCAAAGCACCCAATATGCAAAAAGCGATCGCATTTTATGTCCAACATTTATAACCCGTTTATGCGTTTTATCCTTATTACGATCAGTCTCCTGGTTGCAGCGCCTTGCCTGTGGGCGCAACAGGCCGCGCCCGCGGGGCTTGAGCTCAGTCCTGCTATCGGCGCTACCGGCAGTATCGTTAAACCTACGGTATCGGCCATGTTGCGGCTGCCGCTTAACCACAGGCTTTCGGTAGTCTCCCATTCCCTGTTCAGCTTATTGCTGTTCCGCAACCAGCCGCAGACCTATATGCAAACCCATTATAACTATTCCCTTACGCAGAAATTCGGGCTGGGATACGCTTTATACGGCAAAGGAGGAAAGGCCCGTCATACGGTGTTCCTGCTCGGGGGTATCCGGTATGCAACCTTTAAAGAAAGCCTGGACCACCCCGACCTGGACAGGGTTACCACCGTTACCTCTACCGTGGTACCCGACTATGGCCTGATGTACGGGCTGTCGCTGGGAAGGAAACGGTATACTTTTGATACCAGGCTGTACCTGCCCTTCAGTCCTATACGGTATTACCCGCAGGGTACCCTCAATAACCTTGTTTACCTGGAATTTGGTATCGGTATAAAGCGCTGTGGGGGCAATAAAGGACAATTCCGTGGCCGTTAAGCCTTTCCTGTTGGGTAAAAGGAAGGGGCGCGCTATCTTTAGGTTAAACACAGGCTATGACACCGGACGGGCAAATGATATATGCGGGTGGTATTTTTATTTCTTTTTTCCTGTTCGTGCTCCTGCTGGGTAAAAGGCGGAAGAACGCTGCAGACCGGGTATTGAGCGCCTGGCTTTTATTGGCCCTCATCCACCAGGCCTTTATCGGTTGGTATGCTTCGGGCCGGTGGTCCGCAATACCTGCCCTGGTTGGCTGGGAACTGCCATTCCCTTTTGTGCATGGGCCCTTCCTTTATTTATATCTTTTGTCGCTTACCGGCAGACCGGGTATGCCCCGGCGTTGGGCGCTACATTTTATACCTGCTGTTATCGTTGCCGGGATACTGGTTGTGGTGCTGCCGCAAATGTCGCTCAACGAGAAGCTGGGTAACCCCGTCGCATCGCGTTTCGAACCGCTGTTCCGGTATATCGTATATGGTATCACGCTCTCCGGCCTGGTATATGTGGGCGCGTCGCTTGTACTTTTAAGCAGGCACCGGAAAAACATAAAGCGCCTGTTTTCCAACACCGAAAAGATCACCCTCAACTGGATGCGCTACCTTATAGGCGGCATGGGCCTGATATGGACGGTCGTCGTATTATACCCCTCGGCACAGGCCTTATACCTGGCCGTTACCTTATTCATCTTCTTTATCGGGTATTTCGGTATCCGGCAGGTGGGTATCTTTTCCGATCAGCAATTGCCGGAAGAAACGCGCTCACCTAAGTTACCCGGGGATAGGGCTATTGAGCTTGTACCGGTAGCAGTACCCCTAACGGAACCCGCGGCGACGGATACTATCGTGGAGACCAGCACCAGCATTATAATGCAGGAAGCAGGCGAAGAACCGCTCTTAACGGACCAGGAGCAGGCGGGACCAGCCGTCGCTGCGGAACCGGTTACGATTAAGATAAAATATGAAAAGAACCGGCTGGCAGAACCGGAAGCCGGCCGCATCCATCTTGCGCTGGGCGCGCTGATGCAGCAACAGCAATTGTATAAAGATCCCGAACTTACCCTGGGGGACCTGGCTAAAGCCCTGGACCTGCAGCCCGGCCTGGTTTCCCAAGTGATCAATACCAGGGAAGGCAAGAGTTTCTACGACTATGTGAATGCATTACGGGTATCGGCTTTTCAGGAGCTGTTGTTACAGCCCGGCAGCGGGCAGTATACCTTGCTTAGCCTGGCTTTCGAATGCGGGTTCAATTCAAAGACAAGCTTTAACCGCAACTTCAAAAAGATAACCGGTATGTCGCCCCGCGATTATGCCAACCAATATGCGGGCGCTATGCCCGGCGAAGACCAGGCATAGCGGATCACCTGGCTGCCGCGATAATGCGGTATGCGGGGCGGTTTATTGCCAGCTCCCCTGGAGCGATATATCCAGGCTGTCGCTTTTTACTTCCATATCTATAGGAAATACGATTTTATAGGCATGCATATCCACGCTGCAGGAACTGATATAACCCGTTGTCTCGCCCCACAACTGTACGGTACAGGCATTTTTATACAGGGTCATCGGTAAAGCCGGCGATACCGTAAACACCGCGGGCAAGGTAAGTTCAGAAGGATAAGATGCGGTCTGCGCCAGGGTTGCGGCTGCCGGGTCACCGTATATTTTCAGGTAAAGCCCTTGCGCAGGTATCGTGTTGTGCCGGTAATCATCCAGTCGGATGGTCTTTAGGGTAAAGGTTTTGTTGTTCTTGGCACAACCTGCTGCCGTAATAAGAAGCAAAAGGAAACATAATTTTTTCAGGCTCATAAAAAGGTCATTCTGTAATAAAAATGTAGCACTGTGCCAGGGCTTCGTTTATGGACATGGCACAGGATTGGATAGCGTATTGTGCCTGTCCCCGGGCATCAATAAGAGTCACCTGGCAGGTGCCGCAACTCCCCATACCGCTGCAAAGGCCGAAGCCCGGTATGCCCAGCCTGTCGGCAATCAGCACCATTAACGAAGTACAGGCATGCCTGTCAACCTGCACCGGGTAATGCCGGTCCCGGTATACCAGGGTAAAGTTGACGGTTGTGGTTTCAGGATGATGCATACCAATGCTCCAGGTATTGTTGTAACACGATAGCATGGTTATGCGCTTCGTCTTTGGCGCCATAGACCAGCGTCAGCAGTTTCCGGTTGCGATGCTGTTCCAGGAAATCGGCTACAGCAGCATTTTTCGCCAATTCGGCCTTGTATTTTCTTTGGAACGGCGCCCATAATTCCGGGTCGTGGCCAAACCATTTCCGGAGCGCAGCCGTAGGGGCCAGGTCCTTGGCCCATTCGTCGAGCGCGGCCGCTTCTTTTTCGAGGCCCCGGGGCCATAGCCGGTCTATCAGTACCCGGTAGCCATCTTTTTTCAGGGGCGGTTCGTATACGCGTTTGATTTTGATCTGTGGTTGCATAAATGCTATTTTGGTGAAAATTAAGCCGGAGACAATCTCCTTGATCTTAAGTAAGCAGTAGTCCGGTTCAGGTAAGGGAACAGCGCGATCAGCAAGAGGGTCACTACGATCAGCCCGCCTATAAGCTCGTAATAGTCCATGGCAAAACGAAGCTGGTCCTGCCCGTTCAGGTTACCCGTCAGTAACTTATGCGCGGCTTTTGCGGCGCGTCCCGGCGCCATGCCTTTGGCGGTCAGTACCTGGGTTTGCCGGTGCAGGAACTGCCGCACCGCGGGATCTACCCGGGTCAGGTGATCCTGGAATGCATTATAATGCCTGCTCCGTTCAAAAAGTTCAAAATAATTGATCAGGGCTATACTTATGCAAAAGCCAAAATAACGAAAGGCCAGGCAAACGGCCGCTGCCGAGGCGCCCAGTTTAACGGGTACCGCAGCAATGGCATATACGATCGTAGGCACCATAATCAGGCCCACGCCAAAGCCCTGTATAAACAGCGGCAGGAAATATTGATAGGGATCGGCCTGTATATCGAACAGGAAGAACATACGCACATGAAAAAGCAATAACAACAGAAATCCCGGCAGCCAGATATACCGGATCCTTTTCTGCTGCAGGATCATAGCGCAGGCAACCAGCACCCCGGCAATCAATCCCGCGATGTTAAACAGGTTGATATAGGAAAGGTGTATGGGATCGAAGCGCAGTACGCCGGTAAAAAAAATATTGGTGATACCCGAAGCAAAACGGCAGATATACATCACGAACAGGACCAGCACACCTACCTTGAAATTCCGGTAACCGAATACCCGCAGGTCCACATAGGGTCGCTTCATAGCCCGTTGGCGCAACAGGCAGAGTAGGGCCAGGCCTGCCAGGCATAGGGCGCTGTAGCGTATGCGCCGGTCTTCCAGCCAGTAGTACTCCTGCCCGTATATGGTGATATAACCCACCAGGCAAAGCATAATGCTATACAGTACAAAGCTGGCCCAGTCTAATTGATACAGGGGGAAACGTACATTCAGCCGCACATTATTCATAGCCGATAACAACAATACCAGGCAGGGCAGGTAGGCAAACAGTGCGGCTTTATAAACCACGTTGAAGTTATAGGCATCAATGAGGTCGGCCGTTACCAGGTTATTGAAAGGCATGGCGCAAAGCAGCAGGCCAAAGAACACGGAAAAGCTGACCTCCCGCGCACGTTCGCTACGCAGGCGGGTAAACATCAGGGTCAGGGACAGGTTTACCGTGCAGGCAAATAACATACCTTGTATAAACCGTATGGGAAAAAGAAGATACAGTTCGTGGCTATGATAACAGGTAAAACTGGTAAGCAGCTGCAGGAAGGTAAACAGGATAAAGTACTCGCGGCTGGCGAGGTAAGCAAAAAACCTGCGCTCCAGGCTGTAAAAGCCCACATAACCCGCATAGAAAAGCGCTACCGCAAACTGGATATCGGCAGGCTCGCCGCCATAATAACCCGCCGCAGCATTGATATTGGCCAGGGGCAGGAAGAACAGCACGATACTGGGCAGGATCAGCAGGAACAGGGTACCCCGGATCAGCCATTCGGGCGCCCAGGACCGGAATACAGGAAGGGCATTATCCATGATGTTGCTTTTTGGGCACATAAACATTTACATTCATACCCGACTTCAGCAGGTCGGTCTCCTGCCGCGTACCATCGATCCGGATCCGTACCGGCAGGCGTTGTACGATCTTTACATAGTTGCCGGTGGCATTGTCCGGCGGCAGCAGCGAGAAGCTCGATCCGGTGGCCGGGGAGAGCGATATGATCCGCCCTTTGAACGTGTGGCCGGGATAGGCATCTGCCTCCACGGTTACGGCATCGCCGATCCGCATATGTGCGATCTGTGTTTCTTTATAATTCGCAACTACCCATTTGTCGGTTTCGTTGTTTACGATAAAGGCGAGTGTTTCCCCTGCATCGATCATTTGCCCGGCCTCTATGGTACGTCGGCCCATCCGGCCATCATAAGCCGCCGTAACTATGGTATAACTCACATCCAGTTTGTGCCGGTCCAGCAAGGCTTTCAGGCGCAGGATCTCTGCTGCTACCACCGCTTTTTCCGCGCGGATATCCAAGGTGCGCGAACTGGCGGCATTATAGTTATCCTGTGCCGAGCGGTAATCACTTTTGTCTACATCGAGTGTGGCCTGCATATGTTCCAGTTGCTGTTGCGTGGCCGACTCTTCGGCGAATAGCTGCTGGTAACGGTTGTAGTCCAGTTGTTGTTTCCATACTTTAGCTTTCGAGGCCTGGATCTGCGCCTGCGAGGAGGCTGCGGTTTTTTCCAGGGTATGGATATTGCTTTCGAGTACGCCCAATTGTGCCTGTGCCTTCCGGATCGAGGCCTCGGTCTGTTCCTGTTGCAACAGGTATTCCCGGTTGTCGATGATGAGCAGGGTATCGCCTTTTTTTACATACTGGTTCTCTTCGAATTTTACGGCAACGATAAAGCCGCCGGCCCTT
The DNA here is from genome assembly GCF_003014535.1 of Taibaiella chishuiensis. Classification (GTDB taxonomy): domain Bacteria; phylum Bacteroidota; class Bacteroidia; order Chitinophagales; family Chitinophagaceae; genus Taibaiella; species Taibaiella chishuiensis. The sequence goes on along the minus strand of NZ_PYGD01000006.1, from coordinate 246,671 downwards.
GCAATTACCGGGTTGACGTATTCCTGTACCTGCGCATCATTGGTCTGTTCGCAGGTATAATAACCCCATAAGGTATGTATGCCCCATATACCCAGGGCAACTACTACGAGGCCTGCTATCCAGCCGGTGATCTTCGTGATCAGCCGGTCTGTAACGGTGTGTTTCTTTTTCATGATTTTTTAAAGAACGCCGGTTGTGTTTTGAAGTAAGTAATATTTGTTTTGGGCCATAATGCGTGCAGCGGCCAGCTCGAAGCGGGTTTGCAATACCTGGATATCGGCATCGAGCAGGTCGGTTACCAGCGCAGCCTGGCTGAAGTAGGTATTTTTAATGATGCGTGCGTTCTCTTCGGCCTGGCCTACATTTACCTCGGCCACGCGTATCTGTACCAGGGCCTCTTTATAGCGGAGGTAGGCTTCTTTTACCTGCTGGCGTATCTTATCTTCGGTATCCTTATGCAGGGTCTCTTCTCTTTCCAGTTCCAGTTTGGCCGCCCTTACCTTATGTACGTTATGATAGAGTGCCGAAAGGGGGAAAGAGGCCTTCAGGCCGGCTACGCCAAGCGAATACCAGTAAGGGTTGTAGGGGTAAAGAAAGATCTGCGGGTTGGCGTAATAAAATTCGCCGTACATGCCCAGCCTGGGGCGTACATTGGCTTTTACCTGTCGTAGGTTGATCCTGCTTAGCGCCGTTTGCTGTTCGGAGATATGCCATGCAAATGCATGCTGCAGGGCCGTTGCAAGGTATTGTTCATACCCCGTAGCTTCGTCGGCGCCCGTGGCCAGGGCTGCCGGCACAAGGATACGTTCATCCGGTTCGCCGATCAGGATATTGAGTTTTTGCGTGGCGATCAGGATATCATTTTCTATCGTTACCAGGGCCATTTTCCGGCGCGATAGTTCCAGTTCTACCCGCAGTACGTCGCTTTTCAGTACGGTCCCGTTTTTATGAAAAGCCCTGATCTCTTTGAGTTGTTTTTCCTGGTCGATGATGTCTTCGCGTACCAGGTTGCGGAACAGCAGGGCTTTCTGGAGCTCGAGGTAGCGCGCGGCGGTTTTATAACGGATATCCGAAACAGCCTGTTCTTCGCGGATCCTGCTGATCTGGTGCAGGGCTTTCTCGGCTTCGATCTTCAGGTTCAGCTTATTGCCGTTGTAAAGATCCAGGTAGAAGTCGGTACTGACGCGGTACAGCGTATGGATGACCTCATGCTGCACCGGGCGGGAAAACAAACCGTTTTCATACACCGGGATATTGGTCGCTTTTTCTACACTGCCTTTGATTCCCAGCTCCGGGTAACGCTCCATCCGCGCATCCTTTACCGATTCGGCGGCGATGGCACTGGTCTTTTTGCTGATGTCGATAAACCGGCTATGGGTTTCGGCTCTCTGCCAGGCTTCAGGCAGGCTGAGGGTAAGGGTGTCTTCCTGCCGGGGGTACTGTTGCCCGTATACATGAACTGTACAGCCCAGGAAGCATAAACCGTACAGGACGGGCATTTTCTTTGTTTTCATAAATTCTGAACCGCAAAATTATTGCAGCTTAGCATCTGAATTTTAGGAGAAATGGACAATATTTTCATCATTCCGGCCAAATGCTTATTTTCGGGTAAACCAGGGTGTTATTTTGCAGTTTTAAAAACGAAGAGATGGGCTTAATCGCAGCATTGCCGGAAATAGATAAGAAACGGTATTCCGTTTTCGTGATGCATGAAAAATCGGAAAAACTGATTCCTGAACACAAGCATACCAAAGGACAGCTTAGTTATGTAGAAGGGGGTATCGCCTACATTACGGTGGATACGCATACCTATGTCGTACCGGCCCGGCATTATTTCTGGATCCCGCAGGGAATGACGCATGTGCTCCGTATCGGTCACTCGGCTACGGTACTCCGTTCGCTTTATTTTTACAGCCACGACGATATTGTCCATCCTTTTTATACCACCCTGGGCATCTATCCTGCCAGCGAACTGTTGATCCAGATGATCAATTTTACCGAGCGCTGGGATGGCCGGCACGTCACCGAAAGGGATACCAATTTCGAATTCCTGGTGGCGCTCAAAAATATACTCCCGCAGCAGAACAGCAGGTCCTTACCTATTGCCATACCTATTACAGATGACGAGCAGGTACAAAAAATTATCCGTTACCTCGAACGGAATATGGGCGAAAAGCTGAGCCTGAAAGGCATTAGCCGGCATTTTAACCGCAGCGAACGGTCCATGTCGCGGCTATTCCAGGCCAACCTGCATATGTCGTTCCTGCAGTTCCTTAAAACCATCCGCATGATTAAGGCTATCGAACTGATCGTTAAGACCCACAGGCCCATCGGCGATATAGCAGCGGCAGTAGGGTATCTGAGCATCAGTGCATTCAGCGATGCTTTCCGCGAATTTACCGATGCCCGGCCTACCGATTTTCGCAAGACCTGAGCCGGTCCGGCATGCTGTAAACGTTTGCTGCACCTGCTTTCCGTACATTGCCTTATAACTCCCGCTTCGTCATGGCGCCCGCTTCATAGCGTTTAACTATTTATGATAGCTGTCAGTGTCACAGATGGCCGTTATCATTGTCCGCGCCTGCCGTATGGTATTACTTTGCCGGTAGTATTTTTTTCTACCCTTAAAGTATTAACCGATGATACCAAAAACGATGAAAGCCGCAGTGCTTCATGCTTTCGGAACGCCCCTGCAAATCGAGGAGGTTCCTGTAAAACAACCGGGCGAGCACCAGGTCCTGGTTAAGCTTATCAGTAGCGGCGTATGTCATACCGATCTGCATGCCTGTAACGGCGACTGGCCGGTAAAACCCCGCCTGCCTTTGATTCCAGGGCACGAGGGTGTGGGGTATGTCGTGGCCCTGGGCAAAAACGCGGGCCCGGTTAAAGAAGGCGATATCGTAGGTGTGCCCTGGCTGTTCAGTGCCTGTGGTTGTTGCGAATATTGTATTACCGGCTGGGAGACGCTTTGCGAGGCGCAGCAAAACGGGGGGTACAGCGTGGACGGGAGTTATGCGGAATATGTAGTAGCCGATGCGCGTTATGTGGCCCGCTTCCCGGCCGGTATCAATTTTGAAGAAATGGCGCCGATCACCTGCGCCGGTGTTACGGTCTATAAAGGACTAAAGGAAACCGAAGCCCAACCCGGCGAATGGGTGGCGGTATCAGGCATAGGGGGCCTGGGGCACCTGGCGGTGCAATATGCCAAGGCTATGGGCCTGCACGTGGCGGCTATCGATATAGCCGACGATAAACTGGAGCTGGCACGGAGACTGGGCGCCGATCTTACGGTGAATGCCGCCAGGCAGGACCCGGGCGATTTCCTGAAACGCGAAACCGGGGGTATGCATGGTGTATTGGTGACTGCGGTATCGCCAATTGCTTTTTCACAGGGCCTTTCGGCGCTGCGCCGCAAAGGCGTGATCTCGTTGAACGGCTTGCCGCCCGGTAGCTTCGACCTGCCCATTTTTGATACGGTGCTCAACCGGTACACGATACGCGGTTCTATAGTCGGTACGCGTAAGGATATGCAGGAGGCGATAGCCTTTGCCGTTGAGGGCAAGGTAAAGCCAACGGTACATACAGCCCGGCTGGAAGATATCAATACCGTATTGGAGCAAATGAAAAGCGGTACGATAGCAGGACGCATTGTGCTGCAGATCGCGACACCCTGATTGTTTACCAGGAACTGCCAGGTCTTTAATGTGCAAAAGAGAACAGGGTTACCGGTTCTCTTTTGTTTTACCGCACCAATGCAAGGCCAGGGCGGGGGTAAGCAGCAGGAATACCAGGATCAGCTTGGCCCCGATCAGGAAGGCCAGCACGATCTTCCACCAGGAGGCATCGTCCAGGTGGAACACATCGGCAGCCAGCATATGCAAGGGGCCGCGGAAAAGCAGCAGCACCAATACGCTGAGGATATAAAATCCGCATCCGACCAGGAAGGAGCGCAACAGGAATCTTTTCCAGAAATGAGACTTTCGGCAGACATAGTTTAGCGGTTGACGGGAGCACCGTATTGTTTAATAATACTGATGAGTTGCTGGGTTTGTACAACGCCTGATTGCCGCCAGAGTACTTTGCCCTCCCGGAACAGGATCAGTGTAGGCACGCCTTGTACCTGGAACTGCTGGGCCACAGCCGTATTGCGGTCTACATCTACCTTTACGATCCTGATCGCTTCACCCAGGTTTTTCTTGACCTGCTCCAGGATGGGGGTCATCATTTTACAGGGGCCGCACCAGGTAGCGAAAAAGTCGACGAGTACCGGTTCTTTACTATTGATTAAATTGGCGAAAGCATTCATTGCTGCGTATGGGGTTTGGGGAAACGATCTGTTGGATATCACATCACCGGTGCTGCTCCTGCAGCGACCCGGGAAATTCACAACCTAAAGTTACCGTATTTTACCCGCCGGGACAATTTTATGCAGTGGCTGGGGTGATGTAGACAATACCTGCTTTTTACACCAGGCCGCCCCTGATCAGTGGCACCTGGATGGTGGCGCCGTCCTGCGCGGCGATAGGCATCAGGATCTTTAGCCCGTAAGGCCGGTATAGGGCGATAACCCTTGCCTGCAGCACATTGGCAGGCAACGTTAGGCTGGCCAGCAATAAGTTATGGTCCGGTGTAGCTGTATTTTCTTCGTAAACATACAAGGTACCCCCGGTAATAATCACGAAATAACTGCGCCGCCCGGCCTGCGGTATCATTACCCGCAACTCGTAACGGTCGTTTACTTCTTTCAGGTTGGCGGTAACGGCCGGCAGGGATACCGGTGCTGCCAGGGGCAGGTGGTTGCAGATGCGGCAGGGTTTTTCGAATGACATAGGGTCAGATATTGGATGAGGAAGAGGGGATATTCCGCCGGGGGGCCGTTCCGGAGTTATACGGTGTTAAAGATGATGCCTTGTTAAAGCCGCTATCATTCAGTTGTTGCAGGCTGGGGTTATGGCTACCGTTCAAGGACGAAGGCGGTTCGCCGCTCAGACGCATTACCCGTACGCAGAGGCCGAACTTATGAAAAAAATCGGCTTCCACACCGGCCAGGCAACGGTCCGGGCTGATATCGATATAACCGCCGTTATGAAACATGGTGATCTCGGCGATGGGCAGTTGTTGATCCAGCTTTTCCGGCTGTAGGGGCGTAATGCCCGTCTGGTAAGGGTTTTTATAAAACCACAGGTCCAGGCAGGGATAATGTTCCCGGAAGGCCAGCTGTATATTGCAGATAAGATCGTCTTCAATGATATGCAGTTCCATAACATGATTATTTAGATCGGGTACAAAGTTCGTACCCCGCTTCCGCTCCTGCAATGATTTATATCATCGGTAACGTTTACTAAGCTTAACTTTCTGTGCAGCAAGGCCCCGTAACGCGTTATTTTCCGGTGCAGACCGGGATAGGAGCGGGGTTATTGGTATATTTGCGGCATTAAATTCCTGTCATGAATAAAGTTACCGGGATCGGGTTCGACGCATTGTTCAATAACGCTTCTATGGGTATCATGGTAGCGGACGAACAGAGTCATATCGTGCTGGTCAATCCTTTCCTGCTGAAACAGTTTGGTTATACCGAAGCAGAATTGCTCGGCCAGGGTATCGAGCTGCTGATCCCGCAACGCTTCCACCAGCGGCATGTACATCATGTGGCCTTGTATAAGGAGCATCCCAAAACCAGGCCTATGGGCATGGGTATGGACCTGTATGCTGTGCGGAAGGATGGGAGCGAGTTCCCTGTTGAAGTAAGCCTGGGCAATTATGAAACCGAACAGGGTAAATATGTGATCGCTTTCCTGAGTGATATATCCAAACGTAAAGAGGCGGAACTGGCCCTGCAGCAGTTGAACGAAGAACTGGAAAAAAAGATCGGGGAACGTACGGAAACCCTTACCAGCACGGTTAGTCAGCTGGCTGCCGTTATCGCGCAGACCGAAGCCAAGGATGCGGAACTGAACCGCATCAATATCTTTCTCAATAATATCTGGGATCATGCAGAGGCTATTATCTATGTTACGGACAGTGAAGGGATAATCAAGATGTTTAACCCCGCGGCAGAAATGCAACTGGGGTACGCTGCAGCCGAGGTGATCGGTAAGGAGCGCCCTTCCTTGTTCCTGGCGGAGTCGGATACCGGTCTTGCCGACCTGGTAGAGAAAGCCAGGACGGGCCAGCCCAACGAAAGGGAGCTGGTTTATATCCGCAGGGACGAACGCCGTATACCGGTATCGCAAACCTTTACGGCTATGCGTAATGCGCAGGACGAGATCGAAGGCTACCTGGGTATTGCCATGGATATATCTGAACGTAAAAAAGCGGAAACCGACCTGCGGCTGGCTTTGGAGAAGGAGAAAGAGCTCAGCGAGCTGAAGTCCCGCTTCGTATCCATGGCCTCGCACGAGTTCCGCACGCCGCTCAGTACCGTATTGTCTTCGGCTTACCTGGTTTCCAAATACGAAACCAAAGAAGAGCACCCGAAACGGGAAAAGCACGTGCAGCGCATTGTTTCGGCAGTTAATACCCTTACCGATATCCTGAATGATTTCCTGTCTGTGGGTAGGATTGAAGAGGGCAGGATCCAGGTGCGCTACAGCACTTTCGATATGCAGCAGCACCTGCAGCAGATTGCAGGCGAACTGAGCGGCTTGCTGAAAAGCGGGCAGCATATAGATTATGTTTGCGAAGGCGGTCATATGGTCGAGCTGGATCCTTCACTGATGAAGCATATCGTGATGAACCTGCTCTCCAATGCTATAAAGTTCTCACCCGAAAACGCGGTGATCGGATTGCACAGCCGGCATACCGGCCAATATTTTATACTGACCGTTACGGATAAGGGTATGGGCATCTCGGAAGAAGACCAGCAACACCTGTTCGAACGTTTCTTCCGCGGTTCCAACGTAACCCATATCCAGGGCACGGGCCTGGGCTTGCATATCGTAAGCAAGTATGCCGAACTGATGAACGGTACCATTACCTGTACCAGCAGCCTGGGCGCCGGTACCCGCTTTGAGCTTATTTTTACCTTAAAAGAACCGACTGGTATATATGAAAAAGATATTACTGATTGAAGATAATGCAGAGATCAGGGAGAATATGGCGGAGATCCTTGACCTGGCAGGTTACCTCGTGTTTACTGCGGAAAATGGTAAAGATGGCGTGGCCCGGGCCATCCGGGAAAAGCCGGACCTGATCCTGTGCGATATCATGATGCCTGTACTGGATGGTTATGGCGTATTGCATATGGTACAGAAGCATAACGATCTGCAAACGAAACCTTTTATTTTTCTTACCGCCCGGTCGGAGCGCAGCGAGATACGGAGGGGTATGGAGATGGGCGCCGACGACTATATTACCAAACCGTTCGACGGTACCGAATTGCTGCATGCCATAGAAGTGCGCCTGAAGAAGGCGGAACAACTGAAACAGCAATTCCCAGGCAACGCGCAGGGCGTAAGCGAACTGATGAGTATTGCTTCGGGAAAGGATGAACTGGAGGCGCTGAAAGAAGGCCGGAGCATCAACCGTTATAAAAAGAAACAGGTTATCTATACCGAAGGCAACCATCCCTCGCGCCTGTTTTATGTGCAAAAGGGCAAGGTAAAGACGTTTAAACGGAATGATGACGGCAAGGAGCTGATTGTAGGGCTGTTTAACGAAGGCGACTTTATCGGTTATCTTCCTTTGTTGGAAGGAAGTATCTACCGCGATACCGCCGAAGCGCTAGAGGATACGGAACTGGCCATCATACCCCGTACCGAGTTCGAGGAGCTGCTGGGGAGTAATCCTTCGGTGATGAGAAAGTTTATCGGCATACTGGCCCGTAATGTCGACGACCGGGAGGAGCAGTTGCTGGCCATTGCTTATAATTCCTTGCGTAAGAAAGTAGCCGATACCCTGGTTACCTTATACAAAAAGTACAATGCTAAAAACGATCCGGCTTTCCAGATCGACCTGTCGCGCGAGAACCTGGCTGCCATTGCGGGTGTGGCTAAAGAGTCGCTGATCCGGATGTTGGGGGAGTTGAAAGAGGAAAACCTGGTTAGCCTGGAAGGGGGTAAGATCAGGATCCTGGACTATACCCGGCTGGAACAGATGTTCAACTAATGCGCTCAGGCGCGGCCATCGGCCGGATGCAGTGCTGCAAAAGCGCGTTGCATCTGCTGAAATTCGTGGAGCAGCCGTTCCATGTCCCTTTCCAGTATCCTGCATTGTTGCAACAGCGCGTCTCCGGCCTGTGCCGGTGCGGCGAGCCTGGGGATCAGGGTATTGATCTCATGCCGCAACAGGTCTATAACCTGGTCCTTTTCGACGAAGTGTTGTTGGAAGCGTTCTGCCAGGTCTATAAATTCAGGGCTTACAGGGCCGCTGATCCTTAGTGAAAGCTGATCCTTCAAACGGATATTCTCCGTCTTCAGCTCATGAAGGGTTGCCAGCCATTTTTTGCTTTCCGCTGTGTAAGCGCCGCTGCCCGGTAGGAGTTCTTGTTTCATGTTGCGTAATCTTCAAAAGTAGCTGTTGTTGGCCGCGGCAACAATAACGCCGGTCATGGGCAGCTATGACAGGGATCATTATTGGCAGGCGGTATTGGGTATTGGGTATTGGGTATTGGGTATTGGGTATTGAGATGTTAGGTATGAGATATTAGATAATTAAAGGGTTGTTGTCATCCTGAGCGCAGCGAAGGATCTCATCCCCTAGCTGGCTTTACCAACGTGCCAAGCACAAGTACCCAAGGGTTCATTGTCATCCTGAGCGCAGCGGAGGATCTCATTTTTTAGTATCAGGTATCAAGTAATAAGTATCAAGAGGACGATTGTCATCCTGAGCGCAGCGAAGGATCTCATCAGTAAGCCGGCTTTACCAGCGTGTCAATCATCAAGAGGACGATTGTCATCCTGAGCATAGCGAAGGATCTCATCCCCTAGCCGGCTTCACCAGGCATGTCAAGCACAAGCACCTAAGGGCTCGTTGTCATCCTGAGCGCAGCGAAGGATCTCATCGGTAAGCCGGCTTTATCGGCGTTACCGCACCTCCCGGTACAATTTCCCGAAACGCTCGTGGTACGCCTGTTCCAGGGCCTCGCGATGATCGGGATGGGCAATGCTGATCAGCAGCCGCGCCCGTTGGTCCATATTACGGCCATACAGGTTGACCACACCATATTCAGTAACCACATAATGCACATGCCCCCTGGTGGTAACCACCCCGGCGCCTTGTTTCAGGAAAGGGACGATACGGGATATGCCTTTCTTCGTGGTAGAAGGCATGGCGATAATCGGTTTACCACCTTCCGACAGCGAAGCGCCCCGCATAAAGTCCATCTGCCCGCCGATGCCCGAATATTGATAAATGCCGATCGAATCGGCGCAAATCTGCCCGGTAAGGTCGATCTCGATCGCGCTGTTGATCGCAATTACCTTTGGATTCCTGCGGATAATATCGCTGTCGTTGACAAAAGCCACATCCATACAGCTTACATAAGGGTTGTCGTGTACGAAGTCATACACCTTCTGTGTACCCAGGATAAAGCTGCTGACGATCTTCCCGGGTCTTACTTTTTTAAATTCATTGGTAACAACGCCTTTTTGTACCAGCGGTACCAGGCCATCGGAGAACATCTCGGTATGTATGCCCAGGCTCCTGTGCCCGGTAAGTTGTTTTAATACCGCATCGGGTATACTGCCTATACCCATTTGCAGGGTGGAACCATCTTCGATAAGTCCGGCCACATGGGTGCCAATTCGCTCGGCCACGGCATCGGCGCCGGTACTGTAGTCTACTTCCGGCAGCGGGCTATCGACCTCGACCATGGCTGTAAACTGCGAATAGTGGATAATGCCGTCTCCCAGCACACGCGGCATACGCGGGTTTACCTGTGCGATCACGATCGGCGCATTCCTGACAGCGCTTAGTGCAGCATCTACCGAGGTGCCCAGGGTACAATAGCCATGCTGATCCGGCGGCGATACATGTACGATCGCCACATCCAGCGGCAGGATGCCCTCCCGGAAGAGCCCCGGTATTTCGCTCAGGAACACGGGTACGTAATTGCCATGACTGCCATTGGCCCATTCCCGTACATTGCCCGATACAAACAGGGAGTTCAGCGAAAAGCTGTTCAGCACTTCGGGGCGGTTCCAGTCGATATCGCCATAGGTGCTGATACTGGTCAGTTCGACGTCGGTAAGCTCGCCGGCCCTGTCCAGCAGTTTATTGAACAGTACCCTGGGGGTAGCTGCGCTGCCATGTATAAATACCCTGTCGCCGCTTTTTACGAGTTGCAGGGCTTGTTCTGCCTGTTGATAGGGGATGTGCTTCATAGTTGTAAATGGATTGTGTTGATCGGTACGTAAAATTAAGGCCTGCTTCGGAAAACGCAAGCATAATCCTGTTGCAGTACCGGTTGCTCCTTACCCGGTATGCTTGTTATGCATGCAGGATCATTACCGGTACTTCGGGATGCAGTACCATTTTTTTCGTAACGCTCCGGTGAAAGAGGCTTTCTACAAAATTACGTTCCTTGGGCAGCAGTAGCAGCAGGTCCAGTTGTTGCTGTTGTACAAAATGCATTAATCCTTCCCGTATATTATCGTTCGTAGTGATCCTGATCTCGGGCCGTAATGCGGCCAGGTTGTTCTGGATAAATTTAGATTCGGTCAGTACCTGCGGGTACATACGTTCACCGGGTCCGCTTACATACAGAATTTCGAGCCGGGCATCGAAGTGATCGAACAGCGCCCTGATGCTGCCGAAGGGTACCGTTTCTGCAACATTAATCATATCGCAGGCCAGGCCTATTTTATGAATGCCTTTGTAGCTGTAACCGGGCGGCACCACGATAACGGGATGTTCCAGGTTTTCGGCTGCGGTAAGGCTGAAACTGCCCAGGAAAAAGGCTTCTGCGGCGCCGGCCCCGCTCGTGCCCATGATCATGGCAAAGACATCGGGCTCGTTATTGCATTTCCGGATCTCTTCGACGAAGCTGCCGGTTACGGTCTTACAGGTAATGGGTACCTGGTTGTTGCCCCGGTTTTCCAGTTCTTCTTTAAGTTCCTTCAGGGTATGACCGGCATCGGTCAGTGCCAGTTCGTAGCTATCGGGCGGCAGCGGCACTTCCGGTACGATAAGGGGCAGCGGCAATACGTGCAGCAGCACGATCCGGGCCTGTACCTGCTGCGCTACTGCGATGGCATAATGCGCTGCATCTGTAGCAGCGGCGGAAAAATCGGTAGGAACGATAATCGTTTTCATAAGGGTATGTTGTGGTCATGCGTTAAAAAGACGGGGCAAAATTAGAAACGTTTTGCCCGGCATTCGCTGACTTTGGACAATGATCTTTATGATTGTTGTCCTGCTTTTGAAAGATCTGCGGCGACCGGAACAGTTGATTATGGCGTGTATGCATACACGAAGATGGGGGACGAAGCGGTAATGCTCCGCAGGCGAGGCTGTCGCAGAACCCCATAAAGGGCTGCAGGTCTTTGTCCAGGCATAGCAAATGGCCTTCCGTTTTCAGCTCGGTCATAGCGCCGTATTCCGAAGTTTCGAAATAACGGGCGATTACGGTATGTGGTTCGCCGTTGATCACTACCGGTATTTTTATTGCTTTCATATCATGATAACAACGGTAAACCAGGCTTGTTTAACCCGGCGGGCCCGCTTTATCTGTAAATATGCCTTAATTTTAACGCATGGAAGCAGCAGCCGTTGTTTTAAAAGAGCATATTTCCAAGACCGCCTCCCTGACTGAGGAAGAGTTGAGTTACCTGGCGTCACATTTTAAGCCGCTCTCTTTTAAAAAGGGACAAGTGGTGATCCGGGAAGGCGATAAGGTGGAGCATGAATATTTCGTGCTTTCCGGTTGTCTTAAAGCTTTTTATATCAACGACGAAGTTAAAATGCATATCCTCCAGTTTGCGATGCCCACCTGGTGGACCTCCGACTATAACGCCCTGTATACGCAAACAAAGGCTACTATTAATGTGGACTGTATTACCGATGCTACCTTGCTCAGTTTGTCCAATGCTGACCGCGAGAAGTTGTGCAGGGAAATACACCAGGTCGAACATTTCTTTCGCTGGCGTACCAACAGGGGGTATGTAGCGGCGCAAAAGCGCTTATTATCCCTGATGAATAACGATGCCCGTACCCGTTATGAAGAGCTGCTGCAACTGTACCCCGAACTGTATAGCCTGGTACCCAAGCACCTGATCGCCGCCTACCTGGGCGTTTCGCGCGAAACCCTGAGCCGGCTTTACCATACCCGTTAAGAAAGTGATCCAGGTCACACAACCGGGCTGTAAAGCCATCGTTACTTTGTGTCGTAATTAAAACACAGCGTAATGAAAACACAACAGTTTAAGGTCGACAACACACAAAGCAGGATCGACTGGGAAGGCCGCAAAGTAACCGGCGTACATAACGGAACCATTAACCTGAAGGAGGGCCAGTTGCTGCTCGAAAACGGAAGGCTTAGCGGTGGCAGTTTTACAATCGATATGGCCTCGATCCGCATCCTCGATGTTACCGATCCCGCCACCAATGCCCAATTTGCCGGCCACCTGGCATCCGGTGACTTCTTTGCTACCGAACAGTACCCCGAGGCTTTTTTCCGCATCACCGCCGTAGACCAGGACTACATTACGGGCGATCTGACTATTAAGGGCATTACCCACCCGGTAAGCTTCAGCGCAGCCCTGGCGCTACACGAGGATACCCTCACCGCTAGCGGTAAGATCGTGGTAGACCGTACGCGTTATGGTATCCGGTTCCGTTCCGGCAATTTCTTCAAAAATCTCGGCGATACCCTTATCTACAACGATTTCGATTTAAACGTAACCTTCACCGCAAAAGCCCTTGCATAGGCCTTTGCACAAAAAAGACAATCATGCCGTTCGTAAAAATAGAGCTGACCCGGGAAGGCGTTACCCGGGAACAAAAACAACGCCTGATCAAAGGTATAACCGATCTCATAGAGGAAGTACTTCACAAAGATCCGCAACTGACCCATATCGCGATCCAGGAAATAGAACTGGACAACTGGGGATATGCAGGAGAACAGGTATCCGTATTACGGGAACGAGGTATAACCGCCAATAAAAAATAAACTTATGAAAAAGCAAACCATTATAGTGACCGGCGCTTCCTCCGGTATCGGCAAAGCCATAGCGTCCTACTTTCTTGATCGCGGCGACCAGGTGGTGATCAATTCTGCCAATTCGGTAAAACTGGAGCAAGCCTACCGCGAGCTCGGTGCAGGGCCAGCCCTGGCAGCGGTTCCGGGCAATGTCGCCGACCCGGAAACAGGCCGTAACCTGTTGACCACAGCCCTGCAGCGGTTCGGTTCGGCCGATGTACTGGTCAACAATGCCGGTATATTCGAAACCCGCCCTTTCCTGGAAGTCGATGAGGCTTACCTCGACCGTTTCCTCGATACCAATCTTAAAGGCGCTTTCTTCACGACACAGGCCTTTATCCCGCAAATGCTCCACCAGGGGCAGGGTGTAGTGATCAATATCGGTACACCACTGGTTAACCGCGGTCTGGGCGGTATGCCGGCTGCCGCGCCTATTGCCAGCAAAGGCGCCCTACATGCTTTAACGGTGCAGCTTGCCGCGGAGTTCGGCTGCAGCAATATCCGGGTCAATACCGTAGCGCCGGGTGTGATCCGTACACCGATGCACGGTGAAGAGAGCGATCATATGGCCGCACTGCACCTGGTAAAACGGGTAGGTGAGGTGGAGGATATAGCGGAAATGGTGTATACAGTAGCCAAAAGTAATTTCATCAACGGTGCGATCATCAACGTTGACGGCGGTATGGGCGCGGGCCATAACCTCAGCTGATACTATGAAAATTTTATTGTTTCTTGCCTTGTCAGCTACCGGTTGGTACAGCTCGGGGGCACAAATCAAAACGAATATGGAAACTACAAATGATACCCTGACAATTACAGGGATATTGGAAAATGAGTATTTTAAAGGCATCTACCATGGCGATACCCTGCAGCTGCGCAAGATCTATCACCCGGGCGCCCTGCTCTTCGGCGATGTAAAAGGCATGCCCTATGCCAAAACGCTGGACGAATACCTGGATGCCGTTGCTGGGCGGCAAAGCCCCGAGGCACTGGGTCAAACCGTGGAAGGCTGTATCCTGGATATCCGCGTTGTGAACTCGATTGCCGTTGCGGAGGTCAGGGTAAAGATGTATGACTTTCATTACCATGAGTTCCTTTCCTTTCATAAATTAGCGGGAAGATGGCTGCTTTTCAACAAGATGATGAGCGATACCAACCGATAAAAACCGATAACCATGTGGCATCAGACAAACGTCAGTAAATTGCTGGGCATCGACTACCCGGTATTGCAGGGCCCTTTCGGGGGCAACCTTTCGTCGCCGGCCCTGGTGGCCGCCGTATCCAATGCAGGCGGACTGGGCGGTTACGGCGCTTATACGCACACGCCGCAGGAGATCATAGCCATTGATCAACAGATAAAGGCAGTTACCGCCAGGCCTTACAACCTTAACCTATGGGTTTCGGATACCGACATAGCCGGCGAGGACGGAACCATAACCGATGAAGCCTACGAACAGGCCGCTAACCTGTTCCGGCCCTATTTCGAGGAAGCCGGCATAGACCTGCCCGGCAAGCCGGAACCCTTTCATAGCCGCTTTGCCAACCAGGTACAGGTAGTGCTGGATATACGGCCTAAAGTGTTCAGTTATGTATTCGGCACGCTTCCCCCCGATGTGCTGGAACAATGCCGGAGCAGGGGCATTATAACCATCGGTGCGGCAACAACCCCTGACGAGGCTATAGCGCTCGAGGCCTCGGGTACGGATATGATCGTTGCCTCAGGGTTTGAAGCCGGTGGCCACCGGCCCTCTTTCCAGCAACCGGCAGCGGCTTCGGTTACCGGTACTTTCGTATTGCTCCAGCTGATCCGGGAGCGGGTAAAGCTGCCGCTTATCGCTGCAGGTGGTATTGCCACCGGGCGGGGCATAGCTGCAGCATTGACCCTGGGCGCCGATGCGGTACAGGTCGGCACGGCCTTCCTGGCCTGCGAAGAGTCGAATGCCTTGCCGGTACACCGGCAGATGTTGTTTTCGGAACAGGCCCGCCATACGATGCTTACCCCGGTCTTTACGGGCCGCTTGGGCCGGGGCATCCGCAACAACATGGCTGAAGCGTTACAGAGCCGGGAGGCTTCGCTCATGCCGTTCCCCTTACAAAGCCGGTTTATGGCGGCATTGCGGAAGGCCGCTGTCGAAAAGCAACAATGGGATAAAGTATTATTCTGGGGCGGACAGGTGGCCCCGGTGCTGAAACACAGGAAGGCTGCCGAATTGATGCGGGCATTGGTCGAAGAAGCGAATGAGCGTTATGGGCCGGGGCCGGTGTTAAAGGACGTATAAACCCATTCTGTCTTTAGATGATCAGTGCCAGTAAATTCCGGCGGTAAATTTCGTCGCGAAACACCCTGTAACAGGACGTAAATGCCCCCATGTCCTAGTCGGCGCCTGTTTTAACTTTGTGGGGTATTAAAACAGCAAACGATGGATCATAACAAGAGCATTACCGCGAGCCTGGAGCTGGCACAGATCGGCTGGGTGGTTCCCGATATCGAAGCCGCTGTCAAATTGCTCGGGCAGACCCTGGGCGTTCCCGCTTTTCCGCCGCCGGAGCATGTCCGTGCCGAAGACCTGGCGATGACCTATTACGGCGCTGTAGTACCCGGCGACTGGCTGACCACACAAGCCTATAACGGGCGCATGTTCATCGAGCTGATACAACCGCTTTCCGGCAGCAGTATGTTTCACGATTACCTGCAGCGTTATCCGCTGGGGGGCACGCAGCATATGGCTTTCCGCCTGCCGGTAAGCGGGTTTGCAGCAATTACCGCTGCCTTGCGGGAGCAGGGGCATGCCTTGATCAGCGAGGTGGATCATCCCATTGCACGTATGGCATTTTTCGATACCTACCAGGCCCTGGGCCTGGCTACGGAAATCATGGGCATCACAGCCGAAGGCTGGACTGCGGTACAGTATATGGAGCAGGCGGGGTAAGCATTCCGGAAGTTCTGCATATTGCATTATCGATGTTTTACTCCTCGTCTTCTTCGTCTTCTTCGGGGATAATAAAGGCATATTCCTGCTCCATCAGCTGTTGCAGGTACTCGTCGAAACTGCCGGCAATCACCGCGAAGCTATCCGGGTCATGCAGGAAACGGATCACCTGGCCTTTTGTGCCGCCCGGCCCGGGATTGAAGTCGATAAACAACTGCGAGGTGCCGCCGTTGTTCATACAATCCGAAAAACATAACCATTCCCTGATATTGATATCGGGGTCAATACCGGCGCCGATCAGTTCGGGCATCTCTTCTAAATAAGCGCCATAAACCTCGTTGATACTCCGGTCAAACGATTTTTCCTCCAGTATCTGCGCTACTGATTTCAGGTAGTAGGGGTATTCGTATACATCCGAACCCAGCATCAGCACGCATACTTCGTGTTCGCCATATTGTTGCCAGTAAGTGCCGTTGATACGCGAAAGCAGGTATAATAACGATTCGGGGCAAGCCGGGAACCGGTCTTGCAATTGTTGTAACGCCGCGGCGCCGGCGCCGGAGGTATAGGCCAGTTGCTGCTGGTCCTCTTCGGTAAGATGTTCCTCTAGTCCTGTTAAGTATTGATCTACGATGTTATGGGCTGTCATAGCGTAAAAATAAAGTCTTTATCCCGGTTTACAGGAGAAAAGCAGGAGGCAGGTATCGCAGGCAAAATACAAACGCACAGGGAGCTATTGTAGTGCCCTGTGTAAAATCTTTTATGTTTGGTTATGAGGGGTTAAGAGTTGTTTGATAAATCTATCTGTGTTTTCCGCTAAGAAAATTATTGCGAAGATGTATTTATTTGTTCCGCGACACATGGCCTGGCAGGGCTTGTCGCGCGAAAACCAATTCCTGAATAACCTAAATATATTACAGTGATGAAGAGGAAGTTTTACCTTTTAAGAACCTTATGCGTTGGTACGCTGCTCGCGGGCTGTTGCGGACCATTACAGGCGCAACACATTGCCCTGGACTGGGCCAAACAGGTATCCGGAGCCGGTATCGGGGCCGGCAACAACAACGGCAACGCAATCGCTACCGATGCAGCCGGCAATATATATACCTGTGGCCGTTTTAGCGGTACGGCCGACTTCGATCCGGGACCGGCGGTATACCCGCTTACGGCCAACAGCGCGGCCGACATTTTTGTTATGAAGCAGGACGCCGCGGGGCAGTTGTTGTGGGCCAGGCATATGGGCGGAGCAAGCCCAAGCGCCGATGTAAACCAGGCCGTATCCATAGCCGTCGATGTCACGGGTAATGTATACACTACCGGGATCTATGCCGGTACGGCCGATTTTGATCCCGGGCCGGGTGTTGCCAACCTTACCTATGGCGGCGGGTGGAGCGATGCTTTTATCAGTAAGCTGGATGCCTCAGGTAATTATGTATGGGCCAAATCCTACAGTGGTCCCGGCGATGAAAGCGGTTCGGAGATCGTATTGGACGAATCGGGTAATATCTATACCTATGGCACCTTTACCGGTACTGTAGACTTCGATCCCGGGCCCAACGCCTTTCCTATGACTGCAACCGGTGTAGCGGGTTATGTATCCAAACTGGATGCCTCCGGCAATTTTGTCTGGGCTAAAAAGCTGGCCGGTACCGGCAATTTCCTGTCGGGCAGTATGGCCGTATCTGCTACGGGTAACCTCTACCTGATGGGTAATATTTCCGACGGTCCGGTCGATGTCGATCCGGGTTCGGCAACGGTCAATATACAACCACAGGGCATTCTCGATGCCTGTGTGATCAAACTCGACAATAACGGCAACTTCGGATGGGTACGGCAGATCGGCGGTATGTTCAGTTTTGCCGCCGGTATTAAAATCACGGTCGATAAGCTGGAGCATATTTCCGTTGCGGGGCTTTACCTGGCCGGTATCGACTTCAGTACAGCGCCTGCCATGAGCCTGTCTTCCATAGCTGATGAAGAGATCTTCCTGGCCAAGCTCGATGCTTCGGGTACTTTCCTCTGGACCAAAAGCACCACGGGCAATGCAGGCGCCTCTGCCGAGTTGTACGGGCTTAAGGCAGATCCATATAACAACCTGCTGTTGAGCGGATTTTTTAAAGGTACTGTAGACTTCGATCCGGGCGTCGGTACGGCCAGTATGAGTACGACCAGCAATTCGGTTGCCAACGGTTTTTTTGTGAAACTCGATAATGGTGGTAATTTTAAATGGGCTAAACAGGTGGCAGCGCATGGCTTCAGCTCCTGCAGGGCCATCACCGGCGATGTTTCGGGCAATGTCTATACCACAGGACATTTTAAAGACACCGCTGATTTTGACCCCGGTACCGGTGTCACCAACCTGTATACTACCGGCAGTAAAGAAAATATTTTTGTAGCCCGTTATGCATGCACCGATACCACTTCGTCGGTAATTGTTGAAGCGGGTATACCCTGTACCGGTTATAGCTTCCGGGGCATTACCTACAATCATTCGGGTATTTACACCGTTACCCTGCCCAACGCGGCCGGTTGCGACAGTACCATTACGCTCGACCTGACCATTACACCGTTCCAGGTGGCTATTACCGCTAACCAGTATACTTTGCAGGCTGCTGCGGTATATACGACTTATCAATGGCTTAAAAACGGCAGCGCCGTAGCCGGAGCTACGGCAAGCAGTTACCAGGTTACAGCCAACGGCGCCTATGCCCTGGTAGCGACCAATGCAGAAGGCTGTACCGATACCTCCGATGTGTACACGGTTTCGGGTTATACCGGTATCGACGATATCAACGTTATCGCGGCCGCGATCGAGGTATATCCCAATCCCGCATCGGACGCGGTTTTTATAAATGCACCGCTGCCGGTTAACCTCACACTGACGGATATAACAGGCAAAGTATTATTGCAGGCTCACCAGGCGAAGCGGATCCCCGTGGCGCAACTGGCAGCAGGCGTATACCTGCTGCGTATTACCGACCGCGAGGGCCGTATCCTGAAAACGGAGAAGATCGTCCGGAGCCGGTAAACAAAGACTTGGTGTAAAAATGCGCGCGTCCCCGGCAGCAAGGGGGATGCGCGTTTTTTGTTGTTGCAACCGGGAGAAAGCGTACCAAAAGGGAGCGTCATCCTGAGCGCAGCGGGATAATTTTGAATTTTGAGTTTTGAATTTTGAGCTGTTGAAGAATCGGTTGTCATCCTGAGCGCAGCATCTCATCAAAGGGAGTCGTCATCCTGAGCGCAGCGAAGGATCTCATTGGTTAGCTGGCTTTACCGGAGTCGTCTCCCGGCGCTGCATCTCCGACTGGTCTTCCGATTCGCCCTGCTTCCAGTAAGAAACAATTGAATAGTTAGCCGTTGGCCAGCTCAATTCCTCTTTGAAATAGTGCCGTAACCTTTTCGCGGTATGATACTCTGCAGCGACAAACACAAACGTATCTGCCGGCAGTGTTATTTCTGGCACAGCGTCTGCGAGCAGGCTGCCGGGCCCCAGTTGTTCATTATGGAACCAGAGGGCCTGCAGGCTGGCGCTCGTATGGAGTGGCAATTCATCCGCTTTACCGGGTACTTCTATCAGCGTCGTCACCTGTGCAGTTGGCGCTACCTGCTCCAGCATAGTGGCGATAACGGGTAGCGCCGTGGCATCACCCACAAACAGGTAATTGGTTGCTTCCGGGAACAGTGGCCTGCCCGGTATTTTCATGGCAAGACCCAATTGGCTGCCCGGCCCGGCGCGGTGTGCCCAGTACGAGGCAGGACCGGTATCGCCGTGGGCTACAAAGTCGACCCACAGCTCCTGCCGGTCCGGGTCTATGCGCCGTGTGGTGTAGGTGCGTTGTACCGCGGGCAAAAGGCCTTCGGGTACGGGCTCGCCCGGGAAGATTACGGTTGTTATGCCGGGTGGCGGCAGGTAGATCTTATTGTTGGCCCCGGCACGGGCCCTGCTGAACAATAATACCTGTTCGTCGGACATATGGCATACGATCCGCGTGTAATGCGGGCTCAGGCTTATCTTTTCTTTAACCGTGAATACCGAACGTTCGGCTTGTTTTTTTATGGGGTTCATGACTGACTTGTTTTTTTGCTGTTCAGGAATAAAATAAAGGCGGCTAACAGCCCGCTCACTGCGCCGAATACATATACTGCCTGGTAACTGTACCAACCCGCTATGATGCCCGCTGCGGGCCCTGCCAGGCCTAAGGCTAGGTCGAAGAAGGCGGCATAAGCGCCCAGCGCAGTACCCCGCATTTGCGGCGCTACCTTTTTAATCGCCAGTACGCCCAGCGCTGGGAAGATCAGCGAGAAGCCAATGCCGGTAAGGCTGCAGCCCAGGATCACAACGGCCGGTGAGGATGCCGTAAAGATCAGCAGTTGTCCTGCCACCTCCACAGCCAGCGAAACCAGGGCTACCCGGTAACCGCCAAAACGGTCGGGGAGGGACGAAAAGAATACCCGGGTGAGGATATAAAATGCACCGAAGGTCATAAAGGCCATAGATGGGTTGCCCCAATGCTGCTGGCTGAACAGCAATGCGATAAAGGAAGAGATACAGGCAAAGCCAATGGAAGCGAATGCCAGGCCCAGGCCCTGGGGCGCGATCAGGCCAATCACCTTGTAGAAGGGTGTCCGTACGTGACCCGTATCGACGGGCAAATTGGCCAGCCGGTAAGTAACCACCCAGCTGAGCACCGGGAGCAGGATAATCGTGGCAAACACATAACTGATGCCCAGTGTGCTTTTCATGGTGATCGCAAGCGGTGCGCCCACGGCTATGCCGGCATACATGGCAATCCCGTTCCAGGTCATCACCTTGCCCGACTTTTGCGGGCCTACGAGGCCTATGCCCCAGGTGAGTGCGCCGGTAACGGCCAGGCTTTCGGATATGCCATGCACGATACGGGCCAGTATAATCAGGCACAGGGCTGGTAGTATATAAGTGTCGATCATCGATGCACCTATATAGATGAGGCCGGAAAGCAGGATCAGGGCCAGGCCGGCATGCTTGCTGGTTTTGGCGCCTTTGGTATCGGTCAGTTTGCCGGCATAAGCGCGGGTTAAGAGGGTGGCCAGCGACTGCAGGCCGGCTACGATGCCCACCACCAGGGCGCTGCATTGCAGTTCATTTTTTACATAAGCGGGCAGGGTGCCCAGGGTCATACCCACGGTCAGGTATACGGAAAATACAGACAGGATAACGGGGGTAATGGTCCCGGCAAAACTCTTTTCAGGGATTCCGGGGATAGCTTGGTTTTTTTCAGACATTTTGTATCGTATTGAAGAATAAATTTTACGGATACAAAATTAGAAAGGGTAGAGGGCCCGGCAGATGGCTATCTCAGGGCTATGATTGGACAAATAATGGTTTCGTGTCGCGGAAGGCCAATGCCGTCATCCCGGCATGCCTTTTAAAGAAGCGCGAAAAGTAAGCATGATCCTCGTAACCCAGGTCATAGGCGATCTGTTTTACATCCATGGCGGTATAACAAAGCATACGTTTCGCTTCCAGCAATACTTCCTGGTGGATCCAGTAACTGGCCGGGAAACCGGTTATTTCTTTTACCACTTCGTTCAGGTACAAAGGCGTTATATGCAGGGCCGCCGCATACGCCTTTACCTGCTTCATTTCGCGGTAGCGGGTATTGATCATCTGTTTGAAATGTACGAAAGTATGGTACTTCTGCCCGCCTACCAGGTTGGTGGTATGCTGCGCCTGTACCAGCTTCGAAGCTACCAGTGCGGCCAGGGTGTCCGACAGCGAGCCGGCCAGGCTTTTCTTCAGGGCGAGTGCAGGTCCGTTCAGCACTTCGTCCAGCGCAGGTACCAGGGTAAAGAGGGTATCGCCCTTATCGATGCCGGCCGATTGGCATATATGTAAGCAACTGTCGAGGATATTCCTGCATTGGCTGGAGATCAGGGGGCTGTCTATAAATACGAACCAGCCTTTGGCCCGTTTAAAGTCGAGGTAATGGTGTACCTGGCCCGGCGCGATAAAGCATACCGAAGGCTGGCGTAAAACAATCCTGTTGAAGTCCACTTCCCATGCGAAGCTGCCGGCCTGCAGGAGCACGAACATATAATGGTCGTCCCGGTGCGGGATATGTTGCATGGTATTCAGGCTGGAAATGGGTTGCAGGTCGAGGCCTACAGGGCCCAGTTCGTCTTTGTGGAGCAGGATTGCCGGTCTCTTCATCCGGGTATATTTAAGAATATTGCTGTAAAAGTACGGATTGCAGGGCGTTATCGTTATCGCAAGTCCTGGTGCCCTTTTACGGGGTCGCAAATAACCCGCTAGTTTGTCGTATACAGCCGCTGCCGGAGTCGGATATTACCATCATCTTTGTACTGTTGATCGCTTACCGGTAAAGCGAGCGGCAAAAGATGGAGCAGCGACCATGTCAAAAACGGGCGAAACCGAAAAGCCATAAGAGTAGGAACCCTAAATATTAATAAGATGTCAGACAATAGCGTTTCCTTACACCGCGTACTCAAAGCCTCGCCCGACAAAGTATACCGGGCCTTTACCGATGCCCTGGCCATTGCCTCCTGGCTGCCGCCTTATGGTTTCCTGTGCACGGTTCATGAAATGGATGTAAAACAGCAAGGTACTTTCCGTATGTCGTTCCAGAACTTCAGTACCGGTAACAGCCATTCTTTTGGCGGCACATACCTGGAAGTCAAACCCGGCGAATTCCTGAAATACACCGATAAGTTCGACGATCCTAACCTGCCGGGCGAAATGATCACATCCGTTTGGCTGCGTAAGACATCGGTTGGTACCGATATTAAAATTACACAGGAAGGTATTCCTGCCGTTATTCCAGCGGAGATGTGTTACCTGGGCTGGCAGGAGTCGCTCGAAAAACTTGCAAAGCTGGTAGAGCCCGTAATCCCGGATGCTTAGTTTTTAAAAAACCTTTAACCCGCAGCCACCAGGCCCTGGTGGCTGCTTTACATAGCCATTGATCCGCGGGATGATGCGGCATATGCACCCGGGGGTAATGCACCACAGGTTAATAATGGCTGTACGCTTTACAGGGCTTTTCATTGCACCGGTTCCTTGTGTATAAAAATATGATCGAACACTTACCTTTTTTCCTGCCGCTTATTTTCGCATTGACGTATTGCTTACCTTGTTCCTGTTGATGCAGGCATGGCGACATGTTATCCCCGCCGGTAGCCGCAGTAAACCCGGCCTCGTGCTTGCCGTAGGTATAGCCTGGCTAGGCTTTCAGGCCGCCTTAACGTTATCGGGCCGGTATGTAGACGATACACGTTCCTTTCCCCCTGCTATTTTATGGATGGGAGTTCTGCCTGCCTTACTGGTTATCGCACTGCTGTTTATATTGCCGCGCGGACGGCGGTTTATAGATGCGCTGCCTTTATACAGGCTTAGCTGGATCCATGTGGTGCGGATCCCGGTAGAACTGGTATTGTATGGCTTGTATGTATATCGCTGTGTACCGGGCCTTATGACCTTCGCCGGACATAATTTTGATATCCTGGCGGGTATCTCCGCCCCCCTTGATCGCTTATTATGTGCATCGCCGCAAAAGCCCTGACCGGCGGCTGCTGCTGGCCTGGAACCTTGCTGGTCTTGTTTTGCTGATCAATATTGTCGTGAGCGCGGTACTGGCTGCTCCTTCCCCCATACAACGCCTGGCCTTCGATCAGCCCAATATCGCTATCCTGTATTTCCCCTTTAGCTGGTTGCCGGTATTCGTAGTACCCGTAGTGTTATTTTGTCACCTGGCCGCAATACGGCAACTGTTGGCTGCGAGGCGCTAAGGCCTGTATTGTTTTTATCCTGTTGTAAAAGGCGGATGGCCCTTCTTTTTACCTTAGTCGTAATCTGTACTCCGGGTTGTTATGTTTATCGCCTGCCTTGGGCCTGTTGTCAATCCTGGTCGGTAAGTTCTTCCTTAAGTTGCAGGTTAAGCCAGCCCTTTATCCCGTTTTTTAGTTGGAACCGTACGAAACCGGATGTGGGTTTGCCCAGGTAGCGGTATGCCGGTTCGGTATGTACCGGGTAGATGCCTTTAAGTCCATCGCGGCAGATCAGCAGCTTCAGGTAACCCTGGTTGTCGAAACGGCTGATGCTATCCATAACCGGGGGCAACAGCTCCTTGCAGGCAAGGTCGGTCCCGGTGTATACGTAACTATGCTTTTGCCGGTTATGCGCGCGTACCGTATCTTCCCGGGCCAGCGGTTCCAGGAATATATTGCAGGCCGTGGTTTTCTGATCCCGTGAGGCGAGCAGGAAATACCGGGTGCGTTCTATACGGTCGTAAGTGCCCGGTAATAACCGGATACCAAAATCGTCGGTAAGCACTTCGCGGTTGTCATCGGTATGTTCAACAAAATAGTTATTGTTAGGAAGGTTGTTGTTGCGTACCACTTGTTTTACCTGCTCTTCCTCTTTCTTCCAGGCAACATCGGCCTTTAGCCGCTCCACCGGTAATCGATGAAAGGCATGATCTTTGAGGAAGATATACAGACCACTGTGCAGCGGCAGCAGGAAACCTTCGTCCCGTTGGTACAGCACGATATGCCGGTCTGCACGCAACTGTAGCAGCACAAAGTCTTTTACGTAAAAGTCGTATTCCGGCACAACTACATTGCTGTCGTTGCGCCGGCTCTTATCGTAGTAGATGTCTTGTATCAGCGCCTTGCCCGGGTTGAACAGGCCCAGGATGCTGTATGCGGTATCCCCGTTACGGGTTTCGGTTACCCGGTACCGGTATTGCAGGTGCCGGAAGAGCGCAGCTGCGCTGACCGCTTCCAGTTGGTTGATGTCGACGATACTGTCGCCAGGGTGGAAAAGGTCCTGTGACCATTGCCAGGCGCCGGTTTTGCGGGGCAGTGTACTGCCGTTTTCGATCACGTTGCCCAACACGGGGAATACCTGGCGGTATAAGGTGTCTTGCTGCTCATAAAACGAAAGTGTCCCGGAGCCGGGCTGGTAGCTGATCCGGTCGATATGCTCCAGGCGCAATACCGTTTGGGCGTATGCCGGCAGTAGCGGGCAATACCACAGCAATATCCCGGTTAGCCATGTGAGGACCCGGTAATAAATGGCTTGCCGGTGTATAACAGGCACGTATCGGTCGTTTGCGGGCATAGGGAGGTTGCGGACAGGTAAACCAAATCTAATCATTATCTGTGAAAAACAGGGCGACCGGATACTAAAAGAACAAACCTAACGTTAAGAGCAGAAGCAATCTGGCATGAAAATAAACAGTATATTGCTAATCCCCTAAAAACCATCAAACCAAGCATGCGTTCTTTATTTTTATCTCTCCTTGCCCTGGCGGGCAGCTGGCAAACCTTTGCCCAGCAAGACCCTGCATCATCACAAAAAAACGCAGAAGAATCACTACGCGCGGGCATATTTGCCGAACCCAATATGGATTATGTTACCTACACCATTCCCCAGCGGATGAAGGAACTTAAGGTAAATGGAGCCAGCGTAACAGTGATCGACAATGGGCGCATAACCTGGACCCGGGGTTATGGTCTTAAAGATGTTTCGGAGCCCGGCTCCCTGGTCGATACGGCCACCTTGTTTCAATGTGCCTCGATTGGTAAAGTGGTAACGGCGCTGGCCGCGTTACAACTCATAAAAGAAGGACGCATAGGCCTGGATGAACCGGTAAACCAGAAATTGAAAAGCTGGAAAATACCCGCCTCAAAAGGTATGGAGCAGGAGGTAACCCTGCGCCACCTGTTGTCGCATACCGCTGGTTTCGACGATGACTATGGCTTCGAAGGTTATGACCCGCAGCAACCGTTGCCGGGCCTGATACCAATGCTTAACGGCGAACGCCCGGCCAATATAAAAAAGAAACTGATCGTAAAAACAAAGCCGGGCAAAACGGAGCGTTACTCAGGCGGCGGCTACCTGGTGGTACAGCAGCTTATCGAAGACCTTAGCGGGCAAAGCTTTGAGCAATATGTAACCACTACTTTGTTCAGTCCCCTGCACATGAGACACAGTACTTACGCGTGTTGCCCCGACGTACAGGGTAATAACAATATGGCCCGCGGACATGATGAAAAGGGGAAGGTCGATAAAAAACTGAAATATAAAGTATATCCCGAAATGGCTGCAGCCGGCTTCTGGACTACATCTTATGACCTGGCCCTGCTGGTGCTGGAGATCCAGAAAGGCCGCAAGGGACAATCAACTATACTTCCCGATAGCAGCCTGTTGCGGGAGATGCTGCGGCCGCAGATCAATACTACCGGCCTGGGCATGCACCTGAAAGGATATAAAGACGTATCGGCCTTTTGGCATTCGGGTAATAATGCGGGTTATACCGCTTTGTTGTTCGGTACCTTAGAAGGGCAGGGCGCCATCGTAATGACCAATTCCGACGATGGGATTACCCTGGCCCTGGATGTGATCCGCAGCATAGCCAATACTTATCAATGGCCTGCCATGCAAACCCTGCACCTCCACCCGGCTGTGGCTACGGAAGAGCAAACGCTTATGGGCAGTTATGGCCGTGCTCCGGGTACGGTAGCTGTAGTGGGAGCGGATCCGAAGGGGCTTTACCTTCAACCTTCCGGCTCCGGCCCGCGATTGAGGATTTACCGCTTAACCGACGGCGCCTATACGATCCAGCAGAAGCCCGATCATTTCCGTTTGTATTTCACTAAGGACGAAACGGGTAAAGTAAGCGCCTTACGCTTCGAACAGGATTGCGGTACACAGGTAGGTACGCTGGAAAAGACGAACTAGTGATCATAAAGTATTGCCTTTAATCCTGGATAGGATTAACCAGCAACGCCATCCCTTATCCGGGATGGCGTTGCTGCATGGGCCTAATACCCCGGATCGCAATGAAGCGGATCAAATTCCGGGTATGCTTCCGGAGCCCCCGTGTTTCTTTTCGTAACGCTTTTGGGCCAGGTTGTAGGCCGCATCGATCAGCCCGAAGCTCCGGGATAGGTTGTCGCCTTCGGGGTTGAGAATGCATACATAATATTGTTTGGCATAGTGTGGATGAGGCATCCATACGTTCAGCGCGGTATAGTCGGGCGCGGCGCCGGTATGCGGCAACAAGCCCTGGTACTGTTCTTTGGGCAATCCTATATTTACCCGGTATACGCCTTCCCGGTCGAGGTTCGAGTCCCGGTCGCCCTCCTGGTCGGCTGTGGCCAGGGTCAAAAAGGGCATCATCTGCTCCTGCCCGTAGAAATAAAAGATATAACCGGCGCTTTCAAGCCGGGTAGCGCCCGGCAGCCTGGTGGTTATGTATTGTTCGATAGCAATTATAGACATATGGGGTGGTATTGGTTAGACCGCAAATGTCTGACCCCTGGTTTATATTTGCAAGTAGTTATCTTTTTGGTAAATAATAACAGGAAGTAAAGCATTGTTGATCCTCATGGCCTTACAAACAAAAAAAGAAATCAAAAAAGTTGCGCCCTGTCCTTTTCGGGAAACGATGGACCTTATTTCCGGTAAATGGACCATGTCCATTATCAATACGCTGATGAGCGGGACGCTTCGTTTTAAAGAACTCGAACGCAGTATAACCGGGATCAATACCCGCATGCTGGTCCAGGAGCTGAAGCAGCTCGAAAGCAAGGGTATCGTAAAACGGCAGGCTTATGCGACGGTACCGCCTACGGTGGAATATTCGCTCACGGAAAAAGGGCTATCGCTCAAACCGGTTACGCAGGCCCTGCAGGACTGGGCCATAGCGCAATTCGGGGCAAATACCCGGGGATAAGCTGGCGTATATTGCCCTGGTAAGCTTTAGTTGGGCGGCCCGGGTTCTCCCAAAGGCGCGCTATCGATAGTACCCGGACCTAAAAAAATCCGGGCCATCCCCTTTAACTGGGATTGGCCCGGATTGTTGGTTATACCTTGCAGTATACTATATAAGACTGTATCCTGACTGGTATCAAAAGGATACCATTTATTGCAGCACGATCTTTTTAACCGATTGTTTTGCAGTATTGTTGTCTGTCAGGCTCAGGAAATAAGCGCCTCTTGGCAGATGGGCCACATCGAGCGTAAACTCACCTTTGTAGTCACCTTTACTGATTTGCTGTCCGAGTATATTGAACAGCACCACCCTGAATGTAGCGTTTGGTGTTTTGGTGCGGACAAATACCTGGCGGGTAGCCGGGTTGGGGTATACTGCAGCAATATCTTCATTGTCCTGGTCTTTAATACCCGTCGGATCGCCGTTGAGCTTAATCACGCCTTTGTTGACATCGAAGAACACATTGCCCGATCCTTTTACTTTAACCCTGGCTTGCTCGGCATATACATTCGGTACGGTCACATTATAGCTGCCGTTATTGGGCGCATTGGCTACCAGCAGGTAGGGGAAGCTTTTTCCGTTATCGCGGGAAAGGTAGATGTTTACCCATTTGCAGCGTACGGAATCGCCGTCTGTACCGCCTACATCCCAACGGATGGTCTTGGTTTGACCGGGTTCCCAGGTTTCGGGGTCGGCTTGCGAAGTAACCCTGAATTTGCTGGCATTGGCATCTACTTTTAACACCAGGCTGTTATCGGTCGTATTAAAGGTACCCCAACCCTGGTTCAGGCTTCTTACCGTTAATTTGAAATTAAGGTCGCGTACCTTTTTGGGCAGGCGTTCACCGGGCTCTTCATACATATTGTTGATGATGGTGCTTACCGGCGGGTGGGAAAGGGAACGGCTGGTATCGGGGTAGAAAGACCTTAAGGACGGGCCTTCTGTGGCATCGCCGTTTTCGGCTTCCTTACCACCGGCATTGCCGATATCATATTGTTCCCAGCAATAGGTGATCTGCGCGGTGCCTGCTATAGTTGCCAGCGGTGCGGTCAGTTCTATAGGGGTTTCTTTCGGGATAAACAGCGGCGTGCTGCTGACAGCCGGTACGGTTACCGGGGCATTGCCGGTTACGGTACTGCCGCAGGTCGGGATCGTGGCTACATAGGTGGTAATCTGCCTCAGGCTGTTTACATGCCAGTACAGGCTTTGTCCTTCCTGTACCACATCGCCGGTACATACATTGGCATAGGCCATCAGGGTACCGCCGCCACCGGGTTC
Organism: Taibaiella chishuiensis; assembly: GCF_003014535.1. GTDB lineage: Bacteria > Bacteroidota > Bacteroidia > Chitinophagales > Chitinophagaceae > Taibaiella > Taibaiella chishuiensis. The sequence goes on along the minus strand of NZ_PYGD01000006.1, from coordinate 217,548 downwards.
GTAGCCATCCTGCTCGCTTTGCTGGCCGCCGCATTGGCCGCCTTTGGACTGGAAGGTATGTTTGGCAGAGTGCTGGTGGGCAAGCTCGTGGGTAATGGCGATGATATCGTCGGGGCCGCCGGAACCGCTGGCCGAAAAGCCTTTGTTGCTGGCTGCGCATAAGGTATTGAGCTGGGCGATACCGCCGCCTACAGTGCTGAGTGTATGCCCGATATCGTAGTTCTGTACACCGATTACGGTATCGATATTACCGCCGCGGTTAAGCAGCGATTGGTTACTGTTGGCTTCTGCCGTACTGAACGGATCAGTAGCAGGGTTTACGTAAACGATGTTCTGGTTATTGGCAACCAGTTTAAAGCTTTCGGATACCTCGCGTTCATACACCCCGTTCATACGGTTAACCGTGCTCACGATGATGTTCATGGTTTGCGTTACCGTAGGCGTAGCGACGCCGGTTACGGATATCGCATATTCGCCGGTGCAGGAGAGGGCAAGGCGGAAAGTACGGCGTTGGCTGCCATTGGTCTTTTTCAGGTTCTGGAAATCATTGCCTTCGTTTACCGTTGTGCGTGCGCCGTTATCCGGGGCGGGCAGGTCGGTATTGAGCCCGCAGTTGCCCTGGAACGACTGGGTTATTTTATCGGTATAAAAGGCGAGGTAAAAACCGTCAGCATCCCTGCTGTAGGGATCGATAAAGAAGGATTGGCTGCCGTCGTAAACCATGGCGCGGAAGCCGTACAGGGTATAGTCTATTTTTGCGGTTACATTCGGATCATCCTCGGCAACTGCGGTATAGGTGCGGATTTCGGGGAATTGACGGGCCAATTCGGGCTCCATAACGGGTGTTTCCCATACCCTGAAGGTACGGAAGCCATTGCCCGGCGTGGGCAAGGTTAGGGCACGGGCCTGCTGATCGTTGGCCGGCAGGCTGTTCAGGAAGCTTTGCATGCGCGCCTGGTCGAGTGCGAAAACCCGATAATCTTTCGGCTTAACGGTCATCGGGGAACGGGAAGGGGCCTCTTTCCCTTCGAAACGGCTCCAGTAGTTATCCGCGGCTTGTGTTGCAGCAGGTCCCAGCAGGACCAGCGCCAATGTAGCCAGCATTGTAGATTTTGACATAATGTAGAGAATAATAATCAGTAAAATCAGCCATCAGGCATGTGCGCCTTGTACCATTGCTATCGGCATACAAGATAAAACGATAGCATTTATTAACACTGCGAAATAACTATAATTTATGTAAAATAGTGCAAAAAATAACGTCCATTTGAAGAGGACCTTTAGTTGTGTTTATAATAATTATAATTGAATGGTATAATCCAGGTTATTTTAATAATAGATGAAACTACTGGAATTTTGCCGGATTAAAATACATACGCATGAATATCTTTTTAACAGGCGCAACAGGATACATCGGTAGTTCTGTTGCCGTTCATTTAAAGAACAAGGGGCATGCCGTTTACGGCTTGGTCCGCAACCCGGAAAAAGCCGCAGCTGTGCAGGCTCTGGGCATAATGCCCGTAGTGGGTACCCTGGACGACGTAGCATTGCTGGCGCAATATGCGGCCCAAAGCGATGCGGTGATCCATACGGCAGATGCAGACCACGAGCAGGCCGTCGCGGTGATGTTACAGGCGCTTGAAGGAACCGGCAAAACTTTTATACATACCTCCGGATCCAGTGTTGTTGGCGATGATGCGCTGGGCGCAACGGAAAGCCCGTTTATCTACGACGAGACCACTCCGTTTACCCCGATGGACATCCGCAGGGCCCGCGTTGCCCTTAATGAACGGGTACTCCATGCCGGCAGGGAAAGGGGGATCCGTACTGTGGTGATCGTGCCTTCGATGGTATATGGACAAAGCCTGGGCCTCGATGTGTCCAGCGATCAGTTGCCGGTCGTCTTTCGCAAGTCGCAGGAGGCAGGTATAGGCATCTATATGGGCGAAGGCCTTAATCGCTGGTCCAATGTACATATCGCCGACCTGGTAACCCTGTACCAACTGGCATTGGAACAAGCGCCCACCGGGTCTTACTTCTTTGCCGAAAACGGCGAAGCGTCGTATAAAGAACTGGCGGGTTATGTCAGCGAAGCCCTGGGTTTTGGCGGTGCGACCCGCTCCTGGCCTGCGGGCGATGCCCTTGCCGAACTGGGCGATTGGGCACGTTTTGCCCTGGGCTCCAATAGCCGTGTACGGGCATTGCAGGCCCGGCAGCTCCTGGGCTGGCAACCCGCGGCGGCCCCGGTACGGGAATGGATCTTATCGCAGAAGAAACAAGCCTGACCTGTTGTCCGGCCCATACGGGATAAAAAAGGAGCGGCAGCCCAAGGCTGCCGCTCTGATTTTTTTGGAAACGGGTGTGGTTATTGCCAACCGCCGCCAAGGGCCTGGTAGATATCCACCAGGGCATTCATCTGCTGTTTCTTGCTTTCGATCAGTTCGAACCTTGATTCCAAGGCATCGCGCTGGGTCATCAGTACTTCCATATAGTCGGCCTGTGCCGATTTAAACAAGGTGTTCGATATGTCTACTGATTGCAGTAAAGCCTTTACCTGCTGCGCTTTCAGGTCATAGCTCTGTTTTATATTACCGATCCGCGACAAGCGGTTGGCCACCTCGATATAGGCATTCAACACCGTACGTTCGTAATTGAATACGGCCTGTACCTGTTTGGCATTGGCGGTATAATACGTCGCCTTAATCGCATTACGGTTGATCAAGGGCGCCACCAGGTCGCCTGCTATCGAATACAGCAGCGATTGCGGTGTCTTGATCAGGTAAGAAGGATCGAAGGCCTGGTAGCCGATAGACGCTGAAATGCCCAGCGAGGGATAGAAGCGTGCTTTGGCCACTTTTACATCCAGCCTGGCAGCGGCCAGTTCCTGCTCTGCCTGCCGGATATCGGGCCGGTTGGCCATAAGCTGTGCCGGCATACCGGGCTGTATGACCGTAGGCACCAGGGTTTCCATCTCCTGCGTACTCCTTGCTATGGGTTGCGGGTAGCGCCCCAGCAGGAAATTGATCCGGTTCTCGGTCTCGGTAATCTTCTGCCGGATACCATATTGCAGGCTTTGGGTATTCAGTACCTGGGCTTCGAAACGCCGTACAGCCAGTTCGGTAACCCGCGTGGCTTCTTTTTGCAGTTTTACGATCCTTAAGGCATTGTTCTGGATGTCGATATTCTGCTTCACGATCGCCAGCTGGTTATCCAGTGCCAGCAGTTCATAATAGCTGTTGGCTACTTCGGCGATCAGGTTGGTAAGCAGGAAGTTCCTGCCTTCTACGGTAGCCAGGTAACGCGATACTGCGGCCTTTTTGGCATTACGCAGTTTTTTCCAGATATCGATCTCCCAACTGGCCTGCAATGCGATCCTATAATCAGGCAGGGCCTCCGGGACTTCTCTGCCCGGTGTAATCTCGGTGGAGGCATCGCCCGCACCCTGGCTGGTATAACGGCCTACTTTCTCTAAGCCCGCGCCGGCTTTCAGTCCTACAAAGGGCAGGTATTCGCCCTTCCTGGCCCTGATCTCGTTGCGGCTGATCTCGATTTCCTGCAGCGTAATGTTCAGTTCCTGGTTGCGAACCAGTGCTGTGTCGATAAGCGCCTCCAGGTAAGGATCGGTGAAAAAAGCCTTCCAGCTTAGCTTTGCGGTGTTGATGCTATCGGTTGCCGTATCGCCTGCATATACTGCCGGTACGTTTTTCTGCTCGGTCTTTTCGGCCAGTTTCGGTATGCCGCATGCGCCGTAAACCAGCGACAGGCAAGCGATGCTGCAATACTTATAAATACTGATGCGGTTATTACTCATGGTTATCATTTTTTTCAGGAGCCTGGTCGTCGGCCTCTTTCCTGCTTTTGAACAGTTTCAGTTTCCTTTTTTTCTTTTTCATTTTATTGCCCGTCAGGTCTTCGGTCAGCGGCACTTCATCCTCGTCGCGGATCAGCTGCCGGCCTTCTGCCAGGTTGGCAAAGATGTAGTACAGTCCCGGTACGACGATAACGCCGAACAAGGTACCCAGCAACATACCACCTGCCGATGAGGCGCCGATGGTACGGTTGCCCAGCGCGCCCGGACCCGTTGCGAAGAGCAGGGGAATAAGGCCCGCGATAAAGGCGAAGGAGGTCATCAGGATCGGGCGGAAACGGATTTTAGCGCCTTCGATGGCGGCTTCCAATATGGTGGAGCCCTGCTGGTGTTTCTGCACGGCAAACTCCACGATCAGTACCGCATTCTTACCCAGTAACCCCACAAGCATTACAAGGCCTACCTGGGCGTAGATATCGTTCGATAGCCCCATCATCTTGAGCAGCATAAACGCACCGAATACCCCTACCGGTAAAGAAAGGATTACGGCAAGCGGGATAATAAAGCTCTCGTATTGCGCAGCCAGTACGAAGTATACGAAGGCCAGTACGATCAGGAAGATGTACAGTGCTTCATTACCGCGTTCGGCCTCATCTTTCGAAAGACCCAGCCAGTCGATACCATAGCCCCTGGGCAGGGTGCTCTTGGCTACTTCCTGGATCACCTTGATGGCCTCGCCGCTACTGTAACCGATAGCCGGGGCGCCGTTGATCGCCGAGGCGGTATACATGTTGAAGCGGGTGATCTCGTTGAGGCCCTGTTTCTTTTTGATCTTCATAAAGGCCGAATAGGGTACCATCTCATCACGGTTATTCTTTACATACAACTTCAGCAGGTCGTCGGGCAGGGCCCTGTATTCGGGAGCGGCCTGTACATATACCTTAAAGAAGTTGCCGAAACGGATAAAGCCCTGTTCATAGGTACTACCGATCAGGATCGACAGGTTGTTCATGGCCGTACCGATCGATACGCCTTTCTGCATGGCTGCTTTATTGTCGATCTCGATTTCGTATTGCGGGTAGTTGGCGGCGAAGAAGGTAAACAGCCCCGTCAGCTCTTTCCGTTTTTTGAGGGCTGCCATAAATTCGTCATTCACCTTGCCGAAGGCTTCGTAATCGCCCGAGTTGGTCTTGTCGAGCAGGCGCAGCGAGAAGCCGCCCGCAGCGCCATAACCCGGTACCGCCGGTGGTTCGAAAAATTCGATGGTGGCGCCGGGTATCGCTTTGGCTTGTTGTTCCAGCTCTTCGATAATCTCTTTGGCCGAGTGTTTCCGGTCCGACCAGTCTTTAAGATTAATAAGGCAGGTGCCGGCGTTGGAACCACGGCCTTCGGTCAGTACTTCATAACCCGCCAATGCCGATACCGATTGTACGCCTTCCACATGTTCTGCAATATGCTGCAGCTGGTGCGATACGTCGTTGGTACGTTCCAGGGTCGAGCCCGGAGGTGTTTGTATGATCGCATAGATCTGGCCCTGGTCTTCGTTGGGTATAAAGCCCGAAGGCAGGCTGTTGCCCGTAATCCATATGCCGCCGCAGAAAGCGATCAGCAGGCCGAAGGTAACCACCCGGCGGTTTACGATGAGTCCCAGGAAATTGGCGTAACGTCCGGTAAGCCGTTCGAACCAGTTGTTGAAGGCGTCCAGCAGGCGGTTAATCGGTGTTTTCCGACGGGGCTGGCCATGGGTGTTTTTCAGCAGCATGGCGCAGAGCACCGGGGTAAGCGTAAGGGCTACCACACCGGAGATCACGATCGAGGTTGCCATAGTGATGGAGAATTGGCGGTAGAAGATACCTACGGGGCCACTCATAAAGGCCACCGGTATAAACACCGCGGTCATCAGCATGGTAATGGCGATAATGGCGCCGCTGATCTCCTGTAATACTTTTTTCACGGCCTTGTACGGGGTCAGGTGCTCTTCGGCCATTTTACTGTGTACCGCTTCCACCACCACGATGGCGTTATCTACCACGATACCGATAGCGAGTACGAGGGCAAACAGTGTGATCAGGTTAATGGTAAGGCCCAGCAGCTTCATAAAGATAAAGGCGCCGATCAGCGATACCGGTACCGCGAGGGTAGGGATGAGGGTAGAGCGCCAGTCGCCGAGGAAGAGGAATACCACGATGGCCACCAGGATAAAGGCTTCGGCCAGGGTATGCACTACCTTTTCGATAGAGGCGTCGAGGAAGTGCGATACGTCGTAGCTGATCTGGTAGTCCATGCCCGGCGGGAAGGAGCTGGCTTTAATCTCTTCGAGTTTGGCTTTTACCTCTTTGATTACATCGCTGGCATTACTGCCGTAAGTCTGTTTAAGTGTGATCGCTGCCGAAGGGTGGCCATCCATATTGGAATAGATATCGTAGAACTCGCTGCCCAGTTCAATGTCGGCAATGTCTTTCAGGTACAGCAGTTCGCCGTTGGCATTGGCCTTTACGATCACATCCTTATATTGTTCCGGTTTATTATAGCGGCCGGGATAGGTCAGTACATACTCGAGCGCCTGGGAGTGTTTACCGGAGCTTTGTCCGAGGCGGCCCGGCGAACCGATAATGCTTTGTTCGGCCAATGCGCTCATGACTTCTTCGGTAGATACGTTGTAAGCCCGCATACGGTCGGGTTTCAGCCAGATACGCATCGCATACTGGCGGCTGCCCAGGATCTTGGCGCTACCTACGCCCTTAAGCCTGCTCAGCTCAGGAATGAGGTTTACACCGGCAAAGTTGTACAGGAAGTTTTCGTTGGCTTTGGGATCTTTACTGTAAAGGTTTACATACATCAGCATGTTGGGCGAGGTATAACTCACCACGAGCCCTTCGCGTTGTACCAGTTCGGGTAGCCTGTTGGTGACCTGTTCGATGCGGTTTTTTACGTTAACCACCGCTTGGTTGGGATCTACATCGAGATCGAACACCACCTGGATGGTCGCTTCACCGGCGCTGGTCGCGTCGGAGGTCATATATTTCATGCCCGGTGCACCGTTAATGGCTTTCTCCATGGGGATCAGCACCGAGTTAACGAGTACGTCGGCGGAGGCGCCGGGGTAGGCTACGTTTACCACCACCATAGGCGGGGCAATAGAAGGAAACTGTGATACCGGTAGGGTATTGATGGCCAGGATGCCCATAAAGATGATGACAACAGACATCACAATTGCAAGCACCGGCCTTTGAATGAATTTATTAAACATGGTCTTGTTTTTTTGGCTTGAATTATTCTGCATGCAGGTTTAGCTGCGACATCACTGTGCGGGGCTCGCGGAAATCATACTTGATCTTATCATTCTCTTTTACTTTGCGCAGGCCTTCCAGCAGGATCTTATCCGTGGGGGCCAGGCCTTTAACCGCGTAGAGGTTTTCCATTTCTGCGCCAACGGTGATCTCTCTTGTTTTAACCTGGTTGTCCTTGTTGATCACGAACACGTATTTTTTATCGAGTATCTCGAAGGTGGCTTTCTGCGGGATGATAACGGCGCCTTTAAGCGGTACCAGCATTTTGATAGTGCCTGTTTCACCATGGCGCAGCAGGCCTTTGGGATTGGGGAAGGTGGCACGGAAGGGGATATTGCCGGTTTCATTATCGAAGTCGGCTTCTATGGTTTCGACAACACCGGGATAAGGGAACATCTGGTGGTTGGCCATCTGCAGGCTTACCTTGGGCGTATCGCGGGCTTCTTTAGTACTGTAGTCGAGGTATTCGGCTTCAGGTACGTTGAAGTAAACCCACATATGACTGTTGTCGGCCAGGGTGGTCAGCAGGGCGCCTTCATCCACCAGGCTGCCGGGTCTTACCTGCAAGCGATCGATAATGCCGTCGAACGGCGCCCTGATCTCGGTAAACTGCAGGTGTACTTTATTCAGCGACAGCTCGGCTTTGGCCTTGTTGAGTTTGGCTTTTGACATCGCCAGCTCGTTAGGCGCCACGATATTGCTGTCTGCAAGTTTCTTGGTATTCTGGTATTCGATTTCTGCAAAATTAACTTCGGCAGCAGCCTTCTCCATTTCGGCGCCGTAGAGCTGCGGCATGATCTGGAACAGCAACTGGCCCTTTCGTACAAACTGTCCTTCGTCTACATAACTCTTCTCGAGGTAACCCCGTTCCTGGGCCCTGAGTTCGATATGCCGGATCGAGCGGATCTGGCATACATAATCGGTGTAGATCGCGGTATCCACCTGCAAAGGGCTGGTCGCTAAAAGTTTGGTCTCCACTTCTTTTTCTTTTTCAGAAGTTTTGCAGCTTGTATAGCCAACGAGGGCACACAGGCCCATAAGCATGAGCTTTTTGTTCATGTTGTTTATTGTTTAACCGTATGTTTCTTGGGGAATTTTTTTTGGAGGATGCACACAGGGGTCCCGGCGCTGCATCAGGCTGCATTAGCGAATACAGGCTGCGTGTAGCGTTGCGTAATAAAAAAATGCAGGACGGCCTGCCTGTAAACGGGATCAGATCCGGAATACCCGGAACAGGACATAAAGCCTGTTGCAGGGCGCGGAAAAGCGATCCTGGTCGGGTAGCAGGGAGTTATCATCCGGTAGACCAGGAAGACCGGAGGACAGTTGGTAGAAGGCTGTGGCAATAAGATGACCTGCAGGGAGGAAGGGAGCAGGTTTGCCGTTTTTATATTTTTTTAAACTTACTGTTTCATCGTCTTCATCATCGATGAGGACCAGTTTACGGTTATTTTTACGATGCGTCTTTTTCTGCGCTTTCAGGGTTTCTGCATTAACGGCATCGTGTTGCTGCAGCTCGCTGGCAGGTGCGGTTATCCCTTTAAGAACGGGGATAGGTTGGGGGACACGGACAGGCTGCGAATCCGCAAATACGCTATGTTCGCTTACCAGCGAAAGGCTCAACAGCAGTAAAAACCTGATCAGCAGTTTCATTTCCGGCGCCAAAGCTAGGTAAACTTGTATCACGGCGCACATAAAGCAATTGTTAATCCCGCAGCCGGGCTTAGATCATGTATATGCTTATCTGTTTATATGCCTTTGCTGGCTTGCGTTTGCGCCGGCATGCCCATGATGGCGGAATTGGAAATTTTGCAATAATCATGTAGTGGATGTTAGCGCTTTACCCAACGTCAGCTTGGATACCCCGGCTTGTAACCGGCTCCCAGGGCGGCTTGCAGCACGAAGCCATAATACGGGCTTATGTTAAGTTTTTAGGATGGCCGCCCTGGCTGCGCTTGCTAACGAGCCGGCTACACAATTTTTATTTTTATGTTGCGTGCACCTGGCGCTTCTTTAAAGGATATGACTTAATTTTGCGCCCATGAAAAAAGTATTACTCTACATCCTGTTAGTGGTTATGGTAGTAGGGAATACTTCGTTCGGCCAGTTGTGTAAGATCAATTTTCTTTTCCGGCATTTCCACGAACACCAGCAACGCGACAACAGTATATCGCTGATCGGTTTCCTTCGGATGCATTACTGGGGCAAGGATCTGCCCGACCACGACGAGGAACAGGACAACCAGCTTCCTTTCAAACACGTGGCGCATCATGTACATTTCGACGTTTATCCTCCTGTAGCACCGGCGCTTTTATTGCCGCCTGTTTTATATTACAGCATCGTTTATGGGTGGCCCCGGCATTGTTACCTGCCCGAAGCCAGTCCGCACGACTTGTTGCGTCCCCCCAGACTGTACCCTGTAGCTTAACCCGGTATCCTTACCGGCGGCAGGTTAATGATACCTGCTTACCCGCGGCTCCTGCCGCAGGTATCCTGCTATTTGTGTATTTCTAAACTTATTTTTATGCTGAACAAGATTATCAGCTTTTCCGTAAGGAATAAGCTGGTCGTCGGCCTGTTCGTACTTGCCCTGGTTTGCTGGGGCGCTTACGAAGTAACCAGGCTGCCTATCGATGCCGTACCCGATATTACCGATAACCAGGTACAGGTGCTTACGGTATCTCCCTCCCTGGGCGCTCCCGATGTGGAACGGCTCATTAGTTTCCCGGTCGAACAGGCCTGTAGTAATATTCCCGGCCTTAAACAGATCCGGAGTTTTTCCCGGTTCGGCTTATCGCTGGTGACTCTTGTTTTTACTGACGAAACAGACCTGTACTGGGCCCGGCAACAGGTCAACGAACGGCTGCAACAGGTAACGCGCGACCTGCCACAGGGTATCGGTGCGCCCGAACTGGCGCCTGTATCCACTGGTCTGGGTGAGATTTATCAATATGTAGTACGGCCCAAACCCGGTTATGAAGACCGCTACGATGCCATGCAGCTCCGTACCCTGCAGGACTGGACCGTACGCCGCCAGTTAATGGGTACGCCGGGCGTGGCCGAGGTTTCCAGCTTCGGCGGCCGGCTCAAGCAATACGAGATCGCCGTAACCCCGGGCCGGCTCAAAGCCGCCGGTATCACTATTGCCGAGGTATTCGATGCGCTGGAGCGTAACAATGAAAATACCGGTGGCGCTTATATCGAAAAGGGCCCTACGGTATTGTACATCCGCAGCGAGGGCCTGACCCGCAGCCTCGACGATATCCGCAAGATCGTGGTAAAACGCCTGCCGGACGGTATGCCGCTCCTGGTGCGTGATGTGGCCGAGGTGCGTTATGGATCGGCTATCCGTTACGGCGCTATGACCTATAACGATAAAGGCGAAGTGGCCGGCGCGGTGGTCATGATGCTGAAAGGTGAAAATGCCTCCCAGGTGGTCAAACGGGTCAAGGAGAAGATTGCCGAGATCCAGAAGTCCTTACCCGAAGGTGTCGTGATCGAACCTTTCCTCGACCGTACCAAAATGGTAGACAACGCGATCAGCACAGTAGAGCATAACCTGCTCGAAGGCGCGCTCATCGTGGTTTTTGTGCTGGTCTTCTTCCTGGGTAACCTGCGGGCGGGGCTTATCGTGTCCTCGGTAATCCCTTTATCCATGCTCTTTGCCATTATCCTGATGAATATGTTTGGGGTGGGCGGCAACCTGATGAGTCTTGGCGCAATTGACTTCGGCCTTATTGTCGATGGCTCGGTAATCGTCGTAGAAGCCATCCTGCACCGCTTTTCGCATTCCCATCATTTCAGGGGTACGGAGCGGCTCGACCAGGTACAGATGGATAAAGAGGTGGAGCATTCCACTTCCGGTACGATCAAATCGGCTGTATTCAGCCAGATCATTATCCTGATCGTTTATTTCCCGATCCTTTCGCTGCAGGGTATCGAAGGCAAAATGTTCAAGCCTATGGCCTGGACCATTGCTTTTGCTATACTGGGCGCTTTCCTGCTGTCGATTACCTATGTGCCGATGATGAATGCCTTGTTCCTGAACAAGAAGCTGCGGCACAAGCCTACGCTGGCCGATAAGATGAGTATATGGCTGGAGCGTAAATACCAGCCCCTGCTTAAAAAGGTAATGCGTTACCCGAAAACGATCATAGCAGTTACGCTTTCACTGCTTGCCGCGGCGATCCTGTTGCTGGGCAGCCTGGGCGGCGAGTTTATCCCCCAGATCGAAGAGGGCGACTTCGCGGTAGAGACCCGCCTGCTTACCGGCAGCAACCTCAACAATACGATCAAATATACGCAGCAGGCATCGGCCATCCTGTTGCAGCAGTTTCCCGAGGTAACCAAGGTTGTGACCAAGATCGGCAGCGCCGAGATCCCCACCGATCCTATGCCTTTTGAAGCCGGCGATATGATGGTGATCCTGAAACCCAAGAACGAATGGACATCGGCCCGTTCTTTCCCCGAACTGTCGGAGAAAATGACCAAAGCCCTTAATGCCGTACCGGGCATCACCGTGGGTTTCCAGTTCCCGGTACAGATGCGGTTTAACGAACTGATGACCGGCGCCCGGCAGGATGTGGTCTGTAAGATATTCGGCGAAAACCTGGACTCGCTTGCCGCTTATGCCCACCGGCTCAACGGCATTATCCAGACCGTGCCCGGTGCGATCAATATCTATGAAGAAACCGTTACCGGTATGCCGCAGGTGGTTATCCGCTACGACCGCGATGCCATGGCCCGCTATGGCCTGAATGTGCAGGACGTGAACCGCGCGGTAAATGCGGGTTTTGCGGGCCAGGCTGCCGGCCAGGTATTTGAAGGCGAGAAGCGCTTCGACCTGGTGGTAAGACTGGATAACGATGCGCGGCAGAACCTGGAAGACGTGCGCAACCTGCTGATCCCCGCGCCGGGTGGAGTACAGATACCGGTGTCGGAAGTGGCGCAGATCGAAGAGGTGGAAGGCGTAAACCAGATCCAGCGCGAAAACACGCGCCGTCGTATCGTAATCGGCTTTAACGTAAGTGGCCGCGATGTACAGTCGATCGTAACGGAGCTGCAGCAAAAGGTACAGCAACAACTCAAGCTGCCGGCAGATTACAAACTGGTCTACGGCGGTTCGTTCGAAAATATGAATGCGGCCAAAGAGCGGTTGAGCATTGTGGTGCCTGTGGCCCTGCTCATGATCTTCCTCTTATTGTATTTCGCTTTTAATTCGGTCAAGCAGGGATTGTTGATCTATACGGCTATCCCCTTATCCGCTATTGGCGGTATCCTGGCGCTCTGGCTGCGCGATCTGCCCTTTAGTATTTCTGCCGGTGTAGGGTTTATTGCCCTGTTCGGCGTGGCGGTGCTGAATGGTATCCTGCTGGTTACCGAATTTAACCGGCTTAAAAAAATGGGCTGGACCGACGAAGACCGTATCGTGATCCATGCCACCAAATCCAAGCTGCGTGCGGTGTTGATGACGGCCCTCGTGCCATCGCTGGGTTTTATACCCATGGCGGTGAGCACCGGTGCGGGTGGCGCGGTACAAAAGCCACTTGCCACCGTGGTGATCGGCGGGTTGATCGTATCTACCTTACTCACATTGTTTGTATTGCCTGTGTTTTATATCCTCTTCGAAAGGGGCTTCGGTTTTTTTCGTAAGCCGCGCAAAGTAGCTGTGTTACTGGTTTTGCTGGGTACGCTGGGTACAGCGGGTTATGCGCAACAGCGGGTAACGCTGCAGCAGGCCATTACTTTACAACAACAGCATAACCTGTCGCTGAAGGCCTACCGGCTCGCCGAAACGCATCAGCAGCAATTATCCCGTACGGCATTCGACCCGGATAAAATGCTGGTCGCCGCAGAGTATGGCCAGTTGAACAGCGCAGCTAAAGATACCCGGTTTGCCATTAGCCAGTCGTTCCAGTTTCCAACGGTGTATATGCAGCAAAAGAAACTGTTGCGGGCCAATGAAGTCTATGCCGGTAAACAAACGCTGAACCAGGCCGGTGAGCTTCGTACGGAGTTGAAGCGCGTTTTTTACCAGTTATTGTTACTGGAGGAACGGAAGCAGGTATTGCAGCATGCCGATAGTATTTATATCCGTTTCGCCGATAAGGCGCTTAACCGTTTTAAGGCAGGCGATGCCGATCGCCTGGAATCCGGTACGGCTACCAGTCAGCGCATGCAGATCTACCTGCAGCTGCAGGAATTGCTGGCAGAGGAGGAGGCCTGCAGGCTAAAGCTGGCCTATCTTACCGGTACGGATTCGGTGCTGGTTCCTGCCGCAGATAGTATCGTTTATTATAATAGCGCCTTCCTGCCGGACAGCACGGTATCGGGCAGTCCGCAACTGCAACTGCAGCAGGCCGGCCGCTTGCAAAGCGAAACAGCCTACCGCCTCGAAAAGCAAAAGCTGTTGCCGGCGCTGACACTTGGTTACGCCAATATGTCCTTAAGAGGCTGGCAAACCTTGCCCGACAGGTCCGATGTGTTCTATGCACCGGCCGACCGCTTCCAGTCGGTAAGCCTGGGCATTGGTATTCCCCTGTTCTGGGGGGCTGGCGCCGCAAGGATTAAGGCTGCCAAAACCAACCTGCGGTTCCGGGAGCAGGAACTGGAAGATACCCGCAGCCGGCTGGGCGCCGAGCTGGGCGCGGCCCTTGCACGTTACCGCTATCAGGTGGGCCGGGTACAGGCCAGCAGGCAGGTCTTATTGGCCAATGCGCAGATGATCATTGCCACGGCCGGTAACCGGCTCGATGCCGGTGAGATTAATTACCTGGACTGGGTGATCCTGGTCAACCAGGCATTCGGTATACAGGCGCAATACTATGATGCGGTACAGCAACTCAATGAAGCCACATTCGAAATCGAACGTTTAAAAGGAACGAATTAAAACAAAGATCATGACCCACAAACTTTTTTATATACTGCCTGTACTGGCGCTCCTGGCATCCTGCAAGGGAGAGCCTCAAAAGCAGGCTGCGGCGGTAAAGACAAAACCGGCAGAAGACAATACCATTACGCTAAGTCCCGAACAGTACCGGAACGCCGCATTACAGGTAGGGCAGCCCGAACAACGCACCATTTCCGCAACCTTAAGGGTAAACGGTGTTGTGGATGTACCACCGGCCAATATGCATACCATTAGTTTCCCGATGGGCGGTTATATACGCAGCATCAACCTGTTGCCCGGTATGCAATTGCGCAAGGGCCAGGTAATGGCTACAATCGAAGACCAGGGCTTTGTACAGTTGCAACAGGATTATCTTACGGCTAAATCGAAACTCAACTTCGACCGGGCCGACTTCGAGCGGCAGCAACTGCTCAGTCAGACCGAATCGAACAGCCAGCGTACGCTGCAGCAGGCCACTGCTACTTATGAAAGCCAGAAGGTCCTGCTTAAAGCCCTGGGCGAAAAGTTAAGGCTTATCGGTATCAATCCCGATAAACTCAGCGAAGGCACGTTGTCGCGTACGGTAGCTGTTTATGCACCAGTTTCGGGGTATATCAGCAAGGTTAATGTTAACCAGGGTAAATATGTAGCGCCTACCGATGTCCTGTTTGAGCTGATCGATCCTTCGGAGCTGCATATCAACTTACGCGTTTTTGAGAACGATGCCCAGAACCTCAAACCCGGGCAGGTAGTGACCTGTGCCTTAAACAACAAGCCCGACCAGAAGTTCCGCACCCGGGTGGCCTATGTAGCGCATAACCTCGACGACGACCGGGCAGTGGCCGTACATTGTCATCTGGAAAAGCCGGTCGCCGGCCTGCTTGCGGGTAATTTCGTAAGTGGCGAGATCGAACTGAACGATCAGGTGGTAAGCGCCGTTCCTGATGGGGGGCTTGTAAGCTGGCAGGGTAAGCGGTATGTGTTTACGACAAACGACCGCAAATCCTTTACCCTGGTGCCCGTGGCTACGGGCGCCAGCGCGGCAGGATTTACCGCCTTACAAGCGGCGGTACCCGGCAATGAGTTAGTTACGCATAATGCCTATGTGCTGCTCACCATGCTGAAGAATAAATCGGAAGACTAATACAAGCCGGCATTGAACCGACCGGAGTATTACCCTGCGCAACAGGGTGATGCTCCGGTTTTTTAATGTTTTGATGAATCTGGAATGCTGTTGCCGGGCGTCATGATCCGCTTTAAGGGGCATGATTTAAAACAGGAGCAATATACATTTGTTTGTTTTAGTTAATTAATACAATTATTTTTTTTATTAAATACATATAAGCGTTAATTAGTGTAAAGCTACTAGGAACGACCAATAAATGGCATTAAGTTTAGCCTGGGTAAGCACATCCGGGCAACCATTTTAAGCGCGATGGCTTACACGCGTCTCTTCTTCTAAAAGGTCGATCTTATGTCAGAAAACTACATCACGAAGCAAATGCTATTGCTCCTGTTTGCTACTACTTTTTTTTCGCTTACTGCTCCTGCACAGGTCCCAGGCAACTTAAAGGAGGCCGGTACTGCATCAACGCCTGTTTGCGGTAACCGGTCCAGGCTCGATCAACGGTGGGGAAAAGCAGGTATTTTCGGCGGTTATACGCCGGCGCAGGAGATACTCGAAAAGCGAAGCCGGACTACAAAACATTTTTCCAACGGTAATGGCACGGCTACTGCCCAGGTTATGCCGGGGGGGATTCATTACCAGGATGCCCTTGGCGCCTGGCAGGATATAGACATGGCTATTACTTCCAACCCTGCCCTCAATAATCCTTACCGCTATGTAAACCTGACCAATGAGGTTAAAAGTTTTTTCCCGGGAACTGCCGGGGTAGCGCCTGTGAAATTGCAGGCGGGAGCCCAACTATCCTTTGAATGGTGGAAAAATCCGAAGCATACTTATAAGGATGCGAATACGCTGCGGGAATATGTTCCGCATGCGCAGGCCGCCGTTGTTGCTGCTGACGGCAGTAATCTTACTTATCCGGGCATCTATCCCAATATTACCGAAGAATTTGTAGTAGTAAACGGCGGTGTAGAGAACAATACGATTATTCATGCCCTCAGCCCTGATATCGCTGGCCTTTCTGCAAACGGGCAGGTTGCGTTCTCTCAATTTATACCGCTGAAAAGCGGCTGGCAGGTAATAAGCAGTACCGGTCAGGTCCATCATAGTAATTTCGAAACCAACAGTTTTTCTATTCTTGTTCCCGGCAACCCGGAACAAATCAACTTTGGTGATATCATCGTTTTTGACCATGGTATTACCAGGGAAGAGGTATTCGATATTATAGGTCTGCCTGCCGAAAAGCGCTCGGCGCAACAACAGTTGTTGATCAATAAACATGTCTACAGGGGGAGCTACCAGGTAACTTTTGTACAAGGGGGAATTGAAGTAAGCAGCAGTATCGGAGCGGCCTGGCTGCAGGCTTCCGGTCGTGTATTCCCTGTTACGATAGACCCTGTGGTAACGATAGGGACGACTACCGGAGGCACCACTACCTATTGCACATTGGTTCATCTTTACGGTTATCAGCGAAATGCCGAATTGTACCTGCAGTCGGAAATCGGTGCATACGGAAATATTACAGCTATCGAGTATTATAAAAACAATACTGCCGCTTCAAGGACCAAGCCCACTAAAGTATGGATGCGTACTACTACGGCTACCACGGTTCCCGCGGCTCCCGGGGTTGCCTGGAATTCGACGACCTATACCGGGGGCTTAAGCACTCTGTTCGACGGGAATACCACACAGGACAATACCGTGGGCTGGAAGATGATCACCCTAACCACACCTTTCAGTTATACAGCCGATAATTTAATGATCATGGTTAAATCGGATTATGGTGGTAGCGGTAGTGCTCAGGGTATTGCTGGTAACTCGAGTATAGCCAACAGGTCGGCGGCAAGAAACCAGGATGGAACAGATCCTGCAGAAACAAGTTTAGCTACGCCAAACGGAACCTTATATAAGCTCTCGGACGTTCGTATTACCTACACCACTTCAACTCCGGTACTTTGTGCCGTGCCCACCGCGCCCACCGCAACGGCAGTTACGGCTACCACGGCATCGCTTAACTGGACACAAACCGGAACACCACCCCAATGGCAGATCAAATACGGTCCGGCCGGTTTTAATGTAAATACGGCGGGCACATCTATATTTACGCCCAGCAAGCCTTATACCCTTAATCCGCCGCTTACGCCTGCCACTGCTTATAGTTATTATGTACGTGCCGCATGTGGACCCGGCGATACCAGCGCATGGTCGGCCGTAACCAATTTTACCACAGCCTGCGTGCCGCCTGTTATTACTTCCCAAAGGGACAGCTTTAATTGCGGACCGGGCACAGTGGTATTGAGTGCTACTGCATCTGCAGGGGGCGGTATCAAATGGTATGCCGCGCTGACCGGCGGAACGGCCTTATTTACCGGTAATGTATTTACTACTCCTTCTCTTACAACAACGACTACTTATTATATCGCCGCAGCTTCCGGTACCTGCGAGAGCACGCCACGGCAGGCCGTGGTGGCTACCGTAAGACCTGTACCCGTCGTTAATATCGGCAACGATACCACGATTTGCCCAGGCATTACCTATACGCTGAACGCCGGTAATCCCGGCGCTGGTTATGCCTGGAGTACAGGAGCCTCTACTCAATCCATTACGGCAAGTACCCCCGGCAATTATTCAGTAACGGTAACGATGAATAGTTGCAAAAACACGGACACACTTAAAATAACGGCAGGTGTGGTACCGCAAAACAACCTGCCGGCTACCCTGGATCTCTGCCAGGGCTCAACGGCAACGCTCGATGCCGGCAATACGGGCAGCAGCTATCTTTGGTCGCCGGGCGCTGCAACCACGCAAACGATCGAGGTAACGACCGGCGGTATAAAGTCAGTAGCCATAAAAAGCACTACCGGTTGTGTGATCAACAGTAGCACCGATGTGACTATGCGGCCCTTGCCTGTAGTCAACCTGGGTAGGGATACGGCTTTCTGCCGGGGTAATACCCTGTTACTTGATGCGGGCAATCCCGGGGCCGGCTTCCTCTGGAACACCGGTGTTACCAGCCAGACCCTGAATGTCAATACCACAGGTATGTACAGCGTCCTGGTTACCGATCATTATTCCTGTAAGCAAAGCGATACCATCCACATTATCGTGAAAGCCAATCCATCCGGAATGATCAATGCGATATACGGCGATACCGCCACCTATACCTTCAATATCAATAATCCAAAGTTCATCACGACTTATACCTGGGATTTTGGCGATGGCAGCCCGCGGGCCGATGGGCCGCAGGTACAGCACCGTTATACCCGCAACGGTATCTATACCGTAAGCGTAAAACTGGCGGGAGATTGTAACGATAGCCTGCTGCAATCAAGGACTGTAGATGTATTTGACGGGCAGGGTACCGGTATTGCCGGCCGGGAAGAGGGCGCGGGTTTATTACTTTACCCTAACCCTGCTACAACGCGGATTACGGTAGCGCATAGAAACGCAGCCTGGCAACCTGTAGCCTATCGTATCGTTAATACCTTGGGCGTTACGCTGCTGACCGGCAGGATGACCGGTAACACGCAACATATCCCTGTTGCATCGCTTGCGCCGGGCGTTTATTTTATCCATATTGTTACCGGTAAAGGACAGCTTAGCCGGAAATTTGAAATCCTGAAGTAAAGTAAGGTACAACATAAACAAACAGCATCGTTCCCCGTTACGGAACGATGCTGTTTGCTTTGAGACAATAGGGTTAAACCTGGTATTGAAACCCGCTATAGATCAGGCGGGCTGTAGTGATATACGGGTTTTAATACGTGGAAACACGTATTAACAGCACACAGGAACCGCAGCGGAGTATTTAAAGCTGCAGCCCGTTGGCATCGGTGGTAAGCACCTGGCTCATATAGTCGAGAAAGGGCCGCATATGCCGGAAGGTCCGATCCACTTCGGTCACGAAATCCGGCGCCAGCACAGCTTCGTCGGGGAAATGACGGATGAGCAGGAATTGTTTATAGCGGAGCAGGTCGATAGCTTCATCAGCCGGGTCGAAGCCTTTTGGCGCGGTCTTGAGCTGTTCGCCCTCCATTTGGCCGAATATCTTTTTAAAAGAATTGTTGCCGATGATGGCGCGCAGCGCTGCGGGATCATAGCTGATCTCTTCGCGTATGCGTTTGAGGTCGGGGGCATTAGGCGCCCAGAAGCCGCCTGCAACATAGGTTTTGCCGGGTTGTATATGATAATAGTACCCGCCCCTCCGGTATTTGGTAGCGCGCCGGAAACCGCCGGCCCAGTTGGTTTTATACGGTGTTTTGTCTTTCGAAAAACGGGTATCCCGGTAGATACGTTGCATACCCTGTTTGCCCGTAGGTGTTTCGATCTGGTCGTGCCGGTTAAGGGCCCCGAGCAGCGCATCGGCCCAGGCTTCCACATGGGCCTGTTCTTCCAGGAAACGGTCTTTGTTGTTGTTAAACCATTCGCGGTAGTTGTTTTCCCCGAGAGTGACCAGGAAGTCCAGGACAGAAGCGGGAAGGGCAGGGGGAGCAAGGGGCATGATAGTTGCTTTTTTCGACGAGCAGCAAAGATAAGGCTTGTTGTGTATCCTGTCTGCCCGCCTTTATCGTAGCGCCATCAATTTTAACGATGTCTTGTCCGCAGGCTAAAGCTTAGTTTTGCCGCTGATCTGTCAATCGTTATGGACATTATCCCGGAACCGGAAATAAAAGAATCGTTTTGCGTAATGGAATTACAGGCGGCGGCTACCTCACCTGTTGCCGAACGGCTGTATTATCATCGTATCCTGCTGGTGGCGCAGGGCAGCGGCGCCCTGGTCATAGACGAACGGTCGTACCCGGTCGATGACCATACGCTATTCCTAATCGCCCGGGGACAGGTAGTGCATTGCGCGGCAGATACCAGGTTGCATGGCTTTACGCTTAGCTTTGGCGATTGTTTCTGGGAGCGCAGCCCGGCCAGCGCCAATAACTGCAAGGCGGTACTGTTCAATAATGCGGCCGATAACCAGTACCAGGTGTTGACGTCTCCCGATTACGAACAATTACATACCCTGGTTACAGCCTTGTACCACGAATACCTGCTCCCTGCTTATCCCAACAAGCTTGATGCACTGGCCGCTTACCTGAAGATCCTCATGATCAAACTGGCTCATGTAAGCAGGAAAGAACTGCCCGGTTTCGATGCGTTTTCGCGGCAGTGTTATCACCGGTTTACCGAACTGGTCAGCATACAATATAAATCACTCCACGATGTGGCTTCTTATGCGCGCCAGCTCCATATCACGGCCCGTAGCTTATCGGATTGCTGCCGCAAATATGCCGGCAAAGGTGCTAAAGAGATCATCAATGGTCAATTGGTGGCGGAGGCCAAACGGGCTTTGCAGTTCAGCACCTTACCTGTCAAGGAGATCGCCTATGAAATGAACTTCAGCACACCCGAACAGTTCAGTCATTTCTTCCGCAAGGAAACTGGTTGTGCACCGCTTGACTTCCGCAACCGCTTCGTCAATACCGACAGGTAATCTGCCGGTTCTGACCATTGGGGCGAAAGGTACGCGGGTAATTTTGCAGGTATAAAAACAATAATTTTATGTCTGTATTACCCAACAAAGAAATTGCCGGCATCCGCATACCGGACAGCAAACTGGCGACCGAAGCAACCGAACTGTTGCTGGAACATGGCACCCCGTTTATTTATAACCATTCGATGCGTGTATTCCTGTTTGGCGCGCTTAATGGCCGGCGTGGCGGGCTGGATTACGACCCGGAGCTGCTTTACATCAGCGCCGTTTTTCACGACCTCGGGTTGACCCGCAGGTACAGCAGTCCCGATAAACGCTTCGAGGTGGATGGCGCCAATGCGGCCAGGGCCTTCCTGCAGGGACATGGCATACCTACCGGCGCTGTACAGCTTGTCTGGGACGCCATTGCCTTACATACGACCATCGGTATTGCCGAACATAAAGAAGCCGAGGTGGCTTTATTGTACTCCGGTGTGGGCCTGGATGTAATGGGCGAAGGTTACGAACACCTCACTGCGCAGCAACGCGAAACGATTCTCGCGGCCTTTCCCCGCAACGATTTCAAAAAGAAGATCATCCCAACCTTCTTCTCCGGTTTCGAACATAAGACGGAAACGACTTTCGGCAATATCAAAGCGGATGTTTGCGCTTATATGATCCCCGGCTTTCAGCGGAAAAATTTTTGCGATTGTATCCTGCATTCGCCCTGGAGCGAATAAGCGTTCGCCAGGGGTAAAAGGGCCGGCACAGTCGTGATGCCGGCCCTTTCTTATCAGGAGCTGTGCTGCATCTGCCGTCTACACATGTTGCAGTATGTTGACCAGTTTGCCAAAAGGATCGCGCACATAAAAACGGTATACACCCCAGGGTTCTGTAACAGGGCCATATACCGCCGTGAACCCCGCTGCCTGCATCTGTTCCAGCACAAGGGCCACGTCTGCTACTTCGATAGAGAGGTCGGGCACGGGCGTACCCGAACCGCCTTCGGTTGCAAAGCTTACCTGTAGCGGCATCCGGGTGTCGCTGCCATAGGTAACGATCCAGCCATGATCCATAAGCATATCCAGGCCCAGTATCGTTTCATAGAACGTGCGCGCAGCGGCAGGGTCTGTTACCGCGATATTCGCTACAATACGTTTTACCATAAAGATTCGTGAAAGTTTGCAGTAAAATTAAAAGGTTTGTCTTTCGAAAGGCCTATGCAATAACAATTTGCAGCTATTTGTCGCGAATTACCCCTTTTGTGTCACTTTCAACCCCGGAAAACGCCATACAGGCTTTGTATGTTTGTACTACAAAACCGTACCTATGCAAATCCTGCAGCTACCGGAATCTATGCTTACCTATGGCCTTGCCGCCGATACGTTCCCGGAGGGCATTCAACAGGCGCATGAACGCTTACACCGTTTGCTGCCTGTTCATAAACAACGCAATTATTTCGGGCTCTCCTGGCCTTACGACGGACAGATCATTTACCTGGCGGCAACAACGGCCGTGGCCGGCGAAGACCTGGCGACAGGCGGTTTGCAGGTGAAAGAGATTACAGCGGGGGCTTATCTTTATATCGATGTGCCGTTTTATAACCAGCATCCGGAGCAGATCGGTATTGCGATCCGCAAATTGATTGCAGACGAACGCATTGATCCTGCCGGCTTTTGTATCGAATGGTACCTCGATGGCGGCTTATGCCGTTGTATGGTCAGGATGCAGGAAGCAACAGCACATATTTAATCCGTTTTTTTTCGTCCACTATAAAATATACGACCATGAATAATGCTATTTATCCCTGCCTCACGCTGAAAGGCAGGATTGCTGAGGCTTCAGCGTTTTACCAGGACGCGTTTGCATCGGCCCGCGTATTGCAGACTTCTCCTATCGTAATCCAACTCGAGGTGCACGGGCAAAAGCTGATGCTCCTGAATGACGGGCCCACAGCGTTGCCCAATCCCTCCATATCGCTGATGGTAGTGGCGGCTACGGCCGAAGAAACCGAACATAGCTGGAATAAGCTGAGCGAAGGCGCCCAGGTATTGATGGGACTCGACAGTTACCCCTGGAGCAGTAAGTACGGATGGCTCCAGGATAAATACGGGGTGTCCTGGCAGTTGTTCACCGCAACGGAAGAGGATAAGACACAGAAGATCTGTCCGACGATGATGTTTACCGGGGCCCTCGCCGGCAAAGCCACGGAGGCGGTACATTATTATACCAGTGTATTCCCGGGATCATCGGTAGAAGGTATCCTTCACTATAGCGAAGGGGAAGGCGAACCGCTCGACTATGTAAAGCATGCCCAGTTTGATATCGATCATTACACGATGATGGCCATGGATAGCGGTTTAGATCATAAGTTTGGTTTTAACGATGCGATCTCCATGGTGGTGGAATGCGATAACCAGGCACAGATCGACCAGTACTGGGATGAACTGACCCATAATGGTGGTCGCGAAGTAGCCTGTGGCTGGCTGGTAGACCGTTATGGCGTCAGCTGGCAGATCATACCGAAAGCACTGACGACTTTGCTTAAGGATCCTGAACGGGCGCAGCGTGTCATGCCGGTGCTGTTGAAAATGAAAAAACTCGTAATTGCCGACCTGGAGCAGGCTTAAGCTTTCCTATCCTTACTTTAATACCTGAACCCCTGCAGTGAACTGCAGGGGTTTTTTTCAGGCATTCTATTCCAGTAGAACTCTTTATTGTTTGATGAACTTATGGGTATAACTACGACCGTCTTCAAACGAACAAATAACGAAATAGATACCGCTGCTGATGCTGTTTATATCCATCACCAGGTCCTGGTTGCCCGATACGGATACGGTGCGGATCACCTGGCCGTAAGCGGATACCATTTTTGCTATAAGCGGCTGCTGTGTTGTATTTTTCAGGGTAATATGATCTGTTGCAGGGTTGGGGCTTAAGGTCAGTGCCGAAGCCAGCGTTTTATCTTCCAGCCCGGTTGGTGCATAGGTTGCGTATTTGTAATCGAAGTCGAAATAGACATCCTGTATAGCTGCCGACCCGGTTACATTGTGTACGTTATACGCACGCATGGCTACATAGAGATTGGTGTTGCGTATACGTGCCAGGTAGACGGTATTCTCTTTGATCTCTGCAATGCTCTTGGAGGCTGTCGCAGGGTTGAATGCCGTAACGATCTGGCTTACGTTATTGGCATTGTTGTAATTAAAGCTGGCCGGGGCTTCCATCCATACCGTCGTGTTGTTGCCTTTGATATCGCCATTCCAGATACTGCTTACACCGGAAGTAATGCCGAATTTGCCGTTGTTACCAAACCTGCTGTTGTGCTCCACCATATCGATGTTTGCCTGTTCGCCATTGGTATAGGCGCCGAAGGTTGCCGCATTGAAACTGCCGAAGTACGCACGGTTTACGAAGTCATACCCTGATTTCGATCCATTGGCATTGGAGCCGAAAGGTGCGCCGTTATTGATCGTGGAGCTGTGATGCTCGTATAACCTGAGGTTGTTTACAGCGGTCAGTGATTGGGCATGCATAGCCAGGCCCGAGCCCAGCAGGCTCAAGAAGAGGAGATTTCTTTTCATATTTTTTCGGGAATCTAGTTTAGATGTAAGGTAAGACCCGGGCAAGCAAAAAAAGGTTGGTCGCTGTTTTGACTTTTGCTGTATATTTTTGAAATTCTATAGATCATTTCAAAAAATAGAAAGGGCTGAAACCCTTTTCAGACCTTTGTTTCCCGTGTTTGTTCGTTGCACTTAAAATTATTTCATTTTTTTTTTTGTCCCGGCAGGCGCAAATAATACAGGTGTTTTTTGTTTCGTATTTTAATCAAAAAAATAACACGGATAGCCCAACTTAAGCTCTATTCACCGCTGTCTTCGATTGCCTGAGTACGCGTTCTATCTGTACGAAATGACGCTCCTGGTGTGCAATCAGGAAACGGAACGTATCGCCGAGCTTAAGTCTTATCCATTTGCTGATCGAGGTGGGGATCCTGATCCGGCCGATGTTTGCGGAGCGTGCGATCTGTAGTAATTGCAGCAGGTGATGTTGGTGCGCAGTAAATTCCTCCAGCATCTGGCGTGCATCGGGTTGTGCCGCCGGTATAGCAGACTTGGGCGCCTTCATTTTTTTCTTGATGGTTTGCCCGGCTACCGGCTGCATCAGCCCGGTAAAATAATTGCCCAGCCAGCCGGGTTTAAAGCGTGTTTCGGGGCTGGTATTATTCAGGTGCAGCGCCTGCTCTATGGTTGTTATGTAGTAACGGCAATAGATATTGAGATGCTCCATAACCTGGGCTATGCTCCAGCCGCCCGGTGCCGGCGGGGTTTCGAGTACAGCCGCCGGCTGTTGCTGCAGTTGGCTGACTGCAAGCAGCATATTGCGTATATCACCTTGCAGGCGATCGATCAGTGTATTGGCATTGAAGGTTTTCATTTCGCTTTGTTTTTTTACAAGACAAAGGTCGGGATCGACACCCGGCCGGTTCTTGGTATTTACCAAGATTTCCCGGCTCAGATCTTTACGGTACTTAAAAGCTTGCTGAAGTTCGTGGCATCGATACCGAGATAGGAGGCAATATACTTGTGCGGTACAAGGTGCAGCAGGTGCGGGCTCCTGGCCATCAGCGTCCTGAACTTTTCTTCGCTGGTATAACATTGCAGCTCGATATGCCGGTGCAGCGCGCCTTTCAACGCATGTGCCGTAGCATGCAAAAGCATCTTATGTATACCGATGTGTTGCTCCGCTGCTGCAAATATTTTGTCATAGCTGCTGTAGAGCAGCCTGCTGGCAGTAAGCGTTTCAAGAAAATAAGGCGATGGCGTTTGCGTAAGAAAGCTATCGGCTACACCACTGAACGAATGCGGGTAGGTAAATACGATCGTGGCTTCTTTATTGTTATCATCGAGGAAGAAAGCGCGTTGCACGCCCTCGAGCACAAAGTAGATATTTTTTTCCGTGGTGCCGGCCACGGTAAGTACTGTTTTTCTTTTTACAGTCATGGCCTGCCAGGAACTGCAAAAGGCATCAACCTCCTCGTCCTGCAGTGGGTACAGGCCGCGTACGAAATCATACAATTTTTTCTTTTCTTCGGGGATCATGTCGATCGCTTAATGAACCATAAAGGTAAGCCCCGGATCGCTTTTATGTCCTCTTTTTTTAGCAGGGCCATCTACCGGTTACAGGAAGCGGTGGATGGCCCTGCTGTTGTTGCCTGCCTTCCGCAGGGTCCCTTTGCAGGAGACCCTGCAGGGACATCCAAAATTCCCGACGATCTCATTCGCCCGCCAAGGCCTGGTATTGTGGTATATTTATCTATCAGGGATACCTTAAGCGCGCTCTGTTTATTTCCCCTTGGATAAATAACATAGGAACACATCTTCAGGCCCGATTTTTAATCCCCTGTTAATGCCGCCTGACGCGAAGCGGTGCTGTTAGCCCTTAGACCGGTTATGCTCCTGTTATAACCTATAAAAGCCGTGCACAGCACGGCTTTTATAGGTAGGTATGATATAGGGGCTAAGATGGGTTGGGTTAGCGTACAATATCCAGTTTAAATGTTTTGGAATCGCTGCCTATGGTGGCTTGTAACAGGTAGGTGCCCTGTGCCAGGCCCTGCAGGGGAATCCTGGTGCGCGCTTGCCGGCTGTAGGCTTCATAACAAACCTGTCCGAGGATATTGATGAGCCTGAGCTGTGTACGATCGTTGGCCTGTCCCAGTTGTACCATTACGGCGTCTTTTGCCGGGTTGGGGAAGATGCTGATCTGCTCGACCGGGCTACCCGTACCGCCGATGCCTGTGTTGCCGCCTTCGGGCATAAAGCGGAATAAAGTAAAACTGCCGTTCTGGGTAGCCGCATCTATGGTATGTCCGCCGAGTACGATCTTATGATCCGGTTGGGCAATCAGCTTATTGGCATTGTCCCGGTCGGAGCGGTTAATGTTCAGGGTTCCGGCATTGCCGAAAGTAAGATCGGGCGCCCCGTTCACCAGGTGACGCGCCAGTACGATATCCGTCGTGTAAGGTTGCTGGTAGGCTTTGATGCCGGAAGTAACTAGTTTGCCGTTTTGATCGATGACCAGGTTCGTGGCGGGCTCCCGGTTGGCATCGGTTACAATACCATTGATGCCGAAAGCGGGATCGGGCGCACCGTTCTGTTGATAACGAATCAGGGCCAGGTGCTTATCGGAAGCGCCCGCGGCAATAATTTTACCATCCCGGATGCTCAGGCTGCTGATCACATCATAAGGCATGGCTGTGGTCGAAATGGCGGTCACTACCTTGCCTGCCGTTCCGAATGCCGCGTCGGGCGTGCCATTGACCAGTAAACGGGCAAGTGCGGCCTTGGTGTTAGGCGGTTCTGTGAGACTCGAAGCTCCGGAGCAGCCGGCGATGACCAGTTTGCCATCGGGTTGTAAGGCCATGGCATTCAACGTTGCATCCTTACCGGGTTCTATAACCACGCGGGCAAGACTGTTGTTACCGAAACTATTGTTGTAACTGCCATTGGCATTGAGCGACAGCGCAAACATCTCACGCAGGCCGTTGTGAAGCAGGCCGCCGCCGGCTATAATGGTACCATCCGGCCGCGTAGCGATCGCACTCAGGTATTTTTCGGGGTAATTGACCAGGATACCTAAATGATGAACGCCGCTGGAGCCGAATGTCGCATCCAGGGTGCCATTGCTGGTATAACGGAGTATAAAAGGCTTGCTGGTAATGGTTGCGGAAGTGGAATCTATAGCCGTAATTACGGTTTCGTTGCCGGCTACAACGATCTTGCCGTCGGGTTGCAGGGCCAGCGCATAGGCGATATCAAGCGATCCTACTTCGGTCCGTACTTTCCCGTTAATCCCGAAGCCGGGGTCGATAGCGCCGTTGGCCAGGTAGCGTACCAGGTAGGTATGATGATTCATTTCGCCATCGTTATCATAAACCATGCCTGCGGCAATGATTTTGCCATCGGGCTGGAGCAGGATATCATGAATTACACTCGTTTTATCGGCCTCGGCGGTAACTACCACACCGGCATTGCCAAACTGGGGATCGGGTAGCAGGGATTGGCCCTGGGCACGCAGGCACAGGCCTGCCAGGCATAATAACAGGAAACTGGAACGCATAGTACAATTGTTTTCATACCGGCATAGGGCGCCGGTGTGGGTTGATGAAGATTAGTCAGCAGGAAAGACCGGAGATCTTCGCTTATGCGTTGGGTACCCGGCTTTTCTGGGCGGGTATATTTTAAGTAAAGGGGTGGGGTACCGGGGGCTGAGCCCCGGTAATAGCAGGTTCGGGGTAAGAAAGGCAAACCTGCTTCCTGCCGGTATACGGCAGGAAGCAGGTGCATAGTTTTAGGGTCAGGCCGGTTCATAGATCAACTGTACCACACCCGAACGGAAAGTACGGGTACTGACCAGTTTTAAGGACAATCGTTCTTTGCTATCCTCAAACAACGGTTTGCCGGCGCCCAGTGCCACCGGGTGCACCGATAGCCGGTACTGGTCTACCAGTCCTGCCTGTATAAAACTCTTGACCAGGCTGGCGCCGCCATAGAGCCATATATCGCCGCCACTTTCATTTTTGATCGCCGCCACATGGCCCTGCAGATCACTATGGATAAAAGTAGCGCGTTCGTCCTGGCGCTCCTGGCCCGAAAACACAAATTTCTTTTTACTGTGCACCGCTTTCCATAAGGCTTCTTCCGCAGGCGTTACGGCAGTGCCGGGTTGGTAATTACCCCAGGCATCATAACTTACCCTGCCGTAGAAGATGGTGTCGATACCGTCGAGAAAACCGGTAAAGTCCATATCATCATCCATAATACACCAATCTACTTCCCCATTGGGGCCTTCAATAAAACCATCGAGCGTTATCGCCAGGTCCAGGATTACTTTTTTCATTATTGTTTTTTGTTTTTGGGTAGCATTAAAAACGGCGCCGTGCCCCGGCGCCGGGAACAGCCGGGATCGCAAAGATAAGTTGCCGCGGGTATAGGCGCAGGTCTTTTGACCTTGTATTTTACCAGGTTTTGACTATAACAAAAGCCGGTATGGCTAAATCCGTGGTTGTCAGGATGCAGACCTTTGCGTTATAAAAACAACAACATGAAAATTGTACTCACCGGCTCATTGGGCCATATCGGCAGGCCGCTTACGCAGCAATTGGCAGCAAAGGGACACAGGGTAACCGTGATCAGCAGCCGGCAGGAAAAACGGGAAGAGATTGAAGCGCTGGGGGCGCTTGCCGCCATTGGTTCGCTAACCGATTCCCATTTCGTAACTACCGCTTTCGCCGGCGCGGACGCTGTTTATTGTATGATACCGCCCGACTTCGGGCAGGCCGACCAGGTTGCTTACTATCAAAGTCTCGGCCGCATTTATGCACAGGCCATACAACAGGCAGGCGTAAAGCGGGTGGTTCATCTCAGCAGTTATGGCGCCCACCTGCCTTCCGGTACCGGTTTTATATCCGGGTCCTATGCGGTAGAGCAGGAGCTGAATGCTATTCCAGGTATCGAACTGACGCATATCCGCCCTACATTTTTTTATTATAACCTGTTGCACTTTATTCCCATGATCCGGACCGCAGGTTTTATCGGCGCCGTTTATGGCGGTAGCGACCGGCTTACGATGGTGGACCCCGAAGACATTGCTTCGGCCATAGCGGAAGCAATGCAAACTCCGGAGCGCACGGAGCGGGTACGTTATGTAGCCAGCGACGACCGTACCTGCAACGAAGTAGCTGCGGTGCTGGGGCAGGCGATCGGTATGCCGGAACTGGAATGGCAAACGCTGACCCCGGAGCAGGTCCTGGCCGGGCTGATCGCTCATGGTATGCCGCAGAACGCAGCCGAAAACCTCGTGGAGCTGGGCCTGGCTTTACATACCGGCAAGCTCCGGGAAGATTACGATCAACAGGTCGCTGTTACCGGTAGTATAAGCCTGGATGCCTATGCGCCGGTATTCGCCCGTGCATTTCGCAGTAAATAAGTAATTTTAGCTATGAAACAACAGCCGCCTGTACCGATCAGAACAATCCGTGACTTTCACCGGTTGCGCGGTATTCCCGGGCCCGGACATCCCCTGATCAGCGTGGTGGATTACCGGTTGATACAACCGGAGGCCCGGAATGCTTATGATAGCTGGGTAATGCACTTCTATTCCATTTCTATGAAGCGGACGACCAGCGCCAAGATACGGTACGGACAGCAGGACTATGACTTCGACAACGGTATTTTATTCTTTATGGCGCCGGGCCAGGTATTCCGCATCGAACACGGAAAAGAGGCAAGGCCGGAGCATACCGGGTGGATCCTGCTGATCCACCCGGATTTCTTCCGCAATACGGCGCTGGCAAAAAATATAAAGAAATACGCGTATTTTGACTATGCGGTCAACGAAGCCCTGTTCCTCTCCGAAAAGGAAGAAGCAACCCTTGACCAGCTGGTAGGACATATACAGCAGGAGTACAGCGGTAACCTCGATAAGTTCAGCCAACAGATCATTATTGCCCATATCGAAACCCTGTTGCATTATGCCGAACGGTTTTATCAACGACAGTTCCTTACCCGGCAGGTTGCTAACCACGAAGTGCTCGATCGCCTCGAAGCCTTGCTTACTGCTTACTTCGACCGCGATGACCTGGCCAGCGAAGGCTTGCCGGATGTTCAGTACGTGGCGCAAAACCTGCATCTCTCTGCCAGCTACCTCGGCAGCCTGTTGAAAACGTTGACCGGACGCAGTACCCAGCAGCATATACACGACAAGCTCATTGAAAAGGCGAAGGAAAAGCTATCGACTACCGGTCTGTCCATAAACGAAATCGCCTATGAACTGGGTTTCGGGCATGCAGCATCCTTCAGCAAGCTGTTTAAAAGTAAAACCCAACAGTCGCCGCTGGCCTTCAGGCAAGGGTTTTACTGATCCGGGCAGGCACTGGCATGCATTCAATATTAACATACTGACAAAATTTAGTTTTTTGTCAAATTATTGAAAATGTCTGTATCTTTGTTGCCTTAATCATTTCCGGTATGTCCACGATCGAGCAAGAAGATATACTCCGCGACCAGATCCTCCGGGCTGCGCTTCAATTGTACCAGAAGCACGGCCTGAAGAAGGTGACTATGGATGATGTATCCCGGGCGATCGGCAAAAGCAGGAGCACCCTCTACTACTATTTTAAGAACCGCGACGATATTTTCGAAGCGGTGATGGCTATGCTGATCGAAGAAGTCACGGCTGAGATCAAAGCTGCGATGGATAAAGCCCGTACGCTGAAGGAAAAACTACGTGCCTTCTGCCTGACCAAGGTAAAGACATCCGAAGACCGGAGACCTTTCTTCACCGCGATCGAAGCGGGTATGAACGCCGACGAGATCTCGCGTCATGCGCAGATCATCAGCAGTATACATAAACGACTGATGCGTGCCGAAGGCGCTTTGTTGAAAGCCGCCCTGGTTGCTGCCGTATCGGCCGGCGCTATCCGCAGCCTTAAACCCAAAGAACAGGAGATGCTGATCTTTATCCTGCTCAGCGGTATCCGCGGTATCCGCCGCGAGTTGCTGCAGGAGGATAGCTTTACCAGGTTGCAACCCGCTGTAGATACACTTACCGGTATGGCTATGTGCTGGTTGGAGCAGGCGGGCTAGCGCCCCGTTTTTTTTGTTCCTGATTTGACATTTTTACTAAAAATGTCAAATCGTAAAAATTGTTTTCTTTTTATTTTATGCGTATCACCGACATCAGTACCTTCAGGGCTTTCCGGAGTAATAACTATACCTTCTACTTTATAGGCAGGTCGGTATCGCAATTCGGTACCTGGATGCAGCGTACCGCGGTGGTTTGGGTGATTTATACACAAACGCATTCCGCTTTCATGCTCGGGCTTACGCTGTTTGCCGAACAGTTTCCTTCTTTCCTCTTTTCGGTATTCGGCGGTATCGCCGCCGACCGCTACGACCGCTATAAGATCGTCAACATTACCCAGATCACTTCGATGATCCAGGCGGTGCTGCTGGCCGTGTTCGTGATAACGGGGCTCGATGCGGTCTGGCTGATCTTATTGCTGAGTGTTATCCTGGGCATTATTAATGCCTACGATGTGCCGGCACGCCAATCGATGATCAACGAGGTAGTTACCGATCCTGCCGATCTGCCCAGTGCACTGTCGCTCAGCGCGGCTACCGCCAGCCTGGCCAAGCTGCTGGGGCCGGCCTTGTCGGGTATCATCCTGCAAACAGCCGGCGCCGCGGTTTGTTTTATCATCAATGCCGCCAGTTTCGGGGCGGTCATGGTATCGATCGCATTGATGCGTGTTGCTAAACAGCCCCCCAGGCAGGTTCGTAAAAATGTGTTTACCGAACTGGCCGAGGGTTTTGTTTATCTCCGGCGCGAAGCTTCGCTTGGCCTGGTTATCGTTATGTTGAGCCTTACGGGGCTGCTGGTATTGCCTTACGATACCCTGGTGCCTGTTTTTGCCAAAGTTATTTTCCGGGGCGATGCGGCAACCTATGGTTATATCTCGGCCTTTATCGGCGCGGGCGCCGTAGCGGGAACGATCATGCTGGCTTCCTGGAAAAAGGCCGCCTCGCTGCGCAGGGCTTTACTGGTCAATACATTTATCCTGAGCGCCGGGCTGGTTGGCTTTGCGCTGACCGGCTATTTCCCGCTGGCCATGCTCTTTGCCGCAGTTACGGGTTTTGGCAGTGTGGCCCAGTTTACGATTTGCAATATTATAATACAATACGAGTCTGCACCCGAAATGCGGGGACGTGCCATCAGTATCCTGCTCACGGCTATATTCGGTATGCTGCCGCTGGGCGCCCTGGTTATCGGCGCCGTATCTCAACATATCGGCGCGCCCTTAACCCTGTTGTTCCAGGGTTTTGCGGGCATCGCGATCACCCTGGTATTTTCCCGCCTGTTCCGCAAACAAAGGCTCAGACAGGAGGCACTAACAACACAAACTAAGCAGGAACAAGCCAGCATGCCGCAGTAATGCGGCTCCCGGTATTTATTCGTTTACGTGGTGGTCGGTTTTCGCCCCGGCGCCCCGGAGATCAGTAGCGATAACAAGGTATTTTCGGCCTTTAGCGGTGCAGAAAGATGGACGCCCGCCTTTGCGGAACAATGGGTGCAGATCCATCCCGGGGTGGCGCCACAGGAAGGCGAACCGGTAGTTACCAAACGGCGGATCAGCGCTTTTACCGGCAGCGACCTGGAAGTATTGCTGCGCGCGCAGGACATCAGGAACCTCATACTTACGGGTATCGCTACCAGCGGTGTGGTGCTGTCTACGCTGCGCGAGGCTGCAGATAAGGATTACCGGCTTACTGTGCTTGCCGATTGTTGTGCCGACCGAGAAGCAGAAGTGCACGAGATATTGATGCAAAAGGTCTTTCCGCGGCAGGCCGACGTGATCCGGTTGGAAGACTGGCAATAATAACATAGGCCCGTGCACAAGCACGGGCCTTTGCTTGGTGTATTACCGGTTATTTATAAGATACCTGTTTGAACAGGGCGGTCTTACCAAAGCCCCAGTTCAGGCCCAGGAAGGATACCAGGTTATTCTGGTCGCCGAAGTTCTTACCGAAAGTGCCCGTCAGGAACAGGTTATCGCTTAATTTGTATTGTACAATGGCCACGTTACGTACGGTACTGCTGCTTTTGTCGTTGGCTACAGCCCGGTATACCGTTTCGAATGATATCGCCACACTGTTGAGCTCAAACTCCAGCCGGCCGCCGAAGTCGATATTCGTTTGGGTGGTAAAGCTTTTGAAGTCGGTTGTATTTTCTTCGGAAAGCACGCGGAAGAGCCCGTACAGGTTCAGGTAATGTTTGGCCTTATACAGGGCAGAGAGCGACTGCTCCGAATTTTTATCCAGCGGTTTGGAAAAGCAGGCCGTGATCCAGCCCCCGGTGCGGTACAGGTGGTTGTCGTTGAAATTATTGTTGGCAAAACCCATCGAGGTCGCCAGTGCTATATCGACGGAAAACAGCGGTCTTACCGCCAGGAGCGAGTCGTAGGTGGCCCTGCGGCTGTTTATGGTTACGCTGTCGACACTTAATACCGAAGCGGCGATACAATCCCGGTAGGCCTGCGAAGTCGGTTCAAACTGGTCGAGACAGCCGGGCACAACGACGGTAAGATTACCGGCCAGCGACCGGTTGATACCCTGTATCGAATTGGCCATAGCTTCCATTACTCTTCTCCTCCTGATATTGATCACATTCGCTTTCACGCTTACGGCCATAAAATTCACGGCGGCGGTATTGCTCTGCGCACTGTCCTTGTTGACCGAAGCCACGGAGAGACTTGTATTTCTCAGTCCATAGAAGATATTCTGTTTAAACTGTAAGCGGTCGGCCGATGCTGCATTTTTATCCATCACCAGGCCGTTGTACTTATAGATATTCATATTGGGATGCGCAAACAGCCAATAGGGAGCAACCTGCAGGGCAAAGTTCTTGGGGAAACCGTTGGCCCCGTTACCAATAGCATTGGCGACACTGAGGGCGAAGGCCCGTACCGTGGCCGGCCGTTCCACCGTAGTGGGCGATACGTCCAGCAGGTTAAATGCCGGCGATGCCGGCGGGGTAAGGTCCAGGAAGGGTATGGTATCGGTCTCCTGGCCATAGGCCGGGAGCAGGGGAAGGAATAACAGGCAGCAGAGCAGTTTTTTCATGGTGGTGCATTAGTTGGTTTGAAGTTTGATCGCCTGGCTGGCTACGATCAGTAATTGGCCTGCATACAGGGTCTTATCCGAATCCTGCAGGGTATAGGATTGCGTGCCGTCGAGCCCGCCGCTGAGGTAAACGGTCATGGTGAGGCTGGCCAGTGCCTGCTTGAGGTCATCCTGTGCCGTAAACAATATCGCCAGGGTGACCACCATCGTAGCGCCTACCAGTTCGGCCGAAATGCCCAGCCGCGTAGGCGGGATATTAAAGGTAGCCAGGTCGGGGTCAAGGGGTACCGGGGTGTTTGTGTCGCCGGGAGGTGATGCCGGTGCTGTTGTTGCGTCCAGTGTTACGCTTACCTTTTTAACACTGCTGCCTGACCTGCGGAGCGTTACATTGGTCGCCGGGTTGCCGATGGTACCGATCTGTACTTCAAAGGATACGGGATCCTGGTTGTTGCGGAGATAGTAGATATTACTCATGGTTTGGTGATTGTGCGCGGTTATTTGTTTTCCGTGGTTTTGATGACGGCATAGGTACCGGCGCTTAAGCCCAGCAGTACCAGGTTGTACTCTTTAATCACGGGGATAATACTGTTGAGCGTTGTTGCCGGTGTTTGTGTCGTAACGCCTTTGAGGTGCAGTACGGATTGGTAGATAAACCAGATACCGAATACGAGGTTGAACAGTACCGCCTGCAGGCGATGGATGCTTACGCCGTTGCGGTCCGACAGGATATCCAGCCAGAATCCTTGCGAGGCAAAATCTTTGTTTAAGGTTTTGGGCTCGGGCACCTCGGTGGCACCCGCTGCTTTTGCCGCCTGTACTCTGGCCTGCTCGGCATCATATTGCTGCTGATCGCTGATGTCGATCAGGCGTGCACTGGCCGAGGTCGCCGCCCCGATACCCAGCAGGATGATTGTGGAAGGATCGAATACCGGCACCTGTCCCGAAGCCAGGAGAATGGTAATAAACGATGCAAATACGATAAAGGTCCACCAAAGCAGCTGTAGGCGGGAGTAGCTATAGGTTTTGGGGGTATTGGCACTGGTGTCGCAGATGATGGAAAACTTTTTCTGCAACAGGATCGCCAGGAAAAGCAGCAGTGCAAATACCATGCAGTAGATTAAACGGGCATCCATAGTTGTTGGTTTTGTGGTTGGTTGGTAAGGATAAGAAGTCGTACCCGGCGTGATCGTGCAGGGTAGGAGCTTCCTGTATCCCGCATCAAAAGTAATATCTGGGAAAGGTATATACAAGCGTATTTATACCTGAAAAAGGAAGCGGTTACCGCGGCAACCGGCCGGTAGCGGTCAATGGGAGCTGAATTGGCTACTGGGACTGCGTTTCAGCGGATCAGTGCTAGGTTAAGTTTTCTTTAATTCGGTGCAAATAATTACGCGGCCCGGGTTTAAGGCCGGCCGGCAGCACAAGTGGCTGGCCGGGATACAACAACAGCCGCTTCCTGGAAGCGGCTGTTGCATCTTAACCTGGCAATTGCCGGGCGGGTAGGGGTATAAGCTAGTGCTACGCCCCGGTTTCCTTTTGGTGCAGTGCGGCTATTTTATAATGCAGTGACCGTTTACAACTGGCCCATTCACTTTCGATAATCGAAAACACAACGGTATCCCGGAGTATACCGTCGGGGCCTACCTGGTGGTTGCGTAATACCCCGTCCTGTTTGGCGCCCAGCCTGGCTATGGCATTCCTGGACGGAAAGTTATACCAATGGGTCCTGAACTCTACTGCAATAGCCTGCAAGGTTTCAAAGGCATGGGTCAGCAACAACAGTTTGCATTCCGAGTTGACATGGGTTTTCTGGTAGCTTTGCGCATACCAGGTATAACCGATCTCCAGGCGCCTGTGTTCCGGTGTGGCATTGGTATACCGGGTGGTACCGATCACCTTTCCATCCTTTTTATCCAGCACAACGAAGCCCAGGCCTTTGTCTTGTTGGAAATCGGACAGGGCTTTTTCGATATAGGCATCGATATCACCGGCCGATGGTACGGAGGTATACCAGAGCTCCCAAAGGTTACCGTCGGCAGCGGCCTTTAACAGGTCGTCTTTGTAGTCCCGGCTGATGGGAACAAGCCGGGTATGTTCTGTTTCTAATCGGACTTCGTTAAACCATTTCATGGTATATCTTTTTCTGTGTAAACGAATTTAATCCGTCTATAGGGTTTCACGACGGACCGGTTATTCCCGGCAAAGTTAGGTAAGCCGGCGATGTGGTTACAGTTACAGAAATAAATTTATGGTAGGGTACAGATGGCCTTGTGTTTGGCCAGGACCGGCCTAAGCTGTATATTCAGCCATCCAATGCCCTGGCAGCGCTTTATGTTTTGTCTGTAAATGAAAGACCGGGTTTCCCGCTTTTATTGTTTTCAAAAGAGCAGATCCTGCCATTATCCTATATGAAATGAGTATGAATTCCTGCAGGAGTATCCTGTCGTGCGTTTTGGCTACGGCCTGGGTTTTCTTCGCCCGCCCGCTTTGCGCACAGACCGATCATTTTAACCTTGATTTTGAACAGTCTGGTACAGGCTGTCCTCCACAATGGCGTACGCTTATTTCCAACAGCGATGATGCTGCGGTGGTGCTGGATACAGCGGTGCGCAAAGAAGGAAAACAAGCTTTGTTGCTCAGGGCGGGAAAAACAAACGACCCGGATAACGATTATGTATGTGCCTTTAGCCTGCTGCCTGGTGATTTTGCCGGCAATGAGGCGGCATGGTCGCTTTATGCGAAGGCTGCCTTCCCGGAAAAAAGTTCGGCCACTGCGGTGTTTGTAGCTATAGGAAACAGCGGTGAAATCCTGGCACATCAAACTGAAGATATAAGGATGTCCGCAGATTGGAAAGCATACCATTGTATACTACCTGTCGATACGGCCCGTATAAAATCCTTTAAAGTAATCCTGACGCTGAATGGTCCCGGTAGCTTATGGGTTGATGATATTAAATGTAACATCGACGGTGTTCCGATAGATATGGCCCGGCACCGGGAGCAGCTACCTGCGGAGCGGGACACGGCATTTACCTATGGTTCCGGTATTGAAGTTTTGCCGGTCAATGCCTTTACGCTCCGTTCTTATACCAAACTGGGAATGTTGTGGGGCTTTTTGAAATATCATCATCCGTCTGTCGTTACGGGTAAGTTGAATTGGGATGCCGAACTTTTTCGCATACTTCCCGGGATGCAGGTGCAAGGCACGGATGAGGAAGTGAACCAATACCTGGAAGCCTGGGTGGACCGCCTGGGAGGCGGGTTTCCCAAAATGACAGAACGAACCCTGAAGAAAAAAGATATCAAAATGTACCCGGACTATGGTTATCTTTTCGATACCGGTTTTTTAAGTCCCTCGCTTCGCCGGAAGTTAACAGTCCTTAAGGATTGTGACCGGACAGGCAACCAGTATTACGTGGACATAGATGGCAATGCTATCATGAATCATGAAAACCCTTTCTATAGTAAGCATGATTTTCCTGATGCCGGCACCCGCCTGCTGGCCCTGTTCCGGTACTGGAACTTTATCCTGTATTATTTTCCATACCGTTACCTGATGACGGAAGACTGGAATAAAAATCTAATGGCATCCCTGCCCGAGTTTCTTAATGCCCGCAATGCCAATGACTATACTACCGCCTGTTTAAAGCTGGTGGCAAAAATTGAAGACGGACATGCCCAGGTCGATAGAAGTATACCGCTGCTTGCCAACCCGGGTACCAAGGTCGTCGCCCTGGAAACGCAATTTGTAGACGATACCCTAGTGGTATCTGCGCCTTACCCCGCTGAAGGGGAAGCCAGCATCAACAGGGGCGATATCATTACGGCCATAGCTGGTGTTGCAACCGACACCCTTATCAATCGATACGCTGCGCTCAGATCGGCCTCGAATCGTAGTGCACTCCGGTATTATTTACTTGCAGGCAACGAATCACCGTTCAGAACCTCGAAAGATGCTATAGCACTGACGATCCGCGATCGCTCAGGTTATTTAAAAACTGTTTTTGCGGCTGCCGGTAAGCAAGCTCCTCCCGGTAAAGCGCCGGAGGAAGCGATCCGGCTGCTGCAGGACAGCCTTGTATATGTCTATGCAGGAAGTTTAAAGAATTATGATATCGATATTTTAAGAACCACTTATGCTACCATGCGGGGATTGATCATTGATCTAAGATGTTACCCCGCTTACTACCTGGTACACGATTTATGCAAATGGCTCAAAAAAGAGGAGTCGGTATTTGCACAAATGGCAAGGCCGTATCCTAAGCAACCCGGTTTGTTCTGCTTTTGGCCTCTTGCCAATGGTGTCCGGAACAAGGACTATTACCGAGGGAAGATCGTTGTGCTCGTCAATGAGGCAACACAAAGCCAGGCAGAGTTTACGGCCATGGCATTACAAACCGTGCCGGGATGTACCGTTGTAGGTACCCGGACTGCGGGTGCAGACGGGGACTATAGTGCCATCGTATTACCCGGCAATATCCGAACCGGTATTTCCGGGATAGGGTATTATTATCCCGACAGATCCGAAACGCAAAAAGCAGGATTAAAAATCGACAGGGTGGTGAGGCCGACCATAAAAGGGATCAGCGCCGGGACAGACGAAGTGCTGGACTATGCTATCAGGCTTTTCAAAAAATAGTTTTAGACATCAGGCATCAAAGACTGCTATCTCGCTCTTACCAGAGTTTTAATCTTGCCGCCAGTTCCGCAAGCGCAACGGATTTATGGCAATCCGTTTTCTTGTAAATATTCTTGCGATGAGTGGCTACCGTGTGTTCGCTCAGGAACAGGGCCTCTGCTATGCCTTTGTTACTCATTCCCGCGCAGATCAGTTTTACGACTTGCAATTCCCGGGGAGAAAGTATTAACTGTTCCCGTTCGAATACATTTACTTTATATCCTTCGAGTTCTTTTAATATATCATCATGTATGAAGAAATCACCCGCGCTTACTTTGTAAATGGCTTCCAGTAAAATATGTTTATCTACCGATTTGGGTAGGTATCCCTTTATGTCCGTTTCTTCGATCAGTTTATAGGCGAGGTCTACTTCCGTGTTCATCGATAAAACAATGATCTTTACTTCGGGGAATTGTTCCCGGAGGATAAGCGCCATTTCATATCCGTCGATAGATGGCATCATTAAATCCATGATCAGCAGGTTGACAGCTGAGGGAGTACGGGCCAGGTATTCGACCAGGTGATGACCGTCGGTGCAGTCGTATACCACTTCGATATGCTCTTTGTTTTGCAGTACGAGTTTCAACCCGTCGACGATAATCTGGTGATCGTCCAGGATGGCAATATTTATGGTAGCGGTTTGTTGCATTATTTTATCGGTTTATGGTACGGGCTTGCGGTTTAAAAAGCCTCTTTGCCTAAGACTGTTGATGGAGTGGCAGTTCGAACTGAATAACAGTACCTCGCCCCGGCTTGCTTTGGATATGCATATTACCTTTTAAGAAACGGATCCTCGTACTGATATTCCCCAGACCGATACCGGTATCCGGGTTCAGCTTCCCGGTATCGAACCCGACCCCGTCATCTTTTACCGAAGCCATTAAACGTTCATTCTTCAGCTGTAGCGCAATCTCCATGTTTTCGGCATGTGCATGTTTAATAACGTTATTGATACTTTCCTGGAGCATCCGGTAGATCATCAATTGTTTATCAGGTGCTATGTCATCAATAGGACCCTCTGCCTGGAAGCTGATCCGGAGCTTGTCCTGGCTTATTTTCCGGATAAGCGACTGTAACGAGTGCACCAATCCCAGCTTCATAATATTGTTGGGTAATATCTGGTGGGAGACATTCCTTACTTCGTTAATCGACTCTTCCAGTAGTTTCATGCTGTTTTGAAAAATGTTGGCATCTTCCCGGGTCTCAATACGTTCGTCCAGTGCCTGCAGGTTAAGCTTCAGGCCGCTCAACAACTGACCCACGCTGTCATGCAGGTTCTGGCTTATCTTTTTGCGTTCCCGTTCTTCGGCCTGCAGGATCGATCTTGCGGCCTGGTCCTGCTCTTTGATCGTCACTTCCTGCAGTTTTTGCTTTTGCTGGTACCGGTAGTTCTTGAACAGGATAAATAAAGCAGCGGCGCTTAACAGGAATACCCCGATTGCACCGGCTATAATGATTTCCTGTTTTTCGATTTTCGCCTTTTGATTCAGGATCTGCGCCTCTTTTTTCTGTGCTTCGTATCTGGCTTCCAGCTCGGCCAGGGCTTCTGCAGAAGCATGTTCGTTGTACCGGTACATAATACCCAACAGGCCATACACTTTTTCCGATGCCTGTTTATAGTTCCCGGCCCCGTAATAGGATATATATAAAGATGATCCGACCGAGTAGTACAAGGAACTAAGGCTATTGTCCTGCGCTATTTTCGAGGCTTTTTCTGCGGCATCGATTGCGAGGCTGTCTTTATGCAGGGCGCTGTAAATACGGGCCAGTTGGCACAGGTCGACTACCTCGTAAAATACATTGCTGTTCTCTTTTCTCTTTTCTACAGATGCTAATACGATGGCCAGTGCTTTTTCGTATGCTCCCTGCTCGTAATAGATCTTGCCAAGCGTATTCAATGCGTTGTTCAGCACCACCACGTAATTGCTGTCCCGCGCGATGTTTAAGGCCAGGTTTTCATATTTCAGGGCGGAGTCTGTAAGGCCCAGGTTGGCATAGGCATCGCCCGCATTATGATAGCTCAAAGTCAGCAGGTAAGGCGGGACATTTTTATGCCTATAAACTTTCTCATAGCTATTGATCGCCTCCCGGAACCTGTCCAGGGCTACATTGCACAAGCCGATATTAATACAGGTTCTGTAATAGTTATCCCGGTCTTTGTCGTTTTCGATACCGGGCAGTATTTTATAATACCAATCCATCGCCTCTTTCACCGCTCCTTTGAAGTACAGCGCTACGCCTTTTGTTACGGCGCCTCTATTGTAGATAAACAGGGTATCACCGGAGTTATGATGGGCCAGGGTCTGTTCTGTTATTTTTTCGGAAAACGATAATGCGGAATCGTACTGTCCGGCATTGATATGGTATTGCGCTCTCCAGAGTTCCGACTCGGCTTGTAGATACCGGTTGTCGCTTTGTGCTGCCAGGGCCAGGGCCAGGCTGCTGTACCGGTTAAAAGTGTCCAGTGGCAGGGTTTGATATTGCCTGCAGACCCGGATAGCGGAATCGATAAGTCTTTGCTGCGCATGGTTTGTCTTCCCGGGCCGTATATCGCAGGATATTCCGGCCAGGAGTAAAAGCAAGATGATATATAGAACCCGCTGCTGGAGCGGTACGGTTATTTTCATGGAGTAGCATACTGGTTTTATAATAAAAAACGATAAGTAGCCGGGCGTAAAAGTAGTATTAAATCGAGCCCGGTAAAATACCCTGTTCACGGTATTGTAGTGACGGGGCGCAAATTGCAATTTTGTGCACAGTTACGGTAACAGGTAACAGCGGGAGAATGATGGGTTATGCTATCGTGGAAACACAGCCTGGTTGCTATCTGCAGGCGGTTGTCATAGCAGGAAAATCTCTGGTTTTTCGTCATCCGTTTAGGCTGGCTGCTAATACCTGGCGGTAATCAGCCGTCTACCTCATCATTTGATCCTTGTTCCGGCTCCTGCCGGGACGTCTGTACACCCTGCATCTGTATTCAGAAAAGCCCATAGACACACCATGAACACGAATTACATACGGGAAAAGATCAGGTCGCTTCGCATCGCTAAAGGCATAACACAAAAAGAGATGGGAGAGCGCCTTTATATGGATGAACGTACCTACGGCAAAATAGAACGGGGTGAGAAAAAGTCGATGGACATCCTGTTGCTGACTTCGATCGCAGATAAGCTTAATGTGGACCTGGATGTATTGCTGGTGAAAGAAAAAGCGAATACTCCCGGTCCTGCTGTTGCCGGCACTGGTAACCCGGCGATGATACAGGTGCTTATAGAAGCACATGAAGTATTAACGCAGGACATCCGGCAATTAAAAGAGGAGATCAGGAGGATGATATTAAGCCAGCAGGAGGCACTACGGATGTTGCGGCAGACCGAGCAGGTAGGATAGGACCGGTGGCGGTCCGGTAAGGCACCATTAGGGGTATATTGTTGCGCAGGATAACCGCTTTTGGGTATCGTATATTATGCATGGTTCCTTGCACTTTCGTGGCTTCCGAACCTCCGTTATTGCGGACTTTAGAAAAAAACCTTGCCAGATTTCTAAAAAAAATTTTGCAATCCGGTTTATTCACTTACATTTGCGGCCCGGATACGGGAAGTAGCGCAGGCCGGTAGCGCACCTGGTTTGGGACCAGGGGGTCGCAGGTTCGAATCCTGTCTTCCCGACAAAAGAAATAAAGCTCACGCGAAAGCGTGGGCTTTTTCTTTTGACACGAATGTCAGAAACTTTTTTTCGGACAGAAGGGGCAAAAGATAAAAGCCGCGCAGCAAGCTTTATTTCTTTTGGACTCCCCCCATCCGAGGATCATTGTAGATCATCCTATCTTCCCGACACGGGCAAATGTCCTTCATACTGTGTGTAACCTCCTTTCTATTTTTTCTAGCTGCGAGAAAAAATAAATTTCACGGGATCACATTTACCCGCCAGGACCTGATCCATTTTTCCGGGAACATCGAACTTATGATTTCCCTTTTTTGCTCTACTGCTGCTGTTTCATAAACGGAGCCTACTTTAAAAGATTTAGCCATAACCATTAATGAAATAATTTACAAACAACTCTCAATGAGAAAATTCTCATAATTAATAATAATCCTATAATTTTAGTAGAACAATTATATCCGGTTATCAACTTCCGCTGGCAACGCAATCCTATGCCTGCTTGCTTCAATACAATTTCTTAAGACAAGTCAATTATCATGTTATGAAGAGAAAATTAGGATTGCTAGTAGGCGCATGCGTTCTTTTTGCCTTAGTCAATACCGCTATAGCGCAAAATTCATGTATCAAAACACCTTACAGCAAGAAGATACAGTTTGTGGGGTCAGATAATAATGTTGTTGAAAACATGGATTTTGAATGGGGCAATTACGCATGGACATTTTTCCCGGATCAATCTAAGGCATCAGTTGTTAGAGAAACCTCCGATACAAATGCCCATGTCATGCGAATGATCAGCCCGGATAGTGCAAGCGGAAATACGCTTATTAGTCAGACGGTATCGAACCTTACTACAGGCAATACATACACTATGTCTGCTTATTTAAAATCAAACCACGCAGTTAACAACACCTTACCGGTAACCTTAAGGTTAATCATTATTGATAGTGCCGGAAACGCTGTTGTCATTCCTGCCAGTTTTTATCCGACGGATGTATGGCAACAATATTCCTTTAATTTCACGGTACCTAACCAAAGTAATGTGCAGGCAACAAAGGTCCAGGTACTATTAAATCAAGGTCCTCAAGATACCGTTTATGTAGATAATATCATTCTTCAAAATCCAAACCTTGTGGCCAATGCCGATTTTGAAGGTGGCATTGGCGACTGGATGCAAATACCGGATGCTTCTCGTGTACTGCTTTCCGGTAACGGCTGTAAGGGTTCAGCTACTTGCATGAAATTGATTTCGCGCGAAAACATGGACGGTGATGCTTTATTATCGGAAGTGATACCGAATCTTTCATTGGGTAACACCTATACTGTGCGTGCGTATATGCGTTCTGAACACCCAGAATCATTTCATACCGCGGAAGCCAGCTTTCAGGTAAGACTTAATTACATTAACGGCTGGAGCGTATTCATTGATACTTTAATACGGCCCGATACCCAGTGGCGTTTATATTCTTTTACATTTACCGTGCCTGATACATTGCAATTATTGGTGTCACAAATGCAACTTTATTATTACCGCGGTAATAGGGATTCCCTGTATGTTGATAACCTTGAATTGTTGAATAACGGCACCATGTATCCATTTGTAAATTCATCTTATCCGCATGCCCCTCCTGGTATTTTTGAAGAGCATTTTACAGGAATAGCTGGCCAGCCCCTATCTTTTAATAATTGGCTGGTAGTAAAAAAAACATGGGGACAAAACAACAATGGCGTAGTACCGGAAAATATTGAATTGCTTGATACCGGTGGCATACGTTTCCATGGCCATGGTGATTTATACGATGGTCCTGTAAATGGTGCCACCAATTTTTTAGGTAATGGTAAGATACATGTGGGTGCTTGTATTGCTACCAAAAATTATTACGCTTCTGGAAGGTACGAGGTGGTAGCCAAACTAACGCCTGGCATGATCAATGCCTTCT
This sequence comes from Taibaiella chishuiensis, assembly GCF_003014535.1. Taxonomy (GTDB): domain Bacteria; phylum Bacteroidota; class Bacteroidia; order Chitinophagales; family Chitinophagaceae; genus Taibaiella; species Taibaiella chishuiensis. The sequence goes on along the minus strand of NZ_PYGD01000006.1, from coordinate 173,008 downwards.
GGACTTTTCATTATATAGAAGATCTAAATTATCAATCGGGCGGTATTAAGAATACGGAGATAGATTTTGAATTTCCCGCTGCACCAACTGATACCTTCATCAATCCAGGATATACGGGTCATAAAGCTTATATAGATGATATGAACCTTAATACCTGGGGAGGTTTGTGTAATGGCGAAGGCAATGAAATCACGCTTCGCTATAACACAAATCCTGTTATCCTCTCCAATGGCTTCCATAAATATACCATTGAATGGCATACCGGCGGGCCCGGTATTGCCCCCAGTATAACATGGTACGTGGACGATGTTTTTGCAAGACAAGTAACCGACACCAGTCGTGTTGGCTTTAGGGCAGCACGATTCTGGTTGGGTGTTTGGTATAGCAAAGATGAATGGGTGAATGGTGGTAACACAGCCATCATGGATTACGAAGATCAAATCATGGAAGTTCGTTCGGTAAAAATCACACCATTCTACGAAGCCAATGATGTCTACGAAAATGAAACAGATCCTTCAACGGGTTACATTACCCCTCAATATCCTGGCTATCCAATTTTTCCTTCGGCAAGCATGAAAGCCATAATTAATAACGCATCACAAACATTACCAGCAATAAGCCCGGTTAAAGAAAGTGTAAGCGTGGTGCCGGCTATTGGGAATCAGGAATTACGGGTATCATTAGTAAATGGGGAAGATGATTACATTACCGATATACGTTTGTTAAATGTAAATGGCCAAAGGATGGGCCAGTTTCCTGCTGCTCTAAAGGAATCAAGTGTGAGGATAAGCCTCTCATCATCCCAATATGCAGCCGGTATTTATCTGTTGCAATGTTTTACCCATAACGGCCGGATTCTTTTTAAAAAAGTGGGTTTGATGAAATAGAAGAGAAATAACGTGAAAGAACAGGTGCGCTTTTTACGTTCATCAATTTCTGTGGAATGGAACACTCGAAAACGCAGAGGACGCTTTTACATGGTGTTGAACAAAATATCAACATCTTATAAATGGTGTGGATGGATTGGGAGGGAGCACGAACTTGATTTTGGTGCTCACCTATCAATAGATCATGAAATCATCCTGTTCTTTAAAAAAGTTATATCGTCTTCCTGTGCCTGTAAATTAACAGCAGCCAGGATAAAAAGAACAAAAAATGGGAGCTTTATTAAACTCATTGTTTGGAAATGTACAGCAGGGAACCTGCGGGTAAGGATTAACAAAAATTACAACAACCGAAGGATTTTTTACTATTGTACCCCTTAACCGTAATTTTATCGGCTTCAGCAAGTGTGGAAAATCTTTTAACAACGTTTGAAAAAATCTTCTTCGAAGAAATTGTCAGGCAGTATTTATGATTGTAGGTTTCATATCCCTGGGGATAAAACAGAGGTCGCAATAGTTGTCCAGGATCGTGATAAGCATCCCGAGTTCTGTTTCGTCTCTTACTTTAAGCAATATATCTACAACGGTCTTGCTCTTAGGATCAAACAAAGGAATATTATAATCTAATTTATTCATATGTAGTTCCGGCGGCATAGCGGCAATCAATCTGCATATTCTCTTATAAGCATCTTTGAATCCTTGTTCTGAGATCCAATCACCGCTTATGTCGATTTTATAATTGATTTGGTATCTGGTGTTAGACATAAAGGCCCGGGTTTACATCGGATAAGAAGTCTGCATGATCCTTTTAATTAAAGGGAGACGCGGGTGGAAAAAGTATCTTTCGGATTTAAACAAATGAAAAATGACACTCAAAAGTAGTCACCTCACTGTAGACTTTTGAGTGGCTTAAGAAAGTTGAAGCAAAAACAGGAGATGCTTACCCCGCCAAAAACATGAAGGATGTCGATCTCAAAATGCCCCCGTAAACCTATTTACCTAGCTTATTTAGGTATTAGCTGGACATTAACGGCAATAAAACCCTTACTTCCTCGTTCTTTATAAAAACTTACATGATCACCCTTTTTAATTTTGAACGCGGCATTCCTGCCTAAAACAAAAATGCTTTCGCCGCTTTTGCTATCATTGATAAAACCATATCTTTTAGCATCGTCGAAAAACACTACTGATCCCGAGCGCATTTGCTCCGGATCATATACCGGCGAAGCGGCGCCGTGATTAGTACGGGTAGTCTCTTTCGGAGTGCGCATATCAGGCGGTTCAGAGGTTAGGTTCCCGTCGATATCCACATAGGCCATCATTTCGTCTAAGCTCTTACCTTTATTATTGTTGAGCTTACGTTGTTCCTTTTTGTCTGCTTTATCTCTTTTGACTTTCGCCTTTTTACTTTCACGATCTTTTTTTGCATAGGTTCCTGCCATATAGTAGTTTGTTTTTATGTTTAATTATGAAGAAATTCCGATTGCTATTAAGCGAATCGGCTATTTGGACGAGTGAGCCATAGGCTTACTCTGATTAATCATGATGATCCATTCTTCCCGGATCACGATGGTTAACTTAAATACAGAAGGTCCGTTACCACGGCATGGCCAATCAAAGGCTTAAACTATAATGATATAGGATATAGGAAATGATAAGTCCCGACAACATCTTTGGTCTCCGCCGATTGGCGGATATCGAAGCAGAAGGAAAACGGGCAGGGTCAGAACAGGCTAAAAAACAAGGATTAGCGCAATTTCAACCCCACAGGTAATCTATAGATATCAAAGCTAAACAATTCAGCTGGCTTTAAAAATTTAATTTCATAAGGTCTGCAACACCTTGAAGCTCTGGTGGCGCAAACCGGAGCGCTTTAACGGAGCTGCCCTATAACAATTGCCATAAAGCAAGGACTTAAAGATAGGGGCAATAATAAGTATCCAAGGCGAATAAAAGGATGTGTTTTAAGTTTATTAGTGTATCTTCAGCCCAAACAGGTTTCTGCCTTTGCTTACGCTGATCGTGACATAATATGTTCCGCTTCAGTACTTGCTTCTTCAGCCGCCATTTTCCACTATATTTTCATTTGATAGGTTTTTGTGTCATGTGTATGCCATACTCCTTCCTTTGGTATAACATAGGCCGCTATAACGTTAATTGCTTCCGTCGCCGCCGTGCCCGTTTATTTTTTATCGGTCATTGTTTGTGGCTTTCTTTATGTATTGCCGGGAAAGCAGGATGTTTTTTGAAGCAGGAAGAAGGACTGGATGGCACCTCCGGCCACTGGCTTCAAATGCATGGCAGGAGTATGTTGCCGGGCTTGCCATCTATGTGTCGTCGCAGTGATGGTAATAAGGTTCAATATTGATTATTTTTTATCCAAACGGTATAACTATTGATATATGCCGTCAAATACGAATTTTATTATAATGCAAAAAGGAAAAAGAGGTACAGTGATCAGAGGCAGTGGGAGCTATATTCCGGAAAGAAGGGTGTTGAACGCAGACTTTATGCAGCATAGCTTTTATGGTCCTGACGGATTAAAGCTGCCGAAGGAAAATATGGAAATTATAGCGCAATTTAGCAAGATAACAGGTATCCGGGAACGGCGGTATGTAACTGAAGATCTCGTCACGTCAGATATTGCCGGTTTTGCGGCACAACATGCACTTCAGTCTGCCGGAGTTGATCCGGAGTCTCTCGATTACATCATTGTAGCACACAATTTCGGAGATATTAAGGAAACGAACCGGAGAAGTGAATTTGTACCCACAATCGCATCCAGGGTAAAACACTTTCTGAGGATTGCTAACCCCACTACGGTAGCCTATGATCTGCCGTTCGGCTGTGCCGGATGGTTACAGGGGGTGATCCAGGCTGATTATTACATCCGCTCAGGCGACGCTAAGCGCGTATTGGTCGTGGGGGCGGAAACCTTGTCGCGCATTTGCGATCCGCACGACCGGGATAGTATGATTTATGCTGATGGGGCAGGCGCGATTATTTTAGAGACCGCGGAGCATAATGTACCCTCAGGTGTATTGGCGCACGTCACAAAGTCTTACAGTTCTGAACTGGCTTACGTATTGAGAATGGACCGATCCATTAACCCTGATTACAAGGCTGACCATCTTTTCCTAAAAATGAACGGCAGGAAATTATATGAGTATGCTTTAAAAACGGTGCCCCAAATGATCAGGGAATGTCTCGACAAAGCCGGGCTATCCATTGACCAGGTTGATAAAATACTGATACACCAGGCCAATGAGAAAATGGACGATGCCATATTGAAAGGCCTTTACAGTCTGTATGGAGCAGCTTCGCCGCCTGAGGGGATCATGCCGATGACCATTGCATGGTTGGGAAATAGTTCCGTAGCAACACTGCCTACCTTGTACGATTTGGTTTGCAAAGGAAGGATAGCCGATCACGCGCTCCAGAAAGGTGATAATATAATATTTGTTTCCGTAGGAGCAGGTGTAAACATGAATGCCTTGGTATATAACGTTCCCTGATTTTTCTATTTTGAAAGCAAGCTTAATTTCTCTTAGATTGCCGCCCATGGGGTCATGCACTAATCGTTCCTTCCTTTAAAAACAAAAAGCTACCGGTGACGGTAGCTTTTTTAGCATAAAATCATTGACGATTGTTTCGGGCAATTTAGAACCCGCAACATGGATTACTTAGGGTAAGATTTGTTTTGGGTGGCGGACAGTTTAACGCGGTCGGGCAGGTATAGGTTGGGCCGGTGCAAGGGCCGCAGGGAGACGTATCGCCGGCTAAGGTCGCTCCGCCCAGAACAGCCCTCGTGTCTGTTATCGTTAATGTGCCGATCAGGTTCTTCTGTAAGAAAAGCTTACGATTGAGATTTACTTGCTTTTTTTTCATAAGGTATGTTGTTTAGTACCTACAATTACCTGATTATAATTTGCTGTAAAAAGCTATATTGAGTAAGTGGGCCTTCTAAGCGAGTAACTGGGTCGAATAATACCAATACTGCACGGGTCATGGATTTAGGCTCGCTTTCGGATAAAATCGGGTAAAAAAAAAGCGGCATAGCCGGATTGCCCGTTTCGACCCTCCAATTCCAGGATCATACTATAACCCCGTCTTCCCGATAAAGGAACGTCTTTAACGCTAAGCATTTTTATGCCTGGGGGTAATGCCCTTTTTACACTGAAGTGTAGCGGCTAATACTGCTGTATTGCTCAATTTTGTGCTTAGGTACAATCAAAACGTGACAAGGGAAAAATCATCCTCATGAAGCTTGCTGGTCTACGCCAGCAATAAGTATGCAAATGAAGCCCCGGGCTCTTTACCGTTTTGCCGTTCAATTGTTTTGGTTAGGGTAGCCATGATCAAAAAAAATACATAAAAATAGCGCATTCAAATATTGAGTTATGATAGCCATCTGCAACAGCTGCCAACAGGATATACCCGAAAACTATTGTTCCAAATGTGGTACACCAGCCAGGTTGAAACGGATTGACCGGCATTATATCCAGCACGAGATAGAACATATCCTGCATTTGGAAAAAGGGATATTTTATACCGTTAAGGAATTGGTCGTCCAGCCGGGTGAAAGTATCAACACGTTCATTTTAAACAACAGGAACCGGCTTGTAAAGCCTATCGTATTTATTATCGTAACGTCTTTAATTTATACCGTAACCAACCACTTTTTTCATATTGAAGAAGGGTACCTTAATTTCGATAAAACCAATACAGCCGGTATAAACCCGGTGAACCAATGGGTACAACACCACTATGGTTACGCTAATATTATTATGGGTGTATTTATTGCATGTTGGCAAAAGCTGTTCTTCCGGAAATATGGCTATAATTTTTTCGAATTGCTTATTGTGCTGTGTTTTGTTCAGGGAGTAGGCATGTTACTGTTCTCCCTTTTCGCTATCGCCGAAGGACTTAGCCATGCGCACCTGTTGCATTATGGGGGCATGCTTTTTATGGGTTATCATGCCTGGGCTGTAGGGCAGTTTTTTGAGAAAAATAAATTCGTCAATTACCTGAAAGCAGTAGGGGCCTATCTTTTAGGAATTATTACTTTTTCAATTTGCGTGCTGCTACTGGGATTCCTGTTACACGCTATCCATCATTAACCTTTAGGGCTCCATAAATAACCTGCGGATCTCCGTATGGTATTGCGTATCGCTTACATCAAGTATAGCCCGCACCAGGTCGGTCGATACGGGTTTGCGCGCGGGAAATTTGTGCCGGTCCAGGAAAAGAGACAGGGCCTGGTTTACCTTATCCTCGCCGATAAGCCTGCTGAGTGCAACCATTACCATAGCGCCTTTCGCGTACGAAATATGGGTGTTGTCGCCGGTTACTTTACACAAAGCCTGTGGCTCCGAAAAGCCTTTTGCCGCTTCGTAGATCTGTTGCTGTACGTCCAGGCGCTGCTGCATTTTTTTTGTTCCATACATTTTTTTGTACAACATCATCTCTGTATACATCGCGAGTGTTTCGGTGAGCATGACTGCGCCTTCCCGATCATCAGGGTCGATCTGGCTGTTGCCCCACCACAAATGCGAGAGCTCATGACCTGCCAGTTCGTTGATCACATCCTGCTGCTGGTCGGCCAGGATATTGGTGTGAAAGATCATCTGTTCCGGCATAAAGATCACGGCAGGATAGGCGGTAGCGGCAAAGCCCCGCGTAAAGGCCGATATTTCGGCAAAGGATATGGAGGTAAAAGGATAAGGGCCGAAATTTTTGCAACAATAGTCGAGGGTTTGCTGTGCGGCATAAAGCAACCGGTCTACATTCTCGGCATGTAAGGGATGATAGTAAACCGTGATGGTTATGCCTTTATACTTTACGCAACGCTGTTTATACGCTGCCGAAGATACCGCAAACCGGAAAGGGACGGGTGTTCCGGGCCGGTAATGAAAGTAGTTCCTGTTACCTGCCGTCCATTGGTGTACCAGGAGGCCGGTTCCGATGGCCGTTTGCGATGCGTCGGTCGATATCGTCATATCGAGATCGATAAAGTCCTGTACCTCACTCCGCGGGGCCTCCAGCTTGCGTATCCCTGTCGGTTGCCCCAATGCAAAAGTCGCCCGTTGGCGGATGTCCGTTATCTCCCGCTCGGCCATATACCCGATCTGCGGATAGTAACGGCTGATGCGCATAAACGATCCGTTGCCGGTAATGGCATTAAAAGACTGATGCCCATTGGCCGGGCTCCAGCTATAACTCAGTGTAAACAGCAGGCTGGCGCTGTCGCCCGGTTGTAAAGGCCGGGGCAAACGGACCAGGCTTGTTCGCTGTTGGATGTTTATGGTATCCTTACCCGCAATATACAAGGCCTGGTGCATCAGCAACTCGTCGCTGAAATTGAATAATATTGCCGGAATGCCGCTCCCCGAAAGGTTTTTGAGCGTATAATGGCCATTGATGGTATAGGCCGTTCGGCAGGGGAACAGGTCGATCCGGGTCTTTACCGCAGTGATCAGGGGTTGTGGTATATCCTGGTATTGCCGGTATAATTGTTCATAACGGGCAGCAGCTTGTAATTGCGCGGTTTCGTCTGTGGGTTCATAACCCAGCATAAACTGTTTGCCTGCATATATCCCGGCTATTGCCAGCAACACTATTGCAGCAATTGCAGGGAGATCGGGTCGCCTGCGGACAAGTTGTCTGCCCGTAAGCCATAAAATGCCCAGCAGGCAGGCCCCCGATAGCAGGCGTAGTGCGAAAGCCGGCAGGTAAGGCCCATAACCGCTAAAGTCGCTATAGGGACCGGAATAACCGGAGAGGAAGCGGAAGAGTGGGTAGCTGATGCATTTGCGGGACAAGGGACTTGCTGTTGTCACTGCCGTTACCAGGGAGAGGACCAGGGCGATATAACTTCGCGGCGCCAGTTGGTTGATGCCTGATAGCAGTACGGAAAGCAGCCACAGGGGCAGGGTACAGCAGATGAATATACCGGCATAGGCTTCCCAGTCGATATAAGTATAATGATAGCTTAACTGGAAAATGATGCCCAACAGGATCAGCAGTAGCGTATAACCCAATAAAATAGCAGCATAACTTGCCCAATGCCCCAACTGTTTACCGGTAACGAGCACGGTGGTGTCTTCAATCATGGAAAACCGGCTGGCCCTGCTTTTCCAGGACAGGTCATTGACGAAGTAAACCACCAGCAACAGGCCGATAAGGTGAAAATGCTCCGAGATCGTTACCGCCATCAGTCCCGAGCGGGCATATTGCTGTGGCAGGCGAATTCCCTTTTCTATAGCGGCATAGAGCTCCATACCACAGGTAAATAACAGGATGATGGCCCCTGCATAAAAAGCGATACCTTTAAACAGGTAACTGAGATCTACGCGGCAGAAAGATATGATCGAGCGGATATGACTTCGTATAGAAAAATCGGGTTTGATAAAAAATAGGGGGTGTATTGTGGTTGTGATAACTTCCGGCTTAACCCGGCGCCTCCTGCTACCGGCGCGCCCGGGCGAAAAAGAAAAGCCCCGGAACCCTGACCCGATAAGACTAAGGGATAATACTACAACGATCAGCCTGTTGGCCAGGAAATAGCCTGAAAGCGGTACCAGAAAGGTGTTGCGCTGTGTAATAGAATAATCGCTACTGGTATAAAAATAGGCCGAAAGACCGAAGGGGTCGGTAAGCGCAGAGATGCGTTGTGCCAGGATGGACTGGGGCAGACCATGCGCCATAAAGGGAGCGTTGGAAAACAGCAAGGCCACCATGTACAGGACATACAGCAACAGGCCGCTTAAGGTCATCACTAGTTTATGTTCCGATCGCCAGGCTACCCAACACAACAGGCTGCATACAAACAGGCTGTTGACACAACCGAAAACCAGGAAGGGATATAGGTAATGCAGCGGCCGGAACCCGGCTTGTATGGCAATACCCACGCGTATTTGCATGCCAATGGTAAAGCCCAGGCTGATGCAAAGGAAGCTGGCAATGGTAATACAGAGCAGGGCCAGTAAGCGCCCGGTTACGAACTGCTGTTTCGTAACCGGGCAGGAAAACAGGAGCATGTCGAACCGGGTATCCCGCTCCTTGAATAGGAGTTGTGCCCCGGTTACGGTACCAATAAAGATTACTGCGAGACTGAGCATGCCCAGCATAAAGCCCGCCTGGTAAGGGCTGTTCAGGTAAATGCCGGAGCCTGTATCCATATTGAACTGGTTGCCGGCAAAGACGCCGGCTGCTGTAAGCCCGGCAAGGGCGAGGCTGGTCCAGGGTGATCGGGCATAACGCCTGAGATCGAACAGGAAAATGGGGCGCATGATCAGGAGTGGTTCAGGGTATGGAAATAAACGTGTTCGAGTGTAGGCGCAAGCGGCAGGAAACCCTCCGGTTGTTGTTCGCTGTGTATCGCTATGTGCAGGACTTTGCCGGTGAGCTGCTGCCCGATAAAAGGATGTGCCGCATAAGCCTGCCGTTCTGCAGGTGGTATGGCGCGGGTCCATACTTTTCCTACCAGTTCCCGGATCATGTTTTCCGGGCTTCCTTGTGTCAGTAGCCTGCCCTGGCTGATGATCGCCATTTGATGACAAAGCGTCCGTACATCTTCTACCAGGTGGGTAGACAGGATGACGATCACCTGCATGCTGATCTCACTGAGCAATAGGTGCAGCCGGTTACGTTCTTCAGGATCCAGGCCTGCCGTGGGTTCGTCGGCAATAATGATCTGCGGGTTGCCCAGCAAAGCCTGGGCTATACCGAAACGCTGCCGCATACCGCCCGAAAAAGTATGGACCTCTTTGTCTTTTACCTGCAGCAGGTTTACTTTATCCAGCAGGCTAAGGATCTGCGCCTTCCGTTCCCGGTGGTTGCCGATGCCTTTAAGCGATGCCAGGTGTTGTAAGAGCGTATAAGCAGATACTTTAGGATAAACGCCGAAATCCTGGGGCAGGAAACCGAGCCGGCTCCTGATAAAGGCGGGTTCTTTCAATACATCGGTCCCGTTAAAACTGATATGCCCGTTTCGGGGGCGCTGAAGACCGGTAATCACTTTCATGAGCGACGATTTGCCGGCCCCATTGGGGCCCAGCAGACCGAATATTCCATTGGTGATATCGAGCGATATCTGGTCGAGTGCCAGCAGTCCCCCGGGATACTGCAGCGATAGCTGGCGGATGCTAAGGTGGTTCATGGTGTATAAAATATAGGGAATAGTAAGCCTGGTAATGCAGTGGTATTGCATTACAGGAGGTGTACAGGGCTATGATGGATCGGGTTAGATTACTCCGTTTGTTTGTATTCCAGGATGTCGCCGGGTTGGCATTCCAGGATGCGGCACAGGGCTTCGAGGGTATCAAACCGGATACCTTTTGCTTTGCCTGTTTTTAGTATAGATAAGTTAGCCGGTGTAATACCCAGTCGCTCCGCCAGTTCCTTACTCTGCATCTTCCGTTTGGCGAGCATTACATCGATATTGACAATAATGGGCATAGTTATATAAATAAATCCTGTTCGTTTTGTAGTTGAAGTCCCTGCCTGAAAATTACTGCAAAGAAATAGGCGAAAACGCCGAGCAGCAAATGTACGACGACCAGCGCCCAGATAGGGCTTTCAACCGGCACAAAGATTGCCGCCAGCAATACCGCGCTTACGGGTGCGATGAGGTTGAACCCGTAAAACTGCCGGAGCCGGGTTACATTTTTCGCGGTAAACAGCCTGGGTTGATGAAACACGCGGAATACGCCGCATGTGATCCAAAAAAACAGTCCGTATAAGGTGAGCGGTAACAAAAACGAAAACAACATATAAGGCAGGTTGTTGTCGATGTTTAGGAAAGGCTTACTGGTAAAGGGATACAGGATATGCAGGTACTTACCTTCGCCGTAAGGAATAAGATTCCAGCCGGTAAGCAGGCATACAACCGAATACAGGGCCATGCCGCTATAGATCAATGCCAGCAAGGCGCTCAGGTAATAGAGGATCCTGGATATGGTTTTTACGCGGTTCATGAGTGGGGGTTGAGATGTGAGATATGAGATGTGAGGTGTGCAAACCGTGAACAAAGCCAGCTAACTGATGAGATCCTTCGCTGCGCTCCCGATGACAATCGTCCTCTTGATACTTGATAATTGACACGCTGATAAAGCCAGCTAACTGATGAGATCCTTCGCTGCGCTCAGGATGACAATGAACCCCTTGGGTACTTGATGATTGACACGCTGATAAAGCCAGCTTACTGATGAGATCCTTCGCTACGCTCAGGATGACAGGCTCCTGCTAATACATGCCCCTTTGTCAAAGCCAGCTAACTGATGAGTTCCTTCGCTACGCTCAGGATGACAATGACCCCCTTGGGTACTTAATGATTGACACGCTGATAAAGCTAGCTTACTGATGAGATCCTTCGCTACGCTCAGGATGACAATGAACCCTTGAGTACTTGATAATTGACACGTTGATAAAGCCAGCTTACTGATGAGATCCTTCGCTGCGCTCAGGATGACAATCGTCCTCTTGATAGTTGCTACTTGATACCTGATACTAAAAATTGAGCTCCTTCGCTGCGCTCCCGATGACAGTCGTCCTCTTGATACTTGATACTTGATACTTGATACCTGATACCTGATACTAAAAATTGAGCTCCTTCGCTGCGCTCCCGATGACAATCGTCCGCTTGATACTTGCTATCTCACATCTCACATCTCACATCTAATATCTCACATCTCACATCTCACATCCAATATCTCACATCTCACATCTCACATCTCACATCTAATATCTCACATCTAATATCTAATATCTAATATCTAATATCTAATATCTAATATCTAATCTAAATACTTATGCAAACCTAGCAATTAATTATCGTAAAACAATAATTAATTACTGTTTATTTTTAAATTTTCTAAAAATAAGCACCTGCTCTAAGCCGGGAGCAAGTTAGGGGAGACTGCCGACAGCTATTCCTTTTTCAACGGTTACCGCTATAAACGGTGCACTTACTCATTGTGTGTTGCCGCGGCGGCCGGGCGCTGTTATCTTAGCATGCTGATTGATACCACGGAACCTGATTGCGAAAGTGCCGCAGAAAAAACTCGTGTTGCTCCGGGAATGGTAATCAATTCCTTTACCCTGTTCTTTGATTTAATCCATATGGATTTTGAGTCGCCTGTTCCCGGGCGACTTTTTTTATTTCCCTGCCTGCTGCTGTACTGCCCCGCGATTTACAAAATCGTTATTATCCGAATTCGATATATTTATACTCACGATCCGTTTATAGGACCTATTGCCCCGCTTTTATATGAATCTTTAAACGATAACCTATGCCTGTTGGTCAACGTTCCCCGCGTAGTACTATTGAAACCGTGCTTGTATTGCTGGCGCTGCTGGCCTTACTTTTTGCGCTGTATAATGTGTTGAAGGTGTTCTTTGGCGTCTTCACCTTTGCGCTGATCTTTTATGTATCGATGGACCAGCCTTATAACTGGCTTGCCCGCAAGCTCGGCGGCCGGCGCAGGCTGGCGGCAACCTTATATGCCATTGTGCTGATCGTAGTGGCCGCATTGCCCTTTGTATATGCGATCGCAGCCCTGGGCCGGCATATTAAAGATGTGCTGCAACTGGCAGAAGAAGTACGCTTACACGGCTTGCCCGATCTGCCCGATAATATCACCGGTATGCCCTATGCCGGGCCTACCTTTTCTGAGTTTTGGAAGCACCTGCAGGAAAACCCGCGCGAAGCGCTTACGGGCTACGAACACCAGCTCCGGGTTGTATTACATCATATGCTTACCGGTAGCGCAGGTGTGATCGGCGCTGCGGTACAGATCATTCTCGGGATCATCACCTCGGCTTTCCTGCTGGCAGGTGGCGAGAAGGCGATGCAGCCCGTAAAGGCAACGCTGGAGCACCTCCTGGGCAAAAGAGATGGCCTGAGCCTGATGGCGGCTACGGGTCATGCGATCAAAGGCGTGTCGATCGGTGTGATGGGTACGGCTTTTGTAGCCACGATCATTTCCTGGATCGGTTTTGTAATTGCCGGCCTCCATTTCAAAATACTGCTGGCCGCCCTCGTGTTCTTCCTGGTGCTGATCCAGGTAGGACCGTTTATCGTATGGGCGCCGCTGGTATTATGGTCGGCAAGCCAGGGCCATGCCGGCATGGCGGTATTCCTGGCGATATATGGCGCCGCCGTATTGGTGATCGATGCCGTGCTCAAGCCGGTGCTGATTGCCAAGAGCGGGGGTAAACTGCCGTTCCTGGTTCTGTTTATCGGGGTTATCGGCGGTATATCGGCCTGGGGATTTACCGGTATGTTTAAAGGTGCGATTATCCTGGCTGTGTTTTATACCCTGTTTACTTCCTGGCTCGAACAGAAGCAACGCTTCCGCAGAAGCGGTACGATTACCGGGATGCCCGCCGATGAATCCTGAAACAAGAAACATCATTCTTTTTTGAATAATACAAACTCCGAAAACAGAAACTTATGACCGATATGGAACAGAACCGGGAGCGTAAGCTACAGCAGGTATTGTACTGGGCTGCAACTACGGATACCGTACGGGTTGTGCTGCTTACCAGTTCGCTGGTCAATCCTTATGCGCCTGTAGACCGGTTCAGCGACCTGGATATAGAACTGGTGGTCGATGACCTGCCTTTATTTTTAGCAGAGCCTACCTGGATCGAAAACTTCGGCGGTATTATCGCCATGGTGGTCGAAGGCGAAGAGGTTTTCGATGGCAAACATGCCATGCGTATGGTATTGTACGAGGATTATACCAAGATCGATTTTAAAATCTATGGCAGGGAGGAGTTCCGCAAAGCGGTGCTGGCAGAGGTTTTGGAAGAGGATTGGGATATCGGTTATAAGATCATGATGGATAAAGATAACCTTACTGCAGGTATGAAGACGCCGGAGTATAAGCCGGCATTTATCCAAAAGCCCACTGCGGAAGCTTATCAACAATTGATGAACGATTTCTGGTGGGACATGACCTATGTCGCCAAATGCCTCTGGCGCGATAATCTCTTTTATGCCAAATTCATGTCGGAGGATATGATGCGTTCGCAATACCTGCGACCTATGATCGAATGGTATATCGGTATGCAGCATAACTGGAAGGTGAGCACGAATAAAAAAGGCCGCTTGTTTAAACGGTACCTGAGCCCTGAACTCTGGGCCAGGATAGAAGCTACCTTTTCGGGAAGCGCCCCGGAGGACAACTGGCGGGCTTTGCAGGCCTATACGGAAGTAGGGCGCGAACTGGGCCAGGCCCTTGCTGCAGGCCTGGGTTATACGTACCCGGAGAAACTCGACGGGCAGATCTGTGCTTACCTGGACTATGTTAAAAACCTGGATCGGGATGATGCAACAGAACAACCGGCAATACTCAGGAACTGAGATCCTGTGACCAGAGGGTATAGGGATGCAGGGCCAGGTTGGCATTGTAGTACCTGGCGTCGCCGGTCACCTCGAGGGTTACCCATCCGGGCAGGGCAAACACTTCGTCTTCGCTGTCCAGCTCTATCTCGGCTACAATAAGACCGGTATTGGTTCCGCTGAATACATCCACTTCCCATATCTTGCCTGCGAAGGGCAGGGTATACCGTGTTTTGGACAGTTCGGTTACGGCAAAACGGTTCAGTAATTCGGTTGCTTCAGTTACCGGTATTTCATATTCGAATTCCGGTCGTGTAACGCCCGTAGTCAATCCTTTTATGGTCAGGAATGCTTTACCGGGTGTAAGCCTTACCCGTATGGTCTTTTGCGGATCGGTAACCAGGTATCCCTGGCGAAATACTGCTCCGGCAGGCTTTTCGGTACTGTTCCATGCCTGGGCGTCTACAAGGAATTTACGTTCTATCTCCTGTGCCATGCATGTTGTTGTTGTGCGATAATGATAAGATCCGTTATATTGTCTCCACCCGGGAAGGGCTGATGATGCATGTGGAGTACCTGGAAGCCATGATCGCCCAGGGCTTTGGCCAGGAAGGCCGCTTCGTGAAAATAAACAAACAGGGAGTCGCCGGTACTGCCGCTGCGCATGCCCGACTTGCTGTAATCGTCCTCCATGGTGCTGAGATACAATACGCCACCGGGCTCCAGGATACGGGAGGCGTCGGCAATAAGCGAGAGTACTTCTTCGCGCGAAAGATAGGGTAGGGCGAAGCCGCACATGAGGGCATCGTATTGCTCGCTCAGTTTACCGATATCCCGGCAGTCCATTAAACGGAAGGTCGCTTCCGGGTTGTTGGTCCGCGCCAGCTCCAGCATTTGCGGCGCCAGGTCGGTGCTCAATATTTTAAGGTCGGGCCGTTTGTTAAGCAGGTAGCGGGTAATATTACCCGGACCGCAGGCCAGTTCCAGCACGCGCGCTTCGGGCTCCGGGATATACGCACAGAACTGGTCGAAAGAAGCATGATACAGGGAAGTGTCCATGTACTTGTCCTGGTAAACCCGGGCCAGCTTGTCGAAAATTGCTACGGTATTGACGGTGTGATCCATGGTACTGTTTAATTTAAAAAAAGAGGGTCGAAGGCTTCGAAGTCGTTCCAGTGTACCGCCATCCCGGCGGCTTCCAGGGCGGTTTTATGGATCGGGCCAATGCCCACGAACCCGATACCCAGCGCCTGTGCCGTTTTAAGATCCCAGAGACCGTCGCCAAAGGCGATGATGCGGTCGAAGCTACGCACACCATAATATGTGCAGGCATTGTCTATGGCCGCTTGTACAATCGCGCCACGTTCTTCGTACAGGTTGGAGGCAGCCAGCTGCAGCGGTGCAAAGCCGATACCGGCTGCCCGCAGCTTCAATACTGCAGGACCGTGCATAGAGCCGGTGGCATAACATACGCCGAAATCCGTTTCCTGCTCGAGGTACGTTACAAACCGCTTTGCGCCTTTTATCTCGGCGGGTAACCCTGCCGCAACGATATAGTCGGCCAGCAGGGTATCGAACCGGCTGATGACCGTTGCGTCGAACGCCTGCTGTAAGGCCGATTCGTAGAGGCAGCGGGCAATGTGCAGGTCTGTATGGTGTTTGTAGGTATGAAAATTATGGCTCACCTCCGTTACGCCCAACTGTTTAAGGGCCGCTATAAACCCGGCCTGGTGCACCGTTACGGAATCGGTAAGGGTACCGTCGATATCAAAAACGATAAGATGTTTCTTGGGGCGCATAGTTTATCGAAGCATTTCGGAACGAAGCAATCAGGATTCAAATGGGGTGATACCCGTACCGCCTTTATAGATGGTCGCGGTATTGTGCTCCTTATTAATCTCAAAATAAGTAAACCAATTGTATTTCTTATCGATAATAAAAAAATTATTACGCGTCAGGAAATACAGGGAAGTAAGCGCATTGGGTTTGCAGTCGTAGATCATGTCCTTGGTCGACGACAGCCTGCCGCCGGTCAGGATGGTCCAGTAGCTGGCGTTGGAATCGAGTTTGCCCAGCCATTGGGTATGATCCCACATGTCTACAGCGCCCACACGGGCCATCTGCCGTATATTGGAGGGCCACAGGTTCTGGTCTTGCTCCAGGTTATCGGGATCGGCAGCCGGGTCTTTGGCGTTGATAAATTCTCTTTCAATTGATTTAAGGATACTAGAGGCGTGCAGGTAGGGAACTTTAAAGTCGACAGATGAGTAACTCCGCTTAATCCATTCAATTTTTTCTTCCAGGAACATGAAAAGGTGGTTGATTATATAATTTAGTAAGTACAAACCGGGGTTAGTTGTCCCCGGCGGATATGTTTAACGTATTTTGTTTTTCGTTGCGGCTGATCAGTGTTTCGATAAAGTCGCTATAGGCTTCCCGCATGGGAAGATGGTATTCGGTATGGAGCTCCCGGCGTTTTACGGTTACGGCTTGGCCTGTATGCGGGTTTACGCCTTCGTGCTGCGCGCTAGTCCAGTAGATACCGATACCGCGTTTTTGCCAATCCGGCAGGTCGTTGAAATTAATGCCGTAGTTAAACAGGAGTTCGTTCTTTGCGGCGATGCTCATGCCTGTTATTCGTGCCGTAGCTTCGTTGCGGTTATAGTTATCTTTTCTTAAACGCCAGTAGCAGTGCGTGTTTAAAGCATTGCGGTGCGCATCTTCATTGCGCCACCTGAAGTAGTCGACCACCAGTTGCCGGCCCGGCAGCTCCGAAAGCCTGCAATCGAAAGTGGCTACGCCACCCAGTAAGGTCGAGAACTTAGCGCTGGCTTCGCCGGAAAGGATCGAGATATATTTACGGGTCTTGCGGGAGAAAGCCGTTTCATCGATATGGAACAGCAAGGATATCTCGTCGCTTTGCGTATATCCATAAATGATATTGAACCCGCATTGCATCAGGTGTTTAACCGTATCGCTCATATAATCCCTGAAACGCTCGTCGAACGGCGCTTCGAAGGCGTGAAGCTCTTTAGTCAGCCGGGTAAAGCCCCGGCCGTCGATCCGGGCAACAATATACATGCCGGGAACGATACACCGGTCCCGGGCAGTTTCATAAACCCTCATTTTCGCATCCAGCTCATCAAATTTCATGTTCCCAGGGTTTAACGGTAAAACGGTTATTTTCTATGCTTACATAATACAGCTCGTCGAAACCTTCCGAGAGGTCGGGCAATTCCAGCCGGCTGAAGGTGCCTTTGAGCCCCACTTCCGGGATGCGTTCCCTGCCGCTGCGTTCTTTGTTGCGTTCCATGGCTTCGCGGATCCCGGACCGGAAATAATACCCCACTACTTTAAATTTATGATCGCGGGCGGCCTGGATATACCTGCTGCGGTCGGCTTTGGCCGGGTTGGTATTGTCTACCACGAATGACTGTTGGGTTTGCAGGCATACTTCCAGCAAGCGTTCTTCCCGGTGCCTGGTTTTAACCAGGTCCAGCGATATACGGACATGCGACCGGAAAAAATGTTCTTTATAAAAAGTAGATTTTCCCGTTGCCTGAATCCCGCAAAATATAATAGCTTCCATGCCGCAAATAGGTATATAATAGTATGCTTTCCCGTTTATGGCAAACCCGGTGGGGGCGCCTTTTTTTCCGCGGGGCGGCAAAGATAAACAGAATTATGCTTGTCCTGCAGATTCCTTTCGGGTTTCTCCTTATCGCCACGTATTGTATTTACCTGGTATAAGAAGCAGGTCGGGCAACAATTGAACCGTTCTTGTGTTATTACGGGGTATGATCACTTTATGACACCAGTTTTACCTTCATCCACTCCTTCTACACAGCGTAAGCTGGTGATATCCCGCAGCACTTTTTTCAAGATACTTCTCGTTGCCGGCCTGGGCATAAGTGGCGTATGGCTGGCCGGGCTGCCGCGGCATCATAGCCTCTGGCACAATACCCTGGTATCATCAATAGCGATAACAGCTGTTTTTATGCTGCTTATTACCGCTGCGTTGTATGCAGGTATACGACCCAGGTGCACCCCGGGTAAGATAACCGGCGGCATCCGCCCGCTAAAGCGTTTTTTAGAAAGGGGCGGAGACCTGGGCCTGGATTTGTCGGACGCCGTTCCGGACAGCCTGGCCGGTTTCCTGGTTGCACTATTGGGCGGTATACTACTCGGTGTAGTATCCGGGTTCCTGTTCTGGTTGCTGTACGCGGGCATGCTTACTGCATTCGCTTTGCTCTTTTTGGGTTTTTCGAAAATCCTCTTGCCCGTATTCCGGCACCGGCGCCATTGCAGCGGCAACCTTGCGACCAGCGTTGGTTACGGGTTGAGGTACACTTTGCTGTACGGTGGTAGCTATATGAGTGTTTTGTGTTTGATTCATTATATCATCTTATAATATTAATAACGATCGGTTATGATCAAATCGGTTTTAAATGCGGCACATTATACCTGGGGCGACCATTGCGATGGCTGGCACCTGCTGCAGTCTGAAGGCCTGAGCGTTATCCGGGAGCGGATGCCGCCCGGTACTACCGAACAACGGCACTTACATCACAAGGCGCAACAGGTGTTTTATATTCTTTCGGGCTGCGCTACTTTCGAGGTCAACGGGATCAGCCTGGTAGTGCATGCGGACGAGAGCCTGCATATACCGCCGGGTACGCCACACCTGGTCGCCAACCGGGAACAGGAGGATCTTAATTTCCTCGTGATCTCTGAACCCCGGGCGCATGGCGACCGGCAGCATGTTTAACAACACCAATTCCTGAAATTTTAAAAAAACGCTATGGGCCGGAACGGTATATTCTGGGGCATATATATGCTTTTCTTTGCGATCCCTTTCCCCATGATCCTGTATTACAGTATTACGGGCAGTGACGCGGGGCGTGCCGACTCTTCACCGCTTATGATCATGGTGTGGCTGTCGTTATCGGCGCTGCTCTGGATCATTTTCCTGTACCAATTGCTGAAAAGCTGGCTGCTCGATGTGTTTACCGTGCATGCCCGTATTACGCGGCTGATGGCCGAAGGCACGCTGGTGCCCGCCAGGGTAACCGATTGTGTGGTTGCCGGCCAGGCCCGTAAAGGCGTTGAATCCCTGAACGTAACGCTGAGCTTTACCAACTTTGCAGGAGAAGCGATCAGCGAAACGATGCCTATCAACGACAGCAAGCCTTTCGAGCGCCGGTACGAGACCGGTAATACAGTTGATCTGCGTATTGATCCCGAATTAAAGCAGCCATGTGTGCTGCCGGCCAGTACGGTAACGCGTTTTAAGAAGGGTGTGCTGGTATTACGTATAACCGGTTGGTTGCTGATCGCGGCTGCTGTGGCCGGTTATTATTATTATTCCTACTGGTTCGAAGGACAGGGGCAAAACTGGCGGTTCATGATCTTCTGGCATCCGCTCATCTTATGCCCGCTTATGCTGCTTTTCTATGAGCGCGTGATCGGGGGACTGTTACGCAAACACCTGGGGCCGGGTAAACATGACCTCCGGCTTAAACTATATGGCCGTAAAACCATGGCTACTTTAAAAAGTGCAAGCCAGACGGGGCTTTCGGTAAACGACCAGCCGCAACTCCTGTTTGTGCTCGAATATACCGACGACCTGGGTAAGAAATACCAGGTTAGTTTCAAGAAAATCGTAAGCCTGCTGGAACTCGATATTGCCCGTAAAGAGGAGATCGCTATTTTCTACCTGCCGGATGCGCCGCTTACCGTGGCTTTTGCAAGCGACCTGGAATAGCCAAAACCTGTTTTAACCGTTGTAGATACAATATTTTTAATGTTATTATATTTTGTATACAACTGCGTGCCAGGTAGTCTTAATAAATATTCTATTTTTAACATATTTATAGGTTTTTCTGATGCGTCACAATCCTGCTAGATTATAAAAATTGCTATATATTTACTTTTCTTTCACAGATCGGGCTTAAAAACTACCGGCTGCGAAAGGAGTTTCCTGTGATCCTTGTGCTCCGGGAACCTGTTTTTTTACCACACCAAACCATAAACGCGATGCAAAAAGATCAGCAACTTAAAAAGCCTTTTTTCTCCAATTTTATGGAGCAACAACTGGATAGCCAGGCCGGCGATGCCGTAGGGGCAGGTCCTAACCAAACCCAGAAATACCCTTCCGATAAGGAAGACGATTATACCAAACCTACGCTGGATATGGCCCAGACTCAGAAATTCCCATCAGATGGCGACGATGATGTTCAGTCTTCGCCCCTGTAAATCAGCCCCTGCTCCCTTCAATGAAATAGAGAAAGCCCTCCGGTATCGGAAGGCTTTTTTTATGCGATAACTTCAAGGTGTATTGGTGGGCTGCAACAAGCGCCGTAACTTAGGTTATGTTTAACCCGAACCACCTGAAATCTAACGCCCTGCTGGCGTTGTTCTTGTTATGCTGCCTGTTCCCGGCATGGGGGCAGCAAATGGCCGCAAGCGGCGTACTCACTGATGAAGTCTCCGGCAAACCTGTACCTGCCGCAGCCGTTTATATCGCTAATTCTACTTATAACGCCACTACCGACGATGCCGGTCGTTTCAGCTTCCTGCATTTTCCGCAACTGCCCGCAACGCTTACCCTGTCTGTGATCGGTTATGAAACGGTAACACTTAAAGTTACGGCAGACAATGCGCATGCCTTACAGGTAGCGCTGCGCAGGAAGGTAGTACAACTCGATGAAGTACAGGTAAGCCTGCCCGAACGTAATGGCTGGAAGAAATATGGCGTCCGCTTCCTGGAGGAGCTGGTGGGTTGGTCGGATTATGCCGCCGCATGCAAGTTGCAGAATAAAGAAGTGGTGCAATTCAGTTTCGATAAAAAAGACGGCATCCTGAAAGCCTGGGCTGACAAGCCTTTGCAGATCAGGAACCAGGCTATGGGATACGATATCGTTTACCAGCTCGAAGATTTTGAATTGGATATGTACCAGAACAAGCTGTTTTATAAAGGCTACGCTTATTTCCGGGAACTGCCCGCTACCGGGCGTAAGGCCCGGCAGTTCGGCAAAAAGCGCAAAGCTGCTTTCAACGGATCTTTCCGCCATTTCGCACAGGCCTTATACAAAGGTAGCGCAAGCGCCGAAGGCTTTGAAATACGCCGCTTGAAAAGAGTATATGAAGAGGATGCGATGTCCTATATCCCCATCAGGACGGATACCCTGCGCTGGTACGATACTACCGGTTTAGTGCAGCTGGCAGGAGAGATCTTTACCGGCGATACGGCAATGGCGGCAAAAGCCCTGGTTTCGCTGGAGACCTGGCGAAACGATACCACAGGTCCTGAAAGGTTCTGGCTTAAAGGGCGGCGCAGGTTGCACGATAGCACGGTGACACCCGTGTATGTGTTTGCAAAATATGGTGCAACAAAAAAGGAATGCCAGGTGAAATACTATGAAACCCGGGATACAACGGGCATAGCCGCTGCAGAAGAACCTGAGGTACTGGAGCAATTGCGCAACCAAAGGCCGGGCTTCTGGAAAAAAAGAGCATCGTTGAACCTCCTGTACAAAACGCCCGTACCGGCAGACAGCATAATAACCCGCAGGGGAGCGGATGTGCTGTTACATTTCCCCGACTTCTTGCAAGTAACTTATATGCGCGAACTCGAAGAGCTCCCTTACCTACAGCGCAGCGGCAATTGGGCGCGTGACCCGCAGCAGCAGGTAAGCGTTGTTTCATTGCGCGATGGTAATAACCTGCACCTGCTCGCAGACGGCAACTTTTACGATGCCTACGATCTCCTGCTGGAGCAGTACTGGGCCTATGAGAAGCTGGATAAACTGCTTCCCCTTGATTATATCCCTCCGGTTGACTAAAACCTGTTTACATGACCTCGATCCGGCCACGGCTACCGGTACGGCGGCTGCGATGGTTGTAATCTTCTATAAGACGGCTGAACGTTTTGCCCTCTGCCGGGAACCGGGATGTGAACTGTGAATAGTTCAGCAGGGTAATGCGCTCCTGTTGCTTGTCGTCGGAAAGCACCCTGCGCAGGGACTCCCAATTGTTGTTGTAGAAGGATGGAAACTTCAGACCCCTTTCCAGGTCGCTGTGCAGGGCGTCGATTGTGCGTATAGTACCTAAGTCGATTATCATATAATAAAAATACAGGATTAAAGGTTAAGGGAATTTTAAAACCTGGAAATGCTTTACTGCAGGGCATTATAGCGTAGTTATAATATCCGGTCCCGGTTGTAAGGCAGGTGTATCTTATCTTGTATGCAAGCTGTCCTGCCGAAAAATTTCAGCATCCGGGTATCGATGTTCCTGATAGCGTAGTATACCGGGATGTTGTACCTTACATACCGGTATAACCAACACGGTTGATCACCAAATGTTGGGTATGATACCGGTTTATGCCCGGCAGGGTAATCCTGCCGGGGAACACAGACAACGCCTATATGTGTACCGTAACTTTTATTAAAACCAGCGACAAGGTATTTATCACTTCCAACAGGGACGAGCTGGCATTGCGCCCCGCGGCGCTGCCACCGGCAATCTACGGGGGCGACAGCGGCCGCATCATTTTCCCCAAAGACGGGCTTGCAGGCGGTACCTGGATGGCCTTGCATGAGCGGGGTAATGCGATGGTATTGCTGAACGGAGCATTCGAAAGACATATCCATAAGCCGCCATACCGGCTCAGCAGGGGACTGATCTTCCTGCAGATTTTCGATAGCGCAACACCAGTGTTTACTTTTCAGCAGATCGATCTCGACCAGATCGAACCCTTTACACTCGTCATCTGGCAACAACATGC
The DNA here is from genome assembly GCF_003014535.1 of Taibaiella chishuiensis. Taxonomy (GTDB): domain Bacteria; phylum Bacteroidota; class Bacteroidia; order Chitinophagales; family Chitinophagaceae; genus Taibaiella; species Taibaiella chishuiensis. The sequence continues at coordinate 149,988 of NZ_PYGD01000006.1, read as the reverse complement.
GCTTTGGGAGGCCCGTTGGGATGGCGCCAACAAAACATGGCGGCCTATGCCCGACGATGTCATGCATATCTGGTCGTCGGCTACCCTGTACGACGAGGAAGTGCGTCATAAACGGGAAGCCTGGTTTGACCGCTGGCAGGCCGCTTCACCGGTTATCAGTACCGAATCCATAGAGCAGTTCCATACGTTTGCAGGCGAGGGCGATGCGGCTACCGACCTGCGTATGAACCGCGACGGGCTGTTGCAGACGGTAAGTATCAGTAATATCACGATAAGCGATACGGGTAGCATATTCCGGTACAACGACCTGTTGCAGGGCGGTTTTTATACCCAATCATTCCAGGAGTCATAAAGCCTGTAGTGCTTTATGGTAAAGGGTTATAAAAGGTAATGTCAATCTTTGCGCGGCCTGTAAGCGGCTATGGGCGGAATGGGCCGGCCCTCCTGTATAAAAATAAAAAAGCGTTTATTTGCATCCCGTAAATCCTGTTCCTTTATGAAAAAAGCAGCGGCCACCCGCCTTATGATCCTGGAAAAAGCCTTTGAACTGATCTATACCAAGGGCTATCAGACCACCAGTATCGACGAGATCATTGCAACGACCCAGGTAACCAAGGGCGCCTTCTTTTATCATTTTAAAAGTAAGGATGAAATGGGACTCGCGATCATCAACGAACTGATGAAAACCGGCATGGTGCACGATTACCTGCAAGCCGGCAAAGAGAACGAGCACCCGCTCGATACGATCTACCGGATCTTCAAAACACTGTTACTCGGGAATAATTTTCTTAAAGTAGCTTATGGTTGCCCGGCCGGCAATTTTACACAGGAAATGGCGCCCTGGAACGAATCCTTCCGTGTAGCCCTGGCCGGATTGGTAGACCAGTTGCTCCAATTGCTTACCGATATACTGAAAAAAGGAAAGAAGGCGGGGCTGGTCAACAGCAAGGTGCATCCCGAGCAGGCCGTGCTTATGATTATGTCGGGCTACTGGGGCATCCGCAATTTCGGCAAGTTGTATAACAGCAACGACTGCTATAAGAGTTATCTCCGGGAGCTTAAAAACTACCTGCATAGCCTGCGCTAAAATTTTTTATACCAAAAACATACTAGTTAGTATGTTTTTGGTATACCTTTGCCGGGTCTTAAAAAAACAGGGTATGTACCAGACCTTTATTTTCCTGCACTCTTTCTTCCGCTGGTTTGTTGTATTAAGTTTGTTATGCGCCCTGCTCCGGGCTATGGAGGGCTATCGCTCGGGCCGGTCTTTTTCGGCCACGGATAACGCCGTGCGGCACTGGACGGCGACTATAGCGCATATACAACTCGTGCTGGGTATTATGGTGTATATCAAAAGCCCGGTTGTACATTATTTCTGGCGCAACTTCCGGGAGGCAATAGGGATATGGAGTATTACTTTTTTTGCCCTGTTCCATTTTGCCGCCATGCTGGCCGCCATTGTGCTGGTCACCATCGGCTCTGCACTGGCTAAACGAAGACCCGGGGACCGGGCCAAGTTCCGCACCCTGTTTATCTGGTTCGGTATTGCTTTAGTACTCATTATCTTGGCCATTCCCTGGCCTTTTTCTCCACTGGCCCAAAGGCCTTATCTCAGATAATTATGATCGCTCACCTCCGCTCCCGCATCGGGCGCCTGCGCCTTATCGGCCTGCTCGAAGGCAGCTCGCTGCTGTTGCTGCTTTTCGTAGCCGTACCTATGAAGTATTACTGGAACGACCCCATGGCCACGCGCCTGCTGGGCCCTGTGCACGGCGTGTTGTTCCTCCTGTTCATCTTCAATACGCTGTCTGTAGGCGTAGAGCAGCGTTGGGTATTTCGCCGTACTACCTGGAAAGTGCTGCTGGCCTGTATTATACCCTTCGGTACTTTTTATATCGACCGTCGCATCCTTGCCCGTATAAAACCCCAGAACGACACTTTATGAAAACAATTGTGATCACCCTGCTGGTGCTTGCCGGCTTGTACATGGTATACCGCAGCTACCGTTTTCTGAACCTGGATAAGGGCCTGGATCAAAAAGTCCGGAATGGCGCCGTGATCCTCGATGTGCGCACGGAAAGCGAATACCGTACCGGTCATATCGAAGGCTCGGTGAATATACCGCTGAGCCGGCTGCATGCCGATACGGTGCCGCTCGATCCGTCGAAGGTTTACATTACGGTATGTTCGCATGGTCTGCGTAGTGTAAAGGCTGCAGCCCTGTTGCGCGAAAAGGGGTATAAACAGGTGTACAACGGCGGCGCCTGGTCTGACCTGCAGCAAACGCTGGCCGGGCATTAAGCCTTATCGTTACCGCCAGTTCATAAAACCTTCCCAGGCAAAATAGAACAGGATAAAGTAAAAGGTGTATTTCAGGGTCTTCGCCGCGATCCTTCAAAAGCGGGAACCGGCACTGCGCGGCAGTTTGCCGGCTTGGGTTGGATCTATTGCGGTCATGACTTAATTGGTTTGAAGATGATGTATGGCGTAGTGTTGCGCGATATCGCCGGTCCATTGTTGTACCTGTTCGGCCCCGGCCCTGTCGGCGTTTTCGAAAAAGAAATGTTCGCGGATACGGAAGCCGCAATAGGCGAATATACCCTGATCTGAAGTCAGTACCAGCGCTTTGTCCATACCGCTTGCGGCGTAGGCGGCGTGCGACTTGCCCTGGGTATTGATGATCACGGCCTCTTTGTCCTGCAGCAGTCCTTTCTGTATACCTTCATCATAGCGGTAGGCAAAGCCGTAACTGAATACCCGGTCGATATATCCCTTCATGATCGCCGGCATCCCGGTCCACCAGATGGGATAAATAAAGGTGATGCATCCGGCCCAGGCAACGTGGTTTTGCTCGGCCTGTATATCGGCGCCCACTACGCCCCGGTATAAGCCTGCTATATCTTCCAGCGACAGTACGGGGTTAAAGTTTTGCTGGTTCAGGTCGCGTACCACTACTTCGTGTCCCTGTTGTACCAGAAGGCTGGTAACGGTGTCGAGTAAATGCCGGTTGAGGCTGTCGGGGTTGGGGTGGGCATAAACAATAAGGTGTCTCATCTCGTTTTGTTTTTATAACACAAAAGTAGAGCGGGTCACCGGGGCGGGATTGTAAGAAAACGAAGGCGGTCAGTCGCCGGCATTGCAGATGTCCTGCTGGAACTTGAGGTATTTGCCGGGGCTAAGACCCAGGTAATGGTTGAAGTCGTGGATCAGCTGACTCTGATCATAGTATCCGAATTCGTGGATCAGTTCAAACCAGTCGGTGGTGGCCGGGTGTTCCTGCAGGTAGCGGATAGCCCGTATAAAGCGGCTGTAGCGGCCTTTCTCCTTGGCCGTGTAACCGAAATATTTTTTATAATGCTGCTGCAGGTTGCGTTCGCTTTGTTGCAGTTCCTGCGACAGCGCCTTGATCGGGCTTTGCTGGTTTTCGTCAAAACCGGCCAGGCGTTGCGACAATAGATCCTGTTCCTTCAGGTAGGGGCGGCAGAAATCAAGCAAGGCCTGTACCTGTTGCTCCGGGCTGTCCAGCTGTTTCAGGCAGGCCCACAGGCCATTAAAGCAATCGTCGGGCAACAGGCTGTCGGGCGATACCGGGTTATGCAGGGGTAATTCGCGCGCGCCGAAGAAACGGTAAAAGGCATCGTCTTTAAAATTAACGACCAGCATAGCCGCTCCGGGCTCCAGGGTATATTGGAAAGCCTGTCTTACCGGGCCGGTTATCATACATTGCGATACGGCCATATGGGTCTGTGCTTTCGTTACGAAAGACAGGCCCTCGCTCAGCGCAAATACCATAAGCGTTTGGTACGAAGGCAACAGGGTATGGGTTATGGCCGAAGCCGTACCGTTACACGCATAGTAAAACTGGCTGAATACACCTGAAAAGTCAGGTGGTACGGCAATCCGGTACTGTACATAAGCGGGATCCTGCTCCATTTTTACGAAACATTGATAAACCCTGCAAAAGTACAAAAAGAAATATCTGCTCCGGGCTTCTTCCTATCTTTGTAAGGCCTTTAACTGTTTTGCCCGATCCCTGTTATGAACCGATTTTTTGCCTTAGTATTCCTGCTTTTACCTGTAGCTTGCCTTGCACAGCGGCCGGCGGACTATTGGGTCGCTTATACCGATACCAGTTCGGGCGATCCCCTTACCGGTTATAAAAGCCTGGATGGCAATATCGCCATTGCCGCAAAATACCTCTGGGCCAGCGATACTTTTTATACCATGGCCATTGTTTTCGACCAGGGTTGGATAGGTATTAACCGCAAACAGGAAATCATACTAAGGCCTTTTATTTTTGACAATGGTCCAGACTATGTTGTAGAAGGGCTATTCCGTTTCGTGGAGGGCGAAAAGATGGGCTTTGCCGATCCTGACGGACATAAAGTGATACCGGCACGTTACGATTTTGTAACTCCTTTTGAAGAGGGGCTCGCTGCTTACACCCTGGGCGGTTACAAACAGTATGATCAAAGCCGGCAACACTGGTGGTGGACCGGCGGTTATGAACAAGGCTTTGTAAACCGCGATGGACAAGAGTTCCGGGAGGCAGGCCCCCTGCAGGGCAAGCGCCGCAAGGCCCTTACCCGCGAAGGCAAACCGGTAGTACTCGATGGCAAAGGCCGGATTATCAAAAAATAAGTTCCCGAATTTTTAGCTATGAACTATACAGAACTATTGCCTGGCCTGCTGTTGGGCCTCCTGGGCGGATTGCTTTTGGGGTACCTGCTGGTACGGCTGGCCCTGCTTAAAAATTATGTACCCAAAGCGCTGCAGGAACAAACCCTGCAGCAACTGACCGCGGCGCAGTTGCAACTGGCCGGCCGTATTTCGAAAGAGGAACTGGCCGCCGGGTTTGTATCGCGGGAGTTGTATGAAAATGTAACGGGTGGTTTGCGCGAGGCGCACAATAGCCTGGATGCCGAAGTGGAAGCCAATCGGGCCCACCAGGCCAGCTTGTTGCGGCTTACTGCTGAGTCGGAACAAAAGCTGAGTAAAGCCGCCGTAGCACAGGATTATGTGGCTAAAGAGAGCTTTGCATTGTTGCAGCAAAAACTGGCCGGGCAGGAAGCGACGGCGCAGCAGCAGGAACAAACTATCCTGGACCTGAACCGGCAACTGACGGTTTTCCGGCAACAGGAGGTCTACCTCAACGAAAAGATCGGCCTGTTCCGTAAAGAGCTGGAAGAGCTGCATGCCCGGTCCCGGGAGCAGTTCAGCCATATGGCCTCCGAAGTGCTGGAGCATAAGAAGAAAGTATTCCTGGATGAAAACAAACGTGAGTTGAATACGATACTCGATCCTTTAAAAGCCAACCTGAGCGAATTCAGGGAAAAGGTAGAAGCCACCCGCAAAGAGGATATCCGCGATATGGCCTCCCTTAAAAAAGAGATAGAAACCCTGCAACGCTTAAACACACAGCTCAGCGACGATGCCCGCAACCTGGCTACTGCATTGAAGTCGGAAGTAAAGATGCAGGGCAACTGGGGCGAAGAGCGCCTGCATATGATCCTGGAAATGGAAGGGCTGCAGCAATATATCGACTTCGACCGCGAACGTTCGTATACCGATACCAACCTCGATAAAACCCGGAGACCGGATTTTATCCTCAAACTGCCCGAAGGCAAAAGCATTATTATCGACAGTAAGGTATCGCTGACGGCTTATGTCAACTATTTCAATGCGGCAACCGCCGAGGAAAAAGCCATGTACCTGAAGCAGCACCTGCGCAGCGTTACGGAACATATCAATGGCCTGGCCGATAAAAACTACCAGGCCATAGCCGGGCTGAATACCCCCGATTATGTATTCCTGTTTATGCCGGTAGAACCCGCGCTGACCCTGGCTATGAACCAGAATCCGGAGTTGTTCAGCCTGGCCCTGAAGCGGAAGATCGTACTCATTACACCCACTACACTGGTAGCGACGCTTAAAGTGGTCAAGATACTCTGGCAGAAAGAGAACCAGGTGCGGAATGTGGAAGAGATCTTCCGGCAATGTGGTGAGCTGTATAATAAGTTTGTGGGTTTCCTGCAGGATATGGACCGGATTGAAACGGCACTGGCATCGGCGGCCACGGCGCACCGCGATGCCATGAACAGTCTTAAAGACGGTAGCCGTAAGGGCAGCACGATTATAGGCCGCTTTGAAAACATAAGGAAGCTGGAAGCCAAAACCAGCAAGCGTATACCGGAGCATCACCTGCGTGAAGCCGAGCTGCTGCCGGATGATGACGCCGAAGACAAGCCGGATGGTATAAGTGACGCTGCGGGACAAGCTAATGATGAGGTAGGCAGTTAAACAGGAAAAACTTAATTTTAGAGCAACCTGCTGCTATCGTCATGAAATACCTGTTTGCTTTATCGTTTCTTTGGGGCATTTGCCTGCATTCCGTTTATGGGCAGGACGTCTATCATGCGTCAGCAATATCGGGAACTACGCAACAGATCGTATCCGCTATTCAGGAAGAAAACCAGTTGTTGGGCGAGCATATTTCTATTGATGCCACACGCCCTGAACAATACGACCGTTTCGAAAAGCTGAAACGTGTAGCCTCCGTGGCGGAACTCCGCGCGTTAACGCTTCATCCCAGTGGTGTGGTGCGTTGTTATGCTTTCTGGGCTTTAGCTGATAATGGTTTCCGGGACCTACTGCCCATGGTATATGCCCACATGAACGATACGGCGAAAGTTGTCGCGTTATTCGGATGTGTCATGACCAGCCCAAAGGTTGGCGATGTATTTATCGAGATCGTAAGACCTGGTTTCCTAAGCGACGAAAGACAGGTGCTGGACAGCGTGCAATATGCCCAGTTGGATAGCGTATTACTTTATACACCCTCTAAACTGGCTAGTCGCGAAATTCGTCTTTACTATGCTCCGCCAGTGCCGGCCTTGTATCCCGCCATCCGGAGTTGCGTGGCCGTTGAACATAATCCGATGGCGGTGGCGCCTTTGTCGCGGTATAAACGGGCTGCAGATGTCCCCCTGATACTGGCGAGTGAAGCAGGGAACGAAACGGGGGAAGGGTTCAATTTCGTCTACGAGGCCATTAGCAATTTTCCACACCCGGATTTCTTTCCCCTCCTTAAAAAGAACCTGGAACAAACACTGACCAGGCACAACAGTCTACCTGAATGGGAACAGTTTTATAAAGCTATCGCCGCTTATCAGAACAAAGCTGCCTATGCCTTATTGGAACGTTCGCTGACAAGCGCAGCGCGCGGACCGGGTTGGGATGACCGACTGAACTATCTGACACGCGCTGTAAGTAAATACCGGTGCCCGGTGTATGATAGCCTGCTGTGGACTTTGTGGATAGATGAAAAATGTCTGAGCGCTGATGCGTTCGGCTATTTGCTGGCTAATAACCCGAGAAAGGCCGTGATGGCTGCGAAGGCGACTTTGCTGGAGCCAGAGGCTTATAACCTTACCGGTAACTATGATGAAGCTGTATCGGTAAGCAAGCAGGACCTGGTTACCGGTATGGTAGACCTGGTCCTGGAGAACGATAGGGAAGCTGCACTGGCCCTGATTGGCAGGCAGATCCGGGAAACCGGTTTCGACTTTTTCGAAGTATTTTCCCGTAAGGCAGCTGTGCTTAAAGACATTACACTGGTGGAACCGCTACTGCAGCGCATGACCTTGGATGATGAACCATCTTATTACCGGGAAGCGGCCCGTATACTAGCTTCCTACAACAATAAAGCAATTAATGCGCGCATCCTTGCGGTTATAAAACAAAAGCCCGGCAGGTATTGGGGGGATGATGCCTTCCTCGCTTCATTAAAGGAATAGCCAACCGGTTGCCCGGTCAGTATATAAGCGGTACCACTTGCAACTTTTAAAAAATAGCTGCATCTTACAGGTAAAAGACCCGATGAAATCTACGCTCCTTATTATACTCCTGTCCTGTCTCGGCCTTTCACAGGTGAATGCAGGTGATTTCAGTCCGCCCGACTATAAAGCGATCCGTAAAAACATAAAAGACAAAAAGTCTGCTTTTTATTATCCCACGCTGATGAAGCGGTATAAAAACGGGGATACCACATTTACGAAGCAGGAGTTTGCCACGCTTTATTATGGTTTCCTGTTCGATCCCGGGTATTCAGTTTTGGACTTTTCAACTTATAATGATAGCATTAATGTGCTGCTTAGAGCCGATTCCATGGTTGCCGGGGACAACGAAAAGATGATCCGTTATGAAAAGGCGATATTGGAAACAAGTCCCTTCCGTATGCGGGACCTGAACCGTCTTGCAAATGCCTATTATTATGATGGCGACACGGTAGCTATGCGGATAGCGGGATATAAGTTACAAATGATTGCCGCTACGATCCTGTCTACGGGGGATGGCCGCACGGACAAGACCGGCTGGCATGTGATCTCCGTGGGGCATGAATATGATATCCTTAACTTCATGGGTTTCGATTTCGGCGGCAGTCAAAAGCTTACCCATAGTGGTTGTGATTACCTGGATGTGGAAAAGAATAAAGAGGGGATCAAAGGATTCTATTTCGACGTTAAACAAATCCTGGAAAAGGAAGCAGAATTGTTGAAACTGAAATAGGAAGCGGAAGCCGGACTTCTATAAAATGTCAGTTTATGAAAAACTACACCTGGATACTGTTGATTGTGCTCCTGGGCAGCAGTTGCGGCGACAAACAGCAGCCTGTGCATGAGCAGGCTGGGAAACCCTTGTATCTTACTGACTCCCTGGCTTCGCAGGTCAATACGCCGATACCGGATTCGAACAGGAAGCAGGCGGACAGCGGGCAGTAAAATAGCACGGTGTGTTGTGGCAGATAGGATGCAAAGCCTTGCTGGTACAGACCAAACAGGTATTGGTCCAGAAGAGTCGTGTGCAGTCCGCAAAGCGCTTATATTCGTTGCATAAACCGAATTTTTATGAAGAAGAAAAACAGCAACCCCCTGTCGCTGAAAAAGCATACGATCGTTAACCTGCAATCGCTGACCGGTGGCAAAGACCTCAGCCGCGATCTCGGTTTCAGTAAAGTAAGTGAGGGCTGTCCTCCTGTAACCGAAGGTTGTAACAATACACAGGGCGGTGGTACCTGTCAGCGTACGATCGCTTAAGTAACCCCTTTAAAAAATAGCTAAGGCCCGGTTCTGCCGGGCTTTTTTAATGCATAAGCACTGTGGCCGGTGGCGATCTATACCCGCAGATAACAGTAAAAAGCGCCCGGTCTGGTTTAGGACCGGGCGCAACGCGAGTAAGTAAAGAACTTTCGTACAATACGATTTTTTTATACGACGCGCGAAGATAAAAGTTGACCTGTTCCGGATGCGACAATAAGTGTGAATTATAGTTACTCAGTGTGAAAGCCTTGCCCCACCTGCATCAGGGGCTGTTATATTTTTGTGAACAGGCTTTGTGTGATTCCTGCGGCTTGTATTGCTCCGCCAGGACCGCAGGTCCGGATGGGCACCAGAATTGTGCATATGAACTGGCGGAACGCGCAATCTGTGTCCATGCTAAAACTCATTTTTGTATCTGTATTCAATGCGGAAAGCCTGTTAATTTTGGGGTATAAAAAACCTAAGATCATGTCCAGACAGACCAGGGAGCAGGATCAATTCATCTACAGGCCGGTATACCTTTCAGACCTGAAATCGATCGTTAAACTCTACCGCGAACAGCAGCCCGACGGGCGTTACAGCTACCGGGGCGAATCGCTCGATGCCGACTTCGGCATTCCCCTGAACATTGTAGAATACAATAAAAAGACGGTGGCTTATTCGGCAATATGCCTGGATGAAAAGCAACAGGCCAGCATCAGGCTGGTACTCGATAAAACCTGTGCAGACGAAGCAGTGGCCACTGCGCTCGAAGAACGTTCACTCTATGCCTGCCGGCACGCGCATTTATTTATGGATGAAGAAGAACACTTCGAAACCGAGAAGATCCGGCATGCCATACGCACCCTTACTGATTGGCTCAATAAATGCTGAGCGGATGGCATAACATAACCGAAATTTATTGCGCTTAGAGCGATAAATGGAAAGGCAGGTCTTAACTTCGCCGCTTAAACCAAGCGCCGGTTTATTCCATGTTGCTCAAACCATTCGCGGCGGTCATCGCTGCTCTTTTATCCTGTAGTATTTTCGTTCAGGCTATCGGTATGCCTGCCGCCTGCCTTTCATCTTCCAATACGGAACAGCCCGAAGTTGCCGATTCCCTGCCGTCCGGAAGAGCAGCGTTACAAGCCATAGTAGACGCGGGTTTCCCGGTGGACCAGCGCGGCAGCAGGCAGGCGCGGTTTATAGACGCTGCAACCAAACTGGGCGATCAATATGCCGCGATGTACCGGCGCAATCATGCCGATGCCGACCTGGTAAAGGCCGTGTATTATTACGAACTGGTATCGGGTCTGCGTAATGGCATCGATTCCGAACTCGGAGACCAGGTAATACTGATCAGGGCGCGGAATAAGGTGTGTAAGCAGCTGGCGTTATGGTACGAGACGGGCGTGCTGCCGGCAGACAATATCGGGAGTTTGTATGTCGGTCATGTTGTCGACGTGCGCAACTTATCGCTGGATAATACCTGTATGGGTAGTATTGCCGATACGGGAGGACTGTCGCTGCAATTTATATATGGCAATGCGCAGCTGGTACAGGATGCGCAAAAGGGCCTCAGGCATGCGCTCCGGCTAGCGGCCGACACAGCGCCCGGCAGGAAAATAGTGATTAGCGGCAATCCGGGAAACAGCAGGCTGGAAACGCAACTGGCCTGGGAACGGATGAAAACGATAACAGGTTTCCTGGTTGACAACGGATGGTCTGCCGACCGTATAATATTGAACTACGGGCAGACCGTACTGCCCGGCAGGGTACAACTCCGGCTGTCGGATGACGGCGAGGATGGACCGGCTGCGCTGCCGCCGCCTGCGCCGCGTATATGGGAAGAAGAGTAGCATAGTCTTACTGCCTTGTCGTTACCGCACGTAATTACTGATCTCTATGAGGTTGTTATCCGGGTCGCGCAGGTATACCGACCTTATTTTGCCGACTGCGCCGGTCCTGTCTACGATGCCCGCTACAACCGGGATATTCTTTTCCTTTAATTCCTGCATAACGGTCTCCACGTCGGTATCGGCGATAAAACAGAGATCGGCAGATCCGCAGGTAGGGTAGGCGGCCTTCGGGTCGATCTCCTGTCCTTTAAGATGCAGGTTTATCTTCTGGTTGCCGAAGCACAGGGCTTTGCGGTTGTCACCGAAGGTCTCTTCCCTGAATCCCAGTACCCTGGTATAAAATGCAAGCGTCTGCTCTATATCGGCAACGGTCAATACCAGGTGGTCTATACTTTTTATCTGCATAACATTGTTTTTTATCGATGATTCCGGATACTCAATGCACACTGCTCGTAGCGTCCTGCTACGAGTAGTCCCCAAAGGTAAGCACACTACCGTACGTATTACTTGCGAGCCAAGGGATCATGCAATTTTTTTACCACGGGCGCAAGTGGAATTTCTGGAGGGGTATTAAAATCAAGCCTGTAGCAGTGTTCCTCTGTTATTTATTTAAGGGAATAGACAGGGAGCGCTTTAAGCTATCCGGGATAGGTAAATATACCCCAATACCAGGTCCTGGCGGGCGAATGTGATCCCTTGAATTTTATGGTCTCGCCGCACAGCAGCGAGACCATAAAATGCTGGTAGATTAAACGAATCGCTTTGTTGGGCCCAATACGCTCCTGTGTCTTTTTTTGCCTGACCGGAAGCATTGGCAAAGAGCGCTCTTCTCCGCGATGTATCCTGCAAAGGACCTTGCGCACAATATGGCGGACATGGACCTCTGCTTTAATCTATCTTACATATGCCTTTGGTGTTATCCTTGCAGGAGTCTTTTGGGATGGGGAACATTACCCGGCCGGGTAATGCGAAAGTAAAGGGTATAAAAAAAGACAGAGGATTGTCCTCTGTCTTTTGGTGGCCTCGTCAAGAATCGAACTTGAATCTGGAGCTTCGGAAACTCTTATACTATCCATTGTACTACGAGGCCGGTATTACCGGCAGGCAAGGGCGCAAAGGTAAGGATTGTCCTTGTACCTGCGTCACAATTTTAAAAAAAAATTAAAGACCCGGAAAACTACCCCATACTTTCTTCCTGCTCCATCGATGCATGTAGCGCAACGGGTGGTTTCTTGCTGCGGAAAGATACGTGCCGCTGAAAGAAATAGCTGAACACCGCAAGGATCGCCGTGGTGATCGTTTGTGAAGGCGTAGCCCAGAAGCCGCAAAAACCGGCAAAAAAGTGCAGCAACGAATAATTGAGGATAATGTTGAAACCCTGCAGCGCTGCATAGCGGAACAATTGTATCCTGCCTTTAAGGTGGGACTCCTGGAAAACGACGAATTTGGAAAGGAAAAAGCCGATGGGGAAACTAACCAGGAAGGAGATCGCATAAGCCGCGATATAACGGGTCATATGGATGCCTGCAAAACTGACCAACTCATCGTGCAGGATATAGTTATAGCTAATAAAATAAACAACAAGCCCCAGCACCGTAACGCCGCCGCCGCAGGCCAGGTACCGGAAGGTCTGTAAGGGAATCCACCGGGAGAAGATCGGGTGAAAAAAATCGATCACATTCAGAATGGTATCCCTTACAAAATTAAACTTTCTGCTATCCTTATAATGTTTCACAAGTTTGCAAAAGTACAGAAAAAGAAGGTGAATTTTAACAAATCCCGGTACTTTTAAACTAAATTGCCGGACTACCTTTTCTCCGCAGCGCTTGAAGTTTCTGAAATGGATATTGTACACCAGCATTTTTGCGGCCTGTTGTGCTGCAGGGCTTTGTATGGCTACCGAAAAGCTGCTGCTGGGGCATATTCCCGCGTTCGGTACGGCTTTGCATTGGTTCGTGATCGCCAATACGCTCTGCATTTATAACCTGCACTACTATATCAAACGCATCCCTGCAGGCGTTTCTGACCGCGCCGACTGGACGCTACGGCATCGTTGGGTACATCCTGCACTTATTGTACTGGGCTGCCTGATCAGCCTGGTCTGCCTGTTTTATCTCCCTTTCAAAGTGATCCTGGTCAGCGTCGGTTTGGGCGTTTTATCCCTGGGTTATTCCGTGCCGATCCTGCCTTTCCCGCAAAAACGGCGACTTAAGGATTGGGGTTTGCTGAAGCTGTTCCTGCTCTCGATGGTATGGACGGCAGTAACGGTACTGATGCCGATGGCGTACTGGAACAAAAGTTTCGAGGCTTACGAAGTAGAGTTCCTGCTGCGTTTTACGTTCATGCTGCCTCTGTGTATTGCCTTCGATATCCGGGATATGGAGACCGACCGCGAAAACAGTATCTATACTTTACCCAATGCCATCGGCCTGCAGCGTTGCTTCCGGTTGATGGATTTTTTCCTATTGGTATTGCTCGGCCTTGCGGTATGGCAGTATACCCGTTACCCGATCCTGCAGCGTCTTTGGAGTGCATTGGCCATTATTATCGTTACGAAAATAGTATTGGTACTTTCCCGTAAATACCGCTCCGATATTTTCTATTTGTTGTTTATTGACGGTATGATGCTGGTCTATGCGGCCTTTATCCTGTGGCGATAAAGAAAGAGCAACCTCTAAAGGTTGCTCTTTCACAGTATCTCACACTAACATTACTTATTTCGGGTTGTTCAGCTTGCTGCGTTTGCGGCTGTAGCCGAAGTAGAATACGAAGCCGATAGCCAGCCAGGCCAGCAGCCTCAGCCAGTTGGTCCAGCCCAGGCCATAGATCATGGCGCCGCATACTACGATACCCAGGATCGGGATAAAGGGTACCAGCGGCGTCTTGAACTGGCGGGGCAGTTCGGGGTTGGTCTTTCTCAATATAATTACCGCGGCGCATACCAGCATAAAGGCAAACAGGGTACCGATACTGGTCATATGGCCTACGATATCGCCGGGTACAAAGGCCGCAAACAGGCCTACAATAACAAAAATGGCGTAGTTGGCTTTATAAGGCGTTTGGTATTTAGGATGGAGTTTGCTGAGTACAGGGGGCAGCAGGCCATCTTTACTCATGGCATAGAAAACCCTGCTCTGACCCAGCAGCATCACGAGGATTACGGATGAGAAACCGGCAAGGATCGCCACGGTAACGAGTTTGCTCAACCAATCGTAACCCGCCATGTATTTGGTAATGGCCATGGATACGGAGGCTTCTTTACCCGTGCTCCGGAAAAACTCTACGGGAGCTATACCCGTAAGCACATGCGCAAACAGGATATACAACAGGGTACAAACCGCCAGTGAACCCAGGATGCCGATAGGCATGGTGCGTTTGGGATCTTTGGTTTCCTGTGCCGCGGTACTTACCGCATCGAAACCGATAAAGGCAAAGAATACGGTACCGGCAGCGCCGAGTATACCCATAATGCCGCCAAAATTATGACTAAGCCCTTCGTGGTCTACATACACCGTAGGTGCAGGGATATAGGGAGTATGGTTTACCGGGTTGATAAACTGCCAGCCCAGTATAATAATCAGTATCACGATCGATACTTTGGTAATAACGATAAGGCCGTTTACGAAGGCCGATTCCTTGGTGCCTTTGATCAGCAGCAGGCTCAGCAGGCCCACGATCACCAGCGCCGGTATATTGACCATACCGCTATAGGTATGGATAAACTGCTGGAAGCTGGCAGGTATTTTGGTAAGAATTTCGGGAGACAGTACCAGGTGGGATTTCTGGCTGAGTGTGCCGAATGCATCGGCCGACAATACGCTTTGCAGGGAGCTGATATCGGTACCGGCAGCCACTTCCAGCACTTTCGAATGTTCGAACGGCGAGTGGGAGAGGGCATAGGGTATAGGGGGCAGGTTCAATACATTAACCAGGAAATTGTTGAGGTACTCGCTCCAGGCAATACCTACGGTGGCCGCGCCCACGGCGTATTCCAGGATCAGATCCCAGCCGATAACCCAGGCCAGCAATTCGCCCATAGTTGCATAGGTATAGGTGTAGGCGCTACCGGCAATGGGAATGGAAGACGAAAGCTCGGCATAACACAAACCGGCAAAGGCACAACCAATGGCAGCTATAATAAAGCCCAGGGTTACAGAGGGGCCGGCACTCTGCGCTGCGGCAGTGGCCGTGCTTACAAATAATCCCGCGCCTATAATGGCCCCGATTCCGAGGGCAACAAGAGCGCCTGCTCCCAGTGTCCGTTTCAAACCTTTACCCGAATCGGCGGACTCACTGATGAGTACATCCATTGGTTTCTTTGTAAATAAACCCATGCAATAATTTTAGATGTTAAGATTTTAAGACGTCAAACCTAATGCATATTTGTCAAATAAGCAACGGCTATCCGCGCTAAATAAGCAGAAGCCGCTGTAAGGCGGCTTCAAAATGCCGGGTAGGGCACGCTTATATATTCGCAAGCAGGCCTTTACAGGGTAGGGCAGGCTTATTGTATAACGAGTTTTTTGGAGATGCTTTCGCCTTGGGTAACAATCCGGAGCAGGTAGATGCCTTTGGAAAAACGGCTGAGGTCTATATCCCGTACCCCGCCGATGCCGCTGAGCATACCTTCGTACAGCAACCGCCCGCTGATGTCGCGTACTTCCATCATAGCCGCCTTATTGTCGGGTATATGGTAGTTGATGGTGAAATGTCCGTTGGCTGAAGGCACAGGATATACTTTGATCTCTGCCTGGCCACCATTTCTGTTTTCATGGGACAGGTTGGTACTGTTTGTCGAAAACTGGTAAATGATTTTTGTGCCGAAATCTGCTCCGCTGATGGCGGCGCCTTTGGCTGTCGTCGTCGTTTGGGTAAAATCACGGAGGTTGGCATTGGTGCCCAGTTCTTTTATTTGCAGTGCTCCGGCAGTATTATCGATAATGGAAATATGGGGTTGGTTGGCCGGGTCCTGTGCCAGCCGGTCCCAAAGCCAGAAATACAGTCCGTCCTTGTTTATATCGAAACCACCCGACAATGGCGTGCCTTCGTCCGAAAATTCGAAAATGTAGCAGCTGTTCTTTTGCAGGATCACGGTGTCCCGGTATACAGTGTTTTTCGCCGGGAAGCTGGTATTGCTTTTCTGGTGGACGATCTGGCCGGTTTGTGCATCTATAAATTTATAGGAGTTTTCTTTATTGGCTTTATTGGTCTTAAATTCAACTACAAATGCAGCCGGCAGTACCGGCGTGGGTTTCAGTATGCTGCTGGTTTTATTGTCGTAGGTATATTCGTCGGTAGCGCCGTTTGGATTTTTGAGCTCCACTTCGAATGTTGCATCGGTAGTTACAAGATACTGTACGGCATTGGCCAGGGTAATATCTGCGTATTGTGCAAAAGGTAGGTTACCGGTCCAATGGTATATAGCTTTGGGTTGCCCGGCCAGCCCATATTCCACGTCGAGGGCGGTAAGCGGCTGCGCGCCGTTATTTTTAATACGGATTACCGGGCGGCCGCAAATGGGGTTGAGCCGGTTGTATTCGTAATCGGTATTCGGCGATATAATGGTCTCCAGTGATACATCGGTTTGTGCATTAGGTGCCCCATACTCAAAAAGATAAGTGGCGAAAAACATATTGCCAAAATCCTGGGTGCCCGTATAGGGTTGCATATCAATATCGATCGTGTGTGCTGTATTACCTGATAGCCCCGGGATCTCTATCCAGTCGGGTTGTACGGTCTGCCCCGGACACCAGTTGGCCCGGTCCAATATCCAGGTGCCCGCTTGTGGAAACAGTGGGTTGAACCCGCACTCCCTCCATATATTACGGGTGTTGATGGTCGTATTGTCCCATTTTACAAAGCGGTTCTTGGCGCAAAACTCACCGCAACCACCCGGCTTATCGTTACCGTGCCCGGTTTGCATGATCCAGAGTTTGGCCGTAGCTGTAGCCGCATCCAGCACAATGTTCCGTGCATCGAGCTTGCTTTCTATATTGTTGGCGGGGTTGCCGTATTGAAAAATTCCCTGCCAGAGTGTGTCCATCTTTTTGAAATCTCTGACCGGACTGCCTTCTATTACATAATATTTCAGGTTTATTTTCCATCCGCGGTCGGCGTTGGATTCGTACCCTGTGTGCTTATAAACAATTTGCAACGAATCGTGCAGCAGGTAAGACCAGTCCGTTATATCCAGCCACCAGCCGTGTTTCCAGTTGTCGTTACTGTTCCAGTAAAAACCATAAGGTGTAATAAAACGGCCCATTTCATATCCCAGGGAATCGCCGTTTATACCGCCCTTTTTCCCGATATAGATATGGTTGAGATAATCCCATTCGCCGCAGCTCAGTCCCGGCGCGCATTCGAATGTCAGGTAAGCCAGCACCTTGCGGTAATGCGTGGTGTCGGCGGGGAAGGTCGACCAGGCAGTATAATAAGTTTCCCCTACACTGGGATCTGTTTTGATCACAACACTGTTATGACCCTGTACGGTAATCGTGTCTCCCGTACCTGCACGAGCGGATAAGGTGATCCCCCAAAGACAGGCAAATAGATAAATTGTTTTCATCAGCATTGTTATTTTTTATGCATAACAATAATACTGAAAAAATAAATCTATATACTATATTTATTATGTTTATATTTTACCTGGGTTTTCGAGAAACCTGATATTACGTTGGATGCCTTTCCATTTGCTGCGCTTCATAGGCGAGTTTTTAAGCAGGGTACGGAAAAACTGTTCGTCCATGGCTTCCCACTCGGCGGTACCCAGGTTGAGCAATAAAGGGATGGGAGCGAAGGCATCCTGCTGGTGCGGCCTTGCAAAACGGTTCCAGGGACATACATCCTGGCAGATGTCGCAACCAAACATCCAGCCCTCCATTTTATCCCGGAACTCCGGGGCGATCAGTTCGTCTTTCAGTTCGATGGTCAGGTAAGAAATACAACGGCTGCCGTCGATCAGGGTCGGGTCTACAATAGCCCCTGTAGGACAGGCGTCCAGGCAGCGGGTGCAACTGCCGCAGTAGTCTTTGGCAAAGGGATCGTCGTATTCCAGCTCAAGATCGATGATCAGGGTAGCGATAAAAAAGAAGGAGCCGGTCTGCTTATGGATCAGGTTGCCGTTTTTGCCTACCCAGCCCAGGCCGCTGCGTACGGCCCAGCTACGTTCCAGCACCGGTGCGCTGTCTACAAAGCCCCGGCCTTCTACCTGTCCTATCTTCTCGCGGATACGGTAGAGGAATTCATTCATCTTTTCCCGGATCACCAGGTGGTAATCGGTGCCATAGGCATACTTGGCAATCTTGGGCGCCCCTTCGGCCTGCTGTTCCTCGGGGTAATAATTCAGCAACAGGGTCACCACCGATTTAGCGCCGGGTACCAGCAGGGTAGGGTCCACACGCATATCGAAATGGTTTTCCATATACCCCATCTTACCCTGGTACCCTTTCGTCAGCCATTGCTCCAGCTTGCGGGCATCGTCGTCGAGCCGCTGTGCACGGGCTATGCCGCAATAATCAAAGCCGAGCTCGCGGCTCAGCGTTTTGATAAAGGTGGTCTGGGTGGAAAGATTCAAGTGTTGCGCGTTATTAAATGCGCTGCAAAATTAAACAACTTCCGCTTTACACCCGGTATGTTTGTTTCAGCATTGCAGGGCAGGCAGCTGCCGTATGGCGGTCATCCATTTTTCGAAAAGCAGGTGCTCGAGGGTACAGATGTCGGCGGCAATGCCAGCCCAGTCCGGGCTGAATTGCTCCAGCATGCGGGTCATCTCTTCGAGGTGGCCTGCCTCTTCCAGGATAATCGATTTGACATTGACGCGCGAACCGGCCTGGTTCAGCACTTCCTGGTAAACGCCATACAACTCGTCGGCCCGTACTTCGATGGCATAGGTTACCAGGATATAGGCGCCATCGTGCAAGGAGCGGCCACTGTATCCCTTGCCGTACAGGTAGCGGCAGGCCTGCAGGTCGAGCTGTCGCAGGTAATGATGGCTTTGTACCGGCGCCAGCAGGGAGTCGAAGCTGTAGTCGGGACAAAGCCCCTCGCCCAGCTTGCCGATCTGCTTTTTAAGATAGTAGGCATGACGGGCTTCTTCTGCGGCATGTTTCAACACGGTTATATTGGTATGTACCGGATGCTCATAACGGGATATTTTACGGGCGCCGGTATTCTCCATCAGCGACAGGGTATTGAGCCAGCGGGCATGCAGCTCGTCGTCGGCTACGATATGGGTCAGGGTTTGGTGGAATGCGGTAGACATATGTTGTGGTGGTTTAAATCGTTTCGAGTAAGGCATCGATCTGCCGGTAAATAAGGTCGAGTTCCGGCAGGGTAATACAATAGGGAGGCAGGATATAAATGATATTGCCGAGGGGGCGCATCAGTATGCCGCGTTCGAGGAAGAAGCGGTATATAAAATCGCGCTGCTCGTTGAGGTAACCCGTGCCCGATCCGGTATCCAGCTCTATGGCCAGTATCGTACCGTGTTGCCGCACCGATTTTATGCGTTTATGGTCCTGCCAGCGTAACCGCGCGCGGGCATGCGCCTGGCCGATCTGTTGTATGTTCTCCTGACAAACCGGATCTAATAACAGGTCCAGGCTGGCATTGCCGGCCATACAGGCTATGGGGTTGGCGGTAAACGAATGGCCATGGTACAGCGTGCGATGGGCCTCGTCGCCTAAAAAGGCATCGAAGATATCCTGGCTGCAAGCCGTAACGCCCAGCGGCAGTGTGCCGCCGGTAAGCCCTTTGGACAGGCATACGATATCGGGCCCTGCCGCTTGCACCTGGTCGCAGGCAAAGAGGGTACCTGTACGGCCAAAGCCGGTCATTACCTCATCGGCGATCACCAGGCAGCCTTGTTGCCGGGCGCGTTGCATCAGCTGTTCCAGCACCGCCGGAGGGTACATACGCATACCGGCCGACCCCTGTATCAGGGGTTCGAGTATAATGGCAGCCACATCGCCTGCCTCCAGCAGGGCGTCGAATGCGGCCAGGCAGGCTGCTTCATTGTCCTCGCCGGGAAAGGGAATAAAAGCGGCATCAAACAACAGCGGTGCAAAGCGATCGGTAAACAGGCTGCGGCCGCTTACCGACATCGCGCCGAAGGTGTCGCCATGGTAGGCGCCTTCTAGCGCCACCAGTTTGGTTTTGCCACTGCCTGTTTGCTGGTGGTATTGCCAGGCCATTTTAATCGCCACTTCCACAGCTGTGGACCCGTTGTCGGAGTAGAAGATCCGGACCATTGCGCCTGGCAATAAGGGCAATAAACGTTCTGCCAGCCGTACGGCCGGCTCGTGGGTAAAGCCGGCAAAGATGCAGTGTTCGAGCTGGTAAAGCTGTTGGCTGAGTTGCGCTGCGATATAAGGATGGGCATGCCCATGCAGGTTTACCCACCACGACGATATGGCGTCGATATAGCGGTTGCCTGCTTCGTCGACCAGGTATACGCCTTCGCCGCGCACAATGCCGATGGCCTCGGGCCAGTGTTTCATCTGGGTATAAGGATGCCATATCACGGCGCTGTCGCGTGTGCGGATGCTGTTCATATTGTTGTGTTTAAAGGAATGCGGTAAGCCGGTAATGCTGCGGCCAGCTGTCGGCGGAGGTCGGGCACTGCTGTGGCTGCCTGGTCTGCGCTCAGCATATCCAGTTCGGGGCTGTAGATAAAGGGGAGATCGCCGCTGCGGCTCCGGATAAAGTCTTCGGAGGCGGCATCGCGTGGGCCGTTCACGACCAGCGCCAGCAGGTTCAGTCCCCGTTGCCGGATCACCTCGAGGCAGAGCAGGGTATGGTTGATACTGCCCAGGTAATTACGGGTAACCAATACCATCGGCATGTCGAAATGAGCTATAAAATCGGCCATGGTATGCTGCTGGTCTATGGGCGAAAGCAGGCCGCCCGCCGTTTCGGCGAGGAGCAGGTTGTCGGTTTGCGGAAATATAAAGTCCCTGAAGTCAAAAGGCCGTTGTTCTGCAGCGGCAGCTTTATGGGGCGAAGCGGCCATTTGTAATTGAACCGCTTCGGCATGTACCCGGTTGGCAGGCACGCTCAGCAGGTCGTATACCTGCCGGCTGTCGCTGTATTCCAGGCTGCCTGCCTGTACGGGTTTCCAATAGTCGGCTTGCCAGGCTTCGCAAAGCAGGGCGCTCACGATGGTTTTGCCGATACCGGTATGGATGCCGGCTATGGCTATAGATCGGGGTTGGGACATGAAGATAACAGGTTTAGTAAAAGATCGATTTCGCCGCGGGTGTTAAAGGCATGCAGGCATATGCGAAGGCGTTCGCGACCAAGGGGTACCGTGGGCGACAACACTGCAGATACCGATATGCCCTGGCTGCGCAGCCTGCCGGCCAGCGACCGGGTAGCTGCGTTGCCCCCGGTAAGCAGGCTTTGTATGGGCGTAATGCTATCACACCAGCCCCGGAGGCCACGCTCCTGCAGTTGCTGCCGGAAATAGGACACCAGGTCGTGCAGCTGCACTACCAAGGCCGGTTGCTCGCCGATATACCGGTACGCCCGGGCAATAGCATCGATGGCCTGCGCGGGCAGCGCTGTGGTATAAATAAACGAGCGTGCAAAATTGACCAGGTAATCGATAAGTAAGCGGCTGCCGGTAATAGCGGCGCCATGACAGCCCAGCGCTTTGCCAAAGGTGTGTACCCTGGCCGTAACCTGTTGTTCCAAGCCCAGCTGTTGTACCAGGCCGGTACCGCCCGCACCGAATATCCCGGTGGCATGGGCCTCGTCGACCACTACAGCGGCTCCGTAACGGGCAGCAAGCCCGGTAATAGCAGCCAGGGGCGCTATACTACCCTCCATCGAGTATACGGATTCAAGCGCGATCAGTACCGGCGTGCCAGGTTGTGCATAACGTCGTAATTTTTGTTCCAGGTCTTCGGCGCTGTTGTGCCGGAAACGGAACGCCTGTTTGACCGGGCTCAGCCTGATACCGTCCAGCATGCTGGCATGACAGTATTCATCGTACAGGACTACGGTATGCCGGTTGGGCAATACGGAGAGCAAACCCAGGTTGGCATCGTAACCCGAATTGAACAGCAGGGCTGCCTCCTGGTTATGGTGCGCCGCCAGGAATGATTCGAGATCGAGGGCCTGCTGGCTGTTGCCCGAAAGCAGCCGCGAACCGGTGGCACCGCAGGGCAATGCCGTGCCTTCGCCCGTAGCTGCAGCGCCTGCGGCCAGGCCCAGGTAATCGTTAGACCAGAAGTCGATACCGGTAGTGGGTTGGGGTAAACGGCGCAGGTTACCCTCCCGGTCGCGTTGCGCCAGCCTGTGCTGCAGGTATTTCGTCAGGGCATCAGGCCTCTGCTCCTGCACGGTTCCTGGCGGGTTGATCTGCAAAAGGCGCTTTGGATTTTAATCCCAGTATGCGGAACATATCCATGTCGCTGTTGTATTCGGGATTGGGCGTGGTGAGCAGTTTGTCGCCGGCAAAAATGGAATTGGCGCCCGCAAGGAAGCACATGCCCTGTTCGGCAAGCGAGAGTTCGAGGCGTCCGGCCGAGAGCCGTGCAGCAGTCCGCGGCATCACGATACGTACCGTAGCGATCATGCGTACCAGGTCGTAAAAGGGTACCCGCTGCGATTCGCCCAGTGGCGTGCCTTCTACCGGCACAAGTGCGTTAATGGGAACAGATTCAGGATGTTGGGGCAGGGTAGCTAAAGTGTGTAACATGGCAATCCGGTCGTCGTCGGTTTCGCCCATGCCGATAATACCACCGCTACACACGGTAATGCCCGCTTTGCGTACATGGGCCAGGGTACCGAGCCGGTCGTCGAAGGTGCGGGTGCTGATTATATCGTTGTAATAGGCTTCTGAAGTGTCGATATTGTGGTTATAGGCGTAGAGCCCGGCGTTGGCCAGCTTTTCGGCCTGGCTTTCGGTAAGCATACCCAGGGTACAGCATACCTCCATATCGAGCTTGTTCACCTCCTGTACCATTTCGAGCACGCGGTCAAAATCGCGGTTATCGCGTACTTCGCGCCAGGCGGCCCCCATACAGAAACGGGATGCGCCGCCGGCTTTGGCGCTTTTGGCAGCTTCGACTACTTCGTTCACTTTCATCAGGGCCTGTACTTTAACCCCGGTATGGTACCGGGCGGCCTGCGGACAATAGGCACAGTCTTCGGAGCAACCGCCGGTTTTGATCGATAGTAAACTGCTTACCTGCACTTCGCCGAAGGTATGGTAGCGGCGATGCATATCGGCCGCTTCAAGCATGAGTTCGAGTAAAGGTTTGTGGTAAATTTCGCTGATCTCCGCGCGGGTCCAGTTGAAACGGATATCTTCCATGGACTTGTGTTTTGTGTGGATTGGTTAATGGATGAGCGGCCAAATGTACGGGCATTCGGATACCGTCCAAAGAACATTTACATAAATTAGCAATCCACGAAAAACACCATTGGGGTTAGTCAGTATTTACTTACCGCCGATGTATTTTCTCCAGCGTTCGATCACCTCTTCAAAGTCGGCAGGCAGTTCCGAACTGAAAAGCATCTGCTCCCGGGTCCGGGGATGAATAAATCCTAACTCTTTGGCATGCAATGCCTGGCGAGGTAGTATTTTAAACGAATTCTCGACGAATTGTTTGTATTTGGCATGAATGGTGCCCTTTACAATCTTTTCCCCGCCATAGGTTTCATCATTAAACAGGGGGTGTCCGATCAGGCGGGTATGTACCCTGATCTGGTGGGTACGGCCGGTTTCGAGCCTGAACTCCAGCAGGGTTACGTAATGAAAACGCTCCAGCACTTTATAGTGGGTAATGGCATGTTTGCCGTGGTCGCCATCGGGGAAAGCGTCCATTTTCTGGCGAAAGCGCAGGTTCCTGCCGATATGGGCCTCGATGGTGCCCGATTCCTCTTCGAAATTGCCCCATGCCAGTCCTATATAACGGCGATGTACCGTATGCGCCTTAAATTGTTTGGCCAGGTCGGTCATCGCCTTTTCCGATTTGGCGATCAGCAGCAGGCCGCTGGTATTTTTATCGATCCGGTGTACCAGGCCCACCCTGGGCAGTTCGGAGATGCGTTCTTTATCGAAATCAGGATTCAGGTACCAGGCGATACCGTTTACCAGGGTGCCGCTGGGGTTGCCGCTACCCGGATGCACCACCATGCCAGCGGGTTTATTGATGATCATCAGGTCCTCGTCTTCGTACACGATATCCAAAGCCATCTCTTCCGGGATGATATCGGTAACGACAGGTTCGCGTTTGTCGAACACAATGATTTCTTCGTAAGGGCGTACTTTATGGTTGGCTTTTACGGTTTTGCCGTTTACCAATACCATGCCCTCGTCGATGGCCTGCTGGATCTTGTTGCGGGTAGCGCCCTCGATCCGGTTCATGATGAACTTATCGATCCGGATGGGTTCCTGTTTGCCGGTCAGTTGTATGCGCAATCGTTCCACAGGCTCCGGCGGACTGTCTGTATCCTCCGTTGCATCCAGGTTGTCATCATCTTCCCAATCTTCTGCTATCTGTGGTATATCTGGTGTAGACATTGTCTATATTTCACTTTTTGTATGATAATTCAAATTTATGATTATCATTAATTTACTAAAATCCAATTAAAGCCAAATCTAAATAACGCACTTTGTGCGGGATAGCCCGGTGCGTTGATAATGCTGCGGGTAAAAAACTGTTGCAGCTGGCCGCCGATTACATAAGCCCTGAAGTTTTTGATCTTGAAATTGAAAAAGGCCGTGCATTCGGGCGCATTGGTAATCTTTTCGGTATCCTGGTAGTAGAATTGGTTGAAATAAGGTGTATAACCATCTGAAAAATAAGATGTATGATATCTAACCTCCAGGCCTGTGGCCACTTTAAGTGCACTACGGAACAGGTTGGTTTCTATACGAAACTGGTGACGAAGCAGTACAGCTGGCACCTGTACCGGCGCTCCGCCCGTAGGTTGTTGCCAGACTACTTCATTATCCAGGGCAAAAATGCCGAACCGGAACTCCTTCCTGCCATAGAGCTGCAACAGCGAAAAGGCCTCGCTTTGTTGGTGTACCTTTAAATCTGATCCGTAGTATATATAGTTCGTTAATAAGTAATTGCGAACTCCTAATTGAAGTCTTATCCTTTTAATGTTCACCTCTCCCCAGAGTTGGGTTACACTTGTTTTGTTCAGGTCGTAATTGCGTTCGTAGAACTTGGTTTTAAACACGGTCCAGCTGTAGGGGGCGTTGCTCAGGCTCTGCCGCAAACCAGCCGAAAACTGTCCCCATTTTTTCAGGTCCTTGCCTACGTCGGCGTTGATATCGAAGTTGCCCACCGCCTCGCCGGTAAATATAAATTTTGCGGCAGCGCGGTATTCCCATTGTCCTTCGGCAAAGGCTTCTTTCTTGATTTCCCCAAATAGATAATTACTGACATTGGAGCTGCTCTCCCGGTCGGTAACGTAGTCGGTGCCAAAGCGGTCGATACGGTTGGCGATGCCCGCCTCAATCAATACCAGTTCGTTTTTCTTACCCAGGAAGCCATTCAGGCTAAACTTATTGTCTACATAAAACCAGGTTTGTGCAGTATAGATAGAGTCTGTCAACAGGGAATCTCTTAAAATCTTGGCAAGACCGGCGGTAGCATACCGCAGGCTATCGCCGTTGATATCGCGGAACATATGGCGTTCCGAATGAAGCTCCAGCTGGTGTTTGAACCGGAAGCGCGGAGTAAACCGGTAGGTAGCCTGGGTAGAATCCTTGTTGTACAGCGTATCGGCCTGGCCTATAGAATAGTTGTTCTGTACATAAAATGTCCAGTCGCGCAGGGTATTGGATACAGCGGCATTGGTGGTACTGCCCCTGCGGAAGGGCATATTGACATCGAGTACCTGGCGGTCGCTATAGTCGCCTACATTATGCAGCAGGCTATCCAGGTTATTGGTATTCAATCCGCCGTTCTCGTCCTGTTTAAAGCGGTTGTATACAAAACCTGCTGCCATATAGTAGCGCTGGTTGGTGCTCTGGTAATTACTGCTCAGGCTACCGCCTATGTTATTGGATCGCTGCAGGTTGTAAAAGCCCTGGGAGCTCCGGTAGCGCAAGCGGGCGGCAATGTTCCAGTTGGGGCTTATGTTCTGGGTATGCAGGATCTCCACATTCTGTTCGTTTTTGCTGCCCATCATAAACGAAAACGCCGAATAAGGCCGGGTCGTATTATAAAAAGCCAGGTTATTAAGCGTTAGTTTATATACATCATAGGCATTATAGCCCAGGCTCAGACCTGGTGTTACTGTTGGTGTAAATACCTCATTTCTAACGGCAGTATTTGCATTACCTAAATCTTTTCCCCACCAGGATTGCGGAAACTGGTAGCGGTGAAAAAAGCTGAGCGAACTATCGGGGTAGCGGGCTACTGCAGAATTGAGATAATTAAAATGGATCTTCGCCTGTTCGTCTTTCCAGTCGGCATTGGCTTTAAAGCTCGAATCCCTGCCCTGGTTAAAGAGGTTGTTCTGTTGCTGTTGGTTAGGATCCGTATTGTTGGTGATGTTATTGTTGTAATTGATCACCTGCGCCCATATCCTGCCCGGGTTAAGGACAAAACCAAGCAGTGTAAGGAGCAGGAGTGCGGGGAGACGTTGCAAGTTCAATATTCTGGTTTGAATGGCAAATTTAAGATAAGAATCTGTCATTTTATGATTTAACCTTGTACAAAAAGAGCGTACAACCCCGGGGATTGTACGCTCTCGCTGGCGTAAGGCTAAAACGGCGATCAGGCTGTTTTATTGCTTTCGTCGTTATCCTGTACCTTGTCTTTAAGGTTGGTCCAGGTTTCGCCGGCCTTATTTTTCAGTTCTTCCGCTTTGTCTTTGGTAGCGTCCCATATATCTTCTGCTTTGTCCTCAATTTTATCCCATACTTCGCCTGCTTCTTCTTTCAGGTCCTGCAATGCTTTTTTAGCCTTATCGAAGAATCCTTCTTCTTCGGGCTTTGTTTGCTCGTTGCTCATTGTTGTTTTTTTAAAGGTTGAGGTTTTAAATATTGCTCCTTAAAAATACGCCTTTCCGGGTAGTATGCGCCTTACTTTTATTTTATAACAATTATTTTATAACCGGCTAAAACCGGATCTGTTTCAAAAAGGCGGATTTTGGTACAGCGGCAATATGCTGTTAGTGCAATCTCCCGGATGTAAATGCGCCAAATTGCTATTAAGTATATGTCAGGATACATGCTGGGTAAGGCAGAACCTGCAATAATTACTTTTCCGGGAAAGCTGTGCGAGCATTTTTGCAGGACATAACGGGCCTGGAAAAGAAAATGTCACAAAAACTGACAATCTTTCACGCAAACGAAAAATGGCATATTAGTTGACCTACTCAATTAGTACAAACGCAAAAAAGACAAATTATCTAACCAAACTTTATTTCAAATAAGCAATATGAGTAAAATAATAGGAATCGACTTAGGTACTACCAACTCCTGCGTAGCCGTAATGGAGGGCAACGAGCCGGTAGTAATTGCAAACGACGAAGGACGTCGTACCACGCCATCAATCGTGGCCTTTCTGAAAAACGGAGAACGTAAGGTAGGTGACCCGGCCAAACGCCAGGCCATCACCAATCCTTCCAACACCATTATGTCCATCAAACGTTACATGGGTCGTCGTTTCGACGAAGTAGGCAGCGAGATGACACATAATGCCTATAAAATTGTAAAAGGTGATAACAATACACCACGTGTAGATATCGACGGCCGTATGTATACGCCGCAGGAGATCTCTGCCATGGTATTGCAGAAAATGAAAAAAACTGCTGAAGACTTCCTGGGCCAGGAAGTAAAAGAAGCGGTAATCACCGTACCGGCATACTTTAACGATGCGCAGCGCCAGGCTACTAAAGAAGCCGGTGAGATCGCGGGTCTGAATGTACGCCGTATTATCAACGAACCTACTGCTGCAGCCCTGGCTTATGGCCTCGACAAACAGCATAAAGATAGCAAAATCGCTGTATTCGACCTTGGTGGTGGTACCTTCGACGTATCCATCCTGGAACTGGGCGACGGCGTATTCGAAGTAAAATCTACCAACGGTGATACCCACCTGGGTGGCGATGACTTCGATAAAGTAGTTATGGACTGGTTGTCTGACGAGTTCAAAAAAGACATGCCGACCGTAGACCTGCACAAAGATCCAATGGCCTGGCAGCGTCTGAAAGAAGCTGCTGAAAAAGCAAAGATCGAACTGTCTTCTTCCCAGGAAACAGAGATCAACCTGCCTTATATCACTGCCATCGACGGCGTGCCACAACACCTTGTGCGTAAACTGAGCCGCGCTAAGTTCGAGCAACTGGCCGACAGCCTGGTAGAGCGTACACTGGAGCCTTGCCGTAAAGCACTGAAAGATGCCGGCCTGGGTACTTCCGATATCGACGAAGTAATCCTCGTAGGTGGTTCTACCCGTATTCCTAAAATCCAGGAAGTAGTAGAAAAATTCTTCGGTAAAAAACCCAACAGGAGCGTAAACCCGGATGAAGTAGTAGCCATCGGCGCTGCAATCCAGGGTGGCGTACTGACCGGCGATGTGAAGGATGTACTGCTGCTGGACGTTACCCCGCTTTCCCTGGGTATCGAAACTTACGGTGGTGTAATGACCAAACTGATCGAGTCCAACACAACCATCCCAACCAAGAAAAGCGAAGTATTCTCTACCGCCAGCGAAAACCAGCCAAGCGTTGAGATCAATGTACTGCAGGGCGAACGTCCTATGGCTAACCAGAATAAATCACTGGGTCGCTTTATCCTCGACGGCATTCCACCGGCTCCGCGTGGCGTACCGCAGGTAGAAGTTATCTTCGATATCGATGCCAATGGTATCCTGAGCGTAACTGCAAAAGATAAAGGTACCGGTAAACAACAGAATATCCGTATCGAAGCCGGTAGCGGTCTGAGCAAAGACGAGATCGAAAAAATGAAGAACGATGCGAAGGCTAACGAAGAAGAAGATAAAAAGATCCGCGAGCAGGTAGAAAAACTGAACCTGGCCGACGGTCTGATCTTCAATACCGAAAAACAGCTGAAAGACTATGGTGATAAGATTCCTGCTGAGAAAAAAGCGCCGATCGAATCTGCCCTGAACCAACTGAAAGAAGCCCACAAAAACCAGGACTTCGCCGGTATCGAAAAGCATATGGAAGAGCTGAACACAGCCTGGTCTGCTGCCAGTGAAGAAATCTACAAAGCATCCCAGGAAGGTGCCGGCGCTGATGGCGCTGCACAGGGCCAGGGTGCTACTGCAGACAACGGTGGTGATAACAACAACGTGTCTGACGCAGATTACGAAGAAGTAAAATAATCCCCGGGATATTTGCTATAGCGAAGAAAGGGAACTCTGAATTCAGAGTTCCCTTTCTTATTTATTGTTGTTTTTTCAACCAGATCATTCAAGAGTATCAGGTAGCAAGTATCAGGTATCAAGAAGAAGACTGTCCTGCTGAGCCTTGCGAAGCATCTCCTTTTTAGTATCATGTATCAAGTATCAAGAAGAAGCTTGTCATGCTTCGCTGCGCTCAGGACCACAGTAAATCTCCCGGGGTGTGCCCCTTTAATACGGCTAGCTAACCGATGAGATCCTTCGCTGCGCTCAGGATGACAGTAAGCCTTCTGGAGTGTGCCCCTTTAATACGGCCAGCTAACCGATGAGATCCTTCGCTGCGCTCAGGATGACAACTAACCCTCTAACACCTGACACCTAACATCTAACTTCTAACATCTCAATACTCAATACCCAACACCCCATTACAAAAACTGCTCCATCTGTTCGCGGTATTCGGAAGCTGCTTTTGCAGCAAGATCGGCATAGTCCATACCGCTGCCGGCAAAGATAATGGCACGGCTTACATTCACCAGGATGCTTACATCCTTGTTCATGGCTGCTTTGGCCACAGTAGCCAGGTCGCCGCCCTGAGTGCCTACGCCGGGTATGAGCAGGAAGTGGTCGGGTATCAACTCGCGTACACGTTCCAGTTGTTCCTTACGGGTAGCGCCTACTACAAACATCGTGTTGTCTACCGTACCCCAACCGGCTACCGTTTGCATCACTTTTTCATACAACAGCCCGTCGCCGCTGGGTTGCAGCTGGAAGTCCTTACTGCCTTCGTTGCTGGTAAGGCCCAGTACAATAGCCCACTTATTGGGGAATTGCAGGAAAGGCGCTACGCTGTCCTTACCCATATAAGGTGCTACCGTTACACTGTCGTAAGGGTAGGTGTCGAAAAATGTTTTGGCGTACTGTTCAGCCGTGTTACCGATATCGCCGCGTTTGGCATCGGCAATGGTAAATATGTCTTTAGGAATATAATCGAGGGTTTTGCCCATGCTGATCCAGCCTTTCAATCCCTGTGCTTCATAAAATGCGGTATTGATTTTATAGGCCACAGTATGATCCTTGGTGGCGTCGATGATGGCTTTATTGAATTCAAAAACCGGGTCCTCGGTAGCAAACAGGTGGGTCGGTATTTTGGAAATATCGGAATCCAGTCCCACGCAGAGGAACGATTTCTTTTTGCGTATCTGTTCAATCAGTGTTTGTCTGTTCATGCCTGCAAAAATAATAAAGCATTTGTATAAGCTGCTTTAAAAATTGTGGACATAAGAGACCATAAGGCCGGCTGAGAAGTACCGTGCGGCTGTACGTACGGGTTGGCCCAGCAGGAAGTTACTTTCGTTGGGCGTATCAAAGTTGACCGGTTGCAGGTAATTGGTTGTACGCCCATAGGTAAGCAGTATGCCTGCCCGCATATGCAGCCGCTGGCGCCGGAAGTTGCCGCCCAGTTGCAGGTTATAGGTATTCCAGGAGAGCAGGTAGGGATCCTGGCCCCTGTAAGTCGGATCGCTCCGGTTGTCGGGCACGAAGGTCATGTCGGTAGAGAAAGTGGCAAACAGGGTCATACTTTTCTGAAGGATATAACTCCAGCCTAAGGCAATATTGGTTACGCTGCTGCGCTCCTCGCTGAATTGCAGCAGTTCCTGGGTCGCGGTGTTATTAATGCCGGTATCCGGACGGATAAACGATTCGTTGCGCGGCGTAATGATGTTATAGGTATTGAGTTTGAGAAAATGTTCCATTGCCATAAAAAACTGTCCACGGCCGTAGTCGAATGCATAACCCAGGCCAATGCTCAGCGGCATGCGGTATCTTACCGGCAGCTTTGTCTGGCGGCCGTTAGCCAGTGCGTTAAGGGTATAACCGCCGTCGGGCTGCACCAGGTTGGAGATCAGCAGATCGCTGCTGAGTATAGCCCTGCCCCTAATCCTGAGCAGCGGCGAACTGAGCATCAGGCCAAAGTGATGCCGCCCGGCTTCGTAAGCCAGACCGGCTTTGAATTGCAGTCCCAGGTGCCAGTAGCTGAGTTCGTAGTTGTATTGTACGGCGGTTACCGGTTGAGTAAGAAAATCGGTGTCGCTGTTGATCAGTGCCCGGGTACTGTAGCTTTCGGAGAAATCCTGGGTGCGGAGGTGGGCCTGGGCCATAAACCCGGCCGACAGGTGCTCGGAAAGCCGTACTGCGGCAGCAATACTGGCCGTGGTCCGGGTGGCGTTATTGAGTACCGAATACTGGCCTATATAAAATTCTGCGCCTGGGCTGTAGCGGTCATCCAATACATTCATCTGTTTATCCTGGCGTTGCGTAGCGTGGAAATTCATCTGCGGCTGTGTAACCAGGGAGTAACCTATGGTAAGCCCGTTTTTACGGTTCAGCAATATCGTGCCGGTTACCAGTTGCGGCACGATGCGTACCGAGCGGCCGCGCAGATCGAGCCCTTTACCCACGGCGCTTTTCATTTTCAGGTTGCGGTACTGGTACACGCTTGCAGAAGCCGAAACGGAGGTTTTGGGATGCAGGGCCATTAAGGCTGGGTTATAATAAAAAAAACCGCTATCATTGTCACTGGCAATTACCGCCCCGGGCGTGAGCATGCCACCGGGCTGGTACCCGTTTTGCCAGTATTGGCCGTCCTGGGCCAGGGCCCGCGACATTGTATATAACAGCAGGAAAAAAGTAGTGTAGTATTTGATCACAGGCAAGTATATGGATGGGTGGAAAAAGCCTTCGGTTTGTTTGTGATCAAAATTAATGTTTATACCGCGTACATGACAAAAAGATGTTTTTTATTGCTCCTGGTATGTCTCTGCGCAGGGACTGCCTGGGCGCAGCAGGTGGCCTTTGGTGTGGCGGAGCCTTTGTTACACGGTGCAAGCAGCGACCAGGGCGTGGGTATGGTATGTTATAAAGACCGGTGTTATGTAACCTGGAAAGAGCCGGGGGCGCAGGGTCTGTTGCGTATGGCTATGGCCGTCGATACGCAGTCGGTATTCGAAGCCGTACCCCTTGCAGATATCAAGAGCATTGCCGGACCGGCAATGGTTGCCGCAGATGCCGGTCTTTACCTCTTTTGGCTGGCGGCCGACAGTACCTTACAATATACCTTATTGCGCCCCGGAGCAAACTGGCAACAGGCTGTCGCTAATAGCCTGCCCGGCGAAGCAAAAGACCTGCGTTGCGTTTCCGGTCTGTCGGCGGTGGTAGCCGGCGATAAAATACTGCTGGGTACCCGTGCCGCTTACAAAGACCGGTTAAACCTGGTAGTCTGCAGTACCGCGCCTGATGGTACTCTGTCGCAAACCTCGGTAACTGCTGTCAGGGGCGCGCGTTCCCTTACCCATCCCGTCTTGTGCAATACCGGTAAAACCGTACGTTGCTGGTGGGGCCGTTCCGGCCAGTTGACCAGCCTGGACTACGACGCAGGCCGTGATAGCTGGAGCAAGACCAAAGGGCAGGCTGCCGTAGCAAGCAATTATACACCGGCATTGGCGGCCGGGTCCGACCGGTTGTTATATATATGGAGTAGTAAAGAGCAGCGCCAGCTGCAATACTACCTGTCGGGCGATGGGTTGTTATGGGAAAACCAAGCCACAGCCCTGCCTCACCTCGAGATGGGGCGGCCCTTAAGCCTGGCGGCTACCGGGCAGCAGCAGTTCCTGCTGGTCTATGCGGGCGCGGATCGGCAGTTGTACCGGAGCAAGGGCAGGGTATACCGTTCGGCCTCCTGGATGGAAGACCTGTTAATGCCCGGCCGGGAAAAATATACCCTCAGGGATATCGCCTTGCCCGGATCGCACGATGCCGGTATGTCGGTATTGACGGCCGTGGGCGGCAAAAGCACGTATACCATTAATGAATGCAATACCCTTACCCAGTTACTGTCGGTAAGTGCGCAGCTGGATGCCGGTATCCGTATGTTCGACCTGCGTATCGACCTCTTCGAGGATGCCCTCTATACCAAGCATGCGCCTTCCGATTGTATGGAAGATGCTGTGGGGGGCGGTTATGGCGAACCGTTGGATACGGTGCTTACGGCGGTAAAGCGGTTCCTGGACCGGCATCAGCAGGAGTTTGTTATCCTGAGTTTCTGCCACTTCTGCGATCGGCATAAGAGCATCGCCGACCAGGCCGCAGCCATTGTCGCGGTGCTCGGTCCGGATAAGGTATACCATCCCGGCGCAACGCACAGCCTGGCCGACGTGCCCCTGCAGGATCTTGCGGGTAAGGTGTTGCTGTCCTTCGAAGAGCAGGACTTCCCACTGCTCGGGGTCGTACGCAATACCATGACCGAACGTTCATCCTTCTTTTTTAATTACCGGCGTGCTTACGCCGCTACCAATATTACCGATAGCCTGTTTGCCGTAGAGCAAAGATTTTTTAAGGGGATGAAGGGCAAAACTGCACCGAACGATATTGTACGGCTGGATTGGCAGCTGACGCAGATCGGGCAGGAGGCTGCCCTGAGCTGCGGGCAATTCCAATCCGAAAACGGTAACCTGTTGCTGGATGCCACCTTATTGATCGCCAATACCATTAAAAAGAACAAAAGCATTATCAGCCTGGCGCAGCGCGCCAACCGGTACCTGCCGGCTAAAGTGCTGGACTGGGTTGCCGAAGGGGTTATCGACAGGGAGACCAAACCCAACATATTGTATGTGGATGTAGCGGGCAACTGGATTACTGATTTCTGTATTTTGCTGAACAGCATGCCGGTCTATAAAAAGTAGGTTTTTCTGCGCTGCCTATCTGCTTTGCAAGCCTTGCGGCCTGTAACATTGCCGTTTTTCGGCTTTGTTATAGGGAAAAAAAATGTTTAACCATCTTTTTAGATCATTTCCTTTTTTTAATAATATCACGTACCTTTGCAGCCGAATTGAAAATCTATTCATAAAAAATCAAATTTTTGATATGCCTAACGTTGGTAAAATCAAGCAGATCATCGGCCCGGTAGTGGACGTCCATTTCTCTTCAGACAGCAAATTGCCTGAGATCTATAACGCATTGGAACTGACCCGTGAAAACGGAGATAAACTGATTCTCGAAGTACAGCAGCACCTTGGTGAAGATAGCGTACGTTGCGTAGCGATGGATGGTACAGAAGGTCTGGTGCGCGGTCTTGCAGTAACTGACACCGGCAAAGCAATTGCAATGCCTACCGGAGACCAGATCAATGGTCGTCTTTTTAATGTAACCGGTGATGCTATTGATGGTTTACCACAACCGGACAGGACTGTTACCCGTCCGATCCACGCTAAACCTCCTAAATTCGATGAGCTGAGTACAGCTACAGAAGTATTATACACCGGTATCAAGGTAATCGACCTGATCGAGCCTTATGCAAAAGGTGGTAAGATCGGTCTGTTTGGTGGTGCGGGTGTAGGTAAAACCGTACTGATCCAGGAGCTGATTAACAATATCGCAAAAGGCCACGGTGGTCTTTCTGTATTTGCCGGTGTGGGCGAGCGTACACGTGAAGGTAATGACCTGATGCGTGAGATGATCGAAGCCGGTATCGTTAAATACGGCGAAAAATTCATGCACAGTATGGAAGAAGGCGGATGGGATCTGAACACTGTAGATCTTCAGGGCCTGAAAGATTCTAAAGCAACTTTCGTATTCGGACAGATGAACGAACCTCCCGGAGCCCGTGCCCGTGTGGCCCTTTCCGGTCTTACTATGGCGGAGTATTTCCGTGATGGTGATGGAAAAGGTAAAGGTAAAGACATCCTGTTCTTCGTTGATAACATCTTCCGTTTCACCCAGGCAGGTTCCGAAGTATCCGCACTGTTAGGCCGTATGCCTTCAGCGGTGGGTTACCAGCCTACACTGGCTACCGAAATGGGTCTGATGCAGGAGCGTATCACTTCTACCAAATCAGGTTCTATTACTTCCGTACAGGCGGTTTACGTACCTGCGGATGACTTGACCGATCCGGCTCCGGCAACTACCTTTGCCCACCTTGATGCCACTACCGTACTTTCCCGTAAGATTGCGGATCTGGGTATCTATCCTGCGGTGGATCCGCTGGATTCTACCTCCCGTATCCTTACCCCGGTGATTGTTGGTGATGCACACTACAATTGCGCCAACAGGGTAAAACTGATCCTGCAGCGTTATAAAGAATTACAGGATATCATTGCGATCCTGGGTATGGATGAGCTGAGCGAAGAAGATAAACTGACCGTATCCCGTGCCCGTCGTGTACAGCGTTTCCTTTCCCAGCCGTTCCACGTAGCAGAGCAGTTTACAGGTCTGCAGGGTGTACTGGTTCCGATCGAAGAAACGATCCGTGGTTTCAATATGATCATGGACGGTGAAGTGGATGAGTATCCTGAAGCAGCCTTTAACCTTGTTGGTACTATCGATGATGCGATTGCCAAAGGTAAAAAACTGATGGAGCAAGCTAAAAATTAATGCATTGATTTGTTATTATGATGCGGCGCCTGCGGGCACGGTATCAGCACATCAAATCATCCGTTCATCAAATTCATTAAAGAAATGCAACTAGAAATATTAACTCCCGAGCATAAAGTTTTCAGCGGCGACGTATACGGTGTTCAGTTACCGGGTGTGGAAGGCTCTTTCGAGATCCTGCAGAACCACGCGCCGATGGTTGCAGCGCTCGGTGTAGGAAAAATGAAGATACTGAAGGATAAGAGCAATACGGAAACCTACCAGATCAATGGTGGTTTCGTAGAAACGCTGAACAATAAAACAACTGTTTTATTGGAAGGTGCGGAAGCGGTTTCTTATTAATCGTACTTTCTGAAAATAAAAAGCGTCCCTGGTGTATACCAGGGACGCTTTTTTTGTTGTGGGGATTGCAGTATTGGGTAAAGCCGGCTAATAGAAGAGGTCCTTCCACGCTAACAAAGCCAGCTAACGGATGAGATCCTTCGCTGCGCTCAGGATGACAACGAACCTTCGATACGTAATGCTTTATACGCTAGCAAAGCCAGCTAACGGATGAGCTCCTTCGCTGCGCTCAGGATGACAACGAACCTTCGATACGTAATGCTTTATACGCTAACAAAGCCGGCTAACCGGTGAAATCCCTCGCGGTGCTCAGGATGACAACGAACCTTCGATACGTAATGCTTTATACGCTAACAAAGCCAGCTAATCGGTGAGCTCCTTCGCTGCGGCTCAGGATGACAGCAACCCGCTTATACAGCCACTCTGATAAAGCCAGCTAACGGATGAGATCCTTCGCGGTGCTCAGGATGACAATCGTCCTCTTGATACCTGATACAAAACTCAAAATTCAAAACTCAAAATTCAAAATTACTATTTAACCTCTTGCATCAGTTTACGTACCAGCGGCGATATCACGATCAGTACGATACCGGCGATGAGTGCATAAACAGCCAGTTGTTTATACCCTTCGGTATAAGCAAACAGTTTTTCCAGGAGTGTAGCATCCTTCCTTTCGATCGACATTTCTTTACCGAATATGCCGGCAGCATACTGCCCGTAGGCGCTGGCCAGGAACCAGAGCCCCATCATCATACCGGTAAGGCGTTTGGGCGATAATTTGGTAATGATCGACATCCCGATCGGGCCCAGGCAAAGTTCACCAAAGGTGATCACCAGGTAGGCCAGGGTAAAGATATTGAGCGAGGTGATGCCATTGGCATCGGCAAAGAAGCGGGTATAGTAAAACAGGAAGAACGCGGCAGCCAGGAACAGGAAGCCGATGCCGAATTTCACTACGGTATTAGGTTCTATTTTCTTCTTGCTCATCCACAACCAGGCCAGGCCCACCAAAGAACTAAAGATGATAACGAAGAAGGAGTTGGAGGAATTATTGACAATATTCGGATCGATATTAAAGAACAGGAGGGTATGAGTCAGGTTCTTTTCTGCGAAGAGGCTTAATGAGCCGCCGCTCTGTTCGAAGAAAGCGTTGAAAATAATATAGAAAATAATGAATATCATAGCCGCGAACAGCTTCTTCTGCAGTTTGCGGTCTTTAAGCTTCAGGGTTTCGTAGAGGAAATAAATAAAGGCAAGGGGCCCGATGGTATACATGAAGTAGTCGGTATACTTGGTGTCCTGTACCATGATCAGGATAAACGGAATCGTGATCAGCGACAGCACATATACGGAAAACTCTTTGATGCGCCTGCTCGATGGCGTTGCATCTTTTAACGGGGAATCGCCGATAGGGCCCAGGTGCTTTTTGGTAAACCAGAAAGTAATCAGGCCGATAACCATTACGATAGCTGCCGCCAGGAATGCGGAGCTCCAGGATACATATTTACCCAGGTACACGCACAGGGCGCCACCCAGCAGGGCGCCGAAGTTGATACCGGCGTAGAAGAGGCCAAAACCCGCATCCCGCCTGCTGTCGTCGTCTTTATAGAGATCGCCGACCATCGAAGATATATTGGGTTTGAAAAAGCCCGTACCAATAATGGAAAGTGTAATGCCGATGTAGAAAAACTCTTTGGGCGATATGGCGATGATCACGTTGCCCAGGATCATGATCAGGCCGCCGAAAAACAGGGATTTTTTAAAGCCCAGTATTTTATCGGCCAGTATACCGCCGATAAAAGTAAAGGCATAAACGAAGGCCTGTATCGCAGCGTATTTGGAGTTGGCTTCTCCATCGAGCATACCAAACTGGCCCACCATAAATATGGTCAGTATGCCGCGCATACCATAAAAGCAGAAGCGCTCCCACATCTCTACCATAAACAGCGACCAGATCTGCTTGGGATACTTACCGCTAAAATTCTGAATATCTTCTAAAGTCGGTGTCTTAACCGTTTCCTGCGCAATTTCCATCAAAAATAATTTAAAACATTACCCGTGTTCTGTCCTGAAAACGGGTTGGCGTAAATAGAATCCGTTTATAAATTCCAAAGCCCCCGGAACGGATCCGGAGGCTTTAGGAAGTACTATTTTTTATTTGATGCCATGCATCATGCGTTTCAGGATTGGGGTGATCAGTGCCAGGACTACCGCTGCGATACCGCAAAGCACAACAAACACCATAAAGAACTGGTACAGGTTCTGGATCTCGAAACCGGCAAACTGGGTATACACCGCGCTGATCTGGTTATCTTTCAGCAGGGTCAGTTGCTCGGCCGTTGGGGTTACTTTTTTATCCAGTACATCCTGCAGGTTGATACCCAGCGATTGTGCTTTCTGGAATTTATCGCCGGTAGCGGGCAGGATAGAGCCCAGGGTGCCGGCGAGTGCATAACCCGCTGCATTGGAGATAAAGAATACACCATATAACAGGGAAGCAAAACGCTTGGGGGCCAGTTTTCCCACCAGCGACAAGCCGATCGGGGACAGGCAAAGCTCACCGCAGGTCTGGATAAAATACAGCAGGATCAGCCATTTTACGCCCAGCAGGCCAGCGTTGCCCAGGTCTTTTACGTTGTGGGCAATGATGAAATAGCTCAGCGCGATCAGCAACAGGCCCATGGCTTGTTTCATCGGCGATATCGGCTCTTTGCCTTTGGCGCGCAGCCTATCCCACATTTTACTGAAAGGTACCGCAAGGATAACTACGAACAGACCGTTAAAGATCTGTACCATCGAGGCGGGCATCTGCCAGCCGAACAGGAAAGTCCTGTCGGTTTGGTTAGAAGCAATAAAGGTAAGGGAAGAACCGGCCTGCTCGAAAGCTGCCCAGAAGAAGATAATAAAGAAGGATACGATATATATAACCAGGATACGCTGGGTCTCTACTTTAGTCAGCGCTTTGTCCAGCAGGATCAGCGTGGCCAGCGAGATACCCGCCGCGTAAATGATCGGGTAGATAATACCTTTTACCAGGGTGCCGATCGCGAAGTTGCTGAAGAAAACCTCGCCAACCAGCAGGTAACGGAATACGAAGAACAATACAACGGCCAGGACAACGATAAAGCCAAGGCTGGCACCACTGAATTTTGCTTTTTCTTCTTCTTCCTCGCCTTCAACTTTTATTTTAGAAGGTTTGGCGCCGATGGGCTTGCCGTTAGGATAAACAACATATTTATTTTTCAGGAAGAAGAACAGCAGGGTACCCAATACCATAGCCGAACCGGCTGCCAGGTAAGCCCAGCGGAAGGCGTGTACATCCTGTACGCCGTTTACCTGTACGTCGCCGATCATAGGGCAAATGTACTGGCTCAGCAAGGCGCCGATATTGATACCCATATAGAATATGGTAAATGCAGAATCGAGTTTGGATTTTTCGCTGGCGGGATAAAGGCTGCCTACCATCGAAGAGATATTGGGTTTGAAGAAGC
Organism: Taibaiella chishuiensis; assembly: GCF_003014535.1. Lineage (GTDB taxonomy): Bacteria > Bacteroidota > Bacteroidia > Chitinophagales > Chitinophagaceae > Taibaiella > Taibaiella chishuiensis. The sequence continues at coordinate 110,452 of NZ_PYGD01000006.1, read as the reverse complement.
CATTACCGAAGATAATGACGAATAACCCGAGCCAGAACCACATCTTGGATAACTCTAAATTACCCTCGAAGGTATTGGCACTGTAAAATAAAAGGAACTGACCAATGGCCATCAGGGAGCCACCCAGCATAATACAGTTACGGTTACCCAGGAAGCGGTCGGCGATAAAGCCGCCCAGCAGCGGGGTCAGGTAACACAAAGCCAGGAACCCACCGTAGATGATAGAGGCGTCGGCTTCTCCCAGTCTCAGGGCATTTACCATAAAAAGGGTCAGTACGGCGCGCATACCGTAAAAGTTGAACCTTTCCCACATTTCGGTTCCGAACAGTACCCATAGTCCTTTGGGGTGACCTTTCGATGCCGGGTTCATTTCAGCAGGAATGTTCTCTAAATCACCAGTAGTAGCGTTTTTATCCATTCGTCGAGATTATTGTTTTTTTCGTTATTTTAAATAAAAGCGTGCGTAAGGTAGTTATTTTTTCGAATAGGAGTAATATCCTGTTAAAAATTACCCCCATTTTTCACCCCGGAAATGCGGGGACAGACAGAACGCAGGCAGGGCCTTATTTTACGCCCTTTTCCTGCATGATCTTGTTCAGCCATTTCAACATCACAAAGCCAATGGCGGCGGATACGAGCAGCAGGCCGCAGTTTACCAGGAAGAAATGCGACTTGTCTTCGTAATTATACCAGGTCTTGGCCAGGATACCGGAAAGTTTGTTGCCAATGGAAGTAGAGAGGAAGAAACCGCCCATCATCAAGGCGGTAAGGCGTGGCGGGCTCAGCTTGGATACCAGCGAGAGGCCCATCGGGCTCAGGAACAGTTCGCCTATGGTAATCACACCGTAACAACCGACCAGCCATAAAGCAGACACTTTAAATTCGCCGTTATGCCCTGCATATACGGCCGCCACCATCACCAGGGTCGACAGGGCCGAGATCAGCATGCCCCAGGCAATCTTGGCCGGGGTACTGGGTTCTTTCTTTTTGCGGCGCAGGAAGGCGAAGAAGGCGACCACCAGCGGGGTAAGCATAACCACCCAGCCCGGGTTTACGGATTGGAACAGTTCTGTATTGACCAGGTATACCGGTTTGCCGTCGGCCGGGATCCTGGCCGGGTCTATATTGCGGAAATATACACTGCGTCCCATGGCTTTCACCTCTTTACCGTTATCGTCTTTCAGCGTCCGGAACTGGTTGTCGTATTGCGTTACCATACTCTCTTTGGAAGATACCTCTTCGGCCAGGTACAATTTGCCTGCAGCCTGTTCCATGCTTTCGCTTACCTGCCGGTCCGTGTAGTTCTGGGCCCAGTCGGTCAGTACGGTGCCGTTTTGTTTGAATACCGCCCAAAACATGACACTCACTGCGAAAATAGCCAGCAGGGCGGCAATCGGCCGTTTATCGTCTTTATTGGCCCTGTAATATAAGGATACGAAAAAGATGATGACCGGTATGGTAGCCGCGATAAAAGCATCGGTGCTGTCGCTGCCCAGGATATCGCCCGGTATCATCCAGCCCAGTACCCCGGCGATAATGGCCGGCAGGAATACCAGCGACAATACCTGCCCGATACCGGTATCGCCGGCTACGGCAGGTTTCAGCACATTGGCATGACGGTAGTGTTTCAAGCCGATGGTGAATACGATAAGCCCGAGGAACATACCCACGCCTGCACTGAGGAAGGCCGCACTCCAGTCGAATTTATTACGCATAAAGGCGCCGATGATATTACAGACAAAGGCGCCGATATTGATACCCATATAAAAGATATTATAACCCGCATCTTTTTTGTCCTTATACTGCTCTTCACTGTAAAGATTGCCAAGCAGGGTAGAGATACTGGGTTTAAAGAAACCGTTGCCGATAATGATCAGGGCGATGGAAGCATAGAAAAAGCCCAGGCCCGGCAGGGCAAGGCCCATATAGCCCAGTCCCATAAGCGCGCCGCCCAGGTACACCGAATTGATATAACCCAGTTTGCGGTCGGCCAGGAAGCCACCCAGGAAAGGCGTCAGGTAGGTGAAGGCGATAAACGTACCGAAGATATCATAAGCTGTAACAGCCGGGAAGCCCATACCGCCTTCTCCCTGCGTCTCTTTCATATACAATACGAAAATGCCCAGCATCAGGTAATAGCCGAAGCGTTCCCACATTTCAGTGAGGAAGAGGTAGGGAAGTCCTTTGGGATGATTGCCCCCGGACCGCGCCGGGATTGCGGATTGTACTTGTTGCGCCATCAGTTCTTAATTGTATCTGTAATGTTCCGGTTGCCCTGTCTCGTATTTAATAGAAGGATCGTTGGGATGTTTAAATTCCTGTACCTGAAGATACGGGGCGGCAAAATAAGCATTTAAAAATACCTTTCCAAAAGGGGGCGGCAAATCGGAAAGGTTTTACCTTTGCCTTCTTTTTAAATAAAAGGCATGAAATACTTAATTGTAGGACTGGGCAATATCGGTGCCGAATACGACAGCACCCGGCATAATATCGGATTTGATGTGGCAGATGCTTTTGTGATCAAGCATGGTGGCAGCTTCCGGGTAGACCGGCTGGCGGCGGTTGCAGAGTGTAAATGGAAAGGCAAAACATTCGTAGTGATCAAACCGACCACTTATATGAATCTGAGCGGCAAAGCCGTAAAATACTGGCTGGATAAGGAAAAGATACCGGTAGAGAATATGCTGGTAATCGTAGACGACCTGGCCTTGCCGATCGAAAGTATTCGCGTGCGGGCTTCGGGCACACATGCCGGGCACAACGGCCTGCGCGATATCCAGGCGGTGCTCAACAGTACGGCTTACCCGCGGTTGCGCTTTGGCGTTGGCAACGATTTCCCCAAAGGCCGCCAGGTCGAATTTGTACTGGGCAGGTGGCAGGCCGACGAAATGCCGTATGTAAAAGATAAGGTGCTGAAATCGATAGAGATCATTGAAAGCTTTGCTACGATAGGGCTCGAGCGTACAATGAATACTTTCAATAAGTAATATTTCCTGTTATGGTTCCTGTTTTATATAGATACTGCCTGGTAATAATATGTGTATTGCTTGCCGGCTTTACCACTGTGGCACAACCAAACAGTGTAATGTGCAGCAATACGCCGGCTCGTGCCTGGTGGGACGTACAGGCTTACGAACTCGATATCGTCTTCGATACGGCAACCAACAGTATCAGCGGCAGCAATACGCTGTTGGCTAAGGTAGTGGCGCCCGCAGCCGACAGTCTCCAGCTCGACCTGCAGGAAGCGCTGCAGATCGATAGCGTGCTGATGGCCGGCAAGCGGTTACAGGTAAGAGGTCAGGGGAGTACTTATTATCTTTCGGAGGGCTTTGCCGGCATGGCGCCCGGCGACAGCTTTCGCTGTACTATATATTATCACGGAGCACCGGTTATGGCACAACGCGCGCCCTGGGATGGCGGCCTGGTAAGGACTACAGATGGTAAAGGTCAACTCTGGATGGCTATGGCCTGCCAGGGATCGGGGGCCTATATGTGGTTTCCCTGTAAGAACTTTAACGGCGACGAACCCGAACGTGTAACTTTAAAATACACGGTGCCTTCCGGGTTGACGGCGATCGGTAACGGCCGGCTTAGGGGCAAAGTTACTACGGGCAATACGACAACCTATACCTGGTCAGTGCAGAACCCGATCAACAATTATGATATAACGTTTTATATCGGCGACTATACACATTGGTCCGATACGTTTGCCGGCGCCAAAGGCCCGCTGAGCCTCGATTATTATGTGCTGCGGGAAAATGAACAGAAGGCCCGCAAACAGTTTGCCGTGGTAAAACCTATGATGGCCTGTTTCGAAGAGAAGATGGGACCTTATCCCTTTTATGAAGACGGCTATAAACTGGTCGATGCACCTTACCTGGGTATGGAGCACCAGAGCGCGGTGGCCTACGGCAATGAATATAAAATGGGCTACCTGGGCCGCGACCGTAGCAAGACAGGTGTAGGGCTTACCTTCGATTTTATCATTATCCACGAATCGGGACACGAATGGTTTGGCAACAGCATTACCGCTTACGATCCGGCCGATACCTGGATACAGGAAGGGTTTACCAGTTATTCGGAAACCATTTTTGCAGAATGCCTGGAGGGCAAACAGGCATCCTTCCGTTACCAGCAGGGCAAGAAGCGTATTATCCGCAACGATAAACCGGTGCAGGGGCAATACAATGCCTGCGATGAGGGCAGCGGCGATCATTACGATAAAGGCGCTTTTGTCATCCACATGATCCGCATGATCATGGATGATGATACCCGTTTCTTCGCGATGCTTAAGGCCATAAGTGCTAAGTTTTACCACCAACTGGTTACCAGCAACGATATAGAGACCTTTATCAACCAGTATTCGGGTAAGGATTTTTCGAAGCTGTTTGAGCAATACCTGCGGCATAAAGAACTGCCTGTGTTATTGCGGCAAACAACGGCAACCGGTACGGCTTTCCAGTGGAGCAATTGTATACCCGGTTTCGATATGCCCCTGCGCATCCTGTTGCCCGGCAATAAAGCTACCTGGATTTATCCCGTAGCCGGCAAGTGGACCGGCTATGCCCACAAGGGTAAAATAAAAGCGGATCCTGATTTCCTGGTGGGGGACACGCCAGGAAAGCCAGCTAATCAATGAGCTCCTTCGAGATGCTCAGGATGACAACATTCCTCTTGGTAGTTGATGCTTTACACGCTGGTGAAGCCAGCTAATCGATGAGCTCCTTCGCGATGCTCAGGATGACAATCGTCCTCTTGATACTTGATACTATAAGGAACTCCTTCACTGTGCTCGGGATGAAAGCGGACACTTCAATAGTTCAAAATTCAAAACTCAAAATTTAAAATTACCCTGCTGCGCTCAGGATGACAGCGACTTCCTTTTAAAGTTAAGTGCGTTAGTATGCCTGGGCCAACGTTTGCTGCTTTTGCATCCGGGGTTAGCCTTTTGTCATGCTGAGCCGCGCGAAGCATCTTATCGGCGTTAGCGCATGCCGCATATTCGCGGCTGCGTTGCTAAACGCTTAATACTAAAAAAAGCCGGCCATCCCCAATAGTGATGATCGGCTTTTTTATAGGTTCAGATACGGCAGCTTATCGAGGTACAGCCTCCCTTCGGTAAGATCCTTCGCGATGCTCAGGATGACAGCGGACCTCCTGGTAGTTGATGCTTTACACGCTGGTAAAGCCGGCTAAGGGATGAGATCCTTCGCTGCGCTCAGGATGACAACATTCCTCTTGGTAGTTGATGCTTTACACGCTGGTGGAGCCAGCTAGTGGATGAGATCCTTCGCGATGCTCAGGATGACAATCGTCCTCTTGATACTTGATACTAAAAGGAACTCCTTCACTGTGCTCGTGATGAAAGCGGACACTTCAATAGTTCAAAATTCAAAACTCAAAATTTAAAATTACCTCTCACATCTCCCCCTAATTATCCTTCCCTTTAAGCTCATTCAGTTGCTTTTGCGCGGCGTTTTTCTGGGAAGCGCCGGCGTCGATCACCCGTTGGAATTGCTTAATGGCCCTGCGTTTCTTGTTCAGGCTTTTATTACAAAGCGCCGAATAGTAAACCGCGTCCCAATGTCTCGGGTCCGAATCGTCCGACTCGGCAGAACGGAAGTAGAGCAGGGCGCTGGCATATTGCTTTTGCTTATACAGTTCCAGGCCTTTTTCGAAATCAGACTGGGGTTTGTCGGCTTCCTTTTTACGTTCTTCTTTTATATCGGCGCTTTTGGCGGCTGCCTTGGCTGCAGCCATATTATCCTCCGTCTTGCGCAGCCGTTTTTCCGTGGCCTCTTCTTTAGTCTTCTCCTCGCTTACCCGGTCTGCAGCTGCAATATCCGGTGCTGCGGCTGTTTCGGCCTGCATGGCCATTGCAGCAGGAGCTTGCTGTAACCTGGCTGCTCTTATGGTAGTGTCTGCCCGTTTGGCTGTATGCGCTGCCAGCAAGCTATCCTTGTGCACTTTGGCCGGTACTGCTGCCGGCGCGGGTGCAGCTTCTTGCGCGGCAGGAGGATTGTTGGCGGCCAGTTTGCGGTTGTCGCCGGTATTGCTGTAGGTAGTTGTTTGTGCCAGCGTGTTGTTCGAGGCCTCCTGGTTGGCGCCATTATTGCGCAGCCCGAAGTACCACAGGGCGCCAAACCCGATAAGCAGGGCGGCTGCAATACCCAGCGGGCGCAGCATACGGGCCGTGCTGCGTTGAGGTATAAAGGCGGTTGTACTATCGCCGGCGGGTTGTGCCGGTGAGGCAGGAGCCGCTACGGGCTCGGGTTTCACCGGTTTGGCTACTACTACCGGTTCTTTTTTCTCCTTAGGTTTTTCTTTCTCTTTGGGCGCCACGGCGGGCAGTACGGGCATCTTAATAGCGCCCAGCACGCTTTCTGCGTCTGCGAGCTTTTCGTATCCTTCGAGGGCGTCGTTGCAGAGCGGGCAGCCGGCCAGGTGCAGCTCTACTGCCCTGAGCTCCTCGGGGTACAAGGTTTTCTTCAGGTAGCCGATCAACTGTCCCTTGCTGAGACAGGCGCTCTGGTCCAATATTTGTAATATCCTTTCTTCGCTGTTCATACCCTTTATTTATGCCGTTTTCTGGCGCAGACAGATTTTAAGGTTCCTCCTGCCATTCTGAATATGGCTTTTTACCTGTTTGTCGGAAAACCCGGTCAGGCCTGCCGTTTCGAGGTAGCTTTTCTGGTTGAGGTAAAAATGAGTTACACAGTTGCGCTGCTCTTCGTTCAGGCTTTTCAGGCAATTCGTGAGGTGGTTCAGCAACTGTTCTTCATTTAATTTATGATGCAGCGTTTCCTCAAATTCCATAAGTTCCATATCCCATTCGGCAACTATTTTATTGCTGGGATCTTTTTTGCGCAGTTCCATCAGGCAGTGGTTCTTGACCACCTGGTAAAACCAGGGCTTGAATTTCCGGATCTGGTATTGTTGGGCATCCGTCCACAGCTTGATGAAAACCGCCTGTACGGCATCTTCGGCCGGGGCAGCGCTGCCCAGGTACTTAATGCCTACACCCAGGCCCAGGTGCACATAGCGCTGGTACAGGGTGCTGAAAGCCTCCTGGTCCTGCTTGGTTGCGATCCGGTGTACCAGGTCTTCATCCGTAAAATTCCGGTAATTGTTGGCAGACAAGGTGATGATTTTTTAGGTATAAAAACAATGGGGGTAAAAATAGAACATTCTATAATTATGATCCAAATTAAATAGGTATTTATTCCTTTAAAATTAACAAATTAAAGGCTAAAACCGGTAGTTTTGCGGCATGCAGAACACTCAGCAAATAACAATCCGGGAAGCACGCCCGGAGGACGGAAAAGCGATGATGGCATTGGTACGGGAATTGGCGCTTTACGAAAAATCCCCGGAGTCGGTAACGGTATCTGACGAGCATTTTATGGAAAGCGGTTTCGGCGCCAACCCGGTATGGTGGGCCCTGGTAGCTTCTGTAGTTAACGAGGAGGGCGAGGAACAGGTAATCGGTTTTGCGCTGTATTATATCCGCTACTCCACCTGGAAGGGACAAAGGCTCTATCTCGAAGATATTATCGTGACCGAAGCATGGCGCGGCCGCAAGGTCGGCGCACAGCTTATGGACCGGCTGATCGACACCGCAAAAGCCAAAGGATTCAGCGGTATGATGTGGCAGGTACTCGACTGGAATGAGCCGGCCATACGATTTTACAGGAAATACAAGACACATTTCGACAACGAATGGATAAACGTAAGTATGGAGTTGTAACTTTGAAAAAAAATAATGGTGTGATAATAGAATATCAGTATTTTGCAGCCTACTAATCTTAGTTTATGGAAATGGAAATCAAAACTCTTGGCAAATTCAGATATGTTGAAGAAGGCGAAGGGGAGCCGCTAATATTGTTGCATGGCCTTTTTGGAGCGTTAAGTAATTTTAAAGATTTGTTCAATCATTTTAAAGCCAATTACAGGGTAATTATCCCGATGTTACCCCTGTTTGACCTGGGATTGGACACCGGAGTAGGGGCCCTTGCCAAATATGTACAGAAGTTTATAGAAACGCGTGAATTTGATAAAGTACACCTTATGGGTAACTCCCTGGGTGGACATGTAGGGCTTATTTATACCCTGCACAACCAGGAAAAGGTGAAAACCCTGATCCTGACCGGCAGTTCGGGCCTTTTCGAAAATGGTATGGGTGAAACCTACCCTAAACGGGGCGACTACGAATTTATCCGCAAGAAAACAGAACTTACCTTTTACGATCCGGCAGTAGCGACTAAGGAACTGGTGGACGAAGTATATGCCATCGTTAATAACCGCCTGAAAGCCATTAAGATCATTGCACTGGCCAAATCGGCCATCCGCAATAATCTCAGCGATGAGCTCAGGGAAATTAAGGTGCCCACCTGCCTGATCTGGGGTAAAAATGACACGATCACACCGCCCATGGTGGCAGAAGAATTCAAACAATTACTGCCCAACTCAGAACTGTTCTGGGTCGACAAGTGCGGCCATGCGCCCATGATGGAGGTACCCGAAACCTTCTGTACCATATTGGCAGGCTTCCTCGACAGGCATAAGGCCTGATAAACGTACCGAAGCAGATTAACATTCTTCTTTACAATTATACAACGGTGTGGCATACCATTTGCGGCGTTTTGTTGTTATAAGGTAAAGACGGTACGGTATCCGCCAAACTATGGCCTTACTGTATCCGTATATGTGAATAAGATGACCCGCGATAGCAACCGGATCGCCTTCCTAAAAAACTACAAGACATGTTCGTTCATCAATTGATATCTCCCGACCTGCCTGTACTACACCTGTCCGATACCGGGGAAGATGCCATGAACCTGATGCAGGAATGGCACGTATCACACCTGCCATTAACCGACGCCGACGAATACAAAGCACTGGTAGGAGAAGAGGACCTGCTGAACTGGGATACACCCGAACAGCCGCTTTCCAAAGCCGGCTTCCTGACCTTCAGCCCCGTGGTATATGCCGACAACCACCCCTACGAAGCCGCCAAAAGAGCGATACAGCAGAAAATAAGCGTGGTGCCGGTGATCGACGAAAACAATAAATACCTGGGCGCACTTACCCGCAGTGATCTGCTGGATTTCCTCTGCAAAGAGACCGGCATCGAACAAACCGGCGGCATTATTGCCCTGGAGGTAAAAATGGCCAATTACAGTCTTTCAGAAATTGCGCGTATCTGCGAAAATAACGATGTCATCATCCTCAATACCCAGCTGCGCTCCGTGCCCGACCAGGATACCATGGAAGTGGTCCTGAAGACCAATACCCAGGAAATGCAGTCCCTGGTGGCCTCGTTCGAACGGTACGAATACGTAGTCAAAGAGGTATTCGGCGACCTGCCCGCCCGCGAAGCCATGCTGGAGCGCTACCAGTTGCTGATGAACTATATAAACATGTAACCTGCGTTTAAAATTTTGCTATGCCTATCATTTCCGTCCGCGACCTGGTAAAAAAATATGGAGACTTTACTGCTGTAAATGGTTTAAGTTTCGATGTGGAACAGGGAGAGATATTTGGTCTGCTCGGACCTAATGGCGCCGGTAAGACTACAACACTGGAAATCATAGAAACCTTAAGGCCCAAGACTTCGGGCTCCGTTATCGTAGATGGAAAGGACCTGGACCAGCAGCCCAACGAGATCAAGAAAGTGATCGGGGTACAATTGCAGGCTTCCGGTTTTTATCCTAACCTGAACCTTAAAGAGCTGATCGAGCTTTTTGCCGGCTTGTACAATGTGCAGACCGATCCGCTGGAACTGTTGCGCAGCGTGAACCTGGAAGAGAAGGCAAAAAATAAATTCAAACAACTCTCCGGCGGGCAGAAACAACGGTTTTCGATCGCCACTACTATTATCAATAAGCCCAAAATCATCTTCCTCGACGAGCCTACTACCGGGCTGGATCCGCAGGCCCGGCGCAACCTCTGGGACCTGATCCGCCAGTTGCGCCAGGAAGGCACTACCGTAGTGATTACGACGCATTATATGGACGAGGCCGAAGAGCTTTGCGACCGTGTAGCCATTGTCGACAGCGGTAAGATCATCTCTTTAAATACCCCCGATAACCTGATCGATAACCTGATCGCCTCCGGCTTCCAGCGTAAGAAAAAGGTGAAAGAGGCCAATCTCGAAGACGTATTTCTCGACCTTACCGGTAAAGAACTGCGCGAAGCTTAGGTTAAGCCAGGCCCGGGAGCCACAATAGGGATGCGCTTTTATGGCATCGTATGTCTACTCCAGGCCGTAATCTCTTTCGATTTTCTCCGGATTGTTTTGTGATAATATTTACATTTGCGCCTGTTGTAAAGAAAAACAGGTATGCGACATTCCCGGCTTTTATTATTCGCACTTATTGCGCTTTCGGCGTGGACGTCCTGCAACCGGCGGACAGAGCCACTGACGGGGCTTTGGGAGTTTTCGAGCTTCGGTAAAGAGGTCGACGAAAATTATGTCGATTGTTTTTTGAATCTCCGCGAGGGTAAGTATACGATTTACATTCCCGATTATTTTGATTACGGTACCTTCAGGCAGGATGCACAGGATCCTGCTGTTTTCCGGTTTACGTCGTACCGTAAACATAAATATTACGGCGATGCTTTCTGGATACGGGTAAATGAGGGTGGCAGCGAACAGAAAAAGGTAACATTGTCGCTGCTCGAACAGGCGCGGGAATACCCCGTTTCCGACCCGGCCATCTATGATCATATCGTAGGGAATGTAACCGAGTTTACGGTCCTGAGGAAGGCCGTGGTACAGTTCCCCGGCGAAGATCCCTATAGCTTTAACCTGAATCGCTGGCGCATTGGCCCCGACCACGAAGAAAGTTGCCGGGAGGTTAATTTCCGGCTGATTAATTACCTGAGGCATATGTATGCCTTATTCAACGGGCAACTTAAGGCCGAATCCGAAAAAAGCGGTTATCCCTTTTCGCCGTCGCCCATCCTGTTCGGCGCCAACGGTATGGCTTCTAAAAATATAAAAGATGTGCCGCCATACTGGATCCATACTTTTTACAACCAGGAACAGGCAGCTATGGCCAATGATATGATCTCCGCTATTTTCGACGAACATATGGTTTTCCCGCGGGGCACCAAGCGGTATGATGAAATGTGGAGCAAATTGCTCGACCAGATGATTACCATCGCCAAACGCAAAGATTTTTACTGTGGCAAAGCAGACACGGTAACTGTGGCCGCGCAGTCCCATCCCTAAATAAATGAGGTATGAATACTACTAGCTGGAACGCTTTCGAAGCGGAATATAATTTTAAACAAACGTTGCTGGGTTTATTACGCCAGTCTTTCGCGATCATCGCCAAATCCAGATTTGGCGCGGAGACCTTTTCTGCATTCGCCCTGAACTGCGATGCGTTCAGCGGGATCTTATCCATCAGTTTCGATACCAACCCGGCCACGCCGGCAAGTGGCAATACACCGGCCGACTGGGCTTACGAGGTGATGGAATGCGAGTTGCCCGAGGTACACCTGATGTTTATCGAGCAGTACGACCCGATGCAGGAGGCCTACGATACGCTGCAACAGGATATGCACGACGATTCGCTGTCGGAAGGTTACCTGCATGCCATGCGCGAGGTAATGGTCGAACTGGAAAATACGGATGCATTCACAGTGTTTACCACTACGCCCGACTTCCTGACCCAGGTTACCGAGATCGATGCCGATACGGAAGAAGAAGCCCGTTTGCTCGACGCCGTAAGGCAGGCTGCCAAAGGCTAAGCCTGCGCCGGCAATGCAAATGCTTCGGCCAGCAACTCGAATGATCGTTTGCGTTCCGGGGCATTATCCATCATGGTGGAGATCACGATCTCGTCCACATCAAAATCGCTGGCAAGCCGGTCCAGTTGTTCCTTTACCCTGTCGGGCGTGCCGGATATAATGCGGCCGCTGTTGTAGCGGATCCGTTCCATATCGGAGGCCGTAAACTGGTATTTGGCAATGGTTTCGCCATCGGGGAAATCTTCGTAAATACCCTTGTCGAACTGCAGCAGGATATAATCCAGGTTTTTACGCATATACAAGGCCCGTTCTTCCGTTTCAGCGCATAACACAAATGCGGAGAGGATCTCTCGCGGTTGTTGGTATTGCTCCGAAGGTTCAAAATTTTTGCGGTAGGTTTCGATCACAGCGGGTGTTACAAAACCATTAATGAATTTGGCTACGGCCAGGCCGAGCCCGAAGTCGGCGGCGATCCGGGCACTGCCGCCACTGGAGCTCAGTACCCATTGTTCGGGTATGGTAGCTGCCTGCGGCGTGGCTATGATCTTACCATGCTGTGTAGCGGCGGTATCGCGGAAAAAATGCTGCAGGTGGTTGAGTTGTTGCAGGTAACGCTCCTCGCTGAAATCGTTGGAGGGATTGAGCAGGGAGGCGGTAATACGGTCGCCGCCCGGCGCCCGGCCCATACCCAGGTCTATCCTGCCCGGGAAGAGGGTTTCGAGCATACGGAAGTTCTCCGCTACTTTAAGGGTGCTGTGATTGGGCAGCATAATCCCCCCGGATCCTATCCGGATGCGGTTTGTGGCATCGGCCAGTTTTACCATCAGCACTTCCGGTGTGGAGCCGGCAATAAAGGTGGAGTTATGGTGTTCGGATATCCAGAAACGGCTATAGCCCAGTTTATCCGCCAGTTGCGCGGTTGCTATGGTTTCGTCTATTGCTTCTTTTACCGTTTGCCCCCGCCGTACGACCGACTGGTCCAGCAAACCCAGTTTTATATTGCTCAAGTTGTATTCGTTTAGTTTTTCGGAAGCCGCAAGTTATCGAAGCCTGGCCGGGCTCAATGTAACGAAAACTTTATAGTTCTATAATCGAAAAATATATTGCCCGGAACCGCGTTATAATGCCTTGTTCCGGTATTCGTGGCTACCTGATTTGTACTACTTTTGTAATCCTTAATACCGACCCGGTCATCCTGCATGTTTACCCTGAAACGGAAATCAGCCTGGCTCAGCCTTTGCGCCCTGCTGTTATGCGCCCCTTTGTGGGCCCAGAAAATGCCCCTTACCCTGCAACTCCGCGATAAAAACCGCGAGCCGCTGTCTTTTGCTACCGTAAGCGTGCTTCGGGCAGCCGATACCACGAAGAAGATGGAAACCATAGCCGACGAATCGGGCAGGGCTGTTTTCGAACTGGATACTGCTGCCTATATCGTAAAGGTGAGCGCCGTTAATTATAAACCGCTCCGCGAAACGATCGTTTTGGGCGCGGGCCGCGATAGTTTTACCCTTACCCTCCAGGCTTCCGGCGAAACGCTGAACGAAGTAGAGATACGGTCGTCGGCAAGCCTTATGCGCCAGGTGGATGATAAGACGGTGGTAGACCCGGAACAACTGGCCGCATCGAGTACCAATGGTTACGAAGTGCTGGAGAAAACGCCCGGTATATTTATCGACCAGGATGGTAATATTTACCTGAACAGTACTACACCGGCTTCGATCTACATTAATGGCAAGGAAATGAAAATGAGCCGTTCGGATATTGCTACAATGTTGCGCAACCTGCCGCCCGGTGCTATTCAGAAGATCGAGATCCTGCGTACGCCTTCGGCCCGCTACGATGCATCGGGCAGCGGCGGCGTGGTCAATATCGTATTGAAGAAAGGCGTAAAACCCGGGCTTACAGGTAGTATCAACGGTTCGGTGCAACAGGGCAAAAAGGGTAACCAGCAGCTGGGCATCAACCTGTCGAACAACGATGGCCGTAATGCCGTATACCTCAACCTCAACTATAACCACCGCGATGGTTATGAGCAACTCAACACCGACCGGTTCATCTCCGGCGATACCTTCCTGAGCCAGCAGGCGCATACCACGTTGCCGGGCAATAACTGGTACCTGGGTTATGGCTGGGGCCGTGACCTGGACGATAAGTGGAACCTGAGTTACGACGGCCGCCTGAACTATACCAATTCTTTTAATAAAACGGACAATACCAACAGCTTCAAAGTGGCGCCGGAAGCGGCGCCGCTGGGGCAAAGCAATACCTATCTTAAAAACGACAACTATACCTTCCTGCTCAGCCAGGAGCTGAACTCGGTTTACAAGATCGATACCCTCGGCTCGGAATGGACCAATAGCCTGTCCTATATTTATTCCTCCAACGATATCGACCAGGGCTATACCACCTACGCGCTTAGCCCCTATAGCGGCGGCGGCGCGATTAACGGCAGGCGGCATGTACTTACCGGCCTGTCCGACCTCAGTTATAAATTGCCGCACCGGATCACCCTGGAGACGGGTGTAAAATCGTCGCTGCTTATCTTTAATAACAGTGCAGCTTATTACCTCGACCAGAACGGCAACCGGTTTACCGATAAGGTGCGATCGAATGATTATAACTATAAAGAATGGATCAACGCGGCGTATATACAGGCTTCCAAAGGCCTGGGCAGCTTCCTGCTCAAAGCCGGTGTGCGTATGGAGAACACCAATATGAGCGGCCTGCAGCGCTTACCGGCCGATACTTCCTTTAGCATTCATCGTACCGACTTCTTTCCTTATGTATACCTGAGCCGTAAGGTAATGAGCATTGCCGGTTACGAGATACGCGCTTACCTGGTCTACCGCCGTACCATCAGCCGGCCTACCTATGAGCAGCTCAATCCTTATCCCAAATATGTAGACCAGTTCCTGTCAGAGGCCGGTAACCCGACCCTGCGCCCGCAGTTTACCCATAACTACGAGGCCAATATCAGTATTACGGAGCGGCCGCTGTTTGCCATCGGCTTTAACGACACCCGCGATATGTTTACCAATGTGTATTACCAGGCCGACAGTAATACTGCACAGGCCTACCGTACTTACGATAATGTGGGCCGTAACAAAGAGTTTTACCTGCGCGGCTTTGCGGCCATACCACCCGGCGGTACCTATTTCTTCGTGGTGGGCGGGCAGTATAATTACAATATTTATGAGGGGCTTTACGAAGGACAACCCCTCTCGTTCAAACGCGGCGGCTGGCTGTTCTTTACCTATCACCAGTTACGTATCGATAAAAGAAGCCAGATCACGCTTAACGGTTTCCTGCGGCTGAAGGGCCCGCTCCAGTTTTACGAGCTCAGTTCCATGGGCGCGCTCAACCTGAATGTGAACCGTAAATTCTTTAAGGACAAATTGACTGTGACACTCAGCGCCAACGATATTTTCTTTACCAACAACAATACCTTCACCATTAACCAGGGCTCTGTACGGGCCTCGGGTTACCGCGAGTCGGACAGCCGCAGGGTAGGGATCAGCTTCCGCTACAACTTCGGTATCCGTAAAGAAGAACGGGCCGATATGTTCCAGCAGATGCAGCAACCCGCCGGTATCAATTAAAGCCGGGGAGTAGTTACGTCCTTCCTGATCTTGATCTACTTCCCTTTATGATACATGAAACCCGCCCCAGAGGCGGGTTTCGTTTTTTAAGACTGCATACCGGGTATACAGCTCATGTATCGGTAACCCGCTGATTATAAATACTAAAAAGCGGGCCGGCTTTTCTGTTCGTGCATGTATTATGCCCGGTAGGTTACGGGGCCGCTAATGTTAAGTTTGATAATTATAACAAAATATATAAAAATCGAATCAATGCCTACTGCTATATTTGAGGCCGCTGCGCCATGCAGTGATAAACCCCTCAGGCATGAAATTACCTTTTATCGAAATCATTGAAACGGCAACACCCGATCCCAACCTGTTGATGTGGAAGTTTGCCGACGAAGACAAGGAAATCAAAAACGGCGCCAGGCTTACCGTTCGCGAAGGACAGCAGGTCCTGTTCCTCAACGAAGGACAGCTGGCCGATGTATTCAGTGCCGGGCTACATACCTTGAGCACTGCTAATATCCCGGTGTTGAGCTGGCTTAAAGGCTGGAAGTATGGTTTTGAAAGTCCTTTCAAGGCCGATATCTATTTCTTCAACACCTACCAGTTTATCAATAACAAATGGGGCACGCCGGCGCCCATCCTGATGAACGACCCGAAATTCGGGAATATCCGTGTCCGTGCCTTTGGCAGTTTCGATATTAAGATCGCCGATGTGGGCACCTTCTTCCGGCAATACGCAGGCAGTTACCCGCGGCTTACCATTTTTGAACTGCAACATCAGCTGCGCGATTTTATAGCGCCCAAGTTTGGCGAGGTACTGGCCAACGAACACATTACCGTTACCGAAGTAGCGGGAAATGTAACCCAGCTGGGCAAAAAGATAGAGCCTTACCTGAAACCTTATTTCCTGCAACTGGGCATTGAGCTTACGCAATTCGTAATTACAAGCGTTACCCTGCCCGAAGAGGTGACCGCGCATTACGACAAGATCACCAATATGAATATGGTGGATGATATGGATAAATATACCCGTTTCAATACGGCCAATGCCATAGGCGAAAAGGGTACGACCCTGCATGATGCCACGCAGCAGGGAATGGCAATGGGTATGATGATGCAGCAGGCCCAGCAAATGCAACAGGGACAACAACAACAGCCCCCGGTACAACCTGCGGCAGGAGGCGATGTAACGGCACGCCTGCAGCAGCTCAAAGCCTGGTTTGATACGGGCCTGATCGACGAAGATGAATTTAAAAGTAAAAAGGCCGAACTACTCAACAAGCTGTAATGGAAGACAAAAGCCCAAAATCATTTTTACAAAAGCTGCGGGAAAAGGCCGCCGCACAAGGTAATTACGGCGGAGCGGCAGAAGCTTCGGATGCCGGGATGAAAGCGCGTGATTGTCCCAATTGCGGTGCAGCAAGGGCCAAACAGGATGGGCTTACCCGCTGCGCTTATTGCGGCTTTGCGTTTATGGACATCCGGCTTTCGGATGGTATTCATATCAAAAAAGAAGATAACTCCCAATAACCAACACCATGTTTAACCTGTTTAGTAATAACAGAAAAGAAACGGTACCCGAATGGGTAGCCGGCCTGGAGGAGACGCAGCAACGCTGGTTTGCCTTCCTGGAGAAGCTCGAAGCCAGGATGGAAGAGCTCTGTACGGCGGCCATACCGGAACTGAAGGAGATGCTGGCGGCCGATGAAGATACCTACCAGCGCACCTTTTACAAGATTCAATCCGGTATCAACGGGCAAATGCAGCATATACGCCGCAAAGCCTACGATACCTACGAGGAAAAAGTGATCAATGCCCGTTATGCCGTCAGGGACGGTAGCCTTACGGGTATGGGCTCCGACTACCTCACCGGCTTTACCCAGGCCTGTTCGGATCGCTACCATCGCGACTTCGAGTCGAAATTCAATTACTGGCAGGGCCAGCTGGACCAGGCCGCGGTTAAGGATTATGAAGCAGAATACCGCAGGATCCTGTCCGATTTCGAACAAACCAAAAACAGTTTTGCCTGCAGCCAGTGCGGCAGCCCGCTTACCATCGACCGCATCTTTTTTATCAGCACTTATATTACCTGCCCGGCCTGTAAGACGCAGAACACCTTCGAGCCGGGTACCTCTGCGCGTAGCCTGCAACATATTGCGCGCAGCCTGGCCGAACAGCGCACACGGCATCTCCTGGCGGCGTATGAGGCCGAGAACGAACTGGAGCGCGAACTGTACCAGGCCAACCATGAGCTGAAGCTAAGCCTGATCTTTGAAAAAGACCGCACGGTAACAGCAGGTAAGGAGCAGCAGATAAGAGCCAACGAAATACGGCGGCAGGAGGCCATCAGCAATGCGCCCCGCATGTATAAAGCCTATTTGCGGGCTATGTACGACGAATGGAATAATATAACCCCCGACCTTAAGGAACATAATGAAAAAATGTACCTGAGGCATATCGCATCCAATCATTTTCCTTCTTAATTCAATAAAACCAGAAAACAATGTTTAAAAAACTTCTCAATCAGCTGATGGGTAACGACGAAAGCGCCGGCAACCCTACACCGGGCACACAGGGACAGCAGGCTGCCACCGAACCGGCACGCGGGCCGCTGCGCCCTTCCGGTAGCTACGATCCGCAAACCCAGCATGGTACC
This sequence comes from Taibaiella chishuiensis, assembly GCF_003014535.1. Lineage (GTDB taxonomy): Bacteria > Bacteroidota > Bacteroidia > Chitinophagales > Chitinophagaceae > Taibaiella > Taibaiella chishuiensis. The sequence goes on along the minus strand of NZ_PYGD01000006.1, from coordinate 92,446 downwards.
CATTATACAGAAGCAGATTTTGATGCGGAAGTAAGCCGCAGGGCAGAGGCCTGGATCGCTGATGAAATAGCAGACGGTGAAACGGTCGATAAACGCGAAAAGCAAAACATTTATCACAATTACCGTCAGCAGGTATACCTCGAATGGAACCAGTGTGATACCGACCAGTACATCATGTTCCAGCATGCCAATTCTATGAAATATATGGGCGTGCAGACCTCCGGTTTTGTACAGGTAGCAGACAATAACCCACTCCTGGAACCCGCGCACGGCGTATCTCTGAAAGATTATGCGGCCATGTGTGTCAAGATCGGCGCCGGTGTGGATACCGCGGCGGTATGCCGGGCTATGGGCCTGGAGCCCGTGATCTGGGATGAATTGAATACCATATGGCCGCAGCGTATGGCCGAAGACAGTTCTTTTACCATCACCACGCTATTTGGCCAGTATTTTGCCGATAACGAAGCCCATCCTAAATTGCAGGGGCTGGAGCCGCAGGCAGCGGGTAATGCCGGCGGTACCGATAACCTCGAACGCCTGAAAACAGATCGCTATTTTTATGAAGAACTGTGTGGCGCAAGACAGGCAGCCTACGAATACGGGCTCGACGGCGCCCAGTGGATCCTTGATCATTACGGTATCAACCTGGCCGATTTCCAGTCGGTAGCCATGCAGCATATGACCGCGCAAAACCAGGATTTCAACAGCGAAAGGATCCATCATTTTATGGACTACCAGCAGGAGAAGCAAAAGGAATATGCGGCTAAATTTGCTGCCGAACAAGGCGGCAATATAGCTGATGATGTGGAGTTTTAGGTATTAGATTTGAGTATTGAGATATTAGATGTTAGATTTGAGATGTGAGATATTAGATGAAGCCTGTCATCCTGAGCCTCGCGAAGGATCTCATCCGTTAGCTGGCTTCAACGGAGTGGCTGTATAAGAGGGTTCGCTGTCATCCTGAGCGCAGCGAAGGATCTCATTGGTAAGCTGGCTTTATTATGGGGTAAGCTGCCTGTCATCCTGAGCCCTGCGAAGGATCTCATTTTTTTAGTATCAGGTATTAAGTATCATGTATCAAGAGGACGATTGTCATCCTGAGCGTAGCATCTCATCCCTTAGCTGGCTTTATTATGGGTTAAGCCGCTGTCATCCTGAGCCCCGCGAAGGATCTCATCGGTAAGCTGGCTTCAACGGAATGGCTGTATAAGAGGGTTCGCTGTCATCCTGAGCACAGCAGGAGAATTTTAAATTTTGAGTTTTGAATTTTGAACTGTTGAAGTGTTCGCTGTCATCCTGAGCCTCGCGAAGGATCTCATTAGTTAGCTGGCTTTACCAGCGTGTAAAGCATCAACTACCAGGAGGTTCGCTGTCATCCTGAGCCTCGCGAAGGAGCTTATCAGGCGCAGCTGACGCGAGTTCCGGAGGGTTTCATCTCACTACCTAATAAAATGAAAGCGGCGGATCACCTGATCCGCCGCTTTCATTTTATAAACGTAATTTTCTTTTAACTTCCTGTTGCTTACGCTAACCCCTCACATCTAACAAGCCCCACATTTCACATCTAACAAGCCCCACATTTCACATCTCTTATCTAACATCTCTTATCTAACATCTCTTATCTAACATCTCTTATCTAACATCTCTTATCTAACATCTCTTATCTAACATCTAACATCTCTTATCTAACATCTCTTATCTAACATCTAACATCTAACATCTAACATCTAACATCTAACATCTAACATCTAACATCTAACATCTAACATCTAACATCTAACATCTAACATCCAATTACAAAAACCGCCTCATCTTCCACACCCCGAAGATGGCTTCCTTCACAATGCCTTTCGACATTTTGGATACGCCTTCTTTCCGGTCTACAAAAGTTATCGGTACTTCCTTCAGTTTGAAGCCCAGCTTCCAGGCGCGGTATTTCATTTCGATCTGGAAAGCATAACCGATAAACTGTACCTTGTCCAATGGGATAGCTTCCAGTACTTTCCTTTTATAACATACAAACCCGGCGGTACAATCTTTTACCGGCATCCAGGTAATGGCGCGGGTGTAAACCGAAGCGCCATAGGAAATAAAAATGCGGTCGAATGGCCAGTTCTTGATTTTGCCGCCGCTGGTATAACGCGAGCCGATAGATACATCGGAAGAGGCTGCACAGGCCTCGTAAAGCCGGATCAGGTCGTCGGGGTTATGCGAAAAATCGGCATCCATCTCGAAGATGTATTCGTAGCCTTCTTTCAAGGCCCATTTGAAGCCGAAGATATAAGCGGTACCGAGCCCCTGCTTGCCACTGCGCTCTGCGATATGGATACTGCCCGGAAATTCCTGCTGCAGTGATTTTACAATAGCGGCAGTACCATCGGGCGATCCGTCATCTACAACAAGCACGTGAAACCCTCCTTCAAGCGACATTACTTTGCGAAGGATCTGCTCAATGTTTTCCTTTTCGTTATAAGTGGGTATGATAACAAGTTTGTCCAAAAGAAGCTGCGTATAAGAATTATGGTGATTGGTCTGGCTGCTAAAATCGTAAGAAATTACGACAATTGTTATTTATTTTTTCGGAGTAACATCTTGTTTAAGATCTCCGATATCATCTGCTTCGTATGCAAGGCAAAGTCTGCATTCATCATCCAGTCGTAGTATTGCGGTTCCTTGCGGAATACCTCTTCCACGGCAATGCCTTTGTATTTACCGAAGTTGAATACAGGTACGCCGTTTTTCAGGATCATACGGCGGGCATAATCTACAAATTCGTCGCCGCCTGTATATTCATGCAAGGCCGGAACATCGTTTACCAGGTCGCCATATTTGTCCAGCTGCGCTTCGAGTACCGAAACGGTAGCCAGCACATCGGCTTCGGCGCTGTGTGCGTTCTCCATTTCCTTATTGCAATAAAAGGCATAGGCCGCGCTCAGCGTACGGGCTTCTTTCTTAAAGAAGATCTGCTGTACGTCTACAAATTTCCGCTCTTTAAAATCGACCGGGATACCTGCTCTCAGGAACTCTTCGGCCAGCACGGGGATATCGAATTTGTTGGAATTATACCCCCCCAGGTCGCAGTTTTGCAGGAACTGTTTCAGTTCATGGGCTACGTGTTTAAAGGCCGGTGCATCTTTTACATCGTCATCGTAGATGCCATGGATCGCCGAAGATTCGGCAGGGATGGGCATTTCGGGGTTTATCTTTCTTACCCAGGATATTCTTTGCCCGTCGGTCATCAGCTTCACTACTGCTATCTCAACAATGCGGTCTTTGGCCGAGTCTATACCTGTGGTTTCCAGGTCAAAAAAAGCGATGGGTCTCTGTAATTGTAATTGTGCCATACGATGGTAGAAAAATCGGGTAAAAGTAGGCTAAAAAGCTGAATAGGCAATCGCTATAGACCGGTCTATTTTGATAACATTGCATTCCCGGCTTTTTTAAATTAAAGGGCTAACTTGCAGGTAACCCAAACCGGATCGCGATGTCGAAAATGAAATTTGTGACCTCGAAAGAAGCGGGTATGCACAACAGGCTGGCGCAGCTGGCCGGTAACTGGACCGTGTATACCCGTACCTGGTTCGAACCCGGCGACCCGGCCGATGAGTCGGAGATGACGGGACAGATCAAACCTGTACTGGACGGCCGTTTTATGATGCATGAATATAGTGGCAGCCTCAAGGGTAAGGCCTTTACGGGCGTAGCCTTGTATGGCTACGACCTGAGCTCGGGCCGGTTCCAGGTGGCCTGGGTCGACAGTTTTCACATGGGCACCGGCATTATGCTGTCGCAAAGCAGGCCGGGCAGCGATGTGTTCGATGTAAAAGGCAGCTATGTGGCCGGTGGCGATGAGGCTGAAGTATGGGGCTGGCGTACCGAATTAGACCTGCCCGATGATGGCACCCTGGTGATCCGGGCTTATAACATCAGCCCGGAGGGCGAAGAAAGTATAGCAACGGAAACCGTGTATAAAAGGGTGACTACCTGATGCAATTATGTAAGAAAAAAAAATGTTTTTGCAGTTTTTGAAAATATACAAATCTTGCAATACCTTTGCACATGGCTGCAAAATCTAAGTTTTACGGCGAAGGATTAACATTTGACGACGTCCTGCTCGCTCCCGCTTATTCTGAAGTACTTCCGCGCGAAGTAAACATTTCAACCCAACTTACTAAAGATATCAAGCTCAACATTCCGTTGTTGTCCGCTGCTATGGACACGGTTACGGAAATGGAGCTCGCTATCGCGCTGGCCCGTGAGGGAGGGATCGGTATGTTGCACAAAAACATGACCATCCAACAGCAGGCAGAACAGGTACGCCGGGTAAAACGCTCGGAGAGCGGACTGATCCTGGATCCGATTACCCTAAGCCCGGATGCCACGATCGGCGAGGCTTTGCGCCTGATGAAGGATAACAAGATCGGCGGTATCCCCATCGTCGACGAAGCGCACAGGATTGCCGGTATGCTGACCAACCGCGATTTGCGTTTCGAAAAAAACGTAAAAAGAAAAGTGTCCGAAGTGATGACGGCTACCAACCTGGTAACCGCGCCACAGGGCACCAACCTGCAGAAAGCAGAGAAGATCCTCCAGCAACATAAAATTGAAAAATTACCTGTCGTGGATAAATCCGGTAAACTGATCGGCCTGATCACCTTCCGCGATATCCTCCAGTATAAAAGTCACCCCAATGCCGGTAAAGACGGCTTCGGCCGTTTGCTCGTAGGCGCTGCCGTTGGTATTACTTCCGATGTGCTCGACCGCGTAGATGCGCTGATGCAGGCCGGTGTGGACGTGATTACGATGGACAGCGCACACGGTCATTCCCGTGGCGTTATCGAAACCGTAAAACTGGTGAGAAAAAGTTTCAAAACCTTACCGATCATTGCCGGTAATATTGCTACCGCAGCAGGCGCTAAAGCCCTGGCCGATGCCGGGGCCGACGCCGTTAAAGTGGGTGTAGGTCCGGGTTCCATCTGTACCACCCGCGTGGTTACAGGCGCCGGCGCTCCACAGCTTACCGCTATCATGGAAGCTGCACAGGCCCTGAAGAAAAGCGGTATCCCGGTTATTGCCGATGGCGGTATCCGGTACACCGGCGATATGGTTAAAGCCCTGGTTGCAGGCGCTAACACCGTAATGGCAGGTTCTATCTTCGCCGGAACGGAAGAGAGCCCTGGCGATACCATTATTTACGAAGGCCGTAAATTTAAATCTTACCGTGGTATGGGCTCTATCGATGCCATGCAGGAAGGATCTAAAGACCGTTACTTCCAGGATGCCGAAGACGACATCAAGAAACTGGTTCCGGAAGGTATCGTAGGCCGTGTACCTTACAAAGGCAGCCTGAAAGAAGTGGTACAGCAGTTTGTAGGCGGTCTCCGGGCCGGTATGGGCTATTGCGGCGCTAAAGATATTAAGACCCTGCAGGACGATGCGCAGTTTATCCGTATCACTGCAGCCAGTATGGCCGAAAGCCACCCGCACGATATCGTGATCACCAAAGAAGCGCCTAACTACAGCCGTTAAGCCCTTCTCTGAATATAATAAGCAGAACAGGTTATACCCGGAAGGGTATAACCTGTTTTTGTTAAGAATCTATAAAGCCCCGCCGCCTTATGTTCAGGCACCGGCTTTTTAATTACATTTACAGGAGCAAAGGCCCGTAACCCTTGTCTACGAAGCCATTCACCGTTTTTTTATTTATGAAAGACAACAGGGATAAATCATCGCATATACTCAACGCTTCATCCAACCTGCTGGGGCTGTGCTTTGTGGTACTGACCTCCCTGAAGTTGCTGAACATCGCACATAAAACCGTTATCGACGAGCTCACAACCGTGGCCACCATCCTGTTTATGACCAGTTGCATCCTCTCCTTTCTTTCGATAAGGGGCAACCGCAATAGTGGTAAGTTCGAAGCCATTGCCGACTTCTTTTTCCTGGGCGGCTTGGGGTTATTGTTCGTAACCACCTTACTGTTTTCTTTTAACTTCATTACCTGAGATCAGCCTCAGGCAAGACTTCCTTTCCTGGCCTGCTCCCGGTCCATCTGCCGTTTGCCCCATTGTTTCAAATGCCGGATAAAGGGGATCAGCTCCTCCGCTACGGCCGTTAAGCGGTATTCCACCCTGGGCGGTACTTCGAGGTATACCTTACGGGCCACCAGCCCGTCTTCTTCCAGTTCGCGCAAGGTCTGTGTCAGCATCTTCGGCGTTATATCCGTCATCTCCTTCCGGAGTGCGCCGTAGCGAAGCACGCCGTCGAGGTGCAGGTGCCAGATAATACGGCCTTTGTATTTGCCGCCGATCCGTTTAAAGGCATAATCTACCGGGCATACGGCCGCGGTGCTGGTTTTTATAGGCATATCGATAAAATCTTTTCCCTGATAATCAATAAGAGTATCCTTTTGGTACGTAGGATACCAAATGGTACATACTTGCTGCAAATATAGTGGCCGGGTATTTTTGCGGGAAATAAATAAATTTTATGCGAGCAATAATCATCGACAAACCAGGAGCTGCAGCAGACCTGCAACAGGTAACGCTGCCGGCGCCGGAAGCCGGCCACAACGAAGTATTGGTGGCGGTAAAAGCCATCAGCATTAACCCCGTAGATGTAAAGGCCAGGGCCAACGAAGGCACCATGAACTGGCTGATGGCCGATGAACGGCCCGCTATACTGGGCTGGGATATATCGGGTGTGGTTGTGGGTACGGGTAAGGCAGTAACCGCCTTTAAACCGGGTAACGAAGTATTCGGTATGATCAACTTCCCGGGTAAAGGCCGGGCTTATGCCGACTATGTAGTAGCCGATGCGGCGCACCTGGCATTGAAGCCCGCGACAATAGACCATAACGAAGCTGCTGCCGCTACGCTGGCGGCACTGACCGCCTGGCAGGTACTCACGAAGGCCATGCAGGTGCAGGCCGGACAAAAAGTATTGATCCACGCGGCAGCGGGCGGGGTAGGGCATTATGCTGTTGCCATGGCCAAACACCTGGGCGCTTATGTAACGGGTACTTCGTCTGCAGCCAACCGCGATTTTGTATTGTCGCTGGGTGCTGATGCTCATATCGATTATAACACTACGCCTTTTGAAACCGTAGCCTGGGAGGCCGACTTTATTTTTGATACCATGGCGGGCGACACACTGAAACGCTCGGTAGAAGCGGCTAAGCCGGGTGCCGTGATTATCTCCATCCCCTCTTCGGCCATACCCGAACCGCTTAAGGAACAGGCACGGGATAAAGGCGTTACGCTGGACTTTTTAATGGTTACTTCGAACGGGCAGGATATGCAAAGCCTGGCCCACCTGTTGGAACAGGGAAGCATAAAGTCGCATGTATCGCAGGTTTTTGACTTTACTGCTATGCGCGAGGCGCACGAAGCCGTAGAAACCGGTAAAACGAGGGGTAAGGTGGTGGTAACTGTTTAGTGAGAGCACCGTTTTTAATAACAAACCACAGGGATACATCAAACGTGTATCCCTGTGGTTGTCCAGGGGTAACGGACCTGTTTATTCCACACGGATCACCTGGCCGGTAATGCCGCCCAGCACGCTTTTATGATAACCATAGATCACCTGTTTCATGGTTACCGGCATATGCCCCGGGAAATACGGGAAGTAACCCGGCGAATCTTCAACCACGGTGGGGCTTACGGCATTGATGCGTACGCCTTGTTCCAGTTCGATGGCGGCCGCCCGCACAAACGATTCGATAGCGCCGTTTACCGCCGAAGGATTGGCGCCGGTGAGCACAGGGTCCCGGCTTAATACACCTGAAGTCAATGTAAAGGAACCGCGCGGGTTGATAAAGTGCTGCCCGATCAGTACGAGGTTTACCTGGCCCATCAGTTTGCTGTTGATGCCGATACGGAACTGCGCATCGGTCATCGCCGTAAGCGGTCCGAAATGAGCGTCGCCTGCGGTACATATCAGCGCATCGAAAGGCCCGGTCTGGCGAAACAGGTTTTCGATCGATTCGACGGAGGATATGTCGGTATGGATATCGCCGCTTTTACTGCCGGTCCTGATAATTTCATGTTCCGGTCCGAAAGAGCCGGCTACCTGTTTACCTATAGTGCCCGAGGCGCCTGCAATGATAATTTTCATAATGTTGCTTGTTATTTATACGGTTATAACGATAGGTTGTATTGTACGCCTGTATTGCATTTTAGACTGCTAAAGCTTCCTGCCTGCAAAACGGATTACGGAACCCGTACCGATATGGTATTTTCCTTCGTTCAGCGCGATCTCCTCCTGCCGCAACAGGTGTATATCATAACCCGGGAAGTCGGCCTTAAGTTCAGTTTCGGAGCAAAGCATGTCGATATCCTGTGGGCCTCCCACGGCGGGATTGCTTTGCCGCAGCGGCAGGTGCGCCTTGCTGAACGCTTCGAATATAAGCGTACCGCCGGGCCGCAGGTAAGTATCCAGGCGGCGATGTAATAATGATTTTTTGGCCGCTGTAAAATGGGCGTAGATCAAGGCTATGACGTCGAAGGAGGAGGGTTCGAAGTGCATCTCTTCCAGGTCGCCTACCTGGTAATCAAGGGTAACGCCTTGTTCGCGGGCCAGCTGCAGGGCTTTGGTCCTGCCTGTGATGCTGAGGTCGGTAGCGGTAACCTGCCAACCCAGTTGCGCTGCAAATACGCCGTTGCGGCCTTCTCCGTCTGCGGGCAGGAGGATGCGGCCAGGTTCCAGTGTTTCCAGCCAGGATTTAAAAAACAGGTTTGGTGTTTTGCCATAGGCAAAGCCCGGCTCATTATAGCGCTCGTTCCAGCTGTTCCGGTATTGTTCGTCCTCGGATAACGGCATTGGTTATGGATTTAAGGGTTGAAAGAAAGGTAATCCCTTTTGGGTAGGGCAAAGGTAGACCCACTCACCGGCCTGCTGATAGGACTAAACCGCAGTTTTATGGTACTTAGCCCCGGTCCAGCCTGCGAAAGGCCTCCGGTGTATAACCCGTATGTTTCCGGAACAGGCGTATGAAATAAGAAACATCTTCGTAACCCAACTCATCGGCCACCTGGGTAACCTGGCGCGAAGTAGCCAGCAGCAAGCGTTTGGCTTCGAGGATCACCTGTTCCCGGATAAGCGCCGAAGGCGTTTTACCCAGCGTGGTTTGGGTCATCGCACTTAACTGGTAGGCCGACAGGTGCAGCATGGCGGCATATTGTCCCACCTGTTTATGCGTGCTGATATGGGTTTCCAGCAGGTGCAGGAAACTTTCCAATTGTTCCTGCCGGTAATCGTTGCCCGGCCTGCAGTCCCGCTCCTGCATACGGTTCAGCCCGGTAAAGAAAACGGACAACTGGGCTTTGATCATCTCTTCATAATCTTCCCGGCGGTTGTAGTATTCCTGCCAGATCGTATCAAGTGCATATTGCAAAGGGGGCCACTGGCGGGGTGCACAGTAGTAAGCATTAACCGCAGCGCTCTGCCGTAAACGTAAGCGGGCCGGTTGCTGGTCGGGGTAGTAAAAAGAGGCCGGGAACTGGAGCAGGTAGCCGGTGGTAGCCGCATGCAGGTGCAAACGGTGTACCTGCCCGGGGCGCATCAGGAATACCGACTTTGCACTGACCGTATAATGTGTGAAATCTATGTCATGCATACCCGAGCCTTTAAGGATTACGAGCATAAAATAAAAGTCATGCCGGTGCAGTTCCTGGATCATATCCTGCCCGCCGGTAAGGGCGCTGATCTGCCGGATGCAGAAGCCCCCGGCATCCGGTGTAGCGGCGGTGGTATGCAGGCTGCGAACCGGGATTTTTTCCATGGGTTACAAGTATAACGATGCGTTAGCGAAGCTACGCTAAATTTCGTGTGCCGGGCTAAAGCCGGAGGATGCCGGCACCTGCTACTCTGTAGTGACAGCAACCGGTTGAGCGGGTGATTTGTAGGGGGATAATGGGGGCAAACGGGCCCTGGTGGCTGGCTGTGAACGCTAATTTAGTTATTTTCGATGCCTGGAATAATCGCGAAAACTACTTGCTACTGATTTTATGAAAAGAATACTCATGCCATTGGTCCTTGTTGCCGCTTTAACCACAGGTTATGCGCAAAAGGCCCAGCCCCTGAAGGTTATTAACACGAAGCCGCTTGTGCTGGCTACCACGGAAGAGGTGCAATCTGCCGTCCTGGGAGAAAAACGGGTCCTCAATATTTATCTTCCCGAAGGATACAAAAAAGAAGATACCACGAAATACCCCGTGGTTTACCTGCTGGATGGCGGTGCTGAAGAGGACTTCGTACATGTTGTAGGACTTATCAGGTACAATACCCAACCCTGGATCAACCGCTTTCCCCGTTCTATCGTGGTAGGTATCGAGAATACCAACCGGAGGAAGGACTTTACCTTCGCGGTCCCCAATCTCGATTTTGTAACCCGTATCGGGTACAAACCGGAGCATTTCCCGGCGTATGGCGGTTCGGCCCGTTTCATCTCCTTCCTGAAAGAGGAGTTGCAGCCGTATATCAATAGTCATTACAATACCAGCGGACAGCGTACGATTATCGGCGAATCGCTGGCTGGGCTTATGGCTACCGAGATCCTGCTCAAACACCGCGAGCTTTTCGATAATTACATCATTATGAGCCCGAGCTTATGGTGGGGTAAGGAGTCGCTGCTGGCCGAAGCGCCCGCATTGCTGAAAAAGAGCCTGGATAAAGACATCAAGGTGTATATAGGCGCCTGCAGTAAAGACGAAGATAAGATCATGTATGACGATGCGGTGGCGCTTGACGAAACACTGAAAAAATACGGCGGTAGCCGGATGAAAGTGTATTATGATTACCTGCCGGGTGAGATCCATGCCACTATTATCCACCAGGCGGTATACAGCGCTTTCCGTTTGCTGTACCCCCATACCGAAACCCAATATTAAGGAAGGCATAAAGATAAAACCGCCCGGCAAAAACCGGGCGGTGTTTTTATTTTTTGTTTAGATAATGGTTTACTAAATTGCTACCGGTATATTTACCGGGCTAAAAGGCCTATGATAATGCCGACTACAATACCCACAAACGCATAAAAAACGCCTATGGATACCAGGACCATGACACTGCGCAGTATTAGCTGGTAAGGTTTATAGCCATAAGCCGAAAAGAGCTGGGAGTAAAGCCAGATCGTATATAGGGAGCCCAGCACCCCGGAGGAGATATTGTACAATATATAGAGGATTTGGGTATCCCGGATAAAGATAGTGCAGATGAGAAAGGGGATACTCAGGATCATTTCCGCAGAGGCTTTATAGGCATTGATCACCAGGTGTTCAGTGGCGTTCAGCCGTGCTTTGCGGAACCATAAAAAACTGAAGAGCGAGGACACGGGAATGGTAATGAGAAAAAGCACCTTAGGATACTTGGTAGAAAACTCTTCCATAACCGAGATGGCCACTTTCGTATTTTCCGGTACGATATCCGCCAGCTTAAAGGGGCTTAGGGCAGATATAAAGTGTGTCGCTCCCAGGATAATGACCATGAGCGTAATGAAGTTGAAATAACCCACGCGTTTGCCCTGTATGTAATCACGTATACTGTGGCCGGGACGCGTAAATAATTCTTTGATCGTAAAAAGAATGCCCTTGTCGATATGCAGGATACCGTGTATCAGGTCGTGCTCGATAAAGTGTTTTACCGAATACCGGTGGGTAGATGCTTTCTGCCCGCAGTACGGGCAATAGGGGGCGGAAAGCGTTTCGGTACAGTTTAAACAATGGTTCATCTGGATCAGGAATGGGATTGTCGTTTTTTAACTTCTTTACGGATATTGGAATTGTGGATCAGGATCGGGATCATGGTGGGTATTGCTGTGCCGATAACAGGGAGCATAGCCGGTAATTTGCCGGAAAGCCCACCCGTCCGGGTAATACCAACGTAAATGAATACGCAGATGACGATAAGCCACAGCAGCGAGAATGCGATTACGATGCCTTTGGAGGAAGCCTGGCTTTTCTGAAGCTCTTCAAGGCTCATTTCTGAAAGCGTTTTTTTTGCCATAACACTTGGATTTTTTCGGTGTTACAAAAGTCACAAAACAGGCGCTGGATCACGCTACACTTTGGTGTAAAATTTTGATCTGTAATATAAAATTTGTTTTAACCCGATTAGATGAAAAGCCCAGCGCAGCACAGCCTGCTTACAAAAAATAGACCCGGACCGGTTACAGAAGCCGACCGCCTGCAATTGAACGGGTATATAGAAGTGTTGAAAGCCCTCAGCCGGCTTACTTACGAAAGCGTTTACGTGATAGACTACGAGAACATGGCCTTCGACCATGTATCGGTCAACCCCTTGTTTTTAAGCGGGCATACCGCAGCGGAAGTACAGCAGATGGGATATGAATTTTATTTCAGGAATGTGCCGGAACAAGACCTGGAATTGCTGGCGATACTCAATGACGCCGGTTTCGATTTTTTTGAAAAGGTCCCCCGGGAAGAAAGGAAAACGTACAGTATTACCTACGACTTTCACCTGCGTAATGCTTCCGGCAAGGAAGTGCTGATCAATCATAAGCTTACACCGCTGTTTCTGAATGCATCGGGTAAAATATGGAAAGCGGTTTGCATCGTATCCATTTCCCATCATAAAACTGCCGGTAATGTAATCATTCACAAACAGGGAACCGAAGAGCTGTGGACCCTCGATACGAAAACCCGGCGCTGGCACAAATCATCCAAACCGAAGCTTACGGAACGCGAAACAGAAGTATTGCGTTTGTATGCACAGGGCATGACGATCAACCAGATTGCCGATAAGCTTCATGTGGTTCCCGATACGGTAAAATACTACCGGAGGAAGATCTTCGAGAATTTTGAAGTCGCCAATATCGTGGAGGCCCTTGCCTATGCGATGCACCATAAAATTATCTGAGTCCTGCAGGGCCTTACCCGCGCCGGCTTGGGCACAACCTGTAAAACGTATTCAATGGCTTGCTGTGTGTTATGTTATACGAAATAATACCACCTTGCGTCGCCCTCGCCGATATGATCAGCCATTTCTGGACCGGTAGCTGGGACGCCTCCCGGCCGCCGAATACGACCTATATGGTAATCGCCGGCAGTCTTACCGAACTTACCTTCGCGTTTGGCAACCGGGATAAACCATCCGGTTTATTGTTCTCGTTGCTACAGGGACATACGGAGCGCCCCTGCCAGCTTCCGGTCGAAGGCTTTTACCACCTGTTGGGTGTTTCCTTTTATGCCCATGCCATACCCTTATTGTTCGGCGTCCCGGCCGGCGAACTTACGAATAAGATCCTGGCGCCCGATCTGTTGCTGGGACCTGGTGCAAGACAATTATACGAAATGATGGATGCGGCGGTCACTATGCAACAACGTGTAAGCCTGCTATCTGGTTATTTCCTGTCGGCCCGGAAAGCGTTGCTGCAGGACCAACTGATGATCCGGGCTATTCACGTCCTGCGCAAGGGGCGGGAAGAAGCAGGACTGGATACACTGGCACGGGAGTTTTGTCTTTCACCCAAACAGTTTGGCCGGCGCTTCAAAGCCGCTTCAGGCTTTAATCCCAAGACCTATGCCCGGATCATACGTTTCGAATCTGCCATAAGCGATTGCCTGCATGCACCGCTGCTTACGGATGCGGCCTATGACCATGGTTACTACGACCAGGCGCATTTTATCCGCGAGTTTAAATCCCTCTCGTTGTTTACCCCCGGCGATTTCCGCAAGCTGGGTGCCGAACAATAAGCACAAACAAAGATGTCTTTTTTATACAATTCCAGGCAGCTTACTACCGCTAGTTTTGTCGTATAAAACGAAACTACGATAGGTTATGTCTATGTATACTACAACAAAACTGGCCGGGCTGCTGATGCTTGCAGGGCTTGCCGCAGGCTTATGCAGTGTTGCCCCGGAGATAGATATGCCGGGGTATTTAACAGAAGCAGGTAAGGCGCCGGGCCGGGTTATCCGGGCGGTGGTCTGCCAGTTTATACTGTCGCTTACCTATATGGGTGTGGCAGTTTTGCTTTATCCGCAGCTAGCACGTTTCGGCGGCAGCCTGTCAGTGGGTTTCCTGGGTTTCCGGATCGTTGCGGTCGTGCTTTCTGTTATGGGTACGGTACTGTTATTGGCCCTACTGGCCCTGAGTAAAGCCTACCTGCAATACCCCTGGCCAGCCCTGGCCGTTACCGGCGATATACTCAAAGTAGTGCGCGATCAGCTCAATCATGTATTTATGGTGCTGACCTTATGCATCGGTAATGTAATGTTGTATGTGCTGCTGCTCCGGTCGGGACTGGTGCCATCCTGGCTGCCGGTCTGGGGCATAGTTGCCGCATTTTTGTCCATGATTGCCAGCCTGCTCTTTTTAGGACAATACACGGGCATTGCCACGCCGCTGTACCTGGCGCTTAATGTGCCGGCGGCGCTGCTGGAACTGGTTCTGGGCTTATGGTTGATTTGTATGCGGGTAGGGGGGATCGTTAAAACTATCGACGGGCCATGATAAAATTACTTTTAAATAAATGCCTTGGGGCGGGTATACAATACTATGAAAAGTAAGTACCTTCAAATTTATTTTTATATTTTATTTTATTGTTATGCTATTTAAGAAGTACCCCATACTGCTGCTGTTTATGGCGCCTGTTTTTGCTTTACACGCACAGGAAAAATGCGATTGCGAGAAAAACTTTAAATGGGTAAAGGAGACATTTGAAAAAAATGATGCCGGTTTTGCCTATGCCCTGGAAAAGAAAGGCCGGAAGGCCTACGAAAGCCATACCGCCCCTTATTTATTGAAGGTGAAAAATATAAGGAGCAGGGATAACTGCGCCGAAGTGATGAATGAATGGCTGGGCTTCTTTCGCAGGGCGCATTTCAGGGTCATAGCCCAGCATAACGATACCGCCCGCACAGGCGACGCGGCAGTCAACAGCGCCAACTGGCCTGTACTCGGTTTGCAGGAAGAACAGCTGCGCAAAGCCCTTGCGCAAAAACAGGATCCGGGTTTTGAAGGCATATGGACTACCGGGCCCTATACCATTGCCATACAAAAGCAGGCACAAGGGTACAAAGGTGTTGTGCTTACCTCAACCAATGAGGCCTGGAAACCGGGTATGGTAAAGCTCGAAATCAACAGCGACAGTACCGGCGTGTTCTATATGGGCAACTTCTCGGCGAATAAGGTATCAAAAACAAACAAAACCAGGTTGGTTAGCCCCAATACCTTAAAACTCTCCAATGTTTTTTTAAAGAGAACTTTCCCCGTTTTGCCGGAAACGGGCAAGCATGAGTTGTATACTAAAATGGTCATGTCCCCGGTTCCTTTCCTGGAGCGTATTTCACCCAAAACGCTCTATATGTATATCCCCAGCTTCGAAGGCGGGCATAAGCCTTTGATCGATAGTTTGCTGACGGCTTCGAAGGGATTGCTTGCACAAACAGAAAACCTCATCATTGATATCCGTAATAACGGCGGCGGTAATGACGATAGCTACGAAAATATTATTCCCTATCTCTATACCAACCCGATACGTATTGTAGGCTTGGAGTTCTATTCCACACCGCTGAATAATAAAAGGATGGAAGAATACCTGGCTATACCGGGTCTTTCGGAACAGAACCGTACAGAGATAAACAAGGCATTGACCACACTCAACAACAACCTGGGTAAGTTTGTAAACCTTAACGGAGATCGTGTTTCTATACAAAAACTGGATACGGTATTGCCCTTCCCTAAAAACGTTGCCGTTGTGATTAACGAAAACGACGGGAGTACATCCGAACAGTTTTTGCTGGCAGCCAAACAAAGTAAGAAGACAAAGCTATTCGGCACTACTACCATAGGGGTACTGGATATATCGAATATGTGTTTTGTTACATCGCCGGATAACCAGTTCCAGCTGGGGTATTGCCTTTCCAAAAGTTATCGTATACCCGATATGGCGATCGACGGTAAAGGTATACAGCCCGACTACTACCTGGATAAAACCATACCCGACGAAGACTGGGTATCCCACGTACAGCAGGTGCTGGAGCAGCTTTGAGTTTTGAATGGGGCTTAGGAGGAAGACTGTCATCCTGAGCGCAGCGAATGATCAGGAGGAAGGGTGTCATCCTGAGCATAGCGAAGGATCAAGAGGAAGGGTGTCATCCTGAGCATAGCGAAGGATCTTACCGGTTAGCTGGCTTTATCGGAGTAGTCGTACTGAAGGGGTACTGTCATCCTGAGCACAGCGAATGATCAAGAGGAAGGGTGTCATCCTGAGCATAGCGAAGGATCTCACCGGTTAGCTGGCTTTATTGGAGTAGTTGTACTGAAGGGTTGCTGTCATCCTGAGCTCAGCGAAGGATCTTATCCGTTAGCCGGCTTCCCTATGGGGAATCCAGCTGTTATACGCAGCGAAGGATCTCACCGGTTAGCTGGCTTTATTGGAGTAGTTGTACTGCAGGGTTGCTGTCATCCTGAGCCCAGCGAAGGATCTTATCCGTTAGCCGGCTTCACTATGGGGAATTCTGCTGAGGTTAACGAAGTCGTTAAACCCAAAATAAAGAACACCTTCGCAAGGCGAAGGTGTTCTTTATTTTCAGGAAAGGCAGGGGCTCGTCCGTAGAAATCCTGTAGCCCGGCTACAGAATTTTTTATACATCGTTTTTGAACTTTAGAAGGCATTAAAGTTGAAATTAGCATTGCCCGAAAAGCCGTTCAGATAGGTTGTCGATGGCATATTGCTGATAATTGTCGACCTGTAAGTGCCCATATATGCAGGTGTATAGGTATTGTTGGGATGATTGCTGGCCGGGTCGATTCCATATACCTCGCCGTAGAAGCGCATCGGGGCGCCCCAGTTATAGGTCACTGTTCCGCCTAACTGGTTGATCCGCTTAAACGACTCCCACCAGTCGCGTTCATATACATTCCAGATTACATCTTCAACAAGGTTGGACATATGGGTATTGACATAGTGCCAGTTGCCCATATCGGCGGTAGTTACCAGGCTTTTGCCATAACCGACAAAACTGCTCAGTGCTGGGCTGTAAAGCGGATACCAGGAGGATGGCCCGGTCCAGTAGTACATGGCATGCAGCCAGATTTCAGATTTTGATTTCTTTTCAAACTTAAACCAGGGGCGGATATTGATCATATCGATACCCGAGTAGGAGCCACCAGGTGCGATAGGGCCGCCAATAGGCACCGTATTGATCGGCGGCACACCGCCTATAGGGTTCAGGTGTACGTTCAGCACAGCCACGGCAAATGTCATGGCTTCGTTTTCATCGATGCGTACCGGTGTATTGGTACCGTTCTGCCGGAACCAACCCATGATCTGGTCTTCATGACCGGCTTCGTCAGAAAGCTCCAGTCCCGGTGTCAATACTTGTACCGTATGGCTACTGAAGAGTCCCAGGTTGGGTATGTTGATGCCAAGTTCATAGGTAATCCCGTTTCTCTGGAGTACCGCAAGAATTTTATTGACGGAAGAAAAATCGTAGGGAATAGTGGTTATCGACTGGTTGGCCAGACCCTGGTTCATCGCATTCTGAAGCGTTGGGAACTGGTTGAAGATCGTAGTAAAAGAAACCCTGCGTTCCGGGTTGGCCTGTACCTGGCTTACAATGAAGTTAACCATATCCTGGGTCAACAGACCTTTTAAAACATTGCCGAATGCATAAACGGCCATGTCTATTTTCTCGTAGTTGGCGTCTTGCGGAAACAGGAGCAGGTTGGCATCGCTGGTGTTCAGGGGCCTGAAATTGAGATTTTGTTGTTTGGCAGACACCGTCTCGTTAAAGGTGTCTGCATTGGGTTTTGTCTTTACATCTTTCTGGCAGGACCCGAGCCCCAGGGCCAGCAAACAGGCGGTAATAAAGAGTTTCGACGAATGTGCGGGAGCTATTCTTTGCTTGTGTTCCATAAATAGTTTAACGATTAGTGAATGGTTTAACCAAAAATATCTAATCGTATTACTCCCGGATAAGCGAGTTTATAAACTGGTATGATTTGCGTACAACTATGCCCGAATGATGCTTAACCCTGTAACCCATAATGCCCGCAACCGATTGCTTTCTTTTTCGCGTTTTTCTTTTAAAGGTATTTTTAGGTACGCCTGGATGGTTCCGGCTGCCGACCGGGCTTAAGGAATCTATCAGTAAACACTGTATTCGCCTTTCGGGTAACGGATCAGGGTTTGATCAAACCTAAATGAATTGCTTTTTTGATCAGCCCTACCGCGTTTTTTACATTCAGTTTGAACAATAAATTCAGACGATGGTTTTCTACGGCACTGAGGCTGATAAATAATTTTTTAGCGATCTCCGGGCTGGTCATCTCATTCGCTATCAGGTGCAGGATTTCCGTTTCCCGTTTGGTGAGGGCAGGGATGCCGTTGGTATTGGCCCGGGTTTCCATCATATCGTGCAGCATCAGGTCTTTCAGATCCTCGTCTATAAACTGCCTGCCTTTATGTATGGTTTCAATGGCATTAATAAGCTGGAAGGGGCCGGCAGTTTTCAGTAAATAACCTTTGGCGCCGTTTAAAAACATATTACGGATATGGAAAGCCTGGTCGAGATTGCTGAGCACCAATATGGCAATATGGGGATATAATTTTGAAACCTGCTGCGCCACTTCATCGCCCTGCATGCCTTTCATCTGGATATCGAGCAGTAATACATCCGGTTGCCGTTCTTTAAGCCTCAGCAGCAGCGCTGCGCCGCTGGTACAGGCGTCCAGTATTTCAATATGTTTGTATTCCGCCAGTATCTTCTGAATACCGTTCAGGACTATGGGATGATCATCGGTTATGGTAACGGTTATTTTCATGCCTGCTGTTCTTTTTGCCGGAGTAAATTGAATTCAATATAAATGGTTGTACCGCTGCCGGGTGTTGAGCTGATATGAAAGTTGCCCTGTAATTCCTGTACGCGGCGTTTGATACTTTGCAGGCCTATGCCGCCCTGCTTTATTTTTTCTTCCGGCATGCCTATCCCGTTATCCTCTACGGTTATATCCAGGAATTCGTTGTGCTGGCTCAGTTGCACCAGGGCCAGGCTGGCAGCGGCATGTTTCAATATATTTTGTACCAGCTCCTGGATGATACGGTACAGGGATAGCTGGAAGCCGCTATTGAGTTTCCCGATAAAACCATAATACTGGAAGTCTATTTTCAAACCTTCATCATCCTGGATGGCATTACAATAAATACGGACGGCTTCGGAAAGTCCGTGATTGAGTAAAAGCTCGGGCATCAGGTTATGCGCTGTCTTGCGCACCTCGGCAACGGTATCGTCCAGCAGGCGGCTTGCATCCCGGTATACATCGATGGTAGCGACCTCGGGCACCCGCTTCTGCAGGATGCCCAGGTACATTTTAAGGGTGGAAAGCAGGCCGCCGATACCGTCGTGCAGGTCATGTGCAATACGGGAACGTTCTTTTTCTTCCCCTTCAACCATGGCATGCCAGATCGCCGTTTCCTGTTTCTGACGCTGTAGTTTCTGTTTGTATAAGTAGAAAAACCCGGATAAGGCCAGGATCAGCGCGGTGCCGGCAAGGGTTCCGCCGATCATCATATTTTTACGGACAATTCTTGCGCGCTGATCCGCAATCTGGAGCTTGCTTTCGGCAATCACTTTATTCTTTTCGGCCGTCTGGTATTTTACCTCCAGGATACTTAAGGAGCGCACTTTTTCTATATCCAGCAGGCTATCTTTAATCGTGATCAGTTTATCTTCATAATCGAGGGCAAGCGCATACTGTTGCTGGTTGCGGTATACGCTTACCAGGCCTTCATAAATCCGTTTCAACTCCCGGTTGCCGCTTAATGCCTTTGCCTTTTGCATCGCTTCCTGCAAATAGGCAAGCGCTTCCGGGTACTGCTCCAGGTCCAGGTACATATTACCCAGCGAAATCAGGGCCTGTAATTTACCGGAAGGGTAGTCCTCCTTCATATCCAGGATGCTTTTGTAAGATGCAATAGCCTGTTCCGGTTTATTTTCTGCCTTATAAATATTACCCATCAGGTCGGCCACAGCATACGCCACTTCTGTGGATTGAAACTTTTTATTGGTTGCTATAGCCAGGCTGCATTTCTCTTTGCTGGCATCCGTTTTATGCTCTTTCAAAAAGAGTAAAGCTTCATTCATGTAAATATAGGGCAGCACAAAATTGGCTTCTTTCACCCGGAAGGCGATATCCTTTGCTTTATCCAGGTAATAAAATGCTTTGTCGGTTTGCCCGAGTTCATAAAGAATACTGCCAATGTTGTTGTAAATAAGGCAGAGCAGTTTGCTGAAACGTGTGCCTGTAGCCATGTGCATGGCCTTATATTGCAGTTGCAGGGCTTCTTCGTAGCGCCCCCAGGAAACATAAACGGCGGCGGAGTTGGAATATAAAGTAATGTTGGTGGCCGTATCCTTCGGCTCCTGTTTCGCTGCATACTGAAGCGCCTGGTCATAACAGGCCAGGCTGGAATCATACAAACCCTGTGCCATAAACAAGGTACCCATAGACTGCATGCTTCTGACCACCCCGCTTTTGAAACCGCAGCGCAGGCTGTGTTGCCGGGCATCGCGTACCAATTGCATTGCGGTATCTGGCTGGTACCAGCAAATGCTGTCGGCTCTCCTGATCATAGATAAAACCAGGGCCGTGTCTTTAGCACCCGATAGCGGTCCCGGGTTACTGCTTCGGGCTGACTGGCAGCCAAGCAAGTGCAGGGACATATACAAAAGAAAAACGATGCTGAAATAACGAAAGCAAGCGGTCATGGTTTTCCTTTTATGGATTTGTTTTCCCGTCGGGACCGTCGGGATAATGGTGTTTGCAAGTTAATCATTAGCGGCACATTTTTTAGCTTTTGCTTAAAATGTGTGGTTTCTACCATCCCGGATTTTAAGGTTTCCACCATTGGAATAAAAATATTTACAGGATAGTTTTGTTTTCAGTAAATCGTAACCTAAAAATTATACAAACAGCCGCCAGGCCAGCCTTATATTGGTACCGCATCTACGAAACAATAACCTTTACCTGATTTTTTTTACTCCCAAAAATGCAATTATGAAAAAAATGTATCTATGCAAAAAAGTAGTGTTTGTTGTCTGTCTGCTTTGTAGTGTTTTTCGCTTGTCCGCACAAAATTTTAACCTGGAATGGGTGAGGCAGGTAGGTGGCGGATGCTGGGATGATGGCGAAGAAGATGCTGTGACTGCTATCGCACTTGGCAATTCGGGCAGTGTATATAGTGCCGGATATTTCTGTGGTTCCTCGGATTTCGATCCAGGCGCCGGCACCCTGACCATGACCGCCCTTGGAACCGATGTTTTTATTTATAAGCTGAGGGCATCCGGCGCCCTGGCCTGGGCAAAGCAGCTCCATACCGGGAAGAGGAATATTGCCATTGCTGCAGATCCAGCCGGTAATGTGTATGCTACCGGTACTTTCGGCGGTACCGTTGATTTTGATCCCGGTCCGGATAGTTTCAAACTCAGTTCTTCCGCAGACCCTTCGCTGGGTTATACCGCTGCTTTTATCCTGAAGCTTGATACTGCAGGAAATTTTCTCTGGGCCGGCAGCCTGGGTAATGCCGGCGGCACTGTTTCCGGTACGGATATAGCCATAGACACTGCAGGCAATGTCTATACCACGGGTATTTTTTCAAATACAGCCGACTTTAACCCGGGCATGAATGCTGCCGATACTTTTAAACTAACAGCGGCCGGCATGACGGATATCTACATTTCCAAGCTGACCACAACCGGTAGTTTCCTTTGGGCAAAAGCTATGGGGGGCAGCGGTACTGATGCCCCGGTAGCGCTTACGCTCGACCATAATGGTAATGTATATACCACAGGCAGCTTTAAAAATACGGCCGATTTCGATCCCGGTGCAGGTACTGCTCCGCTCACAGCTACGGGTTATGCCGATGTTTTTTTGTCCAAGCTGGATGCAGGCGGTAATATGGTCTGGGCCAAAGCTTTCCTGGCCGATGGCCTGAGTGATATGTACAACAGGGTCGTGGCTACTGCTATCGCCGTCGATACCGCGGGTAATGTATACAGCACGGGAACTTATGGCGGCACTGTCGATTTCGACCCTGGCAGCCTGGTAAATAACCTGACTTCGACGGGCCCCAACGATCAGTACAGTTATATCTCCAAGCTGGATGCAGCGGGTAATTTTGTATGGGCTAAAAAGAGAAAAGGTAGCAATTTTGACCTGGTATTGGATGCGGCCGGCAATAGTTATGCCACCGGTATGTTCTCCGGGCTTGCCGATTTTGATCCTGGTGCGGGTACGGTTAATCTTGCTTCTGCAGGCGGTACCGACGTTTTTATCAATTGCTTAAATGCAAACGGCGATTTCGTTTCTGTAAAAGGCTTTGGCGGTTCTTCTTATGATAAAGGATATGCCATCGTTATTCATCCCGATGGCAAAAGTATTTATACTGCCGGCAGCTTCGCGGCTTATGTGGGCGGACAGGCAGATTTTGATCCGGGCCCGGGTGCGGTAGTCCTGGTTTCCGCAGCCGGTGGCGATTCCGACGGATTTATTCACAAAATGACCTGCAATAGCTTTGGTACGCTTACCGCTACCGCATGCGACAGCTTCACCTTTGCCGGTACTACTTATACCGCGGGTGGCACTTATACCGGTATCCTGCCCAATGCAGGCGGCTGCGACAGCATCATTACCCTTAATCTTACCTTATTACAAAGCAGCGGCAGCACCATAAGCGCAACAGCCTGCAAAAGCTATAGCCTGAACGGTCAGACCTATACAACCAGTGGTTCCTACGTAGTAGCAACCCTGGCTAATACCGCGGGCTGTGATAGCATCGTGCGCCTGGAACTCACGATCGATACGGTTAATGTCCATGTAACAGAAAGCGGTACCGGCCTGCATGCCAGCCAGGCAGGGGCCACCTATCAATGGCTGGATTGCAATAACCAATATGCTCCTGTACCGGGTGCAAGCCAGCAGGACTTCAGTCCGCAGCAAAGCGGAAATTATGCTGTTATCGTAACTGTAGATGGTTGCAGCGATACTTCCGTTTGTCATAATTTTTCCGGGACCGGTATTACGGATACCGAGCCCTTCGGTTTTACGCGTGTCTTTCCCAACCCGGTTTTTTCCAAACTGACACTTACCACTGCTTTATCGCTGAAAGAAGCCACAGTAAAGCTTTGGGACATTACAGGGCAGAGCAGGGCAGTGTGGACCCAACTCAAAGGCAACCGCTTTATGTTCGATATCCGGGAACTACCAGCAGGTACTTATATCCTGGAGCTTAAAGACGGAGATAAACAGGTTAAGCTTAAAGTAACAAAATTATAATGCCGGTTATGTCCTATGCTCCGTATAGGATTCGCATAATCCAAACCTGATTTTTATGAAGAGTTATCATCCGTTTTTACGGTTCTTATTTTCCTGCTGCCTATTCCTGTGTTGCGGCAGGGCCGGCGCCCAATACGAAAATGTATGGGCCTTGGGTTATAAAGCGGGCATCGACTTCAATAGTGGCGTCCCTGTTGCGATAGAGACTGCGCTCAATAGCAACCAGCCTGTCAATTACCACTTGAGCGAAGGGTCTGCTTCGGTATGTGATGCCAACGGGGCCTTACTTTTTTATACCGACGGTTCTTATCTCTGGGACAGGAACCACAATTTTATGCCCAACGGGCAATGGCTGGCGCCTGTTCCCTTTGGCTGGCCACCTACGGGCATTAATTTTTCAACCACCAATACCGACAACCAGAATTCGGTAATCGTACCTATGCCGGGCGACCCCGACAAATATTACGTATTCTCTAAAACACGTTTTGCATGGCCTTATTATTCCAGGCAATTATACTACAGTGTTGTAGATATGACCCTCAACGGCGGCTTGGGCGATGTGGTGCCGAACCAGAAGTCCATCTTCCTGGATAGTGCGCTGATGGGAGGCATGATCGCCATACCGGGCAACGACTGTAATGTATGGCTGGTTACCCGCAAACAGGATTATTATAACCGGGTGGATTCTTTTTTCCAGGCATTTGAAATAACAGCGGCGGGTGTAAACCACAATGCGGTAATGTCTACCGTGCCTAATAATTTTACCACAGGCGATCAGAGTTATCTCTGGAGCAGGATGGTTGTATCGCCCGATCGAAAAAAAATTGCCGATACGCGGAGCACCAACAACAACAGCGCTATCATCACTGGAGATATGGGCCTATATGATTTCGACCCTGCAACAGGTCTGCTTTCCAACGAAGCCCTGCTGAGCTGGTATAGTCCTTTACCCTATGCCGGGGCAGCCCAGATACTCGGCATTTGCTTCTCGCCCGATAATTCCAAATTATACATGAGCGGACAAGCTTTTTATAACGGGGCCTACCAGTTTCATGCCGGTATTTACCAGTTCGATCTCAGTTCTGGGATACCCGCTACCATTATGGGTTCTATGACTTATATAACAGCAATATATAATTATGATTTCAAAATGGGACCTGATAATAAAGTGTATTATAACTGCAGCAACCATTTTGTAAACGGTGTTGAGATCGTTGATATCGGCAGGATAGAACAGCCAAACCTGGGTGGTATGGCCTGTAACCCGCAGGCGAATATCGTTTCGCTGCTGCCGGGTACCCTGGCAAACCGGTTTTCCAATAACGTGGTACATGCCTTGCAGGATACACTGATTAAAAAATACGATACGGCATTGTGCGACAAAAATACCGGCGCCGGCTGGCAGATTACCGCCCCATCCGGTACACACTATGCCTGGGATGACGGTTCCACAGGTAATACCCGGAATATACAGCAGCCCGGCATTTATTGGGTGCGCTTCCGCGATGCCTGCCTGATCCGTGTGGATACCTATAATGTTGTTTTGCCGGACCTTTCTTTTACGCTCGGCCCGGATTCCATTATCTGTAACAGCACACAGCCTGTCCTGCTCCAACCGCGTATTACGGCCGATAGTTACCGTTGGCAGGATGGCAGCACTGGTGCTACGTTTAAGGCCGGAACCGACGGTTTGTATTGGTTGCAGCTTCGTAAATCCGGTTGTGTGGCGAGCGATACGATCCAACTTAGTTTCCGGGATCTGCGCCAGAACCTGGGCAGGGATACGATGATCTGCCGGGAAGCGGGGGATGGATACCTGTTACAAACACAGCATACCGGTTTAGCGTCCCTGCTTTGGAATACGGGCGCTACAACCGCGGCTGTTAAGATAGCAGATCCCGGCACCTATTGGGTGCAGGTAAGCGATCCGCCTTGTATAGCCAGCGATACGATCCATATTGATATAAACTGGTGCGATTGCCGGCTGATGATGCCTACCGCTTTTTCTCCGAACCAGGATGGCCTGAATGATTACTTTTTACCGGTTCCGCAAAACAACGAATGCCGTAACCTGGTCCGTTATACCTTTTCGATCTATAACCGCTGGGGACAAATGGTTTACCAGGGTCATAACGGCGATGCCGGCTGGAATGGCAGCTACAAAGGGCAAGCCGCCGATGTAGGCACTTATAGTTATTATTTGTCTTATCGTACCAGTGCCAGCCAGCCTGCGAAAACAGAGAAGGGCGATGTTACGCTGATCCGGTAGGGATAAGCGTAAATGATCTCCGGTTCAAAAGCTGATTTTTCAGGACCATAAAAATTAATACCATTCCGTTTCAATGAATGCGTACGCCATTTGGTTCATTCATAAATGCAGTGGGTCAAGGAGGATGCCTATACGTGCAACAATGTGCAGGCCTGAAAAGCTTATTGGATAAGGGTTTTGCTAGTCTTTTAAAAGTGGGCTCTGTTTATGAAACAGTAGTAGAGTGGAAAAAAAGAGATCATAAGTTCGATGTTCCCGGAAAATGAATCTTGCCCTGGCGGGCGAATGTGATCCTGTGAAATTCATTTTTTCTCCCGGTGTCGTGGCGCAGCGAGAAAAAATAGAAAAGAGGTTACACACAGCATGAAGGGCATTTGCCCGTTACGGGAAGACAGGATGATTACATGATCCTCGGATGGGGGAGTCTAAAAGAAATAAAGCTTGCTGCGCGGCTTTTATCTTTTGTCTCTTCTGTCCGAAAAAAAGATTCTGACATTGGTGTCAAAAGAAAAAGCCCACGCTTTCGCGTGAGCTTTATTTTTTTGTCGCCCTGTCTGGACAATTTTCGAACTTATTTTTAAGTGATATGAAAAAGCTAATTGCAATGTCATTATGAAACTAGTCGACTTAAGTTTCGAAGAGCAACAACACGCATATCTATTTATTTCCATCTCTTTGAAAACGTTCAATACAATCTATAACCTTAAATATTTTCATTTTTTTGGAATGACAAATCCACCATTATGAAACCAGTTATCAATAGCTATTGCTGAATACAAAGCGGTCTGCCATGAATTTATAAACGCGACTTTCCTACTTTCGGCTGTTTCTTCCAAGTGACTTTTTACCGCAGCGGCTCCGCCCATATTATATTGTGCTTGGCATTGTCCTTCAAGATTAATTAATTCCAAAGCTGCTTCAATAGAATATAGCTCGTTTAGCTTGAGGATACTAAAATGATTACGTACCCGATCCTTCAATAATGAGTCCCATTTTTCAGGTGGATCAGCAAAAAAGTTAATTGTTGCAGGAGAAGTATGTTTAACTTCCGCCCTAAGCCATAATTCCTTTTCAACATCATCGTAATACGGATGCAATATTTCTTCAGAAGGTTGTTGGGGAAAGCTTGCCCTCAATTCTCCAGTGTTACAACGAATACAACTTGGGACTAAATTAAAAGGAACGACTGAAAGTAAAGGATAATATGCTTTAGGAAGGTAATGATCCATGGTACCCACATTACGATGAAAACAGTAAGGACACTTACTATAAGGAGCTGACAAAATTATTTCATCATAGAGTACTCTGCCGGGAGAATCTTTTGCCGCAAACCCCTTTGTATACACTTCTTTTACCTCATTTATTGTAACTAGGCCACCAAATATTCTTTCTTCTTTTGTGGCTTTATAAACCTTATTTCTCTCAATTAGACATAGCTTATTCTCACGTATAAGATTATCAAATTGTTGGGAGCTGGTAGCGATCAATGAGGCGATTTGCTCAAGACGAGTTTTCAAATCTTGATCACTAAAATCGGTGATACAATTTAAAAATACAGTTTTCGAATCTTCTTTGGGTTTCGTAATTTTTCTCATGTTAACCCTGCTGACCTTTATGGTTAAAAAGTACTTTTGCTATGGAACGAGCTTCGGATCCTAGTCCCTCTTCAAAATCGATTAGCAACTCTTCATAGCTACCGCTGTTTGTTACGGCGTTTGAAATAATTTTATAGAATCCTGAATCCAACACCTCTAATTCAAATATTTCTCTGGTTAATACTCCGACGTTTTCACCGAATGTCTCAATTTGTGGTCTTTCGCAAATCCTCAGATTTCCAGAACGTCTAAATTTATAGGTGCAATCTCTCGATACCTCCTGAACAATCACAGGAGAGTGTGTCGCAATTATTGCAACACCATTCATATCAGTAAGTAATTCAGAAAGTGCCCTAATAAACGAAGATAGCAAAGGTGGGTGCAAATGCGCTTCTGGTTCATCAATCAAGACCAAACTCTTTTCCTGCACTGTTTCAACCAATCTTGAAATAGACAGTAAAATTATTTTATGACCAGAACTAAGTTTTTTAAAAGTTGCCGTTCCTTTTTCCTTGATGAGTTCTTCGGAAAGATCGAGTAATTCAGAAATTTCTATTTCCCTAAAAATCGGATCTGATTGTAAAGCCACTAGCCCCTTCTTCAATTTTTCCTTTTTAAATGAGCCAATGCATTCTAATATACTATCAACAAATTCAGTTTCTAAGTCTTCTAAGTCTTTTATCTTAAAGCCATAAGTAGCGCGATCATCTCTTTTCTTGAGTCCGATATATTTGAATGAAATACCGGTAACATCACTGTAACTATCAAAATATGGCATAGCGTCATCAAAAGCACTAAACGATACTGAAACAACATTTACAAATTCCTCTGGTTCCAACCCTCCAAAATAAATTCTTGTAGAATTGTTTAATGAATTTCCACTCAAGTTACTTAAAATGCTATTAAGGAAGCTTGTTTTTCCAACTCCATTGCGGCCAATTAATACATGAATATTGGAAGGCGGATTTGATTCTGGAGTAATTTTAAAAGACAAATGGCCATTACCCGAATCCGATTTGATATTGGGGGCATCATAAAAAAAATGGTATTTTTTTAGTCTGGTCCCGCCATGAGCGACCCTCCTCAACTGTCCCTTGACTGTTCTTTCGTCAAAACCTCTTAACAATGAAATCTTAGTAACACCTTCCTGAATGGCCTTTTCATAGATTTCAGATGAAAAGGCGATGTCATTGAGGCCTTCTAACACTTGTATGCGGAAGCTTGTTCCAATTGATTCCAATTTTTCGTAAAAATCTAAGCTTGTTCCTAGAGAAAAAAAATTGTCATCCAATTTATTAAATACAGTATCTTCCTTTAATTGTCGTATATCTTCTGAAGCTTGCCCCACCCGGCCTATTCTAACATCTCCAATTTTTTGAGGACGTCCTTTCCCATCTATATATGTCACACGATACAATGTATTAAATCCATAATCATTCCAATCAACATATCGTAATATTACTGAGTTTAGATAATCTGCAACGATAGTATCTCCAGTGTTTATTTTTACAATAAATTTCATCATTCATTTGTTTTACGTAAACTTTAATTCCCTTAATACAAAATCATTTCAAAGTCAACTCAATTACTCCGTTTTTCTATTTTACAACGCTTCGGTTTTTAGGGAGGACGTCACGCGAACACAACAACACAACTAATAACTATTTAGAAACAAGGAAACAGAATGGAGATTTGTTATCATCTTTCTTTTAAAACGTATGATTCAATATCTAAAAATATTAACCCCTTCCTTAAACTCCCCCTTATGTTCAAGCGTATAGCTGCCAAATAATTTAGAGAATACTGGGGATAATTCGATGTAGGCAGCCTTACTTATCTCCTTTGTCTTTTCACGAACGTGGAGAAGGGCTTCATTTTTTATTAATGTTGCTACAGAGCTTTTTAGAAGAGAGAGACCTTCTATATACAATGGATGTCCATTTTTTTCGCCTCTACGAGTGGACAAGTCTTCAAAAACTTTTCTCGCGTTCTTACTAACCTTACCAGTTGTAATTATTATTGTTTTGTCAGCCTTGTACTTAATGCTTCTATACGCCAGTGGATGTGCATCGCCTGCCTCGAAGTTTCTGTCTTTGAGCTCTAAGATCCATATTTTATCCTTGAACTGAACAACGCAGTCAACTTCTTCTCCGTCAACTTCCAAACTCCAAATAATACTTTTTTCTGGAATGCCATTTTCAACAAGTACTTGGGTAACTAAAATTGTCATCCAATGACTACTCAAAGTTAATTTCCTACCCATCGTAGTTAGTGAAAAGCTTTCTTGCAATAACTCATCTTCAAAACTTCTCGCACAATGGGGACAGCTTAGTATGTCCTTGCTAGAGAGTGTTAACTCGTCCATTGATCGAATCATTGCGATTGGAGTAGACTTCTTGCGGCATGTAACGGTGTACATTTTGTCTACTAAACCAAGATTTGTAAGCATCTCGATTTTCTCTAGATAGAAGTCCATTTTCTCGCCTTTAAAGTCAATTTTTTTTATTGACCCTGTCTCTGCTATTCTTAGCAGGATTTCTCTATTTTGGGCATCTGAAAGTAAAACTGCGCCTTTGACTTCATCCTCTTGCAATGATGCATAAGTAAAACCTTTTTCGAATGAGACCTTAGAGTCAATTTTGTTATTTTGGGAAAGCTTATACCATCTCAAATTCATGTGACGCACTTTGCGGCCATCAATATTTGTTTTCAATGCATTGATAAAACTGTTGGCATATTTCGCCAGAAGTTTGGATGCACCGCCAATATGAACACCGATAACTCCTATTTCGACTTTAGATTCCCCAGTCCAACCGGAACCCCGGTTTATAACATAGACGAGGTCGGTATGCTCTAGAAAAATGTCCGCCCTATAGACAAAAGAATCTCTGCCTTGGATATTATAGTAGCTTAACCAATCTAAAACATCTGTATTTAACTTTGTAATGCCAACCGTGGAAAGCAGAGTTAATTTGGATTGCCAAATTGCAGATTTATACCCTGCATCGTTCATCCCCTTAATAACTCTTGTAAAATCTTGCGAGCTAAGATCAATTCTGGCATAGCAATTAATAATTTCAATCATTTTTTTTATGTTATCTCCTTTCTATATTTCTTCACATAAATATTAATCACTGTCTGTTTAAATTTTCAGTTTTCATTACTTTGAATAAGACATCCAAACTTCTCCAAATAGTAAGTACTACCATTGTAACTGCAGAAAACAGCACCATACTAATTATATTGGAATCAAGATTTGCAGAAGATAACCAAATGCCATACAACAACATGACAATTATTATAAATTCAACAATAGCTTTCTTGAAAAATTTAACCACTCTTTCATAGTTTTTCGTATTCAAAAAAAGTTCTAATGCTGACTCTATGTTATGATAATCCCTTCGAGCTTTAATATTTGATTTAAATGAAACGATTATGGTTAAAGCTGCCAAAATAAAGCCCGCTAATGATATGCAAGTACCTATGAGATTCGAAATAAAGTCCATGGCGGATGGCTTGTCTAAATATGCAAATGAGAACACGCCAAATTTATAATCCGCTAAAAAAAACAGGCACGCGACAAATAAATCGGCGGTAATAGCATGATTAAAGTATCGGTCCATTATTTTGGCGTACATACATTCTAAATTTTAATCTTAATTAATTCTTCTCTCATTTTGGGAAGTATGTCCTCAGAAACGATTGCACGTGAGCGAGCTTTTCTTTTCACAGTTATTTCAGTCTTTAGCTTCTCTACTAGTAGATCATATAATTCCATCTTAAAATTTTTATCGGGATTTTCTGCTCGAACACTTAATGTGTCAATTGCTTTCCTAGCGGCCAAGTCACTTTTGATAGATTTTACCACATTACTTATCATATCTTTTGCCTTCGGAATTGCTTGCTTTTTATAATCAAATTTCAATTTTAGTTCTGCATATTTAGGATCAAATAAATCGAAGGTATTCCTTAGAGCAGAGTATAACCCTTGATCCGCATTCTGGATTAAACTAAGATTTGATTGAAGGATTCGGATTTTAAACTCGGAAATATTAGTTCGCTTATCTTCAAGAGCCTTAAGATGATTCTCACTCGCAGAAATCATCAGCACATTAAACTTTGAAGTAGCTTCAAATTTAATGCCTAATAGGCCACAATAATTATTAAAATCTGAAATCTTCGCCCCTGAATGATTATATTCTATCGACATTTTAATTATCTCGCTGCGGTAATCTATAACAAAATGTGACGTTTCTGCAATTCCATCTTGTTCACCAGCGACAATGTCAGTTAACTCATCGCTGTTCATATTGATTATTTGAGGAAAGACGTCAGTTCGTATGCAAAAAAACTTTCCTGTAATAAATTTGTCGGTAACATCAAAAATTACGTCTTTCATGAATAAGACTTTATCTCCAAATTTCTGGTATCTTAAGCTATCCTTATCTTCTGAAAGTTTCGTAATACGGCTAAAAAAGGATCTAAATAAATCAGCATCGTTGGGAGTATAAGTATCTCTAAACTCTATTTCAATCTCGCAGAACAACAACTTTCGAATCGTACTTGTCTGTTCTTCAATAATATCCATAATTTTTTTTTGTAACAAAGTAAAGCGATAAATTTATCTAAACAAGATAATCACCATAATCAGGTGTTTTCCCCTGGTTGTTTTCAGGTTTTTATCTGTTATTTTATTGTGATTATATTGGAATACAAATTTGAGGGATATTTACGCCATTACCTGGCGTATGCTTAATTGAATTTAAAAAAATCGGTAAAGTATACGGAGCATAGTTTGATACATGAAATACTATCAGAATTTAATTTGATTTCAACGGACAGATAACTAGGACCAGGAACACTTTATATACCCAACAGATAATTAATCCACTGAGTAATTACAAACGACGCCCACGCCTCTTACTCAAAGATTGTTTCTGTTCAATTTCTAACCTGGTCCTGTCGAGTGTACGAACAAAATGCTCTGCCCATTTTGGAATATGAATTTGTTCTTTCAACAACTGCCCTTTTTCCGCTTTGCAGACCATGTAAGGCAAGGTCAACTGCTTGCCATACTCTGAACTATGAAGAAGCCAGGTTCTATCAAAAGAAGCACCATATTTTTCCAGGTTCTCCAGGCTTGCTTTATAATTGATTTCGATGTCTGCATTGTCGACGTCGTGCCCTCCTTTGCTTACCCGCAACATCACCCTCTTTATACTCAGTTGTAGTGAGGGAAGACCTATGAAAAACAAATGAGTAAGATATCCTGCTTCTTCGAATTGTTTTACTACTTCCATCAGGGATGCAGACCTAAAGTTTGTCTCAAATGCGAAATCCTTTCTTTTTTCGATGGCTTCATGAACCATGTTGGGGAACCAATTGTCATTCATGGCTTCCAATAAATTTGCGCTACTGATATCCGGAAATTGTAGGCGGCGCAAATTCAATTCCACATCCGGATCTATTACTTTATCAAGAAGGGTCAGGCTACGAGAGAACGTACTTTTCCCTGAGCCGTTGGGACCGGCTATCACATATAGATTAGGCTGGCTCATGTTATAAAGTTTTCAGGATGGTAAAAGTGCGGTTAGTAATGTCGAGTGACACCAACTCTTTCCGGCCATTGGGATACTCACGTATAAATTGATCAAAACCGTAACAGTCCTCGTTTTTATAGATTTCCGGGAGCCCTATTTCACGCGACTTTTGTTTCGCCTGCTCGGCAGCAGGCATTAAATGATCTATAAGCTCCTTATCCGTCATTTCGAAAGGAGGCTTCTTGGTTAGCCTTTCCATTAAGGAATATAATTCGCTTTCCTTATCTACAAAAGGTTCCAAAGTCTTCCAGTCCTTTACAGGAATTAACACGCCTTCTGCACGTTCTCCATCTTCACTCATGATAATCTGTAATGACATAATAAATAGTTTTTTTCAAATTTACGAATCTCCCAAAGGAATGTCAAGTAAAGTAGATGAAAGTTTTGCTAAATTAATTTCTGTAAAAACTTTTTATAAATTGCTATTGTATCACAACAGACATTAAAAACTAAAAATGGAATTGGCTGTGCTAGTGACGAATTATTCTTAGTGAAATCGGGAGTAGGCATGGTAACAAAAGACAAAAAAAGGGCAGCAAATATCGTACGTCCAACCCCAGCACAAAAGCCCACAAAAAATACTTGGATGAACGGCCTCCCCCCAAAGGGTCCCCCCATTAAACCAAGTATTTTTTGCGCCGTCGCTTTGGACGTACGATTCCATTGCTTTCTTTTTTCCGTTTTTCTTTTAAAAATATTTTTAGGAACAGGGCAACACAACAGGATTTTGAGCGGTGCTAGCTTAAGGATGTGGTTGAGACTCCAAGCATGTCCCTGAGCCTTCCCTATCTGCAGGTTTTCGGCTTTGACGATATAGCGTAGTATCTGACCTTGAGGCGGACCGATCACCTGTTGCTCCGTGATCGGCCAGATGTATCGTTGTTTCACAACGAGCTTATGGAGGGCCTTTACTCCGGAGTCGTAGGCCTTAGCCTTAAGTGATTGATTTTTTTTAATAGCGAAGATGAAATCCTATAAAAAACATAGCATATCACGCGCAGAAAATGGCTGTTGTAAGGCTTGCAGATATGAATTATTTGCTTAAAGCAGTAGTATCAAAAAACATAATGGACCGGCGAATTGACTAGTAAATTACTTACGATTATGTTGTTCAAATTCAATATTGGACGAGCTAAACATCTAATCTGCCAACGGTGCTATCAGACTATCTTTGGTTCTAAAAAGCTGGTTTTTCGAGACCGTAAAAATTAATACCTTTCTGTTTCAATGGATGCGTACTCCATTCGGCCCATTCACAAATGTAGGGGTCATAACCACATTTTAAAGGCTTGCTGTAAACATCTCCTGGATCTTCCAGGTAAGCCCGGCAGTCAGTGCAAACATGCCGGAATTCACAATCTTTACAGATAGAAACCTGGTCTTTGGTAATGTTCCAGTACTTTTTAAACCCCGGTTTTCCTATCGCTTCAACCAAGGTGGTGTCGCCGATATTGCCATAACTTTCCTTCATCGAAGGACAATTTTTTACGTCCCCCTGTATGTCTATACTTATCTTCCTGTTTAAACAGCTATTGAAATTAAGCGATTCTGTATAGGTGGTTATATTCGTTGAAAACATTCCCTGGTCGATAATACCGCAATGTGTTGCTGCATTGATTTGTTCGCTGGTATACAAAAGATACCCCATAGCTCTAGCGCCCTCTTTTACTACACAGGTTGATGGGGCTCCCCAACATACCAGGCTACTTATTTTTTTATAATCATTGATCCATTTTCCATAAGTACAGCCACTTTCATAAGCTGTATTCCAGGGCATCAGGATTTCTACAGACTTAATTTGGGAGCCGGTTATAAGCCTTAATATGTTTTCTAAATGCTCTATTGGAGGTATTCCAAAAAAACGAAGTTGTACGAAATTGCAACATAGTTTACTCAGCTGCTCTACGAAGGATTCTGTAAAATAATCCAATCGACCGGTTGCCGTATCCAAAATACAATGAGATATATGGGCGGGAAACAGCCATTCCTTATTTAAGGCTGGAAAGCGTTTCCATTCCTGTTGATTGGTATAAAACCCAAGTTGATTCTCCACTAAAGAGTCGATAATCTCCATAAGAAATAGAACCATATCACCCTCCGTTTTCTCCCTTAATTGAACAAGATCTACAGCCTGATCTTCCAGGAATAGATCCGCAAGCGGTTTAGGAATAAAATAAACCGCTCCCTTTTGCAGATCGCATAGGGTAGCACGATGCGCCCCTTTAACCAGGACGCAATTACTATACAACAAAAAATAATCCATGTCAGAATTTGCAGATCTTGGAATAGGGTTTATAAAAGGAAATGGAGGCTGCTTTTCGAGCATTATATTTTCCCAATGAAACCAGCTCATGCTCCGGAACCGCTTGTTGCTCTATGTACTGAAAGGTCCAGGTTGCTGCATTTACAGGTAAGTTTTCGCGATGTGCATCCAACCAATCCAGGAATTCATTGATGGTTTTCTGTCTTTCGCTTTCCGATCTAGCTATCATGCAATAAAAATTTAGCGATTTCCCGTTCAATAGGATAGTTACAATTTGCCGACAACCATTGCAGTTGACCGACAGGGTTGACTTCTAAAAATACATGCTCACCGGAAGGGGTTACAACCATGTCAATAGAGCCACTATTCATAGCTATATGCTGCATAAATCTTCCCAGTTTCTTTTCAATATCTTCCGGCAACTGATAGGGAACACAACGGTTGGGCGTTTCCGTATCATGCTTTCTAAAGTCAACTTTGGTCGCTTCATTCAACTGTGAAAATATGGCCATACTGTAGACCTGGCCGTGGAAATAGAATATCCTTAGCTCATATTTTTTCTCCAGGTATTCCTGGAAAACGGCAGGCAAAAAGTTGTTTTCTTCAGGAAGTGCATTGATCTTATCCTGGTCAAAAATAGCGGTATCGACAGCAATGTTTATATAGCTATTGTCGTCAATCGTTGCCGTTATACGATTGTGCCCAATGGCCTTGGTTATAATCCTGGGATATATAGCGGAGAAGGCTTTTATTGCTTTTACATCGGCGGTGACTAAGGTATCCGGTATCAACAAGTCAACGCCCGCAGCAACGGCAAGATTAGTAAGCTTATTGGTACCGGTATCTTCGAATGAGTTGATATTTCGATACTGTTTGAATACCTGGCTAATACCTTTTGTAAGGTGATCATATTCTTTTTCGAAATAGGTTACAAAACCGGAATAACCCAGTTTAATAGGTTCACTAATTTCGCATGCTAAATGTCCCCGTCTGTACCAATAGGCATTTATAGCGGAACTTTCCGCATCATCAAACAGGTTCGAATGTTGCGTATGGTTGTTAATTCGAAGGGCTTTTGCATTGATGGGATTGGTTCCATTAACACGTTTTACTTGCTCCATACCGAAATAATACAACCAATCCAGCACGTCATCGGTTGTGGATTCGTCCTGCTGAGAGTGTATAACGATCATACTGGTTTGATTTAATGTTCAAGGCCATATTCACATTTTCTGTTTGATATAACATTAAAAGACGATATATCGCTATCGTTATAGGACTTGTCTTTCACCTTTTGCAGGTCTTCTGGGGACATGCCGTCCCATTGAAGAAAAGTTGTTCCATCAAGGAAACGGTAGTATTTGTGTTTCATCTGAAACCTGGCCTTTACGGCTTCCTCTTCTAGCGAGTTCATATATATAGCTGCCCTTGCCCTATTAATCTTACTTTTATCTAATTCGCTGAAGCGATCGACATACAGCACATCATCTATTACAATAAGATCATCCGTTCCAAATCGGGAATAGGATTCTTTTTGATAGGAAGCGACAGTGTCGCGCGTATTACCATAACTTTGGTCTTTCCAATAGCCATAGGTCAGTGCCGGGAAATCGCCATTTATGACTGCGAAATAGAAAACCGAATCCAGCGTTTTCCTATTCGTCCAGGATCTATCGTGCCGGATAATTAATTCGTATAAAGGAGGATTGCCTGGAAAATTATGGTCATAACCGACTTTATTCTCCGTAGGAAATCCTTTTGTAGCGAATAAGTTTTGAAGTTTGATTACATTAAGGGAGTCAAAAACGTTTAATGAATCCTTCCCACCGTTATTATAATCTCCGTGGTATTTTTCTACAAAGTAATGCCTGACATCCTGATCATCCTGCACCAGTTTGATCAGCTGGTTGCGATAAACAGTATCTAATCCAACTACTACCTTGCCACTCAGATCATCCCATATCTTTCCATACTTTTCTTTATTCGGGCCGATAGGAACTTTCGAAATATATCTTCTTAAATTACTGATATTAGAGAAGGCGCCATTTTTTACCAGCTTGGCGGCATATAATTTAAATCTTCCGGTATCATCTAATTGATAAGCACACAATAGAGCGTTTAATAAATCTTTGCCGAGTGGTGAGGGCTTAAGCGAGAAAGCTTTGTCATAATGTTGTATTGCCTCGCTTAATTTTTCATT
This sequence comes from Taibaiella chishuiensis, assembly GCF_003014535.1. Classification (GTDB taxonomy): domain Bacteria; phylum Bacteroidota; class Bacteroidia; order Chitinophagales; family Chitinophagaceae; genus Taibaiella; species Taibaiella chishuiensis. The sequence continues at coordinate 55,221 of NZ_PYGD01000006.1, read as the reverse complement.
GCAAACGAGTAGTTCCGCTTCATTAACTAATGTCAAATAAGCTTTAATCTTATTATCTGTTGCAAAAGCAACATTGCTTGCAAAAAGAAGTATTAATAGGATGAGTCTGGTCATTATAAATGGGTTTAAGGTATCGGTTTAAGGCAGCAACACTGCCTTAAACCGATCTTTTCTGTTTTCTTTAGTTTACCCTCTTTTTAAAGGTATATGTGGTGTTCTGGTACACTCCATCGTCGTAAAGAGCGGAGTCACATTCATACTCCATGCCGTTAAGAACACCTGCGGATGTCTCTCTGCGAGACATTGCTCCGCCGTTTATTTTTTGCATACCGCTTTTAGGAAGCGCTTCAATTGCTGGGAAATTCAATGATTGAACTTTCATTTTTGTTCTTTTTTTAAATGTTAGTGATAATTTTTTAACCTTTCAGCTCATCAGATCGATACTGTAAATCGCTACCAACTTTTTGATCCGAAGTGTACTTTTCCGGAAGATCAATTTTAAGGTTACAATTTATTTTGAAATCTCAGGTGTAGCTTTCACCTGATTTGGTCTACCAAAAACCGTGTGATCGTCTTTGGTAAACTTGCTATTCCATCACACCTGGAATAACCATCAATTGATAAGGCAAATTTAGAGGCGGAATGAGGGCCTAACAATAGGCAATCCTGCCTGTTTTTATAGGCAATTCTGCCTATTTATCACTAACTATCAACATTTTAATCCTATTTTTATAAAAATGTATCCTTAGTTGTAGTCACTTAATTACTGAATCAGTTCCCTTCCGTATACAAACCAGACGGCAAAAAAAATCGCAAAAATTAAAAAGAATAAATATCCTAAAACTTTGAACAGTGTCGAATTCTCTCTCTGTATTCTTAATAGTGTTTTGCCAAATAATTCGGAGACAGGATAAGAAATTTCATAATCTAAAATACTGATAAATGTTGTTTGGCTTATTGGATAAAAGTAAATACGTTTGCTGCTTCCCCATTAGGTTAGGCAATACTAGTCAAGATAACAAACTATCTTTAAATACAAATCTTAAAAAATGAAAAAAAACACCTCAGTAAAGAAGTTATCTCTTAGAAAAGTTAGCATAACAACCTTATCCCCTGCATTTATTAAGAATGTAATTGGTGCCGGAACGTCAAGCGACTGCATAACCGTTATTGGGGGTGGTTGCAAACCATCTGGTGCATCTTATATCGATGACTGCAGCGGTCTAAGACCACAGACGTATACCACCTGCACACTTAAATAAGCGCGAACAAAAGTTTTCAGAAATTCTTATTTGGCCCTTAATTGGCGGTACCAGGTACGCTTTAATTAAGGGCTACTCTTCCTTTAATGAAATACTAATACAGTGAAACTAACGGCCTTGTTCTGTTTATTATTGATTCAATGCGTATCGAATGGATACGCCCAGGGTAACGACATTGATTTCTTGATTGAAAAAATTAGAAATGCCTATGCCGGATACCCAGGATTGACTAAAAATGACAAGATCCTGTTTGACAAGTTTGCTCACAAGGTTGCGGAAGAAGAGGAAACTGATACGTTTCGAATGCTTGGAAAGGTTGCGGCTTATTTTGATGATCATCACCTCCAGGTATTTAAGCTTAGCCCCCCTGCGGAATTGGCTTTTGACAGCTTTAAATGTCAAAGTTTACAGAACCGACTTTCTGGGTATTTCAGAGATAAAGCAATTCGGAAGGATAAATATGAGGGTTATTGGATAAACGACGTGAAGAGTACTATAATCGCTATTGTTCGGAATAAATCGAAGCGAGACTTTTATGACATATATTATCAGACTGCAAGAACCGCTTTGGTTCCTCCTGGATTTAAGATTGGTTGTATTGAAAAGCTGCCGTCAGGCAGATATCTAATGGATTTTCAATCCCCAAGGGTAAATACACGTTTTTTTCTTCGCTCGACCTTTCGGAATGACAGTACATTAGTAACTGGTGATTTTACAATTTGGAGGAAGATGGCGACAAACGCAAAGTTCGACTTTCCGAACACTGTTGCTGCTCCTATTTCCACCACTAGCGGGAAGGTGTTGGACAATGATAATTACTTACTAACCCTCCCTGACTTTACCGGACCTAACATCTCATTGGTTGACAGTATCGTTAAAGCTGACAGTGACAAGATAAAGAAATCAAAGACGCTAATTCTTGACATCAGAAATAATCTTGGCGGTACTGTAAGTACGTATAGGACGTTGGTTCCATACATTGCAACTCGTCCTATTATTCCCGTTGCCGGCTACAAATACTGTAGTGCTGACCTGTTACAGCATAGAAGATCACAGATTGCCGAATTGCTAAAACGGAAAGAAGTGGATACTGCCAAGCTGTCCGAACTTGTAAAGGATTCGTCTAAAATTTATAACAATCTCGGGAAATTTGTTTTTGAGCCGGGCGACACGCTAAAGTATGACGGTACAATGCCCATGCCTAAAAATGTGGCTATAATAACAAACTTCGCTGTACAAAGTGCTGCGGAGTTGATGGTCCTTGATTTTAAGCAGAGCAAAAAGGTTAAAGTCTTTGGAGAAAATACACTTGGTGCGGTCGATTACCTGAACGCAATTTCTTTCACCTTACCTTCCGGACAGTACATGATGACCTTGCCCACATTTAAAAGAGAAATACCCAAAGGGAAAAAAACAATAGATTCTATCGGAATAACACCTGATGTTACAATACCTACTCTGCAGGAAAATTGGGTTGAGTTTGTAAAAAAATACTATGAGTGAAGAAAGCTTGTACCATGAAACCAAGAAGGCTATAGCCGATCAAAAAGTTGTTAGCTGGATTCTAAAATACAAATGGCATTTCGTTTTCTGGCCGTTATATCTGCTGTACTGCTACATCACGGACCAGATAATGTATGGAAAGTCGTATTATTTCTCGAAAGAAGTTTTACTGGTGCTTAGCCATCCTTTTTACCTCTTTTACGCCTTTGTTTATTTCCTAAGCACCTTTTCTGTCCGGTCACTAAGACGCATACTTATAAGTATCGCCACATTACTCACGTTAGTAGCTGTTTTCCTTCTCTTGCGATTTTCGCTAAATTTCTATGTTTTCCCTTACATGGATCGGGCGCGAGGCTATGAGCAGGAAAAGCTGATCCTTAAGCAAGAATTAGTGATGGCTTCCTTTTGGCTATGGGAATTTTTCGCGAAAGCGTTAGCCTATTTTTTTGTTGTCAGATTCATGAAAAAAGAAAAAGAGCTACGTAGCGCATTGGAGGAGAACATCAGGAAGGAGAAAATCCTGCATATTCAGGAGATCAATGAAGAAAAGGCAAAAAGCATACGACAATTATATGATCAGCGAGAATCCACATTTATAAACCTGGTGCATGAAACAAAAACCCCGATTGCTTTAATAAATAACTACATAAGCGAACACATTCAAAAGAACGGTGCTTCCCCTGAACTCATTAATGTAAAATCAACAGTATCCAAGTTAAGTCAGGATATAACTGACCTTTTCGATATTGAACGGTTTTCAAAAGGGGTTCAGATGTTCGATCACAATCAAGTCTTTGAAATGTCTAAGCTTGTTCAACATGCCTGCAACGCATTTGAAGCTTATTGTAGTCAAAAGAGCATCGGGCTTGTCAAATCTATTCAGTCTGGACTTTGTATTCAGGCCGACCCGCTTGCGATCAACAGGGTCATAAACAATTTACTGGAAAATGCAGTAAGATACTCATTCAACGATAGTGTAATTTCAATTGACCTTTCCGCGAATGGTAACGAAATCATTTTTACGGTTGAAGATCAAGGGGCAGGAATCTCAACAGAGGAAATCAAAGAAGTTTTCAAGCCGTACCAACTGCTAAATGCACCCAAGCGTAACATTCAAGGTATGGGACTAGGGCTTCCCCTGGTCAAAAATATAATTGACTCGCTTGATGGTCATATAGATCTGCAAAGTAAAGAAGGGCAGGGAACTATCGTTAAAGTGACTTTTAAAAAGTCCGAATCAGAAGCGAGTATCCCGGATCTTAATCTTCCAGACCATCCTATGCTCCAGGAAGATGAACTTAAAGATATTTACTTAGCCGATGACATATCGAGTATTCTGATTGTTGAAGACAATCGCAAAATGAACAGTTTTCTTATTCAAAAGTTTTCTACACGCTACAACGTCAACTACGCCTTAAATGGAAGGGAGGCATTAAAAAAGATTAAGCAACAGGTTCCGGATTTGCTTATCACTGATGTGATGATGGATGAAATGGACGGCTTTGAGTTGGCGGAGATAATACAGAATGATCCGGATTTATGCCATATACCAATAATATTCGTGACAGCTCGAATAACAAACGAAGACCGAAGACGGGGGCTCGATTTGGGGGCAATTGATTATATTTTAAAGCCCTTTGAACCGGAAGAACTTGTCCTTAAGGCAGAGGCAATACTGTCTTATACCCGGAAGCAGGAAATGAAACTTTACGAGGATGCCTATCGCACTATGAAATCCCTAAGAAAGCATCCTTTACAACAACAGATTGAGCCTGTTAAAAATAAATCCAACAATCAGGACAAGGGAACTCCTTTCGAATTTAATTGTCGGAAATATGGTTTAACCGTTAGAGAGATAGAAATAGCCCAACTATTGATTACAGGAAGCTCAGCAAGGGAAATTGCCGTAGTGAAGTTCATTTCAGAGCGAACGGTAAATGCTCATACGAGGAAGATTTACGAAAAACTGGAGGTTTCCAACCGTGTTGAAATGGTACAAGTTATGTCTACGATTTAGCAAATTCCGAATTCTAATTCGAATGTCTTTTTATTTTTTTTAATATTTCAAATCCCTGTTCGCAAAAAGACAATGGAATTATATATGCATTATCCTTTTGTTCAAAGGGGTCTTTTTTATTTATCTCTACGATATCGATAAGCTTTATCATATATAAATTGTCTTTAAGGGGTTTAAAGTTCTTCTGTTCATATACAGCAAATACTACTGGTCTTCCGGAATTCTGAGAATATGTATTTAGCTTTCTTATCTCACTTATGCTTAAATAAAAATATTGTATTTGCCCACCATATATTTTAATGCACTTAACTTCTACATCAGCATTTGCATTGAGAACACAAAAATCAGGTCTTTTTATTTTGCCCATAGCTTTTGTAAAATGTAACATCTTTTCTTTGCCTTGTTCTATAACTTGAACTACAAAAGCATTGTCTTCGGCTTGGTTTTTGAAAAGATCTTCTCCCATAGCTCCTATTCTTGCTATCTGCGTAAAATATTTATTGGCAGGATCATAATCTTTTAGCAGGAAGGGTCTGTCGGACTCTTTGCCCTCATAGATTAAAGTTTTTTCGTTTATATCTTCCAAGTACACCAACCCCCTTATATCTTTTATATAATGAGCAGTGAGCTTATTATCTGTACTCGTAATAACATGATATCCCATTGAATAAAATTAAGTAATTATCACAAAACACCGATTTGTGACGTAAAGAATTTATAATAAAAAATATCAATGAATGTTGAGCGTCCCATTAGCAACTTCCTCCTTTACATAAGCAATCAGTTTATTCATACTTTTAAGTATTCGATCCTGCTCTTCCCCTCTTATTTCAACACCTGATAGATAAGCTCTAAATTCTTCTGCAACTTCTTCTTTTTCCCATTCCATCACCGTTAAGAGCCAATAGGGTTTCTTGCGTTTGGATATGACAAATGCATACATTTCCAAATAGGCAATAGTAACGCTATCGCCATATTGAATCAACCTTTTCCATGCATCATCCGTAAAGAGCTTCTTCATATCCAGCAATAAATCATACAGCACGTTTTTCTTTTGATTGAAGGCGGCCACCGCCCAGGCAAAAGAGGAGCAATCAATATCCTTAAAATATAAAAATAGATTAGGGACGAGCATTTTCTCCGCATACGAACAGAGGTCCTGACCATAAAAGTTATATGCTTCTTTAAATGCTTCTAATGTTATAGCATCTCCGAGCTGCTCAACAATTAATTGGATAAGCTTTAATTCAAAGCCGATAACGTCCTTAAGTTTCGGGGCAATTACCTTTCTGCCAATTTTATATGCATATCGTTCTTGGGAAAGCAGATCGAAATAATAACTTTTAAAAAAAATAGTTTTTTTCCGGTAGGTAACCTGAATGTACAAGGGATATGTTTGTTCTCCGTGGAAATCCACTTCTTTTAGCCTGTCGTTGAAGTACGTTTTGTATGTTATTTTATAAGGACGCTGCATGTCGTATTATTTTAAGAGAGGATCACCCTTTCTTAAAGGATAGATCCTGGTCAAAAATAAATAAAAGTTTGTGTAATTTACATTTTATCAAAACTATTTTTTATTTTAGCTAGGTGAAACCCATATAGGGAATTGTGGAGATTGTAAAGATGGGATTATATGGAGAAGCTAACACCAGAGAAGGTGAGGGAAATTTTACGTGCAAAAAAATGCGAAATATCTGTTCAGCAGGCTACGCAGATATTGGAATTTATGAAGATTTTAGCCAGGTCTGTCATTGGGCGGCATCTGAATAATAACTAGAAAAACCTTTGAACTATGAAGATTGCAGACTTATATATCCGGGTAAGTACAGATGAACAGGCAGATAAGGGCTACTCCCAACGGGGACAGGAAGAGTTATTGCGTAAATACTGTGACCTCAATAAGATCAGCGTAAGAAAAGTTATTTATGAAGATCATTCTGCGAAGACTTTCAATCGCCCTGAATGGAAAGCCTATTTGCTGGACCTCAAAAGGCATAAGGGCAAAAGCGATTTCGTATTGTTCCTTAAATGGGACCGTTTTAGTCGTAATGCGGGCGATGCCTATCAAATGATCAACACGCTTCGAAAACTGGGCGTGGAACCGCAAGCCATCGAACAGCCATTGGACTTATCTATTCCTGAGAACAAAATGATGTTGGCGTTTTATTTGGCAGCCCCTGAAGTGGAAAACGACAGGAGGGCTTTGAACGTAATCGTTGGTATGCGCAGGGCTAGAAAGGAAGGCCGTTATATGGGATTAGCGCCCGTTGGCTACGTAAATAAAACCGATGAAAGCGGCAGGAAGTATATAACACCAGACGGCAAAAATTCTGTAATCCTGGTATGGGCTTTTGAAGAAATAGCCAAAGGTGTATATAACACAGAGCAGATTTTTAAAATGGCAAAACAGCGGGGATTTACCGGCACCAAAAGCCTGTTCTGGTTTGCCATCCGTAATCCCATCTATTGCGGGAAGATTTTTATCAATAAATACAAAGACGAAGAAAGCAGGTTTGTAAAAGGTTTGCATGAGCCGATTATAACAGAGGAGCTTTATTACGAGGTGCAAGATGTATTGGACGGGAGGAAAAGAGGTACCTACCGGCTTAAAGTTGTTTCTGCTGCATCATTGCCGTTAAGAGGCTTTCTGACCTGTCCGTCCTGTGGCAAATTACTTACAGGCAGCGCCTCGAAAGGCAACACCAAGTATTATGCCTATTACCATTGCTACGGCGGATGTAAATTCAGGTTCAGGGCAGATGAAGCCAACAACCAATTTGAAAGGATACTTAAGCAGTATATACCAAAACCCGAAATGCTGGAAATCTATAAGGCCGTTCTATTAGAGGAATGGCAGGAGCAGACCGGCGCAATAAAGGACGACCGCAAGCAGGTTGCCAACAAGATTAAGGAAACAGAAGGAAAGCTGGCTTACCTGAGAGAGCTGTTAGTATCAAAGCAGATAGAACCGGAAGATTACCGGGAGATGAAAGCTGATTATACCGAACAGTTGCAACGGCTAAGAGTTAAGGAAGATGCCAACAGTAGCAATACTGTAGATTTGAAAACCCTACTGGATGAGGGATTAGCTAATCTTTTAAAGGTAGGCTCCGTTTATGAAACCGCAGAAGTAGAAAAGAAGAGGGAAATCATAAGTTCGATGTTCCCGGAAAAACTACATTTTGAAAATAGTGCTGTTCGAACCGGCAGGGTAAATGAAGCGGCAAGACTTATCTATCTATTGGATAGCCAATTAAGCCCAAATAAAAAAGGACAAAACAGAAGTGAATCTGTTTTGTCCTTTCAAGTCGGGAAGACAGGATTCGAACCTGCGACCCCCTGGTCCCAAACCAGGTGCGCTACCGGCCTGCGCTACTTCCCGGTGGAAATTCTTGCCGAAAATTATGAGTGAAAATTTTCAGCGGTGAGGGCGGGATTCGAACCCGCGGTACAGTTTGACCCGTACGGCAGTTTAGCAAACTACTGATTTCAGCCACTCATCCACCTCACCGTATTTGTTTTGAAGAACTTCCGTTGCCCCGTTAAGGGAGTGCAAAGGTAATGACAACTTTTCGAAAAATGAAATTATCTGGATACTTTTTTTTGCTTTTTTTCTACATCGCTGCCAATTGCACTTTCTGTTGGATTTCAAGCAGTTTTTCACGATAGCTTGTATCAGTTTCCATCAGGTTTTCTACGGTCTGGCAGGAGTGTATTACCGTAGTGTGATCCTTACCGGTAAAGTGTTCGCCGATCGTTTTTAAAGAGCTTCTTGTAAACTTCTTGGCCAAGTACATGGTAATCTGGCGGGCCTGTACGATTTCCCGTTTGCGGGTCTTGGTCAGCAGGTCATTGTAAGGAACGTTATAGAAGTTGCAGACCATTTTCTGGATGTCGTCGATGCTGAGTTCTTTGAACGATGTCTTGACAAAGTTCTTCAGTACACGCTTAGCCAGTTCGAGGTCTATCTCTTTCTTGTTGAGGGTAGCCTGTGCAAACAGAGAAATAACGGTGCCTTCCAGGTCTCTTACATTGTTCTGTACATTATAGGCAACGTATTGTACCACTTCTTCCGGAATTTCAAGTCCTTCGTTGCGCATCTTCATTTCGAGAATGGCCTTACGGGTTTCGTAGTCGGGCGCAGAGATCTCTGCATGCAATCCCCAACGGAAACGGCTCAAAAGCCTTTCCTGCATGCCTTCCAGGTCTTTGGGCGGCGTATCGCTGCTCAATACGATCTGTTTGCCGTTTTGATGCAGGTGATTGAATATCGCGAAAAATACATCCTGTGTTTTGGATGCGCTTACGAATAAATGAATATCATCGAGCAGCAATACATCGATCAACTGGTAGAAGTGAATAAAGTCATTTACTTCCTGGTTTTTCGAATGGTCGATAAACTGGTTGATGAATTTTTCGGTGCTTACATATAATACCGACTTATTGGGATGCAGCCTGCGCACCTCGTTACCGATGGCTTGCAGCAAATGTGTTTTACCACAACCTGTTCCACCAAATATCATCAAAGGGTTAAACGCTGTAGCGCCCGGTTTCTGAGCGATATGGATACCGGCAGTGCGGGAAAGCCTGTTGCATTCACCTTCTATATAGTTATCAAAAGTAAGATTGGGATTGAGCTGCGGGTCGATCTGCACGCGCTTCATACCCGGTATTACAAACGGGTTCTTAATTTTTAAAGGATCCTCCATCACATAGTCCATATTCACATAATTGCTCTCCTTGGAAGGCTTGGGGTGGGCGCTACCCGGCAGCTGCATGGTAGCAGGCTGGCGTTGCCCCGCGTTTTCCATCTGGATACGGTATTCCAGGCGGCCTTCGCGGCCCAGTATCCTTTTAATCGTTTTTCCTAACAACTCCACATAATGCTCTTCAAGCCATTCGTAAAAAAACTGACTCGGTACCTGGATGGTCAGTACACTATTGGTTAATGCAGCAGCCTTGATCGGCTCGAACCATGTTTGAAATGCACGCCAGTTCACATTGTCCTTAATAATGGCAAGGCATTTTTCCCATGCTACAACTGCTTCCGTTGGTGATGAAGATGGTATGGGTTGGTTTGGAATCATATTGTTCGTCTCCTGTTGTCCTTGTTTGTTTTCAAAAAATGTGAATGTCTCCGTTACTATCGCCGTCAAGCCCCCCTACGGATGGTGTTTGTATCAAAAAGTAATCCAAACAATCCGTGTCTAAAAAATCTCTTGTTAATTATTTTGTAATTACCTCACGAATGGAATATTCCGTCTTGCGCTCGCTGCAGTGTACTTCTGTGTTAAAAAAAATGTTGGTTTTTTCTCTCAACCAGAGCACGAAATTCTCAACATTTTGTTGAAAAAAAAAATTGTCAACCTATTGTTTGTTTCCTTAGAATTACAGTTTGGGCATTGGAGAGTTTTGCACTTTTTTTGCTGTCGAAAACGAAGTCCAGTTTGCCGAGCCGTATGCCGGCCCAACCCACCTGGTTAATGATAACTTCCTTGCCAGCCTTGTTTTTTATCAGTGTAGGCTTATCGAGGAAGGTGTGGGTATGACCGCCGATAATCAGGTCTATATGCTCGGTATTGGCGGCTAATACACAGTCACTTATTTTATCGCTTTTATATTCGTAGCCCAGGTGGGATAAACAGATGACCATATCACACTTTTTTTTGTTTTTGAGCATATCGCTCGTAGCAATCGCTATAGGCAAAGGATCCAGGAATTTTGTCTTGCCATAGGCGTCTTGCGGCACCAATCCGAGCAATTGAATTCCTAACCCGAATATACCAATTTTTATACCACCTTTCGTGAATATTTTATAAGGTTGTGTTTTATCTGCCAGCTCGGTATCGCGGAAGTCGTAATTGGCTACCAGGATCGGGAAACTGGCATGCGGCAGCTGTTTGGCAAAGCCCTCCACACCGGCGTCGAAGTCGTGGTTACCCATCGTCGCAGCGTCGTATTCCATCATACTCATAGCCTTTATTTCGGGTTCACCTTTATACAGGTTAAAGTAAGGCGTACCCTGGAATATATCGCCGGCATCGAGCAGCAGTACATGTTCTTCCTCGGTCCTGATCTGGCGGATCAGTTCGGCGCGCGCAGCCACGCCGCCCATGCCCTGGAATTTGGATCCGTCCATCGGGAAGGGATCGAGCCTGCTGTGTACATCATTAGTATGCAGGATCGTGATGCGGGTGGCGCCGGTAGCGGCAAATGCAGAAAAGGGAAAACCGCCTGCTGCCAGCAGTCCGCCGCCGATCATGCCCTGTTTGATAAAATTTCTCCTATTCTGCATAACTGATTCTTTTTTCAAGTTGCGGGTTGAGTTTGCGGCCCCGGGCCTGCAGATCCGTTACATACTCGATAAGCATGTCGCGGACAAAAATATTCAGAAAATGTTTTTTGCAATCTGCCAGGAAGGCACAATTGTCGCCACCGTTGGCAATATAATCCGACATGGCAGTAATATAGATCAGCTGGTCGTTCAGCGGTTTACCGTCTACCATAATGTCTACAGCCTTTTTATCTTTAATACGGAAAGTGATACCGCTTACCGGCCATCCGCCCCATGCGGCCATCAGGTCGCATAACTGGCGCATCACCTTACCCGGTACTTCTACAATAGTCAGTTTATTGTCAAAGGGCATCATTTCATATATTTTCCCTTTGGAAATAGCACCGGGACTCACATAGGGAATGCGTATGCCGCCGTAATTCATAATAGATACCTGTGTGGCCGGGTCCGTTTTACGGGCGATTGCCAGCTGGGCATCGGCCATAAAATTACCAAGGGTGCATTCGGGTTGCGCCTTGGACATAGGTACTTCGCTGTAACCGATTACCTGGTCCATGGCCTCATGCATTTTTACCCGGTAGGGCTCCAGCATTTTATCCATACTGCTGTCATGCGGCCGTGTAGAATCGATGGGGGTAAAGGACGTCTGGTAACTATCTATGAAGTGCTGTTGGGTTTTGCAGGCGGTAAAGCTCAGCGCCAGCAACAGAAGGAGCGCATAAAATCTGGATTGCATACAGCTGGTTTTCGAATGCGAAAGTACCACAGAATTACTTACCGCAGATTTTCAACGCGATTAATTAACAGCAAATTTTACCTCCGCAGGGGGGAGATGGTACTGCCCCTTTTCCATTATCTTTGACGCCATCATTTTAATATAAATGCCTGGTTTTATTCAAAAAAATATACCTCTATGAAATATTCCGGAATACTGGTCGGCAGCGCTTTGTCCTTACTGGCCTGGTCCTGTGGCAACAACACTTCCGAAGGCGGACAAAAAGGAACTGCCGCCGGTCCCGATATCCTCGCGGCTAACCTCGATACCACTGTCAACCCGGCGCAGGATTTCTTCGATTACGCCAATGGCGGCTGGATTAAAAGCAACCCGATCCCCGACGAACAGAAAAGCTGGGGCATTGCCTACCTGGTGCAGGAAGACCTGTACAACCGCTTAAAGACCATCAACGAACAGGCACTGAAACAAGCGGATAACGCTATCGCCAAAAAAATAGCGGCATTCTGGAGCAGCGGTATGGATACCGTTGCCCTGAAACAACAGGGGGTAGAACAATTGCAGCCCGAGATGCAGCTGATCGACAATATCAAGACGAAAGAAGATGTGTTGAACGTTATCGCCCAGCTGAACCGCAAAGGCTTTTCGCCGCTGTTTAACGGGTATGTGGCGCAGGACGATATGAACAGCGAAAAAATGGCCTTCAACCTGCACCAGGGCGGATTGGGACTGCCCAACCGCGACTATTATTTCAATACCGACGAACGTACCCGGAAAATACGGGAGGCTTACCCGGCGCATATCGAAACCATGCTGGGTCTGGCCGGTATTGCCGATGGCAAAAACAAAAGCGCGGCGATCTTCAAGCTGGAAACCAGCCTGGCCAAAGTAAGCCGGAAACTGGAAGACCTGCGCGACCCGTATAAGAACTATAATAAATATGCAGTATCCGGTTTGCAAAAACTGACTGCCGATATCGATTGGAAAAAATGGCTGACCGAAGCCGGGATCAATAACCTGGATACCGTGATTGTAGGACAGCCCGAGTTTTTTACAGCGATCAATAATGCATTGAAAACCGAAAGTATCGATACCTGGAAAGATTACCTCAAATGGCAGGTGATCCGTTCTACGGCGCCCTTCCTCAACCCGCAGCTGGAAGACGCCCGTTTCGATTTCTATGGAAAAACACTGAGTGGTGTGAAGAAGCAGAAGCCGCGCTGGAAAAGGGTTTTGGATGAAGAAGAAGATGCCATGGGCGAAGCGCTGGGCCAGTTATTCGTGAAAGAGTACTTTAACGAAAAAGCCAAGAAGCGCTATAATGATATGGTTGAAGATATCCGCGAGGCCCTGAAAGACAGGATCAAAAAACTGACCTGGATGAGCGAGCCCACGAAGGCTAAAGCGCTGGACAAACTGGCGAAGATGCGTAAAAAGGTAGGTTACCCGGATAAATGGAAGGATTTTTCTGCGATGAATATCAAAGCGCAGAGTTATGTGCGCAATGTGATCGCTGCAAGGGAATGGTGGTACAATTACGAGATCGCGAAGCTGGGCAAACCGGTAGACCGCGAGGAGTGGAGCATGACCCCGCAAACGTATAACGCTTATTACAATCCTTCTAACAACGAGATCGTATTGCCGGCTGGTATCTTTACCGTACCGGGTAAAAGGGACGAAGAGCTGGATGATGCCCTGGTATATGGTTATGCCGCTGCATCTACCATTGGTCACGAAATTACGCATGGTTTCGACGACCAGGGCGCACAGTACGATGCCGAAGGTAACCTGAAAAACTGGTGGACCAAAGACGATGAAAAGAACTTTAAAGCGCGTACGGAAGTTATGATCAACCAGTTCAATAAGTATATTGCTGTAGACGATCTGCACGTTAACGGTAAAGCCACGGTAGGGGAGAACATCGCCGACCTGGGTGGTGTACTGCTGGGTTGGGATGCCTTTGTAAAGAAAGAGCAGTATAAGAAAGGCGAAAAGATCGCGGGCCTCAACCCCGGGCAACGCTTCTTCCTGGGTTACTCGCTGGGTTGGTTGTACAATACCCGTAAGGAGTCGTTGGCACAGCAGATCCTGACGGATGTGCATTCGCCTGCCAAATACAGGGTTAACGGTCCGTTCTCCGATGTGGATGCCTTTTACGAGGTATTTAAAGTAAAACCCGGCGATGGTATGTATATCGCCGACAGCCTGCGTGTAAGGATTTGGTAGGGAGATTAAATGTTAGATATTAGATGTTAGGTATTAGATGTTAGAGAAAGTCGGGTGTCATCCTGAGCGCAGCGAAGGATCTCATCCATTAGCTGGCTTCTCCGGAGTGGCTGTATCAGAGTTGCGTTGTCATCCTGAGCGCAGCGAAGGAGCTCACCCATTAGCTGGCTTCTCCGGAGTAGCTGTAGTAGAGTTGCGTTGTCATCCTGAGCGTAGCGAAGGATCTCATCCATTAGCTGGCTTTACTATGGGTTAAGCCGGGTGTCATCCTGAGCACAGCGAAGGATCTTACTGAAGGGAGGTCGCACCTCGATAAGCGGCGGTACCTGAACCTATAAAAGCGCCGGTCATTCCAATTGGGGATGGCCGGCTTTTTTAGTATTAAGCGTTTAGCAATGCAGCCGCACCTGTGCCGCATGAGCTAACGCCGATAAGATGCTTCGCCAGGCTCAGCATGACAAAAGGCTAACCCCAGATGAAGCAACAGCAAATGCTGCCCCAGGCATGCTAAATGCACTTAACTTTAAAGGGATTAGCTGTCATCCTAAGCGTAGCGAAGGATCTCATTTTTTAGAATCAAGTATCAGGTATCAAGTGGCAAGAGGAAGCCTGTCATCCTGAGCACAGCGAAGGATCTCATCCCATAGCCGGCTTTGTTCAGGGTTAGCACACCCCCCACACCCTCACACCTCTCATCCAAAAATTAGTTTGATGCTTTACTATTAAGTTCCTAACTTTATTGTGTATGACGAAAGCAAGCCGATCGAAGCAGGAAATGACGACCGAGTTTACGCGGGAGATCACCAAAGTGAACCTGGCGCTGAAGCAATACCTGCAGGCCAAATTCCGCCTGCATGATATCGATCTTACCTTCGAAATGTTGCAGGTAATGGCCTGTCTCTGGAAACAGGATGGCATCAACCAGCAGGAGGTGTCTAACATTACCGTAAAGGATAAGGCCAGTATGACCTACCTGATCGATAACCTGACCGCACGTAAACTCGTATACCGCCTGGAAGATGAAAAGGACCGGCGCAACAAGCTGATCTTCCTGACAGAAAAAGGAAAAGATATGGAACAGCAGATCCAGCCCTGGATTACGGAAATGTACGCCGTGGTGAATAAAAACGTTACTGCCGACCAATTGGGCGTTTGTATCCGCGTACTGGGCAATATGAGCGAAAATTTACGGAAGGCGGCGGATTAAAAAATTTGCATAATTAGTTAAATACTTTACTGTTTGTTATTTAATAAATAGGATGGAAAGCCGGCGAAGGCTGGTTGATGTCCTTTTCTCCCGATAAACAAAACCAGTTTTTTTATGAATACAATATTGGTAACTACCGATTTCTCTGCATCTTCACGCAATACGCTGGCTTATGCCTGCGGCCTGTTCGGGAACGAAGCGTTTACGATCCTGCTGTTGCATGCCTATGCCATGCCGGTAACTTATACTACCGAGGGCGTAGCCCTGGCGGCTATGGGCGATGCTTTTATCAACGCGGAGGAACAACTGCAGGAGGAAAAGCAATGGGCGGTCGATAACTTTCCGGGTGTACAGGTCAGGACGAAAGCTGTAGTAGCCACCATGATGGATGCGCTCCGGGACGAGATCGAGGCCACAGCGCCACAACTTATCCTGATCGGCGCGCTCACGGATTACGACGACCTCTGGACCTGGGATAATGATCTGCTGAGCACCTTGCAGGACCTGGATGCCCCGGTGCTGGTAGTACCCGGGCATGTTACCTATCAACCGCTGAGGAATATCGGTTTTGCCTGCGATTACAAAAACCGTAATGCCGCGCAGATCCGTTTCATTAAATGGCTGGTGGAGTATACCGGTGCCAGGTTGCATGTGGTGCATATAACCCGCGGCAACCCGCACGACCCGAAAGCACGGCAGGAAAACGAGGCCCTGATGCAGGAGCTCTTACTGGAGGTTAACCCTGATTATCACAATATCGAGGACCCGCATGTGATCCCGGCCATATCCGGTTTTGCGAAAGACTATAACCTGGATCTGCTTATCGTGATCCCGCACCGTTACGGTATCTGGGACACCATTTTTAAACAGAGCCATACCCGCCGCCTGGCCCGGCTCAACTACCTGCCGATGCTTGCCTTGCACGATTAATCGAATGACCGGAATTAAAAACGCCTGCCTGTGTTGCAAAGACACAGGCAGGCGTTTTTGGTTTATCGCTAATGCTTACAGGAACATACCGCCGGATGCTTCTATACGCTGTGCATTAACCCAGGATAGTTCCGGGTTGCACAATGCGGCGATCAGTCCGCCGATATCGTCGGGTACACCCATACGGCCCAGCGCCGTTTGCGAGCCGATAAAGTCTTTCATACCGGGATTGTGCGTCATGGCCGGTTTGGTAAAATCGGTTTCGATAGCGCCCGGGGCCACTACATTAACCCGTATGCCCCTGCTGCCGAGTTCTTTGGCCTGGTATCGGGTCAGCGTTTCGATAGCGCCTTTCATAGCGGCATAAGCGCTGTAACCCGGTGTAGCAAAGCGGGCCAGGCCGGAACTGAGGTTAATGATACTACCGCCATCGGCGATCAACGGCAATAAGCGTTGGGTCAGGAAGAACACCCCTTTGAAATGGATATTCATCAGGCTGTCGAATTCGGTTTCGGAGGTATCGGCAAAGGCCTGGTGTAAACCGGTACCGGCGTTGTTGACGAGGAAGTCGAACGTGTCGCGTTGCCATTCTTCTTTTAACACGGTTGCGAGTTGTTGGGCAAAGGCTTCGAAACCCGCTGTATTACTGGTATCCAGCTGCAATGCGCTGGCTTTGGCGCCTTTGGCAGCGATGGCCTGTACGGTATCGTCCGCATCTTCTTTGCGGGTATGGTAGGTAAGGATTACATCGAGGCCTTTACCGGCCAGCGCCAGGGCGCTGTTCTTACCCAAACCACGGCTGCCGCCGGTTATAAGGGCTATTTTCTTTGTATGCATTGTTTATTTGTTTTTACGATACAAAGGTCCATAGCCCCGGTCAACCGGTCATGGTGATAGCTTCAGAATTTTCAGCATTACCATGGTGAGGCGTTCAGAATTAGGGAGAAAACAGGACTCTGCACGCTTGCACCCGGGCACAAAAGTTACCGGCCTGGTTACAGGTTATGGTCTATTCTCAGGAACAGGTCTTGTTGAAAAGAACGGGCTACTGGTGCGCTCTGGCATGCATATCCATAACGAAGAGCAGGGTAGTGCTCGGATCGCCGCCTTTGCCTTCGCGGAATTCGGTGGGGGTAAGCCCGGTGAGCTTTTTATAAAACTTCAGGAAGTTGGAAGGGTCGAACGTAAGCCTGCGGGCTACTTCCGAAGCCGATAAGGCAGTATGTGCCAGCAAATGATTGGCCTGTTGTATAATCTTGAGGTCGAAGTAATAACAGGGATGGCGGCCGGTAACCAGCTTTACGGTATTGCTGAGGTGAACCGGTGAGATAAAGAGTTTTTGCGCGATTTCGTTGATATGTAACATCTCTGTTTCGCGGCCTTCGAGCAGTTCCCCGATATGCTGATCAAGAAAAGCCAGGTAATCCCTGGTGATCTCCTCGTTGCGGTTGCCGGGAGCCTGGATGACGGTCTGTATGTCTTTAGGTATGCTCATCGGTCACAAAGATAGGAAAGTACCCTATTGCCCGGATTATGCCCGCATAAAGAAAAGGAATGGCTTACCACCATTTGCCATGGGCCGGGTAACGCCGGTTGCCCGGAATATTATTGACGATCCAGGCGATGAGCAACATAATGGCGACACCGCTGGCCACGGGCGACAAGGCATACAGGTAACCGAGATCGCGGATCTGGCTGCTGCCGATAATGGCCAGCAGGGAGGTAGCGCCGCCCGGTGGATGTATGGTACGGGTAACCTGCATCACTACGATGGCCAGGGCCACAGCCAGCGAACAGGCCAGCCATTGTAATTCGGGTTGCGGGATAAGGAAACGGATACTGATACCGACCAGTGCACTCAGGATATGACCGCCCACCAGGTTACGGGGTTGTGCCAGCGGGCTTTGCGTATGACCGTAGATTAATACGGCGGAGGCGCCGAAAGAGCCGACCAGGAAGAGGTTATCGCTGGCCGAAAGCCAGTACTGGTGGATCAGCCCGATGAGCCCGATACCGGTAAATGCACCTGTAAAGGACCAGAAAATATCTTTTTTATCTACGAGCGTTTCGCGGTACACGATGTAACGGGCAACGCGGAAGGTCCGTTTTATTTTTTGTCGCATAAGTAAACGGCTGCAATATTACTATGCCCGGCGCAGATGTAATGGTGTTTTTCGGGGATATTCGCAAAACCCCTTAAAAGAAACAGCCGCCTGGTTTGTAGCAGGCGGCTGTGTTCGTTGAAAAGATCATTAATCGTCTTCGCCGTTCTCTTCGGCTTCCTGCAGCTTGGCAGCGATCCGGTCTTCATCCCAGAATTTATCAAAAAGCCTGGGCAATATTTTGCGGTAGTCGGCTTTGCTTTCGGGCCATTGTTGTTTGATTTCTTTTTCCTCGGGGTGCTCGATCAGCTGGTAGAAGGCTTCGTCGTCGTCGCTACCGGTTTTTTCGAGGTAGGCGTTAACGGCTACAAACAGCATGAATTCCCCGCCCAGGTTCTGCGCCTGCTTTTTGCTCAGCATATCGGCGATATCGTCGGGGTTTTTAAGCGCTTTATAGAAATTGTCCTTACCCTGGCCAATGAGCCAGGCTCGGAAGTCTTCGTAGGTATCGTCCGAAATAAAACTACATACCAGGAAGGTGGCCGCCATGATCGGGAAGGAGGAGGCTTCTTCAATTTTTTCACGCAGTATATGTTCGAAATCGATAATGTCTTCCTTGTTGTAAGGAGTAAGCAATTCGGTAAGCGTTACGCACTGCGTCTCGAAGTTGATGTTGGTTTTGGCCCTGGCTTTATCGATCAGCTGCCAGAAAATATCTTGTGTCATTACGTTTGGTTTTACCCCGTGGGGTGGTAAAAAATAAATTACCGGATATACCGGAAATCCTGCCCGTTTTTGATGCTGAGCAAGGCATGATAGATTATATGGATCACATTGTCTACGTCTTCTTTATGGATCATTTCTACCGTAGTGTGCATATAACGCAGGGGCAGTGATATCAGTGCCGAAGGTACGCCACCGTTGGAATAGGCAAAGGCATCAGTATCGGTGCCGGTAGAACGCGAGCAGGCCTGGCGCTGGAAGGGGATATTGTTATCCTCTGCCGCTTTAATGATCAGCCGGTTCAGGTTGTTCTGCACCGCCGGGGCGTACGATACTACCGGACCGCGGCCGCAGGCCAGGTCGCCCTGGGTGATCTTATTGATCATCGGGGTAGAGGTATCGTGGGTAACGTCGGTTACGATGGCTACATTGGGTTTGATATGATCCGCAATCATTTCGGCGCCGCGCAGCCCGATCTCTTCCTGTACCGAGTTGACGATGTACAGGCCGAAAGGCAGTTTCTTTTTGTTTTCGTGTAAGAGGCGTGCTACTTCGGCGATCATGAACCCACCGGCACGGTTATCCAGCGCACGGCCTACATAATACCGGTCGTTCAGCACCATAAATTCATCCTCGTAGGTGATTACGCAACCTACGTGGATACCCATTGCTTCTACTTCTTCTTTAGAGGTGCATCCGCAATCCAGGAAAATATTCTTGAGGGTGGGCGACTGCTCTTTTTCCCCGCTGCGGGTATGGATAGCCGGCCAGCCAAACACCGCTTTCACGATGCCTTTATCGGTATGGATATTTACTCTTTTAGACGGGGCGATCTGGTGGTCGGAACCGCCGTTGCGGATCACGTAGATAAGCCCGTCGCTGGTGATATAATTAACGAACCAGGAAATTTCGTCGGCATGGGCCTCGATCACGACTTTGTACTCGGCTTCGGGGTTGATAATACCGACTGCGGTGCCATAGCTGTCGACGTAATGGGTATCGATATACGGTTTGATATAGTCCAGCCACAATTTCTGTCCTTCGGCCTCAAAACCGGTAGGGGCGGCATTATTGATGTATTTTTCAAAAAAAGCCAGTGATTTCTTATTGACCACCGGGATATGCTTCTGCTCTTTTTTCTGTTCTTTTTTTGCCATAGGTTTCTAAAGTTGAACTTAATAAGGAACGTATACCCTTGTTGTTTTGAACAAGATACCGTATTGCAGCAAATGTACAATCATCCGGTGATTTATACCGGGCCGCTTCCAAATTAAGCTGTTTTTAACGACCGGCGCCCGGCCTGTGCCCCGGCAATTTCTATTCGTGCCGAACCTTTTGGCCTCAAATTTTTTATAAAAGGGTATTCATCATAACCGATTCTGTAATGGCCAAAAAGAAACATGTTTATCATTCCGGTATTGTGGGTAATTGTTCTTTTATCGCACATATCGACACGAGCACTAATGTAAGCTGGCTTTGTATGCCCAGGTTCGACAGCAGCTTTATATTCGGAAGCCTGCTGGACCAGCAGCGCGGCGGCGAATTTTCGATCCTGCCCGACAGCACCTTTTCCACGAAGCAGTACTATATTGAAAATACCAATATCCTGTGTACGGAGATCGAAGGCAAGTCGGGCCGGTACCGCGTAACCGATTTCGCGCCCCGGTTCAGCTTGTACGAACGCTATTTCAAACCCCTGATGCTGATCCGCAAGATAGAACCGCTCAGCGGCAGCCCGCGGGTAAAGATCACCTGCAAACCTGTTACGGACTATGGAGAACGCCCACTGCAGGCTTTCCCGGCAAGCAACCACATCGACTTCTTCGGTGCGGACAGCCCTATACGGCTAACCACTAATTTTTCGATCAATCATATCCTCGACGAGCAGTTTGCCGTACTGAACGAAACGAAATACCTGGTACTGACTTACGGTACCCCGCTCGAAGCGCCGCTTTCCAATACCGTAGAGGATTTCCTGATGCGTACCAAGACCTACTGGCAGCAATGGATCAAGAAAACGAGTATCGGCAACCTCTACCAGGACCCGGTGATCCGTAGTGCGCTCGTATTAAAAATACACCAGTACGAAGATACCGGCGCCATTATTGCCGCGAGCACGACCAGCCTGCCCGAACATCCCGGCAGCGGCCGCAACTGGGACTACCGGTATTGCTGGCTGCGCGATGCCTACTATATTCTGCAGGCCTTTAACCATATCGGCCACTTCGAGGAAATGGAAGGCTATTTTAATTTTATCGCCAATATATCGGTAAAAGAAGAAGGGCGTTACCAGCCGTTATACAGCGTTACCGGCGAACGTTATCTGAAAGAACGCGAGATCGCGCTGAATGGTTACCTGGGCAATAAACCAGTACGCATCGGTAACCAGGCCAGCGAACATATCCAGAACGATGTATACGGCCAGGTGCTGATCTCTTTATTACCCCTGTATACCGATGAGCGTTTCGTGGTGGAAGAACGCTCCGACTCCTCGGCCTGGATCTCCTCGCTGCTGAAAAAGATAGAGATGGTGATCGACGAGCCCGATGCAGGACTATGGGAGTTCCGGGATATTGCCGGTTACTTCTGTTATACCTATCTCTTTCACTGGGCGGGTTGTAAAGCGGCGATAAAGATCGCGCAACGTATCCGGGATAAAAAGCTGGAACGCTGGGCGCAAAAGCTGGCGCAGAAAGCGGCCGACCGGATCGAGTCCTGCTACGATGCTGAACGTAAAGTGTACCAGCATGCGGTAGACTCGCCGTACCTGGATGCCAGCACGCTGCAGCTGATCATGATGGGTTACCTCGATCCGGCCTCGGCAAGGGCGCAGGACCATTTAAAAGTGGTAGAAGCCGCACTGGCAGCTCCCGGCGGCTTGTTTTACCGGTATAAACATGAAGATGATTTCGGCAAACCGCAATCGACTTTCCTGATCACGGCATTCTGGCATGTAGAGGCATTGGCCTGTGCAGGCAGGATCGATGAGGCAAGACAACGATTCGAACAATTGCTTACTTACACCAATCACCTGGGCCTCTTAAGCGAAGATGTAGATGCCGGCTCGGGCAGCCAGTGGGGCAACTTTCCCCAGGCCTACAGTCACGTAGGCCTGATGAATGCTGCTTACCGTATATCGAAGAAGATGGATATGCCTAATTTTTTATAAGCGAGGTCGTAATGCCCTCGTCCTCGTGGCGCCGGGAATCCCTGTCGATCAGCCTCCTGAGAAAAGACCGGACCTCTGCCGGGTTTTTCAGGTAATAGGTTGCCGAAGAGATACCGGCGCCCACTTTTATGGTGAAAGCGCCTTCTGGCATGGCTTTAAAGGTGTCTTCGTCGGTCTGGTCGTCGCCTATGGTTACGATAAAGTCGGCGGGGTATTGTTTCAGCCATTCTTTAGCTGCATTACCTTTATTGATATTGGCGCTTTTGATCTCGATCACTTTATTGCCTTCAAGCAATTGCAGGCCGAGGTCGGCGGCGGCGTATTTCAGGTTGTTGATCATTTCTTTGGCCCTTACTTCGCCCCATGCTTTATCTACCCGGCGGTAATGCCAGGCGAGCGAGTAGTCTTTCTCTTCCACAAACGAGCCCGGGGTGCGCATTTCAAACTGTTTCAGCAGGGGATAAAATTCATGTTTCCAGTCTTTGCTCAGGTCGTTGGCCAGCTCCCAGCTGCCGCCGTTTTTGCGGAACCAGGCGCCGTGTTCGGCAATGATATCTATAGGCAGGTAGCCGATCCATTGCTCCAGGGTTTCTTTTTTCCGGCCGCTGATCACCACGACCTTATTATGCTCGTCTTCGTAAAGATCTTTGAGCAGGTTGATCAGATCCTCGTCCGGAGCCACTTTCAGCGGATCGTCGTGGAAAGGCATCAGGGTGCCGTCGTAGTCCAGGAAGATCAGCCGTTGTGTTGCGCTGTCGTATTGGCTTTTTATATGTTGTTCAAATTGCGGGGTGATGATCCTTGTGCTCAATTGTTCCTGTTTGTGCTTTACTTCGTTCAGTTTTTCCATAAAGTTGCTTACCCAATGATGAATATTAAATCGTTCTACCGTTTGCTGCAGGGCTTCCATACGCCTGATCTGCTCTGCTTCGGGCATCAGGAGCGCCTCGCGGATGGCGGCGGCAACGGCTTGTTTATCGGTCGGATTGATCTGCAGCGCCTCATATAGTTCTTTGGATGCGCCGGCCATTTCGCTCAGGATCAGTACGCCGGTCTTATCGAGACGGCTGGCGATATATTCTTTGCAGACCAGGTTCATGCCATCGCGCACCGGGGTTACCAGCGCTATATCCGCCGAGGCGTACAGGGCGGATAACATTTCGATGGGGAAGGAGCGGTAAAAATAATGGATCGGTTGCCAGCTCAGGCTGCCGTATTTCGCATTGATCTCGGATACCAGCCGGTTAATCTCTTCCTTGAGCGTGGCATACTGTTTTACCGTATCGCGGGAAGGCACGACCAACTGCAGGAAGATGACCTGTTCGCGGAATTGCGGGTTATCCCTGAGAAAGAGTTCGAATGCCTCAAGCCGCTGGGGTATGCCTTTGCTATAGTCGAGCCTGTCGATGGCGATCATCAGTTTTTTATCGCCCATCAGCTGGTGCAGCTTATGCTCGTTTCTTTTGGTCTTACTATTGAGCACATTGTCGCGGTACTTTTCATAATCGATCCCCATCGGGAAGGCATCGACCACCACGGAGCGGTCGTCGAGCACGATCTCGTTGGCATTGGATTGCGTATTGGCGATCCGCATGGCCGCGCTCATAAAATGGCGTACATCGTCGAAGGTATGGAATCCGATAAGATCTGCGCCCATCAATCCTTTCAGCAATGCGTCGCGCCAGGGCAGCAGGCGGAATACCTCGTAAGAAGGGAAGGGGATATGCTGGAAAAAGCCGACGGTTACACCGGGGTTGGCGCGGCGCACCATTTCCGGTACCAGCATCAGCTGGTAGTCCTGGATCCAGATAATGTCGCCGGGTTCGGCAATATCGAGTACGGCGTCTGCAAATTTCTGGTTGACGGCCTGGTAATATTCCCAGTCTTCGGGATCGTAATTGGCATAACTGGGAAAGTAGTGGAATAAGGGCCAGAGTGTGTCGTTGGAGAAGCCGTCGTAGTAGTGCTCTATTTCTTCGGGCGATAACATGACGGGATAAAGGTGTTGTGCCCTGAAGTCGCGGGTAATGATCTGCCGGATGCGTTGGTCGGGTATAGAAGCGCCGGGCCAGCCGATCCATACATTGTTACCTTCTTTAAACATACTGCCCAGGCCCGTTGCTAATCCGCCTTCGCTCTGATGATAATTCCATTCCTCATCTTTGATCTCGACTCTTACGGGCAGGCGATTAGATACAATAATAGTCTTTCTATCTTTCATAATACTGGTTTTGCCGGTCTATTGGCTATGGTCCGTTTATAAACAAATTTGTGCCCGAAATGTTGGACGCTTTTCGTAATAGCCGGCCGAAAGCCTTGCCGATAGTGTATTCCAGCAAAGCGTTATGCTTGGCGTTTAATATATATGAAAGGTAAAAATGAAGTGGTAAGGTCGTGTTAAAACGGGCTTGTAACCAGTGGTTTAAAGCTTCAATAAATGTTAAATGACGAGCCTGTCCGGTAATTGTTCCCGGTTAAATTGTAGAGATGGTCATGGTGT
This sequence comes from Taibaiella chishuiensis, assembly GCF_003014535.1. Lineage (GTDB taxonomy): Bacteria > Bacteroidota > Bacteroidia > Chitinophagales > Chitinophagaceae > Taibaiella > Taibaiella chishuiensis. Next base: position 30,554 of record NZ_PYGD01000006.1, on the reverse strand, counting down.
TGACAATCAGGAAACCGGCAGCTTTACCTGCGTTCGAAGCCGAACACGGCGGCGCGATCATCGGTTTGGCCCAGCAAGTGTTTACAGATCAGTTGCGCGGCAATCATACTGAAGGTAATGCCATTACCACCGTAACCCAGGGCGAAATACATACGTTCCAGGCCGGGGTAGCAACCGATAAAAGGCAGGCCGTCTTTGGTGGAACTGAAGGTGCCGCACCAGGTCATTTCGCATTTTATGTCGATGCCGGGAAACAGTTGCCGGAAGGTCTTTAGCAGCCGGTTTGTTTTTCTTTTCAGCAACAGGTCCCGCAACTGCTCGTTGCGGAAGGGAATGTCTTCGCCACCCATCATAATGCGGTTATCGCCCGTGGTGCGCAGGTAGAAATAAGGTCTTGCCGTCTCCCAGATCAGGCTGGCTTCCGGCCATATCGCCGAAGGGGGCACCGGTTCCGTTACCAGGGCATAGGTACTGACGAGGTCCATTACTTTTTCGGGTAGAAAAGTGCCGGCTTCATAACCCGAGGCGATAACCAGGTTCCGGCATTTTATGATTTTGCCATTGCCGGTAAGCAGCTCATAACCATCGCGTGTGGCCTGGTGCCTGGTAACTTCCGTATAGGGAAACAGCTGCAGGCCGCCCTGCCCGTGGTGATAATGCAGTAAGCCGGTAGTAGCTTTATAAGTGTCTATCTGCGCAGCGGCATCGTTGTACAGCGCCCCGGGCCTGCTGATGCCGTAACGTTGTTGCAATGCTGTGGCGCCCAGGCCGGTTACCGGCAACCCGTAACGTTGCCGTATGGCCAGTTCTTCTTCGAGTTCCTGCAGGGCTTTATTATTGCTGGCAAGGTAGAGGCTCGATTTACGTTCGAAGTCAGCGTCCAGCCCGGTTTTCAAAAATACCTGCTCCACATCGCTGATCGCCTGCAGGCTGGCCTGGTAGGCGGTTACCGCGGTTGTTACCTGTAATTTTTTTACCAGTTCCGATAAGGGCACATCGATCTCGTATTGCAGCTGGGCCGTGCTTGCGGCGGTACTGCCGGTAGCAAGGGCCCTTTTATCAACGATAACGCAAGGCAGGCCATGGCTGCATAACTCGTGGGCCACCAGTGCGCCGGTGATACCGGAACCAATAATCACCGTATCGGTATTTATGGATTCCCGCAATTCGTGTATATGGTTGTACAGCGGGTTTTTGATCAGCCAGTAAGGGTAACCGGAATACAGGTCCATAGGCGCTTCTGAGTGGAAATGATGACTTGGTTTTGATTACTTGGTTTTCAGGAACCGGAGCAACAGCAGTTCGGTTTTCTGGTTATAATTTTTATCCTGTTTATAACGGAGCAGTTGTTGCAGCAGCGGATCGAGCTTGCCTGCGCTATAGGCCTGGAGCAGGCCCGGATGGATATAATACTTCCGGCATACGGCACGCGTATTGCCCAGCCTTGCGGCTACGCCATCGATAATGGTATTGATCCCGTTTTTACTCAGGGCGTTTTCTACGACCAGGGTATCGGCCATCAATTGCAATGCTACGATACAGCCCGCCCAGGTGCGAAAGTCCTTACAAGTGAACTCAGCGCCCATATTGGTTTTCAGGTAGTCGTTGATATCGGCCGAACCCAGCTGGTGCAACTCCTCATTATCGTCGTAGTATTGAAACAGCTCCTGCCCGGGCAGTTCTTTGACGTGTTGCAGCAGGCGGGCCAGCGAAGCATTTTTTAGTGCAATCTGTTGCGGTACACCTTTTTTGCCTTTAAATTTAAACAGCACACCACTGCCGGTTATCGCCACATGCCGGTTCTTAAGCGTGGTAAGACCGTAGGAGCCATATGCTTTTTCGTAAGCAGTATTGCCGGCGCGGATAAAGGTGGCATCCATCACGTTTAGCGCAATAGCGCTTACTTTCTCCCGTTGCAGGGTTCTCTTCCTGATATCCCTGCGGATACGGCGACGCAGCCCCGGCAGCTTTTTGCCGAAGGCGTACATATTATCGAACTTATTTTCGTTCCTGACTTTTGACCAGCGTGCATGATAGCGGTATTGTTTGCGACCGGCAACATCGAGGCCGGTAGCCTGTAAGTGGCCATTGGCAAAAGGGCAGATCCATACCGAAGTCCAGGCCGGGGGCAGTACCAGGCCGGTTATACGGTCCAGTTCTTCCTGGTCGGCAATGATCTTTCCTGTTGTGTCAAGATAAATGAAGCGTTTACCTTTTTTCTGCCTGCTATAGCCGCTTCTGCCGGCATATACATACCTCAGTTTTGCACTCCTGGCCAGTTCGCGGTAGCTTACCTGTATCTCTGTCATCTGTCAATCTTAGGGTTGTAGCTATAACAGGTGCAGGGCAATAAAAGTTGTATACAGGTAGATGAGGCCTCAGAAAAGGCTGCCAGAGCCGATTTCGTGGTACCCGGATTGTAACTGCCCGGTGCGGAACAGGTTCACGAATTCGTGGGCCTTACGGGTGGGCTCGGGCAGGCGATAGTTGCCGCAGCAATGTAACGCGATACGCAGGCTGTCGTCGAGGCTCATCCTGTTGCCGGGGGAAATAAACACGGGCAGCACTTTATTTTTGCTACGCAGGGCATAACCGATCGTTTCTTCCTTATCCATGATCGGGCTGTAATCGCCCTTTGCCGGTCCGGGTTCTTCATACTTTCCAAATAGTTTCTTTTTGGCGCAGCCCATGGTTGCCATTTGGGTAAGCGTACCAAAATGAGCGGCAATGCCCATCCGGCGCGGATGCGCGATGCCATGCCCGTCCAGCATGATCACATCGGGCCGTACCGGCATCTGTTCCAGGGCCTGCACCAATGCAGGCACCTCGCGGAAGGCCAGGTAACCCGGCACATAGGGAAATCGGGTAATGCTCTGCACCAGCGAACAGGCGACAGGCTGCAGGTCGCTGTAGCGCAGCAATACGAGACCCGCATAGATCACCTCGCTGAACCGGTTAAGCGATATGTCGGCGCCGGCAATGTACTGCGGCGGTTTGCTTAATGGGCTAAGATCGAGCTGGGCCCGGAGTTCTTTCTGGATCAGTGTGGCTTCCGGAACGGTAAGTGTATCGTAGGCGGCTGGCGTTGTAGACATACTAGGCGGCGTTTAAATGGTGCTGTAAATACCGGTTGACCGGGCCCGGCCTGTGTTTGCGACCGGTACTGCCGGCATCTGGAGGGAAACCGGGTTGCGTAATGCAAGTATAATTGAAATTGTACACAAATTTTTCCCAATTTTGCAGCCTCAAAAAGGGCCTCCGGGTCCGTAAATACTTTAGTAACGGTTATGATGGATTATACAGAAAGTTTGCTGGAGCGGGTAAGTGTGCACCATGTGGGCAATAAAACGAATGAAGAAGAGCTGGTGCTTTCCAAAAGCCTGCTGGATACGGATAAGACCCTGGACGCCTTATTGTCGCGTTTTTTCCTGACACCATTTGCCAACCCGGAATTTCACAGTTTTACGTTTTCCAACGGCGATTTTACCCTGAACCCGCTTTATATCTATGCTTCGAGGATCTTTGAAGATGCCGGTGTATTACAGGATACCGGTGCGGATATTGCCCGTCACCTGTACGAAATTTCGGTGCATCCGCAGATCAAACCCGGCGACCTGTTTATCGCCCATTTTTCCAATATCGTTATGGAAGGCCGTGCGGTAGAAGCATTGGGCATTTTTAAATCGGAGAACAAACAATCGTTCCTGAAACTGAATGCCGGTACGGGCAGTTTTGATCTGGATTATGAGGATGGTATCAATATCGACAAACTCGACAAAGGTTGCCTGATCTTCAATGCCGGGCAGGAAACGGGTTTTAAGGTATGTGTAATCGATAAGGCGAACAAGTCGGAGGCGCAATACTGGAAGGATAGTTTCCTGCAACTGAAGCCTTGTGCCGACGATTACCATCATACCAAGGACTTTTTGGATATTGCCAAAGAGTTCGTGACCAAACAGTTTGCGGAGGAGTTCGAGGTTACACGGGCCGACCAGATCGATCTGCTGAACCGTTCGGTAAACTATTTTAAGAACAATGAAACCTTCGATAAAGAAGAGTTTGTAACCGAAGTATTCCAGGATGAAAAAGTGATCGAGGCATTCAATAACTACGACGAATCGTACCGCGAGGAGCACCAGATCGAGCTTTCCGATCATTTCGATATCTCGGCGCAGGCCTTGAAAAAACAGGCGCGTGTATTTAAAAGCGTTTTAAAACTCGATAAGAATTTTCACATCTATATCCATGGCGACCGCGAGCTCATCGAACAGGGTGTAGACCAGGACGGCAGGAAGTACTACAAGATCTATTTCGAAGAAGAATCTTAGTAATTATAAATTTTGAATTTTGAATGAAGGGTTTTTGTAGTTATGAATTTCGAATTTTGAGTTTTGAATGAGGGGTTTTAGTAGTTATGAATTTTGAGTTTTGAATTTTGAATGAGGATCAAGAGGGAGTCTGTCATCCTGAGCATAGCGAAGGCTCTCTTTTTTAGTATCAGGTATCAAGTAGCAAGTATCAAGTATCAATAGGACGATTGTCATCCTGAGCGCAGCGAAGGATCTCTTTTTTTCAGTATCAGGTATCAAGTAGCAAGTATCAAGAGGGAGTCTGTCATCCTGAGCGCAGCGAAGGATCTCATCAGTTAGCTGGCTTTATTGGCGTGTAAAGCATCAAGTACCCAAAGGGAGCGTGTCATCCTGAGCGCAGCGAGGAATCTTATCCTTTGCCCGGGTGATACCTCATATCTAAAATCTCACATCTCATATCTCACATCTCATACCACAATTATGAAAAGAAACATCACTAAACTACTCCTCCTGTTCCTGTTGCTTGCGACAGCGCAAACGGGCTTTGGCTGGGGTGTAACCGGGCACAGGGTTGTGGCCGAGATCGCCCAGCGGCACTTATCGGGCAGGGCAAAGCGCGAGCTCCGGCAATTAATCGGCGATCAGCAACTGGCATTCTGGGTCAACTGGCCCGATTTTATCAAATCGGATACGACCGGCCGTTGGAAGGCCATGGGACAATGGCATTACGTGGATCTGCCCGGACAATTGAGCAAGGCAGATTTTGTACAGCAACTCAAAGAAAAGAAAGGGGAAAACCTGTATACCCAGATCAAAGCCATGGCTGCACAACTCGCGGATAAAAAACTGCCCCTGGAACAACGGCAGATCGCGTTGCGGTTCCTCATACACCTGGCAGGCGACCTGGGGCAGCCCCTGCACGTAGGCAGGAGTGATGACCAGGGCGGCAATAAGATAACCGTTTATTGGTTCGACAAAAAGACCAACCTGCATGCCTTATGGGACGAGGCCCTTATCGACTTCCAGCAATGGAGTTATACCGAATATGCAACCGTACTCGATGTTGCAGGTAAAGACCAGGTGGCTGCCTGGCAGCGTACACCGCTCGAGGATTGTTTTTATGAATCGCATGTGCTTTCCGATAAAATATATGCGCTTAGCCCGCCGGATGCGAAACTGAGCTATCGCTATAACTACCTGTTTGCCCAGGACCTTAACGACCAGTTGCTGAAAAGTGGTATCCGCCTTGCTGCGTTATTAAATGACGCTTTGGGCCGTTAAACACCCGGGCTTTACTTAAAAGGCCATTCTTTATTCAGCCTGGCTTTTACCAGGTAAACCACTGTTCCGGCAGCAATCACCACCAGGCCGGAGATAACCATATCCCGGCCGGTAGACAGCAATACACCGATCCAGAGCGCAATAGCGATATAGACAGGAACGGGGAAGAAGGGCATCTTATAGGGGAAATCGGATGCAGGCCGTTTACGGCGCAGGATCAGTAATCCGATGGCCTGGCTGATAAACTGGATAATGATCCGCATGGCCAGTATCGCACTGATGACCTGGGTAAGTTTGAACAGCAGGCTGAAGATAAAGGCCAGGGCGCCCAGGAACAATAAGGACACATAGGGAAAGTTTTTGGTAGGATGCAGGCGGGCAAACACTTTGAAAAAAGCACCGTCTGACGCCGCCGCGTAGGGAATACGGCTATACCCCAGGGTGGCGGAAAATACCGAAGCAAAGGCCACCCACAGGATCAGTACCGTAATGACCTTAGCGGCAGTACTGCCCATCAGTTGCTGCATAAATTCACTCAGCACATATTTGCTGTGCATGGCTTCCTGCCAGGGCACCACGCTCGCCACACTGATATTCATGGCCAGGTACAAGATCGCGATACCGGTAATGGAGATAAACATACTGCGGGGTATATTGCGTTCCGGGCGGGTAATTTCACCACCGAGATGGCATACATTGTAATAACCCAGGTAACTGTATACCGTTTTAACGCTGGCAAAACCGATTGCACATACAAAGGCATAATTGAATGTTAGCCCGTCGTTGATATGCCGCACGGGACTCAGGAAATTGCCATGGGCAATGCCGCCCCCGATAATCCAGAGCAGGGTGATGATCACCCCCGACCACAACAGGACGCTGATCTTACCGATGGCTTCAATTTTACGATACAGCAATACGACGATCAATACCACTACTGCGCCGCTCATCATTTTCTCCTGCCAGCCGTTTAAGGGTACCAGGTAGGTAAAGTAAGAGGCAAAGCCTATGGCTGCCGACGCAATTACCAGCGGCGCCTGGATCATGGTTTGCCATACGAACAGGAAACTCATAAACCGGCCGGCACCGTCTTTACCATAAGCCTCTTTCAGGAAATTGTAAGAGCCGCCTGCCCGTGGAAAAGCCGCTCCCAGCTCGCTCCAGATCATGGCATCTACAAACGAAAGCAGGGCGCCGGCCACCCAGGCATACAGGAAGTAAGCGCCGTTCATCATACCGATGACCATGGGCAGGGTAATAAAAGGACCGATACCCACCATGTCGATCATATTAATTGCGGTGGCCTGACCCAGTCCCAGTTTGCGTTCCATATTGTGTTCCGGCATATCGGTATTCCTGATTTATTATAGCGGCGGTAAAGATTGCAATTAATAACGGTTTATGCAATTGGTAATATTTATAGGCCTAAGGATGCTGGAGTAAGGGACGGGTATAGGCAAAATGCGCAGCAGGACTATGATTTAACAGGTAAAAACCTTAAGTTTGTAAGAACTGACCGATACTTGATGAGAAAATATATACTACCCGTTGCGGCGCTGAGCCTGCTTGCCACTATGAGCCTTACGGCCTGTAAAAAAGGAGATAACCAGAAACTCGATGGCGATAATAATCCCGTATCTGATTTTATGTCGACCAGGGCAGATTCCTGGTGGATGTATGGCTCCAACGAAGGTACGGTGACCATCAGGCGCGCTACCGGCAAAGATTCTACCATGCTGGGCCGTATTTATAATTATTACGAAACTACGGACACCACTTCCCAATACATCACCCCGGAGTACTTTGGCAAGAACCAGGACAAGTTCCTGATGCTGGTGGATATGGACCTGAACGGCAATAAGCAGAATTATATGAACGTGGTGGTGCAGAAAGAAAATCCGGCAGTAGGGGAGACCTGGTCGAACACCGGTTCGCTCAGTTATGGCGGCTTTCCCTTCGATCTCCTTACCGAAGGCGAGGTAAAATCTACCGGCGGTACAATGGTACTGAATGGTATTACCTATACGGATGTAACGGAGATTGAAAATGCCCTGAAGTTCAAACCCAAGCTGACCCCTATCTATGCAAAGGCGGGAAAAGCCCGGATGTGGTTTGCCAAAGGCATCGGTATTATCCGTTCTGATTTTGATATTTCGATTGGTTCGCTTTATTCGCGCAAATACAACGATTCCTTACTCAGTTATCATATCGAGCCTTAATCTTTACCGGTTAGCGCTCAGGCTGCGGGTTCTACCCGGATCCAGGTCATGCAGTCGAGTATGCGCTCCGGTATGGCATCGGCATCGGTGCTGATGACGCTTTGTTTATACAGCACCTGTTTATCCGAAAAGAAAACCTTCTCGACGGAGATTTCGTCTACCCGGTAGCCATAGGGTTGCAGCAGCGTATTGAAGTCGGTGCCGAGCGGAGATTGCTTCAGGAATAAAGCTACCTTGGCATAACTGCCGATGGTGGTATTGTCGCCAAACCGCTCCCGGTACTGTTGCGTAATACGTACGGCCAGGTCGCCCGTAGTGATCAGCCGCCCTATGCCTATGCCGTCCAGCCGTTTCAGGTCGAAATCTGTGGCAGCCACCGGCAATAATAATTTCAATTCGTTCAACTGTTCGTCGTAGGTAAGCGATTCGCGGAAGGTCACGCTGATCAGCACGCTGCTGTCGGCACGCGATTCCGACAGCATACAGGAAAATGCAGAAGTGTCGGTACCCCTTACCAGGAAATAACTGCGGGCCCTGGTCCGGTAGGAAGAGCCGGCCATTTCGTCGGTAATATCCCGGTAGCCGATCCGGGGTTGTTCGCTGTCGCGGTTGGGTGCTTCCTGTTTGTTTTTTCCTACACAGGCAAAACCTGTACAAAGGATCAGGATCAGCATGGCTTTGGTACTGTACTTCATCATTTGCTGCTGTTATTGGCCGGGAAACCTGTTTTCATGCATACCGCGTTATTGCTATTCCTGTTAAGGCAAAAAAGCAACCCGCAGCTAAGGCATGGGCCCCGCCGTATACCGCGTTTAACGATCTTGAAAGGGGAAGCATGCTTCCCGGATAAAATCCCTGGTTGCGGACGGCGAACAGGCCTGGTTGTGCTGTGCAAAGATTCAAATCTATGCCCGGTTGACCGCAGCAGAACCGTTAATCTTTTTATAAACAGTCAGGCAGCAAATGATGTAGAAGCAGGCGGGGCTTGCTTTAGCGCCTGTTCCTGATGCCGGCTTTTTCCATATGGGTTACGTTCAGGCTATAGGTACCGAACTCTTCCATAACGGTACCCGTAATGCGGTAAAAGCCTTCGCCCGAAAGCGGGTACCGGCGGGCTATGGCCGGGAAATGCACGGTGTCCAGCCAGTTGCCTGCGGCATCGATAAAGGTGCCGAAAAACATGCGGTCGTTTTGCCGCGTATAGATATCTTTTTTGGTAACCAGGTAGCCGAGTAGGGTTATGGTATCGCCGGTATTGCCTTCCAACGTGGTCGCCAATGGGTATTTACGGATATCATCGTCTACGTAGTCGAAAGGGTTGCCCAGGGCGAAACCCAGCAATTCCAGTTCATCCATGGCATCGTCCAGCGGGTGATGCTGTAACTCGGGCAGGGTCAGGGTTTCAGGCTGTTCTTCAAACAGGCTGCCGGCTGCCAGCGGTATCTTTTGCGGTCGCCTGCGCTGCAGGAAATTGGCCTCCCAGAGCAGTTCTTTTTTGGATTTGCCGGTAAAACGCAAGGCGCCGATCCGGATCAGGATATTCAGTTGTTCGATACCGGCGCCGGTTCTTTCTATAAAGTCATACAGGTTGATAAAGCTGCCGTATTGATGGCGTTCGTTCTCGATACGCAGGATCAGTGTGTCTTCCAATCCCTGGATATGGATAAAGCCCACATACACCTCTTTATCCCGCAGCGTGGTCAGTTGCCGGCTGTTGTTGACGCAGGGCGCATGGATATGCGCCCCCGTACGTTTCAGCTCCATAAAGTATACGGCCGTGTTGTAGAAGCCGCCGAAGTTATTGATCACGCCCACCATAAATTCCATAGGGAAATAGGTCTTCAGGTACAAGCTCTGGTAGCTTTCGATGGCAAAGCTGGCCGAGTGGGCCTTGGAAAAAGAGAAGCCGGCAAAACTGGCGATCTGCCGCCATACTTCGTTACTTACCGCATCAGGATAACCAGCGGCTTTGCAATTGGCAAAGAACCGGGTTTTGATGGCCTGCATCTCTTTATCGCCGCGGTATTTACCGCTCATGGCCCTGCGCAGGATATCGGCCTGGCCGCGGTCGAGGCCTGCAAACTGGTGTGCTACCTTGATCACGTCCTCCTGGTACACCATAATGCCGAAAGTTTCTTTGAGCAGGGCTTCCATTTTGGGATGCAGGTAGGTTACCTCGTCCTGGTGGTGAAAGTTATATACATATTGCCGCATCATCCCGCTCTGGGCCACCCCCGGCCGTATAATCGAGCTGGCGGCTACCAGGGTAATATAGTTGTCGCAACGCAGCTTTTTAAGCAGTTGCCGCATACCCGGGCTTTCGATATAAAAGCAGCCGATGCTTTCGGCCTCCCGGAGCTTTGTGGCAAGCCGTTTGTCGTTTTTGAATTGCGACACGGCATGGATATCGATGGCTATCCCTTTGTTTTCGCGTACCAGTTGTATACAATCCCGGATATGCCCCAGGCCGCGCTGACTCAGGATATCGAGTTTATAGAGGCCGATGTTTTCTGCCACGTGCATATCGATCTGCGTCGTAGCAAACCCTTTAGGCGGCAGTTCCAGTGCGGTATACCGGCAAAGGGGCGCCTCGCTGATCAGTACGCCGCCGGCATGGATAGAGAGGTGGTTGGGAAAGTCTTTGATCAGCTGGCTGTAGCCGGCGATCAGTTTCTGGTAAGAGTCTTCGGCGTAAGTGGCATAGGGATTGTGTACCAATTGGTCGATCTCGGCTTTGGGCAGGCCAAACACCTTGCCCAGCTCGCGGGTGAGGGCGCTTTGTTGGAAGGTGCTGAACGCGCCCAGCAACGCGACATGATCGGCGCCATAGGTCTCGAACAAATAGCGGATAATCTCGTCGCGGTCGCGCCAGGAAAAATCGATATCAAAGTCGGGTGGGGTGGCCCTTTCGGGGTTAAGGAAACGTTCAAAATAAAGATCGAGTTCGATGGGATCCACGTCGGTGATCTGCAGGCAATAAGCCACGATAGAGTTGGCTCCGCTGCCCCGGCCTACATGGTAGAAGCCGCGATGGCGGGCATGCCGGATCACATCGTAGGTAATGAGGAAGTAGGCATTAAAACCCTGGCTGTCGATAATCTGCAACTCTTTTTCGATCCTGGCCTGCGCTTCTTTATGATCGCTGCCGTAACGTTGTTGCATGCCGTCGAAGGCCAGTTGCCGCAGATAAGCGCGGTCGGCATCTGCGCTGCCTTTAAAGCTGCTTTTGGTTTTGTCTTTCCTGAAATCCATACCGATGCTGCAGCTGTCGGTTACGATACGGGTTTGCAGGATAATGCCGGGGTAGGCCGCAAAGGCCTGCAGCAGCGCATCCGGCGAGCCGAAGGTCTCGTCGGGCGCGGCAAGGGTATCACGGTCCTGCCTGCTGAGCAATATATTTTTATCTACCGCCTGCAGCAACCGGTGTATGTTGTAGCTGGTCTGGTTTTCGAAGGTTACGGGCTGGCGCATCACGAATTTATCGGCATAGGCCTGGTCGCGGTAGCGGTACAGTTTATTCAGTTCTGCAGCGCGAACGCCTATTTTTTCATGCAATTGTAAAACGCCCGGATCGATAGCGCCCAATGGGTAGATCACCCAGTAGTCCTCATCCTGCGGCGGCCTCGCCGGGAAAGGGGTACCGGCCTGCAGGTGCCGGCTGAGGAAGCGGTTCATCGCCAGCAAGCCCTGGTTGTTACGGGCCAGCAGCAGGTAGAGCAGGGTATCGCCGTTGCGGATCTCTATACCGGCTATAGGTTTTATATCCTGCGCTTCGCAAAACTGTACGAAGTCCCAGATATCGGCAGTATTGTTGATATTGGTAAGCGCAAGCGCTTTAATACCCTGCGCTTTGGCAGCAAGCACCAGGTCTTCGGTTTTATAGGTCCCGTAACGGAAGCTGAACTGGGTTTTACAATTTAGATACATGGATGCTGGTTTTTTTTGCTGGCTGATGTTGGCTGTTGCTGCGGCCCGGCGGCGCTTCTACAAAGGCGCTGCCCCTGCAGAGGTATTGCGGGCCAAAACGTTTTTTTATGGTATCCATCGATTGGAACAGGGAGATCATTTCGCTGGTATCGTCAAAAAGGTTGATCTGGTAATTGCCCGGTACCAGCCGGGTAAGTTTGATGCCTACCAGCCTGATCCGTACGCGGCGGTCATATAAACGGTTAAACAGGTCGAGTACCTGTTGCAGGATAATATGGTCTTGTGCGGTATAGGTCACCGTAGCCTGCCGGGTCACCGTATCGAAGTCGGCGTATCTTATTTTTACGGTAATGCAACCGGCCAGCTTCTGTTGTTGCCGCAGTTCAAACCCTGCACGCTCGGCCAGGTAAGTTAACTGGGCCCGAAGGAAAAGCATATCGGTCGTGTCCTGGGGGAATGTGGTTTCGGTACTGATACTCTTTTGTTCGCGGTAGGGAACAATAGGCGTATCGTCGATGCCGTTGGCCCTTTTCCAGAGCTCGGCGCCGTTCTTGCCCATCAGGTTTTCCAGCATCGGTCTTGGTATCTCGCTCAGCACCTTTATGGTTTCCACGCCCATGCTGAACAACAGGTCGGCTGTTTTTTTACCGATCATAGGCATACGGTCTACCCGCAGCGGCGCCAGGTAGGCCTTCTCCGTGCCGGGAGGTACGTACTCCGCGGCTTCTGGCTTTTTCTCATTGGTGGCCACCTTACTCAGCAGTTTGTTGGAGGCAAGCGCATACGAAATGATAAGGCCGGTTTCTTTATAGATCGTTTGCTTGAGTTCGGCGGCGTATTTGCGGCAACCGAAAAAGCGGTCCATGCCGGTCATGTCGATATAAAACTCGTCGATACTACTTTTCTCATACACCGGCACATTCGCTTCGATCACATCGGTAACCAGGTGCGAGAACCGCGCATAACTTTCCATATCGCTGCCTACGATCACAGCTTCGGGACAAAGCCTGCGGGCCAGCTTCATGGGCATGGCCGAGTGCACGCCAAACTTCCGGGTTTCGTAACTCGCTGCCGCCACTACGGCACGGTCGCTGTGCCCGCCAACCAATACGGGTACATGTTTCAACTCCGGGTTTTTAAGCCGCTCCACGTTTACAAAAAAAGCGTCCAGGTCCAGGTGCACAATTTGTCTTTCCATTTGTGAATATAAAAATGACATTAATAATGTCATTTTTATGACACCTAAAGTAGTAATATTCCGGATGCCGCCAAAATCATTTTTTTTGATCTGCAATACCTGCAGGTGGTCGGCAAGCCCGGATATGCATCCTGCCGGCCTGTCTTGCCGGGCATTGCAGGCGCTTAACTGCCTGGCTGTTCTCTTGTTGCACTTTGATATACAGGGTGATTATTTGCATGTGTATTATTTTTCCTGTTTGGGGAAAATGTGTAACAAATGCTGCCGGGGTTCAATTTTACAAGGAGGTAAATCCTGTTTTTGGGGTTTTGTTTTGATCTTTTTGGCCCTGCCGGTGTTACCCTTATACAAGCATCACTATGAATGGAACAGAACAAATACACCATGCCGCAGCATTCTACCAGAAGGTATTGGCTATCCTGGAGGCGTCGGACATCGACTTTATGATCGGTGGCTCGTTTGCCGTATTCGAGTATACCGGCACATTCCGGCAAACCAAGGATATGGACATTTATTGCCGCCCGGTTGACTACCCGGAGATCCTGAAATTATTTGCTGCTCATGGTTACGAAACACAGCTTACGGATGTGCGCTGGCTGGCTAAGGTTTTCGACGCCGAAAAACATTTTATCGATATCATCTTCGATACGGTCAACAATATCTGTAAGGTCGACGATACCTGGTTTGCCAACGGCCGTCGGGCTTCGGTATGCGATATGGAAGTAACCCTGATCGGTCCCGAGGAGCTGTTATGGGGCAAAATGTATGTTATGAACCGGGAGCGTTACGATGGCGCCGATGTAAACCACCTGCTGCTGAAACAGGGCCGGGACCTGGATTGGCGCCGGCTGAGCGAACTGATGGAACCCAACTGGCATTTGCTCCTGTCCAACCTTTTGCTGTTCCAGTTCGTTTATCCTTCCGATTATGCGGATATTATTCCCCGCCCGCTTTTCGACAGGCTTATAGAACGTGCTAAGGAACAGTACGACCTGCCCAGGCCGGTAGAACGCATCTGCCGTGGGCCGCTTATCGATCAAACCCAATACCAGGTGGACATTAAGGAGTGGGACTACAAATCATACACGATAAAAACGGTTTAAAAATCATGGAACAGGAATCAAAAAAAACGCGGATAGCCGCTGTGGGCGACATTCATGTACAGGAGACCGATAAAGGTAAATGGACTGCTTATTTTGAAGAGATATCCAAAGCAGCCGACCTGCTGCTGATCGCGGGCGACCTCACCAATACCGGCGACGAGATGGAAGCAGAGGTATTGCTCGAAGAACTGCGGAGTTGTACCATACCGGTAGTTTGTGTGTTGGGCAATCATGATTATGAAAAGAACCGGCATAAGCTCATCCGCCAGGTATTGCAGCGTAATCCGGCGGTTACCGTACTGGATGGCGAAAGCAAGGTGATCGGTAATATCGGTATTGCAGGCGTAAAAGGTTTTGGCGGCGGCTTCGACAATTATATGTTGTCCATGTTCGGCGAAGGGGCCATGAAGGCCTTTGTACAGGAAGCCGTAGACGAGGCCCTGCACCTGGAACGCGCTTTATCGCGCCTCGACCAGGAACATGAAGGTATCCAGAAGATTGCCTTGTTACATTATTCCCCCACCAGCGAAACGGTAAAGGGCGAACCGGCCGTTATCTATCCCTTCCTGGGTTCTTCGCGGCTGGCCGAACCGCTGATCCGGCACAAGGTGGTAGCCGCTTTTCACGGTCATGCCCATGCAGGGCACCTTTCGGCCAATGTATCCGGTGTACAGGTATTCAATGTGGCCAAACATGTACTGCATAAGGAAGGCGTGCAGGAAGGCTTTTTTATCCTGGAGGTCTGACTTCCTTTTGCTGATCCATTTTCCGTTTATGCTCCGATTCGACGCCAAAGGTATTTATTGCGAACAGGCCGGTCTCTATATCGATCCCTGGCAACCTGTAGATAAAGCGCTTATTACCCACGCCCATGCCGACCATGCGCGTCCGGGCAGTAAGGCCTATCTCTGTCACCACGATTCGGTGGCCATCCTGAAATTAAGGCTGGGCGCCGATATCCGGGTAGAAGGGGTAGGGTACGGCGAGGTATTTACGGTAAATGGTGTACGCATCAGCCTTCACCCCGCAGGACATATCATCGGTTCGGCACAGATCAGGCTGGAGTACAAAGGCGAGGTCTGGGTGGTATCGGGCGACTATAAACTGCAGGCCGATGGTGTTAGCGTTCCCTTCGAACCCTTGCGCTGTCATCATTTCATTACCGAATCCACCTTTGGATTGCCGGTATACAAATTTCCGCAGCCGGCAGCCGTGCATGAAGCTATCAATACCTGGTGGCGCGACAATGCCGCAGCCGGTATCAACTCGGTTATTATCGGTTATGCATTGGGCAAGGCGCAGCGTATCTTAGCCCATCTCGATCCTGATGCCGGTCCGGTGTACACGCATGGCGCCGTAGACAATATCCATACGCTGCTGGCCGCACAGGGATTGGTATTGCCGCCTGCCCGCAGGGTGACGCCCGATATGCAGAAGAAAGATATACAGGGCGCGATGATCATTGCACCGCCTTCGGCTATCGGTACATCCTGGATGAACAGGTTCGCGCCGTTCAGCCTCGGCATATGTAGTGGTTGGATGCAGCTGCGGGGTACAAGACGAAGGCGCTCGGCCGACCGCGGTTTTATCTTATCCGACCATGCCGATTGGGACCAGTTGAACGAAGCTGTAAAGGCCACCGGTGCGGAGCACGTATATGTTACCCATGGCTATAAGCCTGTATACGCCCGCTGGCTGCGCGAAGCCTATGGCCTGGATGCCGCCGAGGTGGAAACCCTTTACGACAGCGGGCAGGAGGATGTAGTGCCCGGCGCAGCCGGACCAGGCGACCAGGATCTAAACCCCGAACTATGAAAGCATTCACCGCCTTATTTACGGCTATAGAACAGACCACCAAGACCAATGCAAAGATCGAAGCACTGGTTCAGTATTTTGCCACGGCGCCGGCCCCCGATGTGTTGTGGTGTATTGCCATCCTTACCGGTAAGACGCCTAAGCGTACCGTAAAAACGGCCGAGCTTAAGGCTTGGGCTGCAGAGCAGGCGGGCCTTCCCTTCTGGCTGTTCGAAGAGTCGTATCATATCGTGGGCGACCTCGCCGAAACGATTACCTTATGCCTGCCTGAACCGCTGGCGACCAGCAATTACAGCCTTACCGACACCATCCAGTTCCTGCATAACCTGGCGGCGTTGTCTGAGGCTGACAAAAAGCAGCAGGTAACCGGCCGCTGGTCGGAACTGCAGGCCACCGAACGCTTCGTATTTAATAAACTGATCACCGGCAATTTCCGTATGGGCGTATCGCGGCAACTGGTCATCAAGGCCCTGGCCCGCTTTTACGACCGGGAAGAGAACGAGATCGCACATCGCCTTATGGGACAATGGCAACCACAGGAAACCACCTTGCCGGCACTGCTTTCCGGCGCCGGCACTACAGACCGCAGTTATCAACCCTATCCCTTTTTCCTGGCTTACCAGCTCGATATGGAGCCGGAGATGTTGGGTAATATTGCCGACTGGCAGGTAGAAGATAAGTTCGATGGTATACGCGGACAGATCATCGTACGCGACGGGCAGTTGTTTGTCTGGAGCCGGGGCGAAGAATTACTGACCGATAAGTTTCCCGAGTTTGCACCACTGGCAGGTTTACTGCCCGATGGTACCGTGCTGGATGGCGAGATCATACCCTGGAGAGACGGGCAGCCGCTGCCTTTTGCCCTGATGCAAACCCGCATCAGTCGCAAGGCAATTACCCGGAAGGCCTTACAGGATGCGCCCCTGGTGATGGTTTGCTACGATTTACTGGAAGAGCACGGAACAGATATACGCAATAAGCCCCTCCGGGAACGCAGGCATGCGCTGGCGGCCCTGTTGCAGCAATTGCCGGAACCTGTACCTTTGATCCTGTCGCCGGAGCTGTTCTGTACCGGTTGGGAAGAAGTACGGCAGGCCAGGTTGGGCTCCAGGAGCCGCAACTGTGAAGGACTGATGCTGAAACGGAAGGATAGTGTCTATGAAACAGGCCGCAGGCGCGGCAATTGGTGGAAGTGGAAGGTCGATCCGTTTACCATAGACGGCGTACTGATCTATGCACAACAAGGGCATGGCCGCAGGGCCAACCTGCTTACCGATTATACCTTTGCCGTATGGGATGGCGATGTGCTGGTACCCTTTACCAAAGCCTATTCGGGGCTTACGGATAAAGAATTACTGGAGGTCGACAACTGGATCAAAAGACATACGCTCGAAAAATTCGGACCGGTGCGTAGTGTGCAGCCGGTGCTGGTTTTCGAGCTGGCCTTCGAAGGCATTAACCTGTCGTCGCGGCATAAGTCGGGCGTGGCGTTGCGTTTCCCACGCATCACCCGCTGGCGGCGCGATAAGCCGGCTTCGGAAGCCAATACCAAACAAGATTTACTGGACCTGATAGCGATGGGTAACCTATGAGCAAAATAGCGGAAGACTGGTTCGAGTTTAAAGGATGGAAACCGTATCCTTTCCAGCGGCAATGCTGGAAAGCCCTGGCAGCGGGCAGTTCGGGACTGCTCAACGCGCCCACGGGTTGCGGTAAGACCTATGCCATATGGTTTGGCGTACTCGAACACTTTCTGCGTCACCGCGCAACCACAAAGAAGAAAGGCCTGCACTGTCTCTGGATCACGCCGCTACGGGCGCTTTCCAAAGAAATACTCTTAGCCACCACACGGGTAAGCGACGACCTGGACCTGCCTTACGAAATAGGATTACGTACGGGCGATACCGCGGCAGCGGAGCGCGCGCGGCAAAAGAGAAAACCACCCGAGGCCCTGGTCACCACACCGGAGAGCGTGCACCTGATGCTGGCGCAGAAAGGTTATGCCGACCAGTTCAAAAACCTGGAATTTGTCGTGATCGACGAATGGCACGAATTAATGGGCAGCAAAAGGGGCGTGCTGGTCGAACTGGCGCTCGCCGTATTAAAACACATCAATCCCGCTTTGAAAATATGGGGCATATCGGCTACCATCGGCAATATTGAAGAAGCCCGCGAAATATTGCTGGGCGCGCAATGGCAGCAATCGGCACTGATCCGCGCTCGGATCGCGAAGAAAACCCTGATCGAGACCATCCTGCCCGATACACTCGATAAATTTCCCTGGGCCGGTCACCTGGGCCTGAAGTTGGCCGGTAAGATATTGCCCATTATCGACCAGAGCAATTCCACTTTATTGTTTACCAATACCCGTTCGCAGGCCGAGATCTGGTACCAGCACCTCTTACAGCTGCAACCCGACCTGGCCGGGCAGATCGCCTTGCACCACGGCTCGCTGGGTGAGGAGATCCGGCAATGGGTAGAAGAAGCCCTGCATCGCGGGGTGTTGAAGGCCGTGGTGTGTACCAGTAGTCTCGATCTCGGCGTCGACTTCCGGCCGGTAGATACCGTCATCCAGGTGGGCTCGCCCAAGGGCGTGGCGCGCTTCCTGCAACGGGCGGGCCGTAGCGGGCATCATCCCGGCGCTACCAGCCGCATTTATTTCCTGCCCACGCATTCGCTCGAAATACTGGAAGGTGCAGCCCTGCGTTATGCGGCTAAGGAAGGCAAGATCGAAAGCCGCATTCCTTATATCCGCTCCTTCGACGTTTTGATCCAGTTCCTGGTTACCCTGGCGGTATCCGATGGCTTTAAGGCCGAACCGGTATATGAACTGATCCGGCAAACCTATTGCTACCGGTCGGTAACCCGCGCGGAGTTTGATGCCTGTATCCTGATGATCATACAGGGTGGGCGTATGCTGGAGGCCTACGACGAATTTCATAAAGTGGTGCTGGAAGACGGCCTCTACAAGGTTACCGACAAAAGGATCGCCTTAAGACACCGGCTGAGTATTGGCGCTATCGTTAATGATGTGATGATGCAGGTAAAAATGTTGGGTGGTAAATATATCGGCAGTGTAGAAGAATCTTTTATTTCCCGTCTTAAACCCGGCGATCATTTCTGGTTTGCCGGCCGTAACCTGGAATTGGTTATGGTAAAGCATTTACAGGCCATCGTGCGCAGTTCTAATAAAAAGAAGGGGATTGTACCTTCCTGGATGGGCGGCCGTTTGCCGCTGTCCTCTTACCTTACTGAAGCGCTGCGGCATAAGCTGCAGGAGGCCAGGATGGGTAAACGCGAGCGCGAAATCGACTTCCTGCAGCCCTTATTTGCCGAGCAGGAAAAACGTTCCTATATGCCGGCCGAAAACGAGTTACTGCTCGAAAAGATACAGACCAAAGAGGGGTGCCATTTATTCGTATATCCCTTCGAAGGTAAATTTGTACATGAAGGGATGGCCGCCATTATAGCCTACCGGCTGGGCAAGATCAGACCTTTCAGTTTTTCGATCGCCATGAACGATTATGGTTTTGAATTGCTGAGCGACCAGGATATACCCCTGGATGCCGCACTGGTACAGGATTTGTTTAATACCACCGAACTCAGCGCAGATATAACGGCGAGTATTAATACCACCGAGATGGCCCGTAAAAAATTCAGGGATATTGCCGGTATTGCCGGCCTGGTGTTCCAGGGTTACCCGGGCAGGCAGGTCAAGACGCGCCACCTGCAGGCCAATTCGGGACTCTTCTTCAAAGTATTCGAAGATTATGATGCAGACAACCTGCTGCTCAGGCAGGCCTATGAAGAAGTGTTTGATTTCCAGTTGGAAATTGTGCGTATGCGGGCCGCTTTTACCCGCATCAGCACGC
Source organism: Taibaiella chishuiensis (assembly GCF_003014535.1). GTDB lineage: Bacteria > Bacteroidota > Bacteroidia > Chitinophagales > Chitinophagaceae > Taibaiella > Taibaiella chishuiensis. Next base: position 10,829 of record NZ_PYGD01000006.1, on the reverse strand, counting down.
ATCGTATCGTTATCCGCGAACCGGGTACGCTTACTCCTTTTGCCTTTCCTATCTTTGCAGAAGTGTTCCGCGAAAAATTCAGCAACGAAAGCCTGGAAGACCGGATGAACAAGATAAAAGCGCAGCTGGAAAAATTATAGTCCCAGCCGATTACCAAGGAGTCAGATATGGAAATTACCCTAGCCGGAACGATCATACAGTTATTACCGCAAAAAGCCCTGTTCCTGCCAGAGCACAGCCTGCTGGTGCTGGGCGATCTGCACCTGGGTAAGGCCATGCATTTCCGTAAAGCCGGTATATTTATGCCTGCGGCCAGTGCGGCCGACGATTATACGATGCTGCACCGGCTATTCCAGACCTACCAGCCGCGCCAGGTCTTCTTCCTGGGCGATCTTTTTCATAGCCTGCATAACTCCGAATGGCAACAGTTCGGGCAGCTGCTGGATCAATACCCGGGTATCAGTTTTACCCTCATCCGCGGCAATCATGATATACTTAAAGACAGCGAGTACCGGCAGATCGGGCTGCAGGTGGTCGAAGGTGCACTCCGGCTCGGTGATCTTATTTTTGCCCATGAGCCTATGACCGAAATACCGGAGGGCGCCATCAATATTGCGGGCCATATCCATCCGGGCTGTGTGTTGCGCGGGCTGGGCCGTCAAAGCCTTACCCTGCCTTGCTTCTACCTGAGCGGTCAGACTTTTTTACTCCCGGCATTCGGTCGCCTCACCGGTTTACACGTGCTGTCCCGCGATCGTGCGACATCGGTATTTGCCGTATTGCCGGAAAGGGTAGTGGCGGTGTGATGGCTACCTCGGGGTTTATCGTAATTTGTTTTTTAACCTGCATGGCAAGGGCTGCCCGGTATGCAGCTGAAGAAGCTTTAATCCTCTTAAAAACTTGCATAGGGAAAGATTGCTTTTGCTTGCCAAAAGTAGTGTTTATTCCTGCTAGCCCCGGCTTCACAATGACGTGAAGAGATACTGCGAGGTAAAAGGGGACTTTGTGAAATAGCAAACATTTTTATATGGAATGATTTGTTTATTTTAGTGGTGCTTACCAATTCGCCCTGTAAATGATTGCTATTGCCTTTTTCGATATTGAAGTAAGCGCTACAGGTAAGCAATTGCTCGATATCGGTTGTGTTTTATCAGACGATTCGGCTTTCCATAAAAACCAATCGCAGGAATTTGCACAGTTTGTAGCGCAATGTGATTTCATTTGCGGGCACAACATTGTAGCGCACGATCTGACCTATCTGCAAAAACACTTCGGTAATATCGAATGGGGCAATCACAAGGCAATAGACACCTTGCTTTTATCTCCTTTACTATTTCCGAAGCAGCCTTATCACCGCCTGCTTAAAGACGACAAGGTGCAAACCGACGAGTTGAACAATCCTTTAAATGATGCTCGTAAAGCGCGGGACCTGTTTTATGACGAGGTGGCGGCATTCCAGGCGCTGGATAAGGAGTTTAAGGCCATTCTATACGGGCTTTTGTACGATCAAAAAGGCTTTGGCAATTTCTTCAGGTACCTTAATTACACCGGCCCTGCAAGCAAGGCGCAGTTGGAAACTATCATCAGCACGCGATTTCAGGATACCATCTGCAACAACAGCGATCTCGCTTCATTTATAGCAACAACCCCGGTGGCTTTGGCTTATACGTTGGCATTGCTGAATTGCGATGACCGTTTTTCCATAACGCCGGCCTGGGTCCTGAAAAACTACCCCGATGTGGAACGTTTGCTCTTCCTGATGCGTAATAATCCCTGTGTAACCGGCTGTAGTTATTGCAGGTTGGCGCTCGACCCTGTACGTGCCCTGCAAAAACATTTTGATTTCCCGGGTTTCCGCAAGTATGGCGATCAGCCCTTGCAGGAAGATGCCGTTAGGGCTGCTATCCATGGAGCATCTATTCTGGCTGTATTTCCTACCGGGGGCGGCAAGTCCATTACCTTCCAGGTGCCAGCTTTAATGAGCGGCGAAAATGCAAAAGCCCTTACCGTAGTGATCGCGCCCTTACAGTCGTTGATGAAAGACCAGGTCGATAACCTGGAAAAGAAAGGTATTACCGAAGCGGTTACCATTAATGGCTTGCTGGATCCCATAGAGCGGGGCAAAGCCGTCGAAAGGATCGAAAGCGGATTGGCCAGCCTGTTATATATTTCACCGGAATCGCTCCGTTCTGTTACCATCGAGCGATTGCTGCTCAAAAGAAAGATAGCCCGGTTCGTGATCGATGAGGCGCACTGCTTTTCTTCCTGGGGACAGGATTTCAGGGTAGATTACTTATACATCGGCGACTTTATCAAAAATCTGCAGCAACAGAAAGGCCTGGACTATACTATTCCTGTTTCCTGTTTTACGGCTACTGCCAAGCAAAAAGTAATAGAAGATATCAGGTCGTATTTCAGGGAAAAGTTGCAGCTGGATCTAAAGGTGTTCCGGGCCGATGCCGCCAGGACCAATTTGCACTACCAGGTATATCGTAAAGACAACGAAGAAGAAAAATATAACCAGCTACGCAGTATCATCGAAGAAAAGGATTGTCCTACGATCGTATATGTGTCGCGTACAAAACGGGCGTATAAGCTGGCGGAAAGGCTGGCCGGCGATGGTTTGGTGGCCAGACCTTATCATGGTAAAATGGATAAGGAGGAAAAATCGGGCAACCAGGATGCCTTTATGTCCGGCGAAGTCAACATTATGGTGGCTACTTCGGCATTTGGTATGGGCGTAGATAAAAGCGATGTGGGCGCGGTAATACACTACGACATCTCCGATTCGTTGGAGAACTATGTACAGGAAGCCGGCAGAGCCGGTCGTGATGAGCGTATTCATGCCGATTGTTTTGTACTCTTTAATGAAGAGGACCTCGACAAACACTTCATTTTACTCAACCAGACCAAGATCAGCAGCAAAGAGATCAACCAGGTATGGAAAGCCATAAAGGATCTGACAAGAACAAGAGACCGGGCTTCCAGTTCGGCGCTGGAGATAGCCAGGAAGGCCGGTTGGGACGATAGCATCAATGAAACTGAAACCCGGGTAACTACTGCCATTGCCGCCCTCGAAGATGCCGGCTATTTAAAACGGGCGCAAAACACGCCCCGTGTTTTCGCTACGAGTATTCTCAGCAAAAATGCGCAGGAGGCTATTGACAAGATCAATGTATCAGGGAGTTTTTCCGATATACAGAAAGAACAGGCAGTACGGATCATTAAAAAACTGTTTTCCAGCAAAAGCAAAAGGCTTTCCACCGACGAAGCAGCCGAATCCCGGATCGACTATATGTCCGATCAGTTAGGCATTGCAAAAGAGCAGGTGATCCGGGTGATAGAATTGATGCGGGAAGAAAAAATACTGGCCCATACCAAAGATCTGACCGCCTTTATCAGGAAGACAGAATCTGCCGCTAAATCATCAGCCATCTTCGATAGCTTTAGACAACAGGAGGTGCTTTTATTGACGTACTTACAGGATGGAGAAGCTGCTTATCATTTAAAAGAGATTATCGAGCTGTTTCTTCAGGCCGGCATCAAAGACGCTTCGCTTAACCAGTTGAAGACGATTCTTAATTTCTGGGCAATTAAGAACTGGATCAGGCGCCGCAATTTGAAGCATTCCGGGAATCATGTACAGATCGGCTTATTGACTGATAAAACGGCCTTAAAGGAAAAGCAGGAAAAACGGCATTTGTGCTCGAAGCTGATTACCGGCTACCTGCACCGGAAGGTTGCGGCATTGCCGGCCACGGATCAACAACAGGAAGAGGTATTGATAGAGTTCTCGGTACAGGAGTTGAAAGAAATGATCGAAAAGGAGCAGGGCATGTTTTCGCTACAAGCCACTATCGACGACGTGGAGGATAGCCTGTTTTACCTTTCGCGCATAGCGGCTATAAAAATTGAAGGCGGCTTCCTGGTTGTACACAATAGGCTCACGATCGAGCGTATCGAAAAGAACAACCGTATACAATACAAAGAAAGCGATTATGAAAAGCTGAAACAGTTTTACCAGCAGAAAGTACAGCAGATCCATATTGTAGGGGAGTATGCCAAGAAAATGATCCGCAACTACAAAGAAGCCCTGCAGTTCGTAGACGACTATTTCAGGTTGAACTATTCTTCCTTCTTATCAAAATACTTTCCGGGCAGCCGCCAGGATGAGATCCAGCGCACCTTAACGCCCGAAAAGTTCAGGAAATTATTTGGCGCCCTGTCAACGGCTCAATTGCAGATTATTAATGACTCTGCCAGCCAGTACCTGGTGGTAGCCGCCGGGCCAGGGAGCGGTAAAACGAGGCTATTGGTACATAAGCTGGCTTCACTACTCATGGCAGAAGATGTAAAACACGAGCAAATGCTGATGCTCACTTTTTCCCGGGCTGCAGCCACTGAGTTTAAAAAACGCCTGCTGGAACTAATTGGCAATGCGGCCCATTATATCGAGATCAAGACCTTTCATGCTTATTGCTTCGATGTGCTAGGCAAGGTAGGTAGCCTGGGTGAATCCGGAAATATCATCCATACAGCGGTAGAGAAAATACGGGCTGGCGAAATAGAGACTTTCAGAATTACTAAATCTGTATTAGTAGTAGATGAAGCCCAGGACATGAACCAGGATGAGTATGCGCTGGTACAGGCCCTGATGCAGCAGAACGAAGAAATGCGGGTCATACTGGTGGGTGATGACGACCAGAACATCTACGGATTCCGCGGCGCCAACGGCGCCTATATGCAACGCCTCATTACCGGTAATGGCGCTGTTAAATACGAACTAACTGAGAACTACCGGAGCAAAGACAATATTGTATCGCTGGCGAACCAATGGGCCGGCACCATAGGGCCGCGGCTGAAAACGGAGCCCGGCTTTGCCAGCCAGCGGCAAAATGGTCTTGTCCAGATAACACAGTACGCTCATAGTAATATCATCGTTCCACTTGCCCGTAGGATAGGTGAGGCTGCATTATCGGGATCTACCTGCGTGCTTACCAAAACAAATGAGGAGGCCCTGTTGCTCTCTGGTCTGCTTTTGCAGCAAGGTCTGCGGGCAAAGCTGGTTCAGTCCAACGATGGGTTTATCCTTAGTAACCTGTACGAGCTTCGCTATTTTTCGGATATAATCGATGGCAACACCGGTAGTCCTTCGATAACGGATGAAGACTGGGCCGACGCCAAACGTCGCTTAAAGGCGCATATCCATACCAGCGCCCAGAAAGACCTGGCTTATGCCGCCATCAAAGCTTTTGAAGAAGTGAATACCGTTAAAAAATATAAAAGCGACTGGAAGGCTTTCTTGTTCGAATCCAAGGTCGAGGATTTCCTGGACATCAATACCGATGTGGTATATGTGTCTACCATTCATAAAGCCAAGGGCAAGGAGTTTGATAACGTGTACCTTTTGCTGCAGCATTTTACACCGGCTACCGACGAGGACAAGCGGCAGTTTTACGTAGCCATTACCCGGGCTAAATCCAATTTGTCTATACACTATCATGGCCGCTATCTTCAGTCCTTTGCTGTAGATGGACTGGTCTTCAATGACGATCAGACCCCGTATCCCGAACCGCAGCAAATAACCCTGCACCTCACCCACCGCGATGTACAACTGGGCTATTTTGAATATGTACAACACCGGATCGACCCGCTTTTCAGCGGTGCATCCTTAAAGCCGGCAGCTGATGGATTGGAAAATTTAAATGGCGAGCTCATTCTTAAATACTCCCAAAGCTTTAAGACCGCATTGGAGGAGCGCTACCATGGCGGTTTCAGCATTACCGCAGCCAAGGTGAACTTCATAGTGTATTGGAAAGACGAGGCCAAACAAAAAGAATCGAAGATCGTATTGCCGTCGCTGGTGTTGAAAAAAAATTAAGGACTGTTTTTATGGTATGGGTGTCTCCACGGTGTAGGGCCGATGGGCAAATGCAGCGCTGGTGTAATTTGTAGCCTAGCGTCCATAATAACTGTCCTATTTCAAAACCTAAACCGGGGCCGGGCTATCCGCTATATCTTATGCTTCACACAACCCGTACCGAGCCTGTCGAAGGTCTTCAAAAAAGGATGTCGCTGCGAAGCCCAACACAGGGGGAATACCATTAACGGCACTACAATACCTGCTCAAAAATACCAACCACTTTCAAAGACAGTAATGCATCTTCCGACAACTCAATATCCCTATAGCTATGGTCATCTGACAAAGGCTTTAGAGTGATGGATTCATGTCGCCAGCCTTCTTCTGTAGTTTGCTTGCTGCTATGATATTCCTTCATCGTGTAGCCCGAGCCAAAATCCGCATCCTGTATGTCCGTGCTTTGCACTAATACGATCTTTCCTTCCCGGCTACCGCCGGTATCGCGCCGGAATAGACAATAGGAACCGTTTTTGATTATCTTATTCATTGATTCGCCTACTACCTTGCACACAAAATGATTATCTATATCTTTTATGTCATTGGGTAGCTCTATCCATTGCTGCTGTTCCGGTAGTTGGTTATCGCTGAAGCTACCGGCAGCGGCCATTATATTTAATAAGGCTACAGCACGACTATTGTCAAGCGCCTCTTCCGCCGATAATATTCTGAATGCAGGTGTTGCAGCAGTCTTTGCGCCAAAGGTGGGTATATGTTTTTTCAGGTAGTCGCGTAATGCAGCATCACAGGCATATACGAATGTACCGCGGATACCACGATACATCATATTCTTGTAGATGTTAATGACATAGTCTTTTAGTTGCTTGTCATCCACTCCCTGTTTACCGTATTTATCATAGTACTGATCAGGGTCAACTTCGATACATTGTTTAGCGTGGTTATAGCTGATCTCAGGCCCGAATATGACGGCACCATAATTTAGATCATAGCCCATCGTTGTATGAATACAACCAATCTCGTTTACAGCCGTAAGCGAATTGATCCAGTCACGACTTACCTGGTTCCATTGAAAATGAATGCCTTCAATCTCTATGTCCATTGCCTTCTTATCTTTCTTGGAAGACCAGGGCCAGGAGTAGCCTGCGATCATACGACATAAGCCATATTTCCGCTCTCTTTCTTGTAGCACATGCTGCATATCAATAATTGAATCGAACACTTTCAATTCATATTCGTCTACTTCAAAGTGTTCGGTTGTTTCCCGCTTCAGGCGCAGCAGTTCATCTACAAAAGTAATGTAGTCAGCACCGCCCATTACCCGCATCTGCGAACGGAGCTTTAGCTTTAGTGTCGCCTTATTCTTTAACAGATCTAGAAAACGGCTTTCATCTATATCCGAAGGACGTACTTCCTGGTCGCGGTCATAAAAGAATATCTGGTTCTTGCTATTGCTTGATATCCAATCCAGCTCAGTTCCTGTATTGTCAAGCCCCAGTTTTTCATTGTTCTTTTTGAATGCGCCCATCCAGCTAATATTCTTGTATTGCCGTAAGCGGTGTGCTTCGTCTACAATCAGCAGGTCGTATTTCGGACCTTTAAAGGTATCGGAGGGACTAATGACCATGCCCGCATTTAAGTTGGGCATCTTGCTGAATACATCCTTTAGCGTGGCGCGCAGCGAATCCATCGCAATCACTAACGCGATCCGGGCATTGGGGTATTGTTGTTGAAATCGCCTGATGTAGCGTATTTCCCGCAAAGTACCATTGCTGCTATCCAGCTCTTCCTCGTTGTCAGACAGGTCGATATCCGATTTCAGCAGCTTCATCAGGTAAGTAGCCAGTATGGTTTTGCCCGTACCTGCGCTTCCGCTTACAAATATCCTGTTGGACTGTTTAGTGGTAAGGCCGTCCAGCATTTCCAGCAATGATCTGTATTGATCTTCGTTTAGCGATTTGTAAGGAGAGTATTTAAATATCTGTGAGTTTTCAATATCCGTCAGGGAGCGGCGTACTACCTGCCGTTCTATCAACTGTTCCCATATCCGGCTAAATACTTCGCGGTATATTTTGCGCTCGTAATAATTATGCGTTTTTAGTCCATAGTTGCCATTCATCAAGTCATAGCTTCCTTCGGCCGACATATAGCGGATAAGAGTCGACTCTATATCAAGTGTAGCTGATTTATTAAACCAGTCGCTACCAATCAGTAGTACCTGGTCCAGAACCGCTTTCTTCTTATTGGCAAGGTGGCTGGCGATGCGTGTTATAGCATGGGTAGATTCACCAATATAGCATTTCTTTTTTTGCCCTTTGCTATCTATAAAATACACAAGCGGCCATTGGTTTATGGCCCAGCGGTTTTGTTTTATTTGCTCAAGCCCCTCCTTGCTGAAAGAGTAAGGCTCCGATATATCTATTAATACTTCAGGGAAGACTGTGCTCATAGTTCATCATACTTCTTAGCCGTTCCTTTGGCTTTATCAACCGGATATTTTTCTCCATTCTTCTTAATTTTATCCTGTACAATCTGCTTTACATCCAGCTTGTATTTATCAGCCAGCAGCAGCGCAAAGGATAAAATATCTGCCAGCTCCTCCTTTACCTTTTCCACATTAGCCTCTTCGGCATGTTTCCACAGGTACAGCTCCAGCAACTCGCCCGCTTCAATGTTAATGGCTAGTGCCAGGTCTTTAGGATTATGAAATTGATTCCAGTCTCTTTCATTACGGAAAGCGGTAAGATCACGAATAAGTTCTTGAATATCAGTCATGGTTGGTGATTGAGGTTCAAATTTAAGACAAATAAATTTGTTACTAATGGGATGGCCTGTGGGCTACCGCTACTATCCCTCACGCGGGGGAATGCATTGCATCATTTATAAGTCTTTCAATATAACAATAGGCTGGAATCATTTTTGTATTTTTGAGTATATATCATCCAAAAGTCTGATGATTCATAACGTACTGTCAAACTGAGAAAACAATGATTCGTATATATCTTGATTGGAACGTAGTTAGCAACTTGAAAAGGCCGGAATTTAAGGAACTCAACGACTTTATTGCCGAACATAAAGAAAAGCTACTATTTCCCTATTCTCCGGCGCACTTTAAAGACCTGATGAAAAGCTACTCACCAGAGAACGTTTACTTCAATATGGATTTAGAAAAGCTGGATTATTTATCTGGCAAACACCTAATTCGCTGGGGGAAAGAAAACATTGAACCATTATTTGGAACACCTCAGGAATATTTTGAAGGTGAAAAAGAAAACGAAGTGACTAACGTTTTAGCAGATTTTGATTTTGAAAAAATGTTCTCACAGTTGGATGAAGATACACAGGAGTTGGGACTTGGAAATATGGGGCAACTAATAAAAACACTTTTCGAACTGCAACCGACAGGTATAGAAGTAACAGAAGAAAACAAGGAAATGCTTTCAAAAATGTTCCCCAATTTGAATAGCAACTCTACTATGTGGGACTTCATGAAAGACTTTGGCCCTTTCATGAATAACCTCCTTAATAATGGCAATTACTATAAAGACTTCCGGAAATCTTTGGGAGAATACGGCTTCAAATTAGAAGCAAACTCAGGCAATTGGGATGCCGACCAGGTGTTAAAAAACATTGATGATTTTCTCCTATCCAAGAATATTAAAATGACGTTCTTGGAATATGTTGAAACAGCCCTCAAAAACCAGAAAGAATCATACACCTATTACGACTTTTATACAACGGCGTATTTGATGCTTGATATAATGGGATATAAAGCTGACGGACTTCCTAAACCCACTGATAACATGCAAAACATTCAAGCCGATGGCGAACATTCTTTTTATGGTGGCCATTGCGATTACTTTGTCGCTATTGATAAGAAGCTACGCACAAAAAGTAAGGTATTATACAACGAGTTTAATTTGCCTGTTCCGATATTAACTCCCGAAGAGTTTCTGCAGCAGATTAAGCAAGTAATTCACGTCAGAACAACGCCAGATAATTTTATAAGTGAAGCGTTTAGCTTTTTCAAGAAGGAGTATATTGAGGAAACGTTTCCTGCATCTGAAGAAAATAATTTTGTGACCTATGTGGCTAAACTACCGGTTTTCTATTTCGACTTTTTCAATTATGGAGTTTATCAGTATTATGAAGAGGAGAAGTGTGTGATGATCGTTTTTAAAAGGACATTTAAAAACTACTCACGATTTATTTATTATACCGAAACCGAAAAGCTTGTTGAGGAAGTATGCACGTTCTTCGGCGGCAGTTATACCAAAGAGGATATTGAAACTAAGAAGAAAGAATTTGCTTATGCAGAGGCTCCCGTTCAGCTTTCATGGCAATTTAATAACGGCTTAATCAAACTCGAAAAGGACGAAGAAACAGGCAGGCCAATTCTTCTCTACCTGATTAAGGCTGAGAGTTAGTATCGCTTTTCATCAAGTATTTTATTCTATTTTTTATGTTTCGGATATTTTGAAATAGTTAGAAGTTTGTTTTATCATTTTTAAAACAAGCCACCATAAATAGACACCGTAGTAATCTATCTCGAATGGTGACATTAATCCGTGACATATGCGGTTTCTAAAATTGGTGCTATTGCCATCTACTAAAAAGCTATTTAGCTCCAATAGCAGATCTCTGTCACAAATACCGTCAAGCATTTTTCCGTTCTCTTCTGTGCCTAATATGCTGCCTAAAGTATTGTCATTTTGAATGTCTTCAGCAAGTTTGATAGTGTTTCTGCCACTTAGTTCTACTATATAGCCGATTTTTTTGGGAATTTCCTTTCATTCGGATCATCCAGGAGCGGGCGCCGCGTGAAGGATAGCAGCGTAAAGCCCACAGCCGCGAGGAACTGTAAGCTTCCCTTAAAACCGTAGTGTTTAAAAGTAGATAAAAACACTAACTTTAAAGTTGAAGCAATGAAAAAGTCAAAATTCACAGAAAGCCA
>NZ_PYGD01000005.1 GCF_003014535.1 Taibaiella chishuiensis | reverse complement strand
GGTGGCGGCAACACCCTGGTGGGCAAACTGGAACAAAAGATCAATGGCAACCCCTTCAACATCGCCAACTACAGCTACGACCACCTGAACCGGGTAGTGGTAAAAGATGGCCGTGCCTGTATGACCCTCAACGAGTACAACATCCGCGGCTTTCTGACCCATATCGCCGCCGAGGACCATAGCCAGCCCACCATCAGCCGCTTCTTCGACGAACGGTTGCGTTACGAATGGGGCTTCCGCGACAAACACTACAATGGCAATATAGCGGGCATCACCTGGAGCGGGGGCGATGGCAAAAAACATGCCTATGGCTATACGTACGATAGCCTGGACCGGCTTACCCATGCCGAGCACCGGCACCTGTCGGGTGGTAACTGGGTCAATACCGACTGGAACTATACCGCCTCCAACATCAGCTACGACCTCAACGGCAATATCAAAACCATGAACCAGAAAGGCGGCAGCTACCCGGGAGCCGCTCAAAACATGGATATACTCAGCTACCAATACGGCAGCAACAGCAACCAGTTACAAAGCGTAGAAGACGCCGGCACGGCCATCAACGGGCTGCCCGACTTCCGCAACGGGGTGAGCCAGGCCATCGAATACACCTACGACCAGAATGGTAACATGACGCGGGACGACAACAAAGGCCTTACCGTAAGCTACAACCACCTCAACAAACCGGCGGCCATCACCGTCACCGGCAAAGGCAGCATCTACTACACCTACGATGCAGGTGGTAACCTGCTACGCAAAAAACTGGACAGTGCCGGCGTGATCACCTTATATGATTATTTCGGTAATTTCGTGTACAAGAGCGATGTGCTGCAGTACATCACCAACGAAGAGGGCCGTGCAAGACCCATAGCCAACGACACCACAGCACACCTGACGCGTTTTGTATATGACTACTTCGTAAAAGATCACCTGGGTAATGTGCGCAGCACCGTAACAGCCGAGCCCATCAACCGGGATTACCTGGCGCGCCACGAAATGGCCACAGCCGGTGTAGAGCAACTGGTATTCGACAACATACCCAATGTGCGGGAGAGCAAACCGGGCAGCACCAACCCTGACGATGGCATGGCGGCACGGCTGGAAGGTGGCAATCCCAATACGCAGGTAGGCACGGCCATCATGCTGAAAGTGATGCCGGGCGATAAGTTCGAGATCAGTGCCGACAGCTATTACGAAGGCGAGAACCAGACGCAGGAAGAGAGTGGAGCAGGCCCGATCATCAGTTCGTTAATGAATGCGCTGATGGGCGGCGGCACCTATGCGGGCACACCGGTAAGCGAGCTGCCCGACAACCTGAAGACCATTAGCGGACTGTTGTCCAACCCGGTACTGCCGGAACAGCTGCGGGGCCTGCAGAGCAACGACAACCCGATGGTGCCCAAGGCGCACATCAACTACTTGTTCTTTGATAGCAAAATGCAACTGGTAACCGGACTGAGCGGATCGATCCAGGTACAGGGCGGAGGCCCCTCCGGCTGGCACAACAGCGGCTCGGTAACGATCGGTCCAGGTACGGTGGGCAACAACGTTATCCAACCGTCCTATGTAATCATCTATATCGACAACCAGACGATCGGCAAAAACGTATGGTTCGACAATATGCGTGTAGAACATTATACCAGCAAACTGCTCGAAGAGGATCATTATTATCCGTTTGGATTGACGATCCATCTCGAGCAGGCAGGGCAGTCCAATCTACCCAGGAACGATATTAAATTCCAGGGACAGCGACATGATAATGACTTCGGCATTAATATCTATAGCTTCAAATACCGCGAACATGACCCAACTATAGGCAGGTTCTGGCAGGTTGATCCGTTATCGGAAAAATATGTACACAATAGTACCTACGCATTTTCTGAGAATAAGGTAACTTCTCATATTGAGTTGGAGGGACTGGAGTCCTTCTCAATACAACCGGAAATAAATCAAGCCTGGAGAGAATTAAAAGCAAATTTTCAAAATTTAGCAAATTCTGTTAATATAGGTGGAAGTGCATATGTTGAAATGAAGGAAGATGGAAAATCCATAAAGCCAACAGTAACTGTAAAAACAAATGCGGGAGATTGGATGAATTACTTAACTCATACTAATACGAATCAGGGTGGGCCTTCATTTTTTAAATTTGATTTCAGTGTGGAATCTAGTGTGGAGAAAAAAGCGGAAGTAAAAACTCTTATTGGTAGCGCTGCTGGAGGGGTACAAATCAATCAAAAAGGAGAAACAACAGTAACCGCAGAAGCGTCAATAAAAACACCTGGAGGAAATTTAGGAGCGTCAGTTTCGCAATCAAGCAATGGAACAACAACAGTGTCTGGAAATATATCAGTTGAGATGGGCAGCGCAACCGTAAAAGCCGAAGCATCGGTTGTGAATAAGCAAAATGCTGTAGGCTTGGTTAGCGGCTTTGGAGTTGAGCAGAAAGTAGGTACAAGAACTTTTGGGTTTGGCGCTTCTGCTTAAGTTGGAGCTAATGACTAATGTAACAATTTGATTTTAATCTATGATATATAAACATATTAAGTACTTGCCAGTTTTAATTCTTGGAGTGATGTTGATATATTCATGGGCTACATATGTGTGGGGAGTCCATATTTTAGAATTTAGAGATTGGATAGGATTGGTATTGTTTGGAGTTAATATTTTAATTTATTGTTTTAGTTCTAAATACGGCGTAATGTTTACGGGGGTGGTTTTGGTACTTGGAACATTTGTTGCAGCTAAATTCCTGCCTGCTTTAATAATGCCCGGCTTTTCTCTGCAGATTGGTAAATTCGAATTTCGCACACCTAGAATAGAAATAAGAATATTCCTGGTTTTGATCTTGTATATCACCCTTAATAAATCTTATTGGAGCTCGAGAAAAAAGGAATAGATTAGTTTCTCTTTTCTACTTTAAGGTTGCAATCATTTATTATTGACAGAAAACACGAGTTTTAGGATAGGCTCTCTTCTGGTCGTAGCACCTGGTTGTGACCTACCACAATAGTCACGGCTTATTAGACGTCCTAGCTGCTTTTCGGGAGAGGTACATTTTAAGCCGTATCTCATTGCTGATCGAGGAACAAGCTCAACGAAGATAACCCTTCCCTGTGTCGCTATAAAAACAGCGGATACGATAGGCACCGGTTGTTTTTGTTGTCACGATTTGTAGTTGAAAATCGTAAATTTTATTATTCAGCAATATGCCCGATGTGCGGTCCAGCAAACCGGGCAGCACCCAAAAACAACGTTAAGGATTAATAATTCAAATATTTCAACGGGTTCAGGTATCGGAGGTGCGTTAGTTAAACTCATCAAAACCATTTTTGCAAAAAAAATAAATGAAACATTTTACATCATTATTATTGGGCGTGGGACTAAGCATTTTAGGTTGCAATAGTACTTATAGGGCTGATGAAGAAGCTAATGAAAATTATCTTAGATTAAAATCGGAGTTTGATCGAAGCTTCACTAGTCAATTCCCTGAAAAAATAACAACTATAGTTTCTTCTACCGTTGCTAATACCGATATTGGACAAAACAGGATCGGGCTTTATTTATATGAAAATGGAGTGCCTTTACAGGATTTAGACTCTATGGTCATTCACTTGGAGGAGAAGAAAACCGTAAAGTACAAATCCTCTGATACATGTCTACTTGTCGTTAATCGGTTCCTGGATAAGTATACTGTTGAAAACGGCGTTCGGCTTTCTGAAACAGACAGTCTTCTAATTAATAGAGACTGCTATGCAGATATGAAACCAGTACCGAATTTCATCAAATATAAAGGTCATAATCTCACGGACTGCGGCTTGGATAGTACTTTCGATCTCTTTGTCCTAGAAGCCAAAGCTGGGCAATTTTTTGACGAATACAAATCTCTTAAGCCTTTCATTCAAATGCCTGAAAACTGGAAAAATGGTTTTTCTAAAGGAGTTGCTATAAGTAGAAAGAATCGTAAGATAATCTATTGGAGTATTGTTTGGTGACGTGCGAATTCATTCGTGTATTATTAATACTCATAGGAGTGCAGGCCTGGGGACGCACTTAAATAGTAGCCGCTTTTGTAGCCATCACCCCGGTGCGATCCCTGGCCTAGCTACACGGCATACCTCAAACACCTAAAGCGCGCTATTATTGCAATTGATTGATGAATAATTTTTCATGACTTAATGTGAGGATTTTGAAACCTGAACACTTGTATCTATATTCGGGTTGGCTGTAATTCTAATATTGTATCACTATGACCATGAAGTCAATTCTTGTTTTATTATCAATTTTGATCATAACGGGTACAACTGTATTTGGACAGGATAGCACACTGAAAGAAGAACAAATACAATCTATCGAAAAACTGATCAGGGTATTTAAAACAAAAAGCAAAAGAAAAATCGCTGACCTGGTTTATTATCCCTTAAGGAGGGAGTATCCTTTAAAGGATGTGAAGCATAAAAATGATTTTATCCGGCGCTTTGACGACATCTTTGATAGAGCGTTGATAGACCTTGTTGCGAAATCAAAAATAGACGACTGGTCTGAAGTGGGTTGGCGAGGAATTATGTTAGAGAATGGAATACTTTGGATTAGCGATGAAGGAAAAATCATGACCGTTAACTATCAATCTCCTCGGGAAAAACAGTTGCTTGTTCATGCAATTCAGGATAATAGAAACCAATTGCCAAAATCATTGCAGCAGTTTAATAAGCCGCTTTATTTAATTTTTACAAAGCACTATAAAATAAGAATCGACAAAAAGGCGGATGGCATTTACAGGTATGCGGCATGGAAAATACGGCAGGCCAAAAGTGAGCCGGACATAATAGTAGAAAATGGAGTTTTAGAATTTCATGGAAGCGGCGGCAATCATACGATAACTTTTAAAAACAATGCTTACACATACGCAGTTTCTATTATCGAAATTGGATCTACGGATACTCCCGACGCTATATTAGAGGTGCTAAAAGATGGTAAAACAATATTAACTGAAGACGGGGACATCAAAAGGAACTGATACTGCCGATAACGTTGTACCGGTGACAGCCGGGCAAGGGATACAGGCTTGGCTTTGATTATTATTCCTGTTGCTAAGACACTGTTCGTGGCGTCTCGTTACGAACAGTGGTGTTTTAGGTATGCCGGAAAAACAACTGTCTTGCCGTACACCGGCAAGACAGTTGTTACGATACAAAGCACCGTACTATTTAAAAGATCAGGATTACCGCGTTGTAGGGCGAAGCGGCTTGTTCATTCCAGCTCATGGTAAAGACGCTATGATTATTGCAGTCATTAAGCGAACCCACCACTTGTGAGGATTGTACCGTCCCGATATTAGGAGAACCCAGGGCGAGATCGTAGGGATTACAAACGCCGAACGCTTCGGTTACCCGTCCGGCAGCCTGCGCGCCTATAACGCCGGGAAGCAAGGTCGGGTTGGCATAAGGATGAGAGCCGGTCGAAAAGGTTATAGGCAGCGTGGTAAAACCCGATCCATCGGGGTTTACGCCATAAAACCGGAGCGTCACATTGCCGGGTATAAGACTTTGGACGGTCAGCGAATTAGCCTGTGCAAAAAACGTCCCGGCTACGAGACTCAGCGAAAGCAAAAATTTTTTCATTGGGTTTGGTTTTGTGAGACTCAAAGATCCAGCGTCGTAGGGGTATAAAATGCCCCTGTAAAACTGGATAGCGCGCGCGTACCCGGATACCTGGAGCCTGCTGGCCGGCTCAGTGCAGAACGCCGGTCTACAACTTTAGAACAAGGGTATAAGACCAGCCGTAGCAGGAGCGGTTATAAACAGGAGACAGGTTTTATCAGGCTTTAGGGTGGATTAGCAGTAAGCAGGCGATGTCTGCCGCTTTAGCCGGGACGGCACAGCATGCCCCGATCCACAAATCCCGGATGCGTTACAGGTATACTTTACCCGGTAGGAAGATTAAACCACACAACTTAATTTTGCAGACTACATAAATTCCTGATGATGATCCCTGGCTCCGATAAAGTAGATGAACTGATCGCACATATGGCGCCCGGCGCCCTGGCCGCCCTGGAAAACATTTCCGTTACCCGCACCTTTGCTAAAGGCAGCTTCCTGTTGCGCCAGGACGAGACGGCCCGCAAGAGTTATCATATCCTTGATGGGATTGCCCGCAGATACTACCTCGATGGCGACCGGGAAATTACCACCGCCTTCTTTTTTGCCGATGACCTCGCACTCGCTTTTGATAGTTATATCCTGCAACGGCCCGGCCGCGAATTTGTACAGTGCATCACCGAAGTTACGGCATCAGTTACCGATTACCAGGCCTTCGAAGCCGCTAAGCAAAAATACCCCGACCTGCTGCGTTTCGATCTCTTGCTTACCGAACTATACGCGGTATGGCTTGAAGAGCGGCTGTTTGAATTTCATACCTGCAACGCCGAACAGCGTTACCGCACATTGCTGGATAAAGACCCGCATATCGTATTGCAGGTGCCGTTGAAATACATCGCCTCCTATCTTGGCATTTCGCTCGAAACCCTGAGCCGCATAAGAGCCCGGATATAATATTTGATCCAGGTCAAATATTGTTGTTAACGCTTGCCGGAATTTTGGATCCAATTCGTAACAATATGAAAACAAGGATCCAAGGTTTCGACCTGGCAAGGGCATACGCGATATTCGGTATGTTCATCGTTAACTTCAATATGGTAATGGGCAGTTATACCGATACCAGCACCGCGGGTAAACTACTCGCTTTATTCAGCGGTAATTCCAGTACAGTATTTGTTATGCTTGCCGGGCTGGGCGTTGCATTGATGTCGGGTAGGGCAGCGGGATACGAT
Organism: Taibaiella chishuiensis; assembly: GCF_003014535.1. Taxonomy (GTDB): domain Bacteria; phylum Bacteroidota; class Bacteroidia; order Chitinophagales; family Chitinophagaceae; genus Taibaiella; species Taibaiella chishuiensis. The sequence continues at coordinate 329,901 of NZ_PYGD01000005.1, read as the reverse complement.
ATAACCGCGCGGCTAAAATTGCGGTCCGTGATCCTTAAAAGAGCGGCTTTTCTTTTTGTGCTCGGGTTATTGCTGTCGCTGTGGTGGCCGGCCGATATTCTGCATTTCTACGCAGTGTATATGCTGCTGGCAATAGTAATGTTATTTATGCCCCGCCGGTATTATATATGGGTAGCGGTGTTGAGCGTCGTATGTTTTCATGCCTTGTTGCCCTTATTGCCTTTTGAAAAGGGTTGGCATTTTGAAACGCTGGTGTACCAGGACTTCTGGACGATAACCGGCTTTTTACGTAACCTGTTCTACAATGGCTGGAATGCCGTACTGCCCTGGTTTGCGTATTTTGCAACGGGTATGTACCTGGGACGGCTGAACTGGACAGAACGCCGTACCCTGCTCCAGGTGGGCATCACAGGGTTATGCCTGTTCCTCTCCATAAACCTGGCCGAAACCCTGGTTAGCCATTATTCCGGGAATGCAGACCTGCTCTTTTTTATGCAGGCCGATTACCTGCCGCCTTTCCTGCCCTTTATCCTGTCTACAACGGGTTTCGGTTTGATGCTGATCGCTGCATCAGTGGCGCTGAGCCGGCGTTTTACCGGTCTTCCTTTTTTAGAGGCGCTTGCCGGTACCGGCCGTATGACCCTGACCCATTATGTGGCGCACCTGACCCTGGGTATGCTGCTGCTGGCCTGGATTACCGGTCGCTCTTATATCGATGCACATAGCTACCCTTCGCTCTTAAGTCCCTGGGTTATCCTGGCGTTTTCCACGGTTTACTTTGTATTGAGTTGCTGGTTCAGTAAGGTATGGGGCCGCAGGTTTGGAAACGGGCCCCTGGAGCTGTTAATGCGCAGGTTGTCGGGCGCTTAGCTATTGACAGGAATAAGAAGGTGGCGCCTGGAAGTATTTGCCATAGCCGGTTTGGGCCCGACGAGCTACAATGTAAGCTGGTTCCGAAAGAGAAACCCGGCTATAGTATAGCCGGGCTTTTTAATGTACACGAAATTTATTTTTTTATGCCGCGGGTTCAGCCATTAGCAATAAAGGGAGCCTGTTGCAGGTATTGGTTGCCGGTAAGACAACCGATAGCAAAACGGGCCAGGCGGCCAGCGCTGATCTTGTCGCCCGAGCAATCGGTAAGACTTACCTGTAATGCTCCTTCTTCGTCGCTTTGCCCGATCATGGGCAAGCGTATCATGGTCCAGTCGATGCTGCTGCTGCGCAGGGTCTCATACTCAACCTGTTTATCGGCGGTAGTTTGCGGGTAATGGCTTTTCATCCATTCGGTACCGGCTTTAACGCGTTCGCTTTTTTTATCGCCAGGTGCATCGACACTTAAACCCGTGGTAACGATATAACGCCGGATATCATAAAATGCCATAGCCGCCAGTATGTTCCGGGTAGCCTGGCTAAAGACCGGCGATTCGCCGGCAGGTTGGCCCAGCATGCTGATTACGGCATGGCAGCCTTGCAATAGCCGTTGTACGGCACTACCGTCCCGGGCATCGCCGGGTACGATTTCGATAAGCGGGTCGTTGATAGTAAAACGTTCTGGGTGACGCAACAGGATGCGGAAGGGAATTTGTTGCCTGATCAGTTCGCGGGTCAGGAATTGCCCGGATTTACCGGTTCCGCCGATTACAGCGATTTTAGGAAAAGATGCCATGGGATCTTGTTTTATAAAATAAGGATAATACTATAACACAACACCCGGAATTCCGGGCGCCGGGGCAAAAGCTTTCGATCGCTTCTGCAGTGGGTAGCCGTATTTATAAAACAATTTTAATGCCGTAAAGCTAGTACATATTTAGCATAATACGAGCGTGGGAAAAAGAACAGGCTGTGCAGCTACTGCACAGCCTGTTGCTGTGTTAGCGGGTTGTATAACCGCCGTTGGCAAAAATGGTTTGTCCGGTTATCCACCAGCCGTCGGTTACCAGGAAGCTGACCAATGGCGCGATGTCGGCGATATTGGTCAGGCCGCCCAGGGCCGCTGCCGACTTATGATAGGCCACGGCATCGGGGCTTTCCTGGCCATAGAAGAACGGGGTATCCATAGGGCCGGGGGCTACTGCCGTTACCGAAATACCTCTAGGCCCGAATTCTTTAGAGGCCGCACGGGTAAAGTGTTCTACGGGCGCTTTCAAACCTTCGTAAGTAGAGTACAGACCGGTGTATGCAGCCAGCAGCGAGGTTACGATGGTACAGATCTTGCCGTTATCGTTCAGCTTCCTGCCCGCTTCCTGGATAAAGAAGTAAGCAATCTTGGCATTGATATCGCTCATGCTGTCGTACTCTGCTTCGGTGGTATCGGTAAAGGGTTTCTTTAAAACCTTGCCTACGGTATTGATGGCAATATCGATACCGCCGAAGCGGGCTTTGGTCTCATCGAACAGCCGGGCGATATTCCGGATATCGGTCAGGTCGGCCTGGAACAAAAAGGCTTCTGCGCCCGCGGCCTGAACCTCTTCCAGGGTTTTCCGGGCTTCGTCACCTGCGCTTTCGCTGTTGTAGTGAATCGCCAGTTTAGCTCCATTAGCCGCGAAGTCGCGGCTCAGCAGGCCGCCCAGGTTCTTGGCGCCCCCGGTAATTAAAACTGTTTTACCTTTTACATCGTTACGTGCCATAATACATTTGTTTTTATGGGAACAAAGCTCTGCTTTGTTCGCCGATGCATTATGGTGAACTTTTATGGAAATTTTATTTACCGTAAAAAAACCTGTTTTGTTCCCGGGCTTTAGTCCCGGTTATACCCGGAGCGTGCCGCGGAAACCACGGGCGGCATAATAGGATTCTGCACCGTTGTGATAGGTGAATACATGATCGTAACGGCGATCGCAGAAAAGTGCGCCTCCCCGTTCGCGGACGGCATCGGGGGTAACGATCCAGCTCGATGTTTTGAGGTCGAAAGGGAACAATTGCTGCAACTCGCGGTATTGGGCTTCGGTCAGTAATTCAATACCCATTTCCCCGGCCATATTAACGGCGCTGTCCTGGGGTTTATGTTCTTTGCGCGAGGCCAGTGCTTCATGGTCGTAACATACGCTGCGCCGGCCTTTGGGGCTCTCGGCCGAGCAATCGCAGAAGATGTAGGTGCCGGTCTTTTTATCGAAGCCGGTTACATCGGGCTCGCCACCGGTCAGTTCCATTTCGTTTAAGCTCCAGAGCACTGCAGGTGCGGCTTGCAGCCTGGTCTCTACTTTGTCCCAGTCTATACCTTTGTGGCGTGGGGTATGTTTGCTGAAGCGGGTTTTCAATATGCCGATCAGTTCTTCCTGTTGTGCGGATGAAAGTTTGCTTTTAGTCATGTGTGGTAATTATTATTTGTAGGTAAGCTTATCCCTGCCTGCGTACCATTTCTGCGATCCAAACCGGGGCAAAGGGCGAGGTACAATCTTTGGATACCGGGTAGTCGCGATAGATACCCAGGGCTTGGCCGATGGCGACAGCGCGGTCGCGGTATTCGGGATGATGAATGCCGATCTGGGCCAGGGTTGTGTTCATGGTCCATTGTACCTCAGGTTTTGCAACGGGCATTTCTTTTTCGATCCTGTCCAGCAGGGCTGGCAGGTCGAGCAGTTCCGGTGTTCTGACCACGCAGCCGGCTGTAAGGCTCCAGCCGGCACGCGCACGCATCGGATCTTTCGTCGTCATCCAGTCCTTACGCAGTTGTTCCTTGTTCGGGTGGTTTTTGATCACATTGCTGTATAACCAGTCGGCTACGGGTACAAAGGTTTCGGCCTTTACCATATTGTCGAGTTGCTTATAAGGCAATAGCGTGGGTTGCAGGATCAGGGTGGCCAGCAGCCTGGCGTCTGCGATGCCGGTATTCCAGAGTTCAAGGCCCAGCTCATGGTTTGTTTTTATCTTTTTGGCGAGGTTGCGGATATCACCCAGCTTAACGCCAAACTGGTTATCGCCGGCTCCGTGTTTGCGGTTGTGTGCCAGCATTTTCTCATTGCTTAGCGCCTTAAGTTGTTCGAGAGTTTCTGTTACCGTCATAAGTTCGGGGGATTGAAGAATAGGTACCAGCCGGCTTGTCTGCGGATCAGCGGCTACGCTCCAGGTAACGTTCTAGCTTGTGTATGTTCTGCACCAGGCCTTCGTCTGCCTTAAACGTTTTCACGATGGTGTCGAAAAGTGCCGCAGTTTCGAACGCTACTGTCCAGTCGATACGCGTGCCCTGCGCTTCTGGCTGGAAAAGGACAGTGGCCATATAGGCCGGGTTATAGTGCCGGAAGCTGATCTGCTGCAGGGGGATGATCTCGCGGAAGATACTTTTGTTCGGGTATCTTTTGCCATCGGGTCCCTGCAGGGTAAGCAGCCATTCGCCGCCGGGGTTGAAGTCCATCGATTGTATGGTACAGGTAAAGCCTTCGGGACCCCACCAATGTACCAAATGTTCCGGCTTGGACCATGCAGTCCATACCATTTCGGGGGTAGCGTCCAGCGTTTTCGTAATGTGCAGTGTCCTGCCGGCAAGGTCATGGTTTACGGTGTTCATATGCGCTCCTTGATTGAATGTTCGGTTAGGTATTCATTCCTTATCGCCCTGTTTCTTTAAAACCAGTTTGGTCCAGTATACAGCCTGTTTGCCAGGCATCATACTGGGTTGGTGTTCCAGCCACAACAGGGGCGTCAACCCGTATTGGCCTGCAGTGGCAATCGTTTGCCTGCCATTGGTCGGAAACACATGGCCGCCTACACCGGCCGGCCCGTTGCGCAACGACAGTGCCAATATACCGCCGGGTTTCAGCAGCGTCGCCGTTCTTGCTACTGCGGCCTGCTGCTCTTCCGGGCAGATATGATGCCATACGCCGGAGACCAGGATAAAGTCGAACCGGTCTTCCATGCCCTCGAGCATACGCAATGCGGGCAGGGCATCATCTATCCATTCAACACCCGAAGCGGGGTACATGTTCATTCCGGTATGACGGAAACTGACCAGCGGTTCAACCGCGATTACCGAATGTCCCATACCGGCAAAGGTGGCTGCATCCCTGCCGATACCGGCTCCGATATCCAGGATATAACCCGGTGTCTGCGGAAAGAAAGGCATGAAGTCCTGGTGCAGCTCCCGGAAGTCCAGGGCAAGCGTGGCAGCGACAAATCTTTGTCCTGCCGCTGCATATCCTTCTGTACCGGGTACCTGCTGTTCCATATTCGTGTTGATCCATAAATATACGAAAATCCGTTACGCCGGAAAAATAGCGCGGTAATTTTTAGCAATGACAGGGAAAGGTGGGTATGCAGGACTGGTTATTGGTAGTCCTTTGGGCAAGGTATGATCCGGAACAAATGCAGCAAGGGGTTTAATCATTCAGTCCTTTGCCGGCCAGGATCAGGGGCAGGTACTTTTCGATCCTGGCCATTCTTGTCTTGGCTTGTTTGGCCTGTGCAAAATAAAACAGGTAAGCTTTCTGCCGGCCGGGCGTCAGGGCTTCAAATGCTGTTTTCAAACCGGCATGCTCCTGCAGGGCTTGCTGAAACTCTTCGGGTACCGGGTAATCTTCGGTCTTTTTCAGGGCCACTTTCAGACCGGCCTCTTCAACAGCAATGGCTTCATAAATATACTTTTTAAGTACGGCAGCTTTACCGGTTACTTCACGAACACTGGTAAACCGCGCCTGGCGCGCCGATTGTACATTAGCGGTCTGTTGTATCAGGATCTGTTTGCCATCCTGCAACAGGGCGCCTTTAAAGAACAATAAGGCACAATAGGTTTTAAACACATGGATCAATACGATGTTGCCCTGCCCGTGGGTATAACAGGGACAACCCCATTTGAGTTCTTCGGTAAGACCGCAGTCCAGTACGATTTTGCGTAGCTCCGCGATCTCGTCCTTCCATTGTTCTTCTTTTTCGAAGTACCAGTCTGCTTTAGGATTAGCGCCGTTCATAACAAGTTTTTTTAGTTGCCGGATCCGCAGGGTTGCGGTCCTGTTTTACGCGGTGAAATTAGCGGAAATTTTCTTGCGGTCGGCAGGCCTGTAGTACCAGGATAAGGCGGTCAGCACGAGCAGCAATACCGGTCCGAACAGCTCTTTGGCGCTGTCGCCGATGGCCAGGTGCGAAAATACGGCGCCAGACATTGCGAAGAAGAAACCGGCATAGGCCCATTCCTTAAGCAGCGCGGCCCTGGGTACGAGTATGGCGATAACACCCAGCATCTTCCAGATACCCAAGAGGGTAAGCAGGTAGGCCGGGTAGCCCAGGTGCGCCATCATGTTGACTTCCGCTTCGTGGTGCAGCAGCTGTACGATGCCGGTCGATACCATACCCAGCGACAGCCAGGCTGTTGCGATCCAATAGATGATCTTGTTTCTTTTGCTCATGATGGGCTATTTTAATTTGTTGACAATGTCCTGCAGCCGGTTATGCGCCATATTGATGCCCTGGGCAAAAGGCAGTTTCAATACCTGGTCCCGGATGGTGGCGGAACGGTATACAACGTGCATGGTTAGTTTGCTGGTGGTATCGGAAAGCGGTTCGAAATCCAGGAATTCCAGTTGTACATCAAAAGGGGCATTGCTCATCTCGAAGGTGCGTACGATGCGCTTATCGGGCACAAAATCGTGGATGGTGCCACTGGCTTCAAATGCCAGGTTGCCTTTGGGATCGTGGGTCTCGAACAGGTAACCGCCGTATTTCCGGTTCTCGAGCTTCCGTACTTTGGTGCCCATCCATTGTTCTATGATCTCTGCTTCTTCATAGGCCTTAAAGAGCAGGTCTACCGGCAGGTCGAAGCTGCGGGTAATGATCATTTCCTGTTTGCCGTCTTCGGCATGTATCCTGGTTTTCTGTTCCATATCAATTGGTTTGTTGTGTTGAAAAAATAATGAGAACGGAGTTACTGTTTTTTATCGGACGATTTATTCATGCGTTGTTTCATAATCGCTTCCAGCTTATTAAAGCGGTCGTCCCAGAGTTTGCGGAAGGGTTCGATAAAGTCTGCTACTTCTTTCATTTTTTGCGGATTAAAGTGATAATATATTTCCCGGCCGTTTTGTTCCTGTTGCAGCAGATCGCATTCGGTAAGGATCTGCAGGTGTTTGGATACCGTGGGACGGGCAGTATCGAAATTGGCGGCGATGGCGCCTGCAGTCATCGATTGCGAGGCCACCAGCAGCAGTATTGCTCTGCGGGTCGGATCGGCCAGGGCCTGGAATACATCTCTTCTCAGATTCATTGTGTAGCTATTTGACTACAAATTTAAGTGTAGTTATTTGACTACACAAAATTTTTTCCGGGATTTAACAAAAAAAAATTCCAGAGCGGGACTGCAATGGGGTAGGGGGTAAAACAAAATAACCTTTACCGGGTCAGGACCAGGCAAAGGTTACGTTCAGGGCGGAGCCGGCTGCTGCCGGCTTTAAGAAGGTATGCGGGGAATGGTTGTGACACGCGTATCCGCACGGTGCTTATGCGGCGCCGGCATTGCGTTCGCTTTGGTGTTTGGCTTTCCATTCTTCAATAAAGGCGAGTCCTTTATTATAGGCCTCTTCTTTATCAGCTGCCCGTATCAGTACGAAGTCGGGCATTTTCATGTCCGATCCCCAGTCGTAATACAGGTCTTTGTCATCGGGCATACTATTGTCGGTTTCTGTAAGGGAGAGTAATTCATAGTTTCTCCCGATCAATACTTTGAACTTTTTCATGATTCCTGTTTTTTGCGGTTTAAAATGCCTGTAGCCAGGGTGTTTAACCTTGTGGTTCCTGCAGTTTAAACTGCTTTGAAGCCCTAATGTTTATAAGGATTTTATAAAGTTATGCCCAACCCTCCTATTGCTTTTCCTGCAAGGCATTCCTGTGCCGGAAACATTGCCCTGCCGGCTGTACATTAACTGCACCTGGATATGCGGTTGACCTGTTGTGCTTTGCTGCTGCACCGGTTCGGGGATTTGTATACCCTCTTTCCGCAAAAGAGTACCCGGCTGTTTGCATTGCGGGCAGTGCGGCGGCGGGCCACACATTACCGATTACCGGGGTAAGCATTTCAACATGAGTGGATTGCCTTTTGGGCCTGGAAGTGCATGCCGCCGCCAATGCCCGCTGGCATGGCCTTTGCGTGTTTACTACTATTCTCTCAACTTTAAAAAAACCTCAGCTATGTGTGCACAGAACCAAAAGTATAGTAACAGTGGCAACCGTCGCGAACGACGCTACGATGATGATTACAACACAGACTACAGGACCGGTGGCCGGCAACGCCGCGGCTCCTCATCTATGGAAGAGGAACGTCGCTATAATACGGCCAATGAGAACCGCCGTAATGAATACGGGCAGCAGTACGGCCAGAATGAATACGGCCAGCAATACGGCCAGGACACCTATAATGAAAACTATGGTTACGACCGTGACCGCTATGGCAACTACGACGCGGGTTATGATGATGAAGATGATTATGACGAAGACCGCGGAAGCCGTGGTTATGCGTCGAACCGATACCAACAGGAAGATATGGACGACTATGACGACGATTATGATGACGACGACTATGGCAGCCGCAATAAGGATACCCGCTACGGCTACGCCGAATACGGCAGCAGGAATAACGAGCGTCAACGCAGGAATACCGGCATGAACCAGGATACAGGCTGGGGACAGGATTCGGAGCAATGGCGCAACCAGGACAACAACCGTCGTAACTACCGCGGGGATGAAGACCGTCGTAATGAACGCAATGACTATAACGATGGCGAAAACCGTAATCGCCGTTATGGCCAGCAGGCTTTCTCCGACAGGAGCAGGACGAGCCAGGGTGCTAATACCGGCACAGAGCGGCGTACCCGGCGCAACGATGATGACTACAATACTTCAGGATGGGGTAATCGTAACTATGGTAACGATCGTAGCTATCGTAATAACGAAGGCAATGACCGCGAGTACAGCAACCGGGACCGCGAATATAACGGCCAGGAATATGATACCGACCGGTATGCGACGAACGGCAGGAGAAGCCGCCGTGGTTTTGCCGCTATGGATAAAACAGAAGTGCGCCGTAACGCGGCTAAAGGCGGTCGCGCCGCACACCGCAATAACGGCGGCAGAAACCGGGGATAAGTAACACCCTGCTTATATCCGAGCCTCATGTTCCCGTAAGAACATGAGGCTTTTTGCTGTCCTGGAGATGCCAGGGGGAACAACTTCAATAAAAAAAGACAGCATAGTTGCCTATACTGTCTCACTCCGGTGCTCCATAGCTGAGTTGGTTCTGCAACTTATGTTGGTTATGGATACGCGGCTTTTTTATGGAACTTATGCTTCCATGCCTGATGTTTCCGGCTCTTTGCCGGCTTTAGCTTCGTCTTCTTCCTCTTCTTCATCGGCCATAGGGTTGATATCCGATTCTGCAATATCAGTAAGCAACTGATCGGTATCTTCTTCTTCCCAAAGCGTTTTTTCGAGCAGGGTGGCAGCGCGGTCATAACCCAGGGTGCGGGCTACCTGTACCAGGCTGCCATAGGATGCGATCTCGTAATGTTCGATTTTCTGGGCGGCAATGATCAGCGCTGCGTCGCGGGTCATCGTGCCTTCTTCCGTTTCTTTGATAATGGTTTCCGCTTCTTTGGTCAGCCCGTCCATGGCTTCGCATTTCTTGGCTTCTGCTTTCTCCCCGATCATCTCGAATACCTTTTGCAGGCGCCTTTTATGTTTTTGCGTAGCATGCATATGATCCTCGAATGCTTCCTGCAGTTCGTCGGTAGTCGCTGCTTTCATCATGACCTGGAGTTTTTCTACAAGATGATTTTCGGCCCAGTAGATATCCTTGAGCATATCGGTAAAAAACTTTGCGAGCAACGATCCCTTTGCAGTTTTATTGGTGTTGCCTGCTGCTTTGCTGTTGCTGGTACCTTGTGTATTCCCGGTCCTGGCAGTTGTGCCTGTTGTGTTTTTCATACAGTTTTTTTGAGGAGGGTTAAAATGAAATGAGCATTGTGCTTTACCGGTACGGGTACAAAAGCGGTACCAATCTTGCTGCATCTTCATAACCAATAGCTTGACAGCACACCAGGCTCCGGCTGTGGATATTTATGTACACGAACTGTATCTGCAATTCCCCAATGACGAACTCACAGGCATGGAACGGGATGGGGGGATATGCAGGGAACCCGGTGCTTTATACCCTGTTCCCCTGCTTTACCGGGTAATTACAACACTTTAGCTAAGCCATTAGCGTTGATCCGTATTGGCCCTGCGGCCTGTATCATCCTCTTCGGGGAAACGGGGGGTAGTGTCTGCCGGGTTATCATGACCATATTGTGCCGGCGCAGTGCCGTAAATATTGGTGCTGTCTACATTGGTACTGCGGGGTTGTTCGGGTACCTGCTCTTCGCTGTTACCCTTACAACCGGTTATACCTGCGCCAAGCAATAAAGCTGTGATTACTATGGTTACTTTTCTCATAGGGAACAATTTTGGTCTTTATTCAATTACAGTTCAGGGGGTAAAAATGTTGAGCGTTTACGGCTGGCTCTAATACGGATTCCGGTTATATTGCTGTCTTTAACAATAAATTGGGCGGCTGTTAAATCATCGGTAGTAAACGCTAATAATTCATGGCTACATATTTCGAATACCTGCCGGCATGTAAACAAGTACTTGCCGGCCTTGTACATACAGGTACTTTGTGAAATCAACAGTAACAGCCTCCTAGTCTGCAAAAGTTGCGGCAGACGCCCGTTATTTAACCGCGCATATAATACGAGAATAGTTGTTAATAGTTTTTAGGGTTGGATTTAATATCGCGTTAAATCCCCAGGAATTAACATAGCGGGTATCGAACCTTTTGTCCTTTTTTATGCTTAACTTACAAGCTACTCACACACTGAACCAATCCGCTTTATACTTTTTATGAAAAAAATCCTGATTATAGACGATGAAGTTGCTGTCTGCTCCCTGTTGACGAAGTTCCTGGACAGGCATCACTATGACGCAAAAAGTTGTACCTCCGGGACTGCGGCTATTGCACTTTTACGAAATGAACCCTTTAATCTTATTTTTTGTGACTACCGGCTGGGAGATATGAACGGGGCAGAATTGCTCGAGAAGATCAAGATTCTGCAACCGGGAGTCCCGGTTGTTTTTATAACCGGCAATGCAGAGTTGCAGATTGCCGTAGACCTGGTGAAGGCCGGCGCCTACAATTACCTGAGCAAACCGCTTTACCCCGAGCGGCTGCTGGAGTTGATGGGAGAGATATTTGACCTGCAGGATGCCGTTGTAGAACCCGCAACTCCTGTAAAAGCAATTGCTGCGAACAAGGCCTATGTAATGGGGACCAGTAAATACGCTAAAGAACTTTATGATAATGTGACGATCGTGGCGCCTACCAATTTCAGCGTAATTATCTACGGCGAAACCGGTACAGGCAAAGAGTCGCTGGCCAGGCTGCTCCACGAAGGCAGTGCATACCGCGATGGCGCCTTTATTGCTATAGACTGCGGCTGCCTTTCGAAAGAGTTGGCCGTAAGTGAACTGTTCGGCCATGAGAAAGGCGCCTATACCGGGGCTTTGCAAGGCCAGGCAGGTGCTTTCGAACTGGCGCACAATGGTACTTTGTTCCTCGACGAAATAGGTAACCTTAACTACGAGGTACAGACATTCCTGTTGCGTGCCCTGCAGCAAAAGGTGATCCGCCGCCTGGGCGGTACCAAAGAGATCGAAGTGAATACACGTATCGTTGTTGCTTCCAACGAAAACCTTGCGGAAGCGGTTAAGGACGGCCATTTCCGCGAAGACCTCTATCACCGGCTCAACGAATTCGAGCTTTTTGTACCACCCCTACGGGAAAGAGAAGGCGACCTTCCCGTATTTATCGATCACTTTTTACAAACGTCTGCTGCCGAGTTGAAGCGAAACATACCGGGTGTAGAGGACCAGGCGATGGCGCTGTTGCTCCAGTACAACTGGCCGGGTAATATCCGCGAGATGAAGAATGTGATGCGCCGTGCCTGCCTGCTGACAGCGCCCGGCCATATGATATCCCGGAAGACATTGCCACCCGAAATCCTTAACTACTCCGGTATGGAAGGCTTACTGGGTGATATGGTGGCGGATGGAACAACAGGAGACTACGATCTGAAGAATGTAGCCCTGCGTGCCGAATATGTGAAGATATTAGAGGTGCTCAAAAAAGTAAAATACAATAAAACAAAAGCGGCGCTGTTGTTGAACATCGACCGTAAGACACTGTACAATAAACTGAAACTGATAGAAGCCTGACCCGCTGCAAGCGCGGTTACTGGTGCGGAAACGTTATAGAGAACACGGATCCGTGCCCCTCGCGGCTTTCGAATTTTAATGAGCCTCCGTGTGCTTCTATGATCTGCAGGGTATTCACCAATCCGAGCCCCATGCCCTGGGGTTTTGTGGTGTAATAGGGCGAAAAGAGTTCCTGTTGCGCACCGATGCTCATTCCCCGGCCATTGTCGCTAACCCTGATAAAAGCGCTGTCGCCGGTTACACCAGCCTCTATGGCAATCTCGCCGCGTTCTTCCCCCTCTATCGCTTCGATCGCATTGACAACCAGGTTGACCAATGCCGTTTCCATTTTTTGCGTATCGGCCATAATCGTCAGTTCCGGGTCGATACTGGCCATTATAGCTACCTGCTTCAGCTGTTGCCGGTCCTGCACCTGTTTGAGCGCCTGGTCGACAATCCCGGCAACCCGTACGGGCGCAACGGACAGTTGGTTCCACTGCCCGGGTTCAAGCAATTGCCGGATCAGATCGTCGATACGCTGACAGTTACGTTGTATGATCGCCTGTTCTTCGCTTGCCAGACCGGCTTCGGTGTCATGTAGCAATTGCGAGGCCAGGACGATGTTGTAGAGCGGATTGCGTAATTCGTGGGCTATGATCCTTGCCATCTTACCCGTTGCGGTCAACTGGTTTTGTTTGCCTTTTATATGTTCCAGCTCCCTGCGTTTCGAAATGTCCCGGATCACCACCAGGAACAGTCCCTGGTCTTCATTCATCATGAACGCCGCTACCGTGGCCGGAAATTCGTCACCATTCTTCTTTTGCAGCACATAGTCGTTTTTGTATTCATCATCACCGCAGATGTTTTTGAGCAGGTCTTTGCTGTCTTTTTCGTGGAGAAAAAGGTTGCGGATGTCCATACTTAAAAAGTCTTCGGGCTTATAGCCAAACTTATTCACTGCCGTGGGATTGACATTGAGTATGCGGTGATCGCAGTCTGCGATCAGGAAGGCATCGTTGGCATGGAGGAAGGCATATTCGTAATAGCGGTTTTTATAAATTTCCTGTCCTTTGCGGGCCAGGAGCTCAAGCACCAGGCGTAAAGTATCTTGGTTGAAACTTTGTATGGGCAGGTTGTGGGTATTGCCGGCCGTATGTTTGCCGGTTTCATCGTCACCCGAGCCGCCACCCGCGCTTATTTGTAAATGCCGTGTTCCCGCTGCTGGGTCAGTGGTGAAAGCAATGATGAGGTCTGCGTGCTGTCCTGGTGTTGTATGGATCTTATAATCGGACAGCCAGGTACGGATATCGGCCAGTTCAGGGGCAGAAGCGCCTGTGATCATAATAGAAACGGGGGGCTCGTAGGGTAACATGCTGTTCGGTTTTAGACTATCTGGTTATCGGCTCCAATCATTGCTTTTCGCTTCTTCACGTTCCATGGCTATTTTACCACCGGTTACCGCTTAGGTAGCACCGGGGATATAACTGCCTTCTTGTACCCGGTTTGTGGTAAAGTTCAGGATCGCTTCTTTCGACGCCGCTTAGTCCAGTAAAACAGCATTAGGGGGATAAGAGTTCACGGAGGCAGTACTAATAATCAAACAATAGTCACGGCACAGCCTAAGATCAGTTTTTTTAAAACGCTAAAGCGCTCCTGTAGCCCAAAGGCCGGGGCCCGGGCCCAGGAAGGCTTTGCTGCGGATCACTGGTGTCGCACAACGGGTACGGGATGTAAACTAAGGTGTTATTGCATGTCGCGTAGTGCTTTCACGCGGTTATGCATGGTAAGGATACCGTCTTTTTGTTTGTTGAGCGTGCTGAGTACCGGGCCATCGGTCACAGCATCGCTTTCTTCCGGATCTGTCGCTTTACGATAGGCGTTCAGGGCCACGTCTTCGCCACGTTCGCAGCTTTGCAATACCGCTTTGGTATTGTTCACCGACAGGGCCTGTTTGATATCCATCCACACGCGGTACAGGTCGCCCGCGGCCGAAGTATCGGAAACCGGTTCTTCGCCGTTCCTGCCGGCAATTTCCCGTAATTCGCTCAGGTAACCTTCGCTTTGATTTTTACAGTCCTGGAATAAGTCCTTGAGTTGTGGATCCTCGGTCTGTTCTATGGCTTTGTCATAGCCTTCACGGCGGTCTAAATTGGTCTGGATGATCTTATTCACATGATCCATGGTTTGATCTTGCATAGCTGATGTTTTTTTGGTTAAATTTTTTAATGCATGTTATGAATTGTGTCGGGTATCGGGGTGGGCGCTTGCCTGTGCATCGGTAGTGTGTCTACACCATTGGGCGCGTGGTAGTCATGCATCCTGCGGTTGGATGTCGTATCGCTTTTATCGCGATCTTTCTTTTTCTTTTTTTGCTGGTTCATCTCGCTCTTATTGCGTTGGGTGTCTTGTCTCATATCCTGTGCGGGGAGCAAGGTCGCAAAGGCCATCGAACCGGCCAGGAATGCTCCGAAAATATAACGGTTCATAGTATTCAATTTAGAAGGTTAAAAAATCATGCGGGATTTGTGTGCTGTGTACTAATGCGCAGGTAGCGTATCACGCATATGTTTGCTGGTATCCACCACGGCGGGTGGCATTGCCGGTGTGCCGGTGTCGATATGCGCCGGCGGTCCGGGAGGCAGGATCGTCATCGTGTCGGCGGCATTCATTTCATGAGGATCTGTTGTATTGTTGCAGGAGGCGCCCATTACAGCTATACCGATGACGATCGTGGCAAGGAATGCTTTTTGTCTGTTCTTCATGATTGCTCTTTTTGAAAAATGAATAGTGCCCTATAGTTTCCTTTATCTATGCCAAATAATGTACCGTAAAATTCACTGCCCTTATTATGAGTGTATTAAAGTAAATACCAGGTATACTGTTGGGGAATAGCCTGTACAATGTTGCTGTATTTTTCCCCAGGTCCTTCCCGGTTTTATATATTGTTAAAACGCAGTCCAGGTCTGCGCATACGTTACTTCGTTCTCTTTTTCGGTGCGGCCTTCTTCGCGCTTTTCTTTACCGTCTTCGTGGCTTTTGCAGGCCGGGTAAGGCTTTGTTGCAGTTGTTCGATGAGGTCGTCGGCAAATTTGGGAACGCTTACCTTAGGCGCCGGCAGTTTTTTACCGCTGGCCTTTGCCCGGATCACTTTCATCAGTTTAGCGGTGTAACCATCTTTAAAGTCGGCTATGTTGAACGTGGACTGCATCGAGGTCACCAACGATTTGGCCATCGTCAGTTCGTTCTTTTTGGGCGCGGGTGTTTTTACCGTAAAGTCAGAAGGATCACGGATCTCGTTCAGGAAACGCAGGGTATGCAGGATCAGCAAACCATGTGCTGAGCGCACCAGTACCGGCTTTTCTTTATTTCTTAATACGAAAGTGCCGACACCGGCCATGCCGGTCTTGTTCAGTGCTTCTTCCAGCAGGCCAAAGGCCCGTTCGCCGCCTTTTGCAGGCGCCAGGTAGTAGGCGCTGTCGTACAGGATCACATCCACTTCTGTTACGTCTACAAAGAGGTGCAGGTCGATGGTTTTCGTTTTTTCCGGGGCGGCGCTCTCGAAGTCTTTATCGGTAAGCACCACGTATTTGCCATCGAGGTTATATCCTTTTACGATATTACCCCAGGCTACTTCTTTCCCGGTATTGGCATTTACGCGTTTGAAATGAATATTGGCCATGTCTTTTTTATCCAGCATATCGAAATCGAGTGCCCTGTCCTGCACTGCCGAATATAACTTGATGGGAATGTTGACCAGCCCGAAGGCTACAGAGCCCGTCCATATTGATCGCATATCGTTCCTGGTTTTAGTATGGAGTAGAAATTAGGATGCTGTTGCCTGTTTTATCTTCTTTAAGATACTGCTCATGAGTATGCCTTTGCCGAGTACGCCTTTAAACAGGTCGCCCCGTTCGTTAAGCAAGGCGGGTACATTGCTGAGCGTAAAGTCGCTCATCTTCAAGCCATGTTTTACCTCGTTCCAATGCAGGGGCATCGATACTGTTGCGCCGGGCTTGGGCCGTACGGAGTAAGGCGCTGCAAGTGTTGCCTGTGGCCGGTTCTGCAGGAAATCGAGATACAGTTTACCCTTCCGGGCCCGTACCTGGCGCTCCAGGCTGGTATAAGCGGATGTCTGTTGCTGTACCAGGGTTACGATTACGCGGGCAAACTCTTTGGATTGTTCATAGGTGTACTTCCTGCCCAGCGGGATATAGATGTGCAACCCCGTAGAACCGGAGGTCTTGGGGTAGGAGTCGACACCCAGGCTTTGGAGCAGGTCATGAATAACCTGTGCGACATCGATTACCTGGTTGAATGTGGTCCTGGTACCCGGATCCAGGTCCAGCAGGCACCAGTCGGGGTGATCGGGTTTTTTTATCGTACTGTTCCAGGGGTTGATCTCGATGCAGCCCGCATTCACCATATAGAGCAGGCTGGCTTCATCTTTGGCCACCAGGAAGTGTTTATCTGTTTTATCGCCTTCGCTACGGTAACCGTATGTGGTGGCCCAACCGGGCACCTTGCCGGTAACATCTTTCTGATAAAAGCTTTTGCCTTTATAACCGTCGGGGTAGCGGTTGAGCGACTGCGGGCGATCTTTGATATAGGGTAAAATATAATCCGCTACCTGGTGGTAATAGTTGACCAGGTCCCGTTTGGTAATCTTTTCACGGGGCCAGAAGCGTTTGTCCAGGTTGGTGAAGGTTAGTTCTTTGCGGCCTATTTTCCGCACCTGCGTTTTGTCTGTGGGATTGAGCAGTGTCATATAAGGTTGCTTTACGGGAGGGCGTATAATGGATTGTTTTTCTTTCCTGGCGGCCGTTTTCGCTTTGCCCGGGCTGCTTTTCTTTGTGGCAGTGCGGTTGCCTGCCGGTTGCTTTACTGCTACTGCCACCGGTGCTTCTTTTTCTCGGGTAACGCCGGTTGCTTTTTTGTCTTCGCGTAGGGCCAGGAATGAAGGGTGCCGGAATACGCCGTCTTCCGTTATTTCGGTAAAGGTGATCTCGCAGACCAGTTGGGGTTTCAGCCAGGTTGCGGTCGCATCAGGCGGTTTGGGTCTGAAGCGTGATGGCTTGTTATAGTCCGGTATCTCTTTAAATGGGCTCTTCTTCAATACCAGCGGGCGAAACCGTTTCATCAGCGCTTCCTGTTGTTGTTGATCGAAGCCCGTCCCCACTTTTCCCGCGTACTGTAACTTGCCTTGTTCGTATACGCCCAGCAGCAATGCGCTGAATAGCTTGGGGGAACCTGTGTTGCGGGTATAACCGGCGATAACGACCTCCTGCCGTTTTTGTACTTTGATCTTAAGCCAATCCTGCGTACGTATACCGGGCAGGTACGGGCTGTCGAGCCGCTTGGCCATAATGCCTTCGAGGCCCATATCCCGGGCCGCCTTAAAAAGATCCTGTCCCCGGCCGGTCACCGAAAGACCCAACCTGATGATGCCGTCGCCCGGCGGTACGATCGCTTTCAGCAATGCCATGCGTTGGCTCAGGGGCAGACCGGTAGTTTGTTTGCCTGTATACCAGAGCACATCGAAAACATAATATTGTAACTGGCCGTCGGCCTCGCTGCGCCAGTTTTGCAGCTGGTTAAAGCGGGCCATACCTTTTTCATCCACAGCTACGATCTCCCCGTCGATCACGGCCTCCACATCCCAGGCTTCAAGCGCATCGAGCACCGGGTAGAATTTTTCATCAAACACTTTATCATTCCTTGACCGTATTGTTGCTGTCTTCCCTTTCCGGAAAGCCAGCGCCCGGTACCCATCCCATTTTATTTCGTATGCCCAGTCTTCATCATCAAAAGGCGCATCAACCAGTGTCGCCAGCATCGGTGATAACTGTCGTGGGAAAGGCTTGTGGGGCAAGCCTTTCAGCGTAGCAGTGATACTGTCCGGCGGCTCTTCTTTTTTTTGCGTAGGTATTGCATCCCGCTTTGTTTTTTTCGCAGCCTTCCTGGCCTGCGCCGGGTTTTTATTTGCGGCCTCCGGCTCTGCGGCTTTGGTTGCTTTGGCTTTCGGAGTGCCCGGTTTTATTTCTTCCAGTGTTTTATTGCTCAGTACCGACCGGGCTTTGCGTGTAACGTCGGTAGTGGCGGCATGCTGATCCTTATGCTTGATCAGTAACCAGGAATTTTCTGCCATGCCTGTTTTTACAAGGGCAAATTCACCCTTCAATTTACTGCCCGAGAGGCGCACCTTGAGCGAACCCGCTTTTAACTGTTTCATCAGTGAACGTTCCTGCGCCTTTTTGCCTTTCGATTCATCGATCGGGATATAAGTACCTTCATCCCAGACGATCACGGTACCTGCGCCATAATTGCCTTTGGGAATAATGCCTTCAAAGTCTTTGTAGTCATAGGGATGGTCTTCTACCATCATGGCCAGCCGTTTATCCGCCGGGTTCAGCGAAGGTCCTTTAGGCACTGCCCAGCTTTTTAGCACGCCGTTCATTTCCAGCCGGAAGTCATAATGCAGATGTGATGCGGCGTGTTTTTGGATAACGAAGTGCAGGGCATCTTTGCCTGTAGCGCCTCCAAACGGTTCCGGCGTAGTCTTGCTGTTGCGTTTATGTTTGTATTGACTGAGCGACATAAATACTGCTTTACAGGTTATAAACAGGCTGGCAAGGGCAGACAGCCGCGAGCATAACACATTATCTTTACAAAGAGTTTGCAAAAAATAGCTGCAGGCCTTTCTCAGGGCTTATTGTAAAAGCCGTTCCTCAGCATTAGTTGTGTTTGGATGCGCTGTAAACGCTTAGGGTAAAGGGTTTCAGCGATCAGCTCCTTTCCGTTTAGTGTTATTGTGGAGAAAGTTCCACACTGTCTTTCGTCAACTTTTTAACCCGGATGCTGTTGGTGTTGCCGTAAAATGGTAAACAATATGCATCCTATTTCCGCAAACATGCTCCTTACGGGCAGGCTCAGGTACATTTTCAGAAAACGGCAGGTAATAAGGCCGGAACAACCGCAGAAAGCGGGTACCAAGAATACGCTGTTTTTAAAGCGACTGCGCAAAGGCGGTGCTACTGCTGTCTGAATGCGCTGTCTGGCTGATTTTTCAGCACTCAATTTTCTTTTAACACCTGGTATTTATATAACACATAAACAACACAACTATGAAAAAGCTACGTTTTCTGATCGTTTCGGGTTTACTGCTGGCGGTATTACAAAGCTGCGGTAATGCCGGCGATACCGGTAAAGACAGTAAAGAAACAGCAGACAGTATCAACGAAGCGCGAACGGATAACCCGCCCGCTACGCCCAGTACACCGGCATCCCCGGTGAGCGAGGATGATGCGAAATTCGCTGTAGACGCTGCTTCTGGCGGTATGGCGGAAGTGAATTTTGCAGAATTGGCCAAACAGAAAGGCGCTAATACGCAGGTCCGGGACTTTGCCACCATGATGATTACCGATCATACCAAAGCCAATGATGAGCTGAAAGCTATCGCGCAACGCAAAAACATCGTACTGCCGGCCGACCTGACCGATGGACAAAAGGACACCCGGAACGGCCTGGAAAAACGTATGGGAGCCGATTTTGACAAGGCATATATCGCACTGATGACGGATGAACATAAAAGAACCATCAAAATGTTCGAGGATGCCAGCGGCAAGGTTACCGATGCCGACCTGAAAGCTTTTATCGATAAAACGCTGCCTGCACTGAAACAACACCTGGAACATGTCGAAAGTATCCGTAAGATCGTAAAATAACTTCGGATTGGTGAATATCCGGTACGGGCCCGTTACAGTGTTGCGCTTGCTGTACGGGTCCGTTTTTTATTTTGTCGTATAGCCGGGGCAGCTTCAGGCACGCTTTCCTGCAATATTTACCCTTGCGCATAGCTTTAAAAAAAACCTAAAAGAGGGCCGGTTGCAGAACAATTCTTTGCGGGCTTAGTTGTTAGATTATCGGTCGCTTTTGCGTGCTGGTTATACGGATAAATAAGCTGCTTATGAATTTGGAGTTATGGTATGATAAATTATATGCCTGGGTAATGCATTACGGTCCGCGGATGCTTGTGGGCGCACTGGTGCTGGTTGCCGGCTTCTGGCTGATCGGCCTGCTTTCGCGGTCCATGAGCCGTCGTATCAGTAAACATAATGTCAATCCTTCGGTGCGGCCTTTTCTCATCAGCCTGCTTTCCACGGTATTGAGGGTATTGCTTATCCTCGCCGTTATGCAGATTGTAGGTATACCGATCACCCTCTTTACCGCCCTGGTCGCAGCCATGGGTGTAGCTGCGGGCCTCGCCTTATCGGGCACCCTGCAGAACTTTGCCAGCGGTATTCTGATCCTGTTGCTGAAACCTTTCGAAGTAGGCGACAATATTGTTGCCCAGGGCTTTGAAGGCACGGTTACTTCTATCCAGATCTTTTATACCATAGTTACCACGTTCGATAACCGTACGGTTATTCTACCCAACAGCAAACTCTCGAACGAGGTTATTGTTAACATCAGCCGGGTAGGGGACCGGCGGCTGGATATCAACCTGAAATTCCCGAACAGCGCTGATTTCAGCAAGGTTAAGGCAATTATTGAAGAGACCATAGACCAGGCCGAAGGTACCCTGGGAGAACCGAAGAAGCGTATTGGTATCGGTGAGTTACAGGGCGACAGTTATATGGTGCATATCAATGTATGGGTTAATGCCCACGGTTTCCAGGATGTAAAACTTCTGCTGCAGGAACGATTGCTGGAGCGGCTGAAGCAGGCCCGGCTTTTGTAAACGGGCAGGACCATTTATCGACAATAAAATAAAATTATTATGGCGGATATAGATCTTTTACATTGTGCGCAATTGCTCCGGGAGCAGCAGGTAACGATAGCCTTTGCGGAGAGCGCTACGGCCGGCCGTATTATGTCGGAGTTTGCACTGGCGCCCGATTCCGGCAGTTTCCTCAAAGGCGGGCTCGTGTGTTACGATGCCTGTATCAAAGAAGATGTGCTGGGTGTGCCGGCCGGACTGATTGATACCTATACGCCCGAGTCGGCCGAGGTAACTGAGGCGATAACACGGGGCTTAAGCCGGATCATACCTGCCGATATTCATATCGGTATTACGGGACTGACGACGCCGGGTGGCAGCGAAACACCAGAAAAGCCCGTCGGTACTATGTTTGTACAGGGCATAGTTAAAGGCGCAACGCCGGTGTTTGCCGAAAGGCGCACGTTTAGCGGTACGCCTGAGGAGATAATCCTGCAGACGGTGCACCTGGTCCTAGGCCTGCTGTCGGGTTATCTGAAAGTCAATGGCGATGCCTGGTAAAGAGCTCCCATTTTATTACGGTATAGAATAAAAAGAACAGCGGAATGCCTTCCGCTGTTCTGTTGTTTTTGCCATTATCGTTAACGGTTTCCGCTGCCGGAGGAACGACCGCCTCCATGCGAAGCCTGGCCGCCCATACGGGCGATCCGGGTACGCTGTTCTTTACTCATGGCTGCAAACCCCCTTTTAGCCGTACGCCCGCCATTGCCGCTATTAGCGGACGATCTGCCGGACGAGCCCCTGTTGCCGGAGGAGTTGCTGCGGCTTCCCGAAGATGTATTGCGCATGGAAGATCCCTGGCCGGAAGATCCGCGACGGGAGCGGTTATCACCGCTGTCCCTGTTCCCGGAATTGCCTCTGCCGCCGTGCGAGGCCTGGCCGCCCATACGCGCAATGCGGCTCCGTTCTTCCCGGCTCATACTTGCAAATCCACGGCCACCGGACCGTCCGCGGTCACCGCGATCCTCATAGTCGTCCTCGTCCTCGTCCTCTTCGTCATAGTCGTTGTCATAGTCCTCGTCGTTATCGTAATCATCGTCGTACTGGTCGTCATAATCGTAACCCGAATCCCCGTCTTCGTAGCCCTGCTCATACCCGGCCCGGTAACCTTCTTCGTAGTCATTGTCCTGGCGCTCGTCCCATTCATACTGGGCGGAGCGGTTACGGCTGTTTCCCGAACGGCCGGCATTGCGGCTTTGCGAACGTGTGTGCTGATTGTTGCTTGGCATAACTATAGATTTTGAAAATGAACAATAATGGTTACCATCCAAAATACGTGCCGTACGCTATGGTTGCTGATCTTCAGTTGGGTACCACAATCCCTGTGTGTAATGCTATCCTGAATATTACCCACTATCCGTATTTTTCTCCCCGGCTCAACCCGGCGTGCCGGGTGCCGAACCATTGCTGTAATGAGGTGGCTGTTTGTGTAAAAAAATACCTGTTTCGTGTAATGCAGCACACGCAATCATTTCAACTTCCTTTCAGTGGTTTGATTACCAGTAGGCATAGGGCAGGGGCATGCTTTTTGTGTATATCCCTGTAGCCTGTCCCCGGCATTGTGATTCGCGATAACCATACCTGCGCTGTTGCAAGTAATAAAATGAATTATGGAAATAGAAACAATCATACTGGATATCCTTAAAGCCAAAGGGATGCGTGTTGCGCAGGAGTATGAAGTCAGCATGCCTATTGCTGCGCTGGAGGAAGAACTTGCCCGGCTCGGTTTTGCTCATGACAGGATCCGTTCGGTAATCATGCAGTTATGTGTTAATGGCGTACTGGCCATGGATGAGATGAGCGTTTATCTCTATGGTAACGCCTGACCCCTTGGCAATCGTCTTTTGTTATGCTCATAAGTGTTTGCCGGAGTACCGGTCAGGGCGACAGGCTACCTGTTATCTCTCTCTTAAAGTATAATACTATGAAACAAAACGATAAGTTATACCCGGTCGATGTGGTGATCGAAACACCTAAGGGAAGCAGTGAAAAATATGCTTACCAGCAGGATACCGGTTTTTTTCTTATTAAAAAGATCCTGCCCGCCGGTATGGTCTTTCCTTATGACTTTGGCTTTATACCCGGTACCAGGGGCGAGGATGGCGATCCGCTGGATATCCTGGTACTATCCGAGTTTCCTGGTTTCCCGGGTGTTGCCATGCAATGCCGGTTGATCGGCGGCTTTACTGCGAGGCAGGGTAAAAAGGGACAGGCTTTGGAAGAAAACGATCGTTATGTCGCCGTTCCCCTGGTCTCGGATGTATTTCGCGGCCTGGGCGACTGGAAACAGGTTCCTCCCAAGATGTTACAGGAGTTGGAATACTTTTTTATCAACTACAATGCAGCGGAAGGCAAGGTATTCGAACCCCACGCCTACCTCACCGCGAAACAGGCCATGAAGAAAATCCGTAAACAAACTATATGACTATTACGCAACTGCTGGATACCGACGAACAGCTGGCCCCTTTACCCATGATGTTAAGGGCGCTCCTGGTTTTTTTTGCGGCATTGCTCCTGCTGCGTGTCGGTGGCATTCGTATATTCGGGCAGAAGTCGGCGCTCGATAACGTGATCGTTATCATGCTGGGTGCGGTGCTCGCGAGGGGCGTGGTAGGCGCTTCGCCTTTGTTTTCGGCGATAGCAGCCTCCGGGGTCATGGTGGTTGTAAACCGCCTGCTGGCCTGGGCTTCCGAGCGTAATAACGAGCTGAACCGCTTGCTGAAAGGCAATGCGGTGGTCTTATTCGAAAACGGTAAGCTACTGGATGAGGCGATGAAACAGGTAAACCTCAGTAAGTCGGACCTACTGGAGAGCCTGCACCTGGAAATGAAACAGGAGTCGTTCGAGGGTATAGACAAAGTTATACTCGAAACGAATGGTCGCATCAGTTTTATCGCTAAAAAGCAGTAACGACGCCTGTTTGTCGTTACTTTATAGCCACGGTTGCTGCACTTTTAACTGCATAGAAAAAGGGGCTTGTTAAAGCCCCGGGTATTTGGTTATGGTTGTTGGTCCTGGTAACTGTATTAATGTTTACGGTCAATGATCCGTTGTATGTCGCGCCAATCGTAATAATGGAATACTTTACCGTTACTCATGGCTACAAACATACCCTTGGGAAACCGCGCGCCCAGCGCCACATTCGTTACATCCGATCCGTCGGATTCGATAGTGCTTACCGGTACTTCCGCCAGGAGCGGATGGTCCTGGGCGTTGTCGGTGCTGCCTTCGCGCGAATAGACCATAAAGGTATTCTTCTGTTGGTTGGATACCAGGATATAACCGGTAGCAGGGCCCGTTTTATAGATCGAAATTCCTTCATGGTCTGAAATAAAGCCGGTACGGGCAAACAAGGCCAGTTCTTCATTGCCTTTAGCAGGATCGGCATAGTATTTATGCACGCCATAGGTTTCGTCTGAATAATAAACATAACCCAGTTCGTTATCCACCGCTATCGATTCGATCTCCTTCTTGCCGCTGTAGCGGCCGAATTTACGTACCAGCGTGCCTTTTACATGACTGGTGCCATCGTCTTCCAGACGGTATTGGTAGAGATAACCTTCTGCAGGTCCTGTTTTGCGGCCCACAATGGCGAATATAACATGGTCTGCAGCACGGGTATACAGCGATATGCCCATCGGCGCTTTTTCTTCGCTGTCGTCAAACACAGGGATGCCACCGTTATCGATCGGAGTCATATCAGGTACACGGAACAGGCGCAGCTTGTTCGTTTCCCGTTCGGTAGTGGCTACAAAGTCGGTAGCCGTACCGCCAAGTTGCAGGCCATAAGCCAGGTCTACGTTATTGGGCCGTTTCAGGCCGGTTACTTTATTCACGATCTTGCCTTGCAGGTTGAAGACAAAAAGGCCGCCGTCCGAGTCCTTGTCGGTGCCGATCACCAGGCTTTGTGCCGTGTCTTTACTGTTGATCCAGATACAGGGATCATCGGTATCATAGTTTATCGCTTCGGTCACCACCGCGGGTTTCAGGGCATCCGGTGCAACAGGCTGTAGTTTGTCCTTGCCTGTTTTTTCGGCATGACTGCTGTTGCAGGCTGTAAACCCTATCGATGCCGCAACACAGAGTGTCACAATATGTTTCATAATTACAATTGAATTTGTTCAGGAACCCTGTTCCCGGTTTGCAGGCGCCGGGAACAGGGCGGGTACGCGAAAAATTATTTTACATCCCAGGCGCCGATATAGCTGCCAGCTGCAGGTGATTTATACGATGCACCGTTGCCAAAGCTGATCGCATTGGTCATGAAGTGGCTGTTGAAGTCGGTTTTGCCATGGTTCTGGGCAGGCGATCCGGCCTGGATATGGAAGTCCCAGGCGGTGTTGAAGGTAGCGCTGGCCATGTCGGTACTCAACGGGAAGTTTACAAATTTAGGATCGTTAGCACCTACGGCAGCGGAGATCACATCGTTGGCGCCGGCAATGATTTCGTCGGAAGGCTGGAACTGCGTTACTGTGGTCTGGTTGTAGCCGAAGTAAAGCGTATGACCAAATTTAGAAGCCGTGTTTTCGGTGTTGGTCTTATCTCTTTTGATACCGAAGCGGTCGTTCACCAGCAGGTTGTTATACAGTTCCACGATAACGCCTTTCTCTACCCAGATAGAACCGCCTTTGGTGGTAGCCCTTCTCCAGCCGCAATTGATAATGGTATTGTTATAACCATATACATAAGCGGTAACGGCACGGTCGCCGGAATTGGACAGCTTCAGCGCATTGGTATTGGGGCTGAATATGGTATTGAACGCCACATCCGCATGTACACCGGATTTGATATTGATCGCATCGCCGTTATCCACGCCGGTCGTATAGATCATGTTATGATCTACGATTACGTTACCACCCTCGATATAGAACCCGTCTTCGCCGAAATTGCGTATGGTGCAATGCGTAACGACCAGTTTGCCCGAAGGGTTGCCATACCATAATACCGGTACGCGGTTGCCCGCAGCGGCTTTGTAGAAACCGGCGGCTACAGAGGCCGAACCTTCAGTGGTGGCGTTACCGCCCTGCTCGATAATACAATGGTCCAGGATGATCTCGCCGCAGGTAGGACCGCCCATAATACCACCCCAGTTCATACCGAAGGCAGCTTTTTTGTTGTCTTCTACGGTAAACTGGATAGGTGCAGCATCGGTTCCCACGGCGTACAGGTTGCCTTTTACCAGGAATTCAGGTTTGGTATTGGCATCGAAAATTACTTTGGCGCCGGCTTCGATGGTCAGGCTTTTACCTTCGGGGATAATGATATCGCCGGTAACGTGGTAGGTGCCGTTTTTGGTCCATGTTCCGGACACACTGCCCGAAAGTGCGGTGTCTACCGGGTTTACGCCGGGCTCCGGCGTTGGGGTCTTGTCTTTGTTGCTGCAGCTTGCAAACAGTAAAGTGGCTGCGGTTGCAGTAGTCAGCACGAAATGTAACGGTTTCATTTGTCGGTTTTTAAAGAATAAGTAAAGGATTGGATTTTTTAAAGAGCATATCGTACGCCCAGCAGGTAGGACCGCTGGAAATAGTCACGTTGGATCAGGGTATTGCTGTTCAGGTCCTGCCCTTCGGTATTGATATTGGATTTGGCAGGATCGTAGTTGGTTTTACCGATGATGAATGTTTCCATCGGTGTGTTTAGGATATTGTTCACTTTGGCAAACACGCTGAAATGTTGTTTGAATTTTTTCTCTATTGAAAAATCGAGCTGTACAAAAGCCTTTTGCCAGATGTCACGGTCGAGGAACTGCGATACAGTCACGATGCGTTTTCCGGTATAATTGCCCGCCAGCTGGGCATCCCAGCCTTGCTTCACATCCTTGTACAACAGTGACAGGTTGGCGATATGCGCCGCCTGTCCATAAAGCGGGCGTGTCTGGTCGGGGTATTCGAGATGGGTGCCCGGCGAACCGTCTGTATTGTTTACCCGTTGCGCCTTGGGCGTAGTGATGGCGGAATGGGTATAGGTATAATTACCCTTAATACCGATCTTATTGAAGTATTTTATAAAGTCGAGCTCTATACCGAAGTTATGCGCAGTGCCCCAGTTGCGTGGACCATAGTATACATCCTGGCCGCGGGTGGAGTCCTGTTGCAGGGTAAACTCAATCGGGTTCTGGATACGTTTGTAAAAGGCGCCGGCCATAAACGATTCGCCTGCATGCGGAAACCATTCGTACCGCACATCTGCGTTATCTGCTACGGCATGTTGCAGGTAATAATTACCGCGCTCCTGGTAATCTTCGTTTACGATTTTATAAGGTACGATCTCCGAAAAGCCGGGACGGTTGATGCTCCTGAAATAAGAGGCGCGCACATTGGTTTTGCTGCCGGCCTTGTATTTGAAACTCAGCGAAGGCAGCAGGTTGGTATACTGCTGTTCGCCGTCGGGATGCGGTTCGGTAATTACCGGATAAGTCATATGATAGCCCTGGTTGGTATGTTCGGCCCTGGCGCCACCGGTCAGTTCCATGCGGTCGCTGTTGATCCTGAACTGCAGGTAACCGGCGGCTACCCGTTCGTAAGCGGTATAGGTGGCAGCGGGGTTCACGGCCGAGGAGCCTGCATTCCACTGTATTTCATCATAGGTGTTGAAGTCGGTACCGTACCGGTCGAAAGTATTAACCGGTTTAAAGTCGTAATTGATGCTGAAGTTGTCGCGTGCTTTGTCGCGATAAAGACCGCCGGCCTTCCATTCCAGCGACAGGCCGCCCAGGTTATGGCTATAGGTAAGGTTGAGGTAACCGGCAAGGTCCCGGTCGGAATTGTGCTCCCAGCGCCGCGACATGCCGCTCGGGAAAGTCGTGTATTGCCGGCCGTATACCTCGAAGCCATTCAGGCTTACCAGGTTGTTCTCCGGTCTTGCATTGGTGGCTTTGGAATATACCGCCGACCAGTCGGCCTTGAAACGCTCGCCCAGCTGGTGTTTGCCCTGCAGGGTACTGTTATAGATACGCTGTTGGGTAAGCCTGGACCTGGTGCTGAGCGAGAGGGTAGCCGTATCGCCGCTTTGGCCGTAGTTCAGGGCTTTACCCGCCTCGTCTCTTACCTGTACGTTGTTCAAACCGAGATAGGCATTGTACCAGCGGATCTGGTGCCGGCTGTTTATGTTGTAATCCAATTTTACGTGTACGCCGCTGCGTACCTGTTGTTCTGAATAAAAGCGATCTTTTTTCTTCGTAAGGCTTACTACCGAATAGGTGCCCACCGTTTCCTGGTCGAACAGGGTGCTGTTGGCGCCGCGGTAGGTATTCTGGTAGCTGCCCGCAACGATCACCCCCAGTTTATTCCGGAAGAAGCGGTTGCCGATGGCCAGGCCACCGATGATATTGGGCATCGGTTTTTTATTGGAATAGTCGAGCGTGGTGGCCGGGAAATCCTTCATGGTGGCTTTATAAGCTTTGCCATTGGCCTCCCAGGGGCTTTCTTTATTCACTTTGCCGGAGGCATAACCCTGGAAATCCCTGTTCATAAAGAGCTCGCTGTAACCGGTAGCAAGGTTGGCGCTGAGGGTAAGGTGTCCCGGGGCGTCTTTCATCACCATATTTACGGCGCCGCCTACGGCATCGCCTTCCATATCGGGTGTTAATGATTTATAGACTTCGAGCCGGTCCAGCAGCTCGGCGGGAAAGATATCGAGTGGTACATAACGGTACTTATCGTCGGGACTGGGAATTTTTACGCCGTTCACCATCGTATAGTTATAGCGTTTATCCATACCGCGCAGGATCGCAAACTGGCCATCGCCGTTGCTGTTGCGTTCTATCGATACACCCGATACGCGCTGGATCACGTTGGCCACGGTGATGTCGGGAGAGATCTGGATGGCTTTGGCCGATACGATATTCATAACCTGGTCGGCCTTCTGCTCCAGGTTGCGTGCGGTATTTTCGCTACCCCCGTCTTTTTTATCGCCGATCACTACTTCGCTCAACTGCTGGCCCTGGCGTTGAGATATCGTAACGTTAAGGGACAGTGGCCCGGCTTCGGTAAGGGTAATGGAGCGTTCGGCAGGTTGCGTGCCCAGGTAGGCGATCTGAAGGGTATAAGTACCCGCCGGGATGCCTTTGATTTCGAAAGAACCGTCGAGCCCCGCAACAGTATTATAAATAGCATTTTCTTTAATGCTGATGCTGGCGCCTACTGCTGTTTCGCCGCTTTCGCTTTCAGTAACCCGGCCTTTAATAGTGCCTGCCAGGGCGATGGTACCGGTAGGCAGGAGGCCGATAAAAAGAAGTAATAAAATGCGCATCGTATGCTGGTTTCGATTAACGATGCAAAGGTGGCCCGCCGTCGCTCAGCTTGCAAATTTTGAGGGCGAACAAAAAGGAAGCAGCGTTACATCAACCGTGAACCAGGCGTGAACAATAGCAATTTTAACGTTTTAAATTATTGATAATCAATTGTAATGAGTGTAACGAAATCTTCATTAAGAAATTGTGACCATAACATTGCCTGTATGTTACCTAGTCGAGCGACTGGAAAAAGGCGCTTAAGTTTTCGCCTTGTTCCAGGTTCAGTTTTTTACGCAGGCGGTACCGCGCTACCCGCAGGCTATCCTGCGAGATACCCAGGATCGTGGCGATATCGCCCGAGTTCAGGTTCATCTTTAACAGGGAGATCAGCCGCATTTCGGAGGCGGTAAAATCGGAAGCATACTGCTTCAGGTTATTGAAAAAAGAAGCATGTATCTGTTCGAAGGTATTCCGGAATTCTTCCCAGTATTTATCGTTATTGAAGCTCTGGTTGATCTGCAGGATCAATTCTTTGAGCTGTTTTTTCTGGTCCCTTTTATCGTCTTTTACCAGAAACTCGAGCCGGCCTCTCATGTTTTCGAGCAGGTGGTTTTTCTGGATAATATGCAGGGTATGGGTGCTCAGTTCTTTGGCCTTGATCTCGATTTCCTGTTTTAGAGAAGCCTCCTCCAGGTGTCTCGATTTTAGCTCGGCTGAAAGTTTTTCCTGTTCGAGCTGCCTGTTTTTGATCTCGGTCTTGAGTTTTTCTTCTTCCAGGCTGCGGCTTTTCAGTTCCGCTTCAGCCAGTTTGTTCTGTGTTTCCAGTACTTGTTTTTCGTTTTCGTGCTGGATCTGTTCATTGCGGATCTTTAGTTTTTGCCGGCTGATTACGGTAATGCCCAAAGTGACCAGGAGCAGGATAACGATAAATACGGAGATGCCGATAATGATGTTGACGCGTTTTTCGACCTGCAGCCGGCTTATTTCCTGGTTTTTTTTATTGATCTCGTATTGCACCTGTAAAAAGGCGATCTGTTTGTTGCTTTCTTCCGAGTAAATCTCGAGCAGGTTTTTACGGCTGAGCTCCAGGTAGTAAAACGCGCTGTCGTTCATGTGCATCAGGTTATAACTTTTACCCACATCGCGGTAAGCCGAACAGAGCTGGTAGTGTTCCCTGTACTTTTGTGCCAGTTCGATGGCGCGGAAGGTATAGGTAAGGCCCTCCCTGTAAAAACCTGTTTTACGGTAGATATCGCCGATATTATTTAAAACCTCGATGCGATCGATGTCTACGCCGGCCTTTTGGTACAGTATATCGGCCTGTTTGAAATAATAGCTGGCCGAGTCATATTGCTCCAGGTCTTCGTTAATGCTGCCCAGGTTCTCATAAATCTTGGCGATGCCCTGTACATCGTTGATACGTTGGTAGGCTTGCAGGGCGGTCTTCTGGTAAAGGGCGGCGCTGTCGTATTGGCGCTGTTTTTCGAAAAGGTGGCCCATGCGTCCATAAGTATCGGCAATGCCTGCCTGGTCTTTAAGCCGGGTAAAGAGGTCGAGGGCCTGTTCGTATTGCTGCCTGGCGCCTTTTATATCTTTATTATAATAGTAGAGAATGCCCATTTCATTGGCCAGTGAAGCGCTGTGCCGGTAGGCCTTTTCAGCCTCGAATATTTTTTGCGCCTGCAGGTAATATTCGAACGATTGATCGAAATGCCCAAGCCGGTAACACATATTACCCATTTTCTGCAGGGTAATGCCGGCTTTCAACTGGTCTTTCTGCATCAGTTCGCCTTTCAGTTGTTCCTTAAGACTGATAAAGGCATTGGTAGGATCGGGATAGGGATTGTTTTCCAGCCGCTCTATGCGGAGTTCACGGTCTTCCTGGGCAGGACAGATAAAAGAAAACAGGCAAAAGAAGAGCAGTAGGGGCAATGATCTTTTAAGCATACTTGAAGCACGCAACGGCGCCGGCTGTAAACCGGCAGGATGCGGTTGAAATTTTAATAGCTGATTGGAGTAGACTGCCCGGTTATGTTGATGGCATACACCAGGACTGGCCCGGTTTCCCGGGCATGCCGGCAAAACCAAAAATAAAGGTAGCCACTCTTTTACGCGTAACGGGGTATGGGGAAATAATTATCCAAGATTTAATATAGGGTATTTTCCCTCCTTTCCATTTTGGCTACAGCAAGGTCCGTTTTGGCAACAAGCAAACGGTATGCCCGGCGGAAATTTGCAGTATAAAATCTAAAGAAACAATGAACACAATTTTCATTACGGGCGCCTCTACCGGTTTGGGAAAAGCCGCCGCCGGCCTGTTTGCATCCAAAGGCTGGCAGGTAATTGCCACGATGCGCAAACCCGAAGCAGAGCAGGAGCTGAACACGATCGATAATATTACCCTGCTGCCCCTGGATGTTACGCAACCCGGCCAGATTGCAGCAGCCGTACAAGCAGCGCTGGATGGGCACGACGTCGACGTGGTATTCAACAATGCCGGTTACGGCCTGATGGGACCGCTGGAGGCGATCAACGACGAGCAGCTTACCCGGCAGATGGAAACCAACCTGCTGGGTGTTATCCGGGTAACACAGGCTTTCATTCCTTATTTTCGTGAAAAAGGTAAAGGGCTTTTTATTGCCACAACCTCTATTGGCGGACTGATCACCTTTCCCTTCTCCTCGGTTTATCATGCCACCAAATGGGCGCTGGAAGGCTGGAGCGAAAGCATGGCCTTCGAACTGGGCAAGATCGGGGTGGGCATTAAAACGGTTTCCCCTGGCGGTATAAAAACCGATTTCCTAAGCCGCTCGGCCGAAGTGAACACACATCCGGTTTATGAACCCTGGATGCAGCAACTGTTCGCCGGTTTTAGTGAAGACGACTTTTCTACAGCCGAACAGATTGCCGAGGTGGTTTATGAAGCCGCTACGGATGGCAAGGATCAGTTGCGGTATGTAGCGGGGGCCGATGCGCAACACCTGTATGCCCAACGCCTGGAACTGGGCGACGAAGCCTTCCGCAGGCAGATCGGCCAGGCCTTCCTGGGTAATTAAATTACGTAACTTAGTAAGATGAAAAAGGAAGAGCAAGCACCACACGCATTTCATACCATAACCGACCTGCATCGTATGCTGGGCCTGCCCGCACCGGTACACCCGCTTGTAAGCCTGGTAGACAATACGAAGATATCGGTGGGTAAAGAACAGCTGCCATCCTCCTTCCTGATGGACTTCTATAAGATCTCCTATAAAACAGGGTTGCGGGGTAAGATCCGGTACGGGCAAAGCTATTACGACTTCGAAGAGGGCGGTATGACCTTTACTTCGCCCAACCAGGTCCTGGCCACCGAAGACGATACCGAATACAGGGGGTATACCCTGCTGATCCATCCCGACTTTATCCGCAATTATCCCTTAGGTAAGCAGATCCGCAACTATGGCTTCTTTTCCTATGCCATCAATGAGGCGCTGCACTTGTCGGATCGCGAAAAAACGATCATACTCGGCATCTTTAAAAATATAGACGAGGAACTGCAAATGCCTATCGACGACTTTAGCCAGGATGTGATCGTAACGCAAACGGAGCTGATCCTGAACTACAGCAACCGCT
Organism: Taibaiella chishuiensis; assembly: GCF_003014535.1. Classification (GTDB taxonomy): domain Bacteria; phylum Bacteroidota; class Bacteroidia; order Chitinophagales; family Chitinophagaceae; genus Taibaiella; species Taibaiella chishuiensis. The sequence continues at coordinate 297,076 of NZ_PYGD01000005.1, read as the reverse complement.
TTTACCGGCGACAGTTCAATACGCGCAAGGCGGCTCATCACGATTTGCTGGTACGCCTGGAAACCGTGCTGGACCAGTATTTTAAAGAAGAACGCGGGCTGATGAAAGGCTTGCCCACAGTACAGTATGTGGCGGACGAACTTTGCGTATCGCCGCATTACCTGAGCGATATGCTGCGTACCCTGACCGGGCAGAATGCCCAGCAGCATATTCATAATCAACTTATCGATAAAGCGAAGGAGATCCTGTCGGTGAGTAAACTATCGGTGGCGGAAGTGGCCTACCAGTTGGGTTTCGAACATCCGCAATCGTTCAACAAATTGTTTAAACGCAAAACCAACCTGTCGCCTTTACAATACCGGCAATCGTTTAATTAAGGGATCAGACGGAATTTCTGGGGGGATTAAAGATCAAGTCTGCAGATCTGTTCGTATGTTATTTTATTCAAGGGAAATTAATAGGGAGCGCTTTAGTTATTCAGGATAGATAAATATACCGTAATACCAGTTCCTTGCCGGCGAATGTGATGCTGCGAATTTCATTTTTTCTCGCAGCGAGCGCTGCGCCGCGGCGAGAAAAAAATATAGTTAGATTAACCGAATCACATTATCGGGGCCCATATGCTTCTTTGTCTCTTTCTTCCCCGCAACATATTTGTTCACTGTCGCCGTAGGTCATCGGCTATTCTATTCTTTAAGGCTCAAATGTATAAAGCTTCCCTTATAGAAGAAACAAGATGAAATACAAGGCATCTTTATCTGACCCCAACTTTTACGCTTGATCCTAATTAAGCGGGTAATGCTTGCAGCGTACCAGCGTTATAAAGAACGGCCTTCCTGCGTGGAAGGCCGTTCTATTACTACCGGCATCACCTTCGTGGCAATGCGTGGGTACGCGGTGGTAAGGGCTGTCGCTGTTGATCAAATGCGTCCGGAGAAAAATAAACCATTTTCTTCCGGTCCATGTTAATCTTGGTCAGCAGGTATTCCGGGTTAAGGGGGCTGATCTTAATGTAATAATACAAGGGATCGCCATTAAGGTCGTTGACCTTCCGGATACCGCTATGGCTCAGCTCTGCGTATTCATCACGGGATAAATTAAGCAATTTTGCGAGCCGATCTTCTTGGGTCGCCCTGAGCCGGGGGCCGAAAAATTTCATTTCCATAAGAGCTTAAATTTTGATGATCTACGAATTTACCCAAATCAAAAGCCTTTTCCCACATGCCGGCTAAACTTTTGCATTTTGTTTATTGCGCTTTGTATATGCAAAAAAATGGCCTGTGAATAACTAAGCCACCAGCAGCCTGAAATAGTGGAGCTTATGTCTTGTTTGATAGAGTGCTTGTTTTATGCATTCAGACGCATTCTTTGCGCCCCTGCTATCGGAACTTTGGCTTTCACCAAATAATTTTTATCATGAAAAAGAAAAAGATCGATCTCGGTAGAAAATTATTCCTGGGCAAAACAATTATTTCTGAACTGAACAACGCCCAGCAGGGCGGGGTACTGGGTGGCGCTACGGTAGAGGTATCGGTTTGTATCGCCTGTCATTCCAATACGCCCAGTTGCGGTGCCGTTTGCCAGACACAGGCTTTATGTGCTACGGAGGTATTACCTTGTTATACGATAACAAGAGCCGGCGGCATCTGTTGCTGATCCCATACAGTTGGAGGGTATAACAAAAGCCATGCAGTTTACTGCATGGCTTTTGTATGAAAACAGGAACTAGTGCTGATCCTGGCCGGCGCCTGCCGGCTTTTGCTTCGCCTTACCCTTTCAATTCATCTCTTTTCATAGTTGTTGTCGATACCGGTAAGGACGTATCAGGTAATCAAAATTATTCTTTCCGGGTATGCACTGCCCTTGCAAGGTCTTCCTGTTATATTGAAGGTTATTGTTTTGTGCGTGTATGGAACCGCCTGGTACCGGTGGTAAGGCCTTATCAGCCGATCGCCATAAAAAACGGTCGGGCATGCGCCTGTCCGGTTCCGGGTCTATTCTGTCTGCTCCGGCCTATTGCCGCTAGGCCGGGGGCGCTTACTGCCGCAATTTTGGGTCATTAATAAACGCAAAAAACACAAACATTATGAACTTGAAAACATCAAAAGCAATTTACTGGACCGGCGCTGTACTGATCTCCTTATGGTTTGGCGCGAGCGGCATTTTCGAACTCACCGGCAACCCGGTGGTATGGGGTATTACTCGGCAACTGGGCTACCCGCCGCATTTTATCTATATCCTGGGTGTGGCCAAACTTTCGGGCGTAGCCGTGCTCTTACTGCCCAACCGCCTGCTGAGGCTTAAAGAATGGGTATTCGCCGGTATCTTCTTCGATATTCTTTTTGCCTTCTGCTCCAAGGTGGCAGTACTGGGCTTTGCAGCTACCGTCGATGCGATCATTGCTCTCGGTATTATCTCGGTTACCTATGTGATGTACCGCAAACTTTACCCGGCCAGCTTCCATCGTGAAGCTGCCGGCTTAAGCTAAACAGCGGTCGGCTACCACTGCATTTTACTCCCTCTATCCAACAACACATCAATATCCAGACTTATGAAAAACCAGGCATTATATAAAAAATACGGACGCTATTTTATGATTTTCCTCCTGGCTATAGCCGCCTTGTTAGCCGGTAACCTGCCGGTCTTTGCGGCTCCGCCGCAACCCGGTATCACAGTCGCCGGTACTGTAAAACAAGTGAAAGCCGGCGTATTGGATATCGGTTATATCGAAGCAGGCCCGGTAACCGGGCAGCCCGTAATCCTGTTGCATGGCTGGCCTTATGATATCCATAGTTATGACCGGGTATTACCTTTACTGGCCGCCAAAGGTTACCATGTATTCGTTCCTTACCTGCGGGGTTATGGCAGCACGCGTTTCCTGTCGCCGGCTACACCCAGGAATGGGGAACAGGTAGTATTTGCGGTCGATGTCATTGCCTTTATGGACGCCCTGAACATACAAAAGGCCCTACTCAGCGGTTTTGACTGGGGCGCCCGTACGGCCGCTATCGTAGCGGCTTTATGGCCGGAGCGCAGTACGGCGCTGGTATCGGTAAGCGGGTACCTGGTCGGTAGCCAGCAGGCCAATCGTAAGCCCTTGTCTCCCCGGGCAGAACAAGGCTGGTGGTACCAGTATTACTTTGCTACGGAACGCGGCAGGCAGGGATACGCAGCGTATACCCGCGACTTTGCCCGGCTGATCTGGCAAACCGCCTCACCCAGGTGGACTTTTAGTGACGCGGAGTTTGCTACTGCGGCTGCTGCACTCGATAATCCCGATCATGTAGCGATCGTTATCAGCAATTATCGCTGGCGTATCGGGCTGGCAAAGGGCGAAAAACAGTACCAGGACCTGGAACGTAAGCTGGAAGCGGCTCCCGTGATCACGGTGCCCTCTGTCACCCTGGAAGGCGATGCCAACGGCGCCCCGCATCCCGATCCGGCTGCTTATGCCGGTAAGTTTACCGGGCCTTATCGTCATCATACCTTAAACGGTGGTATTGGGCATAACCTGCCTGCAGAAGCGCCGGAAGCCTTTGCTGATGCAATTGTAGAAGCGGATCATATGGTACAATAGGATATAGTAAAACTGCATGCCGGCATGTTATATCATGATCTGATGTTGTATGCTGTCGAAATGATTGCCTGGCCGTAGTTATCAACTACGGCCAGTTTTTTTGTATTTGTTTTTTATGGTGCATGTTTGTTCGTAGCGGAACGCTACGACCGTTGTTTGAATGTTTTAGCCGGACCGTTGTGACACTGGACACAACAATGTAAAACCATAAATACTTTTGATGTTTGTTCGTATCAGAACGCTACGAACAGTTGGGTAGCTATTTTCGCTGCTTCCATGGTCTGGTCGTAGGGGGCCCGCTACGACCGTTGTTTGAATACTTTCGCCGGACCGTAGCGCCACTGCACATAACAATGTAAAACCATAAACACTTTTATGTTTGTTCGTAGCGCGACGCTACACACAGTGTGGGTGGGTTTTTGTTCGTGGCGGGATGCTACGACAGTATATGTATTTATCCATGTGTAAAATGAAAGCGCCGGGGCAAGGGTGCTGATCCCTTGCTCCGGCGCTCCGAATATATTTTACTCCATACCCCGCTAAAGCATGCTGCAGGCTAGCGGTCTTCCATCCAGGCAAAGAAGCGCGGCGCCTTTTCTTTATTAACCAGTAACTTTTCTTTGGTATCGATCACGAGTTTTATATAGAGCTTACGCATAAAGTAATGTTCTATTTCCTTAATGGCTTTAAAGTTGACCAGGTATTGCCTGTTGACCCGGAAGAACTGCTTTGCAGATACCTGTGCCGCAATCTGGTCCAGCGACTGGCTGATCACATATTCTTTTTTATCGAAGCATTTGATACAGGTTGCATTGTAGCTTACATAAAAGAAGGCGATCTCTTCGGTGGCAACGGTCATATATTTCTGGTCGTGGAAAACCAGGAAGCTCGTTTTGCCGGCAGGACCGCCCAGGCGGCTGATCAGCTCGCTGAAGTCGGGTGCGGGTGCAGCCTTTTGCTGGTAGAAGCTTTTAAGCGCATCGGCCTTCCTGAAGGCTTCCGCGATATCCTGCTGCGAAAACGGTTTAAGGATATAATCGATACCGTTCTGCCGGAAAGCCTCTATGGCATATTCGTCGAAGGCCGTGCAAAAGATAACCGGGCAACTGACGGTAACCTGTTTGAAGATTTCGAACGACAGGCCATCTGCCAGCTGTATATCCATAAAGATGAGGTCTACCGGCGGGTTTTGCGCCAGCGCCTTAACTGAACTTTCAACGCTCTGGTAAAGGCCGGTAATGGCCGCATCGGTGCGCACTTCGGTAATTATTTTCTCCAGCGATTTGGCGGTCCTGGGTTCATCTTCAATGATGAGTATATTCATAGATCAGTGGCAGTTTGATGGTAAAGATGTTTTGGTGGTCCGAAATGTCTATTTGTTTGTCGAGCAGGTGGCGGTACCGCAGGTTGATGTTTTCCAGGCCCACGCCCATGGAATGATGATCGCCGCTTTTGAGCTGGATGGGGTTCTCCAGTACGAGCCGGTCCTGCTCCGTATACAGCCGGATATGTAAAGGCTTGTCCTGGGAAACGATATTGTGTTTGAGACAGTTTTCGATAAGCAGCTGCAGGGTGAAGGGCGGGATGAAGGTCTGTAAAACAGCTGCGTCCAGGTTATCGTTAAAGGTAAAACCGCCTTCGAAGCGGGCATGTTGCAGGAACAAATAGGCCTTTACGATTTCCATTTCTTCTGAAACCTTGATCAGGTCTGCTTTCCGGCTTTCCAGGGTATAACGGTAAAAGTTGGATAATTTCAGGATAAAGTCTACGGCTTCCTTTTCCCCGCTCTCTACCATGGCTTTGAGCGTATTGAGACTGTTGAAGAGGAAATGCGGGTTTACCTGTTGTTTCAGCAATTCGTACTGGGCGGCGAGGTTGTCGTTTTTTAACTGTTCGAGTTGCATGGTAACATGCCGGTTTTCGTAGTTCTGCTGCAACAGGTGCAGGAACATATAACAAACCAGGTTGATCAGCAAGCCCCGTACTTCGATCATCAGCATCACCGGTCCGAAGTTGATATGCGACAGGATGAGTTGCTGTACCCAGGCGAGGGCAAACATAACCACGATACCTACCGCCAGCGTGATAAACAACCTGCGGTAGGAAAGCCTTTGCCGGGGCGTCTTACGTGCGTACCAGGAGAGCATGTAGAGGTTCACATACCACATTACAATGGCAAAACAGGAAGTGAGTACGGCGTTGACAATGGCTTCGGGCAGGTTGAAGCTGTGCTGGGCAAGCTGCGGCACCGACGATAGAACGCCCAGGATAATGGAACTGGTCCAGATGACAACCGGGGAGATCTTCAGGTCGCTTGTTTTCATGGGGGCAAGTTAATGGATTTAAGGAAATACTACCGGCCTGTGGGCCAGGATTTGCCGGACGCGTTCGTCTGCGTTGATCATATGGCCGGAAGCATCGGCAGTTGGCTGGCCCTGGCTGAGCCGGTATGCAAAAGCCGGTGTGGCGCCAGCTTCGGGGGTAATGCCGATGTGTTCCACGCTTTTAATAGCCCCGTTAACCAGGCTGCCATACCAGAACCTGTTGTCGGCCTGGTGATAGGTAACCAGGGTCAGTTGCCCTTCCTTATCGCTTTGCCTGTACTCCGAACGGGCTGCGATCAGGGCGGCGCTGTCGCCATAAAGTATCGATAAGGTTTTATCGGTCCGGTTGGCGAATACACTGATCACCTGCATGCCGCCGGCATCGAATAAGGTGCGGTGTTGCGGTTGCGGCCCCGGTACGCAGCCCGCAGTGGTTGTGGATACCAGTAAAGCCAGGATTATTTTTCTCATGATATATTTTTATAAAAAAGGATTTGATCCTAATGCAGAATTTTGCCCGGCAATTAACCGGCAGGCTATTGGGTGGCCGGCAGGTTAAATACATAGTCGTAGTCACTGGCCGCTTTGTGGCAATTGTAACAGGCCGTGTTAAAAGCTGCGGTCTTGCCATAGGGTTTTAACTCCAGTCCGTTGAATTTGGCAAAGCCCCAGCCGCCGCTTGCGCCAAACTTTTTGTTGTCCTTGATCATGATCTGCACATTGTTGAAAGCGCCCGGCAGTATATCGCCGTTCTTTTCCTGTACGATATCCCAGACCACTTTAACCAGGACACTGCCCTGCGGCCAGGGGTTGATCTTGTTGTCTTTTACGGCTGCAGCCGCTATAGCATTGCCATACAGCACCCTTATGCTGCGGTTGTTGTCGAACCGGTTAGTAGTGCTGATCACCTGCCAACTGCGGAAACCGGGCTGGTAAGCCACACCATTGGCGGCAACGGGGATAGGTTTTGATTGTCCTGGCGCGGTGGCGCCGGCGGTTGTATATTGTTGTGCGGCCTGTCTGATCATTGTTGTATCGTGGTATTGTGCCGGGCTCAGCCCGTTTACATAAGCCTTTAATACGGCGATGTCTTCTTGCGATAGTTTGGCGGCCGGGTGTATGGCCGTGTAGGAGGGTAAAGGCATTTTACCATCCAGTACCATATTGACCATTTCCCATAACAGGCCCTGTTGCTGCACAGGGCTCAGGGTATCCCAGGTGGAAAAGTTGAAGCGGGAACGTCCCGTATTGACGTGTTCCGATACCAGCCAGGATACGGGCGCCACCTGGTTGTACCAGTGTAGCCTGGTTTCGTTGGAGTGGCAATCGTAACAGGCCCGTTTCAGGATGCTGGTTACCGCGGCCGGTGCTTGTATGGGATGTGTTACCGGCGGGTTGGTTTGCCCGGGTTGGAAAAATTGCAGGCCCGCAAAGAGTACGATGGGCGTAGCCCAGATCCAGAGCCGCTTTTGAGATCGTTTCATAAACTGTTATATAATGTAAAGGTACCGGGCGGTGAGGGCGCGGCATAGCAGGGATTAGGCTAACCGGACAAACGGGGGGCTGAAGCAGACAGGGATATCCGGGAAATGATACGCTTTGTTTTAAACAAAACAGGAGTATCCCGATGGGGATACTCCTGTTATAAAGCCGGCTTGTTTTATACCGCAACCTGTATGTGTACATTAATATTGCCACGGGTGGCTTTAGAATAGGGACAGGTATCGTGTGCTGCCACAACCAGTTGACGGGCCGCTTCCGGCTCAAGGCCGGGCAGGGCTACCCGTAACCTGGCCTGTAACAGGAAGCCATCCTGGTTGGTGGCGAGGTCTACTTCGGCATCTACCGAAGCGGTATCCGGTACGCGCAGACCCAGCGTGGCCGCGTTATGTTTGATGGCGCCGATAAAGCAGGCCGACCATCCGGCGGCAAACAGTTGTTCGGGATTGGTGCCGGTACCCTTGCCGCCGGGCGGGGTAAGGGCGGTTTGCAGGCGCCCGTCGTCGCTGCTGGCATTGCCTTCACGTCCGCCGGTAACGTGTACTTTACCGGTATAAAGTACTTTTTCGATGCTAATAACCTGGCTGTCTGTTACCAGTTGTTCCTGGGTGTTTTCCATTTTTATATGTTTTAAGATTGAGCACTTGTTGTTAGGTATGGTCAGTTATTTTCCGCGGCTTCTATAATCACCCGGGCTACTGCCTCGGGTTGCGACTGGAACAGGGCGTGACTTGCCTGCACCTCCGTGATCTTCGCGCCGGCCCTTAGGTACATCTCGCGCTCGGTTTGCGGGTTCAGTGCCTTGTCCTCTGTAGCTATAATGCCATAGCTGGGTTTGCTTTTCCAGGCTACCTGCTGCGTTGTTTGGGTAAAGCAGGTGGCTTTAACCGGCGCCTGTGCAGCACTAAGAAAGTCACTTTGCGCCTGGCTGAGATCGGCAGCAAAGCCGCCGTGAAATTTGGCCGGTTCGAAATAGAGATAGCCAAAGCGATCGGGTGGGGTAAACCCCGCTTCCGGTGCGGCCGGTCGTGCGCTGACCCATTGTCCCGCCGATTCGCCTTTGTCCGGAACGAATGCCGCTATATACACGAGTGCCGCCACTTTGGGGTGTAGGCCTGCTTCGGTAATGACCATGCCGCCCCAGGAATGGCCTACGAGTATAGCCGGGCCATCCTGCGCATCCAGTACGCTATTGGTGGCCGTTACATCATCGCCGAGCGAGCTCAGCGGGTTCTGCACGATGCTTACATGGTAGCCCTTTTGCTGCAGGATATCGTATACAGGTTTCCAGCCGGAGCCGTCGACAAAAGCGCCATGTACGAGTACGATATTTTTGGTCTTGGGTTGCCCGGCATGCGCGGTCAGGGCAAACAGGGAGAGCGATGCGGCGATCAGCGGTTTGGCGAATCCGCGCAGGCAGTTTATGGATTTCATCTTGTGTGTATTTATGGGTTAAAGTATAAAGGTTGCCCGGTTAGCCGCAAGGATAGCGCCGGTACCGGGATTGCGCAACAGGCCTATTATTTCCCAGTCGGTGGTATTGAAGTCTTTGGGCAGCGCGATCTTTTCGGCGCCGGCGCCGTTTTTGCCGATGCTAAAGCTTTGCAGGCTCCGTACGATCTGGACATGGCTCAGGGTGCGGCCTTCATTTTCGCCGCGGGTTACTTTGCTTATGGCATGCTTTTCCACGATGGCAATCTCCAGCCGGCTCTTGTTGCCTGTTGCCGCCTGGTAGCGGACAGTAGCTTCGCCGGCCTTAGGCGTGGCTTCTATAGCCAGGGTTGCCGTACCTGCCTGGTCCAGCAGCTTTACTACAGTATGCCTGATCAGCGATTCGTTGGAGCCTACGCCTTCGGTCTGGCCGTTAAGTACCATTTGCGGGGTGTATACCTGGCCGGTAAAGTAGCGGCTATAGTCGTATTGACGCAGGGAGAAAGCTGCACTGCTGAATGGATCTTTCCAGCCCAGCCGGTCCCAGTAATCGACATGGTAGGCCAGGATATATACGGGTTTGCCGGTTGATTCGCCTTGCAGGGTTTCAAGCAATTGCTCCGCCGGCGGGCAACTCGAACAGCCTTCGGAAGTAAAGAGTTCGAGTACGGCAAAACCCTGGCCGGTACTGTCTGCAATACCAGGCGGCTTAGCACAGGCGCTGAGTTTGAGCGTAAAGGGGAGCAGGAACAGCAGGAGTACTGCGGAAAAGAGGGTTACTTTTTGTGATCTGTTCATGTTTATTGATTTTGATACACCAAAAGTAATGGGGGCACCCGTAGCTGGGAAGCCCCAAAACCTTAAGCCGGACATTTTGCACCGGGAACCGGAAATGCCGGCTTGCGAAGTGCTAACGCAAAATGCCCATGCTCCCTTTGGGAAACATGGGCATAAACGAAGTGCCTGGAGGCGTCTTCATTAAAAATATTTAACGGGCGACTTCGAATTTCCGGGTGATGCTTCCCCTGTTGGTCTGTATACGGATGACATAGCTGCCGGCCGCCAGGACCCGGGTGTTTACCTGCTCTTTGAGATGATGTATTTCCCGCCTGTAAACGGCTGCGCCGAGCGTGTTATAGATAACCAACCCGCTGGGCCGTAAGTCGGGGTTGCGGCATTCCAGCGTAAGCCGGTCATGCGCGGGGTTGGGATACAAAAGCAGGGATTCCTCTGCCTGACCCGGGCCGGCAATACCCGTAGCCAGGTCTACATGGATCGGCAAGCGTGTCGTATCTGTACCGCAGCCGCCCGATACGAGTAAAGTAACGATATACTGGCCTGTAGTGCTATAGGTATGTACGGGGCGCTCTTCTGTCGTGGTGGCGCTGCCATCGCCAAAGTCCCAGAGGTAGCTGGTAACGGATATGGGATCGATCGGTTCGAACCTGACTTTACCCAGGTCTTCATAAAACAAGGGGATAAAATTAAAACCGCTGGTATGCACCGCCGGCAGCCAGGCGATATGCCGGTCAAAACTATCGACACAGCTAAAAGCCGTAGTTACACGCAGCCGGTAGGTGCCGGAATCCGATACAGTAATGGTCTGTGTGGTATCACCCGTGGGTGTCCACAGGTACTTGTGGGACGAAGCGCCCGCGTCGATCGTAACCGGAGCACCGATACAGACCGTTGTATCGTTACCGAGATCAACAACGGGGAGCTGTCGCATTACCACCAGGGTACTGTCGCGGATTACGCAACCTGTGGTGCTTTTGATGGTCACGGCATGTATGCCGCCGGTGCCTATGTTAACCGTTTGTGTGGTTTGCCCGCCGGGTGTCCAGAGATAAGTACTGCCTGCGTTGCCTGCGTTCAGGTTGGCTACCTGACCCTGGCAAAGATCTATCGTAGCCGGCAGGTTGCGCACCGGTATTTCGCCGTCGGTAATCAGCCGGGCATCCGAATTGCTGCAGCCGTTGAGGGTAACCAATACCGAGTAGTTGCCGGCCTGGTTTACGGTAATGCTTTGCGTGGTGGCATTGTTGTTCCATAGATAGGTGGCACCGGCATTGCCCGCATTCATGGTGTAAGATGTGCCGGGGCATATGGTGGTATCGTTGCCGATATTGACAACCGGTAACGGTCTTATGGTAGCGGTTACGGCCTGCCTGGGCGTGCTTTCGCAGGTGCCGGTGGCCGCAGTGATATAATAGGTTGTGGTGGCGGTTAGCGAGGGTGTGGTGTAGGTGTTGCCGGTAAATACGGCGGTGCCGCCGGTAAGTGCGGTATACCATTTTATACTTCCTGCCGAAGGTGTTGCTTTTAAAACAACGGTACCTGGTCCGCAACGGAAGCTGTCTGTTTTTGAACTGATCGTGGGCGGTATACAGGTCGTGGTAAACGTGGCAACCGGCGACCAGGCACTGGTATCGCCGGCGCCGCATATGGCCCGTACATAGTAATCGTAAGTCGTGCCGGGCGTAAGCGGCGGGTTTAGGGTATAGGGTTTAGTGGGCGTAAGAATGTTTGTACCGCCCGTGGCTAAAGGAAACCCGGTAGCACCGTATTTGATCTGCCACTGGGACGGTGTGCCGGCCTGGGTCCAGTTGAGCGATGCGGTAGTGGTCGTGATGGCCGTGGCTGTCGGCATTGCGGGAGCGAAGCAGGTGGGCGGGGGCACGCCGTTACTGATGTTTACGGTATAGTCCTCCGTTTCACCAAAAGATGAGCTGGTGAAGTTACAGGCTGCTGATGCGGTAGGAGCCGTGGGGCCATAACTTCCTCTGATGCGTATCCGCGTGGCGCCGGAGACTGCAGTTGCAGGTACCGGTATATTCCCTGTAATGGCATTGCCGTTGGTGCTGGAGCCCAGGTAGAAAAATTCATTGGCTTCAAAAGCCTGGTTCTGGTTAAAATCAACCCAGACTGAGGCATGCTCGGTACCCCCGTTTTCGATCTTGACCGAGATCGGGTAGGTAGTACCGGCGCTCGCGGTTGCGGCTGCTACGCTGGCCGTATAGTTGCCGTAGCCGTTGGTACTGCAGGTAGTGGTATTATTGACACCGGCAAAGGTAACATTGGTGATGGCATCACCATAGCCGCAAAGTGTGCTGGAAGGCGTGCAATATTGCCCATAGCCGGCGTGGGGAAGGGCTGATAGCCCCAGCCCGATACAAACAGACTTGGCCATATAGCTTTTAAGAATCTGGCGTACGTGGTGCTTCATTACTTTTTTGTTTTTTGAGGAAGGATACCGGCATCCCGGGTTGCATAGTCATGGCCTGCGATCATGGCCGTGTGACAGGATGGGTATCGCTTCCGGCGTTTATGTATAACCCACATTTTAAGGTCATAAAAATTGCATTTTTATTCATAAATAAATACTTTCTGTATCGTTAAATAATACAATTGAAATATTTTGCATTTATTTTGATATGCAAAAGCCACCGTTGATTAACGGTGGCTTTCATGTCTTGTGTCGGGGAATCGCCGGTCTTATTGTGTGCCGCCGCCAAGGGCGCGATAGAGCCGGGTTATAGCCTGCATCTTTTCGCGTTTAATGGCTATCGCGTCGAGATCGTTCTGCAAGGCATTGTTTTGTGCCGTAATTACTTCGAGATAACTGGCCATGGCGCTTTTGTATAATGCCGTAGCATCGCGGGTGGCCTGGCTCAGCGAGCGGCCTTTCTCTCCGGTCAGCAGCAGGCGTTCGTCGCTATGCGCCAGGGTAGCCAGGGCATCGGATACCTCGCTCACCGCAACCAATACCGTTTGCCGGAACTGTTGCGCCGACTTCTGCTGTTCCAGCAGGGCGATATCGTAAGCGGTTTTTAGCGCGCGCTTACGGAAGATGGGCTGGGTAAGGCCCACACCCAGGTTTTTAGCTATCGACCCGGGCAGGTCCAACCAGTTGCTGAACTTGAAAGAGTTGGCGCCGGCCGAGGCCGTAAGGGTAAAGGCCGGGTACATATTGGCCTTGGCCAGGCCGCTGCGTGCATTGGCTGCCATTACCGCATATTCTGCCGCCTTTACATCGGGCCGCCTGCTCAGTAATACTGCCGGTACGCCGGCAGCAAGCCTGCTTTCGGGTATAACTTCGTCGAGGCTGGCAGCCCTGCGGATACTGTCGGGATATACCCCACATAAAATGCTCAGGGCATTCTCCTGGATGGCTATATTCTGTTTGGCCAGGGGGATCAGCAATTCTGCTGTCTTCTTCTGGGCCTCGGCCTGTCCTACGGCAAGCGAACTGGTTTGGGCCGAGCGGTATTGCAGGCGGATCATCTGCAGCGTGTTTTCGCTCAGGGCAATGTTTTGTTCCGCCACCTTCATCTGTTCGTCCAGCGCTACCAGGTTGTAATAAGCCTGTGCTACTTCGGCTATAATGCGGGTACGCAGGGCATCCAGGTTTTCCTTTTGCATAAAGTAATTGGCGCGGGCCTCTTCTTTCTGCATTTTTACCTTGCCCCAGATGTCGGCTTCCCAGGACAGGTTGATGGCCGCATTAAAGTCGTCCATATAATTGGTGCCGGCAAACTGCTGGCCCAGCGAGCCGTTCAGCGAGTTTTGCGATAACCAGTTGCGGTTACTGCCCGCTGTAAGGTCTACGGAGGGCAGCAACTGCAGCTTTGCTTGTTTATAGCTTAGCTCGGTTTGTTGCAGGCTCAGCATGGCTACTGCAATATCGCTGTTCTTTTCCAATGCCTTTTGTACCAGGTCTGCCAGCAAGGGGTCTTTAAAAAAGCTATGCCAGGGCAGGATTACGGTATCGGCGGTCAGGGGTACTTGCTGCCGGTATTGTGCCGGCATGGCCAGGTCGCCACGGCTGTATTTGCGGCCTACGCTGCAGGCCTGCAGCAGCAGGACCGGCAGGGCCAGGGTAAGTATATTCAGGTGTCTTTTGTTCATGATACTGTTGTTTGGTCGTTTCCTGTTTTTTTACCGGATACCTTATCCTGCAGGTACTGGAATAGCATGTAGAGCAGGGGAATGGCGAACACGCCCAGCAATACCCCGCTCAGCATACCGAATGCGGCGCCGGTACTGATCGATTTGTTGCCTGCAGCCGAACCGCCGGTTGCCATCATCAGCGGCGCCATGCCCACGATAAAGGCCAGCGAGGTCATGATAATGGGCCGCAGCCTCGCTTTGGAGCCTTCCAGCGCGGCTTCCGTTATGCTCATGCCCGCTTTGCGGCGTTGTATGGCAAACTCTACGATCAATATCGCGTTCTTGGCCAGCAGGCCGATCAGCATGATCAAACCTACCTGCACATAAATATTATTATCGAGACCGATGGCTTTGATACCCAGGAAGGCGCCGATAACGCCGGTAGGAATGGATAGCAGTACGGCAAGCGGTATCAGGTAGCTCTCGTATTGCGCCGCCAGCAGGAAGTATACAAACAGCAGGCTCAGCAGCAGGATAAAGGCGGCCTGGCTGCCCGATGCTTTTTCTTCGAGGCTCAGCCCGGTCCATTCGTAGCTGTAATCGCCGGGCAATTTGTTCAATACTTGCTTTTCGAGTATCTCCATGATCGCGCCGTTACTGTAGCCGGGTTTCGCCTCTACGTTAATGGTAAGGGCGTTGTAGAGGTTGTACCTGTTGATCGTTTCCGGGCCGTAAACTTTATGCAGTTTTACGATGGCCTTGGCAGGCACCATACCGCCGCTGCTGTTGCGGACAAAGATTTCGTCGAAAGCTGCTTCGTCGGTACGGAAGATGCCGTCGGCTTTAATGCTTACCCGGTAAAACTTGCCGAAGCGGTTGAAGTTAAGCGACTGGTCGCCGGCAAAGTAAGTCTGGATGGTGCTGAGCAAACTGCTTACATCTACACCCAACTGGCTGGCCCGTTCTTCGTCCACTTCCAGCTCCAGCTGCGGGTAGTCGGCCCTGAAGGTGGTATAGGCAGATTGTACGCCTTCTTGCTGCATGATCTGCCCGATCACTTTATCGGCCATGGCTTTGAGCGATGCCGGGTCCTTGCCGGTCCGGTCCTGCAGTACGATCTCCGCGCCATTGATCACGCCATAACCCTCCACCGGTGGGAAACGGAACGCGATTACCGACCCTTCTTTGATCGTGGCCAGCTTTTCGGCGATCATGCCATGGATCACATTGATATCTTTAATAGCGCCGCGTTGCTTGGGTTCCTTAAGTTTAATAAAGCCCATCGCATAAGAGGGACCGGCCGCATTGCTCAGCAGGCTGAAGCCGGTAATGCTCGAGTTGCGGTCTACGGCTTCGGTGCCCATGATCAGGCTGTCCATCTTTTTAGCGACTTCGGTGGTTTTGGTCAAACCCGTACCCGGCGGCATGGTCAGGCTGTAGGCGATAAAGTTATCGTCCTCCATGGGTACAAAACTTTTGGGCGTGCTGTTCATCAACCAGGCGGCCAGTACAAAGGTGGTCACAATGAAACCCGCTGCCAGCCACTTTTTCCGGCCGAGGAACCTTACGCTGGTAACATACTTGCCGGTCATATTACTGAAGCCGGCATTAAAGGCCGTAAAGAACCGTTGTTTAAACCCGGGTTGCTTTGTGCCGGGATGAGCATGCGTATTTTTCAGCAACAGGGCGCAGAGGGCCGGCGTCAGCGTCAGTGCATTGATGGCCGAAATCACGATAGCCGTAGCCAGGGTGTAGGCAAACTGTTTGTAGAACAGGCCGGAGGACCCCGTCATAAAACCGATCGGGATAAACACGGCCGACATTACCAGCGTAATGGAGATAACGGCGCCTGTTATTTCGCCCATAGCACTATGCGTGGCTTCGCGCGCCGAGAGGTTACTGCCCTCCATCTTACTGTGCACGGCCTCTACAACCACGATGGCATCATCGACCACGATGCCGATGGCAAGTACCAGGGCAAACAGGGTCAGGATATTGATTGTAAACCCGAGTGCCAGCAGCACGAAGAAAGTACCCACAATGGCGACCGGTACCGCAATTGCGGGAATGAGGGTCGAGCGGAAATCCTGCAGGAACAGGAACACTACGACGAATACCAGCAGGAAGGCCTCGATCAGTGTCGATTTTACCTGTCCCGTGGCTTCATCCAGCCGGTCCTTGGTACTCATCAGGCTCTGGTAGCGTATGCCGGGCGGGAAGGACTTGGCTGCACGCGCCAGTTCATTCTTAACGCCTACTTCGATGTCATTGGCATTGGAGCCCGTGGTTTGCAGGATAGCTATGGTTACGGCATTCTTACCGTTGGACGTGGTGTTGCCGCTATAGCTGATGGAACCGAATTCTATACGGGCTACATCTTTCAGGCGCACCAGGTCGTTGCCGCTTTGCCGGATAATGATGTTCTCATATTCTTCGGGTTTGCTTTTTTTGCCACGATAGCGGATCACGTATTCCAGCGCTGCACTTGACTCTTCACCTAGTTTACCGGGCGCCGATTCCAGGCTCTGGCGTGCTATGGCGCCGGTTACATCTTCGGGTATCAGGCTGTAACTGGCCATCTTTTGCGGGTTCAGCCAGATACGCATCGAATAGTCCTTGGTGCCGAACATCTGTGCCTGGCCCACGCCCGGCACGCGTTTGATCTGCGGGATCAGGTTAATGTTCACATAGTTCTGCAGGAACAGCTCATCGTATTTCGCATTGTCTTCGGTAAATATGTCGAAGATCATGATCATACTGTTCTGCTGCTTGGAGGTGGTCAATCCCATCCGTACTACTTCCTGGGGCAGGATAGGCGTAGCCTGTTGCACGCGGTTCTGTACGTTTACTGCAGCCTGGTCGGCATTAACGCCCTGTTTGAAGATGATGGAAATAGAGAAGGAACCGTCATTGCTGGCAGAGGATTTAATGTATTGCATGTTCTCCACGCCGTTGATCTGCTCTTCGAGCGGGGTTACTACCGAGCGCAAAACGGCCTCGCTGTTACCGCCGGGGTAGCTGCCGCTTACCATTACCGTGGGCGGCGAGATGTCGGGGAAACGGGTAATAGGCAGCCGCAGCAGGCCTATAATACCGAGTATGACGAGCACGACAGAAATTACGGTGGCGAGCACCGGTCTGTCTATTATTTTTTTAAGCATAGGTTATGTTGTTGGGTTGGCAGACGCTGCCTGTTTTTATTTACGTTCGGTAACCTGGCGTACGGCGGGCACTACGGGCGTACCGTCGTTAAGGGCGTCGATACGGTTAAGGGCCACCTTATCGCCGGCCTGTAAGCCCGACTTGATGACATAGTACTGGTTGCCCGATTTGCCCGATACCTCGACCGGCCTCATAGCCACCTTATTGCCGGCGCTCAGCACGAATACGAAATAGCGGTCCTGTATATCTTTTACACTGCCCATGGGTACGGCAAGCGCATTGCTCATTTGCCGGGTCAGTACGATCTTGCCGGAACCGCCCGAGCGCAATATTTTATCGGGATTAGGGAAGATGGCTTTAAGCGCCATACTGCCGGTACCCCGGTCTATATTGCCGCTGGCCAGCTCTATCGTGCCGGGACGGTCATATACGCTGCCGTCTGCCATTACGAGCGATACGGTATTCATGCCTTCATCGGCTTTACGGTCTTTCAGGAACGCGATAAAGTCGGCTTCGCTGAGCGAAAAGTAGACATAGACCTTCTCGATATCGGAAAGCGTGGTTAACGGCGTGGCATCGGCAGGTGTTACCAGGTTGCCCGTTCGGTTGGGTATCCGGCCTATATAACCGTTTACCGGCGCGGTAATCAGGGTAAAGGCCGCATTTACCTGCGAGGAGCCCAATGCAGCGCGGGCCTGCGCCACTTGTGCTTTGGCGGCCGCCAGGCTGGCCTCTGCGGTCTGCAGCTGCAACTCGCTGTACACCTTACCTTCTACCAGCGGCCGTATCTTTTCTACTTCGATACGGGCATTCTGCTGGGCGGCAAGGGCCGCATCGTAGGCTGCTTTCGAATTGCTTACCTGTTCGTTGTAGACGTCGCCTTTTAGCCGGAACAGCGACTGGCCTTTTTTTACATAGTCGCCCTCCTTTACATAGATCTGGTCGAGATAGCCGGTAACCTGTGCTTTGATATCGACGTTGACACTGCCTTCGATAGCGCCGGGATACCGCTTTTCGATAGGCGTTTCAGCGGGGGCGATCTCAATAAAATCTACTTTATCGGCTGTAGCAGGCGCCTGTTCGCCGGCAGATCCGCTGCAGGATGCGCCCAATACAGATAGAAAAATAGCGGTGGTAGCGAGTATTGGTCTTGTGGCAAAGATGCTTGTCGTCATGACTGGAAATTATTTTCGCCAGCAAAGCACCGAAACAAAAACGGGGTGACTCTGTATTATGTTACCGAAGCGTACTTTTTCCTGCCTGAAGCGCTAATGCGGTATCCCGAAGGACTACCGGTCATTTAAGCGCCCCGATGCCGTGTTTTGCCATCCTGGGTGTCATGGTTTCATTTCGGTAAGGCAATTTGTAGGTTCGGGTATTAAAAATGCCGCTTAAGTGATAAAAAGAAGGAATTCAATTTTTTTAATACCAATTTTGCCCGACAATGAATATATTGTACTTACTTTTTAATGCGGGTTCAGGTTATGGGGGATCATTAAGGCCTATGGAGAAGACGAAGAAAGACCTTTTTCTGAACAATACCGGGAAGCGGGTACTCTTTATCCTGTTTGCCTTTATCCTCACGTATATCGTATCGTATATCATCGATCCTTATGCGCCGTACTGGGGAACATTTTTTACACGGCCGGCCTGGGAGATCCTGGAGGATGTTGCATTCTCCGTATTTACCAGCGCGGTGATCTCCGAGACCAGTATACTGACCAGCCGGAAGCTGAATAAATGCATCATATGGACCGAAAAGCCATTGAAAAGGCTTATCGTGGAGACCACCCTGAATATGCTGATGGTATTGCTCATCAACCTGCTGCTTACATTTGTATACGTGCATTGCGCCGACAGCGACCGCGCCGCTTCGGTAAACTCCATACTTTCTATCGAAGAAACCAAAGGCATGATCCACTGGATCGTAGTAAGCGCCGCTATCGCCTTTATGATCATGGGCATTAATACCGGCGACTACCTGATCCTGAACTGGAAGAATGCCGCGATCAAGGCTGCAGAATACAACCAGGCCGCTATGGAAGCGGAACTGCAATCGCTCAAACTGCAGATCGATCCCCACTTTGTTTTCAATAACCTGAGCGTGCTTTCCGAACTGATCCTCGAAGACCAGCAACTGGGGTATGATTATGCGGAGAACTTTACCAAAATATACCGTTATATGCTGGTCAACTCCAGGAAGGACGTGATTCCCCTGGAAGATGAGCTGAAGTTTCTCGATGCCTATATGTTCCTCATAAAGCACCGGATCGGGGATGGGGTGGAGTTTAATATCAGTGTCAGTAAAGACGCTAAATTCCTGCTGCTGCCGCCCATGACCCTGCAACTGCTGGTCGAGAATGCCCTGAAGCATAACCGAACCACTAAAAAGGATCCGCTGGTGATCTGGATATTCAATACCGATCAACATGAACTGGTGGTGAAGAATACCCTGATGCGGATCGGCAAAAACATCGACTCTTCGGGGATCGGGCTCAAAAATATCGACCGGCGCTACAGGCTGCTTTCCGAAAGACAACTGAAGATCAATGACGATGGCCATTGTTTTACCGTAACCTTACCCCTGTTAAAAGTATGATCCGGAATATCGTAGTTATCGAAGATGAAAAACCCAATGCCGACCGCCTGATCCGGTTAATACACGCCACCAGGCCCCAGGTGGTGATCGTGGCTGTGATCGACAGTATTGCCGACGCGGTAACGTGGTTTGCTACCCATGCGCAACCCGATGTGGTGATGATGGACATCCGCCTGTCGGATGGCTTAAGCTTCGAGATCTTCGACCGTACGCCCATCACTTGCCCGGTGATCTTTACCACAGCTTACGATGAGTATGCGGTACGGGCATTTAAGGTAAACAGCGTCGATTACCTGCTTAAGCCGGTAGAGCAGGAGGAACTTAAGGCTGCGCTGGATAAACTCGAATCGGCTATGCAACCGTTGGGTGGCGCTTCGCTCGAGGAACTCCGGCAATTGCTGCAACCCAAAGAATACCGGAGCCGCTTCCTGCTGCCTTTCCGCGATAGTTACAAATCTTTATTGGTTAATGATATTCTCTGTATCTATACCGAGCACAAGACTACGAAAGTGAAGCTGGACAACGGTCTTGAGGAATGTGTACCACAAACCATGGAAGAGTTGGAGCAACAACTGAATCCCAAGCATTTTTTCAGGGCCAACCGCCAGTTTATTATTCATATCGATGCCATAGAGCAGGTGCACAATTATTTTAATGGCAAGCTTAAAGTGGATATCCGCAAAAATCCGGGCCTGGAAGTATTGGTGAGCCGCGAGCGGGCGGCCCTGTTCAAGAGCTGGCTTAATTTTTAGACCGCGGTATCAACAGGGTATTCCGTATCTTGATGCCCAAAAAATAGAGCTATGCAACCATTTACTGTCCTGCTGGTCCTGCTTGGCCTGGCGCTCAGGGCTACTGCGCAGGAGATCGCTACCGTTCCCTGCGATGCGGTTTATCCCGGTAAAGGGTACCTGGTCAGGCTGCAGGTGTTTAATAACCAGGAAACCGATGAAACACGGGCCAATATGGTCTTTTCGTTCTGTCAACAGGAAAAAGGACAGGAACGGGCACTCTTTCGCGATTCGGTATTCAGCAGTAATCCCTCCGTAGACTTCGAAGACTTTAATAACGATGGTATTAAAGATATACTGCTGCAGCATTACTCCGATGTAAGAAGCAACCAGGGCAGTTACCTATACCTGGTAGATACCGTAACGGGGCGCTTAAAAAAGATAAAAGGTTTCGAGCAGATCAAGAACCCGCTTTACATAGCGGCAGATAATCTCGTGAGTAATACCGTTATGTCCGGTACCAACTGGAGCGGCTTTTACCAGGTACAGGGCGACCATGTCCGCGACTTTGGCATTACCATCGATGGCGACGACGATAAAGCCCGCGAACAAGCCCTGCGTAAGATCCGGAAACGTAAGGATTGGGTTGCACCGGCGGCAGGACAGCGGCAGCGCTAAAAACGCTGTCCGTTTGCTTTACAAAATGGATACTTTCGGTCTATAATAAATCGTGGATCCTATTTTTGTACCTGTTACATTATTTTAGCCTATGGCAGCGAAGCGAAAAAACAAGAACTTTAACCCCTACAATTGCGGGGTTACGCATTTTCTCAACAAGATCGGCGGGAAATGGAAGGTTTTAGTGGTATATGCTATTCATACCGGTTGTAACCGTTTCAGTAAGCTGCAGAAAGCGATACCTCATATCAGCAAGCAGATGCTGATCAACCAGCTTAAGGAACTCGAAGAAGATAAGATTATCGGGCGGACTGTTTTTGCCGAGGTGCCACCAAGAGTGGAGTACGCGCTTACTGAGTATGGCAGGGGCCTGTTGCCGGTTATTAAAACGATCCAGGAATGGGGGGTGAAAGATATGGAGCTCATGGCAGATGCGGGTCATATACCTGGTGCAACTACCGTTTAAACCGGAACACAGGCCTTAAAAATGGGATCAATAAACCAATCCGTTGAAAAATGCTGAGTTCGCGAACCTTCGTAGCTTTTCTCCTAAACATATATCCGGTCTGTGTTACGAATACCGCAACACAGACCGGCTAAACATATCATCACACAAAGAAGATGGGCAAAGTGCACAGCTATCGGATCATGATTTTTTTGCTGGTGCTATGATAACCATCAGTCACTTTAAGCAGGTACATGCCGTCGGGATAACCGCTTAAATCCAGGCTGAAGTTAGCTTTCCGCACAGCACCCATGTTATAATCCCGTAGCTTCCTTCCGCTGATGTCGTATAACTCCAGGTTAAGGTTGGCCGCTTCTTTGAGATTGACCTGGACATGCGTCAGGCCCTGGCTGGGGTTAGGGTATACGTCAACTGACTGATCGAGGTTGCCTTTGTCTATGGTAATACCGGTACCACCACCCAGTGGGCTGCAATTGGATTTTACGGCATCTACGGTTACGGCATTGCTGTTTGCCGGATCCAGCCAGGGTTTCAGTTTACGGATCGCTGCTGGCCCATCCACGCTATAATCCCAGATGTAGGACATTTTACTATAGTATAGAGTTGCGCTCGTTCTATCGGCCACACTTGCTCCTTTACTGTTTACGGCGCAGGCACCCGAAATGCCTATGGGCGCAAAGCTGGCAATACCGATCTGCCGGCCATCTGCATCAAAAAGCGCACTACCGGAACTGCCCTGTGCGATAAGTCCCGAATCCATCGTGGTGCCCCAGTGCGAAGGCGGGTCTGCTATGCCGCTGCTGCTTTGCAGGTTATGGGAGAATGAAACCTTTTTGACATCGCCGCCGGGGTGATGGAATTCGATGAATTTTTTATTGCCGCTGTTGGTCAAGGGTATATTGGCTGCATTGTTCCAGCCTGCAAGATTAATATTCCAGGCCGCGGGGATTGCAGAGCGGAGTTCCAACAGTAAAAAGTCGCCTTTCAGTTTGCCTACGTCTGCGGTGCTGTCGTTGGGACTATTGCTGTCGTATTTAAGTGGCAGTATGGAGCGTGCTACGAATTTGGCGCCAACCATACTGGTTTGATCCGTATTGGGAATTACGTTAGCTGCAGGCGTACAACCAGTATGCTGGTAATTAAACCTGAGGATGACCTGGCTGAACGAGGAATCGGCTATCGTATTGGTGCCATCCATACAGTGCGATGCAAGCAGGGTGTATTGTTTACAGTTGGCGGGTGTATTGGCAGCGGTATTTACCATGGTGGCGCTACAGGTGCCTACAAATTCATCATTGCCAACTTTAATGGGAAATAAAATGTTTAATGCTGCATTACGTTGTGCTTCGTAACCGTTGCCCGCCGGGCAAACCGCATTGATCATGCACACCGAAGACTCACCGGTAAACATATCGTCATAAGCGCTCAGGGTCTGGTAATCCGAGAATTTGCGCAGCTGTTCGATGCCGGCAAAATAGGCGGCTGCTTTATCTATATCCAGGTCGATATTAGCGAGGTTTACTTTGGGTGCTATATTCAGCTCCAGGTAAACGGTGGCGCCCGCTACCGGCTCGGTAGCGAATTTATAGGAACCGGGATCGTTATTGGCAGCCGTAAACGCGCCCATTACCTGTGTGCCGCTGGCATTGCTCAGGTACAGCTTTACACCTTCGGGTAAACGAAACCTCGAAAAGTAAAGCCCGATGGCCTTAGCGCCGGCCATGTCGAGCTGCGCCCGCCATATGCGTGTACCATCGCCGGTCGTATACAAAGCGCCCGCATCGGGAAACTTCAGATCTACGGGCGTCATGACCGCTACAGGAGCAGGTTTTGGCCCCTTGTCTGTATTCCATTTCTTAAGACTGCTTTCGATATCCGGGAGCCTGGCCTGGGTAGCCGGTACATAATTAAGGGGCATGTCGGATTGCCTGCTTAGCGGGAAGCCGCCACTGCTGATCTGTCCCCATGTGGAGGAAAAAGATGTCGCGATCATAGTCAGCGCCAACATCCATTTTTTTGTCTCATTACCTTTTCGTTTAAACCAAATAACAGCCATGCAATTAAAATTAATCAGTGAATAAAATAGATAAAGGGTATGAACCCGCTGGTATCAGGCAGGCGGTTTAAATAGGTATCGTGTTGCTTATACTGGTGTGTGTCCTGTTCAAAAAAAATGCTAAAGCCGCTTACCGTCTGCCGCGTTGTCATTACCATAGGCACCTTATAGGCTTGCATATACTATGTGGTATTGTTAATTACTGTAAAGCGGAAAAGCCCTGCAGGTAAGGTCTACGGGCATTGTGTGCTGGTATTGTAAAATGTGTAAGATGTAAGTGTTGCTTAGGCTTTGCTATCGGGACTGCTACAAATAACTGATGGTAAAGGAGTAGCCAGGGCATAAGCCAGCGGTCGCCGGATGGCATTACCTTATTTTCTGATCGCTGTTTGCCGGTTTGCTAAAATAAAATTAAAGGCCGGTGTGCCGGTTGTGGTATCAACGCACCAGGATAGCTGACCGGAAACGAATAAAGCCATCCCGGAGGATGGCTTTATTGTCTTCTGCTGCAAAATCCCAAACCTTCAACAGGCTTATACGACTGCTTGCCGGGATACTGAATTATGGTGTTTCTTTTTTCAAGAATGCGACATTCGTCACTTTATAGTTCAGTGCGCTTGTCGTACCGGCGGTAACATCGATGGTAACGCCGGTTATTTTACCGGCCATAGCTGATGCAAGAAATACCGCTGTGTTGGCGATATCTTCCATAAGCGGTAAGGCTTTAAGCATGGTATCGTTTTTCATTTTCTGGATAAACTGCTCTACCGCCTCGCCACCTGCGGCTATGGCTTCTTTGAAGATCCTTGAATCCGGCGAACCTGCCGAACGGATATTAACGATGCGGATGCCGTAGGGACCTGACTCCGCGGCCAGGTTGCGGGAAAACCCTTCTACGGCGTTGCAGGCCGGGCCAAACCCGCCTACATTGGCATAACCTATACCGCCCGGTGTTGCGGTCAACGTAAGGATGACACCGGATTGCTGTGTTTTCATTACCCGCGCAGCAGCGGTCGCGGTCAGGAACTGTGTTTCCAGGGCAATGCTTACCGGGCGCAGGAAGTCTTCGAGGCTCATTTCTGTTAAGGGAATATCCTGTGTGTCCTGCCAGCCTATGGCATTGAACGAGATATCGACCGAGCCCGCAGTGTCCAGTACAGATTGAATATGATCGTTTACCGACCGTGCGTTCCGGGCATCGACCTGGTGGACGGAAACCTTTCCTCCGGCAGATTCGATGCCAGCGGCTGTCTTTTGTACACTGGTAAGATGATGACCGGTAAGGAATACATGGGCGCCGGCAGCGGCAAGCGCGCTCGCCACAGCGCCGCCAAGCGATCCGCCAGCCCCGTACACAATCGCGTTTTTACCTTGTAGTAACATAGTATAGTTATTAGTTACTCAAATGTACTGCGGAACAACGCTTCCGATATTGTATGATCCGGACAAATAAAGGGGCATTCGGGACAGTAAAGGGCAGACCGCGACCGACGCGCGGGTATGCCGTTTCTATCATGCACCGGGTTTAAGGCTTAGCTGCTGCTATACACGGCAATAAGACCGTTCCCTACCTGGGCATAAATGAAAATTGCACCTTGGTCTGATTCTTTTCCAGGATCAGGTACTTGCCATCCTTTTCTTGTGCAAGCCCGGCTTTTACGAAATTTTCGATAGTGTCAAAAAAATCAAACTCGCTGATCTTTTTTCTCGTTGCTTTTGGAAGGCTTTTATACAGCTGCTCTGCCGACTTGTAAACATTGTCGTCCATCAGAGGAAGGCTGAGAAAAATTTTTTCGTCCTTGAGTGAGATCTTGAAATTCTGAACCTTGAATAATCCCTGGAACACGATAGGGATCACCGTTGCCGCCAATTGTGTGCACCCGATATAGTCCAGGATGCCGACTATGGTTGGAATCGTAACAAAATTCTGCAGTGCATCGGGGTTCAGGGATACATTCCAAATATCTTTCTTGAGGTACAATCCATCTGCGCCCGTAATGGAAAGCTCATTTTTAAAAGCATCTATAAACCTCAGCTGAGCGCGGTAGAAGTCTACCGTTTCGTCTCCTTTGATCATTGTGCGCCAATAGTCTTCCAGGTATTTTTCATTTACTTGAATGTGGTCCGGTTGCTCCATGTTTTAGATTTATTTAAAGATGTCTGAAATGTAAAATGACCTGAAATACCAACTCTTTTCCTCCATGTAAATCGAACGCATTACAGATTGAACACTAATATAAATATCCAGGTCGAAAAAAACCGAATCATATGCATAACCCGGGTAGTACAGGGGAATATAACCCAGGATAAAATCCGCATAACCGGGAGAACAGGGTACGACATGAATTTCCTTAACCCCTGTTGCTTTATTATCGTAACAAAACACCAGGGCAACGGCTTTGACATCGTTATATTCAATAAGAACATCGGTAAACATCGCTGTTTCTCCCTCTTTTAATGCATCGCTATCCAGTACTTCTACAAGCGACCTGTCATTCAGATAATAAACGTAGTCTATGCCTGTGCTCAAAAATGCGCGCCACTGATCATCAAGCATGGGGACAATGCTATGCGAAACACAGGCAAGGGTTTGGATATCGTCCGGCACTTCCTTCAGAAATGAAGTGAGGTCGTTGGGGTCTTCAAATGGAACCAGGATGATAACGGTGCTATCCTGGTAGGTATATAATTTCCGGATAAATATCCTTTGTTGATTTGCTTCCTCGAACCATTCCCTGTGCCGCGCTTCCAGGAAGTGGTATTGTCTTTTCATGGAATCTGCGCTACGAAACATAATATTGAGCCTTTTGAAATCGTCTCCCTCATATATTTGCGAAGCGAGTACACCCAATTCAGATGGCTGGATAATCGTGCAAAAGTGGGGTTCCGGACTAAGCTGGATCGATTCGGATTCGTAGGTATGTCCTATGCTGCGATGGACCTTTAAAGGATCGGAAAGATAGCTGCTCATTTCATTGAACTGGCCGATATCGTCTGTGGAAATATTTTCGGTTAGTGCAACATAGCCGATCAATTGCTGGCTGATGGCCTTCTGAAATGTTGGGCCATAATCCAGCGCATAACTCCTGGATCTGCGTTGTTCGAAATGACGGGCAAAGAGGTCGAACATAAAGTACATCAACGCTTCCTGGGTTTTCATAACCATTGCGCTATCGGCCTCAGCCGGAAGCCCGTTCGCTTCGTCGCAAAGGAACTGGTAACACGGGTCACCGGTTTTCGACGTTATAAATGTTGCTACACTTTCCCTGATGGTGTCTGGAGAAAACACGCTGGCAATATGTAAAAACCGGTCGTTGGGGAATTCCAGGTTGTCTCCGAATTCAAAATCCGGGTTACTGAAATTTTCCATAACCAGGTCGCAGGGTTTGCAGGCATGGAAGGAAACATACATGGCCGAAGCCATGACTGCTCTCCGGAAAAAAGAACCCGTCAAACCGGATACCAGTTGCTCTGCTATCCTGTAATACTTTTCATACTCCGGGTACTCCGCTATTATTTGAGGCAGCGTAAGCTGTTCATTATTGTTTAGCGATCTTTCGATAGAAACCCAGGTGGCATAACATTCATGGGCTAACTGGCTTTGGGATAATAGAAACGAATGGATTTTGCCAAAGTGATCCTGTGCCGCCGACATCATGGCCAGGCCCTCATAACAATTGAGCATGATGCCATAAAGCGTGCCTGAATTGACAACCAGGTGTTCGTGTTCATGATAACTGGCCAGTTGATCATAACCCGATGTCTGATCCGTTCCGGGAAATATTTTGCTGCCAAGTCTTTGACTATGGCCTGAAGGTTGTTGTTTGTCTTTCATAGATGCTGCTTGTGCAAAGGATGAATAACACGGGTTGAGCAATCAGGAATAGATTTTTACCGGGTAAATTATAATCTTGCCTGCTTTGCATAAAAAAATTATGGCGCTGGCCGGGTTGAGCAAGCAGTATCTTCTTACAGTAACAGTCTTTCGTTTTTGAAATCGAGGGATGATTTTAACGGGCTGTTTTTGGATACGAAATCGATCAGCCTGTTCATTAAAACGGTCCCTGCGTCTATATTCCCGGATTCGATGAGCGTTTTGGAAATGCTGGAAATCTCGGCGATCATTTGCGATCGTTCCGTATATGTTCTTTCTATATGATACATCACTTCTTCGTGCAGATTCCGGAGGTAAATATTTCTTTCCTCATGGTGGTTTCTGATCGCCTCGAGATCACGTTTTTCTGTACTTAAGAGCTTCATGAGCTGGAGCGATTCGCTCAATAAACCATATATCTCTGTAGAGGAGAGCGTAAATGTTGTCGTTTTGGCCCTGTCCATGGCGTGGACGAGGTGTACCTGGGTACCGGATGTTTTCATGGTTTTGCTTGTTGAACATTAGACTATATGTGTGTTTTCCCGTATTGTTCTGCCTGCAGCATCAGGAAATAAAGAGTTCGGAGCTTGCCGGCTTCATCGGGAGATAAGGAGCTTAAGCTTTTTTTATTCGGGGGAATGGCGGCGGCTTGCTTAACCAGTTGGATAAGTTCCGCTTCCGTTGTTTTAAGCTGGCCGGATAATGCTACGATTTCCATATGGGATTTGCCCAATTGCATAATGGTGGTTTTCATAGATATGGCGTAGCTGGAAACCTGGCCCCGTACGGACTCCAACTCTCTTTTCAGCTTCGAGATATTTGATTTGGATTTTACGGCAACGGCAACCATGGCGATGGCAACCCCTATGATTTTTTGGTTATTGTTGAGGCCATGATGTGTAGTCAATATTTTACCGACTGCCTGACCGGCCTTTACCGGGGTATGATCATAACTCTTGTTGAGCTGTTTTATGTTCAGAAACGAAGGGTTTGACGGCAGCATGATTCTTAGTGTTACCGGGAGGTCGCCGGCGGTGATCCGTTGCCGTTTTAATTCCGGGAATCTTTTTAATAATCTTTTCGACTGGTAAATCCTCCGGAATAACTGGAGCTGCTGACTGTTTAATTGTTCATTGTCGTTTCTGAACCTGACGATGGCCCTTGATGCTCTATCCCGGATGGTTGAACCATGTTGATCCAATCGTTCGGCATATTCATTGAGCAGCCGCTTGTCCTTGCCCATAGAAAGCCACCCGCCGCCTATTTCCGGTATGGGCTCTGGGAATTCTTTAAACTCGTCGTGATGAAAAGTCTCCTCCGAAGACGCAATCGGATGAAACGTTTCTGGCGCAGCGCTAATGCGGGGCCTCTTTTTTATCGTTCCTTTTAAAGACTTATAAATCTTGTAAAAAAGATACACAAATATCGAAATGCTGATCAGTTTTAACATGCCAGATTTTCAGAATTATTTACTTTAAAGATAGGGTGTAATTAAAGGGTGATGGAGGGGCCCGGACACAATGGAGATTAAATTATCGTAAACTTAGTTGCGTCACAGTAGGGGAGACAAGGGTGGTCGTGGTAATCTGGTCCGGACAGGTTCTGTATCTTACCTGATAAGAGCAGGCTAGTCCGGATGCCGGTTGCATAAAGCCTGTTCTCCGCTTACAGCAAAGCCTGTCTTACCTGTCGCAATTTCGTACTATTTTTTTCTTTCTCAAGCACACGGACTGTAAAATACCTAATACTAGGTAGGCCGGCACGTCAGTGCTGAGGATAAAGGGATGGTCTGCTGGAATACTTACCCGGTAAGGGTTATAGCGTATTGTTTTCATAGGTTATGTCGGCGAGGGAAGGCGGGCCCTGCGGGGCCAAAAGATAAAAAGTGCCGGCAGTTTAATTGCCGGCACTTTTTAATATTGCGTGTGGTAAGTTAACAATGAGATGAGCATACCTTAAAACCTAAAGTATGGTAACTACCGCGTCCGTCGGGGTTGGTTGAGACCATGTGATCAGAAATGCGGGTAAATTATTTCTAAACAGGGGATATCCCAGGTAAGTACCCGCCACACCTACAGTTCCGTCCAGGGGAATTCCCGTAAGGCCGCCTTTAAGGCCAATAAAAACACCGGTTGCCGATGGCGGTGCACCGGGGCCATAAGGACTTACCATATTCGTCGGGTCCGGATAGAAGACCGTGGTATTTGCCGGCACAGTAACCTGGGCATATATGGCAGTTGCAATAGACGGAGCCGAGGGGTTATTCGTAGCGACGATCTCGCCAACATAGGGAACCGGACGCTGGTTTACAATTCTGAGAGAACCTGCGTGCACTACCGGTAATGCTGCGCCGGCAAGTATTGCGAAAGTGATCAGTGCTTTTTTCATTTTTAAATTAAAAGTAACAGGGGTTAATAAATATTAATTAATGCATCATCGCCTATCTGGGTCCAGGTTACAATATATCCGTTGACTACGTAGGGTGGATAACCCAGATAAACGCCGGCTTTTCCTACGTTGAACGGGTTGGGATTGATCGAGGCTTTGATGCCGATAAAAGCGCCTGTAGGTAATGCGGGCAGCCCCATACCGACAGGACTGGGCAGAGCGGCAGGGCTCGCAAAACTGAGGTTTGTGGACGGCGGAACCGTGATATACTTTCCGTAGGTTGTGGATATAGAAGGGTTGGCTACATTATTGTCGGCCATAAGATATCCCTCGAAGACGGCAGTTAATGAGTTATTTACAATGGTTATGCTGCCGGCATGAAGTTGGTTGAACTTAAACAAGGAGCTGAGCAGTAAAAGGAACAGGATCTTTTTCATCTTTAGTTAGATTTTTTTGAGGTTAGCAATGTCTGTGAATTCACGGGCAAAAAATGATATCAATGATGAAGTTATGTTGTTATCTGGCTCCGGAAACTGCCAGTTCGCTGCCGTTGCGGCCCGGTTCATCAGAGATTAATTTGAAGGCATAAGTGTGCGAAGTCTACATAGGTTTAATAGGTAAAAAGACCAGCTTACGCGAACGCTCATGTCAATAGCCTGGTAAAAAAAGCTTGAATGTTCAAACAATGCGACCGTTCAAGCATTGGCATTTGTACGTTATCTTTATTGTCCATTATAAACAAACGCTTAATGATAGCAGTAGCGCTATTCATTAAGCGTTTGTTTTTAGTTAACCTGGATTGTTGGAAGTTAATAGACCTAGCATCCAAGTTTAGATGTACACAACCTCGATTCACAAAGGCAAACAGTGCCGACATTCGTAACACAAGTTCCACATGCGGTAATTTCCATTGTTCCTCCGCCTTTTGCCCTACTTGCCTGGTTCATGTTCAGCTCCGTGATGGTTACTTTTGCCAGGCTCAGTTTTTTTAGGTTTAATGTTTTCTTTTTCATTGATTTTGGTTTTAATTAATAAACGATAATGTTGTTCATAATGAAGTTAAGCTGTTGCCTGGTTCAGTGAAACCTATAGTTCACAGGTGCTGGGCACCGGTTCATAAGAGGTTGATGGGAACACATAAGTGTGCGAAGTCCGTATAGGTTTAATAGTTACAACACCGGGTACAGCCCGGCGCGCTTCCACTTACAGACTATACGCCTGTTTACTATCGGAAATAAAATCCCCTCGCTGCACAGGAAGCGGGCCCTGCACGGCTTAGACTTATGATTAACCGGTGTTGTTTGCTGTGCAGAGGACAAGGGGAGGTGTTTCGCATAGGAATAACAAGACACTGAAAAGAAAGATGTAGCACAGGATTACAGGTATATACCGGCAGTGGGCACATCCATTTCAAACAGGCAGCAATTCCGTTCGTTTTGATAATGAGCCGGCAAATTCCCTGTATCGGTCAGTTGTACCATGCCCTTAAAATCGAACCCTGCCGATGTGTAATGTTCAATCAGCCTGGTGTTGTTCCCTAAGGTGTCAAGACGAACGAATCGTTTGCCCATTTTCAGGGCGTATTGTTTGGCCCAGTTGACAATGGCATCGATATACCTGTTTCCTCTTAATTCGGGCTTCGTACATATGCGATGAATATAGATGGCATCGTTAATATCTTTTTCACCCCATATTTCCCGGTCTTCGAAAGTAACAGCCCAGTTACAGGCAATCGCACGATCAACGATGATCTTCCACTGCCGTTTTTCCGCTATTTCTTTTTGGATGAAGGTGTCTTCAAAAAAGGGCCAGACTACCATTTTTCGCTGAATTTGTAAGTTTCTCGCTGCTTCGTAAAGCGACATGATTTCGTTTGTATCCTGCAGGACACAATGTTTAATTTCCATGTTGTCTTCTATTTTAAACTGCAAGTTCAGTTTAAAATAAAAGCCGGGAAACCCGGATCTTGCTCAGCCTGGCGCTTCCTTGCCGAATGCAATTCTTTAGTATAGTCAGCCTGATGTGCTGTTCAAAACAAACGCAGGCAGTAGATATACTGCCTGCGTTCATCCCGTTTTGTAATATGCTTAGCGGTTAGCTGTTCATCTCTTTTAAAATTACGTCGTGTGCGCCGCCTTCTATGATACTCGTGGAAGATACCATCGTTATTTTTACATTGCTTTGCATCTCTTCCAGCGATAATACGCCACAACTGCACATCGTCGATTTAATCTTACCCAGGGTTATATCCAGGTTTTCCTTCAGCGAACCGGCATAGGGTACATAACTGTCTACGCCCTCTTCAAATTTCAGATTGCCACTGCCCCCCATATCATATCTTTCCCAGTTTCTCGCCCTGTTGGAACCTTCGCCCCAATATTCTTTTACATAATTTCCGCCTACCAGTAATTTTCGTGTGGGACTTTCGTCGAACCGGGCAAAGTACCTGCCCATCATTAAAAAGTTGGCGCCCATGGCCAACGCCAGTGTCATATGGTAATCCTGTACAATGCCTCCGTCCGAACAAATGGGGATATAATTGCCGGTTTCTTCGAAGTATTTGTCCCTGGCAGCAGCAACTTCTATTAAGGCGGTGGCCTGTCCGCGGCCTATGCCTTTCTGTTCTCTTGTAATGCAAATGGAACCGCCGCCTATACCTACTTTAATGAAATCGGCGCCTGCTTCGGCCAGGTAAAGAAAGCCCTCTTTGTCGACAACATTGCCGGCGCCGATCAGGACCTCGTTGCCATAATTTTCCCTTACAAACCGGATCGTTTCCTTTTGCCATTCCGAGAAGCCGTCGGAGGAGTCGATACAAAGCACATCTGCGCCTGCGTTAACGAGAGCGGGTATGCGTTCTTTATAATCCCTGGTATTTACGCCTGCACCAACCAGGAGCTGTTTTTCCGCATCGGTGATTTCATGCGGGTTCTGGATGCTG
Source organism: Taibaiella chishuiensis (assembly GCF_003014535.1). Lineage (GTDB taxonomy): Bacteria > Bacteroidota > Bacteroidia > Chitinophagales > Chitinophagaceae > Taibaiella > Taibaiella chishuiensis. The sequence goes on along the minus strand of NZ_PYGD01000005.1, from coordinate 264,459 downwards.
TTCTCGTAATCCTTACGAAATACAAAATATTTTAAATGCTGATCGGGGTCGATTACCGGAAGCGCGTTAAGTTTGTTTTCCCAGATGATGTCGTTTGCCGCACTTAAGGAAATGCCGTCCTGCGCTACAATCAGGCTTTCGAAAGCGGTCATAAAATCTTTAACCTTTTTATGCTCGTTGTCTTTGCCGACACGGTAATCCCTGCTGGTTACCATGCCCAGCAGCCTTCCGGAGGCTGTACCATCGTCTGTTACCCCTACCGTAGAAAAGCCGGTTTTTTCCTTCAGCGCCAGGATGTCCTTCAGCGTATGTTCGGGCGTGATATTGGCCCTGCTTTCTACGAAGCCTGCTTTATACCCTTTTACGATTTCAACCATATTGACCTGGCTCTCTATGGATTGAGAACTGAAGATAAAGGATAAGCCTCCCTGTTTGGCCAAGGCTATGGCCAGTCCGCTGTCGGAAACGGATTGCATAATAGCCGAAACGAGGGGGATGTTTAACGAGATCCTGGCCCGTTCTCCTTTTTTGAACTTTACCAAGGGAGTCTCGAGGTTGATATTGTCTGGGGTATGAGCCTTTGTCGTTAACCCTGGTATGAGCAGGTACTCATTGAAAGTCCTGGAGACTTCATTGATAATCTGTGCCATATATGCCGAAATTGAATTATGTAAATTGGTAGTCAGGAGCGCTGGATTGCCCGTTCCGGTAGCCCTGTTTCGTGGTGCAAATGTATAAAAAATATCAACCGCTAGGGGGCTGTTATCATGGTTTTGCATCCGCAAACCGGCGTCAGGCTATAGGCAGGCCTATCTCCCGGGTATACAGGGTGTCCGTGTGTGTTAGAATGAATATGCCCCCTGCAGTAGTTACTGCAGGGGGCATCGGGAAAAAGCTGTTGATCAATATCGATGGGGCCTTATGGCCGGGCAACTGTTTTTTTGGGAGCCGTTCTTTTCTTTTTTACCGGTTGCTGGGTTTCGTATATCATCGTGACCAGCGATTCGAGGGCCTTCTTGATCTCGGTCCTGCCGGCGGCCTGCGTAAGGTCGATGCCGCAAAAGGTCTTCCCGTTTACGGCCGTAAACATATCGAGGTAATAAATGCCGGAAACAATGATTGCCATTAAGGCGCGGAAATGCAGGGCTTTTTCGCCGAAAAAAGGATCGGAGATATGCTTAAGCAATACTTCTCCCGCTATTTCCCGGTCGTCGGCTACCCGTTTCAGCGACTTACGGCTTTCGTAAAGTCCCCACAATAATATTTTCTGTAATTCCTTGTTTTTCGCTACATAATCAAACTGGCTTAATAACATAAGCCTCATAAATTCCCTGCCCCCGTCGTCGGGCATGTCAGCGGCATTTTCCAGGGTAATATTACTCCAGAAATCCTGGCTGCGGATATATTCGTCGATCAGCTGATCGACACCGCCAAAATAATTATATATCAATTTTTTATCAAGACCTGCAGTGGTAGCAATATCGTTGACTTTCAGTGCTGTAAATCCTTTTGTTTTAAGTATTTTTCCTACTGCGTTCAATAGCTTTTGCTTGCTTTTCTCCCTGCTTCGCACCGGGCCTTCTACTACTTTTCTTTCCATAAAAAATGATAAAGAGTGAACCTATTATTCAAAGTTAAATAATTTTATAGTCACCATTTGGTGAGTTATTTTATTTTTGCATCAAGATTTTTTTAATTCAGTCGCGCCGGCAGGAAGGCTAAATCCGGCGGAATGCAGGGTGGGCGGGTTTTTGAGGATATTTTGAGCTAAATCCGGCTGCCCCTAAATACAGGGAATACCCTGTAGTGGCCAGAGGAAAAAAACGGTATAAGATAATCATTTTTTTTAACAAGTGGGTTTTTATGAAAAAATACGGACTGTTACTGCTTGCGATAATGATTGCGCTGGTGTCCTGCAGCGGCAGGCTGGATTACGGGTATAACGAAAAAGTGACCAGCCTGTTTTACAGCTGTAAGGAAAAGCTGGATGATGAGCACGGGAAATTGATGGACGGTGGGTTCGACAAGGATACGAGCGATCACCAATCTTTCGAAATGGCCCTGAAGGAAGCCAAACGCCTGGGCGCCTATTGTAAAGAGATCCGGGAAGAGGCTGAAACGGTGACGCATAGCGAGGCCGCCAATGCTTTTCATGCAGCGGTGATCAATTATATGTCGCAGATCGAGACGGCCTATACGCCCCTCCTGGTTCAATATGTAACGCAGCAGGATAGCAGCGACAGGAAAGCTACCCGGCTCCAACTGGCGACCCGGAAAGCAGAACTGGGTGCGCTGGAGGATAAATGCCTGGAAGTGCAGCTCCAGTTTCTCGATAAAGCCGGCATAAAAATAAACGAGGCAAGTAGTAAGCAGTAACGGAAGGGGGATATGATGAAGCGATTTTTTATGTTGATCTGGGTTTTTACGGCCCTGGCGGCCCGGGCGCAGCAGCCTGCGGCCCGGGATGTGGAGACTGCCGACAAGCTGTATTATTACGATAAACAATACGGACCGGCGCTTAAAATATACGAGGCCTTGCTGGAATCCAGCAGCAAAGATACCTATCTGCTGGGGCAAGCAGGTTTATGCCTGTACCACCTGCAGCAATACCGGAAAGCGAAAGAGCAATTTCGCCTGGCAGCATTGTATTGTCCTGTTGACGATAAGGAGAAAATGGCTTTGTACTATACCAATTTATCGGCCTGTTATGCCCATCTCGAAGACTATAGCAGGGCCTACGAGTACGCAGTGAAGGCTTATAACATGGATAAGAAGTCGGATATCAAGTTGTGGAATGCCGCCTCACACGCACAAAACCTGGGCCGCTACGAGGATGCGATCCGGATCATGGACCAGGCGACGATAGCGAAAGACATTGCATTCTTCACCTTATACGGTCGTTGTTACCTGGGCACGGGCAGGTATAAGGAGAGTGTGGATAATTATGAACAGTTCTTTAAAGAGGATCAGGGTAAGGATGATCTGGCCGTGATCGACAGGCGCATGGAGCAGCGTAACCTGGTCTGTGCCTATGTTTACCTGTTGGACGACGAGCAAATGGGTACGGAAGCCTTGCAGGCCGCGATTACACGTATACAGGCATTGATGGCGGTATGCGGAACCGATTCGCTGAAAGAAAAACTGCTCCGCCTTTTCCTGGTCAATAATAACCTCTGCCACAGGTACGCTTACCCGCAGGCATTGTGTGAACAGCTGTTTGCAGCGATAACAGGGAAAAGCACGGCGGCAGAAAGACTCTGGTATACTTATTATATCAGCAGGGACTACGAACAGGTTTTTGACGATGCGACGACACTGCTGCGATCCGGGACAGAACCGGGAAATAAGGTGCTGCTGAAGCGCCTGCAATACCTGTCCTGGCTGCAACGGCTGGTCAGGGATTACCAGGCGCATAATGGTAAAATAAGCCAACCCTTGATGGATACAGCGATCAGCCTGTTTGAAGGGCTTTTTGAAAAAGGAAAAAAATACAGCGAAGCAGAATTGATGGCGGATAAAGAGTTATACCTGGGCGTGTCTGAAACCTTTGTCCTGTTCCGGCAGCACTTCAAAACACCGGAAGAGCAGCAAGCAGTAGCGCCGGTACTCTTAAGGATTATGGAACATCTGCCAAGCGAAAAAATAAGACAGGGAATGACCGCTATACTGCGTAAAGGTTATATCAACAACTAAGAAGGTATTATGGAAAACAGCGGAAAGGCAAAAGGCAGCAGTACCTCAATCGTGGTTATTACGGTGCTTGCCCTGGTGTTGGCAGCAGGTGCCTTGTTCCTGTGGCAATACCGGAACACAACGCCCGAGCCGGTTGTAGCGCCGGTTGCGGCTGCTATACCCGTTCCCGAAAAAACAACAAGTGCCCCGGCGCCCCCTGTTGAACCGCAAGAGCCGGAAGGTGAGGAAGAAGAGTCGCCGTACAGCGAATACCGGGTTGTCGCAAACAGCATCGTATTACCCGGCGCGAAATTATTATTCGGCGACAAGGTATTTGCAGATGAAAGGAAGTCAGGTAGTACACGCAAAATAATCCTGCTGAAGAATCCATACCGGTATCCCGGCGGTACTGCTTACCAGGTCAACCCGGGATCGCTGATCGAGGAATACCGTTTTGAAGAATACAAAAACAATTTTTCGCTGGCGCCATTCTCCGAATTGAGCCCGGCTGTGAAAAGTGTATTGCTGGCGGAAAACTACAGCGATGGCAATAAGTACAGCATTACGCAAAATGCAGAAAGGGCCGGCGTTTGCCTGGCTACAGGCGATTTCGACGGCGATGGGATGAAGGATATCGCCGTGCTGATGGATAACAACGAGAAGCAGGTATGCCGCTTGCTTATTCTCTGTACTAATAAGGCCACACGGCAACCCTATGTGGCCTTTGCCGAAAATTATGCCGACAGGATGAAGGTACACGGGTTCAGGAAACGCGCTTCGGTTTTTATGAATACCCAGCATTTTGTACCCGCGCCGCAGGACGGTATAATTGTTCGCGGAGAGGATGTAGTGCTCGCCGTGATCTACGACAGCAGCCTGCAGAAGTTTAAAACGTATTACCAGGAGTAGGGTACAGCAAAGAATTACAGGTACGGAAAAACAGAAACCATGAAAACATTGCAGGTGAAACAACACAGTAAAATGGCATTGCCAATCGGTATCGCTTACCTGGCGGCCGTTTTCCTTATCTGCTATTTCGCGTTTGGCGGTATAGACGGCATGGCCGACCGGGTTAACGGTATGGGTAGCCCGAAGGCGGCAGGCTTTATCGTGGCCCTGGTTGTTATAGCGCCCCTGCTGGTATTGCTCCGCTTCGTACATCCCGTTTTGAGCATTACCATCGATGCCGGGAAGATGATGATCCGGCAAAAAGGAAAGAAAGAAAAAGTAGTGCCATTGCAGGTCATCGACCGGGTGGAGTGGAATATAACCGCATGGAACCGTGCCGATTTTTATGACAGGCAAAACAGGCTGGTAGCCAGTTTTCGCGATACCAGCGACCCGGCTGCGCTGCTGTCGCTCCTGGATGAAATAAGCCGGCATATACCTTTTGAGCGTATAACCGGCAGCAGGAAATTTGTGAATAAGGTAATCGAAACAGCAGTCTTCAGGCGGAAATAATAAACGACTACATATGGTACCCGGACAGGATAATATTTGTCTTACAATTGGCGGCGGAGACATGGTGGTTGTCGTATACGGCAACGAACTGGAGGAGCTGAAAGATAATGCCGTAGACGCCGGCGGCCCATTCTGGTACATTATGGGAACCGACGCCTGGTTTGAAAAAGAAGAGCGGGGCACACATCCTATCCTGGTGGCCAGGAACCGGGAAAAGATCTTTTGCTCTTTCCCCCTGGATGAGGCCCTAAGCGCTAACCTGGTACAGGAAACCGGTATATTGGTTTTGTTCCCGGATGCAGCACTCGATACGGTGGCTATGCAACAGCTCGAAGATCCTGGTGAACTGCCGGACTGGCTGTCGGCCAATATTGGGGAAGCACATTACGACGGCCTTATTTTTTGTTTTTATACAGAGCAGGATAAAGCGAAATACCATTTCACTTAAGCGCAGGACCTGCAGTTAAAATAATCAGAACAATGTGGCTTAAACCCGAATGCATCACATCGCTGAAAGAGGCGGGACCTGGTAACCGTTACTATAACATTGCCGGCGCCGGCATTTACTATAATACTTACCCGGTTAAACATGCCGACCCCGGGACCTTTATGTACCGGTATGGCTTTGCTAAAGATAAAGACAGGTGTTACCGTATGGGCGAGGCTTTCCGGGGCGCCGACGCAGCAAGCTTTGAAGTGTTGAACCGTTATTTTGCCCGGGATAAAAACCATATCTACAACCGGGAGGGTATCGATAAAAAAGTAGACTATGCCACTTTCGAAGTATTGGATACCGGTGAACGGACAGGCGGAGATGGCCGGGCGCATGATGAGACCTCCTACGCAAAAGATAAGAACGGTCTCTGGATGATGACCTATTACCAGTACAAACCGGTTGCCGTAAAAGGTGTGGACAGCACTACGTTTGAACGGATCAACGCTTCCTTTGCGAAGGACGTCAGGTATGTGATCTGGCAGGGAAAGAAAGTTAAAAAGGCAGACCCGGGCAGTTTCCAGGCCTGGAATGAAAACTACGGGAGGGATGCCAACCACGTTATCTGCCAGGATAACCTGCTGACTGCAGCAGATTATGCAAGTTTCGAAACCGTACCGCATAACATAACCATAGCGCGCGACAGGAGCAGCTATTTCCAGTTTGACCGTAGCATAACCGAAGAAGATTATACCGCATTGATTAAAGATAATATTGGCGACAAGTAAATAATGAATATGACCCACCTGCAGCAACTGATCGAAACATTCACTACCGGGCCAAACGGAGAAACCCGGGCGCAGCTTATCGCTAAGGCGTTTGGCGATCTTGAGGATACAGACAAATGGTCTTTTCTCTTAACCCTGATACAGCAGCAGGATACCGACGACCTGGTGAAGATCAATATTTACAAATTGATAGAACTGGAGCCGTTTTCAGCAGAGATGCAGGTTACCGTAAAAGATACCGTGCTCAGGGCCATCGCGCTGGAAACGGATGAACTGGTGAGACAATACGCTTATATCAGCCTGGCCTCGAATTTTAATGGGTTCAGCGATGTGCTGGACCAGTGCGTGGCTGCAATGGAGAACGAAGAGGAGGACCTTGACGTACGGTATTGTGCCTGGGACGTTATTGCCCGCTCTGCCGACAGCAGCCTGGTAGCCACGTACCGGGAACGGCTTTTTAAGGTACAGTCGTTCGGAACATCGATAGAACGCCTCTTCGCAGTACCCGTGAGCGCCTGAGAAAGGCACAGCGCGAACAGGATATACAGCTGCACGACAACATAGGTATGGTACAATGGAAGATGAAGATGATATACAGAACAATTTTATACTATGGATTTAAGCTTATCGAACCGGGATTTTTGTCTGTTCCTGCTGTTGCAGTTCCCCTTCGGGGCGGACGACGTGCAGGAGATTATGCTGGTAGATTATGTGATCGAAAACTTCGACATGCCGGCGGGCGCATGGCTTACCGAGCTTACGGGTGCTACGGACGATGCCGGTAACGAAGCATCGCCCTGGCTCGGATACACCTTTGCTCACCCGGTTAATGAAGCCGTAACTTTTTACGCCGAATTCCACCCCTACGAAACCGTATACTTTTTTAATGATGTTTACCTGGGTAATTCAGGCGGGCATTTTCATTTGTCTTTATTAAGCTGGCGCGAGTTTAAAACGATCGTCGCCAACGAACCGGCTGTTCCCGCTCTTTTGTTTTTGTTATTGCTGCCCCTCGTGATCGGTAACGAAACAGAACAGGAAGAGATTGGCGCGGAAATAAAGAAATACCTGCGGCAAACGGCCTTGCAACCGCGGGAAGAACAGCTGCAAACCCTTACCCATATGCTTTGCAGGCACCTGATCTTCCGTGACCGGGTCTCCAATGTACTCCGCTACCAGGAGCATACCGGTTGGGTAACCAGCCGTAACCATTCCGAACGCAACGAATCGATTGCCGACGACGACCTGAGGAAGATCAATGAAGTAATCAAAATGGCGACCTTACCTAAACAAGCATAACATGGATTACACGAAAGCAATAAGACAACTCTACGATTTGCCCGGGGGACAGCGCTATGCGCTTCCCGAACAGGAGCTTGCAGCCCTGGAGGCCCGTATCGGTAGGCCTTTGCCAGCTTTACTGCTGGACTACTACCGCGATCTCGGCGCCCATGAAAACCTGAACAACACGCATAACTGTTTGCTGCAGCCCGGGGAGATTGTCTTGTCGGCGGCGGGTTACCTGGTGTTTTACGAAGAAAACCAGGGTGTGGTACAATGGGCTATCAAGCAAACCGACCTGCAGCTCGCAGACCCGCCGGTATGGGGTAATTACGGATCTGAAGAAACGCCGGACTGGGTGCTGGAATCAGCCGCCCTGAGCGACTTTTGGTTACTGATGGCCGTGTATAACGGAACCATGGGGGCGTTGCCGTACAATGCCAATGCCTTTGGTCCGCTGGACCAGGCAGTTGCAACGGTGGTCGCGCAAAACTGGACGGCCGTGCCCGCGATCAGTTGGGATAAGCAGAAAGTGTATACCCGCGATTTTCGCGAAGTGATCAGTTTATCCTTTGACGATGAAGGCGCCTGTACCGCGATTTTTGCCTGTACTGCAGACCAGGAACGCTTCGATGCACTGATGGATAAGCTTCCCGTGGATTGGGATTATTGTTCGTATGATGATATGGAAGAAGAAGAGGAGGAGGACGATGTCTGAAAAAAAGCAGGCCCGCCCCGGGGCACAAACAAACAGGAACCTGTTGCAATGCTGTGTCATGGCCCTATTGCTGGTACTCGTATCGCCATCGATGGCCAACGCGTATGCACGGCCCGATACGTCGGCTGCGGAACGTTATAAACAGGTAAGCGGCTGGTATGGCAATAATGATGGCGTTTGTCTTTTCGATGATGGTACGTTTTTGCTCTATGGCTACGCTACAGCCGTGTTCGGGCATTATGTATCCAGGAACGGAAAGTTGTTTTTTTACCCGGACAAGCCGGATCTCTTCGAGGTATATGCGACGTATAACCCCGGTATAGGCGATAGTACGCGGATCAATTTCCGTGGCTTTGAGCGCGGTGGCAAGGCGGTTGTGCAGTGGGAGCATGCGCCGGCACAACAAGTGTTTAATGACGATGCCAATTGTTTTGATGCACCTTTTGTATACTCCTTGTCCCATAAGCTACGCGACTTTACGTTATCCTGCACCATAGCAGAAGAAGAGCCTGGTTATCCTGTTCCTGTAAATACGTGGCAGTACAAGCATTCGGGTTACAACGACTTTATCTGGGTCTTCCATAAACCCAGGCGTGAAGAGCAGGACTTTGTAGCGGTATTGCGGCAAAATGGCGATAAGCAAAACCTTTTCCTGTCCGAATATGGCGACGGGAAAGGATATCCGAAGCAATCGCTTGCGGACGAAAGCCGGCGCCAGGAATGGAACGAGCTTCTGGAAATGAAGACGCAGTATTACCGGGATAAAGAAAACGTAAAGCTGGGTTTACTGGCGAACAAGCACTACAAGCTGTTCCTGCAAGATGGCAATGATTACCGCTTCGACAGTGTAACCAACCAGTATATCCGTAAAGATGCGGCGGAGCAGGATGAATATGATGGCCGCAATGCCTATGACGACGATCGCAGGTTGCGCAGATATGTGAAGCTGTCGCCGGAAACAAAAACGAAACAGGCCCGGCCCGTTCAGGCAACCGGCAGTCTTTTCTTTTCCGCTTGTAACGATGATTCGGGCAGGTCTTATCATTACCCGGGCCTGGACCGGGAAACAGAGTCTGCAGATCCGCCCGCTGTGATGACCGTAGCTGCTCCGCCTTTGCCGGCTACAGCTAGTAATACAGTGACCGATGGGGAGCGGGAATACAAGCAGGGCGACCTGGTGATTAAGGAAGTATACCGCAATAGCCAGCTGGTATGGGAGGAGCGCTGGAACATGGGAAAGAGTACTGCGACGATCAGGCACTTTAAAGCCGGTAAAGTGATTTTTCGCGTGGAGATCACCGACCGTTACAGTTTGATGGACGAGGTGATCACGGTTTATGACAGCAAAGGGAAAATAAAGCAGCGCAAGGTTGCTTCGGAACTGGATGGCGCTATTTGGTTCCGGGTGTATGATGCTAAAGGCAGGCTCCTGAAAAAAGAAGCCTCCTACAAAGTGCAGGACTGGCTTAAAGATCCGGGCATAAGCTCCGAATAAGCGACTTAAGTGTCGTGTCCCTTAGACGCATGTAGCAACGTATTGCAGGTCTTGGAGCAGGCATATCATTGAAGCTGTGAAGATTGTTTTTTACACTAATTTTTTAATCCATTACAGATACAGATAATTATGAAAAAGTTTTTGTTGTTTCTGATATTGCCTTTACTGGTTTCCTGCCGGCAAAAGTTAAGCGGAGAAAATGAAGTGGCCTTCAGCCGCTCCAGGGAGCAGGTAGAAAAAATGTTGAACGAAACGGAGAAAGCCAACCTGGATAAGGCTTTACGTGTGTTAAGCCTCGAAGCTATGCGCCGCAAGTGGGAAGATCCCGAGTCGTATAAAGGCAAGTCGTTCGACCGCATTACCCTCGACCTGGTGGATGGCCTGACCTATACGGCCGTGGTTACCCTGGCAGAGGATATCCTGAAGCGGAGAAATAAGAAAGAAATGGCGCTGGCTGCGCAGGAGATCGATAGCCTCAACCAGGTAAAGACGGACTTTGAAAATATAAAACGGCAACTCAGTGTTTTTAGGATCAGCTCGGTTACGCTGGTCCAGGCAGAGTGTTTCGGAGAAATGGTGCCTCAGCTGGAAGTAGATTTTCAATATACAGGCAATGCACCTTTAAGGGGGGCTCAGACCGTTGCCTGCGAGGTCCGCAAGAAATCGACGAATATGGCCATCAATACCCGGAGCGCTACGTTCGGAAGCAGCGAAAGTATATTGGAACCCGGGGCATACCGCCGCGAACAGATCCCGCTGAGCAGCACCCGCGAGGATAACCCCCTGCTGCGAAGAATGCCCGCCCATCCTGTAGCCAACCCTAACCTGGCCAATTATGACCTGGAGCTGAACCTGGAGGTGCAGGCGCTCACCATCAATGGCAAAACGGTAACCCTGCCCAAAACCGACCTGGCACAGATCGAAGTCAGGATCAGAAGTTTTAAAGAGAAACTGGAGGACCTCAAAACCATGAGAGGGTCGCTGCACGAACTGGAACTTACAAGTAATTAAGCGAATGATGAGAAAAGTATACGGACTTCTTTTGGCCCTGCCGTTGAGCGTATCCTGTACGGGGCGCGTTAAGCCACTGGACCGCGCAGTGCTCGACCTCGAACATTTTCCTTTTACGACAACGGTAACGGAACTCTTGCCGGAGCACACGGAAGATAATCATTATGCCGGCTGGTATAAAGTAAAAGGTACATCCATCGAAGTGGATACGGTTTATGATGATGAGCTCAGCGACGCTCCTAAAGCGCAGTGGATCGAATACCGCAGCCGCGGTTATTCCTCGCGCGATGAACTGGCCCGGTTTGACGATCTCGGGTTTAATACCGTTAACCTGGTTGCTACATTGAGCGGGGATGTGATCCTGGTTAACGGTGTGGCAGACCGGGTTAATGCCGATGACCGCGAGGCTTTGTTTGCCCTGCTGGATAAAAAATACGGCAATGCCCGGAAAACACAGGGAACGTTTATGAACCCATTCGATATCTATACCTGGCAGGCGGCAGACCGCCTGATCAAGTATGTGCCGCTCTTCGATGATACGCAGCATACATTACATGTGGTAGCCGATAAAAGTAAGGGTACTTTAAGCGGGGCCTCCGGGCAATCGCATTATAAAGGTCTGATCTATATCATCAGTAAGGAGTATGCCAGGAAGCTGGTGGGCAATATGCATACGGGCGACCTCCTGTATTGCGATGAATAAACCAGGCCAAGCCGGTGTATACCGGCGTATCATTAAAAGGCAGTTTCCTGCCGGTAACAGAACATCATAAAACACAAACGATGGAAGCAGCTATAGCAGAACGACTCCGGGCATTAGGCGCAGTGGTAGCACCCGCGGCCGGCGCCGGCTTCGAAGAACAGTGGCGCGCTGTCCGGTTTGGACACGGGCTCTTTGACCAGGACTGGGATGTATATGGCATCGACCAATACTATACCGGCAACCGGGCCTTGTACCACGATGACAGGACGGCCTTCTACGATAACCTGGTCGCGCACTATTATTCCGATCATGAGTTGCCTTATGGGCAGGACTTTCATCGCGATTGGCTGTTTACGCCTTTCCGGGCCGGTTCTAAAGACCATGGCGAGTTGGACGGCCTGGTGGAAGAAGATGAGGTACGGGAAGTTGTTGCAGGAACCGAACTTGATTTTATCTGTATTTTTTCTTCTTACGGTTATCCCGATCATTATTTCGTATGCCTTACCGATCCGCAACCCGGTAATCCTACGGTCTACAGTACCGATCATGAACAATTCTTTTCCGAGATCGAAAGTGAAGGCCCCCTGGAGGAGTTTCTTAAACGGTATATGACCCGGGCTGAGTTCCGGGAGGTCGTTATAACCTACCTGGATGCGAAGGTGGCCAAGAGCTGATACAACCCGCTTCAGCAGCGGGTTGTATAATCCATGAAAGCACCCCTGGACCCTGGCCAGGGGTTTTTCTTTTTGCTGGAATCAGCAATAAAGCGTGTATTAAAGCATGGCGTTTAACGGAGCGGGCGGAAGGCGGAGCGTAGCTCCCGGACCAGCAATTCCGGCTGTTCCCAGGCCGCAAAGTGGCCGCCTTTCGTCAATTTGTTATAATGGATCAGTTTCGGGAATGCCTGTTCGGCCCAGCTGTGCGGTGCGGTATAGATCTCATCGGGAAAGGCGCTTACCGCAACCGGGATGCGTACATTTTTCGCATCAAAGAAGGCCAGTTTACTTTCCCAGAAAAGGCGGGCCGATGAAACAGCCGTTTTTGTAAGCCAGTATAGCGTAATATTATCGAGGACATCGTCCTTGCTCAGTCCTTCTTCCTGCCCGTCAAACACGCGCCTGATCAGGGCCAGGCTTTGCGCATCATGGTCCAGTATCCAGGCGGCCAGGCCTATGGGCGAATCGTTGATGCCGTATAAGGTCTGGGGACGGGTACCCATTTCGGTGGCATAACCAAGACCATGTTTAAAGAAAAAGTCCAGCTGGTCATAAGCACGTTGCTCGTCGGGCAGGAGGCCTGATGGCCTGGCTGCCCCATCTTTCAGGGCTTTGGCAATAGCGGGTGGTACGGTAGCCGCCATATTGGTATGAATGCCCAGCAGTTCGGGTGGAGCAAGCAGGGCCATCTGTTCGGAAATGGCATCGCCCCAATCGCCGCCCTGGGCTACAAATTTCCGGTAACCGAGCCGTTGCATCAACGTGATCCAGGCTTTGGCGATGCGTGCCGGATCCCAGCCGGTCTCTGTTGGTTTGCCCGAAAATCCATAACCCGGTATGGAAGGTATAATCACATCGAAGGCATCTTCCGCCTTACCGCCATAAGCCGTGGGATTCGTGAGCGGGTCTATCATCTTTAACTGTTCGATCACGGATCCCGGCCAGCCATGGGTAATGATTACCGGCAGCGCGTTTTTGTGTTTGGAGCGGACGTGGATAAAATGAATATCCACGCCATCGATCGTGGTGATAAACTGGGGCAATGCATTGAGCCGTGCTTCTGCTTTGCGCCAGTCGTAGGTATGGGCCCAATAGTCGGCCAGCTTTTTCATAGTCGCCTGCGGTACGCCTTGCGACGCGTCGCTTACTACTTCTGCATCGGGCCAGTTTGTTGCCTGTATGCGGTTGCGGAGGTCGGTAAGCGCTTCTTCGGGGAAGTGCACCTGGAAGGGACGGATAGCTGCAGTTGCGGAGGATACTGTTGCCGCAGCCTGTTGGGCGTAACCCGGACTGCTTTGTAATACGAGTGCTGCGATAGCGATGCTGAGCATGTTTTTGCTTTTGTTCATTGTCTTTATCTTTTGAAGAGTGCCCGGCAAAAGTAGAAGACCTGCTGCTGCGCGCCACCTGTCAACCGGGGCAGGCCGACCAATTGACTGGCGAACCGGTCATTCGCGGTCCCGAAGTTGCGGGGCATTTAATTCCCCTGGTGTTCCTGAGTTTTGTTCTTCATTTAAAAAACCGATACATATGAAAAAACTATTCCTTTCCCTGTGCCTGGTGGTAAGCGCTGCAATGGCGCAAGCCAATTCCCTGACGGTGCAAAACCTGCTTTCGGTGCCTATAACACTTTCCTTCTGGGGCTTTAATCCCGATGGTAGTGTGTTTACCACACCGCCTATTACCTTTACGCCCGGGCCACACCCATTTGCCGATCCTACCTTGCTGCCGGGTGTAACCGGCGCCTGGACCACCGGCCGGGTTGTTTCCGGCTTTGGTATATGCAATCCTTATGATCTGGCTATAGGTTCGCCAAATGCCGGTGGGCCGTCATCGCACCAGGCGGTGGGTACGCTTAATATGTGCAACAACAATATACCTTTCGATATGTACTGGAACGAACCCAATATGGCCCCATACAATGCCGTGTTGCTTATTTTCTAGTTGCGTGTAATGTATAAACAGGAGCCGCCATACAGATCGTCTGCATGGCGGCTTTTATGTTGAACTCAACGCTATTGGCGTTGCTGTGCGGTGCAGGTCTAGGACCTGGTAGCAATCATGCGGAGTACATAATCCATTTGCGTGTCTTTATTGTGCATAAAATCAGGGAACGAAGGCCATACCGTATGATCCGGTATAATGCCCCGTCCTTCGGGCTGGTCGGGCTTATGCGGCGCATCCTGGTCGACGTATACGATCGAGAACTTGGTTTTTATTTTGGAATGCGGCAATTCGTAGATCATGGCCATATGCCCGTTGTGCCCGTAATACCCGCCTACGGTTTCCACACCCACGATGGTCACGTTGCGAGCATAAGCCTTTACCAGCGATGCCAGGTGCGATGCCGCAGATCCCACGTCCTCGTCGATCAACAGGTACAGGTGTCCTTTATAGGCCGGTTGTTTCGGGTGGTATACCGGGTTGTGCTTTGCATTTTGCAGGTTCCTGCCGTTATGCAGTGCCGGGAAGTAGTCGCGTAACATAACTTTGCCGGCGGCCTTGGCGGCCGAGTCCATTCTTTCTGCCGTCGATACGCCCCAGAAATATTTTTCATAGGGGATCTCGTTTTCGAAAATAGTATAGGCCAGCGTATTCTCCTTGAAATTCGAATCGGTAAGGTACATCATCGGTTGCTCGAAGGTTGGATCGCTGCCACCCGGGTTGCCCCGGATATCGAGCACCAGGTTGGGTACCTGTTTGTCGCTGAGCAGCTGGAATACGCTATCGAGGAAAGCCACATAGGGCGCGAAATTGGGATCGCCGGCGTCATCAGCCATGGTAAATATACGCAGGTTCAGCAGGCCGGTAGCGGCATTGATCATGTTGAAGCTGTACTTGGGCTGTACATTATAGTCGATAATACTATCCACCGGTGCGCTGTGCCGGTTAACCAGGTTGGCCTTACGTTCTTCCAGGCTTACAGCAGGCACCGTTATGCTTTGTTCGCCGCTGGCGCCCGGGGGCAGGAACTTTATCGTAAAACTGTCGCTCAGCCCGTATTCCAGCAGGTAACGCAGGCTGTAACTCCGGTCCACGCTGCCCGATAGCTTGGCCGTTTGGTTAAAGCCGTCGGTGGTTATGTACTTAT
The DNA here is from genome assembly GCF_003014535.1 of Taibaiella chishuiensis. Lineage (GTDB taxonomy): Bacteria > Bacteroidota > Bacteroidia > Chitinophagales > Chitinophagaceae > Taibaiella > Taibaiella chishuiensis. Next base: position 249,090 of record NZ_PYGD01000005.1, on the reverse strand, counting down.
AGAAAGATTGCATCAGCTTCTGGTCCGTAACACCGTTGATCTGCATGACCCGCGATCCTACCGGTACCTGGTCTGTCTTGCTGTTAAAAATAATATGCCCGCCGATATACTTCAGGGCAAAAGGGAAAAAGGCGCGTTGCCGGTTGTAATACGCGACCAGCCCGGCATCCGGCTCGGTATAGTTATGGCAGCTGCCTTCAAAGTCGCTGAGCTGTAAAATGATCTTAAAGAACTCCAGTACAGGCATCGGGCGTTTTACCTGTTTAAAGGCCCAGTGGTAAATGCTGTCGACCTGTTGCCGGCTATGGTAACGATAGAGCCCCGAGTTGGCTTTTTTCCGGATATCGAGAAACAATTGCAGGTCCTGTTGCATCGCGTCGGGGCGCAGGATGCGGTTGTACATGGCGGTGCTGTCCTGTGGTGGCTTATGCGCAACGGGACGGGTAGGGGATTGTGCCCATCCCTGGTGGGCCAGGAGGAGCAGGATCAATATTCTTTTCATATTTTGGTTCGTGGTTAAGCGCCGGATGCCTTGTTCTGCCTGCTTTTGCTTTGCTGCAAGTTGGTGCAGCCTGTGCCAGGGCAGATACGGTATTTATTTCGTGATTTCATACCGCGTGCCTTCGGGAGTAATTACCATGGTTATGGTTTTTCCCTCTTCCTTTGCGAATTCTAAAAACTCCTGCTGTATCGATTCCTGGTGTTGTATAAAACGTGCCTGTTCATCGGACCAGGCTGCCGAACCAAGCACGATACCTTTGGCTTCCGTTAGCGAACAGTCCTGGTTGTATCGGACATAGGCGATACATTGCAGTAGCTGCCAGTTCATCGAACGCAGCGCTGTGAGCCGGGCTTCGAGTTCGGCGCCGGAAAGCTTGCCGTCCTTTTGGGCCAGCATCATAATGGCGAGTGTATTCATCTCCGGTATTTTTTATAAAAGTACGGAAACAAATTGTACAGGGCATAACAGCTGCTGGCGATAGCTGGCGGAATTTGGTGCAAAAAAAGACTGCCCGGTCCGGGCAGTCTTTTACAGGTAGGTTACATCCCGGTGCCTACGCGCCGAGTGTCCAGGTTCCTTCTAAGTAAAGCTGGTAACGGGTCGGCTGAAATTCGCCGAACGAGAACACGGCAATGTGACCGCCTTGTTTCAGGTAATATAACTTCAGCCTGTTCTCGCTCTTGTAGTGATCCAGGAAACCTTCATCCGGTTTAAAGTTCCCGGTTGCTACGATGGCAGCAAAATCTTCGCTGCCGATCTCCTGTTCCAGTTCTTCGAAACTGTTACCGGTAATATGGTCGAGCGACAGGTCCTGGCCCTTAAGGGGCGTGGCTTCCAGGTCAAACAACTTGTTGTGCAGGTCGGTTTCCGGGCCGTCGAACAGAAGCGCCCGGTCTGTATTGGATTTCGTGATCATAATAGTTACTGTTTTTCTTCCTGGAGATAACCTTCTTTTTTAAGGTCATTCACCGTGTAAGGTAATTCATATTGGATGCCCAGGCCTTCTTTGCCAAACCAGGGAATGATTTTGCCTTCGCGTACATTGGCGATGGGTTTTGTGATCTTATAAACGCGGTACGGCGAATTTAAAGTTTTATCCGGTAAGGCGCGTTTGGCGAAAGGCACATCTTTGGCCGAAACAAAAGTACCCTTATCCTGGAATACGCTATCCGTATCATAGTAACCACCATAACGGTCTATAACAAGACCTTGTTTCAGCGTTACGATCTTCAGGTTTACCGCGCCGCGGTTAGGAGGCCAGCCGCCATTCAGGTTATTGTCCGTAAAGAACTTTTCCAGCTCTGCCCACTGCTCTGCTTTCCAGAGGTTCCAGGCCTGCTGTGCCAATGGTTCTTTGGCGGCGTCGGCGAAGTCGGTTACCGAGCTTTTAAAATCTTCGAAGCTAACCCCGCGTACAAGGGCTTTCTCTGCTTTGACGGAATTGTTGCCGGTGCTGGTGACGGCTGTTAGTTGCTGGGCCCTTGACAAAAAGGGGAAGAGCAGCACTGCGAGTAGCAGGACTTTTACTGGTTTCATTTGTGTTGCTTATTGGTTTGGTTTTGAAATTATGGTCGTCAAAAGTAAACGGAAGAATGTTCGTATCAAAGAAAATTATAAATTTAATACTGCATAAGATATACATCTTGATTGCATTTTGAATTAGGATCGGTTATAATTTATATCTTTTGTCCGGATACTGAACTTAGGTATGCAAAGGGCAGGAGCAGGCAATAAAAAAATGAGCTGCATTTTTTTTGCAGCTCATTTCCTGTATCAAGAATAGGTGTTGGACACCGGTTATTCGGCGGCGGGTGACATTATTTTCTGGATAAAGTCGATGGCCTGTGCCGCATCTTGTGGCTTGCGGAAATTAATTTTATGTTCGGACAAAAACTCCCGGAGGCGGTTTTTATACTGCGGGAACATTTTGAACAACACCGTTTCTTTTGCCGCCACAAAAACGCCTTTATCGTTTAAGATATACAGGTCGCGACTTTGCTCAAACTTAATGTTCTTGTCTTCGGGTAGAAAGGTAGTGCCGAAATACGTATTGAAATTCTGAACCGAGGTTTTGGCGCTGATGTCGGAATAGCCATAGGCGCTTTTGTTTTCATCGCTTACATATTTCATCTCCAGCTTTTGGTAGAGCTCGGGCGGTTGTGCGTAATGGGTTGCCTTTCGTAAAAAGGTGCCCTGGTAAAAGTAAAAGGAATCGGAAAGGATCGTCACCAGCGAGGCCGACTCCGGGTGGGCCAGTTTCATCGTATCGCCTTTTGGCGCGATAAAAACCATTTCGTTCGTAAGCCGGTTGAAGTTGAGTTTCGCCTGTCCGTAGCTGCCATCCTTCTCATATACTCTACCGGTTCCGAACGCGGGATAGAGATAACCTTCAAGATAAGCATTGGGTTGCAGGGAATTGATTTTAATACGGTCCGGTTGTTGCTGCCCGGATGCGAAAGAGGGGAGCAGGAGCAGCAAACCGGCTATCCCGGATAATTTCATGGTCTGTTTGTTTTTGTTTGATAAGGGGATAAAGGAATCTGTGGCAAGGTACTCATTATTTATACTTGTGCCACCAGCCAGGAGGTTCGGATTATACTATACCCGCGTAAAAGTGAAAAGCCTTGTTAGGTGTGGTAGTTGTCAGTCCTTCGGTTCCCAGAGTTCAAGCTTGTGGCCCTCGCCGTCGAGCACATGAACGAACTTGCCGTAATCGTAGGCGGCTATGGTATCGACAATGGTAACCCCCTCCTGGCGGAGTTTCTTAACCAGTGCATCCAGGTCGTCTACCCGGTAATTGATCATAAAGTCCTGGTCCGAGGGTGCGAAGTAGCTTGTTTTTTCGGGGAAGGGCGTCCATTGTGTTTGCGCTTTGGCTGTACTGTCGGGACTTGCATACCAATCGAAGGTCGCGCCGTAGGCATTGGTGTTCAGACCCAGGTGTTGCTTATACCAGGCCTTCAGTTGCTTCGGGTTTTTGCAGGTAAAAAAGATGCCGCCGATGCCGGTTACCCTTCCTGCAGGAGCCGGGCTGGTTTCGGGTGTCAGCGCTGTTTTAAAAGCGAATCCCAGGCCAAAAGAGGTGGCGACCAGGACAAGTAGTAGTATTGCCTTTTTCATATCCCCATGTATTTTTCTGCAAGATATAAAATGGCTTTTTAAATGAGAAGAAATTGCGGCGACAGCCTGTTGGCATAGCGCGGCGCCTTGTTCCCGGAATCAGGACTATGCGGCATTTCGGGTATAATTTGTTTTATCCGTTCCGGTAATCAGGTAAGGTAAACCCGTCAACCTGTTTGGTAGCCATCCGTTATATGCGCCAGTATTATACCCAGTTCCGGAATTGTTTCGGCCCTTAATTCAAGCTGCTCCAGCACATCATCATAATCCGATTTCCGGTTGCTCATTAAGTGCTCTTTTACCAGGTTTATGGTTTCCTGTCGGATGTTGTCAAAGGAATTGCCTAACCTGGATTTTAGTTCGGTTCCCTGCAGGACCTGGTCAAAGAAATCCAGTACTATTTTTTTCGTGGGTTTACGCTGGGTATTCTTAAGGAAAAGGTCAAACAATTCGAAAAACTGGACCAAAGCCTGTTGCTCGTTACCGGAAGATTGTTCGAGGATAATGTCTTTCCAGTTTCCATAGGGCGCTACTTCGTAATAGCCGTAAACAAATGCATCAAATTCATCAAAGAATTTATCGTCTGCTTCGGGGGACAATTGATGGAGCATACAAGCCATCCGGTAACCCTGCAAATGGTCATACAGTTTTGAAATCTGATTCGTGCCCAGGTACATGCCCGGCCTTATTCTTACCGCGTTAAGATACGCTGCCAGGTTATTGATTTCATGCGGTAAGGTCATAGGACTAAAGGAAGTGATGAAGTTGCACAGACTCGTGAATATACGGTATTTCCGGCAGCAAATCAAGCCCGGATCGAAGCTGGATTCCTGTTTTCGTAGTAGTATCTATGCATCGTACTTAAGGGATCAGTGCTGTTGTTTTCCCGGTATGAGGAGGCTTTGGCCCCGGCCAGCTCAAAGCCTTCGGTATCTTCATCCCCGATGTACAACCATTCGTGTGCATACAAAATTAAAAGGCTATTTTATCCCTCTTGCAGATATAGTTGCCCATCCAGATCTTATGCTTTTCGACATGGGGCGCCAGGGTAGTGTCTTCAGAAATGTATGTTACAATTTCCCCGCCTGCTTCGGTAACCTCGAACCAATAGGCCTGTGGGGCTGCAATGTCGGTCTGGTCGCTTTTTCCACATTTCGGGCAAATTATTTTTTGGCCTTCAAAGGTATACCTGACCGGCATGTTTATGATTACCGGTGCGTTTATGCTATCCGAAGGTATTATGGTACCCAGGAAGACGCGATGTCCCATATTGGCGTAAAAAGCCTCCATCCGCGTGGTATCCTTAAGTACTAATTCCATGCCATCGGTAAGGATATAGGGGTCGAGATAAAAGACCGTCTGTCCGTTTTGATGTATTTCTACTGCGTCTCCGGGCTGGAATACTTCATGGTATTGGTCCCGGCGCTTTTCCAAGGCCAGTTTCAGTGTAATTTTAGCAGCAGGGACTCCTGGTAAAGGCAGCAGACCAAGCAGGAAGAGTAGTTTAAACAGGGCGTTCATGGGGGAAATGATTTGTGGCCATTATACCTAAAAGTATACCAGGGCAATTGGTTTTCAATTGGGGTGGGAGCGATTGGCAGTTCGCCGCGGGATGTCACGACCAAAAGACATCTAACATCTAATATCTAACCTCTAACATCTAATATCTAACCTCTAACATCTAACATCTAATATCTAACATCTAATATCTAATATCTAATATCTAACATCTAATATCTAATATCTAATATCTAATATCTAATATCTAACATCTAACATCTAACATCTAATATCTAACATCTTACATCTCACACACTGGCTCACCCGGATTTATCCTCAATATTGGGTCTTATGCCCCTCGCAATAAAAAAATGTTCCAGCTTATACCATTGTTCATCGGTCAAAAGGAAACCGTTTGGTAAAAGGATCTGTTCGGAAGAAGAGAACCGCCGGCAGTCAAAGCATAGATCGATCAAAAAGCATTTCCCTTTTCGATACATAACTATAGCTTGATGGGGCAGGAAGCAGGATGCTTTATCCGGAGGGATACCTGGCTGACTGGTATCAAACAGGATTTTTGCAAGGCTTCTTTTCTCTTGCTCTTTAAGCTCCAACCGGCGAACAACAATACAGGTGTTTAGGTTGCCGGAAGCATCCGCAAGGCTTCGCCAATGGCCGTTTATACCTTGCCGCAATTCACCGGTTGTCGCTGGTAGATACAGATCCTGGTGACTTAAAATCTCGATTTTGTCCGCACTTGAAAATAATGCGGATAAACTATCCTTTTGTGCATGGGCGGACGAACCGGCGTAAAGAAGCAGCCCGATAAGTATAATCTTTCGTATCAATCGTAAGGGTTTTCGTTGCTGTGAGCAGGTTTCGAGTAAGACCAAACGCTTTATATGTCTCATGTGTTTTTTTGAGCAGTATCCAAAAATACAAAATGGCCCGTACGCAAAAAAATAGTGAAGGGCAGACCCTATCAGTCAGCCCTTCACATGGTATGAACAACACTTGTGGGTGTTCTGTATAAAGGCTACAGGTTTACTTTGAGACGATAAAATGTTTTGTTGCGCGTGGGCTACCCGTTTCGGTAATACATTGTATGTGATATATGCCGCTGCTAAGGTGCGTAATATCGATAGCAACTGTTTCGTTTTTGTTGATCAACTGCATGACCCTTTTGCCCGTTGCGTCATAGATATAAATCCTTTCGTTACCGGATAGACCTGTTATCGTAATCTTATTCTTGGCGGGGTTGGGATATACCTCCAAAGTGGAACTGCCATTCCTGTTTACGATACGTACAGGCGAGTAGGTATACGTACCGGTGCGATCAAGCTGTTTCAGCCGGTAATAATTGCTGCCGTCGAGGGGCTTGTCGTCGGTGTAGGTGTATTTCAGCGGTTTATCGCTGTTCCCATCGGCAGCAAGCGTGTTGATAAAGCCCACATACTGCCATGCCGTTCCGTTGCCGCTTCTCTCGAGGTCGAAGCCTTTGCTGTTCTGTTCTGATGCGGTTGTCCACTGTAAGCGTACCTGGTCCTGCTGTTTGTCGGCTGTAAATTCAAGCAGCTTGATGGAAAGCGGACAGTCTATTGTGACCAGGACCGTATCGGATGTCTTACAATTACCTGATGGATTCGTGATGGTCCAGGCAAAATAATAATTACCGGCAGCTGACATGGCTGTTATATCGGTAACGGGGTTAGCGGCAGCCGAAAGCGCAGGCGTTGTACCGGCAGGTACTGCTCCTATGCTCCAGAGACCGCTGCCGGAACCGAAGCTATTACCTACAAGCGTGGTTGTGGTTGTACCGCAGCTCAGGAGCTGGTCTCCTCCTGCGCTGGCACTGATCACTTCTTCGAGGTGAATAACAAAAGTGTCCTGTTGGGTGCTGCTAATGCCCGAACAGGCATATTCCTGCTCCAGAAAGGCGCCTACACCATTACCGTTAACCGTGGTAGCGCGGATTACATAATCGCCCGCTTTATCCAGGTTGGATATCGTGATCGAGCTTTGGGTAATGCGTCGTTGGTCGGGTGTGGGAAACTGGGGCGTTGAAGCTCCTGCAGGCTTTGAGATGACCTGGAAATTATAGTATCCCAGGAAGTCCTGCAGATAGCTTGGATTGATCGCTCCCTGGTAAACAGCGGGCAATTTTATATTGCCGCTTGTTGTACCGGATCCGGAATAACAGAGTGTCGTGTCTGCTATGGCTAAAGGCGCAGGATTGTTGCCGGCTGCGATATGGATGTAGTAAACCTGGTTGACGGTGCAGGGGCTGGTACCCGAGGTGACGTTAAACCGGTAAGTACCCACTTTCCAGCCGCTGGCTCCGGGATTCACGCTTGCAATCCTATGTTGTGTGCCTGCGCCGGAGAGGGTAATAACGGGCGTACTGGCGCCTGGCGGAAGTATGCCGGAGTTGGTCACCGTTGTGGTTATACCGGGATTGGCGGCATCCACATCAAAATAAAATAATTCCGGTGTAGCGGTATTCGCTATACCGCAATGTACTTCGCCGCCGGAATAACTGGAAGCGTAAACGGTAAGTTGCTCGGGCGCTGCATGTCCGGCCGGCTGGAAATTTACATAATTGGGAGCGGCGCCGTTCACGGTGAAGGTCATTGGTGCGGAGGTAACGGAGCCGCAGCAGTTGCTTACGGTTATGGTAAAGGTATAGTTGCCGGGTGTTGTAGCACCGGTAACCGTTACGCGCCGCCCGTTAAGCGATTGAAAGGTGATATTGCCGCCTGCAGGCTGACTGCTCACGTTGAGCGTAATTGTGGTGCCGTTGGCCGCCGCTCCTGCAGATCCTGGTGTAACGGTGGAAAAGGCTGGCGATGCCGCCGGCAGGTCAAAGTAGGGCAAGCCGCTACTGGGGGCGCAGATACTGCTGTTGGCCACCTGTAACGCCGGGTTAGGGCAAAAGCGTACAACCGTTGTATCCTTGTAAGTGCATATGCCATCCGCAGATACAATAGTAAGTACGGCATAATATGCCGGGTCGGTATTGTGGTTGGCCGGAACGGAAAATACGGGGTTGCCTGTCGTCGTACTACTGAAGAACGAAGTGCCTGTTACGGTGGCGTTCTGGAATTCCAGGGGGAAAATCTGGATGGCAGACCAGGAGCCGGTATAGCCCGGAGGTATAACACCGTTAAGCGTTACACCGCCTGCTGTAGCACACATATTGGTCTTGTCCGGTCCCGCGGTAAAAGAGGCAGGCCTGCTGTGCGCGGTAATTGTTACCTGTGATGTAGCAGTTCCTGTGCCGCAAGGCTGGCTGAGCTGGAACAGGTAGGCGCCGTCGGCAATCATACCGCTTACGTTTGTGGTCAGGCTGTTAGGGGATGCGATTACCGGAGCAGAGGGCCCCGATATAAAGGACCAAACCGGTGACCCGGCACCTAAAGTACCACCCGTCGAACCCGTTAACGTGGTAGAAGAACCACATACGGTCTGGTTACCACCGGCATTCACTGCACAATTCTGTGCGTGTATTACCTGGGTGGAGAAAAATGCCCCGGCGAATAAAAATAGCAGACGTAAATATTGAGACGCCGCCAACGAGTTGTTTTGAGATGTTTTTTGCATACTTTTTAAATTAATAAGGAAACGTGTCTTTTCTATCGTTGACACTTGATTATTGTACTGGCAAAAAATTCTCCAAATTGGCTTTGGGGTAAGGTAACTTGTGTTAATGAGTATAAATTTGTACAATACATAAAGTCCCTTTGCTGTGTGACTATGATTACCTTAAAAGGTAAGCCTATAGCGGATTGCACATAATTCCCGTGCTGTGTATTTTTTAAATGTTACACTGATTTTTTGAAGGTATTATCTATTTTTTACAAATATAGTAAGGCTGGCAACTCCGCTCTTCCGGACTGTTAATTAGTGTGATGCGAAGGAGGAGCGGTGTAGTTATTTCGGGTACTTACCTATCATCCCGGAAATATACCGTTAATCGTTTTCCGTAAAACGAGGAGAGCCGCCCCATATCGGGCGGCTCTGGGTTTTATAGGCCACGTAAGTGGTAGCAGTGTTTTTTCGCTTATGGAATGACGATTTTTCGTACACTTGAGTTGCCTTCCGTGATCACGGAGAGCAGGTAGATACCACTGTTTATTTGCGGCAGGAACAATTGTCCCTTGTTCGTGAGCTGGCATGTTTTTTTAGTGATCACACTGCCGGACAGGTCGGTCAGTACCATGTTTGCGGTAACGGACCCGCTACCGCTTATCGATATCTGCATTTGACCGGCATGTGCAGGATTCGGCGCTACGATAACTTCCGTAGTCGCGGCCGTATTGTTGGTACCGGATACCTGTACCGTAGCGGAATAACTCGATTTGCCATCGATGTCTTTCTGGTGGATGCGGTAATAATATACCGGTTTGCTTATCGCGATCGTCTTATCCAGGAAGGTATAGGCGACCGGAGTCATCGAATTGCCCGTCGCTGCTACTGTTCCGACAGGGAAGAAGGAAGCGCCATTTTCAGAACGCTCGACTTCGAATACCTGCACATTCTTTTCCTGTAAGGTTTCCCAGGACACCAGGTTGGAACGTTCGTCGTACCGGCTGGCCTTGATATAACCCCAGCTAAGCGGCAAGGGAGCGCTGCTCACCTGGACTACGAATGTATCTGCGAGACAGGTGTTGCTGTCTTTTACGGTATAGACGGTTGTATCGACGGGACTAACGGTTACTGATTTGCTGTTGCTGTTTACGCCCTGCCAGGTATAGTCACTATTAAAGCTTGCCTCCAGGTTGATGGATGCACCATGAGTAATCGGGGCAACCACTTTTTTGTTTACATCTTTCATCATGGTGAACTTATCGCGGATCGTGCCATCTGAACAGATCCATTTGGCATCCAGCCTGTTTCCTTTTACTTCCAGGATCATAGAGCCGCCCACTGTCGAATTTGCAAATGGCAATGCGTCGTGGGGATAGTTAGGCTGCTCGCCTTCGAGCTGTCCTGCCGAACCGGAAACGACATAAACTGTTCCCTGGTAGTTATTGCTTGAATCTTTGATATAAGGACAGGAATTCAGAGAACCGTTATATAAACCTGTCGACTGGCTCAGGTTATGCGTGGCGGGATCGAAAGAAGCTTCGGCGCCATAATGTCCTTTCATCAGTTTGGACCGTTCGTAATCATGACTGTGACCGCACAGGATCAGGTCTACACCATAACGCTCCAGGATACGGATAAAATTCTGCCTGATGTTCACCAATTCTGTTTCTGCATCTGAGTTATGAGAACCCATGGTATAAGGCGGATGATGCCAGTAGACAACCGTCCAGCCTTTATTGCTATTGGCCTGCAGGTCTTGTTTGATCCACTGTACCTGGGCTCCGGTGGTATCATAGAGCCGGGTTGTTGCTCCATCTTCCTTGCCGTAAGAGTCGAGGGAGAGGAAATGCACATTGCCGATATCGAAGGAATAGAATGCTTCTGAGTTTGAAGCCAGGCCGCCGCTTTCGCCATGGGTAGGCATGGTGAAGTTTTGGTAATACGGTGCAAGAATATGATTGCCTACAGAAGGGGAACTCTGGCTGTTACCATAATCATGATTGCCCGGCGCCGGGAATAAGGGATTCTGTTTCAGGAACTGGTCTTTGTAGATATTAAAGAACTCTGCCTGGTATTCTGCGTCCGTACCGGTATTGTAGGCATTGTCGCCCAGTAAAATCCAGGCGTTCATATAATTGTTGCCCAGGTAGGCCGATAACTTATCCCTTACGCTGCGCTGGTTCGTAGAGTTGTTGCCACAATCGCCGATCACGCCAATGCGGTAGAGATTGTCGCTATTACCTGCAGGAGGAAGCGTGTAGAAATAGTTGGCAGTATCGCCTTGCAGGGGAGCGCCATAAGAGGTGCCGATTGCATAATAATATTTAGTATAAGGCGTAAGGCCGGTAAGCTTGATTTCATGTTCCGTCAATAATGCGGGATCGGCGGCCACTTGCGTCAACGCCCCGATCGAGGTGCCGTAATGTACCTGCCCGGCTACGGGTTCGTCGGTACGCCAGCGGATATTCATACTGGTTTGCGTGGCCATTTGCAGGTAAGGTCCCCTGATCAAAGCGGGCAGCGCTCTTTCTTTAAGTTCGAGATCGAAGCCCAGGTCGTCGCTCAGGCTGTCTTTTTGATGGACTTCAACAGCGATTGTATTCAGGCCGTTTACAAATAAATTCCTGGGAACATAATATGAAGTGTATGCAGATTCGTCTGTGCCATTGACATCGGTAAGCGCTTTGGTACGGTAGTTAACCGCACCGGAGGGCATATTACTCCGCAGTACTTCTGCGCCGTTTATAAAAACGATAGCGCCGTCATCTCTCAGCAGGCTTACAACGAGTGTATCATCAAGCGCTGCCAGGCTGGGTATATTGAATTGCTTTCTGAAATAATAGGTGATGTAACGGTTCGCGGGATTGGGGCCGTAACTGATAATTGCGGCTGCATTATCATTGTATCCTAATTTTCCGGGACCGTAACTCCAGGACGAATCGTTGAACGTGGGGGCAGTCCAGGCCGTTCCCATATCCGAACCGTCGTCGAGGTATTTCCAGGAGCTTGCTTTGCGTACCGGGAAGTTAGTAACCGGCATCGGTGTCGGATAACCTTCGTACTGGATGATCAGCTTTGGCGCATATAAGGGGCTGCCATTATAGGTCCAGGCAGACTTGGTGCCTTCACCTTTCATCGTGACCACGAGCGAGCTGCCATTCCAGCCCGGCCGGTTGATTACTTTTTGCAGCACACTGGCAAAGTTGGTGGTCTTCTGATCCGGGCCTGCTGTGCCGCCTGCTGCGCCGGACCAGGTGGGGCTTGCATTTGTAGGCCATAGTGTGGAATCCGCCACCATAGGCCGGCCCGACATGTTGTATAAGGTATCTACGAAGGCGGCGGTACTGTCGCTGTCCTGTACGGTAATATAGACATCGCCTGCGATCGGGTTGGAATCGCCTTTAGTTGTGAACTGGATGTAGGCGCTTTGGATAATGGCCTGCGATGGAATAGGCAGGTTCTTGAAACGCATGCCCATCATCAGTTTTTGCGTACCATCGGTACAGATATCGAGGTCGGAGCTGCCAAGGTTCATTTTGCCGAAAACGCCGGTGCCGCCCGGTATACATTGTTCTGCATCGTCTTCCACGGAATTAACGGTTCTGATCAAGGTTTGCACCGGTTGACCAAAGGCTGTTGCGCCGGCCAGCAGGAGTAAGCCGGAGCACAACAAAGCGGGTATCTTTTTGAGCATATTGGTAATTTTGCGCAAAGGACGCCCCTTCCTTTCATTTAATAACAGGTTGTAAGTTAACTAATTGTGACGAAATTGTTTCGTCCTGCAAGAGACGGGATCTTACCGGTTAGATTTGATCCTGCAACGCAACGATAAAAGCTGCAATCTCTTTTACTTCCCCGGGGCTAAGGTGGAGCGGCCGCGCAGAAAGCGTTTGTGTGGGTTGGTCAAGACCTATACCGGTTCCCCCGCCTTTATTATAAAATTCAATAACCTCTTCCATGGTTTTGAAGCTCCCGTTGTGCATATAGGGCGCCGTTGCACTGGCATTGCGGACGGTAGGCGTTTTAAATGCGCCTTTATAAAACTTAATTTTAAATACGCCATACCTTCCTTCATCCTCATCCCATAACGGCTCGGTTAGACTCCCGTTTTTGGGTACGCCAAGTACTTCGAGTTCTGTAACGGTGTATAAAGGCGGAAGCAAGCCATTGAATACCGGTGCAAAATGACAAGTGCCGCATTGGGCCTTGCCCATAAACAAATTAAATCCCCTGATCTGTGCTGCATTCATGGCACTGCGATCTCCCTGTATATACCGGTCAAAGGGAGCGTTGAAGGGTGTAAGCGTTCGCTCATAAGCAGCAATGGCCCTTGAAATAGTCGCAACGGAAACCAGGGAATCTTTATGCACTCCGGGGAATGCCTTCCTGAATAATTTGCGGTAGGCTTTATCATTGATATTACCGGCAACCTTTTTCAAATCTGCATTCATCTCGTTAGGATTGCCCAGCACCGCGACGATTTGTTCTTCCAGCGATGCTGCTCTTGCGTCTAAAAACTGTCCATGTTGCAAAGCGGCATATAATAAGCTGGGCGCGTTACGCACCACGGTATCTACCTCGTTAAAAGCAATGCTCCGGGGTAGGGCATCGGTAAAATATTTATCCGGCCGATGACAGGTAGCACAACTTCTTTTCCCGTTCCCGGACAGCTTTTTTTCGGCGAAGAGTGCAGCGCCGAGGCGGACAATAAAAACACCCGTGTCTTTAGGATTGCTGAGAAAAGAATCCTGCTTAAAAAGGCCGGGGCTAAACAGGTTAGGCGCATGGTCATTCAGCAGGGATGCATCATCGACGCTCCAATGCTGGTTTTTGATCCATTTATTCAGGTGTGTTTGTAACGGTAAGGCCGCTTGCGTAAGGAAGGCCATCCTGTCGAAGTCGTCGAAAGAAACATCTCCTGTTAAATAGGCCAGGCTGGCATCCAGGTACTTCGAAACGCTGTCTGCGTTGGGGCTCAGGTCATGTTCCAATAGCGGGCGCAACACGTTTTGTACGGCCTGTAACGCAGCCGCAGATTCGGTAATACCGGTTTTTAGTTTGGGTGCATCGTAACCCGTAATGCCTAAGGTAATTATGCGTACCAGTTCCTGCCTGATTGCTGCGGCAATTTGTCCGTCATGGACCGTTAAGCCATATAGGATTGCCGGTATATCCGCAGCCGAAGATTGAATGGTTGCCGCTTGCTCCAATAGCGCCTTTTTATTTTCGAAACAGGCTTCGTCTAATAACAGGTCTTCGATAACCTGCAGGCCCACCGGGGCCTGGAATTCCATATAAGGCTCCTCGATTTCATAAACAGGCGCTCGGTTATAAAGATTGACGGGATACTTGAAGTAGTACTCCATAAAATACTCGATCTTTTTATAAGCGAGCCTTGTAGCTTTCAAAGCGTTAACAGCCGCAGTTATAGTCTCCGGGTTTTCGGCGCTCAGCGCGTTCATTTTATCCTGCAATGTTGTTGCAGCGCCGGCAAAGGCCTTTGCATCCTGCTTGAATTGCAGCATCGCATTTTGGGAAAGGATATCCTGGTTTCTTGTTGCCGACAGGGAGAATGCAATCAACAGGCAAAGCAGTACACTCAACGCACACCAAACAATTCTTTTCATAATATTCAACGCGTCCTGCTTCCTTCCGCTGCCGGTAGCCGTTGCCGGTTATACTGCGCAGGTAAGGAAGATCTTGCGACATGCAAAAGTGCCAGAATATTATGAATCAAGGTATTGTCAAATTATTAATAATTGAACGTGCCTGGTGGGTATTACCGTGTTGTAGCAGCTTTATAACATCCTGTATGCAAAGATTAGGCTTGTAGGCGCACTATCGGCCGGGTTTAGCCTGTGTATGCCGGCTGATCCAACCGGCGAAGGCATCCATAAAGCCAGCCAGGTAATCCCTGGTGTGCCCGTCAGTCATTGTTCCCGCTGTCGTAAACAGCGCTTCGCTGTTCCCGATATAGGCTTCGGGCTGTTGCAGGGTGGGCATATCCAGGAATACCAGGCTTTGCCGTAAATGATGATTGGCCCCGAAAGCGCCCATTTTACCGGGAGAGAGGCTGATGATGGCGGCAGGCTTATTCCGGAAGACATTGTGGCCATGCGGCGCAGAACCTATATCTACCGCGTTTTTCAGTGCTGCGGGTACCGACCGGTTGTATTCGGGTGTAATGAAGAGTACAGCATCCTGCTCCCGGATGCAGTCCCGGAACTTTTGCCAGGCCCGGGGTGGCTGCGCTGTTTCCCTGTCTTCATTATACAACGACAGGTCGTTTATTGGAATGATCTGTAGCGCCAATAGCCGGTATTGCTGGTTACACAGGAAATCTGCCATTTTTAAGGATAACGAAGCGGCGCGCAGGCTACCGACAATAACGGCAACGGTAAATTTCTCTTTTTGCATTTCTTTTTTATGCAAAGGACGCACAGGCAATCCGTCGGGAATAGTATAAATCCGACAGCCGTTTAGCGCCATTCCGGGAAGTTGCGCAACTGCGACAATCCCCTTTTGCGAAAGGCGCCCGGCGACATACCCGCGAATTGTTTAAATTCCCTTATATAATGTGATTGGTCGGAATAGGCATGGGCATAGGCCAGCCGGGTTAACCGATCGGTGGGGTTATTATAAAGATGGGTCAATGTGTTTTGGAAGCGGCCTATCCTCTGGTAAAGTTTTGGGCTAACACCAACATAACGCTTCATGAGGCGTTCCAATGAACGCTCCGAAATGCGCAGCATAGCCGGGATACTACTTAAGGATAAATCTTCGTTGGTACTGTGGATTTTTTTGACAACCTGTGCGATCTTCGCCTGCTCACTATCCTGGCCGGCGCCGATCCGGGCAATAAAAAAAGCATTCAGTATTGCTATCTTATCATGCAGCGTTATGGCTTCGCTAAGTTTTTCAGCAAGGGAATTTTTTACCAATGTCTCCAGGGGTAGATAACAGTCGGTGAGCAAATGGGCATCAACCCCGAAAAGCACTTTTAGTCCATAGGGTTTCAGGCGCACAGTAAGATTGTAGAACGCGCCCGTTGCTGTTTTTTCGGAATACCTTGTTGTCAATCCGTGTACGAACAGCTGCGGTAATGGGTTGCCATCCCGATCACAAAATGAACCGGCATATTGTTGGAATATAAGACCGGGCAAACCATCTGCAAATACCTTAAACGCTGTTGTTCCTGCCGTCTTACCCTCGCTTTTGATCAGCAGCAACTGGTGGATATAAGGTTGCAGGATGGGCGGTGGTATTATTTCTTTGTATATCATCGGAAATGCGTGTAATGGATTACAGTGGCCCGTTTGCGTCTGAAGACGATTCATTAAGGCTTAGGAAAATTACAATTTTTTTGAGCAGGACATACACCGATTTTTCGTTTTGTTACCACATCGTTGGTAAGTGCCCGTTTTTGCATATATCTGTCCTTATGCTTACTGTTCATCAGTAACAGTTACCCCTTGTTTAATATATAAGGTAAAGCCGGCGGGAATATAGCCGAAGGAATGTTCTTTGCTCTTTTTCGGATTTAACCACGGACCGCTTCGTGCGATTATCGAAGCAATTTTATCTAAAAAATACGGGTCTTCTATTTCATGATATTCTTCTTGCCGGTACCATCGTGCTTCATAAAAAATAATTTTACCTTGATCATCAATAACGAGGTGTCTGAAGCATAGCGCTTCTATGGTATCCAGCAGGGCCGGAATCTCCTTGCTGAACATTTTCTTGAAATAGTCCTTTATTGGGGAGCCCTCACCTTCGAAATTGGCAAGCTCTTTTACCTGGACGGAGTCTTCATTTACCCTCACGATTCTTTGGGGATATATAAATAGGAAGTAAACAAGCGTATCGGCAATCGGATCCATCACGTAATCCGTATCTATGCCATTATACCAGGTAAACTTGTTGCCCTGAAACTCCTGATAACTAAATCTATTGTCGATGTGATCCGGATTGTCTTTTGCATCTACGGTGCAGGGCCATTGTGCCAGTAGGTGTATAACCACGATGATCATCGAAATGTGGAGGAACGAATACCTGGGGATAGTGTATCGATTATGCATAAAATGAAAGATATTCAAGAACAAGGTCGTTACGGAACAACAGCTACAGTTTTCTACCGGGTAAATTCAATCTGATCCTGATTAGTTAATTCGTAACTGTTATTTAAGGTAACCATGTCTTCGCTCATGTTTTGTCTGCCAATGTTCTAACCAGGTGATAATGCAATGTCTTTAACGCTTTCAATCCTTCACCTGTTTTACCCTCCTCTGTTTGAAAGATGGGTTGGTTACTTCTTACGTTTCTGCGGAAAGTTTGATAATATCCGTCTATCATGGAAATGTCGGTATTATTTTTCGGTAGAAATTTATTCAATAGTGGTTTTAAACTTTGGAACCTGCTGAGCAGGATGCAGACCTCTTCATAGTATTTCCATTTTATTTTTTCGATATCATCGGGCTGCAAACCGCTCCTGATGGGTTTGCCGCTGTCATCGAAAAATGCATTGTATTTATAGCGAAGCGCCAGAAAATCCGTATGAACGTTCGAGGTTTGGCTGATTAAACTGAGTACCAGCTCCCTGTTCTTTTGAAGCCTGTTGTACAAATAAGAGACCCCGCCACCAACAATACCCAGGATCACGAGTTGAAGTAATAATTTAATGATATCGTTTGCCATATTCAGTAAGCTTTTGGATTCTTGCGGATCCCGGTTTTTTTTGATGTGTGCCTCCGGTGAAAAATTTGCCTGAATTTACAAATTACAGAAATTGCTGATGACTTTTTCTTCCAGTTATTGCAGTAGCGTAGCTTTCGATCAAACTGGTACATTGAATTTAGAATGTTACACGCTGATTTCTGTTAAATCAGTTTTATATTCGTAGTGCATAGTATATCATTACAGATGAGACTAGTCTACATACTTATTTTTTATTGTATAATACAAGGCACTTTTATAAACGCTCAAACGAACGGCACCTATAAAAAAGGGCTGATGTTAGACTCGTTAAGAGCTGTTTATATAGATAGCATTGCGTTAAGACCCGCGCTTGAAAAACGCTGGCAGCAACAGGCAAAAGCTACAGGAGACAACGAGCTGCTTGCATTTGTTGCGATAATGAGCTTTTACGGGCATGAAGATAAAAATCCCGCAGAGGTTGATGCGTTTTTAGATAAGATAAACAAGGCGTATAAAGAGTTGCCTAACCTGCAGGCAATGGGTTACGTGGTCTGCGCCCAAAAATATTTTGAAGCCCATCGGAATTACGAACAGGCATTTGCCGTTTTTCTTGAAGTAGAAAAATTAATGGAATTGCATGGCCCGGGGGCAATTACGGGCTACGCTGAATATTATTCGGAAATAGCTAAAGCATATTACAAGTTTAGAAATTACAAAAAGTCCATCGAACTAATGAAGAAAGGCCAGCCTTATACCAATAGAAAATGGGACTTTTATAACAATATCGGGGTGTGTTTTATCGAGTTGAACAATCCGGATTCCGCGATCTATTATCTGCAGAAAGCATTGGATGCAACGGTAGAACAAAAGATGCCCGATATAAACCGGACCATAACCTTGGGTAACATAGGCTATTGCCATTATCTTCAAAAAAAATTCCAGCAAGCCAGGCCGCTGATACAAATTGATTTGGATGGGGCGCTGAGGGTTGGCGACAAAGGATTGGCCCTGGGCGCTGCTATTCCCCTGGCTGATATTTATCTTACAGAAAAAAAATGGGGCAGGGCAAATGCCTTACTCATCCTTGCCCGGAAATACCTTGCCGAAACCAATTACTTATTAAAGTATGAAAAATATTTTCTCGTTAAAAGCAAATATGAGCAACTTACCGGCAACCCTCAGCTTGCCCTGGTCTATCTCGACTCGGCCATGCGCGATGTTAAACGAAGTGATTCCATATTCAATAGCTTACTGGTTATGCGTGCGCAACAGCGTGCAGACATGAAAACACTGACCGAGGAAAAACAAAAACTGGATAATTACAAACAACTGTCACGGATACGCATGTGGGCATTAGTCGCCATCTTTGCATCGGCGTTTACGGCCTTTTTAGTGGTTAGATATTACCGGAACCTGCGGGAAAAAGAAAAAAAACATGTGGAGGAACTGAAACGCACGATGGAACTCCGGCAACGCCTTAGTGCCGATATGCACGACGATATAGGCAGCACCCTCAGCAGCATATCGCTTTATACCCAGTCGCTCCTGATGCTGCCGCAGCCGGATGTACAGAAAAATATTCTGGAAAAAATAAAAGCCACCACACAAAACGTACAGGAAAATATCAGCGATATCATTTGGAGTGTAAACCCGAGTTTGGATGCGATGGACCAGGTACTGGCGCGGATGCGCGCCTTTGGTGCCGATATGGCGGAGAATGCGGATGTACAATTCACATTTAATGCCGCCGCAGCAATTGCGCACTTACATTCAGAAATGGACATGCGGAAAAATATCTACCTCATCTATAAAGAAGCCGTGAATAATGCGGTTAAATACAGCCAATGCAGGCAAATAGCCATCTCGTTCAAAATCGACCAGGACAGCTTATGTATGACCATTGAAGATGATGGGACCGGCTTTGATCCAAAGGCAAAACAGGCAGGCAACGGCCTTGTAAATATGCAGCGGAGAGCCGATGAGATTAACGCCAGGCTTAACATCCTGAGTCATCCGGATACCGGAACCAGTATAGTGCTTACCCTGCCTGTTATTGGGTAATTGTTCCCTAAGAACTGCTTCATCTACCGCCAGTTGTTAATTGCTTATCTTTCCCGTATAGCTAATATTAGCTATTGCATATCCTCCTAAAATGCACATAGCTTTGCAGGCTATCGCCCTGTATCGGGGGGATTATTTTTACCCAAAAAATCCACAGGAGTTAAGGTATGAACAAAAAGCGCATTATCATCTTTGATGACGATACCACACGAAGAGACAGCCTTTCTATGCTACTCAATATGTGCCCCGATATGGAATGCGTAGGCGCATTCGCCAGTGCAGCCGATGCGGTTACTCATGTTGCACAAACCGAACCCGATATGGTATTGATGGACATTGATATGCCCCGGGGAAATGGTATAGACGGCACTTCCCGGATCAAGTCGGCATACCCCCTTTTGCCGGTTATTATGCAAACAGTTTTTGATGATAATCAAAATATATTTGAAGCTATAAAAGCAGGTGCAAACGGCTATTTGCTTAAAAAGACACCGCCGGACAAGCTATTAGAGCAGTTGCGGGAAGCCTTTGACGGCGGCGCTCCTATGACCGGGACTGTTGCCATAAAAGTGTTGCAGTTTTTTAGAGAAGAGCCGGTATCACCATCGTATAAGTTAAGCGAGCGCGAAAAAGACATTCTTAAACTGCTTGTTGAAGGGCACAGTTATAAAATGATTGCCGCGAAAAGTAATATAGCCTACTATACGGTGTGCAACCATATAAAAAAAATCTACGAAAAATTGCACGTGAACAGCGCCACCGAAGCAGTTAAAATCGCCATACTGCAACGCCTGGTATAGATCCGGTTATTGGTCGCTGGCTTATTAGTCATCGGTCATTGAAAACAGTAGAGTCCTTACCGCAAACTCCTCCGCGCATATGGTCAACTGTATATTGCTCACCGCTTTGCCGTTGTCCCACCACATTGGCGATAGCTATTATTCGCTATTGCGTTCCGTTCAGGCGCACTTTAGTTTTGTGTAATCCTAACTAAAGGATACGCTTTTATGAGAAAAATATACCTGGTCATCGCATGGCTGCTGTGGACACCTGTTATTAGTAATGCGACTGTACGCTACGTGGACAACACCGCCTCAGGTGCCAACAACGGCAGTTCATGGACAGATGCATACAAATATTTATCCAGTGCGCTCGCAGTCGCCAATGCGGCTGCTACAAGTGATACCCTATACATTGCCCAGGGCACTTATTATCCCACCGGACTACAAACCGGCACTAATCGCGACAGTACCTTTCTGATTACACGCGGTGGCATAAAAATATATGGCGGCTACCCCACCGGTGGCGGTACCCGCAACATTGCTGCAAACCCGACTATGCTTAGCGGCAACATAAATGCAGCCAACAACAATGCTGATAATAGCTACCACGTAATGGTGATAGCTGGTATAGCTGCCACAGCCGATAGCGTTGTGGTAGATGGGATAACCGTAACCGCGGGTTATGCAAATGGTAGCGGCAGTTTTACTTATGGCACTACCGTCATTAATAAGAATGCCGGAGCAGGAGTGAATGTAGCCTCCAATAACGGCAATACCAAAATGGCCTTCCGCAACGCTACCTTTTCGGGAAATACTGCATCTGAACGGGGCGGCGGAATGTATAACCTGAGTTCATCGCCTACGATAGTGAACAGTACTTTTTCGAACAATTTTGCGTCTTCATATGGATATGGCGGCGGGATATGTAACTCCAACTCCTCGCCGGCGCTAAAGAATTGCATGTTTTCGAAAAATACAGCAAGCTCTGCCGGCGGCGGGATGAGTAATTTCGTAAACTCCTCGCCTAGCCTAACAAACTGCACGTTTTCGGAAAATACCGGGGGGACCGACGGTGGTGGGATGGAAAACAACAACGGCTCATCGCCAACCCTAACGGACTGTACCTTTTCGGGAAATATTACGGGTTACTACGGCGGCGGGATGACGAACTTCGGAAGCTCATCGCCAATCCTGACGGGCTGTACCTTTTCAGGGAATAAATCAGACGACAACGCTGGCGGAATGTACAATTACTCCTCTTCACCAACCTTAACGAACTGTACCTTTTCGGGGAATACTGCCAGCACCTATTGCGGCGGGATGGATAACTACGCCTCCTCGCCAACGCTAACGAACTGTATCTTTTCGGGGAATACTGCCGGCACCTCCAGCGGCGGGATGGATAATTACTCTTCCTCGCCAACGCTAAAGAACTGTACCTTTTCGGGGAATACTGCCGGCACCTATGGCGGCGGGATGAGTAACTACGCCTCTTCGCCGACCTTAACGAACTGTACCTTTTCGGGGAACACCGGAACCTTGCATGGCGGTGGTATGCATAATGAGAATAACTCCTCACCTATCATATCGAACTGTGCATTTTCGGGCAATGCCGCAGGCTTCAACGGCGGCGGTATGTATAACCTTTCTAACTGTTCGCCAACCTTAATAAACTGTACGTTTGCCGGCAATAGGGCCAACGCTGGAGGTGGGGCCATAAATAATTATGATGGAACCGCTAATCCCACTATAACCAATACCATCATCTATGGCAACACCTCAGGGATTTTGAATTTCGGCGGCACACCAGTCATCACCTATAGTTTGGTGCAGGGCATCGCCGCCGGTCCCGGCAACATCAATGGCAGTACCAACCCGCTGTTTATAAATCCACAGCCTGCATCGGCGGCACCTACCACAGCCGGAAATTACCTCCTGCAAGCTTCCTCACCGGCCGTCAATGCCGGTAATAACGACAGTGTCGGCTATACACCATTAATTGACCTTGCTGGCAACCCCCGCATTATGGGCTGCACGGTAGATATGGGCGCCTATGAGTATCAAACTGCCAATTCAGGTACAGTTTTTCGAACTGTATATGTAGATAGTGCCAACGGCAGTGATGCATACAGCGGAGGTACCTGGGCAACTGCCTTCAAAACACTATCGTATGCGCTTAACAAAGCGCAACTTTGCAATCTTACCGATAGCATTTTGGTGGCAAAAGGCACTTATTATCCTACGGGAACGCAAACCGGCGCCAACAGGGATGCAACATTCCTCATTAAAAGAGGCGGTATAAAAATATATGGCGGCTATCCCACAGGCGGTGGCGCCCGAAATATTGCAGCCAACCCGACAATCCTTAGCGGGGACATAAATACTGCCGGCAACAATACCGACAACAGCTTCCACGTGATGGTGATAGCCGGATTAGCTGCCACAGCCGATAGTGTGGTAGTGGATGGCATAAGCGTAACCGCCGGCAATGCAAATGGCAGCAGCATTGTTACTTATGGCACTACCGTTGTTAACCAGAATACCGGAGCTGGAATACACGCAGCATCCAACAGTGGCAATACCAAAATAACTTTCCGCAACTGCATCCTTTCGGGAAATATTGCAGCTGACCAGGGTGGCGCAATGTATAACTCTTTCTCCGCCCCCACCATGGCAAACTGTACTTTTTCTGGAAATGCTGCCTACTACGGCGCTGCGATGATTAACTCCTCCTCCTCCTCAACCCTGAAGAACTGTATATTCTCCGGTAATGCCGCCAACGTTGGCGGTGCGATATACACCTACGGCTCCGCACCCGCCATAACGAACTGTACCTTTTCGGGAAATACCGCATCGGGCAGCCTGAGTGGCGCGATGTTTAACAACCTCTCGTCGCCCACTATTTCCAATACCATTATTTTTGGCAATAGTTCGGGGATTTCTAATGTCAACAGTACCCCGGTCATCACTTATAGTTTGGTGCAAGGGTATAACTATAGCAGCAATATGGCTAATGTCCATAATCTGCCTGATACTACCGACCCGCTGTTTGTAAGCGCACAACCCGCATCTGTCGCACCCACCACAGCCGGCGACTACCGGATACTACCATGCAGCCCCGCTATGAATGTGGGTAATAATAGTGCTGTTCCTGCCGGTATCACTACCGATCTGGACGGTAATCCGCGCATATTTGGCGCAACTGTGGACATGGGTGCTTACGAAATTCAAACAAACATAGTAATTGTCAATCCCGTAATCTATGTAGATAGTGCTGCCGGAAATGATACAAATACCGGGACCAGTTGGGGGGCTGCCTTTAAAACACTATCCTATGCACTTAAAGTTGCAAATACCGCTTGTTTCGCTAATCTGGATAGCATTCTGATAGCGCAAGGCACTTACTACCCGACAGGAATACAAACCGGTACCAATAGGGACTCTACATTCCTTATTTTAAGAGGCGGGTTGAAAATATATGGCGGCTACCCCACAGGTGGCGGCACCCGCAACATTGCGGCAAACCCAACCATCCTCAGCGGGGACATCAACACAGCTAACAACAATAGCGACAACAGCTACCACGTAATCGTGATTGCCGGATTAGCCGCCACAGCCGATAGTGTCGTGGTCGATGGCATAACGGTAACCGCCGGTAATGCAAATGGGAGCGGCAATTTTACTTACGGCGCTATCGTCATTGATCAGTCCGGCGGAGCAGGAATGCATGTAACATCCAATAATGGCAATACCAGGATGGCTTTCCGCAACTGTACCATTTCGGATAATACTGCCTATCTCGGGAGCGGCGCAATGTATATCTCCGGCTCCGCGCCCACCGTAGCGAACTGTACCTTTTCGGGTAATACTGCGTACGCCGGCGGCGCGATGCATAACGCCTCTTCCCCGTCAACCATAATGAACTGTACATTCTCCGGTAATACCGGATACGACGGCGGCGCGATGTATAACTCCTATTCCCCGGTAACGCTAACGAACTGTACTTTTTCGGGTAATGCCGCAGTCAGCGGCAATGGCGGCGGGATCTATAACAACTACGCCAATCCTGCTATCTACAATACCATCATTTTTGGCAATAGTTCGGGGATTTATAATAACGGCAGTACACCGGTTATCTCCTACAGCTTGGTGCAGGGTACTACCACCAGTACGGGTAACAATATCAATGGCAATACCGACCCAATGTTTGTAAACCCACAGCCTGTATCAGCCGCACCTACTACAGCCGGAGATTATCGCCTGCAACCCTGCAGCCAGGTTATTAACAAGGGTAATAATAGCGCTATTCCTAACGGCGTTACTATCGATTTGGATGGTAATGCCCGCCGATACAACAATGGCACCGTAGATATGGGTGCTTACGAATACCAG
The DNA here is from genome assembly GCF_003014535.1 of Taibaiella chishuiensis. Taxonomy (GTDB): domain Bacteria; phylum Bacteroidota; class Bacteroidia; order Chitinophagales; family Chitinophagaceae; genus Taibaiella; species Taibaiella chishuiensis. Next base: position 224,451 of record NZ_PYGD01000005.1, on the reverse strand, counting down.
GGCATTGCGGCAGCCACTACCGTTGCTATTTATGTGGACAGTGCCAATGGCAACGATGCGAACAACGGCGCCACATGGAGTACGGCATTTAAAACACTTTCCTATGCCCTTAAAGCAGCGCAGCTTTGCGATTTTACAGATTCAATTTTGGTTACTAAAGGCACCTATTATCCTACCGGAACGCAAACCGGCACTAAAAGGGATTCGACATTCCTTATTTCAAGAGGTGGTTTGAAAATATATGGCGGCTATCCCACAGGTGGCGGCGTCCGCAACATTGTTACAAATCCAACTATCATCAGCGGGGATATTAATGCGGCCGGCAATAATGCCGACAACAGCTTCCACGTAATGGTGATTGCAGGATTAGCAGCCGAAGCCGATAGCGTGGTGGTAGATGGTATAACCGTAACTGCCGGTAATGCAAATGGTAGCTTCTATTCTATTTATGGTACTACATTCATTACTCAGAATAGGGGGGCAGGAATGGATATAGCCTCCAATAACAGCAATACCAGGATGGCTTTCCGCAACTGTAGCTTTTCGGGAAATACTGCATGGGACTACGGCGGTGCGATGTACAGCACCGGCTCTGCGCCCGGCATAACCAACTGCACCTTTTCGGGAAATAGTGTTGCCAACCATGGCGGCGCGATGTATAACACCGGCTCTGCGCCCACCTTAATAAACTGTACCTTCTCGGGTAATACGGCAGGCAACGGCGGCGCGATGTATAACACCTCCTCCGCACTCACCATGACAAGCTGTACCTTTTCGGGAAATAATGCCGGTAGCGGCGGTGGCATGTCTAATTACACCACCAATGCTACCATAGCCAATACGATCATTTATGGTAATAGCTCGGGCATTTATAATTACAACAGTACACCTGTTATCAGCTACAGTTTAGTACAGGGTATCAACACCGGTATGGGAAACATCAATGGTAATACCGACCCGTTGTTTGTAAACCCACAACCGGCATCAGCAGCACCTGCTACAACCGGAGATTACCGCCTGCTGCCCTGCAGCCCCGCCATCAATGCGGGGCGAAACGACAGTATTCCTGTAGGTATAACTATGGACATAGCAGGAAATGCCCGCATACAGCTGGGTACTGTTGATATAGGTGCTTACGAAGCAACAGACAATAGCGCGGATACCAGCGCCAGCTTAGCCGGCGCCACTATTGCCACAACAAAGACTCAGTCAGGTACACAATTTTACGCTCAGGATTGCAGCAGCCTTATAGCAACCCTTACCAGTATCAATCCGGCCCCTGCATCGGGCAGTATTACAGCTAAAGTGTACGTTGATGCTACAGCACTTACGTACAATAGTCAACGCTATGTGCGCCGCCACTACGATATTACACCGGCCAATACTACCGTGGCCAATACGGGCACAGCCACGATTACGCTCTATTTTACCCAGGCCGATTTTGATGATTACAATACCAACCGCGGCACGTTGCCTGCCCTGCCTGCAAATCCAACCGATGCTGCGGCGGGCAATTTCCGCGTTACTCAGCAACATGGCAGCAGCAGTACCGGCGCCCCCGGCAGTTTTACGGGTTGGGACGGTGTTGGTCCGGCCAATGTACTGATCGCCCCAACACTGGCGTGGAATGCTGTCCGCAGCCGTTGGGAAACAACCTTCCCCGTAACGGGTTTTAGCGGTTTTTTTGCATCAACTAATACGACTACACCATTGCCGCTTACCCTGATTGCCTTTACTGGCAAGCTATTGAACAACATGGTACTGCTTAACTGGCAAACTGCTAATGAGCAAAACACCCATCATTTTGAGGTGGAAAAAAGTACGGATGGTAACCGGTTTACGGCGTTCTCGTCGGTAAATGCGATGGGTAGTGGTGGTAATAAATATTACAGCATCGACCGGCAGCCGCAAACGGGGGATAATTTCTACCGGTTAAAAATGGTGGACAAAGATGGTGTGTTTACTCACAGCCAGATTGTAAAAGTCAGGATGGCTGATGCGGCTAATGCCATAACGATGAGTGTATATCCGAACCCTGCAAATCAAGAACTGTTTGTAAACTGCACCGGTAGTGATGAGGCGGCTACGATCGGTATTTATAGTATAGATGGCCGGTTGCTGCAATCGAAAGCTATTATCCGCGCGGGTTTGTATTCGTTTGATATTGCAGCTTTGGCAGAAGGGACTTATGTCCTTATTTACCAAACATCATCCACGAAATTGACGCGCCATTTTTCAAAGGTTAGCCCATAACGCAGGGTGTGTCTTGAACATTGTAAATATGCAACATGCGGCTATTAAAGAGTCGAATATTCTAAATTACAAACTAAAAATCAAGCTACAGGAATACTGAAACGCTGCTACCGGGCACAGTATGGATCAGGTTCCGACCCAAGGCTTCATGCTTTATTTTTTAATCATAAACCGTTTGTAGGCCTCCTGGATCGCTTCCTCTGTTTCGGGTACCAGATAATTTATTCCACGGTAAATTTTTGCCTGCACACTTTCCACAAACGGTCTGTAAGTGTCATTATATTTAGCGAATGCAGTTTCGTAATGATCATTTGAATACAATTCTTTTGCTAAAATACTGGCGCCCTGCATGGCCAGACTCGTGCCCATTCCTGTATGGAAGCTCGCTGCATGTGCTGCATCACCAACCAATGCCACCCGCCCTTGTGTCCACGAAGGCATGTGAATCTGACAAACTTCATCAAAGTATAAATTGTCGGAGTGCAACATGGCGTCTAAAATTTCAGGTATTTTCCAGGAGCTGTTTTGGAAAGTTTCTTTCAAAATTTGTTTATGCTGTTCGTGATTCCTGTGATCCCAATTCAGTTTGGGCGATCTGAAAACAACAAGCGCATTCACGGCATTTTTAAACGGGTAGAGCGCCGCAAACTTACATGGCTCGTTGTATATCAACCCTACGTTGGGTTTGGTTTTAATATTCGGCGCTTCTGCAAATGCAAAATATTCACCATAAAATTTTGAGTACTTTTCTTCCGCGCCAAATACCAGCTTTCTTACGGCAGAATGAGTTCCATCTGCACCAAAAACAAAATCAAAAGTGCTGCTATCCCCATTTTTAAACGTTACCTCCACGTTGTCATCGTACTGCACTAGTTTTTCAATCTTGTTGTCAAATATAATATCCACTTCATTCGTCGGGATGTTTTCATAGAGTATCTCCAGCAGATCATCCCGGTGAATTTCAATATCACCGAGATATTCGGGTTGCTTATTTAAGGAAAACGTAACGATTGTTTCATTTTTCGCGTTTACAATTTCATCCGTGTGCATAAATTCTTTCGCCTTTATTTTCTCCAGTATACCCATTTCTTTTGCGACGTTTAAGGCTACCCCTCTTACATCTATAGGAGATCCGCCTCTTCTCAAGCCATTTGAAATTTCAACAACGGTGACCTTGTAGCCATATTTATGCAACCAATAGGCTAAGGTTAAGCCGGCAATACTTGCTCCTGATATTAAAACCTGCTTTTTCATATCAATTATTTTTTGTTTTACCATGCAAAATTGTCTGTATTTTTACGAATAAAATAATTCAATAACTAATAAAAATAGTCGTAAAAATTATGATGACGGAAAGAGAAGGACAAAACTTTCTTCAGTTTGCGCATAAAATCGGTTACGATATCGGGGAACGTATGGCGCAAAACATAGAGGTGCAATTTCAAAAAAACTTCGATTTCCTACCTGATTTTGCCTTATTTATTGCTTCCTATAAAGTAAAAAAAACGTTCTCACGACATACGACACCGCCTAAGCATATTCAAAACAGCATCCGCTTTTTCTTTCACAATGCCTTTGATGATGACGAACCTACAAAGGGCAAAAGAAAATTAAAAACACAGGAAAAGCCGCCCTATGTACGTGTGTTTCCTTCCGAACTTCCATACACCAGCGTTTTCAGGAGCAATTCCCATGTAAAGGTGGTGTCTGTATTTATCAGTGCCGAGTACCTGAAAAGTTTTTTGAAAAATGATGCGGAGCATTTCCCGTTTTTCTTCGACAAGGGCAGCAATTTTTTGATTGAAGAAATGATGACGGATGATATACTGCGCACTATAAATGATATTGCCAGAAAGGAAGAACCAGAGGCACTCAATAGCTACTACTACAAACTAAAAACAATGGAACTACTTTTCTATTTGTTTCAAAGTTTGAACAAACGGGAGCAATCTGTTCATCAAAAACTAAGCAGTAAGGATATAAAAGCTATTTACAGCGTAAGGGACAAAATTATTTCATCGTTGGACAAGCCGAGCGCTATCGCCACGTTAAAGCAGATTGCAGGAATGAACGAATTAAAAATGCGTCAACTTTTTACGCAGGTTTTCGGAATGGGTATTTACGATTATTACCAGCATTCACGCATGAAAGAAGCTGCACGCCTTTTACGGGATGAGCAGTTGTCCGTATCAGAAGTGGGGTATCAAATGGGCTTTGAGAATCTCAGTCACTTTTCCAGGGTATTCGAAAAACATATTGGGAAGAAGCCCAAAAAATACAGCAAGGAATTGGCGTAAAAAAAGCGCAAGCGTGTAAGACTACGATTGTAACAGATTTCCCAATCAAAAAAATATAGCATGGGAATCCCTTTCTCTAAATACAATATTGCTTTATGGCTTGTGTAATGGAAAATCCGATGAACTTGCCCCATTACTCAGCTGGCTAAATGGCTGCATCTGCGACGGAGGGCAATAGATTGTCGTTTCCAATTTATGCCTGGTAATCTTACAAGAGGCCGTATTGTTGATTTAGCTGCATTTATCGAACAAAAAATGTAGCAAAAGCAGATCAACAATGGTAGAGCGGCCAATTTTAACAGGTGAGTATGGGATTGCATTGAGCTCTCAAATGCAGAGCTGCAGAGGCTCTAAACTATAAGGGCGCTGTCGAAAGGATCGAATATTCCGGGCATTATCGTAACGGTGGTACACTCCAGCCCTATAAAAGTACAAACGCGAGTTCTTTCCGGCAGGATCCGGGATTCTACTCCGAAGCCGTACAGCGTCTGCTGGAACTGATTGCCAAGCTGGATAAGAAACTAGATAAACCGTTTCGTGGCAATATTGTATGGTCTGAATTGCAGGAAATGGAACGACAATTTAACTAGTTGAAAAAAGCGGCCAGTTTTGGCGAATGAATAGAATACTTGGTGGTTTAAGTATGTTTTATATATTTGCAAAAAAAGCACATATTGGACAAGGTTTCTGAATTTTTTAAAGAGCTGAAAGACCGTTCATCAAGCCCGTTGTTTTCTTCCTTCGCTATTTCCTGGCTCATAACGAACTGGAAAATTCCTGTAATATTGATGAAGTATGATTCGAAGGACTTCTCAGAAATGAAAATGAAAGGTGCAATTGATTACATAATGCATCTTGAAATACCCTGGTATCAGCTTTGGGGAATCCCGGCTGGATCGGCGATTCTATATACTTTCGGATATCCTTATTTGAAAAATTTTATTTCCGCTTTTAATGCGAAGAGAAGAAAAGAAGGGTCAAATGCCGTTTTGAAGTACTCCGAAAACGGGTCAATATCTATCAATAGGTATTTGTTGTTACGTAAAGAATATATGGATAGGACGAAGCGCCTGCAAGAAATTATTAAAGAAGAAAGTTCTCTTCAAATACGATATAGTCAACTAGAGTCAAAGATATTTGGGTTGGAAGAACGGATTTTAGAGCTGAAACAGAAAGATGAAAAATCTGCTCAGGATATGACGCAAGTGAAAAAGTACAATACGTCCCTCTCTGATTCTAATAAAGAACTTACACGTGACAAAGAAAGATTAATACTTCAAGCTGAAGAATATGAACCGGAACGGGCAATTAAACGCTTTTCCGGACAATGGCATTATGCATCGGAAAATGGTGGCCCCAATGCTTTAGTGATTAAAGAAGATAAGATTACTTATTTAGGTGGGGAGTTAGAAGGTAAACCTCCGGAAACAGAAGAGATAAGAATTTTTCAAGTACTTCCAAATGTTAATCTGATAAAAATGCTTACCTACGGTTCAGGTCAGTATAAATATTACATACTAACAATTGAGGATAGGAATCGTAACAAGCTGTCCGGATCAGTTGGAAATATCAGGTTTTTCCTAAATAGAATGTAGTGCATAATCTGTAATCCTTATTGTAACGCCCCTCATTTTGAGGGGCTTTTTGCCATCCTTTCTATCCGTTTTTAGCCTCGCCACTTTTACATTATAAGTTGATACACTATAATTTCCTTAGTTTATGATCCTTGTCAGGATACCTTTGCCCTTACTAGCTGCTGCAAGCGCAAATATATAAGGCTTTAATTGTATTATTATAACTAACAAGAACAGAAAAACTATAATTAAGATAAGAATTGATTGTTTTCCTGGGTTGGCGCAATTTATTTTTAATCCCCAAAAGCTTATTGTAAATTTTTCATCCCTTTGTTTTGAATTGGGTCTATCCATATAAATAGGTTATAAGCTAAAAGTTTATAAGGTTATTTCTAATTGCATATGCAATTAATCCACTAGATGTACGGATATTTAGTTTCGACAAAATGAAAGACTTTACTCCTTCTACTGTTCTTACACCAACTCCCATTTTGCTTGCTATTTCTTTTGAGGTGAGGTCGGAAGCTGCGAGTTTTATATATTCTATTTCTCTTTCGTTTAATGTTGGGGTATTTTTTCTGAATTGTTTGGCCAGAATTTCAGAAACCCAATTGGGGTAATAGCTACCCAAATTAATCACACCATTCAACGCATTTAAGAGCTCAACTTTATTGGTAGACTTAAGCATATAACCATCTGCCCCAAGTTCAATCATTCTTAAAACGCTTTCTGTGCTATTATGCATTGTTAGTATAATAACCTTTAATGATGGGTAATTCTTTTTTATCCAGTCAAGCGTTTCAAATCCATCCATAATCGGCATTCCTACGTCAAGAAGTACTAAATCTAATTGTTCATCTGGCTTAAGGTGTTTAAGCTTTTTACAAAAATCTAACCCATTATGAGCTTCGAGTACAATATTTACCTTGTCCCTTAACAGTAAACGGATTCCATCAATAATGATTTGATGATCATCCACAACGGCTATATTTAAGTTGCTATTGATGCGCATGCAGAATTTACACTTTTAGCAAAGATACTCTATTGTAATATTTATTTCGCTTTTTTGCATTATTTTTTCAATAAAACGAAAGTTTTCATAGTGTTTCATGAAGAGAGGATCAGTGCTATTTGAATTTTTTATAGCCTTGAGAAGTTTACTGTTCTCCCGTATAGAGTTGGCATATTTTATAAGAGAGTAACGTCGATTATAACACCTGAATGCGATTTAATTCGTGGCAGCCTCGAGTTTGCTTTAATTAAAGTTGAGGACAGAGCTTTGTAAGGCTTACAGGTTTCTGTATCTTAATGTAGGGTGCTTGAAAGGCAGAGTCTGTGGGATATAGAATGGTGATAGTCGTAAAAAGACAAAACCCGCGCTCAGCGCGGGTTTTATTGTGCCCGGAACAGGCAGTAGCACAAACTAGCTAAAACCTTAAATCCTAATAAAACAAGGATTTATTTACTCTCCAAACAGCCGCATTTTACTCTTCTTTACTTGTAAACCGTGTCTATTTCGTGTCTGAAAATTCAGAAAATCTTCTTTACTGAGAATTCACATTAAGCCCCCACCAAAATGGGGGTTGTTGTTTAATATTAAATTCTTATGTTGTGCAGCGTCAGAGACAGCTAATTAGATAAAAGATCGAATTTTTTATTTGAGTGGTGAATACACATTGATTGGATTCTCTGAAACCTATTAAACCAACAGCTATGAAAGACTTGGCGTTGCTTATCGGCAATGGCGTTAATGCAATCTCAAAAGGCATTACATGGGACAATTTACTTGATAATCTTCTTGCTTTTTGTAAAGATGACTGCAGTATCAAAGACAAGCAGAAACCGTTCCCCTTATTTTATGAGGAGATATTTTTGAACGCATTCAAACTCAAGCGGATCGGAAAAGAACTTGCCTTAAAAGAATTCATCGCCCAAAATGTATCACGTATTGAAGCTAACGAAATACATGAGCTTATCCGGAACATCGCACCAGCACATGTAATAACAACAAACTACGATTTTCTGTTGGAAGGTAGCGAGCCTCAAAAAAATGATGGGCTTGTCTACGAAAACTTATACAGCATTTTTCGTCGATACGAAATTGGCACGACAACCTTCTGGCATATACACGGTGATTGTAGATCACCAATGAGCATAAATCTGGGATATGAACACTATGGTGGACAGCTGCAAAAAATGCGGAATTATGCGGCCTCCGTACCAGATTATAAATCAAATCGCATTGTAAAGCGTTCACTTGTTAAACGCCTACAGCAAGGAAAAGAATTTGAAATTATTCAATCCTGGATTGATCTCTTTTTTGTAAAAGACATACACATCATCGGGCTTACCCTTGATTTTGTGGAGACAGACCTATGGTGGTTGCTAACATACCGAGCCAGGCAATTGCTTTATAAACAGAAAATAAAATTCACTAATAATATTACATACTATATCCCTGAAGCGTTCGTAAAAACTGCGTGTTTCAAGTTAGACTTATTAAAAGCGAATGGAGTTGAGATTAAGGTTATCAATAAGGCTCATGGAATATCCTACTATAAAGAGATACTCTCATCTATCTAATTTATTTTTTTGATTGCAAGAAGTTACCAAATCTTATTAGATTAAGTTCCCTTCTTACTTATCATAGCTGAGCCTTCAGATTGCTACAAGTCAGGAAAATAACGAGTAGTAAACCTACTGTTAATTTAAGACTAACAGTTTGTCATTTCTTACAACACATTATTCTATACAAACCAATGTCATTCTATACAAACCAATGTCACTAAAACCAATTACTGAAAAAATATTCAAAGATTTTACTAACTACAACTCACCGGAACAGGCCGTTACTCAAATGGCTTCATTGGGGTCGCTTTCTGGTGATCTCTATCAAGATTCAAAAAGATTTATTTACGAATTACTCCAAAATGCAGATGACTCTTCCATAAACCACCAAAAAATAAGGGTTGTCATTCAGTTATTTGGTGACAACCTTGTAGTGGCTCATACAGGGAAAAAATTTGATGAGAGAGATGTTCGAGGTATTTCCGGTATTGCAGACGGTACAAAGAAAAAAGCTAACGATAAGACCGGATATAAAGGAATTGGTTTTAAGGCAGTTTTTGGACAGTCGGAAAAAGTGACCATCTACTCCGATGGGGAATATTTTAGATTTGATACCGCTTACGAACACGAATGGAATCAAAGTTGGCAAGGTACTCAAGAGGATTGGGAGGTAGAAAATGATCGGAAATTCAACTACCCTTGGCCTATTATTCCGATTTACACAGAGGCTGCACAAGTGGAGCAACCTATACATAAATTTTTGACTGAAGGGGAATGGAATGTTGCCACAATCATTCATCTGAAGAAGGTAGTTGAAATTACGGAAGCGATTACTGAACTGTCGCAAAAAATTGACATGTACCTCTTTTTGAAGAATATTAATAAACTTGAATTTAATTTTGGGCGGGTAGTCAAGCTTGAAATTATTGAAGAAGCGGAACATAACTTCAAAATAAAAAGTAATGGATCGGAACAGACGCATTGGTTAAAAAAAACGATTGAGTTAGTAGTGCCCGATGATCTACGGTCGAAACTGAGCAAAAACACTGAAATTCCAGACAAAATTAAGTCAGCAACGAAAGCCGAAATTGTCCTTGCTGCCAAGTTGCAGGATGGTGAAATAATCCCAGTTCCTAGTGCCGAAAGAAGGCTATACGCCTACTTACCTACGGAAGAACGAGGATATCATTTTCCGGTTCTGGTTAACGCCGCTTTCTATATGGTCGCTAATCGAGAGTCACTCCATAAACAGAACGAATGGAATCAGTGGCTTTTTGAAAACATCCCGCGTGAACTTTTGAATTGGGTAGCAGAATTAGTATTCAGCGAGTTCAAATCCAGTGTTTATCAATTGTTACCAACTCTACTCGAAAACGGTAATGACCTGACTGCAGCATTTAATAAACAACTGGGAATAGCCAAAACCAATATTCCTTTTATTTTAAGTAGAGCTGGTACACTATTAAGAGCTAAAGAAGCGCTTATAGATTTCACCTTTCTATCAGAAAAAGCTTTCGTTGGGGCTGCGTCAGTTTGTAATTATATGAGCACAAAGGGTGGCTTTGCCGAACTTGCTATGCAACCACTTGTTCAGTCGTTAGATGACAAAAAGTTAAAGTCGTTTGGTGTAAATTATTTTGATTGGTCCCAAGTGCCTAATTTACTGGCTGACGAAGCATTTGCCGCGAATAGGAACATAACCAATAACAAAGAACTAATCCTTCATCTCAAGCGCTTAAGCGAAAATGAAAAAATTACCGATATAAGCAACACAGTTCTTTCCGGCTGGCCATTTATGCTTGATCTTAACCTCAATTTGCGATGCCCCAAAGATCTCTTTTTCCCAGCGCCTGGCGAGGAACCAGATCCGGAAAGTCGATTGTTTTTTATTCATCCCGACATAGATAGATGGACGCAGGGGAATTCTGATGTAAAGAATTGGCTCGAAAGCCTTGGTATAGTCGAGAAATCAGATGTGACATTTTTAGAGAAATCGATTATCCCCAATGCTGAAATATTTGTCACACAAGAAAATGCGCTCAAGACCATCCAGGATATTTTTAATCTATTCGAAAAAGGAGATATTGGGAAAGATACGCTCGCGAAACTTACCAGGTTAAAATTGCTGACAATTGGAGGATCTCTATTACCTGCAAAAGATTGTTTCCTTTCTGATGACTATCATCCGACTTTAAAATTACAGAGCCATTTAGACGACGACATTTTCGTTAGTATAAAATACATAACCGAAAGTGCAAAAGCATCTAATTGGAGGAGTTTCTTTACCTCATTAGGAGTCAAAGATGCTATTTCGCGCGAATTATATTCCGAGCGCTTGACCGTTTTTAAATTACGTTCATCGGGTATTGAGCAGGGATATTTTGATCAATTTACTGATTTTAAGCAGCCATTTACAACGAAATTCAGTCCATTTGCTTACCGCAACATAGCAACACTTTTTTTGTTACACCGGGTAAATGAAGTTAAGATTTCAAAGGTCTATTGGGAAAACGTAATAAACTCAGTCGACTTAAAAGAAATTCAAAAGGAAGCTACAGCCTATTGGGGGCGTACTGGATATCCCGGTGCAGATACCGGCGATGATGTCCCCAATTATATTAGCTGGTACGTTAGAAAAATAGCCTGCCTTCCTGCATCGGATGGCACTTGCCGTTCTGCTGAGGCTATGCTCCTAAACATTGATACGATTACGAAGCTGGCAGGCGAGTATCTTCCCGTATTTGATGGACCAGAACTAGATGCAGACTGGCGATCATTTTTTAAGTTTCGCACCAAGTTGGAACTGGCAGATTACCTCCTATTATTAACTAAAATTGGCGAAGATCCTGATAGTGGTAAAACAGCCCAACAACAGGTATTTGAATACCTCCTTGAAAGTTTTTTGTCATATAACGAAGACGAGCTCGCCAGTATAAAAAGCTGGTCGGTCTCTGGAATGATTGCTGATGAGTCAGGCAATTACCGCAGTCCTAAAGAGCTCCATTACTACCTCGACGGTGACTCTACTGCCTTAGGAGCTGGATTCACGTTTGCATATTTTAGCGTTGGCAATCAAAGGCATGATGAACTTGAAAAATTGCTCGCGCTCCTTCAAGTTAAGATTCTAAAGCAAAGCGAATTTGTCCTTGATGCGCCTGAAGCAAAACCCTCTACCAGTCTGGCCGCGAAATTGAAACAAATCATTCCATATTGGGCAAAGTGGCGTGAAAATGAAAAGCAAAGCGGTTATGAGGAGATGCTTTCAGAGCTTGAAATATCTTTTAAGACGCTTGAGGTTTTCGAGGCTGAAAAATTGAACATAACACATGGAGATAGTTGGAGAAAGAAAGTCAGTATTTATTTTGCAAGCGACAAATTATATGTCGTTACAAAATGGACCTCGGCTAAAGTAATATTCTCGCTTTCAGAAAAGCTTTGTGAACTGGCCCATGCCAAAAAACATCAAAACCAATTAACTTTCCTGTTGAATTCTGACGAAGAGGAAATTATCGAGTATTTCACTGAAGAAGGAATCGGGCTCCCACCAACGGCTAATATTGAAGACTCAGAGTTTCGGTCAGCCTCACCGCTTATTGATGAAGGCGCTGACCTTGTCGGAAGTGATTATGACCTTACTCACAGAGAGCATAAGGACTACCATGTCCTTTGGGAGGAAAACGTAAAACAAAACGCAACTTTAATAGCTCAGTCTGGCAATGATCCAAAGACACTATTGTATAACGGCCTCAAGGCGAACTGCCCGAAAAAGGTGGTTTGTATTTTTCACTTCAGCCATTTGGAGAATGCGGTTTCGATAATCAAAGAAGGTGCAATTAAAAGCCGACATTCTGCTACATTTAAAGATTCGGCTGGTTCAGGTATTATTTCGCAAACGGATGATGAACGAAAGACGTTTGCGAGGTTCTATTTTCGCGGTAAAACGCCTACCCAGTATTATGTTGAAAATCTTGGGCGCGCTGAACAATCTATTGCTCGACTTGGGAGCGATCCTATTTGTCCGGTCCCAATTTTCTTTATCATTTCGCTGGAAAACGTAATTGATCATGTGGACTGGAGCATCAGTCTTGGATCACTGGCATCTCCAAATGTTGAATTTGGCAACGATTTTGATTTAGTTAGTAAATTTGATTTTGAGGGAGTTTATAAAGATATGCCTGAAATTCCATTGAATAGATTTCTTGTATCAGCGCACCAGGAGTTCCTCATAAAAGATCAACTGAATCTCAATGACGTTAAATATTTGCTTGGAGTTCAGAATGAATCGGCCAAAAGAAGTCTGCTGGCCTTATTAGATGATAACACGAAATGGGAACATCGAATTCGGATTATACCTTCTCTTTATAATAACGAGAATCCAAAAGTAAATATAGAAGATTCGACACCAATTTTCGCTGCAAGCTTATCAAAACCTCACAAAGGACAATTTATCTTGCAGCATACAGCAAATAGAGAAAGTGGTATAATAACAGACAATAAAATTACCCAGTCAACGAGCGACAAGTGGGTGACTACGACTACTCCCGAGATTATCAAACTGGTGAGTAATAATGAAGAAATTATTTATAAACTGTTCTATCATTACAAGGGAAATATTTGGTTAACTTATACAAACTCAAATGAGTCAACGTTCGATATTTTGTGGATTAAGAATAGGCTTAAATCCTGGATGGAAAATGAGACAATGAATATCGAAGTGCTGCTATCAATTTTGAAACAGCACCCGGTTTTGGCCTACCTCTATGCCCAAAAGGTAGGTGGCCCAGATGGTCTAACTTTAGAGCAGCACACCATTGCCGTGCTTGAAAACTATTTGAATTACTTCTCTTCTAAACAAAAGTTATTCTCAACAGAGCACGAGTATTTAATTTGCCTTGCTTTACATGATATCGGAAAGCCTGTTGCCATCGGACTAGGTAACAAGGATCTGCAACATCAGGAGACCTTGAAGATTATTGACGATATAATGCCGATGCTTCCATATTCTGAGGATAGCCTTGAAGTGGCAAAAAAAATTATCGATGGTGATCCACTTGGGCGCTATCTAAATCCGCATAAGTCGAATAACTTAACAACAACAATTCAACTTTTAAATGAAATGGCGCAGTCTCTAAATCTGGAATTAACAGAGTTGTTTCCCTATATAACAATATTCTATCAGTGCGATGCTGCAGGTTATCAGTCACTTCGTGATAGGATATTTCTTTCAGATGACGTAACTGGAGACTTGGTATTTGACAATGTGAAAGAAAGATTACTGTTTAAAGGAGAAGTTGAGAGTAACTTTGCCAAGTTGGAATCACTTATTTAATTGCAATTATGAATATTATTGAAGCGGGAGATTTATTTGAGAGCGATGCCCAAACGATTGTAAACACAGTAAATTGCATGGGTGTTATGGGCAAAGGTCTCGCATTAAATTTCAAAAACAGGTACCCTCGAATGTTTAAAGAGTATTCCAATATATGTAGAAAGGGCTTATTGGATATTGGAAGATTGTGGCTTTATAAGACTGAAAATCGATGGATTCTAAACTTCCCAACAAAATACGACTGGCGGGCACCAAGTGAAATTTATTTTCTGGAAGCAGGACTTGAAAAATTCATGTTGACTTACAGGGAGCGAAATATAACTTCAATTGCGTTTCCTCTACTGGGCGCGAGTAATGGCGGCATTGACCCAGATATTTCGCTAAATCTTATGCAACGCTATTTAGCAACCTGTGATATACCTGTTACCATTTACTTGAAATTCAAGGCCGAAAATTCAGGTGCATTATTTTTGACGGGCCTTTGAAACCGAACAGGATCGTAAAAGTAGAATCTTTAAAATTGATAATTGAATTTTCTCCTAATCAATACAGTCAATGATAAAAATCGCTTACACCTTAATGCCGCACTCTAATCAAAATAACAAACAAATCTCTCTTAATTAAGGGATTTGTTTATTTTAGAAAATGAAAAATCAAAATTGCATATTTGATTAAAATCAGTAGTTGCCAAATTTCGTAGCCCACTTTGAGCATGAATTTAGGAAAGGAAGTGATGAAAATCATTACCTCCCTTTTATTGTAAATCGTTTCTCAATTTTAATATCTTATTTAGATGATTTGGCGATTTTTTCTCTCAAATGGCTATTTGAGTTTTCAAGATTTAGTACCTTCAAAGCAATGCATGCATTTATAAACACCTAAACAAAAGGCGATGTATGACTCGACCTTGGGAAAAATACAAAGTAGGACCTACTTCTTCAGGCGCACTCGGTAGTGATAGCTGTAGACCGCTTGAACAACTCTATCATGTTGCGCACTTGAAGACAGCTGTAAGAATCTTAGAAGATGGGAAAATAAAGCAGAGCCTTATTTACGATAAGAGCAAATTAAATAAGGACCGCATATTAGTCTGCTGGCTATCTCCGAATTTTTGGGCCAATGGGTCTCGCTACGGCAATATTTCCTTTGAGTTCGAGTTCGCTCCATTGGTAAAGCATAAAAATTATTATTGGGTAGAGTCAATCAACTATACACCGGATGCTTGCAGGATACTGATCACAGAGAAAGATTACGATGGCATTCTTGAACGTTACGATCCAACCGATGGTAAGGGTCCATGGTTTTTTGACAAGGCATCCAATACCCACTATTGGAATGGAAAATATTGTCTTGAATTTATGTTCGAGCAAGACATGAGTCTTAGACATGCTATAGAAATAGATTTCGTTAAGCACCATGGTCGTTATTGCAATTTAGGTTTCGATGACTGTAAGGATCGTCTTGATAGCGACCAAAAGATCAATGCCCGGTTTATAAGCTATATCCTAAGTAATAATACGCAGCTAAAGAAAGGTCTGCTCACCAAAGAAAACAGATATGGTATAGCACCATCAAATAGTTTGTCCGATGCGTTAGAAAATATTGTTGGACTACTTTATGATCGCGGTAAGTTTAAAATGATAAGGGGAAATTTAAAGGAAGGGGATGCCAGCGCCAAGACCATTGTTCGGAGCGCCCTTTACCATAGATACTTAGGAGACAAAGATAGCTTCCGACAGCTTGCAGCCTTATTTGAAAATATTGATGAATTCACAAAAGTCCTAAAAGAGCTTGTGATTGAAAAATTTGAGATTGTTCAAAAAAATCTCCGTTTTCTTAACGACTAGCTTCATAGGATAACTATCTGACGTTTTACACGGAATAGCTTAGGACATCGCTATCAACTAGCATGCCTTCTCTCGAACAGATTCGCTCAAACGCAAACTGACAAATATTAACGATGGCCTCCTTATCTTTAAACTGGTTTGCGATCTTTTGAAGATATGGTAGTGATTTTATACTACCTGCGTATGCCAAACATTCCGCTGATCTTCGCAATTCTGGGAATTGAAAGCCTTCGTTGGTTTTCATAGAATCCAGTTTTTCTAAGATCCAATCCTCATCCGAAGGTTGGACTAGAGAGGCCAATGCCCTCATTGGTCTTTCAAGATGGTATCTTGCCTCGGATGAATCACTTGTGGCCACAAGCAGGAGCTCAACAATTTGTTTGATGTATGCAACCAGCTCATAACGACCAATCTCCTCCGCTGCCTCTAGGAAAACTTCCATCTCATAGCCGCCACTTTGATCAAAACCGAATGGGAAATAGAAATCAAAGTATCCTATTGCTATCTTCATAGCCATATCTGTATCTAAGTACTTTATGTGCTTAACCAAATGATGGTGAATAAAGTCACTAGCTTCGATTAGTTTATTATCAGCTATAATTCTAATTCTCCCAATGTGCAGTTGACCTACAAGTTAGGTTATACGGGGAACAGTAAAGTGGATACCACATTCCATTACGTTACATTCAAAATCACGCAAAACGATGCTTTCTGGTTCGTTGGGGAGTTCACTGCCTCAGATTGTAAGGCAACCGATGCCAATGGGGCACAAAGCGATATACCAGTTGTCATCACTGAAGGAAAATTTAAACTCAAAAAAT
This sequence comes from Taibaiella chishuiensis, assembly GCF_003014535.1. GTDB lineage: Bacteria > Bacteroidota > Bacteroidia > Chitinophagales > Chitinophagaceae > Taibaiella > Taibaiella chishuiensis. Next base: position 207,762 of record NZ_PYGD01000005.1, on the reverse strand, counting down.
AAGAACCAGCTATGAAATCGTACCAATCATTAAGAATCGTTGCTAAATTTCTGCTTTTTCTTGCTTATGCTTCATTGATCATCGGAATAACCGTAGCCTTATATGGCATCGTAATCAACCTGCAAAATCCATATCTTGAAACTTGCAAAACAATAGGAATCGGGTTGATTGTTATCCTTGGTTCCGTTGTATCTTTTGTAATCCTGATGGCAGTATCGGAACTGATCAAGCTTTTTATTATCTCTGCCGATAATCTGCAAAGAATAGCAGATAACAGTAAGGAAATGGTCAAAGGCGACGATAAAACCGGAGACCCAGCTTTGTGGCAGTGGTTAAAAGCAAACCCAACGATGGGAATTAATGACTACTATGCCAGTCGCTAAAGAACAGATTAGACTCCAGATTTTCTGGAAGAAGGACCAGATTTTGACGGGGTAATATTTTCAAATCTCTGGTAACAACATTGATCTGAAAAATGCTTATTTATCACGGCGAAATCTCTCTGAAAACCGGAATCTTTACAAAACCGTTTCTATTTCGTTTCTGAAATCACAAAGAAAAACCCCAAAGCCTTACAGCATTGGGGTTTTGTACTCTGCTTTCAGTGCCCGGAACAGGAATCGAACCTGCACTCCCTTTCGGAAACAAGATTTTGAGTCTAGCGCGTCTACCAATTCCGCCATCCGGGCCTCAGTCGTTATTCAACGGGACGCAAAGGTAATTTTTTTCTTTTCAAAAAACAAACACCCTTTACTAAATTATTAAAAAAATCGGGTAGCCGCCCTTGCCCCTGATAGCTTATCTTTGCGGCGCATTATACCGCATTACTTATGATGAAAATTGGACTGATCAGGGAAGGCAAAACACCGCCAGATACCCGCGTCGCACTTACTCCGCAACAATGTGCCGATGTGCTGAAACTTTATCCCGGAATACAACTCGTAGCAGAACCCTCGCCCAACCGTGCTTTCGCCGACCAGGAATATATCGACGCGGGCATCCGGATGCAAGCCGATCTCAGTGACTGCGACGTGCTCCTCGGTATTAAAGAAGTACCCATCGATAAGCTGATCCCCGGCAAAACTTATTTCTTCTTCTCGCATACTAAAAAGAAACAACCTTATAACCAGAAACTGATGCATGCGCTGATCGAAAAAAAGATCCGTATGATCGATTACGAAGCCCTGACTTACGACGATGGCGCACGTATCCTGGGTTTCGGCTTCTTCGCCGGCGTCGTGGGCGCGCACAACGGCCTGATGACCTATGGCAAAAAGACAAAAAAATTCTCGCTGATCCCCGCGCATGTATGCAAAGACATGCAGGAAATGCTGCACCAGTACCGTTATGTAAAACTGCCCCCGGTTAAGATTGCCGTAACCGGCTCCGGAAGGGTAACTGCAGGCCTGCTGGAGATTATGCACCACTGGGATATCGAAAGTGTTGAACCCGAAGATTTCCTGGTTAAAGAATACGACTACCCGGTATATACCCTGCTGAAAGGCGCTAACCTGTATGAAAATAAAGAGACAGGTACTTATTCCCGCGAAGATTTCCATCATCACCCCGAAAAATACCGTTGCAAATTTGAACCCTTTACCAGGGCCGCAGATATCCTGATGAACGGGATCTATTGGGATAAGACCGTTCCCCGCCTGTTTGAAAAAACAGATATCGCAGATCCGGCTTTCCGCATGAATGTGATCTCCGATGTGACCTGCGACGAAGACGGTTCGGTGCCGATCAATATGGGCGCTTCTACAATTGCCGATCCTGTATACGGCATCGATAAAGCCAGCCTGCAAAAGACGGAGCCTTTCCAGAATACGGATGCGACGATCGACGTGATGGCGGTGGATAACCTGCCTAACGAACTGCCCAGGGATGCTTCCAAACACTTCGGCGAACATATTATCAAATATATCCTGCCCGAACTGCTGGCCGCACAGAGTACGATACTCGAACGGGCTACGATCTGCCGGGAAGGCAAGCTGAGCAGCTATTTCGAATACCTCAGCGACTACGCTTACAACTAACCTGCTTTATATAAAGCGTAAAGTGCCGGCAATGCCGGCACTTTTTTATTGCTGTTGTTTACGGATCAGGTTTTTCAGGATCACGATCTGGCCCAGGTGGTAATAGGCATGTTCAATCACACCGTGCAACTGCTTGTAATAAGAGCTGGCGCCGGGCACATTACCAATGGATTGGTGCAATACAGTATCGGGCAGCTGGCGGATCATTTCGGCCAGGTCGGTGGCCGACTGCAGGTTCAGGGTCTTCATCCAGATCCAGTCTTCTGCATTGTGTACCGGCGGCAGGTCGAAACCGTTGGCCTCGCCGATAACGGGATCCGTACCCTGTAGCCGTTGCTGGATTACTTTGTTGTAAAATGTGATATGATGAAGGAGGGAGGCAATCGTATTGGGAGAGCCGGCAGTCGGCTGTATCGCTTCTTTCCAGTCCAGGTCCTCCAGGGTATGGAAGATCCATACGTCAGTCCAGCTTTCGCCGAAAAACACATCCAGCAAATGGCTGGCAATGGCTTCAGATATGGTCATATTTTGATTGTAGTTGGTATTTTGCAAGCCCATTCAACAGTATCGGGGGCTAATTTGTTTATCTTATCTTTGTTATAGTATTGTTTGCAGTATGACTAAAGAGTATTTCCAGAAAAATATAGCTTCGACTTTACCCCATGCTCCCGGGGTATATAAATATTATGGCAGCGATAAGAAAATCCTGTATGTGGGCAAGGCCAAGGACCTTCGTAAGCGCGTTACCTCTTACTTCGTAAAAGTTCAGGACAACAGGAAGACCGCACGGCTGGTTTCGCTGATAGATACCGTAGAATGGACCATCACCAATAATGAACATGACGCCTTCCTGCTGGAAAATTCCCTGATCAAACACTTTAAGCCAGCCTACAATATAAGCCTGAAGGACGATAAAACTTACCCGTATGTGGTGATCAAAAAAGAACACTTCCCCAGGGTTTTCCTGACGAGGCGCATGATACGCGACGGATCGGAGTATATCGGGCCCTTTACCAGCGTTTTTGTCGTGCGGGAATTGCTCAATATTATCAAGGAAACGATTCCCTTACGCACCTGCGGTCTAAACCTTACACCGGCCAGCATAGAAAAAGGCAAATTTAAGGTTTGTCTGGAATACCACCTCGGCAATTGTAACGGGCCCTGCGAGGGGCACCAGAGCGAGGCGGCGTATAAAGCCAGTATAGACACCATACGGCAACTGGTAAAAGGGAACCTGGGCCCGGTGATCAATGCCCTTAAGGAGGAAATGAACACGCATGTGAGCAACCTCAATTTCGAGGCCGCGCAATTGCTGAAGGTAAAAATACAGGCGCTGCAGGGCTACCAGAGTAAGTCTACGGTGATCAGCAGCCACCTGATCAATACCGATGTGGCCAGTATCATTACCCACGAAGATGAAGCCTTTGTTAACTATATGGTGGTAACCGAAGGTAAGATCATCCACAGCAAGAGCATTAAGATGGAACGTAAGCTGGAGGAGACGCCCGAGGAAATGCTGGCCTATGCCGTGGCCTTCCTGCGTCCCAAATTCCATTCGCAGTCTAAAGAACTGGTCGTGCCCTTCCCGGTCGATACCGTAGATGAGTTGCAGGTAACGATCCCGATTACCGGCGACCGTAAAAAAATGCTGGACCTGAGTTTCAAGAATGCCGAATATTTCCGGGAGGAACAACAGCATAAAGCCCGGCTCCTGCTGCGCGATAAGACGCATGAAGATCATATGGAGATCCTGGAACAGCTGCAGGATGATCTGCAGCTGACCGAACTGCCGGCTCATATCGAGTGTTTCGATAACTCCAACTTCCAGGGCAGTTTTCCGGTGGCGGCTATGGTGTGTTTTAAAGATGGCGTGCCCTCTAAAAAAGACTATCGCCATTTTCATATCAAGACCGTGGAGGGGATCAATGACTTCGCTTCGATGTCGGAGATCGTAAAACGCCGCTACAAAAGACTGATGGACGAAGAGCAGCCCTTACCCCAACTGGTGATTATCGATGGGGGCAAAGGGCAGCTGGGGGCGGCTATGCAAAGTATCGAAGAACTGGGTCTTACCGGGCGTATGACCGTGGTGGGCCTGGCCAAAAGAGAAGAGAGTATATTTTACCCGGGCGATAAAGATCCGCTGCAGTTGCCGTACAACGGGCAGAGCCTGCTGCTGATCCGGCGCATACGAGATGAGGTGCACCGGTTTGGTATTACCTTTCACCGCGATACCCGCAGTAAGGGCACTATTAAGAACGAACTGGAAGATATACCCGGCATTGGCGGCAAGACCGCGCAGACGTTGTTGCAGACCTATCGTTCGGTAACTAAAGTGAAACAAATGACCCTCCGCGAGCTAACGATGACCATAGGGGCATCCAAGGCCCGCGTGGTGTATGAATATTTCCATCCCGACGAGGACCAATCCTTATAAAAAGAACAGCGACCACCGGGTCGCTGTTCTTTTTTGTACTTCTGAATAGGTTTATTGTCCTTCCGGCTTTTCCGGGACAGGAGGTTGGGGAGCCGGCTGTGGCGTTTCTGTTTTACCTGCTTCCGGCTCGCTTGCTTTCGGGGACGGCGTATTTTTCCGGTCCTTGTTTTTGTCCTTTTTCTTAGGCGCGGCTTTGGTTTTCGGCGCCTCTTTTGGCGTGTTGTCCGCTTCCGGTTCTTCGGTCGGCGTTTCATTGGTACGCCCGAACAGTTCGGTAGGATGGGGGAGGCTCACCCCTGCCAGGAAGGCTTCGAGGGTCTCCGGTCTTTCCTTGCCGCGCCATACAAAGCGGCTAAGGCGCAGCTTCGAGGGATTTACATCCTTCATGGGTGTCGTGGTTTGCGTTACATCCACCCGGTAATAAATACGTTTGATCTTATCGTTTTCGAAGAGTACTTCTATCTTTTCGCTTTTCGCTTCACTGCTGCCCACATAGGCGCCATCGTCCTGGGTAATGAAGTAGATACTGGATGCATTGGGCCAGGCAATCAGCGAGTCCATTTTGTTGTTGCGCAGGAAACCCTTGATGGCATTGCCCTGGATCTGGTCGAACATATCGGCCTGTTCCGGCCCGGAGCGCGACACCATAATGGCATTACGCGGCACATAAATCTCTTTCAGCTTGCTGCTGTCCATTTGCATCAGGATCACATCGCCCTTCAGCTGCGACTTCTGGGGCCAGAGTACGGGGTCTTTATACATGCGGAGCAGCGAGTCTACCTGCGAATAGCGTATGCTGTCGCATTTGCCCTGCAAGGAATCGGAGTAAATAAGCACATTATGATAACCGACAAAATACCGCGGTCCCGAGGTATCGGGCTGTTGAGGTTTGTTGTTATAGGAATGGGAAAGCGAGTCCATGCGGTTCCTCGCGGCCATACTGCTTTCCTGCACATGCGCGGTATCGGCACCGGTCGTGATGGTATTTTTCTCCCGGTTTGTCCCGTTGATAAGGGCATCCATGCGTTTCCTGGCCGCTCCCGCCTTTGAAGAATCGGTGTGCGGCGGTCGTGCCGGCGCCTTTATCGAATCTTCCGGTTCGGGCATTTCGTAGGTAAACGGCAATTCATCCATCATCACATCGGCCGAATCCTTTGCCGGCTGACCGTTTGGCTGCGGCGGCGGGGGCGCAATAACTGCGGTGTCGGGTGGAGCGGTATGCGCAGCGCTATCTGCAGCAGGTATTTTGCTGCTGTCCGGCTGCAGTTGGGTACTATCCGTAATGCCTGGCAGGGCCATAGAGTCGGCCCCGGCTGCGGTCGTATCTTTTTCAATAGCCGATTGGATCTCGCCTACCGTTTGTTCCAGGCTGTCCTGGGCACTCATTTTTTTGCCTTCCAGGCTGGCCGGTTCTGTAAAAAACGTATCGGCTTTAATAAACAGGCTGTCTTTACCATTGATCGTTTTCATCAAGGGCTTATCTACGGCCAGTAAGGTTTTGCGGATCTCGTTATAATGTGCTTCCCCGCAGTACAAAGTCGATTTTTGCGTAGTGTCGATGGCGATCACATTGCCCCGCGCCCGGCCGAAACCCGTGTTGCGGTTATAATCCAGCGTATCGCCTTCGATATATTGGGCATCGCTTAAGATCGAGGACCGGTCGGTAAAGTGCGCAATACGGTTTTTGGTATCGTATACGCCATTGGTGGTATACAGGATCGACTTATCGTTGCTGACCACCGAAGGCCCGAAAAACAAGGCCACGCGGGTATCGGTATTATAACCCAGGTCGGTGGACAGGGCATGGTATTCCGGGTCGGATACGTCTACATTGCCCTGGAAGCGGGCGTCTTTGGTCTTCAGGTTATAAGTGCCGGTATTGCTGGTCAGGTAGGTGGCCTTGGTCTGCAGGAAGCCGCCGTTCTTATACTTACCGGTTTTGGTATTCAGGTTGTATTCGATTTCCCTGGACCAGAGGCTGTTTTCCTTACCGTCCGACAGCTGTACTTCGCTCATGCCTTTGCCTTTCATATATACCACCCGGGTATTGCCCTGGTAGCGCATATATTCGGCAAAAGCCTCGGTACCGTCGGCCTGGCGTACCACCACGTCGCCAAAGGCTTCCACGCTGTTTTTGTTTTTATAGAAAAAAGCGCTGTCGCAATAGAGGGTATCCGAACCATGCAGCAGTTTTACATCCCAGAGCAGTTTGTGCACCACGTTGGCGCTGTCCTGCTGGATATATTCGCCCATCTCGTTGCCGAGAATGAGGATGCTGGAGGTTTTCCGGGCGGCACTGTCTAAGCGGGCCTGGGCATTACCCCTGAAACAAGTAAAGAGCATACTCATGACAAGTATGCTCATTAAAACGGGTAATTGTACTTTAGTGCTGTTGATCGCTGGCATTCAAAAAACGGTATTGGATCTTAACCGCAGCGGGAATTCCGTACGGCTTTATGCTTTCGCTTAACCGATCGCCTGTTTCAGGTCTTCGATCAGGTCGTCGGCATCTTCTATACCTACGCTCAGGCGGATCAGGGAATCCGGCAGGCCGTTTTTGATCCTTTCTTCTCTTGGGATAGAACCGTGGGTCATCGATGCCGGGTGACCGATCAGCGATTCCACACCACCCAGGGATTCCGCCAGGGCAAATAATTTAGTGTTCTTCAGAACGTTGGTAGCCGCTTCCATATTGTCTTCTTTCAGTACGAAAGAGATCATGCCGCCAAAGCCACGCATCTGTTTTTTAACGATCGCATGGTTAGGATGGTCTTCAAAGCCAACCCAAAGCACGCGGTCTACTTTCGGGTGACTGCGCAGGTATTTGGCTATTTTCTCCCCGTTTTCGCAGTGGCGGTCCATACGCACATGCAGGGTTTTAATACCCCGCAGCACCAGCCAGCAGTCGTGGGGGCCGGGTACGGCGCCACAGCTGTTCTGGATAAAGCGCAGTTTTTCTTCCAGGGCATCCTCGTTTACGACTACTACGCCATGTACCACATCGCTGTGGCCGCCCAGGTATTTGGTAGCAGAGTGTACCACGATATCGGCGCCCCAGTCGAGTGGGTTTTGCAGGTAAGGCGAAGCGAATGTGTTATCTACAACGGTTTTGATGCCATGTTTTTTCGCGATGGCGCTTACCGCTTCGATATCGATAATATTCAGCAGGGGATTGGTCGGGGTTTCCACCCAGATCATTTTAGTATTGGCATTGATATATTGTTCGATGCTGGCAGCGTCATCCATAGGGACAAAATGGAATTTGATGCCGTATACCGCGAAAACCTTAGTGAAGATGCGGTAAGTGCCGCCGTAGAGGTCGTTCGATACGATCACCTCGTCGCCGGGAACCAGCAGGCGGATAATCGCATCTGTAGCTGCGAGACCGCTGCCAAAGCTTAAAGCATGCTTACCATTTTCGATTGCCGCCATAGCCTGTTGGAGGGCGGTACGGGTAGGGTTTTGGGTACGGGCATATTCGTAACCTTTATGTACACCCGGCGCTTCCTGTACATAGGTAGAGGTCTGGTAGATCGGGGTCATAATGGCGCCTGTTGACGGATCCGGTTCTACACCGGCGTGGATCAGTTTGGTAGCTGCTTTATAGCTGTTATTGTTCATATCTTATTTTAATATTAAAACAGCGCAAAGGTAAAGAATTAAGTCAGCAGATGCGGTTATCGCTGTATTTTAGGATGTAATTAATAAAACTTGAAATTTTCGCCTTTTTTGACTACTTTTGCCGCCATTCAGCGGGTCCGGTAGCTCAGCTGGATAGAGCATCAGCCTTCTAAGCTGAGGGTCATTGGTTCGAATCCAATCCGGATCACAAAGTAAGCCTTCCTGCGCAGCAGGGAGGTTTTGTTTTTTCCGGAGCCGGCGGAAGCTTGCTTTCGTGAGGCAAAGGGGAAAACAAAACCCATCACCAAAGGTGATGAAGGCTTGCTTTGTAGACGCCCCTCCAAAAGGTCATGAAATAATCCAATCCGGATCACAAAGTACGTTGAAGCCCGTTCTGAGAGCGGGTTTTGTAGTTTTGGTTATTATATTCATATTATATGCCATTCGTTTCCGGCGGCTACAGGTTCGAATCCAAAAGCCATTATTCTTTTATGCTGGCTTTTTGCTCCCAACTTTGCAAGTTGCTGTGTAAATCAAATAGAATCTACAAATTCTTTAATACTTGCATCTTCCGGCAGATCAAAGCGTCGTCTCAACCGATGTTTATAACTACGGATGGTATCAGCCTGAACACCTAAAATACCTGCCATCTCCTTATTGGAAAGGTTCAATTTACTCAATACGACAAACCTCGTATCAGCAGGTGTAAGCTCAGGCATTTTGCTTTTCAGGCGTTGTAGATATCCTTTATGTACTTGTTCAAAAAGTAATTTGAATTTGGTCCATTCTTCATCTGTAAGAATCGTTGTGTTATATATTTGTTGCAGGACTTCATTGGTTTTCTGTTCTGTATCATTCAGTGCTATTCTTAATCTTTCTATTTCCTGTCCCGATTGCTCGATCAGCAGGTTTTTTTCCTGTAAGTGCCTTGTGAAATTTTCCAGTTCCAATGTAGCTGCTTTCAGGTCATGTTCGGCCTGCACCTTTTTTGCCAGTATAGCTACTTGTTTTATGTGGTGCTTTAATCGTTGCCTGTTAATGATAAGTCCGGTTATAATAAATAATAAGACAATACCGATAAGCAACCCATTTCTGGTAAAAGAAAGTAACTTTTTCTCAGCGCCCAGCCTTTTTATTTCCGTATCCACCTTTTCAAGATCTTTCTTATGCTCCACCTTGGCCAGCTTATAAATGTTATCCCTCTCGTAAAGGATGTCTTTATATCTTGCAGCAGAATCCTGGTAGCTATAAGCAGTTTTATAATCTCCCTTTTTAAAATAATATTGTGCCATAACGGGATATAGCATGCCCCGCGGTTTAATCCTATCTCTGCAACTATCCAGGTATTGTTGCGCAAGCCGGATATCTGCGGCAACGCTTGTAAGATCATTTTTATGTAAATGAATATCGGCAAGAATCAAAAGAGAATGGATACCATTATCCATGGCCTTGCTGGTACTGAAACTACTTTTTATATCCTCTTCCAGTAAAGGAATTGCTTTGTCATAATCCTGTTGCTGGTAATAGGAGATACCGATATTTCCCGATGCAATAGCTGCCCAAGTCTTGTTTCCATCGGTCAGTGCATGTTTTTTGGATTGTTCGAAATAATTAATTGCAGTATCATAATGACCAAATGAACGGTAAATGAGGCCTAATGTATTCTCTCCATTGTAGGTTACAAACTTGTCCCAGGGATGATTAAGGCTATCTGCTTCCAATAAGATCCGTTTAGCTTTTTCATAATCGCCAATGGTATAATAACGATTGCCTAAACCCACCAATAGTTGTTTTTTATCTGGAAAGTCTTTCTGAGCAAGTTGTGTAGCAATATTATAAGCATTAATAAAATGTTCGAAGGCTAAGGTATAATTACGCTTTTTGCCATAATAATTCTGCGCCAGGTAATCCATGATAACGGCCCTGTATTCCGGATATCGCTCCAGGTCCGGTGTTTTAAGCAGTTTTTCCAGTCTTGCTATTTTTTCATCCAAGGCTATAAGGTTGGCATAATCTTTAAATTGAAATCTACCTATAATTACTTCAAGCTCTGCCCCATAATCCTGTTCTTTTTTTGCCCGTTGTTGTAGAACGTCCAGTTTCTGCAAATAGGCCGCCGGCGTTAGTTTTACCCAATCAGATGCAATTGCCTGATCGAAATAAACAGAGCGGACTGCATAAGATTGATGGAACAGGGAATCATAAGTTGGTTTTGCATTTGTGGAATGAGGAAGGCAGATTATGAGAAACAATGTCCTAAATATCTGATAAAGCTTACTGCCGGGAAGCGGACTTTTTCGCAATTTTTTTTTGATTTTATATGTGGTATACAAATAATTAAAGCCTGGTAATAGGCTCCTGATATTATGGTGAACAACAATAATACTGGTAGACGAATGTATGCAGGCAAAAATAAAAATAATCGCTTAACTCTGGTTGATATTACCCGGCTCCGGAAAACTAATGAACGGTCAAATGTTCCCGTTCATGTATAATCTTTTTTACTTCAGAATGGCCACACAATATATAGACCACGCTATCTCTTTGTTACAACTAATTAATTTTAATCCGAATATTATGTATGCATCATAATGAGTTTTTAATTCATTCATTGATTAAATAACATACAATTCTTTGAAAACCATTTTTTAATAAGCGCAACGTTTTTGTAACGGTAATGCAACGGCATGGTCACGCGCTGAATTTGACCCCTCGGTATTAATATAATTACTTTGGGGTATTGCCGGTATTGGTCCGGATTCCATGATACCACAAATCCCATCCGACACCTTTTCTAAAGAGCATAACTGTAAAACAGAGCGATTCTTATCCTGGTATAGATCCAGGCTTTACACTAAACCCTAATTTTTGACAAAAAACCTAAGATACTATGCAATTTAAATTTTCCGCTTTACTATCAGGATTATTACTATATGCTGCGATTGTCTTCGCCGGGCCTGCAGATGAATTTATTACGTTGTGGCAATCCAACAACCCAGGGCAATCTGGTGCCAATGAAATCAGGTTCTATGGTTCGGGTACAGGCTATACTATTATCTGGGAAGAAGTGGGTAACGAAATAGCCAACAACGGTACACTGGTAGCAGGTACAATTAACGCCGGCAATTATCAACTCATTACATTTCCTACTGCAGCTACCTATAGAGTGCGGGTGGACCCTACCACATCCGGTACATTTACAACGTTTAAGCAAACTGAGGATAAGCTAAAGCTGATAGCAGTAACACAATGGGGCAGTACCGCCTGGTCTGGCTTTTATCAGGCTTTCCGCTCATGCGCCAACCTGAATGTGACAGCCACAGATTCGCCAAACTTAAGCCAGGCAACAACTTTGTCACAAATGTTCACCTTCTGTGCCAATCTTGTTGGGAACAGCACTTTTAATACCTGGCAAACAGGCACCATTACCGATATGTCTGGCATGTTCTGGGGAGCAATTTTATTTAATCAATCCCTAAATAACTGGAACACCGGTAATGTGACCAGTATGTTTAATATGTTTGAGAATGCCACCAGCTTTAATGGCAGCATTGGCAGTTGGAATACCAGTTCTGTGACCAATATGGCCAATATGTTCAGATCTGCAATCAATTTTAATCAACCTATAGGATCATGGACTACTTCATCCGTGACCAATATGGAGTACATGTTCCGTCAGGCGACGGCTTTTAATCAACCCATTAATAATTGGAATGTGGGTTCAGTTACCGATATGTCAGGTATGTTCCACGGGGCGACGGCTTTTAATCAACCCATTAATAACTGGAATGTGGGTTCCGTTACCAATATGTTAGATATGTTTAAAAGTACGGCTGCATTTAATCAGCCCCTCAATAATTGGGTTACCTCATCTGTAACAAATATGACTTCATTGTTTGAATCGAGCCTCTTTAACCAGGACATCGGAAATTGGAATGTGAGTTCGGTTACGAATATGAATGGTATGTTTTACCATGCTTCCGCATTTAACCAGGACCTTAGTACCTGGAATCTTTCTGCCATAAACTCCATGTCATGGATGTTTGAAAATTGCGGTATGGATTGCATTAACTACTCGCTTATGCTTAATGGCTGGGAAGCCAATACCAATACACCCAATGGCATTTCATTAGGTGCAGTAGGCATGGTGTATAACAGTACTGCATTAGCGGCGCATACAGCACTTACGGGCACACAAGGCTGGACTATAAATGGTGACATGTACGATGCGGGATGTGGCACGCCCTTGCCTGTGACGCTACATTCATTCAATGCTATATATCGTGATCCCAATGCTGTTTTAACCTGGCAAAGTGCTATAGAGTTAGGCCTGAATTATTACAGCGTTGAACAATCGGTGGATGGAACCAACTTTCATAGTGCTGACAAAGTTCTTGCAACAGGTAGCGGTAGCTATTACAGTATTAGCCTGCCGCAACCTGAAGGTCAGGCTTTTTACCGGCTCAAAATGGTTGACCTTGACGGAAAAACCGACTATAGCCGCACTCAAACCGTAAGCCATCAGACTACAACCGCTTCAACGATTTCTATTTTTCCTAATCCTGTACGTGATGGCAGGCTTTATATCAGGGCAACAAAGCACGGTACGGTACGGATATTCAATCAAATGGGTCAACTGGTACAGCAGGCAGGGGTTTCTGGAGGCCTGCAGGTTATTGACATTAGTTTATTGGCGAGCGGCATTTACCTGATTAAACAGGAAGCTGGAACACTGCGTTCGATAGTAGTAGAATAGCTAAATACCTTAAAGGAATTTTAATATTGTTATCGGACCAGGAATCATTTTCATAAAGTAGAACTCAACCAAACGTAAACTTATAAAAACCTGAAAAATGACAACAGGAAGAGATTTCCAGGTATGGAACAACGATGACAGAGGCGGCTACTCTGACTCCTATACCGGACCACAAGGACAAGACAACCTCAATGCCAACGATAATTCGTTGGAAACTTCGGAAGGTACCTGGGTAATCATCTTCGATGATACAGGTTACACCGGCAACTGCAAGAAAATTCCCCCGGGTAAATATATCCGTAGCCTGAGTGAGACGCACAGACATGATCATTCAGGCAAGGAAATCGGGAACTGGAAAAACGATATCCAAAGCTTTATCCTGTACAAGCAGAAGCCTGCTTTCTGGGATATAGGAGCGGATTATACACAACCCGGTAAATCGCAGCTTTTTGTACTGCACGATGGTCAGGCCAGTGTTGCGGAGAATGACGATTTCATGGGTGCCAACCGCACCTTTACAGCGCCCTTCAATGGCCCCAATATGTCCAACGTCGGGTATACAACGAACGGTATCAATATGTCAGGCATTAATTCTATCAGTTCCCTTAAAACGGGCCCTAACGTATGGATGATCATTTTTGACAAAACCGGTGCAAAAGGAAACTTTAAGAAGATCAATCCGAACACAACAGAAGACAAATTAAGCGACTGGTTGCGTACAGATCTCAATGGTAATAAAAAAGGAAACTGGGAAAACGAAATTGACAGCTTCCTTTTATATCCGGCCCAGCCTGGTTTTTGGACTACTCCATATTCACGGGCCTATATCGACTTCGCAACATTATATAGCCTGTATCCTTCTCCTTCCGGCAAGGTAACGGATGATGATATAGAATACGTGGTAGGAGATTCAACGTATAAAATTGACGAACCCGACTTCCAGTATCAATCGACCACACAATTACTTTCTGTATACTTAATGGGTGATTACACCCTGCTGCCAACCGATGGTTGGACAATGTATCATGTTTATCAACAACATGAGAATACCGGCGCGCACAACGACAAAGCGGAATACGATGCGTATTTCGATAATAATGGTAAACTGGCATCTATTCAACTCTTCCAATGGTCTTCAGATGGCGCATTCCAGGTACCGGAAACGGTTATTAAAAGTGTTGACCTGGTCGCCTGGTATTTGGGTACAGCATCATCGCTGGTATCGTTTGGCGTCGGTGAGGAAGTGGCCGGTGTGTTTATTGAGGTCTTTAATTTTGTTTGCAACGTATTCAATAAAATTGCAAATGCTGTTTACAAGGCTACAGACAATGGCGGGCAGTTTTATTTCCTGCCAGTGATCTGCCATACCCTGAACCGCATTTGTACAACGGTTGCCAAACCTTATAACTACCCGGCATACACAAATGCCAACGACCCGAGAAATAATTACAAGATGGCTTTCAGCAATAGTGGTTTCCCGACTGCATTGCGCGATGCGTTAAGTGGTAATGGTTCGGCAAATAACTGGATGCAAAGTGCAAGCGGCAAAACCAGCACATTCAACCAGGTAGTTGAATTTACTTATCAAAACAACGCTTACCGCACCTGGTACCAGGAGTCTTCTGTTGCTGCGAAACTGGGTATGTTCGTTTCTTGCAAAATTGATTGTGAAACCACTGATGATTCTAAAGATGACCATATCATTCTTCTGATGGGCTTTGCTGTACCTGCAGAGGGCCATACACCGGTTATAAATTTTGCACAGGTGATTGTACAATTTACAGATGGTTCCAATACCAATATTCAGTCCGGTGCGTACAATGCTGATGTGATCAATGCAGTATACAATGATCTCCAAAACAAGCTTACTGGTATATCCATGAACAATAACCAACGAGGCCGCCGGTACATTGCTGACATAACCAAGGCCAATATGAACGCGATTAATGCGTGTATGAACTACAGTTAAGCAACAATTACAAAGATTCGCATTATGCAATCCAAATAATTGACATAATGATATTCATGCAATCCTCATTTGACTCAGCGGAATTAAATCATATGTGAAATGGTTCGAATTCTGTACCATGTCGTTCACAAAGCCTTCCACCATGTGGAAGGCCTTTCTTTTTCAGATAAGCATTGAAAGCCCGCTTTCAAAAGCAAGGATGGAAAAGAAAAGATTCTTTTGCGAGCGCAATGTTTAGGCGTGTCGCCAACAATAGCTGCTATAACCGGTCTGTGAGCTTGATGTTAAGTTGGAAAATTAGATCTAAGGCAGCAAAAATTAAGAGCCAACGGAGCTAGCTATTAAAAAGGCGGCAATACGGCCGCCTTTTTAAAGGCCACGCTTTAGCAAGCGTGGCCTTTATGATACAATAGGTGTATTTTGTTTTAGCGTACGGTAATCTTCGTGCTGCCTTTCGATTTTTCGCCGCTTACATGCAGGATATACGTACCTGAAGCAAGTGGCCCTAAATCGAACACAACGTCCTTAGCTGGGTTATTTATCTTTTGCCGGATCAGCAGGCTGCCGGAAATGTTATATACGGAGAGTTGCCGGATTGCTTCTCCGCCTGAACGAATATGAAGCCCCTCCTTATTGCTTGTGGGATTAGGGTACACGGAAAAAGGCAGAGCGGAAATTTTTTCTTTAACGGAAGTAGGGACAGACTCATAGTAACAACGGGCTTTCCGGTCGCCGTGCTGGTAGTACCAGGCATTCGTGGCTGGGTTCCAGCCACTTTTGTCGTCAATATAGGTGATCTGGCCGAATTCATTATAAAGATAACTTACTTTACTGCTACGCAACCATTGCCCTGCTATCCGGCGATAGCTGATCACGCTGTCCCAGCGGTTATTACTGCCGTAGTGCCACTGGACACGCCAGGTCGTATCAAAGGACGGGCCCTGTAAGATAAAAACCGTTTCCAGGTTGCCGGTAACACTGGCGTAGGAATAGGAGTAGCGCTGTGTGGTATCCCAGGCTGTGCCTGACCATTCTCTGAAGGTGTGGGTCTCTACACGGTTGCTGCTGTTATAGGTACGTCCTTCCCAATACTGATTAGCAAGCACACCCGTTGTTACGGGGGCGACTTCCGTCGTGACGCTGATCAGCTGTCCTGAAGAATTATATTCGTAAGTTACCCCGCCATATGCTTGGTAGGGATCGCTGGCACCAAAGCGAATACTGTCTTTAACCTTTAATATGCGATTGTTGTTGTCGTAGGTGCGCATGGAAGTTCTATCCACGTAAGGCGGCGTCGCGAGCGCGTCCACATATTTTATGGATACTAAGTTGCCGTTGTTATCATAGGTGAAAGAGTCTATATTATTTGGTGTTGAAGCTAGTCCTGTTGGTGTTTGCGTATTATAGCGTCTGGATACTTTCCAGTTACCGGATGCATCATAAAACAGTTCCTCCCTTCTGACCGCTGTTCCATTTTCCTGTATCAAAATGTTTTCAGGCATATTGCGGTTGTTTATGGTCTGCGCGGTGATGCCGGACGGCGTTGGCAGGTAGCCGGTGCCCGATGGAGAAGGTGCATAGGTGGACATGGTATCAAAGGGCTGCAGCCACCGCTCATGGTAGGCTCTCACACTTGTCGCCGCGGGGGTATCTATAAGCGAAGTAAAGAAGTAGTCTGGAATTGAACCTGAGGCGTACGTGAAATAATTGAAACCTGTACCGCAGGTATCGTGCCAGTGTATCTTCGTCGAATCTCTGGAGGGTTTGAAGCGGGTTCCATCGTATTCTTCATGAATGACAGCTGCGAGTCGGGGCGGTTTTTGCGGTGCCTGGGCATGTAGCTTTCCATTATGGAAGCTTAATAAACACAGCGCCGGAATGAGGGCGAAGCGATAAATCTGTTTCATCTGTAGTTTGTTTTTAAGGGTCATGAAATTTTTTCTGTTATTCATAAATCTGGTATTTTTCTTTGCTGATCGTCCTTAATCAAACTTCCGTTGTTCGTTATTCAAGAAGAGCATATGCGACAAATCAAGATTGTTCCGATATCTGTACAGCGACTTTTCCAAGGTTATTTGGATCGCCTTACGAAATCAAAATAGAAATATATTTTTATGGACTTAACGTTTTTTTATGAACTGCCGATAATTCTTCATCAAACGTTTTTTATGATTTATCGGATTAGCCATTCGCGCTAAGTTTTATTCTTTCTGCTTTGATGGCTTTCCTATCCGAAGAAAGTCAGTGAGCGAGAAAAACAAAAGCTTCCTTTGCATAACAAAAGAAGCTTTGCAGACGCCACCCAACAAGGGATCATAAAATAATCCAATCCTGTTCACCAAGCAAGCCTCCCCACGCAGCGGGGAGGCTTGCTTGGTCCGAAACGGGCGAAAGCTTGCTTTTGTAAGAGAAAAGAGAAAAGAGAAACTCCTTTGCGTCGCAAAGGAAGGCGTTGTAAAGGCCTCTTAAAGGGATCATTGAACAATAAACCACTTCGTATCACGGAATAGGGCAAGAAGCGTCTTTGGGTGCAAATCCCAATAGGGAAAACGAAGGTAACAAGCTAAACAATACCTGGCCTAGCCAAAATGCCTGTCCTTGATATGGCTAAAGAAAAACTCGCGGAAGGTATCGCCCACGGGTATTACCTGATCTTTGATGAAGATACGGTTCCGCTCCAGGCTGTCGATCTTTTCGAGGGAAACGATATACGATTTATGAACCCTTACAAAACGGTCCTGGGGAAGCCCCGCTTCAAACGCTTTTAACCGCTCTTGTACGATTAGCCGCTCGGCGAGCGTATGTATGGCAATATAATCTTTAAGGCCTTCGATAAACAGGATGTCGGAGAGTAATAATTTTACGGCCTTCGTATCTATTTTTACAAAAATATAGTCGGGGGTATGGGCTACCGGCATAGCCTGAGGTGCAGCATTAGTGGGGATTACAAGCAATTGCTGCGCTTTTAAAGACGCCGTAAAAAAGCGATCGAAGGAAATGGGTTTCAGCAAATAGTCGATCACATTGTATTCATAACCGTCGAGTGCATAAGCGCTATAAGCAGTGGTCAGGATTACCCGGCATTTACCCGCCGTGATCTTCATAAACTGGAGACCGGTGATTTCGGGCATCTGGATATCGAGGAAAACCAGGTCGATCTGCTCTGTTTGTACACAATGCAGTGCTTTTATGGCATCTTCCGTTGCCAGTACCAATTCCAGGAAAGGCACTTTACTGATATAGTTCTCCAGTAAGGACAAGGCCCAGGGCTCATCGTCTACAGCTATGCATTTGATCATTTTTCTAGTTTAAATCCAGTTGAAGCGTACAATTGTATTGATCCCCGTTTTGTGTTACTGCTAAATGATAACGACCAGGATAGAGCAATTCAAGCCTGCGCCGCACATTGCGAAGCCCCACACCACTGCCGCTGTCTTTATGGTGATTCCCGATCTTGTTGCGGGTATGCAATACCAGTTGCCGGTTATGCAAAGTTAATTCAATAAGGAAAGGATTATGCTTATCGTTAACTACGCCATGCTTAAAGCCATTCTCGATAAACGGGATCATCAGCAGGGGCGCTATCTTCAGGCCTTCGGTGGCGCCCTGTATGGTAAATTGCACCGCTGCCGTGCCCACGGTGCGCAACGACTCCAGGGCGATAAAACTTTCGATGTATTCCAGCTCGCGGGATAGCTCTATACTATCGACTGTACTTTCCCGGGTCATATACCGCATCAGCTCACTCAGCTTCAATATGGCAGGTAATGTTTTATCCGATTGGTGATAAACCAGGGAATAAATGTTGTTCAAGGTATTGAACAGGAAATGCGGGTTGAGCTGCGACTTCAGGAAATCCAATTCCGCGGTTGCCTTTTCCTGTTCCAGGGCTGTCTTTTCTTTTTGTATTTTCATCCAGTTGTCAATCGCCCAAAAGACAACACTCATCAGGATGACATTGGATCCGAAATAAAGGTTGTCGAAAACAAAGAAATCGATGGATACGCCTTCATAGTAATTCTGTATATGGAACCAGATCATCAGGAGGTACTGCTCTACGAAATAACGGAAACAGATGAAAAACAGCAATAACAGGAACCAGGTTGTCCAGGTGCGTTTATATTGTTTCTGCTTGAAGAAACGGGGCATGATAAAGCAGTAGTTGAGATAGAAAGTCCCCATGAACACCAGGTACTCCGCCATATTTAAAGGACCGAACAGGTGGTGGAAATCAAAATGGTACGCCGGGTTATAAAGGGTACGGGACAGGGTGCTCCATCCGAAAAAGCAGAACCAATAGAACAGGTGGAGCGCTATTTTGTAGTGTCGTTTCATGGCCAGGGTAGTCGAAATGTAAATGTAGTACCATAACGTCATTCCGGGGCCTATATTCTGCCAACGGGCTTCAATCGTTCGCCAATAGGCCAAATACGACCACAAACCGTTCACCTTGTTGCCGGAAGCTTTCATGTTCTTCTTCAGGGCGTTTGCCGATTAATTATAAAAGTCCGTGCCAACTCCCGCAATTTTGATTCCGTATTTACCTCCTTCCTATGCTGTCGACCTAACTGCTTATGGATTTAATTCCAATAGCGGGTGCCGGTAATAACCTGTATTATGAAATCCTGGATAATTTTACTCATCAGTTGCATCACATTGCCCGTTTGCGCACAACCCTTTACCATCACCGGGAAAGTTACCGGTGTCCGGGGCATGCCGCTTCCTTTTTGCAGTATCGTCCTGGAGCAGAAAGCCGGCCGGGTGCTGAAAGGTACGCTTACCGATTCGTCCGGCAGCTTCAGTCTCGACGGTGTAGCAGCAGGCAGCTATAGGGTTACGGTATCGCTCGTAGGATACCGGTCCGTCAGTACAGATGTGTTCGAAGTAAAGGATGCAGATTACAGGTTGCCCGACCTGGAGTTAATACGCTTGGGGGAGCAACTGGCAGATGTACAGGTAACGGCGCGAATGCCTTTACTGGAAGTTCAACCCGATAAAATGGTGATGGACATAGAGCATAATGTTTTGGCGACAGGCAGCTCGGCTTGGGAGTTGTTGCGTAAAGCGCCTTCGGTAACTACAGGCAAAGACGATAATATCTTATTAAAAGGCGCCGGCTGTACGATCTATATAGACGGACGCCCAGTTTACCTGGCCGGGGATCAGCTGGTCCAATACCTGAAGGGGCTTCCGGCCGATGCTATCAGCAAAATAGAGATCATCACCAATCCTTCCAGCCGTTATGATGCCGCGGGAAGTACCGGGATCATTAATATAAAACTAAAGAAAAACAAGGCTTATGGTACAAACGGCACGCTTAATGCCAGTCTTGGCAGGGGGCGTTATTTCAGGCAAAACGGGGGCTTTAGTCTTAATTACCGCAACAGCAAAATCAACTTGTTCGGTAATGGGTACCTGGGGCACTCCGAGTCTTTTAACCAGCTCAACTATAACAGCATCGTACGCAACGACACCAATATCGTGTACCAGGACCGGAGCCGCTACTGGCACCCTTTTGCTACCAATGCCTCTTTTAAGGCCGGCCTGAACTATGCGTTGAGCAGTAAAACTACAGCAGGACTTTTAATCAACGGTTATGTGGATAGAAGCAAGGCTACTAATGATGGTCATACTACGTTGAGCGATAAAAACAAGCAGCCCTATCAGTTCATCGATGCATTGACAAGCGATTCGAGCCGTAGCGAAAATATTATGTATAATCTTAACTTCCAGACTTTGCTGGATACCGTAGGAAGCGAGTTGAATATCGACCTGGATTATGGCCATTATAATAGCCGCGAAACAAGCCGTAACGACAACCTGTTCTTCGACCGGGGTGGCAATGCGATTCGTGATCCTTATATCTTCAGGACGGGTAAACCTTCCAGGGTAACGATCCGCTCCGGCAAGCTGGACTTTACCCGTTATTTCAGTAAGCAACTCAAGCTGGAAGCGGGTATGAAAAGCAGCTGGGTGACAACAGACAATAACCTGCTCGCCGATTCAACCGGGGATAAGGGCGCCTGGATACCCGATCGTAACCGGAGTAATCATTTTATTTACAAAGAGAACATCAATGCCGCCTACGCTACCGCAACCTATTCTTTGGAAAAAACAGCTATACAGATCGGCTTGCGCGTCGAACAAACCATCAGTACCGGCAATTCCATTACTACAGGACAGGTACAGGAAAGGCATTACCTGGACTGGTTTCCCGGTTTGTTTATAACCCGGACCATCGATACCCGAAACCAGGTAAGCTTCAGCTATACCCGGCGCATCAACCGGCCCGGTTACGAGAGTCTGAATCCCTTTACCGATTATATAGATCCTTACACTTTATTTGTGGGCAATCCATTTCTCCGCTCTTCCTATAGCAATGCCCTGGAGCTGAAGCATGCCTGGAAGGAGATATTGTTTACCGCATTAAGCTACCGTATGGATACAGATGTAGAGACGGAAGTAATAAGGCAGGATCAGCAGACCGGGATAACTACCAATACCAAAGAGAATGCGGCTTCTGCGCGAGCCCTGCGCCTGGATATAACGTTAAGCCTGCCCGTTACTTCATGGTGGCAAAGCGATAATAATGCCAATATAGCCTTTAATAAAAACTATTCTGCCATACCGGGGTTTGCTTATAACCAGGAAGCCATGGCTGCTTCGTTCAGCACCAATCATACGTTTACCTTCGGGAAATATAAAATACAGACAGATATTTACTATGGCATGCCAACACGAAATGGTCTTGCCCGGCTCCGGTGTTATTACGGGTGGAACCTGGGTATCCAGCGGCTCTTACTGAAAGACCGGCTTACACTTAAGGTGAATGCCACCAATATTATTGGTCCCAATGCTTATCGCGCGCACATTACAGGTAACGGTCTGGATATTAAATGGACCAATGAATGGGAGGGCAGGAGAGTATACTTTAGCCTGGCCTGGAAGTTCGGGAATAGTAACGTGAAAGAAGGACGGGTACGCAATACGGCATCGCAAGAGGAAAAAAACAGGATCACCCGTTAGTGGAGGTGCTTCCGTTAAATAGAATAACCAGCCAGTCCCATCACCGGCGCGTAGTACACACTACGCGTTTTTTTTTGTTCGAAATACAATACAGGCTTGGGTTTCCATATATTCAAAGCCCTACAACCGATCAGGCGCGAAAGTTGGGAAGTATGTCGAAATCTCTAACTCCCGTTCCATTCTTACCTGCCTGTTGCCAATTATATAGGTACATGTACCTATATAATTGAAGATACTTACCTATTGTGGTTTGTTTAAATGTGTTTCACTTTTGTAGGGTGATCAACCATTTATACTAAACATGACCAAAAATATAGCCTATACACTCCTGTTCCTGGTTTTATCTTCAGGCGCTTATGCACAGTTGGGCATTACCGCAGGCGCTAATATCGGCAAGTACCACTATGGCGAAAGCCGTTTTGATGTGCACCGGAAAGTACTGCTTTCCTTTAATGCCGGACTTCAATACAAAAAGAAATTGAACGGGCATCTCTTCCTGTTGCCTGAATTGAGTTTTACGCAAAAAGGCACGAGGGTGTATTACGATTACCCGATTGGTTATACCGGGCCCATGAAAAATACCAACAGGCTCAATTATATCCAGTTGACCCTGCCTGTAATGGCTGCAATACCGGTAAGCGATGATCTGGACTATGAAATAGGCGGCGGCTTGTATATGGCCTATCTCGTAAAAGCCATACAACAAACCTTTGCGTTCGATGGCAACAGCGCAAAGCATGATTTTACCTCCGGGGCATTTAAAAAATTGGACGTTGGACTCCATCTCACTACCGGCTTCAGGATGGGTAAAAAACTAGGCCTGCATGTTCATTACGATTTCGGGTTAACGAATATCGAAGGGCTTAGCAATAGTCCATCGGTCAAGAACCGGAATTGCTCCATAAATATGAGCTGGCTGTTTGCAAAGCATGATTAATCCATCACCCTATTCAATTCAACACCTCATGGAAATGAAAAAAATACTGTATGCGTCCCTGGCTTTATTGCTGATGGCCACAGGCTGCACAAAGACCAGCCCCTCAGATGGCGATTCAGACAATGCCGATGATCTGCTCACCGAGCCGGCAACCGGCTGGAAAAGGGTAGCCATAATACCTTTTGACGGGTTAGGCGGCGGCGCTACGCCTTACAATGCGATGAAAGGATTTGACCTTCAAAAAGCAAATGGCCAATTTGCCGTGTTATACACCCAGCATAGTTTAGAGCCTGTTGCTCACGTGTCATCAGACTATTTTTACAAAACAGTAGTATCCGAAAATGCAACGGCTACTAACCTGCAAAAAATCAGTTTCGGGATCTTCTCAGGCGGGGGTAATTCGAGCCCTTTTACCTGGTACGGTCAATTGTTACCGAATAGCGTCATACCTGTTTTTACAGGAATGGATTATAACAATAATTACATACAATTAAGAAACAGCACCGGCGATATCATTGCAGGGGCGCCGGCAAGCAATTACCCCACCTTTAAGTATACAAACGATGGTACATTCCTGGCCGGTTCTATGTGGACGGGGCATGAATCGTTTTTATGGCATTATAAAAATCCGCCTGACCCCATCGGTGATTTCAGTGCTACGTACCGTCCGGGTGTAATAGAAGGTCATAAAAGGTTATTCAATATACCGGTAAAAGCTGCGGATGGTAATTATTACGAGTTTTCGCTGTGTTCCAAAGATGGGGCTACCACCTTTATGGTGATCCGTTGCCGCGAAGACCGGACTTACGGGGCTACGCCACCCAATTACGAAATCGTAGATGCCGGGACGGTAGCCAATATGCCGCAAAGTGGCTTCCCTGCCGACTTTTTAGAGTTACTTACTTACGATTATAATACCGAAACCGGGGAAATTACTTTTGTATTTGATGACTTCCAGTCTGCGGCCTCCGGAAGTGACGCCCGCAAAAACATATACTGTTATCGCTGGAGGCAGGGCTCGCTTACCCGGCTCTGGCAGGCTTCTCTGGATCAGGATGCCGATTTCAGCAATGCTGTAAAAGTATATATAAATAAAAATATGCTGAATGAGTGGCGCTTAAAACCAGACGGAACGTTGTACACGATGGCCAGATTTGAAGCAAACGTACCGCAACCTGCCGATCCTGCGATCAAACTATGGGAGGTCAATAATTCGGGCGTTAAGGTAATCTCTTCCATTACCTATGGACAAACTGTACAAAAGGACTTCACCTTGTCTACCTGCAGATACCTGGACGGCGCTTATTACGCTTTGGCCTATCCAACGGGAGATGGCAGGTACAGGATCGGAGATCCGCATTACCACATGGAAATTGTAAAACTCAATCCATAAATATGAAACAAGTATTGCTCTGGCTATTGTTTTTCTGTTCAATAACGGTTGCACAGGCACAGCAACAAGACTGTAGAGCGCTGCTAGACACGTTTTACCGGCACTCCAAAAATAACTTTATGGATATAATGGACAAACAAACGGATACCGTTTCGGTCTTTTATCCCGCAAAGCTACAAGCCGGCCTGGGCGAAATCAGGATTGGAAAATTTCCCTACGCAAATGTGTTGTGCTGGGAAGTTCCTTTGGGGCAATCAGAGGCCATTCAGGCAGCCGTTGCGCGATTTATTGAAGCCATGTACTCCGGTAATAAGCTATACAAAATAGTTAACTTAGATGAAGCGGAAGAGCCGGGCGGTATTGCTACCCATAGTGTGTACAGGGTCGATGGGGCGAGAAAGCCATTACTGGTTTTTCAAACGATGTGTTACCGCAATCAGGAAAATGCTTCGAAGAGCAGGTTTGCCATCATGATGTACAGCCAATAATAAATTCAAATGCAAAGCAATCAGGTGAAAGTCTTAAAAATAATGAAAATCACGTTGAGCATGGCATTGCTGCTCTCCTGCACTATCGTTTATGCACAAACCGGGAAAAACTTCCCGGCTGAGATAAAAGCGCTGATTGAGGCCGATGCATCCAGTCTCATGCAACACGAAGTCAAGGCAGGCGACGGCTACAACAGTTATCGCACCGCATTAAAGCTCGAAGGGTTTGCGGTAAGCTATATGGTAAGCGGCGTAGTCGGCAATATACTTTCGGCAGACTATGTAAAAAGAGGCGATGCGGCAACCATGGATACCATTTATGACCGCTTCAATGAAATTCCATTCCTTGTTTTCGATAGTAAAGACCGGCCGGGGCTTATCAAAAAAAATGAAACAACCATTGTGCGCAAAAT
This sequence comes from Taibaiella chishuiensis, assembly GCF_003014535.1. Taxonomy (GTDB): domain Bacteria; phylum Bacteroidota; class Bacteroidia; order Chitinophagales; family Chitinophagaceae; genus Taibaiella; species Taibaiella chishuiensis. The sequence continues at coordinate 182,686 of NZ_PYGD01000005.1, read as the reverse complement.
TGTGCTGAAAAGCCGCGATACCGGTAAAACGGTGCTGACGGCTACTTTAGATGATACCGGCGCTATTCGTTTTTTATTCAGTCGTATGGGGTAAAACCATAAAATAGCTTACTAAAATATAAGCAAGATGATAAAATCAATACTACTATTACTAGGTGTGGTATTAAGCATACCGGCCCACGCGCAGGAGTTAGAAGTCGCCTGGAATAACGATTATAGCCTTGTGGGTTACAAAGACAGCAAAGGCGTGTTGGTAATACCCTATAAATACAAAATGGCAAGCACATTTGCCGAAGGGTTGGCGCCGGTTAAACTCAATGGTAAATGGGGCTATATCGATAAAAACGATCAGCAACGCATTGCGTTTATTTACGAAGATGCAGAACCCTTTAGCGAAGGCCTGGCCGCGGTTAAAGCCGGGGGCAAATGGGGGTTTATCAATAAACAAGGCAAACAGATTGTTGCCCCTGCCTATGATTGGGTCAATGGCTTTAAGGAAGGAATGGCGGCTGTTGCGCCGGTGCAAAAAGCGGGCTGGGGTTATATCAACAAAGAGGGGCGGATGGTGATCCGGGTGCAGTACCGGATTGCACGTGATTTTTCGGGTGGCGTTGCTTTGGTGGCGGACCAAAAGGGATATCTTCATATTGATAAAAACGGGAAAACACAGGATGGGGAACGTAGCGTAAATACAAGGGCCATAGCGGCAACAGCCACACCTGCGCAAGGTGTAAGCGGTAAGGCGACTATGCCCGATAATAACCCGGATGCCGAAATAGAAGCGGCATCCGAAAAAATGAAATATCCCGCCAGTGCCCCTGCGGCCATTAAAATTTTAAGAAAATATGATGCGGCGGGCCATATGCCCAAGGCTTCTTATTATTTAGCCCGGGGCTTCGCAGCGGGACAGGTTAACCCACCCAAAAAAGAAATAGATTCTGCTCTGTTTTATTGCCAAAAGGCAACGCAACAAGGGTACCGGCCAGCCATGTATTTTTTGGGTACGCTTTATCAGCACGCAACAGGTGACGATATCCCGATGCCCACCGACAGGAACCGGTATGCTTATTTGATCGATAAGAAAAAGGCCCGGTACTGGTACAATGAAGCTGCCCAGACCGGCAATATGTGGGCGGTGCAGAAAGTAACGCTGTTGGATAAAGCGGAGGCGGCCCTGGAGCTCAGGGATGCTTACTCAAACGGGTATACGGCGTTTGACAATGGAAATTATGAAGAAGCCCTCCGCTGGTGGAAACTAGCAGCTTTTGAAGGCCATGATGCCGATGCTTATTACGGGCTTGCAGTACTCCACCATATGGGCAAAATACCCGGCGCTGATTATAATAAGGCCATTGAATATTACCAGAAATCTGCCGACCTGGGGAAAAAGGAAGCCCTGGCAGAAAAGCAAAAAGTACTGGACTATTTCGCTGCACTGGAAGCGGCCCGCCAGAGAGCGGCTACCGCCAAAAATGCTACTACCACACAAACCGGGGAATCGTATGAGGAATGGTGGGAGAAAACCTATGGCAGAGGCGGTTCACAAAACAGCAGACCCATGCCTAATCAGAATATACCACAGGCCACTTACAGAACGGGTTCCCAATCGGAGTCCGACAGGCATCAACGCGCCATGGACCAGATTTACCGCGATACAGAAAAGCAAATGAAGCGGGGATTTAAATACGAATAGCAAGGTAGTTGTACCCCCTGGCCGGTAGGGATTATTTCAGGGGCATTGGGATTACCGGTACGGGTCTCTGGCATCAGGTGCTATAAGAAAATGGCCTTGTGATTTTTGCAGGGTCGGGCCAACGGCTGTAATTATCAATAGCAGGTATATTATTAATATATTTGCTGGTAATATCCTGTATGTAAATTGAATAGCTATATTTCATGGGCGCAATACGATGCAAAATAATTCTTTGGTTGTTCCCTTTTATCCTATTGGGGTATAAGAGCCATGCACAACCACACCCCCTTAGTCTTAAGGATTCCGTGGCTTTCGAGGCATTGGCTACGGCATACAACAATATCGTAAACAGTAATGCAGCCCGGGCGGACTCTATTGCTGTTGTTTTTTTTCTACGGGCCCGACAATTAAGCAATGAAGACTATATGGGCAGGGGTGCTACGCTGATCAGTACTACCCGTATGGCATTAAAAAAAACAGATGAAGCTGTTGCATGGTACGATAAGGCCCAACACTATTTTGTGCATGCAAAAAACTATTTGTGGAAAGGTTACGCTGCGCTTAATATGGGTATATTGTTTAGCCGGCGCTATGATTTTGAAAACGGTTTTCTATATCTGAACCAGAGTGTTCAGGATTTTGAAAAGGCAGGCGATATCGACATGGTTGTATCAGCTTATGTAAGTATTTCCAATGCATTCCACGATGCTAAAAACTACGCAAAGGGGATTGAATATGCCCGTGCAGCTTTAAAAACCGCTGCCACGCATCCCGCGGTTAAAGACTATTACCGCTGGGATGCGTTTAATGTACTGGCCATTAACTACGACGATAATAAGGAATACGAAAAAGCCATACACACGCATCTGCAGGCATTGCCTTACGCCGGGAACAGAGTGCACTCCACCTATAATAACCTGGGGAATACTTATAAGAAATCAGGACGAACGGATTCCGCTATTCATTATCTGAGCCGCTCTCTGGAAAGCCTCCGGGAAAACCCGCCCGGCTGGGGCCTGGATTATCATAAAGCGACGGTGTACGGGAACTTTACAGACGTATACCGTATTCAAAAGAAATATTTGCCTGCCAATAGCTTTTTAGATTCGGCGTTATACTATGCGCAAAAAAGTGAGAGTCCCGAAAAATTACTGGATGCCTACGAGTATGCTTATTTGCTGAAAAAAGATATGCAGCAATATAAGCCAGCTCTGGCGTTTCTTGAAAAGTACATGGCTTTGAAAGACTCGCTGCTGAATGAGGAAAAGACAACAGCCATGCTTAACTTACAGGAAAAATACCAGGCAGGGAAAAAGCAGGCCATTATTGAACAACAAAAACAGGAAATAGCTAAGCGAGAGCAATGGTTATGGGTGGGGGGCATAGGGCTGCTGGCTGGCTGTATTGCAACCTGTTTTATTTTCGCGCTGAATAAAAGCCGGCAGGAGCAAAAGTTACAACGGGAAATCTTTAACCGGCAGGCGGCAGAAACAAAAGCATTGTTCGATGGCGAACAAAACGAACGCATACGTATTGCCCGCGATTTGCACGATGGGGTAGGGCAAATGCTTTCCCTGGTAAAAATGAGTTTATCTACGTTGGAAACCGGTGATGTAGCGGTACAAAAAGCGATGGCACTTACGGACAAAACTATAGACGAGGTACGTTATGTTTCGCACAACCTCCTGCCACAGGAACTCAATTTCGGTATCCTCAGGGCATTGGAAAACCTGGCTGAAAAAGTAAATGCTTCCGGGACTACAAAAATGAATATTGATATTCCCGGACAAATACAAACCTTACAGTTCGAAATGCAAAATGAGCTTTCTATTTACCGCATTGTACAGGAGGTGGTGAATAACATGCTGAAACATGCCGGGGCAAGTGAAATCAACCTGTCCGTTAAGTATAAAGACAACCAGGTTTTGATCGCCGTTAACGACAATGGCCGTGGCATTGACCTTAAGGATATCGATAATTCAAAAGGCATGGGCTGGAAAAATATTAATGCAAGAGTGCATATGCTGGATGGGAAAATAAACGTAAAGTCTGAACAGCTTTCAGGTACACAAATAGAAATAACCTTACCCTCAAATGGAGCAAACTAAAATTGGCATCTTATTGGCTGACGACCACCAGATGATGATCGATGGTGTGAAGGATATTCTCGGTAAAGAAGATAATTTGGTTGTGCTGGCCGAGGCCAACAACGGGCAGATGGCCTACGAAATGCTGGAGGCCGATCCGCATAATTTTCAATTATTACTTACCGATATAAGCATGCCCCTGCTCAGTGGCACGCAGCTTTGCCGTATGGTTAAAGACCGGTTCCCGCATATACAGGTACTGGTCCTGTCGATGTACAACAATGCTACGGCGGTACAGGAGGCGGTTTTTGCCGAAGCGGACGGCTATATTTTAAAAAATGCGGGTAAGGATGAGCTATTAAAAGCAATTCACCGCATCACGAATGGCGGCACCTATTTTTCACAGGATATAGTACCTATTATTTATAATCAATACCATAAGCGGAAAATACAAGAGGAGCAGATGAACCACTTATCGGCAAGGGAAAAAGAAATACTGATGCTTATCGTAAAGGAATTTACAAGTGAAGAAATTGCCCGGCAACTGGTCATCAGCAAAAAGACGGTAGATAACCACCGGACGAATATTCTTGAAAAAACAGGCTGTAAAAGCACTGTGGGCCTGGTTAAGTTTGCTATTCATAATGGAATGGAAGGGTAAAATAACTTAGGAAAAGGTGCTTTGCCGCATCTGTAATACCGTCTTTACCATCATTGCTGCAGTACCTGTAATTGTCCGCCTGCGGAATTGCCGCTAAACTGGCAGTAGATATTGTGTCCATCCTGTCTCCGGATCATATAAACCAAAACCTTATTATTCCAGTAGTCTATCGAGCCTTCATCTCCAAAATAGGTAGCATCCTCTTTGATACGGTCCAGCTCTGCCTTACGCACTTTTCCCGCAAATAGTTTTACCCCGCCGAGTTGTGTTATCGCGGCAATTATTTTCCGTTCAAAATAATCATAAGACCATCCGTTACCTACCGATCCGTCATCGGTAATAAAGGCCCGCCATACCTTGCCTTCCAGGCGTTGCATTTGCCCATCGACCGGGAAAAACAAAAAATCCATTTGATGCGTATAGGCCTGGCTGTTGAGTAGCTTTAATCCTGCGGGCAACTGTATATAGGGAAATTCGCCGAGTGCAGCGTTGGAAACCGGAATGGCGCTGACGTCAGTTTTTTTAGGTACCGGTTTTGTTGAGGTCTGCGCAAAAAGTGGGCTACCAAAAAAGTTAAACGAAAGAAATACTAAAAGAACACCGGGAAACAACTTGCTCATATTTACGCGGATTGGTTTGTGCTTTGTTTTGCGTTCAAATGTAGCATTTACCGTTGCAATATGCGGAAGACAGGTCTATAAAAAATCTTAAAATTAAAGTGCCTTGTTTTTTTACTTACCGGCATATGCCGAGCGGGATAAAGAAGGCTTTTGTACGGCGGCATAAACCAGCTTTGTAAAGATAGTCGTAGCGGGATGCTACGGCTCTGGTTGGCATATTAAGGGTCACGCAATCAGCCAATCCGCATGTTTTGATAAATATTGCACTTATGTTGCTGGTGAAAAATACCATAAGTGAAATAATCATGTATCTTTATTCATCTATCAAGTTGGCTATAATGAAGAACATCATACAACGCTCATCGCTTTTCGTGGCATTAATTATAATCCTTGTCATGAGTTCCTGTTATACTTCCAAACCCCGGGGCTGCGGTTGTGGCATGGAAGAGCATCGATCTTCAAAACTATAATCAACGCTGTAAATTTTCCGGGTAAAGCCTTGTAGGTTAGTTTCCTAAAAACCCTTCGTTATGATTGTATTATTACAAAGGATGTTAGCGGGCGTGTTGATGAGTTGTTACCTTTTTCCGGCCTCAGCTAAAGATGCTGAAGGGGCGATTTTTAATGCATACAACAGGAAAAGCTCAAGCATCATTACAGCATCGGCTAAAGACATTAGTTTTGCAAACTTTGAAACAGACAAGATGAAAAGCTTAAGCATCGGCTATCAACTCCTGGACTTCTCCGAATCTTTAGGGCATAGCTTCGATGTTGGTATCAATTTTCGCGAGTCTGCGGAATTTTACGAATATGGTGCTACGACATCCATTTGTGGTCTTGTAACCAACGGTAAGTTCAGGGCTGGCCCTAAAGTCAGTGTCGAGGGGCGCATTTTCGTGGTGGCTGCGCGGCTCGACCTCAGTTATCTTCATCCCTATGTCAACATTGCACCTTACATCGGCTTATCGCTATTTGACTATGCCGGTCTGTACGTTGGCTATAATAACTGTATCAACAAATCAGACTATTCGGGCTTTAGTATATATTTGAATGTAAATGTGGGCACCAGGTGGTTTGATCCAGAAAGTTATTAAGACTTCGCATAAGGAGTTTACAAGCCCGTTGCCGATGGGCTACAGCTTCGTCCTTTCCGGCTACGGTCCGCCTTCACAAGGGCGATGACTTCCAAGGCCAGTCCCGACCCCGATAAAAAGCCGGCTCATGCATCCGGTACAGCGAAAAACCGGCTCATAATAAGTGGGAGCGTGTTTAATAAGAGACCCGTAACTAATAGGTATAAAAGCGGCTTTTTATTTGTCGCCGATAGAACAGCAGGCTGGGCGACTCCTTTTCCGTTATCTTCATCCCGAAAAATAGTTGATACGCATCAGATTCTTGTAGCCTACCGTTATCGTAATAAGCAGGAAATGGTAATCCGGTACCCGTTCGGATAATCGTTCGCTATTTCCAATTCTCCGTTGAGCTGACGTACACGGTCTTTCATATTGTCGATGCCGATGCCGCCAGTCTGCAGCGACATTGGCCAGCCGGCGCCATTATCCCGGTACCTTATCACAAGCTTGTTGCCTTTATTGGTAAATGCCAGATCTATTTTATCAAACGAAGCATGTTTGATGGAATTGGTGATACACTCATTTAAAATGGACCTTAACTGGGAGAACTGATAATGACTGATAAACCGCTTTTTCCCCGGACCAGCCTGTATATCGAATGAAAAGTCGCCGCTGACATTCAATTTGATCAGGGTCTGCTTCATAATCGCTACCAGGTCGTACAACACATACTGTTTATCGGATTTCAGATCGTGCGACAGGCTCCGGATAAGCTCCATGATATGCCCGATATGCTGTTCCAGTTCTGTACTTGCTGTAACGGCATGCTCCGTCGATCGCGATGCTTTGGCCAGTGCTGAAGCATAGAGCAATGCGGGATTCGTTTCATCGTGTATGTTACGCGCCATATTGAATTTAAACTCCAAAAGCTTGTCTTTTTGTCTCCTGCGTATGTGTCTTATGAGGAAAAATGCGCAGACCAGTAATATAGAGCCTGTCGCACCGCCGATCAGGAGCTTCTTTTCTGCTATCCTGTTCTGTATTTCAGCCTCGGCCAACAATAGCTGCTGTTCTTCACTTTCCGCCCTCGCGTACATCATATCTCCGATGTCCCTGGAGATTAAGGTGCGGGAGCTGTCCAGCATGTTCATAGCGGTTTCATACAGGTCTGCACTTTCTTTGTACTTTTTTTCTATGTAAAGCAGCCGTGCCCAGTATTTTTTTTCCACAAACCTATTGTATAGATTCTGGTTACCGTTCATGAATTCCTGGTAACGTTCCAGGTAATAAGTGGCGCTATCGATACGGGCATAATGGATATAGTAAGCTGTTTTCGCATCTGCGGCCGCTATGGCCATACCGGGTTTCATATACCCGGGGGTATGCGCGTCTGCAACGAATTCGTCCATGCGGCGGAATGCCTCCTGCATGAGCCCGGGATCGTTTTTGGCAACAGCCCCCCGGTAAAAGGAAAAGATCCGGGTCGCATCGACCCTTGCTATTACATCGGGGGCGCCCTTCGCTTTTTCCTTAGCTATTACCGCTATTTTCCCGAGTGTAGTTTCTGCCTGCGCACCGGCAATCGTATCGTTCAATTCATAAAGCGCCCTTGCCATCAATTCAAGTGCAATCGTTGCCTGAACAAGATCGCTTACATTCAGTTGATCTCTATCGACAATGCCGGGTATACCTGCCAGGTAATTTTTTTCTTTTTTGTAGAGCTCTGCTAACTTTTCATTGGCGCGTTGACCGTCATAGTAGATGGCAACGACAGATAGTGCGGTAAGCGACTTGCGGTTCTTCGTCTCTCTTTCCAGCTGATCGAACTTGCCGGCGTAATACAACATTTCCCCGTTTCTATCTCCCATTTGTGCCTGGTTGCTCAATATAGCATAGTAGTCGCGTTTATGCGCCTCATTCTTCTTATCGCTCCATATAGCCGTACGATACACCGTCAGCATTTTTAAAAGCTCTTTATTGGTGAAAATGACGTTTTCAGACAACAGTTTACGCATTGTAAACTGTACGGTATCCAGGAAGCTACTTTCTGGCAACAGTCCCTTTTGGTACGCTGTGGATATACGGTATAGCACCCGGGTTGCCGAGTCTTTGGCCGGTTGCCCGTAAACCGCCTGGGTTAGCAATAAATACAGGGTAGCCTGTAAAACGATAAAGAAGTGTTTCATTGGTTTATGGTTGACTAGCCGTCAAAAATAGCCAGACCCAGCCAGAATATGACGTATCGATGCGAGAAAGTAAAATACCGGTAATATAACAGGCAGGCGAAGCCGGCAATGCGCAGCATTTGCCGTCATCCGGAAGTAGTTTGCCGGCAGGGCATTGCGACAAAGAACTTATAAGGAAAACGAGATAGGGTGGTACGCACTTAATTCGCTCCGGCGGCACCCGGAAGCCTCTTGCAGCGGATTTTTAAGATAGACCAGCATTGTTGTTATAGCATCCAGGAAGGCTGTTATGCCGGATGCGCTTTCCAGGTAGACTAATTTACTGGTTAAACAATAGTAATCTTCGTTTTGACTGTTTTTTGCCTTACGGTATATAGCCACTTTTAGCCATGGCGGTGCCGGCTGTATAGCCGGCTCCAATCCTCTGTCGCAAAGATAAGGCAGCGTGCCGTCGGTGATCAGCATGCCGGTTGTGCCGTTGCCCATAACGTTTATAAGCTCTTCATCGTTTTTTGCCGCTTTGATTTTTATTGATCCTGCTAGCTTTCCCAGTATAAGATGTATACCGTGTTGCATGATCTGGGAGCAGCTGGCTATGACCAGGGGCACAGCAGAGATTTGTAAATTTTTATTCATCGCATTGTTTTTCCATAGCGGGATAAAGTGGCTGCAAAAGAAATGGCCGTCGGACAGGGGGGCAGGGAGCGATTATCGGGACACCGGAATCTAAGCCTGCTTTGGTTTTATAGTACCAGGAAGCGGACCATCGGGTGGCCCGTTTCTCTGACACATGGCGCCTGCATCTTCAAAAGCGTACAAGTCCCCCCGTGCTTCGCTTAAGCATTACAGTTGCACACACTAAATCGTTAAGCTGATGGACTAAAATAATATTCTTTTTAAGCGCGCTTGCCTGGTATAGAACAATTTGAATAGTACAATAGCATTTTTTGAATATATACCCCGGTGCAGCGACCTCCGCAACAGGCATAAAGGCATTTTTTATTCGCTGGGCCAGTTTGTACTATACGGCCCGGTCTGCCGGAGGTGTTACAGGCTCCGTGCTGCTTTACAGGACGATCCCGGTTGTTAACCTGCTGTCGCTTGCCGCTTTTTGTTGCTCTTTTTAGCTGTAATGCCCGGTTATAGCCTATTCAGGATAAGCAACTCCATCACTCAAATGGTTCAAGTTATAAAGAATCATCATTTTTCAGATCCTACTTTTGTCCCGAACCAATGAGGATAAAATATTACCGCCTTATCCCGAAGCCGACACTGATCTTTTTTGAAAAGCTGTTTATTTCTTCATCAACAATTCAAAACCTGTCTGATCACCATGAATCCAACATGTACATTATTGAGGCTTATTAAAACGACGGGAACTGCTGCTATACTCCTGGGCATAGCGGCTTCGGCATCCGCACAGAACTGTTCGGTAAACGCAGGCGGCAATGCGACCATATGCGGTTCCGGTACTACATTAACAGGCAGCTTTTCGGGGCAGGCCGGTACCGGTACACCTACCTGGGTATTTACCAGCGGACCGGTAACCCCTGTAATTGCAACACCGAACAGCCTGACCACGAACGTTACCGGCATGACTGCCGACGGTAATTATACCTTCACGCTCAGCCAGGCCTGCGGCACCGGCACGGCGCAATCGCAGGTAACCATTACGGCACATCCGAAGCCCGCGAGTTTTACGGCCGGTCCTGACCGGACCAGTGTTTGTGCGACTACGGGCACCACGACTCTGGCCGGTGTTATCCCGGCCGGCTTCACCGGGCAATGGCGGCATGTAAATATCTACAGCCTGAACCGGTATGGCACTACAGAAACTACCAATGCACAGTTCAGCAGCGCAACGGTAGCTACGCCTACCTTTTCGCTGATCAATAAAGCCAACCATGAGATCGATCCCTCATATTATGCTATTTTGAAAATTACGTCCAACGACGGTATCTGTACCTATGAGGATACAGCGGTTGTGCGCTTTATTCCTAACCCGGTTATCCATATCCCGGCCAGCGACAGCAGGTGCATCAGTACTTCCGATCCCGGTCATTATTTCTACCTGACGGCTGCACCTTATTTTGCCACGAATACGCCAGGCGCCGCAGGTACGGGCACTACGATCGTGCTCAACGCAGTAAGCCAGCCTGCAGGGGCCAATATATCGTTCGATAAGCTGGATGACAATCTTGTTTACTTAAATGGCGTAACGGTACAGGGTACCTATGTATTCAACATGACCGTAACCAATAGCTGCGGAAGTTATACAACGCCCAATATGACTTATGTTTATTCCGGCACAGTGCCCAATGATGTAAGCTTCCAGCCGGCGGGGCATGGGGCTCCCGAGCAGTTAACGATCTATTCTTTTGCCGGCAGTGGTGGTGAGGTGCATTGCGGCATTGCCAATACCAGTACCCCCGAAAATTTTTATTTCAGTATAGACCCGGCAGACCCGGCAACCACGATCACCGATGTTACGCCATCCGGCATTATGCCTCCCGGTGGCGCACCTACCGTTACTGTATCCGGTACCGGTACCTATAACAGGGTCGCTACGGTAACACCACCTGCAGGTGGATGGCGCGTTGGAACTTACAGTTTTGATGTGTATGTGCGTAATGCCAGCGGCAACTGCGGACAGATACAAAACTATTACATCCATATTTCCGACAATAACCGGCCTGCTTTTGCGATGCCGGATGTCAGTGTCTGTTACCCGGGTAATGGCACCATTGCCGCGACCGTTCCTTTGCCTGCGCGGTACCAGGGTGTAGTCAACAGCAGCTACTTACAGGAGCTGCCCGGGCGTTATAATTTTACCGTGTTGTCGAAGCCTGCCGGTGCATCGACACCCACCTTTACCACAAGTAATTTGCGGACGATTGCGGATAGCAGTACGGTGATCGCTAACCTGGATAAGACCGGCGACTACGTATTCCGCATGACGGTGAGCAGCGGTGGTAACAGCAACTACGGACCATTCCTTGTCCAGGAGTATGCCTGCTCCAACATAAACGGAACACTGCAGGCCGACTTCACGATACACGTGGAAAGCCTGATCAATGCCAATGCCGGCAGCGACCAGAACCCGGGCTGTACCCAAAGTGCATCGCTGGCGGGTAATGCTTCAGGAGCCGGTACCGGGCATTGGGCTACGGTAAGCGCACCCACAGGCGCCACGCCGGTATTCTCCGGCGCTTCTTCGCCTATAACCACAGTCTCGGGTTTAACCCAATCCGGCACTTATAAATTTACCTGGACCATTACAACACCACTTGGCGGCTGTATCAGTGCTGATACGGTAGCCGTAGACATCAGCTGTCCTTTACCTGTTGCCTGGGAAAGCTTTAATGCCACGCGATGGGCTGGTAATGTAGTATTGGATTGGGCTACCGTACAGGAGCAAAATAATACAGGTTTCGGAATAGAGCGTAGTGCAAATGGTAAAAGCTGGGAAGAGATCGGCTTTGTAAAATCGCTTACGGCATCCGGCAATAGTAATGGCAGACTGGACTACCGGTTTACCGACGAGCAGCCACAGCAGGGTACCAATTATTACCGTATCCGGTTAACAGATAATGACCAGTCCTATCATTACAGTGTAATCCGGCAGGTACAATTCGAAGGCGTTGCCGGTATCCATATTTACCCTAACCCTGCAACGGATTATATTACCGTCAGCGGATTGAATACCGGTGAAACGATCAGCCTGTATGATGCAACGGGTAAGTTGCTGAGCTCCTTCAAGGCGACAGGCAACAATACAAGCGTCGATTTGCAGCACTTCCGGAATGGGATTTATCAATTGGTTATAATCACTTCGCGTGGTGATAAGCTGTCGAAAAAGCTCACGCTTATCCGGTAATAAATCCTGCGCAGGATAAAGCGCCCGGGCTGTTTAGCCCGGTTATACCATCCTGCTTATTTGTATTTTAAGAATACCTTTTTGCAAATGAAAAGAACACAGATAAAAAAGAACACCCCGCCGGGCGACCAGCCTCTTGTAAAACCGGCGCTCGCTATAGTTTTATGTTTTATGGGCTTTCTGGCCAGGGGCCAGAATATTGTCAACCCGGACTTCGAGATATTGAGTACATGCCCTACCGGTCAGACACAAATATCGAGAGCAACAGGCTGGGCGCGGCCAACAGGCGGAACCTCGGATTATTTTAATAGCTGCGGTTATAATATTGATTCGAAAATAAGCGCCAATAGCGGTACCGGCTTTGCCGGAGGTTATATGGAACTGACTTATAGTCCCTCCACAATAACGAACTATAAAGAGTATATTACCACCCAGCTGTCCGCACCGCTTACTGCCGGCGTTACCTATACTTTTTCCTTTTACACGGCTCACCTGTATGGCGCTTCGCCTGCGAATATGTTGCCGGTTATAGATTACACCGATTTGCCCTTATCGGAGCAAGGTAGTATCGGGGCCCTGTTTTCTGTCGCCGCTCCAACTACAGCAAATACCGAAAGTGGCTCCGGGAGCTTTGGCGCCACCTCCATTGTAAATACATTCGGATCGGGCAGGGTATTCATCCCGGCCGGCAATACGGATGTCTATGGCGCCGGTTCGCGTAATACCTGGGTGATGGTAACGCTGCAATATACGGCCACAGGAGGCGAACAGTATATGACGATCGGGCAGTTCCGGCATGGCGTAACCTCCTTCCCCGACGGACAAGGCGCCTATTACCTGTTTGACAATTTTTCGTTTTCCCCGGTATCGCTTCCGGTAACGCTGCAATATTTTAATGCAGCCAAAGAGGGCGCCACCGCCCTGCTGAAATGGGGAACGGTCAATGAGCAAGGCAACAAAGGATTCGAGGTGGAGCGAAGTGCCGACGGGAAAAATTTCAGCCCAATAGGCTTCGTGCCTGCACAGGCGCCAGGTGGTAACAGCAACGCAGCGTTGTCCTATAAGTTTACAGACAGCGAGCCGCTGGCTGGTCTTAACTACTATCGTCTGAAACAAATCGACAAAGACGGTAAGTCCGTCCTGAGTGAAGTTAAAGCCATCTCATTTGCCGCGGCATCTGCTATCGAAGTATATCCCAACCCCGCCAAAAATGGCGTTGTACAAGTAAAAGGCAACAATATTACCCATATCAGCGCATATACCATAAGCGGCCAGCTGGTGAATATCTACGTCAATTATCACCCCCTTGAAAACAGGCTTGAGTTCCCGGAGCAGGCTTCCGGCAACTATATCCTGCGCATCGTTTCCGGGGGGGATGTACATAGTGTCAAGATCACCGTTCAGCGATAACCGGAGCATTGTCTGGTGTTGTCAGGTGTTTCTGGTGTAAGATTGTTTTTAAGATGATGACCTCATAGGTTATACGCTTAAAGGTGTGAAAAAGCTCCCGGTTGTCTACCCGGGGGCTCTATTCGTTATAGCACGCCCTGAGTTGAATGGTATAGAAATACCGCTTGGATCGGTAATACCTAAATAAGTTAAGTAATAAGCGTAGTGGCTGCGGTAGTACAGGAAAGACGTTCCCCAGACTAGTTGTTCGCGTTTGGTTGATAAGCCGGACAATCGGTTCCAAAACAATCCTAGAAGTAGGTATTGGTTAGCACAACAGGCTTTCTTATAAATACCGGAATAGAGATTGAAGCAATAAGACAGGATCGGGATAACCACCAATACTATAGAAAATAAAAGGCGTTAGTCCAGATACAATGTTAAGCTTTCCTATTCGACCAGATTCGGGCTTAAAGCTGTAATAAATTCTTTTTATCTCATTTGTATAAAAAAGGCTCAAAACCGAATAAATACTAAGTAGACTCAAAAAAGATACTCATCTTATTTGGCTTTGTTCCATCTATACTTCCAATGTTCTTGGTAAGAAATGCAACAACTTTGCAGTACATTCTATATATTTTAGTGAAGTTAATGTCATGTGTCACAATAGTAGCATTATGGACAATATTATTCCGTTCTTTTATAACCTTATCCACCTCAATTAGAGCAGCGCTTTTATCCCTATAGTATTTTAAAGATTTGGCCAGTCGAACAAAAATTTTTCGAACTTTGTCGCCTTCATTATCCAGAAGAAGTGCCTCAATAGCTATATTGATATTAATAATTTTGTCTTCAACATTGACAGATTTCAGGCTTCGTCTAAAGTACTTTAGCGAGTTGCTTATTTTGTGATGAACAGAGTATCTTAAATGCTTGGTTAATAAAAAGGATTTGTTTCCCTCATAAATTTCATCCAAACAATTTATAGCTTCCTTTTCCCATTGATAAATGCTTTTGTTCGTAGCAAGCAAATCAATGTTTAAATGCATTTCATTGAAGAGTAAGTCGTACTTATAATGGATGGGCTTGCATAATATTTTGTTGTTGAACCCATTAATCGTAAGAAAGTGCTTGAGGTCAAGAGTCTCCCAATTATTCATTTGTTTGGTTGAGAAGAGCCTTCCGACGTCCGAATTGCCGCTTCGTAGCACAGCTAAAAAGTACAGTTGGTTGGTGAAATGAGAGAGCTTTTCTAAAATAATTGCTAGATTCTCATATGGATTTAGTTGAGAAAAGTTAAAACTAAACAACAATAGGGGATTGCTCTCCAACCATTTTAGTGATCGCGATTTGTAATAGTGATCGAACGATGCCTGATCTAATCTTTTTTCGATTTTCTTACGCAAAAAATCATCAATAATGCGCATTGTTTTAGTAAGAGAATTAGTTTGGGTTGTGATCAGAAAATTGTCATAGGAAAGAGTAGTAAGTGCTCTATTGAATAAATTATTAAAGCCGATAAATTGAAAACCGAAATTGTGGACTGGAAATATTACAACAGACTTTCCATTGAGTTTATACAATTCTATGTGAGATAAAACGTCGGCTATAAATTCCTCGGGATTTGAATTTTGAATACAATGAAATATAATTTCGTCAAGAGCACTTGAAGAAATAAAGTAATCTTTCTTTCTTAATTCAATGTTGAAGTGTCTTTTAATCGCATCCAAGTAGGTAAGTTCTCTGTTAGTAGCTATCTCATCTTTTTCAGACGCATCCAGATACCAATCTTCAAATCCATTATAGTCTTCAAAGTGTGCTTTATTGTTTATAAAACGATTAGCTGCATTAATGCAGTTTCTTTGATGGTTGATACTCTTAGCCATGAAATAAAGATTTTGTAGTAGTTTTTATCCAACGAATTTTCTGAGGAACCGGTTTTAAAAACAGGAGATAACAGCAAGCCAGAGGCTTGTTTGAAACCATCAATATATGATTCCTAAGCGTATTTGTGCATGACTTTAAATCTGGTTCATTTGCTTTGCCACCTGTTCTTTTAAGCCTTTTGTGAGTTGCCGGTTGAGTGCCTTTTTTACGATCTTGTAAAGAAAATAAGGAGGCAGGAGAAATACTAAAGCAATAAGTATAGTGAGTAATCCTGGTCTATGGGAGAACACATCCCAAAATACCCAGGCGATATAAAGGGTGATTACTAACAGCGTGGACCACCAGATATATTTGGGAACGGTGTTGTTCTGAATAAATCGTTTGAAATAATAGTCCGTTCTCTTGAGTATCTTTTCTATACTATTTACGGTTGCAGCTGCTCCCGAATTGGCATTAATAATTTTATGGACTGATTTTGTTTTCTCTTCCACCCAAACAGATATAGGTAAATCATTGCGTAATACCAGCTGAAGGTTGGTAAGGGTAAGGGAAGCTTCTGCACCATCTTCTTCAACGACAGCAAATTCAGTTATATATGTGTGTGTTGTACTTGACGAAATGGGATTAGTTGTACCGGATACTTTACCTGATAGAAATCCTGTCCGGATAGTTCCGCCACCGCCTGATACATGAGTATCCGTTTGTACAAATTTATTAAGCCCTTGAACTTTTCCCTCATAAACATGGAAGACAAGCTCGACATTCATATACGTTACCGATTCTGTTTTCATTTGAGTTATATGGTTAACTGACGAAAATAACACCTGCGCCCGAAAATACCTAAAATGTAAAGTCATCTGGAGGTCTTAATTAAATTCAATACGGATAAGTTGCCTGTTTCACTAGGCGCAATTGGTATCAGTCATTGCCTGCGTTGACCATTGTATTGCGTAGGCAATATTTGTACACCGGCTTTTGCAAACGCTTCCGGTTTATATTCCCGAGATCTTTAATGTTATAAACCGTGTACGTTTCATGATTTGCCCTTTGCTTAAACGCTCTAATATGTGCATTCCATACTGTGCATTTCTTTAACCGGGTGGCTGTTACAAGGTATGCAAAAAAGAACTTCCACCCGGACCGTTTAATTTTAGAGGACGCCTTGCTCTAACCACTTTTGTAAACCAGCCTGTCGCATGCGTACTAATGCTTTGTTTTATACACACCCCGCGCCCTGAGTAACAAAGCTTTGCCTGCGAAGCTATTCCATGTCACTGATGCGGCCTGCATAAGGCTTACAGGTTATTTCCTCCCGCGGCAGGGTATATACACGGGTTTACATAAACAGGCGGTTTCACCGGAAAACCAGTGGTGCCCGTGCACTACTTTCGTTGTTCTAAAGGGTACATACCACACCAGGAGGCCGCTAGCCTGGTTTATACCCCCGTTGCGGAACTCCCGCGGGTACACTATTCCATATCATAACCAAAACCTGTAAATAGATGGAACAACCACACGTACACCACCATTCCTGCACACAATGCGCCTGCAACAACCCCATACTGGCGGCATTAAAAGAGGAACTCTTTGGCGAAGCAACCCTTGCCACCCTGCCTTCCGAAAGGATGGAACAGACAAAAGCAGCCGCACAAACCCTGATGTTCAGCGGGGGCACGATACGCCCGATGATCGAGGGCAAGGTCGATACTGTAGCGGCTATCGGTATTGCCGATGGCCAGGTTGCCGTCGCGGGCGACGAGGATAAGGTTAAAAATTATATGGAGCAACATCATCCCGGCTTCCGGCAGCGCGTATTAAAAGACGGCGAAACCTTACTGCCGGGCCTTATCGAGCCCCACGTACACATCGTACCTACGGCCTTACTGATGGGCTGGCTGGATCTTGGCGGGTTCGACGGACAGGAATTAAGGAAAGGGTACAGCGTTGAAATGATCACCAAGCTTATCCGCGACCAGGTACCCTCTGTTAAAAAAGGCGAGTGGTTGCTCGGTTATGGGCTGGACCCGGCTTTAATGCCCCTAATCGACGATAATAAAAACCTGGTCACCATAAATGCCATATTGCTCGATAAAATTACCGTAGAGGTACCGGTACTGATACTGGCGGCTTCGATGCATACCCTGTACGCCAATACACCTGCGCTGGAAAAAATATACCATAACACCAGCAATGGGGTATCGGCCAACCCTGATTATCCCAAACTGATCGAATACCTCGAAAAAACGCATGGCCGTTTACAGGAAGCGCCGGGCATGGATCCAGCCATCAAGACGATCCCTACGCAACAGGTTAAGGATATGGCCTTACAGTCTTTCGAACATATCAAAGCATTCCTGAAAACGGCGAATGAAAGAGGGGTAACGTTCTTGTATGACGCCGGTATGACCGGTGGCATGAAAGCCCTGCTGGAAGCTTATCTTGAAATACACAACCGGGTTGTTCGGATCGGCGCTGCAGAGATCTGCGATGCCAAATCAGTGGACTCCCTGAAGCCGTACAAGAAACATGAAAAGTATGAAGATGTATATATCGGCAATGTCAAAATCGTATCGGACGGTTCCAACCAGGGGCTGACCGGCTACCAATCGGAACCTTATTTATGTAAACCGAAGGAGAACTACGGTATATTTAATTTCGGTGCGCCGGATACCCGGCCCAAAACACCGCCTTCCGATTATAACAACCTGGTAGAAACGGTGATCGCCGGCAAAGGCTGGCCCCTGATGATCCATGCCAATGGTAACCGTGCTGTTCAGTTTGCCATCGATGTGTATGCAAACAATATACCGAAGCAGCAGGAACAGGGTCTCCGGCATCGTATCGAGCATTGTTCCCTGCTTACGCAGGATCAGCTGGTCGTGATGAAAAAGCTGGGTGTCTCTCCAAGTTTCCTGATCGGTCATGTCGGCTACTGGGGCTACGCCTTCGAGCAGGCCATCTTCCAGGATAAATCCAATATGCTCGACCTCTGCAAATCAGCGCTGGAACAAGGTATGCGCATTACTTTACACAGCGACCACCAGGTAAGTCCGCTGGGACCGCTGAGAATGATGGAGCAATCGATCACACGCATCACAGAAGCGATACCGGGAGAGCATGTATTGAACGAAGTAGAGTGCATCACGGCAGAGCAGGCATTAACCGCCATTACCTACGATGCGGCCTGGCAGTGCAATGCAGAACAATGGACCGGTTCGCTGGTGGCGGGCAACTTCGCAGATTTCGTGATCCTTGCAGAAGATCCGCTTAAAGTAAAGAACCCGTATAAATATATGCGCCATATCCCGGTACTCGAGACCTGGGTGGACGGCACACCGGTATACATCAATAAATAGTTCCGCAGGGAACCGGGCTTATGAAAATCAAAAATACCACTCCTGGCGGGGTGGTATTTTTTTTGAGCAGGAGGATTAAGCCAGCGGGCATTTCAGTTAAAACAAAGCGCATTCCGGCTAAACCTGTGGTGGGGGTTGTGCTGATATTTGCAGGATCAAAAAACTAAGATATGGCAACTACAAAATGGATATCAGATCCTGCGCACAGTGAAGTTCAATTTAAAATTAAACACCTGCTGATTTCAAACGTTACCGGTTTTTTTCGAAAATTCAGCATTACTATGGAGACAACAGGTAACGATTTTACGGGTGCAAAAATTAAATTTGTTGCAGCAGTAAATGCAATCGACACCAATAACGAACAACGTGACGAACATCTGAAAACTGCTGATTTTTTCGATATGGTAAACTACCCGGAAATTATCTTTGAAGGTTTGAAAATGGACAAAATTGATGACGGCAACTATAAATTATATGGTAATTTTATCATTAAAGACATCAGCAAAGCCATTGTATTGGATGTGGAATTTGGCGGCAGGGCTGAAGATCGCTTCGGAAATACGCATGCAGGCTTTACCCTTACCGGTAAAATCAATCGCCGCGATTTTGGGCTGGGGCCGGACAACCCGGGGTTAGGCAACGAAATAATGTTGCAGAGTAACCTGCAAGTCGTGAAACAAGTATAAGGTATGTTGCGTGGACAATTACATACGGTTAAGACAATTGGCGCCTATCATCGACTAAGACAGCTTCCTGAAGCCGGTCATCCCTTGATTAGCGTGATCGATCTTGAACAACTCCGGCCCTTAGGGCTTGCCGGAAATACAACATTTACTTTGGACTTTTACTGGATAGCGCTCAGGCGTTCTTCAAATGCAACTGCGAGATACGGACAGCAGGTCTACGATTTTAATAAAGGTATCTTGTCCTTTATGGCGCCCAAACAAGTTTTTAGTATTGCCTGTGACGACAAAAACGAATTACCTGAAAAGTCAGGTTGGGCACTCTTAGTCCATCCTGATTTTATCTGGAATACCACACTTGCAAAAACAATCGGGCAGTATGATTTTTTTGATTATTCAGTAAACGAAGGCTTGTTCCTGTCAGAAAAAGAAGAAAAAACGCTCAACGGGATTCTAGCGCTTATCGAGCAGGAATGTCAATCCGGTAGGGACCGGTTCAGTAAGCAAATCATCATAACACATCTTGAAAACTTACTCAGTTATGCGAACAGGTTTTATAACCGCCAATTCCTGACAAGGGAAAAATCCAATCATCAGATCTTAGAACGCCTGGAGGCACTGTTGGTCAATTATTTCAATAGTGAAGCGATCATTTCCAAAGGCTTGCCAACCGTCCGGTTTGTTGCAGATGCCTTGAATGTTTCGCCTAAATACCTGGGTAGTGTACTGCGCGTTTTGACCGGGCAAAATACGCAGCAACACATTCATGAAAAGTTAATTGAAAAAGCCAAAGAAAAATTATCTGTCACAAATCTTACGGTCAGCGAAATTGCTTACGAATTAGGCTTTGAACAGGTACAATCGTTCAGTCGGCTTTTTAAGACCAGGACGGGTTTTTCGCCTGTGGCGTTTCGGCGATCGTTTAGCTGAGGGGCCGCTTCATACACCTATATGCTGCGCGCAACAAAAAAGCACCGGTACCTGCCGGTGCTTTTCCTGTTTAGAATAAATTCTTCCCGTTTTTAACGGCATTAATAGGCCATCAGTTTGCAATGACCTGCGCCGAACCCGGGGGCGTGGAAACGGTTATCCAGTCGGCACAAAAGGAGCTGCATAAGGGCGTGACACAATTTGTAGCCGGGCCGAGGGCACAGGCGCCGTCCCCAACGGTCAGCCCGCCACCGTCGCAGCAGTCAAGGCCGTTATTTTGTATATCCGCTCCATGCCATTCAAAAAGACCACATACGGGAGGGGCCATAGCCGGGTTGACCGATCCGAATATAGCAAGTGGCACTACGGGGAATATACGTTTGTCGTGTGCCGGAATGATAAAGGTCAGCGAATAGGAACAGGGATCGCCAGGACAACCGCCATAGACGATAAAGTAAGCCTCACAGGGCCGGTTGTTTATCAGTTCCAGCGATTGCGCCTTGCTTCGGATATGGAGGGCAGTTATGGCCAGGATTACTAAAAAGATATGTTTCATCATGCGAATGATTAAAGGTTAAAACAAAGGGGTATTGTTATCATTAAAGGTATTGTCCTGCTGTCCGGAATGCCATAGGTTATTGACGTACGGCAGGACTGTATACCTGCCTGTACTAATAATCGCGCAGGTCTACAATGCCCGGGCCCCAGAACGTAGGGTAGTTGAAGGATACCTGGTATTGTGTTCCCGGGCCTCCACCTCCAATACCATAAACAAAGCCCGTAGGCGTACCGCAGGCACTGCTTACGGGTTCTCCTACCGTATATACGATCCCATACAAGATGGCGGTTACACCCACAATGGAAACATGCATGGGGTCGAAGCTCCTCAACGCAGGATAAGTGCTGCCGGCGCCCAGGGCTATCCAGTTATAACCCGGTACCAGCGGCACCGGTGGAACGAAGATCCCCGGTACGGGTATAAGAGTGCCGCAGCTCCGGTCATCTTCCAGGTAGAGGGTTAAATTGGTCGGGTTGTGGTTAAAATAATAGATTTCTTTTGCCTGTGCTCTTGCTGCTATGCTGGCGATCGTTAGGGCAGCAGCTAATAATAGTTTTTTCATAAGATTGGTGTTTTAAAACCGGAGATGAGGATTGGTTTGGTTTTGACCGGATTCTTTTTTGTAATCCGGGCGATAAATTGCGGGCCTGTTTTCACAAAACCACAGACCCGGTAACTGTTGCCGTTACCCTCCCGCCCGGGGTAGTACAGGATACCGGTGCTTAGGCCGGCGGGTAAGGTAAACAGCAAATGCCTTTTGTTGCATAGGATATAATGGCTGTAAGTAGCCTTACTGTTTAGTGGTGATAAAAAGCTTCAGGGGCTGTCGGATGGTTCCCGTAGGGGCAATAGGTTGTTGTACTGGCTCCGCCTGTTGCGGGACGGAGCTTACAGGAATGTTGTTCCGTGCTTGTAAAAATGCAGGGCCCGGTTACCTGTTTCAAGCTGCAGCCTGTTTATACTCAAAACAACAAAGTTTCGGTTTGCGGCACAAGGACAAATGTATAAGTGCAGGAAAAAACGAATAAGTGTAGCAAAAACGGTTCTCAGCAATCCGGACTTGCGGAATTGGGGGGCTTCAGTATTTGCTAAGGTATTTCCAGGGGTGCACATGCGCCGGCAGCATGCTACATCATGCACTGCAGAAAAGCGACCAGGAAAAAATACCTGGAAAATTGTTTATTTTCCTGCTGGTTTCAAATAACCACATGCCGAAAATGGAATTGAGAGATTTTATGGAACAGTATTTATTATACTCGAGGATTCCCATAACGGAGATCACCACCAAGGCCCCGTTTGCGTTTGCTATGGCCTTTACCGAGGAGCCCCAGTGCCGGAACTGGTATATAAGACAGCGGTTTAAGGATCTGCATGTAGATGTCGATCAATTCTGTTGCCTGGAACTTGCCTGCTGGCATCTCGAGGACCTGACGCAGACCGTACGCAAGGACCAGCGGCCAAGCCCTGAAAAGTTCGTGATCTATTGGGAAGATTTCAGGGCTTTCGGTATTCAGCATCCGTCGCGAAAATTCTGTATACCGATTGACTACTGCCCCTGGTGTGGCAAGCGCCTGCCACAATTCGACTATTATACAAAATACCGAAAAGAGGAGGAATAGCTACACATGCTCGCGCTATATAAATACCTTTGTTGGTACGCCGGTCGATTAACGGGTAGTATCCGTACCACGGCATGAGCTTAATACCTTTTCAATCCTTATTTATGAATACAGCAGAACAGATAGCAGCCTATATTACCGGCCAGCCGGGGGCCAAACAAGCGGAACTGCAGGAGCTGGACCGTTTGATCCGCAGGTTGTCGCCGGGTTGTACCTTATGGTTCCTGGATGGCAGAAACGGCGAAGGTAAAGTGGTGGCTAACCCGAATATCGGCTATGGTTCTTATACGATAAAATATGCTGATGGCACGAGCCGGAAATTCTACCAGGTGGGCCTGAGCGCCAACACAACGGGGATCTCGGTGTATATTATGGGTATTGCCGATAAAACTTATTTAGCCCGGACTTATGGCGCGCAATTGGGTAAAGCGAGTATTACCGGCTATTGTATTAAATTCAGGACATTGAAAAATATCGACCTGGATACCCTGGAAGCGGCCATACAATATGGCTTCGAAGCCGGGGATGAGGTAAGGGAAGGTGCTTAAGGTCGTGTTGATCGTTATGTACGCAGGTAAGGCTTAGGGCAGCCGATCTATGGCTAATGGTAAGCAGTGGAAAACCGGCTACCGGTAAGGCTTTGGTACGCTTAGCGTTTGTTCTTATCGCGCCGCTTTATCAGTTGGATCACTCTTTCTTTTACAAATACGGCTTCTGCATAGTAAATACCCAGGTATTCGATTTCGCCCCATGCGGACCGTTCGGTGCCGCTTTCTTTTGCTGTCTCGCTGTATAATTGTTGGAAGTGCCGGTCTCTTTGCCGGAGCCATTGCCGTTGCTCCTGTTTAAGCTGTGCTGCACCGGCGGGGCTCAACTGCTGCTTGAGTTGTTTATAAACCAGGTTTAGCAGGCTGTCCATTTGCATATATAACCCGGAAGTATAACCTAACATATTTATACCCTCGTCCAAATGCCGCTGTGTAACTGCTTCGATATCGCGGATCGTTTGCAGGGTTTGGGCAGATCCGGTTACCGGGTTGCCCGCTATTTGCAGCACAAGGATAAAGACTACACGTATACAGAAGTTCCCGGTAGACCTAAACATTGTTATTACTGTTTTAAGGGTACAATTTTGTAGGCACAACGTCTTCCGCCGCCCAGTACATGTTCTGTACGGCTCACGTCGGCCTGTAATACATCACGGAATACCTGGAGCTCGCTGCTGCAAAAGTTCTGGCAGGCGGCGGCCGCACTGCAAATGGGACAATGATCTTCGATAAGCAGGTAGCCCTGTTCCGCCTGTTCGCAGCGGGCCATATACCCTTCCTGGTCGCGCAAGGCGGCCAGCGTCTTTACTTTGGCTTCCAGGTCCTGTAGCCCGCCAAGAGCGGCCTGGTAGCGTAAGCGGGCATCCTGGGCGGAGGCGCTGATAACGGCCCTGATACCTTCTTCACCAAATAAAGTTTTCACTTGTTCAATAAGTTTTACCGCTACCTCAGCATGTGCGTCGGGGAAGAGGGCATGACCCGCCCCGGTCAATGCCCATACCTGTTTGGGGCGGCCGCGCCCGGTAACCACGGCCGATGCGGATACCAGCCCCTCTTTGGCAAGTTTGATCAGGTTAAACCGCGCACCCTCATTCGTAAGGCCCAGTTCGCGGGCCAGTTGCGTGAGGGGTAGGGCGCCCTTGTTTTTCAAAATACGGATTGCCCTGTCGTTGGCTATAATGGAAGTATTCATCTCGACCTCAAATTTAGTAAGCACAATATATTTTTCACTAACCGGGCATAAAATATATCTATGCTCCTGGCTCCGGCATAGCCGGTGCCGCACTACAGGGGACTTTGCGCCGG
This sequence comes from Taibaiella chishuiensis, assembly GCF_003014535.1. Classification (GTDB taxonomy): domain Bacteria; phylum Bacteroidota; class Bacteroidia; order Chitinophagales; family Chitinophagaceae; genus Taibaiella; species Taibaiella chishuiensis. The sequence continues at coordinate 158,213 of NZ_PYGD01000005.1, read as the reverse complement.
TTGGGTGGCACCGGTAAGCTGCTGTTCGCGCTTTTATTTATCAAATATACAAAGTGTTTATTTGGTTTAATATTTTTTAGCGGCTACTTTTGCGTGCAGGATACCCGGAGTAAAGCTGCCGGTCATCGATACCGCATTTACAAGGGTTAAGCTTGATTCCTCTATCTACACAAAAATGAATAGCTATGAGCATAAATACATCGTCTGATAAGGTTACCACCGCCGGTTGGGGCGCTTTGTTTGCCGGCGTTAATAAATACAAGGTTATTGTACTCGCCGTTGCGGTATTGCTGAACGTATCGAATATTTATATTACCGCTACGGTTTTACCCACGATTGTAAAAGAGATCGGCGGCCTCCGGTTTTACTCCTGGAATACCTCCCTGTTTGAAATTGCTTCGATTGTCGGTGCGGTATATTCCGCAAAGCTGTTTGCGGCTGCGGGGCCGGGTAAGGCTTACCAGGCTGGCTTGTTGTTGTTTATGGCCGGGTCCGCTGTATGTGCTGCCGCACCGGTAATGGAGGTGTTGCTTATGGGCAGGCTTATCCAGGGCCTTGGTGGCGGTTTGCTCTTTGCCTTGTCTTATGCGATGATCCGCATTATTTTCGAAGAACGGCTCTGGGCAAGGGTTATGGCCCTTATATCTGCTATGTGGGGCGCAGGCGCCTTTGTTGGGCCCTTTATCGGTGGTATTTTTGCGGAACATGGCAGTTGGCGCCTCGGCTTTGTAAGTATCCTGGTACTTGCGGCCGGTTTGCTGGTGCTTGCCCGGTATAGCCTGCCTCAAAAACATACAGAGGGTAAGAGCCTCCCCGTTTCCTGGTTTAAATTAGTATTGCTGGTATTGGTGGTGCTGATGGTTTCTATCGGCAGTATTTATGAGGGACTTACCATCAACCTGTTCTTTACCGGGCTGGCCGTACTCTTCCTGGCGGCCCTGGTGATGGCAGAAAACCGTAAGGGTATAAAACTATTGCCCACCGGGGCTTACAACCTGCGTACGTTGCTGGGTTCCTCGTACCTGGTCATGATCCTGTTTTCGCTGGTCGCGGCCGTCGAAATATTTATCCCTTATTTTTTACAGGTCATTTATGGCTACTCGCCGTTACAGTCGGGGTACCTTGCGGTACTGATCGCCCTGGGTTGGAGCCTCTCTTCCATGGGCTCTGCGGGCATACCGGTACGGCACCTGGGTAAGCTTACCGTAATAGCGGCTATACTGCTTATGGCTGGTCTGTACGGGCTTATGCTGGTGGCGCACGAACAGGCTACCGTATTCGAAATGATCCTGCTCGGCCTGGCCTTGCTTGCCATCGGTACCGGCCTTGGGCTGGTCTGGCCGCACCTTTCCGTGCGTATCCTTTCTTCTGCGCCGGCAGGCGAAGAGGAAAGAACTTCCGCATCGATCACGATTGTACAGTTGATTACCATGACCCTGGGTGCAGCCTTTGGTGGATTGGTCGCTAATTACAACGGTATGACATTGCCCGGCGGCCTGGCCGGCGCCAAATCCGCATCCGTGGCCTTATACGGCTTTTTTATGATTTGTCCGTTGCTGGTGCTCCTGCTGCTGTTGCTGCATAAAAATTTCCGGGATAATATGTTCCGGGGCGCCCGTAAATAAATGATCATCTATACATTTTCTTTTTCCCGGTAAATAAAAGATGCCACTATATACTCTTGTTCCATATGCCCGGCGCCCATGATCACACACAACAGCCGCTTCTCTTCCGGGAAGCGGCTGCAACTACAGGGGTATTGGTCCGGGTCCTGGTGTTTATATTACTTTCAAAACACCGCTGTCGGCCCGCAGGCTGGATCCATTGGTGGCGACAGAACGCGGGCTGGCAAGGTAGGTTACCAGGTTGGCGATCTCGCCGGGATCTATAAACCGCTGCAGCAGTATATGCGGATTGGATTGTTGCAGGATCATGTCTTTCACTTGTGCGATGTCCATCTGTTGGGCACGGGCTATCTCTGTTACCGCCTTGGCTACGCCCTCCGAGTAGGTAGGACCGCCTAATACGGTATTGACGGTAACGGCAGTGCCCCGGGTCAGCTTGGATAACCCGTTGCTGAGTGCGCTCATGGCGGCTTTGGTCATGCCATAGGGAATCATATTGCCCGGTACATTAACGCCCGATTCACTGCTGATAAAAATAATTCTTCCCCAACCTTTACCGATCATGCCGGGAAGCAGGTGCCGGGACAGGCGCATAGCGCTCATCAGGTTGATCTCAAAGTACCGGTACCAATCTTCGTCTGCTGTTTCAAAGAAATCGCCTATGCCGAAAATGCCGGCATTGTTGATCAGGATATCGATGTCTTCCAGTTGGGGCAACATTTTTTCGACCGCTTCCCGGTCGGACAGATCGGCGACGATTGCAGTTACAGCTGCACCGGGAAAAGCCTGTAGTAGCTGATCCAGGGCTTTACGCGCTTTATCCGGGTTGCTGCCGTTAATAATAACGGCAGCGCCCTCCTCTAATAGTTGTGAGGCAATGGCAAACCCGATGCCCTGTGTAGCACCGCTGATGAATGCCTTTTTTCCTTTTAGTTGTAAATCCATTATTGTATTTGTAAAGAGGTATATCGATAAAATTACCGGACGGTTAATCCAGTACCTGCAGCTGCAGGGCTATCTGTCTTTTAAGGACTTTCTTGTCGGGATAGATCCGGCGCAGCGCGTTAAGGCCGCACCAAAAGGTAACCAGGTATTTGGCAAGGGTATCTGCCGGGGTTTTTGAAGCGATATAGCCGTGCTTTTGCGCATGGGCAATAGCCTGTTTATAGAGCTTTTCCGTTTCGGTTAAAATCTCTGCGGCTTCCTGTTTCAGGTCTTCATCCACACACGTCATTTCGGTAAGAGTATTGACGACGATACAGCCTTTCTGGTGGGTTATCGGATCGGCATCAGCGATATCCAGGAAGAATTGCTTAATCGGCGCAACCTGGTTTTCACTTTGTTCCAGCTTTTGTTTAAAGGTCAGCAGGTCGGCGCTCCGTTGCTGTAGCGCTTTGCGGAACAATTCTTTTTTGCCGCCTTTAAAAGTGTTGTATAAACTACCGGCGCCCGCCCCGGTAGCGGTACTGAGGTCAGACAACGATGTGGCGTGGTAACCCCTTTGCCAGAATACTTCCTGTGCTTTAAGGACCAGTTCCTGGTCATCATGAATATTGGGTCTTCCTTTCATTTATTTTGTAATGATCATTACAAAAATAGGAAAATAAACGATCTCCGGCTTTCCCCGGGACAAAATTTTTTATGATCCGGGAGCTGGTACGGCCCGAAAAAGACTTTCCGTAACTATGGGAAAAACAATACAAGGGTAGTCCCGGTCACCCGGAACACGACGATCAGCAAGGGTTATAGCGTCTTTATTTCTTCTGCGCGGTTTTAATCCGGATGGATTTCAGGAACTCTTCGCGCTTCCGTTGCGATACGCTTACTTCCGCCTGGTCGCTCATCAGCAGGGTGCCGCCCCGGCCGTGTTGGTATTGCAGCAAATGATCGGGATTAATGAGGTGCTGATGGTGCACCCGGATAAAGCCAAAGTCTTTTAAAACAGTTTCATAATGACCCAGTGTACGGCATACCACTACCGGCTTACGATCGGTAAAGTGAAACGAGGTATAGTTGTCCAGGGCTTCGCAACGGATGATCTCGGCAACCGATACATAAATAAAGCCGTTGGTCGTTGGCAGGTCTATTTTTATTTTAGGCGCCGGACCGGGTTGCAGGCTGACCAGCAGGTCGCCCACGCGCTCTGCCAGCTGCTGTTGCGTACAGTACTGGCGTGCACGTTCTACGGCTTCTGTCAGGCTTTTAACGTTTAGCGGTTTCAGGATATAATCGATGGCCTGTTGCCTGATAGCCTGCAGCGCATAACTGTCGTATGCGGTAACGAATATGGTTTGAAACGAAGGCTTGGGTATCTTGTTGAAAAGGGCAAAACCATTTTCCTGGGGCATATTAATGTCCAGGAATACGAGCATAGGTTTATGTTGTTCTATTTCCAGTACCGCAGTAGCCACAGAGTCGGCTTCAGCTACGACCTGTACGTCGGTGCAGTAACGTTCCAGGAAATGGCGCAGGGTTTTCCTGCTTCCTTCTTCATCGTCAACGATCAGGATGCTTAAGATCATGGTCTGTTAATTTTAATGGTATATATAAGGATACCCTTGTGCCACCGGGGCCTTCGGGGGTATCAGGGTTATCTGTAATCTCCATCCGCACCGTAATACCATACATACGGTTAATGGCCTCTATGCGCTGATGGGTAATCTTCATACCCATCGAAGTATGCTGGGCCTGTTTATAGGTTGCAGCCTGTTTACGGCCTATGCCGTTATCGTCCACGATACAGCACAGGGTATTGTCTTTAATGCTGAAAGATACGTTGAGCCTGCCTTTCCGGTTTTTAAGATACCGCAGGCCATGGTTGATCGCATTTTCCACGTAAGGCTGGATCATCATGGCGGGTATAGCCACCCGGTCTTCTATAAGTCCCGGCCCTATATCGAAGGTAACGGCAAACAGTTGCTGGTACCGGATTTGTTCCAGTTCCGAATAGGTACGCAACATAGCGACTTCTTCGCTTAGGGGCAACCAATGCGCCTGCGAATAGGTGAGTGTAAGCCGGATGAAATGCGCAAAGGACGTCATGTAATGATTGGCCGTTATTTCATCGTTCTGGCTGTAATAAAATTGTATCGCATTCAGGGCGTTAAAAATGAAGTGCGGATTGATCTGCGCGCGCAGGGCATTCATCTCGAGCTCGGCCAGTTGTTGCTGATTGCGGGCCTGCTGCGCTACCCGTTTTTTTACCTTCCGTATCCTGAGCCGGAACAGCAGGGCCAGTACCGATGCGGCAAGCAAAAGGGCCAGCACGATAACCAACGGGTGGCGCCAGAACGGCGGCTGTATCGTAAACGCCAGCCGCACGGGTTGGGCCGTCCATGGGCTGCCCGGGCTGCGGCACCACAACAGCAGTTCGTAGGCGCCGGAGCTTAATGCCGTAAAATCGATGGATTGTGTTTGGGTGTATAAGGTATCGTCGGTACCGCCCGATAGGATATATTTATACTGGAGCGGCGTACCGCCGTTATAACTCAGGCCTGCATAGGTAACCTGGAGGTTCCGGTCTTTGTAGGCAAACCGGAGCGGCTGCCCGGTGAGGGCATTACCATTTACGGTCTCGATATATAAGCGGGGCGGTTGATATTGCTGGGTATCCCTGCTGTTCAGCACCAGTATACCCTGGCCGGTTGCGACAAATAAGCGCCCGTCGTTTTCTACCATGTCATTGATCCGGTTACCTGCTATCCCCTGGGGCAGGGAGAACCGCTTTATCCGGAAGTTGTCGTCCGGGAAGAGTTGCAGCCGGTCGATTCCAGCATCGGAAGCTATCCAGATATAACCGTCCCTGGCAATGAAAACCTTTTTGCAATTATTACTGGACAGGCCGTTGTCTGTGTTCAGGCGCCGGGCCGGGAGCCGAGGGTCTTTCACGATAAACAGGCCCAGGGTATTGCTGCCGATAAGCACACCGCCACCCGGTGCGGGTGTAATGTTGGAAATAAAGCAATCGGTCAGCAGGCTGTCCCCGGTATAGGGCATGCGTTTACCGTCTTTATAATAATGCACTTCCTTGATGCCGCCAGTCCATAATATGCCTTGCTGATCGACGGCTACCGCGGTTGTGCGGTGCCCATAATTTCTAATCAGCTTCCCGGTGTTCCTGTCGTATATGGTCAGCGTGGCGGCAGAGCCGGCATAGAAAAGATTTCCTGATGCTGCGCCGGCTTTATAGGCGTCGACTGTTAAGAAGTGAACCTTATTATCAGGATCGATACGGTATAGGCCGACATCGCTACCCACCAGGAGTTCGCCTTTTATATTTTCTTTTATAAAGAGTACCCGGTTGTTGCCATGCGGCGTATGCAGGGTGTAGGTTTGTACTTTGTCCTGCCGGATACGGTATACATGGCCGGCGTCATCACCGGCAAAAATATCACCGGTTTTGCCCAAACCAACGCTCAGGATATTGCTCCAGTTGAGGCCGGAACGTTGGTCTATCATCCTGCCACCACCTGCAGACATACAGTATACCCCATTTTTAAGGGTACTTAACCAGCGGTTGCCCTCCCGGTCTGTACGCATACGGTTGACCTGCAGGCCCGCGGGGAAGGTAGTGTCCGGTATCACTTTGCCGGAAGAAGGATCGAAAAGCAGCATGCCTCCGGCCGTACTCAGGATAATGTTATTACCCTTCGCCGGGCCGATTTCATAGACACGGGCGGGTATAGGGTGCTGCTTTACTATCTTGTACCGCCCTGATTCCAATTGCCATTGGTCCAGCATCTGGGGTTTATCCGGCGCTCCTACACCGGTGGTGAAAACAGAACGTCCGTCATAAAAGGAAATACCGATATATCCTTCTGAAATATAAAGCGGGAAGTAGGCGCGGGTATTAATATTGTATACACCAGCTGCAACGGTGATATGATCTTCCCCATGCTGATCCCGGAAATGCCGTAAGGGATTTTTCGGCTGGGTAATGCCACGCATGATATGCACATAGGGTGGTTTGGCACTCAATATGCCTATTTTCTTTCCGGCAAGACAACTGTTACCGTTCCGGTCGGTAAACATTTCATCATAGGCTATATCCTCCGCCTCTACCCGGCGGCAAAGCTCGTCGTTGGTACTATTGTATACTTTACCATGTAGCAGGTAACAGGCCTTTTGATTATAACAGATCAGCCACAGGCGTTGTTGCTGGTCTTCCCTGATCCGGAATACCATAATGTCCGGTACCCCATCTTTAATAGAATAGTTGTGGAAAACGCTGCCATCGTAACGGCTTACACCCTGGTCGGTGCAGAACCAAATAAATCCTTTGCTGTCCTCGTATACGTCATACACCACGTTACTCGGCAGCCCGTCCTGCATGGTTATGTGCCGGGCAAGCGGTTGCCATGTTGCTGCAACCTGCTGCGTACTGCACAATAACATGCTTAACCATAAAAGAAACAACCGGGTATATGGTATCATAAAACGATAATGGAGGCAAGATAAACAAAAGAACGAGGATGAGGTTTTGCGGGACCTTGTCCTCGCTGCCAGTTGTGCAGTTGCTCAATACGGGCTAACGTTTGCTCCTGTAAGGCTGCAATTGCTCATTCTGATTTTTTATTGAAAAAAAGCAGGTTACGCAGGGCCTGCGCTTTAATACCTCCCGCATTTGCAATGGTTTATGTTGTGCAGATAATAGGTACACTGCTGCAATTGTGTGCTGATCGGGGGCAGTTGCTCGTTTCCTTTTTGCCCGCGTGGCAAAAGTCCGCAAATTGCAGCCCGGTTAAAAGCCCCGGAATCAGGCGCAAGCCTGTCCGGTACGCCTGTTGGTTCTATAGGATGGCACCCGGCTTTGATCTGCCCCCTGTAATCCTGCCACCCCGTCTGCGCGTGGCGCCATGAAGAGCGATAACCATGATCATTGAAACATTGCTGCCCGGGCGTGGCCTCCCGGGTGGCAATGTTTTTTTGAGGTAGCCCTTGTTATAGATAAATTAAATAATGGAACTTTTGGCGCCGAAAGATATACCGGTGCAATAGCATCGGGCGCACTTTATTATTTTTGCAGGCATAAAACCGCCTATGAAAATGCTATCCCTTCGCCGTTGCAGGACTTTCCTGTTATACGGCTTCTTATTCCTGGCTGCACTGCCGGGAGCGCATGCCCAATCCGATCCAGCTGCAGCGCCCGATGCACAGATCCGGAAGATCCGGGCTGAATACGAGCAGATCAATAAATCGACCCTTACCCGGAAAGCCGTTCGCTGGAGCAGTCCCGATAGTTGCCAACCCGCTTATATGGAGGGTACCGTGACTTATTTTTATAAAAACGCTCAGCTGGTCAAGATTTACAGCGAGGGTGGTGAGGATCACGGCGAATGGAAGGAAGAGTTTTATTTCAGGGATGGCAAACTCTTCTTTGTATACCAGAACAACGCCTATGGAGGCGCTGCCAACCCGGTTGAAGTAAAATACCAGAACCGTTATTATTTTGACGAGGGTAAACTGATCTGGAAAATACAAAGTAAGGGAGCGCCGGATACCGAAGTTGCTCAATTGATGAAACTGGCCGCGCGCCTGGCTGCAACGACCGGTAAAGCCGAAGTATCCCGGATTATGGGTTGCGGCGACTAACCGGCTGGGCTTGTAGCAATCCTGCATAAAATACGTATATTCGTTCCTGTGAAATGGCTTTGTTTCTTCCTCGCTTTTTTAGTGATGGCGCTGTCTGTGCAACCTGTTTGTGCCACAGTGCCGGGGGAGGACATTTGCTGTGCCGCATCGGGCGCCTGTAATGATGGCCCGGAGCATGCGGACGGAAAGTCTTCCTGTGAAGGCGTCTGCAATCCTTTCCAGCAATGTTCCTGTTGTTTCACTGCAGTGCTGGTACCGTTCTTTCCTGGGCTGAGCGTGCCGGCAATCCCGGCTGCTGCCATCAAATATCCGGGTATACTGCCGGTAAGTCCTACACACGATATGCCCTACAGCTTCTGGCAACCTCCCAGGCCACCTGCCGACTGACCGACTCCAGGGGGAAATTGTAATTTCTTATACTAAAAAATAATATGATGACAATACGCCGGTTAACCGGGCTGTTGTCTGTGGCTGTCCTGCTGGCAGGTTGCCCCGGTATGACGTACGCACAACGTACCCTGCCCGCGGTAAACGTAAAACAGCTCGACGGTAAAACGACAGACCTGTCCAAAATAACAAACGATGGGAAGCCCATCATTCTTTTTGTCTGGGAGGTAAGCTGCCAGCCCAGCATTACGGAGTTTAACAACGTAGCCAAATTGTATCCCCGATGGAAAACGGAAACAGGAGTACGGATACTGGCCGTTTCTATCGACGATAACCGCAGCTCCTCGCGTGTAAAACCGCTGAGTACCAGCCGGGGCTGGGGCTTCGATGTATACCTGGATCCCAACCAGGATTTTAAACGGGCCATGAATGTTCCGTTCTGTCCTTATGTATTTGTACTGAATGGCGAAGGCGCGGTCGTATGGTCGAAGGGCGGTTATACCCCCGGCGATGAAGACGTGATCTATGGCATTGTACAGAAGACCAGCAAGGGAGAACCTGTAGAGTAAACACCATTTTTTATTGACAAAAAAAGCAATAGTATATACACGATGAGAAAAGCACTAATGATCGCCGGTATGCTGGCCTTTGCGGGACCAGCCTTATGGGCCGGCGATAAGATCAAAACGGTAGCGATAAAAACAACTATCAACTGCGATCATTGCAAAATGTGTCCGAGCTGCGGCGCTAGGCTGGAAAAGAGCCTGTATGACCAGAAGGGCATTAAACGCGTAGATGTAGATGATCAGCATAAGACCATCAAGGTGGTATACCACTCCGAAAAGATCACGCTGGAAACAATCAAAAACACGATTGCAGCTTCGGGTTATGATGCCGACGAGGTAAAAGCGCCTGCTGAAGCGCTGGCCAAACTGGATGCCTGCTGCCGCGGAGCAGAATAATACGAATGCCTGACCATGGCCAGGAATAAAGACAGGGGCACGCCGGAGTAGGATTCCGGGCATGTGTCCCTGTCTTGTTATTATACTCCCGGTTAGGATAACAGTTTCCATCTGGGGAAAAATGAAGCGGGGGGCAATAAATACCCCCGGGTGTTTGCAATTTTGTGTTTCATCCAAACACAATTTTCCTATGAGAAACGTTTTAGCACTGCTTGTCTTTTTTGTACTGGCAGGTACCGCCCACCGCGCGCAGGCCGGCAGCATTACTTTTTACAACTTCAGCGGTTATAATTATGAAGGTTACCTGATCGGAAGTAATACCTGGCCCTCCTCTTATTCCACCTATTACGAGCAATATGTAGTGGCGCCCGCCGGTACGACTACGGTTGGCTTTGCCGATCCTACGGCTCTGCCTTCGCCAAGCGGCCCCGGGTTGCCTGCATTGTCTACCGGTATGTTTGTCGGCATGAAAGGCTTTTGCACTGGCGCTGGTTTGCCCTCCAACAACGGCGCCGTAGGCAGGGTTGGCAATCATATGGGTTACCCGACCAATCAAAGCACACCAGGATTCTATTCCGTGCAATGGAACCCCGGAGGAAGTAACAACGATGCTATTATTGTGTTGCTGCCTTAGTAGCAACGGCATATATAAGATGTACCAGGCCGAATTGGGTATGGCATGATCAAGCGGTCATGCCATATTGCCTTTATAGCGGATGCCTTACCGGGTATTGTTAATGCCTGCGCTATAACCTAACTTCGCTGCAGTTCCGGGGCTTGTGGCCCCGGGCGTACTTAACGACTATGAAAGAAAAGAACAACCTGTCCGCTTTAAGCACTGAAGATCTGTTGAAACGCCGCAACCTTTTGAAGAGCGTCCTGATCGCATTTGCTGTTTTATGGCTGCTGATGATCGGTGTGTCTATTTTCCTGCTCCTTAATAAAGCGCGTGCTACGACCTTTTTTCCTATGATTATCCTGCCGCTTACCTTGTTGCCGGCATTGATCCAGATGAACGCGGTGAACAAGGAACTGAAGGCACGGGATGCCGCAGGCAAGTCCTGATACGGCAAATGCCTGTGCTGTTTTCCTCCGCTTGCCTTTTTCCCGGAAGAAGAATAGCCGTTAAAAGCATCAGCTATTAACGGCTATTCGATAAACGCCCTGGTTGTAAAACACAGGTCGCAGTTTTTATTTAACCGGCAACCGCCCCGGGTTCCTGCAACAGGGCATTCTTTTTCTTTTTATGCAACGAAAGCAACGTCTGTAAAGCCACTGAAGCGCCCACCAGGAACAAGCCCGCATAAAAAGAGGCATTGAGTTCCTTGCCCTCCTTAAAAAATAGAAAAGCAATTACAATAGCATATACCGGCTCGAGGTTGAAACTCAGGTTGACGGTAAATGCCGGTATGCGTTTCAGCGATTCTGCGAAAAGCATATAAAGCGCTACGGTGCAAAACAGCGATAGCAACAACAGGTAAATGGTGTCGCTAATACCGGGCAAGAGTGCCGGTACCGGGAAATAATACAGGTAAACCGGCATAAGCAGGGCCAGGCCTAGTGTACCGCCGGTCATCTGGTAATAATTGATCGATATGCTGTCGTGCTTTCTGACCAGTTGTTCGTTGCAGAGGGTATACAATGCGGCGAATGCCGAAGAGATAATGCCCAGTACGATACCCATTTGGTAAGCGGTGTCGAAATGGAAAATAAGCGCGATGCCCGATAGCGTAATACCACTCAGCAGGAGCTCCGAAAGCACCGGTTTTTTCCGGTAGACCAATGGCGTAAAGACCGCGGTAAAAAAGCTGGTGAGACTGTAGCAGACAACACCTACCGACACATTCGCATATTTGATACTGCCGTAAAAGAAGACCCAGTGCAGGGTGAGCAGCATGCCCGAAGCTGCGATCCGTAATCTGTCCCGGCCGGTTATGGGTATGCTTTTGGTAAAGCATTTCCGGATCAGCAGCAGCCATATGGCCGAAAAAAGCACGCGGTACCCCGTGAGCAGCCCTTCGTTAAGTGTAATGAGTTTGCCGAATATACCGGTAAAACCGGCTAGCAGCACTGCAAGGTGCAGTGCCAGGTATGTTTTTTTCATAAAGCATGATTCCCCGCTGTTGCGGCAGGTATATTTTTAATAGTAAGATAAAGAAAATAACAGGCAGGCTATAACGGTTGCCGGTAGCGGCAATCAGGTTTAAGCCAGGTAAGTACCAGACTATTAAGGGGCAGGAGGGGGGAGACAGCTTGTTCTGTTCATGATTTGTATACTCGGATGGCAAATATAAACCTTAAATCCGGTTGCTTTATTTTGGATACAAAATTATTTGTTTTGGCACCACCCGGCCATTCCTGTCATGCGACCTTTGCAACAGGGAAATACAGGCAATAAAGCCCGTATGCAACACGGTAAACGCAGTAACTTTATCAGAGGCTTCGCCTTTTATGATCAAAAACAGGCTATGAACAAACGATCCAACGAAACGGTACAGGAAATCCATTCTATACCCCAGCTTCATAAGTTGTTGGGACTGCCGGAACCGGAGCATCCGCTGGTCAGTGTAAACGGGCTGATCAGGGCGGAGTCGTTTACGGCGCTCAATGCGCGGCCGGCAGTGTATCATTTCTATTCGATCTGTATTAAGAAAAATTTTGAAGGCAAGGTAAAATACGGCCAAACGTATTATGACCATGATGCCGGCGTGCTCAGTTTCTACGCTCCGGGCCAGGTAACGGCTACCGAAGTGTCGGCTAACCAGGACGCAACGGGCGAGTGGCTTATCTTTCATCCCGACCTGGTGCGGCCGTACCCCTTGTTCGATAAGATCAAAACCTATGGATTCTTTGCTTATGCGATGCAGGAGGCATTGCATCTTTCGGCGCAGGAGCAACAGGTGATCGAAAAGATATGGGCAGGTATCCGGGAGGAGTACCGAGGCAATATAGATACCTTTAGCCAGGATGTGATCGTATCGCATATCGACCTGCTGCTGAGTTATTGCAACCGGTTTTATAACCGGCAATTCCTGACCCGGCGCAAGGCAAACAACGATCTGCTCAGCCGTTTCGAAGCCTTGCTGCAGGGTTATTACCAGGCGGAAGAAGGCCTGCACAAAGGGCTTCCGGCCGTTTCCTACTTCGCCGAAAAACTGTTCGTATCGGCCCAGTACCTAAGCGACCTGCTCCGGCATCTTACCGGTATGACGGCACAGCAACATATCCACCAACACGTGATAGCACTGGCGAAAGAAAAGCTGGTACAAAGTAATAAACCCATAGGCATAATCGCCTACGAGCTGGGTTTCGAATACCCACAATCCTTCAACAAACTCTTCCGGAATAAAACGGGGATGTCGCCTAAGGCATTCCGCGATCCGGGTTAATGGCTTTTATGCCGCAATATTAAAAACTTAAACATGAAAAAAACAGTAATGATTACCGGGGCTTCCTCCGGTATAGGGAAAGCTGCGTCCCTTTATTTTGCAGCACAGGGCTGGAATGTGATCGCAACCATGCGCAGCCCTGAAAAAGAAACCACGCTTGCCGGCCAGGACAATATACTGGTAACCGCGCTGGACGTAACAGATCCGGCAGCGGCGGAGGCAGCAATCAAGGCCGGTATCGGCCGGTTTGGCCGGATCGATGTACTGGTCAACAATGCCGGGTATGGACAGCAGGGCTTGTTCGAAGCCATTACCCCCGGCAAGATCCAGGCGCAATTCGATACCAATGTATTCGGGCTGATGCATGTTACAAGGGCTATATTGCCGCATTTCCGGGCGCATAAATCGGGTACGGTTGTCAATGTATCCTCCGGGGCCGGCCGTGTTACTACTCCTTTGTTGTCAGTCTATAGCGCCTCTAAGTTCGCGGTAGAAGGCTTTTCAGAGTCCCTGGCTTTCGAGCTGGCGTCGCAGCAGATACAAGTGAAGATCGTAGAACCGGGTTATATCGCTACTCCCTTTTATGACCGGGCCGGCGGGGAATTTGCCGCCGATGCCAGCCTGGAGGATTACCAGGCTTTCTCCGAATCAATGACTACCTTTTTCCAATCCTTTGCCGGTGGCGACAATCTCTTCTCTGCCGCTGATGTGGCGCAGGTAATCTATACTGCGGCGACAGACGGTACGCAGCAGCTGCGTTATGTAGCGGGTCCCGATATCGAACCGATGCTGCAATTGCGTAATGGCGGTAAGGCCGACCAGGAGTACGTCGATTATACCCGGAAACTGTTTATGCCCGGCGCTTTTGATCATAAGGCATAAAAAAGATAAGGTTAAAGCAGTAAGTTGTTGCAGGGAGCAGGTCAACCGGCCTGCGCCCTGCAGCATCAATGTATGTCCGTACCCGGCATTGGTGCGGCGCAGGGCATCTGGTATTTAACCCTTAGTTTTGTCATCCGTTTATGGACTTAGTCGCTGCCTGCAAAGGACTGCAGGCACTATTACTCAAGTTTATCTGTCTTTCTCTATGCGAACGTGTTTGTACTTCCTGTTGTTTTGCCTGTCGGCAGTGCCGGCACAGGCGCAATTTTCCCGCGACCGCCTGCAACACTTTATCGATTCGGTGTATGCTGCCCACCCTGATGCGACCGGGTTCCTCGTTCATGTAGAAGCGCCGGATCAGCAACTATCCTGGAGTTATGCCGTGGGCTATGCCGACCGGAAAACCAAACAAAAGCTCACCGCCGACCGGCCGGTGCTGATCGCGAGTAATACCAAACCTTACGTAGCGGCAGCTATACTGCGCTTGCAGGAGCAGGGCCTCCTGGATATCGATCGCCCGGTAGGCCCCCTGTTGGGTACGAAAACCCGGAAGAGTTTATCGGCTGCGGGTTACGACCTGGCGATCATAACCCCGAAGCATTTGCTTGCGCATACTTCCGGCATCCGTGATTATGTAGACGAAGGTTATTTTAAATTTATCGGCAGCCATAAACAACATGCCTGGACCCGCGACGAACAGGTGGCCAGGGCTGCGGGTATGGGTAAGCCGCTTGCCGCGCCGGGCGATACTTTCCGTTATGCCGATATTAATTACCTGTTGCTTACCGAAGTGATAGAACATTGTACCCGGAAACCTTTTTACCAGGCCATGCGCCGGTTGCTGAACTATGATAAACTTAAACTGAATGCCACCTGGTTTGCCAAACTGGAGCGCGCACCAGCAGGTGTTGCCCCGCGTGCTCACCAGTACTGGGACGAGTTTGCCTGGGATACCTACGACCTGGATCCGTCCTGGGATCTGTATGGCGGTGGGGGTATGGTGGCTACCATAACCGATATGGCGATGTATTTCCGGTACCTGTTTACGGGCCGGGTAATTACCGACCCGCGCTTGCTGGCCCGGATGTATACCGATGTGCCGCCGGATCTGAACATCAATTATTGCCTTGGCATCCGTAAGATAAAGGTGTCGGGCTTTACGGCCTATAACCATGGTGGCGGACTGGGCACGGATGCCATTTATATTCCCGGGCTGAACGCAACGGTAGTTGTTGCCGCGCTGGAGGCCCGTCATCGGCCGCTGGCCCTCGAGCTGACTAAGGAAATTGTAGACCAGTTGGGCCACGCAGAACAATAACGATGCTGCCATTTACTGTTGAAAGGGCGTAATCCGGGAATGCGGGTTGCGCTCCTTTTTTTTTGTTGATACCGGGTCGCTTTACCCGGTTATATCCCCGTAGCAAAAAAAATATTACCGCACGTGGCGTATTGTTCAAATTTATAACGTAGTTTTACGTTATAAAAAATAAGATTACGTTATGGTAGCACTTACAAAAGTTGAAGAACAGGTTATGCAGGTGATATGGGAGCAGGAACGGTGCCTGGTACGCGACATTATACAAGCCCTTGGCGACCCGGATATACCCCACAGTACCGTATCGTCGGTGGTGCGCATCCTGGAGAAGAAAGGTTTTGTTGGCCACAAGGCTTATGGCAAGACGCATGAATATTTTCCATTGATCCCCAAAGAGGACTATACCAAAAGCGGCCTGAAAGGTTGGATAGAGAACTATTTCGACGGTTCTCCAAAGCAACTGGTGTCCTTCCTGGTAGAAAAGAACGAGCTCAATCTTAAAGAGCTGGCGCAACTCATGAAGCAACTCGAATCCTTAAAAAAATAAACCCCGGTTCTTATGTGGATCTATCTCCTTAAAGTTACGATTGTATGGAGCCTGCTGCTGGCTTGTTTTGAGCTGCTTTACCGCCGGTCTCCTTATTACAGGCTCAACAGGCTTTACCTGTTGCTTACCCTTGTGTTGGGTGTGGTGCTGCCGGCCTTGCCGCTTACCTTACCCGAAGCTGCGCCGGCTGATACCGGCATAGTTACCTTGTCGCGGATAACCCAGCCACTGCAACAACTCGAAGCCAGACCGGTAGCACAGGTCATGGATACAGAACAGCCGGGTTTGGGCGCCTGGTTGAAAGGGCTTTATTATACCGGTGCGCTGGTGGTATTGTTGCTTTGCCTTTACGATGTCGTGCTGATCTTTCGAAAGGCGGTCTACGGGAGTTACCAGGTATATGAAGGGCACAGGATATTCAATACCGGCAGGAGTCATGCGCCTTTTTCTTTCTTTGGCTGGATCTTCATTGGCAGGCCGGAAGTCTACTCCGATACGGAGATCAGGTTTATCCTGAAACATGAAGATACCCACAATCAAAGCCGGCACTGGCTGGACGTGCTGATCCTGCAGTGTTTCCTGGTGGTGTTCTGGTTTCATCCCCTGGTATGGCGTATCCGGCACCTGCTTAAACTACAGCATGAGTACGAAGCCGATCACTACGCCGCAAGCGACGACCCTTATAGCTATGGCCATTTCCTGCTGCAGCAAACCCTGTTAAAAGCCCCGCATCCTATTGCTCACTCTTTTCATTATTCACCCATAAAAAACAGAATCGCTATGCTTACACAAGCAGGAAAAAAGAGTACCTGGAAATACCTGGCCCTGGTACCCGCCCTGATGGGCTGTACATTGCTGATGGCACGTACCAATGACTCCGGTAATAGGGTCCGCACTGGTGATGCCACCACTTACCGGGGCAATATACTTAAATGGAGAATGGACGTTGTCGACACCATCCTGGTGCAGGATGCCGTTACCAAAGAGGTGCAAAAGATCTGGGCGATACCGGATCCGCAGATCATTGCACTGAACGGGGCGGAAGTTTATCCCGAGAGCAGTTTTACAGGTATACCTACAGCTATTGTACCGCAATTCCGATACAAGAACCAGAGTGTTCATGAGTACCTGAAAGCGAAACTACTGGAACAACTGGGCTCCGTTCCCGATAGTCTGTTGCGTATCGACCTGGTAAATATGGTGGTCAATGCCGAAGGTAAAATCGTATATTATGATGTGACGGTCACTTACAGTACACGCAATCCGATCGACCGCGTGGGCGGCCAGCCTGCAGCGTCGGCTCCTGGTTATTATTCCCGTATGGACCTGGAGGATCGCATATATACCCCGGTGATCGATAAGATCGTAAATGAGAGTCCCGAATGGATGCCGGCGATGTTGCAGGGTAAAGCAGTACCGGCATTCCTCCTTACTGGCAGCCAACTGGTGTTTCATGATGAGCCCCGGGCTTTCAAAGCCAGGAAAAGATAGCCGTATCTTTTAGAAATAAAGCCCGGGCATATAAAACAATATCGGTAATCACAGGTTATAACTGCAGGGCTTCCTTGCGTAAAGGCTCCTGTATGACACGTCCATGCCTTCATCCGTCATCCAACGATTTACCTATGACCGGGATACCCGTATCCTGACCCTCCTCTTCGTATCCGGCCGTTACTATAACTACCTGGATGTTCCGGGTTGGATCTACGAAGGTTTAAAGCAGGCGCAGAGCAAAGGCCGCTACTTTAACCGGTATATCCGGAACCAGTACGAATTTGAACCAGTGCATTAAAGGCGGTATCCTACTGCCTTTTTTGCCGTATACGGCAGCATGCATCAGCAGCGCCGTTTGCTGTAAAGCAAATAACCATTCCCTGCTAGGCTACCTTAATCACCACATTCCCTGTTTTCTGTCCCGTCTCTACATAACGGTAAGCTTCCACGATCTCTTCCAGGTTATAATAGCGGTCTATCACAGGCGTAAAGGCGCCCTGTTTCGCCAGTTCTTGTAACAGGAGTACATCCTGCTGGTCGATGACCGGGATCGGGAACAGTACCCTTTGTCCTTTGGAACGTGCAGTGGTAAGGGCATAGAAGATATTGGCGCCTCGTTTTCCCAATTCCGTTGAAATATAAATACCCTGCGGGGTAAGCAAAGGCCTGCATGCTGTAAAGGAGCTTTTGCCTACGGCATCAAAAATAAAATGATACTGCTCGCCGGTCTGGGTAAAGTCCTCGCGCAGGTAGTCGATCACAACATCAGCCCCTAATTGCTCCACCAGCGCTACATTTTTAGTATTACACACCGCGGTAACGCGTGCACCGAAGTGTTTGAGCAGCTGTACCGCCGCCGTGCCAATGGCCCCGGTTGCACCATAAACCAGTACCTGTTGTCCGGGACTTACTTTAGCGGCGCGTATATTGTTAAGGGCGTAGTGCGCACCTTCGGTTAACGGCGCTGCGGTATCATAATCCAGGCTGGCCGGCACTAAGGCCAGGGCACTGGTCTCGTCTACGGCAATATACTCGGCATGGCCGCCGAAACTTTTATCATTGTATCCGAAAACCCGGTCGCCGGCCTTAAACTGTTTTACTTTACTGCCGGTGGCTATAACCTCGCCGGCAAACTCACAACCCAGTACCGGGTATTTGGGCCTGATCAGGCCGCTCCAGAAGCGCGATACAAAGTACTCGGCACTCCGGAAGCCGGAGTCGGTGCGATTTACCGTGGTTGCTTTTACCCGGATCAGCACCTGGTTGTCGCGGGGTACAGGCCGGGGCAGGGTACTGAGTCGGGCCACGTCGGGCGGACCGTATTTGCGGTAAACGATAGCTTTCATGTTGTTCATAGGTAGGGGCCCGCTAAAAAAGGGCATTCGAAATTAGTGGAAATTCTGCGGTGTCTATGCTAAGCCTGTTTAAACTTTTAGCCTGCTACCCGCAACCGTACCCTTCCCGCCTTGTTTCAGGTACCATTACAGATGCCCTGTAATCCTTTATGGGTAAGGTTTTGCAGGTGTATTACCCGGGTTGCCTATCGAATTACTCTATTTCCGGCTAAAATTACTCTATCTTCCCCGGCATACAACGGTCGGGAAACTTTGATAAATTTGATTTAGAAAAAACAAAACAAGCTTATGGAAAACAACAAGCCCCACAGCTCCGGTGAACAACACCCTCAGGGAGACGTAAGTAAGTGTCCGTTTTCGGGAGGACAATTGAAAGAAGTAGCAGGCAGCGGATCGAGGAACCGCGACTGGTGGCCTAACCAGTTAAGGGTAAGCACGCTTCGCCAGCATTCGGCTTTATCCGACCCGATGGATAAAGGGTTCAATTATGCCGAAGCCTTCAATAGCCTGGACCTGGAAGCCGTGAAACAAGACCTGCATGCCCTGATGACCGACTCCCAGGATTGGTGGCCGGCCGACTTTGGCCACTATGGCGGTTTGTTTATTCGTATGGCCTGGCACAGTGCCGGCACCTATCGTGTGCATGATGGCCGTGGCGGCGCCGGACAGGGACAGCAACGCTTTGCCCCGCTTAACAGCTGGCCGGACAATGTAAGCCTCGACAAGGCACGCCGGTTGCTCTGGCCCATCAAACAGAAATATGGTAATAAAATTTCCTGGGCGGATCTGCTGATCCTTACCGGTAACGTTGCTTTGGAGTCTATGGGCTTTAAAACCTTCGGTTTTGCCGGTGGCCGGGAAGATGTATGGGAACCTAATGAAGATGTATACTGGGGCTCGGAACGCACCTGGCTGGGCGGCGATATCCGTTATGCCCATGGTTCGGATGGCGTGCGCGAACACCACGGCGTTGTAGTAACGGACGATGATGCTGATGGCGATGTACATTCGCGCAACCTCGAAAAGCCGCTGGCCGCTGTACAGATGGGGTTGATCTATGTAAATCCCGAAGGCCCGGATGGCAACCCCGATCCGATTGCAGCCGCTAAAGATATACGCGATACCTTTGGCCGTATGGCTATGGACGATGAAGAAACCGTGGCCCTGATCGCCGGCGGCCACTCATTCGGTAAAACGCATGGTGCGGCCCCGGCCGACAATGTGGGTAAAGAACCCGAAGCGGCGGGCATGGAACAACAGGGACTGGGCTGGCAAAACAGCTATGGCAGCGGTAAGGGCGCCGATGCGATTACCAGCGGCCTGGAAGTAACCTGGACCAAAACCCCCACACAATGGAGCAATAACTTTTTCGAAAACCTATTTGCCTACGATTGGGAATTGACCAAAAGCCCTGCCGGCGCACACCAGTGGGTCGCTAAAAATGCTGAGGCAATTATCCCCGATGCTTACGATTCTTCAAAAAAGCATCTGCCTACCATGCTGACCACCGATCTTTCCCTGCGCTTCGACCCGGCTTATGAGAAAATATCACGGCGTTTCCTCGAAAATCCCGATGCCTTTGCCGATGCCTTTGCCCGCGCCTGGTTCAAGCTGACCCACCGCGATATGGGGCCCCGTGCGCGCTACCTTGGTCCTGAGGTGCCGGAGGAAGTGCTGATCTGGCAGGATCCCGTACCGGAGGTAGATCATACTTTGGTTGATAATAATGATATTGCCGCGTTAAAAGGCAAAATACTGGAGGCCGGTCTTAGTATACCCGAACTGGTAACCACGGCCTGGGCTGCTGCGTCTACTTTCCGCGGTTCCGACAAGCGGGGCGGCGCTAACGGCGCGCGTATCCGCCTGGCCCCCCAGAAGTACTGGCAGGTCAACAATACACCTTTGATCACGAAAACCCTGTCGGCGCTGGAGGGCATCCAGCAGGCCTTTAACGCGGCGCAGAGCGGCGGTAAAAAAATTGCACTGGCCGATCTTATTGTACTGGCGGGTAGTGCAGCGGTAGAAAAAGCGGCGGCCGATGCCGGGTTTACCGTTACTGTGCCGTTTACACCCGGACGTACCGATGCTACGCAGGACCAGACCGATGTGGAATCGTTCGGTTATCTCGAACCGCAAGCCGATGGCTTCCGCAACTATCGTAAAACCCGCTCTGCTATTCCTACAGAAGCATTACTGGTCGACAAGGCGCAACAACTCACACTTACAGCGCCAGAACTGACCGTTCTGGTGGGCGGTATGCGCACGCTGAACGCCAACTTTGACGGTTCTGCCCATGGTGTCTTTACCCAACGCCCGGGGCAGCTGAGTCCCGACTTCTTTACGGCCTTATTGGATATGAATACGGCCTGGAAAGCAATAGACGGCGACCAGGAATTATACGAAGGTACCGACCGTGCCAGTGGCGCCCGTAAATGGACCGCTACCCGTGCCGATCTTGTATTCGGGTCCAATGCCGAACTCAGGGCTATTGCGGAAGTATATGCCAGCGCCGGTGCCGGCGATAAATTCGTAAAAGATTTTGTTGCGGCCTGGGTAAAAGTCATGAATCTCGATCGTTTCGATCTGAAATAAAGATCCGTGTTATAGCAAGGGCAGGTGTTGTTCACCTGCCCTTTTTTTATGCCTTATTTTATTAGGTATATAATTTAGTTTTGTATTCCTTCGGTTCTGTTCTGTTTTTCGGAAACTGCCTGTAAATGCTCTTTTTAGCCGGTATCCGGAAATGCCGGCTTGCTTAATCCGCCAGTTCGCGCTCGTCAAATTCCTGTATTTGAAAGGGGCTGTATTGCCCGCCTGTAGCAGGAATGCTTTTTGTATGCAACGAGGGGTCGCCCAGGAAGGGATGCCTGATACCCATGACCCGGTAGAGCGGGGTTAACCCGTTTTGGGTAATGTATTTGAGTGTACTGCCTTGCTCCCTGGCTACAGAAAGGCCCAGGGCGGCATTGGCCAGGCTGAGTTGAGCGGTGCCCGCACTGGCATTGGCTTTCAGGTCGAGTACACCGTTGCTGCTGTTGGAAATAATGATGGTAGCCGAATCGGCCTCTACCAGTTCCGTAACGATCAGCCATTCCTTATTCCAGCTTCCATTTTCGTATTTGTCGAGCACGGCCTGTTCGATCTCAGCCAGGTTAACGAGCTGGTGCACTTTGTGGTTACTGGTCTGGAAAACAATACTGCGATCGCTTTTAAAGGCCAGGCTGAAACCCGCATCAAGGTCGGTCAGCACACTACCGGCTACCGGCGACGATCCGGCCAGTTTGGTGGTAATACTGACACTATCGTGGGAGGTATAATCCATGGCTGCACCCGAGTCGTCGATCTGCACCTGTGCCGGAATGCCCTCTTTTTCAAGGGAAGAATAAATACTCAGTACGCCGTTTTGCAGTTTGCCGATATAACCGATAACCAGTTTCTTGGTAGGATCCCAGGTGGCACGGTATTGGGTACGTGCGTTCATATGGGTCAGGTAAAATTTACTGGGATTTGCCATGTAGTTGAAATGATTTCAGGGTTGTGAACAGGTATATAAAAACAAGATAGGTGTTTGTGCCGGGAATACAAGCCTTGTAGCACATTTCTTGGTAGAATGAGGGCAGCAAGGGGGCAACACCTGTTGCTTGTGAAACTGTTGTTTTAAAGTGCTTTACAGTAATTAACGCGTTGTATTTACAGTAATTAACAGCGTTATGTAGACTGTATCATGAATTATGAGCACTTTTACACCGTAAACATCAGGTCGCTGATCCTGGCATAAATGCCTCATTATACCTCGTTTTTTTAAGAAGAGGGTGGTACTCCCCCCGGTACTATCCGGAAAGCCTGGTTCACCAGGCTTTTTTCTTTTCCCGTTACTACGCGGGAATTTTTTATTTCAACCCATATTTTATTTTCTCGCAGTGCCGCGGCTAGAAAATATAAATTTCACGGGATCACATTCGCCCGCGAGGACCTCTGGTATTGTAGTACATTTATCTATTCTGGATAGCCTAAGCGCACCCTATTATTTCCCTTGATAATTACGGGAACATATCTGCAAACTCGATGCTTAATGTCCACCTGGAAATTCCGGATCAAGCGGAATACCTGGGGGCTCCGGTATACTTACCCTGATTTTTATTCTTCTTTGTCTTAATACAAAGAAGCAAAAATCAAGACTGTAGAAAAAGTGCTAAAAATGCCTTGTACGCCTAAAAGAAATAAGTCCGGGCGGTAGCAAAAAATGGACGAAGGAATGACGAACGAACTAAGGTACAGGGCCAGACTGTGGGAACTGTATTTCTTTCTATACGTCGTCCTGCAGCATTTATTCGCTGTATTTTTTATTTTCCTGTTGGTGCTCATGAACGCTACGCGGTTTATTAACGCCCTTTTTCTAAAGGTCGGTATGTTTGGTTGTTTCCTGGCTAGACGCCCGGCAATGCATGTAATGGGCGTCTAGCAAAGCATTCCTATGCGGTTGGTGGCCAGATGTTATGATCAATATTCACCCATTCACTGTGTCGCCGTATCGCTGCGAGAAAAAACGTATTCCACTGATGCAAATAGTAGTAGCTGCCAGGCCATGTAAATTCGTAGCGAGGCACTAAGAATAGCTAAGCAAATAAATAGGGATCTGGCAAAATGATGATTCGTTTTAAGAACAAGGCTTTTATCCCCCAGAAATTCTGCTTGACCCGAAATTCCGCTTGATCCTGGTTGCTGCAAGCACGCATTTCGCTCCGGCGCCCTGTCCGGCCCTAAAAAAGGTTCAGATAACAACAGTTTTGTGTTTTTTTACATGTTGATCTTGTGCCTCAAAAGAAGCCAAAAAGAGGGCGGGACAAACTTTATAGAACTTATTAAAAAAATTAAAACAATTATCGGCTTTCGCTGTTAAAAAAGAAAAAGCCCGGAAAAAATGCCTGCTCGGGGCTATTTTATGGCTGTCGAAAATGTTAAATTTATTAAAAATGTAAGACCGGCAATGCCGGGTTACAACGTGTTTTATTGGTCTTGTTTTTATTCCGGTCATCAAGCCATTTTAGCGGCTTTAAGGCCATTTTTATACGGGTTTATATGTTTTATGTTTGTATTCAAGTGTTTAGTTTTTAGTATTTTATAGATAATTTTTACTTGTGTTGTTGAATATTTTCTTTTTTTTTGTGATTTATGCGAAACTGAAAATTATTTGTCTTAACTTTCTGAAAAAACGTTCATTATGAAACAAATAAACAAAAAGCTGGTGTTGAAAAAGCATAGCCTGATCAGGCTGAATCCCGATGTAATGCAGGCTGTACGGGCCGGAGAGGAAGCGCTTGCAGCCCCCCGCGAAACGTATCTTTGTGCCCCACCTTACAATGCTCCTCCCTATTTTTATCCCAACACAAGAAACGAATGTGTTGTAACTAATCAATAAAAATATATATCTTCGGATTCAACTTTGTTGTCATATATCGATCATTTTTTGCCGCATATCTGACCAATTAAAAACAATCCGGAGCATGAATCGTAGTATACCAAAAGCAGGTTGGCATTTACTGATTTGGGTTGCTTATGTAACCTTATCTATTCTTGTACATGTTGGCCACGACCTCTGGGGCACTATTTATGAGGGCATAGTATCTAACCTGATCTCGGCCCTGATCTTTTATGTGAATGCACTATGGGTATTGCCCCGTTATTACGAGACGGGCAAATACTTCAAGTTTGGTATAGCAGAGGTAGGGCTATGGGCCGGCAGCGTATTATTGCGTTATTTGTTTGCCTTTATCATAGATCCCTACCTCTTTCATGTTACCCCTTCTACTGCGGGCACATCGCCTTATTATATCATCCTTGTCTTTACCTGGCAGTGGTTCGGTTTCATGGTGTATTCTACCAGTTACTGGTTCGCCCGCATGGACAAGCGCAACCGGTTACGGCTTAAAGACCTCGAAATCGAGAAAATGAAGCAGCAGAACCTGGAGCTGGAAAATACCGCTTTAAAAGCCCAGATCAACCCGCATTTCCTGTTTAATACCCTGGACTCCTTCCGGCATGAGATCGAAGCCTTATCGCCGGGCCTGGGCCGCGATATGAATGCATTGATGAGCATCATGCAATCCTCCGTTGTAAAAACGGGCAGCGATGGCATGATCGCATTAAGCCGCGAGATCGAAACCGTGGAAAGTCTTATCTCTATTTACAAAAGAAGGTATCCCGATATTAATATTTCCTATTCCAAATCTGTGCCGGCACATGCCGACTATCGTATTTTGCCCCATGTACTGATGTGCTTCGTGGAGAATGCTTTCGAACACGGCGCCTACTACGACCCGGTAAAAAGTATCGTGGTCCAGCTTAAAATAGACAAGGGCGATCTGATATTCGCGGTCTATAACAAGAAAGGGGTGCGGAACAAGGAACACAGTGCCGGTATTGGTATTCCGCTGATTAAACGCCACCTGAACAACGGTTACAAAGAGCGGCATACTTTGCTGATCAATGATGATGACGATGATTTCTATGTATTCCTGCGGATCAACGCTATCGATAAAGTAACCCTGAAAACGGCGAAACGCCAGGTGAGCCCGGCCTGATAGCCCGGCCGAAAGCGTGTTGTATCCGTATGCACGTACTAACACATATATCAAAACCTAACTGTTAAAAATACCGGACAGCTATGCTATACAAAACATCCATTGTTGCCTTACTGGGCGTTTGCCTGTTGCAGTCCTGCGGCAGCGGTAAAACCTCCGAAAACAGTTTGCCGGCGGCACCTGTACAGGAAGCCAGCCCGGCGCCCGCGACCGCCGACGTTCCCTATACCGTGGCCGAGGGGTACTTTGTAAAAAACACCGTGAAGCCAGGGCCCTTACCTGCTCCCCGCATTACCACGCAGCAGGACTTCGATAATATATTCGGAGCGGCGGCGCATATGGGGAAAAATGGTATGCCCACCGCTATTGATTTTGCCAAACAGTTTGTGATCGCAGTCGTGGCAGATGAAACCGATATGGCCACCGAACTGAAGCCCATAAGCCTTAAAAAGGAGACGGGTGATCAACTGGTCTTTACCTACGAGACGATAAAGGGCGCCAAACAATCCTATACGATACGCCCGGTATTGATGGTCGTGGTCGATAATACCCATATGGGTACGGTTGTATTAAAAGACCAGCAGGCGCATTAACCGGCCGGAATCCGGTTCTTACCCGCTGCTAAAGTGTTATACTTCCTTTGGGAACATCTTTCCGCCCTTGTCGCATCAGCAGGCAAGGGCTTTTTTTGTCATAAACATTTTACAAAAGTATTTACTGCATTTGATCGTTCTTGTTTTTTCTGTGTAATACCTTTGCGCGGCAAAAAAATAATCAGCAACGGCTTGTAAGCTGCTGCAGGTAAAGGTTTTGCTCCTTTTTAATACACAAACAAAAACGCACATGATCAGAAAATTACCGCTCCTGTTCCTCTCTTTTTTCCTGTATGTCCCGTTTATCTTCGGGCAGGATGGCATCATAAAGGGCGTAGTTAAAACCGCCGACGGCCAGGGCGCCGAATGGGTGACAATCGGTATGAAGGGTACGGCCAAAGGCACGGTAACCGGCGCCGGTGGCGCTTTTCAGCTCAAACGTATTGCCGCGGGCAGTTATATCCTCACCGCTACTTCGGTAGGCCTGGAGCCGCAGGAGCAGCCCGTAACCCTATCAGCAGGCGAAACCGTTACCCTGAGTTTTATCCTGAAAGAGAATGCCGCCCAGCTTAAAGAAGTGGTGGTGCCCTTCGACCGTTCGGATAAAGTGAATACCGTAGTGGCAAAAATGCCGCTTAAAAACCTGGAGAATCCCCAGGTATATAACAGTGTGTCGATCGAAACCATGCGCCAACAGGGCATTACCAATTATGACGATGCCCTGCGCAATGTACCCGGTATTGCCCGCACCTGGGAGTCTACGGGCAGGGGCAGCGATGGCGCTACTTATTTCGCCTTACGCGGGTTCGAAGCCCAGCCTTCGCTGATCAATGGCCTGCCCGGTCTTACCAGCGGTAATCTCGACCTGGCCAACGTAGAAGAGATACAGGTCATCAAAGGCCCCTCAGCCACATTGTTCGGCGGCGCTACCTATGCTTATGGCGGTATGATCAATACCATAACCAAGAAACCTTACTTCGATTTCGGCGGCGCGGTATCGTATACAGCGGGCAGTTTCGGACTGAACCGGGTTACCGCCGACGTAAACGCACCTTTAAGCAAAACAGAGAAAATAGCCCTGCGCATCAATACCGCTTATCATACCGAAAACA
This sequence comes from Taibaiella chishuiensis, assembly GCF_003014535.1. GTDB lineage: Bacteria > Bacteroidota > Bacteroidia > Chitinophagales > Chitinophagaceae > Taibaiella > Taibaiella chishuiensis. The sequence continues at coordinate 131,380 of NZ_PYGD01000005.1, read as the reverse complement.
GTTTCCAGGATGCGGGCTTCAAGAAATCGTTTTTCATTGCGCCTTCCCTGACTTACGAAGTCAACGAAAGACTGTCGTTCCAGGTGCTTACCGAAATCCTGCAGGAGGAGCGTGCCGTAGCGCCGATCTTCTTTCATTCCGACCGCGCCCATCCTTTATTGTACAAAGACATCGCGGCCCTGAACCTGGACAACCGCCAATCTTTTATGAGTAATGATCTTACGCTGAAGAACCCCAGGTTTAACCTGCAGGCCCAGATGCTGTACAAGCTGTCGCCCAACTGGAGCTCGCAAACCGTAGTGTCGCGCGGTTCGGTAAAGTCGGATGGTTATTACTCCTATATCTGGGATGACGACTATGGCGATAATTACTTCGGCCAGTATTTCCATAAGGAGATGATGACTACGGCAACCACCGACATACAGCAGAACTTTAACGGCGACTTTAAGATCAGTAAGATGCGTAACCGCTTGCTGGTAGGCCTCGATTACTTTAACCGTAACGTGATCAATAACGGCTCCGGATGGGCTACCGTAAGACACGTAACGCCGCAACAGGCCGAGGTGCAATACATCAACCCGGCTACCGGCGATACCGTAGCTCCGGTATACCTGACGCGCGCACTTGTGGACCAGGCGCTGGCCAATACCGGCGGTACGAAGAGTAATGTGAGTAACAGCGCTTACAGCGCCTATGTTTCCGATGTACTCAATATAACGCCTTCACTGATCGCAATGGTCGGTTTACGGGCCGATTATTTTGTCTCCAAAGGGGAAAAAAGTACAACGGCAGATGACTTTAACCAATTCGCCCTGTCGCCTAAATTCGGCCTGGTGTACCAGCCCGTGTTGGAAAAGGTATCCCTTTTTGCCAATTATATGAATGCCTTCGTAAACGTATCGCCGCAAACGGTATCCGATGCCGATGGCAGGAACCCCCGGGTACTGTCTTTTAAACCAGAGCATGCCAACCAATGGGAAGCAGGTGTAAAGACCACGCTCTTCGCGGATAAGCTGGGTTTTACGGTTTCCTACTACGACATACGCGTGGCCGACAGGGTGTATCCCGATCCTGCCAATCCGAACAACTCCCTGCAGGGCGGCGAAGTGGGCAGTAAAGGTTTCGAGATCGACCTGAATGCGCACCCCATACCGGGTCTGCAATTGATAGCAGGTTACAGCCATAATACAACCAAAATTACCAAAGGCAATAACGAAGACTTCTATAACGAGCCCGGCCGTGCACCCGGTGGACAAGGGCCGCAGGACCAGGCCAACTTCTGGGCCAATTACCGTTTCCTGAAAGGAGCGCTCCGCAACTTCGGGCTGGGCATCGGCGGCAACTATGCCGGTACTTATAAAGTGATCGACAATAGTGTAACCGGTGTATTCAACCTGCCGGCCTATACCCTGGTAAACGCAGCGATATCCTACAGCGCGGCGCATTACCGGATTGCCTTTAACCTGAACAACATTACCAATACTACTTATTATATCGGTTACTGGTCGGTAAACCCGCAGCGCCCGCGGAACTTTACCCTGAACTTTGCCTATACCTTCGGTAACTGATGGGTGAGATGTTAGATGTTAGATATTAGATATTAGATATTAGATATTAGATATTAGATATTAGATTTTAGGTATCAAGATATGGTTGTCATCCTGAGCCCCGCGAAGGATCTCATTTTTTTAGTAACAAGTATCAGGTATCAAGTATTAAAGTGAACGCTGTCATCCTGAGCGCAGCGAAGGATCTCATTGATTGGCTGGCTTTGATAAAGGGGCATGTATTAAAGGAATCTCACCCCTTGGCTGCCTTTACCAGCGTGCTGTTACAGAGGATTGCTGTCATCGGGAGCGCAGCAGGGAAATTTTGAATTTTGAGTTTTGAATTTTGAACTGTTGACGTATTCGTTGTCATCCTGAGCCCCGCGAAGGATCTCATCAACAAGCTGGCTTTGCAGGAGTGATTGTGCTGGAGGGTTGCTGTCATCCGGAGCGTAGCTGACCCAGCCGGCAATAAATAGGGGAAAGTTAACCAGTGCCGCATCGGTGACTCCCGCTGTTAAGATCCTTCGCGGGGCTCAGGATGACATAGGACTAATTAAAATGGACAAGCTGCTCGTACTTCCTCCAATAGCTGGCTTTATTAGCGTAATTGTATTAGAGGGTTGTTGTCATCCTGAGCCTAGCGAAGGATCTCATTTTTTTAGTATCAAGTATCAGGTATCAAGTATTAAAGTGAACGCTGTCATCGGAAGTCTAGCGAAGGATCTCACCAGTTAGCTGGCTTTAATAAAGGAATGTACTTCAAAGGGAGTCTGTCATCCCGAGCGCAGCGAAGGTTCTCATTGATTAGCTGGCTTTAATAGCGTGTGTTCCCGATGACACATCTAATATCTAACATCTCACATCTAACATCTCACATCTAATATCTAACATCTAATATCTAATATCTAACATCTAATATCTAACATCTAATATCTCACATCTAACATCTAATATCTCACATCTCATACCTCACATCTAACCTCAAAAAACGCCTTGGGTTCTGCCTGGCGATCAGGTCGAACTCTTCGGTGCTCAATCCTGCAATGGTATCGGCCATGATCTTCTTCTCCGACTTGTGATTCCTTACCACATAAAAGTCGGTACCGAATAATACGCGACGACGCAATTTGCTGTTTTCCTTTTGCAGGGTCCTTTTCAGCAGGGCGTGAATGTTGTTGTCGTGTGCGATATAACTGATGTCGCTGTACACATGATCATATTGCAACATCATGCTACAGATTATAGAATACCAGTCGGTACCTTTCCACAGCATTTCCAGCTTGCCTTTCGTAACCTGGCCTTTGGCATTTTTCAAAAAGGTAATCCCGATACCCGGATGTTTGACAATCTGTGTGCTGAAATTATCGCGATCGAGCTCAAAGTACCGTTGCCATTCGTCTTCGCCGCCAAAGTGCGCAAAACAGATCTTAAGTTGGGAGAGGTTATGTTTTAAGGGTTGCTCCGGCCCCGTATAACCAAACAGGTCGCGGGTTTCCTGCCGGATGTCTTTGCCGGACAAAAGGCGCAATAACAGGGTTTCGTCGAGCAGGCAGAGGTAGTTGAGCGGGTGGGTAAAGTTGACGCTAAAGTCTTTATTGGCCCGTTCGGGCAGCAACATCGGGCTGTATTGATCGTTACCGTCGGCCTGTTGGAATACCGGGTGGCGGTCCCAGGCTTTCTTCTTTTTGCCCCGGTAAAAAATAGTACCGCGTATGCAATGCGTGGTAATGGGCATACCGTTTTCGGCTGCATAACGCCATACCGGCAGCAGGTCCTCGTCGAAAGGGTAGTAACCCAGTGCCGGGTAAATCTTAAAGCCGCAGAATCCCTGTTTTTCGATATACTCTTTTACAACGCAGTCTTCCAACACTACCCGGTCGTTTTCGATCTTATACCGGAAGAAATCCGCATCCCGCCTGATCCGGCGGGGATCGATAAAGATAAAAGGCAGTACGATATCGCCGCCGTTCTGTTTCAGCGCAGCCAGGTCCCGAAGCTGCTGGTAGTAATCCTGTTTTACTTTGCCGGCGCCCATAAACTCCATATCCATCGGCAGGATCACGAAACGGGTACCATCGGGATATTGGTGCTGCAAACGGCGGAATACATCTTTCTGGTTTTCATAAAAAGCAAAGCGACCGATATTCATATAACGCCCGGCCAGTTCCTTGGTCTGTTTGCCCGGCATCATACCCAGTATGCTCCAGAACTTCTTAAATACAAAGAGCAGGAAATTGCGGCCGGTAGGGAAGAACAGCCATAAGGCCATTACCAACAATATGCTGGAAATCGTACCGGGCTCTTTGATCAGCAGGCGGTGCTGCGCCATAAAGGCCAGTACCCTGCGGATCCAGGCGGGCAGCGATGTTTGCAGTCCCGAGAAAGCGGCAACAATATTAAAAACCTGGAAGGTGAGCCAGGTACCGAATATCCAATAGAATGCCAGCAACAGGAAGGTTCGGTTGATAAAGATCCGGATGGTATACACCACCCGTTGCAGGCGTTTATAAGCCGGGCGGAACTGCAGCGGATAGACCTGTTTGTACCATTTGCGGCAGAGGTATACCACCAGGTTGAGTGGCAATAACCAGTACAGGAAGCCGGGCAGGAAGGTCTTGGCCAGGTAAGGCGGCACATGGTCGCCGGTAAAGATATGGGTATGGCAATTCACCACCGGTTCCGGTTGTGCGGTATTGTCCATCGATGCGGTTTTAGGTTATGTTGTTTATGGTTTGTGCGGGCGCTTGCGCCCTGGCTCAAAATTACAGATGATGATCTGTATAAACAATTATGTCTGTGTGATTTTTGAAAACACGACTCTCTTGTAAACGCAGAACAGGATCCGGCGCCGGACCCTGTTCTGCTTATATTTCGCCCATGCGGGGTACATATCAATAATGTATAACAGTAATCCGGAGATACTGTATGCCGGACCGGAGCCAATAGCTGCCATTCGGAAGCTGCGAGATGTTGATCGTGGTTTCTGTTCCGGCCGGTTTATAACCGAGTACTTTTTTGCCGGTCATATCATACAGGCTTACCTGGTCCGGGATCAGGCCCGGGTCGGTATACCTTATCTTAAGCAGCCCGTTGGCCGGCACAGGATAGGCCATTATCCCGGAGTTGCTGTTATTACTGTTGGTGAAATTGTAACGGACCGTTTTGCTGATTTCGGTACGGCCATCGAGGTCCGTCTGCAACAGGCGGTAGATGTTGTCGCCCAAAGCGGGCGCCTGGTCCCGGGTAGTATAGTTTAACTCCTCGTTGCTGTTGCCGTTTTGTGTCTGCGCGTTAACCCATACCAGGTTGCTCCAGTCTTTGCCGTCCTGGCTCCGCTGCAGCTGGAAACCTTTATTGTTGCGCTCTTGCCGGGTCGTCCAGTTTAATATTAAAGCGGCTCCATTCCGGGCAACAGAGAAGGCACTCAGGGTTACGGGCAGCGGTACTACCGGTACGGCGGTTCCGGTAGCGGTAAGACAAGGTGCTCCGAGGTTTACATGAACGCTGTCGAAGCCAAAGAGGTCGATAACGGACTGGCTGTTATAGGTAGTGTTGGCTGCAAGTCCCATGGCGGACGCAGAGCCGGTATACGTGTTGTTGTTGTGCAGGGAAATATTATCGCCGGTATCTGTTACCAGTGGTACGGGCAGGTTATTACTGATCTGGGGAGAAGCCAGGTTGGGGTTGTCGGAGTAAAAGGTTACATCATAAGTATAGAACGAGGTGGCGCCGGTTCCGACCGTTCCGGTAAACAGGTTGATGTACTCAAATAATAATTCGAAGGAAAAAGAACCGCTGGCGCCGTTATCGGAATAAACGTTAACCACGCGGACGCCGGTAACTTTAAGACGTACGTTCAGCGTGTAGGCGCTACCGTCATAACAGGGCACATCGGTGCTGAAAGGGGGTAAAACGAACTCCTGTGCATGGCTTTGCGAAAAAGGCAACAGGAGGATAAGCAGGGTATAAAGTGCTTTCATAATGGTGCATTTTTATATCGTTAAAGAGAGGCAACAAAATGAGGTAACACATTTTTGCTTTAAAAGGTTTATAAATTTTAATGTAATTTTTATTTAATGAAAAGCGAGGCCAAGGCTAGATACTTTTACCCGCTCTTTTGCTGCCGGAGCCGCTCGATCTGACGCCGGTGGCGCATGATATGTACGATGGCGTGTTCCATCATCTGTTCGATATCATATACCTGTCCCCAGCCCGACATTATTTTGCGCTGGTTATCTGTTTGTTCCAGGTCGGCATCTTCGATAGCGCGGAATACCTGTTGGGTGAACAGGAACATATGGTCGAGATCGTCGAGATAGGCAGCGGTCTGCGGGTGCAGTGCTTTACCGGGTCGTGTTTGCGCCGGCCCGCTAAGGTTGTGGATACTGGTGGCATAGCCGTAGCCGGCATGTACTACATGACTAAGGATAGCCTGCAGGGACCTGCAATTATCGTCTGCGGTATGCGGGTCGATTATAGTTGCCAGTTCGCTGTCCGGGATGGGCCGGATCACTTTTTTCAGGGTATCGATTACCTGTTCATACTCGTCCAGTAATGCGCCACAGGCGCCTTTCCTGAATATCCTGTCCATATTGCCGTATTGTGATAATGACAAATGTATAGCTTAATAAGATAAAACTATGGTAAAAACTTTTGGCAATGACCGATCGGTCATTATCTTTGCATTATTATGATACCCGCTACAGACAAGGCAGAACGCACGCGCCAGCTGATCATTACACAGGCCGCCCCGGTATTCAATACCAAGGGCATAGCCGCTACAGCCATGAGTGATGTTATGGCCGTTACGGGTCTTTCCAAGGGCAGCCTGTATGTCCATTTTAAAGATAAAGAGGACCTGGCCCTGGCCGTAGTGAAATATAATATACAACTGTTGAATGACAGCGTAGAACGTGCTTTACGTGATGTAGCCGATGCCCCTGCACGGTTATTGGCCTTTCTGGAGGTATTTGCCGATCCGATGCATCCGCCGGTGGCGGGCGGTTGTCCCCTGCTCAATTTTGGGATGGAAGCCGACGATCTGTACCCTGCGATCCGCGCTGAGGTGGATAAGGCGCTGCATGCCGCGCAGAACCGTATTGCGGGTATTGTACGCAAGGGCATTGCTGCGGGTTCGTTCGACAGCCGGTGGCAGCCGGCAGAGTTTGCCACCAAAATGTTTGCCCTTATAGAGGGTGGGGTAATGATGAGCCGTGTGGCGGGACATAATGCTAAAATGAAGACTGTTTGTAAGATCATTAAACAAGAGATCGGGAACCACCTGGTCTGAGTCCCGGTTTTTTTTATAATTAAAATGACCGATCGGTCATTTTTGAAATCGTCTCAACACAATTAAAATGAAAAAACAAAAAGTATGGCTGGTTACCGGTGCATCCCGGGGATTCGGCAAAGAGATCGTAAAAGCAGCCCTGGAAGCCGGCGACCGCGTAGTGGCTACCGTACGCAGCAATGCTACCGGGCTGCAGGAGCAGTTGGGCAACCCGGCTGACCTGATGGTGGTAACCCTGGATGTAACCCGGGAAGACGAGGTAAAACAAGGGGTAGCGGCCGCTGTGGCTCATTTTGGCCACATCGATGTATTGGTCAATAATGCGGGTTACGGACTACTGGGCGCTACCGAAGAGGTTACCGATGCGGAGGCGCGGCAGCAATTTGATACCAATGTGTTTGGCCTGCTGAACCTTACCCGCGCGATATTGCCGGTAATGCGGGCGCAACAGGGTGGCCATATTATCAATATCTCTTCTTTGTTTGGCTACGGCGCTACAGTGCCGGGTCTTGGCCTGTATGGCGCAACCAAGTATGCGGTTGAAGGTATTACCGAAGGCCTGGCCCAGGAACTGGCGCCATTGGGCATAAAGGTTACCGCCGTTGCCCCTGGCCTGTTCAGCACAGACTTCGTAACCGCCGATTCTTTCCGCTTTTCTGCAACAGCGCTGGAGGCTTACGGGGCTACGGTGGGCAAGACCCGCGGAGCCGTTGCCGGTCTGCACGGTAACCAGCCCGGCGATCCTGTTAAACTCGCCGCGGTATTGATCCGGCTTGCCGCTATGGAGCAGCCGCCTCTACACCTGCCGGTCGGAACCGATGCCTGGAACATGCTGCAGGCTAAGACCGCTGCTATCCTGGAGGAAGCAAAGGCATGGGAACCCGTTATTAAAGCTACTGATCACGTGCAGGGGTAGGTATACCGGTCCGGGTCGACCTCTGGTGCGATTCCGGTGCTGTGCCCGACTTTTAACGGGTAGAGCTATAAGATAGCGGCTGTTTCCCGCGTGGAAGCGGCCGTTTTATTTCCCTACTACTGTGTACTGTCATACAGTTCCGGCTTTTTGCAGTAATTTTACCGGCTAAACTTTGAAGCCGGCTTACTTATACCGGTTGCTTATGAATATGGAGAAAGACAGTATGCGCCTGGCCAAACGTATGGCCCATCTCGGGTTTTGCTCGCGAAGGGAGGCGGATGATTATATTTTGAAAGGCTGGGTAAAGGTAAACGGGGAAGTAACGCGGGAGAAAGGCATGCAGGTAACGGAGAGCGATAAGATAACCCTGAATAACCAGGCACAGCAACAACAATCCAACCGGGTAACGATACTGCTGCACAAACCGGTGGGTTACGTGAGCGCACAGCCCGAAAAAGGCTATAAAGCGGCTGTGGAGCTGATTACAGCAGCTAACCAGTGGTCGGAAGATAAAAGTAATATACGGTTCCGGGAGCAACACCGCTATGGGCTGGCGCCTGCGGGCCGGTTGGATATCGACTCTGTAGGCCTGCTGGTACTGACACAGGATGGACGTATTGCCAAACAACTGATCGGCGAAACCAGTAGTACCGAAAAGGAGTACCTGGTGCGGGTTACCGGCCGCCTGAGCGACAACGGGCTGAAACTGCTGAACCATGGCCTCAGCCTGGACGGGCAAAAGTTATTACCGGCCAGGGTAAGCTGGCAGAACGAAGACCAGTTGCGGTTTATCCTGAAACAGGGCAAGAAGCGCCAGATCAGGCGGATGTGCGAACTGGTTGGCCTGCACGTGGTAGGCCTGAAAAGGATTCGCATGGGCAAAGTACAGCTGGGACAATTGCCGCCTGGTAAATGGCGGTACCTGCGCGATAATGAAACGTTTTAATACAAACAGCCGGCGAATACCGGCTGTTTGTATTTATAGCCGGTAGTACTGCGTACCTTTCCTTTTTAATTCGCCGACCATGCGCCGTATCCTGTTACCCCTGTTTGCCTTCCTGCTGCTACAAGCCCTGCCAGGTACTTCCTGCGCGCAGAAAGGGTATTCCCTGGCCAAAGAGGAAAAAGAGCTGACGCAGATCTTTATGTCGATCGTGAATGGCGCTTATGAAAATACGGATACCGCGGACTACTACCGGGCCGCTTTTAACAACCGGATGAAAGCGATGTTTACCAAACACCCGGAAAGTTTTCGATATCCTTTTAAAACCCTTGTGGATAGCCAGGTCTGCTGGGTCTTAACATCGGCGGACGGCCGCTTGCGTATTTACAGCTGGGATACCTGGACCGGGGGCTCCATGCATTTCTATAAAAATGTATTCCAGTACAAAACGGCAAAAGGCATCCGGACCTTTGTACAGGACTTCGGCGATGAGGATCCCGGTGGTTATTATGCTCATTTGTTTACCGTTAAAGCGGCGCAACAGACCTATTATCTTGCATTGAGCAATAGCCGGCTTTCCAATAAGGATCGCACCCAGAACCTGGAGGTGTTTGCGATCACTACAGATCGCCTGGATGATAAGGCCAGGCTGATTAAAACCAAAACCGGCTTACAGCATGATATCGGTTTTGAGTATGACTTTTTTACCATAGAGGACACAGGACATTTTTATGATGCGCTGATCCGTTATGATCCCGTGCAGCAGATCATTACCTTGCCGGTAGTGTATGAAGACGGCCAGGTTACGAAAAACACCATCCGTTATAAGTTCACCGGTAAGTACTTCGAGAAGATGTAAGCCCGGTAAGCTTCTTCGCTGTGCGCTCTATAACATACGCTGATGAAGCCAGCTAACCGGTAAGCTCCTTCGCTATGCTCTCTATAACACACGCTGATAAAGCCAGCTACTGAGGGAGTAGGTGCAGCTTGTCCATTTTAATTAGTCCTATGTCATCCTGAGCCTCGCGAAGGATCTTAACAGCGGGAGTCGCCGATGCGACACTGGTTAACTTTCCCCTATTTATTACCGGCTGGGTATGCTACGCTCAGCAGGACAGTAACCCTCCAGTACAATCACTCCGACAAAGCCAGCTTGTTGATGAGCTCCTTCGCTAGGCTCAGGATGACAGCGTTCACTTTAATACTTGATACCTGATACTTGATACTAAAAAAATGAGCTCCTTCGCGGGGCTCCCGATGACAGACTCCCTTTGATGCACGTTCCTTTATTAAAGCCAGCTAACCAATGAGATCCTTCGCTGTGCTCAGGATGACAATCGCCCTTTTGCTACTTGCTACTTGATACTTGCTACTTGATACTTAATATGATGACAGACAAAAGCCTGCCCCGTATAGGAGGCAGGCTTTTGTATAGGATATGAAAAATTGCTTAGAGTTTGCTGATATAAGCGCCCAGCGGGTCGCGGAACTGGTAGCCTTCTGTAAAGCGGTTCTTGCCCAGCTTCTGGTGTTCGGAGAGGCCCCAGAGTAGGAACTCGAGCAGGAAGTACTTGTCTGCAGCCGGAACTTGCGGCTGGTAGCGGCCCTGCAAGGTTTTTAAGGGTGCTACGCTATCCAGTTGTTTGCGGTACGCCTTATCGGTGGCTTCATCCAGCAGTTCGAGCTCGTTTTCGGTAAACCAGTCGGTAAGCTCCTGGTAAGGGCTTACTTCGCGCTGGCGTTCCAGCTTTTCGATCCGGGGGAAATATTCGGCAAACAGCGTACGGATGGCATTGCCCAGCAGGTGTTCGGCTACTGCGGCGGCACCTTCCTGTTCGCCTTCATATACCAATTCTATCTTACCGGTAATAGCCGGGATCACGCCCATAAAGTCTGAAAGTCTTACTGTGGTGGTTTTATCACCGGCCAGCAGTGCCCTTCTTTCCGCGGTGCTCAGCAGGTTTTCAAAAGCGGTAATGCTCATCCTGGCACTCACACCGCTTTTGTAGTCTACAAACTCGCTTTTGCGCGCCTCGAAACCGATCTGTTCGAGCAGGTCCTGGGCCAGCGAGGGTACATGGATGCCTTCGGTCTGGCGGCCGTCCAGGCGGGCTTCCTGTTCGGTAATGGTACGGGCAATACGTATATTTTCGGGGTAGTGGGTCAGGATCTGCGACCCGATACGATCCTTAAGCGGTGTAACGATACTACCGCGGTTGGTATAATCTTCGGGGTTGGCGGTAAAAATAAACTGCAGGTCCAGCGGCATACGTACTTTAAAACCACGGATCTGGATGTCGCCTTCCTGCAGGATGTTGAACAGGGCCACCTGTATGCGGGCCTGCAGGTCGGGCAGTTCGTTGATCACGAAGATGCAGCGATTGGCCCTGGGTATCATACCGAAGTGGATTACCCGGTCGTCGGCGTAAGAGAGTTTCAAATTGGCGGCCTTGATGGGGTCGATATCGCCGATCAGGTCGGCTACGGTAACATCGGGCGTGGCCAGCTTTTCGTAAAAGCGCTCGTCGCGGTGCAGCCAGCTAATGGGCGTATCGTCGCCCTGCTCGGCAATCAGGTCGCGGGCAAAGCGGGATATGGGCTTTAAAGGATCATCATTGATCTCGGAGCCGGCAATACAGGGAATCCATTCGTCCAGCAGGTTCACCATCAGGCGCGCAAGCCTGGTTTTGGCCTGGCCGCGCAGCCCCAGCAGGTTTATGTTGTGACGGGAGAGGATGGCGCGTTCGAGTTCGGGTATAACGGTATTTTCAAACCCCCATATCCCTTCAAACACGGTTTCTCCCTTGCTGATCCTTTGCCGGAGGTTATCCCGGAGTTCATCTTTAATGCTTTTACTGTTATATCCGGCCTTTTTTAAGGCGCCTAAAGTTTTGATCTGCGTAGTATCCATCGGGTTGTTTTGCTTATTTGATTCGTTTTTTTCTGTTGGTTTCATAATCTTCAAAGATCATTTCGCCGAGCCCTTTAAGCCCGGTATAAAATGCTTTGCCCTGGTTGGCTTCGGTAAACTGGTTTACGAAACGTTGCAGGTAAGGGTCGTTGGCAATCATAAAGGTAGTGATCGGGATATGCAATTTCCGCGCCTGCTGCGCCATGGTATAACATTGCTCTACGATATACTGGTCGAGTCCCACGCTGTTCATATAATAACTGCCGTCGCGTTCGCGTACACAACTGGGCTTGCCGTCGGTAATCATAAAGATCTGCTTGTTGGTATTGCGTTTCCTGCGGAGCAGGTCCATGGCCAGTTGCAGACCGGCTACCGTATTGGTATGGTAAGGGCCCACTTGCAGGTAGGGCAGGTCTTTAATAGCGATGGTCCAGGCGTCGTCGCCAAACACGAGTATGTCGAGCGTGTCCTTGGGATAACGGGTCGTGATGAGTTCGGCCAGGGCCATGGCTACCTTTTTTGCCGGTGTAATGCGGTCTTCGCCATAGAGGATCATGCTGTGGCTGATATCGATCATCAGTACGGTGCTCATCTGGGCTTTGAACTGTGCATCTTCCACCACCAGGTCGTTTTCGGTGAGCCGGAATTCGTCGGAGCCGTTGTTGACCTGGGCATTCTTCAGGCTTTCGGTAAGCGAGATGCGGTCGAGCCCGTCGCCGAAGCGGTACTCGCGGAATTCGCCGGTATGTTCATCACCGCTGCCGGAGTATTTGGTTTTGTGATTGCCTGCGCCTTTTTTGCCCAGGTTGCCGAAGATCTGTTTTAGGGCTTGCTGCCTGATCGTCCTTTCGGTTTTGGCTGTAATTTTTAAACCGCCGTCGGAGCCATCGTTGCTCACTTCCTGGCGGATGTATCCTTTCTTTTTCAGATCCTCGATAAAGTCGTCGATCGTATAGTTTTCGTCGGTCAGTTCATACTCCTGGTCCAGTTCGCGCAGCCAGGACAGGGCTTCGTCGAGGTCGCCGGAGGTATGGGTGATCAGTTCTGTAAAGATCTCGAAAAGCTTGTCGAAGGGGGCTATGTCGGGGGCGGTATACTTGCTGAATAGGAAACCTTTCCTGTGTGCTTGTTCCATAAACACCTAAAATTAGGACATATCTGCGGCAACGGGGCGTTAACCTTTCATAAAACCTGCTGATAGCGGTATCAAAGATAATACTATGGTAATTTAGGGCCGGGGCCTTAACTTCGGTCGCGCAAATGTACCGCTCCCTCCTCTGTCTGCTCCTGTTATTCGGCCCTGTTTCCGGGGCGTTGGCCCAATCGGGCTGGAAATTTCTTACTGAAAAACAAGGTATTAAGGTTTATTCCCAGCCTGTTACCGGCTCCAAGGTCAAGGCCCTGAGGGTCGAATGTGAACTCAATACAACCGCCTCGGCCCTGGTGACCTTGCTGCTCGATGTGCCTGCCGCTGAAGACTGGGTGTCGCATACCAAATCCTGTGTGCTCCTCAAACAGGTGTCGCCGGCCGAATTGTACTACTATTCAGAGGTAAACCTGCCCTGGCCGCTCGAAAACCGCGATTTTGTGGCGCATGTAAAAGTATCGCAGGACAAGGAATCCGGCACCGTAACCGTTCATGCACCGGCTATTCCCGGCTGGGTGGCCGACAAAAAAGGTATTGTACGGGTCAATCATTCGATCGGTTTGTGGACGATCCGCATCCTGGACAAGAACAGGGTAAGCGTTAGCTATAGCCTCCAGGTCGACCCGGGCGGCATGATTCCGGCCTGGGCGGTCAATGCGCTCTCGTCGCAGGGGCCTATCGATAGTTTTATCAAAATGAAGGAAATGCTTAAACGTCCTGTTTACCAAAATGCCCGGCTCGGGTTTATAACGGACTAAGGATTTTCATTGTTTCGGATATTTATTTTTTTAAGACCCTCTCTGCCATAAAATACCGGGAAATACATCAGTTCCGCCTTGGCCGGGTTGAGGGTATAATGTCCTGCATACCGGGGCAACAGCGTTACCTCAAATTCATAGGTGCCTTTGGGCAGTCTTTCGCAGAAAACAGAAACTTTGTCTTCAAAATATTCCCGGTGTAATTCGTGATTGGTACCGGGTTGTTTTTTGTCTTTATAAGAACAGCCGGCGGGTATGGGCAATTCCAGCATCACATACTCTGCATTTTTTACGACTTCTACCCTTACTTTCATCGTTACCGGTTCGCCCGCGGGCAAATAACCGGTGTGTTTACCCCGGTTCTCGAACCAGGATTGCAGCCTGAAGTTATTGCCCGAAGCGGCCGCCGAGGTATCCCACTTGCTGTAGTACCAGGTAAAGTAAACCGGTGTTGCCCCTGTTTTATGTACCGTAGTTGCTATAGTAAGCGGCAGAGACCGGTGGTAGGGAAAGGTATCCACCTGTTGTGCTATCCCCCCGCTGAACTGCATCCTGGGCTTCATGGCCACTTTGTTGTTCAGGGGCAGGAAGTGGATCAGCTCGTCGATGATCTGTGCGCTTTCATAGGTATTGCGCCATCCCCCGGGCCTGCGTTGCTGCAGCATCCAGTTCACGACCTTTTGTTTGTTGATCGTGGCTGTGGTATCGTTACGCAGTACTTTTAAAGCACTGAGCGTAGTCAATACTTCATTCCGGTACACCAGGGCGCTGGTATCTTTCCAATAGATATTACCAAAAATATCGCTGTCCATTGTTTTTGTCAGGCGATCCAGGTTATAGGGCAGGTGCAGCTTCTGGCGCAGCGCGATCAGTTCGAAACGGTCCTGCAGCGACAGGTTTTTATTGCGTTCCATACGGCCGATGTATTTTTCAAAGTCGGGTTTGGCCGAGCTCATCGCCAGCAGCTTCAGGGCGGGTATATCCACCAGGGTGGTATCTCTTTCGAGATTGCTGAGGTAGCGGCTTACGAACAGGTCTTCTTTGAAGTAAGCCCGGTAGCCCGCCTGTTTTGCCCTGAGCAGGGCTTCCAGCGCATGGGCCGATATCCAGGAACTGGTATAGGCATTGCCCCACCAGCCCCAGAGCCCTTCCTGGTTTTTATTTTTAATTATTTTATCGATCAGGCCCTGTACGTATGTCCGGTCTTTCTCGTCAATAGGCTGTTGCAGGATATTGCTGATCTTTTCTTTGTCGAGCATGGCGATAACTTTCGAGGCCATTTGCTCGTTGCAGAGGTAGCCATAGTCGCGCAATACCGTAATTTCCCGCAGTACGATATCGGTAAGCGAAGCCGTTGCGGCCAGGTGCAGCGTGTCTTTGGCATTGCCTGCGGGGATGGAGAACGTGGTATCGGGCATGTCTAATGCCATAAAGCTGCCCCTGGCGATCCTGGTGCCGATACGTTGTACCGGTATCGTTCTTTCTTCTCCGTCGAAATATCCGTCGGCTTTAGTCAGCAGGTATTTGAGCGTAAGCGAATCCATGCCCGAAGCGCTTACCGGGAGGGTGTCGTTGTAATACTTTGCGAGTTGTGTTTTGCTTTCGGTGTTAAGTATACCATTATGGTAAAAGCTGGTGGTAACGGGCAGGGTATCGGTGGTATAATTTACCGATTTGCCGATAAGCATTGCGGTATCGCCATCGAGCAGGAAGCGCGGCAGGTAAAGCGATGCACCCAGGGGCTTGTACGATTTGATATTACCGAAATCCATGCCGGTATGATTTTTATCATCGGTGCCTACGATTATGGTCTTCCAGTTGGTGATATCGTCAGGGAATTTTACCGGGAAATTGACTTTACCTTCTTTATCGGTTACCAGGTCGGGTAGCCAGTAGGCATCGTCCCTGAAATTGTTGCGCATGCCGCTCACCATCAGCTCTTCGGGCATGGGTGGCGCGGGTTCCTGCAGGCCGGCCCTGATCTCTTCGGGCAGTTCGGCGCCTTCCCGGGTAAGGATCAGGATTACGCCATTTGCCCCCCGCGAACCATAGAGGCTTGTCGCTGTTGCATCTTTGAGTACCTGGATCGAGGCGATCTTCGAAGTGTTTAAGGTGGCCAGGGCGCCATTGTAGGGCATACCGTTGATCACGATCAGGGGCAGGGTATCGCCGACAAGCGATCCGGTTCCTCTTATACTGACGATCTGTTGGCCATTGCTGCCATTGGTAACCTGTATGCCGGCTGCATGGCCTTCTACCGCCCGTGTAATATCCGAAACGGGCATCAGCGAAATTTCTTTAGAGGTAATGATGTCCGCTGCCCCCACATATCTTTCTTTGGTTACCGCTGGCCCGTAAGGCTCGGAGATCTCGACCTCGTTGAGCATGGTACTGCTCACTTCCAAATAGATGGCCATATTGCGTTTTGCTGTTACCTTCTGCCCGCCATAACCGGTAGCTGAAATGATCAACAGGGGCTCTATATTACCGGGGATATCAATCTCGAAAACCCCATCTGCATCCGATACCGTTCCTATCGAAGTACCGGCTATTTTAATGGCAGCGCCCGGTACGGGCTCTTTGCGTTCATCATATACCGTACCGGAGTAGGCGGCTGAGGCCCCCTTGTAGGTCGCGCTGGTATAGGCTTTCATAACCAGGTTGATAAACGTGTCGCGTTCGTCCGCGGATTTACGGTACAAGCGGCTCAGCACTTTATTAAGATCCCTGATATCGTTGGCAGGCAATGTTTCCAGGTCTTTTTCCGTAATCCTGTAGAAGTTCCTGCCGTTGGCTTTGACCTCGATAAGGCCCGTTTTTTTATACTGGTTGTTTTCGTCGACCAATAGCAACTGATACTGGCCGGCTGGTATTTTATCTAAATCTCTTATGTTGCCGCCATAGATGCGGAGAAAATTAAAATCGTTGGGTTTGCCCAATATGATATTGGCCGGCCTGTATTTCAGATCTGTGGCAAAGTCGAGATCCAGGCTGGCAGGGCCGGTTACCGTCTTGTTCAGCATGTCGATGGAGGTGCTTTTGCGGGCCTGGAGCAGGTCATATTCAAAACGGGCAACCAGTTTGTCGCGGCTCAGCACTTCATCATTGATACCGGGCAGGCCGGATTGCGGCCTTATGGGCAACAGCTGATTGGGGCTGTTGCTCTTCATTTTTACCAGGCTGGCCGATAAGGTATAGGTGTACTGCGGTTCGTATTCAAAGAGCCGGTCAAACTTGCCGTAGGCCCGGAAGCGCCAGTAGCGCTGGGTTACCGGGCCTATGGTCTTTTGGTCACGCCAGCCTATGGTACTCAGGTCTATTACCCTGTCGCTTTCCATATAAGCATATTTTAATTGTTCCGGCTCCATTTGCAGCGCCATGATATAGGGCAGTAATCGCGACCGTTCATAAATGTCGAGGCTATCGGGGTAGTTTATGGAGCGGAACAAACCGTTTTGCTGGCCCTGGTCTACCGAAAACAGGGTTTTGTGCCCGGGCTTTACTTTAATGTGCTCGATTATCACCAGGCGGTTACGGGTACGGATCCTGAAATTGTGGAAATTGGTATCGACCTGGAAACTATAGGGCATTTTGTAATCGGTAAAACCGAAATATACGGGTACATCATCCATCAGCACATAGTATACTTCCTGGATATTACCTTCTTCCACCACCACGGGCGCCACCTGCGTAATGCTATCGGGCATGACCATGGTCGTATACTCGAAGGAGTCGGCGGCGGGGTAGCGGAAACGATAGGCCCAATTGGTATCGAATAACATCCGCTCATTCCAGAACGCGTAATCCAAAGGTTGCTGTACAACTTTGTCTTTTTCGTCTACTTCAAAAGTTTGGTTCAACTTCCAGGCCGGATTTTTTAGCCCGATCAAAGGCAGGTTGGGAGCGTCGTTCACAGAATTGTCCCGGTCTTCGTCCTGGTTTTCAAACTTACGGGTATAACTGTAGGCCAGCAGGTTCAAACCCGCTATGGGCCTGTTTTCCTGGTCGGTAGCGGTTACCTGTATGTCGGTCTCTTTGCCGGGTGTTATTACTGCCGGTTGTTTGATGTCGAATTTCACCTTCCCTTTCGGATATAAGGGCCGGTAGCGCTGCCGTTTTGTTTCGCCTGCCCATACGTATTCCAGCACTACGCTGTAGAGCACGTCCTCCCGCGATGCAAACTGCAGCGGAAAGTCTTTCCAGGTGCCCCGTTGCACTTCTTTAGCGTTTTTGTATATATGATAGATAGCTGGCAATCGCCTTGGGTTGGCTATCGATATAAAAGTAGAATCAATGGTTTTGCTGCAATAGACAGCTACCAGGTCCTCCGCATTTCCAAGGTCCAGCTCCTGGTCGTCGTCTTTGGTTTCACCCGTATATTTAGCGGCATTGTTGTTCAGGGGCAGGGTACAGGGTGCTTTAACGAAGGTGTCGAGTATACGGAAGCCAAACCGGTCTTCGGCATATACCTGTATTTTTTCGCCCGTTTTTTCCGGTTGGTCCACCAGGATGCTGTCTGTTTGTAATTTGATGCTCAGGTTGTCGGTGCGGCGGCTGAAGTCTATGCTCCGGTCCAGGTCGGTCCGTTCGTTTTCGCTGTTCTGCATCACTACGATCAACCGGTAACGTACTGCGGCATCAGGAAAAATGGAATCGGGTATTTGTAACTTGTCTTCGCCTTTGGTAATGGTCGTGCTGTAGGTCCACAGGGTATCGGGCACAAAAAGCCGGTCGGGTTTAACGCGGTTTACCTGTTGGGCTTTTACGGTTACCGACACGCGGGTATCCGGCATGGGCAGGCCATTCTCATCTTTAGCGGTCAGGTTTACGTAAAAGGGTTTGCCCTTGATCTGCTCGTCTTCTTTCAGGTCGAGTGCAAACATCGCTTTTTTTAATTCATAATCTTCGTAAGTAAATTTGCCTTTGCCGATTACGGTAGAGTCCTTAGGTTGTTCCAGGTAGATGTTGTAATCATCGTCAAGCGATATATCCATGCTGTCGTGTAACACAAACCGGAAGCTATACCCGGCGCCTTTCCCCCTGGAATAAGCTGTACCGAGATAGGTGTCGTCCTCTTTATCCGGTCCGTATGTATCGCCGATAAAGACTTTTAGCGGCTGGTCGTACCACTTCTGGCTCGCAACGTCCAGCAGGTGGGCTTTGAATTTTATGGTATCGCCCTCTCGGTACTTGGGTTTGCTGAAGTAAAAATAACTTTTGTATTGCCGGGGCGCCCTGGGGGAACTTATCTTGTTGGCAATATACCTGGCATCGTAACGGGTGGCGGCAACGGCGCCATAAGGATATCCGTATTTTATGGAATGGAATACATCGCAGAGGCCTTGGTTATAGAGCTGGAATAGGGTATGGAAATACCGGAAGGGCCGGCGCGTTGCAAGCCGCCGGAGTACCGGAATCTTTTGCGGGCCTGTGTTGCGGGTACTGAAGTAATAGGTATGGTTGCCATCGGTTACAAAGAGCGTGCCTCCTTTTTTTCGTCCGCGCAGGGTATAACTCTGTGTTACCGGGTCGTAGGGAATAGGCTGTTTATCCAGGCTCACTTTATTTACGCTTATCGCTTGATGGCTGTGCTGGTCCAATAGCTGTACCACCAGGTCTTTGCCGTTTTGGAGCAGGTAAAGCCGCCAGGGCGTAATGCATTGATAAGCGTAGATCAGGTGGCTCCCATCGAATGCCACACTCAGGTAATTGCCGGGAGCAAGCGGTAAACTATCGCTAAGGTAGGGCTTTATATAGGCCAGGTTGGTGAAAAAAGTGCTGTCCGGGATGCCGGGTGTCTCCCTGAAGAGTTGCAGGGCCTGTTGGTCATTGATGCGATAATAGTAAGCGGACTTGTAGCTGTTGTCGAGTGTGGGGTGTTGCGCCTGTGCTCCGGTAATTATGTTTACAAAGACAAGTACGAACAGGAGTAGTCGTAATTTCATAGAACGGTCGGTTTAGAATGTCCTGGCTATAGCTGTAACCTGCATCCATACAGGATTTTGGTAATAATAATAACAAAATCCCGGTTGTGCAATAAAATGTTAAAGCCCTTCTACTATACGGACAACTCTGTTGCCATTTCGTACCGGGTGTAGTAATAATTTTATAGATTGGATATGAGTATTGAGATGTGAGATGTGAGATGTGAGATGTGAGATGTGAGATGTGAGATGTGGGATGTGAAGGGGGTGCTGTCATCGGGAGCCTAGCGAAGGATCTCATTTTTAGTATCAAGTATCAGGTATCAAGTATTAAAGCGAATGCTGTCATCCTGGGCGTAGCTAAGGGTCTAATCGATAAGCTGGCTTTATTAACGTGATTGTATCCGGGGATTGTTGTCATCCTGAGCACAGCGAAGGATCTCATCCCCCCAATCTGGCTTTATTAATGTAATTGTACTAAAGGATTGCTGTCATCGGGAGCCGCGCGAAGGGTCTCATCGATTAGCTGGCTTTGTCGGAGTGATTGTACTGGAGGGTTGCTGTCCTATTGTGTAAGGTATGCTTCGCTTGCGAGAAATAGGGGGAAGTTAAACCAGTGTCGCGTCGGTGACTCCCGCTGTTAAGATCCTTCGCGGGGCTCAGGATGACATAGGACTAACCTAAAAAAGATAAGCTGCGCCTACTCCCTTAGTAGCTGGCTTTATTAGCGTAATTGTATTGAAGGGTTGCTGTCATCGGGAGCGCAGCATACCCGGCCTGCGATAAATAGGAGAAAAGTTAAACCTACATTTCATCGGCGACTCCCGCTGTTAAGATCCTTCGCTAGGCTCAGGATGACATAGAGCTAATTAGAATGGACAAGCTGCGCCTACTCCTTCAGTAGCTGGTTTTATTAATGTAATTGTATTAAAGGGTTGTCGTCATCCTGAGCCTAGCGAAGGATCTCATCAACAAGCTGGCTTTATTAGCGTAATTGTATTAGAGGATTGCTGTCATCCTGAGCCCCGCGAAGGATCTCATTTTTTTAGTATCAAGTATCAGGTATCAAAGCGAACGCTGTAGTCCTGTGCGTAGTGAAGGATCTCATCGATTAGCTGGCTTTATTAAAGTGGCCCTATTGGAGTATTCCTATCCTGCCGGTTAATGTACGTTTCGCCTGTAATAAATGGGAACAACTTAAACCTGTATCGCATCGGCGACTCCCGCTGTTAAGATCCTTCGCTAGGCTCAGGATAACATAGGACTAACCTAAAATGGACAAGCTGCGCGTACTCCCTCAGTAGCCGGCTTTATTGGGGTGATTGTATTAGAGGATTGTCGTCATCCTGAGCCTCGCGAAGGATCTCATCGATTAGCTGGCTTTGTCAGCGTGGTCGTATTGGAGGATGACATAGGACTAAGTAAAAAGGACAAGCTGCGCGTACTCTCTCAATAGCTGGCTATCCGATTGCTCCATACGCAGCACCCAGCAAAGGCGCTTCTTGTTCCGGAAGAGGGGGCTGTTGCAGTTGATCGAAGCGTTTTACTTTTGCCGGATACTTATCGGCATAAGTATGGATCAGCTGCAGCATATAGGCATTGCCGCTGTAAGGCGTTAACAGCGACTTCAGGTCTGCCGGGTTTTGTATATCGGTATAAAGGTCTATATAACCCATTCCGTAAAACCGTCCTTGCTCCACCCAGATGCAGCTTTGCTCCTCCTCTTTGCGGCCTTTGTCGAACAGGGCAAAAGAGGGTAGGTTGTTTTCATAATGCCGCAGCGCATCCTGTACCAGGGTATTGTATATATCAGGATGTTGTACTGACATACAGGTGTTCTCCGATTCCTGGTCCTCGTGGGTATAACAGTTGCCTGTACAGGGTCCCAGCATACTGAGCGCCGGGCAAAGACCGAAATTGCGTACCAGCCGGTGCAGTACATCGCGGGCATCGCTTTCGCGGTTAAACACATGGATGCCCTGCATACTGCTGTTGTATTTGCCCACGGCCAACCGCATATAACCGTTAAGGTCTTCGTAGGCATAGAGCGCAAATTTAGGCTCCTGGCGCTTCATGGCCCGGTTGTATTCGGGCCACAGGCGTTTTATCTCGGTGGTCTCCAGCAGCAGGGCCATCAGCTCGGTACCACAGCGTTCAAAGTCGATCGAATAAATATTACGCAGGAAGTTTTGCCGTTGCGGGTTGGGGTTATGCCCTGTAAAGTGCGAGGATACCCGTTTGCGCAGGTTGGTCGCTTTGCCTACATAGATCACTTTTCCGGCTTTATTGCGGAAGTAATACACGCCGGGGCAGGAGGGCAGCGCTTCAAAATCTTCGCGGGGCAGGTTGGGCGGCAGGGCCTGTTCTTTCGAGGTCTTCTTCAGCATGTCGCCGATGTGTCCCTGTTCGTCCCAGGCATGCAGTTGGGTAAAGAGGATCGCCGTTGCATCGGCATCGCCGCCGGCCCGGTGCCTGTTGCTGATGGGTATGCCCAATGCATCGCAAAGGTTGCCCAGGCTGTAGGAGGGCAGGCCGGGTTTTATCTTACGGCTCAGCCTTACAGTACACAGTTTGGGGGCGGCGTACTGGTACCCCGCGGCTTCGAGATGATGTTTGATAAAGGAATAATCGAAGTTGACATTATGGGCTACAAATACCCGTCCCGCCAGCAGGTAGTATACCTGTTCGGCAATATCTTCGAATACCGGGGCGCCGCTTACCATGTCTTCGCTGATACCCGTCAGCATTTCGATAGCGGGTGGTATATAACGCTGTGGATCGACCAGGGTTTCGAAACGTTCCAGCACCTGTTCGCCATCGTGTATCAATATGGCGATCTCTGTAATGCCGCTGCCCGCTGCATAACCGCCTGTTGTTTCGATATCCACGATCGCATATTGCGTCTTGTTTTTCATAGGTTGCATTCCTGTATTACCGCATTGGTTTGTATAAAACGGGATAGGGTATATCTTTATTCCGCAATGTGCGAAAAATTATTTATTTTTGGCACCTACAATGACAAAAATACGACTTTAATAATATCACGCTTCATGGGTGTAGAAAAATTTTGGGCTACCAATCTTAAGTTTCTGAGAACCAGGAAAAAATTAAGCCAGGATACCTTGTCGGAACAGCTGGGTATGAGCCGGTCGAAGTACAATGCCCACGAAAACGGGCAAACGCAAAACCCGCCGGTCGACGACCTGATCCGCATTTCCGACTACTTCCGTATCAGTATCGACAACCTGTTGCGGCTCGACCTGTCGGCGTTGAGCGCCTTTAAACTGCGCGAACTCGAAGCGGGTGGCGATGGCTATCGCTCGGGCAACCAGTTGCGCGTGCTGGCCGTATCGGTCGATAAGGACGACCGGGAGAATATGGAATACGTGCCCGTAAAGGCCAAAGCCGGTTACCGGGCCGCGTTCAACGATCCTGAGTTTATTGCCGCCTTGCCTAAATTTTCCCTGCCCAACCTGCCCCGGTCGGGCACCTTCCGTATGTTTCCGACCACTGGAGATTCTATGCTGCCCATACCCGAAGGCAGCGATGTGATTTGCAAATTCGTACAGGACTGGCACGATGTAAAGCCCGCTACCTTATGCATCGTGGTGCTGAAAGGCGAGCAGGATTTTGTATTTAAACAGGTAACTTTTGAAAAGGACGGGCAGGTATTGCTGGCCTCGTTGAATAAAATTTACGAACCTTACCGGGTGCCTGTGGCCGAAGTGCTGGAGGTATGGGCCTTTTATAGTTACCAGACCCGCGAGGTGCCCGAGCCTGAAACCGATATGCAGGTAATGGCCAAGGCCATTAAGGAAATCCAGGAAGATTTACGGAAGATGAAAAAGAACTAATTCCCTCAACCTTATTAATCATTATGAACCTGATTGGTAACCTCATCTGGCTTATCTGCGGTGGCCTGTTTACTGCGCTGGGTTATGTGTTTGGCGGTATCCTGCTTTGTATCACCATTGTAGGCATGCCTTTCGGTTTTCAATGCTTCAAGCTGGCGGCCGCTTCCCTGGCGCCTTTTGGCCTGCGTATCGAAAGCCATCCTTATTCGGGCGGTTGCCTTTCGTTGTTTGCCAACCTGCTTTGGCTGGTGTCCGGCGGATTGTTTACGGCGCTTAATCATTTATTTTGGGCGGTAGTGCTTACGCTTACCGTAGTGGGTATACCTTTTGCCAAACAGCACCTGAAGCTGCTCGAGCTTTCGATGATGCCCTTTGGTAAACAACTGGTGTAAGTAATCATTATGGAGGACGATGTGCATCCATACCGGCAACGTAAGATCATCCATATCGATATGGATGCTTTTTATGCTTCGATCGAACAACGCGATAACCCCGAGCTGCAGGGTAAAGCCATTGCTGTGGGCGGTTCGCCGCAGGGCAGGGGCGTGGTGGCTACGGCAAGCTACGAGGCCCGTAAGTTTGGCGTACGGTCGGCAATGGCTTCCAGCAGGGCTTTGCAGCTTTGTCCACAACTGATCTTTGTCTATCCGCGTTTCGATGTATATAAAGCGGTATCCCGCCATATCCGCGAAATTTTTCAGCGGTATACTGATCTTATCGAGCCGCTTTCGCTCGACGAAGCCTTTCTAGATGTTACGGAAGATAAGCTGGGCATAGGTTCGGCCATTACCATTGCCGAAGAAATCCGTGCCGCTATTAAAGCTGAACTCAACCTTACGGCTTCAGCCGGGATATCGGTCAGTAAGTTTGTGGCCAAGATCGCCAGCGATATGAACAAGCCCGATGGTCTTACCTTTATTGGTCCCTCGCAGATCGAAACATTTATGGAGCAGTTACCAGTCGAGAAGTTTTTTGGCGTGGGCCGGGTTACCGCCGAAAAGATGAAACGCATGCAGCTCTTTACCGGCGCCGATCTGAAGCAATTGTCCGAAGCCGAAATGCTGCAACACTTCGGTAAGCCCGGCCGTTTTTATTACCGCATTATCCGCGGTATCGACAACCGGGCCGTACAGCCGCACCGCGAGATCAAATCGATGGGCGCCGAAGATACTTTTGCCTACGATATCGAATTATCTAACGAGCTCTATGCGCAGCTGGACCGCATCGCCGCGCTGGTGGCGGATCGCCTGGAAAAAAGAAACCTGAAAGGCCGTACGCTGACGCTCAAGGTCAAGTTCAGCGATTTTAAGCAGATAACCCGTAATCATTCTTTTTCTATACCCTTTGCCGACCTGGACACCATACGGCTTACAGCCCGTCAACTGCTGGACCGTGCAGGTCTTGGCGATCGTAAGGTGCGCCTGCTGGGTATTTCCCTCTCTAACTTCGAAGAGCCCGATCATCATGATGCCAAAGACGGGGAACAGTTGCGGTTGTTTTGAGGGGGGATGCTGACCTGGTAAAGGAGCTTGTTGGTGACAACACCAACAAGGGCGGAAGAGGGATTCCTCTGCCTGGCAAAGGCAGCTAATCGATGAGCTCCTTCGCGGGGCTCCCGATGACAGCAACCCTCGGGTACAATCATGTTAATAAAGCCGGCTACTGGAGGGAGTACGCGCAGCTTGTCCATTTTATTTAGTCCTATGTCATCCTGAGCCCCGCGAAGGATCTTAACGTCGGGAGTCACCGATGCGACACAGGTTTAAGTTGTTCCCATTTATTACAGACCAAACATGCATTACGCAACAGGACAGGAACACTCCAATACAATCACGCTGATAAAGCCAGCTTACGGACGAGATCCTTCGCGGGGCTCCCGATGACGACAACCCTCTAATACAATCGCTCCAATAAAGCCAGCTACCGGAGGAAGTACGTGTAGCTTGTCCATTTTAGGTTAGTCCTATGTCATCCTGAGCCCCGCGAAGGATCTTAACGTCGGGAGTCACCGATGCGACACAGGTTTAAGTTGTTCACATTTATTACAGACCAAACATGCATTACGCAACAGGACAGGAACACTCCAATACAATCACGCTGATAAAGCCAGCTTACGGACGAGATCCTTCGCGGGGCTCCCGATGACGACAACCCTCTAATACAATCGCTCCAATAAAGCCAGCTACCGGAGGAAGTACGTGTAGCTTGTCCATTTTAGGTTAGTCCTATGTCATCCTGAGCCCCGCGAAGGATATTAACGTCGGGAGTCTCCGATGCGATACAGGTTTAAGTTGTTCCCATTTATTACAGGTGAAACGTACATTAACCGGCAGGATAGGAACACTCCAATAGGGCCACTTTAATAAAGCCAGCTAATCGATGAGATCCTTCGCGGGGCTCAGGATGACAGTCTCACTTTTTAGGTGTCACGCCTTTTTTGCCGGTTGCCCGTACTACTGCTGAAATGTAGCGTGTTTGAATATCCTGTGGGTAACCATGGTGGCATATGCGATAAATACAAAGAGCCTGGGCAAGGTTGTGTGCCAAAAAATAATTTGAATGTTTATAATAACCAATGCATTGCTGCGTTTTTTTTCTATGTTCTTAGTTAGCACTAAAAAAAATGACATGAAAAAAAAACTCCCCTTCCTGGCGGCTGCCCTTGCTTTGCTGTCGCTGAACGCCTGTAACAAAAGTAAAAGCCGTACAACGGTACCTTGTATTCCTGCCAGCCTGCAGTCCTCTGTGCTTGCTTTTTACCCCTTTGATAAAGGAAGCCTTAACGACTTTTCGGGCAACGGCCATCATCTTACCAATACCTCATATAATGGACCCATCGCCGACCGCAATGGCAATCCAAATTGTGCTTTCAACTTTGCCGATAGCCTGGAAAACTTTAACCAATACGTCGGGTTGACGGATGCCACGTTTTTAGATGGCCTTACTCAATTTTCCATTTCCCTTTGGTATAAACCTTTTGATAGTATTTCTCGTCTGCCACTAGAGACCTTAGTCTGCCGTACGCAAGCCCCTAATAGTTATGCGCCTATGCAATACTCCTGGGCAGTTGCGCTGTTCGATTGCCGGAAAGCCGTATTTGAGTATACCACTTCGGTATGGGACCAGAATATTCTGCCCATAGGCACTACAGCATCCTGCATGGATGAGGTAAAGGTAAGAACAGGCAGCTGGCATCACCTTGCAGCTACCTACGACTATGCTGCAAAACAAATTAAAATATACCGCGATGGCGTGTTGCAAAACACAGAAACCATCCCGGTAAATAACGCTACAGTACAGGATTTGGGTTATCTTTTACTAGGAAGAAGATACCAGGGTAAAATGGATGATGTAGTGCTATTGAGTAAAACGCTTAGCCAGGCTGAGGTTATCGCGTTGCGTGATATGGAACCCTGTTGCCTGACGGAATAAAACATATCCTGCCCTGTACAGGGCAGGATATGTTGGCAAAGCCGGCTTGGGGCTGAGATTCTGCGCTTCGCTCAGAACGACCGTCTTCAGTTTATATGTTATGTATCCCATCACTCCCGGCCGTCATGCTGAATGCAGCAGAGCATGACGGCTTATGAAGCAACAGCCTTTATCTTCTGCTCCACCAGCAGGTACAGTAGCTTAAAGGTCTTCAGATGTTTGATCTCTTCATCTTCGATGGTGATGGAAAACTCTTTCTCGGTATCGATAATGATCTCCACCACATCTACCGAATCGATATGCAATACCTGTATAAAGTTATTGTCGGTATCCTCTGTAATCTGGTCCAGGGCCGCGTGCTGGTCGGTATAAGCGGCAATGATCTTTTTCATTTTAGCGACCAGCTCCGGATCGAACACAACGTCCTGTGTGGCATCGGGCATAACGACGGCCGGTACGTCTGCCGCTTTGGGCTTGCTTTTGGTCGCGGCCTTTTTAGGCGCGGCAGCCGGTTTTTTAGATTCGGGTTTCTCGTCGCCGGTGCTTATCCCGGCTTTTGCCGGCCGTGCCGGCTTATCGGCTGTTACGCTTTTGGTCGCTGTTTTTTTCTTCGGACTTTTTGTTGCCTGTACTGTCATCGGTCAATATTATTTTATGGTGTTTAATGCTTCGATATCGTCGCTGATGCCGGTCATGCTAAAGCCCCCGTCGTGAAAGATGTTTTGCATGGTAAGATAACGGGTATAGTCGCTGAACAGGGTGACGCAAAATTTGGCCAAAGCTGCTGCAGGCGCATTTCCCAGCGGACTTACCTGGTCGGTATAATGGAAGAAGCGGTCGAAATTATCGATCACATCGCCGGCTATGGTTTTTACAGGCGACTGCGATATGGTGTTGATCCTTACCTTATGCGTTTTGCCATAATAGTAACCGAAGCTGCGGGCTATACTTTCGAGCAGGGCCTTGGCATCGCCCATCTCGTTATAGCCTGGAAACACGCGTTGGGCCGCGGCAAAGGTGAGCGCTACCACGCTGCCCCATTCGTTAATGGCATTTTTCTGAAAGGCGGCCTGCAATAGCTTGTGCAGGCTCAGCGCCGACACATTCATGGTTTTTTGCTGCAGTATATGATCGAGATCCGTATAGGGATTCTGTTTCCTGATGTTGTAACTCATGGCAGCGCCATGCAGTATAAAATCGATCTTGCCGCCGAAGTGCTCCATAGCGTCATCGATAAGCTGCTCTACCTGGGCCATGTCGGCCATATCGGTACAGACTACTGGCGCAGCGGTAAGCGCTGCCAGTTCATGTATCCAACCCAGCCGCAGGGCTACCCTGTTATTGCTTAGCAGGATGCGTGCCCCTTCCTGCTTGCATTGCAGGGCTATATGCCAGGCCAGGGACTGTTCGTTGAGCGCCCCCAGGATAATGCCCGTTTTGCCTTTTAATAACTGGCCGGATTTTGCTTTGCTCATATTGTCGAATCTGTTTCAAACATCATGCCACCGGGCATGTTGCAATCAATTATACCCTTAGGAAACTATATTTTCAAGTTGTCGTTTGGTTATGTTTGCAGGCGATGCGTATCGTCTTTTTTATTTATGGTGTGTTGTGCCTGGTACTGCTTTTCCTGCTTACAGGCCCCTTGTTTATTGCCTGTGTGTTTATCAATACCGACGCTGCGATTAACCTGGCCTATGTGCTGCTCCGGTATATAGCCCGGCTTTGGTTAGGACTCACTTTTTTGAGGTTACGGATTACCGGGCAAGCCCGTTATAACCGGGAGCAGCGTATCCTTATTGCTAATCACAGCAGCTATCTCGATATCCTTACGGCTATGGCTTCGATCCGGGGGCGATACCGCATATTGGGTAAAAGCGGTATGGGGCGCATCCCGCTGCTGGGCTTCTTTTACCGGCGGCTTGTGATCGGTGTGGATCGCCAGGATAGCAGCGACCGGGCAATGAGTGTGCGCATGCTCAATAAGGCGCTGGCTAAAGGTTATGCTGTGCTCATTTTTCCGGAGGGTACCTTTAACGAGTCCGGCGCGGTGTTAAAGACCTTTTATAACGGGGCATTCAAGCTGGCCCTTGCCCGCAAAATCGACCTGCAACCCATGCTCTTTCCCGACAACCGCGACCGTATGCATTACCGGAGCATCTTTTCCCTCAATCCGGGCCGTGTCCGTGTTATCTTCTCCGACAGGATACTCATAAGCAGGTACGATAACGGACAAACGGCGCAATTAAAAAACGATGCGATAAATGTAATGGAAAAAGCATGGTCTTTAGCACAGCCATAACAGCTTGTGGGTTATAAATAGTTTTTACAAACTAGACTTATCTATTATGTTTATGGATTAACTGCGGGCCTGGTTATGACCCGACTGCTGATGTATTTTTTTGCAGCTACCTAAAACAGGTCTAAATAATGTAAATTAATACAAATGTCCTTTTCTTGACTTCATATCAATTTAATCTGTTTCGTTTAAAATAGCTTATCGAGAGTATGTTTATAGATTAAGCATGCAATATCTTTGCCGCCATTGTTTATGCATACTATATGCTTTTATTGCATTGTGTATGTGTCTTTTAGCGGTCAAGGTATTTCAAAAACTACTTTATGTTGTGCAATATACTGGTTGTCGATGATCATGTTTTGTTTGCTGAGGGTATGGTAGCGGTCTTTAAGTCTATGTGGTCGGGTTGCGTGGTGCATACCCTCAGAACACCTTCGGAGGCGCTCGTTGCCTTGAAGACCAGGAGTTATGATTTTCTTTTTCTCGACCTGCTTTTTCCTGCAGAACCGGCTTACCTGACGGAAAGTTTCCTGGCCGATTGCAGGAATAATAACCCGAATCTGGTCATTATTATGCTGAGCAGCGTATTGGCTTTGTCCCAGATCAGGCATTGTCTTAAGCTGGGGGTGAATGGTTTTTTAAGTAAATGCACCAGCTGCGACGAGTTGCGTGGCGCTGTTGAAAGCAGGCATGATCAGAAGCCGTTGCTGAGCGCAGATATTTGCCGGCTTTTCCTCGAAGAGGCCCGGCTGCTCGAACAATCCATACTTACAAAAAAAGAGCTGGAAGTGCTGCAATCCATAGCAGCAGGCCATTCTGTAAAACAAAGTGCTGCCATGCTCTACCTGAGCACCTATACGATACTGGCGCACAGGAGAAATATTATGAGCAAACTCGACCTGCATAGCGCTGCCGAATTGGTAAAGTATGCGTTTGAGAATAACCTGAACTAAAGCGTAAGGGGGATATGGGTTTATAGAAAAGTACGGTATGGATGTGCTTCCTATAGGTCGGCCCCGTAAATGCGAAGATTTTATGCTGCTATGATATGCAACACCCCTGTACTGTATTGCCTGGCCTTCCTGTTGATGGTTGCCCTGGTTACGATACTTGTACTATGGCGGCAAAACAGGCGGCTATCGATAACGATAGAAACGATTACTACCGGATCGCGACTGGAGCGTATTGTACAGGAGCAGCAATACCTGCTTGCCTTGCGCGAGGAGATGCAAGAGGTGGGTACACAGATACATGAACACCTGGCAGGCGCTATTGCCGTATTGCACAGAAGGGTAGAGCTGCGCCTGCTGATGACGGAGAATAGTGACCAGCAAGAATGGCTCTCGGGGTTGTCGCAATCCGTAAAAGAAGTATACGACATTGCCAGGAGCGAGAGCCACGAGTTGTACTACCGGCAAGCCGACCGGGCAGAGCAGGTATTTGCCGACAAAGCCGTCGACATGATATACACCTTATTGCCTGCCCCGCTTTACCAGCTGGCCTGTTCGATTGATGCCACTGCGCTGAAACGCTTACCCCTGGACCAACGCTTCAACCTGCTGCTGGTGATCAGGGAGGTTCTGGTCAATATTGGCAAACATGCATCTGCTAAACATGTCAGCATTCTTTTCTATGAAGATATCGAGGGCCTGGTACTGACTATTAAAGACGATGGTGTAGGATTCGATACCGGCACGGAGCCCGGGAAAAAGGGAATAGGCCTGCAGGGGCTGAAGCGCCGTATGCAGGAAATGAATGGGGTATTGGAGATCAGATCCGGGAAAGAAGGAACGGAAGTGACTGCAATTTTCCCGGTTTGAGCATTGAAGCATATGCGGTGTTATCGGCCTTTTTTGTACTCTATCATAGAATAAGATAGCCGTAGTTTTTATAAACTAATTCCCGAAGGAGGCCGCGAATAATGGAATAACATTTGCCAACAGTCATTCGAGTGGCTTCGATTTATAATTACCCAACACACTTTTACCCGGCAGGCTTGTTGGTCCTGTTGCCGGGTGTGCATTAAACGCTTGTGCTTTATGATTCCTTTATTTAAACCTAAAAATTATCAAAAAATGAAAAAAACTTTATTTGCGCTGTTGGCGGTAGTGCTTAGTCATACCGCCTTTGCCACCGCGACGCAGGTGGGCCACTGGCGCTGGCGAAATGATGATGGCGGAGAAGCTGCGGCAACCTGGAAAGCTGCGGCCAATAACCAGGTTACCATCAACGATCCTTTTGCTCCCGTGCGCCTGAGGATCAGTATCTACTCCAATTACCAATCCGATAACGGTTCGCTTATGTTACAGTATACCACCAATGCCGATGCTGCTTCACCTTCGGGTTTCGGTCTTGGCAACGTTTATGATAATAACTGGATCGATATACCGGCGCAGGGTACTGCAACAACGGCCGCGTTCACCCTTTCGTCCAGTGCTTTTATCACAGGTACCTTTAGCCCGACAACGAACCAGTTGGGAACGAATAGCAATGCTTCCTCGCCTAACGATCCTTTCTCCGGCGGTGCGGTAACCACCTCTGCTTATGCTACGAGTACGGTACAAACCAGTAAACGTTATGAAGTGGAGTTTACCATTAAACCGACGTCGAATATCGACAACAACAAAGTTTATTATTTCCGGTATAAGGGCGTTTCGGGCGGAGCAGCCCAGGTACCCCAGGCATACAATTATTTAAGTGGTGTGCCCAATCTCAAAACCGGGGCTAATATCAAGGTTACCAATACCGGCGCGGCGCTCACCGTTTTCCTGGGCGGCCCCTTTGTTACCGCAACCTCTACCATGACAACCCTGCTGGCTAATAGCGGCTTGTTACCCACAACCTTCGGCGGCGCTACGGTATCCAATATCAATGCACTTACCGTAGGTGGCAAACGTGTAACCGATTGGGTAACCGTTCAGCTGAGCAATGCCGCAACGCCCGGAACACCGACCAATAGCTATCCTGCATTGCTTTTGAGTAACGGATCGGTAGTAAGTCCTGTGTCGCCTTATAACAACCTGGTGCTGCCGCATGTAAACGGCAACTTTGTGATTACGGTAAAACACCGCAACCACCTTGCCGCAGCAAAGGCGGTAACCCTGGATAATACCATGACCACCACTACGGTTAACCTCAGTACCGGCACCACCACCTCGCAGAAGGCAGCAGGCGCCCTCAAAGTAATGTGGCCCGGCGATATCAACCAGGACGGGGAAGTGGGTGCATCGGACATCTCGCCGGTTACCGCTTCTTTCCTGAACGGAGATGCCGGAACCTATAATAACGCAGACCTGGACATGGATGCGGAGACCGGCGCCTCTGACGTAGGCCATGTAAAAAACAGCTTCCTGAACGGTGCTTTTATGGACTACGGCGATCTTTAGACCGGTATAAATTGAAGCCATTCAGCCACTATTTTAATCAAACTCAATAAGGAGTGCGCTCCACTCCTCCTCAAAAAACAAAAAATCAATGAAACGAATCCTTTTATTACTGGCAACTGTTTGCGGAATCTTCTCCGCTGCCCCGGCCCAGGAACTACTGGCCTCTTTTACCAATGTATCGATTTCCGGCAGTGTACTGGCATTTGATGTGATGCTGGCGCCGGGAGCCAATTATACTGCAGCCACCAGCGTAAACGGTGGCGCTATCTCCCTGCGCTTTAATATGACGGATGTAGGTCAGCCTGCGGGTGGCGCCCAATCTACGGTAGTTGCTTCCGATTTTTACACCAACTACACCTGTAGCGGTCTCACTACTTTTTCGGGCGGCGATGTTGCAGGCGCTGCAAAGTTTGCCGTAAATATCATACCCGGCGGCACCGATCCTTTTCTTACCGCAACTACGCCAGTTAAGATCTGCCGTCTGACCGTTACCTTCCCCGGTACGATCCCCAACTCAGCGGTGATGACGATGAGGGCGTCGACAGCAGGAACCAATACCTCTGCCAATGGCGGTTCGGGCTTTAGCTATACTGGCGGCTCCGATGGTAAGGTTACTGCACAGAACACCGTCGGGTTTTCGGCCCCGGAACTGAAAGCTTCTTTTATGAATGTATCTGTAGCCGGTAATGTAATGACGTTCGACGTAATGCTGGAACGCGGTGCCGGTTATAATGCAGCCTCCAGTGTAAATGGCGGTGCTATTTCCCTGCGTTTCAATATGACCGATGTTGGCCAGCCCAGTGGCGGCGCTCAATCTACCGTGGTCGCTTCTGATTTCTATCCAAACTACGCCTGCAGCGGCCTGACCAATTTTGCTGGTGGTAGCGTTAATGGATCGGCCAAGTTCGCGGTAAATATCGTACCCGGCGGTACAGATCCTTTCCTTACCACGACCACACCGGTTAAGATCTGCCATATGTCAGTAACCTTTCCCGGCCCCGTGCCCACTACGGCTATTATGACTATGAGGCCTTCAACTGCAGGCAGCAATTCCTCCTCAGCCGGTGGCTCCGGCTTTAGCTACGGTAGCGGTAGCGATGGTCTGGTTACTGCACAGAACAATGTTGTACTTCCAGTTGAACTGCTGTACTTCAATGCATCGAAAGCCGGTACACAGGCAAACCTCGAATGGGCTACGGCCAGCGAAAGCAAAAATGCCGGCTTTGACATCGAGCGCAGCAGCGATGGTAAGTCTTTCCGCAAGATCGCTTTTGCGCCTTCATTGGCTGCAGGCGGCAACAGCAACGAAACCCTTAAGTACAGCTATGTAGATGCAGCACCGCTGCAGGGCGTGAATTACTATCGTTTAAAACAGCTCGGCCAGAATGGCAAATCCAGTTATACCGTGATCCGCGAAGTAATCTTCGGCCAGGTGGCTGCTGTAAACGTTTTCCCCAACCCTTGCCACGACAAAGTACAGATTAATGGCCTGAAACCCGGCCAGGTGATCCGCCTGAGCGATATAAGCGGAAGGCTGGTACTGACCCAGGTGGTTAGCGCTGAAAACGAAACGCTGAATACAACGGCGCTGGGTAAAGGTAATTACCTGATCTCGGTAACCGACAACAACAATACTATTCAGACGATTAAGATCGTGAAATATTAGTGCAATAAGTTCAGTGTAAAAAAGGGAGGCTGTCTTGGAAAACCTGGGGCAGCCTCTTTACCATAAGCAATAAAACCGCAATTTATGATACGATCCGGCAGGCAGCTTAACCTGGTCGCTATACTGGGCTGTATACCGGTAAGCCTCAGTATTCAAATGGCCGATACACCGCTTACGTGGTTGTTGTATGTGGCCGTCTTTTTTACTTTTATAGAAGCCACGCCCCGCACGGCTTTCCTGCGGGGTGTAATGATCGGTAGCGTTACGGCTGTTATTAATTTCTCCTGGCTCTTTTCGAGTGCCGGCCGCTTTACGGGTACCGGCCTGTTGTTTGGTTTACTTGCCATTGGCGGGCTGGCTCTATTCTTCGCGCTGTATTGTGGTGGCATCGCCTGGTTGTATGCCCGTTTAAAATGCCGGGGCTCATCGATCCGGACCGGCCTGGTCAATGCAACACTTATCGCTTCACTATGGGTATTTCTCGACGGTTTTATGATCTATGTGGCCAAGAGCTTCGCGCTGGCCCTGTTTGTAACTTATGTAGCAGTCGGGGATAATATCTTTGCCCTGCAGCCCGCTACCGTACTCGGCCCCCTGGTGATTACCTTCGTTATCGTATTTGTCAATGCGGCCCTGGCGCATATCCTGTACTACCGGCTTTGGCGGTTCGTCTTTTTCCCCCCTTTGTTCATCGCGGTTTACCTGGGCTGGGGCTGGCTGTTGCTTGCCCGTTTCGAGCAGCGGCAACCCACCGGAAGTCCGCCCCCCTTCAGGGCGGCAATCATTGCCGAAAACATAAATCCTGAATTCAAATGGGCTTATGGCAATACCAATAGTTTTGCAGAACGCATGTTCCTGCTGAATGTACAGGTGGCTAAAGCTAAAGCCAACCTGGCGGTATGGTCGGAATCGGCTATTCCCTGGAACTATGCGCCGGGCGATGATTTCCTCAACGAGATCGATAAGATTACCGGGCCATCCGGGGTTACGCACCTCACGGGTATCAATACCGATTACCGGGGCAGTACCTTTTATAACTCTGTTTACTGCATCAAGCCCGGCAATACCGTGGCCGGCAGGTACGACAAGCGATTGGCCCTAAGCCTTATCGAAAAGCCTTTTTGCGGCATGTTGCTGCCCTTCTTCAACAGTACCGGTTTCCGGGTAAAAGAAGGCATTACGGACCAGCCGCTGATAACCGGTTATGGCAAGGCCGGTATTGTGTTGTGTAACGAATCGTCGGTACCGGAGCCTGCGTATGCTTCTGTAAGGGCCGGCGCTACCTTCCTGGTCAACCCGGGCAACGATGGCTGGTTCACCGATTCGTATATTCCCAAACAACACTTTTTTCATGCCCGCTTAAGGGCCATCGAAACGCGCCGTGATATCATTCTGAACAGTAACCTGGGCTACTCCGGCCTGGTGCAGGCCAGCGGCAGGATCGTCTTCCGGGAAAAGACCGATCAGCCTTATGTGGAGACGCTATTGGTCCGTAACCACGAAGGGCTGACGCCGGCCGTCGCATATCCTTACCTGATGCTGGTTATAGCGGCCCTTGCCTTTACCACCGTTTTAGTGTATCGCTACAGAACCCTTAATACATAACCCGAATTTTTATGATGCTTACACCTGATGATATCCTTACCCACTTCCCGATAACCGAACCCTTTAAGTTTGTCGACGAGATCATATCCCTGGAAGAAGGCAGGGTTACCGGCGCTTACACCTACCCGCCCGATGCTTTTTTCTTTAAAGGGCATTTCCCGGGCAACCCGGTTGTACCGGGCTCTATCCTGCAGGAGACTGCTGCGCAGATCGGGCTTATTCCCCTGGGATTACAATGTCTTCTTCAATACCATAAAACAGCAGTCGCTTTTGATAAGGAACAATTGCTGGCTTCTAAAATGGACGACTTGTTTTATCTCGTCTCTTCCGACCTCGCTTTTAAAAGTGTCGTCCGGCCCGGCGAACGTGTTATGGTTTATGCAGAAAAGATTTTTTTTAAACTGTATAAGCTCAAATGTAATGTACGCATAGAAACAGCCGCGGGCCAGCCTGTTGCTTCAGGTATCATGGCGGGCATCGTCAATATAGAAAATATTTTGAAACAGGATATATGGCGTCAAGAGTAGTAATAACGGGATTGGGTGTAATAAGCCCCAATGCCACGGGTACAAAGGCTTTTGAAGCCGCCATCCGGGAAGGCCGCTCCGGGATCCGGTTTGTCGAGGAGCTGAACCGGCTTAATTTTAAATGCCAGGTAGGCGGTATACCCCGGTTGGACACGGTACAGGTACAGGACTTCCTCCGGACTTCGGGTCTGCAGGTGATCGATAGTACCGGTGTATTGTATGGGTGCATCGCGGCTGCGGAGGCCTGGGCCGACGCTGGTTTGATGCCATCTGTACCGGATCCGGCAGCGCCGCGTGACGAAAGCAGCGGCTGTATTTTTGGTACGGGCAGCAGCGGTATCGATGTTACCCGTAAAACGATACAGTATGTCGATAACCGGGAGCCCGGGCGTATCGACGCGTATACCGCCATCCAATCGCTGAACAGTTGTGTAAGTACCTATATCGGGAAAGTGCTGCGGCTGGGTAACCAGGTATCGACCAATTCCTCCGCTTGTAATACGGGCACAGAAGCTTTGCTGGACGGGTATACCCGCATCAGGATGGGCAAGGCCGAACGGATGCTGGTAGGCAGTTGTGAGAGTTACAGCCCCTACGCCTGGGGACCCTTCGACTCCCTGTTTGCCCTTACCCGTTCGGGCAATGCTACCCCGCAGCAGGCATCCAGGCCATTGAGCGCTTATGCCGACGGGTTTGTGCCCAGCTCGGGAGCAGGTGCACTGGTTATCGAAACGCTGGAGTCGGCCCGGCAACGGGGCGCGCTTATTTATGCTGAGCTCCTGGGCGGACATATCAATGCAGGCGGCCAGCGCGGTAATGGTACCATGACGATAGGCAATGTTGCCGGTATGGTACGTTGTATCGAACAGGCGCTGAAAAGCTGTGGCATTAAGCCCGGCGATATCGACCTTATTTCAGGACACCTCTCTTCTACTATTGGCGATACCAACGAGATGCAAGCCTGGCAGCAGGCATTGGGGCTTTCGCGCAGGGCTTTCCCTTTTGTAAATGCCATGAAGTCCATGATCGGTCACTGCCTGAGCGCTTCAGGGTCTATCGAATCGGTAGCCGCAGTATTACAGCTGCACCAGGGGTTTGTGCATCCATCGCTCAATGTACGGAAAGTGCATCCCGACATCGCAAAAATAGTAAGCCGGGATAAAATACCGCGGCAAACCCTGGAGGCCGATCTGAATGTCGTTGCGAAGATCAGTCTCGGTTTTGGTGATGTCAACGCCTGTGTACTTTTTAAAAAATGGCAAAACAAGGAGTAGATCATGAATAGAGTGGTGATTACCGGGCTTGGTGTAGTGAGCCCCAATGGTGTGGGCATCGATAATTTCAGGAAGGCCTTATGGGAAGGCCGTTCGGGTATCCGTTTCTTTCCCGAACTGGAAAGCATCGGCTTCAAATGCCTTCTGGGCGGTGTTCCCGAACTTTCGGAAGCGGAAGTCCAGGCATTTTGCGAAACCTTTAACCTGGTTAAACTAAAGAGTTCGGGCATCCTGTACGGCTGTATGGCCGGTGTAGAAGCCTGGCGGGATGCGGGTTTGCCGTTTGCCTTAGCCGATCCGGACTGGGATAGCGGCACGATATTCGGAGCGGTATGTAATGGTATCGAGGCTATTCGGAACGGTATCGTGGATATTGATGCCGGTATGGTCAAAAAACTCGGCGGCCGTACTGCCCAACAAGCGATGAATAGTGGCGTAAGCGCCTACCTGAGTGGTGTACTGGGTCTCGGCAACCAGGTTACGACCAATGCATCCGATCATGTTACCGGGGTAGAGGCGTTGCTTATGGCCTACGACCGTATCCGTTTTGGTTATGCAACGCGTATGGTAGCGGGGAGTTCGGAAAGCAATAGCCCTTATATATGGGCGGCCCTCGATAAGATCGAACGTCTGAATGCCGGTAGTAACACAGCACCGCAACATGCATTGGCGCCGTTGAGCGAACGTGCTGCCGGCGCTGTGCCGGGTGCGGGCGCAGGCGCACTCGTACTGGAAAGCAGGGAATCGGCGTTAAGCCGTGGCGCCAGGATATATGCTGAGGTGCTGGGTGGTCATATTGCCTCGGGGCATGATCTGCCCGGCGACCCGGTTACCGCGCACTCGGTGCCGGGTATGACGGCCTGTATCAGCAAAGCCCTGGACGCTTGTGGTGTCGCGCCCGGCGATATAGACCTGGTATCAGGCAGCTTTGCTTCCAACGGGCGCGATAGTGATGAGATACGGGCCTGGGTGCAGGCACTGGACCGCAGGGGCCTGCACTTCCCGTATGTGAATGCTACCAAGTCCATGATCGGTACTTGCCTGAGCGCGGCCGGCGCTATTGAAACGATCGCTTCGGTATTGCAGCTTTATCATGGTTTTGTGCATCCTACCTGTAATGTTATGCCCTTGCATCCCGAAGTAGCAAGCCTGATCGATGAAAGCAAGGTCGTTAGCCAGGCGGCTATACAGGCGCCCCTGCGTATCGCTGCTAAATTAAGCACCGGTTATGGCGGCGCTAATGCCTGTGTGCTATTGAAGAAGGGGACCGGTTAATGAATAATGTACCGGTTACGGCCTGTTACCGGTGCTCCCGCTGCCCTCCTCGGCGTAGCGAAGGATCTTACTGATGCGTAGCTTGCGCCGATGTAAACGGGTTCTGGCTCTAATCTAATAGGTAATGTACTCCTGTTGTGCCCAGGAGTACATTCTTCCGGGTTGTCCGCTACTTTTGCCTACTTCACTTTAAGCAGGTAATACCGGAATCCAACGGTAAAGTTTGAGTTCTTGAGCGACCGGCCATCTATGAGTATATACTGCGTTAAACCCTGGCGGTACTGGGTACTGAACGAGAAGTTTTTATTTAAGCGGAACTCAGCCTGGGCCTTCAGACCGAAATCCCAGTCGGTGATGCTGCGTTGCGGTATGGGCAGGCTGTACGATTTATCGGGGGGCAGATTGCCGGCAGACTGGTATTTCAGATCGCGGTTCAATGCCTTATAAATATCTGCTCCGCCCGAAACCGAGAGGTTGGAGCTGATCTTATAACCCAGCGATGGCGCTACCCCTACTGATATGATATTGCTGGCGTAATTCAGGCTTGGCGGCTCTGCAATATTATTGAGACCATCGCTAGGGATACCGCCGTTACCACCGTTACCGCCGGATGGAGGCAAAGCGCCTTTTTCCGAATAGTTGATATTACCTGAAGACAGGGATACATTGGCCTCGGCAAACAGGCGGTTGGTAATCTGGGTCCTGGCTACGACGCTTACATTATACTGTACATTACCGAGACTGGGTTTGCCCACACCGGCTGCCAGGCCCAGTCGGAGGGGATTGGCCTGTGCCACCTGGTAGGGGGTATAAGCGGGGCCTGTGGAAGTAGGTGAGGGTTCGCTGTTGCGCAGGTCTGCCGGTGAAACAGGTTTAAGGGGCTGCGTGGTTTGGGCCTGGTCCTGGTCGGCCAGTGCCGTATAGGTTTCGTTACTGGTTTTATTATCTGTTTTGTCTTGTGGTGCGGGGGAAATGTTTTCGTTAGTCTTGCCAGGTTTTATCCTCGCCTGGTCGAGCCCGCTGAAACCGGGGTAGGGCGCCTCTTCTGCAGCATCTGGTTTATGCGCGGCCAGGGATTTTGATGGTGCCGCGGGTTTAACCGGCGCCGGCGCCGATTGAGCTATGCTGCCCGTTTTACCCGTATGTGAAAAGAACAGGTACAAGCCTGATGTGCCCAGTGCTACCAGGACGGCAGCGGCTGCCACTGCTTTGGAGAAAGGCAGCAACAGCAATACAGAAGAGCGTTTGGGTTGCAATGCCTGTTGCATTCGCTCCCAATCTCCTTCCTTCGGCGAAAATTCGTTTTCGTCGAAGTCTGCTTTCATCCGTTGTTCTAATTCAGTTAATTTCATAACGTTGTTTTCTTTTCCGGGGTGGTGGTAAGCCGCTCCTTCAGTTTCTTGCGGGCCTGGTACAACAGCCAGTAAGAATGATTTTCTGTAATACCCAGTATCTCGGCTATTTCCTTATGCCCGTATTCTTCAAAAACATGGAGGTTAAAAACAGTCCGCTGTTTATCCGGTAGTATTTTCAGGAGCCGCAGCACCTCGTCGGCCGAAAACTTCTGGATGATGGCATTGCTGACGGGCTGATCGTGTGCGGGTATCTCGTAATTGCTATATACCGTTTTATTGTCTACCTCGAATTTAAGGGCATTGCGCGATCGCAGGTTGTCGATACAGGTACGGGTCATCACCTTCTTGATCCAGCCTTCAAAAGAGCCTTCGTTCTTGAACTGGCCGAGGTGGGCAAATACTTTCAGAAACCCGTCGTGTACCCATTGTTCCGCATCCTCCCGGGAGGGGGCATAACGGATGGCAATTTTCATAAGCATGCTATAGAATGCATAATAGAACTCCTTCTGCATCGTGGTCTTACCCCTGATACAGCCATCTATGATCATATGTAACCTGTGCCCGTCTATAGTATTGCAGATTTTTGCGATGGGAAATAATTATCCGCCCTGGTACCTTGTTTTTATCTTTTGGGGTAAGCTATTTTTTTAATGTTTTATTTTTCGGTTTGTTTTTGGTTGTTTTTAAATGATATGGAGCAAAATTGCGCCACGCATCTGCGCTGTGGTTACACCGTTCTAATTAAGAGACGCAGGATATAATGCGGTTCTTAGCAGCGAAATAAA
Source organism: Taibaiella chishuiensis (assembly GCF_003014535.1). Lineage (GTDB taxonomy): Bacteria > Bacteroidota > Bacteroidia > Chitinophagales > Chitinophagaceae > Taibaiella > Taibaiella chishuiensis. Next base: position 90,483 of record NZ_PYGD01000005.1, on the reverse strand, counting down.
TATTTTTTTACAATAGCACGGCAAAAAAGAATCCGGCAGGAGATCCTGCCGGACGTAAATCGTATCGGATATCGCGGTATAAAATCAAGGCTGTTCGGGAGCGCCGCTGGTACGCAGGTTATATGCCCTTAATCCAACAATACCTACCATGATCAGCAGCATAAAGAAAAGTTCGGCCAAGGCCATTTTCTGCCGGAAAAACAAAACTTCCGATAGTTTGATCATAGCCAGGCTGATACCGGTCCAGGCGGCAAAGGCTATGGCCAGGGGGATCTGTTTGGTGGCGATGGAGAAACAATACACATTGCCCACGCCAAACAAGACATAACCCACAAAAGGCAGCAGGATCTTGAGCCCGCTCCCGGGCAGGTAAAAATTCTGCCAGGTCAATTGTTTCAGGGCCGATACCTGCATGAATTTCAGAGAGAAAGCCCAGGCTGCTTCCAGCAGTGCGGCGATCAGTAAAAACAACCAATAGTAAAGGTTACTGTGTGTACTTATTCTGGACAAGGCGTCGGGGTTTGCGTGTGGGAGGTTTCGGTGGCGGCTTCTGTTACGGTTTCCGGTTGGAGGCCCGTATCCTGGCGGGCATGGCGTTTTGCAGACAAGCCCAGCAATTTGTCCAACCGGTGCATCAGTGCCGGGCGTAACCCGTAGTACTTTTTAAACCAGGGGTAGCGGAGCAGTTGCTGCTCGTCGAAACGTTTTACGGAAAAAGCATGCTGCAGGAAATAGTCTTTGGGGTAATCGTAGTAGAGGCCCCAGTTTTCGGGCTTGTCGCCGGGTTTGTGCCCCGGGTCGTATACCGTGCCGAACAGGTGATCCCAGATGGAAAATTTGGTGGCAAAGTTGGCATGAAATACTTCTTTATAATTGGCATGGTGCCAGAGATGCAGCTCAGGCGAATTGAAGAAGTATTTAAGTCTGCCCATGCGTACATTGATATTGGCATGGATAAACATACCGTACATCGAATCGATAAGCGCTTTGATCGGGATAACTTCGGGCGAGGCGCCCAACAGGATGATCGGGGCAAACTCGATGGTCTGGTTAATAATGATCTCCAGGGCATGCGAACGCGAACCAGCCAGGAAATCGACCTCCTTGCCGGAATGATGCGCCTCGTGTATGCGCCAGAAGATCTTGTTACTGTGCTGGAAGCGGTGAAACAGGTAGATATAGAGGTCGTGGGTAACGAGGAAAAATACAACCTGGACCCATATGGGCCATTTGCTTACAAACTGCCAGTCCGACCAATCGATATGTTGCTGCAGCGGCGCGATGATAAAATCGAAGATCACGATCTTCAGTACGAAACTCTGGATGATGGTATACCATACCAGGTCTACCCAAAAGCCTTCCCTGAATAAGGAAAGGCCTTTGCGGTAGGGGGCAATACGTTCCCAGGCGATGATCACTACGGCCCAGAGCAGCAGGATCGCCGAGGTCAGCATTAATAGTTTTTCCTGACTCATGCCAGCACTTTGTCTTTTTGTACCTGTACTTCAACCGGGTTGATGTGTACCCGCAGCCTTTTCATCGGGCCTATTTCCGATTCGTATACCTGTTTGATACCGTCTCCAAGCGCGGTCTCGATATCGCGGATATCGCGTACCAGGCGCTGGAAGCCCTGGGGCTCTACCGATGCGGCATGGTCGGAACCCCACATGGCGCGGTCCAGGGTAAAGTGCCTTTCTACGAAGGTGGCGCCAAGGGTTACGGCAGCTACCGTGGTAGACAGGCCGGTTTCATGACCGGAGTAACCGATAGGCACGCCGGGGAATTTCTTCATCAGCGTAGGGATCATATTCAGGTTCAGCTCTTCCAGTTTACAAGGGTAGGCCGAGGTAGAATGTGCGATAAAGAAGGGATAAGCCTCATCGTAGCTCCTGATCAGGGCTACAGCCGCTTCGATCTCCTTCATGGTGCTCATGCCGGTAGACAGCATCAGTGGTTTGCCCGTAAACAGGATGCGTTTGATCAGGTCGAAGTCGGTAAGACAGGCAGATGCCAGTTTATACATCACGGTATCGAACTGCTCCATAAAGTCTACCGAGCCGGTATCCCAGGGCGATACAAACCAGTCTATACCGAGCTCTTTACAATACCGGTCGATGGCGGCATACTCTTCGATACCGAATTCGGTTTTCCTTTTGTAATCGATATAGCTCATGCGGCCCCAGGGCGTATCACGCATCACTTCCCACTGGTCTTTGGGTACGCATACTTCGGGGGTACGCTTCTGGAACTTTACGGCGCAGGCTTTGGCGGCCACGGCTTCGTCGATCAGCTTTTTGGCGGTTTCGAGCGAACCGTTGTGGTTAATGCCGATCTCGGCAATAATGTAACAGGGCTGTCCTTTGTCGATGTTGCGGCCGGTTTGCAGGGTTACGCCTTTGCGGGCCTGGTAGGCGTCGCTGTTATGGTTGCGTGCGGTAATGATCAGTTCGGCAAATTCGCGGAAGCAGCCTTCGCCGCCTTTGCTTTTGCAGATATAGTCTACTTGTTGTTGTACGGCGGGCAGCGCATCGGCCGGGCAGGCACTGAACCCTACCAGCTGCATGATACCGAGATCGTTATGGTCATCACCAATAAAGGCTATCTGCTCCGGTTGCAGGTTGTGTTTCTGCATAATACCGGCCAATAACGCTGCTTTATCTTTAATACCTGCATGTACTTCTGTGATCTTCAGTTTTTCGGCACGCAGGTGCAGGGCTGCAGAGTTCTCCCCGGATATGATCCCGGTTTCTGTACCTGCAAATTTGCGGAGCCGTTCCACACCCATACCGTCGCGCAGGTTGAATTTTTTCAGACTTTCACCAAATTCATTGTAATATACGCCTGCATCGGTCAGTACGCCGTCGCAGTCTGTGAGCAGCAGTTGAATCTGTTTCGCTTTTTCGTTTAAGATGATACTGTTCATACGATTGATTTTAATAGTTTAGATTGCAGTCCAACCGCCGTCTACCACAAGGTTAGCGCCGGTCATGTATGTCGAAGCTTCGCTGGCCAGGAATACCAGGGCTCCCTGGTAATCGGAGGCGGTAGCCATTCTCCCCAATAAGGTTTTAGCAGAATAATTACGGATAAAGAACTCCTGTTGCTGGTGCTCTACACCACCGGGCGACAGGGTATTGACCCTTACGCCCCTGTGGCCCCAGTAGGCCGCCAGGAAACGCGTAAAATTGAGCACGGCGCCTTTGGTTATGGGATAGGCCGCCGATTTATAAAAGGTCTGTTCGCCGGCATCGTTGCGGTAGATGTTCTGGTCCGGACCTACCATGCCATAGGTAGAGGCAATATTGATAATGCTGCCCGAGCCCTGCTGCGCCATCAGGGTACCGATTACCTGGGAGCAAAGAAATACGCCGGTAATATTTACATCGATCGAAAGCCGGAAGGCATCGAGCGGGTAGTTTTCGAAAGCCGAGAGCTCTTTGGCCATGGCCGGATGCTCGAAGCGGTCGTTGATGGCTGCGTTATTGACCAATACATCGATCCTGCCGAAACGGGCAGTAACCTGTTGAGCGGCTTCCTGCACCGAATTTTTATCGGTAACATCGAGCCCGATGCCCAGGTGCTGCTCGCCCAACCGGTCGGCAAAAGTACCGGCCGATTCGCCGTCCAGGTCGGCCACTACTACATGGGCGCCGGCTGCCGCCAGGGCTTCGCAATGTTTTTTACCCAGCAGACCCAGTGCGCCGGTTACCACGGCTGTTTTTCCTGTTAATGAGAATAGTTCCATATTACAGTGCGCCGGCCGGTTTAGGTTTGATGTTATGGTTGCTTACTTTGCGGAATACGGCTTCCAGTACGGCGCCGCGCAGGTAGGCGGCTATGTTGCCGCTTTCGATGGCTTCTTTCATCACCGGCATTATGTCACGGTAGGCGTCGAGGGTATATTGGATATCGGCGCTGGTATGACTGTAGCACATGTTATGGAAACCGGCCCACAGGATACCGCGTTTGATCATTTCCTGCTGCATCAGGGTTTTCAGCTCCAGTGCATTGCCTGCTGCCGGTGCGAAGGTCACCATGCTGCGGCAGTTGTAGCCAATGCAATGGGTATAGTTGTCCAGGCCCGCCTCTGTGGCGATACGGTTATAGCCGTCTTTCAGCAATGCGCCCTGCTCATCGAGATAAGCCGGTACATTCTTATCTCGCAGCTCCTGTATGGTAGCAATGCAGGCCGCGAGCGAGAGGGCTTCGCCGCCAAAGGTGGTATAGCTGAATACTTCGCTGTTAAAGAGCGACATCACATCGGTACGGCCGGTAAGCAAGGCTATGGGCATACCATTGGCACAGGCTTTGGAATACACAGCCAGGTCAGGCGTTACGCCGAAGTACTCCTGGGCGCCGCCCAGGGCAATACGGAAGCCCGTCCACATTTCGTCGAAAATAAGCAGGGTGCCATTGGCTTTGCATAAGGCCGCCAGCTCCTGTAAATAACCGAGTTTGGGGGCTTCGAAGATGAAGGGTTCGAGTATCAGTGCGGCCACATCCTCGTCCAGCGCAGCTTTTACCGATTCTATATCGTTGTATTCAAAAGTAAAGGTCATGTCGCGTACGCTGTCGGGAATGCCGGCATGCCTGCTGGTAATGCCGATATACCAATCGTGCCAGCCATGGTAGCCACAGCAGAACACTTTGTCGCGCCCGGTAAAGGCACGGGCCACGCGGATGGCGGCCGAACAGGCATCGGCGCCGGTTTTGGTGATCTTCACCGCTTCCGCATTCGGGATCACTTCACGGATCAGCTCCGACAGTTCCACTTCCAGCGGCGACATCAGCGAGAAGGTAATGCCGTCCTCCAGTTGTTTTTTAATGGCTTCGTCTACCGCAGGATAAGCATATCCCAACGATATAGGGCCTATGGCTGCGTTGTAGTCGATATACTCGTTGCCGTCTACATCCCATACCCGGGCGCCTTTGCCTTTTTGCAGGTAAATGGGCGCTACGCCTTTCGTAAACTGGCCGGGGCCTTTGGCGAGGGTTTGGGTAACGGGATGCTGCACCTGGAGTGCGCGTTCGTACAGGGCATTGGATGCGCTGATGTCGGGGTAATTGGTGTTAAACTGAACAGTATTGGCCATGGGAAAAATTGTAAAAGTTATCGGGGTTATTCTGCAAATTCATTGGGCTGGGTCCGCACGCTTTCGCGGCCTACTTCATAACCGAGTATCTCCTCGGCGATCTGTTTGCCGGTAAAACCTTCGAACTGCAGCACATCGGGCAGCAGTGCGGGTTTAAACCATTTATCCTTAAGGGCAAAGGGCAATACATTGGCGGTAACGCGGTGTTTGAGCAGGGTTTCTGCCACGATGCTGTACAGACCGCCGGTCAGGAAGTGATCTTCGATGGTTACCATCAGCCGGCTGTCGGCTGCTTGCAGTATAGCTTTCTCATCTACGGGCTTCAGGCTGCGCATGTTTACGATGCCTACCGATTTGCCTTCGCCACGCAGGATGTCGGCGGCCAGCAGGGTTTGTTCCAGCATCAGGCCATAGGTCAGCAGGGTTATGTCGTCGCCCGTGGCTATCAGCTCAGCTTTACCGGGTTCAAAAGGTTCATGTTTAAAACTTCCGGGCCGCGTATTGATCCGTACATAAGCAGGATGCGGCGAAGCCCATATAGCGGGCAGCATCTGCTCCAGGTCGTCTTCGTCGGCCGGGGCATAAACTTCCATATGCGGTATGCCGCGCATCAGCGAAATATCTTCGATAGCCTGGTGGGTAGGCCCGTTGGCATCAGAGAGGAAGCCGGGTATAAAACCGCTGAGTTTTACCGGCAGGTTGGCAATCCCGATATCGGTGCGGATAAATTCAAAGGCCCGCATGGTAAGAAAAGCGGTAAGGGCGTGTACCACGGGTATGCGGCCTCTTAAAGCCAGGCCTGCAGCAGCGCCGATCATGGTTTGCTCGGTAATGCCGGTATCGATAAAACGGTTGCCGAGTATACGCGGCATATTCCTTACCAGGGCGCGGTTTTCCGCGGTCATCACCACATAGCGTTCGTCGGCAAGGGCGGTTTCGGAGAGTAGTTGTTCGTAGGGCATATTAACGTACGACTAAGGTTTCTGAAGTTAAAAGGGCCGGTCGGCTACCATCGAGCTCCGCCAGCAATTGGTCGATTTCTTCGCCGGAAAAATTGCAGAACCAGCGGTCTGCGCGGCTTTCGATACTGGGCAATCCTTTGCCTCTTACCGTATCGGCTATGATCACATGGGGTTTTCCTTGTGGTGTACAGGCGCTGAAAGCCTTGTCTATAGCGGCAAAGTCATGCCCGTTGATGCGCTGTACCGCTGCGCCAAAAGCGGCAAACTTATCGGTAAGCGGTTCCAGGGGGATCAGTTCCTCGGTGGCTACATTGGCCTGGAACTGGTTGCGGTCCACGACAAATACCAGGTTGTCGAGTTTATAGGCCTGGGCCACCAGCATGGCTTCCCAGCAGGTGCCTTCGTTCAGTTCGCCGTCGCCCAGGATACAGATCACGCGGTTGTTGCCCTGCCTGATCTTAATGTCCATGGCTACACCAATAGCTACCGAAGGCAGGTGCCCCAGCGACCCCGAATGGAATTCGATGCCGGATACCCGCGTATTGGGATGCCAGTAAATATGATCGTCGATCGAAAGGTGGTTCTGTAACCGCTCGCGGTTAATGATGCCGGCTTCGGCCAGTGTGCCGTATAAAGCCGGTACATCGTGCCCCTTGGACAGGAAGAGGTAGTCGCGGTCTTCGTGGTCCAGGCTGCTCTTGTCGATATGGAGGAAGCCGGAGTACAGGTAAACGAGCAGGTCGGCCGCAGAGAGCGAGGCGCCTATAAAGCAACCGCCGCCTGTGGCCATGCGGATAATGTGTTGTCTTACCGTAAAGGCTTTTTCTTCAAGCAGCCGGTGTTGTTCTGTGGAGAATAGCATGTTCGTCGTATTGGGGCCGGTTCAGGACAGAATACGTGTCTGGTCCGGTGTGATGGTTTTAAGTTCCTGCAGGTGGTTGCGGTACCAGTTTACGCCGGCATACCGGGCATTGATCTCGTAGATAGCGGGATCGTTTTCCAGCAATTGCAGGATATCGTTACACGAAAAATTTTTCCTGCGCGGGTAAAGTTTCTGGTATACGCTACATATAAATGCATAGTCTTCGGGATAGTCGATCGTAAAGCGGTGCGACATGGAAAAATTCAGCCCCGTACCCCAGGGTACATTGGCAATGCGGAACTGCTCCGGGTTTTCCCAGATATAGGGTGTGGTATGCTCCAGCTCCAGGGGGCGCGAAGCCTCTTGCCAGGTACGTTCCAGGCATGCCATGGTCATAAGCTCCACATCGTTGCCATCGGGCAGGGTAGCGGGGTGCAGGTTACCTACATAATCGTAGCTGTAGCGGTGGTCGAAGAAGAAGTCCAGCACCTGGTCGATGATCCTCGGGTCGATCAGCGGGCAGTCGGAAGGGATCTTCAATACTACATCCGCATGGTGTTGTACCGCTGCCTGGTAATGCCGGTCCAGCAGGTTGTCCATACTGCCGCGGTAGCAGGGCACGCCTATGGTTGCCGCTTCCTGTTCGATCAGGTCGTCGCCGGTATCGGTAGAGGTCGCAATCACGATGGTGGCCTTGTAATAGCTCATCTGCAGCCGTTCTACCATACGGGCCAGCAACGATTTGCCCAGTATGGGCATCATGGCCTTACCCGGCAGCCGGCTCGACGACATACGCGCCTGTACGATGATAACGATATGGTCCTGTAACGACATGTATTTATAAATTACCTGCGGCAGCCAGTTCATACTGCGGCAGCGCCACAGGATGATAGGAGTACTGCGTTTTAAAATCGGATTTCGGTCCTTTGAATAACAGGAAGTCGCGGCATACCTGTGCGATATTGAGCGCCGAGGTACCCTGGTTTTGTATCGGCACCTGGCGTTTCAGCGTATCCAGGTCGAACCAGGAATGTACTTTTTTACCCAGTGCGATACCGGTATAAACCACAGTCGAGTACTGGGTGATCAGTTCGCTGCAATTGGCGATCATATGGTGTGTATTGCCTTCCTGGAAGATCAGCGCATCGGCGGGTGCATATTTCCGGATCTCTTTGATAGCACGCTCTTTCTTCTCATTGGGATGCAGCTTAAACAACATGGGCCTGCCCTGGGCAATAGCGACCGTCTCCCGGATAAAGCGCGGACGGTTCTCCACCCTTGCCGTCTCCCGCATGTCGGTAGTGGCCACCATGACGTAGTCGCGGTAGGGGAAATCATTGTCGCGGTATTGGGCTACATGATCATAATTGGGAATACCGGTCACCAGGATCTTGTCGCGCTCGGTGCCCAGCCCGGAGATGTAATTTTTATATCCTTCGGAAGCCGCGCAATACACGTCGCAGGCATTGGTTGAGCCGTTGAGCGAAGTATTGAAACAAAGGTGCGGCGGCAGGTTGAGCTTTTGCACCAGGCGGCTGAGTACGGTGTATTTATCGATCATGCCTTCCTGTACCCACAGGGTCCGGGTTTTGCGCATGCGGTGCGGTACAATAAGGTCGCTGCAAAATACAACCAGGTCGTAGATGCCGTCGAGTGCGCGGTAATCGATGCGCTTGCCTTCCTGCCGGAGCAAAGCTTCTGCCTTCTGCCGGAAAGGTTTAGCGATTATTGTTTTGTCGACCAGGTTGGTATGTTCGGTCAGAAAACGGAGTAGCGGTGCGTCGGTAAAAACCTGGCTGAACCTGCAATCATATTCCGGCAACGCTGCAGCAATCTGCATCATCTGGGAAGTCTGGTTGGGGGAGCCGGTTAGGAACAGTATTTTCCTGTGTATGCCCATCAGGTAATCGTAATATGAGCGCAAACTTATAGCAGGACCTGCACCGTAAAATCACCGGAAAGTAAACATAACATACAGATGATATTTTACTAACCCGGAAATATTATATAATTAATATTGTGATAATACAAACTTTATATCTATACCTGTATGGCTTGCTGAACGGGCATTACAGGATAGTTGATGGTAGCAACATTTAAAAATTAGTTGATACCGAATTAATATTCCGATGACAGAGCGCGGGTACTTTTGCGACAAAAGAATATTCCATGACGCCTGCCGCTCCTGTAAGGATCAGCCTGTTGTACCTGTTCCTGTTTTTGATACCGGCAAGATATAAGGAGTTGCATGCACAATGTGTCGTATTGCCGAATGCTTTTGCCCATAACGATTACTGGCATAAGCGCCCCCTGCACGATGCGCTGGACAACGGCTTTACCCATGTCGAGGCCGATATTTACCTGCAACGCGGCGCATTGATCGTAACGCATGTACTGCACCCGGTGTTTTACAACCGCAGGCGCACGCTCGAACGCCTGTACCTGCAACCTATCGAGGAGCGGGTACGCAGCCATGGCGGCTCGGTCTATGCAGGCGACAACCGCCCGCTGATCCTTATGATCGATATTAAAACCAATTCCTCCAAAACCTATAAAGTGCTGGCGCCGCTACTGGAACGCTACCGGCACATGCTTACCGAGTATAACGACGGACAGATCATACAACGGCAGGTTACCGTAGTGCTTACCGGCCGCAAACCTTCCGGCCTGCTCGCAGCGCGCAACCGGCTGGCCTTTATCGATGAGGACCTGCGTAAGACAGTTAATGATACCTCGGTAAGTGATGTATTTCCCATTGCCAGCTGCCGTTATACCCGGCTGCTCGACTGGGATGGTACAGGCAGTATGCCCCAGGCCCAGAAGAAGCGGCTTTGCGCTTTCGTACAGTTTGCACACCGGCAGGGTAAGAAGGTAAGACTGTGGGCATCGCCCGAAAAAGAAACGGTATGGCGTGCACTGCTCGACTGCGGGGTAGACCTGATCAATACGAATAAACTGGAAAAACTTAAGATGTTCCTGTTAAGCCGGAACCCGGAAACGACTGTCCTGACGCATACGAACTGATGATTGCGTACATAGTAATAGCATAACATTTTCCTTACGGTTTGGTTACATAACCTGCTTTATTTTGTAAAACTTTCCCCGATGAAACTGCCTGTCCTTTTCCTGTTGTTGTGTGGCGCCTTTGCTGTCCGTGCACAGACCAGCCCAAAAACACAGCATGTCTTCATAATCACTATCGATGGCCTGCGGTGGCAGGAAGTATTCGGTGGCGCCGATAAAGCGATTGTCGGCAACCGGGAGTATGTAACCGATCCCGTTTTGCTGAAGCAAATGTATTGGGACGATAATACCACGGAGCGTCGCAAAAAGCTCATGCCTTTTCTCTGGAACATTGTTGCCGGTAAAGGCCAGTTGTATGGCAACCGCCGCCTGGGCAACAAAATGAATGTCTCCAATTTTTACAAATTTTCCTACCCCGGTTACTGCGAAATGTTTACCGGTTTTGCTTCAAGGCGTTTTGTGCCTAATACCCCGGTAAGCAACCGCAATACCAATATCTTCGAATTTCTCAACAAGCGCCCGCGTTTCCAGGGCAAGGTAGCTGCCTTTACTTCCTGGAATATTTTTCCCTATATCCTTAATGAAAAACGCAGCGGCTTCCCGGTCAACAGCGGTTATGAGGCGCTCGAAGGTGCGGACAGCAATGCCGTGTTCGCGGCGATCAATAAGCTGCAGGACAGTGTTGCCGATAAATGTCATACCCGCTACGACGAGCTTACTTTCCTGGGGGCTAAAGCATATGTCAAGCAGCAACATCCCAAAGTTATGTTGCTTGCCTTTGGCGAGTCCGACGAGTTTGCCCACCACGGGCAATACGACCGTTACCTCCAGTCTATTGCCAAGGTCGACCGGATGATCGCCGAACTCTGGTATATGGTCCAGGCCGACCCGGTATATAAAGACAATACCACCTTTATTATTACTACCGATCATGGCCGCGGGCGTAAACCCAATACCTGGACCGATCACCTCTTCCTGGTTGGTGGCAGCCGCGAGATCTGGATTGCCATGCTGGGCCCGGGTATTCAACCCCTGGGCGAGATTAAAACAGCACAGGTGCTGTACCAGAAGCAGGTTGCTGCCACCATAGCCGGCCTGCTGGACGAACATTTCGTTTGTGAGCACGCCGTGAGCAAAGGCATTCCCCTGCCCGAAGAAGCGCCGGCCTCTATGATCGCCTCGGGTCAGTAAAAAATCTGTGCCTGATTTACCCGCATGCTTATCTACTAAGGCATACGCTGTTCCCTTCCGCATCGTTGTACACTACAACATTCCCCGAAAGCATTTGATTAAAGGTCTTTGCCCACCTGTATATGTCCCTGCGGCCCGTGGTCTGTGGCATGTATTTTGCTGCATTTTATCGCTGGTAATATAGTCTTGTAATTATATTTTATGCGTGTTTGGTTGATGGCGTTACCTTTCTTGTATACCCTTTATGGTATCAATATAATCTATAATTAGCTTGCCATATCTATAGTACATCAGTTCAGATTTTGGGATTCTGAAATATACCCACAAAGTCTATATGTATTATGATTTCATTTATGTTTTGTATTCGTATAAAGTATTGGCATATCAATCTAAATAATGTGTTATGAAAAACCGCTACTGGCTTTTTTATTATAATTAATTACAATAATAAACTTGAACATATTTCAGTTTTTTAACGGTGGATGCTGTATTTCCCTGGTGCAAAAAAGCGTCATAACGAACGGTAGCAGCAGCCGTTGCAATACCGATTGAATAGGAAATTTAAGTATGTTTCAAATTCTATATTTTAATACGTAAAGGAGAATTTTAAAAACAGTTATTTCTATTTAAAATGTTGGTTTTAAGGTTATTAGGATAATTTATTTATAATTTATTATTTCGTTAATAAATTATGCTTTTCAAAAAAATAATTTAGATAATACATCTTTAGATGAACAGAATAACGATAATTCGAAGTATTTTTGCCCGCGGCTTAGTTTATATATATTGAAAAAAACACATAATATTATATTGCACCAAAGTAATATTATCATTAACCAAATAGGATAATATTTTATCTCCAATTTTTACCTATGCAGCGCAATAAATTTTCCGAATCCGATATACTGATTATTTCCCCGTTTGAAAAGCCGGATGTGCACCTGGCTTTAGCCGCATCGAAGGCCGGCGCCTTCCCCGTAATACACCTGGGTTGGAATACGGATGAAACTCTTAAGGCGTTGGAAACGATCGCGAAACAGGACCGTGATCTTTTCGGTATCCAAATGGTTACCGCCTTACCGGAGCCCGTACTGCTACCGCAAAACGTAGTGCTGGTCATTGCACCCTGGTCCCTGCATACGGTTGTACCCATGGAGGGGCATATCAGCCGGGTATACCAGGTTACAACGCTGCAGGAAGCCATAGATGCCGCTGCTGCCGGGGCCGCTGCATTGATCGTTAAGGGTAACGAAAGCGGGGGTAAAGTAGGCGAAGAGTCGGCTTTTATCCTTTTTCAACGCGTTATTGCCCGGGTAAACAACATCGATATTTACCTGCAGGGCGGTATGGGTATACATACTGCTGCGGCTGCCAAAGCACTGGGCGCCAAAGGCGTGGTGCTGGATAGCCAACTGGTGCTGTTTCGCGAATGCGCTGCGCCCGAAGCCATTAAAAAGATAGCGGAAAAACTGCATGGCAGCGAAACGCGCATCATCGATAACTACAGGGTATTGTTACGTCCCGACTCGCCGGTATTACCCGCCGGAGCGGATTTTGAGTCCATCCGGCCATTGCTCGGTGGATGGGATATTACCACTAACCTGTTGCCATTGGGACAGGACGTGGCTTTTGCGGCCAGCCTGGCTAACCGTTATAAAAAAATAGAACACCTGGTATTCGCCCTGCGCGAAGCGATGCACGGGCACCTGCAACAGGCCCGCGCCCAGGACGCCCTGCGGCCCGGCAATACGCTGGCGCAGGACCTTGGCATTACTTATCCTATTGCTCAGGGGCCCATGACCCGTGTAAGCGATGTGCCCGGGTTTGCAGCAGCAGTAGCCAATGCCGGTGCTTTGCCCTTCGTAGCGCTCAGCCTGCTTAAGGGACCACAGGCGCAGGAACTGGTACGCCAAACCAAGACCCTGGCGGCCGGCAATACCTGGGGAGTAGGCATATTGGGTTTTGCGCCGCCCGAACTGCGCGAGGAACAATTGGCGTTGATACGGGAAGAATGCCCGCCTGTAGTGCTTATTGCCGGGGGAAGGCCCTCGCAGGCCAAGCCGCTGGAAAAGCTCGGCATAAAAGTATTCCTGCATGTACCCTCCGTGGTATTGCTTGATATGTTCCTGCGCGAAGGAGCCCGGCATTTTGTATTCGAAGGCCGGGAATGCGGCGGCCACGTAGGTCCGCTTACCAGTACCGTGCTTTGGGAAAAACAGATCGAACGCCTGTTGCAGGAAGACGATCTTACCGGTACCAGTATGTTTTTTGCCGGTGGCATCCACGATGCTTTATCCGCGGCCTTTGTGGCCGTCATGTCTGCCCCGCTTACCGCAAGGGGCGCCAAGGTAGGGGTGCTCATGGGCACGGCTTATATCTTTACCCATGAGGCGGTACAAACCGGTGCGGTGCTGGAACAATTCCAGCAGCAAGCTATCCGGCAGCAGGAAACTGTATTGCTGGAAACGGCGCCGGGTCACGAAACCCGTTGCCTGTATTCTCCCTTTGCCGATTTTTTTAATAAAGAAAAAGAACGCCTTAACCGCGAAGGCCTGGATAAGAAAGAGATCTGGAAGCAACTTGAGGAGCTGAATGTAGGCCGCCTGCGTATCGCAGCCAAAGGTATAGAACGGCAGCAAAGCGGTTTGGTAAACCTGGATGCTGCCGCACAACTGAACAACGGTATGTATATGATCGGGCAGGTAACGGCTATGCACCAGGATACCCTGAGCCTGCACGAACTGCACGAATCCGTAACAACAGCTACTTACCGGTTTATAGAACAGGCTGTATTGCCTGCCCTGCCTGAAAAGCGTGGTAAAGCGCTGGACATCGCTATTGTGGGCATGGCCTGTATTTACCCCGGGGCAAAAGATATCGAAACCTATTGGCGTAATATTATTACGGGCGCCGACAGCGTAACCGAAGTACCCAACGACCGTTGGAACAAAACCCTGTATTTTAACCCCAGGTCCGATGCGGAAGATATGTCGCATTCCAAATGGGGCGGCTTTATCCCGCGTATCGATTTCGATCCGCTCGAATTTGGTATACCGCCGCAATCGCTTGCTGCTATCGAACCCAGCCAGCTGTTGAGTTTGCTGGTAGCCAAACAGGCGCTTGAAAACGCAGGTTATAAAGACGGCAACTTCAACGCAGAAAACGTATCCGTGATCCTGGGCGCCGAAGGCGGCAACGACCTGGCCAACAGTTATGGATTCCGGAATTATTTTAAACAGGTATTCGGCGAAATGCCCGCTGAGCTGGATCGTGCACTGCCTAAGCTTACCGAGGACTCCTTCCCCGGTGTACTGGCCAATGTGATCTCCGGCAGGATTACCAACCGGCTTGACCTGGGCGGCCGCAACTATACGGTAGACGCCGCCTGCGCTTCGTCGCTTGCGGCTATAGACCTGGCCTGCCAGGAGCTGATACTCGAAAAGTCGGATATGGTGCTGGCCGGTGGTGTAGATCTCCACAACGGTATCAACGACTACCTGATGTTTTCCAGCACCCATGCGCTGTCCCGCAAAGGGCGCTGCGCTACATTCGACGCAGCGGCCGACGGTATTGCCCTGGGCGAAGGTGTGGCCATAGTGGTCTTGAAAAGACTGGAAGATGCCACACGCGATGGCGACCGGGTATATGCCGTTATAAAGGGGGTGGGCGGTAGCAGCGATGGCAAAAGCCTTGGACTGACCGCACCCCGTAAGAAAGGCCAGATCAGCGCCCTGGAGCGCGCCTACGAACAGGCGGGCATATCGCCGGCCAGCCTGGGCCTGTTGGAGGCGCATGGTACCGGTACCGTAGTAGGCGACAAAACCGAGCTTAGTGCACTTACGGATATGCTGTTGCATGCCGGCGCCTTGCCGGCACAAACCCACCTGGGATCGGTAAAGACCCAGATTGGTCATACTAAATGCGCTGCAGGGCTTGCCGGGCTTATTAAAGCCAGCCTGGCGGTATACCACGGAGTAAAACCCGCTACCATACACCTGCAACAACCCAATGCCTATTTCAATGCCGCCACCAGTCCTTTTGCCTTTAACGCCGCTGCCGGCATCTGGACCGATAGCCTGCGCCGGGCGGGCATCAGTGCCTTCGGTTTTGGTGGTACCAATTTCCATGCCGTGCTCGAAAGCCACAAGGCCACACCGGATGCTACAGCGCTGGAAGCCTGGCCGGCCGAGCTTTTCGTGTTCCGCGGCACCACCATGGAGGAAGCGCTGCAGGTAATGGACAAAGTAACGGCGTTGTTGCAGAGCAACGATACCATAAGTTTAAGAGATATTGCCTACAGCCTGGCGGTATACAACGAAATGCCCGTACAGTTGAGCATTGTAGCCGGCAGTGCTGCTGTACTGCTCGACCGCATGTCGGCAGCCGCACAGGGACTTGCGCCCGCCGGTGTATATCGTACACAAAAGAAAGAAGGCAAGCTTGCTTTCCTTTTTTCAGGACAAGGCAGCCAGCGTATCGATATGGCCCGGGAGCTGTTCGTGGCCTTCCCGGTTATGCGGCGCCTGCTGGCCACGCATAAGCACTACGGGCAAGTCCTGTTTCCCGATGCGGTCTTTAGCGATGCAGCACGCGAAGCGCAGTCAGCACGGATAAAAGATACCCGTAATGCCCAGCCTTTATTGGGCATTGTAGACCTGGCCATTGCCGAATACCTCAAATCATTAGGTATTGTGCCTGACATGGTGGCCGGTCATAGTTACGGAGAGTTGCCGGCCCTGTGTTTTGCCGGTGCTTTCGACGCCGCGGAGCTGGTGGGCCTGAGCGCGGCGCGGGCGCAGTCCATTCTCGACGCCGTGGGCGACGATAAGGGTATTATGGCGGCGGTAAGCCTGCCTGCCGATGCGCTGGCCCAACTTATCGAAAACGAACCTGAGGTATGGGCCGTTAACTTTAATGCACCCAAACAAGCGGTGCTGGCCGGTACTACAGCCGCTATGCAACAGTTGATGGAACGCATGAAGGCAGAAAAGATATCGTTCAAACAATTGCCGGTAGCCTGCGCCTTCCACAGTCCGCTGCTGTCGGGTTCCAAAGCCTTGTTTGCAACAGCCCTGGAGCAGGTACCTTTCCATACGCCGAAGCTGATGGTATGGTCGAATACTACCGCCGGTGTATACCCGGCAGCACCGCAAGCGATCAAAGAAAGACTGGCGGAGCACCTGGTACAACCGGTAAGGTTTACCGAAGAAATAGAACTGATGTATGCAGCCGGCGCCAGGGTATTTATAGAAACCGGCCCTGGTAAAGTATTGGCCGGTCTTACCCGTTCGATCCTGGGTAAGGACGAGTTGGTATTGCATACCGAAGAAAAGGACCAGGGCGGTATAAGCTTCCTGCTGGGCACGATCGCGGCTTACCAGGCTACGGGCCGTACCGTTCAGTTGCAACAGTTGTTTAAAGACCGGAATACCCGCCAGGTAATGATCGACGAACCGGAGCGCTACCGTAAAAGCCCTGCACTCTGGCATGTGGATGGGCATAAGGCCTTGCCCGCCTCCGGCAAACTACCGGCGCATGGCGCGTTACCTATCGTACAACCTCTTCAACTCAATCATCAAACCGTTACTATGACACAAGGGCATACTGCTGCTGCCGATCAAATGATGCTGGAATACCTGAATGGTATGAAAATGATGATCCAGGCCCAGCGGGACGTCATGATGAGCTACCTGGGACAGCCGGTGACGACTGCCCCTATGCACCTGAATACAATGCCAGTTGTCCAACCGCAACCGGTAATTCCCGTTGCCCCGGCACAAACGATGATGGCGGCACCGGCGGCTTCCTTACCCGTGGCAGTTACCGATGTAAAGGCGCTGCTGCTCGATGTAGTCAGCGATAAAACCGGTTATCCCAACGAGATGCTGGGACTGGAAATGGACCTGGAAGCCGACCTGAGCATCGATTCTATTAAACGCATGGAGATTATCGGGGAGTTGCGGGATCGCCTGGGTGGTTTTAATACCTCGGGAGCGGCAGAAGAGCAGATGATGGAACAACTGGCTGCTATCAAAACCTTAAATAGCCTGATCGGCTGGATCAAAACAAATACGGCACAGGCGGAACCGGCCACAGTGCAGCCTGCAGCGCAACCTGCATTCGACCTGCGTTCTATACTATTACAGACGGTAAGCGACAAGACGGGATACCCGGTCGATATGCTGGGGCTCGAGCTCGACCTGGAAGCCGACCTGAGCATCGACTCCATTAAACGCATGGAGATTATCGGCGCCCTGCAACTGGCAATAGGTTGGAGCGGCAGCGACGGTAACGAAGAGGATATGATGGAGCAACTGGCAGCCATTAAAACCCTGAGCGGTTTGCTGGGCTGGTTGAACGAGGGCCGTAACCCCAGCCCGGTCGAAGAGGCGCAACAGATTATCGACGACGGTATTAAACCGGAATATAAACATGCAGCAAGCAGGATATCGAGAATGCGTTTTGAAATAACCGCCGCACAAACGGCGACGGCCGACCCCGGATTACTGCAGGGGCGGCGCCTGGCCATCACCGACGATGAGGGGCTGATTTCGATCGCCGTAAAACAGGTGCTCGAAGCACAGGGAGCAATTGCCAGTTTAGTAACCATGGACGATAACCTGGAGCAATACGATGGGCTGATCATTATCAACGCGCACGCCTCTGCCCGGCTTTATAACATTATGGAGGGTTTTTCCCTTATAAAAAAACTCAACCCCGAAAAGGCATCCTGGATCTTTACCTTCAGCGATCTTACAGGGCATATGAACCAGCAGGGCGATCTTAAAATGCTGCGTCGTTACCAGGGCTACCCCGGTCTGATGAAGAGCCTCGACCGCGAGCTGGAGCAGACCCGATGCCGCATGATCAGCCTGCAGTCGGTGCTGGAGCCCGAAGCCTTTGCCCGGATCGTATTACAGGAATTGTTGTATACCGATGCTCCTGCAGAAATAGTGTACCGGGGTACGGAAAGACATTATTATAACCTGGTGCCTGCAGACCTGGTCCGTAGTGCCGGTGCGGCAATGCCCGACCTGGACAAAGAGGCCGTAGTACTGGTGTTTGGCGGTGCGCAGGGCATTACTGCGGAGTTGACCAACCGGTTCGCAAAAGACTATCCCTGTCATTATATCCTGGTGGGTCGTTCGCCCGATCCGCAGCAGCACAACGATGGCCGGTATACAGCCTGCAATACGAAGGAAGAGATCAGGAAACAGCTGATTGCGGAAGGGGTATTGAAATCGCCTGCCGGGATCGAAAAGAAAGCACAGGAGCTGTTTAAGCATAACCAGATCCTGCAAACGATACAGGCATTGCAACGCAACGGCGCCCGGGTTACCTACCGCTCGCTTGACCTGAGGGACGAGCCGGCCCTGCGCGATTTTATACACGAGGTATACCGAGATCATGGCCGTATCGACGGTGTAATACATGGTGCCGGTTTGCTGGAAGACAAACTTTTTCAACATAAAACCGCAGCATCTTTCGAACGCGTATTTACCACCAAGGTAACGCCTCTGCGCGTGCTGATCGAAGAGTTGAGAGCAGATGTACAGTTCGTGGTCCTGTTCAGCAGTATCGCATCGGTATACGGTAACCGGGGCCAGACCGACTATGCGGCGGCCAACAGTGTTATGGACCGTTATACCTGGGCCCTGAAGGAAAAAATCAAAGGCCGGGTAACCGCGATCAACTGGGGCCCCTGGAAAGGCGCCGGTATGGTTTCGGCCTCGCTGGAAAAAGAATATGACCGGAGGGGTATCGCAATGATCCCGCTGGAAGATGGACTGGAGCGTTTTGTAGAAGAATTGAAATACGGTAACGAAAGCCAGGTATTGATCATGGCTGGTGATACCTGGTAAGCCCGCATCCGTTCCCAATCATAATTACCCGGGCGCAGCAAGGTTGTTCCATTGCTGTTGTCCAAAGCCAGAATGTTTACATGAGCCAGACAGATATTGCCATAATCGGGATGTCCTGCATTTTCCCGGGCGCAGCAGACCTTGCCGCGTTCTGGAAAAACATAGTCACAAAAAAAGACGCCATACAAGCGGTTCCGGACGAGCGCCTGGATGCTTTGTATTTTGATAATACTACTACTGCCGCCGACCGTTTTTATTGTAACCGGGGCGGTTTTATACCCGCGGTTACCTTCGACCCTGTACGGTTCGGTATATTGCCTTTGGCTGTTGCGGGTATGGAGCCCGACCAGTTGCTCTCCCTCGATCTTACCTGTAAGGCGCTTGAAGATGCGGGTGTACTGCAACACAAAGAGCAGTTGGAACGTACCGGTATCATTATCGGGAAAGGCAACTATGCCGGTCCCGGCGCTACCCGGGCAATCGAGATCGTACGCACCGGCGAACAGATCGCGGAGGTGCTACGTCATGCATTGCCGGCACTGGCCGAAAGCGAGATAGAAAAAGTAAAAAGGGAATACCAGGAACGTAAAGGCCGCTTTGGCCCGGATACGGCCATGGGCCTGATCCCTAACCTGGTGGCCTCGCTTGTGGCCAACCGGTTGAACCTGGGTGGCGCGGCCTACACCGTAGATGCAGCCTGTGCCAGCTCGCTGTTGGCCGTAGACCAGGCCATACAGGAAATTAACAGCGGCCGCTGCGATATGATGATTGCCGGTGGCGTACATGTGGCGCAGAACGCTGCCTTCTGGAGCATCTTTAACCAATTAGGCGCCCTCTCCCGTAAACAGGAGATACGGCCCTTCGACCAGGAAGCCGATGGTCTGCTGATCGGCGAAGGCTGCGGTTTTGTGATCCTTAAAAAGCTCGATGAAGCGATAAAGGACCAAAATAAGATCTATGCGGTGATCAGGGGCGTAGGCGTAAGTAGCGATGGCAGCGGGGCCAGCGTGATGAGCCCGGCGGTAAAAGGCCAGGTAAAAGCGATACAACAGGCCTGGAACCAGGCTGGCATCGATGTGGCAGAGGTCGGGTATATCGAAGCGCATGGCACCGGTACGCCGCTCGGCGATAAAACGGAACTGGAAACCCTGCAACAGGTTTTTGGGCGGCAAGAGGATGGACAGCCCAAAGCGGGCATCGGCAGTGTTAAATCCAATATTGGTCATGCTATGCCGGCAGCGGGTATTGCCGGGCTCATCAAAACAGCGCTGGCCTTATACCACGATACTTTACCACCGACCCTGCATTGCCGGCAACCCCTCGGCCTGATGGTCGAAACCCGCTTTAGTCCCGTGTCTGAGCCTGTGTCCTGGAGCGATAGCGGGCTAAAACATTATGCCGGTGTGAATGCATTCGGCTTCGGCGGTATTAATGCCCATGTGGTACTGGAAGGTTATACGCGACAAAACGAAATAAAGAGCGTAGTAACACACGCCGATAAACTGTTGTTACTGGCACGCACTACGCAAGCCGGGTTGCTCCAGGCGCTTACCGATGGCGAAACCCATATAGGCGCCGGCGATTACCGGATTGCACTGTTTGATCCTACACCCGAGCGCCTGGCTAAAGCCATAAAGATCGTAAGTAAAGACAAAGCCTGGCGCAACAAACAGGATATCTGGTTTACCAACGAGCCCCTGTTACGCAACGATGCGCAGCTTGCTTTTGTGTTCCCGGGTCTCGACGGCCTGGCCGGTGGCGAAATAGAAAGCGTTGCCGCTCATTTTGGCCTACCGCTGCAATCCGCCATGGGAGAGGGTTTGCTGAACCAGGCCTTACTGGTGCTGGAGCGAAGCAGCATACTGGATACCGCCGTAAAACGCCTGGGTATTATATCGGATATGAATGCCGGGCACAGTCTAGGCGAATGGCTGGCTGCCAGGTCGTCGGAACTGGCGGCAGAAGAGTCGGTGATGCAGTTGCTGGATATGCTGGACCCCGAAACCTTTGACCTGAAAGATTCGCGGTTTGTTGCCGTTGGTTGTGGCCTGGATGTAATGGCGCCTATTATCGCCGGCATACCGGAGCTTTATCTTTCCAACGATAACTGTCCCAGCCAGGTCATCCTTTGCGGCAGCCCTGCGGCTATCGCACAATTGACAACGATACTGAAAGCCCGCCAGGTCTTTCACCAGGTATTGCCCTTCCAGTCCGGGTTTCACTCGCCCTTCGTAGCCGGCAAACTGGATGTGCTGCTCAAGGGTATGGATACGATGCGTTTCCAGAAAACCAGGATCCCGCTCTGGTCCGCAACTACCCTGGAAACCTATCCTGACGATTTCGAGGCTATAAAAAAACTAAGCGTGGAGCACCTGGTACAACCGGTACGCTTCCGCGAGCTGATCCTTAAACTGTATGACGAAGGGGCCCGGGTATTTATCCAGGTCGGATCGGGTGGACTTACCGGCTTTATCGACGATACGCTCAAGGGCAAAAGCTATAGTGCCATTGCCTCCAGTGTGCCCATCCGTGGCGGTATAGCGCAGTTACAACGCGTATTAGCCGCCTTGTTTGCCGAAGGCCGCGCGGTGGACCTGGCTTTTCTCGGAATCGATGAGCAACAGCAACAACCTCCGGCAAAAGGCATACAGCTGGCATTAGGACTGCCCCTGGTAAAGAACTGGCCCGCGCTACGGGAACTGGCACAGCATACCAGGCCGGTTGCAACAAGGCCCGAGCTGTCGATGGCCGATGTGGCGCACCCGGTAATGCAGGCCATGCAGGATAATGTGGACGAACTGATCCGTATGCAGGAAGATATGATGGTTTTATTCCGCAACCGGACTATCCCCTCCGGCGAACAGCCTTTACCTGCTGTGGTGATGCAGGCGATACAACCGGAACCGGAGAACCAACCTTTTACGCAACAACTCGATATAAATCTTACCAATCATGCCTATCTCATAGACCATGCTTTACTGCGGCAACCTAAAGACTGGCCCTGTGTGCAGGACATGGACCCTGTAATCCCGATGACGATGATCTTTGAGCTGTTCGGCGAGGCAGCCGCGGCACAGGTCCCGGGCAGCAAGGTGCATAAGATCTTAAATACAAAAGTACTGCAATGGATGAATGTGGCGCAACCGTTCCGGGAGACCATTCAAGGCAGCTGGAAAGCACCCGGACGGGCTATGCTGGACCTGGAGCGTTATGCCGCTGCAGAAGTGCTCCTGGCCGGTGTATTGCCGGCCGCGCCGCAAATCGATGAAGATACCGGTACCGATCTGGGCATAAGCACCAGCCCCGCTAAGATCTATGAGGAGCACATGTTCCACGGACCGGCTTATCAGGGTATCGTTTCCGTTACGAGGGTAGGCGACAAAGGCATAACAGGCAACATACGGGGTGCAGGCGGTAAAGGCTCGCTGCTGGATAATGCGGGGCAGTTGTTCGGCTTATGGTTACAGTTAACGCTTACCAAAGACCGTATCGCATTCCCGGTTAAGATCCAGGAAATCGCCTTCTATGGCGATATGCAGGACCAGCAAGGCCTGTTTGACTGTACCTGTGTGCTGACGGCCCTGAACGATGAATTTGCTACGGCCAATATCATCATGAAACGCAACGGCAAGACCTGGGCCATTATTACCGGCTGGCAAAACCGAAGGCTGGAGATCGATGAAGCATTATGGAAAGTATCCATGTCGCCATTGCATAATCTTTTATCCGAAGAGATCGCTCCCGGTGTATTTATGTTCCGCAATGCCTATACCCGTATGGTAAGCTGGGACTTTATCCTGAAACGTTATTTTAACCAGGAGGAAAAACAATATTACCAGTCGCTGACACCGGCTAAGAAAAAAGAATGGATGATCAGCAGGGTAGCCCTGAAAGATGCGGTACGGGCCTTGTTGCAAAAGGAAAAAGCGTATTCCTGTTTTCCCATCACCTTCCCTACCGGCAGGCAGGATACCGGGCAACCCTTTGTAAGCGGCGATGCTGTGGCGGGCATACAGGTATCGCTGGCGCATAAGGGTACCGATGCCGTAGCCATTGCGGCAAACGGCCGCCCGGTGGGCATCGATATCGAGCTGATCGCAGCGCGCACCGAAGGTTTTATGCGGCTCTCCTTTACCGATGCCGAACGCCGGCTGGTGGCGGATAGAGAGGCAGCCGAATGGAGCACACGCCTGTGGGTGGCTAAAGAAGCTTATGGCAAAATGCTGGGACAGGGACTCCGCGGTAATCCCAGGGCATACGAAGTGACCCGGATAACAGAAGACCGGTTATGGATCAACGATACACAAATTCAAACAATTCAATACAAAAACTATATCATAGGATGGACACTGTAACAACGGGCAACCAGGCTGCTGCCACAGCAATTTTTGATCTTTTAAAACAGTTCATTACCGAAGTGATCGGCGAAGAGTTCGTGGAAGAGATGGATATCCAGCCTTCCAGCTCCTTTACCCGCGACCTCGAAATGGACAGCATCGAGATCGTTGCTTTTTCCGAAAAGGTAAAAGCGCATTTCGGGGAGCATATCGATTTTACAGGCTGGTTATCGGGTATGGACCTCGATCAGCTGATCAACCTCAACCTTAACGATATTATTAATTATATCAGCGTATGCCGCTAATACAGATCAACGGGAAAGCAGTACATATCCAGGAGCTCAATAAGGGCGCCGCGGAGACGGTTGTGATGGTACATGGCATGTTCAGCAACCTCTCTGTTTATTATTTCAATATAGCACCGGTGCTGGCTGCGCACTTTCATGTGGTGCTGTACGACCTTAAAAGCCATGGCATGAGCGAAAGATCGCCCGGCGGTTATGACCTCGATACCATGAGCGACGACCTGCTGGCATTGATCGACGGCCTGGGCCTGGGCAGGGTACACCTGGTCGGCTACAGCTTCGGTGCACTGATCAGTCTGAAAACGGCGATGCGCTTCCCGGGGCGGATCAACGGCCTGGCGATGATCGAAGCGCCCGATCCGGCCGACGACAAGACCCGTGGTATTATCGATGATTACAGCAGGGAATTCCTGGAGCATTATATCAGCAACTTTACCGATACTACCCGCGTGCAGATGGGCAAACGGCAGCTGGAGCGCAATCACAGGATGTACGAATACCTGTTTTACCAGACCTCCATCAAACAGGATATGCTGGCGGAGCGCGGTTTTTTCGCTGATAACGGTATCAGGGCGTTAATCCATCAGCCTTTGCTGATCTATGGCAACCGTTCCAATTGCCTGCAGGCCGGCTACTTCCTGGCGCAACGGATACCCGGCGCTGTATTACAGGAGATTGAAGGTGATCATAACGTGCCGGTACAGGCCCCCGAACAGGTAGCCGCCAGCCTTTCGCAGTTTCTCTGCGCCGAGGTGGCGATGGTATAGCTAAAACGATTTACTACAAAAACGGACATGGCAAAATTTGCTATTATAGTACCGCCCCTTACCGGGCATATCAATCCCACACTAAGCCTGGGCAGCGAATTGCTGGACCGGGGGCACGAGGTAGGCTGGATCAGCCTGGACCCGGCCCTGCAGGACAAACTGCCTGCGGGCGGGCAATTGCTGCTGATCCGCTACGACAGCAGCGATGCTGAAAAGCAGGAGACGGAAGCTTATCTAGATATCATTACCCGCAAAAGCGTATATGGTATCGACAGTATTAAATTTCTTTACGAAGAAGTGCTGGTACCCCTGAACCGCTATATGTACGCCGGTATCCGGGAGCAATTGCTGCAGTTCGCACCCAACGTGGCGATTGCCGATCACCAGATGTTTGCAGGCGCTGTGGCTGCACGACAGCTCAATATTCCGTATGCCACTTCGGTTACGGCCCCTGCCGCCATCAAGGTCATGCAGGAGCTGCCCAAGGTACACGAATGGGAGCAACAGCAGATCGTGGCCTTGCAAAAGGAGTTGGGCTGGCCCGGGGAGCAAAGCCTCGATTGTTCGGATGCATTAACGCTGGTGTTTACTTCGCAACTTTTTTTCGGCGAGATGGCCCTCCCGGATCCCTTCCGGTTCGTGGGGCCGGTAATCGCTAACCGTAAAGTGGCTGCAACCTTCGATTGGCAAGCTTTTCAGCAGATGCCACAACCCCGAATACTGGTCAGCATCGGTACCACCTTCGATCATGAACATAAGCGGCAGTTCTTTGCTAAAGTAGCAGAAGCCTTTGGCGATACGGAGCTGAGTGTTGTGGTCGTCTCCGATCCCGAACTGTTCGATACCGTACCCTCCAATTTTATGATACAGCAACGGGTGCCGCAATTGGAGCTGTTGCCGCAGCTGCAGGCTGTTGTCTGTCATGGCGGACACAATACGGTATGCGAAAGCCTGAGCCATGGTCTGCCTATGGTCGTGATCCCTATTGCCTACGACCAGTCGCATGTAGCGGGCAGGGTAGTAAGGGTAGGAGCGGGACTGCGGCTCAATTTCAACCGGTTTAAGGCGCATCATCTTAAAGATGCGGTATTGCAGGTGCTGGCAGAGGATCACTTCCGTAACGCTGCAAACCTTATCCGTACCTCATTTGAAGCCACGGGTGGCGTAAAGACCGCCGCTGCACATTTAGAAACATTATTTACCCGCAATGCGCCGGTCCTTGCTGCTGCAACAACCGCTGCATATTAATTGATACTATGTCGAGATACTTATTTGTCGTACCGCCTTTTTTCGGACACCTGAGTCCTACGCTCAGCGTGGGCGCGGGTCTTATCGCCCGGGGCCACCAGGTAGCCTGGCTGGGCATTGTTCCGGTACAACAGGAGCACCTGCCCGATGGCGGTGTTTTTATAGTTCCGGAAAAAGAGCTGGAACCCTGCCGGGAGCAGGTTGCCGCCATTTTAAAACGACAGGATGACGGCCCTTCCCTGTCTGGCCCGGAGGTTATGCGACTGGCGCTCGAAGAAACGTATATACCCATAGCCCGGATCATGATGCCGGGCCTGGAGCGCGTTATCGACGAGTGGCAACCGGATGTGATCGTGAACGACTGCATCGCTTTTGCCGGTGCACTGGCTGCTTATAAGAAAGGCATACCCTGTGTAACCACAACACCCGTACCACCCGATGTAATGGGAGATACGGCCAACCAGGCGCCTAAAGTATATGCCTGGCAACAACAGCTGATCCGCGATCTGCAATATGGGGTGGGTATCGAAGAAGAGGGCATTTTTGTTCATTCCCATAAAATGAATATCGTCTTTACCTCCGCCGCCTTCGCAGGTTTTACCGATCCGGAGCCGCATATGCATTTTGTAGGCCCCGTACAGGGTCGTCCTAACCATGCGCCCTTCGATTGGGAACGCCTGTCGCGGGTAACTACGCCAAAGGTCTTCGTATCGCTGGGCACTTTACTGGTCGATATCCGTAAAGAATTTTTTACCCGCCTGGTCGAAGCCTTCCGCGATGAACCACTTACGATCATCGCGGCTACCGATCCGGCGGTGATCGATGCCTGGCCCGACAACTTTATCGTGCAGGGCTTTGTACCGCAGTCGGAACTGATGCCCCATATGGATGCCGTAATCTGCCATGGCGGCTTCAATACGGTGAACGATACTTTTATGAACGGCCTGCCTATGCTCATCACACCTATTGCCTACGATCATTTTCATACGGCGGCATTGATCGAAAAGGCGGGCTGCGGGCTAAAGATCCGTTACAAGCGGATGCGGGTGCCTGATGTACGCGAAGCGGTATGGCGCTTACTGCGTGAGCCGCAGTTCCGGCAAGCCGCATTGCAGGTGCGCGACACCTTTATAGCGGCAGGCGGTAGTGCCAAAGCCATATCCCTGCTTGAAAATTTTACTGCCGAAACCATGTCAAAACCAGCGATGATCCATGACTGAACCCCGTATAAAAAGGAAAATGCTGTTCGCTGAACGCATGATGTATAACGATGGTATAACCCCGTTCAACGGCCTGTTTCCCTTGCGGATACAGGGTGCGCTTACCGAAAGCCAGTTGCAGCATGCGCTTGGACGGTTGCAGCAAAAGCATCCCATACTGGCCGCTGCGGTACAGCTCGACGATAAAGGCATGCCCTGGTTCGAAAGCGCGGCGCATCATGCTGCCATACCGGTAAGGACCGTGATGCGCGACCGGGAAGATACCTGGCATACCGAAACCGTAAAGGAATGGAATACCGCGTTCGATACGGGCAGCGGCCCTTTGATCAGGCTGGTATGGATACAGGGCGCTTCGGTTTCGGAACTGCTGATGGTCTTTCATCATTGTATGTGCGATGGCGGCTCGGCGGTGGCGCTGGTACGGGAATTGCTCCTGTTGCTGGACGAGCCGGGCGCCGATATCGGTACCGAACAGGTATTTACCCGGCTGGAAGATGTGGTGCCGCTTGCCGTACTGAGTAACCGGACTAAGAAGATTAAGGCCCGGGTGCTGGGCAAGGCAGGTTACCTGCTGTTACATGCCCTGCCTTTAAAAAAGAAAGCCCGGGACCGCGGGCAGGATTACCTGTTGAACTGGAAGCTATCAGAAGCCGAAACCACGAACCTGCTCCGGCAATGTAAAGCCGCCGGTGTAACGGTCAACACGGCCATCAGCCTGGCCGTGCTCACTGCTTTTGACGTAGTGCGGGGCAAAAATGCATTTAATAAAATTACCTGCCCCGTGGAGATCCGCCGGTATGCACCGGCTATCCGGGAAGATGCGATGTTTGCCTTTGGCCTGATGCTGGTACTCTCTATGGATAAAACGCCAGGCCTCGATTTTACAGCCAGGGCACAACGCATGCAGGAGTTGGCGACCAAACGCACCGCCAAACTCAATGCTTACGATTCGCTGATGATGTTCGAACAGGCGCATGCCGTACTGCCACGTATGATCGATTTCCTGAAATACGGCAAATCGAGCAACGACTGTATGTTTTCCAATATGGGCTTGCTGAATATCCCCCACGAATACCGGAACTTTAAAGTAGATACGATTTTCAGTCCTTCGGTAATAGGTCCGCTGGGCAACCCGACGACGCTTATTGCTTCTACGTTTAAAAATCAATTGGATTTCAGCTTCGTGTCCAGCGAAGGGTATATACCCTATACCGAAGCCGAAGCTATAAAAGATATGCTTACCGGCCTGCTGTTACAACTGCAGCCTCAATCCTGATGAATTGCCTTATGAAAAGAAGACTTATTGTCGGAGAACGCATTATGTATGCCAATGGGGCGATGCCCGTTAACTGTGTTTTCGCGGTTACGCTGGAAGGCCGGCTGCAGCAGGAGCGGATCGAAGCCGCATTTGCCCGTTTGCTGGTCAAACATCCTTTGCTGCGTGCCGCCATACGCGAAGATGAGCCGCAACGGCCTTATTTTGAAATAGCAGCTACCGCGCCCAAGGCTGCAGTGGAGGTATTGCCCCGCCAGGGCAACGAAGACTGGATGCAGGTGGCCATGGCGCAGTGGCAACAACCCTTCGATTACCGGCAGGCGCCCCTGATGCGGGTTTGCTGGTTAAAAGGCGAAACCGTGTCCGACCTGGTTATCGTATTGCCGCATTGTATCTGCGACGGCGGTACCATCGTGAACCTGATGCGCGAATTGCTGGCGGGTATTGCCGGTCAGGACCAACCCGCAGGATCCTACCTTTCGTTCTCTTTCGTATCCGAGTTGGTGGCACAGCAGCAGTTGCCCGGCAAAGGGGCATTGCTCAAGGCCCGCCTGCTGTCCGGTGTGGCGGGTGGCGTACTCTCGCTGCTTACCCGGAATAAAACGGTAGCTACGGGCAGGCAGCATTATATGGTACGCTGGTCGGTAGACCGCGAGCTTTCGCAGCAACTGATCAGCGCCTGCAAGGCTGCCGGCACCTCGGTGCAGGCAGCGCTGGGTACGGCTTTCCTGCAGGCCTTTGGTACGGTGCTGGGAGCACAGGCTAAAAATAAACTCATCTGCCCGGTCGATATCCGCAAGGCGGTACCGGGTATTAAAGAAGACATGATGTTTGCCTTTGCCCCGGTGGTAGAGCTCCGTGGTGCGGGTAAGGCTGCCGGCACCTCGGTGCAGGCAGCGCTGGGTACGGCTTTCCTGCAGGCCTTTGGTACGGTGCTGGGAGCACAGGCTAAAAATAAACTCATCTGCCCGGTCGATATCCGCAAGGCGGTACCGGGTATTAAAGAAGACATGATGTTTGCCTTTGCCCCGGTGGTAGAGCTCCGTGGTGCGGGTAAGGCTGCAGGCGCCTTTTGGGAGGAGGCCCGCCGTATGAAGCAGGAACTGCAGCAAAAGGTAGGTAAACTAAAACCGAATCAACTGTTGGTGCTTACGGAGTACTTTCATCCTGCTGCCGATAAAATGCTGAAACACCTGCGGAGTACACCGGGAAGCCATGATGTGACCCTCTCCAATATGGGCAAAATAAATATACCTGTTGCTTATAATGGATTTATGTTGAAACGGGTGTATTCGCCGAGCACGGCATTGCCCTGGAAAAATCCCAATACCCTGGTCGTAACCAGCTTCGAAGGACAGTTCGATTTTTCGTTTATCTCGGAAGAAACATTTTTACCGGCTGAACGGGCCGCGATGATCCGGGATGTATTTATGACCCTGCTTCAAAACAATGTTGTACCGGTAGCGCTTGCCCATGAATAAGATCGAGGATAATATACAGGAAGTAACCCTGTGGAACGTGCCGCTGCCTGCCCCTGCGGAGGTTATGGTCCTGGATCGCAGGACCTGGAAACGGTTTGTATGGAAAAATATATGCATTTATGCAGCCACCAATGTTTTCTTCAATTCCGTGGTGCCCTACCATAGTTTTGAACAACCCGAAGCGGTGAGCCTGTTCCAAGGTACCTATTGCATTGCCCGCTTTTTACTGCCCCTCGCATTTTTCATCCCCTTGCTGGTCACGATCGATACCAGTAATAAAATACGGACCCTATTCCGGAAAAAAGTGGCCGGGTTCTCCCTGCCGGAGCAATTCCGGTTCAAACAATTCCTCTGGAAACAGTCTTTGCTTAACGCCTGTTTAACCTTTTTGCTTACTTTATGCGTAATGGCCGTGTTGCAATTCGCCATGCCGGCCGGGTATACCTATAATGGCTTTTGGGTGAGCGGGCTGATGGGCATTTATGCCGGCGCTGTAGCCCTTTATTTTATGCACCGGACCATCGGCCAGCTTCGGGCCGCCGCTGTAATAAGGGTAGGAGGGTAATAGGAGATAGTAAATGCTTGTTGTTTCCGGTAAAGCCAGCTAACTAATGAGCTCCTTCGCTACGCTCCCGATGACAATCGAACTCTTGATGCTTCATGCCTTACACGCTCATAAAGCCAGCTAACTAATGATCTCCTTCGCCATGCTCAGGATGACAGTCGTCCTTTTGATACTTCATGCACCACACGCCGGTGAAGCCAGCTTACCGATGAGCTCCTTCGCTGCGCTCAGGATGACAGTCGCCCTCTTGATACTTCGTTCTTTACACGCTTATAAAGCCAGCTTACGGATGAGATCCTTCGCTACGCTCCCAATGACAACAACCCTCTTACTACTTACTACTTGCTACTTGATACTAAAAAAAAGAGCTCCTTCGCTGCGCTCTAGATGACATCTAAAATCCAGCATCCGGCGCGCCGGCATTTGGCACATATATAAAAAAATAGCAGCTCCTGAAAAGAAGCTGCATTTAGAACCAACTCCATAACCAAATGGAGTAACCATCTTTATATATTGATATATTATTTATTGTTGTTGTCGACCTACCTAAAACCTTCTTGTTGCAAACTTTTCTGCTTATTTGTTGATCAACACAAAGGTACATGATCTGTTCAAATAACCTATGTTTTTTTGATGTATTTTACTCGTAATACTTTTAAAATACAAGAATTTCTAATTTTTATAGATTTTCTTTTGAAGAAATTATAAAAGCATTAACTTATTATAGCAAATAAAATGTACTGTTTTGGGTATTCTGCCGAACAAAGATAGGTAATACTAGATGATTATCTTAATGTTTACCTAAAAAAAAACTAAACCTTTGTTATTGACGTTTTATTTTAATGCATCTAATTCTTCCTAAAAACGTTTTTGCTACCGGTTGAAAACCAAGTTGGTTCAGATCAGACCATAAAGCAACGATAATTTGCTGCTGGTAAAGAAATGCTTTTAAGCTAAATTTGACCTTTATTTCGGCACCTGTTTTCAATACCCGGAAATACAGCGAAGTAGATCGATACTGGTCCAGTACTTCTTCAATCGGTAATTTCCTGGACATGGACGATACAGTTTGAAAACGGGTGTCTATGTTAAAGTATAACAAATACCGTGCCAAATTTCTGGCACAGCTCCATGGGATTTTTTTTATTTCCCCTATACCTACATAATAAACGCCAGAATGTTTAATATTTTTAAAAGAAAAAAGACAGAACAACAACCGGAAGATCTCGCCTGGTTATATGCGGATATGCACGGGCATTTTATACCGGGCATAGACGATGGCCCGAAAGAGCTGGAACAGAGCCTGAAGCTACTTGAAAGTATGGTGGCCTTTGGCTATAAAAAGCTGGTTACCACGCCGCATATCAATGCCGATTTTTTTCCGAATACGCCCGAAATCATTGCCGGGGCGCTGGCTTCACTACAACACGCCGTGGCTGAGCGGGGGATAGACATCGAAATAAGTGCCGCTGCCGAATATATGATCGACTTTGGGTTTATGGATCTGCTGGATGCGCCGGCGCCACTGCTTACGCTGGGCAATACCAATCATGTATTGGTAGAAATGGGTTATATGCAGGAGGTGCCGATGCTGGACAATGCCCTGTTCAGGGTGCAGGCAAAAGGTTATGTGCCGGTGCTGGCCCATCCGGAGCGGTATGTGTTCTACCACGATGCCCCCTTATCTTTATTTGAAAACTTAAAGGAGAAAGGCTGTTTGTTGCAGTTAAATGTTATCGCGCTTGCCGGTTATTACGGAAAAGAGGTATTACATGCGGCCGAGCGCTTGCTGAATGCCGGTCTTTACGACTACTGCGGATCGGATGTCCACCACGAACGGCATATTAAAGCGCTTACGATGTTGTTAAATTCAAAAAATTATCCAAAAATTAAACATGGTAATTTTTTGAATGCGAGTCTCTAGGTATATCTATTTCATCTATATTTTAATATTTCTATTTCTTTAACCTAGAGCAATAGCCAACTAACGGAAAATCAATCATTTCAGATGTTAACTAATTGTTTTTTTCTTGTTAAATTAAAATTCATTTGGCTATATGTTCATTTTAAATGTACTTTTGTTTCGGCAGTAATAATTTCCTGCATATAGAACCAACCACTTTTTAACCAATCCGGTCTGACCAACCGGGTACATTAACCAAATGTTATGAAACCAACACCTGCAATGCTCCCAGCTATTGTACTTACGAAATTTCGTATCCTGAAAAAAATCTGCCTAAGTTGATTTTTGCGATTCCCCGTCTTATTTAATCACTTAATTTTTTATTCTGTCCACCTTATTTCGGGATAGAATATGTATGTTTTTTATGTAATAGCTTTTTATTACATAAAAAACAACATTCAGGATTTAAGTGGGCCTCTATTTATTTATAAATTATAAATATATAATTTATGCCCTGTGTTTTACGCTATCTTAAGTGGATTAATTTCTTTTTCGACATATTTATTTTAAACCTGTCCCTGCTGACGGCTTACTATCTGTTCTTCGGAACTAATATCGTATTGCTGCGGCAGGCATTGCCTTACGGCCTGATCATCAATATGGGCTGGATCTTTATCCAGGTGGTGTTTAAGCTTTACGACAATTATCTCTATCGCAATTCGATTTCCATCTATTACCGCACCATCAAGGCTTTTATCTTTTTTTGCTTCTGCCTGTCGGTGGTATTTTCGCTGTCTATGCAGAACGACCTTTTCGTGTTGTTCCTGTATAAACATATCTTTTTTTATCTCACTTTCCTGTTATGCTTTGCAGCAGGGCTTTTCCTGGGGCGGCTTATCCTCCTTATCATCCGGAAAAGCAACAGGCAAAAGGCCAGCGTAAAACGCAAGAACATCGTTATCGTAGGTCAGAGTCCTTCTTCCCGCACTTTATCGCAATTGTTTACCGAAAGGGCCGGCACGGATTATAACATCATGGGCATATTTCATGATGAGCATAACGACTTCCACGAAGGCGAGCTGGCCAGTCCTTATCTGGGCAAAGCCAACGATTGTATTCCTTTTATGCGTAATAACCGTGTAGATGAACTGTTCTGCACACTGCCCGGCGTAAGCAAGGAAAACGTAGACCTCCTGATGCATGAAGCGGATCGCAACCTGACCCGTTTCCGGCTGGTACCTGACTACTATGAATATTTTCCGGGCACGGCTTCTATCGAAATGATCGATAACATACCGGTGATTACCGGTAGGGCAGAGCCACTGGAGAATATCCAGAATGCGGTATTCAAGCGCCTTTTCGATATCGGCTTTTCCCTCTTCGTCATCACTTTTGTATTAAGCTGGCTGTACCCGGTTATAGCCTTGCTGATCAAACTGGAATCCAAAGGCCCGGTGCTGTTCCGGCAAAAGCGCTCCGGCAGGAGTAATGAGCCGTTTCACTGTCTTAAGTTCCGCAGTATGACCGTAAACGAAAATGCGGATAAGATGC
The DNA here is from genome assembly GCF_003014535.1 of Taibaiella chishuiensis. Classification (GTDB taxonomy): domain Bacteria; phylum Bacteroidota; class Bacteroidia; order Chitinophagales; family Chitinophagaceae; genus Taibaiella; species Taibaiella chishuiensis. The sequence continues at coordinate 56,836 of NZ_PYGD01000005.1, read as the reverse complement.
AGGCCACCAAGAATGATAAACGGGTAACCAAGGTGGGCGCCTTTTTAAGAAAGACCAGTCTCGACGAACTGCCACAGTTTATCAATGTGCTGATCGGTAATATGTCGGTTATTGGTCCGCGTCCACACATGCTTTCGCATACAGAACAGTATTCTGCACTCATCGACAAATTTATGGTCCGTCATTTCCTGAAACCCGGTATTACAGGCTGGGCGCAGGTAAACGGTCATCGCGGCGAAACCCGCACCATCGAAGATATGGCCAAAAGGGTAGAGGCAGATGTATGGTACCTCGAACACTGGTCTTTTCTCCTGGATATGAAAATAATATTCCTCACTGTATACAACATATTGAAAGGCGAGAAAAACGCATATTGATCATGAATTGGAAAACCTGCTTCCTGGGATGTCTTATGGCTTTGCTGCCGGCTTTAACCGGCCGGGCGCAGGAGGCAGCGGCCGATACTACCGCCACCAGCCACCCGCTTGCCGTAAGCCTGTTGCTGGGCACAAGCGGCCTGGGCGGCGGCGTACGACTGGGGCTGAACGATCGCTGGCAGGTACATGCCGGTATTACCTGGATGCCCTTTGCCTTCGGTGTTCCTGCCCAACTGGGCGACCTGAAGGTCGAAGGCCGTTTTGACAATGCCGTAGGCGCCGTACACCTGCTCGCCGATTACCGTCCTTTCCGGAGGAAACCAGGCTTCCGGGTATCGGCAGGACTGGCCTATTTCTTTGCCATGCGCACGACCATGGACCTGCGGCCCGGCGAGGGTTACGACTATGGCGACCTGAAGATCAAACGGCAGGATATCGGTACACTTACCGCCCGGATCAAACGTCAGGGTATAGCGCCTTACCTGGGACTGGGCTTCCTGAAAGCATTCCGCGACAACCGCTTTGCCGTTACTTTCGACCTCGGTACTTATTACCTGGCTGGTCCTTTGGATGTACATATCGAAGATACCGGTTACCTGTCGGGCAATGAAAAGAACGAAGCCGTACTGAAGGAGAATCTTAATAATTATCGCTGGCTGCCTTTGTTACAGGTTGCTTTTAACTACCGGTTCGGTGCAAAATAAGCGCCGTACTTTATTTAAAATAATAAACAGACTGAAAACGATTAACTACATAAAAGCAATGGGAAAAAAAGCGGGTCTTGTACCTGTTGTATTGCTCTGCCTGTTTTTCAGCGCCTGCAAAAAGCCTACCGACGGCCTCAGCCTCAATATTGCCCCCCAGTTGTTCGAATACACGGTTGCCCTGCAGTTTTATAATGCGGCCGATCTTGCGCATACGCCTACCGGTGTCAATATCCGGCTGAGCGGCAAGGATGCGGGCAGTATGTACGAGATCAGCGGTAATAAGAAACTAACCGTTGTTGACGGGTTTATATCGCTGGGTTTGCTGGCCGACCGCAATCCTGATCCGGGTAACCCGATCCAGTTTACCGTAGAAGTAACGGCCACCGGTTGTTTGCCCGTTACGGTACCGGTTACGATCCTGAATGGCCAGCTGGTGCAGTTTATACCGGTAGAACTGGTTAACCCGAGCGCGCCACCGGCGGGCGTTTCAGTAAAACGGGCCAGTATCAGCCTGGCGGGCAACGCGCTGCCGGAAGCCACAACGCTGATCACCCCTTCGACACAGGGCAAGCAGGAGTCGGCTATACTCAACCTGCCTGCGGGCCTGAAGTTTAAAGATGAAGCCGGCAATACACTGAGCGGCAGTACGCTTTCGCTGACCCTTGTCCATTTCGACGCCCGTACCGCCGCTGCATTGGATGCCTTTCCGGGTGGGCAACGCAGCACGAACCTGTTGCGCGATGCACAGAATAATACCAGCTCCGCTTTTTTCCAGACTGCGGGTTTCGTCTACCTCTTAGCCACACTCGATGGCAAAAATGTAGCCACGTTTACCAATAGCGCGGTAGTAACCATGGGGGTAAACAACCAGCAATGGAACCCGGCAGCGGGCCGTAATTTTGCCGATGGCGACAGCATCGGTGTGTTCCGATTTACACAGGGTACCGCAATCTGGAATATTGCCGCAGCCACAAAGATCAGTACCAGCAACGCTAAATTAATTGCACAGTTTAATATTAACCGGACCGGTGCGCATACGCTTGCCAGGTCGGGTAATGTTTGTAATGCGACCAGTATCCGGTTCAACACCGGTATTGCAGGAACCGAGGTATTCCGTATGGATGTTTTTGCCGGCAATGACCAATTCACGCCCGTATACTCGCGCCAGGTGCAGGTAGCCGACCAGGAATCCTTACCGCTCGCTAACCTGCCTGCGGGCAATGTAACCGTAAAAGTTTATCCCTCGGGTTTAGACAACCCGGTGTATAATTTTATGAAACACGGACAGGCCATAGGCGTATGGACGGGCAACGCCTGTTCCGGCAGCGGCTCCGTAACGATAGATCCGCAAAACAAAGAGCCCCTGTACTTTGATATCGAGGGGTATTGCAGCAATAAGAAAACCTATATCAGGCCTACATTTTATGTATTGTATGCCCTGCCGCATACCAACCAGTTCCAGATGCTGGGCCTGGTACGGGACGGCCGCTTTTCGACACAGAACCTGGATGTGAATACGACTTATGACTTTAAAGTGATATGGGGCGGCAACCGGTCGACCCTGGTAACGGGTAAGCTGGCCGACCGTCCGGGCAACCAGGTAACGGTAATCGTACCCAAATCGGAAGAAGCCAGCTTTTGTAACTAGATTTTTAAACACGTAAAGTAAAACCAATAAACAAATTCCTGAAAAGGCTTGTCCACCGGGGATTATTAATGTAGCAGTAACCATGATGAAATCGAAACGCTTACTTATTATTTTGTCTGCATTGCTTGCCCTTACAGCCATGCAGTCCTGTAAAAGTTATAAGAACGTTCCTTATTTTAAGAATGTATCGGATAGTGCGTATATGTACCGCAATGGCATAGAGGTGGCGGCGCAGCCCTATAAAGATATCCAGATCCAGCCGGACGATATCTTACAGGTTACCGTATTGACGCTCGATGCGGCTACCACGGGTACGGGTACCAACGGGCAGATGGATATGATCCAGGATCCGTTGTCGTCGAGTAATCCGCTGGCCAATAATGCCAACCGCAACATTGCCGGTTACCTGGTCGATAAAGAAGGTAATATAGAACTGCCGATTGCCGGTAAGGTAAAAGTTGGGGGCTTGTCTACTTCCGATGCCAAAGAAGCCATCAGGCTTAAAGTGCTCCAGTTTTATAAAGAGCCGGTAGTGAACGTAAGGCTGGCCAATTTTAAAGTGACGGTATTGGGCGAGGTACTGAAACCGGGCTCTTACCTGGTGGCCAGCGAAAAAGCGACGATACTCGACGCGCTCGGGCTTGCGGGAGATATGACGATTTATGGTAAACGTGAAAACGTGATGCTGGTAAGAAGAGATGGCGACAAACAGAAGATGATCCGCTTCAACCTGAACTCTACGGACCTGATCCAGTCTCCGTATTATTACCTGAGGCAGGGCGATGTGGTGTACGTGGAACCGGGCAAAGGCAAGGCAGCCGCAACCGATGCCTCTATGGTAAGGACTTACGGCATTATAGCCTCTACACTGTCCCTGCTGGTTATTATTGCTACCAGGGTTAATTTCTAAGATCCATTATCTCTATTACCTGAAACTATCAACTATAGCAGTCTTAAGCTTATTATAATGCAACAAGAGGAATTTGAATTCAGAGAAGAACAACAGGGCGTTGATATCCGTAAGATTATTAACAAAGCACTATCCATATGGCCGTGGATGCTTTTGTGCGGCATACTGACGGCAGGGTTAACCGTCGCTTATCTTTATTTTTCAGTACCAGCCTACAAGATCAATGCCTCCATACTGATCAAGGACCAGGATAATAAAATGTCCGGCAGCAAGGATATGTCCATGCTGCAGAATATAGGCCTGCTTGGCGGCGCCAGCAATGTAGATAATGAGCTGCAGATCATCCAGAGTTATACCCTGATGAACCGCGTGGTAAGGGATATGCAGCTTAACGTTACTTATTTTGTACACAAGGGACTGAAGGATATCCAGTACTACGACGCGCAGTTGCCATTTAAAGTATACTTCCTGGCCTTCGACGAAGAGCTGCTGAAGACCGATCCGCTGAAGTACGAACTGAGCCTGAACGGTAAAGATAAATTCGTACTTAAAGATAAAGACAAACGCAGCTGGAGCGGCCATTGGGGCGATACGCTGACGCTGCCTGCGGGTAAGGCCGTGTTTGTGCGCACTGCAGGCGATCTTGTGCCCGCAGACAACCAGGTGTATTCTTTTGTGGCAGCCAATACCGACCAGGTAACGGCCGGCTGTGCCAAAGCGCTGACCTCGGAGATCCCGAATAAACAGGTAAGTACTATTAATCTTACCCTCGAAAGCAGCATACCTTCCAAGGGCGAAGACATCCTGAATAAACTGATCGAAGTTTATATGCAGGCCAATGTGGATGACAATAACCGTATTGCCGACAGCACCACGGCCTTTATCGATATCCGCCTGCTGACCATCGGGGAAGAACTGGCCAATATCGAAAAGAACATCCAGATGTTCATGCAACGCAACGAACTGGCTAATATTACCGAGCAGTCCAAAGCACTGATCGACAATACGAGTGAATATGCCAAAAGCCTTGCCCAGCAAGAGGTGCAGCTGAGCGTGATCGAAGCCCTGCAAAATCACCTTAACGCCAATATCAATAACCTGCGTATCGTACCGGCATCGATGATGGTGCAGGACGCCTCGCTGAGTAATATCATCGATAAATACAATACCCTGTTGATGCAGCGCGAACGTATGCTGCTGAGCTCTACAGAGGATAACCCGATGGTAAAAAGCCTGGATGGTCAGCTGATGAATTTAAGGGGCGACCTGGTAGCCAACCTAAGCTCGCTGAAGAGCAGTATGCAGGTGGCGGTTAACGAGCTGCGCCGCAAGTCCGGATCGTTGGAGTCCAAGATCAGGCAGGTACCAGCCAAGGAGCGCGAGTTCCTGGATTACAGCCGCCAGCAGGCCATCAAACAGGAGCTTTATCTGTTCCTGTTGCAGAAACGCGAAGAAGCTGCGATCTCCAAATCGTCGACCATCGCCAATGCCCGCGTAATCGATGCCGCCAAATCGGAGAGCAGGCCCTTCAAACCCAAGAAGATGCTGATACTGGCCGCTGCCGTACTGGTGGGCCTGTTAATACCTTTTGCACTGGTGTATCTCAAGGAATTGCTGAGCACCAAGATCTCTACCCGTGCCGATATCGAAAACGGTACCCAGGCTACGATCCTGGGCGAGATCGGGCACAACGATGTGGGGGGCGCTATCGTAGTTACGAAAACCTCCCGCAGTCCTATTGCCGAGCAATTCAGGATGTTGCGTACCAACCTGCAGTACCTGCTGGCCGGTGATGAGAACAAGGTAATTATGCTGACGTCTTCCATGCCGGGCGAGGGTAAATCATTTGTGTCGACCAACCTTGCCGTGGTAATGGCGCTTTCCGGTAAAAAGGTAGCCCTGCTGGAGCTCGATCTGCGTAAACCCAGGATCTCGCAGAGCCTGGGCGTACAGGCCGGCCAGGGTTTTAGTAACTATGCCATCGGGCAGGCCAATATCGAGGATATTCTTTATCCCAACCAGGAATACCCGGGCCTGTACATTATGCCGAGCGGACCGATACCGCCCAACCCTGCAGAGCTGTTGCTGCTCGACCGTACCCGCAGCATGTTTGCTTACCTGCGCGAAAACTTTGATTATATTATCGTAGATACCACGCCTAACCTGGTTACCGATGCGCAATTGCTGAGCATGCATGCCGATGCTACCTTATACCTGGTGCGTGTGGGCGTTACGCATAAAGACCAGCTGAAATTGCCGGAAGCTATTTACCGCGAGAAGAAAATGCCGAGACTGAGTCTTGTGGTGAATGATGTGAACTATAAGAAATATGCCGGTTACTATGGCGGCAGCGGTTACGGATATGGTTATGGCTATTATGGCGAAGAGGCCGATCAGCCGAAGAAGTGGTGGAAAGGCCGTAAAAAAGAGATGGCCTGATAAATGGGTTGCTCCTGATTTTTAAAAACATTGTATGTCTTTGATTCATGTAATACTTTCCGGAGGCGTGGGCAGCAGGCTCTGGCCGCTTTCCCGGAAATCCCGTCCCAAACAGTATATTCCTTTATTTGAAGGCAAAACCCTGTTCCAGCTTTGTGCCATGCGCAACCGCGAGCTTTGCGACCGGCAGCTCGTAGTGGGCAATATCAATAACTACAAGCTTTCCCGTAAAAACATGGAAGGATTGGGTTATGGCGACTACCAGAGTATTATCGAGTATTGGCCCCGGAATACCGCTGCTGCTATTGTTTTTGCGGCATTGAGTTGTGACCCGGAAGATGTATTGCTGGTAACTCCTTCCGATCATGTGATCGATGGTGTGCCCGCTTATACCGAAGCCGTAACCGAAGCGGTGCGCCTGGCCGGCGAAAACAACCTGGTAACTTTTGGTATCCGTCCCGACCGGCCCGAAACCGGTTATGGTTATATCGAGTTCGAGGGTAACGATGTAAAATCATTCCGGGAGAAACCGGATTACGAAACGGCATCCTCCTTCGTGCAAAGCGGCCGTTTCCTGTGGAATAGCGGTATGTTCTGTTTCAAAGCAGGCGTATTCCTCGAAGAACTCGGCCTGTATCAACCCGAACTGCTGGCCGCCGCGCGCCAGGCATGGGAAAATAAGTCGTACGACTTCCTGCCCGATGAACAGAGCCGTATGATACCCGCATTGAGCGTGGATTATGCGGTAATGGAGCATTCGCAACGCCTTAAGGTAGTGCCGGCAACCTTTACCTGGAGCGACCTGGGTTCGTTTGGCGCTTTATGGGACTATAAAGAAAGCAGGGGCAAAAAACAGCCGGAACCCGGGCGGGGCAATAACCTGGTATTGGGTTCGTCCAAGCATGTGGAATTTATCGGGATGGAAAATATGATCCTCGTGGAAACAGAAGATGCGATACTGGTACTACCCAGGGAAAAAAGCCAGGAAGTAAAAAACGTATACGAAAGACTGGAACAGGAAAAACCTGAACTATTAAAATAATCAGCGATGGAACAAACCACGACAGACAGCAAGCATGATATCCGCCCCTGGGGCCAATATTGGGTACTGGAAGATACGGCGACCCATAAAGTAAAACATATCGAGGTTAACCCCGGTGGCCGTTTAAGCTACCAGTATCATCATCACCGTTCCGAAGTATGGACCATCGTTAAAGGCGTAGCCCGGGTTACGCTCGAAGATGTGGTGACCGATTATACGCCCGGCCAGGTGGTGATTATACCACAGGGCGCCCGGCATCGCGTACAGAATCCCGGCGCCGAGCTGCTCGAAATGATCGAAGTACAGTTGGGTACCTATTTCGGGGAAGATGATATTATCCGTATCGAAGACGACTACGCAAGAGAATAATCCGGGACAGGAAGACAGTTTATACAGAATAAAAGTATCATGCAGGCAGCAAACAAAGTAGCCCTCAATACGGGGATACTATACGGTAGAATGTTATTTACAATGGCCATTTCGCTTTATGCGACACGGCTGGTGCTCAATGCCCTGGGCAGCACGGATTACGGTATTTTTAACCTCGTTGCCGGCGTTATCGCCATGCTGTCGTTCCTCAATGCCGCCATGACTACCTCTACCCAGCGTTTCCTGTCCTATTACCAGGGCAAAATGGACCGGGAGATGCAACGTAAGGTCTTTGCCAATAGTTTGCTGCTCCACATCGCTATCGGGCTGTTCCTGGTACTGGTGCTCGAGTTATGCGGCCTGTTTCTTTTCGACGGCTTTCTCAATATACCCCTAAACAGGATTGCCGAAGCAAAAACGATCTATCACTTTATGTCGGCTACCGTATTCTTTACCGTTGTAGCCGTACCCTTTAACGGGTCGCTGATCGCCCACGAAAACATGTTGTGGATCGCGATCGTGAACATCCTGGAAACCTTGCTGAAACTGGCTATTGCCATAGCCTTGCTGCATATCACTAAAGACAAGCTGACCATGTACGGCCTGCTGACGGCCGGTGTGAGTGTAGTCAGCTTCCTGTTGTATGCTTTTTATTGTTTTAAAAAATATGATGAGTGCAATATCTCCGGTCTTACCCGGGTAGACCGGCCCCTGCTTAAAGAGCTTACCTCTTTTGCAGGCTGGAACCTGTTCGGATCCCTTTGCGGGGTGGGCCGATCGCAAGGCCTGGCGATCCTGCTCAATATCTTCCTGGGTACGATTGCCAACGCGGCTTATGGCATTGCCAACCAGGTAGCATCGCAGTTGAGTTTTTTTTCCGCAACCATGTTGCGCGCCCTTAACCCGCAGATCATGAAAAGCGAAGGGCAGGGCGACCGGGACAGGATGCTGCGTTTATCGCTGATCGCGAGTAAATTCGGGTTTTTCCTGCTGGCTGTTTTCGCCATTCCCTGCATCTTTGAAATGCCCGTTATCCTTAAGCTCTGGCTTAAAAATGTGCCCGAAAGCACCGTAGTGTTTTGCCGCCTGATCCTGGTCGGTACCCTGATCAGCCAGATGACCATAGGCCTGCAGTCTGCGATACAGGCTACCGGTAATATCAAGGGGTACCAGGTCGTGATCGGTTCGCTGATCCTGCTTAACCTGCCGGTTTCGTATATCCTGTTGTATATGCGCCTGCCGGCTTATACCGTCCTGGTTTCGTTTTGTGTTATCGAATTCCTGGCTTGCGCGGCCCGCCTGTATTTCCTGAAAGCGAAAGCAGGCATGCAGGTCGGACAATACTTTGACCGTGTTATATTCAAAATAGCCCTGCCCACGGCCATCAATATCGGGGTATGTATGCTTACCGGGCGTATGCATGCCGATGCCTGGCGGGTACTGATCACCGTTGCTGTTTCGTTCGCCGCATTTTTACCGGCTATCTATTTTGCCGGGCTTAACGACGATGAAAAAGAAATGATACAGCGGCTTAAAAACAGCCTGCTGTCCAAGTTACCGGGTAATAAAAGTTCGTTCAGGTTAAAAAATTCCAATCCATGATCGCGTTGATTAAAAAAGCTGTTCCCCGTTCTGTAAAGACCTTTTACAGGCATCAAAAATCACTGCTCGCTATCGTGAAGGATTTTTGCTACGACTATAAACGGTACCGGAAGCACTATGCTTCTATTCATTTAAAAACGAAAGATAACCTGCAGGCCTTCCTCATCAAGGAGTACCATGCGGTAGAAAAGGGAATGGCCCTGCGTAATGCCCGCCAGGGTTTTGGCGTAGAGCGCATTACCCGCTTGATCCGCGAAACAGAACATTATATCAACTGTTATGGTTACGACAGCACGACGGATATTACCCTCAAAACCCTGAAAGAATACTGCGCGTTCGATGCCCGTTCCAATACCAAGGCCAACCCGGTGATCCCGATGATCGAAAAATTACTGGCCAAGACCGAGATCCTGGACCATGTGAATAATGGGGGCGGCACCAAAGAAATACGGAAAACAGATATCGATAACAGTATCCATTTTGACTACAGCAGGTTTGTACGTTCGCGTTTCAGTACCCGCGACTTTACCGACATCCCCGTGGATACAGCCTTGGTAATGGAAGCCCTGGACGATGCCCGTTTTACACCTTCGGTATGTAACAGGCAGGCCTGGAAGGCTTATGTGGTAGACCATAGCAACCCGGAGCTCAAGCAAAAGTTCCTGGGTGTACAAAACGGTAACCGTGGCTTTGGCGAGTATATCAGTACCCTGATCGTGATTACCGGTAAATTATCCGCGTTTTTCGATTACGAACGCAACCAGGTATTTATCGACGGTGGCATGTTTGCCATGTCGGTAGTGATGGCGCTCCACGCGCGAGGACTGGGCACCTGTTGTCTCAATACCAGTTATACCGCCAAGAAGAACGAAGCATTTAATAAAGTGATGGACCTCGACAGCGATTGCGTGCCCATTATGTTTATCGCCGTAGGCAACCTGAAAGAACAATATAAAGTTGCCGTATCGGCCCGGAAACCTTTAGCAGAAATAGCGACTGTGCTCTAAACAGGATTTTATGAAGATAGGAATAATGACCTTCTGGGAAAGCCAGAGCAATTACGGACAGATCCTGCAGGTATTTGCGCTGCAAACGTTCCTGGAGCAGAACGGGCATGAGGCTTTCGTGATCCGCTATAAACTGGTGGCGCCGGCTGCCCGTAAGAAAACAATCCTGGAAAGAGTGCGCGATTTCAAGCTTACCCGCTTTGTGAATAACCGGCGTTATAAAGGTAAAAAAGCATTTGAGCAGCTAAAGAAGCCGCGGCAGTTTGATGTGTTTAAAAAAGACTACCTGAAATTCAGCACCGGCGAATACCAATCGGTACCGCAACTGGTGGCCACGCCGCCCGAGGCCGATGTATATATAGCCGGCAGCGACCAGGTATGGAACAATTCCTTTTCGGTATCCTGCGAAGCCTTTTTGCTGGGCTTTGGCGGACAACAGACCAAAAGACTGTCTTATGCCGCGAGCTTTGGTAAAAAAGAACTGGATCCCGTAACGACCCAATTGTTCGAACGCCATATCGGTAAGTTCAATGATGTGAGCGTAAGGGAAAAGAGCGGCCTGGAGATCTGCCGTAAACTGGGCGTGGCCGGTACCTGGGTACCGGACCCTACGCTGTTGTTTAACCGCGAAGAATGGCTGAAGTTACTGGGCATAACAGAACAACCGGCTGCAGCGGGTAAGGAAAAACACGTATTGCTGTATACCCTGGGCAACAGTGCCATCAAGGACAAACGGCAGTATATACAGTATGCGCAGCAGACGGCAGGACAGAACGTGGTGCATGTATCGGCCAATGAAGACTATGCCGGCGCACACTACCTGACTATTCAAGAATGGGTGGCCGCCATACATAAAGCGGATTTTATTATTACCAATTCCTTTCATGGCGTGGTATTCTGTATTATCTGCAACCGGAATTTCGTGGTATTGCCCAACTCTGGACATGCAGCCGGTATGAACGAACGGATCGACAGCCTGCTGGGCCGCCTGGACCTGACCGACCACCTGATGTACGCCTTCGACCGGGAGCGGCTGGATAAGCTGCGTATGAAAAAAATAAACTGGCACCCGGTAAACCAGACCATTAAGGACTGGCAGGAGGATGCCCTGGCATTCTTCCAGCGCAACCTGAATTAAACAGGAACAATTACCGGGTAGTAAACAACATCTTCAGGACCGGGCATACCGGTCAATGGCTGGTTTGCCGCAACACAGCGATCAGCATAGTATTCGTGTTTTATGGATAGGGTATTAGTCATAGTCATTATTTTAATCGGGGTATTCCGCTGGGCATCCAGCCGGCAAGCAAATAAAAGTTATTTGCTGGTCAGCGTGATCGTCCAGACGCTGCCGCTTGCCTATGGTTATACCCTTGTCGAATTCCTGTCGAGCGACCAGTCTATCGGGGAGTTCGGTAATGGTATCCGGCTCGAAGTCACCTCCATATTTTCCATCATCCTTATTTTATCAGGTTTTACAAAGTTGCCCAGGGGAGCCTTTACCTTCAGGGAGAACAAGATGATCTACCTCTTGTTGTTTTTCTTCCTGATCGCGATCGTCAACCCGGCCAACCCCTTCCGTACAGCCGTACTGGTGCCTTTTTCCTTCCTGGTACAAATGCTGTTCCTGCTCAAGCTGATCGATGCTAACTTTAGCCGGGCGGCCGTGCTGCGCGGTGTTTTCGATGGTTTGTTCATTACCATGGTGATGCAGTTCATCCTGTGTATGTTTTACCCGGTTATGGGCCTTACCTATTTCAGTACCCTCTTCAGGGGCGAGTCGGCGCTTAAGTGGGCGGAGCGCAGGGAGGGCTATACCTCGGCCATCGGCACCTTTAAGCACCCGAGCCATATGGCGCTGTTTACGCTTATTGCCGTTACCTTTTTCTTTTCCTGTTATTTTAATAATTACCAGAAACGGCGCTGCCTGCAGGCCTTTGCCATGGCGGCCGTCATCATCTTCCTGAGTTATTCCCGTACCACGTATATCGTAACCATGGCGGTGGTTGCTATCCTGTTCGTAGTGCGCAGGGGCCGCGGTATTTTTACCCCGCGTATCATCCTGCGCTCCCTGCTGCTGTTTTCCTCCATCCTGTTCGTCCTCTACTTTACACCCCTGAGCGAGCTCTTCCTCAAAAGCGATTCGGAAGTACAGGTGGAGAACCGCATGATCCACTGGGCGCTGGGTTACGAGTCCTGGAGGAACTCGCCTTACTTCGGTATCGGGGTCAATGCGCACGTGTTTTATATGTCGCATGTATTGAATTTCGATCCTTTCGGCGGTAAAAAGGTGCTGGACTTCTTCCTGACCAATCCCATCCACAATATCCACCTGATTGTGCTGGTGGAAACCGGGGCAATCGGGCTGATCGTCTGGATCTGTTTTTTCTTCGGCAGTATCGGCAGGTATTCCAAGTCCATCCGGATCAGCAGTTATCCCCTGCGTATATTTAATCTAATGTATGTAGGTATCCTGATCTCCTATTTCCTGTATGGTTTCTTTGGCTGGGCGCCATTCGACGCATCGATATTCGGAACCGCAATATTCCTCGGCCATTTTGCCCTCGACAAGAAAACCTATCTCCGCAAAGCAGTACCATGAAAAAGATTATCTATTACACCCATATTTATTTTCTAGACGTAGCCCTGGAAGTGGTACGTCAGCTTGCGGAGCATTACGAAGTGTATCTGTATATTGAGCTGGCGCCGGAAAGCTTGCGGGCCAATATCTTTAACCTGGATGCCGATCTGAACGATTATAAAACAATCACGCCTTTTGCAGAGGTACAGGACCGCTGGAACCTGGACTACTACAAGCCCTATTTTGAAAAACTGAAGGCCGTTAATTTCGTCATCTTCGGTATAAACAGGAGCATCTCCCTGTATGCCTGGCGTAAAAGCTTTGCTATAAGGGCTTCCTTCCGGATGATCAACCCGGATTATATTCATTACGACGACTTTTCGATAAGGCAGTTATGGATGGTGCCTTTCTTTACGTTGAACAAAAAGCGCTTTGTGCTTAATGTACACGATCCCAAACCGCACAGCGGGGAGAAGAGCCTTAAACGCGCTTTGATCAAAAGAGCCATATTCCGCTCTGCCGGCCGTTTTGTATGTTTTTCAAAATACAGCAGCGAGTTATTGGCCGCTTTCGAAGACGGCCGTAAGATAACCGACCTGCGACTTACGCCTTATACTTTTTACCGCAACTACCGGCATACGGAGCGCGGTATCCCCGGGCAGATCACCTTTGCCTTTGTGGGTCGCCTGGCTACTTATAAAGGCATCGACCTGTTTATCGAAGCTGCCGCTCTTATCGGCGCACGTTATCCCGAAGCCCGCTTTATTATAGCCGGCAAACCCGTAGGCGGCTATGTGCTCGATGCCGCGACACTGCCCGGGCAGCAACTCGACTGCCGGATCCGGCATATCGAAAATGAAGAGCTGGTAACCATTATCGGGGAAAGCGATGTGGTCGTATGTCCTTACCGCGATGCCACGCAAAGTGGTGTGATGATGACGGCTTTCGCCCTGGAAAAACCGGTGATCGTATCGCCTGTTGGCGGTTTGCCCGAGTATGTAGCGCAGGGTACCGGCATCGTTATGCAGGATACCACGGGTATAGCCTTAAGCCGGGCCATGGAGAATTTTATACACCAGCAACGGGCGCAAAACCGGCAGCCCGACCCGGAAACCTACGACAGTAAAGAGCCCCGTGCTTATAATGTGAACCAGTTTACTAAAATATACAAATAACAGGAATGAAGAAGATCCTTTTCGTTACTTCTAACCTTGGTATCGGTGGTGCGCAGCAACACCTTATCCTCTTTGCCAATTATCTGGTAGAGCAGGGGTATGAAGTACTGATCCTGAACACAAACCTGAATAATGACCTGGCTTACCGGCTCGACAAAAGGGTAGAGCTGATTAATATTCCCCGGAAATATAATTTTGATCTGAAGCCTGCCGGGCAGATCCTGGAGATAGCCCGTGCGCGGGGTCTGAAGACGGTGTTTTGCGATAGCCTGTTCTCCTACCTCTATGCCAATAAGCTGAACCGCATCAGGGGCATCAATATCAATATCATTTTCCACAATACGATCTACGCGGAAAAATACAATTATGTAAAAGACCTGGCCGTGCGGTTCCTGGTTAGACGCCGGACCCGCCTTATCGCGGTGGCGCAAAACCAGATCACCCACCTGTCCCGGGTACTGATGATACCCGGCAGGCGCTTTAAGCTGATCTATAACGGTATCGATATCGGCAAGTTTAACCTCGACGAGCGCAAGGGCATGAAGGACTCCGGATTGCGTGCGGAACTGGGTATACCGGCTAAGGCCTTCGTACTGGTGAAGACGGCGCGTTTTGCCATCGAGAAAAATCATGAAATGGCGATCGAGGTATTGGACCTGTTGCGCAGGCAACACGGCATCGACGCCTATATGTTGTTCGTGGGCGCATCCAAAAACGGGCGTTCCGAAAAAGTGGAGGCGCTAGCTGAATCGCGCGCCGTGCGGGACTATGTAAAGATCGTGGGCCCTCAGAAGGATGTAAGGCCTTACCTAGCCGCATCCGATTGTTTTATTCTGACTTCCATATCCGAAACTTTTTCGCTGGCGGCCCTGGAAGCTATGGGTATGGGACTGCCCTGCCTGCTGACCGATATCGGTGGTGCGCGCGAAATGGTTACCGATGGCGAGAACGGTTATATAACACCGGCACGCGATGCCGCTGCCTTTGCCGATGCGGCTGCAAAGCTGAGCCGGGGCGACCTGCAATGGCGCGATGAAGAGATCTTTAAACGGATCGAAACCGAATTCAACCTGGAAGCAACCAACCAAAGACTCGAAAACTACATTTTTAACTATAAGTAACTCACTAATTTGACAAGCATGAAACACGTCGGCGTATTTACCTCTGTTTATTTTAACAATATCGGTAATGCCTTTATAGATTTTGGCGCTATTGCCACCATTGAAGCAGCAATGCCCGAGGGTGCCCAGCTTATTAAATTAAGCCAGTTTCCCAATTTTGCCTCGGCTATGGCCAAAGGTATGGCGCTGAAGGAATCCAAACTGTTGCGCAGCGCCTGGCACTACGGCAAAAAACTGTTCAAAAACCTGCATGACAAGTCTTATAACCTGATCGATAACAAACAGGTGTTTAACGTTGCGGAAATGGCTAAGCTCGATGTGATGATCGTGCCGGGTTGTGTATTGACCGTGCCTTTCTTCTCGCTTTACTTCGGCCTGCTTAAACGCATGACCGATCGCGGTACGAAAATCGTGTTCCTGGGCGCCAGCGGTAACTACTATTCCGATAACGAAGTAAAGGAAGTGACCAAGTACCTGCAGCAGCTGCAACCCGCGGCACTTATGTTCCGTGATCCCAAAGCGCATGAGTTGTATAAAAACCTGGCGCCGGTAACGTATAACGGTATCGATAATGCCTTTTTCGTTAACCGCCTTAACCTGCCTAAGGTAGAGACGCATATGGACCCCTTCGTAGTACTGAACTTCGACGATCCGCGCAATTTCCACCTGAACAAGGAGCTGGCACAACAGTATAAAAACGTAGTATATACCAACCATAAGCCTTTCCCGCTGAAATATGTAAAGCGCGTGATCGATAGCGGGGTGATGGTGTCCGATACACCGCTCGACTACCTGTTCCTGTATTCCAATGCAGCAGAGGTACACTCTGACCGGGTACATGCCTGTATCCCTACATTATCATATGGTAATAAATGCCGCATCTATTCCGACAGCCCAAGGATACAGCTTTTCGAGAATGCGGGTGTGTCTAAAACCATATCCAAAGAGCTGACCGCTATTACAGGCCTGCAGGAGAAGCAGGACGCGCAGATCCGTGAACTGGCCCAGGTGCTGCAAAAAATATAAACGATGGAAAACAATGTTTCGGTAATGCTGCATACAAAGTCTGTTGCCCTTATTATCCCCGATTTCGATTTCGGCGGAGAGGAGAAGCGTGTCGTTTTCTTTGCCAACAACTACCTGAAATATTTTAAAAGCGTTTACCTGTTTGCGCCGGGCGGTAAGAGCGAAGCCTTGCTCGAACCGGGGGTGATCCATTTTAAAACCAATGTCCGTAACCCGGCCAATGTACCCAAGGTGATCAGCGCGCTGAAGCGGCATAACATCGACTACCTGCAGGGGCATAAAAGAGCGACCCTGCCTTACCTGCTCTTTGCCGAAAAGGCGGGAAGCATCCATAGCTTTTTCAATTTCGATAATATTTACCTGCGGTTCAATAAGGCCTGTTCTGCGATCTCGCCCCGCAATATCGTCTACCTGTCCGATAAAGTGGCAGAGTTCTATGCGCCCTTTTATAAAGGCGCCCGCAACAAGACGATCAATATGGGCGGCGATTTCTTTGAGCCGGCAGCCTCGGATACACGCCAGGCAAGCCGTGCAGCACTGCATGTCGGTAACGAGCTGGTATTGTTGAGCCTGGGCCGCCTGAGCGAACAAAAAAATCACCGCTTACTGCTCGAGGCATTAAAGCAGATCAAAGACCGCGACTTTACCTGCCTGGTAGCGGGCTCCGGCCCCCTGGAGGAAGAACTGAAGGCCCTGGCCCTCACTTACGGATTAGGGGACAAGGTCCGTTTCCTGGGACACCGAACCGATGTGGCCGATCTGCTGAACAGTGCAGACGTATTGGTACAGTCCTCGATATTTGAAGGTTTTCCCAATGTCTTTATCGAAGCGGCTTCTGTAGGTCTGCCGATTGTGGCTACCAATGTAGGGTCTTCGGCTACGCTCATTGCGGAGAACGGCCTGCTGGTCGAAAGCGGGGATGCCGCGGGACTGGCAGCGGCCATTGCCCGGTTTATGGATAAACCGGAGCGTTTTAGGGCAGCAGCACAGGCTTTAAGGGGAAGCGCTTACTTTAAAGGATTTCATAAAAGCGAGATGTTGAAAAACTACCTCGACTATTTCCGGACCGGCTTAAAAAAATAAGGTTATGAAACAAGTATTCGTTGTTGCGTTATCTGCCCTGGTATTGACGGGGTATACAGCCCAGGGCCAAAAGAATAGGACCGGCCGCAAACTGGTATGGTCCGATGAATTTAACGGGACCGGTATGCCCGACCCGGCCAAGTGGGGATTTGAAGAAGGGATGCCGAGGGGCGTGCAACGCCAGTATTATACGGCTAACAGGCAGGAAAATGCAAAGGTCGAAAACGGTTACCTGGTCATTACGGCCCGGAAAGAAGATTTTGCCAATCCTAAGTATAAACTGCAGGCTGCAAAGGGTACGGCCGCTTATCCCGAAGCCTACCGGAAGATGGGCGCAGACAGTGTTCCGGCGCATATCCGGTTAAAGTACGATCCTGTAATTCATTATACATCAGCTTCTGTTACTACCAAAGGCAAGGCCTCCTGGAAGTATGGCAGGATAGAGATAAAAGCGAAACTCCCGGCCGGCAAGGGTTCCAGTTGTGCTGTTTGGATGCTCAGTGAGAATGCCGCTGTGCCCTGGCCGCAGTCGGGAGAAATAGATATCGTGGAAGCCCTGGGCCGTGCGCCCGGGCATGTAAGCAGTGCAGTGCATTATGCCGGCGCTCAGAAAGAACACCTCCAGGACAACAAACACCTGGATGTACCGGGCAGCAATACAGGTTTCCATGTTTATGCGATCGAGTGGAATGCCGACCGTATCGACTTTTATTGCGACGATAACAAGTATCACTCGTTTGAACTGAATAAGACCAATCCGCCCGATTGCTTCCAGCAACCGTTTTACCTGATTATGAATATCGCATTGGGTAGCGGCGACTGGAGCGGCCCGGTCGACGACAAAGCCTTACCGCAACAGATGATGATCGACTACGTAAGGGTATACCAGTAATTAAAAACACCAGAACATTGTTATGAGCTACAAAGCCTGGAACGCCATTATTGACCGCATCGGCAATTTTAAAATGCAACGGGGTATCACCTCGTTTGTAAACCCCTTTTCCATGCTGATGCTGAAGGAGCAGGAGCGGGTTGCGACCAGGGTACAGCATTGGTATATCGACGGCATTTCGCTGGTAAACAAGATCAATAAGGACCTGGGTAAAAATATAAACCGGTTCAGCTTCGACGATACGTCGCTTGCTCCCATTGTGTTTCGCTATGCCAAAGAGCAGGGGCTTAAGATCGCGATCATCGGCACTAAAGAAGAATTTATACATAAAGCGGTGCAAAATATCGAAGAGAAACATGGTATAACCGTAAGTTATAGCCGCAACGGGTATTTTACCGGCGATGCGGACCGGGAGGCCTGTTTCGATTACCTGGTACGGGAGCGGGTAGACCTGGTGATCTGTGGTATGGGTGCGCCTTACCAGGAGCTTTTCCTGATCGACCTCCAGGAGCGTGGTTGGGATGGTTATGGTTTTACCTGCGGCGGTTACCTGCACCAGGTAGCGGGTAAAGAAAATTATTACCCTGCCTTTTTTGATAAACTGAATATACGTTGGGTATACCGGATCATCGATGAACCTAAGCTTTTTAAACGGTACTTTATTGATTATCCCCGTTTCTTTATCCGGTTTGCAGATTTTAAAAAACAACTGAAGAAGGCTGCGTAATGCAGAACCGGCTTCTTATAAAATTAGTGCTTATGAGGGTATGGCTTTTTCTTTTACTGGCAGGCATATGGGGCGTACCGGCCCGGGCACAGATCTCCGGTATGGATATCGAATACCGCGGCGATACCGCGTCTTATAGCGGCGACTATCATTACGAGCTGGAGGCCTTGGCTATCGGCACGACCAATGACCAGGTGCCCTTCTGGATGCGGACTAACCGGTTTGGTAGCATACCAGTAGAAGGTTTATCCGGCTCTTTTATTGCCGGTGCTTCCAAAAGCTATCGTGAAGACGGGAAAAAGCACCTGGTCGACTGGGGCATAGGCGCTACTGCACGGATCAATGCCGGCAGCCATGCCAATTTCCAGCTTATCGACGCCTATCTGAAAGGCCGTTTGAGCATCTTCCAGCTGCAGGCAGGCCGTACCCGCGACAGGACGGGCCTTGTAGATCCCGACCTGTCCACAGGCGCCTTCGCCATTTCGGGCAATGCACTGGGTATTCCCAAAATAGAACTGAGCATACCGGAATATTGGGCGATACCGCTTACCAAAGGACTGATCGCCATTAAGGGTAACTTTGTGCATGGCTGGTTTGGCGAAACGCCCCTGGCTCCCGGTTATAACCTGCCCCCGGTACAATCCTATTATCACCAGAAATCCTTTTACGGCCGATTGGGTAAACCGGGCTGGAAAGTAAAGTTATACGCCGGTTTCAACCACCAGGTAATGTGGGGCGGAGAAAACACGATCAATAAAGGCCGGTTTACGTTGAGCGTACCGGAAACCTTCCTGTACGTGGTAACCGGTAAGGCTTACGGCGGCAATGGTATCGAAACTTCGAAGATCGGCAATCATATCGGGTCGCTGGACCAGGCTGTGGAAGTGACGTTCAAGGGTGTTAAGGCGGTCGTTTATCACCAGTTCTACTACGATGTAGGCGGCCTATATCACCTCAATAATATCAAGGACGGCTTATGGGGTATCAGTTTGCTCAACCTGAAGAAGAGTGGCCGTAATTACGGCTGGTACAAGGTTGTAGTCGAATTCCTGAATTCGAAAAGCCAGGGCGGCGAACTGGATGCCAAGATAACGCCATCGGGCGATGAGGATTATTACAACAACTACATGTATATGCAAGGCTGGTCGTACGAAGGGGAGAACCTGGGCAACCCGCTGCTGACAAGCCGGATGTATGCCCGTAAGGAGCTCCCCAACAGGGAACGCGAATTCGTGGTCAACAACCGGGTTACTGCCCTGCATTTGGGTATACAGGGTTTCCTGTACCAATGGAATTTCAAAGCCTTGCTGACTTATAGCAAAAACTATGGTACCTATGGCTCCAGCCCGATCGGCGGATCGCTCAATAACCAGCGTTTCCCCGGACCGCCGCCTTATTTTGAACAGGTAAACCAGTTTTCGGGTTACCTGGAGGCAGCGCGCCCGCTGGGCGAGGGTTTCGAGTTAGGCTTCGGCCTGGCACTCGACCAGGGCCAGTTGTTGTATAATAGTTTCGGCGGGCTGATCCGCCTGCGTAAGCACCTCTGAATTAGCAGGTAGCAGGTAGCAGGTAGCAGGTAGCAGGTATCAGGAAGAAGCTTGTCATGCTGAGCCTCGCGAAGCATCTCCTTTTTAGTATCAGGTATCAGGTATCAGGAAGCAGGAAGCAGCTTGTCATGCTGAGCCTCGCGAAGCATCTCATCGGTTAGCTGGCTTTGTTGGTGTAACAGGTTTTGAGTGGTTGGACTCATGGCTTACTTCTGGTTTGTGCTCCCATCAGTAAGATCCTTCGCTACGCTCAGGATGACAGGGTGGAGTAGTGATTATTGCTTACTTGCACTCCCGTCGATGAGCTCCCGATGACAGTCGTCTAACTTCAAACAGATCATTCAATAATATCACGTAGCAAGTATCAAGAAGAAGCTTGTCCTGCTGAGCCTCGCCAAGCATCTCCTTTTTAGTATTAGGTATCAGGTATCAGGTATCAGGTATCAGGTATCAAGTATCTAACATCTAATATCTAACATCTCATATCTCATATCTAACATCTCATATCTCCCTACTTCCAATCCTTGTATTGATTGATCAGGCCATTGGTGGAGCTATCGTGGCGCTGTGTCCTTTCCGTACTGCGGAGTTCGGGCAGGATGCCGGAAGCCAGTTGTTTACCCAGTTCTACGCCCCATTGGTCAAAACTGTAGATGTTCCAGATCACGCCCTGCACAAATATCTTATGTTCATATAAGGCAATCAGCTGGCCCAGCGTGTAGGGCGTTATTTTCTTGAGCAGGATGGTATTCGTAGGTTTATTGCCTTCAAAAATTTTGTAGGGCAGCAACCTTTCTATCGTAGCCTCATCAAGCCCCTGCTGTTTCATTTCTGCAGTGGCGGTGTCGGCATTTTTCCCATTCATCAGCGCTTCGGTCTGTGCAAAGAAATTGGACAATAAAAGGTCGTGATGTACGCCTGTCGGGTTATGCGATTGTGCCGGCGCTATAAAGTCGGCAGGCACCATCTGCGTACCCTGGTGAAGCAATTGAAAAAAGGCATGCTGGCCATTGGTACCGGGTTCTCCCCAGAGCACCGGCCCCGTGGTATAGTCCAGTTGCTGTCCGCTGCGCGATACGGATTTCCCGTTACTCTCCATATCTCCCTGCTGGAAATATGCGGCAAACCGGTGCATGTACTGGTCATACGGCAGGATGGCATGCGTGGCGGCATTAAAAAAGTTATGGTACCATATGCCCAGCAATGCGAGTATAACAGGCATGTTTACCGCAAAGTCAGTATTGCGGAAATGGTTGTCCATGGCGTAAGCCCCGTCCAGCAAGGATTCGAAGTGTTCGAAGCCGATAGCCAGACAAATCGAAAGCCCAATGGCTCCCCAGAGGGAATAACGGCCGCCTACCCAATCCCAGAAAATAAACATATGCTGCGGATCGATACCGAAGGCTGCTACTTCTTTTTCATTGGTGGAGAGGGCTACGAAATGCGCGGCTATATCTGTTGCTGCCGCACCCTGGTCCAGGAACCATTGCCGGGCGGTAAAGGCATTGGCCATGGTCTCCTGTGTGGTAAAGGTTTTGGAAGCAATCAGGAATAAAGTGGTTTCGGGGTTCAGCACTTTAAGCGTCTCTGCAATATGGGTACCATCTACATTAGAAACAAAATGAAGATTAAGGTGATTTTTATAAGGCTTTAATGCTTCGGTAACCATTACGGGGCCCAGGTCAGAACCACCGATACCGATATTGACCACATCAGTGATCGCTTTACCGGTACGGCCTTTCCAGTCGCCCCCGATCACGGCTTCCGAAAACCGCTTCATATGTTGCAGTACGGCTTGTATGTCCGGCATAATATCTACGCCACCGGTCATTACGGGCGCACCGGAGCGGTTACGCAGCGCCGTATGGAGTACGGCGCGTTGTTCGGTGCGGTTAATCTTTTCGCCCGCAAACATAGCCGTTATGGCTGTCTTCAGCTGGCATTCATCCGCCAGTTGCAACAGCAGTTCCAGGGTTTTACTATCGATCCTGTTTTTAGAATAATCCAGTAGCAGGTTTTCCTGCCGTAGGCTGAACCGGGCAAAACGATCCTTATCCGATGCAAAAAGATCGGTCATGCGGACATTGCAAAGCTCATTGTAGTGTACGCCAAGAAGCTTGTAGGCTTCGGTCTGCGTAAAATCGGTGTCAGGGAACATGAATAACTGGTATTATCCGGAACGGAGGATCGTTTGAAACGCAAGTTTAAACAATTCCTTTTTTAAAACAGTTAAAAATACCGCAAAATAAATAACAGGGCGGCTTCTTTAAAAGAAAATGACATTACGGTAAAGACCGTAATGTCATTTCAATGCCGGGTGTACGCCCGGGAGGGAAGGCATTAGCGGATCGTGATCTGTGTCGTGCCGATAGTTTCTTTAGTAGTATTGCCGGTAAGCTTCACCCAGTAGTTGCCGGGCGTCAGTGTTGCGGGCAACTGAACGCTGGTAAGCGCCTGCATATTGCCGGACTGGTCCAGCACCAGCTGGCCCAGGCTGTTATAAACAGACACCGCATAATCGGCTTGCGGCGCTTCTACAAAAAGTGTAGCTCCTGGTGCAAGTACCGTAGGATAGGCTTTAGCACTGTTATTACGGCTGCCGGATTGCAGCTTTACAACGGACGAATAAGTGGCTTCGCCGGTTTCGTCGGTCATGTGCAGGCGATAGTAGGCCGTTGCAGGTGGCAGCTTATCCAGGTATTGATACGTAGTAGCCTGTTGCGGTGCGATAGCGGCAATCTGCTCAAAGTCGCGGCTGTTGCTGCTGCGCTCCAGCGACAGCGCAGTGATCTTGCTGCCCGGTGCAAATTGCCAGTTCAGTTCGTTGTACGTGTTATACAACCTGCCTTCAAAGGCAACCAGGTTAAGCGGCAGTACTGCATTGGCCGTTGCCGGTGATGCGAGGTCGCCGCGGAGGTTGCTGCCCGAAATGCCGAGGTTACTGGTTACCGGGCTGATGAGGGCGCCGGTAGTAAGGTTGATCTCAGCATAGGTGCCGTTGTTGAACAGGCCAAAGAAGTTACCGTTGGCATTGAACTGCAGCCCGGCCACGTCAACACCGGGGGCTGTATTTTCTACGGTGCCTACCGGGGTGATGATAGAGAGTGGTGCGCTACCGATAGTCGGCGCGAATACTACCGGCCGGCCTACATAGTTAGCGCCTGAAGGATAGGAGACATAACCGTAGATCTTTCCGTTAACCGGGTGAATAGCGAAATCCTGCAGACCGCCTTCCAGCGTTGCCAGGTTGCGCGGGAAACCGCTGTTCAGGCTATCCAGCAGGTTTTTAACGGCTGCTCTTACAACAGGATAAGTAGTAAAGTTCAGTTCCTTGTAACCGGCCACGGTGGTTGGCATATTGCTGCCGGTAAGATTGTGCACATTATTGATCCAGCATACAAAAAGACGGATGTCCGTAGTATCGAGGGCCAGGGTAGAGGGGGCATTGGGGTTGAACAGGTAAACGGTATACGCGTTCATCAGCTTGGTTACACCGGTGCTCTTAAGTCCTACCGTGGTGTAATAATATTTGCCGGTGGCATCTACCGTGCCTGCAGTGTAGTTGGGTATCTCGGCCCTGATGTTCAGGTTCAGTGTCGTAATCAGCGGGGACTGGCCGGAGGTTGGCAATTTGCCCAGGTTCACCATCACGCCATTGGCGCCGATACGGTACAGGTTTACCCGGAGCATGGTAACAGCAGTATCCGCGCTACCGGTATAGGCTGCGCCGTATATCTTATTGTCCACCGGGTTAAGCCCGATACCATTGATATCTACCGGGGGGGTAAAAGTAGTCACCGCGCTGAAAGCTGTTGCTGAACCGGTATTGCTGCTCGATGCAATGGTATAGTTGCGGACTGCGGCATTGTTGCCGGGCTTCGTAATCGCCAGCGGGGTATTGGCCGGGAATGCGGACTGTGCCGTTGCTGTGGCAGTATACAGCAAGCCGACAAGCGCTGCGCCTGCAAGAGCGTAAACTTTGTTCATCGTTTTGAAATTTAAAATAGGGGAGAAAAACAGGCAGATAATACAGGGCCTGAACATCAAAAAGAGACACCTCCCCAGGGGGAGGCATCTCTTCCTGTAAAGAAATAGTATTAGCGGATAACGATCTGCGCAGTACCGGTTACCTGCTGGGCGTCTGTACCCTGGATGCGGACAATGTATTGTCCTGCGGCAAGGGCGGGCAGCGCGATTGCAGTGGTATTGCCGGATTGGCTTACCGCTTTGCGGAATACTTCCTGGCCGGCAAGGTTGTACAGGCTGAAAGTATAAGCAGATGTTGCTGCAGTAATATTGATCTTATTATCGCTGATCACGGTAGGATATACCAGTACCGGGTTATTGGCTTTGTTGACCAGGGCTACTGTTTTGGAATAGCTGATGCGGCCATCATCTGCAGTAGTTTTAAGACGGTAGTAGCTTACTGCAGCCGGGTTAAGGTCGGTAAAGCTATACTTGGTCGTACCGGCCTGGAAGGCTTCGGTATGCAGGGCTTCAAAGGCGCGGCTGTCCTTGCTGCGCTCGATCGCGAAGTCTTTGCCTTTACTGTCGTTGCTTACTTCCCAACGCAGTTCGTTGGCGCCGGCAAGCGCTTGTCCGTTAAAGCTTACCAGGGTTACCGGTAACGGGAAGTTGGCGGTAGCGGCAGAGGCCAGGTCACCCCTCAGTTGTCCGCCGGTAGTAGGCAGGGTAGTAGGGCTCAGGCTCAGTGCGCCGGTAGTAAGGTTAATGGTACCATAGCTGCCATTGTTGAACAGGCCATAGAAATTACCGAACTCATCGAACTGTACCCCTGCGATATCTACACCGGGTACGGTATTGGCAGTAGTACCCAAAGAAGATACGATGGCAAGTGCGCCGGATACTGTAGGAGCGGTAAACGAAACAGGACGTCCTACCAGGTTAGCACCCTGGAAGTAAGAAACATAACCGTATACTTTAAAGTCAATAGGGTTTACGGCAAAGTCCTGGATACCACCGTCGATATTGTTCAGGTTGTTCGGGAACAGCGTGTTGAACTGGTTTACGAAGCTAACCAGCGAACCGTTGATTACCGGGTTGCTTACATCCAGTTCATAATAACCGGTAGGTGCAGAAGGCATCGTGGAAGATGTCATGGTACTTACATTGCTCAGCCAGCAGAAGAACAGGCGCAGGTCGCTTACGGTAAGAGTAAGCGGAACCGGGTTGCCGGTTAAAACACCCACATAATAAGCCTGGATCTTGTTCTTACCGGATTCTTTAATACCAATGCTGCTGTAGTAATAGGTGCCGTTGGCATCAACGGTGCCCGCCGAAAAGTTCGGTACTTCCAGGTTCACGGTAATACCCATTTGGGCACTGGTAAGGGTAGGCATCTGGCCGGTTTTCGGCAGTTTGCCCAAATCAGTAAAGGTGCCATTGGATGCAATACGGTACAGGTTTACATTCAGCATAGAACTTGGCTGAGCGGTATTGCCGGTATAGGCACAACCATAGATATAATGATCTACAGGGTTCATACCGATACCGTTCAGATCGTATGGGGAAGTAAAAGTAGCGCCGGGAATAAAGACTGGGAGTGCCGGGTTCGTGCTGGTCGAGATCGTGTAGTTCTTAGCGGCTGCATTGTCGCCGGCTTTCGTAAGCGCTACCCAGGTATTTACAGGGAAGGCTTGTGCCGAAGCACTTGGGGCATTGGTATACGCATGCATACACAACACTACCCCGAGAAGGGTAAGTGATTTCTTCATGTTGGTTACTTAATTTGGTTAATAGTTGGTTCTTACCTGCAAAGATAGACTTTATGTTGACATTTCCGCTTCTGCCGAAAAAATGCTTTACGCGGATTTTCCAGGTATTAACCTGGGGCCTGCATCGGGTGCCGTATTTTTTATGTTAAGATTGTGTCGTAAATTTTATCTGTACACACACAAGTTTTCGGTTTTTAAAATAAAATTTTTAGATTTGCCTAAAAACAGATTTACATTGAGTAGTCATCACGAAAAATCCCTCCACGATGTACACGGCAGCGTGGATGTCAATAAAGGAAAATCTAAATGGCGTAAAATATTATCTTTCTTCGGTCCTGCTTACCTCATCAGCGTAGGGTATATGGATCCGGGTAACTGGGCCACTGATATTGCCGGCGGGAGCCAATTCGGCTACACGCTGATCTGGGTGCTGCTCATGAGCAACCTGATGGCCCTCCTGTTACAGAGCCTCAGCGCAAGACTGGGTATCGTATGGGGAAAGGACCTGGCGCAATGCAACCGGGAGACTTACCCCCGGGGCATGAACTTTATCCTGTACCTGCTTGCCGAGATCGCTATCGCGGCCTGCGACCTGGCCGAAGTATTGGGTATGGCCATAGGCCTGCAATTGCTGTTCGGGCTGGATCTTATCTGGGGCGTACTGATCAGCCTGCTCGATACCTTCCTGCTGTTATGGTTACAGCGCCTGGGTATGCGTAAGATGGAACTGTTCATTATCGGTATGATCGCCATTATCGGTATGTGTTTCCTGGTCGAAATGATCTTTGCCCAACCCGACCTTGCTGGTATTGCAGGTGGCTTTGTACCACGGCTGCCCAATGGCGCTGCTTTGTATATTGCCATCGGCATTATAGGCGCTACCGTAATGCCGCATAACCTTTACCTGCATTCGGCGCTGGTACAGACCCGCAAGATCACCCGCGAAGAAGGAGCGATACGTAAGGCGCTTAAGTATAACTTCTGGGACAGCGCTATTGCGCTCAACCTGGCCTTGTTTGTAAATGCAGCGATACTGATACTGGCCGCTGCCGTATTCCATAAGGGCGGCATGACCGGTGTGGCCGAGCTGGAGGATGCGCACCAGTTGCTGGCCCCGATGCTGGGCTCCGAATGGGCGCCGCGCCTGTTTGCGATAGCACTGATCGCCGCCGGGCAAAGCAGCACGATCACGGGTACGCTCGCCGGGCAGATCGTTATGGAAGGTTACCTGCGGTTAAGGATCAGCCCTGTATTACGCCGTATGATCACGCGGCTGATCGCTATTATCCCGGCAGTACTGGTTATCCTCATTGCCGGTGAGCGTTCTGTAGGCTCCCTGCTTATCTTCAGCCAGGTATTGCTGAGTATGCAACTGGCTTTTGCCGTTATACCCCTCATCCATTTCGTAAGCGACCGTAAGCGCATGGGTAAGTTTACCATCCGGCCGGGCGTACAGGCTATATCCTGGGCTGTTGCCGCGCTTATTGCCGTACTGAACTTTAAACTGGTATTCGACCAGGCCGAAGACTGGATCCGGCAGAGCGATAACATCTGGCTCAACGCCCTTATTGTAGCGGGTGGATTGGGCTTGCTCCTGCTGTTGTTGCTTACGGTTGTTTATCCTTTTGTCCTGAAGAGAAGAACCAGTACGCAGGATATACATGCCCCGATGAAGAGTATCGTATCGCTATCTGCGCCTGCATTCCGGACCATAGCACTGGCACTCGATTATTCCGATACCGATAACCAGGTAATCCGCTATGCTTTTAAACTGGCAGAGGAAGAGACCCAGTTTGTATTGGTACATATTACGGAAAGCGCCTCCAGCAGCATGATGGAGGCCGAAGCCGAAGACTTTGAAACCCGGCGCGACCGGATCAGGATGGAAGCCTACCTGCGTTTGTTCCGCGAACAGGGTTATGAAGCCCGGCACGAGATCGGGATTAAAAAGCGGACCCGTGAAATTGCACGTATCTGTAAAGAACAGGATGCCGACCTGCTGATTGTCGGCAGTCACGGGCACCGTGGTCTTAAAGACCTGGTATTCGGCGAAACGGTCAATAAAGTACGGCACCTGGTGCCTATACCGGTGTTTATCGCCAAATAATGCGACTCAGGGTTCGATCTGGCAGGTCACGCGGTACGCATATTCAAAGGTAAAAGCATCACGTCCTACCTGCTCCACATCGAAAGTCCATTCTTTATCGGGCTGGCACCGTTTCAGCTCTTCGCGGAAAGCCAGGATATGTTGTATGATCTGTCCGGCCTGGTGGTCATTAAGGGTTGTACCTTTATCGGAAAGGTGTCTTTTGATCTGCTCGATAGTCATAATAATACGCCTGTTGATCTGCCCATATTACAAAAACAGCCCGGAAAGGTTGGCGGCCGCCGGTATTATGCTATGGTTATGCAACCCGTTATGTGAGCCGGGAAGCTTATATTTGCCGCTATTCCTTTACCAAACCAACGAACGGAAGAGCAGGCCTGTTCTGTTCGCCCGGATCAATTTATGAAGTCTTATAAAAATATATTATTTTATACGGTTACGATAGTACTCTGCTCCCTGCTCATCTATTTTATTTTACAACAGGGGCTGTTGCTTGAACTGACCAAACCGGGAGCCGGGCCGGCTGTAAAAGGTAAGATACCCTCTACCTGGGACCAGTTTATCGATACCTATAGCCACAACCTGCATCATCCGCTGGCGATACTGTTGCTGCAGATCGTATCTATTATCCTGGTAGCCCGTTTTTTCGGCATGCTGTTCAATAAGATCGGGCAGCCCGCGGTTATCGGCGAGATCATTGCGGGTATCTTCCTGGGACCCTCTTTTCTCGGGCATTATTTTCCTGAATACGCCACTTTCCTTTTCCCTGAAAAATCGTTGCCCAACCTGCAATTCCTCAGTCAGATCGGTTTGATCCTGTTTATGTTCGTGATCGGTATGGAACTGGATTTAAAGATTCTTAAAAACAAGGCCAAAGATGCGGTCGTGATCAGCCATGCCAGCATTATCTTTCCCTTTGCACTGGGTATAGGCCTGGCCTACTTTATTTACCGGCGCTTTGCCCCGGAGGGTATACATTTTCTGTCCTTCGCCCTTTTTATGGGAATCGCCATGAGTATAACCGCCTTCCCCGTACTGGCGCGTATCGTACAGGAGCGGGGTTTGTCCAAAACACGCCTGGGCACCATTGCCATTACCTGTGCCGCGGCCGACGATATCACCGCATGGTGCATCCTGGCGGCTGTGATCGCCATTGTAAAGGCCGGATCGGTATTAAGCGCTTTATATACGCTTGTCCTTGCCGTGGTTTATGTGCTGCTGATGCTGCAGGTGGTAAAGCCTTTCCTGCAAAGGCTCGGCGATAAATACTCCAGCAAGGAATCATTAAGCAAACCGGTTGTCGCTATTTTCTTTACCACCTTGCTGGTATCGGCTTATGCCACCGAAGTGATCGGTATCCATGCGCTTTTCGGGGCCTTTCTCGCCGGTGTGGTCATGCCATCCAACATGTCCTTCCGTAACGTGTTTATCGAAAAGGTAGAGGATGTAGCCCAGGTGCTGCTCCTGCCGCTGTTCTTCGTATTTACCGGTTTACGCACGCAGATCGGCCTGCTCAATGATCCTTACCTCTGGCAGGTATGCGCGATCATCGTCTTATTGGCCGTATTGGGCAAGTTTGCCGGTAGTGCCCTGGCGGCGCGGTTTGTAGGCCAGAGCTGGCGCGATAGCTTGTCTATCGGTGTATTGATGAATACACGCGGACTGGTGGAGCTGATCGTGCTGAACATCGGTTATGATCTCGGGGTATTAAGTCCTGAAGTATTTGCCATGTTGGTAATTATGGCTTTGCTCACCACCATGATGACGGGGCCCGGTCTCGATCTCATTAACCGCCTGATGCCCGAACCCAAAGCAGAGCCGCTGGCGGATACCAAGGCGATTCCCTACCGGATCCTGCTGTCTTTTGGCACGCCCCGGAACGGCACTGCCTTGTTACGCATTGCTTACAGCCTTAGCCGTAAGAACCATGCCGCTACGGAAGTTACGGCAATGCACCTGTCGCCGGGCAACGACCTGAACCAGTATAACGAAGAGGAATATGAAAAAGAGGCCTTTGAGCCGCTGATCGCAGAAGCGGATCAGTTGGATATGGCTATGCAGACGCTTTTTAAACCCAGTGTGAACCGGGACGAAGAAATTGCTGCGGTAGCGAATAAAGGCCATTACGACCTGTTGCTGATCGGCATGGGACAGCCCCTGTTCGAAGGCACACTGCTGGGCAAGATCCTGGGCTTTACCAGCCGCATCATCAATCCCGAACGGTGGTACAAAACACTGACCGGCGCCGAGAAGTTGTTTCCGCAGGATGCCTTCGACGATGGCACGCGTTATATTGCCAAAGCTGCGGGTATCCCGGTCGGTATTCTCGTCGATAAAGAACCGGAGCGACTGGAACGTATTTATATCCCAGTTTACGATAAATCGGATGTGTTCCTGGCAACGTATATGCAGCGCCTGCTCGATAATCCCGGCCTGCAGCTTACCCTGGCCGATCCCGAAGGTATGCTGGGACCCGAAGCATTGCACACCATACAGCAAACCGGTAACCTCTCGGTTGCCCGGAGTTATGCCACCGACAAAGCCTTTTTTGAAGAGCAGGACCTGGTACTGATCAGCCTGGATAGCTGGAAACATATGATCGAAAAACAGGAAGAATGGCTGGGTTATCATGCTTCCATACTGATCCTCAAACCCTGATATTGTCCTGCCTGGTTTCCGGGATATGTCCGTAACTTGCAGTATGTCGAAAAGTGGATATGCAGATCTCCCGCTGCATTACGGTAAGGTGCCGCAATGGCTGGCCGTCCGTATGGGCTTGCTGGGCGGAGCAATAACGGAAGCAATCGTACAGGAATATGGCCGTGCTATGTTCCTCGAAAAAATAAGTGATCCTTTCTGGTTTCAATCCCTGGGTTGTGTGCTGGGCATGGACTGGCATTCATCGGGTATTACCACTTCGGTGATGGGTGCGCTTAAAGGCGCGGTCAACCGCAAGGCTTCCGAACTGGGTATCTATATCTGCGGCGGCAGGGGCAAGCATTCGCTGCAGACACCGGAAGAACTAAGGCGCCTGGCCGACCGTACCGGCATCGACGGCGACCTGATGGTACGCCACAGCAAACTATCCGCCAAGGTCGACAACTGCGCCATACAGGACGGTTTCCAACTTTATCTCCATTCTTTTATTGTAACCTGCGAGGGTGATTGGGCCGTGGTACAGCAGGGTATGAACACCCAAAACCGGCTGGCGCGCCGCTATCACTGGCATGCCCCGGCCGTACAATCGTTCGTGGAACAGCCGCACAGCTTTATTTACGGTCCGGCCAACCCGGGTGCTATCTTAAACCTTACCGACAAACAAGCCGCAGCAGCCCGCGCCGGTATTGTACAGTTGGCGCAGGAGCGGCCCGACCGCATCACCGGCGAGATCAGGAAACTGGTGATGCCGGCCCACCATGATGTACGGCAGAAAGATGTGGATATTAAAAGGCTGGGCGCAGCACTGGCCCTGGCACACGAACGGGGTTGCACCGATATGGAAAGCCTGCTGTTGCTCGAAGGGGTGGGGCCACGTACCGTACAATCGCTTACCCTCGTCAGCGAGATTATACATGGCACCGCTTCCCGGTTCAGCGATCCGGCAAGGTTTTCGTTTGCACATGGCGGTAAGGACGGGCATCCCTTCCCGGTGCCGGAACGCGTGTACGACCAGACGATCCAGGTATTGCAAACAGCAGTGCAGAAAGCCAAGATTGGGGAGCAGGACCGCTCCGATGCCCTGAAAAAATTATCCGAAACAGCCATGGCCCTGGAAAAAGACTTTGTACCTAACGATCGTTTTGCCGACTGGGTGGAAGAAGAGCGCAGGCAGTCCTGGCAGTATGGCGGCCGTACGGTAAGCGGCAAGGTACCACCGCCCGCCGATAGCATCCAGCTCAGCCTGTTCTGATACACGATGAACGATCGGGTATCCGGGCATACCGAACTCCCGGCGCCCTTGTTTGTTGTCTTATAAACCAAATGCAGATTTATGGAAACCAAGCCGCTTATCCTAGAATACACCTATGCTGCACCTCCAACGCAGGTTTGGCAGGCGCTTACCGATCCGGCGCATATGAAAGCCTGGTATTTCGATATCCCCGGTTTTAAACCGGAACCAGGTTTCCGCTTTAGCTTTTCGGCAGGGAGCCCGGAGCAACAGTATGTCCATCAATGCCGCATTACAGAAGCGCTTGCTCCCGAAACACTTGCTTATACCTGGGCCTACGAAGGTTATAAAGGGAGTTCGGAAGTTTGTTTCACGCTTTATCCTGAAGACGGGCAAACGCGCCTGGTACTGGAACATGAAGGCCTGGACAGTTTTCCGCAGGAGCCGGCCTTTGCCCGGGATAGCTTTTTACAGGGCTGGACGATGATCCTGGGTACCAACCTCAAACAATACCTGGAGCAGCGAAAAGGATCATCGTAACCGGGAATGGAGCACCGGCGGCATATTTGCGCCGACTGCCGTGCCCCGTATAATAATAGTATAGGGAATTGAGTTATATAAACTGTTGGACTTACCTTGTCTTTTATGCGTAATTTGCCTTACCTGCTTTAAAATCGATCTGTCTTGAAAAAAGTCCTGTTTATTGCCGCATTGTCTTGCTCCTTATTTTCCTGCGATAAGAACAGGAATAAGCAATCCTCCTACTGGTATATTAATGGGGAACGTTTTGAGTCCAAAGATGTGGAACTGGCTATTGGCAAAGGAGGGGCTTATTTGGGCAAAGCAGACCGCGACAACGGGTTTAGCCTGGGCTGGAAACTGACCTCCCCGCCACAAGCCGGTTATGTGGGTATTTCGATCGATACCGTTAGTTATAACCCTGCACTTTTTAAAGTCTCCTTTTCGCAGGGGGACGCTATATATACGTTGTCGCGACATAATCCGGACAGCGTATTGGTTTCCTATATTGGTGGAAAAGTGCGGTATGATTTAGCTCCTGCCTGGTTTTTTAGCTATTCCAATCCCCGGGACAGCGCATTGATCAGCGGCCAGTTCAATGAACCCTGATTGCGGGTGGCTACAGGCATCCCGGCTGTTCATGGAATCTCCACATCTGTTGCTGTTTCATCCATCATTCGCTGCGTCCTTCACGCAGACACTACGAGGGCTAAGAATGCAAATACGGCAACATCTCATATCTCATATCTAACATCCAATATCTAACATCCAATATCTAACATCTCGTATCTCAAATCCAATATCTAACATCTCATATCTAACATCTCATATCCAACATCAGGCATAAAAAAAATACAGTTCCTGGAAGAAACTGTATTTTTTACCAAACACAAACCTCACAACAAACGGAACACCATCTTTAGATATAAAATCTTGATTGAACTCCGGTACTGAGACCAGTACACTTATGATGATACAAAAGTACAGGTCCCTTGTGCGCTGAACAATAGAGCCCGCCTCTACTTTAGCTGTTTTGTGTGTATAAGCTGCGTTTTATCAGTAATACTTTTTTATCCCGGGATGGCGGTAGAGAAAAGTGCATGGTCTGCCGGCCTTCAATGTTCCTGGGACCTCTTTTTTTAATTGGTGTTTTTAATACGTTCCGCTAAGCCTGTACCCTGACGGGAGCCCGGTAAGCTGCTTCGCTGCGCTCAGCAGGACAGCCAGAGGATGGTTAGTGCGGTGTACGCTTAACATGATGAATATGGGAACACTTTTTATACGGTATAACTCTGGTAGGTCAGCTATCCTGGAACGTCTGAGTACGGGATACCAATAGATCGTACGATCGTCAGAAAACTCTTTTTGCTTGCTGCGAGCGCCGCGCCGCTGCGAGATAATAAGATAAGCTATGCAACGGGGCTGCGACCTGTGTCAGCATCTAAGCTGGCGGCGACAACCGGGCAAAAAAAAATACAGTTCCTGGAAGAAACTGTATTTTACCAAACACAAACCTCACAACAAACGGAACACCATCTTTAGATATAAAATCTCGATTGAACTCCGGCACTGAAGAACAGTGCGATCATTGAGGATACAAAAGTACGCCGCCGCTATCCGCTGAACAATAGAGCCCGCCTCTACTTTAGCCGTTTTATGTATATAACCTGTATTTTATCAGTAATACTTTTTATCCCGGTAGGGTGATGAGCAAAGGAGCATCCTGTCAGCATGCAGCATCCGTTACAACATGCCTCGCTTCCATACTTCTAAGGATTTTTTTTAATTGGTGTTTTAATACGTACCGCTAAGCTTGTATCCTGGCAGGGGCCCGGTAAGCTGCTTCGCTGCGCTTAGCAGGACAGCCAGCGGATGGTTCGTGCTGTGCATGCTTAAAATGATCACTATGGGGGACGCTTTCTATACGGTATAACTCTGGTAGGTCAGCTATCCCGGAAGCCTGAATACGGGATACTTGTTGATCGATACGATTCGCTGATCGGCCTATTTTCGTCGCGACGTCTCCTGTAAGGGACGTTGCGCGTGGGTGGCAGTTTATCTGGTCGGTAGGGATACGCATTTGATGCTATTTACTGCTGTCGTTGCCTGCCTTCGCAGGGTCCCTTTGCAGGAGACCCTGCGGGGACATCCAAAATTCTCTCATTCACCCGCCGGGACCTGGTATTGTAGTATATCGATTTTCGTAGCAACGACTACTGTAAGGGACGTTGCGCGTGGGTGGCAGTTTATCTGGTCGGTAGGGATACGCATTTGATGCTATTTACTGCTGTTGTTGCCTGCCTTCCGCAGGGTCCCTTTGCAGGAGACCCTGCGGGGACATCCAAAATTCGAGACGATCTTATTCGCCTGCCGGGACCTGGTATTGTAGTATATCAATTTTCGTCGCAACGGCTACCGTAAGGGTCGTTGCGGGGACATCCAAATTCACCCCGTTTCTTTCTCAAAGTTCCTACTTCTTTTACTTTATCTCTCTTTTATCTAATGGCCGCTGCGGGATAATAAAAACAAGTTGTGGATGGGTGCTGTGACCTGCGTTAACATCTGTGCAGGCATTACACCCGGGCAAAAAAAATACAGTTCCTGGAAGAAACTGTATTTTTACCAAACACAAACCTCACAACAAACGGAACACCATCTTTGAGATATAATCTCGATTGAACTCCGGCACTGAAGAACAGTGCAATTATTGATGATACAAATGTACACAGGCCCCGTGTGCTGTACAATAGAGCGCATCTCTACTTTAGCGATTTTACGTATAAAATCAAGCTGGCTGTATATTTTTATAGATTATGCCTGTTTATGCAGGCTATTTTTCAGCGGTTTCGGGCTGGCTCACTTTTAATTTTCCGGCATCCGAACCGTCCCTGATCTCTTCCGAGGCATTTTTTACCAGCACATCATTTGCCTGCAATCCGCCGAATACTTCAGTGTTGTTGCCATCGCTCCTGCCGGTCTGCACCGGTACCCAATTCACTTTGTTATTGCTGACACGCAGTACGAATATGCCTTTGGGCGCGTTGAGCACTGCTGATGCCGGCAGCACGAAGTTGCTGGCATTGCCTTTCAAGGGTACGCTTACTTCCGCGATCATACCGGGCAATAGTTTTTTATTGGTATTCTGCACATCCATTTCGGTACGCTGCGACCGCAGGCGGCTGTCGAGCGCCCCGGCCAGGCGCGCTACTTTGGCGTTGAAGGTATCGCCCGGCAAGGATTTTACCTTAAAGGAGAACTCGGATTCCTGGCTGATGTAGGGCGTATAGGCTTCGGGTACACTAACCACCAGGCGCAGGTGCTCCTGTTCCTGCAGGGTAAAGATCGGCAGGTCTGAACCCTTGCCCGAAGGGCCTACATAAGCACCGGAGCTTACATTACGGGCCGTGATAATGCCGGCAAAGGGTGCACGGATCTCCAGGTAGTTGCGGGTGTCGTTTACTTCGCGGTGCGCTGCCCGTGCCGCGTCAAGCTGCGCCAGGTCCGACTTCTGCTTGGCATAAGCCAGGTCCAGGTCGTTGCGCGATACCGTGCCCGGGGTCTTACTGGTTTCAAGCAGGCGGTCGTAAGTGGCTTTGCTGGCGAGGTATAGCGCCTCCTGTGACTTAAGCCTGGATTCCGCGCCGGAGAGCTGTGCATTAACCTCGGGCGCTTCCATAACGGCGAGCAGTTGCCCGGCCTTTACCTGGCTGCCTACGTCTGCATACAATTTTTTTACAAAGCTGTTTACTTTAGCATAGAGGTCTACCTGCTGGTAGGCCACCAGTTCGCCGGGAATCTGCAGGCCGCCGGATATACGGCCGGTTTGCAGCGAAATGACCTCCAGCGGTGGCTTTTCGTTTTTTGCAGCGGGGGGATGGGCTTCTGATTCGCCGCAACCCTGCAGGCCCAGGGCCAGGAACGGTAAACTGAATACAGACAGCAGAAGGGGCATTTTATTTTTCATCGTCGGCTATTTTTAAAAACACCTGGATCGCAGATCCGTGTTGTGTATGTTTAGGATTGTGGGTTTAAAGGAATATAGTGTTTGCTTTCGGCATCTTCCGGATCGAGCGATACGCTTTGCGTGGTTGCCTTGCCTTGTCCCCAGGCAAAGGCAAGGGGCAGGATGAACAAGGCTGCGAAGGTAGAGGCGATCAGTCCGCCGATTACGGCGCGGCCCAGTGGCGCGC
Source organism: Taibaiella chishuiensis (assembly GCF_003014535.1). Lineage (GTDB taxonomy): Bacteria > Bacteroidota > Bacteroidia > Chitinophagales > Chitinophagaceae > Taibaiella > Taibaiella chishuiensis. The sequence goes on along the minus strand of NZ_PYGD01000005.1, from coordinate 20,143 downwards.
TCTGGTCGCCGGCTTCACCCAGGCCGCTGGCCATCGGGATCATACCGACCACCATGGCCAATGCGGTCATCAGGATGGGGCGTAAACGCAGGGCGGCAGCTTCCTGGGCGGAGCGCAGGGCATCGCCGTTGTTCTTCCTGATCTGTTCGGCATTGGTGATCAGCAATACGGCGTTAGAGATGGAAACACCTACCGACATGATCATACCCATATACGACTGCAGGTTGAGCGTAGAACCCGCCATGACCAGCAGCAACAGGGCACCCAGGATAACCGCGGGTACGGTAGCCAGTACTACGGCAGATACTTTAAACGACTGGAAGTTGGCGGCCAGCATCAGGAAGATCACGACGATAGCGACGACCAGACCACTTTCCAGGCTGCTCATGGTATCGGTAAGCGTCTGGCTGAGACCGATGAGCTCTACATTCAGCCCGCGGGGCAGCTCACCCAGCGAAGCGATGGCCTGCTGTACATCTTTAGCGGCTGCACCCAGGTCCTTATTGTTCAGGTTGGCGGTAACCGACAGCACGGGCATAGCGCCCAGGTTATCATTTTCGCCATAGGTAGTGCCCTGCGTAATGGTGGCTACATCGCCCAATACCGGGCGGCTGGCGTTTTTCAGCAGCGGGATCTCACCGATATCGTTGATGCTGGTCATTTTGTTTTCCGGCACCTGTACCTGCACACTGTAGCTGTATCCCGATTTTTCGTCTACCCATATATTCTTATCGGTATAACGGGAAGAGGAGGTCGATGCGATCAGGGAACGCGATACATCGGTCATGTCTACGCCAAGCTGGGCGGCCCTTATGCGATCTACCTCGATATTGAGCGACGGGTATTTAGTGGACTGACCCAGCTGTATGTCGCGCAGGTAGGCGATTTCCTTCAGCTTAGCCATCAGCTTTTCGGCATAGGCTTCGTTCTGTTTTTTATTCCTGCCCGAGAAGCGTACCTCGATCGGCGTAGGCGAACCCTGGCTCAGGATCTTATCCGTAAGTTCGATGGGTTCGAAGGAGAGTTTTACGTCCTTCATATCACCGGCCAGCCTGTTCCTTATTTTTTCTTTCAGCGCATCCAGGTTGGTTTTGTAATGTTCGTCGAGCGCCACCTGGATTACGGCCTCATTGGGCTGCGCCATCCAGAGAAATACGGGACTGATCGAGAACAAGGCAGGGTGGGTACCCACATAAGCCGAAGTGATGGCTACGTTTTCCGGTCCCGTAATCGATTTAATGGCGTCGATGGCCTGCAGTGTACGGTGTTCGGTAATTTCGATACGGGTACCTTCGGGCGCCCGCAGCCTTACCTGGAACTGGCTGCCATTTACCTTGGGCAATACATCGCGGCCGATACCGCCCATCAGTAAAGCGGCAATGGCGCAGGATCCCAGCAGGTATACGATAACGATGGGCTTGCGGTAAGGCATCATACGGCTGATAAAGCGCAGGTAGCGGCCTCTTACCTTTTCGAAGAAGCTGATCTTACCATCGCGGTTACTGTCGGCGCGTTCTACAAGCACGGCTTTTTGTCCCCAGGTATTGTCCTCGCTGCCCTGTTGCAGGCCGGTGGCTGCAAACTCTTCCTGCTCGGTCATTTCAGTGCCGTCTTTCTTTTTATGATGTTTCACCTTCATGATCCAGTTGGCCATTACCGGTACAAAGGTCTGCGCCAGGAAGTAGGACACGACCATGCTGAAACCGATGGCCAGCGCCAGCGGCAGGAACAGTGAGCCCGGAATGCCCTGCATCGTAAATGCCGGTGCGAATACCGCCAGGATACAGAACAGGATCAGCAATTTTGGGAAAGCAATTTCCTTACAGGCGTCCCATATCGCCAGCGCCTTCGGTTTGCCCATATCCAGATGCTGGTGTATGTTTTCGATCGTTACCGTACTTTCATCCACGAGGATACCAATGGCCAGGGCCAGGCCGCTCAGCGTCATGATATTGATCGTTTGCCCGAACAGGTTCAGGAACAATACCGCCGAGATAATGGAAGCCGGTATGGTCAGGATCACGATCAGGGCGCCCCGTACATCGCCCAGGAAGAGCAATACCATCAAACCCGTAAGGATAGCGCCTATAGCGCCTTCGCTCAGCAGGCTCTTTACCGAGTTGATTACATAGGTCGACTGGTCGAATTCGTAACTGAGCTTAACATCGTCGGGCAACTGCGCCTGCATTTTGGGCAGCGCCTTTTTCAGGTTCTGCACCACTTCCCAGGTCGAGGCATCGGCACTTTTGGCTACGTTAAGGTATACTGAACGTTTGCCGTTTACCAGGCCATAACCAACGGTCACATCGGCGCCGTCTTCAACGGTGGCTACGTCGCGCAGGTAAAGGTTTTGCACGCCACCTTTAAACAAGGGTATGTTTTCAAAATCTTTAATGTTATGCAATAAAGTATTGGTCGGGGTTATATAATTCTTGTCACCGATACGTACGTTACCCGAAGGCGAAGTCTGGTTGTTGAGCCGGATGGCCTCTACCAGCTGATCGGGTGTCATGTTGTGGGCGCGCAGTTGTCCGGGATCGGCCTTGATCACCACGGTACGCACGTTGCCCCCGAAAGGCGGTGGCGCTACCAGGCCCGGAATGGCGGTAAACGAAGCCCTTACATATACGTTGGCAAGATCGAGCAATTCGTTGTTGCTGCGTTTATCGCTGCTCAGCACCACCTGTCCTACAGGCAGTGTGGAGGCATCGAAACGGATAATAAAGGGCGGGTTGGAGCCCGGCGGAAAGATAGCCTGGATACGGTTGGCAAAGGCGCTGAGCTCGGCAGCAGCCTGGGCCATATTGGTGCCGGGGTAGAAGTTGATCTTCATCAGCGTCAGCCCCTGTATGTTTTTGGTCTCGATACTCTTGATCCCGTTTACGAACAGCAGGATATTGATGTATTGCTTGCCGAACATGGCTTCCATCTGCGAAGGCGTATAACCGGAGAAGGGATGCGACAGGTACATAACCGGCATATCGAGCTTGGGAAAGATATCGATTTTGATACTGCTTACGGCTTTGATGCCGAAGAAGAACAATCCGGCAACCAGTACCAGGATGGTAATCGGTTTGCGTAATGCGAAACGGATAAGGTTCATAATTTATCGTATAAAAGGACTGTGCAATAAAGGGGTTGAAGATCAAAGCTGGTTGAGGAACAGGTTGAAATCGCCTGCAGCAGCGGAACGCAGCAGCAGGGCCTGCCATACATTATTATAAGCGATGTCGCGGTCGGTCTCTGCCCGGATCAGCGCATACAGGGACTGGGTGACTTCTACGAGGTTGGTCAGCCCGTTCTTATACAAAACTGATTTCTGCAGATACGCATTGGACGCGGCTCTTACCTGTACCGGCACTTCGTTATAGTTATCGAGTGCGTTCTTGATCTTGGAATCGGAAAGCTGCAGCTGTGCCCTTACCTGCTGACCGGCCAGTTCGTATTCTGCCTGCAGGCCTTTGCTGATCAGGTGTTGGGCCTTTACCTGCTTCGATATTCTTAAGGGCTGGGTAATGTTCCAGGTCAGCCCCAGTCCCAGCAGGTAGTTGCTGCGGTTGGGATTAATACCGTCCCAGTAGTCGTGCGAAAAGTCGGCCTGGTTCTGTGCATACGTGCTGCCAAAGCCTGAAGCACGGCTCTGGATCACACCGACCAATGATAAGGTGGGATAATAAAAGGTTTTGAGGTATTTGGATTGCTCTTCGCTAAAGCCCACCCGGCTTTTATACCATTGCAGTAAGGGATGGTTGTCGGTGCTGAGGCTATCCTGTAATACCGCAGGGATGCGGGATATGAAAAAGGTGTCCAGCTGGAACGTTCCGGCCGGGAGCCCCGTCAGTTGCGCCAGTTGGTTGGCCTGTTCCTGTTCAAAGTCAATGGCCTTGGTCAGGGCGATACGGGCACCGGATACCTCGGCATTGGCCTGCGAGGAGTCTACGCCGGCGATCAGCCCGTTCAGGGCGCGCGTTACCACGATCAGGCGAAACGTATCGGCGCGGGCCAGGTTTTTTCGATAAGACGCGGTAAGTTGCTGGGCTGCGATCAGGTTGAGATAAGTGCCGGCCACTTTCACCTCGTGCCGGAAAAGCTCCTGTTCCCAGTCTTTCTTATCGCGGAAGGCGGCCTGCTCGGCAGTTTTTATTTTTTCGCGGGCACGGCCAAAGGCGAATACGTCCCAGTTGACATTAGCCAGGTATAAAGCGCCGAAAGCTGCATTCCAGTTTTGCTGGGGCAGGGGTAAGCCCGATGAGGATACACCCAGGCCGCCAAAGCCATACTGCGGGCCCAGCTGGCCGTTGGCGGTACCATAGGCCTGTTGTACCGAAAGGTTGAGGTTGGGCAAATAGTCGCGTCTTGCCTGTCCTGCCAGGTTTTCGGAGGCCTCGGCATAACTGGCCTTGGCTTTTATGGTTCCGTAGTTTTCGACGGCGGATTGGATAGCCTCTTTCAGGCTGAGTTTTTGCTGGGCGGTTGCCGGCAGCGAAGCCGTCAGTAACAGGAGTAGCGCCAGCAGGGGTATCTTTCTTTGCAGCATCAGGTAGTGGTTTTGCATTCAATGGCGGGGTACAAACCCCTTTCCGGATGCAAAGTGACCTTATGATTTTGAAGCAAATTTGAAGTCAGTTAGCCGGTCGATCGCCCGATTGCATAAATCGATACCTATAGCCTAGGTAACCGCGGCCCTGCCGCCTGTAACACGCTGTGGCGCTGTGTTTTCGGCTACGTTAAAGTGGATGTTAATGATGTGCTGCCCCTGTTGATAGGCATAAGAAATATCGAATTGATTGACCTCGCAAATCTGTTTAACGATGGCCAGTCCCAGCCCTATACTGTCGGCACTCTGGTTGCTCTTTTTAAACCGGAGAAACAATTCTTCGGTCGGGATTTCAGGTGGCAGACCGGTATTGATAACCGTCAGCCGGGAAGGCGTTAACCGGATCTCGATCATACCCTGCTCTATATTATGCCGGATGGCATTGCTCAGCAGGTTGTTCAACAACATCTCGGCGAGCGTAGGGTGGATGCGTACCGGTACATTGGCGCAAAGGTCGGTCCTGACCTGCAGCCCCCTGTGCGCGATCCAGTCTTCGTATACGGCCAGTACATCTTTCGTGATCCTGCAGATCTTGATATCGTCGCTGGTGGCAAATTCATGGTTGTCGAGCCGGGTAAGTAAGGTAAGCGAGCGGTTAATCTTGGAGAGTTTATCGATCGCATTCTGGGTATCGGCAATCAGCGAAGCCTGGCAGGCGTCAATATCGGTTTCGGCCAGCAGTTCCAGTTTACTACGGATAACGGCCAGCGGGGTTTGCAGTTCATGCGAGGCATTTTCACTAAACTCCTTTACCGAGGCATAGTCTTCCATGGCCTTCTCGGTCATTTTTTCCAGGAAGGTGTTGAGCTCTTTAAATTCCCTGGTGGTGGTCGCCGGCAGTTCGATCTTATCTTTTTTCTTGATATCAAAATTGTTGATGATCTTCATCGTTTGCCGGAAAGGGTACAGCACATACCGCGACAACAGGCGGGCGGTTATGCCCACCGAAAGGATAATGAGCAGTAATTTTATCACGAGGGCATTGATCATGCCACTCAGGATCTGGTCCGACTTGGTTACATAATTATAGGACGAGATCCGGTAGGGTGTTTCGTTGACCATATAAAAGGAAGACACGGTAAGCCGGCATTCGCGGCGTTTAATGTCTTCGTTGTAGAAGTTGGCCTCAGTGACCTCCGTTTGTTTGACCGGCAAGGGGCCTTGTACCGGGGTGATGGAGATGGGCCGGCCCAGGGCATAACGGTCGGGCTTTTCGCCGCTCTTCAATTGTTCGGCTACCCGTTCGTTCACATCCTTCATCCGTTCTACCTCCGCCTCATCGATCTTCTTCTTGATATTGGTATAGGAGATATACATGGTAAAGGGCGTGATCAAAAAGACGATGCCGATAAACCAGTAGGTAATTTTATTGATCAGTTTCATGTTCTGGATGCATTAAAACGGTAGCCCAGGCCGTATACCGTTTCTATATAATCCGCGCCCCGGGCGGTATTGATCTTTTTACGCAGGTTTTTGACATGCTGGTATACGAAGTCAAAATTAGCCAGGTTGTCGGTATAGTCGCCCCACAGATGCGCGGCAATGGCCTGCCGCGACAATACCCTGTTTTTATTGACGACAAAGTACAGCAGCAGGTCGAATTCTTTTTTGGTAATATCGAGCAGGGTATCGTTGATGGTGGCTTCGAGGGTATCGGTATTGAGGCCTATTTCGTTAAAGGAGACCAGGTTGTTACCCTCCAGCTTCTGGCGCCTGTAGATGGCGCGCAGGCGGGCATGCAGTTCCGGTAAATGAAAGGGTTTGGTAATATAGTCGTCGGCGCCGCCTTCGAGCCCGTTTACCTTATCGTCGAGCGAGTCTTTGGCCGAGATGATCAGGATACCGCTTTGTATATGCTCCTGTTTAATAAACCGGAGCAGATCCAGCCCGTTGCCATCGGGTAGCATAATATCGAGCAGGATGCAATCGTAGGGAAAAAGTAACAGCTTTTCTCTTGCCTCTTCAAAATGATAAGCCAGCTCGCAGATATAACCTTCTGCTGCCAGAAAATTATAGATACTGCCGGCCAGTTCCTTGTTGTCTTCAATCACCAGTACTTTCATAGTGATGCAAAATTAAGCCAGAATCCTGAGGGAATTTTGAAGTAAGCGGCCCGGCCGGACGGCAATAACAAATGTTTATAGGCGCTTAGCCTGCTACAAGTTTAGCGCGGTTGCGCGAAAGCTGCCGTTCGTGCAGCACTTTTACCTGGTCCTTGTGCCGGCTGCCCCAATGGTCTAAAGCACTGATAACAGGCAGGATACTCTCCCCGAGCGGGGTAAGCGAATAGGCTACGTTAAGCGGGAAACCGGGAGATACTTCTTTAACCACCACGCCGAAATCTACCAGTTCGCTCAGTTGCATATCGATAACGCGGGGACTGGTGGTATCGAGGTAGCGGTGCAGTTCGCTCGGGCGTTTTATGCCCCTGCCTATTGCATCGATAATGCAGGGCTTCCATTTGGCCCCGAATACCCGCATGGCCGCTACGATCCCGCAATCCAGGTCTTCTTTGATCTTTCTTTCGTACATGGTCTTATCTGGTTTTAGGATCGAAGTTAGTATTTTCTGCGGGGCAGGCCGAATGGGGCTATACCGAAAAATTATTCGGTATCTGAATAATTTTTCGGTTATTTTTTCTACGGGTGCAGACCGGCAATTTTGTCTCTAAAAAATGAAGATGCTCCAACAAAAAGAACGTACCGCCCGCAAATTTTCCCGCACCGAAATAGCACAAGTCTTTTTATGGCTCGTTATCCTGGCCCTTACCCGGACCTTTATGCACGCTGCAGACCATTTTCTCGAGCTCAGTCCCGAAGCGCTGGGCAAGTATTTCGCGCTGCGCTGGGTGCTTATCCTGCATATTACGGCAGGTGGCGGGGCATTGGTACTCGGGCCGCTCCAGTTCTGGAAACGCCTGCAGGGGGGCAATTGGCGGCTGCACCGGGTGCTGGGCCTGCTTTACCTGCTGGCGATCCTGGCCAGCGGCGCCTGTGCGCTTATCCTGGCTTTTACTACAGCCTATAAGATCAACTGGGCTTATGCCTTTTCGCTGCAGGTATGGGTGGCCGTATGGTTTACGACCACGATTATCGCTTATCGCAGTGCGCTGAAAAAACGTTTTGTATCGCACAAGGAGTGGATGGTAAGAAGTTACCTGGTAACCTTTGCGTTTATCGTGTCGGGCCTGTTGCTTAAAACGGATTATGTACAACAGTTGGGTACCTTCGACGAGATCTCGCCTTCGTTTTTCTGGATGGGCTGGTCGGTACCGCTTTTCGGTTATGAAGTATTGTTGTCCTTAAGGCGCAAAAACTGAGCAGGAGCTCGTCCCTGGCGTATTTTAATCGGCGGCTTTTGCGTATATTTGAGCACCAAAAGCTGGAGTTTATGATTGCTATGAATGCGTATCTTATAGAAAAATTATCCGGTTTGTACTGTATCACACACAGGCTCAATGCCAATGTTTTTATCAACGACGAAGGCTTTATAACCGTAGCTTCCTGTTGCGACGAGTTTCACGAAACCCTGTACCATGCCCAGGAAGCCTTCCGGTCGCAGTACCAGGCTGCCCAGCAAAGCGGCAACCCCGACGACCTGGCCTGAATGCAGCCCCTGGAGGGCGTTCCTCACCACTTTTGATCATCGTTAAACCCACGAAGGATGGATGCGGATGTAATTGTTATCGGCGCCGGACTGGCGGGCCTCGTTGCCGCCTGCGAACTTGCTGCAAAGGGGCGGCGCGTTATCATCCTGGACCAGGAAGGGCCGCAGAACCTGGGCGGACAGGCGTTCTGGTCCTTCGGCGGCCTGTTTTTCGTTAACTCGCCCGAACAGCGCCGGCTCGGTATCCGCGATTCGTACGAGCTCGCCTTACAGGACTGGATGGGTACCGCAGGCTTCGACCGTGAAGAGGATTACTGGCCCCGCAAATGGGCAGAGGCCTATCTTGCCTTTGCAGCTTCTGAAAAGCGGGACTGGATGCGCAGTCTGGGCGTCAAGTTTTTCCCGGTGGTAGGCTGGGCCGAGCGTGGCGGTTATGGCGCTGCCGGACCGGGCAATTCTGTACCGCGGTTTCATATTACCTGGGGCACCGGCCCTGGATTACTGGAACCTTTTATAGCCCGGGTGGAAGAAGCCGTGAAACAGGGCACAATCCGCCTGCTGTTCCGCCACCGGGTAGACCACCTGGTACAGGAAGCCGGTGTTATTACCGGAGTAACGGGCACCGTTTTGGAAGTGAGCCGGGAGGCCCGCGGGCAGAAAAGCTCCCGGCATGCGATCTCATCCTTTAACCTGAAGGCACAGGCCGTAATCGTAACTTCGGGTGGCATAGGCGGCAATCATGACCTTGTACGACGCAACTGGCCGGCGAGGCTGGGCTTACCACCCCGGCATATGATAACCGGTGTACCCGATTATGTGGATGGCCGTATGCTGGAGATCAGCGCCATGGCCGGTGGACGCATTATCAACCCCGACCGTATGTGGCACTATACCGAGGGCATCCGCAACTGGGACCCCGTATGGACCAATCATGGTATCCGTATCCTGCCCGGACCATCGTCGCTCTGGTTCGACGCTACGGGGCAATTATTGCCGGTACCGCTGTTCCCGGGTTTCGATACCATGGGTACGCTAGCCCATATCGGCAAGACCGGTTATGATTATACCTGGTTTATCCTGAATCAAAAAATTATCCGTAAAGAATTTGCCTTATCGGGTTCGGAGCAGAACCCCGATCTGACCGGCAAGAGCTGGCGGCAGGTATTGCAGCGGGCTTCGGGCAAAAAAGCGACCGGGCCGGTAGAAGCCTTTAAAGAAAAGGGCGCCGATTTTATCGTAAAAGATAGGCTGGAAGATCTTGTGCCGGCTATGAATGCCCTGGCGGGTAATAACCTGCTGGACTATGAAACCATTGCAGCAGCCGTAACAGCGCGGGACCGGGAGGTAAGCCATAAGTTTACGAAAGACATGCAGATAACGGCCATACGGGGCGCCAGGAATTATATTGGCGACAAGCTAATCCGTACTGCCCCGTTGCATCGTTTGCTGGACCCGGCTGCCGGTCCGCTGATCGCGGTACAATTGCATATATTGACCCGGAAGACCCTGGGCGGACTGGAAACCAACCTGTCGGGACAGGTACTGGATGCCAGCGGAAACCCGGTGCCGGGGCTATATGCGGCCGGCGAAGTAAGCGGCTTTGGCGGTGGTGGTATGCATGGTTATCGTGCGCTCGAAGGCACCTTCCTGGGCGGCTGCCTGTTTTCGGGACGCATAGCCGGCAGAGCCGCCGCAGCCGCCATCATCTGATCGCTCACATCTAATAACATCTGATATCTAATATCCAACACCTCACACCTAACACCCCACATCTAATATCTCACATCTCACATCTAATATCTAACATCTCACACCTAATATCTCATATCTAACATCTCATTTCAGCGCATCAGCACATCATAGATCCCGTTTTTAATAGCGAATACCACGAGGCCGGCCGTATTCTTACTGCCTGTTTTCAGCAGCAGGTTATTGCGGTGCCCTTCTACCGTGCGTGGGCTGATACATAATTTGTCGGCTATCTCGCCATTAGTATATTCGCGGCAGATCAGGTTCATCACTTCTTTCTCCCTTACGGTAAGGTCTACCGGGATATGATTGAAGTTGTGCATCTGCTTTTTTCTGAAGTCGGAAGATTGCTGCAGGGCATTTTTGATCAGGTCGGTAAAGAAAAAGCCCGAGGTATGCACCTTCAAAATGGCTTCTTTCAGCTCTTCCATACTACAGCTTTTAGAAAGATAACCGCATACCCCTTCTTCCACCATTTTAAATACATAACGGCCCTGGTCGTACAGGGTCAGCATAATCACTTTTACTTCGGGATAGGTTTCGTGCATGATGCGGTTCAGGTCGATGCCGTTCATGCCCGGCATTTCCATATCCATAAGCAAGATCTCGGGCAACTCCGGTAGTACGGAAAGGCGCTCCAGCAGCTCGGGGCCGTTGGAGGCATCTACCACCAGGTTTACTTCCGGTATCTTGTTCATTAATGCAATAATTCCCTGCCGGAACAATGCCTGATCATCTACAATTGCTAGTCTGATTGGTGTCATCGTTTGTGTTTTTTAGGCGCTAACGGCTTGGTTTGTGTGTTCGGTTACGGTCATTTTATGGGGAATGAACAGCTTAATGGAGAAGCCCGCCTTTTTGCTGTCCATGTCAAAACGCCCGTTGACCACCTGTAACCGGCTCTCGATATTTTTAAAGCCCAGGCCATGCAGTTTCTTTTTGGAACTGATACCGACACCATTATCCGCATAATGGATCAGCAGTTCCGCTGCATCTTCCAGGTATTCGAACGAAATATCGACGCTCGTGGCCTGGGCATGTTTTATGGTATTGGTCAACAGCTCCTGGAATACCCGGTAAATGATAACCGACGTATCATAACTCAGGTCTTCGGGTATCTTCATGGCCGACTCGTCTATGGTAATGGTAAAACCGCCCGATTGTTCAATGTGTTCGCTAAGGATGAACATGGCCTCCCGGAGGCCGAACAATTCGATTTCCACGACCGATAACTGGTGGCTGATCATACGGAGCTTCTGGAAAATGGCGGAGATCCTCTTTTTATATTCTTCCCGTACTTCCCTGTTCTCCTGGGCCGCGATATACATATACTTATCGAGGTAGAGGCGCAGCGAGGCCAGCGAGTTACCGACATCGTCATGCAATTCCTTACCGATGCGTTTGCGTTCCTGTTCCTGGGAGTGGATGATAACCTGTGTCAGTTGCTTCTGGTGCTCGAGCTCGGCATTCTGTATCCTGAATTGCTGGTGCAGCAGGTTCTTTTTGTACCGCAGGTAAAACAGCAGCAGGGCGACGGATAAGAGAAAGGAGCCGCACATAGCCACGATAACATACAGGTAAATGTTCATTTTTCGTGCTTGGTTTTATAATAAGCTACAGCAATAATGAGATACATGATCAGTACAAAAGTGGCATGTGTATTCCAGATCAGCGCATTGATCTTTTTGTTGGCGATAATAAAATCGGACAAGGCAAAAAGCGCCAGGGAGCCGGAAAAATACAACAGGAAAGAAACGACTACGGCAAAGTTAAAGAAAGGCGACTTACCCGCCGAAAAACTAAGGCTTTTCATCAGGTAATAGATGCAAAAGCTGACTACGATAATGGCTTCTACCGACCGGGGGATAAGGTTATACAGGAAGATCGAATCGAGCAGGTAGATATTAATAAGCGCCATCAGCGGGAACAATCCCATCAGCCAGGTGATCAGCATACGGGCGCGACCCGGCTCTACGATAGAGCGGAAGAAGGCAGCGATAACGGTAAATTCGATAACCGTATATAAATGGAGCAGGGGTAGGTTATTAATACTCCTGGCGGCCAATGCAGCCGCCAGGATATTAAATACTCCGGAGAGCATCAGGTATACGAATATCAGTCTTTCGGGAGGCTGCCAATATTTTTTTCGGATAACGGCAGCAGTCACCGGCAATAGTATCGCCGCCGGAACGATGATACCCATATAAAGTGAAGGCATAGTGCTTAAACCTCGCTTGGTAACTTAATGGCGTAAAGAGGGCTGGTAAAGTCGCATTGCGCAGGGCAGGGCGTAGTAAAATCGTAAATTGTAGATACCATTACCGTTTTTTCGTCGATCTTTTCTGGAACCTGCAGGATATCTTTACCGGTACCACCGTTGTCGGCTACAGGCACCAGCAGGATGTGAATGTCCTGGGAACCGGGTACCTGACCGTTTTCCAGTTGGCGGCCCAATGCAAGGTAAGCCCTTACTGCATTGATCTTGCTGTCTTTTTGCGCGATCTCTACAATTTTCAACAGGTCTTCGAGGGGAATTTTAAAGCCACGGAAAGCGTCGTCTGGCGCTGTTTCTGTTGCATCGGCATAAAACTCTCTCCAGTTTAGGGTTAATTGTTCTGCTACACCGGGTTCCACTGGGGGGTAAGATGGTAAATTCATTTTTGAGGATGTTTTTTTGGTTTTTAAAAAAGAGGGAAGATACGCACTATCTCAATGTAAACCATGATTTTGGATGATTAAATTATCGGGAAAGCCCGTACCACGCCTTCATTTGCAACATTACGGCAATCGGCTTAGGAGCATACCCGTAAAAACACCTGTTTTTCCAAACACGTAATTCAACGTTAGCAGTAATGCGGGTAGAGTTCCACTTTTGTATCCGGAACAGTAAGAATGAATTATTGATGAAATACTGGCTCCCTAAAACCAATAATCACCAATAAACCTGGAAGTGCATGGCGGAGAATCAACCCGGTGATATTCTTTATTATGAAGCGGTACAGACGGAAGAGGGAAAAAAGATGCTGGATCAGTACACCCGGGAACTGGAACATTTACTGAAAGATAAATTCAGACAGGATATCGGGGTGGCGGTGCCCTCGCTTACCCAGGCAGAATTGAGGGAAATGGAATGTATCTCCTTCCTGCCCGACGAAGTGACGCTGAGGGATATGCAGGATTATATAAGGGCCATGTTAGAGGCGGGTACCGATGCTGCGAGCGAACAGAACCTGAATACGATCCTGGGCCTGACCAAAAAAATAGCCGTAAGATCTTTAACAAACAGCAGCGATCAGCCTGCGGTATACGGAGCCGCAACATCGGTGGTGCTGCAGGACGGCAATACGTATATGGCCGCCTATTATATTGCCGAACGACTGTGTATGGCTTCGGCCTGGAATATATCAAGAGACTTTAAGCTGCATTGCTATTGTCTTGTCATATGGAAACTTGCATAAGGTTGCCCGGTATCGTACTTATTATTATTTCAATTTAAAAACAAACACTATGGAAGGAACAATGGGAGTTATTACGCCCTGGGCAGCCAACTTTGCTCCGCTGAGCTGGATGTTCTGTGCAGGACAGGTGCTGGCTATTGCCGAATACTCAGCCCTTTATAGTCTTATCGGTACTACCTATGGCGGTAACGGTACGACTACTTTTGCCCTGCCTAACCTCTGCAGCCGGGTAGCGATCGGTACCGGCCAGGGACCAGGCCTCACCAACCGCGTCTTAGGACAGCCGGTAGGTACGGAAACCAACACGCTTACCACCGCGCAGATGGCCGGGCACAACCACATTATGCAGGTGCGCGCTTCAATGCCGGTAAATGCCAACAGTGCCTCGGCTGCTACCCCACTGAACAACTTCCCCGCAGCAAGCGCATCATCGATTTACAACAGTGCAGCTTCGGCAAATAAAAATATGCCGCTTTCGACTACCGTAACCGTAGGCGTAACGGGAAGCAGCCTGCCGGTAAACAACCTGCAGCCGGTACTTTGCCTGAACTACATTATTTGTGTGGAAGGAATATGGCCTTCTCGCCCTTAAACTATTATTTCATCTTTTTAATCGCAATACCATGGACGGAACACTTGCTACCGTTACGTTATTTGCAGGCAACTTTGTGCCGCGTAACTGGGCCTCCTGCAGCGGACAATTAATTGCCATCAGGCAGAACACTGCTTTATTTTCATTATTAGGCACCACTTATGGTGGCGATGGTAAAACCACCTTTGGTTTACCCGATCTGCGCGGACGCGCTGTAATCGGCCAGGGACAAGGCCCCGGTCTTAGCGATTATACCCTGGGCGAAGCCACCGGTACGGAGACCAATACCCTGAACGTAGGCAATTTGCCGGCGCATAACCATGCCGGAACAGCCACTATAACGCAACCCATCAGCCTTAATGGTAACGATTCGCAAACCCCGCAGGATAGTTTCCCGGCAGCTGCTTCGGTTACGGTCTATACTTCCGGACCCGTTGCCGGCCAGTTCTCAGGCGCAGCCTCGGTAACGGCTACCCTTATGCCTGCAGGCGGCAACAGCCCCATGAATAATATGCAGCCTACGCTCGGTCTTGGCTACATCATTTGTATGTACGGCGTATTCCCGGCCCGCGGCTAATTTTTTACTCACCTCTAAAACTTTTATATCATGGACGGTACCATGGCAAACATAACAATATTCGCCGGCGACTTTGCTCCCCGTAACTGGGCAATGTGCAACGGAGCACTCCTGGCGATCAGTACCAACCAGGCCCTGTTTTCCCTGCTGGGAACAACCTACGGCGGTAATGGTATTCAAACCTTTGCACTTCCCGACCTGCGCGGTCGTGCCGCATTGGGCACCGGTAACGGTCCCGGGCTTACACCGGTAATACTGGGCCAGGTTACAGGCACGGAAAATAATACCATGATCATTACCCAGATGCCTAACCATACCCATACGGTTGCTGTTACAGCGAAATTGCCGGTTAACAATACGGCCGACCCGGATTCTGATTCCCCTGAGGATTCGGTATATGGTAAAGCACCCGAGAATATCTATAACGCCGCTACAAGTACCAATGCTTTTATGGGCGCAATGAACGCTTCGGGGGTAATTGGTGTTAATGGTAGCAACCAACCCATCAACAATATGATGCCCGGGCTGGCGCTTACCCATATTATCTGTATTGCGGGCATCTATCCGACCCGAGACTAAAGCCCCGTTAACCCCTTTCTGAAAACTAAGTACCCGATTATGAAAAAGATAACTGTTGGTCTCCTGTATCCCCGTTCTGCCCTGTATCCAGGTATCGGGTTTGATGTAACTGAAGCTTTCCGCAGCGCCCTGCAACATTATGACGCGCAGGATATTCATCTCGTAACCGAGAATGTGGGTATCGGCGGTGTGGGCAGCGAGGTACTGGCGAAGGTGGAAAAAATGCTGATCGAACAACGCCCGGATATCCTGGTGGCCTTCGTGGACCATTTTGCCGCCGAAAAAATAGAACCGGTATGTAAGGCGGCCAATTGTATTCTTATCGTAATGGAAACCGGTGGCACGATACCCGTAAGCTGGAAAGCAGTGCCCGGTAAATACCATATTACACTCGATGCAGCATTCGGAAGCCGTCTTACCGGCCATATGGCCGGCGACGCTTCTGCTGCGTTCGCTACGAGTTTTTATGACGGCGGTTACCTCTGCTGTAATGCATTTACAGCCGGGCTGGCCGACCAGGGCGGCAATGTCTGCTACAACTACGTGGCCCCCTTCCGTTTCGAAGAATTCGATATAAAACCCCTGCAACAGGCAATAGAAACCCTGGAGCCGGGTGTGCTGCTGGCCCAGATGAGTATCGATATGGGCGCCTTGTTCCTCGAAACCTATAAAGCGGCCGGGCTTGCCGGGAAAACAAAATTTCTCGCATCGCCCTTCCTGCTGGAAGAACAGTTCCTCGAATCCCTGGCCTTCCCCTTTGAAGGCATCACCGGTTGTGTACCCTGGTCGATCAACCTGGATACACCCGGCAATAAAGAATTTACGGAGGCCTATACAGCCCTGTCGGGCAGAACCCCGACCTGTTTTGCCGCCCTGGCCTGGGATACCTGTAATTTTGCGCTGCAGGTAGCTGCCGCTATCAGGACTTATCCCGGCAAACGTGCCCAGGTGCTGGAAGCACTCAAAGGCATCGCCCTGACCAGTACCCGCGGCACCATGGTGCTCGACGATGAAACGAATTATTTTACGGCTCCCCTCTATGCCGCCGAAGTAGTAAGCGGTGAAAACGGGAATGCCGCATTACGTACCGGCGCCGAAATCGCCGGCCGTGAAGCCGCCTGGAAGACCTTTACCAGCGAACCCGTAACCGGCGTCTTTTCCAGGTGGACCAATACATATCTGTGTACTCAGTAAAAAGCATACCGGGTAATGAAACTCGCATTAATCTGTAATAATAAAGTGGCGCTGCCTGCGCTGGATATGCTGGTAAGCAAAGGCGCCAACCTGTGTGTGGCTACGAGTGCGGTTAATACAGAACTCTATCATGCGTTGCAACCTTATGGTCTTAAATACGGTACAAGCATTACGAGCTTTGAACCGGTTTTGTTTGAAACACAGTTGTATGCCTGGCTGGATATGGAAAAACCGGATGCGGTATTGATGATGACCTGTCCCTTCCGGATTCCCGAGGCCGCATTGGCGATACCCCGTTTGGGCTTTATTAATTTCCATTATGGATTACTGCCTGCCTACCGCGGGCCTAATCCTGTTTTTGAACAGATAAAAAGAAGAGAGCAGGCAGGCGGGATTACGGTACATGTGGTCGATAAAGGCATAGATACCGGTGCGATTGTTATGAAGCGAACACTACCGATTGCAGCACAGGAAACCTTTGGTATCCATATGGATAAGCTGGCCCTGCTGGGCGCAGGTATGACAGAAGAGCTGCTGCAGCTGTTACTCCAGGGTGATCCCCTGCAAACCACCCCGCAGAACAAGGCGGAAGCCGCTTATTATCCCGGGCCGGGTATAAGCGATGTAAAGGTACAGTGGGGCAGCATGCCTGCAGAGGCGATAGAAGCGTTGGTAAACGCCTGTGTGCCCTGGAACTACGGCGCCGCTACGGCCCTTAACGGCGGCACCATCGGGATCAGCAAAGTGACGATACTGTATAAGGAGCCTGTGGCGAAACTGCAATACCCCGGCACCATACTCACAATAGATCCGCAAAGCCGGTTAACGGTACTCTCGGCCGACAGGCTGGTCATACGCCTGGATACGGTTTTTGTTGCGGGCAATTTTATACCTGGTTACCAGCTGGCATCATATGGCGTCGTACCCGGAATGTTTTTCAATTAATACGCAATACCAATACCAAACATCAAACAAATAAGACCATGAAAAAGAGAAAATTTACATTGTTCCGGGCCTTACTGCTGCTGGGCATTTTTTGCACAGCCTTCGGCAATGCCGATGCGCAAACCACCATGCAGGCCGGTGATATAGCCTTTACCGGTTACAACTGTAACAACAGCGGGGCGTTACCCAACCAGGTGTCCTTTGTGATCCTCAGAACGGGCGGCATCTCTTCCGGTACACAACTGCACCTCACCGATAACGGTTTCAATAAAGAAAGCCAGGCACTCCAGGTAGCAAACGGAGAAGGCGATATCCTTATAACCTTCAATACGGCGCTGCCCCAGTTTACCGAAGTATACGTTAAGGCTTCTGCAAACGGTCTGGCCATCGATGCCTGTACCTATAAGAACAGTTCCGGTGTATTCGTGTCGACCAATATTACGGCTTCTGTGCAGAGCGGCGAATTTATCCTGAGCCAGGCCGGCGACCAGGTCTTTGCTTTCCAGGGCTCATTGGCCACGCCAACCTTTATCAGCGGTATCCATATGAACAGCGAAGTTGTAGGCGCCCTCAGTCAGCCTGCGTCTACAGCCGCCGGCTGGGACGTAACCGCCAATGCCAACGGCGCCACAGGCTGGAGCACCTCTCAAAGCCGCTCGGCCATACCTAACGCGCTTGTTAATGGTACCACCGCCATCATGGTCGTAACCGCACCGGGTACCGCCAATGCGGAAAAAGACAATGCTACTTTTAATTGTAGCGCAGCAGTAGGCAGTTCAGCAGCCGACCTGCGTTCTAAACTGAATAATGTTACCAACTGGACCAGCCAGGATGTACTACCTTATACCGTACCGACCAACTGTACTTATATCGTAAGTGCACCGCCTTCAGTTACCGGTCACCCGTCCAATGCAACAACCTGTGCCGGCTCCGGCGCTACGTTCCAGGTAGTTGCCAGCAATGCAACAGGTTACCAATGGCAGGTGCTTATTCCTGGTGGCGGCAGCTACAGCGATATTATCAACAGCACAACCTATGCCGGTGCTACTACCGCTACACTTACGCTCAGCAATATTACAGCGGGTATGAATGGCTACAGCTACCGCTGCGTAGTAAGCGGCAACGTAACGCCCAATGCTACTTCCAATGCCGCAACACTTACCGTAACCGCGCCGGGTACCTGGCTGGGTGCTGTAAGTACAGCCTGGTCCAATACGGCTAACTGGAGCTGTGGTGTATTGCCTACTGCTACCATCGATATTACGATCAGCAGCACTGCAGTACGCATGCCGCTTGTCGATATCGCAGGCGCTATCTGTAACAACCTTACGCTGGGCGCGGGTGCAACGCTTGCCTTCAGCGGTTCGGCCAATGCACTCGAAGTAAAAGGCAACTTTACCAATAGCGGTACTTTTGATCCTAGTCTGGGTAAACTGATCCTCTCCGGCGCAGCACAAAGCGTGCCTGCCGTAAACTATAAAGACCTGCAGATTACCGGTGGTAACAGCAAGACCTTAAGCGGGGCTACTGCCATTAACGGTGTGCTTACCCTTACCAATGGTTTACTGGTTCTGGGCAGCAATAACCTTACCGTTAACGCTACCGGCTCTATTGCGGGCGGTACTTCGGCTGCCTTTATCGTTACCAATGGCACCGGCAGCCTTACCCAAAACAATATCGGTACAGGCGGCAGGGCCGGCACGGTTATCTTCCCGGTGGGCAGCGATGTCAGCTCCTTTACCCGCGCAGCACTGAGCAACAGTGGCACGGCCGATAACTTTACCATCAAAGTAAGCCAGGGTGTTTTTAACTCGTATACCGGTACTACCGGTTCGGGCGCTATTACCCAGGACTATGTCAATAAAACATGGTTTATCAACGAGGGTACCGCAGGCGGGTCGAATGTAAACCTTACCCTGGAATGGAACGGTCTGGACCAGCTGAGTGGCTTTAATGGCAATAACTGCCAGATCGCCCACTTTAACGGCACCACCTGGGTATCTACCGGCACTCCGGGTTTTGCTTCCGGCCTCGACCCTTATACCATTTCCCGCTCCGGTCTTACCCAGTTCTCTCCCTTCAGTGTAACCAGCAGTGCACCTTTGCCCCTGCAACTGTTATCGTTTACGGGCAAACGTAACAACAGCGATGTATTACTGCAGTGGAAGGCAACAGCAGAAAAAAGCATCAGCACCTATGAACTGGAACGCTCGGCAGATAGCCGCGTATTTACACCCGTAGGCTCTGTAGCCGCACAAAGGCAGGGCACCAGCGAGGTGCATACCTACAACTATACCGATGCCGGCGCCTTTAAACAGGGCGATACCTGGTACTACCGCTTACGCATTGTGCACGAAGACGGCAGCGCACTGTACTCCCGCACCCTGCAGCTCAACGGCAATGCCGGCG
Source organism: Taibaiella chishuiensis (assembly GCF_003014535.1). Classification (GTDB taxonomy): domain Bacteria; phylum Bacteroidota; class Bacteroidia; order Chitinophagales; family Chitinophagaceae; genus Taibaiella; species Taibaiella chishuiensis. The sequence continues at coordinate 437 of NZ_PYGD01000005.1, read as the reverse complement.
CCCAGGACCTGGTCGTATATCCTAACCCGGTACACGGTTCGGTGCTGAACATCCGCTGGAATAACGCAACCGATGAAACGGCAGCCCTTACCGTATCCGACCTGATGGGCAGGGTACAGTTGAAACAAACCGTGCAAACAACAGGTTATAATATGCCGGTACAGCTCAACACAGCCACACTGGCCCCGGGCACTTACCTGCTGCGTATCAGCAGCGCGGTATCCGGTCAGACTTCGACTTTAAGATTTACCAAACGATAGACACACACTTCCATTTTCAAACTGGAACGGCCCCTGTTTCTACAGGGGCTTTTTTATTTTTATCTGATCAGCAAGGTAAATCGGATCAAGCGAAAAAGTTGGGGGACTCCGGTATACTTACCCAGATTTTTTATTCTTCTTTGTCTTAATACAAAGAAGCAAAAATCAAGACTGTAG
>NZ_PYGD01000004.1 GCF_003014535.1 Taibaiella chishuiensis | reverse complement strand
GTATATATCTCCCTCGAACAGGAACTCAACTACCTTAAAGCCTATATCGACCTCGAACGGCTGAAACAAGCCGAAAGCTTCGACTACGGGATCAGCGTAGATCCGCAGATCGACCCGCAAGCCACCCAGATACCCAATATGGTACTGCAACCCTATATCGAAAACGCCATCAAACACGGTATCAAACAAGCTACCGGCAGGGGCAGGCTGACCATTACCTTTAACCACTACCCCGGCAAAAGGCTGCTGGAATGCATTATAGAAGACAACGGGCCCGGTATAGAATATACCAGGCAGCATCGCGCCGCCACCGCTATGTCGCTGTCGCAAAGCATGAGCATTACCGACAAACGCATCCAGACCCTTAACCAGCTTAGCCCAGGAACAGAACCCATAAGGCTGCAGGTGGTAGACAAAAGCCACGAAAACCGGGAAACCGGCGAAACCGGGACAAAAATCATCATTCACTTCCCGGTATAGGTACAGGAACAGGCTATACCCCGCCGGGCGCAACCGTTACAGGAGTTGCGTTAAATGATGTTCCAGGTGTACGACATAATCCTGTATCAAAAACGCGAGCGTTCGTATGGCGCCATCTTTCATGGTACAGGTCTTTTGCAGGTTACCGGGAGGTATATGCCGGATAATATGGAGCAGGTGCCGGTTATAGGTATACCAGAAATCGATAAGCGTCTCCTTATCGGCAAGGTTGTAGTAGCTGTTGGCTACCCACTGGTCCTGGTCGTACCCAATCACAGGCGCCTCTTCAAACTGGGCCCTTACGAATCGCTGATGATTATGCGTAGCGCTGTCTGCCAGGTGCCCCAGGATTTCCTTCTTGCTCCATTTGCCGGGTGCGGGCCGGGCATCAAAGCTTTGCCCGGTTATCGCTTTTAACCGGGGCGGTACCGTTTCCAATAAATGGCTCAACCGTTCGATCGCCTGTGCTACCATAAGTGTTTTATTTAAACAGGCTACAAAAGTATTGTATATGCGTTATTTGCGTACCGGGCTTACACTGGAACAGACGGAACAGGCGGTCCGGGCTACAGTGCCCAAAATAAAAAAGCAGGGCCGCCCCATGGGCGCAACCCTGCTGCGGTAAGGGATGAAATCTTATCCTATTTTCCCCGCAAATTTCCGGATGGCCTCGGGGTTGGCCGGGGTAAAGAAATTGACCAGGTTGCCGTCCGGATCACGGAACAGGAGCGATTTATTGCCCCAGGGCATCACCGTTGGTGCCTGTACAAGGCCGGCCTGTATTGCGCCGGCGATGCGCTGGTATACGGCATCTACGTCGTCGACGATAAACTCGATAATGACCGACTGGTTGTGTGCAGCTTTCGCGACAGTATCGCCGCCAAAAAATTGTAAGGTCCGGGTACTGCCAATGGCCAGTGTCGCCGATTCCGTTTGCAGTTCTGCAAAATCATCGGTATACTGTATGGCCTCCCGGCCGGTTACCGCTTCATAAAATTTAACCAGCTGCTGTACGTCAGCGGTAATAATGCGGGTGGAAACGAATTGCATGATCTTTGCTTTAGCGCATTTAAAAAAAATTGTCCCTGCAAAGATGACGCCTGCTTATGACAGCGGTATGTCAGGGGTGTTGAAAATTTTTTCGTTTTTCTGCAAGGTATTCCGCCAGCGTCATTTTATGAGGCTCGAAAACGGCCTCCAGCATATTGATCTTCGAAATCCGGTCGAGGCGGAACATCCTGAAATCCTTGCGCAACCGGCAATAGGCAATCAATAGCCAGCTTTCTTCCTGGCTGTAATAAAAAGCAAAAGGTTCTACCTGCCGTACGGTAGACTGCTGCCGTTGTGCAGCCTGGTAAGTAATTTCCAGCACTTGGAAGGAAGTAAGAGCGCTTTGAACCAGGGCCAGGGAATCGCTGGACGAGACCGGGACTATGGCCGGGCTAACGGCTATTCTCTGCGACAACAGTTCCGTTTTTTCTTTGGTGGTATACCGCAAAACAGACCTGATCTTGGCAACCGCCGCCGTATAGGCCTCCCGGAGCGAACTGTCGCTGCCTTTAAGCATCAATTGCTCGGCGGTGACCAGCGCATTGGCCTCCGCTTCCGTAAACATTACCGGCGGCACGCGGTAGTCTTCCATCAGCATATAGCCTTTGCCCTCCTCGGTTAATACGGGCACCCCGGACTGTTCCAGGGCCCGTATATCCCGGTAAATCGTTCTTATGCTTACCTGGAACTTTTCGGCCAGCTGGGCTGCCGTCACCAGCCGCCTGGTTTGCAGTTGCGTGATGATCGCCGTAAGCCTGGAAACTCTTTTGATATCTGTATTGTCCATGGTCTGCAGGCCCCTGTCTTGAAACCGGAAAAAGTAAAGATACCTTACCCGGGACCTGTTGCAATATTAGCAATTGTTTCGATCAGGAAAAACCCTGGGCTATAGTCCCTGCAAAACAAGCTCAAACAGCCTCCCGGCTTGTTTGAGCTTGCAGACCGGATGTATTAAATCCGGCAGGTATACCGTATTGTTACCGGCGTCTTAGCAGGACGGGCTGCCGTATGCACCGCAGGTCTGGCTGGTACCGCCATTGAAATATACCCGTACCCTGATCCTGTTCTTGTCTTTAATGCAATAGTTATCATTAGTACCCGGTACCAGGGTTGTATTACCCCAGCTGGACCATGTACTTAACCAGTTCTTTTTGTATTCACGTACCACGTAGATATTCTGAGGACCGTGATTGAACGTAACAAGACCATTAGCTAAGGTCATGTAATAGACACCGTATTGATAACCATGGTTCGGGTTGATAGGACCTTCTTCCGGTGGCGCATAATTGGTCAAAGCCGCCGGCGCGTCGAAGGAAAAAGAAAAACCGGCCGCGTCTTTGGGCAGGTTGGTCGCCGTTACGATACAGGTAATATTCTTGCTGGCAGTAACGGTTTCAGGTATACCCGTTGCCACAGGCTCTTCCCTGTTGTCGGCAGCCTTTTCGATTTTTGAATATAAAACTTCGATACGCAGGTGCTGCCTGATATTACGGATCTCTTCGTCAAAGACCTTTTTATCATCGCTGCTTACCGACAGGCTCACGGAGTATTTATTTGACGCGTCAAATAAAGTGACATAGGTTTTATACTTGCCTTCGTCGTTCAGCAGGGTGGAATCCTCTTTACAGGACATGGTAAATAATTTGTTGACATCATAACCGCTGTTGTCCTCCTTCTTTACAGCAAGCGGAGCATCCGCCTGTTTGGTACAGGAGGAAATGGCGACGAGTACAACGGGCAATAACAGTAATTTTTTCATAACGAGTAGCAAATGCATTCTTTTTAATATGCGCGGCAAATGTATGCCGTCACCGGTCTATCCTTTTGTCCTACTGAGCAGGCTGGTCATCCGGCTGCGCAGCCGAGCCGGTCAGGAGGTAATTGCACAGCGCTCAGGGCATAAAAAGATGGCCCGTAAATGATTACAGCACTAGGTGCCGCAAACCCGGAAATGCATCACAGCCGTGCCGGTATGCCAGCTAACCCCGGATAACATTTATCCTGCAGGCGGTATCTATTGCTAAACCAATGCAGATAACAGGAAGCAGCCACCTGGGCGGGTGGCTGCTTACTGCTTTTAAAAAGGGCTATACGGCCTGTGCGGTAAGGTATCAGTTTAAGAAGGATAACAGGGCATGGGCCACAGCTCCCGGTTTTTCGGCCAGTAAAAAATGTCCGCTATCCGCGACCAGCTCCATATTGAAACCGGTAGCGAACTGTGTAAGCGAGGCCTGTAACATGTCGTAACCGGCGGCCGAGGCGATACACAATACGGGCGCCGTTACCTTGTTATAGGTTGCTATATCCTGTATATCCCGGGTAAAGGCCTGGTACCAGGCGTTCGAAGCGCGTATGCCTGCTTCGCTGTCGTAAGCACGGCTGTACACAGCCTTATCGAAATCGCTGATGCTGCGGTCATCCTGCAGCAAGGCCTTAAAAACCCAGTCGATAACAAGACGCATCCTGCCGGCCAGCAGCGCTTCCGGCAAGGCCTTTACCTGGTTAAACGCGAGCCACCAGGGGTAGGTATAGTCCAGGCCGGGTACAGGCAGCATGGGGAGCTGGTACATCGAAGCATCGGGATGCGGCGTATCCAGCATCACCAGTTTGGCCGTAGCGTCGGGGTAGTTGGCGGCAAAGCTAAAGGCCACATGGGCGCCTATATCGTGGCCACAGATATGTACCTGCCCGCAATTCAGTTGCCGGGTAAGCTCGTAAATATCTTTCGCCATATTCTTTTTATCATAACCCTCCAGAGGCTTGCCCGAACTACCCATGCCCCGGAGATCGACGGCTATGACCCGGTATGTTGCAGCTAGCAGGGGCATTACCTTATGATAGGCCCACCAGGTTTCCGGCCAGCCCGGAATAAGGACCAGGGGCTGTCCTGAGCCGCCTTCCACATAATGTAAGTTTACCCCGTTCACTTCCGTTTCCTTATTGACGAACCCGGTAAGGTGATGCTGCACTAACTCCTGGTCTGTATACATAACTTTATTATTTATCTTGTTTCATCAAAATTAAATAATAGTTTTGAATGCCTGAACCATACAGTATACTTCATAGTTTACATATATTTTTTCAACATGAAACTAATCAGCCAGCTATCCAAAGAAACCGGCGTCCCCCCTGGCACCATCCGGTTTTATGAAAAATCGGGTCTTATTACCGGGACCAGGAAAGCGGGGGTAACCACTAATGATTACCGCTACTACGGCGACGATGTTATCGATAAGCTCCGCTTTATACAAATGGCCAAGGACGTGGGTTTCACCCTGAACGAGATCAAAGAGGTGATCGATGCCTGGTACCGGAAGAACCTTACCAAAAAAGCGCAGATAGCCGTACTGAACAGGAAGGTGCAGGAGATCGATGAAAAAATGCAGGAGCTGAAAGCCATGAAACGACAGCTGGCCATTTGTATAGAGAACGTCAAAAACCGGTAGTAGTAAGGCAACACAGCCTCAGTTCCTAGAGCCCGTCTTGCCTTTCGGTTATACCCCTGTCCCGATAACCGCTGTAAACCGGTTTATAGTGGTTATCGGGCAATGGAGTAATGTCCATCCTTTAGTCGATCGCTTTATCCGTTTCAGGGCGCTGCCAGAAATAGACCGGGTTATGCGTAATCGTATTGCCTTTAAGATAGGGGTTCTGTTCGTCGTACCCGGTAGGGGTCAGCGCTATATACCTGAGGTCTTTATCTGCTGGCCTGTACCGGCTTTCCGTATTAAAGCGGCTTTGATTGGTACATTGTATCCAATAGAGATTTTTGGCCATATAGTAATCCAGGTACCAGTCCTTTGTCCTTCCGGTTTCTTTATTCAGTTGCAGGGGCTGGTTATTCCTCAGGCGTGTTCTTACCTCTTCGATGCTCAGCATATTGTTATGCTCATCCATTACGTAAATACCGTGTGACGCATCCATCCAAAGCCATTTGTTCAGCGTTTCGGAATATACGCAGTTGATCACATGACAATCCGGATCATTCCGGTCTTTGGGCATACAGGTCACAAAGCGCGATTTGAAGCCCATAGCCAGGTACATTTCATTCAGGGTCATCGCCATGTGCCGGCAATTAATGCCCTTGCCGGTAGTCTTATAATAGTTATAAAAATCGATGGCGTCAAACTCACACAGGGCCCAGTTGCTGCCATCGTATTTAATGCTGCGGGTTACAAAAAGCATAATGTTGACCAGCTTCGATACTTCGTCGCCCTTACCGGCTACAGAATCCAGGTTGAAGTAGGCTTTTACCGCTTTAAGATTGTGATGGCCGGCAACCTGGTAGTTGAACCCGGGCAGGGAATCTTTGTGATCGTCCTGGTAACTGCCCGATTGCTGTAATACCACAAGCATATCGTATTGCTTCAATTGATCCAGCAAAGCGATAAATTTTTTCTCTTTACGGATAGGATCCAGGTCGGTATCTGTTTTGATATGCTGGTATTCGGTATAGCCCCAGTATATGGCCTTTTCGAAACTCGCCAGGGCCGGCTTTTTATGTTGCTGTAAAGATTGTACACAGGAAAGGTTGTAATAGATATTGGCCTTGAGCGTCCTGATCCTGGGGGAAAGTTCCGCCTTTTCTTTTTCCGGCAGGGTCAAATGATCCAGCATACGGACCATATCGTTCAGTACCGCTTCTGCCTGCGGGTACGCTTTAGCCGGGTAATGGGTATTGTACTTCAGTTCCAGGGCTTCCAGCTGTACCAGGAATTGGCTCCAGGTGTGCGAATCCGTTTGCGCGCGTGCAGGGAATGCCAGGAGTAAAATTGCAAAGAAAGAGACCAGTGATTTCATCGTATCATTTTTCCGTTAATCGTAAAAGATAAGATAAAGTTACAGCGCATGTACAAAAAATTATGAGGGCAAACCGGATAGGTGTTGCGTAACCCTGTCCATTTATTGATCCGTACCTTTGGCCGCTGCAGGTATCGCCGCCAATGGCAATAACAGATCAGGTCAATCATCAAAAGAGAAATGCCTGGGGTATAAACGGCAATGGCTGCATGCTCCCGCATGCAGCCATTGCTGTGCTATTTACCTGTTGACGCGGTCTTTTAACCGGGCGCCGTAATTACTGTTTTACAAATTTAGCCGAGGTGCTATTGGCGCCATCGGTATAGTTCAGGAAATAGATGCCGGCAGCCAGGTCGCTTACCGGTACAATAACTTCAGCATCGGTTATAACAAGCGATTTCAACACCTGTCCGTTGACATTGCGGATGATTACTTTGGCATTACCGCCTGCAGTGCCGCTTAATTTTAAAGTAAGCGCATCTTTAACGGGGTTGGGTTGCATCAACATGGTGATATTGCTGCTGCCGTTCCCATTCAGATCGATGGTATTGGACAAGGTAGTTTTGCCGTCAATATCGGTTTGCGCCAGGCGATAATATTGCCTGCCGGTGACTTTTTCCTGGTCAGTATAGGCATACCGGAGCACGGAACTGCTATTGCCCTGGGCGCCGGAGCTGCTTACCCAGCCAATATTTTCGAATGTTTTGCCATCGCGGGAACGCTGCACAGCAAAACCTTTGTTGTTCTTTTCGCTGTAGGTCTGCCATTTGAGGTTGGCCAACCCTGCCGCGGTAATACTTCCGGACAGTTTATCCATCGTTACCGGGAGCGCTGTACCCGCAACCGAAATCGTAAATTCGGCATTGCCGCCATCATAGTCATAAACCCTGATATAATAAGCCTGGCCCGCAGTAGCACCGGTAATGGTATACTCTTCGGTTCCGAAACTGTTATCGATACAATCCAGGGGAGTAGAACCACAGCCACCCGAAAACACTTGCATAACGATATCATAACCGTTAGGATCTGCGGTGATATCGATATCGCCGGCATTATCTGCTGTTACCTTGTACCAGGTGTCCAGCGCGGCATTGTCGGTAGAGGCGCAATCGGGTTCGCTTTCTGTTGCCCCGAGGGAAGTAGTGGTTACCGGGCCTCCCACGATACTCAGTGCAATTGCATTGGCACATTCATCGTTAGTCACGGGTGGCGGCGCGTCAGAGACACAAATGTCGAATGTGCCCACAGTGGTCGTCGAATAAGTCCATACCCTGCAATAGTAGGTAGCGCCTGCGGTGAGATTGGTAAGGTCGATGCGCTCGGGATCATCCGCACAGTCAAGCTCCGTTAAACTGCCACAGGTGCCACTATAAACGGCCAGTACCATATCCTCAGTTATATTACTCAGGGCTACCCGGTGGCTGGTTCCTGTTGCTACGAAACTATACCATACATCATCGTCTAAATTGACAGCGCTGCCACAAGCGGGTGCTACTTCGGGAGAAGCCGTGGCCTGGTCGGTAGTGCCCGATACCGGCGAACTGCAGGCAATACCGGCTACAGGAACGATAGCTATAGCCCCGCTACAGTTATCATTGGCAGGTTGTGCAAAGGCCGCCAGGGAGGTGAGGCCGGAAATACAACTTAAGGCAAACGTTTTTTTAAAAGAAGAGAGTTTACTCATAGGTGGTGTTTTATAAAGGGTGATTAAATACACAGTATCGAGGCTGTGGTAAAGCCTGTATGGAGGGTATAATGTGGTGGCTGCAGGCCACCCGACCCTATCTTGGTTACGTCCACCGGAATAGCATAAAAACTACCGGGAAATAGTGCGAAAAAGCAATATAAAAATTCCTTTTGCTGCATATTTATGCGCGACCAAGCACTAAAATATATAAAAAATAATGATAACTATAGGCCACCCCATTACAATTAACGAAATTTTAAGTCTTCTTCCGATCCCCGGATAGGAACTGTTTTCATTCCCGGCAACATGCATACGCCAATCCAATCCAGGCCCCTGTTGCCAGGTTAGCGCTACAGGCGTATATTTCAAGAACTTTCTTTTTATTTTTGCACCTTCATTCAAGGGACTATCATGTTTTTCTATTTAAAAATTAGCTAACGAATCCTGCCGTCATTTTTCTGACGATTTACATCAAGTAAAACGGAATCCTGTTTTTGGGACTTCCGACGGGGATTTATTATCTAAATTTTTATAAATGAAAAGTCAAAAGAAGTCATTTACCTGGCTCATTATATTTCTTGTAGGTTTCCCGCAAATCAGCGAAACCATTTACACACCTTCCCTCTCGGATCTTGCATTACATTTCAAAGTAAGCGGTAGCCAGATCCAGCATACATTGAGCATTTATTTCTGCGGGTTCGCGATCGGGGTATTCCTGTGGGGCATACTTTCTGACTATACCGGGCGGAAACCCGCTATGCTTACCGGGATTGCGTTGTATAGCATAGGCTCTTTGCTCTGCCTGCGGGCGCCGGGATTTGAGGACCTGTTATGGGCGCGGTTTATACAGGCGCTGGGTGCGGCGGCAGGGTCCAATGTGAGTCAAACCATTTTGCGCGATACATACAACGACCGGGAACGCGTTGCTGTGTTCAGCAAAATATCAGCAGTGCTGGCCTTTTCGCCGGCCATCGGCCCTTTGGCGGGTAGTATTATCGCTTCGGTATGGGATGTTTCCATGGTCTTCGGAGCACTGGTTTTAATGGGCACAGTGGCTTTTACCTGGTCTGTAATAAGATTGCAGGAAACGCGGATCCAGGGGGCAACAACGTACAACCTGAAAGCCATCGGCCGGAACATCGTTACCGATAAATCGTTCTGGATATGGGGCGGGCTCATCGGTATTATCAATGGTATTATATTCAGCTATTACGGGGAGGCGCCGTTTATTTTCATCGACCACCTGCATTTTTCTATGGTTGCGTACGGTTGCATTGGCCTTGTAGTAGCCCTTGCCAGCTTTTGCGGAGCCTGGTGCTGTAAGCAGCTCAGTCAAAGCAGATCAAAACAACAGGTTTTATATTTCGGGAACTTCGCTTTTTTAACCGGGATAGGGATTTACCTCATCGCTGTTCTTTGCCTATCCCCCTTTCACACCTTAATGATTGCCGCGCTTTTGCTGGCAATTTTTGTGGTTATGTTTGGGATTACATGTATGTTGCCCGTTTGCCTGAGCAATGCATTAGTCCGGCACAAAGGATACCTGGGTATTGCCGGGGCTGTTTTGGGTTTGTATTACTATGCCCTTGTAGGTGGCATTACCTGGCTGATGAGTGCTTTTCATAATGCAACGTTGCTGGCATTCCCCTTATTTCTTTTGTTGTGGTTTGTGATCAATACCGGTCTGATCCTTGTAAACAGGGAATAAAACCAATGCCTTCATTCTTCAGACGCCAACCCGGGCCGGGTTGGCGTCTTTTTTTGAGCAGGTTGTTCCGGGGCAAGCAGCGCCGTTGGGCGCCAGGTCAGCAGGCCTGTTATTTCATCTTGTTGTAAAGGCCCACCTATTCGTAGCGAGACGCTACGGGGTGGCTAAAAGGGTGCGAAACGATTGCGCTAAAGACCCGCTGCCGTCGTTCTCCGTAAGCAGTGTGATTTTATAATTGTTACCGGGTATAAAATAGCCGGAGGGGACAATGGCATCGAAAACAGGGCGCAGGTTAATACCGCCGCCTACAAAGCCGGAGAAATAGGACGTAGTATAAGTAGGCGCACTCATGGCCGTGGTATTGACAATCTGCCAGCGGTATTTGCTCTCCGCTACCGAAGCCATACCATCTACAAAAATATTACCGGCGCCGATAGAAAAAGTGGCCGGGGCCGTAAAGGCCGAAACCGTCCATGATTTGGGAAATACATTATCGATATAGGCATAACCGAAATGACCGCTTGCCTGGCAATCGGCCGTAGCGAAGTACAGGGTTACCGGCGCCCCCACCGAAGTAACCAGGGAAGGGAAGGCCGTAAGCAGGTTGATCCGGGTCCATTCGCGGAATACAACATCTCCTCCTGCATGCCTGAAATAGGTACTCCCGTTGGCCGGGACCTGTTGCACCCCCAGCAGGTTACCGGCATCCATACTACTTGCCAGTACATCGCTCCTGCTCACCCAGTAACTGACAAAGGGGTTCTCGGCCGTAGCTGTCGGATGCCCGTTCTGCATCACCATAGCGATCGAAAAACCGTCGAGGGCACTTAATGCACTGATCCGGTAGGATACAATTTCGGCTTGTCTCCCGGTGCCGTTGTTGCCTAAACGGATCGAAAAAGAATCGTGAAATACAGGGTTGGGTGTGTTACCAAATACCTGGTAGGGAAAGGTACGGTCCAGGTAAGGAGATCCGACTACGGGGTCGGGCCCCGGCCGCATAAGGGTATGCCTGCCGGGAACTATACCGGGGACGAAAGTACTGAGGTTGAGCGTACCGGTGGTATTCATACCGGTATAACATTTCCAGTTTGTAAAGTCTTCCAGCTCTACGTTACCGTTTATATAAGCCTGCCCCCAACTGATAGCGGGCAGGAGTGCAAGTAATGTGATCAATATTTTTTTCATAGCTTTTACTATTTTACTCGATGATTAGTTTTTGGAATGAGGGTTTGGACTTACTGCCTTTCAGCATCAGGAGGTAGTGCCCCGGCGCCAGGTTTACCGGTACCGTATACTTATGGTTGCCCGGCTGGATATTTTTCTTCAGCAGCAGCGCTACCGGCTTTTGCTGTATATCCAACACGCGCACTTCATAATCATCGCCTGTATTAATCTGTAAACCCAGCGTAAAAGACCGGCGGACCGGGTTGGGCGCAATGCTGATTACCGGCTCGTTATTGCCAGCCGCATGCAGCAGCACCAGTTTCTGCTCGTTGCCCAGGTTGCCCGTTTTCTTCCTGATATAGATCACCGATGCGATAAGCTTCCCTTCAGGATCTTCATAAAAGAAACTCGTATTGTCATACTGATAGGTTATCCCGGTAGGTTGGTAAACCGCCTGGTACTTGTCTTCTACCTGGTAGCAGGTTAATTGTTCAAAATGCCTGCCGTCTATTTCAAGATTAACATGGACATGGTTTTCCCTGCTGGTTTCATGCTGTATCCCTTGCTCTGCAACGCTTCCGGCATTCCGGTAATAATCGAATGGAAAATAGTCGAAGTGTGCGATCGCAGTTTGCGCGGCATTTTCCTTACCGGTCGTGAGTTGAGTACGGCCGGGGGTAACCGCGCCTTTCAGCCCGGCAACGGTTTGGGCAATTTCCGCTTCATATGGGGTGGCAACTGCCGGAGGCGCTTGCTCCGCCCCGGCGTCCTGCGCCCAGATCTTGCCGAAGGGCAACAGCAGCAGCAATAGTGTTTGTCGGTACATAGTTTGGATGTTTTGGTAATTGTGATTGTTAGGGGTATATCAAATATTATCCGTTAAAGATGACAACCCACAGGGGCTATCGTTCGATGCTAACCCTGGTAAACAGATTGCCTACCAGCGCAGGCCCGTCAGGTTCTGGACATCCATATTCTTGACCCGGGATAGGCCCCAATAGCCGTCGGTAGGATAAGTAGACAGGTCTATGATCGCCTTGAACACAGTTTTCTGTACGCCCCAATGGTTATTCTGCCGGAAGATGCGGTCGCCATAAAACGTGGTATAATCCACATAGGTACCGGTCTTCCCGGTACAGCCTTGCGTAGCGGAAGTGTTATAATTATAGATCTGCATACCAGCCTTTAATTTCGTAATGGCGGGAACCCAAAGCCTGACGGAGAATATCCTGATCCTGGCCTGGGCCTTGCATTCATGGGTATAGGAGGTCTTCAGAAAGTCGTAATAGGTACCCAGTTCCGAAGTATAGCGCGTTTTGTCATCTACGCTCAACCAGGTATAATTGCTTTTATTGGTACGGCAGATATTAGGTTCGTACGGCACGCGATCGTAGTTGGTTATTTCGATATGTTCCCGGAACTGCAACAACTTCGTAAATAAATTGTCGATACCGATAAAGGTGAGGTTATTGCGTATACTATCTATAATATCGAGGTTAGTATCGACTGCCGGGCATTTCAGGGTAATGATATTGCCTGCGCGTTCGCACATAACATACAGGTTGCTGCCTATAATAAAAGCGCCGTCCCTGTTGATGAGGCTTTGCTGTACCGCCCCCACCCCCATACGATGCGGATAGCTGGCAGTATCCAGGGTGTTGCCCTGTGTGCTGAGCCATTGCCGGTAAAGGCTGTCCGATACCTTGCGGTAAGAGGGGAACTGGTATTGCTGTTCGAAATCCAGCAACGGTTCGTTGCCATAGGCCCATACCGTCCAGCCTGCTGTTGCCATAACGGTATCGGGAATGGAATCCGGTTGCGGATACATATTCTGAATTGAAGCGAGCCTGGCCCCGTAAGCATTCGTCAATGCATTATAAGCAGCCTGGAATACCTGTACCGATGCATATTTAGGGATGCCGTGGTAGGTAGAGATCCCGCTGAGATTATACGTGATCGTCTCCGTTTCAAATTTTTGTTGTTCCACTGCAGGGCTTGCTTTTTTACAGGAATACAATGCAGCTATGCCCAGGGATAACAAGAGCAATTGTTTCATGGTATGGAGTTTTAGGTAAGTGTGTAAATCGGATGATACCGGACGCTTTACAGGGAAAGCTTCCAGTAAACGATCCAACTGGATATGGATACATAGAGCTCGGCCATATCGTCATTCATCTGCATTTTCTCGGCCTCTCCCGATGCCACGTAATCGGCAATAGCTGTTTTAATCGCCCGCTCGATTTTCCGGAAAAAACCCATGGAAGTAACCTGGACCGGCCCGTTACAGCAAAGCACATCGTCGTGGTGATAGCGGTTAGCCCAGAACTTCATGGCATAACGGGCCACAGCAGCGCTTCGCAATACCAGCTTCCGTTCCCCGGCCGGCAGCGTGCCATTCGTCAATACCGTATTTTCAATAGCGATAACACTGTTTTTATAGGCCAGGTAAGTTGTGGGCGTATCTATTGCGTAGGCAATGTTTTTGATCTGGCGCAGGTAGTGTTTGGCTCCCTGGGAAAAGGGAAGGCTGTCTACGATATTGTTATAGTCATTTGCGGTATCGGCAAGCAACCTGTTTACACCATTGGCTATCGATGTACGCTGGGCCTGGCTAAGGGTAATACCTGCCTGTGCGGCAAACACATCGATTATGGTATAGACCGAGGACGCGGACCCCAGCTGGGGCGATGCCAGGCTGATCAGCGTGTTGTGATCAAGGCCGAAATGATCGTAGGGATTAGCAGGATTTGCAGGTGTATCGGTAACAATCGGCAAGATGGTTATCGTTTCAACCGATTGCTGTTGCTGCAGGGGCAAAGCGGTATCGCCGGTATTTTTGGTACAGGCATTAAGCCAGAGTACAAAAGCAGGCAACAGGATAAGGCATACGCGGGGCATTGTTTTCATGTACAAAGCGGGAGTTAGGGAGTAAACGATAGCCTGGGCATAATACGCCTTCCATAAAAACTGCCGGTGGGCCTGGGTAGGCTACAGCAGCGCATTACGTTCAGGGAGTACAGGTTTGTTTCTTGCAATTTATACCATAACCCCTATCGTACAGCATCCACTTTTTACTTGGTACACCCGGCCGGATAACCCCGCTGTTTTCGGCAATAACCCTGTAAACTGCCCTGCGATCCGGGCAGCACGAGCGGCAGGTATAAAGTAGCTGTGCCGCTACCGGCCCTGCCCTGTACTTTACAACCTCATCTCCATAGATCGCATAACGCTTCCGCTCCCAACATGAAGAAACATGCCTTTATCAATGACCGATTAGTTTCAGGAATTCATCTTTCCGGGAAATAGAGACGTCGATATGGGTACCTTCATCCAGGACCAGGTAGCCTCCCCTGCCCTTTACATATTTATCGATATGCCCCAGGTTGACGATAAAGGAATGATGGACCCGAAAAAAAACGGGAGCAGCCAGGAGCTGTTCGCACAGCCCTATCCCGGTGCTCACCAGTTCCCGCTGACCGCCGGTAAAGAAAAAATAAGTATAGCTGCCGGCAGCTTTACAGTAGACGATGTCTTTCTGATCGACAAACTTATATCCCTGCAGGGTTGGCAGGGCAATTTTCTCCTGCTGGCTTTTACTCTTTTCATCCAACAGTTTAAGCAGTTGGTTACTGGCCTGCTTGAGGGTTATTTTTTGTTCGGCCTTTTGTAGTGCCGCCTGCAGCTCGGCTATACCGATTGGTTTTAAAAGATAGTCGACGGCCTGTATTTTAAAGGCATCGAGCGCATATTGGCTATACGCCGTAGTAAAAATGATTTCAAAAAACGGCGATCCGAACTTGCGGACGAGCTCAAAGCCGCTTTCATGGATCAGTTCGATATCCAGGAAAACCACATCCGGCCTGTGTTGCAGGATACACTGGTAACCGGTATCCACACCAGTTGCCGAAGCGAGTACGGTTACATCCGGGCAATAGTCTTTCAGCAATACTTCTAAGGTCTTGACATTTGTGCCCTTGTCATCTATAATTACAACTTTTATCATGGCGCCTGTTGTTTTATGCCAGTTTGCTGGCGGTAAAGAAGCGGTATCGTTAATAGGATCTTTGTACCATACGCGTGGGTCGCATCAGCAAAGCCGCTTTGTATACCAAGCGTGATGGAGCCGGTTTCCAAAACCTGGTTCAGGATCTCGATTCGTTCCCGGCTTATCGCAATGCCCCGGGAATGATGCGCTTTGTGGTTACTACCGCCTGTTGCCGGTATACCGGGTCCGTTGTCTGTTATCACACAACACATCGTATGCGCATCGGTGTGCCTGCTGAAAGTAACGGTAATGATGCCCTCGCCTGCCATCCGGGATACGCCATGTTTAATCGCATTCTCTACAAAAGGTTGCACCAGCATATTCGGAATCATTACCGAGCCGGCATCAATACCCGGCTCTACGGTTATCGAATACCGGAAGGCCGGCGCGGCCTGCATCTGCTCCAGGTCAAGGTAAGCGGACAGGTACTCCAATTCGGAAGACAACAGGATATACATGTCTGAAGCATGTTCGAGCGTACTTCGTACCAGGCCGGCAAACCTGACGAGGTAAAAGTTGGCCCCTTTGGCATCATGGGTAACGATAAAATGCTGTATCGAATTCAGGCAATTGAAGATAAAGTGAGGATTCATCTGCGCTCTTAATGCCTTCTGCTCCAGGGTGGCCATTCTTTTTTGCAACTCCTGCTGTTCCTTGTTCTTCTTGCGTAAAGCACGAAATTTCAATTGAAAAAACAAACCGGTAATGCCCATCAGGACGCCGCCGATAAGCAATTGTATCCCTTTCCGTTCCCAAAGTAAAGGCGCGATCGTAAAGCTTTTTTCCAATAAGGCGCTTTCGTCTCCCAATTTATTGATCGCCCGGATTTGGAACGTGTACTTACCGGAGGGCAATGAAGGATAATCGATATACATTTGCCCCGTAGTACGCCACCGGTCGCTTAAGCCCAACAGGCGATAGCGGTACGTGACCGTGCCGGCAGACACGAAGGACAGTCCCGCATACTCAAAACGGATACTGTTGCTATGGTGTTCTATGGGCCGGATAAGACCCGTATCGATATCCACCTGCCTGTTAGCGACCAGGATATCTGTAAACAGTACTTTGCAGCTTCCATGCACAGGCGTCTTATCTTCGTCGAAACAGGTAATGCCCTCCGGCGAACCGATATAGACGATCGAGCCCTCTGTATATATTGCGTTGATGTTATTGGATTGTAAGCCGTCGGTCATATCATACTTTTTGACGACCGCGGGCCTCGCTCCGCCCACATCTACTTTGTTGACCCCATATTCCGTTCCGACCCAGAGATACCTGCCGTCCAGGAAGAGGCTCCGGCAAACATTATTGGACAGGCCGCAGCTCTTTTCGTCCAGCACTTTCACTATTTTTCCGCGTCTCAGCCCGATGACGCCCGATTCGTAGGTACCAATCCAGGTTACATCGTCGCTCCCGGCTTTAATGGTGCTGATCCTTGAACGCAACCGGGGCAATTGATCGCCCATATAATGCAATTGGCCGCCGCTATGAATATAAAGTCCTTCCAGGCTGCCGATATAAATCGTATCCCTCGCTTTTAAGGCACAGGTAGACCGGGAATACAAGAGGGTGTCGACGAGCTTCCAATGCTTTACCGTGTAGAGAAAAACGCCGTTTGCCGCCGCAATGAGCAGGGAATCATGAAAATAAAATGCCGTCTTAACTGTTGGTGCAGGCAGGGGAACCTTTAGGGGCGCCACCACGTAAGGCAACTGTACATCAAAAAAATGAAGGAGCTTGCCTGCTCTCGCTTTCAGCCTGTGCAAACCGGCATTGTCCCGTAAGGGGCGCGAAAAGGACAAGGGTTCATTCGCACGCGACTTATCTAAACGGGCAAAACTCCAGTAGGTGCCCTTTTCCGAAACCGCACAGATCCGGTTATGCTCGGCATAGATCTGGTATACCGAAAAAGGCCGTTCGCGGCTTCCAAAAGTGTAGGCAACAAAGGGCTGCCGGTTCAGCCGGAAAACGCCGGACCCCTTGGTAGAGAACCACAGGTTTTTATCCTTGTCTTCAAACACGGCCTGGACCCTTCGTTCCGGTAAATAGGTACGCGTATATTTCCTGTTTTTAAAATCGTAGAACCGGACACCCTTCTGACTATCGCCGAGTATAAATATGCTATCGTTGTAAAACCGGCGCACAATGGCGTCACGGATAGGAATAGCATGGTGAATGCGTTTGTCGGCAGTAGTGATCCAGATCGTGTCGCGTGTTGCGACCGCGTAATAAACAGCAGGTGTTCCCGTTCGGAATGGGTCTGCAAGCCGGTTGGCTATTTCCGCGTGAGCCCCCATCGCTGCATGCCTCGTGACGGGAGGTAACTCGCCCTCGCCGGGCTTCAGGTTTAAAAAAGGATAACAGGTTTGCTGCAACGGGTCTGCCGCAAAGAAAACGGGCGCTGCATCCGGCGAGCGGGGAAGCAGGTAGATCCCGTTTGAGGCATGTAACAGTATCCGGCCATCGTTCATTTCCGTTATTCCCCTTATATAACCGATCTCCCTTATTCTGCCGAGCTGCGGGTCATTGTCGTGATTGTAAATTTTCCCCTTATAATAGTAACACAGGGCATTCTTAAAAGAAGCGATCCAGATCCGGTTCCTGGAATCGCAATAGGTAAAAAAAACCTCGTTGCTGGGCAGGCCGTCGGCGATGGTAAAATTGCGGAAGGCTTTACCGTCAAACCGGCTTAAACCCGCTTCTGTAGCAAACCACAGGAACCCGTCGTTGTCCTGTGAAATGCCATGTACGGTAGAGCCGGGCAGTCCGTCCTTGGTACCGTACTGGATATACGAATACTCCTGTCCATACAGGGGCAACCTCAATTGGACCATAAGGCATACCAGCAGGACTCCGGAATAGTTGGCTATATGCCTGGTCAGACACTTTGGGCTCAAAAGAACAAGTCAGTTTTTTGTTTAAAAAAAATTCAATATACAGAATATAATTTTTTTTAGCATATCGACTGTTAGATGTGAGGTATTAGATGTGAGGTATTAGATGTTAGATGTTAGATGTTAGATGGTAGATGGTAGATGGTAGATGGTAGATGGTAGATGGTAGATGGAAGCTATGAGCTACGAGATGGGAGATGTCATCCTGAGCGCAGCCAAGGATCTCATCGTTTAGCTGGCTTTAAAACGGGATGCACTGGGTTAACTGTAATCGGGAACGCAGCGAAAATTCTTAACAGAGGAGAACCGGCGCAAAGGCCGTGCCGGTACTTGCAGCCTATGTGCCCGCCCGGCAATGTTCCAGCATAACATATCCCGGCACTGCATTACTTATTCACTAAATAATATTTCATTAATAACTATAAATAATGCAAAAGTGTATCTTTATAAAAAATATTACTAAAAAATAAAGAATGGCCTTCCTGCATTTATATGGGTAAAATCTTATAACGTATGTACTTTTTTTTACAATATGAAAATGCCACAGAAAAGCCCCTGCCATTGATTTATAATTTTACTATTTAAGAAATTTCCTAACACTTCTAAACGCAAATGCCTATGCAAAAACAACCATCATCTGAAAGCTGAAACAACAGGGAAGCGCTGAACACCCTCAGAAAAAAGTAAGCACAACCATTCCATTACCGGTAAAAGCGATTACATACCGGACCAATCACAAACACACTCATGAACACACTCTTTAAAGTACGGCTCCTGATCGTATATTTATGCGGCATCGCCCTCTTCTCTCAACCCGTATTTGCCGGGCAAAATCAACCTTCGACTACCGGCGCAGCGCTCTGGCTTACCAATGGAGACGGTTCCGGCAATGCCTGTTACCCGACTACAGTTCCTCTTTCCGCAGGATTCCAATTTGCCAGCTACAGCGTTTCCGGCGCCTCATTCAGGGTCAGGCTGGAGTACAAGCGCTTTGATCTTCAATTAGTCGGGTTGGGCATGGTCATTCTTAACGAGAGCATCACGCAAACCATCTACACACCGGTAAAAGTGCCGACAGCAGGCGGTACGGCATTGTTCAATACCAGTTATTTTTATGGCGCCAGTTACCCGATGCATTTTGCTTCGGCCACCGGGTATTACCGGGTTACCACAACCCTGCAACAGTTTGCAGGCAGCGCCTGGACGGATATCGAAACACTGACCTCTCCGCACTACTATGTTGCTCCCAATGACAACAACAGGATATTGGCGCCCTATGTTTCCGTAGGTAAGGCAAATACCCTTGCTGTCGATTTCAAAGTGAACAATACTGCAGGCTGGGTAAGCGGTATCGGTCTTCCTCCTGTTCTTTACACCTGCAACCCGCTTTCCGTAATCATGGATCATATTTCCGGCACAACCGAAAGCATGACCATTACGCTGACCAAAGGAAACTGGTCCTCCGGAGGTTTTGCGGCATTGCCCGGAAGTTCCAATACCACATCGCAGTATATTGTTCAGACCCCGGGCGCTATCCCCGACCAGGCCCTGCATAGCATGTTCAGTACATTCCTGACGGGTTATGAAGGCTATCTACAGGTATCATTAACGATCGATCAGAATGGCTGCGACAACATTAACGATATCCCCACGAAGTCGCAGGTATTTAAACTGGGTAACCCGGTTCAATTTAAATTGCATACCAGCGCTACCGGCTGTAATAATGGCCAGGTAGACCGGGTAACCACCCTACCTATTTCCACGGTTAACTTCAGCGGACCGCCTTGCCAAAACGGCTGGGTAGGTGCATTTACCGGCGGCGTGGAAAGCGCCACTTTTGCGGGTGTTGGTACCGTGACCTCCTGTACGCAAACAGTACAGGAAGTTAACCCGAATACCGGCGCTGTAATCGGCGCCAACCTGGGATCTATTTCCAGCTCTTCGGTGCCCAATAGCCTTACCCAATTTGTGAGCATTGTAGGGCTTTATTTTGTAACCAACTTCCCCGGCGTTGCCAGCAACAACCGGACCTTCAAATACACCCTGTCAGTAACGGCAAACGGTTGTTCGGCCTCGAATTTCACCTATTTCAGGATTGCACAGGACGGCTCCGGCGGCGGGCAAACCTGGGATGCCAAAGTTCCGGTAGCCAAGGCAGACGGCGCCCCGCTGGTATACCCTAACCCGGCAAACGACCAGGTAAATATCAAATACGCCGGGTTTGATGAAAAGGCGTACATCACCATTTACGATCAGACCGGGCGTAAAGTCTTAAGCCAGTCCTCACTCCGCAATAACACAGAGATCAATATAAGCAGTCTTTCTAAAGGGATATACTTATATACCATCGTTTCCGGAGCGGAAGCTTTTCATGGAAAGTTTGGCAAAAATTAATAAGATAGCGATGTGAAAGATGGCTTTATGCAAGTCAGGAGGGAAGCTTGAGGAGAGCTGATTCCGTAGACAAAGAAAGGCCATCGGAATATTGTCTGTAATTAAATACCAACAGGCCGGCCCGGACTCCTAACCGGGCCGGCTATTTATATGCCCTTACCATTATGTACAAGTGGCTGCACCGCTGCCGTGTTCTACCAGGCAAAAGCCCGGCTTTAACCGTAATCGTTTTTTGATGAATGAAAGGGATCAAGCGGAGTTCCTGGGGGGATTAAAAATCAAGCCTACAGATGTATTCCTAAATACCAGGTTTTGGCGGGCGAATCCGGTCCCGTTAAAAATCATTTTTGCTCGCTGCGCTGCAGCGAGAATAAAATAGGGACAGATTAAACGAATGCTTTGTCGGGCCCACTATGCTTTTTTGTCCTTTTCGTCTGACCCCAACTTTTACGCTTGATCCGGCACTTCCCGTTTTTTACGTTGATCCGTAATCCGGCCACAGTACCTACGCCGCGCG
This sequence comes from Taibaiella chishuiensis, assembly GCF_003014535.1. Classification (GTDB taxonomy): domain Bacteria; phylum Bacteroidota; class Bacteroidia; order Chitinophagales; family Chitinophagaceae; genus Taibaiella; species Taibaiella chishuiensis. The sequence goes on along the minus strand of NZ_PYGD01000004.1, from coordinate 379,581 downwards.
CAAACGCAGAAAATAAAGCCATAAAAAAAGCCTGCAAATTGAATTTGCAGGCTTTTTACTTTGTACCACGTACGGGAAATTCTTTGAACACCTTTTGCGGTTTTTGAGTATTTTAGACGGCATAAAGGACAATGAAATTGACATTACGCAAATTCCCAGTACCACATCTAAAACCAACAAACGAAGGTTAAAACCCTAGAAAAAACAACTGCGAGAACGAAATGAATTCGCCTCTCTCCTACTCTTGGGACGAACGGAATATCCAATCGAACACTTTAAGTTACTCTTGACATTTAGCAATGATCTTAGTCTTAAGCAACATCTTAATATACGAATGATAAAAACTACACGGATTGTCAAAGCACTCTATTTAGAGAGAATTTCTTTTTTCCAATTGATTCAGTTTTGTGATTAATTTTTGAAATGAATTACCTGGTTGGTTTTTAAATCCAAACATAAAAAAAACTTCGATCTCCAACTCTTTACATTTTTCAATAATCGTTGGACTGGGCATATATCGACTGACCAATATAGATTTTGAAATAAGGCCACCATAGGTTTGCTTAATAACCTTCATTTTATTGATGTCTTCCTGTTTCACATTGCCCGATTTGCATTCCACAAAGATTAATTTGTTGTTCAAATTAATCAAGATATCAATTTCGTTTTTCTTTGTCAGTTGACTATGTTTAAATGGCAATTCAAATTTCACCAATATTTCTTTAGCCTTTGCCCATTTGGATATTGCCTCTGCAACAAGTAGCTCCCACCATCCTGCATAAAAAAAGAGGTCCCGAACATTGGTTGACTTAAAAGATTGTGTTCTTCTCGTTTTAACAAAGATTTCAACCTTAGTAGCATCCCAGATACAACTGACATCATTACTAATATTCTTATTTCCCGATACTGGTATTGCTTGATCTTGATAGTGTTTTCTGAAGTAACTCGTAACAGCCGAATAATTTTTTCCGTTACTCGCATAGCGCTCTATCTCCCTTGCTATTTTCAAGTCTTGCTGGTCGAAGTCCTGTAAGGTTTTCGCCAAGTAATGCGAATGACCAGTAATTTCTAGAAATTCTTTAGTTGTTACGTGGTACGAAACGGCTTTTTTGGTATAGTTAGGTAGTTCCCAAAAGGTATTATCTTGGTTAATATAAAATCCTGGGAGGCTTCTGTCATGGATAATTGATTGAATAGCAAGAACCATAACCTTGGTGCCTCCTGTTAGATTGAAAGATACCTCTTCATTAGGATCGATTTTGTCCAAAATTTTTTCACAGGTGTTTTTTACCGATGTGAAATCGTATGCGTTACAGCTATGTTCTGAAAATGAAATTCCTTTGATGACTGATTTTAGTTGGGGCAAGCCGCCTTTAGATTCATTTGAGACAATGAAATATACTCTGTCAGGATTAAATTCCTTTATACCGATAAATACTGGGAGCAACTGCCCTCCAACAAGTGTAATCTGGTGCTTCATTTTATAAAAAGTTCAGGTTGGTCTTTAAATGGATCATAAACAATATTCAGCACTTCCGACCCAGGAAGTGGTTTTCTCAGGTCTTTGATATATTCCTTGAAATCGACATAAACAATTTTGCACCCATAGTCTTTCCCGAAAATTGCTGCCGAAGCTACCATTGACTTTTTTCCACCAGTAATGTCCAAGGTGACATGTGAGGTAGGATGCAATAGCAATTGTTCTTTAAGGGCCTTGTAAATAATTTCAAACGTATCTTCCTGGAGGTAAATGGTCTCGTAATCAGATCCAAGATATTTTTCCATATAACTGCTACCCTCACTTTTGTTATTCGTCGTGAATATGATATGCACATCCGGTTCAATAGTATTGGCAGTTAATATGATCGGTTCAGGAGAATAACCCAATATTGAGAATAGTACGCCTCCTTTTGGTAACAGGTTCGCATTGGATTCCTTGAAAACATCTATTACAGACGCGAATAGTTTTTCAAAATAGATTTCCTGTGCCTTATCGAACTTGCCTGATCGTGAGAGTTCAAGCCATTCATTTAAATATGGTATTGTAGGTCCCATCAATTGAATTGAATTTTAAGATTAAAATATTTTAGTATGTATTTTTCAATATCATACTTCATTATTTCTTTACTGATCAGGTGAAATGTCCCATCGTGATAATTGCATTTATAAAGGGAAGCTCCAGCCTGCAAGAACTTCTGATCTTTGGTTTGCGCATAAAACACTGGACGTTCTAATAATTCAGCATGATTGACGCTTAGGCCAGACCTCATAGTAATACTAATCTGCTGGGGGAAGACCGGCGCACTAATCCCTTTTGTTTTTTCATAACTGCTATAGGTGTCAAAGAAATGCTGGCGTATTGGATTTGCTGTAAATATATACACACTTGATGATATTAAATATTTATGCAATTCAAACATCATCATGCGCTGTTGCTCGTTAAGTATATATCCTACTTCAAATCCGTTGATCAGGCCGTGATTGCCATCGATGTTTGCCGTAAATATCATTCCTTTGGATTCACTTATGATCCCTTTGGAATGATTATACAAATCCGCATAAATATGACATCCAGCCCTATTCAACCATTCGCATGCTTTCAAGTGATCGTTTCTATAGTTCATACCTCTGCAAAAAACATATATCCTAATGTTACGTGCGATTGCATTAGTGATCGCGTCCTGGAATTCTGGCAAATTTTCAAGACCAACGATACTATAGGTGGACAAATAAATATATTTTTCTGCCAAGCATATCATTCCAACTATTTCCTCATATAAATTATGAGTCAGCTGTTCATAGGTATATCTGATAAGCGCATGCTCAGTATTGGGCAGTTGCTCTTTTGAAATATTAAGATCCGATTGGCCTATAAAATTCTTTTTCTTTGTCGCTGTGATGTATTGCCGGTATCTTGTTCCACGCTGAAAAATAACATCAAACAATTTATCCAGATCCATGGCATCTGTCTGATTTAAATAAACACCAGTTTCAGTATTCAGCACTAGAGAAGGCGTAGTTAGGTTTGCACTGGTTAAAAAACCGATCGACCTATCCGAAACGATAAACTTGGCGTGTGCGGTAGTGGCCGCCCTAACATGTACACCATTATCGTATAAAGTTTTTATACAATACAAATGTGCTTGAACTGTATTTTCTTTTAACTCCTCTTCTGTGAGGTAATTTGATAATTCTGAGGTGTTCTTTAACTTTGAGTCATCCAACTGAGTTAGAATAAAGATGGCTGTCCGGTGTTGTTTGGCTTTATTCAATATTGCATTAAACACCTCCTTGTCAGTTATGATGAAACTACATATCTTTAAAACAAATTGGCTTTCATCAATTAACTTTAAGATCTGTCTCTTTAGTCCCTCGTTATTTTCTTGGGTAAGATAGATCAATGAATTATCCTTAAATGGAACATACCCTTCCTGATTTGGATTTAAAATAAATGCTCCACTGCAAAAGGGATCTTGATGTTGTATGATTTTTTCCATCTAATTTAATTGGCCATGTAGTTTTCTATATCCACCTTTTCTAAGATTTCTAGTTCACCAGCTGCTGCAAGCAACTCTCGATAGTCTCCTGCAAATTCAGGGTGTAGTTTCGTAAACCATTTATAGTTCAAAATCGCAGTTCTCTTCTCTTTTTTTAACAGGGATTTGAATTGTATGACTTTTCGAACAAAATCGTCCTCAGTTTTATAATACAGATAAATGAGAAAAACATTCTTTTCTGCATTAGCGACATAATAATAATCACGCTCACGGATCAAACTTTCAACAAGTCGGTGTCTGTCAGAAGAATTCATAAGCATCTGCTTGTTTAAACTGATCTCTATCGTTGTTTCTTCATTCACGACACTTTCTGGCGCAACATTTTTGATCTCAAAAATCTCTTCGATAACTTTAAGAAGATCCTCACTGCTAAAAGAAAAGCACCTATTCCTTGAATCCCTATAACAATCTAATTCCCCCCAATTTGATGTAATAATAGGTTTAGGCTGTCTTTGGGAATCTTCTCTTAGCCTTGGAATAGTAATTTTAAATTCTAGGTTTTGGATTTTTTCCTTTAGCGTCGACTCAAAAACCTTAATGTGTTTTTTTACTGTTTCATAATAGCTGATGCCCTCGGATAACGAGTGGGCGGCAAAGCCGTCAATGACCTCTTTAACCAACCCAGTTTCAAACGAACTTACCGCAATGAGTAATTGAAATGTTTGTTTAGTAAAGGAAGTATCGTCAATGGTAACCAAGCCCGAAGGAATACCGTATTGCTCCCTCTCTTCAGCTAAAACACCAAAGATCTTTTCGATCAAAGCTGATTTATCAGGCGGGGTATGCACAATATCAGGGCCGAAAGGCTTGCTGGTTCTGGTTTCCCCTGTTGAGGTTGTAAAGAAACGCACGTCATATTCACTGATGAGTTTAGACCGATAAAATGTATAGAATACTTTTGGCAATGGCTGCAGGGTAATACCATCCAAATAAAAATCATAAGATCGGTTGTGTTGCCGCTCCCGGACCTTATCATGGAAAACAGCACGTCCTTCTATCGTAAGTTGATAACCGCCATCAGATTTCTCCAACAAGCCATCTCTTAATAGAACCTGGGTCCTCAACTCTACAAACATTTTTGATGTACCAATCAGGCTCCCGATCTGAAATGTGGTAAAATCGGGCTTTCTGCTGTAAAAATCACAAATTACCCGGTCTATATTATCCAGCGCATCCGGAGTGATATCACTGATAGTAGCATGTATGCAGTATACAGGATATTGAATGCAAAAAATACCCTTAAGCTGTCCGCCAGTTTCCCGGATGTGCTGATAGAATCTTTCAAAATCTAAACTAAATAAGCCCATATCTAAATTTTAAATCCGAGTTGTTCTTTTTCATAATCAATATTTGTGACCGTTGCATCTAACTTATCACGCTCTTTTGGAAACGGTTTACCCCGGAAGTATTTTTTATTCAAAAACCCTCTTAATCCACCGGGAATCTGCAGCTGAAATCCAAAGTCATTAATCCGAGAAACCTCTACCTGTAGGACATCACCTATTTTAATTTTGCCGACTCGATCCCGCCATATTTCCGGATCAACCCTAACAGTAATTTTCTTAAATTTCTCATCGATATCGATGATGGTTACAGTTACAGTTTGACCTTTTTGTAGACTGGATAAATTCCTGTTCAAAGGTTTCTTTAAATGATTGTAAGGTGCAAGACAGCGGTGATTTCCAACTTGGATGTAAAGGCCGTATTCAATTTTCGACAGATTAACAGCTAAACCGCTCACTATTCCACGCACTTTGTCTCCCGGCTTGATGGTACTAATGAAATTTGTAAACGATTTTTTGCCCCGGTAATCTGCAATACTAAAGAAGTTTCCGATATCTTCCTTTTTACTCAGTCTAATCAGCCTAGTAAATAACTGGGTATAATTGAATAATCCATCATAGTGGGATTTTGGGTCAGCGAGTGTGACGGAATTACCGATCAGGATCAGTTTTTTCTTTGCCCGACTAAAAGCTACGTTGAGTCGTCTGGCATCATCTAGAAAGCCAACCTTAATGAATTTCTTACGCCCATTAACCACTGGAGCTTTAGCGTGATTGGCCGATCGGGTAAAACTAAAGATAATTATATCATACTCTTTGCCCTGAAAGGAGTCCAGGGTAGAAACATCAATGTTCTTTAACTTGCAGGCAGAAGAATTTTGAATATATTTACTAATATTAGCAACCTGTGATTTGTAGGGGGCTATGATAGCAATATCTCGATAAGAAACATTATGGTTAAAAAGCACTGGTAGTATGATTTCTGAAATTGATTCAGCTTCCAGGTTGTTCTTTACTGAATTTCCGTCTTTTTGCTCATAAGGGTTTTCAGAATTTGATGTATCAAAAAAGACGATTTCTTTATTGAAGGGTGCTGGCAGGTCTAACCTGTTCAGATGTGTCCGGCTTCCCATCTGAACTCTACCTTCATAGAATGATTCAGAAATAAATTCACCGATATTTGGATGCATCCGATGCTGATAGTTTAGCAGCTCCAGATTTTCTTTAGGGAAATCTCCGGTATGGATTCGGTTAATAATGAATTCAAAAAATGAGGTCTTCAGTGCATGAACAATCTCCGGTTGAAGAAACTCGTGTCCGTATCTCGATTTCGGGAAGCTTTCAGGATCGCTCTCATCTATTAGTGAACTATCCATATAAGGCGGCAATTGCATTTGATCGCCAACGAGGATAACTTTCTTTCCAAGTTCCATTGCGACGAGACTCTCTGCTATATTTGCCTTGCCTGCCTCATCGATAATAACGGTATCAAATTTAAACGAAGTGTCTTTAAAGACCTGATCCGTTTTAATACCTATACAGGTAGCAAATACAATATCCACCGAGTTGTATAACATAGGTTTTAAAAGGATCTCATATTCATTCTGTATAGACGTAATCCAGTCTTCTAATGCTGTAATCGCCTCTTTGATCTCAGTAGGTGTTAAGTCCCTTAATCCATCCCGGAGAATATAATGCCTTTGGCTGTAAACATCTTTTAGCTTTCCATAGGCATCTACTATCTCTTTGACTTGCTTATTGAATTTTACAAATATTAATTCCAGGTCTTCGCCTTGGATCTTCGCATTTAGAAAGGTTTTGGCCAGAATTACTTGGTTATTTAAAAATTGCTTAAAATCAACCTTGTAGTCTTCAACTAAATTATCTATGTTATATTTCACCAAATCTTTGTCTACTCGGTCTGGATTTCCGACTCGCAATAAAGTCAGACTTGGCACTTTTGAGATCTTCTCCAGGACATTATCTACGGCTACGTGATTTTGCCCTGCGACAAGAATCTTTTCTTTTTTAGCCGTTAGTTGTTCAATAATTTCTGCAATAACCGTAGTTTTACCGGTTCCAGGAGGCCCTTGTATTAAAAATATATTTTGGTTTCCGACTGCTTTAATGACGGCCTTAACCTGGTTATTATCGGGTTGCTCTATCTCAGTTCTGGCCAGATCAGGATTTTTAAAAAGCAATTTGGAAATTTGCGGCGTACGAACTTTATCAGGCCTGACTAGTAAGGATTCGATATGGTCAATCTTAATCTTTTTTTCCAGAAAATCCTGTATGATGTCTCGCTGTAGCGTATACTGCTTCTTTGAAACTCTCTTATCTATGTAAAATCCATTCTTTAAAATATCTAGACGAATTTCTTTAAAGAAAGTGATCTTGTAGCCTTGTTCGTAAGCACTAAGCGTACCATCTCCAATTTTGACTAATTCTTCATCACTACTTTTCTTCAACGAAGCCTGTTTTATTCTGATGTTAACAACTGTGTCGCCCTCTAATTCAAGAGTGTCTCCTACCGTGGCTGAAATTTCAATAGTAATTCCACCCGAATCACTCGGTACCTGCCTATAGGTATCCACAAATGCATTGTATTCCTTTTTATCATCAAGCAGGCTAATTTGGTACTCCAGAAATTTGTCAATAATACCCAAGGTTCTTCCTTCGTGTCTTAATATCTCACCAGACTCCTTTTTTATCCTGTTAATGGTATGAAAACACTCTGTTTTCAGAATCATATAATCCAGAACATCCTTCTGGGATGTACCAAAAGGTAAATTTCCCAAGGGAGATAGAACAACTATTGGAGAGGTATATAAAAATGATCCCCATTTTGTGTTGGTTTTCTTTCTTTCGGAAGTATCGGTAAATGCCGTTCCAATACTAAAATTCCGAATTAGAAACCGAACATCCTTACCATTCCTTGAAATATCTATATGACCGTAAAAATTAATCTCCTCATTATAAAGTGAGAAATCGTGTGTGGTTTCTTCCTTATTTCGATCTTTTTTGAACTTGTTTAACCTAAACCAATAGTGTTGTTCGGACAAATTAAGCAAAAGCTTTTGTTCAATATCTTCACTATATGGTTCCTGTCCAAAAAAATAAGGGATTGCTTGCTGTTTAAAAGCAGTTCCATAAGCCGAGCTATTGCGTTCAAACTGGATATAAAGTGGGAAACCTGGAGCTATTTCTTTAGAAAAGATCTTAGGATCTAATTCAAATCCTTTTTTTATCAGTTCATGATCTTCATCGGTCGCATTATTCCCGAATATGGATTTGTTAAATGAATAGTAAGAAGTAAGGTCTTCCTCGATGAAGTTAAATGTTGGCTTGATGTCTATAAGCGTGTCAACAGGTACCTCTTCTGTAGAGGCATCGACAAATGACATCAGGTTGGCGTCATCCATTTTATCATTGACACGCACCCGGACTTCCTGTGCTACTTCATGCTCAGGGTCCCAGGGTAATAATCCATACAAGTCATCAGAGGTTTTGACAAGGCAGCTGCTATTAAGCTTATCAAGTATAAGTGCTGTATACTCATCCCCACGAACGATCCTTGCCCAAGATGTACTATCGGATAATGGAGTGGATAAATGTTTTTGACTTAGTTTAATTTGTTTGTTCTGAAAATCTATAGCTAAAACGACGCACTTAATTTCTTGTCCTACCTCAAATTGTTGAAGTGATCTTTCGCCGTCAGGTAGACACCAGGAAATATCCAATACCGATAACCGTCCAACAAATTCTTTATTAAAGGTGGTTACTACTTGCGAAGGTCTAATAATTGAGCTTATTTGAACCTCAACTACTGTTCCGACGCCATAAGTCTTTAGAAACTGTTTCTGTTCTGGTGATATGTCGATAGAATTGTTCAAAATTAAAAATTTTCAAATATTTACTGTCTAGTATTTTATAGTTGTGTAATTCACGAAATTAAAGGCATTTTTTTCAGGTCAATTAAAATATGATACAATAAAGTTTCCGTGTCTGTTCGTGTGTGCCCTGATTCTATTATTTTTATATCTGAGTAAGGATAATCGTCCTTTTCACAAACATGTGCTAAAGGATATTTGTAAGAATAACTTGAAACAAAAGTTAGATACTTCGAATAGAATGATACAAAATTTGTAGCATCCGAATAGATAAGCAGGAAGTTTGCCCTATTGCCGTTGGCGTCATAATTAAATAGCTTGTCTATATGTAGGGTTAGGTAATCCTGTTTCAAGGAATCGAGATTCAACGCTTCTATAATTGTAAAAGGCGCACCATTTGATTTACAAACCAAAAGGTCGATCTCACCAGCCGATTTTCCTTGTGCAGAAGTACTCCATCTTGCTTGATCTTTGACCAGGTAACCACTTGCTTCCAAGAGATTTGCAATAAAGGTATTACGGTCGTCTTCCGAATACCCATTCCAATATTTGCGATTTCCTTGCATTTTTACGCATGCCGAAACTAAATGATCTTTAAAGCTTTCCAAAGAAGGAGAATTAAGGGAGTCGAAAGCATTCATAATTGCTGTTGGATCACTGTAATCAGTGATCGCGGACAATGCGGCGTCAATATTTGCAGCACTTCGATCCGAGAACAGTTGTGCAAATCTAACTTTGAGACTTTCCTCTTCTACTTTTTTTTTTGCTTCATCGTCATTAAGAATATTCAAAAGCTCTTTTAAAAAATCGGCTTCGTCTCCATCACCAAGTTCCACTATTCTTGATTTAATCCGGCTAACTTCAGCAGAGAAATTCAGCATAAAATAAGGTCGCAATATTTTATGCTGAATCAGGTTTCTATAGCTGTCTGAAAATACACCCTCATTTAGTCTCTTAGAGAGATTTTCATTCTCTATCAATGCATATTGATAGTGCAAATTTCTGAGGCCTTCTCTGAAATCTAACCAATTGCCAGGATGGTTTGTAGTTATACGATTAAGGTGAATGAGGATTCGGTATAGGCCAAGGAAAAGAGAAATGGTGCTATCTCCAAATGAATTTGCCTGCATTTGAAAAACATAGTCTCCAATTTGTCGAGCGGCTAAATCAACACCTCCTGTCCTAGCACTTGTAAGATCAATTAATATTGAGCTTACAAGTGCATAAATCTTTGCATCTACTCTGTTTTCGATTGTTTGATCCGCTTTAATGAACAGCTGGTAGCTTATGCTAAAGTGACTTAATGCATTTTCCTTGTCAACAGAAAGCATTCCTTCCTGAAGTTGTATCATAGCAAGCCTGAGAGTACTTTCCGCCACGATCTCGGCTTCATCGCTTTGTATTTGTTTATTATAAATACCCTGGATAGAAGCAGAATCCAGTTCATGTAAAAGAAATATCGCTTTTAGCCGCTCCAGCTCAAGGAAAAGTTCACTGTCTTCTTTCCAGTCATCAACAAAAAGGCCCAATGCCTGTCTAGGCTTTATCTTATTTAAAAGCACAATATCTAGATAGCTGTTCAGCGCTTTCTTTTTAACATAGTCGTTCTCTTCGTCATCAAGTACGATATTTTTCAAAAAGCGATTTAGTTGAATATCATCTAACTCAAGAAAATTCAGGATGCCGGCATCATCGAAAAAATTAATCTTATGAGGCAAATCTAGTATTGCAAAATCTTCAAGAGCTTCCATCGATTAAAATACAAATTCATGTTGAGGTGTTACAATTTCTTGAGGAACGGCTCCCAGAAGAGACCTTTCTGCAGTACCTATCAAAATCTGTAGCTGGCTACCGAATCTTTGTTCTATAGTTTTTAGTAATAATGATAAACCTGCCATATAATTTGCATCAGCTTCTTCTTTTGCGGGGCTGTCAATAATTAAGAAGCGGGTATGACGACCAAAGTTGAATTCAATGTCCAATTGAATCAAGCTAAGATATAATGCTATCTTCGCTCTTAATTGTTCACCCTCTGCTATGTTTTCAAAGCCGATAAAATCACCGTCCTGTTTATATCTGATATCAAACTTTTCATTGATCTCAATTTCTGAAATCGAAGTGAGCCCCATGTCGTGTATTTCTGCAAGCATCAAGTCTGATAGCCTGTTTAATACTGATAAGCTAATTGCGTAACGCTGCTTATTCAATTCAGCAATCGCAGCGGTAAGCACCTCGATTTTGATATCAGTATCATCAAAATTATTCGCCCCGGATTCAGATGGTTTCTCGTCAAGTTGATATTGAATAACCGCCCTTTCAGATATGAGTTTTTCCAGTGTTGGATCTTCCAGAACCACCTTTCCATTTTCTGTTTCAAAAATTTTACTAATTTCTTCTAGACGGAAACTAATGGCCGACGTATCCGCGCCTTTTATCTTTTGCTGCTCAAGAGATATAATCTTGTTGTATTGTTCATCATATTCAATTTGATCGTCTTTGTGATCTAAACCCTCAAGATCGTGTTGAAAATTACTCAATATCAATTTTAAATTTTCAACTTTTTGTTGGTATTCCTCCTTGTTGACGTCGGTATCTTCCAGCTCTACATGGTCGTTACACAAAGCACAAACCTTTTCGACCGCCGCTTTCTTTTTTTTAATGTCTGTAACTGTATGACTGCAGCTAGGACATTGTTTAATGTCAAGATTAGAAAAGAATATACCTATTTCCAGATATTCTTCCAGATCTCCAATTTGCCGCTGAGTTTTTAGTAGTTCTTTGTTTATGCGCTGGGATTCTGCCATTTTTCTGTTGCGCTTTTCCTTCAACGCCTCTAAAGCAGTTCTTTCAGTAGAAATCTGACTCTCAAAGGTGAGAAGCCGCTGGCTTTCCGCTTGAAGAGTCTTAACCAAACGATCATGTTCCGCATAGAGTGAGTTGAGATTCATGCTTGACTTGGATTGCTCATTGCTGATCCTCAGTAATTCATTAATTTCTTTAAGCCTATTAACTAATCTGTCGACTTGTTCTTTTTTTGCAGTCGCATTTTGAACCGGAATCGATGACCGTTTAGCCTTTTCAAATACTAGTTTATCTTTTTCAACACTGAAATAATTGATAGGGTAAGTCAGTTCCAATCCTAAGAGCATTTGAAATACTTTTTTTCCCTGATCACCATACATAACTGAACTGTCACTAGATTCTAGGAAAATAGATTTGAAATATGTTTTCCAACTGGCACCCACCTCTAAAAGATCTGTACTATCCTTTTGGGGACTTTTCTGAGTCCATTTTAGTGAATAGTAAGCGAACTGTTTAAAGAAAAAATCCTGTATCTGATGTTGATAATCTGTCTCGCTGACAGTGCTAAAAATAATATCCGATTCGTGCTGACCGATATTTTCTTTCTTATCAATAGTCCCATTATATAGTGAAGCTTTCAACCTTGACTTCGTTTCCATATAAATCGTATACTCCCTATCACTAATAGTAAAATTTACCAAAATGTGATGAATCCATTTTTTAATGTTGGGCTTGATAGAGTTGGCTCCCGTGAGAGCATACTTTAATATTTTAAAAATACTTGATTTGCCCTTCAGATTATCTGCAATCCACATATTTATCCCTGTATTGACCGACTGATCATAATCGATAATATCGCCTGCATAACTATTCGTCTCCTCTGTTCTCTTCACTCCACTGAACGCAATTCTTGTTATTATGAGTCGCTTCCCCGTAGATATCGGTGTATCCCTGGTAAATTGATCGCCGATGTCGAGGATCTGCTTTGTCTGATCCAGTGATAGTTTTTCTACGAATTGGTTATGGATATTATTTACAAATTCCTTGAAGTCAAACGTCATAGTGCTTCATTATATAGTTTATTAAAATCGTCTTTTACCATTTGCTCGATAGTACCAATATATTGTCTATAGCTGGTGTCCCGATATTCATCTACTCTATATTGATTGACCTTTAATTGGCTTCCAGACAAATCACCAAAAAATCTGACTATGAGATTACACCTATCTTCATACCATTGAATACCAGGCATTCCAGTAAAGGCCATCTTCAATTTTTCTTCTGCGGCTTTCATAATGAAATATTGCTTGTCAATGGTCTTGAAATCACTGCTTTTTCTACTTGTAAAATCTATAAATTTTATCCCCTTTAAAAAAGCAACTACATCATCAATATCTTCATATGCGCCGAAAAAGAATTTTTCCATTTCAAGACGCTTGAGTGACGGCTCTTTATCGTTAAATATCTTTCTGACTATATTTTTGACTTCACTCCTTTTACTCTCATTGGCTTTTGCCTGTAGCAAAAGTTCATAAGCAAGATAGTCCGGGTTACGGAGTAGAAAATCTATCTTTTGTATCCGGGTTTCAGTACGAAAAATTTTTACCACATCTGGTCTTTCAGGATCGACAAAGGGTTCGCTAAAATAATAGAGAATAAAAAATATCCTTATTCTATCCTTATAAATCCGGACAGCATCAGTATAATCCATTATTAATGGTTTAAGTCTTTAGTTTACACATTAAATGTAAAAAGAATTTACACATAATAGATATTTAAAAGCAAATAAATGAAATTAACCTTAACATAAATTACATAAGGCTGTATATTTCTTCTGTAAGTGCCCCTAAATCGGAGACAGTTAAAATTAGACAAAACGTATATCGCGACCTACCATCTACAACTGGAAGTCGACGTACGGCGGACATCAAATCATCAGACGTAAAGCGGCTCAAAGAGCTGGAGGAAGCTCATAGCCGGCTGAAAAGAATCTATACGGTGCTGAGCATAGATCATAACATCCATAAAGATGTAATTGCAGCCGGCAAAGAGAGCTGACAGAGGAAATAGTAACAACGTATTAAATGTTAAATCAGTGCAATACGTGTTGACTAATAAGCCGCACATCAAAATGATTTTCTCCATTCTCCTATTTTCATATAAATTTCCCGTCTGTATAAACTAATTGTGGATGAAAAAGCTTTCTGACTAGCGAATGTTTATTGGCTAATGTAGCTATTTCAAAAACATCTCGCATTGTATTAGTCCTAAACAGGACTCTTTCCAACTCGAGCCACTTTTGGCTTATGTTTATTGATTCGTGATAGCTATTATCCAACACATGCATATCTTCATTGAGCCTTGCCTTAAGTCTTTCAAATGTGACGCCGTCAATTTGCTTCTCCAATAAAAGCTCATCTAGGTTATTGAGCTTTCGTTCTATGTCCGCTCGTTGTCTCAGCCTGGTCTCAATGATGGACTTCTAATCTTGCAGTGTTTTACTAAGCAAAAATTCTGCTTTAGCGGCGATCGCTTCTTTTTGATTATTGCCCAGCTTAAATGTGTACAACAATTCCTTGAATTCTGCGTGAAGCTTATCTGCTGGGATGTTTATTCCCGTATGTTCTATACAACGGTAATAAGGATAATGCTTCTTTTTCCCTTTTGAATAGCCGGCAGTCATGCTTTTGCCACACCAACACTTCAAAACTCCACGTAAAGGGAATTGCTCTCCTGGCTGTGATTTAGAAGGCTTGAGAGAGGCTCTCTTTTCTTGTACCAGCCAAAAATCAGATTCCCGGATTATAGGTTGATGGATTCCTCTTACATATTTTGCAGGCCCTGATTGGGAAGGTATTTTAATCAGGCCAGCATAAGTACAATTTGATAGTATCCTCTGGATCGTGCTATTCCCCGAATTCTTAAGACCTTTTTGCCTCGCACAGTATTGTATTTCCTTTATTGGCCAGCCTTCTAAAAACCATTTGTAAATAACACGGATTACTTCAGCTTTTTCCTCATCCACAATTAAAACGCCTTTATTGTGCCTATCCCGTCCATTTATATAGCCAAACGGAGCGTTGTTTACGTAACGCCCAGAAAGCTGCGCATAATGAATGCTTTCTTTTACCCTTTTCCTAATCTGCAAAAGTTCCTGATTTGCCATCAAGTAGGAAAAAGCCCGTTGCACAAAAACAAGAGGATCGTGAACATCAATGCTGATATCTTCGTTCGTAGCCAAAACCTTGATCTGGAAATTTTTTTGTAAATCTTCTATCTTCAATAAAGCTTCTGCAAGATTCCTACTAAACCGATCATGACTCATAACAATAAGATACTGCACCTTGCCAGAGTGCTTCTTCATAAAGCGCTCCAAAGCTTTATAATTAGGGCGATCAAAGGTGCCGCTGCTTTCCCCGTTGTCGGTAAAAATAGCTGATAACAGCAATCCATTTTGATTACAGTAGTTCCTGATTGCTTCTTCCTGGTGCGCTAAGGAATACTTAGATTGATCTTTTCGACTAATTCTGCGGTAACCAATAGCAGTGTTGACGAGGTTTTTCATACTTCTTCTTTTGAAGTTTATAATCCTTTGGGATCGGCGCCTCGAATGAAGAATAGAAGATGGATAAAAAAGGATGGGAGTTTATGGAAAATTAATACAGTAAGTACGTTCACCGTTAAATAAACATTTCTTGACCACCACATCATATCCCATTTATAATTTCCATCTTCAAAAAGTACAGTTGAAGATGGAAGAAGAGGTACAGGAAACCAGTAGGAGCGAAGAAGAATTATTGGCATTAATTGCCATCATTTTAGTAGAGTTTATTCTCAAAATAGATTCTAAAGATCAATAAAAATAAACGTAAAAAATAGATCGTAGGGTTCAAACTTAATCCCATACCTGGACCTCGGGAGTCGAACACCTAAAAGCCTAGAATACAATATATTATAAAATAAATAATTCGACAGTAGATTTTAAATTTAAGTAATTTTTAAAACGAAAAAAGCTAACAGTCAGACTGTTAGCTTCTATTTCTTATCATTTAGTACCACGTACGGGAATCGAACCCGTGATTCCTCCGTGAAAGGGAGGCGTCTTAACCCCTTGACCAACGCGGCGTTTCGTTTGGGATTGCAAAGGTAAGATACATTTTCATTTTTCCAAAAAAACTTGAAAAAAATTTCAAAAAATTCATTTTCAGGCCTTGCCGACCGCTCATTAATTGGAAAATCATTCCGATGCAAGTACCTTTGCAGCGATTTTTTTAACACAACAAAAATCCCACCCACAAAAATGAGTAAAGTTAAAGTTGCCATTAATGGTTTTGGGCGTATTGGCCGCCTTGCCTTCCGTCAGATCTACAACATGGAAGGAATTGAAGTAGTAGCGATCAATGATCTTACAGAACCTAAGGTGCTTGCCCATCTTTTAAAGTATGATACTGCACAAGGCCGTTTCGGACAGGAAGTAACTCATTCCGAAAATGCTATCAGCGTTAATGGTCATGAAATCAAAATATATGCTCAGCGGGATCCGGCTCAGATTCCCTGGGGTCAGCATGATGTGGATGTAGTGCTGGAATGTACCGGCTTCTTTACCGATGCTGAAAAAGCAAAAGCACACATCACTGCAGGCGCTAAGCGCGTAGTGATCTCCGCTCCTGCTACCGGTGATCTTAAAACTGTTGTATTCAACGTTAACCATAATATCCTCGACGGTTCTGAAACCATTATCAGCTGCGCTTCCTGCACCACCAACTGCCTGGCGCCTATGGCACAGGTACTGGAAGAAAAATATGGTATCCAGACCGGCCTGATGACTACCGTGCACGCTTATACCAACGACCAGAACACCCTGGATGCACCGCATGCCAAAGGTGACCTGCGCCGTGCCCGCGCTGCTGCCGAAAACATTGTACCGAACTCTACCGGCGCTGCAAAAGCGATCGGCCTGGTGCTGCCTAGCCTGAAAGGTAAACTGGACGGCGGCGCACAACGCGTGCCTACCGTTACCGGTTCCCTTACCGAACTGACCACGGTACTGGGTAAAAAAGTAACTGCAGAAGAGATCAACGCTGCTATGAAAGCTGCCGCCAACGAATCTTTCGGTTACAACGAAGATGAAATCGTTTCCAGCGATATCATCGGCACCACCTTCGGTTCCCTGTTCGATGCCACACAAACTAAAGTAGTTACTGTTGGCGACCACCAGATGGTAAAAACAGTAAGCTGGTACGATAACGAAATGAGCTATGTATCCCAGCTGGTACGTACCGTTAAATATTTCGCCGGTATCATCAAATAATTGATTTTAACCGCCTGCCCGAAAGCCCCCGGTAATTACTCCGGGGGCTTTCGTTGTTATTGCCCCTTTCAACCCAGCCAGCTATACATTGTACAAAATGCATTACAACGTAAATTAATCGTTATTTATGTCCGGGGTATTCCGAAACATGAAAATACAAATTACATTTGCGGCAATAATCCGGTATAAGCTCCGTTAGGAATACATCCATGCAGCTACTCAAGCTATTTCTTCAAAAATTCCTGCTAACTTTGTTAGCGATACAAATACTCAACCTGAGTATTTACAATTCGGTTTTTTATGAAGTGGAGGCATCCTATACGGCTAAAGATTTGCCCAAGGATGCCAATCCTGTGGACTCCTTTGCTGAATTAATTGTAGAAAGTGTGGACGGCTGCCAGGATGCGTTTCCCGAACCCACTAAAAGCAACGAGAAACAAACACCCGAGCTGAAGCACAACGTCGCGTTTAAAATGATTCATTTTAACCGTTTCCCCGGTATCCCGGAGAAAGAACATGTGCAATATGACCAACGCCCCGTTGATCTTGCCGTTTTCCAGAACAATTACAGCTACCTTTTCTGGAAAGAAATTAACCACCCCCCAGCCTAATTATCCTGTCCGTATAACGGACCTTCCCTCTTTTTGTCTCACCGCACGGAAGCGGTGTGCCCCTGTTTCTATTTTATCATTTAACCGAAAGATTATGTTGATCTCATCACATTCCCGGCGGGAATGTACCCTTGCTGTATCGATTACAGCGATCTTCTTCCTATGGTCGGCACTGATGCCCGCTACCCTCCTCGCCCAGCAAACCGAAAAAACAGACACCCTGAAGGTCAGTGTAGCCGAGGCTGAAAAGATCTTCCTCGAGCAAAACCTGCCCGTGCTGGCCGAACGGCTTAACATCGACCAGGGAGAAGCCCGGATCCTGCAGGCAAAGGCCTGGCCCAACCCGACCTTTCACCTGGATGGGGTCCAACTGTACAATACCCCCAATACCGATCCCTCCCCCGGCCTGCTGGGTACGAACTTCTGGCGCAACCGGACCTTCGAAGCCCAGTTGGAGCAAATGGTAAAACTGGCGGGCAAACGTAAAAAAGGCATCGCCTTCGAGACCCGCAGCAAAGAGCTGGCCGAAAGCTCGTTTACCGATTTCCTGCTGAACCTGAAAGCAGAATTCCGCCAGGACCTGGCCGAACTGCAATACCTGCAGTCGGTTGCCGGCGACCTGCTGTACCAGCGCCAGGTGGTAAACGACCTGATCCGCGGACAGTCGGCCCAGTACAAACAGGGCAATATCTCCCAATCGCAGCTGTACCGCATTAAGGCGCTGCAGATCGCGCTGGAGTCGGACCTGAACGACCTGAACGAAAAGATAACCGAGAAGCAGCAGTCGCTGAAAACGGCCATGGCCCTGGCTCCCACTACTTTTATACAGGTTACGGGCACCGACGGTGAGGTTGCGATGAAACAGCTGAAGCAATACACGCTGAGCCGGCTGATCGATATCAGCCTGCAACATAATGCCTCGCTGAAGTCAGCCGACCGGGAAAAGAAAGTAAACGAGGCCGCCCTGGCGGTAGAGAAAGCCAATGCCGTACCCGACCTTACTTTCAACGTGAACTACGACAGGAACGGCAATAACCAGCTGGACTTCGTAGGCGCCGGCGTGGCAATAGACCTCCCCGTGTTTAACCGCAACAAAGGCAATATACGCGTGGCCCGTTACGAACTGCAGAAAAGCGAACTGATGCAGAAAAACAAAACCAATGAAGTGAGCAATGCCGTAGTAAAAACCTGGAGCGACCTGAACAAGGCGATCGACCTGTATGAAGGCATCGATAAAGACTACCTGCAGAAGCTGAACGAAATGACGGCTTCGCTGAGCCTCAATTTCCAGCAGAAGAATGTGAGCCTGCTCGAGTTTCTCGATTTCTTTGAATCATTTAAGGAAAGCCGCCAGCGGTACTACGAAGCCGTTAAGAACATAACCCAGAAAAAAGAAGACCTTAACTACCTGGCCGGCCAGGACCTGTAAACCGCGTACGGCAAGCTATTTCAAAAAATAAAACACTCATTCAATGATAAAGAAATCCCTGCTTTTCCTCCTGCCCAGCATCCTGCTTTTTGCCTGCGGCAGCAAAAAAACCAAACCCGAGCAGCCCCAGAAAGACAATTGCATCATCTCCCCCGAACTGAAAAAACTGATCCGGACAGAAGCTGTGGGCACCTCGCAGGCAGCATTCGAGATCGAGCTGACGGGTAATGTAAGTTATAACCAGGACAACCTGTTCCGCTACCAATCGCTGGCCAGTGGCCTGGTTCAGAAGGTCTACTTCAACCTGGGCGATTATGTGCAGAAAGGCCAGCTGCTGGCCGAACTGCGCACCACGGAACTGAGCGAGCAGAAATCTTCGCTCAGCATCGCCCAATCGGCGCTGAAACTGGCACAGCGCAACCTGAAAGCCACCCAGAGTATGCATACCGACGGCCTGGCATCAGACAAGGAACTGCTGGAAGCACAGAACGAGGTCAATAATGCCCAGGCGGAGATCGGCAAGATCCGGGAATCGGCCAATATACAGGGCGGCAATATCGAACATGGCATACTGGCTATACGTGCGCCGATGAGCGGTTATATCGTTGAAAAGAAAATAACCAACGGCTTCCAGGTCAATGCCGGCGATGCCGACCTCTTCGTGATCTCCGACCTGAAAAAAGTATGGGTAATGGCCAATGTATACGCCGCCCAGCTCAGTAAAGTACAGCCCGGCGAACTGGTCGATATCAGTACCACGGCCTATCCCGACCAGGTGTTTAAAGGCAAGATCACCAGGCTTTCCAACATTTTCGATCCCGAAGAAAAGGTAATGAAAGCGATCGTAGAGATCGACAACAGCGACCTGAAACTGAAGCCCGATATGATGGTAAGTGTAACCGTGCACCAGCCGCTGCAACGCGAAGCGATAGCCCTGCCGGTTAAGAACGTCATCTTCGACAACGACGAATACTTCGTCGTGATCTATCATAACGACTGCGATGTACAAACCAAATCCATCAGGCCTTTTGCGCATGACCGGAAATATTATTACCTGGAAACAGACAACGGTGCTGTCAACAAGGGTGATACGATGATCAGCCAGAACCAGTTACTGATTTTCACCAAACAAAAGGGCCAGTAAGGCTTGCTCCAGGCCTGCCGGAAGCGGTATGCTTTGCCGGCGGCATATCCTTTTTTACGCTAACTAATTTAAAATACAAATGACGAAACTGGTTGAAAGCATAGTCAAATTTTCGCTGAAGAACTCGATCATTGTGATCTTCTTCACCGTATTGCTGGCCATCGCAGGGGTGATAGCGGTTAAAAACACGCTGATCGAAGCCTATCCCGATGTGACCAACTCCAGGGCCCGTATCATTACCCAATGGCCGGGCCGCAGCGCCGAAGAGATCGAAAAATTCGTGACGCTGCCTATTACCAAAGAGATGAATACCATACCCGGTAAAACCGATGTACGCTCGATCTCCCTCTTTGGCTTATCGGTCGTAACCGTCAACTTCCGGGACGACATTACCGACTTTTATGCCCAGCAATATGCCTCCAACAGGATGCGCAACGTAAACCTGCCCAGTGGCGCCGATGCGGAGATCGAACCGCCCTATGGCGCTACCGGCGAGATATTCCGTTATGTATTGCGCGCGCCAAAAGACAAACCCATACGCGAACTGGCGGCCCTGCAGGAGTGGACCATCGAAAGAGAACTGCTCTCGGTAGAAGGCGTGGCCAGTATTGTAAGCTTCGGTGGCGAGGAAAAAAGTTATGAAGTAAGGGTTAATCCCACGGAACTGACCAATTACGGTCTTACCGCACTCGACGTATATACCGCGCTCAGTAAGAGTAATATCAATGTAGGCGGCGATGTGATCGACAAAGGCAGCCAGGCCTATGTAGTACGTGGTGTGGGCCTCCTCGACAAGATATCGGATATTGAAAATATCCTGATCACCAACCTGAAAGGCACGCCGGTACTGATTAAGAACGTAGCCACGGTACAGGTTACCGGTAAACCGCGCCTGGGCCAGGTAGGCCTTAACGGCGACGACGACCTGGTGGAAGGTATCGTGATCATGCTGCGCGGACAAAACCCGGGCGAGGTGATCGGCCGGTTGAAAGATCGCATCGATGATCTCAATAAACGGATCCTGCCCAAGGACGTAAAGATCGAGCCATTCCTCGACCGGACAGAGCTGGTAGACAAAACCATTACCACGGTATCGCACAACCTTGTTGAAGGTATCCTGCTCGTATCGGTGATCGTACTGTTGTTCCTCTTCAACTGGCGCCCCACGCTGATCGTAGCGCTCATTATCCCGCTTGCCTTTTTATTTGCCCTCATTATGCTGCGGCTGCAGGGCCTGTCGGCCAACCTGATCTCGATCGGCGCAGTGGACTTTGGCCTGCTGCTGGAGGGCACGCTGGTTATCGTGGAGCACGTATACGCCGGGCTGGACCGGAAGGCCAGGGAGGTCGGCATGGAGAAATTCAATGCCATGCCCAAGGACGATTTTATCCTGGACAAAGCCAAGTCGGTAGCCAAGTCCATCCTCTTTGCACAGGTAATCCTGATCGTGGCCCTGGTCCCTATTTTCTCCTTCCAGAAAGTAGAAGGCAAAATGTTCTCTCCCCTCGCCTTCACCCTGGGTTACGCCCTGCTGGGTTCGCTGTTGTTAAGTCTCACTTTTGTACCGGTCATGTGTAAATTACTGCTCACGAAAAACATCGTGGAGAAACACAACAAGGTAACCGACTTCCTGATCAATGGCCTGGCGAAGCTGTTCGCATTTTGCGCCAGGCACCGCAAAGGCACGATGATCGGTTTCGGGTTGCTCCTGGTGGGTAGCATCTTCGGTTTCCGTACCCTGGGTACCGAGTTTATCCCGCAGCTGAACGAAGGCGCGATCTATATCCGTGCTACATTGCCCAACAGTGTAAACCTGAAGGAGTCGGTAAGGCTTACCCGCGAAATGAAGGAGAAGCTCCGGGCATTTGAACCGGTAAAATTCGTGCTGACCCAGACCGGGCGGCCCAACGATGGTACCGACCCTACCGGTTTCTTCAATATCGAGTTTCACGTACAGCTTAAAGATGCTAAGGAATGGGATAAAAAGATCAGTCACGAGGAACTGCTGAAAGAGATGGAGGCCTCGCTCAATGTCTACCCGGGTATCGTTTTCGGCTTTAGTCAGCCGATTATGGACAACGTATCGGAATACGTGGCGGGGGTAAAAAGCGCGCTGGTGGCCAAGATCTATGGTAACGACCTGGAAAAGCTGGAGCAAACGGCCGACAGTGTGGCCAACGTGATCAAAGATGTGCCCGGTGTAGAGGACCTGAACGTGTTCCGCAATATCGGTGCACCGGAGCTGCGTATACGCCTTAGCGAGGCCCGTATGGCCCGTTACGGCGTAAGTATGGACGATGCCCAGGCCGTGGTCGAAATGGCGATTGGCGGCAAGGCGGCCTCTACCTTTTACGAAGGCGACCGCATGTTCGATATCCGGTTGCGTTACGACGAGCCCTACCGTAAATCGGACCAGGAGATCCGTAACATCCTGGTACCCGCTGCCGGTGATGCAAAAGTACCTTTAAGCGAAATTGCCGATATCGGCTTCTTCAATGGTCCCGCCTTTATTTACCGCCAGGGCAATACCCGTTATATCGCAGTCGGCTTCTCGGTAAGAGGCCGCGACCTGGGCAGTACCATCGCCGATGCGCAGGACCGGGTCAATAAAAAAGTAAAACTGCCCGATTCGTATAAACTGGAATGGGCGGGTGAGTTTGAAAGCCAGCAAAGGGCTACCAAACAGCTTACGACCATTATCCCGGCGGTATTGTTGCTGATCATGTTCCTGTTGTACCTGAACTTCGGCAACCTGAAAGATACACTGCTGGCGGCCAGTACTATGCCTTATGCCTTTATCGGCGGCTTTATCTCGTTATGGGTTACCCAAACCCTGTTTGGTATATCGGCGGGTATCGGGTTTATCATCCTGCTCGGGGTAAATACGATCGACGGTATTATCCTGATTGCCGTGATGAAGGAAAACCTGCTGAACGGTATGCCGCTTAAAGACGGCATCTCGCAGGCGGTACGCACCCGTATACGGCCGATCCTGATGATCGCCCTGATGGGCTCGCTGGGTCTGCTGCCCGCCGCATTATCGCATGGCATGGGCTCCGAAATCCAGAAACCACTGGCGATTATGATCGTAGGCGGACTTATCGTTTGTATGCTGCTGAACCTGCTGGTATTACCCCAGGTGTTTTATTATGCTTATCGCAGGAAACAACGGTCTTACCCTGTAAAACCAGTTTAAAATTGCTTGTATGCCAACCAGAAGGGGCCGGGGAATTGATTCCCGGCCCCTTCTGGTTTAATGTTGAATTTTGAATGGTAGCAGGAATGTTAGACTGTTAGATTTTAGAGATTAGATATAAGCATTGTTTATGGGAAGACGGCGTATCGCTATGACGTGTTCCTGGGGCTTCCATCTTGCTACCTGATACACCGTAACAGTCCGGCTGGCACAGCAAAAACTCATCCGTTAGCTGGCTTTACTCAGAAGTTTTTACTTACGCCTGTCCCCCCTCTGGTAAGATCCTTCGCTGCGCTCAGGATGACATCTAACATCTAATACCTGTTATCTAATATCTTTCACCCCTTAGAACTTCCGGTTACGGATATACTCCCAGTCCTTAACTGGTTCAAAGAGGCGGTAGCTTTCGGCTACAGAAGGATGTGCCAATACCGATGCCACGCTCACCTCGGGGATAAGCGCATCGCCCAGCCCGTTCTTTACAAAGATGAAATTGGTGCCATAGTAGTTGGCGCCGACCAGGCGGTAGCCCTTATGCCGGGCCAGGTTGACCATAGCTACCGGGGAAGCGCCGTGATACACGAGATGTTTACCCGGGTAAAAATATTCCGGATCATAGGGCACGACAATATCCTCCATGCCGAATTCGTTGTGTGTTTCGATGATCACCACATTGGGACTTACCGCTTCCAGCGCATCCCAGATCCAGTAATCGTTACCATCGATATCGATAGACAACAGCGAGATTTCGCCCTGTAAACCCGCCTGTCCCACAAGCTGGTTAATATTTTCGCGGGTTACTTTACTGCATATAAATTTAGGTGGAAAATCCCAGGGCACCGGGTGGGTACGGTAAAACTTTTCGCCCCGGGCAATGCTTTTAGGATTGCCATCAAGAAAGAGCCCGGAAAACCCGAAATGAAAATACCAGTTAGCGCAATTGCTGTTCACCCCGTCGTCGGCCCCGATCTCGATAAAGGTCTTATTCCCCATACCGATAGCGGCAAAGATCGCCAGGATCTTCCCATCCTCCTCAAACTGCGAAAATACCCGGAAACCGCACTCCTCCAGCGGCGGCATACGGCCTTCAGTTGCGCATTGCCGGTAATGATGCCAGAGCTGGCGCTGGTTCATTTGTGCAGCCGGTGAAAAGCGGTCCCTTATGTATTGATAATAGAGTTTATCCTTGAGTATCTTCTTAAAGTATTTGACAATCATTGCAGGGGAGTAACCTTTTAAAAACCATAACCTTCGGAGCATGGCGTCGGCACGGCGCAAATCTATAACATTAGACGGGAAGTAGCAAGCGGGTGACAACAACCCATTCAAAACTCAAAATTCAAAATTTAAAACTAAAAAAGCTGGCACCATAGGTACCAGCTTCCTGTTTTGAAAAGCAAATATTATTTTCCTTTCTTTTCTTCTGTTTCGGCCTGGCGCAGGGCACGGGTCATTACTACAGAAGCGATAGGCTGACGTGCAGGATTCATGAATTCCATGTTTTCCTGTTTCACATCTTCAACACGGATATTGCCGTTCAGCTGCAGATCGGTGATATCTACTTCGATACCTTCGATCAGGTGCTCAGGCATAGTGCGTACTTTCAGGGTTTTCATTTTGATCACCAAACGACCACCGGCTTTAACACCAACAGACTGACCTACAAAACGCAGGGGCAGGTTAGCAACGACTTGCCTGCCTTCTACCAGTTCCAGGAAATCCACGTGGTTTAGCGCATCGGTAACCACATCAAATTGCTTGTCTTTTAAAATGCAACGGTAAGATTTACCATCCACTTTAATTTCAGCGATCTGGAATTCGGGAGTGTATACCAGGGAACGGAAAGAAAGAACGGGTGCAGTGAAATGCACTTCTTCTTTACCACCATAGATTACACCTAACACTTTTCCTTCTGAACGCAGGTCACGGGCTGCTTTTTTACCCGTACCGGTCCTGAGTTGTCCTTCGATAACAACTGTTTTCATTTTTGTATGCTTTTGTTACTTTTCAAAGCCAAACGGAAATGCCAACGAACATCTGTACTCTGAATTGCTGTTAAATTAATTTTAAAAGAACGAAACGGCTTTTGCCGGTTGGATTTTGATGTATAGACAGGTATTAAAAAACGCTTAATTATTTATTCTTCCGCTGGCTGTGGATGAACAGGGAGTTGATCGATTTATTTTCGAACGTGTTCCTGATGGCAATCGCAAATAATTCAGCCGTGGACAATACTTCAATCTTTTTACTTTCCTGTTTCAGGGGAATGGTATCGCAAACGACCAGGCTCTCCAATACAGAATTGTCAATGTTCTCATAAGCTTTGCCGCTCAATACCGGGTGGGTACAGAAGGCCCTTACGCTTAAGGCTCCCCTTTCTTTCAGGATGGCTGCCGACTTGGACAAAGTACCTGCTGTATCGCAGATATCGTCGATCAGTACCACGTTACGGCCGGCTACATCACCGATCACGGTCATGGAAGCGATCTCGTTGGCACGTTTGCGGTGCTTGTCGCAGATTACCATTTCGGCATTGAAATAGCTGGCTACTTCGCGCACACGGTTGGTGCTGCCTACGTCGGGGGACGCAAAGGTAAGGTTTTCTAAATTCAATTTTTCTATATACGGGATAAAAATTGCCGAACTATCGAGGTGATCCACCGGGATATCGAAGAATCCCTGGATCTGGGGGGCATGCAGGTCCATGGTCATTACACGGTCCGCACCTGCGGTAGTCAGCAGGTTGGCGACCAGTTTGGAGGCGATAGACACACGGGGCTTGTCTTTACGGTCCTGGCGGGCAAATCCGAAATAAGGAATTACCGCGGTGATGTAACCGGCAGATGCGCGTTTGGCGCCATCGATCATCATCAGCAGCTCCAGCAGGTTATCGCTGGGTGCAAAGGTCGACTGTACCAAAAAAACATAATCGCCACGGATAGACTCCTGGAATACGGGCTGAAATTCGCCATCGCTGAATTTCTGAATGGTAATATCGCCCAAGTCCTGGCCGAAAGAATGTGCAATTTTTTCCGCTAAATACGTTGAATTAGTGCCGGAAAATATTTTTACCGATGGTTGCATGAAGGAAATTGAATGAGGCCGCAAAGGTAGCAATAAAATTAAAAATCTGGTAATACTCTTAAAAATATAAATCCGGCCGCGAAGCCTTATCTTGATGCGGCCGCTAAAGCAAAAGCGCCGGGCATATGCCCGGCGCCCCGATTTTCTGTTTATTATTTTAGCTGAAAGCGTCTTTTATCTTTTCGAAAAAGCTACGCTCTTTCTTGGCTTCTTCGCCCGGTTCGAAATTGGACGAAACTTTCATTTTTTCCAGGGCCACACGCTCTTCCTCGCTCAGGTGCTGCGGTGTCCATACTTTTACCTGCACCAGCTGGTCGCCTTTACCGTAACTGTTGATCTCGGGGAAACCTTTGCCTTTAAGGCGGAAGATCTTACCACTCTGGGTACCGGCCGGGATCTTGATCTTGGCCTTGCCATCGATGGTAGGCACCTCCACCTGGGTACCAAATACCACTTCGGGGAACGAAAGCGGCAGGATATACTGCACATCGTTACCATCGCGGGTAAGGTCGGGGTGTTTTTCTTCCTCGATCAGGATCAGCAGGTCGCCCGGCGCACCGCCGCGCTCGCCCACATTGCCCTTACCGCTCATGCTCAGCTGCATGCCTTCCTGTACGCCGGCCGGCACATCGATACTGATAGTCTCTTCGCCGTATACACGGCCTTCGCCTTTACAGGAGGTACATTTGGAGGTAATGCTTACGCCTTCGCCGTTACAGGTAGGACAGGCCGTTACGGTCTGCATCTGTCCCAGGAAGGTGCTGGTTACCCGGCGTACCTGGCCGCTGCCGCCGCAGGTATTACAGGTCTGTACGGAACTGGCGTCTTTAGCGCCGCTGCCGTTACAGGTACTGCAATGGATATATTTTTTTACTTTGATCTTTTTGGTAGCGCCATTAGCGATTTCCGCATAGCTCATTTTCAGCTTTACACGCAGGTTGGAGCCACGCGATCCCCTGCTGCGGCCACCACCACCCTGACGACCGCCGCCAAAGAAGCTGCCGAACATGTCGTCGCCGAACACATCGCCGAAGTTGGAGAAGATATCTTCCATGCGCATACCGCTGCCACCGCCAAAACCGCCACCGCCGGCTGCTCCGCTCATACCCGCATGACCAAAGCGGTCGTACTGCGCTTTCTTATTGGTATCGCTCAGCACCTCGTAAGCCTCGGCTGCTTCCTTGAATTTCTCCTCGGCAGCCTTATCCCCTTCGTTACGGTCGGGGTGGTACTGCATAGCCACTTTACGGTAGGCCTTCTTAATCTCATCGGCACTTGCGCCCTTGCTCAGGCCCAGTATCTCGTAATAATCTCTTTTACTCATCTCGGTTTAATATAAAAATATGCGTCCGATGCGGCTCCGTCAGGCTTACAGCTACGGCATATTTATTAAGTTCAGATTTTATTTACCTACCACTACTTTTGCATGACGGATAATTTTGTCATTCAGGAAGTAGCCTTTTTGTACCTCGTCCAGCACTTTACCCTGCAGGGCCTCGGTCGGGGCCGGGATCTCCGTAATGGCTTCGTGCAGCTCCGGGTTAAACTCCTGCTCTTTGCTCTCCATCGCTTTCAGTCCCCTGCCCTGCAACACGTTTTTCAGTTTGTTAAACACCAGGAACACGCCTTCCTTATTGGTTTTGATATCATCGGACAGTTCCAGCTGCTGTGCAGCACGCTCCGAATCGTCGAGTATATCCAACAGGGATTTGATCACATCTTCACCGGCACTTTTTATCAGTTCGTTGCGCTCTTTTGCATTCCGCTTCCGGTAGTTATCAAATTCGGCAGCAAGACGTAAATATTTATCGTTCGCTTCTTTCAGTTCTTCTGTTAATTTTTGGATGCGATCATCTTCCTCAGAAGCCAATTCGTCATTTAAATGCGTAGTACCTGCCAAACTATCATCCGAATTGAAGTTTATGGCAGCATCGTCTATATTTTGTTGATTTTGCTCTTTATCCGCATGACCGTTGTCCTTCAGTTCGTTTTCCTTATTATTCATAGATCGTTTTTTATTGAATGGATTAAATAGGCTCATTGATTATATTAAGTTCAATTAGTTTGCCAGATTTTATTTTTGCCAAATTGACATTAATTCTGGCGGTTCAGTAAATAAGCCGCCAGGGCCATAAGGGGTTGTTTTTTTGCCGGTTCGATATCGAGTTGCTCCAGGTTACCAAAGGCCTTATCCGAAAATTCGTGGATCATCGAGCGGCTTATGGCATCGACCTCCAGGTCGCGCAACAGCCCTGTAACCTGTTCAACCTTCTCTTCGTCGTCGCGCAGCAACAGCTCGCCCAGCAATTGTGTTGCTGCTGCTCCAGCCAGTTCCCGGCATTTGATCATCAGGAAGGTCTTTTTGTTGGCCCGGATATCGCCGCCGGGTTGCTTACCGGTTTTAGCTTCTTCGCCAAAGGTATCCAGGTAATCGTCCTGCAACTGGAAGGCAATACCCAGGTTCTTGCCGAACTCGTACAAAAGCGCGGCCTGCGCTTCGGTAGCACCGCCCAGTATAGCGCCGATCTGCATGCTTGCAGCCAGCAATACGGAGGTCTTCAGGGTGATCATATGCAGGTATTGTTCGATACTCACGGTTTCCTGCACTTCAAAGTCCATATCCCATTGCTGGCCCTCGCATACTTCCACCGCCGTTTTGTTGTAAACGGACAGCACGCGGGGCAGGAAAACGGGGTTGACCCGGCTCAGGCAGTCGAACGAAAAAATGCTCATGACATCGCCGGAAAGAATACCTGCAGTAAGGCCGTATTTGGCATGAACGGTGGGCTTGCCCCTGCGCAGGGGCGCCTTGTCCATAATATCGTCGTGGATCAGGGTAAAATTGTGGAACAGCTCGATGGCCGCCGCCGCTTTAAAAGCGTCTTCTGTAATCGTGCCAAACAGTTCGTTGGCCATCAGGCAGAGTGCAGGACGTACCCGTTTGCCACCCGCCTCGAGCAGGTACCGGCAGGGATCGTAAAGATTAGCCGGCTGCTCCGGAAAAATACCGGGCTGCTTCAGGTAAGCTTCAAATCGGGTCGATATTTCCTGGAATTGGTGCATAGGAGGTTTTTATTCGGGCGCAAAGCTAAGCTTTAAATAACAAATCACCTATATAAATTATAAAATTATGACATATAACCGGACCGGGCCCCGGCAACCGCAAATACAAGCCCCGCGGCTGTTTGCCGGACTAAGCACCCGGCATGTTCCTATCCGATCACAGGCAGGGGAAATTTCCCCTGCCCGGGGCGCTTGGCTATAAAGAAATTCTATAGGCTTTAGTCTTAACAAAAAATGCATAATTTATAACCTTACAAAAGCCTGAAGATCCGTGTTATGTTAGTATGAACTCCGGCACAAGCGTAATTTATTTAACATTTCTGGCGGTACTTTGCGGTTTAATCGTGTTTTTAAACCTGTTGGCCCTGTTCATTTTTTAGCAAATTGTAAAAAAATAAAGGCCAGGTTTTTATCCCGGCATCAAGTTTTTCTATCCCCGGGATTGCATTTTTTAATTTTAATTTATTAACTTTGAAAGAATGCAATCATGCTATTTTTAAACCTGTCAATAAAAAAAGTTGATAAATATGCAAAAAATCAGAGTGGCTTTGTTGATGATCGGGATGTGTGCATCTTCATTTTTTGTAAAAGCAGTGAAAGCCGAAGAAGGACTGGTGATGAACGTTCGGCAGAAAGTAAACCAGAAAGCAGACGAAGTTTATAACCTTATTAATTTTGGTAAAGAAGAACCGCTTTCCCGCGATGTATTCCGTAAGGCGTACCTGGGATATCTTAATTTAAGGGATGCGGATAAACTGAACAAAGACGAGCAGATCATCAGCATCTGCGACTTCAGTCTTTCTGCAAACGTAAAAAGGCTTTGGGTTATCAACCTGGAATCGCACAAGGTATTGTTCCATACCCTGGTGGCGCATGGACAGGGCACGGGCGACGAGTTTGCCATGAACTTTTCCAACCGCGACAATTCGCACCAGAGCAGCCTTGGGTTTTATGTAACCCAGGAAACCTATAGCGGCGACAACGGGTATTCTTTAAAACTGAACGGCATGGACCGCGGTTATAATGACCGGGCTTATGACAGGGCTATCGTGATGCACGGCGCAGCCTACGTTTGCGACTCCTACATCAGGAGCAACCAGCGCCTGGGCCGCAGCTGGGGTTGCCCCGCAGTACCCGTGGCCCTGGCCGGTCCTATCATCAATACGATAAAAGACGGTACCTGCCTGTATATTTATTACCCCAGCAAAAGTTACCTGAATACTTCGGTATGGCTCAATAAAACGCCACAGGTATCTGCAGAAGACCTGATTAAAGAAGAGTTCCTGAAAAGTAACAAGGTACAGGGCGCTAAACCGGTAGCCGCCGCAGTAGCCGCTCCTGTTACCGCACAGCAGGCCGAGCCTTTAAAACCACAGCAGCCCCTTTACCAGGGTGTGCAACTGGCCCTTCCACAGTAAACGTTATCTTATTAAAACCAGCTATACGCTTTGATCTTAGCCAACAACAATAATAACCTGAATCTGAACCGCAACAATAATATTGTTGCCGGAGGAAGGCCTGTTGTTGTTACCAGCAAGCGTATGTAACCTTACATAAACTTATTGAATCACAAAAGCCTTCCCCAACGGGAGGGCTTTTTTTATGCCTGTATGATGCCACAGATCAAGACTTATTGCCATTTGCAAGCCGTTTTTAATCCCCCCTGGGGGAAGATAAAAACAGAGATGAAACAGCAAAGCGAATCAAATTTATATACAACAACAAACAAAAATCAATCATGCTTGCACCTGCCCATAAAATAGCCGACCTGCAAACGGAAATGCAGATTGGCTTTATCAAACAACAATTTCTCCGGCATCTCAGCGAAGCGCTCCACCTGCACCAGGTATTCGCCCCGCTCTTTGTATCGGCCGACAGTGGCATTAACGATGACCTGAATGGTACCGAACGCCCCGTAAGCTTTAGCAACAGCGGCAAAGACTTTACGGTGGTACACTCCCTCGCTAAATGGAAACGGCTGCGCCTGGCCGAATTGTCCATGCCCTGCCACCAGGGTATCGTGACGCATATGATCGCCCTGCGTCCCGACGAACAGTTGTCGCCCATGCACGCCGTACTCGTAGACCAGTGGGACTGGGAAGTAGTAATCCGGCCCGAAGACCGGCACCCGGCCTTCCTGCAGGCCACCGTACTGAAGATCTATAAAGCCCTGCGGCTTACCTGCGCCGCGCTGCAGGAAGCTTATCCCGGCATGCGCAGCCTGGACCTGCCGGAGCAGCCCGCGTTTATACACAGCGAAGCGTTGCGCGCCCGCTATCCCCAACAGGACGCCAAAGCACGGGAAGACCTGGTTACCCGCGAACATGGCGCAGTATTCCTGCAGGGTATAGGGCACCCGTTGTCGGACGGACAACTACATGACGACCGGGCGCCGGATTATGACGACTGGAGCACCGAAACAACGCCGGGCTACCATGGCCTGAACGGCGACCTGCTGGTATGGCACCCGGTATTGCAACGCAGCGTAGAACTATCGTCGATGGGCATTCGGGTAAATGCCCCTGCCCTGCGCGAACAATTACACCTGCGCGGACTGCAGCAACGGGAACAACTGCCCTTCCACCAGAAGCTGCTGGCGGGTGAGCTGCCCGATACCATAGGCGGCGGCATAGGCCAGTCGCGGCTTGCCCTGCTCTTGCTGCAGCTGCAGGATATTAAAGCCGTACAGTATACCTATAACTAGGCGCAGCTGTTCCGGATACTTTCATTTTAAAGGCGGCCCGGTAAATACCGGGCCGTCCTTACCAGGTAAGGAGCAACAAGTGTGGCCACTCCTGCAAACGGAGCCGCCCTATACCCTTCTTGCAAATGAGGAGACCAAAAAAGGGGGATAAATAGGGGTAAGTATCCGCCATGAGGACAGGCGTATCTTCAATTTAAGTATTTTTGATCTTAACCGGATAAACCTATTCCCGCACTACTCCCATGTCAAAACTGCTATTAGCCGCCTGCCTGCTGATGACAAGCCCCCTGATGGCCCAGGTCAATCACAAAAGCACCACCTTACCCCTTAACCAGGAAACAAGCGACCGGCTGATCCGCCGGGACGAAGAACAGGATTTCCGGGTGAACCTTAGGAAAGACCAGTATTATACCATTATCGCCGAACAGAAAGGCATAGACCTGGTACTGACCCTGAAGGATAAAAACGGGAAAACAATCAAAAAGATAGATAGTCCCAACGGGCGGTTTGGCCCGGAGAAAATGATCTTCTCCCCCGATACTACGGCGCCGTTTTCGCTTACGCTAAAACCCTTGGCCGACAGTTCGAATTCCAACGAAGGCAAGTACAGTATCGTGGTAAAAAGCCTGCCGGCAAAGCTACCCAGGTTCACGACCCAACAACTGTACCAGGATTTCGATATCCTGAAAAATGCGTTTATCGAAACCCGGGTTGGCCTGTGGTATAGCTCCTACGCCTTGTTCGACAGCTTATGTTCGGCACAAAGAAACAAGATACGCAACAATATGAATGCCCTGGAATTCTACCGGATCATGGCGCCCGTAGTGACCTATACCCACGAAGGCCATTGCAATATCAGGCCTTCGGACGAAACCGGTTCTTATATCCGCCAGAACTATGGCTACTTTCCCTTCCTGGTTAAAATACTGCAGGGTAAGATCTATATCCTGAACGACCTGGACGGCCTGAAAACCCGGGGACTGATGATCACGAAAATAAACGGGCAAAGCGCAGACAGCATTATGCAGGTTTTCCGCAACATAGAGCCGGGCGACGGTTACAGTACCACCAGCTTCGACCACTGGATCGGCAGCGCCTTTTCAAGATACTACGCCAGCTTTTTTAACCCGGTAACCACCTTCGACCTGGAACTGGAGCATCCGGGTACCCATCAGAAAACGGTATATAAAAACGTACCCGCCTGCAGCGTTAAAAGATTTGTGCGCCTGTCGGATTCCCTGGCCGCCGCCCTCCCCAATTACCGCAGCAAAGATGGCGCTACATTTGTACTCGACAGCAGTAACAGCACGGGCATACTTACGGTAACCAGCTTTAGCCTGGACGATTACGAAGGCCGCAGGAAAGGGTTCAAGCGCTTCCTTGCCGAAACCTTTAAGACCCTGAAAGAACAACAGGTAAAACACCTGGTTATCGATGTAAGGGACAATGGCGGCGGTGAACAAGGCATGGAAGATCATTTACTTTCCTACCTGATCAGTAAGCCGTACTCCAAGTATAAGTATGTAGAGATCCCTGCCTTTACCTTTTCCTTTCTCCGATATTCGGACCGGAAAAAGAATCCCGCAGGCCTGACCCAGGAATTACAGGAAGAGTTTTACCAGGCCGGCGATGGCCGGTACCTGAACAAGAAAGGCTATTATGAAGGCGACAGTGTCAAAGCCGATCACTTCGATGGCGATCTCTGTATCCTGATCAGCGGGTACACCTTTTCGGGCGGATCGGAGTTTGCAGCAATGGCTAAAAATTATACCCGGGCCCGGTTTATCGGGGAAGAGACCGGCGGCGGTTATTATGGCAATACCAGCGGCACCTTTATCCGGTACATCCTGCCGAATACCCAACTTACCGGCAGGATCCCTTTGTGTAAGTTTGTGCCGGAGACCCTGAACAACAGTATTCCCTTTGGCCATGGCGTTATCCCGGATCACTATATCCAACCCACCATCGACGACTACCTGAACGGCAGGGACGTGGAAATGGCATATGCAAAAGCACTTTTCGCGGGCAAAAGCAAGCCCTGATCCCTTTCTTTAATACGATGACTAGTCCTAAAAAAGCGGCCCGGTAAATACCGGGCCGCTGTCATTACGAAAAAATAAATCAATCGGTGTGTATTACGCTACGCCAAACTCTTTGCGGATCACGTTAAGGCAGCTGCCTGCTTTAAACCACTCGATCTGCTGGTCGTTGTAGGTATGGTTAACGGTGATCTCGTCTTTGCTGCCGTCTTTGTGGTGCGCTACTACAGTCAGCGGCACGCCCGGAGCAAAGGTAGTGAGACCCAGAACGTCGAAGGTATCATCTTCCTGGATTTTATCGTAGTCTTCGTTGTTGGCGAAGGTTACACCCAGCATACCTTGTTTTTTCAGGTTGGTTTCGTGGATACGGGCAAATGATTTTACCAGTACCACACGTACGCCCAGGTGACGGGGCTCCATGGCAGCGTGTTCGCGGCTGGAACCTTCACCGTAGTTTTCGTCTCCGACAACGATCGAACCGATGCCCTGCGCTTTGTAAGCACGCTGTACATCCGGTACGCCTGCATATTCGCCGGTCAGCTGGTTTTTAACGCTATTGGTTTTCTCGTTGAAGAAGTTGGTAGCGCCGATCAGCATGTTGTTAGAGATATTATCGAGGTGGCCACGGAACTTCAGCCATGGGCCAGCCATAGAGATATGGTCGGTCGTACATTTACCTTTTGCCTTGATCAGCAGTTTCAGGCCTTTCAGGTCGGTGCCTTCCCATGCTGGGAATGCCTCGAGCAATTGCAGGCGCTGGGAATCCGGAGATACCACAACTTCTACGCCGCTGCCATCTTCGGCAGGAGACTGGAAGCCTGCATCCTCTACATCGAAACCACGCGGAGGCAGTTCGAAACCGGATGGCGGATCCAGTTTTACCTGTTCGCCGGCTTCGTTCGTCAGGGTGTCGGTCAGCGGGTTGAAGGTAAGGTCGCCGGCAATGGCCAGTGCGGTTACGATTTCCGGAGAACCTACGAAGGCATAAGTATTGGGGTTACCATCCTGGCGTGCAGCAAAGTTCCTGTTGAACGAGTGGATGATAGTATTTTTTTCTTTTTTGTCGGCGCCTTCACGTGCCCACATACCGATACAGGGACCGCAGGCATTGGCGAATACGGTACCGCCGATCTTACCGAAGGTATCGATATAGCCGTCGCGTTCGATGGTATAACGTACCAGTTCGCTACCGGGAGTAATGGTATAGCTGGCTTTTGCTTTCAGGTTTTTAGCTACTGCCTGCTCGGCCAGGTTGGCGGCGCGGCTGATGTCTTCGTAAGAAGAGTTGGTGCAGGAACCGATCAGGCCTACTTCTACATTGGTAGGCCAGCCATTGGCTGCTGCTGCGGCTTTCATTTTAGAGATCGGCGTAGCCAGATCCGGGGTGAAAGGTCCGTTGATATAAGGTTCCAGGGTAGACAGGTCGAGCTCGATCACCTGGTCGAAATAAGCGGAAGGATTAGCATATACTTCAGCATCGCCGGTCAGGTGCTCTTTGATACCGTTGGCCAGGTCTGCGATGGCTTCGCGGCCGGTAGCCCTCAGGTAACGCTCCATAGATTCGTCGTAGCCAAAGGTAGAGGTAGTGGCGCCGATCTCTGCACCCATGTTACCAATGGTACCTTTACCGGTACAGCTGATGTTGGCCGCACCTTCGCCGAAGTATTCCACGATAGCACCGGTACCGCCTTTTACAGTCAGTTTGCCGGCAACCCACAGGATAATATCTTTAGGGGTAGCCCAGCCGTTCAGTTTACCGGTCAGGTGTACACCAATCAGTTTTGGCATTTTAAGCTCCCAGGGCAGACCCGCCATTACGTCGCAGGCATCTGCACCACCTACGCCGATAGCGATCATACCGAGACCACCTGCATTAGGCGTGTGCGAATCAGTGCCGATCATCATACCGCCGGGAAAGGCGTAGTTTTCCAGTACCACCTGGTGGATGATACCGGCGCCTGCCTTCCAGAAACCCAGACCGTAACGGTTGGAAACGGAAGAGAGGAAATCATAAACTTCTTTATTGGAATCGACAGCGATCTGCAGATCCTTACCGGCTTCAACTTTAGCCTGGATCAGGTGATCGCAGTGTACGGTAGAAGGTACCGCTACTTTATCCCTTCCGCAAGTCATAAACTGAAGCAACGCCATCTGCGCCGTCGCATCCTGCATCGCTACCCTGTCCGGACGGAAATCCACATAAG
This sequence comes from Taibaiella chishuiensis, assembly GCF_003014535.1. Lineage (GTDB taxonomy): Bacteria > Bacteroidota > Bacteroidia > Chitinophagales > Chitinophagaceae > Taibaiella > Taibaiella chishuiensis. The sequence goes on along the minus strand of NZ_PYGD01000004.1, from coordinate 343,264 downwards.
CCTTACCACGTTCGTAAGCGCTTGTAGCAGGTTTGTCGAGGTGGGAGTAAAGGATCTTTTCGGTCAGCGTGAGCGGGCGGCCAAGTAATTGACGGGCAACCTGTATTTTACCCGGCATTTCAGCGTAAACTTTTTGGATGAGATCTAAATCGAAAGCCATTATAAGATTGAAATTTTGAATTACGAATTAAGGAAAATATACCTTTAAATCACTGGATTGCAAATTTACTTCATAAAAAAGACAATAGAAAAAAAAGACAAGGTTATGACAATTGTTTTTTTTGATTTCGGTATTATGCGCATCCGGCATTTTATCATATGTTGATCTATATCAAGAACGAAGGCCGGCTATTGCCGGCCTTCGTGGTATTATTTTGCAGGAGCTGCAGTTGCTTTATTCTCTTTGTAGCGTTTATCGGGGGTACCGTCGCTCTTTACATGTTTGTTTTCCTTATAGCGTTTGTCCGGTGTGCCGTCTTTCTTTAAAGGACCAGCGGCTGTTGCGGGCTTGGCTTCAGGTGCTTTCTCTTTTGGTGCAGCCTGTGTGGTTTTGGCAGGCTTTGCTTTAGCAGCACCGGTGTTTTGTGCAAAGGTTACTCCGGATACTGCCATCATTAAGGCAAGGAGTACGGTTGAAAGCTTTTTCATTGTTATGAAATTTTAAATTTTGCATAAAGGTAATGCGGCTTTCAATTCACCGTATAAGGGTAATTGTTATTTGTTTGTGATTTTGTATTACGTTTTATCCTTCTACCTGCTTGCGGCTCAGCGGTATGGCGGGCGACTCCAGTCCTACCCTTATCGCCTTCAGCTCGATCAGCATTTTTTCTACAAATACCAATTGGTTTTCATTCGGGGTCAGGTTCACAAAACCCTCCTCCGGGAAGGTTTTCAGCGATTCATCGTCGATAAATTCGTTGCCCGACCGTTTTAATAACAAAGCGTTTTCGCGGAACAGGTCATCACATTCGTACAGCAATTGAATGTACTTTTCTTTTTCCTGTATCGGGATCTTTACTTCGGCCAGCTCCGTCTCGCTGTGAAAGTTATTGAGCTCGCGGGTAATGCGCACATTATGCGTAAGCAGGAAGTAATAGTTGGCATAACCTTTCCGGCGGCGTTTTACCCGTTCGGCCATAAACCGGGTAAAGGAATCGAATGCGTTGCTGTTCTTCGACTCTGCGGTACGCTTCAGTTTGGTCCAGGCCACGGGCTCCTCGTTGCGGTAAAAGGTTTTGCGGAAATAATGCAGGTTGGCCGTAATGGCCTCGGCCAGGAAACGCGGCAACATATCCTTATCCCAGGCCGGCAATAAGAGAAAGCCTGCCGTAATAGCCAACGCCGAACCGATCAGGGTGCAGATGATGCGGGTCTTCATAAGATCGGCGTCGAAATGCGGCTCGATAGCCAGCAGCCCCACCAGCATTAAGGTAATAAAGAAAGTAGCTACCGAATACTGCCTGCGGAGAAAATAGATAAGGAATACCGAGCTTACAAACACCAGCACCAGCCTGGCCAGGGTGGCAAAGGGCAGTTGCAGGAATATGGTACCAACCACGATGCCCGCTATGGTTCCGATACTGCGCTCCAGGCCTTTCTTAAAGGTGGCGCCGAAGTAAGGCTGCGAAACGATGATGGCCGTAAAAGGTATCCAGTAACCGTGGTTTTTAAGATGAATGAGGGTAAAGGTATTACCCCCGATCGTCAGCGCCCAGCCATGCTCGCCCGAGAGCAGGTTGCCGATAAGCGCACCGATAAACGCAGCTACGCCGATACGCAGAGCATACCGGGTGGTAATGCTGTCGAAATTCATCAGCTGCCGGATATTGTTGCGAAAATACCTCGGGTGCAGGATGTTGAGGGTTTGGGTAAACGAGTAGGCCCTGAAGATGCGCCGTTCCGAAGGCACGGCCAGCAGTTCCAGCGAACGCTCCACCAGTTTGGCCACACGTTCGGCCAGCAGCAGTATTTTCCCGATATGCGGGGCAATGGCCGGGGTTTGCGCCTCGGGTATTTCCTGGATCATACCGGATATCTTGCGCAGGCGTTCCACGCGGGAAGTAACCAGTACCCGCTCTTCCTGTTTCAGTGTAAGCAGGAAGATCTCCATACGTTCGCCGATCTGCTCCAATGCCCGGAACAGGCTATATACCTGTATCGTAAACTGGCGGTCGCGCGTCAGCTTATACAGCATCTCGGCCGTTTCGCTGATCTGGATAATGTGCAGGCTTACCAGCGAGGCGCAGCGCCGCGACTGGGTAAGCGCGTATTTGTTCTTTTGATTTTTATTGACCTGGTCGGCCGTTTCTTCGAAAAGGTTGAGCGAAGCATCGATGGCTGTACGCACATCTTTTTCTTTAAGATAGATATCGCGGATCGAACTGCGCGTGGAGCGGCCATCCCAGCCTTTACCGGTAACCAGTGCCAGCGAAGCTACCGATTTCCAGATGGCGGCTATAGTGCGCCGGTAAGGTGTGCCCACCCGGATAAACAGGAAGCTGCAAAGCCCTACCAGTACGGTCCACAGGGAGCCCAGGGCTACCCAGCCACAGCGGGCCCATAGGTCGTCGTCCGTATGTACCGGGTACGCGCAGGTAATGATGTAGAAGATATACACACTCAGGGCAAGACCCATACCCCGGTCGCCGAGGTTTTTAAACAACCCGCTCAGGAAACCGACCAGCAACATACCCGGCAGGCTGATCCACATATAATTGCCGGCTACACTGCCTACGATACAGAAGAGGACACTCAATAAGGAGGCGCTTAACAGCAGGCGGATGCGCTGACCGGCATTGCCCTTCAACTCGATAAAGGAAACACACTCACCGGCTATGGCCATCCACTCGGCGCCGTGCGACTCGCCCGTAATCACGCCCCATACCAGGGGGATCGTAACGGATAAAGCAACCCTCAAACCCCAGCCCCAGGCTGGTTCCCGGTACTCGGTCTGCAGGCGCTTGTTTATTATTTTATAGGAAGTTGCGAAATCCATGTATACGATGCAAGTTAATAACATTTGCTACATGGCGTTACTTAAAGGTTAAATAAAAAGCATAAAAGTAACCGCTGCTCTACCCTCTTGTTACAACCTCTTTCCAACATTCGGGCCGCTCGCCGCGAAAGCCTGCCGGCAGGCATTTTACCAGGTTACAACGAACCATGATCCGGCTTAGACTTATGCCGCTACCATAAATAAAAACGCCGGCCGGCCATGGCCGGCCGGCGTTTTTTTATAGAAGTCCAGGTCCTGTATTCCAGGTCCTGTATTATTGTACAGAAAATTTACCGGAGCCGGCAGTTTGCCCGGCCACGCTGAGCCGGTAAAAATACATACCGGGAGCATAGGCATTACGATCGATCAGCACGCTATTGCCGGGCTGACTATAGGACTGTACCCGCAAGCCCTGCGCATTAAAAATATCGATACGGTCCACTTTCGCTTCGCCCCCGATCAACAGGCGGCTGATGCCCGTTACCGGGTTGGGCGCCACAAGCAGACTGGCCTTGCCCACAGATTGCGGATCACGGATAGCAGTGACAGAAGCTACACAGGAGGTACTACTGAATTTAGGGTCATGGTATACCCAGTCGTTCCCCAGTTTAAAGCAGAGGTTATCGATCTGGCAATCGCAGGTAGGCTGCATTGCAAAAGACTGGACCAGGCCCCCGATACCGCCGTTGCCAATACCTTCGATCCAGTTGCCAAAGAAAGGGATGCCGCTGCCGCTACCCTGGATCAGGGTAAAGGAATAGCGCTTACGGTACTGGCCGGCAATCATCACGGAATCTATCTGTGTCACCTTGCCCTGCAGTATACCAGGCCAGGAACTGGTAGCCTTAAAGGTATCGTCTACCTGCAGGTTGAAATCATAAAGTACTATTTCTGTAGTATCTGTATAGAGATAAATACGTTTAGCCTCCTCCCGGATGCCGCCGTAGTACTCCGATTCAGACAGTACGGTATCGACTGACCGATATAATTTATGATAGGTCACCGATTTGATAACCGTATCGGCATTTTTAAGTCCGAAGCAATGATAAATGGGCGGTTTATCCTGGCCTGTACCTACGCGTTCTGTCCACAAGGCATCCGAAACTGGGAAGGGCACATAGGTCTGCGCGCCGGCAGACAGGCTCAGTAATAAAAGCAGGGATAGGTAAATAGCTTTCATAGTGTTATAGTTTTCCAAATAAAAACTAAAACTAATGCTAATTATCAGAAGTTCAAAGCGGCATTTCATAAACGTGGCGATACCGTTATAAGTGTGCGGGATTTGAAAACAAGTGAAAATGGAAGAGATAATATGCCGGATTTGATTAAGCCGGTACGACTGCCTAATTTTACACCCTTAACCCCGCTGTATCGCAGTAATCACCGACATGACCAGAAGATTAGCCGGAACGATATACCTTTTGTTTATCCTGTTGCTGCCCTTTAATACGGGCGCCCAGGTATTTACCGACCCGGACAAGGCATTTGCCGCGGCTGCCGGCAACAATCGCCGGGTATTGCTGGTGTTCCAGGGTTCCGACTGGTGCATACCCTGTATCCGGCTGGAGCGGCAGGTATTATCCAGCCCACGTTTCCTGCAGTTTGTACAGGACAGTCTCGTGGTTCTGAAAGCCGATTTTCCGCAGCGCAGTAAAATAGACCCGGCATTAGCCTCCCGGTATGATAAGCTGGCGGCAAGTTTCAACCCCGAGGGCGCCTTCCCGAAAATACTGCTGCTTAGCGCGCAACAACAAAACCTGGCGACACTGGCACAAACCGGCCTGGCTACCGAACCCTTTATCGCCCAAATAAAAGCCCTGCTCCGTAGCTATGCTGCAAAAATGTAACCTGCGTAAAAGAATGATGGGCTCCGACTTTGAGCTGATCGCCTGCTGCGACAGCGAAGCGGCTGCAGCGCCTTACCTGCAGGCCGGCGTGGCGGAGATCACGCGTTTAGAACGGTTACTGACCGAGTTTGACGAAGATTCGCAAACCAGCCTGATCAACCGCAATGCAGGTATAGCGCCCGTTACCGTAGACGGGGAGGTGTACCGACTAATCCAACGCTGTATCCGTCTTTCGGAGCTTAGCCAGGGCGCTTTTGATATTACTGCCGGCACGTTAAAATCGCTATACCGGTTCAATACCGGCAACCAGGCACTGCCCGGCAAGCACGCCCTCAAAGAGCAACTGCGCATTACCGGCTTCCGCAATATCGAACTGGGTAGCGATAACCAGGTGTTATTACGTAAAAAAGGCATGAGAATCGGTTTCGGCGCGATCGGCAAAGGTTATGCAGCCGACCGGGTTAAAGCGCTGTGGACCGCATCCGGCCTGGCCTCAGGGGTTATCAACGCCAGCGGCGACCTTACCGCATGGGGTTGCCAGCCCGACGGTAGCCCCTGGCGTATCGGTATTGCAGACCCGGGCAAGGAGGATACAATACTACGCTGGATACCGGTAGAAAAGGCCTCAGTAGCCACTTCCGGCAATTATATACAGTATTTTGAACATAAAGGCATACGCTATAGCCACAATATAGACCCCAGGACGGGCCTGCCCGCCCGCCTGCTGAAAAGTGTGACCATCGTGAGTCCCGGCGCCGAACTATCCGACGCCCTGGCTACCGCCGTTACCATTATGGGCGCCGATGCCGGCCTGTACCTGCTTGGCCAGTTACCTGGCGTGCACGGCATTATCGTGGATGAACACAACCATGTATTAACCTCCGAAAAAATAAGTACCCATGCTTCCATCTGAAAAGGGTAAGTGTACCACAGCGATCCTGCTCCTGCTGGCAGTACTGATACTGGGCAGCTGCACTGCTGTAAAGCCCTACCAGCGTGCCTATCTTAATGATGCGGCTATGCAGCCGGGCAAGTTACCGATCGAAAAGTTTGAAGAAAACGCGCAGGCTTACCGCGAAGGCGCCAGTGGCGGCGGTACCGGTAAAAGCAGCGGTGGCTGCGGCTGCAACTGATCGCTTTTACCAGTACAGGACGAACAATACAGGACTAAACGTTACACAGCTCCATTACCAGGATGAAAAAGAAATATCTACTGCTGGGTTTAATGACCGCTGCACTGCATACCACCGCGCAGCAGGCGCCGGCAGATTCGCTATACAAGAAACAACGCGTTGCGGAAACGGACATACAGATCCTGTTTTCCTATTATACACAGGATGGCAACCATTCTGCAGTAACCGGCGGCACAGGCACCGAGGAATTGATGGTTTATGCGCCCGAAGTGAACATTACCCATCGCCGCGATTCGGTACAGACTTTTACCCTCAATGCCGGGGCCGACATTATTACCTCCGCATCGACCGATAATATCGATTATGTCCTCTCCTCGGCATCGCGTGTGGATATGCGCAGCCATATCAACCTGGGTTACAACAGGCGACTGGGTAAAAGCGGCCTGCGGGCCGGCATCCAGGCGGGGCTTTCGGTAGAGTCGGATTATACCTCGTTGCCGGTGGGTATTAACCTGGGCCGTACAGCACGCGACGGGTCGCACGAGTGGACGGCATCGCTGCTCTGTTACTTCGACGATCTGCGCTGGGGGCGCATCGACGACGACTACTGGCGCCCGGTAAGCCTGGTCTACCCTACCGAACTGCGGTACAAGGAATGGTACGATACGTACCGGCGCACCTCCTACAACCTGTCCTTTTCCTGGTTCCAGGTGGTTAACCGCCGGGTACAGGTTGCCATCTTTCCCGAACTCGTATACCAGAAGGGCTTGCTGTCTACGCCCTTTCACCGCGTATATTTTACCGACGGTTCCTTAAAAGTAGAATACCTGCCCGAAGAGCGCTGGAAATTCCCGCTGGGCCTGCAAGCCAATATTTTCGCGGGTTCCAGGCTGGTTATACGCTCGTACTACCGCTTTTACCAGGATAATATCGGCATCCGCAGCCATACCTTCCAACTCGAGCTGCCGGTAAAGCTAAGCCCGCAGTTCAGTATAGCCCCGCATGCCCGGTTCTATACCCAAACGGCCTCCCGGTACTTCAGGCCTTATGCGGAACACCAGGTAACGGAACAGTACTATACCTCGGATTACGACCTCTCGGCATTCAATAGTTTTAAAACGGGGCTGAACCTGCGGTATACTCCACAGGCAAAGCTGATGCGGCATTACACCTTCCGGGAAATAGGTCTGCGTTATGCCTGGTACAAACGCACCGACGGCTTGCATGCCCATATGCTGTCGCTGCTGCTCGACTTTAACCATACCCGGAGATAATATTACAGCACCGGGTATATAAAAAAAGGGGACCGCATATGCAGTCCCCCTTTTATCCATATGATACCCGGATCAGATCGTCATGATCTCTTTATCCTTGTCTTTGCAGTGTTGTTCTACCAGGGCGATATTCTTATCGGTAATACCCTGGATGCGGCCTTCGGCTTCCTTAGCGGCATCTTCGCTCAGGCCGTCTTTTTGTAATTTTTTGATCTGCTCGATCATATCGCGGCGGATATTACGGATCGCGATCTTACCCTGCTCGCCTTCGCCGTTCACACGTTTTACCAGTTCTTTACGACGTTCCTCGGTCAGCGGCGGCATAAACAACCGGATCACCACACCATCATTCTGGGGGGTCACACCCAGGTTTGCCTGCATCAAAGCGCGTTCGATCGGGGCGATCATCGGCTTTTCCCAGGGTTGTAAGGTAATGGTACGCGCATCGGCAACCGTGATATTAGCAACCTGGTTGATGGGTGTAGGAGCGCCATAGTAGTCGACTACCAGGCCTTCCAGCATTTGAGGGTTGGCCTTGCCGGCGCGGATCTTTACCAGTTCCGATTCCAGGTGACCAATCGCCTTTTTCATCAGTTCTACGGTATTGGATACCACCTTGTCAACTTGCTCTGTCATAATATTTCTTTTTTCGAAAGGAAGGCAAATGTAGCAAACCGCTGTACAAATGCCAAATTTTAAACTATACCAATGTGCAACCGAGCATCCTGTCGTTGTCCTGCATGTCTTTGCGCAATACGGTATGCCAGCCGCTATCCTGGTAGTAGCGCGTGGTTTCGGCGGCGAAATCGCGATGCAATTCCAGGAAGAGTTGCCCGCCTGGCACCAGCTTTTTACGGGCCAGTAGCTCGATGGCTTTATAAAACTGCTGGGGATCGTTATTGCTCACAAATAGCGCCAGGTGCGGCTCGTAGTCGAGCACATGCGCCATCATACTGTCTTTTTCGGGCAGGGTAATATAAGGCGGGTTGCTCACGATCACGTCGAACCGGGGCAGGTCTTCCCATTGCGCCGGGTCCAGCACATCGCATTTTTGAAAACCTACCTCCAGCTCCAGGTCCCGGGCGTTCCTGCGGGCCACAGCCAGCGCCTGGTCAGAGATATCGAGCGCATGCACAACCGCCCCCGGCCTGTTTTTTTTGATCGCCAGCGGGATACAGCCGCTGCCGGTACCGATATCGAGCACCGCAGTTCCCGGTTGCTGCCCGATACCTTTCAGGGCCCAGTCGACCAGCTCTTCCGTTTCGGGCCGCGGTATCAGCACTGACTCATCTACCCATAATTTGAGCCCGTAGAAATAGCTTTCGCCGAGCACGTACTGCACCGGGCGGTGTTGCAGCAATTGCGCCGTATAGGTCGCCAATTGTGCGGCCTGGGCCTCCGACAGCAATTGGCCGGCATGCCGTACCCGCTCCGAAAGCCGGTGACCGGTAAGCGCTTCCACTACCCAGTCGGCTATATTGCCCGCCTCAGCCGGATCGTACGATGCGGTAAGTTGTGTTTTTAAAGATTGATAGGCGTCCTGGATATTCATAATTCGATCGTTAAACGGCGATACGGTAACCCGTAAAAGGCCGCAAAGCGGGCTAAGGTAAGGTAATTCACCGAAAGCACAGAGCGTGGTAAAGCCCTCGCGAAGCGAAGCTAAAAAGTAACAGGCGAAGCATCAATAAAAGGTATAAATTTGCCCTTTATCCCCAGAACAGCTATGCTGCAAAAAATATACATACGGAACTACGCCATTATCGATGAACTGAGCATTGCTTTTGACGAACAACTGAACGTGATCACTGGTGAAACCGGGGCAGGTAAGTCCATTATACTCGGCGCCCTGTCGCTTATACTCGGCGAGCGTGCGGATACTTCCGTACTGATCAACCGGGAAGAGAAAAGCGTGGTAGAAGCCTATTTCAAAACCGAACAGAATAAACAATTCAATGCCTTGCTGCAGCGCGAGGAGCTGGATCCGGAGCCGGTTACCATTATCCGGCGCGAGATCAGTCCCTCCGGCAAAAGCCGGGCTTTTGTAAACGATACCCCCGTTACCCTGGGTATCCTCAACGAACTCACCTCTACCCTGGTAGACCTGCACCGCCAGTTCGATAACCGGGCTATAGAGCAGGATCATTTCCTCTACGAGGTGATCGATGCCGTTGCCGAAAACCAGGTACAGCTCCAGGAGTACAGGACAGGATTCAGGCGGTATAAACAATTACAGCACGATTATAAAAAGCTGGCCGACGAACAGGCGCAATGGCAGAAAGAGGCCGACTATAAACAGTTTCTTTTTGATGAGCTGGAACAGGCCTCCTTTAAAGAGAACGAGATCGAAGATGCAGAACTGCTGGTAAAACAATTGAGTCATGCCGAACAGATAAAGACCGTACTGAATACGGTGTATACTGCGCTTGAAGAGGGCGAAACGCCGCTCAACAACGAGTTGAAACGCGTGATGCAGCAACTGCAATCGATAACTGCCGTAAAAGCGGAAGCCGCTACACTGGCCCAACGTATGGACAGTGCCCTGCTCGAGCTCCGCGATATAGCCGCCGAAGCCGACCGGCTGCAAAACTCGGTCGACCTGGATGCAGAACAATTACAAAACCTGCAGGAACGTATCGACCTCGGTTATCGCCTGCAAAAGAAACATGGCTTGTCCGATACGGCGGGCCTGATCGCACTGCACCGTGAGCTGTCCGAAGAGCTGCAACAGCAGGGCAATGCAGACGCCAACCTGCAGCAACTCAGCGAACAGATCGATGTGGCCGAACAGATGCTGGCACAGGCAGCCGACGCCCTCAGCGATAAACGGAAAGCAATAGCACCCGGCTTCGAAGAACAGATCAACGGCCTGCTGAAACTGGTGGGTATGCCCAATGCCCTGCTGAAGATCGAGATACGCGACTCCGGCCAGTTGCTGGAATGGGGGCGCGACGAAATCAGTTTCCTGCTGGATGCCAATAAGAGCGGCAAGTTTACACCGGTGCAAAAGGCAGCCTCGGGTGGTGAGATGAGCAGGATCATGCTTTGTATCAAAGCGCTTACCGCCAAAGCCCTGGCCCTCCCTACCCTGATCTTCGACGAAGTAGACGCCGCTATTTCCGGCGAAGCCGCCCGCCAGGTGGGCATCCTGCTGCGTTCGCTCAGCGACTACCACCAGGTGTTGTGCATTACGCATCAGCCCCAGGTAGCCGGTAAAGGCACACAGCATTTTTATGTGTACAAAACGACCGACCAGGAAAAAGTAAAAACCCGTATCAGGCTGCTGACTACCGACGAAAGGGTAAGGGCCATCGCACAGATGATCGGCGGCGAACAACCCTCCGAGGCCGCTATGAAAAATGCAAGAGAGCTGGTTAGTTAAGCCTGTTGCGCAATAGAGAAACAGTTGCCCGGCTACTCTTTTAAAACCCGGGATAATGATAAAATTACAAATGGCCGCCGGTAGGTACCGGCGGCCATTTTATAATATCGTCCTTCAGATCAGAAAGCCAGTTTGGCAAACGAAAGATTGTTTTTATGCAACACAGGTACGATCAGTTCTGTAGCATCGGTCTGCTTACCCGAGCGCGGCAGCCAGTCGCCATCGTTACCGCTGCCGGCATTCAGCTTCTTCAGCTGTAATTTACCGGAAACGTCCACCGCAGCAAGGCTCAGGTTCGATTTACTATTGGTAAAATCGTTGTACAGGAACACGAGGCTTGCCCCGGAATTGATCATGCCGAAAGAAGAGAAAAGGCCGCCATCGTCCTGTGAGTATTGTTCTTTACGGATAAAATTATGCCACTGGCGATTGCCTGCGCCATCGTAGTTCAGCACCAGGATATCGCCGTATACATATTCCCGTACCGAGGTATTCATACCGGGGTAATTGTAATTATAATAACTGGAGTAAAAACCGCCATAACCCGGTCCGTAGCTGGTACGGGTATTCATGTAGAAATTTTCGGCAACAAGGATAAAGCCGCCGTCATTTTTCACGATAATATTACGCACTTCGAATTCATTGAATGCTTTTTTCTTATTCCGCTCATCCGTTGCATTACGCATTTGTTCGTCGAAGGGAATAGCCTTAAAAATAGTCATTGAATCCTGGGCGGGGCTGTAGAGCCCGTAAAGCACGCCATCGATATTACCCGATTTTTTCAGCGAATAGAAAGCACTCAGGTAGATCTCGTTGGTATTATCGTCGAGCTTGATATACATACCGGAAATATACAGTTCCTTAAGCGGCAGCACGCCGGCCTGGAACACCGTAGCGCCCTGTGCCAGTTTCAGGATGCGGGCCTCTCCGCCATATCCTTTTGCACCACCTTCTGTATAACCCGACAGGTAAAGACTACCGTCATTGCCCAGTATCGCTTGTCCGAGTGTAAAATCAGAGATAGAAGCATCCAGTGCAGGCTGGCTGCGCGCAATTACATTCAGTTGCTTGTCGAGCAGTATCGTGCTTAAACCGCTCGATTTACCGGCCTTACCCAGGCCATAGATCATAATCCGGCCTTTGTCGCTGCTGACTACCGAGGAATAATAACTTTTCGAAGGGCCGAACCAGCCGGTTTTTACCGAATCGAGGGCTACAGGCCGTTGCAGCATACGGGCGCGGCCGTCGAGCCTTACCGCATATTGTACCACGTAGTTGCTTTGCAGTGCCTGGAATAATACGGTGATCTGGTCGTCGTAATTGATAAACTTGGTCTCGTATATCTTTTGCGGGAAAAAGTCGAGCGCAATCGTAGCCATCAGCCGCATGGAATCGTTGTAGGCATCCAGGAAAAAACCTTCCTTGGAGGCACGGTAGGTATACAACCGGTCGCCGCTCCAGCCCACTACTTCAAAGTCGCCGTTCTGAAAACTGAATTTCCTTTCTTTCGAATAATAGATATCCTGGGCATGCAGGTCATCGATAACGCCAAGGAAACAGACGAGGCCAGCCAACAGGAAATAGATTGTTTTTTTCATCATAGACAAAGTTAAGAAGCGAAAGCGCAATAAGCGTAGCTATCCGCAGAAAAAAAAGATAATTTACAAACGCTTAGTAAAGTAGTTCAGTATGTTAGCCGGCACATTTTACGGGAAGTATATAAAATATAAAACACACGAACCGGTTTTGTTCATTACAACAATAATTATTCTTTCTTATAGCGGCCGTACGGTCAACCTTATCGCTCTTTATCTGTATTAATGCGGACCGCAGTGATCAATGCACTAACTTTGTAAATAAATCGTCCATGTCCGCAACAGATAAACGGGTGATCATTCTTGGAGCAGGATTTGCAGGGCTGCAACTTGCCCGCCAGCTCAGCAGATCGGCTTACGACATTACCCTCATCGACCGTTATAACTACCACCAGTTCCAGCCGCTTTTTTACCAGGTTGCTACCGCCCGTCTCGAACCCAGCAGTATTTCGTTCCCACTGCGTAAAATTTTTCAGAAAAAGAAGAATATTCATATCCGCATCGGCGAAGTACAGGAAATCATCAGCGGCGAAAATAAAGTGCGTACCAATATCGGCGACTTCAGTTACGACCACCTCATTATCGCCACGGGCTGTACCACTAATTTTTTCGGCAACAAACAGATCGAAGCGCTGGCCTTCCCGATGAAGAGCACCACCGAAGCCATGGCCCTGCGCAACCGTATCCTGCTCAACTTTGAAGATGCCCTGCGCGCACCGGAATCGGAAATAGAACGCCTGTTGAATATCGTAGTGGTGGGCGGCGGTCCTACAGGCGTGGAACTGTCGGGCGCACTGGCCGAGATGAAAAGGAATGTATTGCCCAAAGACTATCCCGATATGGACTTTAGCAGGCTGAATGTATACCTGCTCGAAGGCGGACCGGTTACACTCGGACCGATGTCGGACGCCTCGCATAAAAAATCACAATTATACCTGGAGCAGATCGGGGTTAAAGTATGGACCAACTCCGTGGTGGAAAACTACGATGGCAAGACCGTACAACTTAAAGACGGCCGCCAGATACCCAGCAGCAACCTGATCTGGGCTGCGGGTGTTACGGGCAATGTGCCCGGGGGCTTCTCCAAAGACATTATCCAGCGTGGCAACCGGCTTAAAGTAGACCGGTATAATAAAGTAGAAGGCTTTAGCAATATCTATGCACTGGGCGATATCGCCTATATGGAAACGCCGAAATATCCTAAAGGCCATCCGCAGGTAGCCAATGTGGCCATCAACCAGGCCAAACTGCTGGGTAAGAATATGTGTGCCGCCCTGCGGGGTGGCAACTGGAAAGAGTTTGAATACAAAGACCCGGGCTCTATGGCTACGGTAGGTAAACGCAAAGCCGTGGTAGACCTGCCTAAATTCAGCTTCCAGGGGCGCCTGGCCTGGTTTACCTGGATGTTCCTGCACCTGATGCTGATCCTGAGCGTACGCAACAAACTCTTTATCTTTATCAACTGGGCATTCAGCTATTTCACCAACGACACAACCCTGCGCCTGATCCTGCTGCCTACCCGCAAACAGATCGAGCTGGCGGAAGCCAACGAAAACAGCCTGAACAACAGGAATGAACCAATAACCTGAAAAACCGTTACTTTATAGAAATTATCCTATAAAAAAAACGCTTATGTTCCTTCATATCCATCCCGACAACCCGCAGCCCCGTAATATCCGGACCGTGGTCGACTGCCTGCGTTCCGGGGGGGTGATCATTTATCCAACCGATACGATCTATGGTATCGGCTGCGATATTTATAACCAGCAGGCGATCGAACGCATTTGCCGCATCAAGAACATACAGGTCAAACAGGCCAATTTCTCCTTTATCTGCCGCGACCTGAGCCACCTCAGCGACTATGCCCGTAATATCGGCACGCCCATCTTCCGCATCCTGAAAACAGCGCTACCCGGTCCTTACACCTTTATCCTGGAAGCCAGCAGGGAAGTGCCCAAAGCTTTAAAGACCAAGAAAGACACCGTGGGTATCCGTATCCCGGACCATATCATTTGCCAGACTATTGTGCAGGAACTGGGCCACCCGATCATGAGCGCATCGCTGCCCATGGGCGACGAAGTGGAATACTATACCGACCCGGAAATGATCTACGAGGTATTCGGTAAACAGGTCGATATCGTGATCGACAGCGGCATCGGCAGTATGATCGCCTCTACAGTGATCGACTGTACCGACGGTACGCCGCAACTGGTGCGCGAAGGAGCCGGCAAGTGGGAAAGTATTATTTAATCTGGTATTGAGTAATGGGTATTGCGTATTGAGAAGGCGGGTGTCATCGGGAGCACAGCGAAGGACCTTATCGGTTAGCCGGCTTTGATGGAGTAATAAGACGCAGCGAAGGATTTCACCGGTTAGCTGGCGTTACGAGAGTTAGCACAACGGCACTCAATGCCCGAAACCGGACAGGTAAGGATCGACAGGTGGTTCCGCTACAATTGCATTGATACGCGGCTGGATATTCCAGATACCGACCGGGAAAAACCATAAAAGAAAAAACTCGATGGAAAATTCACTGAAAGCAAGCTCCCGCTGCTCTTCCACCGTTTTCAACATCTTCGCATTAAAGTAAAGCCCGTAAAACATACAGAACATCGCAAAAAGATGAAGCGGCACGATGATCGCCATAACCAGGAGTGGAGGATCATCCAACCCCTGTTCTGTAAGCTCCAGGCCACCGGCTACGATCCAAGCCGCAAGCGCCGTTGTGTAAACAGCGGCAAACAACACCCGTGCCCGGAACCGCCTGATCGGATATTCCATACCAGCCGGCAGGTAACGGCTTAACACATTACCGGTTTGATAAAACCAGCATAAAAAGGAGAACTGGGAAATGAGCAAAGCAAATACCATCAGCACCAGTGCGCCCGGGAATGCCGCATCTCCCATGGCATACAGCAGGAAGGTGAACACGGGCATAAGCACCGGTCCCAAAAGAAACAACGAAAAAAGCTGCCAATGTTTGAGTCGTAGTATTTGTTCCATAGTTTATAGAGGTTATTGCATCATTAATGAACCACATCCCGTTTAAAGATATCCATTTCCCCGCGCGTATCCAAAACAGGCAATTCAGGTAACAGGCCCCTGCTTGGTTGCCTGCATGTTTTTGTCAGCTTTACGCCGCAACGCCCGGTTTACCGGTTCTGAAAAACAAGTATAAGCCAGTTTACCGAGTAGATAGCAGGCGATAGTTGCCAGTAAGAGCACGAAGGGCAGATAGGTATCCGCTACCCCAAATCGCTGGTACAGCTGCGCCGCAGCGATGACCACGAACATATGACTGAGATAAATCTCGTAACTGTATTGCCCCATATCGGCTAGCCAGCGCAAGCCCGGAAACCCTTGCCCTGTAAGCGTTTCCGGGCGGTTATGCATCCGGAGCAGGATGCCGCATACCCCCAGGGAGAGTATACTCACATCGAGGCCCAATGCAGTAATACCCGATTTAAATAAGAGGTTGCGAAATACGATCACGAAAACGACCAAAGCCCAACCCAGCAGCGGGTACAGGCGCTTCCAGATCTTAACGGTCGCTAATTTGTCCGCGATCAAAGCCGTGATACAACCCAGCGACAGGGCATCGATACAGGCAAGATTGTTACGGTCGCCAAGTTCGTTATCGATAAACAGGTGGGTACGGGCCCAGGGCGCGATCAGCACACCACAGCTCAACAGGAGCAGGAGGGGTAGCCGTCGCCGCAAAAGCAGGCCCAGCAAAGGGAATACGAGGTAGAAGACTTCTTCGATCGATATGGTCCATAATACATCCCAGTTAGCGGGCAGGTAGCCTGCCCGCATCTCCAGCCAGTTGATATGGAAGGTGAGGGCTGCCACCAGGGCTTCGGCGAGGGATGTTTTAGAATTGTCGATCACGAAGCCGGTCACTCCGAAAATATGAAGCAAGGAAAGGATGAGTAACAGGGCCAGTAAGGGTGGTAAAATACGGGCAGCCCGGTAGCGGTAAAACACAGGCAGACGGATCTGCCCGGGCTCCCCCCAGCGCCGCAGTATCGATTGCGTAATCAGGTAACCCGACAGGGTGAAGAAGATGATCACACCGTAGTAGCCGCTCCAGAACAGTACCATAAACACTTTCTTGGGCAGTACCGTTTTCAGGAAGGTATCGGTAAGGTGGAAATGGATATTGAGATGCAGCAGCACGACCGATAAGATACTGAAGCCGCGCAGCATATCGATGCCTCGGTTCCTGGTTGGGGAAACGTTGGGTGCATTCATGGATCGGGTTGATGGGTTTCGGGTAACCGGTCGCAAACGCTTTCCGGACAAGGAAGGTACGGATTTATCGGGAGCGCAGCGCGTCTTCCTCCCAGTCCTCATCCTGAGCCCCCTTCCACTCTCCATCCTGCCCTTCCCTCGTCATCCTGCCCCCTCCCGTCATCCTGAGCGCAGCGAAGGATCTTAATAGCGGGAGCACAAGTGCAAACAAGCCCAGACCTATCCCGCATCCAGGAAACAAATCCCGGGATTGATGGTTTCAATCAGGGCCTTTTTCCTCGCTCTTGTCCAGCCCTTAATTTGTTTCTCCCGCTTTATTGCCTCAGGGATATACCGGTGCTCTTCGAAATAGACCAGGTAACAACAAGCATACCTGCCGGTGAATGTAGCACTGTTACGACTGTTTGCCTGGTAAACATGCTGGCTCATTCTCAAAACAAGATTATTGGTTACACCAGTATATAATACGGTCTTGTTTTTGTTCGTAGTTATGTAAACAAAGTAAGGTGGAGGCATAAGGACTATTTCCTGGCAATATCCGTGATGCCCTCAGCAACAGCCACTTTCAAGTACTTAATATTAGAACAGTAATGCCAATGGTCAGCATAACCTCCTGCCCGGTAAGATGCTTCGCTGCGCTCAGCATGACATTAGGCGGGAGCCATGCACGTAACCTGTCTCGCCTAACGCTACAAACAATAGCGACAAGGGGAAGCACAAGCCATCACTCACTCCTGCCATCCTAAGCCCCCTCCCCCGTCATCCTGAGCGCAGCGAAGGATCCGTCTCCCTCTGTCATCCTGAGCGCAGCGAAGGATCTTAACAGAGGGAGCACAAGTGCAAACAAGCCCAGACCTATCCCGCATCCAGGAAACAAATCCCGGGATTGATGGTTTCAATCAGGGCCTTTTTCCTCGCTCTTGTCCAGCCCTTAATTTGTTTCTCCCGCTTTATTGCCTCAGGGATATACCGGTGCTCTTCGAAATAGACCAGGTAACAACAAGCATACCTGCCGGTGAATGTAGCACTGTTACGACTGTTTGCCTGGTAAACATGCTGGCTCATTCTCAAAACAAGATTATTGGTTACACCAGTATATAATACGGTCTTGTTTTTGTTCGTAGTTATGTAAACAAAGTAAGGTGGAGGCATAAAGGACTATTTCCTGGCAATATCCGTAGATGCCCTCAGCAACAGCCACTTTCAAGTACTTAATATTAGAACAGTAACGCTAACGGTCAGCATGACCTCCTCTCCTGCCCGGTAAGATGCTTCGCTACGCTCAGCATGACATCAGGTGGGAGCCATGCACGTAACCTGTCTCGCCTAACGCTACAAACAATAGCGACAAGGGGAAGCACAAGCCACATCACTCACTCCCGCCATCCTAAGCCCCTCCCCGTCATCCTGAGCGTAGCGAAGGATCTTAACAGAGGGAGCGCAAGTACAAGCAAAGCATAACTATACTCCGCCACACCTTAGCGCACAGGTAATGCTAAGTGTCAGCGTAACCTCCTGCCCGGTAAGATGCTTCGCTACGCTCAGCATGGCATCAGGCGGGAGCCATGCACGTAACCTGTCTCCCCTAACGCTACAAACAATAGCGACAAGGGGAAGCACAAGCCACATCACTCACTCCCGCCATCCTAAGCCCCCTCCCCATCATCCTGAGCAAAGCGAAGGATCTTAATAAAGGGAGCACAAGTGCAAGCAAGCATAACTATACTCCGCCACACCTTAGCGCACAGGTAATGCTAACGGTCAGCATAACCGCCTGCCCGGTAAGATGCTTCGCTGCGCTCAGCATGACATCAGGCGGGAGCCATGCACGTAACCTGTCTCCCCCTAACGCTACAAACAATAGCGACAAGGGGAAGCACAAGCCACATCACTCACTCCTGCCATCCTGAGCCCGCTCCCCGTCATCCTGAGCGCAGTGAGGATTAACAACGGAAGTGCAAGCAAGCAAGCATAACCCCGAACGAACAAATGCGCCCATAAAAACAGCCCCCGCTATTGCGGGGGCCATAATTTATAAGGTAATACTATCGGTCAGCTCTTAAAGTTAAAGCCATTAATCGTGCCGCTCCAGCAGGTCCGGACGGCGCTGTTGCGTGCGCTCCAGGGCCTTGTCCTGCCGCCAGGCATCAACGATCTTAGGATCGCCGCTCAGCAATTCGTCGGGCACTTTCCAACCCCTGAAGTCGGCGGGGCGCGTATACACCGGCGGGGCCAGCAGGTCGTCCTGGAAGGAGTCGAACAGGGCCGAGGTTTCATCGTTAAGCACACCGGGTAATAAACGGCCTACCGCATCCACAACTACCGCCGCTGCCAGTTCGCCACCACTCAGTACATAATCACCGATAGAGATTTCCATGGTTATATAATGTTCGCGGATGCGTTCGTCGATACCTTTGTAATGCCCGCAAATGATCATCAGGTTGCCTTTCATCGACAAACGGTTGGCAATCTTTTGCTCAAACCTCTGCCCGTCGGGCGTCATATAAATAATCTCGTCGTAGGTTCTTTGCTGCTGGAAAGACTCGATACATAAGGCCAGGGGTTCGGGCATCATCACCATACCCGCACCACCGCCAAACTGGTAATCGTCTACCTGGGCATGTTTGTAGGGTGTAAAATCGCGCAGGTTGTGCACATGCACCTCCAGCAAACCTTTATCCTGCGCCCTTTTCATGATCGAATGGGCAAAAGGGCTTTCCAACAGCCCGGGCACTACGGTTATAATATCAATACGCATAATTCAATGTTGTACCGGCATACCGGTTTAAAATTCTTCGCCGCAATGGAAACAATGCCATTTGTCGGAACGGAACAGCAAGGGGAAACCCAGTAAGAGCCAGGACAGGAAAGTTGGTCCTTTTTTAAAATCGACCCTGCGGGTATTCTTACTGCCGCAATGGATACAGAGTTTATTGGAAGGGTCGAGCTGTTCGGTATCTTCATCCCAGAAGCCCGGCGTTTCGCGCTCCAGGCGTACCTCCTCTTCGGTTGTTTCCAGGATGTGCAGCGCCCGGCCCTCGTCCTGCTCCGCCACCTGCAGCTTAATGCCGCCTATGGCCTGCGACCATACCCACTGCATGGATACGGTATGCTCGTCCTGCAATACACATACAATACCTTCCGCTTCGAGCCTGGCTTTTACAATATTGGCAGTAATATAGTTGTCAAAACTTCGTAGGGTTACCAATTCGGCCATGGGCTTGGGTTTATTGCCTCCGGTCGCTTACAGGTCGGTCGGCAGGTTTTCGATCATCCAGTCGTTCAGGCTCCGGATCGCTTCTTTCATTTTCCATTTGCTTTTATCACGCGGCTCCACATAATTGGAGATGCTGCGCACCTGCAAAAAGGGCAGCTTCTTCATCAGGCAGGCATAGTGAAATGCTGCGCCTTCCATACTCTCCACATCACAACCGTATTTTTCTGTTCTTTTATGAATGGTGGCGCTGCTACCGCTTACCGTATTGACCGTCAGGCTGGTTACGAAGGGCAGGTTGAGCTTCAGCGGGAAATCCTGGAAACTGTTCACCAGTTGCCGGCCCGCAAAGGGTTGCCGGCCTTCCTGCATCAACCCGATATCGAACATGTCCTGGTAAGTGCCATGATCTTCCACGCCAAGGTCGCCCAGCAGTTCGGCCCGTACAATAACGAGGCTGCCCAATGCCAGGTCGCGGTTAAAGGCGCCGGCTACACCGGCCTGCAGGGCAAAATGAGGCCTGAACTCCCCGATGGCGGCAGCAAGGGCAAAAGCCGCCTGCATCATACCGATACCGGTTATGCATACATAGACCTCCAGGTTATCCTTACAGTAATGATGTTCTGCTGTTTTTGCAAATTTCTGATCCAGAAAGTGCTGAAAATGCTCCAGTTCAAATGTCGTGGCCGCCGCGATCAGTAAGCGCATACTCCTGTTTTAATCCGGCAAATTTAATTCCTTTATGGCTTTATACTGAATGTTTTTTGAGAAACCTTGCTAACATAGTACCTTTGCGGAAATTATTACGATATTATGGTATATCTGACCAGGGTCGAGCATTTTAATGCGGCCCACAAGTTATATAACCCCGAATGGAGTGATGCGGAAAATGCAGAAGTGTTTGGTAAGTGTTCCAATGCGAACTGGCACGGGCATAACTATGAATTACATGTTACTGTAAAAGGCGATCCCCATCCCGAAACCGGTTTTATCTTCAATGCCAAGACACTGGGCGTGCTGATCAAAGACGCCGTGATCGAAAAAATAGACCACCGCAACCTGAATATGGACGTGGAGTTTATGAAAGGCAAATTTACCAGCGCGGAAAACCTGGCCATCGGTATCTGGAACGAACTAAAGCCCCATATCGAAAAAGAAGGCGCTATCCTGCACGGCATACGCCTCTATGAAACCCCGAAGATCTACGTGGAATATTTCGGCTAAGACGGTTCTGTTTATTGACAACTTACATTATTACGAATGGCATATAAAAAAGAAGATCATTACGACGAGCACATTACCAACCCGCTTACTACGCATTACAAATCGGTGATCGAGCTGCTGGGTGAAGATGCGGATCGCGAAGGCCTGCAAAAAACCCCGGAACGCGTAGCTAAAGCCATGCAGTACCTGACACAGGGTTACCAGATGAATGCGGCGGATATCCTGAATTCTGCCAAGTTTAAAGAGCCCTACAGCGAAATGGTAATCGTAAAGGATATTGAACTGTATTCACTTTGCGAGCATCATATGCTGCCTTTTATCGGCAAAGCGCATATTGCCTATATTCCTAATGGTTATATTACCGGTTTAAGCAAAATCGCCCGCGTGGTGGATTGCTTTGCCCGTCGCCTGCAGGTACAGGAGCGTCTTACCCACCAGATCCTGGATGCCATACAGGAAGCCCTGGCGCCACTGGGCGTTGCGGTGGTGATCGAAGCCAAACATATGTGCATGATGATGCGTGGCGTACAGAAACAGAATAGTGTAACCACCACCTCCGCCTTTAGCGGACAGTTTGAACACAACGAAACACGGTCTGAATTCCTGAGGCTGATTGCCGCAGACCTGGTATAATACGATATACGAAGCGCCCTCCGGGGCGCTTTTTTTTATTCCGGCCTCCTGCCCCATGGAGCTGCTTTGCCATGCCTGTTGCCAGTACCTCAGCATCTCCTGCTGTGCTGCTTTCCTTATCGGTTATAAATGGTTAACGTGCGCCTGCTCCGCGCAATACCTAACTATGTGATGCATGCTACCCGCCAATCCTTCCGGATCTGTAAATACATCCCTGCTACCTGCTTTTATCCTGGTCCTGGGCAACCTGCCCTACCGGTTTCACTCCAGGATCTCAGGAGTAAAAAATACAAAAAACCAGGTATTCCCAGGCTTCCCGGGGCGGTTTACCTTTGTGCTACGGGCAGCAGCCGTGCACAGCTGCAGCCGGATGCTGAACAATCGTCCCGAGGCATTGCCCCGCAAAAGAAAGGGAAGAACCACCTATGCTTACCCACAACATCCATTATGAAAAAAAGTGCTAGCCTGAAGAAACTGGCTTTAAGAAAAGAAACCATTGCAGCCCTCGACCAGCACAACCAACAGCTGGTACAGGGCGGATTCAGCCTTGCATCGGCATGTCACTCCTGTATGTCGCAGTGTTTGTGTAATCCGCAGCCTACCGTTCCCGGCCGGCCCTGTTGCCCGCGCGAGATTCCAACCAGGCAAGAGTAAAGTATCCTCATCCTGCGGCCATTCCTCTTTGGGGAATGGCCGTTTTTCTACCGGAGCGTTATAGCACTTTAAGTTAATTGTAACAATATGCCGGGGGCGAAACCGGGAAAATACCGGAAAACCGGTAGAAGCCTCCTTGACCCGCATCATTATCTTTGTGTTACCTGCAAGGGTAAGCGCGCTACCGTTGCAATATGCTGAACAATCATCCCGAGGCATTGCCCCGGCAGAAGAAAGGGATGACCAAATCACATACACAAAAAGATCGATTATGAAAAAGAGCATAGGCCTTAAGAAACTGGCATTGAAAAAAGAGACCATCGCAGCATTAGACCAATTAAACCAAAGCCAGGTACAGGGCGGAGGATCAGTAGCATCAGCCTGCTACTCCTGTATGTCCCAGTGTTTATGCAATGGCGGCGGACAAACAGCCCCGGGACGGCCTTGTTGCCAACGTCCGGGTATTATGTAATTAAAACCGAAACACAACAGCGGCCGTTCCTCTTCCGGGGAACGGCCGCTTTCATTTATAACTAAATGTACAACAGGAAATGATCTTAATAACGCAGCTGTGTCAGCCGGGCTTCCAGTTCGCGGATATGATCCTGCATGCTTTTGATCTTTTGTAACAGGTTGCGTACCACATCTATTCCCTCCAGGTTCAGTTCCAGGTCGCGGTGCAACCTGCTGTACCATTCCAGTTCTTCCAGTTGGTCGTAAGGTATAAAACGCTCCTCCTCGACAAGGGTCAGGGTTATCAGTCCGTTCTGCTCCAGGGCATCGATAAAGGCCCTGTCGGTATGGTAATGGATACAGTATTCGGAAACCGTGATCAATTCTGCAGGCATAGTCGGTAAAGTTTAAGATTCGGATAATGTTTTGAACAATTCTTTTTGTTTATCAGTGAGGCCGGTAGGTATTTTTATAGAAAAAGTAAGATAGAGATCGCCAAAACTGTTGTCTTTACGGTATACCGGGAAACCTTTGCCCTTCAGCCGCACCTTAGTCCCGTTCTGTGTTTCCGGTTTTATCGTCAGCTTTACTTTACCATCGAGGGTATCGGCCATAATCGAGCCTCCCAGTACTGCGGTGTACAGATCCAGGGCGACCTCAGCATAGAGGTCGTCCTTAACCCGCTTAAACACCGGGTCTTCCGCAATACGGAAGGTAATGTACAGGTCACCGGCAGGACCGCCATTAGCGCCGGGCCCACCGTAGCCTTTCAGTTTTATCTTCTGCCCGTCGGCCACACCGGCATGGATGGTGATCCGTACCTGTTTGCCATTTACGGTAAACATATGCGGATGCGTGGTGTAAGCCTCTTTAAGGGTAAGCGGTAGCTCCGCATTCAGGTCCTGCCCGCGAAACATCGCCTGCCTGCCCCCACCCGACTGGTTGCCGAAAAGGGATTCGAAGAAATCCGAAAACCGGCCGTCGTCGAAACTACCGTTATACCCTTCGAAATCTTCGCCGTTATAGGCCTGTTGCTGCTGTTGCGATTGCCGGTGCTGTTCGTATTGCTCCCCTTCTTTCCAGCGCTCGCCGTATTGCTCGCCATACTTATCGTACTGCTTGCGTTTTTCGGGGTCGGTCAGTACTTCCTGCGCCTCGTTGATCTGCTGAAACTTCTGTTTCGCCTCCTGGTCGTCGGGGTTCAGATCGGGATGGTACTTGCGCGCCAGTTTCCGGTATGCTTTCTTAATATCATCGGTGCTTGCATTCTTGCCGAGGCCGAGCACGGTATAATAGTCTATAAAGGCCATAGTGAAGGGCGGATATCTTTTACCCTATGTTACAATCGAACGGCTTAAAAGTTGTTGGGCCGGCGGTATTTAACGCAGCGCCCCGGTAGCCCGGGCGGCGGTCTCTGCTTCGCTCAGCCTCCAGGGCGGGTTCAGGCGGTTTTCGCCGGCAAAATAAAAGATCAGCTGGTTGCCGTCAGGGTCTTTTAACCGGGCCTCGCGCCATAGCCAGGACTGGTCTTCGGGCCGGGTTTCCCAGGCCATACCCGCAGCTTCGAGCCGGGCTACTTCGGCATCCAGGTCATCACATTCAAAATAGATCCATATCCCATCGCCCTGCGGCAGGCGGTCTACGCGGTGCAGGGAAAAAGTACTGCCATCGGGACAGGCAAAACGGGCATAACCCGGCAGGGCATCTACGATCAGGGTCATGCCGAGGCGGGTATAAAAAGAAACGGAAACTTCAAGATCAAGCGCGGGAACGGTAACCTGGTTAAGTCGCATCAGAAAAGCTTTAAGAGGTCAATAAGGAATGCCAAAGGTAGCATTCCCCATTGCTCCGGGTTTTCACTTCTCTGTATATGCGGATAAAGAGGCACTATAATTTTTTCAGGATAAAATACATACCCAGGGTAACCAGGGCTATGGTAATACCGGTGATCCACCACAGGGTTTCGAAACCATAGGCCGCCGCGATACGGGTGCCCAGGAAGGGTGAGAACACATGTGCAATGGAAAAGCTAAGTGCGTTCAATCCCATATAAGCGCCCTTGGTCTGTTCGGAGGAGCGGCTTACGGCTACCGTAGCCATAAAAGGCATGGCCAGTATCTCCGATATGCTCATCACGAACATGGCGAAATACAACATCCAGTGGGCATCGCACAGGTTAAGCAACACATAGGAGAGCCCGCAGAGCAGGGTCCCGATCACGATGGCCCTGCGGGTACCCAGTTTACGTTCGGCAATATGCACCAGCAGCATCTCGAGCAAGACTACGGCCAGGCCGTTGGAGGCCAGTACCAGCCCGGCTCCCGACTCGCTCAGATGATGCACATCTCGGTAGTACAAGGGCAGCGTACTGAGCAGTTGAAAAAAGCAGATACTGTAAAAACAGCAAAGCAGGGAAAAGACCAGGAACGGACCGTCGCGGTAAGGCGAACGGCTGATTACCTTTTCCACCGGGGCATCCGGGGCTTCAGACTTGGGTGCGGTGACCACACGACCCTTACGGTTGCGGAAATAAAAATAAAAAAGCAAGGCAGCCAGGCCCGCCGATATACCATTGCCATAGAACAATAACTGGAAAGAAATAGCTGCCAGCAAACCACCGATTGCAGGACCGATAGAAAAGCCCAGGTTCAGCGCCATCCGGTTTAAGGAAAAAGCTTTGGTCAGGCTCTCCGGCCGGGAATGGTACATAATGGCTACAGAATTGGCCGGGCGCAGGGTTTCGGTAATCACACTCAATACAAAAATACCGGCGCCCAACAGCTCCGGTGTTTTAAACAGGGGCAATATAAAATACGGGGGCGTACACAGCACCAGGCTGGTGATCTGGGTATTGAAATGCCCCCATTTATCGGAAAGTAAACCACCCAAAAAGGAACCCGTAATAGCACCCAGGCCAAAACAACTCAGCACGACACCGGCCTTTTCCAGGCTCAGGCCCAGTTCCTGCGTCATATAGATACCCAGGAACGGCAATACCATAGCGCCACAACGGTTGATGAACATCACGAGCGCCAGCATCCAGGAAGCATGCGACAGCCCGGTATAAGATTCCAGGTAGGCACGTAAAAATTTTTTCATGAGAATATGCCGGCCGGAGACATGGGTTGGCCGGGATGTTGCAAATGTAGGTTTTTGCCTGGAAACGAACCAGCACCGGTTATCTTTCCTGCATACCGTATGCCCCTCAATGCCCGACCAGCTTATCTTTTGCCGCTGCGATACGGGCTACTTCGGCTTGCAACACCGCAGGCGTGGCGGCAGTAACATTGATCAGCGTAAAGGGTCGGGCGCCTTTCAGGGTTTGCCAGCGCCAGGCCCATTGGCTTACCGTACTGGTCGTACCATTCTCATACCACCAGGCAGTATACAAACGCTCTGTGCCCTTGGCCAGTACGCCGGTAAATAAGCTGATCCCCGACCAGTTGCAGGCTTGTACGCGCTCAAAGCTGTAACCGCTGCCATTCCAGCACAACAAAGGATTATGGTCGGTGTATACCGCGCCCTTCAGGGGTTTGAGGTATATGAGCACGGTATTGTTTTCCATTTTAACCACGTCGCTGTTGTAACGGGAAACAGTATACCCCGCTACTACCGGCAGGGCCTGCTGCCGGTGTACAGGCGGTACCTGCCGTTGCCGGATGTGTGCCAGGATCAAAAAAGACAGGATGAACAAAGGCAACCAGGCCGCGTATTCCGGGAGCGCGTTAGCCGCTGCTGCAGGCGCCTGGACACGACCCGCTTTGCGCAGCAATAAGCGGCATAATCCGGCCCCCGGCAACAATACATAAACCAGGAGGCAGATGATACCGCAAATACCGTGTAGTGGATTACCGGGCAGCAAATGGAAATACACCAGGAGCAGGATACGGCAGAGGTTAGCCACGATGTTCAGTACAACCAGTGCGGCCAGGAATAAAAGGATCCAGCCGGCTGCCAGCCGCCGCCGGTAACGGCGCTGGTAAAAGGCCACCATGATCAGTCCGCACAACAGCGATACCACCAGCATGCTTAAACCCATACAGGCCGGATCTACAGCAAACTCCGTGGCCCCGCTGCCGATAATATTACCGGCAACCGCAACCGGCACACCCGCGCCCTGTAACAAGGCGCCAGCCATGGCCGTAAGCTGCAAACGTACCGGGAAGCTGAATACCTCTGCGAAATAACTGCAAATCGGCGACATCAGGAGCAGGGTCAGCAAGGACAGTACAGAGCAACGGCCTTTATAATACTCATACAGGAACAATAAGGTACAGCAAAGGGTCATATAAACCACGGTCTTCACGGGCAGCAACAAACCCGTCAAGGCAAAAGCAACCGCCAGCCAGCCCATACGGGTACTTTTCCGGCCCGCGGGTTGTGTAAACATCAGCGGCAATGCGCCCAGGCCTACCAGGAAGCCGGCCGATTGCCAAAGCAGGTAATCGCCGAGCAGGATAAAACTGCTGATACTGCAGGCCAGTACCCCAAACAGGCACAACAGGTCATTACGGCTGTAGCAATGCGGCACGCGCCGGTATTTTAAGAAGATTTCCATAACACCTTAAGCTGTTTTTTACGATACAGGAATACTACCAATGCGGCTGCAATAGCGATCAGCGCCCATTCTTCGGGCTCGGGCACCGCGCCTTTCGATTTCATACTGGCGTTTTGCAGGCTGTTCTTACTCTGGCTGATGTCGAAGCGGTTATAGTCTGCAGCGGTTTCAAGTACCACAAGGCTCGACAAAGGACTTACAATACCTGCCTCCTGCGCTTCGGCCACCAGCGCGGTATCTACTTCATGATTGGTATAAAGCCCGGAGCGCAATTGTTGCATCAGGTGGTTATAGGTAAAAAGCCGCATCACATGATCCGGCGCATGCGTATCCGTTGTGCCGGCACCACTGGTTACCTGTATGCCCGCACGTTCCAGCACGATCTTATCCGCACGCTCGGCATCGGTAGCAAAACTGCTGCCTGTTACCAGCTGTTGCAGCAGTTCGGTATCGCCTTGTTCGTATACAAAAGCACGGTGCTCTTTCAGCGTACTCAGGTAAGGGTTAAGTGTGCGGCCCAGGTTAAACAGCCGCAGCTTCTGCCCTTGCTGCAACCAGGCATCCAGGCGCTGTCCGAACTCGGTATCCTTCAGATCGCCGATCGCGGGACCTTCGCTGCCGCCTTTGGTTACCAGCAGCGCCGTAGCCGGCTCGTCGATCTCCTGCAAGGGGAACAGGCTGAAATGATAGTCCTGCATACGCCTGAAGATCTTTTCGCGGTTCTTATCGCTGAGCTGTACCAGGCCATCATCATACACATAAACCGCTTTGCCGCTAAAGGTATGCCAGGCCGCATCAAACTCGCGCCGGGTCCAGCTTCCGTTGAGGTCGAGGTATATCTTATCAAAAAACGCAGCGTCACGTTGCGGTTCAAAAGCAGCCACCGTATAGGTTTTCCCGTTAAAGGCAAAACTCCCGTTGCTTACCGGCGGAGCCGCAACATCCAGTTGCCAGTGCTGTTGGTAATTACCCTCGCGCATAAACCGGCCCGGCGCACCCGGCTCGAAACCTTCGGGCTGTTCCGGCGCGGTTTTGCCCACCCAGTCGAGCCGTACCACTTCGCGGGCCGTAGCCGCATCGGGACCTTCGAAATAAATGTTGTCGTAAAACAGGCGGTCTTTTACCGTTGCAAGCGGTGCAGTTATGCCTATTTTGAACATCCTGCTGCCATCGGCCGGTACCGGGAATACGCGTACGCTCACCGTATTGCCCTCCTGCCAGTGCACGACCGAAGGATCCCTGCTTTCTACACCGACGATCTGCCGGTAGGCCTGTGCTGCCTTGCCTTTGGTGGTCAGTATGCCCGGGGCCTCCCTGCCATCGATCCAAAGCGACAATGCCGTTACCACACCGCCTTCCGGCAGGTGAAAGGTGTAAATTGCCTCCTGGCCGGACCAGCGGTTATCAGTACCTCCATGGCGCCGGCCCACGGTCAGGGTCTTTTCGGTATAGGCCATGCGCAGTTCGGGCCATAAGCGCACATGCGTTACCACATCGGTAGTCTGCAGGTCGTCGCCGCGCCACAGGCGTTCCAGGGTTTTATGTCTTGCACCAAAAGCCGACTCCAGCACCTTCAGCCTCTCCTCTTCATTCAAGGCCTGCCTGTTGTTAAAAAACGTTGCGATCACGATCAGCGGATCGTGCTTGCGGGTTTCTTCAAAATCGACCCGGGGCAGCGACCAGTCCAGCCAGTTATCATCCTGTTTGGCCACGGTATATACAAACCCGGCTTTCAGGTACTCCTCCGTAAGCCAGTTGCCGGACAACCTTTGCGCCACCTTCATCCAGGCGGGCAAATCGGTATTGTCGGCCACAAAACTGCGCTGGTAGCAATGGTGTACCAGGCGGTCGATACGGTTCCACTGTAAACAAAAAAGCAGGATGACCAGGAAGGAAAAGAGCAGGCCTGCGAAGAAACTGGCCGCAACATAACGATATTCCCGGCCTACCTCTACCATCCACTTGATGGTGAAGATCACGAAAAACAAGGGCACGAGCGCATGCAGCGATATGCCCAGGAATACGCTGCCTACCAGTGCAAAAGGGGCCAGCGGCAACAGGAAGATACTCAGGTACAGGAAGAGCAGGAGCCCTGTGCCCGTAACAAAGCCGGCCAGTATACGCTGCCAGGCCCGGAAGCGGTCCATATACCCCAGGCTGGTATAGGCGGCGGCTACCACCACCAGGCAACAACTGAGCCAGGGTACGGATGATTCGAATACGGGGATGAAGTGATTGAGGGCATAGGCGCTGATCAGGGCGAGCACAAGGCAGAGCAGGAAGCAATGCAGCCCTTTAGGGCCGCTGCGCCGTTTTCTCGAAAAAATGATCAGGCAACCATAGAGCAGCGATACGGCATAGTTGATCAAAAATATGCCGAAAAAAGTTTCGGCTTTAAGGCCGGCCAGGCTGGCGATGCCATATACGGCTGCGGAACATAATACCAGCAGCACGCCGATGCGCTGGTAATCTTTCTGGGTTTCAGGGAGGATGGTAGCGGGCATGTTTTAATTTTTTAAAAGCACTTTTAAAAACAAAGTGTTTGCATAAAAAAATAACGGGTTAAAAATAGGGCACTAAAAACAGGGGTTTGGCAGAAATCATAAAGTACTTTGAAATACAAAGTAATCGATAGTTTTTCATCCCGGCAAATTATTTTTTGTAAAAAATGAAACCGGCCGTAGCGGATGTCACGGCCAGTCAGGAGATAATACGGATATGCCAACAGGAAATACATTTCAGAATAGGGCTGCTAAGCCGCTCCTGGAAAGGATTACAGCCTGTGCCTTGCCCTGCCGCAACTGTTTTATTTTTGCAGTATGGCTTTGGCGCCGTCCCAGTGGTATACCTGGCGCTTTTTGCGGACTTTAAATACGGGCTCACCGTTCTTACCCGGTTTGTCCCTGGCCTCCCCTTCTTCGGTCAACCGGATGATCTTGCCGGGTTGACCACCAGGTTCTGAAGGAAACAACAGGGTTTCGACAAAGTAATATATACCGGCATCGCCTACCTCGGTCTTACCGGGCAGGGGCAATAACCCGGCACCGGTCCAGCCGTAGTAGTAGTAATCGGCAGGTATGGCACAGGCCCCGCCCCCAACGCTGATCCGCACTATATTGCGGAGCGGCGGCAGGCCCATATCGCCCAGCAGCTTCCCACTGGTCATCGATGTTTCGGGGCTTGCCGTTTTCCATTCCCGCTCATCGAGCAGCTGGCCGCCGGCATCCAGGGCCTTTAACCGGATCAGCCATTGCTCCGGTTCGTACTGGCCGGGCTTGGGCTCCCGCTTGGCCAGCACTTTTTCCATGCCGTATACAAACCGGGTATCCTGGTCGCGATAGCTACCCAGGGCCAGCAGGCCTTCCCAGATATAACCTTCTTTAAGGATAGCACCCGAATGATACTTTACCTTCATCCAGGGTGCATAGATATTTTTAAGGGCGTATAATTCCTTGCCCTGTTCCTGGATAATAACCGGGGCGCCACAAGGCAGCGAATCGATAACCGCCGCATCGGCGCCGGCCTGGCTGCGCACATTGGCCATGCGGCCATACACATAAAACGTATCGCCCGGGTTGGCCTCCCAGGCATTGTAGTCGCCCTGCCCGGCGCTTTGTGCATGCAACTGCGGCGCATACGACATCACCAACACGGCCAGGAGCGGTAACCAGTTTTTGCATTTCATGGTGTAAAGATAAGCGGGTATCCATAAGAAAAGGCGCACCCTGTTTAGTGTGCGCCTCTTCCCTATATTTTATCCGGTTTGCTTATTTACCGAATTTGAGTTTTTTACCGGGGTAATACGCCAGGCTGCCCAGTTCTTCTTCGATACGGATCAGCTGGTTGTATTTAGCCATACGGTCGCTGCGTGATGCAGAACCGGTTTTGATCTGGCCGCAGTTCAGCGCTACAGCGAGGTCGGCTATGGTTGCATCTTCTGTTTCGCCGCTCCTGTGGCTCATTACAGTGTTGTACTGGTTGATCTGGGCCATGGTTACGGCATCGATCGTTTCGGTAAGGGTACCAATCTGGTTTACTTTAACCAGCAAACCGTTGGCTACACCTTCTTTCAGGCCTTTCTCGATACGGTTTACATTGGTTACGAACAGGTCGTCGCCTACCAGCTGTACTTTTTTGCCCAGTGCATCGGTCAGCATTTTCCAGCCTTTCCAATCGTCTTCGGCCATACCGTCTTCGATACTTACGATGGGGTATTTCTTACACCATTTTACCCAATATTCTACCAGCTCTTCGCTGCTTAATTTTTTGCCGTCGGATTTGTGGAAGACATATTTTTTGCTCTTGGCATCGAACAGTTCGCTGTTTGCAGCGTCCATAGCGATTGCTACGTCGTCGCCGGGTTTGTAACCCGCTTTCTCGATCGCTTTCAGTACGATCTCGATCGCTTCTTCATTGCTCTGGATATTGGGAGCGAAGCCGCCTTCGTCGCCTACGTTAGTGCTGAAACCTTTATCTTTCAACACAGTTTTCAGGGTGTGGAAGATCTCCACGCCCCAGCGCAGCCCTTCGCTGAAGGTTGAAGCGCCGATCGGCATTACCATAAACTCCTGGAAGTCGATCTTATTATCGGCATGAGCGCCACCGTTCAGGATGTTCATCATCGGAACAGGCAGGGTCTTTGCATTGGTACCACCGATATAGCGGTACAGCGGCATACCGGACTCTTCGGCTGCGGCTTTGGCTACGGCCATACTTACGGCCAGCATAGCGTTAGCACCCAGTTTAGACTTGTTCTCGGTGCCGTCCATAGCGATCAGCAGTTTGTCGATACCCGCCTGGTCCAGTACATCGATACCGTACAGTTCTTCTGCAATAACGTCGTTCACATTCTTTACCGCCTTCAGCACGCCTTTACCCAGATATTTTTTCTTATCGCCATCGCGCAGCTCTACTGCCTCGTGTACGCCGGTAGAGGCGCCGGAGGGTACTGCAGCACGCCCGAAAGCGCCGTTATCAGTATAAATATCAACTTCTACAGTTGGGTTGCCGCGGGAGTCCAATACCTGGCGGGCGTGGATGTCGGAGATAAAGCTCATGAATGTTCGTTTTTATAATTTGGGTGCAAATATAACCCAAATGCATGAATAGCGCATTTCGCAGTATAAAAAATCCACCCGGGTCATAAACGGCGAAGGCCCGCTACGGTTGTAGTGGGCCTTTGTATAACCGGCGCCAGGGCGCTTATTTCGCTGTTACGGTACCTTTCAGGGTCAGTACATAACGCTCTTTGGACTTATCGGCCTGTACCGCGTTGGACTGGATGGTTACCTCTTTAATAGACGGACCGGCTTTGCCTTCCGTATTGAAGGTAACTTTGATGGTACCTGTTTTACCGGGCAATACCGGGGTTTTGGTCCACTCCGGTGTGGTGCAGCCGCAGCTGGCTTCTGCTCTCAGGATCTGCAAGGGCTGATCGCCTGCGTTTTTGAACTCGTATACGTGTACCACTTTCGCACCTTCTTTAACGGTTCCGAAATCGTAGGTATCATTTTTATCCTTAAACTCGAATTTGGCTCCTTTCTGTGCATAGGCGCCTGCAGCGGATGCAGCCACCAGCATAATACCTGCCATTATTTTTTTCATAAACGCATTCAATTTTCAGGGTTAAAAAAACTCAACACCATAGATGGAAAAATAAACGCGGGGTTTAATTTCTCTGTAGTGTTGAGTCGGATCCGTTTCCTTGCGGAAAGGCGTATGTCTTAGTTGGTTTTGATCATTGAAGTGTTAGCAGGAGCAGAACCTTCCGGAGCTTTTTCCACTACACCTTTGATATAGATC
This sequence comes from Taibaiella chishuiensis, assembly GCF_003014535.1. GTDB lineage: Bacteria > Bacteroidota > Bacteroidia > Chitinophagales > Chitinophagaceae > Taibaiella > Taibaiella chishuiensis. The sequence goes on along the minus strand of NZ_PYGD01000004.1, from coordinate 310,246 downwards.
ACGTTTGTACCGGCAGTAGAGGTAACGGTGATGCTCTTGTTGAAAGGAGCAACGCGGCCGGTAGTACCGTAAGAAGCTTTGATGATACCGGTTTTACCAGGAGCAACAGGATCTTTAGACCAGAACGGAGTAGTACAACCGCAAGACGGGTGAACATTCTGGATGATCAGGGGCTCTTTACCGGTGTTGGTAAATACGAATTCTGCTTCAGCAGCATCGCCTTCCTGTAAAGTACCGAAGTCGTGTGTTTCTGTTTTGAACTTAATGGTTGTGGTAGGCGCTGCCGGTGTGGCCTGAGCTGCTGCAGGGGTAGCGGCAGCAGGAGCTACAGTAGTCACCTTAGTTTCTGTCGCTGTTGCTTTTTGTACGGGTTTCAGTTTTTTTGTTTGTGCAAATACCGCAGAACCTGCAAAAGCAACCAGTGTTAAGGCAAGGAAAGTCTTTTTCATAACTGATTATATTTTTATTTTTTCGTTGAGTACAAAGTTATATCCTGCGTATATCTATACCTGTTAATTGCAGGTTAAGGTTCGGCCAAAAACGCGGTTTGTAAAGGGTTTTAACTAACGAATAAGATTAATTTGCATCTCTTTGGTTTTATGCCTCCTGATGCCTAAAATTGCCTAAATTCTACCCTTTTCATGATCCCGCTTATTGAACGCAGCCGCCAATTTACAGATAATATTGCAATTATCGATGACTCGGGCAACTATAATTACGGCAACCTGCTGGAAGCCGCCACGACCCTGGCCCGCAACATCCTGGACCAGGCCGGTAGCGCGCCCGGGCCGGTATTATACCTCATGCCATCGGGTTATCAATACGTGGTAACACAATGGGCGATATGGCTGTCGGGGGGTATAGCCGTGCCGGTACATACAGCACACACGGCCGAAGAGATCCGTTACCTGCTGGCCGATACCGGCGCCCGTTTACTGATCTACGACAGCAATTTTGAAACCCTGGCCCTGGAAAGCAACCGGCAGCAACCGGTAGCGGTAGCATACACGGCACTGGAAACAGCGGCAGCAGCAAGCCCCCTGCCCGATGTGGCTCCCCCGGCCGATGCCCTGATGATCTATACCAGCGGTACAACGGGCAAGCCTAAAGGCGTGGTGATGTCGCACGAACAGATCGCCACCCAGCTGGAGTCGCTGACACAGGCCTGGGGCTGGACCTCGGCCGACCGTATCCTGAATGTACTGCCCATGCACCATGTGCATGGCGTGATCAATATTACCTGCTGCGCCCTGTACAACGGTGCTGCCTGCGAGATGCGAAGCGGCTTTGATGCCGCCTATGTAGCCGGCCGCCTGGGCAGCGGCGCGCTGAGCCTGTTTATGGCCGTTCCGACGGTTTATCATAAACTGATCCAATACTTCGACCAGTTGCCGCAGCAGCAACAGCAATCCTGGCAACAGGGCATGCAGGCCATGCGGCTGATGGTAAGCGGTTCGGCGGCGCTGCCCCTTTCGGTGCTGGAACGCTGGCGGCAGATCAGCGGGCATACCCTCCTGGAACGTTATGGCATGACCGAAACCGGCATGATCCTCTCTAACCCGCTGCAGGGGCTGCGCAAACCGGGTTATGTAGGCCTTCCCCTGCCTTTTGTGCAGATAAGGATCGTAGATGAACAGGAAGCCGAGATACAGGCCCCGGGCATACCGGGCGAATTGCAGGTATGCGGTCCTACGGTGTTTCGCCGGTACTGGCAAAAGGAAGAGGCAACCCGCAAAGCCTTTTCCGGTAAGTGGTTCAGGACGGGCGATATCGTGGAGTTCGATGCAGACGGCGATTACCGCATCCTGGGGCGCAGTTCGAGCGACATTATCAAATCGGGCGGTTATAAGATCTCGGCACTCGAGATCGAGAACGAAATACTGGAATGCAACGGAGTAAAGGAATGCGCGGTAGTGGCCCTGCCCAGCGAAGAATGGGGCGAGGTAATTGCTGCGGCCTTTACCGGCACCGCAACGGTAGATACCGTAAAGGAATGGCTGAGCAACAGGCTTGCAGCCTATAAAACGCCAAGGCGCTGGATCGTAGCCGACAGCCTGCCCCGCAATGCTATGGGTAAGTTATTGAAATCGGAGATCCGCAACCTGTTCTGAGCTGCTCAGGACTGCGGCTTGCCGGAGAAGACATAACGGATAATATTGGCGCCCATCTGCAGCGCCTGTTGCCGTTTTTCGGCCGGGTCGTTATGCACTTCGGCGTCTTCCCAGCCGTCGCCCAGATCGCAATCGTAGGTGTAGAAGCAGACCAGGCGGCCTTTGTAGACCAGGCCATAACCATGCGGCTGTTTGCCGTCGTGTTCATGGATCTTGGGCAGACCATTCGGAAAATTAAACTGCTGGTGGTATACCGGGTGGCTGAACGGCAGTTCAACGAAGTCCAGTTCGGGGAATACTTTTTTCATTTCGGGCCGCACATACGGATCGATGCCATAGTTATCGTCGATATGCAGGAAGCCGCCGCCTTCGAGATAGATGCGCAGGTTTTGCGCTTCGGCATCGCTAAAGGTCATACGGCCATGCCCCGTGGCATGTACAAAAGGATAGTTGAACAGCTCGGCGCTGCCCGCCTCCACCTGGGCTTCCCGGGTATCGAAGCTGGTATGCATCTGCTGGTTGCAGAACTGGGCCAGGTTTTTAAGCGCCGTAGGATTGGCATACCAGTCGCCGCCGCCGCCATAGACAAGCAAGGCCAGCCTGGCCCGCTGTGCATGGGCCTGGCTATAGCAACCTAACAACAAAAGCAATCCGGCTACAACATTACGCATAGTTCAAAGCATTAAAAACAGTACAGGCATACAATCCGGCTGTTTCGGTACGCAGGCGGTTATCGCCGAGGCTTACCGGGACAAAGTCATGGGCCAGGCATAAAGATACTTCATCTGCCGTAAAGTCGCCCTCGGGGCCGATAAGCACCAGGGTATCCCTGCCGGGTTGCAGTTCGCGTACCAGCGACCTCTTCGTATCGCCGTCCATACAATGGGCCACGAACTTCTGCGCTTCGCCCACGCCGGCTACCAGCTTCTTCAGGGCTACCGGTTCGTGCAGTACAGGCAGGAAGGACTGTTGGGACTGGAGCATGGCAGACACCAGGATATTATTGAGCCGCTCGGCATTAAACTTATCTTTTTCCGTACGGGCCGAGATGATCGGGTAAATATGTTCGGCGCCCAGCTCCGTTACCTTTTCGAGCAGCCATTCGTTACGGCTGTTGTTTTTGGTAAAGGCGATACCCAACGAAAAGGCGCTGGGCCTGGGTTGCGCGGTATGCCGCTCTGTAATCCTGACCAGGCATCGCTTACGTTCGGCTACGGCAATCCGGGTAGTACATTTCAGCCCCTTGCCATCGGTAATGATAAGCGGTTCGCCTTCCTGCATACGCAATACCTGGATCACATGTTTGGAGGTAGCCTCGTCGAGCGTAAAGCTGTCGCCTGCGGGCACTGATGGCTGATAAAAAAATGGAAGCATGATCAAACGGGCCCCGGGGCCGGTAAAGGGTTAATATTTGTAACGGTATTCGACAGTACGGTGCCGGGCCGGCGCGCCCGCAGGTGTTTCAAAGTCCTGGATCTGTATTATGCGATCGGGAATATAGTTCAGTTTCTGGCTGTGGGTGTACCCTTCGCCTGTGGCGCGGGTTTCGATATATACCGATTGCACCCTGCGGGAAAACTGGTCGACGGTGATATACATCTTCTGCATGTAAAGCTCCGGCTTTTTGGCATCGAAATTCAGGTTGGAGGTCTGTGTGGCCTCATCGTCGAACATCTCGAAATTATATAAGCCGGCAAACTTTTTATCGCTGATATCGGCCCGGTCGAAAGGCCCGCGCAGTTCCTGCCACAACAAGCTGTCGAGGTCGGCAAATGCGCTGTCGGTCCTGCCATCGTTTTTCTCGACACGCAATAAGGTGTAAGGCATACCTTTACGGGTGGTCCACTGATCGTCGAAGAAGGCCCTGATCGAGAAATACGTCTCGCCCGAGGTCGTGTCCACAACTTGGCCTGTAGTATCGGCTACAGGTTCTTTTTTAGCAGATGTAGAATTTTGCTTTTCTTTGCAGGCGGAAAAAGAAAGCAGCAACGCTAAAACAACGACAAAAGAAATACGCATAACGGGCTGTTGAGCAATTTTAAGCTACAAATGTAATAAACCTGGCCCGCTCTTTTTCTATTATCCTTATCAATACAAATAAAAAACATATGGACGCAGAACGTACGGAAATAGGGACGCTTGGGGAGTTTGGCCTGATCGATCATTTAACCAAGAACAACGATACCCGCCAGGCGGGAACGATTTTAAGCATCGGCGACGATGCCGCAGTAATCGACCAGTTCGGGAAACAGAGTGTGATCTCGAGCGATATGCTGGTAGAAGGCATTCATTTCGACCTGATGTATACGCCGCTCAAGCACCTGGGCTACAAATCGGTGGTGGTGAACCTGAGCGATATCTGCGCCATGAATGCCACGCCAACCCATATCACCCTCAATATCGGCATCAGCAACCGCTTTTCGGTAGAAGCGCTCGAAGAGTTCTACGAAGGCGTATATGCAGCCTGCGAACAGTACAATGTGGACCTCGTGGGCGGCGATACCGTAAGCTCGCAGAAAGGCTTTATCATCAGCGTAACGGCTATAGGCGAGGTAACACCCAATAAATTCGTTACCCGTAAAGGCGCCGGCAAGGGCGACCTGCTCTGTGTGAGCGGCGACCTGGGCGCGGCTTACCTGGGCCTGCAATTGCTGGAACGCGAAAAGAAAATATTCCTCGAAAACTCCGGCATCCAGCCCGACCTGGACAACAGGGCCTATGTAGTGGGCCGCCTGCTGAAACCCGAAGCCCGTGTGGACATTGTAGAATGGCTGGCCGAACAGGATATTATGCCTACTTCGATGATGGATGTGAGCGATGGCCTGAGCTCGGAGATCCTGCACCTGTGCAAACAAAGCAAACTGGGCTGCGTACTCCATGAAGATAAAATACCCTTTCACGACGAAACCCGTGAAGTGGCTTATAAATTCGATATCGATCCTACAGCCTGCGCCCTGAGCGGCGGCGAAGACTACGAATTGCTCTTTACCGTAAAACAGGAGGACTATGATAAACTGCGTATCTCCGAAAAGATCAGCGTGATCGGTTATATGACCGAAGAGTCGGAAGGCGCGCAGCTGATTACCCGCAACGGCAATAAACATAAACTGATTGCGCAGGGCTGGACCGCTTTTGGTCAGTAAGAAGTTTTGTTTAAACTAAACTATATAAAAGCGGCGCCCCTGAAAGAGGCGCTGCTTTGGTATTACATAGAGCGGTAATGCTGTGCAAAACAGGAATTTTGCTATTCCCTGATTTTAGTCACTTTTACTTCCATATCTTTTTTAAGTTGCATAATACCCGTTGCGATTACGGTATCGCCGGGCTGTAAGCCATGCTGGATCTCTACTTCAGCTACCAGGCGCATACCGGTGGTCACCGTCACCAGGTCTACCTTGCCGTTACGCAGCACGGCTACTTTTTTATCTCTTGTAGTCGGGATGATACACTGCGAAGGAATCATAATGGCATTATTATTCCTGCCCAGGGTAATAAACACATTGGCAAAAGCACCGGGTATCAGTTTGCGATCGGCATTGGGTACCAGGGCGCGCATCGTGATAGTGCGGGTAGTGGCGTCGGCTAAGGGCTGCAACGCAGTGATATTGCCTTTCAGCGTATCGCGCAGGGCGGCCACGGTAAAATGTACCGGATCGCCGGTACGGATAGCGCCGTTATATTGTTCGGGAACGGGGAAGTCGAGTTTTAAGGGATTGACCTGTTGAATGGTGGTAATAAGCGTGGTCATAGACACAATGGCCCCCACACTTACATTACGCAGACCGATTACCCCATCGAAGGGGGCCCGTATCTGCAGGCGTCGCAGCTGCGCTTCGCCGGCCGCAATATCGGCATCGATAGCCGCGATTTGCGTAACGGTATTATCGTACTCCTGCCGGCTGATGCCATTGATCTGCAGGAGTTCGTCCTGGCGTCCTTTGGTAATGATCTGCAGTTCGCGTTGGGCATTCAGCTTACGGATCTGGGCCCGGATGTCGCTATCGAAAAGCTGGACCAGCAGATCGCCTTTTTTTATATTGGTGCCTTCTTTAAAATTGATGGCGGTGATCCTGCCGCTTACTTCGGGGTACACGCTGATCTCTTCGTTGGCCAGCAAAGTGCCACTGCTTTGATATACGGAAGAAAGGGGCGCTGCCTTTACCACTACGGCTTCGGCCTGCAATACCTTGGGACCGCCGCCTTTGCCTTCCTTCTCCTTGCCCTTACCCTTACATCCCGCCAGCAAAGCCAGGCAGCAGAGCCCGCCGGAAACCAGCACACGCCTCAACGGATCTGTAATTGCGCGGCGATGCAGCCGTATCGTAAAACCTGGAGATAAATTATAATTCATAAAAGGAACGGATATCTGAAGAAAATTCAGCTCGGGTTAGACCGGGAGAAAGCGCAAAGGTTAAAAACCCTGGTAAAGTATTTTTTGAAACCGGTCAGGGCTTGCGGTTACCGAACAGCAGGCTGCCTACCCGCACGTGGGTACTACCCTCTTCGATCGCCATTTTATAGTCGCCGCTCATACCCATCGAAAGGATATTGAACCTGCTATCGCCCAGGAAATAACTTTTCGCCGCCAGGTGGTGCAGGGCCTTCAGGCTACGGAATTCGGCACGTACCTGCGCCTCGTCTTCCGAAAAAGAAGCCATGCCCATCAGTCCGCGGATGGTTATATGCTGCAGTTTATCCTGCTGTGCCGTATAATACTCCAGGGCTTCCAGCAATTCTTTTTCATCCAGGCCAAACTTCGTCTCTTCGGTAGCAATATGTACCTGTAAGAGGCATTCGATGTTGCGGCCCAGCTTTTCGGCCTGTTTATTGATCTCGGTCAGCAGTTTAAAACTGTCGACGCCGTGAATGAGGGAGACGAAGGGCGCTATGTATTTTACCTTATTGGATTGCAGGTGCCCGATAAAATGCCAGCGGATATCGCCGGGCAACTGCGCCTGTTTTTCGACCAGTTCCTGTACGTAGTTCTCGCCGAAGTCGCGCTGTCCCAGGTCGTACAGGGCCTGGATATCACCCGCGGGTTTCATTTTAGATACGGCGATCAGGGTCGTATGGCTACGGCTCAGCTCTTCGCAAAGCGCGGTATAAGTGGCAGTCTGGATCATAATGTCTGGATATTCGTAGCGGCAAAACTATAGGATCGGGCGGGATTAACCAATACCGGCTATTTTTTACCGGCTTCGATCACGAGTAGGTTTACGGCTATTTTTTCGGAGAGCATCACCGGTTCTTTATTACCGATTGCGACCATAACGCTTTTATCGAAAGGCAGCTGTTCCTTCACCAGTAAGGCAATGCCGATATGCAGGCCAAAGCGCTCGAGATGCTGCAGGAAGGCGGAAGAAGTGTCTTTTACCGCCACCAGTTTTAACTTTTTACCTGGCTCCGACTCGGCCAACGTGGTGTTGGAGGCCGGCATAATTTCGCCCGCCGCATTGGGAATAGGATCGCCATGCGGATCGAAACGGGGAAACCCCAGGAACTCGTCGAGGCGTTCGATCAGTTGTGCCGACCGGATATGCTCCAGCTCTTCGGCCACTACATGCACCTCGTCCCAGGAGAACTTCAGTTTTTCATGCAGGAATACTTCCCAGAGGCGGTGTTTGCGGATGATCTGCAAAGCGCTGCCCGTGCCGGTTTTACTGAGTTTGGTCTTTTTGTATTTTTCGTAATGGATCAGTTTTTTGTCCGAGAGTTTGCGCAGCATGTCCGTTACCGTAGCGGGCCGGGTGCTCATGCGTTCTGCGATCTCATTTACAGACACATCCTGCGTCGCACTTTCCTGTTGCAGGTAGTAGATCGCTTTCAGGTAATTCTCTTCTGTAAAACTTAATTCGGACATGCCGCGAAAGTAAAGAGAATTATAGGTTTATCCAATTGCCCCGTTTTAAAGAGCTGTCTGACAATATTATGAATTCAAAAAATATTGCTAAAATACCGTCTGTCGCCGGCTTTTATTTAGATTTGCAACCGGCCCCCGGCTGGTATTTTCATTTTGTATAAAATAACAACCGTTATTGCTGCGGCAATCCGGCCCGCTTTCCGACCTATGAAAAAATACTACACCATCCTGTTTTTCTGCTTTGCCTGTTCCTGCTTCAGCACTACGCCCGTTCATGCGCAGTTCTGGAAAAAGATCTTTAAAAAAGAAGAAAAAAGCAAACCCAAGAAGAACAACAACAATAAAAAAACAACGAAAAAAGACGAGCCTAAACTGAAGCAGAAGAAGGAGCCGGAATACGACGAGCGCGACCTTAAAGAAGTGTACCGCATCGATGTATTACTACCCCTGCAACTGAACAGCCTGGTACAGAACGGTAAACCCGTATACAGCAAAGTGCCGGAGCACCTGCAGCAATCGCTCAGCTTTTATGAAGGCATCAGTATCGCTGCCGACTCGCTAAAGACCAAACGGTATAAGATAGAGCTGTACGTGCACGATATCAGCAACGCGACCAGCACCATCGCCCAACTGACCACCCGCCGCGTGCTCGACTCTTCTGACCTCATTATCGGATCCCTGCAATCGCCCGATATACCGGCCATTGCCACATTCGCAAAAAAACATAAGATCAATTTCATCTCCGCCTTATCGCCTTCGGATGCCGGGGTAAAAGACAATCCTTATTTCGTCCTGCTGCAACCTACACTGAAGACGCACCTCAGGCAGCTGATCAAATACGCAGACAAGAAATTTAACCGCAGCCCTAAATTTATTTTCCACAGCAGCGCTACAGCGGGTGAGAAAGAAGCCTACAACCAGCTTACCGATGCCCTCGCCGATGAGAAGCACCTGGATGCAGTCGATTGCTCGGCAAAGATTCCCGACTCTGCCGCTATGGCTAAAATGTTCCGTAAAAACGAGGTGAACGTAGTGTTTATCGGCATCCTGGAAACAGCCAAGGCCGAACAGGTGCTGAATGTAATCGCCACCCTGCCCCGCGAATACCGCTTCGAGATCTTCGGAATGCCCTCCTGGAAGTCGATGCGTGGCCTGAGCCAGAGCAGCGCCTACATGGGTATGAGCATTTATTATACCTCGCCATTCTACTTCGATCCCACTACCGGGCCGGGGCGGTATATCAATACGGCTTACAAAAATAATTTCGGGGGCAGCCCGAACGAAATGGTGTACCGGGGCTACGAAACCCTGTACTGGACGGCTTCGCTGCTGGACAAGTACGGTCCCGTGTTCAACAGGCATATCTCCGATGTAAGCGCAGCGCAGTTTACCCGCTATGATATCGAATATTCCTGGTCTAAGGATAACGACTTCCAGTACCTCGAAAATAATAAGTTATACATCATACACTACCAGAACGGCGGCTTCGTAGTAGAAGAATAAAGCAGTAGAAGATTACATAAAAAAAGAGGAGCATTGCGCTCCTCTTTTTTATTCACAGGGACTGCCCGTTGCCGGTTGCGCCTGCGATAACCGCAGGTACTTTTGCTTATTAAAGCAATACATCCCGGACAGACAATTATCCCAACGCTGCTTCCAGGTTATGTTGACGAAGGTATCCAGGTTCCGGAGGCTTCGCGCCGAGAGTACCCAGTTCATCGGTACTTCCTTTACATTCCGCGCCAGTCTTAATGGTATTACCCTGCCCTGGCGCTTATGCACCATGTCTTCCAGTTCCCGTTCTGCCATCCTTACTCTGCCGCCTCTTACGTTATAGATGCCGGCTACAATTTCCGAAAGTTCGTTACCCATATTCAGTTCGCCGCTGTTGGTAGCATCTTCACCAAAGCGGAGCGTAACTACGAAGGGGCGGATATAAATACCATGGGCTGCAAAGGTATCGATGGCCGGCCCGATACAACGCAGGATCTCCGTCATGGTAGCCGAACCCGTATTCTCTACATAACCGCCATCTACATAATGTAACTTATGAGCAGGGCTTTGCGGCAGGCAACCGGCGGGAGACAAGAGCGGGAAACGGGTACTGAAATTGATCATGGTGCTGTAATTGATACCACCCCTGATCTTGTTCCGCAACAGGTCGCGCTCCTGGGCGTAGAACATAGCAGTATCGGGCTTCACATTGGTAAGCCAGCATTGAAGACCCGATTCTACTTCGGTGGTATTGATAAACAAGGCCGGGTAAGCGCCAATGCCACGCTCACGGCCAATCCTGTGCCATAAGGTCAAATAGTCGGTAGAAAAATAATTATCCGGCCCGATCTTGTCGTAGCTGCTTTCCCAATTGCTTTCCAGGGCTATGGCCCGGTCAAACTTTTCGACATGCCAGGGCAGGAGCAATTGCACCACTTCGGAGTAACACATACGGGCAATGACGGCAGCCAGGTAATCGGCCGTAAAAAAATCGCGGCCCTTGGCACGGTAGCTGAAAGCAGCATTATGCCGGCCATCCATATACGCGATGGTGTTGAAAAAAGCCAGGCCAAGACTACCTCCCGATATACCGGAATAAGCATATACCGTGCTTTTAAAGTCAATGCCTTCTTTCACAAGACTGTCCTGTATCGTGCCCAGCATCATACTGGTATACGCCGCAGTGCGCAAGGCGCCGCCTTCTGCGCAAACCAATACTATGGGGTAGAACACACTGTCGCTGGTTTTTGTTTCCAGGTCCCGGAAGCGGGAAGCAGTAAGCTGGTAATGCCGGAACCATTCCCTGAAATGAACGATCATATCCGGCCGGTTATCCATACCAGCCTGCCCGTTCATCCGTACCGGGTGATCGTCGTTAAAGGCGGAACTCAGCAATACGAGGGTCAGCAGGATAGCTCTTAAAGACAGCACGCTGCGCCACCAGTTGCCTTTGCCATACAGGGGTTCTATATACCGCCGCGGGCCTCCTTCCGGCTCTTCAGGCATACCGGGCTGTAAAGGCTTGCCCCTGCGGAACACAGCATAATCCACGTAAAGCACACCGATATAAACGCCGGTCCAGCAAGCGAAAGCAAGGGTAAGCAAACCCGGTGCGCCGATGTTTTCGTAATAGGTTGCCGGGAACAGCAACATCAAAACCAGGAACAACAGGCTAAGCCCGACGATAAGATAGAGCATGCGATGCAGCCGGGCATAAAAGCTACCGGGTACGAAATATACCCAACGGTACCGCCCGTTACAGATGGCTCCCGGCAGCTCCCATTCCTGCTTGCCGCCATTATCGGCGTCTTTGTAATTATAGTCTTCGGTATACTTGATCAGGGAAAAGGCCGCGGGTACTACCGAACACTCCGAAAGGTAGGCGGTGTTCTGCGGGAAACGGTTACGCTCTGCAGGTGACAATTGCGAGAACAACTGTTCAAAATTAAGATAGCGCTCCCTGGCCTCGCCGATAAAGTTGGAAGGCTTGGGCAGTAAAAAGATAAAAGGGTTATAAATACCGGTCAGTTTTCCGCACCATTCCTGTTCTTCTTTAGAAAGCTGTATAAAATCACGCAGTTTATCCATCAGCTTACTTTGTTGCGGCAAGGGCTTAGTGGGTTTATTACTGCCGGGCATATCGGACTGCACTGCCGCTATAGCCGTCTGGTCGCCGGTAACAGCAGCCGTTGCAACTGCGGGGGTATCTTTCTTACGGATAAAATAAACATGCGCCACAGCCGTCATGAGCAGGTAAAGTACTACGACCGGCGCCCATTGGGCCACATACCAGTTGCGGGCGTTGGCGATCACATCGCTTATGGGCCGGTTAAAGACCATACCCAGGATAACGATAAGAAAAGGCAGGATAATAAAGACATCGGAGATAACCACCTGCAGGCTCCTGCGCCAGTTGACCCTTGCTTCAGAAAGACTGACACCCGAATTGTCGGTCACATAGATAGCGTAACGCATACCAAACTCCGAAAACAGGCTCCAGACCAGCGTTCCGAAGGCCAGCCAGAAAAGACTGCCGATCTTACCATCGGTAATATCTTCCGACACGATAAGCAATACATCGCGTCCCTGCGGCAGGAAGAGGAAGACCAGCAGGCCCGTAAGGTTGAAGATCAGCATCATACCCGCACTCAACAGGGTCGCGAGCGTATCTTTCATCAGGTCATTAGCCGGTATACTGCCCCTTGCATGCAGCAGTTCGCTGATCTTTTCAAAAAAATGGGCAAACAGGAAACTGGCGAATTTGCGCACCGGCGTCAATATATCGATTCCTTTCATGGTGGTTGTGTTTTAGTGTTGTGGGGGAGAGACGGGATAACGGGGAGTATAACAGGGCCGGACCGTATTGCCGGTAAGATGGTGTTGTGCAGGTGATGGCGATGCTGGCGGCTACCGGTTTGTATACAAAATTAGCGTGTTGATTAATGCCCCACAATAGGAAATTCACGTAAATTTAATACGTAATAATTTACAAAAAGGCTGCGTGGAACTACGTGATCCGGCCGGGGAAATACGGATTTTAAAAGAGATCAAAACGCTGAATAATAGCACTGTAGCTATTATACAAAAAATAGAAATACTTAGTTAAAATGCGTACTATTGCAAGGTGAATGATGTTGCACTACATTTACTAAAAATCATTTATTCATTCACAAAAACATTTCTTATGAGCAACATCCAAGCACATTCCGTATTGATGGTTTTCGATTGGGAAAACCTTAGTCATATCTTATATGTCTTAGGCGCCCATAAACGGGAGGAAGCTGAATTTCAGAACATGGCCTTACTTCATTTCAGACAATTCAATATCAATGAATATGCCAGAATCCCATTTGACAGAAAAAGCGTCAAGGATATAAAAACGCTTATCAAAAATGGCAAAGGTTATCAAGACTATGCAAAGTATTGTATACAACTTAAAAATACAGGCAGTGACGATGCTCCTAAATTCGACCTCACACTGCAAGAGCGCGCTATCGCGACTCCGGCTAACGATATTGCATTTTATCCGCTGACCCTGTTCATAAGCCTCATGGAGTTTTACACCTGGTCAGCCATTTCAGAAATTGAGTTTTCACTAGGCAAACGGATTAATGTCAACGGATGCATGGATGATGTTGTTATTTTCCGTTTCCTTGCCCAGGACAGAGGTATGCAGTTTTATGACTACAGCTCTGAAGACCCCAGAATTACTGCTGCGCTTGTTCAGGAATTTACCCAAAACCTGATGCCCAAATAATGCTAGTACTGCTGTCAACGCTTGCTCCCTTTTTTCCTTTGATCGCCGGCTTTCGACAGCGATCAAGTATAATCTGGTGGTACTGCCTGTTCAGCCTCACGACAGACCTGCTTACTTATTACCTCAGGCAACAGGAGATACAACTTTCCCTGCCGGGTAATATTTTTGCCGGGATTGAATTTCTATGTTTACTTTTCTTTTATAAGAACAAGGTATTCCTCCGGAGGAATACCTTGTTTTATATCATACTGGCCAGCGGCATCCTGTTTTTTCTGACAACAACCAGTCTGGGCCCGGGCTGGTTCACACTGAACCGCATGGGCATCACCATGTTCCTGTTGCTCTACATTGTACTTGCGCTTACCGGTTTTTATATGCTGCTCCGGGAGCAGAATAGCCGCTCCGCCGAACGTTCGTCTTTTTTCTGGGTCAATACGGCTGTGCTGCTGTTTGCTTCCGGCGCCTTCTTTATGTTCCTTTATACCGCCAATATCAAATCTGCAGCAGATAAAAAAGCGCTGTCTCAACTCTGGTTCACCCTCTTCCAGGTAATCAATATTTTGAAAAATATCTTATTAGGCATAGCTTTAATACAAAAACAGGAACGTTGAACACTACCTCGATCGTGATACTGGGCGTTTCGGCCATGTTACTCATGGCCATGGGCGTGATCGTGTTCGTAGTCCTGTATCAACGCCGGGTAATCCAGACCCAGATCCAGATCGAGCAACTGAACCACAGCAAACAACAGGAACTGTTGCATGCATCGATACAAAGCGAAGAAGAAGAACGCATGCGCATCGCATCTGAACTGCATGACGATGTAGCCCCTACCCTTGCCTCTATACGGCTATACCTGTCCACGGCCGCCGGCCGGCCCGACGACAACAGCCTTATCCTGCAATCGAAAGTATTGCTGGACGAGAGCCTGCAAAAGATCCGCAACATCGCCCATAAACTGCAACCCTCCACGCTTTACTACCTGGGCCTGCAGGTATCGCTGCAGTCGCTGGCCGATATGATCAATAATTCGGAAAGCGTACAGGCCTCCTATACCATAGCACAGGATATACCGCGACTGGAAGAGCAGACCGAACTGTCGGTATACCGCGTGGTACAAGAGCTGACGAATAATATCATCAAACATGCCCATGCCCGTTCGTTGACGATAAGCTCGGCCCTGCAGGAACAACAACTGATTGTATCGATCCATCATAACGGTATCGGCATTACCCAGCAACTGTACGAAGAATTGATCTATAAAAAAGGAGCCATCGGCCTCAAGAATATCATGACCCGGCTAAAGTCCATCCGGGCACAGATCTGCTTCGAGCAGCTGGAGGCTAATGCATTTGCGATCCGCTTAACCGTACCGTTTACGCTACCCTAAAAACATATATCCATGGCCATTATTCAATACATTATCGCCGACGACCACAAGATATTCAGGCAGGGCCTTAAGATGACCCTGGCCGACGATCATAAGATCAAATGCACGGGGGAAGCGGCCAACGGCACGGAGCTGCTTCGCCTGCTGGAACAGGCGCAACCCGAGGTGATACTGCTCGACCTGAAAATGCCGGAGATGGACGGGCTGGAAGTGCTGAAAGAGATACGGACCCGTTACGAGGACCTGAAGGTTATTGTGCTGACCATGTTCGACGACGAGCATTTTATCCTGCACATGATGGAAGCCGGCGCCAACGGTTACCTGCTTAAAAATGCAGAACCGGCCGAGATCAAAAACGCCATACATGCCGCAGTCGAAAACGGCTATTACTTTAACGACCTGGTCAATACCGTGATGCTGCGAAAGATCGTACAGCAGAACAGGCGCGAACCCAGGTTCAGGGAAGAGATAAAACTGAATGAAAAAGAGACCGAGATCCTGAAACTCATCTGCCAGGAACATACCGCCGCCGAGATCGGTAAAATGGTCTTCTTAAGTCCCCGCACCGTGGAAGGTATCCGTTCGGTACTGCTCGAAAAAATCGGTGTGCGCAACACGGCGGGCCTGGTTATGTATGCCGTTAAAAACGGCATCGTCAGCTGATCAGGCCAGGCTGCCGGCTCCTTTGCTCCGGACCAGGAACAACTGAACGGTAAGCGCAATGAGCAGGAACATGGCAACCAATTGGTGCGCTTCGGCCAGGATCTCGAACAGGCCGAAGTGGCCGGGTACGATCTTAGGTGCACTGATCACGGTAAAGATACCCAGCAATACCTGCAGGCATACCAGCACGAGCGGGTAACGCGCCGAACGCAAAAGCGTTGCAGAGCCCGTTTGACGAGCCACACGGCTCACCTTTACAAAGCCGGCAATTACCACCACAAATAAGATATAAGCCAGGCCACGGTGTACAAAGTGGACATTGATCGGGTGGTTGATCCAGCTATTGCTGCCCAGGCCCGCAGGAATCCAGTCGCCGTTAATGGTAGGCCAGGTAGCGGCTGCCATAGCGGCTTTGAGTCCTGCCATAAAAGCGCCGTAGATCAGCTGTACGGTAAGCAGCACGATAGCGCCCAGCAGGAAATTGTGCAGTGGTTTATCGCGCACAATATCGCGTGCAGGTACGAGTAGCTTAAGCGCAAACCAAAGGGTATAACACAGCAATACCAGTGCCGATATAAAATGTATCGACAGCTTGATATGATTTACATACAGGTTGGTATCGTTCAGCCCGCTATCTACCATGATCCAGCCGATAAGGCCCTGTGCACCGCCCAGGATAAAGAGGATCACCAGGGGGATAACCATATCCTTGCTGAAGTACCGTTTAACGATGAAATAGATAAACGGTATGGCGAACACCACGCCCAGGAACCTGGCCCACAACCGGTGAAACCATTCCCAGAAAAAGATAAATTTAAAATCGCCAAGGGTAAAGTGATTGTTGAGATACTTGTACTGGGCAATACCCTGGTACTTCTGAAAGGCAGCCTGCCACTCGCTTTCGCCCATCGGGGGCAATGCGCCCATAATGGGTTTCCATTCGGTAATCGAAAGCCCGGAACCGGTAAGGCGGGTAACGCCACCCAAAAGTACCTGGACGATGATCATAAAAATGCCGGTTAACAACCAGTAAGCGACGATCTTATTCTTGCGATTCGTATCCATTTTATTGCCCTGAATGGTAAATTTTGCGCAAAGGTAAGGGCAAAGCGCCAATAAAGCCGGACCGGAACTCAGATATCTGTAGCGCTCATCTGTAGATAGGACAACAATCTAAGGCAGCTAACACGAGTTGCCTTAGATGCCTTATACCAGGGTTGCACAGCATTTGCTCCGGATGAAGGGGCTGCGGCATGCTTCCCGGAACGCCCAAAAGCAAATCAGCCGCCCCTGACCGGGAAGCCGGGAACCGCCCGGAGATAAAAAAGGATCCCCTGGCAGGGATCCCTGTAATTATAAAGTTGATTCAGAAGATTAGGATGGCTTACCAGCCGTTATAACCACCGGCGCTGCCAAAGAAATAGCCTACCGATATACCGAAGCTCATACTTTTCGTATACGCATCGCTATTACCCTGGGGCAACATATTGGCGAGTCCATAGTTAAAATGACCACGGAAATAGAGCCCGTTGGCCAGTTCATAACCCAGCATGGCACTCGGGCCATAGTCGAGCGGTCGCAATTCATCGGTTTTATCATTCCCTAACTTCATTTTCAGGCTGCTTTTTTTATCTGTGGTTATACCGCCCGCTGTCGTAGCGGTTTCAGATTTCTGCGTACCGGCAATCGTATAGGAGATATAACCACCCAGCCCAACGAAGAAACGGCCGCTACCTTCTTCGCCGGTTTTATAAACGGCATATATGGGTACCTGTACCGCATGCAGGAGTACTGAATTCTTGTTTAAATACGTATAACTTCCCGTAGTACTGGACGACTCGGATTTGGTCCGGTTTAAGGCATAAAACACACCGGGCTGCAGCGAAAAATGATCGGAAAGGGTAAGGTCCAGCACGGCGCCGGCACGAAGCCCGGGCTGCAAGTCCGTAGATTCAGTGGCGGATTGTCCTAATATGGTGGTTTTATTGGAATGACTGTACATCGTAGCGCCGATCTCCGGTGCTATTTTCAATTGCGCCGAAGCAGCCATGCTTATTGTTGCCAAAGTACCTGCAAGCAATAGTTTCTTCATGTGGATTCTGTTAGATTAAGATGAACAAAAAAGGGATTACCCCTATCCGGCAATTTCTTTATTTAACCAGTACTATTACTTCTTGCAAAAATCGTGCCTTACCAGGTATCCCTGCCAAACAGGTACCCTATCGATAAGCCCACTCCCCAGTTGCGGATCGCATGATCACTATCTCCGCCCGGCATCAGGTTAGCCAGCCCGTAGGTGCCATGTGCCCTGAAATATAAGCCTACATTGGATTCGTAACCGATGGTGGCCGTAGCACCATAGTCCAGGGGCCGAAACTCGTCAGTTGCTTTGTCGTCGCCGATCTTAAGCGACCGCGATTGCTGTATTGGTTCTACAACAAACTGGGAGCCCATTGGTTGAAACGTATAACTTCTTTCTTTAAGCCTTCCGGAAAACGCATAACCCAGGTAAGGCCCGGCGCCAATAATAAACCTGCCCGTACCCTCTACCGAGGATTTGTACATGGCATATAAAGGTATCTGCAGGTTATGGATACTGTATTTATTAAACGCCTGGTATTTGACATCCTTATCATAGAAGGCATCCGGTTCGGTACGGCTATTGGTCCAGGCGTAAAACACGCCAGGTTGCAGGTAAAAACGTTTGGTCAGCGCGATATCGGCCAGCAGCCCGGCCCGTACACCGGGCGTGGTAATACGTGATGCCGGCGAAGCATTCGACTCAGAAGCGCTATTTTTGTAGCGCAACATAGTCATGGTAGCGCCGGCCTCGGCACCAACACGGACGCTGACCTGGGCAAAAGTTGCAACACCGCAGAACATTAACAGGAAGGTTAACAAACTTTTCTTCATATAAAAACGTAGTTGAAAGGAATGCTCAGCAGAAAAACGCTTAAAAAATGAGAATTACAGCAATTTTAATGCTTGGAATATTATTATCAAGCTGCGAAGGTAATGCACAAAAACAAAATATTAACAGCCAAATGGACAAACAACAAAAAAATAACCCGTATTACTCGCGTACGGACACCACGCATCTGAAAGTCAGCAACGAAGAATGGAAGAAAGTATTATCGCCTGATCTCTATGCAGTTGCAAGAGAGGCAGCCACAGAAAGAGCTTTTACCGGGCAGTACTGGGATGCCGATACTAAAGGCACCTATTACTGCGCAGCCTGTGGTAACGTGTTGTTCCGCTCGGACGCAAAATTTGCAAGCAGCTGTGGCTGGCCCAGTTTTTTTGAACCGATCCGGTCGAATAGTGTTATCTATAAACCCGACCATAGCTATGGTATGAACCGCACCGAAGTATTGTGTGGCAGGTGTGATGCACACCTGGGGCATATTTTCGACGATGGACCACCTCCTACACACAAACGTTTTTGTATGAATTCCATCTCGCTCGATTTCGAGCCGGACCAGGGCGGAAAATAAAATAACCTGCCGCCGGCCAGACTGGTTACTTTTTTTATAAAATCTAACTTTTTCAGTTTTGGTAAGAACAGGATTAACATGCGCTGCAATATGCATATTTGCCATAAATAATGCATCTGCACAGAAAAAAGAAAAGCCCCTCCCGGTGAAAGCCGGGAGGGATACTGCCTACATCAGGTCTTACGACCAGGAAATTACAGGCCGTATTTACCTTTCCCAGAAATATACCAGTATACAGGTGCCCGGCACCAGCAGTATACCCTCCTTCCGGTACCGGCCCAATACCACCCTGAATCTTGGGGTGGGCGCTACGTACCGCTCTTTTTCCCTTAACCTGGCCTATGGCTTCCCCGGGCTTAACGGCGACGGGAGCGAACGGGGTAAGACCCGCTACCTCGATATGCAGGCGCACCTCTACGGCCGCAAATGGGTAATCGATTTTTACGGGCAGTTCTACAAAGGATATTATCTCTCACCCAGGGACTATATTGCGGGCCAGGATGGCTTTTACATCCGTCCCGATATAAGGGTGCGGCTTATCGGCGCTTCGGCCTATTATGCCTTCAACAACCGGCGCTTCTCCTACAGGGCCGGCCTGATCCAGAACGAGTGGCAGACCCGGTCGGCGGGCACCTTCCTGCTGGGCGGCGATGTACATTACGGCATCATCAACAGCGATAGCCTGATCATACCGGTCGAAATTGCCGCACGGTTTCCACAGGGCAAGGTAAAACGGCTCCGCTTCATCAATATCGGTCCGGGAGGCGGTTATGCCTATACTTTCGTGTATAAGCGCAACTGGTTTGCCACAGGCTCACTTACCGTCAATCTTCCCATCGACTTTGGCCGGGAAAGCACCCACGAAGGCGATGTGGACAAGATCAGTTTTTCGCCCAACTTTACCTATCGTGTGGCCCTGGGATATAACAGCCGCAGGTGGGTTTACACAGCCTCGCTCGTCAACAGTACGGTAACGACAGAAGGCAAGTCGAACGAAGGCGTGTATGCCATACGTACCGGCAATTACCGGCTTACGGTAGCCCGGCGCTTTACCCTTAGCCGTAAGGTAAAAAAGGCTATCAAACCGGTAAGCGATGTATTGCCCGGCCCGAAGACCGAAAAATAACCCCGCCGCTACGCCCATTTTTAGCTACTTTTACGCCCCGATACCGATACCCTTATGCTACTGCCTTACTTTAACAAAGACCTGATCGAAGCCGGCTGCGATGAAGCCGGAAGAGGCTGCCTGGCCGGTCCGGTAGTAGCGGCTGCCGTGGTATTGCCTGCCCACTTCTACCATCCCCTGCTGAACGATAGTAAGCAGCTTACGGAAGAACAACGTACCCTGTTGCGCCCGGTAGTGGAAGAACAGGCCCTGGCCTGGGCCGTAGCCTTTGTGGACAACCACGAGATCGACCGTATCAATATCCTCAAAGCCTCGTTCAAAGCCATGCATATGGCTATAGAACAATTGCACCTGGTACCGGAACTGTTGCTGATCGACGGCAACCGGTTTACGCCCTACTTCGGCATTCCCCATGAATGCATTATTAAAGGCGACGGTAAGTACGCAGCCATAGCGGCAGCCAGCATCCTGGCCAAAACGCATCGCGATGCTTATATGGAAGACCTGCACGAGTCTTATGCCGTATATAACTGGAAACAGAACAAGGGATACCCCACCCCTTTTCATAAAAAGCAGGTGATGGCATTAGGCCATAGCCCTTACCACCGTATTACCTTCAAGATAAAACCCGGCAAGGAAAAGGTGCTGGAAGACTAAGCCGACGGATCAGCACTGAAGGTATGGACTTCGTAAGCATTAAGCTTATCGAGCATAACCTGGGTATAGCGACCCGAGCCCGCTCTTTCGTACATCATAGAAAACCTGGCGCCGTACACCAGTTCTTCGGCAGCGTAAGAGGTACGTTGCTGAACCGTATTGGAAAAATGATCGTCGAAGGCTTTTACCGTTACCATCAATTCTACAGCACCGTTCTTAAAGTCCTGGGCGCCGAAGCCGCTCAGCGGGCTATCTTCGTTAAGGTGGTGCACACAGGTCCAGCTGATGGCCAGCGAATTGATCCGGTTGATCTCCAGGGGCAGCTGGTAAAATTTAGTAGACCGTTTACCTTCCTCCAGGATATGTACCGCTACGGTAACCTGGGCTTCCACATCGGTAAGATGGTTGTTCTTATCGGTCGCCATACGGAACATCAATGCACGCCCCTCCTTGAACGGCGCCACCAGCACATTATCGCTGAAACGGATATAGGCCTTGGGCCGGGAAAAGCGCGCATAGAACATACCGGTAACCAGAGCAAAGGTCATAATACCCAGGAACGATTCGATAGAAGCCAGGGAATTGGCAATAAGGCCCACCGGCGCAATGTGCCCATAACCCACCGTGGTAAGGGTTTGCGAGCTAAAGAAAAAGGCCTGCGAAAAATCGTCGAAGAAAGTACTGCCCCGGGTACTGCCCGATAAACGGTCGATACCGATCAGCATATACAGGCAGGCGAAGAAGAGATTCATAACGGTATAAAACAGGAATACCGCAACGAGGAACTTGCCCCGTTTCATCTTCAGTAAAGTATGGTAGATACTGATCCTGCGGTAAAAAGGAATGCCTGTCTTTTTCAGGTTGGTACTACCATCTTTGTTGATCAGGCGCCAGCCTTCCGCACTGCTGTTATCGCTGAAGCCCGAGTTATCGACCGCCTTCGGGCGCTTTTTATGGGTGTTCATTGTTAGGGGTTAGACGTTAGATGTTAGATGATAGATATTAGACGATAGATGTTAGATGTCATCCTGAGCATCGCGAAGGATCTCATTTTTTTAGTATCAGGTATCAAGTAGCAAGTATCAAGAGGACGATTGTCATCCTGAGCGCAGCGAAGGATCTCATCCCTTAGCTGGCTTTACCAGCGTGCAAAGCATCAAGCACCACGGGGAATGTTGTCATCCTGAGCATCGCGAAGGATCTCACCGGTAAGCTGGCTTTATTAACGTGTAAAGCATGAACACCAAGAGGTCCGTTGTCATCCTGAGCATCGCGAAGGATCTCATCCCTTAGCTGGCTTTACCAGCGTGTAAAGCATGAACACCAAGAGGTCCGTTGTCATCCTGAGCATCGCGAAGGATCTCACCGGTAAGCTGGCTTTATTAACGTGTAAAGCATGAACACCAAGAGGTCCGTTGTCATCCTGAGCACAGCGAAGGATCTCACCAGTAAGCTGGCTTTATTAACGTGTAAAGCATGAACACCAAGAGGTCCGTTGTCATCCTGAGCACAGCGAAGGATCTCATCAATTAGCTGGCTTTACCAGCGTGTAAAGCATCAACTACCAAGAGGACGATTGTCATCCTGAGCGCAGCGAAGGAACTCAGCAGTTAGCTGGCTTTCCCAGCGTGTAAAGCATCAACTACCCCGAGGAAGCCTGTCATCCTGAGCCTAGCGAAGGATCTCATCCCCTAGCCTGCTTTAACAACACATCCAGCAATTCCACAATACCTTCCGTGGCCGGCTTTTCGATCGGGATAATATGATCGTACGACACCTCCGGCACCACTTTATCGATCACGTACTTGGGCGTATCCCGCGGCAGGAACTGCAATAGTCCGGCAGCCGGATATACCAACAGCGACGAACCGATCAGCACAAAAATATCGGCCGATTGCATAACGGGTATCGCATGCTCGATCATGGGTACTTCCTCCTGGAACCAAACGATATTGGGCCTCAGCTGACCACCGTCCGGCGCCAGGTCACCCTTATTGATATCGGTCCTGATCTCGTAGATGATACTTTTGTCGTCAACACTGCGCATCGTCAGTATTTCGCCATGCAAATGCATCACCTGCGTACTGCCGGCCCGTTCGTGCAGGTCGTCTATGTTCTGGGTAATGATGTGCACATCGTATTGCTCTTCCAACTGCGCCAGGCCCAGGTGAGCCGCATTGGGCATAGCCGCGAGTATATCGCGCCGGCGTTCGTTGTAAAAACGCAATACCAGTTCCATATCTTTTTGCCAGGCCCCGGGCGTGGCCACATCCTGTACCCGGTAATTTTCCCAGAGGCCATCACTGTCCCGGAAAGTACGTAACCCGCTTTCGGCGCTGATACCGGCGCCGGTAAGCACTACAATTTTTTTCTTGTCCATAGTTTTATTTTGAAAACAGGATAACGCCTGCTATCCGGATCATAAAGAGTAAGATCGCCAGCACAAAGATGACCAGGCCATGCGTCCGGGCTGTCTTATCAAACACCGGGATACGGCTGCCATCAGGTACAGTCTTTTTACTGAAAGCCAGGGCAAAGCCCGTAGCCAATGCAAAGAGTCCCGGCAGGTAGATCATCATCAGGTTGTCGCGCCCTATGCCCGAACCCAGCAAAGCGGATAGATACCCAAAAATAATCCATACCCAGCTTGCACGTTGCGGTTTCTTCAATTCAGCCAAACGTTCGCCGGCCATCTGCGCTACCCGTTGCTCGGGTATCGCCATGCCCCGCTGTTGCAACAGGGCTTCGGCCAGCTTATAGTTGTAAATACCCCATTCGTCGGGACTTGCAAGTACCTCCAGCAATTCACGATCATTAAAGTCGAGCAGCATATACCCTTTATCCACTTCATCCAGGTCTACCGTCACGGCTTCCATCAGGATGGCGCGGGCAGTGCCAAACTGCTCGCCGGGCACCTTAAGCAGGAAAGGGTTACTGAATTGCTGACCGATAAAATTGGCGTCGAGCGGGCCATGCAGCTCTTCCACTTCTACCGGTATCGACCTGTTTTCCAGCAGGGCTGCATTGCGCATGGCCTGGTCCCGGGTAGGGAAAGTCTGGAATACTAAAAGCGGGGGCATGATCGTAATTTTGAATAAATGTAGCTATTCCCCGTTGCACAGCCAAAAAACGCCCGGATACTTAACCTGCCCTTCTCCATACCAGGGCAGCATTACAGCCACCAAAGCCCGATGCCGTTTTGAGCAGCACCGAGTAGTCCGCCGCCCTTGTCTGGGTGTTTACCTGCAAGGCCTGCGATACACCGTTAGATGCGTAACCAAGCGATGCCAGCTGTATGCCTTGCTGCATCGCGACACATGCCACCACCGATTCTATAATACCGGCAGCACCCAGGGTATGACCGATATAACTTTTCAGGCTATGCACTGCTGCATGGGCTACCCCGGCATGATGCAGGGCTTTGGCTTCCATCTCATCGTTATACAAAGTAGCGGTACCGTGTGCCGATATGGCGCCGACAGCCTGCGGTGTTATACCGGCTTCGCCCAGGGCCGCGGTAATAGCTGCGGCCAGCTCCTCGCCCGTACGCGATGGGCCGGAGAGATGGTTGGCATCGTTGCTGATGCCGCCGCCCGCAAGTACCGCCAGTGGCGCCGTTCCGGCAAGTGCCGGGTCTACCGACAGCACCATGGCCGCGGCAGCTTCGCCCAGGTTAATACCGGCACGGTCTTTATCGAAAGGACGGCAAGGGCCGGGCGCCAGGGCATGAAAGGACTGGAAACCCTTGAACACAAAACCGGAAAAACGGTCGCAGCCTATTACAAGGGCATGTTTATAACGGCCGGTCTCCAGCATTCTTTTGGCTGCGATAAGTGCTACGGAACCGGAAATACAGGCATTGGAAATAACAAGTGGCTTATGGGCAAGCTGCAGGGTTTCCGCTATGAGGCTGGCCGAGCGGTGCAGGCTGATGCGGTCGTCGCTTTGCTGCCCCAACCATTCTATATTGCCTTTAGTGGTCGACAGGATAAGGATGCAATCTTTATCCTGTGCATTGATACCGGTTGGGGTCAGCGCCTCCCCGGCCACGTACAGGCACATCTGCTCGAAAGGACTAAGCCCTTTATGTGGATACCGTGCAGCAATCATCTGCAATTGGGCGGGCGATAGCCTGGCCGCTGCAAAGGGCTCGTCCTGCACGGCCGCATCCTGGTAGTGTTGTATGGCCGTATGTTGCGCCAGCGCTTCTTTTACATTCCCCATCGTATCGCTACCCAAGGGGCTCAGCACCGCATGGCCTATCGCATAAACAGTTTGCACAGATCAGATTTTTATTGGTTTGGAACTGCAATTTATAAATAAACCCCGTAAGCAGGGCTTATGGGGTTTGAAAACCGGGAGGAAAGCAGGACTATCCCTTTTTCCATTTCTTCATATTGCCCGGCAGGGCTTTCAATACTTTATTGATCGATCCGGCCCAATAGTTACGGAATCCAAAGCCGCCGCTGGCGCCGGTTACCGGCTTGGCAAGCAGTACTTCTTTCGTATCCATTTTAATAAAGACTACCCACATGGCGGCTTCCTTCGCCATCTTATCCATACCTTCTACGATAAATACCAGGCCCAGGCCGCTCTTCCCTTTCAGGTTATATTTCTTCACCATTTGTTTTACCCTGGCTTCGTCGAGATGGGTAAAGGCTTTGGCATCGTCGGTAATGAATTTGCCTTTGGCGCTGCTGTTTACGGCTTTTACGGCATCGATATCGTAGTTTACTTCATCGTGCCCCGAAGCTTTGGCAATATCGTATTTCTCCTTTTCGTATACCACCAGGTCGTTCCAGCCCGGGAAGTATTTGTCCTGTAACTCTTGTTCCGTAACGGTTTCGTCCCGCTTAACCAGTTTCAGCTCGGAAAAGTCGAGGCCCAGCCAGGTTACGGGTTGTTTGTAATCGAAAGGGTCCTGTGCCTGCACGGCGTTAAAAGCCAGCATCAATACAGCACATAACAGGGTAAAACGTTTCATGGTTGTTGTATTATGGGGTTAAATAAATAAGCATTAAGCTTCCTGCAAAAATATTTTAAATTCTGCTTCGGCAACAGGGGCGCCGCCGCAGGTAATAACGGCCTGTACGATATGTGCATTCATCACCTGGTGCAATACCGAGATGCGGGTATTCAGGGTATCGCCGATAACAGGCAGGCGATGCAGCTGCCAGTTCTTGATGGCCCCGATAAAGCCGACCCGTACGGGCTCCTGGTTATCTTCCGCTTTTTTACCCATACCTGCTGCGGCTGTCTGCGCCATATTCTCCATCAGGCCGGGTTCTGTAAAATGCCCGTTGTCGACAAACAAATGTCCTTCGCGCACCGTAAAAGCGGTCAGGGTTTCCGTATCGCCGGTACGCAGCAATTCGTCGATCATTACAAAGGGAGGGCCCTGGGGTATATATTTCATAAGGTCCGGTTTTAGACAGATGGGACGGCCGTGGTTTCGGGTTCGGCCCAGAAGTCGAAGTAATTAAACCACTGTTCGGGATACTGCTTTATTTTATCCTCGAGCAAGCCTACATAGTCTTCCAGCATAGCGGCCGCGCCCGTAGTGCCCCTGCCTTCGTATACCTTGGGCGGGAACCCGTAAAAATGGTAACTGTATTTGGATTGTTTTACCGCAAACACAAAACACACCGGGGCGCGCAGCTTACTGGCCAGTACAAAGGGGCCCAGCGGGAAATGTGCTTTGGCGCCCAGGAAATCGTGGGTAATGGTCCGGTTGCCGGCCACATAACGGTCGGCATGGATGCAGATCAGTTCGTTGCGGCGCAGGGCAGCCGACATTTCGTAGATATGCGACAGGTCCTCGCGGATAAAAATAATATTGAAGGTCTTGGGACCGGTCACCTTATTGAGGTATTGCCGGATCTGTTCGGCCTCTCCGTCATACATAACGATATTGATCACAGAATTGAGCCGCTGCAACAGGTGCCCGGCCAGTTCGTAATTGCCCAGGTGCGCGCTTACGAGGATACCTCCCTGGCCGCCTTCGGCCAGTTCGTTGAGGTAATGGCCGCCCGTACGGTCTACCTTAAACCGGTGTTTCAGCCCGCTCATCACCACGATACGGTCGATGATGGTTTGCCCGAAGGTGAGGATATTTTTACGGATCAGCCTGCGGGCGGTACGGGCATCGAGCTGCAGGCGGTTGCGGTAGAGGTCGCGCAGCGGGCCGGTAGCCGCGGGCACAAACCAGATGTAGTAAAGTACTACAAAGCGCAACAGCAGGTAGGCAGGTGTAATACCTCCCCAGCGTAACAAAAAAATAAAGATGGAATAGCCGAGGCGGTTACCTTTGGATTGTCCGTCCCAATTGGACATTTATCAGGCTGTTATATTAGAATGAAGACGGTGATCGACATAGTCGTAAAAATCCTTGATGGTTACCATCGTTTGAAAATCCTCCGGTTTTACTTTAAAGCCAAAATTACTTTCAATGGCTACGATCAGGTCAATATAATCCAGACTGTCCAAGTCCAGGGTTTCCTTCAGGGTGGCTTCCGGAGTAATGGCTGACGGCTCTACTTCAAAATCTTCCGTCAAAAAATCGTTTATACGATCTACTATTTCCTGGTAATTCATGTCGCGTACTGCTTCAGGTTCGATTGGGGTGCGGTTGGGCCAACGCGGCCCTACCCTGCACAAAATAAAACAGGCAAAGATAGTTATTATTTTTTCCAAAATGCAAGTTTTATGTTACCAGCTCATAAAATCGCCCTAAAAATATAGTTGCATGCGGACCGATTTCCCTGCCACACACTTTCACATATAAAGATCCTCGCATGCAATTTTTATCAAAAATTACTCAAAAAAAATCTTGAAAATTCGCTTCATTTTTGTGCCCGAAACTTTGTTTTGAATTTAAAACGCGTACCTTTGCGCAAAATTTCAGTGTCGTGTTAATTAAATGTAAACAGGTTTTTGCTGCTTTATTCTTTGTTTTAGCGGGTTTCAGCGCCTCTGCCTCCGAAGGGCATGAGCACGAATCCGGGGAGAAAAAAGGCTTTAATGCTTCGGAAGTAATTTTTGGCCACATCGGCGACAATCATGATTGGCATTTGTTCGATCTGAACGGGCATCCCGTTTCGATCCCGCTGCCCGTGATTATCTACCATCCCGAAAAAGGATTGTCCGTATTTTCCTCCAAAAACTTCGAGCATGGTCACGCCAGCTACGAAGGTTACCGCCTCAACGAAAAGAACAAAGTAGTATCTGAAGACGGCGCGGCCATCAAAGATCTTTCCATTACCAAGAACGTAGCTTCCATGCTCATTTCAGTAGTGCTTTTGCTGCTGATCATGATCAGTGTAGCCAACAAATACAAGAAAAACGGTGTGATGAAAGCACCGTCAGGCTTCCAGAACGCACTCGAGCCGGTAATCATGTTTGTACGCGACGAAGTAGCCAAGCCCAACCTGGGTCATAAATACATGCGCTACATGCCGCTGCTGCTGACCGTATTCTTCTTTATCTGGATCAACAACCTGCTGGGCCTGTTGCCAGGCGGCGCCAACTTTACCGGCAATATCGCCGTTACCGGCGCCCTGTCGCTGATCTCCTTCATCGTTATTATTTTCAGCGGTAACAAACATTTCTGGGGTCACCTGTTCAATCCTCCCGGCGTTCCCCTGGGTATTAAATTCCTGCTGGTTCCGATCGAGATCATTTCCCTGTTTATCAAACCCATCGCCCTGATGATCCGTCTTTTTGCGAACATCCTGGCTGGTCACATCATTATCCTGAGCGTAGTATCCATGATCTTTATCTTCGGCGCATTAAGTAAATTTGCAGGCTGGGGTTTTGTACCGGTATCCCTTGCGTTCTCGGTATTCATGTTCTTCCTCGAATTGCTGGTAGCTGCGATCCAGGCGTTCATCTTTACCAACCTTACCGCGGTATTTATCGGTCAGGCCGTAGAAGAGGCACACCACCACGATCACGAACACGAAAAGTACCATGCTCATAACCCTGAAACGGGCCAGGAGTACAATGTTTCTGACAATACTATAGTTGCATAATTGATTAGTTTTTAGGTTTTTTAATTTCGTTTTTTCATTTTTTAAATCATATATACAATGTCTTTATTGAACACTGTAATGTTA
The DNA here is from genome assembly GCF_003014535.1 of Taibaiella chishuiensis. Classification (GTDB taxonomy): domain Bacteria; phylum Bacteroidota; class Bacteroidia; order Chitinophagales; family Chitinophagaceae; genus Taibaiella; species Taibaiella chishuiensis. The sequence goes on along the minus strand of NZ_PYGD01000004.1, from coordinate 281,580 downwards.
GCAGCTGAAAGCGCAGGATTAGGCGCTATCGGTGCAGGTATCGCCGCTCTGGCAGCTGGTGTAGGTATTGGTCAAATCGGTAAAGGTGCCGTAGAATCTATTGCCCGTCAACCAGAAGCTGCAGGTGATATCCGTTCCAACATGATCCTGACTGCAGCCTTCGTAGAGGGTGTTGCGCTGTTCGGCGTTATCGCTGGTCTGCTGGCTGTTGTACTGTAATTTATTACTGTACGCAAAAAAACTTAATTGCGCCCAACGCAAAGGGCCGAGGGCGCAATTAATACCTACAAAAATCAATTATTAAAACTTCATAATTACTTTTCCATGGATTTGCTCATACCTGATTTTGGTCTATTCTTCTGGACGCTGCTTGCGTTCCTTCTTGTTCTTTTCATTTTGAAAAAATTTGCCTGGAAGCCTATTGTAAATATGTTACAGGAGCGCGAAACCGGTATCGCTAACAGCATTGCTGCTGCCGAAAAAGTGAAAGAAGAAATGAAACAAATGCAGGCCCAGAACGAAACCCTGCTGATCCAGGCACGCGAAGAGCGTACTGCTATGCTGAAAGAAGCAAAAGAGACAAAAGACAAAATGATTAATGAAGCCAAAGATCAGGCTAAAGTTGAGGCTAACAGGATCATGGACGATACCCGCGCCCAGATCGAACGCCAGAAAAACGCTGCCCTGACCGAGGTGAAAAATGAAATCGGCAAACTGGCTGTAGAAGTTGCAGAAAAAATCCTGCGCAAACAACTGGCAAGCCAGGAAGCCCAGACCGACTACGTGAAAATGCTGGCTGACGAAATCAAACTGAACTAAGCCTGTTGCTGCCCTACCCGGCAGTACTACAAAGAGTACCGGTTACCGAATTAAGAAATAATATCAAATCAAAATAATGCAGAACCCTCGTCTCGCTTCAAGATATGCCAAATCGCTGATTGACCTCGCTAAAGAGCAAAATTCGCTGGATGCGGTGTTGAAGGACATAGAATTAATCAAAGGAGTTTGCCAGAGTAATCCTGATTTTGTGCTGATGCTGAAAAGCCCGGTAGTTAAAGGGGATAAAAAAACCGCACTGATCAAAATCCTGTTCGAAGGCAAGATCAGCGCTGTTACCCTTGGCTTTATCGAGCTGATGATCAAAAAAGGACGCGAGTTCTTCCTCCCTGAAATTGTACAGGCTTATGTAGACCAGGACAACGAAATTAGGAATGTGAAGACCGTACACCTGACCACAGCTACAGCCATCGATACCGAGCTGACCAACCTGATTGAAAGCAAAGTGGCCGCATCGATTAAAGACGGCGGTACCGTTGCCCTCAAAACCAGCGTCGACGCCAGCCTGATCGGCGGATTCATTCTTGAGATCGGAGACAGATTCTTCGATGCAAGCGTTCGCCGTGACCTGAATGACATTAAAAAACAATTTACCAAGAACCTGTACATCGCAGACATCTAAGCTGCAACAGGATACAGACAATAAAATAACAGTTCAAACTTCTTAATATTCCTAAACAATGGTTGAGATTAAACCTGATGAAATATCGGCGATATTACGCCAGCAGCTAAGCAACTTTAACGGTTCTGCCGATCTTGAAGAGGTAGGTACGGTACTGCAAGTGGGTGATGGTATTGCCCGTGTATACGGCCTGGGCGGTGTGCGCCAGGGTGAGTTGGTTGAGTTTGAAGACGGAACCAAAGCAATCGCCCTTAACCTGGAAGAAGATAACGTGGGTGTGGTATTGATGGGTGAAGGCGCTGGTATTAAAGAAGGTGCTAAAGTACGCCGTACCGGTAACATCGCTTCCATTAAAGTAGGTGAAGGCCTGATCGGTCGGGTGGTAAACACACTGGGCGAGCCTATCGACGGTAAAGGTCCGATCGCAGGCGAACTGTACGAAATGCCGATCGAACGTAAAGCTCCGGGCGTACTGTTCCGTGAGCCGGTAAAAGAGCCGCTGCAGACGGGTATCAAATCTATCGATGCCATGATCCCCATCGGCCGTGGCCAGCGTGAGCTGGTAATCGGTGACCGTGGTACCGGTAAAACCGCTATCTGTCTCGATACCATCATCAATCAGAAAGAATTTTATGCTGCGGGCAAACCCGTATATTGTATCTATGTAGCAATCGGTCAGAAAGCATCTACCGTAGCCAACGTAATGAAAGTACTGGAAGAAAATGGTGCGATGGCTTATACCACCATCGTCTGCGCATCGGCCGCTGACCCGGCCCCGCTGCAGTTCTATGCTCCGTTTGCCGGCGCTGCGATCGGCGAGTTCTTCCGCGATACCGGACGTCCTGCACTGGTAGTATACGATGATCTGTCCAAACAGGCCGTAGCTTACCGTGAGGTGTCCCTGCTGCTCCGTCGTCCTCCGGGTCGTGAGGCTTATCCTGGTGACGTATTCTACCTGCATAGCCGTCTGCTCGAGCGTGCTGCGAAAGTGATCAACAACGACGAGATCGTTAAGAACATGAACGATCTGCCGGAAAGCATCCGCCACATGGTTAAAGGCGGTGGTTCCCTGACGGCACTGCCGATCATCGAAACACAGGCTGGTGACGTATCTGCTTATATCCCTACCAACGTAATCTCCATTACCGACGGACAGATCTTCCTGGAAGGTAACCTGTTCAACGCCGGTATCCGTCCTGCGATCAACGTAGGTATCTCGGTAAGCCGTGTAGGTGGTAGCGCTCAGATCAAATCCATGAAAAAAGTATCCGGTACCCTGAAACTGGATCAGGCCCTCTTCCGCGAGATGGAAGCCTTCTCCAAATTCGGTGGTGACCTTGATGCCGCTACTAAAAACGTAATCGATAAAGGCGCCCGTAACGTGGAAATCCTGAAGCAGGCCCAGTTCAACCCTTACCCCGTAGAAAAACAAGTTGCGATTATCTACTTAGGTACCAACAACCTGCTGCGTGAAGTACCGGTTAAAAACATCCGTGCTTTTGAAGATGCGTTCATGCTGGAAATGGAATCTAAAATGCCGGAACTGCTGGTTGAATTCAAAAAAGGCAACCTGCCTGAAGACGGCCTGAACAAAATGGTAAGCCTGGCTCAGGGCCTTATCCCCCAGTTCAAATAATCGTATCCGACACGATAAATTATATAGACAAAGCCCCGCAAATCTTGCGGGGCTTTGCTTTTGCAGCCTGTTTGTTGCAGGACAGCGATACTACCTGAACCATACTATCCCTGCACACTGATCTTCAGGGTCTGCGACTGCCCGGTATCCGTACTGATCTGCAACAGGTACAAACCCGGCGCCAGGCCGCCCAGTTCGAGCGTATGTGTAGCCCTGCCCGCCCCTGCTTTTCCAAAGTCTACGGTCATAAGCAACCGGCCGGTCATATCGGTTACCCGGCCATGGAGCTGTGTAGCCTGCCGGAGTTGCAGGTCGATATACAGCAACTTTCCGGCCGGGTTGGGATATACCAGTATCTCCGGCGCCTGGCCGGCGCCGCCTTTGATACCGGTGGTGCAGCCGGTAATGTACTCCAGTTGCTCGTCCTTCCCTGCCCTGATGCCCGCAATGGTCTGCGGCACTACCTCATCGATGCGGAGCCCGTTACGCTGGCATTGGTACCAGTCGTGGTAGTAATATCCTATAGCCGTAAAATAAAGGGTATGGTTGCCGCCCGGCAGGCTAAACATATTGACATTGCCATCGGCCCCGGCCGTTTGCGTACCCACCACCCTGACGCCGGGCGCCCGCCGCATATACTGTACCATGCATTCAGAGGCACTTTGCGTCTCTTCATTAACAATAAAAAAGATCTTACCGTTGTAAGCCTGGGGATTCGTGAAGTTATAGTTGCCGGCATCGCTTTTTACGCGGTACAAACCCGGCGAAAAACGATCGGGCTCAAAGATATTGGCAGAATGCACCGGCCCGGTCATAAACCGCCTGTACAACTCCAGGAAGGAGAAATTGGGATAGGTCCTGCTGTCGAAAACGATACCGGGCCGGTCTTTCAGCGCATCGTACATACTATCGATATTATCTTCGTTAAGCATACCGATATGCGCATAGCCATACCCGTTGCACAATACGCGCCAGGCTTGCTGCGGCAGGTTCTGCCGCCAGCTGGTCCAGGTATCCAGGTCCATGTTGCGCGTCAGGCTCTTGTTGTAGGCCTGTCCTGCCGCATTGCGCAATTCCAGGTTGACAAGGGTATTGTTCATCCCTTTGAACAGTATACGGCTTACATTACGGTACAGCCCATCGTCGTTGGAATAAGCCATAAGCCGTTTGCCTGCCCCCACGAAGCTATCCACCGGGCTGCCGTTAATATGGGTCAGCACATCGCCGGGCTGTATGCCCCAGGTACTGTCTTTAATCATCATGACCACGTACTTGTTTTCCACCCGTTTTACCGCTATACCCGGGTTATAGGTGCCCCAGTAGCGGTTCAGAAGGTTGGAAAACGAACCGTGCGAGTCGTCCATACGCGCCTGCATACCCGCCAGCGCAAACAGGAACCGTTCTTCGTCCAGGGCATCCTTTACGGGCGTTATGGCATCGAATAAGGCCTTATCCCAACTGTAGTCGGCCAGGCTGCGGTAAGGCGCCAGGTAGTTGACCAGGTTCCAGTAATGAATAGCCGTGGTAAGCCGGAAGGCCGGGTCATTGTAGTTGGCGGGCAACTTTACCGTGTCTTTGGCTATGCCCACGAGGATATTGAAATCGTCGTGCAGACAACCGAGGGCCAGGTTACGCCCTGCCCTGCTTTTAAAGGTATCGAGAAAGGCCCTTACCTGCGGCGAGAATACGGTATCGCTAACCCAGCCCAGGTCCAGGTTGAGGTTGGTGTCGGCTACCGGCGCTACCGTTGCCTGGGCGGCCGGTATCTGCCCGGCATATTCCAGCATCGCCAGCATATGGTCGTTAAAGGCGGCATTGGTCGTCGCACTTTCGACCAGGGGTACCTGGGCATACAGCAGACTATCCCAGTTAAGGGTACATACGCCGGGATGGTAGTAGCGTACATAACCCCAGGTTTTGGCAAGCCGCCAAAGCCGGCCTTCGGTATTATCGGGTACCGGCTGTGCCCTCGTTCCGGTACCGGCGAGCAGGCACAGGCATAGCAGTACCAGCGACCGGTAAAAAGTCGTTCTTCTTTTCATAAGATATGGATTAAATAAAGGTTATATTAAAAAGACGCATCTGAAGGCTACCTGTACCATAACCGGCGCCAACAGGCGCTGCATAACCAGGAAAACGAGGTTTGGGCGCTATAAACGCTGCCTGCAGGTTTACGGCACATCCCAAAAATATACTGCTGATCGTGCTATAAGCTTTTTTAATATAAATACCGATCAAATGATATTATTGATCATATTTTTTCCTTACCTTTGCACTTTATTAATTTTTATTTTTTTAAAATGCAAGAAGGTACAGTAAAATTCTTCAATGTTACCAAAGGATTTGGTTTCATTACACCTAACGATGGTAGCCAGGATGTTTTCGTTCACATTTCTGATCTCGCTGGTGAGATCCGTGAGCACGATAAAGTTTCCTATGAAGTACGCAATGGTAAAAAAGGTCTGAATGCAGTGAACGTAGTCGTTCTCTAATTTCTATTCATATTTTTTTTATTGGGAAAAGCATGCCGTCCGGCATGCTTTTTTCGATTTACGGCAACCAACGCTACTCACAGTGTCCCGCTACGGGCAATACTTCACAAAAAAGGATCAAGCGAAAAAGTTGGGGGACTCCGGTATACTTACCTGATTTGAGTAAAGCATTTCAACGCGGCTGTTGACCAGATGTTACGACCAATATGCACCCGTTCGCTGCGTCGCCGTATCGCTGCGAGAAAAACTCGTATTCCACTGCTGCAAATAGTTTAGCTGCCAGGCCAGGTAAATTCGTAGCGAGGCACTACAAATAGCTAAGGAAATAAATAAGGGTCAGGCAAAATGATGACTCGTTTTAAGAACAAGGCTTTTATCGCCCAGAAAATTTTGCTTGACCTATAAAAAAAGCCCCGCCAACCGGGAGGTTGCGGGGCTGTATATGTTTATTAAAACCGCTTTTAGTCTTTGGCCTTCCGTCCGAATACCGATACATTGATATAACGGGAAGGATGTTGTTTCAGGTCGCCGAGCAGCGTATCGAGCGTGCCCAAAGTACTGCTCAGGTTGTTGTAGAGTTTTTTATCGCTCATCAGCAAACCGAGACTGCCTTCGCTGTTGTTTATTTTGCTCACGATACCCTGTAGCTGATCGGCCGTCTGCTGCAGCTTTTCAAGGGTCTGCCCTACCGGGGCATTACGCAGCGAACCCGAAAACTCTTCGAGGTTGCCCAGGGTATTGGTAATTCTTGCATTGCTGTTGGCCAGGTTACCGGTAATGCTGTTGGCATTGGAAATAACGGCTGCCAGGTTACCGCTCTGGGCATTCAGTTTGGCCGATAAGGCGGAGAGCTGATCCAGACCCGATTCCAGGGAAGCGAAACTGCTGTTGAGGTGGCGCCGTGCATCTTCGTTAATTACGTTGTTGACAGAATTCAGCAGGGTATCGAGCGAGATCACGGTATGTTGCATAACGCCCACCAGCGGCGATACCTGGTCGGACAGGTTGTCGAGAATACCACCTGAAGCCTTGCCCGTAACCTGGCCGCCTGCAGCGATGTACTGCGTGCTGTTGGTCATATTAAGGGAAATGATCTTGGTACCCGAGATCAGGTCGGCGGAAGCCAGCTGGGCAACGGAGCCCACCGGTATTTTCACGTCTTTTTTCAGCAGGAAGGTTACTTTGATCTTATCGCCCTGCAATTTGATTTCAGAAACACGGCCTACGGTAAGTCCTTTAAGCTGCACCACTGCCGACTCCTGCAGGCCCTGTACATTATCATAATAAGTGAAGTATTCTTTGTCGCTCGAAAAGACCCCTCTGCCCCTTAAAAAATTAAACCCAAGAATAAACAAAATAATCGTCACCGCTACCAATATCCCGATCTTCGCCTCATGCTTTAGTTTAAATGCCATATATTTTTTATTTGCTGTAAAAGTAACTAATAAAAGATTACCAAACACGAAGATGCGCTGTCAAAATATCTATAAATAATGAGCACATTCTTTTCGCTTAATAACGCTGAATTCCGCTGTTTATGCGTAATTTTACGTTCTGTTTCACAAAAATATAATACTCATGACAGAGGCAAATGCAGCCGCACAAAATCATACAGAAAATCATACTACCGGTGAAAAAATAACAATGGGCGCCGGCAAAAAACTTAACGTTCCTGCACATCCCATCATCCCTTTTATCGAAGGCGACGGTATCGGTCCGGATATATGGAAAGCATCGGTAAGAGTACTGGATACTGCTGTAGAAAAAGCCTATAACGGTAGCCGCAAAATACACTGGAAAGAAATACTTGCTGGTGAAAAAGCATTTAACCAAACCGGCGAGTGGCTGCCTGCTGAAAGTCTGGATATTGCCAAAGAATACCTGGTATCTATAAAAGGACCGCTGACCACGCCTACAGGCGGCGGTATCCGTTCGCTGAATGTGGCCATGCGCCAGACGCTTGATCTTTATGTATGCCTGCGCCCTGTACGTTGGTTCAACGGCGTACCCTCGCCGGTAAAACACCCGGAATGGGTAGACATGGTGATCTTCCGCGAAAACACGGAAGATATCTATGCCGGTATCGAATATAAAGCCGGCACGCCGGAAGCCGAAAAGTTCTGCAAATTCCTGATCGACGAAATGGGCGTTACCCAGATCCGATTCCCCGAAAGCTCTTCCTTTGGCGTTAAGCCGGTATCCCGCGAGGGCTCCGAGCGCCTGGTACGCTCGGCCATCGAATTTGCCCTGGAACAGAAACGCACTACGCTGACGCTGGTCCACAAAGGCAATATCATGAAATTTACCGAAGGCGGCTTCAAAAACTGGGGTTACGAAGTAGCGAAAAGGGAATTTGGCGACCAAGTGTTTACCTGGGACGAGTGGGAAACCATTAAAAAAGAGAAAGGCGAAGCCGAAGCCAATGCCGCCATCAACGAAGCCAAACAGAAAGGCAAACTGGTGATCAACGATGTGATCGCCGACAACTTCCTGCAGCAGATCCTGCTGGCGCCTAAAGATTATTCTGTAGTCGCTACGCTGAACCTGAACGGCGATTATATTTCCGATGCCCTGGCTGCAGCGGTGGGCGGTATCGGTATCGCACCGGGCGCCAATATCAACTACGATACCGGTTATGCCGTTTTCGAAGCTACGCACGGTACCGCACCGCGCTTTGCCAATACCGACACCATGAACCCCTCCTCCCTGATCCTGAGTGGAGTAATGATGCTCGAATACCTGGGCTGGCACGAAGCCGCACAACTGATCGTGAACGGCCTGAGCGCTACCATTATGCGTAAACGCGTAACCATCGACTTCTACAACCTGATGACCGATGCCACCCTGCTGAAGACCAGCGAATTTGCAACGGAGATCATTAAAAATATGGGCGTTCAGATCGAACCGGTAATGCTGAATAAAGCAGAACAATAAAACACGGTGAACATCAACCCGAAATAAACAATGCCCGGACCTGTTCCGGGCATTGTTGCATATCAACCCGCCATTTGCCGGCTTCCCGACATAGGGCAAAAGCATAGCAAAAGGGACAAATTATTTCTTTTTAAAATAAAAAATAAAATAATTAAACCATCAACTTAAAGGTGGAAATATTTACAACTAATTAAAATACAATAACTTAAAACAAAACAAACCTGACTACGCCGATTTCAATCAGGGATGTGACAGAAATTTGATTTTTTAGAACCGCAGAAGCGCATTATTTTTGTGTCCTGCTTAATGAATTTAAAGGGTTAGTAAGAAGGCCGTCCTGATTTTTCGGGACGGTTTTTTTTATGCCCTTTTTTCGGTCTTAAAAGTTCTCCCCGAAGGATCGGTATGCTGTAATAAATAGCGTGTTTTATCTCTGATCAACCGATGCACAATGCCGGTCCCGTATTTTACCCAGGGGCACCACGCGTCCTCCCGGAGTTGATATCCTATCGGCTATACGCTGTTATGCTGCTCCCTCCTGTTTTATACCTTCCTGTTAGCGCCTTTGGCCTGGCGAACCCAGAAAAACACCGGTAAACGCTTTTTACCCGGACCTGTTTTCTACCAATCGCCCGGCAGATAATAAAACTAATCGGTAAATTGCAGTCTTATCGGGAAGCGATAGTATAAAACAGAATCATTGAAAAATAAAACAGCTTTTTTTTGCCAGCAATGCGGCTACGAAAGTCCCAAATGGGCCGGTAAATGCCCCGCATGCGGCTCCTGGAACTCCTTTGTGGAAGAACGGGTAGAGAAAACGAACGGCAAGCAACAGGTAACGGACCTGTGGCATGAAGAGAACAAACAGGCCGGCAAGGCCAAAAGCATAGAGACCATCGTAGCCGAAGAAGAAACGCGGCAAACCCTGCCCGACAGCGAGCTCAACCGCACCCTGGGTGGTGGCCTGGTACAGGGTTCGGTGGTATTGGTAGCGGGCGAACCCGGTATCGGTAAGTCCACCCTCTTCCTGCAATGCGCCCTGCACTGGCAGGGCATGCGCACCCTCTATGTTTCGGGCGAAGAAAGCGCCCACCAGATCAAGATGCGGGCGGAACGGGTAGGTCAAAAAAACGAAAACCTGTTCCTGCTTACCGCTACCGATACGGCGACTATTTTCCAGGAGATCAAAAAGATAAAACCACAATGGGTCATCATCGATTCGATACAGACCCTGGAATCGCCTTATATCGAAAGCGCGCCGGGCAGCGTATCGCAGGTACGTGAATGCGCCGCCGAACTGCAGCGTTTTGCCAAACAAACCGGTACGCCGGTATGCATCATCGGTCATATTACCAAAGACGGCACCATTGCCGGGCCCAAAATACTCGAGCATATGGTCGATACCGTACTGCAGTTCGAAGGCGACCGCCACTATGCCTACCGCATACTGCGCACGCTGAAAAACCGTTTTGGTTCCACCTCGGAACTCGGTATTTATGAAATGACATCCAATGGTATGCGGGGTATCACCAATCCTTCGGAAGTATTGCTGACCCAGCACGACGAGCCGCTGAGCGGTATCGCCATAGCAGCGGCCATCGAGGGCCTGCGCCCCATGATGATCGAAGTACAGGCGCTGGCCAGCCAGGCTGTATACGGCACCCCGCAGCGCACCACCAACGGCTTCGACCTGCGCAGGCTGCAATTGCTGCTGGCTGTGCTCGAAAAACGCGGCGGTTTTCATTTCGGCTCCAAAGACGTATTCCTCAATATCGCCGGTGGTCTTAAGATCGAAGACCCCTCCATAGACCTGGCGATCGTGTGCGCCCTGCTTTCCTCGTACGAAGACACGGCCCTGCCTTCCAATATATGCCTGGTGGGCGAAGTAGGCCTGAGCGGCGAAATAAGGGCGGTAAACCGCATTGAACAACGCATAGCCGAAGCAGCCAAAATGGGTATGGACGCGATCATTATCCCTAAAGCCAATGCCAAAGGGCTCGACCAGGCCAATTTCGGTATCGCCATACGGCTGGCCACCAAGGTTAGTGATGTGTACCAGTCGCTTTTTTCCTGAACCAACAACACGTTAAATACGCATAGACATGTTACTGAATTTTGATGCGGGTCCGGCCGCACTACCCCGCGAAGTACTGGCACAGGCCTCGGCCGCTATACTGGAATACGATAATAGCGGCCTGTCGCTGCTGGAACTACCCCACCGCGGCAAAATATTCGAAGCCATACTGGAAGAAGCCAACAGCCTTGCCCTGTCGCTGCTGGGCCTTAACGACGATTACCAGATCCTTTGGTTCCAGGGCGGCGGACGACTGCAGTTCGGCATGATCCCGATGAACTTCCTGGGCAGCGAGGCCACTGCGGGATATATCGACAGCGGACACTGGGCAGCAGAGGCCCTGCGCAATGCTCACCTGTACGGCCAAAGCCGTGTGCTGGGCTCTTCCCAAGCCGACCAGTATACCTATATACCCGACTGGGGCGCTATACCGGGCGACCTGGCTTACCTGCACCTGACCACCAACAATACCATATACGGTACCCAGTTCCACAGTTTCCCCGAAACAACAGTACCCCTGGTTGCCGACATGAGCTCGGAAATACTGAGCCGCCGCATCGACTACAGCGCCTTCAGCCTGATCTATGCCGTAGCGCAGAAGAACCTGGGACCTGCGGGCGTTACGATGGTCGCCATCCGCAAATCGATGCTGGATCAGCAACAGCGTGCGCTACCCGAAATTCTCTCCTACCGCGATATGGCGAAAAACAACTCCCTGCTCAACACACCACCGGTATTTGCCATTTACACGAGTATGCTGATGCTGCGCTGGATGCAGGAAAAAGGTATGGAAGCGATCGAAAACGAAAGCATCGCAAAAGCGACTTTGCTTTATGACACGATCGACAACAGCCCGCTGTTGTACGGGGTAGCACAACCGGGCAGCCGGAGCAGGATGAACGTATGTTTCAGGGCACATGACGACAAACATACCCAACAACTGCTCGACTTTGCCGCAGCCAGGGGCATCGTTGGCATTAAAGGGCACCGCAGTGTAGGCGGCTTCCGCGCTTCGCTGTACAATGCCATCAGCCTGGCCGATGTGGAACGCCTGGTCGATACCATCCGCGACTTCGAAAAAACAGTGTAAGTCCACAGGGGCAATACGGAAGGTGTTGGTTTAATAGCTAATAAGCGGAATTATGATCTATCACCCGCTAAGCTTTGCCTAAAGGCATCTGATCTCCTTATAACAAAGCAAGAGGGCCGGTATGTACCGGCCCTCTTGCTTTGTATTATTGTTACGCTATATCTTAACGCAGGTAAAAATAAGCCGCGACCTGTACCACGATGCCGATAATATAACCGGCCCAGATCTCTACGGGGCGGTGTGCCTGCAGCACCATACGTGCCGTACCGATAAGACCGGCCACCAGCAGCACCGCCAGGAAGGGCAGCATCAGGTTGAGATGGCTTACCATCATCAGCACGATAAGGATACCCAGCGCGCCGCCTGCGGCAGAAGTATGCATACTGATCTTCATAAAGATATTGACCATAAATACGGCCACAATACCCCAGAAAGAGCCCAGCAGCAATACGCGCAGCACCAGCGGGGCGTTAATGTTTTTAAAGATAAGATAAGCCCAGAAGTAAAAGATCATGGTACCGATCAGCGGGATGATCCGCTCCTTCATAGTACGCATCTGTATGCTTTCGATAAAACCTACCGCTTTGATCAGTAATACGGTGATCACGGGGAAGAATACGGTATTGAGGGCGATATTGCCAAACCATTGCATACGTTGCTTCTGGTCGATGGCGGCAAAGGCCGAACTGTTCAGGATCGACACGATAATAGCCATGGTAAGCGGCATAAATACCGGGTGAAAAACGTAGGAAATTATTTTGGCCGGCACACGTAATCCTTTATAGTGGCTTACGTCGAAATGTTTTAGAGTCGGTTGCATGGGCGGCAAAGATAAGTGATTTGCAACGATTGGGCGTTGTGTACCTGCTACTGCGCCGCCAGCCCGCGGTAGCAATCCTGTGCATCGAGCTGCATACGGACCTTTGCGGCCCAGGCCGCCTGTTGTTTACGCAGGGTTCCATGGTGGGTTTCGCGGTCATAATCGTACTGCGCCTGTTGCATTTGCGCCATTATTTTTTGATTAAGCGCGCGCAGTTCCTCCTTTACCCTGGAGGGCGTAAAGGGATACCGTTTTACCGCATGTATAAAGAGGCAGGCATACCAGGCCGTAATATCGAAATGAACCTGTTCATGGGCCAATACGACAGGCGTCTGTCCTTCTTTTTTGGTCCAGGATTTCGTTTTATCGAAATAAACCAGCACCTGTACATCCACATGAAGCACACCCTTCTTTTCCTCGCCGTAAAATGCCATCCGCATACCGCTGAACGTAGCGGCAACACCATCGGAACCCGTATCGACGCGTCCTTTAAAATCGCGCAGGACCAGCGGCCGTGCCGGGTCGTAAACGATCAGGCTATCGCCATCATCCATTGTCTGTACCGACACGTTAAGCCGGATCGGTATATTGCGCTCCCGGCCTTGCGCCGCAAGCAGCGCGGGCAGTAATAACAGGCAGCATATCATGCGTCTAACCCCTTTCATGCAACTAAAAATTAAACAACGAAAATAATCAATTGCCGATTTGCTTCGCTTATCTTTGAGCGATAAACCTAAAATACCCGGACCTATGGGATCACTATTGGGCATTGAGTGGCTAAAACTCAGGCACTACCGCACGTTCTGGATCATGACCCTGCTTTTTGCGGTCCCCCTGTTGCTGTTTTACAGCTCCATCAGCCTTAACCTGATCAATATCGGGGCAGGCGGCATTTCGCTGCTGGGCAAGGCCACCAGTTTTCGCCAGGTATGGGACGATCTCTGTTTTTTTGCCAGTTATTTTATCATCGCCCTTTCGATACTGATGGCCATACTGGTCACCAACGAATACCAGTTCCGGACCAACCGGCAACATGTGATCGATGGCTGGAGCCGGATGCAGTTCTACCATGCCAAATGGATGGTCGTGTTAAGCCTCAGCGCTGGCACAACGCTGTTTACCGCCCTGCTCGGTCTTATCACCGGGCTTATTGCCGGCGTAGACCTGGGCACCATTACCGAACACGCCAGCAAATTACTCTATCTCTTCCTGCTCAGCGTCAACTACCTTGGTTTTTCGCTGCTGCTTTCCGTACTCTTCAAAAGAGGCGGCCTTACGATCGGCATCCTGATGTTTTACAGCCTTATCGTAGAGGTCATCATTCACTCGGTACTGACCTACAGGTATAAGGCCCCGGCCGGCAACCTCTTCCTGCCCTTGCAGAGCAGCGATGAGTTGCTGCCTTTCGGCGCTTCGAAGGTATTGGAAATGGCCATGCAGGTGCGTTACGTACCCGAAGCCTGGACCTATGTACTGGCCTCGGTATGCTGGATCGCTGTTTATTACCTGGTCGGCCGCAAAAGACTGGAAAAAAGCGATTGGTAAAATATATACACCGGAACCCAAACACCGGTAACCCTATAGATAATGGAACCTGTAATTTTAATCACGAATGACGACGGGGTAACTGCCCCCGGTATCAGAAACCTGATCGAAGCAGTAAAAGATCTTGGAAAAGTAGTGGTGGTCGCTCCCGACAGCCCGCAATCGGGTATGGGTCATGCCATCACCATCGGTAAACCCCTCCGGCTCGATGCCGTCGACATCTTTGAAGACATAGGCGTAGAAGCCTACCAGTGCAGCGGTACTCCCGTAGACTGCGTAAAACTGGCGCACGATGTTGTATTGCACCGCAAGCCCGACATTTGCCTCAGCGGCATCAACCACGGCTCCAATGCCTCTATCAATGTAATCTACTCCGGTACGATGAGCGCCGCTATGGAAGCGGCGGTAGAGGGTATCCCCTCGGCCGGTTTTTCCTTATGCGACTTTAATTTCGATGCCGACTTCTCGATCGCATCGAAGGTAGCCCGCGAGGTAGCCGAACGCATGCTGCGGGAAGAAATGCCCGAGCATTTCCTGCTGAACGTGAATATTCCCAAGGTAAAAGCCAAAGATTTTAAAGGCATCCGGATCTGCCGCCAGGCAGATGCCAAATGGGCGGAGAACTTCGATAAACGTAAAGATCCCCGCGGCCGCGACTACTACTGGATGACCGGTAAATTTGTAAACCGCGACAAGGGCGAAGACACCGATATAGAAGCCCTTAATTCCGGTTACGCTTCGATCGTACCGGTACGGGTAGACTTTACCGACAGCAATGTCAAAAAATGGCTCGAAAAGAAATACCCTGACTTTAATTAAGTCAGGGTATTTTTTTAAGAAGAAGGCAGCAACCTTTATTGTTTGATGGCATTCACCACTTCGTCGCTCAGCGGTTTGGTGCCCGGCGAAAATACGCCCACCAGCTGGCCCTGCTCGTTCAACAGGTATTTCTGGAAATTCCATTTTACCGAACTGCTCTGGTAGTGGTTCAGATCCTTATTGGTCAACCAGCGGTAAATAGGCGCCATATTCTTACCCTTCACCGATATTTTCGATGCCATAGGAAAGCTTACGCCATAATTTTTCTGGCAGAATTCGGATATCTGTTTGTTATCGCCCGGCTCCTGGCTCAGGAAGTTGTTAGCCGGGAAACCTACGATCACCAGTTTGTCCTTGTACGTTTCATAAAGCTTCTCCAGCTCGGCGTACTGGGGCGTGAAGCCGCACTTCGAAGCCGTGTTTACCACCAGTATCTTTTTGCCTTTAAACTCGGAAAAATCGATCGTACCGCCATCCAGCGATTCGACCTTGAATTCGTAAATAGTTTTGGGGATATCGGCCGTATCGTCGCCTTTGGGCGAACCGCCAAACATCAAAAGCGACATGAGCCATGTAAGCACTGACATAAGAGGTAGATTTTGATGCAAGGTACAACACAAACGCATTGCCAAACATTAATGAATTGGTAAAGCGCAACAAATTTAACCTCATGTCCTTACCCTGCCCGCTCCCGATCTTCCGGCCTGCCCTGCAATAAGCGGCCCGCCTGCTGCGTTACTCCCTGGAGGGATACCCGCATTTATGCCCCCGCTAAAGAACCCATAACCAATGAACCGCTTACTATTAATCCCGGCCCTGCTCTGCGTGGCAGCCTGCAGCGACAGCAACCCCGGTAACGCAGTCCCCGAAGCAGGCAGGGAACAAGGCCTGGTAGAACAACGTTACCGGGAAAGCGAATATGCCGATAGCGTTATACCGCTTGCCCATATCCCTTCTGCGATAACGGACGCGCTGGCTATATTGCGTAAAAAAGAAGACGTACTTTTTCCCGACGACAAAGTGGTATTCCGCAAGATCGACCATAGCCGTTTATTTGGCGGCAAGGGCGACTACCTGCAGGTTATCCGGTCGGGGTACCGGTTCCGGTTCTGGTATAAGTCGGAGCTGATCGCGATAGAATACTGGCTGCTCGACGGGGAAAAGGTGGTTCAATTTGAGAACTGCCCGGATTATAACGACCGGTTTTATGTAGCCGGTTACTTCTGCGATGGCAGCAACAGCACAACCTTCCATTCCTGTTCGCCCGAAGCGGCTGTCGTGATCCGCTACCCGGCTGCCCGCGAGTTCAAGCAGGATGATGACGTGATCCGGTGCTTCCTGCTCGATTGCGGCTGTTATTGAGCCCTCCTTATGGGCCGTTTTTCATCGTTTATACGCGTTGTTGACCTGGATCGGCGGGAGTGTAAAAAATATAAAATAATCAATACACATAAAGTACTATAAGTCAATATCCTGAATTTAAAAAAGCAGGAAACATTTTCATTTATCAACATTCTTTCAACAAGCCAGAATTATATGCCTTTTAACGGGCATAAAAACGGGTTTTACCCCCTAAATTCCGTACATTTGCGTTCCTTTTCTAAACATGCATAATGGACGAAAATAATAACGAAATTTTGCCATCTGAAGATGGAAGTAATGCCCCCGTTAACCGGATCACACCGGTGAATATTGAAGAGCAGATGAAGTCGGCGTATATCGATTACTCGATGTCGGTAATCGTAGGCCGCGCCCTCCCCGATGTGCGCGATGGCCTGAAGCCGGTACACCGCCGTGTACTGTTTGCGATGAACGAACTCGGTATGACCCACAACAAGCCGCATAAGAAATCGGCGCGTGTGGTTGGTGAGGTACTGGGTAAGTATCACCCCCATGGCGACTCCTCCGTGTATGAAGCTATGGTACGTATGGCGCAGCCCTGGAGCATGCGCTATATGATGATCGACGGCCAGGGTAACTTCGGTTCGCAGGACGGCGATATGCAGGCGGCCATGCGTTATACGGAAGCCAGGCTGCAACGTTATGCAGAAAGCATGCTCGAAGACCTGGACAAGGAAACGGTAGACTTTCAGCTCAACTTCGACGATACCCTGAAGGAACCTACCGTATTGCCAACCCGTATCCCCCAGTTGCTGGTAAACGGGTCGAGCGGTATCGCCGTAGGTATGGCCACCAATATGCTGCCCCATAACCTGGGTGAAGTTATTGACGGTTGCCTGGCCTATATCGACAACAACGAAATTACCATAGACGAACTGATGAAGTTCGTAAAGGCGCCCGACTTCCCTACCGGCGGTATCGTATACGGCGTGGAAGGCATTAAAGCCGGTATGCATACCGGCCGCGGCCGCGTAGTGCTGCGGGGTAAGGTGAATGTAGAAACGACCAAAAGCGGCAAAGAACAGATCGTCATTACGGAAGTACCTTACCAGGTAAGCCGCGATGCCCTTACCGAAAAGATCGGCTACCTCGTCAACAACAAGATTATCGAAGGTATTACCCATGTGGGTAACGAATCCAATAAAGAAGGTACACGCGTGGTGGTAGAGCTGCGCCGCGATGCCGTAGCCCAGGTGGTAATCAACCAGCTGTACAAATACAGCGAACTGCAAACCTCCTACGGTATCAATAACGTGGCCCTGGTAAAAGGCAGGCCCAAGACCCTGAACCTGAAAGACCTCATCTCCGAGTTCGTGAGCTTCCGCCACGAGGTGGTGATCCGCCGTACGGAATACGAACTGCGCGAGGCCGAAAAACGCGCCCATATCCTCGAAGGATATATGAAGGTGATCGGTACCCGCGACGATCTCGACCGCGCTATCCGCATCATCCGCGAAAGCAAAACACCGGACGACGCCCGCGAAGGCCTGATCGGGGCTTTCGAATTAAGCGAAATACAAGCCAGGGCAATCCTCGAATTACGTTTAAGGACCCTTACCGGCCTGGAGATCGACAAGATCCGCGCGGAATATGAAGAATTGCTGAAAACCATCAACCATTTGAAAGCGGTACTGAATAGTCCCGAGATGCAATTTGACATCATTAAGGAAGAGCTGGAAGAAGTGAAAAAGAAATTCGGTGACGAGCGCCGCTCCGAGATCCAGTACCTGGCCAACGAGATGCGTATCGAAGACCTGATCGAGGAAGAAGATGTAGTCATCACCATTTCCCACCTGGGTTATATCAAACGTACCTCTGTAGCCGACTACCGTTCGCAGCGCAGGGGCGGTCGTGGCGCCATGGGCGGCAAGACCCGCGAAGAAGATTATATCGAGCACCTCTTTATCGCGTCTACGCACCATACGCTCCTGTTCTTTACCGAAAAAGGACGTTGCTTCTGGCTGAAAGTATACGAGATTCCGGAGACGGATAAAAACGCCAAAGGCCGTGCTATCCAGAACCTGATCCAGATACCGCAGGACGATAAGATCCGTACCGTAGTGGACGTGCCGCGCCTCGACAACGAAGAGTTCGTGAATAACCACTCCATCGTACTGTGTACCAAACAGGGTATTATCAAAAAAACCAAGCTGAAAGACTTTAGCCGTCCGCGCCAGAACGGGGTGAATGCCATTACCATTAACGAAGGCGATGAACTGCTGAACGTATCGCTTACCGACGGGGAAAGTTATATCATGATGGCCGTAAAATCGGGCCGCGCGATCAGCTTCCCAGAATCCAAAGTAAGGGATACCGGCCGTGGCGCCATCGGTGTATACGGTATCGAGCTCGACAACGAGCAGGACGAAGTGATCGGGATGATCTGCCTGCCTAAAGAGGATATCTCCAAACAGATTCTCGTGGTGTCGGAAAGAGGCCTGGGTAAACGTACGCCTTTCCTGGAGCCGCTTGCGGCCGATGCATCGGAAGAAGACAAGTCCAAAGCGCTCAGCATTAAGAACGAAGCGGGCGAAGAAACGCTCTACACCCTCTCTTACCGTATTACCAACCGCGGCGGTAAAGGGGTGAAGACGATCAATATCACCGATAAAACCGGTAGCCTGGTAGGCTTGCTGGCGGTAGATCCGAAGGATGACCTGATGATTACCTGTAAATCCGGCGTAACAATCCGGATGAAGGTAGAGCACATCCGCGAAGCCGGCAGGGCCACCCAGGGTGTAAAACTGATCAACCTCGATGAAGGCGATGCTATCGCAGCTATTGCCCGTATCCAGGAGCAGGAAGAGGACATTGAAGAAGAAGTTGCAGAAGGCGCTGAAAACGGTATGGTGATCGAAAACGGCGCTGATGCCGCAGACGACGCTACCCCAACAACGGATACGGAAGACGGCGAAGCAGAAGCGCCCGATGCCGAACCCGAAGCATAAAGAAGCATAAACAATACGAAAGCATAAAAAGCTCCTGCCTCAGGGCAGGAGCTTTTTTTTAACTGTTAATCAACAGTATGCCTGCTTTATTGCATTAAACAAAAATCATATCTTTTTTCAATATCCCTTTCGACCTGTTAATTCGCGGTGCGGCGCAGAACATTAAGCCGGCAGGTGCTGTTTATCATTCCAGGTTAACTAATCATTATTTTCATGAACCAATAGCTACCCGCCTATGAAATCCCTGGACGAGATAAAAAATGATTTCGCCCGGCTTAAAGGCCACAAAAGCTGGGAACGCTTCTGCTTCCTGGCCAACGACAACATGTTTGCCCAGGCAGTTGACGAAATCGCCAAAGCCTACGCGGAATACCGTACACGACTCCTGGTTAACGGAGCAAGTCTTATAAAACCTCTGCTTACCAGCGACCACCTCGAAGAACATTTCGGATAAGCCGAAACGAAATCCGCGCCCGGAAATTCTGTCCGGGCGCGGATTTTAACGATCGCTATTCGTCTTTTTATAGGATTACTCATTATTTACTTTTGTTGTACAAGCGCTGCCGCAGCGGCTACCGGTGTTATACCTTCCGGTATGGGATAAGGCGGTACAAAATCCTCCCGGGGCTGCCCATTGATATGCTGCAGCTTTACGCAGGGAAACGAAAAGGGGATCTTATACTCCGGCGTGCGGAAGGTAAAGATCTCGCCCAAAAGGCCCGCCATTTTAGTACCCATAATTTTGCCCCGCTGCATGGCGTCAAACCCGATGACGATCCCCTCGCCCATACTGCCCGTCCAGTAGCCGGCCAATACCACCACAGGCCGGCCGTATACCTTACCCCGCGGGGCTACCAGCTCGAGCGTTGCCCGCCGTATACCGGTTTCTTTTTCTTCTGCCGTATACACATGTTTCTGGTAAGCCTGCTCCCGTGTAATAAACCGGCCCATGATAGCCCTTGCCACTGTTGTATTACCGCCACCCGGCGTTTCGCGCAGGTCGAGCACCAGGCCATTCGTATTCAGGAGCGTATCCAGCGCCCGGTCAAAGGCAGCAATCAGGTCGCTGTTGCCCAAGGCATTGTTGATTTTGATATACCCCGTATTGCCGGGCAATATGCGGGCCTCGAGCAGGTCGCGGGCGGGCTGTTCCGTTTTATTGGGCAGGCTGTCGGGTCTGAATTGCTGTATGCGCCCCTTATTGTTTACTTCGATCACACGCGGCTGGTCGTGCGTACCGGCCAGCAGCATATTGGCGGCGTAGGCATACATATCGTCATCCCGCGCAGCCACCGACTGCGGCAGGAAAGGTTGTACCGTAAGATCTATAGGCTGCCCGTTGAATCGGGTGATGACCATTCCCGGCTTCAGGCCACAGACCGCGGCATTAAAGCCTTCGCGCAGCGCTACAATTATATATTGGTTATTGCTTCGCTCTACCTTCATATCGGCGCCTGAGGGAATCATCCGGTTGGATACCGTCGTATTGGTATTGAGAAACACATGCCCGTTATGTAATTCATGGTTGATCCTCTCCAGCAGGCGCACAAAATCCTGGAGATCCCGGGTCGTGTCTACAGCCGGGCCATAGATGTCTTTTACTTTAGACCAGTTGCATTGCTGCCGGTCGAAATAAGCAAAGTTATCGTTGATGGTCTGCCAGTAATACTGGAAGTCGTTGCGGTACTTGCCTTGCGCCCACAGGTGGGAGGCCGTTGGCGCCAGCATACTGATCAGCAGCACCAGGCGCAGGGCAGCGGCTGCAAGGCGTTGCGCTTTACTCGTGCCGGGCATTACGTGCTCCGGGCGCTTATTTTTATGGGCTATCGTTAAATACATAACTTAGTTTTGTATTGCGAAATTAGGAGAACCCACCGGTACGCCTCCCGGTTATTTCAGCAAAGGCGCTATTTTTTTCACGGGTATCATTAAAAGCGAAAGCCCTTTTTTTACCACATTAAAAGGGCCTGATACCTGTACTGAACCATAACATTAACCGGCGTATACCATTTTTATGTGTTGCATATCGGCTTCGGTAAACTGTTGGCCTTCCTGTACAAAACCGTTGCGGGCATAGAGTCCGGCGGCCGCCAGCTGGGAGTGCAGGTAAATGGTGCCTTTACCCCTAAGCCCTGCCAGCATGGCCTTTACCAGGGCATCGCCGACACCCCGGCCCCGACAGGCTTCCAGCACCGCTATACGTTCCAGCTTAAAGCCCTTATCCGTTTGCCGGTAGCGGCCTGCGCCGGCGGGGCGCCCCTCCAGCAAGGCCAGGAAGTGAACTGCGCTTTCATTACCCTCGACTTCCAATGCAGCAGGCGCCCCCTGCCCTTGTACAAATACTTCGTAGCGTACCGCAAAGGCCTGTTCCAGTTCCGCTGCAGCGCTTATTTCTTTTACCGTTATACTTTGTTGTGTCATAGTTGTTACCGCGCGCCTTGCAAGGCATAAGGTTTATTGTATTTATTCCGGTATTCGATCGGGGTAAGCCCGGTTATCTTTTTGAAAATATCGCGGAAGGCTTTGGTATCCGAATACCCCACATCGTACATCACTTCCGTAATGTTCTTCCGGCTCGATTCGAAGCTCCGTTTGGCCGCTTCTACTTTTACCCTTTGTATATAATTGGCCACGGTATTATTGGTCGCTTTTTTAAAGCGGCGTTCAAAACTACGCCTGCCTATGGCAAACATATCGGCCAGCTGGTCTACCGATATTTTGTCCATGTAATTGGCCTCGATAAAATCCTGCGCCTTTTTTATTTCAATATCCTCATGCTCCTTCTGACCCTGGAACATCATAAACGCCGCCTGGCTTTCGCGGTCGATATCGACTGCAAAGTATTTCGATGCGAGGATGGCTGTATCGCGGTCCGTATATTTTTCGACGAGGTACAACAGCAGGTTCCAGTAAGAGTTAGCGCCACCGCTGGAATAAATGCCCTGCTCTTCGGTAATGATACTGCCATCCACCAGGGTAACATCGGGGAACATAGTCCTGAATTCGTTGGCATACAACCAATGGGTAGAGCATTGCTTGCCCTTTAACAGGCCCGTAGCCGCCAGCAGGAAAGCGCCGATACACAGCGAAGCCACTTCCGAACCTTTACGGTGCTGCTCCACGATCCAGGGCACCAGCCCTTTGTTGCGTTCGAGCGCTTGTTCCATATTGCCGCTCAGCGCTGGTATAAAAATGATATCAGTTTGTTTTACTTCATCCACCAGCCTGTCGGTATGTACCGAAAACAGGTTATTGAGCCGCACCTCGCGCGAAAGCCCCAGCAGCTGCACTTCGAAATAGGGCGGCTTACCGGCCGCTTCGAGAAACTGGTTCACGGCTGTGAACAGGTAGCGGGGCGCAGCTATGGCCTCTATTACCGCGGTTTCGGTCACCAGGATGGATACGTGTTTCATGTACACAAAGATAATTAAAGCCCCTGTCGCAAACAACCCTCCGAATTGTCGTTTTACCCCAACGCCGGTTCCGGGTATGGGCTGTAAGTTTGTAGTACCAAATCTTACTCATCCCCAAAAAATCGAAACTATGGACGCCCAGCTTCAATCAGAAACCGAAAAAACCTTTAAGGGCCTATATCATGCACTGGCGCCACTTTCTGAGCAACAGGTCAATACGGTACCCTTCGCCGGCAGTTGGACCGCGGGACAGGTAACCGAACATATCATCAAATCGGCGGGCGGCCTTAACCATGTCTGTGGCGGACCAGGCATCGCGGTAGACCGTGCACAGGATGAAAAGGTAAAAGCGATCCGCGACCTCTTCCTCGATTTTTCGGTAAAATTCCAGGCGCCTGATTTTATAGTTCCCTGCAACGGGCCACATAACAAGGAAGAGCTGCTGACCAGCCTCCGGCAGGTGGAGCAGGAAATCGGCCAACTGGCCGCCACAACCGATCTCAGCCCCGAATGTGCTTTATTCGAACTGCCGGGTTTTGGCAAGCTCACCAAGTTCGAGCTCCTTAGTTTTGTGCTGATCCATGCGCAACGGCATACCCGTCAACTGGAAAATATCAGCCGCCATTTAATGTCTTAAAGAGATGACCCAAATCAGTTCCTACCTCACCTTTAACGGTAACTGCCGCGAAGCCATGACCTTTTACAGGTCCTGCCTGGGCGGCGAACTCCAATTCCGGACCCTGGGCGAATCGCCTCTGTCGGAGGCTATGCCCCTGGCCATGAAAGCCTGTATCCTGCAAGCCACATTAAGCAAAGGGAACTGGGCCCTGATGGCTACCGACCTGGTACAGGACCAGGGCCTTATCCGCGGCAATGCCGTATCGCTGATGCTCTGCTGCAGTACAGAAGAGGAGATCCGGAGCAGTTACGAACGGCTTGCCGCAGGCGGAACCCGGTTGCAGCCCCCGGGTCGTAATTTCTGGGGCGCCTTGTCGGGCCACCTCACCGACCGCTATGGCAACCATTGGTTGCTGCATTACGAACCGGCCCGTATACAGAACAAAAGCGATACATAACCTGCTTCTATGCTATCCGTTGCAGGCTTTTATAAAAAATTACTATCTTGCCTTTAGAAATAGCTTATTCTCCCGGGAGAATATCTGTTCTGTAATTAAACTTGTCCTTAATACCGGTGTTTATATATACCGGTATATGAGACATATTTTTTTATTTAACCGCGGGGATCTATATCCCCGGGATTAAAACAGAGCGATATGAAATTAACGGCTGTGGAAACATTAAATGATCTTATCCTGATCAATAATGACAGAGTTAAAGGTTACGAACGCGCACTTAAAGAAACAAAAGATAAAGACGCAGATCTCCGCGACATCTTCAGGCAGATGATGGCCCAGAGCAGAAGGTTTAACGAAGCCCTGATCTCGCTGGTACGGCAGGCAGGCTCCAGCCCTGAAACGGAATCTTCCTTTTCCGGCAAGCTGCACCGTGCCTGGATGGACCTGAAATCGAGCCTTACCGGCAATACCCGGAGAAGCCTGCTGATCGAATGCGAACGCGGTGAAGATGCCAGTAAAGAAGCCTATAACGAGGCCCTGCACGAGGACAATGCGCTTACGGAAACGCAACAGCAGGTCATAGCCGAACAGGCCGAAGAACAAAAGGCGAGCCATGATACGATCCGCGAACTGCGCGACCAGGCGTTGAAAGCTTAAGCAGTATGCGGCTAGCCGTACACGGCACTAGCTGAAACCATCGGACAACATAACACTGTAATCCCAGGAACAATCGCCGGTAAGGTAGCTGATCAGCACCAGGCCGATACCTGCCACACCTTCGATGAGGCTGTAATCGGCCATCCAGCTGCTGCCTGCTGCATCCCATTTTTTATAACCCGCCACACCATCTGAATGCTGCGCCAGGCGCAGGGTTTCGGCCATCCAGTAGTCGGCCGCCTCACGAAACACAGGGCGTTGCGATAATAACCACAGGCGGTTGTAAAAATGAGCGATACCGGCACTACCATGACAAAAGCCCGCATCGTGCACCAGGGTTTGTGCATTGGTCCTGCGTTGTGTCGTATGCTCCAATACCTCCAGCGCAAAAGCAGTTAACCCCTCATCCGCCAATACCCTGCCCGCTTCATACAGGACAAAAGCGATACCCAGATCGCCGTAACACCAGCCCAGCCTGCTGGTATCCTGTTCTATCGATTTACCCTTTTCCACCACAGAGGGAAAGTAACAGGTGTCTTTGCCCTCCCGCACCTGTGCCCGTATATAGCGGATAAGTTGCAAGGCCAGCGACCGGCTCTCTTCGCGGCAAACATCCTGTGTGTAGCAAAGCAGGCAAAAGCGGATCACCGCCGGCAGGCCGTGGGCAAGTCCGAGGTTAACCATTTCAGGAACGGGCCGTTGCTCCATAAGCTGAAAAGCAGGCAGGGCGCCATTGTTAGCCCTCACCTGTTCCGCAATCAGGGCCAGTACACGGGCCATGTAATCTTTCTTTTGCGCACCGTGCCGGTACAACAGGTAGGCCGCTGCGCCTAGCCCGCCGTACAGGTAATCGTAGTTACCGGCTTCCAATGCAGCAAGGGCAAAGCTTTCCAGGTAATCATCATCAAAACACAGCAGATCGATATCCTCCTGGTCGAGCAATCCGTGCCGGAACATGAGCTGGTAAAACCAGTTCAGGCCTGCCTTTCCCATACCATAACTAAAATCTACGTCCTGCAGGCCGATGCCGCTCAGCTCCTGGACCGCAGCTTCAAAGGGTTCGAAGTCGGTAAGGAGACCGTGCTTATGCGCATACAACAGGTGCAGCATAGCGCCGGCACGCCCATTGGCTAATCCCCAATATACCGGCGCTTCCTGCTGTACGAGGAAGTCTGTTACCGCCTTTACGATCTCGTCGTGTTTATTCCGTATAGCTGCTATCATAAGGTTGGGCCCGGCTTACATACCGGGCAATCGTCTGTACAGTTCAGTTCAAAAGTATCGATGCTCATACCCACGCCATCCAGGAACAGTAAAGTACCCCATGTGGCTACGATCTCGTATTTGCCGGCAAGAAAAAAGAGAATGTCCCTTACGGCAAAGGCACAAAGCATATTGATGCTGAAATTAGCGGAAGGATGATGCAGGTAATCGGAAGGCATACGCCGGATGCTGTAAAAATCGAAACGCCCCTCCACAGTTTCCCGCACATGTTTATTGTAGGATTCGTAACAGGAAGTACTGCCTGGCACTACGAGAGGGCCTACCAGCAACATCTCGTAAGAATAAGCGATAAACAGTACCGGTACGCGGTACTGGTGACAAAGCCGGTTCAGGATCATCTTATGTTCCGGATCCGGATCGATGCCGTTCACCACCAGGTCGTACCTGCCCGAAGACAGGATACGGTTTATATTTCCGGCATCGATCTTGACGTCGAATATGGTGAGTGCGGTACCAAAATTTTCCCCGAGTTCCTGTTGCAGTACCGTCGTCTTTTTCTGACCGATATGTCTTTTACGATAGACCATACTACGCCGGATATCGGTTTCGGATACGGTATCGAAGTCGGCCACGGCCAGTTCTTTTATACCCAGCTGGGCCAGTTGGTATAGCACACCAGCACCGCCGCCGCCCGCGCCCAGCACCAATACCCGCTTAGCTTCCAGCTGCTGTTTATCGATGGGCGTTGCATATTTGTAGGCGATATAGTCGAGATAAAGATCATGGCGTTCGCGGTGGGCGGGCTGGCCTTCTTCTTCCCGGAACAGATCCTGCTCCAGGAAATAATCTTTTAACGGCGACTGCCAGGCGGCCAAGGCAGCGTCATCCAGGCCCTGGTGTGATAGTAAGCGTTGTAATACTTCCCGCTCCGCGGCATCCATCGCGAAAGAGCGGACCTGGCCATCGGTATGCTGTACAACAACAGTATCGCCCGCCGTTCTGAGTGTAAGAAATTCTTTAAGCTTAAAGGTGACCATGTTTGTCTTGTATTTAAAAACCCGGGGCCGGTATCCTTTTGATACCAGGATGTTTTCCGACTGACGGAAGGTTCCGGTGCTGCAAAATAACAAAGAGGCTGCAGAATGATCCCCTGCAGCCTCCCGTTTAATTACCCCAATGCGTTACTAATAATTAAACAGCATCGCAGCAGCCGATAGAATTCGTGTTTGGATTGCAATTACGGCAGGTAATGTAAAAAGGAACAGACTGCCTTGGTGGTTGGATGGTTTTTGTTTTGATGGGGTCGATAACACCGATGGAGTCGTTACCACCCTGCACCATTTGCATTTCGTTCAGGTTCAGGTCTGCGATACGGGATTTGTTGAGCTGCAGTTTAGCAGCATTCATTTTGATCTTTTTCATTGTACGGTTTGTGGTTAAAAAATTGTTTGAAAAAAAACGGCGCCGGCATTGGTTACCAGGACAACCGGGGCCGCTAAGGTACTGTGCAGCGCAAAAAACATATAGCGATTTTACAGGACCTGGCGTATTGTCGGGGCAAACGATCCGATTGTCCACACAAACACTTTCAACCTCCAAACCGGTATGGTACAAAAAGAAGGAAAGAGGCTGCCGGCAGGCAACCTCTTTCCTTTGTTAAAAACGGTTGTATTAAACGCCGTCACAGCAGCTTACAGAGTTGGTCTGCGGATTGCAGTTGCGGCAGGTAACATAATAAGGCACAGAAGGTACAACGGGCCCGCGTGGGTTAACACCGATACCACCGGTTGTATTTCCCGCCGGAGCACCGCCGTTAACCAGTTCCATCTGGGCTTGGTTCAGGTCGGCAATTTTTGTTTTGTTCAGTTGCAGGCGGCCTGCATCCATTTTGATCTTTTTCATGCTTGTTTGTTTTGAGGTTATGTAAACAAGATTTGAGTTAACCGCTCTTTGTGCCGCTGCAGCGGCCTAACGCGCAGTATGGTAGTGTTTCTTTAAGGGTACTGCACAACAATTAAGGTGCAGCAGGTATGTTTTTCCGACGTCTATTTCAAATATACAATTTCACAATAAACATATAAGTAACTTTAATCTTATCGCCTTTATAGCAGGGACGAACCCAGCCGGCTGCAGGATAAACCGGCGGGCCGATCCTCATTTTTCCAGGTAAAATCCCCTCCCCGATCTATAAAAACAATTGTAACTTTGCCTTTCAATTCTGCACGACTCTGTGCACCCTGGTCCGGATATATCCCGGCTGTTTACCCGGCGCCAGTCCTTAGTCATTTACCAGTTCTGCGATACATTGAATATGGATGTTTCCCCGTTCATTGTTTTATAGCAACTGTATGTTTTCCTGCTGTATCGTTACAGGCAGGATCACTGTTGAATTGCCCGTATTTCCTTAAACCTGAAACACTATGAATGCCCCTTTAATTTCCTGCATCTGCGTTACCCGCAACCGGCCGGAACGCTTACAAACCGCACTGCATTGCTTCGACATGCAGACTTATACGCCCAGAGAGCTGGTGCTCGTACTCGAAGAGGGCGACGAGCGCAGTTATACCCTGGTAAAACACTGGAACCGGAACGGCGATAAAGCCCTCAAAATCGTGAGCGTAGCACCCGGCCCGGATAACCGGCTGGGACAGCTCCGCAACCTCGGCATAGCCGCTGCCGAAGGCACTTACTTTTGCCAGTGGGATGACGACGACTGGTACCATCCGGAACGCCTGCAGGTGCAATACGAACAACTAGCTGGAAGCGCCGGCGAGCGCCTGGCCTGCGTGCTGGACCAATGGCTGATCTACGACGCAGTGCATCAACAGGCCTACCGCTCCTGCATCCGCCACTGGGAAGGCAGTATACTCTGCGACCGCAATTTTGCCCTGCAACATCAATACCAAAACCTTGAAAAAGGAGAAGACAGCCCACTGGTCAACCTGTTGTTAAAGACAGGCCAACTACAAACTATAAGCAACCATGCCCACCTATACATCTATACCTTCCATGGCGCCAATACCTGGGACTTCAACCACTTCAACGGCTTTATGCGATACAGCCAGTTACTCCCGCAGGCGCAGCAGGAAGCAGTTATCCAAATACGGGAAACCACAGCGCCACCACAGGCTGCGCTCCTGCAACAACTATCCTGATATGGAACAGATACCTGCAACAATACACCTGGTCCTGAAGGATAAACATGCCGTTACCGGTGTTTATGCGCCTTTATACGAACGGCTGCAGCAGTTACATCCCGGCTGGAACCTGGTGCTGCACGATGATGCAGACGCCCGCAATACCGTACGGGATTATTACCCGCAGTGGCTTGCTGCCTACGATGCCTACCCGCACAACATACAACGCACCGATGTGTTCCGGCTTATTGCCCTGTACCGCTATGGCGGCTTCTACCTGGATACCGATATGCACCTGTATAAACCGCTGCATGACCTGCGTGGGCACCGGGTGGTGCTGGCCGAAGAAAAAACACTGAGCACTGCCAGCTGCCGGCAGCTGGGACACCGCAATGCCCTGCGTATTGCCAATTACATGATCGGCGCAGCACCCGGACAGGCCTTTATCTACGAGGCCATAAGCCGCGCTATAGCCGGCAGCAGTCAGCCTATCGGTAGCGAGCACGATATCCTGGAGAGTACCGGCCCGGGCATGCTTACAGACCTGTACCACGAGCAAAGCCGGCTATACACCGGCATCCATCTTTTAAAAAACAACCAGCATCAATGCCTGAAAAAGTGCAGTACCACGCCTTCCTGTCATTTCGGCGATTATGCGGCACACCTGCACCAGGGCAGCTGGCGCTGGCAATAAAACCCAACCCTGAACACCATGAATATTCCTAAAATAATACACCAGACCTGGAAAGACCATAAGATACCCCAACACCTCGAAACCTTTGCTGCAGGCTGGCGCGCGCAACATCCCGGCTGGGAATACGTGCTGTGGACCGACGAGATGAACCGGCAGTTTATATACGACAACCACCCGCACTTCCTGCCGGTATACGACCGCTATCCCACGGCCATACAAAGGGTAGATGCCGTACGGTACTTTATCCTGCTGAAGATGGGCGGGCTATTTGTTGATCTGGATTTCGAATGCCTTAAAAATGTAAGTCCGCTGCTCTACCAGGCAGAGTTTGTAGCGGGACTGGAACCGCAGTCGCATGCGCTGCACCACAAGAAACACGCCATTATCAGCAATGCCTTTATGGCGGCACAACCCGGATCGGGTTTTGTACAGGCGCTTTGCAGTTACCTGGAACGCAACGATTTCATCCAATTCCGTGGCGAACCCGGCTTTAATTATGTACTGGATTGCGGCGGTCCTTTTATGCTGACCCGGGTATACGAACAATACCCCGATAAGGAGCAGCTTAAGATATGGGGCCCCGAGTTTCTTTACCCGCTGGAAAAAGACCTGGACACCGGGAAGCTGGATACATCGAACCGGGACCAGGTATGCAGCGCTGACAGGGCTTACGCCATACATCACTACTGGGGTTCCTGGTGGCAGAAAGCATAACGCTCCAGGTCGGCCCCCAATATTTGTTGTACCACAGTTACCGGCATGGGCTTCCATTGCCGGTGACTGGTATGCTTGGGACTGGTATTCCTACCATGCAACAGGGATATAAAACCATCGGTATGATCGTGTGCAACAACTGCTACGCCTGCATTCCATACGAACTCATTATCCTCGCCCACCTGCATATCGGGAAAGGGACGACGCTCCCATACCTCCCTGAGATAGGCCATGGTAGCACCCGCCACCCAGGGACGGCTATCGTAATCATAAATATATTGCCAGGACTGCTGTAACGAAGGATTAAAAAAATGCAGGCGGTCGAGGCCGCAGATGCCGGCGCCGGTTTGTTCCAATACCTGTACCTGCCTGCTGATCCAATCGGGCGCATACCAGTCGTCGTCGTCCCAGTGCAGGATAATACTGCCTTTGGCCCGCGAACAGGCATAGTTGCGTTTAATGCCTACCGACCAGGATCGTGGCTCCAGGTGCACATAGGCCAGCTTGGGCGATGCGGGGATAAGATACTCCTGCGATTGCGGGCTATCGTCTATAATGATCAGTTCGGCATCCGGGTAGTCCTGGCGCAGGAAATAATCGATAGCCAGGGGTATGAATTGCTGCCTTGCGGCAGAGGTGGGCATAATACAGGATACGAGTTTCATGGGGAAGCAAAATTTAAAGGAAAGAACACGGCTACCGGTCTACTATAAACCGTAAAGCCAGGACAGCCATCCCGGAAAGGATGGCTGTCTTGTTTGTATTTAATACCTGTACTACCAATAAACGGAAGTATGATAGACCAGATAAAGCTTACCTGTCTTGGTATCCATATGGGGCTTCATTTCAGCGTCCTCCTTCCCGGCCAGGGCGCCGGGAGTAGTTTCCAGGGTCTGCCCTTTCTCCAGGTCTACGACTTCAACTCCCTTGTCGCCTGCCAGGAGCAGTTTCCCTTTCAGGATACCCAGTTCCGTCCTGGTACCGCGCGACTCCTTTTTCCAGGTCACCTTCCCCGTTTTCAGATCGAGTATCTTGAACTGCTCCACCCCGCGGCTTTTTAGCTCCCCGTTACGCTGTTTATCATCTGAGGGAATTTCCGCCGGACCGGCGGAGGAATAGATCACCAGCCGGTCGCCTGCGTTGTAAACAGCAACTATCGGCTGCTCATTCACAAACTGCCAGGCTACGCTACCGTCGGCCCTATGCCAGCTTTCTACCATCCTGTCATGTTTTACGATAAAACGGTCGCCGGCATTGAACAGGTTAAAAGCGCCGGCATAACCATCTTCATAGGTTTCTGGTGGCAGGGCCTTCTCCCAGGCTTGCGTGCCATCGTTCCTGATCGCGTATAAGATGATCCGCTTCTTACCGGAGGCACTATCCGTACTTTCAGTACCCGACAGCAGGTTCAGGCTTGCATCTATCGGATAGGACACGGTACTTTGCAGGGTATTAAAGGCAGGATTGCTGTAGACCTTGCCTGTTGACGCGCTTACATCCACAACAGCAAAACCGTAGACATTGCGTACCATGAACAACTGATTCCCGTTCGCCTCCAGGATACCCGGGCGGTTACCGGTTTTGTCGAACCGGATTTGTTTTTTCTCTGTCGCCCCGGAACGGATGTTCGTATAATATACATCGGCGGGTTGCAGGGCATTACTGATCGCAATAGTACTGTCGTTTACGAAGTCGAAGTCAAGGCCGGTATAGTCAATCGTCGGGTTAGACCCCGAAAAAATAACTTTTCCCTGCCCGATATCAATAATACGCAGTTCGCTCATGGGCGAGCCGGCAGCCAGGTTTTCGGTTCTGCGTACCTGGGCAAGGATTTTCCCGTTGCTGATCTTGTAGGATAACAGCCGGTATTCTTTTCCCAGCAGGTCTTGGAGTTGCAGGCTATTGCTGCTATATTGTTTCAACAAAGTTTCCATGGTCCGGTTTTTTGCCGTTTCGGCACTAGTACAGGCCAGCAGGCCCGTAAGTGCCCATACAGATAGATAGGTTGCGGTTTTCATGATTAGTATTTCATTTTATTCTGGTAATAGTTGGAGATCTGTTTGTTGGACTTTTGGATATCCTTCCATTGTTCCGGCGTCAGCTTAAACTTCGCGCCATGCGTGTAAGGATACAACATCAACAGGGGGATATGGTATCTTCCCAGTGCGCCGAAATTATTGCTCCATTCATTCGCTCCTTTCTGCTTGTTGATGCTTACACCAAACAAACTAAAATCAGGCAGGAAATGCCCGGGACTTTTTGCGGCAACAAAGCCAAGGAATGTTTCCTTGCGGGACAGGCTATTAAACCGGTCGAGCGTACTGGTACCTGCATAACTTTCATAGATCTTAGGCGCGACTACGGTAACCTGCTCCTGCATGATAAACTTTTGATCCCATTCATACCAGCCTTGCTTGGTATCGGCAGGTATCTTGCCCTGGTACAGCACCTCGTTAAATCTTCCTACAGCATAGTTGGCGATGCCCTGGTTCAGATCGTTCAGTAACTTACCCAATTTTGGCATAAACGCGCCCGATTCCACACCGTCCTGGTAAGTATCGGCCAGCTCATCCACAAGATAGGAAGCGCCTTTGGCCCATTGGGTAGAGTAGCCCAATGCGTCCACCTGGTGTTGTATCCAGTTGTAATAATCTCTTACGATATCGAAATTATACTGGTCCTTTTCAAGTACCATAGCACCGTTAAAGTTCTTATCGTAATGCAGCGTGGTCGTATAACCGACAAGCATACCTTTCAGATCATTCTTGGTGATATAACCCATGGCGTTGGACCAGGTTGCATTTTTATCCGTACGATCCGATTTAAGCCATGCGCCATCCGAGCCATCCATTTTACTCAGGGCTTTATTCCCTTTTGCCTGTTTGTACTCTTCGTAACTGTTGTACTCCTCTTCTCCTTCAGGGTCTACCTTGCTCACAGGCTGATTGTTACAATAGCTGTAGGGTGTACGACCCGCATACTTTGTCTCCATAGGGTCGGCTGCGCTCCATCGGCACAACCAGGGTATATAATACCGGGCCCCGTGGTAGTACAGGCCGCTTTCCTCGTCGCGTTCTTTACCGGTATACCGGTAGCGCTTGGCCGCCGCTTTTATCATTGTGCTCCGGGCCTGGAAAGCGGTGGTACCGTAAGGATGGTATTCTTCGTAGCTGATCACTACCCCGCTCTCGTCCAGTTCCAGGTTTGTGCTTTGCAAATGATTGGCATATAAATACCTAACTAAATTAGGCTCGGTATCGCCATCATCAGCCCGCAGGCCTTCTTTCCGGATCTCCAGCATGGCAACACGCCCGCTATCGTCGGATATATGTACCGTATGCCTTTTTACTTTCAAAGAACCATTGTCAAATTTACGATATATCTCAAAATCGCCCAAGTAAATACGCTCTTCCGTAAGGTTCCCGTTCTTCACATATTTACGGATGCGCTGCCCTGCAACATATTGATAAGCGGCTTCCATCGTACCTTTCTGAATGGCGCTCAACTGGTTCTGTGTATTCCAGCGCATGCCGTCCAGGTGGGGCATGGCAGTCATATTGCCCCGCGCATCATAGTCGTAGCTGTAGGTATACGGATTTACCGCCGTTTGCAGCAGCCGGTTATTACCACTGCCATAGGTATAGTTGCGGGTATAACTGCCCGAACCCGCTATGTGCTGCAGTTTCAGGATATTGCCGGCTGCATCGTAAGTATATTTTTGGGTATAGGATTGCACAGCATCGTTACCCAGGTTTACTTTCCAGGCCCCATCCCGCGTATTATCGGCTGCGCCGAAATCGGCGGTACCGATCTGCTCCCTGCCCCTGGCTTCGATCAGCCGGTACAAGGCATCATAAGTATACACCTGGTCGGGACTTACGATGGTATTGGCAAAAAAGAGATCCTGCTGTGCCTTGTCGCTTATCCGGGTTATATTACCCACGGGATCATAATAGTAATTCAGATCACGCAATACGGGCGTGGCGCTGCCTGCCGTGGTTTGCAGCCTGCGTAAGCGCAAGGTGCTTTTGTCGTAAGTATATCGCGTAACGGTGTTGTTACCATAACGGATATACTCGCGCTGCCCCAGAGCATTATAGCGGATATCGCGGATATAGAATTCTTCAACCGCTCCATCGGGGGCCACGTCCAGTGTTTTAAGCGCCCCGGCTTTATCGTAGCGGTACGTAGTGGTATAGCCACCGGCATCCTTCTGGCTTACCGGTCTTCCAAGAGCGTCGCTGATCGCGCTCGCGATATATGCATCGGCTGCCAGGAGCGGCGATCCCGCCCAGTCGACATCCGTCGCCTGCGGGTCTTCCAGCAGGTACTGCCAGGTCTCTAAAGGAAGGCCCTTAAAATCATACCCCAACTGGAATACCTGTTTGCCAGCCCCATTGTACCCGGCAAATATCTGCCCCCTAAGGTTCATCGTTTCGGCATTGGGCACAGTTTCCCCATACTCCGTTTTTTCCAGTACGATATCGATACCTGTGTGCCGTACAACCTGTTCCAGGGGCCTGCGTAAACCATCAAAGGTTGTCGTAAACCTGCGGTCCTCCGCATCCCAGGCATAAATCGGCTGCCCGGCAACATCTACAAGGGCAAGCCCGTTACCGCTATCCTGGCTCAACTGCGCGCAGGGATGCTGCAACATATTGTACTTGTACCGGAGCGGCACGTTACCATTACCATCTGTCACGGCGATCCGGTTGCCCGATATGTCCAGGCTTTCATAACTATGAACCGGAATATTGATACCATCCTGTTCCACGGAATAAAAGGGCCTGGCCAGGCTATCGGTGTATTTTACTACAGGCGTATCGTTGTGCGCTGCGGCCTTCTGGGCCGCTTCCTGCTCATCAACACCCTTAGCGCCGTTGATACGGGCCGCATACCAGTCGCTGCTTTTAACGGTATCGTTATTGTCCCATATGGTTTGCTCCCAGGCAGTCCATGCCGTTTTCGCAAAAGTACCATCGGGATACTTCGTTTCCCGCAGCCTGTTCAGCGGATCGTAAAACATACGCGGGCTTATACCGGCCGCATCAGCCTGTTCTGCGGTATCGCAAAGATGCGTATCGCTGAAGTAGGGTTCAAACTGCATCACCACGGTGCCCTTATTGTTGTAAATCGTACGGCCGTTGCTGATCCAGCGCGGCACATCAGGTTTATCGGCCGAAGGCGCTGCCTGTATCTTATGCATCAGTACCCGGTCCAGGCCATCGCTATAACTAAAACGGATCAGGGGTTGGCTATCCTGTCCGTCGGGGATAACCGCGCCATGTACATGGTGCTGTCTTGCGATCATAGCCACTGCTACCGGTAACGTATCGAAGTCGTAGACGCAGCGCCAGGTGGCATTTTGCAGCAGCTGTGCCGCTACCGGTCCGGGATCCTGCCAAAAGGCATGCTGGTTAGCACGGTCCCCTGTTGATTCGGGATCCAGGCCGGCAAGCTCATCGCCTTCGGTACCATCGTCTTTACCTTTTACCGCCATGGCCACCGGCATACCCAGCGCATCATACAACATCTCTACGATATTGCGGTTCATATCCTGTATACGAACGGGCCGCAAGTTGCGCCAGTTGTATACTTTAACGGCCATTTCATTTTCCAGCGCATCGTTTGTGCGTTCCGGCAACAGCCAATAGTTACCCCACATCTTTACCTTCGTTTCATTGCCCCAGGGATCAAGAAATAATTCGGGGGTATAGAATTGTGTGGCTGGACTGCTGTATACCGCTTTACCCGAAGGCGCCCAGTAATGACCATCGCCATCAAGATCTACATAAGCGGCATTACCGGTACCCAGCATAACCCCATCTACCCGGCCGCCATAGGCATCGGCCAGGATGCCCGGGGTAAAGGCCATCTGGTAACTTTCATCGGTAATGGCAAGACCGGCCAGTGTTCCGAAAGGCAGCGGGCTAAGGGCATCGTCGGCCCGGTAACGCGTACGGCTATGACTGAGCAAACGTTTCTGCCCGTTACCCGCGACAGCTGCGAAGTCGACCGCAACAGCAGCATCCAATGCGGTTTTCAGCTGCGTTATGGTCCATAGTTTACCCGCTTCCACATCGGGATGAGACACTACGGCCTCATAACTTTTGGTTTCAAAAGGTAAACGGATACGATAGCCGGTATGATCCGTATCGTCTATAGCATCGCCGGTCATATGGGTCTGGCTCCATACGATATGCATTTTCGCCTGCTCTTCTTTTACTTTAGCCGGGAGCGACGACGGGATACTTTTCCGTTTATAAGCTACCTCAGCACTTTGCAATACATGCCCGTACCGGTCTGTTTCGAGCGTAAGCTGATGCCGGATGCGCGGATCCTGCAGATCACGCTCACAGTTGAAGGTTACCTGCTGACTTTGCAGGCTGATAAAAGAGGCAAAACGGTTGTTGCCCAATGCCTGCACTTTTTTTACCTCGTAAGCCGTAGCGGCTACGGTATAAGGTACCGGCTCCCGCGCTGTTTTATCGAGAGCGTATACCTCCTGGCGTAAGGCCGAGCCTTTGAGGGCACGGTGCGCTTCGCGATGCTCCTGTGCATTAAGCCCTTCGGGCAGCAAGGCAATCGTGGTAACCGTATCCCAGCCTTCGAACGGAAAATACTCCTGCTGAAAAGCTTCGATCAAAGTCTGTTCGCGTATCCAGGCGCCGGTATGATACCAGGTCTTGGTTTTTACGGGGTATTGATCAAGCGAAGTGCCCGGCGCCTCAGGGCTCTGGTCGATAACAGAATCGATATCGACCGTTTCTACAAAGCCGAAACCACGGAACTCCCGCTCTTCATGATCGTAATAACCATGCCGGTAGCGGTAATCCTGGCTGTAGCGGGTACGGCTTACCACATCAGAGGTTGTTACCTTGCTGATGCAATGCACCGGGAAAGGCAGTTGGGTAGCCCAGGCTATGCCTTGCAGCTTATCCTCCAGGTAGAAACGGGTAGAACTTTTATAGTGCAGGCGCACGCTTTTACCGGTGCCGTTGTAGTAGTGCTCCAGCAGGTGCGGCTTACGGCCGCCCATCAGGTCGATGTACTGAAGCGGGGCATGCGCATGTGCCGGTAACGGCGAGCTCCATACAAGACAGCCCGTACCATTACCCAGGAAATCGACTACGGTTATTTTACTGTACGCATCGGTACCGGGTAAAGGATTAATGTCGTAGGCATCGCTGAAAGCATTACCGGACAAGTTGATCCAGGCTTTACAGGTATTTTCGCCGGTAAAGATAATATCTGCTGCGCCCGTACCACTGATATCTGAAAGTGTTATGTAGAGCGGGTTATACAGATCGGGCGCTGCAAAAAAGGGGGCATTGCCCATGGTTACTTTCGCACCGAAACGGCCGTACCCCATATTGGGCCAGTAGCATACTTCGCCGTTGCTGATGCGCACCAGGTCGGTCATGCCATCGCCATTCATATCGGCCAGGAAAATACTCTGGACGGTATCACGCAGCAACAGGAGCGGCCCTTTTTCCTCATCGCTAAACAAGGAGGCATTACCGCCTTTTTCAAAACCTTCCTTACCGAGGTTTTCATACCATATCCAGGCACGGTCTTCGGTGATCAGCAGGTCGGGCCTGCCGTCGCCGTTCAGGTCCAGCATTTTGGTAAAGGGATTACCGAGGTCGATATTGAGGTTGTGATCAAAGGTTTGAAAAGGCTGCCATTGCTGGTTATCATCCAATTCCCAATAGCCTTTTGCAACCGTCTGCGTCACTACCTGCCGGCGGCCATCGGCATCCAGGTCCTGCCATTGCAGATCCCTGCCCAGACCGGAGAAAGAGGGTTTATCGGCAATGGCTTTAGGCGCTGCGAAATGGCCGTTGCC
This sequence comes from Taibaiella chishuiensis, assembly GCF_003014535.1. Lineage (GTDB taxonomy): Bacteria > Bacteroidota > Bacteroidia > Chitinophagales > Chitinophagaceae > Taibaiella > Taibaiella chishuiensis. The sequence continues at coordinate 243,598 of NZ_PYGD01000004.1, read as the reverse complement.
CAGGTTGTTTTTATAGAACCAGCCGTTGCCCTGCTCGGTAAGTATACCGCTGATCCCTTCGCCTTCGAAATCAGTCCACTGGTAAGGTCCCGTAAGTCCCTGCGGTGCGCCGGTAAAGTCTCCGGCTGCTACTTTAACGATATTGGTATTCCAGCGAAACGGGCTGTATTTAAGCCGCATCGAAGGCAGGGTTGCCGAGGTATAACTGCCATCCGACTTCTGGGTATAACCGCGTTGTGTAGCGGATATGATATAATCTGTTTCTGCGGCTTTGCTTTCGCTCGATTCATTTTTGTAGGCCAGTTCCAGGGCGCTGACCAGGGTGGCCTCACCATTATTGAGTTCCTGGAAACGGTGAAACATCAACATGCGCCGGCAAAGGCGATAGGTACGCACTTCGAAGCCCGCATGAAAATCGGAAAAGGCATCGATACGGGACAACCAGGTTTTGTCGGGTATAATGCTATAGTTGTTTTCGCTGTAATCGCCGTAGTCGAGCACCATTTCAAACAGCCAGTTACCCTGGGGTAAGGCAGGTTGCCATACCGCTTCTTTACCGATGAAATACGGTGTGGTATTACCGTATTGCACCTGTTTAAGATAGGTGTTTGCAAACCGGGCGTTACCATTTGCCCTGTTGCGCTCGTATACTTCATCGGCCACGCCCGACAGGTTCTCTGCAACGTAGGTATACACCTGTGCATTGCCTTTATGATCGACGATGATATCCGGCAACCATTTATAGATACGGCTTTCGGCTACAGGGTCGGCAATACGGCTTTCGGAACGCAGGCCGTAATAGGTCGTTATATTTTCTTTGGTGGTTACACGCCACCAGGCGCCGGGGGCGGCTTTTTTCGTGATGTATTCTATACGGGCAAAGAGACCTTCTATCCTCGGGCGATACCGTTTTATGGTATAGCCCATAGACTCGGAGATCAGGGGTAAGCCGTTTGTATCCAGTTCCGGCACCAGGTCTTCTGCACCGGCCAGCAGGAAGGTATCGCTTTCTGCAGCATCGTTGTACAGGGGCAGACGTTTGTCTGTCTTGCGTTGAATAGCGGGCAGGGACATGCCCCAGCCCAGGCCGAATTCGCTGTTGCCGCCACCGCTGTTATAGGATAAACCCAGGGCCGGCGTAAAGCCGCTGCGGCCGGGTGTAAGTGGTAAGCTTATTTCCAGTCCCGCGGTACCGTTTACCGCATTGACACTGAACTTTTCGTCGATACCCTTTAATGCACCGCCGCCTTTGGGCATGGCGATCGAAGGGGCGGCGCTTTTATAATAAGGGCTCTTATCCTCCTGCTGCCTGGGCTGAACGGCATACTGGTCCAATAACCCGGAGGCATTGGACCTGGGCTCATTTCCACCTGCAGCAGCCGGGGTATTATTCTTTTTTTTGTTTTCCATGATGATATTGCTTTAGTGAAGAACCGGTCTTATCACAGGCCGGTATAATCTGAAGAAATAAGTATGGCGCTCTTCCTTGCGGAAGAGGCCATACTGTGGTTGTTTTCAAAGCGGGCCTTTGCGGCCGGTCGCTTATAACAGGCTTTAAATGAACGTGATCGTCATGCCCTTATTCTGCAGGGACTGCATTGCGGTGCGTCCGGCCGGGGTTGTAGGCTGTTCGCTTCCGAATACGAGCTTACCGCCGGTATCATTCTTAACGCTGTCCAGCTGGATCATGATCTGGTCTACAGCGCCGGGGGGCAACACATTTTCCGGGGCATAACCATGGGTATTACCAAACATACCGAACCGGATATTGGGGATCGCCAGGTTAAGATCGGGGGAGTATTTGTTCCCCATAAAACCGATCGTATGCAGCTTCGGATATTTAGCCGGCAGGTTGGTCGTACCGATCAGGTCTTTGATCAGCACCGGCGTATACAGCCAGGCCTGGTTGTTATGGAACATACCGAAGTCCAGGCAACGCACTTCCGGGAAATCCCAGGTGCCGAAGTCTACAACGCCGGGTATGGTGTTGTTAGCGCCGCTCCTGAGGGCGAAACGCCACAGGTTCGGGATTACATCAGCCCTGTTCTTGATCTTGTTCAGGGTATTGAAGCTGGCGTTTTGCGTGCTGGTAAACTCGAGACACCTCGTATTGACCGGCAGGTAACCCCGCAGGTTAGCCGCCGAGGTGGTCATGGGCCGGTCCTCCATATTATCCATATCCAGGATATAATCGGCATCGAGGTTAAACATTACAGAGACCTTGTACGGCCCTGTACCTTTGTAATCGTGCTTGTAGGCACAGGAATAATTCCGCATCACATAGGTCTGGTCGAACTCGCTGGTTCCGCGTACATAAAACCTGGCCGGGGTATCGGGTGCATTGACGCGATAGATACTCGTGTTCTCAGGCAGTGTGGCATTGTGTTTGGTAAAGATTACCGTGCCATCGCCAAAGTCGATATAACTGTTCTCCGGCGCTGAAATACTGTCCAGTACCTTAGAGCCCGAGAAGTCGAAGCGGAAAGCCGCCATCGCACGCAGGGTAAGGATGGTAGCCTGCGGATCGCCTACCAGCAGGAAGCTGGCATCTGCAGCTGTCGGTGTGATCACTGCAAAACCAAGGTTAGCCGGTGCATTGTTCCACATCGAAGCGTACTGCTCCTTGGTATCTGCCATGCCCACGTAGTTGCCTTTACGGTCGAATACACCGGCAGGGTAACCGCTCACGTTATTGCCGTTAAAGTCCTGCAGGATCACCGTGCGCGAACAGTCGGTAAAAGGCGGCTGCGCTATATCGCTGATCTTATAATGGGCCATCAGGTAAAAGTCTTCGAGCTCTTCAGTATTATGATCACAGGTGAAAGTCCAGCTGAGCGGGAGTTCCACGCCCTGTTCGTGCACCTGGATATAGTTCGGTGCAGTAAGGTTGACCGTAGCCCCTTCCCTGCCCTTCAGCAATATTTCATTGATACCGGCTTCCGGCCCGTTCACAACCAGTCCCAGGTTATTGTCCTTCGGATTGAGCTGCAGGTACCATCCGGTGATCTCAATCTTCTTGCCCTTACAGAACTGCGGGAAGTCTTCAGGCCGCAGCTTCATCCCGAAGGTCGCGCCGGGTTCTTCGTTCTTCTTCGCTTTACTGTAGCGGAACCATTCGTTGCTGAACTCATGGCGCAGGCTGAAGTAACGGTAAAGCACGGTATTGTCCAGTGTTTTGAACAAGTTGCTGATGTTATTGACCGCACCGGTTTTCAGGATATCGCCGCCTTCTTTGGCGGTATATTTAATGTGGAAGATCACATCGCTGATGCTCTCATAGTCGAACTGGCGATACGCTTCCGGCAGGCTGAGTTCCCATTTGCTGATCGCACCGGTGCCTTCGAACGGCAGGTACCGTTCGTCCCTGAAGTTGAGCTCGAAAATGCCGCTGTCGTTCTGCGCCGTGCTGGTAGCAATGGCCGATCCTGTTTCCAGGTAGTTGAAACGGTTGTTATCATAACCGGTTCCTGCATTGTGCCATGGATCCGGGTTTTCGGCATAGCTGCTGACATTCGACAACACCGCCGTCTTACGGTATTTGCTCTTGGTCTGCCGTAGCTCACAACTGATCGTGGTATAAGGTCCGGCGATACAGGGAATCGAAATGCTTACCGATTTGATCCGGCGCATATAATGCCCGGGATAATCCAGGTCAAACAGCACTTCGGGGATCTCCACTTCGCACTTACCCGTACGCCTCAGGTCCAGCAGGGCTTCGGTACCGAACTGCGCCAGCGATACATTTTTGGTCAGTTCAAATTCGCGTTTATTCTCTTCCATATAGGAGGCTTCCATCTTACGCAGGTCAAACTGCAGGCGTTCGCCGCTCATCAAGCCCTTGCGCAGGCTGTCCCAGTAACCGAACTTGATAAACCCGGTGCTTGGCGCATTAGGAATGGCATGCGGCAATTCATAGCGATAGCACCATTCGGCACGTTTCGCCAGGTCATAAGCCAGCTGGTAACTCTGGAAGTAAGTGGTGGCAACCTGTGCCGTCATCCAGTTGTAGAGTTCTACATTAGAGAACTTACCGCGCATATAGGCATCTACAGCACGGGCATTTTCGATCTGCAGTTCCTGGTTGGCCAGTTCTTTCTGTGCAATGTCCACCCTGATCTCGGCGCCGAGTATCTGCTGGTCGAGCTGCTGCAGTTCTTTCGTGGCTGTATTCGCCTGGAACACCCAGTCGTCGCGCCTGCGCTCGTAGCCGCCGGTCGTTACCGCCATCGTCGCTTTCACATTGTCCATACCCACTTTGATACCGAGTGCGGAACTTGCGGCACGCATCACGTTGGCCAGTTGCAAACCACCAAAACTGGCGCCGGAAGCGATCAGCTGCGCATGTATCGTCGGTAAAATAGAAACGATACCTGCCGTGGTTTCGAGCACGCCCTGGGCAATCTGGAAGCCCATGGCACTGTTAAGGCGGCTGAGGTGCTGCTCTTCATTGGCATTCTTAAATGGCCGTGTGGTATAATAGGTCAGTTTGATCTGGGTATTCTCACGCGTCCTGCGCAAGGCTTCCAGCGCGGTCTGCGCTTCGCTCAGCTGCCGTTCTTTTACCAGTTTTATCTTTTCGAGCAACTGGATCTCCTGTCCGGAACGCAACAGGCTTAAAGCTTCTGCATCTTTCTTCTCGATCGCAGCCAGTAAAGCGCCTCCCAGACCTTTGACATCGTTGGTCAGTTCATTGGCCTTTTGCAGCATATAACTGAAGCGGTACAGCGGTACATTCACGCCGTTGACCTCGTCCAGCACGGTGTTGATATTTACGCCCATGGCCGTAGCCCTTACCAGCAGCGCCGGATCGATAGGCGGCTCGTACAAAGGCAACTGGCGGGTAACGCCGTCGATATTCATACAGTTCCGGATCTTGAACAGGCGGTCTGCAATGGTATCCCAGTAAGCCAGGAGCTTATCGTTTTTCGGCAGGCAGAAGTACAGCGTAAATAAAGCCATACCTTCTCTCGTCTTCGGATCAGTGTATTTGATACCACTTCCCGATGGGGCCGCGTTGGGCGCAAAGAAGGATTCGATCGCCACCATGGCATTCGATAAGGCATCGAGCGGACCATTCTGCAACAGTTCCTGGAAGGTATAAATGGCCTTCTTAACCCTCGCCGGTATTTCCTTCGGACGGTCGCCCAGCAGGTTGGCCGCCAGGATATAAAGCTGCGTAGCTTCATTGATCGACTCGATGGTATCCCTGCGGTACAACTGGTCGCCCCAGGCCACCAGGTTATCCAGGTACTTCATCAGTACATTTTTCATATAGGCCAGCAGGCGCATACGCGCTATGATGTGCGGGTTGAACGGGTTCTTCTCCCATTTGCGCACCTGTTGTACGGCAGAGCCCACGTTATTGTGAATGTCGATCAGCAACTGGCTCAGTGTTTGCGCCGGTGTAGCCGACTCCACGTAGAAGGGATAGAACTTCCAGAAACGCTGGTTGGTGGCGATGGTCGCACCATTGATATTTGTATTGCTCGTAGGATTGAAGATGTAGTGGTACCACTTCTGCGCCTCTTCGAACTGCTGGTTATTACTCAATCCCTGGGCGATCAGCATCGGCACATGGAAGAAGATCTCCCAGTTGTAGATACTGTACGGATCCGAGAAATCGAACTGTACATTGTTCTGCGGGTATTTGCTGCTGACCAGGTAAGAAGGCTTATAGTTGTCGCTGAACCTCATGGTATCGGTCTGCGATTGGTTGGCCAGGGTCAACAGTGCCGGTACACCACCATTGTTGAGCGTGCTGATAAACTTAGGCGACTGTGCATGGTAGAAGGTATTGAACTTATAGGTTTCGGTCGTAAAAATATTGGTGACCGGCGCCTTGTAAAGCGTCGCCTTCTGCGCCAGTGGCAAAGCCTCGGGCTTAAGGTTGTAACGCGCTGCGGTAAACGTAAGCGTGTTGGCCAGGCTCGTCTTGGTTGGTACCAGCACACCCTGCAGGGTGGTTGTTTTCAGGATAGCAGTATGCTGCAGGCGTTCTACATAGAAGGTATTGCGCTCATCTTCGAAGAAGAATTTATCATCCAGCGGGTTGAGGCCATGCACCCCTTCGTTGGCGGCACGGGCCGTAATACGGAAACGGTTGAACGGCGTACTGTTCAGGATAACCTGGCTGGACGTGGTGCGCACCGCCCTGGGGAAATTGTTGATATAGGTACCCGCAGAGTAGGAATAGTAACCATCCGTTTTGGATATATAACTATCTTTCATCAGTTTACCATCCTTGGTCGGGTCTTCCTCGAATTTCATTTTGTTGAAACGGGTTCCGATAGGCGCAATGATCTGGTGACCACGATCGTTATCGCGCAATACGTAAGGATCGCGGCTGTTATCGCCTTTCCACAGGAAAGTATGCAGACCGATCGCGTTCTCATCAAGACCCGCGGGGAACAACAGGTTAAAGGTTACACCTTCGCTGTCGTCTTTAGCCTCGTACGGCGTATACAGGTACAAGCGGTTGCGGAACAGCTCATCCAGCGGCACTTCGCCGCGTTTGGTCAGTACCTGCATCACCGATTGTGCATAAGGCACATTGCTGTAGGATTGCCTGGCATCGTTATTGATTCTTACCTTATTGATGTCGATATTCATCACATCCCTGCTCAGGTCTGATTTCTGCCATTTATGATCCAGGTAGGAGCTCCAGTTAAGGGTAATGTCCCATTGGTTGAAGCGGTCATTCTTATCGTCGCTTACGATATTGGTTACACTACCGGCCGCAGCACCGCGCTGGGTCAGCATTTCGCCCCATACATAAGCGCCGTTGCGACCATTGAAGACATTGTCCTTGCGGCTTTTTCCTATTTCCTCTTCCGAAAGGGTACGCTTCTGGAAAGTAAGCCAGAACAGGTACAGGCGGTTGTTCCACATTACAGGCGCTACGTGGTCGCTCTTGATATCGACGTTAAGACGCTCCCAGGCTGACCATTCGTTGTCTTCCAGCTTGCGGTAATAATACCGTTGGGGGTATACATCGGTGCGGGAGAATACGTGTACTACATCTCTTCCCGGCGATACTTCATGATAGGCCGAAACCGGCTCCAGGCGCGCTACTTCGTCAAGGTTCTCGAGATACAGGCGGTAAGCCGCTTCTACCCTCGGGGCCGTGATCTCGTCCTGCAACAACTGGTTTTCCAGGTCCTTGAAAAGATTGGTTTTATTATCCCTCAGTTCCGGTTCGATCCAGTTTTCGGGATAGAGGAATACTTTCCTGTTTGCTTCCCATACGCGGTACCATTTGCGCCAGGTCTGCCATTGTTCGGTCATCTCGGCACTGATGGCGATCAGCGTTGTGCCGCCATTTACCCGTTCAATGTTCAGGATAACACGATCCAGGAACAGTTGCAGTGTGCTGATGCCCTGTTTGATCCGGGAGGTCTTCATACAGGATTCCATCTCTACATCGATCAGCAGGTAAGCAAAGAGCCCGTTTTCGTTCTTCCACTTCATATTGTTACCCGGCACGATATCGGGATGCGCCAGGATATAAGCCACCAGGGCATCGCGCTGTTTTTTACGCAGCTCGTCCTGCAGGGGTTTGGCAACCTTCAGCCAGGCGTCGTTATCATATTTCGCTTTAGCGGCTTTACGCACAGCCTGCGATACAGGCACCGTAATCGAAGGCTGCAGGGCCCTGTAGGTACCGGAAGACACAATACCGGTGCGCAGCGAAGCATCCATAATGGCGATCAGCTGCAACAGTGTGGCGCCTTTGGCAAAGGAGTTGGTGGCGGGTACAGCAGGGGTAAAGCTCAGGTTCAGGATACCGGGCGTGGTATTGTCGCCCGCAAGGAACACCAGCTCCGGACCGGCCCACAGGGTGGCCAGGAACACTTTACCCAGCAGGGTATCTTTATCGGTGGCATTACCGTCCTTATCCTGGCCTGTACTGAGCAGGAGTATTTCGGTAAAGGTATCTTTCTTCATGTTGAGCTTATCTCGTACCTGTACCCAGTCGTTCAGGTTGAACAGTAAGGCGGGCAGGCCGGTGTTCCAGGTATTGATGGTATTAAAATCAGGGACCTGCAATGCGGTATGATGATCCTGGAAGCAGATCAGCTCTTCGGCGGAAAGCCGCAGGCGGTTGCTGAGCGCTACCGTTTTATCGAACTTATAATAAGCGTCATAAAGATCCTGGAAAGCCAGACCGGGTATCGTATTGGCACTGGTAACCGGGTCTGTCGAATCGATAAAGGCTTGTGTGGTCAACACATCCATCAGGGCCACGCCACCAATGGTAAAGACATGATCGAGCAGGTAAGCCGATAATTTATTGTTGATATTGAAGGCCGCGCTGAACTGCTGGGTTACCAGCTTTTCGAGCATGTCCTGCGTCACTGCAGGACTGCTGTTGCTTACCTGGTTCCTCAGTTCGAGACGCATGTTCTCGAAGAAAGGCTGTACGGTCGCAGTTTCCGGCAGAAAGTTACCGTCCAGGTCGGCATTGACCAGTAAATAGGCCAGTTCACGAATGTCGATAGCCATAGCTTTGATCTTATCCAGCTTCTGGAAAACCTGGTCCCAAAGAGCGATGCTCTGGGCCGGTGTACCGGTCGGGAAGATCGGGGCGGCAATCGCCAACGCCATAGCCAGCTCTTTGATCGTATAGTTATAAGCCTTGGCCAGGATACCATAGCGATACACCATGCTCAGCAACTGTATGTTTACAGAAGTAGAACCACCGATAATGAGCGCATAGTCTTCCCCGGTAATATTAAAGGCCGCAGTTACCGTGCCGGCATTGTCTGCCGCACTGCCGGAAATGGCATTCGGATCATCGAAGTTCGGATCCGGCGGGTTAATGACGGTTTTGTTGCGGAAGAAGCCATCATATACAGAAGGCATCAGTTCCTGGGCATCACTGTCGAAATTGATATAGCGCCTGGTACTCATCTTAGCAACCAGGATACACAGGTGTTCCGGGGCAAAACCGAACTTATCGGACCAGAGTTTGATCCGGGCAACACAGGTAAGCATTTCGATATTGATGTCACAACCGGCAGGTAAACCACAGGCATCCAGTGCAGCAAGCACCTGGTCCAGTTGGTAGATGGTCCAGCCCGTAGCGCGGCAGAGGCGTATAAAGCGATGCAGCTTATCGAAGAAGGCGATCCTGGCTGCAGTTCCGTCTTCCGGCGGAGAGGAGGCAGGACGGAATTCGAGCATCAGGTCTTCTACCTGGCAGGTATCTACAGGCTTGCCCGGTTTGGCTACGATGGCAAAAGGACGCTGCCCGTTGATGATCGACTCCTTGTTCAGGAAATCGGTAACCAGCAGTTGCAGCAACTCTTTGTAGGTGATATTGCACCTTTTCAACAGGCCTTCCAGGTCGCTGCACAGGTCGTTGTACCAGGTTCCCGGGGTAGCATAACCATAGAACAGCCAGGTGCTGGTAACGGCAAAGTCGGGGTTCGCTGTTTTTGTGATAATATCGGCTGCATTGCGCGAAAGGCCCAGCGCTTCAGCCATATTGTTGTAGTCGCTCAGTACATCGGGCGCAGTAGTAGTAAGGTAATCGACCGGTTTGTAGCGGTCCATCAGGTCATAACGGCTAAAGCCCAGGTGCTTCAGGTATACCCTGCTCTCTTCCAGGGCCAGGTCGAACGGCAGGTTGTTGGGATAAACGGCTTTTTTAAGACGCTTATCGTAGACCTTGGTATACTCCTTATAGGGTTTGTAAGTACCATCGGTATCCTTGTAAGTATGTTCCGGATAGGCTTCCAGCTCTTTGGCCGTGCCGCTGGTCTGGAACGATTTCGGGATAAACAGGTTGCTCTCGCCCGGTACATTGAGCCTGATATCCCTCAGGATCATCAGTTCCAGCTGCTCGTTCACCAGGTCGATATAAGGCATCGGCATATTGGAGTTTTTACAGCTGAGATCGATATGCACCAGGTCGGGCCGGCGGCGCAGCAACTCATCGTACGCAGCACTGCTGCCTAAGCGGGTCTTGATAAAGTTGAGCACATCGGTATAATAAGCCGCAGGACTGTACATGGAGGTACAATCAGAGCAGGAGCAGAAGTCGAGGCTGCCGAACAGTGTTTCCAGGTCAGGCGAGGTCGGGTTACCCGGTGGTGAAGCCTGTTTGTCTGCAACCCATACATCGCGGGTCCAGTCCTTGGTTACCTTATCGACGTAAGTGCCGGGCATGACCTGCAAGTACGATTGCTTGACGAGCATATCGGTATGTACGGCTTTGAGGTAGACCTGGCGGGCCAGGGTTTCGCTGCGGAAGGCCGTTGCATAACCAGCCACAAATTCCGTTTCCTGCATAGCGGCAATCTGGCCGGAGGAGCGGATATCGGCCTTGATCAGGGCCGCTACGGCTTCGGGTTGTCCACCGGTAAGACGGGAAAGGTTCTGCAGGGGCAGCATGTCTTTTTTCAGTTGCTGGTTACCGCCAAAGCCCTGGTCCCAGGCGTTATCTACCCGGAGATCGTAGTCGGCGTTGTTGTTCAGGAACTGGAGCATGGCTTCGGGATTGCTGAATTTGGCAGCAAAAACGGGGTCATTCCGCAGCATATTTTTGTTGACCGCGGTAGCAAAGAGATCGCTGCTGAGCGCGCGCAATTGCGCGGCATACGCTTGCTTCACCTCTTTGTTGTTGATATCGGTAACATCGCCCCGGATACTTTGCGGGATACATAGTTTACCGTTTTGGGCACAAACGTCGGATATGTAATTGAACCAGGCGCTTTCGCTCATTTCAGCCAATACATCCCCCAATGCACGATCCTTGCCGGTATTCAGTAAGGCCACGGTCATCTGGGGCTGCAGACCCGTAATGGCCAGCAGCTGCAGGCCGCGTTGCAGACGGGTTGTGGTTGCAGGTCCAAATCTTCCGCTCACTTCGCTCCAGAACATGTCCACGGTTTTTTCGTCGCGGTCGAGATTCAGTTGCAGGAATTCTTTTACCTGGTCCCGGTTATTCAATATAGCGTGGAGCATGTAATCCAGCGAATCGCCGTCATCACTCTGGTCCGCGCCGGTAACATTTACTTTCCTGTCGTCGAGCGCACGGTACAAAGCCCCCAGGTCTTCCTGGTTGGTAATGATGTGGGCGCCATAACTATAGGTAATGATCTCGTTTACCGCCTCAGGATCAAGTTGAGCGCATTGTTCGACACTACCTGCCCCCCAACGGACAAGCGCATAAGCCAGCTCAACGGTAATAGCCAGCTGGTTGGCGATATCGCTGGCAGCAATCATATTGCGTACCCGGCCGGCCGGCAGACCGGAAGCGGCGACGAGGGAATTAACTTCGGCTCTCGGGCCTTCGGTAATGATCGTATAAAACTGTGCTACCGGCAGGTTGGTCATCTGTGTGAGCCGGTTTACCAGGTAAGCCTGTTCGGTATAGAACTGCGGGAAATACACATCATCGGTAAGCTGCAGGTCCACCTGGATATGGTTTTCGGTCATGGCAAGGTATTCGGAACCGGCAATAGCCAGGTCGTCGATACAGAGATCGACCATGATATTGGGAATAGCGGTCTGCTTCGTCGGCGGACTGGTTATCACTTCCGGGTAAAGCAGGCGGTACGGCACTTTCAGCTCGTAGTTACCAAAGGCATCGATCGAGGTGCTGCCCAGTTCCACGCTATCGCGGAACAAGGCCTTTTTGGCCTTCACGCTGACTTTATCTTTATTGAGCGGGATCGCCGTAATGTTTTCCGGACCGAGGGTCACATGCCCTTTGATCACGGCATAGTTAATGGTATCGTCGATCCTGGAATCATCCGCGATACGGTAATCGAACTGTTGCTGATCCAGCACGATGGTTAAGGGTTTGCCTTCCTGGTAAGCCGTCTCGCTTTTGAGCAGGAGCTGCGTGCCTTTATAAATACTGTAAGCAATCTTGGCGCCCTGCAGGGGCGCATGTGCCAGTTGTACTTCGAAGAAGCCCTGGGCATCCACCACAGCCGAGCCGATCCAGTTGGACTGGTCCGGTGAGGTAGTAGTCGGGGTAACAAAGTCGATCGTCAATCCCAGCGGGTTCTGCGGCTTTGTCGACAGTGCAACCGATGCCAGGGTAACGGTACCTGTAATTTTAGGTAATGTAGCCATGTTGTTTGTTTTTAGGTTTAATAGGAGATTTTTGTTTCCTGTGACAGGGATATAGCCCGGAGGCCAGGGGTATAGGATACCCCATACAAGCGGCTACCGCCGGTCTTACGGGACCGGGGCGCCGTTTGTTTTCCACGAAGCCGGGAAAGCATCGGGAAAGGGGTTTATTTTGCTGTACCGACCGGTTGGGAACCTGTCGGTTTACCTGATCCGGGCAATAAAGGCTCCTGCGCCCCCGGCCTGAAGAATCAGCCCGGAGGGTCCAGAGCCCGGCATGGGTGCTGCAATGCTGTTACAGGCAGGTCTTGCGCCCGCCGGCAGGGGCAGGGCCTGTTCTTCCCAGCATCAATATAGAGCCTGTATTATCGGGCCTGCCCGTGCAAGAAGCAGGCCCCTGCGGATCGGGATACAGGTACAGCCGTAGATCCAAAGAGTACTACCGTATGGTAGCGGTTACCCGGAAAGGAGTTCCGGGATAAGTGCAGGGTTTGTTTTCTTTTTGTTGTTCATGGTTTCAGGGTTTAGGGCCGGATAGGATCGGGGTATTCCGGGTGCATGCGGGAACATTTGCGCACCTGGTCCATGCAGGGCTGCCATTGCCGTTCTGAGCCTTTCCCGGTGCTTACTGCAGCCCGGAATAGATCCGATTCTTAAAGCAAAATTATAACGGGGGTAAGTCATTAGATGGCCGACAGATCAAAAAAGTTTTTATAAAAAAAAGCTGCCTTCCGGCAGCTTCCATTCAAAGAAAAATTGTATCTACCCTTTCCAGGGATATTTATTAGGTGTGCAATTATTGCGCCTCGGCATATTTTTTAAAGTTGTCGAGGATCGACTGCCAGCCCTGCTGTTGCATCTCTACGGGATTCATTCCTTCGGCTTCAAAATTTTCTACGATATGCGTATAAGCGCCGTCCGCCTTAAAACGGATCGCCACTTTGCGGCCGTCGCCCAGGGTATAGGCAACTTCTTCCAGCGCTTTAACGCGGTCGTAAACGCCACCGAAGTCGAAGCCAAAACTGCCGTCCTTCGCTTCCATACGATAAACGAAAGCGCCGCCTTCGCGGAAGTCATTTTCGGCTTTGGGAGTATGCCAGTCGGGCGATGCATTGTTCCATTTTGTTACATGGTCTGCAGTGTTCCAGAGCTCCCACACTTTTTCTACCGGTGCGTGTATCGTAGCCTTGATCGTTACTACTGTTTTTTCTGTTGTGCTCATAGCTTATGTTTTTAGATTGTGATGTTATATTGAACACTGCAAACCTAGTACAAGTTTTTAAATGGCGGCATGGGAGAAAGCGACAAATTACGGGTGATTTGCGCAGCCACTGCCCTGCACGGATCTTATCGTTTTCTAATCCATCAAAAAGCCACAGCCCCGTATGCCGCGGCCATGGCTTTTTGCAGACTATAACTCGTCGTTGCAAAGGTTTACCGGATCAGGGTTACCTCTCCCTTTCGCGCCAGCTCTTTGCCATTTACAAACCTCACTTTAATGTAATAATAATAAACACCGGTATCGGCCGGTTTGCCGTTATAGGTTCCGTCCCAGCCGGTCGCTGTTTTGTTTACAGCGATGTAAACGACTTGTCCCCAACGGTTAAATATCCTGAACTCGACCACCTGGTAACCGCTTTTATTAAAGAACTGCGCCCCGAAGTTATCGTTAAGCCCGTCGCCGTTAGGACTGAAAGCATTGGGCATAAACAAATCGGGCACGAGGGTATCTACCTTTACCCATACGTCGGCAGTATCGATACAACCCAGGTCGCTTGTCGCGATCACGGTAAAACGTTGGGTATAATCGGGCCTGATCACCTGTTCCAGAACATGCTGGTTGGGAAACCCGGCCTCCGGCAGCCAGGTATTGACCGAGTAACCCGTATTGCCCTGCGTTGCGAGCCGCGTTTCTTCGCCCTTTACAATCTCGGCTGGCTGGGCAGTCAGCTTCAGTTCAAAATGCTCGACATGGATAGCAACGGTACGTACCAGGCTGTCGCAGCCCAGGGTATTCTTATAAGTCGTTACCAGTACGGTATCCCGCTGGTAGGTTTTATGTTCGAAGTCGAGGGAATAACAACCTGCGGTATCGATCCGCAAGGGTATAGGATCGTTGGGATGAATAGTAATATGGGTGACCTTATAGACGCTGTCGCAACCATGTATGCTGAATACGGTATCCGTTACGGTGGTGCTTTGCGTATAGGTATGTCCCTGGAACAGTAAGGAACCGCAACCTGCCGTATCCCGGCTCTGTGTAACCGGGTTTTCCGGGTATACATGCACCGTAATACTCCGGTAAAGGCTATCGCAGCCCAGGGTCGACTTCAGCGTATCCTTAAGCAATTGCGATGCTGTATAGGTATGCCCTTCGAACAATACGGTACCACAGCCCGACACCGCCGAACTCTGTGCTACGGGGCTTTGTACGGTAAGGTTAAGCGTTGTAATGCTATCGCAGCCGGTAACCGGCGACAGCATGGTATACTGCGCCGCTGCAGTGCCGCCCGCGGTTACGTTAATACCATTCCAGGCAAAGGGCAGCTGAGCCGCACAGCGGGTCATCGATACGGTATGGTGCACTGTGGGTTTTACAAACAGGCTGAGCGTAACCACCGAGTCGCAGCCATTGGCCGCGGCCGTAGTATAGGTTGCAGCGGCCGTGCCTCCCGTGGTAACGGTAATCCCGTTCCAGGTAAAGGGCAGCTGCGTCTGGCAAATGGTGTCTTTTACCAGCAGGTTGCTTACGGGTTTTACGAGCAGGTTAAGCGTTACGATACTGTCGCAACCCTGGGCAGAGGTGCCGTTATATACGGCAGCCGAAGTGCCGCCGGCGCTGACGCTGATACCGTTCCATAGGAATGGCATATGATTGGCGCATACGGTATCATACACCGTGCGGGTCTTTACGGGGTTTACGGTCAGGTTGAGCGTTACCACGCTATCACAGCCCGAAGCGGTGGTGGTCGTGAATACGGCGGCCGAAGGATTCGTTACCGTGCCGGCCGGTACCACGATACCATTCCAGGTAAAGGGCAACTGGTTGCTGCATTTGGTCAGCGATACGGTATTGGTCTTAACCGGCGTAACGGTGAGGTTGAGGGTAACATTGGAATCGCAACCCGAGATGCTGGTTGTATGGTATACCGCAACGGCAGTTCCACCGGCCGTAACACTAATACCGTTCCAGGTATAGGGCAACTGGTTGGTACAGATCGTGCGGTTAACGGTTGCCGTCAGTACGGGCGTAACAGTCAGGTTTAAGGTAACATTGGAGTCGCAGCCTGCCGCCGTAGTGGTATGGTATACCGCAGCCGAAGCACCGCCTGCCGTCACATTTATACCGTTCCATGTAAAAGGCAATTGGTTGCTGCATTTGGTCATATTTACGGTTGTATTGTATTGCGGCACCACGGTCAGGTTCAGTGTTGTTACCGAATCGCAACCCTGGGCGGTGGTGTTGTGCACCGTTGCCGCGGGACTGCCCCCGGTGGTTACCGTAACGCCATTCCATACAAAAGGCATCTGGTTGCTGCAGCGGGTCATGGTTATCGTCCGGGCCAGGTACGGTACGGTAAAGCTCAGCTGGTCCGGCAGGGGCAGGGCCGTATTACACAGATCCAGTAAGGTATTGCCATCCGTGCCCTGCTGGGCATGTACCACGTAATTGCCGGGGGCCAACGCAGGCGAAAAGGTCAACTTCACCTTATCGGTATAACCCTGGCTACCGGAACAATTGATCCCCGCTGCGCTGATGATCGTGCCGGAGGGCGTAAGGTAAAAATCACTGCCGTTGGCCGCAATGGAATTGCATTTCACTTCGGAGGTGAGCTTGATGGTGATTTCGCTTTTATAATTGCATACCGGTGTAATGATGCTTTGCAGGTGCGGCGGCGGCGGACTGTTGAACGTAGCGGTAGAACCGGCAAAACTGATGGTAAAACCGGAGGAGGGACCGCCCGTATTATAATTACCAAAGTTATTGATCATGATCAGGTATACCTGCCCGGCAGTGGCATTGATCTGCTGACAGAAAGAACTGCCCGTTGTACCTCCCGGTACAAATTGCTGCGTGGAGGTGGCATTTAGCCCGATCACACCGTTCACATTACTGCCCGGCTGGTTGTTGTTGAAATTACAGCGTACCACGTTGGCAGAAGAAAGATTGCTACAGGTGGTGTTGCTAATATCCAGCACGGCAAAATCATAATCATCCTGTGCCGATATGGGCGAAAGGCTGAACAATAGCGTACCCGGCGTGCTGATAGTAAGTTTTAGCCATACGGAGTTATCTTCCCCCGACCCACAGGGTGTTGTGGCAATATCGTTGGTCGTACCCCTGCCCTGGTAACTGTAGGGCGAGGTAAAAGAGGTGCCGCATAACACCAATGCACCGCAGGCATTTTGTTCGGGCTGGTTGGGGGGTAACAGTTGCGCAGCGGCAGGGAAGGCGGCAAATAATACTCCGGCAAGCAGGAGATAAAGAAAACGAAAAAGGCTTTTCATAAGGTTACATTGGCTCTTCTGTGGATACAGACATGGAAAATTAGCCAAAGGGTTGTTGCAGATGACGACAGTTTAACACTAATTAACCCAGTTCGTAATCTTTAACAAAAACGCCCCCATAAACCGCAAAGTAGTTACAATTCTATCTATATTTTATCCTGTTCATGGGTTACCAGGTGTCGTCACCGGCGGGAATGCCGCGTCCTTTTTACCTGGTAAAATACAGGCCCGGAAAACGGCCCCGACCAGCCACGAATTACCTAATTTTGGGCCGGGACCGCACCACCATAAACCGGCGTTTCCTGTCAAGACTATGAGCTATTGTACCGCGATCGGCAGCATGCAGCCGGCAGAGCGAAAAGCATTACACCAACAGTATCACGACCACTACTACGGCTTCCCGCTGCATGACGATAACGAACTGTTTTGCAGGCTCGTGCTGGAAATCAACCAGGCCGGGCTGAGCTGGGAAACCATACTAAAAAAAGAACAGGGCTTCCGGAAGGCCTATAGCAATTTCGATATTCGTAAAGTGGCCGCTTATACCGAAGCCGACCGCGAACGCCTGTTGAACGATGCGGGTATTATCCGGAATAAATTAAAGGTGAACGCCGCTATCGAAAATGCGAAAACGATCCTGGCATTGCAAAAGGAGTTCGGCTCTTTCGAAAAATGGATCAGCCACCACCATCCCCTCAGTAAAGAAGCCTGGATCAAATTGTTTAAAAAGACCTTCAAATTTACCGGAGGCGAGATCGTGAACGAATTCCTGATGAGCACAGGTTACCTGCCGGGCGCGCATGCCGCTACCTGCCCGGTTTACAAACAGGTATTGCAACAAAAACCAATGTGGACGGTAACGACTAAACGATCTTAGTAAATAAAGGGAATGATCGCCTTGGTGGTTTGCCGGTAGCGCCGGTAAGCCTCACCGAAATGGCCGATCAGCGCCTCCTCCTCTACCCTGATGCGGTAGATAAACGCTATAAGTATGGTGCACACGATCAGCGCCAGCGAAATCCAGTTGTTGAGCGACAGGCCGAAACCCGCAAAGGAAATAAGCGAAGCCGTATACGAAGGATGCCTGAGGTATTTATAAAAGCCATCCTGTTTTAAGGCATGGTCCTGCCGGATAGTGACATCGGCGGTAAAGAAACGGCCCAGGGAGCGTATTACCGCAAGCCGCATAAG
Organism: Taibaiella chishuiensis; assembly: GCF_003014535.1. Lineage (GTDB taxonomy): Bacteria > Bacteroidota > Bacteroidia > Chitinophagales > Chitinophagaceae > Taibaiella > Taibaiella chishuiensis. The sequence goes on along the minus strand of NZ_PYGD01000004.1, from coordinate 225,814 downwards.
GACACCTGCAAGGATGACCAACAGGCCCACGAGCCCTATAGGAAAACCAAGAACAATGGGCGCATTGATATGACCGGAGATATACACCGACAGACCGACGCCTACGGCGATCGCTATCCAGATAAAGCCAAGGGAGGCTTTATCTTTACCATCCGCATCGCGTGCACCGGAGCGCATCATGCGGTTGATCAGGATCTCGGACAGCAGCCAGGCTACGTATACTAAAACGGAAAAGGTGTTCATAGATTTTGTTCCCGGGGTACGGTTTGGGGTTAGTGTTGGTTGTAAAAACAAGTTGAAGATATAAAAAAGCCGGAAAACCGGAAAACAGTGAGGGCAGGTGTATTTTATTACACCTGCCCTAAAATCCCCTTCCTCCCCTCAGGTCCGCGCTTATAACAAGGTAATATAACCATCGGTACCATTCACCCGGATGCGTTGGCCGTCGCGGATCAGGCGCGTGGCCCCGTCTACACCCACTACCGCAGGCAGACCGTATTCGCGGGCAATAACCGCGCCATGAGTCATCAGCCCGCCTACTTCCGTTACCAGTCCTTTTATCGATACGAACAGCGGCGTCCAGCTGGGATCGGTAAAGGCCGTTACCAGGATATCGCCCGGTTCCAGGTCGGCCTGCTGTATATCGGCAATAACACGCGCCCTGCCTTCTACCGTACCGGATGAGACCGCCAGCCCAGGGATAGCGCCATCGGGCAGGTGATCCTGGGTATAACTCCCGTTAAGCATTTCCCCCTCGGAGGTCAGCACCCGGGGCGGCCTTAGCTTTTCGAACCGGCGGTGTGCTTCCTTCCGTTCTGCAATCAGCGCGGGGTCTGCTTTAAGACTGCTTACGGCTTCACAGATCTCGTCGAAGGTCAGGTAGTAGCTGTCTGCTTGCGTAGCCAAAACACCGGCCTGCACCAGTTTATCCACCTCGGCCATCAAGGCCTGCTTATACACGGCATTCCGGCTCACGATATGGTATTTAGGATACTCGCGGTAACCGCTGTAGCCACGTAATAATCCGATCATCTGCCGGGTATCCGTAACCTTCTGTTGGCCACCAGGCAATTTTTCAAGGTCTTGCAGGAGTTGCTTTTCTTTGGCCAAAGCCTGTTGCAGGCCCTGTTCAAATTTCTGCCGGCTGGCGCCGGCTTCAAAGTTGCGCACATTACTGAGCAGCAACGGCAGCAGGGTCGAAGGCTGCTCCTGCCAACGGGGACGCGTGATATCGATCTCGCCCACACAACGCATGCCGTATGTTTCCAGGAAGGCCTCGATCGCGGCCTTAACCTCCGGACCGCCTGTTTGCATAGCCAGGCCTTTAAGAAAATCATCGTCCATCTGCTCCAGGTAAGCGACCAGGCCTGGGTTTGGGCGGATCAGATCGGCAATGTCCAGCAATGCCAGCCCCATCGCCGAGGTTATATTATCCGGCAGGGACTGGGCGAGTATATCGGCCACATTCTTTTCACCCAGCCATTTTTCCAGGTGCTCGTTCAACCAGTACGCCGCATTCATACCGGTCATAATAGCAGCAAAACCTTGCGGGTCGGCACTTTGGCGGCGCCGTACCGCATCTTCCCGGATAAAGTCGAACAGGGCCTTGCCCTGGTACCGGCTTATATCCTGCCGGAGTGTTTCCAGAGCTTCCTCACTCTGTCTCACCAGGCGGGGAACAAGCGTGGGATCATAGGCGATCTGTGCCTTAAAATCTGCCGGGGGCGCCGCTTTGGGGGCAGCAGCATCGCCGTCTGTTATGCCTAAATGCTTACCGGTATCTTCTGCTTCCAGCAAGGTGGTGAGTGCATTTTTTATCAGCGGGTCCGATTTACCCAGCACATTGATCAGCATATCCCTGCCCGCAGCCGAACGGAGTTCGGCGGTAATATCGACAAACAAACGCCCACCCGCAGCTGCCATGGGCCTTGCCGCAACCAGTTGCCAGAAGGATAAGCCAAGGGGCTTCATGGCATCGGTCATCATTTGCTGATGCCCTACAGAAACATAAACATGAAACCGCGTATCCTCTGCTTCCGGCACCGGGTACAGCGTCGTAACCGGCCTGCTCTGCAGGAAGTAAAGATAACCGCCGGCCAGGCACCATTCACTATCCTGCGGGTAACCAAAATGCGCTGCGATCCTCCTGCCCAGGGTATCGAGTTCCAGGATTTGGATATCGGTCAATACCTGCTCCCTTTGCTGCTCCGGCGCTATGGGCAACGTTTGTGTGCCGCCTGTTGCCACCGCATAAATGGCCTGCTCCTTAGCGGGTATGTTTTTGTGGATAATACGCCCCGCGCGTATCTTATAGGTATCGGCATTGACCAGGCCCGATACCAGGGCTTCGCCCAGCCCAAAGCCGGCATCGACCGATACGGTATGCCGGTGCCCGCTTACAGGATCGGCGGTAAACAGGATACCGGCCGCTTCAGGCTCCACCAGTTGCTGCACCACTACCGCCAGGCTCCCCTTGTGGTCGCCAAAACCCTGCTGCAGGCGGTAGCTGACCGCCCGTTCGGTAAAGAGCGAGGCCCAGCATCTACGGATATGTTCCATTACTGCTGTATGGCCCTTAACGTTCAGATAGGTATCCTGCTGCCCGGCAAAGGAGGCTTCCGGCAGGTCTTCAACTGTGGCGCTCGACCGTATAGCCCAGGCGGTAGCCTCATCGAAGGCCGACAGGCTCTGGCGGATAGCCGCTGTAATGTCGGCGGGTATTGCCGCGGCTTCGATCATGGTACGTATCTCTGCGCTCCATGTCGTAATGTGTTCCCGGTCGGTTGCCCGGAGCTGGGCCAGCCGGTCGAGCAGCGGGCCTACTGCAGGTATCTCCCCGATCATCTTTTCGAAGGCCGTGGTCGTGATACAAAAACCACCGGGCACGCTTATGCCTTCGATCTGCATGAGTTCGCCCAGGTTGGCCGCCTTGCCACCGGCCAGCCGGATCTTTGTTTGATCGAGTTGGTTAAGCGGCAGGCAATAAATACTGTCCTTGTTCATGGTCCGGTTTATTTTTGGTTAAGTTGTTCGGTTGTTGCTTCCATCAAGGCTATCGCCTTTAAAAAATAGTGTTCTATTACTTTGCGTTCTTTTGCAGGGAAGGACGCGATTAGCTGTTCGGTACCCGCACGGAAATCACGGTACAGGGGTTCGAGCAGCGCCATGATGTTTTTGGTAAGGGGTTCGATGATCACTTTACGCCGGTCGTCGGGACTTAACCGCCGGCGCACCAGCTTCTTCTTTTCGAACCGGTCGATAAGACCCGTTACGGCGCCGGTGGTAAGACCGGTAAGCGTAGCCAGCTCTCCGGCGGTCATCTGCCCCTTTTCGATCAGGAAACCCAGGTATTTATGATCTGTTCCCGTAAGCCCGGCTTTACGGCCCACGGCTTCGTGCATCTGGATGGAGGTATAGGCGTATTGCTGGCTCAGTTTCCTGAGCGTATGTATGGGATCAGTCTTCATTTTATCTTATTTAATAAATATCTTAGTTGCAAAGATAATTTTAATTTCCCGCAGTATGGATCTTATCCTGGTAAATAAATCCTAAAGGGATGGAAGCAGGCAAAAGCGGTGTTATTAAAAATTTATCAGCGCTTAACAATCAGTTGGGTTTACGGCAACAAGGTTCGCCCTACTTTTGTAGAACGATTACAAGCTCCCTACTGCACATGACCCTGAACAACCGACCCCAAGTCCTGATACGGTGCCTGAAACAGGTTACGGTATTACTGATCTATGTGTCGTTGTTCGTAACCCAGCTTTCCTGTATCCAGTATTGTGCAAAAGAAAGCCGGACGATGACGCTTTCTTTCCAGGCATTGCAGCAGCACCACCCTAAAGCGGGTAAGGCCAAAGTAGCACAGGTACGCATGGATCATAAAACAGGCGGACAGAAGTATATGCTTTCGCCCAACAAACGTTTCCAGCCCGGCAACGGCATCCTCATCAACCACCACTACCCTATTCCCGACGCGGCGATCGTATACATAGAGCCTGCGCGTATAGGGCATCCTACGGCTTACCTGCTTTTTGCAGTCGTCCTGGCGCGGACGATGCGAGGTCCCCCGGCTACGGCCTGATCCCGACCTCTTCCGTTTTAATTCCCCCAAAACCTGACTATGCGCACTTCCCCTGCATTAAGGAAGTGCTGTATTATCGTATGCCTGCTTGCAACAACAGGCCGGGTAACTGCACAGGCTTCCTTAAGCCTGCAGGACCTGGTCAATGCTGCACAGACCAACCGCCCTGCCTTACAGGAAAAGCAGGCTGCGGCAGACCGTGCACAGGCAGCCGTTACCGACGCCCGTCATACAGCGCTTCCTTCGTTTAAAATACAAGACCAGGTTTCCCTGGCCACGGCCAACAGCCTTCCCGGGACTTACTTCCCTACGGGCCTGGTCTCTACCTCCGGCGCCATTCGCCCGGATAATAATTATGAGCCCGCATCGGGCAATACCGCCATGCTGTACAGCGAGTACGAACTGGCCAACTTCGGGCTCAACAAGGCGCGCAACAACGATGCCAGGGCCCGGGTACAACTGGCCAAGGCCGATCTGCGGCGGCAACGTTACCTGGCTGCCTTACAGACGGCCCGGACCTACTTCCGCCTGCTCAAAGCTTACCAGCAGCAAACCATAGAACAGGATAACGTAGCGCGCTACGATACGCTCTTCAGCCTTGTACGCGCACAGGCCCGCGCCGGGCTGAGAGCAGGCGCCGATACCGCGCAAACCCAAACCGAGCTTTCGAAAGCGCGCATGGCCTGCAACACACGTGCCGGTGAGATCGCACAACTGCAACAGGACCTGACTTACCTGACCGGCATACCCCGGCAACAACTCGTAGTCGATACCAGCCTGGCCAAATACGACCAGCGGCTGCAAAGCACCGGCAAGGCCAATATGCTTCCCGATACGGCCGACCACCCACTGCTCGATTATTATGCCCGCGAACGGGCATCCTGGCTGGTTAATGGCCAGTTGATCCGGCGCAGCTACCTGCCTAAACTACTTTTAGTGGGCGGACTTTGGGGCAGGGGCAGCAGTATCGACAGCCACGACCAATACCAGTCGCTGTCTTCGGGACTGGCTTATAACCGGCTGAATTACGGACTGGGCCTCAGCCTCGTCTACAACCTGACCGATATCATCCACCGGCGCGACAAGCTGTCCATTAACCGGCAGCAGGTGCAGCAAAGCGACTATGCCCTGCAGGATCAGCAATTGCAGTTGCAGACGGCAAGAGCCAAAGCCGAGGCCGCCGTAACGGTGATCGACAGGAATATGCTGGAGCTACCGGTACAACTGGAATCGGCCGATGACCTGTACCGGCAAAAGCTGGCCCAGTACCGCGCCGGTGTAAGCAACCTGGTAGACCTTACCAATGCGGCCTACCTGCTACGCCAGGTACAGACCGATAAAATACAGATCCTGACCGATTGGTTCCTGGCCCGGCTCGACCGTGCCGCGGCAGCAGGTAATCTCGATTCATTTATTCAATCTTTAAATTAAGCACATGGTACGTACCGCATTAAAAAGACCGGTTACCGTACTGGTACTTTTCTCGGGCCTGATGCTCTTTGCACTGATGTCCCTGAAGTCGATACCCATCGACATTTTCCCCAGGCTCAACCTGCCTACGATTTATGTGATCGAAGCCTATGGCGGCATGTCGCCCCAACAGATGGAAGGCTTTTTTGCCACGAGGCTGCAGGACCAGTTCCTGTATGTAAACGGCATCAAACATATCGAAAGTAAAAACGTACAGGGGCTTACCCTGATCAAACTTTCTTTTTACGAAAACACCAATATGGCGGAAGCATCGGCCCAGGTGGCCTTACAGGTAAACCGGGCTTCCAAGTTCTTTCCGCCCGGCGCCCTGCCGCCGCAGGTGATCCGCTTCGATGCCTCTTCCCTGCCCGTAGGCCAGCTGGTGTTCAGCAGCAAAAGCCGGTCGCTCAAGGAGATCTATGACCTGGCTGCAACGCGCATACGGCCTTTGTTTTCGACCGTGCAGGGCCTCTCCGCCCCACCGCCCTTCGGCGCCAACTCCCGTTCGGTAGTGGTAAGCGTAGACCCTGCAAAGCTGCGCCAGTTCAATATTTCGCCCGATCAGGTAGTGAGCGCCATATCGGGCAACAATGCCATGACGCCGTCGGGCAATCTCCGTTCCGGCGATATGATGTATGTAACCACCGTCAATTCGCTCGAAGAGCGGGTAAAGGACTTTGAAGACATACCCATAGCGACCAATGGCAATGCCACGGTATTTATCCGCGACGTGGCCACCGTGGCGGATGCCGCCGATGTTACTGTCGATTATGCGCTCATCAACGGTAAACGTTCGGTGTACATTCCTGTAGTAAAAACAGCCGATGCCTCCACCTGGGGCGTGGTACAGGCCCTGAAGGCCAAACTGCCGGAGATGAAAAGCCTGTTGCCGGAAGATGTACAGGTCGACTATGCCTTCGACCAGTCGGTGTTCGTGATCAATGCCGTTAAGAGCCTGATGACCGAAGGCTTGCTGGGCGCGATACTTACCGGGCTTATGGTCCTGCTCTTCCTGAAAGACTGGCGCAGCAGCCTTGTTGTGATCATTACCATACCGGTAGCGATCTTAAGCGCCCTGCTTTTCCTGAACCTGTTCGGGCAAACGATCAATATCATGACTTTAAGCGGCCTGGCCCTGGCTATTGGCGTACTGGTAGACCAGGCTACGGTAACGATCGAGAACATACACCAGCACCTGGAAATGGGCAAGCCCAAAAGGCAGGCCATACTCGATGCCTGTTCGGAAATATCCTTCCCGTTGTTGCTGATCCTGCTGTGTATCCTGGCGGTATTTGCCCCATCCTTCGTGATGAACGGCGTGCCGGGTGCAATGTTCCTGCCGCTTTCGCTCTCGATCGGTTTTGCCATGATCCTGTCTTTTATTGCCGCCCAAACATTGGTGCCGGTTATTTCGAACTGGCTGTTGAAGGAAGATATGTTCCGCCACCATGCCCATGCGGGCCTTGCCCTCGATCATGAAGAAGAACAGGAAATAGAGCAGCACCGGGCCGACGAACAGCAAGCTACCGGTAAAAAGCCCTTCTTAACGCGGCTCAAAGAAGGACTGACAACCGGTATCAGCCTTAAGATGCCGCTACGCAGGCCGATTGTATTGCTTTACCTGGGTGTTATGCTGGGTATAACGGCGCTTTGTTTCTTTATTATCGGTAAAGACTTGTTGCCCAAAAGCAATAGCGGCCAGTTGCAGCTGCGTATCCGGGAACCCGATGGCACCCGGCTCGAAAAGACCGAACGTGTTACCAAGGGCATCCTGTCGCTGATCGACAGTACCGCCGAAGGGCATGTAGCCATCAGCTCTTCCTATGTCGGCATCATACCCAGCAGCTACGGCACCAGCAACCTTTACATCTTCAACAGCGGTACGCATGAAGCCCTGGTGCAGGTCAACCTGGACGAGGATTATAAGGTTAAGCTCGATGCATTCAAGGACCGTTTGCGGCGTAATATAAGACAACGTTATCCCGAAGCCAGGATCTCTTTTGAACCCATAGAACTTACCGAAAAGATTATGGCGCAGGGCGCCTCTACCCCCATCGAGATCCGGGTGGCGGGTAAAAACTTTGCAGACATCTGCAGCTATGCCGGCAAGCTGGCCGACAGCCTGCGCCAGGTACCTTTCCTGCGCGACGTGCAGATAGCCCAACCCCTGCGCTTCCCTACCCTGAAGATACAGGTAGACCGCTTCCGCCTGGCCCAGATGGGGCTTAACCTCAGCGAGGTTGCGCGCAGCATTACCGATGCCACCTCGTCGAGCCGCTTTACCGAGAAGGTGCAATGGCTCGATACCCGGGTAGCTTATACTTACCAGGTACAGGTGCAGGTGCCCGAATACCTGATGAATTCGGTACAGCAACTGCAGGCCATACCGCTGGTTAAGGGCCAGGAGCGGCCGGTATTGTCCGACGTAGCGCAGATCACCACCGATACCCTGCCGGGCGAATATGACCGTGCGGGCCCCAGGCGTTTTCTTACCGTAAGCGCCAATATCAGTCATAAAGACCTGGGCGCCGCTACCAGCGCGGTACAGGGCACCATACAACACCTGGGCACACCACCCAAGGGCCTGGTTACCGAAGTAAAGGGTATGTCGTCGCTGCTCGAAGAAACGCTGGATGCTTTGCAGAAGGGATTACTCGTGGCTATTGTCGTGATCCTCCTGCTGCTTGCTGCCAATTACCAATCCTTCGGGGTGGCCTTCGCCGTACTGGCCACTGTGCCGGCGGTACTTGCCGGCGCTATGTTGTTACTGTTGCTTACCGGAGCGACCCTTAACCTGCAGTCCTATATGGGGATCATTATGGCGGTGGGGGTATCGGTGGCCAATGCAATCCTGATCGTAACCAATGCAGAGTCGTTGCGCCAGGAATATAAAGATCCGTTCAAAGCTGCGGCAGTAGCGGCCGGCATACGGTTGCGCCCCATCCTGATGACGACCCTGGCTATGACTGCCGGTATGATACCGATGGCCAGCGGTATGGGCGAATCGGGCGACCAGAGCGCTCCGCTGGGCCGGGCAGTGATCGGCGGCCTGATCGCATCGACCTTTGCCGCCCTGCTTATTGTACCGCTTGTCTATGGCTGGGTAAGACAGAAAGCTTCTTTTAAACCGGTATCCCTGCTGCCGGAAAACGATAATCATTAATTCTATTTCAGATGAAAACCTACCCGATCCTTTTCCTGGCCCTGTGTGTAGCCTTTGCAGCCTGCTCCGGCCCGCAACAGCAGGGGCATACAGCAGCCAAAACCACAAAGGAACAACCCTTTACCCTGGCAACGGTACGCCGTGGCGGCATTGCCACCCGGCTTAGCCTGCCGGCACAGCTGGCGGCCTACCAGGAGGTCAATATCTTTCCCAAGGTGAACGGTTATGTACAGAAAGTATATGTCGATATCGGGAGCCGCGTAACCGCAGGCACCCTGTTGATGACGCTTGAAGCGCCCGAGCTGCAACAACTATCGGCACAGGCACGCGAACAATATGCCAAAGCCGCCGCCGAACTGGCGATCGATAAGGAACATTACCAGCGCCTGCTCGAAGCATCGGGCACACCGGGCGCTATATCGCCGCTCGACCTCTCTACGCTCAAAGCCAAAATGGATGCCGACAACGCAGTATGTAACGCCGAGAAATCAAGATGGCAGATGCAGCAAACCATGCAGGGCTACCTCGAAGTACGCGCGCCGTTCAGCGGCGTGATCACGGCCCGAAACGTACACCCCGGTGTACTGGTAAGTGCCGCGGATAAAGGCTTGCCGATGCTTGAACTCAAACAAAGCGATATGCTCCGTTTGCGGGTAGAAGTGCCCGAAACACAGGCAGCTACCTTAACTGCCAGAGACTCGGTATCGTTTTTGCTGAGTGCATTCCCGGGTAAAAAAATGACCGGCATTATCAGCAGGAGATCGGATAACGTGGATGCCCGGTACCGGAACGAAAGAATAGAGATCGATGTACCGAATAAGGACGACCGGATGAGCCCGGGGATGTACGCCGATGTGATCCTCGATGCACCAGGCGATACCGAAGCCCTGATCGTACCCCGCAATGCAGTGGTGACTTCGACGGAAGGCCGCTATGTGCTGCGGTGGCAACAAGGCCGCATCAGTAAGGTAAATGTAGCAACAGGCAATGCGGGCGGCGACTCGGTGCAGATATATGGCGCCTTACAGGAAGGCGACCAGGTGATAGCCCCGGCCAATGAAGATATTGCTGCGGGAGAACAGGATACACATTAAGCCTGCAACGGTTACCAGGAGGAACAGCCAGCCAAAGCCGGTCTGTTCCTCCTGCCTGTTCCCGCTGCCGGGTTGAATGCAGGCATAGCAATACCCAAGCGGTATAAGCATAACTGAGCAAAGTGCAGCTCCGCTTACTTGCCATGCACACAACATGGCGCCTGTTGTTTTTCCGGATCAGCACTATCTTTTGTAAACTTGCGCAGCAAGCCGGTAAATATTGTTTTGTCTGTGAACAGGAATTCGCGGTCATCTATAACAAGGAAGTAAATGATGTTCCCATTACGGTCATAGGTCCCGATGCTGCATTTATCATTAACCTGGCATCGTAATTCGCCTTCCAGGTCATCACGCTTAAGAAGTACAAGCACGTCTTTCACCCGCTTGCAGGCGCCTTGCTCTAAAATAAGGAACTTACGCTTTGCGAGCGATCCTCCCGACCGGTAATCGATCCTTAAAATAAACTCCTCCCGTCCGCCGGCGGTATGATTGACTGTCTTTATCCGGCTCAGTTTTACGGGCTCTACAGCACCGGCTTTTAAGGTCCAGGAGTCGCTTCTGTTCTGCTTTTCACTCTTTATTGCGGTCGGCAGTAGCAGCGTTTGACTATCGATCGTTTCGTACGACATGACCGAGTCTCCTTTAGAGAAAGAAGCGGTGGCTTTTTCCTCTTTTTCTTCCTGCGCCGATACCAACGAACTAATACAAATAAGCATAGTGGTGATTATTGCTTTCATAAAAACAGGTTTTAATCGTTGTTGAATTTGTATCCCAAACCAAAAGAGTACCAACTGTTGCCCTGGTAAAACCAATCGTTGCGTTTGCTGATCATGGCGTCAAACCCGATGAACGCGCCGAAATTTACTTTGTTCCAGGTGTATAGTAAACCCGCCTGGTAGTACGTGATAGCAACGCCATCTTCTTTCGGATCATCTTTAGCCCTGAAATATTTAGCGTTGCCAAGGCCAAATCCGTAAGGTATCAATGTAAGATACTTAGGCGTGAATTTGCCACCTCTCCGAAGCCTTATACCAAATGAATAACTGACGGAAAATTCGGGCTGAAGCTCCCAGTCTTGGTCACCCAGGGCTGCCCGTAACTTAAAGGGATGAACGAGCGGTACGCCAACGATCTTTGTACTCAGCAGTGTTTTTCCAAGCGGCGGGAAATTTTCTTTTTTTACGGCCAGGTTATAATAATACCCGTCATCCGTCCGGCAATTGATCTCTTCACCCCTGGCTGCCCGGCGTATCCTGTTTTTAAGACCGTGAGGCGTATTGATGGTCTCGTAAATAACGCGGGGCAATACCCGGATGATGATGTAGCCGTTTTCATCCTCAGAGATAATTTTATAGTCCATAAACCTGCCTTCAACGTCTACGGTTACTTCTTCGTTGTATATATTGCCGTGCTGGTCAGACAGCCGTACCGCATCAAAATTAACTTCGGTACGGTAAACATTAGGATTGAGGACTGCAGCCCTGAAGGATTGCCCGCTTGCAAGGCCACCCGACAAAAACAATACCGACACTAAAAATTGGCTTTTCATATGCTTGAATTTAAATCGTACCGAAGGGAGTAGAAGAGCCGGCAAACCCTGTTGGGCGCCGGAGACCAGCCATGTCATTATTTTTATGTTCCCCGCAACCGTTTGTACATTGGTGCAGATTCAACCCGGGTTTTATCGTCGTGTTCTCCCTGATCTTGTTTAGCTAATCCGGTACAATATTATCAAGTCTGAGCAGTTGATACAAGCGTGCTTCTGCTGCTTTTCACTGCGTATTTATACGCAATTTATTTTCCTGCCGGCATGCAGCAACTGCCGGGGTAACCAAGCGGCAATACACAATCATGTTATCATTACATGCGACTGCGCTCCTGGTATAAAAAAGCAGCACAACCAGTAAAGGGCCCATTGCAGGCCCTGGTTGTGCTGTAATATAATTGAAAAAAAATCAGCCGGGATGCCCGCTGGTAAAGGGGTTCAGCATCGGAAGACTACCGATGCCGCGACAGGATATCGTTTGCTGCTTTCAGGCAGGCTTCATCGGACAGGTCGTTCAGCAGGACCTGCGGTGTAACGCCCTGCCCTACTACGTTATATTCTTTTTTATGCCGGTCTACCGTATTACCGGTCGTCAGCACCAGGAATGCCCCGTCGGCAAGTTTATACTCCTGGTTACCGGAGGTGAGGCCCTGCGTGGTTTGCCCGATGACGGTAACCTGCTTTTGTCCGGCAAAAGCGATCGTGCAGAACTCTCCGGAACTCGCCGTTTTCTTACTCACCAGGATCACGAGCGGCTGGGTTACGGGCCGGGGTTGCTTTTTAACGTGGAAACGATGCGCCGCTTTACCGCCTTCAAACAATTGCCCGTTGCGGTAATCGAAGAAAGCGTATTGCCCGTCGGCATCTACCGTACCGATTACCTGGTGTTGATCCAGCATAGGCGAGATGGCCGCAAGCATAGGATACCACATGCCGCCGTAGTTGCCCCTGAGATCCAGTATCCAGCCTTTGGGTTTATGGCTTTGCAGTTCTGTTATTTTTTCATAGAACGTATTGACCAGCTCATCCCATTCTGCGAAGTGATAACAACCGATAGGCGGGAGTTCGATATGCGCAAGGTTGTTGTCCGTTATCTTTGCTTTAATTACGGGGAATTCCTGGCCGGTAGCCCGGTACCCGAGGGTATACGCTTCAACCTGTTCGGGCGGATAAAAGTTGGAATGGGCATCGTTCAATGCAGTCAGCGCATGTTTAAGCACCGGGTAGGTTTCCTTAATCGTTTTCAGCCCTGCCGCCCGTTTATACGTATCGGTGCAGAGCGAATCCCAGTTGATGCGGTGCCTGTTCACCGACCTGTTCTTCATGATTTCCAGGGCAGCCGATACATAACGTTGCACACTATCGGTTTGGGCATGCGCCTGTAGCTGCACAAGAGCAAGCAAGGCGACAATAAAAACAAAAATACGCTTCATAATAATAGTCCAAGGTCGGGATGCGAAGATAGTGGCTTCCTGCTGCAGTCCGGGAACAAATATAAAAGCGCTGGATACTCGCGACACTTCGCAGAGCAGGGAAGGTTATCTGATTACAGCTCCCGGATAAGCAGTCTGCAACAGCATAACGCCCCGGTTGCCAGGCGTTGTGTAAGGTGTATCCTGTTACAGGTCCAGGGTATAATACCATACATCTTCTGTAGTGCCATCCAGCCAGTTCGCCGTTTCCCGATGACTATAAACGAAGCCCGAACGCTGGTTTGCCGCTTTAGATATAATATTGCTTTCGCGATGGCTTACCTGTAATTGCTTTAACTGCAGCCGGGCAGCCCAGGCCATTCTTACCTGGTAAAGTAATGCAGCCAGGCCCAGTCCGCGGTATGCCTTCCTGATATAGGATTGACCGAGGTAACCCTGTTGTTCGTTTAACAATACGATACTCGTCATGCCGATCGGCGTATCCTGTACGAACAAGCCGAAAACAATCCTGGGCGGTTTGATCCGTTCCCGCCATTCGGAGTCGGTTAGTCCGGCTTCCGCAGGCGTACTGCAACGGAACATGGCCGGCTCTTCGCTAATCGCTTCAAGGCGCAGGGTTTTGTAAAGCAGCGCTTCTGTTTCCAGTAGCCGCCGGATCTTGTAATTACCCTTTTCTATATACAGGTCATTATGGTCCATAATGTAAAGCAAATTTAGACGATCGTTTTGGGAAAACACAATTCAACGCCGGGTAGGAAACGGGACAACCTCCTGTTTATTGTATGCTACGCTCTTGTTATTGTCGTCCCACAACAACCCTAAAGGAACGGATCGTTGCATGCCTCTTTTATACCTCATGCAAAGGTCTTTTTGCAAGCCTCAGCAAACTTATTCCGTCTTGTTTTGCGCAACGGATTACTTCAATTTAGATCAATTAAAAACTAATGTGTTTTAATGCTATAATATGTTGCATATCAATAATAAATGAGACACTAAATGCACAATTTTACTCTTTTCTACGCTACATTTGCCGACCAAAATTTTAATCGTATTATGAAACGTTTTTTTAGTGGCATAGCGATCTATGCTATCTGCTGCACTGCCTCGCCTGTAAGTGTAAACGCACAATCCTGGGCGACTGTAGGCAGTGTCGGTTTTTCATCGGGAGTAGCCAGTAATCCCTGCATCGCGCTTAACAACAGCGGTGTCCCTTATGTAGCTTTTAAGGATGGCAGTAACAACGATAAGGCTACCGTTGCAAAGTTTAACGGCAGCACCTGGGAGCTTGTAGGTATTGCCGGCTTTTCGGCTGGCCTGGCCGATAACATCGCCATCGCGATTGATGCATCGGGCAAACCCTATATCGCCTACAGCGATGGTAACGCCGGCGGTAAGGCTACCGTAATGAAGTTTGAAGGCGGCGCCTGGGTAAACGTTGGTAACACCGGCTTTTCGGCGAATATGGCTAAGCCCAAACTCAAAATCGGCAGCAACGGCATCCCGTACGTATTGTACGATGATGCAGCCTACAACTACAAAGCAACGGTAATGCAATATAATGGTACAAGCTGGGTGGCGCTTGGTACTCCTGGGTTTAGTGCCGGGGCAGCGGAAACTCCCGATATGGCTATAGACAATAGCGGTACACCCTATGTCGTATACGGCGAGGGCGCTATGTCGCAATTAACCGTTAAAAAATATAACGGATCCTCCTGGACTACCGTGGGTGCATCGGGCTTTACAGGAATGGCGGCTTACTTTCCCCAGATAGCTGTTGGCAGCACAGGGACGCCCTATATAGCCTATGTGGACGGGATGATGAATTACAGCGCAACCGTGATGAAATATAACGGAACGAGTTGGGGCAATGTAGGCGCTCCGAATTTTTCCGGATTAAATGCAGACGATATACAGATCGCGGTAGATGGCAACACGACGCCTTATGTTGTCTACAGGGGACCCGCACCAGCCTATACCGGCTCTGTAAAGAAATACAACGGCACAGCCTGGGTATCGGTAGGGCCCGACGACTTTTCCGGTGGCGCTTCGACCGGTGGCAAAATCGCGATCAATAGCAGTGGTGTTCCTTACGTAGTATTTGCAGATCGTAATAACAGCTACAAGGCTACGGTTATGTCTTTCGGCGGCACACCGCTGGCCATTAACCTGGTCGACTTTAATGCCGATGCAACTCCTAACGGCAACAGGCTGCGCTGGACGGCAGCAGTAGAAACAGCCGGCGCACAGTACGGTATAGAACGCAGTGTAAACGGGAGCGATTTCGTTGCGCTGGATACCCGTGCAGCCAGTGGCAAAGGTGGCGCTTATGCTTATGACGACCGCGACATCCGTCACAACCTGGCTTACTACCGTCTTAAAATAACGGAAGCGAACAACAGTTATACGTATAGTAAAACGATAATGGTATCCCGTATCCGCAGCAACGATGCGGTTACCCTTTACCCGGTTCCCGCGGCGCAGTATTGTATCGTAGACAACCATAATACCGCGCTTAACGGTACCACCGCTAAAGTATACAACCTGTCTGGCCAGGAAGTCGCTTCCTTCATGATGAAGGAAGGCAAACAGGAAATAGCCACAGGCCAGTGGATGCCGGGTGTTTATGCGATCAGGCTGGCCGATGGCACCGCGCTTCGTTTGTTGAAAAAATAAGATCTTCAACCTGTAGTTACCTGTTTGTTCAGTAACAGAACAAACAGGCAGTTACAATATAAATGTCCTGGTAAGCTAGCTACTTACCAGGACATTTTCTATCGGGACATCAGTGATGTCCGTACTGTAAACAGCAGTTTTTTTAACGCCTATCTTGGTTCGTAGGGCGCTTCCACCCTGTTTTTTGTTCCCGCTTCTTCAAAGATAAAACGGGAGCCTTCTATCCTGGCCACGAAGTTTTTATAATTGCGGTCGCCGGAGAAAACGACTTCCAGCGGACCATAAACCTGGTTACCGGAAATGATCTCGCCTTGCAGCAGTTCGTGAAATAAAGCGACGTAAAATTTCGGTTTACCCGCAAACTGCGCGTTGTTCCCCGAATATACAGATCGCTTTACCAGGGCAAGGCTCCCGTCCATACCGATACCCAGGTTGGCTAGCTGCGGAGATCGGTTGCTAATGAGCAACTGGCCGGACGTGGTTGCACCGGCTTCCCAGAGTTGCTGCACGTCGTCTTCATACACACAATTCCAGTGCCGGCCCAACTCCGTTCTCATTCTTTGCAGCGCTTTGTAAAAACCCTTGCCACCGGATTGCTTATACTCTGCCAGGCAGGCAACATATTCCATATTCCATTCAATACCCGATTCGCCGTTGCGCGGTACACGGGTTTGTTTCCAGGCCACGCTTTCGAGACCTACCGAACCAGGCAGGAACTGGTATATGCACAGCGTCCATGTATCCGGCGTTTCATTGGCAAAGTTTATACCGTAAGTTGTCATGATTTTTTCTTGGGGTTTGGGTTGTTCCTACTCTGTTCCTGGTTTTTCGGAAATCACCATGTCCACTTTGGGAAGGCGCTTCACCGGAGCAGACCTTATAAAAGTAAGACATAATGCAGATAAATCCGGAGCGGAACAATGCCCCAATATTATTTTAAGCGCTTCCGCCGTGATAACCCGTAGTAATTTATTTTTCCTGCAACGGCCTTCAGGGAGGGCAATATCCGGTACCGACCTAAAACAAAAAAACCTCACAATAATGTGAGGTTTAGGCGGATTAATCAGCCCCCTGACCACTTCCATCCCAATCATTTGAATGCTGAACCAACACAGCTTTTTCCATCTTACCGGGGCATCCTATAGCATTACTTGTAACTACCTGGCTAAATAGCCACCGTCTATATTATAGTAGGCGCCGGTTACGAAGGATGCCTTGTCTGAGCTTAACCACAGCACCAGTTCCGCAACTTCTTCAGGTTCGCCCAGGCGGCCTATCGGGTGCAGGGCCACCAGCGCATCTTTAGACTCCTGGTCCATGGAGCTTTCTACCAGCGGCGTTTTAATAAAGCCGGGACCTACCGCGTTCACACGTACGCCCTGGGCACTGTATTCCACGGCCGCAGTTTCTGTAAGACCGATCACACCGTGTTTAGCGGCAACATAGGCCGCAGAATTTGCAAACCCCACCTTGCCCAATATAGAGGCCATGTTGATAATATTACCGCCACCTGATTTTAAGATAGCCGGCAGTTGGTAACGCATGCCGTAGAACACGCCGGAAAGATTGATCCGGATTACTTTTTCCCAGCCATCCAGGGGATAGGCTCCTGTAGGCTCGATCGGACCGCCAATGCCGGCATTATTACAAGCAATGTGTAAAGCGCCGTATTGTTCAAGGGTTTGCGCCACCAGGCGTTCGTTATCTTCGGCCTTTCCGGTATCGGCTTTAATAAATATAGCTTCGCCGCCGGCAGCTTTAATTTCGGCCACGGTCTCCTTACCGCCTTCTTCAACGATATCGCTTACTACCACTTTTGCGCCTTCGGCAGCGTATTTCAGGGCTACCTGTTTGCCTATGCCCGAACCGGCTCCGGTTACCAGGGCTACTTTATCTTTTAGAATGGACATAATTTAAAAATTTAGGTCAATAACTAAGAACACAAAGTTCCCTCACGCCCGGTAATTGTTTGCGCACTATACGCACATTGATGCGCACAATTTGAACATTTCGCTTATTGAGGCGCCCGGATACCAAAGCCCGATCCGCCTTGATCGCGGAAGCGCTCCGGCGCCATACCGGTATGCTTTTTAAAAAAGCGGGCAAAGTAAGACTGGTCTGAGAATCCCAGTTTGTAGGCTATTTCCTTGATCGCATATTGCTGGTGGGATAACTCCCGCTTGGCTTCAAGCAGCAACAGGCGGTTCAGCAGGCCGTTAATGGTCGTGCCCATTTTTTGCCGGAGTATTTCATTCACCCGTTTAGGAGTAAGACCAATTTGCCGGGCGTAAAACGAGGCAGGCCGGTGCTCCTGGTAGTTGGCCTCGAGTAGTTGAAAGAGGCGCAGCATGCGGTTATCTTCGGTAGCCAATGCAGAAAAATCCGACTTGCTGAACCGGAGCAGGTAGGTGAGCAGGATCGTGGTGTACTTGAGCAACAGGCTACGATCGGCAGTGGTATTGCTTTCCAGCATGATGAGCTCGAACAGGTGTTTCATGGGCAGCAGCATGTCTGCCGGGATATCGGTGCCACGGCTGTGAAAGGGGAAGAATAACTGGCGCAGGTAAGGTTCTTCGATATGATCAAAAAAAGTAGTAGAAAATACAATCGTCCTGGCATGCGGCAGCCGGGTGGCGGGGATGGAATGAATCTGGTTCTTCCCGATCAGGTAAACACTGTTTTTCCGTACCGCGTGTTCTTCGAAATCGATATAATGTTTGCCGCCATCTTTGAGGAACCATACGATGGCATAGAAGTTGATCCGGTGGCTGGGTACATGCGGACCAAATGCCGGGCTTTGGTCGGAGGCTAAAAAGTCAACAAGCGGCAATTGGTGTACCGGGAAATCTTTTTGCATGGGCGCCGTATGTTTGGGTTGATCTCGAATACTACACTATATTCAAAGATAACACCCTGCACGCGGTTCTGTTCTGTAGCAGGATAATGATTTTGTCAGCCTGTATGCGGTAGGAAGTATTATCCGCAATAGTCTTTTACTGTTCTCTCGGCGACGCGGCGCTCGCAGCGAGATAAAATCCGCTTCCCCGCAGCATCTCTTTCAAGGACGCTGCGCGAGGATAATACAGGAATTTGTCAGTACCTGAACTCGAGTACTATCCACCTACACCTGCTCTCATAGTTGTCCACCTACACATTTGCATTATGGCAAAGATTTTACCAGCCTGTATGCGCCAGGAAGTATTATCAGCAATAGTATTTTATTGTTCTCGCTGCGACGCAGCGCTCGCAGCGAGATAAAATCTGCTTCCCCGCAGCGGCTCGTTCAGGGACGCTGCATGAGGATGACTACAGAAGTAGTCCATACACTGTTGGTTTGTATCCGGTAACAGAAAGGGACTATTGCGGATCAAGTAGAAAAAGTTGGGGCCTCCAGTGTACTTACCTTGGTTTTTTATTCTTCTTTGTCTTGATACAAAGAAGCAAAAATCAAGACTATAGAAAAAGTGCTAAAAATGCCTTGTACGCCTAAAAGAAATAAGTCCGGGCAGTAGAAAAAAATGGACGAAGGAATGACGAACGAACTAAGGTACAGGGCCAGACTGTGGGAACTGTATTTCTTTCTATACGGCGTCCTGCAGCATTTTATTAACGCCCTTTTTCTAAAGGTCGGTATGTTCGGTTATTTCCTGGCTTGACGTCCCGACAATGTATGTAACGGGTGTTGAGCTAAGCATGCCTAGGCGGTTGGTGTCCAGATGTTACGACCAATATGCACCCGTTCGCTGCGTCGCCGTATCGCTGCGATAAAAAAAGTATTCCACTGCTGCAAATAGTATCAGCTGCCAGGCCAGGTAAATTCGTAGCGAGGCACTAAGAATAGCTAAGTAAATAGGGATCTGGCAAAATGATGATTCGTTTTAAGAACAAGGCTTTTTATTGCTTCCCCGCAGCGTCTCCCTCAGGGACGCTGCGCGGGGAAGATACAGGAATTTGTCAGTACCTGAACTCGAGTACTATCCACCTACACCTGCTCTCATAGTTGTCCACCTACACATTTGCATTATGGCAAAGATTTTACCAGCCTGTATGCGCCAGGAAGTATTATCAGCAATAGTATTTTATTGTTCTCGCTGCGACGCAGCGCTCGCAGCGAGATAAAATCTGCTTCCCCCCAGCGTCTCTTTCAAGGACACTGCATGAGGATGACTACAGAAGTGGTCCATACACTGTTGGTTTGTATCCCGTAACAGTAAGGGATTATTGCATGATCCCCCGGGCGGGGAGGCTTCAGTAAAAATGCAGTCGCTACGCTCTTGCTTTCCCAGCAGCGTCTCTTTCAAGGACGCTGCGCGAGGATGCCTACAGGACTAGTTCATACACTGTTGGTTCGTCTCCGGTAACAGTAAGGGATTATTGCCTGATCCCCCGGGCGGGAAGGCTTCAGTAAAAATGCAGTCGCTACGCTCCTTCATTTTTTTGTTTCATGACTCTTTTGAATAAATTCAAATCGTCCTGAAACAAAAAATGCTACCCTTCGGGTAGCATTTTTACTGGCGGAAGGAGAGGGATTCGAACCCCCGGACCTGTTACAGTCAACGGTTTTCAAGACCGTCGCAATCGACCACTCTGCCATCCTTCCGGGCGCAAAATAAAGGCAAGCAATTCAATTTTCAAAAAAAATCTGCAAATATTTTTCAAAGCCTTTACTGGCCTGTGTTTCCTAACAATCCATTCACACCCTTATCCCGTATCTTTAAGTATAAAACCACAAATTATGTTCAAAGCCTTTTTAAAAAGCACCTTGCTGTTACTGCCCTTCAGCTTCAGTGCCTGCGCGCAAAAGAAAGATGTTACCCAAAGCCCTACTTTTGCAGAAATGAATAAAAAACAAGCACAGGATATGTCAGATCATAAAAAAGAAGTAGCCACTTTTGCCGCCGGATGCTTCTGGTGCGTAGAAGCCCAATTCCAGCAGCTTAAAGGCGTCGATACGGTAGTGTCCGGCTACACCGACGGCCATGTACCCAACCCCACCTACAAACAGGTATGCACGGGCACTACAGGCCATGCAGAAGCCTGCAATATTACCTACGACCCGAGCATCATCTCCTACGATGAACTGCTGGCCGCATTCTTTACCTCGCACGACCCTACCCAGCTTAACCGCCAGGGCAACGACATCGGTACGCAATACCGTTCGGGTATTTATTATCACAATGCCGAGCAGAAAGAAAAAGCGGAATACTACATCAAAAAACTGAACGAGGAACATGCCTACAACAGTCCCATTGTAACAGAGGTAAAGCCCTACGGCACCTTTTACGGCGCAGAGGATTACCACCAGAACTATTACAACGAGAATGGCAATGAAGGGTATTGCCGCATGGTGATCCAACCTAAACTCGATAAGTTTAAAAAGGTGTTTGCCGGTAAATTAAAACAGTAAAACCCTGTAAAAGCAGGAAAGTCCGCCCCTCCCGGGCGGACTTTCTTTTTATCGGTACATAGGTAAAACCTATGGCTAATGCTTGAGCAGTTTAAAGATATCGTTGCCGTTTACGAGCACCATCAGGCAGAGCAATAATACCAAACCAATGGTGGTAGCCACTTCCATCACTTTCTCATTCACCTTGCGGCCGGTAATCATCTCGATCAGGGTAAATACAACATAACCACCGTCCAGGCCCGGTATCGGCAACAGGTTCATAATCGCCAGCGCAATGGAGATCATTGCGGTAATGCTCCAGAATCGTTGCCAGTCCCATTCTCTGCCATAGATATTGGCCATGGAAATAAAACCGCCCGTTTGCTTGTAGGCCTTGGTTTTGAAGTCGAGGATCAGGCCAAGCTGGCGGGCATAGCCTTTAATATTATCCACACCCAGGGCGAGGCCTGCCGGGAAGGATTCGAAGAAGCCGTACTTGCGGGTTTCAACCTTGATGAGGCCGATCTTGATGAGGTCGTCGATACCCATCTGCATAAAACCGATAGTACCGGTGTCGCTTACCTGTACTTTCGCGGTCATCTCCCTGCCATCGCGCAGGAAGTGCAGGTCGATAACCTGGCCTTTATACACGCCGGCTTCTTTCTTAAAAGAGGCATGAGTAGGCGTTTTCAGCTCGTTGAAGCCAATGATCTGGTCTTTGGCCTGCAGACCGGCGGCAGCGGCACCCGAACCTTGTTGTACGGTACCGATCACCGATGGCACGGCTGTAACGAATAATCCTTTTTTAAGATTGCCCACCCAGTCGACAGGCATGGTCAGTGTTTCTTCCTTACCCTCGCGCTCTACCACTACATTTTTGGCATACAGCATTTCGGCCAGGATCTCATCGTAGTATTTAGGCCTTTGTCCGTCTACGGCTACAATCTTATCGCCATCGCGGAAACCCAGTTTATAAGCCAGCGAATCGGTAACCATAATACCCTGCTTCATTTCAGCAATAGGCAAACGTTGTTTACCCCATACAAAAAGGATCATGGCATAGATGAGGAAAGCCAGCAGTACATTGACGATAATACCGCCCAGCATGATCAGCAGGCGCTGCCAGGCTTTCTTGGAGCGGAACTCCCAGGGCTCGGGCGGTTTGGCCAGCTGTTCTTTATCCATGCTCTCGTCCACCATACCGGCTATTTTTACATAACCACCCAGCGGGAACCAGCCGATACCCCATACGGTTTCACCGATCTTCTTTTTAAACAGGGAAAAAGGTAAGATATTACTAAAAGGAAAAAGGAAATCAAAGAAAAGGTAGAACTTCTCAACCCGTGTTTTAAATAAGCGCGCGAAGAAAAAGTGACCTCCTTCGTGCAGTACAATCAACAGCGACAAGGCCATAATGAATTGTACAACCTGCACCCAAATTCCTGACATAATGTGTTTTTAGTGTTTCAAATATACTTGATCCCGGCAAGTTAAGTTACCGTCCGCAAATTAACTATATAACTGGCTTTTTTTCACCAGGCTTTCGGTAAACTTACGGGTTTCTGCATCGGTTTGTTCCAGATCGGCCATTACAGGCGCTTCTATAAAGCTGATCTTTTGAAGCGCGCTTTCGATAATGTCGTTCATTTCCAGGAAGCCGACCTTGTTTTGCAGGAAGGCATTAACCACTACTTCGTTGGCTGCATTGAGCACGCAGGGCGCATTTCCGCCTTTGTACATCGCATCTTTAGCCAGCGCAAGATTACGGAATGTTTTGTAATCGGGTGCCTCGAAAGTGAAACTGCCGTATTCGCGGAAATCGAAACGTTTAAAATCGTTTGAGAGACGTTGCGGGTAACCCAGTGCATACTGGATAGGCAACTTCATATCGGGCAGGCCCATCTGGGCTTTGAGCGAACCATCGCGGAACTGCACCAGAGAGTGGATAATAGACTGCGGGTGGATAACCACATCGATCTGTTCGTTTTGCAGACCGAACAACCATTTGGCTTCGATCATCTCGAGCCCTTTGTTCATGAGGGTTGCCGAGTCGATCGTTATTTTAGCGCCCATCGCCCAGTTGGGATGTTGCAGGGCATGGTCTTTTTTTACATTAACCAGGAAATTGGTTTTTTTACCGAGGAAAGGCCCGCCGGACGCGGTAAGGATGATCTTTTCGATGGCATCGGCCCGCTCGCCTACCAGGCACTGGAACAGGGCCGAGTGCTCGCTGTCGACCGGCAGGGGCAGGATATTCTTCTCCTGGGCCAGCTTCATTACGATCTCGCCGGCCACAACCAGGGTCTCCTTATTGGCAATAGCCACCTGCTTACCGGCCTGCAATGCCGCTACGGTTGAATGTAAACCGGCAAAACCGACGATGGCAGCCAATACGAGATCTACAGAATCCCATTGCACCACTTCGCAAAGCGACTGGGCGCCGCAGAACACTTTTATATCTGAATTGGCCAGGGCCGATTTTACAGTATCATATTTTGTTTCGTCCGTAACCACTACGGCATTGGGCTTATATTTGGCAGCCTGCTCGATGAGCAGGGCATCATTGCTGTGTGCGCTTAAAATCTCAACGGTAAACAAACCGGGGTGCTGATCCACCACCTCGAGCGCCTGTGTACCTACTGAACCCGTCGAACCTAATATCGCTAATCTTTTTTTCATATAGCCCGCAAAGGTAAAGAATTGGGTGCAGTAAAACGTCGTTGCCCGGCCCCGTACGACCGTTAAAATTTTATCGAAAAATAATACGCCGGCGCCAAAAAAAGACCGGTTGAAAGCAGGGCTTCCAACCGGTCGGTTTGAATAAATACGGTATCAAAAATCAGAAACTGAACTGTGCCCTGCAGGTAAAAATACCATCCTTCTGGTCCTTTTCAAAGCCGGCGAGCTGTGTCTTTTCATTGATCGGGTGCTCATACCACAAAACGATCTTTAAGTATTGATTGATATAGTGTAAGTAGCCACCACCCAAAGTATTATAACGGACATCTGCCGGGGTAAATCCATTGGCTTTGGAAATCTGGTTGCCACTTACTTTGGTATTGGGATCGTACCAATCGAACTTAAGCACCACCTGGTGCTGCCAGCTACCCAGGTGCTGCAGGAAATAGAAATAAGCGCCATTGAACGAACGGGTATACAAAGGCAGGATAGCGCCGGTAGCATCGGTAGCATAAGCGCCGGGTGTAGCAGAGGTACTGGCCGTGGCCGTTTGCTGTCCGCCGATAAACTCGGCGCGGAACTCGGTCTGCCCGCGGTTACTGCCGTTCGGGATCACGATCTGCATATCGGCCCCGAAATAACGACGTTGCCCTACCCGCCCGATATTGCTTTCCAGCGAATCGGAGACCATCATCCACTGACCACCCTGCTGCACGGTAGTAAACAGGCGGGCATTACGGTTTTCGATCCCTCCAAAATAACCACTCACACCGCCGGATATCTTAATGCCGCTCTTACCCAGCTCCTGTCTTTTGGAACTGATGCGGAATACAACATCTTTATGACTGTCGTACTCTGCCGGACCGGTAAGCCCCTGGCCGTTGTAGATACCCAGGTCTATAGCAAACCATCTCCATTTGGAGGTGGACTTGCGTGGATTAAGACTGACCATAAAACCCAGGTCACGTTCGGTATTCATAATCGTTTGCGACATACGGCCCCGTTCGGGCGCTTCGCGGAAAATAGAGGACAGCAGCACTTCGTGCCCGAAAGGACGGGCCATCATACCGGCGGAAAAGTGAAACAACTGCCATTTGTTTTCATAATAACGGCCCCAGAAGTCACGGATATTTACGCCCCGCTCCGTACCGTCGAACTGGAACAGGAAATACACTTCGGGTTTACCATCGGCGGTATAATGGGTAAAGTCGGTACGCAACCGCCCGCGGCGAAGCCGGAACCGGTTATCGACATAAGGCCCCCATTCGCCACCCTGGAAGGTGTTGGGATTGCCCTTCGACTCTGAATACTGGAACTGGGGCTGCAGGTAGCCGCTAAAACCGATCTGGCCGAGCTTGTTGTACAACGAAAGCATATTCTTGCCCATGCGGGTCGAAGTATCGATCATGTCGGTAAGCAGTTTGCCACCGCTGTTGCTGAGCGACTGGATATCGGTTTTCAGATTCTGTGCGGTAGCCCGCACGCCTGTTATCAGCGCCAGCAAAACAAGGAAGGGTAAAACTCGTTTCAAGGTGTATATTTTTTTTCGCGAGCAAAAATATCAGGAAGAAACAAGGTATCATAATCTTCACACAAAGATTAAGATTAGGTAACGTTAAGGTAATAATTATTTAACATTGAAATGTTACCTTATTAACCAGTACTTAAAGACCCAGTGTAGCCGGATCCCAGAACACCGTTTCGAACTGTTGCACCTGGTCGTTTTTCACCTTAATACCCTCCTTCTTTAATAGTTTTTCCATCCTGTCGCCGCCAAAATGATGTTTGCCCGTGAGCAGGCCTTTGCTATTGACCACGCGGTGGGCCGGCACATCGGGATAATTACCGGCCAGGTGCATAGCCCAGCCCACCAACCGGGCAGAAGCCCCGGTACCGATGCACTTCGCAATAGCGCCGTAGGAGGTAACCCGGCCTTTGGGTATATGCCGGGCTATGTCGAAAATGAGGTCGTATATCGATTCTTTTGCCATAACCGGGATTAAGGTTTGGATAAAACCAAGCGGAAATAGAAATGCCCCGCTAAAGTAAGCTACTTCGGCGGAGCATATAGTTTATTTTTTTTCCTGCCGCTTTCTCGCGTCAAGCAGCGCTTTCTTTTTGGGCTCGGGTACATTCACGTAATCGTAAGGACAATGCAGGCAACCATTTCCACAACAATATCCGCGGTTAAGCAGATAATGCGCCGTAAGCACCATTTTACCCTCGTCGTTAAAATAGTAGTCGAGCCCTTCGGTTATTTTCATGTCCTGTCGGCAAATGACCGTAACCGGTATTAACCCGGGATACGCGCCATATATTTTTTCATCTCGTTAAGCTGCTCTACGATCTGTTCGTTTTTCGGTTTAGCAGCCTTAGCTTTGGCGTAGTAGAATTTGGATCCTTTATAGTCGCGGCGCTGCAGGCAAATGGATGCCAGTTGCAGGAAAGCCGTTGCATTACTGTCGGGATCGGGCAAACCAGCCTGCACCGCTTTACGCAGCTGCTCGTAAGCCTCTTTCATATTGCCTTTACGGTAAGCGATAGACCCCAGCTGTAATAATGCCGTGCCCTGGAAATCCTTATCACCCACGCCCGACTCCAGGCCTTTCCTCAGCTCGGCTTCGGCGGCGTCCAGGTCTTCGTTCATAGTCGAAAAGTTGGCTTTCAGCATATAATACGCCGAACGGATAGGCTTATATAACAGGTTGGGATACTTTACTCTTTTGATTAGTTGCTGTGCACCTTCCACATTACCTTCTTCTACATAACGCTGCATGAGGGTAATAGGACCGATCATAAAATGAGCAACCACCATCAGCACAGCAATAAACATCGGCAGCCAGCCCAGCCACCAGGTTACCTTAAACCCGAGCAGAAAGCCTGAAGCCAGCAGAACTACCGCCAGGAGCAGGCGGTTCATAACAATAAAACGACGTAATGCGAACATAATTATATATAATGGAGCGCAAAGGTAAAACAATTAATGCCCCGGAGCAACAGCCCCGCCGCATTTTACCGTAGTATTATTACCCGGCAGACCGGCCCCTTCGCCTATTCCCCTAAAAAACAGATAAAACGGAAGCCGCGCTCCTGCGCGCTGTGCTAAATTATGTACATTTGTCGCACCTACCGCCCGATGGCGCTGAAACCCTATTTTACCCCGGAAACCCTACAATTATACGATCATTATTATGGGATGGCTAGATAAGTTATTCGGAAAAAAAGAGCAGAACCCCACCAATATACCCGGCAGTGCATCGCTCCGTTTCGGACGGTACAGCGACAACAATAAACCCCTGGCCAAAACCCATAAATGGTACGAGGCCGAAGATTTTTTTAAAGCCAAAAACTATCCCGGCGCTATCGCCGCGTTTTTCGATTACCTGCGCGACGATAAAGAGGACAATGTGATCTTCCGGCCACAGGGCGAGCAATTCAGTTTTGAATTATACCAGGGCTCCAAACACATCTACGGCAGCTGCGACGGCAGTCATATCACAGCCGAAGTGCCGGTGGTAAAAATGAACAGCCCCAGCGCGGCCGTCATGCGCCGTATGCTCGAACTAAACTTCGGCCTGTACTATACCCGTACGGCACTGCGCGACGATAATGTACTTTCGATGATCTTCGAAACGCCGCTGGAGGCCGCCAACCCGAATAAACTGTACTACGGATTGAAGGAGCTGGCCACCAAGGCCGACCGCCAGGACGATACCCTCATCGCCGATTTTAAAATGCTGGAAGCCGTCGACACGGGCCATATACAATCCCTGCCCGATGCCGAGCTCGACGTGAAATATACTTATTTCCGTAAATGGATCGAAGAGGCCCTGCAACGCATATCGACGCTGAACCAGGATTCTTTTTCGGGTTCGATCGCCTACCTGCTGCTCAATACCCTGTACCGCATCGACTACCTGATAGCGCCGGAAGCCAAACTGCTGGCCGACCTGGAAAAGATAAACGGCATCTACTGGACCAAAAAAGACGAGGTGCCCATTATCGAACGCAACCAGATGATGCAGGACGAACTGCGTAAGCTGCTCCAGCTGTCGCGCGAAGATTTTGCACTGAACCTGTACCGTGCTAAAGCGACCTTCGCGATTACCAATCCGCCGAAAATGGACAAGACAAAGGAGACCATCGAAAACAGCAACCGCGATTCGTACTGGTATATCGAAAACAAACATCCCGACCTGGCGCTGATCCTGAACGAATACGGCCTGTCGTACAACCAGTACACCTTCAGCATGCCCGATGTACTGGCCGAGTTATACCATTTATATATGACCGTGATGCATGCAGACTATTTTGAAGCGGTAGGCGCCCAGAAAAAGATCTACCAGGCCGCAGCCAACCAGTTTAACAAAAGCTGGATCCAGCAACGGGTACTGCAGATCGTAGGTAAGCACCGGGAAAAGTTTCCCTACCTGGTTTTCGATCCGGCACAATTGCGGTTCGACAGCCTGTATAATTTCGGTATCAGCTTTAGCGAACAACTGGCCAATGCCAACCTTGACCCGAGAAAAAATTAAAAAAACAGGCGCCCGCGCCTGGTATCCTATATTGTATACCTGCCCATGACGACGCAAGAACTGATCGATAACTTCCGGAACGCCGTAGTACAGATCGCCACCAAGACCGGTACCGGTACCGGCTTCTTCCTGAAAGATTTCGGGCTGATCGTAACCAATAACCACGTTGTAAAAGACAACTGGAAGGTAACGATCAAGGGACGCAACTTCGACAAACAACTGTCGCGGGTTGTATTTGCCGACGAAAAATACGACCTGGCATTTATAACCCCGCCCGAAAACACCGAAATGCCCCAGGTACGGCTCGGCGCCTACAGCGCCCTGCACGACGGTGATACGGTAATTGCCATCGGCCACCCCTATGGACTCAACTATACGGCTACCCAGGGCGTGGTTTCGCGCATAGACCGGGTACATTCGGGTCTAAAATATATCCAGATCGATGCGGCCATTAACCCCGGCAACAGTGGAGGCCCGCTCGTAAACAGCCACGGGGAGATTGTGGGGGTAAATACCTTTATTATAAAAGGCGGCGACAACCTGGGCTTTGCCCTGCCGGTCGACGACCTGAAACAAGCCCTGGACCAATATGTGCCCTTGCGCGGGCAAACAGCGGTGCGCTGCCCATCCTGCACCTCGCTGGTAACCGCGCAGAATATCGAAGGCGGCCAGTACTGCTCCAACTGCGGTACCCGGATCAGCCTGCCGGGCCTGGAAGAAGAGAATAAAGAGGCCGTGGTAAGCGGCATTGCCAAAACCATTGAAGATGTGCTCGAAAAACTCGGAAAAAACAAAGAACTGGCCCGTAGCGGGTACAATTTCTGGGAAGTAGAGGAAGGTTCGGCCAAGATCCGGATCAATTACAACCCCGACACCTATTTTATTATCAGCGACGCTTTTCTCTGCAGCATTCCCAAAGAACAGATCGCGGCCACCTACGAATTCCTGCTGAAGGCCAACGCCAGCCTTAAAGGCATGCTGTTTAGCCTCAATGGCCAGAATATCGTACTCAGCAGCCTGATCTACGACCTGGACCTGACCGTGGAAAGCGGGGAAAAAGCCTTCCGCCAGCTGTTCGAAAAAGCAGACTATTACGACGATATCCTGATCAAACAGTACGGCTGTATCCGCATACTGGAAGAACAATAATCCAGGGGGCGGGCTTTGGCCCGCCCTTTTCCTCACTCATATCCCACCGGCATGTCCTACCCTGAACTGCACACCATACTCCAATCGGTTTACCCCTTGCCTCCAGCTGCCGCAGCCACGCTTTCGGCTGCCTGCGAACCGGTGGAACATGCCAAGGGCAGCCTGCTGTTCCGCGCCGGCCGGCTCGAAACAGCGATCTATTTTATCCGGCAAGGCATGGTAAGGGCATTTTGCGACCAGGACGACCACGAAGTTACCTTCTGGTTTGGCAGCGAGGGCGATACGGTACTGTCCTACAATAGTTATATCTATAATAAACCAGGCTACGAGTTCGTGGAGCTGCTGGAAAAGACCAGTCTTTTCCGCCTCTCCGGCGCCACGCTGCAGGCGCTCTTCCTGCGCGATATCCATATCGCCAACTGGGGCCGGAAAATGGCCGAACGCGAGCTGGTCAAAACGGAGGAGCGACTGATATCCCGGCAATTCAGGACCGCCTCCGAGCGTTATGCCGAGCTGCTGGCAGAAAGCCCGGAGCTATTACAAAGGGTACAACTGGGGCATATCGCCTCCTACCTGGGTATCAACCAGGTAACCCTGAGCCGCATCCGGGCCCAGGTAAAATAGGCTTATTTTTTAGCTTTTGCTAAAGGAATTACCGGTTACCCGTCCGAAATTTGCATGCTAAATATTCCTAAAAATGAACTGGATCTTACTTATTATCGCCGGGCTGTTCGAGGTAGGTTTTGCCACCTGCCTGGGTAAAGCACGCGAAACTTCCGGCACGGCATCCACACTTTGGTTTGTCGGTTTTATCATTTCCCTGACCATCAGTATGTACCTTTTGTACAAGGCTACGCAGACCTTACCGATCGGTACGGCCTATGCCGTATGGACCGGGATAGGCGCGGTGGGCAGTGTGCTGATCGGCATCCTGGTGTTTAAAGAGCCCGCCGGCTTCTGGCGTTTGTTCTTTATCAGCACCCTGATCTGCTCCATTATCGGGCTCAAAGCAGTATCCTCGCATTAGAAAACGATACGTGAAAATCATAAAAAAGCGGCCGCAAATACGGCCGCTTTTTTAATTCAACAAACATTTACAATCAATTGATAATCATTAATTTAAATTAAAATACATCAAATAACATTCACAAATCAATGATTATCAATGAATCTTTCCTCTTTATCTCTTAATGGCGACTCGTCGCTTTCATGAAAAGGAGCGTGTAATTTGGCGTCGTCCAGCTCTCCTTCCCAGCGCGCCACCACGCAACTCGCCAGGCAATTCCCAAAAACATTGACCGATGTACGAGCCATATCCATTAATTCGTCGATGCCCAAAATGGCCATGATCGGCCAGAGCGGGAGCTTAAAAGCAGCCGCTGCGCCGATCAAAATGACCAGCGAAGCACGCGGAACACCGGCCACTCCTTTGCTCGTAAGCATAAGTGTAAATACTAATATCAGCTGCTCGCCGAGGGTCATCGGGATGTTGGCAGCCTGGGCTACAAAGATCGCGGCGAGCGATAAATACAGGGTAGTACCGTCCAGGTTGAAGGTATAACCGGTAGGTAAAACGAAGGCTACGATCTTGCGCGGCACCCCGATCCGCTCCATATTTTCCATGGCTTTGGGCAGCGCGCTCTCCGAACTGGTGGTCGCAAAAGCGATCGAAACCGGTTCGCGAACGGCTTTCAAAAAGGTCAAAACTGGGATTTTACAAATGGCCATTACCGATCCCAGCACCACGGTTACGAACACCAGCAGGGCAACATATAAGGTTAATAATAATCTCAAAAGCGCAAAAAGAATGTCCACGCCGAGCTCGGCAGTGGCGTGAGCGATGGCTGCGCCGACCCCGAAAGGGGCAAAATACATGATGATGTTCGTGAACTTGAACATCGTTTCTGCCAGGCTTTCGGAGAACTGCAGCATCGGCCTCCGCTTCTCTTCACTCAGCATGGCCAGCCCGATTCCGAATATAATACTAAAAACTACAATGGGTAAAACCTGTCCTTCGGCCACCGCCTTGGCAATATTTTCTGGGAAAATATCGAGGATATGGTCCTGCCAGGTCTTGGTTACAGTAGCCGGCAAATCGTGATGGTACCCTTCGGGCAGGGTAACACCCACACCGGCCTGGGAGACATTAATTGCAATTACACCGATCGCAAGCGCGAGAGTGGTTACCACTTCAAAGTACAATAAGGACTTCCAGCCCATCCTGCCCAGCTGCTTCAGGTTGGCATGACCGGCTATGCCAACCACCAGGGTGGAGAACAGGATCGGCCCGATCACGGTCTTGATCAGCTTTAAAAAAACCTTGCTGAGCACGCCTAGATTAAGTGCAATTTCTTTAAAGTCGAATCCAACCCGGATACCGATTACCATGGCCACGAGGATCCAGGTGGTGAGTGATTTTTTATATAATGCAAATATAAATATTTCAACAACGAACAACCACCAGAAAATACTGGCCGTAAGTTGCCCGACATGAAATATATTATTTATATGCAAAAATGAAATAATGGATGCAATCGTAAACGTAAGGAAAGATGATACAGCTAAAATTTTTTTCATGCAAAAAAATTACAGTTTAATACGCAGCATTGGTGCCGGCCTGTAAAAATAGAAAATTTAATCTGCCTAAGCGCTAAAAAAGCGGTTTTTATTATTATATATAAAACTAAAAAATAATACCAAAATAATTTTTGAGATCGCTTTGCATTTAATCTATAAAATAGTACAATAAACGTTAATAAAAAACTAAAAATCAAAAATTTAAATGGAAATTTTTATGCAAAAATTGAAAAAGCTGCCACTATGACATAATAGTGTTTAAAATATCAAATTAAGTAGTTCATTATTAATATTTTAATAGATTTTACCTAATCAATATTATACAGCAGTATTAAAGCATAACGGAAATGCGTATGTTTATTTTTTGAGCATATATATATTATTATGTAATTTTAAAATACAGCCCGAAAAAACAGGCGCCCTGCACCTCGCTTACCGGCAAGAAAAAAGGGCCGTAAAACGGCCCCTATCGATACTCGATCAAATTACAAATTTATTATAGTAATTAAATTTAATTATAAATACTGCCCTCCTACCCTTTCCGCTACCATCCCAGGCGTTACCCAGGATAGCGGCCAGCGAATCAAAAAATAAATTCAATAATTATTAATAATAAATTATTAAAATATTAAAATCAAAGCTAAAAATTTAATATACTAAAATATAAGATTCAACAAGACCAGGAAACAGTAAGGCAGAACAAAAAATAATATTATTTATAATATTTATTAATTGAAAAAATTATTTTTAAAAATAATAAATCATTAAATAACGACCAGCTACCGCCATCATAGTTGCGTAAAACAAATACAAAAAATACAACAAGTCTTAAGCGGGGAGTCACCCGCTTCCCCAGGCTGGAATCCGGAGCCAAAAATGAGAGCCGTAAAATGCACTAAATTTAACATGCAAATATTTCAATATAACAAAACGAAAAACATAGAAAGCCAGACAAACAATATTTATACCTGATTAATGAACTAATAAATAATTAAAATAAATACTTTATTATTAAAAGTAATTTATCAGAAAATTGACTGCAGGTGGCAGATCGCCGGAAGTGGGGCGATATTCAGGTAGGGAATTATCAAAACAGATAAATTTCAAATTTGAATTATACCCTACTTATTTATGACAGACCGGAAGGAACGGTAAGAAAACCCGGAGCAGGAAGGTTAACGGGTAAGCAAGAACGTAGCAGCAAAGAAAAAATACCCGGGGTATTAAAATCACATAGGAATACGATCATTTTAAACTAAACATTAAAATGAAAATTTAATACTACATGTGTTGCCGCTAAAGGCGAGCAAACACAAAAGGAAATATGACATGTCGTTTATTTTGAATTAAAAAAACAAGGACTGGATTAGCACGTCATCCCAGGATTAATAATGGGGCTCCTGCCCTACTCCGGGAAAAAGCCACAAACAGTGGGGAAGATGCAGGGCGGGTAGTCGCGAAGAAGTCAAAAGCAGATGATTCGTTCCATATAAAAATCACATTTGTTTAATTATTCCAGTTAAGTATTCCTATTTAAAATCCGGCATCTCCGGAGCGGGTTGCATAAGCAGAACATTTAGGGTAATAAATTATTTATTTTTAAAACAAATGTATAGATAAACAAATGCGAAACATCTCAATCAGAAAATAGGAAAGCGGGGCAGCTCATCTTCAAAAGGTCGTCTTCGCGCAGGTATTTTTGAAGAGATTTTTCAGGAAGAAAAACAAAGAAAAAAACCTGAGGATTTTGAAGGCGTACAAACCGGGCAGAAATCAATATTTCGACTTACCATTTATATATAAAAAATACACTTCGTTATCCACCCACCCCGCTCCGGCGAAAGCGGGGCGCCTTAACACATCAGAACAAAAACAAATGTAAAATTAGCGTACAATAATATCCAGAGAGACTACTTCAGGAAAGCCCCCATAAGATGTATTGTCAAATTAGTAATTTGGGAAAACGGAAACCAGCCTACACTTTTCAGACCGGTTTCCGGGTACCGGGAGGCAACCGGCACTCCGGAGAAAAACAGGCAGGAACGATCCGGCATCCAACCGGTAAATAAAACTTTCGATTTATTACTTATTGATTAAAAATAAACTGCGTCTCTAAATGTGAAGGCATGAAAAAAGGCCATCCTCCCGGGGGAATGGCCTCGATAAAAAAGTATATAATTTTAAGACACTATAATACCGGGTGTAATAACTGGCTGATGAAGTATTGTCCGTGCGAAGGGTCGACCGCCAGCATAAACAACAGGCCGAATACCGAGCCCCAGAGGTGCGCATCGTGGTTAACGATACCTGCTCCTTTACGGGCCATATAAGCGGTGTAACCGAGGTATAATACCGCAAAAAGGATACTGGGCATACCGATGGCAAAAAACAGGTAAATCTTGGCCCAGGGATACATATAAATCGTAGCGAATATAACGGCGGCTACCCCACCCGATGCACCCAGGGAACGGTAGCCCGGGTTATTTCTTTTTTTCAGGTAGGAGGGAATACAGGAAGCCACGATACCGATCAGGTACAAGGCCAGGAAACGTTCGGAACCAATAGTACGCTGCAGGATATCGCCGAAAAAATAAAGCGATATCATATTAAAGGCAAGATGCATATAGTCGGCATGTACAAAACCGGCGGTAAGCAGGCGGTAAGCCTGGGCCGGGTTGTGCATGCGCGCCGGCCAAAGCAGCAGGTCATTCATCAGTTTGTCGTTGTTGAAGGCCATTATGGACACGATGGCCGTGACCACGATAATCATTATGGTGATGCTCATGCCGCGAAGATAGTCATTGATTTGAGACAGGCGGCATAAATGCCTGTATTACCGATTTGTGATATGGCGCTGAAAGGTTATTTTTGTCCCTTCAGCAAACACAGGACATCCAGTTTGAATCTTCCGTTTTTTATTGCGCGCAGGATCGCGTCTAACCGCAAGGCATCTTTTTCGAGGTTTATTACCCGGCTGGCGACAATGGCTACTACCCTGAGTGTGGCCATTATGATCGTAGCGGTAGCTGTCGTGTTCGGTTTTAAAGAAACGATCAAGGATAAGATGTTCGTGTTCT
The DNA here is from genome assembly GCF_003014535.1 of Taibaiella chishuiensis. GTDB lineage: Bacteria > Bacteroidota > Bacteroidia > Chitinophagales > Chitinophagaceae > Taibaiella > Taibaiella chishuiensis. The sequence goes on along the minus strand of NZ_PYGD01000004.1, from coordinate 190,948 downwards.
GGGGCCATATCCAGGTAGCGCCCTATAATCCTAACCCCGCCTCGATCATTGCGCCCATACCGATACCCTACGATGCCGCACTGGCCGCACAGATAAAAGCTGTGCCGGGGGTAACCCGGGTATATCCCTTTGCGGTAAAACCCGTAATCCTGAATGCCAATGGGCTGATGGAAGGCCTGAAATTGAAAGGCGTGGACCCAAGCTACAGCTGGCAGGGCAACGAGGCCATCAGTTTTTCCGGTAAGCCGGTTAACTTCAGCGATTCCGCTTATGCCCAGCAGATCGTATTATCGCAGAGCACCCTGGAGAAAATGAACCTGAAGACCGGCGATTCGCTGCTCGCTTATTTCGTAGATCCGGAACAGGAGTTCCCGAGGGTGCGCAAGCTGCAGATCTGCGGCACCTACCATACGGGTATGGAGGAGATCGATCGTAACTTTGCCCTTTGCGATATACAACTGCTGCGCAGGATCAGTAATTGGGAGGGCAATGCCATAAACGGCTACCAGGTTGCGGTACGGGACTACACCACCGCCGGCAGGATTGCCGACGACATTTACCGCAGGTACCTGGAACCACCCATGAGCCGCACCACGATGCAGGAGCTTTACCCCAATATCTTTAACTGGCTGGGCCTGATGAATACCAATGCCTATATCATCCTGGCCATTATGGCTGTGGTGGCCGTAATCAATATGGCTACGGCATTGCTGATCTTCATTATGGAACGGACCAATATGATCGGTACGTTAAAAGCCCTGGGTATGGCATCGGGCGCCATGCAAAAGATATTTGTATACCATGCGCTGCAGGTAGCCCTGCAGGGTATATTGCTGGGCACTTTGCTGGGTGTGGGTATTTGCCTGCTGCAGCAATACACGCATTTTATAAGTCTCGACGAGAGTTCGTATTATATGAGCTATGCCCCGGTAAAGCTGGTCAGCTGGCATGTACTGCTTATCGACCTGGCGGCGCTTATCTTTTTTGCCCTGGTCATGCTCTTACCATCGCTGATGGTACGGGGCATTAATATTGTAAAAGCCCTGCGTTTCAAATAGGTTTTAAACGGCATGGTGCCGTTTAAATTAAATCTGCTGCTTTGCAGGCAAATTTTTATTTTTGCTCCGCTCCTGCGGGGGCCATACTAAAAACGGGTGGACAAGCGTTGGAAAAGCCGGTCCTGAGTACCCTAAAACAACCATAACGAATGAAGAAAGCACCTTCCTATATTTACTCTATTATCGGTATTTCCCTGGTTCTTTTTCTACTGGGCACCATTGGCTGGCTGGCCATCAACGGGCGTTCCCTCTCCCGCTTTTTCAAAGAGCAGATCGAAGTGCAGGTGATCCTGCACGACAATACCCGCGATGAGATGTCGCAGCAACTGGAAACCGTACTGAAGAAACAACCGTTTGTAAGCGATGCCCGCATTATTACCAAAGAGGAGGCGGCCAAACAGTATGTAGAGGAAAAAGGAGAGGACTTCCGCGAGCTGCTCGATTTTAACCCCTTGTATACGTCCATAAGCCTGCGGCTGCATTCAGAGTATGTCAATGCCGACAGCCTGAAAAAGATACAGCAGTTCGTTATGCAGAGCAATATCGTGCGCGAGGTAAGTTATCCCAATACCGTGGTGGACCAGATGAACAGCAATTTCCGCAAGATCGGCATTGTGCTGGGCGCAATAGCGCTGATCCTGTTTATTGCCGTTGTAATCATTATCGACAATACGGTAAGGCTGGCGATGTTCAGCAACAGGCTCCTGATCAAAACCATGCAGATGGTGGGCGCTACCCGTTGGTTTATAGCACGGCCATTTGATAGCCGGGCTATCGTAAGCGGCCTGATCAGTGCGCTGATCGCCGTACTGGGCCTGATCGCCCTTATTTACTTCGCCGGCACACAGCTGCCCGAACTCAATGCCCTCAGGGATTACGTATCGCTGGCGATCCTGATCGCGGGTATCCTGGTACTGGGTATCCTGATCTCGGTGCTGAGCACCCACCGTTCGGTAGTAAAATACCTGAAACTGAAACTCGACGATCTTTATTAACAGGAAGATAGCCAGGTGGATGGCAAATTTTCCCGGTCCTTATTAAAAAATACCTATTTTTGATTTTCTTTAAAAGATAACCATTCATGGCTACACCCAATACAACCAAAAAGACGGCAAACAAACCTGTATTCCTTTTTGACAAGACCAATTACTATATTATGTTCGGTGGTCTGGCGCTTATCCTGCTCGGGTTTGCCCTGATGGCTGGCGGTAAGAGCCCGGATCCCCATGTATTCAATGAAAAAGAAATTTACAGTTTCCGCAGGATCACCCTGGCGCCTATCGTGATTATAGCCGGCTTCGTAGTGGAAGTGTGGGCCATCATGAGAAAACCTAAAGGATAATTACTCCTCCAAATAATTCCCGCTTACAGCCCCCGTTTCCGGGGGCTTTTTTTATGCCCGGGCCTGAAGTAGCCTGGCCGGAGCTTCCGCCCCCTTGCACTCATAACATTTTTTCTTCCTGGTTAAATAATTTCAGCACAAAACATTTCCCATACAAATAAACCACATAAATACAAACTTCACATACGACCCACACGAACATGTGTTAATTAGTGTGAAAATCATAATATTAAATATATTCTAAAAAATATACATTCATCTCCGCACAACCCTGGTTTTTTTGCATATTTTCGACAAATACTTAACAAAGATTTAATTCTTGTTATTGTCTTAGCAACACCAACAGGGTTATCAACCGAAAAATCCCTTGTAGCCTGGCGCAGACCTGTATTGAACGCAGAACAATACCATGCGCATTCACATTACCCCCGCTTCAGCAAAAAGAGTAGGTATTACTTAAATCATTTTTATGAAAAAAAACCTTACCCCAATACGGCAGGTGCGTACTGCCGTGAAGAAAGCTATGCTGGCGCCGGCATTGCTGCTGGGTCTGAGCCCCCTCTTCGCTCAGACCACCCTGATCTCCCCCTCCGGCGACGGTGGTTTTGAAAACGGGGCAGACTTTGCCGCCAATGGCTGGACCGTTCAGAACTTTACCTCTGCCAATACCAATAAATGGTTTGTGGGTTCGGCAGCTACCGCATCTGCCGGCAGCAATAGCGCTTATATTTCGGATAATGCAACGGGAACGACCTATAACTATGCCGGCAGCTCGTCGCGGGTTTTATTCTGGCGTGATGTTACTTTTCCCGCAGGGTTGACCTCGATTACCCTGACTTTTAAAGTCAAGGTCGTGGGCGAAGTTGACTACGACGACCTTTCCGTTTTTATTCAAAACGGCACAACCGTACCGGCTACCGGCACCCAACCAAGCAGCAGCGGCTCCAGTGCGCCCTCGATAAGCAATACCACGCGACTGGGCACCGTATCGGATGTGGGGGCTACCTATGTAACCAGGACCTATACCATCAGCGCCGCCGATGCCGGCAATACCACTGTGGCAACGACGAGAAGACTTATTTTCTATTGGGAAAATGACGCGAGCGGCAACTATATGCCGCCGGTAAGCATCGACGAGATCTCGCTGGTAGCCGCACCGCCACCACCACCACCCGCCAACGACGACGCAGCGGGTGCAATAACCTTATCTATCAATCCCGATCTGACCTGTACGGCTACTACCACAGGCACAACGGTATCGGCAACTGCATCGGCCGATGCAGCGCCCGGCTGCAGCGCATCCGGCACGAACGATGATGTATGGTATAAGTTTGTCGCTACCGGCCCCGGGCACCGTATTAGTTTCAGCAATGTTTCTGCCGGTACTATGGTAGCTGCATTGTACACCGGCACACCGGGCAGCCTTACGCCCGTTGCCACCGCCTGCGGATCAACTACTTTAAATGCAACAGGACTTACCGGAGGGGCTACTTATTATGTACGCGCCTACACCTCAGTAGCTACCGTAACGACCGCAGCCAACTTTACGATCTGTGTCGGCACCCTGCCGCCACCGCCGGCTAACGACGAATGTGCAGGCGCCATTGCCTTCCCCGTTATACCAACCACATCAACCTGTGTAAGCGTTACTGCCAACACCCAGAATGCCACGCAATCGCTGGCAGGCTGCGTCGGTACGGCCGATGAGGATGTATGGTATTCTTTCGTATGCCCTGCCGGTTACACATCGCTGATGTATGCCAACACCACCGTTAGCGGCAGTACCGACCGTGTGATCGAATTCTTCTCCGGCACTTGCGGCAACCTGACATCCATGTTCTGTAACGATGATGAAGAAGGTACGATAACCGGGCTTACCCCGGGCCAGACCTATTATTTCAGGATCTATACCTATGGCAGCGGCAACAATACCGAAGTAAGCGTATGTTTGAAAACGCCGCCGGTAATGACCTATGCATCTTCTACCACCACACAGTCCTCTACTTCCACACTTGTAGCAGGTAGTGTAAACCAGCAGATCATCCGTACCGTTGTGGTAACGAGCGGCAGCTTTTTCCCGCTGAACCTGACACAGCTCGACTATAATACCACAGGCAGCAATAACCCGGCCACCAGCATTACCAACGCCCGGGTATATTATACCGGTACCTCTACTTCGTTCAGCACCACTACCCCTTTTGGCACCGCGGTAGCTAATCCTAACGGCACCTTTAGCGTAACCGGATCGCAGACGCTGGCAGGAGCCAATACCGGCACTACGAGCAACTACTTCTGGCTGGTGTATGACATCAACTGTACCGCTACGGTAAGCGACTCTGTAGATGCACAATGCACCGGCATGGTTGTTGGCGGTACGGCCCAGACGCCGACAGCCACCAACCCGGCAGGCAGCAGGAAGATAACGGCTGCATATGCAACCAGCCGTTCCGATGGCAACAGCACTACGGCAGTAACGGCCGGCGCCACCAATGCGCAGTTCGTTTATGCCAATGTAGCCGGCACCAGCGCCTGTAGCAGTACGGCAACCTCTGTAAGCTTTACCGTTTCCGGCACAGCGCCGGCAGCCGACATTGCACAGGCCAAATGTTACTACACCACCAGCTCCACGTTCAGCAGCGCGGTACCTTTCGGCTCGGCCATCGCCACACCTGCAGCGGGCAATATTACCTTTACCGGCAGCCAGCCCCTGGGTACAGGTTCCAACTACTTCTGGCTGGTGTACGATATATCCTGTACCGCTACCGGCAGCAATACCCTCAACGGGGATGTAACCGGCCTCGTGGTTAATGGTGTAACCGTTACTCCAACAGGCACCGCGCCTTCTGCCAATGCCATCAATGCATTGATCACGACTACGCAGCCTACCGGTACCGTAAACGCCGGAACCGCCAACAACCAGTTGATCCGGGTTAACCTTAATCCCTGCGGCTCCAGCTCGACGCTTACAGCTGCCACGTTCAACATAACCGGCACCACCAATGCCGCCGACATCCTGAATGCAAAGGCTTATTATACCAGTTCAACCACCTTCAGTACCGCTACGCCATTCGGCACTGCTGTAGCCAGTCCCGGCGGCAGCTTTACCATAGCCGGCAACCGGACAATCAGTGGCGCCGGTTACCTGTGGCTGGCCTACGATGTGAATTGTGCGGCCACACCGACCAATGTGCTCGATGCCTCCTGTACAGAGATCATTTTATCGGGCAATGCCTATACGCCTGCTCCTGCCAACCCGAGCGGCACACGTGCCATTGTAGCACCGAACAACAGCACTACCATAACACAGAGCAGCACCTCGGTTATACCACAGGGCAGCTTTAACCAGCATATCGTTTATGCCACTGTAAACGGCTGTATCAATGTGCCGGTTACCAGCATCACCTTTGCTACCACCGGCACTACGGCCAATGCCGATATTGCCGCGGCCAGGGTATTTTATACCACCGCCAATACCTTTGCCAATGCCGTACCCTTCGGCACGGCGATTACCACGCCGGGCTCCAGCATGACCTTTACCGGCAACCAGCCCTTAGCTACCGGCACCGGTTACTTCTGGCTGGTATACGATATCGCTCCCAGCGCAACACTGGCCAATGTCGTGGACGCTTCGCTAACCAACGCGGTGGTAAACGGTAATACCTTAACACCATCTGCCAGTGCTGCATCAGGCACCCGTACCATCGTTACACCGGTTGTAAACGACAATGCATCCGGCGCTATTACCCTGGGTCTCGGCGCGGGTTGTACCACACCGACCTATACCAATGTAAACGCCAGCCAGAATGCCAACGAAGCGGTGGGCAGCTGTACGGATGCCGTGAATGCATACGCGACGGTATGGTATAAATTTGTGGCGCCACCCAGCGGCGCGGTTCGGATCAGTACCGACCTGGGCGCTACCAGCAATACCCTTTCCGATAGCCGCGTGGCCTTGTTCTCCGCTTCCAATCCCAACGACTACAGTACCTTCAGCCTGATCGGCTGTGATGAGGATGGCGGCAGTGTTTTAGGCGACGGTTATATGGCGGTGCTGTATGCCACAGGCCTGAACTCAGGCACCACCTACTATGTACAGGTGGGCAACTACGGCAGCAGTACCACATCCGGTACATTCTGTATTGCGGTAGATGAACTGAGCTCCTCGATGCTGGCCACGGCCAATACCTGCAGCAGCAGCTACCAGACCCCAGTAGGTACCAATACGGGCTATACCGGCTGGACGCCCCTGCTCGATGGCAGCAGCAGGCTGATCGCCCTGGTACGCAATACCGCCGGCGTATCGCCGGGTAGCTATACCGTGGCTCAAAACATTAATACCGGCGCAGTGCGCAGCGATGTTAACGGTATCAGATACCTCGACCGTAACTACAGGATCGTGAACAGCAATACCGGTAACTACGACGTGCAGTTGTTTATGCTCAGCTCCGAACAGGCGGCCTTACAGGCCGCAGACCCTGCTGCTACGCTTAATGCACTCAACATTACCCGCGTAACCGGCGAAAGCGGTTGCAGCGCCAACGCTACCGGCGCCGGCACTACTTCGCTGATTACCCAAAGCGGCAGCAGCAGCGCCGGTGGTGTAAGCTGGGTAAGCTTTACCACGCCAGGCTTCTCTAATTTTTACATCAACAGGGGTACAGTGCCTTTACCGATCGTGCTTAAAGACTTTAGCGGTAAAAATGCGGGCGCCGTAAACAACTTGTACTGGGAAACCTCAGCAGAGCATAACTTCAGCTATTTCGAACTGCAACGCTCCGCCGACGGTATCCATTTCAACAGTATTGCGCAGGTTAACTCCGACCGGAACAGCAACGGCAGCAAATACGCCTATACCGATGCTGCACCGTTTACCGGTATGAACCGGTACCGTTTGAAAATCGTAGATCTCGATGGCAAAAACAGCCTGTCGCAGGTAGTGAGCCTGGAGGTAAAAGCCAGCAAATTTACCGGTGTAACCGCTTACCCCAACCCGGTTCAGCAAACCCTGCATATCCGTATCTCGGGGCAGGCAGAAGGCGCTGCTATGGTACAGTTAATGGATATGACGGGTAAAGTGATCCGCAGCCTGCAAGTACAGGGCAATACAGCCACTATGGATATGAACCGTATACCTGCCGGCATGTACCTGCTGAAGTACACCGACAACAGTCATACTTCCGTTCTGAAAATTACCAAAGATTAAGTAGTTTATAATTAAAACTGATAATTATAAAGCCTCCCGATACAAACCATCGGGAGGCTTTTGTTTTATCAAAATTTCAATTTTCGTTAACCGGCAATTAACGCAACTAATGTGAATTTTTATAAAGCAACGTTAAAAAAAATACCCTAAATTTGGGCTTATTTTGTCACTGTCTCAACTAAAAATTCCCTAACGGCCTGAGGCCGTTTTGTCTATCCAACCTTCACTAACACAAAAAATAACTTTTTTAATATATCAGGTTCGTTAAAGGAAAATCATGCGCATGCCTAAACCGCATTTTTTCTTATTGTAAAATTTTTCGCTAATTAAATTCTATGAAGAAAATCAACACTGATCAATCTGGCAATAACCGGCCCGTATTGCTGTCGCGAAGAACCCGGCATATGCTGGCAACAGGCCTGCTGTTTACGGGCAGTCTGTTTGCCTCGAAAGCATACGCACAGGTTACGGTAACCTCAAGTGCAGGTACGACCGCGCCAACACCGTATACGACATTGAATGCCGCCTTTACGGCAATCAATGCGGGTACCCACCAGGGCGTTGTTAATATCGCTATTACGGGCAATACCACCGAACCGGCTACACCGGTACCCCTGCTGGCCAGTGCCGGTACCTCCAGCTATACGGCTATAACCATCAAGCCCAGTGGCGGCAGCTTTACCATCAACTCCAATGCCGCCCCCGCTGCCAACCGTGGTATTATAGAGTTGGCGGGCGCCGATAATGTAACCATCGACGGCGATGATCCGGCTACACCGGGCAGCCAGAACCTGAGTATCGTAGCAGCAACAGTATCCACTTCGGGTGTTGCCTGTATCCGTTTATCCTCTAACTCCGCTACCGGAGCCGATGGTGCGGATAACAATATCATCCGCAACTGTAACATTACCGGCTCCAGGAGTTCTGCTACAAGTACGACCACCAACTATGGTATCCAGTTTTCCAATGGTGTGACTACCAGCAGTTCTTCGACCGGCGCTTATTCCAGTCTCAATACGCTGATCGACAACAATAATATCATCAGGTGTTATTACGGTATCCATGCGATCGGCAACTCTGCCACGTACCTGAATACCGGTACCATCATCCGGAATAATACGATCGGTAGCTCGATACCCGCCAGCTATGTAGCGCACAGGGGTATTGTGATCTCCTACTCTTCCTCCTCTGCTACCTCGACCAGCGCTGCGCTGATCGAAGGCAACGATGTAAGATCCGGGCATAATGCAGGACAGGCAAGCCTTTCGGCTATCGAGGTAGCCGCTGCCAATGCCGGTATCAAAATTAACCGTAACTATATCCATGACTGTATTAACCCCACATCCGATATATGGGGTATGTATGGTATCGGGGTAACTTCGAGTACCAGCAATGCCGGCATCAACATTACCAACAATATCATCCGCGACATTACAGGTTATGCCATAAGCAGCTTTGCCAGCCAGTATGGCGGCGCCGGTATCTATGTAAGCGCCGGGGCCACCGACATGGTCATCCTGCACAATACCATTGCACAGCTAACACCTTCTGCACTGGGTATCTGTGTTTTCATCAACTCCTCTTCGGCCACTGTTGCCAAGTTCCAGAACAATAACCTGGTCAACAACATCGCCAGTCCTTATGCAGTTTGTATCTATGCTACCGCTACTGGCAATATTTCCGGCGGCACCGTTAACAACAACAACTATTTCGTTACCCCCCAGGGTAAACTGGGTTATTATTCCACAACCAGGGCTACCCTGGCAGATTGGAAAACGGCAACCTCCAAGGATGCACAATCCCTGGGTGAATTCCCGCCCTTTGTTTCTCCGACTGATCTGCACCTGATCGCAGGCGCTTATACCTTCCTCGAATCGGGCGGCGCTCCTGTAGCCAGTACCGGTATCACTACCGACTTTGACAACCAGACCCGTCCCGGGGCATCGACTTACGGGTTCGGTACGGCACCCGATATAGGCGCCGACGAATTTGACGGCAGGGCTTTAGCTTGTGGCACACCGGTTCCCGGTAATGCGCTGGCATCCGTATCCACACCGATCTGTTTCGGTACGCTGGTTACCTTCTCCCTGTCGACACCACCGGTAGGACCGGGCTTCTCGTTCCAATGGCAGTCTTCCATGGACAACACAACATTTGCCGATGTTTCCGGCGCAATCAGCGCGACTTACACGACAACGCCTACCGCCAAATACTACCGTTGCGTGGTAACCTGCTCGGTGGGTAACGTTACCGCTAACTCTACCTCTGTACAGGTACAATACCAGAACAATATCGTAACGACCACTCCAGGCGTACGTTGCGGTATAGGTCCCGTATCGCTTGCAGCAACCAGCAGTACAGGCTCTACGGCAAGGTGGTATGCAGCGGCAACAGGCGGCACCCCCCTGGGCAGCGGCACCTCATTTACTACACCGTCCATCAGCAGCACCACAAACTTTTACGTGGCAGCTGAAACCTATGTGCCGGGTAGTGTAAGGGTTGGTGATGGCACCAGTGAAAAAGGTTCGACTTCCTACCCTAACCCCTTAAGCGCCTACTATGGCGGCGCCAAGCACCAGCTGCTTTTCCTGGCCAGCGAACTGGCCGCCCAGGGCCTGGCTCCGGGTAATATTACCTCTATTGCATTTGATGTAGCCGCGATCAACACTTCCGGTGTGTGTAACGACTTTACCATCAGGCTCGGCGCCACGAACGCAACCGCATTGACCGGTTTCGTCACAGGTACGACTACTGCTTACAATGCAACCTTTACGCCTTCAGCAACCGGTGTTGTCGTATTTAACCTTACTACGCCCTATAGCTGGGATGGCACCAGCAACCTGATCGTGGAAACCGTACACAACGCCGGTAATACCGGTAACGGATCCGGTACCACTACACGGTATACCACTACATCGTTTAACAGTGTATACGTACGTTATGCCGATAACCGTACTCCTGCCGGCGCCGCCAGCTTTGATACCGCGACCATCGGTACTACCGCTGCCTACTCCGACCGTCCGAACGTAATCTTCGGCGGACAGACCGTTTGCGCCAGCCCGCGCAGCACCGTATCTGCAACCGTAAATACACCACCTGTATTTACCGTAAACGATACCCTTACCGCATGTAATAATGCTGTAACTACCCTGAACGTAACCTCTCCCCTGGCCAATTTCAATACCTATACCTGGTCGCCTGCCACTAACCTGTACACCAATGCCGCTGCCACTACGCCTTATGTAGCCGGCGCCAGCGCCAGTACGGTATACCTTAAATCCGGCACAGCAGGTCCTGTATCCTATATCGCTACGGCCAATAACGCGACTACACTCTGTGCTGCGGCCGATACCAGCAATATCGTGGTATTACCTGCAGCCGGAGCGATCGCTGCTATTGCAAACCCCGGCACACTTTGCGTTTCGGGCACCAGCACCCTGACCCTTAGCCCTGCAGCCAACTACGGCGGCGGCTCCCTGGTATGGCAGTCTTCTACCAATAACACTGCCTTTGCCGATATCGTCCCTGCGGCTACCGGTATTACCTACACTACCCCTTCGATCACCAGCACGACCTATTACAGGGCCCAGATCAAGATCGGCAGCACCGTATGTACCAACACCGTATCTGATACCGTAATCGTTAATAACCCACAGATTGCAACCTCTACACCCGGCAGCCGTTGCGGCCCCGGTACTGTAGGCCTGTCGGCAACCGCAAGCCAGGGCGCTATAAAATGGTATACCGCAGCAACCGGCGGCTCCAGCATCGCAACCGGCAATACGTTTACCACGCCTTCGATCAATGCAACCACTACTTATTGGGCTGAAGCTTCAGTAGGCAGCGAAAACCATGTAGGTCCTGCCGACCGCGTGGCTACGCTGAGCTACTTTATTACCACGAACTGGGGTATTACCTTTAACTGTACGCAGCCTACCGTTATCCAGTCTGTAGCAGTTTACCCGGGCAATGCCGGTACAATGACCATCGCTGTACAGAATTCCATGACCAGTCCTACGGTATTCGGTACCTATACGGCAACGTTTACTGCGGCCCAGGTGGGTACCAAAGTAATATTGCCGATCAATATCACCGTACCGACTCCCGGAACCGGTTATAAAATGATCGTACAATCCTATACAGGCTTATCCAGCGGCCTGCATCGCGAATCTCCGCCTGCACCAGGCTTTACCTATACCAGCCCGGGATCTCCCGTTACGATCACCTCCAGCGAATGGGGCGGTACCACCACCGGTACTTACTACTTCTTCTACGATTGGGTAGTAGGCCAGGCATGTGCTTCTCCAAGAACCGCAGTTCAGGCTACAGTCAATGCAATTCCTGATGCTACCATTGCACCGGCCACCGGTCCCGTACAGGTTTGCCAGGGCAGCACCACTACCCTGACCGCATCAGGCGGCGGCAATTACCAATGGCTTAATGCCGCCGGTAATATCCCCGGAGCGCAATCCAATACCTTTACTACCGGTACCGCCGGCACTTACCGCGTAGTGGTTACCACACCGGCAACAGGTTGCCGCGATACGGCCGATGCGGTTGCCATCAATGTAAACCCATCGCCTTCCGTGTCTATCGGTAACGATACAGCGATCTGCTCGAACAATACCCTGACATTAAACGCAGGCAACCAGGGCAGCACTTATCTCTGGGATAATGGTACAACCAACCAGACCCGCCAGGTAAATGCCTCCGGTACTTATTTCGTTAAAGTGACGAATACCAGCAACTGTTCTAAAACAGATACCATTAATGTGCTGGTTAACCCGATACCTGTAGTCAATCTCGGCAACGACACCGCTTTCTGCCAGGGCAATACACTGGTGCTGGATGCCGGTAACCCGGGCGCCCATTACCTCTGGAACAACGGTACTACCGCCCAGACCTTAGCTGCAAGCACTACCGGTAACTACAGCGTGGTCGTTACGGATAATAATTCCTGCAAAGGCACCGACAACATCAATATCATCGTAAAATCTGCGCCATCCGGCACGATCAATGCGGTATACGGCGATACATCCACCTATACCTTCAACGTACTCAACCCGCAGTTTGTACAGCAATATACCTGGAACTTCGGCGACGGTTCGCCTACGAAAACAGGCGCTGTAGTACAACATCGCTATGCACACAACGGCATCTACCTGGTAACACTTAACCTGGGTGGCGAATGCGGCGAGAATGTCGGCAGATCTGTTAGCGTTGACGTATTCGACGCGGGTGGCGGTACCGGTATCGTAAAAATCGATAACCCGAACGACCTGGCGCTCTACCCTAACCCGGCTAAAGACCAGATAACCATCGAAAATAAAAACGGGCTAAAACTGTTGCACATCACCGCATACAACCTGCTGGGCCAAATGGTATACAGCCGCGATGCAGAAAGCAACGACAAGCACCGTATGGTAATGACCGGTATTGCACCGGGTATGTATACCCTCAAGATAGAAACCGATAAGGGCACTGCTATCAGGAAATTCGAAATCCTGAAATAAGGCAGCCGCCAACCATTAATCCGCATAAAAAAAACCGGCCTTATGGCCGGTTTTTTCTTTTAGGTATCATCAGTTATTCCTTCCTGAAACTGAATACAGCAATAGATCCTAGGGTATAATTGCAAACCCAGGCTTCCAGCTTATCGTCGTTTTCAAAAATATCCACGCCTACCGGGCTGCCTTTACATGGCAGAGAATAGAGCTTCGTAAAGCTATCGTCGTTGATCCTGAAAACGTCGACAGCATCACCTTTATAACAGGTCACGAACAGGAATTTCTTGTTTTTCGACAACATGATGGTACGGGGCTTCTCACCGGTTTCAGCCGTAAACAAGGTTTTGCCGCTTACCGGGTCGATACAGGCTACTTTGGATAATTTGTTATAGGAAATAAACAGGCGGCCGTCATCATCCATTACGATATGCCTGGGATTAGACGCTACATTAACCGGGGTATCTGCCTGCCAGGTTTGGTTGTCGATCACGTTCAGCCGGGCGCCGCCCATAATCGCCACATACGATTTGTTTCTTTTATCGTCTACAATCACACCCCTGGGAATAGCGCCCATAGGCAGGTTGCGGATCACCTTGCCATAAGGATAAACCTGCTTGTCCAGTTCCAATACGCTTACGGTATAGGAATGCCAGTTGCTGACCAGCAGATGCCGGCTATCGGCTGTTACGGCAATTACCTTTGGTGTTTTGCCGGTATGGATCAGGGGCACTGCCGCCGAGTCGCGGGCGCCGGTAGCGGGATGATAGATCACCATTTTCTTATCGGCGGCATCGCCCTTGCCGAACTGTTCTTTCATGCGTGCTTCATCGTTCACGAATACGGGTACGATACCCTCCGCATTGTGCAGCGACACCCAGAGGATATCGCCGTCATGGCTGAAGCCGGCTTCAACCGGCTTCTCCTGGTAAGAGGGGATCGGCTTGTCGGTATCATAGTCCCAACCCGTGCCCCGCGTTGGTTTGAATTTAAACTCGCGCAATACCTTACGGCTTACCTGGTCGAACTCGTATACACTCATCCCCTCCAGGTTAAGGGCATATAAACGTGTGCCTGCAGCATTAAACAATACGGATTTGGTACCGGGCGCAGATTTCAGCACTTCTGTACCGGTAGCAACAAGGTTGTGATAAGGTTTTAAGGCGGGCCGTACCGGCGTCGCTTTGGCAACGCTATCCTGCACGGCCGGCGCAGCGGCGACAGCTGTCTCCTGCTTGGGTTGCGCATAAGCACAGGAGGAAAAGAGGCAGCATAGCGCCAGGTTGAGCCAGGGATTGTTTTGTTTCATAAATTAAGATTAGGGACTGTAAAAGTAGATAAATTTAAAAATAGCGTGTTTTGTGGCCCCGGGCCAATACCGCTGTTCCAGGCTTCGACTATATCTTTTAACCAAAAATCAGCACTTCGCCGGTCCCGGGATAATTAATTTACGTTTACCTTTATTGCCGTTTACAGCTCTACGATGATCAAGTATTATAACGAAGCGATAGAAACCCTGGACAGGGAGCGGCTGCGACTGCTGCAACAGGAACGCCTGGTAAAGCAGGTGCATATACTTTATGAAAAAGTCTCCTTTTACAGGAATATGTTCGACCAGGCAGGCATCAGTCCTGCGATGATACGAACGGTGGAGGACCTGCAGCTGATTCCATTTACGAAAAAAGATGCCCTCCGGGACAACTATCCCTTCGGCCTGTTTACGCTGCCGCGCAGCGCGGTATCCCGGTTGCATTGCAGTAGCGGCACCACCGGCAAACCGATCGTGGTGGGATATACGCAGAACGACCTGGATATTTTCTCCGAAGTTATTGCCCGTTCGCTGGTAGCAGCCGGCTGCCAACCCGGTATGCTCATGCAGAATGCTTATGGCTACGGGTTATTTACCGGCGGCCTGGGCCTGCATTACGGCGCCGAAAAAATGGGGATGACCGTATTGCCCATATCGGGCGGCGGTACCGAAAAACAGTTGATGCTGATGCAGGACTTCCAGAGCGATGCCATATGTTGTACGCCTTCCTATGCCTTAACCCTTGCTGAGGAGATCCGGAAAAGAGGCATCGATAAAAGCAAACTTAACCTCCGGTATGCCGTGCTGGGTGCAGAACCCTGGACCGACAGTATCCGCACCCAGGTGGAAGAAGGACTGGGTGTAACGGCAACGAATATCTACGGGCTGAGCGAGATCATTGGTCCCGGGGTATCGCAGGAAGACTACGAAGAAAAAGGAAGCGGCAGTTATATCTGGGAAGATCATTTTTACCCGGAAATAGTAGACAAGGATACCGGCGAAGTATTGCCCCACGGCCAACAGGGCGTATTGGTATTTACCACGCTCAGCAAGGAGGCCATGCCCCTGCTCCGCTACTGGACCAACGATATTACCAGTATTTATTACGATAAAAGCGCCAAGCGCAGCCATATCAAAATGGCCCCGATCTCGGGCCGTGCCGATGATATGCTGATCATCCGCGGCGTAAACCTCTTTGCTACACAGGTAGAAGCAGTGCTGGAGCACATTTCCGAGCTGAGCGCCAATTACCAGCTGGTCGTTACCAATAGCGGGCTGATGGATGAAGTGATGGTGCGGGTAGAAACCGAACAGGTTTTATACGAAGCGCTTGGACGCGAATGCGGCGATGCGCTTGGCCACGACAAGATTAAGACTGCAAAACAGGTACTGCAGAAAAAGATAAAAGACAGTATCGGCCTTTCGATGCAGATCGAAATAACCGCACCGGGCCTGATTCCCAGGAGCGAGGGTGGCAAACTTAACCGCCTGTCGGATCTGCGTAACAAAAAATAAAACAGCACCCATGTTTGGTTTATTCAAGAAAAAAGATCCCGGCATACGGGTTGCGGATAGGGTATGGATCTCGGAACAGGCGCGCCGCGAGGCCTGTTACCGCGCCTGGCAGAAGCAGCCGGAGACGCGGTTCCTGGCCTGGTTTGAAACGAGCCGCAACCTACTGGAACAATATTTCCAGGCGCAGGGCGCCTCCGGGTTTTCCATAAGCCTGGCGGGCTTCTCCGGTACCGGCACACAGGGCGCGCCGGTTATTTTCATCGAACATTTTCCTTTACGCAGCGAAGAGCAGGCACAGTTTGCCGCTATGGGACTACAGGAAGCAAAGGTATACAGTTGCCTCGAAGAGCCGCTGTTCCGCTTGTTTGGCGGCGACCGGCTTATCACCATGGTAGAAAGATTAGGCTACAGGGCCGACGAACCGATCGAACATAACCTCGTTACCACATCGATTCAAAGAGCCCAGGATAAGGTTGCAGAAAAAATGATCGTTTCCGGTAATGCCCGGTCGCAGGAAGACTGGTTCGGCAATGCCGGGTTTACGCTATAGAACGGCTGTAGGACAGCCCACAAACTTTAAAGAATGGAACAACAGATCAGTCCCCAGGAAGTACTGGATATCATGATTGCCCGTGACCGCTTCAGCCAATGGCTGGGCCTGGAAGTAAAAGAAGTAGGGCCCGGCTATTGCCGGCTCGAATATACCGTTAAGGAAGATATGCTCAACGGCTTTGAACGTGTGCATGGCGGTGCACTCTTTTCCGCCTCCGACTCGGCCTTTGCTTTTGCCTGCAATTCGCACGGGATTATTACCGTAGCATTGGATGTATCCATCACCTTTACGCGCCCGGCCAGGGCCGGCGACCGCTTGTATGTAACGGCGCAGGAAGTACACCTCGGCAATAAAACAGGACTTTACGATATCCGTACGACCAACGAAGAAGGCGCCCTGGTATGCCTGTTTAAAGGCACGGCCTACCGCACCTCGCAACCGGTAAAACAGGAACCGCAAGCCGGAGCTTAATAAATATTCATGTCCAATTTTATTCTTATTGCCCTTTGCATTGCTGCCGGCATTTTTTTCAGACGCTCCGGCTCCCTGCCCAAGGATGCACATAAGGGCATCAATGCCTGGATCATCAATATCGCATTGCCGGCCGTCTCTTTTAAGTACCTGCCCTATATCGAATGGAACCGCGAACTGCTGCTGCCCGCGCTGGCGCCGGTATTGGTATGGTTATGTGCCTGGCTGTATATTACCTTGTATACCCGCTTAAGACCGGGCATATCGAAAGCCACGCAGGGCGGGCTTAAACTGGTTACCGGCCTCAGCAATACCTCTTTCGTAGGCTTCCCGCTTATTACCGCATACTTTGGCGAACAACAGCTGGGCATCGCTATTATTTCCGACCAGGTCACCTTTATGTTGCTGTCGACTATAGGTATCGTCGTGGCTATACGCTCCTCGCAAAAGGAACAACTGAACCTGCGCAATGTAGCCCGTAAACTGTTTCGCTTTCCGCCGCTGATCTGCTGTGTGCTGGCCCTGGTACTGCCCCGCTACGTGGATCTGCAGCCGCTGCAACCGCTGTTCGAAAAACTGGCGGCCACGGTTGGCCCGCTGGCCCTGTTCTCCATAGGACTGCAGCTAAAGTTTGCCGGCTGGCAAAGCGAGATCCGGCATATCCGGGTTGCGCTGTTGTATAAGCTCATCCTTGCACCTGCCCTGGTATTGGGCTTGATCAGCCTCTTCCGGGTAACCGGTATCATAGGCCAGATCAGCGTTTTCGAGATGGCCATGCCTACCCTGCTTACCTCGGGTATTATTGCCGACCAGTATAATCTTAATCCTAAATTATCCAACCTCGTAATCGGTATTGGTATCGTATGTTCCTTTATCTCTACAGGGTTGTGGTGGCTGCTGCTGCACTACCTGTTCCCATAACTGATGCAGCCGACTCGTACCACACTGCCCTGTGTTTCTTAGCCACAGCGGCTTCCGGTTTCCCCATAAAAAAGAGCCGGTTTGCACCGGCTCTCCTGTTCCCTAGGAATTCTTTATTGCTTAATGATCTTTAACGTCTCCCGCTGCCCACCGGAAACGTATGACAACAGGTACACGCCTTTGGCTAAAGCATGCAGGCTGATGTCGGTACGCGCCGAAGTTATAAACCGGTGGACTACCTGCTGCCCGGCCAGGGTGCTGATCGTAACGGAGGCGCCGGCCAGAGGCATATGCTTCAGCTGCAGCGTGATGTTATCCGTTGCAGGGTTAGGCATTACCTTGCTGATAAGGCTTGTTACTTCCCGCAGCGTAGTACCTGTTTTAGGCGTAAATACAAATACCGCGCCGTTTGCGGGGTACACAGCAGTATCATAAACCATAGGTGCGATATCCTCCCAGAGATGATTGTTCCTGCTTGCCACCAGCGCGGTATCCGTGTTGGCGCCGCTGCGGTAGCGTACGGTATGCAACAGCAGCGAGTCCGTGATATGGACATTATACGTCAGGCCTACGAGCAGGACATTGCCATTGTTACCGGGATCAAACATACCCGGAGTCGTGTGACCAGGACCTGCATGGTATTCGATTTTATCGGTTCCTTCGTATAACCAGACCTGGAAGTTAGCGCTATCAGCAGCAGTGCCGTTGTAAAAGCCCATGTTACGGAATTCGATCTTTGTGATACGGCTACCCGGTGTACCGGTAAGGGCATAACTGATCTTCGATTGGCCATTATCGATATAATCGGACTGGATACCGAGCAGTGCAGGTGTACCGAAAACGGTATCGAAGCCGTTCAGGAATAAGCCGCCGTAGGTGTCCAGGGCCCAGTTCGTAACCGGCGCGCCCTGGTATTTAAAGTTAAAATCGGTGGGCAGGCTAAAATGAACCAGCGTGTCGTCCCAGCCGGTATTACCGAGTATAAGCGTGGTATTGCTACCCAGGTTGGCATAGGAAGATGTGGAATAGGCATATTGGTAAGGAACAGCCGGGGTTTGTGCATAAAGCCCGGTCGCCGCCAGGACACCGTGCAGGAGTATGCCGACGGCGCAAAAGAATCTTTTCATGTTTCGTTTTTTAATGGAGTTGGTTAAGGCATCGAAGACGCCAGGCGGCCGCAAAATTACCGGAAACAAACCGCATGTAAAATTATTTATTAACCCATACAGCACCTGGAAGCAGGTACAGGAGGGCATTCCCGCACATCTGTCAAAAGCCTTAACCCAACAAAAACAAAAGCGCAACACAACAATATTTTCCTGCAACACCTTATACCCTATTGAAAAATAACATGCATTTTTCGTTTAAAATATTTGCAGGTAGATGAGCAGGGCGCATGGGATGGGTGCATAAAAAAAGGAGCCGCAACGGGCTCCTTAACCAATAAATACAAGCTGTTTATTTTTTGACGACCCGGAGCGTTTCCCGCTTCCCATCAGCAGTGTAAGCAAGCAGGTAGATCCCTTTGGTCAGTCCTTCCAGGGGAATGTCGGTACGGGTGGCCGTAATTTTTTGATGCAGCACCTGCCGGCCGGTTACGGAATATATTGTTACAGCAGCATCGGCAGCCGGTGCGCTTTTCAACTGCAGGGTTATACGGTCCGTAGCTGGGTTAGGCGATACGGAACCGATACGCGTAGCAATGGTCTGTATAGCAGTACCGCCGGTTTTAGGTGTAAAGGCAAATACAGCGCCATTTACCGGGTAGATGGCGGTATCATATAACATCAGCATCGTCTCTTGCTCGTTCGGATAAGCGTCTTCAAGAAATATAGTGGTATCGGTATTGGCGCCGTTACGGTAACGGATCATGTGCACAGTTGCCGCATCGATCATGTTCTCTACGGCGTACATAAGACCGGTAGCTACCTGGTTGCCATCGTTGGCCGGGTTAAACATACCGGGACTGGTATGACTGGGGCCGGCATGGTATTCGATCTTGCTGGTACCTTCATATAACCATACCTGGAAATTTGCCGTATCGGTCGGAGCAGCCTCGAAAAAGCCCATGTTCCGGAATTCGATTTTAGCAATACGGCTACCGGCGGCTCCGCTTACCGCATAGCTGATCCGTGATTGACCATTATCCGCATAATCAGACTGGATACCGATGATAGCCGGATTGTGCAGCGAAGTATCATAGCCGTTGGGATACAGTCCGCCATAGGTATCCAGCGCCCAGTCGGTAACTGCGGCGCCCTGGTATTTAAAGTTGAAACCTGCAGGCAAACTAAAATGGACCAGCGTATCGTCCCAGCCGGTATTACCCAGGATCAGTGTGGAGCTGTTATCCAGGTTGACATAGGGCGCGTTGGAATAGCTGTAGTTATAGGGTGTGGTTTGTGCATTGGCGCCCGTCGCCATCAGGGCAGTGATCAATAGTGTGCTCAGTGCGCACAGGATTCTTTTCATGTTTTTTTGTTTTAAATGGGGTAAATAGATTTTTGTAATGATAAACGTATAGACGAGATACAGATTACAAAAACGGGGACTGCTCAAAATTATTATCTGTCCGGGTTATTACCTGTGGCTTTAGCCACATTAGCTTATTTTTGCTACCCGTTATGAGTAACCCAGCACAATACCAAACCAGTTCCGGCCGCGCCCTGCTCCGGGATACAGCAGGCATCGATTACGAACTCGAAACCCTGACCTATACCTTAACCGAAGGCATTGCAGCCGGCACGATGGTCTTCCTGCACGATTCGCTGGGTTGCATCCAGCTCTGGCGCGACTTCCCCCTGCAACTGGCCAGGGCCGCCGGTTATAACGTGTTCCTTTACGACCGCCGGGGTTATGGCGCGTCCTCCCCTTTTTCCGGCAAACCCAGGACCAGCGACTATATGGAACAGGAAGCAGAAGTGCTGATCACTCTATTGGAGCAGCAGGGTATAAGCAACCCTGTCCTGTTCGGGCATAGCGACGGTGGTACGATAGCCTTGCTGGCTGCGGCCAAATATCCCGACCGGATCAAAGCGATCCTTACAGAAGGGGCTCATGTATTCGTCGAAGAAATTACGCTAGATGGGATCAGCCATGTGGCCGAACAGTTTGCCCATACCGACCTGCCGCAAAGGCTGGCACGTTATCATGGCGATAAAACACAGGCAGTATTCGATGCCTGGACCAAAACATGGCTGGCAGATTTTTACCGGGACTGGAATATCGAACACTTCCTGCCCCGGATCAGCTGCCCGGTGTACGTGATACAGGGTACCGCCGATGAGTTTGGCAGTATCGACCAGGTACAATCCATTACCGGCAAGGTATCGGGACCTGCTGCGGCTTATATGGTGCCCAATGCAGGCCATAGCCCGCATAAGCAAAGCAGCCTCTTCCTGGTACAACAGGTACTGCTGTTCCTGCAGGAACAGGGACTCGCATAGCTATACTTTTTAACCAATACTTATCCCTTACTGCTGTACCGTTCCACGGGAGTAATACTTAACTTTAGGCTAAGTATAAGCAAACAGCAGTGGTATGGAACAACTATTCAGAACGGTAAGACAACTGATCGCCGATAAGCAATTCGAAGCGCTTGCAGCACTCGAAATCAATAAACCGGAACACTTCAATTGGGTCAGCGAGATCTTTGAAGGCATTCATGTACAGGACACGCCCGACGCCCCTGCCCTCATCTGGACCGACGGCAGCCAGACCCTTACTTTTTCCTTTGCCGGTATCTGCCGCGAGACCAATAAACTGCTTAATTTTCTACGTGCCAAAAACGTACAGCAACAGGATGTGATCCTGACGCAGATGGCGTTGCAGCCGGTAAACTGGACGGCGATACTGGCTACCATCAAAGGCGGCTTCCGGATGATACCCGCAGCCACCATACTGGGTGTAAACGATATCGTATACCGTTTCCGTACCCTGATGCCCAAAGTGGTGATCGCCGATCCGGATAATGCCGCCAAGATAGAAGAAGCCGAAACAAAACTGGGCGAAACCGTAGCCGTAAAGATCATTGCAGAAGGCAGCAGGCAGGGCTGGTACAGCCTCGAAGATATCGAAGGCGAAGCCGGACAGGCCGAAGCCGCCCTTACCCGGGCAGACGATCCCTTATTCCTGTTCTTTACCTCCGGAACCACAGGTATGCCTAAGGTAGTTATACATACCCATCTCAGCTATCCCTTCGGCCATCTTACAACGGCCTCCTGGATTGGTTTACGGCAGGGCGATATCCACTACAATATCTCGCAGCCCGGCTGGGCCAAGTTTGCCTGGAGTAGTGTATTCGCGCCCTGGAATGTAGGCGCGGCAATATTTGCCTACCACAGCACCGCACGCTTCCATGCCCGCGATACACTTTCGCTGATCGAAAAACATGGTATTACCACCTTCTGCGCCCCGCCTACCGTGCTGCGCATGCTGATCCTGGAAGACCTCAAAGCCTTCCGTTTTCAATTCAGGGAATGCGTGGCTGCAGGCGAACCGCTCAACCCCGAAGTGATCGAAACCTGGCAGGCAGGCACCGGTATACTGATCCGCGACGGTTTCGGCCAGACCGAGAGTACCTGTATCGTAGCCAACCTGCCGGGCAACAAGGTTAAATTCGGATCGATGGGTAAGCCTACTTTTCTTTATGATGTCGTAATCGCCGGCGACGACGGCAAGCCACTCCCTCCAAACGAAGAAGGCAATATCTGCGTAGATATGACAAAAGGCAAGCCCAACGGCATTTTCATCGATTACTTCGGCAATCCCGAAAAGAACCAGGAAGTATTCCGGCATGGCCTGTATTATACGGGGGATAAGGCTTACCGCGACGAAGACGGTTATATCTGGTTTGTAGGCCGCGATGATGATGTGATCAAATCATCCGATTACCGGGTGGGGCCATTTGAAGTGGAAAGCGTATTGCTGGAGCACGATGCCGTGCAGGAGTCGGCCGTAGTAGGTAGCCCGCACCCGGTCAAAGGCTTCGAGGTAAAAGCCTTTATCGTACTCAATACCGGTTTCGATGCCGGCGAAACATTGGCAGAAGCCTTGTTTGCCTACGCACGCAAAAGCCTCGCACCTTATAAAATGCCGCGCCTGCTGGAGTTCGTAACCGAACTGCCCAAAACGATCAGTGGCAAGATCAGGCGGGTAGAGTTAAGAGCCCGGGAGGCCGAAGGAAAAGCCAGGGGCATAAACCCGGACCAGGAATACGGCTACAAACGCTCCTGAGCAGGGCGGGTATGCCGGTAAGGTTTAAATTTGCAGGGACCGGCCTTTACAGCGCCGGCCTAAAAACAAAGCCCATGACTACATTTACCGCTACCATACACCAGTTCGACGAACAAGGCGACAAGACCGGCTGGACCTATATTATTGTTCCCGCAGACATCGCGCAGGAGTTGTATCCCGGCAACCGGAAAACCTTTCGCGTAAAGGGCAAGCTGGACCAGTTTGCGATCCGGAGCATCGCAGTACAACCTATGGGCGACGGCAGCTTTTTAATGGCCCTGAATGCGGGCATGCGCAAAGGCATCGGTAAAAGAAAAGGCGCCTCGCTGAAGGTAGCGCTGCAACAGGATGACAGTCCGCAGGAGATCGTGCCCGAGCTGCTGGAATGCCTGGAAGACGAACCCGGGGCCCTGGCCTACTTCCAATCGCTGGCGCCCTCGCACCAACGGTATTTCAGCAAATGGGTGGAGAGCGCCAAGACCGAACCGACCAGGGCCAAACGCCTGGCCATCTGTGTCTCGGCCTTGTCGCGCAAAATGGAATACGGCCCTATGATCCGCGAACAGCAGGCCAAAAAGGAAAGCTAGTTATACCCGGACACTCTGCGGATAATGGAACAGGTCGTCCTTATCGTATTTGCGTTTTACAGTTTGCAGTTTTACATAGTTATCGCCGTAGTACTGGGTCTCCCAGTCTTTAAAATTGATATCGGGGTAATTGCGGTAATGCGCCCGGATACCGCCGTTGCGGAACAAAGTTTGTATCTCTTCAAAAGCCTTTACCAGCGCACCTTCCTGGCTGGCATTATCCCAGTAGGCCTGCAACTCGCCCAGGTAAGGCAGGCTGCGGTGCGGGTAACAGGATTGCTTTTCAAACTCCCTTTCGTTGATATTGCCCCCCAGCGTGTTGACCTGGAATACGATGCCTTTGTACGTCGTAACCAGTTTAAACAATTCTTCTTTTACCTGTAGTATATCGTCCTTGTCTTTATACAGGCCGGCGGAAGCATTCTTGAAATAGATAGGCCCCTTACGGCCGTAGTAGCGGCGCATAGCCTGCGGTAATGGTGCGTTCAGCGTAGGTTTCGTGCTATCGGCAAGCGCAGTGATGGGCGCGATCTTCTGTGCAAAATCGGGGTAGCTTTTATACGTTGTAATCAGTACCGTAAGCGTATTACCGTTCAATACATACGCCGCAAAGGCCTCCAGCGGCAACTGCCCGCTTACCTCGAACCATGCGCTGAGCGTGCTTTCAAAACGTTCGGCCGTCATGTTACGGAACTTCAATACATAACTATCGAACAAGGGCGGCATATCATGCGCCTTGAAGCGGAACGAAGTCACCACGCCGAAGTTACCGTTACCTCCGCCTTTACAGGCCCAGAGGAGATTAGGATCATCTTCCGAACGGATCACATTGCCCGCCCCGTCTACCATACGCAACTGCAGCAGGCTATCGCAGGTAAGGCCATACTTACGGCTGAAAAAGCCGTAACCTCCGCCCAGCGTCAGTCCGCCGATACCCACCGTACCACAGGAGCCTGCCGGTAACAGTTTCTTTTTCGGGAAGAAGGCATCCTGTATTTCCTGCAGGATACAACCGGGTTCCACCTCCACTTCATCGTTGCCAAGCCATTTTATTTTTTTCATCTGCGACAGGTTAATCACCATCCCCCCGTCGTTGGAGGAGAAGCCTTCAAAGCTATGCCCGCCGCTCTTAACCGCTACCTTCAGGTTTTCTTTGGCCGCTTTACGCACAGCGTATTGCACGCCCTTTTCGGTCTTGCATACCGCGATGTATTTCGGCAAATGCTGGATCCGCTTATTGAACGCCATGTTATAACGCTCGTAAGCGGCATCATTACGGCTCAGCAGGATCATGTCCTGGTCTGTTATCTTCAGTTCTTCCGGGTCGTCACCGGCCTTTGCCGTATCGTCGCCTCCGGTGTGACCGGATTCTTTCGCATCGCTACTCTTGCTGTCGAAGCAACCGACCAGGGGCATAAAAACAAGGCCCAGGCCCAGTATACGCAGGAACTCTCTTTTAGTATAGGTTTTACTCATGGCGGATCAGATCAGGACCGGGAAAGCGCGGCGCTTTCCCGGCGGGGTTATTTTACATTATGGGCATTCTGCCATTCCCGGTATTTGTTGGCATTTACCTCCTGCTCCTGCAGGGTAGCTGCATAGACGTGGTAACCCGGGCGGGTGGCGTCGGCCACGAAATAGATAAATTTATGTTCGGCCGGGTGCAGTACGGCTTCCAGGGCAGATGCATTAGGCATACAGATCGGGCCGGGGGGCAGTCCTTTATACCGGTACGTATTGTAAGGCGATTCTATCGCAAGGTTTTTATAATAAACCCGGTTGATCTTACGCGTAAAGCCTTCCGCTTTTTTCATCGCGAAAATCACGGTCGGATCGGCGTCTAGTTTCATACCTACTTTCAGGCGGTTCAGGTACAAACCCGCCACGCGGGGCTGCTCGTCCGGCATAGCCGATTCCAGTTGTACGATCGATGCCAGGGTCGTTACCTGCATGGGATTCATATTACGGTCGCGGGCCAGTTGCTGCCGTTCTTCCGTCCAGTATTTATCGTACTGGCTTTTCATACGTTTTACAAAGGCGGCGCCACTGGTATTCCAATGGAAGTTATACGTTTCGGGAAAGAAAAAAACGAGCATATTGGCCGTATCATAACCCCGGGTAAAATCGGCGGTTGTAATCGCCGCTACCAGTCCGGCGGAGTCGGTTTCGAGGAAAGGTCCTACTTTTCCCGCCAGTTCATAAATGCTGGCATAGTTACCAATGCGGATCGAGATCTCGTCCTGGTCGCCAATGCGTAGTTTATTCACCAATTCATTATTACTTTCCCCCTTTTTGATGCTATAACGCCCGGGTCTGATCCGGCTGTTATATTTCTTCTGCCGGGCCAGCCAGTCAAAGCTTTCCGGGTCGTTCAGCAGGGGACGGATCGAGTCGAGCACCTGGTTGTAGCTGGCATTGGTAGGGATATAAAGTTTACCGGTCTCTTTTACGTTAGGTGCAAACCATTTCTTGTAATAATAATACCCGAAATAACCGCCCAGAACGAGGAGAACGGCCAGCAACAAAGCCATGTACCGCCCGGAATTTTTGTTTTTTTTCTTTCTTCTGGCCATTTTTAATGCCTTCTTTTAATTCAGGCGACAAAGATAAGGCGAAGGATTGAGTATTGGGTGGTGAGTATTGGGTAATGAGTATTGGGTAATGAGTATTGGGTAATGAGTATTGGGTAGTGGGTAGTTAGTGTTGGGGGGAGGATGTCCTGCTGAGCGCAGCGAAGCAGTTCATCAGTTAGCTGGCTTTGCTGATCGCAGGCTAACTTGCACATAGACTCCCTCCGTTAAGATCCTTCGCTGCGCTCAGGATGACAGAGGACTCTGCTGGATACTTAGCGCGTATTCCGGCTTATACTCCCATTAATTGCGCTCAGGATGACAATACGCTTATAGAGATTGCTTCAGGCTTATCTGCACGCCTACTCCCTCCATTAAGATCCTTCGCTGCGCTCAGGATGACAGAGGACTCTGCAGGGACTTAGGCCGTATTCCAGCTTATACTCCCATTAATTGCGCTCAGGATGACAATACGCTTATGGTAATTGCTTCAGGCTTATCTGCACACCTACTCCCTCCGGTAAGATCCTTCGCCGCGCTCAGGATGACAACAGGCGCTTGCTGGATGCCAGGGGCGTATTCCAGCTTATACTCCCGGCAATTGCGCTTAGGATGACAATGGGCTTATGGTAATTGCTTCAGGCTTATTTGCACGCCTACTCCCTCCGGTAAGATCCTTCGCGATGCTCAGGATGACAATGAACACTTCAACAATTCAAAATTCAAAACTCAACATTCAAAATTACCTACTACGCTCAGGATGACAATGGACTCCTTCTAAAATCTCAAATCTAATATCTAACATCTCAAATCTCAAATCTAATATCTAACATCTAATATCTAACATCTCATATCTCAAAACTCAAAATTCAACACTCAAAAATTACCGCTCCCCCTATAAAACCTGCAATTTTGACAGTCTATTTCCTTAACTTTGCTTCCTTAAATTGACGGTATGTTAGAACTGGAGACCAAAACGGTGGTGGAAGAGCGCCAGGGTGAGGCCTATGCACCATTTGCGAATGACCCCAATAAATATTCTAAAAAATTCTATATTGAAAGTTACGGTTGTTCGATGAACTTCAACGACAGCGAGATCGTAGCTTCTATCCTGCAGGAAGAAGGCTTTGGCGCCACTACCTTCCTCGAAGAGGCCAACCTGATCCTGCTCAATACCTGCTCTATCCGTGAAAAAGCGGAGCAGACCGTACGTAAACGCCTGAACATATTCCGTTCCTATAAGAAAGAACGCCCCAGCCTGCTGATCGGCGTACTGGGCTGTATGGCCGAACGCCTGAAAGCCAAGCTGCTGGAGGAAGAACAACTAGTAGATATGGTGATCGGCCCTGATGCCTATCGTAGCCTGCCCGGTCTCATTGCCGAAGCCGAAGGCGGACAAAAAGCCGTGAATGTGTTGCTGAGCCGTGAAGAAACCTATTCGGACATTGCGCCGGTAAGGCTGGATACCAATGGCGTTAGCTCTTTTATCAGCATTATGCGCGGTTGCAACAACATGTGCACCTTTTGCGTAGTGCCCTTTACCCGCGGCCGCGAACGCAGCCGTGACCCGCAGTCTATCCTGCGCGAAGCCCAGGACCTGTTTGACCGCGGCTACCGCGAAGTAACCCTGCTGGGTCAGAACGTGGATAGCTATTATCATACCACCAGCGGCAGCGAAGACGTAACCACCTTTGCCAACCTGCTCGAAATGGTAGCACAGGTAAGTCCTTTGCTCCGCATACGTTTCAGCACCTCGCATCCTAAAGATATTACCGACGATGTATTGCACACGATGGCGAAGTACGACAACATCTGCAAATACATTCACCTGCCGGTGCAAAGCGGCTCTACGCGCATCTTACAGCTGATGAACCGTACCTACACCCGCGAATGGTATATCAAAAAAGTAGACCGCATCCGCGAAATCATTCCCGGCTGTGCCATATCCAGCGATGTTATTTCCGGCTTCTGTACCGAAACGGAAGAAGATCACCAGGAAACCCTGAGCGTTATGGCCTACAGCAAATACGAGTTGTCGTATATGTACGCCTATAGCGAAAGGCCCGGAACACTGGCCCAGCGCCGTTATGCAGACGATGTACCCGAGGAGGTGAAGAAACGCCGCCTGACAGAGATCATCGACCTGCAACGTGAGCTTTCGGCGCAGCTCTTCGAACAGGAAGTAGGAAAAACTTTTGAAGTGCTGATCGAAGCCGACAGCCGGCGCAGCGCCGACGACTGGAGCGGCCGGAACACGCATGGCAAGGTCATTGTATTCCCCAAGGAAAACTATAACCTGAAGAAAGGCGATTATGTACAGGTTAAAGTACATAAAGCGACATCCGGTACACTGATCGGTACCATCGTACCCGGTAACCAGCACTGATCCTGATTACCGGCGCTACCTTACAGATGAGGCAGGACCAGATTGAATAATTTTCCAGAATCAAGAAACGCATTACTATGACCGGCCTAATTCAAAAAAGCGGCAGGAGTAAAGAGATCATCTTCCTGCTTTCCCTGAGTCTGCTCT
Organism: Taibaiella chishuiensis; assembly: GCF_003014535.1. GTDB lineage: Bacteria > Bacteroidota > Bacteroidia > Chitinophagales > Chitinophagaceae > Taibaiella > Taibaiella chishuiensis. Next base: position 162,147 of record NZ_PYGD01000004.1, on the reverse strand, counting down.
GTTTAGCGTTATCCATTTTCCGGTGTGTGTATACCGGTAGCAAGATGTTCCTGTTCCTGAACTGGAACCTGTTCCTGGCATTCATACCCTGGCTTACCGGTATATTGATCCGTCTGAAGCCGGAGGCACAACAGCATAAAGGATTAATGGCCGGTTTCGTACTGTTATGGCTGGCCTTTTTCCCCAATGCGCCTTATATCCTTACCGACCTGTTTCACCTCAGGCGGCAATCGGAAGTGCCGATCTGGTTCGATCTTACCCTGATCCTTTCTTATGCCTGGACGGGGCTCCTGTTCGGCTTTTTCAGCCTGATCGATGTGCAGTCGGTACTGCAGCGTTTCCTGCCGGCTAAAAAGGCGGCCATTCTACCGGTAATCCTTCTTTTTCTATCCGGCTTTGGCATTTACCTGGGCCGTTATCTCCGCTGGAATAGCTGGGACATCATACAGCAGCCGCTTGCGCTGCTTACGGATATCAGCAACCGTTTTACCGACCCGGTCCATCATCCCAGAACCTGGGGCATGACTTTTTTCATGGGTCTTTTGCTGAATGTCATGTTCTACTCCTTTAAAATGATACGGAGCAGGCCTTTTTAATTTTTCGAAAAACGATACGGCAGTCCTGCCCGGAAAGCCGTTCCCAACTTAACTTGAATCCATGGATGTACAAAGCATAAAAAACAGGTTTGGCATTATCGGCAACGACCCGCAGTTGAACTATGCGCTGCAGGTAGCGGAGCAGGTAGCCAATACAGACCTGAGCGTATTGATATTCGGCGAGAGCGGTGTAGGTAAAGAAGTATTTTCCCAGATCATTCATAACCTTTCTTCCCGCAGGCATAATCCTTTTATCGCCGTCAACTGCGGCGCCATACCCGAAGGCACGATCGACTCCGAACTGTTCGGTCATGAAAAGGGTTCCTTTACCAGCGCCAGCGACCAGCGTAAAGGTTACTTCGAAACGGTAAGCGGCGGTACCATATTCCTCGACGAGATCGGTGAAATGCCCATTGGCACCCAGGCACGGCTGTTGCGTGTACTGGAAACCGGCGAATTTATCCGAGTAGGCTCCTCCAAGGTACTAAAGACTAATGTACGCGTTATTGCAGCCACCAACAAGGACCTGCTGACGCTGACCCAGCAGGGCAAATTCCGCGAGGATCTTTACTACAGGCTCAATACGGTACCGATACGGGTGCCCGCCCTGCGCGAGCGCCGCGAAGATATCCCGATGCTGTTCCGCAAATTCTCCGGCGATTTCGCGGAGCGTTATAAAAGTCCGCCGATACAGCTCGACGAAGCAGCCAGGCAGATGCTGATGAGTTATGGCTGGCCGGGCAATGTACGCGAACTGAAAAACATCGCCGAACAGATATCCGTGCTGGCCAAAGACAAAACCATTACGGCCGAACAGCTGAGCAACTTCCTGCCCAACCGCGATACCGGCACCAGCCGTATGCCTGCGCTTGTACCCGGACATGTACCCTCGGTAGGCGCCGGTAGCGCTGAAAGCGGCGGTAGCAGCACCACAGAGCGGGAGATCCTCTATAAGCTGTTCTTCGATCTGAAGAAGGACATGAACGATGTCAAGAAAATGATCTTCGAACTGGCGCATCACCAGGGCTTCAGCAACCCCGCACCAATAAGCGGCGAACACCTGCTGCCGACCTACGAAAACAAGATACCCGACAATACCTTCAATACCCCGGCCATTACCAATTACAACAATGCGGCGGAGCCTAAAGCCCCCGCCCCCTTTGTGATCCACCAGCCGGGTGATGTGGTCAACCACCATGAAGAAGTGGAAGAATCCTTGTCACTGATCGACCGCGAAAAAGAATTTATTGTAAAGGCATTGCAGAAGCATAAAGGCAAACGTAAAGATGCCGCGCATGAGCTGGGCATATCGGAGCGTACGCTGTACCGCAAAATAAAAGAATACGATATCGAAGAGTAATAGCAAAAGATAATGCCGGGGCACAGGTCCCGGCATTATCTTTTGATCCATAACCGGCTTTGTTACTAAGGTGTTTATGTTGCCGCCTGCGGTTTTTCTTTGCCGGTAAAAGCCTAGTTTTGTACCCTAAAAATTATCTTGTATGAAACGTTTTTTCCTTACTTTCCTCGTTGGCGGCGGTCTGGCCCTGAGCCTGCATGCACAGGATCTGAAACTGCCCGCACCGAGTCCTACCGCTACTTTAAAACAGGATTTCTCTACTTCTGCCATTGAAGTAAACTACAGCCGCCCTGCCCTGAGAGGCCGTAAAGCCTTTGGTAAAATAGTACCCTTCGGCGAAGTATGGCGTACGGGTGCAAACAACGCTACCAAAATCACTTTCGGCGAAGACGTAAGCCTGAAAGGCAACGTGGTTAAGGCTGGCACCTATGCGCTGTATACCATTCCCGGCGAAAAAGAATGGAAAGTGATCATCAATAAAGGCATCGGCAACTGGGGCACTTCCGGTTTCGACGATAAAGATGACATAGCCCAATTTACCGTACCTGCTGCACGCAATGCAGAGAAGGTAGAATCCTTCACGATCTCCATCGATAACATTACCAACAAAACATGCGACCTTGTGCTGGCCTGGGAAAATACCAAAGTAACCATCCCCGTTACTGCCGACAACGACAAACGCATTACCGATTACCTCGAGCAATCGATCAATACCCCACGCCGCCCTTACCAGCAGGCTGCCAACTATTACCTCGAAACCGGTAAGAACCTGGACAAAGCCCTGACTTATGCAGACAAGGCTATTGAAGAAAATCCGAAAGCATTCTGGATCTACTGGCTGAAAGCCCGTATCTACCAGAAACAAGGTAATAAAACAGAAGCGATCGCCGCCGCAAAAAAATCGGCCGATGCTGCTGTAGGTACGCCTTATGCAGAAGAGTACAAACGCAATGCCGACAACCTGGCTGCTGAAATGAAATAATCAAACGTCGCATAAGCAACGCAACAAGCCTTCCGTAACAGGAAGGCTTGTTTGTTTTTCAGAAACGTAGTCCTGCCGACAGCGTATAAACCGCGCCATAGGCATAACGGTATTTATTGGGAAAGCGGTCCGGGTCATGGCTTTTATAATCGAAGCGCAACTGCTCGTAAGCCGCAGTAATGGCATTTTTACGATCCAGCAAATTGGAGACTCCCAGATCTATGGATAATGCCGCATACCGCAGCCTGTGCTTACCGGGCGGACGCAGGTAACAGGTTTTGCCGGCCGAAAGATCCAGCATAAAAACTGCGGGCAAACGCTCCTGTTCCAGTATACGCAACCCTTGCGGGCTACCGGGTGGAACAAGCCCCATAGCAGCATCGGTACGCCGCGCCGGGTTAATAGCCGCATAGTTATCAGCTGCCGCCCGGCAACGGATACCGGCACGGATATAACGCGGCAGGCGAAAATCGCAGGCCAGCATATAAACCGACTGCGGGCCCGGCAGGTAATAATCTTTAAGATAAGCCACCTGGCTCGCTGCAAGACCTGCCGTGTCATTGTCTTTATAAATACGCACACCGGGCCTGGAACGATAGACTGCGCGCAGCTTACAGGCCGCCGCTGTAACCGACATAAACCCGGCTACCCGTAAAGTAAGCGCCAGTTCTATACCGGCAGACCGCGTGGCCATGCCCTGCATAACATAATTTACGAAGCTGCGATAATCCTCATGATAGAAACGCCGGATCGAAGTGAGTTGATAACGGTCCGTGGTAAAAAAGGTAAGCGTACCGGTAAGCCTGCGTGTATGCAGCTTGTAACCCGCTTCCATGGCTCTATAGCGGGCAGTACCGGCACCTCCGGTTACTACGGTATTACGGCTGCGCGGGGCAATAAATACATCGTCAACCGCTGGTGGCGTACTACCGGCAGCAGCGTTAATAAACAGCGACTGGTACTTGTCCAGGCTGTACCCGATCCCGGTATGGATATGCCAGGTAACATATTGCTGCTTATCCGAGGGGCCATAAGAGTCGAAAGGGAATAAGCCGGTACGATACAGGCCTTCGCGCTGGTACGCATCGTATACCAGGCTACCCGCCAGGAACAGGTGCAGCCTTCCCGGGTTATAATCCAGCGTCAACCAGCCGCCGGCCCTGGTGCTGCGCATGATGTAGCGGTAGCTGTAAGCCTCTCCGGGCAAAACTTCTCGGTCGGGATCGTTGAGGTCATTCTGGTTATAAATGACGGTACCGGCATAAGCCTGTTCTGCAAAGCGATTCACATTTACGAAATAATCGCCGCCCAGCAGGTCCAGCAGTTTGCGGTAATTGGTTGTTTGTAAGCGGTCGTAGTTAAGACCGGCCCGTAACCTAAGCTGCACATACTGTTTGTGGCCGTATGCAGCCAGGCTCAGCTGTTTTAGACCGGCCATGTCTTCGGCCAGTACATAACCCGAGCGGCGGCGCAAGGCAGCAAGGCCATTGCCCAGGTTGGCGGCATACATCTTTGCCCAGTCCAGTTGCCGGGTTGCCGTATCGGTACGCCATGCTTCGCCGATGCGGGCCGCTGTGGCCGGGTCATTGCTATAGGCGCTGGGCATATTGCGGTAATAGTCGGGGCGCGGGTCGGGCGCATCATACCAGTCCAACAACGTGTTACCGGTATTACCCGCGCGGAACAAGGCCACCAGGTTGATACAACTAAACGTATCGGGTTTATACACATAATGCAGCAAAGCCAGGGGCGTATGCATACGGGCAATGCGGGCCGAACGTTGACGTCCTTCCTGGTAACCCCAGGCGGGGTTGTAATAAGGCGTACCGGCGAGGTTTATGGCCTCTGCCGTGGCCGCTACCGACTGCCCGCTCTCCAGCGGCATGATCAAGGTACTGAGATGCAGCATAGAGCGGCCGCCGATACGCCGGCTCAATGCCGCATACAGGCTGTATTCGCGGTAGGAAGTACCGGGCACATAACCTTCGCCTGCGCCGCAATACCCGCCCGATAAGGCGAAGGCCCAGCCTTTGGACGTCATGCCGGTTGCATGGCTTAAGCGGATGCGGTTAGACCAGCTGCCATCCGACCGGCTGTAGATGATACGCGTTTGCCGGCGCTGATCCGCGGCTGTTGCATAAACCGATGTTGCCGTGCCGGGCAGGCCTGGGGGCAATGCACCGGGATCAAGGCTGTAGCCTGTTACAGCGCCAGTTCCCAGCGTCGCCATCATACGGAACAATACCCCGGAACCGCCGTCATTCAGTTCCAGGCCATCGAGAAACAGGCGCTCCTGGTCGCGTGCATAACCGCGAAAGCGGTACCCCAGTGTGCTCCAGGCCCTCAAAGCCGCACCGGTAGCATCGCCTGCCCCACTACCGATTACCGGCAGCAAAGCCTCCTCTTCTGTAAGTCCCGGTACATCGGCCATCCAGGCCAGCACATCATCGCCGCCCAGGGCTGGAGCCGGTACCCTAAGGTCACCCAGCTGCACCGTATCGAGATCGACGGCTACACGGAAGGTATCGTAGCGCTGTAGTGTGCCCCGCACCAGCAACAGGTGATTACCGTAGGGTATTTGTGCTATCGAAAAGCGGCCCTGCTGGTCGGTAAGCAGCCCGAGCTTTAAGCCGGGCAATACCAGCTCATAGGCACCAGGCGGGCTTTCCGGCGCTGCGCAGCGGATACGGCCCTGTAACAAAGCCTCCTTGCCCGCAGGCTGCGCATAACCGGTACCCTGAACGGCCATGCATACATACAACCAAAACATTTTCATAAGCTACAGCATTTAACTACGTTAAAATTAAATACCGGGCCAATATTTAAATTATTACAAATACTTATTTTAAATAAAAACCATAAATCAGAAAACGGCCTGTTTAAAGGGCCAAAATTTCAGGAATCGGCGCCATAATTGTACTTTTGAACGATTAATAGCAAATCCATACATGACAAACACAAGTACTGTCCTAAAACCATTGTTCGAAGAAGATAATGTCCGGGCGCTCGAAGCTATCGACCGGGCACAGATGATCGCGTTCGCGCCCTATGTATGGGAAGCCTCCCGCCTGCTACGCGACAAAGGCATTCTACACGTTGTGGAAGCCGCACGCGGCGGTATCAGTATCGCCGATGTGGCCGGCAAGGTAAACATGTCGCACTACGGGGTACGCATCCTGCTCGAAGCCGGCCTCGGTATCGGGTTGGTATACCGCAGGGAAGGCCTGTACTTCCTGGCCAAGACCGGCCATATCCTGCTCAACCACGATATGACACGCGTCAATTTCGACTTTATGCGTGATGTATGTTATAAAGGATCGGGCGCATTGGAAACATCGATCGAAAACGAAAAACCCGAAGGCCTTAAATCGTTGGGCGACTGGGGTACCTTGTACGAAGGTTTATCTGTGTTCCCCTCTCCTGCGAAAGAGAGCTGGCTGGCTTTCGATCATTATTATTCCGACAACGCGTTCCCCGAAGCCCTGCCCCTGGTATTTGAAATACCACCGGCAAGGATGCTCGATATCGGCGGCAATACCGGCAAATGGACCCTGCAATGCCTGCAGTACAACCCTGATGTACAAATGGGCATCGTAGACCTGCCCGGCCAGCTGAAGATGGCGGCCCGGAATATAGATGCCGCGGGCTTTACCGGCCGAGTATCCTACCATGAGCATAACGTGCTTAACCCGGAGCTGGAGCTGCCGGCAGGATATGATACCATATGGATGAGCCAGTTCCTCGACTGTTTTGCCGATAAAGAGATCGTAGCCATACTGGAAAAATGCCACCGCGTGTCCGATGAAAATACCCGCATCTTCATCAATGAAACCTTCTGGGACCGGCAACGTTTCCCGACTTCGGCCTTCGCCCTGCAGATGACCTCGCTGTACTTTACGACGATGGCCAATGGTAACAGCCAGATGTACGACAGCGCCGTATTCTACGACCTGGTCGATAAAGCAGGTTTCCGGATCGTAAGACAGCATGACCTCATAGGCCTGAGCCACACGATCATAGAACTGCGTAAAAAGTAAAAGAACAACCTGAAAACAACCCCTGACAACATTTTAAATTACTCCGCAAGGAGCAGCATATGATTACAACTGACGTATTGGTTATCGGAGCAGGACCATCCGGGACGGTTGCTGCAGCCATTATTAAAAAGGCGGGCTTCGATGTCCGTATCGTGGAAAAACAACAGTTTCCCCGTTTCGTGATCGGGGAGAGCCTCTTGCCCCGCTGCCTGGATGCCCTTACTGAAGCGGGCTTTATGGATGCGCTTAAAGCGAAACACTTCCAGGAAAAGACCGGCGCCAAGTTTGTACGTAATAACGATATCTGCGATTTCACCTTCGAAAAACAACATACCGACGGTCTTAAATATGCCTGGCAAATGCCCCGCGCCGACTTCGACCTTACCCTGGCCGACGAATGCCAGCGCATGGGTATCGACCTGTCTTATAAACATGAAGTAACAGCGATAGAGATCGCGGAAGATGGCAGCAGCATTACCACCATACAACCCGAAGAAGGCGAAGCCTACCAGGTGAAGGCCCGCTTTATCGTAGACGGAAGCGGCTATGGGCGCGTGATCCCTCGTTTATTCAACCTCGAAAAACCCTCTACACAACCTGCCCGTAAAACGGTATTTGCCCATATGACCGACCCCAAAAGGCTGGAACAGGAAGAACCCAACCGCATCGTGGTGTATGTGCACCGCCCCGACTGCTGGGTATGGACCATTCCATTTGCCACAGGCAATACCTCGGTAGGTTATGTATCCAACCCAGAATTCTTCGAACCTTATACCGGCACACCGGAAGAGCAGTTCAGGGCGATGATCGCCGCAGAACCAGCGCTGCATAAGCGTTTTGGCGATGCGGAACTGATCTTTGAACCCCGTACCCTGCAGGGCTGGAGCGCTACAACCGACACCTTCTGGGGTAATGGTTTTGTGCTTACCGGTAATGTAACCGAGTTTCTCGACCCCATCTTCTCATCGGGTGTAACCCTGGCTACGGTGTCGGCGCAGCTGGCTGCCAAACTGGTGATCCGCCAGCTAAACGGCGAAACGGTAGACTGGCATAAAGAATATACCGAACCCACCATGCAGGGCGTTAATGTATTCCGCACTTATGTAAACAGTTGGTACGACGGTACTTTATTCAAGATCTTCTTTGCGGAAAACAAAAGTGAAGAAGTGAAAGAGCAGATCTGCAGCGTACTTGCGGGTTATGTATGGGACCTCAGTAACCCCTTCGTAAAGAACCACGAGAAGTCGGTAAAAACGCTTGCGCGTTTCCTGGATAACACCATCGCAACATCCTGAGCCATTTCTTAACGTATCTTTGCATACACGATTAAAATTGAACCTCATGAAAAAATTTATGATACTGCCCGTAGCGGCGATGTTACTGCTCTCCTGCAAACCCGGCACCGACAGCAACGCCGAAGCGCCGGCAGATAAAGACAAGAAAGAAGCGAAGGCAGGCGGCAAGAAAGACCCCGTATGCGGTATGGACTACGATACAACCTGGACGGAGTTTGCCGTAAGCAATACGGATACGACCTGGTTCTGCAGCCCGCATTGCAAAGAAAGTTACACCGCCAACCCGGCCAAGTACAATAAAAAAGAAGATAAAAAAGGTTAAGTACCCCGCAACGATTTATGGATAAAGACGCGCAACGGTGCGTCTTTATTGTTTAACTATGAACAGAGCAGAACAATACATGCAACGCTGTATCGCGCTGGCGCTGAAAGGCGCAGGCAGTGTGGCGCCCAACCCGATGGTAGGCGCGGTGTTGGTGCACAACGATACCATTATCGGCGAAGGCTGGCATATGCAGTACGGACAGGCGCATGCCGAAGTGAATTGTATCCGTTCCGTTGCGGCAGCGAACCGTAAACTGATACCGGAGAGCACGATCTATGTAAGCCTGGAACCCTGCGCCCACTACGGCAAAACGCCGCCCTGTGCCGACCTGATCATCAGCGAAGGCATCCGGAAGGTGGTGATCGGCTGTACGGATACTTTTCATAAAGTGGCCGGTGAAGGCATCCGCAAGCTGGAGGCCGCCGGTATCCATGTTACGAACGGTGTGCTGGAAGCCGCATGCCGCGGGCTTAACAAGCGCTTCTTTACCAACCAGGAAAAAAAACGTCCCTATGTGATCCTGAAATGGGCACAAAGTGCCGATGGTTTTATAGCGCCGCCCGAAGGCCGGAAAGTAATGCTGTCTAACGAACTGACGCGGCGTTATGTACATAAGATGCGCAGTGAAGAAGCGGCGATACTCGTAGGCTACCGTACCGCCCTGCTCGACGACCCGGAGCTGAATAACCGCTATTGGAGCGGCCCACAGCCAGAACGGGTGGTACTCGACCCCGAGCTGCGGTTGCCCGGTACCCTGAAACTGTTCCGGGGCCCGCAAAAGACATTGGTACTGAACCATCATAAAGATGCGACGGAAGGACAGGTACAATGGATGCGGATAGCCGGTAAAGACAACCAGGCCAAAGCGGTACTGGAAGCCTTAACCGGCAGGGCTTCCGTAATCGTAGAAGGCGGCACACGCACCCTGCAACAATTTATCGATGCCGGGCTCTGGGACGAAGCCTGTGTGATCGAAACCCCGGTCGTATTGCAGGAAGGTACAGCCGCTCCCCTGCTCCACCATCATCTACCCGGAAGCCGGCTCCGGCTGGGCTTCGATCAAATTCAACATTATACCCATGCAGATACCTGAAGATTACCTCGAAAAGAATAAGGCGTGCTGGAACAAACGCACGTCGGTACATATCGGTTCCGATTTTTACAATGTCAAAGGTTTCCTGGAAGGCACCACTTCGCTTAATGATACCGAACTGGAACTACTCGGCGATATCAAAGGCAAAAGCATCCTGCACCTGCAATGCCATTTCGGCCAGGACAGTCTTTCGCTGGCCAGGATGGGCGCAAAAGTAACAGGGGCCGACCTTTCGGACGATGCCATAGCAAAAGCCCGCGAACTGAATGAACAATTGCAGCTCGACGCCACCTTTGTATGCTGCGACCTGTATAGCCTGCCCCAACACCTGCAAGGTCAGTTCGATATCGTATTCACCTCCTATGGCACCATAGGCTGGCTGCCCGACCTGCAACGCTGGGGCCAGGTAGTACGGCATTTCCTGAAACCCGGTGGCCGGTTTGTCATGGTCGACTTTCATCCTGTAGTATGGATGTTCAACAGCGACTTTACCGGTATTGCCTACAACTATTTCAATACCGAAGCCATTATAGAACAGTCGCAGGGTACTTATACCGATCGCGAAGCCCCCATAGCTTACGAAGAGATCGGCTGGAACCACAGCCTTGAAGAGCTTTTCAGCGGCCTGCTCAAAAATGGGTTACGCATAAGCGACTTCAGGGAATACGATTATTCCCACTACAATTGCTTTGCCCATATGGAGCAGATCGCCGACAGGAAATACCACATAGCGCCCATGGGTAATAAATTACCGCTGATGTATGCCATCGTAGCGGAAGGATAGTAATAAGAAACGAACGGATAACACGGAGTACAACAATATGCAACTAACCTATAAAACGATTACCGGCAAGTCCTATGCGGAGTTTAAAGACCGGGGCAGCAAGTTTCACGGCTACGCTTTCCCGGTACGCAATGCAGAGGAGATAAAAGCCAGCCTGCAGGCATTGAAGAAAGAACACCCCAAGGCCGTGCATCATTGTTATGCTTTCCGCCTGGGTACCGATGGCCTGCAGTTCCGGGCCAACGACGACGGCGAGCCATCGGGCAGCGCCGGCAGACCCATACTGGGCCAGATCGACAGCGCGGGCCTTACCAATATTCTCGTTGTAGTGGTCCGCTATTTCGGCGGCACCCTGCTAGGCGTACCCGGCCTGATCAATGCCTATAAAACAGCAGCGGCCGATTGTATGGCTATGGCCGAAACCGTCGAAAAGAACGTGGAGGCCATGGTCGAACTCGAATTCGATTATTCCCTGCTGAACGAGGTGATGCAGGTACTGAAGCAGAATGACGCCACGGTATACAAACAGGAAATGCAACTGTTCTGCAACATGCAGGCCGGCATTCCACTGGTCCATAAAGAGGCCAGCCTTAAAAGGCTGAACGACATCCATGGCCTAGAAGTGAAGCTATTGTCTTAAACAGGAATGCGGTATTACCGCTTACCGCCACGGGGGCTTTGCTGGTGCAGCAGGGCCCTCGCGGCTTTTATCATTTTCTCTTATCATGCCATTAACCTATACGCGCCGCAACTTTAGCGATTTCCCTTTACTTTTGTAGACATTCGTAAAACCGCTTAAATCTTCTTCGTGGAAACAGTCTGTATACCCTACCAGTCTACAACCTTCTTTTCTGACCTGATCGCCGATTACCTGGATCAGAAAGACAGCCTGAAACCGTTTTATGCTTTCAGCCCTGATGAGAACGGCCTGAAAGCAGCCATAGCACAGCGTAAGCAAATGGCTACAGACCGGGCCACACTGGTACAGGTATTGAAGAAACAGTACGAAGGATACGCGGTACACCCGAAGGTAACAGCCAATATCGAAAGCCTGCTCGACGAAAATACCTTTACGGTATGTACGGCCCACCAGCCTAACCTGATGACGGGTTATCTCTATTTCATTTATAAGATCATACACGCCGCCAAACTGGCCCGACATCTCGAAAGCCTCAGCACGGCAGAGCGTTTTGTACCCGTGTTTTATATCGGTTCGGAAGATAACGACCTTGAAGAACTGGGCGTATTCCGTTTTAATGGTATCCGGTTTCGCTGGCAGACCGAGCAGAAAGGCGCCGTGGGCCGTATGTCGGCCAAAGACCTGCAACCCTTGCTGGGTCAGCTGATGGCGCAGGTAGGGCCTCCCGGTCCCTTTGCCGACCGGCTTAAGGAAATTATCCTGCACGCTTATAGCAAAGAAAATACGATAGCCGCAGCCACGCGTTACCTGGTCAACGAATTGCTGGGCGCCTTTGGCGTAGTGGTACTGGATCCCGATGATGCGGCTTTGAAACGCGCCTTCCTGCCGGTGCTGAAAGAAGAGCTGCTGCAACCCAAATCTTTCGACCTGGTAAAAGCGCCGTCCGATGCGCTGAACGAGCAGTATAAAGCACAGGCTTTTGCCCGCCCGATCAACCTGTTTTACCTCAGGGACGATATCCGAGAAAGGATCGAAAAAACATCGACCGGCTGGAAAGTAGTCCGGACCGAGATTCACTGGAATGAATCGGAATTGATAGCCGAACTGGAGCAACATCCCGAACGGTTCAGTCCCAATGTGATCCTGCGCGGCCTGTACCAGGAAACCATATTACCCGATGTAGCCTTTATCGGTGGCGGCAGCGAAGTGGCTTACTGGTTACAACTGAAACCGGTGTTCGATCATTATAAAATATTTTACCCGGCTGTTATTTTACGGCAGTCTGTATTGTGGATAGATAAAGCATCCTACGCGCTGCAACAAAAAATAGGACTGGGTAACGAAGAGCTGTTTGAACCGGCAGAACAACTGGTAAGGAGTTTTGTAAACAAACACACGAACAAAGACCTGCAGCTGGAAGATATGCGCACGCAGATGATACGCGTATTTGACCAGATCAAAGCGAAGGCTACCCATATCGATGTGACCCTGAAATCGAGCGCAGAAGCCGCCCTGACCAAAATGCGCCACCAGTTGGATACGATCGAGAAGAAGATGATGCGTGCCGAAAAGCGCAATATGGCCGAACAGCTGAACCAGATCTATAAACTCAAAAATAAACTGTTTCCCAACGGCTCGCTGCAGGAACGTTACGATACCTTTATGCCCTACTACCTGGAGCGCGGTCCTGCATTCTTCGAAGACCTGATGACGGCTACACTGCCCCTTGGTAATGAATTCCTCCTGCTGCGCGAGGTTTAAAAAAAATTAAAAAAAATTACCCGAAAAACTAGGCAATTTAAAAGCTGTCCTTTACCTTTGCACTCCGTTCAGCGAAAAGCGGTACGGTAAGAAACAATCAATCAAGGAGGCATAGCTCAGCTGGTTCAGAGCATCTGCCTTACAAGCAGAGGGTCCGCGGTTCGAATCCGTGTGCCTCCACAGAGTAAAGTTGTTATTTTTTTGATTGTTTCCGGAGGCATAGCTCAGCTGGTTCAGAGCATCTGCCTTACAAGCAGAGGGTCCGCGGTTCGAATCCGTGTGCCTCCACAACATAAAGTTCTTTTTTGATTACCCTTCGGGAGGCATAGCTCAGCTGGTTCAGAGCATCTGCCTTACAAGCAGAGGGTCCGCGGTTCGAATCCGTGTGCCTCCACTCCCAAAACAAAAAGCCGCTCTTAGAGCGGCTTTTTTGTGTTTTGAGGTGTTAGATATTAGATATTAGATGTTGGATAATAGATATTAGATGTTAGATGTCATGCTGAACGTAGTGAAGTAGCTCACCGATTAGCCGGCTTTATCAGAGGAATACTATAGTCCTGCTGATCCCAGCAAAGCATCTTATCGACTAGATGGCAAGCAGAAAAGTCGGGAAACTCCGGAATACTTACCCTGATTTTTTATTCTTCTTTGTCTTAATACAAAGAAGAATAAATCAAGACTGTAGAAAAAGTGCTAAAAATGCCTTGTACGCCTAAAAGAAATATTCCGGGCAGTAATAAAAAATGGACGAAGGAATGACGAACAAACTAAAGTAAAAGGCCAGACTGTGAGAACTGTATTTCTTTCTATACGGCGTCCTGCAGCATTTATTCGCTGTATTTTTATTTTCTTATTGGTGCTCATGAGCGCTACGCGGTTTATTGACGCCCTTTTTCTAAAGGTCGGTATGTTCGGTTGTTCCTGACTTGACGTCCTGGCAGTGCATGCAATAGGCGTTGTGCAAAGCATGCCTACGAGGTTAGTGACCAGATGTTACGACCAATACGCACCCGTTCGCTGTGTCGCAGCGCCGCTATTGACATAGCCTATAAATTCCCACTACGAACCGCATAATGCGCCTTACGGACATTGCGGGGATATCAGGATTTTTTTTTGCTCGCTGCGAGATCCGCGCCGCCGCGAGACCTTAATTAAATATAGACCCGTAAGCCACACAATCGACCGACCGATCTTAGAAAAAGAATCCCCGGGAAGTTCTACTTGATCCGGAATGCTATGGTCCTGCTGAGTAAAGCGAAGCAGTACAACTGTTCGTAGCGTCCGGCTACGAACAGTTGTGCTTAAAGCTTATAACTTGTCCAGGTCGGACTTTACGACTACATCGACGTTTTGAAAAAAGAGCGCCTTAACCGATGAAGGTAGACGGATCGCATAGTCTTTGGTCTCTACCATGAAATTACTTTCAACACGGCTCTTACCGTTTTTAATATAAACCGTGATCGGGATATCGGCCTGCCGGGTAACACCATGAATCGTTAAACTGCCGGCGGTTTTTACTTTATACACACCGTCCTTGTTCCAGTTTACTTCCTTGCTGCTGAATGTGCCGTTATAACTGGCATGGGGATACTTTTCGCTTTGCATATAATACAGGTGGAAACGCTGTGATGTATAATCGTTGATCCGGTCGGGCAGCGATTCGCTGTTGAAGCGGAAAGCCTGCACATCGACCCGTACCTGGAAGGTACCTTTGGCGATATCGATGCTGCCTGTAAGACTCTTATTGTTTGCAAGTAGACTGCCCGCAGGCGCTTCCAGCCTGAAAGAAACTGCTGCATTTTTAAAGTTCAATACCTGTGCACGTACAACACCCAGGCTGCCAATCAAAATAAGGAGAGCTAATAATTTTATTTTTTTCATTTGGAAAGTTTTTTTGCGATAAGAAATTTTTACTTGACTAAGGAAAGAGAACCTTTGTAATAATGCTTTTTATGATGGGTACCGGCTTCGAAAGAAAGCTCATAGAAATAAGTGCCCACATCTGCAGTTTTACCATTGTGCATACCATCCCAGCCTTTAAGGATATCATCTCCGTTATAGATGAGCTGCCCATAGCGGTTGAATATCCTGAGACTGCCACCGGCAAGCAGGCAACCTCCCTGAACTACCGGCTGGAACACATCATTCAGTCCGTCGCTATTGGGCGTGAAAGCGTTGGGCACTACCGCATAACATTCGCACAGCTCCCGCGAAACATTCATCGAACCGGCTCCACTGCAGAATTCGCTACGGACCACTACGGTATAGGTACCGGTATCGGTTACCCTGATCGAAGGATCGGTGTCGCCGGTACTCCACCGCACGGCTACACCCGGAGCACCCTGTGGAATATTGGCATTGAGTATAAAAGAGATTTCATCATTCATACAAAAGACTTTGTTTTCGCCCAGGTCCTGCTTGAAGTTGTAAACATGCACCTTGGCCGTATCCGAAGCCTCGCAACTCTCTTTGGTAAGCTTTACCCACACCGGGTCGCTGCCCTTTACATAAGTACTGCCCTCCGTAGCGCCGGTGCTCCATTGGTAGCCATAACTACCGGGATCGGGGATATTTACATCTATCTTCACGGAGTCGTCGTAACAGGACACTACATCTTTCAGATCGAAGGATATATCAATGTGTCGCACAATGAAAGTATCCGTCCGGGAATGACAGCGATCGAAATTGATGACCCAGTATTTACCCGGCCCTGTGATGGACCTTACCGGGTTACGGCTGCCGTCATCCCAGAGGCAGGAGTCAAAGCCGGATGCCGCGGTGAGCACCACTCCCTCCGGGAAAGCCCCGTTGAGATGGGCCGAACAAACGAGGGTATCTTTATAATTATTACCCGTTGTATCCGGATCGGGCGCAAACACCACCTGGTTGGGGAAGGTATAAAAGAGCTTGTCCGGCAGCGGGATCACTTTAGGATTATAGGCACAGCCCAGCCCCGGCGCATCGGGTTTATCGATCACGCCCAGCCATACCGAACTACCGGTAGGATCGCCCCCCCGGGTAAAGGCTCCCGGGTCGTTGTTAACGTAGATCTTATCGTTATAAAGCCGTAACGTACTGAACTCGGAAGTTTTTACATTATCATCTATGATGGTCTTGGTTCCAGTAATGGTTGTTGCGTTATAACTCGATACATCGTATTGGAGCAACTGGTAATAAGCATAAGGCGATATGGTAACCGAATCCATATCCTGTATTATCGGGAAGCCAACGGCCGTCCCGTTGCCCAGGCTGTCGTATACGCTATTATGTACCATATACAGCTTGGAGTTATCGGGCGAGAATGCCACCGATGCCGTCTGCAGGTTTTCATCGACCACGATGCCGTCGGAAACCACGCCGGTTGCGGGATCGAACTTGCACAACAGCACGCCGCTTACCCCATAGGTAATACCCGTAAGACAAAAGGGCACAAAATTGGCCACGGACAACAACCGGCCGTTGGGCGCAACCGACATGGTGGTACGGGTGCCGTAAGCCGCCATATTGTCCAAAGTACTGAATGTAGGGCCTAATGGCGTCCCTAGCAGGCTGCAGGCTATATTACACACTGCCGGCCCCTGGAGCTGGTTACCCGTGGTAGACAATACCGGGTTAGGATCCAACCCGTCTTCGGTAATATGATACGCTTTAAAGACCGGGTTCCCGTATTCGTGCACCAGCAACCATACATCACAGTTACTGCCCTGCACGGCAATCATAGCGCCGCTCAGTGCATTGGTATCCAATACAAGATTCTTCGATCCCGTAACGATATTGCCCTTATTGTTGTCCAGGCGCATATCTACAATGGAATAAGTAAGCGGGTCGGGCATAATATTCAGTTCGTCTTCTTTCGCGTTCAGCACGAATACATAATACCGGTTGGTATCTTTCGGAAAAGGCACGACACAAGTACTTTGCAGGGTCGAGTTACCGATCAGCACCGAAAGCTCGCCGGGATTACCGCCCTTCAGGCCGGCTCCGTTGGGCATAACCAGGTTATTGGCATTATACACGCTTACCCCATCGGTATAAAAAAGCATCTGCCCCTGGCGGTCGGCCACACTGGAAGTACCATACAAGGGATCGTTGCCCAGCACGTATAATAAACCCGGTATATTCATACCGCCTGTAGCTGGAGTCAACGCGGAAGTAAACGTGGCGGGCGGGCTCACATTGAAGTTCAGTCCCGTTTTATCGCCCAACGCCCACATGCTGTTTGCTTTCAAGAATTTCTGGGTATTCATAAACCCGGGCTGCGCACCGACGCTTCCCCCCAGCAACAGACAACAGACCAGGAGAAGCAACAGGTGACGATGTCGTAATTTTTTCATATCATCTTATCTTTTTTAAAAGTGAAAAATATTGGGTTCTGCCCGGGCATTAACGCAAACAAGCAAACTCATAATTAATGAGCACTATCTGCTGCGCTAATCATACATGTACCAGGAAAGACGGAAGGGAGTTTAAGAAAGAAAGCCGTTTTGCACTATTTTACGCATGATTTTGCAGTATTTTGCAGAAGAGCACTTTTTAGAAGACATCATAAGAGAATAGCTAACCCGTTTAAAAATAACATAAAATAACCGGTCCAAATCTACAATCCGGCTCTGTAAACAGGGGACAATTAATGCTAAAAACAACAAATAATATAATATTAAGATGAAACAATAAAAATATCGATGGTATACAACATATACAACACAATATGCCCCGGGCATGCCGGGCCCCTGGTTTTCCATTTAAAAATAAATGCAGGTGAATAGGCCGCTTTGCTTTAATTTTACCGCATTACAAGCCCATCCGTATCCTATCTGAATATGCACAGCATCCGCTATATCTTTTTATTTTCCCTGCTCCTGACTGCCTGCCACAGCGAGGCCTTTGACCGCCCCGGAACCGGGGCACCTAAAAAAACAACAGCTCCGGAGACGCCACCTTCTTTTACCCAACTTTTCTTCCAACCCGATGCAGCTGCCGAAGCGCAGGTAGATGCCGTATACCGGTCCCTGTCGCCCAAAGAACGTGCCGCCCAGATGATCATGACCGCTTCGAGCACATCGCCCAAGCTGGGTTATCCTTTCGACAAGGCCCGCGACCTGGTTACCGGCGACATTTCGGCCAACCTTGTCTTTTTAAAAGGCACGACAACCGCCTTTAAGAACGAGGTAAAACAACTGGACCAGGCTAAGGCTAGCAGTAAGCTGAAAACGCTGTATGCCTGCGATTGCGAGCCCTCCCTGATCAACAGCAAGTGGAGCGATATAAGCGGCATACAAACCGCAGCCCAGCAAACCGATACGGAAAGCGTAATCACGAACACAGGCAAGATCAACGAGATCGTAAAACGCGTGGGCGTACAACTCAACTTTGCCCCGGTAGTAGATATTGCCGCCAACAAATCGGTGATCAACAAACGGTCATTTGGCAGCGACCCCGCTGCGATAACGCTTCTGTCGGGCCAGTTTGTAAAAACCTCCCAGGATGCAGGCATTGCCGCTACCTTAAAACATTTCCCGGGGCATGGCGCCGTTACGGGCGACTCGCACAAACAATCCGTGTACATCGACGGACCGCTTACCGAACTCAATACCTTTAAAACCCTGATCCAGTCTGAAACCCCGCCTATAGCGGTAATGGTGGGTCATATTATCGTAAAGAACAATGACCGTTACAGCACCCACGGCCTGCCGGCTACCCTGTCGCCGGTAATCGTTACCGACCTGCTGCGCCGCGAACTGGGATATGAAGGCATTATTACCACCGATGCCCTAAACATGGAAGCCGCAGCCAAAGTGCCCGATGCCGACTGGAAAGCCGTACAGGCAGGTGTGGACCTGGTGCTGATGCCTGCTGATGCCAGGGCGCTCAATAAACGGATCGTGGATGCCCTTGCCAAAAACGATGCGGTAAGCCGCCAGCTCGAAGCATCTGTAAAACGTATTATAAGACTGAAACTCGCATTGGCCGCCTACAAACAATAAGCTTATCTTTGCCCGGATACATGACATTGCCCTTGAAAGACTATAAGAAATACTTTATACTGCCCGCAACGCCCGAAGAGCTGTACATTGCGCTGACCAACCCCTTTACGATACAGTTGTGGTCGGGTGAAGAAGCGGTAATGAGCACAGAACCGGGCAGCGAGTTTTCCCTGTTCGAAGACAGCATCGTAGGCCGCAACCTGGAATTTGAAGAAAACAAAAAAATAGTACAGGAATGGTATTTCGGCGAAGACGAGCCTGAAACGCCATCCATAGTTACCATCAAACTGCATGCACATAAAGAAGGCACTTCGGTAGAACTCAGGCATACGGCGATACCCGACGAGGCTTATGACGATATTGTAGAAGGCTGGAATGAAGTATACTTCGAGGCACTGAAAGATTTTTTCGAGGAAGAGTAACAACCATAAAGGTCTTTGATCCTGTTATGATAAAGAGTGGTGACCCTGGCGGTCCCGCTCTTTTTTGTGCTTACAGGCCTGGCCATCAGGATATTTTGCTTTTCAATTGCGGCATAAATTAATTCTATACCCATACTACCGCTTCCCGGCAAATATGCCTGGTAAGAGGCTGAGATCCTTTACAGCGTGGATATGCAAGCGTATACCCCCCGGCATGGAGCGTCACGATTTGGTAAAATAAGTATTCGTTAATAAAATTAAACAAACGTTTAATTAATTTTGAAATAATTACCTTTGCGGTCTTTTCCGGATAATTGGTTAACTGCTCGTTCCTGATTGCACTTAAACATTTTAAACCATGCCTCAAATAAAACTATACCCGATTATCGCTACCTTCCTCAGTTGTATGGCCTTCGACAACGGCTATGCACAGCAGCGAGACAGCACCCTTAACCTGACCCTGGATCAATGCCTGCAATTTGCCTACCAGCACAACCCGACGCTGCAGCAAAGCCTGCTGGACAAACAGATTACAGAACAGGGCATACACAGCCGGTTAGCGGACTGGTTTCCCCAGATCAACTTTGATTATAATATCCAGCACAGCTTCCAGCTCCAGACTTCCAATATAGGCGGCAACCTGATCCAGCTGGGCGTGCGCAATACCTCGGCAGGCCAGTTCTCTGCCACGCAGAATATCTTTAACAGCGATGCCCTGCTGGCCAGCAGTACGGCAAAGACCGTAAGAAAACAGGCCGATCAGAACATTACCAGCACCAAGATCGACCTGGCCGTTAATGTAGGGAAAGCCTTTTACGATGTATTGCTTACCAAAGAGCAGCTTAAAGTGCTGGATGAAAATATTACCCGCCTCGACCGCAGCCTTACCGATGCCTATAACCAATATGAAGGCGGTATCGTAGACAAGGTCGATTACAAGCGCGCCACCATAGCGCTCAACAATACCAAGGCGCAGCGCAAAACCGCCAACGATGTACTGAAGGCAAAATTTTCTTACCTGAAAATGCAGATGGGCGTAAATGACAGCGTACAGCTCAACCTGTCCTACGACTCCAGCAGGCTCGCGGTGATCGCCGTAATGGACACAACAGGCGCTATGCGGGTACAGAACAGGATCGAATACCAATTGCTCAAAACCCAGCAAAGCCTGCAGCACGCCAACTATAATTATTATAAATGGAAGTTCCTGCCTACGGTACAGGCTTTCGGCAACTACAACCTGAACTACCTGAACAATGAATTTTCCAACCTGTACCGCGACAACTACCCCAACTCCTTTGCAGGGGTAAGGGTATCGGTACCGCTGTTCCAGGGTTTCAGAAGGGTGGCGAATATGAAACAGGCCAAACTGCAATTGAAGCGTGTAGACTTTGACCTTGAGAACCTCGGCAACAGCGTGTCGGCCGAATACAGCCAGGCGCTGGCGACCTACAGGGGTTACCTGAACGATTATTACAGTCTTAAGGAAAACGTAACCATTGCGGCCGATGTATATGAAACCATCGAACTGCAATATAAAGCCGGTATCAAAACCTACCTGGAAGTGATTACGGCGCAGACCGATCTGCGTACCGCCGAACTGAACTATACCAATGCCCTGTACCAGTTGCTGGGCAGCAAACTGGATGTAGAACGCGCATTAGGCAGCATCAATCCCAACTGATAAACCGACACCACGATCAGAAAAACTTTAAAAGCTTTACAAAACAACCATATGAAAAATAGATCCCTTATACCTGTTTATTTGCTTGCGACGGCAGTGGCCTTTGCATCCTGCGGCGGCAACAAGAATGCACAACCTCCCGCCATGCCCCCGGCAGCAGTAGAAGTAGCAACGGTGAATGAAGGAGCTGCATCATACCATGAAAACTATCCCGGTACCGTAACTGCGCTGAATGAAGTAGAACTGCGCCCCCAGGTATCCGGTTATATTACCGGTATCCATTTCCAGGATGGCCAGCATGTAAACAAAGGACAGTTGCTCTATAGCATAGACCAGCAAACCTACCAGGCCGGTGTAAGCCAGGCCCAGGCCAACCTGGCCGTGTCCAGGGCCAACCTGGTAAAGGCACAGAAAGATGCCGACCGTTATATCGCCCTGGATAAAAAGGATGCGATCGCCAAACAGGTGCTCGACCACGCAATGGCCGACCTGGAAAGCGCCAAGATGCAGGTGCGGGCAGCAGAAGCCGGTGTAAAAGGCGTGGAGACCAACCTGCGCTATTCCAATATCTACGCACCTTTCAGCGGCACCATCGGTATCTCCCTGGTAAAGATGGGCGCATCGGTATCGCCGGGCACTACCCTGCTCAATACCATCTCTACCGATGATCCGATCGCAGTAGACTTCTTCCTGGATCAGAAAGAGCTGGGCAAGTTTACCGAGCTCGAGAAACAAGGTACCGTAAGTAAGGATTCGACCTTTACCATTGCACTGGCCGATGGCTCCGAATATCCGTTCTCGGGTAAGGTAGCCTCTATCGACCGCGCCGTTGATGCCCAGACCGGGACCATCAGGGTACGCCTGGCGTTCCAGAATGCGGAAAAGAACCTGCGTCCCGGCATGAGCACCGTAGTAAAAGTATACCATACCGCTGCCGATCATAGCCTCATTATTCCTTACAAAGCAGTGACCGAGCAGATGGGCGAATACTTTGTGTATAAAGTAACCGACAGCAGCACCGTAACCCAAACCAAAGTGAAGATGGGTACCGTGATCCGCGACAATGTAGTGATTAAAGATGGCCTCGCAGCAGGCGATAAGATCGTAGTAGATGGCTTGCAGAAAGTAAAAGAAGGCGCCAAGATCGCGCCTACCCAACCCGGTGCTGCTGGCCAGCCCGCTGCAGGCGCCCCGGCTGCCGGTAAGCAATAAGCGTAAATACAGATGAAGCTGAAGGCTAATTAAACTAAATCAAAATCGACAATGATTGCAGATACTTTTATAAAAAGACCCGTTACCGCCATTGTAATTTCGGTGGTAATCGTACTGGTAGGTATTATAGCCATTATGAACCTGCCCATTGGCCAGTATCCTGAAATTACGCCGCCTACGGTACAGGTATCCGGTGCGTTTACCGGCGCTGATGCGCAGACCGTGGAGCAAACCATGACCACACCTATCGAAACCCAGATCAACGGTACGCCCGGCATGACCTATATGTCGAGCAACAGTACGGCCGACGGACGTACGGCCATTACCGTAAACTTTGAGCTGGGTACCGATATTAACGTGGCTACGCTCGACGTGCAGAACAGGGTAAGTATTGCCGAACCCATGCTGCCCGAACAGGTAAAAAGGCTGGGCCTTACCACCCGTAAGCGTAACCCCAGTATCCTGATGCTGGTAGCGATGTATAGCCCCAAAGGCACGCACGACGTGACTTTCGTGGACAACTATACCAATGTGTTCATCAAGGACGCACTGCTGCGTGTTAAAGGTGTGGGCGATATCTTTACCCGTGCCGACGACTTCAGTATGCGTATCTGGCTCGACCCCGTAAAGATGGCCCAGCTTGGCCTTACCGCTACCGAAGTAACCTCTGCCCTGCAGGAGCAAAACCTCCAGATGGCTGCCGGTTCGGTTGGCGCTCCACCGCAAAATACTGCCCAGACTTTCGAGTACACGGTATTTACCAACAGCCGTATCAGCACCCAGAAACAGTTTGAAGAGATCATTGTACGCAACGATCCTTCGAAAGGCAATATCCTGTACCTGAAAGACATTGCCCGTGTGCAACTCGGTAAATTCTCTTATTCCAGCAACTCGTTTGTAGATGGTAAAAGAGCATCTTACCTGCTGGTGTACCAGGCCCCGGGCAGTAACGCCATCGAGACCGCCGAAGGGATTACCAAACAAATGGAAGAGCTGAAAAAATCTTTCCCCAAGGATATCGATTATGTGGTACCATTTGAATCAGTTTCTGTAGTAGAAGTATCGATCTCGGAAGTGGTTCATACCCTGGTAGAAGCCCTGATCCTCGTTACCCTCGTGGTATTCCTGTTCCTCCAGAACTGGCGCGCCACGCTGATCCCGGTGCTGGCGATCCCTGTATCTATCCTGGGTACCTTTATCTTCTTCCTGCCCCTGGGCTTTACCATCAATACCCTGACCATGTTCGGTTTCGTACTGGCCATCGGTATCGTGGTGGATGATGCCATCGTGGTGGTGGAAGCCGTGCAGCACTATATCGATCATGAGGGCATACCGGCCAAGGAAGCGACACGAAAGGCGATGAAGGACATCTCGGCGCCGGTAATCGCGATCGCCCTGATCCTGGCAGCGGTATTTGTACCGGTAGGCTTTATACCCGGCCTGGTGGGCCGCCTGTACCAGCAGTTCGCCATCACGATCGCTGTATCGGTAGTGATCTCGGCCTTTGTGGCCCTGTCGCTTACCCCGGCGCTCTGTTCCCTGCTGCTGAAACCGACCACGGTACGGAAAGACTCTAAAGGCCTCAACCTGTTCTTCTACAAATTCAACGAATGGTTCCGTAAAGTGAGCCTGAAATATACCGTGGGTGTACGCAAAACCATTAAGGCTTCGCGTTATGCACTCATTATCCTGCTGTGTATTTTCGTAGGCACCGTCTTCCTGTTCAAAGCCAAACCTACCGGCTTTATCCCGACGGAAGATGAGGGCCGCCTGTTTGTAACCTACGAACTGCCCGAGGCATCCAGCACGACACGCAGTCTTGCGGTACTGGATACCATTATGCATATCCTGAAAGAGACCAAAGGGGTGAATCACTTTGCTGGTCTCGGTGGTCTGAACGTGATCAACTTCTCGTCCAAACCCAATGCCGGTACTGTATTTACACAGCTTACCCCATGGGAGGAACGTAAAGATAAATCGCTGCAACTGCAAAGCATTATCGAAACGCTGAATAAAAAGTTTGCGGCCATCAAAGAGGCGCGTATCCTCGTGATCTCGCCACCGGCTATCCCTGGTTTGGGACAAACGGGCGGTTTCACTTTTGAGCTGCAGCAGCGATCCAGCACCGACGATATCAAGCAATTCGAGAACGTGGTCAACAACTTCGTAATGGAGGCCAACAAACGTCCGGAACTGAAAGGTGTATTCTCGTTCTTTACCGCTAAAACACCGGCTTACCAAGTGAATGTAGACCGCGAAATGGCGAAGAAGCTGGGTGTGAATATTGCCGATGTATACCAGACCCTGCAAACCTTCCTGGGTAGTACTTATGTGAACGACTTTACGACCTACGGCCGTAACTTCAGGGTGGTAGCCCAGGCCGACGAAGCCTTCCGCGGCGACATCAAGGACCTGAGTAAATATTATGTACGCAACAGTATGGGTACTATGGTGCCGCTGAGCGCGCTCACTACGTATAAAGTCATCGAAAATGCACCGGTAATTTCGCACTTCAACATCTTCCGTAACGCGGAGATCAATGGTAATGCGGCGCCCGGCTATAGTAGCGGACAAGCGATCGAGGCCCTGAAGGACCTGGCAGCCAAATCACTGCCGGAAGGTTATGGTTACGAATTTGCCGGTATGACCCGCGAGGAGCTGGCATCAGGCAACAGCACGATCATTATCTTCTCGCTGTCGATCATCTTCGTGTTCCTGTTCCTGGCTGCCTTGTACGAAAGCTGGTCGATACCATTCTCCGTACTGCTGGCCGTGCCTATCGGCGCCTTTGGTGCGATCCTGACCCTGTTCTTCCTGCCTAAACTCACCAACAACGTTTATGCACAGATCGGTCTGATCACGCTGATTGGTCTGGCCGCGAAGAATGCGATCCTGATCGTCGAGTTTGCGAAGGAACGTGTGGATCACGGATTGGCGGTAGTGCCGGCCACGCTCGATGCGGTTAAGCTGCGTCTGCGCCCGATCATTATGACCTCGCTGGCCTTTATCCTCGGTATCCTGCCGCTGGTGTTCTCATCAGGCGCCGGTGCGGTATCCCGTCAAACGATCGGCTGGACGGTACTGGGCGGTATGCTCGCTGCTACCCTGCTTGCGATCTTTATTGTACCGGTACTCTTTGTGGTGATCACGAAATTATTTTATGGAAAGAAAATTGCCAAGGACAAGGCGTCACTGCTGTTTTACGATAGCGACGACGACCTGGGCCGCTAGGCAGGTGTGGGGAGTATAGCAAAAAAGGGAATTGACCAGTGCAATTCCCTTTTTTGTGCCCTGTTATTAATGGCTGCCCTGTCGTAGCCAACCGCCAGGCCCAAGCCACTATGACCAGCAGCACTAGCCCCCTGAAAATCCTACAAACAAAGCGGGAACCGGCATAGCCGGTTCCCGCTTTTATATCGTATAGAAAACTAAAATTACTGCTTGGTATAAGTCTTGGTATGTCCCGATGTGATCTCGGTAGTGGAGTTGAACGTAGTGTAATAAATCACGAACGAATCCACAGTAGGATATTTTACATCCCCCCAAAGTATGAGGCTATTGTCCACATCATCCGGGTTGGAGTATATTTTCAGGTACTTTTCATCATTCGTAAAATTGTAGTTGTATACCGTGCTATCCGGGGCGGTAGCGGCACACTTGGTATTGCCTTCGTAAAGCGATACCTGGTTGGTGGTATTAAAAATGAAAAAGTTATCCTTTTCGCAACCGGGCAACGGTGTATAATAGTCCAGCGGCATAGAAGTCGGATCACTGATATCATTCACAAAAACATATGCTTTCAGCTGCCATTTGCCACTCATCAACATCTTCGTTTTGGACACATCAATAGGTTGTTTGTCTTCTTCTGATTTTGAACAGGAAGCAAACAATAAAGTAAAGCCCAGACCGGCAAGTAATAGTTTTCTCATTTTTTAAATTGTATTTTTCTGAATGATTGTAAATGTAAAAATTTTTTTCTTAAATCCTATCTTTTCTGAAAAATACCGTATTTGCCTTAGTCCTTTTTCCTTTTTTTAGCCGGTGATGCCGTGCTGGCCTTCTTTTTAGCCGCAGTCTTCTTTACCGCCTTAGCCGGCGCCTTTTCACCGGCTGCCGCTTTAGCGCCTCTTGCCGCACGGGCAGGTTTTCCCGCAGCTTCGGGTTCTGCCGCAGCTTTAGCGCCATCCGGTACGTAGCCGAAATCGATCTGGCGTTTTTCAAGGCTTGCCGCCTCTACCCTGATCTTCACTTTATCACCGATGCGGAACCGTTTGCCGGTATGCATACCCACCAGGGCATAGTCGGATTCGAGGAAGGTAAACTCGTCGAGCACCGCCAGGTCGGCCAGCGATACCAGCCCCTCGCATTTATGTTCAACAGTTTCGGCCCAGAAACCAAAGGTCGATACGCCACTGATTACCGCGTCGAAGGTATCGCCGATAAAGCGGCGCATATATTCTACCTGCTTGTACTTATTGGCGCTGCGCTCAGCCTCCATGGCCTTACGTTCCCGCTCGCTGCAGTGCCGGCATTTGCTCTCCATCTTCTTGTCCGGCTTTACCTGGTTATCGATACATTGCTGTACGATCCGGTGCACCATCACGTCGGGATAACGGCGTATGGGCGAGGTAAAATGGCAATAGTCTTCGAAGCCCAGGCCATAGTGCCCGATATTATCGGTAGTATAGATCGCCTTGGCCATGGTGCGGATACCTAACTGTTCCAGCACATGCTGTTCCGGTTTGCCCTGCACCTGTTCGAGCATTTCGTTAAACGATTCGGCGATCTTATCGGGGTTGTTCAGGTTGAACTTATAACCGAAGCGCGAAGCAAAGGCAGCGAATATGGCCAGTTTGTCTTCGTTGGGTACATCGTGCACCCGGTACGGGAAGGGGATCGGCTGGTCGTTTACCGAACGCTTGCCCACATATTGTGCCACGGTCTTATTGGCCAGCAGCATAAACTCTTCGATCAGCTGGTGCGCCTCTTTACTCTCCTTGATCTCTATACCGATCGGTATCCCTTTCTCGTCGAGCTTAAAGCGTACTTCCTGCGAGGAGAAGTTGATGGCGCCTTTGCCAAAGCGCTCGCCGCGCATACTCCGGGCCATTTTATTCAGCAGCAGGATCTCTTCGGCATAGTCGCCTTTACCGGTTTCAATGATTTCCTGCGCCTCTTCGTAGGTAAACCTGCGGTTGGAATGCGTTACCGTACGGCCGATCCAGTACTGTTTAACCCGGGCTTTCTCATCGAGCTGGAAGATAGCGGAGAAGGTAAACTTGTCTTCATTGGGCCTGAGCGAGCACAGCACATTGGAGATATGCTCGGGCAGCATCGGCAGCACACGGTCGGGCAGGTATACCGAAGTAGCCCTGTCGTAAGCCTCGCTGTCGAGCGCCGTATCGGGCTCTACGTAATAACTTACATCGGCAATATGTACGCCTACTTCGTAATTGCCGTTCTTCAGTTTGCGGATCGAGAGGGCATCGTCAAAGTCTTTGGCATCGACCGGGTCGATGGTAAAGGTGAGTACATCGCGGCAATCTTTCCTGCGGGCTATTTCTTTACTGTCGAGGATGTCGGGGATACGGGCAGCCTCTTCCAGGGCTTCGTCCGAAAAGCGAAGCTGGAAGCCCGCTTCGATCAGGATGCTCTTCATCGCGATCTCGTTCTCGCGTTCGTTGGTCAGCAGCTCTACTACTTCCCCGCTCGGGTTCTTGGCGCCGGCATTCCATTCTACGATTTTCACGATCACGCGGTCGCCGTTCTTACCGCCATGCAGCGCATGCAGCGGTACAAAGATGTCGGAGCGCATGCGCTCGTTATCGGGTATCAGGAAGGCAAACTTATCGCTTAGCTCCAGGCGGCCGCTAAACTCGACCTGGCTGCGTTTTACAATCTCGGTAATTACACCTTCGGGGCGGCCTTTGGCCGAAACATGATCTACCCTGATCTTCACTTCATCCCCGTTAAAGGCATTCATCATATCCTCGGGCCGGATCAGCACATCCTGGTCCCAGCCTTCCACGATCACGAAACCCAGGCCGGCTCTGGATATATCCAGGCGGCCCGTGGCCATTTTGCCATTCAGTGGCGACCTTGCTTTTTGATTCTTATTCGATTTGGGTTGCTTATGCTGTTTATTCTTTTTCTTATGCGCCATAATAGATTCTGGTAATTTAGGTACAACAGCCATCCCGGAAAATAGTTCTGATCGCCTGTTGTGCTTTTAATGCGGGCATTCCGCGGAGATAAAGGTAGGTATTGCTAAAACAATATAAGAACAAAACTCTTAATTAAATTTTTCGCCATACTTGCACGAAGGCCCGTATAGCCTTACTTTCAGCCTTTATCATATGCAAAAACTCCCGCAACCTGCCGGGATAGTCCGGTAATGCAACAGGCAGTACCGGGATCTCCCTGCCCTTTCGGGATAGGTTACACGCCCGGGGTTGCAGCACAAGCATTGCAACCGGTGGCCGGCGGTTTTAATTCAGGAGGGAAGAACGGAATATGCCTATTCCTCTTTATCTTTGACGGGACACCTAACATTAACTCAATTCCTAATTTATCCGTCATGAATATAGCAGATGTTTTCAAAAACAACGAGCAATGGATCGCTGAAAAGCTGAAAGGCAACGCCGGCTACTTCGATGACCTGGCGAGCGGTCAGAACCCTGAACTGCTTTATATCGGCTGCTCCGACAGCCGGGTTACCGCCGAGGATATTATGGGCCTGCAACCGGGCGAAGCTTTTGTACACCGTAACATTGCCAACCTGGTCAACAACGTCGACCTAAGCGTGATGTCGGTGCTGAACTATGCCGTTCGCCATCTTAAAGTCAACCACGTGGTGGTATGCGGCCACTATAACTGCGGCGGCGTAAAAGCCGCGATGCAACCCGCCGATATGGGCATCCTGAATCCCTGGCTGCGTAACATCCGCGATGTGTATCGCCTGCATAAAGAGGAACTGAACGGGATCACCAATGAGGCCCTGCGCTACGACCGCCTGGTAGAGCTGAATGTGCAGGAGCAATGCGTGAACCTGATCAAGACGGCTGCCGTACAGGAAGCCAATAAGGAACGCGGTCTGCGCGTGCATGGCTGGGTGTTCGATATCCGCACCGGCAGGCTCATCGATCTCAACATCGACTTTGACAATATCCTGAAAAACATCATGGAGATCTATAATCTCTTTAATCATTAATCGCCCGTTACAGGGACAATAATACTTTTTAATGGCTTTATTGAAATGGCCTGGACTATTCCGGGCCATACCTTTATTACTGCTTGCCCAGGGCGTGCAGGCCCAGAACTTTATCAAAGACCGCAAGCTGTACCTGAACGAAAGCGGTTCCAGTTACGTGAAGTTTACGGTACTGGGCCAGTTCTGGCTGCGCCAGCAGGAGCTAAACCCGGGCACTACCATCAACGGTACGCCTAAGGACAACAGTACCGATATCGGTATCCGCCGGCTGCGGATGCAGGTATACGGACAGCTTACCGACCGTGCTTTTTTTTATGTGCAACTGGGACAAAATAACTTCAACAATATATCGGACCGCAAACAGGGCTTTTTTGTACATGATGCCTATGGTGAATATGCCATCGTCAAACAGAAACTATCCTTAGGCGCCGGGTTAAGCGGCTGGAGCGGGCTTTCGCGGTTCTCATCGCCCTCGGCCGGCACCATTATGGGGGTGGATGCCCCGCTGCACCTGCAATCGACCAATGATGTAACCGACCAGTTCCTGCGTAAGTTATCTGTATTTGCCAAAGGCAAGATCGGCCGGTTTGACTACCGCCTGGTGATGGCACAGCCGCATGCCATACAAAAATCGGCGGGGTATAATGGCGCTATCAGCCTGGCTTCCAATTTCTCGCCCAAAGCGCCGTCTATGCAATGGAACGGTTATTTCCAATGGCAGTTCCTCGACCAGGAATCGAACCTTACCCCTTATACCCAGGGCACTTACCTGGGCGCTAAACGCGTACTGAATATCGGCGCCGGTTTTATTTACCAGAAGGATGCCTTGTGGCGTACCAGCAGCGCCCGCGATACGCTGATGGAGGATATGGCGCACTTTAGCGGCGATGTATATTACGATGCGCCGGCGGGCCCCGGGGGCCAGGCATTGAACCTGTATGCCAGCGTAGCGCATTATGGCTTTGGCAAAAATTATATCCGCAACCAGGCCACCATGAACCCCGCCAACGGCAATACTAATCCCGACGTTTTAAACGGCAGCGGCAATGGTTACCCGGCCTTCGGTACCGGCACTACGGTATATGCACAGGCCGGTTATAAATTGCGCGACAGCCTGATCGGCAGCACTACACTTATGCCTTATATAGCCCTGCAATATGCCGATTACGACCGGCTCAACGATAAGATGCTGTTTGTAGATGCAGGCATTAACTGGCTTTTGTCCGGGCATACTTCCAAGCTTACGCTCTCGTACCAGAACCGGCCGATTTATAATGCAGCCGGCGATCAGACAAAACGCCTGGGCGCCTTTACCTTACAGTACCAGGTTTTCTTCAATTAAAGATTCCAACTCCAGTATATTTTATACCCAACGCCCGGCATATTATGTATGCCGGGCGTTTATTATATAGACTATTTAATAACATCAGCAGGTAATAAATTAATCGTTTTTATAAATAGTAATTTTTAAGATAGATAAATAAATAAACTATCTTTGGATATATTATTCACTAAACCAAACCTCTATTTATGAAAGGATTAAAACTAATGGGTATCCTGATGACCCTGTTCGCCTGTTCCTTCTTTACTTCCAGGGTGGCGGCCCAGGAATTGGTATCGGTTACAGTAGAAGCTACCCCAGCCGCCTATGACCAGATGGTTGCACAGAATGGCGCCCTGATCGAATCGAGTGCTGATGGTCTTTATCGAGTGGTACCGGGCGGCGGCACTTATAACCCTCCCCCCATGCCGCTCTGCTTCGACGAATTGACAACGGCCTTCGTTGCCCGGATGCAACAGGCAGCCAATCAATGTTGCTGCAGGGTGCATTTCTGTGTAAGGAGGAGCGATTGCGCTTTTTACGCCATGTATATCGACCCGGTTTTCAGCCCCGGCTGTCAGCCTGCCCCTTATCAGTACCAATTCCATTTCCTGGCTTACCTGGTAAGCCAGCCTTAGTATAACATACTAGCTGATTCAACAATAGAACGGCCGTCTTCTGCAGGGAAGACGGCCGTTTTGTATGCAATAAACAACTATAAGCCACGGGTATCAAAGGCGAAGGCCAATACACCGTGCTTCCGGCAATAGCAAACACTTACTAATACATCCGCCAATACATTTTATGATATAAGGACTCGAGCCGCGATAATTTACGCATCAGCTCCCGTACCGGCACATGGAGTTCCGGGACCGTGCTATCCAGCCAGGCATCTACCCAGGTCATTACGTGTTTTTCTTCCGCTGATCCTTTCAGTACGACTACCCTGCGCGACTCCCGCTCCGGGTAGCGAAGAAACAGGTGTTCATATTTCAACACATCGTCGAGCGTAGGTAATACCTTTAAATACAATTCCCAGGTATTGCCGTAATTGGTTTCCCAACATGCCTCCAGCGAACCGCCATCGCGATAGATATCGGCATAGGCAAGGAAAAGCAAGCGTTCTTCGATAAGCTCCAGCGCTGCGGCTTCGGGAGCAGCAGTATTAAAGCGCAATGTGAAATGGCCGGCCTCCGGTACACGCTCCCCTGCAAGTTCCCGTACCCAGGCCGGGTAATCGCCTATGATCACCTCATCGCGCACCCTACCGCCACAGCTCAATACCGCTTTGGGTTTCATACCCTGGTGATGCAGTCCCCGGCTTAAAAATTCTATCTCCCATCCCCTGCCTGTTTCATCACGAAGGGCTTTTATTTCTGTCAGGCCCAGCTCCGATAACCGCAGGTTATGCGCAGGCATTTCGTCTTCTTTTTTATGGTTGTTCATAGGTTCTTTTTAAAGCCGTCAATAATACATCGATCCCTTTAGCCGTTGCAGCGGTAGCGGCATTGGTAAAAATAATAAAAGCAATATTCTGTTCCTTTACCACTTGTACCCTGGTTATAAAAGCACCGGCATTGCCTTCGTTGCTGGCCACAAGATACCGGCCTGCGCTGTCTTTTTCGGTAAACCAACCATAGGCAAAACCCGGCCGGCCGTATAACAATTGATCCGTAACGGCCCGGGATAACAGGCTGGGCACAGGTTTCAGGAACTCCTGGATAAACCGGGCATAGTCCGGTAGGGTAATGTTGATATTACCCGCCGACAAAAGCCAGTCCAGTTTGTAATGATCGAAAGGCGCCAGGGGGTTCCCGACAGCATCATGCCCCCAGGTTTGTAAGGTATCGGTACCATTGGGATATCCGAAACCGAAAGCTATACCCAGTGTATCGCCCAGCTCTTTGACCAGGGTTTTGTAACTGCGGCCGCTGGCTTTTTCAAGCATCAGTCCGGCAAGGATATAACCGGTATTGGTGAGGTAGAAACCCTCATCGGGAGCCACCGGCTTTTGCCGCAGCAGGTATTGTGCCAGGGCATAGCGCTGTTGCGGTTCATTGCCGGTAATCTGCTCGCGCAGCGGGCTTCGAACGGTATAGGTATAAGGCGGCAAGGCAGCGCGGAAGCTCAGTAAATCATCCAATGCATAATCAACTGAGGTATCTATCCGTTCTTTTTTCAGTTCCGGAAACAGGGAAAAGAAGGTAGTATGCCAACTGATCTGCTGTTGTGCCACCAGGCGTGCAGCGATAAAAGCCGTAATGGCCTTGGTATTGGACCCGATATGAAACCGGTCCTGCAGGTTGGCTTTAGCACTGCTTCCCTTCTTTTTTACCCCGGTAGCGGCCATGTCCAGTATGGTATCGGCCTTTATTACGGCGTAAGCCAGTTCAGGTATCCGGTAATGCCGCCGGATACTGTCTGCTATACGCAACGAAGGCTGCGCGTGTACCACTGCAGCTATCAGCAACAACAGTACAATACCTGTCAGTCTTCTATTCATAAGTTTTGATTTGTACACAGGAAACGTTTCCGAGTGGTACCTCCTGGGGTATGTGCCGCAATTTGCCCGAGTGCCGGTCCCGGCGGAAGACCGTGATATTGCCGCTTACCTGGTTAGCCACGATGAGGAAACGTCCTTTTTCGTCGAGGGCAAAAATGCGCGGATGCTCGCCCATCGTGGGCTGCAGGCCTATACGGCGTAAGCGGCCGTCGGACCGGATGGCAAACACGGCGATATTGTTCTCATCGCCGCGGTTGGACACATAGAGAAAACGGCCATCGGGCGAACAATGGATATCGGCGCTGTTATAGTCTTCAAGGCTGTCTTTATGAGCTGCGATATGCTGCAGCGGTTTAAGCCGGCCACGGGTATAACGGTAGGCGCTTACCCAGCCCGATATCTCTTCGATACAATAGGCGTACTTACCGCCGGGGTGAAAGGTAAAATGCCTGGGGCCACTGCCCGGCGCGGCTTTCACCTGCCCTGCCGTAGGGAGCACGATGGGTTGCGCCGCCCCGGGATCGAAGCGGTAGGAGCGGATGATATCGCTGCCCAGGTCGGGTACAAAGATGTGATCCTGGTCCGGCGACAGTTGCAGGCTATGCGTATGTGCCCCGGCCTGCCGTTCGGTAGCATGACTGCCTTCGGTATAGGCTACAGCCTGCAACAGCGGCCCGATGCGGCCGTCCCCCTCCACGGGGAATACATCGATACCCCCCTCGGTATAGTTAACGCCGAAAAGGTAACGGCCATCTTTGGTAAGCGTAGTGTATACGGGATTCTCGCCACTGCTTTTGCGGCGGTTCAGGAGGTGCAGCGCGCCGCTTGCGGTATCGATGCCGAAAGCGGCTATACTACCCGCGCCCGGGGTCCGGGTTTCGATACAGGCATATAAAAAAAGGCCATTGCCCGACAGCGCCAGGTAGGAAGGGTTCAGTATGCCCGTTAAGGTGTATAAGGGCTTCAGCAGGCCGGTCTCTGTATCCAGCTGCAGTACCTGTATCCCTTCTTTGTTTTTATCGTGGTTAAAGGTACCGGCAAACACCAGTGTCTTTTGAGCATACAAGCGGCAACAGCCGCACAACAACAGGGACAGTAGGGTAAGTAATCGGGCGGGCATAGTACGGGATAGGTAACGCTTAAAACGCGCTGCAATAAAGCTAGCGAAAACCGGGATATCCGACAGCAATGCTGCCTGCATTTATTTATCCACCGGCCGGAAAACAGAAAGGCCGGGATCAGATCCCGGCCTCTTGTTTTTACAATCAACAATTTATTACTCTTCGTCGTCAAATTCAAGCACGTCTTTGTTGGCCAGCAACAGTTCGTACTCTTCTTTGGAACCAATGATCATATCGTTGTAATCGCGGATACCTGTACCGGCTGGGATCAGGCCGCCTGTGATTACGTTTTCTTTCAGACCTACCAGGTCGTCGGATTTACCCGAGATCGCGGCGGTAGACAGTACCTTCGTGGTTTCCTGGAAGGAAGCTGCAGAGATCCAGCTGCGTGTACCCAAGGAAGCTTTGGTGATACCGAGCAGCAGCGGTGCTGAAGTAGCAGGCGTTGCATCACGGAATTCAACAATCTTCTTGTCGGCACGACGCAGGGTACTGTTTTCTTCCCTGATCTCCCTGAGGGTAGCGATCTGGCCCGGGTGCAGTTTTTCTGAATCACCGGCGTCCACAACTACCTTCTTATCGAAGATCCAGTCGTTCTCCATCATAAAGTCGTTCTTGTCCACGGTATCGTCTTCCAGGAATTTGGTATCGCCCTGGTCGATGATCCTTACTTTACGCATCATCTGGCGAACGATAACCTCAACGTGTTTATCGTTGATTTTTACACCCTGTAAACGGTATACTTCCTGGATCTCGTTTACCAGGTACTCCTGAACGGCGTGTGGTCCTTTAATGGCCAGGATATCGCTTGGCGTGGTAGCACCATCGGAAAGCGAGTTACCGGCTTTGATAAAGTCACCATCCTGTACGGTGATCTGGCGGGACAGCGGAACCAGGTATTTCTTGATCATACCTTCTTTCGCTTCTACCATGATCTCCCTGTTACCACGTTTAATGTTACCGAAGCTTACCACACCATCGATCTCGGCAACTACGGCCGGGTTAGACGGGTTACGGGCTTCAAACAGCTCGGTTACACGCGGCAGACCACCCGTGATATCTCGTGAACGTCCCATTACACGTGGTATTTTCACCAGTACCTGGCCGCTCCTTACCTTCTCGCCTTCGTTAACTACGATATGCGAACCTACCGGGAGGTTATAGGTCTTATTTTCTTTACCTTCTACAACGAGGGAAGGAATTTTCGTTTTATCTTTTGTCTCGATAACCACTTTCTCACGGTGACCGGTCTGTTCGTCGGCTTCTTCACGGAAGGTAATACCTTCGATGATGCTATCGAAGCCGATGTGACCTTCCAGTTCAGAGATGATAACGGCGTTGAACGGATCCCATCCGCAGATCGGATCGCCTTTCTTCACTTTCTGACCATTCTTCACTTTCAGGGTAGAACCGTAAGGAATGTTGTTGGTGATCATCAGGCGGTCGTTTTCAATATCCATGATACGCATCTCACCGGTACGACCGATAACCACGTTCACTTCTTCGCCTTCGTCGTTGGTATGTTTGGTGGTACGCAGACCATCGAACTGAACGGTACCGTCGAACTTAGCCAGCAATTGAGATTCAATGGCTGAGGAGTTCGCTGTACCACCCACGTGGAAGGTACGGAGTGTAAGCTGTGTACCCGGCTCACCGATGGACTGAGCAGCGATGATACCCACGGCATCACCTTTCTGTGCCATGTAACCCGTTGCCAGGTTTTTACCATAACACTTGGCACAGCAACCGCGTTTCGCTTCGCAGGTCAGTACAGAACGGATCTCTACGGTATCGATACCTGCTTCTTCGATTGCATGGGCGATATCTTCGTCGATTTCCACACCGGCATTTACGATCAGCGCATCGGTATGCGGATGGTAGATGTCGTGCAGGGAAGTACGGCCGAGGATACGGTCGAACAGCGGTTCTACGATCTCTTCGTTGTCTTTAAGGGCTGAAGTAGCCAGGCCGCGCAGGGTCAGGCAATCTTCTTCCACGATAACCACGTCCTGGGCCACATCCACGAGACGACGGGTAAGGTAACCCGCATCCGCTGTTTTAAGGGCCGTATCCGCAAGACCTTTACGGGCACCGTGGGTGGAGATAAAGTACTCCAATACACTCAGACCGTCTTTAAAGTTTGCAAGGATCGGGTTTTCGATGATCTCTGAACCGGTAGAACCACTACGACGTGGTTTTGCCATCAGGCCCCTCAGACCGGCAAGCTGCTTAACCTGCTGCTTACTACCACGGGCACCGGAATCCAGCATCATGTATACGGAGTTGAAGCCTTGTTTGTCGGCTGCCATCTCGCGGATCAGGGTCTCGGTAACTTTGATGTCCACACCGGACCAGATATCGATGATCTTGTTATAACGTTCGTTATTGGTGATCAGACCCATGTTATAGTTATCCCAAACTTCATCCACTTCGCCCTGCGCTTCATCCACCAGTTGCTCTTTCACATCGGGGATGGTAAGATCGTTTACGTTAAACGACAGACCACCACGGAATGCGGTACGGAAACCAAGTGTTTTCGCATCATCCAGGAACTTAACAGTTTGCGGGATATTGGTATTTTTCAGGATAGAACCGATGATCTCACGCAGTGATTTCTTGGTCAGCAGGGCGTTTACGAAACCATTTTCTTTCGGTACGGTCTGGTTGAACAGTACGCGGCCTACTGTGGTTTCGAGCAGTTTATTTTCCAGCTCGCCTTCTTTACTACGAACTACGGTTTTTACTTTGATCCAGGCATGCAGGTCTACACGGCCCTCGTTGTGGGCAATGATCACCTCTTCTGCACTATAGAACACTTTACCTTCACCTTTGATGATCTCGTCGCCCATAGTACGTTTACCTTTTGTCAGGTAATACAGACCGAGTACCATGTCCTGGGAAGGCAGGGTGATCGGCGTACCGTTCTGTGGGTTCAGGATATTGTGAGAGGCCAGCATCAGCATCTGGGCTTCCATAATTGCGGCATTGCTCAAAGGCACGTGTACCGCCATCTGGTCACCATCGAAATCCGCGTTGAACGCCGAACATACGAGCGGGTGGAGCTGAATGGCTTTACCTTCGATCATTTTAGGCTGGAAGGCCTGGATAGATAACCTGTGGAGCGTTGGGGCACGGTTAAGCATAACCGGGTGTCCTTTCAGTACATTTTCCAGGATATCCCAAACTACGGCTTCTTTACGTTCTACTAATTTCTTAGCGCTCTTTACCGTTTTTACGATACCACGCTCGATGAGCTTGCGGATGATAAACGGTTTGAACAGCTCGGCAGCCATATCTTTAGGGATACCACACTCATGCAGCTGCATTTCAGGACCTACCACGATTACCGAACGGCCGGAGTAGTCCACACGTTTACCCAACAGGTTCTGACGGAAACGGCCTTGTTTACCTTTCAGTACATCGGAAAGGGATTTCAGGGCACGACCGCCTTCAGCCTTAACGGCGTTAGATTTACGGGAGTTATCGAACAGGGAGTCTACCGCTTCCTGCAGCATACGTTTTTCATTACGCAGGATCACTTCCGGCGCTTTGATCTCGAGCAGACGCTTCAGACGGTTGTTACGGATAATTACACGACGGTAAAGATCGTTCAGATCGGAAGAGGCAAAACGGCCGCCATCCAGGGGAACGAGCGGGCGCAGTTCCGGTGGAATAACCGGGATATACTGCATCACCATCCATTCTGGTTTGTTCTCTACGCGGGTGTTGGCATCGCGGAATGCTTCTACCACGCCCAGGCGTTTCAGAGCCTCCTGCTTACGCTGCTGCGATGTTTCGTTGGCAGCGGCATTACGCAGGTCGTAGGACAGCTGGTCCAGGTTGAGCCTGCTGAGCAGGTCCTGGATCGCTTCGGCGCCCATCCTGGCGATGAACTTATTCGGATCATCATCAGGCAGGTACTGGTTTTCCTTAGGCAGGGCATCCTGGATGTCCAGGAACTCATCTTCGGAAAGCAGGGCCATGTAAGTATCTTCGCTATCTTTCATGCTCAGTTTCTGACGGATCAGCTCTTCGGCTTCACCGGCCTGAACGATTACATAGCGCTCATAATAAACAATACTTTCTAATTTTTTGGAGCTGGATCCCAGCAGGTAGCCGATCTTGTTCGGCAGGCTTTTGAAATACCAGATATGCACTACAGGTACAACCAGTTTAAGGTGACCCATACGCTCACGACGTACCTTTTTCTCTGTAACTTCTACACCACAACGATCGCACACGATGCCTTTATAACGGATACGCTTGTATTTACCGCAATAGCACTCATAATCCTTAACAGGGCCGAATATCTTCTCACAGAAAAGACCATCACGCTCTGGTTTATAAGTACGATAGTTGATGGTTTCCGGCTTCAGCACTTCACCGTAAGAGCGGTCAAGAATACCATCTGGCGAAGCCAGGCTTATCGTAATTCTGTCGAAACCGGATTTTGGACGGTTGTCTTTTTTAATTGCCATGTCAGCAAGGAAATTTTAAAAAGAATTTAAAAAATTATTTCAACGGGGCAGGACGTCTTGCAACGTCCTGCCTTAAACTGGTTGATTACTTGTTGTCGAAAGTCAGTTCCAGACCCAGACCACGCAGCTCGTGCACCAATACATTGAAGGATTCCGGTATGCCTGCTTTAGGAATGTTATCACCTTTAACAATAGACTCGTATGCTTTTGCACGGCCCACGATATCATCAGATTTGATGGTAAGCAGCTCCTGCAGAATGTTGGATGCACCGTAGGCTTCGAGGGCCCACACCTCCATCTCACCAAAACGCTGGCCACCGAACTGGGCTTTACCACCCAGCGGCTGCTGTGTAATGAGCGAGTATGGTCCGATAGAACGGGCGTGCATCTTATCGTCCACCATGTGGTGCAGCTTGATCATGTAGATGATACCCACGGTAGCCTTCTGGTGGAAGCGCTCGCCGGTTTCACCATCATACAGGTAAGTGTGACCGAAGCTCGGCAGTCCGGCTTCTTCGATATAATGCTTGATCTCGTTGGAAGAAGCACCGTCGAAGATCGGTGTTGCGAAACGCAGACCCAGTTTCTCACCAGCCCATCCGAGGATGGTTTCGTAGATCTGGCCAAGGTTCATCCTCGAAGGTACACCCAGCGGATTCAGTACGATATCTACCGGTGTTCCGTCTTCCAGGAACGGCATATCTTCGGCACGAACGATCTTGGCAACGATACCTTTGTTACCGTGACGACCCGCCATTTTATCACCTACTTTCAGCTTACGCTTAACTGCCAGGTATACTTTAGCCAGTTTCAGTACGCCGGTTGGCAGCTCATCACCGATAGACAGGTTGAATTTCTCACGCTTGTAACGGCCCAGCTCCTCGTTGTACTTGATGTTGTAGTTGTGCAACATCTGGTTTACCTGGTCATCTGTTTCTGCCTCTCCGGTCCAGCCCAGCGGGTGAACGTTCTGGTAGTCTACAGAGTTCAGTACTTTGGCAGAGAACTTACCGCCTTTGCTGATCACAGGCTCACCATAAGAGTTGGTTACACCCGCAGAGGATTTCTCGGCAAGCAGTACCTGTAATTTTTCCAGCAACAGTTTCTTGATCTCTTCTACGTTCTGGTGGTGTATTTTATCGATCTTCTCCAGTTCGGTCTTCTCTTTTACTTTGGCATTCTTATCTTTCTTCGCACGCTGGAACAGTTGTTTACCGATGATCACCCCTTCTACAGACGGAGAGGCTTTCAGGGAAGCATCTTTCGCATCGCCGGCTTTATCGCCGAAGATCGCGCGGAGCAGTTTTTCTTCTGGAGTCGGATCGCTCTCCCCTTTCGGAGTGATCTTACCGATCAGGATATCGCCTTCTTTAACATGAGCGCCGATACGGATGATACCGTTTTCGTCCAGGTCTTTGGTAGCGTCTTCGGAGATATTCGGGATATCTGCGGTCAGCTCTTCTTCACCCAGTTTGGTATCGCGTACCTCGAGTTCGTATTCGTCGATATGCACAGAGGTGAACAGATCTTCACGCACCACTTTCTCGTTGATTACGATCGCATCCTCGAAGTTGTACCCTTTCCATGGCATGAACGCCACTTTCAGGTTACGGCCCAGTGCCAGCTCACCGTTCTGGGTGGCATAACCCTGGGTCAGGAAGTCGCCTTCCACTACTTTCTGACCTTTGCGAACGGCAGGGCTGAGGTTGATGCTCGTGCTCTGGTTCGTTTTCTTGTACTTGGTCAGTTTGTATATTTTCAGATCATCCTCGAAAGAAACAAGACGTTGCTTTTCGGTACGGTTGTAACGTACGTGGATCTCGTTGGCATCTACATATTCTACCACACCAGGGCCTTCGGCATGGATCTGGATACGGGCATCGCGCGCCGCTTTAGCTTCCAGGCCGGTACCTACGATAGGCGCCTGCGGACGGATCAGCGGTACGGCCTGACGTTGCATGTTCGAACCCATCAAGGCACGGTTGGCATCGTCATGCTCGAGGAAGGGGATCAGGGATGCAGACAAACCAACGATCTGGTTCGGGGCAACGTCCATGTACTCCACTTCTTCCGGCTCCAGGATCGGGAAGTCGCCGGTTTCGCGTGATTTGATTTTATCTTCCAGGAATGCGCCTTTTTCGTCCAGCGGAACGTTAGCCTGCGCAATCTTTTTATCATCTTCTTCTTCAGCACTCAGGTAGAACTCATGTTTCAGATCTACTTTACCTTCTTTTACTTTACGGTACGGAGTTTCGATAAAGCCCATATCGTTGATCTTTGCGTGTACGCAAAGGGTGGAGATCAGACCGATGTTTGGTCCCTCCGGTGTTTCGATCGTACACAGACGGCCATAGTGGGAGTAGTGTACGTCACGCACCTCGAAGCCGGCACGCTCACGGCTCAGACCGCCTGGTCCGAGGGCAGAGATACGACGCTTGTGCGTGATCTCAGACAGCGGGTTGGTCTGGTCGAGGAACTGGGACAGCTGCGAAGTACCAAAGAAAGAGTTGATTACGGAGCTCAGGGTACGGGCGTTGATCAGGTCGATCGGCGTAAATACCTCGTTATCCCTTACGTTCATACGCTCGCGGATGGTACGGGCCATACGGCTCAGACCTACACCGAACTGGGCGTACAACTGCTCGCCTACGGTACGTACACGACGGTTGCTCAGGTGATCGATATCGTCGATCTCCGCTTTACCGTTCGACAGGCGAACCAGGTATTTGATGATCGCAATGATATCTTCTTTGGATAATACTTTTTTATCGTTGTCCTGGTCGAGTTCCAGTTTACGGTTGATCTTGTAACGGCCTACTTCACCGAGGTCATAACGTTTGTCGGAGAAGAACAGTTTTTCGATAATACCACGGGCAGTCTCATCATCCGGTGCGTCAGAACCACGCAGCTGGCGATAGATATGCTGTACCGCTTCCAGCTCGGAGTTGGAGGTATCTTTATTTAAGGTATTGTAGATGATGGAATAATCACCGCTCAGCTCTTCTTTCTGGATATAGATCGAATCGGCGCCCATTTCGATAATGGTATCGATATCGTCTCCGCTCAGGATGCTGTCGCGCTCGAGGATCACCTCGTTACGCTCGATGGAAACAACCTCACCGGTGTCTTCATCTACGAAGTCTTCTGTCCAGCTGCGCAGTACGCGTTCTGCCAGGCGGCGACCGATATTCGCTTCGAGCGATTTGCGGTCGGCACGTACCTCGTCAGCCATGCCGAACAGGTTCAGGATGTCTTTATCGTTTTCGTAACCGATAGAACGCAGCAGCGTAGTAACCGGGAATTTCTTCTTACGGTCGATGTACGCATACATCACGTTGTTGATATCGGTAGCGAACTCCATCCAGGCGCCCTTGAACGGGATCACACGGGCAGAGTAGATCTTGGTTCCGTTCGGGTGCGTGCTCTGTCCAAAGAACACACCCGGCGAACGGTGCAGCTGCGATACTACAACACGCTCTGCACCATTGATCACGAAAGTACCACGCGGGGTCATGTATGGGATATTACCCAGGAACACATCCTGTACGATGGTTTCGAAATCAACGTGCTCTTCGTCATTACAACTTAAACGGAGCTTCGCTTTCAGCGGCACCGAATAAGTCAACCCACGCTCCATACACTCTTCGATGGTGTAGCGCGGCGGATCGATGAAATAGTCGAGGAATTCCAGCACAAAGATGTTACGCGTATCCGTGATCGGGAAGTTCTCCTTGAACACGCGGAACAGGCCTTCTACATCACGCTTATCGGGCGTGGTTTCGAGTTGGAAGAAATCCTGAAAAGACTGCAGCTGAATGGCAAGCAAATCGGGGCTATCTGCTACATCATGGATTTTAGCAAAGTTGACGCGGCCGGTTTGTGTGCGTTTTGAGACGTTAGACATAGTATTTTACACTAATTATTTGCAAAGAACAAAATAATCCCACCCCAAAAAGAGGGTTCTTTTTGAGATAGGTTTAGCAATAAATTTTAAAAAAGTTGGACCAAAAGTTTTTTTGCACGTATGTTCTCCCAATTAAGGGGAAGCAAAGTTACAAAAGAAAATTTTATTCAGCAAATTTTGTTCCAAAAATGGATTTTAGAGATCATTTATTGAAAAATCAAGAAAATTTATAGGTTCTTCTTTGTCAGCCAGTAAATAACAAAAAATTTACAATTTAAGCAATTTCTAAAATTATACCAGCCACTGGTCCGTTCTTCACTGCGAGGTGTCTTTTATTACAGGCATTACAGGTTCGTAAACCAGCAGATGCCCCCGGATAAAAGCGGTCCGGCTTAAACGACGAAAAAGATATCACAACTCGAAACAACTGGTAACAAAAAAATACATTAATCCCTATTTCATTCCCCTTTTACGCAATATGCTTACCCGGAGGCTGCAATGCAGCAGGTTGATAACCATAGGCGAAAAAACCGGGACCATACTTTCATGATACCCTTTATGAAGTCTGCACGATTACTTTATACCGGCTTTGTATTCCTCCTGGCAGTCCTGCTGGTGCAAAATACCGAAACCGCAGCCCAGAATGCTACGTTCGTAACCCCTTATGCACCGGAACAGTTTCCCTGCGGCGCCATTACCGTTTGCAGCGAGATGCAACAACCAGGTAAGGGCCGCAGCGGCCCTTACACGAAGAACCTTTGGGGGGAGGCATTCAACGATATAGAAAGTGCAACACATAAAAGCGGAAAGTCCTGAAGGACTTTCCGCTTTTATTTTACCCTATGGCTACCGGGTTAATCCATGCTCTGTTTGATATGGATATCCACATTATCGCCCTCGGGCACCTTATTGGGTTCGTTCATTTCGTTGATCGCTTCGGGTTGTTGCAGATATACTACTGCTGTAGTGGTATCCGTAATGGGACCTTCAAAGCTGGCGGTATACTGCAGGTTGCTGCCACTCAGCACGGCAATGGCCTCGGGATAGGTCATACCGGTAAGGTCCGGTACATTAATCTCTTTATTGCCAAGCCCGTCGCCGATCACGAGGTCAATTTTGCTGCCCTGCGGTATCGGTTGTCCCGGTGCAATCTCTTTGCCGTTAAACATCTGGACCA
Source organism: Taibaiella chishuiensis (assembly GCF_003014535.1). Classification (GTDB taxonomy): domain Bacteria; phylum Bacteroidota; class Bacteroidia; order Chitinophagales; family Chitinophagaceae; genus Taibaiella; species Taibaiella chishuiensis. The sequence continues at coordinate 118,258 of NZ_PYGD01000004.1, read as the reverse complement.
GCACGGCTCCCCGGGCCATATCGGGGCGCATGGTGGTATCGCCGAGCAATAGCTTATTGCTCTTGAGCAACATCTCTGCGCTGCGGTACGACATATTAACCAGGTTGGGCATGGGAATGCTCAGCGGGCTTTGCTTGTTGATCGTAAGAAAAATAGTGCGGCCGCTTTTTACCGTAGTACCGCCTTCGGGCTGTTGGTCCAGGATAGCCATGGGCTTCTCCTCGGGTACATAGGTGGAATCGATATCTATTTCAAATCCTGCCTTTTCGAGCAAAGCAACTGCTTCAGCAAGATTTTTTCCTTTCAGGTCGGGTACCTTTACTTCCTCACCATGACCGGTGATCCAGCCCAGCGAAGCAAAGAAGAGCCAGTATAAACCGATACAGATCAGGATAATAATCAGCAGGTTGCCTAAAAAGGTTTTACGGAAAGGTCTTGACATGTTTAAACTCACTTATTGTTCAACTCTGGCAGCACAAGGCGGCCGGTATATCATCGTGCAGGGCTGTCCCGTTCAGGAAGCCAGGATCTCGTCGAGCAGGTTGCCATAGAAGGTTTCCAGGTCCATGCCTGCAGCCCTTACCTGTTGCGGCACTATGCTGTTCTCGCTCTGGCCCGGCATGGTATTGACCTCGAGGAAATAGAGTTCGTTTGTTTTTTCCTCCAGTATAAAGTCCATACGCACCACGCCGCGGCAGTTCAGTTGCTGATAAATAGCTTCGGCTTTGCGGTTCAGCTGCCCGCTGATATGGGAATCGACCGGTGCAGGCGTAATCTCGTTGGTAACGCCAACGGTGTATTTGGCCTCGTAATCGAAAAATTCATTTTTGCTCACGATCTCGGTAGCCGGCAGGGTGTAGACCTGTCCTTTGAGACTATATACGCCAATGGTCAGTTCCCGCCCCCCGATAAACTCTTCGATCAGTACCTGGCTGTCTTCGCTAAAGGCTTTTTCGATAGCGCCCACCAGTTGCTCGGGTGCGGTTACTTTACTTACGCCCAGGCTGGAGCCGCTTTCGTTGGGTTTTACGAATACCGGTAATTTCAGTTGTTCGAATACCGCGCCCAGCGAATAGGAGGCATGTTTATACAATACCACCGAGTTGGCGATATTGACAATATGATGATCTTTTACGACCTTGTTGCAAAAGCTTTTATTAAAGGTAAGTGCCGACACGATGGAGTTGCAGGTGGTGTACGGGATACGCAGCATATCGAGGTAACCCTGCAGCTTGCCGTCTTCGCCAGGCGAGCCGTGTACTGCTATAAATACCGCATCGAAGGTAATATGCCGGCCGTCCACAGTGATGGAAAAATCATTTTTATCCACGTTTACCTTGCCGCCGTCTGCCGTTTCGTGCCACCAGGCTTCGGCATTGATGATGATCTTATAAACTTCGAATCGCTCGGGATCCAGGTTTTTTTCAATGGTTTGTGCAGTACCGATCGATATCACGTATTCGCCGGAATAACCACCGGCCACCAGGGCAATTTTTTTCTTCATAAAATAGGAAACAGCAAATAGAAGACCAAAGATATACAATGCCGGATGGATTTATCCGGGAATTTTACGCAATAGGCTAAAAATTAACAACAAATATTTGCCTACCAGTCCAATGTTTGATCTTCTTTGGCTTTCTTCTCTTTCAGGATACGGGCGCTGACCATAATGGCTGCTTCGTAAAGAAAGGCCAGCGGGATAGCCACCAGGAAGATGCTGAACCAGTCGGGCGGCGTAATAACCGCAGCCAGCACCATGATGATCACGATGGCGATACGGCGCTGATCGCGCATAACCTTGGGCGTAAGGATACCCAGGCGGGACAGGAAATAGACCAGGATCGGCAGTTCGAAAACGATGCCCATACCGAGGATCAGGTCGCTCATAGTATCGTAATAGTTATCGATCGTGATAATATTCTCGAACTGCGGACTGAGCTGGTAATTGGCAAAAAAGTTGATGGTAAAAGGGGCGATCAGGAAATAGGCAAAGGCCACCCCCACGAAGAACAGGGTTGATGACCAGAAAACGATGCCCTTGGCATATTTTAGCTCCGAGGGTTTGAGCGCCGGTTTGAAAAATTTCCAGAACTCCCAGAATACATAGGGAAAAGCCAGGATAAAGCCCAGCATAAAGGATACGGAAAAGCTCATCATGAACTGTCCCGACAGCTGGTTGTTCTGGAATTTAATATTGACATCGCCGAGGCATAGCGCATCGATGTTCATCATTTTACCCAGGCTGCATAAACCTTTGTACGAAATAAAATCGTTGTTGGCAGGGCCCAGGATGATTTTCTGGAATACGAAATCGATATTGAAATACACCACCAGCGCGCCCAGGATAATGGCTACCAGCGATCTTACAATATGCCAGCGCAATTCTTCAATATGATCCGTAAAGCCCATTTCGGCGTTCGGATTACTGTTGCTGCGCTTTTCCAGGAATTTATCAAGAATACTCAAAGGAAACGGATGATTTTAGGCTTGTGCAACCATTGCGGATTTTAAGCAGGGAGCAGATCAGATCTTCTCTACCCTGCGTTCGTGCCTGCCTCCTTCGAAGGGAGTGCTCAGGAACAGTTCAGCCATTTTCTGCGCCGTAGCATAATCTACAAAACGCTCAGGCATACACAGTACATTGGCATTGTTGTGCTGGCGGGCCAGCATGGCCAGTTCTTCATTCCAGCATAAAGCCGCACGGATACCCTGGTGTTTATTGGCAGTCATACATACGCCGTTGCCGCTGCCGCAGATCAGGATACCGGCTGCCGCCGCACCTTCTTCTACCATAGTGGCCACCGGGTGGGCATAATCGGGATAGTCGGTAGACTCTTCCGAAAAGGTACCTTTATCCTCCACAGTCATCCCCTTCTGGATCAGGTACTGTTTCAGCTGCTCTTTGTATTTGAAGCCGGCGTGGTCGCTGCCGATGGCAATAGGCAATGAGGTATTGAATGTAGTCTGCATAAGATTGCAAAGTTAAGACGATATATTGGAAATGTGGGGGTATAAACCGGTTAAGGGTTTGGTAAGCCGTAAATATTTTTTATACCTATGCTCAATGCCGTTGTACCTGCCGGAAATAACCCTCCAGTGTGGCGGCCACCACATCCCAGTCGAAGCGGCTGCGGATCACCGCCCTGCCCTGCTCACCGGTATCGCGCCGCAGTTGTTCCGATCCCAGCAGCCGGATACAGGCCCCGGCAAATACTTCGGTTTCGAGTGCCAGGATCACGCCTTCGCCCGAACTGATGTCCAGGCCGTTAAACCCGATGTTGCGGCTTACCACCGGTACTCCCATGGCCATGGCTTCCAGCACTTTGTTCTGCGTGCCGGCGCCGAAGCGCAGCGGCGCCACCACAATCGAGGCTTTGCGGTACATGGCCGACAGGTCTTTTACAAAACCGGTTACTTCGATATCGGGCCCGGCAAGCTCGAGCACTTTTTTCACCGGCCGCTGCCCGGCAATAATAAACCGTACCCCGGGCACCTGTTCTCGGATCAGGGGAAAAATGTCGCGGACAAAATAGCCGACCGCGTCCACATTGGGCGCATAGTCCATATTGCCGGTAAAGAGTATATGTTTAGCGTGGGTATAATCGTGGGCTTGCTGCGAAAAGGTGGCCAGGTCTACCCCATTGGGCAGGAGTTGTACATTGCTGATGCCGCGTTCCTCGCGCAGGTAAGCCTGGTCTTCGCGCGAGCATACCAGCGACAGGTCATAGTCTTCCAGTACCTGTTCGTAGGCAAATACGCGTTGCTGCTCGGTTTGGGTAAACCATTTCATGATGCCCTTTTTGGCGGCCACCCGCCGTTTCCAGTACAGGGAGTAGGCATCGGGCAGATCGAGAATGCGGGGCACCTCTTTAATACCGGCCCAATACTGGGCCATGCGCAGGTGTTGTACATGCACGGCATCGTAGCGGTGTTGCGCCTGCAGCGTTTCGATCTGTTTTTGCATAGCCGCCGAGCTGAAATACCTTACCTGGAAAGGTTCGCGGCGAAACAGGGCCATAAGACTATTACAGTAGGAGGCCATCCTGGGCAGGGGCACCAGGTGTATTTCGGTAAAGATTTGCTGTAGCTCGGGCAGGTAACGCAGGTCCTTTTTATCCTGCAGGAAGGTAACCAGGTGTAACTCGTGGCGCTTAGCCAATCGCTTGGCCAAATGATATATTTTAAGCTTGTCGCCGCGGTAAGGCGGGTAAGGAAATCGATTTGCGGTAAAAAGTAGCTTCATTAAAAATTAAAACAGCTCAGGGCTCAAAGATAAGGGAAAAGACGGGGTAAAGCCGCCCGGCAGGCGCCGAAGCGGGGCCATAGGTCCTGTAAAAAAGAAACAGGCAGGTTACTGAGCCTGCCTGTTCTTCGCTATGAATAGCATACGTAATGCCAATTACTTTAATATCTCGTGTCCCAGTTTATCCCTTTTGGTCTGCAGGTAAAACTCGTTATGTGGATTGGGCGCGATCTCGATCGGCACGGTATCCACGATTTCGATACCATAACCGAGCAGGCCTGCACGTTTGCGCGGGTTATTGCTCATCAGTCTTAACTTGGTAATGCCCAGGTGACGCAGGATCTGCGCGCCTACGCCGTAATCGCGTTCGTCCATTTTGAAACCCAGGGCCAGGTTGGCTTCTACGGTATCTTTACCTTCTTCCTGCAGCTTGTAGGCTTTCAGTTTATTGATCAGGCCGATGCCGCGTCCTTCCTGGTTCATGTACAAGACACAGCCTTTGCCTTCGCGCTCTACCATTTCCATGGCAGCCTGCAGCTGTTCGCCGCAGTCGCAACGCAGGGAGTGCAGGATATCGCCGGTAAAGCAGGAGCTGTGTACGCGGGTCAGTACGGGTTCATCTTCTTCCCAGGTACCTTTGATCAGGGCAATATGCTGTTCGCCGGTATTTTTCTGGCGGAAGGCTACGAGGTCGAACACACCATGTTTGGTCGGCATTTTTACACGTACTTCTTCCTCGATCAGGCTTTCTTTTTCGAGCCGGTAAGTGATCAGGTCTTTAATAGTAATGATCTTCAGGTCGAATTTTTTGGCGGTCTCGATCAGTTCGGGCAAACGGGCCATAGTCCCGTCGTCGTTCATGATCTCTACCAGTACGCCGGCAGGTTCGAAACCGGCCAGGCGGGCCAGGTCAACCGTGGCTTCGGTATGGCCGATACGGCGCAGTACGCCGCCCGGCTTGGAGCGCAGCGGGAAAATATGCCCCGGGCGGCCCAAATCTTCGGGTTTGGTTTCGGGATTGATGAGCGCCTGTACCGTCTTGGCCCTGTCCTGGGCCGATATACCGGTAGTGCAGCCCTGACCGATCAGGTCGACCGATACGGTAAAAGGCGTCTGGTGCAGCACGGTGTTGTTTTCCACCATCAGGGTCAGGTTCAAAGCGGCTGCCCTTTCTTCGGTGATCGGCGCACAGATCAGTCCCCGTCCGTGTTTGGACATGAAATTAATGATCTCGGGGGTCACATTCCGGGCAGCGGTAATAAAATCGCCTTCGTTCTCACGGTCTTCATCATCCACAACGATCACCAGCTTGCCGTTCCTGATGTCCTCCAATGCTTCTTCAATAGTGTTAAGCATGAAACTAATTAAGATTTGTGAAACTTAATCCTGGATTTCAAACTTCCATTCTCAACTTTCAATGTTAAAAATGCAAAGGTAAGACAAGGAATCGGCAAAAAGGGCAAATGCCTAATGACTCAATTCTATATTGAAATAAACTTTGGCTAAGAGGATAAAGCCAAATACGAGGATGCAGACGGCCGAAATACGGTTAAGGTACATGATGCGGCGCAGGGTAAGCCTGCGGCGGATCTTATCGGCCAGGAATACTTTAAGGATATCGAACCCCAGTACGATACCCAGGCATACGCCGAAGAAGACGATACGCGGCGGCAAAGCAGCCCCGGCAACCGATATGGCAGAGCCTACCCACAACAGGATTACGGCCGGGTTAAGGGCATTCATCAGGAAACCGGTGCCCCAGATCTTGAAATAAGCGCCGGCGCTGATATCGAGCGCTTTGCCCTGGCTGGGGCGTTTGGGCTTGTACTTGCGCAACAGGCTCAGCAGGCCCATGCCGATAAACAATACGGAACCGATATATCCTACGGTCTTTTGGTGGGCTTCGAGAAAATTGAGCCAGTTGGTCGCAATATTGGCCAGCGTTACATAGATGATATCGCTGAAGGAAACGCCGAATATAAAGGCGATACCGGCCTTATAGCTATGGTGCATGCTATAGCGGATAACGGCGAAGAGCGTAGGCCCCACCGATATAGCCATGAACAGGCCCAGCAATACTCCTTTTATGACCGCTTCGGAAAAATTCATTGAACAGGCGGCAAAATAGCCAATTTTATTGATTCTCGTAATGAACTAAACATCTTCTTGCTCCTGCTCCCGGTAGGCCGCTTCATTATATAAACGCAACCGCTTCCGGAGACAGAGGGTAATCAGGTATACCACTACAGAATAAAAAAACGGGACGAGCAGGTAACGGTCGCTCTCCCAGGTTTCGGCTACCCAGCTTATCGTTTCTTTTCCCTCGTCCAGCCACAGTATAGCCAGCTGCAACAGGATAAACAAAGGCCAGGGTAACCAGGTACTGCCGTCTTTTAAGCCGGCAAACAGAACTAAAGTATAGGCCAGGCAGGCTATCCAGTAAGGCAGGAGCAACAATAACTCCAGGCCGGACAGTGCAGGCACGCTTCCCGTTGGCTGGTGGGCGGCTACCCAGAGGTTACCGCCCGCCAGCAGGGCAAAAACAACCGACCAGATCACGATGGCTTTGTTGACATCAGCCCGATCGTACCAGATGGTTCCGCCCTTCATTGGATCTTTTTTTTAAAACTCGCTGGTAAAATGGAACTCGATATCGGGATTATTCTGTCTTTCCGTATTCAGGAACCATTCGCTTTGCGCCAGGTATACCAGGTTACCATCCTTATCTTCCATTACATTGGCCTGTTTGAACCGTACAAAATCTTCCAGTTTTTTCTTTTCGCCGGTTATCCAGCAGGCCTTATAAAAGGCAAGCGGCACAAAGTTTACCGAGGCCCCGTACTCCTGCAACAGGCGGTACTGGATTACCTCGAACTGCAGATCGCCCACACAACCGATGATCTTACGGTTACCGTTATGCTGGGTAAACAGCTGGGCCACACCTTCGTCGGTAAGCTGGCGCAGGCCTTTTTCCAGTTGTTTGGTCTTCATCGGGTCCTTGTTTACCACCTCTTTAAAAATCTCGGGTGAGAAGCTGGGCATACCGGTAAAGTAAAAATCCGCTCCTTCTGTTAACGTATCTCCGATCTTAAAGTTGCCGGTATCGAACAAACCGACCACATCGCCGGGGTAAGCATCGTCGATTACCTCCTTCTGGCGGGCCATAAAACTATAAGGCGCGCTGAACCGCACATCCTTATCGAGCCTTACATGATGGTAATTCTTATTGCGTTCAAACCTGCCGGAACATACCCGCAGGAACGCGATACGGTCGCGGTGACGGGGATCGAGGTTGGCGTGGATCTTGAAGATAAAACCGCTGAACTTATCGTCCGTAGGTTTTACCAGGCCCTTGTCGGTCTGGCGGTCTTCGGGGGTAGGAGCAATACGGATAAAGGTATCCAGCATTTCCTTTACACCAAAGTTGTTGACCGCCGAACCAAAGAACACCGGTGCTACCCTGCCTTTCAGGTAGTCCTCAGCATCCAGGTCGCCATATACGCCCGACAGCAGTTCGGCATCTTCCCGCAACTGGGCGGCGTCACGATCCCCTACTTTCTCATCCAGCAGTTTGTCGGCCAGGTCGTGTATCGGCACACTGTTTTCATCCGTGGCTTTCTGGCCGGGTGTAAACAGGTTCAGACTCTTATCGTACAGGTTATATACCCCTTTAAACTCCTTACCCATATTGATAGGCCAGGTAAGCGGGTGCAGGGAAATATTCAGTTCTTTTTCGATCTCATCGAGCAGGTCGAAGGGGAATTTACCGTCGCGGTCCATTTTATTGATGAACACGATTACCGGGGTATCGCGCATACGGCACACTTCCATCAGGCGGCGGGTCTGTTCTTCCACCCCGTTTACGCTGTCCACCACCAGGATTACGCTGTCCACCGCGGTAAGCGTGCGGTAAGTATCTTCGGCAAAGTCCTTGTGACCCGGCGTATCCAGCAGGTTGATGAGCATGTCCTTATATTCAAAGGTCATTACCGAGGTAGCTACCGAGATACCCCTCTGGCGTTCGATCTCCATAAAGTCGGAGGTCGCTCCTTTCTTGATCTTATTACTTTTTACCGCACCGGCCACCTGTATCGCGCCGCCAAAAAGCAGGAACTTCTCGGTAAGGGTGGTTTTACCCGCATCCGGGTGCGAAATGATGGCAAAGGTTTTGCGGCGGTTGATCTCGTTAATATATTTCATTAGGTAAACAGCTGGTTTAGGCGCCCGGTATGGGCTCGCCATCCCGCATACACCCGCGCGCAGATGGGCACAGGGGTGTACAGAGGGCTGCAAAGTTGCGGAAAGTTTGTCAGAAATCGAGGTTTATTTACCCACGGGGCTTCGCTTTGCAAGGGTAAACGCTGCTACCAGTGCAGGGCCGGACACCATCCAAACCGCAGAAAACCAATACGGAAGCCATTTCCAGACTATAGAGCCGGCAGCACCCGGTCATGCCAATGTTATCTTTACCTTATTTATTTAACATAAAATACAAGATAATAATCAACAATAATTTATTTTGCACCTTACTAAAAAATTAAGCCTCCTTAATGGAACGATTTACAGGACTTATTGGCGTGGTGTTGATATTGGGTATCGCTTTCTTATTTTCCAGCAATAAGAAAAAGATCAATGCAAGACTTGTAATCAGCGGGCTGGCCCTCCAGGCTATTATCGCCGTACTCATCCTTAAGGTACCGGCCGTGCGCACCTTCTTTACCTACCTGGGTAAGGGCATGCAAAAGATCGAGGAGTTTGCCAAACAGGGCGCTGCCTTTGTATACGGCGGCATCATTACCCAGACCAATAGTCATGGCAATGTGCCCTACCGCGAGCAGATCTCCGGCGATAATCCCTTTGTATTCGGCTTTAGTGTTACAGCAGCCATTATCCTCGTATGTGTGCTGGTGGCTATTTTTTACCATATCGGCCTCATGCAGCGGATCGTATCCGTAATTGCCCGGGGTATGAATTTTATTATGCGGGTAAGCGGCGCCGAAGCCCTGAGTAATGTGGCCAGCGCCTTTGTTGGCCAGGTTGAGGCGCAGGTGATGATCCGTCCTTATCTTAAGGGTATGACCAAAAGCGAACTGCTGGCCTCCATGAGCGGCAGCCTGGCTTGTATTGCCGGCGGTATCCTGATCGTGTATGCCAATATGGGCGCACAGGCAGGATTGAACCTGGCGCCCAAGCTGATTATGGCCAGCCTGATGGCCGCGCCCGGCGCGCTCGTCATCTCGAAGATCGTGATGCCCGAGACTGAAGAATCGCAAACCCTGGGCAAAGTAAAACTGGAAGTAAAAAGCGAATATACCAACCTGATCGACGCCATTTCGCATGCGGCTGCCGACGGCTTTAAGATTGCCATGAACGTGATCGCTATGCTGATCGGTTTTATCGCGCTGATCGCCCTGCTCGACTGGGTATTGCTCAAAGCGGGTCATGTATTCAATCCTGGTTTCGACCTGTCGCTTAACTGGATATTCGGCAAAGTGTTCTACCCCTTTGCCTGGGCTATGGGTGTTCCCGAAGCCGATATCAGCAGCGCCGCCACCCTGCTGGGACAGAAGCTGTCCGTCAACGAATTTCTCGCCTTCAAAAGCCTCACCACGAAAGAAGTGCCCATCATTACCGAAAAAGGGCTGCTGATCGTAACAACCGCCATCTGCGGTTTTGCCAACTTCAGCAGCGTGGGTATGCAGATCGGCGGTATCGGCGCCCTGGCGCCCGAACGCAGGGCCGACCTTGCCCGTCTGGGATTAAAGGCTTTACTTTGCGGCACTTTAGCGTCGTACCTTTCCGGGGCCATTGCCGGCATACTGATGTAAGCCCTGCCCGGAAATATGCGCTGGTGCTGCAACGCAGCTTTTAATGCATTTACAATTTAGATGGGACAAAAAAAACTAATCCGTTTCAATGCCATTAAGGAATTCAATAATGTGCTGGAATATCCGCAGGATATGAAAGGCCAATGGCATACCTTTTTTAAAAACGAAAACCCGCTTACCCTCGAACTCGCCTGTGGCAAAGGAGAATACTCCGTAGGCCTGGGCAGGCTGTACCCCGAACGCAATTTCCTGGGTATCGACCTTAAAGGCAACCGCATCTGGCGTGGCGCTAAAACCGCACTGGACGACGGTTTGAACAATGTCGCCTTCCTGCGGTCGCATATCGATAAACTGAACGATTACTTCGAACCCGGCGAGGTATCGGAGATCTGGATCACCTTCCCGGATCCGCAACTGCGCGCTTCCCGCATGAAGAAAAGACTGACCCATCCGAGGTTCCTGCGCCTGTACGATAAAGTGCTTGCGCCCGGCGGCGTAGTCAACCTCAAAACAGACAGCCCGGCCCTGTACGGCTTTACCAAAGCGGTAATCGAACTTTACGGACTGGAACTCTTACACGACGACGATAATATTTATGCCAAAGGCGAAGTATCGCCCGAACTGGCCATCAAGACCCATTACGAAGGCCTCGATATCGCGGGCAGCAACCGCATACACTACCTGCGGTTCCGCGTCAATAAACCTTTGCCGCTGGAAAAGGATGAGATCCTGAAAGAAATGTTTAAAGGCGAAAGCGGGGAAAAAGAACCTGAAAGCGCTGACTAAGGCAGCATACGGAATACCCGTAAAAAAATACCCGGACAACTTATCCGGGTATTTTTTTGTATTAAGATACGACGTGTTAAGCGATAGTAAAACCCGGGACAGCCCGGAAATCGGGGCATAGACAGAGCTTATAGGAAGCCCTGAAACCCTTTCTGGACAAGGCGCTCACCCGCATAGGGTGATTTTGACACTTAGCCTTTTGTTAACTCAAAAATACTTTACATTTGCTTTTTACGTTTAAAGAAAAAACATTACGCTAAAGATATGTTGCAATTCATGAAAAATAAAATTCTAATACCTGCACTTATTCTGACGGGCCTGGCTGTTTTCTTTTCATTCCGTTATGCAGGAGGAACAGAAGGAGGTGGCGGTGCACAGGAACAGAAAACAATTCTCCAGACGGTAATGGGTATTATGGAACAGGGGCACTACTCCCCACGGCCCATCGACGACGCCTTTTCCCAATCCATTTACGACAAGACCCTCGAGAACCTCGACTTTGAAAAGAAATTCTTTTTCCAATCCGATATAGACGGGCTGGCCGGCTACCGCAACCAGATCGACAACGAGATTATGGACAATTCGCTCGAGTTCTACGAAAAGGTAAGCGCCGTATTCGTAAAACGCGTGAACGAAGCCGAGCACTACTACAAGGAAAGCCTGCAGCAGCCCTTCCGCTTCGACCAGAACGACAGCATCCAGCTGGACGGTAAGAAACTGGCCTATGCCAAAAACGATACCGAAATGAAAGCCCGCTGGAACCAGGCAATGAAATACCGCGTGCTGGCTAAATACATCGACCTGAAAGAAGGGGAAGATAAAAAGGCAAAAGACTCGGCCAATTATAAAGTCAGGGATTTTGCAACCCTCGAAAAAGAAGCCCGCGAAAGCATCCTGAAGATCCAGGACCGCTATTTCAAAAGGCTGAAAAAGATGAACGATAACGACCGTTTCTCTTTATTCGTAAACAGCATTACCGGCACCGAAGATCCGCATACGGATTACCTGCCACCGGCCGACAAGAAGAAATTCGACGAGATGATGTCCGGTTCCTTTATCGGTATCGGCGCCTCCCTGCAACAGCAGGAGGATGGTAAGATCAAAGTAGCCGCCATTATTACCGGCAGCCCATCCTGGCAGCAAGGCCACCTGAAGGCCGACGATATTATCATTAAAGTGGCCCAGGGCGATGCGCAGCCGGTAGAGGTAGAAGGCTTCGAGATCGACGAAGTGGTAAAACTGATCCGCGGTCCAAAAGGCACCGAGGTAAGGCTTACCGTAAAACACGCCGATGGTACCAATGAAGTGATCCCCATCCTGCGCGGTAAAGTGGAAATGGAAGATACTTTTGCCAAATCGGCCATTATCGAAAATAAAGGTAAACGCGTAGGGTATATCTACCTGCCCGAGTTCTACGCCGACTTTAGCGGCGAAAACGGCGGCAGGCGCAGCGGCCAGGATGTGGCCAACGAAGTGATCAAATTAAAAGAAGAAAAAGTAGACGGTATCGTACTCGACCTGCGCAACAATGGCGGCGGATCGCTGAGCGATGTAGTTGACATGGCGGGCATCTTTATCGGCAAAGGCCCCGTGGTACAGGTACGCAGCAGCGGCAGCCAGAATACCATCTTAAAAAGCTCCAACAACGCACCGATCTACGACGGTCCGCTGGCTATTATGGTCAACAACGGCAGCGCTTCTGCTTCCGAGATAATGGCAGCAGCCATGCAGGACTATGGCCGCGCTGTTATTATCGGCACCAATACTTTTGGTAAAGGTACCGTACAGAAGCTCGTATCGCTCGACCAGTTTGTGAATGCCTCGGTACGCGACCAGATCGTAATGGCCTTTAATAAAGCCAAAGGCGGCGATGCGGTATACGACGGTATCGGCTCCCTCAAACTGACCATCCAGAAATTCTACCGGATCAACGGCGGTTCTACCCAGTTGAAAGGGGTAACACCCGATATTATACTGCCGGATGCTTACGAGCAACTCGACAATATCGGCGAACGCAAAGATAAACAGGCACTGCCCTGGGATAAGATTGCAGCGGCATCTTTCAAACTCTGGGATAAACCACCGGCTATCGCTTCGCTGGCTGCCAGCAGCAAGGCCAGGGTTAGCGCCAATGAAACCTTCCGCATCATCAGGCAAACCGCCGACCGTCTCAAGCTGCAGCAGGACAATTACGTAGTGCCGCTGAACGAGCAGCGTTTTGTTGCGAAACAAAAAGAATCGGAAGCCATCTCCAAAAAACTGGAGGAGCTCGATAAAATGGGATCGCCCATTATGGTCAAAAACCTGAAAGCGGATATGCGCAGGATCAATGTGGATACCTCATCCAAAGCCAAGAACGAAGAATGGCTGAAAGCGCTGAAGAAAGACGTTTATATCGCTGAAACGGCCAACGTAATCGACGACTGGCTGACCAGCAGTGCCAAAGTATTACATATGAATGCCAGCCACCAGTAATATGGCATAACAACAGGTAAACGGTTGCTTCCCGCTCGGGAGCAACCGTTTTTCTTTTTACCCGGGCCTGTCCCTTTTATCTCTAATTTTGCCCGATGGTATTCCGGTTATCCCCGAAGGTTATAACATTTCCAGACCCTGCACTGGCCGACGAAGACGGCCTGCTGGCCATAGGCGGCGACCTGTCGGAAGCCCGTTTACTACAGGCTTACCGGCAGGGCATATTTCCCTGGTACAACGAAGAAGATCCTATCTGCTGGTACGCTCCCAAAGCGCGTTGCGTCATCTTTAGCGAACGGGTAAAGGTGAGCAAAAGCATGCAGCAGGTATTGCGTAAAGGCCTCTTCGAAGTGACCTTTAACCAGGCCTTCGGAGCGGTGATCGGACACTGCGCCGGCATAAGCCGCAAAGGGCAGACCGGCACCTGGATCGGGCCTGATATGCAGGAGGCTTACATGCGGCTGCACGAAAGCGGGCATGCCCACAGCGTGGAGGTATGGCGCGATGGCCGGCTGGCCGGTGGCCTCTATGGTATAGTAACCGACAGGGTGTTCTGCGGCGAAAGCATGTTCAGCCTGGAGCCCAACGCATCGAAAACCGCGCTGATATGGCTTTGCCGGCAAAACCAATACCCGCTTATCGACTGCCAGATGCCCAATGAACACCTGATGAGCCTGGGCGCTGAAATGATCCCCATGGAGGAGTACCGGCATTTACTACAGCAGTATGCATAAGCGGGGTGTCGGACCAGGTTTGTGTTTTCCTTAATAAATATTTTTTTAATGTTTTCAGTTTTATAAAGTCTGCCGGCTTATATTTGACACCTGAAAAGACCAACATCTATTGCCTCCATTCTCCGCTAATACAGAAGAAGAACTGATTGCCCTGCTTAAAACCAGGGACAGGCAGGCTTATAGTTATCTCTACGATAACTATGGCGGCGCGCTGTATGGTATTATCATGAAGATTCTTAACAAAGAAGAGGCGGCAAAGGACGTTTTACAGGAAGTATTTGTAAAAATATGGCAGCATATCGAAAGTTATGATGCCGGTAAAGGCAGGCTCTACACCTGGATGCTGAACATTGCCCGCAATGCGGCCATCGATGTATTCCGGTCTGCAGGCTTTAACAAGGATAAGAAAATCTCTACGCTCGAAAATAGCGTATATACCGATACATCTGCCCTCTCTACCGCCATCAGGACCGACCATATGGGCCTGAAGAAACTGGTGGAAGGGCTGAAAGAGGAGCATCGCCGGATCATAGAACTGGCATACTTTAACGGTTATACCCAGGAGGAGATTGCCCAGGCGCTGAATATGCCGCTGGGTACAGTAAAAACGCGTGCCAGGGCGGCTCTGGCGCAATTAAAAAGTTTAATGAATTAATTAATAAGGTGGACGTTCAACAATATATATCATCAGGAATCATCGAGGCATACGTACTGGGTATCGCCTCCGGTGAGGAAGTGCGTGAGCTGGAATTGTTGTCTGCACAACATCCGGAGATCGCTGCTGCTATAGAAGAGCAACAGCGGCTGATGGAAGATTTTGCTTCGTCTTACCACCTGCCTCCACCGGAAGGACTTAAAGAAAGCATCTGGGATAAACTGGAGCAGGAAGCTACCGGTAAGGCTGTACCTTTCCCTGCCGCTCCTGCCGCGCAGGAACAACCCGTTACTACCCTGCCGCAGGCCGAGACCAAAACAAGGAGACTGTACACCCCGCTTGCTGCAGCTGTAGCCCTGCTGGTGATCAGCCTGGTGTTTAATGTAATGTCCTGGCAACGTACGCGCTCATCGGAGCACGAACTGGCCGCCATAAAATCGCAGCAGGAAAACATACTGGCGGGCAACCGGCAATTGCAGCAACAAATGGAGCAGAACCGCAAACATATGGCTATGATGATGGACCCGGCCATGAAACCGGTGCACCTGGCCGGCGTAGGCGACCATGTAACCAATAATGCCATGCTGATGTGGGATACCCGCACCAAAGATGTATACCTCTCGCTTAAAGACCTGCCCAAACCGCCGGCCGGCAAGCAATACCAGCTCTGGGCCATCGTAGACGGCAAACCCGTTGATGCCGGTGTGTACGATATGAACACCGGGGAAATGATGCAGAAGATGAAGGTGATTCCTGCAGCGCAGATGTTTGCTATTACCCTCGAAAAAGAAGGTGGCAGCCCTACCCCAACCCTTACCGAAATGTATGTAGCGGGCAAAGTATAAAAAACCCTTACGCTCAAAAATATAGAAGCCCTGCAGATATTGCGGGGCTTTTTTGTGTCCGTCCTAACCTTTGCCTAGAGCTATTTTCAGCCTATCTTAATATAGCAGTACTCAATTAGAAAAGATGCCAAAGGAATGGAACAGGAGCTTTAATATTATATTTTCAGACCTCATTTACATGATATATAGTATAAATAAATTAAATTCACACTATAAAAATATCATGAAGCGGTTGAAGTACCCGATAATATTTAAAGCAGATACCCTATGGCAAAAGCAGCATTGCAAACCTTAGTAGCCGAGCAAAAAATTCTGAACCTTATTTACATCATCCGGGGCCAGAAAGTAATGCTCGATCGCGACCTGGCCCAATTGTATGGCGTAGAAACCAAGGTTTTTAATCAAAGCGTAAAGAGAAACATAGAACGCTTTCCCAAGGATTTTATGTTTGCCCTGACAGAAAAAGAATGGACCAACTTGAGGTCACAATTTGTGACCTCAAGTTGGGGCGGTCCACGCTACAGGCCCAATGTATTTACCGAGCAGGGCGTAGCCATGTTATCCAGTATTCTGAATAGTAAAACGGCCATAGAAGTCAACATTCGCATCATCCGTGTATTTACACGGCTCAGGGAATATGCGCTTACACATAAAGATATATTGATACAACTGGCCAAACTGGAAAAAGAAGTGAAAGCGAATACGAGCGATATCGATCATATTTTTGCCGTGCTTAAAGAACTGATCGCACAACAAAACGTGCCTGCTACGCCAAGAAACAAAATAGGCTTCAAACAGTACGACCGCGAAGCATGATGACCCTACTTACGGCCCTGTGTACTGCCAGGCTATCTGCCTTTAGTACCGCGTTTATCCCATTATATTACGCTATGCATTTTAACCCTGGGATTGTTTTTCCGGTAGGTACGCAGGGCCAGCAAGATAACCGATATAGAAAACAAGACCAGGAAAATAGCGGTACCATAAACGACCAATATCGCATTTCCCGTTTCCCCGTTTATCGACCTTTCATACGCAGTTCTGCATATAGCCCGGTCCATGGGGTCTTTAATCGTGCTGAACCTACTGGTATCGATTTGTCGCATGTCCATATGTCAAATTTATTTTAATATGTTTAAACCATCAAAAATAAATCACATCATACCCGCCATCGTGGACAAGCGAATACCGTTATAAAGACCAAAAACAGTAGCCATACCATCTGTCTGCCCGTTAGCTTTCGCCATTATAAACCCGACCATATATCCCATTTCATCCATAAGCGCCTGCCTGCCGCCGTTCATGGCTTCGGCCGGCAACGTATTCCAGAAGTCCAGCGATGCGGAAAAAATACTTTTTGCACCAGTAATCATTCCTTTTTCGCTTGTGCTCAATGTAGCGTTAGCCAGTAACGCGTTGAACTGGCCCATAGCATACGTGCCAAAGTCATTACCCGTATAGTTGATCATATTTACATGCGCTGTTTTAATAGCCGCATTCTGTATCTGCCCCAACATGATGATTATAATTTCCTCCTGGCTCATCAGGTTATCGGAAGCATCGAAGAAACCAAGGCTGGTATACATGGTCATATCATCCGCTGTTTGTTGCGCTGCCGTTGTACCGGTTAATATACCCAGGTCTATCATGACCTGGTTGGCACTGTTTATGATCGTTTCGACCTGCGCTTTAGTAAGTGATGCTGGTACCGTATTGAAACCGTAATTGGTTTGATACCGGCCAAGTGCCGTGTTGTGTTGCTTACCTATTGTTGCCACAGACACGGTCATTACAGACGATAGCACCGCGTTGCCGGCATGATCCGTAGCCGGTGGCTTATCGCAGGCATTAGCCCAAAACAGGATACAACAGATGGCGATTAGCTGAATAGTCTGTTTCATTTTTAAATAATTTAAAAGATAACAACTAAAGATGTAAAACAAAGATATAAAACAATAAATTTATTTTCAAAATTTAAATAATGTGTCTTTAATAGTACTTCGACAAGCGGGTAGAACTCCCCGGCAACCGAATGAATGATGTTGGGGTAATCCTTGCATAAGAAGCGCGGGCGATACTCCGATAGCGTTGTATACCGCTTTTTTAACTGGCACCTAAACATTGCCCCGCAGCAGAAGGTATCCTTACGACTCCCATTGCCCTTTATAATTTTTTTTACGTTTCCTTAAAACCAGCCGGTTACCGCCCCCGTATATGATAGCAAACAACAAGCAAAAACAGAATTATGAAAACTGCAAACAAAATGCTCGCCCTGGTTGCCATCATCTGCTCTACATTCAGCGCCGGTAGCGCCTTTGCCCAAAAAGAACATACCGTAATGGTAGGCGGTGCGCCTATGTACCCTTCTAAAAACATCGTGCAGAACGCAGTAAACTCCAAAGACCATACCACCCTGGTAGCCGCCGTTAAAGCAGCGGGCCTGGTAGAAACGCTTTCCGGCCCTGGTCCCTTTACGGTGTTTGCCCCTACCAACGAAGCCTTCAACAAGCTGCCCAAAGGCACGGTGGAAACGCTGGTAAAACCGGAAAATAAAGGCAAACTGACTACCATTCTTACTTACCATGTAGTAGCCGGTAATATGGATGCCAAGTCGCTGATGGCGAAAATAAAAGAAGGTAAAGGCAAAGCAACGCTGACTACCGTACAGGGTGGCGCGCTTACGCTGATGCAGAAAGGCAATGAGCTTTGGGTAATGGATGCCAAAGGCAATAAAGCTAAAGTAACGATTAAAGATGTACACCAATCCAATGGTGTGATCCATGTGATTGATACAGTATTGATGCCTTAACGGGCATAACGTATACCAGGACGGATAACCTGGTTTTAAAATTGTGTGTGTTGTGTGATTGGTCGGCGGGGATGGCGGTGTTGTCTATCCCCGCTTTTTTAAAGGCAAAGAGCAGGTCCATGAATGGGCCTGCTCTTTTATTATATTCCTACTTGTGCTTTATGCCTTATTGACTCAGGATATCCCTGGAGATAACCAGTTTCTGGATCTCGGAGGTACCTTCTCCGATGGTACACAGTTTGGAATCCCGGTAGTATTTCTCCACAGGGAAATCTTTGGTGTAACCATAACCGCCAAAGATCTGTACCGCGTCGGTAGATACTTCTACAGATACTTCGGAAGCGTAGTATTTAGCCATAGCAGATTCTTTGGTCATTTTCACGCCACGGTTTTTCATATCCGCAGCCTGGTAGATCAGCAGTTCAGCGCCGGCAATCTTAGTAGCCATATCGGCCAGCTTAAAGGCGATAGCCTGGAAGTTAGCGATGGGCTGGTCAAACTGTTCGCGCTCTTTGGCATATTGCAGGGAAGCTTCGTAAGCACCTTTGGCAATACCCAGCGACAGGGCTGCAATAGAGATACGGCCACCGTCAAGCACTTTCATCGCCTGTTTGAAACCCTCGCCTACTTCGCCCATACGCTGCGCATCGGAGATACGGCAGTTGTCGAAGATCAGCTCCGTAGTTTCGGAAGCACGCATACCCAGTTTATTTTCTTTTTTACCGGCACTAAAGCCCGGTGTGCCGCGCTCGATGATAAAGGCGGTAACGTTATTACGGGTACGGGGTTCGCCGGTGCGGGCCAGTACTACGGCCACATTACCGGTTTTACCGTGGGTAATCCAGTTTTTGGTACCGTTCAGGATCCAGTCATCGCCATCGCGTACCGCGGTACAACGCATATTGCCGGAATCGCTGCCGGTATTAGCTTCGGTAAGGCCCCACGCACCGATCCACTCGGCGGAAGCCAGCTTAGGCAGGTATTTCTTCTTTTGCTCTTCATTGCCGAAATAGAGGATATGACCGGTGCAGAGCGAGTTGTGCGCCGCCACGGACAAGCCGATAGAACCGCATACTTTAGCGATCTCACTGACCACGGTAACGTACTCAAAGTAACTCAGGCCCGAACCGCCATATTCTGTGGGTACCAGTACACCCATAAGGCCCAGTTCGCCCATTTTACGGAAAAGCTCCACAGGGAAGGTCTGGCTTTCGTCCCATTCCATCATGTCGGGGCGGATGTGCTTATTAGCAAAATCACGGATCATTTCCGTGATCTGAACCTGCGTTTCGGTTTGATTAAAATCCATAGTATTTCATTTTCGAAAAATAGCGTGAAGGCCGTTTTCCTGTTCAGTATGTTTAATGTATACGCAAATAAGGCGCAATTTTACGATATTTTTCGTCATTTATCAAGGGAACCTGCCGTATTTGTGCTATTTCACGAAAGCGTTCCAGGTCGTTGCGCAGTTTAATTATACCCGACGCCAGTTTTGCGCGGATATAAGGGTGCCGCGCCAGTTCGGCTTCGGTCGTGGTATTTACATTAATTAACTGTACCCTCCCCGGATCTGCAGTACATATGGCACTGCATTGCTGGTACACGCTGTCCGGCAAACCGTATACTTCTTTTAACTGCGCCACATCGACAAAGCCGCCCAGGGCATCGCGGTAACGGAGTATGCGCCCGGCAAAAACAGGCCCGATCCCTTTCAGCCGCACCAGGGCGGCCATATCGGCGCTGTTCAGCTCCAGGCTTGCCGGTGTGGCTGCAGACCGCGCCGGGTAAGCAGGATACGTTTGCCTTTCGTAGGGTTTGTCCTGCAGTACAGCACCACCCGTTATGCGCACATACGGCGCCAGGCGTTCATAATCCGAAGGCTTCAGGGTATAAAGTTTGCGCAGGTCTTCGGTACGGTAAAAGTGCCCGCCTTTACTCCGGTATTTGATCAGCGTGCGTACCGTACCCGGCGGCAGCCCCAGGCGCAGCAGGTCTTGTTCGGATGCCGTATTGGGATCGAAGGGAAACAATTGCGTCACAACGGCAACAGGCGTTGTTGCTGCAACGGTTGCGCCAGGGGTATCGCCCGCTTCATCATCTTCCTCGCCCTGTGCTGCTTTGAATTGCGCCCAGGCTGCCTGTAAGACCGGCGCTTCCTTATCGGCAGGAGGCTTCAACAGGTCGGGCAACCAGTGCCATAGCGCCAGCAGAATCATTAAAAGTCCCGCCAGTACAAGGATACCGGTCCTGCGGTTGCGGGTGAGGTGTTGATCGGGAGTAGGGTTGGTCGCCATCTGTATCGCTTTTTAAAAGGGTGATGCAGTGCGGTTGGCGATATTCTTTTCATTTGCGGCTGGTCAGTTGCCGGAACAGTTGTACCAGGCTGAAAGTAAGTGCCAGCAAGGGAAACAGGATCAGGAACAGCGGTTTGGTATGCAGGCGTTCGTCGAGTTTAAGACCACCCCATACGCCCAGGGCAAGCAGTACCATCATCTGGGTGCCCCAGGAGGCGTAACGCAGTGCATTCGTGGTTTTGCTGCGATTCTCGTTGTCTTTGTCGGCTGTGCTCATTGGAATAATAAATGTAGCAGAAATATTCCTTTTTTCAAAATAGCCTATCTTTAGCCCAAATATTTCACATCATGTCCGTAATACGCCCTTTTAATATTCATAACTGGATCGATGAGCACCGTCACCTGCTGAAACCGCCTGTGGGCAACCAACAGGTCTATAAAGATGTACAGGATTTTATCGTTATGGTGGTAGGCGGTCCCAACAGCCGCAAGGATTTTCACTACAACGAAACCGAAGAACTCTTCTACCAGCTGGAAGGTGATATCGTCGTAAAAATTATCGAAGACGGCAAAATCGTACCGATCGAGATCAAAGCCGGCGATATGTTCCTGCTGCCGGCACGGGTGCCCCACTCCCCGCAGCGCGGCCCCAATACGGTAGGACTCGTGATCGAAAAAGTGCGTTCGGGCGATGTGCTGGATTCCTTTTCCTGGTATTGCGAAAACTGTTCGCATAAACTGTACGAAGAGTTTATGCCGGTAAACGATATCGTAAAACAATTGCCGCCGGTAATGAACGCCTTTTATGCCGATGAAGCCAAACGTACCTGCAGCCAATGCGGCACCGTAATGCAACCGCCGGTAGCGGTTAAATAATACAGGTAAAACAATTTTACTAAGCGATAAGAAGGACGTTCTGGGAACGTCCTTTTATTATGTACTAAAATGGGCATTTACTTTTTAAAATGCAACACCAGGTTATCTGCTTTGTACCGGGCATACACGCTACAAAGCAACTGCTTTCAGACGGCTTCTTTTTCGTACAACCTGCGGTAGTAAAGAATTTCGTCGAAGGTAAGCAGCAGGTATACCGGTCCCAGTACGGGATAGGTAAGTAACGCGAGGTAATTCCTAAAATGCGTATCGTTATTACAGCCTGCAGCCAGGCATATGGCCGCTACCAACACGAAAGTAAAACGTACCGGCATACCGATCCATAGCCGGTTGGGCTCCTCCCGTAAAAAGTATAACCAAAGAATGGTACTGATTCCCTGTACGGCACACAGGCCGCACAGCAGGCGGAAAAGCACCTCTGGAGTACAACGCAGCGCTACCAGGATAGCCAGGCCAAAAAGCAGTTGCAACAAGGCATCCAGGCGTTTGCCCGCCAGTATACGCTTATATGTTTTTCTCATATTCTAATCATTACAACACCAGGTAAGCAATTGCCTCTATAGCCTATAAAAGATAGTAAGGTTTACGGGCCTTGCGAAAGAAACTGATTTCCCGGAGGGTAATAAAGAAATAAGCAAAACCCTGTATGGGTCCGGCAAAGATCATCAGGTAGAGCAAGAGCAGGAAGTAACTTTTAAACAACAACAGGCTAAGCCCCAGGATACCCAGCGTAATAAAAAAAGCACGGCGTATAAAAGTGCCGGCTTTGAGCCTGGGCACCTCAGCGGTGAAGTACAGGCTCCAGAGCAGGCAGCTCAGTACCTGTATACCTGCCATGGCATAAATGCCATACGCGAATAAAGAAAGCTTCAGCACAATAGTCGCCAGCAGGAAGGCGAATACCAGTACCTGTATTACGGCGTCGGCAACCTTTACATTGGCGACGGTATCGAAATGACGGCTCATAACAAAGGATTTAAAAAGATTAATACTATTGAACAGATTGTATTTTCAGAAAATATTGAAATAATGAGTTCCAATAAAAACCGGGACAACCCGGTTCTACTGTGTTATTTAAATAGCTTGAGCAAGGTACCGGTAAACCAGTTTTCGTCGGCCTTAATCAACCCGCCCAGCGCGCTGTCGGCCTGCTTGGCAAACTTCTGGATCTGGCTGATGGTATCGATAAAGGCTTTGGTCTCGGCATCTTTTTTATTTTCATCAACCGATTTGATCTGCTCGATTACGGTGATCATCGGGTCCAGCTCGCGCTTCTTGCGCTCCTTCATAATGCGCATGGCCACTTTCCAGATATCTTTCTCGGCGGAGAAATACTCCTTACGATCGCCGGGCTTCAGCACTTTCTCTACAATGCCCCAATTGATCAGCTCGCGGATATTCATATTCGCATTACCCCGGCTGATCTGCAGCGCCTCCATAATCTCGTCGGCATTCAACGCCTCCGGAGCGATCAGCAACAAGGCATGGATCTGTGCCATAGTACGGTTTATACCCCAGGAGGAGCCCAGTACACCCCAGCTTTGTATAAATTGTTGCTTGGCTTCATTCAGGTTCATAACGTAAAGGTAATAGAGTTTTCGATATTTTCAATATTTTTTGAAAATATTATTATTGTTGTTGCGCCGATATAAATTGTTTGAGCAGGCTGGATAAGGCCGGTATATTTTCGAGCCCAAGCGATGCGGCCTCGTCATAGGTATTGTGGTAAAAGCCTTTACCGCCTACACTGTAGATAAAAAAGGCGGGCACGCCTTTTAGACTAAAGGGGTAATGATCGCTGTTAGGGGCATTATCGCGTAACCTGATCTCCGGCACATAAGTCCTGCTGCTGCGGCCTTCGTTGTCCATCCTGTTCAGCGTTTCCAGTTCCTGCACCACTTCGGGATAGGCTTTTCCATTGACCATCACAATCCCTTTCGGCGCATCGCCGAGTATATCGAGGTTAAGCAGCATACGGATCTGTTGCAGGGGAAAAAGCGGGTGCGCTACATAAAAAGAAGAGCCCACAAGGCCGGCCTCTTCGCCCCCGAAAAGGATAAAGGCAATGGAGTACCGGCCCGGGTGCGCGGCATAAAACCGGGCCAGGGCCAGCAACATAGCGGTACCGCTGGCATTATCGCTGGCGCCGGGAAATAAGGCCTCCCGGCCCATTTTACCCAGGTGATCGTAGTGTGCCGTAATCACTATAAAACTATCCGGCTGCTCGCGGCCTGGTACATAACCGGCTATATTGGCTGCGCGGAAATGCGGTACAAAAAGGCTTTCGATATCGGCAGTGATACGTCGTGGTAAAGATGAAGATAAAGCAGAGTCGTAAACCTGTAATACGGTAGCCGGCAGCGTATCGGTCGCTACCGACCACAGGGGCAACCCGCTTTCGGACAACAGGTACAACCCGCGCTGCAGGCCGGCCAGTAACTGTTCCCTGCTCTTACCCATAGCTTTTCCCGCCACATCGATGTCCTGTAAAAGATAAGCCGCCTGTTCCTGCCTGCCCATTTTCGCACAGCGTTGTAACCAGGTCTTTTCGTCCCGCACCTTCGACAGGTCGACGGGAACGATCCGTAAATCATTACAAGTGATACTGCGGCTGCCGGGCAGGACCAGGAAACCCGTACCGGCCGGTATGGTCCTGCCATCGAGCTGCAGGCTCATATTGCCGGGAAAGGTATTAACCGGAAAAGTATAGGATTGCTGATAATTATCTGTAAAGGAGCGGAGCCCCAATTGCGCGAAGCGTGCGCTAAGCCAGTCTGCGGTTTTAGCCATACCCTGCGCTACATAACCGCGGCCGGCAAAATAAGGCGAGCACAGGGTATCGATATCGTGCCGCAAGGCCGGAAGATCCTGGGCGCCGGCATGGCCCGCAACCCATAACAGTACCATAAGGAAGCACAAACGGCGGATCATAGGCTGCTGTTTAAGCGCAAAGAAGCACTACCCCTCCCCGATAAGCTTGTCTATTTTGGCGGTCATATTGCCCACCAGTTCTTTTTGTACGGGGTTAAGCGCATTGGCTTCGGTTACCTGGTCGGTGGCGTACATAAGCAGGCACATAGCGATAAAGTCCTGGTCGTCCTTCCCGGCGAAGCTGTTGCGCAGCTCGTTAACCCGCTCGTCGGCGATCTTAACGGCCAGCCGTACCGCTGCCTCATCTTCTTTCCGGATCCGGATCCGGTACCCCCTGCCTGCAATCCAGAGCGTAACCGGGATTAAATCTTCCATTACTTTTTCTTTAGTTACCTATCAAAAGTAACAAATAAGAAAAAGTTTTCCTTAACCTTCTAAAAAAGTATTTTTGCAGCCTTAATGTCCTACTTGTTACGACATTTAACCTTTTTAAACCATATCATGGGATTTTTTGATAAACTCTTTAAACGTAATAAAGAACAGCAGGAGCAAAAAGTAGCGCTCGATGAAGGGCTCCAAAAGACCAAACAGAGTTTTTTCTCGAAAATCACGAAAGCGATCGCAGGCAAAAGCTCGGTAGATGATGAAGTACTGGACAGCGTGGAAGAAGCCCTGGTAACTGCCGACGTGGGTATCGAAACCACCGTTGCCATTATTAAAAGGATCGAAGACCGCGTAGCCCGTGATAAATATATGGGCACTTCCGAGCTGAACCGCATCTTACAGGAAGAGATCGCCGCTATACTGACCAATGCACCTTCCAGCGAATTCGAAACCTTTGAAGTACCCGCCGGTAAAAAACCTTACGTGATCCTGGTAGTGGGCGTGAACGGTGTAGGTAAAACCACGACGATCGGTAAGCTCGCTTATAATTTTAAAAAGAACGGTAAGGAAGTATTACTGGGCGCAGCAGATACCTTCAGGGCCGCTGCGGTAGACCAGCTGACTATTTGGAGCGACCGGGTAAACGTGCCTATCGTGAAAAAAGAAATGGGCAGCGATCCCAGTTCGGTAGCTTATGATACGGTAGAAAGCGGCCTGGCCCGTAATTCGGACGTGATCATTATCGACACTGCCGGCCGCCTGCACAATAAAGCCCACTTGATGGAAGAACTGTCGAAGATCAAAAGGGTGATCAGCAAAAAGATACCCGATGCCCCACACGAGGTATTGCTGGTGCTGGATGGCAGCACAGGACAGAATGCCCTGGAACAGGCGCGTCATTTCACCGCGGCTACCGAAGTTACCTCGCTGGCCATTACCAAGCTCGACGGTACCGCTAAAGGCGGCGTAGTGCTGGCCATCGCCAACCAGTTCAAGATACCCGTAAAATATATAGGCGTAGGCGAACGTATGGAAGACCTCCAGATCTTTAATAAATTAGAATTCGTAGACAGCCTGTTTTCGCTGGAAAGCAGCAACAACTAATATCGCCTCTATAAAGAAATGTGCAACAGCCGGCTTATGCCGGCTGTTTTTTTATACAGCAGGTTCAGGGAACAACATCATTACTATTGCGTAACTGCAACAAAGGTCCCTGCGCCGAACTACCGAGTATGCCCGTAAAGGCCGCAGGCTGCGCCGGTACGAAAGCCGGGGCAAACAAGGCGCCGGCCAGCGTAAATAGCGTAAGGGTGCCGGTACTATCGCTCAGCGTCTTATAACCGGAATAGTTGCCACCGGCTGTAACCTTTGCCCCGGGCACCTTTACCAGGGTAGACTCCCATTCGGCATAGTGTTGCCTGATCATAGCAATACTGGCTGTGCGTACCGGCGCCGTACGCCCGGCGGTAACCAGGTTTACGGCGGTAAGCGGGATATTGGATACCTGCAGCTGGCCGTTGAAACGCGACAGTTTGCCACCGGTAATATTGACGACCAGCGAGTCGCCCAGATAATAAAAAGGGTTGCCATTAAAGCGGAGATAAATGCCCTGGCCGCCATCCTGCAGGTTGAGTCCCGATGCCGCCACATTGCCGCCCAGGCGATCAGAGATCACCACACCGGCGATCTTGTATACCGGCAGCAGATCGATCGAGTCGGTGACCGCAGGCGCCAGTGCGCGTACCTGTGCAATGGGGGTAAGCTCGGCCGCAGGCGGGATGCCGCAACGCGGCCCATAAAAATGCACATCGCCGGTATCACGGATATACAGTTGCGCGAGGCCATTGTACCGGGTATACACAGCAGTGAGCATACCACGGCCGGGCGGTACGGGCAAAGCCTGGAAACGGGCGTAGCCACTGCTCCGCAAACTGATCGAGCCGTTATTGCAATCCTCTAGCATACGGTTGGTAGCCGAAGCCAGCATAACCGGCTGGGCATAAGACCGCACCAGTTCGCTATCGGAGAACTGTATATCTTTCAGCACCACCAGGGTATTGAGGTAGCGGCGCGCCCTGTCGGGCATAACCAGCCTGTCGATGCTCAGGGTATCGGGCGCCA
Organism: Taibaiella chishuiensis; assembly: GCF_003014535.1. Taxonomy (GTDB): domain Bacteria; phylum Bacteroidota; class Bacteroidia; order Chitinophagales; family Chitinophagaceae; genus Taibaiella; species Taibaiella chishuiensis. The sequence continues at coordinate 91,319 of NZ_PYGD01000004.1, read as the reverse complement.
CCGTTCCGGCAAAATTGCCTTTAACCAGGTATTGATCGGCAAGCACCACCGGTATACCCGACAGGATGCCTGTCTCGTCGGGCGTATAACCCAGTTGCGGGTTCTGGCCGGGCGCTGCGGTAAAAAGCCCGCGGCACCGGATATACAGCCGCCGCCCTATAGGATAGTCGCGAAAAAGTTCTCCCTGGTCGACGAGTACTTCGATGCCGCCACTGCTGTCCTGGATCACCAGTTTACGGTTATAGTTGCCGCTGTGGTCATCCATGATCACGATACCGGATATCACGATGTCTTCGCTAATCTGCTGGCCTGCGGGCAGGGCCTGTACCTGGACTATGGTATGGGTTACCGGCAGGGCGGGATCATACCCGCTATTGTCAGGGGGCTGATCCGGTGCGGCTTTTGAGCAGGACCATAAATAGAATGGTAAAACAATCAGTAAAAACATTGCCTGTTTCATATGCTTTATTTTTCAAAATTGAAATTAGCCAGGAAACCGGGAACATTATTTATACTAAATGTTTACAACCAATTAAGTCTGCTATCGTGGACAAAAAAAGGGCCGTAGCGGAATGCTACGACCTGGTAAGGTATACCCCAGCATTTGATACCCGCATTAAGGAAAGCAAATACAGCTATCCTGCTGGGAGTTATTACAATGCCCGCAAGGAGGCTTGCTTTCGCCGAGCTGGCTGGCGCCGCCCAATGCCTTTGCCTGCTGCTGCCCGTTCAGGCTGGCAATGGCAGCTTTGTCGAGGGATAATTTTTTCAGGGTTATTCTTTTCTTTTTCATAAATATTTTTTTTGCTTCCCGAATATCCGTACTATCTACTTCCGCACCAAGACTGAATGAGTAACTGCGGTGGGGCTACAGCCACTGCCACTTACTACCGCGCAATTGCACCTGTGAAAGCGCAAAAAGCAGTAGCGGGACCCATGAACTCGAAGAGGTCGTAGTGTTACCCTACGGCCAGAGCGTGAAGGCCATAGCAAGGCATACGACCAGGCCCTCATGGCTGCCCGTATTTGGAGCGCCAATGAAGGCCTGGTACAAACAGTACTTTTCACCTTACCGGAACGCCGGCAGGGAGCTCATAACTTTGCCTTTAGCAGATGAAACACACGGTACGGCCCGTTGGCTGACAACGCTCCGTAGCCGGGCAAAGATAGACTGTGGGACAGTTCACGCAACTTGGGTTCTCCGTGTAACGACAAAGTGCGCAAGGCTGGGTAACGCCGAGTTCCGTAGCGCCGCCGACGGCTTGTCCCTGTTGCTGCCCGTTCAGGCTGGCAATAGCCGATTTGTTCAGCGATAATTTCTGGAGTTTTACGATTTTCTTTTTCATAATCATCATTTTTATACCTTAAAATTAAAATAGAAATGAATATAAAATAAGAAACATAACCTCCGTTACACCATTGTGCATTGGCGTTATATCATTGCGCAGTTCCGGCATATAAAAACACCGGTACGAGGCAATATCAGCTACAAAGACAAGGGCTGCCCGGAACATCCGGGCAGCCCTTTGTTATCATAAAGACAGGTACTGATTAGTTCAGGCCCAGCTTAGCTTTCAGGTTGGTATCGAGTGCATCCAGGAACTCTTCGGTATACAGGTAATGCTCACCGTGGTTCACTTTATTACCGTGGATACAAACGGCCAGGTCTTTGGTCATTTTGCCGCTGGCAACGGTTTCGATACATACCGCTTCGAGGGCATGTGCGAAATCGATCAAAGGCTGGTTGTCGTCCAGTTTACCCCTGAACTCCAGGCCGCGCGTCCAGGCAAAGATGGAAGCGATCGGGTTAGTAGAAGTAGGGTTACCTTTCTGATGCTCGCGGTAGTGGCGGGTTACGGTACCGTGCGCCGCTTCTGCCTCCATGGTTTTACCATCAGGCGTAACCAGGGTAGAAGTCATCAAGCCAAGGGAACCGAAGCCTTGAGCAACGGTATCGCTCTGTACGTCGCCATCGTAGTTTTTACAAGCCCATACAAAGTTACCGTTCCATTTCAGGGCAGAAGCCACCATATCATCGATCAGGCGGTGCTCGTAGGTAATGCCGGCTGCTTCGAATTCGGCTTTGAATTCTTTTTCGAAGATATCCTGGAAGATATCCTTAAAGCGGCCATCATATTTTTTCAGGATGGTATTTTTGGTAGACAGGTACAGCGGCCATTTTTTCATCAGGGCCTGGTTGAAGCAGGAACGGGCAAAGCCGATAATGCTTTCGTCGGTATTGTACATAGTCAGGGCTACGCCATCGCCTTTGAAGTTGTATACTTCAAATTCCTGTACGGTACCATCTTCGCCTTCAAATTTAACGGTCAGCTTGCCTTTTCCTTTAGTTACGAAATCGGTAGCGCGGTACTGGTCGCCAAAGGCATGACGGCCGATACAGATCGGGGCAGTCCAGTTAGGCACCAGGCGCGGGATGTTCTCGATCACAATCGGCTCGCGGAAAACGGTACCGTCAAGAATATTACGGATCGTGCCGTTAGGCGACTTCCACATTTGTTTCAGCTTAAACTCTTCTACACGCTGCTCGTCGGGCGTAATGGTAGCGCATTTGATACCTACCCCATATTGTTTAATTGCATTGGCTGCATCGATCGTTACCTGGTCGTCGGTAGCGTCGCGGTGCTCGATACCCAGGTCAAAATATTTAACGTCCACATCCACGTAAGGCAGGATCAGCTTGTCTTTGATGAATTTCCAGATAATTCGCGTCATTTCATCGCCGTCCAGCTCTACCACCGGGTTGGCAACTTTAATTTTTTCAGCCATTTTGTTATGAGGGTTGATTTAAATTTTTATTTGAATAAGAAAATCGGGCAAAAATAGTAAAAAACCAATGCTTTGCCCACTGATCGGATATTTTTTGACACAAACGTTAAACTGGCCGCCGGCAGGCCTCCCCGCAGATCAGATAATGAGGTTGCGCCGCGACCTCAGGGTATCGATCTCGATCTCGCTGTTCCAGCTGATCTGCTCTACCTGCGACAGCATGGGCAATAAGTCGTTCTCTGGCGCTACAAACGAAGCGTACTGCACCAACAGGAGATAGTCCGCATGCTTCAGTTCGGGCAGGAGCCTTTTGCCCTGCCGCTGGTTTTTATACAGAAAAATGCAGCCTTCGAAATAGCTGAACTTATGACAATAGATAGGAAAGTAGAATTTCCGCTTTATTTCCTCCTCTTCTTCTTTTACCGGTGCAAACAAGGTGCCGGCAAATAAGGTGCCCTTTGTTTCGGGCTGCGTTTCGCCCGCCAGGATACAGATATCGTTTTCGGGCGTACGCCGGAAATCCAGGCCAAACAAGCGGTTGAGCGTCCAGCAAAGCCCATACCCGGGCAAGGCGGAACCGATCGCCGCCAGCTTGCAATCTTCGAAGAAGTCTTCTTCAACAGCCGCGGTATCGAGTAAAAGTTTTGCCATGCAGGGAGGGACTAATTACCTGCAAAGTTGGTTCTTTTTTTCAGGAAGACAAAACGCGGTTACCCGGCAGGCGACATAAATCAAAAGGGCTTTTACAGGTTAATACATCCGATTTCAGTATCTTTCCACCCGATTAAAACCTTATACTATGTCTCCTATGTACATTGTCGCTATCGTCCTGGTAGCCTTACTCTTTCTTTGTTTTGTAACCGTACAGCAAGGCACTGTTGCCGTCATTACCATATTCGGCAAGTTCCAGCGCATACTCAGGCCGGGCCTGAGTTTCAGGATACCGTTAATAGAAAAAATATTCCGCAGGATCTCCATCCAGAACCGTTCGATCGAGCTCAAGTTCCAGGCCATTACCCAGGACCAGGCCAATGTCAACTTCTCTGCCATGCTGCTCTACGCGGTGTTTAACCAGGAAGCGGAAACGATCAAGAACGTGGCGTTCAAATTTATGGACGAACGCAGTTTGATGCAGGCCCTGGTACGCTCTGTAGAAGGCTCGGTACGTGCCTTTGTGGCCACCAAGAAACAGGCCGAGATCCTGAGCCTGCGCGGCGAAATTATCCTGCATGTAAAAGAACAACTGGATAAAGTGCTGGAAGAATGGGGCTACCACCTGATCGACCTCCAGATCAATGATATTACTTTCGACGAAGTGATTATGCGCTCTATGGCCCAGGTGGTATCGTCCAATAACCTGAAAGCCGCGGCCGAGAACGAAGGCCAGGCCCTGCTGATCACCAAGACCAAGGCTGCCGAAGCCGAAGGTAATGCCATTAAGATCCAGGCCGAGGCCGAAAGACAAGCCGCCCAATTGCGCGGCCAGGGTGTGGCCCTCTTCCGCGAAGAGGTGGCGCATGGTATGGCCAAAGCTGCCAAAGAAATGGAGCAGGCCAAGCTGGACGCCTCTTTCATCCTGTTCTCGATGTGGACCGACGCTATTAAACATTTTGCAGAAAACGGCAAAGGCAATACTATATTCCTTGATGGCAGCAACGACAATATGCAGCGCACCATGAAGGAGCTGATGTCGATCTCGCAATCTTCCAAGATCGTGCAGGATAACAGGTAAGTATACTTGCTCCCTATGATAAAGCCCCCGCCTCTGCAGGCGGGGGCTTCTGTTTTATCGGTTAAGCTCCTTCTTGTTCCGTTTGTGGAGGCCGGTTATATGCGCCGTGGTGTTAGAGGCATACATAACCCGGCCTGGGATTGGTCTCGCAGGTAGCCTGCGGATCATAGGTCTGGCAACCGGCCGAGTTGCAGATACGGCCGATGGTAGCTCCACCGGCTACGCCTTCCTGTTGTTGCTTGTTAAGCGCTGCAATGGTTTCCTTGTCGAGAAACAGCCTTTTCTGCAGCCTGATGTTTTTCTTTTTCATAAACAGATTTTAAGGGATTACCCTTCCTGTCTTTAGCGGGTGCAGCGCCCTGGAAGGTTTGTTCGGCGCAGGCAAAATGCCCATATAAAAATAGAACTTATCGTAATATTAAAAATTATTTAAACCATGCATGCTTAAATTTTAACATTAAAAAAATAGTACCCATAAAAACCTGGGGATAGCCCGTGCGTGAATTTTTATTGCATTGTAGATTTTATTTATCAGATGCTTTAAATATTAACCTAATTAAATCTTAATTTTGCAACCTACTAAAACGCATTATGCCTGCTGACCCGTCGAAGCGATCCAGCATCTGGACGCCGCTTCTCTTCTTCATTGTATTGGTATTGGGAGTACTTATTGGTTTTCAACTCAATAAATACATGGGTAATAAGCGCTCGATCGGCACCGTGATCGAGCGGAACGACAGGCTCGAAGAGATTATCGACATTATCGGCGCCAAGTATGTAGACTCGGTAAGCGCCGACTCGCTTTATGAAGACGCCGTAAGCGGCATCCTGAAACATCTCGACCCCCACTCTATTTATATCCCGGCCCGCGAAATGGCCGCCGTTACCGAAGACCTGGAAGGCAACTTCAAAGGCATCGGCGTCGAATTTTATATCCTTAACGATACCATCATGATCACCTCGGTGGTCAAAAACGGTCCTTCGGCAGATGCCGGCGTACTGACCGGCGATAAGATCATCAGGGTAAACGACAGCCTGGTAGCGGGTAACGGCATTACCAGCGATAAGATCGTGAGCCAGCTTAAAGGCGGCGAAGGCACCGCCGTACACCTGCACCTGTTACGCACTTCTGAAAATAAACTGCTGGATCTTTCGGTTAAACGGGGCGTCATTCCATTGTACAGTGTCGATGCCGCTTATATGATCGATACAGCCACAGGATATATCCGCATCAACCGTTTCAGTGCGACTACCTACCGCGAGTTTTCGCATGCGCTCGACAACCTGCAGGGCAAGGGTATGAAGCAGATGATCCTGGACCTACGCCAGAACCCCGGCGGCTACCTGGATGCAGCTACGGCTATTGCCGACGAACTGATCGGCGGCAACAAACTATTGGTTTATACCCAGGGCAGGGCTTCGGCAAAAGAGGAATACCTGGCCGAACAAAAGGGACGTTTTGAAAAAGGAAGACTGGCTGTACTGGTCGATGAAGGTTCGGCCTCGGCAAGCGAGATCCTGAGCGGCGCCATACAGGATTGGGACCGCGGTGTGGTGATCGGCCGGCGCACCTTTGGTAAAGGCCTGGTACAGGAGCAGTTTGAACTCGACGACGGATCGGCCCTCCGGCTTACCATTGCCCGTTATTACACCCCTTCGGGCCGCAGCATCCAGCGCCCTTATAACAAGGGTAAGGATGCCTACGAAGATGATTTTATAAACCGCTTCCGCAACGGTTCGCTTACCGGCCAGGATACATTATCCACAGCCGATACTATGAAGTATTACACCGAACAGAAACATCGCGTGGTGTATGGCGGCGGCGGTATTAAACCGGACGTAAACGTGCCCTATGAACTGGCATTTATTACTGACGGCTTATACGAAATACTGGGTTCCGCTACCCTGCTCAATACGGCTTACGAATACTTTTCGCAACATAGCCGGGAGATGAACCAGTACGGTAATTTTACCCGCTTCGATAATGCATTCCAGGTAACGCCCGAACTGATGCAACGGCTGAAAAGCAACCTGGCCAAGGACTACCCGGCACAGGTTAAAAATGTATGGAGTAACCCAAGGGCAATAGCCTCCCTCAGCAACCGCCTGAAAGCGGTACTGTCTCGGATGTTGTTCCGTACCAACGGGTACTACCAGCAAATCAATAAGGAAGACCAGGTGGTACAACGTGCCCTGCACATCCTGGGCAGCGAAGAATACTCAACTATTGTGAACGGGCAGGGCCGTTAACCAGTTTACGGCGCCCCCGCTGATGCCGGCGCAGAAGTTCTGCCGGCCATTACTCAGCATCCAATACGGGCATTGCAACCGCTGGTAATACGCCAGCAATTGCTGTAAGGTCTGATCTGTAATGGGTACCTGCGGCTCTTTACATTCGATCAGCATCCAGGGCATATGATCGGAGTTGTATACCACGATATCGTACCTTCTTTTGAGGTTATTGACCTTAAGTTCCTTCTCTACAGAAATCAGTCCTTTGGGGTATTGCATTACTTCGCAGAGATAGACCAGCAGGTTCTGTCTTACCCATTCCTCGGGCGTAAGCGCCACATACCTGCGTCTTACAAAATCGAAGATAACACGGCCTGTGTCGCTCTCTTTTATCCTGAAATCATGTGCAGGGAAAGCAAGCTGGATCATAATACTTAGGGGAGGCTATACAATGGGCCGGATCAGGCGCCCACTTCTTTCATGCGTAAAAAATACTTGCCCAGGATATCGAATTCCAGGTTGACCCGGTCGCCGGCTTGCAGGTGTTTAAAATTGGTATGTTCGATGGTATAGGGAATGATCGTAACGGCAAAAGTATTACGGCCTACGTTAAATGCGGTGAGGCTGGTACCGTTGATACATATCGACCCTTTTTCGATTACCAATGCAGCGAAGCGTTCGGGAAATTCGAAGGTAAACAAATGGCTGCCATCCACTTCTTCGCGGCCGGTACATACAGCATTACCATCATCAACATGTCCCTGCACGATGTGTCCATCCAGGCGATCGCCCAGCTTCATAGCCCGCTCCAGGTTGAGGGTACGGCCTTGCTGCCAGTCGGCCAGGTTTGTTTTTTGCAGGGTTTCCGCTACGGCGGTAACCGTATGGCTATGATCGTCCAGCGCTACCACGGTAAGACATACGCCATCGTGCGCAACCGACTGGTCTATTTTTAATTCGTTGCTGATCGGGCTGTTCACCGTAAAATGAACATTGGATCCTTCTTTCCGGATAACGGCAATCGTGCCTAATGATTCTACTATACCTGTAAACATATCTTGTATTTTGTATGGAGCCTGGGCTGCGTTTTTTACTGGCGCAATGCCATGCCTTTGTGCCGGGTTGCGCCCCCCGTACCCGATACCGACAGATCGATATCCAGGGTATCTGCCCGGTCTGTTTTTTTCAGGAAGGTGCCGCGCACCGTATCTGTCGTGGTACAGAGCAGTTGTCCGCCGGCGAACACAGAATCGACACGGGCCAGTCCCGACTTATCGATGGTGACATATACGGGTGCGCCCGGGCACCAGCCGGCCACCGCCATATGGGTCAGTATCGTATCTTCTGTCGAGGTAAAATTAAGGTTGCGGGTCTGCACCTGCTGCAGGTTGCCATTAGGCAGGAACACCGAATCGGTAAACACCCAGGCGCCCAGCATCGAATCTACCGGGTACACACAGGTATCATTATCAGGTGTACCGGGAAAACCCCAGTTGTAGTTAATGGCACGGGAGTCGTTGCAGTAATGCCGCCCGTTATTGACCGGGTCGGCCTTTGGAGGGTCCTGGTACTTGCTGCATGCATAAAAGATCACGGCGCTCAGCGCTGCAATAATACCTATTATTTTAGTCGGGTTACGCATCATAAGATAACGCAAAGATCAAAGGAAAATTCTGTTTAAACAATGTAATTTTATTAACACTATATATTTGCCTGCAAACAAAAAAACAAGGAATATTGGTTATGCATTATCGTTGATCCCCATTAAACTTAATGTGTATGAAAAAGCCTTACCAATTGCTCTTTGCCTGTACGGTTTCCGGCCTTGCCTCCTGTACTTTATTTTCCTGCAACCGGTATTACTACCAACCCAATAGTGTAAATGCCCCTGCCCTCTCCGATGCCGGCGATGCGCACCTGGTTGCCAACGGATCGTTCGGTTACGACGAGATCAATGATACCAAATCGCGTACGCGGGTGCTGAACCTGCAGGCAGCCGCTTCGCCGGTAAACCACCTGGGCATTATTGCAGGGTATACCAATTATAACTATCACATCCGCGAAAACCCGGATCCGGCAAGCGGCAGTGTCAATGCCAGCGCTCACCTCTGGGAACTCGGCGTGGGCGGCTATTATACCGCCGCCGAAAACCGCCGTGGTATGAAACTGGTTACTGATATCTATGCCGGCCTGGGTACGGGTGGGCTGAAAAGCGATATCGCAGCCGATGCAACCCGGTATTTCCTGCAACCCGGCATCGGACTGAAAGGCCCTTACTTCGATGCCTTTTTCAACCTGCGCTTTTCGGGGGTTAAATACCGCAACTTCGATGCCCTGGGCCGCGACCAGCAATACCTGAGGGACAAGAACCTGGTTAATTACCAGGGCGAGCGTATCGACGGGCAGACCTATGTGTTCGTAGAGCCGGGTTTTACCGTGAGGGGCGGCTACCGTTTTATAAAATGCCAGATGCAGCTTACCCTATCGCAGGCCTTATCCAATGTAGACTGGAATCATAACGAAGCCCTCTTTACGGTTGGCATCTATTTCGGCCTGGAAGAACTGATACGTATGGCCAGGACCGGCACCCGCGAAGAACTGCGCTAGTAGCGGTATAGCAGCGCTTACCGGATCAAGCGTAAAAATTGGGAGACTCCGGTATACTTACCCTGATTTTTTATTCTTCTTTGTCTTAATACAAAGAAGCAAAAATCAAGACTGTAGAAAATTGCTAAAAATGCCTTGTACGCCTAAAAGAAATATTCCGGGCATTAGTAAAAAATGGACGAAGGAATGACGAACGAACTAAAGTACAGGACCAGGCTCTGGGAACTGTATTTCTTTCTATACGGCATTCCGCAGCATTTTATTAACGCCCTTTTTCTAAAGGTCGGTATGTTTGGTTGTTTCCTTGCTTGACGTCCCGGCAGTGCATGTAATGGGCCTTGAGCAAAGCATTTCTACGCGGTTGGTGACCAGATGTTACGACCAATATGCACCGGTTCGCTACGTCGCCGTATCGCTGCGAGAAAAAACTAGTATTCCACTGTTGCAAATAGTTTAGCTGCCAAGCTAGATAAATTCGTAACGAGGCACTACGAATAGCTAAGCAAATAAATCAGGGTCTGGCAAAAGGATGATTCGTTTTAAGAACAAGACTTTTATCCCCCAGAAATTCCGCTTGATCCCGCTTACCCAATCCTGCTCATAATCTTTATGCAATAAAAAAGAGGGCTGTATAGCCCTCTTTCCTAGTCCTTTTTCGGACATTTTTTGCATCGCTTTCCATGCTTGTATTTTTTACAGCACTTCTTAAACTCGCAGATGCGGCAAGCCATCAGGAATCCCTTCCCGATCCCATACTGCGTCAATTCTACATCCTTCCGGGACACTTCAGCTTTCATACCTGATTAACTTAAAAAGAAACAAAAAGTTCTATAATTATTTTTTATTAGTGCGCATCGAGCCAGTTATGTCCTGAACCAGCTTCGGCAATAACCGGCACATCGTTGGGCAAGGCCATAGCCTGCTGCATACCTTCGAGCACCAGGGCCCTTACCTGTTCCAGTTCGGTATGCGGCACATCGAATACCAGTTCATCATGCACCTGCAGGATCATACGCGCCCGCACACCGGCATCTTTCAGCATCTTATCGATCCGGATCATGGCCAGTTTGATCATATCCGCAGCAGAGCCCTGGATCGGTGCATTAATGGCCACACGCTCCGCAAAGCCTCTTACCGTCTGATTAGACGAGTTGATATCGGCCAGCTTGATGCGCCTGCCTTTCAGCGTTTGTACATAACCATGCTGTTTGGCAAACTGGATAGAATCATCCATGTATTGCTTGATAGAGGCGTATTGCTTAAAGTAGTTATCGATAATCTCTTTGGCTTCGCTACGGGATATACCCAGGTTCTCGGCCAGGCCGAAAGCCGACTGGCCATAGATGATACCGAAGTTCACCGCCTTGGCATTACGGCGCATTTCGAAGGTTACCTCTTCTTCAGTTACGTTGTATACCTTGGCGGCAGTAGCCCGGTGAATGTCCTTGTTGTCGCGGAAAGCCTGGATCATGCTCTCATCGCCGCTTATAGCCGCTACAACGCGCAGTTCGATCTGCGAATAGTCGGCCGAAAGCAGCACATGGTCTTCGTTAACGGATACAAAGGCTTTACGGATTTCGCGGCCGCGATCGGTGCGGATCGGGATATTCTGCAGGTTGGGGTTATTGCTGCTCAGGCGGCCGGTAACCACCACCGACTGGTTAAAGGAAGTATGTATCCTGCCCGTTTTGGGATTTACCATAAGCGGCAGGGAATCGGCATAGGTCGACTTGAGCTTGCTGTATTCGCGGAACACCAGGATGCTGTCGATGATTTCGTGTTTGCTGCGCAGTTTCTGCAGCACATCCTCGCCGGTAGCATATTGCCCGGTCTTGGTTTTCTTCGCCTTTTCATCGAGCTTCATCTTCTCGAACAGCACTTCACCCAATTGTTTGGGCGACGCCAGGTTAAACTCCACACCGGCCAGCTGGTATACTTTGGCCTCGGCTTCTTTGATCTCGCGGCCCAGCTCTTTCGAGTAGTCGGCCAGGAAGTTCACATCAATGCCTACACCTTCGAACTCCATATCGGCAAGCACCGGCACCAGCGGGTTCTCGACCTGGTAGAATAAATCTTCTGCTTCCGTTTCGGATAAAAGCGGGGTAAACACTTCTTTCAGCTGCAGGGTAATGTCGGCATCTTCTGCCGCGTACTCCTTGATCTTATCCAGGGGCACATCGCGCATATTGCCCTGTCCCTTACCCTTTTTACCGATAAGGGTTTCGATGCTTACCGGCTGGTATTTCAGGTATTTCATGGCCAGCATATCCATACCTCTTTTGCCTTCCGGCTCGATGGCATAATTGGCCAGCATGGTATCGAAGTGTTTTCCTTTAAGCCCGAAGCCATAACCTTTCAGCATCAGCAGGTCGTACTTCAGGTTTTGCCCGATCCAGATTATATGTTCATTGTCGAACAAGGGGCGCAGCTTTTCCAGCAAGGCTTTTACCTCGCCGGCATCGGTACTGCAGGGAATATAATAAGCCTCGCCTTTATGCCAGGCAAAGCTCAGGCCTACCAGTTCGGCCAGCATAGCATCCGTGCCGGTGGTTTCGGTATCGAAGCAGATCTCCTGTTGTTGCGCGGCGGCAGCCAGGAATTCGTTCAGCTGTGCTTCGGTCTCGACCAGGTGATAATTATGCGGCGTATTGTCGATGGTATTGAATTGTTCTGCTTCGGTAAACAGGTCGGGCGCTGTTGTGCCATTGTCTTTAGTTATTACGGCATTGCCAAACAAGTCGGTCTGGCCCGTGGTGGTTGCCGCGGCGCCGGCAGCGCCTGGTGCGTTGCCCAGGATACGTGCGCCGATGGTACGGAACTCCAGTTCGTTGAAAATGGTATTCAGTTCCTCCTTATTCCATTCTTTGAGTTTGAAGTCTTCTTCATGAAACTCGACGGGTACATTGGTAATGATCGTAGCCAGCTTTTTGGAAAGGATAGCGCTTTCTTTGCCGTTCCTTACCTTTTCGCCCAGGGCGCCTTTAATATGGTCGGCATTGGCCAGTACTTCTTCGAGCGTATGGTATTCGGCCAGCAGCTTGGCGGCGGTCTTCTCCCCGATACCCGGGATGCCGGGAATATTATCTACCGCATCGCCCATAAGCCCCAGGATATCGATTACCTGGCTTACCTGCTGTATACCCCATTTCTCACACACTTCTTTTTCGCCGAGAATCTCGAACGTACCGCCCTTATAACCCGGTTTGTAGATAAATACATTTTCGCGCACTACCTGTCCGTAATCCTTGTCGGGTGTTACCATGTATACGGTATACCCCTTGGAAGCCGCGTCCAGCGCTACCGTACCTACGATATCGTCGGCTTCGTAACCATCGAGTTCGAGGCAGGGAATATTAAAGCCCTTCACGATCCTTTTAATATCGGGAATGGCATCCAGCAGGTCTTCGGGCGCTTCCTGGCGATTGGCTTTATAATCCGTAAAATCGGTATGCCGTTCGGTGGGCGCATGGGTATCCCATACCACTGCCATATGGGTGGGCTTTTCTTTCTGGATAAGATCGTTGAGGGTATTGGTAAAGCCAAACTGCGCATTGGTATTACGGCCCAGGCTGGTTACCCGCGGACTGCGGATCAGTGCATAATAGGCACGGTACACCAGGGCCATGGCATCGAGCAGGAATAGTTTCTTGTTATTATCTGACATGTGGGATCGCTGCTTTAAAAACGAATCGCAAATTTACAAATAAAACAGGAGCCCGCCCAGTCCTTTAGCCCCGGCGGCAGTACCGCCGGCAAAGCGCCTGTACTGCCGCTTTTAAGCAGTCCGCAATACAGGCGTTTCCAGGGGTGAAATGCCCAACAGCCCCGGTTGCCTCTCCGCAAGGTCCCTGCGGGAGACCTCGCGGGGAAACAACTATTTATGGTACCTGCAGCGGTGCGGCGGACAGTATAAAATCACATTCCCCGGATTCCGGCCGGGCCCGCTGAAGCGCCTGCCGGACAAAAAAAAGAGACCATCCTGTAGAATGGTCTCTTGCTGTATCGGTTGTCCCGCCCTTATTACAGGGTAGGCCTTATTTTTTCATTATAATCGTTGATCGCGTGCTGGAAGATCTTTTTGGCCAGCTTAGCGCCCTGGAACTCTTCAATCTTTACTACTTTTTTCTCCAGTACTTTATATTCTTCGAAGAACTGGCGGGTTTCGGCCAGGAAGTGTGCCGGCATTTCGGAAATGTCGTTGATATGGGCTACGCTCATATCGTTGGCACATACGGCGATCAGCTTGTCGTCGGCTTCGCCCTGGTCCAGCATGCGCATTACACCGATAATTTTGGCAGGAACCATACACAGGGGCTGTATATCGATCTGGGAAAGGATCAGGATATCCAGCGGATCCCCATCGTCACAGTAGGTTTGCGGAATAAAGCCATAGTTGGCCGGGTAGTATACGGAGGAATAGAGTACGCGGTCGAGCATCAGCAGACCTGTTTCTTTATTCAGTTCGTATTTGGCCCGGGAGCCTTTGGGGATTTCGATAATTCCATTGACGATATCGCCGGAGGGGTCGCCATAACTTACGGTGTGCCAGGGATTAAATTGCATAGACTGTACTAAAACCACAACAAGATTAAATAATGAGTAAATTTTGAGGCTGCAAAGATAAGGCAAGGAAATTCAGAAACAGACATTGTCTATGTAAATTTAGCATCATGGTTCAATAAGGATGGGCGTTCCGGGCTGTACATATGTAAAAAGCTCTTCTATTTCACGATCAGATACCGCGATACAGCCCCAGGTCCAGTCGCTGTACAGGTAGGCCTCCGGAGCATGGCGGCGCTGCTGCGGCAAGCCGTGTATCTTGATATCGCCACCTGTCGCATAGCCCTTCCGGCGGGCATTTGAGCGGTCTGCAGCATTGGGATAAGATACGGAAAGATTGCGGTGATAGGCGCTTGCCGCATTACGGCCATCGATACAATACAGGCCCTCCGGAGTTTTGAGATCGCCTTTGCGTTGTTTGGGTCCTTCGGGCGCCTGCCCCAGCGAGATCACATAGGTTTTCAGTTTTCGTCGCCCGGCATAGGCATCCATAGTCCTGTGGGCCTTATACACCACAAGGCTATCCACGCTGTGGCGCAGGGCTGCCGTATCGAAACCAGGGCTGCAACGCAGTTCCTGTTGCCTGGAAATAGCCGCGGGAGCGGTTTCCACAGGTTTATGATGATTGTTGTTGCGGGGTTGCCGGTCGCCGGATTGGGCAGTACAGGAAACCACCGTCATCATCATTACCGGCAGCGCCGGAAAAAATATTCTTTTGATTCCGGTATAAATCGCGGACTTTTGCTCATTATTCATCATGCATATTTTTTGCATATAGCTACTTCACCCATGTCCTTTAAAAAAATAGAGACACAGGACCTTGCTTTTTTCCATAAAATACTAGCCGAAAACCGTGTCCTGGTGGACCAGGAAAATATTGACCGCTGCGCTTCCGACGAAACGGAAGATTTCGTATTCCCGCCGGAAGTGGTGCTGCAGCCCGAAACTACGGATGAGATCAGCCAGGTGCTTGCCTATTGTAATACCCACCATATTGCCGTAACGCCCAGGGGCGCAGGCACCGGCCTGAGCGGCGGCGCCTTACCGGTATTTGGCGGCGTATGCCTCGATATGCGCCGTATGAACCACATCCTGGATATCGATACCGACAACTTCCAGGTGACCACCGAACCCGGTGTGATCACCGAAGCATTGCAAAACGCCGTGATAGAAAAAGGCCTGTTCTACCCGGTAGACCCCTCGAGCCGCGGCTCCTGCTTTATAGGGGGCAATGTGGCGGAAAACAGCGGCGGTCCCAGGGCGGTAAAGTATGGTGTTGTAAAGGATTCGGTGCTTAACCTCGAAGTCGTATTGCCCGACGGGTCGGTGATCTGGACCGGCGCCAACACCCTTAAGAACGCCACCGGCTATAACCTTACCCAATTACTGACCGGCAGCGAAGGCACCCTGGCCGTTATTACCAGGATCGTTTTGAAACTGGTACCCTACCCCAAGGAAAACCTGCTGATCCTGGTGCCCTTCTATTCGGCATCGGATGCCTGCGCTGCGGTAAACCGCATCTTCCTGGCGGGCTTTACCCCTTCGGCGCTTGAATTTATGGAACGCGATGCCCTCACCTGCGCCATGAACTATTACCAGAGCAATACCATAGCCATACCCGACGATATACAGGCCCACCTGCTGATCGAAGTAGACGGCAATAATAAAGAGGTCCTGTTTGGCGAAATAGAGGGCATCAGCGAAGTGCTTAGCGCCTTCCGCACCGGCGAGGTATTGTTTGCCGAAAGTCATGAACAAAAACAGGAACTGTGGAAACTGCGCCGCATCGTAGGCGAAGCGGTTAAGAACGGGTCGATCTATAAAGAAGAAGATACGGTAGTGCCGCGGTCGCGCCTGCCGGAACTGCTGCAGACCGTAAAAGCGGTAGGCAATAAATACGGGTTTAAATCCGTTTGTTATGGCCATGCCGGCGATGGCAACCTGCACGTCAACATCGTAAAAGGCGACCTCGACGATAAGACCTGGGAAGAAGAGCTGCCAACGGCTATACGGGAAATATTCCATTATGTACATTCCGTAAAAGGCACGATCAGCGGGGAACATGGTATCGGTTATGTACAACGCCCTTATATGGATATCGTATTTAATGATATCCAGCTGGGACTGATGCGCGAGATCAAAAAAGTTTTTGACCCCAATGGCATTCTCAATCCCGGCAAGGTATTCTGAGTTCCGTTTTTGTATTGTTAACGAGCCAAGGCTAAGGACAACCACATCGTCTACAGATTAGTGAATTGCCTTACCTTTGTTGTGTATTCTGAAAATAATATTATGAAAAGATTCCTTTGGATTACCCTATTGAGCCTTACCTGCTACAGCATGCATGCCCAGGAGGTATACAACAGCAGCGGCCGCGGGGGCGAAGCCAGGTATAAAGCGAACCAGACCAAAAAGGGATTTGACCCCAATCGCCTGATCTTTGGTGGTGGTCTTGGCTTATCGTTCGGTAATACCACGGCGGTAAGCGTTGCCCCGATCTTCGGATACCGCATTACCGATAATTTTGCAGCCGGGGTAAGCCTGGGGTACCAGTATTTCCGGGTTAAGAATTATATCCCGGTATACAACTACCAGACTTCGGGCTACGATTACTACGACTATAAGTCCAGCGTATTCTCCACCGGTTTATGGGCCAGGTACGTATTCCTGCAAAACTTTTTTGTCCATGCAGAGTTCGAGTACAATTTCATGTCGTTTAACGATTACTACTCCGACTATAACGGGGTGTACTCCACCAAGACCAAATACAATGTACCCTGCCTGTTGCTGGGTGGCGGTTACCGCCAGCCCGTGGGCGAGCACCTGTCTTTCGTGATCATGGCGCTGTACGATGTGCTGCAGGATATACCCGGCAATACCCGCCGCGACCAGCAGGGCAACCGTTACTCCCTGAGCCCTTATGCCGACCGTATCGACTTCAGGATCGGTGTCAATATCGGCTTCTGATCCTTTACGCATCAATTTATTCCCGGATCCGCTGCTCCTGCAGCGGATCCGTTTTTTTGTCCGATGTTTTGAGAAAGCATTTTTTTTCCATTTCTTGCAACGGTTTTCCCATCTACCGGGCAAATCCCCTATCCATGAGCAAGCATCATTTACGCAAGGAAAAAATATGCCAGAACTGCGGGCACGAAGTAGACCGTTTCTGTAACTCCTGCGGCCAGGAAAACATTGAGACCCGCCAGTCGTTCGGCCACCTGGTACGCCACTTTGTCGAAGACTTTACACATTACGAAGGTAATTTCTGGAAGACCATCAAATACTTATTATTCCGACCGGCGTATCTCACCAAAACCTACCTGGCCGGGAAGCGGGTAAGCTACGTGGCGCCGGTGAAGCTGTATATCTTCATCAGTTTCGTAGCCTTCTTCCTGCCCGGCATATTGCCACACTTTAATAAAGAAGGCCAGGGCCCCTCACTGCTCAAGACCGGTCTGCGCAGTGCCGGCAGTGCATTCGAACGCCTGGATAACGAACCCGAACCGATCACCTTTCATTCGGCCGATTCCAACCGGGCAGTGCAGGCCACCTTCAGCGATTTCCGCTCGCCCGAGGCCTACGACTCCGTACAACGCAGCCTGCCCCCGGCCCAACGCGACGACTGGCTGGAACGCTATTTCAACAGGCGCCTGAGCCACCTCAATACCCTGTCGGGCGAAGTGCTGAAGGAAAAAATGTACAGTAACCTGGTCCATAATTTTCCTAAAGCCCTGTTTATTTACCTGCCTATATTCGCTTTGATCATCTGGTTGTTTCATGGTAAAAAACGCTGGTTCTTTTTTGACCACGGGATCTTTACCCTGCATTATTTTTCGTTCCTGTTGCTTTTATTTACCCTACTCAGCATCCTGAAAAATATGCTGCCCTGGCACCTGGTTATGACCTCCAACAAGACGAACATCCTGTTTATCCTGATCCTGTCCGCCTGGAGTGTCTATTATTTCTTCCGGGCACATCATAAAATGTACGGCGAACACCGGATCATCTCCTGGAGTAAATCCGTGGTGATCTATGGCCTCAACACCCTGTTGTTCCTGGTCTTATTGCTGGCATTCGTGATGTTTACCATCGTCAACCTGCATTAACAGCAATACACAACTACCTGTAAACATCCGCCGGCGCTATGTTCCGGCGGATGTTTTCTTTTCAGGAGCACTTGGGGATTCGGCATTTTTTCCATTTCTTGTAATCGCTTTCCATTCAAGCATCCTATGAGCAAACATCATGTGCGTAAAGACCCTACCTGCCAGAATTGCGGGCACACAGTACCACAACGGTACTGCAGTTACTGCGGCCAGGAAAATATCGAGACCCGGCAATCATTCGGGCACCTGGTAAGGCATTTTGCAGAGGACGTAACCCATTACGACAACAGTTTCTGGCGCACCATCAAATACCTGCTGGGCCGCCCGGCCTACCTGACCAAAACCTACCTGGCCGGCAAACGCAACAGCTTCCTGCCGCCGGTACGCCTGTATATATTCGTCAGTTTTGTCGCGTTTTTTATTCCTTACCTGTTGCCCGACCTCACGGGCGACTTTAAGTATCCCGATCCTGTTATCCAGCGGGCCGAAGCACATACCGATGAAGCACTCTACGGTATCGGGCTCAGGAATGGTACGCAGTTTTATGCCCGGAGCCATTACCATACGCAGGCGCAGCTCGACTCCCTGCAACAGGCCTTACCTGCAGGCAATAAACTCAATGCCTTCGACTACTGGACCGAAAAGAAAATGATCGAACTCGGTAAATACAAACAGGAAGAGCTGGCCGAAAAGTTCAACGAATCTTTTGCGCATAACTTTCCCAAGGGCCTCTTTGTCTATATGCCCGTCTTCGCCCTGGTAGTCGGGCTGTTTCATAACCGGAAGCGATGGTATTATTTCGATCATGCCATATTTACGCTGCATTATTTCTCCTTCCTGCTGCTGGCCTTTACCCTGCTCAATATTGTAAATTCGCTGTTGCCTTTAAACCTGGTCTTCAGCTACGAACGTACCGCTACTTATATTTACGCGATCAGTTCGCTGCTCGTTTTCTCCTGGTTCGTCTATTACTTTGCCCGCGGGCATCATAAAATGTATGGCGAAAGCATGATGATTTCTGCGCTCAAATCGTTTTTCATCTTCTTCATTAACCTGGCCTTGTTTTTCGTACTGCTGGCCGGCCTGGGCATCCTTACCGTATTCACCATGCACTAAAGCAGCGCTTTTTTACGAATAACGATTACATTTGCTGCCTGTAACGGGCGGCCGGGCGGCCGCCGTCTAATCTGTAGACTTCATGAATCATCAGCAGATCCTACTGTTTATTATCCTGGCCTACTTCCTCCTGCTGCTGGGAGTAGCTTTTTATACCTCGCGCGGCAGCAACAACGAATCTTTCTTTGTAGGCAACCGCAGCAGCAAATGGTGGCTGGTAGCCTTTGGCATGATCGGCACTTCGCTTTCGGGTATGACCTTTATCAGTGTGCCCGGCACGGTTGGCGCGGGCGCCTTCGGTTATTTCCAGGTGGTGATCGGCTACTGGATCGGCTATTTTATCGTGGCCTATGTACTACTGCCGGTGTATTATAAAATGAAGCTGACGTCGATCTATACCTACCTCGAACGAAGGCTGGGCGTAAACGCCCATAAGACCGGCGCCCTGTTCTTCATCCTGTCACGCACACTGGGTGCCACTTTGCGCCTGTACCTGGTTATTAAAGTACTGGAAACCTTTGTGCTCCGCGACCTGGGTATCTCCTTCGAGCTCACGGCTGTTGTTATCCTCGGCCTCATCCTGCTTTATACCTACCGGGGCGGTGTAAAGACCATTGTATGGACCGATACGCTGCAGACCACCTTTATGCTCCTGGCCCTTATCGTGAGCCTCGTATACCTGGCTGGCCAGCTCAACTTCGGACTGGGCGAGGCCTGGGCCGCTATCAGGGAAAAAGGGATGACCAAAATATTTGCCACCGATCCCCTGCCCGGCAACTACTTCCTGAAACAGATCCTGGGCGGCGCTTTTATTACCATCGCCATGACAGGGCTCGACCAGGAAATGATGCAGAAAAATATCAGTGTGAGCAACCTGAAGGACTCGCAGAAAAACATGGTCGTAATGGGTACCCTGCAGATGATCGTCGTGTTTATCTTCCTCTTCCTGGGCGGCGTGCTCACGATGTATGCCCAGGCCAATGCACTTACCGTAAAGGGAGACGATCTCTTCCCCGCGGTGGCGATATTGAGCAATGGCATTCCCTTTGCTATTACAGTATGTTTTATGATCGGGTTGATATCGGCCCTGTTTCCCAGTGCCGATGGCGCGCTTACCGCGCTTACCTCTTCGTTCTGTATCGATATGCTGGGCATACAAAAGAAAACAGATTGGGACGAAAAGAAGAAGACCCGGGTACGGCTTATCGTGCACAATATCTTCGCCTTCGTATTCCTGTTATGCATCTTCTTTTTCCGCGAAGTAGACAATGGTTCGCTTATCGATATCCTGCTTAAACTGGCCGGCTTTACCTACGGACCGCTGCTGGGGCTTTTTGCCTTCGGCATCCTTACACGCAGGAGCGTAGCGCCCGGCGCCCCGCTGGTCATCTGTATCGCCGCGCTGGTACTGACCCTGGGCCTCGACATGATTAACAATTACCAATGGTATGTGCCGAAGATGAATCTCTCCCCCGCCAGTGCCGCAAGCCTGAAAGGCTTATCGGAAAGCATCTTTGGCCAGTACAAGATCGGTGTAGAACTGCTGATCATCAATGCTGCGATTACCTATGTATTGCTGTTTGCCTGCTCTAAAAAAGGAACAACAACCCTGGCAACCGTTTCCGCATAACGATAATTTACCCTTACCTAATGCGCTTTGCCCTGCCGGGTAAAGCGCATTTTTGTTCTTCTTCCTATCCTCTTTTTCAAACTCCGGATCAGCTCTAAATCCCGGGCCTTTGGTAAAGATCGTGCCTGCTTTACCTATCCACAACACGGTATAACACCGGGGGACTCCATACCGGGCATAAAAAATGCCGTTTCCGGGGCGGAAACGGCATCAGTTTTTTATATTGGAAAAGACGGAAGAACTTAAGCTTCCACTACTTCCTCTTTCAGCTTACCATTGGCCTTTTTCTGGGCCAGGTAAGGAGCATGATAATTTTCCAGGAATTGCTTTTTCGCATCGCGGTAAGAGTCTACCCCGCCGATCAGGCTCAGCAGTCTTACATAACAATAAGCCAGGTCGAGCTGGTAAGGCAGGAAACCTGAACGGGCGCTGGCCGGATACAGGTGGTGGTTGTTGTGCCACTCGCCGGCTACATAACCCGGCCAGATCTGGTTGATCGACATGTCCTTGCGGTTATGATCGACACCATCCACACGTTTGTCTTTACCCTTGCCATGACCTTCGTAGTTGAAGGTACGTACACCGGCCGTCCATACAAAAGCAGAACCGAACAGGGCGCAGGCAAAGCCAATACCATCGTTAAAAATGAATTGACCGAGCAGGTAGAAGGCGCCGAACCAGAAGCCCCAGTTCAGGGCCCAGCTGAGCAGTACCCGTGCAGGGCTGTCGATACTGCCCCAACGCTTGTATTGTGCATAGCTATTGGGGGTAACGCCGGTATGCTTCATCAGGTTCACCACGCGGTTATAGTCCTCTTCAGAAAGATTACGGTTAATGGGCTGGTGATTGGCATCGGCCAGGAAGCAATACAGGAAGCCGGCGCTGGCATTGTAGGGATCGCCCGGCTCATCCGATTTGGCATGATGCACATGGTGGGATACGGCATAGATCTCTTCGAATACCGTTTTGATCACCAGGTGCTGGGTAACGAAACGCCAGAATTTATTTTTGAAGGTATAGGCGCCGTGGGTACAGTAACGGTGATACCAGATCGTACCGTGGGTACCCATCAGGATCATACTGTACACAAAACCGGCTGCGACAAACCACCAGTTGAAATGATAAAACAGGAAAACAAACAGGAAGGGCAACAGGCAGAATAACTGTACCCAGCTGGTAAAAGTCATCCAGTTTTTACGGCATCGGAAAATGTTCAGCCTCCTCGAAAACTCTTTCAAAATCATTGCTGGTGTTGGTTTCACCAGGTTGCCCTGCTCATCTTTCCACCCATAGGATGGCGGCTCTAATACATAATCAAATAATGCCATTAAAACAAAGATTTTATTTAAAAACTTTAATAATTGGGCTAAAAATAGCGTTAATTGTTGATAGTATCAAGTTGAACTGTCAACAATTACCGTAATATGACAATTAAATAAAGCCACACCCCTATCCCGGGCATTTTATTTTTTTATAGAAAACTGCCTGAAAAGCTGAAGGGGAGCAGGTTTTCGACGCTATCCAGCACGATTATACGGCCTGCGGGACTGCTCATAATGATTTTTATCTTTTTTTCCTGGCGCGAGAAAGCTTCCAGCAGGCTCTGCCGGCAAATGCCACAGGGCGAAAGGATCATTTCCCCCTGGTCGTTGCGGTCCAGGTTGCGGTAAGCGATGGCGACAGCGCTTATGGGCACGCCGGGGTACAGGGAGGAAGCTGCCGACAAGGCGGTACGTTCGGCGCAGATACCCGCCGGGTAGGAAGCATTTTCCTGGTTGCCCCCTTTTACAATAGCCCCGTCGTCGAGCAACAGCGCGGCGCCCACCTCGAAGCGGGAATAAGGTGCATAAGCCAGCTGCTGCGCCTCGTTGGCTGCCGCCAACAGCGCTGCCTCTGCGGGTTCCAGCCCGCTGGCATCTGTCAGCAACCGGTAGGAAAAGGAAAAAGCTTTATCCATAATGTTAAATATTATCAACCTGCATACCGGCAACGCTAAACCACCTCAAAGGGGTGAATGATTTACCGGCCAGAAAGCTATCTTTGCTCCAAATGTATAATTTAATATGAAACAGTTTTTTAAGTTTTTCTTCGCTTCGCTTTTAGCGCTGGTCGTTGCAGGAGTTATTTTCTTTATAGCTTTCTTCGCCATTATCGGTTCTATCTCCAAATCTATATCCGGAGCTGCCGTTAAAGAAGAACAATCCCTGGTCAAGGACAAATCTATACTATTTATTGATCTCACCGATAATTTCCACGAACTGGGCGAAAGCAATTCGCTGGCCCTCTTCACCGGCGGCAACAGCCAGTCGGCCGGCCTCCACGACCTGCTGAAGAGCATTGCCTATGCCAAAACGGATAACAATATCAAAGGCATCTACCTGAAAGCCGGCGGCTCGCCCAATGGCCTGGCCACGGCCCAGCAGATCAGGAATGCCCTCAAGGATTTTAAATCCAGCAAAAAATTCATCTATGCTTACGGCGACTTCATTCCCCAGGCCGATTACTTTATTGCTTCCGTAGCCGACAGCGTATTTATCAACCCGCTCGGAACGGTAGAGCTGAAGGGCCTTTCCTCGCAGATCACCTTCTTCAAAGGCGCGCTCGACAAACTGAAAGTACAACCCGAGATCTTCTATTGCGGCCAGTTCAAAAGCGCTACCGAGCCTTTCCGCATGGACAAGATGAGCGAGCCCAACCGCAAACAGCAGGCCGCATTACAGCAGGACGTATGGAACGAAATGCTGCTGGCCATCAGCGAGCATACCCAAGCCGATACCGCCACCATTAACGGCTGGGCCAAACAGGGCGCCGTACAAACCGCGCACGATGCCATCAACTATAAACTGGCCGATGGCCTGCGTTATAAAGACGAGGTAGAAAGCCTGCTGCGCAAACAGACCGGTATCGAAGAAAAAGACAAGATCCGCTTCAGCTCGATCAGCGACTATGTAAACTCGGTAAAAGATAAAACCAGCGACAACAGCATCGCCATACTGGTGGCCGAAGGCGAGATCGTAGACGGTACCGGCTCCGGCTCGGGCCAGCAGATCGCCTCTGAAACATTTATCAAAGAGATCCGTAAAGTGCGGGACAACGACCGGATTAAGGCCGTGGTAATGCGCGTAAACTCACCAGGCGGCAGCGCCCTGGCCTCCGAAGTGATCCTGCGCGAACTGCAACTGCTGCGCAAGAAAAAACCAATCGTCGTATCGATGGGCGACCTTGCAGCCAGCGGCGGTTATTACATCTCCTGCCAGGCCGACAGCATTTTTGCCCTGCCCAATACCATTACCGGCAGTATCGGCGTATTCGGTATGATGTTTAATACCCAGGCATTCTTTAACGAGAAACTGGGCGTTACGTTCGACGGCGAGAAAAACGCTCCTTACGCCGACTTCCCGAATATGAACCGCCCCATGACCGAACAGGAAAAGAAATTTATCCAGAACAGCGTGGATACCATCTACGCGACGTTTAAAAGCCGCGTGGCTGCCGGCCGTAAAATGGATGTGGCTTATGTGGACAGCATCGGACAGGGCCGTGTATGGACCGGTACCGCAGGTTTGAAAAACGGGCTGGTAGATGCCATAGGCGGTCTCGACCGCGCGGTAGCCAGTGCGGCGACCATTGCCAAACTTAAAGATTACAAACTGGTAACCTACCCGGCTGCCGAAGACAAACTGGAAAAATTCATGCGTATGGTGCAGGGCAGCAGCACCAGCGAAAAAATACTGGCCGAGCAATTCCTGGAAAGGGAACTGGGCCGCGAGTACCGCTGGTTCCGTATGTTGAAGACCATGCAGGAGCAAAAGAACCGCATCTGGATGATGATGCCTTATGTACCTGACATCCGTTAAGCCATTTTGCCGGGAACCTGTTTTATTTTCCTGACGGATTAGGGGTAAACAGGTTCCCCGGTTGTCTTTACCGGGACAGATTAAACCCGGAGGCCTGCCAAAAGTCAATATTTTGTCATCGCTGCAGGAAGTTTAAACATTGGCATATGTTTTGTGTTATCCATAAAGAAGCCATGATGCATGCGGTTACAATACGGATTATAGAATATGTCTATGGTTAATTTTTGTAATTTTTTGCACAAAAAATAGAAAAAAATAATTCCAGTACCTATATTTGCATCATAATTTGCTTTTTATAAGCCGAAATCCGTTAAAACAATACGAACACAATCCTAATACACAGTCTATGAAACTTATATACAAGCTTACTTTTTTACTGATCCTTGCGGGCATAGCGCTGGTTAATCCGGACGCTGCCTTTGCCCAAAACGGGGAGAAAAATGTAATTTCCAACCAGGACCGCACCATCGTGGTATACCCTACCCCGGCCAATACCGTTGCGACCGTTCGCCTGTCTTCTTCCCTCCGCAACGAGGTGAGCAAGATCGAGATCGTAAACCTGATCGGCCGTAAGATAGACGAGCAATCCGTATTTGATAAAAATACCGCCGAGTTTACCTTCAATAACCTGGGAAGCGCCGCAGCAGGCATTTACATGGTTGTTGCCCGCGATAAATTCGGTAAAATCATACAGTCTGCCAAGATGATCATCAGCAGATAAATAAAACTACTGTTGCAAGGAATTGCTGAAACGGAAGCCCCACAGGTTTCCGTTTTATTTTGTAAATTAGACTACAGAACAAGATTAAAATATGAGTACCCCGTTATTATATACGCAACCCATAGATGAGGAACAGGAGAAGAAACTGATCTTAAGAGAATACCGTGCCTTACTGCGTGCCCTCAAACAGCGAATTAAAAAAGGAGACCGGAAACACCTGCGCCGCGCATTCGAACTGGCCGCCGATGCACATAAGGATATGCGCCGCAAATCGGGCGAACCTTATATCCTGCATCCCCTGGCCGTAGCCCGCATCGTGGTGGAAGAGATCGGCCTGGGCGTTACCTCCGCCTGCTGCGCCCTGATGCATGATGTGGTAGAAGATACCGAGATCAGCCTGGAAGACATCAGCCATGAATTCGGCGAAACCTATGCCCGCATTATCGACGGGCTGACCAAGATATCGAACGTGGTGGACATCAAAGCCACGGCCTCGATGCAGGCCGAGAACTTCCGGAAGATCCTGCTGACCCTGGCCGAAGACCCCCGCGTGATCCTGATCAAACTGGCCGACCGCCTGCATAACATGCGTACGCTGACCAGTATGACCCGTGAAAAACAGCTCAAGATCGCCTCGGAAACGACTTATATCTTTACGCCCCTGGCCCACCGCCTGGGTTTGTACGAGATCAAGACCGAGCTGGAAGACCTTGCGCTCAAGTATACCCAACCCGATGTGTACCTCGACATCGTTCGCCGCCTGAAGGAAACGAAACGCGACCGTACCCGCTATATCAACGAATTTATCAAACCGGTCAAAGAAGAGCTTTCCGGGCAGGACTTCGACTTCGAGATCTACGGCCGGCCTAAGTCCATCCACTCGATCTGGAATAAAATGCGCACCAAACACGTGGCCTTTAACGAGGTGTACGACCTGTTTGCCATCCGTATTATCCTGAAGTCGCCCAGGGAAAGAGAAAAGGCCGACTGCTGGAAAGCGTACTCGATCATTACCAATTATTACCAGCCAAGCCCCGAGCGCTTACGCGACTGGCTGAGCATGCCTAAAAGTAATGGTTACGAAGCCCTGCATACCACGGTGATGGGCCCCGGCGGGCGCTGGGTGGAAGTGCAGATCCGTACCGAGCGTATGAACGAGATTGCCGAGAAAGGCCTCGCCGCACACTGGAAATATAAAGAAGGCGCTACCAGCGAAAGCAAGCTGGATGCCTGGCTCAAACATATCGGCGAAGTACTGAACAACCCCGATACGGATACGCTCGATTTTGTACAGGACTTCAAGCTCGACCTGTTTACCGAAGAAATTTATGTATATACCCCCAAAGGGGATATGCGCGTATTGCCCAAAGGTGCTACCGCACTCGATCTCGCCTTCGACATCCACTCGGAGTTGGGCGCCCGTTGTATCGGCGCCAAGGTTAACTACCGCCTTACACCGATCAGTAATGTGCTGAAAAGCGGCGACCAGATCGAGATCATTACCTCTTCGAAACAAAAACCTACCGAAGACTGGCTCAACTTCGTGGTTACGGCCAAAGCCAAGTCGAGGATCAAATATTATCTGCGTGAAGAGAAACGGCGCATTGCAGAGGATGGCAAAGATATGCTGCACCGCAAGCTCGACCATATGGGCCTGCAGCCCTCATCGCACAACATCAACGAGATTACCAACTTCTTTAAACTGGCCTCGCCGCTCGACCTTTACTATGGCATAGCGGTAGGCTCTTTTG
Organism: Taibaiella chishuiensis; assembly: GCF_003014535.1. Taxonomy (GTDB): domain Bacteria; phylum Bacteroidota; class Bacteroidia; order Chitinophagales; family Chitinophagaceae; genus Taibaiella; species Taibaiella chishuiensis. The sequence goes on along the minus strand of NZ_PYGD01000004.1, from coordinate 64,220 downwards.
ATCTGAAACCGCTCAAAACCTTTACCATTGCCGGCGACAAGCTGGTACAACCGGTGAAGGAAGTGATAAAATCGGAACCTAAGAAGCACCACGAAGACAAAGAAACCGTTGGCAAAGGTACCGAGCTGATCATCTTTGGCGAAAGTTCCGATAAGATCCTGTATAAGCTGGCGCAGTGTTGCCAGCCGATCCCGGGCGATGCCGTATTCGGCTTTATCACCTCGGGCGAAGGCCTGAAGATACACCGTAACGACTGTCCGAATGCGGCACAATTGATGGCCAACTATGCCCACCGTATCGTGAAGACCAAATGGGCCAAGAACAAAGAGATATCGTTCCTTACGGGCGTAAAGCTTACCGGGCTTGACGACGTGGGCATCATCCGCAACATTACCAACGTAATTACCGACGAGCTCAACATGAACATGCGTTCGATCAGCGTCGACTCTACCGACGGTGTATTCGAAGGTACGATCATGGTGTTTGTACACGACCGCGAAGAACTCGACGAGCTGTGTATCAAGCTGGGCGCTATCCCGGGCATTACCAAGGTAGAAAGGATCGAAGCCGGGGATGAGTAGTGTTTAATGTTGAGATGTGAGATATGAGATATGAGATGTGAGATATGAGATGTGAGATGTTAGATATGAGATGTTAGATATGAGATGTTAGATGTGAGATGTTAGATGTGAGATGTTAGAGGGAGCCATTGTCATCCTGAGCGCAGCGAAGGATCTTACTGGAGGGAGCGAAAGCGGTAATAAGCCTTACCTTCCCGAGGGAGCCCCTGTCATCCTGAGCGCAGCGAAGGATCTTAATAGAGGGCGCACAAGCGGCAATAAGCCCTTACCTTACAGAGGGAGCCATTGTCATCCTGAGCGCAGCGAAGGATCTTAATGGAGGGCGCACAAGCGGTAATAAGCCTTACCTTCCCGAGGGAGCCATTGTCATCCTGAGCGCAGCGAAGGATCTTAATGGAGGGAGCATAAGCGGTAATAAGCCCTTACCTTACGGAGGGAGCCATTGTCATCCTGAGCGCAGCGAAGGATCTTAATAGAGGGCTCATAAGCGGTAATAAGCCCTTACCTTACAGAGGGAGCCATTGTCATCCTGAGCGCAGCGAAGGATCTTAATAGAGGGCGCATAAGCGGTAATAAGCCTTACCTTCCCGAGGGAGGCCCTTGTCATCCTGAGCGCAGCGAAGGATCTTAATAGAGAGCGCACAAGCGGTAATAAGCCTTACCTTCCCGAGGGAGCCCCTTGTCATCCTGAGCGCAGCGAAGGATCTTAATGGAGGGCGCATAAGCGGTAATAAGCCTTACCTTCCCGAGGGAGCCCTTTGTCATCCTGAGCGCAGCGAAGGATCTTAATGGAGGGAGCGTAAGCGATAATAAGCCCTTACTTACGAAGAATGACAATGGAGGTAGCGTAAGTGCAGGTAAGCGATAAGCATAACTCGCGTAACATTCGCCCGTAGACAAAGCCTGCTAACCGATAAGATGCTTAGTTTTACTCCGCATGACATCCATCCCTTCAATACACATTACTCAACACTCAATACTCAATACTCAATACTCAATACTCAATACTCAATACTCAATACTCAATACTCAATACCCAACACTCAAAATTCAAAACTCAAAACTCAAAATTTCCCCGCCCCCTGATCCGCACATGGCCCCAATGATCTCTTCCTTTATTCCGTTCCCGCCGGTAAGCTGGTGGGCCTACGCCCTGCAGGCGGGCAGCGTAACGTTCGACGCTGCCGAGCACTACCAGAAAATGAGTTACCGCAACCGTTATTACCTGGCCGCTCCCGAAGGCAAACTCCTGATGAGCCTGCCGCTCGACCGCGGCCGTAACCAACGCATAGCCGTGCAGGAGGTACAGATCTCCGACCGTACCAACTGGCAGGATAACCACTGGAAGACCATTGTATCGCTTTACGGCAATGCCCCTTTTTTCGAACACTTCGAATACCGCATCAGGCCTGCATTTGAAGCTCCTGCCGGCCAGCTCGCCGACTGGAACAGGAACAGCATCATCCTGGTCGATCAATTGCTGGGCCTGGGTTTACAGCTGGCAACAACTACTATTTACCAGCACACTTATGCCGGCCAAACCGACCTGCGTACCGCCCTGCTCCCCCAACAAGCACTGCTTAGCGATATGCCGCCTTATTACCAGGTATTTGCCGACCGTTGCGGCTTCCAGCCCGACTGTTCGATACTCGACCTGCTCTTTAACGAAGGCCCCCATGCGCGTACCTATCTGAAAGCACTCCCCCTGGAAAACAAGGCATAAAAAAAGCGGGTTGTTCCAAGGAACAACCCGCCGGTATAAGATTAAAGCAGGAAATTACATCTGCCATTGTTTGCTGCGGAAACGCTCGCTTACTACGAGCTCTTTGCTGCCCGGGGTATACTTGTAGAAACCTTCGCCGCTCTTCGCACCGAGGAAACCGGCCTGAACCATATTGCACAGCAGCGTAGCCGGTGCATACTTCTGGTTGCCGAAGCCCATGTGCAGTACGTTCATAATAGAGTAGCAGGTATCCAGACCGATAAAGTCGGCCAGTTGTAAAGGTCCCATCGGGTGGGCCATACCGAGCTTCATGATGGTATCGATCTCTTCAACACCGGCAACACCTTCCTGCAGGGAAAGGATCGCTTCGTTGATCAGCGGCATCAGGATACGGTTAGAGATAAAGCCGGGATAGTCGTTTACCACGCAAGGCACTTTGCCCAGCATTTTGGAAAGATCGTATACCGTTTGGGTAACTTCTTTATCGGTAGCATAGCCATTGATGATCTCTACCAGGCGCATAACCGGTACAGGGTTCATGAAGTGCATACCTACCACCTTACCCGGGCGTTTGGTGTGCGAACCGATGCGGGTAATAGAAATGGAAGAAGTGTTGGTAGCCAGGATGGTTTTTTCAGGGCAAAGACGATCCAGGTCTTCGAAGATCCGGATTTTCAGGTCGATGTTTTCAGATGCGGCTTCTATAACCAGGTCAGCATCCTGTACGGCTTCACCGAGGTCGGTGTAGGGAACGATGTTGGCGATGGCGGTTGCCTTATCGGCTTCAGTGATCACATTCTTGGCGATCTGGCGGTCCATATTGGAACCGATCTTGGCGATTGCCTTGTCGAGCGCCTCGCGGCTGATATCCACCATATGCACTTTACAACCGTATTGTGCGAAAACGTGCGTAATACCATTACCCATAGTACCGGCACCGATTACGGTAACCGTTTTAATTTTGGATATACGCTCCTTGGCAGCCTCGTCCAAACCTATAGTTTCTACTTTCACTGTTTCTTTTTTTTCTGTTACTTGAGACATAAATTAGCTGAATAATTTTTAAAAAACGGCTAAAGTTAATGATTTTTTAATAACTACGCGCGAACCTTATCCCCGGTTGTGGATAAAAATCCACAGACCGCAAAAAGCGTATGACGGCGCAGGAAAAGGTACCGGCCAAGTCATATTTGCATATATCCATATAAATACCAGGACTTTATCTTAACCGGTAATATTGCAAACATTTATGCAACAGGCACGCCTGTAATATTTAGTATTTATTATTCAATTTAGAAAGAATATGGTTTTTACGGGAATCTAAAAATAAAAATGCATCGTGGTAAAAAAATTTCTGCGATTCGTATAAGCGGCAGGCGGGTTATCCGCGCCCTTCAGAGGGGGTGCAGCATGTGAAAATATTATTAATTTCCCGTGCGAAAAAAGCGCCTTGATGGCCCGGCCAGGGCGCTGCAGGCGCTTCCGGAAGGCCTTAAGCAGGGCACGCCGATCGCACCTAAGTTTATGGTGTTACAACCGCTAAAAGAAAAAAATCCAAACTATACAAATAATTAAGTAAAATGATAACTTTGCGCCCATGACTCGTAAAAACATCCTTTTCGCTGCAGGCTGCAGCCTTCTTTTTTTGGCAGCATGCCAATCTTCAAAAGATCAGATCGTACGCAAATGGCAAATGGACACCATTGAAAGTCCTACTGCCGACTCTATGATGAAGGTGCGTGAAAAAGCTATCGATACTATGACTACCGTAGACAGCTCGATGGCGATGTATTTCCGTACAACCAACCTCGACAGCATCAAAATGCTGATGAAAAAAGAAATGCAAACGTTCAAAGAACAACAGGAAGCCAGCGCTAAGCAAGGTTCTATGAACTTCCGCAAAGACGGCATCATCGTGTTCGAAGGCGGTGGCAATACCGATTCGCTGAAATGGCAGCTGATCGACAACAAAAAACTCGTACTGACTGCTATCGACCCTGCTAAAGGCCCCGGCCAGATGGATACTTTCCTGGTTGAAAAACTGACAGCTTCCGACCTGCGTCTGAAACTCGAAAAAGGCACCAATAAAGTTTTCTTTAATCTTAAACCTGCCGGAGAGAAGAAAGCAGAAGAAAAAAAATAAATTGACATGAGTCAAGAATTGGCATCCGGAAAAATCCGGATGCCCGTTTTTGTAAGCATTTCAAGCGAATACCCTTATTTTTACTCCCTTTTAAACTAAAGGACAAAATTTATGGCAGAAATAGCTTTCCGTCAGGCATTGCGTGAAGCACTAAGTGAAGAGATGCGCCGTGACGAGCGTGTGTTTTTAATGGGTGAAGAAGTAGCACAGTACAATGGCGCTTATAAAGTAAGCCAGGGCATGCTGGACGAGTTCGGACCCCGTCGTGTAATTGATACTCCTATCGCAGAACTGGGGTTTGCAGCGATTGCTGTAGGCGCCGCCTCCAACGGCCTGCGTCCTGTTGTGGAATTTATGACCTGGAACTTTGCCGTACTGGCCCTGGACCAGATCCTGAACCACGCTACCAAAATGTTATCCATGAGTGGTGGTCAATTCGGCTGCCCGATCGTATTCAGGGGACCCAACGGCTCTGCCGGTCAGCTGGGTGCGCAGCACTCTTCTGCATTTGAAAGCTGGTACGCCAATATCCCCGGTTTAAAAGTAGTATCCGTATCCAATCCATACGATGCCAAAGGCCTGCTGAAGTCCGCTATCCGCGACGATGACCCGGTTGTTTTCCTGGAATCGGAAGTGATGTACGGCGACCTGGCTGAAGTACCGGAAGAAGAATACCTGATCCCGATTGGTAAAGCTTCCGTAAAACGGGAAGGCACGGACGTGACCATCGTATCTTTCAACAAAATGATGAAAGTAGCGCTGGGTGCGGCTGAAGAGCTGGCCAAAGAGGGTATCAGCGCCGAAGTGATCGATCTGCGTACCATTCGTCCGCTGGACAATGAAACCATCATCAACTCGGTGAAGAAAACCAACAGGCTGGTGATCGTGGAAGAACAGTGGCCTTTCGCTTCTGTATCTTCGGAGATCTCTTACCGGGTACAGAAAGATGCATTCGATTACCTGGATGCACCGATCCACCGCATTACCTCTGCCGATACCAATATGCACTACGCGCCTAACCTGGTAGCCAAATACCTGCCGGATGTAGCCCGTACCGTAAACCTGGTGAAAGAGGTGATGTACATCAAAAAATAAAATATTGCATCTGCATGTATATAGAATTTGACAAACACCGTAAAGGGCGTTTGTCAAATTTTGTTTTAAGGATGCCCGTAATCATAATAAATTGGTTAATTTAGCGTTTATACAAATTGACCTACGGCTTAAATCATGTTCCCACGTTTGAAAAAGCTTTTTTTACTTTCCCTGTCTATTACCGGCATCCTGCAGGCTTCGGCCCAGGAATTTTACAAGTCGACAGAATATGGTGTACAGCTTGGCGGGTCAACTTACTTCGGCGATCTTAATCCCAATTACGGCATGAAATACATCCGTCCTGCGGGCGGCGTATTTTTCCGTTACCATTTCAATCCTTATATCTCTGCCAGGGCGGCGATTAATTATACCAAAGTAGGTTACGACGACCAGTATTCGTCCAACGAATTCCAGAAGCAGCGTAACCTCAACTTCCGTTCCGATATCGTAGAAGCTGTAGCCATGGCCGAATTCAACTTTTTCTGGTTCGAGACCGGCAACCCGCAACACCGTTTTACCCCTTATCTTACCGGTGGTATCGGCGCTTTCTACTACGATCCTTACACGATCTATAACGGCAGGCGCTACAGCCTGAAACCCCTGGGTACAGAAGGCCAGAATACCGCTGAATTTGCCGACCGCAAGTACAACAACGTCAGTATTTGCTTCCCGGTTGGCGTAGGTATCAAATACTGGCTCAGGCCGGGCATGAACTTTGGTTTCGAGATCGTAAACCGCTTTACCCTTACCGATTACATCGACGATGTAAGTAATACCTATGTGGGTAAGGAACGCTTCGTAATCGACCCGATGCGCCCCAATGTAGCTTCACAGCTGCAGGACCGCTCCATAGCCGTAGACGGGCAGCAACTGGGCCGCGCGGGCAAACAACGCGGCGACAATGCCACCAAGGATCAATACCTGATGGCGCAGTTTACCCTTTCGTTCCAATTCAAGACCTACAAATGCCCTTCGCACCTGAAAGGCATGATCTGGGAACCCTGATCCGGCGCGGCTTAGCGCCCATTTATCTTATCTAAAAAAATTACCGTAAACATTGATCATGGCCGCGATATTCGACATGGATGGTCTGTTGCTCGACACAGAACCATTATGGGGCGTCAGCATGCTTAAAATAGCAGAACAATACCAGGTACCGGTAGGTCCCGACTTTTTTAAATATACCACGGGTCTGCGGATCTACGAGGTAACCGAATTCTGGAAAGAGCGTTTTCCCTGGCCCGGTGCGGCAAGCGCCCGGCAACTGGCCGATGATATACTCGACGATATCATAGCCCTCTCAAAGGCCGAAGGCGGCGTAATGCCGGGCGCCCTGCAAAGCCTGCAATGGTTGCGCAGCGCAGGTATCAAGATCGGCCTGGCCACCTCCTCGCCTACCCGTATGCTGGATGCGCTGATCGACCATTTCGACCTGCGCAGTTATTTCGATGTACTGACCTCGGCCGATACCGCGCTGTTTGGCAAACCACATCCCGAAGTGTATATGCAATGCGCCCATGCCCTGAACGAAGCCACCTGGAATTGCGTGGCGCTCGAAGATTCGGTAAATGGTATGATATCGGCCAAAGCCGCAAGGATGAAAGTGATCGTGGTACCTGAAGAGGCCCGGTTCGACGATCCGCGGTTTGGCCTGGCCGATGCCAAACTGCATTCGCTGGAAACATTCGGAGCGCAGGTATGGCGCGAAGTACAACTAAAATAAAAAACGACAGCCGGAGTAAAAACTCCGGCTGCGCTATGAAAAAGACCCGGCCCCTATTCCGGTCTGTCATATACTATCCTGTACTGGCCTGCTAAGGGGGCTCCCGGCCCCGCCTGGCCCGTATTTTAACTATGATCAGTCATGTAATACCAGATGGCCTCCAGGCGATCGGAACCTGCGGGCTTATGGAAATAGACATCATAGATCATCACCCGGTCACGGTTCATCTGGCGGTAGGGGAAGCGTATCACCCCTTCGCCCCGGTTATCGCCATCTGTACGCCGGAGGTGCACCAGGCGGCCATTTCCGCCTATTTCCAGTTCGTAGTTTTCCAGCGGGGCGATCGGTTTGTCGCCGCTGTTTACAAAGGCGATCCATTCGGCACGTTTTTGTTTGGCCTCTTCGGGCCGCAGGTAACTGGCCTGGAACACCATCATATCCGCTACATCAAAGGTGCCCATAAAGGCTGCGCCGTCTTTTCTCCGGTAAGCATCGATCATGCGGTTATACGCAGCCACCACTTCTTCTTTCAGCCGGACATCGTTGCGTAAAGGCTGGCTGTTGGCCCAGCCCGGCAGTTTATACGGCACCGTGGCCTCGAAGCTCAGGGTATGACTGAACACCTGGTCGTTGCCTTTAAACTGCACCTGTTTACCATCGCTGAGCTCCGGCAATGCATAACCGGCCACCGGTACCGGCGTGGTCATACCGCCGCCCTTTTGCCAGGCGGTACGGGTAATATCGATCTTAAAATCTTTACTGTCTGAAAGCCTGGCCTGGCCCGGGCGGGGCATTAAACGTACCGTCAGGCTCTGGCTGCCGCTTTGCATAATCGCTGCGGTAATAAAAAGGGTAATGGTACCGCCATATCGCCCCGAATGGGTATATATCGTAACATCGTTCACCAGTACCTGGTAACCGAAGCTTTCGCTGTTCACTTCCATCTGGTAGATCGGTTCCTGGTCGTATTGTTTTAAACGGTTAAAGTCAAGTACGGGTTTAGCCGTTTCTGTTTGTGCCATAGTGGTATTGTGTTTCGCTTGCTGGTCTTTATTTTGCGCGCACCCCGCCAGTGCATGCAGGGACAGCAGTATAAAGAGGGTTCGCTTCATTGATATATGCTTAAGATTTGAATAAAGGTATCTTCCAATCCGTAAGGGGCCATTCGTAGGCATCCATTACGATCACTTCGCCGCTGGCCGTATAATGAATGCCATCGCGGCTTTCGGCGCTTTTCTTCTCTGCACCGGGGGTACTGAATCCCACACCGCCTTTCGCATCGAACTTCATCGTTACCCCCAGGAATTTGATCGAGGGTTCGAGATAAAGACCATCGTCAAAGGCTTTGGCATTGCCTTCGCAACTGATCCCGCTTTTCACTTCCCCGGATACGGCGCCATAGGCTTCATATTTACCAAACAGGAAATTGCCGATCTCAGCAGAGCCTTTTACTTCGGCCTTAAAGGCGATCTCTATTTTGCCTTCGATCTTAAAGGGACTTTCCTTGTCGGCTTTAAGGCGGTTGCTGTAAGAGCTTTCTGCCACGGTGCTCATACGCCCCTGCCCTTCTGCACTCAGTTCGCCGCTCACGGTCATATCGATACTGATGTCGAAGTTATCGCCCAGCACATAATCTGCAGCCTGTATAAACAACACCACCGCTTTAACGACAGGGTGCGGGATTTTGCCCAGGAGGTTGAAGATATCGTACTTGATTTCGAAGCCCATAAGCGGCTCTGCCTTTATGATACCCTCGATCATCATACCCATAGCAGGCGTACTGACATCGGGCGGATGCTCGGCATACCAGCCTATCGACCAGGCCACGCTCGGAGGTTTGAACTCGAAGCTCCAGGCCGATTCTTTCTTGCCCGCCTTTTTCATTTCCTCCAGCTTCTTGCGCATATTGGCCATGCGCTTTGCATCTTCCTTCGGCGTTTTCTTGGTGGCCTGCTCATCTACCCCGTTGATGATGTTGTCGATCTTCTCTTTGATCTCGGCCAGCTTTTTAAAGAAAGCCGTGATTTTCGGAAAGGCCGACGATACTTCCATGCTTTCGTAAGGCCGGTCGAACTCGCATACCAAAGCGCCCTTACACTCTATAATGCCTTCTATCAGGGCATTCTGGGGGTTCAGCAGTTCGTAGTGTTTCTGCGTCATACCGTTCCAGCCGGTCTTATTGCGGGCATCGCGGATAATGGCATCCTGTGCTGCCACACGTTTTCTGACACCTTCTGCGGTACCCAGTTTCTGTCGTTGCAAACGCCGCTTCTCCTGCTCCGCCATCATTTCCTTTACCTTGTAATCGTCGTGGTAGGCTTCTTTTACTTCTTTAAAGCGCTTGCCATCGTAGTTGAACGCCAGTTGGAATACCCACTTCACATCGGGATATACCAGGATGTTCATGGGCTTGGAATAACGGCAGGTATCGAGCGTTACGGGATAGCGCTGTACGATACGGCTATTGGTAGGCCATAAAGCCGCAGCCAGCCCTACAAGCGGGTCTACGCTATTGCCATGCGAATAGTCGTAAGCCACCTGCATATTAAACTTCTGATCCGACGACTCGAACACAAAGGGCGTATACTTTTCCAGTATTTTATAGGCCGACTGTATCTTGATATCCGTGCCCTCCGATTTGATGCTCAGCGTTTCCTTGATCTTATTGATACCCGACAGGCTGGTATCTTTTTTATCGCTGGAATAGGTGGGCTTGGCATCTTTCTTTTCTTCTTTCTTGAGCGGTATGCCCATTTCTTTCAGCACATCTTCCGTATCGTAGGTACGGTACTGTCCCGAGGCCTTGCCCCGCCCGTTGCGCAGCAGGTAAGCGATTGCCGAAAGATTGATCACATGATCCTTATGAAACACCTTGGGTTCCTTGACATACCGGCATTCGTCGGTAATAGGATCCAGCTGTACCACCAGGCTGGCGATCGCTTTGTTTACCCCGGCTACGATCGGGAACTCGAGCAGCTCCGCCATCTTGCTATGGATGTCTTTTTCATCGAAGATCGTGACGTCCTGTATCGTTTCCGAACCGCGGTATACCACACCTTTTACTTCAGTGTATTTACAGGGATGGAAAGCATCGGGGTCTACTTCTACCTTACCCGTAACCAGCGGGTTATTGGAGGTAATTTTGTTGGGCGTAACCTTGGTGCCGTTTTCCGCTACTTCCAGGTATTTACGGGTAAACCCTTCAAAGTATTTCTTGGTCTTCAGCGATTTCACCGTGGGATAAATTTTGAGTGAGCTGCCCGCTTCTTCAATCCAGGCGGGGCTTACAAACACTTCTACCACTGTCTTCTGTACATATACGAGGTCCTCGGCCTTGCCATCCGCCTTATTCTGCTCCTGCTTTTCCAGGCCGCCCAGGGTATAGGTTTTCTTCTTTTCGAAAGACAGTGCCTGGCTCACATCCACCTCGCGCGTAAAGGCGGCTTTATTACTCACCTTCGGATCGTTGGTAATGGTCAGTTTATCGTCGGGCGAGAAGATATCGTAATCGATCAGCTCCACATCTACTTCCTGGCCGTAAAGGCCTGCAGTGTAGATATGCAGCAATACGCCGGAGCCAAAGGCAACGGTACCCGTTATCGGGTTATTGTCGGCGTCGGTCCATATAGTATCGATTACCTTAGCCGTACCCATAGCCGAAATAAAGCAGCCATGCGGTACCTCGCCTACCGGTTTTTCAGCTTCGTGGTAAGGCTCGAGCCATACCAGGCCGCCGCCTTCGAGCAATGACGGGAAACTCAGCTGGCGTTCCCCGGTACGGGCAATATCGTTGGCAATGCCTTTGCCCAATCCCTCCGTAAAACTCAGCGTCGCTTTATCCAGCCCGGTACCCGCCAGCTGCCATACCCAACGGATATCGCTATAAGTACCGTTCAGGGTTTCCTGCTCTTTATTCAACACCGCGATCTCGCCTTTGATCCGTTTATCGGTACGGTCTCTTGCGGCTACATTGGCTTTATGCGATTCGCGTTCCTGGTCGGTCCAGCCGCCCTCGGCCTTCTTATTGAAGATTGCCACCGCCTTCTCGTACTCCGCCTGGTTTTCATCGTTCCTGGCCTTTATCTTGCCGTCGATAACCGCTTTGGCTTCGAGGTACTCTTTGATGCTTACAAACACCGGGCCCGCCTTCGTCAACTGCAGGTGGTTCTCTGCATATACCTGCCCGCTCCGGGGTTTTACTTCAATGTGAATGGTTTTGTCTGACATGGGTAACAGATTTCAGGTTGATCAGGCTCCGGCCGTACGGAGTATTTCACGCAATGCACTTTTCATGTCCACTACCGGCAGCAACTGCGCCATTACATCGTCGTTGCTTTTCTTTACGTTGGCAGTGCTTACTTCGGCCACCTGTCCGTGATTGGTAATCTGGATGCAGCCGCTGCCGCCTATGGGACAGGTCGCCTTACTATCCTCCAGCAGCGGGTTGCCACCATTGGTCAGTGTAACCCTGTCGTAAAAGCCCTGCCACTGCAACACCACGGGCTTACAGGGACTGTTGTTCATTTTGGCGCAGGAGCCAAAGGTATTTTTCTGCAGGGTGGCGCCGCCGGTATCCTTGGTGCTGGCAATCAGCTTACGCGCACCGTTGATATCGTTGGCGTACTCTTTCTTATTGGTTTTAACCATCAGCACATCGGGCGCGGTACCAAACTGGCACTTGCATGTAGCCCCTTCGACAACGTAATGTTTTTCGCTCATATCGTTACTTTTTAAACAAAGCCCAGAACGGCTTACGGGTTACGACTTGCTCTTCTTCTATAATATTCTGCTGCGGTTTCCGCTGTGCGCGGGCTTCTGTATTATTGCCCGGCTGGTGAAACAATTCTATGGCGATACTCCTGCTCTGCTGCCCGTCGGACAACTGTACGAAACCGACTATAGAATAGATGATATGCGTTTCGGGATAGAACTTATATACCAGGTCTATATTGCCCCGCACTTTAGACCCACCGGGGTCGGAAGCCAGGATTTTTTTATTGATGATATCCCGGAAGCTGCGGTCATCCTTACAGGCGCCTTTAAGCTGTATGCCGATCTTGCCATTTGCCGCCTCTTCGGGCGAGGCCGTAACCGCAAAGCCCACGGGTGTACCAAATGCGGTAAAAGGGAAATGCAGTTCGGTGCGGCTGCCGGCGCCGGTTAAGCGGTGGTCGTACATGCCCTGGAAATAAAGCGCAAAAAAAAGATCCTTTTTCAAACTGCCGGTTATATACCTTTCCGACGACAGCTGCGCCTCCATCAGGTTGAATACAGAATCGGCGACATCGCCTTTGTAATACTGTTCCATAGCGGGTTTCGCCTTGCGCCACCGCGCCTGTATCTCCGCATCGTTCAACACCGCTCCCATCGAACCATTGGCATGTACCTGTACCTTTACGGGGAAGAGGCATTTGCCCATGGCATCGGCCATTTGTTCGGCCAGCAGTTGCGGCGCCTGGTTATTGATGTATATCTGCTCCCTGTCTATCGTTACTGCCGCCAGTCCGCCCGCTGCATCACCCACACCGCTCAGGCTAATCCCGTAGTGCAGTTTCAGGGTTTCGGCTTCTCCTTCAAAATAGCGGATCAGCATACCATAGCGGTGTTTCAGCAGCGATGGCCGGTACCGCAGCCTCTGGTCCTGTTGTCCTTTCGTCTCCCGGGCGGTTGTTATCATAAGCTCTCGTTTTCGTTACTGTGTCTGTAAAACCCCTACTCTGTATATACCCGCAGACTGCAATGCCGGAAGGGTATGTCCTGTTGCCGGTAACGTAGTACCAGCGCGGCTTCCTGCTCCCGCTCGTCATAACTTATGATCATGGATGCTTCGTCGTCTGTAGCTATATTTTTAAACAGCTGTACCATTTCCTGTTCGTCCCATACGATATCGATCCTCACTTTCTTATCCCGCTCAAAAAACACGGAAGCCTCACGGGGCAAGGGTTTGGCTGTAGCCAACTGCAACAGTTGCTTATTGGTTGGCAACCGTTCCTGTTCGCCGTTCCAATAACGCACCGAGTAATCTTCGAATTTATCACCGGCTGTTGTTTTCAGGATCCACTTATATTTTTTACGGTATTGTTCCCACTGACCCGCATTGAGCGTATGTTGTTTTACCTGTTGCTGCACCGCTGCCGGCAGCTTTTGCTGTTCTTCCTTTACATCGCGTGCCCGGTCGGCCTTACCATAACTATTACCACCTACCGACCGGTAATAAAATTCATCCCAATCCACCTCTGTTTCCTTTGCCTGGAAGCGGGCCAGCTCTACCTGGTTCTGCCCCCTGAGCCACACGACCAGCATGCCGCCCGGCGCCATACCCACTACAAAACGGTCATAGGTTTCTTTCTTTCTTTTATTGTAATATCCTTCGCGGAACAGGTCAGCAATCCGTTGCACGGGCAAGGGAAAGTCGCCGGTATAAAATTTATTTTCTGCAAAGGAAAACCAGGTCAGGTGCAGCTTTGCAGGCAGCGCTTTCGTATCCTCATCGGCAATCCAGGTAATGAGGGAGGTACCCCATCCATCCTGCAGGTAATGCCCGTTGGGTATAGTAGTAGCCTTACCTGCCGCATCGGTAAAGCGCCCCTGGTACACCTGTACCGGGTAACCTTTAGGCGCCGTGGGCGATGCATCCCAGGCATATTTTTCTGAAGTATGTTGTTCCATAGTCTGGCAGGAAGCCAACCCATTGCTTATTGATAAAAACAGTAACAGCGCGTATTTCCTCATCGTGTTCAAGACCTGCACTACAGGCCGGCATTACGTTCTGGAATAAAATCAGCCGGCATGGATTACCCGGTAAGGCTTGCCATCCTTATAGCGGCCCAGCATCGCCAGGCTCGAAGGATTGGCCGACCGGTGCAGGTACTTATTCCGCAGGGGCCGCAGCTGTTCCGGTGGCAGGCTCAGCGCTTTCTTATGCGCGCCGTCGCCGGCAACCCCCTGCTGTACCAGTGTGCTTTTGACCTGTTCCATATCCGGCGGCACTTCGAACCGTTTGCCCATATCGTTGAACTGCATGCCATTCTTCTCCGCCAGTTGTTTCATAATATTCATCGGGATATACTGGTAGCCGCCGGTTACTGTACGTTTGCCGTACAACCGTGTGACCATGGTATAATAGTTATCGCCCATAGGCTGTAAGCGTTCGTACAACTGGTCTTTGGTATACCAGCCTTCGCGTACGATCGCATCGCGTGCACCGGCAATCACCCCCTGCCCTTCCAGCGCCGTTTCGATCAGGCGTTCTTCTTCCTCCTCCGCTTCGTAACCGCCACCGATATCCGAATGCGCACCGGGCAATTCCAATTCATATCCAACACCTGCGCCGATGGAACTGCGGATATCCGTCAGCGAAAACACTTTGCGGTGTTCATCTGCGGCTGTAAGCTGTACTACTTTTTTGGCATTGCCACCGATGTCCATGCCCAGATCTTCGGTATCGTTGCTGAACGAAAGGCCATAAGAGGATACGGTATCGAACAAGCCTACAAACCGGTAGATCACCTTAGTCTTCGCGATCTGCAACTGTTTGGCAGCCGCATCCTGAGCCAGGTGCACGAAGTTGCGGGCAGCCGCAGCGCCCCGGCTGAAGCCGAATGCGTCTACTTCTATCTTTTCGATATATTCGATCTTTGGGTCTACCATACGGTAGATCTCCGTACACATGGCGTTAATCCCTTTTTTCACTTTCGCGGGGATACCGGTGCTGCCGGTGCCTATGGCAGAGCCGATCAGCGAATCGCCTTTATTATCTTCCGTACCGATACCTTCGATGTAAATGGATAGTTTACGTTCTTCAGGATCGCGGAAATTATA
The DNA here is from genome assembly GCF_003014535.1 of Taibaiella chishuiensis. Taxonomy (GTDB): domain Bacteria; phylum Bacteroidota; class Bacteroidia; order Chitinophagales; family Chitinophagaceae; genus Taibaiella; species Taibaiella chishuiensis. The sequence continues at coordinate 49,134 of NZ_PYGD01000004.1, read as the reverse complement.
CCGTTCCAGGATACCTACATTACTATACCCGTTGTTAAAGCTGACTTCGTTTTTGTGCTTTTTATACACCTCGTTATCGGCTTTACGGGCATCGGTATTGTTGCGGTTATTGCGGGTACCGTCAAAGAAAAGAGAGACAGTAAAGGTGAGTGGTTTTTTATTTTTGGTAACTTCTTTAGGTTCGTAGTCGGCGAAGAACACGCCATTGGCCTTACCGGTTTCCAGCACGTTATTGGCTGCTGTACTTACGATCTGCGGGGCGCGTAACTCCGCGTCTGCTTTTGTGTTCATTACGACAGTCCTGGCGATCTTCCTGATGCTTCCTCCGGGCATATACAATAGGGATTAGGGTTTACAATAGCCGGCGCTCAGCCGGCTTCCACGCTATACGCTAGAACAGCAGGCCTTTAGAGCCGCTGTTGTTCCGGATCTCCTGTTCTGCATGCTTTTTGATAGAGCCTTCCACGCTGTTGATGTTCAGCTCCTGGGAGGCCGTATGTTCGGAGGTTACCGATTCGGAGGTAAAGCTTTCCAGGGCTTCTTCGCGTATATCTGTCGCCGTAAGATCATAGTTCTTACCCACGCTCACGCGTTTATGTTTGCCTATGGATTGCGCTTTGTTTTCGCCCGCCCTTTCGGTTATGTTTTTGCCCACCTGGATGTCCATGTTTTCTTCTACCTGTATCTTCATATTCTTCGAGATCAGGGTCATGGTTTCGGGTGTGGTAATGGTGATGTTGCGGCCCTGGGTATCGAGGTAGATCTCATTGCCGGAAGGATCGCGCAGTATGATATGCGTGCCGTTGTCGCCGTCGTTGATCTCGAAGGTATGCCCGCTGCGGGTCATGATGCTTTTGGTATTGTTACCGGTACCGCCGCCTTTACCATTCTTACCGTGGAAGATGCTGCCCTGTACAAAGGGCCGGTCGGGATTACTTTGTTCAAAATCGACCATCACCTGGTCGCCTGGTTCGGGTATAAATACATAACCGCGGTTCTGACCTACCACATCGCTGCTGCCTGCATCCGGCGTCAGTATCCTGATCCAGTCGGTTTGCTGCATGCTATGGTCCTGCCGCCAGCCCAGGAAGCGCACCTGTACCCTGCCCTGCCCCATCGGGTCTTTATTGTCGATCACCTCGGCAGGCATGGAATGGGTACGCGGTTGTTCGAAGCTGATGGCGGGCGGCATATTGCTTTCAGCGCTTATGGCTTCAAAGCTATTGACATAGTGCCCGGTGGCATCGAGCTCATGCACGATAGCCGTAATCCTTATCGGTGTATGTTCTACAGAAACGCCGGCCCGCCTCATTTTCAGGTTGGCGATCATACCCACACGCAGCTCATGCAGGTTGCTTTCGCCGCTGATATGATACATGTCGGCCGCCGTGGTATTGGCTTTGCTTTTACCGGCCACAGACAACAAACGAGCATCGGCCGGTAAAGCTACGGGATGGGTAAAGCTATCTTCCCCATAAATTCCCTTGGCTTTGCCAAAGGCAAAACCCCGGTCCGAATCCGCTACGTCGGTATCATTACTGGCGGCAACGGCGATCGGGTTATGCCCGGGCGCTTCGTAGTCGAAATAGCCGCCCAGTACGGGTTTGGCCAGCATACCCAATACCAGGTTAAAACAATTATTACCATACACGAGATCGCGGCTCTGCTGGGTTTCGGGTTTGCCGAACACCAGTTCGCGACCGCTGAAGTAGAGCCATTGCCCGGTTACCGCACTGATGCGTTTCAGGAAGTTCCAGCTGCTTTCGTTGTAGCGGCTTACATAACTGATGGTATCGTCGAGTGTAGGATCTGCTTTGATTTTGCTTTTGAGCCGTTCGAGGGGTTTGCTTACCGTTTTTGCGATCGTAGAAAGACTTTGCCGGTAAAAGCTTTCATAATGGGGGGCCCCATCGAGGATATAGGTAGGTGCGAAGCCTTTCAGTACCAGGATACCCTCATTACGGGAACTATGATCGAAGCTTACCTGGCTGATTACGAACAGGTGTTCGAGCCTTTTGCTATCGTCGGCTGCATTATGGTCGCGGACAACGATCTCGGCCACCTGCCCCAGTAGTTTCTCCGCGCCTTCGAAGATCATCGCGCCTTCCTGCTGCACCTGGTCCTGGTAAAAACGCAGTTCCAGCTCGTCGTGACCGGCGTGCCGCTGTGTGATCTTCAGGGAATGTATGTCTCTTATATTTTTATCGCCGATCCAGATATTGGCGCCGATATTAGCGGGGATCAACGTACGGGATATACCGGATGTTGCTATCATGATGGGAGTAGTTTATGGTTCATCTTAAGTAGGATTTCGCGCTCACTGTTGTAATACCAAATCAGAACTTAAAAGTCGTTGTATTGCAATAATAATACAATTTAAAACGACGAAAGGTTATGCCAGAATGGTATTAGAAAGAAATTAACAATGGTTTTAGCCCACGTTAAGAGATTAAAAACGGCCTCCCGCCCCGGCAACGCCCACGATAAAACAAACAAGCCTGGAAATCAATACCATAAAGATTTCCAGGCGCTACTCCGGCAACAACTACCGGAAAACAGGTATATTACTTGCTCTTTTTCTTAGCGGGCTTAGCCACAAGCCCGTACGACTCGTCGATAAGCGCCTTGAGTTCGCGGGCCGGCAGGCTGCCATCGACCACCACCGTGTTCCAGTGTTTTTTATTCATATGATAACCGGGCAGGATGCAGGGATATTGCTCCCGCAATTCAATGGCATGATCGGGATCGCATTTCACATTAAAGGTATGCGGCGCGGCATCAAGACTCAGCAACAGGAAGATCTTCCCGCCGGTCTTGAACACCAGGGTCGTTTCGCCAAAAGGGAAACCTTCCTCTACCGCTTCTTTACCCAGGCAATAAGTCCTGATTGCTTCTATATCCATAACGTTATTTTTTATTAATGACCTGTTTTATAACCTGTTACTATAATCCTTGTTCCCAGGGACTTTGAGCCGGTAGGGAGTTTATGTCCGGTTGATCTTTTGCAGCAGGTAATCCATGCCCAGCAATTCGGCCGTAGCGGCCACCGCGTTGATACTTACGCCCAGCACACCATGCACGCCTACATTCTGCCCGGCCAGCAACAGGTTCGGTATTTTGGTCCGTATAGGCACACGGGTCTGCATGGGCTGATGTACGTCGGGCATCATGCCGTATATGCCGCCGTCCGGCGAACCCATATAATCGCGGAAGGTAAGCGGGGTAGCTGTTTTGAAAGAAAGTAAGTATTGTTTTATTGCAGGGTACCGTTGTGCTACCGTATCGATCAGCTGTGCCGCCTTCTGTTCTTTGAATTCGTGGTAGGCCGCTTCGCGCGACGAAGTCTCCGCGGTACGGTTATGGGTATGTTGCCATTGCGCCATCTCTTCGTCGTGCATATAGGTGAGCAGGGCTACCGTATCGGCAAAGCCGGGTCTTAAGGCATCTTCGCCATAATACAGGGCGTAATTGGCCGGCCATTCCCCGGGTCGGTAATGCACCGCATCGAAGGACTGACCGCTACGGTTCCAATAGGTGTTGCGGTTGGCATAAGGAATCCTGCCGGGCTCCAGCACGATATTGACCATAAAGGCCGATATGGAGGTGGAGATACCCGCGATCCGCTTACGGTACCCGGGTTTGATCTGGTTACTATCGAGCCAGGACATTACCGTAGCCGGGTGTACATTGGCGATAAACTGGCGGCCATGGTATACAGCACCCGATGCCGTTGTTGCAGCCTTCAGCAGGCCCTGTTCCTCTGCCAGGCCGGTAACCTTTTCGTTGCGGAATACCTCGCCGCCGTAGGCCTGCAAACGCTTCCAGAGCAATTTGGCGATCTGCGAACTGCCACCGCTACATTTATAGGCACTGTCGATATAACTTTTGCAAACGAGGGCATGCAGGTAAAAGGGCGTATGGTCGCGGGTTCCGGCGTACAGCAGGTTATTACCTGCCAGTACATTCCGCAGCCGGGCGTCCGGCACAAGCCGCTGCAGGGTCTCGTAAACCTCCCAGTGGCTGACGAGGTCTTTTTCGGATTCGCTGCCGGTACGCAGTTCGTATAAAGGAAAACTGCCGCCCACCTGTTTCAGGCTTTCCATATAGTGTTCGAGCACTGGTTGCTGCCCGGGAAACAGGGGCGCCAATTGTGCGATAAAATTGCTTGCGCCCTGTGCCTGGGGATACACCTGCGGATCGTCGCCAAAGATGATCTCGTCGAAGCAATCGTTATCCATGCGCTTCAGCTTCAGCTCATCCATGATGCCCGCATAACTGAAAATGCGGTGCTGGGTTTGCCCCTCGTCTACGGCGCCGATATAGTGCACGCAACTGTCGAATATTTTCTTGTCGAAAGAGAAGGTCTGCAGGCATCCGCCCACTTGTTTGTTCTGTTCTATTACGGCAACGCTCATGCCTTCTTTGGCAAGCATCACAGCGCTCAAAAGCCCGCCCAGACCGGAACCGATAACGACTACATCAAATTGCCGCATGTGACAGGTAAAAATAAAATCAAAATAAAATTATTGTTTATTGGTGGTTTACCGGGTGAAGATGAAACTATTTTTCCACATTGCAAGAACAGAAGGTGCATAAAATTTGTTAACCTTAAAATAATGATTTTTCAGAGAAAAAATATCCCTACTTTTATTATTATCTATTATCAAAACTGATCCTACCTTGACAGAAGCAATCATTAACCTGGAGACCGTTAATCCCATCGAATTCTTTGGCGTTAACAACAGTAAGTTCGACATTCTCAAGAAAAAGTTTCCGTTGTTAAAAATATTATCGCGTGGGCAACAGATAAAACTCGCAGGACAGCCTGACGAAGTGGAAAGCGCACGTGAAAAGATCGACCTTATTGTAAAGTATCTCGAACGTAACGGACATCTTTCAGAAAATTATTTTGCACAGATACTTGGTGATGCGGAGGACGAAGACGGTAGCGGCGAAAACGCTAACATAATAGACGGCAACGACGTGCTGGTATTCGGCCCCAACGGTAAAGTGATCCGTGCCAAAACGCAGAACCAGAAGAAGATGGCTGCCGTAGCCGAAAAGAACGACATTATCTTCGCCATCGGGCCTGCGGGTACCGGTAAAACCTATACTGCCGTAGCGCTGGCGGTAAGGGCTTTAAAGAACAAAGCCGTTAAGAAGATCATCCTGACCCGTCCGGCGGTAGAAGCAGGCGAAAGCCTCGGCTTCCTGCCCGGCGATCTGAAGGAAAAGATCGATCCCTACCTGCGCCCGCTCTACGATGCCCTCGACGATATGATCCCCAGTGATAAACTGAGTTATTATATGGCCAACCGAGTGATCGAAATCGCGCCCCTGGCCTATATGCGCGGCCGTACGCTGGATAACGCCTATATCATACTCGATGAGGCACAGAACTCGACCGACCTGCAGCTGCGTATGTTCCTGACCCGTATCGGGCCCTCAGCCAAAGCCATCATTACCGGCGACCTTACCCAGATCGATCTGCCTAAAAACCAGAAATCGGGCCTGGGCAAAGCGGTGCGCATCCTGAAGAACATTCCCGGCATTGCCCATATCGAGCTCAGCGAAAATGACGTAGTGCGTCACCGCCTGGTAAAACAGGTGATCAAAGCCTACGAAAAAGAAACCGAGCGTGAAGAACAACTGGAAAGCGACAACCTGGAACGCAGGCGCAGAACACTGATCAATTCCGGTAATACCGAACAATAAGCAAACATAAAAACACGAACAGGCCGTTCCTCCCTTATGGGTGGGGAACGGTTTTTTCTTTAACGGTAAGCTCCACGAAAACCGGGGCATGATCGGACAGCCGGCGGGCCAGCTTCATGTCTCCGTTATAATGCCGGTAGAAAGGCAATACCCCGCTATCTTCCAGGCGGAAGCCGGCATCGGGGAAAAAGATATTATCGTACTCGGAAGCCATACATTCCCCATCCTTGCATTCCTGCCGCAGCGTGGTCCGTACGCCCATGAGGGCAGGCCGGTAACCACCGGCCTTAAGCGGGTTGAATACCGTATGGCTTTGCGGGCAGTTAAAATCGCCCAGGAAAATAAGCTGTTTACCGGCATATAACCCCGGGAAATAACGCAGGTAGCGGATCTCCGTTTCCGGTTGTTTCTTTTTGGGTAATGCATGAAAATTGACCAGGGTAAACTCCATACCCTCTGCCCTGAAGGTACAGAGAAAAGGTTCGCGGCTTATCGAGTCCTGGTAGGGCAAAGCAAGAGTATAAGCGCCCTTGCGCTGTACCCGCGATTTCTTCCAGATAAAGGCATAACGTTCCTGCTCCTGCTGGTTTTCAGACCGCGTAGGATCGCTGATCACATAATCCCATTGTACGGCGCCCTCATTGAGCCGGGCTACAAGCCGGGCCACAGCCCTGGCCCCGCCCTTGCTGGTCAATATTTCCTGGAGCGCAACCACATCGAGATCGCGAACGGTATGGGCAATAACGGCCAGTACGGAATCCGGCTTTTTATCGCCGAAGTTTTGCAGGTTCCAGCTACCGATACGCACACCGGCGTGCAACTGTATACAGACCAGGAGACATGCCGCAAGTAGCAGTATTTTTTTCATAAAAGAGGACAAACAAATTAAGCGGATACCGCAGGGACTGTGGCGCAAGGGATTATGCCACCTGCAATCGGTTACAGGTAATCCTTACAGGCCTGTATGCACCTGTCAACAGTAACCGGCGGTACGGTATATCAATACTGCGCGTACAAAAGGATACGCTTAAAGGCATACAGGGCCGGCACTACAGGAAAAGTTGCCGCGATACGTTGCCTGAACGTATGCACGAACTGGTCCCTGACCGGGCCTTCCAGCCTGTCGAGATACGGGATCAATGCCGAACCGGAAATAAACTGGAACAGGTCGTCGTGGCTGGCAGCAATCAAGGGGTATACCTTTTGCAGTACGGTGATCTCCTGGCCGCCCTGTGCAAACAACAACTGGGCGTAGTCGTCCATGCTCAGCACGGGCGACCGGCGGTTCCAGCCCTGCAATGCCGTACAGAAAGGCTCTTCGCCGGCCAATGCATACAGGAGCCGGTTCAGGAGGTTATCTTCCTGGCAGGGCATCTGTATCGCTACCTGGCCACCGGGCTTCAGCCGCGCCAATAAGGCCGGGAACAACTGTTCGTGGTTATCGACCCATTGCAGGGCGGCATTCGAGAAGACCAGGTCCCATTGCTTGCCCGTGGTTATCGTCTGCTCGATGGTCTGTAAGGCAAAAGAGACATTGGTTTTACGGAAAGACTCAGCTTCTGCAAGCATTTCGGCCGAACTATCGATGCCGAGTATATGCATATCGGCAAACTGGCCGGCCAGCATAGCGGTTTGTTCGCCGGTACCGCAGCCCAGGTCTACCGCTTCCATACCGGGGCGGTCTTCGATCAGCGCGGCAAGGTCGAAAAAGGGTTTAAACCGTACCGATTTAAATTCATTGTACTTTCCGGGATTCCAGGCCATAGCGTTGTATTTTTTAAGGAAACAGCCGATGTAAGGACTGTTACAATTCGTTTTTCATCCGGATCATTTTCAGGGCGGCGATCATTGCCTCTTCGCCCTTATGCCCGTGTACGCCACCCAGGCGTTCCCAGGCCTGCTCCTCGGTATCGAGCGTCAGCACGCCGAATATAACCGGTACAGGCAGCATCAGGTTGAGCTGCAGGATGCCTTCGGTTACGGCCTTGCATACATATTCGAAATGGGGCGTACCACCGCGGATCACGGCGCCGAAGGCGATAATGGCTTCGGGCGCTTCGGAGAGGTTCTCTTTGTTGTCCCATATGGCCTTGCAGGCAAAGGGAATTTCAAAACTTCCGGGTACCAGTACTTCGTGGGCAATAACAGCGCCGGTTTGCGCGGCGATACGTTTGGCGCCGGCAATCTGTTCGGCCACGATCTTATCGTTCCACTCGGTAGCTACGATGGCTACGCGGGTATCTTTCATTTGGGTGAGCGCAGAAATATCGAGTAAGGTATTACTATCTGATGATTGAGCCATTGGGCAGGTGTTTAAATGAGTAAGGATCCGGTCATCGCCGGGCATAAGCTTACAGACCGGCGTTTTTTTGAAAATAAAAAAAGCTATAACCTGCCGGACGCCATAGCACAAAACTGACGGTGCAGATCGAGCACCTGGTTGATGACAGACATACTGCCGTCGTTCCGGATAATGTAATCGCAACGCTTCATCTTTTCTTCTTCGTCCATCTGCTGGGCCATGCGTTGCTTTATCGTATCCCCGCTGGCCTGGTCGCGCTGCATAGCCCGCTGCAGGCGCAGTTCGTAAGGGGCATATACGCCGATCATTTTATCCATTTCCTTATAGCTGCCGCTTTCGAAAAAGATTGCGGCTTCTTTAAGCGTATAGGGCGAGGACTGCCTTGCGGCCCATTCCTTCCCGTAACGTAATACTGCGGGGTGTACCAGGCTGTTGAGCCCGGCCAGTTTCTCCTTGTCGGAAAAAACAACGGATGCTAAAAACGGTCGGTTAAGCCGACCGTTTTGATATACTTCATTTCCGAACATGCGGCTTATGGAGGCCATAAGGTCTGTATCGTGCTGCATCAGGTATTTTGCAGTATCATCTGCATGTAATACCGGTATACCCAGCACCTCGAACATACGGGCTACCAGGCTTTTGCCCGACCCGATACCGCCGGTAATTCCTACTTTAAGCATGTATAAAGTGTTTAAAGCCGGGACAAACCCGTTCTTATTTGGTAACAGCTGCTGCCGATGTATTACCCGTACGCTTATTAAAAGCGGCAGTCATCTCCATAGAGATCGCCTGGCGTTCAATAGTGATATTGGTATTACGGTCAATTTCAATTACGAGGGTGCCATCGTCATTAGAGCGAACGATACGTCCGTGCATACCGGAAGTGGTCACGATCTTGTCGCCTGTACCCATACTTTCGGCAAATTTCTTTTGCTCTTTAGCACGTTTCTGTTGCGGGCGGATCATGAAGAAATACATCACCACGATCATACCTACCAGCATGATAGGCATCATCATACCTCCACCGGGCGGTGGCGCCTGAAGCACAATACTTGCAAAGGTTGTTGTCATTTGATTAACTTTAATTTAAAATGAGGTGCAAAGGTACGTAATATAAGGTTTCTGCCGAAATCGTTTTTGTTATCCAATCTTAAAGATAAAGGTTATTTATCGGCACGTCCCATATCCATACAAGCCGCTAACAAACAGTATTTTAAATAAAAAATAAGCGAAAACGGGTTATCGTTTTCGCTTATTCCGCAGGGTATTTGCCCGGCTTATTTGGTACGTTCTATTTTACGGATCTTGTTTTCGGCCGTCAACTCCTTCAGCAGGTTATCCAATACGCCGTTTACAAACTGGCCGCTTTGCGGGGTGCTGTAGTTCTTGGCGATCTCGATGTATTCGTTGATGGTTACTTTGGTCGGGATGGTAGGGAAGTAAAGCAGCTCGGCCACACCCATTTTAAGCAGGATCAGGTCGATAAGCGCCACACGGTCGGCATCCCAGTTTTTCAACTTGGGTTTGATCAGCTCCATGCAGTGGTCGTCCTTCTGCAGCACGGTTTTCAGCAGGCTATAGGCATACTCGCGTTTTTCGGCGGAGATAAACTGGAGGAAGTTGACGTTCTTGTGGTTGCGGAAATAGTTTTCCATCAGCATCACGACCATTTCCTGGTCATCTTCCCAACCGCTCCATTCGTCGCCGATATACTCCAGGAAGTCTTCGTTTTCGATCATTTCCTTACGCCAGATCTGCAACATGATCTGCTTTTCGGCGGCATTGCTGCGGCTCTGCTCGGCGGTATACTCCTGGTAGGCTTCCGATGCTGTAAGTTGCTGGTACATTTTCTTTACCCGCTCTTCATCGATAAAGCGCTCCAGTTTGTCCTCCTTCACTTTTTCCTGGAAGGTGGCATTTTCGAGCAGTTCCCAGAGAAAAGTATTACCGGCTATTTTGGTACTTACCTGCATATCGGCCTCCGTAGGCAGGTATTTCGAAGCACGCTGGCGGGCGCTGGTCTCGGCAAACTGGGCCACTTTACTGATATACAACAGCATAAGGGCAAACAGATCGGAGGAGCGCTGGATCTTTTCCACCAGCACCCTGATCCCGTTTTTTTCCAGCTCTTCGAGAGAGGGAATACCGCCCTCCGGTTCTTTTTCACCGGGGGCAACGGAGTATGCATCCAGGGCGTAAATGGACTGCATCACTTTAACTCTGATATTTCTACGACTGATCATATTTTCTAAAAAAGAGGCGCAAAGGTAAGCTAATTTAAAAATTAAGTATCGAAAAATAAGCGAATGGGCTATATAACCTAAAAACTATTATTTTTGTCCTGTACCCTTATCCTGTAACCCTATATGAGTATTACGGCCATATTGATCCTGCTCTGCCTGATTTTCATCGTTATTCTTACCGGTGTGGAATATGCGTTCATTGCGTCCAATAAGCTCACGATCGAGCTCAAACGGAAGCAGGGTCGTATTTCGGGTAAGATACTCGGCTCCTTTTTCGACAATCCCGAACGCTTCTGGAGCGCCACGGTGATCGGCTTTTATATGTTACTGGTATGCTTTTGCTTCCTGCTGACCAAGCTCACCACCCGCCTGCTCGATTATATTCCCAGCACCTTTAGCGGCGCGCTTAAGGAATTCGATTACCTGCAGATGATCCTCGACTTCGTGATCGCCACTTTCGTGATCCTGGGTACGATCGGCGTGATCGCCAAACGCAGCTTCGAACTGCACCCCGAAGCCAAGCTCAATACCTGGAGCCGGTTTATCAATTTCGTATGCGATATTACCGCGCCCTTTGCCCGTCTTTTTACCGGTGTTTCGGAGTTTATACTGAAATACCTGTTCAATGTAAGGATCAATAAAAAAGAAAGCATTTTCGAACGCATCAATACCAGCCAGTTTTTCCGCCAGTCGATGCAGGGTCATGCCGATATCGAAGAGACCAATAAGGAACTGTTTGAAAGAGCGATACAACTGACCAAGGTAAAGGTACGCAAATGCATGACGCCGCGTAACGAAACCACGGCCATCGATATCAATATCTCCGTAAAGGACCTGCGCGATAAATTCGTGGAGACCAAATTATCCAAGATCGTGATCTATGACGACAACCTGGATAATGTAGTCGGTTATACGCACCACCTCGACCTGAACCGCCGTCCTGATACGATACAGAGCATCCTGCACCCGATACCGACCGTGCCCGAAACCATGAGCGCTATCGACCTGATGCATAAGTTTACCAAGGAGCGCAAAAGCATTGCCTGGGTAGTAGACGAGTTTGGCGGCACCGCCGGCTTCGTTACCATGGAAGACGTGCTGGAAGAGATCTTCGGCGATATCAAAGACGAATACGATACCGAAGAATTTACCGAAAAGCAGATCTCCGAAAATGAATACATCTTCTCCGGCAGGCTCGAGATCGATTACCTGAATGAGAAGTATGACCTGGAACTGCCTGCCGACGAGGCCGATACCTTATCCGGCTTTATCATCGCCAACCACGAAATGATACCCAAGCAAAAGGACCGGATCATTATCGATAATTTCGAGTTCGAGATCCTGCTGGTAACCGATACCCGTATCGAAACCGTGAAGCTGAAGATCCTGCATATATAACTTTCTTAGGTATCCCTTATGAAATACATGATTGCTGCGCTGGCAGCGCTTTTGATCGCTACCGGCGCTCCGGCGCAAAACATGCCCGGGCTCAGTTTCCAGGACACGGAAGGCCACAACCTGAGCACCCAGGATATACCTAAAGGCAAGGCCCTGATGCTGGTTTATTTCCGCTCCGACTGCGATCATTGCACACATACCGCACAACAGTTAAAGACTACCGCTAAAGCTTACCCGGCCACAATATGGATGGTAAGCGCCGAAACACAACCGGCAATCCGTATGTTCGAAGAAATGATGGACCTCTACGATATCAGCAACCTGCGCGTGCTCCGCGATTATACCGAAAGCATGCACCGCTGGTTCGACTTCAGTCAACTGCCATTTATCGTGCTCTACGATAAAAACAGGAAACAGCTCAAAACCTTTGGGGAACTGCCCTCTGTCACATCAGTAAAAAAGATATTGGCGCAGAAATAACTTTTGTCCCTTACCTTTGCAGCACCGTTACGGTTATCCGTTCTTTAATGATACCCTGACCTGCATTTCTTTATGTTCCGGCTTTCCCTGGTTATATTACTCATCACGGCCCTACTCACGCAATCGTTGAGCAGGGGCATTATTGTGCTGAGTTATTTTACCAACAAAGAAGCTTACGAACGTTATTGCGTAAACAAGGCAAGACCCCAGCTGCATTGCGATGGTAAATGCCAGGTAGCACAAAAGATCAAGCAGGAAGAAGAAAGAGACCAGAAAGATCCATTAAAGAGCAGCCGCTTCTCCGAAGTGGTATTTATCGACCAGCATTCTTTTGTACGCATAGAGCCTGTATTTACCGGCCAGCCTGCATCCCAGTATCATCATCCCTTATCCATCGGCCATACCTCGGCCTTTTCCCGTAGCTGCTTTCATCCGCCGGACGCCTGCTGATCTGCAGTGCGCCGTATTTCCGTGGGTTGGCTTATGCCACTACCCTATTGTTTCGTACCCGGGTACGAACAGGACCTTTGTTGCCTGAAATGCGCTATACAGGCGACTTACAGGCCCTGCAGCCTTTTCCTTTTTCTTGTTAATCCTTACCGATCCCGCAGACGTTATACGGCTGTAGCAAGGTCTGTTATTGCCCTGCCGCAAGTACACCGGCCGGCAGCAATAACCTGGCCTGCCGCAGACCTGTACTGCCTTTAACCTGTTGCCGACCGGCATAACCGGTCCTGTTTGTCCTGCCATCAAATGCTTGCTGGTACAGGGCTTCCCATATTCACACTTTAAAAAACCAACAATGAAATTCCATAAACTTGCCTTATTTATCGCTTGCCTTACCCTTACCTTATCGGCTTGCCGCAAAGAAAAAAACGAACCCGTATTCAACAACCAGGACTTAGCTCCGCTCTCTATCGAATTCGATAATATCGTTGGCGGACAAAACCTCTATCTCAATACCGGCAACTATGTCAATGCCAAAGGCGAGGCTTTTAATGTAACCCTGCTGCAGTATTTCATCAGCAATATCAAAGTAAAAAAAGCCGACGGCACAGAGTATGTAGTGCCCCAGGACAGCAGCTATTTCCTGATCCGCGAAGGGTCGGAAGAAGAAGGTTCAGCAAGGGTAAATGTACCCGAAGGCGACTATACCTCGCTCACCTTTACCATTGGTGTGGACAGCCTGCGCAGCACGATGGATGTAAGCCGCCGTACCGGTGTGCTTGACCCTTCGGGTGGTATGGAAGACGGTATGTACTGGGGCTGGAACAGCGGTTATATCTTCTTTAAGATGGAAGGCATATCCGGCGCGGCGCCTGTAGATCCAAGCGGCCAGCAAAAATATCGCTTCCACATCGGCGGCTTTGGCGGCTACTCCGCACCAACGGTCAACAATATCCGTACCGTAACCATGGACCTTAGCCAGGCCGGCGTAGCCCAGGTACGTAAAGGCCGCAAGAGCAATATCCACCTGATGGTCGATATCGCAAAAGTGATGAACGGCCCTACCCAGGTCAGTATCGCCGAAAACCCTACGGTTATGTTCAGCGAGTTCAGCCTCCTGATCTCGGCCAACTATATGCAGATGTTCCGTCATGACCATACCGAAAACTAAACCTTATGAACCGCAATATCATCAAGGTTACCCTGGGCATCCTGATGGTGCTTACGCTTGCAGCATGCCGCAAGGAGATCATCGAGCAGGTGGTGGCGCCTTTCCTGGGTTTCCAGCGGCCGGCCAACTTCCCGGAGCCTGCGTATCATTTTGATACCAATCCCGTAACCGAAGCGGGCTTCGAGCTGGGGCGCAAACTCTTTTACGAGCCCAGGCTGAGCCGCAACAATACCATCAGCTGCGGTAGTTGCCATATCCAGTCGGCAGCCTTTACACACCACGGCCACGATGTGAGCCATGGTATCGACGACCGGCTGGGCAAACGCAATTCGCCGCCGATCATGAACCTGGCCTGGAACCCGACCTTTATGTGGGACGGCGGTATATTCGACCTCGACCTGCAACCCATTGCACCGATCACGGCACATGAAGAAATGGATGAATCGGTAGACAATGTGCTCAGCAAATTACGCGCGCAACCGGCCTACCCGGAGCTGTTCCGGAAAGCCTTTGGCAGCACGGAAATTACCTCGGCCCGCTTCCTGCAAGCCTTGTCGCAGTTTATGGTCATGTGCATCAGCAGCAACTCCAAATACGACAGCGTGCAACGGCATGAAGGCGCGGTATTTACCACGCTCGAAGCACAGGGTTATCAGCTGTTCCAGCAGAAATGCGCCGCTTGTCATACCGAACCTTTGTTTACCGATCACAGCTTTCGCAACAATGGTATCGGCATAGGTTTCAATGGCGATCCGGGCCGCTACGACATTACGCTGCAGGATGGCGACAAGTACAAGTTTAAAGTACCCAGCCTGCGCAACCTGCAGTACACGGCGCCTTATATGCACGACGGGAGGTTTTATACCCTGGAAGCCGTGCTGGACCAGTATTCCGGCAATGTGCAGCACAGCCCTACCCTGGACCCGCTGCTGCAGCAGAACGGTGTATTGGGCATACCGCTGAACGCCGATGAAAAGAACGCGTTGCTGGCCTTCCTGCAAACCCTGAACGACCGGACCTTTATTACGAATAAGATGCTCGCAGAGCAATAAAAAAGATAAGCTATGAAGAAAATAACAGTACTGCTGTTCCTGTTGCTATACAGCATGAGCACATGGGCCTGCGATATATGCGGCTGCGGTGCAGGCAGTTCGTATATCGGCATACTGCCCGAGTTCAATACCCAGATCATAGGATTGCGTTACCGGTATAACCAGGTGCAGACCCACCTTGGACCCGGCGGTGCGCCCTCCTACCTCACAACCGACGAAGGGTATCATACCGCTGAACTGTGGGGCGGCTGGACCTTTGGCAACCGCGTACGCCTGATGGCTTATGTGCCGCTGGCTTTTAACACCAAACAAAGCCAGGAAAAGAACGACTCCAAGACCGGCCTCGGCGATGCCGCGATACAAGGCTTTTACCGCCTGCTGAATACCCGCCGCACCGTAGGCAAAAGCAAGCTGCTGATCCATGACCTGTGGGTCGGTGGCGGTGTAAAATTGCCGAGCGGCAGGTATGAACCGGCAGATAAAGACGAGACTGGCCGTAGCGCAAACCTCTTCCAACTGGGCACAGGCAGTGTAGACTTTATGCTTACGGCCATGTACGATATACGCCTGCAGGATGCAGGCCTGAACCTGACCGGCAGTTACAAGATCAATACCACCAATAGTTACGACTATTATTACGGCAATAAGTTCAGCGGCAGCGCTCAGCTGTATTACAAATTCAGGATAAAGGATGTGGCTACGCTGGCGCCCAATGCCGGTATCAGTTATGAAAACTCCGTGCATGACCTGGACGGTGGCTACTCGGTATACACCTCGGGCGGCACCATCCTGTTCGGCACCTTAGGCGGCGAACTGGTCTATAAGAAGATCGCGCTGGGCGGCAACTGGCAGCCTCCCTTCAGCCAGAACCTGGCCAACGGCGCCGTAAAGGCACACAACAAAATGATGGTACACGTAGCCCTGATGTTCTAAGCATTAACGCTGTATACCCCGCCGGAAACACAACGGCAGCCTGCAATCCCGTATAGCAACAGCTATGCGGGATTGTTCTTTACAGGTCAGTAATAGATCCAAAGCAGCACCGGTCTGCGTTTTGCACGTAGCAGGCCGTCCAGTTGTTCCATAACCGTATTGGATACTGCAGGGCAGCCCCAGCCTTCCGGTGTGCCGCGCGGGTACACGGTTTCGTCGGGCACATCTTCCCAGCTATGCAATACGATCTCACGCTTTAAAGCATTGCTGTTGCTGCTGTCCAGGCCAAGCAGCAGGTAATTGACGCCTATGCCCCACTGGCTGTTGCCCCGGCTGCCGATCTTGTAGCGGCCAAGCGCCGAGCAATGACTGTTGTCTTCGTTGCTGAATACCGGCTGATCGCGCGAATGATCTTTGCCCCAGGGCCCGCGACCACAGCCATGGCTTACCAGCGCGGCCAGCTGTATGGTATCTTTTGCAAAGTTCCAGAGCAGCAATCGCCGGTTACCGGAATGCACGCGCATATCCACCAGGATACAGTGCGTGGTATCGAAGCGCCGTTTGACGCAAAAGGCTTTTGCCGCCCGTACCCGTTGCTGCAGCCGGGCAGGATGGGAGCCTGCCTCCTGTTCTGCTACGGCATGATTGCCGGGGGCCTGCCCTTTACAGGCGGCAAACGTTACAAGCAGGAACAGCAGGAAACACCTGGTTTTCATGGCAAAGGAGGCTATACAGTTAAAGAAAAGAAAACGGATTATGCCCAAAGCTCCGCGAATTGGGGAAGAAATGCAAAAGATATCTAAAAAGCTTTGCCGGTATGTTTCCTTCATTCATATTTGCGTCTGAAAACAATCATCATTTAAACGAAAAAACTCTTGAATTATGATCCGGAAATCGATTTTCACGTGTATCGTTATTGCTGCAGCAGCGGGCACCTCATCGGCCCAGCTCCTGAAAGGCAAGCTCAATTCCAAAACCATCAGCGCAGCTGAGAAGGGCGTACAGGCGGCCACCTTCAGCGATGCCGATGCTGCAAAAATGGCAAAAGAAGCCGTAGACTGGATGGACCAGCACAACCCGGTTGCCGATGCCAAAGACCCTTACGCCATCAGGCTGAACAAGATCTTCGGCAAACACAAAAACGAAGACGGACTTACCCTGAACTACAAAGTGTACAAGGTTGTAGACATCAATGCCTTTGCCTGTGCCGACGGCAGTATCCGCGTGTTCTCTGCCCTGATGGACATGATGACCGACGAAGAGATCCTTGCCGTGATCGGCCATGAGATCGGCCACGTTAAAAACCACGACAGCCGCGATGCGATGCGTGATGCGCTGAAACGCTCTGCCATTGCAGATGCCGCTTCTTCCCAATCGGGTGTTGCCGCACAGCTTACCGACAGCCAATTGGGTGCATTGGCGAATGCCATGCTGGAATCGAAGTACAGCCGCAAGCAGGAATCACAGGCCGACGATTATGGCTACGACTTCCTGAAGCGTAACAACTATAACGTAATGGCTATGTCCAGTGCCTTTAAGAAACTGGAATCGCTGAGCACCGGCGCTAAGCAAAGCAATATGGAAAAAATGCTGAGCTCGCATCCCGACAGCGGCGCCCGGGCAAAAGCAGTAGAAGAGAAAGCAAAAAAAGACGGCTTGTATAAATAAGCTATGGCCTCAATGGATATAAACGGAGACAAGATTCTTGTCTCCGTTTTTTCATGAGACAGGCCCGGTTGTTATGTTATGTTGCGGCGATTGCCGTACTTTGCTTCCTGATTAGCGCTAACAAGAAAAGCAGTATACTTTGTATATAGAACATTACCTGAACTGGCAAAACAATAGCCTGTCGCGCGACGGCAACCTGTTGCTGCAGCTAAGCGATACGCTGGTACCCGATATCCCGCTCCGTGTTTACGAACAGGCCGGTATCAGTTACCCGAAATTTTTCAAAATGGACCTGCTCAGCCGGGTGGCCTTTCTAGCTACGGAATTGCTGGCGCCCGATGTAAGGGCTACCGATAAAAGCAAGGTGGCCGTGGCCCTGGGCAGCGCTTCGGGCTGTATCGACGTGGATAAAAAGTATGATGAAAGCCGCAAGACCCTGGCCAGTCCCGCCTTGTTTGTATACACCCTGCCCAATATCATGCTGGGTGAAATCTGCATCAGGCAAGGCTTTAAGGGCGAACAGGTGACGACGATAAGCGAACAGCCGGATATAGACTGGCTGCAATTTTATGTGGAGGACCTGCTACGTTACCGGCATGCATCCGCTTGCCTGGCCGGTCATGTAGAGGCCACGGCAACCGCTATACGCGCTACCCTGCTCTGGATAAGCCCCAGCCGGCAAAGCAGCGCCGCTACCGGTTTTGAGCGGTCAGCACTGGAACGTATATTTCAATAAACCCACGCGGGTTTTAACCTAACCGAATATGTCGAAAGCTTATATCGCCGGCAGCGGGATCATTACCGCAACCGGCAACAACCTGCAGGAAAACCTGGACGCCTTCCCCGCCGGAAAGGATGGTATCAGCCAGCCAGAGATCCTGCAAACCAACCATAACCTGCCTGTTGGCGAGATCAAGATGACGAACGAAATGCTGGCACAGTACGCTGTCGGGCATTTCAGTCATGCCGCAAGCCCACACCTGCTGGAGCAGCTGAGCACCTGGCCCCGTACCGCGCTGCTGAGCCTGATCGCCGTACAGGAAGCCTGGGTACCGCTTGCAGCAAAGACTACAGGCCTGCGTATTGCCTTTATATCGGCCAATACCGTGGGCGGCATGGACCTGACCGAACATTTTTATGCGGGTTATAAAGCCGATGCCGACAGTGCCGACCTGGAAGCCGTGCGGCATCATGAATGCGGCGCTATTACCGAACTGGTAGCCGATGCGCTGGGCCTGCATTGCTGGAGCACCACCATCAGTACCGCATGTTCTTCCTCGGCCAACAGCATTATGATGGGCGCCAAACTGATTGACCAGGACCGTTATGACCTGGTTATAGCCGGTGGCGCCGACAGCCTTTCCAAATTTACCCTTAATGGTTTTAACTCGCTGATGATCCTGGATAAAGAGCCCTGCCGTCCTTTTGACGAACACCGCAGGGGCCTGAACCTGGGCGAGGGCGCGGCCTACCTGGTACTGGCCAGCGATAAGGCTATGGCACAACTGGAGCAGAAACCGGGAGTAGTGGTATCGGGTTATGCCAATGCCAACGATGCACACCACCAGACCGCATCTTCACCCGAAGGCAAAGGCAACCGCCTGGCCATGTCGGAAGCCATACGGGTAGCGGGTTTACAGCCGGCCGACATCAGCTATATCAACCTGCATGGCACCGGCACCGACAACAACGATGCCTCCGAAGGCGCCGCCATAACCGCGCTTTTTGGCGACAACCCACCGCCGGCCAGCTCCACCAAAGCCTTTACCGGACATACCCTGGGTGCGGCGGGGGCCGTGGAAGCCGTATATGCGCAACTGTGCATCGAAGGCCAGTTTGTATTGCCTCACCTGCGCCTGCAAACGCCCATGAGCAGCCTGCCCTGGCAACCGGTGGTCAAGATGGCGACACAAGCCGTAAACCACGTGCTCTCCAACTCTTTCGGCTTTGGCGGCAACTGCTCGGCGCTCGTCTTATCGAAAGCCTGAGCCCCATACCAACCGGCATGAGTTTTTACCAAATGAATTTTAATATTATATTTACCCTATAAACATAACAACAATGGAACAACACAAACTGGACGTATTTGACACCGGGGGCCTGGACGAGCGCTCCAAAGCCTATTTACTGGAAACCACCCGCTGGACCAAATTCCTGGCCATTATGGGCTTTATCTTTGTGGGGCTTATGATCATTATCGCCCTGGTACTACTGGTGGCAGGATCGGCGCTCAGTGCTTATTCCGGTAGTGGCCTGGCTGTATTGGGCGCTACGGGCGGCAGCATTGTCATGCTCGTAATCATCGCGCTGTACGTATACCCGATCTACGCCCTATGGAAGTTTTCGACCAATATGAAAAGCGGTATCAATACCGCCAACCAGGAACAGATCATAGAAGGCTTCCGTTACCAGAAGAATATGTACCGTTTTATGGGCATCCTGATGATCATTGTCCTGGCTTTCTATTTACTTACTATTATCGCTTCTGTCTTCTAAAGTCGTCATCGGCTTCAGCAGGGAATATAACCAAAGAGCAGGCGCCTATAGACGCCTGCTCTTTGGTTATTATTATTTATGACGGGAGCTTACCTGCCGCCGCCGCCCATCTGGCCGCCTGCGCCTTGCTGGCCACCGCCTTTGTTCTCTTTAAGATCGTCGTTGTCGATACTTTTCTTAGGCCCGGTAAAGCTCATTTTACCAAACCTGTAGTTGAACGAGATCCGGAAGCCGCGGGCATAGACCATGTTCTCGCTGCGGAAGTTGGCATTGAGATAAGTATAGTCGGTTACCATTTTGATTTTGGGGGTAAAGAAGTTCTCCGCTACCAGGGTCAGGTCGCCCTTACCTTTGAGCACGGTACGCTTCAGCCCTACGGTGTAGAAGTACCATCCCGTTTGCGTTCCCTGCAGCATTACCTGCTGACCAGCATACATACCGAAACCTTCGGCCGATAATTTATCCGTGATCTTAACGGAGCTGTACAGGTTGAAGTCGTACTGTACGCCTTTGTTTTCGATACCGAGGCCACCGCTCTTCAGCATTTTATAATACAGGTTACCGTTCAGGTTGATGGTCCAGCGTTCAAACAGGCGGGTAGATCCGAAGAGGTTCATACCAAGCGTATTGTTGACCGCTACGTTGCCATAGGTGCTGCGACTTACGCCATCGCTGCCCACCTCGGTATAGGCTTCGATCGCATTGCCTGTTCTGCGGTAGAAACCGGACAGGTTAATGGTGCTGTTGCCCAGCATGGTGCTGTATCCCAGCTCGATGTTATGCGTTTGCTCCGGCGCCAGCGAAGGGTTACCGGTACTGACGTTCAGCGGATCGCTAAAGTCGGTATAAGGGTTGATATAAGTAATGGAAGGCCTTTCGATACGCTGGTTATAACTCAGCTTCAGTTTATTGAAGTTTTTCAGATCCCAGGAGAGAATGGCATTGGGCAATACATTATCAAAGCTGCTGTTGAACTTACCACCACGGTCGCGCAGGGAACCGTCGATGGCCGTATGCTCGTAACGCAGGCCTACGATAGCGCTCAGCTGTTTGCTGATATTGGTCGTAAACTGGGCATAGGCAGCCGCCACCTGTTGGGTGTAACCCAGGCGGTTGGTACGGGCCGGATCAGGAATAAAATCGCTGCCGGTACCCATGGTCCAATTGGAAAGCGCGTAGTCACTGCTTACATTACGATTGATGTACTTGAGACCGGTTTCCAGTTTCTGGTTATGTTTGGCAAAAGGGTGCGTGTAATCGGCCTGCAGGGTAAACTCTTTGTTGACCGATTTGTTTTCGTTGCGCTCCTGGTAGTCATTTACCTGTTTCACATTGTTCCACTGGGTGAGGTCGTACTTACTCGTATTATTGTCGATCGAGTACATGGAAAGGATGTCCAGTACGCGTTTCGGGTTACTCCTGAATTTCTTGGAATAAGATCCGTTGAAGGCGTAGTTGGAACGCGGCGTTTCCGAATTATTCACCCGGGAATAATCGAGGCCCATTTTAGGATAGGAAGTATGCTGATCGAGATCGTTCTTCCAATTGCCGGGGTTTACATTGAAGCCGGCCTGTACCGATTGCAGGGAATCGATATCGTAGTCGGCCGTAAGGCTGCCCCACATAAAGGGTCCGCCGCCGGTATTATTGTTGGTCTGTTTCAATACGCTTTCCTGCGGTGTGCCCGGGAAATCGGTACGCGTGGTGGTGCCTTCCGATTTGGAGGTCCAGCGACCGCCGCCCAGGTTACCGGTCAGGCCGAATTTCTTGTTCCTGTAGCTGGCGTATACGCCGCCATAACCGTTTACCGTCTTTTGCTCCAGGCGGTAGTTCAACCCGGAATAGATTGCGCCACTCAAACCTTTCATCAGGTTTTTCTTGGTAATGATATTGATTACACCGGCCGTACCTTCGGCATCGTATTTGGCGCCGGGACTGGTAATCACTTCTACCGATTTAATGTTTTCGGAGGGGATCTGCCGCAGGGCATCTTTTACCGTTGCCGCGATAATGGTGGAGGGCTTACCATCGATCAGTACTTTGATATTGCCGTTGCCACGCATCTGTACATTACCGTCCAGGTCTACCGTAAGCATCGGTACCTTGCGCAACAACTGGTCGGCCGTAGTGCCTTTGTTGGTTGCGTCCTGGTCGGCGTTATACACAATACCATCGGGTCTTTGCTCGATCAGCCGGCGGTAATCGGTTACCTGCACTTCTTTCAGCTTTTGGCTACCGGAGTACATACCGATCATACCCAGGTCGATGGCCCGGCCCGAAGAGTCGACTGTAATGCTGCGGTCTGCACGGTTATAACCAACATAAAATACAGAAAGGGTATACTCGCCCGGTTCCACTTTGGGGAACTCGAAATAACCGGCGCTATCGGAGTTAATGCCATCTTCTGCTTTAGTGCCTTTGCGGGCCAGGGTTACCGAGGAGAACTCGAGGGCTTCTTTACTTACGGAATCTTTTACCGTACCAGATACTTTGACGGCATAACTGATATTCTGCTGTACCTTCTGGTTTATTTTACTCAGATCAAATTCCTGGGCTCTCGTTCTCGACTGGAAAACGAAGTACAATGGAATAATCAAACACAAGCGTTTCATGCTAAATGGGGATTTGTCATGCAAAAGTAAAACTTAAGTCCAGAGGGCGGCTAACGCCTTTGGGGTGAAAATTGATTGGGATAAAAAAGGCGGAGCGGGCCGTATTATCACGCCCGCTCCGCTTGTTTAAGCCTTCCTGGCCGGCAATTATAAGCCGGCCTGTGTGGCCAGCACGTCTTCCAGGGTTTCGCGCCGGCGGATCAGTTTTACCTTATCGCCGTCGACCAGCACCTCGGCAGGGCGCAGCCGCGAATTATAATTAGAGGCCATGGCAAAACCATAAGCGCCTGCATTGTGGAAACAAAGAATATCGCCTTCGTTTATTTCTTTCAGAGGCCGGTCCCAGGCAAAGGTATCCGTCTCGCAGATATAACCCACTACGGTATACACCCTTTGTTTACCATGGGGGTTGGACAGGTTGGTGATGTGGTGGTAGGCATCGTATAAAGTAGGCCGCATCAGGTGGTTAAAACCGGTATCGAGCCCCGCAAATACAGTAGCCGTGGTCTGTTTGATCACATTGACCTTTGCCAGGAAATAACCCGATTCGCTCACCAGGAATTTGCCGGGTTCGAAATGGATCTGGATATCGCGGCCATAATCTTTACAGAATTTCTTATAGCGCGCCGTCATTTTTTTGCCCAGCAGTTTAATATCGGTGGTAACATCGTCGGGTTTATAAGCCACTTTAAAACCACTGCCGAAGTCGATGTACTGTATATCCGGGAAGTCGAGCGCCAGGTCGAACAGGATCTCTGCGCCGTTCAGGAATACATCCACATCGAGGATATCGCTGCCTGTATGCATATGGATGCCTTCCACCTTCAGGTTCAACGATTTGATCAGCCGCTCTACATGGCGCATCTGGTGGATCGATATACCGAATTTACTGTCGATATGCCCGGTCGATATTTTGTAATGCCCGCCGGCCATGATATGCGGGTTTACACGGATACATACCGGCACCGTGGCGCCGTATTTGTTGCCAAACTGTTCGAGGATGGAGATGTTGTCGATATTGATTTTCACACCCAGCTCCACACAGGCTTCGATCTCTGCAAACGAAACACAATTGGGCGTATACAGGATCTCTTCCGGGCTGAAACCCGCCATCAGACCAATCTTCACCTCTTCGATGGATACCGCGTCGAGACCGGCGCCCAGCTCACGGAACAGGCGGAGTACCTGCAGGTTGGTCAGCGCCTTGGCCGCATAGTGTATCTTTACATTGCATTCCTTAAAAGCGTCTTCCATCTTACGGTATTGCCTGCGCATCACTTCTGCGTCATAAACATAAAGCGGGGCCCCGTATTCATCGGCCAGGGCGATCAGTTGCTGTTGGGTGATCGATGTACTCATTTTTTGCGTTGCTTATTTTTTTAACGGACATAAAAAAAAGCTTACCTATCCAGGTAAGCTTCAAGTATTTATTGAATTCAGGCTACAATAAAACAGCGGCTCACCTTTCGGGGTAAAGCTTTATCTTTTTTATCTGTTTTGCTGTAGGAATGCTGATCATATTTCTATTCGAACGGGGCCAAAGGTAATCATAAATTTCAAATATGGCATTTCTGTCCTGTTTATTTTCCGGCCTGCGTTTAGTAAATATTGCTTTTCACCTTGCGCTCCGGGCTTTTGGTCTTGCGGTTATGCGGCATATTGTCTATACGTTGTTTGAGCCGCAGGCTATCGGTATGGGTTACATACTGGAAGTCTTTTTTAAAGATCAGGTCGTCGACCTGGTATTCTTCTTCGCGGGTAAGCTGGCCTGTACGGGCGTCGTAATAACGCCATAGGCCATGCTTCATGGTACCGCGCTCGCTGGGTACCACCACCATTACTTCCTGGTCGCTCAGCGGGTCGGTTACCCATATCGAGTCTACTTTATTGTCGGGGTTAAGACCGCGGTAGGTGCCGATACAGGTCAGCTTGCCCTCTTCGTAATACTGCGATTCGCCGTTGAGTACCCCGCGCGAAAAATTCTCGATCGATACCAGGCGGTTTTCGCCGTCCAGCTTGATCCAGCGACCCGTTTTACGGTCGTCTTTATAATTGCCGAATTCCGAATATGCCGGTTCGCCGCGGAGCGCTTCGTGCCGGTAAAACCAGGTGCCCTGTTTCTGTTTCCGTTCGTCGGTCCTGTTCAAACTGTCTTCCGGTTCTTTTTTAACCGGCTTCGTCTTTTTCGTTTGCCCCAAAGCAACAAGGCAACCCGAAAGAGTTGCCAAGAGTAATAAATATTTAATGCTGTTCCAGCCCATCCGGAGGGAAATTTTAAACACCGAATATACGAAAAACGGCGTAAAAAAGGTTATACCGAAAAGGATTCGCCGCAACCGCAGGAACTGCTGGCGTTGGGGTTGTTAAAAATGAAGCCACGGGCGTCCAGGCCGGTTCCGTAGTCTATTTCCATACCCATCAGGTACAGGCCATGGGCCTTTTTCATAATCACTTTAAGTCCCTGTACTTCGCTTTCTACATCGTCGGCTTCTTTTTTATCGAAACCCAGTACATAACTCAGGCCCGAACATCCGCCGCCTTTAACGCCTACACGTAAAAACATTTCCGGGTCGAAATCGGGCTGTTCCCGCAGCCTGTTCAGCTCTGCCGCTGCACGCTCGGTAAAACTTACCGGAGCTACCATTTCTGTTGTACTCATATCTTCTGGAATTAAAAAATGTTCTGGTTATTGTTTCTGTCCCACGGCCTGCTGATCACCATCATCTTCTTTGGGTTCGCCGCCTTTTTCCCCGTTATCCGGTTCGATAATAAACTGCGGGAAAATCATGTTCTGACCCTGTGCCTGGCGCAGCTTTTCGTCGAGGAAAGCGCTATAGCTGCCATACTGGTTCATCAACTGGTAACCCGAGTTGGTGAGGGTGAGCTTGCCCGCATTGCCGAAGCCGATCACGGGGTTTACCAGGTTGGTGCTGAGCAAGATATCCCAGAGGCGTTCTACCTCGTTTTCGGGAAGGCTAATGCTGTTGGGGATCAGGATCTCATCGTTTAAAGCACGTGTGGTCTTATCGCCATTATTATAGAGCGCATTCAATGCGACATCGATCATGTGTATGTCCTGTTGTTTCTTATCTGCCATAACGGTTTGCTGGCAACGGTTACGGAACCGTTTTACAATTTGTCCTTTTTTATTGTGACTCGAAAGATTTTTAATTGCCATAGTATAACTTAAAACGAAGGTTATCAATCAGCGGATCATATCCTTGCCAGGATCGTCTGACCGCCCTTTACCGCCTCCCCGATCTTTACATCGATCTTGGTCCCTACCGGGAAATAGACGTCAACCCTGGAACCGAAACGGATAAAACCGAATTCGGCATTCTGCCCGATCGCATCACCATCCTTTACATAGTACTTGATACGGCGGGCCATGGCTCCGGCTATCTGGCGCATCAGTAAAGTTATGTTATTATTGCTTACCACCACAGTAGTCCTTTCATTTTCAGTAGAAGATTTGGGATGCCAGGCTACCAGGTATTTGCCCGGGTGGTATTTTACATAATCTATTTTACCGGCAATCGGGCTACGGTTTACGTGCACGTTCAGGGGCGACATGAAAATAGAAACCTGCAGCCTTTTGTCCTTGAAATACTCTGTTTCCGTGGTTTCTTCGATCACGACCACTTTTCCGTCGGCCGGCGCCACGATCAGGTTTTCACCTTCGGAGAACTTGCGTACCGGGATGCGGAAGAACCAAAGCACCCAAAACCACAACGCGAAAAACACGATCTGTATCAACCAATACAATACCGGTATAGAATAAAGAAAATGAAAATTGAGCCAGCTGATGCCTGCCCAGAGTATGGTTGCAATAAGGATGTGTATATAACCTTCGCGATGGATGTACATAGTACCGTTTTGGGTTTTAGAATGTGAGGTTTAAAAAATTTTGAATAAAGATCAGGTGTGTCTGCGCGGGCAAAGATACGGGCTAAGTGTGTACCATAAAAAATGCCGCGTAACAAAATGCAAAAGGCAGGGTAACCAGTAACGAATCGAAGCGGTCGAGCGCGCCGCCATGGCCGGGCATGATATTGCCGGAGTCCTTAATACCCGCCATACGCTTCAGTTTGGATTCGAGCAGGTCGCCGGCAGTACCGGCTACGGCTGCGCAAAAGGCAAGCACCATCCAGTCGGACATATGGTATTGTTGTAAAGGCGAAAAATAGCCCCATACCGCAGCGCCAGCAATCGTCAACAGGGCGCCCCCGGCTGTTCCCTCCCAGGTCTTCTTCGGCGATATCGGCGAAAAAGGAGTACGCCCGATAAACGAGCCTACGATATAAGCCATGGTATCGTTCATCCAGATCATCAGGATGAGCGCCAGCGGGATAGCGAAATGAAAACTGCCCGCTCCGCCCCGCAGGGTAATCAGGCAGGCCATGGGTATGGAAATATAAAGCAGGGCGGCCAGTGCGGTGAAACCCGCTGTGAGCGCCGTTTTCTTTTGCAGGATGGTAACCAGCAGGATAAGCACCGGCAGGATAAAGGATACGACGAAAAAGCCCGGAATGATGGCCAGTAAAGGCACGGAGAGCAATACCACCACACCGGCCACCTGGGTAAGCATGGTTAACCAGGATGGGAAATAGGCTTCCGGAAAGATTTTGGCCACCAGGGCCATAAACTCGCGGATGCACAGGAACTGGATGAGCAGGGCCAGGCCGATAATGGCCATGGGATGGCTGTACAGCAGCCCGAACATCATAATAATTGCAAATACGATTGCAGAACCTAAACGGGTGAAAAATACGGGCCAGTTCATGTTGTCGATTTAAAATAAGTTAAGCAGGCGATTGGTCGTTGGACTGCAGCTCGGTATCGGGATACACCACGCTCCAATCGGCCGGTAAAGGGGTACGCGCCCGGTTAAGCTGCCAGATCGCCAAAAGAGCCACTACCAGTCCGCCGGCAAAGAACCCGATGGTGGCGCCGGTATTTTTATCCAGGGCCTGGAGCTGCGGCGATGTGTTTTCATAAGTGGCCAGCACCACCTGCAGCGCGTTAAAAATCAGGTGCAGCAATATATTCAACCACAGGCTGGAGGTAATATGATAGACCCAGGCCAATACTGCGCCGGCCAGCATAATAGGCAACAGCTGGTACAGGGAAGCATGGAATAGGGCAAAAATTATCGCCGATACGGCAATGGTCAACCCGGTTTTCCTGAGCCAGGTATGGGCAAAGCGCTGTACTACACCGCGGAAAAACACTTCTTCACAGATCGCCGGTATAAGCGCAATGAATACAACATTGCCCAGTAAATCGAGCACGGTGCCTGATTGCAGGTAAAGCTGGATCATTTGCTCCCGCCGCTTTTCCATTTCGTCGGCCACTTCACCCAGGTCCAGCTCTTTGATCCAGCTCCCCAGCACCGATACCACAGGTAACATGGCCAGGGCCAGCAGTACCACCCAAAGGAGCTGCCCCTTCCGTTTCGGCTTTACAAAACCGAGATAACGGAATGGCTCCGGAGCTGCAAGGTAGGCAAAGACGACTGCGGGCAGGAGAAAACCGACCAGGGCGCCAAGCGCTTGCATCCAGATCATTAGTTGCGGGTAATTCTGGATTTGTGTATTGTAAAACTTGCTGAAATCGGGGATAGTAAGACCTGTGCTGCGCTGCGCAATCAAGGGAAGTGCCGCCGTAAACAAAAGCTGTAATACCGACCAGAATGACAGGAATATCAATAGCTGGATGGCCGACGGCTGTACCCTTAGATATTTTTTGAACATGGAGGTGACTATAATTCAGGACAAAAGAAATAACGTTATCTTTATCTTTGATTCCGTTATTTTTACTGATAAAGGCTGCAAAAATACGCTTTCGCCGGGCAAGCTGCAAAACAAAAAATCAGGGCCCGGCAACAGGAGCGGACCGGTGCAGGCCGGTTGTTCACACATCATGCTTAAATTATTCCTAAAAGCCTAAAAGCCAGTTATCTTTCACTTAATTTTACCCATATACCTGCTGTTGTGCCGCGTACCCGGAACAGCAACAGGTTATTATCGTACCAAAAGTCATATATGAATAAAAAATTTGCCGCTACCCTGGTTGCCGCTACCCTGCTTTCGGGTGTGGAAACTGCTCCTGTTTTCGCACAAAAACATAAAAAAGATCAGAAAGAAACCCACCCGGCGCTGCAACCCTGGCAAGTGGACACGCTTATGCATCCTATTCCCTTTAACCGCCAGCTGTTTACCGACAATGTAGCCAAACAGGTAAAAGCGGCAGACGCCCGCGATGGCGAAGTGGATGGCAAAATAGAACTGGAAGATGCGGCCACATCGGCGACGCTGACCAAAGCCCTGCTGGTGGACATCCCCCTTATCGATATCCATATCGAGAACCTGGATGCCGAGCACCAGACCAAGATCAAATACCACCGCGCGCTGGAAAACCTGGCCCGCAGGCTGAACGGTAAAAGTTATACGGCCGATAACGCGATCTATATCAAAAAAATGGTACGCAATTTCGAAGACATGGTTATTGCCCTGGAACAGAAAAGGCCGATGGAATTTGCCAAAGAAAACGCCAATATCTACAGCCTGGACAACAGCGAACTGCTCGATGCTTACCCCGAAGTAAAAGCGTATGTATTTGAAGAGGTGGGCAAGGCCAACCCCGAAATGATGATCAAAAGGCTGAAGGACTTTGCCAAAGAGTCGTATGCCGACCCGATCGTAGCGGCCGCCGCACGCGTGGTACCCGGCACCATACTCACCTATGCCACCTCTACCAGCAGCCTGAGCGCCGTAGTAAAACGCAATAAAGATCCGCTGGTGCAAACCATTGTGCAGATTGCCACCGAGTCGCGTACCCCATTGCGTGCCCTGCCCTTCCTGAAGGATATCTACAACAAGAAAAAAACCATAGCCGAGGTCGATGCCATTACCAACGACCCGGTAGCTTATTATAAGAACCTGGTACGCCTTAAGATCGAAAACAACGAAGGCGTGTCGGACCGTGCCATCGAGCAGGAGCTGAACTACCGCGGCCTGCAGTTTGTACGTGTGGTCAACGAACTGCACGACTCCCCGGCCCCGGTGCGTTTCAAATCCCTTTTGAACTTTAACGCCGAGGAGCTTTACTTTATGATGATCGGCAGCCAGGACGAGATCTATACCTCCAGCTTTACCTGGATGTGCAACCGTATGATCGAGCAGATGAAACCGCAGACCGGCGATGAGTTGCTGACCAAGGTAAATAAAAGCCACTTCCGTACCTTCCTGCGTATGTGTGCCGGTTACAATACCCTGTCGTCGTTCCTGGCCACCATGAACGATAGCCGCAAGACCGACCTGATGAAAGAGTTTGTGGCCAACCTCGAAAAGGGTGGTCCTGATGACCTGGAAGACGCTGTGGACGTGGCCGACGCCTTCGGCAGCATTACCGATCCCAACCTGATCAGCTTCCTGCAACAGGAGGTAAGAAACAATTACGAACGGGCTTCCAACAGCGAGAAAGGCATTATCGTTTATGGCCTGCTCACCACCATCTTCAAAGGCGCCGATAACTCGGCCGCACTCAGTGGCGACCTCCGCGACCTGATCCCGCCGATTACGTATGTGCCGCGCAGCAGCCTGCAGAACGACAAGGGAGAAGTGATCGAACAGATCTTCTTCTACGGCGATAAAGACGGTATGGGCGCTTATAACAACTACCTGAACACTTATAAGAACAATAAGTGGAAAATAGCCACCAACGAATATTGGAGCACCATTACCTCCGTTGGTCCCAACCCGGTGATCATTTACGCCAACCGGCCGTTGCCGGAAGAGAAAGGCGAAGATGAGATCGCACAGAAAAAACTGGCCGCCTATCTCGCAGAGAACAACATCGTGCCTACCGTGATCATTCACCGCGGGCACAGCTACTTCCTGCCCACTACCCTCGAATACCTCAGCCCGGCAATCAAGATCGTTATGCTGGGTTCCTGCGGCGGCTACCACAACCTGGCCAATGTACTCAATACGGCCCAGGACGCGCATATCATTTCCTCCAAACAGGTAGGTGCGCTTAATGTCAATATGCCGATCATTAAGGCGATTGACGACCAGCTGCTGTCGGGTAAAGATGTAGACTGGATCCAGATGTGGGAAGGCTTATCCAAATATTTCTCCAGCCGCGGGGCCCAGGAAAAAGACCTCTTCAGCGACTACGTGCCACCGAATAAAAACCTTGGCGCCATCTTTATTAAAGCTTACCGCAAGCAATTGCAAAAAATGGAAGGATAACAACCGATGATGAACTTACCGAAAAGAACGGCATGGTTGCTGGTAGCAGTTACAGGCATATCGATGCTGAGCTATACCGATACCTTTGCCCAGAAAAAGAAGAAGAAAAAGAAAAAAGAAAAAACCGAACAGCTACAGCCCTGGGAGGTGGATACGCTCATAAAGCCGATCCCCATTAACCGCCAGCGCTTTACCGACAACGTGGCCAAACAGGTACGCACAGCCGACCTGCGTGATGGCAGCGTAGACGGCAAGATAGAGCTCGACGACAAGGCCACCTCGGCCGTGCTTACCCAGGCCCTGCTACGCGATGTACCGCTGATCGAGATACACATTGAGAACCTTGCCGGTACCGGTGCTGCCGACCAGACCAAGGTACGCTACCACCGTGCCCTGGAAAATATGATGAAGCGGCTTAATGCCAAAACCTTTACCGTAGCCAATGCTACCTATATCAAAAGATCGGTACGCAACTTCGAAGAGATTATTATAGCGATCGAAGAGAACCGGATCATGGACTATGTAAAGGAGAATGCCAATATCTATACGCTCGACAACAGCGACCTCCTCGATAACCACCCGGATGCCAAGGGTTATGTATTTGAAGCTATCGGCAAACAGAACCCCGAGATGATGATCAAACGGCTGAAAGAGTTTGCCAAAGAACCTTATGCCGACCCGGTGGTAGCCGCTGCCGCGAAAGTGGTGCCCGGCACTATTCTTACCTACGCCACCTCCACCAGTATGCTCAGTAATGTGGTACGGCGCAATAAAGATCCGCTGGTGCAGACCATTGTACGCATCGCCTCCGAATCGCGCACCCCGCTGAAAGTATTGCCCTTCCTGGGCGACATCTACAACAAACGGAAGACGGTTGCACAGATCGACGCGATTACCAACAACCCGGTAGCGTATTATCAGAACCTGGTACGTCTTAAAACCCAGGGCGAAACTATAGCCGATAAAACCATCGATGCAGAGATCAATTACCGCGGGCTCCAGTTTGTGCGGGAAGTAAACCGCCTGCACGATGCCCCCAATGCCACGCGCTTTAAGTCCCTGCTGCCTTTTGGCGCCGAAGACCTGTACTTTATGATGATCGCCAGCCAGGACGAGATCTATACCAGTAGCTTTACCTGGATGTTTGACCGTATGCTGGAACGTATGAAACCCAAAAGCGGCGACCAGTTGCTGGAGCAGGTTAAAAAATCGCACTTCCGCACCTTTATCCGTATGGCTGCAGGGTACAATACGCTTTCCTCGTTTCTGGCCACTATGGAAGAAAGTAAAAAGATGGCCCTGATGAAAGAGTTTGTTTCCGACCTGGACAAGGGCACGGAAGATGAGCTGGAAGATGCCGTGGATGTGGCCGATGCCTTCGGCAGTATTACCGATCCCAAGCTGGCGGCTTTTCTTAAGGACGAGGTGATCAGCAATTACGAACGTAAGAACCAGACCAAAAAAGGCATTGTCGTATATGGCCTGCTCAGTACTATTTTTAAAGGTGCAGAAAACTCGGAGGCCCTGAGCGGCGACCTCGACGACCTGATACCACCGATTACCTATGTACCTTACGATGCCCTGCGCAATGCCAAAGGCCAGGTGGTGGTGCAAACGTTCTTCTACGGGGACGAAGATGGCAAAACCTCGTTCGCCAGCTTCAAATCCAACTTCCCGGCGGCTAAATGGAAAAGCGTAACCAATAAACAATGGATTACCTATACGTCTACCGGTGCCCACCCGATTATTGTTTATGCCAACCTGCCGCTGAGCGAACCTAAGGATGAAGAAGCACAACGCGCGCTGGCTACTTACATGGACGAACACGATATCGTGCCCACCATGGTGATCCACCGCGGTCACAGCTACCACCTGGGCGGTTCGCTGGAAAGACTTACCCCCGACGTAAAAGTGGTGATGCTGGGCTCCTGCGGCGGTTACCATAACCTGGCTACCGTACTCGATAAAGCCCCCGATGCCAATATCATTTCGACCAAACAGGTAGGATCGTATACCGTAAACGAACCGATCATCCGTAATATGTTCGACCAATTGCTCGAGGGCCGTAATATCGACTGGATCAGTTCCTGGACTACGCTGGGCCGCTACTTCGCTTCGAAGGGCAGTCATGAAAGAGACCTGTTCAGCGATTATATACCGCCCAACCGCAACCTGGGCGCCATCTTTATCAAAGCCTACCGCAAACAACTGCAGAAACTCGACGAAAACGACTAAGCTTTTTCGCCCTGCGGACAACATAAAAGGACAAGACCTGTTAGTATCTACTGCTGACAGGTCTTGTTCTTTTTAAACAGACCGGTACGGTTTTTGCGTATTTTTATACCAACAATCTTTTTATTATGGCCAAAGCAAAAACGAAAACAAAAGTAAAATCCCGCGTCCCTGCAGGTTACGACCTGTCAAAGATCGATACCCGGGCGCCTAAAGAACTCGACAAAGACGAGATTAAAAAGAAAACCCTGGCTATCGTACAGGAATTGGATGAACTGCAGAACCTGTTGTATGCAGAAAGCAAACATTCGATCCTGGTGGTGATACAAGGCATGGATGCTGCCGGCAAGGACGGCCTGATCCGCGATGTATTCGGACAGATGAACCCGCAGGGCGTTAAGGTGAGTTCGTTTAAAGTGCCTACTGCCGAAGAAACGGCACACGATTTCCTCTGGCGTATACACAAACAGGCCCCGGAAAAAGGCATCATCCAGGTGTTTAACCGCTCGCATTACGAAGACATACTGGTAACCCGTGTACACGGCACCTGCGACGACCATACGGCTCTGGAACGAATGAAAGCGATAGAAGACTTCGAACAGTTGCTGAGCCGTCACAACCATACGCAGATCCTGAAGCTGTACCTGCACATCTCGCACAAGGAGCAACAACAGCGCCTGCAGGAGCGTATTCATATTCCCCGTAAAATGTGGAAGTATAACGAAAGCGACTTCAAGGAGTCGGAGCGCTGGGATGATTACCGTAAATATTATGAAGAAGCCTTTGAAGGCTGTAGCAGTATACCCTGGCACATCATCCCTTCCGATCAGAACTGGTACAAATCCTACCAGGTGGCCACCCTGCTGCGCGACACCTTAAAAGGGTTGAAAATGAACTACCCGGGGTTGAAGAAGTAATTTTGAGTTTTGAATTTTGAGATGTTAGATGTGAGATATTAGATATTAGAGGGAGACTATTGTCATCCTGAGCGCAGCGAAGAATCTTAATAGAGGGCGAATGAGTAGCAATAAGCCCTTACCTTACCGAGGGAGTTATTGTCATCCTGAGCGCAGCGAAGAATCTTAATAGAGGGCGAATGAGTAGCAATAAGCCCTTACCTTACCGAGGGAGTTATTGTCATCCTGAGCGCAGCGAAGAATCTTAATAGAGGGCGAATGAGTAGCAATAAGCCCTTACCTTACCGAGGGAGTTATTGTCATCCTGAGCGCAGCGAAGGATCTTACCAGAGGGCGAATGAGCAGCATAAGCCCTTGCCTTACGGAAGGAGTCCATTGTCATCCTGAGCGCAGCGAAGGATCTTAATGGAGGGCGTATAAGCGGCAAAAAGCCCTTACCTTACGGAGGGAGTCATTGTCATCCTGAGCGCAGCGAAGGATCTTAATAGAGGGCGTATAAGTGCAAAAGACTCGGCATAACATCTCATATCTAACATCTCCTATCTAACATCCTGATACTAAATTTGCTTCCCCTTCCACTTGCCGGACAGGAGGTAAGTGCCGGAAGTCAGCAGCAGGCAGGTCCAGTAGACAAATTCGGAGGCCCAGGCCATATACAACGGCGCCCGCATACGTTCTACCACGATGGTAATATATACCACGTACATACAAACGCAGAACACTTCGATAGAGAGGTTGATCAGCGTATTGCCCGTACCGACCACAGCGTTAAAACAGATCGTGGCCAGCGACATAACCAGGGAAGAAAGCGCCAGTACCCGAAGGCTGGACATCCCCATATCGATCACCGAAGCGTCATTGCTATAAGTGCTCAGGAAGGCATGAGGGAAGATCATCAGGAAGATGGAGATCAGGAAGGCATAACCAAAGCTCAGCACCAGTATTTTGCGTACCAGCAGTTTTACATGCCCGGCCTTACCCTGCCCGATCACATTGCTGACCATCGTGTTACAGGTAGAAGCGAGCGCCCAGGTGCCGATGCTGACGATACCCAGTACGCTACGCAGGATATGCGATACTGCCAGTTCGGTAACCCCGAGATGCTCTACATAAAAGTAAAAAATCTGCCAGCCGCCGATGCTGAAAATATACTGCACAATAAGCGGTGCGGCCACCTTCAGCGTCTGTTTGGAAATGTTGATATCGAAATGCAGGTAACGGAATACAGGATATTGCTCATACAGCCGCTTGGCGAAAAACAGGCCGTACATCACAAGAAAATACATGATCTCGGCCACGATCGACGCTATGGCAGCACCTTTAAGACCCATATTGGGAAAGCCCCATTTACCAAAAATAAGACAGTAGTCCAGCCCGATATTGACCAGGTTGGCCATTAATGCGCCATAGATCAGCAGGCGCGAGCGATTGGTAGCAATGTAAAAGGCGTTGACCAATTGGGTCAGCATCAGGAATGGCAGGCCCCAGATACGCAAATACAGGAAATCGATAGTGCCGTAAAACACGGCATCGTCGCGTAGGCTGTACCCGAACAGGTAAGGCACCATCCAGAAAGAAAACATCATGAGACCAAGCGAGCAAAAAGCCGCCAGGAATGCGCCATTGGTCAATGTGCGGGCAAGCCCCTCGTTGTCGCCCTCGCCGGCACGCCGCGAAAGCTGTACCATGATCCCGTTGCTGAGGCCGAAACCGATAAAAGTGAGCAACAGGTAAAAAATACTACACAACCCGTTAATCACCAAAGGCATCTGCCCGAGCCGGCCCAGGAATACGGCATTGGCCATAAAGCTGACCTGCGGGATAAGCAGCGACATCGATATGGGCAAGGCAAGCTTCAGGATCTGGCGGTTGGAGACAGAAAATTGCATTGGACGGTTAATGGTATTTATTAGCGCCGACAAAAATATTCTATTAATTTTGCGCTGTATCACTTTGGGGCATAAATATTTTATACAAGAGAGGCACTAACCGAAAACGATAACATGAAACAGGAATTTCTGCAACCGGTCTGGAATTACAACACACATACGGATCCGCTTACCAATATCCACACTTTACACCTCGTACTCTGGGATAAGGGATTATGTATTGCCGGTTACGATATAGCTTGCACGCCGCTTTCGGTCAAAGTATTTTCGTTTGCCAAAGCCTGGGATACCGACCAGGTCGAAGCGATCTTTGTTAATGAGCCGCTGGTGGCCGGTCCGCAGCCGGTAACCCATATCTGGATCGCCGACGAACGAAACTTCCTCGTACCGGAGGCCCTGTTCAGCACCGAAACCGCAGCCCTGTGGATGCAGCAATTTCATTTTGTAGAGAGTTCGGAGTCGGTTTTGTACAGCACCGTGGCTGCGCCATTGCCGGCCCGCGTGGCCTTCCCGGTCAGCAATAAACTCGGGGCCATGTTCAATAAATATTTCCAGGAAGCAGCCCTGAATGCGGTTACAGGTCCTGCCCTGCAGGCTCCTGCCCCCAACGGGCAGTCCTACCACGCCGACATCATTTGCCTGGCGGGTACCATGATCCTGAGCATGTACCATAAGGGTACACTGATCAATCACCAGGTTTGCACCTTCGATTCGGTAGAAGATATCGTGTGTAAAATAGGCGGGGCCACGGCTGGCGCGGTTCCCAAGGCCGAAGATGTTGCCGTGCACCTGTCGGGTTATGCACCCGCGATCAGCGCAATAGGCAGCGAGCTGCAGGCTTATTTTCCCCATGCCCATATTCCCGGCGCTGATGCCGATGCTTCTTTTCTCTTTTTAAACAGGTTATTATCATGCGTATCATAGGCGGAACCCATGGCGGCAGGAGAATCAATCCGCCGGGTCAGATGCCGCATACCCGGCCCACTACAGACATTGCCAAGGAAGGTTTGTTCAATATACTGCAAAACTCGATCGATTTCGAAGGCATTAAATCGCTGGATATTTTCGGCGGTACCGGCAGCATCAGCTACGAGCTGGCCTCGCGGGGCGCTACCGATCTTACCATTATTGAAAGGGATAAAAATATGGCTGCGTTTATCCGTAAAACGGCAGCAGAATTCGGTTTCAGCCAGATCAAATTATTGCAGGTCGAGGTATTCAAATTCCTGAAACAATGTAGCGACCGCTACGATTTTATATTCGCCGGCCCGCCTTATGCCCTGGTTGAGATCGATATGATACCGGACATCATTTTCGAACGCGACCTGCTGGAACAGGACGGCCTGTTTATCCTGGAACATACGCCCCGTAACAATTATGAAGACCATGCCCGCTTCCTCCGTGTAAAAAATTATGGCACGACGCTGTTTTCTTTCTTTGGTTACGAGGAGGAGGAAGAGGGAGCTTAGATGTTAGGTTTTAGATATTAGATGTTAGATGTCATCCTGAGCACAGCGAAGGAGCTCATTTTCTAGTATCAGGTATCAAGTAGCAAGTATCAAGAGGACGATTGTCATCCTGAGCGCAGCGAAGGAGCTCACCGGTTAGCCGGCTTTACCAGCGTGAAAGCATCAAGCACCAGGAGGACCGCTGTCATCCTGAGCGCAGCGAAGGATCTCAGCAGTTAGCCGGCTTTACCAGCGTGTAAAGGATCAAGTACCAAGAGGACGATTGTCATCCTGAGCGCAGCGAAGGAGCTCATTTTCTAGTATCAGGTATCAAGTAGCAAGTATCAAGAGGACGATTGTCATCCTGAGCGCAGCGAAGGAGCTCATTTTCTAGTATCAGGTATCAAGTAGCAAGTATCAAGAGGACGATTGTCATCCTGAGCGCAGCGAAGGAGCTCATTTTCTAGTATCAGGTATCAAGTAGCAAGTATCAAGAGGACGATTGTCATCCTGAGCGCAGCGAAGGATCTCAGCAGTTAGCTGGCCGTATTAACGTGTCACGCATCAAGCACCAGGAGGACCGTTGTCATCCTGAGCGCAGCGAAGGATCTCATCGATTAGCTGGCTTTACTAAAGGGCAACTACTCCATAAGTAAATCGCCGCCATCCCCTTCATCGAGCAGGTTCAGGTTAACGGAATCGGCGCCGGCAATGCCTTCTACCGAACCACGGATATGGGCCGCATTAAGCAGTACTTTTTCCAGTTGTTTTTCGCGGGCTTTCCACAAGCGCTCCATAGCGTCGCGCTCCTTCTGGATACTCAGCTTCATACTCATAAACCCTTCCCGTATCGCTTTCCATTGCTCGCCAAACTCATGTCCCGTCAGGTAATCGTACAACATGACCATCTTATCCCCTTTGTTCTCCCCGCTTATCCGTACGTCGGCCACCTTAAGCAACCCGTTGCGCAGCAGCAAGGCCACACTTCTTACTTCGGCAAACGAACAGATGTATACCCCGTCTTTCTCCCCGAAGCGGTCCATATCTTTCGGGAAAGCCTGGGTTACGATCACGGCAATGTCGGCGCCCAGTTGGCGCATATCGGCTTTCAGTTTTTCGATCCAGTCATTGGCAAAATCCTTGGTCCTTTTACTTTCGTAAATGATCTTACCCGCTTCTGCCCCATAACGGTTACGTACCGTCTGGATACAGTCTGCGCCTCTTACACCCTTACCCACTTCGCTCACCAGGTCGAAAGGGAAAGTAGCCTGCAACATCTCTTCCAGCAATAACTCCTGTACCTCGCCCTGCATCTGCATACTGCCCTGCTCTGCCTTGCGTTTCATTTCGTCCACCAGCTTTTTCTGGTCTTCGATCTGTTTTTCCAGCTCTTTGGTACGCAGCTGAAACTCCTGTTCCTTTACCTGCATGCGGTCGGCCTGTTCGCGCGCTGCCTGTTCCTTCAGCTTTTCCCGTTCCGTCATCAGCTGGCGTTGCAGGGTCAGTTCCATTTCGGCCTCTTTTTCCTTCAGCGCTTTTTCCATCTGCAGGAAGGCGATTTCCTTTTTGCGGGCCTCTTTCAGTTTTTCTTCGTTATCGGCGGCATTTTGATGCAAAACCTGCATCTGGTGCTCGAAGTCGGCGGTAAGTTTTTTGCGCATAGCGGCTTCCACCTGCTCGTTCTGCTGGCGCAGGGCGGCTTCCATCTGCTCCCGCAACTGGGTTTCCTGTTGCTGCATCTGCCGCCTGAACTGTTCGTCTTTCTGCGACAGCTCTTCTTCCTTCACTTTTTTATAATCGAGCATTTGCTTACGCAGCGCCTGCTTTTCCCGTTCGATATTTTCCTTCAACTCATCGTTTAATGCATCTTCCAGGGGGAAATCCGAACTACAGTTCGGGCATTTTATCATAGTAGCCATATTGCTAAAAAGATTTGAAATTCAATTACAACCACACCCCGTTTACCAGGCCGCACACCACATTGCCGGCACAAATTTACGGGAAACCAGTCGGGATCGGCCGGGTGTATAAAATGGGTATCGGCCTTGCCGCAAAACCACCACCGTAAGCCGCACTAAATTAAAAGGGGAATGCTTACCTTGCAAACATTTAAAAATCAGCAACCTGAAAATCATGCAGCGCACCTGTTTATTTCCCGGCTCTTTCGACCCTGTTACCAAAGGTCATATCGATATCATACAACGCTCCGTGGCCCTTTTCGACAAACTGGTGATCGGCGTGGGCATCAATTCCAACAAGCAACCCATGTTCTCGGCCGAACAGAGAGTAGGCTGGATCCGCGAGGTATTTGCCGGCGACTCCCGCATCGAGGTGGTATCCTACGAGGGGCTTACCGTCGACTTTTGCAGGAAGATCGGCGCCCAGTTCATTTTACGGGGCGTAAGATACGTGAGCGATTTTGAGTATGAAAAAGCGATCGCAGATATGAACCGCATGCTGGAAAGCAGTGTAGAAACCATTTTCCTGCCCTGCACCCCCGAGTATTCGACGATATCTTCTACCCTGGTGCGTGATGTGATCCGCAATGGCGGCAATGTAGACCTGTTTATCCCTAAAGAGGTAAAATGGTAAATCAGTAATACCGGCCCCTTACCAGCGTTTGCCCGAGGCGCGCAGCACCTCTTTGATCGCTTCGTAGGACTGGTGCATGTATAAGCCGATTTTTTTCTCGGCTACCCAGCGGGCTTCGAGTATGTTCTCCTCTTTTTGCGGATGCAGCTCGAAGTTCTTTTTTGATTTCATATTGTACCAGTGGGTGGTCTTGAGCAGCTCCACACCACCCTGGGCATATACGTGGAAGGTCTCGCA
Source organism: Taibaiella chishuiensis (assembly GCF_003014535.1). Classification (GTDB taxonomy): domain Bacteria; phylum Bacteroidota; class Bacteroidia; order Chitinophagales; family Chitinophagaceae; genus Taibaiella; species Taibaiella chishuiensis. The sequence continues at coordinate 9,047 of NZ_PYGD01000004.1, read as the reverse complement.
GATCTTGTCTACGATCTTCAGTTCCGGCAAACCGGTTTCTTCAATAATTTCACGTACGGCGCAGTCCTCGATACTTTCGCCCTCATCCCGTTTGCCCTTGGGCAGGTCCCATTTACCCCGCCGGTAGATCATCAGTACGCCGCCATCGGGGTTAACCACTACACCGCCCGCCGCTTCGATAGGCTCGTACGCTTTATGCAACTCTTCCAGCAGGGCCTCTACCGATATATCTTCGATAATGGCGCCCAGGCTCCGCATCTGTCCCAGGTGCTGCTGCGCCTGGCGGAAATGCCGGCTGAAAGCGCCGGTAAGCAACAGGTAACCGGAAGCAATCGGGTGTTCGGTTATATATTTGTCGGCTGCATTGGTGAGGATTAAAAGCTTGTTGTTGATATAAATTTTACGGACGAAGATCATGTAGCAGATGTATTTACGGGTATACTGTCTGTTCGTATACCCTTCTTGCGAAGGTAGGCAATGAAGCACGAAAAAAAATAATAATAATTCCCCTATTGCCGATAAAGCTGTAAGTTTGCCCCTTAATGAGTACAGCATCCATTTTCGCAGAAAAACTGCTTCAGATCAAAGCACTAAAGGTAAATATTGAGGAACCCTATACCTGGGCTTCCGGCTGGAAATCGCCCGTGTATTGCGATAACCGTAAAATCCTTTCCTTCCCGCATGTCAGGGACTATGTAAAAAGTGAACTGGCCAACACCATCCTGGAAGCCTTTCCCGATGCCGAATCGCTGGCTGGCGTAGCTACTGCCGGTATCCCGCATGGTGCACTGGCTGCCGACCTGCTGCGTCTTCCATTTATTTATGTAAGAAGCAAACCCAAAGGACATGGCCTCACCAACCAGATCGAAGGCGTGCTGACACCCGGGCAGAAGGTAGTCGTGATCGAAGATCTCGTGTCTACCGGAATGAGCAGTCTCGAAGCGGTACAGGCCTTACGCGATGCCGGCGCCGATGTGATCGGTATGTGCGCGCTCTTTACCTATGGATTCCCGCAGGCCGAAGAAGCCTTTGAAAAAGCCAATGTAAAACTGATCACCTTAAGTAATTATACCGCCCTTATGGAAGTGGCGACCAGCCTCAGCCTGGTAAAAGCCGAAGACAGCGAAAAGCTGCAGGAATGGCGCCTCTCGCCCGCTACCTGGGGAAAATAAATACCGACTTGTACGTAATATCAATAAAGCCCCGGCCGCATACCGCAGCCGGGGCTTGTTATTATTAGTTCACCGATCCACTCCCATCCGCAGGGCGCGCAGCCTCCTGCTACCGCCCATAAAAACAAAGAGGATACAGTGTCAGCACTGTATCCTCTTCTTTTAGCTTCGTTGTGAACCCTGAAATTATGCTTCAGTTTCAGGAGCTTGTTCAGCAGGAGTTTCTTCGTTGTTTTCAGGAGTTGCTTCGGCAGCAGCAGCAGCAGCTTCTGCAGCTTTAACAGCTTGTTTTTCTTCAACGCGACGTACAGATTCCTGGGAAACACTGTGACGTTTGTCCTGTTTGTGCTTGCGGTGAGTTTCTTCACGTTTAGCAACCAGTTGCTCGTGCTCAGCATTCCATTTTTCGAATTTCTCGTTGGCTGCAGCCTCGTCAAACAGGCCTAAAGATACACCACGCATCAGGTGCTTCATGTACAGTACGCCTTTGAAAGAAAGGATACGACGCACCGTATTGGTAGGCTGAGCGCCTTTCTGTAACCAGTCAAGCGCACGCTCGTTGTTAATACGGATTGTTGCAGGAACGGTCAGTGGGTTGTAAGTACCCAGCTTCTCGATAAATTTACCATCACGGGGTGATGTGCTGTTTGCAGCTACGATGAAATAGAACGGGCGCTTCTTAGACCCGTGGCGTTGCATTCTGATTTTAACCGCCATAGAAATGGAAATTGTTTAGGGTAAATAAATAAAATTCGGACGGCGAAGGTAGCACTTTTTTTCGAAACTAAACCCGGTTGATTTTAAAATAATTTATAAATCCGGATGATATTTCCCAGGCTCCGATTCGCCTGCTTTTTATAAAATAAGGTTATCGATCAGCCGTATATCGCCTATAAAAGCGGCAATCAGCGCTACTACCGGCCTGTTCGCGTCATACTCCTCCAGCAGTTCGAGCGTATCTGCATCGGCCAGCTGGATATAATCGGGGCGAAAGCCTTTTTTCTCTAATATTTCCCGGCATTCTTTCTGTACAATGGCAAAAGGCTGCAGGTTTTTCTTTACCTGTATCGATACCAGGCATTGGTACAGCAGGCCGGCCAGGGCGCGTTGCGGCTCGGTAAGCCTGCGGTTGCGCGAGCTCATGGCCAGGCCGTCGGCCTCGCGCGAGGTAGGTACAATATGGAGCGTTACGGGCAGTTGCTTCAGTTCGATAAGGCGTTTGAGCACCATGCATTGCTGGTAATCTTTTTGCCCGAGGTAAAGGCGGTCCGGCGCGGTAAGCAGCAACAGGCGTTCTACGACCTGCGCTACGCCCTGGAAATGCCCCGGGCGGAATGCCCCTTCCAGCACAGTTTCCACGTACCCCAGGTCATAGGGCTCCTTCAGTTGCTGTCCGTCGGGATATACTTCATCTACTTCGGGCAGGAATAAGGCATCGCAGCCGGCTTCGATCAGCAAAGCAATATCGGCTTCGATCGTACGCGGGTACTTGGCCAGGTCCTGGGGATCGTTGAACTGGGTGGGATTAACAAAGATGCTACAGACGGCTATCCCGTTTTCTGTACGGGCCTGGCGGATCAGCGAAAGATGACCCTGGTGCAGGGCGCCCATAGTAGGTACGAATCCGCTGCTGTTACCGGCGGCCTTTTGCTCGTCCAGGTAGGCTTTCAGCGCTTCGCTTTTGTGAAAAATATACATGCAGGATTATTTAATAACCAGGTACAGCCTGCTTTTCCTCCCATAGATAAAGGAAGAGGCCTCATAATTTATAATATTTTCGTACCTTTGCCGCCAAACCTACGTGAAATTGATTATATTATTTACATTTTCGGTAAAGTTTTTTTGACGAAATGCAGATAAAATAGTCACCGGAACACGGAAATATTACCTAAATCGCTATGAAGGATAGGTCTTCCCGGTAAGGGAGTACGCATTTAGTAATATTCAAAATTCTTTTGGAAACAATCACATTTGTTCATGTCAATACAAAGCAAGAAGCGCATACTCATCGTTACCAACGAGTTATCACCCTATTTAGAACTTACGGATTTTGCAACTATTTTAAATAAGCTTTCGGTTAAAACATTTGACTCCGGTATGGAGATCAGGGTTATTATGCCGCGTTTCGGCATCATCAACGAGCGCCGGCACCGTTTGCACGAGGTAGTTCGTCTTTCAGGGATTAACGTGGTAGTAGATAAGGAGGACCATCCATTGCTGATCAAGGTCGCTTCTTTGCCCAACGCCCGTCTGCAGGTTTACTTTATGGATAATGAAGATTTCTTTAAACGTAAAGCCGTATTCCGCGACGAACACCAGCACTTCTTCGACGACAATCCCGAGCGTCTTATCTTTTTCTGTAAGAGCGCCCTGGAGATCGTTAAAAAATTCGGCTGGCCGCCCGATGTTATCCATTGCCATGGCTGGATGACCTCGCTGGTACCGTTATTCCTCAAGACAGCGTATAAAAAAGAACCCGTTTTTGTACATTCAAAAACCATTTTCACGGCACAGCGCCCCCAGTTTGAAGAATCGCTGGGAGAAGGCTTTGTTAAAATGGTAATGAACAGTGCCGCCATCAAGGACAAAGAACTGGAGCCCTACAATAAAAGCGATAACGAGGCGTTAATTTACGGAGCCTGTAAATATGCCGATGTTATCGTGCACGGAGAGCCCGGCCTGGAAGATACCTCCCTGTCCGAATTTAAATCGGGCCGGCATAAAAAAGTGGTATCCTACAGCGACGAATGGATGGAAAATATCGATCCGCTTTTTGAACTTTACCAAAGCCTAACACAGGAATAGCACCAGATTAATCACATTTGCAAAAAATAGAAGATTGAAAACCACATTTAATAGTAGTTTAAAAGCCTTTACGCTATGCGCAGGCTTTTTTTCGTTGGTTGCCTGTAGGGAAAAAAGCGTGACCAAGCCCGGCCGTCTTATTCCTGATATCGATAATATACACACCTTTGGCCTGAACGAGTCTTTCTTCACGCCGAACCTGGCCGTAACGCAATACGATTCCCTGATCACGAACGACTCTACCTACTTCTATGCCGGCATCGGCAAAATTTCGGACGACCCGTTTTTCGGCAGTTCGGAGTCGGGCCTGTTTGTACAGTTCATACCTTCCATTTCTTTTACCCAGTTCCCTACCGATGTCGTGGTTGACTCGGCAAGCATTTGCCTGCCTTACGTATCGAATGTGTATGGCGATACCAGCCGTACAGCGTCCAATGTCATCAACCTGAGTGTATACCGTGTTACCGACGACAATTTTAAAAGAGGAACCGGTCTGCCTTATTATGCCTTTACCGATTTTACCCATAATACGACACCGATCGGCGGCGGGTCTTTCGACTACAAAAGCACGTTCGATACCATCCGCACGCCTATCGATACCATTGCCGGGCAAATGCGGATCCCGTTAAACCAATCGTTCATCAATGAGCTGGTAACGGCCGATACCAGCAAGTATTCCAGTACCGCGGCCTTCCTTTCGTTTGTAAAAGGTTTTTATATCGCGCCTACTCCGGGCTCCTCCCCGCTGCAACGCAGGGTTTCCTACGTTTCGCTGAACGGCAATACGACGAATACTACGGCAAGGATCGATTTCTATGTCCATAACACGACAACAGGCAGTCCCCGGAAAATCACCTTCCCGTTCAATTACACCAATTGCGCCTTTTCCAACCGCATCGTACGGAACCGCCTCAGTACGACTTCGGACAAATATGTAGGCAGTACCAATGCTACGACCAGGGATTCTATAATCATCCAGGGCTACCCCGGCTTCTATTCCGAGATCACGATCAAGAATATCGACCAGATACCACCATCGGTTATCAACAAGGCCGAGTTAATACTTACCTGTATGCCACTCGGACTGGACAACTATTACACCGGTCCTACACAGCTTGTGCCCATGGGCGTTAACCCCGATGGTACCCGCTATACCCTGGCCGACCTGCTGACCAATGCCGGCAGTCCTTCGGCCAACGGTTATACCTTTGTAGACGGTAAGCCGCGCGATGTAACTATTAACGGTACAAAATATACCCAGTACTCCATTAATTTCCCAAGGGAACTGCAACTGGCGCTCAATGCTGGAAAAAAAGAATTAAAATTGCGTATCAGTTCGTCTACCGCCACGATCGGAGCCTACAGGATGGTTGCCGGCGGGCTTAACGGCGCTGCTGATACAAAACTCCGTCTGGACGTCATTTACACCAAAACAAATTAAACCTCGAACAATATGTGTGGCATAGTTGCTTACATAGGTAAAAAAGAAGCCTACCCTATCCTCGTTAAAGGACTCCAAAGACTGGAATACAGGGGTTACGACAGCGCAGGCGTTGTTATGTTGAACCAGGGCGACCTGAACCTGTACAAGAAAGCGGGTAAAGTAGCCGACCTGAAACACTTTGCAGGCGACCAGGATATTGCCGGTACCATCGGTATCGGGCATACCCGCTGGGCTACCCATGGTGTGCCCAACGATGTTAACGCGCACCCCCACCTTTCGCACTCCGGCCGGCTCGCGTTAATCCACAACGGCATTATCGAAAACTATGCTACGATCAAAGAACAGCTGAAAAAACGCGGGTTCGAGTTCAAGTCCGATACCGATACCGAAGTATTGGTCAACCTGATCGAAGAGGTACAACAGAAGGAAAACCTTTCGCTTGAAGATGCCGTACGTATCGCCCTCAACGAAGTTGTAGGCGCTTATGCCATCGTTGTGATCGACCGTACAGATGAGAACGTACTCGTTGCCGCCCGTAAAGGCAGCCCGCTGGTAGTAGGCGTAGGCAAAGACGAATACTTCGTAGCCTCCGATGCATCGCCGATTATCGAATACACCAAAAATGTAGTTTACCTCGACGACCAGGAGTATGCTGTAATTCCCCGCAACGGGAGAATGCAGGTAAAGACCCTGGGTAATGTAGAGAAAACACCGTTTATAGAAGAACTGGAAATGGACCTCGAAGCCATCGAAAAAGGCGGGTTCGAACATTTCATGCTGAAAGAAATTTACGAACAGCCCAAAGTAATCGCTGATGCGGTACGGGGCAGGATGAGCGCCTCCGAAGGCTGGATCAAGCTGGGCGGAGTAAGCGAATACATCAACCGTATTAACCAGGCCAAACGTTTTATCATTACGGCCTGCGGTACCTCGTACCATGCCGGTTTGCTGGGCGAATACCTGATCGAAGAACTGGCCCGTGTACCGGTAGAAGTAGAGTATGCTTCCGAATTCCGTTACCGTAACCCCATCATTACCGAAAATGATGTGGTACTGGCCATTTCCCAATCCGGCGAAACTGCCGATACCCTCGCAGCCATCGAAATTGCCAAAGAACGCCAGGCCCTGATCTATGGTATCTGTAACGTAATCGGCTCTTCGATCCCGAGGGCAACACACGCAGGCTCCTACACCCACGCGGGTCCGGAGATCGGTGTAGCCTCCACCAAAGCTTTTTCTACCCAGGTCGTGATCCTGACGCTGATGGCGCTGCAAATTGCCCAGCATAAAGGCTCCATATCCACATCTTACCTGCGCCAGGTACTGTACGAACTGCAGAACATCCCGGAAAAGATCAAGCTGACCCTGAAGCTGGATGCCCAGATCCAGGAAATCGCTTCACGCTTTAAGGATGCCACCAACTTCCTTTACCTGGGTCGCGGTGTCAACTTCCCTGTAGCTATGGAAGGCGCCCTGAAACTGAAGGAGATCTCTTATATCCATGCCGAAGGTTATCCTGCTGCCGAAATGAAACACGGCCCTATCGCCCTGATCGACGAGCAGATGCCGGTAGTGGTGCTGGCGACCAACGAAAGCGCTCACGATAAGATCGTATCCAATATACAGGAAGTAAAAGCCCGTAAAGGCAAGGTGATCGCCGTGGTGAACGAAGGCGATGTAGAGATCAAAGCCCTGGCCGATTATACCATCGAGATCCCGGCTACGGAAGAGATCCTGAGCCCGCTGCTGACGGTAGTGCCGCTGCAGTTGCTGTCTTACCATATCGCCCTGATGCGTGGTACCAATGTAGACCAGCCGCGTAACCTGGCTAAATCAGTAACAGTAGAATAACAATACTTTATACGTATAATTAAAATTTAAGATTGGAGGTCATACGACTTCCAATCTTAAATTTAAAAATATTTTTATCAATTTCCGGTAATTGGATGAAATTTTGATTACCTTTGCACTCCCAAATTAAATAACATGCCAAAAGTAAAAACACACTCAAGGGCTAAAAAAACATTTAAAGTTACCGGTACAGGTAAGATTTCCCGTCGTAAGGCGTTCAGGAAACACCTTCTGACTAAAAAGTCTGCAAGCCGCAGGCGTAGTCTGGATGGTTCTGTATTTGTACATAGTGCCAACCTGCCTTTGGTTAAGAGAATGTTGAACATGAGATAAGCCGCTGCTTACTCTATTTAAGAATCAGTAAATTTTAAAAACAAATAAATTATGCCACGTTCAGTAAACGCTGTAGCATCGCGTGCAAGGAGGAAAAGAATACTTAAGCAAGCGAAAGGCTTTTATGGCAAACGCAAAAACGTCTATACGGTAGCCAAAAACGTATTAGAAAAAGGCCTTGGTTACAAATATGTAGGTCGTAAATTAAAGAAACGCGAATACCGCACCCTGTGGATCGCCCGTATTAACGCAGCAGTTCGTGAGGAAGGCCTGAGCTATTCCGTGTTCATGAATAAACTGTCGGTAAAAGGTATCGACCTGAACCGTAAAGTATTGGCTGACCTGGCGCTGAATGAGCCGGAAAGTTTCAAAAAATTAGTAGCTGAGGTAAAATAATTTTTTTACGTAAAGCCTTTACCCACATATTAAAATTATAAAAAAATGGAAGCTATTGCCTTTGTACACGAGCAATTGAATACCAAAAAAGAAATTCCTGCCTTCAAAGCCGGTGATAATATTACTGTTAACTACAAGATCATCGAAGGTGCCAAAGAGCGTATCCAGTCGTTCAAAGGCGACGTGATCAAACGTCAGGGCCAGGGTGCTACACAAACGTTCACAGTGCGCAAGATCTCTGACGGTGTTGGCGTTGAGCGTCTGTTCCCTTTATTCTCCCCGAACATCGATTCCATCGTGGTGAATAAAAAAGGCCGCGTTCGTCGTGCTAAACTTTACTACCAGCGCGAACGCTTCGGTAAATCTGCCCGTATTAAAGAGAAAAAACAAGCTACTAAATAAGCTTCGTTATTTCGAAATAAATTTGATTGACCCTGCAGTACCTGTACTGCAGGGTTTTCTCGTTACCTGCCCTACCCTGATCCCGCTGATCACCACCCGGCCCCGCAAGCACCAGGCATCGTGCACCGCCAACGCCTGTCTCAGATCGACCAGCATAGTGGTGCTATTTACAGGCCTTACTGCAGCTGAAATACGCTGCACACCTGCAGACACCTACAGCCCCTCCCATACAACCCTAAAGACAACATATAATCACAATTGGTAGTATCCGTAGACGCAAGCTCCTGCCAATTACCCTGCCTTATTCCTCCCCTATTCGTAGCGTCTCGCTACGAATAAAACGGGGCACTACCGCGAGCCCTCAAACAGGTCGGCCGACTTTCGTCGCGATAGTTACTGTAAGGGACATCGCTGTTTTTGCCAGCCTGCCGCAGGGTCCCTTTGCAGGAGACCCTGCGGCGACATCTAAAAAAAGGTAAGGAAGCATATTGGGCCAGACAAAGCGATCCGGTTAACCTGTTCCTATTTATTTTTTCGCAGCGCCGCGGCCCTTTAGATAAAAAAGAGATAAATAAAAGAAGTAGGAACTTTGAAAAGGAAACGGGGTGAACTTGGCTGCGGCACAGATATCAAGGTCTACGCGG
>NZ_PYGD01000003.1 GCF_003014535.1 Taibaiella chishuiensis | reverse complement strand
CTGGGGTTGGCTGGCGGCCGGCAGTTCGCCATTGTACTGGGTGGCATCGTAGCTAAAGCCGGGCAGTTGGCTGTAATCGTCGTAATAGGTATAACCCAGGATGGTAGCCCCATTGATCTGTGTGGGATAGGTGTTGTAAAGGCTGTAGTTTTTGATATAGGCCCACATATCGGGCGGGGGGTACACTACGGCTGGATCATCGACCAGGCCCTGCAATACATCGCGGGGCGAGGTAAAAGCGCCTAACCCGGTTATAACCGGCCGGTCACTTGCATCATAAATCGTAAAAGCCCATTGATTGTTCTGCTTCTGGTTGCCATCGCGGCTAAAGATCTGCCGGTCCCGGTCATCATAGACGAATTCTTCTACGGCCTTACCCGGTATTTTGCGCTCGATCAGCCGGCCACGGCGGTCGTATTCGTAACTGTAGCAGAACTCCCGTATGGGGTCTACATCCCAGCCCACAGGCATATTGTAAACGGCCTGTGGCGGGATTACGAAACGCAGCCGCCCCTGGTCGTCGTATACGTAATAGGTACAGGCATAGCCCGTATGGGCGTAATAGGGAACAGGGTTGTTGACATAACGTTTCTGCAGCACCAGGCGGCCATCTTTATCTTTGAATTCCTGGTTGATGCGCCCATCTTCATCGGTGGTCTCGGTAACGGACAACTCGCCTGCATTATAGGTACCGTTTACATACGGCTTGGCATGTAAGGCCCGGTCTATATTCCACAGCATTACTTCGCCCGGCGTATTGAACCGGAACAGGTTCCGCACACCCCTGTTGCCCCCTACCCAGGCACGGCCGGGTTGTAATTGTTTAAGCGGGCGGCTTAAAACGGAGGCCTCGTAGTCGGTACGGCTGTAAGGCGCTTCATCAGGGCCGGCCAGGTCGTAAAAGTTACGCATCATGGTGTTGACATGCAGCTGTATCGTACCCGGCACCTGGTTAGCGAAGGGCTGGTTGGCATAGGGCAGGTACTGGTACCGTTCCCGCCCCAGGCTGTCGTATACATGCACCTGGATGATATCATTGCCATCGGCATGCGCCCGGCGCTGGATGCTTTGCAGCGGGCGACCCAGCCCGTCGAAGTAGTCGCGCTGCTGCCGGTACTGGTAACCCGAGGCAGGCAGGCTCTGCAAAGGCTGGTCGGGGGTAATGCTCTGGATATAGTTGTACTTGCCGGGGTTGGCCATATTGACCAGGCCCGGATATGGCGCCTGTACCGCTGTAGACGGCGAATCTGAAACAGGAATATTACCGCTGGGTTGCGCTACGGATACGGTACGGATCAGTACTGTCAGCGCCGCCCATAATAGAGTATGTTTGCTAAGTTTCATGGTGTTTTCTTATTGAGCAGATTGGTATTGATAAACGTTATTTTTCAGAATGTTACCTTTTTCGTCCTTTATAGTCTGCAATCTTCCGAAGCCATCATACTCAAAAAAGCTGGTCTGCATATTGCCGTTCACTTTGGCATGCACCCGGTCCTGCTCATCATAAACCGTGGCGTCGAAGTCGCTGCCCGCAGGCACTATGGCCAGCTGATCCATGGTACAGGCGCCACCTATGGTGACCGTCTGGTAATAGGGGATCTCGGCCCGGTACAGGGTCCAGTTGCCTTTGGTACGCCCTGTAGCGACGGCCGCTACCCCATTGGCTGTAAAGCTGCCCTGGCTCAGCCAGGCATATACCTCGATATTACCCGGGGTATTAAAACCCTGGAAGATCAGCGAGCCATTAAGATTGTAAGCGTAAGTACCGCTAAACGGCGGCCATACGACCGCCCGGTTCGCATTGATGATCGTACTGTATTCGTTGGGATATTCGAAGGAGGTAAACACAAACTGCCCCCGCTTGGGCATGGTACAGGTAGCCAGGGGCAGGTTACGCTCTTTACGCCAAAGGTATTTACGGAACCGGCCACCCCGGGTTTCTACCGTCAGCGGGTTGCCATAGGTATCGTATTCTGTAACCCTGGCTTCTGTTTCCAGCGCGTTGTTGTACTCGGCAGTAAGTACACTGTCCACCAAATAAAGGCTTCCGGTAAAATGACCTTTGAACTGCGTTTGGCTTAAAAGCGTTCCATTTTTATAGATGCGGCTGGCCAGCACATCGCTTACCCGGTTGGCTGCAGTTAATTGTGCAGCTAATGCGGGTTGGGGAGCCAGCGCAGGCTCTGCGGCATCTGTAGCATAACCATTCTTCTGCACCAGCAATTCGCCTTTACTGTTGCCGGAAGTTATGGTCAGCGGCAGTTTGTTATTACTACCGTAGGTATAACTATTCGACGATTGCAACACATTGCCCGTATTATCAATTTCGAAAGTAGAGTCGGAAGTGAGATAAACATACGACAGGACATTGGCATAAGGCGTAATGCTAAAAATGGGGAAACTGCCATTGGTCGCACTTTCCGAATAATCGTCGATTACGGTTTTGATAGCGCCGATCTTTAAAGCGGGGTTACTCGGCATCAGGGGTGGAGAATAATCGTAAACACTGGCCTGGCGTTTCCGGGTCACATCGGTCGAACCCGATAGCTCAGTCCAACGGGTTTCGATCTCTTTGCCGCGGGCATATTCGTTATCCGTACCGGGTACGAAAGGGAGTACATTCATGTAGTTAGGTTCAACACTCAGGAAGCTATGGTAGGTCTTATACTGTTTGCTGCCCTCCAGCACGCTTTCAACCACTTTAGGATACACAACGGCGTTGCCCATACTGCCTTGCCCGGGCATGGCGTTATTTCCCATACGCACCCAGAACTGGTTACCGTTGGACATACGGGTTTCCACATAACTGTGGAAGTCGGGCCCAATCAGGCGGCCCCAGGGCCCGCTTGCGTCTTCATAAGTAAACGTCCTGACCTTTACGCCACCACCATAAGGGTCTGTGGAAGTAATGGACTTGACCCTTAACCCGCCGGCTGTATATTGTGGAGGCGCTACAGCAGTATCCAGGACTTTGAAGTTAACGCTAAAAGATAAGGCCCGGACGAAGTTGGCTGCATTCGGAGGATTGATATTTACTAAATCATTTATTTTCAAATAATATTTACCGTTAGGAAGATGCACATTGGCCGTATAGCCGGGATACTGCTTGCTAAATCCGGCAAACGGCGGATCTGTTATACCCGGAAGTGGGTAAGCTGCCCGCACCAAACTAAAAACGGGATAACCATTTATTACGCCATTGTCCCGCAGGGAATCCGGAAGGTCCGGTGAAAAACTGATACCGGCAATAACGCCGCCCATATTGGCATTAATGGCCAGGTTGGGCGCCTGGTTGACCACAAAACTATCGATATAGCTGGGTGCAAATGACTGGCCTACGCCCTTCCAATCGGAAATAGCATGGGATTCCGTAATTGCATTGGGTAATGTTGCTAAGCCGGGATTGCTTACCGTATTGGGCTCATATTCGAAACGAATGATGCCACCGGTGGGCAAGGTGACTTGTTCCAGGATACCGGCCTTCATCCTTTGCGCGTCGGGGAATCGGTTTGCCCCCTCCAGAAAGAGCGGTATCCCGCCCATATTCAAGTATGCAGGAGGGGCCATGTGCTGTGCAAAGCCATTATTATTGGCATAACCCCACATATCCTGGGCGAAAGACAAACGGGCGGGCATCATTATGGATTCATTATAGGCAAAGCGATGGCGCAAGGGGTTGGCATTGCTCTCCGAATTGCCATAGTCAGAGAGGGAATCCAGCCGGAGTGACTTTTGATCAAAACTACCTCCCGGGCTGGGACCTACCACAGCATCCCGGGTAAAATAGCTGGTATGCAGCTTGAATATATTTTTAACATCGCCGCCGCGGGCACTGACCACTATTTTGGATAAAGCCTTTTGATTTTCAAAGTCTTCCCGGTTTACACCGGCATAAACCAGACTTAAAGAATCTGTCCGGCTTACAATATACCTTAGCCTGCAGATACCGGATATGGTATTATTGGTAAACACATTAAGCACCGGGCTGCGGTTAGCGCCGCCACCATTAATTGGTTGATAGGTAGTACTGGAGCCCAGGCTCAAAAAAGTCGCCGAATAATAGTCGTAATACAGCTCGATAGAATCCGTTGCATTAGCATTGACGATTTTAGATAGTTTCCAGGAGGTGACCTGGTCGGGACTAATGGGCGCATGGGCCACCAGCATGTTCTGACTATGGGATAGCTCCACATTATTAAAAATATACCGGGTACCATCGTCGGTGGTAACGGTAAAGCCGCTGCTGTTCGATCCGGATACGGCCATCGTAAATTTCAGTTTACGATCTGCGGTATTCATATTCTTAAATGTATGGCTGAGTTCATCATAAATAAATTTTCCGGAAAATCCACCGAAATTGAAGTAAAAGATATCGGGTTCCAGGTCCATCCTGCCTTCTGCTACGTCCACCCATTCCAGGAAATGAGCCAGGGCCATCGGGTCATCATCATACTGCGGCCGGATGCTTTCATAATAAGACAATGGTTTAGCCTTGTTGATAAAGCCTATGGCTGAGGTCTCGTCTGCGATACCCCGGATCTCCCGGGATATCTCCCCACCGGTTTGCAACAGGAACCCCAGGCCACAATTCGATGCAAGATCGTTGACCTTGACCCCACCACCGGCATGGTACGAAAGGCTTACGGGCAGCGAAATACCTTGCCCGCTAAGGGTGTGTATCGGAAGGTCAATTTGTGGCGTACCGGTGAACAGGCTTACCGGGTAGTCCACGTACTTCATCATCTGGGAAGTCTCGGGCGCGCCTTTTACTAAACTGTTCAGGCCCTTAAGATAATTCGCGGAGGGTTGTTCCATCTGCTGGGCATATAGTCCGGAAGCAAATCCGGCAAAACCGGTAAGCAAAAGCAAAATTTTCTTCATTGTTTACTTGAGATTAATAGGGAGTAGTATTCGTTGTTGTATTTTATTCTTTTACGGTAAAAAATCGCTGTTGACCCGCCCGTCGATATTCATGCAAGTTGAGCGCGTCCTCCGCCATGCCCCGGCGGAGCATATAACCTATTTCCCCCAGCCCAGCCTCAGCATAAACGGGCTTCTTAAATTGCTTTGCTGCCACAGGAAATTATACCCCGCCATAAAAGTGCCGTTCCATTTGCTGCTGATGCGGTAGCGCTTCATGATGCCGAGATAAGCAGCCTCCTGTTGCCCGCCGAATGCCGCTTTCAGGCCATGGTCCGCGGAAGCCGTGGACTGTTGTGGCGTAGTATTGTTGTCCTGCAGGTAAGCCCGGTTCTGCGGACGGAAGGCCCGTTCGTAACCGGCCTGCAGGCTAAAGCCATACAATAGTTTCCAATCTGCATACACCCGTGTACTAATACCCTCATAACTCAGGCGTATATGTTGCCAGTCCTGGCCCAGGCCAAAACTGGCCCCTATACCGATGCCATAACTCAGGCTGGGCGTATGTTTGAAGGCGACACCGGCTCCCAGTTCTACCATTGCAGGACGCAAGCCGTCGGGCGTGGCCCTTGTAGTCTGGAAATTGTATTGCGGCTCCAGCCGCTGCCAGAAAGGCTTTCCGCGTTCCGGGTTCTTGCGGAAGCCGGGCTTCTCGATATGCTTCAGTTTATCTTTGGTGGCCTTCGCTTCCTGCAAGCCCTGCCGGGCATCCTGCGCCAGGTTGCCGGCTTCTTTTACTTTGTCGGTTACTTTACCCAGTTGATTGCTGAACTCCTGCACCTGCGCACCCATGCCTTGTTGCACGGATTGCAGGCTATTACCCAATTTCTCCTGCAACATTTTGCCTACCTGTGCCTTGGTCTGGTAGCCCATAGCCTGCAGGCTCTCGGCCGTAGCATTGGCGCCAACACCGCCAAAGGAGCCCTGGTTCGGGTTGAGGTGCTGGTCGAAGCCTTCGATACCCTGCAGGTATTCCATCGCCTTTTCTTCTGCGGCATCGGGGTCGTCGGCCAGGCCACGCCAGGCTTTCATTTTTTCCTGGGCATAGTATACGTCTTTCTGTATCCCGGTAAGTCCGGGGATACCGGCTCCTGCAGCCATTTGCTCCAGGCTTTGCGTACGTTGCCGGATCAGGTCTTTAACCTGTTGTTCCGCATTTAGCTTGCCTTGTAGTTCGGCGATCTTACCGCTGTAATCGCCGCCGGGCAAGGCTTGTCCGCTTATGCCCTCCAAGGCAGCAAGTTTATTGCCCTGGTTATGCATAAACTGTTGTATGCCTTTCAGGCTATCGATGGTGGCATTACGCCGCTTAGCCATACGGGCCAGGGCGGTAGTGTCTTTGGATAAAACGGCGATCGAATCGAAGCCGGGAGCGCGGTGCAGGTATTGCTTATAGGCTACGGAATCTTTAGCAGCGAGCCGGACCAGCATACGCGCTTCTTTTTTTTGCAGGCGGCGCAACAGGCGTTGCTGTATCCGGTCCGAACGTTTCAGGTATTTTTCAAGTGCCGCTGTTTTATGATCAAGATAGGAGGATGCCTGGGTTATATCTTCTGCCGCAGCGGTTGCGTCCTGCGCATACGAAAGCATACTGCCGGTTACCAGCAGTAAAAATAAAATCAGGATACGATAAGGATATAGTCGTAACATCATGGCCGGCGCTCCGGGCTAGGGTCATGATTATAGGCTGGATAATGGTGACAAGGCTATATACAAGACTTCCGGAACAGAGAAATACCGGACAAAAGTAAACATTTCTTTAACAAAAGAACTTATTTAAATATTAATCATTTTTACCAATCATATAGTTAAGCCACAAATATGGAATCATCCTGATTTGCAACAAATTAGCTAATCAATCGGGTTATGGTATAAATCAGCAAACCTACCAGGCCGCCTACAATCGTACCATTGATCCGGATAAACTGCAGGTCTTTGCCCACCTCGAGCTCCAGTTTGCGACTCAGTTCCCGGCCCTGCCAGTTGCCGACGGTATTACTGATCAGCAATGCTACATTGCCGGTATTGCGCAGGATATACTTGTAGGCCGTATGCCTGATCCAGCGGTCGATACGTTCCTGCAACAGCGCATCGGCGCGCAGGCTCTGCGACAGGTCGTCGAGCGCCCGCGCAAAATAGCGGTGTATGCCCGATCCCGGAGCCGACAATTCTTCGGTCAGTGTCTGCTTCAGGGATTGCCAGATATCGTCAGCATATTGCATCACTTTATCGTCCGACAACAAGCCGCTTTTTAATTGCTCCAGTTCCTGTTGCCAGCGGGGCTGCGTACGCAGGTCCCCGACAAACTGTTCCAGCTGCTGCGCGATCTCCTGGCGTATCTTATGTTGCGGATCGGTTTCGATCTCTTCAAAATAACGCACCAGCCCGCCTGCTATTTTTGCCGCCACTTTCTGGTCTACAAATTTTGGAATAAAGAAATAACTCTCTTTCTTAACCCGCTCCTGCACCATAGTCTCATTGCTGCCGATATAGTTTTTGATTTTTGCCGCCAGCAGGGTGATCAGTTGTTCCTGTTCGCCCCGTTCGAGAAAATACTGCAGCGCCCCGGCCACGACCTGGTTAAGCTGTACCTGGCCGATAAGTGCAGTCCCCTTTTTGGCAATAAAGGCAGCAACAGTATGATCATCCATCTTGGCAATGATATCGCGGAACAGGCGCATGCCCTCGTTCAACAGCAACTCTTTGTTCCGCGGCCGGTCCAGCCAGTCGCCCACATAGGAGGCTACGGTTATCTTACGGATATAAGGCCGGATATTAGCCGGGCTCAGGAAATTACTGACCACGAAGTCGCCCAGGTTATTGCCGATATTTTTTTTACTGCGCTCGATAAGGTTGGTATGCGGTATGGGTAAGCCCAGGGGATGATGAAACAAAGCAGTAACGGCAAACCAGTCGGCAAGCGCCCCGACCATAGCCGCCTCGGCAAAGGCCTTTATATAGCCCATCCAGGATGTCGTATACCGGGCCATATACCAGGTTGCAGCGATATACACCAGCAGCATCAACAGGAATAAACCTGTAGCCAATTGTTTATGCCGCCGCAGTTGTATGACCTTGCGGGATTCAGGATTAGCGATAGTATTGTTCATACGGTTCAGAAAGATGCATAAGGATTACAAATACGGCACTGCATTGTTGCAGCCGTTGTGCACATACTGTGCCTAAGTACGGGCTGCAGTTACTTTATCGAGCAAAGCGTTTACCACCGACTGCATAGGCTGCAGGCCACTGCTGTGCCGGAAGGCATTGGCGGCAAGCGCTGCCGCTATATCCGCCGATAATTGTACTGCCGGCTGATCGCGTACCAGGTAATAGCCCAACCGGTTAAGATGCGCAGCCAGGTACTCCTGCTCGGTTTGCCCGGGCGTCGGGATCAGCAGTGCTTTTTTACCCAGTACCGCCAGGTCCATCAACGTGGAATAACCGCTGCGGCACAATACCAGCGATGCGCGCTGCAGGGCATCCAGCAATTGTGGCGCCGGGAGATGCGTATGGTAAGTAATGTGTGCCGGCAACGTGCCGGGTATACTGCCCAACGGGTTGCCGGCTACAAAAACAAATGGGTAGTGCTGCAGCTGTGCAGCCTGTTGCAGCAGTATCGCTTCCAGTTGTCCGCGCATAGGCTCCGGCCCGGAAAGCAGTACCAGGATCTCTTTCCCTTCAGTATGCGCATTAGCCGGCACAGTACGATCCATAAACTGCGACAACAACCCGATGTATTGTGCATTCGCAGGCAGCACGGCCGGGTGTGCCAGTTTGCCGGAAAGGTTATCGGCGCCGGCTTCGTCCACCACCCAACAGGCATCGAACCGTTCGAGCATCGGGTAATGTAATTTCCGCAGGATAAGATCGGCCAGCCTTCCTTTACCGGAAAGGATCTGCAACTGGTGGGTCATAATAACCGAAGGTATACCCGGATGACAAAGGCCGTACCGGTTATCGGAAATAACGAGGTCGAAGCGATGTTCGTCCTGTTGCCGGACAAGCCACGCATGCTCGCTTTTGATGGCCCGCAGTATTTTGGGGATCTGCACAATTATTCTGGTGGCGAATGCGTTTTTATATTTGCTGTACCGGATACCGTAACCCTCGAGCGGCAACACGGCAATACCCGGAAAATTATCGGTGAGCAGGCGCGCCGGAGCCCCCGAAACTGCGGCTACAACCTCGTGCCCCAGCGAACGGAGATAAGCGATGAGCGGCAGGCAACGTGTGGTATGTCCCAGTCCCCAGTCTAATGGTGCTATTAAAATTTTCAATGAAGGCGCCGATTATTTTTTTGATTAACTTTACAAAAATAAAGATTATAAACCAGCCGTAAATATGAAGCATCTTCGAAAAACTGCGTTCTTTTTGCTAAGTGTTATGTTATTGGGTATCGTGTTACAGGGTTGTGCTTCATCCCGTAGCTGCTGCAACGATCTGAGCAGGAATTACAAGCCGCCGAAGAGCCATAAGCGGAATGTTTATTAAAAATTAATCCGAACAATTACAGCAGTCATGTTTAGAGGCAAAGCACATTTATGGCAACAGTATGAACAGGATATCCTGGCGGTGAACAGCAAGGAGGCAGCCTATATGCTTTACTATTTATCGTTTGTACGCATGAGCCGGTGCTACCTGAAGATTATGGAAGTGGCCGATCTGCAGCGTTATAAACTATTGCGCAAACCGGCGCAGATCAAGAACTTTCTCTTACTCGCGCCGCAGGAAAAAACATTTATGTTCCTGCTGCATAAAAACTGATCTCCCTATAGCGATAACCCCAAACCGGTTATCGCTTTTTTATACGGATTCGTTTTCCCTCCTGCATTTTCACAATTTTATTCCGTTTTTTTCGTTTTCTTTGGCATTGATATGTACTGGAATATTCGTTTACTCTTGTTTCTGGGCTGCATGAGCAGCGTTTTTTTTGTCACGGCACAAACGGCCACAGTTACCGGTACGGTTACAGATGAGTACGGCCGCGCGCTATACCAGGTATCTGTAATCCAGTCCGGCACCGACAACGGCGTGCTTACCGACACCGCCGGCGTTTATACGCTCACGATCCCTTCGGGTAAAAAGACCCCCATGCGCGCTTCTTCGCTGGGTTACGAAAACGAACCCTTTTCTGTACCCGCGCAAAGCAATGGTAATACCGTTACCCGCAATATCACCTTACACACCCTCGCCAATGTTATTACAGAAGTAGAAGTAAAAGACCAGCGCTTCCGCAACGAGGCCGGTACACTGCAGATCAATACCAATAAGGTAAACGAACTGCCCAGTACCATAGGCGGCATCGAAGGCCTGCTTAAGATCCTGGTAGGTTCGAATAACGAGCTGACCTCGCAATACACCGTACGCGGTGGTAACTTTGACGAGAACCTGGTTTATGTAAACGACTTCGAGATCTACCGCCCTTTCCTGGTGCGCAGTGGCCAACAGGAAGGTCTTAGCTTTGTCAACTCCGACCTCGTAAGCGGCGTCAACTTTTCGGTAGGCGGCTTCCAGGCGCGTTATGGCGATAAGATGTCGTCGGTGCTGGATGTAACCTACAAACGTCCCAAACAGTTCGGCGGCTCGGTAATGCTCAGCCTGCTGGGCGCACAAGCCCATATCGAAGGCGCCTCGCGCAATAAGAAACTGACTTACCTTATCGGTGCAAGACAAAAAAGCAACCAGTACCTTTTACAATCACAGCCTACCAAAGGACAATACAATCCATCCTTTACCGATATCCAGGCGCTGGTAAACTACCGCTTCAGCGATAAGTGGGAACTGGAAGCCATTGCCAACTACGCCCGTAACCGCTTTAACTTTGAACCCGAAAAAAGTGAAGCGGCCTTTGGCCTGGCCAACGAAGCCTATAAACTGGAAACCTTTTTTACAGGACAGGAACGCGACCAGTTCGACTCGCGTTTTGCAGGACTCTCGCTTGCCTTCAAGCCCAACGAAAAAACGAAGTTAAAACTGCTGGCTTCGGCCTACCAGACCAATGAGTACGAGACTTACGATATCATGGGTGAATATGCTTTTTATGCCCTGGAGACCGACCTGGGCAAGGCATCGTTCGGCCAGAAAAAATATGCATTGGGAACCGGTATCATCCACGATTTTGCCCGCAACTATCTTACCGCCAATGTGGGTACGGTAGCTTTACGCGGTTCGCATAGCGCCAACAAACACTTCTTCCAGTGGGGCGCCGACGCTACGCGTGTACACGTGGACGACCAGTTGCTCGAATGGCAACGCAGGGACTCTGCCGGTTTTTCCCAGCCTTACGATCCCAATGCGATCAAGATGGCCAAGAGCTATCGCTCTACCAACGAGATCGACTATACCCGCCTTTCCGCTTTTATCCAGGACAATATCCTGCTCTCCGACAATGCTACACTCAACCTGGGTGTAAGAGGTGTATATACTTCGCAAAACGAAGAGATGGTGATCAGCCCCAGGGCGCAGTTCTCCTTTAAACCCGAATGGAAAAAAGATGTGGTATTCCGTGTGGCCACCGGCCTGTATGCCCAACCGGCATTCTACCGCGAGATGCGCGATATGGAAGGCAACCTGAATACGGCATTGAAGGCGCAGAAGTCTTACCATGCCGCTGCAGGGCTTGATTATAACTTTAAGATGTGGGGCGACCGCCCGTTCAAGCTTACCGTTGAAGCTTATTACAAACAACTCTGGGACCTGGTACCTTATGAATACGACAATGTACGCATCCGCTACTTTGCCAATAACAATGCTAAAGGTTATGCTTATGGCGGCGAAGTACGCCTGTTCGGCGACCTGGTTAAAGATGCGGAATCCTGGGTAAGCGTTGGCTTCCTGAAAACAGAAAACAAGATCATAGACCCTACTACCGGCGAGTATACCGGTTACCTGCCCCGCCCTACCGATCAGCGGCTCAACTTCGGCATGTTCTTCTCCGATTACCTGCCGCGCAACAAGAACTTTAAAATGTACCTGAATCTGATGTACGCCACAGGCCTGCCTTTCAGCCCTCCGGGCCGCAGCCTCAACCCGGCGTACACCCGTCGTATACCGGATTACAAAAGAGCGGACATAGGTTTCTCGGCCCTGTTATTGGATGGCACAAAAAAGAACAGGCCGGCGTATAGCTTCTTCAGCAGGTTCCAATCCGTATGGATGAGCCTTGAAGTATTTAACCTGCTGGGTATCGAAAATACCTTGTCCTATCAATGGATACAGGACTACAGCAGCGACAAAACTTTTGCGGTACCCAACCGGCTTACATCAAGACTGCTGAACGTAAAAATCGCCGCGAAGTTTTAATAACGATATATAATGCACGGCTGTGCTTTATTAAAAAAGAGCAGGTCCTGGTTAAATCAGGACCTGCTCTTTTTTAATAGTCTTAATAACAACAACAATTCAATCCGGGAATACGATAATACGACATTGCCCATTACAGGCGCCCATAAAAAAACCGCCCCGGTGAAGAATGACCGGAGCGGCGAGCTTTACTTACTAACCCATCGTAAGTAAGGCAAATTTCAATAAAAGAAACGGTAAAATGAAATGTTTTTTTTCTAATACATAGACCTTCCTGTTATAAAACCCGGCTTCTGCCTTTTATTCATCAAAAAAATATTAAATAAAGACAAAATGTCACTAAAAATTAAAAAATAATGACATTTTGTCTTATTTTAAGCTTTGGAATACCCTTTGTTCTATACCAAACAGGAGTATTAATCAACAATTCAAATTCTAAACTTAAAAATTCAATCAAAATGGTAAAGCAAAATCAGATTAACCGTTCTTTCAGTGGCTTATTAGAAGACTTATTTAATGGCCATGCCGGCCGCTATTTCCGCGATGAAGCGCTTAATGATAACTGGATGAGGAATAACTACCAGGTACCGGTTAACGTGAAGGAAAACGAAACAGGATACAGCATTTCCGTAGTGGCTCCGGGCATTGCCAAAGAAGACCTGAAACTGCAGATCAACGATAAAGTATTGACGATCGCATTCGAGCAATCGGAAGACCAGAAAAAAGAAGAAGGCAAGTGGTTACGCCATGAATTTAAAGTGCGCGGTTTTAAACGCAGCTTTACACTCGGCGACCAGGTAGACACCGAAAAAATTTCTGCGAAATTTGAAAACGGCATCCTGAACCTTGACCTGCCCAAAAAAGAAGCCGTAATTGCGACCAATAAAGTGATCGACATTATCTAGGCGCTTAAGGGTGCATAAAGTTAAAATAAAGCAAAGAGGCCTTACTATATGTAAGGCCTCTTTGCTTTATAACAGTGACTTATTGTTGCACTAATAAAAATAAAATCATTGGGAAATACGTTCATTATTTTTAACACTATTAAAATAATAAATCAGTATCTATAAGCATAAATTTATTTTCAAATAATTATATTATTTAAACATAAAATATTTAAGGTCAATATTTTTTTACGCCTTTTCTAAAAAAAATGCATTTATGGCCCAATGCTTGATCATACAAAATTAAAAGCTGGAGCCTACCGGGCATAAAAGACAGGTCCGTTACGGCAATCGTTATCGAAGGCAGCTACCCCGAAGACGAACCTGCTACTACATACTTTTAAAATATTCGTGAAAATGGAAAAGATGGTTTTGCCCTCAACACTAACCATGACCAGTGGTGGCGCAACCGGTCAGACAGACCCGGAAAATGCCTGGCCGGCCTTTATAATGCCCGGAGAGGAACATGAAATAATGGCCGCAGAAACAGGTAACTGGCGCCTCGAATTTTTCTTTTTTTCGGCACCCGGCGCCGCTCCTCAAAAGGGCCAGGGCCTCAGTACCCATAGCGCCATACTGGGCGGACGTTATTACCAGAGTGTACACCAGGGCAGTATCATGGGTATGCCATTCGAAGGCCAGGCCCTTATCGGGTACGATAACCACAGGAAGATCTATTTCAGTACCTGGATCGACAATATGGGCACCGATATCCTTTATAGTGAAGGCCAGTATAACGCCCGGGAGAAACGCATCGAACTGACCGGTAAACGCACGGACCCTACTACCGGCGAGCCTGTACCCTGCAAACAGTTTATGATCTATACCGACGAAGACAATATGACCCTGCAACGGTTTGACCAATCAGGAGCGCAGGAATTCCTCTCCCTTGAAGTCAGGTTTATGCGAATTCATCCATAAATACGGCTAGGAGCAGCTGCCCCGTTAAGAAAGGGATTACATACCCAGACTGCCAGCCACCCTCCCCCTCCTGCGTCCCGGCGAAGATAGCCCGGCAGGCGACAAATACAAATCGACTTATCCTGAAACAGCATGGAATTTTTTTCCATGCTGTCTTCGTACAGCCCACTAAAGGGTAATAGCCCTGAAACACCGGGCTGTAAAGCCTCGGCTCCCTCACCCGGATTATCAGCTATGCGTAATCGGAGAATTCTATACACCCGTACCCTGCTGACCTTCACTTTTAGCAGGTTCACAGCCCCCTGTCCCAAGGGCAAACATGCAACGATCTGCCGGATCCCCTCAAGCAGCACAAGGCTTATGCGGGATGAAAGAGGATGTATGCATAAATATATTTTATTTAATAATAACAATAAAATATATTTTTATAAAAAAATAATACCTTATATTTTTACTGAAATTTACACCCGACATGAAAAAAATGTTACTGCCGTCTATATTGACTTCCAACTGCGGAAGCGGAACTGCTGCTGAAGATGCCAGGAGATCCTGGACGGAGTTTATGACACCTGGTCCCGAACATACACTGTTGCATAGCACCTGCGGCACCTGGGATATGGAGAATCGCTTCTACATTCAGCCAGGGGCCCCTCCGAAAACAACCCGCGCCGTTTGTGTACAAAAAATGATTCTCGGCCAACGCTTCCTGTATAGTACCATAACCGGCAATATGGCGGGTATGCCCTTTGAAGGAATCGGCATTTCCGGCTATGATAAGAGCCGCCAGGTGTATATACTCGTATGGTTCGACAATATGGGCACCGATATCATGTACGGCGAGGGCCGGTACGACGCGCCGAATAAACAGGTAGAGATTCATCTCAAAAACAGCGATCCCGGCAGCGGCAGCTTGGTCCCCATAAGGATGACGGTGCAGCGCCCCGATGCGGACCATATGATACAGGAAATGTACACCGTACATGAAGAACAAGAATACCGGTCGCTCGAAATGAAGTACACCCGCAGGAAGTAAAACACGGACAAAAAAAACAGCATGGAAAATGATCCATGCTGTTTTCAATTTATGATGCGGTTATACTTATTTGAATGCATTGAAGCCGGTAACATCCTGGCCGGTAATCAGCAGGTGGATGTCGTGCGTACCTTCATAAGTGATTACGGACTCCAGGTTCATCATATGGCGCATGATGCTGTACTCGCCGGTGATACCCATACCACCCAGGATCTGGCGTGCTTCGCGGGCAATCTGGATCGATATGTTACAACTGTTACGCTTGGCCATAGAGATCTGTTCGGGTGTAGCGCGGCCTTCGCTGCGCAGCACGCCTAAGCGCCAAACGAGCAACTGGCCTTTGGTAATTTCGGTGATCATTTCGGCCAGTTTTTTCTGGGTCAGCTGGAAACCGCCGATGGGCTTACCAAACTGGATACGCTGCTGGGAATAACGCAGAGCAGTATCATAACAATCCATAGCGCAACCGAGTGCACCCCAGGCAATACCGAACCGGGCGCTGCTCAGGCAACCCAGGGGACCTTTCAGACCTTCTACATTCGGCAGGATATTTTCTTTAGGTACTTTTACATTATCGAATACCAGTTCGCCGGTGGCAGAAGCCCTTAAGCTCCATTTACCATGTGTTTCGGGCGTGGTAAAACCTTCCATACCGCGCTCTACGATCAGGCCTTTGATCTTGCCTTCCGGGTTGCGGGCCCATACCACTGCGATATCGGCGAAAGGTGCATTGGAAATCCACATTTTAGAACCGTTGAGGATGACATGATCGCCTGCATCGGTATAGTTGGATAACATGCCCGCAGGATTGGAACCATGATCGGGTTCTGTAAGACCAAAGCAACCCATCCACTCGCCGGTAGCCAGTTTAGGCAGGTATTTCTTTTTTTGCTCTTCGCTGCCATAGGTATAGATCGGGTACATAACCAGGGAGCCCTGTACGGATGCCGTGGAACGGATACCGGAATCGCCGCGCTCCAGTTCCTGCATCATGATACCGTAAGAGATATAATCGAGACCGGCGCCACCATATTCCTGAGGTACGAAAGGACCAAAACAACCCAGTTCGCCCAGGCCTTTGATGATCTGGCTGGGGAAAGCTGCCTTTTGGGCATAGTCTTCAATGATCGGGGAAATTTCTTTTTTCACGTAAGCGCGTACGGAATCGCGGATCAGTTTGTGTTCGTCCGTGAGCAGTTCGTCCAGCAGGTAATAATCGGGATGTTGATACAGGTCCTGTTGCATAAAGTTTTTTATTGTAAAATTTTAAAACCGCAGCAAAGGTAACAATTTGGCGCAAAGGCAACATACATTCGTGCAGATAAAAACATTTTCCCTGACAAGCGGGCACCGATCAAATGCAAAATTATATATGTGTTAATTTTAAAAAATAATTTCACCAACAAACCACTGTGGTTGCTACAAGAGTCTTCCTGTATTGACAAATATTAAGTAAAAGGCCGACTGACAGCGGCATGACAAATGAAAAATGGAATAATTTTTGATGAATACAGGCGAAACCAGCGCGGTAAGGTAAGGACAGGGAAAAGGAATAATTTAACAAAGGTCGTTAAACTAAACACAATGAATACCCGTTTTTATTAAACGCTATGATATCACAAATATTCTTTCTATTTTGTGGTACATTCTGCGCAAACGAACCAGTTAAGTATTAATTATCATTTAAATATATTAATGTTATGAGGCAACTCAAGATTGCAACTCAGATTACGAACCGCGATTCGCAGGCCGTAGAGAAATATCTCCAGGAGATCAGCCGTATTTCGATGATCACCCCGGAGGAGGAAACTACGCTTGCTCAGAAGATTCATGTGGGAGATCAGCGGGCTCTGGAGAAACTGGTGAAAGCCAATCTTCGTTTCGTAGTATCTGTGGCTAAGCAATACCAGCACCAGGGATTGTCGCTGAGTGATCTGATCAATGAGGGTAACCTGGGGCTGATCAAGGCCGCACAGCGTTTTGATGAAACCAAGGGCTTTAAATTTATCTCCTATGCCGTATGGTGGATCCGTCAGTCCATCCTGCAGGCACTGGCAGAGCAGGGCCGTCTCGTACGCCTGCCGCAAAATAAGATCGGCACTTACAATAAAGCCAACAAAGCTTATATCGCATTTGAACAGGAGCATGAAAGGGAACCATCGACCGAAGAACTGGCCAGCATCCTGGAGATGAGCGAAACCGAAATCGCCAACATTTTCAGCAGCAATACCCGCCACACTTCGCTGGATGCACCTGTGCACGAAGCAGAAGACGTAGCGATGGGCGACCTGCTGGAAGGCAGTAACGATACCGATGATACGGTAATGAAAGACTCGCTGAAAGCGGAGATCCAACGTATCCTGAAATCGCTGAGCGTACGCGAAGCAGAAATTATCTCTGCTTACTTCGGCCTCGAAGGCGATAGCGGTCCGTCGGTAGAAGAGATCGGCCAGAAATACGACCTGACCAAGGAACGTATCCGCCAGATCAAAGAGCGCGCCATCAAACGCTTGCAGAAAGCACGTTACAGCGGCTCCCTGAAATCTTACTTAGGTTAATCTGAACGAAAGATCCCAATAAAAACTCCCGGCCATAAAGCCGGGAGTTTTTTTATTTTACCTACGATTCTACCACACGGGTTAGCAGGATATTTTTCATCTTCAATTATTTGCTTTTGTTTTGCAATCCCTAACCCTTATACCTAATGAATAAGAAAACCTTACTCCTCGCTGCCTGCATCCTGCCGCTTATGACACAGGCACAACGCCCTCAATACGACCTTCCGCTCCGTACCTTAACCATCGAAGAAATTTTTGCCGGCAAGTATCTCGACCTGTACAGCAGTCCGCCCAACCCGACCGAGGGCAGGAAACCGACCGTGATCCAACAGCGGATGATTGCCAGCGCCAACCGGAAAGGCTCGGGAAGCGCTACGCCCCAACTGCAGGACAGTACACTGTATGTTTACAGCGGTACGCGCGGCGCTTCGCCGGTACGCGCCACGTATAATGTGCAGACCGTTGCCGAATTCGATACCGCTTTCATTTATATCAGGTCCGACAACTTTGCCACCGCTTACCCGCGGTATGGCCAGCACTTCAATAGTAATAACGGGCTTGTCAATAGCAAACTGTACACAACCACCGCACAGGTACAGATGGAACAAGGACTCGATTACTATCCGGCCAATACCATAAAAACCGGCCGGAGCCTGGCGGGCGACATCAATACCCCAAACTGGCGCTACCGCGAGGTAACGCTGAGCGAAACGGGCAAGATTACCCGCGACAGCGCTGCCGAAATGAATACCGGTTCTTTTTCCTATGCAACAACAGTAACCCAATGGGGCGCCGGCGACCGGGTAGAAACAAATAACGCGACCACAAAAGACATGTCTACAGGCATACGCCGGGAAACCCGGACCTATTTTTTCTACGACAATGCGACGGCGACCAATGCCGTTAACGACAGTACCACTTCTTTAACGATATCCGGCAGCGCCACCTCGACCACTATCGTTACCGGCGCCTATACCTATAATACCGCGGGGAAAATCGCTGAATACGCCACGTTTAATGAGCCGGGACATCAGCCTGCATCAAAAAGCAGCTATACCTATAACACATCGGGGCAAATGATTTCCAGCTTATCCCAGATGTATGACCAGGTGTCGGGAGCCTGGAAAAATGCCAGCCGGGTAGACTATGGGTATACCCAAACGGCCAATACCTATTACCTCAGCAGTATATGGGACGAGGCGGCTAATAACTGGAAAGAAATAGCCCGGTCGATCATTGTACTGAACCCCAATGGCCTCCCCGACTCGATGAAGAATTACTATATGGGCGCGCTCAACAGCCTGTACACCTATGCCTACGATGCCCATAAAAACAGGACGCGCTACGCCGAATACCTGATCAGTACGAGCGGTAATATCGCAACAGCTGACGTCTACAACTACTATTACGAAGACTATGAAGATGGTAAAACCGGGATAAGCGACCTCGCTAAAAACAACCTGGACATCCTTGTTTACCCCAACCCCGCGGGCAATACACTCCATTACCGCGTACAAACCGGCCAACCAACCAACAGCCTGCAATGCCGTATCTACGATGCTTCCGGCCGTTTAGTCCAGGTTGCCGCTTCCAGTAAAAAAGAAGATGCTATCGATGTAAGCAGGCTTCATACCGGCATCTATTTCCTGGAAATAAAAGACCGGGAACAGCACCTTGCCCACAGGCAAAGTTTTATAAAACAGTAGGCGCACCGATTTTTTGTTATCGTTTGAATCCACTTTATATTTTTTTGCACCCTATAGATAAATAACACCTTTACATGAACAAGAAAATCCTGTTCCTTTCGGCCTGCATGCTGCCCCTCGCGGCAATGGCCCAACCACAACAATACGGCCAGCCCTTCCGCCCCCTGACCCAGGAAAAAGTGTTTGCGGGTAAATACTTTGAACTGTACAGCAAAAAACCTGATCCTGCCGAAGGCAAAAAACCAACCCTGATTACGCAGAGAATGATCGCCAGTGCCTACAGAACCAGCAACGGCAATGCCGCACCGGAACTGCAGGATAGTACCCGTTATGTATATAGCGGAACACGCGGCGCTTCGCCAGTAAGAGCCGCCTACAATGTGCAAACCGTTGCGGAGTTCGATACCGCTTTCTCCTTTCTTAAATCCGATAATTTTGCAATTGCTTACCCCCTGTACGGCCAGCAATTCAATAGCAATAACGGGCTTAGCAACAGTAAACGTTATAACCCTGCCGGTGGTATTACGCAACAGTATTGGCTCAGCTATCATACAAATAACAATATTAAAAACGGAACCAGCCTGATCGGTAATCCTGCGGGTTCGGACTGGAACTACCAGGATATGCAACTGAACGAAGCCGGTCAAACCATGCGGGACACCAGCGCACGAATGACCGCCGGTGTTTTACAATACAGTGTATCCACAACACAATACGGTGCAACCGGCCGTAGGGAAATGACTTACTCTGAAAACGACCTGAGCACGCCGGGGATGAAGGATATTGTGCGCACTTATTTTCTTTATAACACCCCTTCCGACCTTTTGACCGCCCGGGACAGCAGCATAAGCAACATAAGCAGCAGCTCCGTTATATCGACGGCTACAGGCGCTTATACCTATGATACCGCCAATAGAATAGTGGATTACACCCGGTATACAGAACCCAATCATATTCCTTCTTCGAGAACATTGTATGTTTATACTCCCGCCGGGAAAATTTACAGCCAAACCCAACAAACCTATAACAACACCACCGGCGCCTGGGTTAACAACACCCTGGTAGGATACCTCTATACAGGGGATTACTGTACCATGTATGTTTACGGCATCTGGGATCCGGCAGCAAATACATTTAGAGAACAACTACACTCTGAGATTACCTTAAATGCCGCAGGGCTTCCGGATTCAATGAAAAATCATATCAGCGGCCGGATCGTAAACCTGCAAACCTGGACCTACGACAGCAATAAAAACAAAACACAATATGGGGAATATAACATAGGCAACGGCAATATCAACAATGTATTAAAATCAGACGTCTACAACTACTATTACGAAGACTATGAAGATGGTAAAACCGGGATAAGCGACCGCGCTAAAAACAACCTGGACATCCTTGTATACCCCACCCCCGCGGGCAACACACTCCATTACCGCGTACAAACCGGCCAGCCAACGAACAGCCTGCAATGCCGTATCTACGATGCTTCCGGCCGTTTGGTCCTGGTTGCAGCTTCCAGTAAAAAAGAAGATGCGATCGATGTAAGCAGGCTTCATGCCGGCATCTATTTCCTGGAAATAAAAGACCGGGAACAGCACCTTGCCCACAGGCAAAGTTTTATAAAACAGTAAAGTAAAACAGCAGAACAGGCGCCGGCAATTTTTATATTGCCGGCGCCTGTTTATTTATTTCCCCCAAAACCTTACCCGGCAGGTACCCTGGCAATTTATAATTACCGGTATAGCTTACTTTTACAGGAGCGCACACCCATAACCCGACACCCTATGAACCCGGAAGCACTGGCACAGGTAAAGATCTTACGGCAACAGATACCCGTTGGGTATACCGAAGGTATGGAACTGCTCGAGTCCTGCGCCGGCGATATCGAACAGGCTGCAGCGCTGTTGCAGCAACGGTACCTTGCCCGGGTCTCCGCCGCTACAAAGCTGGAAGACGCTATCATCCTGCCTTTGCTGATCCGGAAACAATACGACGTTGCACAAACGATCAGCCAACTGGAACAGGAATACCGCCTGATAGACGGCGTGGCGCAACAAGAAACTGTGTACACATTACACCGCTGGCAGGCAGACCGGGAATATGCCGTACATGCTATTGCTGGCAGGCTGCTACAGGATATCCCTATCAACCGGCAGGACAATACCCGGCACGACCTGCACCACTTTTCCTGGTATGTGGAAGCCGAATTGCGCGGGCTCAACCCCGTACATCGTTGCGTGATCGCATTGACCGACTGGCTGGATTATGAATATTGGGAAGGGCTGACTTATGCGATCCGGTACTCCCCCGATCTGATGGCCGCGGAACTGCGCACCCTGCAACTACATGAACTTGCAGCAGCGCTGCAAACAGCCTGGCAGATCAGTGAGGAAACCCGGGAACAATACCCGGGCTGGGACGATGATTTTAAAAGCTATCTGGCTTACAGCAATGCCTACCAGCAAAACCCCGTTTACCGGCAGGCAGAAGATTATATCAGCGCTAACCAGCAGCTGATAACCGAACATCTTTTTGACTTTATCCAAAACCATACCGACCGGTTCCCCTAGGCTGTTACGCTTCGTTCAGGATCGCCAGGTTCTTCGCCACATCTCTGGATTCGAACAACAGGATACCCTTTACCAGTAAGTTAGTAAACCCGCCGGGGTTCTGGATACCCGTAGCCACATCCGCAATAACGCCATCGGTAGCCTGTATAACGGCCGCATCACCGGCATCGGGCGATGCAGACAACAGCAGGGCATTGCTCCAGGCCATATCCCGGGCTTTCTGTATACTGAAATTGATCAGTGCATCAGACCGTTCAGGATCGAGCGTACTCAGGAAAAGCACCGGCCAGGACACCTGTTTCAGCCTGCGTTGCATCAGGGCATAGATATTTGCAATGACATTGTTGATCAGCAGGAAATCATGCTGTAGTTCGTGGATAGTAGCAGGCGTAGTAACCGTTGCTGCCGCGATACCCAGGTCAAGATTGATATGTGCATTGATACCCAGCAAGAGGTGCTGTACGATACAGAGTTTATCCTGCGATGCCGCATTGAAGGCATGCATCCAGGCATGTGTAGCGATCTGCCCGGTACTGAATTGAGTATAGGCCTCCAGGTAGCGGTTGGCAAAGGCCACATCCAGGCGTTCCATACGGGGGCCGTCGTCGAATACCCCCTGCTCTATAGCCGTTTGCACGCCAAGCGTCATGGCTTTATACAAAGAAGCGAAATAGCCGATACGGGAGTTTTGCTGCCGGCAACGGTCGATGATCGTGTCTAAATGCCGGAGCACTTCGGCTAAGGTATGGGCCTGCATGGTAGCGCTTGTTTTGGTTTACGGCCTGAATATACAACAAACAACCAGTATTGCTACCCGGCGCTGCCGGCAATACGGCTGATGATCAAAAAAGAATGTATATACATAAACGGCTTTACCCGGTATGCCTGCTGCGTCGTATCTTTAAGGTCCGTTTAAAACCCCGCTATGAAATACCTTTTTTTATGCCTCCTGCTGTTGCCCGCAGCCCTGTATGCACAAAGCAGTATGCAGGTAACGCAGAACAACACCGTGCAGGAAACGGAAGCCATGGAACAGTTTAAAGCAACCTGGTCCCGTTTTGCCGACGCAGTACTGCAAAGAGACACGGCCACCATCCGGGCTTTATCTGCAGGTTGTATCTGGTGCAGCGATTGCAAGGCGCAGGCGCCACCCGCCGGCGACGATAAATTTATACCTGTAGCACAATTCCTGCAACATAACCTGCCGGTGATCTTCAATGATGCATCGCAGAGCCGCCTGAAAGACCCATCGAAGCTTACGTTTACCGACGATACCCAGAACCGGGACTTGTACCAGGCGCCCTGTATGCGCCGTACCGAGCGCCTTTCGCGCCAGAAGGAAGTACAACTCCTGGTTGTTGATCCCTCGCAGGAAACAGAAGGTTTACAACAGGCCTTTTCCTTTATGGAAACACCGGAAGGTTATAAATTCTGCGGTTATTCGACCATACCCTGACGGCAGGGACACCACCACATGCTACCCCTCTTTACGCTACCCTATCCACAACGATCCTATGCACACCAACAATCCGGCATTCGACTATAACGCCTCCGGGCAGGACTATGCACAGTTCCGGCAAACAGACCCGCGTATTGCAGCCTATATACACCGGGCCTTGGGCGATGCCGTTACCCTGCTCAATATGGGCGCCGGCGCGGGTTCGTACGAGCCCGACGACCGTTACGTGGTCGCTATCGAACCATCGGCTGTAATGCGGGAGCAAAGGAGGGCCAGGGGAAAACGGCCCGCACTGATCGGCACGGCCGGTAACATTCCGTTTGACGACCAGAGTTTCGACGCCGCCATGGCCATGGTAACCCTGCACCACTGGCCCGACCGGCACCAGGGCCTGCGCGAATTACGTCGCGTAAGCCGCGGACCGGTACTGGTGCTTACGTTTGATCCCGATGCGCTCGACCGCTTCTGGAATGCCCGGTACTTCCCCGAACTGGTTGCCGTGGAACAGGCCCGTTATCCCTCCATTGCCTCCATTTGTGCATCGCTGGGCGGCAATACTACCGTGCAGGCCATTCCCGTTCCCCTGGACTGTACCGATGGCTTCCAGGAGGCCTTCTACGGCAGGCCAGAGGCCTTTCTCGATCCAGCAGTAAGGAAGGCCCAGTCGGCCTGGGGCTTCCTGCCCGAAGGCCTCGAAGCAGTACTGGTACAAAGACTGGCCGGGGCGCTGGCTTCCGGCGACTGGGACCGACAGTACGGGCATTTCCGGCAACAGCCTGATTTTACCTGTGCACTGCGGCTCATTACCGCAATGCCTTAGTTGATTACCAGCCCATACGCTCCCGCAGCTTCATGATATGTTCGAAATGATGCCGGCTATGCCAGGCATACATCGCCGTCATTTCCCATAAGGGAAACACCCGGTTGCCTTCCGGATGCACATAAGTTCGCTCCCAATCTTTTTCTTCAAGTCCGCGCAAAGCCGCTACCCACCTGCGATGCAATGCATGGATCAGGGTAACGGAAACATTAACCGGTACCGACTGCACATCCGGGAGCTCCGCCCAGCGCTTTTCATCATAAGGTTTGATGAGCGGCGCCGTTTCTGTAAGTGCCAGCTTAAGCCGCGTATAGGCGTTGATATGGCTATCGGCCACATGATGCACCACCTGCGCTACTGTCCAGCCCCCGGGCCGGTAAGGCGTGTCCAGTTGCGCCTCGTCAAGGTTTTCGATACTGTAATCGTACCATTTAGGGCAAGCCTCCAATACACTGATCCATTTGCCCAGGGCAACAGCATCATATGATGCGGGGCTAACAAAGCGACCTACCGGGTAGGCCAGTATTTCCAGGGATTCCGGGTTCATGAGTAATTTTTTTTGATTGATCCCCCAAACGCAGCTCAGGCGTTTCTTATTGTCTTAGTAAATTAAATACACTATAAATACAAAAATATTAACGCTAAATAAAACAGGAAAAATATTCTATATTCACATAACAATTTTAACCATACACAAAAACCATTTATTCACAATTAAAAACAGACTATGAAACACCGTACATCCCAACGTTTACAGCGGCTCCGGCGCCATGCCACCACCGTAGCCGCCCTGCTGTTTGCCGCTACCGGTTTTACTGCTTCGGCACAACCCTGTAACAATGTAAGCTCGCTGGACATCAATACTGGCTATGACTATGTCGCCAACAGCCTCGTACCCAACGGCCAGCCCGACCCTGAATGGTTCGTTTCGAACCTTACACCGAATTGCAGCGCCGTACCCGGCGCAGTTGCCATAGGGGCCAATGCCCGAGTAGCCAATACTGCGTGGGCTCCCCTTAGTTCCGTTTCGGGGTGGATCTCGTTTCTCAACTCCGGAACCTATACCATCTCCGGCAGTCAGCCGGTTATGAGTTATGGTATGACCCTGAGCCGCAACTTCAGGGTATGCCAGGACGATGATTTTACCTTTGCACTCCAGATCGCGAATGATAACTTCTGCACGCAAATCGACATCGATGGTAACCCTATAGCCTTTAGCCAGGTAGCCAGTACGGCAACCGGAAATTTCACTGCCTTTACGCCTATCGCTCCATTTACGATCACGCTCACCGCCGGCACCCACACCATAAATGTACGGGTTCATAATTACCCGATAACAGGATCCAATCCGCATGGCCTTAACCTGCTGGCCAATATCCAATCGGCATCGGGACAGAGCACCCTGATCGGGCCCGGATCGCCGGACGACTGTACCTGTATGAACAGTCCTTCCTGTTCGGATACCTGCTACTGGAAAGTAAGCGGCAACAACATTATCGGTAACAACAATATTTTCGGCACACTGACCAAGGATGACGTCCGGATAAAAACATCCGCCCAGGACCGCGGCATCTTTACCCTGGACGGCCTGCTGGGCTGGAATACCATGAAGCCTACCGCCTACCTGCATGTATACTGCGATGGTCACAATAAGGAAGATGGCAAACTGTCGGATGTACGTTTCGAAAGACTTGAAAGAGGGATGGGCAATATTCTGGTGATCAACGAAGAAGGTTATGTGCTGGACAGCAAGATCCCGATAACGCGGGCCAATGCCGCGCTGGAAATTGAAGCGCTGAAACAAAGCTATGAAGTGGAAAAAGAAAGGAATGACCGGCTGGAACGAGAACTGGCCGAGGTAAAAGCCAAACTGAACCTGTTGCTTGAAAACAAGCTCAGCCAGGCAAAGCTTTCGGGCAGTAATGAATTGTACCAGAATGCGCCTAACCCTGCTAATGGACAAACCGTGATTGCGTACAATATTAATACGATGAAGCGGGATGCCTATATCGTGATCAGTGCCGCATCGGGCCAGGTGCTGCAGGAGTACAAAATAAACAGCAATGGTTATGGCAAAATTACCTTTGACGGATCGAAGTTGCCGCAGGGCGCCTATTTCTATACGCTTGTAGTAGACCAGGAGCCGGTGGCTACCCGTAAAATGGTACTGCAATAAGCCTTTGAAAAAATACCGGGAATAAACAATGCCGGCGCTGGATAGCGCCGGCATTGCCGTGTAAGCACGGATAAGCTATTAGTAACGGTACATTTCCGGTTTGAAAGGACCTTCCTTAGACAGACCGAGGTACGATGACTGTGCATCGGTAAGTATATCCAGTTCCACACCGATCTTGGCCAGGTGCAGGCGGGCTACTTTCTCATCGAGGTGTTTAGGCAATACATACACTTTGTTTTCGTATTTATCGCTGTGCTGCCACAGTTCCAGCTGCGCCAGTACCTGGTTGGTAAAGGAGTTGGACATTACGAAAGAAGGGTGACCGGTAGCGCAACCCAGGTTTACCAGGCGGCCTTCGGCCAGTACGATCACTTCTTTACCATCGATGTTGTACAGGTCAACCTGTGGTTTGATGGTATCTTTGGTATGACCGTAGTTAGTGTTCAGCCATTCCATATCGATCTCGATATCGAAGTGACCGATGTTACAAACGATCGCTTTATCCTTCATGAGTTTGAAGTGCTCGCCGTTGATGATGTCGCGGCAACCGGTAGTGGTTACTACGATATCGGCTTCTTTGATGGCGTCGTTCATTTTCTTTACTTCAAAACCTTCCATAGCGGCCTGCAGCGCGCAGATCGGGTCGATTTCGGTAACGATAACACGGGCACCGGCGCCACGCAGGGAATCGGCAGAACCTTTACCCACATCGCCAAAACCAGCTACCACCGCAACTTTACCAGCCATCATCACATCAGTAGCACGACGGATCGCATCTACCAGCGATTCGCGGCAACCGTATTTGTTGTCGAATTTGGATTTGGTAACGCTGTCGTTGATATTGATCGCAGGCATAGGCAGGGTACCTTTAGCCATGCGCTCGTACAGGCGGTGTACACCGGTAGTGGTTTCTTCGGACAGGCCTTTGATACCGGCAATCAGTTCGGGATATTTATCGAAAACGATATTGGTCAGGTCGCCGCCATCGTCGAGGATCATGTTCAGCGGTTTATCTTCCGCACCGAAGAATAAAGTCTGCTCGATGCACCACTCCGCTTCTTCATTGGTCTCACCTTTCCAGGCAAATACAGGCACACCGGTAGCAGCAATAGCAGCAGCGGCATGATCCTGGGTAGAGAAGATATTGCAAGAGCTCCAGCGTACTTCGGCGCCCAGTTCGGTAAGGGTTTCGATCAGTACTGCAGTCTGGATGGTCATGTGCAGGCAACCTGCGATACGCGCACCTTTTAAAGGTTTCTGAGCGCCATATTCCGCGCGAAGGCTCATCAGTCCGGGCATTTCGGCCTCGGCCAACCTGATTTCCTTACGACCCCACTCAGCCAGGCTGATATCCGCAACTTTGTACGGGAGGCTTAAATCGATATTCTGCAAACTTGTTGACATAAATAAGATGAATTAAAAAAGTATGTGCAAAAATAGCTTATCAGAATAAACTATTAGCATAGCTCTGTAATTTCAGTACAAATGATCAATAATCTGTAATTTCACAGAACAAATGACTATTTTATGGCAGAAAAAACCGGGTTAAAAGATCAGCCTGTATTGCTGGATGAAAAGGACTACGCCATACTGCGCCTGCTGCAGCAAAACGCCAAGATGACCGTGCGCGATATCGCGGCGGCGGTGCACCTGAGCCCTACCCCCGTGCACGAACGCATTAAACGTATGGAAGACAGCGGCATCATCCGGCAGTATGTGGCGCTGGTCGATCATACCAAGGTAAAAAAAGGATTGATGGTGATCTGTTACGTATCGCTGAAGGAACATAACAAGCGATCGGGGGCCCGGTTTATCAAAACCATTCATGAGCTGCACGAGGTAATCGAGTGTTACAACATCTCGGGCGAATTTGACTTTATGCTGAAGGTAGTGGCCGAAAATATGGATGCTTATTACGACTTTCATGTCAACAAGCTGAGCCAGATCGAAAACATGGGACACCTGCAAAGCATTTTTGTTATGGGCATTATCAAACAAACCCACCAACTGGTTAATTAACTGCGGGAAAAGTAGCACCATCAACGATTTGGAGCCTTACCGGCATGCCTGTATTATAGGATTTCCTTATAGTACAAAATAAAATGGTTTGTTATAAATCACCCTGTTCCGTCCCCCATCGAAACAAGAAACGTCGCTTACCTGTATATTTGGGGTGCCATCCGGCTACCCTGGTAAATTGATGTTATTATGGACAAGCAAAAACTACAGAACGAGATCTGCAAAGTGATCACTGCCATCGGCGGACGCATTAAATGGAAGAAGGAACTGGGACTTCCTGCCCGGCTGTATTATTATTTCTCCAAGAAAGAGCCCGTTATCAATATCGAAGCCTTCTTCCTGGGCGAGCGTTTTGGCGTCATCATCGACGCGGAACAGAAACGGAGACGTATGTTCAATACCTCGCCGTTCCGCATTATTACCTCTGCCAACCTGGAGGATTTCAAACACCAGTTCGATGCCTTCAAGCTGGAAAAACTCAGCCAATAGCCTATCGGGTATATTTACACTACGCAAAGTCCAATAAAAAAGCATGCCTTACGGCATGCTTTCCAACAGACTAAACTATTATAAAGCTCGTTAAAGCACGGTTACATTAACTGCGTTTGGTCCTTTCCTGCCATCCTGTACGTCAAATGTAACTTTATCGCCTTCGCGAATCTCTCCTTTCAGGTCGGAGATATGAACGAATACATCTGAACCACCGTTTGTAGGAGTAATGAAGCCAAATCCCTTGGTTTCATTGAAAAATTTTACTGTTCCTTCTTGCATTGTGTTTTAAATAAAATATTAACAATGCGCAAACGTAACGAAAAATTGTGCAATACAGGCTTATTTCCTGCTTATTTTTCAAAATTAACAGTTTCTGTTGCATAATACAGTTTTTTATCTGTAGTTACTAAGCAACAATCGCTTAAAGCCTGTTTCCAAGGGACATTGAACGCCTAGCGAAAGAAGATCTGCGTGGCCCCATAACCGTAGCGCGGACTCCATTCATGCTGGAAAAAATCGACTTCCGCAACCGACTTCAACAGCGAGTGTATCTCCTCTTTCAATTTGCCTTTACCTACGCCGTGGATCACCACCAGCGACTGCTGATGGGCCTGTATGGCCTTATACAAGGCATCTTCGAAGGCATCGAGCTGGATCGACAGCATATCGTAGTTGCTGAGGCCGGCAACCGAGTGTACCAGTTTTTCAATGTGCAGGTCGATCTCGTCTACCGGTTTTTCCTTTTTCACCTTTTGTTCCTGCACCAATGCGGCAATAGATTCCTTCAGCGTTTTTTCGTCTACCGGCTTTTCTTCGGGCGCCGCAACCGGCGGGAATTCGGTAGCCAGGCGGATATGGAACATGGGCTGGTTTTCGCGCTGGATGCTGCTGATGTATTCAAACAGTTTTTTGGGTTTGATCCGGAGCGTATCGCTTATACAGGCCATACGGCTGCCGGCGCCCGTTTGCTGTACCACCCACGAAAAGCGCGGCTGCTCGTGCATCTCATCGAAGGGAATATCGTGCAGGTAAAAATGCGAGAAGGGCTGCAGCTCCGTTTTATGGCGGAAAAGGGAGCCGGTATGGTTGAAGCACTCGTACTGCAGCAGCAGCCGGTGGGGCGTCTGGTTAATGAAGTACGCTTTAAGTTTATCGACAACATCTTCGAACTCATCGAAGCGGAATACCGGCAGGAAGGAAAGATGGAAACCGGAAGCAAGATGCGCGCCGATAGACTGCCGGGACTCTACCGGGATCTGCTCTGCGAGCCTTACTACGGGCGCTGCTTTCTTTTTCTTTTCCGTGAACCATTTCAGGTAGGGATGATCGACTTCGTCCATAAATACCGGGAAATGGGTGCCCCCTACTTCGACCTCTATCATTTCGTTGTTGACATAACTTACCACGCGTCCTTCTTCTCCCGTACGTTTCAACAAAATAATATCACCGATGGAGTATTTCATAAAAAGCTATATAAATGGCCCTGGGAACCGGGATCGTTGATCCGGTATACAAATTTCGAACATTATTTTAAATTCTACGCCATTTTAATTTTTAATTACCTTTGCGCTGCAAAAGGTTTTCCGTCCTCGTGGCGGAATGAAAAAGGGAATCCGGTGTGAATCCGGAACAGTACCCGCTGCTGTAAGCCTGGGGAGCGATAACGGAACGATAAAACAACCGCATCCTCCGCATACCGGCAAGCAAGCCACTGTAGCATTACTACGGGAAGGCCGCCGGCATGAACAGACAAGTCAGAAGACCTGCCTTTGGCATAAAATATCTGTAGCTTTCGGGAATAAAGGCGAGGATGCGGGATCGTTTTCTCCAGGGGAAATCTATTTCTCTTCCGCACCCCGTGTGTATTGCCCTCCAGGAGCTGCATCATGATGCTGTACCTTAATCAAAGATTATGCAATACAAATTACACCACTTACTGGCAGCTTCGCTGCTTTGCTTCGGCAGTCTTACCGCAGGCGCACAAACTACTTCCACCTTCGAAGATGTAGTACTGGCCGGCCCCGATACCGGTTATCTCGAAACCAAATACCCCGGTCCCGGCACCTATGCTATACAGAGCGGTAACGCCAAATTTTACGGCAGCGTTTCCAACTCTTCCTGGGGCGACTTTAACGTGTCCAATGCTACAGACACAATGCGCACCTCCTATGCCAAAGCCGCGGTAGCCATACCGGGCAAGGGTTATAACAATTCCACCAACTATGCCATCGCCTTTGTTCCAATCGACTTTTCGGGACCGACTCCTTATCCGTCAGTGCCTGTAGGCGCAAAACTGACAGGCGCAGCAGCCAGCCACAAAGTATACGGCGCTTACTTTACCAACTCGGTATATGCTTACCGTTATATACTTGCCAACGGCTTCTATGCCAACAACCACCATTGGCTGAAACTGATCGTAAGGGGTTACCTGGCCGGCGTTAAAAGCACCGACAGCGTATCGGTTACCCTGGCCGACTATACCAATACCGCCAGCCCGGTACTGGTCAATAACTGGAAATGGACCGACCTGACCAGCCTCGGTAATGTGGACAGCCTGACTTTCGACCTGGTATCCAGCGATACCCACCCGATGTACGGCATTAACACACCGGCTTACTTTGCCATGGACAACCTGATTACCAGCGACGGCAAATGTCCGTCGGCACTGAACCTGGTTGCATCCGGCATGACGATTAACGGTGCACAACTCAACTGGAGCAATGGTTTGGCCGAGGTTACCCCGGGTTACCAGGTAGCCATAGACCAGTCTGCAACGCTGGCGCCTACTGCTGCAACCACCAATGTAACCGTTACCAATTATACCGCCGGCAGCCTCAACAGCAATACCACGTATTATGCCCACGTACGGGCAGCATGCGGCGACGGCAGCTTCTCCGACTGGGATACCGCCATGTTTAAAACCCTGCCCGGCACCGGCATCTTCCAGACGCCCGACAACAGCCTTACTGCCAGCATAAGCCCCAACCCGGCTAAAGATGTACTGCATATCCAATCGGCAACTGCGGTTGACGCCGTGATCTACAGCATCGAAGGCCGCCAGGTAATGACCGTTAAACATGCACAGCAGATCGATATCGCCGAGCTGACCAATGGCCTGTACTTTATTAAACTGACCGAAAGCCAGGGCACCCGTTCGGGTACCTTACGTTTCGCGAAGACCAACTAAAAATCATTGACCATGGAAACCCGCGACCGGCACCGGTTACGGGTTTCTTTTTTTATTTAATTTCGTGTTATGAAAAAATTACGGACCCTCAGTTTTGTCCTGCTTTCTTTAACCGCGGGTTGTACCGCTGCCTTTGCCCAATTTCCACCACAGGTTAAAGTACCGGGCAACGACGCTATACATGCCAGCGACAACCGCTTCAGGGACTGGGCTTCGGGCTGCACCTTCGAACGCGGCTGGCTGGACATTGCCGACAAACCGCTGGGCAAGCCGGTATTGGGCACCGCTGCATCTGCACTGGGCTACCCCGATGCCGATGTACTGAGCCTGGGCGATAGCGGCGTGGCTGTACTTACCTTCGCCTACCCGATCCACAACGGGCCCGGTCCCGACTTCGCCATTTTCGAAAACGGCTTTGCCAACCCCGAAGATTCTACGATGGCTTACCTGGAACTGGCCTTCGTGGAAGTAAGTTCCGATGGCAGCCATTTCTATCGTTTCCCGGCAACCAGCAATACGCAGGATACTGCGCAGATCGACAACTTCAGCTATATGGATGCCCGCTTCGTCAATAACCTTGCCGGTAAATATATTGCCGGCTACGGCACGCCCTTCGACCTGGAAGAGCTCAAAAACGAGTCGGGACTGGATGTCAACAACATTACCCATATCCGCTTGGTCGATGTGGTTGGCTCGATCGACGACGCCCATGCCTCCAGGGATAAGAACAACCGGAAGATCAACGATCCTTACCCTTCGGTATTCCCATCGGGCGGTTTTGACCTGAACGCGGTGGGTGTGCTCAACAGCAATAAACCAACCGGCATCAACCAACTGGCTATAGACCTGCAGCTGCGGTACTACCCTAACCCTATAACCGACCTGCTGCATCTGGAAGTAGCCTCCGGCGAGCCGCTGCATTACCAGCTGAGCGACCTTGGCGGCAGAACCATTACCAACGGCGACTTCAGGCGCCATACCACTGTAAATATGGCCGGGCTTACCGCCGGGCTTTACTTCCTGCAGATCGACAATGGCAGGGATAAATCCGTATTAAAAGTGAGCAAACGATGAGCCGTATTACACGACAACAGATAACCCAAAACAGCAGGCTGGTTGCAGTGGCATTGCTGTGCCTGCTGGCTGCCTGCGTTAAGGACAAGCCCGATACCACCAGTCCGCCACCGGCCGGCGAAGGCCGCCAGGTCTACATTGCCGACGAGGGCGCCATGGGTAACGGAAATGCCTCCCTCACGGTTTACAATATTGACCAGGGTACGGTATCCAACAATGTTTATGCGCAGGCCAATGGCGGCCAGGCGCTGGGCGATGTGCTGCAAAGCATGACCCTGCTCGACGGCAACCTTTACCTCGCGGTTAATAACTCCGACAAGATAACGATCGTAAGTCAGAAGGACTTCAGGCAAACCGGTAGTATAGCGGTGCCCAAGCCCCGGTATATGCTGCCGGTAAGCGAAGACAAAATGTATGTAAGCAGCCTGTTTTATGCACAGATCAATATCGTGAACCCGAAAACGATGCAGGTAACAGGCAAGATCGCCACCGACTATAAAAACACCGAAGGCATGACCCTGCTGAACGGTAAGGTATATGCCTGCAACTGGGACACCGCCTGTAGCTACCTCTACGAGATCGATCCTATTGGCGATACCATTACCCACCGTATACCACTGGCGGGCCGTGCGCCCCAGCAGGTGACTGTAGACCGCGATCAGAAATTATGGGTGCTTGCCGGTAATGTGTACAAGAAAAAGACCGCATCGCTCACCCAGATCGACCCGGCAACACGCAGTATCCTCAAAAGCTTCGTGTTTCCCGACCAGGCCGATGTAATGAAACCTGTATTTAACCCAACTAAGGACACGCTGTACTACCTGGGTGTCAACTATTCGGGTGGAACGGCCTACAACGGCTTGTACCGTATGCCCATAAGTGCAACCACCCTGCCGGCACAGCAGTTTATTGCTGCGCAACCGCTACAGTACTACTGGGGCCTGGGCATCGACCCGGTAACCGGCTTTATTTACCTGGGCGACCCGAAAGGCTTCCTGCAAAAGGGTTCGGTAACGATTTACCGGCAGGACGGCAGCCAGGTAAACCGTTTCGATACCGACCTGGGCCCGGGATATTTCCTGTTTAAGCCCTGAGACGGGTTATGAACCCTGAAAAAAATGCGGGCAAGTATTTGGAATTATATCCGTAAATTATATCTTTACGGGTATTA
Organism: Taibaiella chishuiensis; assembly: GCF_003014535.1. Classification (GTDB taxonomy): domain Bacteria; phylum Bacteroidota; class Bacteroidia; order Chitinophagales; family Chitinophagaceae; genus Taibaiella; species Taibaiella chishuiensis. The sequence goes on along the minus strand of NZ_PYGD01000003.1, from coordinate 376,205 downwards.
CACACTTAATATAAAACGATTTATTAATTTAACCGTATGAAAAAATTTATCCAACTGGCTTTTGTTTGTTTAAGCATTGGCGTATTGTCTGCATCAACTTCCTGCTCCAGCAATTATGATGCAACGCCTGATGTACCCGGTAAGGATACCATGAGGAACCCTTTCCAGGGCGACTTTACGGCTGTGGTGAATGGTGTAAATTTCATAGCGGAAACCAAAGGCTACCAGGATGCAACGGTAGGCGGTATCAGGGTACTGACCGTTTATGGTATCATGAACAGCGCCAATAAAGATCCGAAATCCAATACGAGCATAAACCTGAACATCAACAACTACAATGGCCCCGGCGTATATTACATCCAGCAGGGCGTTGCCGGTGTATATACCATCCTGAACAACGGTACCCCTACCGCTTTCCTGGCCAGGGTAGACTCCGCCAACATGATCACCGTTACCGGCGATGGCGATAAGATCGAAGGCAGCTTTAATTTCACGGTTACTCCCGATGGCCTGGAAAATCCCAACCAGCAGAATATTGCCGATGGCAAATTCAGCATTCCGAAATAATATACATTTCCTTAATTAACAGGTATATTAACATTATGCCGGCATTCCAGATGGGGTGCCGGCTTTATTTTTGAATCATGAAATTAATCGGCAAAATATTATTGATCCTGCTTTCGGTCGGCATCGGCGCATTCTTTGTTTTTTCCGCCTATACGAAAACAGAGCCGGTACAATATTTTGAGTATACGATCAACAGCCAGCTACACCTGCCCTGGCATATGTCGGCATTGCTGGCACGTTTCTTTATCGGGCTGGAGCTGGCCCTGGGCCTGCTTATGGTGGTTAATGTGTTTGGCGCCAGGCGGTGGGTATTAAAACTGAGCCTGGGTATGCTGATCCTTTTCAGCCTGCACCTGGTGTTGCTCTGGATTACCCAGGGCAACGATGTGAACTGCGGGTGCATGGGTAGTATCGCCCCGATGTCGCCCGCAGCCTCGCTCCTGAAAAACATAGGCCTGATGGCCGGTATCGGTCTGCTGATCCGCTTTTACCGCACCCGTGACAGCAATTTGCTCAACATCATTACCCTGCCGGTAAGCCTCGTACTGATCGCGATTCCTTTTGTAATATACCCGCTGAAACAGCAGTTAAACCTGCCCCTGAGCCGCCTGTACCAACCCGATCAGAAAGAGCAGCCCAAGACCGAGTTACGGCAAGGCCGGCATATCCTCTGCTTTATGAGCCTGGGCTGCAGCCATTGCCGCGATGCTGCAAAGATTATTACGGAAATGAAACGGAAGAGCCCTTTCCTGCCCTTCTATATTATATTCCCCAGCGGCACCGACAGTACAAGAGCTGCCAGGCTTGCCGATTTTATGGCCGACACCAAAGCCGACAATATACCTTTTCATTTCGTAAGCCAGAAGGACTTCGTAGACATGGTGCAGCTTTCCGGTAATGACGGCGTACCCTGTATCTTCTGGATGAAGGATACCACCATCATCCGTAAAATATCCATACCCGAGCTAAACCTGGCCGAAACGGAAGAATGGCTGAAACAGTAAGCCCAACGCCAGCGTCCCCTTTTTAAATCCCCGGTACCGGGGATTTACTTTTTATCAAAAAAATTTTATTTTTATCCCATCAATACAGAAGCCGCTATTGCCGGGACCTTCAGGCATCCCGCTCCTGCAGGCTCCCGTAGCCGCATACACTCATCATCTTTAAACAGATAACCACACCTGCTGTTAAGCCGGTGCAACCATCCACACCAAAACATCAACACATGAAAAAATTCCTGAAGATCCTGGGTACGATCATCGGCCTTGTCGTCGTATTTATATTGGTCGCCGGCCTGTTTTTACCTAAAGACTATCACTTCGAACGCAGCATCACCATCAATGCGCCCCGGGAGATCGTCTGGAAAAACATAAGCAGCTTCGCCAATTTCCAGAAATGGGATCCCTGGTCGGTATACGACCCGAATATGAAACGCAGTATCAGCGGTACGGACGGCGCTCCGGGCGCCGTTTACCGCTGGGAAGGCAATGGCGACGTGGGCAGCGGCAGCCAGACATACAAAGCTCTGGTACCCATGGAACGTATCGATATAGACCTGCACTTCCTGAAACCGTTTGAAAGCAAAGCTGCGGTATATTACCAGCTCAAGACTGCCGGCAATGCCGTAAACGTGGTATGGGGTTTCAATACCCGCTTCTCCTACCCGATGAACACCATGCTGCTGTTTATGGATATGGACGCCACGATGGACAAAGACTTTTCGAGCGGGCTGGCCAACCTGAAAAAACTCTGCGAAAGCAGCGGAAAAATGACGGCATCGATCTGGTAGCCGGCAACCGGAATGAGGCGATACCGGTGTTATTAACTACCGGAAACAGGGTATAAAAAAAGCCATGAAATTCAGTACAGAAGCGACTTTCCAAGAAAAAGTAAAAAAAACCATATGAAATGCACCGCCTGAAAGGCCTTACTGCCGGCCTTTTTCGGGACAAAAACCAGACAAAAACCTGTTAATAATTTGTGGAAAAGCAAACCAGCAAAGGGTTACAGGCCGGAATATTTTTTTGAAAAATTTGGTTATGATTAAAAGAAGAGTATATTTGCCTATAACATTTATTACTAACCTAATAATTCATTCATTTAAAAAACACCACCAGTTATGAACAAAGCAGAATTAGTTGACAAACTCGCCAAAGATGCAGGTCTTACTAAAGCCCAGGCTAATGCAGCTTTAGATTCTTTTACTACTGCCGTTACCGGCGCCCTGAAAAAAGGCGACCGTGTTACTTTAGTGGGTTTCGGTACCTTTTCCGTATCTGAGCGCTCTGCACGTAACGGACGGAATCCCCAGACCGGTGAAGTGATCAAAATCAAGGCACGCAAAGTTCCACGCTTTAAGGCAGGTAAAGAATTTGCCACAAAAATCGGCGGTAAAAAGTAATTTCGAATGAGCTAAATACACAAAAACCCGTGATTATATCACGGGTTTTTGTATTTTCGCGTTTTATTCATTATTCTTTAAATACAGATTACCATGGGTAGAGGTGACAAACGCACCAAAAAAGGAAAAATCACTTTGGGCACTTTTGGCGTATCCCGTCCGGATAAAGCTAAGAAAAACGCAGCAAAAGCAGCAGCTACAAAAGCAAAAGCTTAATTGAAAACCTTCCAAATGCGGAAGGTTTTTGAATTTTATCTTAAATTTGAGGATAAGCGCGGGGATCCGGTGGAAATAGGATATTTTTACCGGTAACCCGACCGCTGGTTTATACCCCTGAAGCCATGAGCAATCCTCTTTACCGCTTAAAAGATTTTATAGAATGGAAAGCCTTTGGCGTATGCACGGCCATAGGCGAGAAACTGGGCATTGCCACTTCGCGCATCCGGTTATGGTTTATCTATATCTCCTTTCTTACCCTGGGTTCGCCGCTGATCCTGTATATGATCCTGGCTTTCTGGATGAACATCAAACAATACATCTGGCTGAACCGGCGTAACCCGCTGCGCTGGCGCTAAGCGGCCTGCAAGCCAGCTTTATACCCTTACCATTCATACTCGTCTTCTACCCTTTTCTTGAGCCTTTCTACCAGGTCGAACGTGGCCGGGCAGCGATGCAGGTTCTGGATAAAGGTATCGTTGTACAGGTCGAAAGGCCGTTTGTTATGATGAGGAAATTCGGCACAGTCCTTCGGCCTTACTTCATAGATACTGCACTTATCATCGACGAGGAACTGGCAGGGCTGTACGGCATTGATAATACTGCCGGTATCTTCCTCCTTCAGCAACCATTTATCGAAAAAGGCCTTGGGCGTCATTCTCAGGTGGGTGGCTATCCGTTTTACATCGGTCTTGGTAAAGGTCGGCGTCATGGTTTTGCAACAGTTGGCACAGGTGGTACAGTCTACATGTTGCCATACCTTTTCATCTTCCTGGGCCACTACCTTTCCGAAGCCCGTGGGCACCGTCTCATCCAGCTTTTTGAGAAAGCCTTCCAGTTCGCTGCGTTTCCTTGCTGCCTTACGTGTAAATTTTTGCAGATCCATAGTACAATGCGGGTAAGCCGGCAAACCGGCGGTTCAAGACGCTAAAAACACCAAAAGATACGCTATTTTTTTAAGGGGCTGCCGGGTTCTGCGGCAAAATGGCTGAATACTTTTTTATCCATCCAGCCGGGGAAGAGTTTATTGAGCCAGACCGTGGCCTTACCCTGCGTGGTCATGATCACGGAGCGTTTACGGCTTTCGATGCCCTTAAAGATAATACGGGCGCAGGCTTCGGCGCTCATCAGCTTTGCTTCGTCGAGCGGGGTCTCCTTTTGCGTACCGCCATCGGCGCCCAGGGCTACATTGCGGATATTGGAGGCCGTAAAGCCGGGCGAGGCCCACATCACATTTACCCCGCTGTGCAGCAGTTCGGTACGCAGCGACTCCAGGAAACCCTGCATGGCAAATTTGGATGCAGAATAACCGGTGCGGGCCGGCAGCCCGCGGTAGCCCGCGATAGAAGAGATACCGGCCACCGTTCCTTTATTACGGATAATCGAGGGCAGGGCATATTTGGTCATGTATACGGTGCCCCAGAAATTAATGTCCATCAGCTCCTTCAACACTTTAAGGTCCAGCTCGGCAAACATGGCGCGCATACTAAGCCCGGCATTGTTGACCAGGATATCGACACCACCCCACTTTTGCTCCACCTGCGCCACGAAGGCGGCGCAACTGGCCTCGACCGACACATCGGCCGCCACTGCCAGCAGGTTGTCGTGCTGCCCGAAAGCCGCTACCAGCTTATCGCGGTTGCGTGCGCAAACCGCCACCCTGGCGCCGGCTGCAAGCGCCTGGTCGGCCAGCGCCTTGCCAATTCCGGAGGACGCGCCGGTGACCACTACGACCTTATTTTTCAGAAAGGAATCCATGTTCGCAAAAATACAGTTCGGTATTCAGGATTTGCACATTATTTTTGCACAAATTTTTACCGGCGCCGCCGGCAATCATCTACAATTAAACAGTAAATTAAAATCTCAAATCAAGCATTATGAAGGTAATGATCATTATGGGGTCCAAGTCGGACGAAGGTGTTATGCAGGAAAGCAGCAACTGGCTGAACTGGTTCGGCATTGAAAACGAAATGATAGTAGCGTCTGCGCACCGTAACCCGGACAAAGTACGCGACCTGATGGTAAACGCTAAAGCTAATGGCTTCGGTGCTGTAATCGCTGCCGCCGGTATGGCTGCCGCCCTGCCCGGTGTTTGCTCAGCCTACACTTCACTGCCTGTACTTGGCGTACCCCTGGATGGTGGTCTGCCCGGTGGTATCGATGCCCTGTACTCTATCGTTCAGATGCCTGCCGGCCTGCCTGTAGGTACCCTGGCTGTAGGTAAAGCCGGTGCACGCAACGCTGCTGTACTCTGCGCCCGCATCTTCGCGTTAAGCGACGCTGCTGTAGCTGAAAAAGTAGAAGCCTTTAAAGCACAGGAATACAAAATGTAAGGACGCCCCTGCGTTCGTTTTAAAAGCGTACCCGCCTGCTGCGGGTACGCTTTTTTGTCCTGTAAATTCCCTAACTTTCCTATGGAATCATCATCTATGAAACGGTTGCTGTTTTGGGGGATCTTATGTTGCCTGGTATCCTGCAAGCGGGATAAAACAGAACACGCTTTTTATTACTGGAAAACAAGCCCGGCTTCGGTTAGCGCCGCGAAGATAAAACAGTTGGGCATCAGCCATTTTTACATCCGCATCATGGATGTGGACTGGGATGAACGGCTGCAGATGCCGGTACCGGTATCGCCCCTGAGCCAACTACCGGAGGCTATACAAAAACTGCATTTTACCCCTGTCGTATTTATTACCAACCGTACCTTTGCCCGGGCAGACGACTATTGGGCCGACAGCCTTGCCGTAAGGCTCAGCACTTACCTCGGGAGCAGGATCGCCCGGTTACGTCCCGACAGTGCCGGACGCATGTATGACGAGATCCAGGTCGATTGCGACTGGACACCTGCTACACGCGACCGCTATTTCCGCTTCCTGGCCCGTTTTAAGGCTTTAAATAAAGACCGGAAGATAACGGCAACTATAAGACTTTACCCCTACAAATATCCCGATAAAATGGGCGTGCCACCCGTAGACAAAGGCATGCTGATGTGTTATAACCTGGGCCGGATCGCAGAACCGGGCACCCGCAATTCGGTGTTCGATGCCCGGGAACTGAACCGTTACCTGACGAACAGGAAATATGCGCTGCCCCTGGACATTGCCCTGCCGGTATTTGGCTGGTATGCCTGGTTCAGGGCCGGATCGTTCAAAGGTATCATCTACGCATCCGAGCTCAGCTCCGGCGATTCGCTGGTGGCCACAACAGGCCAGGGGCAACTGCGGGTACCTGGCGATCGCGAACTGGCCGGCAAATACCTGCGCGCCGGCGATATACTCCGCAGCGAATACCCGGCAGCCGATGACCTGGAACAAGCCGCAAAAACACTGAAGACCCATATTCCAGGCATACAAAGAGTCGCTTTTTATCATTGGGACGAACCCGCAATCAACCGCTATGAACCTACGATACAGCATATTTACGATCTGTTTTAGCCTGCTCTGCTGTTGCGCCATACCCCTGCCGGCCTGCGGCCCCTCGATCTATGCAGACGAGGGCAGGATGCAGTTGTTCCGCAACGGGCTGGACGGGCTGAAGGGGCTCGAACCCTTTTATTACTCAGAGCGCTTCCTGAACAGTTACAGCGCCGATCCCGGCGGCGAAGACTATAAGCGCAACTGTGCCGAATGGCGGCAGTTTACCGGCAACAAGGCCAGCATCGACGATATTTACGCGATCCAGTACGATACCGACCCCAAGGCCTTCCTGGATGCCTGTGCCAAAGGCGACCGCAAATTCTTCGGCAACAATACCCTGATGTTATGGCTGCTGCGCAAGGAGAACAAAGCTGCGCTGGACTATATGATCCTAGCCAAACGCGCCGAGTCTACCCAGTTCAGAGATGCAGATCCCTGGGTGGATAGTGCGAAAGGCAGCCAGGAAATGCCTGGTGAATTAGCCGGGGAAGCGCTCAACCGGTGTCGCCAGGTAAAACAACAGTTCCTGAAAGAACGGTATGCCTTCCAGGCCTTGAAAATGGCTTACTACGCAGGGCCCACCCTGCAAAACAGGCAACCGGTGCTGGACCTCTACCCTGCCCTGCTCGACAAAAGCAGCTCTGTAGTACTGGGCTGGGCGCAATTGTTCTATGGTATGCAACAAAGCGATCCCTTGCAACAGACCATTTACCTGTTGCGTTCCTTCGATCATTCCGAAGAGAAGAAAGTATTCTGTTACCAGCAGATCGGCCGTAAAACACTGGACAGCATCATGCCTTTTATCAAGGATCCGTATACCCTCGAACTGCTCCATGTGGTGAAGGGAATGAAAACTTATGGCAGCGCCTTTGAACAGATCAAAGCCGTATATACCCTGAACCCGCACAGCAAGTACCTGCCCCTGCTGCTAACCCGTGAAGTAAATAAACTGGAAGACTGGATCTGGTCGCCGGAATTGCTGGGCTTTAACGGGATTAGCTTCGAGGATGGGACCATTAAAAGAGCCCCCTACAATAAGCCCTATGCCCAACAGGATTCGGGATACGCTTATTATGCCAAGCTAAACCTGGACCAGGATAAGAAGCGGCTATCGGAACTGCTCGGCTTCCTCGAAAAGACAACCGAAGCCCCCGGCCGGAACAAGGATTTCGTAACCCTGTGTATTGCCCACCTGCACAATATTTCGGGCAATTACGAGCAGGCCAGACAATGGACCAATACCCTGGAACCCATGCAGGACAAACATTACGAGATACAGCGCCTGATCGAGGCGACTATCGCCTTTGCTTATACCGAAGAGGTAACTACGCCTGCAGCCAAGGACCGGATCGCCACCAACCTGTTGCGCATGAACGAACTTAACCCCGCTTTTTTAAAAAGCCTGCAGAAGGGAAGCGATCCCAACCGGTTTTATTCCGCTGACGGTGAAGAAGAGTACGACGACGACATGGCCGAGCTCTTCCTGCTGCTCAGCAACCGCTACAAAGCCCAGGGCGACCTGCTTACCGCCGGCTTTCTGTATACCAAAGCAGCCGTGATGCGTAATACTTACGACGGCTGGGCCGATACCAGCGACGCCAACTACCAGTTTATCGCCTACTTCGACCGGGAAGCCTCGCCGGCTACTATCGACAGCCTGCTGGCCTTTAAGCACGCGAAGCGCAGAACCGTATTCGAAGGCCTGATCGCGCCGGTACGCTGGGCCAACGAAGATTTTTACCGCGACCTGAAAGGCACGATATTAGTACGCCGGGAACAATACCACGAAGCCCTCGCCGTATTTGCCGCGATGGATCCGAACTTCTGGGAAACGCATTATGAATACAAAAGTTACCTGCCGATCACGACCATTACCAACCTGGGCACGCTTAGCCCCTGGGACGAACCACAACAGGCCAGGTATTATACTCTATCCAGCAAGAAGCAGATCGTAGCAGAAGTAACGCGCCTGCAGGACTCCCTTAACCTGCGGCTCCCTGCCGAAACCAAGGCTAAGCTGAACTACAGGCTGGGCCATGCTTTATACAGCCTCAGCTATTATGGCAAGGCGTGGATGATGATGAGTTATGGCCGCACATCGCGCGAACAATGGCAAGCGAAGGGCGACTTTGCCTATTATTCTTTTTACCCCAACTCGCTGCGTTACGGCAACAACTATTATGGTTGCGCCAACGCCATGGCTGCTTATAACAAAGCGCTTACCCTGAGCAGGAACAAGGAGCTGAAAGCCAAATGCCTGCTGAGTCTTACGCTATGCGATAACGCCGCCAAATATATGCGGGATAGCCGCAACGGGCTGTATACCCCACAGCCTTACCGCTCGGCCTACCTGCAACAGCTCGAGCGCCGGTATGCCGGCACGATGGCTTACGAAGCCGCCAGCACGACCTGCCCGGACATAGCGCGGACCGGTTACTGATTCAACTTTATACAGCTCATTGATAAGAAAAGAGGCGCAGCTTTTGCTGCGCCTCTTTCGTAGTGTACATATGCTTATTTACCAACTATAAATCAAAGAAAAGACACCGGGTTTGGTCGCAACTTTTCGCCTATTGGTCGCATTTTAGCCGGCGGTGTGTCATTATTTTCAACTTTTGCAAGACAACCAAAGCCAATACCCGCCTGCATATCCGGACAGGAGCACAGGATACCGGGCAGAGGCGGACCCAACAGCACAAGATCCATACTCTACTGAAAAAAACATTTAAACAGACCCAAGAATGAGCAGACTCAAGGCCGTCTTCCGGCAGACATGCACCCTTACCTTAAGCCTGGGCGTAGTAGCAACAGGATTGAGCTCCTGTAAAAAATCTTCCAATAAGGATGAAGACTACGTCGGCAACTGGTTTCGCAGTTATGACTTTGAAGGCGTAGCGCGGACCGAAGCGGTAAGTTTTGTGATCGGCAATAATGCTTATGTAGGCACCGGTTATAAAAAAGACGATGAACGCCTGAACGATTTCTGGGCATTCGACCAGACCACGGCGACGTGGTACCAGAAGGCCGACATGCCCGCCAAAGGCCGCAACAGCGCCGTAGCCTTCAGTATCGGCAACAAAGGCTATGTAGGCACCGGCTACGACGGCATCAGCTATCTTAAAGACTTCTGGGAGTACGATGCAGACAGCAATAGCTGGACCCGGAAGGCAGATTTCGGCGGATCGGGCCGCTACGGCGCCGCCGCTTTTGCCATCAACGGTAAAGGCTACATCACGACCGGCTATGATGACAACTTCCTGAAAGACCTCTGGGAATATGATCCGGCAACGAACCAGTGGGTACAGAAAGCAAGCCTGGCCGGTACCAAACGTAAAGATGCCCTGGCCTTCGTGATCGGCAATACAGCCTATGTATGTACCGGGCTGAACAACGGCGCATACCCCGATGATATGTGGGCCTACGACGGCAATACCAATGTATGGACCCAGAAGCGCCGGCTGATCAATGTAAGCGACGAAGACTACGACGACAACTATAATATCATCAGGAGCAATGCCAGCAGCTTCGTGATCGACGGCCTGGCCTATGTGACTACGGGCGAACATAACGGCGTTACCGGCACCACCTGGATGTATGAACCCAACTCGGACATATGGACCCAGAAAACAACCTTTGAAGCAACAACAAGGATAGGCGCAATAGGCTTCTCGCTCAATAACCGGGGCTATATCACCACGGGCAACAACAGCAGCGCCAATTTTGATGACATGTGGGAATTTGCGCCCTACGCAAAAAAAGTAGACAATGATTAAAACCCTGAGCCTGCTCGCAACGCTTTGCCTGTTTGCCGCCTGCAGCAAGGACGACCACGACCTGCCGCCTTCATCGCCTTTCCGGGTAACCACTTTCCAATGGGAACAAGGCTGGGGGTACTTTATAGCCATCAATGGCAAGAACTATATCCGGCAGCCTTATATCCCGGCCATCAGCGGCAAGCATGCCTTCCGGAGCCAAAACGACGCCCTGAAAACCGGGCAGTATGTATGCGGGCTGATCCGTCAACGAAAGCTGCCGGCCCTGCGGGTAAGCGACCTGCAAAAACTGGGCATCGTAGCGGATAGCGCCAGGACCGGACCGCAATAAACGATCATCGTATAAAGCCTGCTACCAGGATGAAAAAATCCATTTCCTATCTATTGCTGCTTGTTGCCGGCCTGTATTTTATGGCCTGCAACAAGACGGTGGTCAACTTCGGCAAGGAAAACCTGACCGACGACCCCAATATTATTTACCTCGATTCCTTCGTAATCAAACTCGCCACCTACCAGCTGGATTCCTTTGCTACAGCGAGCGACAGCCTGTTTAAAGTAGGCAGGCAGTCCGATAGCCTGCTGGGGGTGTTCCGTGCACAATCCTGGTTCCCGCTTGGTCGGCCGGCCACGAACCCGTTAAGCGGTTGTGCGAATTGCAGCTTCGATTCGCTGGTATTCAGGATGCACTTTACCGGCAGCGCCTATGGCGATACGACGGCGCCCTTCCGGCTGGACCTGCACCGCCTTACGCAGCCCATAAGCACCACCACCGGCTGGAAAGGATACAATGTAAGCACATTTGCCTACGATCCCGCGCCCCTGGCCAGCACCACCCTGACCGACCTGCGGCCATCTGCCAACCTGCCGGTATCGATCCGTATGCCAGACAACCTGGGCCTCGAGTTCTTCAATATGCTTAAAAGAAACGCAGACACGATGAGCAACCAGGATAAGTTTGCCCGGTACTTTTATGGTCTCGTACTAAGCGGCGACGATGCCGGCAATAAAGCGGTTTATTATTTCGGCCCCAACGATTCGACCAAAAGAACGGTGCGGCTGTATTACCGGCTTAATGCCAGCATTCCCGAACAACAGTACCTCGACTTTACCCTGCAGCCTGCCAGCTCGCAATTCTATTCTTTCGGCTACGACAAGAGCGGTACCACGCTGGCCGCATTCCTGCCCAAAAAGAAGCAGAGCCTGCCTTCCGGCCTCACGGGCAATAAAGTATTCCTGCATGCCAGCAGCGGTTTATTCCCGAGGATCAGCCTGCCCGATGTATTTGCCCTTAAGGAGCTGTACCCTTACATCAAAGTAGTAAAGGCAAGCCTGGAAATTACACCGCCCGCAGCCAGTTACGGACAGAGTAGTTTTTACGCGCTGCCGCCGGGGCTGGGCCTCTACCCGATCAACAGTAATAATGAAGTGGGCAGCGGACTGGGCACGGCCAACGGATCGCTGCAAAACGGCAGCCTGATCATCGACTACCTCTACCATAAAAATACCCGCTATACCTACGACCTTACCACCTATATCAACACCTTGCTGAGCCAGGGCAGAGGCGCACAACAGGACTTCCTGCTGTTGCCGCTGAGCAGCGCTTACGAAAACAGGCTTATCCTCGATGCAGCAGGACAGCAATTATCGGTCAAACTCAAACTTTATGTCCTGGGATTATAAATCAATACGGGGCAGCAAGCTGCTCCCGCTGCTTACCCTGCTTACCCTGCAACAGGCGGTGGCCCTGGGCCAGAGCACGACCTCGCCCTACTCCATTCTCGGCATAGGCGATATTGAAACCAAGGACTACGGCAAGTTCTTTGGCATGGGCAGCGCCTCTGTAGCCTTACGCAGCGCGAGTTACATCAATACCGCCAACCCCGCGTCGCTTACGGCACTGGATCCGAATATGATCAATATCGACATTAACGGCAGGTGGCATTCGGGCCGCTTTCAGTACAATGCATCCGACACGCTTACCTCCTCCAATAACGATGCCGCGATACGCAGGTTATCGCTTACGTTCAGACCCAGCCAGGTATGGGGCCTCTCGTTTGGCATTAAGCCTTACAGTTCCGTAAACTACCTGCTGAGCCAGAACCTGGGCCTGCAGGACGGCGCAACCTCTAATATCACGAAAACCGTTACCGGTAGCGGCGGCGTCAACCAGGTCTATATCGCCAATGGCTTCCGGATCGGCAAACACCTGTCGGTGGGACTTACCGCTTCTTACCTGTTCGGCTCGCTGACCAACACGACCAACTATCTATACCGCGATCTGAATATGGATATCACGCGGAAAGAATACCAGGAGCTCAGGGCTTTCCAGTTCCAGCTGGGCCTGCAGTACTCCGGTAAAATAGGCGCTTATGCCACGCAGCATTTCGGCATTACCCTTTCCAACCCGGCTACGCTCAAAGGCGACTTCAGTACCGATTACCTGGTGGGCGATTCGCTTACAAAATCCACCAGCAAAACCGGTAAAAGTTTCAGCATCCCCCTGCAGCTGGGCCTGGGTTATGCCCTGGAGTTAAATGAAAATATGACCTTCGCCGCGGCCTATACCTATTACGACTGGCAACGGCAAAAGCTGAACTATCCCAATGCCTATACCGACAAGGCGCAGCAATATGCGCTGGGCTTCCAGTATACCACCCATAAAAGGATACAGGGCCAGATGCGCGAAAAGATGTTCTTCCAGTTGGGCGTATCCTACAACCAGGGCTATATCCACCTGCTCGGGCAATCGATCGACGATATGTCGGCAACGGCGGGCATCGGCAGCAACCTCACCCGGCTTATCAATTGTTACCTCGGTATTGAAGTAGGCCGTAAAGGCGATATCAGTAAAGGACAGATCCGCGAAAACTATACCCAGGTATCGGTGGGAGTAACAGTAAAAGAATTCTGGTACAACACAAAAAAGCTCCGGTTGTATGATTAACCGCGACATCCCTCTTTTTCATGTATGGTGATAGGGTCACATACAGACGGGCGATGTCTATCGCCCGTTTTTTTTATGCCCGTCCAACAACAGGCAGGCAATGATGCAGGCCATAAAAAGACCGGCCGTATCAATGCCCGGAGCAAAGCCAACACGGCTGCAAACTGCTACTGGCAAGCTATTACACAGGAAACAACCTTAGCCTGCATTTGTTATTAGTAAAAAACAAATCATGCTATAAAATACAAAACAGCCGGCTTAAAGCCGGCTCATGCACAGCCGTTAGTACAACGGCAATCAAAATTGCAACAGGCTTACATACCGGTAAGATTCCGGATCACAGTCCGGTAGGTCTCTCCTATGGTCAGTTCGTACTCTTTGATAAATACGCTGTTTTTCCTGATGGCGGTAATGCTATCGATAGATACGATATAGGACTTGTGAATGCGGATAAAACGGGCACCGGGCAATTGCTCTTCCATGGCCTTAATGCTCGACCGTGCTACCACAGGCTTATTGGGCGCGCTTTTGAGATAGATCTTCACATAATCGCGCAGACCTTCTATCCAGATAATATCGCTGAACAGGATCTTAAGCAGGCTGTAATCTACATTGAGAAAAAAATAATCGGGGGCCGGTGCGGCATATCCCGGCTGCTGGCGGGTTGCCGCATTACGCAGCTGGAACAGCTCCAACGCTTTATTACAGGCCGTCATAAACCGCAGCAGGTCCACCGGTTTGAGCAGGTAATCGACCACGCTCAGCGAATAACCTTCGAGCGCATACTCCTGGTAAGCCGTAATCAGGATGACCAGGGGCTTTACCGGGAGGCTGTCGATAAACTGGAGCCCGGTAAGTCCCGGCATCTGTATATCAGCAAACACAAGGTCTACCGTATGTTCCTGCATAGCCTTAACAGCCTCGAAGGCATCGCCGCAGGTGGCTACAAGCTGCAGGTAAGGCACCTTGCCGATATTGTCGGCCAGCAGGGCCAGGGCCAATGGCTCATCGTCTATCGCGATACAACGTAACATCAATGTAAATTTATTTTGAGATAAACAGCAAACCAGTGCTCGCCCTGTACATCCTGCTCCCGTTCGATCGTCAGCACATGATCGTTTTCATACAATAGTTTTAACCTGCGTTGTACATTAGACAAGCCAATGCCCGAGCTCCGGTCTTTCTGCTCGGTTTCATCATCGCTGTACTTATTGGCCACGGCAAAGAACAACACCTTATCGCGCTTGTACAGGTGAATATTGATCTCGGGGTTATGGATCCTGCCGATCCCATGTTTAAAGGCATTCTCTACGAAAGGCACGAGCAGCATGGGTTCTATTTCATAGGCGTTCAGCCCTTCCTCCTCGAGGATGACCTGCACCTTTACCTTGGTACCGAAACGCTGCAGTTGCAGGTCGATGTAACTGCGCAGGTAAGCGACTTCCGAACTGAGCGACACTTTCTCCACATTGGTATCGTACAACATATAACGCATCAGCGAAGAGAGTTTGATGATCGTAGGTTCGAGCTCGTCGCTTTTTAACCGCGCCAGCGCATTGATATTATTCAGCACATTAAACATAAAGTGCGGACTGATCTGCGAGCGCAGGAAAGAAAGTTCTGTTTTTAGATTTTCCTGTTGCCGTTCCTGTACCAGGGCTTCAGCCCGCGTTTTGTCGCGCATCATACGGAAGGCCAGGCTGGCTGCGAGTGTAAGGAAATAAGGTGCGAGATTAAATACGGCGGCGCCCAGGAAACTGATGACCAGGCCCGAGGGTGCGTCGAGCAGGGTTGCCGGCATTGCAGGAATGGCGCGGGCAAACTGGACCGGGGCGGCCTCCGTAAGTGCCGGGGCAGTAGCCACATTAGCGACTTTTAACCGGGACATAGTACTATCGTCGGCTACCTGGCTTACCTGCAACGCGGCCATCGGCAGCGCAGGCTCCATGGAGTAATCCTGGGATGCCAGGCCCATTACCTGTACCGCTCCCGGGTCCGGGCTTTCGCCTGGGCCGGCCAATGGCAAGGCAGGTGTAATGGAATAGTCCCTGATGGCTTCGCCCAATACCGGCGAGTCTTCCGGTATCCGGGCGGTTACCATTACCGGTCCTTCGCCGGTCTTTACGGTGTGCACTTCGCGATAGGGCCGGGCCGGTGCCGTATTCAGGCTGGTCCGTTGAAACCCCGTTGCAAAGCTCCGGTTCATGATCATATTATTGCAACAAACAATAACCAGCAACATACCGATCACCAGGAGGCCATACCGTACGTACTTTTTGCGGTAAATATAACGGGGTGTAAATACAAAGGCATTGAGATAGAACACAACGACCCAGATCAGCTTTGCCGCAATATCGCGGATGATGAAATGATGGGGCGGACCATAAAAACGAAACCGGAAACCGTAGTTGTACTGCATCAGGTAAGGCAATGCAAATATGAACAACCACAGTATCACATGCTGCAGCACCGTTACCCAGCGTTTGTTTTGAAAGTGGAAATAAGATAGCGACATAGCAGGCAGGGCGGACCTGGGCCACCCGGTATATTTTTACGGCCAAATATAAATGCAGCGGACCGTTGCAGCGGGTAAAATGCTGCAAACAGCCGAAATGTTGCGGTGAAACGGGAAGGCTTGGTACCAGGGTTGTATCCCGGTCAATAAAAACCGTATAAAGAGGGGTTGTAGTATCCGGAGCGGGAAATAATTTATGCAACTGAAAGAAGGTACCGGCTAGCGTACGCCATCCAGGTAGCCCTGCAGCAATATGGTTGCGCTGATCTCGTCGATCAGGGCTTTGTTCTGGCGGTCCTTTTTCTTAAGACCGCTGTCGATCATGCTTTGGAAGGCCATTTTAGAGGTAAAGCGTTCGTCTACGAGCTGTACTTTCTTATCGGGAAACAGTTTTTGCAACTGCCCGTGAAACTTCTCTACCTTTTTGGTGATATCCGTTTCGGAGCCATCGAGATTACGCGGGTAACCCAGCAGTATTTCCGACACGGCTTCGCGGGCGAAATACTGTTTCATATAGTAAACCACCTGTTCGGTATCAACGGTGGTAAGTCCCGTAGCGATAATGCCCAAAGGATCGGACACTGCAAGTCCCGTTCTTTTTTTCCCGTAATCGATGGCTAATATCCTGGACATAAGTATTGGTGCTGTCTGCGTTGCGGTATACCTGCAAGCGGTTTATTTAAAGTTCATAACAAGGCCGAAACCCACACCGCCATTGGGCATAAGCACGGGGCGGGCCCTCAGGGTGATATCTTCTGAAATATCGAAATTTTTCAGGTGGGCAAAAACGACGGCATCGACCACCTGCAAAGTATAACCCAGGGCCGAAAGCAGCACGGTAAGATCCAGGTTGCGCCGGTAATAGTCCTGCAGACCTTTGGCTTCAGCAGCGGTATACCTCGCGTTGTCCGTCAGGGATTTATTATTGCTCTGGTAAGCCGCATACAAACGCCTGAAATCATTATAATTTTTCAGGTTGTCGCTTACGAAATATATGGCCACGCCTACACCGGCATAGATCACGCCCACCTTCCAGTACTGCTTGTTGTAGTACTGCCCCAAACCGGGCACTATAGCGGAAAAGAGGCCGATCTTCTTGGGCGTAAGGAAGGGCGTTTTAAACAGGGAATCCGTTTTAAGCGGTGTGACCGTTTTGCCCGCCGCGGGCGTATCGGCTACCGGCCCGGCTGTTGCAGCCGTATCCTGCACCTGCTGCGCTGTGGCGCACAGCCCGGAGCACAGGCAGGCAAACAATAGAATAAGCCGGAGGTACATCATAGGTCCAGAAAACGTTTCGGCGGCGAAATTATTGCTTTTATCCCGAATCAGCTAACCGGCCGCGCATAAAGTTAAGTGCCGGCCCGGCTACGCCTACTTGCCCGCAGGCAATTGGATGGTGTAGGACTTACCCTCTTTTACGGTAAGTTTACGGTCGCGCAGCCAGGGATTCAGGATCTTCAGCATTTTATAGGTAGTACCCTGGTCGATGGCAAACTGGGCCAGGTTGGCTACACTCTGGGTAATCGTCATGCTGCGGGTCGGTACGGGCTGGTAGCCGTCGCTTTCCGGCACTACGAAGCCATATTTGGGTGCATTGCTGATCAGTTGTTTGAGGGCCAGTATGCGGAATACATACCGGTTCGTTTCTTCGGGCAGCAACAAGTCGTAGTAGTTGCCCGCCATCTGGAACGTGCTCTGGTTGCTGAATCCGCCCATACCGCAGTTGTAGGAGGCTGCGGCGGCGGTCCAGTTGCCGAATTTGCCATAGGCATCCTTCAGGTAACGGCAGGCGGCATTGGTCGATTTTTCGAGGTGGTACCGCTCATCTATTTCGTCGGTGATCTCCAGGCCGTAACGGGTGCCGGTTTCCCGCATAAACTGCCAGTAGCCTACGGCGCCGGCAGGCGAGGTCGGGTTTTGCAGCGAGCTCTCCGCTACGCAGAGGTATTTAAAATCGTCGGGCAGACCATTCTCCTTCAGCTGTTTTTCGATGGCCGGGAATACCCGTGAGCTCAGCTTCAGGATGTATAAGGTAGAACCATGCATGTAGTAATTCATCAGCAGTTCGCGATCCAGGCGTTCGCGTATCTCCCAGCGGTCCAGCGGCACTTTTTCGCCAGCAAAACTCATGTTCCTGGGCAGGGATACCGGGTACCATTTGTATTGCAGGCGGCCTTCTTCCGTTACTTCAACGGGACCGTCCTTGCCGTCTTTGTCGAATGCCACGCCGGCAATCACAGTTGCGCCCAATAAGGCGCCGATACCTAACATCTTTATTTGCTGCCTGTTCATATGCTGTAATATTTGACCTGTATGCAATATAAGTAATTCGATGAAAACAGCCCGCGTTGTGCCGTATGTTTCCCGGAAAATAGACCTAAAAAAATAACGCCGGTCCTGGCTGGGACCGGCGTTGTTATTTAAACAGGTATCGTTATTCCATTTCGAACTTATACCCTACACCCTTAACGGTGGTGATTACGTCGATACCCAGCTTCTGGCGTATCTTACGGATGTGTACGTCGATCGTACGGTCGCCTACGATCACTTCGGTACCCCATACTTTCTGCAGGATCTCGTGGCGCAGGAATACACGGCCGGGCTTGGAAGCGAGCAGGTTGAGCAGCTCGAATTCTTTTTTAGCCAGGATGATCTCTTCACCTTTATAGCTCACGGTAAATTTATACTTATTGATCTCCAGTTCGCCGAACACGATCTTATTACCCTGCTCTTCATCTTTTTTCACCCTCCTCAACGCGGTACGCAAACGGGTAAGCAGTAATTCTGGCTTGATAGGCTTCGCGATATAATCGTCGGCGCCGAGCTTCAGACCTTCTATCTCCGATTTTTCGTCGCTCAGGGCGGTCAGGAAGATAATGATCGTACTGTCGAGGTCGGGATTACGGCGCAGCTGCTGTATCGTCTGCAGGCCGTCTTTCTCCGGCATCATCACATCCAGGAGTATCAGATCGGGATTAAAAATAGCCGCTTTCCGGATAGCTTCGTCTCCATTGTTGGCCGTTGCGGTTTCGTAACCGGCTTGTCTCAGATTGTAATTGATAAATTCGACAATGTCCTGCTCATCATCAACTACCAGGATCTTTCCAAAATTGGATTCCATAATATCGGTTTGAAATTCGAGTGCAATATTAGAGGAACTTAAAAGAAAAATAACATTACGAAATTGTTAACTCAAAATCGCGCAATTCCGGTCTACTCCTGCGTTGCAGCGGGCGGTACCACCTCGTTGACATCGCTCCCGTCTATACTTAACTGGGTAGGGAAAGCAAAGCCCCTGGCATGTTGATACATGGCCTCGTAGATACCGAAATTAACCTTTTCTTTTACACTTCCGAAATCGGTTTCGGGCGCAGCCGACACAAAATAAATAACCAGTATATTGACCGAAGAGGCCCCGAATTCATCGAGATGCACAATGGGCTGCCCCATGGTGCCTTCGGTTTTAAGGATCACGTTCTTGATGGCGCTGATGGTATTTTCCAATGTCTCCTGCGACAGGCCATAGATAGCGCCCACCGAAAACTTAACCCTGCGCATACCCCGTTCCGAAAAATTTTCGAGGTTGCTATCGATCAGTTTGCGGTTGGGCAGCGATACCATCGACTTGTCGAACGAACGGATGCGCGTGCTCCGGAAGCCCACCTTTTCGATAATACCCTCCACCCCGTTTACCTTGATCCAGTCGCCTATGGTAAAAGGTTTGTCGATCATAACCATAAAGGAGGCCAGCAGGTTTTCAAGGCTCTCCTTGGCGGCAAAGGCAATAGCGATACCACCCACACCCAGACCGGCGATCAGGGCGGCTACATTTACATGGAAGATAACGCCCAATACGGTAAAGAACCCAAAGCCCCATACCACTACCTTCAGCACATCCTTCAGTAGAGGATAGATCTGCTGGCGGCCCCGGTCATGCTCTTCGGTAGCCTTATGCAGCAAGACCATGATCACGAAGTCTATGATACGCGAAAGCAGCAGGATAAAGTAAAAGATCAGGAAGAGGAAAAACAGGTGATCGACCAGGTCCATAAGGGTGACCAGCCTTGAGGCCACTTCCTGCCCCGCTTCTTTAACGGGTTTCATGCGCTTAAACAGGATCAGCTTATCGAACGAAGTGCTGAGCTGGTTGAAAGCCACATAAAAGAAAATGGTTACAATCAGTCCCTCGATAGGCCGCAGTAATAATTCCTTAAACTGCTGCCCGTAATAGTCCGCCGAAAACTTTTTGAATACGGTAAAAAACAACCGGGTAAAAATAGCGGTGATGTATTTTTTCAGCAGCAGCGCCAGCACGAGGATCACGGCAAACCGGAGGTATACCATCAGTGAATTGCCCCATAGTTCCTGTTGTAAGAAATCTAAATTCAAGGTGTTGTTTTTTTACAAGACAAAAATAAGCGTCGGATTGTTGCAGGTATACTCAGGTCATGATGTAAGTAAGGTCGCCAAGCGCCTGTACCCTGCAACTGGTACAGGAAGCGCGTATACT
Source organism: Taibaiella chishuiensis (assembly GCF_003014535.1). Classification (GTDB taxonomy): domain Bacteria; phylum Bacteroidota; class Bacteroidia; order Chitinophagales; family Chitinophagaceae; genus Taibaiella; species Taibaiella chishuiensis. The sequence continues at coordinate 355,863 of NZ_PYGD01000003.1, read as the reverse complement.
GTCGATAATTACCGTATCGCCGGGCCGGAGCGATTGAAAGAAGTTCTTACACGCGTTGTTAAAGTAAGGCCCGGCACAGGTCGTTTCGAAAACCAGGTTCCTGTTGCGGTAGACTTTAATGCCAAACGATATGGCCTCAAAATAACGTCTCGTTATGCCTTCCTGCGTTATCACTACACCCGTCTGCAACTTAAAACCCGCTAAAGGGAAAGGACCGCTTTTACGGCCGCCTACACTGGCTACGGGCGGCGATAAATGTTTAACCGGTAAACTCCTGTTGCCCAGGCTTACCAATTTCCCGTTTACTTTCTGCTGTACCTTCAGTGTTACCGTGCCTTCGCGCGATACCCGAAGAAAGTAGCGACAATCACGATCTTTTTTCAATTCACCGGCATCCGCAGTTACTGTAATCGCATCACAGCCATCCCGCTCTGGTGATATCTCGATCCGGTTATCAAAACCGATATATACCGTGCCGTTCAGCCATTCGGTCGTAACGGCAAACTGCTGCGCGCGCAGCACGGCCGGTGTTATACACCAGCATACCGTCCAGCCTGCCAGGAATACGAGCGTTTTCATCACCTGAAGATAAAAAAAATGTTCCGGCAGGGATATCCCTGCCGGAACAAAAAGTATTAGATAGACACATTAAAATCCCTCAAAGCATCATTCAGACTGGTTTTCAGGTCGGTGCTTTCTTTACGTTTGCCGATAATAAGCGCACAGCCTACGCCAAATTCACCGGCAGGGAATTTCTTGGTATAGTTGCCGGGTATCACCACGCTGCGCGCCGGTACGATACCGCGGTACTCTACCGGCTCGTCGCCGCTTACATCAATAATCTTGGTGCTCTGTGTCAATACCACATTGGCGCCCAGTACCGCTTCGGCCTCTACCCTTACGCCCTCTACCACGATACAGCGGGAACCGATAAAACAGCCGTCTTCGATAATAACCGGCGCGGCCTGCAGGGGTTCCAGCACACCGCCGATACCTACGCCACCGCTCAGGTGTACATTTTTACCGATCTGCGCACAGCTACCCACCGTAGCCCAGGTATCCACCATGGTACCCTCGCCTACATAAGCGCCGATATTGACATAAGAAGGCATCAGCACCACATTGCGGCCGATAAAGGCCCCATAGCGGGCTACGGCATGCGGCACGGCCCTTACGCCCAGTTCGGCATAGTTTTTTTTAAGTTCCATTTTATCATAGAACTCGAATGGCGGCAGATCCCAGGTCTGCATTTTCTGGATGGCGAAGTACATCAGGATCGCCTGTTTTACCCACTGCTGTACCTGCCAGCCGCCGTCTACCGGGGTTGCCACGCGCAGCGTACCTTTATCTACCTGCTCCACCACCGCGCGTACGGCGTCCTGGTAGGCCGGTTCGTTCAATAAATCCCTGTTGGCAAAGGCCGCCTCGATCTGTTCCTGGTAGCGGCTCTGTGCTTCTGTATGTTGCATGTCTTTTGATTTATGTGCGGAATTAAACCAGGAAGGACGGTTATCGCCGTCCTTCCTTTAATCTTGATATATGTATGGAACGCTTTACGGTTAGTTCTTGCTTACGGTACGTTGTTCAATGCGTTTTTCGTAGTCTTTACCCTGGAAGATGCGGTGTACATAGATACCCGGCACATGGATAAAATTAGGGTCCAGTTCGCCGGCGGGCACCAGCTCTTCTACTTCCACGATCGTTGTTTTACCGGCCATAGCCATTACGCTGTTAAAGTTGCGGGCGGTCTTGTTGAAGATCAGGTTACCCGCCGTATCGCCTTTCCAGGCTTTTACGATGGCGAAATCGGCTTCGAAAGCCTCTTCCACCAGGTAGTCTTTACCTTTAAAATTACGTACTTCTTTGCCCTCGGCTACCTCGGTACCCACACCGGCGGGTGTAAAGATGGCCGGGAAGCCGTAAGCAGCAGCCATACAGCGGGTGGCCAGTGTACCTTGTGGTACCAGGTCCACTTCGAGTTCGCCGCTGAGCAGCTGGCGTTCGAATTCCGCATTTTCACCCACATAGGAAGCGATCATTTTCTTTACCTGTTTGGTCTGCAGCATCAGCCCGATGCCGAAGTCGTCCACACCGGCATTGTTGGAGATGCAGGTCAGGTTCTTTACGCCTTTTTTGATCAGCGATGTAATACAGTTTTCCGGGATACCACACAGACCGAATCCTCCCAGCATGATCACTGCGCCATCCTGAATATCTTTGATTGCCTCATCGGCATTAGCGACTACTTTATTGAATCCCATAGAATAGATTAACATTTAGGGCTTAAAGGTAAAACATGTATGGTAATTTCAAAAAAGAAGAAAATAAAACCTTTTGGCCTGCCATACTAAAACCCGGTAAAATGTAGTTTTATGGGGGTAAAAATATATTTATCAGGCGAACCAATCCGGCAATCGCTTATCTTTGCACCCTATGTTTCGAATCCCGGTTTTATTTTTAATGATGATGGCGGCTTTTGCGCCATGTTTTGCACAAACCCAGGTAGCCGATAAGATCGTCGGTGTGGTCGGCAACAAAATCATTCTCCAGTCCGATGTGAACCAGCAGTTCCAGGGAGAAAAGCAATCGAACCCGAACCTGCCCGATTCCGCTAAATGCACCATATTATATACCATGCTGGCCCAGCAGATCCTCGTAGAACAGGCCGGCAGGGACAGCGTAATCGTGTCTGACGAGGAAGTAACCAGTAACCTGGACAACAGGATCAGGGCCTGGATGCAGGATGCGGGCGGTAAAGAACGGCTCGAAGAGGCCAGCGGCCGTACCATCTACCAGTTAAAAGACGACTACCGCGAGTTTTTTAAAGATAAGCTTACCGCAGAACGTATGCAGGGCCAGTTGATGAAAGATGTAAAAATTACTCCGCAGGAGGTAGAAGCATTTTTCAATAAAATACCCAAGGACAGCCTGCCGCCGTTCCCCGCATCGGTATCTGTAGGCCAGATCGTGATCAAGCCGAAATATGACCCCGAGATCGAGCAACTGGCCAAGGAAAAACTCGAAGGCATCCGTAAGGAGATCGTCGAAAACGGCAAAAGCTTTGCCACCATGGCCGGTATCTACGGCATGGACGGCACCAAGGATATGGGGGGCGAAATGGACATTAACCGCAAGGAATTTGACCAGCAGTTCGTAGCCGCTGCTTACCGGCTCCAACCCGGTGAGATCTCCCCGGTAATTAAAACCAAATTCGGTTTCCACATTATCCAGATGGTACGCCGTATGGGTGAGGAAGCCAAAGTACGCCATATCGTAATCGTTCCGGAGATCACCAATGTGGATCTGCAAAAAACACTGAAAAGACTCGACAGCATCAGGGCCGACCTGGTCAGCGGCAAGATCTCGTTTGCCGAAGGCGTAGGTAAATACAGTACTGACGAACAGGCAAAAATGACCGGCGGTATGGTGTACGACCAGATGGGCAATGCCAACCTCGGTATCGACCAGCTGGATCCCGATATGGCCCGCTCGGTGGGAGATATGAAGGTAGGCGAATACTCGCAGCCCCAGATCTATACCGATAACCCTTACACCAAAACGCGCTCCTGCCGTATTCTTTACCTTAAAGGAAGGACCGACCCGCATATCCTTAACCTGAAAGACGACTACAGCAAGATCCAGCAGAAAGCGCTCGAGTTCAAGCAAAATGAATTCCTGGCTAAATGGATCTCCGAACGTATTTCCAGCTACTATATTAAAATAGATCCCGAATATAAAGACTGCGTAGAGCTGAAAGGCTGGATGCCCGTAGCTAAAAACACCAGCGCACAATAAGTGATAACCGGCAGCAATGCCGTACGGATAAAAAGGAGCATTCCCCCGGGGGGAATGCTCCTTTTGCATTTATAACCTTGCTTAAAAGGATCCGCTTAAGCCGCTAACGATAAACACACCCGGATACGGGATTACTTGCTGCGCACAGGCCTCCGTCGTTTACCGGGCAACATGCCCCGCCACCGTTTTTACCATTGTGCCCGGGTATCGCTTAAAAAGCGGCGGCCCTGCAATGCAGGGCCGCCTGGTTCGTAAACAAAACAGGAATATGCTTCGACGACTTAACGTACTACAGATACCCTTTGGGCAAAAGAGTTATTGTTGGAATCGAAGATAATGAGGTTATACAGACCTGCAGCCAGGCCCTTGGTATCGAAACTCATGGTATTCTTACCTGCGTTCAGTTTCACCGACTGACGGGCTACTACTGCGCCGGTAAGGCTTACGATAGAAGCCGATACTTCGTCCTGCTCCTTCATATTTAAATTGATATGGACCATGCCTGAAGTCGGGTTGGGATATACCTCAACGGAACCTACCGTGTTGGATACCTGGCTTACGCCTGTACCGCCGGATTTGGCCAGGTTCGCGGCCTGGTATACTTTTTTATCAGAACCCTGTACCCAGGCTACTACGCGCAGGTTGTTGAAGTCTTCTACAGAGTTTTCGGTGGCGTCGTTGATAAAGCTGCTTACCTGGCCGTTGGCTGGTAAACGGTAGTTACCGGCAAAGGTAAAGGTGAGCGATTTGTTGCCTTCAACACCTACGGCTTCCGTCAGGGTCGTGCCGGTTTGCGATGGCATCATTTTCTTCATCACGTTATGAAATTCCGTTTCGCCGTTGGACTTTATGTTCTTGATCGTTTTGGTTTCTACGATCGCCACGTACAATACCGGCGCCGTACCCGCGCTGATCGCCGTGTACTTCACATTGGCGGTTACCACCTTGTTGACTACGCTATAAGTGCCCGACAGTTTATACGTAGCCGCCTCGTCTTTGGCCGCATTGTATTTTGTATCGTTAATAGCCCCGGAGCCATTCGGGTTGATACCGTTACCACCATTGATATGCATTTCGGGTACAGCTACCGAAGTTGCAGTAGCGTTATAGTAGTTCAGAAAACGGCCCTTTCCTTCTGCAGTGGTATAAGGGTCGCCACTACCCGGGAAATACTGCTGGAATTTAACCAGGGCATACTCTGCAGCCGGTTTGCTGGCCAATGTACCGTCCAGTGCAGCATTACCCGGGTTGCAGGGAGGACAGGTAGAGCTGGTAAACATCTCGAACAAAGGCACACGCTTTTCCTGTGCACTGGCAGATAATATAGTGGCAGCCAGTAATGCTGTAATAGAGAATAATTGTTTTTTCATCTCGCTTCTTTGAGTTAAAATAAATGGATTCGTCCCATAAAGATAAATCATCATTCACCCTTAAATGTTAATTAATACAATAGCACAATGTCATTTCCGCCTTATTTATAACAGCCCGGCACTAAAAAATGAAAATATTAACAAAATAAATACTTATTAAGTTAACAAAAACAAATTAATAGAAATAGAAATCATACTTAACCTTATTTAACAATCACAGCATAAAATTCACGGATCGGCACATTTACCACACAAAGATGTAGGTAAATGTTAAATATCACTAATTTTAGTCCACTAAAATAAGTGGAAGACCTGCCATCAAATTTAAAATAATAAAAATTTACTTATATCCACCTGTTGCAGTAATAGTAACAGGACTCAGAACCGCCGTCCTCCAACACTGTGCTGCCAGCGTCGCCTGGCACATACGGTAGCGTTGCGCGTGCATCAAACCGGAGGGCATAAAAAGAGCTGTTTTGTTTAAAAAACAAAACAGCTCCATTCACATAAAGAAAGGCAAGCCTTTCCGGCAGCAGATTACTTACCGGATCACCGATACCCGCTGGGCAAAAGAGTTATTATTGGAGTCGAAGATAATAAGGTTATACAGACCTGCAGCCAGGCCCCTGGTATCAAAGCTCATGGTATTCTTACCTGCGTTCAGTCTCTGCGACTGACGGGCTACTACTGCGCCGGTAAGGCTCACGATCGAGGCCGATACTTCATCCTGTTCCTTCATATTTAAATTGATATGGATCTGGCCGGAGGTAGGGTTAGGATATACTTCGACAGCACCCACGGTATTGGATACCTGGTTTACACCGGTACCGCCGGTTTTGGCCAGGTTCGCGGCCTGGTATACTTTTTTATCGGAACCTTGTACCCAGGCTACTACGCGCAGGTTATTAAAGTCTTCGACAGAATTCTCGGTAGCATCGTTGATATAACTGCTGGGCTGGCCGTTGGTGGGCAAACGGTAGTTACCGGCAAAAGTAAAGGTGAGCGATTTGCTGCCTTCCACGCCTACGGCTTCCGTCAGGGTTGTGCCGGTTTGCGATGGCATCATTTTCTTCATTACGTTGTGAAACTCCGTTTCGCCGTTGGATTTCTTGTTTTTGATCGTCTTGGTTTCCACGATCGCTACGTACAATACAGGCGCCGTGCCGGCGCTGATGGCCGTATACTTCACATTCGCAGTTACGACCTTGTTGGCAATGCTATAGGTACCCGATAGTTTATAGGTAGCTGCCTCATTTTTTGCTGCATTGTACTTCGCATCGCTGATAACACCCGGATCGTTCGGGTTGATCCCGGCACCACCATTAATGTGCATTTCGGGCACACCGATCTGGGTAGCGCCAGGGTTGTAATAATTAAGGAAACGGTCCCTGCCTTCTGCAGTGGTATAAGGGTCGCCGGTACCAGGGAAAAACTGCTGGAATTTAACCAGGGCAAATTCTGTGGCGGGCTTGTTGCCCAGCGTGCCGTCCAGTGCCGCATTACCCGGGTTGCAGGGCGGACAGGTAGAACTGGTAAACATCTCGAACAAAGGCACCCGCTTCTCTTGTGCACTGGCCGAAAAAATGGTAACTGCCAGTAAGGCGGTTATGGAAAATAGTTGTTTTTTCATGTCTGCTCTTTTAATAAAAGAATAAATAGATATCGCCATAAAGGTAATAGCACGAAATGCGATATGCATATTTTATTCACATTATTTAGCAATTTTGCATATATAATTTAACGAATAGAACATAGGGCCTAAGCCTGTTCAATTATATTAAATAAACAGAAATACATATTTAATCCAATATTACAACTATTTAAAACACACCAAAACCAGGCATATCTTTTAACCCGCCTGTTTTTTTAACAGAGCGGGCGTTTCAGCCCCCCCTAATAGAGGTCAAAAAGGTTAAAGAATGCAAACAAATAAAGAAAAAAATACTTGTTACCGGAAAGGCGCACCGCCTATCCAGCCGACAATGGACTGCCGCTGGCCTGAGGCAACCGGTAATACACGGTGCATCGCATAAGAGGGGAAAATGATGGCAGTACCCAACTCCTTGGGTGCGCTGAATGCCTTATGATTGATCATGAATTGCAGGTCGCCATCCTCGTACTCCGAAGGATCAGAGAGTTGCACGGTAATACTCAGTTTCCGGTCAGACACATCGCCCACCCCGTAGTCCATATGCCATTCAAAAAAATCATCCGGGCCATAGGTAGCCAGTTGCAGTTTGGTCTGGAAACCGGTAATATCGAATTTGAACCGGTTCATATTTACCTGCAGGCAGGCTTCCGCGAGGCGGTTATAGATCCAGTCGTTCTCTTTCATAGCATCGATAAACATGACCCGCGACTTGCGTAATTCGCTGTAGTCTTTCGCAACGCCCGATACGTTTACCCTGGAGTCTTCCGCTTCCGCATCATTCCACAAGGTGCGGATCGCCTGCACCTCGGCAGCATTAAAACAGCCGGGCAGGCATACATAGTCTACGAGGTCGTGGTTCAGGTCTTTACGCTTGATTTGCTGTACCTGTCTGAAAGGTTTGAAAATAGCCATTATCAAATAATATTTAAATTATTATTCCCGGTAAGCCGCCATCCCCGCCAGAGTGTGCTGCCTTGTATCCCTGCGTTATTTACTCCCGCCGCCTCATATAGGCCGTAGCGGTGGTTTTTATGTAATCGTAAAATTCGTATTCGGTCCAGGCCTGTAGCTGTTCGTAGGTAGGCCGGTAATAGTACATGTATTCTGCCGTCCTGGTACTGTCCATTTGCGTCAGCTGGCGGATCAGTCTTTCGTTGAATACGTAGTTAATAAATTTCTCTTTTTCGAAATACTCATAGTGTTTCTGGAAGGCCCATATCTGCCTGTTCCTTTTACTCAGCGCATCGAAAGGATGTTGTACAATATCCAGCCCGCTCAGCTTGTAGTGTTCGATCGCCCACTTATAGGTTTCCCTTCTTTCGATACTGTCGAGTTTATAGTTATTACCCCTGATCTCTACTTCCATCAGGTCTATGGCTCCCTCGCGCATCGCGATATTATAATAAGGCAGTTGCGTCTGTTCGATCCTTACCCTCGATATTTTATAACCGATGCGCCTGAACTCGACCAGGTGCCCCTGCGATACTTCCATAGTAAAGAGGCCGGTACTGTCGGTCGTTACCCCCGTTTCGGTAAAGGTGTTGACGATATTGACATTGGCCATAGGTTGGTTGGTCTTGTAATCGAATACGCGTCCCTTCATGGTAAGCGCATGCGATTGCGGTATAAAGGCCAGGGAACAAAAGAGTGTACACAGCAGGATACGAAAAGATAAACCCATAATGGTTATAAAGGTACAATTTAGATAAAAAGGGCGTTGCTATTTTTTTGCAAAACCGGCACATAAAAAAACGCCTCCGGGGAGGCGTTTCGTATATGGGTTGATCTATCGCTTATTTGTCGTCGCCGCTCATGATCGCGCCGATGTATTCTGCATTCAGGCGGCGGATATTGAGTACGGAGATACCTTTTGGACACTCGGCTTCGCAAGCCTCGGTATTGGTACAGCTACCGAATCCTTCTTTATCCATCTGGTCCACCATGTTCACCACACGCGTTTTACGCTCTACCTCACCCTGCGGCAGTAATGCCAGGTGCGATACTTTAGCGGAAAGGAACAGCATGGCAGAAGCATTCTTACAAGCTGCAACGCAGGCGCCACAACCGATACAGGCAGCCGCTGCAAAAGATTCATCGGCCTTGTCCTTATTGATCGGCAGGTTATTGGCATCCTGGGCATTACCGGTATCAACCGAGATATAACCACCCGACTGGATGATACGGTCGAAAGCGGTACGGTCCACCATCAGATCCTTGATCACGGGGAAAGCTTTGGCCCTCCAGGGTTCTACTACAATTGTATCGCCGTTTTTATACTCCCGCATATGCAGCTGGCAGGTGGTCGTTTGTCCCCAGGGACCGTGCGGCCGGCCATTGATGTGCATGGAGCATGCACCACAAATACCTTCCCTGCAGTCGTGATCGAAAGTGATGGGCTCCTTGCCTTCGTTGATCAGTTGCTCGTTCAATACATCAAACATCTCCAGGAAGGACATTTCAGAAGAGATATCTTTCACCTGATAGGTTTCAAAACCACCTTTATCCTGTGCATTTTTCTGCCGCCACACTTTCAACGTCAGATTCATATTGTAGTGTTCCATTGCTGAAATTTTATTATTCTTTATAGTTTCAGGCCCCTGCGGGAAGCCTCAATGCTTTTGGTTTCGGAGCTTCCCTGAGGTGTTGCCCCTGATGGTTACAGCGGCAGCCTGAAGTTGCAGCCGTGTTTATTATTTATAAGAACGTTGTGTCGGGTGTACCACTTCGTAATCCAGGGCTTCCTTATGCAGCTCCCAGTTGTTGTTTTCTTTATACTCCCAGGCGGCTACATACATAAACAACTCATCGTTACGCTGTGCTTCTCCATCTTCGGTCTGGCTTTCTTCCCTGAAGTGACCACCGCAGCTTTCCGCGCGGTTAAGGGCATCCATACACATCAGTTCGCCCAGTTCCATAAAGTCGGCTACACGGTTGGCTTTATCGAGTTCGGTATTCATTTCGAAGATACCGCCGGGGATACGTACATTTTTCCAGAACTCTTCGCGCAGCGCGCGGATCTCGACAATGGCTTCCTGCAGGCCTTTGGCGTTACGGGCCATACCGCATTTATCCCACATGATCTTACCCAGGCGCTTATGAAAGCTCTCTACGGATTCGGTGCCTTTAATGCCCATCAGTTTCTCGATACGGCCGGCTACTTCCTGCTCTGCTTTTGCAAACTCAGGGTGATCGGTAGGAATGGCTTTGGTACGGATCTCGTCGGCAAGGTAATTACCGATCGTGTAAGGAATTACGAAATAACCGTCGGCCAGGCCCTGCATCAGTGCGGAAGCACCAAGCCGGTTAGCGCCGTGGTCGCTGAAGTTGGCCTCGCCCAGTGCATACAGCCCCGGTACGGAGGTCATCAGTTCATAGTCCACCCATATGCCGCCCATGGTATAGTGTACCGCGGGATAAATACGCATCGGGGTTTCGTAAGGGTTTTCGCCGGTAATCTTTTCGTACATATCGAACAGGTTACCGTATTTTTCTTTTACCACTTCTTTACCCAGTTTGATCACCAGGTCCATCGGCGGGTTATGATTGCCTTGTTTGTTGCATTCTATCTTACCATAACGCTCGATAGCGGCGGCGTAATCGAGGAATACGGCCTGGCGGCTGGAACCTACGCCATAACCGGCATCGCAGCGCTCTTTGGCGGCACGGCTGGCCACGTCGCGCGGTACCAGGTTACCGAAGGCAGGATACCTTCTTTCCAGGTAGTAATCGCGTTCGTCTTCCGGAATATCGCTTGCTTTACGGGTATCGTTCTGTTTTTTAGGCACCCAGATACGGCCGTCATTCCTCAGCGACTCCGACATCAGGGTCAGCTTGGACTGGTGATCGCCCGAAACGGGGATACACGTAGGGTGGATCTGTGTGAAACAGGGGTTTCCGAAATAAGCGCCTTTTTTATGGGCTTTCCATGCTGCAGTAACGTTACTGCCCATGGCATTGGTAGATAAGTAGAATACGTTGCCATAACCACCGCTGCAGAGCAATACGGCATGACCGAAATGGCGTTCGAGCTGACCGGTGATCAGGTTACGGGCGATGATGCCCCTGGCCTTACCGTCGATCTTAACCACATCCAGCATTTCGTGGCGGTCGTACATGGTTACGTTACCGAGTGCGATCTGGCGTTCCAGCGACTGGTAGGCACCGATCAGCAACTGCTGGCCGGTCTGGCCTGCGGCATAGAAGGTACGCTGTACCTGGGTACCGCCGAAAGAACGGTTGCTGAGCAGACCGCCGTATTCGCGGGCAAAGGGTACGCCCTGGGCTACGCACTGGTCAATGATATTGGCGCTTACTTCGGCAAGGCGGTGCACATTGCCTTCCCTTGCACGGTAGTCGCCCCCTTTGATCGTATCATAAAAAAGACGGAACGTGGAGTCGCCGTCATTCTGATAATTCTTAGCTGCATTGATACCGCCCTGTGCAGCGATAGAGTGCGCACGGCGGGCAGAATCCTGGAAACAGAAAGCTTTTACCTTATAGCCCATCTCGCCCAGGGAAGCCGCTGCAGAAGCACCGGCCAGGCCGGTACCCACTACGATGATTTCCAGGCTGCGTTTGTTCGCCGGGTTTACAAGCTTACAGGTATCCTTGTACTTTGTCCATTTTTGGGCCATTTCGCCCGCAGGTATCTTTGAATTGATCATAATAGTTAGATATTCGACCTGAAAGGTAATTTTTCATTCCTCCTCCTGAACCAGGATCGGGGTATTAGTTATATAATTTTCAAAACATCTTATCGCGCCGTTACCTGCTTCCTTCGAAGGTTACTTTTTTTGACGAGATATACCCGGCTGCTCCGACGTGATTAAAAGTGTACGTAAGCCCGTTTTTTCCTTTGGCCTCGTATTGATAAGTCGTCCACTTGGAATAGCTCCTGTAGGAGCCGCTTTCGTTTTTTAAGAACTTGGCAAGGTTTGGTTCGGTCGGCATTTGAAACTGTACCGTATCGCCGATATAACTGACCTCTATCGTTGTTTCGCAGGTCGTATCGACGTGATAAAGCGCGCCTCCGGCAGCATAATCCACACCGTTTACCTCCACACGCACCGGCCCCCGGTAAATACCCGCTTTGGGTTTTTCATTACCCGTTTTACTACAGGCCACAAGGGCCAGGAGTGCAACAAGCGGGACAATACTGTAAAAAGAGCTTTTTTTCATCGAAACAAAAGAGCTTTAAAAAGCTGAAAAGAAATGCACTACTAGTGGGCTACTTCTGTAAAACTCGCTGCCGGCGGCAACCAGCCGAAGTAGAACGCAACAGGCATGGCGATAAATAGCAGGGGCACCAGGATAGAAAACGCGATACCGATACCGTTGATGATCGGCCTGTATTTGGCCGTGCTCAGACCCAGTGTCTGGAAAGCGCTCCAGAAGCCGTGCATCAGGTGCCAGGCCAGGGAGATACAACCCAGGATGTATACTATCACTACGATACCGTTCTGGAAGATGGCTTCCATTTCGGCATACAGGTTTCTTTCGTGGCCGGTAGTCAGCTGCTGCCAGCGGTTAGGCGCCCAGAAGTGGGCCAGGTGCAACACCAGGAAAATAAGGATAAGCGTACCCAGCAGGCCCATAGAACGGCTGTACCAGGTGCTGTTAGCCTTACCATCATAAACGGCATACTTTACGGGGCGCTTGGACCTGTTCTGGGACCAGAGCATAAGCCCCTGTACGATATGCAGGATAATCCCTAATAATAATCCGATCTCCGCTATCCTGGTCAGGGGGTTGGAACCTAAAAAGTGGGCAGCCACTTCATATTTATGGTAACCATCGGGAACAAAAATCAAAGCATTCACGTATACGTGGACACATAAAAATGCGATGAGTGAGATACCCGTGATACCCATGACCAGCTTCTTGCCAATGGACGATGTAAAAGCGTGTTTCCAGTTCATAATTTAGAGAGAGAAAAAAATCAATTGTAAAATTTGTGTCATTTTTTCGCTTGCAAAGTTAAGACCCAAAAACAAGAAATGCTAACCATTTTTAAAATTTAAATATCAAAACTGCAAATCAGGTATAGCTTCCGGTGCCTCAGCCATATGTTATATACATGCCTGCCTCCTCCTGTTTACTACTCCCTGTTGTAGAACGCGCGACCCGAGTCTTCGCTGCTGATCATTAACCGCTTAATCTGCCGTTCCATCTGCTCCTGCAGCGGCACATCGGTCAGCAAAGGCTTTTCAGATACCATAAACAGCGATCCGTTGTTCTGTACCCTGCGGTCTTTATGTTGTAAAAGGCCATTCATAGCGAGTTTCCATTCGCCGTCTTTTTGCGTGCGGTATTTATAAAAATAGACTTTGCCCCGTTCGCCCTTATAACTAAGCTCTTGCTGCATGAGCAAAGCCAGCGAATCCAGGCTGCCGCCCATATAAGCCTTCATCATACTGGCCGAGAGCAGCTCCTGCGAGCCATAACGCGGCGGGAACAGCGCGGCATGTCCCGACCGTTGCAACCTGGAGTACAGGTAGGCGCCGTATTGTGCATCGCTGCCCAGTACCTGCCATATGCTATCCGGCACCGGCTTGCCGTAGCGGAGCATCAGCATGGCGGTATTCAGCCTTACCTGCCGGTCGGGCGTCTGCAGCAGTTTATCGAAAAATGAAGGCAGGTTCGGATTCTTATCATAATACGGCATCAGCAATGCCTCGTAATAATACAAACTGTTATTCGTAGTGTCGATGTCGGTATATCCTTCGCGGCCTGCCTCCTCGTTGCTTTCCATCGCCCGGGCCGCAATACCGGCGCTGCGCTGCAGTTTCTTCAACGCCAGTTTGGCATCGAAATAAATATTGCCTACATAATCCTCGTACACACCGGCGCTCACATAGTTGCTGTCCAGCAGGTCGGACAACAAACGGCGTACGGGATCTTTATAGGCCTCGATCATCGACAGGTTCAACAGCCCGGGATACAACAGGGCGGCCAGCTTCAGGCTATCGTTGTATACGCTCAGGAAATCGCTGTACTCTTCGGTATCTTCAAAAGCAGGCGGATCCTGTAATACCAGGTCGCGGAACAGCAAGGTTGCCTTTTCCTGCTTCAGGTTAGCCAGGGCAGCCAGCGCTTCGTTCTGGAATACCGCCGTATCAGCGGTAGCTTCGTAGAGGTCTTTTAAAAACCCGGTAACACCGGCTACGATCGCGGTATCGTTACAAAAGCCCAACTTGGCGATCAGGTTGGCTTTGAGGTCGTAATAGTCCTTATCCGCACGGTTCAGGGCAGCGAGCGCCTTCCTGATCTCGGGCAATCCTTTAGCCCCGAACGAAACCGAGGGCAAGGCGGAGCGGGCTATCTTACGGGTAAGACTATCGGCACTGTAATAGTCCTCCAGGAAAATATCCCGTTTATGATCGTACAAAGCGGGCGCAGCAGGCACCCCGTTAAACCGGAGGCTCGCAAAAACAGACCGGACAAAATCGCTTCCCGGCGCTGCGGTATCGGTTACCGTAGCAGCAACAAGTACCTGCTGGCCCTGCATCAGCAGGAGCTTCCGGATACTGCGGCTACTGCCCGTATCCCGCAATTGTACGAGGATACCGGACCTGGAGCCTGCGCGGGTAATGTATTCCCTGCGGGCCAGCACCAGGCTGCTATCTGGGTACAAGAGGTTGTTTAAAAACTGCAGCGTATCGTTTACCTGGAAATACTTCGGGTACCTGAAGGTATTGATCACTACGGCTTCGCCCGTGACTTCGGAGATCAGGTTGGCATGCCCGTGCTCGGGTAAGGCACGGTAAGTGGCGCCGGCTTTGGCATTCCGGTCTTTCTTCTTTACATAGGTCAGCATATCCCGTACTTCAGGGTCTACCTGCGGGTATACCGGTGTCTGCACCACAAAGTCCAGGCTCGTATCCGTATACGTAGTGGCCGGTGCATAGCGGTAAGGCACAACAGTAAAGGCATTGAAAAAAGGAGTTGCATCAAAATCCCGGTCGGCGGTACGCACGGCCAGCATGTAGTAGTCCGGTCCCTGCAACAGGAACCGGGCCTTTACATAGTCGCCGCCCTTTACTTTCAATACCAGGTCGAGCACCGGCCTGCCCTTGTACGACTTCAGGGTACGCGCTATTTTCTGTACCACAAAATCGGCGCTGCAAAAGCTTTCCCCGGCCAGCACCAATCCAAAGGTATCCGCTTCTATAAAATCGAAACTATACAGGCTCTTTTTGAACAATACATAACTATTGCCCTGTTCAGGATCGTAGGCTTCGTATTTCCACACGGGCAGGTTATCGCTGCCCCTGAGCGCATAGTAAGCACGGGGCTTGCCCGGCATACGCAGCTCAAATCCGCCTGTAGCAGGCTGGAACAGTTGCCAGCCGGGCTTTTGAACACCTTCCTGTATCCTTATGGAATTAAAAAAAGTATCGGCTTCTGCGCCATATACATAAGCGCCTTTGCCACCCATTTTAAAAACAAGCAGTTCGCCCGGCGTAACCAGGATCCGGTAGCGCTGCATATCGCCCTTACGGGTACGGTTAAGGATATCGAAGCCTTTGTAGCCATCCCGCACAATTGCTTCCCGGCTGATGATCCTGCCGGGTATATTTTCGTACAGTAGGCTGTCGATCAGGTGCAGTTGCTCCTGTTCGCGGTAACCGTTAAACAGGATATTGGTCTTTACCCGTGAAATAAGGTAATAGGACCCATTGCCCATGTCTGCATAGTGTAATTTGGAAAACATGCTGTTATCATCGGTAACATTGAGCTGCCCCGGCGCCGATACACTGAAAAAGCTATCGGCTGCATACTGCCGCCGGAAGCGCACCGGCACGGTAAGCGAATCGATATACTCTTTTTGCACCGCGCTCCGGTCCTGCATATAAACCGGCCGCAGCGTATACCCTTTGGCCCGGAGCAACTCGATCACGCCCTCCTTACCGGGCAGGTGCGCCGCACCTACGCCGGCAAACAGGCTCCGGGTACGGATAATACTATCGATGGCCCTTGCCTGGGTGCCGTTACGGTCGTACAGGAACTTACGGGTAAACAGCCGCGAAGGCTCGGTCAGCGTGCTCAGCGAATCGAGCAGGTCGAGGTCGCCGCGCCGGTAGGCATCCTGTATCCGTTGGCCCACATCGCCATACCGGCCCTGGGCATCGCCGGCCTGGTTGCGGGTTTCGTCGTTGGCCATATCCACATAAGCTTCTACCATCATCCGCTGGGCTTCTATAAAGGTTTCCACACCGGTGGTTTGCTTGCCCAGCTTTTTGCCGGTCTGGTAGATGTACAGATCGAGGTAAGTGTCTTCCTGGAAATTGTCGATACTGCTTTCGCTGCGGTACAGCAGGGCATCATTCAGCTCGGGCTCGGTACGCAGCACATCACGCAGCTGCGGTACATAATCGCCTTCGGTATAAGCCTTTTCGGTAAGGTAATCGGTAAAGTAAGTAGAAGCATAATAACGGTATGCCTCGCCCTGCCGGTTGAGCCGCGGAATATCCTGTTGCCAGTACTCGGGATCGAGTTCGATAGCTACGGCATCCACGTTCTTAATCGCGGCATAAAAACTATCGCTCAGGTTAAACACCATTTTATTGCTGATGTGCATCGTACCAAAAAGGTAGGAAGGACGCTGCAAGCCCTTACCCGTGATCTCCCAGAGCAGGCTGGGATAACGGCCGGGCCGCTGAGCAGCACTGCGCGGCGCATACAATACAAAAAACAGGACGGCAACCAGGTAAAGAGAACGGGCAGGAAAACGCATGGCCAAGGAATAAACACAAAAACAAGATACAGGAGCGAAAGTACGGCATCGGCGGCAATCCGTTGCCCCATGTGCGATACAAGCCCCTGAAGGGCCCGTCACATATCGATTTAACGTTTGCTTGTCATACAATCAATACAAATATATGTTGGATATATAAGATTTCCGTGCATTAGACGACTTTATTACCTCTTGTACAAACCGCAACCAAACTATAACCAAAAACGAATATTATGAAACCAAGACTTTTATTCCCGATAGCAGCATTGCTGCTCCTGGTACAAATAAGCGGCAGGGCAACCGCACAACAACCGGTATTACAATATACTCCCCAGATCAGCACAGGCTTAAGCAACCCGATCGATATCGTTAATGCCGGCGATGGCAGCAACAGGCTATTCGTGGTACAACGCGGCGGCACGATACGCGTATACTCCGCTGCTATGGCCTACCTGGGCGATTTTCTTACCGTAACCGGTATTGGTACAGGCGGCGAAGGCGGCCTGCTCAGCATGGCCTTCCACCCCAATTATGCCAGCAATGGCCTTTTTTATGTTTACTATACCCTGCCCGACCTGAGCCTGGAAATAGCACGTTACCAGGTAAGCGCCGGCAATGGTAATGCAGCCGATGCCGCCTCCAAACAGGTGGTGCTTAATATTCCCCACCCCACCAATAATAACCATAACGGCGGCAAACTGCAGTTCGGCGCCGATGGTTACCTGTACCTCGGAACCGGCGATGGCGGCGGCGGCGGCGATGTGCCCAACAATGCACAGAACGGCAACTCGTTGCTGGGCAAAATGCTCCGCCTTAATGTGACCACCACCGCTACCGCCCCCTTTTATACCATTCCGCCCGACAATCCCTATGTAAGCGACCCGGCTATACGCGACGAGATCTGGGCTATGGGCCTGCGCAACCCCTGGCGCTGGAGCTTCGACCGCAGTAACGGCGACATGTGGATCGCCGATGTGGGACAGGGCGCTGTGGAAGAGGTCAATTACCGCGCTGCGGGCAGCACCGGCGGCATTAATTACGGCTGGCGCTGCTACGAAGGCGATTCTACCTACAACACAGCCGGTTGTCAGCCCGCATCGGCTTACGTAGCGCCTATATTCGGGTACGGCCATAACAATACCAGCGGCGGCTTCTCGATTACCGGCGGTTATGTATACCGAGGCGCCGAATACCCCGGTCTTGCCGGTTATTACATTTGCGCCGACTACATATCGGGCAATCAATGGACGATAGGCCCCAATGGTACCGGCGGATGGAATGTATTCCAACAGGTATCGGCAGGCTTCCCGGGCAATATCGCCACCTTTGGCGAAGCCGAAAACGGTGCGCTTTACGCGGCATCACTTTCGGGCAATGCCGTGTATAAGGTAGAGCTGGCCACCGTACTACCGCTTGTGCTTACCCGCTTTACCGGCAGGTATCATAACGGGGCTTCGGAATTACAATGGGAAACGGCTTCGGAACAAGCCCTGTCTCATTTTGACATTGCCTACAGCACCGATGGCATCCGGTATGAGAGCATTGGTAAGGTAACGGCCAATAATAGTGTAAGCGGCGGCCGCTACAGCTTCCGGCACGAAACGGATCAGAAAGGCGACCTCTACTATCGCCTGAACATGACGGATATCAACGGTGAATCCCGTTATTCGCCCATACTGCGTATACCTACCGGTACCGAGCCCCGCAACCTGGTATACCCTACCCTGGTGGAGGACGGCTCGCTGCGGTTCCTGCTCGAAGAGGCTTTTAATCAATTGGAGATCCGCAATACCAATGGCCAGCTGGTGCTTAAAGAATCGCTGGACGGCAAACCGGGAACGTTCAGCATACCGGTTTCAGGACTGGCGCCCGGCCTGTATTTCGTGCTGCTGCATAACGGCAGCAACAATGCCTTCAGGAGCAAGTTTATTATGCGCTAAGTCTTGGATCAGGCAGAATTTCTGGGGGGATTAAAAATCGAGCCCGAAGATCTGTTCCTCTGTTATTTATTCAAGGGAAATTAATAGGGAGCACTTAAGTTATCCTGGATAGATAAATACACTGCAATACCAGGTCCTGGCGGGCGAATGGGGTCCCGCGAATTTCATTTTTTCTCGCAGCGAGCGCGGCTCCGCAGCGAGAAAAAAATAGCGTTAGATTAACCGAATCGCTTTGTCGGGCCCTCATTCTTTAGGTTCAAATTTATAAAGCGTCCCTGTATAGAAGAAATAAGATGAAATACAAGGCATCTTGATCTACCCCCCAAGTTTTCTGCTTGATCCTAAGTCTTTTTGCGGGGGAAAAAGTAACGTTGTACACCCAGGTTGAATACGGGGTAAAGCCGGGCATAGGAAATACCCATCGAACTGAAGGTGGCAGAACAATCGATACGCAGGTTGGACCTGATGATAAATTGTACGCCCGGGCTTACATCTACATAATAACCCTTCTGCAAAGCAGGCGGATAACGCTCCGGGTAGAGGAAGTACTCGTTGGGCAACCCTACGAAGATATCTACTTTCGAGGCCTGGAAGGCTTTTCCGCGAAACTCGAGGTAAAGATTGACATTGGTCTGGTCGTAGTCTTTGTACCTGCGGGGCAGCAACAGGTAGCCGAATGACAGGCTATAGGTAATTGCTTTGCCATACTGCACCCGTACCGGCACATCGGGTAAGGAGGAAATAGGATCGGGCGATACACCGGTATACGCTGCCGGCAGGATAATGCCCCCCGTTAGGGATACGGCGAATTTACGCAGCAGGTAGGTACCGATCAGCCCGGCCCCTACGCCTTTGTTATCGCCCATCGCGAGGTCGGGCTCCGTTTCGTGGTGGGTGGTGTTTACATAAGTGGCTTCGGCATAGGCGGCCAGCCGCAGGTGACTGCCCTCGCCGTCCTTGCTCAGGAAACGGTACTTGGCATAGGCATGTACGCCATTGAACCTGTAAGGGTAGTAAGCGCCCCGTTCGGGGGTATTATGAAATGGAAATTCGAGGGGCAGTTTTTCGCCATGGTGATTGGATACGATGCCGGTCAGGTATACCGACAACTTCGAACTAACGCCGTACATCAGTCTTAAGCCGGCCATATTCCGCAACTGGTTCACCTCGTTATAGGTTTCGGAAAACAGGCGTACACCCAGCGCACCTTTGGGTATCGTGCTGGCAGGCTCGCTCAGGGGAAAGAGCTCCTGCGCACCCGCAAGACCGGAAAAACAAAGCGCCGCTATGGTAAGAAAGCTTTTCAAAACGATACAGGATATACAGAAGAAAAAACGGGAGCAAAAGGGGAGCAGGGTTATCCAACCTGCAACAGGCAGGCATCACGCTACGTTTCAGGGCTCGGCCACAATATGGTATACCCGGTTGCCTTTGCAGGCGGCCGTGGTCTTGTCCGGGAGGGCATAAGCCTGGAGTTCTTTTTTAGAGGCATAGTCCATAAAGCGGAAAGTAACTTTCGAAGTGTGGGTTGCCAGGGGCGCCAACAGGTAGTATACATCGCCCCTGATCTTAAAACAGGCGCCGTTTTCAGCCGGCGTTACCTGGTCCATATCGATATCCGCTTTCAGGTAGCGTACCGAAAAACCGGCATCTTTAACCGCACCGGCAATCGCTTTCATATCCACCTTACTGTTCGTCTTAAAATGCAGTACCCCGTTTTTATGTTCCAGGTCCATGTCTACATCACTGATAAAATTCAACTTGCGTAACTGCATCTCCACGCTGCGGCTGCATTGCGAGCAGGTAAGCCCGTTAATCCCTATGCTGGCCTGGCGAAACTGTGCCCCGGCCGTGTTTGCAACAAGAACAAATAACAAAGAAAAAACAAAGTTTCTATAACATAACCTCGTCATGTTAGTAAAGTTAGGTAATTTAGGTTAAAGAATAAGAGGTGCAGGGTTCAACGATACGTTAAGGCCTAAGCCCCTTTCCCCGGCTAAACAGGACACATGAAAAGCATTTACATAAGGCTGGCCCTGCTGGCTTTGCTGCTGATCCTGGTTATTGGGCTACAATACGCCATCGGTCACAGCGAGCCGGCTTTGCTGTTTTACATCCGCCATATCTTCCTGCCGTTGCAACGGGGGCGCAGCTACCTGTTCAACGGTATACCGCTCAGTGTGGGCGATATCGTCTACCTCGTGCTGGCGCTGCTCCTGCTGCTCATCCTGATCCGTTGCGTTTATTTCCTGTTTACCTATCGTAAAAACAAAACGGATCTATGGGTCGAGTTATTGCGCTTCTTTACCTTGCCCCTGGCTGTTTATACCTGTTTCCTCTTTTTTTGGGGCGGCAATTATGCCCGCCCCTCCCTGGCCTCCGGCTGGGATCTTAAAACCCTGAAATGGGATACGGCTGCCCTGATACAACTCAACCGGTCGCTGGTGCAAAGTATGAACGAGGAGCAGGCACTGCACCCGAAATTTGCCGACCTCAAAACGCTCAACCTGATGGCCAATGCCTATTATCATGAGCGCTTCGGCGACCGCCTGCCCCGCTTACAGGTAAAGCCCACCTCGCTGGGTTATATGCTCAACTACCTGGGCATACAGGGCTATTATAACCCGCTCTCCGGCGAGGCGCAGTTTAACCGGTTTATCCCGCGCTTTATGCACCCCTTTGTACTGTCCCACGAAATGGCGCACCAGGCGGGCATTGCAGCAGAAGACGACGCCAACCTGATGGCTTATATCATTTGCACGGAAAGTAAGAATACCGCTTTCCGCTACTCCGGTTATTTCAACCTTTTCCTCTATGCCTTCGCCGACCTTAAAGCCAAAGACACCGTAGTAGCGAAGAGCATTTTTGCCACGCTCAACCAGCAAAGCAAAAACGATATGGATACGCTGCGGGCCATGAACAGGCGCTACCGCAGCAAGTTCAGGCTGATCTCCACCTCGCTGTACGACGACTACCTGAAACTGCATGGCCAGCGCGACGGCATCAATACCTATAACGATGTTACCCGCTGGGTCTACTTCTGGGAGCATACAGACAAAAAAAAGGCAGACCTGATGGTCTGCCCTTAAACGGTATTTTTCCTCCTGCTTATTCCGGCAGGCTGTTCAATTTCTTTTTCACTTCTCCGGCTTTATCCAGTTTGTCCTGGATCGCGTAGATCTTGGCCAGGGCCTCGAGCGACTGCCTGTAGAAGGAATGCTCTTCGCGGGTCAGCTTGCCTTCACGTGGCGCAAATGAGTTGCGGCTTTTTTCCAGCAGCGGCAATGCTTTTTCAAATAACTCATCCCTTTGTTTCAGCATGTTATTGTATTGTTGCTGTTCTGCTTTGGAAGAGCCGAGATTATTCATTTTCGTATTTAAGGTAGCAGCCTGGTTGTAGTAGAAGGCGCCATACTGGTAGTTATAGTTGGCATTGTCCGGGGCCAGGGCCAGGGCTTTGCCGTAAGCCGTTGCCGCTTTGCTGTTGAGGTCGGCCGCATTGGCAGGCGGCGCAGCGCCACCTTTAGGATTGGCCATACCTTCGTAGATGATGCCCAGGTTGAAAGCCAGTTCGGGGTTATTGGGCTCTTTTGCTGCAGCAGCTTCCAGTTTCTCAGTCATTTCCGACTCTTTACCGGAAGAGATGAAGTAGTTCAGCTCCGCATTGGCTACGTTTTTATCTTCCGGGAATTTTTGTTTGGCCTCCTGCAGGGTAGCCAGCTGCTGGTCTTTTTTACCGGTCTTTTCGTAAGCCTGCGCCAGTACCAGGTATACGTTGGATTCTTTACTCAGGTAAGGACTTGATTTGGCTTCGATCAGCAAAGGCAAAGCACGGTCATATTTTTCGGCGTAAAAAGAGGTAAAGCCCATAAACATTTTAGACTGTGCCCTGATGGTATCGATAATAGGCATAGCTGCAAAACGTTTGTCTTTATCGGCGCCGGTAAGATCCGAACCGCTTTTAAACGCGTTATAAGACGCTTCGTATTTAGATTCGTTATACTCGACAATACCCTGGTTGTAGTAATAGAAAGCACCGTTGGCCAACAGGGATGCAGCCTTATCGTCGGTCGCATATTTTTTATCGAGTTCGATCGCTTTGTTCAATGCCGCAATACCTTCTACATAAGGATTTTCGGCTTTGGTCTGCGGGTTTTCCTGCATAGCCATGTAAACAGTAGCTTTCGTAAACCAGGCTTTGGCATTTGTTTTGGTCGACTCGTCGTTAACGGCAAGGTCGATCGCCTCTTTCGCCTTCAATAAAGATGCAGTCGCAGCGGCGTCATCTTTTTTTACTTTAGCAATCTCGATATTATCCAGTTCTTTTACCGCTTCATTTATTTTTCCCTTCTGGGCAAAAGAAACGGAGGCTAATGCCACACCGGCGGTCAGCATTACGATCTTTTTATTCATGTGTGTCTGTACTTTTTTAGACGGTAAAAATAATTTTTTTTATTCAAAACCCCATGTTAAGAATTTACACATAAATTAAAACAACCATAACTCGACATACATGCTCTAAAAATAAACGAGGCACAACCCGGGTTGCGCCTCGTTTTATCTATCGGTAAATTTGGGATCAGTCGAGCAATACAACACCCGTAGCCTGCATCTGGTAAGTTTCTTTAGGCTGGGTAATTTTGGCGATCTCCTCTTTAGAAGCGCCTGCATCTTCCAGGTAGTGCTGCTGTTCGGCTACACTCTGTACTTTTTTCACCACGGTGCCATTGATGATCGCCGATTTGCCGGCAATATCCTTAGGCAGTAAAAAAGCGTGGTCTTTCATTTTTACGAACATATCATCTTCTATCGACTTATTGGTCCTGAGCCGTAACCAGCAACCTTCTTTCTGGCATACTTCAGAAATATAACCGCTCAGCTGTATATTTTCAAGTTTCTCTTTTCCCTTCATCATCACATCGAGCCGGCCGGGCGATGCGATCGCTTCAGCCTGTTTGAATGCAGCGCCGTAGGCCTTTTTGTTGCCATTGCTTTGTGCCATGGCAGTAGTGCCTGCGAGCGAAAGGAATAAGGTGGAAAGGATCAATAGTTTTTTCATTGCTTTGGTTTTGATATAAATAATGTAAACAGGGCGCCCGGCCCTCCGTAAAATTAAGGATTTACCTTATAAGACTGAAAAATTAACCGCGAAGTTGGGGCATTAATACTTCTTCCGGAAATCGCCGCGTTTCCAGGACTGGAAGAACTCGTTCCATTTCAAGGGGTTGAAGATGCCGATCGGGCGCTGCTGACCATAATAGGTAGCCTGGTTGGCCTGGTTGGCCTGGTAAGCTGCCTGGCTTTCACGGCCGTCGCGCGGCAGTGTGGCCATCAGGTACAGCATAGTACGCTTATTGGTATTTTTACGGGCCACCTCATATTTATCATCCGGCACCTCCCAGTACTTAAAGGCATAGTCGAACTCTTCGCCGTAAGGGATAGGACGGATAATGGTTTCGGGCAGGTAAAAGGTATCCTGCGTCATCAGTTGGATCACGTTGAAATAACGGCCTTCCACATCGGGCACTACGAACTCTTTACCCCGGTACCCCACAGCGCTGAAACTGAGCGTATCGCCTTTGGCGCACACCAGCGAAAAAACGCCCTGCGCGCCGGAGTAGGTTCCCCGGTCTTTACTTTTAACCGTTACGGTAACATTCGGTACGGCCCGGAGACTGTCTGCCGTCATGGTAACGCCCGTGATCTGGATCACTTCGTCCCAGAAGCGCTGCGCAAAGGAAGCGCTGAACAGGAAACAGGTAACAACCAACAGGAATATATATTTCGTAGTACGCGTCATCATGGCAAAAATAAGGCAAAGGCCTTAAATAAGGTTAATGTTTATCATTAATAACAATACAATTATAGTTTCTGTTACCCGTAAAAGAGCGGTATAACCCTTAACTTTGCAGGCTGAATGCCGTTGCAGACAACAACAATCTGCGGGCCGTTCTGTTTAAACGAAGAATCTGATTTAATATTTTACCTAATGATTACGGAAGAAGCAGTATTAAAAGCGTTGACCAATGTGGATGACCCGGACCTGGGCAAGGACCTGGTTACCCTTAATATGATTAAAGACATCAAGATCGACGGACTGGCCGTATCCTTTACGGTAGAACTGACCACACCGGCCTGCCCCATGAAGGAGATGATCCGTTCGGCCTGTGTGAATGCAGTACGCATTTTTGTGAATAAAGAAGCCCAGGTAACCGTGAATATGACTGCAAGGGTCAATTCGAACCGTAAAGACGGCGGTGCGGTATTACCTAATGTAAAAAATATTATTGCCGTAGCCTCCGGCAAAGGTGGCGTAGGCAAATCTACCGTATCCACCAACCTCGCACTGGCACTGGCCCAGGAAGGAGCTAAAGTAGGCATCCTCGATGCCGATATCTATGGTCCTTCGGTACCCATCATGTTTGGTATCCAGGGCGAACGGCCTATGATGCGTAATGTAGGCGAAAAAGGCATGATCGAACCCATCGAACGCTTCGGCATCAAGGTGATGTCTATCGGCCTGCTGGTAGACGAGAAACAAGCAGTGCTCTGGCGCGGCCCCATGGCCACCTCTGCCCTGCGCCAGTTTATCAGCGATGTATACTGGGATGAACTGGACTACCTGATCCTCGATCTGCCCCCGGGCACCGGCGATATCCACCTGACCCTGGTACAGACCGTACCGGTAACCGGTGTAGTGGTGGTAACCACGCCGCAGGCAGTAGCCATGGCCGATGCCAAGAAGGCAATGATGATGTTCAAGCAGGGCCAGATCAATGTACCGATACTGGGTGTTGTAGAAAACATGGCCTATTTTACCCCTGCCGAATTGCCCGAAAATAAATACTACATCTTTGGCAAAGACGGGGGCAAACAGCTGGCCGAACAGTTTGAAGTGCCTTTCCTCGGTGAAGTGCCTATTGTACAAAGCATCCGCGAAGGCGGCGACCGGGGTATACCGGCAGTGCTCAACGACGACCCGGCAAGTAAAGACGCTTTCCTGCATGTGGCCGCCGAAGTGGCCCGCAGCGTATCGATGCGTAATGCCAACCTCGATCCTACCCGTGTATTAACCATACCGGCTTAATAATTATAACACCAGCAATAAGCTGCAATCAAAAGCCCGGGAGCGTATGCTCCCGGGCTTTTAGGTTATAATAAAATCAGGCAGGATTACTATTTATCCTTGTAATAGGCCTGCGCCGTAGCGTCCAGGGCCTGGTAAAACTCCTCGCCGTACTTACGGATCAGCGGCTCCTTCAGGAACTGGTATACCGGTACCTTCAACGATTTGCCCAGTTTACAGGCCGGCCGGCACATAGGCTTACGGGGCTCGTAGTTCATGGCCTCGTAAGTATCGTACTCTGTAATGCGTATGGGAAACAGGTTACAGCTGATCGGCTTTTTAAAGTCGATATTACCCAGCTTGTATTCATGTTCCATGGCGCATTTTACGATGCCCGCCTCGTCGTAATAACCGTATACGCAGATGCCGCCGTTAAGCGTAGGCGTTACCAGACCATATTCGTCGTCGAAGGTATGCGTACCATCCTCTTCGATCAGCCCGATAGCTTCGGGACTGAGCAGGTGTTTTATCTTCGGGTAAATATCTTCGATGATATCGGCCTCTTCCTGGGTGATCGGTGCACCGGTATCGCCGTCTACGCAACACCCGCCCTTGCACTTGCTCAGGTCGCAAACAAAATGCTGCTCTATCACATCGTCACTGATCAATACATTATCTATCGCTATCATGATGTTTGTACTTATTATTTTAGCTATGCCGGCTTAGAACTCGTAACCGATATCTTTCCGGTAGTATTTTCCTTCAAAGTTAATCTTTTCCGCATTGCCGTAGGCCGTTGCCAGCGCTGCTTTGATATTGTCGCCATAAGCGGTAACGGCCAGTACGCGTCCGCCATTGGTCAGCACTTCCGCTTCTTTTTGCGCTGTACCGGCATGGAATAATATACTGTCTTGCACCGTATCCAGGCCGCTCATCACTTTGCCTTTTTCATAAGCTTCAGGATAACCCGCCGATACCAGCATTACCGCTGCAGCCGCTTTATCGCTGTGTTTCATTACGGCGCTATCCAGCTTGCCGGCATGCATCTGCTGCAGTAAGGCTACCAGGTCGGATTCCAGCCTGGGCATCACCACTTCGGTTTCAGGATCGCCCATACGGCAATTGTATTCGATCACATAAGGATCCCCGTTTACATTAATCAGGCCGAAGAAGATAAAGCCCTGGTAGGTGATCTGTTCGGCTTTAAGTCCTTTTACCGTAGGATCTATAATACGGCAGATGACCTGCTCCATAAAGGTTCCCTGTGCAAAGGGTACGGGCGATACAGCGCCCATGCCACCCGTGTTGGGCCCGGTATCGCCTTCGCCGATACGCTTATAATCCTTGGCCTCCGGCAATACCACGTAATGGTCGCCGTCGGTCAGTACGAATACAGACACTTCGATACCGGTCAGGAATTGTTCTACCACTACTTTTTTACCCGCATCGCCAAACTGGGCTTCCTTAATCATGGAAGCAAATACTTTTTTGGCTTCTTCTTTATCGCTGGTAATCACTACGCCCTTGCCGGCTGCCAGGCCATCGGCCTTCAGTACGATAGGTACGGTATGCTGATCGAGGTATTGCAGGCCCTCATCAAAGCTGGCCTCGTCGAATTCGCGATAGGCTGCCGTAGGAATGCCATGGCGCTGCATGAACTTTTTGGAAAAGGCCTTACTGCCTTCCAGTTGTGCGCCGGCGCGCGAAGGACCGGCTACAATGATATGACGGAGGGTTTCTTCATTTTTGAAATAATCGTAGATACCGGCTACCAGGGCATCTTCGCCGCCGGGCAATAACAATTCGATGTTATTGTCCAGGCAAAAAGATTTAATGCCCTCAAAATCGACGATAGACAAGGGTACATTGGTTCCGTATGCAGCGGTACCCGCATTGCCGGGTGCAATAAACAGCTGGTCGCATAAATCGCTTTGACTCAGTTTCCAGGACAGTGCGCATTCGCGGCCACCCGAACCTAACAGTAAAATATTCATAATATCTAAGGATCCCCTAGCGGATCAATGGCGTAATGAAAAAGAAACCGCAAAGGTAACTGATGTTTATGGCAAAGAAAAAAGGTTTGTAATATAAATCATTACAAACCCTTTTCATTATTGAAGTCAAAAGTCAATCGTTAATTGTACCAGTCTACCTGCAGGTAGTCGGCTTCGCCCTGGGTATTGGCTACGTTTACAAAGCCCACATTGGTGCCGATCAGTTTTTGTGCGTCGATATTGAATACCTGCACGTTGTTTACATAACCGATCCAGCGGTTGCCCCTTTGTTCGAGTCTCAGGTCGTTCCAGTCGCCATTACCGCGGCCTGCGCCGGTCGTGTTACTTGCGGCTACAAGTGTCTGCACATTAGGTCCGTAGCCATTACCGCCTTCGTCGTAGAGGGCATACCTGCCATTATAATCTATGGTAAAACTGTAACCGTAGGTCTGGCTGTTTTCCCGGTAACCGAACAGCAATCCCATATTATTATTGGAGCCGATACGGGTATACAGGGTAAAATCGTTATAATAATTAAAACCTATATTTTTAGAAACATAATAGGCTTCTGATAAATCGTCGTTATAATCGAACTTGAACGTACCGTTGCTGACTACGCCATAGGCCTTATTGGCCTGATCGACAAAGTTCCAGTTGTTGTTATTGTTTTCAAATTCGTCGTCGTACGTATACTTCTGGGGTTGCGGCGGGGCCGGCACGTACCGGTCGTCCCTGAGACAGGAAGACAGGGTAAACATGACCAGGGCTGCAAGACTGAAAGCGGAAAATAGTTTGCTCATGGCGCTAATTTTTATATCCAATAGACATCATATCCGTAAAAAGGTTTAAGCCGGAACTTAAACCTGGTTACATATTTTAACGTAAAAAGACAGCCGGTTATTGCAGGGCTGCCAGGGCCTCTGTAAGCCTGCGGATACCTTCTCTGAGCGTGTCCATCGATGCGGCAAAGGAGAACCGGATACAATTATTATCGCCGAAGGCAGCGCCGCTTACACCGATCACATGACCGGTATGGAGCAGGTACATGGCCATATCGTCGGCATTGTTGATGGCCTGCCCGTTGTAAGACTTGCCATAGAACGACGACACATCGGGGAAGGCGTAAAAGGCGCCTTCGGGTGCGCTGATGCGTATACCCGGGATCGCCTGTAAAGCCGGGATAATGTACTCTTTACGCTCTTTAAAGGCTTTAACCATATCGAACGAGGGCGTAAGATCGGCCAGCAGGGCGGTAATGGCCGCGCGCTGTGCAATGGAATTAGCGCCGGAAGTAAACTGGCCCTGCAGCTTATCGCAGGCCTGGATCAGCTCTTTGGGCGCCGCCATATAACCCAGGCGCCAGCCGGTCATGGCAAAGCCTTTGGCAAAGCCATTCACCACCACGGTACGGTCGCGCAGTTCGGTAAACTGGGCAATGCTTTCGTGCCCGCCTACATAATTGATATATTCATAGATCTCATCGCTGATGATCACGATATCGGGATATTTAACAAATACATCGGCCAGGGCCCGCAGTTCTTCCCTGGAGTATACCGCGCCGGAGGGGTTGCAGGGCGAAGAGAAGATAAAGAGCCGGGTACGCCCGGTAATAGCCGCTTCCAGCTTCTCGGGTGTTATTTTAAAATGGTCTTCGATAGAACAGGGCACGAATACATTTTTGCCTTCAGCCAGCGATACCAGGGAGGCATAGGTAACCCAGAAAGGCGTCGGGATGATGGCTTCGTCGCCGGGGTTGATGATGCTCAGGATGGCATTGGCCAGCACCTGTTTGGCGCCGGTACTCACCATTACTTCTTCCGGTTTATAATCGAGGTTATTGTCTCTTTTCAGTTTGGTTACGATGGCCTCCCGCAGTTCTGCGAAACCGGCTATGGGCGGGTATTTGGTATACCCCTGGTTCATCGCTTCGGTGGCCGCATCGATAATGTGTTGCGGTGTTTTGAAGTCCGGTTCGCCCAGGCTCAGGTCGATCACATTGATCCCTTTTGCTTTAAGTTCCCGGCCCAGTTTGGCCATTAAGATCGTTTGCGGTTCTGATATTCGGTTGAGTCGTTGTGCTAATTGCATGTTCAGGTGTTTATATCCCCCGGTTATTTTTTTTGATGAACGAAGGTAAGGAAAGTTTTTGGCTACCGGCCCAGGGCTGCAGCGCTTTAATAAGAGATTTACAAGGTGTTAAAAGCAGGAATTTACCTGCCTCCGCCTATATTCAGGATGGCAAAATAGACAGGGTTCTGTAATTTTACCGGATGAAAACTGTTATCGGTAATAAGATCCAATTTACCCTCGAACAACGGCTGGATGTCGTACGAAGAATCGAGCATATTATCCATGAGGCCGGCCTGTCGGCGCAGCTGAAACTGGTCGACTGGAATGCGGAAATGGACTTTCCCGTGGTAGAGCCCCTGAGCGTGATCGAACAACTGCCGCCCGCGCTCCGGTTTAAATACCTGACCCTCATTAACCGCATCATCGAAGTATCGCTGTAACACGACAGGACAAATAAACATTTTCCGCTATAACAAATGTCAATTTGTCCACTTTTATGCCTTTGGAATGATGATTGTACTTTAATTGGCTATACCTCTATAGAAAATAAAAAACGAATCATAATATGCAGGAAAAAGGCAATATCTCCATTCACACGGAAAACATCTTTCCGATCATTAAAAAGTTCTTGTATTCCGACAACGAAATCTTCCTCCGGGAACTGGTTTCCAATGCCGTGGATGCAACACAAAAGCTGAAAAGGCTCTCTTCGCTGGGCGAATTTAACGGCGATACGGACGGGCTGCAGGTCGAAATTAAAGTAGATGCCGACCGCAAGACCATTACCATCAGCGACCAGGGTATCGGTATGACTGCCGAAGAAATCAAGAAATACATCAACCAGGTGGCATTTTCGGGTGCTACCGAGTTTATGGAAAAATTCAAAGAGGCAAAAGACGCCAAAGAGATCATCGGTAAATTCGGCCTGGGCTTTTACTCTGCTTTCATGGTAGCCGATAAGGTAGAGATCAATACCCTATCCTACCAGCAAGGTGCACAACCCGCCCGCTGGATCTGCGATGGCAGTACCGAGTTTGAAATTACCGACGGCGACCGCGCTACCCGCGGCACCGAAATTACCCTGTACATCAACGAGGAGTCGGAAGAGTTCCTGGAAGAGTCAAAATTGCGGGGTATCCTCAATAAATACTGCCAGTTCTTACCGGTGCCCATCAAATTCGGCACCCGCACCGAGCGCGAGCCCGATGGCGAAGATGAAGAAGGCAAACCTAAGTTTAAAGAAGTAACGGTAGACGATATCATCAATAATACCGCGCCTATCTGGACCAAAGCTCCGGGCGAACTTTCCGACGAAGATTACCTCAACTTCTACCGCGAACTGTACCCCTTCTCCGAGGAGCCGCTGTTCTGGATCCACCTGAACGTGGACTATCCCTTCAACCTTACCGGCGTACTGTACTTCCCTAAGATCAAGAACGAACTGGAACTGCAGCGCAATAAGATCAAACTGTTCAGCCGCCAGGTATTTATTACCGACGAGGTAAAAGATATCGTGCCCGAATTCCTGATGCTGCTGCACGGCGTTATCGACAGCCCGGATATCCCCCTGAACGTGTCGCGCAGCTTCCTCCAGGCCGATGGCAATGTAAAAAAGATCAACAACTATGTTACCCGCAAGGTAGCCGACAAACTTTCAGAGCTGTTTAAAACAGACCGCAAATCCTTCGAGGAAAAATGGGCGGATATCGGCCTGTTCGTAAAATACGGTATGATCAGCGAAGAGAAATTCTACGACAAAGCCAAAGACTTCGTACTGCTGGAGAATGTCAATAAGGAATTCTTTACCCTGGAAGAATACCACAATAAAACCAAAGACCTGCAGACCGACAAGGAAGGCAATGTGGTTTACCTGTACAGCAATGACCCGGCCAGGCAGCATAGCTTTATCCAGGGTGCAGAAAAAAGAGGTTACGATGTGCTGCTGATGAACTCGCCGCTCGACAACCACTTTATAGGCCAGATGGAAAGCAAACTGGAAAAAGTACGAATGAAACGCGTAGATGCCGACGTAGTGGACAAGCTGATCGAAAAAGAGGAAAAGATCGAAAGCATACTGAGCGAAGACCAGAGCAAAATGGTGAAAGACCTCTTCGATAAGGCCATCAACAAACCAATGATGGATGTGGAAGTGACCGGCCTGAGCCCCGACGAACTGCCGGTAACCGTAACTATGGACGAGTTTATGCGCAGGATGAAGGAAATGGCCAAAACCGGTGGTGGTATGATGAACTTCTACGGTTCTATGCCCGACAAATACAAAGTGTCTGTAAACGGCAACCACAAACTGATACAGCTGATGCTGAACAGTAAAGACGAAGCTACCCAACAGCAACTGGCCCGCCAGGCCTTCGACCTGGCACTGCTTTCGCAGGGCATGCTTACCGGCGCCGATCTTACCGAGTTCGTAAACCGCAGCGTAGCGCTTATCGGCCAGAACTAAGGAACAGCAATACGATACAACAGCGGCCTGCAGTACACCTGCAGGCCGCTTTCTTTATTGTCCTTATCAATTTATCATACAAAAGCGCTGAAGCCGGTAATGGCCCGGCCTACGATCAGCGAGTTGATCTCCTTGGTACCTTCGTAGGAGTAAATGGCTTCGGCGTCGGCTACAAAGCGGGCTACGTTATGCTCCAGCAGGATGCCGTTACCACCCATTACCTCGCGGGCCTTACTTACGACATCGCGGGTACGCAGCGAGCAGAATACCTTGGCCAGTGAGGCATGTTCGTCCTTAAGCATGCCCTGGTCCTGCAATTCAGACAGGCGGTATACCATGGTCTGCATAGCCGTTACATTGGAAAGCATCTCTACGAGGTGGTTCTGGACCAACTGGAAGGCGGCGATGGGCTTGCCGAATTGCTTCCGTTTGCGGGTATAATCGAGGGCATGTTCATAAGCGCCGCGGGCACAACCAACGGCCTGCCAGGCCACACCGGCGCGGGTCATGCGCAACACCTCGGCCGTATCTTTAAACGAACGTGCATGCTGCAGCCGGTCAGATTCGGCCACCACACAGTCCGTAAGCGTAATGAGGCCGTTCTGTACGATACGCAGCGCCATTTTATCATGCATCTTTTTTACTTCGAAGCCCGGCGTATCCTTACGCAGCAGGAAACCTTTGACTTCGTTATCGTCTACGTCACGCGCCCAGATTACCAGTACATCGGCAAAGGTGGCATTGCCGATCCATTTCTTTTGCCCGTTCAATATCCATTTGTCGCCATCACGTTTGGCCGTAGTGGTCAGGCCGCCGGCCGCTCCCGAACCTACTTCCGGCTCGGTAAGCCCGAAAGCCCCCATGATCTTCAACTGCTGCATACCGGGCAGCCATTCCTGTTTCTGTTCTTCGGAGCCCAGCAGGTAGATCGAGCCCATGGCCAAACCACTCTGTACGCCAAAAAAAGTAGAGATCGAAGTATCGACGCGGGCCAGTTCCATAGCGATTATGCCCTCCATCAGGAAAGAACGGTTAGGACAGCCATACCCTTCGTAGGTAACGCCGCAGATATTAAGTTCGGCCAGCTTCGGGATGATTTCGAATGGGAATTCGGCGTTCAGCCAGTATTCGTTGACGATAGGTTGTATTTCCTGCTCCATAAAGGTGCGCACTTTCAGCTGCAGCGCCCGATCTTCTTCGCTGAGCTTATGGCTGATATCGTAAAAATCGCCGGTAACGGGCGGCAGCTCTTTTTTAGCATGCCCGCCGGAACGCAGCATTTTCATCAGGCCCGCCAATTGCTGGTCGTCGAGCCGGCCCACGGCCTCCATAACCTGCGGCAGGTCTATCTTTTGCGACAAACGCCCCAAGGCATCCAAGTCGATATGCTTCCATAACTGGTACGCTTCTTTTATTTTCGAAAACATAGGCTTTTTATTTTGTTTGCATAGCCGGCATACTCTGCGAAGCTGCAGGCGCCGGCAATAAGGAAGACAAACAAAGCCGTAAATTGTTAGGAAGCGCAGTTATTTATTTTTCAGTCCGCCACATAGCCGGGAGCCGGCAAGTTATCTAAGCCTGGTGTTCCCGCTCCGGCAGTGCTTCTACCGGCTTGTCCTGTAGTTGCACGCGGGGCACGATCCTTTTGCGGTAATACACCTGGTAAGCGGCGATCAGTATAATACCTGCCACGCCTTCGAAAGCCAGCGTATACTCGAGGCCCCAGCGTTCGGCCATAAAACCGACCAGCAGGCTACCCACGGGCAGCATGCCCTGGAAGGCCATCAGGTAATAACTTACCGTACGACCGCGCATCTCGGGCAGCGAATGGGTTTGCAGGTAAGTATTGATGGATGAGGTTTGTATCATCATACCGATCGTGGCCAGCATGGTACAGATCAGCGCGATGACCAGGGTCGGCGAAAAAGCCAGCAGGATAAGCCCGATGGCGAACAGGAAGGAAGCCACGATCGTAATGTGCGCTATATTACGACCCGGTTTAAGCGCCGCCATATAAATAGCGCCGGCCATAGCGCCCAGGCCACCCGCACTTTCGAACCAGCTGAAGGTTTCGGCATTACCATTAAAAACCTGTTTGGCAATTACGGGCAGCAAGGTGGTAAAAGGAATCACGACCAGGCTGGAACAAGCCAGCAATACGATGAGCGAGGACTGGTCGGGTTCGGCTTTCAGGTACTGGTAACCGTCACGCAGCTCGCTCCACACATCCTGCTCGTGCGGCTCCGACGTTTTTTTATCCAGCTTCATATAAAAGAGACAGACCAGTACGACGATAAAACTGAGGAAGTTGATCAGGAAACAGGCCTCCTCCCCGATGGTGCTCAGCGTTACCCCGGCAATGGCCGGCCCGATAAGCCTCGCTGCATTAAATACGGAAGAGTTGAGTGCGATGGCATTGGGCAGGTCTTCTTTTTCGGGTACAATCTCGGCCATCATCGACTGCCGGCCGGTATTGTCGAACGCGGCAATGATACCCTGGGCCAGGCTCAGCAGGCATATAGCGGGTATACTGTACCATTTAAGCCATACCAGCAGGGCCATGGCCCCGGCCTGGATCATCAGTGCCAGCTGTGTGGCTTTTACGACCCGGTACTTATTATGCCGGTCTACGAAGCTGCCCGCGTAGGGCGACAGTACCAGCGAAGGAATAAGACTCAAAAAACTGACCAGGCCAAGCAGGAAAGCGGAACCTGTTATGCGGTAAACCAACCAGCTGATGGCTACCCTTTGCATCCAGGTGCCGATCAGCGATACAAACTGACCGGTAATGTGCAGTCTGTAATTATAATATTTAAAAGAGCGAAACATCGTCATATCAGAACCATCATTTTTTATATACAACCGGGACGTAAACCTGTGCCCGGCAGTTTAACCATTGTGCGCTGCCAGCCGCTGCAACAGGGGCAGGCAGGATACGATCGTTTTCATTTCCTTTTCGGAAAACAGATCGCTCATGGCCATGGCCAGCCATTCGTTTTTTTGCTGCCAGTTATCCTGCAGTATCTTCTCTCCGCGGGGGGTAAGCGAAAGCGCGGTCTTCCGCTTGTCTGTCTTGTCGGCTTTCTTACGGATGCAACCGGCCTCGTCGAGTTTATTGATGACCTGCGAAATGGCCTGGGCAGATATCCGCTCCAGCTCGGACAGCTCGGAGGGCAACAGGCTGCCATGCTCATGCAGCAGGCTCAGCGTAAGCAGATCGGTATGCGAAAAGGGCAGGTTGGCGCTCTGCCTGCGCAGGTTGCGCACCAGGCGGGTGGAGGTAGCACGTAGTGTGGAAGCTATTTCAAGAGGAAGATCGGCCATAAAAGGTAAATTAACTTTACAAAGTTACTTAATAAAGTAGCTTTACCAATTTTAAAAATCGGTTTACCCGATCATTAACTTTTATAGCCCTATAAAACGAAACCCGCATCCTGGCCGGGACGCGGGTTTCAACTATAGTAAAAGCGGGTGCTACAGCCGCACCAGCTTAATATGCTCCCGGTTGCTGCCGGTGTACAGGGATATGGTATAAATACCCGGCACTACCGTGTTCAGCGGGACCTCGGCGATATTTTCGCCCCTTACTGCATGTACGGCATCGTTCTTCCAGATCAGGTTACCGTTCATATCACGCAACAGCAGGGTTACCTCCTGCACACCATTCATAAAAAACTGTACCCATACCTTATCTCCATGCGCCGGGCTGGGATAGGCTTTGAGCTCAAGCGCATAAACCGGGTTGCCGGCAGAGTCGACCGAAGGCAGGCGACGGCTATAGGTACGCGTCAGGAATTCGAGATGGGCCTTATCAAAGGAAGAAAAATCGCCCTGTTCGGTAATACCGAAATCGGCCAGGGCATAAATGCCCGACTTGATGGCGATCTCTTCCGGCGCCAGGTTGATGGTTTTTTTAGCAATATTGTAATCCATATAACCCACATGCTTTATGCCGGGAAAGGCCGCCGCAGCCTGGCTTGCAGCCAGCCCGGTAAAAATATGGTCGGGGTGGTCGTTGACGTTGTAAGACTTGTCATGGTCCTGGTAGTTAATGGTTATATCCGATTTACCCCTGGTCTCTTCGGCAATGATGGTGCGAATCGTCGTTACCAGGTCGGACCAACCGTTATAGGTTTCGGATTCGTCTATCGCTGCTATGCGGTCAATGGTGCCGTTGTGCAGGTATTCAATGCTCTGTCCTTTATAACCGGATTTGAAACAACCGTCGGGCAGGCGCAGGAAATAGCTTCGCACATTTTTATACGGGTAACAGAGAATATCGTGGCCGTTAATGTTGACCGTACGTGTGCGGCAGCTGGAATCTACGCGGCTGCGCATATCCGAACAGAAGCGGATAGAGTTGAGCACGCCATGCTCCCTGGACCGTGCCAGCTTCATGTTTATCTGCGGCCGGCTACAGGTAGCGTCGCCCGAAGTCGTCAATATAAAAACAACTTTGTTGGTCGTATCCTGGATATCGACATAGGCATCGTTGCCCATAAATAACTGCCAGTCGTCGGGATGCGCGACTACATAAACGGAAACTTTATTCTGTGCCGGGGAAAGAAAAGGCAGGAGCAGAAAAATAAGAGCGGCAAACAAATACCGGGATACCATGCAACAAATTTATCGTACAAACGTAGGCATTCGTCCATAAATTATATGCTACCGGCCCGTTACCTAATTGTTAACGAATTTTAACACAAAAAAGCTGCCCCGTAAGAGGCAGCTTTGAACATATAAATATCTGTATTAATATTTTGGTGTAACACCCGTATAGTTCTGCGGGGTAATGGCCAGCAGTTCTTTTTTCACCTTGGCCGATACATCCAGTTTTTCGATAAAGGCATGCATGGTCTTTTTGGTAATACTTTGCTGTCCGCGGGTAAGGTCCTTCAGCGCTTCGTAAGGTTTCGGGAATTTCTCGCGACGCAGTACGGTTTGAATCGCCTCGGCTACGACGGCCCAGTTATTTTCGAGATCGTCGTTCAGTTTGGCTTCGTTCAATACCAGTTTACCCAAGCCTTTCTCCAGCGATTTTAATGCCAGGAAGCTATGCGCCACCGGTACACCGATATTGCGCAATACGGTAGAGTCGGTCAGGTCGCGCTGCAGGCGGCTGATGGGCAGTTTGGCGGCCAGGTGCTCGTACAGGGCATTGGCAACACCCAGGTTACCTTCAGCGTTTTCGAAATCGATCGGGTTTACCTTATGCGGCATAGCGCTCGATCCTACTTCACCTTTTACCGTTTTCTGCTTAAAATAGTCTACCGATACGTAGGTCCAGATATCGCGGCAGAAGTCGACCAGGATGGTGTTGATCCTTTTGAGCGCATCGAAATGGGCGGCCAGGTTATCATAGTGTTCGATCTGCGTGGTAAACTGCATGCGCTGCAGGCCCAGTTTTTCGTTCACGAACTGGTTGCCGAAAGCGATCCAGTCTTTTTTACCGAATGCTACATGATGCGCGTTAAAGTTGCCCGTAGCGCCGCCAAACTTGGCAGCGAAAGGAATATAAGCAAACAGCTCCACCTGGTTCTGCAACCTTTCTACAAATACCATGAGCTCTTTGCCGAGAGTAGTAGGCGATGCCGCCTGGCCATGGGTACGGGCCAGCATGGGCACATGACTCCAGGATTTGGCCATCTTTTCGAGCGTAGACACCAGGTTCAGTAACGCGGGCAGGAAAACCTCTTCCAGCGCTTCTTTCCACAGCAGGGGTACGGAAGTATTGTTTACGTCCTGGGAGGTAAGACCGAAATGCACCCACTCGGAGCACTCTTCGCCGCCAAGCGCCTGCAGTTGTTCTTTAATAAAATACTCTACGGCTTTCACATCGTGATTGGTGACGCGTTCGGTATTTTTTACCTGCTGGGCCTGTTCTTCCGTCAGCTCTTGGTAAATAGCGCGCAGCTTTGCGGGCTTCAGTTTTGCGGGCAGCTTGAAGATACCGGCTTCGGCAAGGGCGAGAAAATATTCGATCTCTACCCGGATGCGGTAACGGATCAGTCCGAATTCAGAAAAATAAGGAGCGAGCTCTTCCAGCTGCTTGCGGTAGCGGCCATCTACGGGGCTAATGGCGGAAAGTGGCGTTAAATTCATGGGTGCAAAAGTAATAAAATCCGTAACGCCCCGGAACTTTTTAAATACCGCCATGGGAATTGCCGCTCCCAGGGGAATAAAAATATTTTTCCGGGCAGGTGTAACTTTTTCTGACCGGGCACGATGTATAGCCAGGAATATCTCGGCAACGTATATTATCTTTCGCCCGGCAATACAACCGGGCAGGCGGCAGTGTGCGCTTACCGGTACCCTGACTTTTAAACAGGACCGGAGGCAATAGGAGCAAGGCCTGCGGGTTGATCATTGCCGAAGCATAAAATGTCGAAGATAAACCGCCTTTTGTCGAAAAATGAACATTGTTGCGCACCAGTGCTGCTAGTTTTGCCTGAGTTTGTACCGGCATACCGGTAGCGCGACGCCGGCGCAGGCCGGCCCATTAAAACCAGTACACCCCATTTATAGATACAACATCAATTCCAGTGCATGAAAACCACATTATCTACCCTTTTGTTCCTTTGCCTTTTTGCGGGCGGCGCCTTTGCCCTGACCATAAAAGGAAAGATCACCGATGAGACGGGCGCTGCCCTGCCCTTTGCCACCGTACTGGAAAAAGGTACGGCCAACGGTACCTCGGCCAATGGTGATGGCTATTACACCCTGGAGCTCAGCAATGGCGCCCATACCCTCAGCTGCCAGTACATCGGTTACAAGACCGTAACCAAACAGGTAAACGGCGATGCCACAACAACGGTCAATTTCCAGCTGAACCCGCAAACGCTGGAAGTTAAAGAAGTAACGGTAAAAGCCAACGGCGAAGACCCCGCCTACCCGATTATGCGCAAGGTGATCGAACGTCGCAAATACCATGAGCAACTGATCCGCACACTCGAATCCGACATCTACCTGAAAGGCACACTGCGCCTGCAATCCAAGATCACCTCTTTCATGGGCAAAAAACTAAAGGTCAACGACCAGGATGCCGTGAACGACGGACTGGGCCTGGATTCTACGGGTAAAGGCATTATCTACCTGCTCGAACAGTATACCCAATACGCCTTTAAAGCGCCTTCGAAGGAATATACCCGGGTAGTATCGGTACGCCAGAGCGGCGACCCGCAGGGACTTGGCTTTAATACGATGCCCCCGATCATCAATATATACGCCAACAATATCAAGATTATGGAAGGCCTGAATGAACGCGGGTTTATTTCGCCGGCCAACAGCAATGCATTTCTTTACTACCGTTATAAGTTCCTGGGCAGTTATATGGAAGGCGACCGCATGATCAATAAGATCCAGGTAACGCCTAAAAGGAAATTCGAGCCTTTATTTACCGGGTATGTATATGTAGTCGACGACGAATGGGTGTTCCAGAGCGTGGAATTGACCCTGGGCAAGGAGTCGCAGATCCAGAATATCGATACCCTGCGCCTGGAGCAGTACTACGTGCCGGTAGCTAAAGATGTATGGACTATACACAGCCAGGTGCTTTATCCTGTACTCAATATACTGGGCATTAATATTTCCGGCAACTTCCTGACGGCCTACAAAAACATGAAGATCAACCAGCCGATCAGCGACGACCGTTTTGCCGGCAAGATTATTTCTTCTTACGACTCCTCCGCTACTGAACGCAGCGCCGCCTACTGGGATACCCTGCGCCCGGTACCTTTGGAAACAGATGAAGTAAAAGATTACCGCGTAAAGGACAGCCTGTATACTTTCAAGAAGGCGAAACAGGATTCACTTAGCCGTATTCCCAGCCGGGAGCTCGGTGTAGGTGCATTCCTGCTGTCGGGTCCTACGATAAAAGTGGGTAAGAATACCTGGAGCATGAGGCCCCTGATAAGCTCTATTGCCTACAATACCGTAGAAGGCCTGAACGCCACACTGGGCCTGCGCTGGGACCACCGCATCAACGAAGACAAGGTATATGCGCTGGAGCTTCTGAACCGCTACGGGTTTAGCAACAGCCGTTACAATGCGCTCCTTAAATATAACTATGCCCTGCAGGACCCGGCCTGGAAAGGCCGTACCTGGCGCTTCGGGCTGCAAGGCGGACAATACGTATACCAGCTCAATAATAACGATCCTATTACACCCCTGATCAACGAGGCCTATACCTTGTTCGGCGGACAGAATTACATGAAGTTATACCAGGCGCGCCTGGGCAGGTTCAATGTTTCCCGCGAATGGGGCAATGGACTGAAAGCCTCACTGGGATTGGCTTACGAGCAACGTTTACCGCTCGAAAACACCACCGACTACACCTTCAGCGACAAGCAAAAGGTAAACCTGACGCCTAACCAGCCGGGCACCCTGCCCCTGTTCGAAGCGCATAAAGCCGCAGTGATCAATGCATCCATCAGTTACCAACCGGGCTGGAAGTATACGCAATACCCTAAGTATAAATCGCCCCAGAGCAGCGATGCACCGGTATTTACAGCGCGTTACACGAAAGGTATACCCAATATCTTCGACAGTAAATCGGACTTTGATAAATGGAGTGCCGAGGTAGAACATAAGATCCGGATGCGTTTACTGGGC
Organism: Taibaiella chishuiensis; assembly: GCF_003014535.1. GTDB lineage: Bacteria > Bacteroidota > Bacteroidia > Chitinophagales > Chitinophagaceae > Taibaiella > Taibaiella chishuiensis. The sequence goes on along the minus strand of NZ_PYGD01000003.1, from coordinate 315,170 downwards.
CGCCTCGACTACCGGGTAATGGCCGGCGGCTTCCTCAACAGGAATTATGTGGGCATACCGGATATGAAGCACTTGTTCGGCAACCAGACCTTCCTGGCCAACCCTTACCTGAACAGCTTCCAGCTGGCGCCTTATTATAAGTACAGCAATACCGCCGACTTTTATGTGCAGGCCCATGCCGAATGGCATCTTGGCGGCCTGCTGACCAATAAGATACCGGTATTCAGGAGGCTGGACTGGTACCTGGTAGGCGGTTCGAACGCCCTGTACATCAATAAGGACAACTACTATGCAGAAGTATTCGTAGGACTGGAAAACATCGGTATTAAAATGGTGCGCTTCGGCCGTGTAGACCTGATTGCCGGTTACGAGAGCGGTAAAGGCAAACCTTCGGTGGGCGTGCGTATCGGCTTTGGCGAAGTGTTGTGGCAATTGCTCGGCGTAAAGAATACCCGCGGCGAATAAACACCGATCGTGTAATATATGAAGCGGCCCTTGTCTGGTAGACAAGGGCCGCTTTTTTCCGGATAACGGCCATAGCCGCCGGTAAATTATACCTGGTGCTGTGTTAGCATTTGAGGTTGGTAATCCCGTGACAGGATATCGGATCGATCTGGGAAGCCTGGCAATCTACACGCAGTGTAGGGCAGTTGGCAAATGTTGGGGGTAAAGTGGTAATGGTAGCACAGGGACGTTCTACGCTGGCTGCGCCGCCCAGTACCTGGTCTTTCTGTAAGTCGTTCAGGGAAGAGATTACATTTTTTTCGATGGACAGTTTTGCATTGAGGCTTTTCTTTTTCATGTTTACTGGTTTTTTTAAAATTAAAAAATGAATATAAAGGCAGCGCTGTTATCCGATTTTTCAATAATAATTAGTTTTCAAAGAAATAGCACGTTCCGGGGCAAATTAAAAAAAACTATAACATTATTTTATTAGTTATCAACAGCTGTTTTTACAGGCATAAAAAAAGCAGGTAAGCGTATTACCTGCCTGTATTTTTTCACCCTGTGGCGCCTGATCAGGCGGGCCAGGGCCAGTAGCTGCAGATCAGTATTGCGGTAATGATACCGACCAGGTCGGCCAGCAGCATAGCGCCTATGGCATACCGGGTATTTTTCACACCCACCGCGCCAAAGTAAACGGCAATTACATAAAAGGTAGTGTCGGAGCTGCCCTGGAACACGCTGCTGAGCCGGCCCGCAAAAGAATCGGGACCGAATACCTTCATCGTATCCACCATCATACCCCGGGCGCCGCTGCCACTGAGGGGTTTGATGAGGGCAGTAGGCAAGGCATCTACGAAGCCGGTATTCATATGCATCAGTCCGAACAGGTATTTGAGCCCATTGGTAACCAGGTCGAATACACCGCTGGTACGCAGCAGGCTGATGGCGACGAGCATACCGACAAGGTAGGGAATAATCTTAACCGAAGTTTCGAAACCGCCCTTGGCGCCCTCTACAAAGGCGTCGAACACATTGATCTTTTTATACAAAGCGCCCACAACGATCAGCAGGAAGATCAGCAGGATAAGGCCATTGCTCAGTGTTGCGGAAAATAGCTCCATATCCGCTTTATCCAGGCTGGCAATATATCTGATCATGAGGGCGATGAGCGCCGATATACCGAGTATCCAGCCCAGGATAACCGGCTGGAACAGGTTGATCTTCTGCCGCAGGGATACGATGATCATAGCGGCCACGGTGGCCACGAAGGTGGCGATCATACAGGGCAGGAAGATATCGGTGGGATTGGCCGCGTTCATCTTGGCCCGGATGGCGATAATGGAAACCGGTATCAGGGTAAGGCCTGCGGCATGCAGGCAAAGAAACATGATCTGGGCATTGGTGGCCCTGGTCTTGTCGGGGTTGAGCTCCTGCAGGCTTTCCATGGCCTTGATGCCGAAAGGTGTGGCTGCATTGTCCAGCCCCAGCAGGTTGGCTGAAAAATTAAGCATCATATGCCCCATAGCCGGGTGGCCCCGGGGCACATCGGGAAAGAGCCTGCCGAAAAAGGGACCGATAATGCGGGACAAAAGCCGTATCCCACCTGCGTTTTCGGCGATCTTCATAAAACCCATGAACAGGGCCATGATACCGATCAGGCCGATACAAATCTCCACCGCGGTTTTACAGGTGGCCAATACCCCATCGGCCGCCTGCTCCTTATAAACCAGGTAGGCACCTTCCGGGGTTTTAAGAATACGGTCTTCCCCTTTTTTGTATTCGGCCTTGCCCTCGAGTTGCAGCAGTACCTGTTGCGGCACATTGCTGCTGTCGTAGCGGAGGGTCATGGCCGTATCGCCTGACTTACCGGTTACCATTTTACTGTAGATATGCCGGTTGCCGCCGGGGGTAACATACTGGAGAGCCGCGGCGAATACCGCGATAAGTATAAAAGCGCTCCATATCCTGCTTAAGGCCATATTGTATAAAGGTACAGATGTGGGGTTGACGATACAAGCGATGGCCGGCAATTACTGGCGGCCATCGGGTTACGGGAAACGAATATAGTTAAAAATGCGGCAAGCTCAATACCCGGTAAACGGAACAGCCTGTGTTGAGGAGTTCCGCGGTTTTCCGGGGATACCTTCTTTTGGCAGGCGGTAAGCAATAGCAAACCCAGGCCTGCAAGCATCGTTAAATGGTGCTGCATCTTATTGGTGATAAAAAAATAAACCATAAAAAATCCGCCAATTCGAAGCGCAAACGTATACCTCAGCATGGTTTTCCGGATGACAAAAACCAACCTGCCCCGTTTTTTATCTGCATTAAAAATTGCCAGGGGCCGGCGAAGATAACGAATTAGGCATACACGGTTTCTTATTAGCGAAACCCATTAATTATCATTTACTAAAGGGGCATTTTATGCCCTCGGCACCGGCGAACTTCGGTGGGCATTTAAACCGCGCGATCCACCGCTTGCACTCAATTTTCTTTTTTAACTAACCATCCGAAACACTGCTTATGAAAAGTTTCTTTATGATCCCGGCATTACTCCTGCTTTCGCATATCGGTTTTGCCCAGGCCAAAAACATTAAGATCAACAATACGACCGGTTGTACCATCCACCTGTCGTTGCGCTTGTCGGAACCGACCATTGATCCCTGCGCACCGAAATATGAAGGAGCCGAATTTGCCGTGCCGCCCTTTACGGTAATGACCTTCGATTATACCAATTATCCTGGGTCTGCGGCTTCGGGCGCCCAGTACTTTCTTTATGCTAAAATATTCCAGGCGGCTTCGGGCTCGGGTTGTACGGGCCTGGGCGATGCCGTGGGCGTGGGTGAAACCTGCTCCGGCTTTCCCCAGTCGGCTATGGTTAAGGCACACGAATCCAACTGCACCGTATGTGGCGACGTAAAAGCCATCTGGTACCCCCAGCCTAACCCCAATGACTATGCTATACTCGAAATAATTCCCTGATAGCAACATCCGTACAGGTTGCGCCGGTTATAAATGCAACCAGGCACAGGGCAGTCCTTTTGCAGGACTGCCCTTTTTAGGAATAGCGGCTTATTACAGGGGGCACTAAAAACTTTAATTCGTTGAATAATTGCTTATTTTCGCAAATCAAATGTATTAAAGTCGATAAATGTTTCATTTCCTTTTACGAACCATACCCCGTCCTATACTCATTAAGTTAAGCCTGGCATTTCAGAAAGTATCGCCGCTGCTGTATGCCGGCAACCGTTATGAAGACCCGATCAATGGGAAAACCTACCGCAAATTTCTTCCTTATGGCTATAGCGGCAGGGCGGAACGCAACAACGTACTGAGTCCCGGCACCATGTCGCTCGAGAGGCACAGGCTGCTGTGGTTATACCTTAAAGAAAAAACCGACTTTTTCACGGCTCCCTATAAGATGCTGCACATTGCACCCGAGCAATGTTTTTTTAAGATCTTCCGGGGCATGAAGAACCTGGATTATACCACGGGCGACTATAACTCGCCTATCGCCGATGTGCATTTCGACCTGCACCATGCGCCCTTCGAAGACAATAGTTTCGACGTTATCTTTTGCAACCACGTATTGGAACATGTAGAAGATTCGGCACAATGCATGCGTGAGCTGTACCGCATTATGCGCCCCGGCGGCTGGGGCATTTTCCAGGTGCCGATCGATATAACCCGTACCGAAACCTACGAAGACAAAAGCATTACCTCGCCCGAAGAGCGTGCCATCCACTACTGGCAAAAAGACCATGTACGCCTTTTCGGACTGGATTATAAACAAAAACTGGAAGAAGCCGGCTTTGCGGTAACCACCGACGACTACGCGGAGCGGATGCCCGCCGAACTGGCAGACCGGTACCGGATCTCCCCTTCCGAAACTATTTATCTATGTAGAAAAGAGCGCTAAGCTTACCGATAAAAAAAACACCCGCTATCCTGGCGGGTGTTTTTTTATGTTTATGATTTTCCTTTATCGAGGGTGAAGCCAAACGACGAACCGACCCCCAGCTTACTGCGCACATTCACCGTTTGTCCATGTGCTTCCACGATATGTTTTACGATGGCAAGCCCCAGGCCGGTTCCCCCTATTTCGCGGCTACGGCTGCGGTCGGCACGATAGAAGCGTTCGAATATACGGGGCAGGTGCTGTTCGGCAATACCCGGGCCGTCGTCAGACACTTCCACATACACGTGCCCTTCGTCCATCTGGTAAAAACCTGCGGTAACCGTGCCGCCGTCATTTCCATATTTCAAGGCATTTTCGACCAGGTTGACCATGACCTGTTTTATCTTTTGCTTATCGGCATACACCGTGATAGGCGATTCGGTACCTTTTTTGATCTGCAGGGTTATATTGCGTTCCCTGGCTTTCAACATCAGTTCTTCGTATACATCGCGGATCAGCTCCTGCACCACAAACGACTCCTGTATGATCGGGATCTTACCGGATTCGAGCTTGGAGATCTGGTCGAGATCGTCGGCCAGCTGTACCAGGCGTTGAATGCCTTTGGTTGCGTTGCTCAGGAACTTACGGTTTACCGAAGCATCGTCGATAGCGCCGTTCAGCAGGGTGTGCACATAACCTTGTACGGTAAATATGGGCGTCCGCAGTTCGTGGGCCAGGTTCATGAGGAACTCCTTGCGGAATTGTTCGTTTTTCTGCAGCAATTCGATTTCGCCGCGTTGTTCCAGCGCCCAACGCCGTACTTCCTGGCTCACTTCGTCGATCGATTTCTGGGGCAGGATATTCTGGTAAAAGAACTCTTCCCTTTTAGTGGCCTTGGTCTGGTAGATAAATTTGTAGATCAGTTTTATCTTTCTGTAAATAAAGTGCTGGAGGGTATAAAAAAAGATAAAATAGGCAGAAATGAAGGTAACCGCAAAGGCCGCGACATCGATATACCAGGGTTGCCTGAGAAAGAGCACGAACACCAGGCTAATGGCCGCAAGCACGCTCGCAGTAAAGATCGAAAGGCGCGCCGGGGAGGTGTTTTTGGATTGAATTACAGACAAGGCTAGCGGATTTGAAACAAATGTAAAAGGAAAATTTAATTATTTTTAAACGACAGGCATAATTTTTGCTTTGTATGTTTTTGTCCAGTTATCTTTGTGTACCTAATTACTCCTTTTCCCTGGTTTTGCATGTCAGAAACGAGTCAAACAAGTCCCCGCACCTGGGTTATCCGCATCTTATTTATTGCCATGGCGTTGATCCTGATCGCCAGGCTCTTTATGCTGCAACTGGTTGAAGATAAATATAAGGTGATGGCCAACGACCAGGCCATTTTCCGGAAAGTGGTCTACCCTGCCCGCGGTGTAATCCTCGACAGGAAAGGCAAGACCCTGCTGATCAACAACACGACCTTCGACCTCGCTTTTATTCCCAATAAGGTTAAAAACCTCGACACCACGCTTTTTTGTGAAGTGATGGGTACCGACAAGGCCACCTTCCTGAAAACCATGAAGAAGCTGATCGTCCGTAACGGTTACCAGCGACAGAGTATCTACGAATCTTCCCTCAACGGCGAAAAGAATGCCCGGCTCCAGGAAAACCTTTATATGTTCGAAGGCTTCGAGCTTATCGAGCGCAATACCCGTACCTACCCGCTGGGCATAGGCGCCCATATTTTCGGCTACCTGAACGAGGTAAGCCCCAAGATGCTGGAAAGCGAGCGCTTTGCCTCCTACCGCCAGGGCGACTACGTGGGGCAAAGCGGCCTGGAAAGCAAGTACGAAGAGGTATTGCGCGGCCAACGGGGTGTGGAATATATGGTACGCGATGTGCTGAACCGGCCACGCGATTCGTATAAAAGCGGCACCATGGATACGCCGGCCATTGCCGGCAAGACGCTGGAACTCTACCTGGACGCGGAACTACAGGCCTATGGCGAAAAACTGATGAGCGGCAAAATCGGCAGTGCCATCGCGATCGACCCCAAAACCGGTGGTATCCTGGCTATGGTATCCGGGCCTACCTATGACCCGAACATGCTTTCCGGCGCCAACTTCGGCAAAAACTTCAACGAGCTTTCCAAAAATTATACCCGGCCCTTGTTCAACCGGGCTATCCTGGCACAATACCCGCCGGGCTCTACCTTCAAACCCCTTACCGCGCTTATCGGTCTGGATGTGGGGGTTATCACACCTGCATTCGGGTATCCCTGCGGCGGCGGTTATTATGCCTGCGGGCGCCGCATTGGCTGTACCCACTCCGGTGGCGGCCACGCAGCCAACCTGCGCCTGGCCATGGCCAACTCCTGCAACTCCTACTTCTGCCACGTATTCCGGCTTACCGTAGATGCCCAAAAGTGGGCGGGCGGCGTACACGAAGGGGTGCAGCGCTGGCACGACTACCTCTCCAGCTTCGGCCTGGGGCACCCGCTGGGCATCGATATCCCCGGCGAGAACCGGGGTAACGTACCCGACTCCAATTATTTTGACCGGATCTATAACAGCCACTGGAACTCCTGTAACATGGTGGTGGTTGGTATGGGACAGGGCGAGATCGATATGACGCCGCTCCAGATGGCCAATGCCATGTGCCTGATCGCCAACAGGGGTTACTATTATATACCGCACTTCGTAAAAAGTGTAGCCGGTAACAGCAAGGACCCGGTACTGGGCAAATACCTGGAGAAACACGAAGTAACCCATATCTCCGATACCGCCTTCGGCGCGGTAATCGCCGGTATGGAAGACGTGGTCAACAAGGGTACGGGCCGTGTAGCCATACTACCCGGTGTGGAAGTATGCGGTAAAACAGGTACCGTGGAAAACTATGCTGCGATCGACGGGCAAAGGGTAAAACTCGACAACCACTCGGTATTCGTTTGTTTCGCACCCAAAAATGATCCGAAAATCGCCATTGCCGTAATCGTTCAGAACTCGGGGTATGGCGCCACCTGGGCCGGCCCTATCGCCAGCCTGATGATGGAAAAATACCTGAACGACACCATTAAAGCCCCTGCAAGGCTGGCCCTGCAGGACAAAATGTATAAAGCCAATACCGTAAAAAGTTATATCCGGACGATCGACTCCCTGCAACGGCAAAAAGACCTGATGCGCGAGTTGCTGCGTACCGCCGACAAGCGGACACAGGACAGCGTCAAAAAACAACGCGATACGATATTGGTAAAACGCATTCTCCGGGACTATTACAAACTGAATGTGCGTTAGACCCGGAACCCGGCAACATAAAAATTTCCTGATTACAATATTTTCATCCTAATGAGCATAGCCCGGAAACCCATTACCGCCCGCATCGACTGGCCCGTAATTTTCCTGTACCTGGCCCTGGTAACCATCGGTATCTCGGCGGTGTATTCAGTAGAGTACATCAGCTTCGACGAACCGTTTTTCGACATGAGCAAAAGCCATATGAAACAGCTCATGTGGCTGGCCATATCGCTGGTAACGGGCCTGATCATTATCCTTACCGACAGTAAGTTTTTCAGTTCGGTGGCCTATCTCTCTTACCTCGTGGGCATCCTGCTCCTGTTGGCCACCTTTGCCGTGGGTTCGGAGGTAAAGGGTTCGCATAGTTTTATAAAATTCGGGTCGTTCAGTTTCCAGCCGGGAGAGCTTTGTAAAATATTTACCGCCCTGGCGCTGGCCCGTTTCCTCTCTGCGCCCGAGACCAATTTCAAAACCCTGAAGGATCGGCTTATAGCCTCTGCCATCGTACTGGTACCCTGTCTTATCATTATCAAACAGAACGAAACGGGACTTGCCCTGGTTTACTTTGCCTTCTTCCTGGCCATGTACCGCGAGGGCTTACCCAATGCGATCCTGGCCATCGGTTTTTCGACGGCCGGCATTGTACTGGCCACCCTGCTTGTAGAGCGGTTGCCGTTGTTTATCATTATCACCGTCATCCCGATCCTGGCCTTCTGGCTGTTGTGGAAACAGATCAAAAGAAATAAACTGATCATCATCATTATTGCAGGCGCCTGGCTTATTGCCGTATTGTTCTCGCAGGTGCTGGTGCCTTATGTGTTCAAACATGTGTTCCAGGGTTACCAGACCGAGCGTATCTATTCGATGCTGGGCCAGGATGTGCCCCAGGAGTACCAGAAACCGGGCACCGTGGTAAAGAAAGATGCCGACTATAACGTGCGCCAGTCGAAGATCGCCATCGGCAGCGGCGGCCTGGTGGGCAAAGGATTTATGCACGGTACGCAGACGAAATACTCCTTTGTGCCGGAACAGAATACCGACTTTGTATTTTGCGGGGTGGGCGAACAGTTTGGCTTTGTAGGCAGCAGTTTCCTGGTCCTGCTTTATGTAACGTTATTGCTGCGTATCGTATTTATTGCCGAGCGGCAGCGATCGCTTTTCAGCCGGGTTTATGCTTATTGTGTGGGCGCCATTCTCTTTTTCCACTTTGCCATTAACCTGTCGATGACCATGGGCCTGGCGCCGGTAATCGGTATCACCTTGCCGATGCTGAGTTACGGCGGCACCTCGCTCCTGTCGTTCAGCATCCTGTTATTCATTATGCTGCGGCTCGATGCCGACCGTCATATGCTGATCCGGTAAGCCCGGTGGGCAACTTCATAAAGAAGCCGGCTGATCCTTGGATCAGCCGGCTTCTTTTATATCTTTTAGGGATTGCTTACACCACTCAGGGTTCCACGCATTTCATCAGGCACTCCCATACCTGGTCGGCCGAGCGGTCCCAGTCGAAGCGCAGCTTTTCCACGCGGGCAGCGGCAATCATCCGGTCGCGCAAGGTTTCATCTTTGTAAATCATCATCATTTTTTCGGCGATATCGTCGGGCGATGCCGGGTCGACCAGCAAGGCCGCAGCCCCGCCTACTTCGGGCATCGACGAACTGTCGGATACGATTACCGGCACATCGCTCGTCATGGCCTCCACGATCGGGATACCAAAACCTTCGAACAACGATGGGTACACCAAGGCATAAGCCGAAGCCGTGATCCGCGCCAGTTCGGTCACATCCAGGTAACCGGCCCATACCACATCTTCTTTATAAGGCATATGATCTTTGGCCTTTACGATCTCGCTGTATTGCCAGGCCATACGGCCCACGATCACCAGTTTGATGCGGCTGCGTTGTCTTCTCTTGAATTTGACAAAGGCTTTCAGCAGGTTCACCACGTTCTTGCGCGGATGCAGGGCGCCGGTAAACAGGAAAAATTCCTCGCCGCCGGTATATTGCTCCTTTACCTTTTGTTTTTCCTCGTAGCTTATGGGACCGTAACCATCGTGAGCGCCATTGTACACCACATCGATCTTGGATTCGGGCAGGTCAAATTGCTTTACGATATCCTGCTTCGTATATTCAGATACGGCAATGATCCTGCGGGCATGCCGGGCAAACCGGGGCAGGTAATGCGCATAGTGCCAGCGGTGCATTTTATCCATAAATTCGGGATAATGCTTATAGGCCAGGTCGTGAATGGTAACGCAGGTAGGTACTTTGGTACGCAGGCTGCCCAGTCCGTCGGGCGAAAAATAAACATCGGCTTTATATTTCCTCAGGATACGGGGAATACCCCACTCTGTCCAGAGGTAATATAAAGCCGGATGCCGGGCCTGTGGTTTGAGTACCACAGGGGTTACATTAGGTGCAAAAATAAAATCTTTATGATAGGGACGGTCGAAGATGAAGATAAATTCGTGTTCCGGGTGTTTTTTAACCATGCGGGACAATACTTCATGGGCAAACCATCCGATACCCTCCAACCTGCCTTTTAAAAATAATCTTGTATTAACCGCTATGCGCATGATGGGGGCAAAAGTAAAACATTCGTACTAAAAATGTACTTCCGTAATACTTTTTAAAGGAATTGTGATACCGCCTTTAAGGGCGATATAATAATCCGTAAGCGACCATACTGTTGTCTGTACGGTACGGTCGCCCTCTGTAGTGGCAAACGTTATGGTGGTTTTCCCCTTAAATTCATTCCCTAATCTTACGGCATAGGAAAGCTCCTCTTTCCAATGCTCGGTTTGGTCCACCAGCGAAGGGGCCATGGTATATTGTCCGACTTCTTCTTTTACGATCATCGTATGTTCCATAATACTAATAGTTGTTTTTATAAGAAATTAGCACTAACCAAATTTAATAATATTTTGATAATATTCACAGGCAAAAACCTGGAAAAATTAGCTAAAAAATACAAATAAAAGTATATTACATATAATAAAATATGCTGTTATTTTCTCTGCTCCGAATCCTTTACCTTTGCAAAAATTTTCAAAAAAACCATGGCTTTACAAGTAGGCATAGTAGGACTACCCAACGTAGGAAAATCGACTCTTTTTAACGCAGTAAGCAACAGCGCCAAGGCACAGGCCAGCAATTACCGCTTTTGCACTATTGAACCGAACGTTGGTCTTGTAGACGTACCCGATACCCGCCTCGACAAACTTTCGGCTATTGTACAGCCACAGCGCGTAGTGCCTACCGCTATCGAGTTTGTAGATATCGCCGGCCTCGTAAAAGGCGCCTCTAAAGGCGAAGGCCTGGGTAATAAGTTCCTGGCCAATATCCGCGAGGTAGATGCGATCATCCACGTGGTACGTTGCTTTGAAGACGAAAACATCTTAAGAGACGAAGGCGCCATCAACCCCGTAGGCGACAAAGAAATTATAGATACCGAGCTGCAGCTGAAAGACCTGGACAGTGTAGAAAAGAAAATAGCCCGTACCGAAAAGATCGCCAAAAACGATCCGAAAGCGAAACGCGTGCTGGATGTATTGCTGCAATGCAAAAACCACCTGGAACAAGGTAAAAATATCCGCGGCCTGAAACTCGAAGGCGAAGATAAAGAAGCTATTGCCGACCTGTTCCTGCTTACCGAAAAACCCGTATTGTATGTGGCTAACGTAGACGAGGCCGCTATCCTTACCGGCAACAAGTACAGCGAAGCCATTACCAAAGTAGCTACCGAAGAGGGCGCCCAGGTAATCGTGATGAACAACAATATCGAAGCCCAGATTACCGAACTGGAAAGCCCGGAAGATAAAGAACTGTTTTTCTCCGAGTATGGCCTTACCGAACCCGGCCTTAACCGCCTGATCCGCTCGGCTTACCAACTGCTCGACCTGATCACTTACTTTACCGCAGGTGTACAGGAAGTACGTGCCTGGACCATTCACCAGGGCTGGAAAGCGCCGCAGGCTGCGAGCGTGATCCATACCGATTTCGAAAAAGGCTTTATCAAGGCCGAGGTGATCGGTTACGACGATTATGTAACCCTGGGCGGCGAGGCAGTGGCTAAAGAAAAGGGCAAGCTGCGTATCGAAGGCAAGGAATACGTGGTGAATGACGGCGATGTGATGCACTTCCGCTTTAACGTATAACACTACATTTTTCGATAAATGAACGGGCTGTACCTCCAAAGGTGCAGCCCGTTTGCTTTTTAGCCGGATAAGATAGGACAGATGCCTTATGGGCCTTCCCATTTTTTATGGCGTCGTATACTGCCGGCGGTAACGCGTATTGCCCTCTCAAAACTTTTTTTCGACGAAAGGGGCTTTTTCTTCGACAAAACCGCACGCCTCCTTTTTGTCGAATATTTAGAGGGGCACGTCTAATAATTTACTGCCTGCCGGAGCAGGTATATTATGTTTGCATCAACAATATTGAACCGGTATACTTCCGTTTATCCATCATTCAAAAGCAAATACGATCTGCTACATGGACTTAAAAATCGAAAATGTAAGTAAAACTTACGCTAATGGCCTCAAGGCCCTGAACAATATTAACCTGACTATAGAGAAAGGTATGTTTGGCCTGTTGGGCCCCAACGGAGCGGGCAAGTCCTCGTTGATGCGTACGATCGCCACCTTGCAGGAGCCGGATAGCGGAAGCATTACGCTGGGTAATATCAATGTACTGCAGGACAAAACAGCCCTGCGAAAAACCCTGGGCTACCTGCCCCAGGATTTCGGTTTTTATCCCAAGGTTTCGGCGCTGAGCCTGCTCGACCACTTTGCCGTACTGAAAGGCATCAGCAATAAGGCCGAACGCAAACAGATCGTGGATGCGCTGCTCCAGCAAACCAACCTGTACGAAGCCCGCAAACGTTATGTAAGCGACTACTCCGGCGGTATGCGCCAGCGCTTCGGCATTGCGCAGGCCCTGCTGGGCAGTCCGAGACTGGTGATCGTGGATGAACCCACTGCCGGCCTCGACCCTATGGAACGCAACCGCTTTCATAACCTGCTGAGCGAAATCGGCGAACAGGTAATCGTGATCCTCTCGACCCATATCGTGGACGATGTGAGCAGCTTGTGCCAGAAAATGGTGGTGATGAACAAAGGCAGCATTATGCTGTCGGGCACACCGGCCGAAGCATTGGATACCGTAAAAGGAAAGATCTGGCGCAAGTATGTCGACAAGCATGAAGTAGCCGGCTACCGCAGCAATTTCCATGTCATCTCGGCCCAGGCTACCGGCGGCCGCTTCGTAATCCATGTATACGCCGACAGCAGCCCCGACGGCGGTTTCGAAGCCATCGACGGCGGATTAGAAGATGTATATTTCTCCACCATCACCAAAAACTAACCTGCCGCTATGTTCAAAGAAATATTCCTGTTCGAGCTCCGGCAGGGTTTCAAAAAGCCTGCTACGTATATCTTTTTCGGTATCTTCTTGCTGATATCCCTGCTGATCGGCCTGGCCGAAGCCGGCTTTTTCAATACTGCCACCGCCGATTCCAATATCGTGATGAACTCGGCCCTGTCGGTATCCAACCTGCTTGTAGGCCTTAACGATAACATCCTGGGCCTGGTTAATGGCGTCATCCTGGTTGCGCTGATGGCCACCGCCATCCAGAAGGACTATGAGTACAATATCCATCCCTTATTCTTTACCAAGCCAATCTCTAAACCCGCCTACTTTTTCGGACGTTTCGGCGGCGCCTTTATCCTGGGCCTTTTCGTATTTTCGGCACAGGTAACGGGCTATTACTTCGGTTGCCTGGCGGCCGCAGGTACACCGCTGGCGGGGCCTTTCCACCTGGCCGACTTTGTACTGCCCTTCCTTATTTTCTCGGTACCGAACCTGTTGTTGCTGGGCGCCATCTTTTTCTCGCTCACCACCTTTACCCGCAGCACCCTGCCGGCCTACCTGTTCTGTATCATACTACTGGTTATCCGCACCATAACGGCCAGCATTACCGCCGACCTGGATAATAAAACACTGGCCGCCATACTGGAGCCTTTCGGTTCCGAAGCGCTGAGCCTTATTACTCAATACTGGACACCCGACGACCAGAACACACGCCCCGTACCGCTGCAAGGCGTACTGCTTTACAACAGGCTGTTGTGGCTGGCGATTGCCGTGCTGATTACCCTGGCCAGTTATTTCCGTTTCCAGTTCAGCCAGTTCCTGACACCACTCAAATGGTTCAGCCGTAAATCTGAGGATACCCAGGGCGCTTCAGCCCCTGTACACTCCCTATCCCAATTGCCCAGGGTATCCCAGGTTTTCTCGGCCGCACAAAACCGGAAACAGTTGTTTTACCTGGCCGGCTTTGAGTTCCGTAAAATGACCCGGAGTTCTTTCTTTATCATTATCTGCGCGCTCGGTGTGGTAATGATGTTTATCCTCTCGCAGTTTATGGGATCCTTCTACGACACCGAAACCTACCCGGTAACCTACGAGCTCCTGCAGTCGGTAAGCGCCATCTTCCAGTTCTTTATCCTGATCCTGATCGTGTTTTTTTCCGGCACCATTGTATGGCGGGAACGCGAGCAGAAAGTGGACGAACTGATCGGCGCCACACCGGTAAGCAATACCAGCCTGTTCTTTTCCAAATACCTGGCCCTGGTTTATGTAGTCGCCGTATTGCTGGGCATCAGCATCGTGGCCGGCATCCTGATCCAGTTTTCCATGTCCTTCTACGATGTACAGCCATTACAGTACCTCCTGGCTTCACTCAAGTCGCTGGTATCCTTCAGCATCGTGGCCGGTATGTGTATGGCCCTGCAGGTAATCAGTCCCAACAAATACCTGGGCTTCTTCCTGTCGCTGTTGCCGGTATTGTTTGTCAATATGATCTTCCGCCTGCTCGAGTGGGATAATAACCTGTATATCTTTAACTCTTCCGGTCCTACTATGCCCTACTCCGACATGAACGGCTTCGGGCATACTACCGGTCCCTGGCTGCTGTTCAAGACCTATTGGCTGAGCATCGTGCTGGTACTGGCATTACTCTCGCTGATGGTCTATGCCCGTGGTAAGGAAAAAGGATTAAAGGCCAGGTTCCGGCTTGCCAAAAGCACCTATGGCCGCGGTCTTAAGCTGGGTCTCACAGGCTTTGCCCTGCTGGCTGTAGCCACCGGAAGTTATATCTATTACAATACGAAAGTGCTGAACATTTACCGTACACCCAAAGAGAACGAAGTCCTGCAGGTAACAGCCGAAAAGAAATACCGCAGGTACCTGAACACCCCGCAGCTGAGGGTTATCTCCTCCAGCTCCAAAGTGGACATCTATCCTTCGGAGCGTAAAGTACAGGTAAAAGGATCTTACTACCTGAAGAACAAACATAACTTCCCGGTGGATACCCTGTTTATCAACTATACCAGCGACGAGAAAAGCTATTACCACTATGCCAGGCTGGAGCCGGCCGTACCCGCTACCGTACTCAGTAACGACGTGCTTTATGGCGTTAAGCTTTTCCGGCTCAATAGTCCCGTGCAACCCGGCGACTCCATCCGTTTCGACTTCGACATTACCTATCAGCCCGTCGGCTTTACCAACAGCGGCACGGAGACTTCGGTTGTACACAACGGCACCTTTTTCAACAACATGGTCTTCCCCTCCATTGGCTACAACCCGGCGGGAGAGTTAAGCGCCAATGCTGCAAGGAAAAAATACGGGCTGGCGCCCAAGCCCCGCATGGCCGACATCCGCGACTCGGCAGCCCGTATGAATACCTATATCTCTAACGATGCGGACTGGATCCGTTTCGAAACCGAGGTAAGCACCGCCGGCGACCAGGTCGCCATCGCCCCGGGTTACCTGCAGAAAGAATGGAAAGCCAATGGCCGCAAATATTACAGCTATAAGATGGATAGTCCCATCCTGAACTTCTATTCCTTCCTGAGTGCTACTTACGAGGTAAAAAGAGATAAATGGAACGACGTGAATATCGAGATCTATTACCAGAAGGGGCATGAATACAACCTGGACCGCATGGTTAAGAGCATCAAGAAATCGCTGGATTATTATACCCGCAACTTCAGTCCGTACCAGCACCGCCAGGTACGCATCCTCGAATTCCCGCGGTACGCCTCCTTTGCCCAGTCCTTCCCCAATACCATACCCTTCTCCGAATCGGTAGGTTTCATTGCCAAAGTGGATGATAAGAACAACGCCAAGATCGATGTGCCATTTTATATTACCGCCCACGAAGTAGCGCACCAATGGTGGGCCCACCAGGTAATCGGCGGCGATGTACAGGGTTGCGTAGTAATGTCGGAAACCATGTCGCAATACTCGGCCTTAATGGTTATGGAAAAAGAATACGGCAAGCAGGCCATGAAAAAATTCCTGAAGTATGAAATGGATCTATACCTGCAGGGCCGTACCCGCGAGACCAAGAAAGAAGTGCCTCTGATGCTTTGCGAAAACCAGGACTATATTCATTACAACAAGGGTAGCGTGATTATGTATGCCCTTAAGGATTACCTGGGCGAAGATGTGCTGAATGGTGCGCTGCGTCAATACATCCGCGATAAAGCATTCCAGGAGCCACCGTATACCAATGCCATCGAGTTCGTAAACTACCTGCGTGCCGCCACACCCGACAGCCTGAAGTACGTGATCAAAGACATGTTTGAAACCATAACCGTTTATGAGAACTATGTGAAAGACCTGTCGTATACTGCCACAGCCGATGGCCGCTACAAAGTAAAACTGACCGTGGGCAGCGCCAAATTCAGGGCCGATAGCGTGGGCAAGCAACAGAAAATACCGGTAGCCGACTATATCGACATCGGCATCTTTGCCGAACAACAGGACAAACACAGCACTGCGCCCGAAAAAGAGCTGTTGCTGCAAAAGATAAAAATGGACCAGCCTGAGAAAACATTCGAGTTCGTGGTGAATGAAAAACCATTGAGCGCAGGCCTGGATCCTTACAACAAACTGATCGACCGGACGCCGGATAACAATACCTGGAAGTTTGGCAGCAAACCACCCAAGGTATCGACCGACGCGAAGGAAAGCCGCGGATCAGGCGATATTACCATCACCGTAGGCGGCGGCGATTAAAACCATTGCCATAGTTTTTTATAACACCCCCCTGCAATAAGCGGGCCCAATGGGCCTGCTTTTGTATTAAAGGCAATACCACAGCTTAAGGGGTAATTGCTTAATTTGCAGTATGATCTTCAGCACCATCATAAGCAGTATCCGGCAATGGTTAAGCAAGGGCAACGATGCCGGTACTATTGAGCCGGAAAAGGATCACAGTACGGACGATACAGGGGCCCGCTTTGCCTGGTGCCTTACCGGCAATATTATCGAACATCCCTATGCCGGCAAAGACGGTCAGCCCCGCTATGGCACCCGGCATTTTGCCCCGGGCACAAAAGTGTATTGCCTGCCGCATCAATGGGGTGATGGTTATGAAAAAATAAAAGTGATCGGTAAACACCGGAATAGTAATCGCAGCGTATGCCTGGTCATCCCTTCGAAATACATTGCTAACTGGCGCCTGCAAAAGGTATACAGGACTTATCTCCTCGAACTCATGTCGCACCACCACCACTGGACCGGCCGGGAATCAGACAAACAGATGATATTACAGATGCTGGAATGGCTGCCCGAAAAAACGCTGAAAAACAAAAGCGATGCGCTTTGGCAGCGTAAAGAAGAACATGCGGTTGGCGGCTTGCTGGAACTGGGCTTCCAACCCGGCACCGATATGCTTATGGTGCTTTCGGCGCAAGGCAGGGGTATATTCGATTGTATCAGCGGGCAACGGGTTGCCAGGGACCGTAATACCGATTATCCCGGGGCTGATACAAACGGCGCAGTGCCCGGCTTTGGTCCGCTGGCAGGCGAAAGGGTTACCTGCGGCGGGTTTGAATACCCTAACCCCTTGAAACAGGCAACAGCTGATGGGTGGGAGGTCAGGATTTTCAGTTTACCGGAAGCAAAGAACGATAAAGCAGCCCGGCTTTGCATCTACAATATACACACCAAGGTACAGCATAAAATTGCATCGTTTCCCTACGGCATCGACCGGGCTTACGGCTTCTCAGATACGGGCCGCAGCTTCATTGCAGGATCATCGCCCGATCTGCTGATCTGGTCGCGGGACATTTAAACATAATATTAGCAGGTCCAAAGGTTACCTACGCCTGCTATCCGGTATAAACAATAACCTAACACCCCAACTATGGTACTGACCGTCATCCTGTCCGTCAGCGCCCAGATCCTGTTTTATTGGATCTGGGGGCGCAAAAAGTACGCAGGCGTTCTGATCCTGCTCCTGTTCCTCTTCCTGAACTTTTTTCTTTTCCCCATCTTATGGGTTGAAAGTGTGCCCCTGAACCGGGACAACCTCAACTGTGGCATGTTCGCCATCGGCATATTCTTCTTTTTCTGGATCATCGGAGGCGGGTTGAGCCTGTTCATCCACATCGTACGCTGGTTGCTGCGTTGGCGTTTACGCCGGCAAGAGGCGGCCATAGGCAATGGTGATGCGGAAGCGCCTGTATAGGAGTAACATGGCTTGCTTGCCCCGCACACCTCTTGCTTTGGATACCGGCGAATTATATTATTTTTGAGCACCCGCATTTTACCCGGAAACGATATAAACGCCAGCTTATCCTGCTTACCATGATCAAAAAACTATTGCTTACTACTGCAAGCCTATGCCTGTTGTACACCGGAGCATACAGCCAATCTGATAAAGAAAGGGCGCAGGCCAAAGCCCAGGAAGCCCTCCGGCTCGAAGACGAAGAAGGAAAGGTTGACCAGGCGATAAAGCTGCTGGAAGAAGCGCAGCAACTCGATCCCGAAGACATGCGCTATCCTTACGAAATTGCCTATGCCTATATGTATAAAAAAGAATACAGCAAGGCGGAGCACCTATTGCAGGAATTGGTAAAACGCAAAAACCCGATCGTGCAGATCTACCAAAGCCTGGGTAATGTGTACGATTACCAGGGCAAACCCGACCTGGCCATAGAAACCTATAACAAGGGTTTGAAAAAATTTCCGGGCTCGGGGCTGCTGTATACGGAAATGGGGAATGTACAACAGAACCAGAAAGCCTACGAAAAAGCATTGTCTTTTTACGAAAAAGGAATAGCCGCCGATCCTGCATTCCCCGCCAACTATTACCGCGCCGCCAAATTATACTGTAACTCTTCAGAAGAGGTATGGGGCATGATCTACGGGGAAATATTCATGAACCTGGAACGCAATACCGCGCGTACGGCGGAGATCAGCAAACTGCTGTACGATACCTATAAAAGCGAGATCAGGATTAATGGCGATACCATGTCCGTAAGTTTTTCGAAGAATACGGTTATTATCGCCGCCGATGCGAAAGACCTGAAAAACTTCAAGCTGCCCTTTGCGGCCGGGTGTTACGAGCTGCTGACCTCGCTTTCGATCATCGGCGAACAACGAATAGATATCGCCTCGCTCAACAGGATACGTACCGCCTTTATCAATAAATATTTTTCAGAAGACTTTGCAGCTAAATACCCCAATATCCTTTTCGACTACCAGAAGAAAATTAAAGATGCGGGTTTTATCGAAGCCTACAATTACTGGCTGCTCATGAAAGGTAACGAAGAAGAATTTAATAAATGGCAAGCCCAAAACCAAAGACGCTGGAGCGCATTTGTAACCTGGTTCCGCGACAACCAAATGCAGGTAGACCAAAGCCACCGGTTTTACCGTTTCCAGTATTGACTTTGCTATCCATACCTTTCAGCACCTAACATCATAAATTATCTCCATAATACAATTCATGAAAATCCATTGGATCGCATTCCTGGTCCTGGGCTGCGCACCTGCTGTGCAAGCCCAAAACAACCAGCGCCCGTTTGAAGCGCTGATTAACCAACAAGAAAACGGCTGGGCCCTCGTTGCAGAAGGTATCAGTAAAGCCCGCAATAAAGTGGAAGTACTGCCGGTCGACAGTGCCAAAGCGAAGGATGCCTTATATAAATGCCAGGTAACAACCCGTTCCCCGATGGGCGCCATCGTATTCAATACCGGCGGCCTGCTTATCGATGGTGGCTGGATAAGGGTATTGGGATCGGGCAGCATCAAGCTTAACAGATCCTTGCCTGATTGGAACAAAGGAAAAGCCTTTACCGATTTTGGCACCCAACCTCCGTTTTTGCTTATCGCCGACGACGCCAGCGGTGGCTTCTTCCTTTTGAATGGCGGCGGCCTGGGCAAAGATGCAGGTAAGGTATACTATTGGCCACCGGATGATCTGAACCTGGAACCGATGGATATCACTTACACTGAATTTCTTGATTTTTGTTTTAACCAGGATCTCGGTAAATTTTATAAAAGTTCCAGGTGGCCAGGTTGGGAAAAAGACCTGCCCACAATAAGCGGCGACCAGACAATCAATTTCTTTCCACCCTTATGGTCGAAAGAAGGTGACCTCAAGAAAAGCAAACGCGCGGTGGCACCTGTACAGGAGCAATATGATTTTAATATAAAGTCACGCGAAAGCCTCGGGCAGTAATCTGCAAACCTGCCTTGAGCCGTGTGGCCCTAAGACTTGCAGGGCTGCCAAAGTATTGCCCCCCTACAAACCCGGTTGTTGTTTACAAACAGATAAACGACCGGGGATTGAGTTGCTGCCTGATTACCTTATTTTTGAGTATCACAAACCCGGTCCTTGCCCTAAAATGCAAGAGCGCCATGATCGCTTACCCAACAAAAATGCCTGAGTTACCGCAATCCATCCCTTTCGAACTGCACCTTACCGTAGTACCGCTGGCAGCGGAGCAGGAAACTGCCTTTGCCGGATACTGCCGGCAGTTGCTCGCCAAACCCATGATCATCGAACTGGCACAGGGTCAAAGCAGGCATCAGCCCATGCTGAATAAGATCGTTTATATGAAAAGCCTGGATCAGGCACTGGCGGCGGCACACAGCCTGGCCGGCCAATTACGCGCAGCAGGATACCCGGTAACAAGGATAAAGATAGAAGTGCCGGCAACAGATGCATCACTGTTTCAAAACGGGAAACTACCGGCGACCCATTATTTTGAATGGCATGGAAAAATCAATTATGAGGCACAAGCGGCACTGCCGGTATTGTGCCATGATCATAAAGTGCACCTGTCGCGCAATACGCTAAAACATGATCCAGGCAGGCGTTTCCTCACGCTTCGGGTATACGATACGGAGGCCGTGTTCAACGAAAAAATTGCAGCTTTGCACAAAGACCTGCACCAGCAAGGCATCGGGCTGATCAAGGAGCAAGCCGAATACTGCCTGTATGACGACCATGAAAAACTGGATGCCGGATGGTTGCCCGCATAGGCATTAAAAGCCCCAGGAAAAACCATAACAACAAAACAACAGAACCAATACCCGGGTTATGATGACGGATGAAGAAATACAACTGATGATTGCCTACGAAGGTTTTATCCGCAGGTCTGCCGCTACAGGCCTGCCTTTCATGCTGAAGGGCAGTTATGTTACCCGGCAGTATTTCCCGGCTAATGTACCACGCATACCCGGCGACCTGGATTGGCTTTGCCTCGATCGTTTCCCCGACGAGGAAACAGCAAGGACTCAACTGGATGCCTGGGCCACAGCTGTAACCCGCCTGGCCTTTGATGATGGCGTACGGTTCCGCGACTTTAAGGAAAATGAATTCTGGCGCAGGATCGACTATGCTATGGATGATGATTTCCCAACGGTCAATACCGACCTGAAATGCTGGGTAGCGGACCAGGAACTGGAGTTCCCGATGGATGTATCCTTTAACCTGCCCATCGACCTGGCCCCGGTACCGCTATTGTACAAACCTTTGCAGGGCGAGCCATTTACGATTCCGTTCAGTACACCGCTGGCCTTACAGGTAGCCTGGAAAATACACCAGACCCTGGTACGGCCCAGGTTCAAGGACCTGCTGGACCTGTTGTACCTGGTACAGCATAAGGATTTTACCCCAACCACCTTACAGCAGAGTTTTGCCGCCCTGCTGGCCGAATGCAAGGCCGACAAAACAGACCTTTGGAAAATAAAAACCTTTCTATCCTATAAATTAGGTCCTCTTTTTGCACCGCACGATATGCAGGCGGTATGGAAGCAATGGCGGCATTATGTCTACCGCCCCTTTTCCGGTAATGGTATCGTAATCCCTTACAACGACAGGGCCGAGCATCTTACGGATATCAACCTGCTGCCCGAAAAACTGGACGACTTTATAACATTGTTTAGGAATGCCATGGAACAGGCTGGTTTTACCCCCGGGCTGGCAGCCGGTATACCGGACATGCGCAGGCAGGAACCGCCACCGGTACCACCCGCTATGCCTACACCGGCAACAAAACAATCGACAACAGAACAACCGGAACAAGAACAACCGGCTACAGAACGGCCGGTAACGCAACAACCAGGTGAAAAGACATCGCTGCTGCAAAAGATCAGGCGTTTCTTCCAATAATAAAACGGGGCGCCATTGAAGTGGCTGCCCCGTTTGCTTTATACCTGGTTAATTTTATTTATTCTACGATCTTCAGTTGCAGTTCATCCAGTTGTACCGGGTTCACAGCAGAAGGGGCATCCAGCATCACATCGCGTCCCGAATTGTTTTTAGGGAAGGCAATATAATCGCGGATGGTCTCGTCGCCGCCAAGCAAAGCGCAAAGACGGTCGAAACCCAATGCCAGTCCGCCATGCGGCGGCGCTCCGTATTCGAAGGCGCCCAACAGGAAGCCGAATTTTTCCTGGGCCTCATGCTCGTCGATACCCAATGCTTCAAACATTTTCAGCTGCAGGTCGCGCTGGTAGATACGGATCGAACCACCGCCCACCTCGGTACCGTTCAGTACCAGGTCATAGGCATTGGCCTTGATATAGGGGTATCGCGCGGGGTCCTGCATCCAGCTGATCTGGTCGGGCTTGGGCGCGGTAAACGGATGGTGCCGGGCAACCCAGCGACCTGCGCCGCCACCATCGTCATTGTTCTCTGCAAACTCCAGCAGCGGGAAGTCGATTACCCATAAAGGCTTATACTCGTCCCGTTTGCGTAAGCCAAGCTTGTTGCCCATTTCGAGGCGCAGCTCGCTCATGGCTTTACGCGTACGCTCCGCCGGGCCAGCCAGTACCAGGATCAGGTCGCCGGGTTGTGCCGCACATTGGTCGGCCCATACCCTTAAGCGGGCTTCGTCGTAAAATTTATCTACCGAACTCTTCAGACTACCGTCCGCATTGCATTTCACATACATCAGGCCGGTCATACCGATCTGCGGGCGTTTTACCCAATCTGTAAGTTCATCCAGTTGCTTACGGGTGTATTCGCTGCAACCCGGTGCTGCGATCGCTACCACGTATTCGGCATCGTCCATTACTTTGAAAGCCGCACCACCAACGAGGTCCAGGCTTTCGTCGTGTTCATCCAAGGCGCCGGCGGGTGTTTTCAGCTCTTTCAGTTCCATACCGAAACGGATATCCGGTTTATCGTTACCATAACGCTTCATCGCCTCCGACCAGGTCATACGCGGGAAAGCTGTTGCGAACTCCATTCCTTTCACATCGCGGAACACGTGTTTGGTCAGGCCTTCGAACATATTCAGGATATCTTCCTGCTCTACAAAGGCCATCTCGCAGTCGATCTGGGTAAACTCCGGCTGGCGGTCGGCACGCAGATCCTCATCACGGAAACATTTTACGATCTGGTAGTAACGGTCATAACCGCTTACCATCAGCAATTGCTTAAAGGTCTGCGGACTTTGCGGCAAGGCATAAAACTGTCCGCCGTTCATACGGGAAGGCACGATAAAGTCGCGTGCGCCCTCCGGTGTGGACTTGATCAGGAAAGGCGTTTCGATATCGTAAAAACCCTGTGCGTCCATATAGTTACGCACAGAACGGTTTACCCGGTAACGCAGTTCCAGGTTACGTTGCAGCGTAGGACGGCGCAGGTCGAGGTAGCGGTATTTCATACGCAGTTCCTCGCCGCCATCGGTTTCTTCTTCGATGGTAAACGGCGGCACCGACGATTTATTCAGTACGGTATAGGCGCTCACTTCGATCTCGATATTACCGGTCGCGATTTTGGCATTCTTACTCGTTCTTTCGATCACTTTGCCTTCGGCCTGAATCACGAACTCGCGGCCCAGGGGCTTTTCGTCGAGCTGTTGGGTAAGTGCTTCGTTGAAATACAACTGCGTGATGCCATAGCGGTCGCGCAGGTCCACAAACGTAATACTTCCAAACTTACGCACGGTCTGCACCCAACCCGCAAGGGTTACCGGGGCATTGATGTGCTGCTCGCGCAATTCGCCGCAATTATGTGTACGATACATGTTAGATATGAGATGTTAGGTATGAGATGTTAGGTATGAGATGTTAGATATGAGATGTTAGATATGAGATGTTAGATATTAGGTATGAGATGTTGGATATGGGATGTTAGGTATCAGGTTGAGGGTTATTGAATATTTGGCGGGGGGGGTGCCCGGGGATATGCAACAAGCGCAACCGGTTGCGAAGATACGATTTGGCGGGCATTTTATCCGGCGCATCATCCCGGTCAGACTCCTGTATTTTTCCTCACTTCCTATAAACGTAAAGTGACGTATAACAACATTACCCAAACATGGGTTATAAACCGGCAGGCCAGTGTACCGGGACACCTTTGGCCTCTAAACTATTACACAGGCCGTCGAGGGTATTTTCGGTAAAATTTTCATCGAAAGCATCGGGCTGTAAACCGGCGCAGGCATAGGTGTACACCTCACCTGTCGATAACTCGAGCCGCAGCGCATACACATCTCCAAAAACGAAAAGACGAAGCAGGAAGGAGCCGCGTATTACGGCAAACGTTGCCAGGCGTATATCCTTTAAGGCATATCGCTGATACAACCGGAAGGGGAAGCGCGGCTGAATCACAAAAAGCGCTTCGCTTGTCAGGGCAAAACTATGACTTCGTTTTGTATACAACAGGAAAGATATCGCCAGGTAAACGGTTACTGCCGTTATTCCCACCAGGGACACAGCCACGGAAAGAAATATCCACAGTCCGGCTACCCCAAGCAGTGCTACCAACAGGAACCAGACCCCGACGGGACTGTAGAAAACACGGGCTCCTGCGATCCCGTTTTTCGCGAGCATCCTGTCGACGCCTTTCTCCCGCAATTTCATCTGACCGAAAAAAAACATACCGTCAATATAGTTTCAGGTAAAGTAACAGCTTATTATGTTGTTATTGTCCGCCTTTCAGCTCCTGCAGCATCTTTTGGAAGGTTTCTTTATCGTTGGCCCACCCGAGGCTGCTGATCTTCTGCCAGGACACCAGGAAATCATGAACGCTTCCGTAATAGACTTCGATATCATCGGTAGTAATGACCCGGATGATGCCCTCCTGGGATACCTGCAGGGAGAATAAATACTGGCGGCCTTCTTCAAGGCCTTTATCGGAACTGGCGGCAACTGCCGTGACCAGCTGCGTTGTCATATTGTCCATGGGGTATTTAGATTTTAGATGTTAGATGTTAGATATGAGATGTTAGATATGATGTTAGATATTAGAGGGTTGCTGTCATCCTGAGCATCGCGAAGGATCTCATCCCCTAGCTGGCTTCAATGGAGTGCAAAGCATCAAGCACCAAGAAGGAAGCCTGTCATCCTGAGCATCGCGAAGGATCTCATCCCTTAGCTGGCTTCAATGGAGTGCAAAGCATCAAGCACCAAGAAGGAAGCCTGTCATCCTGAGCATCGCGAAGGATCTCATCCCTTAGCTGGCTTCAATGGAGTGCAAAGCATCAAGCACCAAGAAGGAAGCCTGTCATCCTGAGCATCGCGAAGGATCTCATCCCTTAGCTGGCTTCAATGGAGTGCAAAGCATCAAGCACCAAGAGGACGATTGTCATCCTGAGCGCAGCGAAGGAGCTCACCGGTTAGCTGGCTTTACCAACGTGTAAAGCCTCCCATACTCCATAAACACAAAAGGTCCCGGATAAAATCCGGAACCTTTTGTTATTTTAAAAATTGCCAGGGCAATTCTTATTTCAGGATTTCAGTAACCTGACCAGCACCTACGGTACGGCCACCTTCACGGATAGCGAATTTCAGACCTTTGTCCATCGCGATTGGAGCGATCAGCTTAACAGTCAGGTTTACGTTATCACCAGGCATTACCATCTCAACGCCTTCTGGCAGCATACACTCACCAGTTACGTCAGTAGTACGGAAGTAGAACTGAGGACGGTATTTGTTGAAGAATGGTGTGTGACGGCCACCTTCGTCTTTACCCAGAACGTACACTTCACCTTTGAATTCAGTGTGCGGAGTAATAGATTTAGGAGCAACGATAACCATACCACGACGGATATCTTTTTTATCGATACCACGGAGCAGCAGACCGGCGTTGTCACCAGCTTCACCGCGATCCAGGAGTTTTTTGAACATCTCAACACCTGTACAAGTAGAAGTCAGCGGAGACTCATTGAAACCAACGATCTCAACGTTGTCACCTACAGTGATCACACCACGCTCGATACGACCAGTAGCAACGGTACCACGACCAGTGATAGTGAACACGTCTTCTACAGACATCAGGAACGGCTGATCAACCGGACGAGGAGGCAGCGGAATGTATTCGTCAACTGCAGCCATCAGATCTTCGATTGCTTTAATACCAGCTTCGTCACCGTTCAGACCTGCCAGAGCAGAACCTTGGATAACTGGAGTGTTGTCGCCGTCGAAATCGTTTTTGCTCAACAGTTCGCGGATTTCCAGTTCAACGAGTTCCAGGATTTCCGGATCGTCAACCAGGTCAACTTTATTCATGAACACAACGATACGTGGAACGCCTACCTGGCGAGCCAGCAGGATGTGCTCTTTAGTTTGAGGCATTGGACCATCAGTAGCAGCAACTACCAGGATAGCGCCGTCCATCTGGGCAGCACCCGTAATCATGTTCTTCACATAATCCGCGTGACCTGGGCAATCTACGTGAGCATAGTGACGGTTAACAGTTTCATATTCAACGTGAGCGGTATTAATGGTGATACCACGCTCCCTTTCTTCCGGTGCGTTGTCAATCGCGTCATAATCTTTCTTCTCCGCCAGGCCTTTATTAGCTAAAACGTTAGTAATAGCGGCAGTCAGTGTAGTTTTACCATGATCGACGTGACCGATGGTACCAATGTTTACGTGGGGTTTCTCCCTTTTAAAGGTCTCTTTTGCCATCTTTATTCTTTTTAAAAAGAGTTGTTGTTAAATTATTGATTGTAAAAAACTTACTACCTTATGAGCTGTTGAGCAGGATTGAACTGCCGACCTCTTCCTTACCAAGGAAGTGCTCTACCACTGAGCTACAACAGCATTTTGAATTGTCAAACAGGCGCGTATTGCTGCATTTTATCTTCTAACGGACAACAATAAAACCTGGCAAACAATTCAACGATTATCTTAGGACTTCTCATCCAGAGCGGAAGACGAGTCTCGAACTCGCAACCTATAGCTTGGAAGGCTATCGCTCTACCAATTGAGCTACTTCCGCTGGTAAATCAGCCGGCATTTTACAACCGGCTGATTAACTTAAAAAAGTGGGCAGTGAAGGATTCGAACCTCCGTACTCGCGAGAGAACAGATTTACAGTCTGTCGCCTTTAACCACTCGGCCAACTACCCATTCGGTTTAAAAGAAAAGCTCTTAAAATTTGAGTTTGCAAAACTCTTAAAAAGAAACCAATTTGCAAAATTTATTTTTCGATTTTTTCTTTTATTTTTTCTCTTAAAAAGAGCCACTTGCCGGATTCGAACCAGCGACCTACTGATTACAAATCAGTTGCTCTACCAACTGAGCTAAAGTGGCTTTTTATCGGTTTTTGAAAGAACTTATTCCCTTGATAATCACCCGGTATCAGTTGTACCGTTTGCTTTGGGACGGCAAAGGTAAGCATCTCTTTTGAATTTACAAATTTCACTTGATCTTTTTTGAAAAATATTTTCGGAGCCCGGTTTCTTCACTTTGTAACCCGTGTCGGCATACCCACCCAAGCCACCGGCATATCGATTTAGCTTGTACTTTTGATCCCCGTTACGAACTCCTTTTATGATCCATAAAATACTATCCGACAAGCCGACCAAGCTGTTTCTCGCTTTAACCTCCTTCTTTGTTGCCAATGCCCTGATCGCCGAATGTATCGGTGGCAAGCTCTTCTCACTGGAACGGTTCCTGGGCCTGCAGGTATCGCATTTCTCCCTGTTCGGGGAAAGCGGCCTGTCCTATACCCTTACCTGCGGCGTATTGCTCTGGCCCCTCGAATTTATACTGACCGATATCGTAAACGAATACTTCGGCACCCGCGCCGTAAAGCGCATTTCGTATACCGCCGTGATCCTGATCCTCTACGCATTCGTGATGTTTTACTTCGCCATGCATACACCCGCCGATACCGATTTCTGGATCGGCAGTAAAGCCGCCGAAGGCGTACCCGATATGCAAAAAGGCTTTAGCGCCGTATTCGGGCAGGGCATGTGGATCATTGCCGGCAGCCTGGCCGCCTTCCTGGTAAGCCAGCTGGTAGACGTATTCGTATTCCACAAGATCAAAAAGCGGACGGGCGAAAAACATGTATGGCTGCGTGCCACCGGCTCTACCCTGGTCTCCCAGCTGGTCGACAGTTTTATCGTACTGTACATAGCCTTCAAGATCGGCAACGACTGGAGCTGGCAACGCGTACTGGCCATCTGTATGGTCAACTACTCCTACAAGTTCCTGATGGCGCTGCTGCTTACCCCGCTTATCTACCTGCTGGAATTCTGTATCGAACGCTACCTGGGCAAGGAACTGGCCACGAAGATGAAACATGCCGCCATGGGCAAAAAAGAAGCGGCATAATATTTTTGAGCCGCAGACCGCAAGTTTTACCTGTTCTCTTTACCTTTAGCACCTTATGTCCTGCATCCCGAAAACATTCCTGCTTACCTGCGGCCTGAGCCTGGGGCTGGCCTTACCGGCTGTCTTCGCGCAAGAGGATTCTACTGTGACGGACTATGATGCGTACGAGCAGGAGGAATATGTTGCCCCCGGCGATGAAGGAGAAGCGCGCCCACTGCACTTTTCGGAGATCAGTACGCCCCTGCCCTTCCGGGAGCGGGCCATCGATGCGGCACAATGGCAAAAACTCTCGGCCGACGATGTATTCCGGTATACCGACGATCAACCGGAAGTAAAACCGGCGCAGCAGGAGGAGGACTCCTGGTTCATACGCATGTTGGGCTCCATCTTCGAATTTTTCAGGTCGGCAGCCGGCAAGGCCCTGATCTGGATCGTGATAGCCGCATTTTTACTGTTCCTCGTATTCCGTATTTTCAAACTGAACGGCAATGTACTTTTTGCCCGGAAAGACAAGAAACTGCAACAGCATCAGGATGAAACAGCCGATGACTATGTACCCGAAAACTGGGAACAAAGCATCGCGGAAGCTGCACAGGCCGGCAATTACAGGCTGGCAGTACGCCATGGCTACCGCTACCTGCTGCACCTGATGCATGAACAGGGTAAGATCCGTTTCGAAACCGCAAAAACCAATTATCAATACGCTTACGAATTGTCCGGTAGCCGCTGGCACCAGCCCTTTATGCAGCTGACCCGGCAGTACGAGTATGCCTGGTACGGCGGCTTCGATATCGGGCAGGAACAGTACGAAACCTATTACCGCCTGTTGACCGAAACCCGGCGGAGCCTGTAAGGCCTAAAGCGCAGTACCCTATTTTTTGACCAACAGACACGACAACCCTTGTTCAGAAAGAGCATCATGATAATCCTGGGCATTTTTGCATTATGGCTGCATAGCGGCTGTATGAAACGTGCCCGGCCCAAAACAGACTGGCGTGTAAACATGAGCCGGGATAATAAAAATCCCTACGGCTTATACCTTACCTACAAAAGCCTGGCACAGCTCTTCCCGGGCGTGAAGCGGGAGGCCTTAAAGACCGACTACCGGCTGACCAACCTGGGCTACCGGATGCGCAAGGATCAGCAGCCCTCCCTGCTGGTGATGATCGGCGATAACCTGAATTTTTATGAAGGCGAAATAGACTCGATCCTCGCTTATGTAGCATCGGGACACCAGGTACTGCTGTCAGCCGGCGCTTTCGATCCGCGCCTGCTGGCCAGGTTACAGGTAAAGCACAGCTACGGCCAAGAGACGCCGGGTAGTACAACCGAACAGATATTTATTAAAAACAGGCAGGAGCAAGCGGTATCCTATACCGCTATACGCAAGCAATACAGCATGCAAAGCTGCTTTAAAGCCCCCTCCGGTAACCAGGACCCGCCTTATTACGACCTCGGTACCAACCAGCAAAAGAAACCGGACTATATCGTATATGCCATCGGCAAAGGCAAGCTCTTCCTGCATGCCGAGCCCTTACTATTTTCCAACTACTTCCTGTTACAGCAGCAAAACCGGAATTACCTGGGCTCCGTATTCAGTTTTATGCCTGCGCAGTTTGCCCATATTTACTGGAGCGATTTCAACACGCGCAGCACCGATCATTCCAACTGGAACGTGATCTGGAAAAACCCGGCTACCCGCTATGCCCTGCTGCTGGCTTTGCTGGCCCTGCTCGTTTACCTGGCATTCGAGATGAAACGCAGGCAGCGGATCATACCCATTATACCACCGGCAGAGAATGCATCCGTAGCCTTTGTAGAAACCATAGGAAGGCTGTATTACAACAAAAAGAACCATACCAACCTGGCCGAAAAAATGGTGCAGCACTTCCTCGATTATGTGCGCAGCAACTATTACCTCAATACCAATATCATGGACCAGGAGTTTATACGGCACCTGGCCGCCAAATCGGGCAAAAGCCAGGCCGATACCGAACACCTGGTAGGCATGATCAAAGAAGTACAGCAGGGCATCAAAGCCGACGAACAATTTTTACATTCCTTATATACCCAAATCCAATCGTTTTACAATGGACAACATGGATAAGAACATAGACAACAACGAGCAGCAGGTACCTACAGACGCATTTGCGCCCCGGGTAGTAACCCAGGCCGTACAGGACGTAACCGAACGCATACGGCAGGCGGCTGCACAGGTAATTGTTGGCCAGCATGAAATGGTGGAATTGCTCCTGGCCGCTTTACTGGCCGATGGCCACGTACTGATCGAAGGGGTGCCGGGCGTAGCCAAAACATTAATGGCAAAAACGCTGGCAAGGCTTATCGATGCAGACTTCAGCCGTATCCAGTTTACGCCCGACCTGATGCCATCTGATGTGGTAGGCACCAATGTTTTTAACCCGCAGGAAGCCCGCTTCACCTTTAAGCAGGGCCCTGTATTCAGCAATATCGTACTGATCGACGAGATCAACCGGGCGCCGGCAAAAACGCAGGCCGCCCTTTTTGAAGTGATGGAAGAAAAACAGGTAACGGTGGACGGGCAAACCTACAAAATGGATCCGCCGTTTATCGTACTGGCCACACAGAACCCGGTAGAGCACGAGGGCACCTATCGCCTGCCCGAAGCGCAGCTCGACCGTTTTATTTTTAAGATCAATGTAGACTACCCGGGTTTGGAAGAAGAAACACGCATCCTGCAACTGCACCACAGCAACCAGGGCAAACAACTGTTCGACCAGATACGCCCGGTAGTAAGCCGCCAGGAATTGCAGCATTGCCGCAACCTGGTACAACAGGTGCATGTAGAACCCAAACTGCTCGAGTTTATGGCCAAGCTCAGCATCTCTACCCGCAACGACCGTTCGCTGTACCTGGGTGCATCGCCCCGCGCATCGCTGGCCCTGCTCAATGCTTCCAAAGCGATAGCCGTATTGCGTGGCCGCGACTTTATTACCCCCGAAGATATCCTGTATGTGGCGCCGGCTGTATTGCGCCACCGTATTGCCCTAACCCCCGAACGGGAAATGGAGGGCGCTACTACCGACGATGTACTGAAGGAACTAATCGCTAAACAGGAAGTACCCCGTTAAAAATAAATGGATACAAAAAAGCTGCACCCGCGCTGGTGCAGCTTTTTTTGTGCTTATGCCCGGAGTTCGCGGGGCGAGCAACCAAAATGCTTTTTAAAGGCATTGGTAAAATTGGAAATATTGGAATACCCGACGATCTCGGCAATATCTCCTACCGACCGGTCGGTATGCAGGAGAATACGTTTCGCTTCTTCCATACGCACCTGTTGCATATAACCGAATACCGTAGTACCGAACAGTTCCCTAAAACCCTTCTTCAGCTTAAAGTCGTTGGTACCTACTTTGTGCGCCAGGGTAATGATCGAACAGGGCGCGTCCAGGTTATTGCGGATGTATTCCTTGGCTTCATGTATCAGCTCGATATCCCGTGGTTTCAACCCCGAAGCCTGCTGCCCGATATGACTCATGCATTCGGCCAGGTCGAGCTGCAGCGCAAACAACTCCATGACCTTAGCTTCGGTAAAGACCTTACGGATCGCATCGGCATAACTGAAATGTTCGATCTCGTAAATAACCGCCTGCATGGCGGCCGTTACCGGCATATACCGGTGGTAAAGCCTGGCCGGGATACCACAGCGTACCTTTTCGAGAAAAGCATCGAGGCTGCGGCTATGCCCGTACCACTGCTGCAGGAACAACGGCGACAGGTGCACATCGAATGTGCGGTAACGCTTACCACTGCCGAATTGCACATAACCTTCGCATTCCGGGTAATAGAGTACATTATGATGCAGCGCAGGCGCCAGCAGTTCGCCCTGGCCCTTCAACCCGAAGGGAATAGCCGCCTCCATATTGAATTGCATCTCGATGGAAGCGATGTCCGATTTATCGGTCCATTCCAGGTCGGTAGCCGTTTCGTATTGCCCCTGCAGGATATTGAATTTATCGAAAAGGCTTTCGCGGTACAGGACCTCCATACCCGGCAACTGGAAGCTGCTTTGCCGTGCAGCCTGTCCGGCGTCCTGTTCTGTCCATAGTCCTTTTTCGGCGGCAAGCTCCAATACATTCTGAGTCGTCAATGTAAATTTCATAATTAAGCTGTTATTCCTGAACAATACGGTTGGATCGATGCCTGCTCCCGCCAAAGCAGCGTGGTTGTAGCCCCGGCGCCAGTTTATCCCGATTTCACAAAAAGAAAATCCGGCATTCACAAGTTCACCGGCGACAGCCCGCAGCATCTTTGCAGTGCAAAAAAAAGTTTTTTGTAGCCGTAAACGGTCACCGGTATGTCACATCTGTTTAAAATCTTATGCTTACTTTTTCACCTGCTCTTCTTTTTTCATTTTGCGGCACAGGCCTGCGACTGGAAATTCCGGGTAACCGATGAGTTGGGCCAAGCGGTAAGCCAGGCACATATCCGGATCGAAACACTTCAAACCGAAGGCCTTACGTCGCAACAAGGTACCTTACTATTACCTGGCCATAAAGAGGGTAACTATGTCTTGCAGGTGTCTGCAAAACATTACCGGCGCCGGACTTTAAGCCTTCGCCTGGATTGCGCCACAGACACCACCTACACCATTATGCTGGAGCCGGAACGGCAGGAACTGGAAACCGTACAGGTCAATAGCCAGTCGGCAAACCAGGTTGCCAGGGCCAGTGCATTCAGTATGGAAGCCATCGATATGAAAGCCCAATACAGCCGTAGCAGCGATATGAACAGCCTGCTGAACCGCGCTACCGGCCTGCGGTTGCGCTCCGACGGTTACCTGGGCGCGCCTGTAAATATTAACCTTGGCGGCTTGCAGGGCAAAGCCGTACGGCTGTTCCGCGATGGCATCCCCCTGGAGATTTTCGGGCATGGTTATGACCCCTCTTTGATATCGGCCAATATGCTGGAGCGGGTAGAAATCTATAAAGGCGCTATGCCGGTTGCCCTGGGCGCCGATGCCCTGGGCGGCGGTATCAATTTTGTAAGCCGGCGGTTGTACCATTCCTCCCTCGAAGCTACCTACGAGATCGGCTCCTTCGGCACGCATAAGCTGGGCCTGAATGCCGGTTACTGCAACGATAGCAGCCGTTTCTTCGCGGGCGTCAGTATGGCCCTCAATACATCGAAAAACAATTACACCATCACAGCGCCCATGCTCGACCCTGTAACGGCACAACAGGTGCCCACCGCGGTTAAACGTTTTCATGATGCCACCCGTTCTTTCTATGCCGAAGGCTTTGCCGGTTGGCGCAGGCTGAGTTGGGCCGACGAGCTCCGGCTAACGCTTATCGGTTCGGGACTCAGCAAAGAAGTACAAAACGATGTGCAGATGAACAAAGTATACGGCCAGGCCCGCGGCAGCGATATCGGCATTACACCTATGTTGCACTGGCAGAAAGGCTTTCTCGGCAACAGGCTCAACATACGCACAACCTTTGCCTATAGCAGCTTTGCTACCCGCTTTACCGATACGGCTACCATCCGCTACAATTGGGATGGCCGCGTGATCGCCGCCAATATGCCGCCCGGCGAGATCAACAACGGTAGCCTGCAACGCCTGCAATTCCGCTTCTACACGGCACGGGTGTATGCCGCCTACCAGTTACATGCCCTGCACAGCCTGGAACTGAGCAGCACCCTTACCGCCAGAACCCGCACCGGCAGCGACCCTTACGGCGCACGCACCGCCACAGCCGGACAGCAGGATATATTGACCATACCGGCGCATTATTACAAAAGCGCCACCGGCCTGGGTTTGCGTTCGCTACTGTTGCAGGGAAAAATCGAAAACCATATCGCGCTGAAGTATTATACCATGGAAGCCCGGGGATATTCTTCCGACAATTTCGGCTTTACGAAACAGGGCAGTACGGCCACCAATAACCCGGGGCTTACCGAAGCCCTGAGCTACCGGGTAAACAGCCACTGGCTCGTAAAGGCCAGTTACGAATATGCAACGCGGCAGCCCGACGAAAGCGAGCTGTTCGGTGATGGCATTATGATACGCGACAACCTGTCGCTGCAACCGGAAAAAAGCCACAACATCAATGCAGGCGCCTGGTTCAGGAGCGGCAACGAAACGGGCGACAAGATCTCCGCCGCGGTCAACCTGTTTTACCGCAGGGTACAGGACCTGATCCTGTTACAAGCCGATATTCCCTATAACCGGTATATCAATTACGACAACGCCCGGATCAAAGGTGTCGAGCTGGAACTGCAGTATAACCCGCTGCCCTGGCTTAGCCTGGGCGGTAATGCCACCTACCAGGATATACGCCGGGTAGACATCCGCGAGCCGAGCCTGCGCTTCCTCAACGACTCGCGCGTCAACAACATTCCATTCCTGTTTGGCAACCTGAATATTGCCTTCAGCTTCAACCACCTGCTGCTGCGCAACAGCAGGCTCGAGGTATTGTATTATTGCAATTATGTGCATCGCTTCTTCCTGTTGCCCGTAAGCAGGCAGCAGGAGCCATCGCTGTTTGGCGCCATAGCGCCAGGTTATAGCAACCTGGTGATCCCCAACGACGGCCGTACGGCGCAGGTAGCACAGGATGCAGGCCTGGTGTACCATTTGCCCCAGGACAAGATCAGCGTAGCCTTCGAATGCACCAATATCGGCAACACCCGGCTCTTCGACAATTTTAAAGTACAGCGCCCAGGCCGGGCATTTCATCTGAAAGTAAAATACCTGCTTCGCTAATATGCGGTTGCAGGTGATAAGAATCTATATTTAAACACACCACAATTATGTTTCGACAAACGAAAAAAGCAGTATTGCTTACGGCAACAGCAGCTACCCTGTTCTTCCAGGCCTGTAAAAAAGACAACGGCCCGGTAACGCCGCCTGTAGAGCAGGCCAGCCACCCCTGGATCATTTATACGGGAGGAACCGTGGGCAACTGGGGCGGTTATATCTATGCCTTAAAAGATATGCCATCCGGCGCTGTAGACCTCTCCTCGCTGAGCGGGCACCAGGTCAAAAACTCCTTTGGCGGCAATACCTTTGGTACCGCCATCTTCAAACTTAACAACGACGCGGCAGAGAGCGGCATCAACCGCCTGGTTACCGATAAGGATGGCAATGTAACAAGCACCGGGTTTATCGCCACACCCAATACGCCCGAGGGCAACTATCTTGTGGTAAGCCAGAACCAGGGCTATTACTGGGACCTGGGTGCAGGCGGCATGAAGCTGCAGACCTTCGACCCGGCCGCCATGCAACGCACCGGCGAGATCGATTTCAGCTCCTTAACCCGCGGCAGCAGCTACGAAGCGGCAGGCCAGTATATGATTGCCGTGCGGGACAACAAACTGTTTGTCGATATCCAGTATGGCGTAAAGACCAGCACCGACTGGCAGGTTAAACCCGATTTCGATTCCGTATTCGTAGCCGTATACGACCTAAGCACCCGCCAGATCGAAGGCATTACCTCCTACCCCAAAGCAGCGAACATCGGGCTTTTCAGCTCGCATCCGCTCTGGAGTATCGATGCCGTAACCGGCGACCTGTATATCGCTGCCGTAAGCAATTTCAAAACACAGGACCCGCCGGCCAAGATCCTGCGTATCAAAAAGGGGATGACCCGCTTCGATGCCGGTTACGAGATCAGCATCAATGCCTTCAGGCCTAAAAGCGATTTCAACCAGTTGTTTGCGCACAATGGCAAGTTATACACCAAGATCAGCAGGGTAACCATGAGCTATTACGAAGGCGGCGAACACGGCGAAAAATACCGTGACGATATATGGGACTGGAACGAGATCGATGCCACCAGCAAAACAGCGAAAAAACTGGACATACCCGTAGACAATTTCTATGCCTACCAGAACGCCTTCTTTGCCAACGGGAAAATCTATTTCATATCCAACAACAAAGCCGATGGCTTCTCCGGCGTATACGAACTGGATCCCGTGTCCGGAGCCACCAAAGAGACCTTTCACCTGAAAAACAGCGGCCGTATTATGGGCTTCAATAAACTGGACTAAACAAACAAAAAGCAAAAGCAAACACCGGTAAACCAAACACAAATCTCACAAACAATGGAACAACACAAGCCAACACCGGTTCATGCAACAACGCTGCAATTGTTACTGAACCTTTACCTGCGCGAATACCAGGATTGGTATTACCTGGATATCGAGCCCCGTTACGATCCGGCCCTGAAAGCCTATATGGCAGCACAGCCGGAATCGCAGTTTATCAGGATCAACCTGAAACAACAGGAGTTAGTGATTTATTACCCGCTGCGTTATTACTCCTTATGCGGCATGCACGAAGCCGGCGACCGGCCTGTCCTGCAAAAAGGTATCGAGGACAGTCTCGAACCCGTAAGTCCCGGATACTGTATGCAATTGCTGCTGCAGGAAATAACCGAAAGCACTATCGACCTGGATGCCTTGCTGAATAAGCTACCGGAGCATTATCACCAATTGTCGGGCTGCGAAGCAACGGCAACAGATATACCCGGCCTTACGCCATTTACCCTGCCCGAACACCGCAGCAAGACTTTGTTACCGGCAACCAGCTTCTGCTTTGAATACAACAGTACCGATGAGGCTTTCCTGCTGAAGGACATCATTGCCCAATACGGCCAGGCTACCGGTCTCGACCCGGCTACTGCAGCTAATAGCTGGATACGCCGCTACTTCGAGATTACCCTGAATGCCGTGCTGCAATTGCGTTACCACCACAATATCCTGCCGGTTGCCCACTACCGCAATACCTACCTGCAAATAGACGACAACGGTTTTCCGGAGCAGGTGTATTTCGAAAAACACAGCCTGGCCAGGACCAGCCCCGCCCAATCCACACCACGCCGGCAAAAAGAAAACGAAGAACGCTTATTGCAATACGCCTTCAGCCTCAACCTGTACTGCCTGATCCGGAATGCAGGCATGTACGGGCTTCAGACCGAAACCATACTGCTCGAAACCCTGTACGATACCCTGCAGGACCTTACCGCGCTCTATCCCGAAGCAGCCTTTATTGCCACACGGAAAAGAATACCTATGCCCTGCTGTCTCGACCAACTGGTGTCGGGCATTCCGCTGCCTTACCTGAAAAAAGAGGTACAGGTACACAACCACATCATCAATATCCCTTACTATAGCAAGCAGCTGATTAAACCGGCAACCGGCGAAACCCTGCACCGGCGCTACTTTGAGGGCGGCGAGCTGGAACTGTCGTTACGGGCCTTCGATATCGAACAGGATGTACCGTTGTTCCACGATTGGGTGAACCGCGAGTATGCTAAAAAGTTCTGGCAGATGGACGGCCCGATCAAGGGACTCGAAAGAGAGTATATCAAACACCTTGGCGTTGATTATTCCCACCCCTATGTAGGCATGCTCAATCAGACCCCATTCTGTACCATAGAACTGTACTGGACACCCAAAGATGAAGTGGGTAAATATTATCCATTCCACCCGGGGGACTACGGCTTTCATATGCTGGTAGCGCCCGCCGAACGCCGCATCCGCAACCTGTCCACGTATATCCTCGCCACGGCCATGGAGTATTTCTTTTCCTTCCCGCAGGTAAACCGCATGATCGGCGAAGCCGATGCCGACCACGAAGGCACCCACAACCTGATCACCAAAGTGGGCTGCGAATTCGAACGCTCGCTGGAGCTGCCTTACAAAACCTCGAACCTTACTTTCTGCACGCGGCAACAATTCCACAAAGCCACGCAGGACATCTTCCGCAATTCCATCACATCGCTCAACATCGTTAATTACTAAACTTATGCAAGCTACTATCTATGATGTCGCGGGAATAGGCATTGGCCCGTTCAACCTCGGTTTTGCCGCGCTGGCAGAATCTCTGCCCCTCAAGAGTATTTACTTCGAACAACGCCCCGCCTTTAACTGGCATCCCGGCATGATGATCGAGAACACCACGTTACAGGTACCTTTTATCGCCGACCTGGTATCGGCAGTGGACATCCGCAATAAATTCAGCTTCCTCAATTACCTGCAGCAACATGCCCGCCTGTACCAGTTCTGCATCAAAGAGTCGTTCCATATTACCCGCAAAGAGTATAACGACTATTGCAACTGGGTGATCGGGCAATTGCCCGACTGCCATTTCAGTCATCGTGCGGAGACCGTAAGTTATAACGCCGCCGGTGGTTATTACGAGATCACCGTACACGATATGATACAGCGGCAGATCAAGACTTATGCGGCAAAAAAATTACTGGTAGGTGTGGGCACAAGCCCTGCGCTGCCTGCATTTGCGCAGCAGTGCACTAAAGAGTGCGTATTCCATTCATCCGAATACCTGCGTCGTAAAAAGTACATTCCCGATCATACGACGGTAACCATCGTGGGCTCGGGACAAAGCGCCGCAGAAGTATTCTACGACCTGCTGCAACTGATCGACACGAAGCATCTGAAGCTCAACTGGATCACGGATGCTGAGCGCTTTTACCCGATGGAAAACTCCAAGCTTACCTTTGAACTTACCTCGCCCGATTACCTGCATCACTTCTACGGTCTGCCCGCGCATAAAAAAGAGGAAGTGCTCGACCGCCAGTATATGTTGTATAAAGGCATTAACCAGGAACTGATCGATGCCATATACGACACGCTGTACCTGAAACAGATCCATGATGGCAGAGCGCCCGCAGTAAACATCCAAGCCAACTGCCATGTATCCCGGATAACCGGCAGTAAGAAAGAAGGCTTCGAGCTTGCGCTGTATCATAACGAGCTGGAACAGCCGTTTGAGTTGCACAGCAATATCGTGATCCTCTGCACCGGTTATAAATACGAAGTACCCGGCTTCCTGGACGAGATCGGTAACCGGATCTGTAAAGATGAACAAGGCAGGCTGGCGGCCGCGAAGAATTTTGCAGTAGACCGTAACGGCAACGAAGTCTTTATCTCCAATGGCGCGATCTACAGCCATGGCTTTCTGACGCCCGACCTGGGTATGGGGCCCTACCGCAATGCAACCATACTGAACAGTATACTGGGTACAACACATTACCGGCTGGACAAACGCATCGCCTTCCAGGAATTTGGCATACCGGGTCTTAAACAACAAACCGTTTACGAACATGCAGTATCCTGAAACCTGCAACCCGCCTGCACGACGGCTGCCCGTGCTCGATATCATGCGGGCATGGGCCATCTTCCTGATGCTGATCATGCATGTATTCCCGACCTATGCCAGGCCGGGATACAGCGCTTATAAAGGGTACATCACTTTTTTTTATGGTATAGAAGGCATGGCCGCGCCGGCTTTTATGTTTGCCATGGGCGCCTCGGTGGTCCTGTCGCGGCCCAGGAGCCTGGCCGCTTCCTGCAGCAAGGCTTTGAGCCTGTTCCTGCAAGGCTACCTGCTTAACCTGCTCAAGTTTGCGCCACCCGTATTGTTGTTCCATTCCTTTCCCGTATCGTTATTCGCTGCTATAGGCCGGCAGCCCGGGATGGAAGGCCTGGCGGGCTTCCTGCTTATCGGCGATATCCTGCAGTTTGCCGGCATCGCTTACCTGGTAGTCCAATTGATACGCCGGTTAGGACCGGCTTACCGGATCGTATGCCTGTTGCTGGCTTGCACCGTTTTGGTTGTCGCACCCTGGCTCTATACCATTAACGGGCATACCTATATCGCAGCCTTGTTTTACGGCAGCAATCCCCTGGCCTTCTTCCCTGTATTGCCCTGGCTGCTGTTTCCCTTACTGGGCCTGGCCCTGGGCGAAACAATCAGAGGCGGCAACAGTGGTATAAAACGATGCGGCGTGTACGGACTTGCCGCTACGGCAGCAGGTCTGCTGCTGATCTGTTATAACCCGGTAAACCAATGGGGACTTGATTATTACCGGCGTGGCAGTGGCGGCTTATTGCTCTACAGCGGTTTGGTGCTTTGCAGTATGCTTGCCTGGAATTGGCTATGGGCGTACTTCCCCTTAGGATTACGCCGCCTGATCCGCTTTTGCTCCAGCCGGGTAACCCTGATCTATGGCATACAATGGGTATTGATCTACTGGGCTACTGCATGGGTGGGTTATCAGCAGCTTAGTCTTTATGGCTGTATCCTTGCCCTGGTCCTGGTGGCTGTGCTTACTTTAAGTCTTACCTGGCTGCATACCCGCTCCCTGGGCCTGCTCAAAAAACGCCGGAGCCCTCTTTTCTTTTTGAAATCTTAAACCGACACATATGCATACAGACGACCTTTCTTTAAAACCATGTATACTTTCCCTGAGCCGGGGCCCGATGTCCCTGCCCACCTATCTTGAAGCGCTGAATAACTGGTCGGCCTTCCTGGACTGGCAGGAGCCGGTGGTATGGCTTCGCGTATTTGACCATGCCGCACTGCATGCCGGCAGTGACCGCGAAGCCACGCTTGCCGGCAAAGCATGGATGGCCCGTTATAAAGATGCGATAAGCCGGTATGTGCAGGGTATTATTTTCCTGGTGCCCGAAGTTGACTACCCCAAGCTCAGCAAAATGAATATGCAGAAAGCTTTTGGCGCTAAAGGCCTGGTATGCGCCGATATTGAAGACGCCTTTACCTGGATCAATGAAAATACGCCGGAACCCGGGCCGTTCCTGGAACAGGCCGATGCGATCGTGGCGCGGGTACGCAGCGCCGGTTTCCCCAGCCGGCAACCGGTATAACAACCCGCAAAAGAAAAGGCTGCCCCGATGCGGGCAGCCTTTTCAGCTTTATAAGCAGCTTAAAAAAATTAAGCCAGTGTAATGTTATTATCGAGGTAAACATCCTGGATGGTGTTCAGCAGTTGTACACCTTCAGCCATTGGCTTCTGGAAGGCTTTACGGCCGCTGATCAGGCCCATACCACCCGCACGCTTGTTGATTACTGCAGTAGTAACCGCTTCAGCCAGGTCAGATGCACCTTTAGACTCACCACCGGAGTTGATCAGGCCGGCGCGACCCATATAGCAATTCGCTACCTGGTAGCGGGTCAGGTCTATCGGGTGATCGGTAGTCAGTTTACCGTAAACATCTTTATGGGTTTTACCGAAGTTTATGGCGTTGTAACCACCATTGTTGGTCGGTAATTTTTGTTTGATGATATCGGCCTGGATGGTTACGCCCAGGTGGTTGGCCTGTGCGGTAAGGTCGGCGGCAGTGTGATAATCCACGCCGTCTTTCTTGAAGTTATTGTTACGCAGGTAGCACCACAGTACGGTAGCCATACCCAGTTCGTGTGCGTATTCGAAAGCTTTAGCCACTTCGATGATCTGGTGGTGGCTTTCTTCAGAACCGAAATAAATAGTAGCACCTACCGCTGTTGCGCCCATATTCCATGCATCGCGGATAGAACCGAACATGATCTGGTCGAAGCGGTTAGGATAAGAGATAAATTCGTTGTGGTTGATCTTAACGATGAACGGGATCTTGTGCGCATATTTGCGGGCTACAGCGCCTAAAACGCCATAGGTAGAAGCAACGGCGTTACAACCGCCTTCCATAGCCAGTTTCACGATATTTTCAGGATCGAAATAGATCGGGTTAGGTGCGAAAGAGGCACCTGCACTGTGTTCGATACCCTGATCAACAGGGAGGATGGATACATAACCGGTATCAGCCAGGCGGCCGTGACCCAGGATCGTTTGAATGCTGCGCAGCGTTTGAATGTTGCGATTGGAGCCAGCCCATACTTCGTCCACGTGGTTGGGAGAAGGAGCATGAATAGAGGAAGCTTCGATAGTTTTGCACTGGTGAGTAAGCAGTGACTCAGCATCTGAACCTAACAGTTCTACAATTTTGTTATGCGCCATGTTGTAAAAGAGATAAGCAATTTTTAGATTTAATAATTCGGGTGCGAAGGTACGGTATAAAGCCATCAATTCCTATGTGCCTCCAGGAATAAAATACGGGGAAAATTATTTTATTTTTCCGGATTTTGATTTACCTTTGCCCACCTTTTAAGGAATCACGCCAGTGATTGCTCCTATAGCTCAGCTGGTTAGAGCACCTGACTCATAATCAGGGGGTCCTTGGTTCAAGCCCGAGTGGGAGCACATAATAATCAATGGTTTCAGTCAATATAGATTGAAACCATTTTTCATTTGCACAGTATTTGCACAGATAACAAAACCATAGTGGTAGCTTTGTAGCAAGTTTATTATTATGCAGTTATTTAATGCTACGATTTCTTACCTTCATTTTTGGAAGCGTAAAATAAATTATAGACCTTAGAATAAAGATATTACAAATAGAATATGGCTAAGTTTATTAAGGATATCATCGACGAAATAATTGATCAATACATGTTTGCTGATGACTCAAAACGTCCTTGGATAATTGGATTTAGTGGAGGAAAAGATTCGACAGTTATGTTACAATTGGTATGGGAAGCATTAAAACAAGTTAAGGAGTTTCACGGTTTCGTTGGACGGGATGTATATGTTGTAAGTAATGACACAATGGTTGAAAATCCTGTTATTACCGAATATGTTCACCGTGTATTAGCAAAAATTGAATCTGCAGCGGTAGAACAGGATATTCCACTACAGGTACGCAAAACGATTCCTCGTCTCGAGGATTCGTTTTGGGTAAATTTAATTGGCAAAGGTTATCCTGCGCCTAATAATGCGTTTCGATGGTGCACTGAAAGACTTAAAATAAAACCGACATCTCGATTTATTTTAGATCAATTAGACGAATTTGGAGAAGCCATTATTTTGATTGGAGCACGTTCTAGTGAAAGCTCCAGTCGGGCAAAATCTATCAAAAAACACTCGATTAAGGGAAAAAGGCTAAGCAAACATCCAACAGAGGCAAACACCTTTGTTTATGCGCCCATACGCCACTTAGTTCTGGAAGAGATTTGGTATGTCATTAATACAATGCCATCTCCATGGGGAGCTAGCAACGAAGAACTATTCAAAATATATTCTGACGCTAGCGCAGATGATTACGAATGCCCTACTGTAGTAACTAATAAAGAACACAAATCGTGCGGACAAAGTCGTTTTGGCTGTTGGGTTTGTACTGTAGTTAAAGAAGATAAGTCAATGTCTGCTTTAATCGAAAATGGATTAACCTGGTTGAGTCCCTTGCTAAAATTGCGCAATGAGATAGCTGAAGAAAGGAATAACCTATCTAATAGAATGCCTACTAGAAGAAACGGAATGATTGCAGTCAATGGAATGGGGACATACTACCCGTGGTATAGAGCTTCCGTACTAGAACGTCTTTTAGCGGCTCAAAAAGAAATTCAACAGAAATATTCTAAGGAGCACGTCGAATTGATAACAAACCAAGAGCTAATCGCTATTCAAACTATTTGGTATAGGGATTTTGTTTTCGACCAAAAAGTCTCAGAAATTTATCATAAAACTTATAAAACAAATTGGGCTATGAGAAATCATACCGAAAAGCGAGAAAAAGAACTTGAGCTCCTTAAAGATTGTTGTAAAGACAATCAAAATGACTTTGAGCTTATTCAAGAGCTTTTAACTCTTCAGAAAAATAAGTCTTTGCTAAACCGAAAAAGAGGTCTTAAAGAAGATATCGAAACTAGAATAGAAGAATACTTAAAAAGAGAAAGGAATGTTCATTAAAGAAATCGAACTAAACAATTTCCGCATTTATAAGGGTATTAATAAAATAAACCTACTCCCCGAAAAGGACAAAAATATAGTCGTAGTCAGCGGGAAGAACGGATTTGGTAAAACGACCTTTTTAATGTCATTAGTTTGGTGTCTATATGGTCGGCAAATGGAAAAGGTAGATGAGCTATATCAAAAAGAAATCGCTGATAAGGGTGGATATGGCAAATATATAGGTAATAGTTTAAACAGACTGGCTAAAGCAGAAGGGGAAAATAGCTTTTCTGTATCAGTTGTATTCAAAGACGTCAAAATCCCTGAGATTACATGCAAAGAAATAAAAATCACACGGAGTTACGATATTGTAACGAGCGGCAATGATAAGGTTGAGGTTTTAATTGACGGCTTTCCCAACGAGTTAATTCAGGATTTGACAACCGACGGGAAACAAGATGGCGAAGAAATTTTCATTAGAGACTTTATTTTACCTATCGAAATCGCCAAATTTTTCTTTTTCGACGCTGAAAAAATTGTTTCGCTTGCTGAAATAAATTCACCCGAGCAAAGACGTCTACTTAGTAAGGCTTACACAGAAGTATTAGGTATTAAGAAGTACGAGGATTTAAAAGACCACTTAGAAAGTATACAAGACGAGTATCGAAAAAAATCAGCAAAACCACAAGAAAGAGCTGAACTTAATCACATTATCGCAGATATTG
This sequence comes from Taibaiella chishuiensis, assembly GCF_003014535.1. GTDB lineage: Bacteria > Bacteroidota > Bacteroidia > Chitinophagales > Chitinophagaceae > Taibaiella > Taibaiella chishuiensis. The sequence continues at coordinate 270,365 of NZ_PYGD01000003.1, read as the reverse complement.
AGGATAGGATAATTGATATCGATCACATAGAGGTGCTAACTCAGCAATTAAATCAAGAAAAGATAGAAAAGCAAAGCCGTTCCAACGAAATACAAATGAAATTAATTCAAGAGGGCAATATGATAACCTTGGAACAGCTTAATGAATTAAAGAATGAAGAGAACAACCTTTCTGAAAGGATGATATCGCTCCAAAATGATTTAAGAGAGCTGTTTGATTTAATTCCGTTTGGTCTAGCTGGAGAACTTCTAGCTGAAACATCTTTGCAAATCGAAAATGAAAAAAGTTCTAAAGAAGGTCAATATAGACAGGAAGATATAGAAGGAAAGATAGAGAAAATACTTGATGACCTAGAAAGTGAAAAGCTGAAGTATGGTAGTGTTATACCAAATAAAGTACAAAGTTTTTACCAAGAAAACATAAAATTATTAATTAAAAAATACTTCTTTTCAGATGTGCTGGATGCCTCGCCTACACTTGAGGTATTACATGATTTTTCGGCATCTGAGGCTAACGAGTTTAATTCTGTGATCAATAATTTAAGGCATTCTTTCAAAGACACCTATAGACGTATTAATGATGAATATTTGCGAAATAAAAGTGGCATTGATTCCGTGCGGCGGAAAATACGCGCGGCAGAAAAAGATGCGGAGGATGAGTACATCTCTAGTTTAAGAAATGAAAAAGAGCAGCTAGACAAAAGGGTGTTCCTTATAGACAAGGACATTTACGATTTTGGCGAAAAGACAGGCGGCTTAAAAAATGAAATAAAAAGCTTAAGGCAAAGGCAAGAAGAACTTCGAAAAAAAATCGACGACTCAAGATTGTATTCTGAAAAAGATAAAAAAGCTCAAGAGCTAATTTTTAAATTAAAAGAATTTATCAAGGAATTTAAAATCACTACAAAAAAGAAACTCGAAGATAATATTCTTCAAGAATTAAAAGTTCTTATGCATAAGAAAGGGTTTATTAAAAGGGTTTCAGTTGATATTAATCAAACTGGTGATGATGTCGATATAAATCTTTTTAATTTAAGAAAAGAGAAGATAGACAAAGGCTCATTATCAATGGGAGAACGTCAAATGTATGCTTCGGCGTTATTGAAAGCTCTTGTAGAAGAGTCTGAAATTGAATTTCCTGTTTTTATAGATTCTCCTATGCAAAAATTTGATAAAGATCACGCTGAAAATGTGATCAAAGAATTTTATCCTAAAGTTTCAAAGCAAGTCGTTCTTTTTCCTTTAATCCACAAAGAACTGACTGCAACCGAATTTAATCTCCTCAAACCGAAGGTAAGCAAAGCATATATTATTCAAAACATTAGCACCGAAGCCTCAAACTTTGTGGAAGTATCACCAGAACAGCTAATAAATACCTACGACAATTTGTATGCAGATTAATATACGTACTTCAGAGGCTAATCAAGAAGTGATTCGAAAACTCACTTCGAAATTGCCGTCTGGAACTAAAGAAAATGTTGTTGCAAGAATTGCCCTAAGTTATTCTTTGCAGAGCAATAGAAAATTTTCAACCTCAGAATTTAATATCTACGATTCGAAGGGGAAAGAATATAAAGATCATATTTTGTTCGATTCAAAATATAGAGATTTTTACATAGCGTTGGTTTGTCAAAGTTATCACGTTTATAAAACCAACGAAAACATTCCCAAGTATATCAAGTTACATATTGATCATGGCTTGGAATTGATGAGTAGCTTATTTGACTCTAATAGCAACTATACATTTTTTGACTTTTTGATCGAGCATTTAGATAAAGGAATTTCTATGCTTGATAACACTCAGGTTAATTTGAACGCAGTTAAAAATAATAGTCAAAATATTGAAAAATCGCATTTCGACGGACTTCTAAAGTTGGAAGTTGGGAGTAATAATATCAATTCTGAACAAATCATTCTCAACTTTAACGACACAAATTTATACAGTAATAATCATATTGCCGTAGCAGGCAGCTCAGGCACGGGAAAAACGCAGTTTGCCCTATCTCTTTTAAAAGATATTACAGAAAGATCCAATCACTTAGTCAATTTCATATACTTAGATTTTAAAGGTCTTAAAAATGAAGACATCTCTCTGTTAAAACCATTTTTTGATGCTACTAAAGCAAAGTTTATTGACATCCCATCTAAACCTTTTCCTGTTAATCCACTTGCCTTTATTGATAGCATTAACACTGTAAATCGGCAAATGGGAATCGATAAGTTTGTAGATATAATCTGTAAGTATTCAAATATTGGAATTAAGCAAAGAGGTAAATTAAGAGAGGCCGTATACGAAACGTTTATTTCTAAAAGACCTGGAGAATACCCAACATTATCTGAAATAAATGAAAAGCTTTTAGAAATTGTAGATGACAAACAGGATTCATTAACTGAAATACTTGATGAATTATCTAGGTATGATATTTTTAAGCAAGATAAAAAGTCAAAGAACTTCTTAAACGAAAATATCTATTTATCTTTATCCGGTAATTTATCCAATTCAGTGAGATTTACATCTCTATTCTTGATAATAAACTACATATATAACGTATTCATGAACATGGATAATACTGAGGCAGCCAATGGCTATAGGGCAATGCGATATGTATTATTAATTGATGAAGCACACGTGATTTTTAAAGAGAAAAAATATCAAGACATTTTAGAAAAAATGCTTCGCGAAATTAGATCTAAGGGAGTTTCGGTAATCCTGCTATCACAGGGAATTGAAGAATTCAATCAACCAAATTTTGATTTTTCAAGTATGTGCGAAATTTCGTTTTTACTAAATATAAAAGACAAGACTAATACAAAAGCCATCAACAAATTTTTGGGTTTAAGCGAAGGTAACAGTGCAAAAGTTTGTAGAAGTTTGGAGAGAATGAAAAAAGGAGAAACCGTTTCTAATATCAAAGAATTACCAAAGGGAGAAATGTTTACCATTAAACAATATCACAATAATTAAACCAATGGCTATCGCGAAACCGTCGTTCGAGATAATACCTCTCGACAGATTGCAATTAGATGAAGCGAATCCAAGACTTCCCAAATCACTGCATGGAGAGGCTGAAGAGGATATTTTGCAATATATGCTGTTGGATGCATCTTTAATTGAGTTGATGTTGGCAATAGGAAAAAACGATTTCTTTCCGGGAGAGCAGTTATTAGTGGTGAAATCTGGGAAGGATAGCTTCAAGGTAATTGAAGGCAATAGGCGTCTTTCTGCTTTAAAATTGCTAAATAATCCAGAATTAGCTAACGTTCAAAAAACGAAAGTTCAACAAGCAGTTTCCGAATCTCAGTTTAGACCAACACAAATTCCTTGTTTAGTATTCTCTAAGGAAGAGGACATTCACAATTACCTTGGATATAGGCATATCACAGGAATAAAAGAATGGAAGCTACTTGAAAAGGCCAGATATTTATTTGAACTGTGGCAAACACAATATAATGAACTAAATTTAAATCAAGCATCACGAGAACTAGCGAAAAGCATTGGTAGCAGAAAAGACTATGTTAAGAGAATTTTAGTTGGATATCAGCTTTTTGACAAAATTGAAGACGAAGCTTTTTATAGAATTCCTGGATTGGACGACACCACTTTTTATTTCAACTACATTGCAGATAGCTTAAATAAACAACATATTGCAGAATACTTGGGAGTGGATTTAAAAGAGATTGACGATATAGAAGAGGTCGAAATTGACGAAGTGGGTCTACAAAATTGGACAAAGTGGCTTTTTGAAAAAAATGTTGAGGGAAGAACAAGGCTGATAGGCGATAGTTCGAGTTTAACTGCACTAAATAAGGTCTTGGGGCACAATGATGCAAAAATTGCGTTTGTTGAAAAAGGCATAAGTCTTGAGGCAGCTTTAGATATGACAGGAGAAGCGGACTCAACATTCTATTCACATCTAAGCAATGCAATAAATAGCTTAGAAAATGCCGATCGAATAGTTATAAAAGTAAAGGTGACTTATTCAGATGCTATAGATCAAATTAAGGACATAAGAGCACTTGCTTCAAAAATTGGTCGTTCACTACAAGAAAAAGAAGAGAATGAGGATGAACTTTAATGATAAATTAGCCAACTTCTTTTCTAAATTCTCCTTGGTTTTGGGCGATAAACCTACAAGAAAATTGATATACCTATATGCCGATTACATTGAGTTGGTAAGCTTATTCTCAAATGATAACTTTGTTTCAGCATCGGATATTCTTGATCGGTTTAAAGACGAAGGTTTACTACAAAGAAGTAAAGAAGACTCAGAACAGGCTAGCCTCAATGATGAAGATGAGCGTTTTGTAGATAGCATATATCGATTGTTAATAGAAAGAAGTCAACTTTTTGAAACTGACTATCCTTTTATTGTCGAAGGCATAGATAAGATTAAATTAAAACCTGTTGCTACTATTAGCTCCCGACAAAAGATTTATCTATACCTCCTGATTGCTTCTTCTTTAAATATTTTTAAAGATTTTCAACCTGAATTGACAAAGGAATTTGAGATTTTGTCTGCTGCAGTATTACGTAATTTTCTGCCTGCCCATGCTGTAGTAAAATCATTTGGGAAAACCTCTGATTACAACGGATCAGCAGTAGAAAAAATAAAAGCGCTGGCACAGGATTTAAAAGTTTCATTGGACGAACACGCATTTGGTGAAATATCAGAACGAGGTAATCAAGAGAAAGGGCTTGATTTAATCGGCTGGATACCATTTTCGGATAATGTTCCAAACTTCCTCGCTATTCTAGTTCAATGTGCATGCGGAAAGGATTGGAATAAAAAATTGCACGAAACTAGTAGATATAACAATTACATGAGATTCCATCGGCTGAATCCGGTTCACTCAATGTTCATTCCTTATAGTTTGATAAGCTTCGCCAAGAAATCCATGGCTCGAAATGACGAAATAAATGAGAGATTGATCTTTGAACGAAAGAGAATTTTAAACTATACCCTTGACGTAGTTTTTTTTGACGATTTAGATTCTAAGCAATTAATTGACCAGTGTATTAAGTTTGAAGAGGATATAGTCTAATACTATATTGATCATATCTTGTAGTGTCTAGGGGAAACTTCCTTTTAGCAAGATTAAGTTTTCGATCTGGCATTGAAAAAGAATGGGGAAGATTTAAGGAGCGGGTCATGACCCGCTCTTTTATTGACAAGGTTGATGAGCAAATTACTTGCTCGCTATTGTAAGCTTCCCTTAAAACCTTAGTGTTTAAAAGTAGATAAAAACACTAACTTTAAAGTTGAAGCAATGAAAAAGTCAAAATTCACAGAAAGCCAGTGTAAGCCACCGGTCACCTTTTTAGAACAACATCAAAAACAATCAAACTTCCCTACGTTCATTGCAGACGAAAATTGCAATTGGGAAAAACTTGTAAATGCCTCAACAGTATGACGAATTTCTTTTCCCTGGCTCCAGGGTTTATAGAGCAAAACTGAATGATCTCTAACAAAAAACTCTACTTTTAATCGTTAGTATTCAAGGTGAGTTTACACAAACACTACGTCCCTATTTTAAGGGCAAAAGAGGGCGAATTTAAAGCCCTGGAAGACACAACAACGGCTATTAAAAAAGGCATGACCCCGCTATTGGAAGTACAGGATGTTAGTTGGGTGGGATTACGAAATGAAATGGAAGGCAAAACATTGGTAGCACACCTCTCTAAACTGGGTGAAAAAATAGTGTCATGTTGGGAGGAAGATTTGCCTATTTTTATTGACTCGCCATTTATTGATTGCGATAGATGTATTGACGATGGAACACAGCTGCCCCATTTTCGTGATTTTTATATTCTCATTATCATAAGTATATTTGACATATGATGACACTCGAACAAATTCAAAAAATCAAAGACCCGACCGAGCGAGCAATTTTCGAGGCGGCTTACTGGGAAGTCCAAAAGCCCCCTTCAGGAATCGCCGATTATGCGTTTCTTTTAGGAATGGCCGGCGTCTTGCTCATTTTTGTTTTGGCTATATACCTGGCCGTAAGAGAGTACAAAAGAAACAATCCGCGATTCCGAAAGGTGATTGCATAGTCAACATAATAGCAAAGCCACCTTAACGGTGGCTTTGTCGTTAGGTTCGTCTCAGTTATTTAGCCAAAAGACTCAACTACCAATTATCACTTTTTTCGGTAACCCTTAATTAGGTAATTGCATGCACTAAAAACATATTTATGAAAAAGAAAAAAATCACATCATTTATTTTTGCCATTTTCGGACTATTGTTGAGCTTCAATGCAGAGGCCGACGTTTATGTCCAAAGAGAATCCGGCGGCAGCACTGGGAACGTTGATTTCTATCAGCAAGGCTCGAACATAATATACAGTGTAAGTCACCATGTTTTTACAATTGCACCTGAAACCAAAAGCTTTTTCAGCGTCTATCCCCCTCCAACCAACTATAATGCGACTTTTGTATTTACCTACATGAACCCCGTCAATAACACACCTTATCAATTCATTATAAACACTGCAGATGTGAACGCCGTCAATGATTATATGATTTATCCCGATGTTACCGGAGCTGTTGTGTTATTTATTAAGAAAGTGCCTGCATCTTTTGGTAATTTTCAATTCAATTTTTGGATTAACAGAGTATAATTTACAAAGGAAATACCCCTTGTTTGCACGTATAAACATCAAAGCCATCCATAAGGGTGGCTTTCTGCGTTACAAACAAGACCGGAGCATATGATGGTAAGCCGGAAAATAAGATACAGGCACGGAGCGCTCCACAAAACCAAGAATACCGCCTGTGCAGGGTTTGTATGTTCAGACTCGCTTACGCATGCAAAGAATAGCACTTACTCATTGCCCCTTTTTTCAATAAACTTTAATCGCGTATTTGGAGTTCTAAAACATTCCTTATGAAAAAGAAAAAAGTGATTTTCAGCCCGAAACTGTTCCTGCAAAAGGACACCATCGCAGAATTGAATATGGACCAATCCCATCAGGTTCTGGGCGGAGCCAACACCGAACGCGATGCCAATAGCCAAAGCCCTTGTGGTCCCTGCAATGCAAGCCTCGATGGCGGTTGCCTAACCAGGCAGTATTCTATATGTCCGACTGTTGTTAACGCCAATGGTGTTTGTTGTGTCAAGGCTAATACCGGCATAAATGGCCCCTGCTAACCTTGCAGCCTTCAATCATCTAACTGCAAAGCCACCCTTTTGGGTGGCTTTGTTTTTTTCATTTTTTAATGGGCATCGCCAGGGAACCCTGATGAATCCCACCATTGCCCGGCCTGTTTTAGCAGGGTGCACACGTAGTTTGCAAACAGGAACCGTTACAGGACAAAACGCAGGCACTGATCATCTGGCAGGTCGCTCTTATCGTACCTATAGGATCGGTAGGACAGGCGGCACAATTGGTCCTGCAGGCCGACAAGGCCTCGGTATTGGTTACACCGCCAACCAGTCTCATTTCCTGGTCGTCATTTAATTGAATAATGGTCTTCTTTTTCAGAGACAGGATCCGGTGGAATGTTTTCTTTTTCATAGATATATAATTTAATGGTGAATAGTAAAATTATAAATTAATATTGAAATAAATCAACATTTGTAAAAGAAAAACAAGTAAAGTTTGCTGCAGCGATTAAATAGCCGCCTGGACAACGCGAATCCCCGGGATGCCAGGTATATCCGGGAGCGGGACAATTACCGGTGTGCACTTAATCAACCATAGCCCCCAATTACCCGGCGCCGGCACCCACTTACGAAATAGTGCTTGACAAATTGATTTGAATTTTTAATTTTATAATAAAATATATTTTTTATGAAAAAGAAAAAATTGAATTTAGACGCCAAATTGTTCCTGGACAAGTCTGTGGTATCGGCGCTGAACGGGGTTAACCCGGATGCCGTATTGGGGGGCAATACTGCAGTATCCATCTGTATGCAATGTCCCTATACAAGGGTTAATCTAACTTGTGTTGGCTGCGACACCAGGCAACCAACCATATGCCCTACTATTATGCAAGACGATAGATGCTGCGTCATAGCCTCCCGGATGTCGGACTGTATTTGCTAACGGGGGTGTTTATGTTCAAAAGCATGAAAACGGTCCGTGCTCCGGCTCCCAACTCGCCCCCCTGTTGACAATGTTTTACCCCTTTATGAACCTCTACTGTTCCAAGCTGTCTTTAATCATACTATAGGGGATCAACAAACAATATATTGAACACCGATCAGACGCCTGGAACTAAGCCAAGCTCCGGGGAAAGCAGCAATGATAGGTGTTCATATTGAATTTACTTGTTCTTGCTACCAATAGTAGATGCTATTTGAAAACACAAATAAAATAATATAAATTTATAATAAAATATGTTTTTTATGAAAAAGAAAAAATTGAATTTAGATGCCAAATTATTCCTGGACAAATCTGTGGTATCGGCGCTGAACGGGGTTAACCAGGATGCTGTGTTAGGCGGCAATACACAGAACTCCATATGCTTCCCCTGTGTGCCGAGTTTCCCCAACGTTTGCCAGACCCTGCAAGCAACAGTATGCCCCACAGTCTGGGTCAACAATCAATGCTGCGCTAAGGCAACTATAGGCGGGGGGTGCTAAACGCGCGGTTATTACCTTCAATACCATGCAGCGCCCCCCCAAAGGATGTTGCATGGTATTCTTGTATTACAAACCTGCAAACATAAATGCCGTTCACATCTTGCCTTATTACCGGCCCTGCTATAGCCCAACAAATTTTACAGGGGCATTAAATGCCCCCGGGCCCATCGATCTTTGAAAGTCACAAATACATACCTCATGAAAAAGTCAGCTATTAACCTGCCCAAAAAATTATTCCTGGAGAAAGCAACGCTTGCTATCCTGAACCGAGACAACCAGCAATCCGTAAAAGGCGGACAGTACTACCCCGCCCCGGATCGCAATGCGCCGCCTTCGCGTGCCCAGGGTTATGACTGTTGTATTATTGCCACTTACGATGGTCCTGCCTGCATTACCGTATTAAACGAGTGCCGCATTACCGTATTGGAAGATTGCATTATCGGCTTGGGATAAGGTAACCAGCTTCGACAAGTTTGCTTCAACATAAAAGCCACCCTTGGGTGGCTTTTTTACGGACCAGCCTTTAGCAAGCGCGGCCCATTTTTCAATGTATCATTTATTACTACCCATTCACCTCAGACACAAGGCCCGCAAACGCTTCTCACAGGGTTGTTACACGACACAAGGCAGACAGTTGTTCCATTATTCTGCGTTATAGGAGGTGCAGGACAGAGCACACAATTGGTCAGGCATGACAAATCTCGGGTAGGGGTTATACCCCCAACGAGTCCTATTTCCTGGTCGCTATTTAACTGAATAATGGTCTTCTTTTTCAGAGACAGGATCCGGGGAATTGTTTTCTTTTTCATAAATTATAATTTAAATGTTAACAATAAATTTATAGTTTAATATTTAAATAAACAAATATTTAAAATAATTGAAAACAATTTCAATAGCGCTCCGATTATGGTAAAGTGTCTGTCCATTGCTCCTTCATTCAGATCAGGGATGGCAGTACCCAATGAAGCAATATCTGTTAAAACAAAAAGGGATAATGCAAAGCATATAAAGCATATCCCGAAAGGGTAACCATCCCCACAATGCAGGAATCAAACTACATTTAAAAGAAATGAGCCCGATACGATATCGGGCTCATCACGATCAAAACCAATCTTTAATTCGTCTGATCTTTTAGGGCATCCTAAGTAATTATAGGTATACCCGGTAAAGGCCACCGGCCTGGAACAGATGTTCCAGGCTTCTGCTTAATTGATTTCCAGCAATACATTGCCACCACCGAGCGCCGTCCAGGTGGCCGAGATATCGCAGGGGGTACCCGTGGAAGAGAACGACGTACTGGCGCCACAACTACCCGGCGCACCAATCGTTGTGGTAGGTGCATAATCGGAATAGATCATTACCCCGTCCCAGCCTGAATTTGCGGCTACTAGGGTTTGCGCACCAAAACCCCAGCGGTACCAGCCCAGGCCCGGAGAGTTCATATTGGTCACGTTGTTGTAGGCAAACGAATTACCGGGATATACTTCCAGGCGGGTAGAATAATAAGAGCAGGTGGTTGTATTGGCCGCATCATGTGCATAAAAGACCAGGGTAACCCTGCAGCCGGCATTACTGTTAACGAACAGGGCCGCCTTGGCCGAAAATGTTGCTGCGCCGAGCAACAGCATCGCGAATAATTTTTTCATTGTTGGAAGGTGTTTGTTTACCTACAAATATGAAGCAGTTCCTATATTCATCGGAAAGACATTTTATAGAACAATAGAAATTATTCACCATGCGCTGTAAATAATTTATCCTGGCATTCATAAACAAGGTTCAAGGGCACAAGATTCCGTTGGCGTCGCCACCCTGCCCTGCCGTTAAAGTACTGCAAATACAGGAATACCGGTATTTCCGGGCTTTCGGCATTGTGCTAATATTGTGTCACTAAAACACAACTATCATGAAGAAGAAAAAAACAGCAACCCGCCTGTCGTTGCAAAAGAAGACGATCACATTGCTGAACAAACAAGCAATGCAACGTTTAGCAGGCGGCGCCGATACGGAGCGCAACTGTCCCTTCGAAACCCGGTTCCAGGATTGCCTGACGCAATACTTTACCCGTTGCGGCAACAGTTGCGACTAAGTACCGGTAAGACTTATACGACAGCAGCCACCGCTATTGCGGTGGCTGCTCCTGTTTTACATACAACGGATCGGGTAGAATGCAAGACATGGGTTGCCTGCGCGGAAACGCAGTACCAGCCTGCTTAGCAACCTACGGTTGCACATACCGGCTTGGTCGTAAGACATGCAGTCGGGTTATTGGCAGAGGGACAATTTTGTGCGGTCTGGCAAGTAGGCGTAGCCGAAGTTGTGGTTGTACACGGATAAATACAGGACGGCGCCTTAGTAGGACAATTGGGCTGGTCGGTAATGCCACCGCCACGTACGCTGTATTGTTCATCGGAATTCAGGTTAGCCAGCACTTCTTTATGCAGGCTCAGTTTACGCAGCGAAACGATCTTCTTTTTCATAGTTTGTTCTTGTTTATAAATGAAGACCGAAAGTAGAAGCCCTGCGGGGCATAAAACGCCACCGGCCCATAGTTTGCATTAATTAACGGTGTTGCAGCATCCGCAGGTTAACCCTGCTGATGTACTGATACCGCGACGCTGCATACCGCAGCGCTTTATAAACCAGCCATCTGGCGCATCGATTGTCGATCGTAACAAAGCCCTGCTACAGGGATACCTGTAGTTTAAAATACAGGTAGGCTGGTATTGCCCCGAACAAGCGCCACCGCTACCTTCGATGCTCCATCCTTAAAACAAAAATCCATGAAAAAGAAAACCATGAGTTCCAAACTCAACATCAAAAAGAAAGTGATCACCCAACTGAGCAACCCCGAACAGGTTACCGGCGGATGGTGGACCAGACAGCCCATAAGGAAGACAACGGACTGTAGTTATGATTGCTCTTCTAAAATGTCGGACTGTCTTTGTAATTAAGACAGGATACCCCTGTCCGGTTGGTTATCAAAAGCAAAAGGGCCACGTTATAACAACGTGACCCTTTTTATCCATTACCTACTCACGAAAAACAACAAGTTAGGCGCAGTTCTCAGATAAGAAACAGTAATTACCATAACTCCAGCAGGTCATACCGCAACCGGTAAGCTGGTTGGTATCCGCAGCTGCCGCAATCTGGCGTAAGCCGCCTTTAATGGTATCCTGCTGGTTCAGCGTTCCGATAACCATTTTCTTAAGATCCAGTTTTTCTACTTGCTTTTTCTTTTTCATTGTTACTGTGCTTTAATTAAAAAATAAAAATTGATATTGCCGGCGATGACCGGAGTTCTATTCCGTCCTGTAGACGGCGCACACAAACAGGCGATGATCCGCAACAGGACTTATCTTTTTAGTTCGTGATATCCAGCATTACATTGTTTCCGCCCAGGGGTAGCCAGGATGCATTGATGGAATAACCGGACGCGGCGGCTGAGTATGATGTGGTTGCAGCACAGGAACCCGGGTTGCCGATGGTATTGTACGGCAGCAGGGAAGTAGAAGGCACAATGTCTGCCGCATCAAAGCCGGAACCACTGGTAACCAATGTGGCCGGTATATTCCAGGGTTGCCCCCAGAGTAATCCACCCGAGGTTACGTTATTGAAAGCCATCGAAGTGCCCGATGGCACGTTAAAACGCTGGCAATAGTAGGAACATGGGGCCGGGTGATTGCTATCGTGCGCCCAGAGTACGACCACAACATCATACGACGCGTTGTTGTTGATAAACAAAGCAGCCCTGGCACTTACTGTTACCAGGGATAAAGCCAGCAGCGCGAATATTTTTTTCATAAGCAGGAGTTTTTTGTTTGGTCTTCAAATATTGAACATTTCCCATAGCCTTCCTCCCCCTTTTTCAGCAATCCGGATAAAATGTTTATGAACGGGAGCATTTATTTCAGCGCATAAGCAATAAAGGCATCTCTTGCACTTGCACAGCCCCTGGTACAGCAAGGTGGTATATACTGCATAATATGCAGGTAAACCTCCGCGTTAATGGAGTATGCGTATCCTCCTGTTTATGACCTTCCTCGCTATCGCGATACCGGCCCACGCCCAGTTTTACTACGAAGCTTCGCTTACCGGCGGATACCCGCTGATGCTGTCCGGAGCCCACAAATTCAGCCGGGGTATCCCTGCGATCCGCATCATGGCAGGCTACCGGCTGAACGATACACGGCTGCAGCCTTACCTGGTCTTAAGCACCGGTGCTGCCAAGTTGCCGCTACAGAGCCAGCCTGTGGAAAAGCTGACCATACCGGTATTGGCCACTTCATTTATGATCGGGCTCTCCGGCGTAACCTATTATGATGAAGGCAGGAACGCAGAATGGATCATGGGCGGCGGCATAGGCCTGCTGCTGATCCGCCGGGAATCGTATACGCTTTACCAGGGCGACTATGAGCTCAACCTCCCTTATACATCGCTGCTGGGCGACGCCTGGTACCCTAAAGCGGAATACCATCTGCGCTGGACGCGCTACAGTAACCCCGAGGGGCGTTTCAGCTTCTATTTCGGAGCACTGGTTATGGCAGAAGCCATATGGATGCGGGACACCAAGACCCGTTATACCGCCTCGATCAACGGCGATACCTACAATATCCGGTTCAACAGTTTTGTACTGATGCCCTCTGTCGGGGCGCTTATGGGCTTCCGCCTGTAAACGGTGCGGATACTCGACAGGGAAAAGCATGTACCGGGCCATGCGTTTGGATAGCGCACATTTCGTAAATTGCAGGAAACGCTTACGCCTATGCCCCAGGATAGTACTACCCGGTTCAGCAACAGGGTTGAAGATTACGTTAAGTACCGCCCGGGATACCCGCCCGAGGTCATCCTGTTTTTACAGGCGCAATACAACCTCGATACCGGTAAGATTATTGCCGATATTGGTTCGGGCACAGGCTTATCTACTGCGCCTTTCCTGGAGGCGGGTTACAGGACCTACGCCGTGGAACCCAATGCGGCGATGCGTGAAAAGTCGGTAAGCCTGCTGCAGCAATACCCGGGCTTTAAGCCGGTGGACGGTACCGCGGAGCATACCGGTCTGCCGGACCAAAGCGTGGATGCCGTTATCGCGGGCCAGGCGTTCCACTGGTTCGACCGCCAGGCGGCCCGGACAGAGTTTTGCCGTATCCTGCAGCCAACGGGTATTGTAGCCTTAATATGGAATGAGCGCAGGATACTGAACCAGTTTGAGAAAGAATACGACCGGCTTATCCAGAAGCATGCTAAAGATTATGTGCAAGTAAGCCAGCGCAATATAAACCTGCAGGCGATCCGGGATTTCTTTTCGCCCGGCACCTGTTATTACGACCTGTTTGTCAACAAACAGGTATTCGACTTCGAAGGACTCGAAGGCCGGCTCCTGTCTTCGTCGTATATGCCCGGCCGGGAAACAGAAGGTTACGAGGCTATGCATAAGGAACTTAGGCTTTTGTTCGACCGCTACCAGGAAGCCGGTACGGTAACCCTGAATTACGATACCAAACTCTATACCGGCAAACTGCCGGCCCGCCGCTGATCCGGCGCAACATCCTATTACCCTGCAGCCCGCGTTGCGAAAGGATCGTGGCTGATACCTACCCCCTGCAATGCAGCCCGAAGCGTCTATGTCCAAACAAGCTGTACAGGACCTCTATCCTGTAACCCTTGTCCCGGACTCATTCCCCCTATCTCCTTTTCATTTCCCCACTAATGTTTTCTATTTCATCTTACGTCTTACTTAGCACACTTTACGGGTATTGATCCTACACCGGCAAGGAGCAAAGGACGGTTACCGATAAGGATAGAAAAACCGGTTTAAAAACTGCGGTCAATGTCCGCCGTTCTATGCGCAACGTCGCTTGCCCAAGTAAAAAATCGGAGCATTGGCATACCAGCGAAGTGATTTGTTTAACATGTCAATGTTTAGTCATCCCGCAGCGTGCAAAAAATGAGTTCCATCGGGCCACGTTCGCCTGCCCCCTGATCTTTCCCTACCCATAAAGATTCCTATATTGTAAAAAGCCCGGGCGCAGGGCCCGGGCCGGATACACTAATCGAAAGTCTTCGGGGAGAAGATCTTCAGATTCACACGCTTCCGCTAACCAGGCGAATGCGATTCAAATGTAGTGACAAACGTTTACCATAGATGACTCCCGCACACAAATTCGCAGTTATTCGTACAGTTGTAAAAATTCAAAGAATTTAACACAGCTCTTAAACCAGTGTAGATAACAAAAAGAAACCCGGTCCGAAGACCGGGCAAGTTCACGATAAGACTAAAAGAAAACGGGGAGGTAAACCTTCAGCATCGTACTTCTTAGACCAAACTGGTACGAAGATAAAGGTGGATATTATCGAAACCTAGAAACGTTCACATTAATTAGCACTACTTTAAGACCGCTTACATCATCGTGCAGCTGCCAGGTATCAAACCTGGTATTTCCCGGCAACCGGGACAGGATAAGCACACCAGATGCAAGCCCTGTACCTGCAAAAAACACAGGGACAAAAAAAAGGCCCGGCCATAAAGACCGGGCACGAAATCAAGATATGAAACTAACCAGAACGAAAGTACACCGAAGAATGATTGAAGCCGCAAAACGTTCACATAAATTAACACTTTTGTTTAATGCATGTATCCCCGGCACCGGCATGCACAACATGAGGTACGCTGTATCCCTTTACAGTAGCGCATCCTGGCTTTATGCCATCCCGTCCTTCAAATCTTAACAGGAGACAACCATAAAAATCGTATACCATCACAATCCCTCATCGTCTTATAACAAGACACACCGGTTATTATCTTTTCGTTTGTTGCTTACCATAAAAAAAGCGGACTGTTATACAACAGTCCGCAGGCATTTAAAGAAACAGGTCTGTATCTTAATTAGAAGATCAGGAGTACGATGTTTCCTGCAGTATTTACGTTCCAGCTAACGGTGTAAGCAGAACCGCCGTTACAGGCAGGAAAATCGCCAACAGTAGCGCTCGATACGCTCATAGAAGTAGTACCCTGCACATTGATCTGGTAAGTCCAGTTACCGCCCTGCGCAACTTTGGCGCCTACGAACGAACCGGTTGGAAAAAACTGGTTGGCGCCTGGTGTAGAAGCCGGTGTTACGCTTACATAACCCACCTGCGTGCTGATGGTATAAGCACAGTTGGTCAGGTTCATGATCTGCAGGCTATTGGCATAACTGGCAGCGGTACAGAAAACGGAAATCATCAGGAATAACATTACTTTTTTCATAAGGAGATTTATTTGTTTGGTGAAGAACAAAGATCTACGCCACGGGGGGCAAAAAATGCCCCCGGGGAAAAACCGGTCAAATACTTCCTGTTTACCTCCCGAATAAGTCTGGTTACGAAGCGACACGCTCCGACAATTGCGGATTTATGGTAACTATAATTCCATCGGGGCAGGGCCGGCTTTAGTTGCCGTTACCCGATGCCAGGGGCCAGGAAACAATGCGACAAAATATTTTTTCAAAAAAAAGACCTAAGAAATTTGTTCGTACGAAAAGTTTCCTACCTTTGAAATATGAAACTGACAGATAAGAATACGAAAGACCAGGAACCCACAAAAGCGGAACTGGAAATCCTGCAGGTATTGTGGGAGGAAGGTCCTTCTACGGTGCGGGCGGTCAACAGTAAGCTCAACGAGCAAAGAGAACTGAACTATACCTCTACGCTGAAGCTGATGCAGATCATGGTTGAAAAAGGGTTACTGCTACGCGACGAAAGCAGTATGAAACATATTTACAGACCGGCACAGGAAGAACAGAAAACCAAAGGCTTCCTGCTCGACCGTTTTGTAAAGACCTTATACAAAGGCTCCCCCTCAAGCCTGATGATGCAACTGCTGGGCAACCAGGAAACTTCCCGGGAAGAACTGGATGCGATCAGGAACCTGCTGAAACAAATGGATAATAAATAAACCCCATGCAACTGATGGCTCGCCTATTCGAACATTTCTGGACCACTGAGTTATGCAGGGCATTGTGCCTTACCTTTCTTCATTCTTTATGGGAAGGATTACTGCTGTCCTTATTGGCCGCCTTTATTATCCAGTTCAGCGCCAAAGCGAGCCCAGGCAAGCGGTACAACCTGTTTGCCCTGCTGCTGGGCGCATTTGCGCTTACCAGCGGCGTCACCTTCGTTCTTTGTTTCAAACACAACCCTACCGCGGATCTTGCCGACAACCTGGCGACCACCGGCGAACGGCACCAACTCCCCACCCTGCTCCTGGCGCTATGGACAGCGCTTACCGGGTTTATCAATGCCAATGCCAACGCCCTTAGCCTGCTCTGGATAACCGTATGCGGCTTTAAGGGCTTCCGGCTGATACAGGATATGAGGCAGCTGCGCGGACAACGCAGGCAGGCAACTACCGTGCAGGACAACTACTGGACCAACAGGCTGGAAACACTCAAAACACGGCTGGGCATCAAGGAAACCGTGCGGCTTAAAGAATCGGCACTACTGCAGAGTCCATCGGTAGCAGGTATCCTGAAACCTATTATCCTATTGCCTTTGGGCATGCTGAGCCAGCTGCCGCCGGAACAAGTTGAAGCCATACTGCTACACGAGCTCGCCCATATACGCCGTAAGGATTACCTCGTCAACCTGGGCCAGACCCTGCTCGAAGCCTTGTTCTTTTTCAATCCTTTTTTACGCTGGCTTTCTGCGCAGCTGCGTACCGAAAGGGAAAACTGCTGCGATGAGCTGGCCCTGGAAGTCAGTGGCAATAAAACCGCACTGGTCCATGCATTGCTATCCTTCGGCCAATTGCAACTTGCAGGCGGCCGTGGCCTGGCAATGGCGCTGGGCGGCCGTAAAACCTTACTGCTCGACCGCGTAACCCGTATCGCCTCCAACAGGAACAAGACCCTGAGCAATATCGAAAAGAGCTTCCTGGTTTTATTCAGCCTGGCCCTGCTTTCCTTTCTCTGTACGTTCTCCTGGAATATGCAACAGATAAACAGGAACAGCCGCAAAGACAATATGCAACACCGGTACCAGCAACCGATCCGTATTGCATCGGATCCATGGACGACCACGGCCTGTATACAAACCCCACGCAGGGCAGACCGCGTACTGATACGCCGTTCCTTAAAATCGACCAGCCGTACCGAAATACTGACGACGACGATTACCACCGTAAATGAACAACCCGGCACCGATACGCTTGCATTGAGCCAACATATTATTACCGACCTTGCCCGCGCAGGCATTATTGCCGAAGACCGCCTACTGTCCTACAAACTAAACGACGACGAACTGGTGGTAAACGGCATTAAACAACCTGCGACCCTGCATCATCAATTAAAAAGCAAATACGTTAAAAATGCCGGCTGGGCTATACTCTACGACCTGCAGACCAGTACGGACGCACCTACTGTACCTCAAAGCAAAAACACCGACAGCCCCATACCCGATCACCATCAAGTTTCCTAACCCAACCAGCAACGCAACAGCAGCCGCCTGTCTTTACTGAAGCACCTTACCCGATCCATATAGCCCCCATACCTGAATCATGAAAGCAAAATTCATGGCACTGCTCGCCTTGTGCCTTATCCTCTCCGGCTACCTTTATGCAGATGGCAGCCCCGCCCTTAACGGCACGGTAAAAGACGCCCGGAACGAACCCGCCATCGGCGCGTTGGTATCGCTGCTCGCTGCAAAAGACAGCAGCGTGGTAAAATCTACCCTTACCGATTACGATGGCAATTTCCAGCTGGACCAAATGAAAACCGGCGCCTACCTGCTGCGGGTAAGCCTTGTCGGTCACGAAACCTATACCAGTGCTGCCATAACCCTGGACACAACAGTACAGAACCTGCCGGCCATTACCCTGCAAACCAGCAAGGGGCAGGAACTTAAAGAAGTATCCATAGTAGGACAAAAGGCGTTTATAGAACAGAAAATAGACCGCCTGGTCGTGAATGTAGATGCACTGATCTCCAATGCCGGCAGCTCGGCGCTGGATGCCCTCGAAAAATCGCCGGGCGTACGCATCGACAACAACGGCGCGATCAGCCTTAAAGGTAAAAACGGCGTCATGGTCTTTATCGACGATAAACCGACCTACCTCTCCGGCAGCGAACTGGAAAACTACCTGCGCTCCCTCCCTGCCGATGCCATAGATAAGATCGAGATCATGACCAACCCGCCCGCCAAATACGAAGCGGCCGGCAATGCAGGCGTCATCAATATCAAAACGAAAAAGGCAAAGGCCAATGGCTTCAATGGTAATATCAGTCTGAATTACGGGCAGGGGCGTTACGCATCGTCCAACAACAGCCTGAACCTGAACTACCGTAAAAACAAGTTTAATTTCTTTACAACCCTTTCGTACAACGGCCGTACCTCGTTTAACGACCTCGACATCATACGGGACCTGCGTACCCAGGACGAGCAGCCCATGACCTATTTTTCGCAGAACTCCTATATTAAATTCAGGAGTAAAAGCGTGACATCCAAGCTGGGTATGGATTTTTATGCCACGTCCAAATCGACCTTCGGCATCGTACTGACCGGACAGTATAACCCCGGCAGCCGCAACACTGACAACGTCAGTAAAATTGCGGATGCACAGCGGATCCCGGATTCCTTTATCGTAGCTGAGAACCGCGAAAACTCGACATTCCGTAACGGCGGTATCAATTTCAACTTCAGGCACAACTTCGACAGCAGCGGGCGGGAACTGGGTATAGACCTGGACTATGTCAACTATAAAACACATGACGATATATCGTTCAACAACTACAGCTACCGCCCGGACATGTCGCCGCTCAGCCAGGATCATCTTACCGGCAACCTGCCCGCCACGATTAATATTTATGCTGCCAAAATAGATTATACCCATCCCCTGGGTAAAGGCGCTATCTTATCGGCAGGCGCTAAAACCAGCTATACGGCTACAGACAATACCGCCGACTATAAAAACATCGTTGGTAATAACGCAGTGCCCGATTACGACAAAAGCAATCATTTTCTCTATAAAGAATACATTAACGCCGGCTACCTGAACCTGAGCAAAGAATGGAAACGCCTGTCGATGCAGCTGGGCCTGCGTTTGGAGCATACCCACTCCGCCGGCCACCAGCTGGGCAATGTTATGAAACCCGATTCTTCGTTTACCCGCGACTATACCAACCTGTTCCCGACGGTTTATTTTTCCTATAAACTCGACGACAACGCCAATAACGTGATCGGCCTTAATTACGGCCGCAGGATAGACCGTCCTTACTATGAGAACCTCAACCCTTTCATTTCGCCACTCGACAAGTTCAGCTATTATGTGGGCAACCCATTTCTTAATCCCTCTTTTTCCAATACCCTTAACCTGAGCCATACCTATAAAGGCAAACTAACCACCACGCTTTCTTTAGGGCGCGTTAATAACGAGGTAACGGAGACCATAGAAATGCAGGGTAAGATTATGTACAGCAGGCCGGGCAATATCGGGAAGACCGAGTTTGGTACCCTTTCGGTAGACGCCTCGATACCGGTGGGCAAATGGCTTACGATAAACGCCTACGGCGAGTTTGGTTACTATCATTACCAAAGCCAGTTGTATACCGAAACGCTGGATGCAAGCGGACCTTACGGCTTCTTCTCGCTCAACAACCAGATACTGCTGGGTAAAGGCTGGAGCGCCGAGCTGGGCGCGGTATACCGTACCGATGTGGTATCCGCCCAATTTATCTCCGGCACCTTCTGGCAGATCAATGCCGGTCTTCAGAAAAAGCTGCTTAAAGATAAAGCCAGCATAAGGCTGAGCCTGAACGATATCTTTTTCACAAGAGTTAATAAAGGCATTATTAATAACCTGGCGCATACCGATGCCACCTATAACAACGTTTACGATACCCGCGTAGCCCGTCTTACCTTCAGTTACCGTTTTGGCAAAACCAATAACCAGGCCAGGCAAAAAAACACCAGTGCCGAAGCCGAACAGGGAAGGGTAAGGCAATAAAGAATCCATAAAGAGTCTGCCGTTCTAAAAAGTCAAAAGTCAAAAAAACCACCGCAGGGAATTCATACGCACCCTAACGGTACCGGAGCCTGCTTCTGCAGGTTCCTTTTTTTATGCAGGAAATAAACGCAATGCTCCTTGTAAAAAAAACTATACTTCCGTTTTTTTCCCTATCCCGAAAGGAGCCTTTATCTTTACCCCCTCAAACGATCCATTTTACATGAGCGATTTACACTCTTTTTTTGCGGAAAAACATTTTGCAGAACTGCCTGAAAACAACGCCGGGCACCCTTTACAGATCGGGAAAAAGATCCAGGTGATCACGGAGTTCAAGCCGGACTGGAGCGAAGCCGATATCGTACTGGTTGGTTGCGGCGAACAAAGAGGGCACGACTTTAATGCAGGCTGGTCGATGGCAGCCGATGCCGTAAGAGCGGAGTTGTATCGTATGTATGATTGGCATGGCAGTGTGAAGGTAGCGGACATGGGTAATATCCGGGAAGGCGCAAGCATTGCCGATACCCGCGCCGCGCTGCGTACCGTACTGCAGGAAATACAGGAACAAGGCAAAGTGGCCCTGGTTATCGGTGGTTCGCACGACCTTACCCTGCAGCAATACGATGTATTTAAAAGAGCCGGCCAGACTGCCAATGCGGCCGTAGTCGATATGCTGATCGATCTCGAGGAAACGGAGAACATAAGCGATGCCGGCTTCCTGATGGATATGCTTACCGAGCAGCCCAATTTCGTAAGGCACTTCAGCCATATGGGTTTCCAGAGTTATTATACCAACCCGGGCATGCTCGAAACCCTGGACAAGCTGCGGTTTGACTGCTTCCGCCTGGGCCGCGTACGCGAAAACCCCGAAGAAATGGAGCCTGTGCTGCGCAACTGTGACCTGTTGAGTATCGACATGAAGGCGGTACGCAAATGTGATGCGCCTTTCTTGAAGGATGGCTCGCCCAATGGTCTCTTCGGCGATGAAATGTGCCAGCTTACCCGTTATGCCGGCATGAGCGGCCGCTTGTCGTCCATGGGTATCTATGGTTACCAGCCCGAAAACGATACCGACCAGCAGGGCGCCAGGCTTATAGCTCAAATGCTGTGGTATTTTGTAGATGGTTTCCTGGTCCGCAAAAATGAGGCCGACCCGGTTGCCGACCGCAACGACTTTATCGAATACCAGGTAGCCCTTACCGGCAACGACACCCTTTTCCTGAAAAGTAAAAAGACCAACCGCTGGTGGATGCAATTACCGGACGGTAGTTTTACTCCCTGTTCATATGCCGATTACCTGCAAGCGGCCTCCAACGAAATTCCCGAACGCTGGTTCCGCGAACAGGAGCGCGTGGTATAAAAAGCAGCTAGTTTATAGCAACTATATCTTACAAGTCTATAAAAATCAGCTTTTTAAAATAGATTTGAAAAACAATAATAAATAAATAAACTAAAATAAAATATATCAAAAGTACGCCTTTAAGCTTTTTTGGCACGTAATTTGTTCTATACTTAATATCTTTTCATAGTGCGGTTTATTGGTTTAAACAGTGTCCTCTAGTCTTAGAGGACGCTTATTTTTTATATATGCCCTCCCCCTGTTCTTATCGGGACGCTAAGAATAAAGAGGAATAGGAACACACGTTGGTAAAGCCGGCTAAGGGATAAGATCCTTCGCGATGCTCAGGATGACAGGCTTCTTCTTGGTGTCTGATGCTTTGCACGCCATTGAAGCCAGCTAACCGGTGAGATCCTTCGCGATGCTCAGGATGACAACATTCCTCCTGGTATTTGGTGCTTTGCACTCCATTGAAGCCAGCTAGGGGATGAGATCCTTCGCGATGCTCAGGATGACAGGCTCCTTCTTGGTACTTGACGCTTTGCACGCTGGTGAAGCCAGCTAATTGAGCAGATGCTTCGCTGCGCTCAGCATGACAACACTCCTCCTGGTGTTTGATGCTTGCACTCCATTGAAGCCAGCGAACCGGTGAGACCCCTCGCGATGCTCAGGATGACATCTCACATCCCACATCTCATATCTAATATCTCACATCTATTTACCAGCCTTCGCCTTATTTATTTTACGGATCTTTTCTTCAATTGCCAGGCGTTCGCCCACCGTGGCAATCTCCTTGGTCAGCGCCATCTTGTAATACTGGACAGCGCGGTCCGCATTGCCCAGGCTGGCCTGGTAGTCGCCTTCGAGCCGGTATGCATCGTAGTACTCGGGGTTATTGGACACGAATGCACCGGAACCGACTTTCACCTTATCCATCCAGTTCATTTTTGCTTTGCGGAACAAGAGAAAACGGGCGTACTCATCCGTTTGCAGGAAGGGATCGGGAGGAATATTCAAACTGGTATCGGCCACTTCATGATCTGTACCAAGACCCTGCATGGCAAATACCTTGCGCAGGTCGTAACAAACATAAGTGCCCATCTGCCAGGGCGCCGTACTCACCCACATCCGCAGGCTGTCGGGCATAAAAATAACCGAGTGGTGGGCAATAAACTGGTTAACAGCTTTCTCGTTACCGTTACCGATATCGGCATCATGCAAGCCTTTACGGTCGCGCAGTATAGCGGCCACCTTAGCGGGATTAAGCGGGTACTGCTGCTGCAATAACTCCTGCAGGCGCTGGTAGCGGTATACCGATGCACTGCCCTGCATTTGTTCCTGGTTGAGCTTTTGCGCACCGAGTAAATCGCTCTGGTAATGATTGGTACATTCTATGTGATCGGCTGCGGGATCATATACCGCCAGCGTATCCGGGGTCTTTTCGATAAGCGCCGAACGGTGATCGGCGGCTGAGCCGACCAGGAAGCTCTCACTTACAAACATCTCGCGTTTATGTGCAATGGCCACCGCCTCTTTGATATTACCCGCATATTGCAGGATTTCGCGGGCCACCAGCGATACCGGCGTAGCAGCGTCGAAAGGAATGCGCGACCGGGCGGCATTAATGGTAACGGTAAGTCCCTGATCATTCATGCCGGAAACCACACCCACAAAGCCTCCCCAGGTAATATAGGCAAACTTATGACCGGTAGTAGGGTTGACGAATGAGACAATTTTGTGCTCGGCAAATTCGTCGCCCACCCAGAAGTCGAAATTGCGGCCCAGGATCATCGCACCGGATTCGGTTTTAGTATCCCAGGCGCCAAACGAGGTACAACCCACCAGCATCAGGTTCTGCAGCGCATGACCGATATCGTGTGCGGCATGGTAATTGAGCTGCCGGGCATAATTGCTGCCGATCCATTTAAAACTATCGGATGCGGCCAGCGACTCGCCGTAGATTTCCAGTTTATACTCGTCCGTAACATGTTCCGGCAACCCGCGGTTCATGAAGCCCACCACGTATTTTAGGAATTTAAGATACCCTTCGCTCGGGATCATTTTCCGGATCTGGTGGGTAAAGGCGATCTCCTGCGATACGATCAGTTCGCGGGACAGTTTCCCGTTGATCACGCCGCGTTCGAAAGGGCCGCCCGACACATACATCTCATAAAGCCCGTACCTGCTTTTGCGCAGCCAGTTATTGCCCAGCACATAAGCCGTACTGTCGAGCTGCGTACGCTGCAGCGCTTCTACGGCACGGTCCTGCACTGCAGGAGGCTTAACATCAGACACCTTCCATACATATACACAGAAGATCAGCAGCAACAACAGCAATATGCCCAGGAACCAGGCCAGGAATTTGAGTATTTTCTTTACGATACGCATCGGCCCGCAAAGATACGATGCAGATACAGAATCCCGGCAGGCAGCAGGCCTTAAACAGGATGTTATTTAACGAAAAGGAGCCCGAACCCTTACCGGGTCAACGTTTTAGGCCGCCGATGGCAAAATATAAGATAAGCAGTACCTTTGCAGGCGCTAATACATTATACGATGCCTATGACCTTCCACGACCTGAACCTGAACGCCTCCCTATTAAACGCACTGGACGATATCGGGATCAGTACGCCCACAACCATCCAGCAAAAGGTATTTTCGGTAGTGATGTCGGGCTCCGATGTATGTGGCATTGCCCAGACCGGTACGGGTAAAACCTTTGCCTACCTGCTGCCTATGCTGCGCCAGTTCAAGTTTTCGAAAGATCCGCACCCGCAGATGCTGATCATTGTACCCACCCGCGAACTGGTGGTACAGGTAACCGAAGCGGTAAAAAAACTGAGCAAATACCTGACCCTGGAAGCGGTGGGCGTATACGGTGGTGTGAATATGAAACCCCAGATCGCAGCCGTGGGAAACGGGTTGGACGTATTGGTGGCCACACCGGGACGCCTGCTGGACCTGATCCTGAATGGCGCTTTAAAAACCAAGGCGATCAAAAAACTGGTGATCGACGAGGTGGACGAAATGCTGAACCTGGGCTTCAGGCCGCAGCTGAACCGCGTAATGGCGCTGCTGCCGCCAAAAAGGCAAAACCTGATGTTCTCGGCTACCCTGACCGAAGAAGTACAGCAATTCATTACCGATTACTTTAACGATCCGCAGCGCGTAGAAGCCGCGCCGGCCGGCACGCCGCTCGAAAATATCGACCAGGCCGTTTATGAAGTGCCCAACTTCAACACGAAGGTCAACTTGCTGGAATACCTGCTGGCACATGATGCCGAGACGACGAAAGTGCTCGTCTTTACCAGCACCAAGGCCCTGGCCAACCAGTTGTTCGAAAAGGTGGAAAACCAGTATCCGGAGCAGGTGGGCGTGATCCACTCCAATAAAGAGCAGAACCACAGGTTCAATACCGTTAAACAGTTTAAAGAAGGCAATTACCGGTTTATTATCGCCACCGATATCGTAGCCAGGGGTATCGATATTGCCGAAGTAACGCATGTTATTAATTTCGACCTGCCCGAAATACCGGAAAACTATATCCACCGCATAGGCCGTACCGGCCGGGCGGATAAACAGGGTATCGCGATCTCGCTGGTAACGGAAAAAGAAAAAGAACAATTGAATGCCATCGAAGAACTGATGCGGTACCAGGTGCCGGTAAAGGACTTACCCGGAGACCTGGAGATCTCCACGGTACTGACCCCGGACGAAATGCCCAAAGTCATTATCAAGGAGATTAAATTAAAAATTCCGAAACGCGAAGATGTGGGCCCGGCCTTCCACGAAAAATCGGCCAAGAACAGCAAGAAGAATATTAAGGTAAGCCATGCCGATAAGATGATGCAGAAATACGGCAAGAAAAAAACGCGCGGCGCCAAACCTAAAAGAAAAAAATAAGCCGATAGGCCCACAAAGAAAAACACCGGAACCATAAGTCCCGGTGTTTTTTTATCGTAAAACGAGCCTACTTAGCTCACTTTGGTAATCTTCAGCATATTGGTCGGCAGGTGCGCATTAACCGGCGTGCTCCCGGTGTTCACCACGATATCGCCGATCTTAACCAGGCCTTTCTCTTTCAGTACTTCGATCTGGTCGGAGATAATGCGGTCGAGGCTTTCCTCCTGGTCGTAAAAGAAGGCCTGCACGCCCCAGCTCAGGCTTAACTGGTTGATCAGTGTCTGCGTTTTGGTAAATACATACAAAGAGGCATGCGGACGGAAGCTGGACAACATAAAGCCGGTATAACCGCTTTGCGTCATACCGATAAGGGCGTCGGCCCTTACGTCTTCTGCTATCTTACAGGCATTATAACACAGGGCGTCGCTCAGGAAAGAAGGAGAGTGCGGCTGGGGCACCAGGTTGCGGTTATACACCACAGCTTCTTTCTCTACTTCGCGGATAATGTTTACCATCGTTTGTACTACCAGTGCAGGATGCGTACCCATAGCCGTTTCGCCGCTCAGCATTACCGCATCGGCGCCTTCCATTACGGCATTGGCCACATCGGTAATCTCGCTGCGGTTGGGCCGTGTGCGGTCGATCATGCTCTCCATCATCTGGGTGGCGATGATCACGGGTTTGGCACGGTGAATGCATTTACGCACGATCTCTTTCTGGATCATCGGTATTTTCTCTACCGGCATTTCCACACCCAGGTCGCCACGGGCCACCATCACAGCATCCGAAGCCAGGATGATTTCGCGCAGGTGCTGCAGGGCTTCCGGTTTTTCGATCTTGGCGATGATCTTTGCAGGGCTACCCTTTTCTTTCAGGATCAGCTTCAGGTTCAGGATATCCTCGGGTTTACGTACAAAGGAAAGACCGATCCAGTCGATACGCTGTTCGATAATAAAGTTGAGATCCCTCAGGTCCTTTTCGGTAAGCGATGGAATGGAGATATTGGTATCGGGCAGGTTTACCCCTTTACGGGGCAACAGGATACCGCCATTCTGTACTTCAGCGCGTACCAGGCCTTCGGGCGTGATCTCTATCACGCGGGTTTCGATCTTACCATCGTCCAGCAGGATATTCTCCCCTACCTTGGCATCTTTATGAAAGTCAGGATAGGAGATATACAGCGCATCTTTCGTACCGACACAAGGCGTATTGGTAAAGGTGATCACTTCCCCTTTCTGCAACAGCAGGGCATCGTCCTGGATATCGCCTACACGGAGCTTAGGGCCCTGCAGGTCGGCCAGGATGGCTATATTAAAAGGATATTCAGCATTGATCTTCCGGATATTGGCAATGACTTCGGCATGCTTTTCGTGGGAGCCATGCGAGAAGTTAAGCCGGAATACATTAACGCCGGTATGCACGAGTTCTAAAAGTTTTTCATAGGAATCGCAAGCCGGGCCTACGGTTGCTATGATCTTTGTTTTGTGCAGCATGTTGTTCTTATATTTTTAAAATGAGTATAATGGCAGCGGGCAAAACCCGCGCCAGGCCGTATTACCGGGACCCGATCAGCGATAAACACGGATAAAAAAAACTAAGGATTACACCAGCGCTGTTTCAAAATTAGCCAATTCGGCAAAGCGCTGAATACGGGTAGTGATATCATTATGTGAAATCTCTTTCAGCCTTTCGAGTCCGAATTTCTCTACACAGAAAGAAGCCAGGGCAGAACCAACGATGATCGCTGTTTTCATATTATCGAAAGAGATGTCGCCGGTACGGGCTATATGCCCGATAAAGCCGCCGGCAAAGGTATCGCCTGCGCCGGTAGGGTCGAATACGACTTCGAGCGGCAGGGCAGGTGCAGAGAAGATACGATCCTGGTGGAACAGCAATGCGCCGTGTTCGCCTTTTTTGATCACGAGGTATTGCGGGCCCATGGCCATAATGGTTTTGGCCGCTTTTGCCAGGGCAAATTCACCGGAGAGCTGGCGGGCTTCGCTGTCGTTAATGATCAGCACATCTACCATTTTGATGGTCGCTTTAAGATCGTCGAGCGCGATATCCATCCAGAAGTTCATGGTATCCATAGCGATCAGCTTCGGGCGGTGCTTCAGCTGCGCAATCACGCTTTGCTGTACTGCAGGCGCCAGGTTGCCCAGCATCAGGTATTCGCAATCCTGGTAGCTTTCCGGTACTTTAGGTTCGAAATGACCCAGTACGTTGAGTTCGGTAACGAGCGTATCGCGGGTGTTCATATCCATATGATACCTGCCGCTCCAGAAGAAGGATTTTTCGTCTTTTACTACTTCAACAGCTTCTACTTCCACACCACGGGCATTGAGCTGATCGAATTCTTCCTGGGGGAAATCGCCGCCCACGATAGATACCAGTTTGATGGGCTGGTAAAAGTTGGAAGCCGCCCAGGCAACATAGGTTGCCGCGCCGCCGATAATACGATCTACTTTACCAAATGGTGTTTCCAGGGCGTCGAACGCCATACTGCCTACTGTAATTAAAGACATTGTTTTATTGTTAGATATTAGATGTTAGATATTAGGTATTAGATGTTAGATGTTGGGTATTGGGTATTGGGTATTGGGTATTGGGTATTGGGTGTTAGATGATAGATATTAGGTGATAGATATTAGGTGATAGATATTAGGTGATAGATATTAGATGTTAGGCATCGATTACATAGACTTTATCAGGATACGGTATCGCGCAGCAATCGCTGAATCTCGGCAAGCAGCTTATCCCTGTTAACCGGCACCACGCCCACTTCCTCGCATACCAGTCCGCCGGCAATATTGGAATAAGCAGCCATCAGACCGGCATCGCGGCTAAGCGCATACACAACGGCCGCTACCGCAATCACGGTATCGCCCGCCCCGCTTACATCTGCGATGTTACGTATATGCGAAGGTAGTACTTTCCCGCTAGTTTCGTCGTGGTAATACACCCCTTTCTCCGAAAGGGTAATGAAGGAAATACGGTGTCCGAGCTGTTCCTGCAATTGGCGGTGTACCGCTTCCATACCGGCTTCGGTAACCTGTTCGAGTGGAATATGAAGTCCCTCGCGCACCTCCTTAAGGTTGGGTTTAAAGATATCAACGCCTTTATAGGCAAAGAAGTTGCGGAGCTTGGGATCGACCGCGACCACGATACCCAGCGCCTGGCAATGGGCAATGATCTTCTGGATCACATTTTCCTTCAGCACGCCTTTGTTGTAATCTTCAAAAATAAGTATCTGGGGTTTCCGGATCTGGAGGAAACGGAGTGTAGCATCGATAAAGGCATGTTCGTCGCGGGTATTCAATTCTTCCTGCATCTCGGAGTCCAGCCGTATCATCTGCTGGTTGCGGCTCAGGATGCGGGTTTTGGCCGTCGTCATGCGTGCATCGCTCGACTGTACCAGGGTGGTATCGATCCCCTGTTCTTCGAGCAGGGCCACCAGGCTACGTCCCTCTTCGTCGTTACCGATCACGCTGGCCATACTTACCTGTGCGCCCAGGGCTTTACAGTTGAGCGCCACGTTGGCAGCACCGCCCAGGCGGTTTTCGGAGCGGCGTATAGAGACGACCGGTACGGGCGCTTCGGGCGAGATGCGCTCTACATCACCCCAGCGGTAGTTGTCGATCATTACGTCGCCGACAACAACAACATGCAGGTCGGCGATCTTTTCAAATAATTCTTCAGGCATTTTATATAACAATCTTCTTCTGTAATATTTTAGTCTTCCAAATGGAATACGACGGGTAGTATATACCGTACTTTCACCGGCTTACCGTCTTTAAGACCGGGTTGCCACCTGGGCATTTTTTTGATCACGCGCAGGGCCTCCTGCTCACAGCCACCGCCAAGACCCTGTATCACCTTTTCATCACACAGGGTACCATCTTCACATACGGTAAAGGTAACCACGACCTTACCCTGTATATTGGCCTCTATGGCCTTGTTCGGGTAATTCAGGTTACTGCCGAGGTATTGGCGGAGCGCCGGGTAACCACCGGAAAACTCCGGCATTTTTTCCAGCACATCAGTAGTTTCGTATATTTTTTTAGGCGGCTCGGGTGGCGCTGCCTTCGGTGGTATTTCCGTATCCTGCTTTGCCGGCTGCACCTGCCTGCCCTGCTGTGTTGCAGGCTTCCGGTTGGTATTTGTTTTACGCTGCTGCGCACAGACCGGCATGCTCAGCATTACAACCGTTATCCATAACAGGGTTTGTTTCATGTAAAGTTATTTTAGTTCCGGCTAGCCAGTCCCGCGCCGTATGACCTGCAATATTAAACAATAATAAAAAACCGGCGGGGAAAAGAGGTGTAATTTAAAAGCTAAAGGAGATGGGCAGGGTATAATATACCGCTACGAATGCGCCCTGTTCCCGGCCGGGATTCCACCTGGGCATTTTACGGATTACCCGCAGCAGCTCCTCTTCACAGCCATTACCGACCTTGTCGACCACAACCGGATTGCTTAGCGAACCATCGGGTTCGACCACGAAACGGACCACCAGCTTGCCTTCCGTTTTTTCCCGCCTGGCCTTTTTTGGATACTTAATATTTTTCTTGAGGAATTTGTATAAAGCAGCATTGCCCCCGGGGAATTCGGGCATCTGCTCGGCTGTAGTCAGCACTTCCCGTTGTACAGCGGATGTGGCCTGCTGAGCCGGTGCGGCATAACAGGTGCCGGTAAGCAAAAGGAACAACAATATTCGTTTCATAACCCGAAAGTTAATGAATATTTACCGTTCCTGCTCTTCGTGTTTGCCGGGCAGCTGAAAATAAATAGGCAGGCGGAAAAGCGTTTTTACAGGTTTACCATGCTGCAGGGCGGGCACCCAGCGGGGCATAGCGCCCACTACTCTTATTGCTTCCTTATCGCACTCCTCGGCCAGGCCCGACAGCACCAGGGCATTGTGAATAACACCCGTCTCATCGATTTCGAATCCCACCATCACTTCTCCTTCCAGCTTTTGCTCCATAGCTTTGCTGGGATAACGCAGGTTGAGGGAAAAATAGCTCATCATGGAGTCGGCGCCCCCGGGAAAAGAAGCATTCCGGTCGCCCGACACCATTACCGTATCGACCTGCTCCCGGGCACTTTGCCCAAATGCACAATCGCCGCTGATACCCGCTATCACAAAAAACAAAAACGCTTTACACATAATACCACGGTTGGTAATGAGCGGCAAAATTAAGCATATTTATCGGGCAAATACTAAACACCTGGAATATTAGCTTTATTACGAATTATTTTTTTATATCATTGCCCGTAAGGGACACGAAGTCAAAGGCGCCGACATCAAAAAGGCCTTTATCGGTCATCTTTAACAAGGGGATAACCGGCAGCGCCATAAAAGAGAGTGTCATGAAAGGTGCACTGAGCTTACTACCCAGCGATTTGGCAAACCCGTCGAGCGTTTCATATTGCCGGGCGGTCTCCTCGCCGCCGGCCAGGCTCATCAGGCCGGCAACCGGCAGGGGCATTACCGCTACCGTGTCGCCATCGCTGGCGCTGATACCGCCGCGGTGCTGCACGATACCGTTTACCGCCGCAGTAATGGCCGCATCGTCTACGCCTACAAAAACAATATTATGGCTGTCATGCGCCACCGACGAGGCGATCGCACCACGCTGCAAGCCAAAGTTGCGGATAAAGCCCAGCGCTACCGGCGCTTCGTGGTAACGGTTTACCACACCTATTTTCAGCACGTCCTGCGCCAGTTCGGTTTGTATAAGACCTTCGCGTACCGGCAGGCTGGCTGTCGAAGCGGTCGTAATCAATTGTCCGTCGAGGGCATCGATCACTTTTACCCGTACCTCATCGCCCCCGCCTTCATAACGGCAATGGAAGTTTTCTTCTTTTTGCGCAGCGATCGAAAAGTTATTCAGCGGATTGGCAACAACACCGGCAATAAGGCTGCTGCCGTGCTCTGCCACGCGTTGCCCATCGATATAGGTTTCCAGCACCTTAAAGGTATCGAGGCTTTCTACCAGGATAAAGTCTGCAGGATCGCCTTCCCGCAACAGGCCTACCTCCAGTTTGTAATGCAGTACCGGTAATACACAGGCGGCGTATAACGTATCGAACAGGTCGCAGCCTTCGCGCAGGGCGCGCAACACCAGTTCGTTGATATGGCCTTTTACCAGTTCGTCGGGATGTTTATCGTCGCTGCAGAACATGATCCGGCCGGGATGCGTCTTCAGCAACCCGATAAGGGCATCGAAGTTTTTGGCAGCGCTGCCTTCGCGGATCAGGATATACATGCCCGCTTCGATCTTATCCAGTGCCTCTTCCGCAGTTACACATTCGTGATCGGTACTGATACCCAGCGCGGCATAACGGGCGGCCTCCGTGCCCCGTAAACCAGGCGCATGGCCATCTACCGGCTTACCCAGCTCGTGGGCGGCTTTGATCTTAGCCAGTACATCCGGGTCGCCATGCAGGGCGCCGGGAAAGTTCATCATCTCTGCCAGGTACCGGATCTCGGGACGTTGCAGCAGGCTGCGGATCTCCGCGGGCCCAATGATCGCGCCAGCGGTTTCGAAACCGGTGGCAGGTACACAGGAGGGCGCGCCGAAATTGAATTTGAAAGGCACTGTAGCTGCATTCGCGATCATATAGTCGACACCGGCCACGCCACATACATTGGCGATCTCGTGCGGGTCGCTTACGGTAGCCACGGTACCGTGTACCACGGCGATCTGCGCAAATGCGGAAGGCACCAGCATCGAGCTTTCGATATGGATATGCGCATCGGTAAAACCGGGCAGGATATACTGTTGCGGTGCTTCGCCGATCCGGATGACCTTATGGATACGGCCTTCGTTGATTTCAATACGTGCGGGATAGATCTCCTTCTGAAAGAGATCGATAAACTGTCCTGTAACCTGGTACATGCCTCTGGATTTTATGCCGGCAAATTAGTGATCTTCTTCTATATCACGTGTTAAGTAACCGGTATAATCGGGCATGCGGGACTTATAAGCGGTATGCATATAGGGGGAAGAGACCAGGAAGTCGGCTGTGGCGCGGTCGCAGGCCAGCAGTATGTTCCAGACCACGCTCAGGCGCAGCAGCGCTTTTACATCGGTATCGTGCGGCTGGGCATTCATCGGGTCCCAGAAAAAGATCAGCATATCGATCTGTCCCTGTGCTATAAGGCTGCCGATCTGCTGATCGCCGCCCAGCGGACCGCTGAGCAATTTGGTGATCCTGCAGCCCAGGTTTTCTTCCAGCATTTTGCCGGTCGTACCCGTAGCATACAGGTCGTGCTGCAGCAGCAATTCCTTGTGACCCAAAGCCCAGTCGAGCAGGTCGGCCTTACGGTAATCGTGCGCTACCAGCGCTATACGTTTGGCAGGACCCAGCATTCTTTCAGCACTCATGTAGCTTATTTTGCGTTAGGCGGAACAGGTCCCTGATCAGGCCTGCTGGATGGCATATTTATTCTTGAAAAAATTCTGCAGCTCGATGTATTTCGATTTATTGTCTTCGCGGTGTGCGACCAGGTATTTCCAGAAGGCTTCCACAAAAATGAGGATGAGTTCGGTTTCTTTTTCCGGCTGCTCATACCCTAATTCCTTGAAAGCTTTTACCAGCATAGCATGCAGCGGCTGCATAAAACGTTCGTGTTGTTTGAGCGATACCTCCAGGTCGAGCAGGCGGTACTGCAGCTCCCAGAACTGGGGCTCTTCCCACACCAGCTTATAGGGCAGTTCGATCACGGTATTGATGAAGGCAAGCGGGTCTTTATCCTGGAAGGTGCCCCGGTTGTTTTCGACGATACGTTTATACCCCTCTTTGATAATGAAAGTAAGGAGCTTCTCCTTATTACCGAAATGTTTAAAGATCAGGGCTTCGGATACGCCGGCCTCTTTGGCGATAAGCTGGGTCGAAGTATTTTCATAGCCCCTTTTGGCAAACAGGGCCAAGGCACTCTCTGCTATGCTCTGTTTTCTGTTCATTGGTATAGTCTGTGAAATATCGTCCAAGATAAGGATTTGAAAGTATTCAAAAAAAAGAAAATTCGTGAATTTTCACCAGTCAAGGCTCAGGCATGTGTGATGCCTAACGGATGATGATGATCGACATCAGTTCCCTTTCTCTTGTCTTCAGGCTCAGCTGCGCCTTCATCAGGGTAGCCAGCTTTTGTATATCCTGCTCGGTCTGCATCTGCGTCATATTCTCCTGCATCATTTCGCGCAGCACTTTTAATTCAAAGTAAGCTACGGTACTTTCGATCTCTTCGATATAGATCATTTCGCCATACAGCACTTCTATCTTATGCCTTTCGGTCCAGTTATGACTGGGCTCGTAAGGTTCGTGCAGGATGTCGGCCACCTTTTGTTTGATCACCTTATCGGGGTGGTTGCTGAAATAGCTGAGCTCGGGGATACGGTGTTCGGTGATCCAGTAGTTATAATACTCCTCCATCATTCTCTTGCCCAGCGGATTGGACATCAGTTCTACATCGATGGTTTCGAAGATATATTTAGCTACCGAGCTCACTTCCTTAAAAGGCTTATGGCCATACTCGAGCAACATACGGACCAATTGCCATTCTTTACGTTCATGCTCGCTCTGTACGAGACTGGAGACGCCGGTATCGGCCGGTACGCCTTCGCTCTCCATAGCGATCATGGCCATCAGCTCATCCTGCTGTTGCTGCTCTTCCTGCCGCTCGCGGTGCCGTTGCTCCTGCTGCAGGCGGTCCCTGATAAATTTATTGACGAGGTTGATCAGGCCTTCCTCATCGATACGCAATTGGTTGGCGCTTTCGCGGATATAGTATTGCTGCAGGCTGAAGTCCTCCGTTTTATTGATCTTCGAGATGGTTTCGGCGATCTCGTTGACCAATTGCGATTTCTTTACCGGGTCGTTACCCACATCCTTAAGCCCTACTTCAAGCCGGAAGCCGATTACATCGCGTTTGTGCTCGTTAACGTATTCGGTAAAGGCCGCCGCTCCCGACTTCTGGATAAAGCTATCGGGATCCTCGCCATCCGGCAGCAACACGAGCTTTACGTTGAAACTCTCGGCCAGTGCCATATCCAG
This sequence comes from Taibaiella chishuiensis, assembly GCF_003014535.1. Lineage (GTDB taxonomy): Bacteria > Bacteroidota > Bacteroidia > Chitinophagales > Chitinophagaceae > Taibaiella > Taibaiella chishuiensis. The sequence goes on along the minus strand of NZ_PYGD01000003.1, from coordinate 235,502 downwards.
GCCGCGCATCGCAGCCTTGATACCCGCGGCATCGCCATCATAAAGGATCGTAAGATTACGTGTAAGGTTGCCGATCAGCTTCAGCTGTCCTTCGGTAAGCGAGGTGCCGCTCGAGGCCACTACATTGGTAATGCCGCCCTGGTGCAGGGAGATCACGTCGGTATAACCTTCTACGAGGTAACATTCATTTTGTTTGGCAATGCTCTGCCGCGACTGGTAAAGCCCGTAGAGCACTTTATTCTTTACATACAATTCGTTCTCCGGCGAATTGACGTATTTGGGCGCGTTTTCAACCTTTTTGAGGATACGGGCGCCAAAGCCCAATACCCTGCCGGTAGCGCTGAAAATGGGGAAGATGACCCGGCCGCGGTAGTTGTCATAAGGCTTACCATCGCGCACCTTGATGAGGCCGGCCTTTTCCATCAGTTCCAGGCTGTACCCTTTAGCTTTGGCCTCAATGACAAAGGCATCCCAGCGGTCGAGGCTATACCCCAGGCGGAACTGTTCGATAATATTATCGCGGAAACCCCGCTCCCGGAAATAACTTCCGCCGATCAGGCGTCCGTCTTCATGCTTCGTAAGGATATCCTGGAAGTACTGAACGGCAAATTCGTTGATAATACGCAGGCTCTCCTCGATCTGCTGCTGTTGCTTGTACTCTTCGGGCGCTTCGGTTTCGTTGAGCTCGATCTGGTAATAATTGGCCAGCCAGCGAATAGCCTCCACGAACGAAAACTTTTCGTACTCTTCCACGAAGGAGACTACGTCGCCGCCTTTGCCGCAACCAAAGCACTTAAAGATACCTTTGGCGGGGTTTACATTAAAGGAGGGCGATTTTTCATTATGGAAAGGACAATTTGCGATGTAATTGGTGCCGCGTTTACGGAGTTTTACGAACTGGCCTATTACATCTACAATATCACTTCGGTTGATTACCTGTTGTATGGATTCGGGAGCGATCATCTGAAATGCGAAGTTAATTAACTGCCTGCTTAAATAATAATTTTTATGCCCCTGGGATGGCGGGTAAAATTTCGATATTTTTGGTAGCTAGAAACTGAATATACTAATATCCAAACCCTTGATGTTACGAGCAGCCTTAAGACTTACGCTATTCTTTATATATATTTTCCTGGTTACCCCTGGCGGTTTGCAGGCGCAGGTGGGCCCGCCTGTAGCCCATCCGCGTAATGCGCAGAAAAGATATGAAATAGATGCGAAGCGTACCGGCACAGATCCTGAAAGCGACGATGCCCTGCCCCGCTCGCGGGAGTTTATCCGCACCGACAGCAGCTATTATGTGGGTTGGTTGTACGAGGGCATGTACAAGGTAAACCACGCTGCCGACTACCTGGGTTACAAAAATGCCATTATCCCGTTACGCAGGGCCCTGGCCCAGATCGAACGCGACTATGCCCGGATGCTGCGCACCCGCACTTCCGACCTGATGACCTATTTCCCGGCTTACCGCTTCCAGCTCGATTATTCGCTGGTGGCGTATAACCTGATGGAATGTTACAATAACGTGGAACAGCCGCAGGACGCCTACAACGTGATCAGAAGGTCGCAGCGCTGGAACTTCCAGCGCGAGTTCTACATGCAGAGTTATAACTACCTGGCCTGGACCGTACACCGCAACCGTTTTTATACCAAGGCCAAATACCCCTTCCTTAAAAACAGCATTCCCGAAAACGAACAGCTGGCCAATGCCTTCCTCGATTCCGCATTCAAAAAGATACGGACCGACAAAAGGCTGAACAGCGCGCTGTTCCAGCCCGGTTATGAAGAAAGCGAGATGCAGAGCGTATACCACTACAAAGCCATGTTGTACAGTTACGCCTTAAACATCGACTCGGCAGCCCGGTATTATGACCGGATGAGGAATTATTCCATTTTTTCTCATAACAACTATGCTACTTTCCTTTCGATCTGCGGCGACTTCCGCCAGGCGGCTTTCCACTACAACATTGCCCGCACACAGGACCAGGGCGATAAGCGGCTGCAGGAGTGGGCCTATTATTCGTCGCTGCTGGATATTTATAAAGGCAAACCGGAGACCGGCATCCAGAATATGAAGGATATGATCAAGGCCTCAGGCTCTACCCCGGGCTTTGGCTGGTACAATATAGCCCTGGCCCGTTGCTGTATGTATAACGGCGATGTGGCGGAAAGCGAACGGTATATCAAAAAGGCCGAACAGTTTAAGGAAGTGCATATCGGCACTACGCTGGGGCAAAGCCATTACGATTTCAGCATCAATATGATCAAACTGATGAACAACATCAGCCGGATCCAGCAGGTAAAATTTGAAAACCGCAACTGGTTGTACAGCCCAGTGGCACTGAGCGGCCTGGCCCAGCAGAGCAGCGCCAAATACCTGCTGCAATACCTGATCGTCAACCAGTTTGCCATGAACCCCGAGCGCGACCTGGTGATCTACCGGCTGTTCTCGACCGAGAGCACCGTAAGCTGGGACGAGATCTGGTACCTGATGCGGGACTTCAGCACCCAGTTCTTTTACCAGAAGTTTGCCCAGGAACTGAAAGACGACCAGCGACCGCTGATCAAAAAATACTTCAGGCTGTATATGGCCCGGCTGCAAATGAAGAAAAACAATTACACCGATGCGGAAAAACTGTTGCGCGAGATATTAAGTGATGTACGCATCGATGCGGAATACGAAAAGCTATTGATTGCCCGCAGTTACGAAGCCATGGCGGAATGCGCCCAGGCGCGTAAAAACAAAGCGGCCTATAACGAAAGCCTGTATGGCTTCTATGTTACCTATCCGCAGTTGCTGCCTTTCTCCGAACTCAGGCCCAATATGCGCCTGTCCGTGATCGGTACACCCGATGCTGTGATCGTAGACCGGTTAAAATCCTGCAATATCAATTGGGTATCCGACCGCAGCATACCCGCCCCCGAAGTCACGCTCAAATTTTCCCGTAACGGCAGCAAGAAAACCATTACCTATTTCGTAACCGACAAAAGCGGGAAGGAGATCGTAAGCAGGGAAGACTATACCTATACCGAGAAACCCGAACAAGCCGCCGTAACGCTTGCCTACCGCCTCTTCAATACCTATAAAAAAGCGCCGCCTGCCGATCCTAAGCAATAAAACAAGAATATAATTACGCTGCCTGATGACATACCAGGCATAACAATGCCCCTGTAAACGGCCTGAAAACCGCAGGACAGGGGCATTTCGCTGAATAGGCTAATTAGTTGTTGCTTACCGTAATGGTCATGGTCTTGCCATCGGCCATATAAGAACGGAATTCGCGTGCAATGGCTTCGGGCTGCTCTTTACCATCGATCTCCAGTTTGTTTTTAGCGATATGTACTTTGAAATTGCCGGCTTTATTGACTAAGCCCATTTCGGCGAGTTTATCGACCAGCGCATCAGATTCTCTTTTGGATTTATTATCCACCCTGGCCTGCTGCGCTTCCGTGCGGCGTACGCGGTCTTCGTAACGTCTTACCGCCTCTTCCTGTTTGCGGATTGCGGCCTCTTGTTTTCTTATAGCTTCCTCTTGCTTTACACGAGCCATACGTTGTCCATATTCCCGTGCTGCATCCTGTTTCCGCAGGGCCTCGTCCTGTTTCAGCCTTGCCATACGTTGCGCCTGGTCCATAGCCGCCCGTTGTCTACGGATGGCTTCGTCTTGTTTCTGTTGTGCCTTACGTTGCGCATCATCGACAGCAGCCTGCTGTTTACGGATCTCATCTCTCTGGCGGGCTATGGCAACGTCCTGGCGGGCTATAGCTTCATTTTGAAGGCGCATAGCCTCCTCCGTTCTTTCGTGTGTTGCGGCCAGGTCGGCTTCCGTGCGCGCACGGCTTTGCAGGTTGGAAGAATGTTTGCCTTCTTCTTTTTTAAGCTCGCTATCCAGCTCTTTCATGGCCTTATCTACTTCTTTGGAGGCCTCTTTCATAGCTTTGTTCACTTCCGACCAGTCTATAGAGGATTGGGCTTCTTTTACCGACTGGCGTACTTCGTTCCAATCTATGGCATCGATAGAGGCTTTGGCCTGTTCGAGCGATTGGCCGATCGCATCCCAGTCGATTTCTTTACTGGCTTTTTCCGCATCGCTCCTGATCTTGTTCCAATCGATCTCCTTCATGGACTTATTAGCAACGGTCATAGCCTGTTTAGCGATGTCCATAGCTTCTTTGGCGGTCATGGTATTTGCCGGGCCATCGTCGTCGCCTGCAGTTTCTTTTTGTTGTTTGTTTTTATTTTGTTGCGCCTGCTGATCGTTGTCCGCTCCGGTTTCGGCAGCTTGTTCGCTAGCCGTTTGTGCCGCTGCAGGTGTGGTTACGGGTGTTTCTTTTTTATCCTGGCTGAAAGCCGTTACAAAGCAGACCATGGCGGCTACCAGTACCAGCACGGTAACGGCCCCCAGGTTCCTCTGCTTTTTTTGCTTTGAAGATGTCATGGTTGTAATACGTTTAATACGGTTAAATAATGGTGATTTACTGTTGCCGTCGGCTGCCATGGCCGGCGACAGGGAACCCGAACGGTACTCCTCAAGCGCCAGCAATACATAAGCGTAAGGCAACGATTGCCGGGTATGCTTCACGACGAAGTCGTCGCAGCAATGCTCACGCTCCAGGCGGATATTGGTAGCGATCCAGCGGGTAAAGGGATTGAAAAACAGGAGCGTTTCGATAGCCGACTGTATCATGTTGAACAGGTAGTCGTGCCTTCTTACATGCCCGATCTCGTGGAGCAGGATGGCTTCAAGCTGTTGTACATCCAGCTTGCTGACCAATGCTACCGGTAATAATACCAGCGGTTTCAGGTGACCGAACACCACCGGTACGTTTACCTTGCGCGACAACTTTACAACAACCTTATGGCTCCAGCCTATGCGCCCGCGAAGCGCCAGGAACGCCTGGTTCAGCTGCTCGCCGGGGTCAATTACTTCCCTGCGCAACGACTGTACCCTGAAGAGTTGCCAGATCATCCGGCAGCAAAGTATACTGATACCAAAGGCGTAACCCAGCGCCATCAGCGGCAGGTAACGACGGAAGGTATCGAGGTAATGTCCCAGGGAAAACTGCCAGCTGCCGTTAGGGGATACGATATCCGCGTTACCGGCCAGGACGGGGGCCGCGGTAATATGTTCCTGTATGCTGAACCCGGCTGCCAGCTTCGCAGCCTGCCATTCGGCAAAAAAGGTGTACATAAAACCGCCGAAGAGCGCGATCAATGCCGTATAACTGATCAGGTAACGGGCATTGGCCCTTTTGCCCGGAACCAAAGGCAGTATTATTTTCAGGACCAGGAAGAGTATAAAACCCTGCCCTAAAGAGTGCAACATGGCCAGGCCAAGCGCCTGGAGTAAGGATTGGTGTTGTAGTAAGAATTCGTTCATCGCCGGGTAAAGGTTAATAGGTTTGATTTTTTGCGACACCGGTTGCAAAGGGCATCACAAGCGCTTTACAATGTTGTTTTATAACGATTTCAGGTACTTTCTTATTTCATCCAGCTCTTCAGCCGAAGTGCTGCTGTTACCCAGGGCCTGCATCACCAGTTGGGCTGCGGAACCGCTGAATACATTATCGATCATACGTTGTACGATCTGGCCCTGCACTGCTTCTTTACCTATGGCAGCCCTATAAATATGGGTCTTGCCGGAAGCTTCGCGCAGCAGCAGGTCTTTTTCAAACATAATCTGCATCAGCTTTAAGGTAGTGGTATACCCCGACGGCTTCTGCTTTTCAAGCACCTCGTGCACTTCACGTACCGTGGCCGCTCCCTTTTCCCAGATCACATTCAGGATCTCCAGTTCACTCTCTGTCGGTTTGATATTTTTCATGGATGTAAATCTACCTACGAATTAGTTCGTAGCAAATGTACGATACTTTTCGTAGTTGCCAAATATTTTTTCATTTTTTTTAAACAACCAGGTCGCGGTTCATTAAAAAAACCGCAGATCGCTCCGCGGTTTACTTCCGGTACCATCGCCATTCTATTTACGTAAACGGGGGCTGGCCTTTGACAGGATACCGGGTTGCATAGCGGGAGTATAGCGCCTACAAGGCTATCGCCGGCCACCCGGCCGCTTGCGCCAGTTCAATACACATACCAGTTTCCTGTGTTTCGTAGCTGCCCTCTTCCTGTTTTTTGCCTGCTATTCAACACTAAAATCCAATATTTCCCCATCTGCAGGTATAAACACATGGGCATCCATGCCATGCGCTGTAACATAGGCCCGGAGCGACTCCCGGCTCAGCACACAATGGTTGAGCGCCTCCATATGGATCGCTACGATACGGGCCCGGGGCAATAGCCGGTGTACACGCAGTACATCTTCCTGCCCCATAATGATCGGTCCGAAAGCATCGAGCCTGGCCTCGCCGGCATTGAGTACTACGATATCAGGCTGCAATTGCTGCAGGTTTTCCGCTACGGCATCGATCCATATGGTATCGCCCACGAAATAAACCGACGGTGCGCCCGGCAGACTGAAGTACAGGCCGGCAGCAGCACCCAGTACGGCCGCCATCTGCGGATCGGCATAAGCCTCGTCGGAACCATGCTGCCCCGGCATTTTCCGTAAACGTACCGCGCCGATGGCCGTATCGCCGAATACCTGCACCGCGGTAAAACCCGCAGCCCGTATGTTGTCTGCATCATTATCATTTTGTGCATATACGGGTTTGTCTTTGGGCAATAGTTCCATCGCAGCTTTATCCCAATGGTCGGGATGCAGGTGGGTCACTACGATGGCATCGGGGTCGGTAAGCGCCGTTACCGGTACCGGCAAGGAGGTTAAAGGATTACGCAAATGCGCATGGGGGGTGCCGGGCAGCGCCGGGTAAGCGCCGGGAGTAGCCAGCATCGGGTCGATAAGGAAGCGGAACCCGCCATAGTTGAACAATACCGTGGCATTTCTTATCAGCTGCAGAGTTGTTGTTTTCATTGTATTACCTTGTTTTAGTATTTGCAGACCAGCGGACAGCAAGAGCATGATTGCTTTCCTTAGGCAAAGTTAGCCGGCCATGCAGGAGCGGCCCCTACCAAAACAGGTCTATAAACTATCATTTTGAAAAGCGGACAGGAAGGCGCCGGTGGTTTGCCCGGTCTGCGTTTTAAAGAAACGCATCAGGTGGTTGGGTTCTGGAAAGTGCAGTCCGGCGGCTATTTCGGCCAGGGTCTTACCGGAATAGATGAGATCGTTTTTTATCTCTACGACGAGCCTTTGTTTCAACAGTTCGCCGGCGGTAAGCCCAAACTGCCGTTTGACCGCATTATTCAGCGCTACACTACTTATACCCAGCGCATCGGTATAAAAGACCAGGCGTTGCTCTTCCCGGATATGCAGTTCGAGCAAACGGCGGAAACGGTAGGCAGGGCTTTGCACCTCTTTGCCTAGCGCCAGCTGGTTATGGCCGGCATAAGCCCGGTTAAGGGTCTGCAACAGGTAATACAACAGCGAGCGGATAATATGGGCGCTGTCGGTTTGAGGTTGTACGAGCTCCCGCTTGATCTCCTGTAACATGCCGCAGTACCGGGCCATATCGGGTGCAGGCACCGGCAGGATAAGCGGCCGGTCGAGCTGGCAAAAATAGAGCAGCCTTGCTATAAAAAATTTATCGGCAAAAAACTCGTTCAGGAAATCCTCCTGGAAGATAAGCGTGGTATAGGCCAGGTCCCGGTTATCGGTTAACCATTGCCGTTTCTGGAAGGCCGATACAAAAACGATCGTGTCGTCCGTAAGCTCGATACGGCGGTCGTTGAGGAGTAAAGTACCGGATGCCTTTTTAAAAAAGAGGATCTCGAAAAAGTCGGTATTGTATACACCGCGTTCCTGGTAGTTACGCTGTACCAGCTCCTCCCGGTCCAGCACATTGAGCAGGAGTTCGACGCCACATTCACTTTTATAAAACCGGATTGTTTTCAGTGCTTATCTTTTTATAAACAGGAGCAAATCCTCGCCAGGAAACGATCAGAGCCGGGCGGGCAATTTAGCGGTAAGGTACAGGTAGGCCTCGAAAAGGTGATGCATAAATACGTTAGGCGTTCCGTCGGGAAATTGTTTATAATAGGCCTCATCATTGGGCAACACGATCGTGGGCCCTACCCTTACATAATCATTACTCGGGAAATAGGCCGGGGGCACATAACCCGGCAGGTGTTTCTTGATCGCTTTAGATACAAAGCCGCCCAGGTAGCGCTGGTACCTGCGTTGCGCCCTGAACGAGGGTTTGCTCATGCGCCGGTAGGCGTAACCCGCTACCCAGTTCATCGGGAACTTTTGTTTGCGGATCATTTTACGTGCGCCCACAAAGGGGTTGGTCGTATTGAAATCGTCGAGCGTTTGTACGGAGAAGGGCGTTTCGGGCACCCAGTCGGCAGCATTGACTACGTTATAGGCCCATCCGCCGCGGGTGGCGTTTTCGTAGTCATAGGCAAAGAACAGGTTGCCGGGTTTGGGCGCCGCGCTGCAATAGGTTTTGAAACGGATATCGGCAGGCAGGCGTCCCTGCTGCTGCAGGTTATGAAAGTGAGCCGTAACCAGGTAAGCGATCGCGCCGCCCTGGCTGTGTCCCATAATGATCATTTCGCGTATACCCGCGCGGTAGCAGGAGTCGATCCGGGGCAGCATATCTTTCGAAAGGTAAGCGGTGCACAACAGCCAGCCGATGTGTACGGCAGCTTTCGGATTATCGGCCAGGTGGTAACGGAAGGTATCGGTGTTGTTGATCTTTATCTCGCCTACAGCCGCGGTCATGGCGGCATAGAAGTTGGCGGCCCAGCTGATCTGCTTGGCCGTGGTACCCCTTATACTCAGGATGGCCACCTTATCATCGCGCATCCACAGGTCCCACTGGTTATCGATACCCACTACCGGCGACCGGTACACCATGGCGCTGTGTTGCGGTGGTGGTATCTTTTTAACGAAGGTCGAGTCGCCATGCCGGGCATTGATCTTCAGCAGCTCGGCATATTCATCGCGATCGAAGCCCGGTTGCAGGGCCTGTGCGCCGGCCCTGCCGGCAATCCATAAAAGAAGTGAAAACAGTAGCAGGATATTTCGTGTCATAGCAGGAGAAGCAGCGCTATCGGTTAAAGAATAGTACACCCGGTATAAAAATAAAACATCCCGGCTAAGCACCGGGATATTTTTCTTTATTCTTCTTTGGGACTTCCGGAGTCTTCCCATTCCATATCGGTGCGGTTACCGGTATGTTTTACGATATCGTATACGGCTTTAGCCTGTCCGTATATACTATTGTTCAGTTTGTTGCCCAGTACAATAATGGTAAAGTTATCCTGTACAAAACGGTAGAACACGGTGTTGTTGCCATGCCACCAGCCATTATGATAAATAATTTTATAACCATCCGGGAAGTTCATCATACGCCATCCCAGGCCATAGTTCTTTACACCGGCGCGTTCGTTGGAATAGCCGGTATAAGCCATACGCAGCGTCTTGTCGTTAAGCAGGGCATGGTTGTAGAACGACTGGTCCCAGCGGTACATATCTTCGACGGTGCTGTAGATACCTTTATCGCCATAGATGCCGTCCTCGTTGGTTTCGGGGAATATAGCCCAGTTGCCGCGATAGCTTTGCGTTATTTTCGAAGCATACAAATGGCGCTCAGCCGGGTCGTATACAAAGGTATGTTTCATACCCAGGGGTTCGAAAATAAACTCCTTCATGAATTGCTTATACGGCATGGCTGCTACCTCTTCGATAATACGTGCCAGCATAGCATAATTGGTATTGCTGTATTCGAAGCGGGTATCGGGTTTGGAATTAAGCCGGGGCTTATGTTTGGCGAAGATCTGCAGGAGGTCTTCGTTGTACATAGGCTCGCTCGACTTCCAGTAGGTCCAGCCGGTCTTGGTATAATCGGGCAAACCACTGCGCTGGCTCAGCAGCATCTTGATGGTAATATCCGGGTAAGGAAAATCTTTCAGGTACTTCTGTACCGGCATATCGATGTCCAGGTATTTATTCTGGTTCAGCCAGAGTATTGCTGTTGCCGTAAATGGTTTGGAGGTAGAAGCCAGCTGGCTCGGGTTCTGCGCGCATAACTGCGTACCGGTGCTCTTGTCGCAATAACCCCAGTAACGTTCATACATGATCTTGCCTTTATAGCCGACCAGGACGCTGCCGTTAAAACCGGCATTGGATTGCCTGCGGTAAAAAGAGTCCAGCCTGCGGATCAGCGCCTGGCCTTCTTCCGAACTGGTATCGCCGAAGCCCAGGGTTACGGTCGAGAACTTACCGTCGGGTGGCGCCATCGGTGGTTTAGCCTGCGCCTGTTGCTCAGACACGGTCTGGCAGGCGAAGAAAAAGAAGGCAAAAGAAAAAGCGAAAAGAGGTATTTTAACGGAAAATGGCTTCATTCGGACTAAAAGGAAAACATAAAACAAACAAATAACAAAGTTAAGCCTATAAACGGGGGGATTACCGGTTTAACTCATTTTTGACATATCGCACCACATCGTCTATAAAATCAAAATAATGCTGGTTGAGTTCGTAGTAGTGCGCAACCAATATTTCGTAGGCCTTATCGCTGCTTTCGAGATAACGGGCCCGGTGTACGAGTCCCCGGAACGAGCGTTCCATGCCTTTTAAGGTACGGTAATTATACAGCCAGTTATCCTGTACCATATACGGCAGCATCTTCCGGAAACCTTCGGGCAGTAGCGCTTCCTGCTTATGCAGGCTTTCATAAGCCTCTTGTGTAAAATCAAACAGCGATTGCTCGGTTGGAAAATAATGCGGATCGTTGGCCAGGAAGTGATCGTAGAGACTGTCCACGAATGCGCCGGCATAGAGCCGGTAGTCGGGGCGGAACAGGTTTTTGGCCTTCAGGCTGGCCGGATGCGCATCGGCAAAGGCATCGATCCGGCGATGCAGCAGGATGCCTTTACGCACACCTTCCGGGAAGCTGTCCAGGATCAGCGTGCCTTTAACGAAATCGCCGATCATATTGCCGGCCAGTATTTCGGGGTCGTTGAAAGAAAGTAATGCGTGGCCTAAGTAATTCAAAGGATATATACGGTTTGATGGTAAATAAGATAGCGGAGCAGCCAGCAGGCCGCCCCATACCTAATTATTTTGGGTAAGATAGTTATAGTCCTTCAGCAGGGTCTGCAAAAAGGTTAAGGCGTCGCCATTCATTTTAATGTCCAATACCTCTTCGATCCGGTAGGCGACACGCAACATATAGTTTTCGGAATCGCGGGTCACTTTGCCATTCAGCAGGTTGCGGATGCCATTGATATCGCGGTCCGAGAGCTTCAGTACCTGCGGATACAGGGGCTGGTAACCGGTATCTTCCACTTCCATATAAATGGTTTCGGCCAGGTTCATCTTATACCGTGTATCGACGATCACCGTTCCGGCTGCAAGGTCGCCAAGGCGCTGCGAATTGGCCGATACGGCTATCGCGATCACATCAGGTAACGCAGCAATACCCAGTACAGCCAGCAGGCCAAACAGGTAGGCCGGGGCATAGACATAGGTAACCAGGACCAGGAAATAGTTGGGCAGGAACAGGATCCAGCGCAATACCAGTTGCGAAAAGGATGCCGAGGCGCCTTCCTTATTCATGACCCGGATACCCATCAGCCATTTACCGGGGCTCCTACCATTCATAAAAACCTCGAACAGCAGGTGGTACAGCATGACCGGTATCGTGATCGTAAACAGACGCAGCACGGTTTCTACCTGGAAGCGGTCGTCGATCTCGCGCAGGTTATCGCCCACATTGCCATACACGAAAAACAACATGATATAACAATAAACAGTAAGAAAACCCAGGTCGATGAGCCAGGCCAGCATGCGTTTATGAAACGCTGCCAGCGAGAACTCAAGATCGATATTAAAAGGGGTGGAAACCGTGAATAACGCCACTATTTCAGTTTTTTATTTTTTACTGCACTTTACCTGTGCATCCATTACGGCCATGGCCACCATGCTGCAGATCTGCCGCACGCTGCTGCCCAGCTGCAGGATGTGCACCGGCTTCTTAAGGCCCATCAGTACGGGCCCGATCACTTCAAAGCCACCCACTTCCATCAGCAGGTTATAGGCGATATTGCCTGCAGCCAGGTTCGGGAAGATGAGGGTATTGACCTCGCCATCGATCAGCGGCGAGAAGGGATAACTTTCTTTAAGGATATCGCGGTTAAAGGCCATAGATGCCTGCAACTCGCCATCGACGATCAGTCCGGGGTCTTTATCCTTTACGATCTGCAGGGCATCCCTGACCATCATGGCTTCGGGTGTACGGCTGCTGCCGAAGTTGGAATAAGACAACATGGCGATACGCGGCTCGATATTGAACTGGCGTACTTCTTTTGCCGTAAGCAGGGTAATATCGGCAAGCTCTTCAGCAGTCGGGTTAAGATTAACGGTTGTATCGGCCAGGAACAGCGGACCTTGCGGGCGCAGGATGATATACATACCGGCCACTTTTTTTACACCTTCTTCAAGACCGATCACTTCAAGCGCCGGGCGGATGGTGTCGGGATAACTGCGGGTGAGCCCGCTGATCAGGGCATCCGCTTCGCCGTTTTCCACCATCATACAACCGAAATAGTTTCTTTCGCGCATGATCTTTTTCGCTTCATAAATATTGAAGCCGCGGCGGTAGCGTTTTTCGAAGAACTGCTCACCGTAACGGATACGGGTTTCGAGCATGGCTTCGCTGCGCGGATCGATGATGGTAACATCTTTAAGGTCGATGCTGTTATCATCCAGGATCTGACGGATCTTGGATTCATTGCCCAGCAGGATAGGAATGGCGATACCTTCGTCTTTCACGATCTGCGCGGCTTTCAGCACCTTGGCATTATCGGCCTCGGCAAATACGACCCTGCGCGGATCTTTGCGGGCTGTATTATTGAGCACACGAACGGTATAGTTGTCCAGGCCCAGCCTTGCAGACAGCTCCTGGTGGTATTTTTCCCAGTCGGTAATGGGCTGACGGGCCACACCGCTTTCCATCGCCGCTTTAGCCACGGCAGGCGCTACCGCGGTAAGCAACCTGGGGTCGAGCGGCTTGGGTATGATATACTGTGCGCCAAAGGTCATGTTCTTTTCGCCATAGGCCATGTTCACCATATCGGGTACAGGCTGGCGCGTAAGTTCGGCAAGCGCCCTTACAGCGGCCAGTTTCATGGCTTCGTTGATCTGGGTGGCCCGTACGTCGAGCGCGCCCCTGAAGATAAAGGGAAAGCCCAGCACGTTATTCACCTGGTTGGGATAATCGGAACGGCCGGTAGCCATAATCACATCAGGACGGGCCGCCAGCGCTTCGTCATAACCGATCTCCGGGTTGGGATTGGCCATGGCAAATACGATGGGCCGGTCGGCCATGCTGCGCACCATGTCCTGGCTCAGTACATCGGCCTTGCTCAGACCGATGAATACATCGGAACCACGCATGGCATCTTCCAGGGTTTCGAGCGGCGTATCTACCACAAACTCCTGCTTCATCTCGTCGAGTCCGGTACGGGTTGCATTGATTACCCCTTTGCTGTCGAGCATCAGGATGTTCTCTTTGCGGGCGCCGAGTGATATGTACAGCTTGGCGCAGGCAATCGCTGCAGCACCGGCGCCGTTGACCACGAACTTAACTTCTTCTATTTTTTTGTCGACCAGTTCCAGGGCGTTCAGCAATGCGGCTGCAGAGATGATCGCGGTACCATGCTGGTCGTCGTGCATTACGGGGATCTTCAACTCCTGTTTCAGCCTGCGTTCTATTTCAAAACACTCCGGCGCTTTGATATCTTCCAGGTTGATGCCACCAAAGGTGGGCTCCAGGGCCTTTACCACGTCGATAAAGCGCTCCACATCGTTTGCATTCAATTCGATATCGAATACATCGATGTCGGCAAATATTTTGAACAATACGCCCTTCCCTTCCATTACCGGCTTACCGGCCTCAGGACCGATATCGCCCAGGCCCAACACCGCCGTTCCGTTGCTGATAACGGCCACCAGGTTACCTTTGGCGGTATATTTATAAACATCTTCGGGATTGTCGCGGATAGCGAGGCAAGGCTCGGCTACACCCGGTGAATAAGCCAGCGACAGGTCGCGCTGTGTTTTGGTATTTTTAGTGGGGACTACTTTTATCTTTCCGGGCCGTCCCTGGCTATGGTAGTCCAGGGCATCCTGCGGGTCTATTTTCCGATTGTTCATGAAAGCAAATTTAATCATTTAGCACACATAATCATGATCATCGTACAGCCCGCTATGCTTTTTTTTGCAAGCCGGTCTGCAACCCTTGCCTGGTCTCATTCCAGGCAGGCCAGTATTACCAAAGCGGTATCAGCTGCAATATATAATAAAATAAAAACCAGCTTAAAACGCCTGTTAAACACACGTATTACATGCCAAAAACCGGTCAACATTAACGATCCATTAAAAGGCTCTGCGAAAAAAGCAGCACCGGCAGCGCGACCGGGCGCCTATGCCCTGCCCTGCCCCGGCTTACCGGCGCAGCAACTTTGCAGCAGGCAGGCCCATTAGATAAGCGCCTAAAAAAAGAGAGGCCGGGGCCTCTCTCTAATACACTATTTTCTATTCCTGAAAACCCGTTCCCTGGTACGTCATGGGAATGATATGATCGCAGATCAGGCGCCTTCTTCCAGGCTGAGCATTTTTTCGAATACGACATCGTACTCCTGCTGCACCTTAGCCAACAGTTCCGTACAGGTTTTATACTTTTCCTCTGCCTGTTGGAATTTGGCTTTATCGGTATAAATCTCGGGGTTGGCCAATTCCGCTTCCAGCCTGGTTTTGTCGGCTTCTACCTTATTCAGTTGCTCTTCCAGTTTCTGGAATTCTTTTTGTTTTTTCTGCAGTTCTTTTTTGCGTTCGTTCTGCTCGCGGCTATCCACCGGTTTTACTTCTTTCTTTACTTCAGGCTGTTGCTTTTTAGGCTCGGGCTGTTGTCCTGCAGCGGCTTTGCGCGCGCGGTCCAGCTTTTCCTGCTTCCAGGTCACAAACTCTTCATAAGTGCCGGGGAAGGATACCACTTTGCCGTTATCGATCTCCCAGTATTTGTTGGCCGTACGGCTTACGAAATAACGGTCGTGCGAGATCAGGATATAGGTGCCTTCGTATTGGTTCAGCGCTTCGATCAGTAAGTCCACCGACTGCATATCCAAGTGGTTGGTCGGTTCATCGAGCAGCAGGAAGTTGGCCTTGCCGGCAATTACCTTAGCCAGCGCCACACGGGCCTTTTCGCCACCCGACAGTACTTTGATCTTCTTGAATACATCGTCGCCGGTAAACAGGAAACAGCCCAGCAACTGGCGCAGCTGCAGTTCTGTTTTACCGCTGCCACAGGCTTTCATTTCGTCCAGCAAACTGTTTTCGATATCCAGCGATTCGAGCTGGTGCTGGGCATAAAAGCTCTCTCTCACATTATGCCAACCGGTACGCTGGCCTTTAAAAGGCTCCAGCCCGGATATGATGCGCATCAGCGTAGACTTACCCTTACCATTGGCGCCGACCAGCGCGATCTTATCGCCGCGGATCACCTCCAGGTCGGTATTATCGAGGATCTGCAGATCGCCATAACTTTTAGAAGCATGTTTCAGATCGCAAATGATCTTACCCGGTTGGGTTTCTACGTCGAAGCTGATATTCATTTTAGGCGCGTTGGAACCCGGCAGTTCGATACGGTCCAGCTTATCCAGCTTCTTCATAAGGCTCTGTGCCTGCTTGGCCTTACTGGCCTTGGCTTTAAACCTTTCGATAAAGCGTTCCTGCTGGTCGATATATTTCTGCTGGTTTTCGTACTCGCGCTCCATAAACTCCATGCGGGTGGCCTTTTCCTCTTCGAAGAACGAATAGTTACCGCTGTAGACATGCAGTTTCTGCATAAACAGTTCTACGGTGCGGGTAATCATACGGTCGAGGAAATAACGGTCGTGCGATACGATAATAACCGTACCCGGGTAGCTTTGCAGATAACGTTCCAACCATTCGATAGAGGGAAGATCGAGGTGGTTGGTCGGTTCATCGAGCATCAGGATATCGGGTTGCTGCAACATCAGTTTGGCCAGCAGTACACGCATACGCCAGCCACCGCTGAACTGGTTATAGGGCCTTTGCAGGTCTTTGGTCGAAAAGCCAAGCCCCTCCAGCACTTCGGCTGCACGGTGTTCCATTTCATAACCACCGGCCAGTTCAAACTCATGCAGGGTTTCACTATAACGGATCAGCAGCTCTTCATCTTCGGGCCGCTCTTCCAGCTCCTGGGTTATTTCGGCCAGTTCCTTTTCGATGGCTACGGCCTTTTCGAAGGCGGTAGCGCCTACGGATAAAATGGAATCGTCGGTCGAGAAGCTCAGCAGGTCCTGGTTGAAAAAGCCGATAGACGTATCGTTGGCACGTTGAATATTACCACTGTCGATCGTATACTCGCCCATGATCAGGCGAAGCAGGGTCGATTTTCCGGCGCCATTGGGACCTACCAGGCCGATACGTTCGCCTTCGCCGATCTGCCAGCTGGCTTCATCCAGCATCTTACGCGCGCCGAAAGAGAAAGAAACATTATTTAATGCAAGTAACATATACCTCAGACCCTGCCAGGCAGGGCTATTTTTAAATGAGGTGCAAAATTATAACAATATTATGGAAGATGGGCAATAGCCGCCAGGTAATCTGTGCACGGGCGCTTAACTGCAGTCCTGGGGTGTTTTTTCGAGCCGGGAAATATCGTAGCCCTGCAGCCGGAGGCGGTCCAGTATACCCTGGTATACCGCGGCCTCCATCACGGGTTGCCGCGACAATATCCAGAGGTAGTTGCGGCTGGGATGCCCTACTACGGCATAACTGTAATCGCCGGCCAGGTCGATGATCCAGTATTTACCGGTAAAAGGCCAGAAAAACTGTACGGAGAGCTTGGCGTTCGTTTTTTTGTCTTTAACCTTCGCTTTCGCGGTACGCACTTTCTCCTTACCTGCCACCCTGCAGCGGTTCACCACTTTTATAGACCCATCCTCGTTGCTGCTGTATTCGGCAGTGGTGCAGCGACAGCCCTTCTGGAAACGCTGCGGGAAACTGGCAATGTCATACCATTTGCCCAGATACCGTTTTAAATCCACATAAGGTACCGTCTGCAAATCCATGCTATCCTCTCCTGTTGCCATTGGTCGCGGTTTTGGTTCATTTACAGAACAGCGCTAACGGCAAAAAGTTGCCAGGTATACTACCTCCCCTTCCATAAAAAAAGGAGCTGCAGTGACGCAGCTCCTCCTATACCAGTAATAAGGATTATCGAATCACTACCTGTTTGGTAACAATACCTTTGTCGGTGTCGATCTTTACAAAATAGCAGCCGGGCGCCAGTTGCAGGTTATCCAGCGTCAGCGCTGCGCCGGCATTTTTACCTGCGCATGCGCGTTGCAGCATACGTTGTCCCAGCAGGTTGTAAACCGTTACTGCTTTAGCCGCCAGGTGCCCGGTTTTAATGGTAAAACTGCTGCTTGCAGGGTTGGGATACAGGCTAACCGTTGCAGCCAGTGTTTCCTTGTCTTCTATCGAAGTGCCCGATTCCGGGCTAACATAGGAGAAAGCATAAACCGGGGGCGCCGACGAGTTGATGGTTTCGTTAACGATGAGGCTCATAATATAATGATGCTGGTTTGCCGCCATCCAGTAATAATGGGTTATCCGCATCTGTATTGCCTGACCGGAGGTCAGTGCGACCGTATTTTCCACCAGCTTTTGCCGCAATACATTGTAATAGGTGCCGGCGGGCGTTTTGAGTGTGCCGTAACCGTCGATGATACTATTTACCGAACCCGACCGCATACCAACTACCCCGCTGCCGAAAAAGTTATCGGAATAGGCTTGGTTGTAGGCGATAGGGAACTCGAGCATTTTCATCGGATCTGAAAATGAGAAGCTGGAAGGCGAGAATTCGCCGACCTGGTTCAGTTCGGTAGCCGATTTGGCAAAGAACACTTTCGTCGAAATGTTCGTTTTAAGGACCTGGTTTGCCGTAGCGAAGGTGCCGCAATCACTGTCTCCCGGGCAGGCCGCGGCCGTATAACGAATACCGGCTACCAGCTTACGGCTGCTGAAGTCCCAGGTAACATCAGCGCCCGCAGGACCAGGATCGATAGCCGTCATGCTTAGAAAGTTTTTACAATCGAAATTGGGAACGGCCAAGTAATCGAACTCCGCCGATTCGATAACAGGCTGCGCCTGGCTTAAGCCGGCAACAGCGGATAGACAAGCTACGAGTAGCGCTCTTTTCATGGGTTTCGTTTTTTAGGTGGCCGCAAAAGTAAGCTAAGCGACAAAAGGATGTAAAAGAAGGTATATATTTATAATAGCAGCAATCAAGACCAGGCCAGCAAAATCAACACGCAACTCCAATAAGTGATTTTATTTACATATAAACATCACATCTTTATAATACCTGTTTTTCAAAACCAGGTATCCCGGATTTAAGAATTTCGTAATTCGCCCGCCCCCCGGCAAACTATTCCCTGTTTTACATTTTATTACCTACATTTGCCCTGCATTTTAATTCAAAAAATCAATCAATTTATACTCTTATGGCATACGATGTAATCGTAGTAGGCAGTGGTCCGGGTGGCTATGTTGCCGCTATCCGCGCTTCACAATTAGGCTTCAAAACGGCTATCGTGGAAAAAGAAAATCTGGGTGGTATCTGTCTGAACTGGGGTTGTATCCCAACCAAAGCTTTGTTGAAATCAGCCCAGGTATTTGAATATATCAGCCATTCCCAGGATTACGGCATCGAAGTAGGCGATTCTAAAGTGGATTTTGAAAAGGTGATCAAACGCAGCCGCGGTGTTGCCGATAAGATGAGTAAAGGCATCCAGTTCCTGATGAAAAAGAACAAAATTGATGTTCTGGCAGGACACGGAAAGTTAAATGCAAAGAAAGAAGTAGAAGTTACCGATGCTGAAGGTAAAGTAACCGCACACCAGGCCAAGCACGTGGTGCTGGCTACCGGCGGCCGCAGCAGGGAATTACCCAACCTGCCTATCGACGGTAAAAAAGTGATCGGCTACCGCGAAGCAATGGTACTGCCACAGCAACCAAAATCTATGATCGTGGTAGGTAGCGGTGCTATCGGCGTTGAATTCGGTTATTTCTACCACACGATCGGTACTAAAGTAACGATTGTTGAGTTCATGCCACGCATCGTACCGGTTGAAGACGAAGATATCTCCAAAGAACTGGAAAAATCATTCAAGAAGAAAGGTATCGAAGTGATGACCAATGCTTCTGTTGAAAAAGTAGATACAACGGGCAATGGCGTAAAAGCAACCGTTAAAACAGCAACCGGCGAAGTAACCCTCGAGGCGGACATCCTGCTGAGCGCTGTAGGCGTGACGACCAACCTGGAAAATATCGGCCTGGAAACGCTGAACATCGCAACCGATAAAGGTCGCGTAACTGTCGACCCTTACTACAAAACCAATGTAGACGGCATCTACGCTATCGGCGATATCGTACCGGGCCAGGCACTGGCACACGTTGCCATGAAAGAAGCCGTGATCTGTATCGAAGCCATCGCTAAAAAAGAAGGCAAATTCGACCACCAGCCAGAACCGCTGGATTACGGTAATGTACCGGGCTGTACGTATTGCACACCGGAAATCGCTTCTGTAGGTATGACTGAAAAACAAGCCAAAGAAGCCGGTTACGAAATCAAAGTGGGTAAATTCCCATTCTCTGCCAGCGGTAAAGCAAGCGCAGCAGGTGCTACCGAAGGTTTTGTAAAAGTAGTATTCGACGCTAAATACGGCGAATGGTTAGGCACCCATATGATCGGCGCAAACGTAACCGAGATCATCTCTGAAACCGTTACTGCCCGCAAACTGGAAACCACATGGCACGAGCAGCTGGATACGATCTTCCCGCACCCGACCATGAGCGAAGCAGTGAAAGACGCCATCGAAGTAGCCCTGGGCGAAGCGATTCACCTGTAAGCTGGTGTTGAGATATGAGATGCTAGATATGAGATGTTAGATTTTAGATATAAGATGTTAGATGTGAGATATGAGATGTGAGATATGAGATGCTAGCTATGAGATGTGAGATTTTAGATATAAGAAAGCCATCCCTTGCGGGATGGCTTTTTTGGTAAATATATCATGCTGAGCGAAGCGAAGCAGCTCATCAGTTAGCTGGCTTCATCCTAGGGGAAGCGTACCGAGAGGAAGCCTGTCATGCTGAGCGCAGCGAAGCATCTCATCAGTTAGCTGGCTTTACCAAGGAGGAAGCCCTGCAGCGAAGCAGCTCATCAATTAGCTGGCTTCACCCTGGGGAAGCGCACCGCCCGTCTTTTTCCTGCCCGCCAGGAACTGGTCGAGGAACCAAAGCGGCAATCCACAGCAAAGGATAAAAAGGCCCATCTGGTAGCGCAATACGATAGGACCGGCCACGATACTGAACGCCATGGTCAGGGCCATCAACAAGGTCCATAACAGGAACAGGGCGATACGGGACTTTTTGTCGCTGTCCTGCCCGGTACGGCGCAACAGGTATAACAAGGGAAATAGAATACCACCGATCATAGCAAGACCGTGTAGGGGCACATCAAAATTGCCGATAGCCACCTGCACGCCCGGGTACCTGCCGGTTATCTTTTCCGATTCAAAACCAAACCACTTTTGCGTAACCTTCGGCACTACCGGCGGGTTCTGATAGTTCATGTATTGTTTCATTTCTACCTTGAGCGGCCAGAAAAAATAATAGGCGTTAGGTATTGCAAAATGCCGGATATAGGCGCCGGGATGATCCATGATGATCTTCTTCCCATACTCGTAATACAGCGGCGATACCTGGTACCAGGCCGTGAAATAATCACGGCGGTACTTTTGCCGGTAATAAAATACATACTGTTTCAAGGGGCTTCCCAGATCCCACATAAAAGGCCAGGCCAGCTTGTTTTCCTTCAGCTCCTGTTTGCCAAGCGGCGAGATGGAGTCGATGAATTGCCGGGTAAATTTGTCGAGCAGCTGCATATCGGGGTCATCAAATTCGCTGGCCTGCACCCCCGCATGTTTATAAATGATCAGGGCATTGTTGGCCATCATCCAACCACTGAAACCCGAAAACACAGGCGCTTGGGTCTGCTCTTCGGTTACTTTCGTTTCCCTGTTGACGGTATTGGCAATAATAACCAGGCTTGCCAGTATGCCTACAAAACGGTAAACCGGCTTGGCCTTAACCGCCAGTATAAAGGCCAGCACGGAAATAGCCGGATAATAAAGGGCGTTATAACGCACCTCAAAACACCAGTACAGGAAAATAACCTGGGCCACCAGGGCCCACCAGGGCGCTTTTTTATGGATCCAGATCAAGGTAGCAAACCAAAGTACGGTGAATGCCGCAAAAGTACCGTCGGCAAGGATCTGGTTGCCGACAACCAGGTAAGCAGGATTCAGCGTCATTAAAACCAGGGCCGTATACTTAACGCCCTTTTTACGGAAGCCATACAGGTAATCGATCGAAAAAAACAGGAAGAGCCCGGAACAGACGATCAGGAAGTATTGTACGAAAACCACTAAGGATGCAGACTCCGCTATGTTGTGCAGGATCTTCAGGAACTTGGAATAACCCAGCGGGCGGTAATACACCTTTAAGTTTTCAGCTGCGGCGATCACATAACCATGCGAATCGGCCGAAAAGTCGGGCATGGGCAGGCAGTACTTGAAGAGGATCAACAAGAGGGCAGCTACACCAAGCACAACTCCGAAGATGAGGCGGTTGCTCTTATTTTTAAAGATAAAATCAGAGAACTTAGGAGCTGCAACAGCTTGCTGCGCCACGATCCTGGGCGATGGCACAACCTTCGCCTCTTTTTGCTGCTGCACTGCTTCTTTATGATTTTTGGGATGAGCCATGGTTACTGTATTGATATTATCGGTTATTTTTTTTGACAGGCTATAACAGGTGCGTAGGGTATGGACAATAAACTTTCCGCGCAGCTTGCCCCTTACTCCTGCCGGTGTACGGCAAAGAGCGGGAAAACAGCGGACCATAAGTTGCCGGGGTGCCAGACCCCTTACCGGAAAAGATTTACGGATAATTTATTTTAACGAGATAACAAGGTTCTGCCGTGCCTATAGTATGTACGATCGTAATCGCTTGCGGATACTTCTCTATTATTTTGGCACAGTATCTATGTAACGTGGTAATGATGTTGTTGGGATTGGCTACGTTAGGATCGGCACGTAAACTTGCGAGGATCATATAAATCACTTTCTGTTCCTTTAATGCAGCAAGCATCTGGTCCGAATCCTTATCATTGGGACAACTGTAGATCCCTAAAAAGTACCGGCCCTTATTGTATACCGAAATACCGTTGGGCTTTCGTACGGCAACCACCTGGTCTTCCGGGATATGCTCTGTGATCCACTTGCCCATTTCCAGGTAGTTGATACAATCCTGGCTATAACCATAATAAGGATCACCGGAAAGATTTTCCTGTAGTACGGGCAGGCTCTCCTGTATTGTGGCAGAAGCTTTAGAAAGCGTAACAAAGCCGGAATAGGCCAGCAGGATATAAAACCCTATGCGATTTACAGAAGCATGCTCCGCATTGAAGCGGTCGGCAAGCGTAAGCGCGCCGTAAAAAAGTAACAGGAAAATATAAGGCACGAGCACGATGATGATACGGTCCTGCGCAACGGCCGGTTGTAAGGCCAGGAAAGTAACCCCGGAAAGAATAACGGTATACAAACCGATAAAGAAAATGTACCGGTTCCTTTTGTAGGCAAACACCATGGCTGCCGCTACGATGAAGATGACCAGGAGCGTTGCAATAAGCGTAGTCCAGCCCTGCGTAGTAATACCCAACTCGTTAGGGGTAACCTGCCCCAGGTAGATCTGTGCATTTTTAACCAGCCGCATACCAAAGCCCGCAAGGCTTTCATGGCCAGCCTCGTAATGGTAGATATCTTTAACGAGTATCTGTTCTATCTGGCTGGAACCGGTATTGTTCTTGTAAATGAAGTACAACATCACTTCATACGGCACTTTAAAGAGCAGGTACCAGCCCAGTGCCTTAAAGGCATAACGCCATTGTTTGTAGACCAGGAAATAGGCCACTACGGCAAAGGGAATGATAAGCGCCACGTTTTTACCCAACGACATGACCAAACCTGCGAAACCCAGTAATATCCAGTGTTTCCGCATATCCTTGCCGGAAGCGAGCCGGTCTGTAAAATAGAAAAAGTAACCGGTGTACAGGTATTGTACCATCATATAACAGGCCTCTGAAAGTGTAGAACTGGTATAAAACTGCATATTGCTGCTGATGGCGCTGTAAATGAGTACAGGATAGAGTATGCGGTTGTCGACACGTTTATAACAGATACGGTACAGGGTAACAAAACCGGTAAAAGCAAAAAGAAAAGAAAAACATTTAAGCATGACCACATTGGTACCGGCCAGGAAGATGATCGCGGCCAGTATAAGGCCATAAAGGCTCGACTGCCTCGGATAAGCATGCCGGTGCATGAAATTGTAGGCATCCAGGATATAGTTGGCATCATCGCCCATCAGGAAGAGCTTGGCATTAAAATTGAGCAAACCCATAAAGATAAAGACCAGGCATACCAGCACAAAAGGTATGGTGAGCCATCCTTTACGCTCCCCCCCGGGTGTAAGTGCTTGAAATGCTGCCGGGCTTGCAGGAGCCGGGGCTACTGTGGGTACCGCTTTCGCCATAGTGGCTTCTGTTTTACTATTGCTCATAGGGATAAAAAATAATCGTTAGGCCATCACTACTGTAAAGGGCAAACCCTTCCCGGGCCGCTATCAGAGCAGCAATATTCATCTTGCTAGTAAAAGTTTTGGTTATCCGGTCTTTGCCTACAAAGCGCGTTACCATCGCCCGTAATTGTTATCCTCAAATGCTTTCAGAGGTCATTACACAGGACTATATTACAGGACAGACAGCACTTCCCCGGGACGGTAGCTGATACCGCCTGTTCCACATACGAAGGTGTCTATGGTAATTGTTTGTATTGAAGACTTGTTGTTTATACAACAGTCCATATTCCCTAAAACCCTTAGCGACCGTTTTATTTTTTTTAAGAAATTCCGGTAAGGGTATAAAAAAGGAAAGGGGCTTAATAAGCCCCTCTATATTTTTGCTGTCTTACGGCTGTCCTGGTATCGTAAATGGTATATACTGCTCTGTCAAGCCTGTTGCCGCTTCCACTTCTGCGCTATGCGTATCGCGGTTTCCAGCATATCGGCATCCCAGCGTTCGGTATGCCAGGCGGTGCCGGCAAGCCCCGATGTTGCTAAAGTATCCTGGGCTTCCCGGCAGGAAGATGCCTGTTCCAGTATACCCGACAGCTCCAGTTGCTGCGCATATAGTATTTCATCTTCTTCGGGACGGCCGGCTATGGAGACCGCCTGCACAGGCAGGAAAGCATTGAGTGCCGCCTGTTGCGGCTGCGGCCGGTATGCCTGTACGATCTCCTGCATCGTGATGAAGTCGTTGTAAAAACCCTGCTTACTGCCCTCCGTCTGCAAACCGGTACCCAGCTGTTCCATAACCACGTACTTCAGGTTGGGACATAAAGGCAAGGTACGGCGCAGCAGGTCGAATACGACCGTGGGCACGGCATCATCATGCGTATCTCTTCTTATGGTACGTCCCTGGCCCGATGCGGCATCCTCCCAGCTGCCACCCGAAATATGGATCTCCCGCACCCGGTGCAGCGGGTACAGGCCGATCAGTTGTTCGTAGGGCATAGAAAAATTATGCAGCTGGCAATAGAGATTATGAAGGTCCAATATGATAAAGCCGTTGACGGGCTTCACCAGCATTTCGAGAAATTCGCCGTGGCGTTTCACTTCGTCTGCCGAATACGAAAAAGCCAGGTTTTCCAGGCCTACCGGGCATTGCGCGGCATCCTGTATGCGCATCAGCCGGTCGCGGCCTATACGTAAGGTAACATCGGAATAGGGAATGTTCAGGGGCGCCCCGCTATGAAAATCCTTACCGGTCATAAAACCGAAATGCTCGGTAATATGGTCGAACCGGAAAGTACCCGCCATTTTGCGGAGCGCTTCAAGCCAGGCTTTTTGCTCGGGCAGGAACCTGCCCGAAAATAAAGAGAAGAATACCCCATGGCCCACCAGGCGGCCTGCATCGCTATAGGTATGCAACAGCTCCAGGAACCAGGAAGGAATTTCCTTATAATTAAAAAGCGTATCGAACGACCATTCTATGGCCTCCACGCGCTCTTCGGCAAACAAAGGCAGGGATGCCGATAAGATACCGGCATCCAGGTTACAGGCAATTGAAGATAAAATCGGCGTCATCTGTTCGTGGTCTACAAAAAGTTTAAGGTGTTTTATATCCGGGCCTCCCTGTATCCCTGCCGGGCGGTTAGCCCATGCCACAACCAGGACAGGAATGGTCGGCATCGGAGCCCGAAGCCGGGCGCGGTGCGCGTTTTTCCGCCTGTGGTTGCGGTTCCTCTTTTTTCGAGCACGAAGTGGCGGCAACCTGTACGGTAATACCCACAAGGATCGCCCCGAGTAATGCTTTGGATACTTTCATGTTTTTAGCGTTTAAATGATGAAACGGGTACATTTATTGATAGTCCCGCTATTACAGAGACGCAGGATGCGGTTGCCGTATTAGTGCATGCCCCGTTTATTTATCCCATGCCACAAGCCGGGCAGGGATCGGTCGAAGGATCGGGAGCAGGTGGCTTAACATCGGAACCGGGCTGCGCAACGGCCGGTTTTACTTTGTCCTGCTGAGCCTTGCTGCAGGAAGGCAGGGCCTGTACCGTAATACCCGCCAGGATAGCGCCGAGTAATGCTTTTTGAATTTTCATGTTTACATTTTTTATAAGATGAAGGTTAAACGGCGCCCGGCGCCGCTCTTTATCATATAGACGGACGCGCCGCAGGTTTTCTTAGTAGAGCGCCTCAGCCCCGGCCGCAGGGCGGACAGTATTTGGGATCGTGGGGCACCTGTTGCTGCTGCAGGCTGTCGGGCTTCGGTTTGCCGACGGTATACCGCTTTTTCAGTTTGGTGCTGTCAGACTTGTGAACGCCGGCTTGTTTCACAGTGGTGCGGGGTGTGACGGGGCGGGTTTGTGCATTACCGGTATCAGCCATGGGCAAAAGCAGGGCCAGGCTTATGGCCTGCAGGAGTTTGGGAGCAACTTTCATAACCTTATGTTTTAAAGAAAAAAATGCCGCTTTACCCGCGGTCTGTCTCTTAGATGCAGGCGCCTGACCGATTGCATAAACCCTGCTCCTGTAATTTTCCGACTTAGGATAATTAACAAAGACAATTTGCTGATCCCGTGTAAAAAATTAAATTTGCACCGCAATTGCGTTAACACACATTAATAAACGTATCCATATTTATGAATTTTCAATTTACCGAAGAACAACTGGCCGTACAGAAGGCCGCCCGTGATTTTGCCCAGAACGAACTGTTACCGGGTGTAATCGAACGTGACGAGCATCAGAAATTTCCTGCAGAGCAGATCAAGATGCTCGGTGAACTGGGTTTTTTAGGTATGATGGTTGATCCGAAATATGGCGGTTCCGGTATGGACGCGGTATCTTATGTACTGGCTATGGAAGAAATTTCCAAAGTAGACGCTTCAGCCTCCGTGGTGATGAGCGTAAACAACTCGCTGGTATGCTGGGGCCTCGAAACCTACGGTAACGAAGAGCAAAAGCAAAAATACCTGGTGCCCCTGGCTTCCGGCCAGCAGATCGGCGCGTTCCTGCTGAGCGAGCCTGAAGCCGGTTCTGACGCTACCTCGCAGCGCACTACCGCCGAAGACAAAGGCGACCATTATGTAATCAACGGTATCAAGAACTGGATTACCAATGGTAACTCCGCCTCTACCTACCTGGTAATTGCACAAACAGACATCGCTAAAAAACATAAAGGTATCAATGCCTTTATCGTAGATAAAAACACCCCGGGTATTACCGTGGGCGCAAAAGAAAACAAACTGGGTATCCGCGGCAGCGACACCCACAGCATCTCTTTCCAGGATGTAAAAGTTCCGAAAGAGAACCGCATCGGCGAAGACGGCTTCGGCTTCAACTTCGCGATGAAAACCCTGGGCGGCGGCCGTATCGGTATCGCATCGCAGGCGCTGGGTATTGCCAGCGGCGCTTACGAACTGGCGCTCAAATATTCCAAAGAGCGTAAAGCCTTCGGTACCGAGATCATGAACCACCAGGCTATAGCCTTTAAACTGGCCGACATGGCTACCCAAATCGAGACGGCCCGCCTGCTTTGCCTCAAAGCGGCCTGGCTGAAGGACCAGGGCCAGGATTATACCCTTGCCGGTTCTATGGCTAAACTGTATGCATCCGAGATCGCACAGAGCGTTACCAACGAAGCGGTACAGATCCACGGCGGTTACGGTTATGTAAAAGAATTCCACGTAGAGCGCCTGATGCGCGATGCGAAGATCACCCAGATCTACGAAGGTACCAGCGAGGTACAGAAGATCGTGATCAGCCGCAGCGTACTGAAATAAACAAACGGTTATCCGCAATCATATGTAATAGAAAGTTCCCCTAGCCGGGAGCTTTCTTTATTTCCGGCCGCCAGGGTTTTCAATCCGGGTAATATATTAAGTATAACAATGCCGGGCTTACCGGATTTATTTCCGATAACCACTTAGCTTTCTTATCTTTGCAGCGCTTTTAACGCTTACAAAGGTTTAAAGAGGTATAGAAAAGTTTTATTTTGATTAAGTTTTCCCGGCACAAGATCCATACTACAGCTACCGGAACCGGATTGTAAATAAATGACAATCAATTACATAATCCACATCAATTTCATTTCCAATCCTCTTCAGTCCAAAATCATAAGCGATTGTTTCAACAATTGGGGCGCACAGGTAAAGATTTTTAACATCCAAAAAGATGCTAAAAATTTGGATAAATAAAAATAAAAGTTACCTTTGCAGTCCAAAAAAATTCAAAGTAACAGGAATGCCTACTATACAACAATTAGTTCGTAAGGGTCGTACAGCGATCAAAACCAAGTCTAAATCGCCCGCTCTGGACGATTGTCCTCAACGCCGTGGTGTATGTACCCGTGTATATACTACTACGCCTAAAAAACCAAACTCAGCTTTGCGTAAAGTAGCAAAGGTGCGTCTGACTAACAAAATCGAAGTTATCGCTTACATCCCCGGTGAAGGTCACAACCTTCAGGAGCACAGCATCGTGCTGATCCGTGGTGGTCGTGTTAAGGATCTGCCAGGTGTACGTTATCACATCGTTCGTGGTGCATTGGATACCGCGGGTGTTAAAGATCGTAAACAGAGCCGCTCTAAATACGGTACCAAGAAAGAAAAAGCTAAAAAATAAGCTACCGTTGTTCCCTAAAGGAAAAACAGTTACATTTTATTATTACCCCCAATACGGCTGAGTAAAGTTTTAATTCTTGAAGAAATTCAGCCGAGTTTAAAAATTAAAATCAATGAGAAAGGCGCAAGCTAAAAAGCACCCTTTGGCTCCAGATCCAAAGTTTAACGATAAACAAGTTACCCGTTTCGTAAATACAATGATGTGGGCCGGTAAAAAAACCGTTGCTTTCAACATTTTTTACGATGCAATCGATAAAGTAAGCTCTATAACCTCTGAAGATGGTTATGAGATCTGGAAAAAAGCATTACAGAATGTAACTCCAGGTGTGGAAGTACGTAGCCGCCGTATCGGTGGTGCTACCTTCCAGATCCCTTCTGAAGTTCGTGCTGACCGTAAAATCTCCCTGAGCATGAAATGGCTGATCCGTTACAGCCGCGAGCGTAATGGTAAAACCATGGCAGACAAGCTGGCTAACGAAATCGTAGCAGCAAGCAAAGGTGAAGGTGGTGCTTTCAAAAAGAAAGAAGATACACACCGTATGGCTGAAGCCAACAAGGCTTTCGCTCACTTCCGGGTATAACCTTATTTGAATTTTTTTTAGGTAAAAAGAAAACCTGTACGTTTCGTACAGGTTTTTTTATGGGCGCTAACGATTGCGTTAATATTAGTCATCATTTTTAATTTCCTGATCTTTTTCACTCCAAAATAACTATTTTTGAGCGTTCAAATAAAACCCCGATAATAAAGATACTATGGCTGAAGTAATACGTATGCCGCTGTTAAGCGACACGATGAAGGAAGGCGTGATAGCGGAATGGCACAAAAAGGTAGGCGATAAGGTGAAGGCCGATGATGTAATAGCAGAAGTAGAGACCGATAAAGCAACCATGGAAGTGATGCCGTACGTAGAGGGAACCCTGCTGTATATTGGTGTGGAAAAAGGAAAAGCTGCTCCTGTAAACGGCGTTATCGCGATCGTAGGCAAGGAAGGAGAAGATTATAAAACATTACTCGAAAAAGAATCAACTACAACAGCTCCTGCAGCAGCACCCGCTGCCGCGGAAGAAAAGACCGAAGCACCGGCCGCCCAGCCCAAAGCCGCTCCGGAAGCCGCACCTGCGCCCGAAGCGAAAAAAGCCAAACCTAAATCAGGCGACGCAACCGTAATCAGGATGCCCCTGCTGAGCGATACCATGAAGGAAGGCAAAATCGTAGCCTGGCTCAAACAGGTAGGCGATAAAGTAAAAGCCGACGATGTACTGGCCGAAGTAGAAACCGACAAGGCGACTATGGAAGTAATGGGATATGTAGAAGGCACCCTGCTGTATATCGGTGTGGAAGCCGGTAATGCAGCACCGGTAAACGGTATCATTGCCATCGTGGGTAAAGAAGGTACCGATGTGGCGCCTTACCTCGACGACGATGACAGCAGCACTGCAACTGCGCCTACCGGCGAAAACGAAGCGCCCGCGGCAACAACAACCGCCCAACCCGCAGTTACGCCCGCAGCAGAAGCTGCCCCGCAAAGCGACGACGAACGCCTGAAAATATCGCCCCTGGCCCGCAAGATTGCCAAAGAAAAAGGCATAGCCCTGAACCAGTTACACGGTACCGGCGATGGCGGCAGGATCATAAAAAGAGATATCGATAACTATAAGCCGCAACAGGCAGCCGCAGCGGCGCAACCACAGGCCGCAGCCGGCGGAGCAGCCGTACCGGCCTTTGCTGCACCCGGCCAGGAAAGCCATACCGACCGCAGCCTCTCGCAGATGCGCAAGGTAATTGCCCAGCGCCTTACCGGCAGCAAATTCAGCGCACCACACTTCTACCTCCGCATGACCATTAAAATGGACAATGCCATCGCCGCACGTAAAGCGATGAACGAAGTGTCGCCGGTTAAGATCTCCTTTAACGACTATATTATTAAAGCCGTAGCCATGGCGCTGCGCAAGCACCCTGCGGTAAACAGCTCCTGGATGGGCGACTTTATCCGCGAAAACCACCATATCCATATCGGTTCGGCGGTAGCGGTAGACGAAGGCCTGATCGTTCCGGTGATCAAGTTTGCCGACCAGAAATCGCTGGCGCAGATCGCCCAGGAAGCATCGGTGCTGAACGAGAAAGCCAGGAACAAAAAACTGCAGCCCCAGGAGTTTACCGGTAATACCTTTACCGTATCCAACCTTGGCATGATGGATATCGACGAGTTTACCGCCATCATTAACCCGCCGGATAGCTGTATCCTTGCCATTGGTAAGATAGAGCCTACACCGGTAGCAGAGAATGGCCAGGTAGTGGTACGTAACCTGCTGAAACTGACCCTGAGCTGCGACCACCGCGTGGTGGATGGCGCTGTGGGCAGCCGTTTTATGCAGACCCTCAAAGCCTACCTCGAAAACCCGGTTACCATGCTGGTATAAGCAGCGCTTCGCAACGATTATTCACGATACAAAATAGCAAAAGGCCGGAGTGTAACACCTTCGGCTTTTTCATTTTAAGCATATGGGCAAAGTCAGAAAAGCAATCCGGGACAAACTCCTCTCCCCCATCTTCGCGTTTATACACGACAGCCGGGCCGTAGGCATTACCCTTATCGTTTGTACGCTGCTCTCGCTTGTGTTGAGCAATTCGGCATGGGGCCCGTCTTATCTTGCCTTATGGGAAACGGCAATCCCCCTGCCGGATGCCATCCATATTCCGCATACGGTATTGCATATGATCAACGACGGCCTGATGACCCTCTTCTTCCTGCTGGCCGGTATGGAGATCAAAAGAGAAATTGCCAACGGGGAATTGTCCAGCCTGCGCAAATCGGCCTTACCCGTACTGGCCGCTACCGGCGGCATGCTGGTACCCGCCCTGCTTTACTTCGTAGTTAATGCCAACTCGGCGTATGCCCGGGGCTGGGGCGTGCCCATGGCTACCGATATTGCTTTTTCGCTGGGCATACTGTCGCTGCTGGGTACAAGGGCGCCGCTATCGCTTAAAATACTGCTTACCGCCCTGGCCATTATCGACGACCTGGGCGCTATCGTGGCTATTGCTATTTTTTATACCGACCACATCAGCCTGCTTTACCTGGGTATAGCGGGCGGCCTTTTCGTCTTGCTGCTGGTTATGAATGCCCTGAAGGTAAACCGGCTGCTCCCCTATTTCATCGTGGGTATTGCGCTTTGGTATTGTATGTTTAACTCGGGCATACATGCTACGCTGGCCGGTGTGCTGCTGGCCTTCAGTTTACCGCTGGACCGTATACCCCGGCTGGAGCACAGGCTGCACAACCCGGTAAGCTTTATCATCCTGCCGCTGTTTGCCCTGGCCAATACGGCCATCGTGTTTCCTGCTGATATAAGCGCAACACTGAACAGCCCGGTAAGCTATGGCATCCTGCTGGGGCTTGTTGCCGGCAAACCCCTGGGCATCTTCCTGGTATCTTACCTGGCGGTAAAGCTGCGTATTGCCAGCCTGCCCGAAGGCCTGGGCTGGAACCATATACTGGGCATCGGCTTGCTGGCCGGCATCGGCTTTACCATGTCTATCTTTATTGCCATGCTTGCCTTTAATACCGAAGCACCGCAGATAACGGCCAAACTTGCGATCCTTATTGCTTCTGGCGTTTCAGGATTAGGCGGTTTTATTTATCTTCGGCTCCAGTCTGCCAAAAGACAAGCCCTTTAATTTCCGTCTATTCCCTATATGCAACAACGCTTAGCTTCGTTAACCCGCCTGCTGCAACAACGCAGGTATGCCTGGCTTTCGCTGGTATTGATCCACCTGGTACTGATCGCTTTTAGTTTTCACAGGCATTTCACCCATCCGAAAGAAACCCAGTTTACGGCATGGGGCGACGGTTTAAAGAACTATTTTACGATGGTATCCTATGTAAAGGAGCCCATCGGCAAGGACGGATTTTTCAAGTACGAAGGTTTTGGTTATCCTTATGGCGACTATGTGTATTCGACCGATAATACGCCGCTGTTCTCGATCCCCTTCCGCTGGTTTTGTCATTATATCTGGGATATTTCGGACTATACCATTCCCTGTTTTAACTATTTTATAATCGGCAATATCCTGGTAACGGGGTTGCTGGTCTTCTTCGTATTCCGGCGCCTGCTCGGCAATGTCGCCCTGGCCTGGCTGCTGGCGCTCTTCCTGCCCTGGATCAATTTCCAGGTCACCCGCATTTTTAACAGTCACTTCAACCTCTCGCTTACCTCATTCAGCCTGTTTGCCATCGCACTGTTCCTGCTCTGGCACCGGTACAACGACAAACTGCGCAACCAGGCCTTACTGGTATGCGCTATGGTGTTGTTCTCGTTTTGTTGCTTCCTGGCGCATGGCTACTATGTGGCGATCATACCCGTATTCCTGTCCTGTATGTTGTTTGTGTATGGCCTGTACCGCCTCCGGTCGCGCAAGGGTATTGCTTCTGTAATCGCATCGGGCCTGGTTGTCGGCCTTACGGTAGTGCTTGTATTTGGTGTGATGCACCTTACCGACGGTTATTTCGATATCCGGCAGGACTTTGCCATGGGTTATGACTGGATGGAACAGAAGACCAATTTTTCCATGCTGTTTACCCACTACACGTTCCACCATGTTTACTTCCCCTTGTGGATCGAGAAATGGCCGGATGCCGTGGAACTGATGGTATACCTGGGCAATATCGGCTTGTATGCCGTGGCCGTATTACTGATCATCAGCCTCTTCAGCCGCCGTTTCCGGCTTACGCTATTCAACATCCAGAAGGACTTTTTCCGGAGTCCCCTGTACGCCGGTATTTTCCTGGCGGGCCTGGTGATGTTATCGATGTCGTTTGGAGAAAATTATTACCCGATGATGGAGAAGCTGCATCTTTCCCTGCCTTTCCGTACAGAAGGTATCGGTTATAAAGAGGTGGTGCTGCTGTTGATAGGGGCCGCAGGTATCCTGGTAACTCTGGTCTTTTTTATCAAAAGCAGGCAGAAGCTTGTTTTCAGCCCGCTTCAACCGGTGGGTAAGCGTACCGCGATGTTACGCGCCGTTCTTTTTTATGCCGCAACGGCTGTCTTGCTCTATATCGCATTCGGCCATTACCATATCGACTATTTCATTAACCGTACCAATCCCTTGTATCTCCTGCACCGGTTTACGCGCAAGGTAGAGCAGTTCAGGAGTATGGCCCGTTTTGCCTGGCCTTTCTACTGGACCTTCTACATCTGGATCATGTATACCGTGGCTGCGCTCTACCGCCTTACCAACCGCCAGGGCAGGCAGCTCATTCTCGTGTTGGTACTGGTGTTGGGTGGAGAGGAAACGATCAACTTTATGCACCGCTTCCGGGAGGGCGCCAATTACCCCTCGCCGCTGGCGGCTAGCGCTTATCCCCAGTTGAAGCAACTCAAGCTCAATTTCAACGACTACCAGGCCATACTACCCATACCCTATTACCTCGTAGGATCTGAAGATTATGACCACACCATCGATGATCTCGGCGACATGAGCAGCTTTTCTTACCAATTATCGTTATACAGTAAGCTACCGCTGATGAGCTGTAAACTGAGCCGCACCCCGCCGCGCTTTTCCAAAGACCTGCTCGACCTGGTGAGTAAGGACACTGCGCCGGAGGAGTTGAAAAAACGCCTGAATGGCAAACCCATACTGCTGGCCATAGACCGCAGCTTTATCCACGATTCTACCCTCAGCAGTATTCCCAACAAGGAGTTTCATGCGGAAGCCTATGCCGCCTACTGGGCAGCCAACGCTATTGCCGAACGCAACCACCTGCAACCGGTGGACAGCCTGGGGCATATTTACTTTTACGCCTGGCACCCCCGCTAATAAAAAAGCGGGGCAGCTTATGCCCCGCTGCCTGCAACCTTGCCGTCGGTAAAGAACCGGCGGGCCTGGGGTTGTTCAAATTTATCCTGGTTATAGGCATCCGAAGCGCCTTTGGCAATGCTGAGCGACTCCCAGTCTTCATCGCGGATGGCCTTAGCGATCATAACGATCTGGCCGGTATGATAGGCGTAGTGCGCTACCTGGCGCGTAATGGCCTCCAGCACGGTATGTCCTTCGTTGCGGATATAAACGATATCGGTAAGCCCGGCCTCCGGTATAGCGGCAAGCGCCCCGAAAAGACAGGCCCAGCCTTGCTCCCAGGCTGCCATCATTTCGGCCTTGGAGCTATAGGTATCGTCGAATTCTTCATCCCTTTTACGCCAGGGCTTTTCGCCATCGCTGGTCAGGAAGTCGGTAAAGCGCGACAGCATATTGCCCGACATGTGTTTTACGATCGTAGCCACATTATTGGATGCACCCGAAATGCGCAGGTGGATCTCCTTATCGTCGAGCCGCGCCAGCGATTTATCGCCGAGCGATTTGTAGTAATGGAACATCTTGGCACTGATCGCCGAAAAATTTTCAGATACGTTCATCGGTAGTAAGTATTTGAGGTTCTACAATAACAGGAAAATTAAGGGAGTTGGCGATAAAGCACAGCTCATGGGCTTTGTGGTGCAACGATAAGGCCAATGCCGCCTTATCCGGATCCCCGAGTACGATACGCGGCCGAAGCACGATACCCGTAAAACGCCCGCCGCCGTCGGCGCCGGTACGCATCTCGCCGCTGGTTTCGTCGGTATAGGCGATTACCGTTACCTGGTGCACCGCACAAAGATGCAGATACCATAACATATGGCAACCGGATACCGAAGCCAGCAACAGTTCTTCGGGGTTGTATTTTGCAGGGTCGCCCCGGAATGCGGGGTCTGAAGAGGCCGCCAGGGGCGGTTTCCCGGCTGCGGTTATCGTATGGCTACGCTCGTAAGCGGTGTAGCCCGATGTACCTGTACCGGTATTACCCGTCCAGGTAGTGGTAGTGGCGTACGTATGCAGGTCTGACATAACAGGCAGATTAAACTGGATAAACTACCCCGGGCCGGCTCATTAACCGTTCGGGATAAGGAAAAGGATCAAAACCGTATTGGTGGTAAAGACCGTGGGCGTCCTGCGTGGTGAGCAGGAACCGGCGCAGTCCGAACTCGTCGGCCATATCGCAGAATACCTGCATCAGCGCTTTGGAGATGCCCTGGCCGCGATAAGCGGGCTGTACAAACACATCGGCAAGATAAGCGAAGGTAGCCTGGTCGGTGATCATACGGCCAAAGCCGGCCAGTGTGCCGTCGGGAAGATAAGCGCCCAGGCATATTGAATGTTCGATAGCCCTTACAACGGTATCGAAGGGGATGCCCCGCGCCCAGTAACTCTCCTGGTCCAGGAAGTGGTGCACGACCCTGGCATCGATTTTTGCCTTATCTGCCGAGATTAATAAATTATCAATTTTTCGTTCGATCAACAGGGACATAACGGCTTTTTAAGAGTTACAAATTTAGGGGAGCAGGGCGGATAAAAGCGCGCCGGGGCGGGAATTATTATGGCTGCAAACCTTGACAATAGTCAATTTCAGCCGATAAAAAAAGCAAATTAATCGGCTTGCCTTTTAGCTTGGTTCGTACCAATTTGTTATCTTTGTCCGTGTTGATTTTTTTTCTTACTCTTAATACTTAAATAATATCATGGGTTACATTAAAGACCTTTTTAAAGAGAAAGCCGATGCCCTTAATGTCGACATTAAGAATCTTATTGCACAGCACGGCGACTTTAAAGTAGGTGAAATTACACTTGCTCAGGTTTACCAGGGCATGCGCGGTATGACAGGCCTGATCACTGAAACTTCTCTGCTCGACTCTAATGAAGGTATCCGTTTCCGCGGCTACTCCATTCCCGAGTTACGCGAGAAGCTGCCAAAAGCTGAAGGTGGTACAGAACCCTTACCCGAAGGTCTTTTCCACCTGATGCTGATCGGAGAGTTGCCCAGCCAGGAAGATGTCGATCATCTGTCTGCTGTATGGGCGCGCCGTTCTCATGTACCTAATTATGTATTTGATGTTATTGAATCCCTGCCGGTAAATACACACCCGATGACCCAGTTCAGTATCGGTGTAATGGCACTGCAGCGCGAATCGATCTTCGCCCGCGAGTATGCCAAAGGTATCAGCAAAAAGAACCATTGGGATTACATCTACGAAGATACCATGAACCTGATTGCACGCCTGCCAAGGGTTGCTGCTTATATCTACCGCCGCAAATATAAAAACGGCGATCATATCCAGCCGAACGGTATGCTCGACTGGGCCGGTAACTTCGCGCACATGCTGGGCTTCGAAGACAAAGGCTTCTTCGCCCTGATGCGCCTGTACATGACCATCCACGCCGACCACGAAGGTGGTAACGTATCGGCACATACCACACACCTGGTAGGTTCTGCCCTGAGCGATCCTTACCTCTCCTTCGCTGCCGGTCTGAATGGCCTGGCAGGTCCGTTGCACGGCCTGGCCAACCAGGAAGTGATCCGCTGGATCGAAGAAATGCAGCAGGAACTGCAAACGCAATCGCCCAGCAAAGAGCAGATCGCAGAATACATCAAGAAAACACTTGCTGAAGGCAAAGTGGTACCGGGTTACGGTCACGCAGTACTGCGTAAAACCGATCCGCGTTTCACCGCCCAGATGGAGTTCGGTAAAACACATTGCCCCGAAGATCCGCTGGTACAGACCGTTTGGAACATCTACGAGGTGGCGCCTGCGATCCTGGAAGGCACCGGCAAGATCAAGAATCCATGGCCAAACGTGGATGCCCACAGCGGCGCGCTGCTGAAGCACTACGGCCTTGTTGAAGAAGATTTCTATACCGTACTGTTCGGTGTAAGCCGTGCACTGGGTGTACTGGCCAGCCTGTGCTGGGACCGCGCCCTGGGCTTCCCCCTGGAGCGTCCGAAATCTGTAACTACCGAGTTCCTGCAGAAACTGGTTGTAGGCGAAGTAGTAGAAGACTAATTTCAAGCTTATCCATAAAAAAACTGCTTCCCATATGGGAAGCAGTTTTTTTATTACGATCTTTATCCTGCTATGAAATGTTTTTTCCTCTATAACAAGACGCTGCTGTTATGTTTATGCTTACCGGTATCCGGCCTGTTGTCCTGCTCGGGAAATAAAACAAGCGGCAGGGCGGGTATAACCAGTAACCCGGACAGCCTGGAAGGCAAACAGGTATACCTTAACCCCGCAGATGGCAATACGTACAGCACTTCCGGCGCATTTGAGACCTATGGCCCCGAGGGGGGCACAACACCCAAATACGGCCCGGCCGTACTGCAGAAAATTATACTGCTTACCGATGAACCTACCATGGAACGCGTAATCAGCATCGATACCCTGGATAGCTATTTCGACGCCGATAGCAACACCCTGGCCGCGGTATTTAAAGACTATAAACAAGAAGGCGATCTGCTGATCCAGTTTACGCTTTACGCCGGCAAACAACCACTGATCATTGTTGCTAACAATGGCAATTTCGATACGGCCATCCTCCGGCATCTTGACAACGCGCTTCAGCGCAATTGCAGCTATTACCGTACGAGAATGGACTCCTGCACTTACCAGGCCTTCTACCGTATCGGCACACAGGCGCCGGCATCAGCAGCAGGAAACAAGCCTTTGCAGAGCCTGCACTAATTCTTTTTATCTTCCCTGCGCTCTACCGAACCATCATTGTTATAGTATACCCAGGTGCCGAAAGGTTTGGCCCTGTAGGCCTTTACAGCCACCTTACTCCATACCTTCTTACCCGTTTCCGGGTCGTCTACCTGGATACGGTCTTCCCCGTTATAAGGTTCCGCTTTAAAGAAACGTTCTTCCTTCAGCTTACCGTTATCGAAATAAACCAATTCAGTACCCGCTTTACAATAAGCCGTAGTACCGTCTTCGGCGGTAATTACCAGGATATCGAATTCGGAAGCCAGGTTGCCTTTGTTGTCGAACAACTGCCAATGCCCGAATGGCTGGTTCTGGAAATAGTTACCGGAGGCCTTGGGCTTACCGGAGGCATAGTACTCGGTCCATTTACCATGACGGGAAAAGCTGTTATCTCCTTCGTCGGTATCGCCCTCTTCCAGCAGGATGCCGTCTGCCCCAAAGAGTTTATAATAGCCATCATCGCTCATCGACACTTTAAGACCGTCTTTGGTTTTAAAGTTATAACCGCCGCCCTCTTCGTTCTCCTTCATCGCATCGGGATCGGAGAAATAAGCCTCGTACAGGGGACTTGTTTTTTGAGCGTGTACAGCCTGGAAACCGCAGAACACCAGCAGGGCGCAGTATATTTTTTTCATGGCCCAAATATAGAGATCGGATCGGTTATTTCTAAAAAAATCTGCAATACGTTATCCATTAAAAAAACCCTTTGCCGGGGGCAAAGGGCATAGCAGGAAATCTCCGTAAAAACCTGCCATTATTTTATCAACACCAGGTCGCCTTTACGGGTAAAGACCTGGCGATGCGTGCCTTTTTCGAAAGAAATGGTAAACCAATAAGTACCCGGGTCGACAGGCTGACCATTAAACCTTCCATCCCAACCTTTACCGGGGTTAGCGGTACTATATACACGCTGTCCCCATCGGTTAAAAATGTCGAAGCTGTATTCGTTTAGCGAACAACCGGTCTCCAGCAGGGGGGCGAAAATATCGTTGAGCCCATCGCCATTGGGACTAAAAGCATTTGGCATAAAGGCGATACAATCGCAGAGTTCGGTGTTCCGGATGGTAATGGAATCCATACCCTCGCAAACATCCTGCGTCACCTTTATTCCATAAGTACCTGGCTGCGACACATCGATCGCAGGAGTAGTAACCCCGGTGCTCCACAATACCCTGGCGCCGTCCGGCACCCTGCCCTCCAGGCGGACGTTAAAAGGCGTTCCGGCGCAGAACATGATATCAGGTCCCAGGTGCTGGAATACATCAAAATTGTCGATCCTTATTTCATCACTCGCCGAGCAGTCGCGCTTGGTAACGGTGAGGGAATACACGCCACCGCCGCTTACGTTGAAGGAGTGCCCCGTGCTGCCGTCCTGCCACAGGTAAGTGGCACCGGGCACTTCGGTCCCCTTAAGATCGAAAGGGTACATGCGGCCACAGATCACGGTATCGCTACCAAAATCAAACCGGACATCGACCTCCTCTACTTTAAAAGAATCGACGAGCTTCGGACACCGGGGACCATAGACTACCCGGAAATTGCCCCCTGTTGTTACCGTGCGGGTATTGCCCGTCGAACCATCGTCCCATAAATAGGTATAAGCCGGATCCTGCGGAACGGAGAGGCCCAGGGAAGACCCACCGGCGCAAAGCGTCAGCGTATGACCGGTAAAGGTTGTATCGGAAGGCGGCGACCGGACCACGATATTACCGAGGCCATAAAGCGACTCTGTACCAGGGGCAAGACTCACGGCACCTAAGGCTAGCAGCGCGCTCGGGCCCGTCACATTAGGATTCTCGATCCGGTGCAGCACATCGGAACCGAGTAGCCCGCCCCAGGTCGTGCCGGTAATATAAACCTTGTTATCGGAGCCGAGGCGCATTGC
The DNA here is from genome assembly GCF_003014535.1 of Taibaiella chishuiensis. GTDB lineage: Bacteria > Bacteroidota > Bacteroidia > Chitinophagales > Chitinophagaceae > Taibaiella > Taibaiella chishuiensis. Next base: position 195,672 of record NZ_PYGD01000003.1, on the reverse strand, counting down.
CGCATTATGTCCCAAATACCCGTTCGGATCAAGCTCCACCTTAGAAGCAATGATCGTGGGTACCAGACCGGAAGAAATATCGAACTGCCAGATGCCCGCGGAGAAAAACCACCCATGCGGCACGTACATTTTTGTAGCATCTGGCGAAAAGCAAAGATTGATCACGGAATAGCCAAACAACGCACTTTCGTTGGGTACACCAGGGCCGACTAAAACATTGATCTGGTTGGTAGCCACACCGGTGGCGGCATTGAAATCGTATAACTGGAAGCCGCCGCCGTAAGATAATTGAGTAGTGAAATCACGCACCAGCCCGGAGAGGCTTACCGCCAGCCGGGTACCGTCGGGAGACACAGTCATACAACCGCCTGCCGTTTGGCTAAACATCATGCCGAACGACATGCCCGTAGCGATCGCTGTATCACAGGGCGAAACAACGGGCAGGGTATTAATACCCTCCGGCGTAATCTCAAAGGCATGGATGGCGCTGCCATCGATCTTCATACTTAATACCCATATGTTACAGGATGGCCCCGTAACCGCTACCAGGCGGTCGGCCAGCAGGCTATCAATCTGTATCCCTTTCTGCCCGGGCACTACATCGCCCAGACCGCCGCGCAGCGACATATCCACCACCGAATAATACAGGCGGCCGGCTGCAGAATCGTTACCATTCCCGTTAAAAATGCCGCCTACAAATACCGTAGGATTGGCTATAAGGCCTGTTTTTGAAAAGACGATATATTTATCGGGCGCTCCGGGATAGGGAACGACCAGGGAGGCCCCGTTAAAATAACTCGGATCCTGCGGCGGTGTTGCGGGACCACCGGAAAAAGCATAAACCGGCAAATTACCGATCAGGCCGTTTCCATTGGGCATGACATTACCATTCTTGTCCCAAACCGTATCCAATTGTGCGTAAAACCTCAGTTGCCCCGTATTATCGGAAACAGCAGCAGTACCAGAGCCCAGCCGGGGCTCCTCCGCAATTTCGTTATTACCGGTCGCAAAGGGAACGGGCGGTATAGTGTTAAAATTCATCCCGGCTCTAGTGCCGAATATCCACGTTTTATTCTGGTTTAACTGATAATCAGGAGTTTGACCCTGCAGGTTTTGCGATGCCGCCCCCAAGACTATTACTGCAAACCAATGCAATATCTTGTTCATAACCAATACACTATTAAAATCTCTGGTCTTACAAATCTAGATACAGCCAACGTTAATAGACGCCAACGAACAATAATTAATACATACTACAATTTAAATATTTGTAATCATTTACAATAAGCAATAAACTTCGGTGAAGGGACAGGGGGCAACAAGAACAGTTATCCTACGGCACCACGTTTTGATGTCCCTGGTTTAAAGTATTTTCTATTGCCGCAACGTATATCGTAAACAACAAACGCTTGCCTGCAAAAACGCCAAGCCGGACAACCAGGTAGGAAAATAGGATGGAGGCGACACCGATGACCAGAGCGCGGACCTGCCGGCCTTAACGGGGATAAAAAAAATGCGGCCGCCCCGGGTAATGGGACGGCCGCCAACAGGAAATCTCCGTAAACCTGTTTTATCGTACGAGGGTAAGGTTGCCCTTTTCGGTAAAGGTGTTACTACGCGTACCCTTTTCAAAGTAAATCGTAAACCAATAAGTGCCGGCATCGGCCGGTTGTCCTTTAACCATACCATCCCAGCCCTTTTCGGGGGTATTGGTAGTAAACACCTGCTCGCCCCAGCGGTTAAACACCTGGAAGTTATAGCCCCGCAGCAGGCAGGCGGGTTCGACCACGGGTGTAAAAACATCGTTGAGACCATCGCCGTTAGGCGTGAAGGCATTCGGCATAAACGCAATACAGTCGCAGAGCTCGGTGTTCCGGATGGTAATGGAATCGATACCCTCGCAAACATCCTGCGTTACTTTTATACCATAGGTGCCTGGCTGCGACACATCAATAGCGGAAGTGGTAGCCCCGGTGCTCCACAATGCCGTGGCGCCCTCCGGCACCCTGCCCTGCAGGCGTATGCTGAACGGCATACGGGCACATACCATCGTATCGGGACCCAGGTCCTGGAATACATCAAAATTGTCGATCCTTATTTCATCGCTCGCCGAGCAGTCGCGCTTGGTAACGGTGAGGGAATACACGCCACCGCCGCTTACATTGAAGGAGTGCCCCGTGCTGCCGTCCTGCCACAGGTAAGTAGCGCCGGGTACTTCGGGCCCCTTAAGGTCGAAAGGCATGATGCGGCCACAGATCACGGTATCATTACCGAGGTCAAACCGGACATCGATAGCCTCTACATGAAAAGTATCGACCAGTTTGGGACAGGATGGGCCATACACGACCCAGTACGTACCGCCGGCGGTTACGTTACGGGTAGCGCCCGTAGCACCATCATCCCAGAGGTAAGTATAGCCCGGGTCCTGGGTCACGGACAGGTCCGTAGCGGTTTGCGGGGCGCAGAGCGTAAGCGAATGCGTGGCGAAAGTTGTATCTGCCGGCGGCGCTTCTACAGTAGCTACGCCCAGGCCGAAAGCCGACATCGATCCCGGCGCAAGGGCCAGGGCATTGAGGGTCAGTCCGGCGCCTGCGCCGGCAACATTGGGGTTATCGATACGGTGCAGGTTGCCGCCGGGCAAGAGTCCCAACAGGCTGGTACCGCCTACGTATACCTTATCGTCGGGTCCGAGGCGTATGCCCGTGAGCGAAGCAATATCGCCGCTGGGGTTAAGTTCCACCTGCGAAGCCACAATAGTAGCCGCAACGCCGGAGGAAATATCGAACTGCGACATACCGGTGCCCAGCAGGAGCCCGTGCGGCGTATAAATTTTGGTATTGTCGGGCGAAAAGCTGAGGTTGAATATCTGCTGATCGAGCGTGAGCAAGGCACTGGGCGGCATTATATTGACCTGGTTGCTGGCCACACCGGTTACTTTATTAAAGTCGTACAACTGGAAATTGCCCCCGAAAAAGCTGAATGTACTGAGGTTGAGCACGACACCGGCAAGACTGACGGCGAGTTTGGTACCATCGCCCGAGGCGCGCATACAACCACCGGGCATCTGGAAGAGCGGGGAAATATTCATGCCTCCCGCGACCGCGACCGGGCAGGGAGATACTACCGGGTTGGGGTTGACGCCGGTTGGCGTAACCTCGAAGGCATGCATGGCGCTGCCATCGTTTTTCATACACAATACCCAGATATTACAGGCGGGGCCTGTAACGGCCACCAGCCGGTCGCAAAGCATGGAATCGATCTTAATCCCTTTTTGCCCGGCCACCACATCACCCAGCCCGCTGTTGAGCGTCATATCGACAAGCGAATAGTATAACTTACCGGCCCGCGGATCATTGCCACCATAGGTAGCCGGTATACTGCCTACGGTACTGGTTGTGGCAATGCTGGTCTGCGAAAAAACATAGTATTGATCAGGCGACCCGGGTTTGGGAACGATCAGCGAGGCGCCATCGTAATAAGCTGCTGCCGCGCTGCTAATGGTAGGCAAGCCGGCTATAAGCCCGCCGCCATTGGGCATAATATTCCCGTTCTTATCCCGTACGGTATCCAGTTGGGCAGAAAACCGCAACAGGCCTGTGTTATCGGATACCGCCGATGTTCCGGATCCTAACCTGGGTCCCAAAGACCCTTCCTGGTTGTTGCTGCTGATCGCAGTAGGTGGTGTGGTATTAAAATTCAGTCCGGCCCCGGTACCGAATATCCAGGTCTTGTTCTCATTGATCTGGTGGTAAGGCAGACCGGTTTGACTAAAAACGGTAGAGGTTGCCGCCAGGCAACAGCCCAGCAGCAGGGAGGAGATTTTGTAACGCATACTACAGTGAATTAAAAACAGTGAATTCGTGCGTTACAAATATATTTTTTGACAATGTTAACTAGTACGAATTAAGCTTAATTAATACAATACATTATGCCTTGACACTGATCCGGCAGGATACGCAAAACGGCCATGGGTAAAGGTTTTAGCATCCGCCAGGATCAGAGCAGACAAAGCAAGTTAAGGGAGGTGATGAAATGTGCAAGGTCCTTTGCAGGATGTATCGCGGGGAAGAGCGCTTTTTAGCGACACTTCCGATCAGGCAAAAAAACAAAGAAGCATATTGTGCCCGACGAAGCGATTCGTTGATGCTGTTCCTATTTTTTTCTCGGCCGCGGCACTGCGGGAAAAAATGAAATTCACGGGATTACATTCGCCTGCCAGGGCCTGGTATTGTAGTCTATTTATCTATCCCGGAGAGTTTAAGCGCTCCCTATTTATTTCCCTCGAATAAAATAACACAAGCACACAGCTGCAGGCTCTATTTTTTATACCCCCGGAAATTCCGCCTGATCCTGAAACAAGTTGCTTTTGATACCATGCGGCTGGCAGGACAGTAAGCCGCTCAAACCTATTCAGAACTCAAAATCCATGATCAAAAAAAGCCGGATCGCTGTAGCGATCCGGCTTTTGAAGCTTTCTTTTATCAGGAACGGTAAACGGGTTACCGGATATATCCGAGAATTTTCAGCATGCTCTGCGGCGTCTGTTCTTTGGCATACAACCAGTCTTCCAGCTGACCTTCTTTATTGTACTCTACAACCACGTGTTTGGGCGAAGGGATCATGCAATGTTTGATACCTCCGTAACCGGCCAGTTGGTCCTGGTAGGCGCCGGTATGGAAGAAGCCGATGTACAACGGTTCATCATTCTTATCCCGGGTCGAAGCCTTGGGCAGGAACACCGCGTTGATATGTTCTTCGGAGGTATAGAAGTCGTGGCTATCGCAGGTAAGTCCGCCCAGGTGCACTTCCTGGTACTCTTCGTCCCAACGGTTAATAGGCAGCATCAGGAATTTCTCCCCGATACCCCAGGTATCCGGCAGGGTGGTAATAAACGAACTGTCGATCATATACCAGATCTCCCTGTCGTTCTGCATTTTTTCGTCCAGCACACTGTATACTACCGCGCCGGCCTCGCCTACGGTAAAGGAGCCGAATTCGGTATAGATATCGGGCATGGGCACTTTGTTGGCCTTACAAACCCTTTTGATCGTAGATACGATCTCGTTGGCCATGTATTGGTAGTCGTATTCGAAACCCAGCGAATGCTTGATCGGGAAACCGCCGCCGATATTGACGCTGTCCAGTTCGGGACAGATCTTTTTCAGCTGGCAGTACAGGTTAATCACTTTGTTCAGCTCGCTCCAGTAGTATACATCGTCCTTGATGCCTTTATTCATAAAGAAGTGCAGCATCTTCAGGTTGAACTTGGTATTGCCTTTGATCTTATCGACATAGAATTCGAGGATATCGCGGCTGCGGATACCAAGGCGCGAGGTATAGAAGTCGAAGGTCGGCTCTTCCTCTGCTGCAATACGAAGACCGATGTTTACCGGGTCTTTGGCACGGATCAGTTTTTTATAATCTTCAAACTCGTTTTTATTATCGAGGATCGGGATTACATTTTTAAAACCATCGTTGATCAGGCGGGCAATATTGCGGGTATATGGTTTGGTCTTAAAACCGTTGCAGATAATAAAGGTTTCTTTATTGATCTTCCTGCGTTTGTACAGCTGCTTGACGATCTCGATATCGTAGGCAAAAGAGGTCTCCAGGTGCACACCATGTTTGAGGGTCTCCTCTACGATAAAGGAAAAATGGGAACTTTTGGTGCAATAGCAATAGTAGTAGTTGCCATCGTAACGGTGCTTTTTGATCGCATCGTTAAACATCTTTTTAGCTTTATTTACCTGCTGGCCTATCTTGGGCAGATAAGTCAGTTTAAACGGAGTCCCGTATTTGTCAATAAGCCTTTTGATATCCACTCCGTTGAAGCGAAGATAGTTGTCTTCAACGTTAAAACCTTCCTGGGGGAAGTGAAAAGTCTGATCAACCAGACCACTGTAGGTGTTATTCATTTACAAACACAGTAAAGGAAATGAATTGAATATTGTGGTTCGTTAAGACTGCAAATGTAATGCAGTTTGTAATAAATTGATGAAAACTTTTAGCCCCCCTGAAAATAAAATGACACAAATATAACATTACCTATATGTCCTAAAAAAGACATGGACCGCAAGCGGTCCATGTCTGCCCGGGAATGCCGGATCTTTTATTTTTTATCGCCACCTTTTTCGCCCTGGTAGTCGTACAGGATCACGTATTCCACCCGGCGGTTCTGCTTACGGCCCTCTTCGGTATTGTTGTCGGCTACAGGATCTTTAGCGCCCAGGCCCCAGGTAAAGATACGGCCATCCTTAACCCCGTTGTCGACCAGTACCTGCTTCGCACTCTGTGCCCGCTTGTTGGAGAGGTCGACATTAAAGGCATCGGTACCGGTCTTATCGGTAAAGCCGGTAACCAGTACGCTGGTCCTCGGGTATTTATTGATCACACCCGACATCTTTTTCAGGATCGGGAAGTAGTCTTTGTTGAGTTCGGCGGAATTGATCCGGAATAAAACAGCTTCAGGCAATACCACTTTTACTTTTTCCCCTTCCATCGTCACCTGGGCTTCTGCCATCTCTTTTTTCAGGGTATTATAAGTATCCAGAAGGTCGTTGTGCTGCTTGGCCAGCTTTTTGGTCTTGCTGCAAGAGGCAGCCCCTAATGCGAGTACCGATAAGGCGAGTACGAGGAATTTTCTCATGATTGTTGCTTTTTAAGTTGTTTGGAATACACTAAGCCAAAAACCGTGCCACAGCATGGGGATCGGCGAAAATATTTTTACCGCGAAAATAAAACCTTCGGTACTTTCGCAGTCATTTTCTGGCAAATATAATCTATAAAAAACAGCCGCATGAAAAAGGCTTTTCTCCAGATCCACCTGGCAGTGCTGCTCTGGGGATTTACGGGTGTACTGGGCAAAGCGATCTCGCTTTCGGCCCCGGTACTGGTATGGTACCGCATGCTGATCACCGCCCTCATCATTGGCGGCATCATTACCTGGCGTAAGGAATGGCTACCGGTAAAACGGGCCGACTTCCGCAAAATAATCGGCATCGGCATCATGTACGCAGTCCATTGGGTAGCCTTTTATGCTTCTATCAAATACGCCAATGCCTCTATCGCTATGGTGTGCCTGGCCACCGCCAGTGTATTTACGGCCCTGCTCGACCCCTTGCTCAACAAGGGCCGGTTCCGCACGGTCGAGATCCTTTTGAGTTTTGTAGCGGTAGGCGGTGTATACTGTATTTATGCCCTGCAGCCACACCATACCGGCACGGCCAACCAGATGGCCGACTTCCAGCTGGGCATAGCCCTGGGTGTGATCGCATCTATCATCAGCGCTATATTTACAGTGCTCAACAAGCCGCTGGCCGAGCGCTACCCTGCCCGCAACCTGGTATTTTACGAGATGACCACCGGCCTGGTATTCCTGAGCCTGCTGGCGCCCTTTTACCTGGCGCAGCACCCGGCCGAAGCCTTGCTGCCCCGCGAATGGGATTATCTGTGGATCTTCCTGCTGAGTTATTGCTGTACGGTATGGGGCCAGTCGCTGGCCATGAGCGCGCTCAAAAGCCTGTCTGCATTTACCATTACCTTATCGGTAAACCTCGAACCGGTGTACGGGGTTATCCTGGCTTTCCTTATCTTCCAGGAAAACAACCAGCTGGGCCTGGGCTTTTACCTGGGCATGGCGCTTATCTTTATCTCGCTTATGATCCAGGTAGGCCTTATTGTTTGGAAGGGACGCCGTAAGGCAGGGGTATAAAAAAAAGAAAGTTTACTGGTTTGGGAGTACAGTAAACTTTCGAGAAATGGGCCGGTGCAGACTCCGGGCATTTCCAACCAATTGTTTTCGGTGCATTGGTTGTTTGTTGCAGGCCGTGCGGTGACAGATTCAGCTACAAAAGTCCCGACGGGGGTACCCCGCAACATGGTATATAGGGGGGTAAGTTTAATTCATGGTTCCTGGTGTTTACCGGGGCAACAATCATTTCGTTCCCGATTGATGATGCAAAAATACAGCGCCCCGCAAGCCTGTACAAGAGTAAAACTCCGGAATTCAAACAGGGGAAATTTCCCCTGCCTTCCCGAGGGAAACTACTGTTCTGTAGGCCGTTATAAAATTCTACCTTTGCAGGCAGATCCCCTCCTTAATAAATTTAAAATCCATTGAACATGGCATTAACGTTAGCTCAGGTCGCCCAGATACTGACCACCATCCAACCGGTTGTAGATAACTCCGTGTATAACGAAGTGAAGCTGTTACTCAATAATGCAATGGCGGAAAGCCCGTCGCCCGGCGAAACCTACGATAACATCAGGCAATACTCGATAAACCTGCGGGAAACCCTGGTGGCCAACGCTTCCGGCATTTGTCACGACGATCCCAATGATGACAACATGGCGATCTTTATGGACAGGAGCCGCGTGCAGCGTTTGCTGAACAAGGTGCCCACCGACGGCTATATCGCGGCACTGCCCGGTATCCATACCGTGGAAGGCATTCAGAAACTGACGGTATCCCTGCTGGCTTCAGACAATAGCTTCCAGATACTCGACCTGCATTGCAACGGACAGCTGCATGGCGAAGAAACCTGGAAAAATACCAGGACCTTCGGCGATTTAGATACCGTGCTCCGTTAAGCAATTACCGTACCTATATTCCCGTGCTCCCTGCCGGAGCCCCGGCCCGGGCAAGGAGCGCGCCGGAATATACCCTACAGCCATTACCCCTAATACACCGACAATGTCGCTCTGGTATTTATACATTTTATTACTCTGTGGTAACATTGCCGTGGGGATCATCAGGAGGAAGCATCTGGGCCCGGCGCTCAAAGTGATGCTCGGCATCATCATCACCGTACTGGTAACCGAGGTAACCAAAAGACAACTTAAGGCGCCCTATATCGCACTGGTAGACCATCTCTACTTTATAGGCGAACTGCTGCTCCTGCTGGTCTACTATCATGTATTGCTGGCCCGTAACAAGCGAAAGCTGCTGTATGCCGGCCTCGTTTTTTTTCTTACCGCCGTATTTGTGCTTTCCCTGGCCACCCCCGGGTATCTCTGGCAAAACAATTACATCGATTTTGTATTCCTTGCGGTATGCGTATCGGTGTGGAGTGGTTGTTTCTTTTACGAGCTGCTGCAAAAACCGATACAGCATTCGTTGAAATCTGACGGTAACTTCTGGATCAACTGCAGTAATTTCCTGTACTATCCCGGCACGGTACTCTTATTTGGGTACAGCGCCTATATCGAACACGTTAACCCGGCCTTTTCCCATAGCCTCAATATCATGAGCAATATGATGAACCTGGTCCTGTACCTGCTCTACCTGGTGGCATTTGCCATTGCCAGAAAGCAGTACTAAGTTTGCACCAGGCTGGGCCTACAGCATTCAACCGATTTAATATAACTTATCGTGCCGCAGCAAACCAACGAAATATTAGTCACGATCCTGGGAGGCACTGCCATCCTGCTTTTCTTTGCGCTCACGCTCATCTTCCTGATTGTTCTTTACCGTAAAAAACAAAGGGAGTATTACGATCAGCGCCTGAAACTGGAAGAAGAATTCCGGCAGGAACTGCTCCAGGCGCAGCTCGAAGCCCAGGAGTCTACCTTTCACTCCCTGTCGCAGGAGCTGCACGACAATATCGGGCAGGTACTGAGCCTGGCCAAACTCAACATCTCCCTGATCGCCATGAACGACCAGGAGCCGATACGGGAGCATGTTACCCAAACCAAAGAACTGCTGAATACTGCGATCAACGACCTCCGCGATATTTCCAAAACGCTGAATACCGATTACGTAAAGGAAAAGAACCTGGAAGAATCTATACTGCGGGAGCTGGATATGTTGAAACGCACGCGTAAATTTGAAACTGATTTCGAGACCCGGGGCACGGCATTTACCATCAGCCCCGAACGCCGGCTGATCCTGTACCGCATGATACAGGAATGCCTGAACAATACCGTAAAACATGCCGGGGCCACACATGTAGCCATAAAAATGGACTATACCGATACCGCCTTAAATATAAGCGTACGCGATAACGGCAACGGTTTCGACATGCAGCAAACCGGCAAAGGAGTAGGCATATTGAATATGGAGCATCGCAGCAAACTGATCGGCTGCACCCTCTCGATAACCAGTACACCGGGCAAAGGCACGCAGATCGGCATTACCGTAAACAGCGGCGACCAGTAACCGGCTTTTATCTTTTTTACTTTAATCATTATCCACCATGATCACTGTTGCCCTGATCGACGATCATAAATTACTGCGGAACGGGCTGTCGAGCTTTATCCGCAACAACCCCGACTTCGACGTGCTGTTCGAGGCGGATAACGGTATCGATATGCAGCAACAGCTCGAGAAGCATCCGCTGCCCAATGTGATCCTTATGGATATCAATATGCCGCTGATGGACGGCTACAGCGCCACCCAATGGCTGTTCCAGAACCACAAGCAGGTAAAGGTGATTGCCCTGTCGATGTACGACAGCGAAGAGTGTATTATCCGTATGTTGCGTTGCGGCGCCCGGGGTTATATCCTTAAAGATGCCGAGCCCTCGGAACTGCTGCGGGCAATGCACGAAGTGCAAAGGCACGGCTTCTACTACTCGCCCATGGTATCGCAGCACCTGATCCATATTATCAACAATACGGAAACAGACCCCAGGCTGGTGCCCGCCAAACTGCTATCGGAGCGGGAAATGGAGCTGCTGCACCTGATGGCCAGCGAGATGACGTATAAGGAGATTGCCGATAAAATGTTCCTCAGTCCTAAAACGGTGGAAGGATACCGCGAAAAGATCTGTGAGAAGCTGCAGGTCAAAACCCGCGTGGGACTGGTAATGTATGCCATCCGCAACGGGATCGTAAAACTATAAACCAACGCTGACGATATATATAAGCAAGAAAGCCTGCAACGCTGTGTTGCAGGCTTTCTTTATACGGTATCCTGTTATTTTTTCTTGGCAGCCTCTTTCTTGGGCGCGGCTTTTTTAGAAGCGGCTTTTTTGACAGTGGCGGTCTTTTTAAGCGCCACGCCTTTCTTAGCCGGTGCTTTTTTAGCCGCTGCCTTTTTCGTTTTCTTTTCGAATGCCGTCGGGTCTATGGCTACGATCATCTGCTTTACTTCTTCCAGGCCAATACCGGCCAGGTCTTCGGCGGTATACTTTTCGCCATCGGCCCTGCGACCCAGCTTCAGCATCTGTTTGCCAAACCGGATAAAGGGGCCCCAACGGCCGTTTTCGATCGCGATCTTCTCTTCGGGCCATTGCTGGATAAAGCGATTGGCTTCTTTCTCCAGTTTTTTACTTACCAGCTCGTCGACATCGCTTTGTTTCAGGTTATCGAAATCGTAAGCCCGGGGTATATTGATAAAGAGGTCTTCCCATTTGATAAAAGGACCGAAACGGCCTTTGCCCTTGCTTACCGGCTTACCGTCGTAGTAACCGATCGGCGCATCGGCCTCCTGTTTTTCCCGGATCAGTTCCAGGGCACGGTCCATATCTACAGTAAGCGGGTCTTCGGTGCGGGGTATGGAGATAAATTGTTCGCCCCATTTTACATAAGGACCAAAGCGGCCGGCACCTACACTCACTTCCTTGTCTTCGAAGTCGCCGAGGGTAAAGGGCAGCTTAAAGAGGTCCAGCGCTTCTTCAAGCGTAATGGTCTCGATACTCTGCGTTGACTTGATCGTAGCGAAGCGGGGTTTATCCTCGTCTTCGGCGCTGCCGATCTGTACCATCGGGCCAAAGCGGCCCAGGCGGGCCACTACGGGCTTACCGCTTTCCGGGTCGGGACCCAGTACGCGTTCGCCTTTAACCCGCTCAGCATTTTCCATAGTTTCTTCCACCGTTTTATGGAAGGGTTCGTAGAAATTGCCGATCATATTATTCCACACTTTTTTGCCCGCTGCGATCTGGTCGAATTCGTTTTCGATATTGGCCGTAAAGCCATAATCCATGATCTGGGTAAAGTGTTCGTTGAGGAAGTCGGTAACCACCATACCGAGATCGGTAGGGAACAATTTGCCTTTTTCGGCGCCGGTATTTTCGGTAGATTGTACTTCGGTAATTTCGTTGTTGCGCAGGCGAAGCACCTGGAAGTTGCGCTGTACGCCTTCGCGGTCCTTACGCTCTACATAGTTACGCTGCTGTACCGTACTGATGGTTGGTGCGTAGGTAGACGGGCGGCCGATACCCAGTTCTTCCAACTTCTTAACCAGCGAAGCCTCCGTATAACGGGGAGCCGGGCGGCTAAAGCGTTCTGTGGTTTTCAGCTCTACCAGCGGCAGGGCCTGGCCTGCAACCAGCGGCGGCAGCATACCGGTGTTCTCGTCTTCATCCTCATCGTCCTTACTCTCGATATATACTTTAAGGAAGCCTTCAAATTTCAGCACTTCGCCGGTAGCGGTCAGTTTATCGTTTACGGTAGAAATACCGATTCGGGCTACTGTTTTTTCCAGTTGCGCATCGGCCATCTGCGAGGCCAGGGTACGCTTCCAGATCAGTTCGTACAGGCGTTGCCCGTCGACATCGCCGATATTGCTTACTGCCATATCGGTAGGCCTGATGGCCTCGTGCGCCTCCTGGGCCGACTGGTTCTTGTTCTGGAACTGGCGACGCTGGTAATAAGGCTCGCCAAACTGGCGGCGGATCACTTCGGCAGCGTTTTCGAGCGCAGTCACCGACAGGTTTACCGAGTCGGTACGCATATAGGTAATATGACCATTTTCGTAAAGGGTTTGCGCCACACGCATGGTGCGCGATACCGACATACCCAGTTTACGGCTGGCCTCCTGCTGCAGGGTAGAAGTGGTAAAAGGCGCTGCCGGCGAGCGTTTGCCGGGTTTAACCTGTACATCTTCTACCTTAAAGCTGGCTTGTACGCATTTTTCGAGAAAGGTCCTGGCGGTCTTATTATCTGCAAAACGCGCGCCTTCGGCTTTGAAGTTCACCTTACGGCCGTTGATATCATTGGCTTCAAAAGTAGCCTCGGTCCGGTAGTCGCTGGTGGCCTTAAACTGGTTGATCTCTCTTTCGCGTTCTACGATAAGGCGTACCGCTACCGATTGCACACGGCCGGCGCTCAGGCTGCTGCCACCGCTCAGTTTGCGCCACAGTACGGGCGATATTTCGAAACCCACCAGGCGATCCAGTACCCGGCGCGCCTGTTGCGCATTAACCAGGTTCATATCGACCAGCCGCGGATTGGTTACAGCGGCCTGTATGGCAGGTTTGGTAATTTCGTGGAAAACAATACGTTTTGTCTGGGCGGGGTTCAGGCCCAGCACTTCGCAAAGGTGCCAGCTTATCGCTTCCCCTTCGCGGTCCTCATCCGTTGCCAGCCATACTTCGTTGGCCGCTTTCGCTTTAGCCCTCAGTTCTGCAACCACTTTCTTCTTGTCATCTGATACACTATATCTTGGCGTAAATCCGTGTTCTATATCAATACCCATCCCCTCTTTGTCGAGATCACGGATATGTCCGAAACTTGATTTCACTTCAAAATCCTTACCCAGAATCTTTTCAATGGTTTTTGCCTTGGCAGGCGACTCCACAATTAATAGGTTCTTAGCCATGTTATGCTCCTGCAGACCGGCACCCGGCGCCGCAGTAATTTGTATTTAAAAAATATAAAAATCCGGGAAAATCAAAATTCCCGTTTTTTTTCCAGACGATGCAAGATTACGGTATTATTTGGAAAAATGTCTTATTGCAATAAAATATCATCTCTTGACCAGCATTTCCGCAATCTTCTTAAACGGCACAAAACCGCACAACAGCATAGCCAGTCCGCCGCCCGCAGCGATCAGCAGCAGCTGCAAGAGCAGGTGCGCCTGCAACCGCATGACCCCCATACCCGCAGCCACGACCAGCACGGTAAATAACAGGTACTGCCCCAGCCATTTATAGTTGCGCGGTAATTGCATTAACCTGCGGGCGCAGCCGATATTGATCAACGACAGGAACAATTGCGTAACGCAACAGCTCAGGGCTGCAGCCCAGGCACCGTACCGGGGTATCAATGCAAAATTCATGCCGAGGTTGATCACTACCGCTATTACCGAATTGATGGTGAGCAAGCGTATATTGCCGTTAGCCACCAGTAAGGTAGAATAAATATACCCGATACAAAAACCGGGATAGGCCAGCATCAGCAACGCGAATACCTGCCCGTCGTAATCCGTGGCCTCATGGTAATTCGCCTTCATAATGGCCGGTCCTAACAGGAACGCAGCAACTACGGCAGTTATTGCCACAGGCAACAGCAGGTTTACCGTAAGCCGCAGCAGGGGCTGTACGGGCTCCTGCTGGGCCAGCATACGGCCAAATATAGGCAGCAGCATACCGGCAAACAGCACTCCGGTTATATTATTGGCCACATCCAGGAAGCGGTAGGCTGCCGCATATACACCGGCCTGGTATTTCCCATCAGGCAGCAGCCGCTCGATAATAGCCATATCGGCCCGCAGGTAAATGGCCATCAGGAAAATGAGCAAGGCGTAAGGACCGCTCTTTTTACAAATGGCCCAGACCTTGCGCAGGTCGTAATGCCGCCAGCTGATGGGACTGAGGCGGGTACAGATAACCAGCGCGATTACCGATGTGGTGAGATAGGCCGCGATCTGCGCATACACGAACCATTCGATCCGGAACCGGCCCGAAAAATACGGATGGAACAACAGCAGGGAACAAATACCGATCATAAAAAAACGGTCGGCGACCGAGAGCAGGCTATCCGTCTTGAACTTATGCAGGGCCGACACATTACTGCGCAGGTACAACAGGAAGGAGGTAAGCACCTGTACGATACCCAGCAGGAACAACAGCAGGAGCACCTGCCCGCGATAACCCATAACCAGGCCCAGCCCCATAACCAGCAGCAGGTACGCTACCGAAAGCATGAGCTTGGCCACCATAATATTGGGCAACATGCTTTGCAGCGTGCGGGGCGACTGCGCTACCGTACGGCTGTTGTAACTCTGCAAGCCGAAGTCGAGCAATACCTGAAAAATAACGGTAAAGTTAAACAGGGCGCCGTATTGCCCATAGATCTCATGCCCTACCGCATTCTGCACATTACGGTCGATCGCAAAGATCCACAGCGGCTTTACGATAAGGTTGATGAGAATAAGAAAGAAAACATTCTGTACAAAAAAACGGCGCAAGGGAACTTATTTTATAGATACCAGCACAAATTTCCGGCTTTCGGTGCTAATAACGATGTAAAAAATGGACAAGAAAAATCCCGGTACCTGAAGCAACCGGGATTTAAAAATCTGTTACCGGGTAACCCTGTCCTACCGGAGCAGTTCCCCCTTTAAAAAGTCGATCGCGGCTACCTCGTTGGCATCTACATGATGGTCTACCGCGAGGTACCAGGACAACCAATCGCCGATGTACACCAGGTACAGCGCCTGCTCCAGGTAGCTGCTGCCTTTCGACCAGATCTCGTAAACCTGGCTGGTACACTTGCGGATCATTTTTTTATTGATCTCCATGCGCATCTGCACCCTTTCGTAATCATTCTCATTACGCAGGAATACCACTACGCAATCGTCCCGTTTGTCTTTCCAGCCTACAATTTCGTTGTGGTTCATTTCCGGAACGATATTGTGCCAGCACAGCATCTTGGCATTTTCGTTGATCTGCTGGCGCCAGCGCACGGCCACGCCTTCCATATGCGCGTCGACATACAGGATGGGCAATTTGCCATTCATTTTGCGGGCCATTTTTTTGGCCTGGTCCTTAATGGCTTTTTCGTTGTCGTCCAGCAGGCCTATGGTTTTCTTCAGGTCTTTTTCAAAGCTCTTGTTGATCAGGCCATAACGGTTCAGGATGTATAAGGCCTGTACAAAAGAGTAGCAAAGACAGGCCCGTGGCGGCATACCCGGCGGGATAATAATGCAGTCCAGCTTTTTACGGCCGGCCTCGCGGGCAATGGTGCCACCGGAGGTAATACATACCACCGTTGCTTTTTTGCGTACCGCTTCTTTAAAGGCCTGTATGGTCTCTTCGGTATTACCCGAATAGGAAGATATGATCACCAGCGAGTGTTCGTTGACAAAGGCCGGCAGGAAATAATTTTTATTGACAATTACCGGTACTTTTATATTACCGGATGTATAATTTTGGACAATGCTTGCGCCTATACCACTACCGCCCAGGCCGGAGATTACCACATGCTGAACAGGTTTCGCTTCATGTTGAAAATTAAAGGAAGCCCCTATCTGTAACGCTTCCCTCAACTGTGCGGTAAATGAAGCAATTAATTTGTCCATCGGTCTAAATTAAAGTTAAAAATTGAGCAAACATAATGAATTAGGGAAGAACGGTGAAATATTGGCCTGTCAATTTTTAATTAATAAGGGCCATACCATAATCGCTACAAACTACCGTTCGGGCCATAGGGAAATCGACATTATTTCGCTGGACGGCGCCATACTGGTGTTTTCGGAAATAAAAGCCCGCAGCGGTTACCAATTCGGCTTTCCCGAAGAAGCGGTACATTACCGCAAGCAGCAACACCTGAAAGAGGCCGCCATGGCTTACCTCGAAGCTAACGACAGCGAACAGCCCATCCGCTTCGATGTGATCGCGATTTTAATAAAAGCCGGCAAAGCCGCAGAGATCGTTCATTTCGAAGATGCCTTTTATTAAAGCACCCCCTGCTGCCTGCGCATACGGAAGGGATCGACCAGCCAGAACGACAAGGCACAGCAAAAGGTACCCAACAGGCTGCCTGCATATACATCGGCATAGAAATGCTGGGAGAGATAAATGCGGGAATAACCGATAGACAGGGCAATACCAAAGAACACGATACCCCAGGGCGCATAACGGCGTGGCAGGATCAGCGACAGGAAACAGAACAGGCCGAATGCGCCTTCGCTATGTCCCGAGGGAAAACTGTAATTATAGTTTTCGGGCTGGCCGGCCACCCGGTTGATCCAGCTGGCATTGTCGAAATACAATAAAGGACGGGGGGCATTGACCAGGCCTTTAATAGCCTGCACCACCAGGAAAGGCGTAATATTACACAGCAGCATAGCCAGCGCAAAACGCCCGTTGCGGAAGCGTTTGAAGAGGAACAGCAGGAACAATACCGGGATGATAAAGGTGGCCTCGCCCATATGGGTAACATATGGCAGCACCGTATCGAGCAGCGGGGTATGCTGCCCGTTGATGGCGCGGTAGATACTGCGCTCCTGCTCGAGCGCCAGCAATACACCGCCGGCCAGCAACCATACTACGGCAAACCCGATAAAATAGATACCGCCCTGCAACCGCCCCCGGCGGCTTAGGGAACCTGAAGAAGCCATGCTGTTTTCCATGAGAGATACATACGGCAACGCCGCTTGCTGCGCTATCAACGCTTGGCAGCAGGCGTTTGCTCTTTCTTTTCTTTTACGAATCGCCCTTTGATCTTCGACCACATTCTTACATACCACTCTTTATTAAATACCGGCGAATCGTTGCGCGCCGTAACCATGATCACAAAAGCGATGGGCAATAACACGGCTGTGGCCAGCCACATACCGTACCAGGGCGTTACCGCCCCTTGCTGTGCCAGCTTTTCACCGGTACTCGATATAATAAAGTAGATAATAAAAAACACGATGGCAATAACCACCGGCATGCCCAGGCCACCTTTACGGATAATAGCGCCAAGCGGCGCCCCGATCAGGAACAGGAGCATACAGGCAAAGGAAAGGGTATATTTTTTATGCCAGGCAATCTCGAAACTGTTGATCTTTTCGCTTTGCACCTTGGTATCGGCCGATACGATACCCACCAGGCGCTGCAGGTTGCGCAGGTTGGACTCGGTGGTCTGTACCGTGCGCTGGTGCAGGCTATCAGGCACGATATCGAAGAACGATTGTTTATAAGCAACGGTCCTGCCCTTGTACTGCTCCAGTTGCTGGTACAGCACGCTGTCTTTATGCCGCTTCTGGTAAATGGAAAAATAAGGGTCCAGGTAGCGGTCGATATCGCGGGTAGTGAACTCGCGTTTTTTGTAGAAGCTGTCGATATTGTAGCGCAACTGTCCCACATTCATCATCTCTTCGTTACCCTTAAAGAGTTCTTCTTTGGTACGGGTAAAGGCAAATTTGGAAAGGTCGAACACCTTATACCATTTCCCGAAATTCATGCGGGTCTGGTAATTCATGCCCCTGCTGTTATCCTCTTCGTAACGGCAGCCATTGTGCAGTTCAAAAATAAGGTAGCGGTTATCCGGCGAGGGATACATACGGCCACTGGTGGCGTATACCGCGTTGTTATTACCCTGGCCCGTAGTGTGGTCGTAAATGATCACGTCCTTGATGGTCTGCCCGTCCTTGCCTTTCTTCCCTACCCTGATGGCAAACCCATCGATATCGCGGTTAAAGATACCCTCCTTAATGTCCATGGTCGGCTTCTGGTTACGCATATCGTACAGCAGCGAATAGGATTTAAGATTGGTGACCGGGATGACGTAGTTGTTAAAAAAGAAAGCGAATACCGCGATAAAAGCGATAAAGACGATAAGCGGGCGCATAAAGCGGAACAGGGAAATGCCCGACGATTTGATGGCGACGAGTTCGTAGTTCTCGCCCAGGCTGCCAAAGGTCATAATGGAAGCCAGGAGGATACCCAGCGGCAGGGCAAAGGGAAACAGGGTAGCCGACATGAGGGCCATGAGCTGCACCATAAGCCATACGCCCAGGCCCTTGCCGATCAGCTCGTCCATATACAGCCAGTAGAACTGCATGGTAAACGCGAAGAGCACCACGAAGAACGTAACCACGAAGGGCCCCATAAAACTGCGCAGGATGAGCAGGTCTAATTTTTTTATGCGGATATTCATGAAGGCTGGTCGATATTATAATAGAGGCGGTTGGCGCCGGCTGCAAAAATAAAGCGTATCGTTCAGATACGCTTGTTTTTTTTAACGTGCAGCGCTGCAGCTTATTGCCCGGCGCCGGTATAAATATCGTTAAGATTAGCTGCCGATGCGGTGTTTCAGGTCGCTTACCTGTGTATTCCAGAGTTGCTGCTGGTCTTTTACATCTGTTTTATCGGCAAAATCGGTGATCTGTAAAATCGTTTCGTTGGTAACAGGGCTTTGCATAATCCTGAATTCAAAAAACTCTTCATCGCCGTAATACTCCCAGCGGTAGCGTACAAATTCGTTTTCCTCAAAACCTACGCGCTCTGCTTCATCGGTGGCACTGTTCCAGCTGAAATAGAAAGTATCTTCTTTCTGGTCGACCTTATCTGCAAACCATTCCTGTAAACCATTGGGCGTCGATAAAAATTCATATAAGATAGCTGGAGAACATCTCACCGGATACTCTACTGTGAACATTGCTTTTTTTGACTTCATAGAATGTATTAAATATTGTGAATTCGGTATTGCCGTCCGATACCGGTTGCAATAATATAAAAAGAACCCAATTATCAAAGTTTTTTTTCGGTTTAATTTCTCATTTCTATCAAAGTAGCGCCAAACCCTTGCCCCAAGCATGTTAATATTTATTTAATTTTTTTTGGGTTAAACGTTCTGAATCGTTAGCTTTGCTATATTGTTGTCTAATTGTTAATTGAAATAAAAATCATCCTATTTGTAATTAAAATTTTACACACACATGTCCATGCGTCAATTGAAAATCACGAAATCTATTACCAATAGAGAGAGCCAGTCTTTAGAAAAGTATCTCCAGGAAATTGGTAAAGTTGACCTCATAACCCCCGAAGAGGAAGTGCAATTGGCGGTCCGAATAAAACAGGGCGATCAACACGCCCTGGAAAAACTGACCAATGCCAATTTACGTTTCGTGGTTTCAGTGGCTAAACAATATCAGAACCAGGGTTTATCCCTCAGCGACCTGATCAACGAAGGTAACCTGGGCCTTATCAAAGCAGCACAACGCTTTGACGAAACCAGGGGTTTTAAATTCATTTCGTATGCCGTATGGTGGATCCGCCAATCGATCCTCCAGGCACTCGCCGAACAAAGCCGTATCGTACGCCTGCCGCTCAATAAAGTGGGCCTGACCAATAAGATCAGCAAAGCTTACTCCCTGCTCGAGCAGGAATACGAACGCGAACCCTCCTCCGAAGAGCTGGCCAGCCTGCTGGGCATCGAGCTCGACGAAGTAGAAACCACGCTGGGCGTGGCCGCACGCCATGTAAGCATGGATGCGCCGTTTATCGATGGCGAAGACAATACCCTGCTCGACGTACTGGAAAACGGCAACTCGCTTAAAGCCGACCGCCAGATCGAACATTGCGATTCGCTGCGCCTCGAAGTAGCCCGCTCCTTAAGCACGCTTACCGACCGCCAGCGCGATGTGCTGATGCTGTATTTCGGTATCGGTTCCGAAAACCCCGTATCGCTCGAAGACATCGGCGAGCGCTTCGGCCTGACCCGCGAAAGGGTGCGCCAGATCAAGGATAAAGCCATTACCAAACTGAGAACGACCAACCGTTGTAAGCTGCTGAAGTCTTACCTCGGCTAGTTTTTTCCGTTGTATACAAAAGCGCGGGTCCCCTTATGGAGACCCGCGCTTTTGTATGGTATACGCTTGTGGTTACGGTAATTTTATTGCGCAATAACCAAAGCCTTTATATTTTCCAGTCGGCTATAAACTAGTCCCCAGGGGACTTACAGCCAGCCTTAGCGGCAAATAAGAATGCGGTTCTCGCCCTTTTCCACCACATCCACCACCGAAAAAACCGAACGTATATTTCTCATATAGGCGGCCAGTTCCTTTTCATCGTTGATGATATAGTTCATGATCCAGATGCCGCCCTCAGCAAGCCTTTGCCTGGCATTACGCAAAAACTCGAGCTCGGTAAATACCTCGGGCACCTCGCGGCCCTGGAAGATATCGATACAGACCAGGTCGTACTGTTTTACATCTTCTTTTACAAAACCCGCGGCATTGCAGCAATGGGCGCTAATGTTAACGATACCCTGTGTGGTTAACTGGTCGGTGGCCCAATCCAATATGGTACGGTCTATTTCCACCAGCGAAAAATGCCCCTTGTAGCCGTAGCGGCTGCAGAGGATCTGGGCGATGCTGCCCAGGCCCGTACCGAGTATAAGACAGCTGGAAAGTGTTGCCAGGTGCTGCTTTTCGATATGCTTAAACGCCAGCCGGAAAGGTTCATACCGGTTGCCGTCGGAATACAGCGCATCCTCGGTGGCCAGCTGCCACTGGTTACGGTAGAGGATAAACTCGAGGAAGGTATTTTCGGTGCCATGGCTATACGCCACAGTTACCGGTACGATATAACTGAGGATTCTTTTAAGCGGAGAGACTTTAAAAAAAGGATGCAGCATGCGGCAGTCGTTGAGGAGGTCTTACGGGGCCTAGTTTTTGGTATAGTATTGCATCGCTTTCGGGATCAGCTTTTTGATCTGGTCGATGCGGGTCTGGTCGCCCGGGTGCGTGCTCAGCAACTCCGGTGGCTTACTGCCGCCCAGGGCGGCCATACGTTGCCAGAAGGCTACCGCCTCGTTGGGATCGTAACCCGCCATAGCCATAAAGATAAGCCCCATTTCATCGGCCTCGCTCTCATGCTTGCGGGAATAAGGTAGGATACCCACCACATTGCTGGTAACGCCGTAGGCCGTATTAAACAACTGTTGTGTCTCTGCAGGTTTATTGGCCAGCGCTACCGAAAGCGCCGCTCCGCCGGCCTGTTGCACCAGGCCCTGGCTCATACGCTCGTTGCCGTGGCGGGCAATGGCATGCGCGATCTCGTGCCCCATCACCACGGCCAAGCCGGCCTCGGTTTTCGTTACCGGCAATATACCGGAGTATACTACTACCTTGCCACCCGGCATACACCAGGCATTGGCCTCTTTCGAATTGACCAGGTTAAACTCCCATTTATAACCGTTCAATACACTACTCTGCCCCTTGGAGGCAAAATACCGGTTGATCGCGGCCGCCAGCTTCTCGCCTACCCGCTTTACCTGGGTAGCGTCGCCGGTGCCGTTTACCGGCTTATTGGTGGCCATAAAGCTCGTGTATTGCTGCTGCGACATATTGTTGAGCGTGCCCTCATCCACGAGGTTGAGCGAAGAGCGGCCGGTAACGGGATTGCGGT
Organism: Taibaiella chishuiensis; assembly: GCF_003014535.1. GTDB lineage: Bacteria > Bacteroidota > Bacteroidia > Chitinophagales > Chitinophagaceae > Taibaiella > Taibaiella chishuiensis. Next base: position 173,608 of record NZ_PYGD01000003.1, on the reverse strand, counting down.
AGCAGGCCGGCGCCGAAAGTGCAACGGCAGCCAATGCAAGGGTACGGAGCAGGGACAGACTTTTCATCGGTTAGCTTTTACAGGTTAAAATACATTTCTGCGTAATTAGTTCACAGAAAACCTAGCGACAGCCAAATTAATAAAAAATACAGGCTTTGCGGTAGGCAATTAAAAAAGTCTTCCGCAAAACCGCGAAAGACTTTTCTGAATATCGTTTATCCGTATCGTTATTTCCTGCGTTTGATCAGGCGTACTTTGCTTTCATTACCGGCAAGCAGCCTGCTGATGTTTTTATGATGGGTAAGCACTACCATACAAGCCGTAGCAATGGCAAACAGTTTATAAGAGATCTCGGGCGCCTGGTCTTTAAAAATAAAGAGGATCAGTACGGGGAAAGCCACGCTGGCCGCCATAGAGCTCAGGGATACGTAACGGGTCAGGAAGAGCATCAGCAGGAATACGGCCACCAGGCTGATCGCAACAATAGGATGGATAGCCAGGATCATACCGAAGAGGGTTGCAATACCCTTACCGCCCCGGAAACCGGCCCATATGGGAAAGATATGGCCTACTACGGCGCAAAGGCCCAGGCCAACCTGTAAATTAGTAAGTTGTTCGGAACCGGAATGAAAACCGGCAAGATAAGATAACTTCACTGCCACAAAACCTTTCAGCATATCCACGATCATGACGCCGATACCTGCTTTTTTTCCTAAAACCCTGAATGTATTGGTAGCGCCTGCATTACCGCTGCCGTGTTCCCTGATATCCAGTCCGTAAATCCTTTTACTAACCCAAACTGCCGTTGGTATGGAGCCGATCAAATATGCAAAAACCAGGAGAATTATGATACTCATTTACTTATTTAAAGTTTATTGGAAAAGGCAAATATAAGAAACATTTCCAGAAATAACCTTTATTACAAATAATCATTATCTTAGAACTATAATGAGCAAAAAAGCACCGGTTTCTCACCGCTTAAGTGGCGCAAAAAAGCTGGCAATCAGCGCATTGGCAGGCATCATTACCTACTTGGCCGCATCCGGGGCCGGCACCCAGCAAGCCCTGTGCATCCTGCTCGGCTGGGATATTTTCTGTCTTTGTTTCCTGCTGCTGAGCTGGGTCGGTTTTTTTAAACCACTCAGTCACAGCGTTATGCGCAGGGAGGCACAATTGCAGCACGAAAAGGGCATTACCGTATTCGTACTGTCGCTGTTGGCCACGATGGCCGGCTTCCTTACGGTATTCCTGCTCCTGCTTGGCCGCAAAGAGCATAGCCAGCTCTCGTTCCTGCTGGTAACCGCCTTCCTGGGCCTGCTGCTGTCCTGGACCCTGGTACATACCCTCTTTACCACGCGGTATGCCTATATGTTTTATGCCGACCACCGGCAGCACCCCGAGGTACATGCCGGCGGACTGGAGTTTCCCGAGGAGCCCCAGCCCGGCTTTCTCGATTTCGCCTATTTCTCGTTCGTGATCGGTATGACTTTCCAGGTATCCGATGTCGCGGTCAGTTCTTCGCGCTTACGCAAAACGGTGTTGCTGCATGGCCTCATCTCGTTTGGCTTCAATACCATTATCGTGGCGCTCACCATCAACCTGATTGCAGGCCTTTCTTAAGGCGCCGCTCCCCCGGTAAAACGGCAGGCCGCTTGTAGTAAGCGGCCTGCAACAAGTTTTTTCACCGGGGGATGTATTAATGTTTCTTCAGGAAGTATACCACTTTGTAGTCGTCCTCGATCAACAGCTCGTTGGGCGTCTGGCGCAGCACCTTTACGGTAACGGGTTGGTTAAGCGTGGTAAGCAGGCTGATTTCACCGCCCTTTATGCCGGCTACTTTCCAGGCGATATTCGAGGCCAGTATCATATAGCCCTTTTGTCCATTCCGGGATTTTTGCGCTTTCCCTTTGCCGGCAGTTGCATACAACTCCAGTTTCCGGAAGTAGGGAATATTCTTCACATCGGCATCGGCGCCTTCCCTGAGGCTTTTCTTGTAGACCAGCCAGGTGCCATGCAGTTGTTTCTGGTTTAGCTTGGTCAACGGCTCGTCCGGTATGCGGTTTTGTGCGGCAAATTCGGGAGCATCGGCAGCTACCATGCCTTTGGGCTCGCGTGTAAATACATGGACCAGTTTACCATACTTCAAGCGCAGTTCGCCCTCTTCGTTTTTTACGACGTGGAAGGTGCGGCTGCCGATATTGAGCGAATCCTGGTTTACAGTACCCCGGTAGGCATAACCGCCAATCACGACGTCGATAGCCTGACGGTCGGTCGTATTGACAAATACCGTATCGGTATAGTGTACCGGCTCGTCTTTAAGGTTGAGGCGCAGGCTTTCTTTCCAGCGGTTGGGCGAGTATTCTTCCTGGGCAGCGGCGCGGTTAAGGGTAAAAAGTGCCAGAAGCACGGCTGTGCTTCGTAATGTAGATCTGTTCATCAGGTTTGTTAAGGGTGGGTTTTGTGTTTACTAAACAAATGTAAAATAAGTCATCTATAAAAAACACGACCTTAATGAAAACTTTACCTGCGGGCCCCAAATTTGAACATTCATTAACATTTTCCCCGAATGCTATAAACGCGTAAAGCTGCCCTTACCAGGACAGCTTTACAATGCTATTTATGTTACCGCTTAGATACGCTCGATCACTACCGCGCTGGCGCCACCGCCACCGTTGCAGATACCGGCTGCGCCGATCTTCGCATTTTTCTGTTCCAGTACATTGATCAGGGTAACCAGGATACGGGCGCCACTTGCACCCAGCGGGTGACCCAGTGCTACCGCACCGCCGTTTACGTTTACCTGCTCTGGTTTCAGGTTCATTTTCTGACAGTTGGCAATGCCCACCACGCTGAAGGCTTCGTTCAGTTCGAAGTATTCTACGTCTTCCAGTTTCAGACCTGCTTTGGCTACGGCTTTAGGCACGGCTTTGGCGGGCGTTGTGGTAAACCACTCCGGAGCCTGCTCCGCATCGGCATAACCTTTGATAACCGCCAGGGGCTTAATGCCCAGGGCATCGGCCTTTTCGCGGCTCATCAGTACCAGGGCGGCAGCGCCGTCGTTCATGGTAGACGCGTTGGCAGCAGTTACCGAACCACCTTTTACGAAGGCTGAGTTCAGCGCCGGAATCTTATCGAATTTTACGTTAAAAGGCTCTTCGTCTTTTTCAAATTTAATTGGATCGCCTTTACGCTGCGGAATCTCTACCGGTACGATCTCGTTGGCAAAGCGGCCTTCGTTAACGGAAGCCTGGCTGCGCTGGTAGCTCTGGATGGCAAATGCATCCTGCTCTTCGCGGCTGATATTGCACTCCGAAGCACACAGCTCGGCAGCATTACCCATAGGATAGTTGTGGTATACATCGGTAAGACCGTCTTTGGCCAGGCCGTCGATCAGGCTTACGTTACCATATTTATTACCCCAACGCAGGTTAGGACTGTAGAAAGGCACATTGCTCATGCTCTCCATACCGCCGGCAACCACCACATCGGCATCGCCCAGCATAATAGCCTGTGCACCCTGCATTACCGCTTTCATACCGCTGGCACATACTTTGTTCACTGTAGTACAGATCACATTGTCGGGCAGACCTGCAAATTTAGCCGCCTGGCGGGCCGGAGCCTGGCCCAGGTTGGCCTGCATAACACTGCCCATCAGCACTTCATTCACTTCGTTCACATCCAGGCCTATCTTATCCAGTGCTCCTTTAATGGCTATCGCACCCAATTGGGTAGCAGAAAAATCTTTTAATGATCCACCCCAGCTACCTATGGGAGTGCGTACGGCAGATACGATAACTACTTCTTTCATTTTATGATTTTTTTAAAAAACGGGACAAATGTAGCGAATTTACTGAACTGTTGTTCACAACAACGCCGGGCGGCATGCCCGGGCCATACAAAAGCCCCTTACAACAATATGTAAGGGGCTTATTTTTATATTTTTATAACCAGGCGTTGCCGGGCCCGTATCCTTAATTACTTACGGCCCATCATCGGCATACCCATACCCGGCATACCCATACCTTTAAACTTATTCATCTGCTTCATCATACCCCGCATCTGCTCGAACTGTTTCATAAAGGCATTCATTTCGGAGATATCCTTACCGGCGCCCACGGCAATACGCTTGCGGCGTGCAGGGGTGATGATATCGGGATTAGCGCGTTCCTGCGGCGTCATGGAGTCGATCATGGCTTCGATCCCTTTAAAGGCGTCGTCGCTGATGTCGATATCCTTGATGGCTTTACCGATACCGGGGATCATACCCAACAGGTCTTTGATATTACCCATTTTCTTGATCTGGCCCAGCTGGGTTTTAAAATCGTCGAAATCAAATTTATTGGCCCGGATCTTCTTTTCGATCTTTTTGGCTTCTTCCTCGTCGAACTGGTCCTGCGCGCGCTCTACCAGCGAGATGATATCGCCCATACCCAGGATACGCTGTGCCATACGCTCGGGGTAGAACACATCGAGGGTATCGAGCTTTTCGCCCATGCTCACAAACTTGATGGGCTTGGTTACGGTATACTGGATCGAAAGGGCAGCACCACCGCGGGTATCACCGTCGAGCTTGGTCAGTACCACACCGGTAAAGTCGAGGCGGTCGTTAAAGGCTTTGGCAGTATTTACGGCATCCTGGCCGGTCATCGAATCGACAACGAACAGGATCTCTCTCGGGTTTACGGCATTTTTAATATTGGCCACCTCGGTCATCATGGCCTCGTCTACGGCCAGGCGGCCCGCGGTATCGATAATCACGACGCCGTTGCCATCTTTTTTAGCCTGGGCGATCGCGTTCAGCGCGATCTGTACCACATCTTTATTTTCGGGTTCGGTATATACCGGTACTTTAATTTGTTCGCCCAGTACCTGCAGCTGGTTGATCGCCGCCGGACGGTATACGTCGCCGGCTACCAGCAGTGGTTTTTTATGTTTTTTGGTATTGAGGTAATTGGCCAGTTTGCCGGAGAAGGTCGTTTTACCCGAACCCTGCAGACCCGCAATCAGGATAATGGTCGGTTTGTCGCTCAGGTCAAGCTCAGTTTCGGTACCACCCATCAGTTCCACCAGCTCGTCCTTAACGATCTTTACCATCAGTTGCCCGGGCGAAACGGCGGTCAGCACTTTTTCACCCAGCGCTTTATCTTTTACTTTATCGGTAAATTCTTTGGCTATTTTATAGTTCACATCGGCATCCACCAGGGCACGACGTATCTCTTTTACCGTAGTGGCTACATTAATTTCAGATATACGGCCTTCTCCTTTTAAAAGTTTAAAGGCCGAGTCGAGGCGGTCGCTTAAATTATCAAACATGATCTCAGATGCTTTTGAAAGGTTGCAAAGTTAATCAAATTGTGCAACAGATGAAGCTAAAGTTTAACAGGTTTCCCGTGCCCGGTCCATACCGGTACGGGCGCCGCAGTGACGCCCATGGCAAAACAACAAAAGTGGCTATGGAAGCGGTTTTGCGACTATTGCAGCGCACCGCAAAGTACCAGGCCCTGGTCGACAAGGTCCTGGGGCATGCTTTCCTCGGGCAGGTTACCCTGCTCCAATGCCGCAGCCAGGGCAGCGGTAACCGGGAAAAGTTCGAGGCGGGTAATGTACCGCATCAGGAAAGGTCCGCCGGCTGGCGGTATAAGGGGGGCCGCCGCGGTATGGTCGTAAGTAACCATGGCTTCGGCCAGTAATTGGGGATCGACCGTGGTGCGCAGCACACGCACGGCAGGATGCAGGCTGAAAATGCCCGGAGCGGCCGGCGGCTGCATACCGAAACGGATATCGTTCAACCCGTCTTCCAGGCGGATCACGTCGCGCAGGAATGGGGCATCCAATCCATCCCGGTCTATTTTTTCTTTTAAAAAATCGCTGAACAAAACGATCTCTTCTTTAAACTGGAAAGCCGTTTTGGGATATACTTTCCAGAATTGCTGTACGATACCGAGCAGTTGTGGCCGCAATACCTTGAAGGTATAGGGCATAAAGATGGACAGGGGTGTCATCCGGTTGGTCTGGTACAGCATATAGTTAATACGCATGCCCTTTTGCTGCAGCATATACAGCAGCCGGTCGCGCTCGGCGGGCGTAAGCTCAAACTCTGCCTCCAGCAGTGCAGGGTCGGCGGCATAGGCCTTACCCTTTTGCGGACTGGCCACGATCGCGGCAAGCGCCAGTTGGTACGACTTAAGCGACATGGCTGGGCGTTTTATGTAAATCCCACAAAGCACGGGCACGCTGCAACTCGCGGGCCACGCTTTCAAAACCGATCAGCGGCAGGTACGATTCATCCACTTCGAAGGTGATGCCCCGCAGCCTGGGCGCCCTGGGCAATACATAATCGAGCAGCTCCCATACCACTTCAGGGCAAGGCCCCGAATGCGAGTCCATACGCATACCGCCTATTTCGTCGCCACCCGCTATATGAATCTCCTCTACCATGCTTAGATCGAGGCTGTCGATAAAGGCAATAGGGTCGAAATTAAAATTGACGGCATTGACATACACGTTATGCAGGTCGAGCAGGAAACCACAGTCGCCTCTTGTGCATAGTGCCTTTACAAATTCACCTTCCGTAAACTCTTCGTCGGGGATCTCGGTAAAATAAACATTGTTCTCAATAAAGAACGGCAGATCGATACGCGAGCGGATATAACGCGTCTTTTTGATCAGCATCTCCAGCGATTCCGAATCGTAGGGTATCGGCAAGGCCAGGCAGGTATTGTACTCGGGTTGCCCTTCTTCGATCAGTTTGGAGTAGGAGAGGTGGTCGCTGTGCCAGTGAAAGCCGAATTCCCGGTGCATCTGTATTACATTTTCGAGGTATTCCTCGTCGAAATAGCCGTCGGTACCCAGCGAAAACCCGACATGATGCGCTACCATAGGCCAGCGGCGCGCCAGCCGGCGCACAGTATCCCATTCGCGCGGCGCCTGTACAAACCGCCCGGGCTGCCCGGGCCCTTTGTCCTGCAACAGGATATCGGGGGTTATTTCCACGTAGTCGATGGTTTCGGGGTAGAGATCGAAGTAAGGATCCAGGGCCATATTATACATCAGCCCTATCCCGGTCGGCGTTTTCATAGGCATGTTTTTACAGGGGGTACAAAAAAAATCACAGAGCCTGGTCGCATCCAACAACCCAGGCTCTGTAACTCTTTCAGGCGTAGCAGCAGATTACAGGTTATTTAATCCGTCGAGGATATCCATGCAGAATTCTTTAGCTACAGTGGCGTTAGCACCGGAACGGCAGGCCGGGCAGCACTGTGGCGGAGCTACAGTCAGGGGTACGCACTTTTTCAGATCGCTTGCAGCAACATCGATACCACCGGCTACATTCTGCTGTGCAGAAAGGCTCATTACAGTTTTACGGGTCAGGGTCAGTTTTACAGGTGTGTTCTTTTTCATTGGTCTTCTTTTTTTAGTTTATAAGATTCCTACTCTGTTTAAGGATTTTCGGATTACCTCCTTTTTATCGTAAAAAACAAATATCGCATTAAAGCGATAAATATAATATCTTTTTGTGTTTTTTAGTGAAAAATAATCACGTAATTACAAATAACTAATAAACAATTGTTTAAAGAAAAAATATTGTACCAACGCGCCGTTACCCGTTACCAACCGATGGTCTGACGGTACATAATCTATTGCGGGAGGTCGAAAATCTGCCCGCGGGCCCGTAAATACCACCTTTTGCAGCGGTGCAGGAAACCGGACTTTCTGCTGTAAAACAGTTTAAGTAATTTGCAGCCCATATGCAGATCACTTATACACTCAACAATATAGCAGAGGCGGTACAGCAATTCTGGCAATATGCACAGGACTACCGCATCATGGCTTTCAGCGGTACACTGGGCGCCGGCAAGACTACCTTTACCAGTGCGCTGTGCCGCTACCTGGGTGTACAGGATGCAGTAAGCAGCCCTACCTTCAGCCTGATCAATGAATATACTTTTGTACAGGAGGGGCAGGAGCGCACCATTTACCACTCGGACTGGTACAGGCTGCACGATGCCGACGATGCCATTAATGCAGGCATAGAAGATATGCTGCAGGGCAAGGGCGCCTATTGCATTATCGAATGGCCGGAACGGGCCCCCGAGCTCTTACCTCCGGGTACGCTCTACGCTTCGTTTTCTTTGCTCTCGCCCGACGAAAGGCAGATCAGCGTGAGCATTACCGGCTAATCCCCCCTTAACGGGTGATTAATATCTGCAGGCTTTCCTGCAACTTTGAGTTCCTTTAAATTCGTAACCTGTATTGACCAGCTCCCGATATCCGGAAGTAATAAACTAACACTATGGCTCTACTTTCAGTCCAGCACCTGAAAAAATATTATGCCACGCAACGCGCCGTCGACGACATCAGTTTCGATATCGCGCCGGGCAGCATTTTTGGCCTGCTCGGTCCTAACGGCGCGGGCAAAAGCACCTTGCTGCGCATGATCACCGGCATATTCTACGCCGACTCCGGTAATATTCTCTTCAACGGCGAGCCTTTCGACTCCGGCCGTCACATCGGCGAGATCGGTTATATGCCCGAAGAAAGAGGGTTGTATAAAAAAATGAAGATCGGGGAACAGGCGGTATACCTGGCCCAGCTGAGAGGCCTTTCGAAAAGTGAAGCCGAGTTCCGCAGCAAACAATGGTTCAAAAGGCTGGACATGACCACCTGGTGGAATAAAAAAGTGGAAGACCTGAGTAAAGGTATGAGCCAGAAGCTGCAGTTTGTAACCACGGTGATCCATAACCCCAAACTGCTGATCCTCGACGAACCCTTCAGCGGCCTCGACCCGGTAAATGCCAATGTACTGAAAGACGAGATCTTCCGGCTGGCACAGGAAGGCACTACCATTATCTTCAGTACGCACCGTATGGAGCAGGTAGAAGAGATCTGCGACCAGATCATCCTCGTCAACCAGGGCAAAAAGATTTTGGATGGCAGTGTAAAACAGGTGAAGCAGGACTTTAAGGAAAACCTCTTCAGCCTTACGCTCAGCAATCCCGATGCCCCCCTGCCTGCCGACATACAGGTATTGAAACAAGAGCAGAACAAACTGATGTTCCACCTGAATGAAAATGTGCCGGCCAACCAGGTACTGCTGCATTATATCAACCAGGGCAACAACATTCTTGCTTTCGAAGAGATCCTGCCTTCGCTCAACGATATCTTTATCCGTTTAGTACAGGGCACTCCGGCTGCACGGGAATTCGTGGCATAAGCTCTAATACCGTCGTTATCCCATTTCCAACACAACAAGCAAGACAATGAAAACACTCATTATTATAAAAAGAGAGTACCTGACCCGGGTACGCAAGCGTTCCTTTATTATACTTACCCTGCTGATACCAGTACTGCTGGTGGGCATGGTGGCGCTGGTAGCCGGTATCTCGCTCAGCTCCGGCGACCAGAAAAAGATAGCCGTACTGGACGAAAGCAAAACCTTTGACCAGAAGCTGGAAAGCTCCAAAAAGATCAGCTTCACCTTTGAGCATACCCCGCTCGAAACCCTGAAGCAAAGCCTGGCCAAAGAACAGTACGATGCCGTATTGTATATACCGCCTTTCAATAAAAACGAAAAAGCGAAGTTTAACCTCTTCAGCGAAAAACAACTGGGTATGGAAGCCCAGAAAGATATCGAGAACCAGCTTAACGATATCGTGATGCAGGACCGGATGCAGGAAGCCGGCGTGGATAAAGATAAACTGCGCTTCCTCCAGGACGAGACCATTTCGGTACAACCCAATGTGGAAGGCAAGGCTACCAGCAACGAAGCCGCTTTCGGCATCGGTTATGCCTGCGGCCTGCTGTTGTATATGTTCATGCTGTTTTATGGTATGAGTGTTATGCGCAGCGTTATGGAAGAGAAGACCAACCGTATTGCCGAGATCATTGTAAGCTCGGTAAAACCTTACCAGCTCATGCTGGGTAAAATAATCGGCGTAGCCCTGGTAGGCCTTACGCAGTTCCTGATCTGGATCGCGCTGATCGTGATCGCCATGACGGTACTGGCAGGATCTATGGGTGCAGGCTTTGCTTCCAACCCCGAGGTCATGAACCAGGCAGCAGCACAGGCCAATACCGGCAACGATGTTGCCGCGGGTATTTCGGCTATGCTGCATAGCGTTAACTGGCTGCAGATTTCGCTGTGGTTCCTGTTTTACTTCCTGGGCGGCTATTTCCTCTATGCCTCTTTATTCGCCGCAGTGGGCAGCCTGGTCAACGAAGATCCGCAGGAGTCCAACCAGCTTACCATGCCCATTACCCTGCCCATCATCCTGGGTTTTGTAATCATGTCGTCGGCCATTAAAGACCCCAATAGCGGCCTGGCGCTTTTCGGCAGCCTGTTCCCGCTCACCTCCCCTATCGTTATGATGGCCCGTATTCCCTTTGGCGTACCGGGCTGGCAACTGGCCTTGTCGGCAGTATTGCTGGTGGGCGGCTTCCTGGGCACTACCTGGATGGCCGGCAAGATTTACCGTACCGGCATCCTGATGTATGGCAAAAAAATAACGTTTAAAGAAGTGGGCAAATGGCTCATGAAAAAATAAAATGATGATAAGGCGGCCTCGGGCCGCCTTATTTTTTTGTGTATGCGGCATTGGTATTGCGCAACAAATATTGCCCTACCTTTGCGCCGTTTAATTATTCCGGATTCATGAAGTTCAAATTTAGCGCACCGATCGCCAGCCTGCTGCTGATCGCACTTTCCGCCACCTCCTCATTCGCGCAACGCGAGGGTAAAAGTTATATGGGCATCGTAAAAAACGGGAGCCTGTATTTTAGCTGGGGTTACAATACTGAATGGTATACCCGCTCTACCGTACACGTAAAACAGCCGGGCCTGGGCAACGACTATAAAATGGTCAATGTAAAAGCGCACGACCGCCGCGGCTGGGACGAAGACTTTTTCAATACCGCATTAACCGTACCGCAATACAACTACCGCCTCGGTTATTTCTTCAACGAAAAGCAGGACTTCGCTTTCGAGATCAACTTCGACCATACCAAGTACATCATTACCGAAGGCCAGGAGGTAAGGGTACAGGGCAAAAGAGAGGGCAAGGAAGTAGATGAGCGCGTCAACTTTTCGGGCGATAACGGCTTCTATTACTTCCTGAACAATGGCGCCAATTTCCTGTTGTTTAACCTGGTTAAGCGTTTCCAGATTTATCATACCAATAATAAATACCTGAAAGTAGACCTGCTGACCAAAGCCGGTATCGGACCGGTTATCCCGCATGTAGAGAACTCGCTTTTCGGACAGGCCAATAAACCAGGCTTCCAGATCGGCGGCTGGAATGCGGGTGTGGAAACAGCATTGCGGGTTACCGCGTTTAAATATGGCTACCTGGAATTTGCGCAGAAGTTCGACTATGCCCGGTACAGCGGCCTCAAAGTGTATGAAGGTACCGCCCGCCAGGCCTTTGGTTGTTACGAGCTGATCTTGAGCCTGGGCTTTACCCTGCCTACCGGCAAGAACAATGCCCAGTTCAAATCGCATAAAGCAGCCGCCGCGACCCCGGCCGAATAATACCCGGATGATCTGAACTATTTTTTTGAATATCTAAAAACAGTATTAAGGTGAAATTAGTAACGTATATCAACAACAACAGGGAGCAGGTTGCTTTCTATATCGATGGACAACTGTACAACCTGAGCGAGGCCGATAACCGCCTGCCGCAAACCATGATGCAGATGCTGGAAGACTGGGAACGCCTGTCGGCCATAGCCCGCGAAGCTGAAGCCAATATCAAGGGTGGTTCACTCACGATCGAGTCGCGCGATTTCGAGCAGGTACAGGTACTGGCCCCGGTTCCGAAGCCCACCTCCTGCCGCGATGGTTATGCCTTCCGGCAACACGTAGCTGCGGCCCGCCGCAACCGTAAGGTAGACATGATCCCAGAATTCGATCAATACCCGATTTTCTACTTTACCAATCATAACGCCATACAGGGCCCTGGTCCTATCGACTGTATGCCCGACCATTTTGAGAAGCTGGACTTCGAACTGGAAGCCACAGCCATCGTTGGTAAAAAAGGCCGCAATATCAAGGCTGCCGAGGCCGACAGCTATATTGCCGGTTATTGCATCATGAACGACATGAGCGCACGCCGCCTGCAAATGGAAGAAATGCTGCTGAACCTCGGCCCTGCCAAAGGCAAAGATTTCTCTACGGTAATTGGTCCCTGGATGGTAACCCCCGATGAGCTGGATGCGTACCGCATACCGGCTAAAGAAGGCCATACCGGCGCGGCATTTAACCTTAAAATGACCTGTAAGGTAAACGGCATCCAGGTAAGCGAAGGTAATGTAGGCGATATGGACTGGACCTTTGCCGAGATCCTGGAGCGTTGCGCTTATGGCGCCGATATCCTGCCCGGCGACGTGATCGGCAGCGGTACGGTGGGTACCGGTTGTTTCCTGGAACTGAACGGCACCGGCAAACTTAATAACCCCGATTACAAGGAGCAATGGCTGCAACCTGACGATGTAGTAGAAATGGAAATTGAAGGTATGGGCCGCCTGGTCAATACGATCAAGAAGGTCGATACCGATTTCTCTATCCTGGCCTTGAAGAAGTAGTCAAAGGGACGCTGTCATCCTGAGCGCAGCGAAGGATCTCATCGGTTAGCTGGCTTTGATAAAGTTAGCCACCAGGGGAGCCGCCTTTATAAAACATACCTATTTTCAAAAAGAAACGGCGCCGATGGCGCCGTTTCTTTTTGAATCAATTATCTATCGTCGAATTAATACCCCGGTCGATCATCGCCTCGCACATGGGGCGCAAGGTATCGAAGTCGCCTTTCTTCACTGCATACTTACCCTGGTAATGGATCAGCAGGGCACATTGCTCTGCCTGCTCCGGCGTATGCGCACAAATCTCAATCAACGATTCAATTACCCAATCGAAGGTATTGACATCGTCATTCCACAAGATCAAATGACAAAGACGGTCGTCCAATACATCGGTATCGAACTGCTCTTTTTTCCAGGGGTTAAACTCCGCCATTGATTTTTGATACGGTTCCATAGTTGTAGTTTCAGGCAATTTTTGCGGAAAGTCTTTTTGGCTCCCGTTTATTTACTACAAAATTAGTAAACAATATTTTTTCAAAACAACATTTCTTTTCTTTGCAGCATTATGATTTCAAAAAGTTTTACAAAAAAGACAATCGAGGAGCTGGATAGGTTCAGCGTGGCCGAAATAAAAGAAATCACCCGTTTTCCCGTCTGGATTATCCTGGACGATGTGCGGAGTATGCATAATGTAGGTTCGGCCTTCCGTACAGCAGATGCCTTTAACGGCGCGGGCATCTGCCTCTGCGGATATACCCCCCAGCCTCCCCACCGCGACATACACAAAACAGCCCTTGGCGCTACCGAAACCGTACCCTGGCAATATGCGCAGCAGGTAAGCCAGGCCCTGGTACGGCTTAAAGAAGAAGGCTACCAGGTATGGGCCGTGGAACAGGCTCACAACAGCATAGCCCTGCAGGATATCAGCTTCGACCCTACCGATAAAATAGCCCTGGTATTTGGCAATGAAGTAAGCGGCGTAAGCGACGAAGCGCTGGCCCTTTGCGACGGCTGTATCGAAATACCGCAATGGGGCGCCAAGCATTCGCTCAATATTTCGGTAACGGTTGGCATCGTACTCTGGGAGATCGTAAAAAAACTGTAAGTCAAAATTTTACCCATATAAAAAAGCCGGTAACCCCGAGGTCCCCGGCTTTCTGCATATGATACCACGTCCCGGTCAGGGCGCTGTTGTTTCAAAAAGTTCGGTTGCCGGCGGGTAACACATTTCTTCGTTACAGGTCTGGAATTCAACGCCGCCTTTGATGCGGGTACCGGCTGGCGCCTTAAAGTCGCGGTAAAAAGTAATTTCATGCTGGTGCCAGCGTACGGCGCCCTCTATAAACGCAAGGGTTTGTACAACAGGCGGCGCCTGCTCTTTCCAATCGCTGGTCCAGGCGCCCTTGGCCAGGGTAGCCGATACAAAGCTGGTGGGGATCAACGAGCCGTCGCCGCCGGCATCCAGCGCCCATATGTGAAACCCCTTATCCATTATGGCATGCGCCTCCAGGCGATACTCCCCGTTTTTTTTCTTCTGAACGATAAAACTCCAGTGTACCGGTTTCTGGGCCACGGGCTTTAGCTGCGCAGTAGCCGGCAAGGCAAGGCCAAGGGCTACCATCATCAATAGGACTACCTGTTTCATGATCTTAATTTAGGTCAAATATAACCTAAAACAAACTGTTGCAACTTAATAAAATGTAAAGGCCCGCTTTTACAAACGGGCCTTTAACTATAAGGTATGTTTTTAACAAGCAGATAATATTATTTGGCAGGAGCAGCAGGTTTCTGACCTTGCTGTTGCTGTTGTTGTTGCTGCTGGGCAGCCTGGTCTTTTTCGCGACCGGCATTAGGGTTGATACGGCCCAGGGTGAATACAGAACCCACACAAAGTACAGCGATAATGGCCATGGTATACCAGGTTCCTTTTTCCATTACGTCGCCGGACTGCTTCACGCCCATCACCTGAGTGCCAATGCTGCCGAATGATCCGGACAGGCCACCACCTTTGGGTTTCTGAATCAGCACAAAGAACCCAAGCACCAGGCAGGCAATCATAATGATTATAACGATCAAGGTTGTCATATTTCTAAATCTTTTTGTAAATTTTCTATTTTGGCAGCAAAATAAGTATTTTTTTCAGGATTAAGCAAACTTAATTTCTCATATATCTCGATTGCTTTTTGCGCCTTACCCTGGCGGGCGTATACCTCTGCCATGGATTCGCTTACCCAGTCGTCGTTCCGGGCAATGGAATTAACCGCCATTTCGAATACGGATTCCGGTATTTCGTCGCTCTCTTCCTCGATAGCAGCAGCCAGTTTTTGCTTTTGCCACATGGTTTTGAGCGCTTTCTGCTCGGCTTCTTCCTCTTTTTCCTTGCGGCTTTTGGTATTGATATAACTCAGCCATTCTTCGAAACTCATCACCACCAGCAAGGATTTTTCTTCCTCGGTATGCGGCGCAAGTTCCTCCGCCTCCGGCAGGTCGCTGGACACTTCAATGCCCTGCTGGGAAAAATAATCGGCGACCATAGCCGGCTGTTGAGTTATACCCAGCGCCTCGAGCAGGTCGGTTTCCGGCACTACGGGCTCTTCCATCAGTACTTCCAGTTGCTCTTCGACCGGGTCGAGCAATTGTTGCAACACCACCCTGTTGGCCGGGAAAGCCTGCAGTAGCGCGTACAGGTGCTGCGCGTCCTGCTGTAAGGCGATATGTTTCAGGTAGTGCCCGGGCAGGAAATAGGGATAGTCCTCCGTCAGCTTTTGCAAAAGCTGCGGAACAACGCCCTGGAACTGATCCGGATCCCTGAGCCAGCCTGTGATCGTATCTGTAGTAATCAAAAGTATAAATTTATAATATAGCGGTAGATATTGCAGGCGCGGGCCTTACCAGTTTACAAAAGCCTTATTGAAAATATCGTCGGCCAGCTGGTTGCCGATCTCCTCGATCAGCCTGCCCTCCACGGATTGTAACTGCTCATTGGCCCTAAAGTCGGCAAAGCGCCCAAAACTCTGTTTAAAACTGGCCTTGTCGTCGCGCCGGTTGGTAAAGGTTACTTCTACGGTAATCGTAAGCCTGTTATCCGAGGCCTGGTTGGTACCCTGCAAACCTGAAATAGAAACGTTATAACCGGTAATGACACCTTTCACATCGTAATCCGCGGTCTCGGTATTTACGGCCGCAAGACCGGTCTGGGATAGGATCCTGTTCCTGATCTTATCGGTGAGCGAAGGACTCAGGGTAGGCACCACATTCATCGCCCGGTTTTCGAGGGTCCTGATATTGATCGTTTTGCCCTCGATACTGGCGCCGCTAAGGCTGTACACCCCGCAACTGCCCACAAAGGCAAATAATGCGACCAGCAATAAAGATAACCCAATACGTATTTTCATATTCCGCTGCGAAATTAAGCTATTTCCGGAATTTACTCCCGGAATTCCCGCAGTTCCGTTGCTATAGAACGTTACAATTTTTCTAAATCGTATAACATATCAAAACTGTTGCAGTTAGGGCTGCTACCTGCCCTGCAACCCTGTTCCGGCAACCCGGTCGCGATGCGTAAGCAACAGCAGGTCGGCCAGGGCTATAGCGGTCATGGCTTCGACGATAACCGGCGCCCGCAGGGCCACGCAGAGGTCGTGGCGGCCTTTTACGGAAAAAATTTCCTGCTGCCCGGTTTCCCAGTTCAGCGATTCCTGCTCCTTAGGCGTAGACGAGGTGGGCTTGATGGCGATGCGGAACACCAGCTCGTTACCATTGCTGATACCGCCCACGATACCACCGGCATGGTTGGTTCGTGTTTTACCGGAAGCATCTTCGATACTATCGTTATGCTCGCTGCCAAACATACGCGCCGCACCAAAACCCGCGCCGAATTCTACACCTTTAACAGCAGGAATAGCAAACAACGCATGGGCCAGCACAGACTCCATGCTATCCCAGAAGGGCTCGCCCAGGCCGGCCGGCAAACCGGAACAACGGCATTCGATAATACCGCCTATGGTATCCTTAGCGGCAATCGCCTTGTCCAGTCCCTTATCCAGGTCCGGCTCACCACCGATCTCGAGGATCGAAGCGCGGATAGCTATTTCTTGTTGCAGCAATGCCGCGATCAGTTTTTTGGCCACCACACCCGCCGCAACGATACCCACGGTAAGCCGCGCGCTGAAGTGACCACTGCCGCGGTAGTCTTCAAAACCACCGAATTTTTGATGGGCTACAAAATCGGCATGCCCGGGCCGGGGTATGGCCCGCTGCTTTTCATAATCGCCGCTGCGGGTGTTGCGGTTTTCGAACAGGATCGTAAGCGGCGCGCCGGTACTGTAATCGTTAAACAGACCGCTCAGGAACAGGGGCAGATCGTCTTCTTTCCGGGGTGTCGTGCCTTTTTGCAGTCCGCCTTTACGCCGTTCCAGGTCGGGCAGGAAAGCCTCCAGGCCCAGCTCCAGGCCCGCCGGCACACCGTCTATCGTAACGCCGGCACAGGCGCCATGCGACTCGCCAAATACGGCTATTCTAAAAACTCTGCCGAAAGTATTCATATCAGGAATTGTATTTGCACCATGTAATGTAAAAAGAAAATCCCGGTTCTGCTAGGCTGTGGCGAGGCTTTCCAGGTCGTCGAAAAAGCGGGGATAGGATTTCGATACGGCTTCGGCCGCTTCGATCAGCACGGGACCATCGGCTGCCAATGCAGCAACCGCGCAGGCCATGGCAATACGGTGATCGTGGCGGGAATGTACCACAGCGCCCCGTATAGCTCCCCCTTTGATCAGCATCTTATCGTCCTGCAGGGTAATGGTTATACCCATCTTGCCGAATTCCTCCTGCAGGGTAAGCGCCCTGTTACTCTCTTTGTGTACCAGCCTATCTACCCCTTCGATAACGCTGGTACCGGCGCAACAGGCGGCCAGGGCCACCAACGGCGGAAACAGGTCGGGACAATGGGTAGCATCGAAATGAAAAGGCTTAAGGTTATTTTTACGCACCGTTACTTCATCGACCTGGATGGATAGATGGCAACCACAATCCTGCAGGGCTTCGAGCACTTTTTTATCGGCCTGCTCCGAAAATACATCCAGCCCCTTTACCGTTACGCTCCCGGCTATAGCGCCGGCTACCATCAGCATAGCCGCGCTGCTCCAGTCGGCCTCTACCGTAAAATCAACTTTACGCGGAACATCGCTTTTCTCATACTGCTCCGGGAAGTAGAAACTTTCGTATTGCTGGTTAACAGGCGCCGGCAACCCGAAGTCTTTCATGATCTTCAGGGTAAGATCCACATAGGGCCTGCTTTTCAGCCCCTCTACCACGATGCGTTTACCGGAAGCGCCTGCGCCTGCATAAGCAAACAGCAGTCCCGTAAGGAACTGGGAACTCAGCCCGCCATCGATATGGATATCGGCCGGCTGTAAGGGGCCTTGTACCTGCAGGGGCAGGCAACCCTTATCGCTTGCGGCCACTACGCCGAGCTGCGGCAATAAGGTATCCCAGAAGCTCATGGGCCGGGTCAGCAGGCTACCTGCACCGGTTATGGTCATCGGCCGGTCGAGCAAGGCCACTATGGGCGTAAACATACGCACCGACAAACCGCTTTCACCACAATGAATAACACTGCCTGCAGCCTTGATACCGGCCGAGGATATGGTAAGCGTATCATCGTCGGTATAATTTACGGTAGCCCCAAGGTCGGTAATGATCTGCAGGGCGGCCTGGTCGTCGTTAGACCGGCCATAGTTACGGATCACCGTTTCGCCGCCTTTAAGCAATGCAGCCGCACAGGCACGCTGCATCACACTCTTGGAAGCCGGCGCCATAACGGTTCCTTTTACCGCACCGGGCTTTATCTTTATTTCCATGTTCTTTATAGTGCTATTTGTTGTCGCAGGGTATCGACAGACAGGGGTTGGATAACCGCCTTGCCCAACGTTTCCAGCAGGATGTAATGAATAAGCCCGTTCGCTTTTTTCTTGTCGGCCTGCATCAGGTGCAGCGCCTGGTCCTTATCGAAGTCCATTGATACCGGCAGGCCGTAACGCTCCAGCAGTGCGACGAGCCGGCCGGTAGCCGGAAAGCCGGTATGCTGTTCGGAAAGTTTTGCCGCAAACACCATACCTATAGCCACCGCAAAACCATGCGGCAACTGGTACACATTCTCGATGGCGTGTGCCAGGGTATGCCCGAAGTTCAGCAGTTTGCGGTCGCCCTGCTCCAGTTCATCCTGCGCTACGATGCCCGCTTTCAGCAAAGCATTCTTCATAACCAGCTTATGCAGGAGTTGCCCGTTCTTTTGAAAATCTTCGAGCCGGTGCTGTTCGAGCAGGCCAAACATGGCTTCGTCGCGGATACAGGCATGTTTAATGATCTCGGCCCAGCCATTGATCCATTCTTCTTCCGGCAAGGTTTGCAATAAACGATAATCATAAAGCAGGAACTCCGGCTGGCGCACCAGGCCGATCATATTTTTAAAGGCCCCGATATCCACCCCGTTTTTGCCACCGATAGCGGCATCCACCATAGCGAGGATAGAGGTAGGCACAAAACCGCAGCGTATGCCCCGTTTATAAATACCGGCTACAAAGCCTGCGATATCCGTTACCACACCGCCGCCAACGCCCACCAGGAGCGCATCCCGGCCGGCATCGAGGGCAATCAGCTGGCGCACCACATCATCCACTGTTTCCAGCGATTTGGAGGCTTCGCCTGCAGGTATCGTGATTACCTGCCAGGGCTTCAGCTCCCGCTGGTAGTGGATCATTACGTTTTCGTCGGTAAGGATAAAACTCTTTTCCGGCGGGGCAAGCTGGCGCAACTGCTCCAGGTCTGCATCAAAGCAGAAGCGGGTCGTACCACCGGGAAAAGCAATGATATGCTCTGTCATCGATTCGTGTATTACGTGTATTAGTTAAGTTTAAAACAGGCATCAGCCATGCTGGTTCATTACGGCATCCTGGTGCTTGATGCTTTCCAGGTGTATGGCATCGAAATACTGGGTAACGAATTCGCGGCTCAGCCCCAGTTTCTCACCGGACTTGCAAACGCGCTCCAGCACTTCATTCCAGCGATTGGTCTGCAGGATGGTAATGCGGTTGTCTTTTTTGTACTGGCCAATCTGCTCAGCTACTTTCATGCGCAGGCTCAACAGCTTCAGCACTTCATCGTCGAGTTGGTTGATCTGCTGGCGCAGCTTTTCGAGGTTGGCATGCAGCTCCTCGGAGGCAATCGTTTCCTTACGCCATACGATATCATCCAACAGTTCTTTAAGTCTTTGCGGGGTTACCTGTTGTTTGGCATCGCTCCAGGCATTATCCGGGTCGATATGGCTTTCGATAATCGCACCATCGTAATCGAGGTCTATGGCATTCTGCGTTACTTCCTGCAGCATATGCCGGTTACCGCAAATGTGCGAAGGGTCGATCAGGAAAGGCACACCGGGGTACCTGCGTTTCATTTCGATGGCCAGGTGCCACATAGGCGCATTCCTGAATTCGGTATTGCCATAGGAGGAGAAGCCGCGGTGAATAAGGCCCAGCTTGTCTACCCCGGCTTTGGCCACACGCTCCATAGCGCCGATCCATAATTCAAGATCTGCATTTACCGGGTTTTTGATGAATACCGGTACATTCACGCCCCTTAAGGCATTGGCCAGTTCCTGTACGCTAAAAGGATTAACGGTAGTACGTGCGCCGATCCAGAGCACATCGATATCGAAGTGCAGCGCATCTTCTACCTGCTTGGCAGTAGCTACTTCCACGGCCAGGGGCAAACCGGTCAGCTTGCGGGCCTGTTGCATCCAGGGCAAGCCTTTGGCGCCTATGCCTTCAAAATTACCCGGGCGGGTACGCGGTTTCCAGATGCCGGCACGCAGGATATCCACCTTGCCGGTCTCTTTAAGCTGGAGCGCTGTTTGTATTACCTGCTCTTCTGTTTCTGCACTGCAGGGCCCCGAAATGATCAGCGGCCTTTTATTCCATATTTTACCGATGACCGATGCATCGGTGGTGCTGTTTGTTTCCATTATACCAGCATGTATTTTCTTGCCGTTGTTTACGGCGGGTTATTCAATTATGATTTACGGTCCAGTACCTGCCTGATCTTGTTAGCGTGTTCCATCAACTCGGTCAGGTAAGTCCAGTTTTCCTTTTCGATACAGGATTTAAACTTGCGCAATTGGGAGATGTGCTCGTTCAGTACGTCCAGTATGTTTTCCTTATTTTGCCGGAAGATGGGCATCCACATAGCCGGGCTGCTTTTGGCGAGCCTTACCGTGCTTTCGAAACCGGCGCTGGCCAGTTCGAAGATGGCGTCTTCTTCCTTTTCTTTTTCCAGAACAGTATTTGCCAGGGCAAAAGAGGTGATGTGTGAGATATGGCTGATATAAGCCACGTGTACATCGTGGTTATACCCATCCATATAAACCGGGTACATGCCCAGCGTTCCATAAAGCTCTTTTACTAAAGCCAGGGCATCTTCATCGCTTTCTTCAGCGTTGCAGATTACATTGGCACGGCCTTTAAAAGCCTGTAAGGTAGCCGCTTCGGGGCCGCTGAATTCCGTACCCCACATCGGGTGTGTGGCCACATACCGTCCTCTTTTTGCATGTCCCTTTACTGCGTCCAGCAGGGACATTTTTGTGGAACCCGTATCCAGTACTACCTGCCGGTCCACCAGGTCGAGCACCCGGGGCAACAGATCGGTACAAACGTTTACGGGTGCACTCAAGATAACCACGTCACTGTTGGCCACAGCCCCGGCGAGATCAGTTACCGCATCGACGAGATTACCCGCCAATGCTTTTGCTGCGTGACTTTCGTTGCTGTCTACCCCCAGTACAACCGAGGCAAAACCCTGGGCTTTTAGTACCAGTGCCATAGACCCGCCGATAAGTCCGATACCCACCACTGCTATTTTCATGATTCAAAGTTAATTATTCGCTTACGCTCTGTTTATATTATTTACTGATCCGTGTTATTGCCTCTTCAAAACGCGCTATATCGCCGCAAAGACTGATCCGGATATACCGGTCGCCCTGGCTGCCGAATATACCGCCGGGCGTTATAAACACACCGCAGCGATACAAGACCTCGTCGCTGAGCGCATAGGCATCTTCGTAGCGATCGGGAATACGGCCCCATACAAAAAGACCGACCTGGTCCGGGGCATAGCGGCAATCCAGCAGCTCCATGACCTGGTATACCTTTTCGCGACGCGCAGCATAGATGGTATTCAGCTCCCGGTACCAATCCTCGCCAAGCCCCAGGGCCGTAACAGCTGCCAGCTGCAGGGGCAGGAACATACCGCTGTCCATATTACTCTTAAACCGCAATACTGCAGCAATATGCGCCGCCGCCCCGCAAAGCACGCCCACGCGCCAGCCGGCCATATTATGCGACTTGCTCAGGGAGTTGAGCTCCAGGGCCACATCTATAGCCCCGGGTATGCTCAAAAGGCTTACCGGCCGGTCGTTCAGGATAAAGCTATAAGGATTATCGTGAACCAGCAGGATATCGTGTTTACGGGCAAACGCCACCAGTGCGGCAAACAAGCCTTCGGGCGCCTGCTGCCCCGTAGGCATATGCGGGTAGTTGACAAACATTAATTTAACGCGGCTCAGATCCTGTGCCGACAAGGCCTCCAGGTCGGGCTGCCAGTCCAGCGCAGCTTCCAGCCGGTAGCTAACAGGAGTTGCCCCGGCCAGGGTAACGGCGCTGGCATAGGTCGGGTAACCCGGGTCGGGGATGAGGGCCTCGTCACCCGCTTCCAGGTAGGTCATACAAATATGCATGATCCCCTCTTTGGAACCCATAAGCGGCAATACCTCAGTTTCCGGGTCCAGGTGCACGGTATACCATTTACGGTACCAGTCTGCAAAAGCCAGGCGCAACGCGGGTACGCCCTTGTAGCCCTGGTAGCCATGTACTTCGGGCGGTGCCGCATGCTGCTGCAGGCTGCTGACTACCGCAGGGTGCGGCGGCAGGTCGGGGCTACCTATACCTAAGTTAATGATGTGTTTACCGGCTTTATTAAGCTGTTCTATTTCCCGCAGCTTTTGGGAGAAGTAGTATTCGGTAACGCTTTCGAGCCGCTTTGCGATCGTAGTCATTGCGTTTTATTTTTTTAAGGGTATAACAGTTGAAGTCCGGCTCTCAGCCCGGCGGCATAAACCCCGTAGAGATGCAGTTCAGTAGTAACCTTGTCCAGTTGTTTCAAAGCCTGGTCCAGCTGTGCCCGGTGTTCAAACTCCAGGTCGGCATGAAAGCTGTATTGCCAGTTGCTGCCCGGTATTGGGAAGCTTTGCAGTTTGCTGAGGTCAATACCGCAGCCGGCAATAACCTGCAAGACCTTGGCCAGGCTTCCTTTCTCGTTATGGACATGAAAATATACCGAGGCCTTGTTGGCCGGGGCCGCTTCGGGCGCTCCTGCATCTCTCGAAAGTACCAGGAAGCGGGTATAGTTATGCTTCATGGTCTGGATATCGGCCGCGGCAACATCGAGCCCGTACAACTGCGCCGCAAGGGTCGAAGCGATACCGGCTATATGCCTGCTTTGGTTTTGCTGTATGTGACGCGCACTAAGGGCGGTATCCTCCGTCTCGACCAGCTTCCAGCTATGCCGGTCCAGGAAGTCCTGGCATTGCAGCAGGGCCATGGGATGCGAATGCACCTCCCTGATCGCACTGAGCGGCGTACCCGGGTATACGAGCAGGTTTTGGCTGATCTCGAGGTACACTTCGCCGATGATCCGGAGCCCGCTTTTCTTAAGCAGGTTATAGTTGGGCAAAATACTGCCGGCAATCGAATTCTCGATCGCCATCAGCGCACCGGCACAACGCTCGTCGTGCTGCGCTTTAGCAACCACCTCGCGAAAGGTAGCACAGGTAAGCACCGCTGTAGATGCCCCGTAAAACCGTTGTGCGGCCACCTGGTGGAAAGAGCCTTCAAATCCCTGAATTGCTATACACTGCATATAGTATTCGTTTGTTTAAGCCCCGCTCCGAACATGACCGGCAATAAAAAATCCCGGCCTTTCCGGACCGGGATTGTATGTAGAAATTAAGTTTTAGTATGCTTTAATCCTGACAAACGAAACCCGGTCCATTCTTAAAATAGAAATAGAAAAAACCAAAATAATATTGCACCTGGGCGTTGTTCATTGCGGGCAAAGATAGGTACAATAATGAAAGAACAAAATATATTTTTTGTAAAAAAGTACAATTTAACAAGGCGCTTACCTTACCGGAACGCTTGTACGAACTCCGCTATATTGCCCCGCAGGTCTGTATTTGCTGCGCCCAGCATACGGATAAAGGCACTGCCTACAATGGCGCCCCGCGTATATTGGCACACACGATTAAAGTCCTGTTTATTGCTGATGCCGAAACCGGCTACCAATGGCTGCGTTAATCCCGAACGGCCGATATGTTCGAAGTAAGCCTGCTGTTCGTCGCTACCGCTGAGCGCGCCGCCGGTGGTGCCCGCCGCAGTAACGAGATAGATAAAGCCACGGCTTAAACGGTCTATTTCCTGCAGGCGGTCGGCGGGTGTTGCCGGTGTTACCAGGAATATCATATGCAAACCCGAAGCCTCCACTATATCCTTGTAATGAAGCGCATATTCTCTTACCGGCAGGTCGGGTATAATAAGCCCGTCGATACCCGCAGCCTTTGCATCGGCGCAGAAGCGCTCCATACCGTATTGCAATACGGGGTTCACATATCCCATCAGCACAAGTGGTATCGCGGTCTCATCCCGGATGCCCTGCAGCTGCCGGAAAAGCAATCCGATACTCATGCCATTGCGTAGCGCAATAGCGCTGCTGTCCTGTATTACAGGCCCATCGGCCACGGGGTCGGAAAAAGGGATACCGATCTCGAGCATATCCGCTCCTGCAGCATCGAGCGACAGGATGATCTCGCGGGTATCGTCGCGACCGGGATAACCGGCCGTAAAGTAAACAGATAAAACAGGTTGCTCCCTGTTTTGAAAAAGATGATCGATCCGGTTCATAAATATTACAAGCTGAAATGTTGGTAAGCAAAAGCAGCTGCAGCAGACCGTTCGGCCGCAGCGGTATGATAAGCGGCAAGATCCTTATCGCCCCTGCCCGACAGGCAGAGCACGATATGATCCTGTGATCCGAAAGATAGCTGGTCAAGGGCCGCAAGGGCATGCGCCGACTCGAGCGCAGGTATGATCCCTTCCAGTTGCATGAGGCGGAATGCGGCATCCAGCGCCTGCCCGTCAGTTGCAGCCAGGAAACGGGCGCGCCCGCTTATATGCAGGTGCGCATGCAGGGGACCGATGCCGGGATAATCCAGTCCGGCGGAAATACTGTAGGGCTCTACGATCTGGCCGTCGGCCGTCTGCATCAGCAGGGTACGGCTGCCATGTATAATGCCTTCGGTTCCGGTAGCAATCGTTGCCGCCGTTTCGCCTGAGCTGATGCCCCTGCCCGCGGCCTCTACCGCTATAAGCGCCACATCCGCATCGTCGAGAAAGTGATAGAAAGCGCCGGCCGCATTGCTGCCGCCGCCTACACAGGCGATAACCGCAGCAGGCAGTTCGCTGCCCGTCTTTTCTTTCAGTTGTGCTCTCATTTCCCGGCTGATCACCTGTTGGAAATGGGTCACCATTTCGGGGTAAGGATCGGGGCCGATCACCGAACCGATGATATAGTGTGTATCGGCCGGATGCGCAATCCAGTAGCGTATCGCCTCATTGGCCGCATCTTTCAGGGTCTTGCTGCCGCTGTGCACCGCTTCCACGGCCGCTCCCAGCAATTGCATACGCTCCACATTGGGCCGTTGCCGTTCGATATCGGTAGCACCCATAAACACCGTGCAGCGAATATCCATCAGGGCACAAACAGTAGCTGTGGCTACACCATGTTGCCCGGCGCCGGTTTCGGCGATCACATGTGTTTTGCCCATCCGTTTGGCCAGCAGGATCTGGCCGATGGTGTTATTGATCTTATGTGCGCCGGTATGGTTCAGGTCTTCGCGTTTAAGATAGATATTCGTTTTATAAAAGTCAGAAAGCCTTTGTGCGCGGTACAGCGGCGAAGGCCGGCCCACATAGTCTTTCAGCAATTGTTCGAACTCGGCGCAAAAAGCAGGATCGTCCTTATAGCGGCGGAATGCCGCTTTGAGTGCTGCTATATTCGCCTGTAATATTTCGGGTACGAAGGCCCCGCCAAAGCGGCCGTAGTAGCCATATTCATCAACTGTGTATTGCATAGATAAAGTTTTTGATCCGGGCCGCATCTTTATAACCCGGTTGTATTTCGAAACGGCTGTTCAGGTCTACGCCTTGTAAACCGGCGAGCTGTAAGCCTTTTAGGGTTGTTGCATCGCCGGGGCCTATACCACCGGCCAGCATAAAAGGCAGAGGCAGCTTATGGTCGCGGAGTAAGGTATGATCGAAGGCCTGGCCCGTACCGCCGTAACCCGCGCCGGGCGTATCGAACAGGAAACGGTCGCAAAAAGGTGCGTAAGCATCCAACTGTTCAAAAGCAAAACCCGGCTGCATCGCAAATGCTTTCCACACCGGTACGCCTGTATTTATACGCCGGCAATAAGCTGGCGTTTCCGCGCCATGCAGTTGTACGATATCGAGCCGGTAACGCCGCACGGCATCCAGCACTTCGGCTTCAGCGGCATCAACAAATACGCCCACTTTCCGAACGCTTTTTAGTTGCCTTACAAACTGCTGTAATGCTGCATCCTTTGCCACGTAACGTTTTGAGGCCGGGTAAAATATAAGACCGATATAATCTGCACCGGCCCCGATTACGGCTTCAATATTGCCGGGCCGGGTAAGGCCGCATACTTTCACTTCCATATCAGCATTGTTTTATAAAATCGCGAAAAGCACGACCGGGATCAGGCTGCTTCATAAAAGCGGTGCCCACCAGGCAACCATCATAGCCTGCATCTTTAAGCATCTTTACATCTGCGGGGTTATGGATACCGCTTTCGGATATCTTAAACATCTCGGCAGGCAAGGCCGGGAAGAGATCCAGCGAGGTTTGCAGCGCAGTGCTGAAGGTGCCCAGGTTACGGTTATTAACGCCCACTACATCGACAAAGGGATTCAAATGGCCAAGCTCCTCTTCGGTATGCAGCTCCAGCAACACTTCCAGGCCCAACGACCGGGCGCGCAACGAGAGCAGCAATACCTCCTTGGCCGTTAAGGCTGCGGCGATCAGCAATATGGCGTCTGCACCAATAGCCCGGGCTTCGAATACCTGGTATTCGTTTACGATAAATTCCTTGCGCAACAGGGCCACCTGCTCGTGGCTCCTGGCCATTTCCAGGTCGCCGTTGCTTCCGCCGAAATAAGCGGTATCCGTCAGTATGGACAAGGCGCTGGCGCCGGCATGGGTATAAGCCGAGGTTACCTGCAGCAGGTCGGCCTTGTCATTGATTACACCTTCCGAGGGCGACTTTCTTTTAAACTCGGCAATGATGCCTTTACGCGCGGGATCGCCGATGGCGTTCCGAAACGAAACCACGGGCCTTGAAAAAAGCGGGCTTTGCTCAAGCTTGCTTACCGGGACTGCCTTTATCGCGTCGGCTACGGCTGTCTTTTTGCGGGCGATAATTTCATCGAGGATATTCATAACAAAGTAGTTTTTAAAAGTTGTTGGAATACCGACAGGGCTTTGCCGGAGCGCAGCGACTCCTCTGCCTGTGCCATGCAGTCGGCAAGCGGCAGCCCGCTGCGGCATTGGATGGCCAGGGCGCTGTTAGCAATAACCACTTGTTGTTGCGCCCTGGTAGCCGTATTGTCCAGTACGGCTTTGAATATAGTGGCGGCCTGCTGTACACCGTCGCCTGCTTCGAGTTCCTGTGGCGCTATAGCAGCATAGCCAAAATCGGCGGGCGACAATATGCGGTCTGTAGCGGGCCCCAGTAATTTGGCTTCGCCGGTGAGCGATAATTCGTCATAACCATCGAGGCTGTATACCACACGGTATTCCTGCCCGGCATCCTGCAACAGGTAATGGTACATACGGGCAACGGGCAGCGAATTGGCGCCGAGCAGCAGGAAGCCCGGTTGCGCCGGGTTGCTGACCGGGCCGAGCAGGTTGAAGAAGGTGCGTACGCCCAGGTTACGGCGGATATGCGCCACCCGCTTCATGGCCGGGTGAAACAAGGGCGCATGGAGGAAGGTAATATTTGCTGTTTCCAGTTGCCGGTTAAGCACCCGCGCTTCGGTCGTAAACCGGTAGCCCAGGTATTCGAGCACATCCGATGATCCGCTTACCGAGGTCGCGCCATGGTTACCATGTTTAATTACCTTATACCCGGCGCCCGCCACCACGATGGCCGACAGCGTGGAGATATTGAAGGTATTTTTGCCGTCACCGCCGGTACCCACGATATCGATGGCCTCCACAGCCTCCAGGCCCGGGACTACACCCTGTTCGAGCAAGGCGTCGCGAAAGCCGGAAAGCTCTGCAATGGAAGGCCGGCGCATCATATACACCGACATAAATGCGGTGACCTGGTGTTCGTTGACATAACCGGCATTAATGGCGAGCAGCACTTCTTTCGCCTCTTCCCTGCTCAGGGTTTCGTAGGTACGCAGCCGGTTCAGCACTTGTTTCATCAGGTGGGGCAAGGCTCCGGCCGGTTGTAGTAAAACGTTGTTGATACTCATTATTTATAATTTTTTTTGAAACAATAATCATGGAACGGTTCTATACGCTCAGCCAGTTGGCCAGGAGTGTTTTACCGGCAGGCGTCAGTATACTTTCGGGGTGAAACTGCACGCCGCGTACATCATACTGCCGGTGCCGCAGCGCCATAATCAACCCGCCGCTATCGCGGGCCGTCACCTCCAGCGTATCGGGAAACATCGTATCGCTTACCACCCAGGAGTGATAACGGCCTGCATCGAACACCGGGCCCAGTCCTTCGAACAAAGGATCGCCGGCACAGGGCGCCACCGGCGTTGCCACACCATGATACACCTGGCTGAGATTGGCCAGTCCGCCGCCAAATACCTGTGCTATGGCCTGGTGGCCAAGACATACGCCCAGTATGCTTTTCGTAGCGGCATACCGTTCGATGACCTTAAGCAACAAACCTGCTTCTTCGGGCAGGCCCGGCCCGGGCGAAAGCATGATTTTATCGTATTGCGCTATGGCATCCAACTCCAGCTGATCGTTGCGCTGCACTACAGGATGGCTGCCGGTTATGCTTTTAACCAGCAGGGCGAGGTTATAGGTAAAGCTGTCGTAATTAT
This sequence comes from Taibaiella chishuiensis, assembly GCF_003014535.1. Taxonomy (GTDB): domain Bacteria; phylum Bacteroidota; class Bacteroidia; order Chitinophagales; family Chitinophagaceae; genus Taibaiella; species Taibaiella chishuiensis. The sequence continues at coordinate 144,782 of NZ_PYGD01000003.1, read as the reverse complement.
CTACCAGAAGTACTTTCATCGTTATACTGTTTTTTTATGAAGCCCTTGGATCAAAGCGTACAAGCCAGTTCCAGGGCAAGTCTTAAACCTTTTAGTTTTTCCTGCACTTCCATCAGTTCGCGTTCGGGAACCGAAGAAGCCACCACACCCGCGCCAGCTCTGAAATACAGGGTATTGTCACGGCTCATGAACGACCGGATCATGATCGCCATATTGGTATCGCCGTCCGGGCTCATAAAACCGGTACAGCCGCCGTAATAGCCCCTGCTGTAGCGCTCCAGCTTATCGATCAGCTGCATGGCCATATGCTTGGGCGCACCGGAAAGGGTACCCGCGGGAAACACTTCGGAAAGCACTGCAAAAGGGCTCTGGTTGCGGGCCTGCTCGCCGCTCACCTCGCTGACGATATGGATGACATGGGCAAATTGCTTCAGGGCTTTGAACACCGTTACATGGACTTCGTCGTAGCTGCGACTCAGGTCGTTGCGGGCCAGGTCGACCAGCATTACATGTTCGGCATTCTCTTTAGGATCGGCCAGCAGGGCCTCGGCCAGTTGTTTATCTTCAGCTTCGTTGCCGGTACGCCGGCAGGTACCGGCAATGGGATGGATAACGGCGCGGCCCCCTTCTATTTTCAATTGTGCTTCGGGCGAGGAACCGAACAGGCGATAGTTGCCATAGTCGGCATAAAACAGGTAAGGCGAAGGATTGACGGTACGCAGGGCGCGGTAGACATTAAAATCATCGCCCTTAAACCCGATGGAAAAACCACGGGAAAGGACCATCTGGAACACATCGCCCCGCAGGCAATGTTTACGGGCCTGCGCTACGATATCGAGGTATTCCTGGTCGGACACCTGGCTTTGCTCCGCGCCATCGGTACGGAAGTGATAGGTGCCGGGATGCCCGGTGCGCAGCTGGGCTTCGATAAAGTCGAGGCCGCCGGGCGCCGCTTCATCCGTATAATGCTCGGTGAGGTACAAGGCATGATGAAAATGATCGAAGACCAGCATATACCGGTACACCTGAAGCAGTACGGAAGGCAGGGCATCGGCACCGGGCCTCAGTTCCAGCTGTTCGAAATGTTGTACGGCATCGTAATTGACATGCCCGAAAAAGCGGCCCGTGCAACCGGGCTGTGCCGCGGCCTCGAACCGGTACTGCTGCATACAGGCCGTAACCGTTTCGACCAGCGTACCGGGCAGCAGCGACCGTTCTTCGACCGACCCATCGGGCAACTGTTGCCGGAACACATTGCCGTTCAGTTCAAGACCGGCAACAGGCCCGAAGCAGAGGTAGGAGTAGCTGTTTTCGCGGCCATGGAAGTCGGAGCTTTCCAGCAGCAGGTTACGGGGAAACAGGTCCCTTAATTTGAGGTAAGCGCTTACCGGGGTATGGGCGTCTGCAGGCAGACGGCGCTGTCGGACTTTAAAATCAAAAGTCATTGGCGTAAATATTTAAAAGTTGGGGGAGATCAGGTACGGGCGAAAAAAAACCGGCTTGCCTGAACAGCAAGCCGGTTTCCCGGTATAAGTTGATACAATTAGTACATATCAGCGCTGTTCACGTGTTGCCATCGTGAATGCCACCAATATTGATTTGTAATTGTATGAAGTATCATAATTTGGAATGTGGGAAGCGCACAAAAAGCCGGCGCATAAAATACCCTCGGGAGCAAAAGTAATTATCTTTCGCTATTCTCCAAAAAAAAGAACAAAAATGTTTTATATTGCAAACAGTATTTTTGTTAAGAACCCGGACCTTGACCCGTTAAGCAGCGCTTCCAGTAATGACGAATTTTATCCCGATATTTCCTTTAGATATCATTGTATATCCCGACCAGTCTTTGAAACTCCATATTTTCGAACCCAGGTATAAACAGCTGATCAACGAATGCCTGGAAGAACAAAAAACATTTGGCATACCCTCGCTGCAACAAGGCAAAATAAGTGAATACGGCACCCTCGTAGAAGTTACCGAACTGCTCAAACGTAACGAAGACGGCAGTATGGACATCAAGGTAAAAGGAATCCAGGTATTCCGCATCCTGGAAGTGATACCAAGCCTGCCCGACAAACACTATGCCGGCGCCATTGTTAATTATCCCGATAATGACAAGATGAAGGTACATCCTGACCTTTCGCGGATGATCGTTAAGGAAGTGATCCGCCTGTACCAGTTCCTCAATATTGAAGACGGTGTTCCGGCGGGCCTTACCGAATGGACTTCCTATGACATTGCCCATAAAGTAGGCCTGGCCAGGGAACAGGAATACGAACTGTTATGCATTTTTAATGAAGTACAGCGCATGGAATACCTGCGCCGTCATTTCAATACCATTATGTCGGCCATGGACGATATGGAACTGCTGAAATCCCGCATCAGCCTGAATTAACGCACTCCCGTTTTAAACCATTAACCCTTCCGTACAGGAAATATTTATTGACGTTCTAATTTTTTTGTATGCATTTATGTATAGACTGGGGCAACACCCGTGTGAAAGCCGCTTTTTTCCAGGAGCAGACGCTGGTTGCCGATTATAATTTTTCGGAAGAAGAAGCCCTGACCGGCCTGATGGCCCTGGTTGCAGAAAAGCAGCCCAAGGCGGTGATCCTTTGCTCCGTAGCCAACCATCCCCCCGAATTGAAGATCCTGCTGCAGGAGCAGGCGCCCCTGGTGGTATTGAGCAGCAACACCAACCTGCCTATCATGAATGCCTACCACAGCCCCGATTCGCTGGGTATGGACCGCCTGGCCATAGCCGTTGGCGCTAATGCCGCCTATCCCGACCGGAACAACCTGGTGGTGAGCGTGGGCACGGCCATTACCTATAATTTCGTACACCAGAACAAGGCCTTCCGGGGCGGCAGTATCAGCCCCGGCCTACAATTGCGCTTCAGGGCTTTGCATGAATTTACCGACAAATTGCCCCTGGTCAGCGAGACGGGCGACACACCGATACTGGGTTACGATACGGAAACCAGTATCCGCAGCGGTGTAATGCTGGGTATCGCTGCTGAGATCGATGGCATGATAAATTATTATAAGGAACAATATTCCGGTCTGAATGTCGTTTTAACCGGTGGCAACGCAGGACTTTTTGCCGGCAAGCTAAAAAATCAGATATTTGCAGATTCCCAGCTCCTGTTAAAGGGCTTAAACACAATTTTACGACATAATGTGCGCTAAAACCAAGACGCAATTCCTTTTATTAGCAACGCTACTGCTCACCGGCCTTTCGGCATCCGCTCAATCGATGAGTGATGACTCGGGCCCCAAAGCCAATAAGGCAAACTCCCCTTATTCCCGTTATGGCATGGGCGACATGTCCGATACCCGGCACGCCTCGCTGCGTAGCATGGGTGGTATTGGTTCCGCGTATACGGACTACTTTTCCGTAAACAGCTTCAATCCCGCGTCTTACAGCTTCCTGAAAGTCACTACCCTGGATTTTGCATTCGAAGGTCGCTCCAAAAGCATCTATATGGATGGCGTAAGTACCAACTCCGGTACCGCTACCATTTCGTATGTGAATGTGGGCATCCCGATGGGTAAACATGCCGGTATGAGCTTTGGTATTTCGCCGGTGTCCAACACCTATTATAATTCCAACGACACGCTCAGTGGTGTAAACGGCATCGGTAAGGCCATTGTCAACTACAACGGCTCGGGCAGTATGCAGTACGCATATCTCGGCCTTTCGGGCAAATACAAAGGGTTCTCGCTCGGGTTTAATGCCGGTTATATGTTTGGCAACGTACGTAACACCAGTACTTTTTCCAATAACGATACTACCCATTCACGCAACTCCGAATTTTCGAAGTATAACGGTATCGGCGGCCTGTACTGGAAAGGCGGTATCATGTACCGTGCACAATTGCCCAAGGAAAAGTACCTGAGCATCGGCGCTACATTAACCCTCTCCCAGAAGCTCAACATAGACCGGGACGTCTACAATGTTGCCTATAACTATGTTACCAACTCTTCCGGCGTTACCGAACTGCTGTCGGATACCATAACAGGATCGGGAACAGGCTTTAAAGGTAAAATGCAATTGCCTGCGGAATACAGCTTCGGCATCCATTACGGTAAAGACTTCAACTGGAGCGTGGGCGCAGATTTTATTTATACCGACTGGTCTAAATTCAGCAATTTCGGAAACCGCGACCGGATCGCACAAAATGCCTACCGCATGTCTGTAGGTGGCGAAATCACGCCGAATTCTTCTGCAGTAAAAAATTATTTCTCCACCGTTACTTATCGCCTGGGCGCTTATTACGGCAAGGATAACCTGCAGTTCGACAATACCAATATTACTTATGTAGGCGGTACAGTCGGCGCTACTTTCCCGTTAAAACGTAACTACAACCAGTTCGGGCGTGTTAATACCGCCCTCGACATCGGTCAGCGCGGCACCATTCAGAACAACCTGGCCAGGGAGTTTTATGTAAAATTCACCCTGGGCTTCTCCCTGAACGATATTTGGTTCCAGAAACGTAAATATGACTAGAGCAGGCGATTAAAGCTGCTTACCCGCATATGATCATCCGCAAGCAAAAATTCAACTTCTTTAATTCCAGACCACAAGGGCTTCTCCTTGTGGTCTGCTTTATATTGCTGAGCGCCTGTAGCAACGACCTTAAACAATTGCCCCCCGATGCCCAGACCAAGGATTTTGAAAACGACCGGGCCATCGATGTTACCTTTATCCGTAGCGAAAAGGGCAAGACCAAAGCGGAGCTGCACACCAACGAATTTATTAAAAACGACAACGCCAACCCGCCCTATGTAGATATGCTGAAGGGACTTAAGGTAGATTTCTTTAACGACAGCCTGAAGGTAGAAAGCACGCTTACGGCACGCACGGCACGGTATTACCCAAAAAGCGGTAACATTATCGTACGCGACAGCGTGGTGGTGATAAACCGGAGAGGCGAAAAACTGCAGACCGAGGAACTGATCTATAACCAGAACCTCGAACGCTTTTACACCGAAAAGTTTGTACGGATCACCACCGGCGACCAGATCACCTATGGCGAAGGCATGGAATCCAACCAGGACTTTACCTGGTTCCGTATTCGCAGGCAAAGAGGTACCATCCCGGTTAATAATTCGGATTTTCCGGCGGCAGATGCCGAATAACTAACAGCCTTAGGGCAGCTTACTCAGCATGCCAGGCATCAAAAAGCAGTTGGAGGTAGTAATTTTCTTCCTTGGTAATTACGTTATCGGCTTTGGTAAGATCCAGGGCAAACTGCAGCATATTATTTACTTCTTCGGGCGTGGCATCGTCGTAAAAGTCATCCATATACTTCAAAAAGTGGCCTTCCCATTCATCGGGCTTAAGCGCACTGATAATGGCCATTTCGTTATCCAAGCTTACATGAAAAGGGAATTCCTGTTCGAGGTAAGCCCTGATCACCATATCTTCAGAGGTTTTAAAGCGGAAATCGGCAGCAGCGAGGATCATCAGCAGGTGGTATCCGGCAATCGTCTTATTGGTTCTTTTGTTGGGCATTTTCTAGTGCAGTTAGTTTCGGGTAAATAGTAAAAATCCAGGTTACGACCTGCGTACCACCACACTCCTGCCCGCCACAGGCTTAGATCGGGTTGGCCATAAGCAGATCAAGATCCGTATACTTCTTCTCAAACCGGCGGGCGATAGGTGCGTTGGTCACACAACCTTTATATAAATAGACGCCATTCCGGATGCCGGGCTTGGTTTGCAGCAAATGTTCCACCCCACCCATATCGGCGCATTCCAGTACGATAGGCATCAATACATTGCTGATCGCGCGCGAGGCCGTACGCGATACGCCGGAAGCAATATTGGGAACGCAGTAATGTAATACATCGTATTTCTTAAAAATAGGATGCTCGTGCGACGTAGGCCGGGAGGTCTCGAAACAACCGCCACGATCGATGCTGACATCTACAATGATCGAGCCCGACTTCATATTGCTGACCATTTCTTCCGTAACCACAACAGGTGTGATGCCGTTTACCGGTTTCAGTGCGCCTACAGCCACATCCGCACTCCTCAGCTCATTACTCAGCTCGCGCGGATCAAGCACCGAGGTAAACAAACGACGGCCGATATTATTCTGTAACCGCATGAGCCGGTAAATGGAATTATCGAACACCTTTACCGAAGCCCCCAGGCCCAGTGCCGTACGGGAAGCATACTCGCCCACAACCCCGGCGCCGATGATTACGACCTTGGCCGGCGGTACCCCGGAGATGCCGCCCAGCAGGATACCCTTGCCGTTGTGGGCATTGCCCAGGTATTTGGCGGCGGTAAGTATGGCCGAACTGCCCGCGATCTCGCTCATGGAGCGCACGATAGGATAAATACCGGAATCATCTTTGATCGAGTCGAAGGTAATACCGATGATTTTTTTCTTCATCAGGGTTTCCACCATCGAGGCTTTAAGAAAAGGCAGGTGGATGGGCGATATCACCACATGATTCGGTTGCAGCAATTCTGTTTCCTCTTCGGATATAGGCGCCGATTTGATGATCATATGCGCTTTATACACCTCGGCCTTATCGTAAACGATACGGGCCCCTACCTCGCTGAAATCGGTATCGAAATAGAAAGAATGCTCGCCGGCATTGTGCTCCACCACCACTTCATGGCCATTTTGCACCAGTACCGATACCGACTCGGGAGTAAGCGGCACCCTGTTTTCCTGGAACGAAGTTTCCTTGGGAATACCAATAAACAGTTGCTTCCTTTTCGGAATAATTTCCAATGTTTCCTCCAGGGGAATATAGGAAAACGAGGGCGATATATGAGGTTTTGAAGCCATATAAAATAAGTCTTGTAAGATAGATCGAAGTTTTGAATTATCAAAGAAACAAAGGGCTAAAATTTATTTAAATTGCAGGGGGCAAAGCCCGTTTTGCCATCGAAAATCTTTAGCTTTACTGCGTGATAATGCACTAATTTCACATACAAAAAATATAAGATTTGACTTTACGCTATTTACTCCGCAAACTGCTGTACGGCCTGTCGGTGCTCTGGGGCGTAATCACCTTGGTTTTTCTCCTGTTTAACGTGTTACCCGACGATCCGGCCAGGCTGACCATGGGGCAGCGCAGCGACCTGGCTTCTATAGAAAATGTGCGTAAAGAACTGAATCTCGATAAACCGGTAATGACCCGGTATTTCCTGTACCTGAACGATATTTCGCCGCTTGCGCTCCATAACCGCGACAGTGCCAGCCGGGACAAATACCATTACCACGTTCTTGTTTCCCTGGGCAAAGATAAAGCCTTGGTTTTGAAGCAACCCTATCTTGGCCGATCTTACCAGAGCAAACGCCCCGTATGGGATGTATTATCCGATGCCTTGCCCGGCACCATCCTGCTCGCCTTTACCGCCATGATCGTGGCAACGGTACTGGGCATTGGCCTGGGCGTGCTGGCTGCCCTGAAAAAGGGTACTGTATGGGATACCTCCGCTATCCTGGCAAGCGTGGCGGGCATTTCGGCGCCTTCTTTTTTTGCAGGACTCATTATTGCCTATATATTCGGTTACTGGCTCAGCGGCATTACCGGCCTCAGTATGGTGGGCAGCTTGTGGGAGTACGATACCTTCGGCGGCCGGCACCTGGCGCTGCGCAACCTGGTCTTACCCGCCTTTACCCTGGGCATCAGGCCCCTGGCCATTATTACGCAACTTACCCGCAGCGCCCTGCTCGATGTGTTATCACAGGATTATATCCGCACCGCTTACGCCAAAGGGCTGAACAAACGGCAGGTAGTATGGCGTCATGCCCTGCCTAATGCCCTGAACCCCGTAGTGACGGCCATATCCGGTTGGCTGGCAGAACTGCTCGCCGGTTCCTTTTTTGTAGAGTTTATATTTAGCTGGAAAGGCATCGGTAAACTTACGGTGGACTCGCTCGACAAATTCGACTTCCCGGTCGTAATGGGCGCCATCCTCATTACTGCTGCCGTCTTTGTCATCATCAATATGCTTACCGACCTGATCTATACCTGGATCGACCCCAGGGTAAAACTGCGGTAAGTTACCCAAAGTCAAAAAACCATGATCATGAAATACTGTTACCTGTTATTATTTGTATTGACCGCGGGCAGGCTCGCCGCCCAGGAAGACGACGGATGGCAAGAACCCAGCAAAGAAAGCCAGGTCTACCACGAATACCGGTACAAAGCCACTGTGCCGCCTTATGGCCTGGCACATGTAAAAAGCCTGATTACCGGCATTAGCAACGACGCGGACGAGAACCGCAGCATGAAGGCAAAGACTTACCAGGCGCTGCCCCTGCGCGAAAAGTTTACGTATCATATGATACATGCTGAAGCTTACAGCCAGAACTGCGATGTGATGCCGCCCATACAGGACGAACACCTGAAAATATTTGGCCGCCTGCCCGATGCCTTCGACGAATACAGCTGGAGCGACCGTCAGACGGGCTTCCTGGCTGCAAACCGGGACTCGGTAATGGCATTGATCAAAGAATCGGTAGGCCGCAGCAAACACGTAGGGGTCAATTACAAAACGGCTATCGTTGCGGTTAAAGGCAAAGAGCTGATCCCCTTCCTGCTCAGTATCTACAAACTGGACCGTAAAGACCATGATCTACTGACCGTACTGCTGCTCCTGATGGAACAGGCTCAATACGCGCCTTTCAAAAAAACGGCCACCTATACAAAGCTCTACGGCCCCGAAAGCAATTACCAATCGTACCTGCAGTACAACCGGGCCAACGAAGAGCTTATCATTAAAAGGGCCATGGAATTTTACAACAGCGGCAAATAACCTGCGTTCAAAACAAACAATATGCGTTACCTGCTTTACGGATCGATGCTCCTGGGTATCCTGCTGCACGGCCGCCAGGCCAGGGCACAACAGGATACGGCATTTGTAACCATACCGGCCGGCACCTACAGTGTAGGCCAGCAGGGCCATAAGCTCAATCCCCTGCGGCAGGTAACCGTAAAGGCCTATACCATCGGCGCTACCGAAGTTACCAACCAACAGTTTGCCCGGTTTGTAGCCGCAACCCAATACCGTACCGATGCCGAACGCCTGAAAAACGCCATGGTATTCGAACCCGGCCTGGCCGAGTTTGCCTGGCTGCAGGACAGTACCGCCAACTGGCGTTATCCCAACGGCCGCAGCCGGGGCGATCTGAGCGGCAAAGAACACCACCCGGTAACGACAATCAGTTATACCGATATACAAGCCTACTGCCGCTGGGCAGGGGTACGGTTACCCGGTTTCGAGGAATGGGAAATAGCAGCCCGTGCAGGCAGCCCGGATCTTTACTTCTGGGGCAAGGATAAAACGCAGATCGGTATCTATGCCAATATATGGCATGGCCGCGACCACCGTGTTGCCGATAGCAGCGACGGATACCTGTATACCGCTCCTGTAGCCAGTTTTAAGCCCAATGCCTATGGCCTGTACGATGTATATGGTAATGTATTCGAGTTTTGCGAAGGCAGTTTGCCCGGCGATCCCAAAGACCGGAAGCTGGCCCATGCACGCGGGGGCTCCTGGTGGTGCAGTAAAAATGCCTGCAGCTTTTTCAACTCCGCAGATATCGGCCGGGTAAGCCGGCACGCTTCATTCAGCAACCAGGGCTTCAGGGTGGTAAAGCCACAGACCGCACCCTGAGCCACTTTTAATACACCAGTTGTTGCATCAGCCGGTCGAGCGCTGCAGCGGCATCGGTACAAAAACCCGAATGCGCCTTCGAGGTCTGCAGGATACTGCTGCGCGTAGCGGTGATCCAACGGAAACGTTCGCGCGCGGGCAACAGGCCGATCGGTCCTGCAGCAGTCCCTCCCTTACAGATACGTTGGAAAGCATGCAGGTTATCTTCGAAGATACCGGTATCCATACCTTCGGTAAAGATGCGGAAGCGCTCCGTATCGAGTTCATATTTTAATTCCAGGAAATTGCGGGAGGTGCAAAACAGGATGATGCCTATATTCAGGAATTCTTCACGCTCCACCCTGGGCACAACGCGGATCACGGCGTACTCAAATAAGTGCTGCTCTTGCATCTTGGGCTTCTTTTACAAAAGTGGAGGAATGGGCGATACGGGTTTCCAGGAAGTGCACATAGGCCTGCCGGTGTTCCTCTGCCGTTTCAAAAGCGGGCTCAAACATCAGCCAGTCGTCGGGTATCTGCGCTACGATGGCTTCCAGTTGCTCCCTGCCGATCATGGTACGCAACTGCTCGTCTGCACGCGCCAATTCGGTAGCGAAAGGTAATAACACATGGTTCTTGATCAGCGTAAAAGGGCGTTTGGCCTGCTCTTCCCAGTTATGCCACGAGTGATGAAAATACAGGGAGGCACCATGATCGATCAGCCAGAGCTCTTTATTCCAAACCAGCATATTGGTATTGCGGGCCGTGCGGTCTACATTGGTAATAAGGCAATCGAGCCATACGATACGGGAAGCCAGGTCGGGCGCCACAGGCGTTACCGTAGCATCGAAGGTAATAGAACCGGAAAGATAGTGCAATGCAAGATTCGTACCCGTACTCGCTTTCAGCAGGTCCTGTATTTCCTCGTCGGGTTCGGTACGGCCAAAGGCTTCGTCCAGTTCGGCAAATACCAGCTCGGGCATCTTCAGGTCCAGCAGGCGCGCCAGCTCGCCACCGATCAACTCGGCGATCAGTGCCTTGGGCCCCTGCCCTGCCCCCCTGAATTTCAGTACATACATAAAGCCATCGTCGGCCTCTGCGATCGCCGGCATAGAACCGCCTTCGCGCAACGGAGTAATGTAACGCGTTACATTTACCCTTCTCAGTTCGACATTCTTGTCCTTCATAAATAATCCCGTTTGGATGCAGTAAGAGCTGCCGGGCGAAATTAAGTTGAAAAACAACGGGAATCAAAACCTGCGTGTTTTTTGCGGGAAAGATAAGATACTACGAAGTTTGTTGTTGATAGTGCCCGAATGTAGCCTGCCGCAAGAGCGAACTGCTCCAATCCTGACAGGTAGCGGTATACGGGTCATAACCACATTTAAGGGGCTTGCTCCGGTCGTTATCCGGCTCTTCGAGGTAAGCCCTGCAATCGGTACAGATGTAGCGGAATTCGCAATCGCGGCATACCGCAATCTCGTCTTTGGTAAGCGTCCAGTATTGTTGAAAGCCAGGCTGCCGGATGGCGTCGGCCAGGCGCGTATCATCCACATGCCCGAACGTAGCGGGCATCGAGGGACAGTTACGGATATACCCTGCGGCATCGATACTGAGCTTACGGTTCAGGCAGGAATTATAATGAAGCGCTTCGGTAAAAGCCGGGATATTGGGACTGAAATAATGTGGAGCAATAACACCGCAATGAAGTGCCGACAGCACTTCCATAACAGCCCATACCGGGCGGGCCTGCCCGGGTCTGGCCCAGGCAATACACTGGCTGGCTTTGCAGCCATGTATAGTAAGGTTTTGTATTTTCAGGTAACGTGCCAAAAGCTGGTCCGGCCAGCCTTCGGAATCCGCATCTGCTCCTGCTCTGAGCAACAGGCTCACCGACTTTACCTGGCTCTGTGCGATAAGGTCCAATAACTGCTCCAGCCAATAGCGGTCCACCGTTTCAAAAAAACGGAACTGGATATGATTGCAACAAAGCGCAGCCAGCTGTTCCAGCAGGTCTGCATGAATATGCGCCGTAGTATGCCGGGCGTCGATAATACAATTACTGATTACGGCGGGGTACAACCATTCGCGCGAAAGCCGCGGGAAACGGGGCGCTTCCGCCTCGGAACAGAGGAAAGCCAGTTCTTCCCGCAGCAGGAAACCGATGTATTCCTCCAGCACTGCACGGTCTGCGGTATCGGTGTTGCTCCTGCGCAGCTGGCTGAGCCGCAGGCGTCCCCGGGCATCAAACAGGTCGTACAGGCTATTGGGTACCGGGAATACCTGCGCCCGTTGCAGGTCGCAGATCACCGAACGCCGGGCGCCCCGCACCGGGATACAGCAGGCATACAGCAGTAACAATTCTTCCATAACCATCAGGGTATTTTTGAAATCGCTTTGTAAAAAAAGTCGGTTTGTTGTACCCGGGCATCGTACTTGCCCAGGCAATGGGTTAAGGCATCCGGCCCGCCGCTGGCAGGCGGTACCAACAAGGGTTCCCAGTGCAGGCTGTTTAAGGGAAGGGCTCCACGGTTCTGGTCCAGCCAGTCCGCCACCCGTATTTTAAGATCAGGGTTATTCATCATCATATCCGTTTAAAAGGTAAGCGGCTATCTGCCGGTCGATATCATAATTACAATTACGCGCCAGCCATTGGAATTGCCCTACAGGGTTCACTTCCAGGAAAACATAATCGTTATCCGGCGTCAGGATCATATCTACAGAGCCACTGGTAAGACCGGCATGTTGCATCAGCGCATCCAGCTTGCGTTCCACGGGCTCAGGCAATTGATAGGGTACGCAGCGGTTAGGCCGCGCCGGGTCGTAGTGCCGGAAATCGACACGCGTGCGCGCATCTGCCTGCGAGAAGATCGCCATCGGGTAAAATGCCCCGTCCAGGTAAAATATGCGCAACTCCAGTTGCTTATCTACATATTGCTGGTACAACGCCGGCAATGCCAGCGGGCCACCGGCTGCGGCATATAGCGTATTGATATCGGCGGCATTTATCAATACTGTACCCATACCCAGCTTTACCGACCCGGCCTGCTCCAGCGGACAGGTAAAAGCATTACGCCCCAACGATTTGGTCACCAGCATCGGATACTTCAAACCAAAGGCCAGCAAGGCTTGCCGTTCATTCGTCACCAGGGTATCCGGTATACTGATCCCCAGTTCGGCAGCCAGTTGCAGCAGGTCCAGTTTATTGATCCCGTCGTCAGCCTGCCTGTTCAGGCTAGCCGTATACCGGTCCAGGTTATTTTCTATAAAATTGCAGACCACATCCGTTTCCGCATCTACATAACGCCGGGTATGTAAAGCCAGGGCAAAGGTTTCAGCGTCTGTTTTGGTAAAAGTTGCAGCCGGTAAGGAAAGCCGGCCGCGGCGGTACCAGCGGCTATCCAGCTCGTCCAGGTACAGTTCGCGGTCCTGGGTAGCCAGGCATATCCGTTGCTCCCGGTTATTCATCTGTACGGTAACAGACCGTATATAGCCCGTATCGTTGAGCCGCACTACAGCATAATCTCCCCCGGACAAGTAATACAGCCAATCGAGTACATCGTTGGTTGAGGCATCGGTACTGCTGCTTTGCACCAGGAGTTTCTTTTTATTCATGGTAAGGGTACTTATTGTATCGGTAAAAAAGATAGGGCAAGCGCCATATGCATACCCGAAAAAAAATAAAAAACACTACCCCTGTGCTGGAAGACCAGCTTGCGCCTGTAGTCCGCCAGGTTGCACAAACCCAGCCCGGCCCGGTGCCGGTCGATAGCGGCTTCTGCCGTATCAGGCAGCAGGTCGAAGGTCACCTCAGCCTGAACATTATAACCCGGTGGCCGGCTTCCATAGCGGTTTTCGTGCGTTCTTGAATCCATGATGAGGGCATAATCTTCCGGCGGCAGATCGCCTGCATGTACAGCCGCTATCATTTCCGTATCGAGTTCGGTGCTCAGGTTGCGGCTGTGCCACAGCAGGAAGAAGATCGCGGAGTTACCATGCACCCAGCCTTCCGTAGCCCGGTCGAAAAGACCTGTTTGCCGGTACCCCGGGAATCCGTGGCTTGCGATAAGATTTTTCAGGAAGGTGATATTGACCGAGTCCCGGGCGATCATCACTTTTATTTCCTCCGGGCTCAGGTGCTGGTAATTGACCCTTACGGCCTGGTCGGCATCAAATACCGAATCCATAACCGCAGCATAGGCTGCAACCGGGCTCCCGAGCGCCCTTGCATGCAACGCTTCGTAATCGCGCTCCAGCCAGCGATACAGCGGCTCGTTGCGGTGCAAACGGCCAAACCTAAGCGTAGAAAGCCTTTGCGCGGTCTGGCCCAGGGCAACCATTTCGTTGTAGTAAGCCTTTGCCATAGCAGAATCCCTGCAGTAATAAGCTGCAATAAAGGCATTGTAAAGATCGCGCTGCGCGGCGGGGTGACAGGCAAAGGCAGCCCGGTAATAGTGTAAGGCGCCGGTATAGTTGCTATCCAGGATACATAACTCCGCTTTATTTTTTAGCGCAGCATACCGCAGACCCTTGCCAGGGCTTGCCCGCAGGCTATAAGCGGACACGAGTAAAAATAGTACAAGCCCGGTCCGGAAATACTTTATCATATTGCTTGCTTTTAATGATTTAAAACACCGGAACGGGTTTACAGGTACCCGTTCCGGCTCAAAGGCTAATTCTTGTACATATAGGTCCTGATCAGGCAACCATGTGCGTCGTAGAATTCGGCATAGAAATTGCCGTTGCCATCGATTTCGGTACAGTCGGATGCGCACCTGAATTTAACACCGCCAGGCAGGTCTACCATATAGCCCGAGGTGGGGGTACCACCCAGCACATGGGCCATCAAACCAGGAGCGAGCGGCGCAAAAGCCGGAGCATTCAAAGATTCAAGTTTCATGGGTTACAATACATTTTAACGGCCCTTGTCTTTACGCCATAGGGCAGATTCAGCGTACGCCGATTTATCCAGGTTACGGGCGTGTCTTCCTGTGTTTGTATACGGCCGCGATACAAATAATTTAACCGGTGGTAAAAACATACGTGTACACCGGTGCAGGCGTTGTCGCTGTTGCTATGATCACGGAGGTGTAGCAACATGGTTGTGCAGCCATGACCGCCAGATCGTATTCCGGGTACAGCACTTTTTTCACCGCCTCGGCCGGATCGAGCTCGAGGATAAAGCTGTTGAGGTATTCCCTTTCCATATAGGTCTTTTAAGATGAGGTATTCACAATCCTTTTCCGTTCCGTATAGTGCGCAGGTTCCGGGCAGGAACAGGTGCATACGGTGAGCATTACGTTCGTAACGCTTACAATACCGGGCCGGAGGCCCGCTTGCAAAGTATAGCTGGTAGTGAGGTAATAACCGCAATGAATTGCGGCATGCGTGTAGTTGCTACATAAGCGTACCTCCGCCTGGGAGTTGGATAGGAACGCTTATACTACAGGTAAACTTAAAATGGATAGCAGGGAAAAAGAAAGGCATAAAAAAACATCGTGGACGTTTTTACACCACTCGTACTAAGGCCCTGAGAAACCCTCCCACAAGTAGATGCCAAACGCCACGATGCTATCGTGAACCTAGCGTATACCGGTGGCCGTGGGTAAATAAAAGCTCTCAGGTTTTAAGTACAGCCTTCGTTCTTGCTAAATATAAAAACAGTTTCGCCACAATGCGATAAGCAACCGCGATTGATGACACAAACATAAATACTTTTTTAAGAATACAAAAATAAAATCTTTTATTTTTTTCAAATTAGTACAAATAAATATACAACTAAAACAAGCAACCTGTTCATGCATTTTAAAATAACATAGCACCGGTTACAACCGCATTTATTTTTTTCATTTTTGTGGCAAACTCGCATTTTATGAAATCCAACAACACATTACCGACACTATGTTTATACGTGCTCTTGCTGTTGCCGGTCTTTGGCCGTGCACAGCCCAGGTTGCTCAACTTTTCGAAGTATGGTCCCGACACGCGTATGTTGCGCAACCAGTATACAAGTTGGGAAAACCGGGTGCCTTACGAAGGGTTAAGCATCAGTTTTCTCCCCAACAACCTGGATACCCCCGGCGCCCCGGGGATGCTGGGCGGAAGGGGCGCACCGGGCGAACTTTGTTTCTCGGTATTTAACCCTGCCAACACGATCCTTGATGCCAACTACGATAGCGCCGTAGCCGATATGTCCGCCTGCAACTTCGCAAAGTTTAAAAGCAATTTTATGATGCTGACTTTGTTCGATCAGAATTGGATATCCTGGAGTGACACCGTTAATTGGGGCAAAATGATAACCAACCTGGGTGCTGCAGCCAGGATTGCGAAGGCCAGCGGCCTGGAAGGCATTATACTCGATACCGAAATGTATGGCGGCCCGGAAAACTTCAACCTCTTATTCTATTGCAGACAGTTTGCCACTTACGACTTGAGAAATGGCTCTACCCACGCTTTTTGCCGTATCGATCAGGCCAACGATAACCAGCACAGCATAGAGGATCTCTTCCCGCAACCGGCACAATACATCTACTGGTGGGATCCTGCTACCAGCATGGCCAACACACCCACGGGCCCGCAGAAACTTGTTCCTTATTATTATGGCGTGTTTACAGAATGGGCGGACACATCCCACTTTTATTATGCCATATTGGATACCGCTAAACGGGCTGATATCGCAAAAATCCTCGTCGATGTAAAACAACGCGGAGCAGAGATACTTACAGCAATAAAAAACAATTTCCCGGACGCAAAAATAATATTGACTACAGGCCCTTCGTCCATTCATCACGATTTCGTCAATTCCCTGGATTATAAAGTGTACCATAACTACCTGCGTACCCACCCGGGACTTGGCGTACATTTCCTGGAAGGCATGCTGGAAGCGGCACAGGGTTCGCGTATCGAGATCATAGACGGCCAGGAACAAACCTATTACCATAAAACGAGAAATGACTTTATGAAAGCCCGTGCCTCTTTCGATTTTGCAGAAAATTATTTCAGCACCGCCACAGCAAAAACTCTTTATCGCAACAATGTACTACGCGCCTATGCTTCGTATGCCCGCCCCGTAAACTCTGCACTGTACCCGGCCGAGAGCCCGGCCCGTTTTTTCAACACAACAGAACTGCAGGATCAATATAAATACGCTACCGAATTTCCCGACATCAGGTATGTATGGCAATGGGAGGAGTACGAAAGCATATGGCTCGATAATGCCACACAAGCCCATAAATACGATGGGTTGAACCCCAGGTACAGGTATGGCAGCGGCGACTCGCTCTTATACATAGCAGCCATCAATAAAGGCAATAATGCCCTGAAGAATTTCGTGGTACACGACAACGAGTACTTGTATTTAAAAGGTACCGAAGTAACCGGCAAAAACATCCTCGTGGAAAACGGCGGCACCCTGCGCTTCAGGGATTCCTTCACTTTGTCGGGCGCCCACTCCGTAACCTTTGACAGTGGCGCATACTGTTGTATAGAAACCGGGCTAAAACTCAAGCTCAGCGGCTATCACAGCTTTCTCAATTTTGTACCGGGTTACCAGGCTGGCGTTAAAGCAGGGCTGCCCGACAACAGTAATTGCATGGCCAGCCCAACTACAACAACAGTTACCGGCATTGGCATGTTGAATACCATAGACCGGGATGTATATATACAGAACGAGGTCCTGACCGGCGATCAATACATCGTGGGTAAAAACATCTATATCGGTAAAGAGGTAGCTGTGCCCACCCGCACCGCCGGCGAGGTCAACATCAACGACCAGGCCAACATCCGTTTTAAAGCCGGCGAAAAAGTAAAAATGACTACCCATGTAAACGTCGAAACCGGCAGCACTTACCTCATCCAATAATTCAAAACCATTTCAAACTAAATATCATGAAAAAATCGATTATCGTACTCCTGTGCCTCAACAGTATTTACGCCGGCGCACAATTAAAAGTAAACAGCAATGGCAGTGTGGTTGTCGGCACTCCGGCAACCGAAGGCGCCCCCTTGAATGTAGGCGGGGACATTACCGCGAGTACCTATGAAATAAAAATCGGCACTACGACTACCGGCTACCTGGGCCGCGGAGGTACTATTACCAGCAACTGGGGGTATACACCCGATATCATGACGCTTACCTACGACAAAAATGATTTCGCGATCGGTGGCTTCAAAACGGGCACCGGCACCTGGAATGGAGCCAGCCTGTTTATAAGTGCCACAACGGCAAAAGTTGGCATCGGCAATATGGATCCGCAATTCCCCCTGGAGGTAACCGGCGATATACGCATCAGCGGTGATTACTTAAAAACCTCCGACCAGCGTCTGAAGAAAAACATTACGCCATTGGAGCATGCGCTCCAGAACATCAGTAAACTTAATGGCAAACGCTACGAGAAAGACGTATACTTCAATAGCCCGGAAAGAAAGGCAACCGCAACATCGCCTACCGCAGTGGAATACGGTGTAATAGCACAGGAAGTACAAAAGGTATTCCCGGAACTGGTCAAAATCGACACCAAGGGTATATTGTCGGTAAATTACATCGGCCTGATCCCGGTGCTGATCGAAGCAATGAAAGAACAGCAGGGACAAATTGCAGAAAAAACAGGGGCCCTGGATGCCCTTAGCCGGCAGACCGAGCTACTGCAAAAAATAGTGGCCGCCCAGGAAACCGAAATAGCCACAATGAAAACACAGCTCAACACCATCGTGAATACCTGCTGCACGCAGGCCAGGCAGGAAAACGACGGCAGCGCAACCCATGCCACCGGTGTAAAGCTGTACCAGAATAGCCCTAATCCTTTTTCGGCGAAAACCGAGATCAGCTATTTCCTACCGCAAAATGTCGCTGCGGCTTCGCTGTATATCTTTAACCTGCAGGGCAGTCTGCTTAAAGAAATACCGGTAACGGCAAGAGGTAAGGGCAGCGTAATAATCGATGGCGCAGCACTGTCGCCCGGTATGTACATTTATTCGTTAATCGTAAACGGCCAGGAAGCGGACTCCAAACGTATGGTATTAACCAAATAGCGATTTATAAAATTGCAGAAGGCATAAATCACATAAACAATACACAAATACATAAATTGCGGCAGCCCTTAATCTGCCGCAATTTGCTTTTGTAATACCCACACAGCTATTATAATTTAATATTTACCCATGGTTTCGTTACCTTTGTACGCCCGAAGACGTGCCTATATGGCAGTTGGGGCCAATTTTGCATGAATTTTGATTTACATCTTATTCTGGCAGTATTTATACCTGATCATGACCATTAAAAGAGTCTCTTATTTTACTTTCCTCGTTGCGATTACTACTATCGCAACCGTTACCTCGTGTAACAGGGCAAAGGCACAGGGACCAGGACAGGAAGGTCATGAGATCACCATAAGCCATTCGGCAGACCTGGCCGAAGCAGCCACGGTATATGGCCCCGAGTTTACCTTCGAACTGTCGAAAGTATTGCGGGATAAAGGCCTGCAGACCGGCAAATTCAAAATAGCCACCCGCCCTACCGGCAGTGGCGATGCCATTACCGTTTATCTTATTTTCGATAAGGACTATAAAGGAACTGTATCGACCTCAATATTTGGTCTCCCGGTACAGTTGTTGACAACGGCCGAACCGGTTATCGCATATCAACCTACAGCAACACGCTATTATGCCCCGCTTATTGACGAAAGGGCAGGAATTGCAAGCAGGAACAGGATTTTAAGAGAATAGAACCGGCCATTTTTGCCCGATCTGTTTTTTTAACACACCATCCATTAAAATTCCAAAATTCAAGCCATGTTAGGTTTCATATCCAAAATGTTTGGCGGCAGCAAGTCTGAGAAAGACGTAAAAAAGATCATGCCGCTGATTAAAGAGATCAATAATCACTTCGAAAGTTATGCCTCGCTGACCAACGACCAGCTGCGTCTTAAAACAGTAGAATTCAGGGAGCGTATCCAGGCGCACCTGGCCGATATTACCAACCAGATCGCTGCTAAAAAAGCAGAGGCGGAAGCCGATCCGGATATGGATATCCATGCCAAAGAAGCGATCTACGACGAAGTAGATAAACTGGAAAAGAGGAGCAACGAAGTACTCGAAGAGATACTGGAGCAGATCCAACCCGAAGCCTTTGCCGTAGTAAAAGAAACGGCTCGCCGTTTTAAAAACAATACCGAAGTCGTATCTACAGCTACCGAGCTGGACAAAGAACTGGCCGAAACCCGCGACTACCTGCGTATCGAAGGCGACCAGGCAATCTATAATAACAACTGGAGCGCCGCAGGCGTAGAAGTAACCTGGAATATGCAGCACTACGACGTACAGCTGATCGGTGGTACGGTACTGCACCAAGGTAAAATTGCCGAAATGGCAACGGGTGAAGGTAAAACGCTGGTATCTACCCTGCCGGCTTACCTCAATGCCCTTACCGGGCGTGGCGTACACGTAGTAACGGTGAATGACTACCTGGCCCGTCGTGACCAGGAATGGAACGGCCCCGTGTTCGAATGGCTGGGTCTGACCGTAGACTGTATCGATAAACACCAACCTAACTCGCCGCAGCGGCGCAAGGCTTACCTGGCCGACCTGACCTACGGTACCAATAACGAATTCGGCTTCGACTACCTGAGGGATAACATGGTGCACAGCCCCGAAGAAATGGTGCAGCGCAAACATCACTTCGCCATGGTGGATGAGGTGGATAGCGTACTGATCGATGACGCCCGTACCCCGCTGATTATTTCCGGCCCGGTACCTAAAGGCGACGAACAACAGTTCCATATCCTGAAACCCCGTATCGAAAAACTGCTGGAAGCCCAGCGCCGCGTGGTCAACCAGGCCCTTACCGAAGCTAAAAAACTGATCGCCGACGGCAAGTCAGATAAAGAAACGGGCGGTCTGCAGCTGTATCGCGCCTTCAGGGGTTTACCCAAAAACTCAGCGATCATTAAATACCTGAGTGAAGAAGGTAACAAACAGATCCTGCAGAAAGCCGAGAACCATTACATCGGCGAACAGCAGCGTCATATGCCGAAAGTAAACGAAGAGCTTTACTTCTATATCGACGAAAAACAAAACAGCGTTGATCTTACCGAAAAAGGTATCGCCCTGATTACCGGCGCCGGCGAAGACGCCCAGTTCTTTATACTGCCCGACATCGGCACCGAGCTGGCGGTTATCGAACGCGCCGACTTAGCCCAGGAAGAAAAATTACAACGCAAAGACGCCGTACTGCAGGAATATGCAGCCAAGGCCGACCGTATCCACTCCGTACAGCAATTGCTGAAAGCCTATACCCTGTTCGAAAAAGACGTGGAGTATGTGGTGATGGACGAAAAAGTAAAAATCGTAGATGAGCAGACCGGCCGTATCATGGAAGGCCGCCGCTATAGCGATGGCCTGCACCAGGCGATCGAAGCCAAGGAGAATGTAACCGTAGAAGCGGCTACACAAACCTTTGCCACCGTGACCCTGCAGAACTACTTCCGTATGTACCATAAGCTGTGTGGTATGACTGGTACCGCGGAAACAGAAGCGGGCGAGTTCTGGTCGATCTACAAACTGGATGTAGTAACCATCCCTACCAACCTGCCGATATCCCGTAATGACCGCCAGGACCTGGTTTACAAAACCAAACGGGAGAAATATAAAGCCGTCATCGACGAGATCGAAGCCCTGCGCAGCGTAGGCCGCCCCGTACTGGTGGGTACTACCTCCGTAGAGGTGTCCGAATTGCTCGGCCGTATGCTGCAGCAAAAGAAGATACCGCATAACGTACTTAACGCCAAGCAACACTCCCGTGAAGCCCAGGTAGTAGCCGAAGCCGGTCTGTCCGGTGCGGTAACCATCGCTACCAATATGGCCGGTCGTGGTACGGATATCAAGCTGGGTGCAGGTGTGAAAGAAGCCGGTGGCCTGGCCATTATCGGTACAGAGCGCCACGAAAGCCGCCGTGTAGACCGCCAGTTGCGTGGTCGTGCCGGTCGCCAGGGCGATCCGGGTACCTCCCAGTTCTTTGTATCGCTCGAAGATGAGCTGATGCGCCTCTTCGGCTCTGAACGTATTGCCGCTATGATGGACCGTATGGGCCATAAAGAAGGCGAAGTACTGCAGCACAGCATGATCACCAAATCGATCGAACGTGCACAGAAAAAAGTAGAAGAAAATAACTTCGGCATCCGTAAACGCCTGCTGGAATACGATGACGTGATGAACGCACAACGTAACGCCATCTACAAACGCCGTCGTCATGCCCTGTTCGGAGAACGTCTTGCCATCGACCTCGACGCTGCCCTGTTTGATGTGTGCAGCAGCCTGGCCGGCCAGTACAACGGCGATATCGAAGCCTTTAAACTGGAAGTGGTAAAACACCTGGCTATCGAGCCCGAAATGACCGCAGAAGACCTGAAAGACAGCAACAGTGCCAGCGACAAACTGTACCACCAGGCTAAAGACTTCTACCACCGTAAGATGGACAGCCTGCGGGAACACATCCATCCGCAGTTTGTACAGATCGACGAGCAACAGGGCGGTCGCGTGGAAAACATCGTGATACCCTTTACCGACGGCGTTAAAGGCATACAGCTGTACATCAACCTGAAAGAAGCAGTAGCCCGCGAAGCGCGTCCCGTGGTAGAAGGCCTGGAACGTAACATCACCCTGCTGATGATCGACGAAGCCTGGAAAGACCACCTGCGTGCAATGGACGACCTGCGTCACTCGGTACAGATGGCCTCTTACGAACAGAAAGACCCGCTGCTGATCTACAAGTTCGAAGCTTTCAACCTGTTCAAGAACGTACTGCTCGAAACCAACCAGAACATTATGTCCTTCCTGTTCCGTTCCGGCATACCGATGCAGGAAGCGCCGCCACAGGTAGCACAGATGCCACCGCAGCGTACCGACATGAGCGAGATGTACGACAATAAAGCACAGATCGACGCAGCGGGACAGGACTATGCTGCCGATGAAAATGATTACTACCAGGAGCCGGTAATGGATGCCCCTGTAAAACGCCAGCCCATAATGGCTGAGCCTAAGATAGGACGTAACGATCCTTGCCCTTGCGGTAGCGGTAAAAAATACAAATCCTGCCATGGTCAACACCTGTAAGAGTTAGGATCATGACATACGATAAAAAGAACGGCATCCCAATGGATGCCGTTCTTTTTTTGAACCTCTGGCAACCAGCCATAATAGCAAATTGTAATACTGCTGCATTCCGTCTTTACTTAAAACGAACCGGGTAATTTTCATTAATTAACTTTTGCGTTCGAGCATTTTGATTATGTTTGTACCGTTGAAAGCCATTTCACACATAGCATCTTCTTTCTCCTTTGGTACAGCAACAGCTGCTACCACAACAACCCGTTAAGGGTTGTGTCTTCTCATATTATCCATTAAGGGCAAGGGCCCGATATCAACAGGAAACTATTTTCGTTTTCACCCTTTTAATATTGGATTACTATGAAAGTCTTAAAATTCGGTGGCAGTTCTATGGCCCGGCCGGTCAATATTACCCAGGTAATGAATATTATACGAAACCACCCGGATCAGCATAAATTGCTTGTAGTTGTTTCGGCATTCAAAGGCATTACAGCATCCCTGATACAAGCAGGACAACTGGCAGCGTCAGGTTCGCAAGAATATGCCAGGATCGTAAAAACGATAGAGCACCGCCACCTGGAAAGTGTACAAGCACTAATTCCGGTTACCCATCAAAGCAGCACCTTAAGTGAGGTAAAGGTATTATGTAACGAGATAGAAGACCTGACAAACAGCATCCTTATCCTGGGTGAATTCTCACCACACACGTCTGACAGGCTTGCGGCTTATGGCGAGCTTTTATCCTCCCACATTCTTGCAGCGGCCTTTTGCCAAAATGGTACCGCATGCCTGTGGAAGGACAGCAGGGAACTCATCAGAACAAATTCCCGGCATGGTTGCGCCGCGGTTGACTTTACAGCGACCAACCGGTTAATCCAGGATTTTATGCAGCAACAAACTTGCAGGCTGATTATCGTACCCGGTTTTATTGCTGCTGACGAACGGGGTGTTACCACTACACTTGGGCGAAACAGCAGCGACTATACCGCTGCTATACTGGCATCGGCTGTAAATGCAACGGTCTTGGAAATATGGAGTGATGTAAACGGGATACAAACTGCTGATCCCCGCTATGTAAAACATGCGCGTAGCATTTCCCGCATCAGTTATGAAGATGCTATGGAACTCTCCCATTTCGGTGCCGGTATAATTTACCCTCCTACCCTGCTGCCGGTTATGCGACAAAATATTCCCACCTATATCAAAAACACTTTTGATCCGGGCAAT
The DNA here is from genome assembly GCF_003014535.1 of Taibaiella chishuiensis. Classification (GTDB taxonomy): domain Bacteria; phylum Bacteroidota; class Bacteroidia; order Chitinophagales; family Chitinophagaceae; genus Taibaiella; species Taibaiella chishuiensis. Next base: position 120,823 of record NZ_PYGD01000003.1, on the reverse strand, counting down.
ACAGGTACGTTTATAGCTCCGTTTACAGCAACCGACGCAACCGACGATAGTCTCATAAAGGGCATCAGTAGTAAAGACCGGGTTACCCTTATCAGTCTTGAAGGCAGTGGTATGATAGGCGTACCGGGTTTTGCCCGGAGGTTGTTTGAGGCACTCAGCAACAAAGAGATCAATATAATTATGATCACCCAGGGATCATCGGAACACACGATATGTGCCGCAATAGAAACAGAAGCGGCCGAAAGTGCGAAAATAGCGGTGAATAAAGAATTTGCTTATGAAATCAGCATCGGGTATGTAAAGGAACTTATTGTTGAAAATGAGCTTTCGATTGTTGCACTGGTAGGGGAGCAAATGAAAAGCAGGCATGGTATTAGCGGCGGCATGTTTGGCGTGTTGGGCCATAACGGGATCAATATACGCGCCATTGCCCAGGGAGCCTCGGAAAGAAACATATCTGTAATCATCGCTTCATCTGATACCAAAAAGGCAATCAATGTACTGCATGAGCAGTTCTTTGAAGGATCTTGTAAACAAATTAATCTTTTCCTCTCCGGAACCGGCAATGTAGGCAGCAAACTGCTGGAGCTGATAAAAAATCAAAACAGTTATCTCGAACGGACCATGAACCTGCACATCAACGTTACGGGCCTCGCCAACAGCCGTAAGATACTGATAGATGAAGACGGCATAGACCTTGACCATTGGCAATCCTTACTTGAAGATGCCCCTTCCGACGCTACGCTTTCATTTCCGGATGCAATTATAAAAAAGAACCTGCGCAACAGCGTATTTGCCGATGTTACGGCGAGCGAAAACGTTGCTATGACTTATACGCGATTGCTCGAAAAAAGCATCGGCGTTATAGCCTGTAACAAAATAGCCTGCTCTGGCACCTATAAGCATTACCTGCAGCAAAAAAAAACCGCAGCAGCCTACAATACCCCTTTTTTTTTCGAAACCAATGTCGGCGCCGGGCTTCCGGTTATCAATACCCTTAATGATCTTATCCGCAGCGGCGACCGCCTGTTGAAAATAGAAGCGGTATTGAGTGGCACGCTCAATTTCGTATTCAATCATTATGATGGCAGCCGCCCCTTCGCTCATATCGTAAAAGAAGCGCAGGTTGCGGGTCTTACGGAACCCGACCCCAGGCTCGATCTCAGTGGACAGGACGTAGCACGTAAGATACTGATATTAGCCCGGGAGGCAGGCAACGCCCTTGAGGCAGGTGAAGTAATCAATACCAGCTTCCTGCCTGCCGTTTGTATGCAAGGTACAGTTGAAGAATTCTACGACACTTTGCTAGAGCAGGAAACGTATTTCCGCTCCCTGTATAATACAGCCGCGATTGCAGGTCATAAGCTAAAACTTGTAGCTTGCCTGGAACATGGTAAAGCGAGCGTAGGTCTTCAGCATATAGTGCCTGATACAGCCATGTATCACCTATCCGAAAAAGACAATATTGTACTTTATTATACAGAACGCTACGGCCAGCAGCCGCTTGTGATTCAAGGTGCGGGGGCGGGTGCCGCAGTAACCGCATCCGGCATTTTCGCCGACATACTCAGGGCAGCCCGCTAAAAAATCAACTTCCTAAAACCTTTCAACATGCCTCCTCTCAAAAAAATAACAATAAAAGCACCTGCGACCATAGCTAACCTGGTATGTGGTTTCGACATACTGGGTATGGCTATTAATGCGCCCTTTGATGTGATGCATCTTACCTTACTCGACGAAGAGCGCATTGTGCTAAAAAATACCGGTATTTATCCGCTCCCCGAATCGGTAGCGGACAATGTAGCCGGAGCCGCACTTACAGCGCTTATCAAAGCTTACGAATTGCGGCCGGAGCTGAAGAAACCCTACCCGCATATCGGGTTTGAACTAGTTACCGACAAAAAAATAAAACCCGGCAGCGGCCTGGGCAGCAGTGCGGCAAGCAGTGCAGGGGCTGTAGTAGCAGCCAACCTTTTATTAGATGATCTTTTCAGCAAAGAAGAACTGGTCACCTTCGCCATGTACGGCGAAAAGGTAGCCAGCGGCGTAAAACATGCCGACAACGTAGCCCCATGTATCTATGGCGGCGTTACCCTTGTACGCTCAGCTCATCCGCTGGATATAATACCCCTGCCCGCTCCGCCCCTTCATATTACGGTTGTACATCCGCAGATAGAGGTCAGGACCAGCGATGCCAGGCAAATATTACGCAAGGAAGTACTGCTTAAAACCGCCATCAAACAATGGGGGAATATTGCCGGGCTTGTGGCCGGGCTGTTCCGTAATGACTATAACCTGATCGGCAACAGCCTTTCGGACGAGATTATAGAACCGACACGAAGTATTTTAATACCCGGCTTTCAAAAAATTAAAGATGCAGGCAAAGCCATAGGCTGCCTCGGCGGAGGCATCTCCGGTAGTGGCCCCTCCATCTTTATGCTCAGCAAAGAGGAACAGACAGCACAAGACATAGCCGGCTACATGGGCGATGTCTATGACAAACTTGGCATTGACTTCCACTGTTATGTTACAGCACTTAATACCCAGGGCATCACCGCCTCAACGTTCTAAAACAACAAGTTGATCACAATAAAACAACAATATGTATTACTATAGCTTGAACCGGGAAGCGCCCGGGTCAGATTTCAGGGAAGCAGTTATAAGCGGACAGGCCCGAGACAAAGGACTTTATTTCCCGGCCGCTTTACCCAGGCTGCCTGAAGCATGGATAAAAACAATAGAAACACGTAGCGATATCGCAATAGGCATCGACATTATGCGGCCTTATACCGAGCACGCTTTACCGGAAAAGATATTACAGCGTATCATAGAAGAAACGTTAAGTTTCCCGATGCCGTTAATCCCCCTGTCTGAAAATATTTTTTCCATGGAACTGTTCCACGGTCCTACTCAGGCTTTTAAAGATATCGGCGCACGTTTTATGAGTGGCTGCCTCGGTTATTTTCTGAGGGGAGCAAAGCAAAAAGCAATAGTACTTACGGCAACCAGCGGCGATACCGGCGGGGCTGTTGCGCATGCCTTCCACAATGTACCCGGCATCGAAGTTGTCATACTCTACCCTTCCCGGAAAATAAGTACAGTACAGGAAGCCCAGATCACCGGGCCTGGCGGCAATATAAACGCACTGGCAATTGAAGGCACCTTTGACGATTGCCAGGCACTGGTCAAGCAGGCCTTTGCAGACGAAGCGCTAAGACAAAAGAGAATATTGACCTCTGCCAACTCCATTAATATTGCCCGTTGGCTTCCGCAACAGATTTACTATTTCCTTGCGTGGAAACAATGGCCGGAAAAGCAAGCGCCACCGTTGATATCGGTGCCCAGTGGCAACTTCGGAAATATTAGTGCCGGCGTTTTAGCCCATCTTTCAGGGCTACCTGCTGAGGGCTTTATCGCAGCCTGTAACGCCAATGCCGCCGTGCCGGATTATCTTGCCTCCGGGCACTATCAGACCGGCCCCGTAAAACACACCTTATCCAGTGCTATGGACGTAAGCGCCCCCAACAACTTCGTGCGCCTATTAGCCCTTTACCACAATCAGTACTCCGGGCTTAAAGATGTAGTGAGCGGGTATAGCATAAGTGATGACCAAACCAGGAATGCCATAAAACAGGCCTACAACCGGTACGATTACCTGCTTGACCCTCATGGTGCGGTAGGATTTGCCGCACTGGAAAAGGCTCAGGAACTGCAAATAGGACGGAAAGGGCTGTTTCTCGAAACGGCACATCCCGCTAAGTTCCTCTCTGCCCGGCCTGAGGAAGAACAAGCGGGAAACTACATAGCCATGGATAAAACTTATAAAGCCTTTAAACACTACTTACTCGAAAACTTAGGCTGATAAATAGTCTTTGTTTCATTAGATTTGCATAAAATACCTGCGGCCACATGCTTATGACTCCCGAACGTTTTTTCGATCTATTCCTTAAAGAACTGGAACAGCGAGAAGAAATGCATCGTTACTATAAATTTCTCGGGAAAGAATCTTCTTTTCATTTCAGGAAAAACTACTTTTTAGAACGGCTGCGCTTTATCGCCCGCCAGGTGCAGGACCCAGCATCGTCGGTATGGGATTGCGGTTCGGGTTATGGCACTACCTGTCTTTTCCTCGCCATGAACGGCATTAAAACACACGGCACTACCCTGGAGTTTTATTTTGAGACGGTGGCCCGCCGTTATGAATACTGGAACCAATTCGGCGAAGCTTCGCTGTTTACCTGCTCTTACGAAAACCTGTTCGATAACCCGCCTGCAACGGGCAGTTATGACACCATTATCGTACAGGATACCCTGCACCATCTTGAGCCTATCAACGATGCCCTGCATATCTTTCATAATGCCCTGAGGCCCGGTGGCCGCATTATAGCGGTAGAAGAGAATGGCAGTAATATTATTCAAAACGCCAAACTCTATAAGTACCGTGGCAATAAACGCATAATTAAACAATGGGATGAAAAGCTGCAGAAAGATATCCTGATCGGTAACGAAAATATACGCAGTCTCAAAACCTGGTCGGAGCTGATGCAACATAATAAATTCAATATCGATACCGCTTCGGTGCAGTATGTGCGCTACTTCCTGCCCTTCCGTTACCGCAATGCCAATCCCGATCAATTGCTGCGCAAGGAGCAGGAGATCCAGCGCAAGAGCAGCTTCCGGAAAGAATACTTCTTCTTCGGGCTTAATTTCGTAGCCGTAAAGCAATAATACGTTTACTAAATCAAGACCATGCAGGAAACACCCGGATCCTGGCAGAACAGGATAACACGAGCCCTGGCGTCTGCAGAACCGCACACACAGGGTTATGCACTGCTGGTCGAAATGAAAGATAAAGGACTCAGCAGCGAACAGGCGTATACGCTGCTGGAGTCGTTACGCGCCGGCGTCCGGGCTGCAGCCGGCGAGCAAAGGGAAGACCTGCTGCTCGAAATGATGGATATCGTAACCGGCTTTTGTCCGCCGCAGAGGCGCATTTGGCAGTAGCCATCCTGAAGGGTTCTTGATTATCCTGCTACTACATCCTGCTTATCCAACAGGATTTTGCCCCAGTCGTTCAGCTGCCACAGCACGGCTACCAGTTGCTGGCCAAGCGGCGTAAGGGTATACTCCACGCGTGGCGGCAATTCCTTAAAGATCTCTTTAGACAGGATACCCGCTTCTTCCAGCTCTTTCAATTGCTGGTTCAGCACGCGTCTATCCACCTTGCCTATGCCCCTTAAAAGCTCACTGGGGCGCTTCTTGCCTTCGTTGATCTGCCATACGATCGGTATTTTCCATTTACCGCTGATTGCATTGACCGCAAATTCGAGCGGACAGATTTTTTCTGTTATGGTAGCAGCCTTGGTATGCATAAGATTGACTTTTTTATCCCATAGTGACCTGGATATGCGGTATTGCAGGTATCGGTCGCTTTTTGAAACTTTGCAAAAATACCCATTATAAGCAACAGGCGTACAAGCCGCAACCAAGAGCAGGTATCATGAGCACAGAAAAAAGGAAGGGCGCCCGGTCGGTCGGGGACATTACACCGCAACTACGCGCGCAACTGAACCAGGGCGCAATACCCACGGCCAACCTGGTAGAATGGCTTGCCGTAGACCAGGTTGTTTTACTGGAACAACTTTTAAAGCAGCTGGACCGTATGCAGTACTACCAACCGGTAACAACAGCGATCGCACATCTGCAGAAAAAAACGGTCAATACCATTAACGAAGCCATCGGCACGGCATTGCTCAGGCAAATACGCGAGCACCGGGATGAGCAGATCATACCGGCCCTGTTTACCCATACCGCCGACTTGGTGCGTTGCTGGGGCGCTTATCTGGTAGGCAAAGACCCCGCACTGGACATAACCGAAAAGCTGCACCGAATACAGCTTTTCGCTGCCGACGAACATTTCGGCGTAAGGGAGATCGGCTGGATGGCGGTACGGCCCGCCATAACCGCACAGCTGCAGGAAAGCATCGGCATACTGGCTACCTGGACAACTGCTGCAGACGCCAATATACGCCGCTTCGCCACCGAAGCGACAAGACCCCGCGGCGTATGGTGCGCCCATATAGAGCTATTGAAACAACAACCCGAAATGGCCTTAGCCCTGTTGACACCGCTACGCGCCGATCCCTCCCGTTATGTACGCGACAGTGTCGGCAATTGGCTGAACGATGCCAGCAAAACCCGGCCGGATTTTGTACGCGACCTTTGCTGGCAGTGGCAGCGGGAAAGCGATACACCCGCAACCACGTACATTATACGGCGTGCATTGAGAACATTGGATAAATAGCTACATTGCGGCAAAAGGGAAACAGGCGCCCTAAACGGTGCCGGTAAACATACCCGTTACTATGACCAGGACAGATGATTTTCTTTATAAAAAAATATGCTGGAAAGCCGCCAGGAGTGGCCTTCCCGGTACAAGCGCTTTTTATTATGCCGACCTGCCGGTAGCCAACCGTCTATCCCTGGAAAGTGATATCGACAGCACAGGCTGCGGTTTGCCCGTCCTCTTTTTCAGCACACCTGCAGGCGCCTGGACCCTGGTCTGTACGCGGCAGGTAATTGGCTTTGACCAGGGCGCCATGACCACCTGCAACCTGTCTGTAATCGATAGCCTGTCACCGCCGGGCTTTGAGGATACCTCGAAATCAAAACTCCGGATTTACAGGGACGACAACCATGATAAACGAACCTGGCATGAGCTGATCGTTACCGATAAACAAGGCAACCAACACCTCCTGTATACCAGCCCGGGCGCCGACCTCTTTGCCCTCTGGAATATCCTGCACATGATGGTAAAACTGTTGCACCAGCAACCGGAACAAGGCGCATAAAAAACGGGAACAAGCGATAAGGCCTGCTCCCGTTTTCCAGGATCTTTATACTACCCGTTCGTCAATTATTATTGACCGATGATCGCGCGGAATTTCTCTTTCAGGAAATTGGTTTTGAACAGGCTTTCCAGCTTGCCGTAATTAGCCTGGTCGCTGGTTTGCGGGTACAACATCTTTACCACATCATAACGGCCCGACTGGGTTACCAGGTTATTGGCAAGAATGCGTACCTGTTCGGTAGAGAAGCAATTCTTCTTTTTGTTCTTAGTCAGTATTTTGATCTTGGCATCGTCGTCGGCATCCTCATCCAATATCTTCAGGGCAAAGTTTTCAAACTCATCATTGCTCATAGCCGTACGGCAGTCGCTGTTGGGTATGCCCGCAGGCTCTTCCGCCACAGGCGCAGCTTTCGGCTTGTCGGCAGTTACACGGTGATCCTGGCCGTCCTCTTCATCCCGTATCGCCGGCAGATCGGGATCCACTTCGCGTTTCGGTTTCTTTTTCTTTTTAGGCGCAGGCGCTGGTGTTGTTTGCCCTTCGAAGGCGGGCACCGCCTCTACGGTTTTAGCTACGGGTTGTCCTTTTCCGGTATTCAGCTCCAGGTCGCTGATAAAACGGCTATCGGCCTGCTGCTGTTCTTCGCTTTTGGCCTGTTTGGCTGCCGGCGTTTTCTTCTTGTTCTTAGCAGGCGTAAAGGCAGGCAGGTCTTCGGGATCGGTAGCCGCGGTTACCGGTTCTCCTTTAACGTCGGCTGTATTGTCTACAACGACCGCGGCATCGTTATTTTCCGGCAGTTTATCCTCTTCCGGTTTATTGCCCGACACGATATAGTTACCCTGTTGCAGGTCGTATAAAGCGAACTGGCGGTCGTTTACCTTTTGCAGTACAAAGCCCCTGCGGCCGGCAGCGGGTATGTTCAGTGCAAACTTCTGCGCCGGGTAACTATTTTGCTGGAACAGGATCTCGATATTCATTACACCGGCATCCAGGTTCGGGATAATGCAATAATTTTTACCCAGCCGCGGCAACATCTGTCCTTCCATTTTTACATAAAAGGGCGTCTGCTTATCGCCTTCGATATAGATATACGAATAATTGTTGCCCCTTGCAAAAGACGTAACCAGCAACAGGCACAAACCAATCAGGTACTTCATCCTCTAAGAATTAATATTTAAAATAAACCGGTACACAACCGTTATCCTAACGGTAAAACTATAACGTGTCCTATTACCGGTTTGCAAAACTTATGCCAATTCTATCAGCACTTGTCCTTTCTCCACAGCCGTGCGTTCGGTTGCTTTAATGGATTTTACCACTGCATCGGCAGGCGCTTTAAATACGTTCTCCATCTTCATCGCTTCAAGGATCAGCACGGGCTCACCCTTTTTAATCTCCTGTCCTTCGGTAACCATTATTTTAAGCACCAGGCCCGGCATCGGCGCTTTGATCGATTCTACTTTATTGGATTTGGCAATATTGAGTCCCATCTTTTTCAGCAGCTGATCGATCGGCTCCTGGATGCTCAGTTCATAACGATTACCATTGATACGCAGTTTCAGCGTTTTGGCAGCACGGTCTATTTCTTCGAGAATAGCATTATAGCTTTTACCGTTGGCCAGGATATGATAGGTACCATCCGGCATTTTACGGAGATCCCAGGAAAGGTGGTTATCCGCGATTTTCATTTCAGCCGGCAAGGCCGTCACTTCGAGCTCAGGGCCTTCGTTTATTTTTATTTTATTCATGAAATTATCGTAAAAAATACCTGCAAATGTAAGCTTAAAAATGGTAATACTTCTTAGGATAACGGCATAACAATTATGAACAATCCCGATATTTTTTGTCTAATTTTGCAACCTGTTAATTAAAATTATTCCAAGTTTATGGGACGTATATTCGAAGTTCGTAAATCCAAGATGTTTGCCCGTTATGATAAAATGGCAAAAGGGTTTACCAGGATAGGTAAAGAGATTGCTATTGCTGTAAAAAAAGGCGGATCGGATCCTGAAAACAACCCGATGCTGCGTCGCTGCATGCAGAATGCCAAGAGCATCAACATGCCGAAAGACCGTGTGGAAGCTGCGATCAAGAATGCACTCGGTAAAGATACCAGCAACTACGACGAGGTGCTCTACGAAGGTTACGCCCCCCACGGCGTTGCCATCCTGGTAGAAACGGCTACCGACAATACAACCCGTACCGTAGCCAATGTACGTTCGCACTTCAACAAAGGCGGCGGCACACTGGGCAACAGCGGTTCCGTGGCCTTTACCTTCAAACACCTGGGCGTATTCAAACTGAGCCCCGAAGGCCTCAATACCGACGACCTGGAACTGGAACTGATCGACTCCGGTCTAGACGAGCTGGGCGAAGACAGCGAAGGCAATATTATCGTACGCTGCGACTTTGCCGACTTTGGCAACATGCAGAAAGCCCTGGAAGAAAAAGGCATCACTGCGATCTCTTCAGAGCTGGAATGGCTGCCGATGAATACCGTAGAGGTTTCTGAAGAGCAGGCCGAAGACGTATTTAAACTGATCGAGCGTGTTGAACAGGACGACGACGTACAACGCGTGTTTCACAATATGGCTTAACGCCCCGGGGATAAGGTTACCGGCAGGGCATTACCCCCCGGACCTTATCCCTGTTTTATAATTGCTATGTATACTTCCGACACCCAGATACGCGTCCGCTACGGGGAAACCGACCAAATGGGCTATCTCTACTATGGCTTCTACGCCTTGTACTACGAACAGGGCCGTGCCGAAGCTATACGCCAGCTTGGCTTTACCTATAAGCAACTGGAGGAGCAGGGCGTAATGATGCCCGTGGTGGAGATGAATGCCAAATACTTCCGCCCGGCTTTATACGACGACCTGGTTACGGTTAAGACCAGCCTTAAAGTGCTGGATAAGGAAAGCCCGCAGATCCAGTTCCACTCCGACCTGTACAACGAGAACGGGAAGCTCCTGAACACCGGTATCGTCACCCTCGTTTTCTTCGACCCCGTAGCCCGCAGAAAAATACCCATGCCGGACATCCTTTTCGAAAAGCTGGCGCCTTATTTTACTTAAAGAAACGCTTACTCCCTTACATTCATCAATCTTATGCAAAGAGACACACAGATATTTGGCCTGATTAAAGAGGAGCTGGACCGCCAGCGCCGGGGCCTGGAGCTTATCGCATCCGAAAACCTGACCAGCCTGCAGGTGATGCAGGCCATGGGCAATGTAATGACCAATAAATACGCTGAGGGTTATCCCGGCAAACGTTATTACGGCGGTTGCGAAGTGGTCGACAAAAGCGAGCAGCTGGCCATCGACCGGGCCAAAGCCATCTTTAATGTGAACTATGTGAATGTACAGCCGCACAGCGGCGCACAGGCCAATACTGCCGTACAGTTTGCCGTACTGCAGCATGGCGATGTGATCCTGGGCCTCGACCTGAGCATGGGCGGCCACCTGACCCACGGCTCGCCGGTAACCTTCTCCGGTAAGGCTTACCAGGCCCATCACTACGGCGTACGTAAAGAAGACGGCCGCGTAGATTACGATGCGCTCGAAGCCAAAGCACTTGAAGTAAAACCCAAACTGATCATCTGCGGCGCCTCGGCCTATAGCCGCGATTGGGATTATGCCCGCATCCGCGCCGCTGCCGATAAAGTAGGCGCCCTGGTACTGGCCGATATCGCGCACCCTGCTGGTCTTATCGCCGCAGGCCTGCTCAATTCTCCTTTCGATCATTGTCATTTCGTTACCTCAACCACACACAAAACACTGCGTGGTCCCCGTGGCGGTATCATTATGATGAAAAACGATTTCGAAAACCCATGGGGACTGAAAGGTCCTAAAGGCGATATCCGTATGATGAGCCAACTGCTCGACCTGTCGGTATTCCCGGGTTTACAGGGCGGTCCGCTGGAACATGTGATCGCAGCCAAAGCCGTTTCGTTCTTCGAGATCCTGCAGGACGAATACAAAGCCTATGCCCGCCAGATGCAGAGCAATGCACAGGCGATGGCTACCGCCTTCCTCGAAAAAGGATACGATATCGTTTCCGGCGGTACAGACAACCACCTGCTGCTGATCGACCTGCGTAACAAAAACATCTCCGGCAAAAAAGCCGAAAATGCGCTGGTGCAGGCCGATATTACGCTGAACAAAAACATGGTGCCCTTCGACGATAAATCGCCCTTCGTAACTTCCGGTATCCGTGTAGGTGTACCGGCCATTACCACCAGGGGTATGAAAGAAAGCGATATGAGCCTGATCGTAAACTGGCTGGATCGCGTGCTGATGAGCCCCGAAGATGCACAGGTAGTAGCTGCCGTAAAAGGAGAAGTAAATGAATACATGCGCGGCTTCGCCCTGTATCCCGAAATGGATTAACAGGCAGCTGCCTTATAAGATAAAAGAAAGTCCACCTCCCGCGGTGGACTTTCTTTATGATAAAACTTGAGATTCTTCGCTACGCGCAGGATGACAACACTCCCTTTGATAATCCCCTTTAATACGGCCAGCTAACTGATGAGATCCTTCGCTACGCTCAGGAGGACAGCTTCCATTGCAGATACCACTCTATTGAAGCCAGCTAAGGGATGAGATCCTTCGCTACGCTCAGGATGACAACACTCCCGCTTGATACCTGATACCTGATACTTGCTACTCAAAAAGGAGATTCTTCGCTACGCGCAGGAGGACAGGCCAGTAATAAACATAAAAAACGCAGACCTTAAGGCCTGCGTTTTTTTATGATGCTATTGCTTTATATTTTTAAGCGATACCCTGTCCTTCTTCCGGTCCCTGCTGTACAGATGGTGCATCGCTTTTAGGGATCACATCACCCAGTGGCAGATTGGTTACCGGCGGAATATCTTCGAAGAATGTTTCTTCTGTTTCGTAAGGACGTTTACCGATCAGGTTTTCGAGGTCGTCTTTGAACAGTACTTCTTTTTTCAGCAGTTGTTCGGCAATGATCTTAACGGCATCCATTTTAACGGAGAGCAGTTCTTTCACTTTCAGGTAGGTACTGTCCACCAGTTTTCGTACTTCCTCATCGATAATACGGCCGGTCTCTTCAGAGTACGGCTTGGTAAAGCTGCCTTCGCTTTGTCCGTCGTAGAAGGAGATATTACCCACTTTATCGTTCATACCGTATACCGATACCATAGCATAAGCCATTTTGGTAACGTGCTGCAGATCGCTCAGCGCACCGGTAGAGATTTTACCGAACACCAGTTCTTCCACCGCACGGCCGCCCAGCGACATACACATATCGTCGATCATATGGTCGGTATTGCGGATATACATTTCTTTAGGCAGGTATTGTGCATAACCCAGGGCTGCTACGCCACGCGGTACGATAGTAACCTTAACCAGCGGATGCGCATGCTCCAGGAACCATCCGGAAACGGCATGCCCGGCTTCGTGGTAAGCGATTACGCGTTTTTCATCCGGGGAAATGATCTTGTTTTTCTTTTCCAGGCCACCGATTACCCTGTCGATCGCGTCATTAAAGTCACTCATGTCCACCTCGGTCTTGCCTTTACGGGCGGCAAACAGGGCTGCTTCGTTACAGATATTGGCGATATCGGCGCCGGCAAAACCCGGTGTCTGCACCGCCAGTTTGGCGATATTCAGGTCTTTCGATTTTTTGATCGGGGCCAGGTGCACTTCAAATATTTTTTCCCTTCCTTTTACATCCGGTACGTCGATCGAGATCTGGCGATCGAAACGGCCCGGGCGCAGCAGGGCGGAATCCAGTACATCGGGACGGTTGGTTGCCGCCAGGATAATGATACCGCTGTCGCCACCGAAACCATCCATTTCCACGAGCAATTGGTTCAGGGTGTTCTCCCGTTCGTCGTTGCTCATTACGGCATTTTTACCCCTTGCACGGCCAATGGCGTCGATCTCATCGATAAATACGATACAAGGCGCCTTGTCGCGTGCCTGTTTGAACAGGTCGCGTACACGGCTGGCGCCTACGCCCACGAACATTTCCACGAAGTCGGAACCCGACATGGAGAAGAAGGGCACCTGGGCCTCGCCGGCTACGGCTTTGGCAAGGAGCGTCTTACCGGTACCCGGAGGACCTACCAGCAAAGCGCCTTTCGGGATCTTACCACCCAGCGACGTATACTTTTTAGGATTTTTCAGGAAGTCAACGATTTCCATCACTTCTACTTTCGCTTCGTCGAGACCGGCTACATCGTTGAACGTGATATTGACTTTAGTACCTTTTTCGAACAACTGGGCCTTGGATTTACCGATGTTGAAGATGCCGCCGCCGGCGCCACCGCCCGCTGGGCCCATTTTACGGAAGATCAGTACCCACATCGCGATCAGGATAATGATCGGCAGGAGGGCTGTGCTTAAGAAATCGCGGAAAAAGCTGCCCCTGTTTTCGAGGGTAACCGGCACTTCCGGCCGGCCTTCTGCCACGTATTTTTTCATCACTTCCTGGAAGTTACGGTCAAATACATCGTAAGAGCCAATGTTGAATTTAAAGTCGGGCTCACTCTCCCTTGGTGCGCCCAGGCCCATGGGGTTCTGGTTGGCGGGAGGGGTTTGCGCCGGTTTATTCAGGAACACTTCGGCTACTTCCTTGTTGACGATAATTACTTTTTTTACTTTACCCTGGTCGAGGAAAGCCTGGCGAAACTCCAGGAAAGAAATTTCTTTCTCCTGGGATTGCATATTGCTTCCAAAAAATTGCAGGCCGATCAGTGCAAGTACAATAAGGCCGTAAATCCAATACATATTGAATTTAGGACCTTTGCGGTTATTTTTGGGTGAGTTGTCGAACCCCGGGGGTAAACCGCCTTTCCCACCTCTGCTGTTATTCTCTTCCATAAATCCTCTGATTTCCTACCGGGCGGGCTTTCGTCGGTCAATGCAGAAAAAAGGCCGCTCGGCAAAACCTTTCCAGGGAAAGGTTACAATACTATCCGCTAACCGGAGACCGGGTTTAAATTAACGGACGTTTTTATTATACCTGTTAAAAATAAATGCAATTTATTCGGGGAACGCGGATATCAGGATGCCGGGTGCTCCATGCGCTCCGCATCCATCCATAAACCTTCAAGATCGTAGAATTTACGTTCGTCGGTCTGGAACACATGCACTACAATGTTTACGTAGTCTACCAGGGTCCATGCCGGGCCGATCTCGGTGTGATAAGGCTTCTCATCACAGGTCTTACGCACTTCTTCTTCGATATTATCGGCAATGGCTTTGATCTGGACATGCGACTGCGCTTCGCATAAAATAAAAAAATCCGCTACCGCTTCGTCAATCCTGGTCAGATCGAGCGAAACGACATTTTCCCCTTTTTTATCATGAATGGCTTTCAGGATGGTTTGAAATAACCGGCTGTCGCGGCTGGTACGCGTGGCTGATTTGGTGCGGCTTTTAAGCGAACTTATTATTTTCTCCAATGCTGTGTTCTATATTCGTTATTCAATTATATTGCGTTCAAAATTAAGGAATCTTTTGGCACAAAACGCAGAAAATACATTTCCCAAATGGCTTCATTACTTTGATACTATTAATAGTACCAACAATTATGCCATGCAACGCATCGACGACGGATTGGCACAACACGGAGAGGTGATCTGGGCTGCAAGACAAACCCAGGGCAAGGGCCAACGGGGTAATACCTGGCAGGACGAAGCAGGCAATATCGCTATGAGCCTTATCATCAGGCCCGAAACGGGCGCCGATCAGCAATTCCGGCTGAGCATGTCGGTAGCGTTAACGTTATCTAAATATTTGGAGGCTTTATCCGATGCGTGGCAAGTTGCCATAAAGTGGCCCAACGATATCTACATAAATGACAAAAAGGCATGTGGCGTACTCATTGAAAATGTGTTCCGTGGCATGAACTGGGCCTATGCCGTAATCGGTATCGGCATCAATGTAAACCAGCCGGCATTCCCGGAGCACCTGCCTCATGCCACCTCGCTGAGCCTGGCCGCAGGCCGGCAATTCGACCTTTACGAGATCGTAACCGATGTCCGTACCGGTATGCTGAATGCCCTGCGCCCCGAAACAGCCCCGGAAACCGGTAACCTGCTGCAGCAATACAACAACCACCTCTTCGGCCGCAACCGCGAAATGCATTTCCAGGAAAAACAAAACCAGCGGGATTTTACCGCCTTTGTGCAGGAAGTGAATGCAGACGGGCAACTGGTACTGCTCGGGCACAGGGGCATCGAAAAGTATAATTTCGGCGAACTGAGCTGGATCCTGTAGCGCCTAGTGCTCGGTAATCCGGTTCAGCCGTGCGTCCTGCAGGTGCTGGCGGATATGCTTAGGCAGGTGTTTGCTGTCCAGCGCCAGGTCTACCGAGGTCTTTTCAAAATCGCGTACGTGTTGCACCCGGTCGAATATCTCGTATAACGCGATCGGCTCCTCGTTAAAACTGACGCAGGTACTGACAAAATTCATCTGGTCTACGCGGAAACCCGGCTGGCGGATATGATCGTTCACATCCTTCAGGCGGCCGATAAAGTGCCGCTGCCGGATAAAGGTGGTACTGTTCATGATGATGAATACATAGTCGGCATAAGAAGTGATCTTGCCGTAATACATATGATGATCCTTACCGGTACGCTCCACAAGGTACTCTCCACCCGACTTGTAAATTTCCATGGCCGAGCGCCATACCCTTTCGCCCTGCGGCACCTCGGGGTGCTCGGGCAGGTTACGGTTATAACAATACCAGTAGCCGACCAGGTGGTCGAGCAGGCGGGTATTGCCTTCTGCCAGCGGGATATTGATCTTCAGTTCGTGGAAACTGAAATTATCCGTTGCATTGTTGATAAAATCGATATAGCTGTTATAGCCCAGCGCGGCCACGATCGTATTGAGCCGGCCAAAGTTGGGGCTACTTAAGGATGCCAGTGGTTTTCGGGCTTTCCAGGGTTTCAGTTTTTTGATCACCAGGTGTTCGTAGAGATAGTGTTCGCCCAGCAGCACAGGCTTCAATACGGGTGTCCTCCCGGATTGCGGCTTTTGCAATACCGTATTCAACTCGGCCACCACGGCCGTCCATTCTGTTTTGGACACATCTTCCCATTTGCTTTTACGGAGATAATGAAATGAGAGGTAATTCATAAGCCGCTCCAGGTTGACCAATTCTTCCTTCGTCATGCTAATACGTTTATAATACGAATATAAGACTTAATAAGACAAAAACAAGACGATTGTGGCAGGTTGTTGGTGCATATTTGTATCAGAACAAAAAAGAAAAACATGAACACGACACAACAGGATCCCGGGATCAGGATAGTGGCCGACAAGGCGCTCTGGCAACGGATCAACGACTTCAGCCCCGACCAACCGGGCATAGCCCTGCCCTTCTCTAAAAAACTGGCCAGGGAACAACAATGGACCACAGCTTTTACCGCCGAAGCCATTGCAGAGTATAAAAAGTTTGTATACCTCTGCTGTATACTGCCCCAGGGCGCTTCGCCCCCGCACATTATCGATGAGGTCTGGCATATGCACCTGGTCTATACCCAAAACTACTGGGAGCATTTTTGCGAAAAAGTACTGCAACGCAAACTCCACCATCACCCTTCCACCGGCGGCCGGCAAGACCGCAACAAACACGAGCTCTGGCAGCGGGACACGCTTACCCAATACCAGGTTATCTTCGGCACAGCGCCCCCATCCCATATCTGGCAAGACAGCCCCCCGGCGCCGAAAGCCCCTATCTACAAACGCCTCCGGCGCGCCTTACGCCTTAGTCCCTTACTCCTGCTACTCTTTATCTTACCCGGCTGCAATGGCACCTTCACCCCGGTGGCTACCTGGATAGCGCTCCTGGCCATATTTTCCGGCATCTTCGGAAGCTCCGATCCCCGCGATCCCAAAAAGAAACACCAGGACAGCGGCGGCAGTTCCTGCAGTAGCAGCACCGGCAGCAGTTGCAGCAGCAGTAGTTGCGGCAGCAGTTGTGGCAGCGGATGCGGCGGTGGTTGCGGCGGATGCGGCGGCAGTTAACCTTCAAAAACGACAACACGATGAATCCTATGCAAAACAAACACCCCGGTCAAACGGCCACATGGCTATACGGCAGCGCCACACTGGCTTGCATCCTGGCCCCGCTCGCTTTTATCCACCAGCAATACGACCGCTGGAATCCCTTCCGGCTTAGCGGCAAACACTTCCTGGTGTTTTATGCCTTACTGCTTTTGCTGAACCACGGCCTGCCTTACCTCGAACGGTTGTTCGTGCCCCCTGCTCACAGGCAAATCTTATGGACAAGGGTACTATCCCTGCTGGTGCTGGCTACCGGCCTGGCCCGGCTTATACAGGGTATCTATAATGCCAAACCGGTGGGCTACCTGGTAGTGCTGCTGGGCCTGCATCTGATCCTCCTGGCCATCTCTTTGCGAAGCCGGAAATCCCGCTCCTGATCTCAATTCCTGTAACCGGCCGGCGTAGTTCCGGTCCATTTTTTAAAAGCGCGTGTAAACGCGCTCACTTCGTTATACCCCAGTAAACCCGAGATCTCCTTGATCGGGTAAGTTCCGGCGCCGAGATACGACTCGGCCAGCGAACGCCTTACCTGGTCGGCAATTTCCTGGTAGCCGGTACCTTCGTTTTTTAACCGGCGCTGCAGGCTTCTGCCGCTCAGGTTAAACCCCGCGGCCAGGGCTTCGAGCGACAGCAAGCCCAGGTAAGCATTGGCCATCAGGAAGGCATATACTTTAGTACCGAACTCGCCCAGCCCCGGCTTTTGTCCCAGGAGCGCCTGTACCTGTTGCAGGTGCAGGGCCTGCATTTCATAATCGGCAGTCAGTATCCGTTCATCCCATAGGGCCCGCGGAAAACGCAGGGCATACTTGTCTTTACGCAACAGCGGCCGGCAGCGGAACACCTGTTCCAGCGCAGGTTCCAGGGTGGCGCTGTGTACCGTATACACGGCATCGGGAATTACTTTGGTCCACAACAGGCCATCGAGCTCATGCACGGCAAAGGCCATAAAGAAATCGATCATATGCCGGAACGCAGGCGCAGCGCTATCTACGCCGGCTGCCGGGCGAAAATGCATCGTAAAATGTTTTGTATTCAATTCGGCATCGATGGTAAACAGGCTGGTAAACAGGCCGGTCATAGTACAGACCTGGCTAACGGCAGCGCCTACCGTATCGCTGGTCCCGATCAGGGCGCCGACTACACCCAGGGCCGCCAGTTGCGACGATGCGCCAAAATGCAGGCCGAAAAGCGGGTCGCCGCTCAATGCCGCCGCGTTCTCCCATAAACGATTTACCTGTTCGGGGCTGGCCTTAAGCTCGCGGCCCGGCGACAGGCGTTGCCGGTCCAAACCCGCAAGACGGCAAAGGCGGTCCGGATCCACATCCCGCTGCGCGGCATAAGCCAGCAACAACAGGAGCAATTGGCGTTGCTGTTGTTTCATCGTTCAAAAGTAACTATTCCCCGGCAAGCCCGGAACAATATGTCGTAATAAGATAAGCCTCTGTCGTGTTATGATAACCATGCAGGAGGACACTGCAGCTACCTTTGTTCCAAGCAAAAACGCTTCACCGAAGCATTCTTTTTTAACTGATAAACAAAACAACAATGAACACTTCCGCAAAAGAAACCGTCATCGCCTTCCTCACTGCCGTACAACAAGGCAACAATGCGACACTGGCCGCCCTGCTCCATCCCGAAGTACAATGGCTGCAAGCCGGCAATAATAAGACCTCCGGCCTGAAACAGAATGCCGGCGAGGTATTCGCTATGGTCGGCCATATGTTTGCCGCCACTGAAAACACCCTGCGGCTCGCGGCTATCGGGCAGGCCTGTGTATGTGGCAACCAGGTAGCCGTAACGCTGCACTGGCAATCTTCAGCGCCGGCCGCAACGCCCCTGGATGTAGCGAATATCGACATGTACACCGTAGAAGCCGGCAAAATAACGGCGGTAACGGTGTTTTCGGCCGACACCGAACAGGAGGACCGCGTATGGGGCGTATAATAAACGCCGGTACAGGCGCCCGGCCGGTAAGGCCAGGGCGCCTGTATCCTGTATCTTTGTCTTACTGATTTGCGCAATTTCCGGGTTGCCGGGCCACCGGGCAGCTGGTAATTTTGTACTGTAAAAAATAAGTAAGATGGAAACACAACAGCAGCTTAATTATAACCGGGTCGCAGCAGCGATTACCTACCTACAGGCCAATTTCCGCCAACAGCCCGACCTGGACAAGATCGCGGAACAGGTGCATCTCAGCCCTTTTCATTTCCAGCGGTTGTTTACGGAATGGGCCGGTGTGAGCCCCAAACAATTTATCGGTTACCTGAGCATCGAGTATGCCAAGCAGGTATTGAAAGAAAAAGAAAGCTCCCTGCTGGATACGGCTTATGAAACCGGGCTTTCGGGCACAGGACGCCTGCACGACCTGTTTATAAAAATAGAAGGCATGACACCCGGGGCTTATAAAAACGGCGGCGCGGCGCTCGATATCAATTACAGCTACGCCACTACCCCCTTTGGCAATATACTGACGGCCGCTACCGAAAAAGGCATTTGTTATATGGCCTTTGCCGACGATGAGACGCTGGCACTGGCAGAACTTAAAGCACTTTTCCCTAACGCGCACTACAGGCAGCTTACCGACCAACACCAGCAAAATGCCCTGCATATCTTCCACCAGGACGGCAACCGCTTACAGGAAGTTAAACTGCACCTTAAAGGCACGCCCTTCCAGATAAAAGTATGGGAGGCCCTGTTGAAAGTGCCTTCGGGCGACCTGACTACCTATGGCCGCATTGCCGACGCCATCGAACATCCTGCCGCTTACCGCGCCGTAGGTACGGCCGTAGGCCAGAACCCGGTAGCCTACCTCATTCCCTGTCACCGGGTAATCCAGTCGGGTGGCGCAATAGGCCAGTACCATTGGGGCAGCACCCGCAAAAACGCGATGATCGGATGGGAGGCCGCACAACAGGCATGATACACGCTCTTAAACAAATCATAACAACACCGGACAGCGCAGTGCTTACAGAACAGATGAACCGTGATGGTTACGCCCTGTTGCCCGGCTTCCTGGCGAAGGGAACCTGCGATGAACTACGCGCCCTCTATGACCGCGAGGAAGGCTACCGTAAAACCGTGAACATGGAACGGTACCGCTTTGGCAAGGGTGAATATAAATATTTCGGCTATCCCCTGCCCGGGCTTATCGCGGAGATCAGGGCGTATATGTACCCGCTGCTGGCGCCGATTGCCAATGGCTGGATGCAGGCCTTACAGGTACCCCGGCAATTCCCGCCCCAACTGGCCGCCCTGCAGCAGGAATGTATTGCAGCCGGCCAGGACAAACCCACGGTGCTGATCTTGAAATACGGGCCGGGCGGTTTTAATACCCTGCACCAGGACCTGTATGGCGATATTTACTTCCCGATGCAACTCGTGCTTTGCCTGAGTGAACCCGGCGAGGAGTATGAAGGCGGCGAATTTGTATTGACCCAGCAGGTGCCGCGGGCACAGTCGAAGGCCGTGGTGCTGCGTCCCCGGAAAGGCGATGCGCTTGTATTTACCACCAGCTTCCGGCCCGAAAAGGGCAGCAGGGGCTATTATCGCGTCCATATGAAACATGGCATCAGCGCCGTAATCAGCGGCACGCGGTATGCATTGGGGATTATTTTTCATGATGCATTAAGTTAAGCGCCTATGATCCTGCATACCGCACTCGGCAATACCCCAACGACACGCAGCAGGCATTTCCGGTATTTATTCCGCTGTGGAGCCATAACCCTTGCCGGCAACCGGAAATTAAAAATCTACGGAACTTTACGTTGCCGCTCCGGCCGCAACATGCTGGTGCAAAACAGGGTATTCTTTGCCGACGAGGCCGATGCCCTTGCCAAGGGCTACCGGCCCTGCGGCCATTGTCTTAAAGCGGCTTACCAGGCCTGGAAAAACAAGACCCGATGACGAACCTCTTTACCGATACCGGCAATCTCCTGCCTTATGATGGCGATGTACGCTATTTCCCTGCGGTGTTTAGCCCGGAGGCCAGCGAAAAATTGCTGCAACAATTAATTGCAGCAACGCCCTGGCGCCATGAAGCGATCCGCATATTCGGGCGGGAAGTGCTGCAGCCCAGGCTTACCGCCTGGTATGGCGATGCAGGCAAAGCCTATAGCTATTCCGGCATTACCATGCAGCCCTTGCCCTGGACCGATACGCTCGCTGAACTGAAACAGAAAGCCGAAGCCCTGGCAGGGCAAGGATTTAACAGCGCCTTGCTGAACCTGTACCGCGACGGGCAGGACAGCATGGGCTGGCACCGGGACAATGAGCCGGAACTGGGCCCTAACCCCGTGATCACTTCGCTGAGCTTTGGTGCGGTGCGTAGCTTTAAACTGAAACACCACCGGGATAAAAAAAAGGTGTACACCATAGACCTGGAGCCCGGCAGTATATTGCTGATGCAGGGCCTTACCCAACACCACTGGTTGCATGCCCTGCCCAAAACGGCGCTTCCCAAAACAGCACGGATCAATATCACCTTTCGCAGCCTGCTTTAGGTACGCGGTGCCAGGCTGCGCCAGAGATAAAAGACCAGGTAGCTTTCCCAGCCTTTGAATTTGCGGTACAGGCGTTCTGCCGCGGCAAGGTCTTTACGGTCTTTCATAATACCATGCGCTACCAGGGCCTGCAAGAGACCCGCATCGCCATGGGGAATACTGCCCGGCTCGCGCAACGACTTCATCAGGACATAATTGGCAGTCCATACACCCACGCCCTTTAATTGCAACAGCGCCTGTTGCCGGTCGGCAAAGGAGGGCAAGGCATCGAGCCGGCTCCGGTCCATAACACCCGCTTCAAAAGCGGCAGCCAGCGCAACCAGGTAATTGATCTTTTGCCGGGAGAACTGCATCTCGCGCAACACGGCCTCCTCGGCACCGGCCAATGCAGCCGGCTCCGGGAATATAAAACAGGTAACGTTACCTGCGGTGATCGATGTGCCGTAATGCTCCACCAGCCTGCGTTTGAGCTTATAAGCAAAAGTAAGATTGATCTGCTGACCGATGATGCTCCAGCACAAAGCCTCGAACAGGGAGTTGATGGCGGGCAGGCGCAATCCGCGGAATGCCGTTGTCATATAAGCCAGGGACTTTACGCTTTCCAGCTTACGGTAAAAGGGTTGAAGGCCGGCATCGAGGTGCAGCCACTCCCTGATATAGCCGCTAAGATATTGCAGGTTGAAGACCGAAGCTTCGCCTGCCGGCAATGTTACCTGCAACTGCCCCTCGCGGCAGCCCAGTTGGAAGAGCAGCCTGCCCTGGCCTGTATCCAGCGCTTTATAGAGATAGCCGTCCTGCACGCGGTGCATACAATCGTCGAGACCGCGGTCGAGGAACCAAAGACATTCGTCGAAGCTGAACAGGTCGGGTACAGGCAGGCTGAGGAGTACGGGGGCTTTCATCGTTCAAAATTAGGAAACGGCAGGCAGGCCGCAACCCGGTTATTGCCACTTTGCGATAGCAGGCACAAAAAAAGGGCCGCATTTTGCAGCCCTTTTGCGGAATAGATCCGTACTTATTTTTTCAGGTCTTCTTTTACGTCTTTAGCGGCTTTTTCTACTTTCTTTGCGCCTTCTTTGGCTGCATTTTTCACATCTTTAACCGCCTCTTTAGTGCCTTCTTTCACATCGTGCGCTACATTTTTTGCGCCTTCTTTAGCATTGTGCGCGCCATCCTTGATACCTTCCGAAGCGGCATGCGCAGCATCTTTCACGTCTTGTTTGGTTTCGGCGGCCGCTTCTTTAGTGCGGGCAATACCGGTATCCAGTTGCTGTCCGGGTGTAGGCTGTGTTTCTGGCGCAGTAGCTGCCGGGGCAGTTGCCGATGCATCGGCCGGGGCTTCTGTTGCCGTGTCTTCGGCTTTGCTGTTGCAGGATACCAGCGATACGGCGATCGCGAAGGCAAAAACCAGGTTACGTTTTTTCATAATTGTAAATTTTAGGGATGTAAATTTTAGAAAAACAGGAATAACAACGGCGTTAATGTTTTAAGAAATCATCGATCACTTCGATTGTTTCAGCAATCGCCTGTTCCAGGTTATCGTTTACGATAATGCGGTCGAAGCGGTCGGCAAAGCCCAGCTCGTAGGCAGCCTTATCCAGCCGCTCTTTGAGGGTATGTTCCGTTTCGGTGCCCCGAGCCTCCAGCCTTTTACGCAGCTCTTCGGTAGAAGGCGCCTTGATAAACAGGGACAGGGAAGAGTCGGGATATTGCGACTTGATATTGAGCGCACCCAATACGTCGATATCGACCAGGGGCGCCTGGTTGCAACTCCAGATGCGGTCTACCTCGGTTTTCAAGGTACCGTAATACTTACCGGTGTATACCATTTCCCATTCTATAAATGCCTCCTCCTCGATCTTTGCTTTAAAATCTTCTTCGGTAAGAAAGTAATAGTCTTTGCCATGCACTTCTCCCGGGCGGGGCTTACGGGTACAGGCAGAAATAGAAAACGCCAGGTCGGGATCCCGTTCCAGCAGGCGTTTTACAATAGTAGTCTTGCCGGAGCCGGAGGGCGCCGTAATAATGATAATTTTATTCAAAGTATATACGAAAAGGGATGAGGATTAAAAAAAGCATCAGGCTTTTTTACGCAGGGTCGTCTTTGGGGCTTTAGCTTTTGCACCACCCGCATCTACAAATTTATCCAGGTCTTTCACCGCTTCTTCAGCCGTATTGTAGGTACCGATCACTTTACCATCGGGGCCCAGCAGGAAGGCCTGCGGAATGAACTGTACGCCGTAGGTTTCGGCAGCTTCGCTTTTCCAGCCTTTCAGGTCGCTTACATGGTTATCCCAGGCCAGTTTATCGGCGGCAATAGCGCGGGTCCAGGCATCTTTATTTTTATCGAGCGATACGCTGAAGATGGTAAAGCCATTGGGCGCATTCTTATAGGTTTTGCCTTTATAGTTATCGTACATCAGTACCAGCGAGGGGTTAGACATACGGCAGGGACCGCACCAGCTGGCCCAGAAGTCGACGAGTACATAACGGCCTTTGTTTACATCGGCAAGCGATACGGCTTTATCGGCAGTGTTGTTGAATTTCAGCTCCGGCGCTTTCTGTCCTACTTTAATGGTTGTATTCTGGTATTGGGCATGCACCGAACCTGCTAACAAAGCGATACCGGTCAGGAAGCCGAAAAATTTTTTCATATTACAAGGATACGGAGGTTATCCGTTTTTTAAAGTCAACAAAAGTAATACGGCATAGCTGTACCGCATCGTACAAAAGTAAAGTTTTTTCTTTTTAAGCTCAGCTTGTTAAAAACATTTAAACCAAGCCATTCCGCACAAAATAAATAAAATAATTTAACTATATTTAATTTCCATTAAACAAATAAAAATCATTTCAAATGAAAAAAATCAAATCATTTATTCTTATCGCAATCGGGCTTCTTTCAAGCTTCTATGCGGACGCCAACATTTACATCGTCCGGGAAACAGGTGGTTCTGCAGGCAACGTCGACTTTTACCAGCAGGGGTCGAACATAACCTACAACATTAGTCATCATGTTTTTGTCACTGCCCCTGAAACTAAAAGCTATTTCAACGTCTATCCTCCTCCGGCCAGCTATAACGTAACTTTTGTTTTCACCTACACAAACCCATCGAACAACACGCCTTATCAATTTATCGTAAACACTGCAGATGTAAATGCAGTAAATGGCTATATGATTTATCCCGATATAACAGGCACCGTTGTGCTATTTATCAAAAATGTGCCGGTATCCTATGGTAATTTCCAGTTCAATTTCTGGGTCAATCGGATATAGACGAAATTTAAGTAGGATGGATCAACCTTGAAGGCTATTAAGGATCAATGGCCGGCAATACCCAATCCCAGCTTGCAATTGGCTTCAGTGCAAGGAATATCGGCGACGCTAAACAGGCAATGCAGTTGTTTAGTGTCGCCTTTTTGTCTTTTGCTTCGATCAAAAAACAAAAGAATAATTATCCCGATAAAGAAACAGGAAGCACAGGAGACGGGATAAGCTTGCTTTAAAATCCCGTATCTACTGCCTTAGTTACGGCTGATACTCATAACAACCCATACTGGGCGGTATACCGCGGGGTTTACCATCAAGATCGGCACTGAGGCTACCGGCGGTGATGCCCGTACCGATAGCGGGCGAACCTTCCAGCAAGTGGTAATCGTCTTTGCTTACGTCTTTAAACCGGGGATCCTGGTTCTGGATAATGCCCCCCATATTGTTTACGAAAGCGGGTATGCCTTCTACCGTACGCAACAGGCAGTTCTGTATCGTTACATTGGCCAGGAAATCATTTTTTTTGTCGAAGAACACTTCGTTGTCGAGCGATCCGTAAATGATACAGTTTTTTATTTCGGCCCTCAGGTCGCCGCCATCATAGGTAGTTTGCGAGGTTGCATAGTAATTAAGGATGGCCATAGAGCCGTTATCGCTATGCGCCACATACTGGCTGCCATAGGTGCCTATGGTACAATTGTACAACTTATAATCGCCCCCTTTCAGGAAGGCGATATTTTCGCCGGCGCACTCCACGATCCGGCAATTCTCGGCCGTAACACTACCGCCAAAGGAAAAAATGCCATAACCCTGCGAGGTTTTGATCACCGAATTGGTAATCTTCAGGGTGGGTGTAGCACGCGCCACCAGTGCTTTATCGACCTGGATGGTAGCGGGCTGAACAGGTACATCCTCCCCGCCAATCCTGATTGTCGTAGAAGCGCCGCCATTTTTTATAAAGGCATAATTGATCTCGTTGTCATGGCTTTCCTGGGTAAAGTATAAACCGCCCCATTGGCCCGGCAGGTCGATGTAGTCGCCGATCCATACCAGCGGATCGAGACGGTCGCCCTGGAAGGTTACGCTATCGGTGCGGGTACCGTTTACCTTGAGGGTTCCCTGCACAAACAGGCGCGAATCGCGGTGCAGGTAAATACGGGCGCCGCCCGGTATGGTAAGCGTGGCTCCGGTATCGACCAATGCGCTGCGGATAATAACATAAGGCTTATCGTTCTTCCAGGTTTGCGTGGTCAGCACGCTGTCTACGATATAGTAAGCATTCTGCCCGAAGGCGATAAAGGGTATCGAGAATTCGGTGCCGTTAAGCGTTACCACCAGGTCGTCGTCCACCACAAAAGGTTTATTGGCATCGGTAGGATCGATGGTAATCGCGGCAAATACCCAAACGCTGTCGTTACCGGCAATCTCCACATCGTTTACCTGCTTGCCTTCCTGCCCGTTAATATTGAGCCGGTAGGGCGAGTTGGCGCCTTTGCGCAGGCGGATACTGCTGATCTTTATTTTGTCCTTCTGTTTGTTATAAATGCGGATGCTGCGCGTAGCGCTGCCCTGTGCCGTAAATACGGTATCGAACATCAGGGTATCCGACGAAAAGGCAACCTCTCCGCCCGAAGTCAGGAACTTATCCTTCTTGCTGCAGGAAGGCGCAGCAAGCACCAGACTCAATATAAAAACAGGCAACAGCCAGTTGAGTATCTTTTTGATATGCATAGATGCAAAAATGAGGTAAAATTTTATAACGAAAAAATACCGGTCTTATTATCCGCCACACGGCGCGGGGCGGTCGCCATGGCCCTTCAATTTACGAAAAAGCCCTACAGGAATCCTGCAGGGCTCGTTACTTTACAGCCGGGCTAGACTACTGTCCCCGCCATGGCTTTGGTTTCTTTGAGTTCGGCTTCGGCCGCTTCCTCCAGTCGCTTCTTTTCCATCATGATCTTTACCGGGCTGCCGAAAATGAAGAACAGTTTACGACGCAGCCCTTTGGCATTACGTACATCCTGCAGCATATCCTTGTACTCGTGGAAGTTGATATGGAAAGGATTGGCCTTATTTTCGATATTGGTGGTAATGCCGTAGATCACCGGTTCATCTTCGGGCTCGTAGGTTTTCCAGATACGATCCCAGAAAATAAAGGTCGCCCCGTAATTTTTATCGATGTATTGTTCCTGCGAACCATGGTGCACCCGGTGGTTGGAAGGCGTTGCAAAAATGTACTCAACCCATTTGGGGCATTTGCGGATATATTCGGTGTGCACCCAGAACTGGAACAGTACTGCGATCTGGTTGGTTACAAAAAAAATGATGGGGTGAAAGCCCAGCAGGATCAGCGGCATAAAGAATACGACCTTAATATGCTGGATCCAGCTTAAGCGGAAGGATACCGTAAGGTTATAATGTTCGCCGGAGTGATGCGCTACGTGTGTAGCCCACCAGAAGCGCTGTTCGTGCGATATGCGGTGTGCCCAGTAACTGCAGAGGTCGTAGAGGATATAACAGGGAATAAGCGTCCACCAGTTTAAGCTCATGCGCCAGGGAATAAAGTTATAGACCAAAACCACCAGGTAGAGGAATACGACCTTAACCAGGGCGCTCACCACGAGGTTGCCCAGGCCTACGAGAATAGAACCGATGGTCTCTTTTTTCTCGTAAAACTTATGGTCCTGCTTGTAGGAGATAAAAATTTCGAGGGCCGAGAAAAATACCATAAACGGTACCGCCCAGAGAATAAGGTTAGGAGCTTTTTTTTCTACATCATGAATCAGATCCAATGGAATTTGCTCTGCTCCAAACAGGGATAATACAATCATAAATCGTCGATTTTAGCAGTTTTCACGCTACAACAATAGCAAAATAGGATAAGTTATCCTAAAAAAGCCCGTTCTAACTTTTGTTATTTTTTTTAAAACTATACCTTACCTGATAGCTTACAGGCGAATAAGCTGCAACGTATCATAATAGCGCTGAACGGTCTGTGTGAGGTCGGCGGCATCGGTATGCGTCATAAATACCTGCGACAACTCGCATTGCTGCAAGAGCTCGAACAGCCGCGTCAACCGCGTCTTGTCGAGTTTTTCAAAAATATCGTCCAGCAGCAGGAAGGGGCGTTTGCCGAGTTCCTGCAGCCATTTGATATGAGCCAGCTTGAGGCTGATCAGGAAAGATTTTTTTTGTCCCTGCGAAGCCTGGGTCTTCATCGCCTGGCCGTCGAGCGAAAAGAGCCAGTCTTCCATATGCGGCCCGTATTGGGTGCGGCGATAGTCGAGATCGCGGCTGCGTGCCTGTTGGAGTACGAGCAGCAGGTTTTCGGGGCTGGCAGAAGCTTTATATTGCATACCCACCTGTTCGGCCCGCCCGCTTAATTGGGCATAATAGTCCTGCACCCAGGCCGGCATTATGGCCGATAACCGGTTGCGTTCCCGGATCAGCACGGCGCCATGTTTGGCCAGTTGTTCGTCGTAGATATCGAGCAGGGGATGCGCAGCATAAGCCGGCGGCGCCTGTTTGAGGTAAGCATTGCGCTGGGCCAGGTATTTTTGGTACAGCAGCAGGTGCTCCAGGTAACCGTTGCCGCTCTGCGAGAGCAGGCCATCCATAAATTTGCGCCGCAGTTCACTGCCGTCGTTAATCAGTTCGATATCGTCGGGCGCGATCATTACCGCGGAGTATTTGCCGATATGCTCGGTTATTTTTTCATAGGGCGCCTGGTCGTGCTCGATGCTTTTCTTGCCATCGCGCCAGAGGCAGGATATTTCTTCCTGCAAGCCGGGTGTACGCTCGAAGCTGCCCGTTACCCGGAACCCGTCCTTGCCTTTCTGTACATTATTAAGTTCGCGGCTCTGGAAATAGCTTTTAGTGTAGCAGAGATAATAAATGGCGTCGAGCAGGTTGGTCTTCCCTACCCCGTTCAGGCCGGTAATGCCGGTTACAGGGCCTTCAAAGCTGAAGGCCTGTCTCTCGAAATTGCGAAACTGGGTAAGCGTTATTTTTTGCAGGTAAGACAAGCGGGTAATTCGATTGGTATGAAGACTACAACAACACTACAGGTGACATTTGTCAATATTTTAAAGGAAGGTCCTTCAATACCTGTAGCGACATCATTTTTCAAAGTATTTATCAAGCATTTCTGCAAAGATTTTATATTTTCGCACAAAAATAGTCAAACTGTGCAAACACAATTCGGAAAAGAAACTTATTTGACCTGGTACGAGAGTATGTTGCTCCAGCGCCGTTTTGAAGAGAAAGCCGGACAGTTATACGGCATGCAGAAGATCCGTGGGTTCTGCCATTTGTATATCGGGCAGGAAGCAGTGTCTGCCGGTATTATAAGCGCTATCCGTGAAGACGATAATATGATTACCGCTTACCGCGACCACGGCCTGGCTATCGCCAAAGGTGTGAGCGCTAAATCCTGTATGGCCGAGCTGTATGGTAAAGCAACGGGTTGTACCGGTGGTAAAGGTGGCTCTATGCACTTTTTCTCTAAAGAAAAACGTTTCTTCGGCGGTCATGGTATCGTAGGCGGACAGATTGGTCTGGGCGCCGGTATCGCATTTGCCGACAACTATAATAACAACGACAGGATTACCGTATGTATGTTTGGCGACGGCGCAGCCCGCCAGGGTATCTTGCACGAAACCTTCAATATGGCGGTACTGTGGCAGCTGCCGGTTATTTTCATTTGCGAAAACAACCATTATGCCATGGGTACTTCGGTAGAGCGTACTTCTAAAGTACTCGACATCTACCGCCTGGCCGATGCTTATGATATGCCCGGCGACTCGGTAGACGGCATGGACCCTGAAGCAGTACATACTGCCATCGAACGCGCAGCCAAGCGCGCCCGTGAAAAAGGCGGTCCTACCTTCCTCGAAATCAAAACCTACCGTTACCGCGGTCACTCGATGAGTGATCCGGCCAAATACAGGAGCAAGGAAGAAGTAGAAGAATATAAAGAGCATGACCCGATCGATAAAGCCCTGAGGAAGATCAAGGAAAACAACTGGGCTACCGACGAAGAGATCGAAGCCATCAACGAAAGGGTGAAAAACGAAGTAGAGGAGTCGGTGACTTTTGCAGAAGAAAGTCCTTATCCCGAAGACAGCGCCCTGTACGAAGATATCTATACCCAGAAGGACTATCCTTTCATTATGGACTAATTCCTTTTTCGAACAACACAATACTCCAGGACCGGCCGATGGCTGGTCCTGTTCTTTTTATAACCGGGACCAGAACCGTATGAACATGCTAAAAGCGCTGCGGATGGCCTATTTTCCTTTACTCGATCTGGGCTACCAGTACACTCCCGGCCGCTTCTTCGATAGCCTGCAATACATAACCAAGCCCGGCCCCCGGCGGCTCGCCATCCAGGAACTCTGCAACATGCAGCCCCGCGTTGGCGGCAAGGTCGCCAAAATGCTGGGTAATCAGGGTTTTCAGTTCCAGCTGCCCCCCGGCATCGAGGAACCCAATCGTAAAGTCGCCGCCATAACCATGATAATCGGCCCCATCGACCAGGGAACGCCCTTTAATGATGTAGTTCCAGAGCCGGACGAGCGCGGCATCCCCGGTTTGTTCCACTAACCCGTTGCTGTTTTCGTAACACCATTTGTTGAGGAAGGGGCTAACCGGCAGGAATACCTGCTCGCCATCCGGCGTCCAGCCATAGGCTTCTGCTACAAACTCGCCCAGCAACTCGTTGGCCAGGCGCGGGTCGGCCGGCGGGGCAAATGCCGGACCAGGATGCTCTTCCAGGTAGGTCACTAATCGTTCATCAATAAGCGGCTCATCAAATTCCTGCCGCGAGGCCTTATCGGCGTCGAGACTCCAATGCCGGAATACCGTATAATATTGCGCCAATATACCCGGGAGGGAAGCACCTTCCCGGATACGGTAATAACTGATTCTTGCTCCCATAGCGTAAAACCGGTTGGTTGCCCGGTTTGTGCCATAAAAGTAAACATTATACCATTGCCTGTTCCCCTGCCGCGGCCATACGGCAAGAAGGAAAGCAGCTATAGGAGCCGCCTGTCGGCCGGCGGCAATTTTACAAACACAAAATCAGCTTTTTTTACAGAAAAAATACTACTATATGAACAAGCCAAATGCCGGGAAAGAAATGTTAAAGAATAAAGAGGGAAACATAGAAAATTTAAGAAATTATTTTTAACTTTGCCCACCTTTTATATTACTTTATTTCTGATAATGGCAAACACAACAAGAACAAACCCAGGTGAAAGCCCCGTAAAGGAAGTTTCTGTGAGCGATAGCGAAGTTACCTTAAGGAAGATGCAATCCTCTTTTGAAAAGAATCAAAAAGCGATCATCGGCGTTATCGTAGCTGTCGTAGTTTTAGTAGGCGGATATTTCGGATACAAATATTTGGTACAGGCACCTAACGAAGAAAAAGCTTCAGCCGCTTTATTCAGCGCAGAACGCTGGTTTGAATTAGACTCGCTCAACTATACCCTGAACGGAGATGGCCAGCACCTTGGCGCACTTGCTGTGATCAAAAAATACGACGGTACCAAAGCCGGTAACCTGGCCCGCTATTATGCCGGTATGGCTTACCTGCGCACCGGCGATGCCGCTAACGCGATCAAACAACTGGAAAAATTTGATGGTGCAGGCACCCCACTCCAGTTCCTGGCGTATGGCGCCCTGGGTGATGCTTATATGGACAGCAAAAACACCGGTAAAGGTATTGAGCTGTACAAAAAAGCTGCAGGCAATGACAAAGACAACTTCATCTCCCCGCTTTACCTGTTCCGCGCCGCACTGGCCAGCGAAGTAAGCGGCAAAGCCGACGAAGCTAAAAAATTATACCTCGAGATCAAGAATAAATTCCCTTACAGCCAGCAGGCCCGCGAGGTAGATAAATACCTGGCGAGACTGGGTGAACTGAGCATTGACTAAGGAACTCCCGTATACAATATTTGAAAGCCTTTCTCCTGATGAGAAAGGCTTTTTTTGTCGCCGTAACCAGGCATTTCGCAAAATCATTAAATTTGCGGGCAACCAACCCTATCTATGCAGATCTATAACCCCAAAGACTGGTACGAGGTACTCTTCCATATCCACAAATCGGATACGCTGCGCAAGCTGTTTCCCTACATTATTTTTGTTGCCCTCTTCTCGGCAGGCATCGCCTATTGGGAGATAGAGTTCCTGCACCTGAGCGCCAACAGCTGGGTCAAGAATATACCGGTAATGCATACCCTGCTGGGCTTTGCGATATCGATGCTACTGGTGTTCCGTACCAATACGGCTTATGACCGCTGGTGGGAAGGCCGCAAACTCTGGGGTGCACTGGTCAACAACAGCCGCAACCTGGCCCTCAAACTTAATGTGATGCTGGATACAGAAGACCGCGCCAGCCGGATGTTCTTTAAAGAAACCATTCCTTTATACGCCTTTACCCTTAAGGACCACCTGCGTTCCGAAGTAACACGCATGGCTCTCGACGAAACCGAGCACCCCGAGCGGGATAAGATCGACACCAACAAACATGTACCCAACCAGGTGGCCGGGCTGATGATGCAACGCATCAATACCCTGTATCGCAATGGCAAACTGACCGGCGACCAGTTGATCACCCTCAACGGCGAGCTCAGCTCTTTTACCGACATCTGCGGCGCCTGCGAAC
This sequence comes from Taibaiella chishuiensis, assembly GCF_003014535.1. GTDB lineage: Bacteria > Bacteroidota > Bacteroidia > Chitinophagales > Chitinophagaceae > Taibaiella > Taibaiella chishuiensis. Next base: position 88,490 of record NZ_PYGD01000003.1, on the reverse strand, counting down.
GCATTAAGAACACGCCCATCCCCTACTCCTACAGCGCTTTCATCAAGAAGTTCATCTTTATCTATGTGATGACCCTGCCCTTTGGGTATGTGTTTTCGCTGGGTTATTATGTAGCGCCTATCGTGGCCTTTATTTTCTATGTACTCGCCAGCCTCGAGCTGGTTGCCGAAGAGATCGAGGATCCCTTTGGACTGGATCCCAACGACCTGCCCATGGAAAAGATGGCCAGTAATATCAAAAAACACATCGGCGAAATCCTTTAAAATACAATCAAAAAGCAAAAGGCACAGGAAGTAGCTCCTGTGCCTTTTTATATCAATCCGCCGTTTAAGCGCCGGGCTTGGGTGTATTTTCATCAAAGGAGAACCTGCGCAACTGCGGCGCCCGCCAGAAGGTCATGGCTACTACCGACAGCGTAAGACAGCCGCCGACGACCACTGCCCTTACCGGGCCCAGCCAATGTGCCATAACCCCGCTCTCAAAATCGCCCAGCTCGTTGGAAGAGCTGATAAACATAGTATTGACCGCGGCCACGCGCCCCCTCATTTCGTCGGGTGTAACGAGCTGCAGCACCGTACCGCGGATAACAACACTTACGGCATCGAACAGCCCACTGAGGATAAGCATAGCAAAGGACAGGTAGAAATTGGTCGACAAACCGAATACAATGATCGACAGGCCGAACCCGAAGACGGCGGCAAACAGTTTGTAACCGGGTTTCGTTTTTAAAGGCAGGAAAGCCAGCAATGCCAGGGTGATCAATGCACCGATACCCGGTGCGGCACGCAGGATACCAAAGCCCCGTTCGTCGACATGCAGGATCTCCTTCTGGAACACCGGCAACAAAGCAACCGCCCCGCCAAACAATACCGAGAACAGGTCGAGACATAAAGCCCCCAATAGAACCGGTGTTTTGAATACGAACCGCAGACCCTCTGAAAGGCTTTGCAGGATGGGCTCTTTAACCTTTTTCAGGATAGGCTTCACCTTGATACCCAGGATGGCCAGCAGCGGGATAAACTCGATCAGCACCACCAGGGCCATACCGGCTTCAACCCCTTTCCAGGCAATCATGACACCGGCTGTAAGCGGCCCGAGCACAGCGCCGATCTGCCAGGCCATACTGCTCCAGCTTGTGGCGTTGGCATAAAGGCTGCGTGGCACCAGCATGCCCACCAGGGCAAAGGAAGCCGGTCCGTAAAAGGCGCGGATAGCGCCGCCTATAAATACAAAGGTATAGATGAGCCAGAGCACCATATCCTGCCCTACATGCGTCATAGCCAGCGGCGTGGTAAGACAGAAGAGACCAGCCCCCAGCAGGATATAACTGATAATGCAGATCAGTACCATCCTGCGCTTTTCATGCAGGTCTACGAAATGCCCGCTGAACAGGGAACAGACTACAGCCGGTATTACCTCGGCCAGCCCTACGAAGCCCAGCTTCAGCTTATCTTCCGTAATATGATAGATCCAGTAGTAGATAGTCGTACTCTGCATATTGAGCGCAAAAATGAGCGCGAAGCGGATACACAGGTAGTACTTAAATTCTTTTTCCCTTAGCGCGGGATTCTTGGTAAGAAAGGAAGAGAGAAAGGACAAAGGACGATATTTTGTGCAAAAGTACTACACCTGTGCCAGCAGCAAGGAGAAATTTAGCTCAAAAGATCGTTAACACCCCGGGTGGAAACAACAATGCCGCATCTGCAGGGAGATGCGGCATTTGTAAAAAAAATCTGACCCTTCGTTTATTTCGCGATCTTCTGTTGTTTTACCCTGTTACCATAACGTACCTCTACGATATAGATACCCGGTGCCAATGTATTGAAGTTGTATTCCGCCGTATTACCGCTGAATGCCGCCTGGTATACGGTCTGGCCAAGGGCACTACGCACGGTTACCGTTTTAACCATATTGCGCTCCTGGCAGGTAATACGTGCAGTGGCGGCCTCCCTGTCGTAACCGATCGCGATACCATGGGCATCGGCAGGCAGGCGCACCAGTTGTGCAGCCGAGTAGTTGGCTGCATCATCGTAACGTACCTCGCGGATCCGGTACAGGAAATATTCGCTGCAGCATACCGGGTCGGTATAACTGTAGCTTTCGCCCACAACAGGTACCAGGGCTATTTTTTCGAAACGGGTGCCATCGGCAGAACGTTCTACTTCAAAGTAACGGGTAGCGGTATTGATCGATGCCGTCCAGTGCAGCACTGCTTTACCGGGCGCCTGGTATACCGCACGGAAATCGCGGAAGATAACCGGCAGCGGGGAACCCGGGCTGCTCACGATATCGGAACGGAATTTCTTGAAATTGTTTACCGTAAGGTCTTTGGCTACAGTACCATCGCCATAATATACAGCCGTACCGTTATCGCTGATCATTTGCAGTTGGTCCTGCAGCATAGTGCCGCTATTGTACACCGGCAATACACCTTCTGGGTTCAGGTTGTTGACATCAAAACCAGGCAGGGCCACAGGCGCATCGGCAGGGTTGCCATTCCAGCGGTAAACGGCAGAGGCCAGCAGGCCTGCATCATCGTAGTCGCCGGCGATAATGATATAACTATTGTCGCCCAGGCGGGTAATTTCGCGGATACCCCGGCCGTTAAGGTTCAGCAGGATAGGTGCAGCCAATACCGGGGTGGTGGTGGTGCCGGTGCCAAACCAGGTCTCGAAATTCTGTACCGGGGCGATAAGCGCATTGATACGGCTGCTTACCGGCTCCAGTGGTGCGCGGAAAGCGATGTACATAGTCGTATTATCCGGGCCGAAGGCCATGCCTTCGATATTGAAACCATTGATCAGTTTGGGATCGTTGCCGCCTGCCATGCTTACGTCCAGACCCAGGTTATATGTAGTGCTCCAGGTACTGAGCGCCGTACGCAGGCCATCGTATTTACCCACATAGGTAAATGCCGTAGCAGCGCCGGTACCGGTAACATCCAGGGCAAAGATGCGATTACGGTTAGGACGCAGGTTAAATGAAGGATTGCTCTTGTTGCTATGCGAGCCCATCCAGTAGGTGCGGCCTGCATTAGCGATACCACGCACACCGGCTTCCACATCGATCTCGCGCGGGGCAGCGCCATCGAGATCGGTCAGGTTAAGGCCGGCAATGCCGCTATAGTCAAAGCTTTTAACCGGCAGGCCGGAATGCTTGCGATCATAAACGTTCAGTACATTTTTTTCATCGTCGGGGATCACCATATAGTTATCGTCCAGCGATACCGCGGCAGAGCCGTCGGAATAACCGGTATGGAATACCGTAAGCGCAGGGCTGACTGCCGCTGCAGAGGCTGCATAACTGATCAGGTATGTAGTGGTCTGCCCGGCTTTGGTAAGGGTAAGCGTGAGCGTGGCATAACCCGCGCCGGAAGGCAGGATTTTAATCGTGGCCCTGCCGTTGGCTTTTGTAACCTGGATATTGGCATCCGTTACCACCGCGGCATTGCTGCTGCTACCCGTTAAGGTGTAATCGGTAGCGGGGATCGAGGTACCGTTGTCTTTTATATCCAGGACCAGGCCGGTAGTCGCTGCAGGATCGGTAGGATCGCTGAGCACACCGCTGATCTGCGGAGCAGCAATGAAAGCGGTGTTCAGCGTCGTGTTGACCGTAATGCTCAGGGTATTGCTTGCCGGTGGCGTATTGGACAGGGTAATTACCGGCGCATTGGCACAAGAAGGCTGTGCCGTGCTGGTAGCCCAGCTGCGGGGAGTGCTCCAGGCGCCGGTTACGGTATTGAAGGTACCCGTACCCACCACATACTGGCCGCCGCCCGGATCGCTGGCCAGGGTGCTGTTACCGGCGCCGGTGCCGAAGGTGCCGCCGGCATACATATCGTTGGCAGGCACTTTAAACTTACCGGCGGCATTACCCGCAGCAGTACCGAAGAATACGGCATCGGCGGGGATGGTAGCGCTGGTAATTGCTGCAGCCGTGGTATTGAATACGGCCAGGCCATCGGCATGACCGCCGCCATTGCCCAGCACACCACCTGTACCGGAGGCAGGATTACCAAAGCCATCGCCATTGGTAGTAGAAGTATTGATCTGGCGTACTATTTTGCAGGAGCTGCCGCCGATCGCCAGCGAAGAACCGCCTACATATACCAGCGTACCTGCCGTTACCGTACCTGCGCTTACCGGTATCTCGAAGCCATAGGAAAAGGCGCCACCCTGCGGCCAGCCTGCTGTGCTGGCATCTTTTGCATCGCAGAACACGACGGTATAACGGTCGGTGCTGAAGTCGATGGTACGGGTAGCCAGCAGTTCCACAAATTCATAAGGCGATTCGTTGCCGGATGAAGGTTTGGTAAAGAAACGCTGGATCACCAGGCCGGGGCCCTGGGCGAAAGCCGCGCCGGTACTGAGACTGAGCAGGGTGCAGAGCAGAGTTTGTTTAATAGAAATGCGAACCATTGCGGTATATTTTTTAGAATTGAGCAAACAATGGCGGCGAAATTATTTCCACAATGTTACCCCTGAATTAAGGGGGCGTTACGCCTGCATTATCACTGTATTAACCCGGCATTATTACACGACGAAGCGCCTGCAGCGTTTGCTGCAGGCGCTTCGTTATATGAGGTACCCCACTCCGGTCAACCGTGGCGGGGCGCCCGTCTTATACGGCATCCCGGCCGGTTATGCTTCCGGATCAGGCGGCGGTATCTTCTGCCAGGTCTTTTTCGATCCTCAGGTTGTCGATAATGAACACCTGGCGGGCAGGTGTATTTTTACCCATAAAGTATTCGAGCAATTTCTGGATATGGGCATCCTTAGACAACAGCACCGGCTCCTTACGCATATCGTCCCCGATAAAACGTCCGAACTCTTCGGGGGAGATCTCGCCCAGACCTTTAAAGCGGGTAATTTCGGGTTTGTTGCCCAGCTCTTTTACCGCCTTCTGTTTTTCTTCTTCATTATAACAATAAATCGTTTTCTGCTTATTCCTTACACGGAACAAAGGCGTATCGAGGATATAGATATGGCCGTTGCGCACCAGGTCGGGAAAGAACTGCAGGAAGAAGGTCATGATCAGCAGGCGGATGTGCATACCATCCACGTCGGCATCGGTAGCGATCACGATATTGTTGAACCGCAGCCCGTCCATACCTTCTTCGATATTGAGGGCATGCTGCAGCAGGTTGAACTCTTCGTTTTCGTACACCACTTTTTTGGTCAACCCGAAGCTGTTGAGCGGCTTACCCCGCAGGCTGAATACCGCCTGGGTCTCTACATTGCGGCTTTTGGTAATCGAACCGCTGGCCGAATCCCCTTCCGTAATAAAGATGGTAGACTCCAGTTGTTTTTCCTGGAAAGTCTCGCGGTTCTTGGCCGGCGGCTCTTCGTTAAGATGCACGCGGCAATCGCGCAATTTGCGGTTATGTACATTGGCCTTTTTAGCACGCTCGTTAGCCAGCTTACGGATACCCGACAGTTCTTTTCTTTCGCGTTCGCTTTGTTCGATACGTTTCTTCAGGGCCTCGGCTACAGCAGTATTTTTATGCAGGTAGTTATTGAGCTCCTGCGACAGGAAGTCCAGCACGAAACTTTTCATCGAAGGACCGTTCTCGTAGGTCGTGATCGAACCCAGTTTGGTCTTGGTCTGCGATTCGAAAACCGGCTCCTGTACCCTTACCGAAATAGCGGCGCAGATACTCTGGCGGATATCGGCGGCATCGTAATCCTTTTTATAAAAATCGCGGACCGTTTTTACATAAGCCTCGCGGAAAGCCTGCTGGTGCGTACCACCTTGCGTGGTATGCTGGCCATTTACAAAAGAATAGATCTCTTCGCCATAATCGCCGGTATGCGACAACGCCACTTCGATATCTTCGCCTTTTAGGTGAATGATCGGGTAACGCAGTTCGTCGGGACTGGTCTTATTAGTAAGCAGGTCGAGCAGGCCGTTTTTGGAAACATATTTTTTACTGTTAAAATAAATAGCCATGCCGGCATTCAGGTAACAATAGTTCCAGATCTGGTTGATCACATAGTCGCCGATAAAGTGGTAGTGTTTAAATACCGTATTATCGGGTGTGAAGAATACGGCCGTACCATTGGCCTCGCTGGTACTTATTTCTTTATGTTCCTTGATCAGGTTGCCTTTTTCGAATTCGGCGGTCTTGGCTTTACCTTCGCGGTAGGAGGTTACTTTAAAATAACTGCTCAATGCGTTTACCGCCTTGGTACCCACACCATTCAAACCTACCGACTTCTGGAATGCTTTACTGTCGTACTTCGCACCGGTATTGATCTTGCTGACCACGTCCACCACCTTACCCAGGGGAATGCCCCGCCCGTAATCGCGAATAGCTACAGAACCGTCGGCGATGGTAATTTCTACCTGCTTGCCATGCCCCATCGTATATTCGTCGATACAGTTATCGACCACCTCTTTCAGCAATACATAGATACCATCATCCATACTGCTGCCGTCGCCCAGCTTACCGATATACATACCCGGACGCAGCCTGATGTGCTCTTTCCAATCGAGCGACCGGATGCTATCCTCGTCATACTGCACCACTTTTTCTTCTGCCATAGTCGTTGTTATACTTTAAAAACGGTGCAAAAATAAGAAAATGAATATTGGAACGGGTACCTGGCTACAAATAACAATTCCGGACTATACAAAAGCCGCTGTCCTTACCGGCTGTCAGCTAAAATCATTTCTTTTACCCGGGGCAAAAAATCTGCCCGGCATCTTTTTGTTGCATAAAAAATTAAATTTTGGTGCACAGGAACGGCGAAGCCGATTCAAAATCCTAATTTTGCAACGCTTAACCTAAATATCAACACGCTATAAATAAACAGAACAACATGAGTAAAGGACCGGTTTCTCAATTCATACAACATCATTACCGCCACTTTAACGCTGCTGCCCTGATGGACGCGGCCAAAGGTTATGAAGCCCACCTGGCAGAGGGTGGTAAAATGCTGGTATCGCTGGCCGGGGCCATGAGTACCGCAGAATTAGGTATCTCGCTGGCCGAAATGATCCGCCAGGACAAGATCCATATGATTTCCTGCACCGGCGCTAACCTGGAGGAGGATGTGATGAACCTGGTAGCCCACTCGCATTATAAAAGGGTGCCCAACTATCGCGACCTTACCCCACAGGACGAATGGGACCTGCTGGAAAACCACTACAACCGCGTAACCGATACCTGTATCCCTGAAGAAGAGGCTTTCCGCCGCCTGCAGAAGCACCTGGAAAAAGCATGGAAAGATGCACAGGCCAACGGCGAACGTTTCTTCCCCCACGAGTTCCTGTATAAAGTAGTACTGAGCGGCGAGCTGGAGCAATACTACGAGATCGATCCTAAAGACAGCTGGATCGTTGCTGCAGCAGAAAAGAACCTGCCGATCGTCGTTCCGGGTTGGGAAGACAGCACTACCGGCAATATCTTCGCCAGTTATGTGATCAAAGGCGAACTGCAGGCCAGCACCGTAAAAAGCGGTATCGAGTACATGGTATGGCTTACCGAGCTGTACCGCGAAATGAGTACCGGCAAAGGCCTGGGCTTCTTCCAGATCGGCGGCGGTATTGCGGGCGACTTCCCGATCTGCGTGGTGCCGATGATGTACCAGGATCTCGAGTGGCATGATGTGCCGTTCTGGTCTTACTTCTGCCAGATCTCCGATTCTACCACCTCTTACGGATCTTACTCCGGCGCTGTACCCAACGAAAAAATCACCTGGGGCAAGCTGGATATCCATACGCCCAAGTTTGTTGTAGAAAGCGATGCGACCATCGTTGCACCGCTGATCTTCGCTTACCTGCTGGGTTGGTAATTGCATCGAAAATAACGCCAAATAATACCTGTACGACGGCACCTTTATGTAGGGTGCCGTCGTTATGTTTTCAGGTTATAATTTATTATATTTGGCGATGCGTAAATCGGGAGTACTTTCTACTACAATATTCCTGTCTGTGATACTCGCAGGCACCTATGGTATTTTACATGACCAGGTTACCGCCTCTATCTCGGAAGAATATTTTACGCAGTTTAAATTTCCACAGTTCCGCCTTGGTCCCGATACCGGTTTCCGTACCGGAGTATCGCTCATCGGCTTCTATGCCTCCTGGTGGGTAGGTGCGCTGATCGGTATTATTCTCGGCTTTATCGGCATGTTGCTCTATCCCGATCATACCAGTATGCGCCGCGCCCTGCGCCGTTCCCTGCTTATCGTCCTGGTCACCACCCTACTGTTCAGCATCGGCGGTTATTGCTACGGCAGCTATTACCTGGCCGGCCATGGCGTTTCCTGGTGGATGCCCGACAACCTGCGTGATAAAGTGAGCTTTATCGTTACCGGTGCCATACATAACGCCAGTTATTCAGGAGGCCTGTTCGGGCTGCTGCTCGCCGTGCTCTACCTGTTTCGCAGCGGCTGCAGAAGCAGGCATGCCCGGGAGCGCCGCACCGCAGAAGTCTTGTCTTAATCCCTTAGCATCTAATTTTTCTTTAGTACATCACGATCAAAACAGCGTTTATATTTTATGAAAAAACTCAACTATTGCCTGCTGCTCTTCGGGCTGCTCTTCCTGGCCCCCTCGCTAAAGCTGAAGGCACAGGATACTACCTGGGTGCAGACCTATACCTTTGATACCCTCTGGACACGCAGGGCTAATTTCTTTTTCCCTACAGCCGATGAAAGCTACCGGAAAATCCTGATGTATTTCAATATCAAATGTTACCCGGATAAATCGGGCGATGGCAACTATGCCTGCGGCGAATGGGATTATATCTATTTCAACAGCATTTACGACCATAGGGGCAAACTCGACTCCACCCTTAAAAAGGGCCGTTACTTTACCGTGAACGACAACGGCAATATCGACACCCTACGCTACGCACCACAGCCGCAGTATAACGTGAACCGGTCGTTCCTGTATAATACCGTGGTGGACAACGTAACCTCGGCTACGTCCTTTAATACGGGCACGGGCACCGTGCCTATGGCCCACCCCTTCAGCCTTTCCGTCGGCCGCGAACGCAGCCAGTTTATCTGGAAGGCTTCCGAACTGCTGGCAGCGGGTCTTACCGCGGGCAATATCACGGGTATCCAGCTGAACTTCCAGAACAGTGCCGGCATGATCAACAATGTGATGATCCGGATGAAACAGGTAACCGCCGACAGTTTCACGGTTAAGGCCATGGAGAACGATACGCTGAAAACCGTATACAACTATCATCGCAACATTACCACCGCGGGCCTGAACAGTTTCCAGTTCAGCACACCCTTCGTATGGGACGGCACCTCCAATATCCTGATCGACTTTTCGTTCCAGAATGCAACGACAGGAACAGGCGCATCCATACTGGGCCAGGCTACGACCATCCCTTCCGGCCTGTTCAGCACCACGACCAATTACGCCATGGGATCGTTTGGTAACACAGGCGGTAATGTACGGTTCGATCCCAGCCTGAATATGTTTGCCGGCACCGCGCCACGCACCTACGACATGTGGATCAATGTAGATTCGTTTATCGGGCCCGAAGGCACCCTGTTCAGCGCAGGCCTGCGCGGCACGGCCAGTGCGGATTTCACCTTCCGTACCACAACACCCGACAATAGCTACAGGCTTAACCTCTGGGGTACCAACGATGCCAACTTCTCCGGTCCCAATACCAAAAAAGTATGGAAACACCTGGCTGTTACCTATGCCAACGATACCTTCCGCTTTTATATGAACGGCGCCCTGGCTTATACCAAATACAGGCCGGGCCTGAGTACCGCTACTGCAGGCGATTTCCTGCTGGGCGAATCGCGCGAGGGCGGTTATTTCTACCTGGGCAAATTCTCCCACCTCCGCATCTGGGACAAAGCCCTTTCGGGAGCAGACATCCGGAATTGGGTAGGCCGCGACATCACCGCCTCTCATCCCGACTTCAGTCATCTTAAAGCCGACTACCGCCTCAATACCGGTACGCTGAACACCATTGCCGACGTATCGCCGGCAGCCCAGCACCAGGGCCTGGTGAGCGGTAATATGTGGTGGCAAGCCGTAAAAGCAAGAGACATCTACTACAATGCGCAGACCCTGAACTGGCGTCCGCAAATCGTTTTCGAACGCAATACTTATACCTCCCATATCGATTCCGTAGCGGTAAACGATACCGTGTATACCCCGCCGGTGCTGGTAAAATTCTATGGCAACCCGGGCGGCAACCATATCATACAGGATAACGACCCGGCCAACCCGGCTATTTATACCGCTACACGTTCGGCCTGGACCAATGCCTACGGCTATATTTTCCAGAACGGCGTAAAAGTGGATTCCTTCGCCAATGCCAGGGATTCCATGCTCGTCAACTACAACATCAACTGGTACAGCAATACCGTTAAATACGAGATCGGCCGCAGCATTTCGCCTTATGGCATCAACCTGAGCCTGGGTAATGGCCGTACCCGTGTGTACGACGTTACCGATTACTACGCCCTGCTGCAGGATACCGTAGATCTTGAAGTAGGTGGTACCCAGGAAATACAGGATGTAAAATTTGCGTTTATCAAGGGGCAGCCTGCCGCCGAAGTGAACCGTATCCTGCAGCCCTGGGGTAAAGGCTGGGCGCAATACAAATACGGCGCCATAGCCTCCGACACCGTACTGAGCCCGATGACCCTGAACCTGTTGCCGAACACAGGCGCCGTGAAGTTCCGGTCGTACGTAACAGGCCATGGCGGCGCTGAAAATGCCGGTTCTGGCTATCCCAACGGTTGCTGCGAGTTTATGTTCAACAACCACTACTATAAATCCAATGGACAGAATGTAAATACCTTCCGTATCCAGCGCCAGGATTGCGGGCTCAACCCGATCTACCCGCAGGGCGGTACCTGGGTATACGACCGCGAAGGCTGGTGCCCCGGCGATATCATCAAGCCGCACGATTTCAACGTGACCCAATATATGTCCGGTAGCCAGATCAACCTGGATTATAATATAGCGCCTGTTCCTACCTCAGCCCCCAATACCGGCAATGGTGTGTACGACGTGGGTCTGCAGGTGATCGAATACAAAACTCCGGCCCGCAACAACGATGCAGAAATCTACGATATCGTAAAACCCAGCGACGCATTTGCCGTATCGCGTGTTAACCCGATCTGCCATACCCCGCAGGTAATTATCCGCAACTCCGGTAAGAACCCGCTGACTGCAGCCGTGATCAAATACAAAGTTGCAGGCGGCAATGAAGAAACCCTTAACTGGACCGGCAATCTTAAATTCCTGGATACGGCCCTCGTGGACCTGCCGATCAGCAATACCGGCTTCTGGGCCGGCAACCAAAGCAACCGCTTTATTGCACGCATTGCAGGGGCCAATGGCGGCTCGGACGAATATGCCGGTAACGATACCGCTTACTCCTCCTACAACCTGCCCGATATCCTGCCCTCAGGTAATATCGTAGTAAGACTGAAGACCAATAAGAGAGCCGTTGAAAATACCCTGCGTATTAAAGATGCCAGCGGCACCACCGTATTCGAGCGGACCGGTATGTCTAACGAGACACAGTACAGCGATACCCTGGCCCTGCCATTGGGTTGTTATACCTTTGTACTGGACGATGCCGGCAACAACGGGCTGGACTGGTGGGCCGCAGCTTCGGCCGGCAAAGGCACGCTGTCGCTTACCAATGCCACCAGCGGCGCTACCCTCAAGACCTTTAACCCCGACTTTGGCGCACAGGTGTTCTACAGCTTCACCATCGGCTTCAGCCTGAAACTCGATGATAAAAACTTCGACAACCTGGTAACCGTATATCCTAACCCGAACCAGGGCAAGTTTACCGTGCAGATGCAGGGCTTCAGCGGCGATGTAGCACTGGAACTGACCAATATGGTAGGCCAGTCGCTGTGGCACAACGATATGAAATGCATGGGCAGTATGGTGAAAAAAGAATTTACCCCACAACTGCCACCCGGCGTATACCTGCTGCGTATGAGCAGTGGCAATACCCAATCGGTAAAGAAACTGGTTATTCAATAAACACCGCGTATCCCTACGCAAAAGAGGCTGCCCATGGGCAGCCTCTTTTTTTTATTTTATAACCGGGCGTTATTTAGTATTCCCCGTTTATGGCTTTAATAATTCAGCAGCCATTCTATTTTTTCTTTCACCTTCTCTGCATTAGGCAGCATGGCCGCTTCCAGGCCAATATTCATCGGCACGGCAGGCAGGTTGAGCGCGCCTATCGTTTGTACCGGTGCATCCAGGTTACGGAAGCATTGCTGTGCGATACGGCCGGATAAGGCTTCGCAGAAAGAGTTATTCAATTGTTCTTCGGTGAGCACGATACATTTACCGTGTTTGTTTACAGTAGCATAGATCAGCGCCTCATCCAGGGGATAAATAGTACGGAGATCGACGATCTCTACACTGCCCGGGAAATCTTTAGCCGCAGCCTTGGCCCAGTACACACCCATACCGTAGGTAATGATGCAAAGGGAATTGCCCTGCGCTACCTGCTCATCAGAGGCGGCAAGCACCACATTGCCTTTACCGAAAGGCAGTACATAATCTTCATCGGGCTCTATGGTCCTGGCCTCGTCGGTGCCGGGCACCTTGCTCCAGTAAAGACCTTTATGCTCCAGCATGATTACCGGGTTGGGATCGAGGAAGGCTGCCTTCATCAGGCCTTTCATATCGGCCGCATTGGAAGGATAGGCTATTTTAATACCCTTGATGGTTGCCAGGGTACTTTCCACGCTGCCGCTATGGTACGGGCCGCCGCCGCCATAAGCGCCGATGGGCACACGGATAATCGTATTGATCGGGAACTTGCCGCAGCTCAGGTAGCTCGACTTGCTGATCTCGGTAACCAGCTGGTTGATGCCCGGATAGATATAATCGGCAAACTGTACTTCTACGATCGACTTCAGGCCCAGTGCGCTCAAGCCTACGGTAGAGCCGATGATGTACGCTTCCTGGATCGCGGTATTGAATACCCTTTCGTCGCCGAACTTATCGGCCAGTGTTGCCGCTTCGCGGAAAACCCCGCCCAGCCTGCGGCCTACGTCCTGTCCAAAAAACAGGGCTTCCGGATGTTTTCTTAATATTTCTTCAACGGCATGCAATGCGGCATCTACCATTACGGTCCTTTCCTTACCGGCCGGCGTACGGTTGCCCTGTTCTTCCGTAACCGGTGTAGGGGCAAACACGTGGTCGCTTACCTGCGCAGGATCCGGATCGGGAGCTTCTACCGCCAGGGCAAACTCGCGTTGTATAAATTCTTTTTCTTCTGCTTCGATCTGGTCCAGCTGGGCTTCGGTAATGCCTTTTTTGGCCAGCAGCTTTTTACGCAGTTTAGGACCGGGATCATCTTTCAGGTGTTTGGCCAGGTCTTCTTCAGTACGGTACCATTCCTTACGCACACCGGAGGTATGATGGCCCAGCAGGGGCACTTTAGCATGTACCAGGATCGGGCGCCTTTCTTTGCGCACAAAACCGATCGCTTCTTCCATTGCTTTATACGAAGCCTCAAAATCGCTGCCATCAACGCGCATACGCTCCAAGCCCTTAAAGCCGGCTGCATACTCGTAAGCATCCATCGTGCGGGCTTCATCGCTGCTTACCGATATACCCCAGTCGTTGTCCTGTACCAGGTAGATAACCGGCAACTGGTGCAGTACCGCAAACTGGAAGGCTTCGCTTACTTCGCCCTCTGTTACGCTGCCATCGCCAAGCGAACACACCACTACCGGCGGTTCGGGAAAGCTTCTCAGCTTCTGGGATTCGATATAGTCGATACCCTGCGCCACACCGGTGGTAGGAATTACCTGCATACCCGTTGCACTGCTCTGGTGAATGATTTGCGGTTGGTTTTCCCTGCGGCTGTTGGGGTGATTGTAATAAGCACGGCCACCGGTAAAGGGATCGTCGCCTTTGGCCAGCAACTGCAGCATCATCTCGTAAGGCCGCCAGCCCATGCCCAGCATCAGGCTTTCGTCCCGGTAGTAAGGACTGACATAGTCGTAGGATTTGAGCAGGAAGCCGGTTGCCAGCTGTATGGCCTCATGTCCCCGGGAGGTAGAGTGTACATATTTGCAGACCGGACGGTTATTTTCGTAAATATCCGCCATAGCCCGGGCGGTCATCATCAGGCGGTACGCCTTTAACAGGATATCGTTAGCGAGCATTTCTTTTCTTTAGTGCGCGCAAAGATAGGAAGAAATCATGTAAAGCTTTCCGAACCCGCGCCCGTCTTAGCCCGATTAAAACTACCCCCTGCCCGCGCAAAAAAAACAACCTGGCAACCGTTACGCCGTCCTGCACAGGGGGCGGGCATAAAAAAGCGGGAGGACATTTGCCGCTCCCGCTTAGATTTTTATATATAGTTTTTCTACTCCTTACTCTTTACTGATTTTAAGTGTTTGCGTACGCAGGGCATCGGTATAACGCAACAGGTATACCCCATTGGCCCATTGTTCCATATTGATCGTGGCTTCGCCTTGTGTAAAGGGTACGCGGGCCAGCACACGACCGCCCAGGTCGCTTACCGTCGCTTCCGCGTTATTACCCGCAACACCGTTTATGGTAACTGTAACCGAATGCCTTGCCGGGTTGGGATAGGCATGAAGCCGGAAATCACCGGCCGGGTTCCAGGATGCGGTAACCACCGGCGAATAACTGATCCTGCCATCTATATCCGCTATTTTAAGCCGGTAAAAATTAACCCCTTTAAACGGCTCATTATCTATATAACGGTAGGTTGTTCGTTGCTTATCGCCGGCTACACGGCCAAGGTATGCAAACGTTGTGCCATCGCTGCTTTTTTCCAGTTCAAAATAGCTGCCGTCCTGCACCGCGCCCATGGTCCAGTCTATGATATTGGCGCCGGCCGCATGGATTGCCCTGATATTCTTAAGCCCGCTCTGCAGGGGTACCGGTGGTGTAAATGCCGCCATGGCCATATTGGTAAACACCGGCGCCTGGTAGTTATAAGCCACAGATGCCCTGTTGGTAATAATCGTGCCTGGAGTAAGACTACCCGCGGCATTCAGCGCAAACTGGATAAGACCATTGCCACCCGGGGCCAGTTGTATATTAGGGAAAGTAAACTTCAGTACATTATTGTTGAGCAGGATCGTATTGTACGCGGCAGAGGCATACAATACCGAGAGGCTGTTGATATTGAGCAGGGGGCTTATCGTATCCAGTACGATTACCTGCTGTGCCGTTGCCGCCGTAGTATTTTGGAATTGTATGGTATAAACGACCGGCTGGCCGGGTTGCGCGTAGATACTGTCGCTTATCCCCGTTTTCAGCAGGGTTTGCGGTGTACCGAATACCGTATCGCAAAGTATAAAGACATTATTAGCGGGATTGGCATCGGGCGTTGCAGGCTGCAGCGAAGCGGTGTTACACAGGTTGCCGCCGGCAGGTACACCGCCGCTCAGGTTCACGGCCACTTTAACCGGGGTTGACGGAAGCAGCGACAGGTTGGCGATATTCCAGCTTACGGTATGCCCGCTGATCTGCCAACCCGGGCGGGAAGAAGTTACAAAGCTCAATGCAGGGTCCAGCTGGAGCGACAATATGCCTGATCCGGAGCCGCAACCCGTGTATTGCGGGTACAGGTAAATGGTATCTGCAAGCCCGGGCGTCCAGTAGTTGTGCCCGGCCAGTATGCCATAGTCGGCCGCTGTGCCGCCGCAACGATAAGGGAAATTAAGCGTGGCACTACCGGCAGTATAGGTATAATTGAGCGTATTACCGAGTACGCAGGCAGGACTTAATACCTGGCCCGTGGCCAGGGTCTGCGGCACGGTAATGCTCACCAGGCTGCCGCTGGCCGCGTTGAAATACACGTTACCATTGTTATCAGTTACGGTATTTACCGGCACTCCGTTTACCGTTACCGCTACTGCAATATTGCTCAATGCCGGGTCTACCGGGTTTTTCACGCAATTGGGATCCAGGTCGATAAACAGCCTTGCCTTAGGTGTTTCGCAATTGTGCGTCACCTGCAGGGCAGGAGTATGCAGGTATTGAAATACCAGGCTATCATTGGTCCTGCGCAGTTCGTAGCCCGGCACATAAGTACCGTAGGCATAGGTAGTGTTGGGTGCTGAAGCCCTGTAATAAATCGAAGTATAGAGATAGTCGTCGCCGGCAAGCATTACCGCTGTGTCTGTAGCGCCAAGACCGTTGTGGTATACCAGGTAGAAACGGTTAGCCGCATTCCGGTTACCATAGACCATGCCGGACATTACCGGGCGGAATATGCTGTCGCAGGACGCGATATTGGCGATCTCCGTGCCATTGGGCAGGCGATTGACCAGTTTGCCATTTTGTACCATAATCGTATCTACCAGGGGTACGTCGAACGTAGCCGTGTCGGCCGTAAACGCCGGCCAGGGGCAGATAGG
Organism: Taibaiella chishuiensis; assembly: GCF_003014535.1. Taxonomy (GTDB): domain Bacteria; phylum Bacteroidota; class Bacteroidia; order Chitinophagales; family Chitinophagaceae; genus Taibaiella; species Taibaiella chishuiensis. The sequence goes on along the minus strand of NZ_PYGD01000003.1, from coordinate 72,114 downwards.
ATGGGTGTATTCGAGGGTGTAAATACCCCGGCCCACTGCGGAGTTAGCGGCCAAAGTTACACTCCGCAAGGTATCGCCCACCCCGACCTGCATCCGCATGGTAATACTGTCGAGTAGTTCCGTGGGTGTCCAGTAAGCGCCGTCCTTGGCTGTAAAGTGGGCCAGGTAGTCTTCATTACTGTCTTTGATACAGTTCCTGTTTTTATCGTAATACGTCCTTATTTTCACATGCGTGCAATTGCCGAGCGTCAGCTTCCCGCTAACCGTGTCTGCAACCAGGCCATCTTCCGTTTCCAGGATAAGCGCATAATTCAAAGAATCCGTTGTCGTAATGTATTTACTGATGTTATACGTCATGGTATCCGTGAAGGGCGGCGTATAATTAAAGGTGTCCGTTTTACCGTCGCTATAGATACAGCGCAGTCGGAGCGTGCTTCCGGGCGCGAAGCCGGTAGCGGCAATGTAGCCCTCGAAGAAGGCCGTATCCCCGATACAGGAGCCACTGACATATGCATGTTTATAGATGGTCCTGATTTTCCCCCTGAAAGCAAAAGCAGCGCTGTCTATGGCATCGGTAAGGAATGCAGGTCCGCAGCCTGTAGCGCGGATGTCATTAAACGAGTAACCGCCGGGAGGGCCCTGGTTGTAATAATACATGCTATCAGGACGGTATACGGTATCGCCGGGCCAGATAAACACTTTGATGGAACCGTCAGGGTTCTGAACAAAAGAGTTATCGCCGTTTCTCATCACAGAATACAACCTCATAGCACCGTTGTTCATGTTATACCGGTACTCCGTACTGTCCACCTGGCAGTTGTTGTTTTGATCGCCGTATACCTTTACATGAACGGGGTGACAGTTGGAAACGCTGAATGTCTTCTCCAGGGTCATTACCGGCCCATATTGATACTGGTCGTAGAGGTGAATTTTAGCGGTATATATACCGGGCGTGTTATAGCTGGTACCGCGGGAGGAACCGCCGTTATATACATTGATAATGGAATAATAATTGGTAGGAAAATACCCGTTACCATAATCCACCCTTACATACCATTTGTTATTGGTAGCAAAGCTAAAAGGCATGGTTACGAATCCTGTGCCGATACAGATCATGGTATCCACGCCATCACAAAACGAAGTAAGCTGGTAGCTGTCGCCGCCCATGGGCCTCAGCGCAATCTCGTAATTATTTACGGCGCCGGTAATAGGCGGGAAAGTAGCCCCGCCGCAGGGCGTGGCATAGGTGCTGAAATAGTCGATCATACCCGACTGCGGCACAATCGTATCGCCGGTATACACCGGGATCTTAAACCGGCCCCGTTCGTCCAGGTATACCTGATTCAGAGCGCCGTTCCGGTAAAACCGGTAGTAGCGGCTGGCCAGGGGGGCTTCTCCCGGCTCTTTGGTACAGTTTTGTATATAGTCATGGTAGACCATACCCGAAGCTTTCTGGCAATTGCCGATCGTTACCGTAGACAGGATACTGTCGCGGATCACATTGGCATTGTCGCGGGCGTATACTTTTACCGGGTAGGTTCCGGCTACGGAGTATATATGCGATCCTCTGAAAATATAGGTACCATTTACATTATTGGTTACAAATGCAAAAGTGTCGACGGCACCATCGCCAAAATGGAAATCCATATACCAGGTTTGGTTCTGGTAAGAATTGATATTGATCGTAGCCGTAAAAGACGTGGTATCGCCGGGCGTGCAAATACCCCCATCGGCAATAAGCGGGGCATTGATACTGAAACTCTGGGCCATAGCGCCCGTCCCCATCAGCAGGAAGCCGAGGAGCAGGTAAAGTAGATATCGAAACATAGGATGGTGGTTTGAGGCGCAAAATTATGTTAATAAAATCCAAATAATCTAACGAATCTGTTTCTTTCTTGCAGCATTGTCCTGCCAGATAATTGGTGTTTTTGCGGGCAAGGTGTAATTTTGGCAACCTTTGCACGCCCGGGACTGCCCGATCCCGGCCGGAAACTGAAAAATTGGCAAGAACAAGCTTTGGCACATTTTTGGTATACAGAAAAGGGACTGCCGCTCTTTTGCCCCAACGGCAGTTTTTCTATACACATTAAAATTTAAAATACAATTCAATATTATGGCTAAGAAAGTTGGCATTACCCCGCTTCACGACAGAGTGATCGTGAAACCAGCCGCAGCTGAAACGAAAACTGCAGGTGGTATCATCATTCCGGATACTGCAAAAGAGAAACCACAACGTGGTGTTGTTGTCGCTGCCGGTCCCGGTAAAAAAGACGAGCCCGTAACCGTTAAAGCCGGAGATACTGTACTGTACAGCAAATACGCAGGTACAGAACTGAGCCTCGACGGCGAAGAGCTGCTGATCATGCGTGAAAGCGATATCCTCGCAATCGTTTAATGCTTTTCCGACATTCTTTTCATTTTTAAAATTGATACTGCGGAACACCCCTTGCCGGTTTCCGTACCAAACTAAAATACATGGCTAAACAAATTCTTTTTAATATCGACGCCCGCAACAGGATGAAGAAAGGCGTTGACACTTTAGCGGACGCCGTTAAAGTTACCCTCGGTCCTAAAGGCCGTAATGTAGTAATCGAGAAAAAATTCGGTGCGCCTACCATAACTAAAGACGGTGTAAGCGTTGCGAAAGAAATCGAACTGGAAGACCCGGTTGAAAACATGGGCGCCCAAATGGTAAAAGAAGTGGCCAGCAAAACTGCAGATATCGCAGGTGATGGTACTACTACCGCTACCGTTCTGGCCCAGGCCATCATCAGCGAAGGACTGAAAAACGTAGCTGCCGGCGCTAACCCGATGGATCTGAAACGTGGTATCGACAAAGCTGTAGCTGCCGTTGTTGCCAACCTGAAAAAACAATCCCAGAAAGTAGGTAACGACAGCGAGAAAATCGAGCAGGTAGGTACCATTTCTGCCAATAACGATAACGAGATCGGCAAACTGATCGCACAGGCAATGCAGAAAGTAGGCAACGAAGGCGTGATCACCGTAGAAGAATCTAAAAACACCGACACTACCGTTGACGTAGTAGAAGGTATGCAGTTCGACCGCGGTTACCTGAGCCCTTACTTCGTAACCAATACCGAAAAAATGCAGGTAGAACTGGACAACCCGTTCATCCTCATTTTCGATAAGAAGATCAGCATGATGAAAGACATCATCGCGATCCTGGAAAAAGTAGTACAAAGCGGTCGCCCGCTGCTGATCATCGCAGAAGATGTAGATGGCGAAGCACTGGCTACCCTTATCGTAAACAAACTGCGTGGCTCCCTGAAAATCGCTGCTGTTAAAGCTCCTGGCTTCGGCGACCGTCGTAAGGAAATGCTGGAAGATATCGCCAAACTGACCGGCGGTACCGTAATCAGCGAAGAACAAGGTTATAAACTCGAAAACGCCGATCCTTCTTACCTGGGCCAGGCTGAGAGCGTAACCATCGACAAAGACAACACCACGATCGTAGGCGGTAAAGGCAAAAAAGCCGATATCAATGCCCGCATCAACCAGATCAAAGCTCAGCTGGAAGTAACGACTTCCGACTATGATCGCGAAAAAATGCAGGAGCGCCTCGCTAAATTAAGCGGTGGTGTAGCCGTATTGTATGTTGGTGCTGCTTCTGAAGTAGAAATGAAAGAGAAGAAAGACCGCGTTGACGATGCCCTGCACGCTACCCGCGCTGCCGTTGAAGAAGGTATCGTAGCCGGTGGTGGTACTGCCTTTATCCGCGCTATCGAAGCTATTGCCAAACTGGAAGGCGTTAATAACGACGAGCAGACTGGTATCGCTATCGTACGCCGCGCACTGGAAGCGCCTATCCGTACCATTGCTGAGAATGCAGGTTCAGAAGGTTCTATCGTGGTACAGAAAATCAAAGAAGGTAAAGCTGACTTCGGTTTCAATGCCCGTACCGATAAGTACGAGAAACTGATCACTGCAGGTGTTATCGATCCTACCAAAGTAGCACGCGTAGCCCTCGAAAATGCAGCTTCTATCGCTTCTATGCTGCTGACCACCGAGTGTGTTATTGCAGATAAGCCAGAGCCTAAATCTGCTCCTGCTATGCCTGCAATGCCAGGTGGCGGTATGGATATGGGTTACTAATCCTCAAGCCAATAAGTCTGAAAAATACGGCGTCCCGGGATCTTTATCCCGGGACGCTTTTTTTGTGCCAACACCTCCCGGAATACCGGTAGCAGCACATCACAAGTCAGCTACTGCTTTTCCGGTAATACCGCGCCAATCCCCGCTTAGGGAATTAAATTTTATATTTTGTTTGACACATATAAAAGCGGAATGCTTTTTAAAATACCGCACTTTTGTCCCCGCACAAACCATTTTCTTTCCTGAAAAAACACAAATAAAAACCTCATGGAATCCCAAACTACAACGGCGTATAACCGCCGGAATTTTATCCGCTCTACTGCCGCCCTGGCAACAGGCTTCGGCTTTTTAGGCCTGCTGGGCAAATCGGAAGCAGCGCATGCTATCGACGATAAGATCACGAAGAAAGACGGCCTGTTGGTGATCGGTCCCAAAGAAGGCTATACACCGCTGATCGGCACCCTGGTATCGATGCTCAACTACAACCGCAATACGGTAGTGAAGCTCGTACAATCGATGAGTATGGCCGAACTGGATCACCTGCACGATGGCCATGCCAATAGCATCGGCGCACTGATCATGCACCTGGGCGCTACCGACAAGTTTTACCAGATCAACACTTTCGAAGGCCGCCAGGAATTTAACGAGGCAGAGCAGAAAGAATGGGGCGCCGCTATGGAGCTCGACGATAAAGGGCGTAAAGAAATAAAAGGTCATGACGTACAGTACTACCTGGACAAGATCAAAGCGGTACGCGAACGCACCCTGGCCCTGCTCAGGGAGAAAGACGACAACTGGTTGCTGGCCATAGATCCGGAATGGTCGAAGAAAGAGCCCATCAATACGTTCTGGAAATGGTTCCATGTATGCGAACATGAGTCCAACCACCGCGGACAGATCGCCTTCCTGAAAAGCCGCCTGCCCGGCGCAAAGCCCGGGAAGGAGTAGATGTTTGGTGTGAGATGTTAGATGTTAGATGTTAGGTGTTAGGTGTGAGGTGTGAGGTGTGAGGTGTGAGGTGTGAGGTGTTAGGTGTGAGGTGTGAGGTGTGAGGTGTGAGGTGTGAGTTGAGTGAGGCCACTGTCATCCTGAGCTACCCCGGGTGTCATCCTGAGCTACTCCGGGTGTCATCCTGAGCGCAGCGAAGGATCTTAACGGAGGGAGCTGCCGTGCAAATAAGCGATTACACTCCATGTCATCCTGAGCGTAGCGAAGGATCTTAACGAAGGGAGCTGCCGTGCAAATAAGCGATTACTCTCCATGTCATCCTGAGCGCAGCGAAGGATCTTAATGGAGGGAGCAGCCGTGCAAGTAAGTGATAAGTATAACCCGGGGAACATTCATCCTTAGACAAAGCCCGCTTACCGATGAGCTGCTACGCTCAGTAGGACAGACTCCCTTTGATAACGCCCTTTAATACGGCCAGCTAGCTGATGAGCTCCTTCGCTGCGCTCAGGATGACAACACTCCCTCTGATACCTGATACCTGATACCTGATACGCAAGAGGAGGCGCCTGGAACGGGCGCCTCCTCTTCGTTATAAGCGAATGGCTTATTCAGCCTTTAATAACTTCAGGTATTGCGTATGCCCCGCTTTATCGGCAATACGTAACAGGTACATACCCGTAGCCAGTCCCCGGGCGTCGATATCCACGGTCTGTTTCCCGGCGGAAGGCACCTCGGCAAGCGTCCGGCCCGACATATCACAAAGCCGGAGTGTACAGCCGGCTGTAAGACCGGTAAGCGTCCACTGCTGCCTGGCCGGGTTAGGATAAACGGTACCGCTGAACAATTGTGGCGCCGTTACCGACAAGGTATTGTCTTTCGTAATATTACCGACCCTGTTCAATACCCAGTTGTTAGGGTCTATATCCAGGCCTGTAGCGGTACGTGCCCAATTGAAGCTGAAGGTTTGTGTAGCCATGTTGTTATATACGGTCACAACGGTATCCTCACCCGTAGCCGTAGTCATGCTTATTTCCAGCGGCATTACAAAAAGGTTGATAGAAGATGGCATGGAAGTGGTCTGGCTCAACCGTACAATTACCTGGTCGCCTACCTGGTTCCAGGCCGCGGAATAAACCGGGTAACCTTCGCCGTAGATCCACTGGTTGAAAAAGGTATCGAGATTACGACCATAAGCCGTTGCAGCAAAGGTTTTGAATTGTTCGGTATTGGCCGTACTGTTGGCAAACTGCACCTGGTAGTTACGCAGCAGGTCGAAAAAACGCGTATCGTCGCCGGCAATAAAACGCAGCATATGTACTACGGCTGAACCTTTATCGTAAGTAAGCCTGCTATCGAATATCCGGTTTTCGTCGGTCGTATCGGTACAGTATACCGAACCGTCGGTTTCTGCCATTACGCGGTTATGCAGCGAGGCCATGGTTGAAGCGGCTGCAGGCAGGCCTTCGCTGTATCGCTGGTACAGGTATTCACTGTAAGCGGCAAAACCTTCATTCAACCATATATCCCCCCAGGAACCGCAGGTTACATGATCGCCAAACCATTGATGGCCCAGTTCATGCGCCACCAGCGAGGGCTCGAAAAAGCCCAGTGTGGTCATGGTCTGGTGCTCCATACCCCCGCCGAGCGGCGCCATGCAATGCCCGTATTTCTCTTTCCAGAAGGGATAACGGCCATACAGGGAAGAAAAGAAATTGATCATCGGGCCGGTAGAATCGATCACCGCTTTAAACTGCGGCAGCGTGAGCGGGTTGTTGTATACGTAGTTCTGCACCAGCACCGAATCCGTACTACCGGTAAAATGGGTATAGTAAGAGTAGTCGGTATAAGGCGCCACTGCCAGAGAGACCAGGTAATAATCGATAGGATTACGGCTCTTCCATTCGTAGCGGGACTTACCGCCGGATACAGGTGTTACCGCCTTCAACACCCCGTTACTACCGGCTTTCAGCGCCGATGGCACTGTAATCCAGATATCGGCAGAGTCTATTTTATCCTGTAGCGATTGCTTGCAGGGCCACCAGTCTTTTGCTGCGTAGGGTTCGCTCAGCGTATAAGTAACATTGGCATTCCAGGAGGGCGATGTTTCGGTACGGATACCGCCATCGAAGAATCCTCCACCCGATGAAACCGAGCCCCGGTAATATACCTGGGCCGTAAACAGCGTACCTGCAGGTAAAGCAGCGGGCAAGCTTGCCTTGCGCACATAACCCGAAAGGGTTACCGGCCGGATCACCCCGTTAATTTTCAGGGAGTCGATGGTATAATCGCTGATCAGCTCGAAGGCATATTCACTCATAGCCGTGGTCGTTACCGCCTTCGTAGTGGCACTGCCTTTCAGAGCGGTACTGTTGTTGTCCAGGCTCAGGTCGAGCTGAATGTATTTCACATCATAATTTTCTTCAAGCGGATCGCCTATAGTAGGCCTGGCCTGGAGCTGGCTATGCGCACGGCGTTTGGCTTCCGCACAACGCTGGCCGGCATGATCCTGCTGTGCACCGGCTTTTATCCCGGCCAGAAGAACAAGGCATACCGGGAACAGATAAAATTTCATAGAAGTTTACAATAAGTTAAAGTAAAGCTAAGCTAATTAAGGATATTTCCGCGGATAAAATAATGCAGCGCCTATTGCCTCATCACTTATATTTGTATCCATCCAATTACAGTTTATGGGATATTCTAAAAGCATTATAGCCATAGCAGGCAACCACCTGGACCAAACAGACGGACTGTTCAAGGCATTTAAATACTTCGATTTAGGCAAGGACAAGCAATTCGGCAACTGGCCGGATGCCGCCAGTTATCTATTCGACAACTTCCTGAAACTCGCCAACGACGACATCGCTATCAGGGGCATATGGAGCAATGGTAAATGGACCGTGATCTGCGACCCCGAGATGGTGGACATTATGGAGGAGGATATGATCGAGGACCTTTCGGTGAAATTAAAGGCGACAGTATTGACGTTCCTGGTACATAGCACATCGGGTACCTATGAGTTTGCCCGGTACGAAGAAGAAAAGCTACGGCACTTCCAGCTTTTTGAGGGTGTAGTTGTAGAAAATGAAGGCGCACCATTACCCGAAGAAGAGGGACTGAATATCAACGAAAAAATTACGGAACAGGACCTGATCGGGCTGGCAGCCAGGTTTGGGCTCGACCTGGATTTTGCCGATGTGAACACGAAGTTTACGGTAAAAGAATTGGGCTATAACGACGAACTATAAGCTCCATGCTCCCATTAAGTCATGTACACCATATCGCGGTAATCTGCTCGGACTACACGCGATCACGGCACTTTTATACACATGTACTCGGTCTCCGCATTATCCGGGAGGTATACCGCGAAGAGCGGCAGTCCTATAAGCTGGACCTGGCATTGGACGGCAGGTACGTGCTGGAACTTTTTTCTTTCCCCGATCCGCCGGCGCGTGTATCGCGCCCGGAAGCCTGTGGTCTGCGCCACCTGGCCTTCGCTACTCCCGATCTCGATGCGGTAATCGAAGAGCTGCACCTTGCTGGCATTGCCGCCGAACCGGTACGCACCGACGAATTTACCGATAGGCGCTTCACTTTCATTGCCGACCCCGACGGCCTACCTATCGAGTTTTATGAAGAGTAGCTATTGAGTAGCAAGTAGCAAGTATCAGAGGGAGTGTTGTCATCCTGAGCGCAGCGAAGGATCTCCTTTTTGAGTAGCAAGTATCAGTTATCAAGAGGGCGTGTTGTCATCCTGAGCGCAGCGAAGGAGCTCAGCAGTTAGCTGGCCGTATTAAAGGGCGTTATCAAAGGGAGCCTGTCATCCTGAGCGTAGCAGTTCATCAGTAAGCAGGTTTTGTATAAGGACGAATGTTCCGCGGGTTATACCTATCGCTTACTTGCACGGCTGCTCCCTCCAGTAAGATCCTTCGCTGCGCTCAGGATGACACCCGGGGTAGTAAGTACCAAGTATCAGGTAGCAAGTAGCAAGTATCAGAGGAAGTGTTGTCATCCTGAGCGCAGCGAAGGAGCTCATCAGTTAGCTGGCTTTATTAAAGGATGGAAAGGGAGTAGTAAGTAACAAGCAGTAACCTCCTTACCCGTGATATACCCTGGACGCCACTATTTTACCCGCTTCGATTTCCAGCACTTCGGCAACCTGCATATCTTCTTCACCGGGCACCTGCCGGGTATACTCCATAAACACGCGATGTTCATCGGCCGTGAGGCTCAATACCTCGTAATGCAGACCCGGCAGGCGATCGAAGGCATCCTGCCACCAGGCACGTAAAGCGGCTTTGCCGCTTACCCAGCCCTTTGTTTCCGGTTGCCTGATCTTCAGCTTCGGACTGAAATGCCGTGCATTGTCGTCGTAAAGCGCCAGCAAAACTTCCAGCTGATGGCTGTTAAAAGCCGCAAACCAGCTCCTGGCAATAGCTTCGTTACTCATGAAAATATCCTGTTTTTTTTACACCTGCTTCCTAAAATCAAATACCAGGGATCAGGCGCCAGATTCAATATCTACAACCCAATCCCTGATATCCAAAATCTAATATCTAAAATCTAAAACCTAATATCTAACATCTCAATACCAACATCTCAATACTAATATCTCAATACTAATATCTCAATACCGACATCTAGTACTGCTCCTTCTCGTTCGGGAAATCTTTACTCCGTACATCCTGGATATACTTTGCAGTAGCATCCTTGATGTCGCTATAGAGATTCAGGTAGCGACGCAGGAACCTTGGCGAGAAGTCTTTGGTAATACCCAGCATATCGTGCATCACCAATACCTGTCCGTCCACGTGCATACCGGCGCCGATACCGATTACCGGGATGCGCAGTTCTTCAGCAACGCGTTTACCCAATGAAGCAGGTATTTTTTCGAGTACCAGGGCAAAAGCGCCTGCCTGTTGTACGGCATGTGCATTACGGATCAGCTGTTCGGCTTCTTCTTCTTCCTTAGCCCTTACCGAATAGGTACCAAACTGGTAAATAGATTGCGGGGTAAGGCCCAGGTGCGCCATTACGGGAATCCCGGCCGATACGATACGCTGTATCGATTCACATACTTCCATACCTCCTTCCAGTTTCACGGCATGTGCGCCCGATTCTTTCATGATACGGATAGAAGAGTTCAGCGCTTCTTTGCTGTTGCCCTGGTAAGTACCAAAGGGCAGATCGCAGATCACGAAGCAACGCTCGGCGCCGCGCACCACACTCGATGCCAGGAAGATCATCTGCTCCAGGGTAATAGGCAGGGTTGTTTCGTGCCCGGCCACTACATTGGAAGCAGAATCGCCGATCAGCAGGATATCGATACCGGCTTCGTCAAATATCTTGGCAAAAGAATAATCGTAAGCGGTAAGCATGGAGATTTTTTCTCCGCGGTCTTTCATTTTTTGAAGGGTATGTGTAGTTACCCTTTTTACTTCACTATGTACCGACATGGTTAAATATTTGAGGCTGTAAATGTAGCCATTTCAAAAACGATTTACCAAATCAATTTGCAACTGCATTACAGGAACAAGTCCTTCTGCAGCCCGTTTGCGGGGTTTACGGCATATCCCGAAAAGTCGGTGATACCCGATTCCTTCAGCACTTCCTCATCGAGCAGCTGGCGGCCCGTAAAGGCAGTTGCCTTTTGTTGCATGATGTAAAAAACAGCGTCGGCGATAATGTCGGTCGTGCGGCTGCGCTGCATCAGGTATTCGCCGCCCAGCAGGTTATTGACAGCTGCGGTGGCGATAGTCGTTACGGGCCACAGCGAATTGGCGGCAATACCGTCCTGTTTAAACTCTTCGGCCCAGCCCATCGCGAGCAGGGTCATATTGTATTTGCTCAGGGTATAGGCCACATGGGCACCCAGCCATTTCGGACTCAGATCTACCGGCGGCGATAAAGTAAGGATATGCGGGTTCTTCGACTTTAACAGGTGCGGCACACAATGTTTTGTTACCAGGAAGGTACCGCGTACATTAATATCGTGCATCAGGTCGAAACGCTTGCTCTCCGTGTCTTCGGTATTGGTCAGCGAGATCGCCGAGGCATTATTGATAACCCCGTCGATACCGCCGAAACGGGCACTGGTTTTTGCCACGGCATCTATAATCATGGCTTCGTCCCGGATATCGCATTGTATGGCCAAAGCCTGGCCACCGGCAGCTTCTATCTCTTCGGCTGCCGAAAAAATAGTACCGCCCAACTTCGGGTTTTCCTCCACCGATTTAGCCGCTATGGCAATATTAGCACCGGCTGCAGCGAGTTTCAGCGCTATAGCTTTACCAATGCCCCTGCTGGCGCCTGTAATAAAAAAGGTTTTATTCTGAAATACGGACATAGTTTGTGTGTTTGAAAGGCAAGCCGGGGCTACACCCTGTAAGTAATGGCATTAATATTCATACCGGCCCCGATAGAAGCAAGCAGTACCACATCGTCCTCCTGCAACTGGTGTTCGCCCAGGCTGCCCTTGCGCACCAGGTCGAATAAAGTAGGTACCGTAGCTACCGAACTGTTACCCAGGAAATGAATGCTCATGGGCATGATATCTTCCGGGGCACGTTTGCCGTAGAGTTTATAAAAACGGTGGATGATGGCTTCATCCATTTTTTCATTGGCCTGGTGCAGGAATACTTTTTTGACTTCGTCAATAGCGATGCCGGATTGATCCAGGCAGGCCTTCATGGCCTGTGGCACTTTATTCAGCGCAAACTCATAGATCTTACGGCCATGCATTTTGATGTAAAACGTATCGGGATCGAAACCCGGTTTGTAGGACGGGCCAAAGTGGAGATAATAAACTTCTTCAAAAGCATGCGTTTCGCTGGCATAACTCAGGATACCACGATTACCCGCATCCGGCACTTTTTCGATTATGGCAGCCGCTGCACCATCGGCATAGATCATGGAATCCCGGTCGTAAGGATCGACAACCCGCGAAAGCGTTTCAGCGCCGACGACAAGGAAACGTCTGGCCGCACCGTTCTGCAGGAACTGGCTTGCAATAATGACGCCCTGCACCCAGCCCGGGCAACCGAAAAGCACGTCGAAGGCCACACAGGCAGGGTTCTTTATCCGGAGATTATGTTTGATCCTTGCTGCGATCGAAGGCACCATATCCGACTGTTTGGTACGGGCTTCCACATCGCCGTAATTATGCGCACAGATAATACCATCCAGGGCCTCTGGATCTATACCCGCATCTTCGATAGCCCCGGCCGCGGCCGCTGTACCAATATCGGAGACCTTCTGGTTGTCCTGTACATAACGGCGCTCGCGGATACCGGTAATAGACCGGAACTTTTTAATGATCTCCTCTCCCGGTGTTTCTATCCTCGAGCCATCTTCATTATAAAAATCCTGTTGTAGAAATATCGTCTCGTCGATGGTTCTTTCGGGAATGTAACTTGCAGTACCGGATAGGAGTATAGACATGAATTACTGGGAATTGGTGTATACCGAAGTTAGGTATTCACATAAAGAAAACAGGATAAAATGAAGGCAGTAAGTCGCAGGGCATTATTTCCTGACATATATCAATCAGCCTTTGAGCCGGGCAACGAGGTCTACATACTGCTGCATCGCCGCTTCTTTTCCCAGCCCCTTAAGTTGTGCCCAGGCATCATGCTTGGCCTTGGCCACAAAGTCAAACATGCCATAGTCGCCCTTCTCCGGGGCATCGCCTTCCTGTGCCTGTTTAAACAGGCTGTATAATTTCAACAGGGTATCGTTGTCGGGTTTGGCAGGCAGGGTTTTGCTCCCGGCCACGGCCGCTTCAAATTGTTCAGTAAGAGACATTATCGTAAGGTATTAACGTAAAGATTAAAAGTCCGGCACCCGCGCTATTGGCTGCGGGTCCATTTGGTAGTGCGGCCCAGCATCGAGATCCCCACATAACCCCGTATAGAAAGGTTATTGGCATCTTCCCAGGTCATTTTACAGCTATAGGTTTTCCCGTTTTTCGGATCATAAATGGTGCCGTCTTCATAGGTATTCTCCCCGGCTTTATTAAAGCCTTTAAGGATCAGCAGGCCCATGATCGGCTGGGTACGGAGATTCTCCTTCTGGTTATTGATATCCAGTTTGGGTTTACCGTTACGGTCGGGCTCTTTCAGCCACACGATCTTACCGTAGAACTTGCCGTTCTTGGCTTTATAGACTTCGACCTTGGCCTCTTTCTCCTGGTTGAGCCAAAACCCTTCTATCTTATCTTTCTGGGCAAAGGCAAAATGCACCGTAGCAAAAAGTAATGCTACTGTAAATACGCTGAATGCTGCAATTTTCTTTAACATAGTCAGGTTATTTTTAAGGATTTTAAATGAATGCCGGAAGCCGCTCTAGGCTTTCAGTTTGACGTTTTTCCAGGCTTTGATCTGCCAGTTAATCAGCCCGGTACAGATATGGTTGCCATCGTTGTCGTACACCTCGATCGGGAACTCTTTAAAGATCGCCTCTGCCGTTTGAAGCGGTGCGATGATCTCCCGTTCGAAATCTGCCGTATCTAATTTAAAAGAAACAGAGACATCCTGTTTGGCCTGGTAGTGATAGGTCATCCCGATTTGCTTCAGGATGATCCGGTATTGTTTGGGATCGAGCTGCAACAACAGGCTGAGGCCCGATACATATTCGCAAAGCGTAGCCAGCAGGCAGGCATGAATACCTTTTATATGGTTTTGATTGGGCCGTATATTTCGGGCGGTGATGGTAATCTCCCCCTCCCGGATACGGCTTACCTTAAGCGCATGCGGTTTGTTGAACGGCACCGTGCGCAACAGGACCATATTCAACAACCAGAGACGGAATGCGGAATGTTGGGCCTTTTTAAATTGTTCCTGTAATCTGTTCATTTTCCTGCGGCTTTGAGGGAGCATTGGGTTCCAGTATAAAATCGGCGGTGCGGGGTACGCGCTCCAGGAACTGCCGGGCGATATCGGCAGGTGGCGCTACCAATTTGCGGCGCTGCATATCGATCCAGGCGCCGTCGACCAGGATACGCGCTGCGACTACATCATCGCTGCGTACGATTTCCTGTACAAACGACCAGCGCGAGCCGTCTTCCCGGCATTTGCTCAGCAGGCAGGTAACCCTTACCGTATCGTTGGGCCTCACTTCGCGCAGGTAAAAAGTCTCCTCCCGGAACAGGATCGGCCCGATATGCTCCTGGTGCAGCACTTCTGGACTCATGCCCACATGTTGCAGCATATCCAGCCGTGCCTGGGCTGCAAAGTCGGCATAGGCGCTATGCCGCAGGTGCATATTGGCGTCGATCTGCGACCATAATACTTTTGTTTCCAGAAAAACGTGTTCCATATCAGCTCAGTTTACAGTACCGGGTGCTGCCGTTTAATAAAGACGGCAGCACCCGGTATAAGGTATTAAGGAAATTTGATGCCGCTGTATTTGTTGATCTCAACAGCAGGGATCGTGGCATGGTACCGCGCATTGATGACGCGCAGCACCTCGTTGGCCACCAGCGCATAACCGCGCGGTGTAAGGTGCACCCCATCGAGCGAGAAAGCGCCGCCGGTTACAAACGCAGGACTGTAGGTTACCCCATCCCAGGTAATACCGGTGCTCAGCGTTTTCAGATAAGTATTGGCATCCATCAGCGCCAGGTTATATTTGGCGGCATTGTCGGCTATAATCCGGTTGAAGGCATCTGTAGCTTCTTTAATATTAGTAATCTCCTTAAGCGTGAGCACATAGCGGGTAGGAATCGGCTTCATACTGCCCCAACCGCCGCATTTAAGCGAATCGCCGGGGGTAGTCAGCAGCACATATTCGCCGGAAAGCATTTTGCGCACACCGCCGGGAGCAGCGGGATCGGCAATAACGAAGTAGTTGGCGCCTTCGGTAAAAGTGATCGGCAGGCCCAATTGCGCGTAAGCGGCATTAAGGCCCTGGGCCTGTGCTGCAGAAAGGTTGAGGCCTTTGGGGTTAATGGTTGTGAAGTAAGGCACGGAGGTAACATCTGGAACATTGATGAGCACGCCGCCTGCGCCTTTGGCCATAAGCTTGTCGATAAGGCCATCGTATATAGCTTTAAACGCAGCCACAGGAGAGATGTCGTTAGCGCCGGTACCGCCTACTACGCCTTCGCCCCCCGATGTGGCATAAGCCAGCACATCGTTGCTACCCAGCCATACACTGTAGAAAGTAGCCGGCTGGGCAAGCGCCACGTCCATAGGACTCTGACCTGACGGATTGCTGTAGAAGCGGGCGGCATACGGGTTAAGCATACCATAACCGGTTACCCCGTAATGGATACATTTGATACCGGGAATACCCAGGTTATTATACGGACCGCCTGCGGCAATATTGGTACCGCTGCCGGCGGTATCGGCCCAGGAGCCGGAATAGAGCACGGGGCCCAGTGAGGTGGTACCCAGGCAATCGGTGCTATAGCCTAATACCCGCTTGGGATAAAAGCCGGCCGCCAATGCTATGGGCCATCCGGATTCACCGGGCAACAGGGGTTGTTTGAACTCGCCGCCGCCTACCAGCTGGAATTGCTGGGCCAGCATATTAGGATAAGAGTTGACCTGTCCGCTGCGGTATAAGGTTCCGTCGGCGAAGCCTGCGGTAAGCGAGTTGCCGATGGCCACATAAACGGAAAAGTTCGCATCTCCTTTACTTGGTGTTTCAGGTTTGATATTCGATTTACAAGCTGCGAAAGACATAGCGGCAGCTGCCAGAAGTAAAAAAGTCCTTTTCATTGTATCAAGTGTTAGGGAGATTAAAAGTTATAGGAGATGCCAAGACCGGGTAACAGGCTCTTGATCTGGTAAGCGCCTTTAAAGTTAGCGGGATCATAAGTCACGTCGCGTTTCGCAGTAGTGGTATAGTTCAGCACAGCCATAATGCTCAGCTTCGGAATGGGCTGGTACGAAGCGCCGCAGGACAGGGTAATACGGTTTGCATCTACCGCATCAGGCGAGAGCAGGTTGTCGCGGGTGGGGGTCGGATCGTAAGCGCCGCCGGCCATTACGGCAAACTGGCCGATCTGGTAATGCCCGCCCAGCCTGAAGGCCACGGTATTTTTATAAGAGCGCGGATCATGTGTATCTTTTAATGCAGCGGTATTTTCTGCAAAATCGAAGCTGAGGGAATCATAGGTTTTCCAACCGGCAAATACCACATCGGCCTGGATGGTCAGGTCGCGTGTAGCTTTGTAGCTGGCGCCTACAGTCAGGATCTCGGGCAACGGCAGTTTTGATTTAAAATCGGTGGCCAGGCCTGCGGGGAAATTGCCTGCTGCCGATTTCGGCACGGTGAACGTAGCGTCGCCGCTGTTCACATCCATTTTCACTTTAGAACGGTAGGAAATACCGAAGTTGAGTTTGTCGGTTGCTTTCAGCTGTACGCCCAGGTTAAAGCCGATGCCGTTGGCATTGCCTTTCAGTTTGGCCTGACCCTCGTTGCCCTGCATATCCATGAGGGGTATGGCTTTGGTAATATCTACCGAACCGATCGCATATACAAACCCCGCGCCCACCGACACGAAGTCGTTGATGCGGTAGCTGACCGTAGGTTGAAAAAAGATACTCTGCAGGGAAATGGTCTGCGTGATATAACGGCCTACCCAGTTATCGTCCCAATGGGCGCTGCTGCCGAAGGGGGTATAAATGCCCAGGCCCACCGCCAGTTTGCTGTCCTTGCTTACCCTGCCGCCTACATACACTGCAAAAGGTGTAGAGGTATGCGAATTGGTCTCGTAGGTATAACCGCCAGTAGGCGCCTGTACATACCTTACGCCCGGGTTGACGAGGTTAACGCTGGCATAAGCCTGGATACCGTCGAGTCTTGCAAGACCGCCGGGATTGAAGAAAATAGCGGAAGCGTCCCAGGGCATCGCTACACCCGAACCGCCCATGGCAGTCTGGCGTATGCCCTGCAAATTAAGTTGAAAACTTCCTGCAAATGCCATGGAGGACACGGCAATGGCCGAAGCGGTAAATAAGCAGATTTTTTTCATTTCCCGATTTTTTAAAGTGAATAATAGAATGCCCGGCCCTTTTAATCATGTTGTGTGCATTGACAAAAATCAAGTCGTCAAAAATTGAGACAAAAAAGAGGAGCGCCGGAACACTCCTGCTTTTTGTCTGGTATGATTAGAAACAGTATTTATTGGCTTCGATCAACCTGGCGGCGATATTGCGGCGCGCCTCGGTGGTATTGAAATCATCAGTCTTGGTAAAGCGCTTCAGCCCCATCATCATCATCCTTTTCTCATCGCCATCGGCAAATGCATTGAGCGCATTGCGGCCTGCGGTATGGATGCGTTGTGCAGCATCGAAGATATAAACCCGCGCCATATCGATCTTGTCTTTGGCTTCGGCTTCACCAATACGGCCCGCCAGTTTTTCTACACGCAGCAGCACCGATTCGCTTACATAGAGTTCGATCAGCATATCGGCCAGGTACATGATCACTTCCTGCTCCTTGCCCAATTGTTGCATCAGCTTCTGCACCGCGCCACCGGCGGTCATCAGGATGGCTTTCTTGAACCCTGAAATATATTTATGCTCTTTGGCAAAAAGACCTTCCTCTTCGCCACCGAAATCAGGAATGCTCATTAGCTCGCCCGCTACTTTCTGTGCAGGGCCCATAAGATCGAGCTCGCCTTTCATGGCGCGTTTCAGCATCATATCTAC
Organism: Taibaiella chishuiensis; assembly: GCF_003014535.1. Lineage (GTDB taxonomy): Bacteria > Bacteroidota > Bacteroidia > Chitinophagales > Chitinophagaceae > Taibaiella > Taibaiella chishuiensis. Next base: position 54,397 of record NZ_PYGD01000003.1, on the reverse strand, counting down.
CGACAGCATCCGGTTGATCTCGTTGGTACCTTCGAAGATACGGTTGATACGGGCATCACGGTAAGAGCGGTCCATAGGCGCCTCGGCGCTATAGCCCATGCCGCCGTATATCTGTACGCCTTCGTCGGTAACATAGTCCAGCACTTCGGAAGCATGTACTTTAATAATCGCCGCTTCGATGGCAAATTGTTCGGTGCCTTTCAGTTTGGCCTGTGCAGCATCCATACCGTCCTCGATCAGCGCTCGCGTAGCATCTTCGATATTCTGACTGGCCCTGTAGGTTGCCGCTTCGGAAGCATAGGTACGGATGGCCTGTTCGGCCAGCTTGTAACGGATCGCACCATATTTGGAGATGGGGCGACCGAACTGTTCCCGTTCGTTGGCGTAGTTCACCGATTTGTTGATCACTTCTTTGGAAGCGCCTATTGCCGCGCCACCCAGCTTGATACGGCCGAGGTTGAGGATATTAACGGCGATCTTAAAACCGTTTTCCCGCGTGGACAACAGGTTTTCTACCGGCACTTTACAATCGTTGAAAAATACCTGGCGCGTGGAGCTGCCTTTGATACCCATTTTATGTTCTTCGGCATTGAGCGATATGCCCTCAAAATCTTTCTCCACGATAAAGGCGCTCAGGTTTTTGTCGTCGTCTATTTTGGCAAATACGGTAAACACATCGGCAAAACCGGCATTGGTGATCCACATCTTCTGCCCGTTAAGGATATAGTGCTTGCCATCGGCAGAGAGCGTCGCCCGGGTCTTACCCGAGTTGGCATCAGAACCTGCGCCGGGTTCGGTAAGACAGTAACAGCCTTTCCACTCGCCGGTAGCCAGCTTGCTTACGTATTTCTTTTTCTGTTCCTCGTTACCGTAGTACAGGATAGGCAGGGTACCGATACCGGTATGGGCCGAAAGCGCCACGGCAAAGGAATGTCCTGCGCCCAGCACTTCGGTGGTGAGCATCGAGGTTACGAAGTCTTTACCCACACCATTGTACTCTTCCGGCACGCTCATCCCTAAGAGGCCCAGCTCGCCCGCCTTATCCAGCAGCGAGGGCATCAGGCCTTCTTCCTGGTCGTCGATGCGTACGAGGTTATTGTCCACATTTTGTTTCAGGAAATCGCGGCACATCTCTGCGATCATGATCTGCTCCTCGTTCCAGTCCTCCGGAATGAAGATATCGTTGGCAGCCACATCCCTGATCAAAAATTCACCGCCTTTAAGGGCTGTTGTTTTTATTGTTTCGGTACTCATTTCGTTAGATATTAGAAGTTAGATTTTAGATGTTAGGTGTTAGATTTTAGATGTTAGACCTTAGGTTTTAGACGTTAGATGTTAGGTGCCGGATACCGGGAGTCAGCTATTGGCTATTAGCTCCTGTATGATGCCCGTCAATAAGTTATCTTACATCTGACATCTAATAGCTAACGTCTCCTTCTACAGCATCTCAAACACACCCGCAGCGCCCTGGCCGGTGCCGACACACATGGTTACGACGCCATATTTCTGTTGCCGGCGTTTGAGCTCGTTCAGGATCTGAACGGTGAGTTTGGCGCCGGTACAACCCAACGGGTGACCTAAGGCAATTGCACCGCCGTTTACATTGATCAGGTCGGGATTCAAACCCAGCTCGCGGATCACGGCCAGCGACTGGGATGCAAAAGCCTCGTTCAGTTCAAACAGGTTGATATCTTCTTTTTTCAGACCGGCCAGCTTTAATGCTTTGGGCACGGCCTCTATAGGTCCGATACCCATAATGCGCGGCGGCACACCGGCCGAAGCATAACTCACCATACGGGCTACCGGGGTCAGGTTGTTTTCTTTCAGGAACTTTTCGCTCACCACCATCACAAAGGCAGCGCCATCGCTGGTTTGCGAGGAGTTGCCGGCCGTAACGCTGCCGCCCGCGGCAAACACGGGTTTCAGTTTGGCCAGGGCCTCAAGCGAGGTATCGGCACGCGGACCTTCGTCGGTATCGACGGTAAAGGAGCGGGTTTTCTTTTTGCCGCAGTTAGCCCCGATATAGGTCTCTTCGATGGTCAGCGGTACGATCTCGTCTTTAAATTTACCGTCGGCAATCGCTTTGATGGCTTTCTGGTGCGATTCATAAGAAAAGCGATCCTGGTCTTCGCGGCTCACGTTGTATTCTTTGGCTACCTGTTCGGCGGTAAGTCCCATATTCCAGTAGTAGTCGGGATGCGCCAATGCCGTGTCGGCATCGGGCACTACACGCCATCCCCCCATCGGGATCAGGCTCATACTTTCGGAACCACCGGCAATGATACAGTCGGCCAGGCCGCTGTGGATCTTGGCTGCAGCGATGGCTATGGTTTCGAGCCCGGAAGCACAGTAACGGTTTACCGTCATGGCCGAAACCTTATCGGTATCGAAACTCATTAAAGAGATAAACCGGGCGAAGTTGAGGCCCTGCTCTGCTTCCGGCATGGCATTACCCACGATCAGGTCGTCTACCTGTTCTGCCCGTACATTGGGCACGGCAGCCATCAGGTGTTTTAATACGTCGGCAGCCAGCACATCAGGACGGGTAAAACGGAAACCGCCGCGGGTGGCCTTGCCTACTGCACTTCTGAAACCGGTTACTATGTATGCGTTCATATTTTTTTGTTTAGGGACCAGGAATAAGATTGTTAGATGTTAGATTGTTAGATGTTAGATATCAGGTGTTAGATATTAGATATCAGATATTAGATATCAGGTACTAGATATCAAATGTTAGACACCCGTTTTTGAGTATTACACTCGCAATAACATGCGTTCTATTTCTAATCCACACTATAATCTTACCAGGTACATTTTATTTAATTCTGTTTTTGACGGTTTGCTTGAATGAATAAATCATCTTTAAAAGCTCTTCGACCTGATCTGACAAAAGACTGTAGACCGAAATATTTATAAAGGCCAGCCTTTGCGCAAGAACAACCTGAGTATATAACTCGTATGCAGACCCTGTTGCCATTCCCAGGAAATGATTCAGCTCCTTATCGGTATTACGGCCAGCGCCTTCTGCTATATTGGAAGCAATTGATACCACAGAGCGTCTCATTTGATTGGTTAAATTATACTGTTCTTCCTTCGGAAAGCAAGCCGTTGTGTTATATACGAACTCGCTTAAGTCAACGGCCTTATGCCATATTTTAAGATCTCTAAGCTTATGCATCTGTAATAATTAAGAAGATGATCCGCGGTCTATTCGTTTGTCTTCTTACGATCTGGCTGCTCCTGTTGATATCAGGTATCAGGTAGCCCAATCTAACGTCTTACATCTGACATCTAACATCCACACCACTAGTTTCTCAACACCTTGCCGCCCGTCAGGATAGACTGGATACGTTCCAGGGTCTTGCGTTCGGTGGTGAGGCTCAGGAAGGCCTGCCGTTCCAGGTCGAGCAGGTATTGCTCGTTTACCTCGGTGGGCTGCGACAAATCGCCGCCGGCCAGTACATAACCCAGCTTCTGCGAGATCTTTACATCATGCTCGCTGATGTAGTTACCGGTCAGCATGGAGTTGGCGCCCAGGTAAGCCAGGCCCAGTGCGGTTTTGCCCAGCACTTTAATATCCTTGCGGTGCGCAGGCTGCGTATATCCGGCATTGGCCAACTCGAGACATTCGGCTTTGGCTTCGGCCAGCAGGCGGTTTTGCGAGATCACTACTTTATCCAGTCCGCGGCGCAGGTAGCCCAGTTCAAAGGCTTCTTCGGCAGAGGTAGAGACTTTGGCCTGGCCTATGGTCAGGAAACGGTCGCGATAGGCATTCAGCGCCACATCGCCCTCGATCAGCGAATCGGAAAGCCGTACGGCAAACTCTTTGGTACCGCCGCCGCCGGGAATAAGGCCTACGCCAAACTCTACCAGGCCGATATAACTTTCGGCATGCGCCACTACCTTATCGGCATGCAGGCACATTTCGCAACCACCGCCCAGGGCCATGGCATGCGGCGCTACCACCACCGGTATGGAGGAATAACGGACGCGCATCATGGTGTTCTGGAACTGGCGTATGGCAAAGTCGAGCTCGTCGTACTCCTGCTCCACAGCCATCATAAAGATCATGCCTACATTGGCGCCGGCACTGAAGTTGGCGCCTTCGTTGGAGATCACAAGTCCTTTGTAATCCTTTTCTGCAAGGTCGATGGCTTTATTGATCCCTTCCAGTACTTCACCGCCGATACTGTTCATTTTGGTATGGAACTCCAGGTTCAGGATACCATCGCCGATATCGGTAATGGTGGTACCGCTGTTTTTCCATACCGTCTGGCTTTCGCGGATATTATCCAGCAGGATAAACTCTTCGGTACCGGGTATCACTTTATAGGATTTGGAAGGAATATCGTAGTACAGGCGTTTGCCGTTTTCTATTTTATAAAAAGAGGTATGGGCTGCAGCCAGCATGTCGTATACCCACTGTGCCGGCTTATTGCCTGCGGCTTCCATAGCTTTAAGCGTGGCTTCCACACCCAGGGCGTCCCAGGTATCGAATGGCCCGAGCTCCCAGCCATAGCCCGCTTTGATCGCATCGTCGATCTTGTACAGTTCGTCGGATATTTCGGGTATGCGGTTGCTCGAGTAGGCAAACAGCGGGAAGAGTGTGGCACGGTAAAAATCGCCGGCTTTATCTTTCGCCGCGATCAGCATTTTAAGGCGCTGCCGCAGGTCATCTACCGGTTTGGTGGCTTCGAGCGCTGCAAACTTCACCTTCTGCGATGGTTTATATTCGAGGGTCTTCAGGTCGAGGGCATGGATCTCGCTTTTGCCGCCTTCGCCTTTTACCTTTTTAAAGAAGCCTTGTTCTGTTTTACTACCCAGCCATTTATTTTCGATCATCTTATTCACAAAGTCCGGTACCTTCAGCGATGCTTTGGCTTCATCACCGGGTACGTTTTCGACCAGGCTGTTGGCCACCAGCGCCAGGGTATCGATACCCACTACATCCGCCGTACGGAAGGTAGCCGATTTAGGCCGGCCTACTACGGGACCGGTCAGCTTATCCACTTCTTCAACAGTCATACCTGTTTGCTCCACATACTGCAGCAGGCTCATCATACTGAACACCCCGATACGGTTGCCGATAAAGGCCGGTGTATCCTTGGCCTGTACAGTGGTTTTACCCAGGTATTTTTCGCCGTAATGCATCAGGAAGCTGATCACTTCCTCTGCAGTATCGGTCGTAGGGATAATTTCAAGCAGTTTTAAGTAACGCGGGGGATTGAAAAAGTGGGTACCGCAGAAGTGTTTGCGGAAATCTTCGCTGCGGCCTTCGGCCATCAGGTGGATGGGAATGCCGGAAGTGTTGGAGGTAATCAGCGAACCCGGTTTGCGGTGTTGCTCTACATTGGCGAACACCTGCTTTTTGATATCGAGACGTTCTATCACCACTTCGATCACCCAGTCGCAATCTTTGATCAGGTGCAGGTCGTCGTCGAAGTTGCCGGTGCGTATGCGGCTGGCAAATTTTTTACTGTAGATCGGCGAGGGGTTGGATTTAAGCGCAAATGCCAGCGCATCGTTCACGATCTTGTTTCTTGCTTTGGGATCGTCTGCAGGTGCATCCTTGGGAACGATGTCCAGCAGCAATACTTCGAGCCCGATATTGGCGAAATGGCAGGCGATACGGCTTCCCATAACCCCCGAACCCAATACGGCAACTTTTTTGATTAGTCGGTTCATAATTCTGATATAAGATTTGCGATTCAACTGCCGGTATCAGGATAGCCGGCCGTTTGCTCGATCCAGGTACTAATTTGATTTATGTTGAAGATTTAATTAACGCGGTCTTATTGCTTATTGCTTCCCGTACTGTTCCCGGCCTGCGGTCAGGCACATATGGCATCCCAGGCGGCCTCGTAAAATTTCTGCCGGGCGCCCTTCTTATTCAAATCCGTCTTGTGTGCGAGATGCAGTTTTACGATCGTATTCATCGGTCCGTGGATGAGGGATAACAAAATTGCATCCGGAATGTTCCGGATAATACCGGCTGTTTTTCCTTCGCGCATCATTTTGTAGATGGGCAGCAGCAGCAGGAAGTTTTCATCCTGGTTTTCCTTAAATAAAAAGGGGGCATAGGTGTACTGTTCCACGAAGCTGAAATTGTCGGGCTGGTCGAGGTAGAAGTCGATGGCCTTGCTCATCATTTCAAAAAAATTCTCTTTTACCGTTTTACTGTCATCGTAGCCTTCCAGCACCTGTTGGTTGAATTCTGCAACGATCATGGCATACAATGCATTGATCAGGTCTTCTTTGCCTTTAAAGTACAGGTAGATCGTGCCCGCAGCCACACCGGCTTCCTGGGCGATTTTTTTCATATTAAGATGGTAGAACCCTTCGCGGTTCACCAGCTTAAGCACACTCTTGAGAATAGCCTCCCGTTTGTCCATATAGCAATATTAAGCAAAAAAATGAATGAACGTTCATTTTAGATATTTTTTTTAGTGAGCTGACACTCACCGCTTTTTTACCGGTAATTAACAAGGCGCAGACCGCACCAAGCGGCGGTTACGGCCGTTCAGGACAAAGCATATAGCAGGTTGTACGAATGTGTAAAACTAATCCTGTGTTCATTTGCTTATTCCCTGCAGGATAAATATTTTCGCCCTGTCATTTGTAAAGCTAACCCACTGACACCGGCGCCATGAAGCCCATATCCATAAAAGAAGACCTGATCCGGGATTTCCAGGAACAGAAACAAGTTATCCGGGAACAGATCGCACTGATCGATCCCCTGGCCGCATCGTTGCGCAAACCGGCAGCCAAACGCCTGTTCCATGCCGGCTTTTTGATATTTATGGAAATTATCGCCTGGTTGTTGTTCCTGGGCTGTATTGCCGTCATTCTTTTTCAAAGCAAACTCTACCCGCTTTACCAGTTGAACCAGATGTTGCATGATACCTCGATGAGCGGGAAATACCGGTTGTATGACCTGGAAATGCTGAACTGGGCAGTAAAAGGCCTGCTGATCCTGGCGGCCCTGCTGTTCGTGGTCATTGCCCGTATGCTGGCGCAGATCAGGCAAAAAAACGGGGTGCTGCATCTTGCCGGCAAGAATATGAAGATCCTGGTGGAGCAGCACCTGCAGAGAAAAGCGACTATGGAAACGATGGAACAGCGCTACCCGCTCGACCTGCCCACCCATACCGATACCGTAATCCTGCCTTCCCAAAAACCGCACGACGATACCTTGCTCTGATCAATCATTTTATTTCTACTTTTGCACCACTTTTCAAACAAGCTATAGTATCAATGTTATTTGAACGCATCCAGGAGACAGCATCCTATATTCAATCAAAGATAAAAGGACAGCCGGTCGCCGGCATTATATTAGGCAGCGGGCTGGGTTACCTGGCCGGACTGATCGAAAAAGAAGTGGAAATTCCGTATTCCGAGATCCCTAATTTCCCGCAAAGCACTGTGGAAGGCCATGCCGGCACCCTGATATTCGGTACCCTGGGCGGTAAATATGTGATGATGATGGCCGGTCGCTTCCATTATTACGAAGGATACGATATGAGCGTGGTAACCTTCCCGGTAAGGGTAATGAAAGCGCTGGGCGTAAGCACCCTGCTTGTTTCCAATGCCGCGGGCGGTATGACGCCGGGCTTTAAGGTCGGCGATATCATGCTGATCAAAGATCATATCAACCAGTTCCCGGAGCATCCGCTACGCGGCCCCAACGATGAGCGCCTGGGCACCCGCTTCCCGGATATGAGCGAACCGTATAGCCTGGAGCTCCTGCAAAGAGCCCATACCATAGCCCGCGATCTGAAAATACCGGTACAGGAAGGCGTATATATCGGTCTGCAGGGCCCCACCTTCGAAACCCGTGCCGAATACAACTGGCTGCACATAATCGGCGGCGATGCGGTAGGTATGAGCACCGTACCCGAAGTGATCGTAGCCATACACGGCGGTATGAAAGTACTGGCTGCCAGCATCATTACCGACCTGGGTATCCGCGACGAACTCAACGTCATTACGCATGAAGAGGTATTGCAGGCGGCAAACAGCGCTGCGCCCAAACTGGCGGCCATTTTTACTGAAGTGGTACGTAGTCTCTGATTATCACAACCTTGTCTCTATAAGATCTGCAAAAGCAGGGCACTACATATTTGTGTCCTGCTTTTTTTAATTTATATGTATTATCTTGACGGCCGCTTTATGCTGCCGGCGCGCAACCAAATCCCGAAAATGCCCGGCTGCTCCTAAGATATTAATGACCGGAATACACGACACAGTCAATGCCCACATACCCCTGCTACGGCGAACCCTCCTGATCGTTCTGCTGCTGGTACTGCTGGTGCCCGTATACAGCAATGCCCGCGCGACGCTGTACGATGGCAAGGACGGACTGAGCAGTAACGTGATCAATTGCATGGTAAGGGATGAGCGCGGCATGATGTGGATCGGCACACAGAACGGGCTGAATATCTACGACGGGTATACCTTTTCAAAGATCGAGGGCGCCTTATCGTCGCTTAATATAAACGAACTGGTGGCAAGTGCCTCGGGCAAAGAGTTGTGGGTAGGCACAGCCCAGGGACTTTACCTGGTCAACCTCCATACCTTTACCACTACGCGTTGTACCCTGGATAACGGTAAGGATGCGCCCTGGACCCAGGGCAATGCCAGCGGCCTCTGCCTCGATGCCACGGGCAACCAGCTTTACAGCAGCTTTTCCGGAGGTTATGTAGTGGCCGTCAAAGGCAGCAGGATAACCCGGATCGGCCGCATGGCGGATACCGTCCGTAATATATCCTTTATCGTTAACCGTGATGCGGGCAACCTCCTGGTAAGCAATGGCGATGTGTATACCCTGGACCTCAAAACAGGCCATAGCCGGTATATCGAAGAGCTGAGAAAGCTGGCGCCCTTTACCGCTATATCCCGCTCGGGCGATACCCTGAGCCTGAACGGCTACGCCTCGGGGCTTAACCTGTTTCATATCAAGACCCTGCAATTGCTTACACCGGCCGCATTGCGCAGGCAGAATAACGGCTTTCCTTTTTACATACGCGGTGGCCGGCTGGCCGGCAATAAACTGTACCTGGCCGGCAGCAACTATTCCTTCTTTATTTACGACCTGCAGCAGGAAAGTTATATCGATGCCTCGCGTAAATACCCCGACCTCTTCGAGGGCAAGGTATACCGTAATATGTTTCTCGACGAACGTAATATTGCCTGGATCGCCACCAATAAAGGCCTGATCAAACTGGAGGAAAGACCCGCGCTTTTCGAAAGAGTATTGTATAACCTGCCCGAACGCGTCAGTACGCGCAATATGATCGAAGACCGCTGGGGCGATATCTATATTGCTTCTTACTCCGGCCTGTATCAATATGTAAAAGCCGAACAACGATGGCGCGTTTATAACGGCAACACCATGCCGCATAGCCCGCAGGCGCCCGATATACCCTATCCCCAGAGCCTGCTCGAAGACAGTTCGGGCAACTATATCTATGTCGGTTCGGAATATGCGAAGCTGGTGGTGTTCAACAAACAGAAAAAGGTATACGAACACCTGAACTGTACCGAGATGGGCGGGGAAAAGGTGCGCAACATCCTGAACATCGAACGGGACCGGCTCGGCCATATCTGGCTGGCATGCGACAATGGCCTGGCCAGCTACGACCCGGTAAAAAATGTGATCCGGCTGCACAAGCAGGATGCCTTCGACATCGGCAATGCCGGCGCCCGGGTAATCTGCGCCGATCCGCAGCAAAACCTTATTTACGTGGGCACCTCGGCTGGCCTGTTTATTATCGATATACAAACCGGCATCCGCAAACACCTGACTACAGAGTCTGTACCGGCGCTTACCAGCAACAACATCATGTTTATTGATGTAGACGCCGCCGGCAACCTGTGGATCGGCACCAATGGCGGCGGTATTAATGTCATTTCGCCCGACGGCAAACAGAGCCGGTATATATTAAAGCAAAACGGACTGAGCAGCGAGATCGTGTACAGTATGTTGCGGGAAGACGACAATACCGTATGGGTAGGCACCTTTAACGGCCTGGCCCGCTACCGCGTCAAACAGGGATTGTTTAATTTCTTTTTTGAAGAAGACGGGCTTTGTTCCAACGAATTCAATCACAACTCTTACCTGAAGGCCCGCGATGGCAAAATGTATTTTGGCAGCATCAACGGTGTCACTACCTTTTACCCCCAGCAGATCGGCTATCCCAGGGCATTCCGGATTTTCGTATCCGGCATGTCGCGCTGGAACGAGAAAAGCCAGTCAGTATACCTCTCCCGCAAAGAGGTCGACCCCGGCGAGGTGATCCAGAAAAAACCTTCCGACCTCCTGCTGGAGCTGCATTTCGGCTGTACCGACTATTCCGATCCGCTGCGCAATACCTTTACCTACCGCATTGAGCACCTGTCCGACAACTGGATATCGCTCGACGACAAACATACGCTCAACCTCGGCGGCCTGCCTTATGGCGAGTATACGATAGAGGTAAGGGCCACCAATGCCCAGGGCCTGCCATCGGTCAATACCCTGGTATTCCAGGTACAGGTTGTACAGCCCTTTTACAAAACCTGGTGGTTCTACCTGCTCCTGCTGTTATGCCTGGGTGGTGTATTTTACGCCATTTACCTGTTGCAATACCAAAGCCTCAAAAACCTGCACCAGCTGCGCCTGCGCATCTCCAGCAACCTGCATGATGATGTCGGCAGCTTGCTTACACGCATTACCATGGTGTCAGAAAACCTGCGTTATGGCAGGAATACAGAAGCGCAGCGCAATGCCAAACTGGACAAGATCGCCTCGCTGAGCCGTGCTGCCGTGGCCTCTATGAGCGATGTGCTCTGGACCATAGACTCGCGCAACGACTTTGCAGGCAACCTGCTCGACCGCATGCGCGAGCATGCAGAGGAGATGCTGTTCCCGCTTGGAATCGATGTAAATTTCGTAATTTCAGGCACAGACCTGAAAAGGTCGGTGGCGGCACATATCAGGCGGGATATCTACCTGCTTTTTAAAGAAGCGATCAATAATATTGCGCGGCACAGCAAGGCCGACCGCGTCGACATCATTTACCGGATCAATGAAAAAGGATTTTACCTGAGCATTACCAATAACGGTACGCCCGAAACCGGCAGCAGCGATATTTCTACCGGGCAGGGCCTCAGCAATATCCGCATGAGGGCCCGCAAAGCCGGCGCCAGCGTAAGCATCGACCGTAAAGACGACCTGTTTATTATTGAAGTACACAAATAACGACCGCCGGTTTGGCGTTTTTAGCCGGCATAACCTTTTAATTGCAGTACAATGACAACCGAAAAGAAAATTACCGTAGCCATTATTGAGGATGTAGAAGATATCCGGGTAAACCTTAAAGAATACCTGGAGGCGCAGGAGGATATAAGCGCTGTAATGGCTGCCGCCAGTATGGAAGAATTCTTCGAGAAGGGCAGCATGGTATCGCCGCCGGACGTTGTACTGAGCGATATCGGGTTGCCCGGCATGAACGGCATCGAAGGCATTAAAAACATCCGCAGCCTGTTTCCCGATACCGATATCATTATGCTTACCGTATTCAGCGACAGCGACAAAATCTTCCAGTCCATATGCGCGGGCGCCACGGGTTATGCGCTCAAAGGCACGCCCATGCCCGAAATCCACAAAGCCATCATGGAGATCAAGGCCGGGGGCAGTTATATGTCGCCCTCTATTGCACGCAAAGTGATGGACTTTTTTGTACCTGAAAAAAAATTCCGTTCCGACGGCCTTACCCCCAAGGAGAAACAGATCGTAGAAGCGCTGACCGAAGGGCTGAGCTATAAGCTGATTGCCGCCAAGCTCAACCTCTCGATGGATACCGTACGCTTCCATATCAAAAATACCTACCGCAAATTACAGGTCAACAGCAAGGCCGAGGTGATCAGCAAGGCGTACCGGGGCGAGATCTGATCCCCTCCGCTTAGCCCAGGTAAACATCCAGCAAGCCTTCGGGCAGATCGACGGTAATAGCCCTGCGCGCGCCGTCGATCGCTACTATGGTGGCATCGATCAGGGGCACGATTACTTCCTTGTCTTTATAGCGGACGGTAGCCAGCACCTGTCCCGGCGTTTCGAACAGGTCTTCGATCGTACCCAGCAGGCCCGCCTTTTTATCGGTAACGCTGAAGCCGATCATATTTACTGTAGCGCCCTTGGGCTTCATTTGGGCATAACGTTCCTCTTCGATATAGATATTTTTGCCGGTCAGGTTTTTAGCGGCCTCTACGGTATGTACATCGTCGAGGCGCAGCAGGATCTCGTCTTCGGTCATACCCTTTTTCTCTTCGATAAAATAAGGGATATAACTTTCGCGCCTTACCTCGACAAAAATGTGCGGTATATTGCGGAAAGCATTCTTATTGCCCAGGTTATGCCGGATCAGCAATGTGCCGTCGAGGCCATGCGTTGTAGATATCCTTCCTATGCTGACATATTCCATGCGTTGTTTTCAGATTTTAAGCTGCAAAGATAACCTTCCCGTTTTGTTAAAACTTAACCCCTCTCCCTGCTTCCCACCGATTTTCTTTGTCATAGTGCAAAAAAATCGGTTTTTTTACAGTCTGGTTCGGCCTGTTCGGCCCTGCCAGATCACACATACTTAATATTTTATGTCAAGGGCAGCAAAAATCTTATGGCGTCTTTTCTTTGGTGGGCTGGCGTTTTTTATCCTCTTAATCGTAGCTATTAATTTTGGCCTGGTCGGCGAAATGCCTTCCCTCAAAGAGCTGGAGAATCCTACCAGCGCCATTGCCACAGAAGTATATGCTTCCGACGGTAGCCTCCTCGGTAAGTATTACATCATGAACCGTTCCAATTCCAAACACTCCGAAATATCGCCTAATGTATTTAATGCACTGGTCGCTACCGAAGACGAACGGTTTAAAGAGCACTCCGGCATCGATGGCAAAGCCGTAATGCGCGCAGTATTCCTGCTGGGCTCCAAAGGGGGCGGCAGTACCATTACCCAGCAATTGGCCAAGAACCTGTTTCCCCGCGAGAATGCCAATTTCTTTACCCTGCCGGTCATTAAACTGAAAGAATGGGTAATGGCCATCAAACTGGAAAAGAACCTGACCAAGGACGAGATCATCACCCTCTACCTCAATACCGTACCCTTTGGCGACAATACCTATGGTATCAAAAATGCAGCGCTCACCTTCTTCAACAAAACACCCGATAAGCTGAGCGTAGACGAAGCAGCGGTACTGGTGGGCATGCTGAAAGGCAATACCCTGTATAACCCGCGCCGTAACCCCGAGCGCGCCCAGGAGCGGCGCAATACCGTTATGGACAAAATGGTGGAGAATAATTTCCTTTCTCCCTCCGAAGCATCTGAATTGAAGCAGAAGCCGCTTACCCTTAATTACAAAAAGCTGGACAACCACGAAGGCCCTGCGCCTTACTTCCGCCAGGTAGTAGAACTGGAAGTGAAGAAATGGTGCAAACAGCATGAAAAAGAGAACGGCGATAAATACGACCTGTATAAAGACGGGCTGAAGATTTATACCACCATCGATCCGCGTATGCAGCGGTATGCCGAAGAGGCTGTAGCCCAGCATATGAAAGACCTGCAGGGCGCCTTTGTGGCACAACCGCAGATCAAGAACGGCACCATATGGCTGAAAGGCAAGCCCAAAGAGGCTTTAAAAAGTATGATCCAGCGTTCTGAGCGGTACCTCACCCTTAAAGATGCGGGCTTAAGCGAGGATGAGATCATGAAAAACTTCAACACGCCTACCCGGCTCAAAGTATTTACCTGGAATACCAAGGACCATAGCCTGGACACGGTAATGTCGCCGCTCGACTCGCTCAAATATATGCGGGCCTTCCTGCAGGCCGGTTTTATGGCCATGGATCCTTATACCGGCGAGGTAAAGGCCTGGGTGGGCGGTATCCAGCATACCTATTTCCAATACGACCACGTCAACATCAGCACCAAAAGGCAGGTGGGTTCTACCATCAAGCCCCTGTTGTATTGCCTTGCCGTCGACAATGGCTACTCGCCCTGCAGTTCGGTAAGCACCGCGCCGCAGCAATTTGCAGGCCAGGCCAAGCCTTATAATGCGGGCGGCTCCAAGTATGGCGCCATGTCGATGAAGTCGGCGCTGGCCCTCTCGGTCAACAACGCCTCGTTGTACCTGCTCAACCAGGTAGGTATTAATGCCTTTATCGACTTTGCCCACCGTTGCGGCATCAGCAGTAATATCGAACAGGTGCCCTCCATCGCGCTGGGTGTGTCCGACATTTCGCTGTACGAAATGCTCTGGGCCTATACCATGTTCCCCAACCGCGGTATCAATACCCAGCCTGTCTTTATTGCGAAGATCGAAGACAAGAACGGTAACCTGCTGCAAAACTTCGTGCCGGTGCAGAAAGAGATCATCAATGCGCAGACGGCTTATAAAATGGTATTGATGATGCAGGGCGTAACCGAGATCGGTACGGCCAAAAGGCTGCGTTACCGTTATGGCCTGAGCGGCGATATGGCGGGTAAAACGGGTACGACCAATAACCAGGCCGATGCGTGGTTTATGGGTTATACGCCACAATTGCTGGCGGGCGCCTGGGTAGGTTGCGACGACCGCTTCCTGCGCTTCAGCAGCACGGGCCAGGGCCAGGGCGCTGCGGCAGCGCTGCCTATATGGGCTTACTTCTTTAAAAAAGTACTGGGCGATAAAAAGACCGGTATTACCTCCGATGCCAAGTTTGTGGCGCCTGCCGACTTCAACAACTGCGGCGATATGGGCGGCGGTGGCGGCGCTTATTACGACGATCCGAACGCCATACCATCGGCAACGGATAGCGCCGGCAACCCCATCAAACGCGACGATACCTCCGAACCACTGGAAGAGATACCCCCTACCGAATGGTAATACAAATAAATTTTCTATAACGACAAAAGCCGCTCTCCGAGCGGCTTTGTCGCTTTAAACAAACCACTCCATACCTTCAGGACAATGGTACCCGAACAAAAGAAAACACTACTGCTGTCTGCAGCTGCCGTGATGCTATTGAGTGCACCCTTATTATCCGCCTTTGCATTTACAACAACGATGGGGCATCCGCTCAGTACCTACTGTTTGTACTTTACCTTTGCACTCATTCTTCTTGCCGGTGTCTTTTTAGTGATCGCATTAAAAATAAAAACATAATGATACCAGTACCCGGCGTTTTGGTTGTAAATGCTTAAGATCTATAAATGAAAAGCGCACAGCATATGATTTGTACAATATACATATCTTTGGATTTATGAACGTAAAGCTGAATAGGGGCCAGAAAATACAGGTATTGAATGCCGGCGATATTTACAGCATCATGCAGCAAATCCTGCTGCGTGAAAATAAAATAGGCCGCGACAAAGAACACTTCTGGCTGGTATGCCTTAACAGCAGCAACCGCATCCTGATGATAGAACTGATAAGCCTGGGTTCTGCTAAAAGCACGGTGATAGACCCCATGGATGTATTCAGTTTTGCCCTTCAAAAAAGAGCGATAAAACTGATTATGGTACACAATCATCCCAGCGGCGACCTCCAGCCCTCCGCTGCCGATATAGACATTACCGAACGGATGTACGCTATAGGCCAGTTTATTAAAATGCCCATACTCGATCACCTCATCATATCGCCCAAAGCCTGCTACAGCTTTAAGGAAGCCGGTATGATGGATAAAATTGCTACGGAGAAAAAGTACGACCTCACCTTTGGCGAACTGGATAAGCTGAATGCGCAATTGAAAAAGGCCGAAAAAGAAAAGGCCGCTGCGGAGCAGAAAGCTAAAATTGAAATGGCAAAGCAAATGTTAGCGGAAGGTTTGTCGATGGAACAAGTAATAAGAATTTCAGGATTAACGAAACGCGAAGTCGAAAAACTGAAATAGTTTTACACCGGCCTGCGGGTGGCTGCACGATCTGATTGCGGCATTTCCGGTCATCACGCTGCCTAACGAATCATCTTATCAGCAACATCTATTGCCAAACCGGTGCAAACATTAAGTTTATTTAGTAAATTTAAACAATGAAAACCTTGGGGATAATACGAAAAAGCAGGGCGTCTGAGGATCTTTTAGCACGCCTGTAAGATTCGCAGGTCGGCAAGCTGCAGTATGTAGCTCTACGGGCATCCAAAACTGCGGTATCCCGCGCGAGGCTGCATCAGCGTTTTATAACCTACCTGAAAGATGGTTGGGTTATACGCGAATTGCCCAACGGCAAAAAGATCAGGATCGAAAAAATAGTGCCAAACACAAAAAAGCGAACTCCGGGTGCAAGATTCCGCCTCACCTAAAAAGAGGATGCGTGTATTCGCGGGTCCTAATGGTTCAGGAAAAAGTACCATGATCAACGAAATACGGAGCAGAGATTACCATCGTCAATGTGCAGGGCAAACCCGTAATGACTAAAATGATTACGGACAAAACCCGGAAACAATGCACCCCGGATATTACAAGACTGGCGCCAGGTATGTATATGCCAAATCTTGTAGCCGATGCCAAAATTATCGTAAGCCGGAAATTCGTGGTAGAAATAGCAGGGTCAGACCCGGCACATCATAAACGAGGGCGGTTCCTGTTGCAGGAACCGCCCTCGTTGGTATAAAGCAACATGCCCGGTACAGGACCGGGCATGTTTTTTTTATCGTACAATGCCCTATTACTGCGATATGCCGCCGCAAGTAGGCACATTGCAGTAGGTATCGCATACCGATGCACGACAGGTAACCGTGATCGGCCGGATACAGATCTGGCACAGAGTATCTGCAGACTGCACACCGCCGACTACTCCCTGCTGTGTATTTGTTGTCAATTCAGAAATGACTTCTTTGCTCAGCGTAAGTTTCTTTAAAACAATTTGTTTCTTTTTCATAAAATAAAAGTTTTAGATAATTAAGACCTCATGGCCCTGAACAAAATACGTGCTTACCAAAGAGATAAGCTAACACCGGTTCACCATCAGGCAGCCCGGGCTTACCATAGTGCGCCCCCGGCAAACAGCTATGCAGCCGCCGCCCCCGCTGGCACATGCGCCAGCGGCAACTGTTATGAAAGCTGAAAAAAATACAATACTTTACCCCTAAATATGTTCCCGTGCGCTCCCTTTTTCTCGTATACTGCCTGATCCTGTTATCTGTACGGGGAGCATTTGCCCAGGAGTATAGCTATATGCACTACGATACCAAAGACGGGCTCAGCGGCGCTACTGTATATGCCATTGCGCAGTCTGCAGACGGCTTTATCTGGTTCGGCACCGAGACGGGGCTAAGCCGCTTCGACGGTAAAAGCTTCAAGACCTTTACGATGAAGGAGGGCCTGACCAGCAATGAAGTACTTGGCCTGTATACCGACTCCCGGGAGCGGATATGGCTTATCCCTTTTGGCTCTTCAATCAGCTACTATTTCCGTGGAAAGATATACAGCCGGGACAATGACCCCGTTTTAAAAGGCATAAAGTTAGGGTCGCTTGTTACCGGGCTTTGTGAAGATGACAAAGGCAACTTAGTGATACAGGCTGCCTACCAGACCTACGTGGTTAACCCGGCCGGCAGGATCGCTTACTACGCCTCCGGGGTACATAATCCCGAGGCCGTTTTCGACGAACAGCATGCATTCTACCTTACCCGGTCCCAGTTCCTGCCCAACCTGCTCCGGCTTCCGGCCCGGGTAAGACAGCAGGTTAAGCCCGACTGGTTTTGTGAAGTAAGTGCCCGCACTGCAGCGGGTTGCACCTATCTTTTCAGGAGCGGGGATACGATCCGGGTTATGGACAACTCCGGCACAGGGAGGCAGGAGTACCTGCCCCACAACTCCTCCTTCAAATTTATAGATAGCACCACATTTGCCGTATTCAACAAGACAGCGGGCGTACTGCTCCTGGATAAAGATGATGCAACACTACGGCACCGCTATTTTACGGATTATACCATAAATGATGCCATCAGGGACCGGGAAGGTAACCTCTGGTTCGCGACCAAAGGCTGCGGTGTATTTAAAATAAACAGCAACCGGTTCAAAAACCTGTTTGCCGTAAACGACAAGGGTACCTCCTATATCCGCGATATACACCAAATGGGCTCCGGCATATACGTAGGCGGGCACAATGACCGGTACTGGAAATTCGATGCGGTAGACGACCGTTTCTTCCACCGGGAGATTGAGAACAAACCCCGCCTTTTTTCACCCGGCCGTTCGTTCCTGCAACACTTACCCGACAAGGCCTTTATCAATTGCGGCAGTTCCGACTTCCTGGGCCTAAAGCGGTATTGGACCGGCATGGTCGATAAGCCCAAAACCGCGCAGGTAATGGGCGATACCCTGCTGATCGCCGACATTACGGGCGCCTACTTCCTGTACCACAACAAGCGGCTACCAGACCCGGTTTACAGGGGCCGCACCACCTGTGCTTACCGCCTCGGCGATACCTGCTTTATAGGCACCTTCGAAGGCCTGTACGGCGTAGGCCCGGACCGTATTGCCCGGCCACTCGGCACAGCCATACCGGCCTTCAGGAAACACATCAGCTTTTTTGCGGAAGGAGCAGACAGCATACTCTGGATCGGCACTTACGGCGAGGGGGTATTCGGGTATAAAGCCGGCAGGATCGTAGCCAGCTTTAACCAACAGAACGGGCTCAGCAGCAGTCTTTGCCGTTGTCTTTTTTACACGGACCACAAACTCTGGGTAGGCACCGAAAAGGGGATCAACAAAATTGACGTCCGTCCGGGCGTATACAAGATCGAAAGCAGTATTACCGCCGCCGACGGTTTGAACTCTGATATCATCAATACCATATACAGCAGCGGGCATATCGTTTATGTCGGCACGCCTGTCGGCGTTACAGTATTCGACGAACGCAATATGGCGACCCGCGGCATACCCGGTCTGAACATGACCGGCATAACCGTATCCGGCCGGGCGCTCGACCCTTTAAATACCGACATCCAATTGCCCCACGACGACAACAATATTACGTTCGAATACTCGGGCATCTCTTTCCTCTCCGAAAAAAACATAGTCTTCCGGTACCGCATACTTGGCCTGGGCGACCAATGGCAAAGCACCAGGGAGCAAACGCTCAGTTACCCCTCGCTGCCATCGGGAGATTATACACTGCAACTGGTGGCGGTAAATAAATTCGGGGAGAAGAGCCGCCCGCTGGAGCTGCGCTTCACGATAGCTAAAAGCATACCGGAGCTGCTCTGGTTTAAAATTTCCATCGCGGCTATCGCATTACTGCTGGTGGGGCTGGTCGTGGCTTACTTTAATCGAAGCAGGCACAGGAAGGCAACCCGCGACCTGGTGACCCATCAAAAAATGATGGTATTGGAACAGATGGCGCTGAGGGCGCAAATGAATCCCCATTTTATATTCAATTGCCTCAATGCAATGCAGCAGTACATCCTGGAGGGCGATATCGAAAAAGCGAATTTCTACCTGTCGCAATTTGCAGCGCTGGTACGCGATACACTGGATAATGCCACCCGGGTCTTTATTTCGCTCGCCGAAGAAATAAAATACCTGACCAGTTATATTGCACTCGAACGCATGCAGTTCGAAGACCGGTTCGACTATACGGTTACGCTGAGCCACGGCATAGATCCGCAACGGGTAAACATCCCGAATATGGTATTGCAGCCTTATGTCGAGAATGCCATCAAACACGGAATCGGCCCGCTTAAGGAGAGCGGTAGACTGTCGGTCGTGTTTAACCGGCTGGAATCGGAACAACTGCTGGAATGCATTATAGAAGATAATGGCGCCGGCATAAAAAACAGCGGAACCAAAGGCGGGGAGCGGCAGTTCCCGGCCAAAGGTATGTCTATAACCGACAAACGCATACAGACGCTCAACCAGCTATACCCGCAGGAGCAACCCATACAGATACGGATTGAAGACTTAACCGGGCAACCCGACGGCCCCGGAACGAGGATAACTATTTATTTCCCATTTTATGAAGATCAGGACCATAATCATCGACGACAAGACAGCTAATATAACCACGTTGAGTAAGCTGCTGACCCTATACTGCCCGCAGATCGAGCTCTGCGCCACCGCCGAAAATATTACGGAGGGGTATAACGCCATCGTTGCACTGCAACCGGCACTCGTCTTCCTGGACATCGAAATGCCCGATGGCAGCGGGTTTGACCTGCTCAGCAAATTCGACAACCCCGGCTTCGCAGTGATCTTTACCACGGCCTACAACCAATATGCAATACGCGCCTTCCGCGAGCGTGCACTCGATTACCTGTTAAAACCCATCGTTATAGACGAGCTCCGGCAGGCTGTTTCGAAAGCAAGCCAACAAGCCGGTTTACAACAAAAACATGCAGACCTCGAACAGCATTTACAACGCTTGCAAGCCGCACAGCTCGGCAAGATCAGCATACCGGTACTGGACGGTTATTTGTTTATCAACCAGCAGGACATTATCCGGTGTGAAGCCTCGCGCAGTTATACTCATTTTTTTATGGCCGACGGCCGCAAGCTGGTGGTAAGCCTGCATTTAAAAGAATGCGAAGGCCTATTGTCCCACGGACCGTTTTTCAGGGTACACCATTCCCACATTATAAACCTCCAGTATATTGTCCGGTATACCAAAGGCAGGGGCGGGTATGTGCAGATGACGGATAACAGCATCGTAGAGGTAGCGGCCAGCAAAAAAGAAGCATTCCTGGAACTGATAAAAACAGGGCTGCGCGACAGATCTGCATAACGGTATACCAGGACCGCGCAATAGTAAACCGGCCAGCATCGCACGGTTTTATTTTTTCAACTTACATGAAGATCAGGAAATTTATTACGAATCATTAAATGACTTTACGATGAAAAAATTATTGTGTTTCTTGCCCGCCGTCTTTTTAGTCGCTGCCCTGCAGGCCCAGACCTATATCCCTTTCCCCACTTCGAATACGATATGGCGGGAACAGTTTTGCCGTACGGCCACCGATCCCTATACCACGCATAACTATGGGCTGACCAACAGCGATACCCTCATCAACAATCTCACCTACCACAAGCTGTACCTGTCGGCCGACACTATTTTCCAAGTTGCGGAATGGATAGGCAGCATTCGCGAAGACAGCTTTAAACGCGTGTATTACCGGCCCGCAGGCCAGGTAACGGGCGGTAGCGAAAGCGATAAGCTGCTTTACGACTTCTCGTTACAGTTGGGCGATACCCTGCCTGCCAATGCGCATAACGGGCTCAACAATTGGATGGTAACCATGCGGGTTACCCAGGTAGATTCGATCAACATTAACGGCACCTATCACCGGCGCATCACCTTCGACTGGCCCAGGACCTCCTGGGTGGAAGGGGTTGGCAATAATATCCGCGGCCTGTTGTACTACTCTGGCACCTGGCCCAATAACGGGCAGTGGAACGACCTGATATGCCTGGGCAGGGAGGGCAGTTGGGTATTGCATAATACCAATAGTACAGCCCCGCCTTTTGCACCACTTCCCGCCTGTAACCAGGACCTGGTGGGCATCAGGAGCCACGAATTGCCACTAGGCGCTATTACCTTTCACCCCTTACCTTTAGTTACCACCAGCAGCGTGTACCTAACCGGCGAAGGGCGGCTACACACGATGGAGATCTACGACATAACAGGCCGGAAAATAAAGACCTGTACTGCGGCAGCCAATGGCCGGGTTATCCTTTACCGCGATGATTACAAACCCGGTATTTACCTGTACCGCCTGTACAACGATAAAGGACAAAGAGCCTCCGGTAAGTTTGTCGTACAATAAAAGTTGTACTACGATCTTATATCTGACATCCAACATCTAACCCCTCACATCCCATATCTAACATCTAATATCTGACATCTAATCTCTCACATCTAATACCTAACATCTCACATCTAATACCTAACATCTCATATCTAATACCTAACATCTCATATCTAATATCTCAATTCTCATATCTAATATCTCAATTCTCATATCTAATATCTCAATTCTCACATCCCATATCTAACATCTCACATCCAGCACCCGGCATCAATCCAGCTCCGCCCTGGAAAACAGGTCCCGGATCAGGGCTTCATTTTCGCAGGCTGCTTTAAAGGACACGATAAAATCTTCGAGTGCAGCGGCATCCGATGCATAGGCGCAGAACATACCTGCTTCGGGATCGAAATGTACCACATCCACCAGTTGGGGCTTTTGCTCGGTTAAGAACACATCGGCCAGCGAGGCCCAGTCGTAACCATTACCTTCAAAACCTTCTTCAGCGCGGGTATCGAAGATTTCATTTTTGTAATCGCCTGCATTAAGGCATACGGATACACTATTTTCGTGCTCCACCCAGAAGAAGGGTTTGATCGTTTCTTTCAATTGATTGGCTTCCATTTTATGTTCTTGTTTTTAAGGTGATCCGGCATGAGCGCCGCAGATCAAAGATAAAGCCGCCGGGAGCAGCAGGCGCCGGCGGGTATGCTATCTTTTTGCAAAAAAAGTATTTCTATCGACCTTATGAAAACACTACTTTTTCTGCCTATCGCCGGAGCAAGCAGGTATTGAGTATTGGGTATTGAGTATTGAGTATTGATTTTTTAGCTGCATTAAGATAAAAAGCAAGCAATTCATTGCTGCCTCACTGCAAGATCAATATTGACAGGCATTGTAAGTATTAATACGTTTGCCTCGCCCTACCCCTTCGCAAAAACCATGGCATCTTTAAAAGCAGTCACGATTTGTGCATTGTCGCGGCGCAGTAAGGTGGGGTTTACTTTAAAGATCGCCATACCATCTTCGGTTCGTGGCTGACTGAAAACAATATTGTGTTCCTTGCGCAAACGCTGTCCCAGCTTAACGGTATCGACACCGCTCAGCTTTACCAAACTGATATTGCTGCCGCTGGGTATAGGTTGCACGTTAAAACCCTTGATACGGTTGAGTTCGGGATAAAGGGCTTCTGCTTTGCTCTTTACCTGTTGCTGCACGGCATCGATATCCTGCAGGTGATGCAGGGCCATAGCCGCCGAAGGCCAGTTGGTAAAGATGCCGCCGCCGTGGATCTTGACAAGATGATGCATTTTATCGATCACGGCCTTATCGCCGCACAGCACGGCGCCGCCGGTTGCCCCCAGGTATTTGTACAGGCACAGGTATACCGTATCGAAGTATTGCGCATAATCCCGTACACTGGCGCCGGTATAGGTACAGGCCACATGCAGCCTGGCGCCGTCGAGGTGCATCTTGTACCCCTGCGCCTTACAATAAGCCGACAGCTTCCGGATCTCCTCCAGCGGAAATACCTGGTTGTCGCAGCGCCGCACCGGCGTTTCTACACATACCACACCCACACCAGCTTCAAAAGCCTCGCCCGAACGGTGTTCAGCCACAGAGGCCTGCAGCGCTTCGAGGTTGTACCAGGCCTTGCCCTTACCCAGGGGAATGAGCCGCTGGTTGAAAAGGGTCTGCGCAGCATCAGCCTCATCGCGGTAGATATGACTGGCCTCCTGTACAAAGGCTTTGGTATGATCGCCACGCAATACCCGTATGGCCAGTTGATTGGCCAGGGTGCCCGAAGGCATATAAATAGCGGCTTCTTTACCGGTCATGGTGGCACAGTGCTGCAGCAGGCGGGCCATGGTACCATCTTCCGCATAGGCATCGCGTTCGATGGGCGTAGCAGACTGTATCTGTTGCAGCTTATCCAGGAAATCGCCCGGACGGTAAAAAATACCGTCATTGATAAAGTAGACCGCTTCGCTGTCTTTGAATGCAGCGCGGGTGGCTACGGTTTGTGCCAAAGCGGCTACAGGAGCCGATCCTGCGAGCAGCGGCAGGGCCAGCAATCCCGAAGATTTCAGGAAATCACGGCGTTTGATAGTGTACATAGGTTATTTTTTTCAGGTAACCGGGAAGGATGAAATTAAGAAGTTACGGCCATATTGCGCCTGCAAAAATCGTTTAAGCACGGTCGATCAAGCCGGTTTTGCGGCCATGTGTTACCGCCTCTGCACTGTGTACGAAGAGACAGGTGCGGATACCTTTTGCCTCGAGCGCCGCTAAAACACCCCGGGTATAGTTTGTTTTAGAAGCCCTTACATCGCGGATATAAACGGCATATACCTGTCCCGGGTAAGACGCCGCCACCCTGCGGTAGAGCTCCGGGTCCTGCTGCGAATTATCGCCGATCAATACAAATTGTTGCCGGGGAAAGGTATCGAGAATACGGAAAATATGTTCCAGTTTGCCTTCGTGCCCGGTCTTGCCCGTAACGAGTAGCTGGTACCATCGTTTTATACGGTTCAGTACAAAAGCGCCATCGGGCAACCCGTTACGCCGGAAGATCATGCGGAGATAATCGTACAGGTTCCACTCACTGCTGGACACGTAGAACATGGGGTTAAGCACATCGTCCTGCCCGGTATGCGCAAGGCTGAGCAACCGGTAATGGGCCGCGGTCTCAACAAAAATGCGCCGGGCCGAAGGCGGTCTTACCAATAGTTCGTACAACCGGCGCAGTACCGTAGCCGAATAGGACCGCAACACCGTATCGTCGATATCGGAGATAAAAGCATACTGGGTAATATGCGGCACAAATACACCACCGGTACCGGTACTGGTAATATTACCGGTAGGATCGAGGGAAACCACGCTTACTTCGTGCCAGCCTGCAGCCAGCTCCAGCTCCGAAGCCCATTCAAAACGGAAGAAGCCGTCGGAGCGGCTTTGCCCACCGATTACCTGTCCGTAAAAATGTAACTGTAAAGTAACATCCGGTAAAGGCCGCACAAAAAAGAGCAACAGCAGGCGGATAAAATTAGGCAGCAGCCCCTTTTTGCCGGCAACGGGGGCATAAGGTTGTTTACGGAATACATGCCCGCAGACCACCAGGCTGCCGGTGTGCCCGTAGCCCTGGTAAACTTTCAGGTATGGTTTTTGTTTTCTGTCTGAGCCGGCCATGCCTTGCTTTTTTTTAATACACAACGAATAGATGACAACGACCACGATAACACCCAAACCTAAATTATTGTTTATAATCAATGAAGGCTCGGGCAACCAGGATATAGACTTTGGCAAAGCGATCGACGATTTCTTTAGCAATAAACCCGGCATACCCGTAGAAAAGATACAGCTGCAACAGCCCATCGACTGCGATGCCCTGGAGGCCCGTATCAAAGCCAGCAATGCCGGTACGGTAATAGCCGTAGGCGGCGATGGCACGATTAAACTGGTGGCCGGCATGATTACCGGTACGGATATGGCTTTGGGCATACTGCCTGCCGGTTCGGCCAATGGCATGGCCCGCGAGCTGGGCATTCCACCCGACCCGGTTAAAGCCCTGGAACTGATCTGTAACGGACAGCCAAAAGCTATCCACATGACCCGGATCAATAACGAGCTGTGTATCCACCTGGGCGATATCGGCTTTAATGCCTTTATCGTAAAGAAATTTGAAACCCTGGGCCAGCGCGGTATATGGGGTTATGTAAAAGCCGCCTGGAAGGTATTGTGGCAGCATAGCCGCATGCAGGCCGAGTTCCACATCGAGGGCAAACAGATACAACGCGCCGCCGTAATGATCGTTATTGCCAATGCCACCAAATACGGTACCGGCGTAACCATTAACCCGCTGGGACGGCTGGACGATGAGTTTTTTGAAATAGTGATTATCCGGAAGATCTCCGTGCTCGAGATCCTGAAGATGAACCTGACCCGCCTGCCGCTGAACGCAAAAAAAACGGAAGTATACCAGGCCCGGTCGGTCGAGATCCGGTCGCGTAAAAAAGTGCATTTCCAGGTAGACGGCGAATACCTGGGCAAGACCAACCACCTGTCTGCCGAGATCCTGCCGGCATCTATCCGGGTAATTTATCCCGGCACTGAGCCCCATGCCTGAGCCCGCCTCGCAAGGAAGATATTATCCTCGAAAGGCGCCGCCTGCCTGTATATTTCAGGAAATGGCAATGCCATGCCCGAATACGAGTACATTACCGTCTTTATCTTCCAGGGCAAAATCGCGCATCCCATAAGGCCGGTCGGCGGGAGCGACCAGCACATGAGCGCCTTTGCTCATGATATCACGATGATAGTCGTCGACCTCGTCGCAAAACACGCAGACATGTCCGCCGCCTACAGGGCGTTTAAGCCCTTGTTCGCCGGCATCGGAAAGATGAAGCAAGACCTTGCCAAACTGTAAGCCGGCATAACCGCCATAACGGAAGTCGGGACTAAAACCCAATACTTCGGTATAATAAGCTATAGCAGCCTCGAGGTCGCTGACATGAAAAACAACAGCAGCACAATCTGGGATCATAGGATTATTTTTAAAGGGTGAACGACCGGGGACGGGAACCGCCCGCCCGGTAGGCCTGACAATAATACATTATTTTCGGGCTTTAGATCGCTGATAAGTCAAATTAAACTGCAAGGAATAAGGCAAATCCCACCCAGCCAACACTACATAATTTTTCAAGCGGCCGGCTGTATTAAGTAATGCCCGCCCGGCAATAAAAAATGTACCTACAATTATTACCACTACATTAAATAATGCTGCTGAGCAGCCGGAATCGTTGTCATGTGCATCTTTTCCGGGAGCCCTTTAACCATGCATTAACGCAGTTCTGAGGGTTTGGCCGCCTGCTTTTAAGGGACCTATAATTTCCGAATATCTTTTATGATATATTTGCACCATAAACCAATAAGAACAACAATAAACTAGAATTTACTGCGTTTCAATGGGCATAAAAGTCTCCCTTAAGCAGTGTGTGAAGCATAATGCGTCTGTGTTTCATGCATATTAACTGCTTGGGCAACAACCTGTACCTGCAGCTTTCCACCATGAACTCAATATTGTTAAAGGCAAAGGCATTTTTCCTGCAACACAAAACACTTGCCTTTTTGTACTTCGCGATTGCCCTGCTCTCCAGCATCCAGCTGCTCGTTGCGGACCAGAATAATAATTTCTATATATTCCGGGCCTCTTCGCAGCACCTGCTCCGCGGACTGCCTTTGTATATCGAATACCCTAAAGAGTATTTCGACTTCTTCTATTACCACCCGGTTTTCCCGGTGCTGTTTTTACCCTTTTCACTGCTGCCGCTCTACCCCAGCCTGGTGCTGTGGCTGTTTTGTACGGCGGCTACCTGTTATTTCCTGTTCCGGAAAATACCGCTGCCGAAGGAAAAGGTGTCCATCTTCCTCTTCCTGATGATCTTCGATGTGCTCAACAACCTGAACCATACGCAGACCAACCCCTTTATCCTTGCCTTTATGCTGCTGGCCTGGGTCCTGATGGAGAAGGAAAAATTCTTTACCGCCGCCTTATTTATCACCCTTTGTTTTCTGATTAAAGGGTATGGGGGTATTATCGCTTTGCTTTGTCTATACTACCGGAACTGGTGGAAAATGATCTTTTATGGCCTGTTCTGGTTCCTGGCGCTCAATGCGCTGCTGCTGCTGTTTATTAGCCCATCTATGATCGTGCAATACTACACCGACTGGCTGGCGGTAATATCGGGCAATGGTATCAAAGAAAGTTATTCGGTATATGGATTATTAAAAAACATGCACGAGAACCTGCCCGAAGGTTATATCCTGGGCAGCGCACTCGCTATACTCGGCGCATTCCTGTCGATGCAATACTTTATACCCGCAAGGCAAAAGAGCCATATCGTGGCCTTCCTGCTGATCTGGGTAATCGTATTTAACCGGGCCGCGGAATCAGCCACCTATATTTTTGCCATAGCCGGCTGTATCATCTGGTACCTGAGCCGGCCCGCCAATAAAATTTCTTCTGTTTTATTCTGGGTTACGATACTTATCTCGTCTATAATACCAACAGATATCTCTGATGCCTTTGACCACTTCCGGTACGATAACTACCTGAAGTGTATCCTTTGCCTCCTGGTTATGGCCGATATGTTCGTTTATACCATAGGTGCTTTAAGAAACAGCATTGTAGCAAGAAAAACTGTTGAATTATGATGCTCGATCTTGTTGTACCTTTTTACAATCCCCAGCCGGGATGGGAGCAAAAATTTGTCCGGCAATACCTCGCCCTTGTTGAACGCTATTTCGGCGGCAACCGGGAGGCGATCCATGTCATCATTGTAAACGACGGTTCTAAAAACCGCTTTACGGCGCTGGAGGTCGATTACCTGAAAAAACATATTCCCCACCTTAAAGCCTTATGCTACGAAGAAAATAAAGGCAAGGGCCATGCCCTGAGGACAGGAGTAGCGCATGCCATTACTGACTACTGTATCTATTCCGACAACGACTTTCCTTTTGGCCTGGAAGTAATCCCCGCTATGCTGCAGGAACTGCAAAACGGCGCCGATATCGTTACCGGTCGCAGAACCCGGGGCAACTACTACGAAGCCCTGCCCCTGAAACGCAAACTGGTATCGAAAGGCCTGGAGCTCGTCAACAAACACGTGTTGCGCCTGCCTGTAACCGATACCCAGGCCGGCATTAAGGGTTTTAATAAATACGGAAGGGCCTTGTTTCTCAAAACCCGTACCGAACGTTTCCTGTTCGATATGGAGTTTATTATGATCGCCGGCAGGATCCGCGACCTGGTTATCCGGGAGCTGGATGTGAATATAACCGAAGAGACCCGGCTCAGCGATTTCAGCCGTAGAATATTGCAACAGGAATGCACCAACCTGGTTAAAATCATTTTAAGAAAAAAACATGCAAAGCAGTCGAAGGAAGATCTTATTCAGCGTTGATCTCGAAGAGTTCGATATCCCTGAAGAACATGGGACCCGGCTGCCGCTTGATACCAAACTGGCTGTAAGCCTCGAAGGAATGCGCAACCTGGATAACCTGATGCAACAGCACCAGGCTACCGCGACCTTGTTTACTACGGCCTTCTGGGCCTCGCATCATACGGACTATGTACGCGAACTGGCGCAACAGCATGAGATTGCATCCCATACTTTTTACCACGACCGCTTCGAGCCCGGAGACCTGGAACGGTCCAGGACACTGCTGTCTGACATTTCGGGACAGGAGATACAGGGGCTGCGCATGCCGCTGATGCAGACTGTAGATCTTAAAGCGGTAAAAGAAGCCGGTTATATTTACGACTCCTCCCTGCACCCCACCTGGATACCCGGGCGGTACAACAACCTGAACAGTCCGCGCAAACTCTTTTACAATAAAGAAGGCTTATGGATACTGCCAGCCAGCGTAACGCCGGTGCTGCGTATCCCGGTATTCTGGCTGGCCCTCAAAAACCTGCCCCTGGCGCTTTACAAAAGTCTTTGCCGGCAGATCCTGGAGAAGGACGGTTATATCGTGTTGTATGTACACCCCTGGGAGTTTACCGACCTCAGCCGGTTTAAGCTACCGCTTATTACCCGTCGTATCGATGGCGCCGCGCTTACCGATCGCCTCGGGCACCTGTTCGGCTACCTGCAAAAACAGGGAGCCGTATTCGAAACCCATGCCGGGCTCGTGGCCACGCAACAGGCGCTGAGCCTGCCCTTATAAAACAAAGGTCGTAGCACGATGCTACGACCAGGTGAGCGCGTCTCTTCTTATATAACCGTTATTTTTTTCACAACTATTTCTGTTCCTTTGTACAGTTTCATCAGATAAAGTCCCTTTGCAGATTTTTTCAAATTGACCGCTTCAATTTTCCGGGTATTAACAGGTTTCCGATAAACTTCTATACCGTTCATATTGCAGATCACCATCTCTGAATAGGTAGCTTTTTCATCAAAAATGATATTGAATTCCCCGGCACTGGGGTTAGGGTAAACGGTAAAGTCTTCTTTCGATTTCACATTCAAATCGTATACCTGTGTGGGATTGCCATTGGGATCATATCTTACAATATATTTAGATGCCGGGTTATCGAGATAATACCCTCCGGCATACAGGTTATTCAGCGTATCCAGCGTTACTGCCGTTATGCGCCTGTTGGCGTTTAATACCGAAGAAGAATTGCCTCCAAACTCCTGCCACTGGTTATTGACAAGCTTCGTTAAATGAGTAACATAATTGCCATTTTCAAGAGGTATTCCCAGGCAATATAGATTATCATTCCGGTCCACATATAAAGTTCCCAAATAATTAAGCGGGTTCGCATCGCCCACCTGCGACCAACTCACATTATCCCATTTAAGAATGTACGGCACCCATTGATTACCTACGGAACGGGTACAGCAAATAATCAGGTTATTGTTATTATCGACAATCGCAGATCGTATATCGCCATTCATCACCGGATCCATTAGTTTTTGCCAGGCTGTACCGTCCCAGTATTGTATAAAGAAATTATTATTGCTACTGTCGCGAAAATAGCCATACAGGTATATTCTGCCGTTATGGTCTACAACACCTCCATAAGGATGCCCAAATTGACTGTTCTCGGAAAACAAATGACCGAGCTGACTCCAGGAAGTGCCATTCCATTGCACAAGTATATTTTTCCGCTCCAAGCCACGAGCTCCGGCAGCGTAGATATTCTCGTTACGGTCTGTAAAAACCAGGAGATTCGGATTAGGAGTAAAAAACGTGTCATTGATAAGTTTCTCCCAGTTTGCACCATTCCAACGTTCTATCTCCTGTGTAATCCAGTTACCGGTCGGCGCTATTGGCATAGCTCCGGAAATATACAGCTTTCCCGATGGCGACCCGCAAAAGCTGCCCATAGATGCGACTAATGAGTATTGGGGTAAGGTAGTCCAATTGTTACCGTCCCAGTAAAGAACAGAAGGATTATCATTCTGAATTCCATACCCAATGGCGTATACACTGTTTGGAGAATAGCCGATAAGTCCCCTGGTATCCTGCTGAAGCAGATTATTATGATCGGGCAGGTTTACCCAATTCTGGGCCTCGGAATGATAAGACAACAAAGCAAAAAAACAAACAAAAAGCAGATTTGATTTCATAGGATTAAATAGGTGATGATCAGTTGTAAATATTGTTATTCAAAAGCTTTAAGACGAAAAAAAAGGAAATTCCGGATCAAGCGTAATTTCTGGGGGATTCTTTTTCTAAGGTCGGTCGATTGTATGGCTTGCGCGTCTATATTTAATTAAGGTCTCGCGGCGGCGCGGATCTCGCAGCGAGCAAAAAAGAAAAATCCTGATATCCCCGCAATGTCCGTAAGGCCCACTACGCAGTTCGTATTGGGAATTATAGGCTGCATCAATAGCGGCGCTGCGACACAGCGAACCTGCGTATATTGGTCGTAACATATGGCCATCAACCGCGTAGGGATGCTTTGCTCAACACCCATTACATAACCTGCCGGGACATCAAGACAGGAAACAACCAAACATACCGACCTTTAGAAAAAGGGCGTCAATAAACCGCGTAGCGCTCATGAGCACCAATGAGAAAATAAAAATACAGCGAATAAATGCTACAGGACACCGTATAGAAAGAAATACAGTTCCCACAGTCTGGCCCTGTACTTTAGTTCGCTTGTCATTCCTTCGTCCATTTTTTACTACTGCCCGGACTTATTTCTTTTAGGTGTACAAGGCATTTTTAGCACTTTTTCTACAGTCTTGATTTTTGCTTCTTTGTATTAAGACAAAGAAGAATAAAAAAATCAGGGTAAGTATCGCAGAGTCCCCCAACTTTTCCGCTTGATCCGAAATTCCCCAACGGCTCCCGCTTGATCCCCAAACAAGCAAAAGGCCCTAAAACAAAAAAAGCAAAGCGATTGCTTTGCTTTTTTCTGAGCCACTTGCCGGATTCGAACCAGCGACCTACTGATTACAAATCAGTTGCTCTACCAACTGAGCTAAAGTGGCCTTTCCCTTCATCCTGGCGGTATGTACCGTCATTTGAGGAGTGCAAAAGTAAACATCATTTTTAAATTTCCAAAAAAATCAGGCATAATCCGGTAATTTTTTTCTGTTCCTGGTCGTGCTAACCAACTGGTATACATGACTCCTGCCTGGTTATTAATTTTTTTTTACCAATTGCGGCATCAACAAAAAATATGCATGATCTGTTGACCTACCAGACAACAAAACATACAGATTATGAAAAGGACCGTAATTGTTACCGCCATACTTGCTGCCACGGGATTGTTAGGCGCCTCCTGTAATAAAGATTATGA
The DNA here is from genome assembly GCF_003014535.1 of Taibaiella chishuiensis. Classification (GTDB taxonomy): domain Bacteria; phylum Bacteroidota; class Bacteroidia; order Chitinophagales; family Chitinophagaceae; genus Taibaiella; species Taibaiella chishuiensis. The sequence continues at coordinate 22,326 of NZ_PYGD01000003.1, read as the reverse complement.
TTGTGTATGCCGGGTAAACGGTACAGAAACGAATCGTTATTCTGTCCGCGAAAAAACAAAAAATGCTGCGGAAGATGAATGTAACAAAAAGCAATCGTCGCTGGGTGTTACCTACCAGTGCGCTATCGAATAACCATATCGCTTTCGCGGGCGGGAACATTGCAGACCCGCGAAAGCTTTAGTTTTATCCTTGTTCTATCCGGATCAGCGCATCCGCAGCTTTTCCAGTATAGCGGTAGAGAACATATCGGCAGACATGCCGTAACCTGCTACCAGGATACCTTTCAACCCTGCCTTGGATGCGATCGCATATACGGTTGCTTCATCTCCCGGATCGGTATTGCCCTCGTAACGGTAAATATCCACGATCTCGAAATCGTCGGCATGAATCTTATCGGTGGCACAGATAATGCAATCCCCCTCGATATTAAAATCGTGATCAAAGCCTTGCTGGCGCAGTTGCTCTATAGCCTGCGATACAGTAGCATAGTGCACTTTTTTTTCCATGTTCATTATATTTTAGTTCCCCGGGTCGCCGGGCAGGTTAGTTCATTTTATGTTGCAAGCGTTCTTTTACAACGCTATGCCATTCTGCTTTCAATATACTCAGCACCGTACTATCCCGGCGCGTACCTTCCGCGGTAAAGCCATTACTGCGCAAAACGCCTTCCAGTGTACAACCTATGCTTTTCATCGCCGCTATGCTTTTTTCATTGCGACTGTCGGCACGGAATTCAACACGTTCTATTCCCATTTGTTCGAAAGCAAATTGCAACAGCAGGAATTTACAATGCTTATTGAGCCCGGTGCCCTGGAAGGCACGCCCATACCAGGTATAACCCAATTGCAGGCATTTTTGCGTTAGTTGTATGTCGTAAAAACGGCTGGTGCCGGCATAAGCTTTTTCCCGTTTATCATAAATAATAAAGGGATACTCTTTTTGCGCTTTCCGGGCCGCAAGCGCCAGGTCGATATAGTTGCGCAATTGCGCTGCGCCCGAAGCCTGCACCAGCGAAAATTGCCACAACTCCGGCTCCTGCAGGGAGAAGGGCAGCAAGCGGTCATAATCCTGGCTATTCAACGGGCAAAGCAGTGCCCTTTCGTTCTCGAGCACATAGTCTGCTTCAAATTCAAAATTGATCATAAAGCGTGGTAATATAGGGGGTAATTGCCTTTTCCTGCTGCAGGGGCATCCGGTTTCAAAGGTAAACAAAAACAGGTAAGCACCTTGTTTATTACCGCTTTCAAAAAAATACTGCGCCCTGTTTCTTTGTAAAAATATTTCCCATATCATATTTAAGTCAATTATTTTTCAACGGGATTTTTCAACGTATATTTTTACTAATATTGCGCCAGCAATAAATTATGCTTTTATGCGCCCGGCAATACAACTCACAACGCTGCTTGTAATCACACTATTCCTCTTTTCCCGTTGCAATAAAGACGACGACTTTCTCCCTTCCTGGAAATGCAACCTGCAGGAGCAGGAGCTGCCTGCAGGAGATAACGCCAGGCTCTTTGTGCCCAATGCCTTTACGCCCAACGGCGACGGGCTGAACGACATCTTCGTGCCCTTGTACAGTTCCGTTACCCATATCAACTTCACGGTCTACGACAACCAGGGCAATGTGCTGTTCCAAACATCGGAACGCGGTAAAGGATGGGACGGGCTTTCCAAATCAGGAACGCAATATACTATTATCCATTATGCGGTGGAAGCGGTATCGGCTGCCGGCAACCGCATAGCCCGCTGTGGCTCCGCTTACCGGCTGCAATGCGTACCCAAAGGGGTTTTGAGAAACAACCTGATCTTCAGCGATCAATTCGATCCTGCTATGCCCGAAGGTTACCTGAAAAATACCACGCGGGAACAACTCCCCGATTGCCAGTAAGCAAGCAAATAATATACGCGGTACTGCCCTGCAGTACCGCTTTTTTTATGCCCCTGATAAAGCATAGACCCGTACAGGCGCTATCTTTGTTATACGATAAACATAAACCTATGTCCCTCTTTACGAAAACCGGCATGATCTGTTGCCTCCTGCTGCTGGCCCTGCCCGGGCGGGCCCAGGAGTATGCCTACCTGCACGGCACCATTGGCGCCTACCCGGTCGCCATGCGCATCTCCTGTTATAACGATACCGACTGCGGCGATACCCGTTACTATTATAAAAAGATGCTTAAAGACATCGTACTGGAGGGCAGCAGGGATGGAAAACATTATATACTGCGTACCTCCGAGTATGGTACAGAGCCCCGGGAGACCTTCGACCTCAACGAACAGGCCGACCACTCCTTTACCGGCACCTGGTCGGCAGGCAATAAGAAGCTGCCCGTTAAGCTACAGCCGCTTCGTAAAACAGATGTGCGCACCGTACCTGCTTTTGTAAAGAACAGCGACAACGAAGGCCTCTCCGATCCTTATGAATACCTGCGGGCCTCAAACCTGTTGCTGGTAAGGGATTCGGTAATCCGGTACAAGAACAAAGAGTTCGTATGGTTCCGGGAGAAAGCATCGGACATGAGCCTGTTCAGGCTGGGTAACGGTTTTAGCCCGGAGCAGTTGAAAAAGATCAATCCTTTGCTGGACGAGATACAACTGACCGAAGCGATGAACCAGATGAGCTGTAGCGGTTTTTCGGGAGGCAGTATCGACTTTACAGTCAATATCAGCTACCTCGACGAACACCTGCTGGGTTTCCGTATTTTTTCGTCCTGGTTTTGCGGCGGCGCGCATCCCGACTTCGGCGGCCAGGGCTACCTGCTGGAGCTTAATACCGGCAAGCAATTCGACCTGGATGATATACTCGCCTTCGATACCTCGGCGGTTTCCGAAGCCCGGGGCGGGTTTGACCGCTTCAGTGACTACAGGAATAATTTTTTTGCGCCCAAAATGCTGGAGCTGATGACGCAGGCGCAGGGTTTTGAAAAACCCAAAGAAGAGGAGGAAGATCAATGTGATTATACCGACACGGAAATATGGGATTACCCCTCCTGGGAGTTCGGGGAAGAAGGCATCTCCTTTACTCCCATCTTTGGCCGCGCCATGCGGGCCTGCGAAGAGGCCTTCCTGCTTACATTTGAGCAATTGAAGGCCTATAAAAATCCTAAGTTTCCCTATAATTTCCCTACCGTAAAAAAGCAGTAGGCACCACACCGGCATCCCGGTAATCATAACACAGCCCGCATGAAAAACATGCGGGCTGTGTTATTAAGGATTTTGTACGTCTATTTAAATGCAAGGTATTTATACAGGCTGTAATCACCCTGTTGCATGGCGCTGGCGACACTGTTGAAATCGTTGCCGTCTTTTTTACCACCGGTCCAGAACAGGCGTCCCAGGTTGAAATCCTTGAAATAGGTATCCCAGTTATCATAGTGCTGGCGGGCTACCGGCGTGGCTTTGCTCAGCCATACAATAGCTTCGTCGCTGCTCAGGTAATCAGCCTGAAAAGCAATACAGATATTATTGACATACCGTGCCAGGTCCCAGGCTTTGATACCGGCCTTACTGAAAGCGGCATAGTTATCCTTAACCACCTGGAGCCTCGCGGTTGTTTCTTTACCCTTATCCAGGGCGTATTTTTTCAGGTCGATCTTACCGATATCGGCAGTATTGCCGCCGTTTTCTTCCAATGCCTTGTGGTAAGCGGTATACACCTCCTGGTGCCCTTCGTTCAGCAACCAGTTCAGCGATTTTTCCAACTCCTCTTTATTTTTAATATCCCACCATTCCTTAAGCGTAGCGCGGGCTTCGGCGCCACCAGGATCGTCTTCTTTCTTAAAAGGAAATACAAAGTATTTGACGTAGGCCGTTTCCAGCTCAGGTACAAAACCGGCTTCGCCCGGTTGCTTATGTACTTCGGGTTTGATCATCTGGTTGAATACCCGATCAGGACCGCCATAACCATTAAAGAAATAGATACCGCCCAGCATAAAGGGATAAATCTTCTCGTCCTGTACGGTTTCGGATTTGGCAGCAGTAGCGTTGGCCGCTGTGCCTGGTGTATCGGCTGTTTTAGCCGCATCACCGGTTGAAGAGGAGCCACAGGAACTGAAGGCAGCAGCAGCGGTAATACCCAATACGGCGCAGGTAGTCTTAAAATTCATATATACAAGGGTTTAATAAAAAATGAGCAAATGATTAAGCGGCTGTAAAAATAAGCAGGTAAGGCGCAAATACCCGCCAGGAGCATGCTGCAGCCCGGCTTTTAGCTAATTTATAACAAAAGACCGCGGAGCAATGCCGGCATCATCTTTAACAAGCAACTTAACCAATAAATTATAGCAAGGGCTTTAAAGAGTAAAAAAAATAATGATACATTTACGCCAGCTATATAAGAAACAAGTATGATAACCCAGAGCCTGTTACAGGGGTCCGTTCATCCGGAATACAGCCGGGAAGAAACCATTGCCACGATTTACCGCGCCTCCGCACAATTATATCCAGATAAGACCGCCCTCATTTTCGGGGCGGAACAGATCAGCTACAGCCAGCTGGATACCTGGAGCGACCAGGTGGCCGCCTTTATCCATACCCAGGGTATAGGCCCCGGGCAGGCTATAGGCGTATGGCTGAGCCGTGGGCCCCAATTGCATGCCCTGATACTCGGCATCGTTAAATCCGGTGCGGCTTATGTGCCCCTCGACCGCGAGATGCCCGCCGAAAGGGTTCAGATCGTATTGGCGGAAGTCGGTGCTGCAGCCTGCTTCAGCGATGGCTTACCCGAAGTGCCCTGCCCGGTATTCCCGGTACCGGCCTTCCGCCCGGCAGCAGGTGAAGCGCCCTTTGTACCGCTGGCCACGCCCGATGGCGATGCCTATGTGTTATACACCTCGGGCAGTACGGGCAAGCCCAAGGGCATTCCGATTACCCACAGGCAGATCTGCCACTTGGTGCGCTCGGAACAAAGCGTACTGGACATTCAATCCACCGATAAAGTATACCAGGGTTTTTCGGTATCCTTCGACATGTGGTGCGAAGAAGTATGGATCAGCCTTGCAGCCGGCGCTACGCTTTGGGTTGCAGATGCCACTACGGCAAAATCGATAGACGAGCTGAGCGACGTGCTGCGCCGCGAACAGATAACGATACTCCACGCCGTGCCCAGCCTGCTGGCCGTTATGGATGACAATATACCCAGCCTGCGCCTGGTCAATGCCGGGGGCGAGGCCTGTACCACGCCGGTATTGAACCGCTGGAGCAAACCGGGCCAAAACCGGTTCTTCAACAGTTACGGTCCTACCGAAACCACGGTAACCGCAACAATGATCGCCCTGGAACCCGCCGAACGCATTACCATCGGCAACCCGCTGCCCAACTATAACCTGGCCGTTATAGACGAACAGTTCAATATCCTGCCGGTAGGTCAGCAGGGCGAACTGATCATCTCAGGCCCGGGAGTATGCAATGGTTATGTAAACCGGCCGGATCTTACACGCGAAAAATTCCTGGATAAACCGGCCACACTGGCCGCCCTGCCCGGCGACCGCATCTACCTTACCGGCGATGCCGTGGTGATGCAGGCCGATGGCAGCGTAGACTTTCACGGCCGCCTCGACGACCAGGTAAAGCTGCGCGGATACCGTATCGAACTGGGTGAGATCGAATCGCGGCTGAACGAACTGGAAGCCGTATCGGCTGCGGCGGTAGCCCTTAAAAAAGATGCGCAGCAACAGGACCAATTGGTGGGATATGTAAGCCTGAAAGCCGGTACGGCTTTCGACGACCAGGTAGCCCGCACCGCACTGGCTAAAGTATTGCCGCCGTATATGGTGCCCCTGGTCATCGTTACCCTCGATAAAATGCCCCGCCTGCCGAGTGGCAAAATCGACCGTAAGTCGCTGCCCGTGCCGGATGCCCTGCAGCACAGCATTGCCACGGAAGCCGTTGCCATAAGCCCCTCTGATCCTGTATCGGTAAAGGTTATGGCCGGTCTGCAACAACTATTTCCCGGCCGGGAGGTCACTACCGCATCCGACTTTTTTAATGACCTGGGCGGGCATTCGCTGCTGGCAGCCACCTTCGCATCCTGGTTGCGCAAGGAGGCCGGTATGCCCCAGGCCTCGCTTAAAGATATCTATACCTACCGCCCTGTAGGCAGCCTGATCCAGGCCTGGGAACGGGCCGAAGAAAAAGCGGCCAGGAAACAGGCCGGGGAACAGCAAGAAATATTCCATAAAGTACCCTCGCTGCGGTACTGGCTTTGCGGCCTGGCCCAGGCATTTTCCCTGCTGGTTATTTATGGCCTTTTTGCCATCCAGATCTTTGTGCCCTACCTGGGTTACTATTACGTAGTAGCCGGTACCGAATCGGGCACCGGTCACGAAGGCTGGGCGCTATTGGTTGCCCTGGGCCTCTTCTGCGTGATCCCGCCGTTGTTTTCGCTCATGAGCATTGCCTGTAAATGGCTGATCCTGGGCCGCGTTAAAGAAGGCGACCACCCGCTATGGGGTTGGTTCTACTTCCGCTTCTGGCTGGTCAATACCATACAAAGACTCGTGCCGGCACAGTTTATGAACGGCACGCCTCTCTACCCTTTGTATCTCCGCATGATGGGTACCCGGATCGCCAGCGATGCACAGCTCAGTTCCGCTACCGTAGGCGCTGAAGACCTGCTCGAGGTAGGCCGTAATGTAAGCATCAGTTCGCAGGTCGTATTCAACAACGCCTTCGTAGAGAACGGCCTGCTGAAGCTGCGCCGCATTCGCGTGGGCGACAATGCCTATATCGGCAGCAGCGTTGTATTATCCGGTGGTACGGTAGTCGAAGACTGGGGTGAAATACAGGACCTGAGCCACTTACAGGCCGGGCAGGTTATCGGAGAACGGGAGATCTGGAAAGGCTGCCCTGCCGAAAAAATAAACACGCGCACCGTTGAAGAGCTCGTACAGCCTTTACGCGTGTCGGCAGCTACAAGAAGAAATTATGGCCTGCTGTTCAGCATCCTGCTCCTGGTATTCCCCATCGTCGTGCTGGTACCACTGGTGCCCGTTATCAAGATCCTGAACTACCTGGACCTGCAATCGCCGGACTATAACTTTAATTATTTTATCCACGTTCCTTTCCTCACAATTATCTATATCGCGATCTATGCACTGGAGACCGTCGTGCTGTCCCGGTTACTGCTGCGCAATATAAAGCCCGGCACCTATCCCGTGTACAGCAGCGTTTATGTACGCAAATGGCTTTCCGACCAGCTGATCTCGGTTTCGCTGATCGTACTGCACCCCATCTATGCCACGGTTTATATCTCCTCCTTCTTCCGCCTGCTGGGTGCACGCATCGGCAAGAATACCGAGATCTCTACCGCCAGTAATGTAACGCATACAATGCTGGAGATCGGCAACGAATCCTTTATCGCCGATGCCGTATCGCTCGGCGAAGAAGATATACGCGGCCAGCGCCTGATCCTGGAAGAAACGAAGATCGGCAACAGCAGCTTTGTGGGCAACAGCGCCCTGGTACCCCAGGGTTACCGGCTGGGCGATGGTATGCTTATCGGCGTATTGTCCATACCACCCGATGCCGACCAGCTGAGCCAGAGCGATGCCCGCGACTGGTTCGGTTCTCCCGCTATCGCCCTGCCGCGGCGGCAGGACAGTGGCAGCTATCCCGCATCGCTGACCACCACGCCATCGGTAGGACGCAGGTTTGCAAGGGCCATTATAGAAGGCATCCGCGTTATCCTGCCCGAAACCGTGATCATCTGTTGCAGCGTACTGTTCGTTGCCTATTGCCACGACCTGGTCAAGGATAAAAACCTGGGCCATATACTGGGCCAGTTACCCAAACTACCTTTTTACTACCTGCTCTATATGGGACTACCTGCACTGTTCGTAACCGTGCTACTGAAATGGCTGACCATAGGCCGCTATCGTAAAGAGCAAAAACCCATGTGGACGCATAAGGTATGGCGCAGCGAGGCCATTACCACTACCTATGAGGCCCTGGCCGTACCTTTCCTGCTGGAATACATGCGCGGCACGCCCCTGTTACCTCTCTGCCTGCGCCTGTTCGGCGTCAAAACCGGCAAACGGGTATGGCTCAATACTACCGATATTACCGAACAGGATATGGTAGAGATCGGTGACGATGCGGCGCTGAACGAAGATTGCGGGCCACAGACCCACCTTTTCGAAGACCGCGTGATGAAAGTGGGTGGCGTAAAGATAGGCGCACGCTGCAGCATCGGTGCACGCAGCATTATCCTCTACGATAGCGAAATCGGCGACGATGTAAAACTGGAGCCACTCTCCCTGGTTATGAAAGGCGAAAAACTGAGCGAAGGCACGGTATGGACCGGCAGTCCTATACGGTCGTTATAAACCCATACACAGCCCATTTACGATAAAGCAGCCGGGAACCGAATTCCCGGCTGCTTTTTTTGGGATATATGCAAAATCGATACGGGGATAAAAAGTATATTTTTTTAATTATACCAATTGGTATAATTTTACATCAAGAAACAGCAGCGCATGAACAAGGCCGAACGTACCAAACAGTTTATCATCGAGCAAACCGCCTCCATCTTTAATAAGAAGGGGTATGCGGGTACCTCGTTACAGGATATTACTGCGGCTACCAGCCTGACGAAAGGTAGTATATATGGCAATTTCGACGGGAAGGACGATGTGGCGCTTGCCGTTTTCGACTATAACCTGGGGCGGGTAAAGGATATCCTGCGCCGGGAAATGCTGAAGAGCAACAGCATCCGGGAAAAGCTGCTGGTTTACCCCAGGGTATACGGTAATATACACCTGTATCCCTTTCCTGACGGCGGTTGCCCGATCCTGAACACCGCGGTGGAAGCTGACGATACCCACCCCGCCCTGAAGAAGAGAGCCCAGGATGCCATTGTATACTGGAAACGGACCATTGTACGCCTGATCGAGAAGGGAATCAGCAACGGGGAAGTAAAGGTAACGGTAGATCCCGAGCAGCATGCGCTGGCCATTATGGCCATGCTCGAAGGTATGACCATGATCTCTAACCTGATGGGCCAATCCCATTACCGCAAGCTGATCATCGGCTCCATTGAAAAAATGATTACGGACCTGTTCTGATATTTTTTTAAACAAAAATATACCAATCGGTATAAAATATGAAAGACGCGTTAATTGCAGATTTCCAGAGAACGCCGGTAGGCAAATACGGGGGCTTGCTGAGTAACATCCGTCCCGACGACCTCGCAGCCGCAACGCTAAAAGCCTTACTGGACCGCAACCCTGGCCTGCCGGCCGGTAAGATCGACGAGGTAATCCTGGGCTGTGCCAACCAGGCCGGCGAAGACAATCGCAATATAGCCAGGTTTGCCAGCCTGCTGGCCGGTATGCCGGTAACGGTACCGGCATACACAGTAAACCGCTTATGCGCTTCCGGAATGCAGGCCGTGATCAATGCGTATACCCTGCTCAGTAGTGGCCTCACAGCGATAGTGCTGGCCGGTGGTGTAGAAAGCATGAGCCGGGCGCCTTACGTGATCAGCAAAGCCACAAAGCCTTTTGACCGCGGTCTGGAATTTTCGGATACCAGCCTGGGCGCACGTTTTTATAATCCTGCACTGGCCGGACAATACGCTCCCATTGCTATGGGCGAAACGGCGGAAAACATAGCAGAACGCTGGCACATTAACCGGGAAGACCAGGACGCCTTCGCATTACTATCGCATAACCGCTATATGGAGGCGCACCGTGCCGGCAAGTTTACCGCCGAGCTGATCGACCTGCCGGGCTTAAGGTACAAGGATGCCGGCGCACCTAAAGACGAGAACGTAAGACCCGATACCTCCCTTGAAAAACTGGCTGCTTTGAAACCTTCCTTCCGTACGCCCGGCACGGTAACCGCCGGTAATGCCGCCGGTTTGAACGATGGCGCCTCTGCCCTGCTGATCGGCACTGCACAAGCCCTGCAGGACTATGGCCTCCGGCCACTGGCCCGTATTGCCGGCGCCACGAGCGTGGGGGTACATCCCGACTTTATGGGTACGGGGCCTGTACCGGCTATCGAAAAACTTTTAGCCCAAACCGGGCTTTCCATCAACGATATCGATCTATTCGAGATCAACGAAGCCTTTGCCGTACAGGTGCTCTATAGCATCACTACCTTAGGTATCGATCCGCAGCGCGTAAATGTAAACGGCGGTGCGATCGCTATCGGGCATCCCCTGGGCAATTCGGGCAGCCGCATCACGGGACACCTGGCGCTCGAACTGCAACGCCGTAAAGCCAGGTACGGCATTGCAGCCATGTGCGTGGGTGCAGGCCAGGGTACCGCTATACTTATTGAGAACCTTCATTATTGATTATCTTATGAAAGAAGTATTCATCGTTTCCGCCAAACGTACACCGGTAGGCGGTCTTATGGGCAGCCTCGCCCACCTTTCGGCCACCCAATTGGGCGCTATCGCCATCGAAGCAGCTTATACCGCTGCAGGCATCGACCCTGCCCTGATCGACGAAGTGTATATGGGCAATGTACTCTCCGCCAACCTGGGCCAGGCGCCTGCCCGGCAAGCGGCAATCTTTGCCGGCATCCCCGATGCTACCGATGCCACCACCATCAACAAAGTATGCTCTTCGGGACTTAAAGCCGCTGCTATCGGCGCACAGCAGATCCAGCTGGGCCTGTCGGGCATCGTAATGGCCGGCGGCATGGAAAGTATGAGCAACAGTCCGCACTACCTGTATATGCGCAAAGGGCATAAATACGGCCCTACCCAAATGGTAGACGGCATGATCAAAGACGGCTTATGGGATGTGTACAAAGACTTCCATATGGGTAATGCAGCAGAGCTTGCCGCCCGCAAGTACCAGCTGAGCCGGGAAGCGCAGGATGCCTATGCCTTATCGACCTATCGCAAAGCCCAGGATGCCACCGCTGCCGGCAAATTTGCCGCAGAGATCACAGCCGTAGCACTGCCCGGCAAACAAGGCGACAAGCTGGTTACTGAAGATGAAGACATTTATAAACTCGTACCCGAAAAGATCGGCAAACTGGCTCCCGCCTTCGAAGCCGGCGGCACCATTACTGCTGCCAATGCCAGCAACCTGAACGATGGCGCGGCGGCCCTGTTACTGGTATCCGGCGAAAAGGTACAGGAACTGGGATTGAAGCCCCTGGCCCGTATCGTGGCTTATGCCGATGCGGCACAGGCGCCCGAATGGTTTACCACAACGCCTGCGCTGGCCATTCCCAAAGTATTGCAACGTGCAGGGCTTAACCTCGGGGATATAGACCTGGTAGAACTGAACGAAGCTTATGCGGCGGTGATTCTGGCCAACCAACAGATTCTCGGCCTCGACCCGGATAAAGTGAATGTATACGGCGGCGCTGTGGCCATAGGCCATCCCATAGGCGCTTCCGGTGCCCGTATCCTCACCACGCTTGTATCCGCACTGCGCCAGGAAGGCGGCCGTTATGGTCTCGCAGCCATATGCAACGGCGGCGGTGGCGCATCTTCCATGATCATCGAAAATCTTTCCTGAAACCGGTCAGCCGTAAAATAAACCAACATGCAAAGAAGCAGAACCTTTACCTGGAGCGACCCCATGGAAGGCGCTACACAGGCCCGCAATATGCCAGGGCAAGCCTACCTGGACGCTATGAGCGCCGGTACGATCGACTTTCCGCCCTTATTACATACCCTCGACTTTAAAGTGGAAGGCGTGCGCGAGGGGCAGGCGGTATTTAGCTTTCAACCACAGGAGTTTCATTATAACCCTATCGGTACGGTACATGGCGGCGTGATAACCGCCATGCTCGACTCGGCCATGGGCTGCGCGCTGCACAGCACGCTGGAAGCCGGCGCCGGCTATACCACACTCGAGATCAAGGTCAATTTTCTGAAGGCCATTACGATTAAAACAGGTATACTGAAGGCTACAGGCAGGATCATACATGCCGGTAAAAGAACCGCGCTTACCGAAGCCACATTGGCGGATGAGACAGGTACGGTATATGCACACGGTACCAGTACCTGTATGATACTCCGTTAAACCGCTCCCCTCTTTTTTGTATTTCATTTTATAAACAATAAAACAATGAACAGTTCCAAGAATACCGTGCTCATAACCGGAGGCTCTGCAGGCATCGGTTTTGCCCTGGCACAGGCGCTTATTGCCCAAGGCAACCAGGTAATTATTACCGGCAGGAATAAAGAAAGGCTGGAACAGGCTGCAGCCCGGCTGCAACATGTAACGGCGATACAAAGCAACAGTGCCGATCCGCAGGCGGCGCAAGCCCTGGCCACCCGGTTGCAGCAGGAATTTCCGCAGCTCAATATGGTGATCAACAATGCCGGTCATGCCTATGCTTACGACCTGGCCGGCGGCCAGGATGCTGCAGGCAAAGCCGAAGCCGAGATGCTGACCAATTATATCGCCGTGATCCGGCTCAACGAATTGCTGCTCCCTTTACTGCTGCAACAGGAGCAAGCCGCTATCGTCAATGTATCCTCTATTACTGCATTCGTGCCCGGTAACCGGGTCTCTACCTATTCGGCCAGTAAAGCCGCCCTGCATTCCTATAGCCAATCGCTGCGTTTCAGCCTTGCCGGTACGCCCGTTAAAGTATTTGAGCTGATGCCGCCCCTGGTCAATACCGACTTTTCGCAGGAAATCGGCGGCGCCAATGGCATACAGCCTTCGGTGGTAGCCGACGACCTGTTGCAGGCCCTGCAGGAAGACCGATTTGAAATACATACCGGGGCAACGGCTCATATCTATGAATTGCTGCGTACCGCGCCGGACGCGGCTTTCGATGCGATGAACACCCGCGCTTAAGTTTTTACTCTTTGCTTCATAATATACCGGTTGGTACATTATGAAGCAAAAACCACTAATATTGCTGCCTGATCATACAGTGGTATGTAAAAATCAAGTAATTTTAGCGGCTCATTAATGCTTTTTATGAAACGAGTAGTTATTACAGGACTTGGAGCCATTACTCCATTAGGGAATTCTGTCGAAGAATTTTGGAACAATATCGTGGCCGGGAAAAGCGGCGCTGCCCCCCTGACGAAATTCGACACCTCGAAATTCAAGACTAAATTCGGTTGCGAGGTTAAAGGATTTGAAGCAACAGATTATATCGAAAAGAAAGAGATCAAGAAGTATGATCTTTATACCCAATACGCCATCGCAGCGAGCGACCAGGCGATTAAAGATGCGGGACTGGATTTCGCGGCCATGCCTGAAGAAGAACGCTATGAAGTAGGCGTGATCTGGGCTTCGGGCAACGGTGGTATCGGCACCTTCGAAGAACAATTGAAGGAGTACCACCTCGGCGACGGCACACCGCGCTTCAGCCCGTACCTGATCCCGAAAATGATCGTGGACATCGCTGCAGGCGTGATCTCGATCCGCAACAAGCTCTATGGCCCCAACTACGCTACGGTATCGGCATGCGCCTCTTCCAACACGGCCATCATCAATGCATTCGACACCATCCGTACCGGCAAAGCCTCTATTATGGTAGCCGGGGGTAGCGAAGCGGCGATTACACCTTCTTCTATCGGTGGCTTCAATGCCGCCCAGGCCCTGTCTAAACGCAACGACGACCCAGAAGGTGCATCCAGGCCTTTCGATAAAACGAGGGATGGCTTTGTAGCCGGCGAAGGCGCAGGCGCACTGATCCTCGAAGAGCTGGAACATGCCCTGCAACGCGGCGCGAAGATCTACGCCGAACTGGTGGGCGGTGGCATGGCTGCCGACGCCTATCACTTAACCGGTACGCACCCCGATGGCCTCGGCGCTTACCTGGGTATGACCAAAGCCCTGAAGGACGCGGGTATTACCGCCGACCAGGTCGACTATGTAAACGCACATGCTACCTCTACCGAACTGGGCGATGTAAGCGAACTGCTGGGCGTTAAAAAAGTATTCGGCGATCACCCGGTGGCTATTTCAGCTACAAAATCCATGACGGGCCACCTCCTGGGTGCAGCCGGCGCTGTAGAAAGCCTGATCTGCATCCTGGCGCTGCAACACGATACCATACCGGCTACCATCAATGTTACCGAACTGGATGAACATATACCGGAAGGCCTCAACATCATACGCGGCGCTTCGGTACAACAGCCGCTCACTTATGTACTGAATAACACCTTCGGTTTCGGCGGGCATACGGCCAGCTCTATCTTCAAGAAATACACACCCTGAGGATAAATACCGGCAATAAAAAAACAGAAGAGCGGAGACCTGTATGGATCTCCGCTCTGTTATTTTAATGCCCCCCGGGCGCCGGTTTATCAATCGAAACGGCCAACGGCTGCCAGTACCGGTACTACCTTACCTTCGGCCGAGCGCCACAGTTTATCGGTTACATGCCATTTAGGCGGCAGGTAATCCCGGTTGTTGACCTTGCCGGCCAGCAAAGGGTTGATCAACTCGCCATGGATAAAATCGCCTACGCCAGGCAAAGCCGGGCAATCCCAGCTTAGTTCGTAGAGTACGGTTTCGGAAAAAAGCTCATGATAGCCTTCGATGAGCGTATTGTGTTCCGGCAGCGACAAGGTTAATTTGATGATCATAATACCAGGTTTCAGACGTTATAATTTATAACGAACTTAATCAGAAATTCCGAAAAAGCAGCATCCCGGTTCTTCTTTTAGGAATTTATTTCAGGATCGTTAAACCGGGAATAACAAGGTTCTCTTACCCAAATGCGCGCATGTCGCTGCTTTCGTCGCAGAGCAGGGTTACTTCAGTTTGGCTGACCGCCATTTCGCGGTCGATCACTTCGTACAGCAGGATCCATTCTTCGGGATCGATAAGCCGTACCGCCTGATCGATATTGTGATGATCGGCAGTGGCCCAGCTTACAGGACGGGGCTCAAAATTACTGCGCAGGTCGCTGTCTGTAACATCGAAAACAGCGATGCAAGGCACCTTTTCGCCGACCTGCAGCGTATGCAGCGGCAGGTTGCCGGGTTCTATTTTCTTACAGCCCCATTGTGGTGTATTATACAGGGTCTCTTCCGACCGCATGTCGGCAAGCGCGATCAGGGTAAGCGGTTGCAGCGAAGCGATCATACCGGGAATGAGCAAACCTTTTTCGTAAGTCTTACGCCGCATGAGCCGCCAGTACAGGAACAGCAGCGATAAGGGTAAGGCGGTAACTACCGTAATGATACCCGCGGCGATCCAATGCCTGGCAGTAAAAGCAGATACGGCAGCGACGATACAGAACAAGGATATAAGGGCCAGGATCTGGTAAGTAACGCGATAGGCACGGCAATAGATGTCAAACTTCCGTACCCTGCCCGGGTCGGGTTTGAACTGGCACAACCTGCTCTGATGCTGCCGCCCGGACGCAACTTCTGTCTTACCGGTTTTCGGTTCCATAACAATTGGGTTAGAGGATAGGGGTTATAATTTGATGCTTTGATGCCTTTTATTTTTGAACAAGTTTGAGCAGGATATCGGCTTCGAGGTAGGCATCGCTCTTTTTGTCCCATACACGGAATACCCATTTACTCTCGTTACCGTTAAGTTCCGCTTTCGTAAGCGTAATGTAAACACTGATGCGCTCTGCTGCCTCGGCCGGGTTACTGCCTTTGGGATCTTTAAATACGTCTTCTGAATGAAATTTTTCTTCGCCGCTCTTGTCGTAGACGATGATCTCGGCGCCCGGGAACACTTTGCCATCAACCTCCTTCAGACCACTGAGCCCGTTGACCATAACGCCTATACGGCCGCCCAGCAAGGCTTCGTTGGCATTACGGCCATTCCTGCCCACAAAATAAACGGATTTATAACTGAGTCCCGAAGCATGTATCGCCAGGTCGTTCTGTTGTAAGGGAGCGATTTTAAATTTCCTGGAGGCCGTAATTTCACCTTTGCCCTTTTTGTCCCCGATATGTACTTCAAGCTTATACTCTTTACCGATCTCCAGCTCCTGGCCAAGGGTATATTGACCATACAGGGCTTCGGCTTTTTCGGGGCTAATGCCTTCTGAAAACGTTTCGTCTTCCAGGTTGTCGAGCTTTACTTTTACGGCGCCGGCTCCATCCAGGATCCGGATGCTTATGGTCGGGAAAACGCGGCCCCTGTCGCTGGTAAAGCCTTTGATACCCGAAAGCTGCACCTTCATGGTTTCGCCCTGGCGCCATTCGTCATCTGCAACGGCAGCACCATTACACAGCAATTTATAATTATCGAAACTAAGGCCCGTATTCGTTACCGTGAGTCCGCTCTTCATATCGTGCTTGATACCTGCACTAAAATTACAGGCAGCACACAGGACCAGGCAGCATACCGCCAGGCGCCATAAATATTTTTTTGTAGCCATAGGGTTAAAAATAGCCGTTGAACCCAAAGGATCGGCGGCCATATATATAAACGTAAACAAGGGGGAAATATTCGTTAAAGATATAAAGATATACGGAATATGTCATCAGTATATCTTTTACTTTATTCGTTTTTGTGATTAAGTTTGTGCCGGGAATACCTCCTGTAATTCAGCAGCACTTTACTTTATGCAGATCCAGTATATTTTTGAGCTTGCCGGCACCGCTTTTTTTGCCATATCCGGTGCCCTGGCGGCCAACCAGAAATCGCAGCCGGATTGGTTTGGCGTTACCTTTATCGGGTTTATCACGGCCATCGGTGGTGGTAGTATCCGCGATATGTTGCTGGGCAGTTATCCCCTGGTATGGATCGGCGATGTACGTTTTCTCTACGCCATATTTGCCGGCGTACTGCTGGCCAGTTTATTTTACAACCAGCTGCAAAAGCTGCGTAAGACCTTATTTATTTTCGACACGTTCGGGATCGCGCTCTTTACGATTATCGGTACGGAAAAGGCTTTGCTGCTCGGCGTTAACCCGCTGATCGCGGCGATAATGGGTATGTTCTCTGCGATTATGGGCGGCGTGATCCGCGATGTACTGACCAACGAGACGCCCGTGTTGTTCCACAAAGAGATCTATGCGACGGCTTGTCTTGCCGGGGCCTTCTGTTACCTGCTGCTCCATTATTTCGATTGCGACCGCACCGTGAGTTTCCTGCTCTCGGGCCTGGCCATCCTGCTGATCCGCATCATCGCCGTTAAGTTCAATGTAAGCCTGCCTAAATTCCGGAAAGAGGGTACGGATTAATCTATAAAAAAGGGTATGACCGGTAATGCGGCCATACCCTTGTACTTATTAAACTACTGGTTTCCCCTTATTCTTTGATCCCTTCCAAAGCGAGGAAAAACGCATCGGTAAGTGCAATCTCCTTCAGGTAATCGAAACGGCCGGACGCACCGCCATGACCGAAGTCCATATTGGTTTTGAGCAGGATCACATTTTTACCGGTATTGTTTACCCTTAATTTGGCCACCCACTTAGCCGGTTCGAAATACTGTACCTGGCTGTCGTGCAGGCCTGTAGTGACGAGCAGGTTGGGATAAGCCTTCGGGGTCACGTTATCGACCGGCGAATAGGACTTCATGTAATCATAAGCATCCTTGTTCTTGGGATTGCCCCACTCGTCAAATTCGTTGGTGGTAAGTGGAATCCGTTCGTCGAGCATGGTCGTAACCACATCGACAAAAGGCACGTCGGCTACTACGCCATGCCAGAGATCGGGCCGCATATTGACAACCACACCCATTAATAAACCTCCGGCACTGCCCCCGTTGATATAGAGATGCTCTTTACTGGTGTACTGCTGCGCAATAAGGAATTCGGCGCAATCGATAAAGTCGGTAAAGGTATTCTTCTTCTTCATCTGCCGGCCATCCTCGTACCAATGCCGGCCCATGTCTTCGCCCCCGCGTACATGCGCTATGGCAAAACAAAAACCGCGATCGAGCAGGCTTAACCTGGCCGAACTAAAGCTGGCATTGGTACTGGATCCGTAACTACCATAGGCGTACAACAGTAAGGGTTGTTTCCCGTCTTTCTTAAATCCTTTTTTATATACCAGCGATACCGGAACCCTGGTACCATCCTGGGCTGTAGCCCACAGGCGTTCGGTAACATAATCCTGCTTATTATAACCGCCCACAATTACCTGTTCTTTCAGCAATGTTTTCTGTTTGGTCTCCATATCGTAGTCGAAAGTCGACGAAGGTGTGGTCAACGAGGTATAACCATAACGCAGTTTGCCGCTGTTATAATCGGGGTTGACCGATGGATAGGCGGTATATACAGGCTCCCCGAAGTCCAGGTAATGTTCGGTATGTTTTGTCGTATTGATAATATGGATCTGGATCAGGCCGTTCTTTCTTTCCGACAAAGCAATGAAATCTTTGAAGCCCTGCACATCTTCCAGCAGTACATCTTCGCGTGCCGGCACTATATCTTTCCAGTGTGCAACGCCTGTCTGGTCCAGCGGTGTTTCCATCAAGCGGAAGTTGCGCGCATCTTTATTGGTACGCACCAGGAAGCGGTTGCCCTGGTCTTCGATATCATACAATACATCCTTCATCCGCGGCTGGAACACCTGGAAAACAGGGTCGGCCGCATTGGCATCGGCATAACGGATCTCGGAAGACATCGTGGCCGAAGAATAGATAAACAGGAAACGCTCCGACTTGGTTTTGGAAATGCCGATATAGTTCGATTTATCTTTTTCCTCGTAGACCAGTTCATCCGGTGTAGTGCTGCCCAGCCGGTGTTTCATAATCTTTTCCGAAAACAGGGTTACCGGGTTATTGGCAACATAATAAATCGTTTTACTGTCGTTGGCCCATTCGCCCGATCCGTCGGTATCCTTTACCTGGTCGGTCTTCAGTTCGCCGGTTACCAGGTCTTTGATGTGTAAGGTATATTGCCGCCTGCTCACGGTATCCACGCCATACAGCAACAGTTTATTATCGGGGCTTATACTTGCATTGGAGATATCAAAATAGGCATGTCCTTCCGCCATTTTATTGACATCGAGCAGGATTTCCTCGGGAGCTTCGAGGCTCTGTTTTTTACGGCAAAGTAAATAATACTCTTTCCCTGCGATGGTACGGGTATAATAAAAGTAGCCGTTATGAAAATAAGGCACACTCTCATCTTCTTCCTTGATCCGCTTTTTCATTTCTTTGAAAAGCTTATCCCGTAAGGTTTTCGTGCCGGCCATCATGGTATCGGTATACGCGTTTTCGGCTTTAAGGTAATCGACTACGGCATTGCTGTCGGGGCCTTTAAAAAAATAATCAGCCATCCAGTAATAGTTATCGATCCGCTTATCGCCGAACATGCCAACATCTTTAGGCTTGACGGTGGCTACCGGTGCTTTGACATCCGGCCATTGGTAAGGTTCATGTTGCATAGTGTGTTGGTTGTTGCAGGCCGAGGCAAACAAGGCTGCCAGTACTGCATACGTTTTAGTTTTATTCATCGTTTCCAGGGTTTAAAGCAGGATGAAGTGCGATGCATTGATAACGTGTTGCACGTTGCCACCTGTATAGCGACCTCTAAAATAATAAAGTCCGGGTAGCCGGCAAAATAGATGCTGCCGTTGCGATATAGCTACGGGTGCTCATCTTCCCATTCATATGCGAAGATCCCCGCGGAGCCTATAGTCCGGGGGATCTTCTTTGCTTTATCGTGTTTTCCGTTTCGTTATTCTTTTGCCAGTTCGATACTGTCTCCCTGGGTGAACGTCATGCCGGTAGTCTTGCCATCGCTGTTTGTCTTGAACCGGATATTCAGGCCTATAGTATCAAATTCAAATTCTGCATCGCTGATCGCCGTCAGCAAGATAGCCGGCTGCCCTGTTGCCTGTGCCGTAATGCTTGTCCCCTGTTTAAGGATCGTTATCTTCATGGGGAAAGCGGCTGCACTATATACGCCTTCGTAGCTATTCAACAACACCTCGCTTACCTCGACAGCAGCGGGTTTGGCCGCATTGGGGTCCTTTCTCTTCAGCTTCAGTTCTTCGCCACCTTGTGCCAGTATTGCCTGTTGTGCCATCCCCTTTTCATCGCGGGTAAATTTGAGGGTAAGATCAGCCTCTTTAAATTCAAACTTGTCCTTGCTTAATGCGGTCAGCCGAGCGGAATCCTGGTTGGTAGCCTGTGTCCAGAGCCGGCCACTATGCTCCATTACGCGGATTTCCATCGGGAGTTGCGGTGTAGTGTAAACGCCTGTAAGACCTTGCAGGTCGGCAGCGCTCACGGCCACCTCGGTAAAATCGGGGAAGGTATACGCTTTATCAAACAGGATGCTTAACAGGTAAATGGCGACCTGGTTGAGATTCATCACTTCTGTGTTTGCAAACAGGGACATCGAAAGTTTATCTTCTGGGAAATAGCCGCTCATGGTATGAAAAGCATCGACATGCCCGCTATGGCCATATGCCGTATGATCCGTGCCAAAGGGAAGCGACAGGATACCATAACCATAGCTGTTGACGCCGTTTATATCATTTTTACCCTGTTGGGGCAACATTTCCTGTACGGTAGCCGCTTTCAGGAGTTTGTTTTGCACCAGTGCTTCCAGGAATATGCTTACATCTTCAGGCGTGGCCAATATCCCTCCGGCGCCGGCACAGGAACTTACATGTGTTTCGGGTTCGGATTGCCATTTACTGTTTTCATCGAAATTAAAAGAAAGCGCTTCGTTCTTAGCGGGGTTTACATTAGTTGTTGGTAGCAGGGTATGACGAAGTCCCAGTTTACGGACGATGCGGGACTGCAGGTTATCATTAAAGTTCTTTCCGGTAATTGTCTCAACGATGTAGCCCAGGAGCATATAATTGGTATTACAATATTCTGTTTTGGCGCCGGGTTCGAATACGGGCTTTTGTTTCGCAAAGACAGCGATCAGCTCTTTTTGCGATACGTATTGCCGTTGGCTGCGCCATTGCAGGTCATTGGTATAATTGTAGAGCCCGCTTTGGTGCGTCAGTAATTGCCTTATGGTTATTTTATCTGCATTGGGTATTTCAGGAAAAAACTTTTGAAGGCGATCGTCCAGCGATAGCTTTCCTTCTTCTACCAGTTGCATAATCATTACAGCCGTATAGGTTTTGGAGATCGAACCGATACGGTACCGGGTATCGCCGTTAGCCGCTATGGGCTTACCTTTCCGGTCACCGATGATACCATAGGCTTTTTTAAGTATGGTTTTATTATCCTGCCTTATCACCACCGAGCCCATAAAGCGATCGTTCTGGTAGAGGTAGGTAAGCAGGCTGTCGATAAGTTTTATTTTCTGGGCGCTGATTGTTTTTTGTGCGTGGCCGGCGAAGGCAAAAAGAAGGAGGGCGAGTACTAAAGCTGGTTTTTTCATAACATTATTTTGTTTGTGTTACAAAGAAACAACGTCATGATGCGGAGTTATAGGTCTTTATGACCAATGCCGCTGATTAGTAGATATAAACCCTCCTGTGGTTTAAGCGCGTAATTTGTCTATTGAAAAGCCCGTTTGGTGGAAGGAAGGAGGGAGTATTGAGATGTGAGTATTGAGATGTGAGATATTAGGTTTGAGATATTAGATATTGGATGTTAGATATTAGATTTGAGATATTAGATGTTAGATGTTAGATATTAGGAGTTAGACGATCGTCATCCTGAGCCTCGCGAAGGATCTTAATGGAGGGAGGGGAAAATGCAAAATGAGCAGTAGTCTATCAGGGAAGACGCTTGTCATCCTGAGCCTCGCGAAGGATCTTACCGGAGGGAGGAGAACTACAAGTAAGCGATAAGTACAACTCGCGCAACATGCGCCCTTAGACAAAGCCGGCTTACGGATGAGATCCTTCGCTGCGCTCAGCATGACAGGCTCCTTCCCGCTACTTTTCTTCAAACACTCCTGGTCTTGCTACCTGATACTTGATACCTGCTACTCCGATTGTCATCCTGAGCGCAGCGAAGGATCTTAACGGAGGGAGAGGAACGGCAAATAAGCGATAAGTACAACTCGCGCAACATGCGCCCTTTGACAAAGCCGGCTTACTGATGAGATCCTTCGCTGCGCTCAGGATAACAGGTAACGCTTGCTACTTTTCTTCAAACACTCCTGGTCTTGCTACCTGATACTTGATACCTGCTACTCCGCTTGTCATCCTGAGCCTCGCGAAGGATCTTACCAGAGGGAGGGGAGCTGCTGGTAAGCGATAAGTATAACACGCGCAACATGCATCCTTTGACAAAGCCAGCCTACTGATGAGATCCTTCGCAGCGCTCAGGATGACCGACTCCTTCTTGGTACTTTTCTTCCCCTGGTCTTGATACCTGATACTTGATACCTGCTACCCCGAATGACCGGTAAATGCTTGCTACTTGCAAGCTGCAGTTTGGGGTATAAGGCACAAAAAAAAGCCCCTCGACTTTCGTCGAAGGGCTTCAATAAATATGGCGGCTACCTACTCTCCCGGAGTTAACCAGTACCATCGGCCATA
>NZ_PYGD01000002.1 GCF_003014535.1 Taibaiella chishuiensis | reverse complement strand
CTCATGAGCACCAATAAGAAAATAAAAACACAGCGAATAAATGCTGCAGGACGCCGTATAGAAAGAAATACAGTTCCCACAGTCTGGCCCTGTACCTTAGTTCGTTCGTCATTCCTTCGTCCATTTTTTCTACTGCCCGGACTTATTTCTTTTAGGCGTACAAGGCATTTTTAGCACTTTTTCTACAGTCTTGATTTTTGCTTCTTTGTATCAAGACAAAGAAAAATAAAAAATATCAGGGTAAGTATACCCCCCAGATATTCCACTTGATCCGGATTATGCCAACTCGAACCCTGATTTATGTACAGCACGGATACTTTCAGTTTCACGAGAAAGCAAAAAAAATGCTTTTCGGATGATTTCTGCTTCAGGCTCGTATGGGGCTATGACCTTCTCTCCTAAGGGCGATATTTTTTGACATAACCCTTAGGGGCATGACTCGTCCATCTTCCCTCCTGTTTGGCCTTATGTATGCCTTGTTTGATATTAAGGGCCCTCCTATCGTTCTCCACTTCCGATGTTGCGAGGTACAAAGCTAGTATCATTTTGTTTTCGGAAACAGAAAGGTGAAGTGGTTGCTCAATTGCTTGTACTTCTACATTTAGTTTTTTCAACGTAGCTATCATGTAGTAGGCATCACCAGCGTTTCTACAGAAACGGTCCCATCTGGTGATTAGAATATAATTCGGCCTATCGGTTTTTTTGATTGAGCCTTTTCAGCACTTTGATCCACTCAGGTCTATTGAACGATTTTGCAGAATGATCCTCAAAGATAGTTTGGTAAACTTCAATATTACTTTCTTGACAGAATTTGATAAAGACGTGGCTTTCGCAGGTTTCCACAAAGTATTCAAACTGCTCCCTTTAATTAGCGTCCAGAAGAATAGATGGAATGGGAAAAACAGGTTTTAAACAACAGTAGCGATGAAATTTCTTCTTTTCAGGCTCTAGGATTTCAGACCCAAAACTAAATCTGTAAAGTAATATGCTGTTTAGGGATCGGGGCACTTACTCCTGGATTGTACGCCCGAGTAACCCGGCGATAACCTGGTCTTCAGGTATCAACCAGGGATTTGAATTTATTAATTGTTCCATAATACATTTGGTTTTGAATGAGGTAACCGAATGATGTCGCGCAAATAATTTTCCCACTACAGCAATAAACAACTATTTTTTAATATCCGTAAAACGGGTACCGTCGTCGTACATCCGGGTGCAGCCGGTAATGATACCGTTTTGCCTTTCGATTTTTATACGCATATAGGGCAGTTCTTCTATTTTGAAAAAATCAGGCGACAGGGGCTCCAGCCGGAATTTAGATCTGCCGGTCTTTTGATAATACAGTTGTCCGTTTTCAACAGTCAGTATGCGTTCCTCATAGGTGCCTGCATAGGCCTGCAGCGCCTCGGGAGTCAGTGTAACCGGGAGTTGCTGTGCTTCCAGGTCGGCAAGGGCCCATTGGGTAGAGATCGTTCCGGGGTGAGCAGCGACCATTTTCCTGAGGGCAGTGATTTGCGCCCTCAGTAATGCATCCTTAGCCGGCACGGCGATATCGGGTGTAACCCCTTTCTGCTCCCAATCGGTTTTGGTAATAGGGTCAATAGATCTTCCGTAGGGAAGGAATATGGTGAAGCGGTCAGACAGTACTTTGCGGTTGACGGGGTGGGCCCCGCCTCCTGTTGTCTCGCCGATCAGGATAGCCCGTTTCCTGTTCTTCAGGCTGTAGGCAAAGCTTTCAGCGGCCGAGAAGGTAGTGGCACTCGTAAGCAGGTACAGGTCGATGTCGGGCCGGCGCTTGCCTGATACGTAGGGCAGGGTCCAATCCTGCGTGGTTTGCTGGTCCTCCCTTGAATATTGTTCCACTAAAAGAACTGGCGTTTCGTTAAAGAAATAGCTGGCTAACAGCTGTACCATTTGCCCATACCCGCCGCCATTCTGCCGCAGGTCGATAATCAGGGCATCGGCATTAGCAAGGAAACTCATGGCTGCCGTGGCCGCTTCGCCGCCCTGGGCAGGGTTGTAAAACTTGGTTAGGTTCAGGTAGCCGATATTACCATCCAGGATGCTGACTTCCTTAAAGCCGAAATTGTCTTGCCGGGCATTTGGGAACTCTTTATGCTCCAGCTCCAGGCTGTCTTTGGCTGTGCGTACGGTTTTACTTTGCTGTACCCACTCCGGGTCGAACGAGATGCCCAGGTGTTTGTCCTGCGATACGGATACCAGGTCTGCCGTAAGCCGATCTGAAAACTGAATAGGATCCTGGATAGCGGCGTACTTCCCTTTTTTTACATTGGCTACTACCAGGCTGATCATCTTTTTGGCTACCTCGGGGTAAATATACATTTGGTCGAGTCGTTTAACTACAGAATCAACGACCTGTTGTTTTTCCGCTTCGGTAAGCGGTGTTATGGGTTGTTGTGCGAATGCCATGGCCGGGAAGAAGGCAAGGAGGAAGATGCCGGACCATTTTTTCGATTTTGAATAAAGGTGCATAACCACTAATTTAGCTTTACAATTACAATACTACGGAAAAGCCGGGGTGCGGGGTTGTAAAAAACGGCCATTATAGCGATGAACATTGTAAAGACATACCCGGCTTATCTCAGGCAATACGTACAGTTCTTCTATACGATAAGGGCAAATGGGTATCTCGATTTTCCCGTCAATCATACCCAACAGGTACAGCGGCGCCTGCCCGACGGCACCCTGGATCTTGTGTTTAACTTAGGTGGGCACGTCGAACTTTCGCGGGACGGGTATCATTTTCAACCTATGCCGCTGATCGCACTCACAGGTTTATATCCCGACAGGAGCTTCCTGAAATATGAAGGTGCGGTATATCTTGTTGGTGCGGTATTACAACCCGGAGCGGCCCATCTTTTTGTAAACGATGTATTGGAACAGTTTAAAGCAAGTACGATCGATGGCGCTGATGTATTTGGCCCTTCTATTTATACTTTGCCGGAAAAGCTTATTGCAGTGCCCGCAGAAAAAGACCGGCATGAAATGCTGGAGCGCTTCCTGCTACCGCATCTGAAAGAGAACAAAGAACCCGATAACTTTGAACGCGTATTATATGCCGTACACCAGGTGCATGGCCGTAAGGGCGATGTGGATGTATCCCTGCTTGCGAGGACATGTTTGATGAGCGAACGGAATTTCAGGAGGAAGTTTACAGAATTTGTAGGGATCGGACCTAAAAAGTATGCGGGTATTGTACGTGTAAAAGAGTTCTGTAAGGTTTATGAACGCTCTAGAACATCTTATGTCGATATCCTCTGTGCCCTGGGCTATACGGATCAAGCTCATTTCAGCAAGGATTTCCGGAAGATAACCGGCACCAATCCCACCGTTTATTTTAATCAACTGACCCCGGTTGATTCGGGGCTCATTCACCTGATCTGATCGGCAGTATCTTCTTGTGTTGCACACCCGCGCTGCACCGCAAAAAGTCGGCATCCTACCGTCGCCTTCCCGGCTTATAATCTGCTTGATACCTGTTTCCTGCCCGTATTATTCTTCGCGGCCCATTCCGACCGGCTCGCTTTGCAATTCACACGGCTTATCGACCATTCATCCCCGATTTTTCTGACGGATGATGCAAGCTACAGGATAGAAAATGAGTCAGCCGATAAACTGGTCATCAGTTATAAGATCGATGCTGCTTTAGTGGGAAGTCAAAAGGTGCCATGAAAATGTTTAAATACATTGCTCATTTTTTGACGGTTTTTCAAATCCTGGAAAAAGTTCGACCTTTCGCCCCTTACTTATAGTGAGTTTACTTTTGAAATCCCGATGCCTAATTAGATTAAATGTATCACAACTATTATAAAAAAAATGTGATCTAAAGCCTGCAAAGTCAAAAATGTGTTCTAAGAATTTCCTGCCGGTTGAACGCAATGTCCACCCATTATCAAAAGCCCCGGCCGGATATATCATCCAACCGGGGTTTAAAAAACCAGGCACACTACTACGTGTTGCCATGTGTGCTGCAGGTTTACCCGGTTACTTTCAGGGAATCAATGAGGTCGTTCTTCAGCCCCAAATGAAACTTTAGCTCTGCGGGACTTCCCGGGAAAGTACCGGATACCTCCGCAGTGAGTACTCCGTTTATTCCGGACTGCTCGTATTTAAGAGGTTTCATGAAAGACTGATACTCCGCATTCGCCTGTTCGATCCATTGCAGGATTTCTTCTTTGCCCTTATACGTCCTGCCTTCGTCATGAACGATGGCAGCGTCGGTAAAACAAGCTACATATGCCTTGCTGTCAAGGTTATTCTGCGTTTCTATAAAACGCGCTACTAAATTGGGTAATTCCATAATTGTTGTTATCAGGTATTTAAATGGTTGGTATTGTTCCTCCGTCAATAACGAATTCTGTACCGCTCAGGTATTGGGCCCGCGGTGAGGCGAGGAAGCCGACAAGCTCTGCGACCTCTTCGGGTTCCGCGGGTCTTCCGGCTGGTATTCCTCCCAAGGCGGCTATCACACTTTGTTGCGCCTCCTCAATAGATGCATTTGAACTTTTGGCGATCCGCTCCAGGAAATATTTGACATTTTCGGTCCTGATCCAGCCTGGAGAAACGGTCAGTACCCGCACTCCCTTAGCAGTTACTTCTTTCGATAACCCTTTGCTGTAATTAATCAGGCCGGCCTTAGCCGCCGCGTATGGAAGGGTGGCATCGTATAAGGGAAGGCGCCCCTGGATGGAAGCGATGTGGATGATCACGCCACTACCCTGTTCAAGCATCCGGGGCAGAAAAGCCCGGTCCAGCCTCACCGGTGCAAGCAGGTTCGTGCTGATCGTGGCTTCCCAGTCTTCGTCGTTCAGCGCGGCAAAACCGCCACCAGGCGTTTCGGAACTGCCAAGGTTATTGATGAGGATATCAAGCCTGCCGTAGCGGTCCAGTGTTTCCCTGGCTACATGTGTTGCTCCTTCACGCTTACTCAGGTCAGCCGGAATAAAACACAGGTCGGGGTCTGCCTGATCAGGTTGGTTCCTTGCGGTAATGATAACGGTTGCACCTGCCGCCTTTAAGCGCTCGGAGATTGCTTTTCCGGCGCCCTTGGTACCGCCTGTTACCAGGGCAACCTTACCAGATAATTCGTTACTGTAATTAAACTGCTGTTCCATAAACTTTGATTCTTTTGTGCAAAACTAGACAGTACACAAACATCAAACAATTACGGACTTACGAATCAGATAGGGATAAATTTATCCGTATTGCCGGCTTATCCTACCTGTAGTATATTTGTACTTATGTACGTAAAAAAGACTGTTCCCTATCTCAATTGCGGACTTGACCTGGTTGGTGAAGTGCTTTATGGTAAATGGAAGATCCGTATCCTATGGTTCATCCACCAGGGCAACCTAAGGCCTAGTGAACTTCAGCGGAAAATCCCCGATGTTACAAGACGGGTGCTGAATGTCCAGTTGAAGGAACTTGAAGACCATGAGCTGATCACCAAAAAGATCTACCCGGTTATGCCGCCAAGGGTGGAATACACGCTTACCGACTTCGGCAGTACACTGATCCCGTTGATCGGCTCCATCGGCGTCTGGGGTGACGAGCATCAGGAGCGACTACGCAGGGTCATTTTAAAGCATGCGGCACCATCATTAACAGATGCTGTAAAAACTTAGTCTTGTTATGACATTTATAGAACAGATTACATGATGGCTAAATTCCCAGTAAAAAAGATTGAGTTCCCAGCGGAAAAACAAAAGCCACTCTCCCGAGCGGCTTTTTTCGTTTAGTGAATATTTAGGGATAGATGCCGCCCGCATACGAAGTATTGCAGACCAATCAACATGTCCGTGCGCTAGCAAGGCATTCGAGGCTCCCTACGACCTGCGACGACTATAATTTGCGCGGCAGTTGCAGGGAGATATACAGGATGATCTGCACGTTGGTTTATTGTTGTGTTTGGACCAGGTTGACGACAAAATCCATCTGGCTGTCAGAGCCGGTTCCCAGGTCATCGGGCTTTACTTGTATTTCGATATCCGGCTTAATCCCTTTGGGATCGGGCAGGAAATGGGGCGTTCTCATTTTGTATTGAGAAATGGGTATCCAAACCAAGGTTTTTGAATAGGGCAACACAAATGCCTGTCCGCCCGCATTGCTATAATTACTCCCCTGAGTGTACTCCCCGTAAAATTTCCCGATTTTATATTCCCGCATCAATGCCAACAGATGCCCGGTGGTGGAGAAACATCCGCCATTGATCAAAACGCTGATCTTGCCTTTGTAAAAATTGGCTTTGTTTTGCTGTTGTTCAAACCACCAGTAATCTGCGCTGTCCGTTTCTGTGTAGCAATGCAACCCGTCCCGGAAGGTTGTTTCCGTCAAATCTATTTCCTCGATATTGTCCGGGTATTGCGCGTAATGCTTCCATTCCTGTACACTTTTATATTTTGCGCCTGCATAGTCAAAATAGTAATAAGGGCCGCCGGTCAAATAGGAAAACAAGTAGTTAGCAAGCTCTGCAGATCCGCCGGAATTATCCCGTAAATCAATGATTAAATTTTTAGTTTTTAAGCTGTCGAGTTGTATAAAAAAGCGATCTAATTGTTCTTCTGCAATTTTTCTTTCCGTTTCATCATAACCATTCTCAAATGAATGAAACTTTAAAACAGCCAGATCGTTTGTTCTGAACGCTGTTGTTAATGGCGCTGTCTTTTCTGAAATACTATGGGTATAAGTCTTAAATGGCATTCCCCTCAATGTAGCGCTCCGCTTATGTTTGTTACGATCTACATATTCAATTTCAAATTTTTCCGTTTGATCGTAAATAAAATAATAAAAGGGAAAATTACTGAACCGCGTATTTAACCCGGTTTCATTCCTGCCTTCCAGATGAATATATGGTTTCATTCCGTTCACTACAACATGGATATCTTCCCCGTTTATTCTTAAAATGCGCAATCCCGCATATTCCTTATTTTCCCGGGACGACTTATCCAGATAATAAGCATCCCCGATCTTATAAATACTGAAAGGAAAAACTAACCTGTCATTGAGCAAGCCAATAATTTGTCCTCTATCAACGGCTGTATGTCCGTCTTTAATTTTTGCCATCAGGGTGGCGGTCAATTTATAATATTCGACAGGTGAAAGGTCCGTTTTTATAGTATTCTTTAAAGCGTTATACGTTTTGTCAAATTCCTCTTTTGAACAAAACATGAATTGTCCCGGGTGAATTGTATTTGTCAAATGATATAACTCGGAAAACTCCGCAATAACACTGTCTTTTTTTAGCGATCGATCAAGCAGGCCGGGTGTTTTCAATCCGGCGTTCTGCCCGAAAGCAACATTCATGGAGCACAATAAAAATGCCGATAATACCTTTAAATTCATCTGAAATATTTTTTTATGCCGCGGTCGTTTGAACGGCGCACAGCAAGCCATTCAAACGGCCAATTTACGTTTTTACGGCAGAATTTCTGTACCCCAGGCTGTCCCTAACATTTTTAGCGTTAAAAAAGCTGTAGCATCTTAGTGCTCAAAAAGTAAACAAGCCGGGACTAGCAGGCATTCTTACCGGAGCAGGCTGATGGTATAAGCGGTATTGCCTTTCATTTCATCAAACCCATATCGATTGCTTTCTTGACCAGGCTGGCCGAAGTCTTTACCCCCAGTTTCTGCAGGAGATGTAACCGGTGCGCCTCCACGGTCTTCTTGTTGATGAAGATGCGGTCCGCTATTTCCTGGCTGGTCAGATCTTCGGTAATCAGTTGCAGTATTTCCTTTTCCCTCGCGGTGAGCAGCACCTGCTGGGTAATACCGGACTGGACTTTGGCTGCAATCTTCCGTATCGCCGGGTCAAAGTATTTGCTGCCTTTAAGTACCGCCTGTATCGCCGCCAGCAATACCGATTCGTTGCTCGTTTTCAGTACGTATCCCATCAGGCCGTTCTGCAGCATGTTTTTAATATAATACTCATGCTCCATATTGGTCAGGGCAATGACCATCATATTCGGGTATTGCTTGTTCAGCAAGGGCATCAGCTCGTCCCCCGACTGGCCCTGCAATTGTATATCCAATAGCAATACGTCAGGCTGCGCCACCTTCAAGCCGGCCAGCAGTTCTTTCCCGCTTTGATACGTGTCGGTGATCTCGATACCGCTATGTTGTTCCAGCATGCCTTTAAGTCCCTTGATCAGCAAAGGATGGTCATCAACAATACCTATTCTGACGTTCATCATGTTATAAAGTTGTGTTTTGATTGATCAGGAGCTCAATCTCAATGATCGTGCCTGTTTGCGCATTGCTCTGAATGGTAAACTTACCGCCTACTTCTTCTATCCGTTTCCTGATATTTTTAAGACCCATGCCCTTGGCCGGGTTATGATGTTCAAACCCTTTACCGTTATCTTCTACGGTAAGACTTAGCAGGTCTTCGTGGGTCAGCAGCAGTACGAGCGCTTTGGTAGCAGCCGCATGTTTTACGATATTATGGATCAGCTCCTGTACCATCCGGTAGATGGTATAGGCATACTCCACACTGAAGTGCGACCATTGCCCAAAATTTTGCACCTCGATCTGGATACCATGCCCTTTTTCAATAAGCGTGCAGAATGACTGGATGGCGGCCGGCAAACTCTGCCGTACAAGCTGCTCCGGCACCAGGTTCTGGGCAATATTCCGGAGCTCCTGCGCCGTATTACCCAGCAACATCGACAGCTCTTCATATTCTTCAGTATCCCGCATCGCTTCGTATTTCCTGCCTATCGTGGTATGGGTCATCTTCGCTGCAGAGATCAGGATGCTTACACCGTCATGAAGCTCCTGGGCAATGCGGCCACGCTCCATTTCTTCGCCCTTCATTCTTTCCTGCATATAAGCCAGTTCCTGTTGCTGCTGCTGAAACCGCTGTTTGTTTTTCTGCCTGACGATGAGCAGCAGAACGGCCAGCAGGGCTGCTACGATAACCACTGCGATCAGCATATTCTTTTGCTTCATCTTGGAAACGCTCTCCAGGAGCGCCATTTGCTGCTGCGTCAGTTGTTTGTCTTTCTCCGCCGCCTTGAATTGCTGTTCTAAAAGCGCTACCTTTTCCGAGTTCTCTTTGCCGATAAGACTATCTCTTACACTGGTGAGCAGGCTCTGGTAGGCGTAGGCTTTGTCATATTGTTTAAGACCGGCATAGGTGATCGCCAGTGCTTCGTAGGCATTGGTAATATTGTAAACCATATTGTTCTCCCTGGCCGTCGCAATAGCGTCCACCAACAGTTCCTCCGCCTTATGATACGCGCCGGTCTTTGCATAATTGAATCCCAGCAAATAAGCGGCCCCCAGCTTTACCGACGCAAAACCTGCCGTGCGGTAAGCCTCCTCGTTATAGGGCAATGCGGCGCCGGCAGCACCCTTGTTGATATATGCCAACCCGACACAGGATGCACAACTCGACAGGGTTTCCAGGTCGTCTTGTGTACGGGCGAGCGCTAAACCCTGGAGACAGACCGCGAGGGACCGGTCGTAATCTTTTTCATCACTGTACAAAGCGCCCATATACTGCAATGCAGTAGCTATTAATACGGTGTCTTTCTGTTCCCTGGCAAGCGATTGGGCCGCTGTATAATATTTTTCCGCATCGGCCTTTATTTTAAGCGTGAAATAAACGGAACCCAGGCCGACATTAAGATCAAAAAGCGTACGGTAATCCTGCAGCTTATTGTTGGTCCACAATTGAATGCCCTTACGATACAGGGTTATGGCGGAGTCCAGGTAGCCCGACTGGAAATAAACATTAGCAACTATATTACAGAGCAGGGCCTGCTTCCCGGGCATCGCCTTTGTAAAGTAAGATTCGCCCTGGTGATACTGTGTTATTGCGGCATCGTACCTGCCCGACCTGAGCAGGGAATAAGTAAGCGCCAGCAGATGATCCTGCACGAGCGAGTCCTGGCCCATTATTTTTTCCTGTTTCAGCGCCTGTTCCAGGTACATTTCATACAGATCTGTATGCTCCTGTTTCCGGTGTGCTGCCGCGAGATTTTTATAGGATTTTGCCAGGCCGGGCGTATAGTCAAACTGTTTGCTGAGCAAAGCTGCCCGCTCAAAATAATAAATGGCGGTATCCGTTTGCGTTGAGGCAGCGCCCAGCTTCAGGTATTGTTCGATCAGGAATATTTCTGAGGTAGGCCGCTTGGGTGGTTGTAGAAAATGCAGGCTTCTTACCTGGTCGGGCGCGCCAGGCTGAGCCCATGCCCGCAGGCTACACAAAGCAAAACAGAAAGCCAGGCAGACCGGTATAGTGATATTTAAAATAGATCGTGCATTCATGAATACGGGCTTTCCGGGATAAAAATAACAAATGTAATCCTGACCGGCCCCGGAAAAAATAGTATTTATACTATCACGGGTCTAAGAATACGGATGTAATCTTGTGATGTTGAATCAAAGCGCATTTCCGCTCCGCCATTTTGCCCCCGGCCGGGCAAGAATGGCCCCTGTAGCGCGGAAAGCAGTGATGAATTCAATCCAAAAAAGATATTAAAACTAAAATTTGAGTGTATGAACAAAAGATTATCCTTTAGTATTATTTGTTGCCTCGTTGCCTGTTGCCTTTTGTGGAGCAAGGGCGTATCCGGTAAAAATTTCGAGTGGGCTACGATGACGACCGACGATATGGCGGCCGCTGTTAAAGTATCGCAATCCGGTTTTGTCTATACTGCCGGTAAGCAATTGAAAAAATATGATAGCGCGGGAAATATAGTCTGGTCCAGGGATCTCGCCAATGCCCAAACCAATGCCAACGACATAACGATCAAAGACGGTTTTATTTACGTTACGGGTACCTTTACGGACACAGCGCATTTTAACCCGGGCAATGCCGCATTCACCGTGATACCCAAGGGCTCCCTCTCCATGCCGGATGTATTTGTGGCCAAGTTCGATACCCTTTCCAACCCGGTCTGGGTAAGATCTTTTGGCGGCAACAGGGGCGACTATGGCAACGGCGTGGAAGTAAACGCAGGCGGCGATGTATTCCTTACCGGCTCTGTTTTGAGCCGGACGGATTTCAGGATCGATTTCAATCCCTCAACTGCTGCGGCCGATACCTTTTTCTACAATACAACGGTGAACAATGCCATTGTGGGTTATGTGCTCAAACTAAACAGCAGCGGTGTTTTTCAATGGGTAAAAACCTTTGGCGGCAATATGAATGTGCTGTCCCAATCTGTGGCCCTGGAACAAAATACGGGCAATGTATTGCTGGCCGGGAGGTATACGGGCACAGCCGATTTTGACCCTTCGCCGACCGTGACCAACAATTTTACGTCCAACGGCAGTTTTGATATATTTATCGTAAAGCTGACCCCCGCCGGCGATTTGATGTGGGCCAAAACAATCGGTGGAGGCGTGGAAGAACGCGTGAACGACCTGGTATTGGATAGCCTGAACAACCTCTATATCACAGGCGCTTACAGGAACACGGTAGATTTCGATCCCGGCACCGGCCCGGCGGAAGTATTCCAGATGACTGCCGGCACCACCGGATCCTACGACATCTATATTCTAAAATTATCGGCCGCGGGTACATTTGTATATGCTAAAAGTATCGGGTCTGAATTTTATGACGACGAAGGTTTTAATATGGCCGTCGGCAAACAAGGCAGTATATATATCACGGGTACTTTCAGGGGCACAAATGTTGATTTTGACCCGGGGCCGGGTACCTTTTTATTGTCTACCAATGTAGGACAAGATCCGTTTATACTCGAGCTGACCCTGGGCGGCGCCTTCGTATGGGCGGGGGATCTCAGGGGCGGCGCCATATATAACTTTGGCAAAGCCATAGCTACAGATGGATACAGGAATATATACAACATCGGCAACTTCAATAATACGGTTGATTTTGACCCGAGCGATGCGATTTATAATATGACGGCTACCAACAGCAATCAGGGTTACCTGTTGAAGCTGACTTGTAATACCAGGGCCTACGATACCCTTGTTGCCTGCGACAGCATCAGCATTAACGGCGCTACGTTTACTACCTCAGGTAATTATGTACAGACCTTACCCGCCACTAATGGCTGCGATAGCCTGCTGCACCTGAACATTACCATTAACCACAGTGTGACGAACAACCTGAGTGTAACCTCCTGTGAAAGCTATACCGTAGACGGCACGGTTT
This sequence comes from Taibaiella chishuiensis, assembly GCF_003014535.1. GTDB lineage: Bacteria > Bacteroidota > Bacteroidia > Chitinophagales > Chitinophagaceae > Taibaiella > Taibaiella chishuiensis. The sequence continues at coordinate 630,659 of NZ_PYGD01000002.1, read as the reverse complement.
ATTACGAAACATCGGGTCATTATAACGTAGTACTAAGCGCCGCATCGGGTTGCGACAGTGTAGTATCGCTCGACCTGACCATCGGTAAGTCTACCGACACCCTTGTACTGGATCACTGCGGCCCGTATACCTATAACAATGAAAGCTATACCACATCCGGCGTTTATACCATCGACCTGGGCACTACCGTTCATGGCTGCGACAGTATCCGGGTATTGGATCTCACGGTCAACCCCACACCCGACGTTACGGTGACCAGGTCCGGCAATACGCTGATCGCCCAGGCGCCGGCCGCCACCTATCAATGGATTACCTGCCCCGGCAACGATGTGCTAACCGGCGCTACGGGACAATCCTACTCGCCCGCAGCAAATGGCAGTTATGCCGTAGTGGTTACCAAAGATGGCTGCTCCGATACCTCAGCCTGTTACGAGGTTTCCGGCCTGACGTCTATCGGCAACCTGAATATAAACAATAGCCTGAAACTGTACCCTAACCCCGCTACCCATAACCTGTCGATCCGTTCGACCTATAGTAAAACAATCGACCGGCTGACCGTATTCAACGCACTGGGTCAGCAAGTGGTGACTTATGCCGATGTTAAAAGCAACGAGTACCACATCAATACGGCCAACCTTGCCCCCGGCGTGTATTTTGTGGAGTTGAATTTTGCAGACGGCATACGGGCGAAACTGCCCTTTTCTAAAAAGTAAATTTTATTAGCCATTATGTGTTTAGTTAGCAATTGGTGTAAAAAAGTAATGGTATTACTGGCATGTTTCATGTCCGGTAATACCATTGTCTTTGCCCAACAGTACTACCAGATCACGGGTAATGCAGGCACCCAGAATATCGGCGGGAACAGCGTTACCATTAGTTCTTCTGGTTCTACCATGTGGGGCTCTTATGGTTGTACCGGGGTAGGCCCCTATACCATAGGCAGCAGTTGGCCTTTCCCGTCTACGGGCCAGTCCTCGTTCACATTCCAGTTTGCCGTACCGGTAACGCATGTTAAGGTGCAGGGTATTTATATTAACCCGGGAGAACTGCTCTTCCTGAAGATCAACGGCCAGCCTTACAGCATTACCAATAGCAACCTGTCTACCTCTTCTGTCTGTAATGGGCCGCAAGCCATTATTACACCGGGAGGCGCCCTGGCTACCGGTACCGGGGTATTGTCGGCAGAGGCCGAAATTATCGTAACGGGTTGCATCCAGACGCTCGAGGTGCTTACAGACGGCCTGCTTGATGGCATTATATTCGGTGCACATTTTGCCACACAGGTTATTGCGTCCAACAACGGGCCTGTGTGCGAGGGTGGTAACCTGCAACTGACCGGTACTGCTACCGGTAATAATGCACAATATAACTGGACCGGCCCCGGTGGTTTTAGCTCGGCACTGCAACACCCGGTACTGAACCAGGTAACGCTTGCCCGGGAAGGCATTTATACCCTGTCGGTGCATATGTGTGATGCCGATTATACGGATACAACCTATGTTGCTATCCGTCCTGCACCAAAAATCGAGGCTGCCTACGATAACCCTTTATGTACGGGCAGCAGCTTACAGCTAAGGTCAAACACGGCACAGGACAGCGTTACCTGCCAGTGGAACGGTCCCGGCCAATTCGCATCCACCGCTGCCGATGCACTTGTAACGGGCAGTGCTGCGGCCGTCCATGAAGGTTGGTACCGGCTACGGGCCACGCGGGGTAGCTGTACCGCCAGGGATTCCGTACTGGTCCGGGTAGCGAAACCCGTGCAACATTCCTTTACGGAGGTGGTCTGCGCCAATGAAGGCTACCGGTTTGACGGTCAGTCTCTCGTTCAGAGCGGGGTATACCGTGCTACTTATGCCGCAGCCAACGGATGCGACTCGGTAGCTACCCTATCCCTGGTCGTGGTACCATCGCCGGAACTACAGCTGGATTTTGCCCGGGAAAAAGAGTTCTGCATCGGCGACACCTTACTGGTAAAGGCTTCGGGCGCCGAAGCGTTCCACTGGGGCAATACGGCGGCCGAAGCGGGCGATGAATGGCGATGGCCTTTACTTGAGCGGGTCAATACCATTACCGTGACCGGCATATCGGGTAACAAATGTACCGATACCGCAACACTTGCCGTCACAGCGGCAGCCTGCTGCCACATCAATATGCCCAATGCCTTCAGCCCTAATGGCGATGGTATCAATGACAAGTTCGGACCCGTTACCAACGGGCATTTCAGGAATTACACCCTGTCGGTGTACGACCGTTGGGGCAGAAGGATATTTACCGGTCATACCGAAAGTAAACAATGGGACGGTATGTCGGGCGGAGCGCCCGCCGAGACCGGTACGTATCACTATATCGTAACCGGCAACTGTGCCGACGATACGCCGATCAGGCGTAAGGGAGACATCATGCTGATACGTTAATAGCGCCAGCCCGGTTTACAAAAAACATAAAAACCGGCATCACCATCAGGGCAAAATAGAGGCGGCTTAGTAAAGCCGCCTCTTCATTTTTTGTGTTTTTCTATAGAAAACTATTTCCTAATTTATGCTTTTAAAAAAGATAGGCTATGGGATAGCGCACCTTTAACGACCGGCGCTCAGGCCCGTAAGTACCCCTGTTATTGACACATTTTAGCTATCTTTAAATCTTATAAACAACATTAATGTGGACCTGCATCTCCGACCATCTACCGATACCGACTTAGCGCACTTTTTCCTGTTCCAACTCGACCCGGAAGGCAGGCATTTAGCCGCTTTTACGGCGCCGGATACGACCGATAAAACTGCCTACATGGCCAAGTACACCAAATTACTGCAAGACCCCTCCATAAACAATCAAACCATTCTTGTGGATGGCATGATCGTTGGGAGCATCGCAAAATTCATCATGGAGGGCGAAGCCGAAATTACGTATTGGTTGGCGAAAGATTGTTGGGGAAAAGGTAACGCAACAAAAGCCCTGCACAAGTTTCTCGAAGTGGAAGCTACCCGGCCAATTTATGGCCGTGTTGCCTTTGATAATTTCGGATCACAAAAAGTACTGGAAAAATGTGGCTTCGCCAGGATTGGCGCTGCAAAAGGTTTTGCCCATGCCAGACAAGCAGAAATAGAAGAGTTTATTTACAAACTTGAAAAGTAATACGAAGCTCTTAAGGTGAAAGGCTGTGGAAAGGATCGTTTCCCTTTCTGTAGGGATTGTATTAAATTTGCCCGATCACCATGACAATCAACCACAATACAGCACATGAAAAATAAACGTCTTATTTATATCCTGCTCCCGTTTTTATTGTTGTCCTTTTCCTTTTGCAGCCAGAGCCCGGGCAGTCGCCGGGCAGCCGGTAAAAACCAGGCCCAGGAGGCTTTATTGCGAACCACTAAAGACTTTAACAGCCAGGCTCAATTAAACAGCCAGGATGAGGAAAAAATCAAAGCACTCAAAACAGCATACGCGCAGCAGGTAAGATCGATCGATACGATTAAGCAATGGACCGGCACGCTTACGTTACTGGACTTGGATGAGGTCGAATCCTATTCCGCAGATACGGTTATGATGCGGATCGGTATCGACAATACTTTCGATACCGGGTACCAGGATTTCTTCTCTTTTGTAGACTGGAAGCCCATTCCAAAGAACAGTGCTATTTACAAAAAACTCAGTAGCCTGGAGAAAGGGTCGAAAGTAGTTTTCTCCGGTAAACCTATTTTGGTGGAACACAACAACGGCAGCCTGTTGGGTTATACATTCAACGCCTTCTTTATCCGGACAGAAATTTCTGAAATTGAAACCGATTAGCTCATTTTATCCCGGTACTTGTTCACCCCGCGGTATTCCCGGCAGGTTTTAAATCAGTCCGTAAAAGGTGAGAGATTATACCCATAACATCACAAAGCCACTCCAACAGGGTGGCTTTTCGCTTTAGGGATGGCACTTTAGATCAGCCCCTTCGCCATTGGATTGCTTCAACCTTGGGGATACCTATAAAACAGTGTGTGAAACCGACATCTATCGCCCCTTACAAATTATACCCCTGCTTTCCTCAACAGAAAACAGCACTTTATAAAAAGCAGTGTTGTTAACCTGGCAAAATAACTGATTTTTATATGCAAGGAAAAAACAGGATTAGGATCCGGGTTTTCCTTGAGAAGTACTTCGGGAATATAGTTTAAGCCCAAACGTCAGGGCGAGATGACGGACATTATCAACCCATTTAATTGCTAAACATGAAAAAATTGCAGGGAATGCAGCAGAACGTATCTGCTATGGAAAACCAGGAATTGGAAGCAACAGCATTGCAGATGATCCAGGGCGGCCGTCGCCCGGAATACTCTGCCGTGCGTTCCAACTTTACCGATGAATTCGGCCACCAGGACATCGACGTATATGACCAAAACGGTCAATGGCTCTGGAGAGATTATGTATAGTAGCGCAAGGCTCAAAATTTAAATGCATACGGCAAAGGTTACTTAAGCATGGTTTAAGTAACCTTTGTTATATAATTTCATACTGCAAATCGCATCGCTTAATATGATTTTAATCCTGTCATCCAATGCAGAGATTACCACAGATGCCGTGATCATGTGGTTAAACGACCTGAAGAAGGCGTATATAAGGGTACATGAGGACGAATTTTTCGAGATAAAAATCATCAATAAAAAATTCTTCCTGGAAAGTTACCGGAACCGTTTCTTTATTGACGACATATCCAGTGTCTGGTACCGGAGAGGCGGCGGATTGAAGTTTAAACGCGGGCAGTATCACCACGAAGCGGTTAACCAGAATATGAACGAAGCCCACTATTGGCTGGAAGACTATGTGATTAAAAAACTGGAAGCTAAAAAGCATATCAACAAACAAAGCAACAGCCGTTTAAACAAATTGTGGGTACTGGAAGAAGCGCAAAAGGCAGGGCTAAAGGTACCCCGGTATTTTTTAGCAGAGAACACCGACGATGTTATCCCGGGTAAAATGATCACGAAATCGTTTACGGAAAATGTAATCCTGAAATCGGCTTATGAACACCAGGACGGCATGTTGTATACCGCTGTGGTTACGCAACAGGAACAAGGATCTTTTTTTCCGACCTTCTTCCAGGATAAGATCGAAAAAGAATATGAAATAAGAAGCTTCTACCTCGATGGTAAAATATGGTCTACCGCTATCATGTCCCAGAAGGATAAACAAACGGAAACAGATCACAGGAAATACAACACAGCAGTGCCTAACCGCAATGTACCTTACGATTTACCCCTTGAGACCGGGCAAAAATTAAATGAGCTGTTCCTGGCGCTGGATATCAATTGCGGCTCCGCGGATTTCATCAAAGGAAAAGACGGCCAGTTCTATTTTCTCGAGATCAATCCCCTGGGCCAGTTCTTAGGCCTGTCGGCCGTTTGCAACTACGCACTGGACAAAGAAATCGCATTGTATTTATGAAAATAATTTTCAACGAAGAACAAAAACTGCCGTTAACGTATAAGTATATCGAGCCGCATGGCGCAGTAAAGTTAAAAAGCCTGAAACCGACAACAGACGTTATAAAAATCGAAAAAATCCAATCCGATATGCATACGCCATCCCTTCCTTTCAAAAAGCTGGTAAGAATGTTATGAGGTATTTCAATTTATACAGCAATATCTTAATTACGAAGGGAGCAAACAGGATACTGATCAGCGATCTGCAGCGCAATAATTCCGAGCTCCAGTCCCTAGAATTGTACGATATCATTGAAGCATTAAAGAGCCATGCTATCGAGACATTGATGGGATTTTATGATGAAGATTCCAAACCCATAGTCGGGCAATATCTCGACTTCCTGGTCGATAAAGAGTATGGTTTTATCAGCACCGGTGACCGGGATCACAGCTTCCCTCCCCTATCGCTTGAATATAAAGACGCCGGCCTGGTTTCCGATATATTTATAGCGTGCCGGGATTTGGCGCGGCCGCGGCAACTGGCGCCATCGATCGGCAACTTAGCCATTAAACACATGGTCATCTACTGCGAGCAAGAACTCGCAGTGGCCGATTTTTTAGATTTAGAAATTAGCTTCAGCGATTCCAGCGTGGAGAGTATCGAAATTTTTGCGCCCTGCCATGCGGGCATAAACGAAAATTATCTTCAGCAGCTGAGCGAGGGCGCCCGTAGAATTTATAGCCTGGTATTCTACAAATGCACTACAATACAGCCAGAGACCGGAGACCGCTATAAATTTAAAGTTGTTTTTACCAGCCGGCACCTGAAGATCAATGCCTGCGGGAAAGTGGATCTGAAATACTTCAATACCCACCTACCCAAAGTACTGGAAGCCATCAATCACAATTCCTGTCTGCACAAAAAGATAGGCATCGATATCAACGGCGATATCCGGAATTGCCCGGCAATGCCGCAGCGCTTCGGTAATATCAGGGATTGCTCTTTGGAAGAAGCATTGAACCATAAGGCATTCAAAAACTACTGGAATCTTACTAAAGACCACATAGCGGTATGCAAAGACTGTGAATTCAGAAATATCTGTACCGATTGCAGGGCTTATACAGAGCGGACACACATTAATGAAGCGGGGCTTGATAACTCCAAACCTTTAAAATGTGGCTACAGCCCTTATACGAACCAGTGGGAAAAATGGAGCGAAAATCCCCTCAAACAGAAGGCCATCCGGCATTACGGTTTACAGGAGCTGATCAAAAACGAAGAAGCATAATGCGCTCAAATCGCCGGGAACCCTTACCCGGCATAGCATAGGGCTTTAGTTCAATTCATCGACATGATACAGGTGCTCTTCGAGCAGGCCAACCAGCGCCGGGATGACAAGAGCAACCCAACCAGGCGGAAAATTACCTTTCCTGTAGGCAAATTCGTTGTCGAGTACCAATTCATACCCTTCTGTTTTTATGCTTGCGAACCGGCCGGTAATGGTATTGTAGCCTACCTCGAACGTGAAAGACCGCAGTTTTCCCGCGGCTATAACCAGGTAAACAGGTGCGAATATAACGGAATGGTTCATCAGCAAATCATTTTAGCAATTACCACCAAAAACGGCACTGCCCTAATCAGCAGCAACCTGCATCTAACAAGCGTATAGTTTCTTTTGTTTGCGTCAGGAGGCGTTTTTATTTTTATTGCTCACAATCTTCCTTACGCTCACCGTACCACTTGTTTTTAACACTCCCCAGGTAATGCCGGATCAGCTCGATCGTCTCCTGGGAGATATAGCCCAGGTAGTACTGCTGAAATCCCAGCTTTATAATATCCTGGAGATACCGGCCCGCGCCTGTAAGCCATATCATGCCTTTACGAACGAAGCCCCGCCCCACCCCTTCGGGCACTGCGGAAGCTGTATTACCGGTCCCGTTATGGTTGGGATACGGGTTACCGGGCGGTATCTTTTCCGGGTAGTTGGCCGTATGTATATTGTACATGATTTCTTGTATCCAGTCCTGTACCTGTATCGCCTCATTATAACTTTCCCTGTTGGCAACCGCTCTGAAGAAGGCCTCCCGCAGCAGGTTTTCTGCTTCTTCCCGGCTACCTGTAAAAGAAAGTGCCATAGGCTCCAGGCGCCTGGACGCGCTCAGGGCTTGCTCTTTAAAAATTTCTTCAGTCATAACCACGAACTTTAAAAGGGTCAACAAAATTGATAAACGACAGGTAAATCCCGGCGTTTCCGTTCCCGCCGGCATGCGGTATCGCTTATGTGAACGCCGAGTGAAACAGGATCATAAGCCCGCCGGCTATATAAGCCAGAATCAGGATAGCGGCTTTTGCCATATCCCATATGCGTTTATCTCCTGCCGGACGACCTTCCGCGTTTGCTCCTTTAATATCCCGTATTTCTTTCCGGTAATGGGTTAACGCGACATAAGCTGCGAAACGTGTAGTAAGCGACAGCTGGCTTATTCCTTTTTTTGCGTGGCTAAGCTTTTCCCATACCTGCTGCTGTATCGCCAGACGCGCTTCCGGTTTCAATACCCCTTGCTCAGACGGGGTAGCATCACCGGGCCCGCTTTGCAGCTCATCGGCATCTATCCGGCGCAGCAGGTCTATTTTATGAAACACAATACCCAAGCTTACCGCATAAGGTTTCAACCGGCCATAAAGCTCCTGGTCGCCATCGGTAAGCACCCGCAGGCACATTAGTGTAACGGTAGTGTACAATGCACTCCCAAGGCGGTAAGCCTGCAGTTCAGCGCCGCTACGGATTTCCTGCTCCAGTTCCATATTTTCGAAAAGAGCGTCTATCAGTTCCCTTTCAATCCCATACCTGTTCACCACTCCGCTAAGCTCCTGCAATACGGGATTCAGGCTTACGCCATGTTCCAGCGCCCAATAGGTATCTTCCCATAGTTGTGCGGAAAGGGTTGTGCCGATGTAGCCGTCACCGGGCTCCGTAGTCAACAGGGCCATCTTATAGAACTCCAGCAGGGTACGCAGGGGCGCCCGGAGCCTTGGCGGCAGCGCTTTAAGGCCTGCTGTAAGGGCCGGGCTGCCGGGAAGATTTGACTGCTCGGTTTGACCGCGGCCCGCAAGGTCAATAACAAACTTCATCATGATGCTATCCAGGTTTATTGTTATAATTCAGACCGGCAACAAAAATACTTTGTTTAACCTTTTCAGTAAAAAGTTAAACAAAACTAGTGTTTAACCTTCAATAAAAAAAATTAAACAAGAATAAATAATCTTAAATTTGCGGTTCAGGGGCCCTTCGAGGCAAAGGCGCCCGGAATTAAACAAGGGAATGGAAACAGAACATTCATCAGCCTATTCGATCAGCGACCTGGAAAGCCTTTCCGGGGTAAAGGCACATACGATAAGGATATGGGAGAAACGCTACAAGGTTTTCACACCACGCAGGACAGACACCAATATCCGCTACTACAGCAACGAAGACCTGAAGAAGCTGCTTAATATCAGCTTACTGATCAAAACCGGCCATAAGATCTCGGAATTAAGTGCCCTGCCCGCTACAGCACTTTCGGAAAAGGTAAGTTCGATACTGCTTCCCGAAACGGATAGCCGGAATGAACGGTTGCTGATGAGCCTGCTGGAGATGGATGAGATACTGTTTAATAAAGTATTCGAAAACCTGGTGAAGAAGGAAGGTTTCGAGCAGGCTATCATCGATACGGTATTCCCCTTCTTTCAACGCGTCGGCCTGATGTGGCAGTGCGGCACTATAAATCCTGCACAGGAACATTTTTTCTCCAACCTGGTAAAATCAAAGATCATTTACGCAACAGAAAAGATGCGTTACGATCCGCTGCCGGGTGTACAGACTATCGTGCTGTTCCTCCCGGAAGGCGAGCTTCATGAGATCGCCCTGCTTTTTTATAACTATGCCTTCCGCAAAAGAGGATACAGGACCATATACCTGGGACAATCGGTGCCCTTCGAAAGCCTGGAAAGAATCTTTTCGATAAGCAGTCCCGATGCCATTGTAACCGGTGTAACTACGGCTGCCCTGCAGGAAGGCTTTACAGGATTCTGCAAGATGACCTGCCGCCAGGCTGGTAAAGCCCTGGTTTATTTTACCGGCCCGGTGCCCGACATATCCCGTAAAGGCCTGCCCCGGAACGCACGCTTTACCGGCGACCTGATTGACACGCTGAACCTGACCCCGCCGGAAAGCCGGCTGGCGGCGCACTAGGTTCATAACCGAACGCTACGAACAGGGAAGTATCAGAATTTATACATAGCCGTCAGTTTCACAAAAAAAGGTGTTCCGGGGGTAAAATGAATTTCGGAAACCGGCATTACTTCATCGCGTAAACGTGATTGGGTATCAAACTGGGCTTCGTTCCATGCAGTGTTGAAAACATTCTGCGCCTGGAGGCCGAACTCAAACGACCGCAGGGAATAATTAAGGGCAGCATCAAATACGGTATAACCTTTAGCAACAACGCTATTATCTTCGTTTGCCGGGCGATTGCCCAAATGGCGATAACGCAGGCTCGCCCCCCATGCGCCTTTGCGGTATGTAAGGCCACCAATAGAGGTAAGCCTTGCCGCCAATGGGATATAATTGCTGCCTTCGGCTTCATCCCTGGCACGGGCATGCGCATAGTTAATATCTGCATCAAGAAAGAGATATTTCAAAAATTCATAACGCAGGGAAATATCCATACCCAACCGGCGCGTTCTGCCACTGGGCTCTACGATAGCTTCATCGCCGACATAAACAAACTCCTGCTGCAGATCGAGCATCCACAGGGCAGCAGAGAGCAATAGCCTCGGGTGAGGCTTGACTACCGTGCCAAGATCGAATGAATGCGCCATGGGCAGCACATCTTTACCCTGCTGTGCAACAACTACCCGGGTATCATTACTGTGAAAACCGGTACCGTAGTTGATATAGAGCCGGGCAGAATTACTGAAGTTATAATACAGGCCAGCCTTGGGACTAAGCCCCCGGGTCGTATAGCTGCTGCGCATGGCCTCCGATGGCAGCTTGTTGTTGTAAGCATTCACAAAATAGTCCATACGCAACCCGGCATTGAATACCAGCTGGGGCAGCAGGTATAGGGTCTGACCTGCATAACCATAAAAATTGGCTTCGCTGATATCGCCAAAGGCCAGTCGTTCGAGCACAATATCGCTGTTCAGGGTATGACTCAATTCTGAATTGCGGGTATTGTCCAGGCGGAAGCCCAAACCCGCTTCGGTAGTGGTTTTGAACGGTCCGAGATGATAATCGTTTACATACCGTGCATTGTATCCTGCCAGCAGGCGCTTTTCGCGCTGCCTGATCTGATCGCCGTTTAGCGGGTCCTTCAGAAAAAAAGTAAAATTGGAACTCAGGTCGAAATCATAGTAACACACATAGACATTGCTTTTAAACAGGCTATGCTCATTTATCGATTGCAGGTATTGCACATTCATGTTATAACGGCTCGTATTGCCTCCTTCGCGGTCCAATTCGCCAAACCGCCCGATGATCCCCTCCCTGACAGCCCGCTCCGGTATCTGGCCGGAAGCCTCCCAGCCACTGCGAAACGCAGACAGGGTAATACTCAGCTGTTTGCCGGCCGACAGCAAGGTTGTGAATTTACCGGTAAGATTAAGCCGGTTAAAATTTTGGGGAGCATCGAAATAGCCCCGGTTATAGCTGTATTCGCCGGCAAGGTAAGCGCTGGTTTTCCCATCCCCATGGCTGCTATTGAGCAGGTTAATGCCGGCTACCGTGCGGCAATAACCATACATACCCCCTTCCAGCTTTACAAAACTGTTATCAAGTTCATCGAAGGTTTTAAAAGCCGCAAACCCTGCGGTAGCAAAATTACCTTTATCCAATTGGTAAGGCCCTTTACCGAAGTCAATGCGTTTTACCAATTCCGGGATCAGGAAATGAAGATCGGCGTAGCCCTGGCCATGCGCATGCGAAACCATATTGACCGGCATATCGTCTACCGATACATTGATATCCGTACCATGGTCGATATCGAAACCTCTCAGGAACATCTGCTCCGCCTTGCCGCCGCCCTGGTGCTGGGCGGTAAATAAGCCGGGAATAAGCCGCATAAAGTCCTGCGACGTATTGAGCGGGCGCAGCTTCAGATCTACATCGCTTATACTGCTGAAAGGCTGGGCCTTTACCGAATTAATCGTAACCTCGTTCAACCTGATATCTGATGCGATCAATGTTATGGATATATCGACGGATATGCCGTCTTCTACGACTACGGATTGCGTGGCCGTTTCATAGCCGATATGCCCCACAGACACGGTATACGGTCCCGGCGATACATTACGCAGCAGGAACTGCCCGAAGGTATTGCTTACCGAGCTGCTTTGATCGGGTAACAGGTATATATTGGCGCCATCAAGAGGCTTACCGGTCTTGCCATCCAGGACAATACCCCTTACGCTACCGGTATGCGCCGCGAGGCTATAGGACACAAGAAAAGCTATAGCAAGGGCTGCGAGCCTTGCAGTGTAGTGTTGTATCATGATTGTTCAGATTTTCCGGGATCAGGTTATCCCATGTAAAAAATACGTTCGATCGTCCAGTAACCGGCTACCACTGCAATAAGCAGGGAAGCGGGGATGACAATGACTTTACGATACCAGTCTTTATGAGCAAAGCCGCGCGCTACCAGGAAATACATCAAAAGAATAATGGTTAATTGTCCCAGCTCCACACCGATATTAAAACTGATCAATGCCGTTAGAAAAGCGGAGGAAGGCATACCCAGCTCTGTAAGTGCACCGGCAAAACCCATACCATGTACCAGGCCGAACAGGAACACCAGGACCAGTCGCCAGGGTTTTACTTTACGGGACCAGATATTTTCAAGCGCCAGCAGTACAATGGATAAGGCAATCAGCGGTTCGACAAGGGAAGCCCTGGGTTGTATTACGCCGTACATAGCCAGGCCCAGCGTAATCGAGTGCGCCAGGGTAAACATGGAGGCCTGCAGCACGATTTGTTTCAGGTTGTTATTCAGGAAAAATACACAAAGGATAAACAGGATATGATCCAGGCCAAGAGGGATAATGTGCAGGTAGCCCAGTTTAAGATACTGGAGCAATACCTGGCCGCCCGGTATGGGGTCCAGCTCATACGAGATCACATGCGCCCGGGCGGCGAACGCTATGCTCAGGAGCAATGTAATACAACATAACCTTTTCATCTTACGGTATATTAGTTGAAGCCTATGAAGACAACATGTATTATAATTTAACCGGCGTAATAATCCGCGGATCGATATAAGCAGATATGGCAGCTGCTTCTTTATGATATTGGTCTGCCTTCTGCATGTCGCCGGCAGCAGCATATACCAGGCCTGCCTTATAACTCAGCGCCGCATTCTTCTCTTTGGTCCGGAATACTTTATCGGTATAAGCAACGGCCTGTTTGTAGGCTCCTTTTTTAAAGAGCACCCATGCCATCAGGTCGTTGGCATCTATATTGTCCGGGCGCATGGCATAATCGGCTTGCGCATGCTCCAGCGCCTTATCATAGTCACCCAGGTTAAGATAAGCCAGGGCCAGTTCGCGGTGGCCATTATGCTGCACTTTGTTTCGGGACTGCTCTTTTTCGCCCAGTTCCAGTTGTTGCACGAGGTCCTTATATACCTGCATGGCCTTTTCTTTATTGCCCTGCAACTGGTACATATCTCCCAGGTAAGACACAAAAGCGCCTTCGGCAAGCACTTTGATCGCATTGCGCGTATGTGTAATGGCTAAATCATATTGCTTGCGGGCTGCGGCTACATGGGCCAGTCCCATCTCGGCATAAGGATAACCCGGCCGGAAAGACAATGCCGTTTCATAAATCATTTGCGCGGTATCGGGTTGGCCGGTATTCAGATAAAGGTCGCCCCATTGCACCCTGGCCCACTCCGTGCTTTCCAAACCCGGCACCCCTGCCTCGACGGCCATACGCATGGCCGCTTTTGCACCGTTATTATCGCCATAGAGCTGACGCAGGTAAGCAGCCCTCGAATAAGAACGCAGATCCGGGCGGATACTCAGCATTTTGTCACACTTTGTCACCGCGGCATCATAGTTGCCCATTTCCACATTTGCGTCCACTAAAGCACCGTAGATACCCGCGTTGTAGCCATTGATCTGTTCGCCTTGTTCAGCCACCTGTAATGCCGCCTTGAACTGGTGCATGTTCAACAGCACGGCCGACTTAAGACTCAGGGCTTCGAAGCGTATATTTTCATCCGATGGGTTGCTTGTCGTTACTTTATCCAGCATACCTAAGGCCGCATTGCTGTAATACCCGCTGTTGCCGGTTACCCGGCCTTCGGTTATAAAAACAGTAGCCAGGTTCAAAAATTGCTTCGGGTCGCGGGGATTGTTTTTCAGCGCAGTAACCGCATCGGCATAGGTCTTTTTGATCTGGGCCAGCTCTTCGGGCGGGCCCACATTGGTTTTACGAGCCAGCAACTGTGGTACGGTTACCCCCTCACTTATGGTCACTTCTGCGGCCTCCGTATCCTGCCTGCAGGAGCCCAGGCTTATGATAACTATGGCTACCCATACACAGGCCAGCAGGCCGGCTTTAAGTTTTATAACAATTGAGGCGTTCATAAGATAATTTTTTGTGTGTGATGCAGAAGGATAAAATAGCAGGGCCGGGCAGGCGCCCGGCCCTGCCGGATATTATTTCACTTTAACGAGTTTTATGCTCTGGAAAGATTTACCATTCACACTAATCTGTGCATAATAAGTGCCGGCAGTAAATGCAGCGCTGTTCCAGCGGGTACTATATTCCCCGGCTTGTTTGTTGCCCTCTTCGATGGTAGCGCATATGCGGCCATTAAGATCAACGATACGGATACTTACGGCGCCTTTGGCGGCTAACCTGTATTTCAGGCCAACAGAACTGCTGAAGGGGTTAGGATAAGCTACCAGTATCGCTTCGGGACTTGCCATACCGATGCCGGGAATCCCAGTGCCGCCCCCGGTATAGCTATCGCCTACAAAACCGCGCCAGGGTTGCTGTACATAGGGAAAGCAGGCCTGGAAAGTGGTATCGTTATGAGTAACGCCGGCATTAAAGTTCAGTACATTGCCCAATTGCGTGGTTACCGGGCTACCGGATCCGGGGTAATCGTCATACCATAAACCGATGGCTGCGAGTGCAACACCCGACACAGCCTGCAGTTCGATAGTGGTTACATCGTCCTCCAGCCGGCGGCCGTTAGGAAAGCCATCCATATTCGGAATAAATTGCAGGCTGGCGTTAGCATTATAAGCGGGATCGGTTAACCCCAGCACTGCTGCTTTTACAATACCAAGCGAGCTAAAATTCGGATCGTTTCTCGGTGTGGCAGGTACCGCCATATTCAGGCGCAGCGCATCGCTCAGCGAAGGCAGAAAATTATTGATAAAAGGTTTACCGGCAGCCAGCGGATCGCCATTCTTCCCGGTAGCCAGCTGGTAGGGACGCATATTGGGTACACCGGTATAGAAGATAGGGAGTATGTCCACGGCACGCGGACTTGCATTGTTCGGCAACAGTATGGTACCAAAAGCAGCATCAGCAAGCGCAGTACCGGTTACAGCCGGTGTATTCTTCAGGGGAAATAAACCGGCATGGCCGTTGCGGAAATCGAATGCCCCCAGGGAGTTTGCCTGGATCCTTAAGGCAGCCAGCCCGGGAACAGCGCCGCCAAACTGCGAATCGTCCATGTATAAGGCCAGTTCGGGATTAGAGAAATTGCCAGCGAAGGCGAGGTCCCCGGTATAAGGATTGGCACTGTTCCATTGATCCTTACTGCCTATAGGGATTACGGCCTCATTGGTGAGCGGCATACCAAGACGGGATATCTGCACCCAGTTACCGCTTACACTTTCCGGATCGCCGTTATTGCTGAGCGTTGTGATCTGCCTGCGACTCGCGGAAGCCCATACCCCGATCACAAAATCAGGATCCAGGATATTACTGGCCTGGGCTACGGTCTTGCCATCTTTCTGCAGGGTAGCAACAGGCACCTCGATAACAATGGAATGGCAGTTAAACTTCGCAAGGCCGTCCCTGGCCTGCGCTGCAGGGCGGAAGCCGCCGGCGTCGAAAGCACCGCCAAGATCAACAAAGAAAGGATCGTCTACCGGTCCGCAGAAAATCTTTTCGCCTGTTGCGGGATTCTGTATCGCAGCATTCATAAGACTGCCATAATCGCTGCCCAGGCCCACGGTTGCATTATCGATAGAGCGCGGACCTATATTGGGCGGCGGCACAACACCGGCTGTAATAATCGTAGCGAAAGTGTTACCGCCATCTATACTGCGTTCGCAGGTATAGGTTGTTTTGATATTCTGCCGGCCCAGCCTGATATTGAAAAAAGTAGTACCGTCCTGGTTTTCCCGGTGAAAAGTAAACCGGTATATAATATCGTCGCCCGGTGTGGCAGCGTTATTATCGATATGGATCTCATACCGGATATTTTCGCCAAAGGTATACCAGTTGGGTCCTCCGGCCGGATGCTCAAAGGGAATGTAATTGGCGATCAGTACAATTTTATTGGGATCGCAGGGGCTTTTAAAAGCATACAAGTCTGTATTGTCCGCGAGGGGATCGTTGGCGATCAGCGGCGCCTCTCTATGCGAAGAAGCATGCAGCCCGGTATGCGACAGGAGGCCAATAGCAAGTCCTGCCACGATTTTATGGATATAGCTTTTCATTTTTTGCTTTTTTAATCAGGGAAGAGATGAATTAAAACCGGGCCTGCAGCGTATAGTCATAACCGCGCCAGGGTTCCTGCACATAAGGAAAAACGGTCTTGAAGGTGGTGTCGTTATGTGTAACACCGGCGGTAAAGCTCAGTACTTTCAGGAGTTGCGGGGTTACCGGGGAAGCTGAGGCGGAAGTATAATCATCGTACCAGAGCCCTATTGCGGCAAGGGCCACACCCGATACGGCCTGCAGTTCGATCGTGGTTACATCATCTTCCAGGCGGCGCCCGTTGGGAAAGCCATCCATATTGGGTATAAATTCCAGATTGGTAGTCGCACTGTATGCAGGATCGGTAAGCCCCAGTACAGCGGCTTTTACAATGCCTAAAGAACTGAAGTTCGGATCGTTTCTCGGAGTGACCGGTACAGCCATATTGAGGCGCAGCATATCGCCGAGCGTAGGCAGAAAATTGTTGATAAACGGCTTGCCGGCAGCCAGCGGGTTACCGGACTTGCCGGTAGCCAGTTGGTAAGGCGCCAGGTTGGGCACACCGGTATAAAAGATCGGCAGGATATCGACTGCACGCGGACTCATATTATCGGGCAGGAGTACCGGTCCGAAAAGCGTTTCGTCAAAAGCGGTGTTCTGTACTGCCGGCGTATTGCGCAGCGCGAACAAACCGGGTTTTCCGTTACGGAAATCAAAGGCCTGCAAAGCGCTTTTCTGGATACGCAGGGCATTAAGCGAAGGCACGGCGCCGCCAAATTGGGAGTCGTCCATATACAAAGCCAGTTCCGGGTTTTTGAAGAATGCTGCAAACTGCAGATCGTTATAGGGGGTAGTTGCATTCCATTTGTCTTTGCTTCCCACCGGTATAACGGCTTCGTTCGTGAGGGGCATGCCCAGCCGGGATACCTGTACCCAATCGCCGGAGCTGGCCGTAGTACCATCGGCATTGAGCGTTTTGATCTGCCTGCGGCTGGCAGATGCCCATACGCCGATAACAAAATCAGGATCGAGTATATTGGCTGCCTGGCCCACATCTTTGCCGTCTTTCTGCAGCATGCTTATGGGTACTTTAATGGCAATGGTGTTTACATTATAACGTGCCAGGCCGTCTTTGGGCGGGTTAACAGTATTGCCTTCCGGGCGAAAGTTGCCGGCATCGAAAGCGCCGGCAAGATCTACGAAGAACGGATCGTCGGCGGGACCACAGAATAAGGACTCCCCGGTACTGGCAGTGCCGATCGCATTCTGGATCAATGCTCCGTAAGCACTTGCGCCCAGGCCTACCGGGCTGCTTGTAATAGAGCGCGGACCGATATTGGGAGGCGGCACCACGCCATTGCTCAGGATGGTAGTAAATGTAACGCCGCCATCCATGCTTTTTTCACAGGTATAAGTCGTTTTCAGGTTTTGCTGCCCCAGCCTGATGTTAAAGAAAGTCGTGTTGTCCTGGTTGACCTGGCTGAAGGTAAATCGATAAGTAATATCGTCGCCCGCTGTTGTGGTTTTGTTTTTAATGTGAATCTCGTAACGCACGTTCGTACCGAAAGTGTAGTAATTGGGGCCGCCTTCCGGCAGCTGGAAAGGAATGTAATTGGCGATAATCGTAATACTACCCGGATCGTCGGGGCTTCTGAAGGCATACAAGTCGGTATTGTCGGCCTGTGGATCGCTGGCAATGAGCGGCGCCTCTCTATGACTGGATGCAAAAGCCGGCAGACTTGCTGTAGCCATGCATAGCAGCAGGGCAATTTTGCCCGCCTGCCTGAGGAGTAAGTGACTTTTTTTCATAAGAGATCGTTTTTTAAGCATAAGTGCTTTTGTTCATATACGAGGCTCTTCTGCATGCGGTTTTATTGTAAAAGAAGATAATTTATGTTGTAGCCGGATAGCCATAGCAAATCGGCTACAACCTTACCAAAAATCCAGACTGCGCTCCATGCCTGCATTTTAAGCCATTCGACCTGCACAGATAGCGCTACCAGGATCTAACCAGGCGCTTCCGGGCTTTAATGGGCACATCAAAGACGCGCAGACCAACATCATGAATATAAACATTAGCTATGCAGCACTTCCCGAAGTATAGAGCATTTCTATTGATTGTACACGAAACAAAATCCGGAAAGCGAACCGGCCGGATGTGTACCCACGTTTTTTCCAACCCGATATACCAGGCCCGCTGCTATACCCGCGACAGAAGCCTGCGTGCACTTAACCATCCACTATACCCGAATACCTATCGATATAACGCAATTACTGGTTAGCCGTTTTTAAGGCAAGCTACTTTACCGCCTGTTTACAGTAAAAAATGCGGATACCCGGACAGCGCTGCTATCCGGGTATCCGCGGGAAGTATTATACACTGTGGACCTAAAGGGCCGTTTAGAATTTAGGGCAGGAGAAATTGTATTTTTTGCGGGTTACTTTTTGCATCAGACCATTGTAGATCACGGAGAGTTCATAACCACCCTGTCCGCCAGTCATATGCTGCCCGGTAGACATCGTAACGTCGTAGCTGAAGCCGATCTTCATTTTCGACCATTCGAAACCGACATAAGGTGCAATGGCATCGCCATAACGGTACCAGCCGCCCAGGTAGAAGATGGTATTGCGCCTCAGTTCGTGATGACCGGGGTTCATTATAAAACCCACGGCGCCGCCTACGACCAGCTCAGAGGCAGGTCCCTGTTGCTGGTACATAGCGCTCAGGTACAGTACGGTGTGCTCGTTCATATCGATGGAGCCCCCCAGGTGGGCCGAATAACGTGCGTTGATCTTTAAAGAGGCGGAGCCATCCATGAATTTTTCTTCGGGACGGCTAAGGTGGTAATAAGCGAAGCCACCATACAGGGTTGCTCTTTCCGAAATACGGCCCGAGTACATAAGGCCTGCATTAAAATCGGGGTAAGTAAGGTCGGCACTACCCAGTCGCTCCGTAGTACCGGCTGTAATGCCTTGCAATACGGGGTTATATTGATCGCCAAAAACCAGCCTGTCGAACCGGATACTTTTCTGCACCATATAGCCCTGTACACCGAGCGAAAGCGTATGTTGCTTGTCCATGCCAAAAGCCTTGTGGTAGGCCAGGGACAGGCCTATGGTCGTATTCTGTAAGCCTCCGGGGCCAGAGCGGTCGTACAGCCCCAGCACCCCGATACCCAGTGCATCTCCCTCGGGTAGCCTGCCCCGCAGTAAAGGCATATCGAAAGCAACGGCGCTGCTGATATAAGGGGTTTTAGACACCGATTGCCATTGGGTCCGGAAATTAGCCGAGGCCCGCCAATCGTTTTGCGTGAGCCCCG
The DNA here is from genome assembly GCF_003014535.1 of Taibaiella chishuiensis. GTDB lineage: Bacteria > Bacteroidota > Bacteroidia > Chitinophagales > Chitinophagaceae > Taibaiella > Taibaiella chishuiensis. The sequence continues at coordinate 611,228 of NZ_PYGD01000002.1, read as the reverse complement.
TTTGGGCCGGGTTGAGGGTTAGCGGTGAACTGAAGTATTGTGTAAAATGTACATCCTGTGCTCCGGCGCTACCGAAAACACCGATGAATGCCATACTCAGTAATACTTTTTTCATAGTCGTAGGCTTTAAAGGGTAAAGAGTTTTGTTAGATTTGCAATAGGAAAAACATGCTTCTTTTTTATATAGACAGGTGAATTCTTTTTTGTGTTGGCTCTTTATCGGAAATTTCCTGCAGAAAATGAAGCTACTGATATCCTAATACATAATTTTCTTATACATACTTAATAATTCCGGCAATACATGCTGCTTCCCGGCCAGGAGGAGATATATGGAAAAGGCCATGTTGCCGCAAGAAGTATGCAACACCGCAACGATGATGATGATCATAAAAAAGCTATTGGTATTACCGTTCCTGCTCAGCCTGACGGTCGCATATGCTGCGCCCCAAAATGACGATCCGCAAACGCTAAATAAAGAACAGCCCGCCGCCGGTTTTCCCGACTCGGTAAAGGCAGCCGTACCCCAGCTCCGGTTTAAGGATGGGAAGGGCAAAAGCCTTACGCTGCCTGACCTTAAAGGCAAGGTTGTAGTATTAAACTATTGGGCGCCCTGGTGCCCTCCCTGTGTGAAGGAAATGCCCTCTTTCCATAAATTAAGAACACGGTTCCGGGACCGGGACGACCTGGTATTCGTGATGGTTGCCGTAGATCATGAGTACGCTAAAGCAAAGGCCTTTATGGACCGCCGCGGGTACAAACTACCGGTCTATACATCGGACGGACAGATCCTGAATGCGCTGTTCTCGGGCGCTATACCCACTACCGCAATATTCAACAGGGCAAACGAATTGATAGACATTTACATCGAGACGAACGACTTTTCGGTTCCCGACTTTGTAGAAAAGTTACAGCAACTGCTGGACCAGTAAGAAGAGTAAGTATTGATTCCATAAAATAGCCCGGACGTATACTCCGGGCTATTTTTACAGGATGCTTTTTATCGCCTGTATAAAAAGCGATGCGCTATTGCCTGTCTTTCCGATACGGGACCACCAGGTAGAGAAAAAGAACCCGGGATAACCGCATCAGCCAGGGTTGCAAAAAGATAACCATGAGCACGGACAAGGCTACATAGTAGTAAATGCTGTTGTCCTTAAAGGATAAGCCGATAAGAAGATGGTACCCGATAGCGGTTAAAATAAAAATGACAACGATAAACACAAAGTTCATTCCCTGTCCGTAATTATTTTCCACTTTTATTTTCTGACCGCAGACGGGGCAATGCTCCCGGGTTTTTAAACAATCCCTGAGCGGTAATATACCGCTGTTTATAAAAATGCTTCCGCGCCTGCATCCCGGGCATTTTTCCCGGAGCAGGGCCGGCAGTAACAGCGGTGTAGCGGTACGACGTGACATGCAATTTGACTTTCCGGCAAAAGTAACGGGAATGACCGTCGAAAAAATTGCATCTTATCAACTTTTGCTGTCCGGTTTATTGATAGTTGGAGATGGCGATCATTTTTCTAATATCGGTAATCCATATTTTGCGTCCTTTTGTTTCGATGATATGATCATCCTTGAATTCGCGCAAGAGCCTTACCACATTCTCGCGGGTTGTGCCCGTCATGTTGGCCACGTCTTCCCGGCTCATATTGATCACGATGGGAGCGCCTTCGGGCGTACTCTTTTTAAACTTTTCCCGTAAAACGATCAGCGATATGGCCAGGCGTTCGCGCACGGATCGCTGGGCAAAAATGGCGATGCTATTGGTAAAAACGGTAAACTCATGGCTCAGCATCCGGAGCAGCCGCGTCGACAGCAGCGAAGAGCGTTCCAGTGTAGCTAAAAAATCCTCCCTGGGAATGAATAACAAACGGCTCTCTTCCAGTACCGTGGCCGAATCCGGGTAGCGCTCGTCGGACAGTATCGCATGATACCCGATCAACTCGCCTTTGTTAGCCACATAGATAATCTGTTCCTTGCCACTGCCATCCATCTTGTATTTCTTCACCGTTCCTTCTATGATATAATAGAGACCGGTAGGCACACCGCCTTCGCGGAATATGGTCTGCCCCTTTTTATATTTCTCTTCCCGGGCATGGCGTACCATTTCCTCGTAATCTCCCGCCGGGAAATTCGTAAATATCGTATCTGATTTAAAATCCCACTTATCGATTGGGAAGATCCCCTTAAGACTCATCGTGAAATTTTTAATGATAAAAATTGATTGTTGTCACTTTTTATTGTGCGAAATTATAAATTATACCATCCATACCCCGCTTAATTTTGCTGCCGCAACTTACAATAAGTTTTTCAGCTATCATGCATTATACCGAAGATCATGAATGGATCGACTTCCTCGGCGTCTCGGCCCTGGTTGGCATTCACAAAAATAAACTATCCGGGATCAACACCATACTACAGGCTACTTTCTGCCAGGTTCCGGCTGCGCTGGGCAAAGGGGAAACCATCGCTGAGTTCCAATCAGGAAAGGGCCATTTTGCAGTCCGGATGCCGGTGGACGGAAGCGTGATCGCCATCAATCCCAAACTACTCAATAACCCCTCGCTGATCATCAATGGAGATCTTCACAGCATATGGATCGCCAAGATAAGCCCGGCAGCGCCTTACTCAAGAGCAGGGCTGCTGCGGGAATTTCAATACCAGGTATTTGCAGACAAAGCAGCAACACTCCTTTATGAATAGCCCCCTGCTCACCAGGGACGAAATCCTGAAGCAGGATCAGTCCTTTGATAAGCTCTACCCCAGAACCCTGGAGATGATGTCGGGCCAGCACTGGACGCCGCTCCGGGTGGCCCGGCTCGCCGCAGATTTTCTATCTTCAGGGCCTCCTTCCCGGATACTGGATATTGGCAGCGGAGCCGGGAAGTTTTGCCTGGCAGGCGCTTTGCGTGCACCGGGACACCATTTTTATGGCATCGAGCAAAGGGCTTACCTCACCGATGCCGCCCTTACACTGCAACGGAAGCTGGCGATTACCAATGTTCATTTCCTCCATGGAAATTTTACGAAACTGGACCTTCAGCAGTTCGACCACTTTTATTTTTTTAACTCCTTTTATGAGAACCTGAACGAAGAGGGGCGCATTGACGATACAATGGAGTATTCAGACTCGCTATACCGTTATTACGTACGGTTTCTGCACAAAGGGCTTAGCGCTATGCCAAAGGGTACGAGGATTGCTACCTACCATTCCCTGTACGAGGAAATCCCGCTCAGCTACCGGCTTGCAGACACGCTGGAAGGCGGGAATCTCAACTTCTGGATCAAAAGCGATAACGGCTAAGATAAGCCGGGAACGATGACTTCCCAATGCATCTGTAAAACATAAAAAAAATTCAATCCGGGTTATGGTGTTCCAACCAGAAGACTTGCTTTACTCACCGGAGCACGACTGGGTCTGCATCCGGGGCAATATGGCCTACTGCGGGGTAGCTCCGTTTAAACTGACCGGCATTCGCCGCATCGAACGTATCTGTATGCCTGCCATCAGGGTGGGCGACCTGGTAAGAAAAGGCGAAAAAATCCTTGATCTTTTTTACCGGGACTATCGCATACCTGTTTACGCATCGCTTACCGGCGTCCTAAAGGAGATCAACCCCGTGCTCGAAACCGGGCAATGGCAACAGATCATCAACTGCCCGATGGGCGCCGGGTGGATTATCCGTATAGCGCCTATCGGTATCAACACCAGGCATCTTTTACAGCATACCCTTTACAAAGGGCGGTTCCTGTAAGCACGGCATACAAACGTAACTATGTATATAATTCCATACAGGAGCCAATTCCAGCCTGCCGGAGATCATGCCTGCAGCATAACGAAATGACCGGTGACCATAAGAGCGTAAAACCCCGCTACCGGATCAAAAAATTGCAATACCGAACATGACCATAGGCAACAGGATAAAAGCGATCCGGATGGATCGTAATTTTACACAGAAATATATAGCTGCAGCGCTCGGGATGAGCCACGCCAACTATGGAAAATTCGAGAATGGTAAAATCAATATGAGTCGTGGCAGGATCGACCTGATCGCAGATCTGCTGGATGTTGACGTAGCCGAAATATTAGCGCCGGAACAGGAAACGTTGCAGGAATGTTGAGTTTTGAATTTTGAGTTGTAAGTATTGGGAAGTGCGTATTGGGTAGTGAGATATCAGGGATTAGATTTCAGACAGGAAGGATGTGAATAATTTTGAGTTTTGAATTTTGAGTTTTGAGTTATAAGTATTGAGTATTGGGTAAGGAGTTTTGAATTTTGAGTGTTGAACTGTTGAAGGGTTAGCTGTCATCCTGAGCACAGCGAAGGATCTCATCGGTTAGCTGGCTTTAACGAGGTGCTATATAGCACAACGAAGGATCTCATTTTTAGCAATATCAGGAGTCAAGTTGCAGGAGTTTTGAGTTTTGAATTTTGAGTTTTGAGTTGTAAGTATTGGGTATGGAGTATTGAGTATTGAGTGATGGGTGGTGGGTGAAGGTGGTGGATAAAAGAGAAAGTGTAAAAAATAAAAAACAAAAACTGGCTATAAAACAGTAGCATTGCACCGCCAAAAGCCTTGCCCCTGCTGCTTTAGCTATAAACAAGGTGCGAATGCCTTAACAACAACGGTGTTGACCGTTCCGTTTCAACAACAAAAAAAAGAATTTGAATATGAATGAACTTGCACCATGCCCGGCATGTAAATCAACCTTTACCTACGAATTAAACCAGCTTTTAGCCTGCCCGGAATGCGGTCATGAATGGGATCCTGCAGCCAGCCAGGAGATATCTGATACGCTGATCGTAAAAGACAGCAACGGCAACCTGCTTCAGAACGGGGACACAGTAGTAACGATAAAGAACTTACCTGTGCGGGGAATAGCACAAAGCATAAAGGCAGGCACGAAAGTAAAGAACATCCGCCTGGTAGACAGTGACCATAATATCGATTGTAAAATCGACGGCTTCGGCGCCATGGCTTTGAAATCGGAGTTCGTAAAAAAAGTATAAGCTCGCTATCCTCTTTTTCCATATTACTTAAAAGCAAAGATACCCTGCTCTTTATTCGCCTGACGGCCCGGGGTATCTTTGTCTGTAGCACAGGATACCTACCCCATCTATAAAGAAAAATAATTGTTCAGACACCAGGGAAAAACACGGACCTTAAGTCATAATTTAAAGATCGCATCTCTGCTATCCTTTGTGGCCGGAATCGTAAACGTAGCAGGCTTCCTAGCCGTTCAAAGGCTGACTACGAATATAACCGGGCATTTCACCCTATTTGTAGACGAAGTATTCAAGCTGCATTTCTGGCAAGGCTTTCTTTATTTCCTGTACATCCTGTCTTTCTTTCTCGGCGCTTTTGTATCGGGTGTGCTTACCGAACTGGTGGCCAGGAAAAACGAACGGCTTATCTATGTCGCACCGGTGGTTTTGGAAAGCCTGGTATTATTGCTGGTTGGCATTTTATTCCCCCGGCTGGTAACGGAGCATCCCGATGTTATTGCGTTTTCTTTACTGTTTGCGATGGGATTGCAGAACTCCCTGGTTACGGCCCTGTCGAATGCTGCGGTCAGGACGACGCACTTAACCGGCCTGTTTACAGACTTGGGCATCGAATTATCGCAATTGTTTTTTTACCGCTCTGCAGAACAGAAGCAAAAATTGGGTTCATCGATCCGGTTACGGCTCAGGGTCATCAGTTTCTTTTTTACCGGTGGTATTACCGGCGGCCTGCTCTACGCGAGGATCAACCTGCATGCCCTGCTTATCGGAAGCGCGCTGCTGGTGTTGGGGTTGGTATACGACCATGTTAAATTCAGGGTGATCCAGCTAAAACGTAAACGCAAAACAACAAGTAAAACCCGGACCGCCGATTAGCAGGTAAGACGGTAAGCAATAGAAAAGGAAGAAGGGCTGATTGCCTTCTTCCTTCCGGCACCGGAACGTATATTTACAAACAGGTGTAGCCTACTTTTATTTTTATCCACCTGCAAGTTTATCAGCGTTTTTTCGCAGGGACACATTGCGAACGGAACCCGGTTTAACGGACAAGCACCAGGTCGCCTTTACGGTTCACTTGTTTCCGGCCCCACGCACATACATAGGTAAGGTCATAGTAATAGGTACCTGTATCTACGATACTACCGTTCATCGTGCCATCCCACCCCTGTGTTGTTTTCGTGCTGTAAAACACACGCTGCCCCCAACGGTTAAAGACCGACAGCATGTAACCGGATACCGGGCTGCTAAACACCGGTACGAATTGATCGTTAGTACCATCGCCATTCGGGGAGAAAGCATTGGGAATACCGGCATAACAGCAGGGCTGCTCTGCTACGGTAGCGGAAATAGTACCGGCGCAACCATATTGATCCGTCACGGTAACGGTATAGGTACCCGCTGCCAGGTTGCGGATCTCCCGCTCCTTTACCGCGGGAAATTCCTTCCAGTCATAGTTAAAAGGCGCGGTACCGGTCCTCAGTTCCAGGGTTACCTGTCCCGCACGTCCGCCGGCATCACACCAGGCATCGCGGACCTCGGCTGCGATATGGGGAATATAATCGATTTTTTCCAGGGTTACCGTAGTATCAGCAGTGCAGCCATATTGATCTCTTACTGCAACCCGGTAGGTGCCGGGAGCAAGGCCGCCAAACCGGGTCACTGTATCATAAGGCGCGTTATCGATCCGGTATGTCCAGGGCGCGGAGCCACCTATACCTTTAGCTATGATCAGGCCGTTGCTGCTCGCGCAGATAGGATCGTCTATGGCGGCAATGCCCGCCCAAACCGGCGGATTGGCTTTAACAATAATCGTACTATCGAACGTACATCCATTACCATGGGTTACCCTTACCGTATAGGCGCCGGGAACAACACCGGCGAGGTTTTGCGTAAGCTGTGGCGGGTTACTGTTCCAGCTATAGCTTATGGGTGTTGCACCGCCCTGGGGATGAAGCGTCACCGTACCATCGCTTTGGCCATCACATACGGGATTGCCGGGTATACCATTCAGCACCAGGGGCGCAGTGCCGAAGGTAAAGTACAGCCCATTGGTAAAGGGGTAGCTGGCATAAAACACGGTACCGTTATCCTGCAGCGGGATAACCGTGACCCCGGAGACAAAAGCGGGGTCTGCGGATACCAGCAACGACCCTGCCTGTGCCGGGGCATTGGCTGCAGGCAAGGCAATAGTTGCAAGGCCCGCCGCGCCGCTAACCTGCACCTTCCAGGTGCGCGGCATCCGTGCCAGCCTGCCGTCGGGACTACACAGGCTGAACAAGGTATCGCCATTGTTATCGCCGATAGCCAGGAACGACCGGTTCGAGGAAAAGGCGGTCGTGTTGCCGGCATTCATACCGGGAAAAACGCCGCCATAGGCATTCCCGTTATATACCGTAACCATAGCGCCAGTATGTACCGACCGGGATTGTTTTTGGTAGAAGGCAGATGAATCGTCGCGACCGGTAACCGTTACGCGGTTCTGATAGGTATTGCTGGCATTCCAGAACAGGCTGCCATCGGTAGCCCTATAGTCGACAGGCATAGCAGTATTGCCCAGGGTTACGCCATATTTAGCTGCCAGGTAGCTTTCCAGCCTCGAGAACTCTTGCGGATTAAGCTGCCGGTTATAAGTCACTATTTCGGCAATCCGGCCTGTACCATAATAATATCCGGTAAAAGATCCGATAGCAAACCGGTAGGCGCCACTGCGGCGAACACCGCAACTGCCGGCATTTTTGAGTCCGTTAAACGTGTTCTCCTGCTGAACGGTGGCCGCAGTACTGGCCCTGAAACCCCATAGGTTCGCACGGCCCGCGTTGGCAACGCCCATAGCCCAGTTGGGACCGGTGTTCCCGAATTCGGACCCGCTATAGCCGGTACCCGCATTACACCTGTTTGCACCACAGGGCTGGTTGGTAAAGTTGGACGTTACCGTTGCCAGGCAACTGGCTCCCGTTCCCACCCCGGCTATGGTACCTGCATCTGCTTTAACAACGGCTTCGAAGTTGGCAAGCGCCTCCTTACTGAAGCAACCGTTATTAAATTGCAGGTAAGCGTTGAAATTGAAAGGTAACGGCGTATTATCGGCCAGGGTTGAGGGACCGCCGTTCTGCGTAACATTAACCAGGTCCGGGTTTACGGCCTGGTTGATCCAGGTGGTAACCGTTCCACCGGCAACGACAATGCCGGCGTCTGCTTTGAACCAGGCGGTTAGCCCGGCCTGGACGCCACCGGGGCTTTGTGCAAATAGGCTCAGCGCCGATGTTGTAAAAACAACGAGTACAATAAGGGTCCGGCGAAGTAAAAAACTGTTCATTGGATGTATCATTTAGTTATTGGTAGGAATAGTTCCGGCGTATATAATTTCCCGGGTATACGATCCGGCCGGAAGATCTTTAAAAGATTTCCCGGAAGTGTCCGCTGGCTTACATTGTGCTTGCTCCGGTAACCGGTCTTGCTTACGCATGTGGTATACTTCCCGGCCTGGGGGTGGCGGGTATTGATCGATGAATAACAGGCAGTCTTCGATAGCGCGATTCCAATCAGTACCCTGATCTGTTACCGGGAGTGTTTTATGCAGCGTTGCCAGGGAAGTGCAGAGTGTATGGCGAAGATCGGGCGCTGCCGGTATGAGCGCGCAGCAGGCAACAGGAACGGCGCAGGGGAGTTTGTGTTTAAAGGCAGGCGACACAGTTAAGGTCACAAGACTGATCAGCGTGAGGACTAAGCGGGAAAAGGAATAATTCATTGCAGGTTATTTAAAATAATGGGACAACTACGCCGGCCGGGGTTTCAACGTTGATAAAACCGGTAGCGCAGTTTGGTCCTTATCATTTCCCCACCAACAATAGTTCCTGCTAATTCGAGATTATATGCCACTTCCCCCGGTTCCTCTTCCGAAAAATGATAACGATAGAGCTGCAGCAAACAATAATCAACAGCCCGGGCAAATTGTGCCTCGCAGTTTGCCGACCCGGTTGCCTGGCAATGCTTTGCCAGGGTTGTGCCAATAATGTTCCGGTAGCCGATCGGTGCTGCCAGAGCGGACGAAAGACAAGCGATCACCATACGCTTGTTCCCGTCCGGGAGCAATGCCAATTGGCACAGCAACGGTTCTTTTTTGAGTAAGCTCCGTTGTAAAAAATGAGGTAAAGAGTGGATCATCGTCGTGTATGCAGGATAATTACTGTACTACAAAGAGAAGCAATAGCCCGCACTCTTATGCACCCTAATAAGGGTGTGGAGCTACCCCCTAAATATGGGGTGTTATGCAGAATAGTCCATGTTCAAGAGCGCAAAAGAACCGGAAATCAGCGTACCTTTCGGCCCCGTCCGGACCACGATACGCCCCCCCATTTGCCGGGCCCTTCGCTTTATATTGGCCAGGCCCATACCCGCTTTACCAGCTAAGGGGTCAAAGCCACTGCCATTGTCCGATACCGAGAACCGGCATTCGCCTGCAGTAAAACCTACCTGTATAAAGATCGTATCGGCATGTGCATGTTTTAATGCATTGGCGATCGTTTCCTTCAGGATAAAATAGAGCTCATTGTTTTGCACAACCGGTAATAATTCCAGTTTGCCGGCATCCACGTCTAATAACAGCTGAACGGCTTTCCGCTTGTTAAACTGTGCAGCGAGCAACTGCAGGCTCTGATCGATATCGTACCGGATATCCGGGCTGCTTTGATTAAGTGCATGAATATAGTTCCGCGCATGTTTATAGATGCCGTTAATTTCCTCTTCGACATTACAGAATACACGCTTTGATGCTTCGTCCGCCACAGATTGCTTCATGTCCGATACATAAAATTTCAGGGCCACTAATGCACTACCCAGTTCATTATGCATATCTTCTGAAATATGGGTACGTTGCGCCTGCAAAGCCTTCAGCTGATCATCCAGCAATTTCGTTTCCTGCAATAACATCACCTTAGCGATCTCGATATTCTCCAGCTCCAGCTGCCGCTGCCGTTCCCCTTGCTTTTTTTGCTTCAGCCTGTTTATAGCAACCAGGGCTATTATAGACAAGGTAAGGGTCAATATAATTACAACCGCCGTCAGCAATATGATCTTGTTTTGTTTGGAAGCGATCTTCTTGTCATTATGCAGCCTGTCGATCAACGCTTCTCTTTTGCCGTTTTCGTACCTGGCTTCCAGGTTATAATAAACTACGCGTTGCTTCAGCAACTCTACAGAATCCTTATGCCTCGAAGACTTTACCAGGTAGCCCAATGCCGCCTCCCATTCGCTCTTGTTATACGCTTCTTTAAACAGGTCTTCATAAATGTAATAGATATCGGGTACGCCGGCCTGTCTGATCACCGAGTCATTCAGGAAGTTTTCCCGGATACGTAGCCGCTTAAGCGGCGTTTTTTCAAGCCATAACTTAGCCAGGGCGTGGTAGACAACCATTACTTCGGCCTGGCTCATATCATCTTCTTCGATATTATTTTTATCGGTTGCAGTATCCAGGTAGTTCAGGGCAAGTTTAAAATCCCCGTTCCAAAACGCAATACGTCCCAGTATGCCATATACCGTAGTCCGCCACTGCGGCGCATTGCTGCAACGCTGTCTTACCTCCTGTACCAACCTGGTAGCGGAATCCTGGTACCGGGTATTGTGGGTTTTCCGGAACAACTGGCTATAAGCTTCAGCAGCTACAAGATTGGCTATAGCCAATATATGCGTGCTGCGGCGCGGATCTGCGTCACAATACAGCCTGGCTTTCCGGGTATACCCGATAACATCATTCTGGAGTTCCAATGCCGCATAGGCATTGGCCAGGGTCAGGTAGAGATAAGGCGTTGCGAAGTTGATCTTTTTATTTGTTTCTCCGGGTAAGAGTTCCAATGCATGGTTAATGATATCGATGGCCTCGGGCATTTCGTTTCTAACCAAATGCACATTCCCCTTCATTGCAAGTAGCGACAGTTTTATGGTCCAGGTGGCAGTATCGTACACCGTGTAATCGAGCGCTTTTTGCTGGGCCGCCAATACCCGGGGATAATCTTTAGAGTTATTATACCAATAAATAGCAACCGCATAGGCGCTTTTTGCCTGCTCCCGCTTATCCTTGAGGCTGTCCATGCTATGCTCCATCCTGCTGCAGATCCGGTCCAGTTCTTCCTCAAATCCATCCGCCTCGAATGTTACACCGACGTTTGCCAATAGCAGTCTCGTCTCGAGTGCCGTAGGCCGCTGCCTGTCGGCAGGTAAGTAATCTGGTGGCAGCGCTTTGCATAGCGCATCACTGAAAGGTAACAGCGCTGCACCTGCTGCAGGACCAATACACAGAGCTATAAACAGCAGGAAAATAGGAAGAGATCTCATGCCCCATTTATTATCGCAGCATACAAAGGCGGTTGTATAGCATGCCGGTTCTTATCTTAATGAACATTCTTTGAATAAATGCCGTGCTCCATAGCGAAGGTCACCAGGTCGACAGTGCGGTTCATCTTAAACTTGCGCATAATATTTTTCTGGTAGGAAAGCACCGTGTGCAAACTCAGTTTCAACTCGTAGGCAATTTCTTTAACGGTTTTCGCATTGCATAATTGCTGCAGCACTTCCTGCTCGCGGGGTGTCAGGTAGAAATTGATCTGTTCTTCTGCAATAAAACACCTGAGGAGCTGTTTGCTTATTGCCCGGCCTATATATTGCCGGCCATCTGCAACTTCGGACATAGCCAGCAGGAATTCATCTATATCCGCCTCTTTAGTCAGGTAACCATTGGCGCCCGTACTGAGGGCGTGCCGTACCATCTGGGGATTATTGATACTGGTCATAATAATGATGCTGATGCCGTTGCCCCCACCCGCTTTCTGCCTGCATGCCTGTATCACATCAAGCCCCTGCACCCCGGGCATGAGCAGGTCCAGGAAAAGCAGGTCAATCCTCTCTCCCCCTGTGTAAGCATCGAGAAAACGCCTCGGATCGTTAAAAACAAGCGTCTTTTCTACCTGTGTTGCATTGGCATGAATACAATTACTTAATGCTTCCGTCAACAATTTATGGTCATCTAATATAGCAACTATCATAAGGCCCTTTCTAAAGAAAACGAGAAAAAAAGATGCAAATTTTGCAAAGCAAGAACATATTTGCAATGCATTTGCTTTAATTAACACTAAATATCTGTTTAGCCAGGGTAATCATCATGCAACAACCGGCCGGCAGCAAGCACGCCATACGCGGGGCAATACCAGCATTTCTATAGCGTATTAAAAATGTAACCTTTTTTTTCGAAACATACGGCAATACGTCATACCAAAGGTTTTAATAGCAAAAGCCGGGTTATACAACCCGGCTCGCTTATACCTGTATCGTCCTTACCGCTAAGGTTGATACAAGACTTTGCATGTTTCTATGGTGTTACTTGCTATTCTTACTACATACAATCCGGATCCAGACATTGGCAGCGCTATATACAAGGCCCCCTGGTTATAGTTGGGTATAGCTGTTTGTTATTGGTAGCTCAAAGGTCGGTAAATCCCCCGGCAGCATTTGTACGCTTTCTTATGAAAATCCTGTACTATTTATTACTACATGCCAGCAGGATTATGAGTATGAGTTTATTGGCAGCATAAGCAGGGGCTCCAACCCGGCGACAGGTACACCGGAGCCCGCACACAACTGCGACTCAGCAGTGAAGCCCGGGTACCATCTCAAAACCGGCAGGGTTCCGCTAAAAACGAATGTTGCCGGAAAAGATTCCGGCAACATTCAGATTAATCAATAAAGTATGTTATTGCTGCTGCATTATTTTACAACAGAGACTTTCCGGATAATGGTTCCTTTGTCTGACTGCAGGTGCAGCAGGTACATGCCCTGGGCTACCTGGCTTACCGGCATTACTGCCTGTGCGCCTTTTACTTCCTGGCTCAGTACTTTCTGGCCCTGGATATTGTACAGCTGGATAGCGGTAACTTTACCTTCGAAACGGCTCAGATCGATGTTCAGTTTATCGGAAGCAGGCACAGGATAGGCATTGATCTTATCCGCACCTTCTACGTTTACGATTTTGGTAACGTTGTTTGGGAAGATTTTGGTAAGTGCCTGCTGGCCGCTGTTGAAGTTACCGGCGCCACCGCCTGTACCTAAAACGCTCGGAGAAAGATTGTTCACGATAAAGTAACCGTCTGAAGAACCACCCCAGCCCCAGTTGATGTGGAACCTGTTGATGCCGTCATAACCGTCGAATACGAATGCGTGACCACCACCGGAACCGCGACCGGTATACAGGATAGGCCTGCCAGCGTCAAGCTCTGTTTTCAGCAAGGCGATCCATTCTGCATCTTTATCGGCATACTGGCTACGGGCAAGTCCTTTGATGTCGGTGCTGTATTTAAAATAAGTTTTCAGCGCATATTCAGAACAGTGCTGTATAGGGCTGCCTGAAGAGATAACGAAAGAACCGCTACCGCCGGCACTTGCATAGTTATAACTCATATCCACACTTACACCACAATGGAACATAAGCGTAGCTATTGCGCCACGCTGGGCACTGTTTGAATTGGTGGTGAGCTCGTTCGGCATATTGGCCCACATATAAGTGGTATTGGCGAAATCGGCTGTTTGTACGGCATTGATCGGAGCCGGTGCGGTATAGCTGTGGTTACCCACACCAACCTCAGGATAATTCCAGAATTTCATAATCTGTGCCATAGCCGTAGCTACGCAACCGGTTGGTGTGTTGGACGGGCAAAGATCTTCGAAACCGTTTCCGTCCTGGTTCCATTTGGTACGCAGCAAGGGCGACACATCGGTACCTCTTGCCAGGTCGTCTTTACCGGTATTGGTGATCAGTTTGTTCCAGTCGGATGCAATCGCTGTTGTAGCAGCAACCTGGTGGTCGATCACGGCAGATATCTGTTCGTTGTAACCATCCATCCAGTAATTCACTTCGTTATTGGTAACTGCAACCGGGAATTTATTTTCTGCAGAATAACCCAGGACCGGGGTAACGGCATCATCTCCCGACACGATCACAAAGCCTGAACCGTTATTTACATCGAAAATATAAAGAGAAGCCTGGCCTGAAGTACCTAAAGCAGTGTAGGTTTTGGATAACTGGAGATTTAAACCCGCAGCCGCCGCTACTTTTTTAGACATGAAATTTTCTGCTACCTTCTGAGCCGTCTGAACACTAACAGGGTTTGCAAAAGCGCCAAGACCGCAAGACAGAAGTGCTGTAATACTGAGTAATTTCCTTTTCATTTTTATCTTTTTAATTATTAATTGTTCCCGGGCGCCTACAGCCCGGCATGGTTTTAAGGTAAGACAGGGTTTATCGGGGCGGTAACGGTCGCTTATTTGTTTATTGCGTCAGCCTGACCCGGGCATAATTTGCACCCTATCTCCCTATTGTTAAAAAAGACAATTAACAGAGCTAAGCATACCAGGGCATTTATGTTAATTAGTGTAAAAAAAACGGAATCTTACGGTATGTTCCTTTTTAATTACGTAAAGCACACCGTCGACCGGGTAGCCGGGTTCATGGCCGTATAATGCTGATGAACGGCTTGCGCCCCCACACCGCTTTTTTTATTAACAGGATGCAAAAGGCATTAAGGAACGCCGGAAGCTACCCGGTTTTACCTACTTTTATCCGGGAGGGTTACGGGTTACTTGCCACAGGGCAACCCTTCCTAAACCACCTGAAAAAATGACTAAAAACCTGCTTACACTTTGCTGCGTAGTCAATGCTTTATGCACCTTTGGACAAACATCCAAAGACCTGCTTGCCGATAAAAGAACGGGATGCACGATATGGGCGCCCGGATATACGCCGGACGATAGTATAAGCTGGACCGGCGGCTGCAAAAACGGGTTGGCAACCGGCAAAGGAACCCTGGCTTATTACACCGGCAAAGAAAAGGTATTGACTTACCTGGGCATGATGCAGGAAGGAAAGATAGAGGGGGAAGGCCAGGTCAGGCTGGCATCGGGTATTGTAAAAGAAGGTCATTTTTCAAATGGAACACTGAACGGCCATGGCCGTATTATCTACGACAACGGCCGCCGGAAGACCGAAGGCAATTTTGAAAACGGCCTGCTTACCCTCGACCCGCCCTATCTCAGGCGGCTTTCGAATAATGAGATCGCTATCGCGGATACGGCCAGGATGTATGTAGGCGACGGCGATGGTAAAACGCTATTCTATAAGGCGCTGGTACCCAAAAAAAATATTAAAGGCGTGCTGGTACTGATCCCGGGCACCTGGGAAACGGTACCCCATTTGATCGGGAGCAATAAGGCGCTGTGCCAGCTGGCTTTTGACCATAACATTGCCGTGATCGTGCCCTCGCTCAACCAGCGTTTTATTATGGACGACCAGGTAGTAACGCTACTCAACACTTTTATCGGTGAGGCGATCCGCAAATATGGCCTGCCGAAAGACCGTTTCATTTTAGGAGGCTGGTCTATGGGCGGATTGTTCAGTGTGCGATACGGTGAGCTTGCTGTCGCTGATCCCGGCAGGACCCTGATCGTTCCGAGGGCCATCATCAATGTAGACGGGCCCATGGACCTAGAAACCCTGTATCATAACTCCGAAAGAAGTTTCAAAAAGAACCCGGCGTTACCCGAACCGAAATACGCCATGAACGAGTTTAAAAAATACATAGGCGGAACGCCGGAATCGGTACCGGAAAAGTACCGCGCATATTCAGGATTTTCAAGATCGGCCGAGGATGGCGGTAATGCCCGCTACCTGGATAAAATGCCCATCAGGACCTATAACGACGTAGACGTAAACTGGTGGATAGATAACCGGGGCCGCGATCTTTACGATATGAATGCCTTAGACCAATCGGCGATGATCAACCTCTTGCGGCAGAACGGGAACGGCAATGCCGAGTTTATCAACGCTTATGGTAAAGGATTCCGTATGGAGGGCGACCGGCATCCGCATTCCTGGTCGATAGTAGATGCCGGGGAATGCATACCATGGATATTGAAATGGCTGCAATAACACGGCCGGGGCAATAACCCTGGCCACGAAACATTTTTACCGGAAGATCACTTCTTGTAAAACAGGGCCCCTTCAATACCCCTGGCCGTCTGCAACCACTGATCGTCGAGCAGCATGATATCCAGCGGCAGTTCCAGGGCTTCGTCGCTTAAGGCGTCGTTCAAGGCATGATGCAATGCGGCAGTTGCATCGGCGGATTGCACGGACATGCGTATCCCCAATACAATACTCATCTCTCCCTTCATCGATTGCGCATACTGGTACGCCTCGTCAATGGTATGCACCTGCCTGAAGTTGGCCGCCAGCCTGTCGATAACATGCGAAGGAAGCGGCCTGGCCGGCGTGCCCACCAGCACTTCGGTCTCCTCCCCGATAACGGTTGTGGTAATATTGCGCCGTTCCCGATCCAACACAAAACTATTTTTCCGGCCACTGTTAATCACGATGCGATCGATACCCTGCTCGCGGCAAAAGCCTACGAGGTCGCGCATGGCCATGGCCGTATATTCAGCAGGTTGTTTACACCATTCCCAAAGCGATGGTTCATCGCTAAAAGCGCCCAGCACCTTAAGTCCGTCGCTGTCGAACACACTCGACAAGACCAGCTTCGAACCGGTTTCGAGCGTATGCCATACATTAGATACCCTGCCATCATTAACAGAAGGCAGTAACAGGAAACAGTTACCGGCTACGATCTCGTTCATCACCGCGCGGTAATTATCTTCGGATGGATTGTCGCCCCAGGCATCGAGCAGGTAGATCAGCTTTGTATTTTCAGGATGCTTCGGCGCTGCAGTGGCCGGCATGTCACCCGCCTGTTTCTGTTTGCCAAACAATTTCTTGAGTAGATTCATAATTTTTCGGGGCAATAGATATCCTGGTAAAACTGCTAATTTACCATAAACCTGACGTACAACAAATATCCCAAACTCCAATCCTGGCGCAATCTTTGAAATTTCATCCGGCACAGATCGCCTGTAATTGCCCTTTGGCAGGCAGGCAAATTGCGAACCAGTACAGGAACGGCGATAAGCCGCCGGGTATTAAAAGAAGCGGTGATGCTGCCGTACCACGAGGTTATCCTTTACCCGGTAATAAACATAGTTATTGTCCTTCGGGTCAATAACCGGCTTTTGAGTTCCCGAAGGAATAATCTGGTCAAAGAGGATCAGCCCTTTTTTAAGATCGTAGCGGAGCAAATGATACTGGCGTTGCGCCGTAACATAATAAATAAGCGTTACCTGGTCGGCCCCGGTCCTGAACTCGGCAATATACTTATCGGGCGGCGCCGGAAGGTCCGGGCCGGCGTTGAAGGTCAAGCCCCTTATATCGACAGGCGCCTGCCCTTCCAGGCTATACATCTTACTGGCCAGTGGCAACATACAATAGGCCTTATCGAACAGGGGTAATGCATGATCATCATTCCTGTAAATATCGGGCATCGGGTAGTCAAATATCTCCAGGAACCGCAAGCGTCCCTGTTCCGGGCTGAGCTTCGCCAGGAAACGGTTACCATGCAGGCTTTTTACCGTATCAGCTTTCCTGATGCCTGCAAAACAGGCGCCTTTATAATAGTGAACAGCCGGCACACAGCGGATCTGTTCTCCCGGGTCCTGTAAAAACGTTTTATGCAGCAAAGGCATACCGGGGAAGACCATCGTACCCACGGCGCTGTCGCCGAAGGTATGCACTGCATAGAAGCGCGTCACGGCGGTATCGGCCCCACCGGCAGCCGCAAGGCAGGCATAGGCGGCAACCGCTACCAGCCCGTTGCCGGATAAAGAACAGTACTGCAACACCTCCTGGTCCGGGGTATTTAAACTGGCCAACGCTTTTTTATGCAACGCATAGGCGCCCTTACCCAGCGCCAGGTCAAAAGCTGCCTCCACATCCTGCCGGCCAACTGTAAACGTCTTTTGGTATTTGCCATCCGGCAGGCTGACCACGTCTATTTTCTTTTTTTGGGCATCGCAGAAATAAAGCCGGCTGCCGTCGGTCAGCATCGTTTCGTAAGCATTATGCGCTACCTGCTCCGGCAGCAATAAGGTATCGGATACCGGCGCCCGGTGGCGCTGCAGGTTTATGACATCTTCCTGTGTGAATAGCTTCAATTGCTTCCGGAACCGGGTATCACCATTGCTGCTCACCAGGTTCAGGGCAGAGTGTCCCTGCATACTGCGGAGATGGAATAAAGAATCGGACCAGGTATAGGTAGCATCGTAGTCGCGGAGCGACAGGGACCGGATGATCTCGGCAGAGTCCTTCCGGTATTGCGCCGCGAATACAAAGGTAATGGGCGGGATATTTGCGTTTGCATGCAGCAATTCCATGTTTTTAATACAGGATACGCCTTCTGCGGGATCAAGTGCAATGACTAGCCGGTCGGAGCCGGCCGGGGTACGGGAACAGGCAATCAGGGTAAACAGTAAAACGGCAAGAACAAGCCTTTGCATGGTTATGGATTTATAGCGGGCCGCTAAACTCCGGGGGTGGATGTATTACCGGATCGACCCCGGCAAAGCTAATAAAAAGGGGCAGATAACCGCAACCACAGGACGGGAATCCTTAAACTGACTTATAAACGGGGCATATCGGGACATGAACGGTACATATGGAAGCATAAGCGTACTATGCCCCACGCTAAACTACTCCAAATGAGCAATAAATATCCCGCTCAAAAAACAGGACGAAGGCCGGGTAAGCTCCCGGCAGAGGAACAATTTTACCGTCCCTTCCGGCCCTCTTTAAAACTGCTTCGGCTTTTGCTGCCGCCCGGCCAGGACCGCTATTTCATCGATCCGTTTTTGGCGGGTCTCCGATCTTTTGGCCAGTACGATCCATTGCAGCATCATTTTCTTTATCGTCCTGCTTAAACCGAGGAAATAATCTTTTGCACCAGGATGCTCAGCCAGCGCCGTTTCCAGGTCGGCAGGCAGGATCAGCGCCTCCACGGTATCCAGTATCGTCCAGGAACCATTTTGCTTTGCTTTTTCGATGCTATCAAGGCCCGGCTTTGCCATCAGCCCTTTTGCAGTAAGCTGCTGTACCTTTTCCTTATTGATCTTCGACCAGGTACTATTGGGTTTCCGCCTGCTGAAGAACTGGTGCGCCGTTTCTTCATCGATCTTAACTTTCTTGCTGTCTATCCAGCCAAAACACAAAGCCACATCGACGGCTTCGCTCCAGGTGATCGTCGGTTTGCCCGATGCTTTGGTATAAAAAACAAGCCATACAGCTTGTTTCGAATCATGGTTTTTGATCAACCACGTTCTCCACGCTGTAAGGCTTGCCGGGTAAAAGATTGTTGTTTCGTTCATGGCTATTTGACTACGGTAGCTTCCAGCTCTACGCTCAAAGTGGCAAAGAGGCCTTTTACTTCGAGCAGCGTCATCGCTTGCCGGATACCATATTTTTGAATAAAGGGTACATAAACATCCATACAGGTGGTGAAGAACGTTTGCGTGGATGTGGTGTACACATTCAACCTGACGATATTTTTACAGTCGTAGCCGGCTTCGCTGATCAGCTGTTCCAGGTTTTGAATGGTCTGGATAAGCTGTGTGCGCATATCTGCATCACTGGGCGCGCCATGAGCATCTACAGCCGCCTGGCCCGAACAATAAAGCGTACCCGTTACGTTTTTTACTTCAACGGCCTGAACCGAATTCGTGTGTTTGCCCCATTCCCAGGGATCGAAAGTCTGTTTTTCCATTTGTCTGACTATTAATTTTTAATTGATAGTGCAAAGCTAGAACGGGGTCGCGACAGCCTTATGTCAGGGGTAAAAAAACTCAGTGGTATTTATCAAAATACTCCTGCAGGGTCATGGTATGCGGTTCAAATTTGCCGGTAAGTATTTCCATTTGCCGGATCCTGTCGAGGCGAAAAAAACGGAATTCCATACGTAACCGGCACCAGGCGATCAGGAGCCAGTTTTCAGTGGTACTGACCAGGGCAAAGGGCTCGATAATCCTAACGGAAGTTTTGTGCTGCTCATTGGTATATTCTATTTTAACCGGGCGGAAATTGGTCAGGGCATTTTGTAGCTGCGATATATTATTGCTGTTTCTTTCCCGGTTCAGGTTTTGCTCGAAACGGGTACGGTCGGCCAGCAGGTTGGCCTTATCCTTTTCTGACTGTCTTAAAACAGCCTTTATTTTATCTACCGCTTCCGTATAGTCCCTGATAAAAGAAGTGTCTTTATTCTTCAACACCAATTGTTCGGCAAGGATAAGCGCATTGGCCTGGCTTTCGGAAAACATGACCGGCGGGATCCGGTATCCATCCATGAGGGTATACCCCCTGCCCTCTTCGGTAAGTATGGGTACGCCGGCCTGCTCCAGCGCCCTGATGTCGCGGTAGATGGTCCTTACGCTTACCCCGAATTTATCGGCAAGACCCGGGGCCGTCAGTAAACGCTTCGTCTGCAATTGCGTCAGGATCGCAACCAGCCGCGAAAGTCTTTTAGTATCGTTGTCATTCATAGGCGTTCCTTTTGTGGCCAAAAGCGACATCCGCACACCGGTCCCGGGGCGGATAGCAGTCTTTACGTTCAGGGTCAAATGTACAACATGTCTTATTGGTTTTGCAAATGGTTGCCCCTGCGGGATGAACGTCATGCTGCTGCTGCGGATCCGCAAAAGCTGCCCGGGTACTATCTTATTGCATAAATAGTTTATGATTGACAAAAAAAAACTATTTTTCCGCCAAACCAGTGGTTCATGCGCAACCTATTATTGACTGTTCTGTGGTATACACTTTTCTTATCCCCTGCCTTTACCCAGGAATTCAGTTATACCCGTTATGATACCAAAGACGGGCTTGCCAACTCGACGGTATACAATATGTGCCAGTCCAGGGACGGATTTATCTGGTTCGGTACCGAAACAGGGTTAAACCGCTTCGACGGTTGCCGGTTTAAAACGTTTACCACAGCCGACGGCCTGCCCAGCAACCAGGTGTTGAACATCTGGGAGGATAGCCGCGGCAGGTTATGGCTCATGACCTTCAAACCGGCAATATGTTATTATGCCGGTGGCAAAATCCATAACCGGGACAACGACAGTATTTTAAAAAAGATCGACATCCATAGCGGCTGGAATTCGATAGCAGAAAGCCCGGATGGCGATATCATCATACAGGAGCCCTATATCACTCATGTAATTCAACGGACAGGCAATGTGATTACCTATCCCTGGGGTGCGCTTAATTCACAAAAGTCCGTGCCTGTACTTTTTAACATTAAAAATTTTTCGGGTCAGCTCCCGCTTAATTTTGTGAACCTGCCCGGCAAAATCCGCAATGCAGTTCGACCTGACTGGATTCTCCTGTACCAATCCGCACCGGCAGACACCCCTTATTATGCCTTTGCCGGCTGGGATAGCGTTATCTTCATGTCAGCCTCCGGGACCCAAAATATACATGCTCCCTATGCGCAACAGAGACAGGTTTTTTTAAACCGCAACCAATACATCATTTACAACCGGCACAAGGGCCTACGCATCTTTGATCGGGATAAAAATACCGTCTCCGCCAGCTATCTTTCCGACTATATTATTAACGCGGTGATCAAAGACCGGGAACAAAATCTCTGGTTTTCCACCCAGGGTTCGGGCGTATTTAAAATCAGTCCCAACAGGTTCAAAAACCTGTTTATAAACAGGATAAAAGGAGACACCTATATTTGCGATATTCATAAAGTTGGCTCTTCCGTTTGCATAGGGACCAAGAATAACGAATACTGGAAGTTTGATCCGGTCAACGACCTGTTTTTTCAACAAGAGGCCAGTAATACAACCAGACCCGTTATTACAAACGATCAATTTTTAGAACAATTACCGGGGCGAACCCTATTCCAGCTCGCCAACTCCGACTTTCTGAACATCGCCCGCATGGATACCATCCCCTCCTTCTGGGGCAAAACCATACAAGTACTCCGGGACACCTTGCTTTCTGCCAATTGCTTTGGCGTATTCGAGATGAATGCCAGACATAAAAAACTGATCAGAACCCTATACCCGTATCGGGCAACCTGTGCCTATAAACAAGGGGCAATCTACTATATCGGTACCCTTCAAGGCCTGTATGCGACTACCGGCGGCAATACGATTACAGACATGGGGCGGCAGTTTCCTGCATTCAAAAATAATATCAGCACCTTCGCCGAAAGTGACGACGGCACGCTTTGGATCGGGACGAACGGCGGCGGTGTATACGGTTACAGGGCCGGCAAAATTATCGCCCGGCTCGACCATTCATCGGGGCTCAACAGCGATATGTGCAGCAGTCTTTTTGCATCCGGCAACAAACTCTGGGTAGGCTCGGAAAAAGGCCTCAACCAGGTTGATATTACACCCGGCGTTTATAAAGTGGTTTCGAATATAACAGCAAGCGATGGGCTAAATTCGAACATTGTAAATACGATTTACGTGGACGGGCATTTTGTCTATATAGGTACTCCGGTTGGCATCACCGTGTTTGACGAAAGAACGGTACGGACGCATGGCACCTGTTACCTGAACATGACGGGCATTATCGTTTCAGGACAGCCTGAAGATACCCGGCAACACCATCTCCTGTTGAAACACAAAGACAACAACATCTCCTTCGAATATTCGGGTATCTCTTTCCTCTCGGGCGGTGATATCACGTATAAATACCGGGTGCTGGGTCTGGACGACACCTGGAAGTACACCAGGGAGGCCGTACTCACCTACCCCGCCCTGCCATCGGGAAACTATACGCTCGAGCTGATCGCGATCAATAAATTCCGGGACGAGAGCAAGCCGCTGCGGTACCATTTTGAAATTGAACAATCCCTATGGGAAACCACATGGTTTAAAATCGTGCTGGCGCTGGCAGGCGTGCTTATCATCACCCTGGTGGTACGTTATATCATCCTGCTGTCGCACCGGAAAGAGAAGAAGCAACTCCTGATGGACCACAAAATAAAATCGCTCGAGCAAATGGCGCTGCGGGCCCAAATGAACCCGCACTTTATTTTTAATTGCCTTAACTCGATGCAGCGTTATATTATCGACGGAGATATTAAGCGCGCCAACTTTTACCTGTCCCGCTTTGCCGAGCTTGTCCGGGAAACGCTTGATAATGCCGCACGGATCTTTATCTCCGTAGAAGAGGAGGTCCGGTACCTGTCCCGTTACATAGAGCTGGAACGTTTACAGACCAGGGATGCATTTGACTATACGATCGATATTGATCCGCGTATCAACCCCGCACAGCTTATGATCCCGAATATGGTATTACAGCCCTTTGTTGAAAACGCGATAAAACATGGCCTGGACCATCCTGGCATAAAAGGCAAACTCACCGTTTCGTTTAAGCTCCTGGACGAGGAGGAGGTATTGCAATGCATCGTAGCCGACAACGGTCCCGGCATAAAAGCCGGCACAGCATTAAAACAACAGCATGGCCGGCAGTTCGCGGCGAAAGGCATATCGATAACCGACAAACGGATACGAACACTCAACCAGCTGGCGCCGGGTGCGCCGCCCATACAAATACAGGTAATCGATATCGGGCAGCAGGAAAGCAGTATAGGTACCGGTACCAGGATTATTATTAACCTTCCTATTAAATACTATGATCAAGAGCGTAATTATTGATGACAAATCGGCCAATACAGATACCCTGGAAAAGCTGCTGGCTCTGTACTGCCCGCAGGTTCAGATTTGCAGCACTGCCGGCAATATCGAAGAGGGTTATAGAGTCATCCGGGAATACAAACCATCCCTTATCTTCCTGGATATTGAAATGCCCAATGGCAACGGGTTTGACCTGCTGAAGAAATTCGATACCCTTACTTTCGAAGTCATCTTTACAACGGCTTACAACCAGTATGCCGTCCAGGCTTTCCGCGAAAACGTATTGGACTACCTCCTGAAGCCTATCGACATCGAAGCGCTGCAACAGGCTGTAACCAAGGCCGAGCAACGCATAAGCCAGAAGCAAACTAACGACTACCTGGTCAAATACCTGCAAAACCTGCAGCCGGCAAACAATACCAAGATCAGCATCCCGGTGCAGGATGGTTATCTTTTTCTCAACTACCAGGATATTATCCGTTGCGAGGCCTCCGACAGCTATTCTTTTTTCTACACCACCGATGGTAAAAAGATACTGACAAGCATGCGGCTCAAAGAATGTGAAATGCTGTTGCCGCCTGGCCAGTTTTTCAGGGTACACCACTCGCATATCATTAACCTGCAGTACCTGGTCCGGTATATCCGCGGCAGAGGGGGCAGCGTGGTGATGCAGGATAGGAGCACCGTAGAAGTGTCGGCCGGTAAAAAAGACGCTTTCCTGGAACGGCTGCGCAACGGCATCTGAACAAAACATACAAAAGAGGATATTCTGCAGGACTACGAACCCAGCTTACACAATGGCGTATTTCGTTTTTAAGGTTTTTTATTTAGCGCTATCATTGTACCGGTAAGCTTTTCAACGATCCGGCTACGGTAAGCATCCAAGCCGGGTTGGCCGGGTTTAGATCTAAGCTCAATGTAAAACCTTTCAAAAAAAATCTTATGAAAAAGAAAAAAATCGAATTAAATGCCAAGCTGTTTTTACGCAAAACGACGGTGAGTTTGCTGAATGACCTGGAAACCGTTACCGGTGGCGCTGGCAATTCCCTGCCGCCAACGAACTGTCCGTCTACGCCAACTTCTCCCTGTGCCATTTGCACCGTATCACAAAGACCGACCTGCACGCAGGCTTCGGCATGCGCCTCGGTAGTGGGACCCCTCGGTGTTTGTTGTGTAGTGACCCTGATGAATTGCGGTTAAGACAAATAATAAACCTGGTAAAAACAGGACATTCCTCCAGGACCACTGTTTTTACCAGGTTATACCAATACCGTTTTCCAGTACCCCGGATTGCCTGTCGCAGGCTGGTGGCCTCAAGTTGTTATACCACATGCCCCATGTTCTATTACCTATGAAATACGATGACAAACATCGGGGACAAACAATTCCCGGCCCCTTAGCCCTTCCGTAAAGACAACAGGAATGAACAACGGCGCAGCCCCGGGCCCTGCGCACAGCAACCGCATAATACCAAGCCAGGAACCAACTCCAAAGCCCTAAAAAACAACCAACTACCAGCTCCGCCCCTACCAGTCTCCATGAGCCAATAATAATAACCTAAACAACAAAACCATGATCCAATCAGTTACTACAGGATTAAGAAAGCGTGCTGCACTTGTTTTATTCGCAGCCTTAACTTCGGGCATTATCCATGCGCAGCAGTGCTTCACCAATTCGCTGGACATCTCGACGGGGTATAGCGGCACCACCACCACGTCGATTACCACTGCCGGCAACGCCGCTCCCGGCTGGACCGTTTCGGCTATGACGCCCGCAATGGCTGCCGCGGTTACACCGGTGTATTCGGCACCGGTACCGGCAATGGTCGTTAATAAATTTCCCGGCTGGGGCAACCTGCCCAACAGTGTGCAGTGGGTCAGCTATACACAGAATATGGCTTCCAATGGCTTTACGACTCCCGCAGCCAGCAACAATCCCAGCAATGCAAATAATTACATCATCGACTTTTCGCGTAGCTTCCGGACCTGTGGCGGAAAAATCAATTTCAGTATCGACATTCTTGCCGACAACTGGGTGTACCAGGTACTGGTAGATGGTTCGCCGGTAGCCTATCCCGCACAGGTAACCAATGGCGCCAATTATACCAACGCCCTCAGCATCACTCCATTTTCCCAAACGCTCAGCGCGGGTATCCATACCTTAACGATCCGGATCGGCGCTTACGTAGACCCGGTTATCACCACCAATAACTTCACCGGTATGAGCGCGCGCGTACAGCTTAGCGCAGCTACGCCAGTCCTGGTTTTCGGAGATGCCAGTTGTAAAGATGTTGCCTGTTCCGGCTGTTCGGATGAGTGTTACTGGAAAGTGCAGGGCAACAATATCATGAATGGCAATAACATTTTTGGCACGCTTACGCCCAATGCTATCAGGATCCAATCCAGCGCCACAGATCGCGGGATCATTACCAGTTCCGGTAACCTGGGCTGGAATACAACAACGCCCACGGCATTATTGCATGTAAATTGTTCCGGCTTCAACCCGGATGAGGGCTTCACCAGCTCCGATGTCCGGTTTGAGCGGCTTGAACCCGGCAAGGGCAATATCCTAGTGATCGACAAACAGGGTTATGTCTATGATAGCCGGATCGACCTGGATGCCCTGGCTAAGACCAACGGCCTTATTAACACATTACAGGAGGAAGTTGCCGCTTTGAAAAATGAAATGGCCGCTTTACGCAAAAAAATGGACATGCCTGCGCCGCCGGCAGGCAGTGACAACGAGTTGTACCAGAATACGCCTAATCCCTTTAACGGCGAAACCCGTATCGGGTACCGGATCACGGAGATGAACCAATCCGGTTTTATCCTGGTTTTCGATATGAACGGCAAAGAAGTCCTCCGCAGACAGCTCAACGAAAAAGGTACCGGCAGCATCCTGGTAAAAGGCAGCGACCTGGTTCCCGGCACCTATCTCTATACTTTGTATGTCGACGGACAGGAAATAGCAAGCCGGCGTATGGTAATAACCCGGTAGTACGGCGCTACTACTCTTGAAGCTGAAAATATCCTGCATACCTTCTACGATGCCCCTCCGGCCTGCAGCCGGGAAGCGTAACGAAGCAGGACAACAGCCCTTTGCACACGCCAACTATTACTGATAACATCTGTAGCAACCTCTCGCCAATCCTGGCAACTGGGGTTAAAAATGTCATCGGCCTGTTGCTGTAAGCGCTTCCTGCTGTATACCCGAAGCGCAGGGCAAATGCCCCGAAAGGCCACTCCCCGGAGTGGCCTTTTTTTGTTTGGTAATGCAGTCTGCCTTTATGAGCACCCAGTTGTCCTTACCTGCGTTCCTCTTTCAAAAGGGCTTTCGGCAGTCTCTTTTATCTTCCTGGCCGGGGCACAGTACTGCAGACAATACCACTGCAGATAAACAACAAAGCCACCTCAAGGGTGGCTTTGTCCGTCTGTTTGCTGCTGCTACTGCTTCATATCTCAATACATAATCACCGGGCAGCGCACAGTGCTTATACTTTACCTGGATATCGATACTTTACCCACGCTGCGTTGCTTATCCGTGATCAATTCTACATAATACATACCATTGGTCAGGCCGGAAACATCCAATGAAATCTCGCGCTCACCGGATTGTTTGCCGAAATCTTTATCTAGGACCACACGACCCGCAATATCGGTAACGCGAACGGTAGCGCCGGTATTCGCAAAGTTGTATTTGAAAGCAATCGTCCTGCTGGCAGGATTGGGGTATATCGCCAGGCCGGGCGCAGTACGGCCTGTAAACAGGTCGTCGATACCCGTCTTGCAGTCTATTTTAATGCCGGCGGCGGCAGCACGCGGCGCAATGTCCGCATCGAGCTGCAAATACCCGGCCGGGGGCGTTGCGGCGTTATAAAAGCTCACCCCAGCACAATATATCGCGTAGGTACCATCGGAGAAAGGCTTGAATACATCATTATAGTCATCACCAGGATCAGCCAGCCGTTCTATCTGCGAAAGCTTGGCTTTGTACTTGTAGTGTGCTATGGTATCGCCTGCGGGTACAGGCGCCGTAAAGTACTCCCCCATAATCCTACCGTCCGGAGTTAAAGGATCGAAGAAGAAGAAGGTATCCGTTACCCTTACGGTATCCGGCCCTGCATTGATAAACAAAAACTCCAGGTCGAAAGAGTCATTACAGGGCACAACGGTAAGCTCTGCGGTATCTGGTGTGATCCAGTATGCTCTTACTCCTGTTTTTCTTTGCTGGGCAAAGGCGCTGCAAATCATGGTTGTCAATAGTACTGCTGTTGTAATAAGTTGTTTCATCGTTCTACTTTGAGTTTAAAAAGTGATTCAAAAAGTAAAAATAGCCCTGATGAACAACGAACACTGAATACGCTAACACTATTTCGCCATTAATAACAGTCGTTCGCACTGACCCATACAATTTATACTATTTCACATTATTTAGCTTTTCATTCTCCGCTACAACATCCAATTTGGTAGTATAGTTATAATCCGTTTACTTAAATTGTTTTTTTGTTTTTACCCCGGCGGTTTCATCCTAAAGATGGACCGCTTTTTTTATAAAACCGGCGTAATAGGACCTGCTCTGCGTTGCCACCAAACAAAACAGCCTGCAGTAGCTGCAGGCTGTTTCACCGATCCCGGTTAGATATCCGTTTTTACTGCCTGGTAAATTTAGTATGGATTACGGCCCCATCCGCTCTTACCACAGATAGTATATATATACCAGGCAGCAGTTGCCTTACATCAAGCCTGTTACCTGCCGGCTTATGCAGCACACCGGACATCACCACATGCCCGCATATATCCCGCACCAGCAGCTTATCGTTTTCGGCCGCGCCGCCAACAACAAGTATATCGGTTACAGGGTTGGGACTAAGTATTATCCCATCGCCCGGCTTGCTGCCTGTCAACGACACGATCTTCGAGTATTTATAGGAGTTGTCCCGGTCCACCATCTTGATACGATAGTATACGCTTGCTCCATAGTTCACCCCGTCAATATCAGTAAACCCATATTGGTGGATACCGGTACGGTTATAGGCAGCAACGATACCGGCCTGTTCAAAATCGATACTATTAAAGCTCCGTTCAATTTCATAGTGGCGTACGCCCACCTCATCCGTTGTGGTCCAGGACACCAGGTTGCCCTGCTCTGTCCTGGCGGCATTAATGCGCAGCAGGTGCAGCGGTAAAGGCATGATGTCGCTATACTGCGCAAAATAGGCATGACGCGCTAACCCGTCGAGCGCAGGCAGATCCTGCGTACCACTACCCGGGTCAAAATCACAGCCGTTGCCACAGTAGTTATAGGAGCCGGTTACCAGGAAGCCGCCACCAGGAAGGATGCGCAACTGGGTGATATCGATCAAGCTCGTACCCTCGATAAAGCCGGCATTTAAAAACTGTCCGTCAGCATCTGCACTGATAAAATAAACATTACCGGCGCCGTTACAGGAGTGCGTAAAATTAGAATTGCCCGGATCAAAATTCACATTGGCACTCGAATACCGGCCGCTGATAATTAATCCGCCCCCCGGGGTTAGGTTCACCTGGTAACCCCAGTCATTACTTGAGCCACCAATCGACTTACCCCACAGCACATTGCCGGATGGATTTAACTTGAAGTAAAAGATATCATCCGATCCGTTCGAAGTAACGAGGTTTTGCCCGGCCGTAGGGTCCAGGTCGAGGTTTATGGTATAATAACCTACACCGTAGATGTTGTTACCGTTGTCTGTAGCCAGGCCATTGACTATGGAGTTGCCTGCACCTATAAAGCCATCCGCCCATTGAAAGTTGCCATTGGTATCCAGCTGTACCACGAATGCTTCATCCACATTTAAAGAAGTAAGATTATATACGCCGGGACCGGGGTCAAAATCAACAGTATTGCGGTAGGTGCCGCCCACCACTATTTTACCATCGCTCGTTGTTGTTAAACAAAATGCCCGGTCGTCGTCGACACCCCCGATCTGTTTCAGCCATTTGATCTGGCCGCTGGTGTCGGCCTTCATAATGAAGATATCGCGCTGCCCATTCGAGATGGCGGTCTGCGTGCCGTTTGCCGTAGTGTAGGTTAAAGTACCGGCGAGTCCGCCAACGAAATACAAATTGTTATCCAGGATTTTGATCGCCCTGGTTTCGGCGTTTCCGGGTATCGTCTTCGACCAGATCAGGGTACCATCTGCCGCATATTTTTTAGCGAGACCATTGGCGCCCGTTACGTATAAATGATCGGCAGCATCGATTTCCAGGCCACTTACTTCTATATCTGCCCAGCTTCTTACCCACAGGAAATTCCCGTTGGCATCCACCTTCAATAAATAAGCGCTGCTGAAGGGGTTGGCCGTAACTTCAAATACACCGGGACCGGGATCAAAATCTACGGTGCCCCGGAATGATCCCCCGATATAAATATTACCTGCAGGATCGCGGGTTATTTTCTGGGCATTTGCCTGTATGGTCGTATTCGGACCAAATGATTTTATCCATTGAAGGTTTTGAGCGGGCAAGGAACTGCAGCAACAGGCAAACAGCATTGCAAAAAGTAAAAGTTTCAGGTTCACGGTTTAAAGGGTTAAGGGTACAAGGTCAAAAAACCTGTAAAAATAAGCAAAGCCTTGCATGTAAAACCGCAGCTAACGATAAGGTAACAGGAGCCCGGTTACCCCGGGCCGGATCCGTTCTGTTTCAGCATTTATACGGGGTTTAATCATCAGCGCACACAAAGGCAGGGCCGGATACCCAGCCCTGCCTTTGTGTGGTTAGTCTCAAAGCTTTTTATCGCTGCAGGCTGAACTGCAACTTCAATATCTTAGTTTACAGGCTCTTTACCACCCGGATCACTTCGGCATTATGATCGACATCCGTTAGTTGTACAAAGTACATACCGGTTGCCAGCGCACGCAGATCCAGGCCCGCATTGGCCTGCGCCAGTCGTCCCTCCATCAGCAATGCCCCTACGGTGTTGTAGACGGCATAGCGATACCCGGCTGCAGGAAGCTCCAGGGTCAGCATACCGGTGGTCGGGTTGGGATAGTACCTGGCCACAGTTTGGCTGTTGCCGTTAATGCCTGTTGTACCCAGGTTTACCGTTTGACAGGTAACTGAAGTATCGCAGGCATTATACACCTTCAGGCATACCGTATAGGTTCCCTGCTGCGCGTAGGTATGGTTAACATCGGCGGTAGTACCTTTTGCGCCCGCATCTCCGAAGTCCCATTCGTATGTAACACCTGCTACGGTTGGTGCATGAAAGGCGACATCGTTGTTATGCTTCGTATACGAAAAGGCCGACAACGGTTCCGGGGAATGCCTTTTCCAATAGGCCAGGCTATCATATACGATCGCTTTGGCCGCCTGTTTGATGATATTGGCATCGGCTACCGGCAACCCGCCGGTAAAGGCATTCAGGCTGGGATCCTTGCCGAAAAACATCGTATAAAAACCGGAAGCGGCGATAAAGGATCCCGCCGGCGAAGGATGACTTCCATCGGGAATATAAAGCGTGATACCGGGATGATTCGTCCGGATGTTGCGCCATACGCGGCCTACCGGGCATAACTGTGCGGCGTTATCCTCCGCCATCTTACTGTAGCGAAGCTGCAGCAGATCGTCCATACCGGCATAAGTACAGACCTCGGGGTGGTTGGCACAATTCTGTGTATCCCCGATCTGCCTGCCCCAGGTCATATAAAAAACGGTCTTGGTGCATTTGTTGTATTTATGTACCAGGCTGTCCAGTTTTTTGGCATAGGGATATACATCGCGTATCACCTGGTATTCCTGGAAAGCAGGCGCCTGGCTTTGCTCCTGTAGTACGACGTAGTCCCAATTGCCCTCGGCAATTAAATTAAGCGTAGCCGGATCGGTGGCATGCTGCCGGAACCATCTCCCACCATCTATACTCTTTTTATACACGAGGCTGTCGCCACCGGCTGCAGCCATTTTAGCAATGATCAGCGGCAGGTCGTTGGTCGACGTATAACTATTGCCGATGAATAATACTTTTTTGATTTTGCCCTGAGCGTACAGGGAGCTGAAACTTAAAACGAGTACGGTCACGATGCCCTTCAATCTGTTCATAATAATGGTCTTTTTTTGACCATAGACGGCGCATAAAGGATGAAGGTTGGTTACGCAAACCGGGAGCAAAACAGCAATTACACCCGGAACAGAACCCTCCATCTGTACCAATCACGCGGCGTTTATGCCCACCTGTAATTACAATTTTAGCTATGCTGAAACCTTGTCCCGGAAGGCCTTTCAGCACAGAAACAAAACGACACAAATACTTTTTAAACAAAGTTTTACAGGACATTAAAAAACAAAATACCAGGAACCAAACCGGCTTTTCCTGGAGATCATTGTACCGCTTTTTACACCTGTATCCCCGGGGCTTCATCATTACGTTTACGCCTTGCAGATGGCAACTTTTAACGACGAAAACACGCCTGTTTAAAAACGTGCATAAATGATGTTTTTACATACAAATTGTAAGGTCAGAAAACTCAAAGTCCTTGCGCTATTGCTGTATCGCAGGCCAGGCGCAGGTTTCCAGCCCATCTATCACTAACGCGTATCATTATGAGACTTACAGTCTTTCTGTTTGTACTAAGGTCAAAAACTATTCGCGGCCGGCAAGACAAAGTATACCGGGTCCCGGCCGCGACGATCGCACCAGTGCCGACAACGGTAAGCTATAACGCTTTTCCCCCCGGCAACGGACCAGCAATACGAAGCAAAGGGCAATGTACCGATATGGCAAACACCTTCATCGTAACTATTACCGGTGTAACTTTGACCTTCATCATCCAATACCGAAAGCATGCACCCAGAAGATTTGCTGAAGCAGGTAGCCTTCATTAAAGAGATCGATAAACTAAAATACATCCGGCGCAGGACCAGGTTATTCAACAGCGACCGGCACGAAAATGACGCGGAACACAGCTGGCACCTCGCCATGATGACACTGGTACTGGTCCAACATGCCAACCAGCCGGTCGATGTGCTGCGGGTATTGAAAATGGTACTGATCCACGACCTGGTTGAAATCGATGCCGGCGACACGTTTATTTATGATACCACGAAAAACCATACCAATACCGATGAAGAGCGCCTGGCAGCAGCGCGCATTTTCGGCATGCTGCCCGAACCGCAGGCCCGGGAATTTATAGACATCTGGGAAGAATTTGAAGCCGGCATTACAGCCGATGCAAAGTTTGCCCGGGCTATGGACCGCTTCGAGCCGCTGTTGCAGAACACCAGCAATAAGGGGGGCACCTGGGCGGAGTACGACGTACCCTTCCAAACGGTTTATAATAAGAAAAAAGCGATCGGGGAAGGCTCGGCCGCGCTCTGGCAGTACGCAGAAAACCTGTTGCAGGAAAGCGTAGCAACGGGCATACTGAGAAAAGATCCGTCATCGCTAAACCCATAATAAGTTCCGGTTGCTTGCAACACGCACCTAGTCCTTCGTACCTGCTGTATGCATTTTGGTTATGGATATCCCTGATCCGGTTAGGTCCGGCAACGGGTTAATCTTGAATTTTGTATCCTTAAAAATTCAGGAATATTATCTTATGGAACATCAATCAGCATCCGCTCAACAACCCGTAGCCCTGGTAACAGGTGCCAACCAGGGCGTAGGCCTCCAGATCGCAAAAGAACTGGCCGCCCATGGCTACACCGTATACCTAGGGGCACGCAATATGGACCGCGGCCTTGCCGCTGCCGCACAGCTCGGCGACCATGCGCATGCCATCGAGCTCGACGTAACCCAAAAGACTACGATCGACGCCGCCATGGCACGCATCGAAGCCACAGCAGGCCGGCTGGACCTCCTGGTCAACAATGCAGGTATCTCTCATGCCGGCAAACCGGGCCGTGCACTGGAAGAAATTATGGAAGCGGGCCGGGCCGTTACCGCCGACCTGGACGAAGTCCGTACCGTTTGGGAAACCAATGTTTTCGGTGTTATTGCCGTTACACAGGCTGCCCTGCCCCTGTTACGTAAATCGAAAGCAGCAAGGATCGTCAACGTATCCAGCGGCCTGGGTTCGCTTACCTGGGTCGCCGATCCCGACTGTTGGGCAAGAGATCATTTCGGCGTGGTTTATGCCGCCTCTAAAACAGCACTGAATGCCGTTACGATGGCCTTTGCCCTGGAACTGGAAAAAGAAAACATCAAGGTCAACGCGACCAGTCCCGGTTATACCGCCACTGCCCTCAACAACTTCCAGGGCACCGACAGTATTGAAGTGGGTTCGCGCGAACCGGTACGTGTAGCGCTGGAGACCGATGGTCCCACTGCAGGCTTCACCGGGCCGGATGGCATCCTGCCCTGGTAACAGGCGCCGGGAACTCTTGTAAAACGTACCATCATTCTAACCAGGACCGGTAACCCGATTTTACCGGTCCTGGTTGTTATCCTCTAAAAATAAAGTGCCATGTCTAAAGTAACCAAGATGGAATCGATTGCCCAGATACACCGCACCCTGGGCCTTCCCGGTCCGCAGCATCCGCTGGTCACCATGATAGCCACGCAGACGATACAGGCCAGGCGATCCCGGCTACCGGAGAGCTACGTAACCAACCTGTATAAGGTCACCTTTATTACCAAACTATCCGGCAAATTCAGGTACGGCCAGGGATATTATGATTTCGACGAAGGCAGCATTTTATTTACGGCGCCAAACCAGGTCGTGGGCGGGGCAGCCAGCTACGAAGACAATGAAGGCTACTCGCTGATCTTCCACCCCGACCTGCTGCAGGGTTACCCCCTGGCCGCAAAAATTAATCAATACGGCTTCTTCTCTTACGCCTCTAACGAAGCACTGCACCTTTCGGAAGAGGAAAGAACCAGCATTCATGCGATCTATACCAATATCCGGCAGGAACTGAACAGCCGGATCGACGACTTCAGCCGCGAAGTATTGATTGCGCATATCGAACTGTTATTGAGTTATGCCAAACGTTTTTACAAACGGCAGTTCTGCACCCGCCAGGTCGCAACCAGCGAGTTGCTGCAACAGTTGGAATCTTTGCTGCATCAATATTTCGCCGGGGAGCAAGCCATTACCCATGGCATACCTACCGTACAATACCTGGCCGGGCACCTGCATTACTCCCCCAATTACCTAAGCGATATGCTGCGCTCCCTCACCGGTCTCAACGCCCAGCAGCATATTCACCAGAAGCTGATTGAACGGTCCAAGGAATTGCTCTCTGGCACCACCCTGTCGGTTAGCGAGGTGGCTTACCAGCTGGGCTTCGAACACCCGCAATCCTTCAGCAGGCTGTTCAAGATGAAGACCCTGTTATCCCCGGTTCAATTCAGGTCCGGATTTAATTGATAGCGGCGCTGCAGGATCAATAGTCGGTCGACTTCGCCAGGGCTTCGTATTGCCGGTAAGCAACGGCGAGCAGGTCCAGCTTCTGAAAAGCCCGGGCATACGCATCGCTTCCGAGGAGCAGGTATAAAGGCGGCTCAGGCATATCAGCCAGGCCGATCATTACCCGGGCGGCTTGCTGCGGATCTCCGGTCTGGGTGCCACTCGCAGCGGCAAAACGCTCCTGTGCAGTACGTATGCTATCGTATGCCGCTATTTTTCTTTCCGATAATACCAGGGAGTCCGGATTATTAAAATTGGTGCGGAAAGCGCCGGGAGCAATAAGCGTAACTTTTATACCGAAATCTTTTACATCATCGGCCAATACTTCGGTAAGGCCGACCACGGCATGTTTCGCGGCTCCGTATATGGCCCAGCCACGGGTTGGCGCTATGCCTGCAATCGACGATATATTGATGATATGCCCTGTACCCTGTTCCCGCATCAGGGGCAATACATGGCGGATCACATTGACCGTACCGAATACATTAATATCGAAACTATCGCGGGTTTCTTTATCACTCAACTCTTCGATACTACCGCCGATACCATAACCGGCGTTGTTCACTACCACATCGATCCTTCCGAAATATTGCTGTACCTGCTGTACTGCGGCGGCTACGCTTGCATCATCGCCCAAAGCGACCGCCAGCGGCAAAAAGCCGGCGCCCTTGTGATCAACGGCCTGCCTGAGCGTGTCCGTATCACGCGAGGTAGCCGCCACGCGGTGCCCTGCGGCTAATAATTGTTGTACCAGGGCCAGCCCCAGGCCTTTGGAAGCGCCGGTAACCAACCATACTTTACTGTTCTGCATATACTTTGTTTTAACCGAACAAAGGTAAAAGGCAGGAACAGCGCAGTGTTTACCTGGTTCCAACAGATGCTATCGATATTCAAACAAAACGGATGGCACTGGGGGTAAGCCCGGTTTGCTTCTTGAAGAAATAGGAAAAATGTGCCGGTTGTGCAAAACCCAGGCTGTCGCTTATTTCGGATATATTCCAGTCGGTATGCTTCAGCAAGGCAGTAGCTTCGGCGGCTATGCGTTCGGCAATATGCGCGGTGGTCGTCTTGCCGGTACTTAACCTTACAGCGCGGTTAAGATGATTGACGTGTACGGCCATTTTACCGGCAAAATCGCCGGCAGTGCGTAAGCCAGGGCTTTGTCCTATGGCCGTTACCGGGAACTGGCGTTCCAGCATATCGAGGAACAGGGCGGTGATGCGGGCATTGGCATCCGGGTGATCGTACAATTGTTCGTCCGGCTCCATCTTCAGGGCCAGGTGGATCAGCTCCGACACCAGGTTGCGCAACAGGTCGTAGCGAAACCGGTAACCGGATTGCACTTCCTCCAGCATTTTTTCGAACAAGGCAACCACCTCCTGTTCCTGCTTTTCGTTTAAAGCATATACCGGCTGCCCTGTCCTTTTGAACATGGGCAGGTCATGTATACCGTTACGCATGCTTTCGGTATAAAACGATTCGCGGAAAAGACAGAAAAAACCGGTCGTGTCTTCGTCCAGGCGCTCGAAGCGGTAAGGCACCACAGGGTTGAAGAAGAGCAGCGTATTGCCCCGGATGGCAATACTCTTATCGGCATAATGACAGCGATGTTCGCCCCGGATAAACATGATCTTGTAAAAGTCGTAGCGGGCATAAGGCGCGCCGCCATTACTTTCCGCCAGGTGGAACACATTAAAATCGCCGGCGCCGGCCGGTGGCAGCGGCGGTGTGGCCGCAAACTTATGCGCGTAAAATGTCTCGAGGCTCTTATTGTCCGGCATAATACAAAGAGAAGATTAAGGCAAAAGTATTAAATAGTACACATTTGGCTGCGCTAAAAAATCGCCGGCCCTAAGGAACACAAGTTGGCTGTATTTATTGAAATGTATAAATTTGAACCATGAAAGCAACGAAGGGAAAAACAAAACCGGGCCAGTTCCGGGTGGCAGCCATCGGTGAGAACAAATGCACGCTCGAATCGTATAACCGGCGCGACTTTTATAAGATCAGCCTGGTAACTGCCGGCGGACCGCCTTGCCAGCTGCGTTACGGCTCGCTGGAGCCGATCGTCGTCGACCGGCCTGCCCTGGTATTGCTCAACCCACTCGTACCGCACTCCTGGACCGTACCGGAACGTACAGAGCCTACAGAAGGTTATTTCTGTGTATTCGACGAAGCCTTTACCAATGCCGGCGCACCATTAAAGGCACTGACCAACCGCTTGTTTACCGCACAGCGATCGCCCGTCTATTTCCCGGACGAGGTACAACTGCATTTCCTCCATGCGCTGTTCGTGCGCATGCGCGCCCTGGCAGATACCGACTACACCGGCAAAGACGACCTCTTCCGCAGCCAGCTGAACCTGGTCTTCCACGAAACGATCGGCATGAGCCCGGCGGAAGAAACAAGCCAGGACCGGCCATCCGCTATCGCCGCTGCGTTTGCAGGCTTACTCCGCGGACAGTTTCCCGTAGACCTGCCCCTGCAGCCCATACAACTTAAAAAGGCTTCCGATTTTGCAGACCGTCTCGCCATCCATGTCAACCACCTCAATACAGCGGTACACAAGGCTACCGGCCAGTCCACGACCTGGCATATCAACGAACAATTAATTACCGAGGCAAAGTCGCTGTTGGGTTATACCGGTTACAATATTGCAGAGATCGCCTATGGACTGGGATTCGAATACCAGAGTTACTTTAACCGCTTTTTTAAAAAACATGCCGGCCTTACACCATCGGATTTCAGAAAAAACTTTGAAAAGTATAAATAGTGCTTTGAAAAGTCTTCAGATCATAAAGCCTTACCGCGCTAATTTTGTCTTTACAAAAGCAACTTATGAAGACATCGTCAGCCACTCCGTCTACTTTCCTCTTAGGAGGCGACCTGGAGCTTAACCGTATGGGCTATGGCGCTATGCGCATTGTCGGCCCGAAAATATTCGGCATGCCCGAAAACCCGCAAAACTCGCTCGACGTATTACGACGCGCGGTGGAGTTGGGTGTAAATTTCATAGATACCGCCGACCAGTACGGACCATTCACTTCGGAGCAACTGATCGCTGAGGCCCTGCATCCTTACCGGGACCAGCTGGTTATCGGCACCAAAGGCGGCCTCGTACGCTTTGGACCCTGGGCAGATATCAATAACGATGCCAGTCCGCAACACCTGCAGGAGGCCCTGGACGGGAGTTTGCGCCGCCTGAAGCTGGAACGTATCGACCTTTACCAGCTGCACCGCATCGACCCTAAAGTACCGGCTGACATCAGCTTTGCTTATTTAGCCCAGGCCCAGCAACAAGGCAAGATCAGGCACCTGGGCCTGTCGGAAGTTTCGGTGGATGAGATCAAAGAAGCCCAGCAGTTTTTCAAAGTCGTTTCGGTACAGAACCGCTACAGCGTGCTGGACCGCCAATGGGAGCCCGTACTCGAATACTGCCAATCGGAAGGGATCGCATTTATTCCCTGGTTCCCTATCGGCGGCGGCATGACCCCGATGACCGAAAAGCTGCAGACCCTGGCAGACCGTAAACAGGTGACCATGCATCAATTGGCGCTAAGCTGGTTATTGCACCGCAGCGACAATATCCTGCTGATACCCGGCACCTCCGATATCGGCCACCTGGAAGAAAATATGCGCGCCACGACTATCGAGCTTACCGCACAGGAGATGGCCGAACTGGACGGGATAGCCGGTAGTGTCTAAGTAAACTATAACAACACCATCCTAAAGCCTGTGGCCGCCCATCCGGGCAACCACAGGCTTTATCAATTACCGCCGTTTTATTGATCGTGCTGCTGCGACCGGTAACGCGTTGGCGTCATTTTATATTTTTCGTGAAAGCTTTTAGTAAAACCGGCGAGGTCGTTAAAACCGCAGTCGTAGGCAATATCGGTAATACGGCTGTCCGAAGACAGGAGCATGCCCGCAGCCCGCTCCAGGCGCTGGTTCCTGATATATGCGGCCGGCGTATCCTGGTATAACTTTTTGAACTCCCTTTTGAAGGAAGACAAACTAAGGTTCGTTTTACGCGCCAGCTCTTCGATGCTTACCGGTAAAAACAGATGCGCTTCAACTACCTGTTTGAAGGTATACGTGACGGGCGAAAAAAGCTGCGATAAAATAACCCGTATCGCTTCCGCGTCTTTTGTTTGCGCCAGCAACAGGACAATCTCCTTCAATTTCAGGATCAGGATATCCTCGTTGACCAGCGCCGGGTTTTCGAAATAAAACAGCAGCCCTTCTATATATTTCCGTATCAGGAAGTCGTTATTGATCTTTTCGCTGGAACGGTTATCCACAGCATGTTCCGGCCTTTGCAACAAAGCCGGCAGTTCCTTTTCATAAATCTTCTTTAAGATATCGGGATGAAAAGTAACGATCACCAGCTCGCCTTTGCGGTTGGTCTGGGTTTGTTGTATTTGCTTCCCGGAATGCATACAATTCAGGAACAGGGAATAATTGGCCGGGATAACAAGAGGATCGTTGCCGGAAGTATAGACCATCTCCCCTTCCAGCATATACAGGAAGCAAGCCTGTTCCGCAACCGGGAAGACAAATTCGAATGGCGTCTTCAACACCACCTTCTGGATAAAGGACTTCCCGTACAGGTCCATTTTCTTATAATCGATTACCATCCGCTATTCATTTTTACAAGGAGGATTACGGGAAACCGGCCCTGCGCCGGCATGGTTCCATTACGCCTGTTATTGCCCGCGTCTTCCCTGCCACCATCTGTACCGTAAAATAAAATCTTTTTTTGCTTTAAGCGCCGTACATTTTTCGCACGGTATATATATGCCTGTACCCGGCAAAATACAGGTAGCAACAATTTGGACCAAATTGACAAAAGACTGAGCCGATCGACCAAAGCCGCCGCTACAGGGCATCCTAATTTTGCCATGTCAATGATGACAATATAAAAGCTTTTCAACAATGGGACTATCTAACCTGGGTATCTTTCATACGGCCATCGGCCTTATTGCGATCGGGGCCGCGCTTACGGCATTCGTACGGTATGGTAAAATCGATGTGGGCCGCATTAGCGGCAAAGTATATTTTTACAGCACCCTGGTAACCTCGGTAACCGCACTGGGCATATCCAAACATGGCGGTTTTAATGCTGGGCATGTATTTTCGCTGCTGATCATGATCCTGGTGCTGGGCGCTTACCTGCTGCATACCCGCAAAGCGGGACTGAGCCGGGCACGTTATTTCGAGAATTTCCTGATGTCATTCAGCTTCTTTCTTTCCCTGCTGCCTACCATCAACGAGACGTTTACGCGCGTCCCGGTAGGCCATCCGCTCGCCAAGGATATAAACGCCCCCGTGATCGGCAGGACTTTGCTCTTTATTCTTATCCTGTTTGTTACAGGATCGGTGTACCAGTTCAGAAAGCAAAGAACGATAAACCGTACGGCCAGGGCGTAACAGCTGCAACAAGCACGGGTAAAGGATTGCAAGCCCCCTGTTTTCGCTACGCGATTACACCCTTAATTTCGGCCAGCATCTCCTGCTCCCATGCGTTCAATGCTTTATAGGTAGGAAAGCCTTTTCCATCGGTCCGGGCATATATACTTTGCAATACCTGTTCGGTATAGTGCAGGCCAAAATAATGCCCGATATAAATAATATCGGCATCCGGTATTTCATATTCCCACCAGCGTAAAATTTCGCTGACGAATACTCCGTCCCAGGTGAGGCACCCGGCAGCAACATCGGGCTCCGATTCGATATCATAGGTCACATAACCTTTCTTCAGGGTATCGTAGGCAAAAATAGTGGCATGCGCATAAGCCAGTATTGGCTTAAAGCGATCTATGGCATAGACCTCCTGCTCCCGCTTTGTAAGATCCGTAATTGCATAAGGGCAGGCATAGTCCTTATGCAGCCGGTGTTGCTGCAGTACAGGATCGTCGCAGCGTGCCCCGAGCAACCGGATAATACCATCGGGCAG
Organism: Taibaiella chishuiensis; assembly: GCF_003014535.1. Lineage (GTDB taxonomy): Bacteria > Bacteroidota > Bacteroidia > Chitinophagales > Chitinophagaceae > Taibaiella > Taibaiella chishuiensis. The sequence goes on along the minus strand of NZ_PYGD01000002.1, from coordinate 570,301 downwards.
ACCGGCTGCAACAGCGCATTCCAGCACGTCCACTTCGGTCCATTTACCGGCATGCGCCTCGGGCGGAATAGGTGGCAGTTGTGGCCTGGTGCTCAAGCTCCCTTTTTTTTGCGCCGCTTTTTGCCTGCGTCTTCCAAACACGAGCAGGAAGAGGCAGGCCGTAATGAGTAAAAAGGCGAGCGGCAGGTAATCAGTCGTCTGTTTCATATAGCCTATTGGTTTAAACCAGCGTGTCTTTTCTTTTACGCCGTTAAAAATGTGCAGCAACGCCGGCTATTGCAGCGGATGCCGTAAATTCGAAAATAATTATAAATCCCTGTTACGCGTGAACCTTACCGCTCTGACTGCTCTTTTCCAACATTATTTAAACGAAGAAATGCAAATGCGTAGTGTACGCCTGCCCTACGCCTGTTGTCTTTCCACCATAGGCCTGGACGGGTTTCCCAACGCCCGCTTCGTATCGCTTAAAGAGATCCGGGACGACCGGTTCGTAATAGCCGGCTGTATGTCGTCGCGCAAAGGCGCAGAGATCAACGCAAGCAACAAAGTCGCAATAAGTTTCTGGTGGCCCGAAACGCAGCGCCAGGTAAGGATCCAGGGCATTGCCCACCTTATGCCCGGCGATATAGCCGACCGTTACTTTGACGAACGCAACCTAGACAGCCGCATTGTGTCTGCAGTAAGCAACCAGGGCGCAGCGCTCGATGACCCCCAAGCGCTGCACCAGGCCTATGATCAGCTGGTACAAAACATCGGAGAAACCGGCTATGTAGCCCGCCCGGAAAACTGGGGCGCCTTCGCGATCGAACCGGTCCGTATAGAGTTTCTCACCTTCAGCGACAGCCGGTTCCACGACAGGATCCTGTTCCGGAAAGAGGGTGATCAATGGACCGAAATAAAACTACAGCCTTAACCCTTGCTATTTCCTGCCCTACGACATCTTAGCCCCGTTTGTTATAAAACCGGGGCCTGAACTTTATGTACCCAGCCCTGGCATCCGCACCCCGGGACATAAAATATACTTGCCAACCGCAACATCTGTCATTAAAAAATAAAATAATTAATTGTTTATAAATAAAAAGTACCCTTTCCTGAAAAAGTGATCTCCCGAATCAACCCGAAACAGCATCTTTGACCTGCAAGCGCCGGCATAGCGGGTGCTGCAACAGCCCCTTTAGTAAAAAACGGCCATAAGCCGTACTCCCTTTCCCGCAGAGGAATACATGAAACGGATCCTAACCCTGTAGCCCAACAACAGGAAGACGCACCCACAACCTGGATAAAACCGGTGCACGCCGAATAATAAGCCCACAGCGACAAGAGAGGGCAGGTTAAATCTTTGACGATGAAAACGACAAACTTTAAAGTACTGTCTGAAAACGAACAACAACTGGTAACCGGCGGTTCTGAAGGAACCATAGTCGGCTGGCGCTACCACAACGGTATGTATTATGCCGATATCAGCTATGAAAGCGGCGAAACCTCCTGCGACGTACCCTGGGGCTCTTCTATGCCGCAAATGGGAAGCTCTGTAGGCTAAGCGGGATCACCCGCCTCATCGATTTCCTGTACCGCCTGTACCTCGTGTACGGGCGGTACCTCATTTGAACCGGGCGTAGCGGCATTATTGCAGCAACTGCCCGATCATCTTTGCCTGCAGCGCATCGATATCGGTTGTTTGCGCATTACTCAGGAGAATAATGGTAAGATCCTTATCGAAAATATGCAGCAGCCTTGTCCGCGTGCCCCATATGGCGCCTTGCCGTTCTGCCATCCGCAACTTCCCGTTCTTCACTTTCAGATCATAGACCCAAATACCCAGACCGTAATTTTCGAGATAGGGTTGCATGATCGCTTCCAGGCTTTGGGCATTTACCAGTTTCCCGCCATAAAGCGCGTTGGCAAACCGCAACAGGTCGTCGGCGGTTGCATACAAACCACCTGCGGCATAGTAATTTTCGGTATAAATAGGCGGCGTAACTTCGATCGTCCTGGCGCTGTCATTCACCTCGTAAACCGTAGCCAGGTTACGGATCAGTTTCGTTGTCCCGAACATACCGGTATGCGTCATTTGCAGAGGATTAAGTATACGCTCTTGCAGGACGGCTTCATAAGACCGGCCACACACGGCTTCTATTATTTTACCGAGGATCACATAATCCGCATTATTATAGTTCCATACCTTCCCGGGTTCCGTTTCCAGTTTGCCGCTGCAGAACAGGTCCAGCAGCTCATCCGTGGTATAGGGTTTCGCATACATGGCAGGGATTTCGTCGCCCTGCACATCCCGCTCGTTGCTCTCAATACCCGAAGTCGCGGTCAATAAATGAAACAGGCTGACTTTTGCGCCACCCGCTCCTTTATAGCCCGGCAGATAGGTCCTGATGGGTTGCTGCAGATCGACTTTGCCCTGCTCAACCAGTTGCATCACCAGGACTGCCGTAAACAATTTGGTGATAGAAGCAATCTTATACTTCGTATCGTTGGTATTCGGAACATCAAATTGAAAGTTGGCATAACCAAAGCTGCGGTTATAGATCTTCTTCCCGTTTTGCTGCACCAGTATCGTGCCGTTAAAAGGATGACTGCGGGTATAGTCACTTATGAAGCGATCAAAAGCCGGGGTTAGCGGATGTGTCTTATCGAGACCAGCCCGAGGGCTTGCCAGCCGGGTGTTCCGCTGTGCCTGGCAGCCAAGGGCCGCACCAACAAAACAGATCAGCAACAGGTGTTTCATGGAAAGGTGGGTTTATACTTACGCCCGGTCCGGACGGCATTTCGTGCTATGCAACCGGCAGGTAAAGCCACCCGAAGATATAAGAATTTCCAGATTACAAAAACCGCATTTACCGGGCTTACCGGGCCTTGTTACGGAAAGCCCCGGGCGTTAGCTGCGTACAACGTTTGAAGTAGCGGCAGAACAGCGAAACGTCTGCGAAATTCAATTCCTGGCAGATCTCCTTTACGGACAAAGTAGTGGATTTAAGCAACGATTTCGCATGCATAATAACGACATGCTCGATCCATAACGAAACAGGTTTCCCGGTTTGCTCTTTGACGAGACTGGTCAGGTATTGCTGCGACAAATTCAGTTGACGGGCATAATAAGCAACCGTCCGTTCGCGGTGGGCATGCTGGGAGATCAGCGAATAAAAGGCATCGATCACCTCGCTCTTCCGGCTGCCCTCCGCTACAGGTTGTCGCGGCAGTATAGCATAGGTATCGGCAATAGCGCTGATCAGTGCAAAGACCAGGTACTGCAATACCTTCTTTTTATTGCCGGTCTCCTTCATCCTGTCCCGGTAATGCTTTTGCAACAGCGATACCAGGGCTTCAAACAATCCGTGCTGCTGCTCTTCCGCGTTGATTACCGGCCGCCTGCGGAGTTCGTCGTTGGTGATAAAATCACGCAACACCGGGAAGCTGCTGATAAAGTCCAGGGACATGACTAAAGACACCAGGCGCAGGTCTTCGGAAACATGAACCGGGTCTATTATCAGCTGCGGCAATACCACGACCATAGCGCCGGAGCTGATCTCATAGTTATTGAAGTTGATCTTAAGCCCCATACTACCCGCGATACAAAAGGATAAGATGAGGCCGTCGAACTGGTGCTCAAAATCCGTATAACCGTCTTCTATTTTATGAACGTCCTCTACGATAGCGATATCGTACACCCGGAGATCTTCATCCATCCGGATCCGCTCCTGTATAGATTTTATGCTGAGAAACTGGACCATTTTTGGGAACTATAGCGTCAATAAAAAAACAAGCCCTGCCGGACCAGGCAACCGGGAACAAATTTGCACATTTTTCCGCATTTTGCCGGATAACAGACCGGCACACTATCCGGGCCACACCAGGCTTTGGCCAAAGCTATATCGCGGGCGGCACGATTACCTTAAAAAATAAAATGTACGCAAGCGCATACATTTTATTTTTGTTGCATAGTGAGGATATTGAAAGCCCATGGGCAGGTTAATGCAATACCTGTATTTTACGCGTGAGCACTTTACCGGCTTGTTCAATCCACAAAAAGTACAGCCCGTTTACGACAGGGCTAATGTCAATGCCCGCAGCAGTAAGGTTTTTGTATTGCGTCACACGCCGGCCGCTGATATCGAACAGGGAAACATCGGCGCCATAACAGGCCGCATTAAAGTATACACGGTCTTTGGCGGGAAAAGGAAAACAGACCAAGGCGGCCTGGCTGCCCAGGTCTTCGATGCCCGTACCACCGCCTGCTGTAATGTTGACATTGTAATCTTCCGTTTCTCCCCAGTCAAATTTACCGCCTGCATCATCGGTACAGGGCGTAGGGCTTGTATGAACCGTGTTTCCGTAAGTGTACCGGTCATCTTCAAACACCATGACCCGCATACGGGTAACACCCGCTACAGCCGTTGCCGGAACGATAACATTTGCCGTTGCAGGCGAGGTAATACCCTGCGTATATTGCTGCAGTACCAGTTCGCCTGCATCGGCAAAACTATTGTTCTTATTAAAGTCGATATACACTGCCACGAAATGCGTGGAAACAGCATTATCGTGGGTAATACTAAGCGGGTAGGTATTGCCTTTAACTAAAGCGGGCGCCTGTACATTGTTGTAGAACACATAATGCGGCGCGGCATATTGTGTTGTGCCCGAACTATTGTTCAGCGTACCGATTTTCACATTGGATATATAGTGCGCGACGGGCATAGCGCCCTCGTCGTAACCGGCTGCACAATAAGGCGCGGGATTGGTAATCTGGGCCGATACGGGTGTTACGGAAGCGGCGGTAAGTAGCAGGGCTAAAGTCGGGATCCTGGTCATTTTGTTTCGCATTTAATCTTCGTTTTTGTTATACCTTATAAGACCGGGCAGTGTTAAAGCAGGTTGGTAAATTTTATAGAATTTAATTAATTTTTTATTTTATTATTTATTGTAAATCAAATAATTAAATCACAAAAAACACCTCTACCGGCAGCTACTGCAATGCTGCCGGCAATTCATTGATGGCCCTGCCTGGTCATATCAGGCCTGTGCTTACAGATCATCCTGTACGTATGGAACGGGTATCATTTTTTGGCGGGAAATACCCGGAGGAAACGGGTAACGGAACCACACCTGTTGTATGTGGCGATTAACGAAGCTTATACCCAATTATATTATGTATAATACAATCCTGCTTTCCAACCTTGAATACCAACGCCTGCCGCTACGTCCTGCGGCCATTTTTTAATCCATAACCTTGCTGTAAACCTGGGTGCAAAATTACCAGCGCTTTGTCATGCAGCCGTTAACACCTACGCGGTTTCTAGGTGCATTTTGTAATATGGTGGTGCTGCCGCCATTGCCGGAGGAAGACCGGGGCAGTATATGCGCTACAGGACGTCGATACCTGTAGCGGAAAAACGTTAGGTTTGTGTTTTTAATCCACAAAGGGCTAGGAATATGCATTTGACCATAAGAGCCGCAGCGGTAGCAGATCATCCAATAGTACCCGCGATCCTGCTCGCAGCAATGGAAGACGTTATCTTTAAATTTATCGGGAAAGAAGACGAGGAGGAAGCAATCGCTTTCCTGGCACAGCTTTTCAAAGAAACAGGCAACCTCTATAGTTATGAAAACACCTTTGTGGCTGTCGATGAAACAGGAAATATTGCCGGCGCAATGACCGGCTACGATGGCGACCGGTTTACAGCACTGCGGCAACCGGTATTGGACCTGATGCGGCAACAATACGGGAACAACCTCGTGCCGGAACCCGAAACCGAAGGGAAAGAATTTTACCTGGATGCAATTGCCGTAACGCCCGCAGCAAGGGGTAAAGGAGCGGGCAGCCTGCTGCTGCAACATGCCATCAACTATGCGCAGGAAAAGGGGTTTAAACAGGCAGGCCTGTTGGTCGATCTCGAAAACCCCGGTGCACAAAAACTATACGAACGCATGGGGTTCCGGCTTGGAGCAGCAATAAATTTTGCCGGCGGCCGCTATTACCATATGTTTATAAGCCTCCCCTGATCTTGTTGAAAGAACAGGAGCAAGCCCCGCCCCACGTTTTCCGGAAACCGCTACAGCACTACATTTGAAGCAGAAGTATCAAGCCGTCCCATCCGGAACGGCTTGATACGGGAGCCTTACCAGGGACAAGCCGCCGGTTCGGGAAAATACTCCTCGCTGATAAACTTTGCCGTTGGCCCATCCTCTGCGATCAGGGCATATTTGGCAATACGTTGCCCGGCCTCCTCCGGGGTACTGGTACCCTGGTGACCGGTAAAGTCGGTTTGCGTATAACCCGGGCAAACGGCATTGACCTTAAAAGGCGTGCCGCGCAGCTCGTAAGCAAGGTTCAGGGTATACATATTCAAAGCGGCTTTGGACGACTGGTAGACCACGAACCTCCGGGGATATTGTTCGTTATGGATATCGCCCGCCAGGGTAAGCGAGGCCATAGCCGTGCTCACATTGACGATACGGGGTTGCGGCGCTTTACGGAGCAGGTCCATAAAGGCTTGTGTAACCCTTACCACGCCCAATACATTGGTATCATACACCTTGCTGTATTCATCAGCCCCGGTCGTTAATGCATCCTGCTCAAACACACCGGCGATACCGGCATTATTGATCAGCACATCCAGCACCCCGCTTTTTTCAGCGATCATGCGCCGGGCCGCATCGACCGATGCCTGGTCGGTAACATCCAGCGGGATAGCCGCCACCGAACCGATGTCTTCGGCTTGCAGCCTTGCAACTGCATCCTGGCCGTTTTCCGCGTTGCGGCAACCTAAATAGACAAAGAAACCCTGCCGGGCGAGTATTTTCGCCGTCTCGAAGCCAATCCCTTTATTGGCCCCGGTAATTAATGCTGTCTTCATTTGTTTTATTGATTTGACCCCGCGAAGGTAACAGGCCGCTTACGCCGCGGCAGGGACAAATCCTCTTAATTACGGGACAAATCCCTGAGATCGGATAAATAACGGCTTACACTCTTACCCGTGTTCTTTTTGAAGAGACGGGAAAAATACCCGGGATCGCTGAAACCCAGGTCGTAGGCCAGTTCCTTTACCGACATGTTGCCGTATTGCAGTTTACGCTGCGCCTCCAGCATAAGGCGGTTAGTGATCCACTCCTTGGGCGATACACCGGCATATTCTTTAACGATGCCATAGAGTGTGCCCGATGTAAGGGCCAGTTTGCCGGCGATGCTTTGTACATCGTGCTGTTCGGCAAGTTCCTCTTCTACCGCCAGTTTAAAGGCAATATATTTCGACAGCCTTGGATTTACCTGCGGTTCATGGCTATGGTACTGTTCAAAATAAGCGGTATTGAATTCGGTAAGCAAGGTATGTAAGTGTGCCAGGATCACTTCTGATTTTTTCTGCTTGCCTTTGCTGTGCAGGAGTTGAAACAGGCCTGCAAAGAGGTTTTTAACCCGCTGCCGTGCAGCCTCGTCAAAAGATATCGTGTGTGCGCCGAAGGGGTTGAGCAGGAAGGCATACGTGCCAGGCAAGAGCCGCAGTGTGTTGTCATCGAAGGAGAGTGCATATTGCTGCATGTCCTTATCGTAAGGCAATTTGGTAAATACCTGGTTGGGCAGGCCAAAGGCCAGTTCGCCGTCATGAATGGTAAAGTCTTCGAGGTCAGTTTTAAAAGTAGCATTACCCTTTTCCAGGTATTGGAAATAGTAAAACGAAAGCCGGTGCGGCTGGCGCAGGATCCGCATAACATCGTCGGGAAGCGGTATGGCACAATTCTCGTTCAGCGCAATCGCAACCTGGTCATGATGTCTTATTTTTTCCAGCAACCCCGTTGTTTCTTCCATGAGCACCTCCTGTTTTTTTTGCAAAATTACCATAATAAATAAACCCCGGCAGGGTCTATGCCATAGCCAGTTGCAATACAGCTATAGGCACCGCCAAAAAAGGCCATCTCCGGGGAGATGGCCTTCAATCGTACAAGCAAGGACGCTTAGTGCACCTTTACCATTTTTTCTTTGACCTGGATACCCGGCCCTTTTATTTCCAGGTAGTAAATACCGGCAGGATAAGCACTGGCATCCTGGTAAAGGGTATTACTACCGGGCTCCACCGTCTTTTGCATCTGGTCCATCACCCTTCCGGTAATGTCGTACACCCGGAACGCAACACTGCCTTTGGCCGGGGCATTGAGACCTATCTTCCAACCGGTGCTGGTAGGATTTGGCGTTATCGTGACATGGTTGATTAAACCCGGGTCGTCGCCTCGGAGTACCGTACCGGTACCTGCCACGCCGTCATCGCTTCCCGGTTCCTCTCCGCGCCCGGGTTTGGGATACGGGTTATTGGGTATACAAAAGACGATGCAGCGTGTACATTCCAGGTTGTTGTTCATACCCTTCAGGCAGAATTGCGGGTAATAACCGCTGGTGATGGGAAAGGTATAACTAATACTTGCGGTATTGCCGAGATAAACACCGTTAAAGTTCCAGTCGTATGACTGTTGCCCGGGCATGGCGTTAAAAGTATAAGCATAAGGGTTGTCGGTATTGGAACAGTAGGCAAAGTCGCCGGGACAAGGTGTAAGCCCGGTGGGATTATCGCCCGGGCATATAGTCAGGCATTTCGTACAGGACGCCGTACCGGTAGCGTTTACGGCATTCAGGCAAACCGTGCTGGTTGCAGCAATATTTACATTTACCGAAGGCGTATTGCCTGCAGGTACTCCGTTTACCGTCCAGTTATAGGCACTTTGCGGGTAATTTGCCCTTAAAGTATACATATAAGGATTAGCCGTGCTGGAGCAGAAGCGGAAACCGGCTTTGCATACATCGTAAGTCACGATAAGCTCGGGCCAGGACGCGGCATCAGCATGATCGCTGGAAGCAAAAATCTGCCCTCGGTAGTACGTCGATTCATCCTGCATGGAGATCTGGAAACCGTTATTGGCATAGGGATCGCTGGCCAGGCCGGTTACGATCTGCTGTACCATATTCGTCACGTTCATCGAAGCGGTATAACTCCAGCGGGAAGTCGTCAGCGGCAGGGTCACCCAGTTGGCGGTAACAGGATCCGTGGCCGGTTGCAGGTTCCAGGTAACACCCGATTCAGTCCAATTATTAGCGGCGCCGGGCTGCACCCGTTTTACCCAACCGAGATTGGACAAGGGATAGGGACTGCCGGTAAAGTAGCTATTGCCCCAGGATCCGGTCGTGCTTGGGGTACGCAGTACCAATGTGGCACTAATGATCTGCGCACCGGCCGGTAGCGTACTAAGACCCGCAAACCGGATCAAACCTCTTATGGTTCCCGGGTTACCATCCCAGGTCCAGCGCATGGCGTCCAATTCGGTACTGGTACCGAAATTGAGCGTAGCGGGTGTGCCGGGAAGCCCGGTAGGCACCGAACCATTATCCAGTTTCCATACGTGGGTATCCTGGCCGGCGGCTGCATTGGGCTTAAAGGATACCGTGGTTTGCGCCGTCGCCGCAAAAGCGAGCAGGCATACCGCGAGACTTGTCATTGTCTTTTTCATAAAAGAGGCGTTTTAATGATGAAAACAAATTGTAAGCAGATCCGGATTTCTCGTCATGCCAGGCAGCCGGAAGCGAACTGGCGGATGTGTGGATACGCATGTGCACCCGTTTTCGCTGCATAAGCAAGCATGCAACGGGAGCCGGTCCGGTATATTACCATCCCGGTCATGCCTATCCTTTCTTAATTGATTTCGAGGGTAATTTTTGAATGTACCGGCTGGTACCGGGATCTTAAACAGGTTAATTCCGTATCGGTGGAAATAAGCGCTGCTAAAACGCCCGATGAACCGGGTACAATAGTAAGCTGCTCCGGGGAAAAAAGCAGAAGGTCCGCCCGGTTCTTATCTTAAAAATTCATAAGTGTGCCGATTGGCGCATAGCTGCGTAAACGGCCATAACGATAGTCACCTGCAAGCTTCATACCTGCGGTAACGCACACTATTGTATAGACAAAGGATTCAGGCCGGCTATGCGGCTTGCAGACTAGCCCTTCCGGCCCAGCAGTCTCGATTTATTAAATGCCCAGTTCATACGTGCTATATGCAGCACTGATATCTGTTGGGGGCATTCTACTTCGCAGGCCTCGGTATTGGAACAAGGACCGAATTGTTCGGCGTTCATTTGTGCGATCATAGCGTTTACCCGCTGAGGCGCTTCCAGCTTGCCTTGTGGCAATAAGGACAGGTGCACGGTTTTCGCCGACACAAACAAGGCAGCGCTCGAATTTTTACAGGTAGCTACACAGGCGCCGCAACCGATACAGGCCGCGGCATCAAAAGCCGCCTCGGCAGTATCATGCGCAACCAGGATACTGTTTGCTTCCGGCGCCGAACCGGTGCCCGCGGCAATATACCCGCCGGACTGGATGATCCGGTCGAATGCCGACCGGTCTATTTTAAGATCGCGCAGCACCGGGAAAGCCGCGGCCCTGAAGGGTTCTATATAAATGGTATCGCCATCGCGGAAGGAACGCATATGCAGCTGGCAGGTGGTTACATGCGGTAAGGGGCCATGCGCCCTGCCATTGATCATCAACCCGCATTGCCCGCAAATGCCCTCCCGGCAATCATGATCAAACTCGATAACCCGTTCGCCTTTGCCGATCAGCACACCGTTTAAGGCATCGAGCATCTCCAGGAAAGACATATCTTCTGTCACATCATCCAACGTATAACTGACCATGCCGCCGGGACCGTCCCGTTCATCCTGTCTCCATATTTTCAGATGTATTTTCATAACCTTGTTTTTTTAAGAGATGATCGCTGTATCCTGTCCCGCAGAACAGTCTACTTATAACTCCTGGTGCTCAGCGCTACCTGTTCAAAAACGAGCGGTTCGGGATGTAAGACATGAGGCTGGTCTGCCCCCTGCCATTCCCAGGCCGATACATAACAAAAGTCCCGGTCGTTACGCATCGCTTCGCCATCCTCAGTCTGGTACTCTTCACGGAAATGCGCCCCGCAGGACTCTTCCCGCGCCAGGGCATCCCGGCACATCAGTGCGCCGAGTTCGAGATAATCGGCTACACGACCGGCTTTTTCCAGTTCGGTATTCACTTTATCATCGCCCGTAACTTTCAGGCGGCGGTAAAACTCCTGCCGCAATTCCCCAATCTCGCGTATGGCCCGCTCCAGGCCTTCTTTAGAACGGGAAAGGCCACAGGTATCGTAGAGCAAGCGCCCCAGGTTCTTGTGAAAATAGTCGGCAGGCAGATCGCCCTGTATAGACAGTAACTCGTCGATCTTTGTTTGCGCCAGTGCTTCGGCCAGGTCAAAAGCAGGATGAGCGGTCGTTACCTTTTCGGCCTTCAGTTCGCCGGCCAGGTAGTCGGGAATCGTATAGGGCGCCACGAAATAACCGTCCACACAGGCTTGCAACAGGGAGTTGGCGCCTAAGCGGTTAGCGCCATGATCCGAAAAATTGGCCTCGCCCAACACAAACAAACCGGCTATGGTGCTCATCAGCGTATAATCGACCCAGAGCCCGCCCATGGTAAAATGCGCGGCAGGCGATATCAGCATAGGTTGTGCATAGGCATTGATGCCGGTTATCTTCTGGTACATAGTAAACAGGTTGCCGTATTTTTCGGCGATCTTGTCTTTACCCTGTTCACCGATCGCTTTGGAAAAATCGAGGTAGACTGCGTTTTTCATAGCGCCTACGCCATGTCCTGCATCTATCCGTTCTTTTGCGGCCCTGGAAGAAATATCCCTGGGCGCCAGGTTACCGAAGGAAGGATATCGCCGTTCGAGGTAGTAATCCCTTTCCGGCTCGGGGATATCGTTGGGATGACGCGTATCTCCGGCCTTCAATGGCACCCATATCCTCCCGTCATTACGCAGCGATTCAGACATGAGGGTCAGCTTAGACTGGTGCTGCCCCGATTGCGGCAGCGAGGTCGGATGCACCTGCACCCAGCTTACGCCGGCCATATAGGCGCCTTTTTTATGAGCCCGCCATATTGCGGATGCATTGCAGCCCATCGCAAGCGTAGACAGGTAATAGATCTTACCATATCCGCCACTGGCCAGCACTACGGCATCTGCAGCATAACGCTCCAGCTTACCGGTTTCCAGGTCTCTAACAATAATGCCTTTGGCCTTTCCTTCCACGACCACGAGGTCTAGCATCTCGTGGCGGGTATGCAGCGCCACTTTACCGGTATGTACCTGCCGCATCAGGGCCTGGTAAGCGCCCAGCAGCAATTGTTGCCCGGTTTGTCCTCTTGCGTAAAAGGTACGGGATACCTGCACACCGCCGAAAGAACGGTTATCCAGGTAACCGCTGTATTCACGGGCAAATGGCACGCCCTGTGCTACAGCCTGGTCGATCAATGCGGCCGAACATTCTGCGAGCCGGTATACATTGGCCTCACGCGAACGGAAATCGCCGCCTTTAATCGTGTCGTAAAACATCCGGTATACACTATCGCCGTCATTCTTATAATTCTTGCAGGCATTTACCCCACCCTGCGCCGCCACAGAATGCGCCCTGCGCGACGAGTCCTGGAAACAAAAGCAATCGACGGCATAACCCTGTTCGGCCAGGGATGCGGCGCAGGAGGCGCCCGCAAGACCCGTCCCTACCACGATCACCTTCATTTTTTTCCGGTTGGCCGGGTTTACCAGCCGCGCATGCGCTTTATAATAGTTCCATTTATCTGCCAGGGGGCCCGGGGGAATTTTTGCATCCATAGGATCAGGCTTTATTGAAGTAAATATAAACAGGGATGATCATGAAGCCCGCAGTAATCGCCAGGGTGTACAGCTTACCCGCTACACGCACCACTTTGCTGTACAGGGGATGGTATAAACCCAGGGTACGGGCCGCACTGCTGAAGCCATGTAACAAATGAAAACCCAGCGCCGCAATACCCGCCAGGTAAAGCAATACATACCAGAACTCTTCGTAAGCCGCGACCACTATGGCATAGAGATCGGTATACCCTTGCTCGTCAAGTGGCAGGTTCCCGAACTTGTACCGGTACCAGAAGTCTTTGAGATGCAGCACCAGGAACAGCAGGATGATCATACCCAGGAAGCCCATATTCCGGCTGTTCCAGGTACTCGAGGCTTTTCGCTTATCATATACATAACCGCGGCCACTGGCCTTACGCGCGCGCAGGGTGAGCAATAAGGCATAGACGATATGTGCCAGGATGCTCACAAACAGGAGCCATTCTATAAGCTTGATGAGGACATTGCCCGACAGCAGATGGGAATACCAGTTAAAAGAAGCCCTGGCGCGGTCTGCAGGCAATAGAAGCTGCAGGTTGCCCAGCAAATGTATAACCAGGAACAGGCAAAGAAAAGTGCCGGTTAACGCCATCCAGATTTTGGATATCTGAGTTGATCGCATACGCTTGTGTTTTAAGTTACCAAAGTCCCAGCACCTTCCACCAGAGGCCGCCGGCCGCAAACCATACGGCCAGGAAGAGCACACTGATAAAGAAGCCGTGTTTCCACCAGTCACGCATATCCACATAAGTACTGCCGAAAAAGATAGGGGCAGGCCCGTGGCCATAATGGGTAAGCCCGCCCATAAGCGTTGCAGCAGCACCGAGGAAAATGGCCAGCATGGTGCCCGGTACGCCGACAGAGATACCAACGGTAAGAAATACGGAATACATGGCCGCCGCCTGTGCCGTAGCGCTGGCAAACAGGTAATGGCAATACGAATAGACCAGTACGATAAGCGGGAAAGCCCACTGCCAGCTCAGCATACTGAGCTTGCCCCCCACCAGGTTGCCGAACCAGCCGATAAAACCAAGCGAATTCAGGAAGGAGCCCATCATCACCAGGGAAGAAAACCATACGATCGTGTCCCAGGCGCCTTTTTCGGCCTTTACATCTTCCCAGGTAAGGACGCCTGTAAGCAGGAGGATACACAACCCGATCAATGCACCGGTAGTCGCGTCTATCGAGAACAGGTTGCCAAATATCCACAACACCAGCAGGATAATGAAAGTGGCTACCATCAGCCACTCCTGTTTACTCACCGGGCCCATCTCTTTCAGTTTGGCCGCAGCCATAGCCGGCGCCTCTTTGGTATTCTTCAGCTGCGGCGGAAAGAACCGGTACAGAAATAAAGGCAGCAGCAGGAAACAGATAATACCGGGAACAAAAGCCGCTACGGCCCAGCTGGTCCAGGTGATATGAATGCCCAGGTCTTTGGCGAACTTCTGCGCCATGGGATTGCTGGCCGTAGCCGTAAGAAACATGACCGAGGTGATCATGTTGGCGTTATAACTGCTCAGGGTCAGGAAGGCCCCGATCTTTTTATGCGTGTCTGCCTGTTCCGGCACGGATCCCATATTTACGGCGATCGATTTCATGATCGGGAAAATAACACCACCGGCCCTTGCCGTATTGCTGGGTATAGCCGGCGCCAGGATCAGGTCGGCGGTATTGAGGCCATAAGCCAGCCCCAGCGGCCCTTTACCAAACAGGCGGATAAAATAATAGGCCATACGGGTACCCAGGCCTGTTTTAATAAAACCGCGGGCAATGAAGAAAGCCAGGCCGATCAGCCAGATGGTGGCATTACCAAAACCACTGAGCGCATCGGTAACCGATTTGACCGGATTGCCGGGGGCCAGCACCTGGGTAACGGCGCACATGGTTATACCCAGCATCGCCATCGTACCCATCGATGCGGCTTTGAGAATAATACCGGCAATGGTACCGACAAAAATAGCCAGCAGGTGCCAGGCATTGGGCTTAAGTCCTTCAGGTACCGGTATAAACCAGATTACCACGGCAATGATTACAGTGACCAGCAGGGCTTTTAGATTTATTTCTTTCATAGTACCGGGATTTAGAAGCGACATTGTAATTGAACATACAACAGGCTATGGTTATAAGTGGCAGTGAGCGGTATTTCGGTTTTATACAGGTCTATGGCCGTACCGACCTGGAGCGTGGCAAAAAAATCGTCGGCAAAGATCAGGCTCAGGTTGGGAATAAGGGTCTGGCGCGGGTTGTCGGCCTTTTTAAACGATTCATTAAAATGTTCGTAGCGGGTCGAAAATTCGATAGCGCGTACTCTTGGCGCTTTGTATTCGAAGCGCAGGATGGGGAAAAAATAAAAACCGCGCATGCGGTAATCGCCCAATCTCGGGTCGGGCTCCTTGGCCGCATGGAAGGCCGTAAAGTTGGTACCGGACTTATATTCTGCCATCAGCAACAGCTTCCACTTCTTCGACAAATCGATACGGGCCGACACATCGCCGCCCCAGGCATTGCCCGTGGCGCTGGCGCTGCTGCCGGTACCCGCATTGAGCCCGACGGTAATGCTTTTCAAAAATTTCTTTTCCAGACGGGCATAAAAATTTTTGGTATCATCATTATCGGAAGCCTGGTTGCGGTTATTGCCGTTATAACCGCCAACATAGTAACGCATGGGGTTTTCGTCATCGGCGGTAATATCGCCGAATACGGTTACGCCGATCTGGAAGCTTTGCCAGCCATTGGCGCCAAACGTATAATACTGGTTGGAATAATCCATGGTCCGGATCAGGTCCACGGGCACGGCATCCTCGATACCGAAGAAGGGCCGGAACTGTCCCGCCTGTACATTCAAATGCCGGTTGAGCGTATACTTGATATACGCGTTCTCCAGCACCTTGTTTATAGGATTGGAACTGAACTCGGCAAAATTAACCATGAAGTTGGCGGAGAAGTGATCGTTGACATTAGCCTTGATCATAACCCGCGCCCGTTTTACGAAAAAGGCATTGGTTACAGGATCTTTGGTGTCCTGGTTGAAGTTAACCCCATTGACATCGACATTCCGGCTGAGCGAAGCTACATACCGCGTCTGCAACAGGCCGCTGAAAGAAACGGAACGTTTAAAGGCAGAAAAATTCCTGGGGGTATCGGCGGCAACAGTTGCTTCCTGCGCGTAAAGTTGGGGGCGGGCAATGCCCGCGGCTGCAAACAGGATGGCAATGAACAGACGGTAGTGTTTCCTCATAGCTTCTGGCTTTGGCCCGCATAAATATACAATCTTTTAATAAATATCAAAATGACATATATTATGCAAATAAAGGTAACAGTAAGCGCCAGGGCCCACCGGGCGCAGCTATTACAAAGCCGGTGTCAAAAAGCAGGAGGAATAACAACACTCGTAACGCCTCATTTTTTACAAAAGAATAATGATCGACCCGCTGACGATGAGCAAACCACCTATAATGGTTTTGACATCCAGCGGCTCTTTGAGGATCAGGAAGGCAAGCCCCATGGTTATGGCCACGCTCAGTTTATCGATAGGCGCCACTTTGGAGGCATTACCGGTTTCCAGGGCCTTGAAATAACAGATCCAGGAAAGACCGGTGCTCAGCCCCGACAAGACCAGGAACAAAAGATTGTTTTTGCTGAGTGTTTTAAGCTCGCGCAACTCGCCGCTGAACACGATAATGCCCCAGGCCACAAACAGGATAACCACCGTACGGATCGCAGTTGCCAGGTTACCACTGATCCCTTTGATCCCCATTTTGGCCAGTATGGCCGTAAGCGCGGCGAATACCGCCGAAAGGATTGCATAAAGTTTCCACATATTCCCTGGTTTTGAAAGAAGAGTTGGATGACGACTTGTTGGTATTAACAATAAACAAGCCATCGTCCCCTTGTCCGTTACGGCAAAGCTAAGACCCGATCCTGTAGTAATCCTGAACAGGACTTAGCGTAACATGCCTTAGACGAAGTTAACGTATTCTCTATAACCTCCGGGGTATAAAACCACAATCCTCAGCGTATCCAGCATACCGATGCAAGCGGCAGCTCATCCGGCACAACGGTATCCGGCTGCCGTACAAAGCCATGGCGCTCCAGCAGGCTGTTCAGCGGGCTGCCGGTATATTCCTGCAGCCAGGTATGATCATAAGGCTGGCAAACAGACAGGCATTTATCAAACAAGGCGGCAGCCACAGCAGGATCCGTGTATTGGCGCAGTATGCCAAAGTCCGCGATCCGTATGGCACGTTTACCTTCCAGTATACCGGGTCTTGCACCCTTGCCTGTAATGCGGGCATAACCCGCAGCATTATTATCTGCATATACCACCAGCCATTGGTTGGCCAGGCTATTGATTTCGGCGGTAAGTGTTTTTATATTAAAACGGCGGGAGATGTAATGATCCAGGTCGGCCGGGTCCAGCAATGCAGCATATTGCTCCCTGGCCAGTGCATGGGTAAGCGACAACAGGGTATCTATGCCCTGTTCGGTAGCCACGGTAAATTTTGTAATAATATTCATAAAGGTATCTGTCTATACCGGCAAAATTAGGTGGCTCGCGGGCCGCAAACCGGTACAGCTGCTAAAAACAGGACTGGTACAGTTATAATTTGCTGCCTGCCGCCTTAAGGGCACGGATCCTTTTGGGCGAAAATTTATCGGCAAAAACCAGGCGGAAATAATGGTCAAAAGCGTTGGAAAACGAAAACGTATACCCCGGTGTAAACCTTACCCCGGCCTTTTCACAATGGTTATAGAAATGTGCCATATCCGTATGCCCCGGCATCTTTACCCAGATGTTATACCCTCCCGCAGGCGTTAAGGCAAGGGTCTTTTCCGGGAAGTGCTCCGACAGCAGATTAAGCGCCAGGTAAGCATTCCGGGCCAGCTGGAGCCGGAAGGCGCGTACATGCCGCTCGTAGCTGCTGGCCGTCAGCAAACGGTTTACCATTTCCTGGTACAAAGGCGCCACCGTGCTGCCAAGTGCAAACCGTACCTGCTCTGCCCGTTGCATAAACTTACCGGCTGCCAGCCAGCCCAATCGTATACCCGGCGCCAGGGTCTTTGCATAGGAAGTATAAGACAATACCAGGCCGCTGTCGTCCAGGCCTTTTATAGTTGACGGACGCGGACCATGAAAGTTGAGATCGCCATAGATATCATTTTCGATCAGCGCTACATGATGCTGTAGGGCGATAGCCAGCAGCTCCTGCTTTTGCGCAGGACTTAATAGTATACCGGTAGGGTTATGAAAATTAGGCGTAACCACCACCGCCCTGACCGGGTTACGGGCGCAGGCTTTTTTAAAGAAACTAAGATCGAAGCCCGTTTGCGGGTCCACCGGCACCTCGATCACCTTAAGCTGTAATACCCGGATCACCTCCAGCACGGAAAAAACACAGGGGCTTTCTACCGCTACCACATCGCCGGTCTGGCATACCGCAGCCAGGGCAATGTATAAGGCCTGCAGCGCGCCGTCGGTAATAAGCAGTTCTTCCGGGTCGATAGCCGTTTGGTAAGCCGCAGCCCGTTTAACGATATTATTACGGAGCGCAGCCGAACCATTGGCCGGGTAATAACGCAACAAACCCGCGCCTTGTTCCCTGATCACCTGCTGCATGGTACGCAGCAATAACTTTTGCGGCATTAAAAGGTCGCCCGGCGCAGCGACATTGAACTCAGAAAAACTACGGCCCAATCCCTGCGAAGTCGTAAGACCGAGGTGCCGTTTAAAAACAGCATCGCGTACTACGGGTTCCCGCCGTACCCTGCCCTGCTTTTCCGGTTCCGGTATCCGGTTGCTTACATAATAACCCGACTTGGGTACACTTTCCACCAGTCCGCAGATGATCAGGTACTCGTAGCCGTTCTGGACCGTACTGGCACTGGTGCCATACTGTTCCTTCAGATCCCGCACCGAGGGCAGTTTGTGGCCGGGTTTAAAAATGCCCTCGCGGATATTCTTTTCTATAGCAGCCGTAAACAGTTCGAATTTGTATCGTTTCATCTGTACTGGTTATTTTTTCATTTTCTATACCTGTACTACAAAGCTAAGCCATTTAATTTTGAAGAAAAAAGCCGCATGACCGACCCCTGTTTTATGGATACGCCAGATGATCTACGCCGTTATACCCTCTCGGAGTTAACCGGGCTTTGCTCGGCGTTGAGAACCTACCTCATCGATCACGTATCGGCACATGGCGGGCATTTCAGCTCGAGCCTGGGCGTGGTCGAATTGACGGTGGCGCTCCACTATGTATTCGATACCCCGGAAGATAAAATCGTATGGGATGTGGGCCACCAGGCTTATGCACATAAGCTGCTTACCGGGCGCGGACCGCTTTTCCACACCAACAGGTTGCTGGATGGCATCAGCGGCTTTCCCTGCAGGAGCGAAAGCGATTTCGATGCCTTCGGTACCGGCCATTCTTCCACATCGCTGTCCGCCGTACTGGGTATGGCTTGTGCCGCACGCCTGCAGGGCAACAACACACGCAAGCACATTGCCGTGATCGGCGATGGCGCCATGACCGCAGGCCAGGCCTTCGAAGCCTTAAACAATGCAGGTTACGAAAATGCCGATATGCTGGTGATCCTCAACGATAACAACATGTCGATAGACGCCAATACCGGCGCGCTGCAACATTATCTTTCCGAACTCACTACGGGCAAACAGTATAACAACCTGAAATCGCGTATCAAAAAAATGCTGTCCCCGGACGATGCCACTGGCCCCGCAGTGATGTTATACAAACTGGAAAAGATCCTTAAAGGCGGTTTGCTCCGCTACAGTAACCTCTTCGAAGCCCTGAGCATCCGGTACTTCGGCCCCATAGACGGGCATGACCTGAAGAAACTTACCCGGATACTGGAAAAACTGAAACATATACCGGGTCCCAAACTGCTGCATTGCGTCACCGAAAAGGGAAGAGGTTTTGCACCGGCCATGGAGCACAAGGCGCAATGGCATGCCACAAGCGCATTCGATAAGCATACCGGCATCAGGACCGGCACAGGCAACGCCACCACCTTCCAGGAAGTATTCGGTAACACCTTAATAGAGCTGGCCGGCAACAACCCGCGTATCGTAGCGATATCGCCGGCTATGTTATCGGGAAGTGCATTGAGCCGCATGAAGCGGGAAATGCCTGACCGTGTTTTCGATACCGGCATTACCGAGCAGCATGCCGTAACCTTCGCCGCCGGGCTGGCCACCGACGGCCTCTTACCCTTCTGCACCATTTACTCCACCTTCCTGCAACGGGCTTATGACCAGGTGATCCATGATGTGGCCCTGCAACAACTCGATGTGGTGTTCTGCATCGACCGGGCAGGCGTTGTTGGTCCTGATGGTCCTACTCATCATGGGGCATTCGATATCGCCTACCTGCGCTGTATACCGGGCATTACCGGTGCGGCGCCTATGGACCTCGAAGACCTGCGTAACCTGCTGTTCACCGTACAGGCCGGGAAAAGCATGGGGCCTTTCGCCATCCGTTATCCCAAAGCTGCGGGCAATGGCAATACCCTGCCTCCCGGTTTCCGGGAACTGGAGTGCGGTAAAGGCCGCAGGATCAGGTCCGGCAAGGATATCGCCATCCTGTCGCTGGGCGCTGTGGGCCAGTATGTACAGGAAGCCTGTGCCGTATTGGAAAAAGAGCATTTGGATATAGCCCATTACGACCTGCGTTTTTTTAAACCGCTGGACGACGTCCTGCTGCACGGGGTAAGCCGGCAATTCAGTACCCTGGTTACGATAGAAGACGGCTGTATCAACGGTGGCGTGGGCAGCGCTGTGCTTGAATTTATCGCCGAACACGGTTATCAGGTCCGGGTAAAACGCCTGGGGCTGCCCGACACCTTTGCCACACAAGGCACGCAACAACAACTTCATGCCTTGTATGGTTATGATCAGCAGGCCATCATTACCCTGGTACGCAGCCTGGCAAACGACATACACCGGCATAAACCGGCTGATGAGCACCAGGCCCCCGGCTTCACCGGCAATATAACCCTGGTATAATCAACACCTGAACCCGGTATCGAAAAAGTCTATGAAAAAATTTGGTTCACTATTTGCTGAACTAACAAAACTTACTATCTTTGCATCCGTATCCACCAGGATCACGCATACCATATGGTCTTAACTGAAAAACAGAAAGAGCTTATCGAGCAATTTGGCGTACTGAATGAAAAGTACGGATTGCCGCCCGCAGAATGCCGGGTGTGGGGGCTTTTCCTGGTGGCCGATAAAGTAGAACTCACCTTCGACGAAATCAGGGAAACGCTGAACCTGAGTAAGAGCGGCACCAGTAATGCGCTCCATACCCTGCAGATGACCAACCATATCGAGTACATCACCAAACTCGGGGACCGCAAACGTTATTTCCGGTGCCGGATGAGTAACTGGACCCAAATGACCCAGGAGAATTTCGCAAAATTCGACGACCTGAATGTGATCCTGAAAGAGATTTTAAAAACCCGGAGCCCCAAAACAGAAGCCTTTAACAAGGACCTGAAAAAGGTGACCGAATTCCTGGACTTTATCTATAAGGAGATTACCGTTGCCATTCAAAAATGGGAAAAGAGAAAATAATTTTTTTTGCTTTAATTGGTTCAGTATTTACTGAACAAACTAATAAATACTGAATAAATAAAACAAATGAAAACGAAAGTCATCCGCTACGGGCTATTGTTCCTTTTACTGGTCCTGGAGTATTACTCCCGGGCGCAGGCGGCGACCTCCTTCAGCCTGGAGCAGGCGGTACAATACGGCGTACAGCATCACCCCAATATCCGCAAGTCGGATTATGAACTGGACAAGTACAACCAGAAATTCAGGGAAGCGTTATCCGGTTACCTGCCACAGGTCAAAGCCGATGCGGCTTATACCCGCAACCTGCAGCTGATCACACAGATCATACCAGGCGAGTTTATGGGTAAGCCCGGGCAGGACGCCGCCGTACAATTCGGCACGAAATATAACGGCTCCGCCAATATCGACGTATCGCAAACCCTGCTCGATTTCGAAAAGATCAGCGATCAGCAAATAGCGAAACAACAGGCGCGTATCGGCTTGCTCGATAAGCAAAAGACGACAGAGCAAATCATCTACGATATCGGCACGGCATACAATGTAAGCCAGGTGGCCTTCCTGCAGCAACAGGACATCAATGGCAACCTGTACAAAACAGATTCGCTCATAGCCGGCACGCAGTCGCGGCTCGACAACGGCTTTGCCCAGGTCCTGGACCTGAAACGCCTGCAACTGGAGCGCAGCAACCTGCAAACACAGCTACAGAACGCCCGCCTGGCCTATGAACAAGGCATCACATTGCTCAAATACACCATGGCCTTTCCCCTGGAACAGGCGCTTTACATCGATACCCTGGCCCGCCCCGCCCTTACACAGGAAAGGATCAGCGGGGAACTGCCGGCAAATCCGGTGGCACTGCAATTGCTCACCGCCCGGGACCAGGTAACGGAGCTGAGCAGGATACAAATGCAACGGGCCTACCTGCCCAAACTGTCGGTCAATTTCAAATATGGTTTACTGGCCCAGCAAAACGATCCGAACCTGTTCCGGGCTAATACGACCTGGTATCCCAATTCGCTGGTCAGCATTAAACTGTCCCTGCCCGTTTTCGATGGCAACTATACCGATGCCAGGATAAAACAATTGCGGCTGGAACACCGTCAAAACCAATTGGACATTGTGATACAGCAAAACACCGTTGCCAAAGAACTGCGGTTGGCCAAAGACAAACTGATCATCAATACGGCCAACAGGAGCAGTACCGCGGCAAGCAGGACGCTGGCAGAAGAAGTGTATGCCCTGTCCTATATCCAATACAAAAATGGCTATACGACCTTAAAGGAATTACTCGATAATCAAACGGCGGTACGCAATGCCCAGAAGGCTTACCTGGAGGCTATCCTGGAAGAGCAATCGGCCCGGCTGGAACTGCTGAAGGCTTCCGGCAACCTGCAGTCGCTTTTACCATAAAACGGAAAAGGCCCGTTGCACGGGCACTGGAGCGTATTACGCCCGATTGTCCCTTAAAACATAACAGATGAAAAAAATTAAAAAGAATTTCGCAGCCCTGCTCACCGGCGCTGTACTACTACTGGCGGTAGCTTTCACGCTGGGTAACAACAAAAAGAAACTGGATGCCAAAGCGGCGACAGGCAGTACCAAAACGATTGTATTTCCAGTAACCATAGCCACCCCGCAATACCGGGACCTGGGTAGCACTTATACGGCATCGGGCTTTTTTGTCCCGGTGAACTCGATGGCACTGACTTCCGACATCACCGGGCGTATTACCAGCACCTCTTTAAAAGACGGGGTAAGCATTACAAAAGGCCAGGTGCTGGTTTCGGTATACAACGAAGCAGCGCATATCGAAAAACGGCAAAACGAAATCGACCGGCAGCTGGCGGCACAAACGCTACAAAAAGCCAAAACCGACCTCGCAAAAATGGAAGATATGCTACAGGCAAATGCCATAACCGGCCGGGAGGTCGAAGAGCAACGTTTAAGCGTGGAATCGGCCCTGTCGAAGCTCCGGAACCTGAATACCCTCAACCGCGCTACCACCATTACGGCGCCGATGTCGGGCACCGTTCACAAAGCCTATGTACAGGCCGGCAGTTACCTCAGCCCGGGGACAGTGGTCGCCGACCTGGTCGACAACTCCTCGCTGAAACTACAGGTATTGCTGCTGGATAAAGAGGTGAGCGCGCTGGGCATCGGTAAAAAAATAGCGGTGAGCCCCGATCTCTACCCCGGCTACACCGTAACCGGTACAGTGGTCTATATCGCAGCCCAGGCCGATGCCAACCGGAATTTTCCCGTAGAGATACAAATACCCAACAGCAACACTTACCCCCTGAAAGCCGGTATGAGCGGCGTGGCGCAGATCAGCAACACCCATCCGCAACAGGCGCTGATGATACCGGTACAAAGCATAGTGGGCAGTTTCCAACAGCCGCAGGTTTATGTACTGCAAGGTAATACGGCCGTGCTCCGTAAAATCACGACCGGGGTGGTACAGGGCGAAAACATCGTGGTACTGGCGGGACTTACAACTACCGACCAGGTAATCCGTACCGGGCAGTTGAATATCAGTAACGGATCTGCGGTGCAGGTAATCCCATAACAAATTGTAACAGTCATGTCGATAACAACATTATCCATAAAACGGCCATCGTTTATCATGGTCATTTTCATAGCGCTTACCTTCCTGGGCATTATCAGTTATTCCTGGTTGAACTACGAGCTGACACCCGACATGTCGATGTCTTTGTTCAGCGTGACCACGGCCTATCCCGGCGCTTCGCCCGGCGAGGTGGAGACCGGTATTACCAAAAAGATCGAAGACGCGGTTTCCGGTATCGACAATATAGATGCGATTAAATCGACATCACTCGAAGGCCTGTCCCAGGTAACGATACAGCTCAAAACAGACGCAGATGTGGAACAGGCCATGCAGGATGCGCAGCGCAAACTGAACGCAGTAACCAAAGACCTGCCCGCGGCAGCGAAACCACCAGCCATCGGCAAGTTCTCCATGACCGATATGCCGATCATGCGTTTTGGCGTTACGGCCCGTATGAATCCTACCGAGCTGTATGCGCTGATCAAAGATGAGATCAAACCGGACCTGACGAAAGTAAAAGGTGTAGCCCGGGTCGACCTCGCCGGCGGCGAGGAACGGGTTATCAAAGTGAACATCAACCGGGCCAGGGCCGAACAGTACCAGGTATCGCTGCTCCAGGTAAACCAGGCCATCGGTAACGGCAACCTCGAATTCCCCGCAGGCAAACTGTCCAACGATCAATCCGAGACCAGTATCAAACTGAAGGGCAAGTATCAATCCATAGCAGACATCAGGAACCTTGTGATCCGTACCGATCCGGCCACGGGCTCCAGGATACGCCTGTCGGACATTGCATCCGTGGAAGACGGCGTTAAAGACATCAGTACCTATAACCGTATCGACGGTAAAAACTCGATCGGCCTGCAACTGATCAAACAAAGAGATGCCAATACCGTAGCCGTAGCGAAAGCTGTAAAAGAAATACTCCAAGCCGTCGAACAGCGATATGCCAACCGGCAACTGAAATTCGATATCGCCAACGACAGCTCTGAATTTACCATAGCAGCCGCCGACCTGGTGATGGTCGATTTCTTCCTGGCCATCGTGATCGTAGCAGCCGTGATGTTATTGTTCCTGCACAGCCTGCGCAATTCCCTGATCGTAATGATATCGATCCCCGCCTCGCTGTTATCGGTATTTATCGCCATGAACCTGTTGGGCTATACCATCAACCTGCTGACCCTGATGGCCATCTCGCTGGTGATCGGCATATTGGTAGACGATAGCATCGTGGTGCTGGAAAACATTTACCGGCATCTCGAAAAAGGCAAGGACAGGGTACAGGCCGCTATCGACGGCAGGCAGGAAATAGGGTTTACTGCGGTGGCCATTACCCTGGTGGATGTTATCGTGTTTTTGCCCCTTACCCTGGTGGGCGGAATCATCTCTAATATGCTGGGCCAGTATGCCATGGTGATCGTTATCGCCACGCTGATGAGCCTGTTCGTATCCTTTACCCTTACGCCTTTACTGGCTTCCCGCCTGGCCCGGATCAGTCATCCTGCGCCGGGTTCCCTGCCCGGCAGGATACGCAACGCGTTTGAAAGCCGGCTGGATAAGATCACCCATAGCTATGGCCGCATGCTGGCAAAGGCGTTGGTAAAAAAGAGATGGGTGCTGGGCAGCGCCCTGGTATTGATCTTCGCCTCCTTTCTATTGGTCGGCGGCGGGTTTATCGGAGGAGAATTTGCCGCCAACGGCGACAAAGGCGAAGTGCTGATCAACCTGGAACTACCGCAGAGCGCTACGCTCCAACAAACCAACGAGATGGTAAAAAAGGTAGAGACCATCCTGTTCCAAAAGCAGGAAGTACAAAAAGTATATGCCAGCGTGGGCACCAGTTCGGGTACGATGGGTGGCAGCCGGAACACCCAAAACAAAGCGGAGATCAATGTAAAGCTGGTGCCCAGGGAGCAACGCCGGGAATCCTCCGACCTGTTTGCCCATTATACCAAACTGCAACTGGAAAAGGTATTGCCCGGCGTAAAGGTAAATTCGGCCATTATGAATATGATGGGTACCTCCAACGAGGCGCCGGTATCGCTGGTGGTATCCGGTAACGATCCCGATAAGATTTATGCGGCAGCCCTGGCGATCGCCGGTAAACTGAAAACCATCAAAGGCACCTCAGATGTAAAGTTATCGGTAGAAAAAGGCAGCACAGAGTTACAGGTGCTGATCGACCGGGATAAAATGGCCGGCCTGGGATTGAGTATGGATGCGGTAGGCATGGCGATGAATATCGCGTTCAGCGGCAATACCGATGTCAAATACAGCGAACAGCAGAAAGAATATGATATCGATATTGCCTACGACAAATTCGACCGGGGCAATGAAGAAAGCCTGCGCAACCTGTCCTTTATCAATGCAGCCGGGCAATCGGTAAAACTGGCGCAGTTTGCGCAGTTCCAATACGGCATGGCCGCCAAACAGCTGGACCGGAAAGACAGGATGCCCTCCGTAACCATTACCGCCCAGGTACTGGGCGTAACACCGGGCGCGATCACCGGCGAGCTGGACCCGTTTATCCGGCAGGCCCGGTTCGACAAGGATGTCCATATCGATGCGGAAGGCGAGATGAAGTATATGAAAGAAACCTTCTCCAACCTGGGCATGGCGCTCATTGCCTCCATATTGCTGGTCTACCTGGTTATGGTCATGCTCTACAATTCCTTTGTATATCCTTTCGTCGTATTCTTTTCGATACCCGTAGCCATTATCGGCGCCTTGCTGGCATTGGCCCTGACGATGCAGACCCTCAACTTCTTTTCCCTGCTGGGTATGATCATGCTGATCGGCCTGGTGGCCAAAAACGGTATCCTGATCGTCGACTTTACCAACCAGTTGAAAGCAAAGGGTAAAAACACCGTAGAGGCCCTGATTATAAGCGGTAAGGCCAGGCTGCGCCCGATACTGATGACGACACTGGCCATGATATTCGGCATGTTGCCCATTGCCCTGGCATCGGGCGCGGGTTCGGAATGGAAGAACGGGCTCGCCTGGGTATTGATCGGCGGCTTGACCAGTTCGATGCTGCTCACGTTGTTTGTCGTACCCTCGATCTACCTGCTCGTCGACCTTATGAAAGGCGATATCAAAAGAAAAGAGATCAGGCCGTTCATCGACGCTACAGATCCGGACGCGCCCATCCTGGATACGTTGTAAATCACCTTGTTTTTTCAACGAAAAATCTTCATAAAATAAAAACTGAAATCATGTATCCCTTAACCACGGAAGATAAAAAGCCGGATATACAGGCCAACACGGCGACACCGGCTGCGCTCAAAAAAATACTGGCGGCCGTATGTATTGCGCTGATGGCCGTAATCGCTTCGGTAAGCGGCCTGAATGTGGCCCAGCCGATGCTTGCCATGACCTTCGATGTATCGCAGAATACGGTATTATGGATCATCAATATATACACCCTTACCCTTGCGGCCTTACTGTTGCCGCTCGGGGCGGCCGGCGACCGTATAGGCCGCAGGAAAACGTTAGTAGCAGGGCTTATCGTATTCGGCGTGGCCAATGTACTTTCGGCCCTGGCCACCAGTGCCGCCCTGATGCTGGCGGCACGCCTGCTGACCGGTATCGGCGCGGCCCTGATCATGCCCGTTACCCTGGCCGTTATTACCGCAACTTTTCCCAGGGAAGAACGCTCCAAAGCCATCGGCATCTGGACCGGGGTGGCCGGTGGCGGCGGCATACTGGGCATGTACCTGTCGGCGCTGCTGGTCGATGTGGCGAGCTGGCGCTGGTTATTCCTGTTGCCCGTTGTACTGGCCCTGATAGCGCTGGTCCTGGCCATCCGCTTTGTACCGGACTCGGCGGAGCGGCCCGTTCACAGCTTCGATCGCAGCGGGGCGCTACTGTCGGTACTTGCGGCCACCGGCATTATCTATGGCCTGCACGAAGCCCCGGGGCAAGGCTGGGGCTCGCCTATGGTCCTCTTCAGCCTGGCTGGCGGTATCATCAGCGCCGCTGCCTTTGTGTATTGGGAGCTGCGTCATAAAGCGCCCCTGCTGGATATACGCCTGTTCCGCGAACGGGGCCTGTCGGGTGGCTCCGTGGCGCTGCTTACCCTCTTCGGTGTGCAGGCTGGTATCCTTATCGTGCTGTTTCCATTCTTCCAGGGCGTGCTGGGCTGGTCGGGCCTGCAGGCTACCCTGGCCATGCTGCCCATGGCCCTGTTGATGATGGCCGGTTCGGGCATTGCCCCAAGACTTGCCAAACACCTGGGCAGCCGGTATACTATGGCCTCGGGTATTGCCCTGGTAACGCTGGGTGTATTGCTGATGGCCGGTTTCGTATCCCTTACAGGCGGCTACCTGTCTGTGCTGCCGGGCCTGATCCTGATGGGACTGGGTATGGGTTTTGCGATGACGCCATCAACGGAGGCCATTACCACATCCCTGCCCCCGGAACGCCAGGGCGTAGCCTCTGCGCTGAATGATATTACCCGTGAGCTGGGTACGGCCCTGGGAGTAGCATTGCTTGGCCCTTTGGTTACCGCCGGTTACCGGGATGCTATAGGATCTGGCCTGGCCGGGCTTCCGGGCAAGATCGTGGCCACCGCACAGGAGGGACTGGCCCATGCCCAGGCCATAGCGCCGGCCACAGGCAGCCAGGCGGACGCCCTGATGCGGGTTGCAAGGGCCGCCTTTGTAACCGGCTGGCAACAGGCCATGTGGGTAGGCGCCGCCATCCTGGTCCTGCTCTTGTGTTATATCCTGTTCAGAGGCCCCGTAAAAACGACGGTATTCGTCGGCCAAAGCGATCTGCCTGCCGATGACTCGGCGACCACAATTCTCTAAAAGCGCTGACAGGAGCGGGATACCGGCTACCTGCACCGAATCACAACTTAAACGAATGACCCTAAAACAGCCCTATAAGTTAACCGCAGCGGCAGGCACAGCCATCGTAATCGCCAATATGGTAGGCACCGGCGCCTTTACCAGCCTGGGATTCCAGTTGAAAGACCTGCAAAGCCCGCTGGCCATACTGAGCCTGTGGATACTGGGCGGCCTGCTGGCCCTGGCCGGTGCATTCAGTTATGCAGAGGTCGGCACTTCCATCAAAAAATCGGGTGGCGAATATGCTTTTCTTTCTGAAATCTACCATCCGTTAGTGGGTTACCTGTCGGGCTGGATCTCGCTCACGGTGGGCTTTGCAGCTCCCATAGCGCTTTCGGCCATTGCCTTTAGCCGGTATTTCCCCGTTACAGGCATCGACACAAAATGGATAGCCATCGTAATGATTGCCGGCATTACCTTCCTGCATACCCTTACCCTGCGCACGAGTTCGCGGCTCCAGGTGATCACAACTTTATTTAAGATTGCCGTGATGGCCGCACTGATCCTACCGGGATTGATCATGAAAGGACATGCTGCAGTTGAGTTCTCCCCGGACGCGGCGTATTACCGCGACCTGCAATCCGGGGCCTTCGCCATTGCCCTGGTTTATGTCAGTTATTCTTATTCGGGCTGGAATGCCGCTGCCTATATCTCCGAGGAGTTCCGCAACCCGCGCAAAGCGCTGCCCCTGGCACTTATTGGCGGCACGCTTATCGTGACGCTGCTGTATACCCTGCTACAGTTCGTTTTCCTGAAACATACGCCGGTAGCGGCACTCGCAGGACAATTGGAGGTTGGTGCAATCGCTACAAAGAATATGTTCGGCGCAACAGCAGCGCAATGCTTTGGCCTGGCGATATCGCTATTGCTGGTATCGGGCATCAGCGCCATGGTTTGGGTAGGCCCAAGGGTTACTTCGGGTATGGCCGCCCAACACCGCTTATGGCAATACTTCAGACCCGACGCCAGCGGTATTCCCCGCAGGGCATTATGGCTGCAATTTGCCATCAGCCTGCTGCTGATCCTTACCGGCACCTTCGAACAGATCATGGTCTACTGCGGCGTATTGCTTACCCTATCTACTATGATGGTGGTTGGCGCCGTATTTATATTACGTTTAAAGAAGCAGTCCGAAACGGCAGGTACCTATCGCAGCCCCTTATTCCCCTTATTCCAGGTGTTATACCTGCTGCTTTGCGCCTGGATGATTTGCTATACGATAAATAACCATCCCCTGGAAACCCTGACCGGGCTGGGCAGCCTGCTGGCCGGTATCATCACCTATGGGATCAGCAAAGCCCTGGAGCCTGCAAAGCATAACAAGCGCGCCCCGGAACTATAAACCCTACACCATTTTTTTACCGCCTAAAATAAGACACAATGAAAACTTCAAAAACAATCTTTCCCGCCGCAGCGATCAGCCTGCTGCTCTCCTTATCGCCGGCAGGAGTTAAGGCCCAGCACGCGGCACAGGCCTTTTCCGACAAAGAAGCAGTCGCCAAAATGGCAAAAAATTTCGAGTCCCCTGCGCGGGACTCCATGCAGCAACCGGGCAAAGTACTTCTATACCTGGGCGATATCCGGGATAAAACGATCATGGACCTGGGTGCGGCAACGGGTTACTTTTCCCTGAAGTTCGCCGCTGCGGGCGCCCGGGTTATCGCGGCAGATGTAAGCGATGCATTCCAGGAATACCTGCAGGAGCGCATTACAAAGGATAAGATCCGGAATATAACGACGCGTAAAATCCCCTATGATAACCCGCAGTTACAAGACCAGGAAGCGGACCTGGTATTCGTAGCCAATACCTATCACCATATTGAGGACAGGATTGTGTATTTTGCCAAAGTAAAGCGGGGGCTGAAAAATGGCGGTTGTCTTGTGATCCTGGATTTCTTCAAAGCCAGGTTTACGGAAACGGTACAAGCCCCGGCAATGGCCATGCGTGCTTCCGTAGACGAAGTCGTGCTGGAACTCAGGCAGGCAGGTTTTCAATCGTTCGATGTGGAAGTAAACCTCCTGCCCTATCAATACATCATCAAAGCCAGGTAAGCAAATGACAGAATTTTGGGAACAAAGTTTCCGGGACAAACAGGCCATGTGGGGCCAGGAGCCTACACAGGCCGCCCGTGTGGCTGCAGCAACCTTCGCCGCCAAAGGATTTAAAAATATACTGGTACCCGGTATCGGTTATGGCAGGAACGCGCAGGCTTTCCTGGCACTGGGCATGCAGGTAACCGGCATCGAAATTTCGGCTACAGCCCTCGGGTTGGCTACACAACAATACGGCACTGCCCTGCAGCTCTATCACGGTTCCGTAACGGATATGCCTTTCGACGATAAACAGTACGACGGTATTTTCTGTCATGCGTTAATCCACCTGTTGGATGCGCCGGAACGCGCAAAACTAATCGCCGCCTGTTATAACCAGCTTGTGCCCAGGGGGCTCATGATCTTTACAACCATTACCAAAGCCTCGCCGACCTATGGCCAGGGCACGCTGATCGGCAAGGACCGTTATGAACAATTTGGTGGCGTCCACATGTTCTTTTACGACCGGGAAACAATAGCGGAAGCCTTTGGCCCCTATGGCCTGACCGGCGTTGAAGAGATCACCGAAAACCTTCCTTTTTACCAGGTTACCTGTTGTAAAACATCCGCCTGAGGGAATCTCTCCTCAGCCAACGTAGCGTAACCCGGCCGGTCTCTGAACTGTGCCGGGTTACGGCAATCTGGCGCGTATTACCGGGAAGGTCAGGCCAGGCCATCGGCTCCGGGGTATTTTTACGAAACGAGTACAGCCGGCCGCCTGCAGTCCTGCACCTTTGATGAAAACAGGTTATAATACCGCTGCTTTCTTCTGGACCGGTTGTCCTGTTCCTTAACGGAAATGCTCCAGCAGTTCCCGCCTGTAGGTGTTGCCTACCGGCAGGCTCAGACCGCTGTCCAGTACCACCAGGCCGCCCGATATTTTACTGATCCTGTGCAATGCCACGATGTAAGACTTGTGTATACGTTTAAAATACTGTTTATCGAGTTTTTGCTCCAGCTCGGTAGTGGTAATCGGGCTCAGGTAAACCTGGTCACCGGCAAAAACTTTTACATAATTGCCCAGGCTCTGGATATGGCTGATGCTGCTGTAGGGCAGCCGGATAAAATCGCCTTCCACTTTAAGCACAATACCGTCAGGAGCAGACACTGTCTTTTCCGCTTCCGGCGCCGGCGCCCGGCGTAACCTGGAAAAAACATTATCGATCGCCGCCATAAACCGGGGCATATCAAAGGGCTTGACCAGGTAATCGACTACCCGGTATTCATAACTCTCCAGGGCATACTCGCGATAAGCGGTGGTCAGGATCACAAAAGGCGGATGCGCCAGGGCCTGTAACATTTGCAAACCCGAGAGGCCGGGCATATTGATATCCAGGAAAATAAGATCGACCGGGTTACGGTACATATAATCCATGGCCGCGACAGGATTATAAAACGAGGCTTTAAGTTCCAGCTGTTTCAGATCCTTGATATAATGACGCAACACCAGGTGTGCGCCTTCTTCATCATCTACGATGATACACCTAAGTATATTATGCATACTAAGCAATGTTTAAATGGAGTACGAGCCGGGTACGGTAGTCCCCATCTTTTTTTGTGATCAGTAACTGGTAACGGCCGGGATAAAGCAGTTCCAGGCGCTGCCGGGTATTGACCAGGCCTATCCCCGTAGAGCCGGGTTTAAATGTTTCGTCGGGCAAAGAATTATGCACATCCATCGTTAAAACATCATCCTCTACCGTTAAGATGATATGCACAAACCATGCGCGGGAAGTGGTGATGCTATGCTTAAAAGCGTTTTCAACGAAGGTGATCAATACCAACGGCGCTATACGATACGATGACAAAGATGGCCCGGCCGGAGGCTGTACATAACTAATAGCACAGCGGTTGCCGATACGCTCATTTTCCATAGCGATATAATTACCGATAAAATCCAATTCTTCTTTTAAACTAACAGTCGATTGGCTGGCTTGCTCCAGCTGGTAGCGCATCAGCGCCGACAATTTCAGGATCAGGTCCGGCGTGCGGGCGGGATCGGTAAGGCTTACCCCGTACAGGTTATGAAACATATTAAAGAAGAAGTGCGGGTTGAGCTGGGCATGCAGGTACCGGATATTCATCTCGCTCAACATCAGCTGCGCCTCGTTGCGCTGCTGCAACTCGCGGGAATAACGGCGCACCAGGAACAGCGACAATATCGTAAACGTACTGATCACGCACAACACAACCTGGTAGATAAAGTCGTACCACAACGGTATCTGCCCGCTCCTGTAAAAAGCCGGATCGATCCAGAAATAATTGAGCGTCTGTGAAAGCGTTGCACCGGCAAGGATTGCGGCGATAGCGGCCAGCGTATACAGCAGGTAACGCCGCGCAAGCAATAAGGGGAATATAAAAAAACGATGAAACTGGGCCTGGCCATAAAGCAGGACGAAGAAAACAAGCCCCTTGATAAAATCGATGACCGTATCGATTTTCATCCATTCGTGCAGCATCGTCAGCAGGAACATGGCAATGAAGAAAATCACTTCCTGTAAATACCGCTTCAGATACCATTTCCCTGTTTCCGCCATGCGTACAATCATTAGAACCTTACAAAAATCCGGCATTTGCCCGCAATACACAAAAAAACATGACGAATGCAATTCATCAGTTTCCCGGCCCTGTTCCTCATTTAGATTTTCCCGGGCAAGGACAACCGCTTTCTTTTGCATTTTTCCCTTCAATGGCTCCCCATGTTGCAACCCATAATCCTCAAACCGGCACTACTCCTTGGTTTCCTGCTTTTATTTACCAGACTGGCACAGGCACAGGCGCTCCAACCCGCGGACACGGGCAGGTATACGCTCAGCGGCCGGGTAGCTGATGCAGCAGACCATAGCCCCATAGAACTGGCTACGGTATCCCTGTTATCCGGCGGCAGGATCATCGGTGCGGCAACCACCGGCCTCGATGGTCGTTTTGTGCTGCACTTTCCGCGAACCGAAAACGCGGTACTGACCGTATCGTACCTCGGTTATGAACCCTATAGCGCTAGCCTGCCGGCGGGTAGCGACACGATCAGCATCCGGTTAAAAAGTAGTGCCCGCACGCTGAACCAG
Organism: Taibaiella chishuiensis; assembly: GCF_003014535.1. Taxonomy (GTDB): domain Bacteria; phylum Bacteroidota; class Bacteroidia; order Chitinophagales; family Chitinophagaceae; genus Taibaiella; species Taibaiella chishuiensis. The sequence continues at coordinate 536,401 of NZ_PYGD01000002.1, read as the reverse complement.
GTCGAGATCAGCGCCAGGAAGAAAACCGTACATTACAAAAGCGACCGGCTGGTCTACGATGCCACCGCCGATATCGGCAACAAGGCGGGTTCGGCAGCTGATGTGCTGCGTAAGGTACCGATGCTGACCGTAGGCAGCGACGGCGACCTGCGCATGCGCGGCAATACGAATATCAAGGTGTTGCTTAACGGCGCACCGTCGGGCATTATAGCCAAAAATATAAAAGACGCGCTTAAAATGATACCGGCCAGTTCGATCCGGTCGGTAGAGGTGATAACCAGCCCATCGGCAAAGTATGAGGCAGAAGGCGCGGCAGGCATTATCAATATCATTACCAAAAAGCCGGTAGCAGGCAGGAACGGCAGTATCGACCTGGGTGGAGGCAACCTGGAACAATCGGTCAACGCGATGTACAGCCAAAGCGGCGAGCACTTCGATTTCAGCCTGAATACCACGGCCAATGCAGCGCGGCAGCGACAGGTATCCTCCCTGCACAGGACCACCCTGCTGGAAGGCATACCGGTAGGCAAACTGGTACAGGATAATGAGACCACGGAAAAAGACCGCGGCCTGTATGCCAATATGGGTCTTACCTTCCGGCCGGACACCAGCCATAAGCTGAGCACGGAACTTAGCTATTGGTATGGCGATTGGCCTGCACAAAATGCACTATACAACGATTATACCGACAGGTACAGCCGCTCTGCTTACAGGCAGTCCGGCAAGCAAACTAACGCCGTGCACTATTACGAGCTATCGCTCCGTTATGAACAGCAATTTAAACGCAAAAAACAGGCGCTGCAAATGCTGGGCCAGGGCTCGTATACCGCAGAAAGATCCGGCTATAATACCGTACAGACTGACCTTTCCGGGGCCGGTCTGTTACAGGAACAAAGTCCGAACCAGGGCAAGACCCTGGAGTTTAACCTGCAGGCAGACTATACCCAGCCCCTGGATAAAAACGGCAAAAGCATACTCGAAACCGGGTTAAAGATCAAGACCACCGATGCGAACAGCCGTTATACCGTATTCAACAACCAGGGCGCACCGGGAAGCGACCAACTGGCAGAAGTGCCGTCGCGGGCAAATGAAATGCATTATTACAGTCATATCCTGGCGGGCTACCTGGGCCTGGGCTGGGAACCGGGCGCCAACTGGAGTTTCAGACCGGGCATACGGCTGGAACAAACCTTGCTGGGCGGCGATTTCAAAAGCACGACGCCTTCATTCCGCTCGCGGTTTACCGATTGGGTGCCGGGTATACTGATCGCAAAAAAAATCAACGATCACCACGATCTCAAACTGGGTTATACCGAACGGATAAGAAGGCCCTGGATCTGGGATCTCAACCCTTATACCAATGCAACGGACCCGCGCAACCTGTCGTCCGGCAACCCGCAGTTACAACCGGAGCGGATAAGGACCCTGGAGTTCGGTCATAATTACGCGGCGGAATCGGGCTTTAACCTGAACAGCAGTATTTACTTCAGCGCTACCGGCAATGCCATCGAGTCGCTGACCACTACCGACAGCTCGGGCGTATCGCGCACCAGGCCGGGCAATATCGCATCCAACAAGCGGCTGGGTGGCAATGTAAATACATCGCTGGACCTTACCCGCAACTGGACCGCCAACGGCGGGCTGGAGTTGTATTATGCCTGGTTTAAAAGCGAAGCCCTGAGGCTCGGCAACCGCAATGTGTTTTATGCCTTTAACCTCAATACCTCCTACAGCCTGCCTGCCCAGTATAGTATCCAGGTTTCCGGCGATTATGGGAACGGTTTCCTGACGCTGCAGGGCAGGTACACCGCAGCATGGTCGTACCGTTTTTCCATTCAAAAAGAATTCGCGGATCACAAGGCCAGCCTGGTGCTTACGGTCAGTAACCCTTTCCGGACAAGTATGCCGCAGCAGTACACCGCTGCCGATCCTTCTTTTAACAGCATTACCTATAATCATTACTATAACCGGTCCGTCCATCTTTCCTTTAGCTGGAAGTTCGGCGCAGGCAAACAAGCGGAAGAGCGGGAAGACAAGGCCGCTCCCGAAATGGAAAGCCGCTCCCACAAACGCAGGTAGCGCATAACGATCTGCATCCGTCTGCAGGTGTGCAGATGGCAAAAGCGGTTGGCTGTTTCCTCATGAGGGAGCAGCCAACCGCTTTTTATCGACAGGTATACCAAGTCCGGTGATCCGGATACGCAAAGCATCGTTGATTATGGTTTTCAGCCCGCCCGGCATCAGCGGCTCCTAACCGGCTTTATGGATTACCGGTTTAATCATTCCATACAAAACGAAAGGACTTAAGCCCGGAACCCGTACCACAAAAACCCACCCCATCATGTAGGTAAGTAGTTTATTAACAGCACGGTACAAGCCACACTCCATATGCAACATTTCCTGATAGCTAAAAAATATACATGAGTTTATAAAGAATTTATCTCCATTTACAAAAAGCGATCCGGGGCCATGCGGCTTCTTCACTACTTTCATCGCCTTATCTATAAAAGAAAAAAAGCAGTGTAATCATAATCTCAATTAAGCATTAAAACATTTCATTAAACAGCATACCGAAATACACTCCAAGTTCAAACCAATCTATATCTAAAAAAGAAAAATGAAAAAGTTCCTTTACCTGACATTTTTGTGCGGCCTGTCCTACGGGCCCGGCTTTGCCCAGCTGGCGCGTAATTCAGCCAGCCAGTTGCCGCCCAACTTCCAATCCGACAGGCAGGCGGCGTATAACAATATGCCCAACCCGGATGTCACCTTTCAACAGTATTACCAGAATGAACAGGCCAGGTTCTACCATGAAGATGCCCTGCGGCTCAACCCCGGCCTGCGTTACCGGCCGTGGCCCAGCAGGCCGTCGATGTGTGGCAACGGCGACTTCGAAGCAGGCCTGGATCCTAATGAATGGCAGGGCGGTTACGGTTATGTAGATGGCTCCGGCAATGTATTGTACGGCAGCTTCGCCAGTGGTATTTCCAGCGGTATGATCGGCGACTTCAATGCCCATCATACCCCTACCGATATCGGTACGGATCCTTATGTACCTATCAATACCACCGCGCCAACAGGCTCTAACCATGCAGTAAGGCTCGGCAATGCGGCCAGCCAGAACGGTTCAGAATTGATATCGAAGACCTTTATCGTACCGGCCGACAAATCCATCGTAAGTTTCTGGTATGCCCTGGTGCTGGAGAATCCTAACGATCACATCCCCATCGCACAACCGGCATTCCGGGTAAGGGTGCTGGATGCAGCAGGCAATGTGCTGCCCGGCCTGGTAGACCTGGGTAATGGCAGTGATATTGCTATCTCTGACGCCACTAACCCATTCTTCATGAGCGCCAACGGCCCCAGTGGTATCATTGCTTACCGCGACTGGTCCTGCGCTTCGATCAACCTGACCCGCTTTATCGGCCAGGAAGTAACCGTGCAGTTTGTAACCAACGACTGCGCTATGGGCGCACACTTTGGTTATGCCTATATCGACGACTTCTGCGGCAGCTGTTCCTCCAATCCTTACAATATGTCGCTGGCCAGTTCTATCTGCGGTAGCAGATCGCAGGTTTGTATCAACTACCAGCTACCGGCACAGGGCAGCCTGACCGGGTCGGTAAACATAGACCTGAACATTTACCAGAACGGCAACCTGCTTACTACGCTTAACAGCGGCACACTCAGCAACGGTACCAATTACTGCTTCGACTTCACGGCATCCGCTATCCCGGGCATGGACCCATCCCTGGGTGGATTTGATTATACGGCGGTTGGCAATTTCACTATAGGCTCCACCGCCCTTTCTCCCTTCTACCTGTTTGCACCACCCGATGGCGCTATACCCGGTCAGAACAACGACTGTTCTTTCTCCCAACAATGCTGCCCCGGTAAGAACCTGATCGAAAACGGCGACTTCGAAGCGGGCAATACCGGTTTTGATGCCGACTTCACCTACCAGTCCACTGTTGCGGCCAACTCGGTTTGGATAAGTGAGTATGCCGTGCTTACCGACCCTGAAGCACAGACCGTAGCCAGCACCTGGAGCCCGATATGCCCTGCTAACGGCCGTCACCTGGTGGTCAACGGCGCTACCGGGCAGATTAGCGGCGGCTACCGCAAAGCCTGGCAACAGAAGATCGAAGTAAAACCCGGCACCTATAAATTCTGTGGCGACTTCAAAGCGCTGCAAGCCTGTGCCTTTAATGTACGCGGTCCAAGGATCCTGTTCACCGCCGCCAGCGGCAGTATTACCGAGAGCACCCGTGTCACCATTCAACCAACTGCCGGCGCCTGCAACTGGAAACGCGTAGAACGCATCATTACCGTACCGGACGACGCCAACTCGCTTGTGATTACCATATCCCTGTCGGAAGCACTCGAAGGCGACGGCAACGACCTGGCCATGGATAACTTCAGCCTGGTTAAAATGGAGCCCGTTCCGGATACAGATGTAACCTTCGGAATTACGCCCTTTAATTTCAACGGAGGTTATTATAACCTGGCCGCAACACCGGACCAGGCACTTACTGGCGGTTGCAGTCACTACTGGGAAGTGCATGAAGTGGATCCGGCCAACAACTACGCCCTCATCCCGGGCACCGGGGCGATTAACCCCTTCTCCTGGATGTCGCAGAGCCCGAACAGCTTTACCGGTTATGTCGGCAGCTCCGTACTCTCCGGTACAGCCCCCGGCTTATTCGATATGCGCAAGACTTATATGATCGTTTATGGTCGCAGCTGCTCCTGCGCCTCCCGCACCCTGCGTTATGTGATCTACGGTCCTGTCAATAGCATCAATGCAGGCACGCGCGACGATACGCCACAGATTATCAGGAGCGGCGTACTGGATGCAACAGGGCAAAGACCCGCAGCAAGCACCGAACGTGCAGAACGTCCGGCAAGTCCGAACAGCGCACTGATCAGGATTTTCCCGAACCCGACCACCGGCAGGGTTACGATCCGGAAAACGGCCGCAGACGGCGATTACATGGTAAAAGTATCGAACAGCCTGGGACAGGTGGTAAAAACAGTATCCCTGAAAAAGGCCGATATGGAAGCCGAATTTTCCCTGGCCGGCGTTAGCCCGGGCAATTACATCGTGCACGTGGTATCGGCCGATGGTACGATTATCCAAAGCGAGAAGATCGCTAAGTTATAATAACGGCGCCGCTATCGACTTGTTTTTTACTAAAACGCCATCGATATCCGAAGCCAGGTAACAGGAAGCAGCAAACCCAGGTTTGCTGCTTTTTTTATGGGAGATATGAGATGTTAGATATGAGATGTTAGATATGAGATGTTAGATGTTAGATATGAGATGTTAGATGTGAGATGTTAGATATGAGATGTTAGATGTGAGATGTTAGATGTTAGATGTGAGATGTGAGATATTAGATGGGAGATGTTAGATATTGGGGGATAGATGTTTGGGGATAGAAGGTAGCGGTTGCGCAGGATCGGCACGGGATCCGGAGATAAGACATAGCGCATCATTGGGCTGTACAACCTTTGGGTAGCGGGCCTGAAATAGCGACACGGATAGAGTATAGCTCTTAACCGGAGTATTGCATCTATACAAACGATACGCATTGCTTATTTGCGTTCAAGCTTTATAGTCTTAATGGCGCCGGTACGGGCATCCTTCAGTTTCAGCTCCACGGCGTCGGGCCCGGTGTTGCGCTCGGAAGTAACGCGTTCGCAAAAGCTCATCCGGCTATAATCCATATCGCCGAAAGAAAGGATCTCATCGCCGGCATGTACCTCTTCGCTCAGCGCCTTATCCCATACAATACCAACCACGATCTTATCTTTTTCCATTACGGGCTGCACCGGCCAGAGCTTACGATACAGGTCGCGGCTATTGTTGTTGTCATACGGTTCGAAATAGAATAATTTGTCCTTATAGTTCAGTGTTACTTTGCCATAGTCGAAAAGTTCGCTGCCGATGCGCGATTCGTCGCTATAGGTCGTCGTAACCCGGGTGTTCAGGAAGGTCATCTTACCCAGTACCAGTTCGGGTATCCCCAGCGTAAAATTTTGTTGCGGTGCGGCAATACCATGCAAACCACCGGCATAAGTTCCGTAACCTTCGGCCTGCAGATCAATGATGGCGGCACGTCCCGAAAAATATTTATAAGCGCCGATCGACATTTCATAAAAGCCGTCTGCACCGGAATCAAGCAGGATGTTATCAGACACGGCTGTTTTGCCCTTCTTGAGCAGGATCTTTACAAAGGGATTGCTTTGTACCGGCGTAAGTTGCATTGGGAGCGCGTTTTTCTTACTTAAGGTAAGTTTCCGGGCATCGCTGGCCAGGATAATCTGTTTATTACGGCTATCAAACTGTACGACGGTATTCCGTAAGAGATTACTGCCGATCATCCCTTCTACGCCAAAACACCGGAAGATCATCTCCGTTTCCTTAGGCGCCAAAGCAGGCACACCGGCAAAGCTTACCCCACCGATACTGATCTCCGGTACTTTTACGATACGGATACTGTCTTTAGCACCCGACTGGTCGGCCACATTGATATTGGCGAACGTTGCCAGGCCCAGGGCATTGCTCAGGCTGTCGGAGAGGGACAACGGAGCGCCGGTATCCCAGATAAATTTACACTTGCGGCCCTGGAGCACTACGTCGACGATGATCTTGCCTTTGACCTGGCTATAGGGAATAACGGTATAATATTGATCCTGCACCGCCGCACCCTGGTTCAGGTCGGGCTGCTGGGCCGACAGCCGGGAAAGGGGCGCCAGGGTAATACCGGCAAACAGGCATAAAACAATGTAAAAACGCATAAGGTATTGGTTGAGGGTTTAATGGTTAAAGTCTTTATTATCCAGTTCATTGAAAGTCCTATTGCTGCTGTACCCGGCTTGGCGTATCCTTACCGGAGATGACAGAGCCGGCGCTGAGTGCAATGGCCCGGATTACCCCGGTCATATTGGCGATATCGAGCGTAGCGATTTCATCACCCGGTTTATGATAATACGGCTCATTATCCATTTTAGAAGTGGATATGGAATGTGCCGGAACACCCAGGCGGGCCAGGGTTGCATTATCGGAACGGTAAAACAACTGCTGCTCCGGATAAGGGTCAGGGTAAAACGAAAAACCGGTACCGGCCAGGTTTTGCTGTAGTATCTTACCCAGCGAAGATGCCTCGTAACCGGTAATATAAGCCGAGTTCCTGCCCCATTTACTTTCGGTGCCGATCATCTCTATGTTGAACATCGCGATGGCCCGGTCCGGATCGAGCTGCTTACTGAAGTACTGCGACCCATAACCACCCGATTCCTCAGCCGTAAAGGCAACAAACAGGATAGTACGTTCATTGTTCTTTAATCCCGCATAATAGTCTGCCAGCATCATGATCGCCGTGGTACCCGAGGCATCGTCGTTAGCGCCATTATAAATAGAGTCGCCGTTAACGGGCTTACCGATACCCAGGTGGTCATAGTGCGCGGAGAAGATTACGTATTCGTTTTTTTTCGACTTACCCGGCAACATCCCTACGACATTGGCCAATTGCTGTTCTTTGATCGTATGGGTTGCCTTTATATGATAGGAGGACAAACCGGGTTTACCCAGCAGGAATACCGTAGACCCGTTCCGTTCGAGAAACTCCCCGCCAAAGGCGGCGAGCCGTTTGAATTGTGCGGCATAGCTCTCATCGACCAGCACGATATTATTCTTACCGTTATGAATAATCTTGTACGCCTCGTGAAACAGGGACACGCCCGCATCGATGGTCGCAACGTTATAACCCGATTGTTCGGTAAGGTCGAGTTGTTGCAAACCCGTAATCACCACCACGCTTTCGGCCGGGAATACCTGCTGACCGATCGTGGCGGAAAGGTCTTTGAGCTCCGTATTGTATACCGCGAAGGACTGCAGCATACTGTTGCCCTTAAAGGGCCTCAAGCCGCTCTTTTTAAAAGCGGCAGCAATATACGCCGCAGACTGGTCCAGTCCGGGTGTGTAGAGCGCACGGCCTTCGCGTTCGTCGGCTGCCAGGAAACGAAGCCGCTCTTCCGCTAAGCGAACCGGGAAGGCCGCGGGGCTGGCGGTCTGGGCATGAAGGGCACTCGCCGTCATCAACGCCGCACATAAAATGGTAATAGTTTTGTACCGTATAGTCATAAGCATAATATTAAAAATGTTGTGCCCGTTTCCGGTAAAAATAACGGAGATACAGGAATACCAATACCGGCAATGCAAAAACCTGGAATAGGAAAATAAACAGGGATACACCGCCCGTTGGTTTCAGCGTGTTTGCCTTAACGAACAGTTGCCGCCCCAGCGGGCCATTGGAAAACACGACGATATTGACAAGGTTCCAGCCCGTATGTAAGGCCAGGGGCAGGTAAAGCGACCGGGTCCGCGCAAAGGCCGCAGCCAGCATCAGTCCAAAAATCGCAGTCATAAAAAAGACCAGGACCATATACAAGGGGTTACCCCAGGCCTGGTAGGCAAACCAATGATACACACCAAAGCATACCGCAGACAACAGGCAGGCCACTTTCGCTCCAAAGCGTTGTATAGCCAGGTACAGCAGGGCGCCCCGGAAAACCAGCTCTTCAAATACGACCGACTTAAAGGTCCACCAGGTAGCCGACAGGATCGTGCGGGTACCAGCTTCCGGGTTACGCAGCCAGCGATTACCAGCAGCGGCTGTCGTCATCAGTTGCCAGGCGCTGCAAACGGCCGCAGCAAGCAGCAGACCAACCGTCCATTCCTGCACTCTTCCTGCAACAGGCTTCCAGCCCAGGGCATCCGGGCTCCGGCCGGCAAACCACCAGAGTAAAAACCAGGAGCAAAGCAGGGCTACAATAATTCCAAGCATAGACAGGGGGCAGCATTTAAAGGGATGCTAAAATAAGATTTTTTGAATTTGGCCGCTAGAAAAATGACCAACATGCCCCGGTACTCTGCATGGCGAACCCACGGTTATGCCTCCTGGTTACCCGGCTGCGCCCCGGCATTGCACGGCTATGAATTACCGGCTGGCAGCCTTACGGGCCGGTTTCGATTTGTATTATATTTACATTATAAAACAACGGGAAGCCCAATTGTAAAGCCTTATCAGGCAGACGGCCTGCAGGAATAAACATTTCCACTATCATGATCACCGTCTAAAGAGAACTGCAAAGAAGGCCCATACAGGAAAGAGAGAGCGAGCTTCAACAAACCATACTATATACTAAAAAAGACCAGGGCGCTTCAAAAGCAACCTGGTCCAGGCAATATCGGTAGCGCACCCCTTATCGATGTAACAGCACTACCAATTTTCTATAACAACATTTTCAAGATCTCACCAAAACAACCACTTATGAAAAGCATCTTTTTATTTGCTGCCCTGCTCTTACTGGGACATGCACTTTATGCACAGAACTCGAGCCGGCTCACGGTACGTAACACAACACCCTGTACGATGTATTACCGGGTGGTAGTAAGTCCGCCGGTAACACCCGGCGCCACGTCCTGCAGTACAGGCGGCGTTTCGGCACTGCTCAGCATCGCCCCGGGCACCTTTATCAGCTACACAGCCACAAGCCTTCCCGGTATTTCAACCCCACCGGGAGCCGACCGTGTTATCCTTGGGGGCATTGTATGCTCCGGTCCTTCCGGCTGCGATACACCGGCCCTGAATGTATCCAGTTACGGCTGCCTGGGATGGCCCAACGGTGTCATAGCGAATGTGAATGGCGCCGGCTGCACCATTTGTACCCAAACGATCGCTACCTGGAATTTTAGCGGACAGAATACCCTGCTGTTTAATTAAGCCGGCCAGGGGTAACCATGTACTACCTTAAAGCCGGACCTAAAAAATGCTACCTCAGGCCGCTTCCGGGTGGCTTAAGGTAGCATCTGTATTGGGTTGTAAAAGTTGACATCAACAAGCCGGCTGATATGTTTTATAGTAATAGAACAACCACAGATCGCTTGCAGCGGGTGCACAACCACCAGCGCAAGGGGCCTGATACGACGGTGTAGCAAGGTACTTTCTTAAGCAGGCTCTTACAAATGCAGACCAACAAAAAGCGCTTATACATCGCGATAGGTTTTACCATATAGAAATAGACCGGGCTTCGCGCCGGCAGTCCTCCATCGTCTTGTCATGCAGTACGGTATCAACTTTACGCGCCACACCGCCGTGATGGGAACAGCTTCCGCGCCCCTGCCTTTCGCTAAAGGCGCCGTCCCCGCATACGGAACCCTCAACCCGCCGCGTATTCCGTTCGTAAATTCTTTGCGTCAATATATCTACAGGGGTAAGGGTATCCCTGAACAGGAACAAGCCGCCACCGGCCAGGAGGGCAATCGTGGTGTTGCGCCGCAGCCGGTGGGCAAACCAGGCCAAAAACAACAGGACAAATCTCCTGACCGGTTGCTGGTTTAATTTTTCAACGATGGCATCCGCCAGGCCGTGTTCATCGCGGTTTTTACGGGTAAGGCAGCCAATGTCCATCAGCGCACGGGCGTATTCGCTTTCGTCCATCAGGTAAGGCAAAAAATAAACGCGCCTTCTTTGAAATAAAGCACGCGCCCTGATCCGGAACATTTCGAAACTGGTCCAGTATTTCCGGCCATAAGCTTCAGATACGAACACGACACAGAGCCTGGCCTGCAGGCGATACACCTTATCCAGATCATGCCGCAGATCCCGGCCCCAGGTCATTACCCGCTTGTCGTCGTCATAGAAGATCCGGACATCGCGCTCCTTCAGCAATCGCGCCACAATGTCTACGAAGGCCCGGTCTTCTTCAGCAAAAGACAACGCGACGTCGTACTTCTTGAATAAGTTACAATTGATCACTACCATAAGTGCATTAGTTGGCATAAAAAGGAAAACACACTGCGCTACAGGGCAAAGCAGTAGCTATAAGAGCGGGTAAACCTGCCCCTCCCAATACCTTTTGATTTCCGGGAACGTTAAAACTTGATCTGGTGCTGCAGCAGGAACTTGCTCAGCCCGAGCGGTGTATTCGTACCGGATTTCCGGTTGATGTTTTTCCGGTGTGTTTCTATAGTTGTCCGGCTCAGATGCAGGCGCAACGCGATATCGGCCGAGGTGTATTCATCGAGCACGAGTTTAATAATTTCTATTTCGCGGGGTGTAAAAAGCTGCTTTTCCGATTCGGCAGCTATCGTTTTAACATCGGGGAAATAAGTACCGCCGGCCAGTACCGCCCTGAGGCAATGCATCAGGGTGGCGCGGTCCGCATTCTTCCGGATATACCCCTTAGCCCCACCATTCTGCGCCTCCCTGATATCGCGGATATTCTCGGACATGGATAAAATAACGAATTTGGTATCAGGCAGCATTTTTCTCAGGCTAAATATCACCTCCAGCCCGTTCATTTTCGGCATGCTAAAATCGATAAGCGCCAGGTCCGGCTTGCGTTCTCGGATGCCCGCATGGGCCGCTTCGCCATCATTGGCATAACCGACTATTTTTATATCCTCTTCACTGCCGATTAATAATTTAAGCCCGTCAATTACAATCTGGTGATCATCGGCGAGATACAGGGTAGCATATGTTTTCATTCAGTGTTGTTTAAGGGGAGCTCAATAATTACAGTTGTTCCCTGGTCCGAAGACTCGATATCGATATTACCTTTGCAGACCTTGACGCGGTTGCGGATATTCTTCAGACCTATACTGTCTAAACGATGTTGATCGTCGGCCATACCGATACCATTATCCTCCACAACGATGGTCATGGCGCCGGATTCAATATTGATCTGCACCGAAGCTTGGTCGGCCTGTGCGTGTTTGCGTATATTATTGAGCAATTCGGAAATGATGCGGTAAATATGCAGCTTCAAATGCTCTTCCTGCAAGCTTTCCATAGGATCCATGGAAAGCGAGAAACTACACTTGCCGGTGGTATTGTGCTGCTTGCCGGTGGTATTATGCTGTTCTACAAGATCGGCCAGCAAGCGCTCTATGCTGTTATTAAAAAAATAGGGCTGCAGGTTATGGGATATCTCTCTTACCTCGTCCAGGCTTTCCGTGACCCCGGTAAATATCTTGGCGATGAGCTCGTGGTGTTCCCTGGCATTCAGGTTCAGGTATTCCAGGGCCATTTTAAGGCCTGATAGCTTGGCTGCCACGCCATCATGAATTTCCTGGGATAACCTTGCCCGTTCCTGTTCCTGGCCTTCCTGCAATGCATCGAATATGTCCTGTTGTTTCAGCAGCGCCTCTTCACTCAATCTTATGCGCAACAAAACAAGTTTTTTTTGGTGTAAAAATGCGTAAAGCACTATAGCCACAACCAGCAATAGAATTACCACGACCATGGCCATGAAATAGATCATGAAGCTGTCTTCCATTTGCGTAGGGATGTGAATGCCTGGGCGTATAAACAATGTGCAATAATATTCAACACAGAATGCAGTAAATGGCCCACCCATTCCACATCCAGATGTTTTGCAATCAGGTATTGTTTTGTCATGATGTACATGAAATTAACGGTGAAGTACATCAGGATGCCGATACAGATCCAGAACATCGGGTACTGCCAGACGTACCGGGTACTATCTATTGCAAACAGGTAATACAGGTAAATAAGCGCATAAACGGTCAGAGATGCGGCTGCATATCCCCTGGCCAGGCTGTTCGGGTCTTTTATGCTGGTGATCGCGTTAAACAGGGCAAAGCCGAAAAGCACCAGCATATTCGCCACAAGCAGTACCCGCAGGCTCTTGCGCTGGGTATGCAATAAGAATAAAAGGGTAAAGGCAATAAATTGCACAACGGTAAATAAATGTTGCCCGGGCATATTATTCTGCCATAACACGATTGCAATGCGGGATTGTATTTCAAACAGGCCCGACAGGACGAAGAAATAAAACAATATTTTGAAGGGCAGTGTAAGTACCGGGTAGCTCCTGATCCCTGCGATTACAGGGATCAGGACACTGACCTCGGAGCAATTAACCAGTAATTTTTCTAGTTTCATAGGAATGGGTTTGGTCTTGGTAAGATAGCAAAAATATATAATTTTTACTTTCCTATTTAACACCAACTTCAACCATTGCAGCCAGGCCGTTCTGCACTTTAAGATTACCGCGGTTACTGCAGTCGGTCGGACAGGGTTTTGCGTAATCATAGTAAGGATAGGATTCAGCGTAGGTAAGATCGTCGCTGCAGCCATCGCCTGCCTTAGTGGTAACAGCCACCAGGGTCAATTGCCTGTCGTCGTTAATCCCTGCATAAAAACGTACGCCGTTTACTTCGTCAAAACCTTCGTGGGCAGTAATACCCAACAGGTTGATCAGCGCCGCCTTGGTCATCGACCAGGAAACAGGAATAAAGAACGATTGCGAAGGTGTGCGGAAACTGCGGGTAAAGTCTTCGGCGATCTGGTGATCGATGATCTTCGAGTCGCGTGATCGCTTATAGCTATCCAGCACCGGGTTGTCATAATTCGCGGGAAGTGATTTGAGGTACGCAAAAGCACTACTGGGCGCTGTGTCATCCATGCAATCATCCTGGTTGGTTACTGTGTGTTCTTGTCTCATAATTTTTGATTTTGAATTGTGATTTGATACTGCAAAAATGAGGCGGAACGTTAGCCGTTCCTATACCTAGCCTTAGGTATTTAAACAAACAGCAAATGATTCGGCGTGTCCAAATACCCATCATTAGGTATTGTAGAAAATGCCCGAAGTGGAAAATTTTGCAGTAAAATTCAAACTATTATAAAAATGAAAAAAGCACTTATCGTAGGCATCAATGCCTACCCCTCCGCTCCCCTTACCGGTTGCATACAGGACGCCTCGGATTTCAGCGAGCTGCTAAGCACCCATGCCGATGGTTCGCTCAATTTCCACGTCCTGTTAAAACCTAATGTAGCCAGCAGAGAAAACTTACGCCAACTGATCATCGAACTTTTTAAGGAGTCGTATAATACGGTACTCTTTTACTTTTCAGGCCACGGCGCGCTTACTGAAACCGGCGGCTACCTGGTAACACCCGACCACCGGCCGCACGACCAGGGTATCTCCATGAACGAGATCGTGGCACTGGCCAATAAATGCCCGAGTACAAACAAGATCATCATTTTGGATTGTTGCCACAGTGCAGCGATCACCGCACCGGACCTCAACTTCGAAGCCATAGGGCATATCAATGAAGGCGTAACGATCCTGACGGCCAGTAAAAAAAATGAAGTCGCGATGGAGGTAAAAGGCAAGGGTATATTTACCAACCTGCTGATACAGGCATTAAAAGGTGGCGCAGCAGATATCAACGGCCATATTACACCAGCGAGCATTTATGCTTATATCGACCAGGCACTGGGTCCCTGGGATCAACGCCCGGTGTTTAAAACAAATGTCTGCAACTTTATGGTGTTGCGCAAAGCCAACCCGAAGCTGCCTTTGCAAATCCTGAAAAAGTTAACCGAGTACTTCCCGGATCCGGATGCAACTTACGAGCTCAGCCCGGCTTACGAATACACCAACGACCCGGCTGTAGTCCACGTTTACACAGAGCCCTACGCCACGCCGGAAAAGGTGGCCATATTTAAATCGCTGCAAAAAATGCAGGCGGCAGGTCTGGTCGAACCCTTGCCCGATGAGCATATGTACTGGGCTGCCATGAACGGCAACGGATGCCGGCTGACACCACTGGGCGCACACTACTGGCGCCTGGTACAGGGCAAAAAGATCTGATGTAACACCGCTCTTCCATTAAAACAAAAACGATAAAAAAACAATGAGAAAACTCACCCTGCTTTTACTGACGACAACACTATTTTGCTCCTGCTATAAGGACGACGGCACAAGCTCCAAACACAAATCCAGCAGCTATTGCGGATACATTGGCAAAAAAGGTACCGCCTGTACCCGTAAGGTCGCAGGCGGTGGTTACTGCTGGCAACACAAATAAAGCAGGCGCCGGTGCTCTTATAAACAATCATCATCAAAAACTAAAAAAAATGGGGAAATTCGTAATCACTACCGCTACGAACGGTCAGTACTATTTCAACCTTAAAGCCGACAACGGGCAAACCATACTGACCAGTGAACACTACACCAACAGGGCTTCCTGCAACAACGGGATCGAATCCGTTAAAACGAATGCTACAGATGATAGCCGATACGATAGGCTGACATCCAGGAACAACAAATATTACTTCAACCTGAAGGCGGGCAACGGCCAGGTTATCGGCACCAGCGAAATGTACGAAACAGCCTCCGGCCGCGACAATGGTATAACCTCCGTTAAGGCCAATGCCCCGAGCGCACCTGTAGCGGATGCATAAGCAGCTGTGCATAGCTACCCGATAGTATTAGAACGAAACAGGCCCCGGGCGGTTTGTGCTGCCCGGAGCCTGTTTATACAGCTGTCCTCATTCAAGAAAAAAGAAAGAACCAACCTATGAAATATGTGCCTGACCTGATCCCGGAGCAAGCAAGGGTACTACCGGATTATTTTAAAAGCCAACCTGTTTTGGCAAAAGCAAAAAGCAAATTCTATAACGTCCTGTTGTGGATACTGGGTGTTTACTTTTATTGCCTGGCGCTTGCCTGCCTGTTGCAACCCCTGTTATTATTGCTGTTCGCCGCAATCGGCACCCTGTTGCTGCCCCCTGGCCAACGGTATCTCGAACGCAGGCTACGCTTGCGGTTTACGCCCTGGGCCAAAACGATTGTTTGTTTGCTACTACTATTCTGTGCACTACCCTTATTAAAAAAACACCTTGCCGATGATGTCCTACCCACCGATAAACCCCAGGCGCTATCCGCGGCAGGAACGCAGCCTACACAACCGGAAAAACCGCAGCCCATACAACCTGCAAAGCCCGGGCATGCAGACAAGCAGGATAGCCTGCAATATTATATCCGGCGCAGCAATGAGTTATCTAAACAGCACAAAACCGCTGCGGCCATTAAACTCCTGGAACAGGCGGCTCCTTTTGCGGAAAACGCAGCAGCCCAAAGCCTGCTGCAAAAAGAACTTACCGGGCTACGAACGCGTCATGCCGGGGCACTCGTACAGTCGGGACAATACAAGGCTGCCCTGCCCCTGATCAGTCAACTGCTGGATGCCGATCCTGACAACAAGCAATTGCTTGTTCAACGGGCGATGTGTTATAGCAAAACGGGAAAAATAGAGGAAGCGGTAAACGAGCTCAAGCCCTTACTCCAGTCGGGGAATGAAGACGCCGAAAAATTACACAACAAAATAAACCCGGTCCGGAAGCGGGTGGTAGGCTACGAAACGCTCTGCTGTGACGGCAGTACCTCGAATGCCCGGGGCCGCGGCGCCTGTTCGCATCATGGCGGCGTCTGCGACTGGAATCAACCTATTTACGAAGAATACAGAAAATACGAATAAGCTATGAACCATAACCTTTACCAGGTAAGACCTTTATCAGCACCGGGATGGCTGCAACGCCTGCTGCAACAGGCGCCCCGCGATAATGCAGTGATCGAAGTGAATAACTTACTGGCGACAAGAGATATCCTGCATATTCAACGCAGCGACATACAACAAATCGAAAGCAGGTACCGGCTCCGGCTAAACAAAGAATACCTGCGCAATATGGAAGAGTTTTATGCCGTATACCTCAACCGCTGTATCAACGACAAGATGCCGGGGCCGTTGGAATCCCGGCCACTGCAGCACCTGCAATCGATACTTGCCCTCGATGAAGCAAGCGCCAGGCAGCTGCAGCTTAAACTCGGCGAAGAGGCCTACAGGAGCGCCTTCCATAAAACTATAGAAGACGGCAGGCTGACCGCCGACAAGGAGCGCTTCCTTGCCGGGCTTGCCGGGAGCCTCCGGCTGCCGCAGGAACTAACCGAAAACATCTCTTCAGCGCTAAGAAGATCGTTCGTCGAAACCTATATCCGCAAGATGATCGCCGACCAAAGGGTATCCCCGCAGGAAGAACGGGAACTCGAAAGCATATCGCAAAGTCTTCGTGTCCATATCACCCTCAATGAGCAAACCCGGGAGCAGATCCGTAAACTTAAAAGCTACTGGGCTATTGAACACCAGGCCCTCCCGGTCATTCAACCCGGCATCGTGTTGTCGCTAACGGAGACCTGTCACATGCATATCCCCAATGTACGCTGGCACGAGCTCCGGCAGGAAAGGGTGCGTACCAGCTATACCGGCTTCTCCGGCCGCATTAAAATTGCCAAAGGCTTTTATTTAAATTCCGGCACGCGCAGTACCCAACATTATACCGTCGACACCATGAAACATATAGATACCGGCACCCTGTACCTGACCAATAAACGGATCCTCTTTACCGGGCAGAAAAAGAACAGCCATATACGCCTGGACAAAATACTGGCCATTAATCCCTATACCGACGGGGTTGAAATAGGAAAAGATGCCGGCAAATCGCCTGTACTCCAAATAGGCCGGGACGCCGACTTATTCTGTATGATGCTGGAACGCCTGCTCCACGAGCGCCGGTAAGGACAGACACACATCTCGAATCCTGTGCATTGCTTTTTGTGCATTTTTATACCGGGCCGGATAAAATTTTAGTTTTTCGACTGCAACCATCTGCTCCCGCTGTTGTTCTCCGGTAAAAGTTTTTGTTATGAACAGGTCAATCGTAAAAAACGGGAGCCGCATCCTGTTGGGCGCAGGATTAGTGTTTGCAGGCATCAGCCACCTCAGTTTCGCCCGGAAAGCCTTTAAGGCACAGGTTCCGGATTGGGTACCCTTAAAGGAAGAGGATACCGTACTGTATTCGGGCATTGCAGAGATTGCGCTGGGTACGGCGCTGGTCGTGGCGCCCAAACGGCACCGGGGCCTGACTGGCAAGATTGCGGCCTTATTTTTCGCCGCGGTTTTCCCGGGTAATATAGCACAGTATACCCACCACCGCGATGCCTTTGGCCTGGATACTGACGCCAAACGCTTTACCAGGCTATGGTTTCAACCCCTGCTTATCGCATGGGCCTTAAAGAGTACCGCACAGAAACGTTGCCCGTAATCGGGCGCATGGGTACAGGTCCTGAAGCGCAAGGCCCGCGTTACCGGGGCAAGCGATAAGCTACCCGGACTATTTCGCCCATCAACAGAACAGGGTATATAAAAAAAGGCCATCCATAACTAAGTTATGGATGGCCTTGTCTTTTGATCCTTTATCTTATTCTGCGACCATTTGCTGATGGTAGGGGCATTTCTGCGCCGCGCTGGCTTTGGGCTCCAGCACTTCAGGAGTCGATACCGGTCTTCTGCGGTGCTGGTCCTGCGAAAGCGGGAATACCGATGTAAAGAAGTTGGACCAGCCCCCGGTACGCACCCTCAGGAGGTTGTACTGTTCGGGCGAGTTCACGGCACTGCTGTACGTGTCGGGACTGGCTACGGTAATCGTTAAGATGTTGGAGGACTGTCCTTCGGCAAATTGCTGCATCACGCGGATAATCCTTTCTGCCGGGAAGTTTTCGTTGATGTTATAATCCGTAGGCGCGCCGTCCGACATCATTTCAGCGCCCTTACCGGCAAAACCGGCCAGCGAGGCTTCAAAGCCGGCGTATTGATGTTCCACAGGCAAATCCATCGGGCTTGGCGCAGCACTCAGATCGGAAGCTACGGCGGTGCCCAGCCTGCGGCCGTCGGCACTGGCCCCGTTCCAGGCGCCCATTTCCACATGGTTTTCGAAGGTGCCTACACCCGGTTGTATCTGGATACCGAAAGGATGTTCTTCCGTGCCATAGCGGGCGGCGAGGTTTTGCAAGGTGCTGTACATCTGCGGCAGCGGCTGGGTAAAGGTCTCTACCGAGATCTTGGCGATGCCTGCAATGATCTGGTCGCCGAAATGATCTATTTCGTGGTGTCCACGACCATAACGCGGCAATCCCAGGGCTATTTCCCTCAGGCGTTTAAAGCGGTCGGAGCGCCCGGCAATGCGGGACTCGCCCGAAAGCGTGCTGATAAAGGGCTCGGTCATCTTATACCCCCAGTCGCAACACAGGCATTCCAGCAGTTCGGGTAGGGTCGTTACCGCATTGCGGGTATCGAACACCATGGTATTGATGGCATACAGGGAATTGATGGTCGAGCTTAAAGAGATATAACAAGGGCCGTAGATATTATACCGGGTACCGCCGCTGTAGAAATCAAGTCCGCGGGCCAGGCAATCATCCATCAGCACATTCAGTATAGGCGAAGGACAGAATTTGGTATTGGCGCCGAAGCCCATCAGCTGGCCGTTAAAGGCTTTGCGGTTCAGCAATTCGAAATGCTGGAAATAAATATCGAGCAGCTCTTTAAAACTTTTGATCTGGTCGGCCGGTTTGGAATTCAGCGATACGGTTTGTCCGAACAGGTAGGACTGACCGGCGGAAGAATAGGTGCGACCCTGGTTTAATGCGCATTCCAGCGGTTGCAAGGTAGAGAAACCACCTAAAGAGAACCAGTTTTCGCCGGGAAACTGCGGTTCATAACAACCATCGCAGGCATAGTTCTGCGCAGACTTCATGGTTACCGCCGAGTTCCATTTTTTATCCTTGTCACCGAGGTCGGCGCCTACATGATCGCCGCTGTGGTACAGGCCTTTGATTATCTTTTCATCATTGAGCAATATGGGATGCGCACCACCCGAAAGTAAGGCATGCGCTGCATCTTCCAGTATTTCGTAAGGAATGTCCTTACGTGTGCGCAGCGAGAGACAAGGCGCATTTAAAGGCAGCCTGCCGGAAGCGCGTATAAACAAACGGGTAAGGACGTTGTACGCAGGACGGGAAGATTCAAAATCGGGTGCACCATCGGCAACGGTACCGCCTACCGTGATCTGCTGGATCCATTGCCCCAGGGAAGCGCCCTGCGGGTAAGGACCGGAACTGCCGCCCATGGCCAGGTTACCGAAAGGTTGGTGATCTTCCATAAAGATCCTGTTCTGCTGTACCTTTTCGTCCAGCTTGATATAAAAGGCATCGATAATTTCCTGTGCCTCATCTTCCGTAATACCGCCCTTGTCGTAATAAGGCTGCAACAACTGGTCCATCCTGCCGATAGCCGTAGGTTCGCCGTTCAGGTGCAGGCAGGTATGCAGGGTAAAAATAAACTGTACCGCTTCCACGAAGGTATCGGGTTTGTCATGAGCCAGTTTCTGCATACGGTCTGCAATCGCCAGCAGGTTTTCTTTTTCCCATTGCTGGCCTTCCGCCATCTGCGCCGCGGTTTCGCGGGCCAGGGTTTCATAACTCAGCATGTATTCGGTAATCCCTTCGAGTGCCAGGTAAGACGAACGGTAAAAGTCTTTCAACTCCTTACTGGTTGCCTTTTGTTCGTAAGCCAGCACGTCGGCCTTCATCTCCTTCAGGCCTTTTTCCAATGCCTTTTCATAATTGGGGATTACGTGTCCTACGCCGGAAGCTTCGCTCAGGTTGCTTAAGAAGCCATCCATACGTTCGGTATCCGACAGGTACTTCATAACATAACGGCCTTCGCCCAGGGAGAGATTGGGCATTGCACCCACGATGATCTCTTCGGGTGCGATACGATAGGTATCCGAACCATAAACACATACGCCTTTGGGCTCGAGGAATGCGGAATAAGGATGTAAGGAGCCATCGGCGAACCTGATCTTACGTCCCCTGAAGCCGTACTCCGGGGAGCTGAATAAACGCAGGCTCAGGCGGATGGCCCAGCCTTTACGGACCATGATCGATTCCTGCATGATGTCTGCAGGCTTGTCGTCGCCCGGGTACGCATCCATATAATGCCGGATGTCTTCTTTGATCTCTTCCTGTTTGCGGTTAAAATACCAGTTGTCCTGCCATAAAGAGAAGATGTTCTCCAACAGGCTCAGGATACGGTTTGTAGGCGTTTTAAAAAAGAAGTTGCGCCGGTTGATACCGGTGGACATGGTAAATAAATAGTTCTGGTGGCTGTAATACATCAGCCCGTTTTCGGAGGCATCCTGGT
Source organism: Taibaiella chishuiensis (assembly GCF_003014535.1). GTDB lineage: Bacteria > Bacteroidota > Bacteroidia > Chitinophagales > Chitinophagaceae > Taibaiella > Taibaiella chishuiensis. The sequence continues at coordinate 515,478 of NZ_PYGD01000002.1, read as the reverse complement.
AGTGCCGGTCCAGGCGCGTCCAGTCCACGCCCGGAAACTTCGACCAGTCGCCCTCTTCCATAAACGTAAAGTTATTGGTATACCCCGGTTGTGCATCAAGGCCGAGATCGTCCACACTGGGGATGTAGAATAAACCGCCCAGGTCCGACTTCAGGTGATTGAACAGGCGATCGTTCATAAAGCCGCTATCGGCGCCGATCTGGTTGCTCATAATATTTTCGAGGATACCGGCTTCTTTGGCAAAACCGGCAAAATAGATGCCTTCTTCATCGGATGCCGTAACCGATTTAGGCGCACGGAAACCGGTACCCGATTGTTTGGCACGGCCAAAGGGTAAGCCCAGGCGCAGTACCGGCGTGGTGTTCCCGTTCTGATCCTGTACCCTTGCCGATTTGATATGGCTACGGGAATCGCGGTCGGGAATAATGGTATCATCTGTTTTACGGCCGATCAGGTCTTCGATCTGGTCCTCGGTCATCATATTGATCTGGTTCCAGTTGATCAGGAAACGCTGGGCCAGTACAAAAGAGCCGCCCAGGTGCCGGATATCGTCGCCGCCGATCAGGGTATGCTTGGCAATGGTGATCGGATCGGAAGGATTGTTCAGGTTTTCGGAGAAACGGCAACCCAGTACTTTACCGTTATGCCCGTCCTTCTTATCCGATTTGGACGCAGCTTCCTGCGCGAAATGTCCTTTGGTATTGTCTTTCAGGGCATCTACCACCATATCGAGTACCAGCTTGCAGGCAGTTTCATCATCACTTTTAATATGGAACCAGAGGTCGCCTTTCGAATCTTCAAAAACACCTTTCGAAGCGCCGAATACATCCGAAGTAAGCGGATCTTTGTCGGTAGGAAAATTCAATTGCATCCCTTTGGGTACCGGCAATCCTTCTGCGGTACAGATGTCCTTCCAGTTTTTAAACGAAACACCCAATACCACCGTGGTATTGCGGTTGGCCAGCCGTTCATTGCTATTGATCTCTTCGCGGAAACCGGCCAGGAGTTCGGCCAGCCGTAACCGGCTTTCCGGTTGCTTCAGCCAGAAGGTGGCGAAAACCGCAAAGGGCGAAGGATAGACCAGGCCGCGCTGGCAATGCTTCCAGACTTCATCGAGTCTTTCTTCTAATTTAAGTGTGTTCATTTTCGAGCGTTTTATGTTAGCGATGTGTTTGGTGTTTGGTGTACCCGGGAATACCGGAAAGGATTCCCAGGCTAAGTACCCATAATTCCGCCTAACAAAACCCCGTACAAACACCTGTTTTATAAACCAGGTATCCATACGGGGTTATTATATGTATAAAGGCGTAACACCAGCCATAACGGCATCATACAGCATCGAAAAAGAAGCTCATCTTTCCTTAACCCATGACCTGTAAAGCATGCTGCAAAAGGATTGACATCGAACGGGCTTCTGATCAGGACAGCATCTTCTTCATCATGATATCGGTCTGCTCGTCCTTACCCAAACGGAAAATATGTTTATCGAAGGCGACGAAACCCTGCTTATCATAAAAACGGATGGCCCTGAGGTTATGTTCCCATACCCCCAACCAGATATAGGCGACCTTTTGATCCCTGGCAACCGCTACTGCTTTTTCATACAATACCTGCCCTACCCCTTTGCCATAACAGGCCTGTAATACATAGATCCGTTCTATTTCAAGACTATGCTCCTGCTGCAATTCCGTTTGTGCCTTGCCCGTATTGAGTTTCAGGTAACCGATAACGGTATCGCCGGACAGGGCGAAGTAAAAAAAAGAATGCGGATCGGCGAGTTCTCCGGTCAACCGCGCTGCGGAAAGGTCTTGCTGCAGGTATTGTTCCATATCTGCTTCCGTATTGCTACCGGCAAAGGTTTCGATAAATGTTTGCCGGCTGATCTGCTGCAGGCTTTCCAGGTCAGCAGGGCCAACCTCTTTAATGATGATGGTATCCATGTTGTACTTTTTTAATAACCAGGTGTAACAGCAGGTCAGACCTGCCATTCGTATTGCAACCAGCTGGTATCCTCCCTGGCCCCCAGGCGTTCGTAAAACCTTTTTCCGGATTCGTTCCAGGGCGCTACCAGCCATTTAATACCACTGCAATGCTGTAAGCGGGCTTCTTCCCGCAAAGCATGCATCAGCGATTCGCCAATGCCTTGTCCCCGGCAGGCTTCCGATACATACAATTCCTTAAGGAAGAGGGCCGGCTGGTTACGCGCGGTATAAGGCAGGATGTAATACACCAGCATGCCCACAACCTGGTCCCGGTCGGCCGCCACAAGGCAATAAAAATCCGGGGGATCCTTATGGAAGCCGCTTTGCCTTACGATCTCCGGTGTAATGGCAAAAATATCGATGTATTTTTCAAAAAGGGCAAGTTGTTGCATCAATGCCCAAACCTGTTCGCTGTCGGCTTCAACAGCTTTCCTGATCACGATTCCCGGGTTCATTTTATAGTACGGTTTATTATTGCGTTGATTTATGCGGTTTTCCAATTCAAAAGTAGCTGGTAATTGGCTTACCTTTATAGGCCAATTCTAACAAAATGGATAGTCCAATTTTAAACGGCCTGTTTAGCCGGATCAAAGTAGATACGGGCGCCGGACGCCCCGTTTACCTGCAACTGTCTGACCGTATCCTGGCCCTGATCCGGCAAGGTAAATTAAAACCCGGCCAGCGATTGCCCTCCTCGAGGACGGTGGCGGCGCTACTGTCGCTCAACAGGCTTACCGTGTCCAGGGCTTATGAAGAGCTGCAGCTGCAAGGCTGGCTGGAAGGTTTCGTAGGGCGCGGCACCTTTGTACCGGCCCATATACCGGAGCCGGAACCCAAAAAGCTGAACGGTCCTACGACAGGCCAGGCACGAAAAACAGCCGGGTTTACGATCGACGAACAGTTTTATGTACCCAATCCCTATTTTATACCCAAAGCGCCGCTTCACCTGGACGACGGTTACCCGGACCCCAGCCTGGCGCCGCTGAAAGAAATTTACCGGGCTTACCGCAACCAGCTTACCCGGAGCGGGCTGTACCGGAAATTTGGCGGCTATAGTTTCCCGGATGGGCCCGAGCAGTATAAAAGCGCTTTATCCCGCTACCTGGGCGAAACCCGCGGCTTAAAGACCAGCACACGGAATATACTTTCGGTACGGGGTACGCTGATGGGGTTGAACCTGGTCTGCAATGCGCTGATCCGGCCCGGCGATATCGTCGTATCGGGTATACCGGGCTGGCAACGCGCCGAACATAATTTTGTGCATGCCGGGGCCAGGCATATCGGTATACCCGTTGATGCGCAGGGCCTGGCAGTAACGGCACTGGAGCAGATCTGTAAAAGGAAAAAGGTGCGGATGGTTTATGTTACCCCGCACCATCATTACCCGACAACCGTAGCCCTGCGTATCGACCGGCGGCTGGAATTGTTGCGCCTGGCGGAGCGTTACGGCTTTATCATTTTTGAGGACGACTATGATTTCGATTTTCACTACAGCCACCGCCCGCTGCTACCCTTGGCCAGCGCCGATGAAAACGGCATGGTGATTTACTGCGGCTCTTTCAGCAAAAGCTTCTCGCCCGCCTTCCGGGCAGGCTACCTGGTAGCCCCGGAAAATGTAATCCGCCACCTGGCCAATGTGCGCATATTGCTCGACCGCCAGGGCGACCATATCCTGGATAACGCGATGGCGGCATTGCTGGACGATGGTACCCTGCAGCGTTATGCCCGCAAAGCATTAACCATTTACCAGGAAAGGCGGGATCACTTTTGTAACCTGCTGCAACAGGAGCTGGGCGGGCATGTCAGCTTCTCGGTTCCAGAAGGAGGTATGACCGTGTGGACAAAGTTTACCCGTAACACCAACCTGGAATTGCTTGCGAAGAAGGCCTATGCACAGGGGCTATACCTGTCTGATGGCAGTATACACCGTTATCCGGGCTTTAACGAAAACGCGGTCCGGCTGGGCTTTGCCTCTTCTACGAAACCGGCGCTGACGCAAAGTGTGCGCATTTTAAAAACGCTCCTGCATAAGGGCGCAGGAACCCGGTCGTAGCACAACCCAAACAGTGCCGCTATCACCGTAAGAGGGTAACATTGCCTGTAAATTGTTCCGGCACACGCTCCCTTATTTTTACATCGATCATATATACATACACACCTGCCGGCTGTTCCTGGTTTTTAAACTTACCATCCCAGCCCGGGCCGTCGGTGCCGTTTACCGCAAACACCAATTGCCCCCAACGGTTAAAGATCTTCATGGCAAACGATTCCACACCACCCGAAAGATCCTTTAAGGGGAAGAAATAATCGTTTACCAGGTCGCCATTGGGCGTAAAGGCATTGGGTATATCCATATGACAATTGTTACCGACTACGATCGCATCGGTAGCCGAGCAACCGTTGCTGTCTGTAACCTTAAGTTCGTAACTACCCGGAGCAGATATGCCGATGCGCGGCAGGTGTAAACCATTGCTCCAATCGTAACGCAGCCCTGCAGCAATACCGCTAACCAGGCCGCATACCCATACTTCCCGGCCGGGGCAGATTGCGGTATCCGGGCCCAGGTCGGCAACAGGCAAGGTATGCACCACGATCGAGTCGCGCAGGCTAACAGGCGGACAGGCCCTGGCCGTAACCGTAAAGACAACGGCTATCGTTCCGCTTTCCCCGGCACGATAGGTAAGAGGCCCGGGATCTGCACTTTGCAGTTCTTCCCTGCCTATACGCCATTGGTAACCGCTGATACCATCGCCTGCCGCAAGGTTGGGCGTAAACACAACTTCTGCTCCCGCACATACCGTGGACCTGCTTTTATCCAGGCCCAGTATACGGGCCGGTGCATCGACCCGGATATAACGCATCACCGTATCGCGGCACTGCCCCTGCTCTGAAACCAGCAACACACGGGCCTCCCCGGCGGCGGCAAAACTGTGCCGGAAGGAAGCCGTGTTATACTGTACACCGTCGCTTAACAACCAGCTCAACCGTATACCCGGCCCGGTAATGCCGGCGGACACCAACAGGGTATCGGCCAGGCAGACCAGGGTATCCGAAACGATGTTGTTATTAACGCCCATATCAGGAATAGCAACAGGGAGCAGGGTATCGCAGGCATTGCCAAAACGGAGCGATAGCCCATAAACGCCGGGACTAAGCCCGCGAACCGTATCGCCGGTAGCAAGCAGGTTATTCCCCCTAAACCATTGTACTGTGGACAGACCGGCCCGGCCTTGTCTTTCGATCCAGGCCATGCCCCGCCCCGGCGTCTTGCAGGAGCCCTGCGTTCTTACAAGCGGGAGCACAGCGCCGGTAGGTGCACTTACCCTGAAGACCTCGCGGTAATACGTACAACCTTTTTGATAGCTGGCGGTATACGTGCCCCCCTGCCCGATGGTGATGGCACGGGTAGTGGCGCCGGTATTCCAGTACACCTCGCGCTCCCCCGCATTACACAACAACTGCATGCTGTCCTTCCAACACGGGAACACTGTATCCCGCGTGGTGGTCACCGTATCCGTCAGCCATCGCGGCGTTACATTAGGAAGCCCCAGGCTCATGCCCGTACCCGGCAGCAGCGACAAAGCTCCCGACCGGAAGTCGCAGGCCGGCGAAAGCAGGTCTGGTTTTGTAATAACGCCCAGTGCCGCCAGTGTGCCATTATTCAATTCATGAAAATAGATCTTGTTGTCCGGGCCGGCCGCCAGGCTGGTATAACTGGCCGTCGTACAGATCAACCGGCCTGCTGCTGTGGTATTAGTGGTTTCATACTGGAGGATCTTCCTGGCTGCGGTATTGATATAAATCTTGCTGCCATCGGGCGAAAAGCAGACCCCATAAGCCCCTTCGGTATTCAGCAGATCGATCCGGCCGGATACAATACCGCTGAGCGGATCAAAATTAAACAATGCCGCCCCGGTATAATTACCATCGGCCTGGGAGCCGAGGTTGGTTGCCGCTAGTTGCCTGCCACCCGGTGCAGCACAAAGCTTACCGATCGGCAACCCCATACCGGTAGCGGAAACCACGGGAGTAGTGGCTATACCCGCGGCGGTAATTTTATAACTTCTGAAGCCGCCATCCCTGCTGCAGGTAATGAGCCATATCGCGCAATCTGCTGTGGCTACGGCCGTCATTTTTTCCGTCAGCCCGGCGTCCAGGGCGATGGCCCGGTTGGCCACGACCACATCGCCTTTCCCGTTTTGGAGCTTCATATCCACCAGGCTATAATACAGTTTACCCGCATTAACGCCGTTCTCCTGCGAGCTGAGCGAAAAAATATAATACCGGGACGGCGACCCCAAAACGGGAACGATCAATGCGCCCTGCGCCGTACTGAAGGAAGAGCTGGTATTATTAAGTTTGAATGGGATAAGGCTGTCGCCGTGCAGCATCCTGTTATGGGTCTTATCCCATACATAATACCCGTCGGTATAAAATAATAAAGCCCCGTTACCATCGCACACAGAAGCTGCACTCTCCGTGGTGGCCATATCGGTATAAAGCGCTACCGGGCTGCCGGAGTTAAAGTCGATCCCGGCATGGCTGCCAAATACCCATACCCTGTCGGACTGCGCACTACAGGTTGTACTTAGTGCAAAACACAAACAGCAATACAGGAAAGATGCCAATACCGGCAGGGCGAAAATTTTTCTACTGAACCTGGTCTGCATAACATAGCATTTGTAAAAAAGACGGGGTTATCTCCCACAAATACCAGGTTTTTATCTGTTAATTTCTGTAAACCAATTAGTTAATACACTATATATAATTTTTGCAATTATAAAAACGAACCAAACTGAACTGCTTTACCGGATTGTAGCTTCAGGTGTGTATCGTACCGGCTTTATGATCCGCTCCGGAATTATAGCCCTGCTGGCGCATAGCTAAGCGCCAATACGCCTTTGTCCAGCTGCGTCACCGCCTTCAGTTCCAGGCCTTGCGTACCGGCACCTTCCCACAAACGAGCGCCTGCGCCCATAATATGCGGCTGTACCAATAACTTCAGTTCATCTACCAAACCGGCCTCCAGTAAAGTATGCACCAGCCGGCCACTACCCTGCACCAGTATAGGACCGCCATCCTGCTGTTTTAAAGCGGCTACCCGGGTTATTAGGTCCCCCTCGATAATCGTAGTGTTTGACCAGCCGGCTGTTTGCAGGGTAGCCGATACTACAAATTTCTGCACGCTGTTCATTTTCTCCGCTACGCCCATTTCGTTGTTACGCAACTGCGACCAGTAGGGATACAGCATTTCGTAAGTCGTGCGTCCATACAACATGGCACTGCAGTTATCGATGACCTGTTGCAGGTAGGCTGCGCGGCTTTCGCTGTGATAAGGATTAAACCATTGCTCCATGGAGCCGGCATCAAATACGCCGTCCAGCGACGTCCATTCGGATACGATAATTGGTCTCATAGTATTTGTTTTATTTGTTGCATACAAAGCTAGGAGCAAATAAAACAGCGACATAGAACAGACCCGACAGGCCTTAAAATTCGGGGTTAAAAGGTTTACTGAGCCGGATATATTCCTGGGGCGTAATACCGGTAAATTCGCGAAACACGCGGTTGTAGTGGCTTTGATCGGCAAAATCATGCCCGTAAGCGATATCGGTCAGAATCCTGAAATCGTTCCGGTTCAATTGCTGAAAGGCCTTATCGAACTGGCAAATCCGTTTATACATTTTGGGTGAGACCCCGATATGGTTTTCAAACAAGCGTTGCAGCGAACGTTCGGATATCTTCATGAGTTGTTGCAGGTCGGCCAGTGCCGCGGCATGCACATGCGTATCGAAGTAGCTTGCGGCCATAAGCGCCGCAGCGTTAAGGCTACCGGCATCCTGCACCAGCGAAGTCACAAAAGCATTCAAGAAGTCCAGGCGCCGGTTAAGGGAGGGGGCATGCAGCAGCTGATCCACAAGACCGCGGGTCTTTGCTGGCATCACGTATTCCAGGTCGGCATAGGTATCGCTCAACGCTGCCGGTCCTATACCGAACAAAGGTTGCAGGGTATGGGGACGCATGAAATAGGCAATGAAGGTAAATGGCCCGGATAGAGCGAGTTGCGCCGGCTTTACGGTTTGTCCGAAAAGGGAGAGATAGCCCGTGCGGCCGCCCGAACAAAAACCGGTAACGGTCTGGAACACGATCGTAGGCGATCCGTTGGCGTAAAGCGGCAATACAAACGGGTCGTTTACCGCATGCAGTTCGATGACCAGTATACCGCTTACATAAGCGGCAAGGGCAGCAGGCGGCGATAGTCTGTAGGTATTCATCCGGTTACCGGGCTTTATGCACAGGGTTAGGGTACAGCATTAAAGGTAAGCATAAACCGGGTTTATAGCGATACACCGCGCTACCCGATCGCCGGTTTTTATCCGCTTTCATTTGCATTTTCAAAACATATGCCTACCTTCGCCCCTATGCGTAACGCTTTCCAGTTATCCTATTTCAGCTATCCAATGTATGCGGGTGTACAACCGGCCAGGGATTGCTATTACGCTTATTGAAGCTTATAAATACTTCTATAAATAACAGCCCGGGCCCTGCAGCCCGGGCTTTTTCATACCCATCTTTTTTAAAAAACAGGCGCATGGCGCGCCCATAAATTTTAACCTTATGCACCTACAGGATACCCTGGCAGTATTACAGGAAAATGTAGCACAAACGCTACCCGAAAACGCGATCGGTACGCAACTGCGCCTTGCGGCGGCAGCACAACGTCCGCTGGTCATTAAACTCGGCTTCGACCCTACTGCCCCGGACCTCCATCTCGGTCATGCGGTCGTGCTCCGGAAACTCAGGCAGTTCCAGGACCTGGGCCATACCATCGTGATCATTATCGGCGACTTTACGGCGCGCATCGGCGACCCTACCGGTAAAAACAAATCGCGGCCACCGCTTAGCGCAGCGCAGGTAGCCGCTAATGCACAAACCTACATCGGCCAGTTGGGCAAGATCCTGGATACGGACAAATGCCACATACGCTTCAATTCCGAATGGCTGGAACCTATGGATATGGCTGCAGTTATAGGCCTGCTGTCGCAGGTAACCCTGGCGCAGATCCTGCAACGTACGGACTTCCATAACCGGTTTTCGAAAAACATCCCGATAACGATGCACGAGCTCATCTACCCGTTATTGCAGGGCCATGATTCGCTGCAGGTAAACGCCGACATCGAAATGGGCGGTACCGACCAGTTATTCAACTGTTCGATGGGCCGTCATATGCAGGAAGCTGCCGGGCAAGCCGGGCAGGCTGTACTCTGTATGCCTTTACTGCGCGGCATAGACGGATCGGCCAAGATGAGCAAATCGGAAGGCAATACCATAGGCCTGACCGACGCACCGGAAGCCATGTTCGGCAAGGTGATGTCGATACCCGACGCCCTGCTGCCCGAATACATAACCCTGGCTACCCATGCTACAAGTACCGAAAAGCAGGCTATGATAAAGGCGCTCGAAGAGGGCCTCAACCCGATGCAGGTAAAAAAACAAGTAGCCTTTCATATCGTGCAACTGTACCATAACCCCGAAGCGGCGCTGGCTGCGCAACGCTTTTTTGAACAACAGTTCCAGCAGCGCAACCCGGAGCACAAACAATATAAACCGGTATTGCGTAACAGCCTGGCGCTGAACGAAAGGCCGGGCCTCGTGACCCTGTGCAAGGCGCTCAAACCCGACCTGAGCAAAGCGCAGCTCCGCCGCCTGATCGGCGCGGCGAGTGTTACCGTAAATAATGTGAAAGTGACCGACCCGGAACAACCGGTAGACCTTAGCTTATTGCCGGTAAAAATAAAGCTGGGCAAAAGGGATTACTTCGAGATCAGCTAAAGCGCAACGATGCCCGGGAACAGTTGGTAGCCCGGGCATTGTTGCACGTAATAAAAAATAACACCGGACCGCCGGTCCCTATTGGCCTATGCTAACCGGGCAAACTGGTCCAGGTGCTTTTCGATGTACTGTCTGAAAAGACTTGTTTCTTCGTCCATGATCCCGTAGAAGGCATCATCCAACGGCTCGAAAGCAGTGAATGCTTTATACAAAGCGGAAAACTCCTCCAGGTCGCGGTCCTGTTCGAGGTATTCCCGGTGTTCCATATAAATGGTCTCCGCTTGTTGCAGCAGCTGCACGGTACGGTTCAGCGACCAGCGCTGTAAGTCTTCGATAAAGGGTGTTCCGAAAACAAACTGCCCGTAACCATTATGGATCAATTGCAGGAAGCCGCCATTCGTTACCTGTCCGTATAAGGCGTCGTATACCAGTAATACATGTTGATCGTCTGTAAGCTGGTCCAGGATCTCCTCTTCGTCTTCCGCCTCGTCGATCGCCTCCTGGTAAGGGTCGAGTATGGTATAGATAAAATCCCAATCGTCTGCTTTGTTTTCTTCCAGTGTAACCCTGGATATGGTCGGTAAAAATGCCATAGTTTTTTAGGAATAGGTGTTGATACTTTTGTAAAGTAAAGGAAAATGGGGAAATCTTATCTGTCCTGTTTTACGATACCAGGGGCGCTTTTCGAACCCATATTCCAGGTAAGCAACAAAACGCCAAACAGGGCCAGGCAAACCAGGGCAGCGATATTGGTCTGGAGGATAAAAGCATGTACGCAAGCGGCTACCCATAACGAGCGGGTGCGCTGTACGGCGAAGTTGAGGATAAAAGAAAATACCACACAAAAAAGCAGGAAGATGGGAAAGCCGCCGTAGGGATCAAAATTATTAAAGACCAAAAGATGCCAGCAACCCCACAACAGGCCCGACACTATACTTTTAAGCCAATAGGGCAAAGGACCCAGGCTATCGGCCAGGTAGCCGCGCCAGGCAAACTCTTCCATGATGTTATAACCCAGCGCCAGGCAACAAAGCAAAGGCGCCCATACATGCCGGTTTATCCCGTAACTATTATCGATACCATACGCCGTATAACAAACCAACAGTACTAAAGGGAACAAAAGACTCCTGCGCTTATCCGTACCCAGCAGGCTGACCGTACGCCTTGTACGACTGAAACGGTAAAACAACAACGACAATAACAGGACAGCAATACCATGATTATAATTGAACGAAAAGGGAATATCCGTAAACTGTGCCAGGAGCAGGTTTAACAGGTTCGGCAGCTTCCTGGCCAGGTAAGTACCTGCCAGCACTGTCCCGTAAAAGAAAAATAGGTTACGCCAGTTGGTTGATCTGATCTGTACGGCTAAGGACATATACTCGTGCTGTAATCGCTTTATAAAGGGTATGGGTTGAACCGCTTCGTAAGGGCTGCGTTGCGAAGCGGTTAAAAATAAAGGATTTACTTTAATAAGCGGAACAACAAGCAGATAATATCAACAGGCAGAGATAAGCGGGAGACTTTCGCCAAGTTATAGATACACCTCAGGCCTTGGGGGCCGGCAGGGACAGCTTGCGGTAACGTTTTATCTTGACGCTTAAGGCCACCAGGCTCAGCACAAAGAAGACTACCATCATAATGGCCAGGGCCCAAAGCGGCGGCCCTATCCGGGAAAAACCACCCTGCTCAATAAACAGGATCCGGAATATTTTCAGATAATGTGTAAGGGGAATAACATCGGCGATACGCTGCACCCATAAAGGCATCTGGCTCAGCGGCCAGGTAAAGCCACTCAGGATAAAGCTGGGCGTGGCCACCACCATAAGCACTTCGGTAGCTTTAAGCTGTGTAGGAAAACAGATACTCCCCAATACACCCAGGAAACAGACAGCGAACAGGAACAGTACACTACCCAGCAAAAAGGGCAGCAACGCGGCATGCAGCGGCATGCGGTACCACCATCCAAAACCATAATACAGGGCAAAAATACCCAGGGACATAACCAGGTAAGGGAAGATCTTGACCAGCAGCAACAATAAGGGATTGGGCATTTTACGCACCAGGTCGGCAAAGGAACCCGATTCGAATTCAGAAGAGAAAGAAAGGGCCAGGCCGAGCAGCAATACCTGCTGCAATACGGTGAGCAACACACCCGGCAACATAAAGTAGAGATAGTTATTACTGCGTATATGCTCTTTGATCAATGTAGTCTTAAAGGGCTCGTACTGCGTCTGGGCAATACTTTCGGGCATACCCTGCTTTTTGAGCGCTTCGATCTGGATACCGGCTTTCAGGGTTGCGGCCGCCACATTAACCGAGGTGCCCGCAAAGTTGGCGGTAAGCGTATTCGAGGCATCTATAAATACGGTCAATTCGGGGTAACGTTTCAGCAGGATATTGGCTTCGAACCGTGGCGGGATCACCACCACACAGGGCGCATCGAGCGATAAGGCCGTGGCCCGGGATTGCGTGGTATTGTCCAGTATACGTACAACATTGGTCACTTCGCTTTCGTCGATCATCTGGATCAGCTTGCGGCTCATCACGGAGCGGTCCTGGTCGACCACGACAACATTCAGGTCGGTTACTTTACCTTTTTTATACACGTTACCGATCAGTACGCCATACAGTACCGGTGCGCCGCAAAACAGCACCAGGAGCACTTTATTGGCAAAGAATAAACGAAACTCCCTCCCGATCAATTCAAAAAATAGCTTCATGGATAAATTACTTGGTGGCGAGATCGAGCTGCACAGCGCTCTTGATGATCAATCCGTCGGCATCGGCTGCCTGCAGCGGCGTTACCTTGATTTCATAAAGGGTTTGTCCCTGTTCGTAATCGGGATACGCCGAAGTGATATTGGCATAAGCGCTCAGGGCCTTGATCCAGGTTACTTTCCCGGCAATGCTTTTCTTCAGGTAGGGAATATACACCTTGACCTCTTTGCCCTTTTGAACGGCAGCCAAACGGGCCTCGGGCAGCGTAAACCGGAAATAAGTGGTTTGCTTCAGGAAACCGGATACCAGGGTATAACCGGGAAGCGCCAGTTCGCCCTGCTTCAGGGTGATCGTCTCTACCGACATGGCCTGTGGCGCCCTGATGTATTTTTCCTGTTCGGCTACATTAACTTCGTCGATAGCCCCCAGGGCACGCTCCTGCTGGCCCAGGGCCATTTGCTGCTGCTCTGCCCTGGCGCCGTTACCGGCATCATCCAGTTCGGCTACCGCGGCTATATACTGATTCCGGGCGCCCTGGTATTTTGCATATACCTCGTCGTACTTCTGCTGTGATACCAGGCTGTCGGCAAGCAGGCGCTTCAGCCGCCCCGCCGATTTTTCGGCAAAGTCGAGCTGTTCCTTAAGACCGGCTACTTTCGCTTTCAGCTGCACCAATTGATTAGCCGTAGCGCCTTTGCGGGCCATATCGTATTGGGCCTGCGCAGAGGTATAGGCGCCACGGGCCTGCGTTTTACGGGCATCGACTTCGGGCAGCTCCAGCACCACCAGGGTATCGCCGGCCCTGGCTTCATCGCCTTCAGCCACGCGCAGCTCCGCTATCTTACCGGGCAGTTTGCTTACCACCGATAGCTGTTCGCGTTCCACCCTGCCTTCCAGCACCAGGCCGCTGTCCTTTTTACCGTGACAGGCCGCGAGCAGGAGCGCCATTGCTAAGATCGTTTGTTGCTTCATGTATATTGCAGTATTCGTTTAAGATCGGGTGTATCCCTGCGCCGACACGCCATGCACCGGGGACATGTTTATTTTCGGATTTCATCGAGCAGTGTACCGGAGGTATGCAGGATCTCCAGGGCCGTCCTACGCTGCTGTACCACCTGCATATAATAATTCAGCGAAGCCTTAAACAGGTCGTTCTCCGCTTCGAGTCTTTCTGTAACATCGATCAGTCCTTCTTCAAACTGTTTGCCTGCCATGTGCATATTGTTTTGTGCAATCTTCAACTGCTGGCTGCCTACGGCTATAAGTTCGCCGGCCGTTTCATAGTCGGTGGTATTCTTTTGCAGCAGCAGGTTCAGCTTTTCGCGGGTGTCCTGTATTTTATTGTTATTGATGGCGATGTCGTATTTTACTTCCTGTGCCTTGTGCCGGATATGTCCGCCGGAATAGATATTCCACTTGGCGCCGACACCGACCAGTACATTAGGCATCAGGGCCATCTGGTTCAGCTTCAGGTGTACATCGCCGAGTATGCCCACATCTTTTGCCGTAACGCCTGCCCGGAAAAGGTTGAAATAAGATACAGAGCCAAAGGCGAAGAGTTGTGGTAATGCCGCACCCTTTTCTTTGCGCAACAGGAAGTCATAGGCTTGCCCCGACAGCTTCAGGGCCTGCAGTTCCTTACGTTGCTCCACATCGGGTTTGCGATCGCCCGCAAGCTGCATGCGTTCCAGTGGATAACGGATGGCGGCCAGGGTTTCTACCGGCATATGGGTGAGTTGCGCCAGCTTCTGCAGCAGCACCTTGCGGTTGCCGGCTACTTCGGTCTTTTTCGCTTTCAGTTCGAGCATGGCCAGGGTAATCTTATCCCTGTCGTAGGGAATGGCCAGGCCGTTATGAATGCCATCCGTAACGCGTAGCTGTTCCTTTTCCAGCCGGGTTTCCGAATCGGCAATCAGTTTATCCGCTTCCTGCAGCAACATTACCTGGTCGAAGGTACTGAGCACCTCTTTAGCAACGGTCTCCGCCGAGGCCTCGGCCATCAGTTGTTGTGCCTTTGCTTTTTGTTCCAGTGCTTTTTCGCCGTTGGTGATCTGCAGACCGCTAAAGATCACCTGTGTGGCATGCAGCCCTACCGTGGCTATATTGCCATAGGTACTGAACTGCCGGCTGCCTTTAAAGAGTTCGATACCCGTTATCGGCAAAGTGACGGAAGGGATATCGATAGTACCATTGCCATAAAAGTAACTGTAACCGCCGATCGCCGATACCTCGGGCAGCAGTTTTGCCTTAACGCCTTCGGCCATGGTTTGGGTCTTGGCCGCTTCCAGCGACTGGTTCATCAACCCGTAGTCGGTACGGATCGCCTGTTGTACGGGGTCTTTTAATTGCGGGGGTATCAGCTGCTGGGCGCCTGTGCGGTAATAAGGGAGCAAAAGGAGCAGCATGGCCATATGCCGCATCAATGGACGGGAGTTTACTGGTTTCAGCACCATAATTTCTTTTGTTGATTTCCGGTGATTCCTGGGGTAAAAATATGCAAAAAATAAAGAAAATGAATATTGTTTATTTCAAAATAACAGGATCATATAAGCACTACATCGTGAACAACCCGGGACATTACAGCGCATATAGCAGTTACCGGAACAAAGAAAGATATAATAATTCAGTGGCATTTTTTGCCCCGGGCTTCCTGGTATTTATGAAAACCGTGCCTCCTGCTGCCCCCGGCCATAAAGAAGAATGTGTAGACCATGCAAGGGTAACAAGATGGATAAATGGATGTATACCGGAAGCACTTGTCCCGGGCAACAAGCCTCCCGTTTACCTTTTCCCTAACCATATATTACACCACTGAATTTACCCTACCTTACTCCAAAAGGCCTGCTCCGCTTGTTTTTCCGGGCTATGGGCACAACACATACCGGTAAATTCCATGCATATAAATTAAATGCAACTTTCTTAAGACGAACAACTATTTTGGGCCCCTACAACCAAAAAATCTTATGAAAAGTTACATTGCAGCTACGCTGCTGTTGTCCTCGGCATTAGTGCTGGGCACGAAACACGTACATGCCCAGGCCGGTCTGGGCACCACGACACCCGATCCCTCCGCCATGCTGGACATTACCGCCACCGGTAAAGGCATACTGATACCCCGTATGGCTATGGCCAGCAGACCGGCCACACCCGCTACCGGCCTGCTGATCTACCAGACCGACAATACACCGGGCTTCTACGTTTATAACGGCAGTGCCTGGACAGCGGTAACACCGGCTTCCCCGGGTGTAGTACGAGACTCCGTAACCATTATCACGCCGGCCATTACCCCCTTCGACCAAAACTCGCCGCGGGTAGGCCCCTACTTCTTTAGCCCGGTACCCCTCCAGACCAATGCCTCAAGCATCAACCCTTCCTTAGACCCTGTAGAAGCGGCACAAGGCACCCGGCAATCGGTCGCTTATGTGGTACCCACTGCAACAACCTTTACCCGCCTGCGTGTTGCTACGCGCGTAGTCCCCAACAGTCCGGCGAGTGGTAACCCCAATACGATCAATATTACCTTATACAAAAACGGCGTGGCCACCGGTATGAACCTGGATATCGTAGCTCCCGGATCACTGGGCGCAACGGCAGTCGCAGAAAATAACAGCACCGTTACTGTCGCCGCTGGAGATATACTTTCTTACCGGTTTACCCAAACCAACCAGAATCCGAATATATTGCTGACCGTTATGTTAAAAGGATACTAGCCCTCGGTGCTACCTATTATCCTTTATCTTACACCTAACCAAGCAAACCATAATCATGAAGCGATTCTTACTTTTATACGGTTTAGTGGGCTGTGCTGCTATAGCAAGGGCTCAGCTTACGACCGGGGTCAATGGTCTTACTGTGAAAGCCGGCACTGCGTTCAACTGCATGGGCCTTGTGCTTATACCCACGGCAGACCTGGCCATACAGAACGATACCATCCGGCTATCGGGCACAGCGGTTACGATTGCCGGCAATGCCAGCATCGCCCGGGTGTATAACATTTCACCCTCCCTTACCTTTTCGGGAGCCATGGGTATCCGCTACCAGGCATCGGAACTGAACGGCAATACCGAAAGCAACCTGTCGGTAGCCTACGCCACGCCTGCCGGCAGCTTTGTAACGCAGGCCGGCAGCACAGGCGCTGCAGGTAGTTACTATGTAAACAGTACAGGGTTCAGTAATACCCTGCTGGGCCGGGTAACAGCCAGCCCGGCGACCGCGCTGGCCATCCGTTATTATGACTTAAAAGCAACGCCCGCTGCCGCTTGTGGCATAAGGCTAAGCTGGCAGGCAGAGGAGGCCCGGGCCGGCGATTTCCATATCGAACGCAGTACAGATGGCAGGACCTTTACGGTCTTAGCCGGAACAGTAGCACAAACCGGCAGCCAGTTTTCGCTTACCGATGCTGCCCCCCAACCGGGCCGTAACATTTACAGGCTGGGCATCAGCGAGCCCGGCCATGCCGTGGTTTATAGCACCACCGTTATCTCGGAGCATGCCTGCAACCCGCAACAGCAGGTGCAAGTTTATCCTAACCCAGCCGGTACATCGGTTACAGTAAGCCTGTACCAATTACCCGGCGGTTATGCTACTATCAGCCTGCTGGATATAACCGGCAAAATGATTAGGACATACCGGGCAACAAACCTGGCAAGCACGCTGGACCTGCAGGGCCTTGCAGCAGGCAGTTACCTGTTGCAGGTACAGAACGGCCCGGAACAACAATACATCAGGATCGTAAAACAGTAATCACCTGTCTTTACCGACCTTTACCAGCCGTAACCCTTGTTCATCGCGACAAACGGGTTACGGCTTTTTTATGAAAGCCCAGCCAACGGACTTAGCGCCTATCATAGCCACAGGGACTTAGGGCCTTTCACAGCTGGCATAACTTTCGCTTTTCATATAGACAATACTTGCCGCTGCACTGCTACAACTATTCCTTTCCGGTTCCTGACCATAACACCCTTCCGCGACCACGCTCCCCTTATTACCCGGCAATCCCACAAGCTTCGCGAAGGAATAGCCGGCTCCCTTCTATGGAGGATCACTGTCGCCGCTACAGGCTAAAGCCCATAACAGGCATTGATTAGCATTAATTAACCCTATGCGTCAAACGGACGACTGTTACTTTATCATCGTTCGAGCTTACACGAGCTAACCGGCAATGATGCACAAAAACAGCAACTTTTAGATGATAAAAAACTACACATCAATAACCTCCTGCTGCAACAATTCACCAACAACGTCCCGATTCCAGCAATACACATACAACAAAGGTTAATTGCAATATTTAACGCTTTTATATAGACCTCAAAACAAATACATTTAGCATAAAAAATGTCCCCCCTAAAGCATGCATCCTTTACTCACCTTTTAATCTTTCGTTTATGCAGTTAAATTTCTATCAAAAAGCATGCAGCAGCCTGAAGCTTTTCCTGGTCTCCCTTGCCGTGGCCTCGGCGGGCATCGCTGCGGCACAACCCGCTAACGACAACTGTAGCGGCGCCACGCTTATTACTCCGGGGGGTATAGGCACCCCCTGTACACTGGTGAGCGGTACCTCTGTGGGCGCTACACCCTCCAGTACTTTTCCATCTTGCGAGGATCAGGTGAATGTCGAACGAGACGTATGGTACCGCTTCGTTGCCACTGCCCCCGACTATACCGTTTCGATCCAGAATTTGACCAATACGAATCCCCTGGCGAATTATCTATCCCTGTATGGGCTTACTGTCTACTCCGGCAATTGTAGCGCCCTCAGCGAAATTGGTTGCGATGGCGGTGTGAGCGGGGTACTATCGGACCCCGCAACAATAACGGTAAACGGTCTTATACCGGGAAACACGTATTACGTGCAAATCTGGAAATCATTAAGTTTGGACCCATCGGGTAACACCCTGACCAATAACAATATCAATTTCGGTGTGTGCCTGACCGCGACCCTCCCACCGCCCCCCCCTCCGGTAAATGACCTCTGCAGCGGGGCCTTACCGATATTCGGTACTACCCCTATAACCGGCAGCACCAACTCCGCCACGAACGACGTCGTCAGCAACCTGGTATTCTGCGGCTCTTCCTCCGTCGGTATTACAAAAGGGCTTTGGTATAAACTAAGCCCCGCGGTAACAGGCGAACTGACGGTAGCCTCGTGTGGGTCAGCCTTCGATACGTATCTAAGGGTATACTCCGGATCCTGCGGCGCTTTTACCAGCTGCGAGGGATACAACGATGAAAGTACAGGCTGCGGTGGCGGCTTCTCCTCATCATCGATGGTTACTTTTGATGCGGTTGCAGGTATAGAGTATTACGTGCTGCTGGGCGGCTACGGGAATGCGACAGGCTTTGGCAATTTCACCTTATCCGTTACCGGCGTACCGCTTGAGGTCAAGATGAGCGCCTTAAGCGGTAAAATAAGCAGCGGTAACCAGGCACAGCTGAGCTGGAGTACCTATAACGAGCGCAACAATAAGGGCTTCGAGATACAGCGCTCTACAGACGGTAAAAATTTCGCTTATGCAGGCTTTGTACCCAGCCTGGGTACAAAAGGCAACAGCAATACCGAACAGGCCTACGGCTTTACCGATCCCGCAGCCGCAACGGGCAGGTTGTATTACCGGCTTAAACAAACCGATTACGACAACCGTTCCAGCTATTCGAATACGATAAGCCTGGCTACAGGCACTACCGCCTTCAGCCTGATCGCAACGCCCAACCCCGTTCATGACAGGCTGAATATCCAGATCCCGGGAAAAGCCCCTATGGCCATGATACAGATCACCGACCTTAGCGGTAAAGTGTGCCGGAGCATGCAGCTCAGCGACGACCATACCACGATAGACGTGAGCTCGCTGGCAAACGGCATTTACCTGCTCAAATATACCGATGCCCTGCAGACACAGACCATTAAGGTTCAGAAACAATGATTGTTCTCTCTCCTGCAGAAAAACCTGCGGACCGGCTATACAGCCGGTCCGCTTTTGTTTAAAGGACTACTGTACCACGTCACTTTGTAACAGCCGCCCCTGTAATCCCAGATAGCCTGCCGGATCAACCGTCATAAACGGTATCTATAAACGCGCGGATTATACCGGCAGTTATTTGTGACATAGGGCTATGCGGCACTTTCGTTAAAGCTTCGCCTATAAACGAGCCATGTGTACCGGGAAGAACAGCGAGACGCCCTCCCGGGATAAGACCTGCCATGGCATGCATGTGCGCCACGGTAATCACATCGCGGTCGCCGACAATCAGCAAGGCCGGAGCGGAGATGGATACCAGGTTTTCATCGGTCCAATCGCTAAAGGCCAGGCGTCTTGCCTTATCTTTATGGAACATATTCAACAGGCCCTCCTCGCTGGGATTGACCTGCAGGTAGGCCTCTTTCAAAACCTGCGGCATACCGGCAAAAGAGACCTGCTCCAGTTCTTCGAAAAAACCCGGTACCATACCCGTTCTCTTATAATTACCCGAGATCACGACAATCTTATCTACCCGGGCGGGATGATGTATAGCAAGCTCCAGCGTGGTACAGGCGCCATCGCTAAAGCCAATAAAGATGGCCTTGTCTATAGCAAGATGATCCAGCAAGGCCAATACATCTGCGGCATCCTGCGCAAAGGATTCCGGTGCGTCGCGGTCGCCGCTGCGGCCATGCGCCTGCAGTTCCATGGCAATTACCGGGTAATGCGGGGTAAACAGGGGTAGTAAATCAGACCAATTGGAAGGAATAGTAGAGCCCCCGCCATGTATGAATACAAGGGGTATACCACCGGTATCGCCGTACCGTTCATAATACATGGATATCCCATTTACGGTTGCATACCCACAATAGGGTTGCTGCTGCTGTATTCCGGAAGAAATCATATTTAACCGTCGTGTTTGTTTGCTGTAAAGGTAAGCGCAAGCCTGTTGATACAGCGGGGCAGCAGGGTCAATTAAAGGGGCAAACCTGACAGGTTCGCCCTACAGTCTCCATACCTGCAGGCGACAATTTAACCAGTTTATAACGTATAACGGGGAACCGCCTACCGGTTTTAATATTACACCGTTAGGTTGTACCGAGCCGCCTGCAAGGCCCCGGCCCTTACCAGGAAAGACTTACAGGCCAGCATAAATACCTATATATGTTATGTAATAGTCCTTACAGGATATGTACTAAAATATAATTATGTTTGATCTTTAACCAAAACCAAATCTCTTCTTATGAAAAAACTTTTAGCACTGGGCCTCGGGCTTTTCGCAGCAGGTTATGTGAACGCACAAAACATCAAGATCACGAACAACAGCTGCGATGCAGTAGAAGTAATTATCTATGGTGATGATGAGCCCTGCGACAACTGGCTGTATTTTTCCTCCACCTACACGATCCCGTCGATGTCTTCGCTTAACCTGAGTATGCACCCTGGTGGACCCTATGCCCAGGTAAATTGGGTATTCGGCAACCTGCCTCCCGTAATGGGCGACTATTTCTCATCGATCAAAGTGTTTGGTCTCGCCGGCAGCTGGTCCGACTATATGAGCAATGAGTGTATGGGTAAAACGACATTTGCCCAAAAGGCGAAATGCGGCACCGTACAAGGCGTATGGACAGATGATCCGACCACCCCGGGCGGCGCATCGGTACTGATCTACTAACCATTTGCAACAGCATCCGGAAGCCCGCTTTTAAAGCGGGCTTCGTTGTATCCGGAGCTTTCTTAATCGCGTAGCAGAGCCACCTGCACTACAAAAAAAAATTACAGATCCGCTTGTCCAGCGATGGTGTTATACCGCCCGGCTCTTAGCCCGGCTAACTTAAGCGGCTCGCCTCCATCGTTCTCCCGAGGGTATAAAAAACACCTGCACATTAATAAGCCAGGCTAAACCGTCCTTTTAAACACCTCATTCTTTTCATTTCCCGGGATTAAAGTATCAGCCGACGACGCAGGCCGGCACCTATCCTGCACACTTATGAACCTGGATAACACGACTATGAACAGGCAGTAATTATACATTTTATTTACGCTAATTTTATAAACAACCCGTTAAAACACCTTTATAGCCGGGTATCACAACAGGCGCGACCGCCTTTGCACCAACCAATTTCATCCTCATCAACAAACCAACACATATGAACACCACATCCACCTTAGCCCGTTGCTCCGCTATAGCAGCCCTATTGGCGCTCGGGAGCGCCGGCGCTTATGCCCAGCCCGCCAACTTTACCAATACGGTAACCTATAAGCACAACCGCTACATAGGCCAGGACGCCAGCGTATGGGAGCTGCACAACGGCCCCAACTACTGTATACCCACGGGACAAACGGTATCGCCCGCCTACCAGAACTTCGGCAATGACAAAGTAGGCAGCTTTATGGCCTGGACCTGGGCCGCCGCCGGTTGCCCCACCGGTACAACGCGTTTTTTTATCCGCTTCCCGCAACTGAGCCTGCTGGCTGCACATCCTGTGACCACCCATAGCATCACCATTACCTCGGCAATACTGAAACTGCATGGCGTTAATGCCGCAGACCTTATGGGCAGCTTCGGCAACAGCACTTATCCCGGCAGCCCCTACCCCGGCGATAACAGGGGCAAACTGTATAAAGTAGCCGCAGGCAGCGCCAATGCATGGCGCGAGGACAATATTACCTGGGTTAACTCCCTGGGCCTGGTTATGGATCCCAATATTGCGGCAGTACCGATACCCCCGACCACCAGCCGCTACAACTTTACCCAGTCCTTTAATGTGACCGCCATGGTAGGCAGGATCATCAGGGATGCTTCCGGCTACTTCAACGGCACAACCTGGGTACCGCCATCCACCTATGCCAATAACGGGTTTATGCTGCTGATCGATGACGAGACCGCCTACAGATCGCAGTTTTATGCAACGAGCGACCATAACAACCCAGCCATGTGGCCGGAGCTAAGCGTGACCTATAGTGTAGAATCGCGCTGTAAAACGCTGTCCGACCCGAGCTTTAACTATACGACCTCGAATACCGACCCGCTTACCTTTACCTTTAATGCCAACAGCCCTACTTTCCCTACCGGCTACAAATGGTATGCGGTACCCGCACCCGGCCTGATTGATTTCAGTATGCCAATAGGCACCGGTACGCCTTTCACCTATACCTTTCCCGCACCCGGCGTTTACAACATCGCAATGGGTACCATGTGCGAGGATGATCAATTAGCCAACATGGCTACCGTGACCATTTCGCTGGCCAATGGCGTAACCCAGTCGCCACAAAATGCGGCGGCAATACCGGACAGGACCATGCAGATCGGAACTCCTGATAACGACAACAGGATACTGCCTGGCGACGAGCCTGCCTCCCTGCTCCTAAACGGGCCATCGGTTACCGCTACTCCCAATCCCACCGACGACAACTGGGCCATAAGCCTGGATGCTCCGGCCGCGGTATCCACACAGGTAACGCTGTACAATGCTTCCGGTAAAAAGATAAGCGAAACGACCAGGCAGTTACATACCGGCCGCAACAGATTCGAGCTCGCAGCCAAAGCATTGCCTCCAGGTCTTTACCTGTTAACTATCCGGGGCGGATCGCTGAACCTGCAACATAAACTGATCAAAAGATAGGACTAACCACCCGAGTAAAGCAAAGTATAAGCCCGTCCCTGCAGGACGGGCTTTTTTAATACGAACCCGGGAAGCCCCCATGCCAGAGACATACTGACATATATCACCAAATGGTGAGTTCACTCCGGCTTAAGAAAGAAAAACAAAGCGAAAAGCCTTGACATAAGTCACCACCAAGTGAACATAATTCATAAATACCCCCCACGAAAGCACCCCCGTTAATCACTGGTATTCAACACTAAAGAACATTTTGTCAGGCAAATATTAAAGACATATTTTATTCAAGTCACAAAGTGTTCCGTGTTTTTATGCAGCGATGTCATACTTGTCAGGCTGTTAAACAAGCTAATTTATCTGCGCTCCTGCTAAGCCATCACCAGACTTTTTAAGATAACGATTCTGCGCATTGAACTTAACCGTTTGATAATAAGTGGAACAGTTATTGCCTTATGACAGGTGTCGCGGAGCAAGCGGAAGAAGTGCAACAGCTACACCACATCCCTTATGCGCCGCAGACCCTAAACCCTTATTAAATCGCATACTCATGAATTTACCGGCATAAACAAGCAAGGACCTATTGCACGCCAGCACTACATTCCAGGATCCTGACCAACCCTGAAGATGTGCTGCAAGACCTAAACTGCCTGTACCAGGCGGTAACAGTTTACGCATGCCGTATCAAAACCAAAAACTTCTTTTAAAAACCCATATAAACGAGTATTTATGTACCGTACACAAAAAACACTTATCGCATCATTATTACTAACTACTGCGGCTTTTTACACACAGGCGCAAACCCCTTGTACCTTCCAGGTACCTACTACACAAAGCAATTTACAGGTACCCAGCGGCGCTACCTGGTGCATTACAGCAGACATGTCAGCCAATGCGGAAATCGCAAGCGGTGGCGTATTACGTATTGCTAAAGGTGTAACTGTTACACTCTGGAGCCTTAATAATTTTAACGGAACGATCGAGAACTATGGTACCCTGACCACAGGCGGCATCAATGCCGGCAACAGCAGCACTACCATTCGCAACCTGGGTACGCTTACCATTAACAGCGGTATCAATGCCAACTCCGGCATACAGCTGATCAATGAGACCAACAGCACTTTCCAGCTTAACGGCGGCGCTAACCTCAACGCAGGAAGCGTACTGACCAATAGCGGCGTTATCGACATCAACGGCAGCCTGAACATGAACGGCACAGTTACCATTACCAATAATACAGATGCCAAAATTACTTTCAGCAACGGCGTGAACTTAAGCGGCAATGGCAGCGTACTGACCAATAACGGTATGCTTACGATCAACAGCGGCGACTTCAACACCCATAGCGGAACCACACTGAACAACTCAGGCAGGCTGACCATCGTCGGCGGTAACTTTAACCCGTCCAGCACCGTAACCAATAAAGGCTGGTTCGATGCCCGTCACTTTATCAATATCAACAGCGGCGCTGTTATTACCAATAAATGCCGTTTCGTGGCACGTGAAGGTTTCAATAACAACGCTACCTTTACCAATGACGGCCTGGTATGGGTAAGCAACTCCGGAAATCCAAAGATCACCATCAATGGCGGCGCTACCTTCACCAATACCGTTAACGGTAAAGTAAGGGGTGCAGACTTCGACAACAATGGTACTGTAGTAGGATCCGGCGAATTTTACTTCACCGGTATTACCCGCCAGCAGGGCAACTTCAATGGTAACGATGCCGGCAACCCGATCAAATTTTTCGCAGCAAACCTGGCACCGAATGCCAACTACCCTAACAGCTACTTTAACGTAGGCGTACAGGGCATCAATGTAATGAGGCCTGCATCGCTGACCCCAGCCGATACCAACTCGTTCTATACCTTCTGTGGTGAGCAAACCTTTACCACCGGCGGCACACCCCTTCCTGTTACCCTGACCGGTTTCAGCGCTTATGCCGAAAACTGCTCCGTTATCCTCAATTGGGCAACCGCTGAAGAAACCAAATTCGATCATTTCGAAATCGAAGGCAGCGCCAACGCAAGCCAGTTCAAATCGCTGGCACAGGTAGCAAGCCAGGGTCCCAAAGGCGGCAACTATAACTATACGCTTGCCCAGACACCCGACACCCGTTACTACCGCCTGAAAATTACCGACCTGGGTAACAAAGTAACCTACAGCAAAACCCTGAACGTTACGAATACCTGCACCGGCCTGGAAACCAGCTGGAAAGTATACCCCAACCCTGCAAGCCAGGATAATATGATCCAGGTAAGCGATATCGCTGTAACAGAAGGACGGGTAGTGATTACCAACCTGATGGGCGTAACTGTTAAAACTGTTCCTGTAGCTGCTGCACGCCAGGGATTCCGTATCTCCGGTGTATATGCAGGCACCTACCTGGTGAGCGTTTACAACCAGGATGGCAAACGCATGACCAGCACACAAAAACTGGTGATACGCTAAGACATAACATCTTATAGCATCAAATTAAAAGAAGTAAGGGCTCTCCGGTATCCGGGGAGCCCTTACTTTTATGTTGTCTTCTATGATGATCAGGGTTTTATTATCACGCCTGACAAGACAATATTAAAAATTAATACCATAATGCGTAACCAACAATTTACAGTCGTGTGGCTTGCGTTCATAAGTGTGCAGAAAAGACATGCAGGTACTGTAACGATGCTGCCGGGCGAAGACCAACCTAAAGCAGTCTGTCGCCCGGCAGCTGTATCATGAACTGTAAAGTATATTAACGGACAAGCATAAATTTAACCGCAGGCATACCCGCCGCTGTTACATAGTACATACCCGCCGGGTAAGCGGTAAGCGGCAAGGTGATGACGTTGTTTTTGCCGAACGAAAATTGTTGCAGGCGTTTGCCGAATACATCGGTTAGGCAGAACACAGCGTCACGCAGGGCCGGCTCGTCCAGCCGTATGCTGATGCCCGTAGCAGCAGGATTGGGATATAACGTAAACGTTGCCACCTGTGGGCTTACCGGGGTTTCGAGTCTTACCGTACGGCTATAGGTAACACCAGCACCGGCGCTTGTCATCTTAAGCCGGTAATAGGTGCTGGCCGCCCGGGCCTGCTCTTCATAGTTATAAACAGAAGGACTTTCGCCACGCGCATCCCTTAACGTGAGTGCATTGAAATCCTTACCGTCGTTACTGTATTCGAGGATGTAATAATCACCGGGCTCTTCGTTAACCGCCGTCCAGCTTACTTTATTTACGGCATTTTCATAAACGGCGCGTATGCTCTGCAGCTTCAGGGCAAGCGGCTGGGCTGTACCGATGGTAATATCATCAAGATTAATGTTACAGGAACCACTTCCATAATTACTTGTGGCCACAAACCGGATCAGAACCGCCTGGCCCGCATAGGCGCCCAGCGACATCGTGTAGTCCTTCCAGGCATTCGTATTAGCTGTGTTATTATGGGTATAGATCGTCGTAAATACATTACCGCCATCAGCAGATACCTGCACGGTAAGGGGCGCCGCAGCACCACCGCTGCCAATCCAGGCCCAGTAGCTTAACTGCGTGGTAGCCTCGGCAGGAATAAGCACCGGCAATTGCAGCACCACCGGGTTATTGGCTGTAGAAGCATTATACACGTCGACGCGTGCCATACCCGTACCACCATGCGGGGTAGCTGCGCCATGCGCCGCATCGGCGTTTACGAACTCCCACTTTTTAGTCCCCGCAGTCGTATTGGCCCAGCAGGAGGGCAGGCTGAAATTTTCGAACGTGCCCGTCCATGGAAAAATGGTAACCGGCGCACAGGTGGTGGTAAAAGAGAGGGCGCCGGACCAGAGGCTGTTTTCCGTAGCCGTACAATGCGACCGCACATAAACGGCGTATGTGGTCTCGGGCGACAGGGAAGAAAGCGGCACCGAAGTACCTGTTGCGGAGCTGCTGCTTACTAAGCCCGTCGCGCCGCTACCGGGTTGACCCGAGCTTCGCAGCTCCCAGTCATACGACAATGGCGCCGTGGCCAGGGGCGACCAGCTCAGCGTAGCCGTAGTGGCCGCAACATTGCTTACCGCAATATCCAGCGGGCTGATACAGGAAGCAAGCGAACCAAAGGTAAACCGTGTATTGGGACGCTCCCAATGCGGAGCCAGGCTCTGGCTACCGTTCCAGGCACTGCTACCGGCATAACCGGCCTCGCGTTTTACGGAAGAAGTAGAGGTATACCGGAACTGTGGCCGGCCCGAAGCGATAGTCGTACCACTGGCATTGACCACCAGTACCGATAACTGCTGGCTTGCCGCAGGAAAAGGGAAAGGCGTGGTAAGCACGACCTCCTGCCAACCACTGGCCGAGTTGGGGAAAGCACCGTTCCAGACGGGGGTATATCCATTCAATGAGGTCGTATAGGCATTCGTGCCCACTGTTGTTGCACTGCTGAGCTTCATGTAAATAGTAACATTGGGTACCGCAGCCGTACTGGAGCCCGAAGCCTTATCGTAAGCGATTGCGGTAATATTACCCGTAACGCCGCCAAACTCAGACCCGAGATAGATGGCTTCGCTCACGGAATACTCGTTGAATGTAGAAAGCGGGGTCGAAGTACCGCTACCGGTACCCGTACCAACGGTGACCTGGGTTTGCGCCCCGGCCGGGGTTGTGGCCAGCAGGCCTGCTACGATAAGAAAAGCATTTATTAGTTGACGCATTATTGCTGTTTTATAAGTTGAAGAGGAAGGAGGCTATTGCCTGGATATTTTGGACTGGTACAGGATATCCTTGCCGGTTATCGTAAGGAAGTAGACACCGGGCGCGGCGCCGGTCATGGTTACGGGCAACAGGGTGTTGACACCGCTTTTTACAGCAAACCCGGCGTATACGCTGCCGCGGCTATCGGTAATGCGCAGCACCAGATCGGGATGCTGCTTTTCCAGGTGCAACATCAGCCGTTCCTGTACTGGGTTCGGGAAAATACGGAGTCCCAACTGCGCGGCGACCAGCTCCATGCCCAGGCCCTGCCCGCTTATGGCGATCTTTATGGAATCGCGTTTCGCCATATTGCCTTGCGCTATAGCCTTGGCCCAAACAATGCCATTGGCCGTTGCCCTTACCAGGCCCGAAGCATTGATGGTAGCCGAACCGCTTACCGGAACGATGCTCCAGGTTACTGACTGGTTGGCCGTTGCAGGGTATACGAATGCATTGAGCTGCAAGCTGCCGCCATTGCTGCTGATCACCGCCGGGGCATTCGCCACTGTTTTTACTTTAACGCTATCGATCATAATGGTTTGACCGGAGATGGTGACCAACAGCGAATCTTTTTTAGACCCATTGACAGCAGATACCGCTTTAGCCCATACCGTACCGTTAGCCGATGCGGTGACCAAACCCGAAGCATTGATGGTAGCCGAACCGCTTACCGGTACGATGCTCCAGGTTACCGACTGGTTGGCCGTTGCAGGATATACGAATGCATTGAGCTGCAAGCTGCCGCCATTGCTGCTGATCACCGCAGGGGCATTCGCCACTGTTTTTACTTTAACGCTATCGATCGTAACCGTTTGACCGGAGATGGTGACCAATAAGGAATCTTTCTTCAAAACATCTATGGTAGATATCGCTTTGGCCCATACCGTACCGTTAGCCGATGCGGTGACCAAACCCGAAGCATTGATGGTAGCCGAACCGCTTACCGGTACGATGCTCCAGGTTACCGACTGGTTGGCCGTTGCAGGATATACGAATGCATTGAGCTGTAAAGTGCCCCCATTGCTGCTGATCACCGCAGGGGCATTCGCCACTGTTTTTACTTTAACGCTATCGATCGTAACCGTTTGACCGGAGATGGTGACCAATAAGGAATCTTTCTTCAAAACATCTATAGTAGATACCGCTTTGGCCCATACCGTACCACTGGCCGATGCGGTGACCAAACCCGAAGCATTGATGGTAGCCGAACCGCTTACCGGTACGATGCTCCAGGTTACCGACTGGTTGGCCGTTGCAGGATATACGAATGCATTGAGCTGCAAGCTGCCGCCATTGCTGCTGATCACCGCAGGGGCATTGGCTACTGTTTTTACTTTAACGCTATCAATCGTAACCGGCGCCGTAGTAGCAGCCTGTACGGCAATATCATCCAGGCCCAGGTTACAGGAACCGGTGCCATAATTACTTACTGCTGTAAAACGGACCAAGATAGTCTGACCGGCATAGGCCGCCAGGGACTGGGTATAACTTTGCCATTGGTTGACACCTGCCGTATTGTTGTGCGTATAGAGCGTGTTATAGCTACTGCCGCCATTTGCCGATACCTCTACAGAAAGGGGCGCAGCCGCTCCTTCATTACCGATCCAGGCCCAGTATTTAAGTTCCATGCCGCTGCCGATGGTCATCGGCGGCAGGACCAGGCGCATCGGGTTATTGGCGGTAATCGCATTGTACACATCCACCCGGGCCATACCCGTGCCGCTATGCGGGGCTGCAGCGCCATGACCGGCATCAGCCGTTACAAACTCCCAGTTGCGGTTGGCATTGCTCGTATTAAACCAGCAATCCGGCAACAACAGGGTTTCGAAACCGGCGGTCCAGGGGAAAACGGTAACCGGTGCACAGGGCGTTACAACGGCGGCACCACCGGACCAGAGACTATACTGGCCCGTACCGCATTGCGAACGGATATAAAAATAAGCGGTAGTAGCAGCGGGTAAGCCTGAAGCATTCAGCGTAGTACCCGGGGTAGTACCGCTATTGACCAGGCCTGTAGCGCCGCTGCCGGGCAAGCCTGCAGTCCGGAGCTCCCATTCGTAACCTGCAGGGGCAGGAGCCGGGGCCGTCCAGCTGAACTGGGCCGTGGTAGCCGTTACCGTACCCACAGCAATAGCCGTGGACGACAGGCAGGAGGATAAAGCGCCGAGTGTAAACCGCACATTCGGTCTTTCCCAATGCGGGATCAAGGTCTTGGTGGCATCCCAGGCTGAAGTGCCGGTATAATCGGCCTCCTGGCGCACATTGGTCGTGGTATATCGGTATTGGGGCCGGCCCGAAGGGATAATGGCGCCGCAGTTGTTGAGCACGAGTACAGAGAGATTCTGCGTTGCAGCAGGGAAAGGGAAAGGCGCATCCAGCGTCACTTGCTGCCAGCCCGGAGCACCATTGGGAAAGCTGCCGCTCCAAACCAGGGTATAACCGTTTAAGCTGACCGGGTAAATACTGGTACCCACCGTACTATTGGTGGTTAGTTTCATATAGATGCTTACCGACGGCGTTACCGCCGTGCTGGAACCCGAAGCCTTATCATAGGCAATGGCCGTGATATTACCCGTATTACCCCCGAATTCGGAGCCCAGGTATATCGATTCGCTAAGCGAGTATTCGTAAAAACGGGATATCGGTGTTGAGGTACCGCTACCCGTACCGGTACCGATAATGACTTGTGTCTGCGCGCCGGCAATGGCCGTACAGGATATCGATACGATCAGCCATAAGGCAAACCGGAATAGGTGTTTGTTCATAAAAAATGGGTATTGATGAAAAAGATCCGTCGCGGCGGGGCATAAGCTGCCCCGTACCACGGAATGGTTTTATTTTTTGCATTAAAAAGCCTGCTGTTTAAAAATTCAGGTTCAGCTCCAGCGATACCGAATGCGCCCTGAGCCCATCGCTGCGCATGTAATACGCATAGCGTAACCCGACAGAAGCCAGGCTGAACAGGTAAGACGTACCTTCTTCGTTCCGGATACCAGCCACGGGGTTTAAAGGTGACAAACGGATAGCGCCGCCTACCTTATGCGCCGTAAAGGATGCGAGATCATAATCGCTGGTATAGAAACTTTCAGGGGTGTAGACATGTTCGGCATAACCGGCGAAATATTTACTGCCCTGCTGCAACGCGATCCGGTAAAAAGGATTGATCGAAACGGCGGAGCCTATTTTGACCGGCATTTCGATGCTGGCCGTAAGCCCTTGTATGCCCCAGTTGTCCGCATAATAACGGACCATCGTACGCAAGCCCAGGTAGGCAACAGGCTGGTAGTCGTAGCGTGCATACAGCGCAGCACGGTACCGCAACCTCGGCAGTTTTTCGATCCGCACTTCTTTATCGAGTTCGTTGATCACACCATCGTTGAAATATACCCGGTAAAAAGGCGTGGATAACAACCCGGACTGGAAGGTAAGATCGATACCTACTGCCCCGTTCATCCATTGATTAATAACATAACTCAGTTTATTGCTGAGGTTAACGGAATAACGCCAGTCTACCGGGAAGGTCTTGCCGTTCTTGGTCGCCGTCTTACCGTTAACCGGTATGGGCGTTGCATAACCGACCGGTATCTGCCCGTTACCGGAAGAGTCTACCTGGCTGGCGCCGCTATGGCCATCGGTACCGCTATCGTCATCATCATCATCGCTATGGCCGCCGCGGTGCCCGTCGTCGTCGTCATCATCGTGACCGGAATGCCCGGAACCACCAGAACCTCCCGATCCTCCGGAACCACCGGAATGGCCGCCTTCGTCGGCATAGCCGGTAACCTGCGACCGGAACTCACCGGGATAGATCACCAGCCAGCGATCGGCAACCAGGCTAAGCCCGAACTGGTAATTGAGGTTACGGGCAGGCATATCCTTATTCCAGCCAAAATTGAAACTGTAAGAGTTGACATCGTATTCTTTGGAGTAACCGATACCCAAGGAAGTTATGGTATGCGCTGCTTTATTGCCAAAGTCATAACCGATACTGCCGAATACGCGGGTTTCATCGCCGCTGACATCGCCCTGGGCAGCGCTTGCCGATGTCTTATATTTATCGATCAGTCTTAACGAAGCAGAAGTAAAGTGATCGGCCCCGCCATTCACCCGCAGCCCCGAAAGTTCTTTTACGGGGACATAAATATGCGCTTCCTGCGTATAACTTTCGAGTTTTTGCGAACCGGTACCGCCATTTACCGCGCCGTGTTCACCATCCTGGTCATAGTAATTGCTCAACAGGCTCACCGTTACCGGCCGCTTAACCGGCTCTTCGGGCGGTGTAACGTCAGGCCGCGCCTGGCCAAAGCTGAAGCATACACAACAGACCAATACCAGTGTAAGTATAATACCCATAGTTTTATTTAAGTTTTAATAAAATAACCGGATCAAGCCGGTCTTTTGTTTTATGCCCGGTCAGTTGCAACCACAGCCCCCACCCGATTTACCATCCATACCACCGATCATGCCTTCGCGATAGCTATCCGCCTCGCTCTCCAGCTTCTCTACCGGCAGGGCATTGGTTTGCATATAATGATCGTTGAGGTATTGCTTCTGGTAAGGCTTTACCGATTGGCAGGAAGTATATAAAATACTACTGGTAGCCAGGCCGGCAAGCAATATCAATTTCGTCCTGCCTTTAAACACAGGAACCGTCATGCGTTTATGCAGCATACGTAACTTTTTTAAGATTATCGGAATAGTGGAATTGGTTATCGTTATCCACGATAAAACATTGCAGATCGTTGAAGCGATTGACGAAAGCCAGGCCTTCCTCTTTCCCCAACAGGAATATGGATGTAGCGATGGCATCGCAAAGCTCCACATCAGGACTGATTACGGTAACACTCTGCAATCCCTTTACCGGCATACCGCTCTTGGGATGAATAATATGGGCATACTTTTCACCATCGATCAGGGCGTATCGTTCATAACTGCCCGAAGTAGCGATACCACCTTCGGACAGCGGCACCCAGGCAATTAGCTTTTCTTTTCTTTCCGGATCGGCAATGGCAATACGCCAGGTCTTTCCCTGTTCGTTATGGCCCCATACGGTAAGATCGCCGCCTGCATTTACCATACCGTCGCTAAGACCACGATTTTGCAACAGGACCTTCATCTTATTGGCGATAAATCCCTTGCCGATGGCGCCCAATTCTATCTTCGTACCCTTATTGGTGATGAATACCGTTTTGTCCTGTTCATTAAGTTGCACATACCGGTAATCAATATGCCGTACAGAAGCCGCTATTGCCGCAGCATCCGGCTTTTGTACCATAGGACGGTCGAAAAACCAGACCTTATCTATGGAGGCGAACGTGATATCGAACAGGCCTTCTGTAAGCGCCGATATACGCAGGCTCCGTTTCAGCAGGTAAAAGAGTTCGTCGCAAACAGCCACGGGGGCGATACCGGCCATGGCATTCACCTGGTAGAGTTCGGTACCTTCCTGCCAGGCCGAGATTATACCGATAAGCCGGTCGGCTTCGGCATAACCCGCTGCCATATGGGCTTCCATCTCTGCCTCGCTTCCGGGCTCCCCTACCAGCGTGATGTCAAGATGGGAAGTCATGGAGGATATACTTTTATGGTAAGTTTTACGCTTCATATCCTATTGCGCAGTTGCATTGCTTTTAAGTTTATGCATAATAGTCTCCAAAGCGTTGCCGTTATAGATCCTGGCTTTTATGTTCCAGTCGCTGTCGGTCAATACCAATACGGGGAATACCCCATCGGGATTCAACTTTTCGGCAAGCGCCTCGTTGAGGCTTACGGTTTCTTTATCCAGTTTTTTGCGTTGCGGAAAATCGGCGACATAATAAACGTAACCGTTATCCAATAAGGATTTTATTGTGTCCTGCTCCAATACGTTACGCCGGAACCGGTGACAATTGGTGCACCAGTCGGAGCCGGAAAAGTACACGGCGATATTTTTCTCGTGCTGTCTTGCATCGTTGCGTAATCCTTCGAGGCTTTCTACACCGGGCAGGCTTGCACCCATCAGCAGCAGGACAAACAATAGCGTTTTCATAAGCATTAATTTAGGTGCCCGGCCGCGCTATATGCAGCGCCGGGTTTCAGGAATCAGGGTTTTATAATTTTTCCGTTCGCGATACGATCGCCGGCAATCACTTTTACGAAATAGGCACCGGCAGCCCAGTGTTGTGCGGGAATAACGAGGTCCTTTCCGGAAGCTTTACAAGCCACAGATGCTACGGTACGGCCGTATACATCGGCAACGATAACCTGCACTGCGACACCGGGTGTCAATGCTGCTGCGGACAGGGAGATGATCAACCTTTCGTTGACGGGGTTGGGATAAAAAGCAATACCATTAAGGGTTTCCAGTTCTGAGATTGCCGTGGTACCGTTACTGTTGCCGTTGGATTTAAGGATCGTTCCATTTTTGCCTACAGCATAACCTGCTGTAGCTGCCGGAAAATGCAGGGCTTTCAATTCGGCAGTTACCCCGCTTACGTTCTGGCTTACCCAGGAATTGCCGCCATTGGTAGTATGTTGTATACGGCCATCGTCGCCTACAGCCCATCCTTTTTCCGCAGTGATAAAATAAAGCGCATTCAGGTCTTTGGACGTAGCAGCGGTAACGGCGGTAAAAGAGCCTGTACCGTTGGTCTTTCTTACGCCACCGGATTTATAACAAACATAACCGCTTTGCTCCGTTACGAAATGCATGCCCTCCAGGTCGGCCGTAGTGCCCGCCGGCTGCACTGTCCAGGAACTGCCCCCATTATTGCTAACGGCAAAATAACCGTCATCCCCGCAGACGAAAGCTTTCTGCGCGCTCAGCATCTGCACTTTATTCAGGCTGTGCCCGTCTTTATCATCATCATCGTCATCGTCGCTATCCGTAGGGCGTCCCGCCGTCCTGGACCATACTGCGCCACCGTTTGCCGTTTTCAACACCAGGTTCTCTTCGCCTACGGCAATACCATTGTTCGCATCAAAAAAATGAATGCTGTTTATTTTTTTCGAAGTACCGGTAGCCTGTGCTGTCCAGGTACCACCGCCATCGTTTGTTTTACGGATGATGCCGTTCTTGCCGCCTACCCAGCCGGTTTGTTCACTGACAAAGAAAACAGTGTTCAGGTCTTTACTGGCTCCGGCATTCTGTACGGCCCATGCAGCGCCGCCATTGGTGGTTTTAATCACGATACCATCTTTACCCGCAGCCCAGCCGGTCTGCCCGGATACGAAACATACGGCATTAAGATCTTTGGTAGTCGGCGAGCTGAGTTTGGTCCATTGGGCCATCAGCGAAAAGGGCAAGAGGAAGCCTATTGCCAGCAGGGCAATTTTTGTTTTTTTCATTAAGAGGGATTGTTGTGTGTAAGAATTAAGGTTTAAAGAACCGGAGCAACCTTTGTTTTCCTTCACCATACAGGCTCAGGAAATAGATGCCACCGGGCAACTGGTGTATATCGATGGTAGCCTTACCGGCTTCCAGTTTCAGGTTATGTTGACTGAGGGTACTGCCCCCTGCTGTGATAACCCGGGCTTGTAAAGTGGTTACCTCATCTTCCACATACAGGTGGAGTACCGTACGAACCGGGTTGGGGTAAATCAACGCTGTAAGGCCCTGGTGCTGTGCTTCAGCCGCTTTATCACAATCACAGCCCATGGCTGCGAGGGTCTTGCGCATATCGGTACGGCGTTTTGCAAAATAGCTGGTAATACCGGGCAGCGCCACATCTTTAGGCTTACTATCGCGCAACATATTTACGGTTACCATTTCGGTACGGTTAAGGCGGAAAGCCTCGTTGCTATAGAATTTCAGCGTATCGCTTTCTACTGCATCACGGATCAGGTTAAAGGCCCCGAGCGTCAGCTGTTCTACCGGGTATGTTGCGGCCTCCTGGTCGATCAGCCTGCACAGCGTAGCCAGGTATTGCTGTTTCAGGTAAGGATGGTCCAGTATGCGCCAGATCAGCGGCCGGTATTTCCCTTTACTGTTTGCGGGAAAGGGCGGCAGGTTTTTATACCAGAAAGCAAGGTTATAGTCCCAGGGTATCCAATGTATCCTGCCGTCTTCCGGTGTTTCGTACAGGTAAAAATTACGGCCGTTGGCGGCATAGGAATCCCAGTTGTCGAGCAACATATCGGCAGCGAGTACCTTCAGGTAATCCGTTGTTGCAAAACGATCCGACAGCTTTTGCAGGAAGTCGAAGCGGTAATATTTATTGACGAGGTATAACCAATCCAGCAGG
This sequence comes from Taibaiella chishuiensis, assembly GCF_003014535.1. Taxonomy (GTDB): domain Bacteria; phylum Bacteroidota; class Bacteroidia; order Chitinophagales; family Chitinophagaceae; genus Taibaiella; species Taibaiella chishuiensis. The sequence goes on along the minus strand of NZ_PYGD01000002.1, from coordinate 479,432 downwards.
CCATTCCAGGCGCCTTCCCGGTCTTTGCTTTGCAATTGCAGTTCGGGGTAGGAAGCGGGCAGGCTGTCTACCCAGGCCAGGTCGGTTGTTTCGGCAGCATCAAAAAGATTGCCTTTATCGGTACCGAAATGTTGTTTTAAAAACAATTTATCTTCCGGCTCCTCCACGACCAGGTAACAACCGTAATAGGCGCCGTTGATAAACAATCGGGTAAAAGCCGTACGGGAAGCGGGTATCCCGATAGCCCGCATAAAACCATAGGCAATATACTCGCGCATAAACGAGGGATCGCCGGCAAGATTATGGAGGTTCAGTTTGCGGATACCCTGGTAGTCCTGTTGCTCGTCGAACTTACCAAAGTGAAGCCGGAAGGGCTTTTTGGGCCCCGGGAAACCGTAGTTTGAATAATGTCCTTTAAACCGGATCGCAACCGGCGCTGCCAGGGTATCGCCATCGATAACCATAGCCGATCGTAATACTTTTTTTTCTTCGCCTTTTAAACCGGCATTGTAGAAAGCCTGTAAACTATCATACCAACCGGGCTCGGCAATCGTGACCCGGATATCGTGCAACCGGCCGGGATTAAAAAGCTCCTGTGCCTGTAATCCGCTACCCGAGCCCATTCCCGACAGCAGTACCCCCAACAGCAGGGATAACCAAACAGGAACAAAACGATAGTGGATACAGGAAGACATAAACTTTTGTTAAGCGGCGCAAAAGTAATTTAGAGTTTTGTCATTTTCCCGGATATGCACCCTGGCACACAATATTTTACCAAGTCATGACGAAGCGCATAACCCTTGCCACAAGGCGAAAGACAACGGGATCCCCGCTCCTGAAACAGCCGGGAAACATGCACCCGGCCAACAATGCCGTAGCCATAAACGGGAAAAGCAGCATAAGGATGAATACCTGGGATCTCTCAACAGGTAAGGATTGTAGCGCTACAGAACGACAAGCGACAAACGTTATTGCGTCATCCTGTTCCTTAAAAAGAAGAGCGATGTTATAAATGACCGGAAAATTTAGTTATTTGCCGCAGAATAATGGAAAGCATAACCAGTAAAACACAGATCAGGGCGCTGATCCCTGTACTACTCGAGGCCTACACGAGCGGCGGCACAGCGGCATTAGCAGATGCGGTGCATAGCCACCTGCTGCAATATAAAGTACGGTTCCCGCTATTGGAATACGCGGCGCAGGAACTTGCTGCGATCCTGCCGGAGCAGGCGCAGGTTGCCTTTACCGATAGCCTGATGGAACTCGATACCATAGGCGGCAATACCATAGCAGGCATGATCCTGCAATTACGGCTGCACCGTCATTTCGACGAGTCGCTGACAAAGGCCGCGGCCTATATTATCCGGGGTAACCAATGGTATGTATGCGATATTATCGGGGAACGGGTAATGGGCTTTGCCCTGCTTCACTACCCGGGGCGAACGCTACCCGTTTTGCAGGGACTGGCCGCACATCCCGACAAATGGCTGGTACGCTCGGTAGGCGTGGCCACGCATTATGCGGTAAAAAAAGGACTACAGAAAAAAGATGCCGCAACGATGTTCGGCCTGTTGCTCAGCCTGGCCGGCGCCACGGAATTCCATACGAAAAAGGGTATTGGCTGGGCAGCGAAAACAATAGCCAAGTTCCACCCGGATATTATTGCAACATATAGCGAACGCTTGCGTACCGACGCAGACATCAAACAATGGTTCAGGACTAAAATCAATATCGGACTCAGCAGATCCTCCAAATATGCCACAAAGTATCCAGGCTAAAACAATCCTTAATAAAACCCGGCGCCGCGACCCCTGGTTCCTGGACGACTATACCCTTAACCCGTATAGCGGATGCTCCTTTAACTGCCTGTATTGTTATATACGGGGTAGTAAGTACGGCGAGCATATGGAAGATAAACTGGCGGTTAAGGAAAATGCAGCCGAACTGCTGGACCGGCAGCTGGCCTTGCGTGCCCGCAAAAACCAATACGGCATTATTGTCCTGTCCTCAGCTACGGACCCTTACCTGCAGGTGGAGAAAGACCGGATGCTGACCCGGAGCCTGCTGGAGGTTATCTTAAAACACCGCTTCCCGGTGCATGTCATTACCAAATCCGACCTGGTGCTGCGCGACCTGGACCTGCTCCGCGCTATAGAAGCCGTGGCACAATTACCTGCCGACCTGCAGGACAAACTGCAACGCAAGGTATTTATTACCTTTTCATTTTCGACTATCGACGACCAGGTAGGTAAACAATTCGAACCCGGCGCAACGCCGCCGCAGCAACGCTTACAGGCCCTCCGCCAGGTACTGGATGCCGGTTTCCACAGCGGCGTAAGTCTTATGCCCCTGTTGCCGTACATTACCGATACCGCCGATAACCTGGAAAAAATGTTTGCCACCTTCCGGGAGCTGGGCGTGCGCTACCTGTTCCCCGCATCGCTTACGCTGTTTGGCAACGGCCCCGCCGATAGCCGCAGCCTGGTACAACGCGCAGTAGAACGCCACTACCCACAGCTGGCTGATAAGTACCGGGCTTTCTTTGCCGGCAATACCGCTATGCCTGCCTATTACCAGGAAGCATTCCGCAATAAAATGAAGGAGCTCTTAAACCGCTACCAATTGGAAAGCAGCCTGATCCCATCACGGCAGCTCTAAAGAGAACGCCCGCCCACTGCGGATTGCAGGGGCGGGCGCCTGTTTGTTGCAAGGAGAAATATGCGGCTGATGTCAGCGTAGCAGCGTTACATTCCCATCGTAATGCTCAGATCTGCCATTCTTAAAGATGACCTTGATCTGGTAAATGTATACCCCTGCGGGTTGTTCCTTATCATTGAACTTACCATCCCAGCCACGACCGTCGGCAACTGCAGTCTGGAACACACTTTGTCCCCAACGGTTAAATACATTCATGGTAAAAGAGGATACGCCCTGTGCAAGCAACTGCCTGGGGTAGAAATAATCGTTTACACCATCGCCATTAGGCGTAAAGGAGTTGGGCACATCGGTATAACAGTCTTTACGGACGATCATCTCGTCGGTACCGGTACAATCGAATTCATTACGCACGGTAAGGCTATAAGTACCGTCGTGGGTAACTTTCAGGATCCGTGTAGTATCGCCGGTACTCCACAGGTATTGTCCCGCGGCGCCGGTCTGGTTGCTCAGGAATAACGGGCTGCCCTGCAGGCAAAGCGTGGTATCCGGCCCGATATATACATCCGGCGGCGTATGCACGACTACGGAGTCCTGTTTTATAACCTCCGGACAAACCCTGTACACAACGCCGGCCGAAATATAATAAACACCTTGCCGGTCATAGGAATGGGAGGTAGCCGCAATATTACGGGTGCCGCTCTGGTCACCGAAGTCCCAGTTGAGTGCAACCAGGCCCTGGCGGGTATACCGGGCTTTTACATTTACCTGGTCGCCGATACACAACGCATGACGGTCGAGCTCGATATCCAGTGCCGGCACGCTGTCTACCGTAATGACGCGGTAGGCCGTGTCGCGACAGGAGATACTGTCGGCAATAACCAGTTGTACGTTATAAACACCCGGTGTGGTAAAGGTATGTGAGGGGTTACAATTGGCCGAGGTATTGCCATCGCCGAAATTCCAGGAGCAGGTAGCCGGTTTTAAGAATACCGTAGAGGTACCGGTAAACTGTACCGCTGTGCCCAGGCATATGGTATCGGCACTTACGGTAAATGTGGCATCCAGCGGATGGCTCGTACTGATGGGTTTCTGGATGCTATCGGCACAATAGGGATTCGAAGCAAAAAGACGTACGGTATAGCTGTTTTGCTGGTCGTAGCGGTGCACGGGGCTCTCCAGCGTCGATGTTTGTCCATCGCCGAAATCCCATTCCCAGTTATCGGCAAGCGGCGTTGTACTATGGAAGGCTACGCTGTCGAAATCACAGCCGTAGATCATGCGATAAGTAAAGTCGGGGTTGATCGTCTTATTGGAAATAGGTACGAATACGGAATCGGTATACTGGCAATTGCCCTGGGTCGCACTGGTGGTCATCTTCAGATGATACATCGTGTTGGCTGTCGGGTTGATTACCGGGTTAAGCGTTGTGGCCCCCGAAGAGATGGATGTGGCCGGGCTCCAGGCGTATTGGTACGTAACCCAGGGCTGGCCGTTGGTCAGTATGCCATGCAGGGTGTCGGCATATAAGCCGCATCCGAACAGGGTATCGCTGACACCGGCGTCGATAGCCGGCGGCGGCACCATCAGGAAGGTATCTGTAGTAATGGGCCCGCTGCCGCAACCCGATGAGGTAGAACTCAGCACCACGCGGGTAAGACCGGTAGGCGTTACGGTAAAATTAGGACCGGTGCCGGTTATGGCAGCGCTACCGTTCAATATGGCTGCGGAGTAAGGCGGTTTGCCACCGGCCGTTACGGTAAAAGACTGCGTTGCAGAACATTGGTATAAGGTATCGGTTACCTGGGGTGAGTACATGAACGGGCAACCGCCAAAGTCGATCGCAACCGGGATATTACCCAATGCAGTCAATGCAATGGTCGTAGAAGCCGGATCCACCACACCGGAATATACCGGTGTACTGCCTACCAGCAATTGATTGCCGGAGAGCGAAAAACAGATCGCACCCGCCGGGCCTCCGGTAACGGTCCAGGTATACATCAGGGTACCCGTAGGACTGTATTTCCGTAAAACGGCCGTGCCGGCCAGATCGAGCACATAGAAATTGCCTTCGCAATCCGCGGCGATATCGTAAACGTTTACGGCCGATGGCAAGGTAGCGATAATCGTCGCATTACCCGTACCGTCGTAACGGTAGATATCTGCGCCGGTTTTGCCATAAATATAACCGCCACCCGCACCGATATCTACCGAACCGGATGTATGACCGGTGTTGACCCAGGTAGTACCGTCATAATAATAATAATTGGCGCCGATCACCGCGTAAAAGGTGGGCGAAGGCCCCGTAGACGAATTAAGATTGGTGCTTACGGCCAGCGATATACCACCGGGAGGCGGAAAGGTGTTTAAAACCGGGTTAGTGGCCGAAATAGGCAGGTAAGTATTGAGATTGTAGATCGAGCCGCCGCTGATAAAGTAAACCATGCTGTCGCAAACAGGGTATTGGGCAAAGGCTTTTTCCCCGAAGCTCCCCAGGAAAGCACAGCAGATTAAGGTTCGTAAAAAGAAAGATAAAGAGGTAAGGTTTCTGCTCATGTAGCTCATTTAATCATTTAAAAGGAACGGATAATTGATCAGTACAATGTGTTTATAAGGTCTGGTAAATAACAAGACCGGTAAAATAAACAGATGGTTAGGTCGTCAGCTAAAATAATAGTTAAAAAACATATTTAAGTCCGTTAACCAAAAAAAATATTTCAGATCGGGGTTTTTCTTTACGAAAAGGCCCTGCCGCAATAACAAAGATTATTTTCGCCAGTACATCCCCGGCCGCTGTATCCGCCAGCCTACCCCACTCTGTTTCAATTTGTTTTGTTCGAAATCCAAATGGACAAGCGGTTTGCATCCGCTCATTTACGCCCTGGTCCGGTAAAAAAATTTGGTCCGCACACTATTCAATCGTAATATTGCGATTAAATAAAGCGCCAAGGGACTAACCCTAAGTGAAATATTTACCCCGGAGCAGAACCAACTGCCCACGATCCTGAAACTACCAGGTCCTGGTATCGACGAAAAGGTATGGTCGAATTATGGAGGGAGCTCCGGCTTTTTTTACCGAAGATGTGCGCACCGGGAAATGCTGTCCCGCATTTTTTTAGCTTAGTTAATCGTAATATTGCAATATATAAATAAAACAAAAAACATGCTGTTATCAGCCATTAAAACACTGCTGCCCCAACTCAGCACCGTAGCATTCCGGTTAGAAAACGGGGATACCGTACCCGAACACTTCCATGTAACGGAAGTAGGCCTGATCGAAAAACGGTTTATCGACTGCGGCGGTACCTTAAGAACCGAAAAGGTGGTCAACTTCCAGCTTTGGGATGCAGACGACTATGAACACCGGCTGAAGCCGGGCAAACTGCTGCACATCATAACCCTGTCGGAAGCGCAACTGGGTATCAGCGACGACCTGCCCGTAGAAGTGGAATACCAGCAGGCCACCATCGGCAGGTACGACCTGGCCTGCGAGGGCGACCACTTTGTGCTGCGCAACAAAGCTACGGCATGCCTGGCCCGGGATCGCTGCGGCATACCCGCCCCAACCGCCGGTACCGGCCCCAATAGTTGTACACCCGGTAGTAGTTGCTGCTCATGAGCAGGCTATGCCGGCACCGGGTACCGGAAACGATTCCTGATTATCGTTTCGGCCCCAAGTTTTACTTTATCCATTTAATCTGGCTTATCAATTAAACCTTATGAAAAAAATACTCGTACTCTGTACCGGCAACAGTTGCCGCAGCCAGATGGCTGAAGCTTATCTACGCTATTTTGCCCCGGAGCGCATCCTGGTATACAGCGCCGGCATCGAAGCCCATGGCCTTAATCCACGGGCTGTAACCGTTATGCAGGAAGACGGGATCGACATCAGCCGGCACAGTTCCGATACGGTCGATACCTACGCTCAGCATGACTTCGACTTCGTGATCACGGTATGCGATCATGCGCAGGAACATTGTCCCATTTTCCCCGGGAAGGCACAGAAGTTTCATCATAACTTCCCGGACCCGGCCCGGGCCACCGGTACGGAACCAGCTATTCTCCAGCAGTTCCGCCAGGTCAGGGATCAGGTTAAAGAATATTGCCGGCAATTTATAAAGGATCAGCTACACGCTTAAGAGGAAAAGCCTGCCGGTACCGGCAGGCTTTTCCTCTTATTACTTTTATACCAACCCGGTCAACGGCCTGCTGTACCGGATACCGTTACCTGCCCGCGGTAACGGATGCTTTGTCGCCGGTTGAAGATAAGACTGACATCGGCATAAGCACTGCCGGGGAAATAAGTCATTTCGATCCGGCGCACATCGCCCTTGTCGCGGGGAGTAATACGAATGATCGTAGCGCCTTTTTTACCCGGCTCTTCTGAATAGTCGAATTGAAGCAAAGTAAAATCACCGGGACCATTATTGTTCCCATAGGCAGGCGCATCGGCGCTACCGAAATAAGGCAGGTAACTCGTTACCTTATCGCGCGTGATAACAAGCTGGAATGTAGCCGTAACGCGCATAGGCCTGCTCCCCATGGGAAAGACCGTTTCGGGTACGAAAGTATAGGTCCGGGCGGGCCGTACAGCCGCCTGCCGGGCAGGGGAAGGCGTATACGACACAAGCAGCAGCAGGCATAACAGCCAATAACGTTTCATAAAAAAACATTTGCTATTGCATACAGTCGCGACCCGCTAAAGTTCTTCAAAACTTGTTAACAACAAATATTTAGTGTTGCTGTTATATCAGCTCAACAGACCAACAGGTTATGAAAACCCTGATTCTACTGGCTGCAACGCTGGCCCTGCTGCGTACCGCACCCGCCGCAGCACAGGCGACACCCTCGCCCAATACACCGGAATATATAAAGGTACCCACGGGTTACCTGGTAGTACTGCGCCAGGGCGCATCGGTGCTGGAGCGGCTTAAAGCGCTGGCCCAACAAGAGCAATTGCCCTCGGCCTCCTTCAGCGCTATCGGCTTCGTGGATATTACGTTTGGCTTTTTTAACTTCAAGACCAAACAATATACGCCCAGAACCTTTAAAAATGTAGAACTGGCCAGCATGAACGGCTCTATAGCCTGGCAGGGCAACGAGGTAAGCATCCATGCGCATGGCGTGGCTACGGACGAAACCTTCCGGGCCAGCGGCGGCCATATCCTGGAAGCTATTGTAAGTACAGGATCTGTAGAAATTTTGGTTACGGTCCATGATAAGCTCCTGCAGCGCCATATAGAAAATCCGCCGGGGGCCAATGTACTGCAGTTGGGCGCCGATTAAGCAGATGATCACATCAAACCTGCTCCCGGGTTACCGTACCCGTACAAACAGGCACAGGCAAAGCCTGCAGTCGCAGTCTTTGCCTGTGCTTAACCCTGATTTTATTTTAAGGTCTTATAATGGCGACGATATCGCCGCATTCCAGCATATCGCTGCCATAATAGGGATTGCGGATAACGGCCCGGTCGCTCAGCCAACTGCCGCCCAGGTCGTCGAAGGCCATGGGACAATGGACCTGGTATACCGGTTTATCACTGCCAAAAAATTTTACCAGTTCGAACATATCGCCCGATAAGGCGCCAAAGGCTATGCGTTGTTGTTTTAGATCGCCTTTTGCGATATCCGCTGCGGCTTTTCCTATAGCCCGTACATAACTGTTATACAACTGCACCTGGGTGGCGGTTGCCGTATCGGTAGCGCTCAATGCAGGCAGGGCCAGCAATTGGTCCGCAGCACCGGCTGCCGCCTCCTGGTTATCACGCACCAGCGCATCACCGATCTTAAGGTATACAGCATAGGCCTGCCCGGTAACGCGGGTAATTTGCGCCTGGGGCTTCACGGCCAGCGGATGTAACAACCTGGCTGCACTGGTATCGGCCCAGGTCGCGGTTTGCGGACCGGAGGGGACACCATTGCCGGCATTACAGCTCCACAAGAGCAGTGCCGCTGCCAGCAGGGGCAAGATGCGCAAAACAGTATTTTGTTCCTTCGGGTGGGTCATAGTTCCTATTTCAGATTATTCCAGCGTACTGATCTTAAATCCTGCCTTTTCGACAACTGCCGTTATGGTAGCGGCATCCGGGCCATCGGCCGGGCTTACTACCGTCAGTATTTTATCGGCATGCGCAGTATCGACCTGCCAGCTGGCCAGTTTTTCTACTTTATCGAGGTGCGGGGTAACTGCGTTGATACAACCATTACAATTGATATTGGTCTTAAACTTCAGCGTATTCATTGTTATTGGTTTGTGCAAAGTTCCGGTAAGCCGGTAGCCCTGCTGTTATACAATTAGAGAAAAAAATTACAAGATTTTAAAGCCGGGCGTATTTAAGGCGCAGGCTGTTCGTCACTACCGATACGGAGCTCAGCGCCATAGCCGCGCCCGCGATCATCGGGTTGAGCAGGAAACCGGTAAAGGGATACAGGATACCGGCGGCAAGCGGTATACCCACCAGGTTATAAATAAAGGCCCAGAACAGGTTTTGGCGGATTACGCGCACCGTGCGGCGCGACAGCGATACCGCTTTGGGAATACTGCCCAGGTCGGAAGAGATCAGGGTCATTTTAGCCACATCCATGGCGATATCCGTGCCTTTGCCCATGGCAATACTCACATCGGCCTGCGCCAGGGCATGGCTATCGTTAATACCATCGCCCACCATGCCTACGATATGACCTTGTTGCTGCAATGCTTTGATAAAGTCGGCTTTATCGGAAGGCAGGGTCTCTGCCCGGAACTCCTTAATTCCGGTCTGGGCGGCTACCGCAGCGGCGGTATGCGCATTATCGCCGGTAAGCATATAGGGCGTGATGCCCATAGCCTGCAGTCTTTGTATCGCGTCTGCAGAGCTGTCCTTCACCTTGTCGGCGATCGCAACCGCGGCCAGCGCTTTGCCCTTGCTACCCAGCCAGATCACGGTATGCGCACGTTCCAGCCATTCGGTGGCTTGCTGCTGCAGGTCGGCAGGTAGGGTGATCTGCCGTTCCGTCATCAGCTTTTGGCTGCCCGCATAGTATACCTGCCCATTGTAACTCGCAGAGACGCCTTTACCGGTAATACTTTCGAACTGGCTCAGGCTGGCTTCGCTCACCTGCTGTTCCTGCAGGTAACGGCTTACCGCTTCGGCCAGGGGATGTTCCGATTGCCGCTCCAGGCCATACAGAATACCGGCCAATACATCGCGATCAGCATCCTGCGCCCAGCGTATACCGGTTACGGCAGGTTTGCCTTCGGTAATGGTACCGGTTTTATCGAGGATAATGCTGTCCATTTTATAAGCCAGTTCCAGGCTTTCCGCATCTTTGATCAGGATACCGTTTTCTGCGCCTTTACCCACACCCACCATAATGGCGGTGGGCGTAGCCAGGCCCAGCGCACAGGGACAGGCAATCACCAATACCGTAATAAATGCCAGCAAGCCTTGTGTAAGACCGTTATCGCCGCCCAGCACAACCCAGGACAAGAGGCTCAGTAAGGCGATACCGATCACCACCGGTACAAATACAGCGGCAATCTTATCGACCAGTTTCTGTACCGGCGCCTTGCTGCCCTGTGCATCCCGTACGGCCTGTATGATCCGGGCCAGTACAGTGTCGCCACCTACCTTTTCGGCCACGAAGCGGAAACTGCTCTTCTGGTTGATCGTGCCGGAAAATACGGGAGCGCCTGCAGCTTTGAGTACGGCTACGGGTTCGCCGGTAATCATGCTTTCATCTACATAAGAACTGCCTTCGGTAACCTTGCCGTCGACCGCAATCTTTTCGCCGGGTTTAACCAACAGGGTGTCGCCGGGTTTCACTTTCGCCACCGGGATCTCCATCTGGTGCCCGCCTTCATGGATAATGGTTACCGTAGCAGGCTGCAGACCCATCAGTTTTTTTATGGCGGAGGAAGTATTGCTCTTTGCTTTTTCTTCCAGCATTTTACCCAACAGGATAAAGGCGATCACCACGGCAGCCGCTTCGAAGTACACGTGGGCATGTAAACCGCGGTTGTGCCAGAATTGCGGGTATACCGTATTGAAAACACTGAAGATATAAGCGATACCGGTACTCATGGCCACCAGGGTATCCATATTGGCCGAACGGTGTTTCAGTTGCTTCCAGGCGTTGACAAAGAACTGGCGGCCAAACAGGAGCACTACCGGCGTGGCCAGTGCCCACATGATGTAATTAGCATAGGGCATATTCATAAAGAACATACCGATCACGACGAGGGGCAGGGAAAACAGGATAGCGGCCAGGGTACGCCGGTGCAACTGCCGGGCATGCTCCTGCTGCAGGGCTTCCAGGTTGCCGGCGGCCTCTTCGCTTTCGTCGATCACCAGGTCGTAACCCACAGATTGTACGGCGGTCCTCAGGCTTGCGGCATCTGTAATGCCCGGCACGAACTCTACACGGGTTGTGCTGTCGGCAAAGTTGACAGTGGCCTTAAGCACGCCGGGTTGCGCGCCCAGCATGCTTTCTACGCTGCCTGCACAGGAGGCGCAGCTCATACCCGTTACCGGGAAAGTTTTCTTAAGTGTATCTACGCCATACCCCAGGTCGCGTATGGCAGCAACTGCCTCAGGCAATACGCGCTCAGGATCGTCGGTCCCGATCACTGCCCGTCTGTTGTTCAGTTCTACTTTATGGCTTTTTATGCCTTTTACCTTATCCAGGCCTTTATCGACGATAAGGGCACAATGTTCGCTTTCGACATCGGTAAGGGGCAGTGAGAATGTATCGGGCATGGCTGATGTATTTTTTTAGAATACAAAGCTACGCCGCCGGGCCAGGGAGCGGTTACAGGATTATGGATTTGATTTATAAAATTCCTGTTCCCGGTTTATTCACTTTATCGAGGGTTTTGCGCCCGTTGCGCCCGCAATCGCGGTAAGCGCTCGGTGTCATACCGGTCACTTTTTTAAACTGGCTGCTCAAAGCCGCGGTGCTGCTGTAGTTGAGCCGCCAGGCAATCTCGCTCAGGCTCCATTCTCCATAGGAGATCCATTCTTTTACCTTTTCTATTTTTTGCTGGATCGTATACTGTTCGATGGTGATGCCTTCGTGTTCCGAAAAAACTTTGCTCAGGTAGGGATAGTCGAGCTGCAGGAGCCGGGTCAGGTACTCGCTGTACTTTACTTTTCCTTCGTCGTTGCGGTGATGGATAAGCCCGATGAGGCCTACCTTGATCGCTTCGATGATCTGGGCCTTGCGATCGGCGATCAGTGCAAACCCCAGTGCTTCCAGGCTCCCGGCAAGCTCCTGCATCCGGGGCGGCTCCAGGTTATCTTCGTAGAGCTGTACCGTTCCCAGGTCAATATGCCGCACCTGCAGCCCCATCTCCTGCAATACCGCCTGCACTGCCATAATACAGCGGTCGCAGACCATATTCTTTATCATCAGCTTAGTACCCATATATTTTCTTCCCGTTTTTACTGTATAAAACCGGGCGGTTAGCCGCAATGCAGCCACCCGCCCGGGTATTTGGTTACCAAATGGTCATTTTACGCGTGGTCTTGCCCTGCTTCCCGGTTACGTTCAGGAAGTAAACGCCTTTCGGCCAGCCCGACACATCGATACGCAGTTCACTGCGATCGCTGCCGGTGGTATATACCTGGCGGCCGGCCAGGTCGGTAATCGTAATCTGCCTGTTTTCGTGTAGGTCCTGCTCCAGATAAAGGGTCACCTGGTTATGAGCCGGGTTGGGCGCGATACGGAATGCAGGACCGGCCGGGACCCGGTCGCGGATTCCCGTTTTCGTAGAATCTACCACGAGGAAGGTACCCATCATACCGTCATCTTCATGATGCAGCAAATGGCAGTGGTACATATAAGGTACATCGGGATCGGCAAAGGTTTCAAATTTGGTCAGCACCTTTACGCTATCGCCCGGCCTGACCACCACCACATCTTTCCAGCCCATTTTGCCCGGCGGCAGGTTGATACCGCCCTCCTGGATAATATTGAACTGGATATCATGTATATGAAAGGGGTGTGCCACCAGGGTATGGTTCTTTATGGTCCATATCTCGGTAGTGTTCAGCTGCACGGTTTCGTTGATCACATCCATATCGAAAGTCTTGTTATTGATGCCAAACGGCCCGTCGGCACGATTGGGCACATCGGCGGGCAACAGGCGTATAGTATCCAGCACGATGCTGCGGAAATGGGTAGCCTGCGCAGGATCGAAGGGTATCAACGGCACAAGCGTAGCCGGTATCGCGGTAACAGGCGATGCCGTAGGCGCGGTAACATTGATCCGCAACAGGTCGAAATCCGCACCATTCCGCATGTTGTGTTCATATTCATGAATGGTATCGGCGCCAGCGCCTACCACTGCGGCGCCGTAAACACCTTCCGGTATTTCCGAACCAAAGCTGCGGAGGTAAAGCGTATTACCCGTCATACCCGACAGGTTGATCAGTACTTCGGCTCTTTCACCGGGCGACAGCAATAACCGGGTAAGGGTCCTCGGCGTATCCAGCAGGCCACCATCGGTAGCGATCTGGTATAGCGATTGCCCGCCCGATAAGCCGAAATTATAACTCCGCAGGCTGCTCGCATTCAGCAAACGCAGCCTGATCACCTGGGCAGGCGCATCGAGATAAGGATGAAGCGTACCGTTGACGAACAACGCGGTATCCATATTGGATGCGATCATGATCTGCCCGAGCTCGTCGAACGCTTTGCTCTGCACCACCAGGGGTATATCGTCCTGTCCGTAGTTATGGGGTATGGCCAGGGCCTGTTCCAACGGATCGTGTATAATAAAGAAACCGGCAAGCCCCCTCGATATCTGGGGATCGGTTTGCCCGGCGCCATGCGGGTGGTACCAGAAGGTGCCGGCATTGTTCCGCACCTTGAACGAAGGGCTCCAGGTGGCGCCCGCATTGATGGACTGGTGCGGTCCGCCGTCGTTTTTGGGCGATACATGCAGGCCATGCCAGTGCATGGTCGTTTTCTGGTTCAGGTTATTGATCACGTTAAGGGTAATGCTATCGCCCTTATTGACCACGATGGTAGGCGCCATCCAGCCCGCATTGATACCGAGTGTAGGCGTGCTGACCGAAGGATAAAAACTCCGGCTGCCGGTTTGCACCGTCAGGTTAAAAGTGGTGCCGGTAAGCACCGGCGGGATCGACAAAGCGTTCTGCGCCGCAGCGCCGTACGACAGGCACAGCAGGGCTAATAGGGTTCTATAGGCATACATCATTCTGTTAATAGTTTAAGACGCTCTTAATAAAATTTCTTTTTCCATATAATTTCAACAACAACACACCCGGACTATAAGCCGCCAGCGACAAGCGCCAGGAGTCGCCGGCAAGGGGTACGAACGCGAGCAAACGGCCATCGGCACTGTAGAGGGCCGCTGCCCTGTAGCGCCCGTCAAGCCGGAGCGCAACCAGTTGCCGGTCTGTTACATAAACCAGGGGATCGGGCAGGACCGGGTCCTGTACAGCGGTGCCGGTACCCGCACTGATGATCCAGGTAAGGGTATCGGAGCGTCCGCTGTTTTCCTCTTCGAGGATATACCGGATCACGCCTGTTCCGGGTGTCGATCCCGGATCGAGATGCAGGCTCATCAGGCCATTATCTCCGGGTACGATAGGCGCCATCCGACCGCTGTCGCGCAGTTCGGTATAACAGTTGCCGTTATCGCAGATACTGGCCGTCCAGCCCGGCGGCATCGCAACGCTATGCCGCTGCCAGCGGAAGTGCAGGGTATCCTGGCCGGGATGCACCTGGATGATATTGAATACGCTGATATCATTGAATGCGGCCTGCCCCCGGAGCGTATCGCCCGGTTGGTGCTCATAACTTTGCGCGGCGGCATACCGTACGGTAAACAGCAGGAGGATCGCCCATAGGACGCTCCTCCTGTTGCTGCTAATGTACCACATGGAGTTTGCGGTTGAGGATCCTGCCATCGGCATTGATCCTTACGGTATAACTGCCACTGGCCAGCCTGCTGGTATTGAAGGTGTGCTTAATGATACCTGTAGCGGTTTTGTCTTCGCTGATCAGCGCCACCCTGCGGCCTGCCATATCTACCACATCGATTACCAGGCTACCCTGTGCTTTCAGGGCCACATTGATGGTAGTCGACTCCGATGCCGGGTTAGGGTACAGTTTTATACTGCTTACGTTGCCCGCTACCTCCTGCAAACCGGTGGGCGCACCGATCAGGGCCAGGATACTGTCGCGCATAATCGTGGTATCGCTGGTATTGAAACTGAGTGTGGAGAACATAACGCGGTGGTTGCTGCCACCCACCAGTACGACAGTAGGCATACCGAAGCCGCCATAATGCGCAACGGCGCTGGCGCCGCTGTCTACGGGCGCATACAACGACAGATTATTGGAGGTTACCCAGGTTTTGGTATAGGTACAACCGGTGGTATTGTTGAACGGGAAGGCATAGGCTTTTACTTTGCCGGGATAGGTGGCATTGATACGGTTGGCCATGGCCTGTATCTTCTGCGCCGGTGGCGGGCAGCTGCCGCAATTAGGCATAAAATAAAAGAGCACGACGGCTTTACCGGCATCGAGGTCGGCAAAAAGATTGGCGGCATTACCGTTACAATCGGTCGTATTGAAATTAAGGGCAGTGGTCTGCGCGGTGGCAGACAAGGTGCTTACCGCCAGCAATGCTGCAGCGGCTATCCTGATAAGAGTAGACATTTTGAATATTTTTTGGGGATGATTTTGATTAGTATAAGTCTGCAAACGATTTTGCATGCTGCTCAGCGCCGGTAACCGGATGGGTACAAGGAGCTATACCCGGAGATACGGGCATAAACAGTAAAGCCCCCAGGCTAAGGCCTGCGGGATGACAATAAAGCGCTAAATCAAATCAGGAATTGCTGGTAGAGAATGTGCAAAGGCACCGGGCTCCCCGAAGGCGGGGCATGTGCGGGAGGCACCCTGTAGCGGGGCTCCGGCAGGGGTACCTGCTGTACCACTACCTGTACCGGCGCTGTAAGCACAGCATCGGCCATAAAGGTTTTGGAGAAAGATAATTGTTTGGCCAGTGATTTGCTTTCGTCGACCGTAACCTTGCAATGTTTGGTCTTGCAACAACGTTTTTCTTTTTTCTGCTCCATTTTACTGCAGCAGCAACCCGTTTGCTGCTTCTGCAGATCCAGGGCAAAACGCTGCAGGATCTTACCGCAGAAATGGTAAGAAAGCGTGGCGCCGCTTACATTGGCAGCCAGCAAAACGATCAATATGACGGCAACGAACTTTTTCAAAACGGGACAAAAGTTATTGCAAGATATAATTTTATTTGATTCGTCGTAGCGCGCCAGCGGAGCATAACCCTATCCCCTCCAACACCATAGGCTGAAAAAACTACCGGCACCTGTCCCTCAAAAAGCGGCCCAAATCCGCAACAGGAAAAGCATACAGCCCTTAATACAAAAATTAAAGATTCAGGACATTGTCTTATATTTTCACATTAATTAACGATTTACCCAAAGCGGGGCCCTGGTATTTTTTACCGTTGCGACCCGCCTGTATACGACAAGGGGTAGCCCTGCGGACTACCCCTCATCGATAAAAGCAGTTTTACTACGGTATTAACGTACTACAATTTTGCGGGTCTCTGTTCGTCCCTGGTTTTGTGCCGTCAGGAAGTAAACCCCTTTGGCCAGGGTTGGCAGGAAGCGTACCGGCTTGCTGCTCAGCTGGAGTTCGCCATACCATACCGTTTTACCTGCTACATCAGAAAGTTGCAAGGCATAGAGGCCTTCCGTACCGTCTTTCAGGCTGATGGTCATCAGCTCGCTCGCACCGGGGTTAGGCGCCAGCCCGATATTGAACTGTTCCTGCTCCTTGCGGGATACCCGCACCACGGGCGAATACGAGAAGCGGCCGTCGATATCCGTCTGGCGGACCCGGTAATAGTAAGCGGGTACCGAAGTACGGATCGCCGCATCGACATAACTGTAAGCAAGGGGCTTGCCGCTGTTACCGGCTGCTGCCACCTGGCCTACCAGGCTGAAGTCGCGGCCGTTCTCCGCACGTTCGATCTCGAATTGTTTTACCTGTTGTTCCTGCAGGGTTTGCCATTCTACGATATTAGAAGCGGCATCGCGTACCGCGGCACGCACATAGCCCCAGGTAAGCGGCAATACAATACCGTCTTCGCTCTGCCAGCCCAGGGTATACAAACCATAACCGATATTGATGCCGGGGAAGCTTACCTTATCATTGGCTTCGGTACCTACCGCTTCGATCACCATATCATTCGTGGCATTTTTCTTTAACAGGTAGAATTCCAGTGCATCGTCCTTAACATCGGGCCAGGAGGCGCCGAATACCGAAGGACCATCGAATGTAAAGGCGCCGGCAGCCACCTTAAGCGGATCGAGCTGCCAGAGCTTACGGAGTTTAATACCGGCAGGCACGGCAAACAAAGTATCGTTACCGCTTGTACTGTCTTTACCCACAATCAGGTTGGCATCGTAATCCGGGATAGATACGGCGATGTACAGGCCGCCATTGGCCGAATCCCGCACGCTCCAGCTACCGTTTACGGCAAACTGCTGCGGCTGGTCGATACGGCCCACCGGCGATGTAGCCGGTATAATACGGGCATTCAGCATCGGGATACTGTCCTGCACCGTGGCAAAGTTGATCGCTTTACCATTATCGGCCTGGTTAAAGGTATAGTTGAATTTCAGACCGGTGTCCGGTGTTGCGGACAAGTGCATCTGGTTGCGGATTTCTGCTTCTGTTTTTTCCTTGTTCCAGATCCGCAGCTCATCGATCATGGCAATGGTCGGGTTCTGGTTGGCGATGTTCTTACCCAGGGCCAGTGCATTGGTATTGGGATAAAAAGCGGTAAACGGTTTAGACCCCACGAGGTTACCATTCAGGTATAACTTCAGCGTGCCGCCGGCATTGCCGGTAATGGCTACGTGGTTCCATTCGCCGATATTCCAGGGTTTGTCCGATGCTATGGAATTCCAGCCGCCGGTATTGTTACCGAAGGTGGCCTGTATCGCATTATTGCTAAGGAACTCGAGCTCGAAACCGCTGGAGCCGCCGGTATTGGCCGATTTGCCGATCAGTTTGGCATTATTCGGCGGATCCTGCATCAGCCTGCCCCAGAGCTCTACAGTAAAGCCTGCAGCCATAGCACTGTTCACGGCTGCCGAAGGTACATACACCTCCTGGGCGCCCTGCATCGACAATACCCCGCCGCGGTCGAACAGTACAGCGGCCGTATCGGGCTTCCAGCCTATATAGTATACACCGGTATCTACAAATACATTCATAAAGGACAGGTTATTACCGTCGAAATAACCGGTTGCGGCCACTTCCATCCCGGGACCATCTTCCTTGAGCAGGTAATACTCCGAAGCGATATGACTGATGGAATCATAAGCCGGCAGGCATTCGTTCAAAGCCAGCTTCAGGTTGACCACCGGCATATTAAGCGCATCGATCTGCCAGCCGCCTTGCAGGTAATGTACTCCCGTGCTGCCGGGTACCGTGGCGATCGTACTCGCATTTTTATGCCCGGCTACCAGGTTGCTGTTGAGGATCGTAATGGGATCGCTTACCGTTAAACCTGCGCTACCCTTCCTGCGGATACTCCAGCTACCGGCTGCGGGACTGCGGTATTCGGGGCGGATATCGACAACGGGTGCAGAGGACTCCAGGAGCTGTGCACCATTTAACTGCAATACCGTGGCAGTGCTGCCTTTGCTGATGATCGAAGTATCGGTATGCGGGCTGAAGTCGTAATAAAAGGCGAGATTATTTTCCGTACCGCTGAGTTTATAGTGCATCCGTTTATTGATGCTGTCTTTGTTTTGCGGTACATTCCAGATACGCAGTTCATCCATCTCCACCTGGGCTACACTATTGTAGTAGGAGCTCTTGCCCAGGCCGAAGTTGAAGGTATTGGCGTAATAGCTGGTATATTTCACGCTACCTACCTTATCGCCGTTTACATAAAGGTACAGCGAGTCGCCGGGTACGGCCGTCATCGCAATATGGTTCCATTCGTTCACCTGCCAGGGGAAGCCAGCTTCGTTGATCTTGAGCCAGCCCGATGTGCTGTTGTTACCAAATACCACATTGGGTTTGTTGTTGGTAAACTCGATATCCCAACCCGTGGTCTGGTTATTGATACGGCCATGAGTAGATACTACCGGGCCTGCTACGCTGCCCGTAAAGCGGGACCAGAACTCAACGGTAAAGGCGCCTGCAAAAACCGGGTTGATCGTAGCCGAAGGAATATACATGCTTTGCGAACCGGTAAGTTTGATGGCTTCGCCACGGTGCGGCACATATTCGCCCAGTTCCTGGACCAGTTTATCCTGGATCAGTTTACCATAGATCTTTACTTCGTCCAGGGCGCCCTTATAACCTTTATCCTGGATATTGTTACCCAGCAAAATAGCTCCTGTAGCTGCTTCCGGGGTAGCCACACCGGTCCAGCGCTGTACCTGCTGCCCGTTTACATACAGCGTCAGCTGCATTTTTACGTTATCATATTTCCACACCATATGGCTCCAATGCCCGGCATTTACTTTGAGAGGTGCGGCATAGGTATTGCCGTTGGCATGGTTTACAAATACAGGGTGACCCGCATCGTCGAAGCCCAGGCTGAAACCGTTGCTGCCGGTACTGTTGGAAAGTACGGCACTATAACCGGTCGCTGCAAACTGTGCCGGCCTGGCCCAGTAAGCAATACTGAAGGTACGGTCCTTCATATCGAGTTCGGCTGCATAAGGTACCGACACGGAAGCCGTACCGTTAAACGATGCAGCAGCTGCCGCCGTTTCTTTACGGTCGTTTACATAAGTGATGCCTGTAGCTACAGGTACGCGGCCATAGGCCGAAGAGTCGGTAAGAGCAGCGCTGAAAGACAAAGCCAGTTTCTTCGTACTGTCATCGATACTCTTCAGCATATCCTCGTGGATGATAGAACTGAAAAAGATAACACCCTGCGGCGATACATATTCGATCTTGTACCGCCTGTTGCCGGGTGCCCCGTAAATGTTCGTGCGCATATAGGTCTGCATGTTGGAAGAGAACATGGCGTCGTTGTTGCGGTTGATACTGGTCGAGTTACCGATATCGGAAGCCAGGTTGCCGGAGATCACATCAAAGAAAGGATAAGTATGATCGTTGTATTTGCCATAAAACTCCTGGGCGTGGATATCGGCGCTGTAACACAACACACCGTTGATATTGTTGGTCTTGATAAAGCGGAGCAGCGTATCGCATTCTGCGGTGATGCTAAAGTTCCTGCCACCCCAGGCCTTGTTAAACGAAGGCGTGCCGGATATCAATACTTTAAAAGTAGCGGTAGAGTTGAGCAGGGCTTGTTTCAGCCAGGCCAGCTGTTCGGTACCCAGGTGTTTGGTCGTGCTCTCGCGGTAACTGCGGTTATCGAGCAGGAAAAACTCCACATCCTTATAACGATAAGAGGAGTAAAGCCCCGAACCCTGTGTATTGGTCAGGTATTGCGGGTTGGGCCACCAGTTGCGGAAGTTATCTTTGGCAATGCCCAGTGTCGGCATGTTCTTATTGAACTCATTGCCGCCGAGATCGTGGTTATCCGGGATCGCCAGCTGGGGCATTGCGCGCAACAGCGAATCATGGAAGCCGCGATAGAAATAGTAACGTGCAAAAAGCGCATCCATATTATCCCAATCGTTTACTGCACCCGGGCAAACTACGCCCATCGTGTGTTCGAGCCCAAGCAGGTAAGTGGCATCGCCCAACCAGACCATCATATCGCTGTTCTCGCCGGCCATGTACTTATAGATATTCGGCGTACCATTGGTATGTGTCATCGATTCGGGCCGGTCGATACACCTGCTCGTATCATAGATACGGCCACAGCCTCCCGCCAGGAATTCGAAATCGCTCACTGTTGCTGCGCCGTTACGTACCAGGGAAGTACGCAATACGGTAGTACCATTCTTTTTAACGCGGGCATAGTAGTCCTGCCCTGGTGTAAGACCGGTATAGAGATAAGAACGGAGGTTGTACCCGATACGGGTATCCGAGTTGTAGGCTGTGCCGGTAAGCGGTATACCGCCACCGGCTGCTGTGAGCTCGAGGCTGAGCACGTCGCCCGACCCTGTTCCATTTTTGGTAAGTACCCATACCCGCACCGAGTCGTGGTATACCGCGCTGAACATGGGGCCGAAAGCGAGCGAGTCGCCCGGCAGGCTTTGCGCCCTGCTCACCGTTTGCTTTGCGAAAAGCAGGAACACCAGGAAAATCAGTGTTGTAAAGCGTTGATTCATCTGTTTTGTTTTAGGTTAAAAAAAGAGGTATTTATTTATTGATCCGAAAGGGCATGGATAAAGGCAACCAGGGCCCGCTGCTCTGTTGCATCGAGCTGCAGGGCATCGGCCGGCAGGGTTTGGTTACGCAGCGTAATACCGATACCGGCGCCGCCGCCACGGTTATAAAAATCGATCACCTCCTCAAGGCTATCATATACGCCGTTGTGCATATAAGGTGCGGTAAGGGCGGCATTCCTGACGGTCGGCGTTTTAAAAGCATATTTTTTGATCGCATTCTTAAAATGGTTGTAAGCGCCCAAATCTTTATCCACAAAGGCATTCAGGGTATCCTTAGCTCCGGGCACGCCCAGAATCTCCGAATCGATACGGTCGTAAAAGGGCGGCACCGCACCGTTGAACAAAGGCATAAAATGACAGGTGCCGCATTTGGCTTTACCCATAAACAGATTGAAACCCGCCACCTGCTGTTTGCTCATGGCCAGGCTATCGCCGGCCATATACCGGTCGAAAGGCGCACTAAACCGAGGCAGGGAACGCTGGTAAGCAGCCAGCGCCTGTATAATATGCTCTTGCCGGAACGGATCGGGATGCCGTGGAAATGCGGCTGCAAAAGCCTTACGCATGGTCTTATTTTTTTTAAACCCGGTTATGGCCTGTTCCAGGGCGGCATCCATTTCAGCCTTATTGAACAGCACATCATGCGCCTGCTGTTCGAGGAAGTCGACCCGCACATCGTAAAAGAGCGCGGGTTGCAGGGCTGCATAACTGAGCGATGGCGTATTGCGCATCAAGCCTTCGTCGCGCTGCAGGGAGCGGTTTACTTTTAAGCCATCGGTAAAAGCCTTGCCGGGTGCATGACAACTTTTGCAGGAACGGCCGCCACGCGACATCGTATTGTCGGCAAACAGGGCATTTCCCAGGGCTACCAGGGCCGGGGTAGCAGGTCTTGTACCCGGCGGGGCAAAGAAAACAGGGTCGTATGCAGCAGGGGCCAGGAAGCTCTCTGCATCGGTCTTTACAGCCCGCAATACCTGTGGGGAAGCGATATGCTGTTGTTGTTGCTGCCGGTATAAGGCGCTAAGCAGGGGCTGGTATACCCTGCGAAAAAACGAAGCCCGGTCGAAGTTGTCGAATGTTACGCCCGGCGCCAGCAACAGCGAACGGCCGTATTGCAGCTGTACGCGGAACGCAGCATCTACCGGTCCCAGGGCGTTGAGCACCGCTTCGGTAGTCTCAAGCGTAGTTACCGCTTCTTCCAGCGACTGGAACGCTACCGGGCTGTCGAAACCGGAAAGCCCCTTGGCCGCCAGGGTGTAAAGATTAAGCCGCAAAGCATCGTAGATAAGCGGAGCGGTAAAAGGGAAAGTACCCTGCTGTTGTTTAAGGATACGGGTATAAGCGATAAGATGTTTGATTTCTTTTTGTAAAGCAGGCGCCCGTCGCAGTACGCCGGGACTGAAAAGATCTTCTTCGAGCACCTGAAAACCGGTAGGCTGGCCGGTTTCATGAAAATCGGCGGCTTCTACCTCGGGTAAGGCAGGGCCATTTATCCGTTGGGCGATCAAGGGGAACTGGTACCCCACCAGGTATTCGATACGTTTGTAAGCTGTACGGCAGGCCCGGAAGTCCATAAACCAACTCAGGGTATCGGTAGTGCCGAGATCAGCCTCGAAGTGCAACAAGGCCTGTTCCAGCGCCTGCAGGTCGCGGTCGTACAACAGGAGTACCCGGTCGGCGCCTTCACGGTCATCCGGCGCCAGCGAACGGAAGGCAATCAGCACAACAGGTAACCATATCAACAGGAAAGTCCTTACAGATTTTCGGATCATCGGGGCAATAGCAGGTCCCGCCCGGGCAGATCCGGGCAACACATTTTGAATTAAACAATAAATACAACGGAAAAGGAAGACTGGAAAACTATAACCTCAGTACCCGGTTGCTATCATAACAGGCTGAACTGCGACAGGCCCCCGGAAGTTTACAGGTATATTGGTTTAACGGTTTCATTTTGAGGGGGCAAAAGTCAGGAGTTCATGTAAACAGAAGGTGAAGCGCATTTTACCAGTTCGTTATCTTTAAGTTAAGCACTACTTCCTTAACACGATAAAGCAGGCCAGGCAAGGCTTTGCGCAGGTGGCCGCGGCAACATCGGGTATCCGAAAAAAAAGGATTTATGACAACATTTTTCGCTTTTTCCGAAGAAAAAAACCGGGATTATACCTGGAACCTTACCATAATTCATGCAAAACGTAATATAAAAAACAACTGACGGTCAGTTCACATAAAATAAAACGTTAAACATTTTTCATGCAAAATTACATTTGATCAGAAAAGCAGACCAAAAGGGCGCAACAATTTAAAAGCGCCGGTTGTTTTATAACAAACCGATAAACTATGACAGATGATCAAAGAATAAATGAACTGCTCAAACGTAACGGTATACAACCTGGCTCTGAAAGAGAACTGGCTTATCTGGAAGAAGAGCTTGGCGTAAGCAGGGAAGAAGTGCAGGCGGCCACTACGGCCGTAGGACACGATCCCGAAAAAGTAGAACGTTACCTGAGAGACAGGACCGGCCAGCACGGACCGGCGTAAATGAGTAGAAACAACTAAACCGCCGTACAAGCGCTACGACGGATAATCAACAGGACAATACACTGCAGGTTACCCAAACGATATGCAATAACATCGGAACAACCATCCAACCTGCAGTATATTGCCCTTATTTTTTTATAAATACGAACGCCCTTCAGCTACATCGCGGCCCATCAATACCTTATCCGAGTAAATACCATCACGTTTGAAAAAGCCAGGGGAACGCCCCATTTCCTCGAAACCGCAACGCCGGTACAGCTGCAACCCGGCTTCATTTTCCGCATATACTTCAAGCCAGAGTTTTTCCAATACAGGATTTCCGACAGCCCAGTTGATTACCTCCCGCAACAGCAGGGTCCCCAAACCACAGCCGCGCCAGGCCCGGAGCATGCCCATGCCTACCATCGCCGTATGCCGCATCATCAAACGCGGACTACCCGTAAGTTCGATATTACCCACGATTTGTCCCTCATGCCTGGCAACCAGGGCCAGGGAATTTTCCTGGGCCGCAAAACGCCGGATCAGGGCCTGTTGCTCTTCTATGCTATGAGCAAACTCCTCGGGCAGCATCGGGATACAGGGACTGTCGGACAAATAGGTCTTTACCATAGCGATAAAGCCCGGGGCATCTTCTTCCCGGCACCTACTTACCGTTACGTCCAGCCCGTTTTTCAAAGTCGCCTGTATGGAGGGGTATTTCATGATGATAGCTTATTAAATAAAAAAGGACTGGTTACTGTAACATAGTTAAGTCGCTGCCGCGGCCGAAATTATCTTATCTTTGGCTATCCGCCAACAAACAAGATCATCTTGGACCCACTCCCCTGTATCAGGCAGTTATACCAACCCGTACAACTGGCGACAGGCCCGGGTACGCCAGGTGTGCAGTACCGGGAAACACAACCCCACCCTGCCCTTCGCGACCTGGTATATTGCTATTGGGAGCTTAAAACAACCACACCCTTATCCGCACCGTTTTCGTACCGCGTGGTGGCCGATGGTTGTACCGATATTTTTACCGACCTGTATTACCCGGAGCAGAGCAGCATTATGGGCTTCTGCGACCGGTATACGGCATTCCCGTTGGACAATACCTTTCACTACAACGGCATCCGCTTTTTGCCGGGCATGTTTACCCTCTTAACCGGCATCAGTGCCGACACATTAAGTAACCGTTCCGAAGCACTGGAAGCCGTATGGCCCGCTACCGCCGCTTTTATAAGCAACCGCCTGCATCATGACCTCGATGCCGCAAGCCGGACCGCATTACAGGATGGGCACCTGCTACAATTATTGGCAGCTATGCCACCGCGTAATTACGACCACAGGTTCTACGAAGCCATGACTCTGCTCTTACAGCATTCGGGCAATATCAGCATGGGCAGCGACCTGGCCATTGGTATCAGTCCGCGCCAGCTCCGCCGCCTGTTTCACCACTATATCGGCGATAGCGCCAAAGCATTCGGTAATGTGGTGCGCTTCCAGCGTTTACTGCAAACCTGTACACCGGCAAACATAACCAAGCAGAAGACCTATTTCGACCTGGGTTATTATGACCAGGCGCATTTCACCAGGTCGTTCCGGCAGTTTTACGGCCTTACACCCGGACAGGCCGCCGGTACCTGATTTTGTCCGATTTTTACAAGGAAACCCGCTTATCCTGCCGCATCTTTGCCTTACCAAACGGCAATCATGAAACACTTACTGATCAACAGCCTGCTCGTCCTGCTGCAGTACTGCGCATTTGCACAACCCCCTACTTCTAAAAACAAAGCCATGAAACTGAACGCAGGCATCGTAACGCCCCATCTCGCGGCGACAAAAGCATTCTACACCACCCATCTCGGTTTCGGGGTTACTTTCGAAAACGATTTCTACCTGTTATTGCATACCCCGGATCATACGGCGGAGATCAGCTTCCTGCTACCCGACCACCCATCGCAGCAACCGCTGTTCCACAAGGCCTTTCAGGGCCAAGGCATGTACCTTACGCTTGAAGTAAATGATGTAGATGAACTGTATGCAAGACTGAAAGACCATGTGCCGATCCGGATCGACATCCGCGATGAACCCTGGGGCGACCGGCATTTCGCCATTGAAGATATCAACGGGATTGCCATCGACATTGTACGTTACCAGCCACCGGAGACTGGTACACAGGATTAAAAAAGCGGCGTATACTTCCCGGTATCCGGGAAGTATACGCCGCCTGTACAAACCTTATTGCTATCAGCGCGATAAATGCAAAATAGGATAAGGTTTACCGGAAGCATCCAGCTCCGAGCGTCCTGTAATATGAAAACCCTCGTGTTCATAAAAACCAAGCGCCTGTCCATTTTGCTCGTTCACATCTACTTTTGTCATTTGCTGTTCCATAACGGCGTAGCGCAATAACGCTTTTCCTATGCCGGCGCCACGCAGGTCGGGACGTATAAAAAGCATTTCGATAGCATCGTTGCTCAAGCCCGTAAAGCCGGCCATATCCCCATTGTCTTCCCGGATACAGAACAGGCGGAGCATGCCCGAAGGCAGATAAGTGTCCCGGATAGCCGCTTTATAAAAGAGCAGGTCTTCCTCTGCCAGGAAATGATGCGTAGCCCTTACGGAAGCTTCCCATACGGTTAAAATTTCGGGATAGTCCTTTTCGGATACAAGGATAATCTTATGTGCCATATACCTTTCGTTAAGGCTGCGAATATCCGGAATTTCTTTCGAACCCGCTACAGGTACTAGCTTGCATCAAACACTATTAGCCATTAATGATCTCGCCACCGTTCGGATGTAATACCTGCCCGGTCATGTAACTGGCATCCTCCGAGGCCAGGAACACATAACAGGTTGCGATTTCGTTGGGCTGACCGGCGCGCTTCATCGGCACATCGGCGCCGAACTCCGCCACATGCTTTTCCGGGAAACTTGCGGGGATCAATGGTGTCCATACCGGGCCTGGCGCTACGGCATTAACCCGGATGCCCCGGCCGGCGAGCGCAGCCGATAAAGAGCGTGTAAAGCCGACCAGTGCGCCTTTCGTCGCCGAGTAGTCGATCAGATGATAACTGCCCCGGTAAGCGGTTACCGAAGTCGTATTGATGATACTGCTTTTTTCAGGCATAAAGGGCAATGCAGCGAGCGTGAGGTAAAAGGCGCCGAATACATTCACCCCAAAGGTTTTTAGCAGCTGTTCGCTGCTGATCTCCTCGGGGCGTTCGCGGGGATATTGTACGGCGGCATTATTAACCAGGATATCGATCTGCCCGAAGGTGGCTATAACCTGCTCTACCACTGATTTACAAAAAGACTCCGAAGCAATGTCACCCGGTAGTAACAGCGCTTGTACGCCCAGCGCCTTGATTGTTGCCGCCGTATCATGGGCATCGCGATGTTCGTTGTAGTAAACGATCACGATATCCGCACCTTCTGCGGCAAATGCCAGCGCTACCGCTTTACCGATGCCACTGTCCCCACCGGTTATAACTGCCACTTTGCCCCGAAGCTTACCAGCGGCCGGTTCCGGCCTGGGTGCGGTTTCCGGCACAGGCACCATTTCTGTTTCGAGACCGGGTTGTTGCTCCTGTTCCTGTGGCGGAAAGGTTTGGGGCTGTTTACTTTCCATAATCATCTGTGTTGTTTGTATAGAGAAAACAGCAGGCGCCTGTTAAATGTTTATCATAATCGTAGCGCAACCCAGGCCGGCGCGGCAACATTTTCCTGTTTTATCTGTATTTGTAGCATATCGGCAGCTGGGGCTTGTTTTATCCGGGGATAAAGAGGGCCCGTACAAGAGTGGCCGCTGCATTTATACCAGGATTGTAAACCATCACAACCAGCATACTATGCCTAAATACGGAAAGAAAGCAAGCGAGAAGGTAGAAAAGGTTATGCATGAACTGCATGAAGGCACGTTGAAAAGCGGGTCCGGCCAAAAAGTGACCAGCAAGAAACAGGCGATTGCTATTGGCCTGTCCGAAGCAAGGGAAGCAGGCGGCAAAGTGCCCAAGGCGCCGGTGAAGAAGAAAGCGGCGGTTAAGAAAAAGGCATCCATGAAGAAGAAAGCAGCAGCTAAGAAAAAAGCGCCCGTGAAAAAGAAAGCAGCAGCCAAAAAGAAGGCGCCCATGAAGAAGAAAGCAGCGGCGAAGAAGAAGGCGCCCATGAAGAAGAAGGCAGCCGCGAAGAAGAAGTGAGCGAAGGGCTTATTGATGGCAGGCAACCCGTATGCAAAGCCAGCTAACTGATGAGATCCTTCGCTGCGCTCAGGATGACAATCGTCCTTTGATACTTGATACTTTACTCGCTAGTAAAGCCGGCTAACTGATGAGATCCTTCGCGATGCTCAGGATGACAGGCTCCTGTTAAGTAGTTATGCTTTATACGCCAGTGAAGCCAGCTAACTGGTGAGTTCCTTCGCGATGCTCAGGATGACAGGCTCCTTTTGGTGGTTATGCTTTTACACGCCAGTGCGCTCAGGATGACAATCGTCCTTTGATACAGACACGCTATTGAAGCCGGCTAACTAATGAGATCCTTCGCTGCGCTCAGGATGACAGCGAACACTTCAATAGTTCAAAATTCAAAACTCAAAATTTAAAATTACCCTGCTGTGCTCAGGATGACAATACGCCCTCTAATATCTAACATCTCATATCTAATATCTAACATCTCATATCTAATATCTCACATCTAACTATGAAATCGAAAAAGAACAGCTGGTTTGAAAAGGCAGCCAACAAAGCGACCCAGTGGACCGGAACCTCGTTTGCCTTTGGCATCGCCTTCGGCCTGATCATTGCCTGGCTGGTATCAGGCCCCGTATTCCATTATTCGGATACCTGGCAACTGGTTATTAATACCGGCACCACGATCATCACGTTCCTTATGGTTTTCCTGATCCAGAAAACACAGAATAAGGATTCCAAGGCCATACAACTAAAGTTGAATGAACTGATCGCTGCAAGCCGTTTTGCCAGCAACCGTATGGTAGATATCGAAGACCTCGAAGAATCGGAGCTCGATGTGCTGCATAAGTTTTATCAACGCCTGTCCGACCAGGCTGAGCAGGAGGAGAATATTCACCGTTCGCATTCTATCGATGCTGCCGATGCTATCGAAGCAGAAAAGAAAAGTGCCCGCGATTCGAAAGGCACGAAGGACGCTGACGACTAACGATACTTTTCATAGGCCTTGGCCAGTTTTTCATCATACTTATTCTCTTTATATCCCGGGCCATTATAGCGAAGGGCGAAGCTGGCCCATTGCTTATTCTTGAGGAATTTCTGCAGGTTATTCACTTCGATATAACGGGCAAAGATATCCAGCTGACTGCCTTCGCTTTCTTTCATATCGCTGACAAAACTGACGATATCCTGGTAGCCCAGCGACTTAAAATGATACCCCATAATCTGGAACAAGCCCCAGGAAGCCGAAGCATAAGCAGCCTCTACACCTGCTGCCGCTACGGCCGATGGCGCATTACTAAAGATATTGATGGCCTGGTTCAACCGGTTATACTCCGCCTTGCCGCCTAGGTAGTACTTCCTGGTCCACTTCGGGTACAATACCGATTCATTTCCTTTTACATATTTATTGGGATCGATGTTGCGTTTTTTGAGCTGATCCCAGAAAACATGGCCTTCGAACAGGATCTTGACACTGCCATCTACATTGAAACCCCGGCCACGGCTTTCCACCTCGTTCACCGCTTTGACTACAGCTACTTCGATGTCGAGTCGCTTTGCGGTGGCTATGATATCCTGTTCTTTCAGGAAGCGGGCTTCCATCTGCGCCAGGTCGGCAGGCGCATTGTTGAGCAGCCGGGTCCATGTTTTGGTATAGACCACACCATCGCTTACGAGCCCATTCCTGGCCTGGAAGTCGCGCACAGCCTTATCGGTGGCCGCATTGAAAATACCATTCACGACCAGTTCGTAATTGAATTCGTTCAGCAGCTCCTGCAACATAGTTACTGCGTCGCCCTTTGCATTCAGTTTGAGTAAAATCATGGTTATGTTTTTGTTTGGGTGATGTGTATAGAAATTACCGGTTTTCATTTAAACGGGATGCCGGTCTCCGAAATTGCCCCGCAACAGTACACAGGCAGATAAAGCCCGAAAAATAATTTCCTGCAAAGATCAGAAGGGATACCGCCATGCTTCGGCGGACAGTAAACTATCCGCTTGGGTGACCTGTATACCGGGTAGGGAATCCTTGCCATCGCCGGTAGTCCCGGTCTTGATACGGATACCATTTTCAGCGCCCAACAGCAGCCAATACTGCTGAGTTGCCGGGTCGAATACCGTATGCGGCTCGCCTTCTCCGAAATCAGGTCCGCCGTTTACCATACGGCATGCCAGTAACGGTTCTTCCATACCGGGCATGCCTTTAAGCAGGAAGGGAAAACAACGCAACTGCCATTTGGCTGCATGCCGCGGTACCAGGTTGCTGTATTCCCCGATGCTGTCGCAGACCCGGTCGTCCAGGCTCAGATCGATATCCACCCAGCCATCGTCGGGATTACGGTGCCAGAATCCCCGGTAGCCGAGTTGTTCGCGGATCCGTTCGGACTGATTGACTTCCGGGCCACTGTTAAAGCCCAGGTATTGCCAACCCCGGCATACGGTCGCGGTACCGTCGGCATTCAGCGCCAGGACAAAAGATGAAGTCGTTGTTTCCTGTATTACCTGCAGGGCATGTTTACTTTTATCCTCCCTTTGCAAAGCATTGGCAAAGCGGCCGGCATTGAATGCCCTGTCTTCGAAGGCAGCGGCGATCTCCTGTTTTACGGCGGCTGTAAGCCCCTGTGCAGGCCCTTTATAACCCGGCCCACCTAGTGTAGCCATCAGGAAAGAAAACAGCTGCAGCACTTTTTCATCGATACTAAACATAGTTTTTCAAATTATCCGGTTATGGTTATGATATTTAAGGGAAGGCGCTGACCGGGCGAACCGCCAGGATATCCGACCATAGATTGGCCGTGGAGCCCATTCGCGCCACCAACTGTTCATCCCGGTGTTCATTGCCGGCGATACCACCGCCCAGGCGGGCACGGATCACCAGCCTGATCAGCAGATCGCGTTCGGCAGCCACACTTGCAGTCGCCGCAGCCTGCTCCGCTACTGTACCGTAGGTGGTTTCCAGCAATACAGCGTCTATCTCGGAGGTAGGAACGGCATCCATACCCTGCGCCAGTTTGCGGATCATGCCTTCGGACAAGGCGATATCGATCAGGGAAACCGGCCGCGTGGCGGCATTGACACCGGAAGGATTAATTTCCGCTAAACGCTGATGCAGGGTCAATCCCTGTACATTGGACCAGAAAGGCAGCGTATCGGAAAAATGCGAGCCGGCAGCAGCGCCACCGAATTGGGTAGACAAATCCAGCGTATTCCATTCTGCCGGTGTACGGAAGAGCCGTACATACAGGTTATGCAGGTTGAGGCCGATGGTCCATGCCTGGCGGAAGTGCTCCGAGGCATCGCGGATGGCCTGCTGGCGATTGGTGAGTGGCGGCGCGGTAGTACCGCCTACCGTAGTGCCTGCAGGGATAAAGGTCTGGCCGGTGAAGGCGAACGACGCGCCCAGCATCCGCCGGGGCACGACCTCGAAATGGGCTGCATTCGTGAGTTTTACGGCCGCGGACAATTCCCGGAAAGAAGCCTGGTGGATATACCCGAAATCGCGGACATCGGCATTACCGGCATGCATACACTCATGCACAAAGGTAATTACAGACTCATTATCTCCCGGGTTATCGATCACATCGGGAGATACGGAGATCTGGCTTGAATTGGTAAGTCCGCCGAGACTTACTTCCGCATTATAGCCTGAGCGGTCGGTTACGATCTGGTTGGCCGCATGCAGCACATTCATCTGCAGGCGGGCATTGTTGTATTTTGTTTTTGCTGCCGCTACATTTGCCGCGCCGAATACCTGCCTCAGGTCTGCGTTCCTGCTGTTACCGGCCAGCGTGGTAAAGATAGCCGTGGCATTGGCAACCAGGGTAGCAATATTGGCGGCATCGGCCGTAGCCGGCCTGGGGCCGGTATTAATCAGCAAAGGATCGCCCAGCGTAGCAGAGGGCGCCGCTGTCCTTATCGCCTGTGCAAAACTGATCAGTACGGCCCGGTTTACCGGTATCAGCGCCATACGCAGGCTTTCTTCATCCGACCATGTCAATCCCAATCCTGCCGTAGCGGTCTGCACGGCAGACTGCTGTGCAGGGGTTAGCCCTGCCCAGGCGCGGCTCAATACGCGCGCCATACCGATTTCGGCCTGGACGCTACTTACAGAACTGGTGGTAGGCAAGCCCGAATTCAGGCTTGCCGCATCCGGCACCCGGCGGCGTTGTACCAGGGCCGGCGTAGCGCCCTGTTGCAGGGTATGCGTGAGCTCATGTGCCAGCAGATGCCGTCCATCGGCGGCAGCCGGGTTATATTTGCCTTCATTAAAATAAATGTCGTTGCCTACGGTAAAGGCCTGTGCACCCAGGGCGCCCGACAACTGAACCGCATCGCTGCCGGTATGGATCTTTACGCCCGAAAAATCGCTGCCAAAGCGATCTTCCATAAAACTGCGGGTACCGCTATCGATAGCGGCGCCATTGCCCCGCGTAGCGGCAATACCGGCATCGACCGATGCACCGGCCACAGCGTCGCTCCCGGTTGCGGAACGCTGGATAAAAGGCGTAACCGTTTTTCGCTGCACCGTCTCCTCTTCTTCGCAATGTGCACATTTACGTTGTACGAAGGAGGCCAGCGGCTTCCGTTGCACCGTTTCTTCTTCACAGTCGCTGCATTTGCGTTGTACAGCCGTTTCGGGCATACGCATGACCCGGTCGGCCATATCGTCGGCTTCGCGTTCCATCGGATCGTCGGGAGCGCCTACCGTAAGCCTGCACTGGATCGTATAGGCAAGCCCGGGGGCCTCCTGTTGTGCCTGTTCCTGGGCAGCAGGCTGCGCCTGATCGGCGGCCGCAGCCACCGCTGTTGGGTTAGGGGTTAAGGACAAGGACATGAGCTTATAGTTTTTTGCATGATTGTCATTATTATTTTTCTACATATTCAAGAGCAGCCGTAAACGGGTGCGCTGGCTGACACTGGTAAGCGAAGTGGGGTTTACGCTGGCCCTGATGGCTTC
Organism: Taibaiella chishuiensis; assembly: GCF_003014535.1. Classification (GTDB taxonomy): domain Bacteria; phylum Bacteroidota; class Bacteroidia; order Chitinophagales; family Chitinophagaceae; genus Taibaiella; species Taibaiella chishuiensis. The sequence continues at coordinate 446,784 of NZ_PYGD01000002.1, read as the reverse complement.
TACCTGTGCCGTACCTGCATTTTGCACGATGGCCTGTACCGCATCGAGGTCGGCATCCGTTACCCAGTAGCTCAACAGGATGCCTACCAGCCGTACCTTTTCGGCCGTATCGATCGACTGTATAATCTCCGGTCTTTGCATACGGACAAAGTCGCGTATATCATCATCATTATCCAACCCTGTAGTACCGTGCGTATATGCTTCACCGGTAATCGTTCTTTGCTCATCGGGATCGACCGTGAAAGGGAAGGAGCGATGCCTGCCGTTACAAGCCGAGATACTCAGCACCGCGGGCGTGGCCACTTCACTCTGGTTGGCCGGCACACCGGCGCCGTCGCGTTGCGCATAAAAATTAACGATATTGTTTTGCTCCGGAGCCGGCAGGGCACTGAAATCGACCGGCGAACAGCGCGACAGGAAGGTATTTAACCGTTGCATCAATGTATCCGTAGAAGTATAGAATAGGTCGAAACTATTGGCGCCGAAAAATGCGCCCAGGGCATTGGAAGTCGTGTCTTCCGCTGCAAAACGCGAGGTAGCCTCGGCTTCCAGCTCATGATCACGCCCCATAGCCGTGGCCCTGCGGTTCGTAAATTTGGATGCGATATACATCAGCTGGTAAAAATGCCGCATATCGATCATACCGCAGCGGCAGGTAACCAGGTAACGGTTATGCATGCCACTTTCCATAACACTATCGGCAGTACCCAGCACCGTAACCATTGACGAGCCGCCCGCCTGTTCCACAAAACCCTCCACAGACAATGCGTTATCGGCAAAACTCCTGGCCTCGGCCATAATACCGGCCAGGTTCGAAATATTAGGCCGTTCGCTGGCCTCGAACCGTTGGATCATTTTACGATTGATGCCGCTGCCGCCCTGTTGTATCGTATGGGTAAGCTCGTGCGCCAGGAGGTGACGGCCCGCGGCAGAACCGGGATTGTATTTTCCTTCATTAAAGTAAATATCATTGCCTACGGTAAAAGCCTGCGCATTCAATTCGCCCGAGAGTTGCACCGCATCTGCACCCGTATGAACCCGGATACCCGAAAAATCGGCGCCAAAGCGGCTTTCCATAAAACTCATCGTCGGCATATCCATACTGTTGCCCGATCCGCGCGTGGCATCGATGCGGCCGCTGACGGTATCGCCGGTAACACCGGCTGTACCCTTTTCCATACGTTGAATAAAAGCAGCCAGGGGTTTCCGTTGCACCTGCTCTTCTTCTTCGCAATGCGCGCATTTGCGTTGTACCGCCACGGGGCCGGGCATACGCATCACCCGATCGGCCATGGTTTCGGCTTCGTGCTCCATCGGATCGTCGGCCGCACCGATAGCCAGTTTACACTGGATCCTGCTTACACCGGCAGGAGCCGGTGCAGCAGGCATAACCGCTTCCGGAACAGGAACGGTACTTTCAACGACGGGAGACTGCAGGGTAGCATTCATAAAAATCAGTGTTTAGCGCCAGGGCATTAAGGAACGCCGTACAGGCGGCGGATGTTGCGTTCGAGATAGCCGCCAAGGTCCATAAGCGGGCTTAAGATCGGGTACTTGATACTTTCCAGCAGTGCGGGGCCGCCGGCCTGTACCACGCCGCCCGGGTCGTTGGCAAAATGGTTATAACTATCGGTCTGGGAATCGTAATAATCCGGTGTACCCCTGCAACCGGCAAAAGGATGGCTCTCGGTAACGAGGGTACCCGAATGATCGTAGAAACATTCGTTCATCGGGTCGCCGGGTGTAGGCCGCCGGTCTTCGAGTATGCCGCGGAAGCCGCAATGAAACACATGCGCGTTACCGAAATAAGGCTTAAAGCCCGCCGGTACGGGATCGGAGTCGTTCAGGCGCAGCGGGCAGACCAGCATCCGTTGTACCATAGTACCCGAGGTTCCGGATTGCTGCAGCGTATGGGTGAGCTCATGGGCCAGCAGGTGTTTGCCTTCAGCAGAAGCAGGATTGTATTTACCGCTGTTAAAGTAAATATCATTGCCTACCGTAAAGGCCTGCGCATTTAACTGCCGGGAGAACCCTTCCGCTTCCCCGCCGGTATGTATCTTAACCGAAGAAAAATCAGTAGCAAAACGACTTTCCATAAAACCCAGCGTAGTGGTATCCATGGTAAAGCCATTGCCCTGTGCGGCATGGATCGAGGCGCTTAATGCACCACCGGCATGGGCATTGCCTTGGGCCTGCCGTTGTACGAAAGGGGTAAGCGGTTGGCGTTGTACCTTTTCTTCTTCACATTGTGCACATTTCCGCTGCACAAAGGCCGCCTGCGGGGCGGTGTTCTTCCCTGCGCTATCTGCCCGGCTATGTACCGGGGTATCGGGCATACGCATCACGCGATCCGCCATAGCTTCCGCTTCCAGCTCCATAGGATCGTTTACTGCGCCGATGGCCAGTTTGCACTGTACCGGCAAAGCTCCGCCGGCACTGTAATCCGGGCGACCTGCCGATGCTGCGGGCATCATGCCCTCAGGGGCGGCCGTGGCTATTTTTCTTCCTGTAGTCGTTTCAAACATGTTTATCGTTTGACCTGATTAGTAATTTGATGCCTGCAATCGTATCTTCTTTAAAAAGTAATACCTGCTCCCAGTAAATGCGATACCTGTCCGGGTGTCAATACACTGAATACCGGGGTATACCCAACGCCCAGTTCGAAGGACGAGGTACGGATGCCCGCGGTTATACTTAAAGGAATACCCAGGGACGCACCGGGATTGGCGGGGTTAAACACGATACCCGTTCTCAGGTTAAATACGAGGGGATGTGCGATCTGTCCCAGCCGCAGACCTGCGGTAGCCCCGATCTGTGTCTGGCTTGTGGCGGGGTTGGCAAAGCGGATCATACCGGCTTGCGGATACAGGATACCCATTACCCGTTCGTTGGAAGTACGGAAGTCGAAATTGGCGCCCGGATCCAACGCTGAAGTTACGGAGGGATAGGTCAATCCGTCCTGCGAGGCTGTAAGCCCCGACAGGGTTGATGTCCGGAATACCGGGTTTTCCCATTCGGGCATCCTTATCCCGTTGGGATTATAACGGCAGCCCAGTATGTCGCGGGAGATGAGGTCGGCAAAGTACTGGTAATGCCGCGGCCGTACATCGTTCCCGGAGTTCATCATCGAAGGCGTATCGGCCTGGGTAGAAGGCGAAAAGAAACCGGTCCACCCCGCATACTCGTCGGTGATATCGATCGTATGCCCAAACTCGTGTGCCACCGTGTATTGCAGCCCTGTCGGATATTGCGTGCCCCTGATATCGCTGGTGCTGCTATTATGTTCCAGCTCCATATTACCGTTAACGGGGTTTACATTTGCCCGTAAAGAAGGGCGCACCGTTACGCGGATACCCCGGCCCTGCTTCTCCCCTTCTCTGGGGATGACATTCACCGAAAGGGCTACCCCGTCTACGCTACAGGGACAAGTAGTACGGGCTCCGAAGGGTGTAGGCTTCAAAGGGTACTTATTGGACCATAACTGGTGTACCTGGCTTGCCGCCTGGTTCATAAGGTTTGTCTTTTCGGCCGTACTGAGCGGTACCTGGAAATCGAAATACCAATGCTGGTTATAGGAGAGTTCACAGCTTGCATCATCAAAGGCATAACCGGCATAGTTATCGTGCCCGTTGTGCACCTGCCGTTGTATTTTACGGCTTACCGTGCCAGCCGATTGCTGCAGCGTGTGCGTCAGTTCATGAGCCAGCAGGTGCTTGCCTTCAGCAGAAGCAGGATTGTATTTACCACTGTTAAAGTAAATATCATTGCCTACCGTAAAGGCCTGCGCATTTAACTGCCGGGAGAACCCTTCCGCTTCCCTGCCGGTATGTATCTTAACCGAAGAGAAATCAGTAGCAAAACGGCTTTCCATAAAACCCAGCGTAGTGGTATCCATGGTAAAGCCATTGCCCTGTGCGGCCTGGATCGAGGCGCTTAATGCACCACCGGCATGGGCATTGCCTTCAGCCTGCCGTTGTACAAAAGGGGTAAGCGGTTGGCGTTGTACCTTTTCTTCCTCACATTGTGCGCATTTCCGCTGCACAAAGGTGGTCTGCGGCGCAGTGCTGTTCCCGTCGCTATCTGCCTGGCTATGTACCGGAGTATCAGGCATACGCATCACGCGATCTGCCATAGCTTCCGCTTCCAGCTCCATAGGATCGTCAACGGCGCCGATGGCCAGTTTGCACTGTACCGGCAAAGCCTCACCGGTACTGTATTCCAGGCTGCCTGCCGATGCTGCGGGCATCATACCATCAGGGGCGGCCATGGCTATTTTTGTTCCTGTTGTCGTTTCAAACATGTTTATCGTTTGATAGGGTTTAGGAATTGTTCATACCGTTGTTTTAAACGGTTTATGCGGTCGTAGCCGGTACTTCAAAAGCCTGGCTATCTATCTATGCTACTCCAGGAAATGCGGCAGATCGAAGGAGAACTGGTTGATGAGCGGTGGCGGCAAACCTTGCTGCTCATTAAAACTGCGTTGCCATTCCAATTGATTTTGCAATCCCGGATCGCCCAGTGCGTTCAGGTTAGCCCTTACCAATGGCGCCATCAGGCTGCCTACGGCAAGTGCGGAGGCATCGCGGTTCCTGTAGATCAGGTTTTCGACCTGGGTAGCGGCTATAGGGATATAATCGATCGCTTGCTGGGTAGCCTGTTCGAGCGTGGCCGCATTCGGTAAGAGGTCGAGCACTTCTTTATTGTTTACGGCTGCTCCTTTTTTTGCACGGAACAATTGCTGTCTCGAGGTAAATACCGCCAAGGCAGCGATATGCCGCGTTTCTTCTGATTTGGAAAGGTTATCATCGCCATAGGTCTTCCAGGTCATACCCTTATCGTTTGCCGTATCGAAACCGATGCGATTGAAATGATCATGAATCAGTTTAAGGATGAATTGCTCCTGTTTACTGGCGGTAATCAATAGATAAGGCTGCAGCAAAGGGTTTTGTGCCCTTACCTCGTGCTGTGCCGTGTACACATGAATACTGTTTAAAACTTTAGTGCGGTTAAGCAGGTGCCCTGCCGCAAACGCGTCGGTGAGGAAATGGCCTGCCGCGGCATCGGTAAAAAGCGCCTGGTCAAACGCCTCGCTTTCCGCTCCCTTGCTTTGCCGGGCCATATCCAGCGCAGCGTTATGCAACCGCTCCCATTCACCGGCATTCACCGGCGAAAAGTGTTCTTCATTTTTTTCGGCCAGGGCGGTATACCGCCCGCCGGTAACCTTATTGTAAGCAACAGCGGCGCCGCCGGCAGAGATCTGGTGCCTGCGTTCCTTATTGATGATCGCGAGCACGCCTTCAATTTCGGCCCCGGGCGCCTGGTACAATTGCATGGGTGTCTTATAGAAATCGCCCATCAGGGAAATAATCTCCCCGATACTCAGCATACTGCCATTGGCCATGCGCAGCTTTTTACCCCTATAAAAAGCATCGTTTTCTATGCCTGCGCGTACCTCGGCGCCGTTGATCTTATACCTGTCCGCCCAGTCATTACCCGGTCCGGTACCCAGGAAATCCAGCAGTTCGCCCAGGGCGCTATCGCCGAGGTCCTGGTGCTCAGGGCTTTCGAAACGCCGCACCTGGTCTGTGCCCTGTTGCAGCGTGTGCGCCAGTTCGTGCGCCAGCAGGTGCTTACCCGTTTCCGAACCCGGATCGTAGGCGCCTTCATTAAAATAAACATCACTTCCCAGGGTAAACGCCAAAGCACCCAATTGCCGCGACATCTGCGCTGCATCGCTACCGGTATGGATCCTGACCTGCGAAAAGTCGGCCTGCATACGGTTCTCCATAAACGTACGCGTTGTATCGTCCATCGTATTGCCTGTACCTTGCGTGCCGGCAATACGGTCCGACAACACCGGCCCCGCCTCTGTTGCAGCCGGGCTTACTTTACGCTGCACCCTACCCCTCGTGGGTTGCGGCACGGCGCCAGTACCTGCGGCTGCAGACGTAACCGTTGCGCCCGGTTTGTGTACACTATATTGCTTCATAAAAATTCCATTAATCATCCACAGGTCAATCCTTTTGCTCACCCGGGCCACGCGGCTCCGGTTAGCGTGCTCTAAGCATAAAGCGTCCTATAAAAAGCTCTAGCGTAGCGTTATACCCTGGCATAGCCCAATATCTTGTCCATACTGGTTTTCACATAATCGAAACCGGCCACATTAGCGGCTTTATTGCCTTCGATGGTATATAAAAAGCCATCTTCAAAATGATGTACAATAGCGATATGACCCAGGCCCGAAGCCAGGCTTACCCGCCACCAGGCAACGATATCGCCGGGCTGGGGCACGTAAGCAGGACCAGAATCCTTAATGGCCAGGCCTTTATTTTTAAGCTGGTTAAACAGGTCGCGGGCGCCGGCTGTATACCGGAAGGGCATTTTTGACTTATCGCCACCCGCAGCCTGCAAGAAGCACCAGCTCAGGAAAGCCGCGCACCAGGCATTACCTTCTTTAAGTCCTGTAGGGTCCAGGTATTTCTTTACCCATTTACCGCGGTTGTTGCCACCAATCTCCCCGGCGCCGGCTTTCAGTTCGCCGATAGCAGCCATCAGCGCGGCACGACCCATGGTACTGCCGCCCATGGCCGCATCGGGCATTTTGGTAAAATCGATAACGCCATGCGATACGGCGGTACGCGGATTACTCAGTGCCCACCAGGTGATATCGCCCACTTTGCCATCAACCTTAAGCGGCATACCATGTTTGTCGAGGTGACTGCCCTGGAAATTGCGCACGGCGGCATAGGTAACGTTGTCGAATACACTGGTAACAGGTACATCATAGTCGAGTTCGCGTAATAAAAGCTGCAGGTTTTTTACTGCTGTACCCTGGCTTCCTTTTTGTAAGAGTTCCATGATCTTTGTTTTAAGGTGATGATTGGGCGGATATGGGTTTAAACGGTTTTACCGTCTTTATGATATTCTCTTTTGACGCCTTTCATGATATCGGCAAATGTTACGGTACGTTCGCCACGGCTCAGCACCTGCAGCGACGCATATTGTACGATATTCATAATGGCCGCGCCGGAAAGCTCGTATTGCCGCGCCAGGCGTTCCAGTTCCTGGTCCGAAGGCGGCGTACACCTGGCACTGAAGCTGTTTTTCCAGAGCCGTAGTCTTTCGTTCTGCTGCGGTTTTGCGAAATAAATGATCGACTGCAGCCTGCGCGTAAAGGCTTCGTCTACATTGTTACGCATATTGGAAGCCAGGATAACCAGGCCTGGATAGTCTTCCAGTCTTTGCAGCAGGTAAGCGATCTCCTGGTTGGCATATTTATCATGGGCATCGGTAATACCGGTCCGTTTTCCGAATAAGGCATCGGCTTCATCAAAAAACAGGATCCAGTTTTTGTTTTCGGCCTTGGCGAATACCTTTTCCAGGTTCTTTTCGGTTTCCCCGATGTATTTGGAGATGACCATGGAAAGATCTACCCGGTATACATCGAGGTTGAAAGCCTTGCCCAGCAACGAAGCGGTAAGCGTTTTACCCGTACCCGGCGGACCATGGAACAAGACTTTATAACCCGGCTTTACTCTTTTAGCCATACCCCAGTCGCCCAGCAGCGCCGGGCTATGTTGCAGCCATATCGTCAACTCTTCCAGTTGCGCCATGGTCGCTTCATCGACCACGAGATCCTGCCAGTCCATGGTGGTCTGCAATTGTTTGGCCGGGAACTCGGTGCTGAAATGTGGCTTGCGGATCTTACCCGTGGTAAAAAAATCGATATACTCTTCGGAAATAGCCAGGGTAGCGCTGTAATAAGGTTCCTGGCCGGAGCTACCGCGGTCCAGTACCAGGATACCATGCGCAGAGAATACATGATCGGGTTCGAAAAGCCGCGCCAGGTAAAACCTGCGGGCCAGGTCGTTACCCGACAGGATAAACATAGCCGTTTCGATGGTGGGCAGGAAACCGCCGTGCCTGCTGCCTTTCACCCCACCAAATTCGGTATACCCGCGACCCAGGCTTTTGTTGCTTGTAAAGAACACATCGAGCAATTGCGGTTGCAGGTGCGGTACCAGGGCCAGCATCAATAACAGGCGTTCATCGGTTGTAAGACCATAGTACTGTACAAAACCGGCATACACCGAGCCGTCCTGTTGCAGGTCGGGCGGTGGTGGCGGCGCAGGCGCATCTGCCGCGGCCCCTGTATTGTCGGCGGGTCCGGTAGTACTGTTAAAATAAGCGTCCAGCCTTGCGTTGACCACATGTGCAAACCAGGTCAACTCGCGCGCTAGACTCTCTGCATTATATTGCAAGGGACTTAAAGACTGCGCCGGGGGGCTGTTCTGTCCTTCAGGATTATCTTCTTTATGTGCGGTTTCCATTACCATTCTGTAAAAATTAAATAAGTGTTCCAGGATAGCGCCAGGGTGCCATATCCCCAGGGGATGCTTTCCAGCAATACGTCCAGCGTTTTACGCTCCACCACCAGCTGCCAGTCGCGCTCCCTGGGAAAGAGCATGGCTTCCCGTTGCAGGAAGGCGCTGCGGAAGCCTTCTACCGAAGTATTCTTCAGGGCTGTCCAATGCGCGATCACGGCTTCGAGCAATGTTTCCGCTTCTTTGATTTCGTTATCATCAAAAGTATAACCGGTATACAAGGGCTCCTGCAGCGGCATACCGCAAAGCAGTTTGCCCAATACGAGATCGTATTCCTTACATGTGGTGTTACCGGTAACTATAAAATGAAGCAGGCAAACGGCTTTCTCGCGCGCTTCTGGACTATGCCATGCACCGTCCTGCCAGTAACCCAGGCTGGTAAAGAGCGGCTTCAGGTAAGGGCCAAGCAATACCAGGCCCGCATCGCGGATCATGATCCTTTCTGGCCCGGGAAGGGTTTCCGGCAAGTCAACTGCCGGCTCCCCTATCGGTTCCGTTAGCGGCGGCTGTTGCAGTTGCCCGGATGGCAGATGCAGGTTATCTTTCAGCTGCGCTTTCAATATCCCGCTCTCTTTATCCTGTTCGGGAAAGAGGTCTTGCAGGATCAGCAGGCTCAGCAGTTCGTTGATGTTATCCTGTTTTGCATGGGCAAAAAGTTGGGGCGCATGTTCCAGCAGGTATACCTGGTAGCCGGGGGCATATTGTGCCAACCGGGCCAGCACCCGGGCCATAAGACCGCTGCCGGCCGGACCGGTTACGGTCGTACCGCCACCCACCGGCTGATCGGACACCAACGCTGCCGGCTGCAGCTGCGGTATACTTTGTGCCGAGGGCAAAGCAGTGTGGAGCAAGGCCAGCCTTATGTCCTCGATCACGACGGGCCAGGCGGCCTGCGCCTGCCGCAGCAGGTCTATCTGCGTAAACAGGAACTGCCGGAAACCGGAATCCAGTTGTTTAACTACCCTGCGCCATACGCGGATGTTGCCGGTATGTTGTTTAAAGAAAGCCAGTAATGCCGCGGGCATACGCTGTATAAGATCATTGCAGACCGAGGTCAAATCGTATTCATCCGGGTCGGCCCACCAGGGCAGACGGCCGGTTTGCATAAAACAGGTAAACACCTGCAATACCGTATCTATGGCCGTTACCGGGCCACCGTTATGTTGCTGCCGTTGTAACTGGTCGACCAAGCGGGCTTCGAACAGGGCGCTGAACTGCAGGGCAAACGCTTCGTCCAGGGTGGCGGACGGCAGGTTGCCCAGATCCAGGTCCAGCCTGCCGATCCGTACCGTTTCGTTTGCCGGTATATGCCGGGCGCACACGCGATCGATGATCTCCGCCATCATTGCCTGTAACCCTCCCGCGATTGCCTGGCGCAAAGCAAAGGCTTGCTGCTCGTCACGACAATGCAGGTCAAATTTCAGGCTATGGACCAGGTTATGCATCAGGACGGTAATTTTTCGGGTTCTGTACCGGGTTCCGAACAGTCGCAGTCCTCCTCGCATACGCCACAGGGACGCAGGGTATTGAGCACCGTTACCAGCGGGTTCACTTTTTCATAGGCCGGAATTTCGGTCATCGACATTTCTTCCAGCCAGTTGTAATAGGCCTCTTCAAAACGTTTCATCTCGGTAAGCCCCAGCCATACGATACGGGGCTGTACATGTGCCGGGCTCTCCGACACGATCGTTTGCTCCACATGATTCCGGAACGTGGCATCCCGGAAGCGTTTGGGCCAGCAGGGCAATACCACGGTGGTACGGAACGAATAAGGATCTTCGTTGCTGTCGCAGGGATTGGCCTGGCAATACCAGTCCATTTCCGCACCCAGCCAGGCCATCAGGGTATTGATCGCTACTTCGATATCATCCTTGATCGCAGCGCCCTGCTCTACCTGCGCTTTGGTCTTTTTGTTATAGGCAAAAAGACTCTGGGCCAGCACTTCATTGTTATCCCCGGTAAGGATAAACCCGTACTTTATTTTGGATGCTTCTTCTTCCTGGTTAGAAACGATACGGTAGTTCACCCGTTCGGAACCATATTCTCGTATATCTTTTACCCGGGCGGACAAGGCCGTATAACGCCGGAACTTAAGCGGTACGGTAACCGAGCGGTCGTCGCTCCAGGTTACTTCCTGGAAGAGCAGCGATTGTTTTTTCTCGTTGATATACTCCAGTATCCAGGGCATTTTATCATAACACTTGTCGGCAGGCACGCGCGATACTTTTTTACGGTACAAGGGCACAGCGCCTTCATCCAGGCCAATACCCAGGTCGCAGAAATCGAGGCAGATGTCGAGGAAGGAGACGGGCACAGATTCATTGTTTTCGTCCAATACCTCGTCCAGCCGGGGGCGCAGCAACAAATGCTCCACCAGGTGCAGGCCTTCGTTATCGTTGATGCCTTTCATGACCTGCAACAGCGTAGCCAGCGCTTCATCCCGTAATTCCTTTTTATCAAAACGGGGACTCTCGGCCAGTAACACGGCCGTTTCTTCGGCCGGGCCATCCCATATTTCGAACCAGAAGCTGCCTACGGGTCCTGCGGTCTTGCGCGCCCGGCGGTTCAGGTCGTCGTACAGTTTGATATGCGCCGTATTATCGGCATGCTCCAGGATATCGCTGATCAGTTGTTCGGTACAGCAGCCTTCTACACTTTCCACGCTCGTCAGCAATACCTGTTCATTGTTATCGGGATGCAGGAGTTTCACCACATTCAGGGGTTTGCCTTTCTTGCTGAGCTTTTGTTCCTGCTGCTTTTTCTTGTTCAGGATCATAACCGGCTCTGTAGTTATGAACCGGGGCGACAGGTCGTGCCGCCGGATGCTGCCAAAGCCCAGCAGGCGGCCGATGCGCCGTTCGGCGCCGGATACATTATCGGTATCCCAGAAGTCGGGACTGGTATAGTTGTACCCCCTGCCGCGGCCCGAGCTGATGGGCGTATATTCACCGTCTTTCAGCATACGGATCTTATCGTCTACCAGGCGTTCGTCTGCCGTAGCCGGGTCCAGCCAGCGGTTAATGGCATCGTAAGCGCTCCGGTCTTCGGAGAAACGGCCCAGGAAGTGCTCCAGGAAACGGTTACGGCGCACCAGGAATTGTTCGCGGCTTTCCATAAGCTCCTGTAATACGATAGAGAAGTCCTGCATTACCTGGTCGAAATGGCCCGCGCCGCGGCCTTTTTCGTCGATCAGCAGGTCCTGCAGACCGGCTATCTCCTGCAGTACCCGGTTGAAATAGGTATGTTCGGTACTCTCATCCATAGTAAAAAGATCGCGCAGGTGATTGAGTTGTACCAGGTGACCGGCCAGCAATTGTTCGAAGAACAGCAGGTACCCTTTAAGTTGTAAAGCCTGTACCTTGCGCTTATCGTCGGCACTGCCCGGCAGGCCCGCCCTGTCGCTTACCCCATAGGTCATCGGCAGCGAATAGGTAACCGGGTAGTAATCTTCCAGCTCCATATTTTCGCCCACAGGCACGGCGATATCGAGGCTTATGCCTTCCAGTTTGTATGTACGTTCTGCGATCTTAAAGTCGCGGAACAGCTTCAGCATCCTGTTCGACCGGCGGTCTTTGACATTGCCGGTATTATAGGTGATCATTTCTTTTTGTTTGCAGAAGATCACCTGGCTCCGTTCGGGACTGATACGGGCTACTTTCCTTTCGCGCTGCAGGAACCTGACCCATTGATCGAAATAAGCCTTACCCGCTTCTTCGTTTTCAAAACCATCGAAAGGCAGGTGCAAATAGGTAATAGCGATCACCCCTTCAATATCGGCAATCTCGTTGATGATGTCGGACATACGGATATCGCGGTACAGGCTGGTCTTTTCAATATCCCTGTCTTCGATAAACCCATGTTCCAGCGCCGGTCCTTCGAAGATCTCATCGGTATCGTACCCTTTTTCCAGCATTTGCTGCAGAGTATAAAAAGGTACGGAAGGCGTAAAGTATTTATAGATGATAAAGAAGATGCGGGCCAGCACCAGGTCAGGATCGGCATACTCCTGCAGCGTGACCGATGCGCCGATGCCGATATCTTCATATTCGACAGCATTAACGGTCAGGAAATCTTCGCAAAGGCTACGGTTGGCCGACAGGCGTTGTACCACCTGCTGCCGTACCTCTTCGCGCTGATCTTCTTCCAGTACATTTTCTTCGTATTCCACCATTACGTTATAGATGCCCTCGAACTCCACGATCTTGGAAGGTATATATTTCATGGAAGCGATCAGGTCGAGCTCTTTGGTTATGCCATTGAGCCCGTTCCTGTTGTCCCGGAGCTGTTCCGCAAATTTTTCGCGGTTCTTTTTCAACTCTTCCAGGGCAATGGGGTCGCTCTCCCTGGCGATCTGATCCTCGATCTTTTTCAGGGCTTCGTTCAGCTCATCCTGCTTTTTGGTCAGCGCCTGCTGCCGTTGCAGGGCATCGTCTTTTTGTTTGGACAGGAAAGCGGCTGCAGCCTCGGGCGTAGCGGCTTCGATACCCAGGCGGCCCATACAAACTTCCTGCTCCTTGTCCTCGCAATGACAGTCTTCATGCGCTTTCAGTTCATAGGTATTATAGTCCACCCATACCGGCACTTCGTACTCTTTCGAGGGTTCGATCCAGGCATTGCGCACCCCTTTTACATCGATCATCAGCTTACGGTAATCGGTAATGGTCAATGCGCTGTTGTGCAGGATCTGCCTGGCGGTATAAAATACCTGCTTCCAGGTATCGCCGGTAAGCTGTTCGGGCGCCAGCAGGTCTTTGATGTCGAAGCCGGTACGGTAAGACAGGTCGGTAATGGCGTATAATACAGCTTCCAGGATGGTGATACCGGGGTCTGAATTATTATAATCCGTCCAATGGTCGCTGCCCAGCTTCTCGATCTGCTTAAAGCCTTCTTTACGCATCGCGGCGTAGTCTTCGGCAGGCAACAGCGGGTTTTCTTTTACTAAGGAAATGATATCGGGCATGGCATATAAGGTTTATAGATGAGCAGCAGGACTACTTATCCGTCTTTTTAATAGTGATTATTTTGGTACGCTTGGCAGGGCTTGTTTTTTTAGCGGCTACTTTCTTCGTTGCAGCCGCGTCTTCAGCTGCAGGAGCAGGTTCCGGCGAGGCGGGTGTAGCAGCAGCACCGGCAGGCGCTGCCGGAACAGCAGGGATTTCCTCCGCGGTTTTCTTCGCCACCGTGGCCTTAACCTCACGCAGTGATGCGCTAGTAGCTTTAGCAGCCGTCAACGTATCCTTCAGCGCTTCTGTTTTTGCTTTGACCCCGGTAGCGGTTTCTTTTTCCACAGCCGCATGGTCTGTAGCCACCACATCCTTAACCCTGTCCTTTACGTCCACAGGATCGATACGGGTATCCGTAACCGGCGCTGGTTTTGCTTTCTTCATTTTCTGGCGCTGCTCGCAAGGTGTTTCCAGTATGGGCGCCACATAAGGCCGGATCTGGTGCCGCGGTGCAGAAACGAGGATGGAACGAGGACCCGAAGGGCGTGCCACAATCGCACCGCTGTCTTTCAATGCGTCGCCGATCAGGTTTTCGATAGCATCGCAACCGGAAAGATCGGCAGGGCTGAACTTATCATCCCGCTTGCGTTTGCCGGCAGGTTCGGGGCAGCAGGTTTCCATACATACCCGCATTTCGAAGTCGGTGATAAAGTCTACATAAGGCCGTTCTTCGATAAAATTGATGATCGAAGAGGCATAAACCTTTTGCCCGAATCGGAAGGTTGCCTGTTCGTCGAAGGCCCAGGGCGTCAGGAAGCGCACCAGTTCGTCGTTAAGTACTTTCAGGAAATAACCCTGGTCGGTACCGGTATAAAACTTCACGGCGAAGGAGGTCAGTATCTCTTCATATACCGGGTTGCGGGCATGGATCTTTACAAAAGGCGAGCTCAGGCCCTGCAGGTAACGTTCTATATCGAGCAAGACCCTGCGGCCGGTCTTAGGCTGTAAAGGGTTAATGGAATTCCTGTTTTTCAGGTCGGCTACCGGTACAATCAGTACATGCCCCGGCGCTACCTGCGGACCACAGCAATGCGCCTGGCTGCCGGTTACCGGGTAACCCGAAACAATTACTTCGAACCGGGTATTATCCGTACCGTTCAATGCTTCCGTAGACAGGCGACCTGCGGCAATACCATATTTTACCAGCAGCTGCATAATCTTATCAGCCCTGCGTTTGGCCAGCATCAGGCCTTCGGGCCCGTCGCCGTAACCGCGTACCTTACCGGTAAGCTGTGTATTACCCAGCAGTTCTTTCGCAATATCGTCGAGCAGGATACCGCCATTGGGATCTTCCTGGGGCACCATAAAAGTCTTGCTATCGCTGCCGGAAACGGTTACCGTATCGCGGCACAGGCATTCCGGGTCGGTATGACTGATACATTTTACTTTATAAACCGTAGCAAAACGGTCCAGCACCAGGTGTTCATAATCCCAGGGTGTAATGGCGCGGTGTTTATGCCGGAGCCTTTCGCTTACACGCTGGTAGTATTCCCGGCCGGCTTCTTTGTGTTTACCATCGAAACTGGCAAAAGGTTGCTCTACTTTACTCACCTCGGGCACAGCGCTAGCCAGTTTGGCTATGGTACCCGCAGGCAACGCTTTGTCATAATGCGTGGCGTCATTGTTGTTGTCGCGGAAGGTTACCGTAACAGCTTGTGTACGGATATCGATCAACATAGGGATGCGGTTGGCATCTTGGGTAACGCTGGCGCAAAGCCAGTGCAGCCCGGCGGTAATGATGGTATTGTTATCGGTGGCATCGCCGGGGATATTGACCTTAACTATACCCGTGGTCTGGAAACCGTAAGTGCCATCGCTCACGATATCTTCGCCCCGCATGGGTTTCCATTCGTTGTTGCTGAGATAGGACCAGTTGATTGCAGGCGGCTCGTTGTCTTCATCTTCGGCGCTGCCTTCGGCAAACTGGAACAACATCGAAAGCGTCTGTAGCGGCTTTGCATTTTCCAGGCCGATAAAGAGCATACCTTCTTCCTGTATTTTGCCAGCGTACTGGTTGCTGATCACGGCCCGCTTGCTGCCCGTTACGATCACTTCCTGCAGGCTACCGTCTTTGAGCCTGCGCATATTGGGTTTCGTATGTTTAACCGGCGGCGATGCTACAGGCGCTTCCGGTAATGCATACACGCTCTTGTAGGTAAAATGCGGCAACAACCGTTCATCGGCATCCACCAGCAGCCAACCCCGCTGCCGGTCCATCTCTTCAAACGTAGCCGGCTGTGTGCCGGGCAGTGCCTGTAAAGCGGCCTTCCGGGCGTAGTTCGGCGTATCGTAGAAATAGTTGTAGGGCGGCGATCCCTGGGGCTGCTCCACATAGGGTATGGTATAAGTCTCTATAGCGCCAAAAGGATATACATGAAAAAACTGGTCGATCTCCTGGTCCAGGTTACGCAACTCGGAAGCATAACTCACCGAGATCTCCTTTACCTGGAATTTCATAGCCAGGGCCTGCCAGGTGCTGTTGTCGGTATCCGACAGCTTATTATCCTTCAGGAAGCTATTATTGTTATAGTCGCGCGTACTGAATTTAAGCTGTACAAAACCCCTGGTCGTTTTATCATCCACTTTATCGTAAAAGGCAATGGGCTTGCGGTCGGTTTGTGTATAACCGTAAGGGAAATAACGGTCGCGGAACAAGTCCTTGGACAGTGTTGCTTCCGAAAAGAGCTGTTTGTCATACTTCAGCTCGTTCCAGGACTTCTGCTCCAGGATACTGGTGCGGTAAAAGGCGTTCTGATCGGCGGCCTCTTCGTCGGAAGGCGGGCTGGAAGGCGGACTGGTAGGCGCATTGCGCTCCATAGTATGTTTGATGTGGATGGAGAGTTCGGTCAGGGGTTTATTAAACACTTCGCTGCTGCCCACATAAAGCGACTTGCCCGGTAAGGGATAAGCCGTAAAAGGATCGAAAGGCTTACCTGGTGTAATCAGGCCGTCGTCGTTCTGCAGCACCAGTTTTTTAAGCCCGTCGAAATGCGCGGCCATCAGGCTGTCTTCGTGCAGGTTGTGCGACCCTACACGTACCGACAGGGAAAGATCATTAAAACGCAGGGCATTAAAGCGGCCTTCGTCGATCTTTACATCCGGCCCCAGCAGCACCTGCATTACCGGCCATTGGGTCATAAAGGTTTTGCCGGCATGCAGTTTGGTATTATAAGGCACGATGGCCTTTTCCGCTACCGGCAGGTATACATGCAGCGTATTACCGCCCCGGTCGTGGTAATAAAAGGAAGTATCGATATTACGCGGAAATGCACCGCTGCGCAACTCGTTGTTGAAATTGTCGTATTCCCAGGTCATCAGCCTGCGTGCCACCGGCAGCCAGCCTTCTTCACCGCTGAGCACGATCAGCAGGTCTTTTTCGGCGGTATCGCCATTGTTGCTATCCAATTCCTTTTCACGGAATATTTCGCTGAAACCATCGAGTTTCCAGCTGATCAGGCGGTTGCCACCCTGCAATACCAGTTGGGGCGAGGCGATGGCAAAGCCGATCTGCGTTTGATTCAGTACCGTACCGGCATCTTCCATATCGCGGATCACCGCACAGGTATCGGATTTTTGTTTATCGTTCAGCACACCTTTACCAAAGGTGTACCACTTGGGATTGGGCGCCAGGAAAGGCGCGCCGTAACCATCGGCCGAGTTGGCCACGGGCCGGGCATAGATGGTTTGCAGGGTCTTATCTTCCGGACCGGCCTGCAGCGGCGTCTTTTCGATAAAGATGGTTTTCAGTTCTTTTACTTTAGCCTGGTTGATCACCAGGCCGGTATCGGTTGCATACACCTGTTCTATACCGCCGCCGTCCTTGCCGGCTTTGAGCGCCGTACCGGGATCCAGGCTGTATTCGGTTACTTCCTTGGCCAGTTCAAACACGACATGGGCCCTGTCAGGCAACGCATCCTTGGCCTGCAGCTGCAGCACTTCTTTATAGTAGAAGTCGAGCATACGGCCGGTAAGACCGTTCATCTGCTCCTGGGCCAGCCGGAACAGCTTCAGGAAGGCGATAAACAGCGCCATATGCGGCTGATGCCCGGGGTATTGTTCCAGTGCGAATTGCAGGTAGCGGTCCGACTGTTCGACCAGGTTATTGATAAAGCTGTAAAAACTATTAAAAAGCTCATCCGCATATAAAGCTGCGTTCCTGAGTTTATCTTCAAAGTTGTCGGCATCATAAATAGTCGCATCAGGATCTATGGCATCGTCCAGGCCCCATAATGCGTCATTACTGATGATGGTATAATCGAGTTGTAAAGGATGTTTGGCATCGATAAGCCGGTATCCTTCCTCGTAGGCGATCACACGCTGCATCTGCCCGCGCAGGTGTGCATCGATGGCCAGGTCCAGGTCGGTGCGTAAGGGGTTGCCGGGTATGGCAACACGGTACCACTGATCGATCTGCGCTGCCATTTCGAGTACGATATGGTAGAGAGATACGTATTTATCCCGGTCGGGAGCCTGTTCGAGGGCTTCACGCTGCGCATCGTAGCGCAGTTTAAACCGGCCGGCATCAAGCGTTGCAACCGACGATGCCAGTACGGCCATATCTCTCCTGAAGAACTCGCTCCAGCTCAGTTTCCCGGGATCGGTGTCGTCGTTGATCTTGCTTTCAGGTATATCGTAAAATCTGATCCGGGCGGCATAACGTTTCGCGAAAACCAGCAGATCTTCCAGGCTGCGCCCGTCCACGGGCGCATAAGCGGGATCCAGTGCCTGTAGGTATCGATCCAGTTGGCTGGAGCCGTCGCGGATGATTTCAGTATTGCAGTTACAATTGCTCATTGGGCAGGGTTTATAGATAAAAAAATAAGGAAGGGATACTATGCCGGGTTACGTTCGATATTGGTAGCCTCTTCGATATAGAATGGATAGGTGTAGTTGTAACGGGTGTTGGTGGTAATGATGGTATAGGGAATATCGAGTTCCAGTACACCGGCGGCTTCATCCAGCTTATAGGTAATATCGCCTACGATAATACGGGGCTCATGGATGGATAACGCTTCGAAAACGATCTTCTGGATCAGGGTGATGGTAGCCGGCGTCATGGGTTCGAAAATATAAGGCTGCAGGTTACAACCGAAATTGGGCAGCATGACCCGCTCGCCCGTAATGGTCTCGAGGATGATGCGGATACTGCTGCGCACATCCTCCTCCCCACTCAGCATTTCGGGACCATACCACTCCCGGCGAAAGGTAGGCGGAAAGTTCCAGCCGGTACCTAAAAATGAACGGTTACTATTTTCTTGCATGGTAAAAATTTTAGGGGTTAGTCTTTTATCCGCCGATGAGCACAGTAGCGCAGCCGGCGGTAATGCTGCCGCCATGAGCCGTGCTGTCGCCCTGGCGGGCTGCGGGTTTGCCGCCGATCAGTACCGTGGCAGATCCTTTAATGATGCTGTCCGGCGGTCCTGAGCACGTACACATATCGCCCACCACGGCAGCCGGCTGACCGCCGATGAGTACGGTAGGTACGCCGGGCGGCAGGATGGGGCCACCGGTATGCGGGCTGTTCGTGCCCGGGTTAACCATAGGACAGGTATGATTGTCGTTGATGCGGGCTGCTGCTGGCATGGCTTTTCTCTTTTAGCGGTCAGGAATAAAAATCAGTTGATCAACACCTGGGCGCCTTTAATGGTTACATTGGCGCTGGCCTCGATGGTAATACCCGACTGTTCCATTTTGATGCTGTTGCCGTATTCATCCTTCAGCTCCATAGCGCCGGAGTCGTTCAGGATAATGGTCTTATCGCCCGAGCTGGTTGTTACACTCAGGGTGAGCTTTTTATTGGTATCGTCGAGCAACACTTTTACTTTTTCCTTGGTAATCACGCCAAACTCTTCGTTCTCGCGGAAGGGCAGGGCTTTCTTATCCTTACTGTGCATACAGCCCAGCACAACAGGCTCCCTGGGATCGTCGTTGAGAAAACCCAGGATCACCTCGTCGCCGGTCTGCGGCCGGAAGTAAAGCCCGCGGTCCTGGCCGGCATCGGGACTTACAACCCGCGCCCAGAAGCCATCTCCGCCACCGGTAATGGTGGGCACATGTACTTTGAGCCGGTAGTTGCCCTCGGGATCGGCGGTATCGACTACGGTACCTACCTGCAACCCGTTTATACCGGGCAGCAGGCCTGCGGCAGGCTTGTTCATCACCTCTTCTTTTTTATAGAACCAGCCTTCGGCCCAGCCGAATTGTACATCGCTGGTCCAGTTGCCGTCGAAGTGATGCAGCACACCGGTTACCCATACATCGCCGTTAAAGCGGTCGCCTACGCCGGAAAGCGTGATCATCACGCCGGGTTTGGCATCGGCGCTGCCCTGGACGCGTACACGGCCCACGGCTTTCGACAGTTTGCTGCGTAAGGCATAGGCATCGGCCCAGTCCTGCAATTGCTGCTGGCCCAGGTTTCCGGTATGCGTCAATTGCAGGTCGGCAGCCAGGATATCGGCCAGCTCAGAAGCCGTAATATTGCCAGGTTCCGTAAAGGTGGCCGTGCCTTCCGACGACTCATCGAGCTCCAGGTTGGTCGGGCTCCAGCTGTCGGCCTTTACGCTTTTCAGTTGCCGGCGGGCGTCCATTTCCGCTTCAAACTCCATGATATTGCTGCCAAATAAGGCAGTAAGTACCGCAGGGCCTGCGGCTACAGGTTTGCCGATTACGATCTTGCCATCGTCGGTCAGTACCAGCATACTATTGGCTTCGGCACGGGTAAGCATAAAGTCCCAGTCGGTAGTATCGAACTGTACCATTTGTTTATGCGAGAAGGCGGTTGTCGCGATCTCGGTCTGTAAACCGGCGCCACCGGCCAGTTCGGAGAGGATATCGCTATCGGTCTTTTCGCTGAAGTAAGCGCTTTTACGGGCGCCGGTCAGCTTTATGGCTTTATCCTTAGCTTCGACCATCAGCAGCGATCTTCCGCCCTGCCCTATTTTAATACTGTGTTTTACAATAATGCCTTCAAACACGGTGGTCACATCGCCATCGTAGCCCAGGCCTATCCGGATCTCGTTGCCCGGTTTGAAGAGGTCGCCGCTGCTCAGTGCAAAATCGCGTTCGGCAGCAGAGCCGTCTACAAACACCAGCCGGGCAGAGGCTATTTTATTGAACGTCTTTTGCACGGTAAGCTGGCTCAGCAATACTTCGTTGCTGAGTACGGCGCCATTGATCCAGACTTTCTGGCTTACGACATCGGTGGGCGCTGCGCTGCCCGGCGGGAAACTGGTTAAGCTCATGACGGTAACTGGGTTTTATGCTTTATTGTTTTTTTGCGGATAACAGCGGGTAAAAGTTCAGCTTCGTGCCGGGCTTCAGCTTCCGGAAATTCTTGATCCGGTTGGCTTTGGCCACCTGCAGGTAGTAGTGCTGGTTCTGGTATATGTTATAGGTAAGCAGGGGCAACAGGTCGTATTGCTTTACCTCTACCTCGTGCGTAAGATCCGGCGAAGACAACATACCCAGTACATCGCTGAGACCGGAGATGATGCGTTCGGTAAAGGTGGCCGAGATCTTGGCCCTGATCGGCAAACCGGCCAGGTCGAACATGGTATAGGTAACCGTCGAGGTGGTCAGTACGCATACATTTACAAAAGTGCCGTATTGTACCATCAGGTAGGAGGGGCGGTGTATGGTACCACGGATATTGGTGGTTACCCCCCTGAAAAGCGCTACCTGTGCGGTAACCGGGATCTTAACCCCGTTGGTATTCACGCCGGTTCCGTCGAGTATGAAATCGATGGTAAAGGTGCGCGGGCGAACAGCCAGGAAGGTAGGATCGGTCCCGTTCTTGCCGGGTATGGGCTTTTCATACCAGACTACATCTTCCTTTACCGAAAAGTTTTCGGGGTTAAGCATAGCCAGGAAGGGCACGCCCATCGGTATACCGTCGCGGTTGGTAGGGATGATCTTCAGATTAAAAGGCAGCTTGGCTGCGGATTGCGCGTCCATTATCTTTCATTTTTTTCTTTGATGATTTGTAAGACCAACGCTGCAATGGCTGCATCGTCGTTACCGGTATCGGACAGACCGGCTGAAGCTGCCGGTGCAGGAGCTCCGGCAGGGTCAGCATCGACCGATATTTTTATGACTACTTCATTGATCTGGACAGGCATGGCGTTATAGTTTTCGTTCGAAATATTGATAGGCCAGTTCTATGGTTTCCACAACCACAGCATTCTCCGTCGACCGGAAATCGGATACCGACCATTTTACGGGATAAGCCTGTACCACGCTCCATACAGCCAGCGGGTTGCCTGCCTCGTCCAGGAGGGAGATCAGGATATCCGCAGGTTTGAAGTCATAGATCACTACGGTATAAAAGGTATTCATGGCGGCATTCATCCAGTCCAGCAAAGCGGTATTGGTAAGCAGGCCCCGCTTCAGCACCAGGTTGGGATACTTGGTCCGTTTCGGGAACTTATGACTAAACCGGTTTTCGCCGCCTTCATTCACGGTTTCGGTTTCGATCTCGAACGAGAGTCCGCCTACATCCTGGAAACGTTGCTCGGTATCGCTATCCATACCGCTGATGCCCTGGAATTCGACCCGGAAATGGAAGCCCGTGGGTGGATAATAGCTGGCCATGTGTTATACGGTTTTAACTTTAATACCCTCGTGTACGAGTTCTATGGTTTCGATGGCGATCTCGTTGCCGGTAGCTTTGAGCCCCGGTCCTTCGCACTTCACAGGCCAGGCCTGCGATACCGACCATACCATTACCGGGTTGCCTTCGTCGTTGAGCAGGGAGATGGTAATGTCTCGGCGCTCCACATTGGGGGAGCCGTTATTGTTGAACCAGTTGAACAGGTCGTTGTTCTTTTCGGTAATACCGCGCTTCAGGCTGATATTGTTTACCTTGATCAGGCCCGGCCTTTTCAGCGGCACCGTGGTTGCCGACATCAGGCCGTCGCGGTACTCGATCGGCGATATTTCCTGGGTCAGTCCGGATACGTCCGAAAAGCCGATGTCTTCGTTATTCCAGGATACTTTATAATGAAAAACCGGGATGGGATACGTTGCCATAATATTTTGTTTTATTGATTTTTAGAAATGGTTTTGATGCAGGAATTAAGATTGTTGCATTAACTGGGTAAAGCTTAATACGATAAACTCAGCCGGACGGGCAACAGCCATACCGATCTCTACGTTCATACGGCCTTCCAGTACATCGATGGCATTCATGGTTGTGCCCAGGCCCACCCGTACATAATAAGCCTGCTCCGGTTTTACGCCGGCAAGCGCGCCTTCTTTCCATTTCAGGAACAGGTAGTTTTCGATCATGGCCTGCATCTTTACCCAGGTATTGATCGTATTGGGTTCGAATACCGCCCACTGGCTCGATTTCTTGATCGACTCTTCTACCATATTGAAGAAGCGGCGCACACTGATATAACGCCATTCGTTATCGTTACCGTTGAGGGTACGTGCGCCCCATACCAGGGTGCCATAACCCGGGAAGCTACGCACCACGTTGATGGATTTACCAGTAGACGAATCGACGTTGAGGTTTTCCTGTTCGCGGTTGGAGATCGCGATATCCGGACCGATCACCGACATCAGCGATTCATTGGCCGGCGCTTTCCACACCCCTTTGGTACTGTCCACACGGGCATACAGACCGGCAATGGCGGGTGTAGGCGGCAGGGTTACATATTGCTTTTTCAGTTCGTCCTTTACCTTGTTGTAGAGCACGGAACCCGCGCCGGCGGCAGAAAGGACCATGCCTGCTGCATGACCGGCCACCGATGGCGCCGCTACCCCTACCAGGGTATACGTATCGATCTGCAGGTTGGGCAGGTCATACTGGAAATCATAAGTAGTGACTACATTGGGATAATAAGCCGCTGCATAACGGTTCTCGGCTACCGACAGGCTCGCATCGCGGATCAGTTTAACATCGGCATCGATATCGCCGTTAGGATCGCTCGAGTTTTTCGGTGTCACCTGGAAGGGATCGATCAGCGCAAAACGGTCTTTAAGGGCAGCGGCCTGGGCGATCATTTTATTCACTACGTCCGTATAAGCTGCAGCATCGTTCTTAGCGGCTTCGGGCACCACCAGCAGGGTTACCTCGTCTACCTCGTACACCACGTCCAGTCCTTTTTTCAGGAGGTCTTTATCCACGCTGGCTTTGTAGGTATCTACCGCTACAATGTAACAGGTACCGCCGCCGTTGTCGTAAAAGTGTTTTACGGAATAGTACAGGTTGTTTTTGGAGCGCTGGGTGGCATCGTAACCAAAGCCCACTTCGTAGCGGCTGTTGCCATAATCCTTAACGGCAACGGTGATACTGTTGTTGGACTCGAGGGGAGCTCCGCCGTAAAAGTGCTCGAAGTCGCTCATGTTATTGATTTTGTTGGCCACCATGACCAGGTCACCCGGAGCCAGTCGGTCGGCCTTGGCCGTATAACCGATAAAAGCCGGTATTGCCGTTTCTACTTCGGCAACAGAAGGCGGCAGGGAAGATACTTCCTGCACATACACACCCGGGGTGGAGAGTTTTAAAACAGACATGTTTGTTAGAGTTTAAATGGTTAGGAATATTTCAGATAAAACAGCGTTGGGATTAAGGGCATTGATCATATCCGTGGAGGGATAAGGCAGGCTGGCGCGGAGTACCGTAGGCGTACCCGGTCCGGGGTAACGGTTGAAGTTGATATGGAGCGGGTCGTTGACCGCTGAAGCCAGGTACCGCTCCTGCAGGGCAATAGGCTGGGTGGATTCAAATACGATACTGAAGTCGGTTGCCGCCGAGCGGGTAAAAACCACGTTAGGATCGTTGCTTTCTATTTTGAGTGTATTGAGGAACTGTATCTTATCGGCCGGGTTCAGGTCTTTCATTTGCAGGTACAGCGGGCTGCTGCTTTGCATTTGTACCACGTACCGCCATATGGTCTTGCGGTTGGGAAAGGAGATGGTGAATGCAGGGCGGGCGGGCGCCAGTTGTTTGGCAGGCTCTACGATCCGGTAATTGGCCGGCAGCACATCGGCCAGGCTCAGGTCGATAACACCGGCCACTTTCAACCCATCCAGCGGACCGGTATAATAAAACGCTTCGATGGTGACACCGTCGACCAGCAGGCTGCAGCGGCCTTCCGGCAGCGACAGCAGGTTAAAGACCAGGGCGGCTTTGCCGTTTTCATTGATCAGCGATTCGGGCAGTAATACCGCACCGGAACGGTGCACCACCCTGGCCTTACCGGGAACGATGGTGGTATTGTGGTTGTACCGGTATACCGGCCCGGCGCTTTTTATCAGATCCACACTGCCATCCACCCCGTTTGCCGATGTGCTGAGGTGCAGGTTGGCACGCGGTGCAGCGCCGTCGCCCACTTCGTTACTGAAGTACAACAGGCTGTTGGCCGGCATGGGCATAGGCAACAGGTTATAATGATAGGAAGCAGCCTTTTTAAACAGGATAAAAAAGCTGAGCCGGTCGCCTTTGCCCGGCGCCACACGCAACACATCGTTGGGTCCCGATTTACCGATGGTATTGGCCAGCAGGGTAAAGCCGGCATTCCGGTCGGTTCTTTTAAAGATCATATCGAGCCTGCGCAGGGTATTTACGGTGGCTTCGGTAGGCAGGATGTCCATATCCGTTTCCGGGCTGATGCGGTAGCCCGGGCCTATGCCGTTGGCATAGTACAGCTGCCGGATGCCCAGGCTGAACAGGGTGCTGTATTTTACATGTATTGCATTCATGATTAGGGCTCTTGAATATTGAATTCGGAAACAGGGATTGCTTTTTCTTTAGGTTGCGTATCGAATACGGTAAGCACATTGACCTTGTACATAACATTCGGCAGGTATTTGGTACCGATCATAGCCCAGAGGTTATTCTGCTGTTCAAAGCCCAAGTTCATCATCCGGAAGGAGAGGCGATCTACAAGCTGCCAGGGCGTAGCCTCGGGGTCGGTAACCGTACCATTCATCGCCGGGTAGCGCTGCCGGTCGAATACGGGGTTGGCCTGGAAGAAGCTGATCACATGGGTAAGATCGCGCAGGGCCATCGGGTAGCTGCTCCTGTGTGCGGCAAAGAGCACGCTCAGCTCCAGTTCTACCGGGGGATTGAGCTTATACAGGTCGTTATTATCCGCCGCCATAAACAAGGGCCTTTTGCCTTCGCGGCGGCCTTCTTCGATACCGGCAAGCATCATGTACACATGCAGGTTATCGTTAAGGTCGATGGCGCCTCCGGGAGCGGCCAGCGCCTGCAGTTCTATATTACTTCCGGGAGCATATAAGGCAGGATCATTTTCGCGGGCCACGAAATAGGCATCCAGTTCATTTTTTATAAATGTCAGGGCAGTACGTATCATGTATTAAATTTGAAAGATTTAATAATGGGGATTCCGGTCCGCGCAGCTAAGAGGCCAGGGAGCATTTGCCGGTATAATGCGGCAACAGTAGTAACGGACACGGAAGGGAACCTCCGGCAGTCCTGTTGTAAAAAAAATTTGCGAAGCTATCCTGAACAGCGGGTAAATAAACTTACCGGCCCGTTCAAAAGAGGGCGTATAAAAAACAGTGTTTTTTTTCGAAGAAGGTCGGGTCTGTCTGTCAGGAAAACTAAATTCCGGGAGCCGCCGATAAAGAAGTGAAGAAAATGCTTTTCATGGTCGTTGATAGGTTTGGTAATTTCCCGGTTCTTGCCGGGCCGTCTGTTTGGTTCAGGGTAGGTAAAGGCAGCGGGTTTAACTGTCTTCCCGGGACAAAATTATAATTTAAAAATCGAAAAAAAATCCATTTATAGCTGCGGCGTGGATTTATTAGAAAAATTAAAATAAAAATATCCATATTTAATTTAAAATCAAAAAATTAAAAAGATGCCCAAAATGCAAGCCGGCAAAAAATACGTGAAAACACCTAAAATTAAGATAATCAATATACATACAAATAATTAACACCCGCAATCCGGGCTTGGCCAACAGGATTTAAAAACGGCAAAAGCTTAACCACAATACGTTACGTTTAACCGTTGCTGCCGGCAACTTAATTACTTAATCAAGAGGTAACACCGGGATAACATTAATTAAATATTATCATTATTTGTAGCGCTGAAAAATACAAAATGAATCATTCATTTTTGTATTATGAACCCTGCTGCATTTATATCCGAGACCTCCGCTATGATAGACGGGGCGCTGTATTTCAGCGAATCAGAACATCCCTTTACGGTAAGCGACTGGGGAGCCGTAGCTCCCGGGGAACGCAACGACAAAATTGCGGCTATGCTACAGGCCGATCCCGGCAGCCTGAAACAAGTCGATCCGGCTGGCTTCTTCGAACGCCTGGGCCGCAGCAGCGATCCCGGCGATGAGGTACTGGTGCAGAATGCCGCAAAGCTCAACAAATTATTTACCTACCTGCAGGAGCAATTGTCCGATATAACCGTTACCCGGGCCGAAGGCAGCAGCCGTATTCCCATCGTTATTACCGGCTACCTGCCGGGGCAATCCTGTATAGCCATCCAAACCACTGCCATAGAGACCTGAGCCGAAGGATGCAGTCCTGATCCAGTTCACCCCAAAAACCCCTAAATAAAGATGAACGCAATGAAACACTTCAGCGTAGTGGCACTCCTGTGCCTGCTCTTCGCCTCCTGTACCAAAGACAAGCTGCCTGTACCCGGCCAGAACCCGACCAGTCTGCCGGCTACCGTGGAGACCCTGATCTCCGGCTTTCCTGAAGGATTTGAATCGGGCAGCAAAGCAGCTTATGCTATCGGTAATGTATCGCTGCCCAGCGGTACCTGGAGCTTCGACGAGGCCCTGATCGGCAACCTGGCCACTGATGCCAAAAACGGCGGCAAATCGGTAAGGATCCGCAACAGCGGCAGCATTACCATGTTATTCGATGTAAACAATGCAGTACAGGTAAGCATCGCACATGCCAAGTTCGGTTCCGATGTAGCCAGCACCTGGCAGCTGTGGTACTCTACCGACGGCGGCGCAAACTGGGCGCAGACCGGCAGCAATGTCGTAACCGTTACCACCACCCTGCAGACTGTTGTATTCAATACCAACCTCAGCGGTCCTGCCCGTTTCCAGATCAGGAAGCTTGCGGGTAGCGGCCGGGTAAACATCGATGACTTCAGCATCGAATCCGATACTACCACAACCAATCCTCCCGATACTACGGTTATTACCCCGGGCGACAACAGTAACCTGCTGATGGGCAACCCAAGCAACGCGGCTACCGACATTGCTATGCCGGCCAATTACCTGATGGATAAAACCTATTACAGCTTGTCCTACAACAGGGACCGCGGCACGCCCAACTGGGTATCCTGGCACATGAACGCCAGCGACCTCGGCAGCACGCCACGCCAGGACGACTATCGTGCCGACAACAGCCTGCCTTCCGGCTGGTATCGCGTACCCAGCAGCGGTTACAGCGGCAGCGGCTTCGACCGTGGTCATAACTGTCCTTCGGCCGACCGTACCTCTTCGGTAGCCGCCAACTCTGCTACCTTCCTGATGTCGAATATGATTCCCCAGGCGCCCAACAATAACCAGCAAACCTGGAACAACCTGGAAGACTATACCCGCGGGCTCGTAACTGCAGGCAACGAAGTATACGTAATCAGCGGTGTATACGGCACCGGCGGCACCGGCAGCAATGGCGGTGTTACCAATACCATTAACGGCGGTAATGTAACGGTACCTTCCAATATCTGGAAGGTGATCGTGGTGATCCCTAACGGTAATAACGACCTGGGCCGCGTTACGACCAGCACCCGCGTGATCGCTGTCAATACACCCAATACCAACAGCATCAACAGCAACTGGAAAGTATACCGCACCTCGGTAGACGCCATCGAAGCGGCTACCGGTTACGACCTGCTCTCCTCCCTGCCCGTATCGGTGCAGAACAGCATCGAAGCCGTAGTGGATAACCTGTAGTTATAACGGAAAGGACAGGACTTATACGCCTATTAAAGCATCCTGAAACAGCAACAGGCAGCCGGTAGCGGCTGCCTGTATTGCTTTTAGCGGATCACGTCGGTATCGACGGGCGTATAACCCAGGTCCCGGCTCAGCGACAGGATCTGTCCTTTATGATGAAATTCGTGGGTAATAACATGGGTAAACAGCGTTAACGGGCTGAGCATGTCTATTCCCTGCTGCCGTTGTACAGGCAGGGGATTGGTGTACTGGCCCGCGAAGCGTTCTAAGAATAAGGTCATGAGCTGATCCGTTTTTTCGAAATAATCCCGGCATTGGTCCAGGGTATCATAAGCATCGAAAGGCGGGAAAGCAGGCTCCAGCTGCAAAACGCGGTCTGCAATCCAGTAGTGATAGGTATCGCAGATATGCACGAGCAGATTGCGTACCGAGCCCCTGCCGAATGCAGGGCTGCTGCGGGTAAAGTGCTGCTGCTGCATGGTAGCGGTGTATTGCAGCAATACCGCCCGGGAAGCCTGTACCAGGCCGTATTGTAGTTGTAAAAAGTCCTGCATATTGCTGGTTTCAGATATTAGTTTGCATAACCGTGCTCTAAGCCCGGCGCCGCAATTACGCGCCATTCAAGGCATCGCCGGCATACCGGTTTCTAATTTTGTTTTTGCGGGCATACATGTTTACTTTAGCTGTGGCAAAACAGTTTGCCTTTTACCTGTGAAATAACAAAAATTATGGAAGAAAGTCCGAGCATGCGACTCCCCTTTTACCTGAGACTTACCTGTATCCTGATATCTGTGACACTGATTATCCTGCTGATGCACGAGGGACGGACGATTTTTATTCCACTTTTCTTTTCCGTACTGATCAGCTTTATGCTGTTGCCGCTCACCCAATGGCTCGAACGGCGCAGGCTGCCCCGTGGCGCTGCTGCCTTTATTTCCCTGCTGTTGTTCCTCCTGGTGATTGCGGGTTTCCTCTCGTTTATGGGACAGCAGATCACCGACTTTTCCAAAGACATGCCCGAACTGGGCAACAGGATGCAGGTATGGATCCAGGAGCTGCAACAATGGATCAGCAAGCGCTACCATGTCAATTACAGCACCCAGATCTCGTACCTGAGCCGTGCCGGCGCCAGCATCGTCAACTATATCAGCGTAGTAGCCCAGTCGTTCCTGCTCGCGCTCAGCGGTTTCCTGATCTGGACCGTGTTCGTTTTTATCTTTACCTTTTTTATCCTTACCCACAGGGGCCTGTTGCGCCGCTTTATGATCGCGCTGTTTAAAGAACGGCACCATACCCGGGTCAACGAAGTGATGCTCCAGACCCGCCTACTGGCCAAAGGTTATATTGCCGGCCTGCTGATCGAAATGATCCTGGTAGCGCTGATCAACTGTACCGCCCTATTGATATTCGGTGTCAAATATGCGATCCTGCTGGGTATCCTGGCGGCGGTGCTCAATATTATACCCTATATCGGCATTTACAGCGCGGCGGCCCTGGCGGCCATTATCACGCTGAGCAACAGTACACCGGGCGATGCCCTGCAGGTGATCATCATCCTGCTGATCATCCACTTTATCGATGCCAATATCCTGATGCCCCGTATCGTTGGCGGCAGGGTTAAAATGAACCCGCTCATCACCATCGTAGCCGTGCTTACGGGCTCTATGCTCTGGGGCATATCGGGCACCTTCCTGTTTATCCCGCTGGCCGCCATATTAAAGATCATTTTCGAAAGGGTGAACGGGCTGGAACCCTGGGCCATACTGATGGGCACGGACGAAGACAAGAAAGCACTGAAACTGAAAAGCAAGTCACGCAAGCCACCGGGGACGGATAAGCCTGAAGAATAGACCCGGTTTTGTCGCAACCGGCGCCTAAGCATGGCCCGGACGCCCCGGCACGAAAACAACACAGCATTTATCTTTGTCCTGTAATATGATAAGTCATTGCCGGCGCTGTTTACGCTTAAACAGCCCGTTATCCTAAATAAAACAGCACCCAATGAGAAAGCTTGTATTGTGTATGCATACCTCGCTCGACAACTTTGTTGCCGGCCCCGGCGGCGCCATGGACTGGATCCATGTAGACGAAGAGATTTTTAAATATACAGGTAAACTGACCGAAGCCGCAGATACCGCGTTATACGGCCGCGTCACCTACCAGATGATGGAAGGCTACTGGCCTACAGCCGGCGATCAGCCTAATGCCAGCGACCACGACAAAGACCACTCGCGCTGGTATAATCATGTAAAGAAAGTGGTCTTGTCGCATACGCTGCAAAGCCAGGATCCGAACCTGCAGATCGTTAGCGATAACCTTGCGGCGCAGATCAGGCAATTGAAACAGGAAAGCGGTAAAAACATCCTGATCTTCGGCAGTGCAAGCGCATCGCATGCCCTTATGGAAGCACAGCTTATCGATGAGTTCTGGCTGTTTGTCAACCCGGTTATCCTGGGTACGGGCATCCCGTTATTCAAAGATACAACCGGTAAAGTGCCGCTCGACCTGCTGAGTGTCGTGCCCTTTGCATCGGGCGTTGTAGGACTTCATTATCAAAAACGCGCTTAAAAAGCAGATCACGAAAAGAGGTCTTCCCGTTTATGAAAAGACCTCTTTTTATTTTTAACGGTACCGGGTTGCTTATTGTTTCACCACTTTAACGGATTCAACATGCTGCCCGTCTTCATAACGGACAAAGTAAATACCGGGTACATATGCGCCCAGGTCGATTACCGTTTCGCTTGCTGTAACCGGTGCGGTAAGCAGGATACGGCCGGTGATATCGGCCAGTTGTATACGTGCCTGAGCAACAGCCCCTGCAACAGACAGCACCGCTTTATCGCGGGTGGGGTTGGGCGTTACGAACAGGCTGCCTTCCACGTTATTCCTTTCCAGCCGTACTACAGCAGAATAAGTATAAGCCCCGTCGCGGTCTGCCTGCTTTAAGCGGTAGTAATTTACCGGCGCCGTCATAGCACGGTCGGTATAGGTATACAACAGCTCTGTGGTGCTGTACCCACCGCTTGCTTTGCTGTATACAGTAGCTACAGGTGTAAAGTCAACACCGTCCGCACTGCGTTCCAGTACGAAGCGATCGTTGTTTTTTTCAAAAGCCGTATGCCAGGTCAGGAAGTTGTAGTCCTTTTTAGCGGTACCGGTAAAGCCCAGCAGCTGCACCCCCAGCGGGCTGCCGCTGGTAGAAGGTTGCTGAAAGCCTTGTGTAGCCTGGGGGCTGGAGCCTACGGTAGCGATAAAGGTTTCGCCCACCGTAAAGTCGACCACATTGCCACCGGCGACGGCCGCAGTACCGCCACCACTGGCAAATACATAAGGCAATGCAGACTGGCTGTACGCCGGCAGGATATACCCGCCCAGCAATATACCAGGCAACAGGTATCTGAATAGCTTGTTTTTCATAATCATATTTTGACACTCCGGTTATGCATACAACCGGAACGGGTTAGTTAATATTGATACCTGCACTTGCATACCCGCTTATATTGCTGACTACAGGCAAGCCGTTCATAGTGGCAGCATAAACCAATACATAACGGGAACCTGCAGTAACCGGGATATTCAGACCGGTGGTAATGCCCGTAGCCGTAGTGCCGATGGGAATGAGGGCAGTAAATGCAGGCGTAAGCGCAACAGTAGCGCCGGCTACGGCCGTAAAGACATTGCTGCCAGCGGGTGCGCTATACAACTGTGCTGTGATATTAACATCAGAGCCAAGCAGGGCAAGCGCTACAGCGGCGCTGAAATGGGCGGCAACAGAAGTTATCGCGCCACTCCTGGGGGCTACAAAGGCACAGTTGATCAATGCAGCGCCACCGCCACTGATATCGAAGCTACTCGTAGTCAGGTTGATACCTGATGCCGCATTACCGAAACCTACCAGGGCGCCAGTACCGGAGAAACCGCCGATCAGCGTGGTAAGCGTAACCGGTATACCGGAAGCAAACGGGATGATCGTACCGGCAGGAGCGGCGATATCAGTATTGTTTACCACCCGCTTCCAACTGCCGCCGCCGTAGTAATAAAACCCGGGCGTATTATCGGTCTGGTAGATCATCAGGCCCTCTGCAGGCGCTGCCGGCCGGTTGGCCTGTGTAATGCGGGGAATTAGGATACCTTTATTGGTAGCGGAGATATCGAGTTTGGCACTGGCATTGGGCGTACCGCCAATACCTACGCTACCGGTATTGTTGCTGGTAATGTCGTTGGTAGCCAGGTTCCAGCGGTTATCGTTGCTGGTTTGCGCATTCATGGCATAGGGTACGCTTACCATTTCAACCGTTGCCAGTTGTGCATAGGTAGTGCCACCATTGATATCGGCTTCTACTTTCAGGAACTTAGCGGCATTGCCCCAATTGATGGTGGTAAAGTTGCCGCTTACAGGTGTGCCGCCGCCGATCTGTACATTGGTCAGGCCAAAGGCATTGGTAGTTGCCGCCTGTGTTTCTGAGTACACGGAAGTACCCGACGCAGAGCCGGTCAGGATGCTGAAACGCAGCGATACATTCTGGTTGATAACCGGCGCCCCCGCAGCATTGCGGATTACGGCCTGGTAATTGATCTTCTGGTTTACCTGGGCAATAACGCTTGTTGCCATAGCGCTTAAAGCCAGTAAAAGACTGGTAATTTTTCTCATAATTGGTTAGTGTGTTGGTTTAAAAATGCGGGCGCGAAGGTAATCTGCACACCATGCATAATCGCAACATAAATACCAATAGGATATGTACCAGATTTGTTAAGGAAGATATAAATAATTCTATAGTACTTTAAAATAAAGCGTTTCAAACAGCATCATAGCAGGAATAGTCCACTGATACACATTTAATTTTATTACAAAATAAAAATAACCTGGCATTGCTATTGTGGAAAAGCGAGGTCGTAGCGGGAGCTACAACCTCGCCGGTATAAAACAGCGTAACAGGGCATATCTTTATGGCTCTGTGGGAGGATTCTGTTCGATCAGCACCAGGCGGCCTACCACGGTACGGGGCTCAAGCAGGGTACCCGGCGACAGCACAGCATTGGCGCCGATCTTACACTGATCGCCGACCAGGGCGCCGAATTTATCCATACCGGTATGGATGCGTTTACCAGCTACGTTTACATACACCTGTTTTACCGCACGTTCGTTGTAATGATTGGCGATCACGGCGCCGGCCTCCAGGTTGACCTGCCTGCCGATAATGCTGTTGCCTGCAAAGTTGAAATGCGCGAGTGCACTGGAAGCAAAAATAAGGCTGGCCTTTACTTCACAGCCCGGCCCGATGCTGACATCCTCTTCCAGGAAAACGCCATCGCGCAGGTAAGCATGTGCCCCTATAAAACAGCCAGGACCGATAATTACCGGGGCTTTCAGCACCACGCCGGTTTCGATGATTGCCGAGCGGTGCACTGCCACACCATTACGGATATCATACGCTTCTTCAGGCAGCGCCGCCATTTTATCACGGAGCAAAGTCATCCGGTTATCCAGGATCATCCAGGGTGCAAGCGCACCGAAACCCGGGAATACCGCGGCGAAAGCAGGCACGTAATGACTCAACGAAATCATAACCAACAGTTTTTATACGATATAAAAATAAGGAAATACAACCATGCATTTCCGGGTAAAATTGCCCTAACGCAAAAAAGCGCTGCTTATTGCAGCGCCTTCAGCTATTTTGACACCGACGAACGTCAGAGCATTTTCTGCTGCATAGCCATCCGGATCAGTTCCGCCACGTTCTTGGCTTCGAACTTCTGCATCAGGTTACGCCGGTGCGTTTCGATGGTAAGCGGGCTCAGCGAAAGCTGCTCTGCAATGACCACTGTGGTTTTACCATCGGCAATCTGTTTCAGTATCTCTTTTTCTCTTTTGGTCAGCTGCGGTATGCCTTTTAATTCATTAAGCGCAGGCCGCGCAATAATTTCTTTTACTTCCCTGCTAAAGGTAACCTGGTCGCTCAGGGCCTCGTCGATACAATCCGAGAGTTCGCGTCCCGAGGCATTCTTCAGCAGATAACCGCTGGCCCCGTTATGCAGCATCTGCATAATCATGCTGCGTTCGTTATGGTTGCTGAGCGCCAGCACATAGGTATCAGGCGATACCCGCTTGATGTCGCGGCACAGGTCCATACCGTTTACATCGGGCAGCGTAATATCGAGCAGTACGATATGCACGGTATTGGCCTTGAGAAAGGTCATGAAGTCGGCGCCCGTGGTAAAGCTGCCGGTTATGGCTATGTCCGCTTTATCCTGCAGCAGGGTTTGCAACCCCTGTATGATAAGCGGATGATCGTCGACGATCGCCAGTTGTATTTTATCCTGCGACATTAAGTTCGATATTTATGGTAGTACCCTCTCCCGGCGCCGATATGATCTCCAGCGATCCTTTAAGATAGTCTACCCTGTTCTGAATATTATTAAAACCCATACCCTGCTTCTGCGCCAGTGTAGCGGTATCGAATCCTTTGCCGTTATCTTCGGCGGTAATAAAAAACACCGATTCGTTCTGGCTGCATTGCAATACGATACGGCTGGCCTGCGCATGGCGCACCGCATTGGACAGCACTTCCTGTATGATACGGTAAATGGTGATCTGTTTTTCCAGGCTGATGTCCGGCTGTATACCGAAACACTGGAAGTCGATATGTACCTGGTCCGACATCACCGATTCGCAGAGATCCTTCAAAGCCGTTTCCAGTCCAAATTTCATCAGGGTCTCCGGCATCATGTTACGGGCTATGCGCCGCAATTCGCTTACCGAATTATCCAGCTGCCCGATTACTTTATTGAGCCCGGGATCGATGTCGCCATCGGTTGTATGCTGAGCCAGGCCCGACAGGTTGATCTTTACACCGGCCAGCATGCCACCCAGGCCGTCGTGCAGGTCGCGGGCAATACGGTTACGTTCCTGCTCTTCTCCTTTCAGCATCGCCGTGGTAATCGTAAGCTGTTGCTGCTGCTCGATCTCTTTCAATTGTTGCCGGTGATTAAGCTCCTGCTGCACTGCCAGCTTTTTATTGTTGCGGTAATACAACAGCGCGAGCAGGGCTACGATAAGCAGGAACACGCAAACCGACCCCAGCAGCCAGCTCAGTAAACGGTTGGTCTTCGCCGCCATCACGGCTTTCTGGTTCTTGTTGTTCAGTTCTGCAATCTTCTTCTGGTTTTCGACACGATCATACCGCATCTCCATCATATTGATATCGTTCTTGAACTTGGTATCATATAAACTATCGTTCAGTATATAGGCCTTGTGCAACCAGGTATAGGCTTCTTTCATATTGCCCATACCGGCATAGACTGCCGCATAATGCTCGTATACCTCCAGGCGGTCTTCTCCCCAGGACATCAACTCGTCGTCCCGGGTCAGTTCGTCGAGTTGCCTTTTGGCCGCCTCGTACCTGCCCGTACCGATCAGCGCCTCGATCCGTGCATTTTTCAGCTCCAGTATCTTCGAAAACTTATTGGGTCCTTTGGCCGACATAATCCCTTTATCAAAGCTCTCCAATGCCCTTGCATAAGCGCCCATTTCGTTATAAAAAAGACCTTCGGAAAGATAAAATCCCGCATACTGATCGGACTGGGGATAAGGGGCCAGGATCTCCCTTGCCTTATCGAGCAGGTCCTTGGCTTTACCCAGGTCCTTCAGCTTGATATAGTTTTCGATAGCCCTGTTGTAAGCAGAGACAAGCCTTACCGGTTCGCCTTCCGATTCCAGGTTTTCGATGGCCTTATCGAAATACAGGCTAGCCTCCTTGTATTGTTCCAGCTCCATAAAAGCAAGCCCAACATTGACATATTGCGAACCGACCAATGCCTTGCGTCCGCTTAGCTTGGCCAGGGGCAGGGCCTTGTTCAGCATAATGTCTACAAACCCCCGGTCATCGTCCCTGCGTTGCAGGATGCTGGCGCAGTTGCCCCAGATATTGGCTCTCACAAAATACGTTTGCTTATCGTCGAATTTGCTGAGCAGCGCATCGGCTTTATGATAGGCCAGCTCGCTGCGGTCGAGGTCTACGGCATAATAAAAAGCGCCCTCCATCGCATAGGAGATGCCTTCGAGGTAAGGATACTTACGGCTCAGCTCGCGACCTTTATTGAGGTTGGCATGGGCTTTTGCCGTATCCCGGAACATCCAGGCATCGGTAAGCAGGAAATGTATACGGGCACTGATGCTATCGGACCGTTCGGTACGCAGCCGGGTTTCGAGGCTGTCGATAAAATGATCCATGTCGATGGGGATCTGCGCCTTACAGCAGAAAACGCCATAAAACATCAGGAAAAACAGGCAGATCGGTTTAAGCATAGGACAAAATAAAGAAGATTTAAGGAGCAAATTTACTGGTAACAAAAAATACCGGAATACCAGTAGAAAAAAACCATGGGTTTCCGGTATTGCCCGTCAAAACACAGGGGTCTATTTTTGCGCTTCCAAAGTATAAATGTATACTACCGGCACGCGAAACACAAGCCAGGCCTGCATCAGGGGCAGCAGCGCAGGATACGCTAACAGCCTGCTAACCTGGCAATAAGCACCACATAAAGAGTTGTACAATACCAGTCCGGGCCACCTTCCCGGGCTTACTTAAACACTAAAACAAAACAAATCATGAAGTTACCGTTCCGTAACAAACACATCCTGAATGGCGCGGCGGTGCTGCTTACCGCGGCCCTGCTCTCCTCCTGCTCCAAAGACAACAATAACCCGCTGGTACCTCCCGGTATCACATTGAAGAATGCCAAGTTCACGATCTCGGTTAAAGACCTTAACCTCAGTGAAAACGACGACGTGAGTATTACTATAAACGGCGCCGATGGTTCTGGCGCCAATACTTATTGGAAAGTGAACGGCGCTACCCGCAGCAACGAACCGCTGATCTCTATCGAAACAGAAGATGTAGCTTCCGGCAATGATGTCGTTGTAGAAAGCATTCGCCCGATGGCAAGCATCTCGGTATCTATCGTGGTGTCGAATGCAGGCGCTCCCATGACGCTCCACTACACCCCCGTAGTAGAAGGCTCTACCCAATCCCCAGTTACAGAAACCGTTTCCGGTTCCTATACCAAGATCTTTACGTACTAGCCCTGTCCCCTATACACCTCAGTAATAGTAGTTTTCGCATTGTAGCAGGCCACAGCTTTACCGCTGTGGTTTTGTTTTATCCCTTAAGTCCCAGCTGCAGGCTGAACAGGAAATAGCGGCCGGGCATGGGTCTTGCCGATACCACCTCGTAGGCCGTGTTCCAGAGGTTCTGTACCTGGGCTGCGGCCTTCAGCGTATAAGCGGCCCTGGTAAAGGTATACATCACCTGCAGGTTGCCGGTATTGTAAGGTTCGAGAAACTGCGATTCATCGATAGTGGTAAAGCGGTAACCGGTATAGGTATGGTTGTAATTCACAAAGCAACCGGCCCAGGTAAAGCCCAGGTTGAACTGCCCGTTATAACGCGGCACATACGGCACCTGCTTGCCTTTACTGCCATCGTTGGGCAAGTAAGAAGCTTCGGAAGTTGAAATCACATAGGCCGACCGTAAACCGAAATGCAGTTTACAGCTGCCGGCCAGGTATTCTATTTTATTATCAGTTTCAAGACCGCGGCTGTGCACTTCCGCAATATTATAGGGCGTCCATATAGCGCCGCCCAGCCAATAGATCCAGTCTTTAATATTGCGGTTAAAGGCAGCAAGGTCATGACTGAACAAGAGACGGCTCCGGGTAGCATCGGCGGCCCCGGCCAGCCGGAACGTAAAGGTATAACCGGCATCCTGGTTCCAGCCCTGTTCGGGCTTCAGGTCTTTATTGCCGCCAGGGAAGTAATACAATTCGTTTAAAGTAGGAAAGCGGTAAGTACGTTGTACATTGGCGCGCAACTGCCAGCTTACCGACGATAGCTGCCGTGTCTTTTCGAAAAACCGCCAGGCGGCGCCGATACCCGGCAATAAGGGAGCGGCATCGCCATTGATCCACTCCTGCCGCAGGGCAGCATTAGCCTTCAGCTTATCGTTGGGCGTACGTATGCTGTATGTGGCCACCAGTGCGGGCCGCAGCTGGGTTTCACTTTTACTGATATTCTCTCCTTCGGCCACTGCAAACTGCAGCGGACTGAACACCAGTAGCTCATGCAGGAAGGCAGGGTTGCCGGAAGCTTTGTTCAGGCTGTACTTCCAGCCCAGCTCCTGGTAATACTGGGTCATATTGTTTTTATTATCGGGCAGCACGACCCCATCCTGGTAACGCAGGAATTCGCGGTTATACGAAGCCCGCACGTAAAAATGGCTCCGGTCCAAGGTCTTCTGCCATTCGGCAAAACTCCGGAAAGAGGCGTCGGTCTGGCGTTTTACAGAGCCCGACTCGAACAGGGCCGGCGGGATCTCGCGCCGGTACTGCTGGAACCAGAGATCCAGCGAGAGCAGCTCGGTTTTATCGCCGGGTCGCCGGCTCAGGTCGTAATCGACAGAAGCCAGTACCCCACCCGCTTTCAGTCGGGCGTTGGGCAGCCGTTCCTCCTGGCCCAGGTTATTGATATAATTAAAATCGTTGGCAGCCTGCTGGTAAAAAGTTTTAAGGCCTACGCTCCACCGGCGTTGCTGCCACTGCCCGGCGAGCTGCAGGTCGCGCCGGCCAAAGCTGCCGCCGCCTATAGTAGCCCGCAGGGACCGGCCCGGGCTGAAATCGGGCACATTACGTTCGAGCATCAATGCCCCGCCCACATTACCACTGCCATACAAAGCGGCGGCACTGCCGTATTGCAGGCTGATGCGGTCGAACAAGCCGGTATTGAGCAGGGAAATATCGGCCACGCCGAGGGCCGGGTTAAGGATGGGAACACCGTTCCACAGTACCGCAGACTGCGCTGCCGAGGCGCCGCGGAAAGAGAGCGTAGCCATACTGTTGACGCCATAGGATTTGATAAAAACAGGGGTTTGCTGCGAGAGCAGGCCGGCCAGCGATTGTACCTGGTATACCTCTTTATAAACGCTGCTTATGGTCTGTACCTGCTGCCCGGCCGTAAAGCCGGCCCGGGCGTCCTGTACCTGTGCCCGGTCGCTTACCTGCACTTCGTGTAGCGTGTCCTGCAGGGACTGGGCATACGTTTCAGAAGTCAGGGAGCCATAACAGGCAAGCAGTAATAACAGCGGGGCGTAGCGGGTAAGGTAATTCACGGTTGCAAAAATAGGCAATCCGGGTCTTCGGTGTTGTGCCGGGCAAGAAACATGCAGGCTGCGGCTTACATATACTTCCAGTGGCGCTGCCGGCCTTCGGCCAGCCATTCGATGGCCTGGGCCAGTCGTTTGTTGCGGGTCTCTTCCCATTTGGCTTCCGTAATCCATTCGAGGTACTCGCGCCGGTGCGAAGCGCTGAATCCTTCGAAGGTGGCCAGGGCTTTTTTATTTTTCCTGAGTTCGGCCAGGATAAAGTCCGGCACTACTTCGGGTGGCGCAGCCTTCTTTTCGGCCTTAGGCAATTGCGCACCCGCTTCGGTAAGCTTCATCGCCTCTTTAAGATAAGCCACGAATACCTTGTCTGCGGGCAGGTCCTCCAGGCGGGTAATGCGGCCCAGGTGGCCCATAGCTTCCCGATCGTCCACCTGCAACAGGCCGTGCGTATCCTGCATAACAGGCGCCAGGCGGAAGTTGCAGGCGCAATGCTGCTTGAAGGAAGCCATACTGAACAGGTTCTTGCCTTTATACACGAAATGCGGGAAGCCCCATTTTATGGTCTCTTCCACACCCGGGCAATGTTTGTGGATCAAAGCCCTGAGGTGTTGCAATAAAGGCCGGGCAAAGGGCGCAGCCTGGTCGATATAAGCGTCGATACGGGGATCTGTAGCTATCATAGTTCAAATATAATTCATAAAAAAAGCCCCGGTAACGAACCGGGGCATTTATTTTCTTAAACCGCCATTTCATCAGGCTCGTTGACCTTCTGATCGGGTTGTTTCTTTTTGCCGAAGAACATTTTGAACAACACAGGCCCGGTAGTAACCAGTACCAGTGCGATAATGATCAGTTCCAGGTTGCGCTCTACCCATTCGTTTTCGCCGAGTACGAACCCGAGCGAAACCAGGCTCGCGATCCAGAGGATGGCGCCTACGATGTTGTATAAGGCGAATTTCTTGAAGTCCATTTTTACCACACCGGCAACGATCGGTGCAAACGTACGTACGATAGGCAGGAACCTGGCGAAGATCACCGCTACGCCGCCTTTCTTATCATAAAACTCATGCGCCTGCTGGATATGTTTTTTCTTGATCAGCCAGGTATCTTTCCGTTCGAAGAGCAGGGGGCCGGTTTTTTTACCGAACCAGTAACCGACGAAGTTGCCGATAACACCGGCGACGGTAAGCAGGATGATCCAGAATATGAGGTTAACGATGTGGTTGTCGAAAGGTACGGGGGTGTTTTTGCTACCGGCAATCACGATACCGGTAATGAAGAGCAGGGAATCTCCGGGCAGGAAAAAGCCTACGAGCAGGCCTGTTTCTGCGAAAATGATAAAAGCGACAAGATACAATCCTCCATGAGCCATGATCCAGTCGGGGTTCATCAATGTCGTCTTGATAGGGTCGTACAACTGATGAAAAAATGCGATGATAGAATCCATATAGTAAAAGCTTTAAGCGGCTGCAAGATACTTTAAAAAATGTTAAGCACCTGTTTATACGCCAATAAAAGCCTGTTTTTAAGTCTATCTTTGCAGCCTTCTTCCTCATACCGGATTCCGGGAACTCAAACGGCCAGCAATGAACG
This sequence comes from Taibaiella chishuiensis, assembly GCF_003014535.1. Classification (GTDB taxonomy): domain Bacteria; phylum Bacteroidota; class Bacteroidia; order Chitinophagales; family Chitinophagaceae; genus Taibaiella; species Taibaiella chishuiensis. The sequence continues at coordinate 405,736 of NZ_PYGD01000002.1, read as the reverse complement.
CAAAAACGGTAGCGCTTATAGAACAGTTTAACCTGTGGCGGAAACAACGTATTTCCAAAGCAAATTTCCTGATCATCGCAGCTTTCGTTGTGGGTATCCTCGGTGGACTGGCCGCCGCACTGCTCAAGCAACTGACCCACCTGATCGAAGAGTTCCTGCAAAACGGCCTGCAATGGAAGTACAAATATTACCTCTACCTGTTTTTTCCCCTCATCGGTATCTTTCTTACCGTTTTATACATTAAGACCTTTATCCGCAAACGCAAATTCAAACACGGCCTTACGCCGCTGATGGTCGACATATCGCGCAATTCGGGCCGTGTAGATTTTCATAATATCTATTCGCAGATCATCAGCAGCGCACTCACGACGGGGTTTGGCGGTTCGGTGGGCCTGGAGGCCCCTATCGTTACCAGCGGCTCGGCCATTGGCTCGAATATAGGCCGCTTTTTCGGGCTCAATTACCGGGAAGTAACCCTGTTGCTCGCCTGTGGCGCAGGCGCCGGTATTGCGGGCGCTTTTAACAGTCCTATAGCCGGCATGGTATTTGCCATCGAGATCCTGCTGCCGACTTTTTCCATACCGGCCTTTATCCCCTTGCTCATCGCCGTAGCCACCGCATCGGTGGTGGCCCGTGTCCTGTATGCCAAACCCCTGTTCTTCCTTGTTACGGAAGGCTGGCAGATGCAGGCCCTGGTATTTTACACCATTATGGCCCTGCTCGTAGGCGCCTTTTCAATCTATTTCTTCAAGCTGAACTTTTATGTACAGCGCCAGTTTTCAAAAATTAAGAACACCTATAACAAAGTATGGATCGGCGGTATTATGATCGGGCTGTTCATTGCCCTGTTACCCGCCCTGTACGGCGAAGGTTATATTACCATCCAGCAGCTGATGAACGGGAAATATGAATCGCTGCTGGCCAATAGCTTTTTTTCCGATTTCAAGGACAATCCCTGGATCCTGCTGGGTTTTGCCACCCTCACCCTGTTTGGCAAATCGCTGGCCTCGCTGCTTACGATCTATAGCGGTGGCAATGGCGGCACCTTTGGCCCCAGCCTGGTTATGGGCGCCTTTATCGGGTTTATCTTTGCACATACCATCAACCAGTTCGGCTGGATCCAGCTCAACACTACCAATTTTATCGTGGCGGGCATGGCCGCTGCCCTCAGTGGCATTATGCATGCTCCGCTCACCGGCATTTTCCTGATCGCGGAAATTACCGGCGGATACGAACTGATGGTACCCTTAATGATTGTCTCGGCTATTGCTTACTTTATCAACAAGGGTACCCTGCAACATTCGATCTATACCAAAAGTCTTGCAGAAAGCGGCGACCTGGCTACACCGGAGTTTAAAGACCGCGCCATCCTGCGCCGCATCAAACTCAAATACCTGATCGAGGACGATTTCATTATCCTGAAACCGGAAGATACACCCTCGGAAAGAAGCTACGATATTATCCATACCCAACGGAATATTTTCCCGGTAGTCGCGAAAGATGGCCTGTTACTCGGTGTTATCAACAGTGAAGAACTGCTCGAGATCCTCATCAATAAAGATTCGGAACAGTCGGCAACCCCGGTGGAAGAACTGATGCACCCGCTAACCGATACCGTAACTATCGATGCCAATGCCCTGGAGGTAATGCGGGATATGGAAAACCAGAATATACCGATCTACCCGGTGGTCGATGCCGATAACCGGTACAAAGGCTTTGTATCCAAAGCCGGTATCCTCAATAAGTACCGCGCCCTGCTGAAGCGCGACAGCGACTACCTGTAAGCGGCCACCACGGCTTTTATCCCCGTTTCGTATGCCGTCGGTTCCAGGAGGAAACGCTGTTCGAATTTGCTGCTGTCGAAAAAGTAATCCCGGTTGTACTGGTATACCATTTCTTTCAGTTCGCCCACCATGGGCACAAACAGGCCCAGCAGGCCCAGCATGAATTCGGAGAGGATATAATACCGGGGTTTTACGCCCATAGCTGCAGCCGTCATTGCGATGTATTGCGCACCGGTAAGGCGTTCGGCCGAGGTAGGCAGGTGCCATACTTCACCATAGGCATCGGGCGTATTGCCCAGCAGCGCCGTAGCCTTTGCCGCATCGGGAATATAGGTAAAGGAATGTATTTTGCCCGCATCGGCCATCCAGAAGGCCTTTTTACCCTGTTTGAATTTATCGGCCACGGAGATCTGTAAGGGACTGTTTTTTACGCCGGGCCCGTAGAAATCGGCACTGCGGGCGACCAGGGCTTTAAGCCCGCGGTTGTGCACCGCATCGAAAAGCTGCGCCACCAGGCCGGCCCTTACTTTGCCCTTTTCGCTGGAAGGCCCGATCGAAGCGGTTTCCCGCATATGGGGTATTTCGGTACGGGCATACATATACACATTATCGAAAAACACCAGTTTGCTGTTGGCCGCCAGGCAGGCCTCGATCACATTGGCCATAATAACCGGCCAGTCGCGGCGCCATACCTTACGGCTGTATTCCAGGCCGGCAATCAGGTACACCACTTCCGAACCGGCTACAGCCCGTTGTACCGCGGCCTTGTCGGTAAGGTTAGCAGCAAAAAGTTCGTCGTCTTCGTTGACCCGCACCGGATTGCGGCTTACCAGTCTTATTTTATCCGTAAACTGTTTTAGTTCTTTTGCCAGGGGGATGCCGACTGCACCGCCGGCGCCAAGTAAGGTTTGCATAACCTGCTGTTTTTAGGACAAAGGTAACAGCGACCCGGGCGACGAAACAATGATCCGGGTTATGATTTTGCAGCCTGCATCAGGCGTTTGCGGATACGGCTCAGGCTTTCGGGGGCAATACCCAGGTATTGGGCAATATACCGTTGCGGTACATGCTGGAAAATATCGGGCCGTTCATCGGTCAGCTCCTGCAATTGTTGTTCTGCAGAGAAGGATAAGAGGGATTTGGTACGGCGTATACTGCGCTGGGCCACGCGCTCGACCAGGATGCGGAAGAATTCGGCCATGGCCGGCGACTGCTGCAGGAGCGCCACCAGGTCGGTGCAGCGTATGCTCAGGCAATGTACCGGAGTCAGGGCTTTGATCGATGATGCGGAGCGGGTCTGCTGCGAAAAGCTTTCCAGGTCGGTAATAAACTCTTTTTCGAAACAGAAGTTACAGGTACGCTCCCTGCCTGCTTCGTCGATATAGAACTGGTGCAGGGTACCACTGAGCAGGAAAAAAGCCTCGTGCGCTACCTCGCCGCATTGCAGCAGCACAGCATTCCGTTTAAAGCGGCGTTCTTTAAAGCCGGCGCCGATAAGGGCCTCGTCGGCAGCCCTAAGCTTAACATCGCGGCCTACTGCCGCGATCAGCTCAGATATCATATTTGTATTGGTTCACGAATATGGCATCCATTACTTCAGAGGCCTGGTTAAAATGGCGTTGCTCGTGCGCGATGATTACCTCGAAGGCGCGTTCGAGCGTATAGACGATATTGCGGTTGGCCGGCGACGAAATAACCGTGCCCCGCTGGAGAAACGGTTCCGACTCAGCGACCAGCTTTTTCAGGGCGCCCTGGTGCTTTACGAAAGCCTGCAGGATATCAGGGTTCACACTCCCGTTCTTGGGTTCCCATACCGGGAAGGTTTTCATTTTCTTTTTCCGGTCGGGCGCTACGCTTTTAAGCAATGTATTGCCCATAAACTTTACGAAAAAAGCACTTTTACCCAGGAAGGGCGTTTTATAGCTACCGGCCTTTAATTGCTCCACGATCGGGAAGTACGAATCGTTAACCGAGATCAGGTGCTCCATGTTTTCGGCTATGGACCAGGTACTGCCATTGGGTTTACGGTTCAGCTCTTCGGCGTTCAGGGTACCGAACTCCTCGCGGAAGTTATGGGTAACTTCGTCGATCTGCTGCTGCCATTGTTGTATCTGTCCGGACATATGCGGTTAAGGGGTTTAGCGTAAGGTGTAACAAATAAACAGGGTTATTGTTTCGGTTTAAAGATATCGTCCTCGATGGTCATGCCGGGCTCCAGAAAGATCGTTTGCAGTCCCAGAGCCTTCGCGGTGGCGATATGCTGCGGGCTGTCGTCTATAAAAAGCGTTTTTTCAGCGCTCAGGCCATTTTGTTCGAGGATCATCCTGAAAATTTCGGGGCCGGGTTTACGCAGCCCTACATGGTGCGAATAATATACTTTATCGAAAAATACGCCCATCGACTGGAAACCGGCCTGTGCCTTCAGGATCTTATTAAAAGCCGCTTCGTGTATCTCGTTGGTATTGCTCAGCAAAAAGGTATCGAAATGCAATTGCAGTTGTTGCAGGATCTGCAGCCGGCGCAGGGGCAGGTCGAGCAGCATGGCGTTCCAGGCGTCGGTTACCTGGGCCTCGGTAGCCTGCAGGCCCGTCGATGTTTTCAGCTCCCGGATAAATTCAGGTCCGCCGATTTTGCCGGTTTCGAAACGGTCGAACAGGTCGGTTTGCTGCAACTGCGAATACAAGCGGCCGAATTCCGTGAGTCCCAGGTCTACAAAAGCCTGTTCCGTTCTTTTATAATCTATATTCAGGAGTACGCCTCCGAAGTCAAAAATGATGTGTCGTACGTTTTGCAGCACTTTTTATGCAAAAATAAGGTCCTGCTTTCGAAAAACAGAACCTGCCGGATTTAATCTCGTTATAAGGATATAGGTACCGCGTCCATAACGAATACCTATGCAGGCATTACCTGCTCCCATCATGCTTTCCAGGCTGTTTTCATAAAAAACGGGGCTTAGGTTTTTCCGTCCTGATAATTCTCTTTACCTTTGCATGACCGATAAATTTTACTGGATTTTCATTTACATCCTCCGGTCGCAAAAGGAAACATCATGACTAAGTACATTTTTGTAACCGGCGGGGTTACTTCTTCATTGGGCAAGGGCATTATTGCCGCTTCATTAGCAAAACTATTACAGGCACGTGGTTACAGCGCCACGATCCAGAAATTCGACCCGTATATCAACGTAGATCCGGGGACCCTCAACCCCTATGAGCATGGTGAGTGTTTTGTGACCGACGATGGTGCCGAAACCGATCTTGACCTCGGTCACTACGAGCGTTTCCTCAACACCCCTACATCGCAGGCCAACAACGTAACCACCGGCCGTGTTTACCAATATGTAATCAACAAAGAGCGGGAAGGCGCTTTCCTCGGCAAGACCGTACAGGTGATCCCCCATATCACCGACGAGATCAAACGCCGTATCCGCCTGCTGGGCAATGAAAACAAATACGATGTAGTAATCACCGAGTTGGGTGGTACTGTAGGCGATATCGAATCGCTCCCCTATATCGAGGCCGTACGCCAGCTGAAATGGGAACTGGGCAACGAAAACTGTATCGTGATCCACCTGACCCTGATCCCTTACCTGAAAGCGGCCAAAGAACTTAAAACCAAACCTACCCAGCACTCCGTTAAGATGCTGAGTGAAAACGGGGTCCATCCCGATATTATCGTATGCCGTACCGAAGAACCGCTGTACAACGATCTGAAAAAGAAAATTGCGCTGTTCTGTAACGTGCGTCCCGAGGCCGTAATCGAAGCCCGCGATGCCGATACCATTTATGGTGTACCCATCGAGATGATGCTCGAGAAGCTGGATGTGATCTCCCTGAAACTGCTGGAAATGCCATTGGGCAACGAACCCGACCTGAGCAAATGGAAGGAGTTCCTGACCAAGCTGCGTTACCCCAAGTCGAAGATCACCGTGGGCCTGATCGGCAAATACGTAGAACTGCAGGATGCCTATAAATCCATTCTCGAATCGCTGATCCACGCCGGGGCGGTAAACGAGTGCAAAGTAGAAGTCCGCAATATCCATTCCGAATACCTGACTCCCGAAAATGCGGCCGAGAAACTGCAAAACCTGGATGCCGTACTGGTAGCCCCTGGTTTTGGCAGCCGCGGTATCGAAGGCAAGATCGACGCGATCCGTTATGCCCGCGAAAATAATATTCCTTTCTTCGGCATTTGCCTGGGCATGCAATGTGCAGCCGTGGAATTTGCCCGTAATATCCTGGGCCTTAAAGATGCCCACTCTACCGAAATGAACCCGGATACCGCTAACCCGGTAATCCACCTGATGGATGAACAAAAAGACATCCAGCACAAAGGCGGTACCATGCGCCTGGGTACCTACGACTGCGAACTGGCACAAGGTTCCAGGCTGTCCGGTATTTATGGCAAACACCTGATCCAGGAACGTCACCGTCACCGTTACGAGTTCAACAATAACTACCTCGAAGCCTTTGAACAGGCGGGTATGCTGCCTGCCGGTAAGAACCCGAGCACCGGCCTGGTAGAGGTGATCGAACTGAAAGACCATCCCTTCTTTGTCGGCACCCAGTTCCACCCCGAATACAAAAGCACGGTAGAAACGCCGCATCCACTGTTTGTTGCCTTCGTAAAAGCTGCGAAAGCACACCAGGAGCATAAAAAAGAAGAAGCTACTTTCGAAAAGAACCTTTCTCACGGCTAAGCCGGACCGGTTGAATACTATTAAAAAGGACCTGTTGCACCCGCAGCAGGTCCTTTTTTCTGCTACAGCATTGCTCTTCGTCGCGAGGTCTCCCGAAAGGGGACCTTGCGAAAGGGGTTGAAGACCTTGCATCTTTAACCTTGCTGCTGCTTCACATGACTTCGTCTCGAGATCTCCCAAAGCGGACCTTGCGAAAGGAAGTTGAAAAATTCACACCTGTAATCGTACAGCTGTATAATATGACTTCGTCGCGAGGTCTCCCGAAAGGGGACCTTGCGAAAGGGATGCAAGACGTCGAAATCCAACCGGATCAAAACATCCTGTAAAATTGTCTCGCAGCGAGCGCGGCGAACACAGCGCTGTCAACTGCTCTTCGTCGCGAGGTCTCCCCAAAAGGGACCTTGCGAACAGGAGACGGAAATCTTGCATCTTTAACCTTGCCGCTGCATCACATGACTTTGTCCCGAGGGCTCCCGAAAGGGGACCTCGCGAACAGAAATCCGGCCCGGTTTCCTTTTTCTTGTAATCCGTTTGCTGTGCTGTCATTTTTCGGGTAATTTTGCCGGAGTTTTTTATCCAGGACCTGCATGTTTACACCTTTTTCCCGTATTATTTTATTGTTGCTCTGCGCCGCTTTATCGGTTACTGCCGCTGTAATCGGCATCTGGAGCTTGCTTATCATCACCAGTATCTGTTCCGTTATCCTGTTGTTCGGTTACTTCCGCAAAGGCTCGGTTGCCCTGGCCCTGTCGCAGCTGCGCAAGGAAGACTATGCCGAGGCCGAACGTATTATCGATTATACCACCCAGCCCGACCGCCTCGACAAGAAACAAAAAGCCTATTACCTGTTTGTAAAAGGTTTTATTGCCCGCGAAAAGGATAACTTCGATGAAGCGAAGATCCTGCTGGAAGAGTCGCTGAACGACGGCATCAAAAACCAGAACGATATTGCAATGGCCCTGCTGGCCCTTACCGATATGGAGATGGTGCGCAAGAACAGGATCAAAGCACGGGAATATTTCGTGCAGATGAAAGACCTGAAAGTAAAACAGGACATGATGCCTGCCATCCGTAAAATGCAGGAGTGGCTTGGTTTGTAACCCCTATCGTAATTGCCGTAAGGCTTAAAAAAATACCGACATGATCTCATTTGAAAAGTTTACGCTGGCTAACGGCTTACGGGTAATTGTACACGAGGACCACACCACACCGATGATCGCCTTTAATGTATTGTACGATGTAGGTGCCCGCGACGAAAACCCGGCACAAACCGGCTTTGCCCACCTGTTCGAGCACCTGATGTTTGGCGGTTCGGTAAATATACCCGACTACGACGAACCGCTGCAGATGGCCGGCGGCGAGAACAACGCCTATACCACCAACGATATTACCAATTACTATATCCAGTTGCCCCGCGAGAATATGGAGACCGCCTTCTGGCTGGAAAGCGACCGTATGCTCTCGCTCGCCTTTAACGAAAACAGCCTGGAGGTACAACGTAAAGTGGTATGTGAAGAGTTTAAAGAACATTACATCAACAAACCTTACGGCGATGTATGGAAATACCTGCGCGAACTGGCCTATAAACAACACCCCTACCAATGGATGACCATCGGTAAAGAACTGAAACATATCGAAGATGCCCAGCTGGCCGATGTAAAAGCCTTTTTCGCCAAACACTACTGTCCGCAGAATGCTGTATTGTGTGTGGCCGGCGATACCACCGTTGCCGAGGTAAAAGCACTGGCCGAAAAATGGTTCGGCGATATACCCGGTGGCGAAAAGTACCAGCGTAACCTGCCCGCTGAAGGCCGCCAGGAAGCCCCGAGAACACAGACCGTGGAAGCCGATGTACCCTACGATGCGCTGTATAAAGCCTGGCATATGGGCGACCGCCTCAACCCCGAGTATTACGAAGCCGATATCATTACCGAAGTACTGGGCGGCGGCCACTCCTCGCGCCTCTACCAGAAGCTGGTTAAAGAACAGCAGTTCTTCAGCAATATTTCCTGCCACCATACCGGTAGCACCGATCCGGGCCTGCTCGTTATCGAAGGCAAACTGATTGCCGGAGTATCGCCCGGGGCCGCCAACGAAGCCATAGAACAACAGATCCGCGAGCTCCAGGAAAACGGGATCAGCGACGAAGAGCTGACCAAGGCCAAGAACAAGATCGAAGCCATGATCATATTCGAGGACATGAACCTGTTGTCAAGGGCCAATAACCTAGCTTTTTACGAACTGCTGGGCAATGCAGAACTGATGAATACCGAACTGGACAACTACCTGGAGGTAACCCGCGAACGCATCAGCGCCGCAGCAACGCGCATCATGGCGCCCGCCAACGGCAATACGCTGTTTTACCTGGCGAAGAAAAAGTAAAATCCCCCCTGCCGGGGTCATCCATACAAAGCGGGACATGATGACCATGTCCCGCTTTTTGTTTTATACCGGCTCTGTTTACGATACTTATTGTTGTGCTTCTTTTTCGTCCAGTGTGGGTTCGCGCAGCGTCACCGGCGGACTTGTCTTTTTACGCAGGCGCATATTGAGCAACTCGACCAGGAAAGAGAAGGCCATAGCGAAGTAGGCGTAGTTCTTCAGGTGCAGCTCATGCGACCGCTCGGAGTCCCAGCCCTCGACCAGCAGGATAAAGCCGATCATTACCAGGAACGAAAGCGCCAGCATTTTGATGGTCGGATGTTTGTGGATGAACGCCGCGATATTGGCGCTGAACAGGAACATGACCAGCATGGCGATCACCACGGCGGCAATCATAATCTCGAGGTGCTTGGCCGTACCGCCTGCCGTAATAATACTATCGAAACTGAAGATCATATCGATCAGGATAATCTGGAATACCGCCTTACCCAGGGTAAGCGTACCCTTTTTATCTTTAGCATGCTCCTCTTCGCCTTCCAGTTTGTGGTGGATCTCCATTACGGTTTTGTAGATCAGGAAGATACCGCCGCCGAGCATGACGAGGCTGGCCAGGTCGAAACCCTTATCCCATAAGGTAAACACGGGCTTGCCTTTTTGTGCCAGCAACCATTGCAGGGCAAACAGCAACAACGATCGCACCGCGATACCGGTGACCATCCAGATCAGGCGGCCTTTTTTCTGCAGGGCCTGGGGCAGGCGGTTCAGGATAATGCTGACAAAGATCACATTGTCGATACCCAGCACAATTTCGAGTACGACCAGTACGATAAAGCTGATGATATTATCGGCCGTAAAAAGATGTTCCATAAACGTGTAAAACTATTTGACAGGGATTAAAGTTAGAGACCGGAACATATTTTTTTAACGATAGCCGGACCTTCGTAAATGAAGCCGGTGTATACCTGTACCAGCGATGCGCCGGCTTCCAGTTTTTCGCGTGCGTCGCTGGCCGTAAAGATACCGCCGGCAGCGATAATGGGAATAGCGCCTTTGCTGCGCTGGTGGATATAACGGATCACATCGGTCGCTTTTTCACGTACCGGCAGGCCGCTTACGCCACCGGCGCCCATATCTTCTACAGTCTTGCCATCGGTTTTAAGACCGGCACGGCTGATGGTGGTATTGGTAGCCACGATACCATGTATATGTGTGGTATTGACGATATCGATAATATCGTCGAGTTGTTCGCGGGTAAGATCCGGTGCTATTTTAAGGAGAATGGGTCTTTCTTTTCCCAGTTCGGTATTGATGATCTGCAGGCGGGTCAGTAATTGTTGCAGGGGTTCTTTTTCCTGCAGCTCGCGCAGGTTAGGGGTATTCGGGCTGCTCACGTTTACCGTAAAATAGTCGACTACATCGTAGAGCTCGCGGAAGCAGGTCTCGTAATCGTTGGTGGCCTGTTCGTTGGGTGTGATCTTGTTTTTGCCGATATTACCCCCGATGATGATATCGGATTTGCGGTTGCGCAGGCGCGCGGCGGCCGCTTTTACCCCTTCGTTGTTAAACCCCATCCGGTTGATCAGGGCCTTGTCTTCGGGCAGGCGGAACAGGCGGGGTTTGTCGTTGCCATCCTGGGCCAGCGGTGTTACGGTACCGATCTCGATAAATCCGAAACCCAGTCCGGCCAGTTCGTCCGTATATTTTGCATCTTTATCAAAACCCGCGGCCAGGCCTACCGGGTTTTTAAATTTGAGGCCCCATAGCGTACGCTCCAGTTCCTTTTTTTCGAGCGTAAAGTTCTTTTTCAGAAAGCTCCGGGTCAACGGATTTTTATACCATTTTTTCAGGTTGTTCATTACCCAGTAATGAATCACCTCGGGATCCCGGCGAAACAGGACATACTTGATTAAGGCGTACATGGCGGCAAAGATAAGGGGGCGGAACAAATCGTCAAAATGACTTTCTGTTCCGCCCTCTGCTTCACACAGGTTGTATCCCGGTTCAGGACACGATCTGCGGATTGATCCGGACGCCCTTCAGCTCGCGGATCTCGGCTTTCAGTTCGTCGATATAACTCTCCAGCGCTTTGATCCGGCCTTCGTAAAGCTGCTTCAGTTCGGGACTTATTTTATATTGGAAAACATCCCCTTCTGCTGCGTCTTTTTTCTCGGCAACGCCACTGTTAATCTTTTCAATATCGAACTCCGTGATAAATTCGACACTATAGCCTAAAAGTGCAGCAATCTTCTGTAATCTTTCCTCGGATAAATTAATTTCTTCATTCTCGATCCGTGCGTAATTACCCTGGGTCATTTCCAGCTTATCTGCCATGTGCTGCTGCGTAAAATTGCGTAACTCCCGCAACTTCCGCACGTTCTCAACAACTTTTCTCATAAATACTTTTGGTTTGGTTAAAGAAGACTTATTCTGGTTGGTTTTGGTTTGGATTTTAGCCCGGGTAAAATTACATTAAATATGAACATTTCAAAGCGTTCAGAGATAAAAAATTATACCGGATATATATACTGAAAAACAATTGATTATCTGACTATTATATGGAACATTTAAATGTTCGTACCCTTACCCAGGTCAATGGACTTAAATAAAGCAGCAAAGTTTAATTGGCGATAAAAAAAATATTTTTCCCATAGCCGCGATCATCATTTATAACTTCATGACCGCCGCGCGAAAACCCGGGCCGTAAATACGAGGTTAATTTATTCGCAAACCATATATTTTATACCGGTATGCCGCCGCCCAACTGCATTTTAAGCCGGGTACCCGAGCCACCTCAGCCTCCTGCTTTTTTTATGCCGCTTTTTAATTTTCCAAGTGTATCTTTGCATACTTTTGACCTCCAAAAAAACAAGTCAATTCACATCAATGCCCCAGGACACGAATACGCGTAATGCCTATCTCTTACTTGAAGACGGTACACTTTTCAAAGGAAAATCATTTGGTAAAATAGGAACTACAGGTGGAGAGTTATGTTTCACGACCGGCATGACCGGCTACCAGGAAATATTTACCGACCCCAGCTATACCGGCCAGATGCTGATCATGAGTACCTGTTATGTCGGCAACTACGGCGTCAATAAAGAAGATACCGAATCCGATAAAGTGACCATTAAAGGTCTGATCTGTAAAAATATAGCACAACGCTATTCCCGCATGACGGCAACCGGTTCGCTGGCCGACTACCTGACCGACCACAATATCGTGGCCATACAGGATGTAGATACCCGGGCGCTGGTACAACATGTACGCACCAAAGGCGCGATGAACTGCGTGATCTCTTCTGAGACGGAAGACCTGGCCGAACTGCAGCAGATGCTGGCCAAAGTGCCGCCGATGAAAGGTCTTGAACTCTCCTCAGCCGTTACCACCGATGCCCCCTACACCGTAGGCGACGAAAGCGCCGATATCCGTATCGCGGTACTGGACTTTGGTGTAAAAAGAAATATTCTTACCTCGCTGGTGAGCCGCGGCGCTTACCTTAAAGTATTCCCCGCCAAAACCAGCTTTGCAGAACTGAGCGCATTTAACCCGCATGGCATCTTTATTTCCAACGGTCCCGGCGATCCGGCCTCTATGGAATACGCGGTAAATACCGTAAAAGACATCCTGAACTCCGGTAAGGCCCTGTTCGGTATCTGTCTCGGTCAGCAATTGCTTGCGCAGGCCAACGGCATCCCTACGTTCAAAATGCACCATGGTCACCGCGGACTGAACCACCCGGTTAAGAACCTGGTTACCGGCAAATGCGAGATCACCACGCAAAACCATGGCTTTGGCATCGATCCCGAAGCTACGCGTGCCAACCCGGAACTGGAGATCACCCACATCAACCTGAACGATAATTCTATCGAAGGTATCCGGATGAAAAACAAACCGGCTTTTTCGGTGCAATACCACCCCGAAAGCACCCCCGGCCCGTACGACTCCCGTTACCTGTTCGACGATTTTATCGAACTGATCTGTAAAACGGAAGGCATCAGCCTCAACTAAAGAATAATAAGTGCCTGTGCCGGGTACCCTACCCGGCGCAGGGAATCATATATCCTGTTTAATCATTTAATAAAACTGCTCCCCGGGGGGAGATATCTTGCAACCTATGGATAAAATTCTCATTATCGGTGCCGGAGGCCAGATCGGCGTTGAACTTACGCTTGCGCTCCGTAAAATTTATGGCCGTAACAATGTAATCGCTACTGATATACGAGAAGAACATCCAATTTTAAAGGAAGATAACGGGCCGTTCTTCAACCTCGACGTAATGGATACCAAAGAGGTAGCCAAAATCGTAGCCCGCGAAAATATTACCCAGGTATACCTGCTGGCCGCCATCCTGTCGGCTACCGGCGAGGCCAACCCGATCTGGGCCTGGGATATCAATATGCAAAGCCTGCTGAACCTGCTGGAGATCTGCCGCGAAAACAAGGTGAAGAAATTCTACTGGCCCAGCTCTATTGCCGCATTCGGTCCCAATACGCCCCGGCAAAATACCCCGCAACATACCATTATGGAGCCGACTACCGTATACGGTATCAGCAAATATGCCGGCGAACTGTGGTGCCAATATTATTTTAACCGTTATGGCCTCGATATCCGCAGCCTGCGTTATCCCGGCCTGATCAGCTGGAAATCGGCGCCCGGCGGCGGTACTACCGACTATGCCATCGACATTTATATTGAAGCGCTGAAAAAGCAGCACTTTACCTGCTTCCTCTCCGAAGATACTTACCTGCCGATGATGTATATGGATGACGCCATCCGCGCCACCATCGAACTGATGGAAGCCCCGGCCGAAAAGATCCGGAACCGTACAGCTTATAACCTGTCGGCCATGAGCTTTTCGCCCAAGGAGATCAGCGAATCCATTAAATTACATATCCCCGAATTTACGATCGACTATGCACCCGACTACCGGCAGCAGATCGCTGCCAGCTGGCCGCAAAGCATCGACGACAGCGAGGCCCGCGCCGACTGGGGTTGGAAGCATGAGTTCGACCTCGCAAAAATGACGGAGGATATGCTGAAGAACCTGCGCAATAAACAATAAGAAATAAGACTTTACTTTAAACTTACAGGCAAGGCTGTCCCGCTACCGGGACAGCCTTGTTCATTTAATGCGTATGCGCCAGCTTACCGAGCAGCTTAAGGGTATCGTCCAGCTTATCGCTCCAGCGTACGCCATAGCTCAGCCGCATGCAATTATTAAACTGTTGCTGCAGGGTAAAGATGCGGCCCGGGGCAAAGCTGATCTTATGCCGCACCGCCTTTTCGTAAAGGGCGATGGTATCGGCCTTTTTATCCAGTTCGACCCAAAGCACAAAGCCGCCGTCGGGATGACTTACCTTGGTACCTTCGGGAAAATATTCGGCAATGGCACGGATGTATTGCAGGCAACTGGTGTGCAGGGTTTGCCGCAACCGCCGCAGGTGGTTCTCGTAGCGGCCGTTTTCCAGGAAATTGGCGATCACCTCCTGCGTCAGCGTTGTTGCCGAGATGGAATGAAAGATCTTACGGCGGATCACCTCTTCCTTAAACTTGCCGGGAGCTACCCAGCCTACACGGTAGCCGGGCGCCAGGGTTTTCGATACCGAACCGCACCACAGTACAATGCCGCTCTCGTCGAAGCTTTTGCAGCATAACGGCCGGCTATCGCCAAAGTATACATCACCATAAATATCGTCTTCGATAAGCGGCACATTATGCCGCTCCATCAGCCGCACCACCTCCTGCTTATGACTGTCGGGCATACGGCTGCCCAGGGGATTATTAAAATTGCTGATCAGCAGGCATACTTTGACCTGGTTACGCTCCAACGCCTTTTTCAAGGCATCGATCTCCACCCCGGTACAGGCATTGGTAGGCAGTTCCAGCACCTTAAGCCCCAGGCTCTGCGCCAGTTGCAGGATGCCGAAGTATACCGGGCTTTCGACGGCCACGGTATCGCCCCTTTCGGTAAGCGCCATCAGGCAAAAGGAAATGGCGTTCATACTACCCGCCGTGGTTACGATATCGTTTTCTTCCAGGTTGCCGCCCCAGGTAAACGACCAGCGTGCAATATCGCGGCGCAGTTTGTCGTTGCCCTGTATGTCTTCGTAAGCGGTGCCGCTGCCCGGTAGTTCGCGCATGGCCTGTACCATGCCTTTATTGAGTTTGGCAATAGGCAACAGTTCGTCGGAGGGCACGCTCAGCGATAACAGCGTAAGATCCTTACGGCTGATGTCCTGGTAGATGCGGGTAATGATGTCTTCGGGTTGCCCCTCGTTGCCATGCCGGTTTACGGGTTTGCTGGTAGCCGGTACGCCCAGCCTTTTGCGCGGACAGCTCCGTACATAATAACCCGACTGGGGCCGCGACTCGATCAGGGCTTTGCGCTCCAGCTCGAAATAGGCCTGGGTAGCGGTGCTCATGCTTACGCCATGTTCGCGGCATACCATACGGATAGAGGGCAGCTTATCCCCGATCTTCAATACGCCGGTGTCGATCTGGCGTTCGATGCTCTGGGCAATACGGAGATAAAGATGTTCTTTAGCGGATAAAGCGAGGGTTTTCATAAGACAAACTGTATCGCTCAAAATTAATGTTTTTGTATCTGTATTGGTAATAAAAATTTCGCCACATTTGTCGGGACATTTGTTGATCCGGCCTCCGGGCTTTCCTACCTCCGGCAATCAATATAACCCAATGTTCCCTTCCTGTATGTTCAAAGAGAATACCAGGGCCTACCTGGCCCTTGCTGTAGTTTGCGTGGTATGGGGCACTACTTACCTGGCTATGCGTGTAGGTGTGACCGGCTTTCCCGCCTTCCTGTTTTCCGGCCTGCGGCACTGTACCGCGGCGCTGATACTCTGGCTGGTGCTTCCTTTCCTGAAAAAGAAATTCAGCTTCCGTTACCGCGACGTGATCCGCCAGGTCATTCCCGGCATTTTGATGCTGGGCCTGGGCAACGGTGTTATCGGATGGGCTGAAAAGTACATCCCGAGCGGTCTTGCCGCGCTTATCGTTTCCATTATGCCCCTGTACGTGGTGGTGATCAATTTTATTACCGGCGATGGCCGCGACCTCAATAAAAAGATCGTAACGGGCTTATTGCTGGGCTGTGTGGGCATCGTACTTATTTTTAAAGACAACCTCAGCGACCTGGGCGATGCGCGTTATTTCTGGGGCGTGATCGCAACCTTCCTGGCTTCGCTGGCCTGGGCCGCCGGCACGATCTATATGAAGAAGAGCGCCGCGACTACCGATCCTTATATCAATACGGCGCTGCAGCTTACCAGTGGCGGCCTGTCGCTGATCCTGGCCTCCTTCTTCCTGGATGATTACAGCGAACTGCAAACCGTAAGCAGCGACAGTATATGGGCCCTGGTCTACCTGATCCTTTTCGGCTCCCTGCTTTCTTATTTCTGTTATCTCTACGCCATCCGCAACCTGCCGGTAGGACTGGTAGCGGTATATGCCTATATCAATCCCTTTATCGCGGTGGGCCTGGGTTTCCTGATCCTCAACGAAAAGGTAACGCCTTATACGGCCATAGCCTTTGCCACTACGGTTACCGGGGTATATTTTATTAATGCAGGTTATAGAAAAAAGAAGCCCCGGGAGGAAGTAAAAGACACGGCGCAAGCCCAAACGCTGGAAGATACCAAGGTAAGTTAGGTATAATCTATCCATAAAAAGACAACACCCCGGTTGCTGCCGGGGTGTTCTCTTTTTTTACGCAAAGGAGTATTAGTCCACGTCCTTGCCGGTGTAGTGCGAAAGACTATCGCCGTAACTGGCGCCGGCTTCCCAGCCACGGGCCATTTCCCGGCGCAGGCTATCGGGCAGGCGGTCGAATACTTCATCGAGGTATTCCTGTTTGGGCAGGCGTTTGCGATAATAGGTATCATCACCTTCAGGCTCGCGGGCCGCGATCACCGTTTTCAGTACCTGTTGCTCGAAACCCTTGCCCCGCAACCATAACACGACCTTGCCGCCATTGCCGATGCCGAGCACAAAATAAAGACCGCGGCGGCCCTGGTCGCTGGTACCCATGCTACGGGTGGTGTTCTTTTTAACAGCTTGCTCAAAAGCCCGCCTGATCTGCTCCCGGGGCAGGTCCAGGGTATCGCGGTAAAATTTACTATCCCTGTAGGATGCATATTTCAGTACCAGTTTTTCGGGCAGGCGCATTGCCGTTCTTACTTCCGGGAAAAAGTATTCGTCGCCCCAGGTGGTGTTGAAGTCGTTCACATCCCGATTATCGAACCAGCTGTCGTCGTTAGGATCGGCCGTGATAAAATAAGCCTCCCTTACATATACCGGGTAGGATGCCGGCGCCGATATACTGCTGAAATAGTAATAACGTTCCCAGCTTTTATACCGGCATATCCGCACGACAATGGCCACCAGCACGATGCAGGCCAACGCCAGGTAGGCCCTGTTGATAAAATTCAGTTTCATAATGATTAGTGTTGGAAGGCATGCGCCAGTTGTGCTACATACCACAGCAGGCCGAGCAGGATAAGCCCGATAAGCAGGGCAATGCCAAACAGCCATTTACCGATACGATACCCTTTGCCATGATAACTGAAGGCATAACCGCCCAGTAAAACGATAACACCGGTAAAACAGATAATACCGTTCTCAATCGCCTGGCTTTCTGAATTATCGGCACCGCCGGCGCCTACATGGGCAAATATAAAAAGCAGGATGACGTTCACGACGATCAGCGAGACACTGATCCGGCTGTTCTTTTGTTTTATGGTTTCAGGGGTATGATCCATATCCTTTATGGGTTATAAACAAGCATTAAGGGCTTAAAGATAAGGAGTAAACAGGAAGCGGGCGCCAGGCCTATGCCTGTTTATAAACAAGATGCAACAGGCATGTGTCGATACTGCTTATTTTGCCGGTGACAATACGCTGAAAATAGTATTGCCGGCATCGTCGGCCACCAGCATATAGGTGGCGGTAAAAGCCACGCCTACCGGGCGGCCGTACACCTCATCCTTCTTGCCTTCGATCCGGAAACCCGTCAGGAAGTCCTGCATTCCGCCCGAAGGCTTGCCGTTTTTAAAGGGTACAAAAGCGACCTTATAGCCTGTAAGTTCGGTACGGTTCCAGGAACCGTGCTGTCCTATAAAAGCGCCGCCACGATAAGGTGCGGGGAATATACCGGCCTGGTCGAAAGCCAGGCCCAGGGATGCGGTGTGCGCACCCAGCGGCACATCGGGTACAATGGCCTTACCGATCCACTCCTTGCCTTTTCCCTCCAGGCGCGGATCGGCATGCCTGCCCCAATACACATAGGGCCAGCCATAAAAACCACCGTCCCGCACACTGGTAAGGTAGTCGGGCACCAGCTCGTCGCCCAGGCCATCGCGTTCATTAACGGCCGTCCATAAGGTAGTGGCGCCGGGCGCCCAGTCCATGCCTACAGGGTTACGCAGCCCCGAAGCATATATCCTTTCGCCGCTGCCATCGGGATTGATCTCGAGTATATTGGCCCTGCGTTTTTCGTTATCCATGCCATGTTCGGCCACATTGCTGCCCGAGCCCACGGATACATAAAGTTTAGTACCGGCGGCATTGCTGACGATGTTGCGTGTCCAGTGGTTGTTATACCCGCCGGCAGGCAACGGCAGTACCTGTTGCCCTGCAGCCTTCATTACGGTTTGTCCTTCGGTATAGGGAAAACGCAGGAGGCCATCGGTATTGGCTACATAAAAATAACCGTTCAGGATCAGCATACCGAAAGGCTGGTAGAGCCGTTCAAGAAAGACATACCGTTCCTCTGCAACACCGTCATGATCTTTATCGCGGAATAAAGTGATGCGGTTGGCACTGCCCGTGGGCCCTGCCTGCTCCGATTTATCTTTACCGATGATCTTATCGCGTACCTTGACTACCGCGCTCTTTTGCGTACTGGCTTCGGAAACGAAGATATCGCCGTTGGGCGCAACATAGATCCAGCGCGGGTTTTGCAAACCCGATGCAAATTGTTTTACCGTAAAACCCGCAGGGGCTACAGGCAATTGCCCTGCAGACCAGCCTTTGACTTTAGAGAAATTAACGGCAGAAGGTGTGGCGTATGGCTCGGGCATACCGCCCTGCCCGCTTTGCTGCGCCAGGCTGTCTGTACGCGGTACCGATCCTTCCGAACCCGTACCGGCACAGGATAAGAGGCCCATGATTGTAGCTGCCATCGTAATGGTAAGATATCTGTATTGCATAGCCCTTTCGTTTTGGTTCATGATCTTTCCTTATCTTAGTCCAACAAAACATAAGCCGGTTTGTTGCCGGCATGGGGCGACCGTCCTTTATTACACCTGCTTTATGTCTACCGGCCTGCTGTTTCAACATATCGAAAAACATATCCCGCTCGACGCGGAAGAGCAAGCTTTTGTCAGCAGCCTGTTGCAGGTTAAGAAGCTGAAAAGGAAGCAGGTGCTGTACCAGGAAGGCGATATCCACAAATACCAGGTATTCGTTACCGCAGGCTGTCTGCGCAGTTATTCGATCGATCATAACGGGTTTGAACATATCCTGCAGTTTGCCCCCCCGGGCTGGTGGATCGGCGATATGCGCAGCTTTACCACGCAAACGCCCGGCGTATTGCATATCGACGCGGTAGATAAAAGTGAGATCCTCCTGATCGCTAAAGCAGATGTAGAGCGGCTTTACCGGCAACTGCCACCATTCGAACGTTTTTTCCGCATACTGGCCGAGAATTCGATTGCCACCTACCAGCACCGTATGATCGACAGCCTGAGCCTCTCGGCTATGGAACGATACGATAACTTTTGCCGTACCTACCCTTCCCTGATCCAATGCCTGCCGCAGAAACAGGTGGCCGCTTATATCGGCGTTACACCCGAGTTCCTGAGCAAAATGCTGAACAAGCCCGCATAAGCCTTATACCCTCGTTTTTCTTAATCTACATTATTGTTTCCGGCTGTAGTGCGGGTGTACCTTTGCTATGCAATCCAAAAACAAAAAGGAGCAATGATGAACAAAATAGAAATTATGGTTGCAGGCCATAATGAACAGCGCCTGCAAACCGCAGCATCAAGGCTGGAAGCTCACTTTACCTGTATCGCCATACCGGCAAATGGTACCGAAGCGGCTATCGAACAGTTTTACCGCAACGACCTGGATATCGTGATCCTGGATCACGACCTGGAAGCCGCAGCGACCGCTAAACTGGAAAACCTGCTGAGCCGCCAGAACCGCGACCTGGTATGGGCCAGGCTTACTACCGGCGACGATGTGATCGCCGTAGCGGAACAGGCGCTGACGCAATACTATACCGCCCGCCAGGCTTCCGTTTCCGTACAGGACGATGCCTTACATGCAACGCGGTTCAACATTACTATCGAATAAAAAACAACAACAATGAATAAGCAAATAGAAAAAGTATTTTCCCGTCCTGCCCAATTCGGCATGGTCGGCGATGGATTCAGGGTGTATAACTATATACCCGGCGCCTTTAACCTGCGCCGCAGGATGAGTCCCTTCCTGATGCTGGACTTTAACCCGGCCTATGACTTCGGCCCCTCTGAGAAACTGCGTGGCGTGGACGTACACCCGCATAAAGGTTTTGAAACCGTGACTATTGCCTATAAAGGCAGTGTGGCCCACCACGACAGCGCAGGCAACAGCGGTGTGATCAACCCCGGTGATGTACAATGGATGACGGCCGGCGCCGGCATCCTGCACAAAGAATACCACGAGCAGGAGTATGCCCGTAAAGGCGGCCCCTTTGAAATGGTACAGCTGTGGGTAAACCTGCCTGCCAAAGACAAAAATACCCCGGCGCATTACCAGTCGCTGACCGCGGATAATATGGGTAAACTCGAACTGCCGGGTAATGCCGGCCAGGTTACCGTAATCGCGGGTGACTTTAACGGAACCCGCGGCCCGGCCGATACCTATACACCGGTAAACCTGTCGAGCCTGAAACTGAATAAGGGCGGCAGCATTACCACCAGTAGCCCTGCGGCATTCAATACCATGCTGCTGGTGATAGAAGGCAGTATTACCGTAAACGGCGCCAATGCTGCGGAACACAGCTTCGTATTGTTTAAAAACGAAGGCGAAACGCTGGAGATCAGCGCCAATGAAGACAGCGTGATCTTACTGCTGAGTGGTGAGCCGATCGATGAACCGATTGCCGCCTATGGTCCCTTCGTAATGAATACCCAGGAAGAGATCATGACTGCCATACAGGAATTCAATGCCGGTAAATACGGCACACTTGCCTAAACAGGAGCCGGTTGCCACTACAGCAACCGGCTTTGTCTTTTCATTACGAACCATTTCCGGCCGTTTTTGTAATTTCAAAAAAGAGTTTTATGTCTATAGATTATAATGCACTCACCCTGAACGACAATATCAACGAACACCGTTTCGAAATGCCGGTGGGCGAACATATTGCCTTCCTGGAGTACCGCGACAAACCCGAATATATAGCGCTGATCCATACCGAAGTGCCCGAAGCGCTTGAAGGACAAGGCATCGCGGCGATACTGGTCGAAAAGGTGCTGACCTTTATCCGGGAAAAGGGCAAAAAGATACTGCCGCTGTGTACTTATGTACAGCATTACCTCAGCAAACATCCCGAGTGGAACGACCTGGTCCATTAAGGAAATTGCAGTTAGCCTGTACTTTATGCCCGGTCTTAGCGGTCAAAAAATGCTACCTTTGCCGCTTAAAGACCGCTGCAAAGCATAAGATCGCATATGAAATTCGAGCAATACAACATATCCCCGGAAATAAAAAGAAGCCTGGAAGAACTGGGGTTCAGACGCCCTACCGATATACAGTTCAAGTCCATTCCTTCGATTCTGAAAGGCGATGATGTATTGGCTATTGCACAGACCGGTACCGGCAAGACTGCCGCATTTGCCATTCCTATCCTGCATATGCTGCAGCAACGCAGCAGCATGAACTCCAGGCGGCAGGTAAAATGCCTGGTAATGGTACCGACCCGCGAACTGGCCGTGCAGATCGCCGAGGTGTTTGATGTGATCGGGAAATATACCCGGCTCAATATCCTGGGCCTGTACGGCGGTGTAGACCAGGATAGCCAGATCCGCAAACTGGATCGTGGTGTAGACGTACTGGTAGCCACCCCCGGCCGCATGTTCGACCTGGTAAGCCAGGAGCATATCGACCTCAGCAGGGTCGACGTGCTGGTACTCGACGAAGCCGACCATATGCTCGACCTCGGCTTTATCAAAGATATCCGCGATGTATTGCGCCACCTGCCCCGCAAACACCAGACCCTCTTCTTCTCCGCCACGATCGATAAAGAGATCAAAGACCTGGCCTATTCCGTGGTGTATAACCCCATACGGATACAGGTATCGCCCAAAGATCCCGTTTCCAAAAACGTAAACCACTCGCTGGCTTTTATTGAAATGGATGATAAGCGTTTCTTCCTGGAACGCCTGGTCAAAGAACTGCCCGACAACAAGATCCTCGTTTTCGTAAGGACCAAGGTACGCGCCGAAAGGGTGCACAATGCCATGGCCCGGATCGGTATCAATACCATTACGATGCATGGCGATAAAGAGCAGCAGGACCGGCTGAAGATCATGGATGAATTCAAGAGCGGGGAAAGCAAGATCATGATCACTACCGATGTCAATGCCCGTGGTATCGATATCCCCGATGTGGACTTCGTAGTGAACTACGACCTGCCCGAAGTACCCGAAAACTATGTACACCGTGTAGGCCGTACCGGCCGCGGGGTAAAGAAGGGACAGGCCGTATCGTTTTGCAGTACCGAAGAAAAACCGCTGCTCGAGGCTATCGAAAACTATATGGGTACCAAAATCAGGGTGATGCAGATCGATAAGACCGAATACCAGGAAACGCTCAGCTTTACCGACGATACCCCTAACGATAACTGGAAGCTGTTGCTCGACGAGCAGGAAGCATTTGAAAAACAATCCAGGCGAAAGAAAAATAAAAAGTAGGACTAACCGTTTGCGCTTTGATCCCTTGCGCTATTGTCCTTATTTTTGAATCCATGCGTAAATTTTTCAACCGGAGAACCTACCTCATCATAGCGGCACTGGCCATAGTCGGCTTTGCCTTGTATTACTTTAACCGCATTGCCGGCGATATGGCCGTTGAAGAACAGGCCAAGGTAAATACGCTGATCGAGGCCCTGAATACCGTCAACAATGCGTCAGCAAGCTCTTTGGGCAATGATATCACCTTTGCCTCCAAAGTGATTACGCAGAATACCAGTATCCCGCTGATCATTACCGACGAAAAGGGCAATATCCAGTACCATGTCAACCTCGACTCCACGCGCCTGCGGCAGGACAGCAGTTATATCAAACGCAAGCTGGAAGAGTTTGGCCGGTTCCATATGCCCATTCCTTCTTTCTACCCCGTAGCCAATAACCAGGTGGGCAAAAACCTGGTGTATTACGGCGACTCCAGCCTGCTGCGCAGCCTCAAGTATTACCCCCTGCTGCTGATCGCCATTACCTGCGTATTCCTGCTGATTGTATTTATCGCGGTATCCAATGCCCAGCAAAGCCTGCAGAACCAGGTATGGGTGGGCATGTCGAAAGAGACGGCACACCAGATCGGCACGCCGCTGACCTCGATCGTAGCCTGGATGGAATTACTGAAGGACAACGAAAGCAACCGCGAGTGGGTGGAGGAAATGGAGAAAGATGTAACCCGCCTGCAACTGATCGCCGACCGTTTCTCCAAAATCGGCAGTATACCCGAACTGAAAGAGGAGAACCTGATCGAACGCCTGCAGGGCATGGTGGACTACATGCGTATGCGTAAACCCAATAAGGTAACCATCGACTTCGACCATGGCACCGAAGAAGATGTACAGGTGCTGCTGAGCGCGCCCCTGTTCGACTGGGTAATCGAAAACCTGATCCGTAATGCCCTCGATGCCATGGAAGGCCAGGGCCGCATATTTATACAGTTGACCAACCAGCCCAGGCTGGTTACCATCGATATAAGCGATACAGGCAAAGGCATACCGAAAAACAATTTCAAGAAAGTATTCGCTCCCGGCTATTCGACCAAGAAACGCGGATGGGGACTGGGCTTATCGCTGGCCAAGCGTATTATCCAGAAATACCACCATGCCAGCATATTCGTAAAACAGTCGGAACCCGGCAAGGGCACTACATTCCGGATCATTTTCAGAAGATAAGCACAAGTAATATGCACGCTACCGACCACAACGCTCCCCTGCACATACGGCCCGCTACCGAAGCCGACGTGCCGGGCATACTGGAGATCTATAACGACGCCATACTGCATACCACGGCCATTTACAATTATGTGCCGCATAGCCCGGACATGCGCCTGGCCTGGTTGCGCGAAAGACAAGAGCAAGGCTTCCCGGTACTGGTGGCCGACAGCCGGGGCGCCGTTGCAGGGTATAGCAGCCTCGGTCCTTTCCGCGCCTTTGCCGCCTATAAATATACCGCCGAGAGTTCGGTGTATGTACACCCGGAGCACCGGGGCAAAGGCATAGCCAAAATGCTGATGCCGCCGCTGATCGAAGCCGCAAAGGCCATGGACCTGCATACCATCGTAGCCGGTATCGATGCCAGTAACGCGGCCAGTATTAAACTGCATGAGCAGTTCGGCTTCGAGCAGGTAGCCCATTTTAAACAGGTGGGTTATAAGTTCGACCAGTGGCTCGATCTCTTATTTTTACAACTGCTGTTACCTACGCCAGCCGCGCCGGTAGCGATTTAAACCTTTGCCTATGTCTTTTCTTCCCGGCCCGCACCAGCTGAGCGGCCTGCCCCGCAGGATCGTATCGCTGGTACCTTCGCAGACCGAGTTGCTCTACCACCTGGGACTGGACGAAACCGTGGCCGGTATTACCAAGTTTTGCATTCACCCCGAAACATGGTTCCGCAGCAAGCCGCGCATAGGCGGCACCAAAACCGTACACTTCGATAAGGTACAGGCTTTGGCCCCCGATCTTATTATTGCCAACAAAGAAGAGAATGTACGCGAACAGGTGGAATCCCTTACCACGATAGCACCGGTATGGATGAGCGATATTCATAACCTGCAGGATTCGGAAGCCATGATCGCCGCTGTAGGCGCGCTTACCGGCAGGACCGGAGCAGCGGCAGCCATCAATAAAAACATCAGGGAAGGTTTTGCTGCCATTGCACCGCCGGCGTTTGCCCCTTCGGTGCTTTACCTGATCTGGCGCGATCCCTGGATGACGGTGGGACGCGATACCTTTATACACGATATCCTTAACCGGATAGGTTTACAGAATGCCTGGGCAGAAGCGGACCGCTACCCGCAGATCAGCGCCGCCGAAATAAGCGAGCGTAACCCGCAGTATATCTTCCTGTCTTCGGAACCTTACCCCTTTAAAGAAAAACATATTGCGGAGCTACAGGCTATCGTGCCGCAGGCGCATATCCTGCTGGTCGATGGAGAAATGTTCAGCTGGTATGGCAGCCGCCTGCAATGGGCCGGCCCTTACCTGCAGGCCTTACTGGAACAGATGCAGCAAAGGCATCAGTAATAACCGAAATATACCTTGGCATAAGTGCTGTACTCGATATTGATCTCGTCTTCTTCTTCGTAATGTTCATAATCTTCGCGGCTCACTTCGATACTGAGCCTGCTGGAGGAGCGGAGATAAAAGTGGCAGGTATCATTATGGGTCATATACACCTTACGGGATATGGTGGTCTGCTCCACGGTTTTAAGCCCCCGCCGTATATCGGTGATCACCCGCTTAAGGGTACGTACATAACTGATATAACCTGCCAGGCTGATGAGGAACAACAGGAACAGGATGCCGATAAAAAAAGCATACCGGCTGCCAAAAGACTCTTCGTGAACGGGCAGATGACGTTTGGCATCGTTGACCCGCCGGATACTTTCAAGTACGGCGCCCGCGCCAAAGGGCAGTATAACAAAAGCGATACACAAGGTACGCAGCGTACGCACAAGGCTCGACCGGTCCTTGTCGCGTTTGGCAACAAGGAAAGCCAGTTCAGACTCCTCCATCGGCTCTTCGTTCGGGTAAGGCACAGCAGGCTTATGCTGCTGCGAACCACCCTGGCGATATCGTATTATATTACGGGACATAATTTACCTGCGTCTATTCTTTAATCAGGCCTGCGATCCAGTTCAGGCAATCGCCGGCATCGACGATCGACCAGGAATGCGGGTGCCGCGTACCGTCTACCCGGTAGCCCTTGCCCAAAGCGGGTATGAGCTCGGCCTGCTTATTGCCGTTTATCGTTAAAAAATTGATCATAGCCGAGAGGCTCGCCGCATTCATATGGTAGTAGTCGCGATTCCTGTTCTTTAATTGCCAGAGGATATCAGGATCGCAATACAGCCTTACCGGCACATCCAGCAAGTACCGGGCATTACCGCCATCAGCCTGGCCCCGCGAAAACTGCGAACCGGCGATATACCGGTCGCGGAACTGTTCGGGCGGCCCGCCATACAACTGGTGAAAATAGTCGACCAGGAAATGATCTTCGTTCCAGGCCAGTTGTTTGCCCGCCGTAAGATTATTGGAATCTTTAGCATAAGCCGCAATTTCTTCGCGGGCCCGCAGGTACAGGTCCTCCATATCGACCGGCGGATCTACGCCGATTACGGCCATAGGCCTGATCAGCGTGCTACAGGCGGGGTTACGCGACATCTCGGTATATTGCAGCGCATTCTCGCCACCCAGCGACAAACCGCTTAATATGAATGTACCCGGCGGAGCCTTGTAGATGGCCATGACATCGGCAAAGACCCGGTTTAAAAAATTAAAGGCGAAGGTATCGTGCTCCAGGCCTTTGTTGCTATTGGCCGATACCACGACCATGAGTATGCCCTTCCCGAAAGCCTCCTGTATCAGGGTTTTGTTTGCGCTGATCACGTTTTCCGTGTTCTCGCGGGTAGAGGGCAGCAACACCAGGGTAGCCCTGATCCTGTCGCGCGGCGGCAATGCGTAATAGTGCAGCCCGCCCCCACCCGTACTGTAAATGCCGGCCGTATCCCTGAAAGGCAATACATGTTTGCTTAAGCGGTTTAAAAAGAAGGTATCCAGGTCGAGGAACATACCGTTCACAAAATTACCCTCGAGCCTGCCGCCATTTTCAAATACCATTTTGCCTTTCCCGTTCAGCTGCCCGTTGTAAAAAGTACCTTCCATACGGGCATAGTTCCGGATATCGTAACGCCCCTGCCCTGCGGGTTTTCCCTGGCGCAGGGCGCCTTCGTAGGTTGCTGTTAATTGCTCGCCCTCATACCAGGTAAGCGTGCCCTGGCCTTCTGCATATTTATTTTTACAGCCGCCGGTCCAGGTCACCTTGTCTTGGGGCCCGTAGTACTCGTCCCATACCAGGCAGCCCTTCATGGCGTCTTTTATAAATTGCGGTTGCCCGTTTTGGGCAGATGCGCCCAGGGCCCCCAGCAACAGGAGGATAGCCGTTATTCTTTTCCAGGTAATGCGGTTCAGGTAGTGCATAGTAAGTCCTTAAAATTAGTTTAAAATTACGCTAAGCGCGTTTTATTTTCCCCGGACAGGTAGTTCCGGCACTTCGTTTTTTGTGCGGCACCGATTAAAGTTTATTTTTGACCTTCATACCCTGCTTATGTATATCAACAGTTTTTGCAGCATTACGCCTGCCGGTACCCTTACTTCCAAAAGCGACTTGCCGCAATCGGCAGGGCTCACCGCAGCGCGTGCAAACTGTGCAGAACCTGACTATAAAGACCTGATACCGCCGATGCAACTGCGCCGGATGACCAAACCGGTACGCACCGGCGTGGCCGCTGCAAAATTATGCCTGCAGGAAGCCGGTGTGAGTATGCCTGATGCCATACATGCCGGTACGGCTTTCGGTATGTTGCAGGATTCCGAAAATTTCCTGGGTAAAATGATCGGGCAGGAGGAGCAGGCGCTTTCGCCTACTTCGTTTATCCAGTCCACGCACAATACCGTAGCGGGCCAGATCGCACTGAGCCTCGGCTGCAACGCCCATAATATGACCTATGTGCATAAAGGGCATTCCTTTGAAAGCGCGTTGCTCGACGCCGCATTAACCCTGGAGGCACAACCGGACTACCAGGTACTGGCCGGCGCCGTAGACGAATGCACCGATACCAGTTACGACCTGCTGAACCGGTTCCATGTTTTTGCAGCAGGGGCAACGGCCGGCGAAGGTGCGGCGTTCTTCCTCTTATCGCAAAAGGCACAAGTCCATTCGCTGGCGCAGATCAGGGCCTTCGATATGTTCGTTGCCCGCACCGAAGAAGAAGCGGGGGCTCAGTTACAGGCATTTTTCGACAGGCAGGGCCTGCAACCCGCAGCCACCGACCTGTTGCTCGACGGCTCCGTTCTTACAGATACCTCATTTACGAATACCTGGTTTCCGCACCTGAGCACGCTGCCTTATAAAGCCTGGTGCGGCGAATATCCCACGGCATCGGCCTTTGCCCTGGGCCTGGCCACGCAGCATATCAGCGCCGGGCGGGAACGCTGCTGGATCCTGAGCCGTACAGGCCGGTACTGGAGCGCCTGGTGCATCGATAAAATAAAACCTGCAGCTGTTTAAGACTGCAGGTTTTTTATGACCGGGAACACCCGGATTACCTAATTTACTGATGCTTACTTGCCCCATTCGGCCTTAAAGCCGTGCTGCCAGTCGTTCCAGGACATTTTCTTATGGTTGTCGCCGGCGATGTATTTCAGTACGCTTTCCATCTGGAAGGTTTCCATATACCCCGGCATAGGCTGGGCATTTTTAAAGCCTTCTTCCATAATCACCGTTGTCGGGTACGACATCTGTCCGCTCATTAATTCTACTGCGAGCTGGTTGGCCCTGTTCTGTTCGATGAACTCCCATTTTTTACCGGCGAAATTGATCGGCGCGCGTTGTTCCGCGTTGAACTTAACGGCATAGAAATTTTCGTTGACATACTTGATCAGGGCGGCATTGGTATAGGTCTTTTTGTCCATTACCTTACACCAGCCGCACCAGTCGGTATAGATATCGACCAGCACCTTACGGGGCTGCTCTTTCATTTTCTTTTCCGCTTCTTCGAAGGTCAGCCAGTGAATCTCGTTGGCCGCTGCTACCTCGGTTTCTTTGGGTGCAGATGCTTCATTTCCTTTCTGGTTGCCGCAGGCTGCGCCCGAAAAGGCGGCCAGCACGCACATCATTAATACAAAACGTTTCATAAACAGCTTTTATCCTAATATACCGGGCCGCTGGTCGCGACCGGCCATTTTAGGGGTTATACTTTGCAATTTACAAATTAGATGCTTTAGTTTTGCTCCATTAACATTAAATTCAGCAGGATGAAAATAGCAGTAGCGGTAACCGGCGCCAGCGGATCGATCTATGTACAGCAGTTGCTGCATAAGCTGCAGCAGATGCAGGACCAGGTCGAGGAGGTAAGTATCGTATGGAGCGATAATGCTAAAACCGTGTGGGAAGAAGAGCTGAGCAACCGGAATTTTGACCGTTTCCCTTTTAAGGTATGGCATAAACACGACTTCTATGCGCCTTTCGCATCGGGCAGCTCCGACTATAAAGCGCTTATTATTTGCCCCTGTAGCATGGGCACCCTGGGCCGCATCGCAGGCGGCATCAGCGATAACCTGATCACCCGCGCAGCCGATGTGATGCTGAAAGAAAGAAGGAAACTTATTTGCGTGATCCGCGAAATGCCCTACAGCCTGATCCATATCAACAATATGAAAGCCGTAACCGAAGCCGGCGGTATTATCTGCCCCGGGTCGCCATCGTTTTACCATAAGCCGGTAACCCTCGAAGATGCCACGCAAACCGTTGTAGACCGGGTATTGAACCTCTGCGGACTCGACCCCAAAGGTTATAAATGGGGACAGTGATTACAGCAATAAAAGGCCATGATCCCGCAACTGCAGCACAGCTTCGTCCTGCCAGAAATCGTCGAAATCGCTGAACTCTTCCTGCTCCAGTTGTTCGAAAGCTTTGACGAACTCGCCATAAGTAAAGGTCTTATCATTCGTTATCGATAATAAGGGGAACAGCTCCAGCAGCCATTTCCCGGTCTTTTCGGGGATAATGATCTCCACGTCTTCCCGTTTTACGGGGAACTGCAATACCGTACGGGTATAGGTTTTACCCTTCTTCGTCTTCGTATGGGTTTCCATTGCGGGCTGCCCGCCGATCCATACCATCTTCGTACTGGGCTTTATGGTTTTCTCTTCCGGTTCGGTAAGCGCCTCTTCGATATAACCGGCCGGTACACGGGTACGGGGCACCTTAAAATCGAACCAATCCTGCAGGGGAAAATCGAAGCAGATGCCATGCATATAGTTAAACAGCGATTTGCGCAGGCCCGAGCTAAAGGTCTCATGATCGCAACCGGTGGGATCGGTATGTTCGAGATCGTTGTTGGCAAAACTACCCGCCAGTTCGGATACCCGCTTTACCTTAAACTGCTCGGGAAACATACCCACTGGACTATGCGCCGTCATGGCAAACTGGTGCCAGAAGCCCGACTGGACCACGTTCAGCATAAACAACTGCCGCACCACCTCCAGGGCATCGATCGTTTCCTGTGCGGTTTGTGTCGGGAAACCATACATCAGGTAAGCATGCACCATAATACCGGCGGTGGTAAAATTATCGGCCACGCGTGCTACCTGTTTTACCGTAACCCCTTTGTTGATGAGCTGGAGCAAGCGGTCTGAAGCCACTTCCAGGCCGCCGGATATGGCAATACAACCCGATGCGGCAAACAGCCGGCAAAGGTCGGCTGTAAAACTTTTTTCGAAACGAACATTGGTCCACCAAACCACGGTAAGCCCGCGGCGCAGGATCTCGAGCGCCAGTTCGCGCATCAGGGCCGGTGGCGCAGCTTCATCTACAAAATGAAACCCGTTCTGCCCGGTCTGGTTGATGATCTCTTCGATCTTATCGACCAGGACCCTGGCCGACGCGGCTTCGTAGGTTTTGATATAATCGAGCGAAATATCGCAGAAGGTACATTTGCCCCAGTAACAGCCATGCGCCAGGGTAAGCTTATTCCAGCGCCCGTCGCTCCAGAGGCGGTGCATGGGATTGGCGATCTCGATCACCGAAAGATAGCGGTCCAGCGGCAGGTCCGAATAGTCGGGTGTGCCCACATCTTTCTGTTTATAGTCCGGCAGCATAGAACCGTTGAAATAGGTAACTACACCGTCCAGCAATGCAAAGGTGCGTTTGAGGAAATCGATGGGACGCTTGCCTTCCAGGTACTCGAGCAGGTGCAGGATGGGCGCCTCGCCATCGTCGAGGGTAATAAAGTCGATAAAGCGGAACACCCGCGGATCGGTAAGCGAGCGCAGTTCGGTATTGGCATAACCGCCGCCCAGGCATACTTTGATATGCGGATAATGTTTTTTAATCCACTGCCCGCATTTAAAAGCGCTGTACAGGTTACCGGGAAAAGGCGCCGATATGGCAACGAGCGTCGGTTGCTCGGCCGCGATCTTCAGTTCCAGCCTGCGGAACAAAAGGGTGTCGATATAGGTATCATCGGCGCTGAGCGCGGTATCCAGCTCGTCGAAGGTAGATGCCGAACGCCCCAGGCGCTCTGCATAACGGCTGAAACCAAAATGCGGGTCCACCGCTTCGATAATAAGATCGGAAATATCTTCGAGGTAAAGCGTAACCAGGTGCCGGGCCTTGTCGCGGATACCCATAGCGCCGAAGGCCCATTCCAGGTCGGCCACCTGGGCAAAGCGCGAGG
Source organism: Taibaiella chishuiensis (assembly GCF_003014535.1). Taxonomy (GTDB): domain Bacteria; phylum Bacteroidota; class Bacteroidia; order Chitinophagales; family Chitinophagaceae; genus Taibaiella; species Taibaiella chishuiensis. Next base: position 374,113 of record NZ_PYGD01000002.1, on the reverse strand, counting down.
CTTCGGGCAGGTAGTTGCCGGTGCATACCAGGTGCGCCAGTGTGGGATTACGGTCCTGCAGGAAATCGATAACCGGTGCGATCGTCTTCAGGTACTCCTGCTTCAGGTTCATAATACGCCGGCTGTTGGCCGACAGGGTTTTGCCCGACCGGGCCACGGTATCAAATAACGCCCGTAATCCCTGCTCCGAAAAGAGTTCGAGAATGACCTCTATACCCATATCCGACTGGTATGCGGGTACCTGTTGGGTATTGAGAAAACCCTTCAGGTAGGCGGTAGCCGGGTAAGGCGTATTGAGCTGGGTAAAAGGAGGTGTTATTAAAAATACTTTCTGGTTCAAAACGGGCGCACTATTAGTCCTGCAAAGGTATTGAATTGCCTACAGATTGCCGGGCTGCGGTGTAATTAGATGTCCCGGAAAGTGAATTGAATTTTATTTTCAGAAATTATTGAAAATTCAGAATATACTACTATCTTTGTGCAGCAAATGCAACGATAAGCTTTTTAAAACGCAAAGGTTATGAACAGCAATATTGTAGCCTATATTATTTACCTCGTCCTGATGGTGTATATTATTTACTGGCTGGGCAGGCTATTTCATCGCAGTGGCCGGGTATTCATACTGCAATTGTACAAAGGCGATACCGCGTCTACCGATACCACCAATAATATCCTGTTGATCGCCTATTACCTGTTCAATATGGGGTATGCCTTCCTGAAGCTCCGCAGTTGGGAGCGCATCCGCAGCCCGGCCCAGCTCATCGATTCGCTCAGCGGCAATATCGGCATCCTCATCCTGATCCTGGCCGTAACCCATTACTTCAATATGTTGCTTATTTATTTCCTTGCTCAGAAACACAAAACAATAACCCCTTAATACTTCCTGTTATGAACACTTATCAAGCGCTCCACACCAATACCAATATGGTTATCGCCTATCTCATTTACCTGCCTGTGGCCCTGGCTCTTACCTGGTATGTAGCCCACACCCTTTTCCGCAACAGTATCGTGTTTATGAAAGATATCTTCAACGGCCGCGAAGAGATTGCCCTGGCCACCAATACGCTGTTCCGCATCGGCTTTTACCTGCTCAATATCGGCTTTGCCCTGTATATCCTGAAGATCAACCTGGAACTGGCCGGCGCCCAGGACATTATCGAAGTACTGAGCTATAAAGTGGGCGGATTCAGCATTTACCTGGGCGGTATGCTGTTTCTCAACCTGTACCTCTTCTTCAGGGGCAAAAGGGTGGCCAAACAAAAAAGAATGGAACACAACCGCTTTAACCGCATAGACCCCGAATAAGCCCTGTAACCGGAGTCGAGGCCGCCCTACCCGGGCGGCTTCTTTATTTTTTAACAAAGGGGATTGCCTGAAATATTTTTAACTTTGGTTAAAACCACCCCTTCATGAAAAACGCCCTGAATGCCATTATTATCGGAATAGCCATTGTGTTGTTTGCCCTGATTGCGGGCGCCGCCTTTAAATACAAATACCGCACGGCCGATAAGATTACGGTTACCGGCCTGGCGGAAAAAGATTTTGTAAGCGACCTGATCGTATGGACGGGCAATTACTCCCGGACCAATATGGACCTGAAGACGGCCTATGCTGCCCTGAAAGAGGATGAGCACAATATCAGGGCCTACCTCAGAACCAAAGGCCTGGCCGATGCGGAGCTGGTTTTCTCTTCGGTAGATATCAATAAAGACTTCAGCAACAAATCGGATGAGAACGGCCGTATCGTATCTACGGTGTTTAACGGTTATGTGCTGAAACAAACCGTAAAAGTAGAATCGAAAAATATTGAAAAGGTAGAAGGCATTAGCCGGGAAATTACCGAACTGATCGAGCAGGGCATCGAGATCAACTCCTCGGCCCCGGCCTATTTCTACTCCCGCCTGTCGGAACTGAAGATCGACCTGCTGGCCAAAGCCAGCGCCGATGCCAAAAGCCGCGCCGAAAGCATTGCCAAGAATGCCGGCAGCAGCCTGGGCAGCCTGAAGAACGCTAATATGGGCGTATTCCAGATTACCGGCAAAAACAGCAACGAAGATTATAGCTATGGCGGCGCCTTCAATACCTCCTCCAAAAACAAGACGGCATCGATCACGCTGAAGACGGAGTATGCGGTGGATTAAAATATTTACGGATATACATCATAAGTCGTAGCAGGACGCTATGACAAGTAACCGAACATCCTGGTCATAGCGGGGCGCTATGACCAGTTATATTGTAGCGAACCGGGCTGATGTATTTTGTATTTAGTCAAACAACTCGTCGCCTTTTTCGATCAGGGTATTTTCGCGAAGATCGATAATATTGCCTTTGCGGCTTTTGAGGTTACCGGGGATATCGGTTTCTTTTTTAGTGGCATTGTCGATGACCTTGATACCAACTCGCTGCAGTTCCCCCACAGCACGATAGGTATCATAGATGACATAGGTATAACCCTTGTTGGAAAAAGAAACATAATTCAGGTCGATGCCTTCGTTTTGCGGTCCCCCGCCCCGCAGCCAGAAGGCGTATTTAAGCTGCTTCCAGCTGTCTTTTGTTTTGCCCGGAAATTCAAATTCAATTTTGCCGGCGGTACCGAAACGGTAAATGATATAGGCATCGCCTTTATCTTTGGCCAGCATTACTTTTTTGCCATTGCGGGTATCGAACGAGAAGATGCGCTCTTCGTTGGGCAGGAGATATTGTTGCGCAAAAACAGCAGGGGCTGCAACCAGCAACAGGCAGCATAAAAACAGGTAACGGAACATGTTTCGGGGTTTAGTAAAAAAACGGAGATCCAACACAGGCCGTAAAGAAACGACATTTCGCGTTCCGGGGGCTGTTGCATTTTTCTTAAAAGGCCCTGGGTGGGCCAGCCGTAGCCTCTTTACCGATCGTAGCGTCGCGCTACGATCAGGGCAAATGGTCCGGGTAGAATCATAGTCCTTACCCGCCGGACCAATCAACAATGCTATAAAATCGACAAGTGTTTTCCTTAAGGTTTAAGGATAAGATTTTTTCGGATATACTGGTCCTTTTTAGCAGCGTCCATAGCGATGAGTTTATCCATTTCGGGGTTGGCCTCTATCCTGGTACCTTTTTTATAAACGGTGATCATCGCCTCTACAGCGGCTTTTATGGCATCCGGTTGCTGCGCATCTTTATGCTGGATATAGTATTTCCCATATGTAGCCATATAGATCAGCATCAGTTCCGTGTTGTCGCCGTACAGGTTACTGATACCGGGATGGATATCTATCGTTATATCCGGCGTACCGCTTAACCATTTGATCAGGAAAGCGCTTATTTGCCGGCGCTTTACCGTTTCCATATCCAGGTCGGTAGCTACCAGCCAATCGGCTGCCTGTACCACATCCTGCTCGTATTTCTTATAGTCTTCCTTTTGTTCCAGCTTTACTTGCTTCGGCACTTCGAAGGTCTGTGCAAATGAGGACCGGTCTGCCAACAATAAGCAGCAAAACGCAACAACATAAATCAATTTCCGTTTCATGCCGGGTATTTAATGATTACCCAATAATAATACTTTTGATTTGTATTTCATATAGCAGGACCTAAACTTTACAACGCGTAACCTGGTTGCCGCGACCAGCATAGGCATTATTATGTCCGGGCTGTGGCCGCGATAATACAGTCCAGCACCTTTTCCGCGTTGCAATTGTTTAACCCGGCTCCCCATCCGGCATTGAATTCCAGTACAAACCAGCCGGTGGACTCCGTATAGGCTATATCTACCACCAGGGCATAAGGCAATATGGTATTGTGTTTTTGCAGGAAGGCCTCGAGGAAGTGTATCCCATCGCCGATATCGGCCATGCCTTCATAAAAGGCGATATCAAGGACTACACCGCCCAACACAAAACTTCTTGCCTCGGCAATAATACCGGGCACAATAGCGGCATGCAGGATCTCTTCTGTTGGTTGCAGCCCTGCCACAACCTGCTCCAGGTCTGCCTTCCGGTTAAATATGCCGGCGGCAAACAGTTTAGGGATAACGGGTTTTATAAACGCCGGGAAGCTGTTATCGTTGAGTTGTGCGATAGTAAGCTGCTGTATCGTTCTTTTGGTCCAGGCCGTATCCAACCGGGCAATGAGGGTATCGTCGGGCATAAGTGGCGCCAGGCCGTAGATCTGTGCCAATACCAGTACGAAAGTCTGGTTGCCGTAAAGCGCAAGCGGCGCCCGGGTCAACGCTTCGTTCTTTATCCAATACTTGCCCAGGCGCTTCACTGCCCCACCCCGCAGTATCCAGGCGGCAGCTACCTGTTCCAGCTCCCTGTCCGTTTTTTCGGGGATAAGCAGTACAGGCAATTGATCGGTACCCGGTCCGGTTGTTTGCATGATTACATAATTTTTTAGTACGATACGCTTTACTCCTGCTTCCCTTTTTCCAGTTCTTCGATCATCTGCAATACCTGTTTCTCTTCCGGATCAATGGCCTTTTTGTAGGCGATCCAGGCATTCATCGCCGTTGTGCTGCGGTTTTTATAATCTTCGACCTCTGTTTTATCGTCGGCAATCTTCGCCTGTTTATCCGCATAACGCGATTGTTCGTAAAGCGCCGCGGCAATATTGAATGCCGCTGTGGGCGAGGGATCCCTGTGGGCCAGGCTTTGCAGCAGTTGGATACCCTTGTTATAAGTCGCTTCGTCTTTTACATGACGGAGATAATCTTCCAGTTCGGGCAGGAAGGCGGCCCTGCGCCCTTCGAGACAACGTACGATCGAGGTTTCGAAAAATGGATAATCCTCTTTACGCCCATCCTGCGCCAATACCCGGGCACAGGCATTCAGCAGATCGGAAGGATACAATTCCTGCTTTTGTAATTCCCTTACGGCGTCTATCGCGCGGTTATGGTTTACCTGGTTGAGCGCATACAGGCCCGCTGCCGCTACTTTGTACGAAGGTTCGTGTATCGCCAGTTCGTATACCGTGGTATACGCGGCATCCTGCCGGTCGCCCAGTGCCTGCAGCGCAGCCGCCCTGGCCTTGCTATCGGGGCCGGATGCAGCCATCTGCCCCAGCGCTTTGATCCAGGTATCCGGAATAACCTGGTTGCCTTTATAACTGCGCGCTGTTATCGCCATAGTGCTCAGCGCAGGCTCCTTATCGTTTAAAGCCAGCAGCCATACGGCTTCCGCCGTGTCGTTGCGTTTCAGGTCGAGGCAGGCATCGAGCGCCAGCCATTTGCTGATGAAATCGTTGCTGTATTGATATTGCATTTGCCAGAGGCCGGCGTCTTTAGTCTCTTCCAGCTCGCCGGGCAGCCAATGTCCTGCATCTGGTATCACTACCGGCCTTTGTCCGCCGGGATAGGCATAAACAAATTGCTCTTCGCGTTGCTCTACGTTCCAGTCAAACTCTTTGACGCCCTGCTCGGTAACGAGTGCCAGCCGCAGCGGCAGGCGGTAGAGGCCCAGCGTATCGCTTTGCAGCTGGGTGGCGGTAACGGTTACCTTCCGGTCTTTGTCGTTATAACTGTAACGCACCGACAGTTTGGGATGCCCGCCTTTATAATACCATTGATTGAAAAACCAGTTCCAGTCGCGACCGGTAACCTGCTCGAAGGCCAGCCGTAACTGTGTGGCTTCGGCGCTCTGCAGGGCATTGCGCGTAAGGTAAAGATGCAATGCATCGAAGAAGGCCTCGTCGCCGGTAAGCTGCCGCAGGTAATGCAGGATGAGGCCGCCTTTGGAATAGGATACACGGTCGAACATTTCGCCTTCGTGCCGGTAATGAAAACGCACCAGCGGCGGATCGTTGTATGCCGCCTGTTTCAGGTATTTGCCCAGACCATTCATCCAGTTCTTCTGTCTTGCGGTCTTACCGTATTTGTATTCGCTCCACAGGTGTTCGCCATAGTCGGCAAATGATTCGTTGAGTGTGAGGTTGCTCCAGGACTCTGCCGTAACATAATCGCCAAACCATTGGTGAAACAGTTCGTGCGCTACGATAAAGTCATTGTTATCCTCATCCACCTGCCGCTTATCCTTGAGGTTAAAAGCGCCGAACAGGCTTGCCGTTACGTTTTCCATAGCGCCCGAAACATAATCGTAACCGATAACCTGGCTGTATTTGTACCAGGGATAATCGACCTTCAGCAAACGGGAATAGAAATCGATCATTTCGGGGGTGTGCCGGAAGATGTCTTTGGCATAGGGCGCATAAGACTGCGGCACATAATAGCTTACTTCTTTTCCTTTCCAGCTATCTTTCGCCACATGAAAATTACTGATGGCCATCATAGCCAGGTAAGGCGGTACCGGCTGTTCCTGCTCCCAGGTATCGGCGCGCATACCACCGGCCTCGCGTTTAGACGCGCTCAGCCTGCCATTGCTGAGGGTAACCAGGGTATCGGGCACATGCATGGTAATACGGAAGGTTGAACGGAAATTGGTTTTATCGAAGGTGGGGAACCAATGACTGTTGGCTTCTGTTTCGCCCTGGGTCCATACCTGCAGCGGTTTATAAGGCTCATCGCCACGGGTATTGATAAAGTAAAGGCCACGATCCTCGCGTATGGCGCTGTTGCCCCCGGCGGTGCTTGCATAAGGTAATGCGGTATAACGCACGCTTAAGCTCAGGGTATCCTGCCTGCGGTAGGTAGCGGGCAGCTTTACGGTTAATTGTAACGTATCGTAAGTATAAGGCAAGCTATTGCCCTTGCCATCAGCCACGGCTTCGATACGCATGCCTTTGGCATCGAGCACTACGCTGTCGGTAGCATAATAATAAGGATGCAGTGTGATCGTGGTTAAAGCCTGCGCCGAACGCTCCGCCATATTAAAACGGATATCGATATCGGTATGTACCAGCTCCCACACCCTGGCCGCCGTTGCGCGGTAAAGCCCAAGCGCCTGATCTTCGCTGCTTACATTCACTTCGGGCAATTGCACCCGGTCGTCGTTCTTAACCCTACGCAGGCTGCTGCAGGCTGCGCAAGACAACAGGAAGACCAGGACAAGCAATCTATTTTTATACATAAGTTTCAAATTGCAATACAAAATGCAGGGGTTAAAAAACAAAACGGCCCTTCCTGCAGAAAGGCCGTATAAGCTGCCTGTGCCGGCTGCTAATAAGCCACGAAACCTTCCACCTGTTCGGAGATAGCGGCCAGGGTACGCTCATGCAGGAAACGGCCTTCGGCATCCAGCTCTTCGTTGATGCGGGATAAAGGCAGTTTATTATAATGTACGTTCATTTTCAGGTAATGCAGGATATTGGTCATGTGTTCGATACCCCGCAGGTTGCCGCCGCGGCCATCAGCCACGCCCACCAGCGACACTTTTTTATGCCACCAGCATTTGCGGATATCCGAATTATCGAGCAGGGCTTTGAGTACGCCGGGGAAACTGCCGTTGTATTCCGGCATGATGAAAATAAACTTTTCTGAAGGGATCAGTAATCCGGCCTCTAACTCTTTCACTTCATCATTCCGTTCCAGTACATTGCAGCCCACAAGAGAAACCAGGTGTACGTCCTGGTTGAGGTCCTGTAAAATTTTATAATAATGGGTAGCCACCTGGAGCGTTCTGCTGCCCGTCCTGTTGGTACCGGATATAATAGTTATCATCGGGTCTGGTATAATAGAATAAGAGCGCGAAGGTACAACACCGGTAAGAGAATGCGCCATCAGTATTTAAAATTGCGCTATACCAGGGCGGGTGCTTCCTGTTCAGAATCATTTTTATAATCTGAATTTTATATTACTTAATCACTACCTTTGCGCAAATTTCCTGCAGCCATCTCCTGGCGCAGGATGAAATGAATCTGCAATGAGAAAATCCTGGTGGAAGATCTTATGTGTCTTGCTGCTTACCTTCGCTTTTGTGGGCGGGCTTTTGCTTCCCGTTCCCGAGATGTTTATTCTTAATGAAACAATCCGCAACCTGTTCTTCCATGTGCCCATGTGGTTTGGTATGATCATCCTGTTTACCGCGAGCCTGGTATACTCGATCCGTTACCTGCGCAAAGGCAACCTGGTCGATGATATCTATGCCCTGCAGTTTATCAATACCGGCCTGCTGTTTGGCACGCTGGGCCTGATAACCGGTATGGAATGGGCACAGTTTACCTGGGGCGCTGCCTGGAGCAACGATCCCAAGGAGCTGAGTGCCGCCATTTGTATGCTGATTTATTTTGCCACCCTGGCACTGCGCAGTTCGGTTAACGATCCCGACAAGCGGGCCAAGCTGGGCGCGGTTTTCAATGTATTTGCCTATGCGCTCCTGATTCCCCTGTTGTTTGTACTGCCCCGGCTTACCGATTCGCTGCACCCGGGCAATGGCGGCAACCCGGGTTTCAATACGAAAGACATGGCGCCCGAATTACGCCCTACCTTCTATATCGCCGTACTGGGCTGGATCCTGCTGGGCGTATGGATCACCTCTTTAAGAATACGTTTTAGTTTACTGATCAAGAAAGATATTTTACATGAAAATAATGCATAAAATGGCAGCTCTGCTGAAGAGTAAGTATCTACTCACCCTGGCCCTGTTTTTACCCTTTATCAGCCGCGCACAGGACGCTGCACCGATGGCCGAAACTTTTCGTTCCAACGGTAAAATATATGTTGTGGTATTGGTTATTTGCACTATTTTTGCCGGCATAATTTTATTTCTGGTCAATCTGGAGCGTAAAATCAAAAAACTGGAAAAAAATCAACCTAAGTAACATCACTAAGTAATTAATCACTCATTTAAAAATTTATGGCTAATACGGCAACAGTCACTGAAACTTCAGGTCACACTGAATACAGCTTCTTTCAGGGTGTAGAACGCAACTTCGATAAAGCGGCTAAATTTACCCGTTTCGAAAAAGGTATCCTGGAGCAAATCAAAGCTTGTAACTCCATTCTTCAGATCAAATTCCCGGTGCGCATTGGCGATGGTGTAGAGGTAATCGAAGCATACCGCGTACAGCACTCCCACCACAAACTGCCCTGTAAAGGTGGTATCCGTTTCAGCATGGATGTTAACCAGGACGAAGTAATGGCCCTGGCTGCCCTGATGACTTACAAATGCGCCATCGTAAACGTACCGTTTGGTGGTGGTAAAGGTGGTATCAAAATCGACCCCAAGAAATACACGCCGTTCGAACTGGAAAAAATTACCCGCCGTTATACTTCAGAATTAGCCAAGAAAAACTTTATCGGACCTGGTATCGACGTACCTGCTCCTGACTATGGTACCGGCGCCCGCGAGATGAGCTGGATCGTAGATACCTACGCTTCCCTGAACCCGGGCGAACTGAACGCACAAGCCTGCGTTACCGGTAAGCCAATCGCACAGGGTGGTGTACGCGGCCGTACAGAAGCTACAGGTCTGGGCGTATACTACGGTATCCGCGAGCTGTGCAATGTACCCGAAGACATGAAAAACCTGGGCCTGACAACTGGTCTGTCCGGTAAGAAAGTAGTGGTACAAGGCCTGGGTAACGTAGGTTACCATGCCGCCAAATATTTCCAGGAAAGCGGCGCCCTGCTGGTAGGCCTGGCAGAATACGAAGGTGCAATCACTAACCCCGATGGCCTGGACCTGGAGAAAGTAGTAGCACACCGTAAAGAAACCGGTTCTATCATGAACTTCCCCGGTGCTGAAAACATCCCGGTAAGCGCTCATGCCCTCGAACTGGAATGTGATATCCTGATCCCTGCTGCGCTGGAAGCCGTTATCCACGGCGGCAACGCTGCCAATATCAAAGCCAAGATCATCGGCGAAGCAGCCAACGGTCCGCTGACCCCGGATGCCGACGTGATCCTGAATAAAAAAGGTGTAATCGTAGTACCCGACATGTACCTGAACGCAGGTGGTGTTACCGTATCTTACTTCGAATGGTTGAAAAACCTGAGCCACGTACGTTATGGTCGCCTGGAAAAACGCTTCAGCGAAAATATGTACGGCGAAATCGTTCACGCTATGGAAAGCATGACCGGCAAACGCGTTACCGAAATGGAACGTAAGATCCTGTTGCACGGTCCTGATGAAGTTGACCTGGTTTACTCCGGCCTGGAAGATACCATGATCACTTCTTACCACGAGATCCGCGAAGCGCTGAAATCTCATTCCGGCGTAGAAGATATGCGTACTGCCGCATTCATCTGCTCTATCAACAAAGTAGGTGTTGCATACGAAGAACTGGGTATCTTCCCTTAATCTTTGTATCGAACTATATACAGAAGGCGTACTCCGGTACGCCTTTTTTGTTTTACGGACCTGTAGTTCTTGTAGCATTCAGCGGTTTACCTTTCGCAAGGTCCCTTTGCAGGAGACCTCGCGACGAAGCATAATGTTTTATTTTTCTCGCAGCGTCTCCGCCAGGGACGCTGCGAGTGGATGAGTGTTGCTTCCCCCTTCGCAAGGTCCCTTTGCATGAACCGCGCGACGAAGCATAATGTTTTATTTTTCTCGCAGCGACACAGCGATCGCAGCGAGACATGTTATACAAGAGCAACAATTACTTTCCCCGCAGCGTCTCCGCCAGGGACACTGCGAGTGGATAAGTGTTGTGTCCCCTTCGCAAGGTCCCTTTGCAGGAGACCTCGCGACGAAGCCTAATGTTTTTTCTCGCGGCGACACAGCGATCGCAGCGAGACATGTTATACAAGAGCAACAATTACTTTCCCCGCAGCGTCTCCGCTAGGGACGCTGCGAGTGGATAAGTGTTGCGTCCCCTTCGCAAGGTCCCTTTGCAGGAGACCTCGCGACGAAGCATAGTGTTTTATTTTTCTCGCGGCGACACAGCGATCGCAGCGAGACATGTTATACAAGAGCAACAATTACTTCGCCGCAGCGGCTACGCCAGCCACGCTGTGAGTGGATAAGTGTCGCGTCCCCTTCGCAAGGTCCCTTTGCAGGAGACCTCGCGACGAAGCCATAGTTTTACTTGCTTCGCAGCGGCTACACCAGGGACGCTGCGAGTGGACGAGTGTTGCGTCCCTCTTCGCAAGGTCCCTTTGCAGGAGACCTCGCGACGAAGCATAATGTTTTATTTTTCTCGCAGCGACACAGCGATCGCGGCGAGACATGTTATACAAGAGCAACAATTACTTTCCCCGCAGCGTCTCCGCCAGGGACGCTGCGAGTGGATAAGTGTTGCGTCCCCTTCGCAAGGTCCCTTTGCAGGAGACCTCGCGACGAAAACATGTTTCTCCTTTCTCCGCAGCGGCTACGCCAGGGACGCTGCGGGAGGACAGGAGCGGCTTCCAGCTTTATGCCGCTAAAAATTATAGAATCCTTAAGACTACTAATCTTTTTAAAATCAATACATTCGTAGATAGTTTAATACCACCCACCCCAACCATGAACAACAAAAAAACGGGGTAAATTCCAGTGTTATGAATACCGCGATTACGAACCAGTTTACCAAAGAAGCAATTAAGGCGAGGATGATGCAACATGCCGCCAACCTCTGGGGCGTTAAAAGCCCGGTATCGCTCGATCCCTTTGTGCGCCTGCTGATCGAAGCTTTCAGTACGGAGATTTACCGCGCCGCCAACGAAACCCAGAATATAGAAGGCCGTATGCTTGATAAACTGTCGCGCATGCTGACGCCAAACCTGCTTACCATGCCCCGGGCCGCCCACGCCATTATGCAGGCGCAACCGGTAGAGGCCAATCTGAACATGCACCCGCATACCCACTTCTCGGTGCAGAAAAGGCTGAACGCCCTTAGCGGCGGCACTTTGCGCAACGAAGAAGTACAGATCAATTTTACCCCCGTAGATCATATCCCGCTTACCCGTGGCAAAGTGGCCTGTATCGTAAACAGCTACCAGTTGTTCGAATTCGATGCATTCGGTTTTAAACAACCCCTGTTCCGTACGGTAAACCCCATGCCCTGGGCTACCTGTATGATAGGCCTGCAACTCGACCCGGCAGTAGACAACCTGAAAGATGTGTCGCTTTATTTCGACTTCCCCGCTTTCGAGACCAGCCCCTGGGTATACCAGTTGCTGCCCTTATGCGAGGTAAGCTATAACGGGCAACCGGTAAGCATTACCGCTGGCCGCAACTATGCCGAAGAGCAAAGGGCCCCGGAGCAGGAGATCTTCCAGGACTACGACCTGATGCACAAAGCCACCACAGAGGTAAAAGGATTGTACCAGCACAAATTCATAACCCTGGGCGACTGCCCGCTGCAGCCGCGCCCCAAGGGCATCCTGTCTTATCCCGGCCTGGTATTGCAAAGCTTCCCCGAACAACAGCTGGCAGGCAAGGTACCGGGAAACCTGGTATGGCTCGAAATACGCTTCCCGCCTAATTATACCTACGATATACTGGGCAATGGTTATATCGCGATCAATGCCTTCCCGGTCGTTAACCGTTACCTGATCAATAATACCTACAGCTATAAAGGGCTTAACAATATACTGCCCTTGCGTACCGAGCTGCACGAACGTTTTATGACGGTACAGAAAGTATCGGACGGACATGGCCGGCAGTTCAGCGAGATCCCGTTCAGCCGCTCGTCCGGTCACCAGAAAGGATATTACTCGATACGGCATGGCGGCGCCGAACGCTTTGACCAGCGGGCCGCGCAGGACATGGTCGGTTACCTGCTGGAGCTTACCCGCGACGAAGTGGCGGCTTTCTCCTCGCTCGACCAGACCTTTATCCGCACCTCGCTCGAAGGCCTGTCCAAACAGCTGAAACAGATCCAGAACAAATCGGAACAGATCGATAAATTTATTAAACAGGCGCCCAGCTACCTGATCGTAGAGCCCTACGACGCCGAAGACAATATACAGGTCGAATACTGGGTAACGCATGGCGAAGAGGCCAACAACATCCGGACCGGTACCGAGTTCCGCTGTCAGAACAGCCCCGATATCGCCGCACAGGGCATTATCCTGCTGAGCGAGACCCGCGGTGGCCGCGAACAATTACAGGCGGGCGAACGCCTGGACGCCTGCCGTTTTGCGCTGGGCAGCCGCGACCGGCTCATTACCCAGGAGGATATCCGCAATTTCTGCCGGGCCGAACTGGGCAAAAAGCTCAGGGATGTGCGGTTCCGCAAAGGCCTGTCGCCTTCGCCCCACCCCAGCCAGGGTTATATCCGTACGCTCGATATTATACTGGTGCCCTATAATTATACCGAGTTCAACGAAGCGGAATGGAACCATATCGCCCAGTCGCTTTTTATCAAGATCAAAAACAACAGTGCAGATAACAACAACTACCGTATGGTAGTGGAAACGCCCGTAATACAAGGTTCCTAAGCCCGGCAGGAAAACGGCCGGCCCTCCCCCGCCTGCAAAGCAGGAAACGGTAACCGGTACCGGTCGCAAAAGGAAGGGTATACCGCCAACAATAGGTTACACATTTTACCGTTATGAAGATGGGACATTAACAAACCCAACCCTTTATGCTTAGGAAAGACGTTGCATTTGCTTTATTATGCCTTAGCCTTACGGCCTGTAACTATACCGGCGACAAAAACAAAACTACCGACGGTCGCAAGCCGGATACCACCGCGCAACAACCCGCAGCCGCCACCGGCGACAACGCGCAAAACGCCCTCGACTGGAGCGGCACCTACGAGGCTACTCTGCCCTGTGCCGATTGCCCGGGTATTAAAACCGTACTGACCCTGAACAAAGACCAAACCTTTCTGCGATCGGAACAGTATCTTAAAAACCATACCGAAGAGACAACCACCGAGGATAAGGGCCGTTTCGAATGGAATAAAAACGGGAATGTGATCCACCTGAAAGGTAAAACAACCGACCTGCTCCTGAAAGTAGGCGAGAACCGGCTGTTCGCACTGGATAAAAGAGGCGAAGAAATAGGCGGTTCGCATAAAGACGACTATATCTTTACCAAGAAATACTAAGTAAAAAGAGGGACCCGAAAGTCCCTCTTTTCCTTATCCTGCCAATTTTCCGGCATTTTAATCGAGGATGTTCCAGCCCTTGCGGTCTTTGGTTACCTTCGACAGTACTTCTTCTTTTACCACGATGTTCTCTTTACGCAGACCGATATACTCGAGGGTATTGAGCTTGCGCCAGATGGCCAGGATACTGCGCAGCATATCGTCGATACCCTGGAAGTATTCGCCGGTATTGTAGTGATCATAATTGATCTCGATCACTTCGGAAAGCCGGTTCGAAAAGATTACCGGGGTAATATCGCTCCATTCGAAAAAGTAATTGAGCATTTCTTCTTTCTCATTTTCCGGCAGGGCAATGATAAAGGAATGCATACTGTTGGCCAGCTGCGACAAAGCGTCTACCAGGAATACGGGCGGCTGTTGGTGCAGGATATTGCGCAGACTGAAATAATGCGTGGCACAGTAGTTGAGGATCACCTGGCAGGCCTGCCGGATGTTCAGCGCCACCGGCGACTTCTGGTTTTTATAATTGATCTTTTGTATGATCTGGGCCGATATGTTCTGGATATCGCTCAGGTAATGATTGATCTGGCGGTAATGGTTCAGCAGGCGTTCGTTGCTGCTTACCGAACTGCAGGGGGGGATAAAACTTTCGTCTTTATAAAACTCGCTGCCGTTTTTTCGGATCCGCCCGATAATAAGGTGGAAGGCGCCAATCTCTTCTTTATTGACACTGGTTGCCGGCACGACCTGGATGCTGTATTTCGGCTGGGTAAAGGGTTGCCGTATGGGGATCTCCTCGGGATCCGGACTGCCCGAGGCCATTTTCTCAAACAGGCTTACCACCATAACCACATAAAACAGTTCGGTAGCTTCCGACTCGAGGCCCTGTTCGCCGGCCTCTTCCAGCACATCGGCCAGCCGTATAAATTCTTTAAGGCTTTCGTTGGCGATAGCGATCCTTACCCCGCCCTGCGTTACGGCCTGGCAATGGTTGATGGTAATCTGCAACTGGTTGGTGGTGGTCTTGTTTACGGCATAGTCGCTGGTAAGGGCGCCGCTACCCTGCAGTGGCGGCAGCATCCCGAAGTTCCAGCGGTTTACCATAAGGGAAGCCGTATCCCGGAGCTGATCGATCAGGAAATTTTCGGTGTCGATAAAGTGCTCTTTATTCACCTTCATCCCATCGGCCCAGTTTACAGCCTGGTATTTCTGAGGAATAATCATACTTAACTATTTTTCTTGGTTACATTTCTGTGGAAATATTCTTCTTCGTGTTCGATCACCCTTTTGGAAATAATGGTGATATGCTCCCTGATCCTGTTCTGTTCTATGGTCTGGTCGGGGTCCAGCAGGCGCCGCCGGTGAAAAAAGGAACGCTTGGAGTAAAATACCCAGCTGTGCATATTGCCGTCTTCCTTTTCAAATACGATGGTCTGGTTGGGAAACTTATAATTATAATCGTCGATAAACTTGCGGAACCATTCGCCAAAAGTAATATTGGCGGGTGCTTTGGCCTTAACACGCAGGCGGTCTACATCGTCGGGCTGCCGGCTGAATTCGAGTTCCAGCACCATCAGCTTATTGAAGTCGAGCCCGTCGAAATTAACTTCTTCCACCATACCTACGGGGTACTCCCATACTTTGTAGATCTCGAAAGGAATGGCAATAAAGGCCGAGTAAGTCCAGTAAAAGATAAGGGGCAGGAAGAAGGACAACATGGCCGTCATACCGGTATAACCGTTATGGCTGCCGTTAAGCAGGTTGTACAGCAAGGCAAAGAGATAACCGCCCAGCAGCAGGATAAAGAGCATGACCATTAACTGGAACAGGGTCTTATAATGCTGTACGTCCCGTTTGAAATAAACATCGTAAAAGTGTACAAAGGCGACGCCGAATAAGAGATAGATCAGCTGGGCAAACATATAATTCCAGGGCGCGAAGTTGCCGCCGGACAGGCCAAACAGGCCAGGCACAGCCATCACCAGGCTATACAGCAATACAAAAATGATCAGCTTTTTATTGCTCAGCAACTGGTTCTTACGCTTGAGCACCAGCAGCACACTGCCCGATACGATGGCAACCAGAGGCATAAGCAGGTATTGCAGGAATATAGTTTTCAACATAGGGTATTAAGGCTTACAGGTAAAAAGTGTAACCCAGTCTTCCGGCTGTTGCGCTTTCGGGCATCAAAGCCGTACCGGGCACGGGTTCTGTTTTAATAAAATAACGGACAAAAAGATCGGCCGGTACAAAGTGCTCCGCCAGCAGGTCGAGCAAACCCGTAAAGCCCGACCGGGGCAATATTTCGAGGGTATAGGGTTCCGGCACAGGCCCGACATGGACGTCCCAGCCATACATGCCGTCGTATTGATTACCGCCCAGGCTACTGTTGATACCCAGGCCCGAACTGCCCAGGGTAAACCCTTCAAGCGCCTCATCAATATGCCCCGATACATAATTCTCCCGGATGGTTACCGGGAAACCGGTCAGGAAACTGAGGCATTTCTCGGTCCAGTTGCGGTTGCCCCGCACCTGGTGCAGGATAGGCAGGATATAGATAAAACTGAGGGCCATACTATAAGGCAGCTGTGCAATAACAGGCCAGCCCTGTTCGAAAAGCCGGAAGAGGTTATCGTAACTGCCTTTCTTTTCATACATCAGTTCCAGCATCAACGCCTGGATCTCAAGATAAGGCGCCTCCTGCTCGAAAGGCTTGAAAAAATTGCGGGCCTCCCATTCCTTGCGGCGCTGCATCTTGATCTCTTCTACAATCTCCTCCTGGGTCTTGCCCAGGCCACCCAGCGTGGGCGGGTGAAATACATTCTCGGGCAGGGCTTCGTAAATACTCTGCCGGAAACTTTCGATCACGGTGTATTTATCCAGGTTGAACTGCCCTATATCTTCATAACTTTTAACGACGTCTTTGGTATGTGTACGCGGCGTACTGCCCAGGCGGTCGATCAGGATCTTGCCAATGTCCTGGTCTTCGGTAAGCATTTGCGTGGCAACTACTTCCGCCTTGAAATCAGCCGCCATTTTCTCTAAAATCTCCATAGCGCAATATGCTTTAACGTTTTTATTCCTGCCGGCTACAAGGCTATGCACGAAGCTATACGGCGGTAACGCAGGAAAATTCCGTATCTTAAGGCTTCAAGGGGCGGTTACCGGTTTGCAATCCTGCCGGCATGCCCGTTCCGTACTCTAATTTCAGGTATTAAAACCGACAAATATTGATTTTCTTTGCAGCTTATGTCCAGTAAAGTAGTCATCATAAACGCATTCGAACCGGAGAATTTTTTCATAGCGCAACTTTCCAAGGCTTATGACGATGCCCTGCACGAAAGAGGCATAACCGCAGAACTCTTGTTCGTCAACAATATGAACTTTTCTTTTTCTCCTTTCCCGGATACTTTTACGTTCGACGAGCTGGAGCCCGACCTTCAGAAAAGCGTGGAACTGATCCAGGCGGCCGACACAGTTGCTTTTTTTACTTCGGCCAGCCGCGACCATATCGTACCCGTTTTTACCGAATTCGTATCGCGCCTGTTTCACCTGAAGGACGGCGGTATCAATACCGGGATCTGGGGCGATGTGGACGCTTACCGCAAAGTGCTGCGCATCATTACGGTGCTCGACGATCCCGAAACCTGGAAAAAATTCCGGAACAACCGCAAGGCTTCGCTGGTACCGGTACCCAGGATCAACTTCGACCTCTTTGGCTTCGGCCAGATCTATAGCCGCACCTTCGGGTTTCTAAAAGACGATATGGTACTGAACGAATATGCCCTGAAGTGCATCAAGACCATGGTATCGATGGCGGAAAAGGACTAGAACACCCGGGTAGTGCTGCATAAGCCGCGCCTATGCAGCCCTCCGGCCCGGTAATACTAACCTTGCTCGTACTCGGTGTTCCATTCGTTGCCATCATCTCCTTTATGGCCGTCGAGCTTAATCACGAAGCTTTTGGCCGGGAAGTAAGGCGTAATATGTACATCCAGCCAGATGCGGTCTTTTTTCTCGGGGTCCTGCTCGAAACGCACGATCCTGAATTTTTCGATCAGCTTGGAAGGGCCTTTGATACTGTCGAGGTAATTAACGATCTGGTGACGCAGATCGGCCTCGGTCCGGGAGTTCCAGTTTTCGAAAGCGCGCCTGTTCAGGAAATCGAATAACACCTTGGTAATATAGTCGAATACCCGCACTACGGAATACGTCTGCAGACCAATGTTGTCGCCATTGAACAGGGTCTTGGCCGAGAAGGCCATTACCTTGCCATATTCGCTTACCATCGGCACCAGGCCTATCTTTTCGAGATGCGAGATCTCTGATTTTTTAAGTTTGAAACGTACGGCATCAACCTCGTTCATACCACCGTGTTTTTTACCGGCCGTTACCTGGCTCATCAGGGTATAGTGCATCTTACCGGCCAGCGAGCTCGAGCCCGGCAGGAACACATCTTCCTCTTCGCCCACTTCGTCGGCCTTGCCCCTGCCCACCAGGTAGTTGCAGGTCATGATCACATTACTGCGGTGCAGTTCGCCGCCGGTCAGGTTGGCGCTGTCGAACAGCTCGATCACGTCGTCCGGTTTATCGAGGTTGGCAAAGTCGGTAACCAGCATCACCTTATTATCATTGGCGATCTTGGCCCATTTCTCTACCACCTTATTCGAACCCAGGTAGCCGGGAATAACCAGCAGCGAATAGTTGTCGCGCAGGTCAAGCCGGTCATAGTTTTGCTTCAGCTCGGTAGCGATATGTTCGATAAAGTACGGATTGTCCAGGTCTTTCATCTGGTCGGCCGAAGCATTGAGCACGCTCACATTCGATACTTTATCCGACTCTGTATTTTTATAGAACTGGGATACGGTGCGGTAAGCCGTTTCGAGATCACGGGTTGTTTCCAGCGTATGCCGCAGGTTATCCTTCATGGTCCTTTCGGCCACTTCGGCCTCATTCTTGCAGCGGTCCACCATTTCGGTGATGTCGGTACCCTTGTCGAGCACGCTCAGCCACAGTTTCAGGGTTTCCAGCAGGTCTTCCCGGTCTTTCTTTTTATCGGTATCGTTGAGGAATATTTCTTTACGGGCTTTACGGTCCGGGTTCAGGTTGGCAATGCCGTCGATACAGCTTTCCAGGAAGGTAAAGCCACCGACTTTCGCCAGTTTCTGAAGGGATTGCTGCAGATCTTGTTGTCCGGCGGCAGGTGCAAACTGTTGCTGTTCGGCCTGGTTTGTTTCTAATGGTTTTGGAGTGGACATATGACTTTATTTAAAGAGACACACAATTTTTGTTGGGTATAGGATGATTAGATTACTTGGCTTCGTTGGCTTCCAGTTCGCCGGCAACCTGCCGCAGCGCATTCACGATCGCTTCCCGGGATTCGGCGTTGGTCAGCATGGTCTGCAGCACTTTGTTGGACTTCAGCTGCTTCATGATTTTGGTATATTGTTCCTGCTGGATGCGGAGTTTGTTGAGAAATGCGCTCTGGCGGGTAATGCCTTTGGGCGTAAAATCGTCGAGCTTGCCGAAACGCATGCTTTCCCGCACCGGCTCACCTTCGGCGGTAGCCATCTCGACATCGATCGCGGGTTTAAAATAACGGAACACATCCTCAACGGTCTTAAGACCATTCACGATCTCCGGCTGCACCGGCTCTTCACTGGTCAACTGGGATACCAGCAGGGTCTTATTTGCCTGTATCTCGTTAATCGCTTCGTTGGCATCCACTTTAACTTCATTACCGCCAACTTCATAATTGTACATCGCCATGTTTTTTGATTTTAAGGATGATAAAACTTGTTTTTCGTTTTCCAGGGGCGGCTCCGGTACGGGCGCCGCTTCGGGAATGTTATGTTTAGGAACAAAAAACGGCCTGAATATTTTCTTTAAGAATTCCCAAAATTTCATGGATCGGTATTGCCTCCTCTTTTTTGTTTCTTCTTGATAAGATCAGGGTCCGCATCGTGTCCCCGGGTTCAATAGTTATACTGCAGTATTTCCGGTCACTGTCCATTGCAACGCGTTCTCCGCGTCATGACTCAGGGTTACGGTGCTGCCGGCAGGGAGTTCGCCGCCCACGATCATACGGGATATCGGGCGCCGGATCTGCTGGCGTATGGTGCCGCCGATCTGCCGGGCGCCGTAGCGCGGGGTAAAGCCGCTCAGGGCCAGCATACGCCGGGTAGGTTCTTCGATCTCGAGGGTAATGTCTTTTTTCTTCAGGATATCGAGCAGGCCGCGCAGCTGGATGCTGAAGATCTGTACCGCCATATCCTCGGTGATGGGACCAAAGGGCACGATCTCGGTAATACGGGCCAGGAACTCGGGGCGGAACTTACCGCTCATCTTATCCATCAGCTCGTTGGATGCCGGTATATTGCCCTGTTCGAATTGTTCGATGATAAAGTCGCTGCCGATATTGGACGTAAAAAGTATGAGCGCATTGCTGAAGTCGCCTTCTTTACCCAGCTTATCGTGGATATGTCCTTCGTCCATAATCTGCAGGAACACGTCGAATACCGACTGGTGGGCCTTTTCGATCTCGTCGAACAAGACCACGGAATAAGGTTGCTGCCTGATCTTATTGACCAGCATACCGCCCTCTTCGTAACCCACATAACCCGGAGGCGCGCCATAGAGCAGGGCCGCCGAATGTTCTTCCTTAAACTCCGACATATCGAAGCGGATCATAGCCTTCTCGTCGTTGAACAGCAGCTCCGCGATCGACTTGGCCAATTCGGTCTTACCCGTGCCGGTAGGGCCCAGCAGGAAGAAGGAGCCGATAGGCTGGCCCGCTTTATTGATACCGCTGCGGCTTTCGATAATGGCTTCGCTAATGATCTTGAGTGCATGCTCCTGCCCTACCATACGGCGTTTGAGGTAGGTTTCCATCTGGAGCAGCTTTTCTTTTTCCTGGGTCTGGATCTTACCGATGGGGATACCGGTCTTGGAGGCCACTACCGCAGCGATCTCCATCGGGCCCACGCTTTCGCGCTTGTCTTTCGACAGGGTTTTCAGGCCCTCGAGTATGCGGTCCAGGTAGTCGCGGAAGGCCTCGGCAGTTTGTATTTTCTCCACCTCGGTCTCGTCGGTGAGGGCGCCAAACAGGATCGGGCTAATGGTATGTTTTAAGGTGCGGTACAGCCAGTTGAGTTCGGCCAGCAGCCCGGCTTCAGCCAGGTCGGTGTTGTCCAGTACCGCCCGGTACTCGGTTTCCCAGTTGGCCAGGTCCTGCTCCGATGTTTCGTCCATCATACGGATGGCGGCCATGGTGCGGTCTAGCAGGTCGAGCGCGGCATCGGGCAGTCTTTTATCCTTGATATAGCGTTTAGCCAGCCTTACACATTCGGGTATGGCTTCGGGCAATATACGTACGTTGTGGTGTGCTTCGTAGTGCGGCACCAGCAAGGCGACCATTTTGGCCGAGCCTACCAGGTCGGGCTCTGCGATCTGCAGCAGCTCAAACCTGCGGTTAAAAGCTTGTTCGGGTTCTATGATCTTGCGGTACTCGTCGAGCGTGGTAGCCCCGATCACGGTTATCTCGCCCCGGGCCAGTTCGGGCTTGAGCAGGTTGCCCACGCCGCTGCCCATGGGGCCTTTGGCATCGAGCATTACATGCATCTCGTCGATAAAGAGAATGGCTTTTTCGTATTGTTTGAGGGCGGCAATAATCTTTTTGAGCCGGTCTTCGACTTCGCCCTTGTAGGAGGCCCCGGCCATTAGTGCGCCCAGGTCGAGCTCGAGCAATACGGCCTGTTGGAGGTGCGCCGGTACACGGCCCGCTATGATGGCTTGTGCAAAACCGTCGAGCAGGGCGGTTTTGCCTACCCCCGGTTCGCCAGCGATGATCACATTGGGTTTGCTGCGCCGGCCCAGGATCTCGATCATTTGCCGGGTTTCATTTTCACGGCCGATGATGGGATCCAGTTTTTGCTGGCGGGCTTGCTGGGTTTTGTCTTTGCAGTATTGCAGTATCGCGTTGTTCTGTTTCTGCTGGCCATTGCTTTCCGGCGCCCCCGTATCGCCGCCGGCTACCGGGGGCAAAGTGCCCGGACTGAAATTGTACAACTGCATAAAATCGGCTTCGCGCAGGGGCAGCGACTTCAGTTGTTCGGGGCTGAAAGCTACACGGGGTTTGATCAGTGCGGCAAGCAGGCATAAAGCAGACACCTCGTCGTACCCGAACTTAAGCCGGATATCGTCGGCTTCCTCGAGCATGCGTTCTACCGTTTCGTCGGGTGCGGGATCATCTGGCAGGCGGGACAGCCGCGGACATTCTTCGATGCGGATATCGGCCCAGTCTTTCAGGTAAGCGACATCTTTTCCGCTGCTTTCAAAGAAACCGTAAAGACCGGATTCTTTATGCAATAAGGCCCTGAGGACATGCGGACCACCGAATTTTTCATTATAGTTTTCCCTTGCAAAAGATTTCGCAATATGAAAAACGGATTTAATGGATTCGTTGATATAGACTGTGTTCATGGGTGCGATTCATAGTTTTTGTTCAGGGTAATCCAGGTCTAAAATCCAAATAAATGTATGACTTCAAATTAAAAATATTCGTTAATTTAATAAGAGTCAATTATCTGTTTTACTGATAGTCAATTTGTTGTTTTCTTATAGGTTGCCTTCGCCCGGCCAGGGTTATTCCGGTTAAAGGTCAAGACAAAAATAGCAGCTAAGAAATTTACTATCCGTTAATTAATTGATAATAAAACATTAGACAAAATACCTATTTTTTAACAAATCAAGAAAATGAGAAAGTGTTTTATTTAAACATAGTGTATAAATAATTTTATTAAATTTTGAATTATAGTAAAATAAATAGAGGAATAGATCACACATGAAAACATTTCGTTATTAACAATCGGTTCAAAAAATGCTGAAAATCATCGCATAGACAAACTGTTATATTTGAGTTAAACAGATTTTCAATAAAAATACGCTTTAGATTTGTTCCGGAATTAGCGCTTAAAAGCACCCGGAATACGGTTTCCTGCGCCTGCAAATTTTATCAGTTAAACGTTTAAATATAATATTTAATTAAGTTATTTAAATAAATAAATTTTTAATTTAATTACTGGAAAACATCAGGAAAAAACGTTTAAAAAAATCTTTTTTATACATAAACAACAGCACTAATACCTCCATCGACAGAGAGTAAAATCACCCTGAAACACATTAAAACAAAAAACCCTTTATGATCGCATTAAACCGGGAAGAAGTCCGCAGGAAATCGGTAAGTTTCTGGATTTTGTTTGCACTGCTTCTTTTTTCGACCCTCATCGTAGTCTATTTTTTCGTGTGGACCGCCCAGCGGGAAAATATGTCGTACATGTCGCGGCTGGACGAGTTACGCCGCATCGAAAACAAACAGACCGTTTACCTGAACGGCGTCAAGAATCTCTACGGGCAGATGGACCGGGTCTCTTCAATGACCTACCTCAGCGCATACGACAAGATCGAGATCGCCAACTTCGCAAAAAGTATTAAAAACCAGATTGGTACCGATAGTACAACCAGCTTCAGCGGCTACTACAGCCTGCTTAAGAACCACCCGGTACAAATGGAAATACTGGATACGCTCCTGACCGCCATCGAAGAGAAAGCGCGGCTTAAAGAAAAACTGGACCGCTGCCGTACCGTTAAAATCAAGAAAAGCAACCCGTTCTTAGACCCTAACCGATAAATCCAAGGCACCATGGAAGAAAAAGTTACCCTTGGCCGTATTGAAAAACGGCATTACCTGGGCTACCTCATCGCCCTTTACGTGGTAGTGGCCAGCCTGCTGATCTGGCTGGTATTCTCCGGCACTACCAACCCCTTTACCCAATTATCCGAGGTCGATAAAGCGACCATCGACCGCGCTGCGTATTTCGAAACCGTACAACTGAAGGCGGCTAAGGAATACGACAGTACCATGACCCTGATCCGCGCCTATTACGGCAGCGCCAAGACCCTGGAAAACGAACGCCAGATCGAGCAACGCATCGCCTACATCAGGGGCCTGTACAACAACCCGGACATACAGGACAGCCGCAAACTGGTATTTATGCAAATGGCCGATTTCCTGAATTATTCGCTCAGTAATGCGCAGAACATCAGCGTGGAACTCGATAATATCGTGAAGTATAAAGACGACCTGGAACGATGCCGTACCGGCCAGTAATATCCTCCAGCCCATAAAAATCACAGCTCCCTAAACAACACCTAAATACCAAATAAATCATTACTTATGTGGAACAAAAACACCGGAAAAATTGTAGCTATCACCTTACTTGTCGCGGCCCTGCTGGTGCTCAGCATCATCGGCATCAAAAGCCTGCTGCCCGACCGCGGCAATATCAAAGCCGGCGTATACCCCCGAACCATTAGCAATACCGACAGCATTTACTTCAGCGATTCCTCCGACTTTGCCCAGAAACGCAGGTGGGTGTTCAGCGACGGTTTCGTGTCGCTCAATGCCTCCGGCTACCACAAGTTTCCCTCTGCCGGCATCTATACCGCCGTGCTTACCATCAACAATAAACATACCGACACCTTCCAGATCCTGGTCAACCAGTCGACATCGGCCTTTACCATACAGGATTCGCTGCTGAGCATAGAAGGCAGCCAGCTGGTTAACGTAGGCGAGAAAAACTTTTTCCGGATCAAAGGCATGACCAATACCAAACTGTTTACCTGGACCTTTGGCGACGGCGAAGAACAGATTACCGTTAAACCGGAAGTACAGCATACCTATACCGTTCCCGGCAAATACACCATCAGCCTGGAAGTAGACAACCATAACTATCCTGTTACCCACCAGATCGAAGTGCTCCCCTCTTACGAAAACACGATGGACAGCCTCGCAGCATTGCCCAATATCTACCGCGAATACGAAAACGACTTCCGGATCAACCTGCAGAAGATTGCCAACCACCCGAACGCTGCAGAATTTGCCACCATTTTCAACTACCTCAAAAACAAATACCTCTGCGGCAGGGATAAAACAGTATCCGTAAACGTGAATTCGAAGATCAACGACTTTACCACGTATTGCCGCGGGCTGCAGTACGACAAAGGCATCATGATCCAGAAAGTTACCCTTTCCGCCTCAGACAACAAATCGACCTGCTTCGACCGCATCGAGGTGATCCAGGAAAAGAAAACAGCGCCCTGATCGTAGCCCCGATTTATCCTAAAGCAATATGAACATCTATTCTACCAAAAAACATTACCGATGAAACAGAAGATCAAAGCCGGAATCCTCGTACTGACCTGCTGCATCAGCGCATCGCTGGCCGTACAGGCCCAGACTGCCGGTCTTTTCACTAAGAATTATCTTGTAAAAAAAGCGCCGGACGAAAGCAAAAGTTACAAACTGCAGGGCGAAGACCGCGCCCTCAACGATGGCGTAACCAACGAAGGCGGTCCCTGGATCGTATACTCCGACCGGGCCGACAACCCTACCTATACCCGCCCCGGCGGAGAAGCCCAGAAAAAATCGCTGGGATTTATGGAACCCTGTTATGTGGTGAGCCGTAAAGGCGACTACCTGGGCCTGGTAAAATACACCCCCGACCTGAAACTCAAAGGCGCCCGCAGGATACAGGCATCGGCTGCGGCATTCCTGGGCTGGGTACACAAAGACCAGATGCTGCTGTGGAGCAATGCGATTAAAGACAGCCGTACCCGGTTTTATATCAAAGCCATTACGGCATACCGCAACGAGCAGGCCTTCAGCTCGCTGCCCCAGCACGTAGGCAACGATTCCATACTGCTGTTCGCTACACCCTTCCATAAAAAACCGGTGGGCAAAAGCATGATGGAAGACATCTTCTATATCTATAAACAATCGAGCAACGGGAAAGAATACCTGGTATCGGCCTCCTCCCGCATCTTTGCAGACAGCGCACAAACCGCCAAGATCGGCTGGATCTCCAAAGACCTGATCAAGATATGGGGTACCCGCGCCCTCTTTTTCTACGACGACAGCTTAAGCGGCAAGGCCAGGATCAGCTTCTACAGCGACTCTACGCTGGGCAACCGTACCAACCGCGAAAAGCCCATGTTTGTACTGGACAAGAGCAATGCCGGCAACGGCACGGTGCTGGAAAACGTATTCCCGATCAATGGCAGCTACCGTTTTAACGACAGCCTGCAGGTATTGAAAACCGCATTGATGACCGACGCCCTGGATCGTAGCCAGAACGAGGTATACAGCGTATCGGGCAAAAGACTGACCTATGCCGATTGCCAGAAAACCATAGCCGGCAACGACAAACTGAATATCGTATTTGTAGTGGACGGCGGCCCCGACAATGGCAAATACCTGCCCGCGCTGGCCACTACCCTGCAGAACCTGGAAATTTCGCTGAACAAATCGCGCCAGTTCAAACAGGTGCGTATCGGCAGCGTAATCTACAAAGATAACCTGAAAGGCTGCAAAACAGAACAGTACCCGCTTTCGACGGACTACCACGGCCTGAGCCGCTTCTGGTCCGAGCGCCAGCGCGAAGTGTTTAGCTGCAACGACCAGTATACCACGCAGGCCGTATTTAAAGGCCTCTCCGATGCCGGCCGGATGCTTTACCCCTACCGCGACGAAAGCAATATCGTAGTACTGTACGGCGCCGCAGGCGCTAACCAGTCGGCCGGCGAAAACTGGTCGGATGTGGTAAGCCAGCTGAGCGTAGTAGGCGCCCGTATGCTGATCTTCCAGAGCCATACCCACAGCGACGATGCCTATAACAACTTCGTGATCCAGGCCAGGGACCTGATCGAACAGACCGCCTCCAATATAGCCGTATACAAAAAAGACAAAGTAGTAGACTACTCCGCCAACATTCTATCCAACGTAGACTTTTCGCTTATCGGCAGCGATTCGGGTGTATTCCACCTCGACTATCCCGCCAAGTCTATGATCCAGGGTTATGTGCTGTACCCCGTAAACCGGGAAGAGATGCAGCCGATCTTCCTGGGCAGCAGTATGGACAGCCTGATCAGCCAGGTGTACCGCGACAACAAAATGATCGAAGACGCCCTGATCCGCTACTTCCTGACCATCGGCGCTAAAAATACACGGGTAGAAAGGCAGTATGCTACCTTGTATCCCAACTATACCAATAACTATGTACCGGCCAACTTCCTGAGTTCAAATACCTTCCGGACCCGCTCCTTCTTTATACCGGCCTGGACAGGTTATAAAACGGGCGGTCGCCAGGCAGCGCATATCAAGACAGGCGTATTGCTCTCGGCCGAAGAATACCAGCAACTCACTGCCAGGCTGGTACGCCTTGCAGGCAGCGGCGGGTATAACGCAGGCGACGGCGGCGCCATTTACCGGCACATTAAAAAGACAGTGAAGAAAACCGCGAAAGAACAAAACATGGCCATCGGCAAACCGGTAAGCGAGCTTACCATTTCCGAAGCGCTTGAAGTACTGACCGGTTACAAATCGTTGAATCCTACCTGGACCAACCAACCGATCAGCGGCATCAAATCGTCGGGCCTGAAAGCCGGCAGCGGCCTCAGCCTGCTTACCGAGAGCCGGGCCAAAGCCAACTGGCTGCAGGAGAATATCAATAACGGCGACCTGCAATTTATCAACAACGGCAAAACCTATTACCTGATCAGCGAAGACCACCTGCCCGACGCCCTTACGGAGCCGGAAACGGAGGCGGCAATGAAATAAACAACACCCCGGCCACCATACCTAACCTACTTATCTATGAGAACAAGATGCTTATTCCTGTCGTTGGCGCTGCTGACCGGTTATACGGCCCTGGCACAGGACGCAGCGCCCGACGAAGCCCGGCCTGCAACCCGGCCGGTCCATATCAATGCCGGCGATAAGGAATTTATAAAAGGGTATATGACCCGTTACAAAAGCGGGCTGGTCAACCTGCCCAAAGACAAAGCCATACTGCTGAACTACGTGGAGCTGTCGCTGCGCAGGAACGGGCTGCCGGTCGAACTGAAGAACCTCGTAATCGTGGAGTCTTACCTGGAACACAAAACAGTATCGGCCGCGGGCGCCGCAGGTCCCTGGCAGCTGATGCCCGGTACAGCAACTGGCTCGGGGCTGGTGGTCAACGATGTGCTCGACGAACGCTTCGACCTGATCAAAAGCACGGCGGTAGCCACAAAGCTGCTTAAGCTGTTGCATAAGCGTTATGGCAGCTGGGAGCTGGCGGTGGCCGCATACAACTGCGGCGTGGGCCGGGTGGATAATGCCATACAGCGGGCCAACTCCCGTATGTACTGGGATGTGGAACCGTTCCTGCCTGCAGAGACCCGCAACCATGTAAAAAAATTCATGGCCTCCTCCTCCGTTACCGATGGCCGCATACCGGAAAGCGGCATGCAGACCGAACTGAAAGCCTACAAGGACACCCTGTCTGAAAAGGGATTGGAGACCGAAGAACTGAATGCCAGCTACCGGATCGATGTGATCGCCGAAAAGACCGGCATACCGGAAAGCCAGATCAGGAGCCTTAACCCCGACTTCGAAACCAGGGTGGCGGAAAACGCCTCGTATATGCTGGTATTGCCCAAAGAAAAAATGCAGGACTTCCGCTACATGAAAAACGATATCCTGAAAGCCTCGATAGAAAAGAATGTAGCGGAACGTATGGAGGCAGGTAATAGCGAAACAGAATAAACGATCGATCATGTATTACAAATTGCCCTTCGACTTCGGCCATATCATGGAAGGCGGCGATGCCCGGCTCAGTCATAATATAGGCGAGAATATAGCCCAGCATATCCAACTGTTGATCACGACCAAATTTGGGGAGAACCGGTTTGACAAGGATTACGGTAACGAGATCTGGGACCTGGAGTTTGAAAATTCGCTGACGGATGCGCAGTGGGAAGAACAGTTCCGGCAATCGGTTAATGTCAGTATCCGCAAATACGAACCCCGGCTCGTCAATGCCGACACCACCATACATGCGCAACTCGTGGAGAAAGTATGGCCCATCAAGGACTATACCGAAGTAAAAAAGAAAGTAACCATTATCGTAAGAGCGACACTGGCCGACTCGGGCGAAAAGTTTTCCTTTAAATCGGAGATCTTTTTAAGCCCCATGTCGATCGACTGATCCGTTTTGAAAGGGATAATAAGCAAGAGGCTTCCAGGGACCATAAAAGTACAACCAGGTCCGGAGGCCTCTTGCCGTTATATCAAAGGGCTCGAAATCTGCGCGCAGCTTATCGTACAACAGTTGCGCCTTAAAAGCGGTTACCCGGTTCTGGATGGTGATATGCGGCCAGAGTATTTTGCGGTCCTGCCGTTTAAGCCAGGGATCCAGCTGTTGTTGTAAACCGGCATGCCAGGCTGCAAGCTCCTCGCTACGTAGCCCGTAAGCCACACCAATGCCCATATAGGCAGGTCCCTCCACCCGAAGCGACATAGGCGGCCTGTGGGCAGCGGCCTCCAGGCATGCCAGCACAGCCGGCTCCGCGGCGGGCAGGTGATAAAACAGCGTAAGATGGGCGTCGAGATAATTGCGGTGGGCCGGGAAATAGGCCTGCCGTTGTATGCTGAAATAGGCCTGGTCGGCTGCTTCCAGTTCCAGGGTTACGATCAGGGGTTGTGTGCGCATAGGATAATTGCTCTGGGTGATGCCCGTTTTTTATACACCGGCGGCTTCCTTGCGTTGCCGGCGGTAGGAGGTCGGGCTCAGGCCATGATGTTTCTTAAAGGTGCGGTTCAGGTGGCTCTCATCGGCAAAACCAAGCTCTTCCGCTATTTCATGTATGCGCATATCGGTATATTGCAACCGGTGCTCCAGCATACGCAGCCGGTAGCTGCCTATGTACTGCTGCAGGCTGGCCCCGGCCTGCTTTTTAAAGTACTCGCCCATATAAGAGGGCGCCAGATGGAAATGAGCGGCCAGCGCAGTGATCTTCAGCTTATCGGGTTCGTAGATGTGTGCATGGATATAATGCAACAGGTTGGCGGTACCCTGGTCGGCATGTCCGCCGGCAAAAGGCAGTTGCAGGGCTATATTCCTGGCCGCAATACTGATCACAGTATGGATAAGCTGTACCATCACCTCTTCCCTATGCGGATGCCCGTTGGCCTGTTCGCGCAGGAGCGCCTCCACCAGCGAGCGTACGAGAGGTTTGTCGGTCGTATTTTTCAGGATACACCCGGGCATATGGTTATAATTCCGGAAAATGAACGTCAGTTTTTCCACCCACTTCCGGTTCTGGGTTTGCAGGAAACTATCGTTGAAACGGATAAAGAAAAACCGGCTGGGCGCTTTGACTTCAAAACCATGACTATCGCTCGGAAAAACCAGGAAGAGCTTATCCGGGCCATAAGGCAGCTGGTGTTCGTTGATCAGCTGCAGCCCCGTACCATCCAGCACAAAGACCATTTCGAAAAAAGTATTTTTATGCCGTTGCGCTTTATAATCGTTTGTTTCCAGCAGGGCCAGCTCGAAGGGCTGGTAAAGGTTCCGGATTTCCATACCTGCAAAAGTACAGATTAATCCACGGATTATACAGGATTTCAACAGGGAGAAACAGGAGTTTTGCAGTAACCTAAAACGCATTATACGTATGAATACGACTGCTTTTCTCCTGCTGCGTCTTGCTGCCGGCCTGAGTATGCTGGGACACGGGCTGGTAAGAATGCCTAAACTCCGGGCTTTCAGCGATTGGATGACGGGACAGTTCGCGGGCTCCCTGTTACCCGCGCCGCTGGTTCGCCCCTTTAGCCTGGTCCTGCCCTTTGCAGAATTGCTGACCGGGCTGCTGCTGGTTGCCGGGCTCTGGACCCGGCCGGCGCTTATCGCCGCGGCCGGTGTTATGCTCCTGCTCATCCTGGGCACCACCCTGGTCGAAAACTGGGAAGCCCTGCCCTCGCAACTGATCCATATTGCCTTCTTTGCCTTATTGCTCCAGTTTATCGACAGCAACAGGTTATCCGCAGACCAGCTTATCCGTTCCACACCATGAGCAGCAGGCGAGACTTTATCCGGCAGGGCAGCCTTATAGGCGCCGCCACTTTATTACAACCCGCGTCGTTGCTGGCTTCAGCCGGCGCTCAAACCCAAACCATGCACACCCCACACTCCAAATGGGCCGATGGCTCAAGACTGATCATTTCGGTATCGATGCAATTTGAAGCAGGCGGCGAACCCGCTAATGCCGAAAGCCCTTTCCCGCATAACATGCAGGCCGGCTATACCGACCTGCCCGCCCAAACCTGGTATGCCTATGGCTATAAAGAAGGCATACCCCGTATGCTCGACCTCTGGGATAAGTTCGGTATAAAAGTCACTTCGCATATGGTAGGATCTGCGGTATTGAAAAACCCGGACCTGGCCCGAGAGATCGTGACGCGCGGACACGAAGCCGCCGCCCATGGCATGAACTGGGCCACGCAATACACCATGCCTTACGAAGAGGAACGCCGGTTTATCAAAGAGGGCGCCGATGCGGTGCACAAGGTGACCGGCGCCACACCTGTAGGTTATAATGCCAACTGGCTGCGCCGGGGCGACAACACCCTGAAGATATTACAGGAACTCGGCTTCCGTTATCATATCGACGATATAAGCCGCGATGAGCCTTATATCCTGCAGGTTAATGAAAAGGACTTTGCCGTAGTACCTTATACCCTGCGCTGTAACGATATCGTGCTGATCGAAGGCCGTCATTTCTCCGCCGGCCAGTTTCTCGAACAACTCAAACTTGAATTCAACCAGCTGTATGAAGAGTCGGCAACGCGCCGCCGGATGATGTCGGTAAGTTTTCACGATCGCATAGGCGGTACGCCACAGGTGGTGCAGGCGGCGAAGGAATTCTTTGCCTTTGCCGCGGCACAGAAAGGCGTGGTGTTCCGCACCAAAAAGGATATTGCAGATATGACGCTGCAGGACAAGACTTCCATACGGGAATAAAGCGACATAAGAGCATCACCGGTAACCCATCTTTAACAGGATGGGTTATTCGTTTTATAAAAAGATTCGATAATTTTGTTCGTTAAACTTACAAGTTTAGAGAACATAAAAACAATGAAAGATAACGCAGCCACAGGTTTACGCGATGCCGTATCGGACCTCCATAAAAGATTGCGCAGAACTTATTCCGCCGAAGGCTTTTCGATCAGCGAGCTGACTACGCTGTCTTTTTTGTACCGGCACCCGTTTCTCTACCCTACCGAACTTGCACAACTGGCTAAGGTAAAAAGCCAGTCGATGTCGGCTATATTGAAAAAGCTGGAAGCTGCCGGGCTTACCCGCCGGCGCGCTAAAGATGCCGATGGCCGGAGAATGGCCATCAGCCTGACGGCGGCAGGAAGGAAAATGGTGGACCGGACCCGTTATGAAAGAGATGAATGGCTATCTGATGCATTATTAAGTTTAAGCACTGCAGAACTTGCCGCCGTAAAAAAAGCGATCCCTTTATTACAAAAAATAGCAGCTATACCCTAAAAATTAAAATAATGATTACAGCGATAGATAAGCAATCCGCCCTCGTATTGATCGACCTGCAACAAGGTATTACCGGTATGCCTACCGCCCACCCGGCCCGGGAGGTAATTGCCCGGGCGGCTGATCTGGCCCGCGCATTCCGCGCAGCGCAGCTACCGGTCGTGCTGGTACATGTAGACCCTTTGGGCGCACCGGCCTCGCTGGTACGGGCTACCGACCAGCGGTTACCCAGGCACCCGGAGCAGATTGAACAGGCAAGACAACAAATGCTGGACAGCGGATTTTTTACCCTGGTCCCGGAGCTGCAACAGGCAACAGGAGATATACTGGTACGGAAAACAACCTGGAATGCATTTTATGCCACCGGCCTGCACGAAACGCTCAGCAGGCATAATGTAACGGGAATCGTACTGGCGGGCATCGCCACCAGTATCGGAGTGGAGAGCACGGCACGGACTGCCAACGAGTATGGCTACAACCTTACTTTCGCCACCGACGCGATGACAGATATGGTTGCCGCGGCACATGAGCATAGCCTGCGGTACATTTTTCCCCGTATCGGCGAGCTGGGCAGTACGCAAGAGATTACTGAAATGTTGCCCTCACGCGGATAGTACCGCGTGACGGTCAATTCAGTTTGCCGGCTTCTTCGATCAGTTTAAAACCAAAACCCCGGATATTAACGATAGAGAGGTTAGTGTCATGCTTGAGATAACGGCGCAACTTGCCGATATACACATCCATAGTACGGGAGTGGAAAAAGCTGTCGTCGCCCCAAAGCTGCATCAGGATCTCTTTCCGCGGCATCAGGGTATTTTTATAACTGATCAGCGCATTCAGCAATTCGGACTCCTTGAACGAAAGTTTGATCGTCTCTTTATCACACTTCAGCACCTGCGATACCGGGCTGAACTGGTAAATGCCGAGTACAAAATTCTCCATGGCTACCACGGCGGGCGTTGCAGAAGGTTGCTGGTTGCGGCGCAGCAGTTCCTGCACCCTTAACTGGAACTCTTCCAGGCTGAAGGGCTTTTTCATATAATCGTTGCCCCCGGCTTCGAAGCCCCGGATTACATCGTCCGTCTCGGAGCGCGCCGTCAGGAAAAGGATCGGCACGTCTTTCGACAGAGCCCTGATATTGGCTGCCACAACGAAGCCGTTGCTCACGGGCATCATAATATCCAACACACAAAGCGCAGGCCGGTGCGCGCAATACAGGTCATAGGCTTCCTGCCCGTTTCTAGCCCATAACACCTCGAACGACTTCCGCTCCAAGGCTTCTTTAATAAGCTTACCTAGTACCAGTTCGTCCTCGGCCAGTAGAATTGTTTGCATATAAACTCTGTTTTTTCGGAATTGTAATTTCAAATTTGGTACCCCGTTTCAGGGTGCTGCTCACCTCGATCTCGCCGTGATGCAGTTTAATGATCTCCCGCACATAACTCAGGCCAAGCCCGTAACCTTTAATATCGTGTTCGTCGCCGGTGGGCACCCTGAAAAACTTGCCGAATACTTTATAGATATACTCGGCGGCTATTCCCTGCCCGTTGTCGGTAATGGTAATAAAGTTATTGCTTTCGTGCTCCCATACATCTACCCATATATTCAGACTGTCCTTCTGCTGGTCGCGGTACTTTACCGCATTGTCCAGCAGGTTCTGGATCACACTGGTCAGCTGTTCCTTGTCGGCGTTGAACTGGAGATCGAAGGGCCAGATATTGATGGTAATATCGGAAGCAATGCCTTCTGTCTGCAATTTTACCGCGCTCACAATCTCTTCCAGCCAGGGCAATACTTCGAACTTCTCCAGGTTCAGATCCACTTCCATCTTTTCAAAAGCCGACATCCGCAACACTTTATCCACCAGCATACCCAGGCGTTTGAGCTCGTTGCCCGCTATCTGGAAATATTCTTTTTTATCCGCTTCCTTCATCACCACCGACTCGTCCTGGAGCAATTCGAGCGCCATAGAGACCGAGCTTATCGGCGTTTTCAACTCATGCGTCATATTGTTCATGAAGTCGTTCTTTACTTCCGCTTCTTTTTTATCCTTAAAGAACAAGGCAATCATATAATAGAAAGAAAAACCACACACGACGATAAAGAACAGGGAAAGAAACAACACAAGCCCCATTTCCCGCAGCAGGTAAAAAGCCACATTCGGAAAAGCCAGCTGCAGGATACCGGATTGCTTCTCGTTAAGCCGGGCTATAATGCGTTGCTCCATACCCGACTTGGTACCCGTACGCAAAAACTTTGCCGTATCTACCGTACTGGCGATAATATGACAATCCGGATCAAGCAGGGCCAGCTCAAACGGCAGGCTTACATGCTTGGATACAAGCGTCTTGTTCAATCTCAGCTTATATTGCTGTATGGTATAGTTCTTAGGCGCCGTGTCCATGCCTATCAGCTGGGCCAGTTCACTTTTCAGTTCCTCGTCGTTGGTGCTGATGTCCCCGGGTTTAATTTTCCGGATGTCCAGCTCACCCTTCAGATCCGGGTTCAGCTTCACTACCGGCCGCTCGCCCTTGGCATATCCTTCCAGCAAACCATTGGTCAGCCCCATGGCTGCCGAGGTAAGTTGCCGGTTAACACCTGTCATCAGCTGTGTTTCCAGCAGCGCTTCGTTAGCCGTTGCCAGTAATCTTTTTCGTTGTTCGCCATAAGCATTATAGAGCCAGAAAATCTGCAAACCAATAACCCCGATAAGTGCACAGCATGTCAACAGCACCAAACGTGTAAGCCTTTGTCTCATGGGATACCTTTTCGTAAATTAACAAAGATATCCAGAAAATAAGATGCCCGCAACGAGCCGTTTCACACTAATTAACGAAACGCACATAATATATTAAAGAACAAACAACTAACATTTATTTAACCAAACCTACTGTAATAATGACAAATCACGTGCCACAAAATACTATCTCTTTTTACATTTTTTTTCAAAAACTGGAAAACAAAGCGCAGTAAGATTTTTTTATGTAGCACAAAAAAGGACGGCCCGTTGTGAGCCGCCCCTATAGTTTATTAATTTATTGATTTAGCGTACTACTCCGTATCGCGGTTAAGCCCCGGCAGCAAACCGGTAATAATGCCAATAAGCGGCAGGTAGGCGCATACTTTAAATACGTACTCGATACTGGTATGGTCGGCAAGATAACCCAGCAAGGCCGAGCCCAGGCCCGCAACCCCAAAGGCAAAACCGAAGAAGAGCCCGGAGATCATACCCACCTTACCCGGCACCAGCTCCTGGGCATAAACCAATATTGCCGAAAAGGCAGAAGCCAGGATAATACCGATGATCACGATCAGTATGCCCAGCCAGAACAGGTTTACATAGGGTAACAGCATCGTAAACGGCGCCACACCCAGTATAGAGATCCAGATCACGTACTTGCGGCCGAAGCGGTCGCCGATAGGACCGCCGATAACCGTACCTGCAGCAATAGAGGCCAGGAAAACAAACAGGTACATCTGCGATTGCTGCGGGCTCAGCTGGAACTTATCGATCAGGTAAAAGGTTAGGTAGCTGGTAATACTGGTCATGTAAAAATACTTGCTGAAGATGAGCACCAGCAATACGGTAAGCGCCAGGGTGATCTTTGCGGGCGAAAGCCGGACCACGGGCGTCTCTTTAGGCGCCCCGGATGCAGCACGCAGGTTAAGATGCCCGCGGTACCAGGCCGCAATCCGGGTAAGCACCAGTATTGCCAATAAGGCCGCCAGCACAAACCAGACAATATTGTACTGCCCGTAAGGCATTACCACGATGGCAATCAGCAGGGGACCGGTGGCGCTACCCGCATTACCGCCCAACTGGAAGATAGACTGTGCAAAACCACGTCGCCCGCCGGAGGCCAGGTAAGCCACACGCGAGGCCTCGGGATGAAAGATCGACGACCCGATACCCACCAGGGCAACCGCCATAAGGATAACCGGGAACGATGCGGCATAAGCGAGCAATACCAGGCCGCCCGCCGTAAACAGCATAGCCGCCAATAAAGAATAAGGCCGCGGCCGCCGGTCGGTATAGAAGCCCACAAAGGGCTGCAGGATGGAGGCCGTAAGCTGGAACGTAAAGGTGATCATCCCGATCTCGGCAAAAGAAAGCCGGTATTTATCCTTCAGCATCGGGTATATGGCAGGGATCGTGGACTGCAGCAGATCGTTGAGTAAATGAGAAAAACTGACAGCAAAAAGAATGGCGTAAACGGTTTTTCCTGCAATGCTGGCCGAAGAGGTCGAAGTTCCGGTAGAGATGGGTTTCATGTTATGGTTTCAGAAAAATTGGAGATTGAGCTTGCAAATTTGTCGTTTAATATCGGTTTTTCCATAACGGCAGCTACGCTGTTTATTTACAGCAGTTTACACCTGAAATAACAGACCGGCAGGCCCGGCCTGCACCTGATTTTAACACAACTTCAACGTGACTATTTTGTCTTATCCTGGCAAATGGATCACTTTTTGCAAGTATTGCCTGCAAGCAGCCAGTCTGCCCTTACAGCGTTAACTAAATCACGAAAAATATGAAAAAAACATTCCTGGTTACATCTATGGCCTCCCTGCTCGCTTTGGGCGCCAACGCACAGCAGGTTACCTTCGCTCCTGAAATAGGACTGAACATCTTTAACCAAACCCGTAAAGCGGGCAACCTGGAATTAAACTCCGACTCGAAAATCGGATTTAAAGCCGGTGGTGTCGTTAATATTCCCGTGGTAGCCGGCTTTTATATCCAGCCGGGTATCTTCTACTCCACCAAGGGATTTAAATCGACCACCGACGCCGGCATTCTCAAAACAGAAACTACGGTCAATATCGGTTATGTCGAAATCCCGGTAAACGCCCTGTACCGTTTCGACCTGGGTAATGCAGGCGGCCTGTTCGTCTCTGCCGGCCCTTATGCTGCCCTGGCCACTAACGGGAAAGTAAAAAATACGATTACCACCCTCGGTATCGAAACCAAGACCAGCGATAATGTCAAATTCGGCAGTGACGCAGATGAAACCAAACGCTTCGACTACGGTCTGAACGCGGGCCTGGGTTATGAAACACCCTGGGGCGTATACCTGCGTGCACAGTACGGCTTCGGCTTTGCCAACCTGAGCAATAACAACAACGCAACCGTTAAAAACAAAGGCTTCCAGTTGTCCCTGGGTTTTACACTCGATTAAAACTTAGGGCTATACCAACGACAATGCCAGGACCTCCGGGTCCTGGCATTGTCGTTTATTTTATGGTATCGCTCCATACGGAAGCTGCTTATAACCTGTTAATGTGCCAGTACCGCATCGCCTTGAGCAACCGCTACCGGCTGCACGATATTACGTTTACCGATGTAAAACACCCCCAGCGCCAACAGGCCCGCTATAGCCATACCCGCAGCAACCGGTGTGGCCGAAGGCTTTTCGAACATACTGATCAGCACCGAGATCAGCGCACCGAAACCCATTTGCAGGGCGCCCATCAAGGCCGAAGCGCTTCCTGCATTCTTTGAAAAAGGCGCCAGCGACAAAGAAGAAGCATTGGGATTGGTAATGCCCACACAAGCCAGCAACAGGAAGAAAAACACGATGGCCGTCGGCAGGTTGAGCCAACCCAGCAAGGCCGTGGCCGCAAACATAATACCCAGTACCGCGTAACAAAGCAGCGCCACCCGGATAATCTGCGTACCGTTAAACCATTTCAGCAATACGGTATTCAACTGGCTGGCGCCGATAAAACCTACCGACAAACCGGCAAAGATCCAGCCATATACTTTTTCACTTACACCAAATACGGTCATAAACACCAGGGGCGAACCCGATACATAGGCAAACAAACCCGCGAATGCGATAGCGCCGGTAAAAGCATAGGTATAAAACTGGGGCTCGCGCACTACGGCAAGAAAGTTGGCGATAATCGGCGCGGGCTTAAGCGATATACCCGGATCGGGCTGGTAGCTGTCGGGTAACCAAAGCGCCGAAGCGGCCAGCACCACCAAACCCAGCAGGGCCAGGATCAGGAATACATAACTCCAGCC
Source organism: Taibaiella chishuiensis (assembly GCF_003014535.1). Taxonomy (GTDB): domain Bacteria; phylum Bacteroidota; class Bacteroidia; order Chitinophagales; family Chitinophagaceae; genus Taibaiella; species Taibaiella chishuiensis. The sequence goes on along the minus strand of NZ_PYGD01000002.1, from coordinate 335,809 downwards.
AAAAGCAGCGGTAACATAACCGCCCACCGTAGGCGCGATCATGGGCGAGGCGCCCAATACAAGGATCAACAGGGAAAATACCCTGGCACTGTCTTTTACGGGGAACAGGTCGCGTACCATGGCTACCGAGGCTACGGTAGCTGCACAACTGCCGATCGCCTGTATAAAACGCAAGGCAATAAGACTTTCGATCGAATGGGCCATGGAACAACCGACCGAAGCCAGGATGTATACCGTAAGCCCGATGTACAACGGTTTTTTACGGCCAAAACGGTCGAGCAGCGGACCGTAGAGCAGCTGGCCCGCCGAAATACCGATAAAGAACCCGGTAAGCGAAAGCGAGACCCGGGATGCGCTCGTATGCAGATCGTCGGCAATGGCCTTGAACCCGGGCAGGTACATATCGATCGAAAAAGGGGCCAATGCGGTTAGGGTACCAAGAATAAGAATCAGTGCGAAGTATTGTTTGCGGCTCATTATAGTTCAGAAAAAGAGTGCAAAGATCAACCGCAGCATGTTAACCCAACATCATTTTTAACTATAGCGGCATGCCGGCATTTTCGATCCCGGAGCATGCCTGCCTGATCAAAAGTTAACCCACCGCTAACCGCCTTACAATCCCTTTAACGTTTAGTCACATTCCCTGTCACCCGCAGCAAAAGCAGCTGCAGATGAGGCAAAAAACGAACAATAGCACATTTTTAAAAATGCATTATATATACAAATTGTTAAAACAAAAACATATAACAAAATAAATAACAAAGGTATAATTGTCCGGTTTTTGTCCCGCTCATTTGTCTTTTCATTTGTCTGTATCCCTTATGCCCGATCCGCTGCGCAGATCGATACTTTCATGGGAACACGAACCCCGATCAACACAATAAAAAATTTTGCATTTATAAAAACCCGGATCAAATGAAAAGAACCTTTACCCTTGCCCTGTTTTTCCTGTATACCGTCCTGGCCAGCCAGGCCCAAAACACCTGTAACGGCGTATGGGGACAATTGCTGGTCAACCAGACTTTTGGCCAGGGCAATGCTACCGACACCTGGTATGGCCCGCTGACTACTTATGCACCGGGCGCCTCTACTTCCACCATTTTTGTAGGCACCGCCGGTCCTCCCGGAGGCGTGCTGGTCGATAACTATTCGGGCCTGGTAAAGATACCCACGGCCAGCGGGCAGGGCGGCTGGGTAGGCACACCGGATCATACCGGCAATCCCAACGGGCTGATGTTCGTGATCAATGCCCCCTCTACGGCCGCTACCGTATTTTTCGAATATGTGATGGACGACCTCTGTCCCAATACTACCCTGAAGCTATCGGTATGGATCCTGAATACCAATTCCGCATCGCTGACCACTAACCCTACCTACCAGTATCCCAATATGACGCTGAACGCGATCGATGCGGTGACCAATACCGTACTGGGCTCCTCGGCATCGGGCAATGTACCGGCCGACGAAGCCTGGCACCAGTATTCCGTGGTGTTTAACAACGGCGGCAGCACCTCGATCAAATTGCAACTGGTCAATAACTCGGTAGGCTCGGGTTATGGCAACGACCTGGCCATCGACGATATTACGGTACAACCCTGTGTTCCCGAATCGCATATCCAGCCCCGCCTGGATACGACCATATGCCAGAATACCCAGCTGCATTTTAACGCCAACGTGATCAACAGTCCCTATAACCCGGCGGCCTACCAATGGCAATACAGCGCCGATAATGGCGCCACCTGGCTGGACCAGGGACCGGCAACCGGCAGCACGGCCTATACTTTCAATACCGGCAGCCTGTTGCCCGGCACTTACTGGATCCGGTTCAAGACGGGCCCGCAGGGCGTGATCGGCAATTATAACTGCGTGGCCGTAAGCGATACCAGTATCATACAGGTGGCCGAGTTCCCAAGGGATACGCTGAACGTTACCCGCTGCCTCGGCGAAGTCTATAATTTCTACGGGCGCTATATCGGTCTGCCCGGCACTTACGATACACTGGTGCGCGAAAACCCGGGCGACCTCTGCGGCACGCTGGTTACCCTGCACCTCAACATCACACCCTTACCCGGCGTACTGCTGAGCGGTACGGGCAGTATCGATCTCTGTGCCGGCGATACGGCATTGCTCTCGGTAAACAATCCCACCAATGGCGCTACGTACCAATGGTGGCGGGAACGCAGCCCCATAGCAGGCGAAACCGGGCCGCAATACCGGGCGGCATCGGGCGGTCTCTATTCCGTTACGGCCAGTTTGCAAAACTGTGCCGATACCTCGCTGGACCTGCAGGTTACCGAACGCCCCCTGCCCCATGCCGCTATTCTTTACGATGCCGAACTGCGCTGTACCTACGATACCCTGCATTTTGCAGCCGAAAACCCGGAGGACGATGGTTATTACCTGTGGTCGCCCGAAAAAGCCTTTCGTACAATAAGCGGCACGGAAAATGCGACAGCTATGGGTACGTTTAAGCGGCCCGAGCCGGTTTATCTCAGGGTATACAGTGCCTACGGCTGTTATGCTACCGATTCCGTAATGGCGCGGGTGGCGCCCTGTTGCGAGGCGCTTACGCCCACGGCGTTCAGCCCCAACAACGACGGCCTGAACGATTACTTCAACCCTTTGCTTAAACCCGGCCAACAGATCGTAACCCTGCGGGTATTTGACCGCTATGGCACACTGGTATACGACAATGAAGATGTACGGAAAGGATGGAACGGCACTTATAAAAACGGCACACCGGCCAATGCCGGCGTGTATATGTATGCCTGCAAGTATACCTGCGACGATAATAAACTGTATGAAACCAAGGGCGACCTGACCCTGATACGGTAGTTACATCATTCTCCGGAGCATTTCCTCTTCGGTAATACCAAGCTTCTTGTACAAACGGAGCTTGGTTTTTCGTACCGAATCGGGCGAGATACCCAGTGCGCTTGCCTTTTCGTTGGTCGATAACCCGATCTTGGATAAGGCAAGCAGCCTGATCTCTGCATTGGTCAGGTTGGGAAAGTGTTTTTCGAGATGGGAAAAGAACTGGGTATGAATCTGGCTGAACAGGCGTTTGAAGTCTTTCCAGTTTTCTTCGGTCAGTATGGTGGCCTGTTGCAGCTTTTGCAATACCAGTTCATTTTGTTCAGGATTATCGTCGCCGGCAACCAGTGGTATGCTGCGCGTATCCAGCTCCAGGCGGGCTTCTTCGAGCAACCGGCTTTTCTGTTTCAGGCTGGCCGTATAGGTATCGAGCAGCAGGCACGCATTGGCCAGTTCCTTACGGGCATGCCGCCGTTCCTGGCGTATACGCCGTACAATCAGCCAGCAAACCAGCACGATCAGCAGCAGGATCACCACCACGCTTTTGCGCTCTGTCTGGTGCCAGCGTTTTTCGCTTTCCAGCAGTTTGATATTCGACTGGTACTTTTCCGTTTCCAGTTTGCTTTTGATCCGGTCGGCTACCACTACGTCCATTTCGCGGGCAGCCAGGTCCTGGAAGTAATGAAATGAATCGACATAACGGATCGCCAGTTTACCGTCGCGGTCCTTGTAGAGTTTAAACAGGTTCTGGTAATAGTCTGCCAGCACTTTATTTTCGCCGGCCTGGAACACAAGCGGGCGGGCATTTTGCAGGATAACGGCAGCAGAGTCCTGTTGCTCCAGCGCCAGGTATACCCGCACCATGGAAAGACTGGCCTTGGCTGCGCTGGCCGTTTGCTGGGTAGCCATACTGATCTGCACATCCCGCTGCAGGTAAGGCAATGCCTCGCGGTATTGCTTTTGCCGGTACAGCAACTCGCCTATATTGCCACTTACGATACCGATCCAATCGGATACATGCGCAGTATTGGCCAGGTCGAGTGCATGTTTAAAATAATAACCGGCGGTATCATATTTACCCATCTGCCGGTAACAGAGCGCAATGGTATTATACAGATCCACGGCTTCGCGCATCTCTACCGTACTTTGGTAAGGAATAGCTTCTAACAGGTAAGTAAGCGAGTTTTCGTAATCAGAAAAAGAATAGAAGGTGTTGCCCAGTAAGGCATAAAGCTCGAACGTATTGGGAAAGCCTTCGAAGCCTTCCGCCTTCGCTTTTTCCTTGGCCCTGATGATGTACTCGAAGCCCTTCGAATACTCGGCAGTCCGGCTGAGGGCATACCCTTTAAAGAACATGGCTTCGGTATACAACATATCCGAGCAATGCTCCTTGGCCAGCACAGTATCGAAAAAGGGAATACAATCCACGACCTTAAACTTGCGGCCGGCATTGCGGATAAAACAGTATTTACCTTTCAGGAAAACGGCGCACATTTCCAGGGCGCAGGAGTTGCGGTCCCGCGCGATCTCCGCTACGCGGTCGAGTGTGCGGAAGGCTGTTACCGAATCGGTATATTGAATTTCGGTATTGAACACCCGGAACGTATACCCTACCAGGCGATCCTGGTCCATATGCTGCAGCGTATCCGCCGTACCGGCCCGGGCGCCGTTTGCACAGCACAACAGGAACAACAGGGACAGCAAAAATGCAGCGCAAAATTTCATGGTTAACCGGGACAACAGGACTGAAAAACTAAGATAAAAAAAACGCGCCATATCTGCGCATGAAGATCATGCAACGGTACGGGGAATAAGACAGCAGTACGGCCATCGCCGTTGGGCTGCAGCACAAGGGTAACGATACAATAAAGGAAGCCCTTGCGGGCTTCCTTATTATTTTTAATGTACGGGGTACTCAAGCACCTTACATTTCGCAGGCTGTAGGCCAGGAAGGACAAAGGGCGCAGCCGGACAGATGCGATAAGCAGCCGGTGTCCCAGGAGGGTTCGCAATCCCTGCGGGATACCGGGCATATATTAATGCTCAGCGCAGCCCCGCCTTTTACCATATCGGTGCGGGAAAGTTGCGTAATTGTTTTTTTCTTCAGTGTCAGTTTTGAGATTTGGTTTTTCTTTTTCATGTTATTCGATTTTGCATATAAAGATAAGGGATTTGCCCAATCACCAAAATAATTACATACAAAAAACACAACATAACACCAGGTTTAAACCACGGATATTTTATGCTTTCTGCTATTCCGCCTCATATGCCAAACGGCGCTAAGCCGGGCTGCCAGGGCAACCCCGGACCTCCTGTTATCAGTACAACGTACCCCCCGCTATTGAAAAAGCCCTGAAGCGCACAACCCGCCTGTTAAAATAACCGTAAATTTGAGCACACCACAAGACCGGGGGCGGCATGAAAAGCATAACGGGCATCAGGTCCTTATTCCTGCAATATATACTGGGGCTCTGTTTTGCCCTGTTGGTAATCCTTGTCACAGAACTGGCCCTGGCTTTACAGCCTGGCGCAGGTTTCGGCTTCCTGGTGGTTACCTTTCTTAGTACTGCAGCCCTCCAGATCTTATTTTACTGCATTACGGGCACGCTGCCCCCCACCTGGAAAATGGTGAGTTACCTGATTACGCTTACGGCCTGGCTGCTCGAACAGCATTTTATCACCTCCGTATTTTATCAGCAGGTATTCCGTTCCGGATACAGCACTTATACTCTCATGCTCTTAAGCGCCATGCTTTGGGTTACCAATAAGATAGTGGTCGACGCCCTGCTGGCGCTGGTCCGTAAAGTATCCTGAAAGTGCACAACAATTACAAAGCCTGGCGCGTGCTGCGCCAGGCTTTGTATTCCCGTTTTTAGCGGAGTTTATTGTTTACTGATTTTAATCGTCTGTACATTACGCCCGTCGTCGGAACGGAGGAAGTAGTAACCCGGTTGCAGGTTTTTGATATCCATATGGATCATGCCGGCCTGTTGGGTCGTTACGGGATAGCTGCGCACGATCTTTCCATTCAGGTCGATTAAGGATATCAGTGTTTCTTTGGTAGCACCGCTCACGCTTACGGTAAGTTCCGTAGCAGCGGGGTTAGGATAAGCGCTCATGACAAAGCCATTTCCTTTAGCCTCTGCAGTCACTGTTTTGGAATACGTACGGCCGCCATCGTTGTTCATCAGGTACAGGCGATAGTAGTTCGTCCCTTCGTAAGGCTGCTGGTCGGTATAACTGTATTTACCGGCCACACCTTTTGCGTTTACGTGGTATAGCGGCTGGAAGTCGGTTCCGTTATTGCTGCGCTCCAATACAAAGGCATCGCCTTTTTCCTCGGTCAGCGAGTTCCAGCTCACCAGGTTTTCCTTACCCTTATTAGCCGCGGTGATATTGCCCAGTACGATCGCCAGCGGGTTGCCGGTTGCGGTCAGGCTCAGGTTATCGATACGGTTGTTGCCGGAGGTAGAGCTGGCGCCATTCAGGGTATAACGCAGGTAGGCGGTAGCAGCATTGTTCAGACCGGTGATCGTAGGCAGCGATTTTGAAGAGAAGCTGGTCGACCGGGTAGCGGTATTGCCGGATATGGGCGTCCAGGTAGTGCCATTGGTGCTGTATGCCCAGGTTCCGACATCGTAACCGGTCGAGGTGCCGCGGGCAGCGAAGCTTACATTCAGATCAGAATAACCGGTCATGCTGAATTTAATCACCAATGCCTTACCGTTATTATTGGTGCCTACCAGGCTCAGGCTCGCGCCTGCGGGTGGCGTTGGTGAAGGGAAATCGCCGGTATTCTGCGTAGCGCCGGCAAAATTCGCATTACCGCTCCAGGAGTCAGAACCCTGGCTGCCATCCATATAAATGGTACCAGAGCCATAATCGGCCGCAACGGTACTTTCGCTGCCATAAGAGTTGAAATGCCAGCCGGCAACCAGGGAAGCCTGTGCCTGGCTGTTGATAGCGGCGCCGAGCAATAAAGCCGATACGCCGAGCTGCTTTTTGAGCGCGCTTAATGTAAATGCAATCTTCATGAGTTTTATGATTAAAAGATGAAAGGAAATGCCTGTATCTTGCGTACCTGCGCAACTTCCGCTACCCGGTCCTCATTTTTTCATTCGCTCAGCGGATATGTTGCAAAAGTAGCCGACCCGGTGGGGCGCCCCTATACCCCGATCGTTATGTATGGATTCGGGAAGGATATTCCAAACTGAATAACAGTCATTTACATCTAACCATGTCGCTATATGACCCAAACCATAATACACAGTTAATACCGGCATGGTAAACATTGCAGCCCTGGGTACTCATGAATAAAAAATTGCCGTAGTATTGCGGAATCGTTTTACAACAGCGCGTAACCCTGTTTCGGGTACAAACCGGACCAGGGAAGCCGCCCCCAATCCTTATCCAATAGCCCGACCATGCCCGCAAAACCGCTCCTGTTATTGTGCCTTTTTCTTACACAATTTTTGTTCCCTGAAAATGCACCCGCCTGTACCATATTTTTAGCCAACAGCGGCAAAAAGGTATGGATCGGCAATAACGAAGATGAAAGCCCCGGTATGCAGTACCGCATCTGGTACATGCCGCGGGAAAGGCAGGCATCGGGTTATATGCTGTGGTCGGAAAAACATGAGGGATACGACTCCCTGATGTGGCAATACCCGCAGGGCGGCCTTAACGAACACGGCTTGTTCATGGACTATACGGCCATCGACGATATCGCCGTTAAGCCTGATCCGGCTAAAAAAGACCGCGAACAGGAGGTCGTAAACGATATCCTGAAAAGTTGCAGGACTGTAAAACAGGCCTTACAATTCATCAGCGCCTATAACCTGGTAAAGCTATCGGGCGCACAGCTTTTTATCGCAGATGCATCGGGCGATTACGCGACCGTGCATGGCAACTATGTAGTGACTAAAACAACGCAAAATTTTTCCCTTACCAATTACTGCATTGCCGGAGGGCGCCGCGAAGCCTGCTGGCGAAGAGAGACGGCTACGGAACAACTGGATAAACAAAAGGCATTCCGCCAGCAGGATATAACCGGCATCCTGCAGGCAACCGCGCAGCAATGGCCCGGCGATGTGATCACGAATTATTCGATGGCCATCGACCTGAGCCGCCGCGAAATGATCCTTTATTTCAAAGGCGATTTTGGCACACCGGTTACGATCAACCTGGATAAAGCGCTGCAACAGGGCAAACATAACCGGGATATAGCCGATTACTTCCCCGCCAATATAGCCCCGGTACTGAAACAACAGTATGCAACCACGGGTATCGAACCGACCATCGCCCTGTACAACAAGCTGCGGGATACCGCTGCAAAGCGTTACAACTTCGCCAATCACGATGCCCTGTCGTTCGCTGCCACGCTACTCTCCGAAGGCAAAACGGACGACGCGCTTGCGTTTCTCGACAACCTGCACCGGCAGGACAAGGATAATATACTCGTCAACGACTGGCTGGGCATCGCCCATCACTATAAAGGCAATAAAACACAGGCTGCCGCTTGTTTTAAAGCAAGCCTGGCTAAGCAACCCGATGATTATCTCGCAAACCTGTACCAGGAACAGGCTTCGGACAAGGTGGTGTTTAAGTTGCCCGAGTGGACCGGCGCACACCAGGTGCAATTGATCGGCGACTTTACCGGCTGGCTTAAAAAACCGGTAAACATGAAAAAGAAAGATGGCTACTGGTTTGCCGAAGTGGTTATACCCGCCGGGCAGCACCAGTACAAGTTCCTGGTCGATGGCGTGTTTTATCTTGCCGATCCGCACAACCTGCTCTATACCTGGAAAGGCGACAATGTGAATTCGCTGTTGTTGCTGTAACAGGCAGCATATGATCCTGAATGCTGTATCAATAGTACAGCCTTCTCCTTTTGGGTAAATACCTAATTTATTTAGGCAATAAAAAGAGCAGGCTACCGTCAAACCACGACATCGAAAAAGTCTCCCCCCCCCCGGCCTTAATCCAGGCAACTTCAAAAAGCGGATCATACCTCCTGCATGCTGGTTCGGAGCTGTAGCTGATCAGCACCTGGCCCTGATGTAACAAGGCCATAAACGCAAAAGAATTTATTGAAACAACCGGCCCGAAGGGGCGCCTGCGGGAACGACATGTCCTGCGTAAGGAATTCTGTGCGCCATAAAACCTGGTCATGCCGCACGGCCAGTACCCGATCTGCACACTTATGAACCAGCCTGTCACTCCCGTGATTTAACGAAAAAAAGATCGCAGGGAAGCCTTTACTTTCGCTGCATACAATCATCCACAAATCAAAATTCAAACCCGATGAGTAAACATTTCCGAGCGCTGCTGGGCTTCCTTTATATAGCAGCCACATCGCTTCCGACGCCATCTTCGGCACAGATCACTACCATCAACTACCAGGCATGGAGCACTTCACAATGCAATGCATTTGCAAGCCAGCCCAGTATAAACGGCCGTATCCACTTTTCCAATATTGGGCAACCGCGGTATGGCAGTTCCAACGATCCTATTGTCCTGGACTGCAAGTATAATGTAGGCTCTCCGCAGGGAACACAATACGAGATCCAATATAATTTCCAAGCCAACCACCAGTATAACATAACCGTTACTGCGGCGGCAGTAACCAATAGTTATTTCCCTATACTGAAGCTTGAACTGGCCAATACCACACCTACGGCCCCCCTTTGTAGCGGACCAACCTTTATACAACCCGCCCCCGGCGCTAATAGCTGGAGTATCGGCAGCTCCTTCTTTTCGGACGCTCCCTTTAGCTTTAACCTGGGAGCGCAAAGCTTCAGTAAGCTGACTGTTGCTGCGATACCGGATGCTGCAAGTATGCCTACAGGTCCGCTTCAATCCATCATTATCCGGAAGATTGTCATTAACGATGTTACGCCTGCTGCACCACCTTTTACACTGGTGGCGTCCTCCAACGCGAGACTGTGCGGCAACGAGGACCCGGTTACCTTTACTATCCAGAACCCTACCAATGCAGTCGTAAGCTCTTACAAGTTTTACCCGCAAAACGGGGACTGGCTTTATAACGGGGCTTCAGTAAATGTTATCGAAGTTATCCCACCCAATAATACCGTCACGCTAACGCCGAAGTCCTGCTCCGGCAATGCATACATGAGAGCCAAAGCGATATGGCAAAACCGAGACGTGTATGCCAATGATGCGGCGGTATCGGTTACTACACCCGACCTGAAAATTTACGGCCCGGATCAGTTACTGGCTACCGAAGCAGGCAACTACCAGCTTCAGGGTCTACTGTCAACACCGATCAATTACGGTTGGCCCTGCACTTCACATCCTACCTGGTCGGGCAGCCCATCGGCGCTTGCCCATGTCTACAGCATAGGCGGCAATTCTCCCTTTACCACATATTTCTACGCAGACGCAGGCACAGCCGGCACAACCGTCACAATACAAGCAGATGTTATGATGTGCGGTGTCAACAAGCATATTGAAAAAGGCATAAAGATCACTTCTGGCAAAGGCTTTTCGGTTCAGAACGCCAGTGCAGCGTTACAACAGGACAACGACATTATGATAAGCCCCAATCCGTCACGCGGAAAATTCAGGGTATCCCTTAGCGCCTATGCCGGCAATGCGACAGTAACCATTCGCTCGGCCGATGGCAGGATCGTTCATAAACAGGACTTATCAGGCCCGGAGACTTACCTGGATATTTCCACTGCGCCTGCAGGCTTATACTTTGCGGAGATCAACAACGGCCGGCGCATCATCACCGAAAAAATCATTAAAGATTAAAACAACTTATATTTTCAGGGACTGTAACCAGTACGCCTTAACCAAAATAAGTAACATAAAAAGTGATGACCATCCCTGCAGGGATGGTCATCACTTTTTATGAGGGCATACAGCAATCTACATAAGACGCAGGACAAAGACAGCGCTGCCCGGGTCCGGTACCTTAAGGTCGGCGTATATATTTATCTGCCGGACAGCGCCCCGTTACGCCGGTACCCTTAAAGCCTTTTGCAATCCGCTATGCATGCTGGTTAGCATTAAAGAACATACAATTTCTTTGCATCTCAGCCCAGCCAGGTTTGCAACGCAGTATTTAACTGGTCAGCATCCAAAGCGTCCGCTGCAGGCTGTACCCAGGCCACTATCCCATCAGGACGAACAAATGCATACGCCAGGGCGGGTACCTGTCCCACTACCGGCAGCTTCCATACCGGCTCCCCCCGGTCGGCAAGCGGCGCTACCTCGACGCTGTCGACACGTGTTGTGTAAGGCTCGGGTAAAATAAGACGGTTCTTTGCATCGAAATGCAACAATACGGGGCGCCCGTTTTGTAACTGTTCAAACAAAGTGCGGGCGCCTTTGCCTGTCCTTATCTGAAAATCCGGTACGCGTTGCCCTACAAGCGGGTGCTGGTCTGCCGCCCAGGAGTAACGTGCCCCCAGGCCACTGAACAACTTGGATAAGTGAAGTATCACATCAGGCATAGTAAGCAGGTCCGCGATAAGACCGCGCAGGGCTTCGATCTGTGTGCCGGGTTTGATCAATGCCGTCTGAGCCCTGGCAATCTTTAATACGGCGGCGCCCACCTCCTTACGTTCTTCGTTAAAGGTATCCAGCAAGGAACCGGGCGCTTGTCCCTGTACAACGAGGGCCAGCTTCCAGCCCAGGTTAAAGGCATCCTGGATACCGAGGTTCAGGCCCTGGCCTCCTATGGGGGAATGCGTATGCGCAGCATCACCCAACAGGAATACCCGTTGATGCCGGTATTGTTGTACCTGCCGGAAACCATCGCCGAAACGGGACAGCCAGCGTGCGGAGCGCAACCCGAAATCCGTGCCGATACCTTCGATCATCGCTTGCCGGAGTTCTTCCAGGGTGACCGGTGCATAACGGTCCTGTGGCGGTACAAGGGTCAGTAAACTTACCCGGAACCAGTCGTCTTCGATATCTGTAACCTGGTAAGTACCGATACGCAGGTTCCTGCCGAAGGCAGCGCCGTCAGCTGGCGGCCGATCCAGTTGCACATCGGCCACCAGCCAATGCGACACCGCGTCTTCACCGCTGAAGGGTTCGCCGCATAATTTGCGTATCACACTGCTGCCCCCGTCACAGCCGGCGAGGTATTGCGCGCGAAATGTTTTGACGGCGCCTTGTTCCTTCACCCATAGCGTAACCTGGCTTTCCTCCTGCTGGAAATACAACAATTCCGTTGACCAATGAATGACCACGCCCAATGCCAGGGCACGCTCAAGCAGGAAAGCCTCGGTTTGATGTTGGGGTAAAATAAGGCCATCCGGCCAGTCGGGGTCCATGGATTTAGGATGCATAGGCATACCGGAAAACAAGACGAAAGGCAGGGAAGTGCCTGCTTGTCTGAAACGGTCTGCAAGGCCCCGCATCGCCAGGATCTCCATCGTCCTGGAATGAATACCCGGCGCACGCGAAGCCCCGGTGGTTCCCTGCTCGCGGCGCTCGAAGACGGCGACATCCACGCCCATAAGGTTTAATTCACAGGCCAGCATCAAACCTGTAGGACCGGCTCCTGCAATAATTACGGCATACTCATTTTTATTATTCACGTCATTTTCCTTTTGTTCCGCACAAAATTGAAATATTGCATAGGATTAAAATAGCTATATTTGAGCTTATAATAGTCTTATCTGGTAAATCATGAAGAAAGGCGGCAACATTCCTGTCATCCCCGATTTCCTGCAACATCTTAAAAAGCTGGGGGGCACAACCGATAAAACGGGCAGGCTCAACCTTCCGGCCAAACTGGGCACGGGATATATACGCCGGATCGCGGTTTCGCCGCGCCTGCGTATCATGCTGCAACAGTTTGAGCTGAAAGAAAGGATGATCATTAAGCGCAAAGAAAAACCAGGCAATGAGGACACCCTGGTTTTCAGCTTCAGAAATGTAATAGCCCATAAGCCCGGCGTCGCGCTTCAACCGGATTCCAGGATGCTGTCCTCCATCCAGGTGTCGACCTTCGACCAGGGCGTAGACCTGGATATACCGGCACATGTGATGATCCATAACATCATTATCGGTATAGAGATCGGATTGCTGCAGGAGCTGCTGTCTGCTGGCCATACGCATCAACATATCGTGCAGCTGCTCAACCGGCAGCAGCCCTTCCTGTATGAAGAGCTTATTGCTCCCGGTTTACAAGCTATCGCAACAGCCGTATTCCAGGCCGACACTGCCGATCCACTGGCACACTATTTCTACAGGGTTAAGGCAGAAGAAATGATTTATTGTTTTCTGACCGCATTGCTGAAAAGGGATGTGCTTTCGGATTACCAGCTCAACTATGAAGATATGAACCGGGTATACGCCGTACGCAACGCCCTGTTTACAGACCTCAGTATACCGCCACAACTCAATGCACTGGCGAAGACCGCGCATATGAGTGTAAGCAAATTGGGCAGACTTTTCCGGCAGATGTTCGGAGACAGCATTTACAACTATTACCAAAAGATCAGGATGCAGCATGCAGCCGCCTTATTACGGGAAAAAGGCCATACGGTATCGGAAGTAGGCTACCAGCTGGGCTTTTCCAACCTTAGCCATTTCACCAGGTTGTTTGAAAAGCATACCGGTATGAAGCCGAAGCAATACAGCAGGGAGGCTTAGCCGCATAAAACATAAACGAAAGATCTCCCGGCCTGCTGTTCCCTGAATAATTATCTAAGCAGTTCCCGCTCCGATATCTCCCAAACAGGCGTAACACAACTGTTGTACCCGGCACAGCAACGCTCATAGCGATACGGCTTCCTTCCCCATACCCGGAACTATTGCGCCTGACCAGGGTTTGCCATGGGCGATCAACCCGGTTTATACCTCCATTTAATTCCTCACAGCCATGATCACCAGGCAGGCTACCGGTACCATTTACGTGGTATAAGTGCAGTTCTTTTACAGGATTGCACAACTAAGGGCTTATAGTACTCACTTGCTCATTACCATTTTAAACAATACGTGGGACGGATATCTTTGTAACAGACAAACCGGGAGCACCAGCCAGAGCAGCTTTTTGATGCATGTGCTTTTTTACGATCGATCTTTCGACAGGTCTACACTTCCTTACACAAACCTTAATTTTTATTTCTTAATCCACTTAAACTAAACAACCGATGAAAAAGATCAGTTTATTAATTGCATTCCTCTTCTGCATGGGCATCAGCAAAAGCTTTGCCGGCTCTTTCACGATCCTGAATATCACACCCTGCTCCTTCCAGTTCTATAGCGGTATCGGTACCATCACCGACCCTGCTACCGGTGCACTTTATGGTTTCAACTTCGGACCCTTTACCGCGAATCAAGGTACCACCAGTTTTGCTAGCCCCAACCTGTACCCGGGCATCCAAAGCAACGCACAGGACATCCTGCTTCCCTACGGCTGTGTGGAAGGCATTAAAGTGATCGCACCGGGCGGTATCGCCTTTCATATGACCGCTTCCACGCCTTATAACCAATTCAACAGCCCCAATGCACCGGCTTGTAACAACGGGAATACTTATAGTATGTTCTGGAATGCAAATGGTTGCGATGTCGTTATCCTGATTATGTAAACAAGCCCTCCAGACACCATAGTTTTAACGCTTACCTCAATACGATACGATGAAAAAAATATTATCGGTGCTCGCTTTGCTCTTAAGCACAGGAATCGCCAACACTTTTGCGGGCACATTCAACATTATGAATATCACGCCTTGCCCTTTCCAATCCCCCGGTGGTCGCGGCGTGATTACCGATCCGGCTACGGGTACGCCTTATGTCTTTAGCTTTGGCCCGATGACGATCAATGCGGGTTCCAATGCCTTTGCCAACCCAACTTTATTACCAGGCTTCAGCACTACAGCCCCGGCGGGCTTGCAGACCTCAGGATGCGTGACCAGCGTTTACCTGGTCGGCCCGGCCATGCCCAGCATTTTCATGACGAATACTGCACCTTCCAACACGTACACCAGCACAAACAACCCGGCCTGCAACGGCGGTAACAATTATACGATTAACTGGAATACGGGCGGCAACAACTGCGATGTAGTCCTCTTCATTTTTTAATCGTTGACGTCTTAAAAAAAAGCATCTATCTCCAACCAATTAAATGACCTATGAAAAAAATCACGTTGATACTGACTTTGCTCCTGTATGCAGGGTTAAGCAATAGCTTCGCCGGCTCCCTGGCTATTCATAACATGACACCCTGTACCTTTACCCTGACCGGCGGTTTGGGCACGATTACAGACGGATCGACAGGCATGGTTTACGGGTTTAATTTCGGACCGGTAACACTACCCCCCGGCCCTACCAACTTTTCGAATGTAAGCTTGTTACCCGGGTTCAATACTATTGCCCCGCCTGCAACGCAGAGTTCCGGTTGCGTTTATCATACCAGGATGATCGGACCTGGTCCCGTGGATTTCTTTGTTAATCAGCAAACGCCGTTCATGAGTACCAACAATCCGTCCTGCAACGGTGGCAACAACTATGTAATGTCCTGGAACCTGAGCGGCAACGGATGCGACGTAGCGATCCTTATCTTTTAGTCCGGTAAGACTATTGGTTACAACATCGATATACACCGTAAAGAAAACGGGTTAAGCGCAATAGCTTAACCCGTTTTCCTTTTGCCCAAACTCAATACCGGCGACATATACAGGTCAGCACTGAACAGTGTTTCCAAACTTCCAAACCGTACTCCTGGTCTTCCTGTTTCCATCAGCGTTTTCGCGTAAAGCGATCCGATTAACTGCGTGGTTCGGGGGCTGCGTCAATGATTCAAAGCTTTCATATCCCGGAAATTACAAGCTACAGTTTGGAATTTTTTCAATCACCACTTCGCTGTTATTCAGCATGTATTGTTCGGATTGCTTATCTCCGAAACTCATGATCTGAGCAGCCCTGGCATTTATCATAAAAGTGCTGCCAGGATTTTCAATATTGAAAATCGTCTTTTTGAGTTGGTCTGCAGTACTGCAAAGCCCTATTGCTTTCCTGTTTTCTTCAATGCTCACCAAATTCTCTTTGTGATAATTTTCTAAATAAATAGAACATAAATACTGTACATAGAAGTGAGTTGTCCCATAGAAAGGACGTCCATGCATATTGCTGCCACCGTCCTGGATTCCCGCAAATTCTTCCGGCTTGATTAAGCCCGCTTGCAGCGCCTTCCGAAGAACCGGGCTAAACAAGGTATCGCCATCCCTCGACTGGTAGTTATGTAAAATAATGATATCGTAAGGAAAGCGATAACCCAAAAGCCCATTTTCGTCCAAAGGTGCTCCGAGCATGTCTTCACCAATAAAACCAAAGCGATCAAAGAGTTTAGAAAGGGCCAGCGATAGGGTATCGTTGGTCAAATTCATAATTTCTTTTATCGTCATGCTACCGGTTTGCCTCGATCGAACATGTACATCCTGGTCTTTTGTGTAAAGACTGTCGAGTGTAGCAACCAATTGGCCGGTACTTTCACCGAATTGCTTCCTGGATGTTTCCGCCGTTAAGAGCATATCTTTCCATTGTGCATCATTTTTAAGACTGGAATACTCAAAATATTTTGAGAAGAACTCTTTGCCCACACCTTTTTTTGCCAACTGCCAGCAAAACCTGATGGCTGACTTATTGCGGTTAGCTTTAATCGCAGCGATACTTGCATTAAACAGATCTCTTGCGAAAGGCTTTTGATTTATGGCAAAAGCCGAATCGAAATAAATTAAAGCAGTGCTGTAAGCACTATCAACGATCTGCAATTCGGCTTCGTTAATTAAGGCGTTGTACCGCTTATAATCGAACTCCCCGGACCATGAGTAATGGGCAAGCAGGAAGAAATATGTTAGCAGGAAAAGTTTCATTATTTGCTTATTAGGGTGAGAGAATCTAAATCTGTAAACTAATAACCTATTTAGGGATTGGGATACCTACAAACGCTTACTTTCGTTTGTACGATCCTCTGTTTAGGACAATGTCCTTATTTTTTGCGCTGCCTTAACGTTCAAAAAAATAAAGATCTTAATAAATCTAAAATTTTACGTATAAATTTTCCAGACGTTAGAACGTAAACGACAAATACCAGACCGGGGGTGCGGAAAAGCCCTGCTGCGGCCAGGCCAGGTCGAAACGAATGGGGTAACCCGCCAGCATGGTGCGGGCACTGCAACCAAATGACTGCAAATGGGTAGGTGCTGCGGGCAAGTGATCCAGTTTTCTTGCGGTGGCTGCAAAGTCGGTGAAAAGCCCGAGCTGCAGGTTGTTCAATGCGGAGAACCCGGTACGCAAGGGTATCTGCCGGCTGAATAAAGGGATATACAGATCGGCATTGAACAGTACATAACTGCCGCCATAGAGGCTGTTCTGCCGGTATCCGCGAAAAGGCGTTACCAGGGTCTGGAATGCGTAAGGCGCCTCCTGTTTAAAACGCACCGTAGTATCCGTTCTCGGCACAATGTTATTGTCTACCCCGCCAAAGTTATAGAGCACCTGGCTTTGTCCGCCGCTATGACCCAGGTTACCCCGCAGTACAAAATTAATATCGCGGTACAAGGGCTGGTGATAGCTGAAACGCAGTGCTGTAGCATACAACAGCGTGGCCTGTTTACCCGTCGATACCATCACATCGGTCAGCAGGCGGGCATCCCAGCCTTTATACAGGAAGGGGCTCAGGGCATGCAGCTTGTTTGCAGATACGGTAAACGTATTGATGCTCCACCATTGTTGCAGCGCCTCGAAGTTAAGACTATAACGGTCGGAGGCCAGGAATACCGTACGGTCGCGGCGCGCAGCCGCGGTAAAACATATAGACCAGTCGTAATGCAGGGGGTACTGTACACCCAGTTCATAATAGTGGGTCTTTACTTTGGCCATCTGCGGATAAGGCCGCCCCTGTTCATCCTTCCAGTCGCGTTGTGCATCGGGTTGCAGGCTTTCTACTTTCCTAAAAAACAGGACATGCCAGTCGAGGCGTTTGGCCGTATTTTCATAACGGAAGAAAAAGTCGCTACCCTCCGTACCCGCAGGCATACGATAACCGGTATTGAAATGGTGATTCTCGAACAGGTCGCTAAAACCGCCGTTGACCATAGCGCCTACCTCCGGGAATTTAAAAGAGCCCAGGTAGCCCTGGTAAGGCTGCATCCGGTTGATGTAATAATCATTGTTGATGCGTGCCGAGAAATAAGCGCTGTACAGCTGCAGGATATAAGGCCTTACTTTGCCCGGTGTATAGGCCAGGGCCCGCAACAGGCTGTCCCGTTGGCGGTTGGCAGCGCCTTTGCTGTCCTTACCTTTCAGTACGCCACCCAGGAAAGAAGCTTCCTCGTCTTTTTTCCATTGCCGCTCCAGGGCCGCCAGGCTATCCTGTCGCTGCTTATCTGCAAGGTAGTCGCGCAACCAGGGACGGATACGACTACCAGGCACTGCGGCCGGATATTGACCCGGGCTTAAAGTATCGTATTGCAAACTACCGGTCGTGCTTTGTTGTAAACGGATCGTGTTACCAGCCAACCCTTGGGGATCATAAAACGAAACATAAGCTGTATCGCGCCACAGGAGCCGGTCGGCCTGTTTTGCACTACCTTTTATACCCGTTATGGTTTTACTGTAAATACCATAGGGCTTGGTTATGCTGTCTGCATGATACAGGCTATCGGAAGGATAACCCGAACGGTAAAGCAATTGGGTATTACCTGCATCCCATGCGGGTTCCGTATTATCTTCCGGGTCGTCGGTAAGCGGGCTGAACCGCAGGCTAGCGGCGTTATACACGACAATATCACTTTTAGCCTTACGGTAAGCGGCCATCAGCCACTGATCGCGGCTCCAGCCCAGTATCGCGCTTACGCCATCTACCCCATACAGCTTATGTCGGTCGATCAAAGCGCCACCGGCGCCATAACGTTTTACCTGTACCCAGCCCTGTTCCGGCTGTACCGCATACCATTGTTTATCCGCTTCGGACCAATGCAGCAAAGGATAAGGATCGGCCTCGTGATCCTCCATCCAGGGCGGCAACAGGTAGCGCTGCACAGATTTGCTTTGCTGTTGCTGTTGTAATTGTGTAATGTTCGTAATATAGAGCCGGCGATTGTGCTCCTTTTCGGTTACATAAGCCACCTGTTTGCCATCGGCGCTGTATAGGAGCGTTTGTAACCTGCTGCCTTTATGTGCCTGCAACAGCTGGTCGCGGAGCGTATCTGTTGCGGATACCATTGTATCCATACGTTCGCGGTAAAAACGGAGACATTGTTGGGTAAGGGTATCGAGCGGGCGCTTGGCCACCAGGCGTACGGCGCGGCTCAGCGATTTACCTTTACGCAACTGGAACACCAGTTGCCGGGCCGCATCGGGCCGGTACCTGCGCGACAGGAAATAACAAAAGGCCTGTCCTGCCTGTTCCGGGTGAGCCGCGCTTAGCAGCTCCCAGTCCTGCCGGCTGCCCTGCAGCGATAACCAGTTATCTTCATCAACCAGGCGCCAGCCCCGGGCGAAATAGGCGATAGCCCCTTCGCGAAACCAGGCCGGCATTAATTGCCGCCTCGACAGAGCCTGCTCTTCCAGGTCGTTTTGAAATTGTTCTTCCCAGCATAACCGCGCCCATGCGCCGGCCAGCTGGGTACGGAAGTGCTCATACGAGCCATCGAAGGCCAGCGTAACGCGACTGCCTTTCAGGTATATAGTCGGGAACGGCAAATGCCCTTCACCCTTCAAGCCGATATTGGAAGTATATAACTGGTCGATCGCCGGGTACAGGATAATATTGGGTGTAGCTTTTACTGGAACCCCCATTTCCTTTTTTACCTTTTCGGCAATGAGGGGCAATTGTACCGAGGTAAAGCTGGCCAGGCTATCATAACCCTGCGGGTAGTAAACCCGGAAGGCGCCTACCGGCAATACCTTCCATTTATAGCGTTTATACTGGAAACGGTTGTACGCTACACCCGGAGCCTGGGCATAAGCAGGCGTCATACCCGGAAGGCATCCGCACAACAAAAGGCAACAGGTAAACAGGTATAATCTCCGAATCATCGCCATAAAGCTGGCGCAAAAATGTGTCTTTTTATTTAAAATCCTGTAACATTGTTTTCGATTCCAGTTTTTTATGCGTCCCGCTATTACCTTATCTGCCTGTCTTGTCCTGCTCTTTGCAGCGGGGCCCGCTTATGCCCAGCAATCGGTATGGGAAGGCGGCAGGGAAAAGATGACTTCGGTAAAAGAGAAAGGCGCTAAACAGGTAAGCAAAGTAAAGCAATGGCAAAAGCATATCCGGGAATGGGGTTTGGACAGCAATTACCGGCATGCCCTTGCACTGGGCCTGAGGCTGAACACCAATGGCTGGAGCGGCGGCCTGAGCTATCTCCGCAACGAAAGTCCCGGTAAAAAAGTGATCTGGCAACTTTACTTCTCAGGACTGCAACACGAAAAGGAAGTAAAGCAACAGCGCAGGGCAACGACCTATAATTACCTGGCAAAGAATACGTCCTATAGCCTGGGTAAGATCTACAACGCCTATACCCTGCAACTCGCATATGGCCGGGAGCAGATGCTGTTCCCCGCCCTGATCGACGGCAACCTGTCGCTAAGCCTGCGTTATGCGGCAGGTCCGGCACTGGCCTTGCTCAAGCCGTATTACCTGAACCTGCTTTATGTAACCTATACACCCGAAGAACATGCCTATGTGCAGAGCGAACGGTTTACCGGGGCGAATGCCAGTCAATTCCTCAACCCTGCTTATGTGCTGGGCAGCGACAAATGGAGCAAAGGTCTCGGCGAAACCAGGTTGATTCCCGGCCTCTTTGCAGAACTGGCGATAGCCCTTGAACCCGGCAGACCGGAGTCTTTTGTAAAAACCATTACCATAGGCGGCAATGCGGCGTTCTACACCAGCAAAATAGAAATCATGGCAGAGCGCAAAGCCTATCCCTACCAGGCCTGCTTCTTCGTGGGCCTTGCCTTTGGTAAACGCTGGAAATAAAACAATCAACCGCAGTGCCTCATACAACAAGGGAGCCATCCCTACGGATCGCTCCCCTGCCCCGCTACGGGTTTAATTATGCATTCAGTCCGCCATCGACATTAAGCGTGGTACCGGTAATAAATCCGGCTTCGGTGCTGGCCAGGTAAGCCACCGCCGAAGCCACCTCTTCCGAACGGCCATAACGGCCCAGGGGCATGCCGGCTTTTAACATCGCGGCAAAGTCGCCGTTATCCGGGTTCATATCGGTATCTACAGGTCCGGGTTGTATGGTATTTACGGTAATGCCGCGTTTGCCCAGGTCCCAGGCCCAGCCGCGTGTATAGCCTGCCACAGCTGCTTTGGAGCCGCCATATTCCGCCACACCGGCAAAACCGGCCCTGCTGCCATTTACGGAGCCAATAGAAATAATACGGCCGCCCTCACCCATATGCCGGGCCGCGGTACGCACCGCCGTCACTACCGCACGGATATTGATATCGATCTGCCGGTCCAGGGCATCGAGATCGTTGGCCGGATCGCCCGCAGGTGCAGTTACAAACACACCGGCGTTGTTAACAAGAATATCGAGCCGGCCCAAATCGGCAACCGTTTGCTCGATAGCCTCCGCAACAGCTTTGGCATCGCCGCTGTCTGTCTGTACCGCCAGCACGTTGCCGCCTGCGGCTTCTACTTCCTGCACCACGGCCCGCGCTTTATCACCCGCGCTGACATAGGTAAACACGACATGTGCCCCTTCTGCGGCTAAACGTTTTACAATAGCAGCGCCTATACCACGGCTGCCGCCGGTTACAAAGGCGACTTTGTCTTTGAATCTGGTCATGACCAAGTTGAAATTTAAGAATGAATATAAAATGAAATTATTATCTGGAATGATCATTCAATTATTATAAAAAAAGTTGTTTGTTCTAACATCTATACCTGGCTGCAAAATTCCTTCTAAACCTTGCTCTGCCAGGAGCTTGCTAAAAAATACTCTTATTTTAGAACGATCATTCTGTTTTAAATCAAAAAAATAATCAGGCACGGATCAGGGCAAACAATTGCCGGATCAGTTTCCGTACCTGCGCCGGGTTATGGTACAGGGTATAATGTTGCCAGAAGCCCGACAGGCTGCATTGTACCAGGCGGGCCAGCACCTGCGGATCCTTGTCTTTACCCAGTTCGCCCTGGTCCTGCGCCCTGGTCAGCAGCGCGGCAAATATGCGGGTTATCGTATCGGCGTTGGTCTTGAGTACCTGGTGGATCTCAGGATCAGATTCGCCCAGTTCGAAGGCAGCCTTAACGGCCATACAGGACTTCTTTTCCTGCAAAGTAGTATCTGCCGCTTTATTAATGATCTGTTCGAGGGCCTGCATCGGCGAACGATATTGCCTGGCCATCGCCTTGTAACAGCTTTCGGCCTCCGACACATAACTATCGAGACATTGCAGGAACAAGGCATGCTTATCGCCATAAGTATCGTAAATGCTCCCCCGGTTGAGGCCCATACCCTGCACAAGGTCTTCCATGGAAGTGGCCTGGTAGCCCTTCTCCCAGAAAAGACTGCGTGCCCGGAGCAAACGCTCCGCCGGATCGAACTCTTTTGTACGTGCCACGATGCAAAGATACTATTACCGGAACGGTCATTCCAAATTATCAGTCTTATAGCTTTATCAATTTTACCGATAGCGCCACAGGCCCGTTTAACGCGCGAATAACAAATAATAACCGCTTTCCGCCGGGAATCCCCCCTTTTACGGTAGCATTTTCTGGCAATATGGTTATACCTTAGCGCCCAGTTTTACGTAATCTTGTACTAATGAAGAAACTAATTTTGACAATGGGCCTCTCTATGCCCATGTGGGCCTTTGCCCAGGACAACCTGGTGAAATCGCTGGATAAAAATGCCAGCGACAGTTCTAAATCGAAGTTCAAATTCACAGAAGTGATCGGCCTTGCCAATACTTCGGTAAAGAACCAGGCCAGTTCCGGTACCTGCTGGAGCTATTCTACCAACTCTTTCCTCGAAAGTGAAATGATACATGCAGGCCGTAAACCTGTAGAACTGGCGCAGATCTTCTCGGCCCGCAATGTGTATGCCGATAAGGCCGACAGCTATATCCGCATGCATGGATCCGTAAGCTGGGGCGATGGCGGCGCTTGTCATGATGTGATCAATATGTACGCTAAATACGGCGCGATGCCGCAATCGCTCTATACCGGGCTCCAATACGGCACCACGAAGAATAAGTTTGCAGAAATGCAGGAAGTACTGAAAGCCATGCTGGATGCCTGGGTTAAAAACCCGAACGGCAAGCTCTCCCCCAACTGGAAAAGGGCCTTTAATGCGGTAATGGACTCTTACCTGGGCGCTGTACCCGAAACCTTTACCTGGGAAGGCAAAACCTACACCCCGCGCAGCTTTGCGGATGAAGTGGTCGGCCTTAATCCCGCCGACTATATCGAACTGTCTTCGTTTACCGACAAAGCTTACTACAAAAAATCCATCCTGATGGTACCGGATAACTGGAGTATGGATAAGGTGTATAACGTGAAGATGGAGGATATCACCAATATTATCGACAACGCCCTGAATAAAGGCTATACCATTGCCTGGGCTACCGATGTAAGCGAAAAATATTTCAGCTGGAAAAACGGTATGGCTTATGTTCCGGAGAAAGACTATGACGAGATGGACGAGGAGGAAAAGAAAAACATATTCGATGGTCCGAAGCCGGAACGGGTAATTACCCCCGAACTGCGCCAGGCTGCCTTCGATAACTATACCACTACCGACGACCACGGCATGCATATTGTAGGCCTGGCCAAAGACCAGACCGGCAGGGAATACTATATCGTAAAAAACTCCTGGGGTACGACCAACGATTACAAAGGCTACCTGTATGTAACCAAGAATTATGTACGTTATAAAACGACTGCATTCCTGCTGAATAAAAAAGCGATCCCGCAGGAACTGCGGACCAAAATGAAGATCTGATAGATTCCGATGGCCACAACAAACGGAAAAGCCGCAGCCTGTGCTGTGGCTTTTTCTTTATTCCGGCCCCATAGGTGCAAGTTCGCCTAGGGCTTCTTTTGTTCGATCTGTTCGTGTACGCCCAGGTAAGCCGGCAGGGCCGCAGAGCCGTACCAGTCGTACAGTTCAGCGGCCAGTAACCCGGCCGTTACTGCAGGGTCCGTATCCAGTAAGCCTTCCGCTTCTGTTTTATCTTTAACCGCAAGTATAAAAATGCCCCGGTATTGTTTGTCGTTTTTCCCCATCGGGCCGGCAACCACCAGTTTACCTTCATGCGCCAGCCGGCCTATATTGGCCAGGTGCCCGGCAAACAGGCTGTCGGTTATCTTTTTGTCCTTCATGACGGCCGGTCCCGTCTTCAGGATCACCAGTACATACCCTTTCATGCCATAGGCATCGGCGCCGAGGCTATCGGCCAGCTTCTTATTATAGACGGCAGGCGCGTGTTGCGCGGCTGCAGGCAGGGCGGGTATAACCAGGCAGAGGGTGATAAAAAAAATCCTAAACATAGGTTAGAGGTATAATACACACCAAAGATAACCGTCAGGGCGGTAGTAACAACCGCTACGGACCTAAAACCTGACAGCCGAAAGGTATACCCAGGCGATAAATAAGAGTTGCATCGGCACGCGGAACCAGAGATAGCCCAATCCTTTACCGGTATAGGTCCCTTTTTCATAATCGAGATGCAGCGCGGCTGCATAAATATTTGCGGGCAACAGCAGGATAAAGAAAACAATAAGCGCCACGCCCACAGGCATGCGTACCGCGGGCACCAACAGCCCCAGGGCGGCAGTAATCTCGAATACCCCCGTTAAATAAATGATGGCCGTTCTGTATGGGATGCCCGGTGGCAGCATCATCGACATACCTTTAGTAAACAGGAAATGCCCCAGGGCGGTAAACAACAACATGGCAGCCATGGCAATACGCGCCGCAAAGGCAATATCGACCGCCGCCGCCGCTACTTTCATGATCAGCAGGGCCAGTACAAAGACGATTAAAAGCAACAGGAGTGGTTTCATGGGTTTCAACTTTTTTACAAAGTTGCGACCATTCCTCCGGCCGGACAATGAACCCGGGTTAAGAAATACGCCGGCGGATACGGCTCAGGGCCTGTGGTGTAACACCGATATAGGAGGCAATATATTTAAGCGGCACCTGCAACAAGAGGTGGGGTTGCTCTGAAAACAGCGCCAGGTAACGCTCTTCGGCTGTCTCCTGTAATAAGGAAAGCTCGCGGCGCGATTTCTTCATAAAAATGTCTTCGGCGGCCAGCCGGCCCACCAGGTTACCTACGGCCGTTTCGCGGTAAACATCCTGCAGATCTTTGTAGCTGAGCCGCCACAGCGTGGTAGCCGTAAGGGTCTCTACATGATAAACGGAGGGTTGGCGCAGCAGGAAGGAATCATAAGCGCTGACGAACTGGTTGGTAAAGGTAAAGGCAAAAGTGAGCTCCTGCTCTATGCCGGGCATATAATACCGTACCGCACCGTCCTCGATAAAAGACAAATAATTTTCGGTCTGGCCTGCACGCAACAGCAGGGTCTTACGCGGCAGTTCCACCCGTTCCAGTTTCAACCGGAAGTAAGCCCAGTCCTGCTCCGACATGGCCGTCATTTGCCCGAAATACGCCCTGATCTTTTCCATAGTATTCCGTATTAGCTCAGGGGCATAGCCATTTCGTATTGCCTGATAAACATTTCCAGTCCTGCCCTTTCCAGGAAGGCAAGGGTGGCGCCCGCATCTGCCGGGATATTAACCAGCGTCACAGGTTTTGTACCGTCCTGGCTGATATGGCGGAACAGCGCTGTGGCCAATCCCCTGCCCCGGTATGCTTTATCTACGGCAAATTGCGCGATACGGTTCTGCTGGTTGTATGCTGCATAAGCCACCAACCGGTCTCCTTCGCAGATACCGGCTATACGATAAGCACTGCCTGCATTACGCAAGGCCGTCTGCCCGTTCTGCCAGGCGGGTTGCCAGTCCCAGAAGGTTTGCATATAGGCCCAATCGGGTTGCTGTATTTCCTGTACCTCCCAATTACCGGCTCCCGGTAATTGCGGCGTTCCTTTAAAACACAGGAATTCGCGTTGTTGGGTATAACCCGTTGCCTTATAACTTTTAATCGCCGGCTCGTTCTTATCGATCACTTCCAGCAAAGCCTTAGCGGCGCCCCGGGCCTTCAATACAGGTAATATAAAGCGGTACATGGCCTGCGTTACCTGCCGGCCGCGATAAGCGGGCAATACGCCGGTACCGGCATTATATACGGTAAATTCCCCTTGCACCGTATCGGCGCCATGCAGGATAAACCCTACGAGCTCGTCCCCGTCGAAAGCGCCGGCAGAGAGGCTTAACACTACAGAATCGTTGATCAGTTTCTGCTGCAACTGTTCGGTATTGAGTTGAATCGGTACAAAATATTCTGCAAAAGCGGCATTAAAAACTGTTGTCAATTGTGCCGCTGCAACCTGTTCCAATGTAGCGAAGCGAAGTGTATGGGCCATAAACCGGGATATAACGTGATGTACTATTAACCAGGGCAAGTTAAACAAATTATGAGCGGCTCGACGCAAAGAACGGCGCATTATACCCGCTTTTTTGTCTGAATCCCCCCTTTGGCGGGAGGCGGTATTGCAAGACCTTTGCCTAGAACAAGACATTGCTATGGAAAACACAACAAAAGTAAACGCCTTTATGGCCGGGCTGGAACATCCCCTGAAAGCCGAACTGGAAGCGGTATGCAAGATCATCCGCGAAGCAGCGCCCGGCATTACAGAAGATATTAAATGGGGCGGGCCCAGTTATGCCTACAAAGGCGATATGGCAACGATCAATCCGAAGATCATGAAGTATGTAGCCGTGATCTTTCATAAAGGCGACCTGCTGCCCAAAGTATCCGATTTTTTTGAAGAGGCCACTAAAGGCAAGGTCTATGCCAAATTCTATGATATGGCTGCTGTTAAAGCGAATAAAAAAGCCCTGCAACAAATGGTACGCAACTGGGTCCAACTTATGGGCCAGTAAGCCGTTATTACTATAATCTAAAAAAGTACAATATGGAAAAGCTGGAATTTAAAATCAGGATCGAGGCATCGCGCGAAAAGATCTGGGACGTCCTTTGGGGCGATAGCACTTACCCGCAGTGGACAGCGCCGTTTTCGGAGGGTTCCCGTGCGGAAGGCGACTGGAGTAAGGGAAGCAAGGTATCTTTCCTCAACGCTGACGACGAAGGCATGATCGCCACCGTGGTAGAAAACATCCCTAATGAACAGATGTCGATCAGGCATATCGGCATGGTGAACAAAGGCGTGGTAGACTACGACAGTGCAGCCACACAAGCCTGGTCCGGGGCTATGGAAGAGTACTGGCTGACCACGATAGCCGATCAGTCGGAACTGACCGTAAAAACCGACATTACGGAAGAATACAAAGACTATTTTACCCGGGCCTGGCCCAAAGCCCTGGAAGTGGTAAAGACCCTCGCGGAACAATAAACGAAGAGCATGCCGGTAAGGGGTTTCGCTTACCGGCCGTAAAGCTGGCACAGCAGGGTTACACCCGATAAAGGAGCCGCCTCTCTATTAGAGGCGGCTTTATGAAACTTGTACCCTGACCTTTATAAGCGGCGATCGCTTTCGGCGATCTCCAGGTCATTGATGCTGGCATAACGTTTGCGCATCAGGCCATGCTCATCAAATTCCCAGTTTTCATTACCATAAGCACGGAACCATTGCCCGGCTTCGTTCCGGTATTCGTACTCGAAACGAACCGCAATGCGGTTATCCATAAAGGCCCATAGTTCCTTGCGGAGTTTATAACCCAGCTCGCGCTGCCACTTACCGCTCAGAAAGGCGACCACTTCGGCCCGGCCATTAATAAACTGCGAACGGTTACGCCATTCGGTATCGACCGTATAGGCCAGTGCAACCCGCTCCGGGTCGCGGCTGTTCCAGGCATCTTCGGCAAGTTGCACTTTTTCCCGGGCGGTATCCAGGTTGAACGGCGGTAAAGGAAGTTTCTGTTCCATTGCTTACAATTGTTGGTTGAAAGGAAGCAGGATCGCTGCATCCCGCACAAAGTTCGCAAGGCCGGGCGGAAGGTTATGGTGGAGATAGCGCTTTCAATGGTGTTATTTACCGATCGATAAATTTTACCATTTGCCGGTCACTCCTGTATCCGGATGCCTGTACGAACCGCTGTGCGGCTAATACAGGCCAATACCGCAAAGACCAGGGCCAGTACAGCAAAAACAGTACGCACATGATTTAAGGTATTCCAGCGGCTTTCGAATGCCGCCCGGTGCATCCGCAGCTGATCGGCGGTACTGTTATCCAGCACTAATTTATCCAGTGCCTCGTTCATCGGCACATTGCCCGTTATGGTAACGCCAAACACACCCAGGACATAAGCAGCAGTAGCCAGCAGCAATAGCCAGCAACGTGTTGTAAGACCGCCGGTACGGTAAGCAGTCCAGGTACCCAGGGGCAGCAACAGCAAGGCGCCCATAAAACAGCAGAGAAAAAGCGGGTTAAGAATAGCCCGGTTAATGGATTGCATGGCATTAAGGTATTCCAGGTCGGGCAGGCGTCCCAGGCCGGGCACTACGGAGCAGGAATAAGCATAAAAAAGGCCGGCCATTAATGCCGCCACGATCGTGGCCAGGAGCAGGATCAGTTCTGAGGTTTTCATTTGTATGGGATTGTGTGTTTTTATTTACGCAGTGCTTTAATATAGAGCACGATCAGGTTGATCTGCCCTTCGTTCAGTTTCTTTTGCCAGGCGGGCATAATATTGCGCCCTTCGCTGATGACCCGGATGTAACCGGCATCGTCGAGTTTGCTGATCTGCAGGTTACGCGCGCCAAACAGGCCTTTGGTACCGTCTTTGCCATGACAGCGCGCACATTTTTTTTCATACAGTTCTTTACCGCCATCGTATACCTGCTCTTTGGGTATAAAGGCGCTCAGGCCTGTAAACAGGAAGAGCGGCACGATAACGGCCGCCAGCCGGCGTCGCTTTTGTAACATAGTCGAAGATTTATAAAAGATGAAACCCGGAGGTAAGCATTGCGCAGTATCCCCCGGGAGACGGCCCCTACCGGTACCGGGCGCCGCTAACGGGATTATGGCATGACAGGCATGATTACCTTTTTGTGTGGATACAAAGGTAGCACGTCACGAAGGGGGTAAAATAGAAGGAATCCGACAAAGTATCAGGCTACCTCGCCTGATTGGCGCAGGTACTGGCGGGGCGAAAAGCCGGTAAACTCCCTGAAGGTGCGGGTAAAATGGCTCTGGTCGGCATAGTCGTGCGCGAAGGCAATATCGGTAAGCCGCCCGTAGTCGCTGTTGTTCAGCTGGCCCATGGCAGCGCGAAACCTGCTGATGCGGATAAAGAGTTTGGGGCTCATACCGACAAATGCCTTAAAAGCCCTTTCCAGGCTGCGTTCCGTTACATAGATATCGCGCGTCAGTTCTTCGATGGTGATATTGCCCCGTTTAGCCATGATACGGCTTACAGCGTATTCCACCTTATCGCGTGAAGGCACATCCCCCTTCACGGCGCCGGAAAGAAAGCCGGAGAGCATATCGACCTGCTGCGCCCCGGTATTGCTGTTCAGCAACTGCTCCAGCAGCCGTTGCCGGCCGGCCTGGTGTATATCAGCGCCATCCATACAATCGTCGGTAAGCAGGCTGGCATCGAGCCCGAACACGGTTTTTAATACCAGGGGACTAAAGAAGACGCCGGTAGTCTTAAAGTTACCTTCCAGGGTAATGAGGCTGTGTTTTGTAGTAGCGCCGTAGAGGAATAAGGGAGGCAGCTTCTTCCCGGCCTTATACATCGTACCGCTGTCGCTATGCTGAAAAATGAGGCCGGGCCTGCCATCGGCTATCGTACGGAATACTTTGGGCATTGTGCCGGAACCATCGTCTTCCAGGGTCCAGAAGGAATGGACTTTATCTTTCAGGGCAGGCGGTATGTCGAATTGCTTGTATTGCATACGGAGTGGCGATGTACAAATATCGTTTTTTCCCGCGATACGTTTACGTTAAAATACAAAACCATATGAAACCGGTTAAATCCCGGACAGGCCGCAGCTGGCTGTCCTGTCCGGGATCCGGCGCCTGCGAAATATTTCATGCATACTACCGGTAGGAAAGCGGGCAATACTGCTTATGAAGGCTGCTTGTCGCCAATACCGGTTATTGCAAAACCAAAAATGTCTTTATTCACTTTAACGAAATCCAGCCATTCGGGCTCCTCTTTGCGGTTCTTCAGCTCACTGTTCAGATGATCCATTCCGATAGGGCTGATCTCGATGCGGCTTACCCGTTTGCCTGCTTTTACATACTCCTCGTAGGTAGCGTCTATTTGCTTCAGCATAATGTAGTAATATAATGGTTATACAACGCAATATTATTACAGGAATACAGAAGAAAACGGCGGGAACACATAATTTATCCCAAACTTAATATTGAAGCGGGAAGCTATTCCAGCCTGTTTCATCAGGGTTCGGATACCGTCATACTAATGGGATCATTGTTTTACAAAACGGCCGTTATAGATGATCCCGTTGCCACTCCGGATACTCAAAGCATAAACACCTGGCTGCAGGCGGTTTACATCCAACTGCAATACCCCGGCTGTAACCGGCCGCTCTCCGCGGAGCAACACCTGGCTCATGGTATTGACCACCTCGACCAGCACAGTTCCCGCTGCAGACACACCAGCAACCCTGAGCGTGTGCTGTACGGGGTTGGGATAGATTGTAGCAGTACCCTCTTCGAAATACACCTGCCGTACCGGGCCGTACACGGGCTGCCCATTGTCGCCTGTGTACCTTATCCGGTACAGGTTCCAACCTTTTAACGGTTGCTGGTCGGCGAAACTATAATCTATTGCTGCAAGCGTATTACCCCGTACAGGCACTTCGGCCAAAGGCTTCCAATCGCCCTCCCGGCCGGCTCTTTCAACCAGGAACGGATCGCTATGCGTTTGGGGTCCGGTGGTCCAGTTCAGTTGCACGGCTGCAGCTTGTTTCGTAGCTGTAAAACGGATCAGGCCCAGCGGTAGCGGCGTACCCAGGTTGAGCCCTACGATTACCGGGTCGTGGTCGGAAGAGCGGTAAGGCGTGGCGGTATAGTAGTTGCCCAAAGGGTTGATCATATCGCTGCCGCCATCATCAACCGTATCGTTATAATCGAGGTATACCGGTTCCGCGGCATTGATATTCCATTCGGAAGCGCCGGCCACATGCGTATGGAGCGTACTGCTGACAATAGCATGATCCAGCGAACCGATCTGCCCGTCGAACTGGTAGGAATAATTAGACCCGGTGCTCAACACGCTGTAACCCGCAGCACGAAGCATATCCAGCGGATCCTCCTCGTAGTAAGCATTGTAATCGCCAACAGCAATAATACGATCCGTTCCCGATACCGGGATCACGGTATTGTTGAAGAAATGCAGCAGGGCCTGGGATTGCAGCTTCCGGCGATCGTTATAGCAGGACTGGCCATCGAGCAGGTCGGTATCGGCGCCGGTACTGCCGGTACACCCTTTCGATTTGTAATGATTCACCGCAAAGCTGAACAGCTCCGCAGATCCCGCCACCTGGAAAGTTTGTACCAATGGCGGCCGGTTAAAGCTATCGCTCGGGCTCAGCATGGCTGCGCCTACCGGCGTCAGCGTTGCCGGTTTATAGATCAGCCCGCAACGGATGGCGTCGGTACCATAGGTCTGGATCGTTGCCCCGTCGTTGATAAAGCTATACGTTGCCGGGCCCATTACGGCGTTAAGCCCATTGACCAGGTCCTGTATGGCAGAACCGGGACCCGTTCCGTCGTTTTCGATTTCCAGCAGCCCTACGGCATCGGCATTCATCTGCGCCAGGGCACTAATGATCTTGGTCCGCTGCCTGTTAAATTCCGCTACGGAATGTGCACCACGTTCGGTAGGAAACCCGCCGCCGGCGCCGTTCCCGTTAAAGTAATTGAGTACATTAAAACTGGCGACTTTAATATTGGCCGCACCGACCGGCGGTAATGCAGGCCGGGGCGCATAGCTGAATACAGGCGGGGCCGTGGTTACGGGCTGTATACGGTACACATTGAACGCGTAACCCATAATACCCGTAAGGTTATTCGTAGTACTGCCCAGTCTTAACGTATGATCCACGGAGTCGGCATAAGGCAGCGTTGTGGTGGTATTACGGCCATCGTCCAGCAGGATACTGCGTACCGCGTTACTGTTCTTTAAAGCATTGATCGCAGCTACATTAGCCGCGCCGCTGCTTGTAGTGCCTTCAGGCGTTATATCGTTGGGATCGACCAGCTGTGTGGGCTGGTATACCGCGCCACCGGCCGACAGCCCCACCTCGCCGAAGCGACCGAGCGTATAGTTATTGGTTACCGTAAGCACACCGGGAAACCGGACCAGCATACCCTCGTAAGCCTCCAGGTCGGCCGCTGCATTAACCGGCAACAAGATATCCGTGGCCGTGGGTAAGGATATATCATGCGCCAATACAATAACAGAGGGTGTATTGAAAACAGCCTGGTTAAACGAAGGACTGGCGCCGCTTTCGAGCACGGCGCCCGTTACGCGTACCCGGTCGCCCACAACCACAGCCGCAGGCGATACCACAAAAATACCTTCGGAGGTTGCCGGGTTGGCATCGGCATCCACATCTTCTTCCTGGATATAAAAGCCTGCAGGGCTCAGAACGGGATAAACGCCGGTTACCACGGCTTCTGCCGTATAAGTGCCCGCTGTTGCCGTTGCACCTGCACCCTGTATGGTATGGATGCGGGTGACCGCTACCTCGTTATCTGTAATGATTATAGAAGCCACGGCCGGCGATACCGTATACCCCCCGGCGGCCGATAACAACGACAGGATCACGGTTTCATTGCCTTCGGTGAGCGTATCGTCCAATACAGTGATGGGAAGGGTTGCCATAGTTGCAGCACCGGGTAGGAAAATGCTGCCTGCACCGGCATCGGTATAGTCCGTGCCGGCCAGTGCCGTACCCGAGAGGCTGTAAGTAACGGTAATACCGCCTGCAGGCGCAGGACTGCCAAGATTGATCATAAAGCTGCC
The DNA here is from genome assembly GCF_003014535.1 of Taibaiella chishuiensis. Lineage (GTDB taxonomy): Bacteria > Bacteroidota > Bacteroidia > Chitinophagales > Chitinophagaceae > Taibaiella > Taibaiella chishuiensis. The sequence continues at coordinate 302,897 of NZ_PYGD01000002.1, read as the reverse complement.
ATTGGTTGCGGGTTCTGCGCCGTTGTTACCAGCCGCGGCGTAAACTATATGGGCCGCGGCAACCGGGGGTTCGGCCGCACTGGCGGTGTTCTGCGGGTTGATCGCGGACTGCACTACAAAATCAGAACCGTTTACATCCGTATCATAAGCATTGCCCGCCGCAGCTTCGGTACCGCCGGCAGCAAGGCTCACAGCCGTCGATGCAGCCGAGGCTTTACGCTCTGCCGAAGTCGTTGCGCCGGGTGCAGGAGTATTGGTCCCGCCTTCATTACAATTGGCGTTGGTGGCAAAACCGACAAAGTCGACGATCTGTGCCCCGGCGGGGCAAGCGCCGCTTAATACCGTGGTATTGCTGACCAGGGCCACCTTACCACCGGCAGCCGCCATAGCAATGGAGCCCGTTGCATCGGGCACAGGTAAAGGTGTAGTGCCACCCGCGCCCTGCGCCTGCCGTACCAGGTAAAAACCATAGGCCGGTATGGTACCCGCCAGGTCGGTCTTCTGCCAACTGGTACCCGTAGCCGCTGCATATTGTACCGACCAGCCCGTAAGCACAACAGGGGCCGCCGTGGGGTTGTATAATTCTATAAAATCGTGCGTATACGTTGCGCCTGTATTACCGCCGCCGCCATAAATCTCGCTGATCACCACATGCCCGGCCACCTGCGCAAAGGCCGTAGATACTGGTAAAAAACAAAGTGTAAACAGTATTCTTTTCATACATTAAAAAAATTTTGACGAACATATTTTCACACTATTACCAAACCGTTAAATTAACAATAACGTAATACTATAAAATACCGGGTACATATTCAATAAATAATTCACTATCAAAATTATATTACTTAAAAAACAAGGACTTACAGGAAATTAATTTTAAAAAATTAACATTTTATTTTATTGCATTTTATCAACATACAAAGCATTTCTGAGCCCGTAAGGTTGCAGGTACAGGCCTTTCCCGGAACAAGCGAACCGGGTAATAGGAATACATTTCTTTACCGCGAAAAGCCGCCTGTTCGCCTACATTTCACCGAAGAGCTGGCCGGATACATGGATGGGACGAGGCTCATTTTTATATTTGAGTATTCGTCTTTTTACTCATCCTTTTTAATCCGAACCCCATGGATATCAACCAAACGCTGGCCATTATTGCCTTCCTGGTAATTGTCTTTGTCCTGCCCGTGATCGGGCTGTACCGTATGTTTGCCAAGGCGGGTTATCCCGCCTGGAAAGCGCTCATCCCGGTATTGAATACCTGGTATATCCTGCAGCTTACCCGTAAACCGAAATGGTGGTTCTTTGCACAGTTCATACCCATCCTGGGCTATCTCTTTTCCATTGGTATCTATCTTGAATTTGTACGCAGTTTTGGCAAGACCCGGGTATACCAGCATGCCCTTACCGCTATCGTACCCTTCCTGTATTTTGCTTATATCGGCTTTAACCATAAAGACCGCTACCTGGGCCCCGAAACGACCGGTGCAAGCCGCAGGGAGCAGAAAGCCTGGCGCGAATGGCTCGATGCCGCAGCCTTCGCGGTAGTGGCTGCCACCATTATCCGCACCTTTTTTATCGAGGCCTATACGATCCCTTCCGGCTCTATGGAAGGCACCATGCTGGTCAATGATTACCTGTTTGTCAGCAAAGTGGCTTATGGCGCGAGAATGCCGATGACGCCCGTGGCCGTACCGCTGGTGCATAATACCATGCCCCTCCTTGGCGGCAACTCCTATACCGATGCCGTATCCTGGAAATACCGCCGGCTGCCGGGTTTCGGCAAAGTACAGCGCAACGATATCGTCGTATTCAACTTCCCGGCCAATGATACCGTTATGGCCGACAACCCCGGTCACGATTACTATGCCTTTACCCGTATGTATGGCCGCGAAACCATATGGAACCGTACCAGGGTGTTCGCCAGGCCGGTAGATAAAAGAGAAAACTTTATTAAACGGTGCATTGGTTTGCCCGGTGATGAAATAGCCATCCGGGATGGCAGGGTTTATGTAAACGGGCAACAGGGGCAGGATTTCCCGCACCAGCGCACCGACTATCGCGTGCAGGCCGACAGCCGCTTCTACCTGTCACCGGAATATGCGGAAGCAAATCATATCCTTTTTAAAGGCGGCAATGCCGCCACAGGTTATCTTATGGAAATGGAACAGGAAACAACAGTAGCCCTGCAAAGGCTGCCCGGCGTAACGGGCGTACAGCCGCATTCGGAACCGGCAGGTTATACCGCGGGCACAGGCCAGTTTACCTTTCCGCAAAACCCCGCACTGTTCCCCTGGAACCAGGACAACTATGGCGCCCTGCGCGTACCTGCCAAAGGCATGACGATTACCCTCAATGCTGCAACAGTAGCCCTGTACCGCCGGGCGATCGAAGTTTACGAACAGAACCGCTTTGTTGAAAGGGAGGGCAGGTATTGGATCAATGACCGGGAAACGGCACAGTATACCTTTAAAATGGATTATTACTGGATGATGGGCGATAACCGGCATAACTCCGAAGACTCCCGGTTCTGGGGCTTCGTACCCGAAGATCATATCGTGGGCAAAGCTGCCTTCGTATGGCTGAGCTATGGCGCGAACAGCACACCCGAAGAGCAGTCCAGCGCCTACTCAAAAGGCAATATACGCTGGAACCGGTTATTCCGGAATGTTGGTACCTTGCAGGAGTAAAAGATCAACGCAAAAACCAACCGTTATGAGCACGATCCCTTTCCGGCATATCGACTGGAGCAGTATCCCGAAAACCGAACATACCGGTACGACCGGTACCGCCTGGTGGCAAACCCTGCAGTTTGGCGACCTCCGCATCCGGCTGGTGACCTATAGCGCGGGTTACCTCGCCGACCACTGGTGTGAGCGGGGCCATATCGTACATTGTCTTGAAGGAGCTTTCGAAACAGAACTGAGCGATGGCCGGCGCTTCCGGCTGGAGCCCGGCATGAGTTACGTCGTATCCGACGGTGCAAGCGCCCACCGCTCCGTATCGGAGCATGGCGTGCAACTGCTGATCGTCGACGGCGGTTTTCTCCAATCTTCGTAAGCCAGCATTATTTTATAACCGCTGTTAAAATCCGCAACCCGGCCCGTTGCGGATTTTATTTTGGCCCGGGCACAATAATTTCCGGCAAAACGCGTTAGCATGGGGTATAAAACGAAGATTATCCGATATTTGCTTCATGAGTGCAGACGCCCAACATTCCAAAGAGCCTAACCGTTGCTGCGATGCAGACGTTATCCGCACTACGGTACAGCTCGCCCTTTCGTTTATCGGGCAGGGACTGATGACCGAAGAACAGGCCCTTAAATACTTCAACCTGAAGAAAGAAGCTTTCGATCATTTCAAAGCTGAGCTTACCCGATCCTAAACCCTGCCGGCAAAATCTTGTAAGTATTTTCCTGAATTCTGTAACAGGAGGCCTGGCCCACGCTTCTACCTTTGTATCCTATCCCCGACGGATACCTTGTTTTATGAAAAACGGAAGCACTATACGTCTTACAGCTTTTTTCCTGCTGCACCTGTTACTGATACAGGTACTTACGGTCTTCCTGTGCGCCGCAGGCCCATTGCAGGCCCATACACAACACCGGCATACCCAACACACCAGCCACCAGGAAACGGCGCACCGTTGCTGTACTGAAACTACAGTACAACTGATCAAGGCCGACCGGTTGTATACCGCAGCCATCCGCGAACAGGCCAGCCCTGCGCCGTTCCGGCTGCATGCTCCTGCTGCTTTCGTATTGACCCTATTGAACAACCGGCCGGTAATGCGCCCGGTAAATACGGCCCCTTACTTTTTTTATCCTCCCCGCGCTCCAGGCACCAGGATTGCGATCCAGCGTTTTCAGATTTGATTTAGTGTTGCGATGTACCAGGGGCTATGGCCCACTCTTCAAAAAAAATCATTAACATAACAATCATGCAATCATGAAAAAGATCCTTTTCCTGCTGGGCCTGCTGGCTGCCGGCGCTACCACTACTTTTGCCCAGGATAAAACCGGCAACCTCCTGAACCGTTATTACAGCCTGAAAGATGCGCTGGTGAGTGGCAATACCACACTGGCCGCAGAGCAGGCCAAAGCCTTTGCTGCCGAAGCCGGCAAAGACGGCAACAAAGCAGCCCTGGTTAAGACCGCCGGGCAAATTGCCGCCAGCAACGATATCGAAAAGCAACGCAGTTATTTCAGTTCGTTTTCCGACGAGATGGTACAACTGGTAAAAACCGACAAATCGCTCCCGGCGCCGGTGTATAAAATGTACTGCCCGATGAAGAAAGCCAGCTGGCTGAGTGCCGAACAACAAGTCCGCAATCCTTACTTCGGCAACAAGATGCTTACCTGCGGCTCTGTAGCAGAAACGATCAAGTAAGCACCCGGTATACCCGGTATATCCATAGCCGGCTCGTTACTGCCGGCTATGGTATTTTCCTGTTCCTTCCGTGAACAATATGCATCCTTTTGCCTTATATTATCGGCAACAGAACGGGATGCAGGCTCACCTTTTAAATTAAAGCAATGAAAAAATTAATGCTCCTGGCCCTGCTCACCGGCCTGGCGGGCTTTACATTTGCACAGCACGGGCACCATACCGGCAAAGCAATGCAGCAGGCATCGCCGGTGTTGTACACCTGCCCGATGCACCCTGAAATACAACAAGCCGGCCCCGGCAAATGCCCCAAATGCGGTATGGACCTGGTTATAAAAGACCAGGCTACCTCGCCCACCGCACAACCTTCACCGGCCACTACAGAGCACAATACGACTGCCGGCCGACCCGCCGCCCCCAGGACCGTGCGGTACGACCTGTACGTAAAAGACACGCTGGTGGCCTATTCCGGCAAAACAAAAAAAGCCATTGCCATAAACGGCAGCATTCCTGCCCCCACCCTCACCTTTACCGAGGGGGATACGGCCGAGATTTATGTACATAACCTGATGGATGAAGAGACCTCCGTACACTGGCACGGCGTATTCCTGCCCAACCGCTACGATGGCGTACCTTTTCTTACCCAGATGCCTATAAAACCGCACAGCACCTACCTGTACACCTTTCCCGTAAAGCAGAACGGTACTTACTGGTACCATAGCCATACCGGCCTGCAGGAACAAAGCGGTATGTATGGCGCCCTGATCTTTAACAAGGTAGCCGAGCCCATTATACCCGCTATACCGGTAGTGCTCAGCGACTGGAGCGACATGCGGCCCAAAGAGATAGAACGCTTCCTGCACAATGCCAACGACTGGTTTGCCATTAAAAAAGGCGCCACACAGAGTTATACCGAAGCCATTAGCAAAGGCCACTTCGGCACCAAACTGGGCAATGAATGGAAAAGAATGAACGCCATGGATGTAAGCGATGTGTATTATGAAAAACTGCTGAACAACGGGCAGGAAAACAGCGAGCACCCGCAATTCAAAGCAGGCGATAAAGTAAAACTGCGCCTGATCAATGGCGGCGCCTCCACCTATTTCTGGCTGACCTGGGCGGGCGGAAAAATTACGGTGGTGGGCAACGACGGCAATGATGTAAGTCCGGTAGAAGTGGATCGCCTGATCATTGCGCCATCAGAAACCTATGACGTGATCGTAACCATACCCGAAAACATGCAGTACGAATTCCGGGCTACCGCCGAAGACCGTACCAAATACACCTCGCTCTGGCTGGGCAAAGGCATGAAAATGTCCGCTCCGGAATTGCGCCGGCTGAAATATTTTGAAGGCATGAAGATGATGAACGGCATGATGAAGATGGATGGTAATATGGCGCCCATGGGCATGCAGATGAGCAATCAGCAGATGGACATGAATACGGTGATGTACCCGGAAATAAGCGGTGACGACAAGGACCATAAAAAAGACAGCAAGCAGCAACAGGAAATGCCGATGACGGGCATGGAACATGCCGGGCACCAGATGCCCGCAGCAACAGGCGACCTGGTAACACTGAACTACGGCATGCTGCGCGCTACAGAGCCGACTACCCTGCCTGAAGGCCCGGAACGGCTGCTGCGCTTCGAACTTACCGGTAATATGGACCGTTATGTATGGACCCTGGATAATAAAACCGTTTCGGAATCGGACCGGATCCTGATCCGTAAAGGAGAACGGGTAAAGATCGTACTGTATAATAACTCCATGATGCGCCACCCGATGCACCTGCATGGCCACGACTTCAGGGTACTGAACGGCCAGGGCGAATATGCACCGCTTAAAAACGTGCTGGACATTTTACCCATGGAAACCGACACACTTGAATTTGCCGCGACGGAAAGCGGCGACTGGTTCTTCCACTGCCATATCCTGTACCATATGATGAGTGGCATGGGCCGCGTATTCAGCTACGAGCAATCGCCGCCCAATCCCGAACTGCCCGACCCCGCTTATGCCCGCCGTATGCTGAACCATGACGACCGGATGGTGCACCTGATGGGCATGGCCGGCCTGGAGAGTAATGGCAGCGACGGACAGTTTATGATCGCCAATACACGTTACCGCTTGTCTACCGAATGGCGGCTGGGCTTAAAAGCCAGTCATGGTAACGAAAGCGAAACCTACTTTGGCCGTTATATGGGACGCATGCAATGGTTCTTTCCCTTTATCGGCTTCGACTATCACTACAACAGTATGCGCGATGGTACGGAACGCAATATGTTTGGCCAGCTCAGCAACCAGAGCAACAGGAAGGCCCTGGTAGCCGGCTTCCAGTATACCCTGCCCATGCTGATCGTAGCAGAGGCCAGGATCGACAGCAAGGGCAAACTCCGCTTCCAGCTTAAACGCGAAGACATACCGATAACTCGCAGGCTGCGCTTCAACTTTATGGCCAATACGGATAAAGAGTACATGGCCGGCTTCCGGTATATCGTAACCCGCTACTTCGCGTTGTCCACGCACTACGATAGCGATATGGGCTTTGGTGCAGGCATTACCCTGTCTTACTAAACGATCCTCATTAACTTACAAAGGTGTTCCCGGTAATCGGGAACACCTTTTTTTATAAGTAACCATGTGGTAACGGTAACAACACGTGCCCTGTTTATTTAGCCAGCAGACCGGGATACAGGATACCGTCGGCCGAAGGGAAGTCGATATTGAGCAGCCGTGCAATAAGCGGGGCAATATCTTCCAGGCCCATTACCGGCAGCGTTACGCCCTTGCGGATACCTTTACCAAAAGCGACGAAACCAGTCTGTATCTCTTTAAAATCGGGATAGTAACCATGCGTGCCGCCATGTGCCGCTTTCAGGATATCGCCCTCGAGCGCAGGACTGAAGGTAACACCCTGCACGGGAGCCAGTGCCAGCGCGGCATTCGGGTCGGCGCCAACGACATCCAGCTCGGCACGGTCTACCACGCGGAACAGGTTTTTCTGCGCTGCAGGCATAGCAGCCAGTAAGGCTTTTACTTTTTCCAGGGTCTGCTTATCCTTGTTGTCGCGCAGGTGCAGGAAGGTGGAGCCGCCGCTGGCATGGAAATAAGCTTTCCAGTCTTTACGGTTTTTAGGATCGATAAGACCCGCTTTAGTCAACAATACATTAGGCGCAAGCTGGGTATGGATATCGACAAAACCGTGATCGCCTACGACCAGGAAGGTCGTATTCTCCCGGATGCCTGCTTTCTCCGTGGCTTCGATAATGGTTTTGATTGCACGATCGGCCGAGGCTACGGCTGCACGTACTTTATCGCCATCCCTGCCCTGCTCGTGTTCGAAATGATCGACATTGGCAATATGCACCGCCAGGAAACCGGGCTTGTATTTGCGTACCAGGTAAGCACCGATACGGGCCAGGTTTTCATCACCGCTGAGGTAATCGAGTGTAAAGTCGCTGGCATCGAGTTTGCCGGTTGCATATTGCTGTACCTCTTCAAACAGCCCGGCAGGGTTGGCTTGCCTGGCGGTAGCGGCTATACGGTCCATCTCTCCGCCCTCCCGGGCAGGCAGATCCCAGGTTTCGGGTATATTGTAGGTAATAGGCGCCCCCACGGTAACCGGCCAGCTTACACAGGCCGTGCTCAGGCCCGCCTTCTTGGCCGCCGTCCATATAGTCGGCACTTTAATGGAGTCATGCTCCCAATACCAGCGGCCGGTAATGCCCGTGGCTTCTACCGGCGTGTTATAGTAGATACCATGTTTCAGCGGCTTTACACCGGTCAGTATCGTGGTATGCGACGGATAAGTAACCGTAGGAAATACACCGCGTACGCCCTCGGCATGAGCGCCTTCGCCCATCGCCTGGCGCAGGTTGACCATACCCCAGGAGGGGTCTTTATAAAATTCGGGACGGAAACCGTCCACGCTGATCACGATAACATGGCGGTCCTGTGCATAAAGACCTGCCGTAAGGCCCAGCGAAAGCTGGCATGCAAAAAGAAGTTTTTTCATAAAGAAGCATTAATAAGTTAAAGAGCAACAATACAATTGGCGCGGCTTACCACTCAGCGCAACAGGGCGGTCATTTCGACCGGCTTATCTGTAGTGATATAATCCACACCCTGACCGACCAGTGTTTTTACGATAACAGGATCGTTTACGGTCCATACATTGACGGTCATACCCAGGGCCTGCGCCGCTTTGATCCAACCGGGATGATCGCCGATGACGCTATAGTGATAATCCAGTCCGCTCAAACCCAGGTTTTTCAAGGCCTGCGGGGCAAGATCGCCCTTGAGGTAAGCCACGGTAACACCAGGAGACAAGCGCAACAGCTCTTTACAGATGTTTAGGCTGAAAGAGATGTATTCGGTAATGCCTTCGGCTTTGTGTTTCTTGACCATATCCAGGATAGCGGCTACCGCGCGGTCTTCGGCGTGCTTGTCCTTATGCGGCTTTATTTCCAGGATCAGCCTCGTGCCTTTGGCCTTTTTGCCCTGCTCGAGGTATTGCTCCAGGGTCGGCAGCTTTTCGCCATTGGTCAGCCTTACTTCCCGAAGCTCCGCGTACGTATGGGCCTCTATCAGTTTGCCATCGATCTCATCATCATGATATACCACGAGTACGCCATCGCTGGTAAGATGCACATCGAATTCGGAGCCATATACTTTAAGCTCCTGGGCCTTGCCCAGCGCGGCTACCGAATTGCGGGCCGAGCCGGCACAGTCCCAATATCCCTGGTGGGCAATGATCCGGGTGCGGGCAAATACGGCATTACTACCGATCATCAGCGCAAGCATGCCTATTTTTATTTTTGTCTTACTCATAAATCTTTTATTAAGGATGGCCGTATCAACCGGTTTAAAACAAGGATCACCTACCGCCACCGGGGCAGTATGTGATCCTTAAATGCATGCCTGTTCTTTTTTATTTAAAAGGCGTAACGCAGTCCCAGCTGTACCTGGAAAGGGCTACCATTAAGACCGGATACACCGGTAGTACCGTTTACGTTGTATACAAAACGCTGATTCTCGGTATCGAAACTTTTAATGGTATACAGGTTTTGCTTACCCAGGTTATGCCCTACACCCCAGCTCTTCTTAAACATATTAGCCAGGTTGAAGATATCGACGGAAGCCTCGATACCATGAGATTTGAAGATCATGAACTTCTTGGCCAGGCGCAGATCGAATACGCCATAAAAGCCGTTAACACCACCATTACGCTCGGCGATCTTACCCATGTTATCACGCAGGTATTTCTTCACGCTGGCTTCAGCATCGGGGTTATCGAGAATGCCCTGTATGCCTTTACGCAGGTATTCCGGCGTGTTGGGGTTATTGATATCATAGATGTAGGGCAGGTCGTTGGAGGATACAAAATCGCCGTTCATATTACCGCTTACCGCCAGGGAGTAACGGGTACCCGCCAGGCCGGAGAACCGCAGGCCTATGGTAACACCCCAGATACTGGGCGCTGTACCATAGAACACCACTTTATGGCGGAACTGGCCGTTGGAATAAGTCATATGACTCAGATCGCGCGGATCGTCCTTCACCATAAGATCGAGGGTAGCGGTATTGGCTACGTTACCATTATAGGAGGTATTGTCTTTAGCATCGTTCCAGGTATAAGAGAAGGATACCTGCCCGTCGCGGAAGTAGCGGTAGGTACCGTCTACTACAAAGGAGTACTGGTTGATCTTGCCTTCACTTACGAGTTCGAGCACACGGCCCACTTTGTCGGTCTTACGGCTGTTGAGCCAGTTGGTAGCGCCATTGGTAGGGTTGATGCTGGCAGCAGGCACATAAACACCGCGGTTCGCTTCTTCGGCAATGGTGAAGAAGGGCTTATCCACCATATTGCGGTCGATGTACATATAGTTGTTGCGTGCCCAGGTAGCATAACCGCTGATACCGATACGCAGCCTGTCGGTAAAGAAGTGGTTATACGAGAAGTTCATCTTGTATACCACGGGAACTTTGGTATTGGCACTATTGGTATTGATGGTATACAGTTTGCTGATGCCGGGTATATCGAACAACTCGGCGCCGGGCGCTGTAGCCGGGTTCTGGCGGTAGGCCGGGAAGTTAGGCGCAGGCACCAGGGCTCCCTGCACATCGATAGACGCGATGCGGGTACCATCGAACAACATATTATTGATCATGGAATAGTTGTTGAGGTCGGATCCGAAAATACCACCGCCCAGGCGCACGATGTCGGTATGTTTCTCGGCTACGTCCCAGTTAAACTGGATACGGGGTTGCAGCTGCAGGGTAGACACGGCATTATCGGTACGCAGGCCCAGTTCATTGTATACGGTCTGGCTGAAATTTGCACGATCGAAGTAACGGGTATAATCCAGCCGGAGGCCGGCCATCATATCCAGGCCCCTCGCCAGTTTGGTCTCCATCTGTGCATAAGCGCCGGAGGCCAGGGTATTCATCCTTACACTGGGATCGCTGACCAGGGACACGTCCCGGGCATAACGGTAAGGCTTCAGGTTGTCGAAATTATCCAAGCCTGTAAAGTAAAAGCGGCCATTCATTTCACTGCCGTAACGCGAATGCATATTGGTATACATCAGGTCCACACCAAAGGTATAATTGATCTTACCGGTATTGTAATACAGGTTGTTGACCAGCTGTACCACGTTGTCCTTAAACCATTCGGGAGTATAACGCTGGCCACCCAGCTGGATGGAGTTATAATACTTCTGGCTGCCGGATACCGACTCTACGTTCTCGACGATGGCACGCGGGATACTGGCCGAAGGCAACAGGTTATTGGCAATCATCTCCTCGCTTACCAGGAAGTGTTGCACTTTCAGCTCATTGGTAATCCTGGGACCCAGTACGGAACGCAGGGTGGCCATGAGACTATTGTTATAACTTTTACGGCTGGAATAGCTTTCATACAGGTTGATACCCGAGTTATCGCCATCCGACTGGTTGTCCATATCATAGATAAAGTTATTACGGATAGTAAGCAGGTTACGGGAATTCAGCTGCCAGTCGATACGGGCGAAAGCCGCTTCTGTTCTTTTGCTCTTATCGAAAGCGCCGAACTGGGGCGAACTACCTAAACCATATTTGGCACGGCCTATACCCATATAGCGATCAAGGGTCGCCTGGTTCACTTTATAGTTGGCTTCGTCTGTAGGCGCCTGTATGTCTGCAATGTACAGCGGGCGGGAGTCGGCCTGGTGATCCCATGCCACGAAGAAGTGCGCACGGTCCCGGATAATGGGGCCGCCGAGCGAAAAGCCGTACTGGTAGGTCGAATACTTCTGATTACGCTCATTGCCCCGCAGGTCGTAACGGCTGGACAGCCAGTTGGTACGGGCAAAAGTGAAGGCACTGCCGGATAAGGTATTGGTGCCTGATTTGGTAACCGTGCTGATGGTACCGCCACCACTGCGGCCATAGGTAACATCGTATTGATTCGTGACTACTTTAAATTCACGCACGGCCTCCATCGATATCGAATAGGCGCCGGCCGTGGTACCCGCGGCCACCGTGCCTTTGGCGGTCATACCATCGATCGTGAAGTTGGTAGAGGAAGCCAGCTGCCCGGAGAGATTAATGCCGGAGCTCAGGGGCGAAAGGTCGATGAGTGACGTAAAGTTACGCCCGTTAACCGGCAGCTTTGCAATATCCTTGGCAGTAACGGAGGTAGCCGAACCGATGGTCTTCACATTATTCTTCAGCGAGTTGGCCACTACTTCCACGGCTTTGATCTCGGTGGAGGCACTTTCGAGGTCGAAGTTGATGCGCAGCAGGTCGCCCTGGTTAAGGGTATACCCCGTCTTTTTTTGTTCGCCGAAGCCCATATAGGTAACAGTTACGGTATAAGGACTGCCAAGCGGTAACTGTTTGATCGTGTACTCCCCTTTTTCGTTGGAAAGCGTACTTGTTTTAAAACCTGTTGATTCGTTTTTAACAGTGATCGTAGCGCCTATGGCAGGCCCGGTCTTTGTATCGGAAACCTTACCTGCGATAATAGCCTGGGTGCCCTGGGCAAACAGCACTGCGGGGATGCAGAGCAGCAGCATACAAAGGGACAGAACTCTTGTAATGATTTTAATCATGCTGTTGATTTTTGGTTACGGAATAAAGGAGTGGTTGGTTATGGCTGGGTCCGGGCAATAGGAGGCGCTTCCGGCATCTGCCGGGATACAGGTGCCGTCTTGTCTTCTGCAGCAGACATACTACGGCCTGTTCCGCGGTGCAGCACCGGGAGTCATCTTATTTATAACTGTAAATGGTTAGGGTCAGGTTATCAATCCAGGGAACGGGCAATGGCAGCGGCAATCTTCGAACTGGTCTTGCGGCTCAGCTGCGCTACTTTATCGGGCGCTTCAAGATTCATAGAGGTAAAGTACTGGTTACCTGAAGTCACCTGTTTCTTATTCTTATCAAATAAAGTATAGCTGATCATGTGAAATACCGTGCGCATAGGCTCTTCCTGCCATTTCAGGTAGTGCTGGTTGAGCACCAGCAGGTAATCGGCATGCGCTTCGTCCAGGGTAGCCCGCAGCTCTTCTGTAGTAACATCGTTGAGGCTGGCTACGCATTGTTCCGCTTCGCCCGCCACATGGATCTTACCGACAATACGCTCGCAATGTACTGCAGGTTCCAGGTTGGCAAAGGTAAAGCGGCAGGAGCCGTTACTGCCCGCAGCGATGATGTTTGCAGCAATGATGGCATTATACCGGTGATCGATACTATCGGCCTGTATACCCGTCTGCTCAGCGATCAGGTCGTCGTAATAATAGTTCGATTTTACATTTTTATCGAGGCCTACGATCAATACCTGCGCCTGCTGCTGATTGCCCTGCACTGCCTTTTCTTTCCTTGCCCAGAGCGCGCCGGGAGCGGTTGCCAGGACTGCAAAGTATACAAACAAGCGGGTAGATTTCATGGCCATTGATTTTGAATGCAAAAGTAGCAGGGAAATATTACGGTTCAATTAACCAACCATTAATTCGTCCAAAGTTAATACGGGCGTAAGATTCGCTTAACGCAATTTTCTGCACGCGGCTTATTAGGGTCATTTTATAGTTTGTATGCTAAAAGTTACTGTTGGTGTAATAATCGTTTGCCGTTATAAATATTGATCTACTTTTATCTTAGCAAAAACATACAGCAAAACAGCAATACCGCAACAGCTATATGTTTCAGCGATCGATACCATTCAAGTGGCTTATACATTCCTGATTAAAACACTGCTATGAAATCGACTACTTATAAAAAAGGAAAACTTCATTTACATAAACAGGCCATCGCTACTTTATCGGTAAGCAGCCTGGATTATATAAAAGGAGGAAATGCAGAACCCCGGGCATGGAGCACTTCTATAGGCCGCTGCACAGGGGTATTCTGCTGCGACCTGGATGGCACAACAGCACCGGAGGAAAATCCGCCGGTGCTCCAGGCGGCAACCTTTGCCTGATCAGCAATACAGCCCCTCCATTAGATTTAGTAAACATGAGTATACCAGTACCGGCACGGAATACTGCAGGCTTCCGCATGCCTTCAAAAAAAGGGGAATCCGAAAACCTTTATAACAGAGTAGGAACAAATACTAATTTCAAAAATTGCATAACATGAAAAAAGTAAATCAAACTGCAAACAGCAAACTGCAATTCAGGAAAGAAGCGATCGTTAACCTGAACCGTTCTGAAATGAGCCATGTACAAGGCGGGGAAGCGGCCTGGACTACCTCTTTCGGAAAATGCAGCGGCTTCTTATGTTGCTCTCCTTCTAAGAGTAAAGAACTGATCAAAGACATCATCGACAACATCACCAACGATTGCGGCGGTAACAATACGCCTCAGTAATACCCGGCACATACGCCAACCGGCTTCTCCCTGTAACAGTATCGAAGTGATACAGCATACCTGCTGTACTCCTGTACCCTTATGGTAGCGGGCCCGGCGAAGCGTTGCCCATTACAACCTGAAAAAATTATACGTGTGTGTCCTGCGACGCTACTGCATTACAGGGCACACACACCAGGTAACCGGTTTCTTATTTACAGCACCTCTATTTTCTTGTTTACAGCACCTCTAAAATTTACAGCATGAAAAAAATAAATCAAAACAACAGCAAACTGCAATTCAGGAAACAAGCCATCGCTAACCTGAGCAAATCAGAATCAGAAAACGTACAAGGTGGTAAACCTGCCTGGACCACATCCTTCGGTAATTGCAGCGGTTTCCTTTGCTGCTCACCTACGAAGTCAACCGTACTGATCGACGATTTTTTCCCGACTTTAAAGTGTACGACGGATAATAACGACAACGGCCTGGGTATGCAACCTCTCGTATAACCAGCACCATTACGCGGAGGTCCGCATTATTTCAATACGTATTTTCTTCCTTATACAAAAAACAAACGATCATGAAAAAAACAAACCTGGCCGGCAGTTCTAAACTGCAACTGAAAAAACAAGCCATCGCCAACCTGTCTAAAAATGAAATGACCGCAGTAGCCGGTGGTAAACCACAATTCACTACCTCTTATGGTAACTGTTCCGGTTTCCTGTGCTGCAACCGCGAAACAGGCCCTAAACCTCCCGGCGATTTCATCATCGACGTGATCGACCTGACCACTAAATTCATTTAATCATACGATGCCGTAGTTAACGGAACCACTGCAAGCCCCATGGCTTGCAGTGGTTTTTTAGAGATTATTGCCACGCTGCAGTGTCTTTTTTTCAATAAGATTGAAAACCAGCATTTTACTTTTTTTACAAGCGTTTACCCCGCTGCCGGGCCGGAGGAAATACGGCTATCTAAGCGATTATTTTTGAACACTTTAACACAAAAACAGGCCGATTTTGACCGCGAAAAAGGCCGATTGTACCCGAAATCCTGTCGTTTGTCACCAGTTAGTGATATTTCGCGTATTAAATTATATATATCATTAAATTGCGTTAATTTGCCACATCACTCATCATTTTAAACAGAAGTAAAATATGAAGCGTACGATCCGTAAATCTATGACCTCCAGGCTCGGTCTGAAAAAAATGGTAATTGCAGACCTTAGTGCAGCAGAAGCTGCCCAGATCAATGGCGGTGGTCCGCTTGAAGGCAAAAATACCGGAGGCCAGACCACTACAAGCGGCTTATCCATTTATAGCGGATACCTGGGCACCAACTGTCCTTACAAGCCGCAGAAGCCCGATACCGACAGCGATAAACAAGATAAACAATTGATCCAATACCCCTAATACCTGCCGGTAGCCTATGCAGCAGCATTACCGGGAACGTAACCTGATATTGTTTAACACCAATTACGCAAAGTATCGGCTTGCCGGTACTTTGCGTTTTAATATGACCAGGGGCAAGCGCCCCAACCGATTATGAAAAAAACGAAATGGCATCTTCTTGTCTTGTTATGCTACTCCGTCTGGGCAATGTCCATGGATTTTTTTTTCGCGCCGAGCTTTCATCTTCCTATCGAGTTCATTATCCTGTTCCAACAGTTCTGGGTATTTTATACGGCTTACGCCTTCCTGTACTTCCTGTTCCTGGCGCCCAAACGCAAGAAGCTGTACAGTATACCCCTGCTGCTGATCTGCGTTAGCGGCAGCTACTCCTTTACGCTGCTGTATGTTTTTGTTTACAATAAGCTGTACGAGCCTGTTGTATTTACCCAGCAGCAGATCATTTTTACCGTAACCCAGGTTACCACGCAGTTTTTTATCCCGGCCATAGGTTATTTCTTCGTGGTTAAGTTCTTTATGAAACAGGAGAAGGTAAAGGAGCTGGAACAGCAAAAACTGATCCTGCAGAAAGAGTTGCTGCAATCGGAAAACAACTTCCTGCGTGCACAGATCAACCCGCACTTCCTGTACAACTGTCTTAACTTTTTTTATTCCGAAACCTTCCAGCAACGCCCCGATGTGGCCGAAGCGATTATGCTGCTATCGCAAATGATGCGCTACTCGCTCACCGACTTCTCAGCCACGCGCGGCCTGGCCAACCTAGAAGATGAAATCGAACATATCCAGAATGTGGTTCAGCTAAACAAGTTCCGGTTCTCCGACAAGATACCCGTAAGCCTGAAGATCGAGGGCAATACGGAACATAAAAAGATCGTGCCCATGCTGCTGATGACCCTGGTAGAAAATATATTCAAACATGCCGACCTGAAAGACGCGGCCAGCAAAGCCGAAATAACCTGCACGATAGATGAAAAAGAAAAAAAACTGATCTTTACGACCGTAAATAAGAAAAACCCTGTAATTGCTGGCGTATCCCAGGGCCTGGGCATCAGCAACATCAGGCAACGCCTGGTGCTGCTGTACAACAGCGACAAAGGACTGCAAACGATAAACGAAGGAAACTTATTTAAAGTACAGCTGACTATCCCCTATTTCGAACCAGAACAAACCCTGCACAAATGATCCAATGCCTGATTATAGACGATGAGCAGCCGGCGATCAATATCATTGCTGCTTATGTAGAAAAAGTGCCCTACCTGAAGCTGGTAGCGACCACTACTGATCCGCTGGAAGGCCTGAGCCTGATTAACGAAAAGGATATCGACCTCATCTTTCTCGACATCCAGATGCCGGGCCTTACCGGTCTTGAATTCGTAAAGGCCATCAACGGGAAGTGTAAGGTTATTTTTACCACAGCCTATAGCCAGTATGCCCTCGATGGTTTCGACCTCGACATCATCGATTACCTGTTGAAACCGGTACCCTTTACCCGTTTTCTCAAAGCCACACAAAAGGCCAAGGAAATCATAGATGCACAAACCTCGCCCAAAGCCGGCGCCCACGAAGACTTTATCATTATACAAGGCGACAGCAAAGGCAAGCTTATCAAAGTAGAGATCAACGAGATCGACTATATCGAAGGCATGCGCAACTATGTAGCCATCATCTGCGGCGACCGTAAGCTGTTGTCGCTGATGAATATGAAAGACCTGGAAGAAAGTCTTTCCTCCAAACAGTTTATCCGGGTGCATAAATCCTTTATCGTACCGATTGCCAATATCGCAGCAGTAGACGGCAACGCGATCATTTTAAAACGGAACAACAAGGCAGAAATCATCCTGGGTAATGTATACCGGCCGGCGTTCCTGGAAATGATGCGGTCGCGTATGATCCATTAAGCAGGCTTTGTACCCCGCAAAGTCCGGCTGGCAACAGGAAAGCACAGGCTCGTACATCTTTTTTTTTACCGGGAGGGATTCTGTCCATTTTGCAGAAAAAACAGGCAACTTATGAAGGATCTTGCCCGGGAAAAGATACAGCGGATCAACGAGCTGCTGGCAACAAGCGATATACCCCATAATGGTTTGCTCAGCGGGGCTTTGGGCCTGGCGTATTACTATTATCATACCGGGGCTATACTGGACGATCCGGATTTGGTGGCGCGGGGCGAAAACCTGCTGATGACGGTATTTGAAGAAGTAAACGGCACCAATGCCCGCCTGAACGGTACGGCCTATGCCAATGGCGCTACCGGCTTTGCCTATACGGTATGCAACCTCCAGCGGAACGGGCTGATCGATTTCGATCTCGATGAAGAATTTGCCGACCTCGACGAATACCTGTTCGATAGCGCCTATGCACAACTCGAACAAGGCGAAACCGATTACCTGCACGGCGCCATGGGCGCCTTCCATTACTTTTCGGCACGCCGGCCAACAGCCGTTACCGACCGTTACCTCAACCGGTTAGCCACCTTGTTTATGGACAAAGCGGTAGTGACACCCGGGGGCATTTATTTTGTCAACAAGAGCCTGGAGCGGCTCAACAATAAGGCCGACCTGGGCCTGGCACACGGGCTCAGCGGTTTGCTGCTGCTGTTGATTGCTGCCTGGCCCCGCCTGCAGGACCAGGCCCGCGCCGAAGAGCTGATCAGGACCGGCATTGCATTTATCCTGCAACTGGAACTCCCTGCCGGCGCCACGCGCGAAGAGCTTACCCTGTTTCCTTTTACCATTGGTTCCGATGCGCCACCCAGTATCTCTAACCGCCTGGCCTGGTGTTATGGCGACCTCAATATAGCCCTGCTGCTGGTAAGAGCGGGCAACCTGCTGAACGAGCCGCAATACCTGGAAACGGCCGAGCGTATTGGCCTGCATACCTTAAGCCGCAGAACTGCCGAAGACACCCTCAGCACCGACAGCCACTTTTGTCATGGCAGTGCCGGTCTGGCACAGTTTTATAAATGCCTGTACCGGGAAACGGGTAACGAAGCTTATCTCGAGCCTTATGGATACTGGATCAGCGAAACCATTGCACAGACCGACAAGAACATGACCGAAGAGCAATACAAGGATAACCCGGTAAGTCTGCTGGATGGCTGGGCGGGCGTAGGTATCGTACTTGCCGACTACCTGTCCGGAGAACACCGCAACTGGTCAGAAGCATTTCTTTTATAATGACACCTCCCTATCGCTCCGGTTATCCCATCTTTGCCTGCTTTTTTTAATGGTCAGGGTTGATGAATTCTTTAGCTTTGCAGGCCACAACCCCAAAAAGAGTAAGACCAAGATGGAGCCGGAATATATTACAGACAGGATTTTCGATAAATGGGACGCCACCCTGCAACCCTTGCCCAAAGCCGAATACGAGCGTTGCACCTTTACCGGCTGCCAGTTCCAGGAGGCCGACCTGAAGCAACAGCTCTTCACCGGCTGCACCTTTATCAGCTGCAACCTCAGCCTGGCGAAACTTAACCAGGCATCCATTCGCGATACTCATTTCAAGGACTGTAAAATGCTGGGCCTGCAATTTCCCAATTGCAATACCTTTGGCATGACCTTCTCCTTCGACAACTGCCTGCTCGACCATGCTTCGTTTTACCAGTTGAAACTGACCAAGACCCGCTTCCGCAACTGCCAGCTGAAAGAAGCCGACTTTTCGGAAAGCGATTTCAGCAATGCGGTATTTGAGCAATGCGACCTGGCAGGCGCTACCTTCGATCGTTCGGTGCTGGAAAAAGCCGATTTCAGAACAGCCGTCAACTATGCTATCAACCCCGAAAAGAACCGGATCAAAAAGGCCCGGTTCTCGCTGCCCGCCGTTACCGGCCTGCTGGCCCATTACGATATTAAAATAGACTAACCCACCAAAGCCTGCTGTGACCTGTATCGTCGCGGCAGGCTTCGCCAATCCCTGCATACGGGTTATAACACCATACCACCGTCCATAATAAATTCGGAGCCCGTAATAAAGGAGGCGTGTTCACCAAAAAGATAAGCCACCATTTTAGCGACATCATCGGCCGTACCCATTTTAGCCAGGGGCACCCGCGCTACGATCTGCTCCTGCAATTGCGCCAGCGCCGAAGCGTCCAGGCCAGCCTTGTTCAACACTTCCGTTTGGGTAGGTCCGGGGCTTACCGCGTTTACCCGTATACCCAGCGGGGCCAGCTCGAGCGCGGCTACCCGCATGATAACATTTAATGCGGCCTTACTTGCCGAGTATACCGACGAGGCCGGGTGATTCATACTGGCCGTATTGGACGACAGGAAGATGACCGAACTACCCGCCTGCAACAAGGGAATAAAGCGGCTCAGGGTAAAATAAGCACCTTTAAAATTGATATCCATGATATCGTCGAAATGCTGCTCGGTAGCCGCTGCGATCAGCGAGGTTTGGGCAATGCCCGCATTGATAAACAGGAAATCTACGTTACCGTGTTGTTCCTTTACTGCTGCCACCAGTTGTTCTATATCTTCCAGCTTCGACTGGTCGGCGACTATAGCATCGACGCCGAGATCGGCCGCAGCCTCCTCCAGTGCGGCTTTACGCCTACCTGTTATCGTTACTTTTGCACCAAGCGATTTAAGTTCTTTAGCGGTGGCATAACCAATACCGCTGTTGCCGCCGGTAATGACGACTACTTTATCCTTCATGTTCATAATGTGTATTTTTTTAAATGAAAACACAAAGGTATCGGCCAGGTGGTATAACTTTGTAACCAGTATAACGCATGATACCAAATGAACAGTAAAGCCATAAAAGCGATATTATCCAGCCCGCGTAACCAGGCCGACGAGATACAGGCCCTGCAGGATACGATCTACGTGATCGGCGGCAAGTGGAAACTGCCGATCATCAATTCGATCTGCAACGGCAACCACCGTTTTCGCGAGATCGAACGCAGCATACCGGGCATTACCACCCGTATGCTTTCGCGGGAATTGAAAGAGATGGAGCTGAATAAGCTGATCCGAAGGATCGAAGATCCAGACTTCCCAACGAAGGTGGAGTATGTATCGACCGAATACTGTAAATCGTTCGGCAACATTATCCTCGAAATGATCAGTTGGGGCAAACAGCACCGGAAGAAAATCAGGGAGCAGGAAAAGCGCGACCGGCTGCAGGCCTGATCAGCCGCCGTTCGCAAGGGTTTGCAGCACAAAATCGGCACGAGCTGCTACCGGTCCGGTTGGCACCGTTACGGGCCTGTAGCCATAGTCAGTATAGGTCTGTTCCATAAGGGCAGCGGTACGCACCGCTTCCTGCCAATCTTGTTTACGCTCGCGATCGGTATGGTAAATGGCCTGCCAGGGCGGCAATAAAAAGACTGTAGTATGGTAACGCAGGCCGGCAGCCAGGACTTTCATCTCGTCGCTGATCTGTAATCCTTCCAGCGCCGCATAACATAAAGTATCGGGCAGGCCGCGGTCGAAGAACACCGGTTTATCCTCATCAGGCGTATCCCGGTAAGCGGCTACCGACCGGTCGAACATCAGTTGTTTATATCTTTCTTTGTCCTGCCAGGGCAAGGCATCGCCACCGGCTTCCAGTTGTTCGGCAATCAGCCGGCGTGCCACTTCTTCTATACAGCGGTAGCCACGCTGCTCCAGCTCGCGGATCAGGGTAGTCTTACCCGCTCCGGGGCCGCCGGTAATGACGATAAAATTGTTACGGGTTATGGGATTCATGCGCAGGGTTGCTTAAACGTTCCAGGTTGCGGAGCAGCGGCGCTTGTTCGGCGGGCGTATGCGCCAGCCGCAGCGCTTCTTCATAATAACCGATGGCTTGAGCGGTATCGATACCGGTATACAGGTGACCGAGCAAGGAATGGTAGAACTGGTTGCCGCTAAGCCCCAGTTGTAAGGCGGCGGCTATCGCTTCCTCTTTCCCGTTGGCTTTGGACAGGGCGTAAGTGCGGTTCAGCGCGGCTATGGGCGAGTATTCGAGCTGCAGCAATTGGTTGTAGAGCTGCAGGATCGCTTCCCATTTTTCGGCAGTATCCTCTTTGCGGGTATGCCAGTAGGCAATGGCCGCCTCGAGGTGGTACCGGGATAATTGCGTACCCTGCGAAGCCTTATTGAGGTAGAAGGTGCCTTTACCGACCAGTTCGGGACTCCACAAACGGGTATCCTGGTCGGCGTACAATACAATCTCGCCGCGCTCGTCGGTGCGCGCATCAAAGCGGGACACATGGAAGCACATCAGGGCCAGTAAGGCATTTACGGCCGGCGTATCGGTTATGGCATCTTCGGTAAGCAGGTAGGCCAGCCGCATTGCTTCTGCACACAGGTCCTTGCGTACTACAGAATCGGCAACCATCGAATAGTACCCTTCGTTGAACAAGAGATATAAGGCAGTAAGTACCCGGTCCATCCGGTCGCCCACTGCCGCTGCAACCGGCTTCTCGATCGCGATCTGTTCCTGTTTCAGTTTTTCTTTGGCACGGCTCAGTCGTTTATAGATCACCTCCCTGCCGGTAAGAAAGGCATCGGCAATTTCCTGTACACCAAAACCGCAAAGCAGGTTAAGTGCCAGCGCAATCTGCGCCTCCGGCGCGATACAGGGATCGCATACCGTAAAGATCATTGCCAGCTGGCTATCCCTGATGTTCTGCTCCGACAGGTCGAGTTCCGGCAACTCGCTTGCTGCCGTATGATACCGGATCTCCGGGCTTAGTTTATTGCGGAACAGGTCGTCGCGTTTCAACAGGTTTTTTGTTTTATTCTTCGCCACGGTGTATAACCAGGCTACCGGGTTGGGTGGCAGCCCTTTTAACGACCACAGTTCCGCTGCGGCCAGGAAGGTATCACTGACCAGGTCTTCGGCCGTTTCGATATGCTCGATACCAAAACTGGCGCAGAGTACCGAAACGATCTTCCGGTATTCCGTTCTGAATAAATGCGGGAGCAGCTCCTGTTCGTTCATAAAAAAAGAGGGTTGCCTTTGCAAGATACAAAGGCAACCCGTTTATATCAGAGTTCACGTTCCATCAACATCCTTACTTCCACACTGCCATTCCAGGGTGCGGTCAGTATAGGACAGGCTTTTGCCATCTCGGTAGCTTCATCGAAGTCTTCGGCGCGCACGATGGTAAAGCCGCCGATGGCTTCTTTAATATCAACATACGGGCCATTGGTCACCATATTACCGGGTTTTACGACCATGCCTTCGGCATGCAACCGGTTACCGGCGCTTACCAGTTTATTGCGTGCGGCAATACCGCCCAGCCAGTCCTGCCAGGGTTTGATGGATGCCTGCATCTGCTCGGGGGAAGGCTGGCTTTCCCGGCTTTCATTTTCTTTCCTGAAGATCAATAAGAACTCGTTCATTTTTTTATGGGTTTAGCGGGTTATTTTAAGAATTGAACTGGCCTACTTCGTAAGTACCTACCGGCGCTCCAAAGGCGATATTGATACGGTTATAACTGTTGATGGTTATGACAGCCACCGTAAGGTCGATCACCTCCTGTTCGGAAAACTCTTCGCGTACGGCGTTGTAGATACGATCCGGTACGGTACCGCCACCCAATTTGGTTAAGGCTTCGGCCCAGGTAAGCGCTGCACGTTCGCGGCCGGTATACAGGGGCGCTTCGTGCCAGGAACTGAGCAGGTACAGGCGTTGCTCGGTTTCGCCTTTGGCCCTCAGGTCTTTGGCATGCATATCCAGGCAGTAAGCACAGCCATTGATCTGGGATACCCTGAAGTAGATAAGTTCCAGCAGCATGTCTTCGATGCCGCATTTAGACAGGTATTTGTTCATTCCGAAGAGCGCAGCAAAAGCCTGTTTTCCATTTTCCTGCAAATTGATTCTTACGTCCATTGTTTTGATTTTTTAAGCGGTTTTAAACTGTTTTATAAATCAATAACAACCGGGCTGCCCGGTATTGGACAAGATCATTTTTATTTTTTTATATTTTTTTAAACAACACCCGTAAGCCGCTCAAATATAAAAGCTATACAGGATAAGGACCTTGTTCAAAAGTGCCGGGATGATAACCTTTACTACCGGTCAGCAGCGCCAGGGGACTACGAAAATCGACGTCCCGCGCCAGGCAGTCCAGTACATATCCGAAATCGTAACGCGGATGCCAGTCCAGTTCGGCCACAGCCTTATCATTTACATAAACACGGCCTATTTCGGGAAACATTTTCCAGCCCAGCTTTGCATACAGCTTTTCGTAACCGGGGTATAAGGCCCGCACCACGGCAGGCGCATCGCGATGCAAGAGTTCCAGGTGCTCCTGCCGGAAAGGTGTAGTAGCACTGATGATATAAGTACTGAAGCCGATCGCCTCTGCCCGTGCCATGGCCTGTATATGCGCCGTCACTACATCTTCGATATCGACCCTGCGGTACAGCAACTCGTTGGCCTTTATATTGGCATCGGCATAACTAGCTCTTACCGCGGCATCGTCGTCGGCCTCTGCAAAAAAGCGGGAAGTACGCAACACGATACAGGGCAGGTTGTATTTGCGGTGAAACAACATACACAGGTCTTCGCCCGCCGTTTTGGTAATACCGTATATATTTTTCGGCACCGGCTGCACAGATTCTGTGATCCAGGCAGCGGGCCGGTCGCGCGCCGGGCTGAGCGCAGCACCGAAAGTACTGGTCGTGCTGGTATATATAAAAGCGCGAACGCCGGCTGCCACGGCCTCTTCCAGCAGGTTGAGCGTGCCACTGATATTGGTATCGACAAAATCCTGGCGGCTATGTGTCGCTACATGGGGTTTATGCAGGGTAGCAGTATGCAGGATCACGTCGACACCTTGCAACAATTGCCGTACCAGGTCGCGATCGGTGATACAACCTGTATGGGTCGTAAAAGGAGCGGCAAGCCGGTCCAGGCCCAGCACTTCGTGATTGGCGGCCCGGAGCGTACGCACAAGCGCCTCGCCCAGGTGTCCGCTGCTACCGGTTACTACTATTTTCATCGTATATATAAGTTTAGTGCCGGCTTCTTTTTAACCCGGCAGATAAAGCGGGCACAGCCCTTTATATCTGTACCCGCTGTGGTAAACAGGTTTATCTCACAGCCTGCCCGGGTAAGAAAGGCAGGTATTTCCTGTTGTAATAAACAGTTCATACCCTGTTCCTAGCCAAACATACCCGGACGGTAATGCCCGGGAGTAGCGCGAAAGGCGATATTGATGCGATTCCAGCTATTGATATTGGCAATAGCCAGGGTGAGGTCCGCGATCTGCTGTTGGGTATAAAAACCTTTAAGCTGTTCGTACACCGCATCCGGCGCTTCCGCACGGGTTACGGCCTCGGCCCAGGCCAACGCCGCCCTTTCGGCCTCGCTGAAATAAGGACACTCGGTCCAGGCAGCCAGCGTATGCAGCCGTAACTCGGTCTCCCCCAGTTGTACAGCCTCCTGGTGGTGCATGTCCAGGCAATAGGCGCAACCGTTGATCTGCGAAACGCGGTAATACACCAGTTCCAGCAATTTCGGGTCGAGGCCCGATTTTTTGATATAAGCGCCTGATTGAAACAGGCCCGAGGCAAAACCCTGGGCCAGGTCGGGCAAAGCAATTCTCTGTTCCATATTTTTATTGATGCTTTTACAGTGATCTATCCCGCACCCGAAGTGCGCTGGCGGCTTTCGGCCTTCAGGGTGTCGCCACGTTGTTCGAAAGAGGCGCCCAATGCCGGGTGTCCGGGTACCCGTACGGCGGCCATCAAAGCGGTAAAGGCTTCGTCGTGTTCAGTCCTGCGACCGGTTTGCGCATCTATATAAGCAAACTGCATCCAGGCCAGGGCTTTGATGCGCTCCTGTTTTTGATCATACATAATCGCTTCCACCCAGAGTGAAGAAGCATCATATTGTACCAGGGCCGATTCGATTACTACCAATTCATTCATCAAAGCCGGCGCCAGGTAACGGATCTGGAAGGATGAAACCACCCAGCCTGTTTTTTGGATGGCCATATGCCGGAACAGGTCGAATGCATAAAAGTCCAGTACATGATCTTCGCGGGCACGCAGGAAATAACGCTGGTAGCTGATATTATTGAGATGGCCGAAAGGATCGCAGTCGTCGAAACGGATCCTGTGCGTACTTTGGGGCCTGGGATTTAAAGCTGCAGACATAGAAAACGGTTTAAGGCAGGTTAAACGTAGCACATCGCCCGGCAAGGATAATAGGTAATACCGTTAACCGGGAAGCGGCAAAGCTAGAAAAATAATTGCACACACAGCACCGGGAGCGTCCGGTTGGCCTGCGGGATAAACCAGGCAGCCGGAAAGCCTTGTCCGCAGCGGACTTAAATTTTGGCTGATGCAGGGATAAGGGATAGCTATGGCCGGACCTCTTGTTTACGTTGCAAAATGGCGGACATTTGAATACTCAAAACGTTTGTTATGAACAGTGATTCCTCCGCGAACCGCGACTATGCCACCATAAGTCCTTCGGCCAAAGTACTGTTACTGATGAAAGGGCATACGGGTATCCCCTTTGCCCGCGAGGCCGCAAGACTTATTAGCCTGCCGGACCATTTCATACCCGACTTCGAACGTAAAGACTTCGGTTACTGGGCCCGGGTGGTACATTTCGAAAGCCGCTACCAGCAGGTCAATGCCCTGCTGGCCGATATACAACCCTCCCATATCCTTGAACTCTCCTCCGGCTTTTCTTTCCGGGGCCTGCAGCTGAGCACCGAACAGGAAGTACACTTTATAGATACCGACCTGCCGGACCTTATTGCCGCTAAAAGACCCTTGCTCGAAGCGCTGCAGGCCGGCTTACCCGAAGCCAAGGGCAAACTGGAAATGCAGCCGCTGAACGCCCTGCACGAAACGGATTTCAGGGCCATTACAGACCGCTTTGCACCCGGACCGCTTACGATCATTAACGAAGGTTTGCTGATGTATCTCAATACCGAAGAGAAGAAACAGCTCTGTGCCATTATCCGTAACGTATTGCAGGAAAGAGGCGGGTATTGGATTACGGCAGATATCTACCTGAAGGATGAAGCCCGTTTTGCAGGGCTGCTGCCCAAAGACGAGCTACAACAATTTCTTGAAGCCCACCGTATCGATGATAATAAATTCGACAGCCTGGAAGCAGCCGCGGACTTTTTCCGTGGCGAAGGTTTCGAGATCGACCGGGAAGCGGAACCCGATTTCGGCAGCACCGATGCATTGCAATACCTCGTAGCTTCGGCGCCTGCGGAACTCCTGGAACAGCTGCAAAACGGTGGTCGGCGTATACAGGCAACATGGCGTTTAAAGCTGGCGGAATAAATTAAAGAAGCGGTTCGTAGTGGGATGCTACGAATAGGGGTCAAGGACAAAAGTTGTGGATTAAGTTTGATTAAGCGTAAAGTAGGATCAAGCGGAAAAGTTGTGGAACACCGGTATACCTACCCTGTTTTTTTTATTCTTCTTTGTCTTAATACAAAGAAGCAAAAATCAAGACTGTAGAAAAAGTGCTAAAAATGCCTTGTACGCCTAAAAGAAATAAGTCCGGGCAGTAGTAAGAAATGGACGAAGGAATGACGAACGAACTAAGGTACAGGACCAGACTGTGGGAACTGTATTTCTTTTTATACGGCGTCCTGCAGCATTTATTCGCTGTATTTTTTTATTTTTCTATTGGTGCTCATGAGCGCTACGCGGTTTATTAACGCCCTTTTTCTAAAGGTCGGTATGTTTTGACGTCCCGGCAGTGTATGTAACGGGTGATGAGCAAAGCATGTCTAGGCGGTTGGAGGTCAGGTATTACGACCAATATACACCCGTTCGCTGCGTCGCCGTATCGCTGCGAGAAAAAACGTATTCCGCTGCTGCAAATGGTAATAGCTGCCAGGCCAGGTAAATTCGTAGCGAAGCACTACAAATAGCTAAGTAAATAAATAGGGATTTGGCAAAATGATGATTCGTTTTAAGAACAAGGCTTTTTATTAATCCCACACGAATTCCGCTTGATCCTATCTCTTTTCATCCAAAAGCAAAAGCTATATCTTTTTTGAAAATCAACAACTTTTTACGTTGATCCACAAATAGTACATTAGCGGGACACTACGAACAATGCAGCTGCGGGCAACGGCTACATACAACAATGCCACCGGGATAGCCGGTGGATAGGATAGAGGATTTCGGGATATCAGGCAACAGTTGCCAGCGCGCAACCGATAAACAGCAGCGTGACAAAAAAGAAGAGACAAAGCAATTTGAAGAGTGTATTCATATCCTGCGGTTTTACACCACCATTGCCGGGGTTTGACGGCAATGGTGGTGAAAGGTGTAATGTTTTACTAGGTGGGTTTAGGGGCTTCATCGTTTTCTGATGCAAAGATGATACTATCCCCATGCCCCGGCAAGAGTGAAACTCCGGTTTCTCGACAGGGGAAATTTCCCCTACCCGTTATGACCCTGTTGATTTCCCGTTTACAGGGCATCAATCCCGTAATACATCATGCGTAACATTCCTGGCCTTTCGCCGCTTCCAAAAAAGGGCAGACCTTAACGATCTGCCCGGTTCTTGTCCCTATTCCTTAAGCTGCCTCACGCCGGTCTATACCAGTACGGAACCGCCATCTACCACCAGGCTTTGCCCGGTACAAAAAGACTGGGTCATGAGGTAAAGAAAAGCTTTAGCGATATCGTCGGCCTCGCCCACGCGTTTTACCAGGGCACTTTGGGCTACCGTATCGAATAAAGCGCTGCGATCCTGCTCGGCAAAGCCATTCCACAGGTTTGTTTTGATCACGCCCGGCGCTACCAGGTTGCCCCTTACCGGCGCAAGCTCTACCGCCATAGCACGAGTAAAGGCTTCCATAGCGCCACAGATACTGGCCCCTATCGACCAGCCCACCCCGGGCCGGGCAGCCGCAATACCACCGGTAAGATTAATCGATCCGCCGTCGCGGATAAGCGGCGCCGCATATTTAACCGCAGCCAGGGCGCCCCAGTAGCGAATGTTGAAAAAGGCTTTGGCGGCTTCAAGGTCCATACCCGATATAGGGTCCAGTTTCAGGTTTTCGCCGGCCGTATAGACCAGGTGGTCCAACGGGCCTGTTTTTTCGAATAGTTCGCGTATCGCCTGCTCCTCACCGAGGTTGGCGGTATAACCGGAACTACCGGATGGTAAGACTTCGAGCGCCGCTGCAACCCGGTCTGCATTGCCCGATGCTACGGTTACATGGGCTCCTTCGGCCGCGGCTGCCTTTGCAGTAGCCAGGCCAATACCTGAAGTACCCCCTAAAACAATTACTTTTTTACCTGCCAGGAGCAGTGCTTTTTCTGGTGTCATCATGATCACTTTATTTTTATAAAGCAAAATTCGGCACCGTAGTCTGCAGGTTATTTACCAAATGGTAAAAAGAGAAAACCGCTATCCTCAACGTATATTACGCCGGATGCGGCTGAGCGATTGTTGCGTGACCCCGAGGTAAGAAGCGATATCGGCCTGGGATACTTTGAGGGCGATATCCGGCTGCCGCATCAGGAATTTTCGGTACCGGGTAGTGGCGTCTTCGCCCAGGTAAGCATTACGGGCCTGTATCTTGGCCAGCAGGGCCTGTTGGGTAATCTCGCCGATCAGGGTTTTGAAATAAGGAAAGCGATCGTAAAGCCGGAACAGGTCGGCTCTCGGGAATACGATAAGGGATGCCGGGCAGGCCGCTGCAATACTTTCTTCCGCGATAACACCACGATTCAGGCTATCGAGAATGGTACAGAACTGGTGCTCCTTCAGAAAATGCAGGACGACATCAACACCTTTTTCGTTGGTAGTTACGATCTTCAATACCCCGCTGCAGATAAAGAAAAACTCGCGGGCAGGCTTGCCCGCCTGTAGTAAAACCTCCCCCTCGCCTACATCGCGCAACCGGGCACAGGCGCTGATCGCCTCGCGGTCTTCGCCGGGTATATGGGTAAACAGGCTGAGATAGTCGAATAGCGGATTCATAGTATTGAGATGTTAGATGTTAGATGTTGGAGGGTTGATGTCATCCTGAGCGCAGCGAAGGATCTCACCGGTTAGCTGGCTTTGATAAAGGGACATGTATTAGCAGAAGCGCTTCAGTTAGCTGGCTTTATTGAAGTAATTGTGACGAAGCATGACAGCTGCGGGAACACTTTTTCTCACATCTCCTATCCAACATCGAAAATAACACTTTTACGGTTGTCCGGCCAGCTGCCGGCTTTAGGCTATATTTGAACTTGTAGCCCTTTCCGGCGTTATATACCGGCGTTTTAGCCTAATAAAAGGAAACAGACGGCTGGCCTGCATTATAAACAACAAACCATGGCAAAGAAAAAAAAGACCTTACCCAAAGATTTTGACACCCTGATCGAAAAAAAAGATATGCCTGCACTGATCAGGGTATTTGACACCTGCGAACCGGATGCAAGAGGCGGTTATGGCAAAGCGACGGCACTGAGTTTTCATTGGGTACCAGGCGAACTGGTGCGCTGGCTGGTACAAAACGGGGCCGACCTGGAAGCCGTCGACACCTATAACCGTACCGCCCTGCACCGGCATGCCATGTCCCGCAGCGGCGACGTATCTGTATTGCTCGAACTGGGCGCCAATGTACACGCGGTGGACCAATACGGTTCTACCCCGCTACACTTTGCAGCAGGAAGCGGCTTTAATACCGCAGCTGCGGAACAATTGATCGCCCATGGCGCCGATACGCAGGCACTCGATGGGCAACGACAAACACCACTGGAATGCGCGCTGACCCGTGCCAGCAATATCGACCTGGTCAACCTGGTAACCCTGTCGAAAATGTTACTTAAGGATGGTGATCCGATAACGCAAAAGATGAAAGACGCCATTACCCGCCGGGGAGAAGATTTCGAATTTCACCGCCAGAATTTCAATAAGGACTACCTCGAAGATACGGACCGGGCCCTGACTACCCTGTACGAAATGTACCAGGTAACACCCGTTAAAAAACGCGTGATGCACGATGGCGTATCGCCCATTACCGTAAGCGGCGACACCTGGCCCAAACAGTTCGAGGAATTATGGGAACTGCTGGTACCGTCGAAAGGCCCGGCTAAAACAGTACAGGGCGAGGTGGTGCGCATTGCCGGCAAAGTGCGGGATGAAATATACCGCAATGGCGGCGGCAACTGGCATCTGGACTTTAAGAAAATGCTGGATGCTTACCTGCATCACCTGTCTTCGGGTAATGCGCTGGACACCGGTACACTTGCGGAACTTGCGTTACAGGTACACGATATCCGTAAAAGCGGCGACGCACCCACCGATACGCTTAATTACCTTTGTGAACTGGCCAACCGCTGGGTATTGATGAACCCGGACCCTGTTTTGCTGGACCAACCGGATTATAAACGATAACGATACCTTAGAGGTATTATCAAAACGAAGAAGAAATGGAAACCGTATTTCAGGAAAAAGCAGAACAGTTATTCCATACCGTCGTTACCGACCCGCGGTGGGACTTACAGGACGAGACCTTGTTCAATGTATTCGGCCTGACCTATTACGGGTATTGCTTTGGTGTAGGCCGCCTGCTTTGTTTCCTGGACATCGAAACCATTAACGGTTTCGTAGCCGGGAAATTAACCGGGATGGGCGCCGGCCAAAAATATGTCGACGGACTGGTAGACTATGCCTACAGCACTTTTACACAACCCGCCGAAGGACTTTATGCACAACTGGTCGGCATCGGGCATGCTCATTTTTCATCGGAAGACAGGGCTCTGCTCACCAACATTATTTTTGAAAATACTGCACGGGTAAAACAGGGCTGAGAACGGATCAAACGTAAAGGGAACAGCCCGCTGCGTCGCCGCATCGCTGCAAGAAAAAAACGCGCATTCCACGGATCAAGCGGAAAAGTTGGGGTACTCCGGTGTACTTACCCTGATTTTTTATTCTTCTTTGTCTTAATACAAAGAAGCAAAAATCAAGACTGTAGAAAAAGTGCTAAAAATGCCTTGTACGCCTAAAAGAAATAAGTCCGGGCAGTAGTAAAAAAATGGACGAAGGAATGACGAATGAACTAAAGTACAGGGCCAGACTGTGGGAACTGTATTTCTTTCTATACGGCGTCCTGCGGCATTTATTCGCCGTATTTTTTATTTTTCTGTTGGTGCTCATGAGCGCTACGCGGTTTATTAACGCCCTTTTTCTAAAGGTCGGTATGTTTGGTTGTTTCCTGGCTTGGCGTCCCGGCAGTGCATGTAATGGGCGTTGGGCAAAGCATTTCTACGCGGTTAGTGACCAGATGTTACGACCAATATGCACCCGTTCGCTGCGTCGCCGTATCGCTGCGAGAAAAAATGAAATGCACAACATCACATTCGCCGGCAAGGAACTGATATTACGGTATATTTATCTACCCTGAATAACTAAAGCGCTCCCTATTAATTTCCCTTGAATAAATAACATGCGAACAGATCTGCAGACTCGATCCTTAATCCCCCCCAGAAATTCCGCCTGATCCCATTCCACTGCTGCAAATAGTAGTAACTGCCAAGCTTGGTAAATTCGTAGCGAGACACTACGAATAGCTAAGCAAATAAATAAGGATCTGGCCAAATGATGATTCGTTTTAAGAACAACCCTTTTTATTAATCCCACAGGAATTCCGCTTGATCCCTGAGAACCCCGAAGCGCCGTTTTTTACAATACACAAGCACGATACAAAAAAGAAAAAGACGTACTCGCGTACGTCTTTTTTGAGTGCATAAAATCCAGTCTAAATCGCCTTGAGCTTATTCTATTGATCAACAAAAAAGGAGATGGTTCGGCCGGGCCGCCGTAAACGGCTATTTTTACCCCATTTAACCCGGAAGAACCATCAATATGTTCCGGAACGCTGCTTAGGATTCGAATCCCATTTCAAGCGCAATTCCTGTTTTATTTTTTAGTTCGGTATAGGCCAGGCTTAGCGATACATACATATCTCTCAGCCTTGCATTTTCCACCTCAAGTTCTTTTAACCGCTTGATATCGGCGATCACCATTCCGTTGTACTTTGAGTTGGAATCCCAGTATATTTCCATTTCTTTACAAATGTCTTCCCACGATCTGCCATCCTTAAATTCTTCAAATGCCTGGATCAGTTTTCTTTTGGTCGGTCTTGTCCGTTTTATCTCTTTTATTTCCATTGCGTAAACAGGATTATTGTTCATGTATTCCGGCATCTTACGGATACCGTACATAGGTTAATAATAATGTTCCCCCTCTATTGATGTTCGATATTACCTTTTTCCCTTGTTCCCGGCCTGCAAAGACCGTGCTCTATCGTTCCAAATTCAAACCTCACGTCACTTATCCCGCTCCGGGTTTACCATTTGTCCGGACACTTTCAGCACCATACCGCAGGATTTAACTACGAGGTCGGAAGTCGGAGTCTCCGCCTGTCGTTTACCCGGGATCGCCAAAGCGCCCACTTCTTTTCCCAAAAGAAACAATCCCAGCAACAGGAGCAGGCGCATACCGGTGATTATTACTTTTGACTTTTTCATAAAATCTTGTTTAAACAGAGTATTCCACTTAGTCCTCTCTTTCAGTTTCCGGCACCTGGCCTGCGAAATCCGGGAATACTTTTTATTCTTGCTATCCTTGCCGGCTTTTGTCCCGATCTGTGTCCCCCTGTACTGTTATACGTGCTGTATAACGGGGGGCTATACTTTAAAGACACAGCGTCAAAAAGATCGTACTAGGCAGACGCTCATTTTTTCGAAAAAAAAATCCGGGAAACCCTGAAAATGGCCGTGGACGGCCTCTTCAGGGTAAATATTTGTGCGTTACATTTTTGTATTATCTTTAGTGCTTTAATACGACAGGGGTCTTAAACCAATAGCCATCATTTTAATAACTCATTTGTTTTAATCATCTTTTTTGAACGCACTATCAGATATAGAACTCTGGCTTTTGGTCAAGCAGGAGGACGCTGCCGCCTTCGAAATCCTGTACAACAGGTATTGGGAGCAGTCGTACAAGACCTGCTACTGGCACCTGCTCGACCAGGAAAGCGCCAAGGACATCGTCCAGGAGCTATTCGTGGACCTTTGGGTAAAGCGGGAGCAGATCAATATAACGGAAACACTGGAGGGCTATATTAAGGTAGCGCTCCGCAACCGGGTTTTTAACCATATCCGGTCGCTCAATACCAAGAAGAAACACAATCATAATGCAGCGGTACAAGCGCCGGTGGCGGGATTCGAAGTACAGGAACGGTATAGTGAAAAGGAATTGCGGCAACTCTATCTCGGCGAAATCGGCAAGCTGCCCGACAAGATGAAAGATGTATTTACCCTGAACAAGGAAGAAGGGTATTCGATCGCCGAAGTAGCCCAAAAATTGTCTTTGTCCGAACAAACTGTAAAGAACCAATTGAGTAATGCTTTAAAACGAATCAGGTCGGGGCTGGAACATTACCGAATCATTATGATATTGTTAGGTATTTATTTATATATTTTTTTCAACGCGACCTAGTATTAAAGCCGCCGGGCTTTGTCTTTGTAACGAGCCCCGATGCAGGCATTTTGCAACGATACATTTTTTATGCGAATAATAGACAAAGAACAACTTCTTGTGCTGCTGGAAAAGCAGAGGCTGGGTACCTGTACGGAAGCAGAAGAGGCCCTTTTAAATCAATGGTTTGACGAGCCCCCGGTTATCGAGGCCCTTACCTTCGTTTCAGACGAAGAGAAAGAGCGCATTAAATCGGATATACATACGGCGATCCGCGCCCGGATCGCTACAGCTCCGCAAAAGTCTCGCCGGCTTACGTTCAGGATAAAGGCTATCGCAGCGGCTGCCGCCCTGCTGGTGTGCCTGTCCCTGCTCGGCGTTTATTTCTTTAGCGGTAACGGTACAGAACAAATGATCGAAGTAACCGCGCCCCAGGGCATCGCCCAGCTGCCGGTTACCCTGCCCGACAGTTCGCTGGTATGGTTATCCGGCGGAAGCAGTATCCGTTATCCCGAACATTTTGCCAGCCACGAGCGGCATGTCACCCTCGACGGCATCGCCCACTTTTCCGTTCAGCCTAACAAACAGGCGCCATTTACCGTCTATACTCCTGAACATGTTTCTGTGAAGGTGCTCGGTACCTCTTTCGTAGTTGACGTACGCAGGGGAACCAAACGCGTGGAGATTAGTGTTATTACCGGACTGGTACAGGTTGATGAGGACAAAGACAAACTCGATGTGCTGAAACCCGGGGAAAAATTATCGTATTCCTGCAACGATAAATCGTTCCGGAAGAAAAAATATGCCCCCGAGGAAGTTAAAGCCTGGAACAATAATGGAATTATTTACCTGAACGCTGTGTCGTTAAGCGAAATATCCGTATTATTACAAACCATGTATCATGTCAACCTGAAATACGATCCGAAGCAAACGGCTCCGTACCGGTTCAATATGAGCTTTTCCAGGGATCTTACGGTAGATGCCGTTCTGGATATGCTGCATTCGGTGAGTGGTCTCAGCTTTGAACATGATGGTAAGAACATTAAAATTACGCAATAGACAGAGTTTCCCCGGAGGAACAAAGAATTCTTTTGTGAATGGTATGTAGGTGGTTTGTAGCAAACACTTATTCCAGGCTGCTTCTTTCACTACTGACGGTCCTGCTTATAGGAATAAGTGCACATGCCCAGCTGCTGGACACCAGGGTCACCCTCGACCTTGGCCCCGGGAGCCTGGATAAATGTTTATTGCAACTACAGCAGGCCTCAGGTCTGCCTTTTGCTTACGAAACCACCGGGCTCCGCAATTTCCCCGTAGGCGCCAAAAGTTTCCAGGATGAAAAATTATCGGTCGTACTCCGCTACCTGTTAAAAGGTACCGGTTTCCATTTTGAAGAAAAACACAAAGTGATCCTGATCGGCCCCGCCGAACGGGAAGAACGTAACCCCGGCGCCGACCGGCTTTTTAAAGGCGTGATCGAAGACAAAGAAACCGGCGAACGCCTGCAGGGCGTTACCATCCTGGACCCGGAGCACCAGAATGGCGGCACCTTTACCGACAAGGACGGCTATTTCAGTATACCTGCCATATCGGACACGCTGAAGCTGCGCCTGAGTTATATGAGCTACAAACCCGTAGAGATCGTATTACACGGTGTAAATGCCCCGATGATCAAAATAAAAATGGATGTCGCCCACGAGGGCCTCGACTCTATCCTGGTGGTTGCCTCCTCCGATATTACCCCCTTTTCTCCCCTCAGCCGGATCAAGCTCTCTTTTAGCGAGCTCTCTTTCCTGCCCCGCTTTGCGGGCGATGTGGACCTGTTGAGTATGGTAAAAACAGCGCCGGGTATACAGGAAGCCTACGACGGATCGGGCAGCCTGATCGTAAGAGGCGGCTCGCCGGACCAGAACCTGCTGCTGCTGGACGATGTTAATATCTATGGCGCTACCCACCTGTTCGGCTTGTTATCGTCGGTAAGTTCCCGCGCGGTAAAGGATATCAATATCTACAAAGGTGCATTCCCGGCGCGTTATGGCGGGCGTATCTCTTCGGTATGGGACATTACGCTGAAAAGTGGCGACCTCGAACATTACCATGGCAGTGTTTCGGTCGGCACTATGGCCGCCGACTTTTCCCTCGAAGGCCCTATCGTAAAAAACAAGACCACATTTTCCATTGCCGGCAGGAGAAGTTACCACGATTATTATGTGCGGCTGTTTACCCCGGGGCTCAATTTTTATTTCCAGGACCTGAGCTTCAAACTGCGCCACCGTTTTTCGGATAAAGATCAAATTTTCCTGAGCGGGTATATTTCCCAGGATCGCTTCAAACTGACCAGCGACAGTATCCAGATCGCAGAGGGACAATACCTGAAGCAGACCATCCAGATGAATACCGAAAACCGGGCTGCGGTATTCCGTTGGCAGCACAATTATTCCGGTGCGCTTACCAGCAACCTGAGCATCTCCTACTCTGCCTATAAACTGGCGATCAGCAACCAGTACAACAATGTATCCCAGCTTGTCGACACCGTTTATGTAAGGCGGGGCAATGAGCGGATCACTACCGGTGTATCCGATCTGACCGCCAAGTTCCAGGCCCGCTATGCGCCGGGTGGCAAACACGAATTCGAGGCCGGCATATTTTACATGCGTCACAATTTCGACCCGCATAGTATCAGGCAGATCATTACCGTCGACTATACCCCGCAACGCCCGTTTATCTTTGTGCCTACCGTGCTGCAGGATATCGTTAATGACAATGGCGTGAACGAGGCCGGCTTTTTTGCGGAAGACAATATGATGCTTTCGCCCAAATTGCGGCTCTCTGCCGGCCTGCACTTCAACCGGTATTTTTACGAAAAGGTATCCTACTCATCGCTGCAACCCAGGTTTAATATGCGGTACCAGTTCAACGAAAAATGGTCGGCTAACCTGGCTTACGCGCGTATGCAACAGGCCCTGCACCGGCTCTCCAGGAGCCAGACCTCGTTGCCGGCCGACTTCTGGATTCCCTCATCGGACACCATCAAACCCCAGATATCCAACCAGGTCAGCCTGGGTCTGAACGGACAGATCTTTAACGGGCTGCTGGACCTCTGCATAGAATCTTATTATAAGGATTCCAGAAATGTAACGGAGTACCTGACCTTCAGGAGAGTGACCTCGGTTTCTTCTTACGGCTCCTGGGCTTCAAGGGTCGCCACCGGTGATGGCGAGGCTTATGGTGTCGAATTTTCGCTCCGTAAATCAAAGGGCAAATACCGCGGCTGGCTGAGTTATGCCCTGTCCTGGAGTACACGCACGCTGCCCGATGTCAACTACGGCCAGACCTTTTTGTATAAGTACGACCGGCGGCATAACCTGAACCTGGTCAATACCTATAAATTCAACAAACACCTGGAACTCACAGCTGTATTTTCGTTCCAGAGTAAGCCCAAGCCACCTACCCTGATTATCCGTACGGCCGATCTGCCCTGGTACGACAAGGAGGTCAGGGCCTTTATTGCCACTACCGACCTGCGGGCCTATCACCGGCTCGACCTTGGCGTCAACTGGTTGTCGCAGTTTAAAGAAGGGGTAACCGGGGTACTGAACCTGAGCGTACTGAATGTGTATAACCGGCAGAATCCCTTCTTCTACTTCGTAAGCAATACCGACGCCCAGCTTTCGGGCACTTCGCTCTTACCCATTGCCATATCGCTGGCCTATACCCTCAATTTCTAAGCGTAAAGCTTGTAAAATCCGGCAGGACTACATTGTCCCCAAAAAATTACCCCTGTACCGTGCCGGAGCAGCGGTAACAGGGGTATCGTACGTTTATACAAGGCAACTCAGCCAGATCAGGGCACTTTCGTACCTTCTGCTTCCTGCCCGGGCTCATTACGTTCTACGGTAATATTGCACTCGCTGACCAGGGCAGCCATAGCGCCGACCGCAGCCAGCACCGGCGCCAGCAATGCACCGACCAGGCCCAGGGTCATGGGGAAGGACATAAGTTCCTTACCGGACTTATCGGTAATGGTAATTTTACGGATGTTGCCTTCCGCGATCAACTCCTTTATTTTCTTAAGCAGGTTTTCGCCGCTAAGCGTAAATGTTTCTTTCGTAGTCATATTGCTGCAATTTTTTTTGACGGTGTTCGAGGCTTCAAATTAAGACAAATAAGTACACCGTCCGCCCGGCCCGCCGTATTTTTAACAGATATAACAGGACTGCCTTTATAAAAAACGGCGCAGGCAGTTACTCCCTTACTTAACCCACTGTCGCATTACAAGGCATAACAAATATAGAGGGACAGCAATAAGGCGGCGAGGATCAATGATATTTTACGGATCAAGACTTTCAAGATTTTAAAGATGGGGTTCTTTTCGGTTTACATCCGGCTTTAAGCCGGCTGCAAAGATCGGAACCCCTGGCGCTTTATACAACCGTGAAACACCGGTTTATGAACAGGGGAAATTTCCTCCGGACAGGCAGGACAGGAACCGGTTTACCGGATAATACCCATCAGTATCGCTTTTTTAACCAGGCCCGCCATATTTTTAGCGCCGAGTTTTTGCATAAGTCCCAGGCGGTAATTCTCAATAGTACGCTGGCTCAGGTGCAGCTGTTCTGCTATTTCCGGGCTGGTCAGCTCTTCGGCGATCAGCTCCAGGATGCGGATCTCGCGTTCCGTCAGTTCTTCGTTATAGGCCAGGTTACTTTTTTGCTTCAGGGCATTTTTGAGCAACAGCTCTTTTACTTCGGGAGAGAGCACCACCTCGCCCGCCATTACCTGGCGGATGGCATCGCTAAGCTGATCCTGGCCCGCCGTTTTAAGCAGGTAAGCCCTGGCGCCAGCATCCAGCATGGCTTTGACCAGGAACACGCTTTCGGTACTGGTAACGATAATGATCTTCAGGCCGGGAAACTGTTTGCGCAACGCTTTTACGATCTCCCTGCCATGCATATCGGGCAGGTGCATATCAAGCAGCAATACATCGGGCACATCCGTTTTGAGCCCGGCCAGCAAAGCATTACCCGAGGCATACTTTGCCGTAATCGTAATACCGCCCGCCGCCTGCAGCATTGCGGCAAGTCCGTCGCGTACCATCGGGTGGTCGTCCGTAATAGCTATCCTTACATCCATCTTCAGGGCCTAAAATAATAAAAACTAAGGATTAATGAAATTGCCGGCCCGAAGCCATATTGGCCCGTTGTACATCTTTGGGCAGGAAAATGCTGACGATGGTACCCTGTTGCCCGGCCGACTCGATCTGCATATTACCCGACAACAGGTCGACGCGCTTGCGGATATTGGTAAGCCCGATCCCTTTGCTGCCCGCGGTTTCGCTTATGCCGATACCATTATCTTCTACCAGGATACTGATCTCGGCGGGATGCTCATTGAGCAATACGATCGCCTCCGAAGCCCCGGCATGTTTGACGACATTATGCAAGAGTTCCTGTATGATGCGGTAGATATGCAGGGAAAGTACAGGCGCTACAAAACTGAAGTTGCCATAAGCATGAAACTCGATATCCAGGTCGCTGCGTTGCCCCAGGTCTTTACAATAAGCCTGTACCGCATCGGCCAGCCCGGACGAGCTGATAACACCCGGCAGCAGGTTATGCGCTACACGCCGCAAGTCGGCCGCAGTCTCGTTCAGGATCTGCCCCGTGCGGCGATAGTAGTGGTGTTCGGCCAGTTCGGGATGGGCATTACCCAGGGCCAGCAGGTACGATTTGGCACCTGCCAGCTGGCTGCCGATACCATCGTGCAGTTCCTGTGCCAGCCTTTGCCGCTCGTCGTCTTCGCCTTCCAGCCGGACTTGCAGCATTTCGATCTGCCGGTTGCGTTCGGTAATCTTATTTTTTTGCCGGGTATAAAACCAGGCCGCCCCACCCGACAACAGCAACAACAGGATGCCCAGGGCGGTAATGGCCAGCCAGAGGTTCTTTTGCGTGATCTGTTGTGCCTGCCGTGTAATATGTGCCTGCTTTAAGGCGATCTCCCGGTCCTTCTCCGCAGTGCGGTAGCGGGTTTCCATTTCGTGTACCTGCAGGGTTACCGCGCTGCTTTCAATACTGTCGCTCAGGGTTTCGTACTGCCTGCGCAAGGCCAAGGCACCTTTATAATCGCCGGTACGTGTTTTCAGTTCGGCCAGCTTCTGCAACAGGAACAGGCGCTCTTTAGGCAACTGGCCGCTACCGGTCCAGGCCATAGCGAAATAAGTCCGGGCCTTGTCCCATTGTTTGAGCTGCAGGTATACATCGCCGATACTGCTGAGCGTAACATTACGTTCGTGGTAGGCAATATGATGGACCGATTCCAGTTCTGCAGCTTCCAGGAGCTGTTGCAAAGCCTTGCGCGGCTCCTCCAGTTCCATGTATACGGCAGCGGTATTGACCCGGATCTTGTGCAGGCTTACAAAATCGTGGCCGTGCAGGGCCAGGGCTGCGGCTGCTTCGAGATACGACAGGGCCTGTTGAATATCTTTCTGCTCATAACTGATCACGCCCAGGTTCATCAGCTGGTTTACCTGCAGGGCGGTATCCCGGAGCTGTGTGGCTGCATGCAGCGCTTTAGCAGCATAGGCCAGGGCCTTATCGTATTGCCGGAGTTGTGCCAGTACGGTGGCCAGGTTGCTGTAAGCATAACTGGGCGGCAGTTGGCGGGCCGGGTATTGCTCGGCCAGTTGTACCGCTTTATAATAATAAAAAGAAGCCTGTTCATACCGGGCCTGCAGGTTGCATACATTGCCGGTAAGGTTATGGATAAGCGCTGCAAAAAGCGGTCTGGTAGCAGCATCGCAAGCAGCCAGGGCATGATTATAAAAAAGCAGGGCGGCCTCGTAGTTGCCATCCCGCACTTCCAGGTTGCCCGATTCGATACCCGATACAACGATCCCGTAGCTATAGGCCAGCTGCATACTTTGCTGCATCAGGTAACGGAACTTGCCGGCGGCCTGTACCGGGTCGGTAACCGCCATCTTTTTAGCCGCGGCTATACGGCTGCGGATATCGGCCGTATCGGAAAGCTGCAGGAAATTGCGCACGCCGCTTACCGGTTCCTGTGCAAAGGCAGGAGTGAAAGATACTGCCAGTAATAAAAAAAATAAATAGAGTTGCTTCAGCCTCATGAAATTGATCCTTCGGGAAAGTAATGCGTCCCTGTAAGTTAAGCATACTTTTCTGCAAAGCGCAAAAATACCGTATTGACAGCGCGCTTCACGAAGACCTTTGTCATTTTACTGTCCTTTTTACACACGACAGATACATTATTTTTCGCCCTATAAGTAGATCTACTCTTTCAAAATCGGGTACTCCCACTCTTATACCGGGCATATGGAAAAGTAATTTTGTATGCATTATCCGGCCTTGCATTTCCGCTACCGGCAAGGCCATTCACTTCAAAAAAGAATCTCTATGAAGGTAACACAACCTAAAGTCAATGCAGGACCACAGCGCGGCGTGTTGCGCAACAGCAAATACCTGTTGCTGCTGTTGCTGCTGCAGTGCTGCTTTATACCGGCACAAGCACAGTACCAGCTTACCAGTTGGGGCGTCCAGCACCATACCATGTCTACCGCCACAGGCACTACGGGCAGCGGCAGCGCAGGCCAGGTCTATATCCACAGGGTGGCTACAGACCGACAAAAAAACATATACAGTGTCGGCATCTTTGAAGATACCATCAAATTTGCAGGTGGGTACAGCCCGCTTATCGTCAATACACAGATGCCCACCGGCACCGGTCAATACGAGTTTTTCATCAGCAAGATGGATGCCGACTCCAATATGATCTGGGTAAAAAAGCTGGATAAAAGGAATTTCATCTTTAACCATATTTATAATGGCCCGTCGGCCCGCGGCCTTGTCGTAGACGACAGCGCCAATATCTATATCGCCGGCGACTTCCCGGGTGTAGTCGACTTTAATCCCGATCCGGCAGCCGAAGCCTTGCTTTCGGGCCCCGATACCACGCTGACTACCTCTAAAGCAGGCTTCGTACTGAAGCTGGATTCGGCCGGCAATTTTAAATGGGTGAAACAGATCGTATCGCGCAAGGTGCCTTTCGTGGGTATCTATAAAATGGCGGCAACTTTTGATGTGCAAAGCCTTGCGGTAAATACCTCCGGCGAAATGATCCTTTCGGGCACAGTACTGGGTACGGGCCAGAATGATACCCTGATCTTTGATAATGGCGGCGCCAATACACAACATATCATCAGTACGAATTCCGGTCTTACCGATCAGCGTTATGGCTTTTGGGTAAAGATGGACCAGGCCACCGGCGCCTTTAATTCGTTCCGGATTGTAAAGACCACCGAGAAACGCGGCGGCATTTACGACTTCAAGGCCGCACCGGATCCCTATGGTCATATCTATGTGGCAG
This sequence comes from Taibaiella chishuiensis, assembly GCF_003014535.1. GTDB lineage: Bacteria > Bacteroidota > Bacteroidia > Chitinophagales > Chitinophagaceae > Taibaiella > Taibaiella chishuiensis. The sequence goes on along the minus strand of NZ_PYGD01000002.1, from coordinate 260,486 downwards.
GCTCGCTCTACGATACGGTTAATTTCGGTACCGTAACCCAGCCTCATATAGTCACCACGCCCATCTCCGGCACACAGCGTTACAGCCCCTTCCTCGCCAAGTATACCGATGCCGGCGATGTGTTATGGGTAAAGACCTTTAATTGCTACCAGGGCACCGTAAAGGATCTGAGCCTGGATACAGCCGGTGTACCCGTTATCGCCGGCACCTTCCTCGATACCCTGCGCCTGTCGCCCTCCTTATTGCTTACGGCCATTAACGGCGGTATGCCCGATGCACATATCAATGGCGGGTATATTGCCAAAACAGATACCAGCGGCGCCGTACAATGGGGCGAATTGCTGCAGCTCGGCATGCCGCTTACCGACAACCAGATCATACCTACCCGGTTAAAACACGACGCCCTGAATAATATCTATATCGGCGGCAGTGTAGTTGCCGAATTTAATATTGCGGGCATTACCTACCAGACCAATACCCACGGCTTTGTAAAGCGCTACAAACCGGGCGGCGCTACAGACTGGAGTATGCGCCTGGGCCAGTTGCCGCATATATCCGCACAACAGGTACCGGTCGGCGAAGTATTTCTTGATCAATCCAACAATATGTATATCGCCGGTACCCTGCGCAGGAATGCTGCCGACTTTAAAGGCCCGAACGATACCGCCCCCTATATGATGACCCAGGCGGGCAACAACTTCGATATGGGCGCTTACCTCGTTAAATACGCATGTGCCGATACTTTCCACAGCATTACCCAGGTATCGGCCTGTAAAAGCTATACACTGAACGGCATTACCTATACCACTTCCGGTATCTACAACCAGCATTACTGGAGCGATGGCGGCTGCGACAGCATCATCACCATCGATCTTACCATCAATGATATCGACGAACCTTTTATTACCGTAAACAATTTCGAACTGGGGGTAACCTCGGCTTATGATACCTATAAATGGATGCGCAACGGCATACTGATCAACGGCGCTACCGCAGCGACCTATACCGTAAACCAGAACGGCGATTACCAGGTGATCACCGGCCTTGCAAACGGCTGTACGGATACCTCCGAGATCTATACGGTCAACAATGTAACCGGTATAGACGATATCGGCAACCCTGCCTACAGGATCAGCATCTATCCTAACCCGGCGCAACACACCCTGTTTATCAATAGCCCCATACCAGTATCGCTCAGCCTGGGCAGTGTAGAAGGCCGTACGCTCCTGCAAAACGACAACACCGACAGGATATCGCTCGAAGCCTTGCCCGACGGTATCTATTTCCTGAAGATCGCCGATACCAAAGGACGCCTGCTCCGTGTAGAGAAAGTAGTAAAACAATAACCACAAACAGCATTAAACTGAAGCAGTATGAAATACGGGATAGCAAGACCTGCAGTGCTTATCGTTATATTCCTGTTGTCTGGCTATACCTTAGGGTATGGCCAGGCTATAACCTATACCGACGGCAGCCCGATCGCTACTAAGTATTGTTACCAGGATACTGCTTATGGCCTGAGCGGCATACCCGCAGGCGGGAGCTTCAGCGGATGCGGCGTAACACAGGAGAACGGCGTATGGACCTTTAATCCGCAGCTGGCGGCCGAAGGCCTCTCTGTATTTCCCTATCAATGCGCCCTGAAGTATACCGTAAACGGGCAAACCGTAAGCCGCAACCTGCTGATCCAAAAGCCGGTGGTGGTCTACCCGCCCCTGCGCGACTCGCAAACCTGCAACGGTTACCTGCACCTGCAAACCGGCACCTTATACGCCGGCGCTTACCAGTACCGCTGGGAGCCGGGCGCCCTGCTTGACCGTACGGATACCAGTGTCGCATCGGGGTATATTACCGGTACCCAACAATTCAGGATCAGGGTAACCGATGTCAGCAGCGGTTGTACCGGTTCCGATTCCATAACCGTATTTGTGCGCCCGGTGCCGGAACTGACCGTATCGGCCACCCAAACGATAAACCCGCGAGAAAACGTACAGTTACAGGCTTCCGGTGCTGCCAGTTACCAATGGTCGCCGGCCACCTGGCTGGATAATACCCGCAACGCATCGCCCATGGCCTCGCCCCGTACCCCCATCACCTATACCGTAGTAGGCGCTAACGAATACGGTTGCCGCGATACGGCCAGGGTAAGCATCCTGATCCGGGAACAGTTGTTTTTGCCCAATGCCTTTTCGCCCAATGGCGACGGGCTCAACGACCGGTTTGCCATTGCCAATTACGGCTACCAGGAGGTGAAAGCCTTCCGCATTTTTAACCGTTGGGGTAAAGAAGTGTTCAGCACCTTCGACGGGCTCGCGGGCTGGGACGGCCTGTACAACGGCAATCCCGGCGATGCAGGCACGTATTTTTACCATATCGAGTTGTCGGAACGCGATGATGAGGTAAAAACCTTTCGCGGCGAATTGCTGCTGATCCGCTGATGTTTTGTTTTTTTCGTTAGGGAGCCGCATACGCACAGGTATGCGGCTTTTTTATCCGGGGTAACAAAGAACGGCATAGACAAAGGCTTTGACCGCCCTGGTAAACAATTCTGGCCCGCTGACAAAAAACAGCCCGGCGAACAGATTAAAAAAACGGAAATTGGTCTTCCATCACAAACTATTTATCTATGAAGAAACTATTCGCTATGCTCCTGTTATCGGGGGCAGCGGTAAGCGCCAACGCCGCCTTGTTTATCACCAATAATACGAGCTGTATTATTGCCCTGGAGGCTTATGCGCACGATGCCAACCTGCCTGCATCCTGCTCGTACTACACCTGGTTTAAGATCAACCCGAACACCTCCGATGCCTACAACAACGTAAACTCCTTAAACGGGGGCACCGGCTGGCGTTATACCTCAGTAGGACCCAGCGGTTATGCAACCATGACGACGGCAGGCTCCGGTTGGGACGCAGCTACCTTCCACACCAGTATTACCGGCCCGACTGCGCCATTGGTAGGCAACACCGGCACCTGTGCTACCGGCACCTATTCCAGCCTGAACCAACCAGGAACAAGCTGCCCTACCCTGCAGATGACCTGGATGAACCTGGGTGGCAATAACGTATTGCTGACCATCGATCCCTAGGTTTTTAGCCTAGGATCGGCGATAAAGATACAGACAACAAAAAGCTGGCCGTTTACAACGGCCAGCTTTAATTTTTATAGCGCGCCTAACCCGCCCGGAAGGCTTTGGGCGATAACCCTGTTTTGTTTTTAAATACCCGGGTAAAATGAGATGGATGCTCAAAGCCAAGTGTAAAGGCTATTTCGCTGATCGAGCTACCGGAGCCCAGTAACAGGTGTTTGGCCTGCTCCACCAATTGCAGGTGTATATGCTCCTGCGTAGTTTTGCCGGTATATTTATTCAGGAGGTCGGAGAGGTAATTGGGCGAAAGATGCAGCCGGTCCGCAAAGTAGCCCACATCCGGCAAACCGTCCTCGATAAGCGTATCGCGGGAAAAGTAATCCCGCAACAGGGTTTCGAACTGCTGTACCACATCGTGGCTTACAGAAGCACGCGCCAGGAACTGCCGGTCGTAAAAGCGGCTGCAATAGTTCAGCAACAGCTCTATATGGCTCACGATAAGATCGCCCGTGTGTTTATCTAATTGCTGCGTGTATTCGCGCTTTATATGTTCACAGCAATCCCGCAGTATCTTCTTCTCTTCGTCGGAGATATGCAGCGACTCATGCACATCGTAATTAAAAAAGGAATACCCGTTTATTTTACGCCCCAGGGCAGTACGGTACAACAGGCCGGGATGAAAAAACAGGCCCCAGCCTTCATTGTAGGATAAGCGGCGCTGCGTGGATATAGCCTGGCCGGGCGCCGTAAACACCAGGGTGCCTTCGTCGAAATCGTATTGTGACCGTCCATACTTCATCGAACCTTTCAACTGTTTCAGGTACACGGCATAGAACCCGAGCCGGTAGGCCTGTTCGGTTTCACTGAACTGATCCCGGCTTATTTCCTGCAGGGATAAAAAAGAAACAAGCGGGTGCTTCGGCGGCGGACAGCTGTACAACCGGTGCAGGTCGCTGATCGTGGCCACATCTATAAAGGTCTGTTGCATGATGCTTATTCTGGATATAAATTTACGAAAAATCAGGAGACCGCGCCGCTACCCCACAGGAACCGCAACGTGTTTATACCGCCAATACCCGGCCATTAATAATACCCAGCAGCGACCGCTCATAGGCCTTTACCACACGCCAGGCCTCTACCGGTACAAAACCCGGGAAGTAAGGATGAAAGGCCACAGACTCGGCCAGTACATTAGGACACACACAATTGATCCGTATACCACGGGGCAGTTCATGCGCCGCAGCTTTTACAAAACCTTCCACCGCCCCGTTGACCATAGTGCCAATAACACCACCCAGGATGGGCTCGTCCGATAAGATACCCGATACCAGGGTAACAGAACCCTTGTCGGCGATATAAGGCAAGGCCGTACGGGCCAGGTTGATCTGTCCCATCATTTTGTTTGCTATGGCAAAGGCAAAATGCTCGTCGGTAAGCTGTTCCAGCGGATAGGCCACAACCTCGCCTGCGGCGCTCACTACGGCATCGCAATGTCCTACAGCCTTAAATACGGCCTCCATCGCTGTTTTATCCCCCATATCGGCTTTATAATCACCGGAGCTACGGGATACCCGGACCACCCGGTGGCCCTGTTGTTCCAGGCTGCTGCATAAGGCGCTGCCTATAGTACCGGCAGCGCCGGTAACGATAACTGTTTGTTTCATGACTATTGAGACATTGACTATTTATAATCAGAGATACATACCGCCGGCTACTTCGATACGTTGCCCGCTGATCCATTTCGCATCATCCGAACACAGGAAGGCCACCACACCGCCGACATCGTCGGCCTGGCCGATGCGGGGCAGGGCCGTAATGCTTTTGATCATATCCTGCACCTGGGCGTTATCGCGCAGGCGTGCGCCGTTGAAATCGGTGGCAATCGCGCCCGGCGCTACAACATTGGCGCGGATATACCGGTGGCCCAATTCTTTAGCCATATACCGGGTAAGGGTTTCCACACCGGCCTTCACACTGGCATAGGCGCCCGCGCCGGGATGAGTAAACCGGGTAAGGCCTGTAGAGATGTTCACGATAGCGCCGCCATCGTTGAGCAGGGGCAGCAGTTGCTGCGTGAGGAAAAACACGCCTTTAAGATGTACCTGCACCAGTTCATCGAACTGTGCCTCGGTGGTGTCGGCAAAAGAAGGTACGGTAATACCATGGCCTGCGTTGTTGACCAGGAAGTCGATGCCCTTTCTTCCGAAATCCTGTTCCAGCACCTGTTGCAGGTGCTGCACAAAGGCGGCAAAACTATCCGACCGGCCCGTATTGAGCTGTAGGGCCAGGGCTGAACGGCCCTGTGCGCGTATAGCGGCTACTACCTCCTGTGCTTCCTCTGCTTTGCTGTTATAGGTAAGGATCACATCGCGACCCTGTGCCGCAAGCTTTAGGGCGATGTCTTTACCCAATCCCCGGCTGCCGCCGGTTACCAATGCAATATGTGCTGTTGTGGTTTCCATATCTGTTGTTTTTTATACCGCAAAATTCGCCCGGACCGTACAACCGCACTTTACGTTTTCTCTGAATTACTGATACATTTCACGGATCTACCTATAAAAATGGCCTGGTCTTTGCAGAGACCAGGCCATTTATGCATAAGGAGTTGTTCGTTATTCGCGCCAGCCGCCGCCAAGCGACTTATACAGGTTGATGGCCGTATACAGCTCGGCCCTTTTCAGGTCGATCAGTTGTAATTCGGCTTCCAGCTTGCTTTTCTGCGCAGCCACAAGTTCGATATACGAAGCATAACCCGTTATATACAGGTCTTCCGAAATACTGACGCCATTACCCAGGGCCGTCACTTCCTCTTCTTTCAGATCGCTACGCTGCCCGAGGTTACGGATATTGCTGATATAGTTCAGCACTTCCTTATAGGCATTCAGTACCGTGCGCTCATAGTTGTAGAACTGCTCTTGCTGTCCGGCTTCGGCAATACGGTACTGCGAACGGATCTGGTGCTTCTGGAACAAGGGCGCTGTGAGCCCACCCAGGAGTTGGAAGCCCAGCGAACCGGCCGAGAAGAGCAAGTCGCCTTTAAAGGCGCTGAATGCAGTGTAGGCCGACAGGTTAAGCGATGGAAAGAACGCCGCTCTTGCAGCGCCCAGATCGGCATCAGCCGCAAGCATCTCGGCCTCGGCCTGCCGGATATCGGGCCGGTTGCGCAGTATAGCCGCAGGAATACCAGCCGCATCGAGTGCATCAAAGTTCTGATCGATGGTACGGAAAGCACTCCGACTGATGTGGCCTTCGTATTTGCCGGAAAGGGCATTCAGGTTATTTTCGGTTTCTGTAATACGCTGTTGTATACCCAGCAAATGGCCCCTGGAACTAAGCAATTGGGCATTGAACTGCTGAACGGCCAGTTCGGTGGCACGCCCGCCTTCCTTTTGTGCGACCACGATCTCCAGGGCACGCTCCTGCAGGGTGATATTTTCCTTCAGGATTTCCAGTTCGCGGTCGAGGGTGAGCAATTCATAATAGAAGAGCGCGGTTTGGGTAACCAGCATCGATTTTACCATGGCCGCGGCTTCGGCAGAGGCCATGAACCGGTGTCGGGCAGCCTTTTTCATTTTGCCCAGCCTGCCCCAGATATCCAGTTCCCAGTTGGTACTCAGTCCCAGCCAGAAGTCGGGCGTAGGATTGGTACCGACTTTCTGTTCCTCTTCGATATTGGGCGACAGGTTCGTATCGAAGTTACCTACACCTTCCATAGTATACTTCCCGTACTTGGTACCGCTTGCATGCGCATTCATGCTCAAAGAGGGCAACAGCGCGCCCTTGCTCATTTTCAGGTAAGCGCCGGCCGTACGGATGCGCTGCAAGGCAATCTGCATATCGGGGTTATGCTGCAATACGTCTTTAATCGCATTGCGTAAATGGGCATCCCGGAAAAACGAGTCCGGGCTGAGCAGGGCTATATTCTGTAAGCTGTCCCCGTCCGTGGCAAAACGCGCGGGGAGCGGCTTGGGATCGGGTAATTTTTTCCTGCCGGGTATCGCGCAGGAAGCAAGCAGTACAGCAGAGATTAACGAGGAGTGCAGCAGCAGCTGCTTATATTTTAAATAGGTCATAATGTAAACAGGATTATGCTTCCGGGTTATTTTTATTTTTTTTTCTTTCGCTCAGACAGGGTGGCAAACAGGACATAGAGCCCCGGAATAACCAGCACGCCGAATACCGTACCGATCAGCATGCCGCCGGCAGCAGCCGTACCGATGGAACGGTTGCCCATAGCGCCCGCACCAGATGCGATACACAAAGGAATAAGGCCCGCCACGAAGGCAAAGGAGGTCATCAGGATGGGCCGTAACCGTTGCGTAGCGCCGTCGATACCGGCCTGCAGGATACTCGCTCCCTCCTTGCGGCTCTTGATCGCAAACTCCACGATCAGGATTGCATTTTTACCCAACAGGCCGATCAGCATGACCAAAGCCACCTGTGCATAAATATTGTTTTCGAGCCCGGCCAGCTTCAGGGAAAGGAATGCGCCGAATATACCCGCAGGCAGGCTCAGGAGAACCGGCAGCGGCAGGAGGAAACTCTCGTATTGCGCAGCCAGCAAGAGGTATACGAATACCAGGCAGACCAGGAAGATCATGGTTGTCTGGTTACCCGAAAGGATCTCTTCGCGGGTCATACCGCTCCATTCGTAACTATAACCCCTCGGTAATACTTTGGCAGCTACCTTTTCGACCGCAGCAATGGCATCACCGCTACTGTAACCCGCACCGGCATTACCATTGATCATGGCCGACAGGTACATATTATAGCGCGTAAGCTGCTCGGAGCCATATACCCGTTCGATCTTTACGAAGGCGGAGAAAGGCACCATCTCTCCGAGGCGGTTCTTGACATAAAGTTTCAGGATATCTTCGGGTGCGGTGCGGTACTGCGGACCTGCCTGTACCATCACTTTATACATCTGGTTGAACCGGATAAAGTTGGTGGCGTAATAGCTGCCCAGCAAGGTTTGCAGCGTACTCATCGCATTGTCGGCGGTAACGCCTTTCTTGGCCGCCATATCCGGGTCGATATGGATCATATACTGCGGGAAAGAGGCATCGAAGCTGGTGAAAGCGCCGCTGATCTCCGGAGTTTTGTTCAGCGCATCCACCAATTGCTGCGTTACCGCTGCGGTTTGCTGCACATCGCCTTTGCCGGTCTTGTCCAGCAGGCGCAGCTCAAAGCCGCCGGTATTACCGAAACCAGGCACGGTAGGCGGCGCGAATACTTCGATCTTGGCATCATTGATCAGCTTTACCTTTTGTTCGATCGCAGCGATCACGGCGTTTACATCCTGGTCTCTTTCATGCCAGGGTTTCAGGTTGATCATGGCCATCCCATAGGAAGCGCCGGCAATTTCGTTAACTAGGCTATAACCCGCCAGGGTAGTCACATTCTCTACACCAGCCGTTTTACGGGCAATGGCCGTTACCTCATCCAGTACTTTATCCGTACGCTCCATGGTAGCGCCCGGCGGTGTGGTTACATTCACATAGATCATGCCCTGGTCTTCGGTAGGAATAAAGCCGCCGGGTAATATAGCGCCCGCGCCCCAGGTAGCGGCAAAAAACAGCGCCAGCAATACCAGGGTAAGCCCCCTGCGGCCGGCAATTTTTGCCAGTACCGACCGGTATTTATTATTGGTGGCATCAAAGCGTTTATTGAAGCCGTTAAAGAAACGGTTCAGCAAGCCCTTCTTTTGTACCTGGGTATTGTGTTTCAGCATCAGGGCGCATAAGGCCGGCGTAAGCGTCAAGGCATTGATACCGGATATAAAGATCGAGATCGCCAGGGTAAGGGAAAATTGCCGGTAGAATACGCCTACAGGACCACTCAGGAAGGCCACGGGAATAAATACGGCCGACATTACCAGGGTGATGGCGACAATAGCACCGCTGATCTCTTTCATGGCTTCTATCGTTGCCTCCAGCGGCGGCAGGTGTTTTTCGGTCATCTTGATATGCACCGCTTCGACGACCACGATCGCGTTGTCGACCACGATACCGATAGCCAGTACCAGCGCAAAGAGTGTAAGCAGGTTGATCGAAAAGCCCATCAGCATCATAAAAGCAAGCGTACCGACCAGCGCCACAGGTACGGCCAGTGCGGGTATCAGCGTAGAGCGGAAGTCCTGCAGGAAGATAAAGACCACCAAAGCCACCAGCAGGAAGGCTTCGACAAGCGTACGGATCACCTCGCTGATCGACGCATCGAGGAAGCGCGATACATCATAGGCCATATTGTAGTTCATCTTGGGCGGGAAGGAAGTTTCCTTCAGCTCTTCCATACGGTCTTTGATGTTCTGGATTACATCGCGGGCATTGGAGCCCGGCCGTTGTTTGATCATGATCGAAGCTGAAGGCCGGCCATCCGTTTTCGACACCATGCCATAACTCATGGAACCGAATTCTACATCGGCCACATCTTTAAGACGCAGTATCGCCCCATCGTTGTCGGCTCTCAATACCACGTTCTCGTATTGCTGCGGCTCGTACAGCTTACCGGTATACCGCAATACATACTGTACCGATTGCGGATTCTTGCCCGAGCTCTCGCCCGTCTTGCCCGGCGCGGCTTCCACGTTCTGCGCCCTCAGGGCTGCTACGATGTCATCGGCCGAGATGTCGTAAGCCAGCATACGCTCAGGTTTCAGCCATACGCGCATCGCATACTCCTGTTGCCCCATGATCTCTGCACGTCCCACCCCATCGATCCGCTTCAGCTCCTGCAGAATATTGATATCCGTAAAGTTGAAGATAAACTGCTCGTCGGCGGCATCATCGGCACTGGTGATATTGAGGTACATCAGCATGCTGTTCACTTCCTTTTCGGTCGTTACGCCAGCTTTGATCACCTCTTCCGGTAATTCGTCCAGTACGGTAGTTACCCTGTTCTGCACGTTTACGGCAGCCTGGTCGGGATCGGTGCCTACCTGGAAAAAGACCTGGATCATGGTGATCCCATCGTTGCCGGTAACGGTAGACATATACGTCATACCCGGTACGCCGTTAATAGCCCTTTCGATCGGCATCGCTACCGCCTTGGCCGACACATCGGCATTGGCGCCGGTATACCGGGCCGTTACCATTACGGAAGGCGGTACAATGTCCGGGAACTGCGTTACCGGTAGCTGGAACAAAGCCATGGCGCCGACCAGGGTAATGATAAGAGAAATCACGAGCGACAGCACCGGTCGCCTGATAAATGTTTCGATCATAATAAAAGGAGTCTGGGGCACAGGGAAACCTGTACCTTATAATGAGGTTAAGTAAATAGGTTGCGGTATTACAGGCGGGGCGCCACGGGACTTATCTTCTGCCCGCTCCTGATGGACTGTACGCCTTCGTAAAGGATCTTATCTTTTGCCGTAAGACCGCTTTCCACGATGTAATAACCATTGATGCGGCTGGACGGCTCAAAGTTTTTCATCTGTACGGTATTGTCGGCGCCCAGCACATACACATAGTTCTTGTCCTGTATTTCCAGCACCGATTTCTGCGGCACCATCAATACACGGGCATTGGGCCTGCCGATAATCAATGTACCGGAAGCGCCGTGTTTCAGCATTTTACGGGGATTGGGGAAATCGGCCCTGAAGGTTACCGAGCCGGTATTATCATCGATCTCGCTGCCATAGGTTTCTATTTTACCGGGATAAGGATACAGGGATCCATCGGCCAGTACGAGGCTTACACTTGCTGCCATAGTGCTGTCCCGGCCTTCCTGCATCAGTTTCAGGTATTCGCTTTCCGACACCTTAAAATAGGCCAGCATCGAATGGATATCCGAAATCGTGGTCAGCTGCGTGTTTTCGGGCAGGAAACTGCCTTCCTTCAGCGGTAACCGATCGATCACACCGTCGAAGGGCGAATGGATACGGGTATAGGAAAGACGTTTCAGTACGGTTTGCTTTTCCGACAAAGCCTCTTCTATCTTTGCTTTCAGGGCATTGAGCTTGGCTTCGGCCAGTTCCTGCTCGGTCTTGGAAATGATCTTTTTATGCACCAGGGTCTGTACACGCTGCAGCTCTACTTCTGCTACATGCGCATCCGCCTTTGCATTATTCCATGCCGCGTTGGCTTTGGATAAAGCGATCTGCAGTTCATCATCGTTTATGGTAAACAGCAATTGCCCTTTACGCACAGTTTCGCCTTCGTCTACATGGATATGCTCCAGGATACCCGGTACCCGGGCATAGATCTCTACATTTTTCCGGGCTTGTATATCTGCCACGTATTGGGCATGGAGTGCGGTGTCTTTTTCTATTACAGAAATAACAGGATAGGATTGGGGTTCGGCGCTATTATCGCGCGAGGCGTTAAGATCGGTGCATGCACTGACCAGGATCAATGCCGGAACGGCAATGAAATAGTTCTTGTTCATTATCGAAAATAGGTATACTGGCCCGGTGGTTCCGGGCGGATGGAATAATAGATGACCCCGGGTATGCGTATAAAGCCTACCCGAACAGATAAATGAATAGAACGGTATTAAAAGAGAGAGAGCCGGAAGATGTAGTCGTAACAGGAAGAGAGGCAGATACTATTATACGCAGTACTGCATATGGGTTTAGTATCGGTCACGAACATGACCATTACCGGGTTTACCCTTGCTTCCGCCTGCACGTTAAAGTAAGCCTGCAGCTGTTCCATATACCGCTGGTAAATACGGGCGGCTTTAGGTTGATGACGTTCTTCCGCATCGGTGCGGAACACCATATCATCCAGGTTATTGCCATCGTCCGCGGCAATGCACATCGAACCGTTTCCAGCATATTTTACTGAAAAGAACTGTGCAGCCCTGGACGGTGTTGCGATGTGAATTAACGCAACAAGACACAGGACAAAGGGTAGAAATATTCTGAATAAAGATTTCAACTCGGCGTACGTAATGGGATGGTCGTTGCAAATTTAACTGATACAACCGAGAAGGCCATCATTTTCCGGTGATAATAACGCTTTGTTTAGATTTACGATAGCATAAAAGCACAACACATCATGTTATCTACACCCGCAAAGCCTTACCAGCAAACAGGATCAGCGTTATAACCCCAAGCAGGCAATAACGCTGATCTCTTTCTGTAATTGTTATTGATAGTGATACCCGCCAGCAATAACGCACTACTGCTGCTTCAGTATTACCAATGCCTGCTGGTAAGCCTCGGACGTAAGAGCGCCGCTGGCAAAACGGTATTCCAGTAATGCGGTTTGTTCCTTCAGGGTGTAAGGCCGGGCATAGATACGTTGCAGCAGTTCTTCTTCCTGATCATCCGGGCCCGCATCAGTAAGCCGGTTAAAGGCATCGAAATAGCGCAAGCCGAACACACGCAGGGATGCGGCATTGAAATGAATACCGTCGGGATTGGCCGATAAACCGGCAGCGCTTACGAAATAACAATGGGCATGTGCATGGGCGAAATCCTGCAGGGCGGTATTGATAAGCGGATAACTTTGAAAGTACTGCCCGTATATGCCGGAAGCCAGGTAATCGCCCAGTCCGCCTACAATGAGCGGTACACCGGGTGCATCGAGTTCGCTGCGCAAAGCATCGATAATAACCTCCAGCCGCGCAGCATAAGTAGCGGCCAGTTCGGGAAAACAATCACTTTCGCCCTGGTGCCAGAGTATACCCGCCAGCTTGCTATCGCGCAAGGCAAGCCTGGCCTGGCTTACCGCATGATCAAACAATGCACCGCCCACTGCCCAATCTTTCAGACTGGCGCCCCCTTCCGCACAAGGGATCAGCCCGATCTCCCCATCGCTATGCTGCAGGCGCCAGGCGGCTGCAAAAGAAGCAGCAAGACTGATACCCGAAGTAGGCCGGTCGTAGTTTACGGGCTCCCACATGGTTTGCCAGCGGCCATTGCGCAGCATTTTTATATGTTCGTCGAAAACAGGCGGCGCCTCCTGCACAAAGCCGCGACCGGCCATATTCGACTGACCGATCATTAAAAAAGCATGTATCATAAGTTTTATATTTTCGGGAGGATACGTATGCGCCGGCAGCGCAGTATTATGCCATACCGATACTCCGGCGGAAGGAATACCAGGCCATTTTTTTTATATCATTAGGAACAACGCTGCCACTGCGCAAGGCCTGTATGGTGCTGCGGATCATTTGCACAAAGAGGATACGGATCCAGGGCACGGTAAGCTCTTTGCTGATCATGCCCTTACGCTGCAAGGCCGGCACATGCCGGAACCAGTTGTCCCGGGCCGCTGCATAGGCCTTATCCTGTGTGGTTGCCGGCGCCTGCTCCTGCAAGGTATCCAGGAAGGCATACTTCTCCCCGCAGTCAATACCGGCATAAAGCATCAGTTCCAGTTGCAGCACCGGATCTTTGCCCTGCCTGCAAGCCGCCATCATGGCCGTTTGCCAGGTGTGCATCATATCGACCCTGCAGGCTTCCAGCAGTTCGGCCCGGTCACGGAAATAGCGGTGCAGGGTGCGGCGGCTCAACTCTGCCTTAGCGGCGATCTTATCCAGCGGCGCCGAAAAATCCTCGTTCAGCACGGCTATAGCAGCATCGATAATTTTTTGTTTTGCCATAACAAGCGCAAAGATAGGACAAATATCACAAATGTGTGACACTATAAAAAAGGAGAAAATCATTTCTCTGCTGTATTACGTAAATGGCTGTTGCTTAAAGTTCAATTTTGTATTCTTCTATTTTCCGGTATAAGGTTGCGGTACCGATGTTCAGCAGTTTGGCCGTTTGTACCTTATTGCCTTTTGTATACTGCAGCACACGCTGTATATGCAACCGCTCTACGCTCGCCAGGTCGAATGCCGAAATCGTTTTGGATTGCAGGCTGGCATATTGCAGTTCCACGGGCAGGTGCTCGATAGACAACTGGCGGGTAGCACAAACGATCAGGGATCGCTCCAATACATTTTTGAGTTCCCTGATATTGCCACGCCAGTCGTATTGCCCGATCTTTTCTACAAAGGCCGGCGTCATACCTTTTACATGCTGGTAAGCATCGCGGGTCAGCTTTTCGATAAAATACCCGGCCAGTAAGGGGATATCGGCCTGGCGCTCGCGCAGGGGCGGCAGGTTAATGGTAACCAGGTTAAGCCGGTAGAAAAGATCTTCGCGAAACTTACCTGCTTTGATATCCTGTTTCAGGTTGCGGTTGGTTGCGGCTACGATGCGGATATTAACCCGGGTCAGCCGCGTATCGCCCACCTTGATAAACTCGCTGTTTTCCAATACCCGCAATAGTTTGGCCTGAAGGTCCAGGGGCATCTCACCAATTTCATCGAGAAACAACGTGCCGCCATCCGCTTCTTCGATCAGGCCTTTCTTATCTTTTATAGCGCCGGTAAAGGCCCCGGCCTTATGCCCGAACAGTTCACTTTCCAGCAGCTCTTTGCCGAATGCGCTGCAATTAAGTCCCAGGAAGGTTTTGGTATTGCGTTTACTGGCCGAGTGAATGGCCTGTGCAAAGATCTCCTTACCGGTACCGGTCTCCCCGAGCAGCAAGACAGGCGCATCGGTAGGCGCAGCAAGCCGGGCCAGCGATTTGGCCTCGGTTATCAGCACCGAATTACCGATAATGGAATCGAAGTTCGCGTAACGCGCAGCCGCTAATTGTTCCAATTGATGTACCCGCTTTTCGAGTTTTACTTTTTCCAGCGCCCGGTACAATAAAGGCAGGATGCGGTCATTATCGTTGGCCTTGGTTATATAGTCGAAAGCCCCGTTCTTTATGGCCTGCACGCTATCCGGTATATTGCCGTAGGCGGTCAGCATAATAATTTCCACGTAGGCATATGTGGCTTTCACCTGGGTAATAAACTCGACGCCACTACCATCCGGCAGTTTTACATCACACAAAACCAGGTCGATATTTTCGTGTTGTAATATTTTTTGCGCCGCCTTGCAACCCGCTGCTTCAAACACGGTAAAGCCTTCCAGGCTCAGCACTCTTTTCAGCAGTTGCCGTACATCGGTCTCATCTTCGACCAGCAATACATTCGCGATATCCATCTGTTCTATTCTTTTTATACACGTGTATTAATAACGATACTGAACCCGAAAACGCTTCCGGCGCCAAATTCAGAGCGGGCCCAGATCCGTCCGCCCTGGGCTTCAATAAACTCCCTGGATATGGAGAGCCCCAGACCGGTACCGGCCTGCTGTTTGCCGCCTGGCACTTTAAAGTATTTATCGAATACCTGGTCCAGGTAGCGGGGTTCGATACCCCGGCCCTGGTCGGTAACCCGGAAATGAATGTCTTGCTCCTCCCTGCTTACCTGTACGACCACCGTCCCGTTTTCATGGGAGTATTTAATGGCATTGGTCAGAAAGTTGATGAGCACCCAGGTAGTCTTTTCTTCATCCAGCGAAACATAAGGCAGATCTTTTTCTATGTCTTCCTTCAATTGAATATGATGTTCGCCGGCATGCACCTGTACGGCCTGCAAAGCCCTCAACACTATAGTCCCGGGCTTTACCCATTCTTTCTTTAACTGGATCTGTCCCGATTCCACCTGCGACACATTTAATAACTCGCCGGTTATCCGGAGCAGGCGGTCGGCATTAGCCTTGATGCTCGACAGGATATCCAGCTGGTCGGCATTATAGTCGCCTACTCTTTTGTCCTCCAATAGCTGGGTGCCCATTTTTATAGCAAACAAAGGCGTCTTCAACTCATGCGATATCGTGGCGATAAAATTTGTTTTGGCAACATCCAGTTCTTTAAATGGCGTAACATTACGCAGCAGGATCACCCGGCCGCCCACACTGTTTTCGGTCTGGATCACGATAGACTCCTGGGTAAAAAAACTTTCTTTATTATCTGCAAATATCCGGAGCTGCGTCTTCGGTTCGCTGTTCAGTACCGTCCGTAAAAGATCATTACCGGCAGCTATATCCGGGGCCAGCCTGCCGGTCACCTCGCTTTCTTTCAGACCGAAAATACGTTCGGCAGTGGCGTTGAAAAACAGGATCTCCATTTTATCGTTTAAACCGAATATACCATCGTTCATTTTATTGATGATGGCTTCAATCCGGCTCTTTTCAAACTTGATCTCGGCAAGATTGCTGTGCTCGTATTCATCCAGCTTTTCAGCCATAACGTTAAAGGTCTCTGCGAGCGTGCCAAATTCATCTTTCTGATCGAGATGGATCCGTTTACTGTAATTCTTATTGGCGATCTCCCTGATCCCTTCCGTAAGGGCTTTAACGGGTCTTGCAATAATGGAAGGAAAATTGATCACGAAGGTAAGCGCCGCCAGGCTCAGGATAGAAACGATAATGGTAAGCCAGAGCGTAGCCTGCGCAGCGGTTCCCGAAGCAATAACGTTTTTGTGAATAATGGCCATCTGGTTCACATCTTCGATCTTCAGGATGGCCTTGCGCATTTTTTTGTATTGCCCGAAAACGGCAGGATCTTGTTTTAAGGTTTCAAACAGGGCCCGTACTTCAGCAGTGGCTTCGGCCTCCCCGGGTTCGGTTATGTTCTGTTCCTCTAAGCGGAGGTTATGTTCAAAAACAGCGACCTGTCCGGGGTTCCCGGGTATTTCGTCCAGGGCCTTCAACATATGATTGCAGTATTCTACGCTGATATGGTTATCCTTCAGGATCATACCGGCATCGCTGCTGAGCCGGTTCACGTAAAAAATGCCCAGTCCGCCAAAGCAGATAATGACAACGAATAGGGAAAGCAGCCCGAAGGTAAGCTTGGTCTGCATTTTAGCCTTGATCATGATAACATAAAATCGGTTCCTGAATTTTTAATTGCCTTTAACCGGTTAGGGGTCGTTTGTGTAAAGGCATTGACATTACACCTGCAAAGCAAGGACAATTTTCTCTCTTGCGTATCTTTTTCCTGCATTTAAGGTAAGCTGCCCACCAACTTGACCCGCACCCGGATACGGCTTAAGCCTTGTTACAGGAACAAGGCTTAACAGGCCGGGCAGAAAGGCGTGACCGGCGCCGGTTATAAGGATATGCGTTAAAAACTTATGGCCAAAGCGGTAGAAAAAGCAAGGTTGTTTTTCCCGGGTCTATCACCGGCGCCGGTAAAGATCCGGTCTTTACTGTCCAGGTTCCGGATCTCCACCCGCCACAGTGCATTAGCGGACAGGGCATAGTCGAAGTTTGCAGAATACTCCCAGGTACGGAAGCCATGCGGTGTACCCGTGGCGATGATCACGGCGTTACGGTCGTCGAAATAGGCAACACGCGCCGCTATAGCTGCCCTTGGCGTGATTGCATACTTAACGATAAGGGCCGGCGTGTACCAGGTATGCATCGCCGAAGCGCCTGCCTGCTTTTGTTCTGCACCGATATCAAAAGCCGCGATCAGGCCCAGTCGTTTCGTTACCTGGATAATAACGTAGAGGTCGTGAAAATAACGCATCTGTTTTACGCTATCGGCCTTATCACTACCGATAAAAGTACTGCTATTAAGCGTTATCGCCGTATTCGGTTTATAAGTTACCTGGGTCCCGAAGGCCGGCGTACGGTTACCATCTACCCGTTGTATGCGCTGCCAGCCGTTCAACAACAACAGGCTGAAGAACCACTTGCCATTATCTGTAGTATAACCAGCTTTTACCCCCGTTTCGAAATAAGGCGAGTTTTCGGCAGCCAGGCTGCGGCTCAGGGTCCAGCAATCCTTACCCACGGCGCTCTCCCAGCCAATATGTGAAGCAAACAGGCCGGCATCCAGCCATATATCGTGTTTCCGCGACAACTTTACGCCTGCATTGGCTTCATACAGGTTTTTCAGCACACCGGGCTCTGCAGCGTAATTGGCATTCATATAAGTACCGGCAGCTACCGCCAGTGCAGCCCTGATGCCTTCTGTACGATAAGCTGCTTTTACAAAGGCCAGGTTCACGTTAATTTCCTGGCCCCGGTTGTGACTGTAAATAAATGCAGGACGGGTATTGTTGCCGGGCTTAGCAGCATCGTACGTGTAATAGGTTTCGAGGTATCCACTAAGGGTGAGTGGCGAAGATGCAGTTTGCTGCGCAATAGCGGCAATGCTGCCCGATAAGGCCATAATAAAGAAGAGGGGTTTCATCATGATTATTTTTTAAGACTGATTTGATCTAATGCGATATTGAGTTGCAGGACATTTACTTTTTCGGGGCCAAGGCAACCGGCCAATGGGCGCTGTACCTGTTTCCGGACCAGGTCGGCTATTAAGGTTTCGTTTAACTTGCGGGCCGCAGCTACACGCTTTACCTGTACCAGCGCGGCACGGGGCGAGATATGCGGATCCAGGCCGCTACCCGATGCCGTTACGAGCTCGGCTGGCAGCTCATTGCGTTTGACGGCCGGGTTATGTACCAGGAAGGAATCTATACGGGCCTGTACCGTTGCCAGGTAATCGGGATTGGAAGGCCCTTTATTGGAACCGCCCGAACCGGCGGCATTATAATCAACCGCCGAAGGGCGGCCCCAGAAATATTTATCCTCCGTAAATTTTTGTCCCACGTTGGCATAACCCACCACTTTTCCATCCAGGTAGGCTTTAGCGCCGCCGCCTTTGCCTGCAGCGGCTTTGGCGATCCCCGAAACCAGTAAGGGATACAGGGCGGAGCAGAGTACGATCATAACCAACGTAAGCTTGAGGGAAGGCATTATATACTTTTTCATTTTTTATTTTTTTAGTTACAGGAATAATCCCAGCAGGATATCGATCAGTTTAATACAGGCAAAAGGGAGTAATACGCCACCCAGGCCATAGATGAGCAGGTTCCTGCGCAACAGGGCGCTGGCGCCGATGGGTTTATAAGCCACGCCCCGCAGGGCCAGGGGAATCAAGGCGGGAATAATAAGCGCATTGAAGATAACAGCCGACAATATCGCGCTCTGCGGACTTTTCAGCTGCATAATGTTTAAACTTTTGAGCGCGGGTATGGCTGTAATAAAAAGCGCCGGCACGATGGCAAAGTATTTGGCGATATCGTTGGCTATGGAGAAAGTGGTCAGTGTACCCCGGGTCATCAGAAGCTGCTTGCCGATCTCCACGATCTCGATCAGTTTAGTAGGATCATTATCCAGGTCTACCATGTTACCAGCCTCTTTCGCGGCCTGGGTACCGCTGTTCATAGCAATACCCACATCGGCCTGTGCCAGTGCCGGCGCGTCATTGGTGCCATCGCCCATCATCGCTACCAGTTTGCCCGATTGTTGCTCCTGCCTGATGTAGTTCATCTTGTCTTCGGGTCTTGCCTCGGCAATAAAATCATCCACACCGGCCTTTTCTGCGATAAAGCGGGCGGTTAAAGGGTTATCGCCGGTCACCATTACCGTTTTTACACCCATCTTACGCAAGCGTTGGAAGCGTTCCTGGATACCGGGTTTAATAATATCCTGTAGTTCGATCACTCCGAGTATCTTACCGTTTTCGCAAACCACGAGCGGCGTTCCGCCATTGGAGGCGATGGTCTTTACCTCTGTTGCGGTTTCCTGCGGGAAGGCGTGACCAGCTCTTTCGGTGATTGTTTTTATGGCGTCGAATGCGCCCTTCCTGATGCTCCTGCCGGAAGCAAGGTCTACGCCGCTGCAACGGGTCTCGGCGCTGAAGGCTACAAACCGGGTTTCCCGCGTTGCCATACTACCCGTATCCAGGTTAGCCAGTTCCAATATCGATTTGCCCTCCGGCGTTTCGTCGGCCAGCGAGGCCAGCACACAGGCTTCGACAAACAGGGCTTTATCGATACCCATGGCCGGGTAAAAATGCGTGGCCTTACGATTGCCGATGGTTATGGTACCGGTTTTATCGAGTAAGAGGGTATCCAGGTCCCCAGCCGTTTCTACGGCTTTACCGCTTTTGGTAACTACATTGGCACGCAGGGCCCTGTCCATACCTGCAATACCGATGGCGCTGAGCAGGCCGCCGATCGTTGTCGGGATGAGGCAGACAAAAAGGGCTACAAAAGCAGCAATAGTAATAGGGGTATTGGCATAATCGCCGAAGGGTTTTAGCGTAACACAAACCAGCACGAACACCAGGGTGAACCCTGCCAGTAAAATGGTCAGCGCAATTTCGTTTGGTGTCTTTTGCCGGCTGGCGCCTTCTACCAGCGCGATCATCTTATCGAGAAAACTCTCGCCGGGCGCGGTCGTTACCTTAACTTTTATACGGTCGCTCAGGACCTTGGTACCGCCTGTTACCGATGACTTATCACCGCCCGATTCCCGGATCACGGGCGCCGATTCGCCGGTGATCGCCGATTCATCGATCGTGGCAATACCTTCGATAATTTCGCCGTCCATGGGGATCACATCGCCGGTTTCACAAAGAAAAACATCGCCTTTATTTAACTGCGAAGAAGGAATAGTCTTCAGCTCGCCCGAAAAAGTATCGATCCAGCGGGCCGGCGTTTCTTCCCGGGTTTTGCGCAGGCTGTCGGCCTGGGCTTTACCCCTGGCTTCAGCTATGGCTTCGGCAAAATTGGCAAACAGTAACGTAAATAACAGGATGATGAATACGGCAAGGTTATAACCGAAAGAACCCTGGTCCGTATGCCCCGAAAATGCAGTATATAAAGTAACGAAGAGCATTACGGCGGTACCCGCTTCAACGGTAAACATTACCGGGTTACGGAACAGGATGCGGGGATTGAGTTTTACAAAGGATTGCCTGAAGGCCGCACGCACCAGGTGCGGCTCAAACAACCGGGTTGTAGCAATAGCTTTTGACATGTCTTAATTTTTGCTGGGAAATAAATTTTATTTCAGATTAAAAAATTCTGCGATCGGGCCCAGGGTTAAAGCCGGGAAAAAGGCCAGGGCGGCTATTACCATAATCACCGCATAGGTCATAATACCGAAGGTGACCGTATCGGTCTTTAAAGTACCCGCCGACTCCGGGGTATATTTTTTGGCCGCCAGCAGACCGGCTATGGCCACAGGCCCGATAATGGGCAGGAAGCGGCCCAGGATCAGCACAAAGCCTGTCGTAACATTCCAGAAGATATTATTATCGCCCAGGCCCTCGAAGCCGGAACCATTATTGGCCGCCGCAGAGGTATATTCATAAAGCATTTCCGAAAAGCCGTGGCTGCCGGGATTATTGAGCCAGGACGAAGGTGGTACCGCCCAGGCCGCATTGGGATGATGGGCTACCACATAAGCCGACAGTGCAGTACCCGCAAGAATGATAAAAGGATGAAGCAGTGCGATGATCGAAGCAATCTTCATTTCGCGCGCCTCTATCTTTTTACCCATAAACTCCGGCGTACGCCCCACCATCAAACCGGAAATAAAAACGGCGATAACCAGGAAGACAAAATAGTTGAGTATACCTACGCCTACCCCACCATAAAAACAATTGGTCATCATACCCAATAGCTGCATCGCGCCCGACATCGGCATGGAGCTGTCGTGCATCGAATTGATGGAACCGGTTGAAATGATGGTGGTAACCACCTGCCAGTAAGCAGATGCCGTAACGCCAAACCGGACCTCCTTGCCTTCCATCGCTGTGGCATCCGCAAGATGCATACGCGCTATAGCCGGGTTGCCGCTATGTTCCGAAACCAGGTTGGGGATCATAAAGGACAGCATGCCTATGGTCATTACCCCGAAGATGATATAGGAAAGCTTTTTGCGTTTGATAAAGAAACCCAATGCAAAAACCATAGCTATGGGGATAAGCACCTGGGCAATTACTTCGATCATATTGGTCAGGTAATTCGGGTTTTCGAGCGGGTGTGTGGAATTGGCGCCGAACCAGCCGCCGCCGTTTGTGCCGAGGTGCTTAATAGCGATCATAGGCGCTGCCGGGCCACGGGAAACCTGTACGGTATCCCCCTGCAGCGTAACGATACGGTCCTTGCCTTCAAAACTTGCCGGCGTGCCGTTAAACACCAGCAGGGAAGCGATAACGATACAGAGCGGTAACAGGATACGGGTTATCGTCTTGGTAAAGAACACGAAGAAGTTGCCCAGCTTTTCTGTTGTCTTTTCAGCAAAGGCCCGGAACAAAACCACAACAGCAGCAATACCCGTAGCGGCCGTTACGAATTGCAGGAAGGTGATCACGATCATCTGGCTGAGATAACTCACGCCGGTTTCGCCGGAATAGTGCTGGAGGTTGCAGTTCACCAGGAAGCTGATATCCGTATTGAAGGCCAGGTCCGGCGTCATACCGGGATTACCGTCCGGGTTCAGGAAAAGGCTGCCCTGGCAAAGCAATACTACAAAAGCATAAACAAACCAGACCATGTTGATGGAGAGCAGGGCCAGCATATGCTGTTTCCAGTTCATCTCTTTCTGCGGATCGATACCGCAGAACCGGAAAATAAAACGCTCCAGGGGATTCAGGAAATCGGTCCAGGTACGTTCTCCTTTAAAGACTTTGGCTATGTATTTTCCCAGCGGTAGCGCAAGCGCCACCGTAAGCAGGAAGGTGACTACAATGCCCATCATTTCAGTATTCATGCTTTATTGATTTAACGTTTAAAATTTTTCGGGTTTAATTAATACATACAGCAGGTACAGGAATACCAATACGGATACGAAGAATAGCAGTATCATGTTTTTGATTTTAGAAGGGTTATACTTTTTCGAAGAAGCCGATGGATTTCATAAAAAGCCAGAAGCAAAACAGGCCGGCTAAAAGGAGCAGGAACGTCATCATGTGTTTTTTAGTTTTGAAACAGTTTAAATTTGAGCCAGGCGATATAACCCAGGGACAGGATAAACAACAGCAGGAAAAGGAACGCGAACACTTCGCGTAACAAGGCTTTGAATTTTGGCTTATTGATCATGCTGTGTTTGATTAAGGACATATGCCGTCAGGAATATATGCACACAGGCAAACCAGGCGCCAATACGCAACAAGAGCCAACTAAAAATATTTAAGCCACTCACAGACAAGGCAATAACACAACAACAACGACCTGTAACATAAAACAGGAAATCAGTAATAAGTGTATCATTATGAGAGCGTGTATCAAAATGATAGCGTAACCCCGACCGCGTACAATAAAAACAGCGGGACTACCCTTAGGCAGCCCCGCTGTATAACCGGCATGAGGCCGTATTATTTTTTACCCACGATGCCATAAAAACTTTCCAGGTATTCCAGTTCCGTTTCCGGCTGGCCTTCGGTTATCGATTGGATACCCGCTTCCAATTCATCTGCTGTAAAGGTCTCCAGCACCGACATATAGCGGTTGCGTACCATCTCGGTATACTTTTGCCTGGAAAGATTGATGGGATAAGCAAATACATCGAAGGAGACCGTAAAACCGGCGTGCTCCAGTTGCGCCATGATGGCTGTACGGGAAGGCTGCCCTTGTTCAAAGCGCCGCAAGGCTTCATCGAACAAGGGGTAATTGAGCCTGCGCGGTTCCATTAAAATGAGCAAAGAACCGCCGGGATAGAGTTGCCGGTAAAGCCCTTTAAATAATTCTTCCCGGGCTGCTGTATCCAGATGATGAATAAACTCCTTCATATATACCCGGTGATAGCGGGTGTCTTCGGCTGCAAAGCAAACCGCATCCCTGCAAACCCGTTTAATCGCCGTGTGTTCCGCGCTGCGCAGCATCGCGGCGCTGTTATCAACGCAGACCATATCCAGGTAAGGCACACGCTTTAAAATTTCCTGAGCAAAAATACAGGTGCCCGCCCCCAGCTCCACCACCGATTCCCCGGGCCGTACCGGTAAGGCTTTTATAATTTTATCGGTAAAGTAAGCGATATAACGATCCGAGTAACGATAGTATTCATCATAACGCGCGGCAAGTTTAAGATAATGGTCCATGCTTTTGGTTTTAAGTATACATTCTTTTTTGACAGTGGTTAGTATGCCCCTAACCCTGCGAGCGCAGGGCAGCAACAAGCCGGCAACAGGAACCTGCATTCCTGTTACCGGCCTGGTAGCATTGCTCGTATTTAATACATAAAAAGATTAGGCATGATGTTTCGGATCATATAACATGGCGGTACACAGGCAGTTCTTCCGGTCTTTACTATTTAATACCGGGCAGTTTACACAGGAGGCACAACCCGCCCAGAAAGCATCTTCAGTAGTCAGCTCCGAATAAGTTACCGGCTCGAAACCCAGTTCGTAGTTCATCTTCATAACCGCCAATGCACTGGTCAGGCTAAAGATGCCCGCCTCCGGGTATTTCAGCCGGCTCAGTTCAAATATTTTCCGTTTGATCCTTTTGGCAATACCGGTATGCCGGAACTCCGGGGCTACGATCAGGCCCGAGTTGGATACATACCGGCCATTATCCCAGGCAGAGATAAAGGCGAAGCCCGCCCAGCGGCCATCCGGGGCGAAAGCGATCACCGCCTCACCGGCAATCATTTTGGATTGTAAAAAACCGGGAGAACGCCTGGAAATACCCGTACCCCGGGCTTGCGCAGCAGCAAAGATCACGGCACAGATCTCCCCGGCCAGGCCTGTATGGCCTGCATCCGCGACCTCGACCCGGAAATCAGGTAAGGTGGCATGCCCCTGCACTGTAGCAGCGGCGGAACCGGGAAAGGGTTCTGGCAGGGAAGGGTTACTGCCGGGGAGTACGGGCACTTGTTGCCGGGTTTCCATAAGCATTGCAGTATTCCCGGTTTTAAGAAGGATACCCTATAGGTACCGGCCGGCAATACCCTTTACCTATGCCAAATGCTGTGCCACTATACGCTTTGCAGTGGCCGGCGGACATTAGGTATTGTCTTGCTATCACTTATAAAAACAAGTCCAAAAACAACCAAAGCAAACAGCCTATCAAAATGATAGGCTATTATCATTTTGATAGGCTGTTACACACAGGGAAGATCATTAAAACCGCTGCGGTTACGCGATACAGGTTATTTAAAATTACGGGAAGGAAACAATTCGCCCTGTACCACCTTGCGTACCGGGTTACTGCTTACGCCAGCAGGGCCGGGTGTTTCGTCCTGTACTCCGGCAGGGGGCACCGGTAAGGTTTCCGTTTCGGGAGCGATCATGCCCTGCAGCATCCAGGTCATATCAAAGCACCGCCGTACAACCACATGGATCACTTTGGTATCGCCTTCTTTACCCTCGCATTGTATATGGCCGGATACCATCAGGAGTCTTGCCTGCAGGATCTGTTTGCGGTACCGTTCAAATACATTGCGGAATACCACCAGGTTGGCAATACCGGTTTCATCTTCTATCGTAATAAAACAGATGCCCGTAGCTGTGCCCGGCCGCTGCCGTACCAATACCAGGCCGGCAACGCGTACCCGGGTGCCATCGCTCCAATCCCCCAGCTCTTTGGCAGCCAGTATCCTGTTGGCAAAAAGCTGTTGCCGCACAAAGCTTACGGGGTGCGCCTTAAGCGATAAGGATGTGCTGTTGTAATCCTGCAATACCTGCTCGGAGGCTTTCATCAGGGGCAGTTGTACTTCGGGTTCTGCTGCACTATCTGTAACCTGGCCTTTAAACATATCCCGGGGCAGATCGGCCAGGGCCGCCACTTCCCATAAGGCCATCCTGCGGTCGAGCCCGATAGATTGAAAGGCATCGGCATCGGCCAGCCGCTCGAGCGCCGCCTGCGATATGCCCACATAAGCCAATTGATGCAGGCTGGTATACCCTTGCTCCCTTGCGGCGATCAGCAGTTCCATTTCTTCCTGCTTCAAACCCTTTACCAGCCTAAAGCCCAGGCGCAGCGGGCATAAGCGGTCCTCTTTCGCTTCGAGTGTATGATCCCATTCCGAATAGTTGATATCTACCGGCCGCACGTTTACTTTATTTTTACGGGCATCGATCACCAGTTGTGCAGGCTGGTAAAAACCCATAGGAAGGCTATTGAGGATGGCAGCCGCAAATACATCAGGATAATGGTGTTTGATCCAGGAAGAGATATAGACCAGCAAGGCAAAGCTGGCCGCATGGCTCTCGGGAAAACCATAGGAACCAAAACCTTCCAGCTGCCGGAATACGCGCCGGGCAAAGTCTTCCTTATACCCTTTAGCCATCATACCGCCCACCAGTTTGGTTTCCCAATCGCTTACCTTGCCTTTGGCCTTAAAGGTGGCCATACTGCGGCGCAGGCCATCGGCCTCGGCCGGCGTAAAACCCGCGGCTACAATCGCGATCTCCATGGCCTGTTCCTGGAAGAGCGGTACACCCTTTGTCCTCTTAAGAATAGCTTCTAATTCTTTAGAAGGATATTCTATCGCCTCAAGGCCATCGCGCCGGCGCAGGTAAGGATGCACCATATCGCCTTGTATCGGTCCCGGCCTTACGATGGCCACTTCGATCACCAGGTCGTAAAACTCTTTAGGCTTCAAACGTGGCAGCATCGACATCTGCGCCCGGCTTTCGATCTGGAATACGCCGATGGTATCGGCAGCGCTGATCATAGCATATACAGCGGGATCATCTTCCGGAACGGTGGCCAGGGTAAGGCTGCGGCCATGATGCGTTCGCAACAGGGTAAAAGCCTTGCGGATACAGGTCAGCATACCCAATGCCAGCACATCCACCTTCAGGAAACCCAGGGCTTCGATATCATCTTTGTTCCATTCGATATTGGTCCGGTCTTCCATACGGGCATTGAGTATGGGACACAGGTCGGACAGGCGGCCCTGGGTAATTACAAAACCACCGGTATGCTGCCCCAGTTGGCGCGGAAAGCCCGTATACTGCCGGGTAAGCTCCAGAACCTTGAGCAGGTAAGGATCCCCGGCGGTAAAGCCATTACCCGCCACCTTACCATCAAACCAGTCGCCGTTAAATTCGTAAGCCGATTTGGCCAGGTGGTCGACCGCATCCTGCGAAAGCCCCATGGCCTTGCCTACATCGCGCACGGCGCCTTTCCAATGTACTTCGGTAACGGTAGCCACGATGCCCGCCCGGTCACGTCCGTATTTGTTATAGATATATTGCATCACCTCTTCCCTGCGTTCATGCTCGAAGTCGACATCGATATCGGGCGGCTCGTTGCGGGCATCCGACATAAACCGGGCAAACAGTACATTGAACTTGGCAGGATTAACAGAGGTAATACCCAGGCAATAACACACCACCGAGTTGGCCGCCGATCCCCTGCCCTGGCAAAGGATATCGCGATCCCGGGCAAACCGCACGAAGTCATATACGGTAAGAAAATAAGAAGCGTAATTGCGCCTTTCTATAAATGCCAGTTCCATCTCGATGATATCGCGTATTTTTTCCGGCACCTTATCACCAAAATGATCCTTAGCTCCCTGGCGAACCAGCATATCCAGCTCCTGTTGCGGGCTGCGCCCCTCCGTGGTCAGCTCTTCGGGATAGACATACTTCAGTTCATCGAGCGAAAAAGTACAGGCCTTTACGATCTCCTGGGTACGGGCCACGGCGCCGGGATATTTACGGAACAGGCGTTGTATCTCGGCTTCAGGTTTCAGGTAACGTTCCGCATTCTGGCAGAGCTTAAAACCGGCATTATGGATGGTGCACTTTTCGCGCACACAGGTCAGCACATCCTGCAGCTCCCTGCGGCTGGCCTCATGATAATACACGTTATTGGTCGCGATCATTGGTATGCCGTATAACCGGCACAACTGGTCGATACGGAACAGGCGCTTGGCATCGTTGCCGCTGAAGGTGCAGGATGCGCCCAGGTACAGGTCGGGCCCCAATGCGGCGCTGTATTCCTGTACCGAAGCCCTGAAGGCAGCCGTAAAGTCAAACTGCCCGTCCAGTTCATCTGGCGGGAGCATAATGAATTTAATACCGCCGGCATAACGGAATACATCGGCCTTATACAACACGCACTTCCCTTTTTCGGTACGCAGGTTGCCTTCGGTAAGTAATGCCGAAAGCCGGCTATAGGTGATAATATCGACAGGATAAGCCAGTAGTGGCGGCCCGTCGGCCAGGTTCAGCCGGCAGGCAGGGATAAGCCTTATCCCTGCAGCTTTTGCGGCAGTATGTGCCCGTACGATACCGGCCAGGGTATTGTGATCGGTAAGGGCGATCTCGGTATAACCCAGCGCCGCCGCATGTTCGGCCAGTTCATGCGGATGTGCGCCCCCCTGCAGGAAGCTGAAATTGGAGGTTACCTGTAATTCTGTATACTTCATCTATTGTGCATTTCAGGCGAAATAGCCATGTAAATACCATTCGGGTGTATGTTCATCGTATTGGCCCGACCGGAACAACCAATACCGCGCACCCTGCTCATCTTCTACATAATAATAATCCCTTACCCGGTCCTGGTCCAGCCACCATTCACATTCTACACGCTCGGGACCATCGGCTTTTTTAACCCGGTGCAATTGTCCCTTACTGGTGAAAGAGAGCGGCGGGTAATCCGGTATCGGCACGCTTACGGTTATTTTTTCGGGCAGGGGCAAAAGGCATACCGGCCGCGGCCGGTCGGTGCGCCAGGCCGTCGTGGTCTTATCCTGCAGCGACAGGGCTGCTTTTATGGCGCGTTCGGGCCAGTAATGTTCTGCAGGCAGGTAACGGTGTATGGCCCCTTCGCCCATACGCCCGGCGATACGGTCGAGCAGGCCGGCCAGTTGTGTATCCCGCTCCCCGCCCGGGTCCTGCCATAGTGTTTCCTGTTGTACCGGCAGTTCCTCTACTACCGGCGCTTCCAGTACGAACAACTCGATACCCAGCGCCGGTGTTATGGTGGCGAGCTGTTGTTCAAACAATTTCAACAGATGGGCCACATCGCGTACGGCACGGTTGGTACCAATGCTCACCTGCTCCAGCGCCCCATCGATCCGGTAGCCTTTAAACACGGCATGCCGCAAGCCTTTACGCTCCTGCAACAGCCGGTTGCACAGCTGTTGCAGGAGTTGCCGCAGTGCGATATCGATGGCCGTACGCGTCCTGACCGGCTCCAGGCAGGGCAGGCGCTCCTGGTATATTGGTGCAGGTAATACCGGCTCGCAACTTTCGATAAGCTGGCCGGTGGCCAGCCCGATGCGTTCGGTAAGCTGTGGCCCGAAACGCCGCCGTAGCACGGTACCCGGCATATGGATAAAATGACCGATGCGGTACAATCCCAACTTCTGCAGGCGTTCCAGTACGAGCGGCTCCAGCCGCAAAGCGGCAGGCGGCAGGGCCAGCAAGGCTTCCAGCTGCGTACCGGGACTGATGACCGGGTTGTCCTGTCCATACCGGGCCAGGGCCCAGGCCGCCCCTATCGTATCGGCGATAGCCGCACGGGCCCGGTAGCCCGCCTGCCGGAGCCGGTGGAGCAACTCCTTCAGGTAAGCCACCTCGCCGCCCCAGAGGTGCGCGCAACCCGATATGTCCAGTACAAGACCATCCGGCGGGTCGATGGCAGCCACCGGGGTAAACCGAAGGCACCAGAGGGCAAGCCCGGTGAGCAACTCCTCCGCCTGGCCCGGCTTATCGCCAAACACCAGCAGGCCGGGCAATACAGCCCGGGCATCGGCCAGTACCAAACCCGGCACGATCCCTTCTCTGATCGCTGCATCGCTCGCCACCAGTATCATTACCCGTCCGCGCTGTGCCCGGGTGAGTACAAAAGCCTTGTCCTGCAGATCCGGGTCAAGCAGGACCGTCCTGTCGGCAAGCAATTGCGGTAACCATATACTTAAATACCTGCCCATACTACGCCGTTCTTTGTAATACGGGAACGGCTGCAGCCTGCTCCAGGCAAGCGATCCGGAAACCGGACACGGTCCATTCCACCTGCCATACCCCCGGTTTGCCATTCCTTATTTTCAACAACTCTACCTGCCATCTCGGGAAACCCACACCAGGCAAGCCTTCTGCCGTCTGACTGGGCAGCGGCCTGATGCGCCAGCGCGATACACAGGCTGTAACACCGGGCAACCGGCTACCACTGCGATGGATCAGACCGGTTACCCGGCTCTGTTCTACAGCCAGCTGCAGGCGCCGGGACTCGGTAAAGGACAGGTCGCGTACTTCGCCTACAACGGCCGCCAGCGAAGCACATTTCAGCCCTTCTTCAATCGCCCAGAGTGCATCCCGGTTGCTGGCGGCATCTACAAAGATCACCTGGTCGGGGGCGAGGCCCAATAACCGGATGGCGGGGGGAAAGACAGTACGCCTGGTGCTTACCCAAAGGTAGCGGCCGCTGCGGTCCAGCTTGCCCAAAAGACCGGTCATAAAACCCGATGTAGCCGCAGCCTCTTCCGGGGCGCCGCTGATAAATTCGTGTACTGCATTTGCAGGAAAGGTATGATGTGGAAATGATTGGTTGATGATCCCCAAACCGGTATCCTGCTGCTCCCTTTCCGGCCGCACACGGAAACCCTGCATCGCCAGGATCTCCCGTTGCAGGGCCTGTACCTGCTCCGATTTTGACATAAAACCGTTCATTGGATAAAAAAATTTAAAAATGTTACTAATAGTAACATAACTTTGTTACCAATAATAACAAATAGTATGGCCGGAACAAAAATTTTTTTTCACACCAATATCCGTTTCCTGCGGGAACGGAAACGGTTCAGCCAGGACGATCTGTCGCAACTTATTGATATTTCAAGGATTAAGCTACAGGCCCTGGAGTCCGGCAGGACTAAAAACCCTTCGGCTGCCGACCTGGTAAAATTTTCGGAACAGTTCCGGATCAGTATCGATGCCCTGCTCAAGATCAACCTGCCCGTCCTGGGCGAATTGAAGATCCGGGAACTGGAAGCCGGTAATGATGTTTATATGACCGGCGGTAAACTGCGGGTACTGGCCATTACGGTCGACAAAAGCAATAAAGAAAACCTGGAATATATACCACTGAAGGCCAAAGCCGGTTATGCCAGGAGTTATAACGATCCGCAATACCTGGCGGGCCTGCCCCGGTTCAGCCTGCCCAACCTGCCCAAAGGCACCTTCAGGATGTTCCCGACCACGGGCGATTCGATGCTGCCCTTTCCCGAAGGCTGCGATATTATCGGTCACTACCTCGAAGACTGGAAAAACATAAAGGCCCGCACACCTTGTATCGTGGTCCTTAACGGCATGCAGGATATTGTCTTTAAACTGGTAACCCTGGGTACAGATCGCAATATCCTGCTGGAATCCTTAAACCCCGGCTACCAGCCTTATACCGTAGCGGCGGCCGATGTGCTGGAACTGTGGCAGTTTCACAGCTATCATACCCGGGTAGTACCCGAACCACAAGCCGATCTGCAACATATAGCCGGCAGCATTAAAACCATACTGACCGAAATACAGGCATTGAAAAGCGCGAAAAGATAAATGCAACAGAAATTATTTGACGACGACGAACAACTGTTATTACCCCCGGACCTGATGGAATACCTGCCTGCCTTTATCCCGCAACAGCAGGCCGACAACCTGTTCCGGCTCCTGCGGGAAGCCGCACCTTGGGAACAACATAACCAGGTATTGTACGAGAAAACAGTAATTACGCCCCGGCTCTCGGCCTGGTATGGCGAACGCAGGTCGAAAGAGGGCCTCAGCCAGCCGCCCATACCCTGGCTGCCCGAACTACTACAACTCAAAGAACAGGTCGAAAGCCATACAGGGCTTAACTTCCAGGGAGTATTACTGAACTATTACCGGAACGAAAAAGACTCTGTAGCCTGGCATGCGGATAAGGATACCCTGCCCGGTCGCAAAACCGAGATCGCCTCGGTAAGCCTGGGACAGGTACGCGCCTTCGATTTCAGGAAAAAGACCGATCACCGGCAACGTTATGCCCTGGACCTGGCCCATGGTTCCCTCCTGCTGATGAAAGGCGACCTGCAACTATACTGGGAACACCGGATCGCAAAAGCCACTGTACCCATGACCGGCCGCATCAACCTTACTTTCCGTAAGGTTGCGGGGTAGCAGGAGCCCGACTGTTTTTTCCAGCTTCTGTATCTGCTGTTCGCTGCAACAAGAACAAGAAACCAAAACCGCTACGGTCAAAGGTTTTAAGACATTACCGGCATACAAAAGCGGGCAGGAATATCCTGCCCGCTTTGCAAAAGTCTGTTGTACCGGTAGCTAGAATTTATAATTATACCCCAGGCGGAATACCTGCGTTTCATAATAATCGTTGCTGGTATACCGGAAGCCATTGCCCCTGATCTCTCTGCGGAGGTTAAGCGTATTGAAGATATCGGTAGCATTGAGGAACAATTCACCCTTGCCTTTCTGGATGCCTTTCTTAACGCCTATATCCACCGAAAAACGGGAGAAGGTCTTGCCCTGCGGCACCAGGTCGGGCGCCTGGTAAATGGCCACGAATTGCGCATCGAGTTTGGCCGGCAGGTGGAAAAAGCCGTTCAGCTTCGCATTACCGGAGAAGATGCTTTCCCGCGCAGCGCTATACGTTTGCGCAATGGGATACAGGTTGACTACAGTAAAGGCATCGATTATATTCTGGTAGCCGTTCAGGTTCATGTTCAGCGTAAACCAGGGCGTAACTTTTTGCGAAAACATCAGCTCCATACCGGTATTATAACTGTTGCCGGCATTCTGGAATACATTGTAGATAATCGTACTGCCCGGCACCGTGCTCCCGATACGGCTGATGGTACCTTCCATACGTTTGTGGTATACCGAAGCGAAGAAGTAACCCTGCTCCCAGCCGGATTTATAACCCAGTTCGAAGGTATTGGTAAATTGCGGGCGCAGCGCAGGATTGCCGACCTTAATGATTTCGGCGTCATCATACTTCGGGAAGATACGGATATCCACTTCATTGGGACGATCCACGCGGCGGTTATAAAACAAAGACAGCCGGTTATTTTCGTTTAGCTTGTAAGCCAGCCGCAGGTTAGGAAAAGGCTGGGTATAGCTATAACCGTCGCTTTTATACACCGGGTGCCCGGGGTTTACATAATAGTCCAGGCTTACATGCTCCACCCTGAGGCCCGCCTCGATTTCCAGTTTATTGCTTTCAAAAATATAGTTGCCGAACAGTGCCGGTATGGTCTCTGTATAGTTGGCTTCGCCGCCGGCGCTGCTGTCCAGTACAGAGTTAAGCCCCGGCTTGAATTGCATGTTTACCGGTATACTGCGCCGCCGGAGCTTGATGCCCGTTTCGAACCGGCCATACTTCAAGGGTTGTACATAGTCGATATTCAGATCGGCCACATGTTCGTCCGAAAGCAGTTTAAAAGAATCCTGCCCGGTATAGGCCGGCATGATATTGGTAAAAAAGTACTGTTCGTTTTCCCGGTGATAGGTATAGTTGAAACCTGCATTCAATACGCGGCCCGGTTGCCGAAACTTATGCTGCCAGCCCGCGGAAGCCGTAGCCGTGGTTTTCAGCTCGTCTTCCAGGAACTGCCACAGGCGCGCTCTTTCAGACATACCGGCATTATAGAATGGCTCATCGCCACGGTCCAGTATTTTCTCGCTGCTGAACAGGCCGGACAGGGTAAAGGTATTGGCCGCATCCGGCATCCAGTCTATACCCGCCTTGGTGGTAACGATATTGGTCGTCCGGTTCCTCTTGGTCTGCTGGTGTACGATATCGCCGTTATCGTAATACCGGTCTACAAATTCGTTCTTGTTGAGGGTCCTGGTATAGAGGTTATCACCCTGGAAAAACAAATTGACTTTGTTCTTGCGGTAGTTCAGCGACAAGGAAGGATTGATCTTGGGCGTAGCCTGGTATTGCGGCCTTATACCGGGCAGGTTTTCTTTTTTGATCCAGAGCGCGCCCAGGCCACCAGCCAGGCCCAGCTTGCCATTGAAGCCTTTCTGTTTTTCCTTTTTATAAATGATATTGATGATACCCGCATTTCCGTTCGCATCGTATTTCGACGAAGGGTTATTGATGATCTCGATCTTCTCGATAGCCGAGGCTGCCATATTATCGAGCCCGCTCTGGCCGCCGATGCCGGTCAGGGCCGTTTGCTTACCATCGACCAGGATCATCACTTTATCGCTGCCGCGCAATTGTACTTTGCCATCCTGCGAGGTCGTGATACCCGGCAGGTTCTTCATGGCTTCCAGTACCGAACCGCCCGCCTGGCTTACGTTATCCGCTACGGCAAATGTTTTCTTATCCATTTTTGCAGCGATCACCTCCTGTCTTGCGGTAACACTTACCTCCTGCAACATTTTTTCATCGGGAGTCAATACAATATTGCCCAGGTCCTGGAAGGCCGACAGCTGGCCTACAAGCACGGGTTGCTGCACCGTGCGGAAACCCAGGTAACTCAGGGTCAGTATATAATTACCACTGGTTATATCGGGTAAGGTAAAACGGCCGTCTTCGCCCGAAACCGTACCGGCCACGAAGGCGCTGTCTTTCAGGTGACGCAGGTTTACCTGTACAAAAGACAGGACAGCATTGGTTTGGGCTTCTTTGATTGCACCGGACAGTGTTACCCTTTTATCCTGGGCAAATGTGACCTGGAACTGGATACATAAAAAGATCAGCAGGGCCGTACATCGTAGTTTCATGAGCTGTGAGATATGAGATGTTAGATATGAGATGTTAGATATTAGATGTTAGGTGTCATCCTGAGCATAGCGAAGGAGCTCACCTTTTTAGTATCAAGTTTAAGTATCAGGTATCAAGTATTAAAGTGAGCGTTGTCATCCTGAGCATGGCGAAGGAGCTCATCCGTTAGCTGGCTTCAATGGCGTGTAAAGCATCAAGTACCAATAGGACGATTGTCATCCTGAGCATAGCGAAGGATCTTACTGGTTAGCTGGCTTTGATAAAGGGACATGTATTATCCTGGCTGGCTTCAATGGCGTGTAAAGCATCAAGTACCAAAAGGACGATTGTCATCCTGAGCATAGCGAAGGAGCTCACCTTTTTAGTATCAAGTATTAAGTATCAGGTATCAAGTATTAAAGTGAGCGTTGTCATCCTGAGCGTAGCGAAGGAGCTCACCTTTTTAGTATCAAGTATTAAGTATCAGGTATCAAGTATTAAAGTGAGCGTTGTCATCCTGAGCGTAGCGAAGGATCTCATCCGTTAGCTGGCTTCAATGGCGTGTAAAGCATCAAGTACCCAAAAGGACGATTGTCATCCTGAGCGTAGCGAAGGATCTCACCGGTTAGCTGGCTTTGATAAAGGGCCCTGTATTCCCCTGGCTGGCTTCAATGGCGGCATTACCGGTTATTACGGATCAATTGTTGCAGCCATTCCTGTTTAACGGGCTCCAGCTGTTGCTGCCCATAAGGTGTAAAATACCGGTGCGCTGCCATAAAAGCGATATTGAGCTCATCCCATTGCCGCTGGTCGTAAGGCTTTTTAAAATACCATTGCATTTCTGTTTTCAGGCGGCCGGTCATCTCCGGGAACAGCGGTCCGCCCAGGTGCGCCAGGTCTGCATCACAGATTACCTGGTCCAAAAGGCTAAGCGGCCGTTGCGGCATACGGGTCGCGGCAATACGAGCTGTAATAGCCGCAATCGTTTCCGCATCCGCATTATGCCGCTGCAGGAAACCGGAAGCGATCTCTATACTAATGGTTTCATGCCCTTCCAGGCGGCCTGCCGAAAAACCGGTATCATGAAACAGGCAGGCCAGCAGCACACGATCCCTTTCTACGCTGTTTATCGGCATCCCGGCCATAATCTGCCCCGCAGCCCGGGTTACCTGCAACGTATGGTCCAGGTTATGAAAAGTAAAGCCGGGCGACAGGCGGGCAAAAAGCGCAGTGACCTCTTCTGTAGCGGCAGCCAGTATTTGCGGGTAATTTTCCATAACAGGTGTTTAAATGGATTTAGGATCGAAGCCCCGGGGATGATGCTTAGGTTTACCCCATTTATACTGGTGTGTCCAGTAAGCCAGCTTCATTGATAAAATGCCCAGCGCCGCTCCCGCCAGTACATCGCCGAGGTAATGCCGGTTATTGGCCATACGCAAAGCCCCGACACAGGCAGCCGAACCATAAGCGGCATACGGCATCCAGGGGAAACGTTCTTTATATTCTTCGCTCAGGAAAGTAGCGGCGGCAAAGGCCTGGGCCGTATGTCCCGAAGGAAAAGAGTTATAGGCCGAGCCATCGGGCCGCAATACATGCGTGGTATTTTTCAGCAGGGTTACGACACCGGTCATGAGCAGCGTGCCTTTCAACAGGATCACGGTTCTGTTGAGCAGGTCGGTGCGGGATGGAATGCCCGCCGCATCCAGGCCATAAGCCACTGCTACCGGGGCATATTGCAGGTAGTTATCGATATGGGTACCGAAATTCCCGAAGTGCTCATTCCGCTCCTCTACCAGTTCCGTACCAATCGTTGCACCCGGGCGTACCGTGATAAGGACGCCCGCAGCGAGCAGCGCAGCGGGCACCACCAGGCTTTTGGGCTGGAAAACAGGTGGAGCGGGCTTAGCCATGCTGTCGGCAAACTGCCCTCTTGCCGGCATGGATAAGGTTAGCAGGAGGAGCAGGAGCAGCCCGGTATACCGTTGCATCATGTAGTTCATACTGCATAGGTACAACCCGATTTTGGAGAAAATCTGAATCAGAAGCGCAGGGAAAAGATATGTTGCCCGTTTTCAAAATGATAAGCGACCGTCCAGCCATAACGGTCGGCGACCTGTTTTACCAAAGCCAGGCCCAGACCGGTTCCCGGGGTTTCGGAAGACACCGTGCCGAATCGCTGGAACAAACGCCCGGTATGCAAAGGCACCCTGCCCGCATTCCGGAACTCCAGCAGCCCCGGGCTGAGTTGTACAAAAATAGCAGCGCCCGCAGCGCTATGCCGTATGGCATTACTCAGCAGGTTATGTACCAGGATGGTGACCAGTTCCCGGTTACCTTGTACGGTTACCGGTTCGTCCAGTTTTGCCCCTACCGCCATCTGCCGCTCTTTCAAAAAGGGTTCAAAATCTTCGAGCGTTGTTTGTAACAGCGTTGTCAATGCGATACTGGTTGCTTCGCCATACCGGTTATTATCGATACGGGCCAGCAACAACAGGTTTTTATTGATACGCCCCACCCGGGTCAGCGCTTTATGGGCATCTTCGATAAGGTCGTATTGTTCCTGTGTCAGCGGGCGGCTTTGCAGCAGGAGGTCAAGTTTGGATTGTACGATAGCCAGGGGCGTCTGCAGTTCGTGCGAAGCGTTATCGGCAAATTCTTTTTGTTGGGTATAGGCCGAAATGGCGCTCCCGATCAGCTTATCCAGGTTGGTGTTCAATTCGGCAAACTCGTCGATATCGGTATCGGCGAAGCGGATCTGTTTATGCTGCTGCAGGTCGAAGGTGCGGATCCTGGAAAGACTGTCGTAGAAAGGCGTCCAGAGTTTGCGGCCCAGGCGCCTGTTGAGCAACACCAGGCCGGCGAGCAGCAGTCCGAAA
Source organism: Taibaiella chishuiensis (assembly GCF_003014535.1). GTDB lineage: Bacteria > Bacteroidota > Bacteroidia > Chitinophagales > Chitinophagaceae > Taibaiella > Taibaiella chishuiensis. Next base: position 223,223 of record NZ_PYGD01000002.1, on the reverse strand, counting down.
AAAAGTACGGTAAGGCCTGTTACTGCGCCAATGATCAGGAAACTATCCTCCCGGACGGCTTTGGCAGTAAGCACGATATTATGCTCATTGAGTTCGTATTGCCAGAGCTGGCTGAGGATGAAGTAATAAACGGGTATGCTGCAGCCCAGTACCAGCGCAGCATACTGAACGAACCTCTTGAGGGAACGGTTCTGGAGTTTACTCATATTACCCATTTATACCCCGTACCATACAGGGTCTTTAAATAATTGCCATAACCGGCTTCCTGTAATTTACGCTTCAGGTTTTTAACGTGCGCATAAATAAAATCATAACTATCGAACATATCGGCCATATCGCCGGACAATTGTTCCGCTATGGCGCTTTTAGAAATAACCTTATTCCGGTTGCTTACGAACAACAGCAACAGGTCATATTCTTTTTTGGTCAAGACCACTTCCCGGTCCTCTACCGTAACGGTTTTGGCAAGCAGGTCGATCTTCAGTTCGTTTTGCTCGATAACATTGGTCGTACCGAACTGTTTCCGACGGATGAGCGAATGTACCCGCGCCGCCAGCTCCGGCAGGTGGAAAGGTTTGGCCAGGTAATCGTCGGCGCCGGTCTGCAGACCGGCTACCTTATCTTCGATAGCATCTTTGGCCGAGATAATGATCACGCCATCCTGCTTCTGTTGTGCACGTAGTTCTTCCAGCAGCTTCAGGCCGCTGCCGCCGGGCAGCATCAGGTCGAGCAGGATACAGTCATAGGCATACAGGTCGATCTTCTCAAGCGCCGTGGCATAGTCGGCCGCAAACTCGCAACGATAGTGCTCGTCCGACAGGTAAGCACCGATGCTGGCCGCGAGATCGGGCTCGTCTTCTACAATCAGGATCTTCATAACCCCAAAGCTACAAAGCGATTTGGAAAACATTCTGAATACAACCCGCATAAAAGCGCATGAAGTATAACTACCAGGCGTTTAAATATTTTTTTTACATTACCCGGGTGAAAGGAAACGAGGCTTACCTTTCTGTATATGCCGGGCAAACCCGTTTTCTCTATGGGAACTGTCCGGAGCATTTATAAACTTTATCCGGTCTTTATTTTAAAATATACCGTTCGGTATATTTTTTATTACCTTTGCCCCAGCAACCTAGTCCGGGAAAATAAAAAGACTCCGGACTTTGCATCATAAAACCGATATTCAACAATACCTACAATACCAACAGGCATATGGAACAATATGATATAGCCGTAATCGGCTCCGGCCCGGGCGGTTATGTGGCCGCAATACGCAGCGCACAACTGGATTACAAAACCCTGCTTATCGAAAAATACAGTACCCTGGGGGGGACCTGTACCAATGTGGGCTGCATTCCCAGCAAGGCTCTGCTGGACAGCACGCATCATTACCACGACGCCCTGCATAAATTTAAAACACAGGGTATCGACATCGATGGCCTACAGCTCAATTTCGAACAACTGTACAAAAGGAAAACAGAGGTTGTACAGAAGAATACCCAGGGCCTGGATTACCTGATGAAGAAAAACAAGATCAGCGTACTGCAGGGCAAAGCAGCCTTTACAAACAATACGACACTGCAGGTTACCGGCAACGACGGCAATACGCAGACGGTACAGGCCGGTAAATATATTATCGCCACCGGCTCCAAACCCGCTACCCTGCCCGGTATTGTGCTGGATAAAAAACGGATCATCAGTTCTACGGAGGCCTTGTCCTTAAAAGAACAACCTAAAAGCATCATTATTATCGGCGGAGGCGTTATCGGCGTGGAAATGGCTTCGATCTTTAACCGCATCGGCACCCGGGTTACCATACTCGAATATGCAGACCGCCTGATCCCGAATATGGACAGCGAGCTGGGTATCGCCTTACAAAAACTATTGGTGAAAGAAGGCATCGATATCCGGTTGCAGCAATCGGTATTCCAGGCCGAAAATACCGGCAACACGGCGAAAGCGGGCTTCCGGGATGCCGCAGGTAAAGAAACATGGCTGGAAGCCGACTATGTATTGGTTGCCGTAGGCCGGAAGCCATATACCGAAGGCCTGGGCCTCGAAAACACCAGTGTACAGCTCAGCCAGCGGGGTATGGTCCTCGTCGATGAATCGCTGCAGACCGCCGCCCCGGGCATTTATGCGATCGGCGATGTGATCGGGGGCGCCATGCTGGCGCACAAAGCCGAAGAGGAAGCCGTATTTGCCGTAGAACGCATACATGGCGACAACCCGCATATCCACTACGACCGTATACCTTCGGTGGTATACTCCTGGCCCGAAGTAGCCGCTGTAGGTGCTACCGAAGAAGAGCTGAAACAGCAAGGCATCGCCTACACCACCGGTAAATTCCCCTTCTCGGCCAATGCACGCGCCAGGGCCGGTATGGATACCGAGGGTTTTGTAAAAGTACTGGCCGATCCGAAATATGGCGAGATACTCGGGGTACATATCATCGGGGCCAGGGCTGCTGATATGATCGCCCAGGCGGTAACTGCTATAGAATTTGAAGTTACGGCCAATGACCTGGCGCGGATCTCGTATGCCCACCCTACTTATGCCGAAGTGCTCAAAGAAGCTTATACCATAGCTTCCGGCAGGCCATCGTTAAATATCTGATGCAATTATAAGGGCTCAGGCAGCAAAGTTGGCGGCAGATCATGATGCCGCCCGATCAGGCGAAAAAAGGACAAAGGAGCATATTGGGCCAGGCAAAGCGATTCGTTTAACCTGTTCCTATTTTTTTCTCGCCGCGACGCGGCGAGAAAAAAATGAAAGTCATGAGATCACCTTCGCCCATCGGGACCTGGTATTGGGTATATGTATCTATCCTGGATAGCTGGAGTGCTCCCTACCTTCCGCAGGGCCGCTTTGCAGAAGACCCTGCAGCGAAATCTAAATTAGAATGGAGCCTGTACTCCTAAAAAAACAGGGAGCGGCCGTATAAGCCGCTCCCTGCCTGTGTTTCGTATCAGGCGGTTTTCCCGGGCGCCCATTCGGTAGGCGTCTTCCCGAATCTCTTCTTAAAAGCATGAGAGAAATGAGACAGGCTTTCAAAACCGAGATCGAGGTAAATGGCCGCGGGTTTCTTGTTCTTCTTTTCGATCAGGTAACGTGCCTCGGTCAGTCTTTTTTCCTGTAACCATTGCCGCGGTGCAGTACCGAATATACGCTGGAAGTCGCGTTTAAAGCCCGCCAGGCTGCGCCCGGTAAGCCGCGCAAATTTTTCCAGCGGCACATTAAAATGAAAATTACTCAGCATAAACCGTTCCAGGTCGATCTTGTAGGGCTCCGAAAAATCGAACAGTAAATTACGCAACTGGGGCATAGCCAGTAACAGCAGTTTGACGCCCTCTTTTACTTTGAGGATACCCATGGCCTCGGTAATATCTTCCGAAGGATTACGCACATAAGGCACAATGGATTGAAAATAACCTTTCAGGAAATCGTTTACCGGGATCAGCACATTGGGCGGCCCGGCATATTTCTCCTGCACTTCGAGGCCATCTTCCAGGGCGATCTTACGGAGCTGGTCTTCCTGCAGCGTAATCACGACGGTTTCATAATCTTCACCCGGCAAAGGTCCCTTAGTAATCTGGGCCAGTTGGTTCTTGCTGATCAGCAGCATTTCCCCCTTCCTCATCGTTACCGTTTGTCCCGAGGTTTCAAGCGTGAACTGCCCCGACACCTGCAATACCAGTGTATTATGCTGAATATGCCCCACCTTCTCCTTGCGCATGGCCGTGAGATAGGCATAAAAAAGGAAACCGGGAATAATGGCTGTCGGGTTGGTCATACGATAAAGTTAGGAAACGTGCCGTTCCCCCGCGTCTTTGTCTTGTGTTAACGTTGCAGGTAAGTACTGCCCAGGATGGCGCCCGGTGCAAAATGAGTATCCAGGATCTGCATTTCTTCAGGTGTAAACCGGATATCCATCGCTGCTGTATTTTCAGGCAGCCTGGACCGGCGGCTCATACTGACCAGGGGCATGATATGGTCGCCCTGTAAATTAACCCAGGCTATAGCCAGTTGCGCAGGCGTATACCCTTTGTCGGCAGCCATTTCCTCCAACAAGGTTACTTTTTCCAGGTTCTTAACCAGGTTATCGCCCTGGAAGCGGGAAAAATGATGATGATAGCTACCCTCGGGAAGCGGGGCCTTCAGGCTGCCGGTCAGCAGTCCTTCGCCGGTATTGGCAAAGGCCACCACACCGATGCCCAGCTCTTGGGCAGCAGGCAGCAAATCGCGCTCGATCTGGCGGTCAGCCAGCGAATAGCCGATCTCCAAAGCCGTTACCGGGTGTATGTTATGAGCCTGGCGCAATTGATCGGCGGTAATTTCAGAAACCCCGAGGTGCCGTACTTTACCTTCACGGATCAGGTCGGCTACCGTTCCGATTACATCTTCCATCGGCACACTGCCATCGAGGCGGCAGGGCTGGTACAGGTCGATGGTGTCGATACCCAGGCGTACCAGGGAATAGTTGATAAAGTTTTTGATGGCTACCGGGCGCAGGTCCAGGCCCAGCATCTGGCCGCCATAAAAGATCGCACCGAATTTAACGCTGATATAAGCGTCATCCCTGCGCCCCTTAATGGCTTTACCCACCAGCATTTCATTATGGCCCGCGCCATAAAAATCGCCGGTGTTCAGGAAGTTAATACCTTGGTCCAGCGCAGCCTGTATGGTGGCTATGCTTTCCTGTTCGTCGTTGGCAGGGCCACCCCATACGGGCGACATGCGCATACAACCTAAACCAAGTTTGGAAACAAGCGGGCCGTTCCGGCCCAGGGTTATCTTTGCTACTGTTGACATTGTTGCTTTGTTTTAAGAACACAAAGGTGAACCTTATTCCTACAGGGCCGATTGCCTCCACGGCTCAATTTACTTGTCTCCCTAGCTCATAGTGCCGGAACCGCCAGCCGGGACAAAGCCGCCTCAAACCTTTCGGAGCGCATGTTACGGAGGGCCTCGTTCCAGTTGGCCTTGGCATAAAACAACTGGCCTTCGTAGCCCGCCATGCTTATCGTACCGGCCTGTACCCTTTCCCCGAAGCGACTTAAGGTATAGTCTTCCATATCCTGGTTATGCGGGTAATCCTTCGGTTGCGCCCTGCCCGCAGCCTGGGCCAGCAATATACCGTAGATCATACGTGATACCTGGCGCGTCAGGAAAAAGCGATCCTTTTCTCCGGCCGACGGCTCCCGTTCGAAATAGGTACGCAGCAACAATTGCTCCTGCGCTTCCGAGTACACAAAGAAGTTAGCTACCGCGGCCAGATCGATATAACGGTTGTTGCGAAAGGCCGTGTCCCAGTCTATGATCCACAGGTCTTCGCCGTCACAGAGCATATTACCGGGGTTGAGGTCGTTATGGGCAAGTACCTGGTCGGCCTCAAGCCAGGGTCGGGCCTGCAGGATACGGGCATACAATGCCAGCACCTCGTCCATTACAGGCCCCTTCAGTATCGCCTGCTGCCGGTAAGCATTCACCAGGCCGGCTATCGTGGTTGCCAGTTCGGGTCCTGTTGCGGGTGCAGGCAGTGCATGCAGCCGGCGCAGTTGCCGGGCCAGGGTTTCAATAACCCGCTCCGGGGCCATTACCGTGCGTAGCGGGCGATTGTCGATAAAGGCAGTCAGCGTAATACCGGCTGCGGGGTTATAATAATAGAGCCCGGGTGCAATACCGGCCGCCGAGGTTTGCTCCAGGATATCCTGCAATGCAGGGTGCTCTTGTGCTGACGGCGTATCCAGCTTTAAGGTATAACATACGCCGTTTACCGTCATCTTATAGACGGCAGCACCCGATAAACCACCCGACAATAAGGTGATTGCGTCGATGGTGGTTGTTCCGAAACAAGCCTGCAAAGCAGCTTGTACAGTAGGCAGAAATGGAGCAGGGATCGTTTGTGTCGTATCTGGCATTATACCGTGATATTAGCGCCCAATAGTTTAAGGATACCGGGCAATGAAGCATTTGTTTTCAATTGTTCTTTGGGCAGCAGGTCGAGCGCTACTGCATTGGCCGTATGCAGGGCTTCTTTAAGCACCCTGCGGCCTGCGGCAGTAAGCGTTACCAGGCTTACGCGGGCATCCCGTGCATTGGCTTTACGCGCTACAAGCCCCGTTTTTTCGAGGGGCAACAACAGCCGGGTAATACCGGAAGCGGTCAGCCCGGTTTTGTCTGCCAGGTCGATACGTTTTATTTTACCTCCCGGGGCCTGCCCCACCAGGTACAGTAATACGAGATCGTTAAACCCGAGACCGTGCGCACTCAGGCTATCGAGCCGCCGCGCAATGATCGCCTGCGCCCGCGACAGGTTCATGAGTAATTGTAAGGAGGAATTAACCGTTGACATATGTTTGAGTTGTCAAGTATTTTGCAAAAGTAAGCATCTTTCTAAAAAACAGGATCCCTGCTCCTGTTTTTTTACAATTACCCCAAAATAGCATGCATAAAAGACGCCAGAGGGCGCCTTTTATGAAAATAGGATATCATGGTACGCGTTCTTCAGTTCCCGCCGCGGAACGCGAGCGGCGTCATGCCTGTTTTTTGTTTGAACAGTTTATTGAAATACTGGGGATATTCGAAGCCGAGTGTATAGGCAATTTCGCCGACGGGTTTGTCGGTACCGAGCAGGATATTTTTGGCTTCTTCGATCAGGTAAAAATGGATATGGTCCTGTGCCGTTTTGCCGGTCTGTTTCCGCAGCAGGTCGCTCAGGTAACCGGGCGAAAGATGTACCTGTCCGGCCAGGTACTTTACCGTAGGCAGGCCCTTATCGCTGATCGCTACGGTTTTAAAATAGTGCTGTAGTATTTGCTCCACCTGCGTTACCACGGCATGATCCGAGCTTTTGCGCGTAATAAACTGCCTGCCGTAGAACCGCTGGCAATACTGCAGTAACAGTTCTATGGTTGCAACCATAATGGCCTGGCTGTGCAGATCTATGTTTTCCTCCAGCTCGGCGCCGATCTTCCGGATACAGTCATAAAGCGCCTGTCTTTCTTTTTCGGACAGGTGCAAGGCTTCCGCTACCTCGTAAGAGAAAAAACTAAACTCCTGCATCCGGTTGCCCAGGGAGCTGATACGCACCAGGTCGGGATGAAAAAACAGGCCCCAGCCTTTATTCTCCGAAGCTTCGGCATCGGGATCCATTTCGAGCGCCTGCCCGGGCGCCATACAGATCAGGCTGCCATCCTGGAAGTCTACCGGCCTGCGGCCATAACGTATGGCATGATGCCGGTACTGTTTAAAAATAAGGGTATAGTATACCGAGGAAACATACAGGTGTTCCGGCACATGTTCTTTTACCGCGCTGAAATCGACGATGCAGATCAATGGATGCTGTACGGCATCTTCCAGGCCGAAGAAACGGTATACATCGGGAATGGTTTGCAGCTGCACAAATCGGCTCATATAGACCAGTTTATTTTTTACAAAAATAACGTCCTTGCCCGGCAGGGCAAGGACGTTTTATTCAGATACCGAATTGGGTTTTCATGGCAGCGATAAAAGCTGCGTCATCCGAGGCATGCCGGTTGGCAATAATAACACGGGCATCCTCGCCGGCGGTATATCGCAGCTGATCCGAATCGTCGGTAGCCGCTTCGTAGATCACGCCGGCCACAACCGTTGCAGGCGAAGCCTGGTCGAACAGCGCAGGCATGCCGGCCATAACGGTGCCGACCATAGGTTGGTACTCCGCCAGGCTTTCATCGTTGCTGAAGTCGAACGACCTGCCCGTAAAGTCGGTGGCAATAGCGCCGGGTTCTACGATCTTTACCCGGCAGCCAATCGCTCCGAGCTCATAACTCAGCGACTCGGAAATGCCTTCCACCGCAAACTTGGTGCCATGGTATAAACTGCCCAGGGGAAAGGTCATTTTACCCCCGATGGAGGAAATATTAATGACCAGGCCGTTTTGCTGCGTACGAAAATGCGGCAGCACGGCGCGCGTAACATCCAGCAGGCCGATCACATTGGTATTGAACTGGCGCAGTATGCCCTCGCGGCTAAAAGATTCGAGCGTACCATAAGCGCCATATCCTGCATTGTTCAGCAGTACGTCGATACGGCCAAAGCGGTCGATACCTTGCTGTACCGCCTGCCCGATAGAAGCAAGGTCAGTTACGTCGAGGCGGCTTACCAATACCCGGTCGAGGGCCGCAAGCTCCGTGTCCGTTCCGGGTTGCCGCATAGTGGCAATAACGTTCCAGCCCCTGGCCTGGAACAGCAGGGCAGTTGCTTTACCGATACCGCTGCTTGCCCCTGTAATTAAAATGGTCTTGTTCATGTTTTACCTTTTTATTGAGGCAGTAAAGGTCCGGCGACAAAGCCCCTTGCCAGTAATACAAAGCCCGGGAGTTTGTATACTTTTCCGGGATCGTATGCACGAAGTACAGGCAACAGGGGTATTGCGGTACCGCGATTGACCCGAAAAAAACGACAAAGCCATACACTACAGGGAACCAAAACCTTGTTTACAGGACCAGGAGCCATGGTCTGTAAAATTGTACCAGGTCTAAAAAAACATGCCGCTGTTTACCGGTAAGCTAAAGACCGCAACTTTGTATAAAGCAAGGTTACAGCAGCGGGTAGTACAACAACCGCAGCAGCCGGGACGCAGCCCCGGTGCTCTTCGCAGCCGGCTACAAACAAGTGGTTATTATACATTACACTACACTAAAACAACATTTATGAGCATCGATCAGATCAAAAAAGAAGCCGCAGGCGCCTGGCAAAGTTTAGCTACCGAAGTACGGCCAGGCAATCAAAAGAATGAAGCCGGCAGCCCGAAGCCCTTCTACCTGAAACGTAGGTTTAAACTCAACACAGATGATGTCTTTGAGCTGGAAGTGATCAATTATGCCGACGCCGAAGGCCGGGTAACCCTGGCTAAAATGGAAATCAAAGGGCATATAGAATGGCAGGGCGCACACCCCCTGGTGGGCGGCGCACAAAAGGCGGACTTTACGGCAGACCTGGACTACCTCGTAACGCCGCTGGCAGAGGCTTTTACGGGTTTGCTCAATACGGTTGCAACAGGCTTCGATACCTGGGAAACGGGCAAAAGTCAATCCGTTTTCAGGAAAAACTTTCCACCCTTCGGCTTAAAGGAAGGACAAATTTTTAAAGAATACGACCTGGTCTACCTGCAGGACAATTATATGTTCTGGGGCGCCCGCCACGTGGACGGCAGGGGTTTTGATACCGAGGCCAACAGGCCTGCTCACCTGCAGATCCCGATGAAACGGGCCTTATAGCTGCATGGTATCAGCAGGTTAGAAAATTTTCAACCCGATAATACCGGCAACGATCAGCATCGCCGACAAGAGGCGCAGGCCATTGGCGGCATCGCCGAAAAAGGATATGCCGACCAGGAAAGTGCCTACAGCGCCTATACCGGTCCATACGGCATAAGCAGTGCCGATGGGTATCGTTTTCTGGGCATAAAACAAGAGGCTGCCGCTAATGATCATAGATACGACCGCCAGGGCGATCCAGCCGATTTTATTGTTTTGTGGCATCTGCGCCATCTTTAAACCCAGGGGCCAGCCAATCTCGAAGAGCCCTGCGACGATTAATGCGATCCAGTTCATAACCTGTTTTTTAAGCATCCACGGGGATACCGTTGCAATAGGCAAACTTAACCAGGCCTGGCCGCCGGCAGGCACAATACCTGCCTCAAACGGTGATAATCCCTCCCGAAGGGCTCCTGGCAGGAACTGAAGCGATAGCTGTATACCGGCAAGCAACACAGTACCGCATACCAGGTAGCCTTGCCGAGACCGGCAAGGCTATCTTATTGTAAAAGGAACAAGCCTGCTTATCCCTTTACCGCTTCGAGCGCGGCGCCGAAATTGATATGCAGTACGTGTCCGGCAGGTGTTACCAATGCCGGTACCGATTGTACACCGGCCTCTTCCGCTTCGCCGATACGGCTTTTATCCTCGCCCAAATGTACGACCTCCACCTGGTCTGCACCGATAAGGGTAACAATATCCTGTTCGGAACTGACGCACACCGGGCAACCGGCATGATAGAAAACTGACTTTTTCATTCGTTTAATTTTATGTGGTTAATAATTTTATGATGCAAACTTAGATGGGCCTGCTCTTTGTACCGGGGACCAGTTTCCCGATTTACCTGCTTATCTGGATCGGGAACTCTTTTGTCACTACTTAGATTACCAACAGCAGTTATCGCAAAACCCATAAAGTGATAAAAAATTAAAATACATACACATAACAAGCCCCCTTTACAGCAAGCCAGCAACACCTACATAAACATGTACTACCAGCGCAGGACAAGGCATAAAACCACGCAAAAAATGCATTTCGCTGTATCCCCCTCCTGGTGGGGGATACAGCTTAACCAAAGATTAATTAAGGATTGGTTAGGTAACATTAAGGGAACATTCTGATCACATTCCGGAAACACAGCCCATCCACCTTTGTTGCTCAAAACGCGACAAATGAAACCATTTTACAGGTCACTAATTATTATCTGCATGCTCCTGGCGCCCCGCCTGCATGCGCAGATCACTTCAGCCCAGGTTGAAGGAAAGATCACGGATACCCAGGGAGAAACGCTGCCCGGCGTGGCGGTAACCCTGACCAATACCGCAACCGGTTTTAGCACCAGTACCCAAACCAATGGGGAAGGCCGCTTCCTGATCGCAAACGTAAATGCAGGAGGGCCTTACACTATTACCATCAGTTATGTAGGATTTCAACAGCAACAAAAAAGCGACATCAACCTGAACCTCGGCTCGGCTATCTTTAACTTCAAAATGAACGACAAAAGCCAGGACCTTTCAGAAGTCGTGGTGAAGGCGGATAGAGGCGGCACCAAAACCGGCGCCGGCTTACGCATGAACCAGGACGACATCAAACACATGCCGACCCTGAGCCGCAGCCTGCAGGATATGACCCGGGCTACGCCGCAAAGTAATAATAACTCCTTCCTCGGCACCAATTTCCGTTACAACAACGTAACACTGGATGGCGCTATCAATAACGATGCGATCGGTTTCAGTCCTTCGCTGGGCGGGCAGACCAATAGCTCCGGCCAGCCCGGCAGCAGTACCCGTACCAATCCCGTGTCGCTGGATGCGATACAGACCGTACAGGTATACCTGGCGCCATACGATGTGAAGATCGGCAACTTCCTGGGGGGCAGTATCAATGCCGTTACCCGCAGTGGTACCAACGAGGTGCATGCCTCTATTTATGGTTATGGCCGGCCTTCGTTCCTGGTAGGGCCCAATAATGCCGGCGACGGCAGCAAGGAGCCTTCATCTTTCCACGATTACCAGACCGGTATCCGTGTGGGGCTCCCGATCATAAAAAACAAACTGTTCTTCTTTACCAACGAAGAGATTACCCGCCGCCAGGATCCCGTGATCCTCGGGGCCGGATCGCCGGACATGACGATTATCAGCGCCGACCAGGCCAAACAGATCTCCGATCATATGCAAAGCGCCTATGGCGTAGATGCCGGCGCTTATGGCAATTACAATATCTATTCGCGTTCCAACAAGTTTTTTAACCGCCTGGACTGGAATATCAATGACAAGCACCAGTTATCGATCCGCAACAATACTATCTTTTCGCAGGCCACCAACCTCGAAAGGGATAACCAGAACTTCCGCTTTGGCAGCATCGACTACAAACAGGTCAATAACCAGAGCTCTACGGTAATGGAACTGAAATCACGGTTCTCCAATACCGTATCCAACAGCCTGGTATTGGGTTACTCCAGCATACACGACTACCGCGACCCGCTGTCCAACCCGGGACTGCCGCAGATACAGATCGCATCCAATGGCGGTACCATCTTCCTGGGTACCGACCGCGAGGCTTCTATATTTGATATGAAACAGAAAGTATTCGAGATCACCGACAACTTTACCTGGTTTAAAGGTAACCACACCATAACCGTAGGTACCCACAACGAATTATACAGCATCCAGTACGGTTTCGTGAACTCCTGGAACGGCCGCGTGGACTATGGCAGTGTTAACGATTTCCTGAATAATAATCCATCCCGTGTCCGGACCAATTACAACTATACCAATAACGACCGGGATTATATCCTCAACAACCCGCCTGCCAAGTTCAACGTAAACCTGTACAGCGCTTATGTACAGGACGAGATCCAGCTGGGCAATCATTTCAAGATCACACCGGGCCTTCGTTTCGACCTTGCCGCCCTGCCTAACAAACAACCGCTCAGCGATAAAACAACCAATGCCCCGGTTGATCCGAATTACGGCACTACTTATGCTTATACCCAACCTTCGGCAATCAAGAATAACTTCCTCGGAAAGGTACAGGCCTCGCCCCGCATTGGTTTCAACTACGATATCAAAGGCGATCAGAGCCTGGTGCTGCGTGGCGGTACGGGCCTGTTTACCGGCCGTATTCCTTTTGCATGGCTGGGTTATGCCTATTATAACAATGGTGTGACTTATGGCGCGTATGACAATAAATCATCCACCAAACCTTTTGCTCCCGGCTCCGACCCGGTTCGCGACGGCCTGACCGGTAAAGGCGAAGCTGGCTTTGTAACCAAGCAGGGCGTAAACGTAAACGATGCTACCGGCGCTACCCAGGTAGACCTGGTCGATAATAACTTTAAAATGCCACAGGCCTGGCGTAACAGCTTAGCCCTGGATTATACTACGCCTAACGGTTACAAGTTTACCATCGAAGGTATCTATACCAAAGTAATCCAGGACCTGAAGTTCCAGCAGATCAACTATGTCGACAACCCGACCTATATGATCTATGACAAAAACCAGCAACAGCCTATATTCTCCGGCAAAAAGATCAACCCGCTGTACACCAATGCCTACCTGTTGTCGAATACGCAAGACGGTTACCGTTACAGCATCACCGGCCAGGTAAGCAAATCGTTCAAAATGGGACTGGACGCGATGGTTGCCTATACTTACGGACAGTCTAAAGATATCACCAATGGTATCCGTAACTCCATGGAGTCCAACTGGCAGCTGAACCAGGCGCTGAACCCCAACAGCCCTACCCTGGCTTATTCCAACTTCGACATCCGTCACCGCATAGTGGCTATGGTGAACTATAAAGTGAACTGGCACCAGGATAACCGCTTTATCTCCAACTTCAGCCTGTTCTTCAATACCTCTTCCGGCTCACCTTATACTTATGGTTTCGTGAACTCGACTATAGATGGTACCGGCCAGCAGGTAAGCCTGGTGTACATTCCCAACAAGGATGAAGCCGCCAACTTCTTTGCAGATGCCGGCGGTGGCGAAAGCGCTGCACAACAGGCCGCAAAATTCAATGCCTATATCGATGGCGATAAATACCTGAAGTCCCGCAGGGGCGGCTTTACTGAACGTAACGGCGGCCGTACACCCTGGAACACGCAGCTGGACTTCCGTTTCAGCCAGGATTATAATTTCAAAGCCGGTAAACATGTGCATACCATCACCTTTACCTATGATATTATCAACCTGACCAACCTGCTGAACAAAAGCTGGGGTACGCAATACTTCTCGCCCAATACCTTCAACTCTATGGCAAGCGTAGGTCTGAAACAGGTAAAAGCCGGCACACCGACTTCCTATCCTGTGTATACCTGGAGCGACCCGGGTCGTCCTTATGCGATCGACTATTTCGGTTCCCGTTTCCAGATGCAGTTTGGCCTGCGTTACTCCCTATAAACCGGTTAGGATACCGGAAGGCTATTATAGCATGTCTTAACTTAAAAAAACCTGCCCGTTGACCTGTTCAACGGGCAGGTTTTCCTTCCCGCTCTATTTATTTATGCTGCTTATATGAACACAGGCAAGCAGTCCGCCGCGCATATGGGGACCAATATAAAGACCGTAAGAGAAATTCTGGGTATCTCGCGGGAGTTGCTTGCCTTCGAGTTTCACGTCAGTATTGCCGCAATTGAAAAAATGGAAAAACGGAAGATCGTATCGAAACAGGTGATCGCCAAACTGTCGGAGATCTTCCAGGTAGAGCACGACCAGATCGAAGCCTTCGAAGAATCGCGATTCCTGGTCTACATCGGCCGCCGCTGGCACAAAGACAAACGGTAGACAAGCCGGCACACCCGCTACTTCCCACTTTTACTGTATCTTTTTCATCGGGAACTGTTGTTTCCTTTCCTTACCCGCCACCTTACCTGAAATCGCGGCTACAAGCGCATCGGAGCCGGTCCTGTTATACGTAATGCGTTGCGGAAAATCGTGCTGCGGGTTTTCGAACACCATGCCCGAGTCCGAAGCCGATACCAGGCGGAAACGCACGGGTTGCCCACCATTCTGATTTTTCACTACCGGGATATAAAATAACTGCCCCTGTTCGCTTACGATCCGGATCTCTTCAAATACCAGGGTATCGCCGTCCTTAAGCCGGTAACTCCTGCCGGTCATCACGCTGTCATTGGTCTTTTGCCAGCTTTCATAGATACTGCCCCGCGGGGTTTTGTTTTCCCATATACCGGCAAGCCATTGCAGGTCATTCATACCATTATGCTGCGGCGGCCGGGCGCCCGCAACCAGGGCTGCACACAGGCCTATCATCGTAAAAAGTTTCGCCTTCATGTTTATATCGTTTCCGGCAAAATTGCGCCAGGCAAGCGGTTTAAAATTGTACAAACGCGACGTGGCTATTTTTCTTTGTAGAACAGGCCCGACAGTTTCAGTTGTGCGCCGAAAAAGGCTTTAGGCGAAACACCCGTAAATGCTTTAAAATCGCGGATAAAATGCGCCTGGTCGTAGTAATCGCCTTCGTGGGCCAGCGTGGTAAGCGTTTCAAATTGCCCGTCCAGCAACCTTTTCAATACATGCTGCAGGCGAATGGTTTTCGAAAGCTGTTTGGGACTCAGCCCTATAGCCGCAGCAAACCGGCGTTCCAGTTGCCTGCGGTGCAGGTCGGCACGGGCGGAGAGCTCCGCCACGTCCAGCTTGCCTTTTACCGCTAATACCAGGCTTACTGTTTCTTTTACGATATGATCGATGGTGACCGTATCCGTAAGCAGTGCCGATAAAAAAGTCTCCACCAGCGCGATCCGCTCCGTGGTGGACACCGGCGCGCAAATACCTTGCCCGATCGCAATGCCGGCTGCGCCGAAAAGGTCGCCCAGCGCTACCGCGCGGTTATCCATCTCTTTAAAAGGCATAGCGGTAAAGGGCCGGAAACCGTCCGGGCGGAAGCGTACCGCGAAAATTGCGGTCTTTCCCGTGGGTTCGATCACCAGGGGTTGTGTGAGCTGCCCGATCACAAAACAGGCCGGCTGCAACAGCCAGCTGTCTGCCCCGGTATATTGCCGGTACAGGTCGCCATAGTGAAAGATCATTTCCATACAGCCATCCGGTACGATGGTCTGTCGTTGCGGCAAGGCATCAGCCGCACTTTCCAGCGTCCAATAACATTGGATAAAGGGAGCAAGCATTGTCGCCGGTTCGAAGGTCTGGTAATTCATAAAGATCGGGCCTAATACCCTGCGGCTGTAAGATACGTAAAACGGCAGGCAAGCCCCATTTGAATATAGCAACGCAACCGCCCGTACCCGGTTTATTTCAAGTGTTCCAGCAGGCCTTCCATTATCTCATCCCGGTCATCGAGCAAATGATCTTTAATAACGATATCGGGTTGCAGGCCGGCAAGCCGTTCGTCGCCATTGGGCCGGATGATATAACCTTTAGGCACTTTTATCGTAATCCCGGTCCGGGGCAGATCGAAGGAGAACTGGGATGCATACAGCGTAGGTACATCACCGGTCTCTTCGCCCACGATGGTAGCAAAATGATAATCCTGCACCAGGGCCGCGCATACCACGGCCATAGAATAAGTCTGCCTGTTAACCAATACATAGACCCTGCCTTTAAATTGCCTGCCTTTATCGAAGGGTTGCTGGAGCGGCAATTCATAATTCACGATACTGCCTGCCCGATGTCCCAAGATGGTTCTGGTATAATAATCCGTGGTATCCTGCCGCTTCCGGGTCTGGTCCTGCAGCTGTTTGCTTATTTTGATCCGGAAGTTAGAAGACCAGTGAAAGGGCTGCGTTGCAAAGTAGCGGACCAGGTAATCGCTATAGCTGTCATGTCCTCCCGGATTGTTCCTTAGGTCGACCACGAGGTTTTGAGCATTCTGTTGCTGCAGTACGGCAAAAGCTGAATCTGCAAAAGACCGGAAACCGGCTTCATCCGAGGGTTCCAGGCTATTCATCAAGCCTGGGTTAAGATAGGCGGTCTTTCCATAGAAACGGAATTGCCGGACAGGGTTCAGGATCTCGCCTTTGCGTTGCTCTTCATATTGCATGACTGATATACCTTTCAGGCTGACCTGTTGCGCAGTAGTGGCCTTCTTTAGCGTTATATTCCAGGATTCTTTTTTACCCTCCAACTGGAACAATAACCGGGGGAAAGACCAGAATTCTATTTTTACTTTTTTAAAATATTCCCGTTCGGCCGACACCAGGGGATACATCTTCCGGATTATACGGTCTACCGGCACACCATCTACGGCAAGCACTTCATCGCCTGCCGCGATTTGCGTATTATCCGAAAAGTTTTTACGTACAAAAGCCTTACCGGCTTCCAGCGCAAGCTCCAGCGGAAAGAGCTTACCCCCTGTGTAGGCATATTCGATATATCCTTTTGCCGGGAAATCGATTTCGCAATGACCGGTATTGGCCAGGGAAACCAGGTGCTGGAAAAGCGATACGGTTTCTATATAACTGAGGCTATCTCCTTTGATGCGTTCTTTTAATTGTCGAAAATGCGCGTCGTAGGTCGTCCGGTCGGTATAGGCATACAAGTTATAATGCGTTTGCTGCAATGCGGGATACAAGGCCTCGAAATCCGCTTTTACGGCGTCTGCGGCGAACTTAGTATACTGCGCAAAACCGGCATGCGGTATCAACAAAGCCAGCAGTAAGGGATACAGCCGGTTACGCATAGCCGGTATATTTTTTAGTAACATGGTGGTCAAGGTGATTTAGGTTATAGGGTAACCAGGAATCCTGATCTTTCCGGGTCACAATCATTATATCATAAAAAAGTTTAAATTTCATGTTTCCGGCCAAAGGTCATTCCTCCAACTCCAGGCTGTAATACAAGGCATCTTCGCTTCCTCCATCCGGCCAGGTGGCAGCTTCGGCATGGCTATACCGGAAACCGGCTGCCTGTATGGCCGCAGCAGAAGCGGCATTGCCCGCTCTATGTGATACCAGCAGCAACCTGCAGTGTTTTTCACGGGCCCAGTGGAAACGTGCCCGGAAAAATAACTGCGACAGGCCCCGCCCCCGGTAGGCTTCGCGTATATAAGACGATACCAGTACCGCATTTGTGACATTTTCCTTTTTTAAAGTAATACCGGTCAGTCCCACGAGGGTCGTATCATCATACAAACCGAACAATGCACGGGACTCATCCGCTAAAAAAGCCGGCCAATGTGCATCCGTATAAGCCATTTCTTTTGCATAGCTACTGCCATACATGCCGGGGTCGCTTTGCAGGGCCTCGAGCCGGATAGCCCTGTATTCCTGCCATTGAGCAGGAGCCAGTCTTTTTAAGGTAATCATCGTTGCAGATTTTAAGCGGCTAAAATTAGTTAAACCGGGCCAGATGCTACCTTCTACCGGGGCAACGCACACTCCCGCTTACAACCATGCATATTTTTTTAGCCGCTAACACGCAGCAAACAAGCGGCTTAGCACCCGGTATTATACCGAACGGGTAATTTTTTTAAAAAAAATATGGTCCTGCTAAATCCGGGCGGTACAATATCCCGTAAATAATGACAAGCGCGATCTATAAGTTTATTATTCATCTACTTAAACCGTTACATTTTATGACAATGAAAAAGAAGCTGAAAGTGGCTGCGGGATCCCTGTTGGGCATCATGTTCCTTTTCTCCGCCGTATTGCTGATCCACATCGTTGTAATGGTAAAAAACCGCAAGCCCCTGCCTGCGGCCACGCTGCAAATGGCACGCGCCGACTTTAAACAACCGGTACCCGACCAGGTTATGCAGACCATACAACAGGCAGTAAGCAGGCAAAAGGGTGTAAAAGAAACTTATTATAATGCAGGCAGCAGGATGCTGGTATATACCTATGATAACAAGGTAAATACCGCCGAGGCTATTTATGCCAGCGCTATCCGGCCCTCCGGCATGTCCTCTGAGCGCCACCTGGTATCGCAAAGCGAAGCCACTAAAGGCTGCCCGGCCATGGACAATCATTCGTTCTATGGCAAACTGACCAATATGGTCGCCCGCGTCGTCAATTAAAACTGGTCCACGTTCATTTATATCTTAACACTCAAAACAACACGTATGCAAACGCAAAAAACAAAACTTCTCTTTATTATTGCAGCCATGCTCAGCTTCGCCGTTATACTCGGCTCCTGCAGCAAAGACGACAAGCCGGTAACGCCGCCTACACCCATTGCCACATCGCCCCTGTACGATACACTGGGCTGGTTTATACAAGGCGGCCAGGGCGCCGTGGAGGGCAATGGCACCAAAATGATCGCAGACCCCGACAACAGCGGGCAAACCATACAGGCCGGCCGCCTGGCCATACGCACCGTGGTGAATAAGGCGCTGATGGTGATCGCAGCCGATACTGCCATTAATATTTACTTCCCGACCTTACTGGCCGAAGTAGGCGCCGGTAATACAACCGGTTACGCACACCTGCGCGAAACCTTTACCGATTTCGTACAACAGGCGGTAAGCGGTCAGCAGATCTACAAAGGCATGACCATGAAAGCCGCGCATAACTTTGCCACCTATAACCGCTTCGGTTCCGCAGCCCACCCCACTTCCGACGAAGCAGACTTTAACCGCTTTATCGGCGATGTGGTGATCGCCGCACAATCCTATAATGTACCCAATAGCGTAATTGCCCAGCTCGGCGTATTATTGAGTTCGGTGAAAGGCGATATTGTTTATTAATTTTTTCCCTGTCTTTTTCGCGGGAAGCAGCACAGTGCTGCTTCCCGTTTTTTTTTCATAATACGCCGCTTAAAATTTTTAAACACGCGATACCACCTAATATCGGGACCGAAACTGTAAATTTGCATGAATGAAAATATTAATAATAGAGGACGACCAGCGGGTAGCAGAATTGATCAAACGGGGGCTGGAGGAGCAGGACTTTGCTGCCACCCTGGCCTATGACGGGCTTTCGGGCAGGAAGCTTGCCACGCAGGACGATTTCGACCTTATTATTACCGACATTGTTCTTCCCAGGATAGACGGCATAGACCTGTGCCGGCAGATCCGGCAAACCAAACCCGACATTCCTATCATTATGCTTACGGCCCTGGGCACTACCGACGATAAGGTAGAAGGCTTCGATGCGGGCGCCGACGACTACCTGGTTAAACCTTTCGAGATGCGGGAGCTACTGGTACGCATCAGGGCCTTACTCAAGCGCAACCGCAGCAACGGCAATGCTTCCGGCTTCCTGTTGCGTTACGATAACCTGGAAATGAACTTACATACCAAGATCGTAAAACGTGATGGACAGGAGATCAGCCTGACCCCCAAAGAGTTTAAATTGCTGGAATACCTGATGCAAAACCCTGACCGCGTCTTATCCCGGGTAGAGATCGCAGATAAAGTATGGGAAACCCATTTCGATACCGGCACCAATTTTATCGACGTATATATTAATTACCTGCGTAAGAAAATTGACCGGAACTTTGATAAAAAACTGATCCATACCAAACCCGGTATGGGCTTTATCCTGAAATCGGAAGCATGAACATAAAGACCCGGCTTGTTGTACTTTTCACCATCATTACGGCAATTATCCTGTTGCTGTTTGCCACTATTATCTACTGGTCTGCCAAACAAAACCGGGAAAAAGAATTTTACAGCCTGCTCAAAAAGGAAGCGGTAACCAAGGCCACCGTATTTCTTAATGCCAATGTAGACCGGAAGGTACTGCAGGACATTTACCACAACAACCGCAAAGTACTGAACGAGGTCGAGGTAGCCATTTACGACACCGGCTTCGTACTGCTCTACCACGATGCGGTCGATATCGACTTCGTAAAGGAGACCCGGCCCATGATCGAAGAGATCAACAGGAAAGGGGAGATCGAATTTTACCAGCAACACTGGCAGGTAATAGGGCTGCGTTATCCCTTTGCCGGCAAGAATTATATCATTACCGCTGCGGCCTACGACCAGTACGGGTACAGCAAACTCAGTCACCTGCTTACCAATAGCATCATCGTATTCGTCGCTTCGGTATTATTGATCCTTGTGGCCGGTATTCTCTTTTCCAGGAAAGCCTTTAAACCCGTAAGCGCCATGATCGAGAAGGCGAAGAATATAACAGCAACAAACCTGGACCTAAGGTTAAGCAGCAATGACAGCAAGGACGAACTGTCCGAACTCGCAGCTACCTTTAATGCCATGCTGGACCGGCTCGAACAATCGTTCGACGCCCAGAAACATTTTGTATCCAATATCTCCCACGAATTAAGGACGCCCCTGGCCGCCATGATTACAGAGCTGGAACTGTCGGCCGATAAAGAACGCAGCCGGGAGGAATACCGGGAAGCGATCCGCAATGCCTTAAGCGACTCCCGAAAAATCGTACGCCTGTCGAACAGCCTGCTGGACCTGGCCAAAGCCAGTTACGATCCTTCCGAGATCACCTTTAAAAAGATACGTATAGATGAAGTACTGCTGGATGCGATGCAACAGGTACAGCAGAGCAATCCCGGCTACCAGATGGACATTCATTTTGAAAGCGAATTCGAACAGGAGGAGCATATGACCGTAAATGGCAATGAATACCTGCTGAAAGTCGCCTTCAGCAACCTTTTTGAGAACGGTTGCAAATTTTCAGAGCCCCCCAAATGTACGGTGTCCCTTGCCTTCGATGAACAACACCTGACCCTCCGGTTCTCCGACCAGGGCATCGGCATATCTGCCGAAGACCTGCCCCATATCTTCCGCCCTTTTTACCGGGGCGAAAATAAAGAACGCGCTTACGGTCATGGCATCGGCCTGCCGCTTAGCGAAAAGATCATCAGCCTGCACCAGGGCCGGATCTCCGTCGTTTCGCATAAAGACAGCGGCACTACCTTTACCATCGTATTGCCCCATCTCTGAAACAGCCCTTGGTGGCCATTTTATCCTTTCTAATAAAATTCTAATTTTTTTCTATTCACGCTCTAACGGTCTTTCCGGGCGCGGTTGCTGAATTTTGCGGCATCGTTAACAGCAATCAACCGGAGACAAAATGGAAATCCTGGATTTCAGCATCAGGCTATTTACATCGCTTGCCCTGGGCGCGGCCATCGGCTTCGAACGCCAATGGCGGCAAAAAAGCGCGGGGCTCAGGACCAATACCCTGGTCGCTATGGGCTCGGCCGCCTTTGTATTGCTGTCCCTGCAGATCGGAGGCGACGCTACCGGCCGTATCGCCTCTTATATCGTAAGCGGTATCGGGTTCCTGGGCGCCGGCGTAATCATGAAAGACGGGCTGAATGTGCAGGGACTGAACACCGCGGCGACCATATGGTGCTCCGCCGCAGTAGGCTCGCTTTGCGGACTGGGTATGTTCGCCGAAGCCGCAGTGGTATCGGCCGCCGTGATGCTTACCCATATCGTGTTACGCCCCGTAGGCCTGCAACTGAACCGGCTCACCTTTACCCAATCGGCGGCGACACAGACCGACTACCTCTTTACCATAAAATGCAAGACAGACGTAGAAAACCACATCCGGGTACTGTTGATGCAGATGCTCGGCAACGATGACAAACTCTTATTGCAATCGCTGAGCAGTGACGAGCACCACGAGTCCGATGATGTGATCATTACTGCCGCAATAAAAGCGCTGACCCCGCAGGACAGCTTTATGGAACGGGTAGCCAGCCGGCTGACCATCGAAACCAAAGTGAATAAGGTAAGCTGGGAAATAACGGGTAAACAGACCGACCTGTAAAGCGCCCGGCATGCCCATGCCTTGAAAACAATCCTGCACGGCCTTCTTAATGGCTTATACTTTACCCAATAAAACAGGAAATGATGAAAACGCTGAAAGAAAAAATGAGGAAGCCCTTCCAATCCCTGATCAGCTCCAACGGCATGCATACCGGCACTGTGCTGAAATTGCAGCAGGCATCGATGCAGGATGAAAACTTTGTGTACGCCATGCTGGAAAGCAGTGCCGACGGCATTTCCAGGATTACGGCCGACGAACGCCTCTTGAAATTCGGACGGAACGAAGTCGCACATCAAAAGGCATCGCGCTGGTACATGCAGTTATTAAAGGCCTTTATAAACCCTTTCATCTTTATCCTGCTGGCGATCGCTTCCATATCGTTCGTGATCGACGTGGTGCTGGCGCCGCCTGCCGACCGCGACTTCAAAACCGTGATCGTCGTATCGATCATGGTTGTGGTAAGCGCCCTGTTGCGTTTTACACAGGAGTACCGGAGCAATAAAGCCGCAGACCGGCTGAAAAGCATGGTTAAAACAACAGCCACCGTACTGCGGAAATTCAACGGGCAGGTGGCCTTACCAATCAGCGAACTGGTACCCGGCGACCTGGTATACTTGTCTGCAGGTGATATGATACCCGCAGATTGCCGTATCCTGCGTAGCAAAGACCTGTTTATAAGCGAAAGCATGCTGACCGGCGAGGCCCTGCCTGTAGAGAAAAATTACCTGCCAATACGGGATGCCGACAAACATCAGCCAACGGAATTAAACAACCTGGCCTTTATGGGCACTAATGTGGTGAGCGGCACCGCTACCGCCATAGCCGTTGCCACGGGCAGTCATACTTATTTCGGCAGCATCAGCCGGTCCATTACCGGCGAACGTCCAGAGACCGCATTCGACAAGGGCATCAATAAGATCAGTTTCCTGCTGATCCGGTTTATGTTCGTGATGGTACCCGTCATCTTCCTGGTGAATGGCCTCGTAAAAGGCGACTGGCTGCAGGCCCTGCTCTTCGCCATTGCCGTAGCGGTAGGGCTTACGCCCGAAATGCTACCGATGATCGTTACGGCCAACCTGGCCAAAGGCGCCGTGAATATGAGCAAACGCAAGGTGATCGTAAAGCGGCTGAACGCCATCCAGAACATCGGCGCCATGGACATCCTCTGCACCGATAAAACCGGTACCCTGACCCTGGATAAGATTGTACTGGAAAAACACCTGAACGTTTTTGGTGTGGAAGACGATGAAGTGCTGAAATGGGCCTACCTGAACAGCTTCCACCAGACCGGACTGAAAAACCTGCTGGACAAGGCCGTGCTGGAACATGCCGAACTACACGACTACCTAGGTGTGGAAGAACGTTATGTGCAGGTCGACGAAATCCCCTTCGACTTCCAGCGCAGGCGCATGTCGGTGATCCTGAAAATGCACAACAACAAACACCTGCTGATCTGTAAAGGCGCCGTGGAAGAGATGCTGCCCTTATGCGACAGTGCCTTCGAACCGGGCGAGAACCGTAGCTTACATATCGAGAACGACCACGTGGTGCCTATGGATAAAACCATGCGCAATATCGTACTGCAGACCTCGAAAAAAATGAACGAGGAAGGGCTAAGGGTATTGCTGGTTGCCATTCGCGAGTTCGACCCCGCCCATCCGCTAACCTATGGCGTGAGCGACGAGCAGCACATGACCCTGACCGGTTTTATCGGTTTTCTCGATCCGGCAAAACCCTCGGCACAGCCGGCTATCGAAGCGCTTCAAAAACTGGGTGTTGCTATAAAAGTAGTTACCGGCGATAATGAAACCGTGACCCGGAAGATCTGCCGGGATACCGGTATCCCCGTACAGCAGATCATTAATGGCAATGAGCTCGAAGCCATGTCGGACGAGGCCCTCGACGCCAGCATAGACAGCGTTTCGGTGTTTGCCAAACTGAGCCCACTCCAGAAAGTGCGCGTGGTAAAAGCCTTGCGCAGCAAGGGACATACGGTAGGGTTTATGGGCGACGGCATCAATGATGCAGCAGCGCTTAAAGAGGCCGATGTGGGCATCAGCGTGGATACCGCGGTAGATATCGCCAAGGAAAGCGCCGATATTATCCTGCTGGAAAAAGACCTGCTGGTCCTGCGTAAAGGCGTGATCTATGGCAGAAGAACTTTCGGCAATATCATCAAATACATCAAGATGACGGCCAGCAGCAATTTCGGCAATATGTTCAGTATGCTGGGCGCAAGCGCCTTCCTGCCTTTCCTGCCTATGCTGCCCATACACCTGCTGGTACAAAATCTGCTGTACGACGTATCGCAGATATCCATACCCTGGGACAAAATGGATGACGACTTCCTGAAAACACCAAAGAAATGGGATGCGCGCGGGGTTTCGAGGTTTATGCTATTTATAGGGCCGATAAGTTCCATTTTCGATTTTGCAACCTTTGCGGTCCTGTTCTTTGTGTTTAAGGCGAACAGCCCCGCACACCAGACCTTGTTTCAAAGCGGCTGGTTTATCGAAGGCCTGCTTTCGCAAACGCTGATCATCCATATGATCCGTACCCGGAAAATACCTTTTATCCAGAGCTGGGCCGCAGCGCCTGTAGTAGCGCTTACCGCGCTGATCATGGCCATCGGGATCCTTATTCCATTTTCGCCTTTTGCACCGATGCTGAACCTGCAGGCCCTGCCCCTACACTATTTCCCCTGGTTGACCGGCATATTGGTGTCCTATTGCCTGCTCACCCAATGGGTCAAGAACTGGTTCATACGAAAGTTCCATACCTGGTTGTAACCCGGACGGCGCAAGGGGGCTGAAGGACAGTCCCCCCTGCCCTCCGCCTGTTACCCTGCTGATCACATACTCCCCGGCACCCCGGCGGAAGCGGCATCCTATTTTTTCCATCCACTTCAAAAAGTAACTCCAAAAATGAATAGCATTTTCTCCAGTACGGCGTTCAGAAAAAAAAGCCCGGTCCTGTTGATCGCACTGGCGGCGGCCGGTTGCGGCAATAAACAGGGAGCCGGCAAAACGGAAGATTTCCGGGTAAGCGGCGATACCGTTACCCTGTCGCCCTATGCCACCGTTAAGGCGCGGCTCCGTACCAGTACCATCACCTATGGCCCTTACAGTGCCGAGCTGGTATCCGGCGCCACCGTAAAAGCCATTCCCAACCAGTATGCCGAGATAGCGCCGCCCTTCTCCGGCAGGGTTACCCGGGTATACCTGCGCCTGGGCATGAAGACCCAACCCGGCACCCCGCTTTTTGAAATGACCTCACCGGATTTCATGGAAGCACAAAAAGCTTTTTTACAGGCAAAGACAGCCTGCCAGAATGCAGGCCGGGTATTAAAACGCCAGCAGGACCTGAAGGCAAACGGCGTAGGCGCGGCCAAAGACCTCGAAGAAGCGGAAACCGATTTCGACATGAAAGAAAAAGAGTACCAGAATGCGCTCGCCTCCCTTAAGATATTTAAGACCGATGTGCAGCAATTGGTTTTGGGTCAGCCCCTGGTAGTACGGTCACCTATAGCCGGCGAAGTGGTAGCCAACGATGTCGTGAACGGCCAGTATATAAAGGCAGACGATGCCCCGCATGCCAAGGTAGCCGAGTTGGATAAAATATGGGTAGCGGGTATGATCAAAGAAAAAGACCTGCACCTGGTGCGGGACCTGGCCGGGGCAGCAGTAAGCCTGCCGGCTTTCCCGGGCCGGACCATTACCGGTAAGATCTTCCACGTGGATGAAATTATGGATGAGGACACCCGGAGCGTACATGTGCTCGTAGCCTGCGACAACCCCGACCATGCCCTCAAACCCGGCATGTATGTAACTGTAAAGTTTATGGCAAACCCGCAACAGTCCATATTTGTAGCGGCCAAAGCCGTGATGCAGTTCAATGATAAAAGTTATGTGTGGCTGCAGTCGGGCAAGGACCGGTATATAAAACGGTATGTACAGACCGGCGTAACATATAATGGTAACGTACAGATCTTGTCCGGGCTGGCAAACGGCGATATCGTGGTCAGCGAAGGCGCCTATTACCTGTCAGATGCACAATAATTCAAAAGACAAAAACATACCCGTGTGAAAAATCTATTCAACATTACCCTGGCTAAACGCTGGCTGATCCTGGCATTGTTCACCCTGCTGGCACTTTTCGGTTATTATTCCTGGACGCAGTTATCCATCGAGGCTTATCCCGATATCGGCGATGTTACCTCGCAGGTGGTAACGCAGGTACCCGGTCTCGCGGCTGAAGAAGTAGAACAACAGATCACCATCCCGATCGAACGCGCGGTCAACGGCTTGCCGGGCATGCACGTCATGCGCAGCAAAAGCACCTTTGGCCTGTCGATGGTAACGATTGTTTTTGAAGACGGCACCGACGACTACTTTGCCCGGACGCGTATCCAGGAACGCCTGTCCGACCTGGCTTTACCTTATGGCGCATCGCCCGGGCTCGATCCGCTCACCTCACCCACCGGCGAAATATTCCGTTATGTGATCGAAAGCAAATCGCATGACCTGCGGGCGCTTACCGACCTGCAGAATTTCGTGATCGTTCCCCGCATCAGGCAGGTGCCCGGTGTGGCCGATGTTACCAATTTCGGCGGCATTACCACGCAGTTCCAGATCGAGCTGGACCCGCATAAACTCGAACAATACAATATCTCGCTCAATGATGTAGTAAGCAAGGTACAGGCCAACAATACCAATGCCGGCGGCAGTGTGCTGAACCGCGGCGACCAGGCCTATGTGATACGCGGCATAGGCCTGGTAAGGACTTTGGATGATATCGGCAGGATCGTAGTTAAATCGGCCAATGGTACCGCCATTATGATGAACGATATCGGCACTATAAAATACGGCAACCTGGAACGTAAAGGTGCACTGGGGTATTCGGACAAACGCGGCGCCAATTATTCAGATAATATAGAAGGCATCGTATTGTTGCTGAAACGCCAGAATGCTTCGGTGGTCTTACATGGCGTGAACGATGCCGTAGCCGACCTGAATAAAAATGTATTGCCCGAAGGCGTAAAAATACATGCCTTCCTCGACCGCACCAACCTGGTGGACACCACATTGCATACCGTATCCAAAACCCTGCTCGAAGGTATGGGCCTGGTTATCATCGTGCTGATCATCTTTCTCGGCAGCTGGCGGGGCGCGCTGCTGGTGGCTATCACCATACCCATATCCCTGCTCACCGCGTTTATCCTCATGCATTTCACGCATATACCGGCCAACCTCTTATCGCTGGGCGCTATCGATTTCGGGATCATTGCCGACGGCGCTATCGTGATGATGGAAGCCGTACTCAAGCAAAGAGAAGAAGAGGAAACAGCAACCATGACAGAAACCGGCGTGGCAGCATTGGTAAAACAAATGGCACGACCGATCTTCTTTGCAACGGTCATCATCATTACCGCTTACCTGCCTTTATTTGCGTTTGAACGCGTAGAGAAAAAACTCTTCACGCCTATGGCCTTTACCGTGGGTTATGCCCTGCTGGGCGCGCTGCTGGTGGCCTTATTCCTTATTCCCGGCCTGGCCTATGCCGTGTACCGTAAACCACAGAAGGTGTATCATAATAAATGGATGGAAAAGCTGACCGCCGCTTATCATCGCCGTGTAGCCAGGCTATTGCAAAAACCAAAACAGGTCGTACTGCCCCTGATACTAATCCTGCTGGGCGCACTGGCATTGACCTTTACGGTAGGCAAAGACTTCCTGCCACCGCTCGACGAAGGCTCCATCTGGTTGCAGGTATCACTGCCGCCGGGTATTACAGTCGACAAATCGAAAGAGATGAGCGATAGCCTGCGCGCCCATACGCTGAAATTCCCCGAGGTAACCTATGTGATGGTGCAGGCCGGGCGCAATGACGATGGTACGGACGCCTGGACACCTTCGCATTTTGAATGCAGTGTAGGCCTCCTGCCCTATAGCCAGTGGAAAGGCGGCAGGAGCAAGGCAGACCTGGTCGAGGAACTGGCGGCCGAGTATGCCCGTATGCCGGGTTACAATGTAGCCTTTTCCCAACCTATGATCGATGGCGTAATGGATAAGATCGCAGGGGCGCACAGCGAGCTGGTTGTAAAAATATATGGCGAGGATTTTAAAGAAACCCGCCGGATCGCCGAAGCCGTACTGGCAACCCTGCGCGGGGTAAAAGGTGCCGTAGACCTGGCCATAGACCAGGAGCCGCCCCTGCCCCAGCTACAAGTCATTGCAGACCGGGACAAGATTGCGCAATACGGCTTGAATGTATCCGATGTATCGGATCTTATCGAAACCGCGATAGGGGGTAAAGCCATATCACAAATCTTCCAGGGCGTTAAAGTATATGATATAACCTGCCGCTATAACGAAAACAGCCGCAGCACGCCCGAGCAAATAGGCAACCTGATGCTGACCAGCGAATCGGGGGCTAAAATACCCTTATCGCAGGTTGCAGACGTAAAGCTCAACACCGGCGAAAGCACCATATCCAGGGAGATGAACAAAAGACAGGTGACCGTAAGGCTCAACCTGCGGGGCAACGATCTGACCAACTTCATGAAGGAGGCCCAGGAGCGTATCGATAAAACGATCCGGTATGACCATGATAAATACAACATCAAATGGGGCGGCCAGTTCGAGAACCAGAACAGGGCCTACCGGCACCTGGCCGTTATCGTACCCATGGCGCTCGCGATCATGTTCATCCTGCTGTATGGCGCATTCGGTAATTTCCGGCAGGCAGGTCTGTTGATGAGCGTGGTACCGCTCGCGTTGTTCGGTGGTATGCTGGCTCTCAATATACGGGGTATGACGCTGAATGTTTCTTCCGCGGTAGGTTTTATAGCCCTCTTTGGCGTAGCCATTCAGAACGGTGTACTGATGATCGCTCAATTCAATATGCTGCGCAAAAAAGGATTTGCCCTGCAGGACGCCGTGCGCGAAGGCGCGCGGCAACGCTTCCGGCCGGTACTGATGACCGCTACCGTTGCGATACTTGGCCTGCTGCCTGCTTCGCTGGCCACAGGTATCGGTTCTGATGTACAAAGACCCCTGGCCACCGTGATCGTTTACGGCCTGCTCTTTGCCACCGTGATCACCTTGTATGCACTCCCCGCGCTCTATTACCTGCTTGAAAAAAGAAAGCATGGAAATAATAATAACCAGCAGCCTTCCGCCTAAAAAAAGAAATATGTTACACTCCTCCTTATTCCGAAAATATCTACCCGGCGCTTGTATGCTACTTTGGGCCACCGGCGTGGCTTACGGCCAGACCGATACTTTGTTCCTAAAAAAAACAATGCCTTATGGACAGTATATCGACCGGGTAGGCAAACACAACATTGCCTATGCCGCTGAAAAATTCAATATACCGGTTGCCGCCGCCAATATAGAAGCCGCAAAAATTTTTCCTGACCCGGAGTTAAGTGCCGGCTGGTTCGACAACGGCCAGCGCCGCCTGAATATGGGCAATGGTTACAGCGCCGGTATCGGCTGGACGGTAGAGTTGGGCGGTAAACGGAAGGCCCGGATCGACCTTGCTAAAAGTGAAAGCGAACTGGCCGGTTACCTGTTACAGGACTACTTCCGCAACCTGCGTGCCGAAGCCACCCTGAAATACCTGGAAGCGATACGCAACGGGCAACTGGTGCAGGTGCAGTTCCAGGCCTATGATGCGATGAACCGCCTGGCCCAATCGGACAGTATACGCGCGCACTCCGGCGCCATCAGCGACCTCGATGCCCGCCAAAGCAGGCTGGAAGCTGCAACCATGCGCAATGATGTGTACCAGGCCATCGCAGATTGGAAAACCTCGTTGAGCGAACTCGCGGTATTTACAGGCACGCTTACATCCGATACCCTTATGGTGGCCTCTGGCAACTTTACTCCTTTCGACCGCAACTTCGAACTGGCACGGCTGGTCAGCGATGCGCGGCAATACCGTGCCGACCTCGCCGCAGCCTTACAGGATAAAACGGTAGCAGAGAAAATGCTGGCGCTGGCAAAGGCCAGCAGGGTTATCGACCTGGGACTGAGCGCCGGGCTTACCTATGCCTCGTATGTACGCAATGCGATAGCGCCAACGCCTTCTTTTGTACAGACCAACCTGGGCCTGAGTATCCCGCTTAAATTCTCCAACAATAACCGCGGAGCGCTGAAAACCGCTTATTATACCACGTTGCAGACCGAAGCCCGGTATCAGCAGGCTGCCTTACAGGTACAGGCAGAAGTTACACAGGCGTTTTTTAATTACCAGGCTACCCGGCAACAGGCCTTGCAATTCAATACCGGTTTGCTCGCCGGTGCTCAAATAATACTGGAGGGGAAATTATACAGCTACCGGCGGGGAGAAACCTCGTTGCTGGAAGTACTGAATGCACAACGCACCTATAACGAAGTACAGCAAAACTATTATCAAACCTTATTCAATTGTGCCGCAGCGCTCGTTGCCCTCGAAAAAGCGGCCGGCATCTGGGACATCAATTTCTAAAACATAAGACATGAACCGACTACTAAAACCACTGCTGCTCCTCGTTTTGAGCGCCCCTTGTGCAGCACAGGATACGGCATACCCGGCAGGAAACAGGACTACCAATATAGATTTTGAAAAAACCGGTACCGAACCGGGCCGTCTATCCGTCGGTATTATAGCCGGTCTGAATTATAGCGGCCTTTATGGTAAAGACCTGGCCTATGTTTTTGGAGCAGGTCCGGCCGGCAACAAAACCGGCTATCATATAGGCCTGGTGCTGGATCATAATATAACCGCACACTTCGGGCTGAAACATGCCCTGCTCTTCAACCACATCCAAGCCAGTCTTACCCTCAGCGACAGCATCAACAGCCCTTATAACTCAGTTTTAAAAATGAGCTACCTGGAATTACAACCTGCCAATATCACCTACAGGCTCAAAGGCCTGCAGGTATATGCAGGACCTTATCTCAGCGCCTTGCTCAGTGCGGCCATCAACCGCAAAGACGAACAGGGCCGGTATTTCAGCGACAAGAGCATATATGGTACGCCGGGCGATAACGAAAGCAAGGACAAATACCTGCAGAAATTCGATTGCGGCCTTCATGCAGGACTGGCCTACCGCTTTGACTTCGGGCTATCCCTGAGTGCAGGCTATAGCCTCGGCCTGACGGATATTATCCAGTATGCCAACAGTTATACCCTGGGCGATAACCGGAATGATAATATACGGGTGTACAACCGGGGCTGCCGGTTGTCGATCGGTTATACCTTCAGGTAACCGTGTTATTTATGCCTCCGGCACCCAGGTACCCGCTTCCAGTTGTGCGATCAGCCTGGCTTTTACTTCGGTAAAGGCATAGTCTTTGGCTTCGGCAAAAGAGATATCGTAGATGCGGCCGATATCCCGTATAGCGGCTGGAAACGCAGCAAGCAGCTTATCGTAGTAAGCGTCGAGCATATCAGCCGGGGGCATGCGGAAGTCGATCCGCAGCTGGAAGCGCCGCATCAGCGCATGATCTATAATTTCGGGGTAATTGGTAGCCCCGATCAGGATCGCATTTTTGGGATAATAGTCGATCAGCTGGATCAGGCTGGTCACCAGCCTTTTCATCTCGCCCACTTCTTTTTCGTCATTATCCCTCGCCTTCCCGATATGGTCGAACTCATCCAGGAACAATACCGATTTTTCCCTGCCCGCTTTATCGAAGACCATTTTTATATTGTGGGAGGTCTCACCGATTTTCGCGCAAACGATATTGCTCAGGTTTAAGATATGGATGCTTTTGCCCAGGCTATGTGCAATGGCCTTGGCTGCCGTAGTCTTACCGCAGCCCGACTTGCCATAGAGCAATACCTTGTTGTTTACCGGCAGGCCGTAATGACTCAGCTCGTCCACGTATCTGTATTCCTTGATCAGCTGTTGAATCGTATGCTGGTTCTCCTCATCCAGGAACACATCGTCCAGGGCAACCACTTCTTTATCGTTAATGATAAGATCGAAAATATTCATAATCGTACTTTGTCCTTTATTGCGGTAGCATCCCTATTGGCGCCACTCTGTTAAGCGATCCCACCCCTGCATGCAGCAGCACTTCGTTTCGCTAAAACAGGCAAAATTATCTATTTCAGCGAACATCGGCAGGATATTACGGCTAATATCCTGCCGATAAGCCTGTAAAGCCCTTTGGAAGCAACTCCGGGCCTGGCCCTTCAGTATAAACAGGACTGTGCTGCTGCCCGCAAATCAGCGTATTCCAGGCAACAGCCGTAGCCAATCGTATTTAAGCAATTGCTTAAATAATAAAATACCGTATTTTTACACCATGGACCATCATTCCTGTCAACGGCAGCAGGCCGATATCACGCAGATCAACCGCTGTAAGGTGCGGGTAGCCGAACGAAGCGACACTTTTACCTACTTATCCAAGGCCCTGGAACTGGCGGGCAACCCCACCAGGCTGAAGATCCTGTACCTGCTCTATAAAGAAAAACAGCTCTGCGTCTGTGACCTGAGCGATATCCTCGACATGGGTATCTCGGCGGTATCGCAGCATTTGCGCAAACTCAAAGACCGGGAAATCATCAACATGACCCGGCAGGCGCAAACCTTGTTCTACTCGGTAAACCGGGAGTATAACAACCTGCTCAAACCTTTCTTCAGGATCCTTGATGACCAACCCAGCCTGGCCCTGATATGAACCTGAACCTGAAAATAATTACCGGCCTGGGTACGGCGCTTGCCGCTTCGCTCTGTTGTATTGCCCCGCTGCTGGCATTACTCACCGGTGTAAGCGGCATGGCTTCCGCGTTCTCCTGGCTGGAGCCAGCCAGACCTTATTGCATAGCGGCTACGGTTGTATTCCTGGCCCTGGCCTGGTACCGTAAGCTAAGACCCGCCAGGCAGCTGCATTGTAATTGCGAACAACCAGGCAAAACGAAATTCATCCACAGTAAGCTTTTCCTCGGTATCGTCACGGTGCTTGCCGGCTTCCTGCTTGCCTTCCCGGTATATGCTCATCTCTTTTACCCCGGTGTCCCGGCAAAGCCACAACAGGTGGCCGCGGGTATACCGGCTGCAACGGCAACCTTTAGGGTGAGCGGGATGACCTGTGCCTCCTGTGGCGAACATATCAGCAGCGCGGTCGGCGCATTGCCCGGCGTGCTGCAATGTACCGTATCCTACGAGGCCGGCCAAGCGACGGTAACCTGGGATACGACCCGGGTAAATCTTACAACCATCGAAAAAACCATAAACGCTACCGGTTATACCATAACGGATAAAAACAAACCTTAAATGGACCTATTACTGCAATCAACGATCACCTGCCCCGACTGTGGCTACGCTAAAGAAGAAACCATGCCCACGGATGCCTGCTGGTATTTTTACCAATGCGGGCATTGCGCTACCCTGCTCAAACCCAAACCAGGCGATTGCTGCGTGTTCTGTAGTTATGGCACCGTAAAGTGCCCGCCTATACAGGAAAACAAAAAATGTTGCTAAGCTTTACGCTAAATGCCCAGGGAGCAGCAACAGGCTTTACCGTTCATATACGGACATCCGTTTAAAAGACAAAGCAAAAGCGGTTTAAATCTCTGTTATTTCTACCCGTTCCGGTAAGCCTGCAAAATCGCCGGATGCCGCATAGATAATGGTTCACAAAGCATTTGTTGTTCGCCGAAAAAATTTATTTTTGTCGACCAAACCAACAAAGCCAAACCAAAGATGAAAGACCAGATGACCAAAATTGAAGAATTATGGGATAATGTAAGAGCCACCAAACTTCAATTGATCCGTAGTACCCGTTTTTTGCTCCTGGCACTGGAAGAAGCCGATATCAATAACCCGGGAGACTGGGAGTTGGAACACCAGATCGCTGTGGTGTCCAGGCGATTCGAAGCATTACAGGAGGAAATGGTCGACGACCTGGCCTTTATCAAGAAAGAAGTCAGCTCGGGATACAGTATCCTGCAAAAAGCGCTGAAGGATATGAAGACGCAACTGGAAAAAGAAATGAAAATTTTCGAGGTAGAAGGTAACAATGCAGACCGCTTGCTGGACCTCAACTTCAGGATACAGGAAATAGAAAATTCTATCGGCAGGCAATAGCCTGCCGGTGGCTGTTACCGCCTTCAGGGCAGTAGCATGATCTCGTCGCAGGCAATCATCGGTTTCTTATTGCTGTAATTCCGCCAGGCAGGCAACTCGCGGGCATTGATCGCTGTAACCCTTATCAGCCGGGCTTCAACGCCTGCAGGCAATTTAAAAAGTACATTAACGATGCCGGCTTCGTTATGTTCCACCGGTTTATCCATTGTTTTCGAAGCCAGGCGGGTAAAGGTTTTACCATCTGCCGATGTTTCCAGGATCACCTGCTCCGGTGGGAATATCCAATGCCGCGGATCGTCGAGGAAATTGATACTGATATTGCCGGCGCCCTTTATATTAGCGGCATCCAGCGTAGCCACCATATCCGTTCCATAAAAACATAACCAGTTATAACTGAAATCCGTGAAGCCCGTCATACCATCGGTAAGCGTGCGGTTGCCTTTTGCGGGGTAATCTTCCACATAAGGATACAATAGCGTTACTGCTGCACCGGCAGCGCGGTTAGCCGGCCAGGGCCGCGCTGCAATTTGCTTCCATTCCGCCCCGTATTGGTCCGGGCTTAAGCCGCCTTCCGACAGTTCGGTAACGCCGGCTTGTTTACAGGCCTGCACAAAGCGATTTACCCTTTTCATCCAATCCGGCTTCAATGGATAAGCCGCGCCCCCGTTATCGGTAAGGAACCCATACTGATCTTTACCAAAGTGCCGTGCCTGCTGTAATACCGTATAATCCAGCGACAGGCGTATCCTGCTCACCCTGGCCTCCAGGCCGGTTCCTTCCAGGGCCTGCGCCGCCTTCTCCAGCAACTGGTCGTAGCTATCGATCAGGGTAGGCGCTAAAAAGCCCCTGCTATCGGCAACCGGGCTGCCATAGATATCGAGATGCCTGCCCGACTGCTTCAGCGCCGCATCCCGGGCCTCCAGGTATTTGATTACATAAGGCGCCGCCTTGCCGTAATATCCCTGGCAGAAATCGGTAACGATAGCCTGCTGGTCTGCTGCCGGATCCCAGAGTAATTTGGCCTGTACATAACTGTTCAGCTCTGCTATATCGCTATAGGTATCGCCGCTGCCTTGTTCGAATATGCCTTTCACCTTATTCTTTTGCAGGTAGGTAAAATCGGCAGATAAGGTGTGCAGTCGTGGAAAAGGCGCCAGGTAGTTGGTAAACTCCGTTGCATAATCCCATATAAAAATATTGTTGGTTATAGCGCTCCAACCCGTTAGCGCCTTACGGAAAGCAGCCGCCGAAGCGATGTCGGCCAGGGACTGTTCGCGGAAAGCATCGATACTGCTCAGGAAGACATAGACATTACCGGCAGGTTTGGTTATGCGGGGAGGCTGCACCGTATAACCATAAGCCAGGGTCGTTATTTTTTTCGAAGGAAATGCTGCCGCTACTTTATTGACAAAACGGATGACCGAACCCTGCGGCCCACCCTCTTCTTCATCGGCCTTCCGGCACAGGGGACAGGTACAGTAACCAGCTTCGTCATTAGGGCTTACCGACCAGTATACTGCGTCGGGGCTATCCTGCATCAGCTCCCGGAGCCGGTCTACCGTGATCTGCAATACCGACGCATTGCTCAGGCAAAGCTGTGTTGTGCGGCGTTTGCCATTGACTAAAGCATAATATTCGGGATGCGCCTGGAAATAGGTAGCCGGTGGTACGAGTTTAAAAAAAGAATGTCCCCAAATCCCCCATAGTTCTTCGAAACGCTGCAACCCGTGCCAGTCGAGGTAAGCATTATTATTACTCATCGGGTAATAACTCTGCCGGTAGCCGAATGCGGGATTGGAGGTAATGCGGATATCGGGTGGTAAGGCCAGCGTGGCCTGCTGTGGCACAACCGCCGCCGAAGTATCGTATTTACGGGCCCGGAGAAAGCGTTCTGCAAAGGCATACACGGCGTATTCCGTTCCGCGTCCGGCACCCGCCAGTACCAGGTTATCTTCCTGCTGCAGCATCACGAAGCCATCTTCCTGCAGGGCATCGAGCAGGTGCGCGCCGGTAACGGCCTTGCAGTTGCCGATATAAATTACCTTTTTATAAGTATTGGCACTTTCCTTTACCACGGGCAACAGGGTATTGCCCGATTGTTTCAGCAATTGCTGTAATTGGTTGGCCGCTTTCAACTCGCCTTTCTTTGCCGCTTCGGGAATAACGATGGCATACTCCGATTTACCATTGGCCGTAAGCACCAGGTTACGGGCCATAGCGCCTGCCGGCATAACAGCCGCCAGGATACCGATACAAAAGGGAAGCAAGCGGGAGCGTTTCATGGGCGGCTAGAATTTTCTTAAAAATACGAGATAGATATCATATTGATTGCGATAACGCGAGGCGCCGATCTTCTGGTTGTACCAGGTACCATTAAGACTGACGATATTCCGGTAGTTAAACATTTTCTGGTACCCGGCGCCGATGCTGTACGTCGTGTATTTAACCGTCTCGCCAAGCTGGTACAGGCGGCTGAAATCATCGGGCGAGTTACCATAACCCACGTTTGCGTAGAAAAAGTCTGTTTTATTATTGAGGTACTGGCGGGCCGTAAGCACCCCTGCACCGTATTGCTTACCATTGTAGAAGATCGCATATCCCCGCAGGTTCAGCCAGAAGTCGCCGAGGTACCGCGACAGGGAGGCCACGCCCGAAATGGCATTCAGGCTATCGAAAGCCTGGAAACGGCCACCCAGCTCAGCTTCCCAGCTCGTTGCGAAATTATGAAACAGGGAATAGGAAGCTTTCAGCTTGGGGAATACCACCTTATTGGCGATACCCGCCGATGCGTAGGAGTACCATTTTTTGCCATGATATACATAGGCTTCCAGCTCACCTTGCAGGCCGGTTCCCTGTGCCCTGCCGGCAAAGTTCAACCTACCGGCCAGGCTGAAGTGTTTGAAGTAATGCGTGTATTGCAAGGTCGCTATATTGGCCGACTGCGTAGAATCGATATGCGAATTGAGGTAAGCAATACCAATCTGGTTTTTAAAATTCTTACTCTTCAGGTAAGACTGGTAATCCTTATAAGGCGCCCGGTCGGGATATAAAGTAACGACGGTATCCATCTGCCGGGCCGCTTCCTGGTAGCGTTGCAGCTGTTCCAGCGCCGATGCCTTTTTGATCATAAAGGAGGCATTATCGGGATGATAATACAAACCGGTATCCGAAGTCGATAATACCGCTTCATAGTTACCGCTATTGAAATACAGGTTGTTCATGGATTGCAGGGCGATCGTATCTTCCGGTTTTACCTGCAATACTTTACCATAACTCAGCAAAGCACCCGTGGTATCGCCGTTTTTCCTTTGTACGCCGGCATAGGTGGTCATCTGATCGCGGTAAGCATCCCTGATCCGGGTATTGTAGGGATATTGCTGCATCAGGTCGCCGGTAATGGTATTGGCCTCTTCATAGCGGCCGCTGTTGAACAATGCGGCAGACCTTTTCATCAGCAGCTCCCTGTCTTGGGGATAAGCGGCAATGGCATCGGCGGTATGTTGCAAAGCATCTGCAGCACCGGCGCGGCCCCTGGCCAGGTCGATATTGATAATGGTATTCAGTGTTTCTTTATGCTGGGGCTCCAATTCCAGTACTTTACGGAACTGAGCTGCGGCGCCATCGTAATCCATGGCCTGCATCATTTTGCGGCCGGTTACGAGTTGCGCTTCTACCAGGTTGCGGCTCACTTTTTCGCCCGGCCTGCGTGCCTGAAGGGTTTCCAGGATCGCGGTAGCTGCTTCGTCCTGGCCATCCTCCTGCAGGATACCCGCCTTTTTCAGCAACAGGCGTTCGTCGCCGGGGAAATACCCCAGGGCCTTATCTACCATGTCCAATGCTGCGCCGTACCTTTTCTGGCCGGACAGGATATTCACCGATCCGTTGAGCGCCAGCTCATTCGCCGGTTCAATTCTCAATATCCTGCCATAGGCATATAAAGCGCTGTCGGGCATTTGTTGCTGGGCGTATTCCCGGCTGGCCGCGCTATACAGGTCTATAAACGACTCCCTTAATCCTTTATCGGAGGACTGCTGGCCATATAAGCGATCGGCAATAGCAGCCGCTGCGATATACTTTTGCTGTTGCTCCAGCAGGCTCATTTTCTTTTTCAGCAGTTCCCGGTCGGAGCCTGTCTTACCCAGGGCTTTATTGATCCAGGCCAGGGCCTCATCATACATACCGCGGCTTATCGCGATATTGATCACGTTTTCCAGCGCCTCGCGGTTACCCGGCGACTTTTCCAATACGGCTACATACTGGGAATAAGGATCGGTGCTTTTGTAATACCGCGCCGCCTCCAGTCTCAGTTCGGTTTCCAACTGGGCGCTTTTATGATCTGCGGGAAATTTCTTACGGACAAACTGCAATGCGTCCAGCGCTTCAGGATATCTTTTCAGCTCCTGCAGCAGTCCTATTTTCTTCCATAAAAGGTCGTAGGCATTAGGATCCCGTACCAATGCAGTATTGACAATGGCCAGGCTGCTTTCAAGGTCTCCGGATTGCAGTTTGGTATTCATATTGCCATCGAAGGCGGTCTTGTTTTTGGGATCGATCTCCAGTACTTTCTGGAACTCGGCCGCTGCCTTCGACATATTACCCGCCTTCATGTAATAAGCCCCTGTCTCATTCCTGTAGTTGATATAAGTGGCAACCACATTCCTGTCGTTACCGAAATTATAGAGTAAAGAGTCGGCCTGCATGCCGGCCATGGTATAATTGCCTGCAGCCTGGTAGATCACCATTTTTTTCAGCCTCAGTTCTTTATCCCGGCCAAAGCGGTTCAGTCCTTTATTGATATAAAAAAGCGCACCGTTTTCATTACTGCGTGCCAGTTGGATATCGGCGCCCAACAGGTAGGCATCCCGGTATTCGGGCGCCTTATCGATAATCTCATCGGCCCGGCTTTGCGCCTTCTGCAGGTCTTTGTTCAACAGGTGGATCCTGCCCAGCAAGTACTGAAAGTCGGCATTACGCGGAAACTCCTTAGCGCCTTTACGGGCGAGTTCCAGCGCCTTCGCATAGTCCTTGCGTCCCTCCAGTTCCGCCTTGATCTGCCGGACAAGCAGGTCGCTGTTTGCCTGTTCCTTATTTTTTTGCGCGGCTACGGGAAAGCCGGCAAACAAGAGCAGGAGCAGGGCGATAAATGGAAAAAAATACTTCTGTTTCATGCGAAAGAAATATGTTGTTAGGAAAGCGGCACGATTATTTCTTGGGACGGCCAAAACCCTGGCGCTGCATATTGCCCCATACGTGTTTACGGCCGGTTATAAAGTTGTAATACCCTTTAAGCGCGAAGAACACGATAAGCGGGTGATAAATGATCGGCTCCAGGAAAGCCATCAGGCTAAGGCCAAACACCTCGATCCAGGTTTTATAGTTCCGGTTCACGATCTGGTCCCAGAACAGGGCTATCGTGGTGATCATTACCGAATAGAGGTATACGAACAACAACAGCAGCAAGGCATTCTGTGCATTGATCTGACCGGTGATAATAATGTAGATGTAGTAGATGATACCCAATACCTCGATAATAGGGGCCAGGAACTCGAACAAAAAGTTAT
The DNA here is from genome assembly GCF_003014535.1 of Taibaiella chishuiensis. Lineage (GTDB taxonomy): Bacteria > Bacteroidota > Bacteroidia > Chitinophagales > Chitinophagaceae > Taibaiella > Taibaiella chishuiensis. The sequence continues at coordinate 183,602 of NZ_PYGD01000002.1, read as the reverse complement.
AAGGGAATACGATAAGCCCCAGGCGGCCGTAACGCGGGTTGAACAGGATCTTTTTATGGATGGCCATGATCTGCATCAGGCCGCGGCCCCAGCGGGTACGCTGCCTGCCGAAGATCTTCAGGTTGGGCGGTCCCTCGGTCCAGCATTGGGTAGAAGGGATATACCGTATCGCGTATTTCTGTTTATTGTCGCGCATATAAGCGCACATACGCGTTACCAGGTCCATATCCTCACCAAAGGACAACGGATCATAACCACCGGCCTTGATCGCTATTTCTTTATCGAATAAACCGAGACCACCCGATACGTTGGGTACGCTGTTGATCATACTCCAGCCCATTTTACCCAATACATACGAACGGATATACTCCATTTCCTGGAACCTTGGAAAGAGGGCTTTAGGCGGTCGCATACGCACCAGCACCCCTTCCTCGATATCGCTGGAGTTGGCGATACGCAGTGTTGCACCCGTAGCGATCACCCGGCGCTTATCTTCTACGATATGCACATAACCACATTCGGGACAGGGTTCGCCCACTTCCTGTATTTTCTTACCCTCTTCGGCCATAAAGGGCTGGATCATTTTGATCAGGGTATCTTTTTCGATAATACAATCCACGTCGGTACACAGGAAGTAATCGAACGAAGAGGCATTGATGCCCGCGTTGGAGGCATCGGCCTTACTTTTACCATTCTCTTTATCGACTACCATCAGCTTTTCGTAAGCGGTATTGGTCGAGCGGAAAATGCGGCGTACCGGTTTGGACTTGATCTTTTCGTTATAGGCAAAGTCGATGGGCACCAGGTCGAATTCGGTAACCAGCTTCTCCAGGGTATCGTCGGTACTACCATCGTTGATGATGATCACCTCGTAACGGGCATAATTCAGGGTAAGCAGTGAGCGTACGTTCTGGATAATGGTTACGCCTTCGTTGAAGGCCGGGGCGATAACGGATATGCCCGGCGCCAGGGGCGAACTGGTCAGTTTACGGTAGTCGGTATATTGTTCTTTTTTACGGAAACGGTTTACGGCAATAAATGAAAGTACTGCAAGCAGCGCATAGGTCAACAGCATGACCATGCCGTAGACGAATACGCCACCTTGGAAAAAAGAACCGATATAATCCCAGATACTTTTGCTCATGTAGACTTGCCTTATTTTTGAATCGCCTGTTATGTTTTTTTCTTCTGCCCAAAGCCCTGCCGCTGCATATTACCCCAGGAGTGCTTCTTACCGGTAAGGAAATAGTAATAACCCCGCAATGAGAAGATCACGATCAACGGGTGATAGCATAAGAATTCCAGCAGGGCCGTAGAACACAGGTATACCACTTCTCTCCAGGACTTGTAATGCCGGAAAGCCAGCTGATCCCATAATATGGCCATGGTCGTGATCATTACGGAATAGGAATACACAAATGCCAGCAACAGGATCGCGAAGGTATAGTTTACGCCCCCGGTCAGGATCAGGTAGATATAATAGAGAATACCCGTCAGTTCGACAATAGGCGCCAGCAGCTCGAACAGGAAGTTATAGGGGAAGGTGATCATACCGGCCCTGCCATACTTCGGGTTGAACAGCATTTTAAAGTGGGCATACATCAGCTGGGCCAGTCCCCTCGCCCACCGTGTACGTTGCAGTTTAAAGATTTTGACGGTAACCGGGCCTTCGGTCCAGCAAAGGGTTTCGGGTATATACCGTATAGCGTAGTCGATATCATTGTCGCAGGCGTAGCGGCACATCCGCACCATCAGTTCCATATCCTCGCCAAAAGATTGCTGGTCGTAGCCACCGGCCTTGATCGCGATCTCCTTATCGAACAGGCCCAGGCCTCCCGATACGTTGGGCACGCAGTTGATAAAGCTCCAACCCATTTTACCCAGTACGAAGGCGCGTATATATTCCATCTCCTGGAACCTTGCCAGCAAATTACGCGGCGGCTTCATCCGGATAATAACGCCGTTGTCGATCTCGCAGGAGTTGGCGATACGCAGCGTAGCGCCGGTTGCGATCACTCTTTTACTCTGCTCTTCCAGCACGGGTTTCACCAGTTTTAATAAAGCGTTCTTATCCAGGATACAATCTACGTCGGTACATACGAAGTAGTTAAAGGAGGCGATATTGATACCGGCATTTACCGCATCGGCCTTACTCTTACCGTTTACTTTATCGATTACGGTCAGCTTACCGAATGCCGGGTTGGTCGATTTATAAATATGATTGATGGGCTGGGTCTTGATCTTCGGGTTATAGGCAAAGTCGACGGCCACCAGTTCGAACTGGCTGATCAGCTGTTCCATCGAGTTATCGGTACTGCCGTCATTGATCAGTACGATCTCGAACGTCGGATAATTGAGCGTTAACAGCGACTGCACATTCATAATGATAGACAGGCCTTCATTATAGGCAGGCGCCAGCACCGATATACCCGGGCTGAGCGGCGAGGTAAGCAGGTCGAAATAATTCGTATAGGTTTCCTTACGCAGGAAGTTGCGGATTGCGAGGTAAGAGAATAAACCCAGCAATGCATAAATAACCAGCAACACGGTACCGTAAACGAATACCGTGCTCTCGTAAAATGTAGTTATCCAGTGTCCGATACCGGCCATTAGTATTTGATTAAGGGGTTCATGCTGTGTTTCAGTATGAGCTGACCATCTTCAGAAGAAGAAGCCATCAGTTCTTCTATCAAAGCCTTGGGGGCATTTCTAACCAGTGACCTGGCGGCGTTTTTACGGATATCGAAATCGGTAGAATAAAGGAATTCCTGTTTCAGGAACAGCACGCTGTGCCGGGTCTCCATCCTGCCGATGGCTTTTAAGATTTCGAGCTGACAGTTAAGCGGTTGGTTACTGTAGATGTGCAGCAGTTGCTGCTCTACCTCTTCGTATTTGAGTTTACCCAGGCAGTTGATCGCCTCCGCACGCAGCACGTGGTCCTTGTTATCCAGCAATTTAACGACGGCAGGACCGGCATCGATCTGGTTATAATGGACAATCAGTTTAAGACAAAACGATACGATACTCTTATTGCTGGAATAGGTAACCCAACGTGCAAAGCTCGGCAGGGCGATATTCTCCGTGGTCGTAATGGTTTTGAACAATTCGATCTGGTCCCATTTCAGCAAAGGCTCCGTACTGATATCGAAAAACTTGAAGGGCTCATTCTTACTCAGTTTGATATACGCATTCCTGGCTTCCGAGCGCAATTCGTTACGCTTGCTGTTCGTCAGCGGCAGGATGTTTACATCGGAGATGGAGATGTCCATGTCCGTAAGCTCGCGGATCCCCCTGACCTTCGTATTCCACTGCGAACGTTTCATCTTTTTAAACGAAACCTTATCGAGGTCCAGTTCGAGATATAACCTTCGTAGCAGGGCGCCGGTACTGCCGCTGAATCCTTTCCGGTAACTGATCAGCCTGTCGATCAGGATCTGTTTGTTTCCTTTTTTCCGGAACTCGCGTAAGCGGAACGCATCGATATCCAGGTCGGCATTGTCGGCATGGACGCTGTTATTCATCACATCATTCCTTAAAATGATGTGCTCCGATATCAGGTTATCGATAAGCGGCAGCAGCACGGCCAGCCGCTTTTGCATACGGTGGCCTTTATAACGGGTAAACCATATCCTTACCTGTATAAAGACTATAGAGGCAGAGGATATAAAAATGAAAATCACTGCAATCTGGATGATTACAGGCAGCTCTAGGAAGGAATCCAGCAAAGGTATACGTACTGGTTCCTCCGGAGAGAAATCAGCAAATATATCAGGCATTGGATGGTCGGCTTAATAACAGCTTTTTGATACGGAGCAACAATTCCCCAACCATAATCGGTTTACGGATGTATTCATCTACTCCCAGTTTAAAACTATCCATAACAGATTCTTCGTGGGTGATTGAAGAAATAACGATAACCGCGGCATTGGCGGTGTTGGGATGTTGTTTCAGTTTGCTGATTATCTCAAACCCGTTTGCATAAGGCATCATCAGGTCGGTAATAACCAGGTCGTACTTGAGCAGATCAAATTTTGCAAGACCTTCTTTTCCATTCTGCGCACGCTCTACTCTAAAGCCTTCTTTTACAAGAATCTTCTCCAGTACATTTTGTATGATTTCATCATCATCTATGACAAGGATGTTTCTCATTTCTTTTCGGCGGTTTACTTTGTTGGTTAATGTAAGCGGTGGTTCTTTTCTATGTAAACTTTTGTTTATTAAACATGCATGGCTTTGCAGGCGGTAAAATCCATGCTAAGGCCCGTTATGCGACAAAAAAAAGCTTATGTGGCAAATGTATATAATCTGTAGGCAGTGTAACCGCTTTTACTAATAATTATGTTATACAAATTTAAATTTCAAAAAATATAAGTAAAGCACAACACATAAAAATACGCATAATCTATTCTTACCCTCATACTGCAAGCGGATCAGGTTTAAGTTATAGCTTTGCAAAAGAATAACCACAATTTACTGTCGGCCAGGATAAAAACAACAGTCCCTGAGCGGGTGGATGGCGGTTATTTTCAGAACCAACCAACCATATAACCAAACCAGCGAAACACCACTGCGTCATCGCAGGGGGCTTATTTATTCTAAATTGTTATGTCCTGACCTGTCATGAATAATAAAGGAGTAACCCAAAGTTTTACAATCTTACTGGTCGATGACCGGGAAGAGAACCTGATCAGCCTGGAGGATATGCTCGAAATGCCCGGCCGTGTATTCTTAAAGGCCAATTCAGGAAACGATGCGCTCAGGCTCATTATGAAAAACCCTGACATCGGCCTGATCATGCTGGATGTACAGATGCCGGACATGGATGGTTTTGAGGTGGCCAAAATTTTGAAATCCAATGCGAAGACCAAGGACATTTCCATCATCTTCGTTACTGCGATCAACAAAGAAGAACAGTATGTACTGAAAGGCTTCGAGGAAGGAGCCGTCGACTACCTGCAGAAACCCCTGGATATCCGGATTACGCGGGCCAAGGTCAATGTGTTCGAACATCTTTATTTCTACCAACGCAGGCTCCGGCAATCGCTGATCACGATCGAGGCCGTCAACAAACAGATGGAACGGTTTCTCTATACCGTTTCGCACGATCTGAAATCGCCCCTGGCCGGTATCGCTATGATCGTATCGGCGCTGGAGTACGAGCTCGATACGGTAAGCAGCGAGGAACTGGCCGTTAAAATGCAGCTGATGGGCAAGGCCTCCCTGCACCTCACACAAATGGTCGATTCCATCCTGGATTATTCCAAAAAAAGTTTTGAACAACAAACCAAAGAACTCGTTAATGTAGAGGAATTGGTGAAAGATACCGTAAGGCTCCTGTTTCCCCCCACGCATATCGAAATCAGGGTACAGGATAACCTGCCGTCGCTGGTAACCCGGAAACTCAAGCTGCAACAGGTGTTTCAGAACCTGATCAGCAATGCAATCAAGTTCAACAACCGGCGCGAAGGCCTAATCGAGATCGGCTATACCGATGCCGGCGCCCAGTACCGCTTTTTTGTAAAAGACAATGGTCCCGGCATCAAGGATAATGATGAGGACCGCATCTTCGGCCTTTTCAAAACCGGGCAGGCCGTAGCCCAGGGAGAAACCAGTACGGGTATAGGGTTAAACCTGTTAAAAGTGATCGTTGAAGAACAAGGAGGGCGTATTTGGGCAGAATCGGAGGAAGATAAGGGGAGTACATTTTTTTTCGATTGGGCGAAGTAGTACCTTTCCGTGCTGTTAGGCCGGAAGACCAATCTCATTCCAGGCAAACAGCATCCCGCCGGGATGCACTATTTTCATAAAACGAACGCAGGTAGGTTACTTTTATTAACCCTAATGAACGCAGCCGGATGAGCACAGGAAACGGTATCAAAATACTGTATATTGATGATGAGATCAATAATCTAATAAGTTTAAAAGCCTTGCTACGCCTGGACTACAAGGTATTGACCACTACCGATACCGAAGAGGTGGACCAGTTGTTGACTGCCAACCCGGATATCCGTGTTGTGCTTTGCGACCAGCGTATGCCGCAGAAAACGGGCGTACAGCTTTTCGCCGAACTCCGGGAAAAGCATCCCCTGCCTATCCGCATACTCGTAACCGCCTATACCGATGTGGAAGATATTATCGCCGCCATCAACCAGGGGCATATATTCCGCTACGTACGCAAACCCTGGGCACATGCCGACCTGGTAAGCGCCATCGAAGAGGCCGACAAGTTCTATACCGCTACTTCGCAGCTGGCCACCAGGAACCAGGAATTGCAGCTCGCCTACAACGAGCTGGATAAATTTGCCTACAATGTAAGCCACCATATACGAAGCCCGATCACCGGCATCCTGACGGCGCTTAATTACGCCCTGGAGTCCGACAGCATCGAAGAGATCAAAGACCTGGTATCGATGGTAGACACATCGGTAAAGAAACTGGACGGGCTTATCCTGAACATGTACGACTATTACAACCTGCAACAGGGCGAACTGACCATTTCGTTTATCGACCCGAAACAACTGCTGCAGGAAATGGAAGACAAGTACGGCGGTGCTGCGCGTGCAGAAGGTATAGAGTTTACCAGCAGCCTGGACCATACCGAACCCTTGCGCAGCGATGCGCCCAGCCTGAAATTCATCCTGACCAACCTGCTCTCTAATGCCTTTAAGTTCCGGGATCCGCAAAAGCCCGGGTCCTGGGTAAAACTGGAACTCCATGTAGAAAAGGCGAAGATCGGGATCAGGGTAAGCGACAACGGTAAAGGCATAACCGCCGATCAGTTACCGGCCTTGTTCGACATCAACGCTGCACCGGCAGACCATAAAGACGCCCATGGTTATGGCCTGTTGAACATTAAACACCTGTTAGTCAAACTGGGCGGCAGTATACAGGCCAGTTGCGAGCAGGGTATTACTACCTTCAGCGTTACGATACCCAACAAATTCTGAACCGTGCCGGCAAAACATGGCCCCGCAAGGATTTCAAAACATCTACCCATACAAATACCCCGGCCGTTAAGGACCGGGGTATTTTTTTAAGACCTATATACCATAAGTGCGCCGACCCGGAAGGGTGTCGAATAACCACATCATGCCGGCATCCGCACAGGAAGACAAACATTACCTGGTAACTGCTTAAAGCAACAGAAGTAGGTCGTGCCGGCTGGGACAATGTACAGCAATAGGGAGCCTCAGCTTACCTGTTTCCGTTTCCGGAACGCGGATGGCGTGGTATCGTGGTACTTGCGAAAAAAGTGGTTGAGGTGGCTTTCATCGGAAAAGCCGAGTTCAAAGGCGATCTCGCCGATGCGCCGGTTCGTGTAAAGCAGTTTATTACAGACCAGGTTAAGCCGGCACCGGGCGATATAATCCTGTAAGGTCTGATCCGTATGTTTCCTGAAATAGCGGCTTACATAAGTGGCCGAGAGGTTAAACATCTTGCCTACCTGTTCCTGTTTCAGCTTTTCCGGTTCGCAGATATGGTCCTGTATGTATTGCAGGATCGCCACGATCCGTTCCTCCGAATGTTCGGAGAGTTCGCCCGGAAGCGGCTCCCGGGACAGGTTACGGGCTACAACCAGGATCAGCGCATTCATATATTGTTCGATGAGCCGTTTACTGTACAGGTTATCATTAACCGATTCGCGAAGGATTTCCGCAGCCAGGTGTTTTACTGCAGCGTTGTCGGTACCGCCACGCAGGATACAGCCCCTGTTGGATTGCACCTTACCCAGCAGCAGTTCCAGCTTCAGGCTTTTATCCATAGCCAGCGCATCCTGTTCCAGGTATTGTTTGCTGAAACTGATAAACAGGAACTCAGTCGTCTGTTTAATATCGAAGGTGACGGCATCGGCAGGCAGCAGCACCAGCATATCACCTACCTGGTAGGGCACAGTATAATCGTTCACCAGTTGATCCCCGCTACCGGAAATGATATAAACCAGTTGATAGACGTGGTATACCCTACCCCTTACCGGGCATTCATCCTGTTTTTCGTACCGGATGGTATAAGGACTAAACATACGTTACAAAGACGGATTAATACAAATTAAGGATGCAATACTACAAATATTGCGAACAGGGCTTGTATAATTTTGCTTCGAAAATTTAAATCATGCCATCAAAGCAAACAATAACCCGGCATCCGCAATGCAAGCCGGAACCGGGAGAACAGCCGGCCAGGCAGGCTATAACGCTACAGGACAAGCTCCGACTGTTGCTGATTTCCATGTCTGTTTTCCTTTGTGTATTAGACCTCTTTATCGTCAATGTAGCGATCCCGCAGATCCGGCAAAGTATGGGCGGCAGCACTGCCGAAAGTCAATTCATCATTGTGCTGTACGTGACCGGGTATGGCGCCTTCCTCGTTACCGGCGGCAAGCTGGGTACCCGGTATGGGCACAAAAAAATTTTCCAGCTTGCGCTCCTCGCTTTTATGTTGTGTTCGCTTTGCTGCGGCCTGGCACAAACGCCGTTGCAACTTAATACCGGCAGGCTTCTTCAAGGCATTAGCGCAGCCTTTATGGTACCCCAGGGTGTGGCGCTGATCTCGGGTATTTTTATACAGGAAGCAGCGCGGTCCAAGGCCCTGGGCATTTATGGTGCCATTGCAGGTATCGCATCTGTGTTAGGGCAGGTATTGGGCGGTGTCTTGCCCGCGCTGCCGCTGGACTTCGGCGCCTGGCGGCTTATCTTTCTTATCAATATACCTATTGCCCTGGGCACAGTGCTGGCAGCCGCAAAACTGCTACCCGTAATACCTGCGCGCATACAGGAACCGGTACAGGTGCGGGCACAGCTGGTGCTCATTGTATTACTGGTGGTCTTTATCTGCCAGGTGGTATTGGCCGGCGAAAAGGGCTGGACACCGGTTACCGCACTGCTTATCTCAAGCACACTGGCCGGCCTGGTACTTTTTATATACCGCCAGTATAAGCAGTACCGCTCGGGTAGAAATGTACTCCTCAACGGAGCGCCGTTTAAATACCGGAGTTTTCGCCTGGCTATTGCAGCGGCAGCAACTTATAACCTGGTCCAGGATGCCTATTTCTTTATCAATGCCAATTATTTTCAGCAAGGGCTACGGCTGGGCCCGGCGCAAACCGGTATGCTGTTTGCCTTCCAGGGCATGGGCTATGTACTTGCCTCTTTATGCGCAGTCCGGTACCTCTATCGCTACCAGGAGCGCTTTATGGTTTCCGGCCTGTTCCTGATGATCGTTTGCCTGTTGCTGCATATCCTGTTTCTTAATGACGGGGTCGTTAGCCCGGTTACGGTTGCCGCCATCCTGTTTTTTTACGGGCTGGGTTGCGGTATCGTATTACCCTCGATGTTTACACATGCCATGCACCAGTTGCCCGCGGGGGTAACGCCGGTAGCTTCGGGCATTTACCTCACGGCACAGCAGATCAGCATTGCCCTGGGCGTAAGCCTGCTCGGGCGTATATATTTTCAATCTGGCAACGGTTATTACAGCGCTACCGGCGCTATGATCGCCCTGTTGGGCATCACGGCTTTGATCTTCTGCATGGGCCTGTACGGGGCCGGCCGGAAGCGGCATACCGGCACAGGAGTAGAAGCGCCGGATCAAAATCCCTGCCAGGTATAGCTTACAGCTGACACACTATAAAGCGCGGCTGTTCCCTCCCGGGTTACAGCCGCGCCTGTACCAGGCCCGCGCACAGCGGACCTTATTCTTACCTGTTATTACAGATCCGGATATACCTGTTCCCCGTTCTTAAACGTAAACTCGACTTTGACATCTTTAGTCGGCACGCGCCTGTCCAGCGGATTGGTGCTCAGCACCACGATATCGGCCTGGTGTCCTTCTATCAGCCAGCCCTTACGGTCATATTCGCCCCATTGTTTGGCCGCTTCCGAAGTAATGCCTTTAAACGCGGCGTAAAGGGAGATCCGCTGAGAGTTGCTGCTGCTATCCAATACCGTCATATCACCATAAGGCCGATACATCTTCCGGGTATTTGCGCTGTATACCGCCATCAGCAAATCGGGGGGCGTAATGGGAGAGTCGGTATGGAGCGTAAAGGGAATACCTTTATCGTACACATCCTTCAAAGGACAGATATACAACGCCCGCTCCCTGGGCAATACCGTCGACAGGTACCAGTTGCCCCAGATATAAGTATGTATCGGGAAAAAGCTTGGCATGACCTGGTCTTTTAAATCAATATAAGCGGCGATCTGGTCCTGACGCAACAACTGGTTATGTACAATCACATTCTTCGTTGCCGTTTGCGGCAACTGGTTGTTGGCTTTCAGTTCTTTGAAGATGGATAAGGCTTCCCCGATCGCCGAATCGCCGTTGCAATGGATGTGTACGGGCAAGCCGGCGGCCAGGGCTGCCTGTACATTCCGTTTGGCTACTGCGGGCTGGTATTCCAACCTGCCTTTGTAGGTTGCCGGGTCTTGTCCTATAGGCGGATTTTTATAGAGATAGGATAAGCAGGCATCCCTACCCTGGGGAGAACCATCGAAAGACAACTTTACGGCGCCTACTTTATAACGCCGGTTACCATAGTTATTATACAGGGCTTTAAACTGCCCGAGATTATTATTGACCACATTATTCTTAACCTGGTAATAAGCGTCGAAATCAGGCAGCAGGATATAGTCGGCCTTAAGTTTTTTTAAGCTGTCGGCCGTCCTGATCAGGTCGTACAGCGGCGGGAAGGTACGGCCTTCGCAAATGGTCGTGATCCCATTTTTAAACCAGAGCTTTTCGCCTTCCAACAGGTATTGCATCATTTTCTTATTCAAAGCATCCTTGCCCATACTTTGCTCCAGCAGGCCTATCGCCTTATCAGAGGCAAGCAGGTGTGCATTTTCGAGCAATAAGCCGTTGATCGTGCCATCCGCATTTTTCACCACCGTGCCGCCCTCGATCACATCGGCAGGAGTGCTGTTGTTGAAGCCCAGCAGCCGCAGCATTGCTGTATTGGCTACCCCCATATGCCCGCTGACATGGATCACATAAACGGGAAAATCTTTTGATATCCCGTCCAGGTCCTCTTTAGTCGGTTGTTTATTGTTGGCCAGGTAGGCGTCATCGTAATTATTGCCGATCAATACTGCCGGGGGCGTATTCCCGTAATTGTCTTTTCTAAACCGGTTCATGATATTGCTTAAGACGGCGATACTCGTATCTACACCGTAAGGAGGTCCGCTCAGGTCGGCCATAAGCCTGGTGGCCGCATATAACCCGATATGAGCATGGGCGTCGATAAAACCCGGCATAAGCGTCTTGTCTTTACAATTGATAGTCCGGGTCTGGGGGCCTTTAAGCAAGTCGAGCCTTTTGCGGTCGGTGCCGATATAAACGATCCTGTCGCCCCGGACGGCGAGATCGGCCAACATGATCCGGGCGCCGTCGGTATTGCTCATCGGAATTACAGAGCCCCCCTGGAATATAACATCAGCATAGTTGCCCTGTGCATACAGGGCCCCGCAAGCCCCGGATAATGCCAGGGCCACGACAGCCACCATTTTTTTAAGCGACATTTTTTTCATGTTCATACGTTTGGTTTTGGTTGGTTTTGTTTGGTTGGATTGGGTACCCGGGGTAAAAATAAAGGAATGCATTTATTTAATATTAAATACAACATATATTAACCCCTGGTATGCACAAACCGGTTATCCTATGAGCACCAACACTTAAAAACCTTACATCCCGGCACGCTGTATATCAACTACGGAGTAGCAGTACCTCCTGTATGCAGACAAGGACTACAACAACCCTTTGCTCTTCATGAGCGCCTCCTGGCTTTGATCGCTTATATACATAATTATCTTAGGCTTATCATCCAGCAGGCTCAGAAAATAGGTTATTTTAAACCGGATCTGCTCCGCTCCCGTCTTTTCGAACTGCGCGCCCCAGGTAACGATAGCGCCGGTATACAGGTCATTCAACGGCAGTTCGTTTATGCCGACGACCTCCATAACACGGAGCCCGTATTCCCGGTTCTTTACCGCAACTTGTTCCAGCCAACGGGCAAAAGCATCATCGTTCCGGAAAGCGGCATTGCCTTCCGGGCCTGCTACGATAAAACTTTCGGCATAACAGTCCGCCAACTCCGGCAACGGTCCGCCGGAACTCAAAACGGCGTACCGTTCAAAAAAACTTTTTAACTGCATGGGATCTTTAGACATACGCGTTCTTTTTTTACACAGTTCGAAGATAAAGCAGCAGGGTGGATAAAACCGGCGCCCCCGCACAAAGTACTGAGGCATACCGGTGTAAAAATAAAGGGCTGTCCGAAAGCGATACTCTATTCCGCAAACAGGAGTCAAATCCTTGTCCGATAGGCCCTGGGGGGCATTTTATTCACCCGGCGGCAAGGACCTTTATACTTTCTTAATCTTTAAATCTTTTTTTATGAAGAAAGTAAAAGTAGCATTAAAAAGATTGAACCTGGACAAAGAAATCATCTCCAATCTTTCAGAAAGAGATTCGATCAAAGGCGGCGCTACCCTGCCCGTAACATCTCCTGTAGGTCCTAACGATCCGCCGAACTGTATGTCGTGCCCGAACACCATCTTCTTCTCCTGTCCCAACAACTGCTAATGCACTCAATCGCCTGACGCGAAAGATGCCCCATAAGCCTGGCGCTTCGGGGCATCTTTTTTATATTGAATAACCTGTTTACCGGATCGCTCCGGCCACCTACCGCATCAGGGTTACATTGCCATCGTAATGTTCCTGGTGCTGTCCATCTATTTCTACATCGACACGGTAAATATAAACACCACCCGGCTGCTCGCGGTCATTGAACTTACCGTCCCAGCCCCGGCCATCTGTTTTATCCGTTTCGAAAACGATTTGCCCCCAACGGTTAAAAACCTGCATCCGGAAACGGGTTACTTTACGGGACAGCAATTGCCTGGGAAAAAAGTAATCGTTCACCCCGTCATTGTTCGGGGTAAAAGCGTTCGGTATATCTATATAACAATCCTTATGCACCACTATCACATCGGTGGTACTGCAGCCGAGCGGCGCTGCAGCCACGGTCAGGGCATAACTGCCGGGATGCACGATCTTCAACGTGGGACCGGTATCCCCTGTACTCCAGCTGCTGGATAAGACCGTCAGGGTATCTACGGCCAGGTTACGCAGGAAGATGGGGTTTCCGCCCAGGCACAGGCCGGTATCGGGTCCGAGGTTTACCTGCGGCAAAGCGAATACATAAACGGTATCCCGGAAGCTGGTATCCGGGCAGGCCCGGAACTGCGTCTGCAGGGTAACCGGCCATGTGCCCGCCCGGTCGTAGGCGCGTTGCAGCGTATCTTGCAGGTTGCCGGTCTGCCAGTAACCACCATCGCCGAAGTCCCAAACATAACCGGTAAATGTACTGTCGGCGCCTGATAATGCAAAGCTGATATGCTGCCCCATGCAGATCCGGTCTTCCGGAAGTGTAAACGATGAATTGCTCCTGGTATCTACCCTTATCGTCATCGTTTGCGCCGTATCTGCACAGCCCGGGTAACGGGCCGTAAGGGTATAAGCAGCGGTGTGTGCCGGCGTAATCAAAGGGTTTGGGCTCTGCACATCAGACACACCTTGCGCCGGTGACCAGGCAAAGGTATAACCCGCGGTAGCCATAGCCTGTACCGGCACGGCACTCCCTTCGCAAACCAGGGTATCTCCGGGGTGTATCTTTAACTTACGCGGTTTGTAGTCTACCCGGACGGTATCTGTGACCGAATGCCCGCAGAAACCCGGGATCGTATCCCAGACCGTAATACGGAACAGGGTATCGACATTGGGATTGACGATGACCACAGGGCCGCTGGCACTGATGATACCACCGGCATGCGCCGATTGCCAGGCAAACTGGTTAAAAGGGCTGGGGTTGGCTACCGTAACCTGTAAGGCCACCTGGCTCAGGGAATCGCACAACAAGGTATCCGAAAAGCTGAGCAGCGGTACCTGCGGGTTATAGATCGTAACCGTTGCATAAGCAGTATCGTCGTTATGGCAGATCACGGTATCATTATGCACGGCAAGATAAACAGTATAGGTACCGGCCTGGGTATAGGTGTGTACCGGCGATGGATCGTGCGATACCGGGCTGCCATCGCCGAAGTTCCAGGTAAGGGTCTGGGCCGCATAGGTATAACTATTGAACTGCAGGGTATAAGGTGCACAGCCGGTATCGTTCTGATCCATGGTGATATTGCCGGCATCTGTACCCGAAAGATCAAAACGGAATTTAAAGCTGACGATATCCTGCCCGATCACGGCAGTATCGCTGGCGCCCGCAAAGCTGTTCTTGTTGTAGTTGGACCAGGCAGAAGCCTGTGTACCCGGGTAATGCAGGCTGTTGGCGCATATGGATTGATAAAGGATGCCATGCGGATCGAGCCGGCAGGTACCCACATGCGTATGATCGCCATTGACCACCGTGGTATCGCCCGCCACAACTACGGTATCCTGCGCACGGCCCATATAGGTCGCGTACAGCAAACCGGAGAAACCCGGTTCCAGCGCACAGAACCAGAAGTTAGCCGGCGTGGCCTGGAACGCATCGGTGGTTAGCGGCATATTGGTCAGCTTTAACCGGTAGTCCTGGCTCAGTCCGCCCAGGTAAATATGATCGCAGTTATCGAGCAGGAAAGCAGTCGGGAAAAAGGAAGAGCCTGCGCCCTGCGGGTTGCCCAGGCGTGTAGATAATAAAGCGCTGCTGAGGTTGGCCGACATTTTACTGATAAAGATATCGCGGCCAGGCAATGCATACACACCCGGGGTAATAGCGTAATTACCGAAGGTGCGTCCCATTACATAGATGTTATCCTGGTTATCGATCTGCAGATGTGTACATTGATCGTCCTGCCCGGTACCCAGGTAGGTGGCCTGTTGCAGGTTGCCCGATACGGGATCGATGATGGCTACATAACCGTCCCAGTCGCCGCTGCCGGGCGCTGTGGGCTGATAAGCACCATTGGTCACCGGGAAATTATTACTGCGCGTACCACCGCATACCACCACTTTGCCCTGGTTGTTTAACCGGATACAATAGGCTACATCGGTATTACTGCCGCCCAGGTAGCTGCCATACAACAATTGCGAGCAGGAAGGGTTCAGACCGACAACAATGCCATCGCAATTGCCGCCGCCAAACGCGGGCTGGCAGGCATTAGCCGTTACCGGGAAGTCGATGGTAGAAGTATTGGTTACGCCCCAGATATTGCCCTGGCTATCGAGCGTGATCTCGACGGGACTGACTTTATTCTGCGTGGTAAAACCGGCGGTACTGTAAATATCGATCGCGTTGATGCTATTGCCCAACTGGCCGCCGATATAGGTTGCGCCCAGCAGGCTTGCGCCATCTGCTGCAAAATGCGCCACGAACATATCGGTACCGCCGCTTTTCGTACTATCGAAGCAGCCCGGCGTAACCGGCAAATTAAAGGAGCCGGTGCTGCCTGCCACAATAAGCTCGCCCTGCGCATTGGTGATCATGGCATGCGGGATATCGTTAGGCCCGGAGCCGCCGTAATAGGTTGAGAAGACCAGGTCGCTGCCACTGGCATTGTACTTATTGATACAAACCATAGGCTCGTAGATACTGGTATAAGTCTGCTGGAAAGCCCCGGGCGTAGTAGGCCACAGGGGTGGATCAAACCAAAAGGCACGCAGCGGCACGCCGCCGGCATAAAAATTACCGGCCTGGTCATAGGTGCTGCAAAAGCTAAAATACCCGGCAGAAAAGGGCCCTGCACCACTATAGGTTACAAATACCAGTTGCGGATCGATAACCAGGTCCTTATGCGGATCATAACCATCCGGAAATTCGAAGCTGACCACGTTGTTGACGATCTTATAATTACAGGCAACGGCCTGTTGTGCGCCATTTACAAGCTGGTAGGCATAAGGCTTTTCTTCAATAACCTCGTTAACCGAAGTGGTAATACGTATGCTGCCACCAGCCGTAAGCACCGGGTTTACACCTTCGTATTGTAACGCGATCTGCGCCGGCTGGCTTCCGGCATGTACGATAAAATCATATTTCATGGAGTTGCCCACGCTATACAAAACCAGGTCTATGCCGTCATAGACCCCTGCTGTTTTTACTTTTCCGTATACGCCCAGTTTCCCTTTCCACTTCGAAGTATCCCTGCCGTAGAAATGATTGATGTACCAGCTTCTCTGTTCCGCGCCGCTGCTCAGGGCATTGGCCTGCCTACCCAGGAAGTTGACTTTATACCAATGCCCGTTCACCAGTTCCGTATCTATTGCAGCACCGAGTTCTTTTTGCACGGAGAGCCGGTCCATATCCTTACTGCTGGTATAGAAATAAGTGAGCCCCTGCCGCGTCAGCAACATATTGCCTTCGGCTATACCGGCTGCAAAAAGCACATGTTCCGGCCACTGGCCCTTATTCTCGATAAAATCCAGGCCACCGCTGGTTTGCGCCCGGCCATAGGTGGCAGGTAGCAGCAGGATACTCAACAGGAGCAATACAAGTCGGAGCTTAATGGTCATGTAAGCTGGGTTATTAAAGGATGATAAAACAGGCGGCACGATGCGCATGCCGGCGTACGGACATTTATTTGATGAGCACCAGTTTCTTATGGATAATACCTTTAGCGGTCGTAATGCGCAACAGGTATAAGCCGGGTGGCAGGGCTTCCAGGTTGATACGGTTCCGCTCCGGGTTATGGACTTCGAAACGCTTTACGATACCCTGCGCCTGTACCAGTTCGATAGCAAGCAGGGAAAGACCGGGCGCAGCAGTTACCTTGGCAAAAGATTGCGCAGGATTGGGATAAACGTCTACAAAGCGCTCCAGGTCTATATTACCGATGCCGGTACCATTACCGCTGCCATCGGTTTGTATGCGTACGGAATCGGTACTGGAGCCACAGGCATTGCTCACCGTCAATACAACGAGGTAGCTGGAATCCTTGTCCGGGTAAGTATGTACGACTGTAGCCTGATCGCTGCCGGTGCCATCACCGAGGTCCCAGAGATAAGTATTGCCGGGCTGGTTATCATAATTGCTGAAGTAATAGGTATTACCGGTAAAGTACGAGCTGATTGCGGCAGAGGGCGGGGTTACCACGAACTTACGGATATGCAAGGTATCGTTGTCGAAATCATTATCATCGCTGGTATAATGCAGGTATACGGCAAGATCGTATACGCCGGGTAAAGTCATATCGAGTGTACCTAGGTTATACACCTGTGTGGCGCCGGGTGCTAAAGAGGCGCTGAAAGACTGTGTAGCACTGCCATTGACTGGGCCTGCGCAGGTATAAGTGATGATCAGCGGATCGGTCTTCGCCAATTTGCCCCTGTTGCTTACCCGTACCGATAAGGGCAGGTTACCCGCACATAAAGTATCGTACAAAGGCCTGGTGATACTATCTATGGCGATATCCAGGGGCAGGAACCTTACCAGGAAACCCTGTGCACTACCCGGCCCCATAGATACATCCAATGCAGGCTGGAACACACCGGGCGTGGCGATAGCGCTGGCGCTCCCGGTAGAGCCGCAGAGGTAAATAGCACCGCTGGAGTAATCCACCACGGTCTTTCCTACGTACTCGGCTTCGCTACCGCCATAGTAGGTCCCCCATTTGCGCCGCCCCGTGCTGTCGAACATGGCGATATACACATCGCTCTGCGGGTACCATAAACCGGGAGGTGCATTAAGCGTATCCTGGTGACTGCCCGGGGTAGCCATTACATAAGCCGATCCCGGTGCGCCGCGGCTATTGGTCGGACCGGACAAAAACACATTACCGTTGTTATCGCAGGAAACATTACCCTCGTTGCTGCCGGCCTGGAACTCACCGCCGTAATAAGTACCCCATACCCGCTGACCGTTGGCCTGGTCGAACCGCATCAGGAAATCGTTCCGTTCCGAAAGACCCAGGCCCAGGTAAGCGCCGCTACCGGCAATCATAGTATCGGAAGTACTGTTTACCCGGCCCGATACATACAGCTGCCCGTAACGGTTAATACAGATACCACGCCCCAGGGCATTGATATAGGTACCCCATACCCGCTGGCCGGAAGCACTGAACTTGGCGACAAACCCGCCCCGCTCCTGGTTTACAGAGGGATAAACGGTACCCGGGTCGGGCACCGGCTGGAAGGTGCCGGGTGTAGCGATATTATCGGGGCTGCTGGTAGCGCCGGTCAGGAATACATTCCCTGCACTGTCGCAGGTAATATCGTGAATACTTTCGTCGTAAGCGCCACCGTAATAGGTCGCCCATAAGCGGTTGCCGCTGCTGTCGAACTTTACCAACAGGGCGTCGTTGTTATAACCAGCAGTGGGTATGCCGCCTGCAAAGGCAGACTGCCAGGCGCCAGGGCTGATCAGCTGATAAGTAGTGGATGTTGAAGAATCGGCATAACCCGCCGCGTATACATTGCCCTGCCGGTCGCAGGCAATGGCATGAAACCCAACGCTGGCGCAGGAGGCGCCATAATAAGTACTCCATTTCAATTGACCATCGTCCGTAAACTGCATGAGTATGGGCGCAAAGAAACCACCGGCATTCAGGGAATAGGTACTTTGAAAACTACCGGCTGTGGCTATGCCCGAGTCGCACCAGGTCATACCGCTAAGGTATACATGACCATAGCCATCGCAGGCCACATCGCCGGCCAGGGTATAAGGTCCCATACCGAAAGGGCCATCCCCTACACCGCTTATGTAAGTACCCCATACCAGGTTGCCCGCGCTATCTACCTTAGCCAGGAAGCCATTGGCAAAAGCACTGCTGCTTACGGTAGACTGGTAAGCCCCGGAAGTAATGATATTGGCATCGGTAACGGCGCCGCCGGCCAGGTACACATAACCCTGGTGATCGGTAGCGATCGCCTCTATGCCGCAACCGCCTGCTCCACCCATATAGGTAGCCCATTCCACACCCGGATCGATAACCAGGGTGCCCTTTACAGGCGCCACATGAAAACCCAGGGTATGTTTATCAAGCTTAAACCTTACCGGAACGGTATCGTGCGATTCCTGCCTATAAGCCAGGGGCGCCTGTTCGCGGATGATGGCAGCAGGCGTATGAACATCCAGGTCGCCGTTGGCACGTAAAGCAAGACTATCGGCTCCTTTGTATTGCAGCCTGATGTCGGATACCTTGCCTCCCGGATGTACCACAAAGTCGTATTTGAAGTCCGTGCCACTGGTATACAATACCCAGTCTATATGCGGGTAAATGTCTTTATAGATGATCTTCCCAAAAGCCTTTACTGTGCGCTGCTGCGGCTCTTTCTTATCTTTTGTGTAATAACGATAGGTTTCTGCCCGCTCCTCCTCCCGGACAACGCGGGCCTGCCGGTTGGCGCCTACCAGCTCCACATCGAGGCGATGAAAAACAACGTTAGGCACACGCTGTATGGGCTTACCATCCGCTGTACGCGGCGCCTGCTCCTGTTTCGCGGTAACCTGCCTGCGCAGCTGTCTCAGGCTATCCAATCCTTTATGACCTTCGAGGCGCGAGAACTGGTAATGCATCTGCCCATCGCCGATCATCAACGACATACCGGGCGCCTGTAGACTAAAGTCGATATCCGTTCTGGGACTACCGTCCGGGGCGGTTATCTGGCCGTTATTTTCCCGGAAGGAATAAGGCATAGGATGATTTTGCGCCCGCGCGCCCGGCAGGTGCATAGCCAGTAAAAAACATACAATCAGGTAAAATGACTTCATCGTAAAATGGTTGTATAATGAGGGATACGGTGATAGGGACTAGGTCTTACCGGACAAGCGTAAAGTCGCCGCTCTTCAGCACTTCGGTTTTTTTAACGCCCAGCAACATACGGATGCGGTACCGGTAGCTGCCCATATCGGCGGTAACCCCGTTATAGCTGCCGTCCCAGCCTTTTTCTCTTTTATAACTGGTAAAAATGCGTTGGCCCCAGCGGTCAAAAATCTCCATCGCAAATTCGGATACCAGGCAATTGCCGGGCAATGCCGGGAGAAAGTAATCGTTGAGCCCGTCGTTATTGGGTGAGAAGGCATTGGGAACCAGGAAGGGACAATCGCAGAACAAGCGGTCCAGGTGCAGGCTGTCGCTACCCGTACAACTGCCCGAACTAACGGTAACCCGGTACCAGCCGCTATCTGATGCTATAATGCTGCGATCCGTACTACCTGTATTCCAGAGTGCGGTAGCGCCGGGAGGCACATGTGCCGTCAGTTTCAGAAAGGTTGCAGGAGCTTCGATACATAAAAAGGTATCATTGCCCAGGCGCTGTGTGACATCGGTAACGAAAACAGCGATGCTATCACTTAGCGTGCAGCCCTGTGAGGATACCGTGACCACATAGGTACCGGAAGTATCGGCAGTACGCGAAGCGCCCGTGTTACCATCCTGCCAGAGGAAGGTGGGCGCTGTAGCATTGGTATAGGGTTTCAGCGCCACCGGCTTGCCATCGCAGGATACCACCTCCGGATCGTTGCGTAACAGGCTTAATGAAAAAAGTACGCGATCGACCTGGAATGTATCCCGGTGCAGCATACAGGGATTCTGGGTAAAATATTGCACCGCATAAGTTCCCGGTTGCGTGGCAAAGAGGGCTGCCGTATCGCTGCCGGTTGCCCGGTAGGTAGCCCCATCCTTTCGCCGCCAGCGGTAATCGGTACCGGTATTCGGCGGCGCCAGCGGCCGGAGCCAGGAGCCGGAGCTGTTAAAGCACAAAGGTACCTGCTGCTTACGGCTCAGCGTATCGTAAGGGATTACGGCTACTTCGTTGGGGAACTGGGGAATAAACCACATCCGTCTTTTCAGCATCAGCGGGGCATCGACAATGCTATCGATATTACAGGCCGCGCCGCTGAGGTTGGGCTGGTTTATGGCCCAGCCTACGTTGTACTGGTTACCCGCATAGTTAAAATAGATCTTATCATCGGGCCCCAAACGAAGCGGGCCGTACATTTCATACACCGTAAGATCGATCGAAAGCGGCGGCGAATTGAAGATGGGTACGGCGCCCGTCAGATCGTATTGCCGGATACCGATCAGGCCGCCGACATATAGTTTCGAATTATCGGGAGAGAAGGCGGTTGAATAAGCCGACTGCGCACCGATAAGAATAGGATTGGGCACATAGTCGGATACGATACCGGTTGCTGGATCGAAGTGACACAGCTCCACTTCCGCATCGAAGGCCTCCGCCAGTTTGCGGCGGTCCGGCGAAATATTCAGTTCATAACAATAGGGCTGTAAAGGCGGCGTCACCACAGAGACAACCGCATTGGTGTCGATGCCGGCAGCAGTGATATTAAAGGACCGGAAGCCCCCCATCATAAAGTTACCGACCAGCCAGTAGTTACAATCTTCGCCGGTAGTAACCTGCAGGTTGCCCGACATAGAATCGGCCAGCACAAGGCCCCTGTGCGCCGTGTCCACGCTGCCTAAGCCACCATTCTTATCCATATCCACCACGGTATAGCGCAGCTTGCCTTCCCATGCGCCCGGCGCGAAGTAGCCGCCGTAAAAATTATCTTCCATCAGCGTATCCATGATACAGAAGATGTAATATTTGGAGGCATGTCCCGGCATAGGCACAATCACTACGCCATCGAAGCTCATGCTGGATTCGGTGGTACCGATGCCCCCCATCTTCAGGTAGTAAGGATAACTGCCGTTATCATTAATGCCCCAGCCATTTTCCATTACGTTATTATCACGGTCCCATACAATGTTGCCATTGGTATAAAACAAGAGGTTCCCGTTTTTATCGGCGACCGATGCTGTACTGATCGCACAGATACCGGTATAGGCCCCGTAGGTGCCCGATGCATCCAACTGGCTTAGCGGGTTGGTATTGAAATTGACACCCGTGCCGGGAAAGACCGCATTCGGCGTTATATATTGGTTGTCGATATCGTCGGTAGGTGTGACCCAGACCTTATTTTCCGGCTTGGCATAATTTTGCCCGTAAGAAAACGTACCGGGGCAGCAGCAGAATACCTGGAAAAGAATGTAAAACAGTAGCAGTGAACGCATAGGGAGTAGCCTTAATTATACGTTAATAATCAAAGAGTTAAATTAACGCCACAGAGCGTCGGCGCATTAACACAAAGATAATCTTGGGCTAATATTCATTTACCTGTTACAGATACCGGTTTTTCAGGGAAACACCCGGAAAAAGCCGGTTTATCCCGTTGCCGTTTGTATTTTTAGGAGGTCCGAATCGTATTTATCTATGTTGTCTTACCCCGGTTACTTTATAAAACAGGTTTTGTTATTAGTCCTTCTTACAATTACTGCCGGTATGCAGCTTGCAGCCCAGGAACAAAAAAGTATCAGCACGGGGCGCGCCCGCTGGTCGGCAGATACGGCAATGATCAGCGCTTACATAAGGCGCGCCGACAGCCTGCAGACCCTGGTGGATACCGATAGTCTTTTTGTGCTGTATCAGGAGGCCTCCAAATTATCGCGGCAGATCGGGTACGACCGGGCAACGGTATATACCTTATGTAAAATGGGCGATATCTATTTCAATCATAAAAAGAAATTCACACAGAGTAAGCTCACCCTGTACCAGGCCCTACCCAGCCTGCCCCGTTTAAGTTTTAAAGACCAGCAACGCTTTGTTCCGATGACATATAACCTGCTGGCCAATGCCCTGTACATGAACGGGCAAAACGACTCTGCCATCCATTATTATTCGCTTGCCTTAAATGCCATGAAGAATATGGCGGTGGACAATCCCAAAATGCTGGTCGAGATCTATGGCAATATGGGCGCGGTGCTTTCGGCTTCCCGTCAATATACCAAAGGCATCGAGTACCTGAAGAAGGCCCTGGTTTCGCCGGGGGTAGACAGCAGCGACCTCGCTAAGAACTATGGCAACCTGGGGGCATTGTACGCCAATTTCCTGAACGACATGGACAGCGCCACTTACTGGTGGCAACATGCAATAACCATCTATAAAGCCCGCTCCGCTAAAAAAGAGCTGCAGAGCATCTACGCCAATATCGGCACGGGCTGGGTATTGCCCGCACACCAGGATATCGATAAGGCGCAGCGTTATTTCGACAGCGCCATAGCTACCGACCCTACGGCCATAAACAGCAATATCACACTGATACAAGGTTTATGCGGCACCAACTATTACCGGGGCAATTATGGCGAAGCCATCCGTTATGCGCTACAGTCGCTCGATATCGCAACCGTCAACGGCGACCGTGAAAAGGAACAGTATGCCTATTGGGCACTCTCCTACAGTTACGCACACCTTGGCGACACCCAGAAAGCGCATCAATACCAACGAAGACTTTCCTTCCTGGAAGATAGCCTGCACGATGAAAAGATCATGAAGTCGATCAGCGAATCGGAATCGAAATACCGTTTGTTTGAAAAGAATAATGAATTGGCCGAGAACAAAGCCAGGTTATACCGCCAGCGGCTCTGGCTTACGGCCAGCCTGGGCGGGGGTATTATCCTGGCCGGGGCCTTGCTCGGCATCATCTTTTACGCCCGGCAACGACAGCGATTACAGGCAGGCAGGCTCCGGAATATGGAACAGCAACAGCAGATAGACCAGCTCCGTGTAAAAATGGAAGCCGAGGAAAATGAACGGGCGCGTATTGCCCGTGAATTACATGATGGCCTGGGCGTACTGTTGTCGGCGGCAAAGATCAATCACCACCTGCTGGGCAAGACAGCGTCCACTGACCTGAGCCACAACACCGCCTACCGGGAAAGCGGCGAGATCATTACGCAGATCTATGGCGAGCTGCGCTCGGTAACGCAAAACCTGATACCCGACTATATTGCGCATAAAAGTCTCGAGGATGCCTTATCGGTACTGATCGCCAAAGTAGATGCCCCCGGCTTCAGGGTCGGGTTGCAGGCCTACGGCGAGCGTCGGGAGATCCACCCCGAAATCAGCTTTGCGATCTACAGGGCTATCGAAGAAATCGTAAACAATGCCATTAAACATTCCGGGGGCACGGAACTGATGATCCAATTACTGTATCACAACGACCAGCTTCACATTACGACAGAAGATGATGGAAAAGGATTTGATGCTCAGAAAAATTACCTGGGTATGGGCCTGAACAACATTACCAGGAGGATCGAAAAAACGGGCGGTTACATCACGCTATCCGCCATGCAGGGAAAAGGCACGATGTATAGTATGGAGATTCCGTATTAAACCGTTATTTTCATGCCATGGATAACATGTCAACGGTCACTATCGCTTTGCTGGACGACCACCCGGTATTGGTCAGGGGATTGAAAAATATGCTGGAAAGCATTGCCTGGCTTAACGTAACCGGCGCGTACAACAGCGTATCGGAGTGCCTCACAGACTTCGCTCAGAAAAACCTGCCGCAAATACTACTGATGGATGTATTTATGCCGGATAAAAACGGGGAGGAGCTGGCGGTTATCATAAAGCGGAATTACCCGGAAGTGGCCCTGATCGCATTCACCAACCTCGAACAGCGTTACTATATCAACTCGCTCCTGGCCAAAGGCGTATCGGGTTATGTTATCAAAAGCAGCTCGGAGGATATCCTGGTCGAAGCCATACGCACGGTTGCCGCAGGCGGTATCTATTTTGACCCGCTGATCGAACCGCAGGCCATGGAAGCCATCAAGATAAAAAAATCGGATGCCGCCGGCAAACTGGTGCTGACACCCCGCGAGAAGGAGATCCTGAAACTGCTGGCAGACAACTGCAGCAGCAGCGAGATCGCCGAAAAATTATATATCTCCAAAAGAACCGTCGACTTCCACCGCGCCAACCTGCTGCTTAAGTTCGATGTGAAGAACAGCATCGCTTTGGTGAAGAAGGCCATCGAATTAAGAGGCAGCCTGTAATCAGCATAAGATGCCACCCTGTTTCGCTTAGAAAAGAATATCCAGGTCTACGGCCGAAAAGTAACGCGGGCTGTAACCCGGGCTGAGTAAGGCTCCCAACCTGAGCTTAAGCGGTAATAAATATTGCAGCGGCAGGCGCAGCCAGATCGGCATATTGTAGTAATTGAGGTTAAAAAGCGAAGCAAACTGTATACCGGCCGAGGGCGTAAAAATAAACCTGGCTTTACGATCCGAGAACTGCAGGCCGGCTTCCGCATAACTATACAGACCAACAAATTTCCGGTCGCTTACCCAGTAGTCGTAGTTACTGCGGATACCGAGCTTTACATATCGCGCATCGGTTTTACCCTGCTGAACCTCTTCAGCATCATATTGCACCCAACTGTAACTTACCGTATAACCATGCCAGTAATCCAGCATTCCTTTTTTACCGCCTTTACTGTTATAGGCAAACCTCCTGCTGAAATTGCCGGCGTTGACCCGAAAGTCCAGTCCCCGGTAATACCGGTCTTCCATGGGCCCGATAGTCGATAACACCAGCGAATTGGCCACCCTGCTGCGTACAAAATTGCGATGCTGCAAAGGCAGGGTCGCTTTCCGGATGCCGGCCGTATCGGCGCCGCCCCCCGGATGTAACGCAGGGTTGGTTGTCCCGGCATGATAAGGAACAGGAACCAGTGCCAGAGCAGGGATGTGATCAAGCAGGAACTGCGGCTGCCGGCGCGGGTCTGCAGGGATGCTGCATACAAAAGGGATATAACCCGGGTTGACATAGGCCATGTCAAAGGCATTACGGATATCGATCAGCGACCGGTATACCGCTTCGATCACCCGTTCGGCCTCCGGCGTATAAGGGTTATAGCGGATTTCATCCAGGCTTTGCTTTTGCTGCCAGGCATGATGCGACACATTGAATTGCCCGTCGCCGTAAGCATGCCATACTTCGCCCTTGCTGTTCGTCACCGTACACCCATGTTCGCAATAGAAGTCGTGCAGGGCTTTGTTATTGGTAAAGGATGCCAGCACACTCCGGTTCACCACCAGGTGTCCTGCGGCAAAGGCGTCTTCCAGGAAATGATCGGCAAAGGCATTAAAAAGCAGGGCATAAAACAGGCGTGTCCGCGCTTCTGCGCTCCTGCCCTGCCTTGCCAGGCTTCCGCCTTGCTCTGCCAGGTCCATGGCCACACCATGCAGGGTTACATACATATTGATAGCATTAGTCCGGTCCAGTTTTTTAAAGATACCCGCAACCAGGCCGGGGCTTTGGCACAGCCGGATCAGGGCCGTATCGAAATGCCGCAGTTGCTGCGCCATGGTTTTATTGTACTCATAAAAATGGGAAAGGTTTGACGCGGCAAACAGGGCATAGCGGATATCCAGTTTAGCCAGTTTACCATCCGGCGCCGCTGTGTATCCCAGTTCCAGGTATTGGTTATGTAAAGCGATAATTTTATGGATCACCGATTTGCTGTTGCGTATCTGTTCTTCCAACAACAAGGGGTTGCTTTCATGATCGCCGCTGAGTGCGTTTAAAACGCCGTAGGTGATGGCTGTATTCCCCGCAGCGAAGCCGGTGAGTACATAATCGTATTCCGCCACTTTTTCAAAATCCATATAAGCCGGCAGTGCCTGGTTACCAGCCTGCAAACCGGCGATAAAACGGGCAAAGGCCCTATCGCCTATCGCTTTATGCTCACCGTAGTTATAAGCCGCAGCTTGCATTGTATACAACAGGAAGAGTAGCGTAAAGAGTTGAAGTTTCATGGCATCCGGGTTAAGCCCCATCGCCGGCAGCACCGGCAGGCATTCCTGCAAAACTATCCGGCACGCTTACACATTGCCCGCATTTTATAGCAATGCCGGTACTTTTTATACCAAAGGCCTGATACCGCCTGCCAAAATGGTTTCCGCCCGTCAATACGCCCACATACCCACTACAGGAGCAAAGTAGGCGACAGCTGTCATTTGGTATAAAGGGGAAACGCTTTAGTATAATACCGGCAGGCCCATATGCAGGCCAGGATTACTTTTGAGCATTATCCATTCCCGTAAAACAGCCAGGTCATGATCAGGAAAATCCTGCACACCCTCTTATCCATATCCGGTTTCGTACCGGAGCATAGTAACCTGCCCCGCACCGTACTGATGCTGGCCTCCTTCTTATTCTCGGTATATATATTACCCCAGTACCGGTCGCTGCCCTATGCCCTGCTTTACTTTACGGGCAGCACTGTTCTGTATATCGGCATTGTGTATACGGTATTATCGCCGAAGGGGTTCCGTTTAAACCTAATCAACAAATTCGGCGAAGAGCAAGCCTACCTGTACTATGAAGGCGTCCTGGGTTTCGCGTTCTTTCACAACGGTATTTCGTTGAGCCATATTTCGCAAAGCACCGCAAACCTGTACTGGTGGGACATTATCCCTCATGCCCTGCTCCTGACTCTTTCGGTGCTCCTGTTTATTGCGGGCTTCGCCACCAAAATATGGGCGGCTTATATAGCCGGCATCCCGGTCTATTATTATAAGGATATGTTTTTGGGACGGAAAATTTCTAATTTCGTGGTCAAGGGGCCCTATCGCTTTTTAAGCAATCCCATGTACGGAGTAGGACAGCTGCAGGTATACGCTATCGCGATCTATTATCATTCCGTTTACGGGCTTTTATTCGGGTTGCTCAACCAGGCGCTGGTATTTTCGTATTATTACCTGCTGGAAAAGCCTTTTATCTGCCGTACTTATCTTCAGCCGGGCCTGCAGGTACAAGGGCGGCTACAGGGAGAACGGCAGCAGTAACCCTTACCCAATTTATACCTTGTCTTTATGGACCAGATCGATAGCGGGATCGCTAAGGATATCCGGGGCAACCGCCTGCTTCACTTTTTCCTGAGCCCTGAGCGCAGGCTGCACAGGCATGTATTGTGCCTGGCCTTAATCGCCTTTATGGTACTCAGAAGCCACAACGAGGAATACACCGCAACCGGCGCAGCCCTTATGAAAACCGTGCTGCTGGCCTGGTTGACGGCCCTGCCTTATATCAATATGTACTGGCTCGTACCCCGTTTTTTATTCAAACGCAGGTACCTGGCTTACCTGGCGCTGGTCTTCAGTATTACACTGTCTTCATTTTTCCTGGTATTTGAAGGCGGGAAGCGGCTGATAGCGCCCTATCATATCGGTCCGGAGCGGACAGAAACACTAACGCTGGAATCTGTTTTCTCCTTCCTTTTTGCATTCAGCGTTCTTATGGCGGCATCGACCAGCATCAAGCTGTTTCAACGCTGGATCCTGGATTCTTACCGGTTCCGGCAACTGGAAAACAGCCGGCTGCATTCGGAGCTGGACCAGCTCAAAAGCCAGATCACACCACATTTCCTGTTCAACATGCTCAACAATACGCATGTATTGATCCAAAAGGATCCTGCACTTGCCTCCGAAGTCATTTTAAAATTATCCGACCTGTTGCGTTACCAGTTATACGACAGCACCCGCGACCGGGTATTGCTCCGCGCCGATATCCGGTTCCTGGACGACTTCCTGAACCTGGAAAAGATCCGCAGGGATTTCTTTCAATTTACCATCGCGGAGATAGGGGTAAAGGAGGATACCGTTGTCCCACCTTTTATATTTATCAGCTTTGTAGAGAACGCAGTAAAACACGGTGCGGGCATAGACGGAGACTTCTATGTGCACCTGAAATTCGAAGCCCGGAACAACCGGCTGTTTTTCTCCTGCGAAAACTCGAAGCCTTCGCCTATGGCCACTTCCGGCCCGCAAAAGGGAGGGCTGGGCCTGATCAATGTAAAACGAAGACTGGACCTTATCTACCCGGGGAACTATAAACTCGACATCCGGGAAAATGAGCAGCGCTACCTGATCACGTTAAGCACACCGTTATGAACTGTATTATTGTTGACGATGAACCATTGGCGCGGGAAGGTATCCGCCTCCTGATGTCGGACATACCGGAACTGGAATTAAAAGGAAGTTTCAACAATGTAACTGCTGCCCTGGCCTTTCTTGCGCTTAACCCGGTCGACCTTGTTTTCCTCGATATCGAAATGCCGGGTCGCAATGGCCTGGAATTCGCTGCTGCCGCATCCCGCAAGACATTGGTCATTTTCATCACCGCTTATGCCGAATTTGCAGTCGACGCCTACGAGGTCGACGCTATCGATTATATCGTCAAACCCGTTCGCCAGCAACGGTTTCAGAAAGCGGTGCAAAAGGCCATCGATTACCATGCTTTACTCCAGGTCGATCCGGGTTGTATTATCGAATCGGTAGCGGCAGATTTTATGTTCATCAAAGCCGACCGTAAATATTACAAAATCTTCTTCCAGGACATCCGGTTTATAGAAGGCCTCAAGGATTATGTGGTACTGTATGTGGAAGATAAAAAAATCATCACGGCGATGAATATTAAAACAATACACGAACAATTGCCCAGGAACATTTTTGCCCGTATCAGTAAATCCTACCTTATCAATATCCGCCACCTCACTGCATTCGATAACAATACCGTGTTTATCGGCCAGCAGGAAATACCCATCGGCAATACCTACCGCACTTTTTTCTTCGAGGAATTTATTAAAAACAAGTTATTAAGCAGGTAGAAGGAACGCGGAGTCTAAACAGGCAACGCCAAAGTATCATCACACTATCAACAGTAAGAGCCAATAGGTCCGGAATATTGCGTAGTCCAACCAGGATGCGAACCAAGGGTCCCCTGATTATGAGTCAGGTACTCTTAAGATCAGCAGCAATGCCCGCACTCCCATCTTTGATGGTAAGGCAAGATACTGCTTTTTACTGATTACTACGTACGGGCCCAGGCGTTCAGGTACAAGCCGCAGCAAGCGCAGCAACTTCGTTTAATGCGGCAGGCGATCACGGAACCTACCATATACCCAGGTGCCGGCAATAGCGCTCAGCAGCGTAACGATAACCACTGTAGCGCCGGTACCGATCTGGGCAAATAAAGGACCCGGGCAAGCCCCGGTCAATGCCCAACCCAGGCCAAAGATGAGGCCGCCGACAACCTGGCCTTTATGAAACGTTTTAACCGGGAAAGTGATCGGCTCGCCATAAATGGTCCTGATCCTGTATTTTTTAATCAGTGCTACCGAGACCATACCCACCGCTACGGCACTGCCGATAACGCCGTACATATGAAAAGACTGGAATCTGAACATCTCCTGGATCCGGAACCAGCTGATCACTTCAGATTTTACGAAGAGGATACCAAACAGGATACCTATAACCAGGTATTTGAGCTGGTGATACCAGCGGTGCTGCAAGCGGCTTTCGTTGACGCATAGCGCATCCAGGGAACGGACTTCAAAATCGGTGTTGACGGGTTGTTGCATAGTTGTGTAATTAAAGGGAAAGCAGGAAAGGGAGTACCAGGTTGGCCATAAGAAAACCACCGGCCATAAAGCAGATCGTGGCAACCAGCGAAGGTAGCTGCAGGGTGGACAAGCCCATAATAGCATGCCCGCTGGTACAGCCCCCTGCATAACGGGCGCCGAAGCCCACCAGGAAACCACCGGCAACCATCACCAGGAAGCCTCTAAGCGTAAGAAGACTATGCCAACTGAAGATATCCTGCGGCACAAGATGGGTATAGTCGTTAATGCCGTATTGGCTCAGTTCGGCAGCCAGTGCGGGATTCAGGGCAACAGGACCGGGATTGGATAAAAAGGCAGCCGCTATAATTCCTCCCAGGAAAATACCGGCTACGAACAGCAGGTTCCAGGCCTCTTTCTTCCAGGCATACTTAAAGAAGGGAATATTAGCCGGGATACAGGCGGCGCATATATGACGCAGGGAAGAGCTGATGCCAAATGATTTATTACCCAGGATCAACAGCGCAGGTACGGTTAAGCCGATCAGGGGGCCTGCCACATACCAGGGCCAGGGTTGTTTCAGAAAGTCGGTCATAAAGGATAAGTTTAAAATATTTATGGAAAAAGCTATGATGCTGTGTGCGCACGGGCGGCAAGCCATTCGTTCATGCCGCCGGAATAATTTTTCACCTGCTCAAAACCATTTCTTTTGAGGATGGAATAAGCAAGCGCCGAGCGGTCGCCGCCCTGGCAGTAGATCACGACAGGTTGATCTTCAGGAATCGTATCCAGGTTATCGGCTAAAGTACCCACAAAGCAGTTTATAGCCCCATCGATATGCCCCGCTTTATACTCGCTTACGCCCCTTACATCGATTAATTGTACACCCGGTTTGCTCATAAGTTGCTGCAACTCCTCCGTTCCGATGAGGTCGGCAACCTGCAGTTCCAGACCGGCTTCACGCGGATCGGTGATGTAACCGTAAGCACGGTCCAGGCCTATGCGCATCAACTTGCGCGACAGGTCTTCCAGTTGGTCTTCAGCCGCGATCAACATAAACGGCTCTTCACCATCCAGCATCCAACCGGCCCAGGTGGCAAAGGCATTATTGCCTTGTATATGCAGACTGCCCGGCAGGAAGCCTTTTGCAACCTCGGTCTTGTTACGGGTATCGATCACCCTGGCGCCCTTTTGATACGAACGAAGCATTTGCTGCTTCGACAATTCCGGGTATACCGGCACTTCAATACATAGAGCCCGTTTTACTTTATTCAGCTGTTTCATCCGGGCAAAATATTTAGGCGGCTCCGGCTGGTCTTCCAGCAGATCGTCGACAAACTGCTGCTCCTTGTCGCCGTAGCCGAATGCCCAGTTCCTGATCTTTTCATAACCCACCGTAGAGCCGGGAACCGCTCCCAGGGCCTTACCGCAAGCCGAGCCCGCGCCGTGTCCCGGCCATACCTGCACATAATCCGGCAGGGCCGCGAACTGCTCCAGGGAACGGAACAGTTGCCGGGCGCCGGCCTCTTTAGTACCGGCAAAGCCGGCAGCCGTCTCCAGCAGGTCGGGACGGCCTACATCGCCCACGAATACGAAGTCACCCGTAAAGATCATGACCGGCGCATCCGTTGCCGGCTTATCGGTAAGCAGCAAACTGATACTCTCCGGTGTATGACCGGGCGTATGCAAAACCTCCAGGGACAGGTTACCGACATTTATAACACTACCCGCTTTCAGGCCGATGTGTGGAAATTCATATTGCCAGGCATCGCCCCCTTCATCCGACAAATACATTGCAGCACCGGTTACAGCTGCGAGCTCCTGCGAGCCGCATAAAAAGTCGGCATGAATATGCGTCTCCGTAACATGCGTAATACGCAGGTTATTTTGCTTTGCGATATCGAGATAGGTATCGACATCGCGTTTGGCATCGATTACGATGGCCTCGCCGGTTGTCTGGCAACCCAGCAGGTAACTACCCTGTGCCAGGCTCTTGTCATAAATGTGTTGAAAAAACATACCATATTTTTTTGAACAGATAAAACGAATCTGGTTCCTGCAAATATCAACCATAACGGGTAAGCGTACCGCTACTTTAGTTACAGAAGGATTTAGTGCAGCAGGATTTCGCGGAGTAGGATATAGGTACCCATTACCAGCACAAACCAGCCAAATGCTGGCTTAAGCCTGTTGCCATCGATCTTTGCAGCAAGGAAGGTGCCCATTAGTATGCCCAGGATAGCAAGTCCCGAAACAGTCGCCAGCAAAGGCCATTGCAGCTGCGCACTGCGCATAGAAAACATAAAACCCGCCAGGGAGTTGATCGTAATGATCAGCAGCGAAGTACCCACTGCACGTTTCATAGGCATCTTCAGCCAGTTAACCAGCGCAGGGATGACCAGGAAACCGCCGCCGGCGCCGATCAGCCCTGTAACAACACCCACCAGCCCGCCTTGCATCAAAACCAGGGCATAGTTAATCTTACCAGGCCCCGGTGCCGCAACAGGCGGCCTTTTCCGGATCATACTATAGGCAGCCCCGATCATCACCAGGGCAAAAAAGAGCATGAGCAGGGTATCTTTATCCAGTACCCAGCCGGATACGCGGCATACCTGTTGCGGAATGGCAGGCAGGATGTAATTACGGGTAACCCATACGGCAGCCAGGGAGGGCATACCGAAGCTGAAAGCCATTTTCAGGTCGACCAGTTTTTTACGGGAATAAGCAAGCGCACCGGTTGCACTGCTAAGACCCACAACAAACAGGGAATAGGTTGTTGCAGCAACGGCATCGATACCCAACAGGTAGACCAATACCGGCAGGGTTAAAATACTGCCCCCGCCACCAATAAGGCCAAGGGATACACCGATCAATACGGCAGCGAGATAACCAGCTATGTTCATGTTGTTTTTGAATGGACAGGCAAAGCTCCGCCAATGTCAAAAACTAAACCGCTACTTTGGTTACAGAAGAACGATCTTATTCCTGCCCAGCTGCAGGACGCCGCTTTCCTCGAGTTGTTTTAACAGCCTGGATACCACGACACGCGCCGTTCCCAGCTCGTTGGCCAGCTGCTCATGCGTAACTGCAACCGTATCCGATTGTACCAATTCCGCTTTTTTTCGCAACAGGGTCAAAAGCCGCTCATCTACTTTTTTAAAAGCAATGGCATTAATGATCTCCAAAAGTTCCTCAAAGCGCTTATGATACAAACGAAAGATATAATCCAGCCATTGCGGATACTCCCTGATCAATAAAGGCACCTTATCGATAGGCAGGAAAAGGATTTCCGCATCTTCTTCTACTTCCGCATTGACCTTACTCTTCCCGTTATGCATACCGCCCAGGAAAGACATGATGCAGCTTTCGCCCGCTTTGATATAATACAAAAGAATTTCCCGGCCATCTTCTTCCGTCCGGATCACTTTCAGTGTGCCGCTGATCACGATTGGTATGGCGCGGATATGTGCCTGTTCGCTCAGGATAACCGTGCCCGCTTTATATTCTTTTACAATGCTGTTATCATACAACGCTTTTACCAGGCTGGCAGGTAAAGACAGGATCTCGTGTTGTTGTTCCATAGAAAGGCAATTAATTGGGGCATCACAATTGCAGACCCAAACATACAGATAAAGATTCGTACCGGCAGTACATTCCTACTATTACCCCCCGGCATAAACGCCGTAAAGCCGCGCCGGGACTGCTGTTTAACAGAAATTACAAAACGATCCCATAAGATATAAAACGGCCGGCACAGGGCTTTGGTTTGGCGTTTTCTTTTGATTTTCTTACCTTTGCACAGAATTACCGGATTATCGCCTGAGGCTTTGAGCTTATGCTCCATCTAAACAGCCGATGATAATTCATTAACCACGGGCCCTGCCCTTTTTGTTCAGCACGATTTCGCTGACGACTTACAACACAGAACGTCAAGGCCTGATTTCTATCGGTAGCCTTATTGTACATCACTCCGACAGGAGCAAAATTGCTATTCATGTTATCCATTAAAGTGCACAGCCCTCAGAACCCGCCCACCAACGCGGAAATCGAGGAAGCGATCTCCTTTCTTTTTACCCAACTCGATGAATTCGGCGACCCGGCTTCAGACATCCGGAAGGCCGTACAATATGCATTGCGCTCGCATTCCAATACGCCCGGCGGGCTTGTTATCCTCTCCCGTAACGATGCCGAATTAACCGGTGTAGTCGTAACCAATAAGACCGGCATGCAGGGTTATATCCCCGACAACATTCTTGTATATATCGCCACCCATAAGGCATACCGGGGACAAGGCATTGGCCGGCAGCTGATGACCGAAGCCATCGGCGCTTCGGAGGGCGACATGGCCTTACATGTCGAATCCAATAACCCGGCACTGAGACTCTACGAAAGCCTCGGCTTTACGAACAAGTACCTTGAAATGCGTTTGAAAAAATAATCTATCCATGGCCTTTATAACTTTAAATAAACATAAACTACGTGAAAACTATATCAGTCTCGACAACCTCTTTACAAGCCGGGATATAGAATGGTCGGTTGTAGCAAAAGTGTTTTGCGGCAACCCGGAGTACCTCGATGTACTGGTGCAATTAGGTATCGGGCAAATTTGCGATAGCCGGATCAGCAACCTGGAAATGATCAAAAAACTAAGCCCGGAGATCGAAACGGTATTTATAAAACCGCCCGCAAAGCGGAATGTAGCCCGCATCGTCGCGTTTGCGGATGTTAGTTTCAATACAGAGCTGGAAACGATCCGCATGCTTTCCGATGAAGCATTGCGACAGGACAAAATTCATAAGATTGTTATTATGCTGGAACTGGGCGAATTACGGGAAGGCGTGCTGCGGGAGCAATTCGTCGATTTTTATGCCAGTGTTTTTAAGCTTCCGAATATACAGGTGGCCGGTATCGGCACCAATTTAACCTGTATGTACGGCGTACTGCCCAACCATGACAAGCTGCTGCAGCTCTGCCTGTACAAGCAACTCATCGAAGCCAAATTCAACAAAGTGATCCCATATATATCCGGTGGCGCTTCGGTAACCATTCCCCTGATCCATAAAGACCTGTTGCCTGCCGGCATCAACCATTTCCGTGTAGGCGAAACCCTCTTCTTAGGTACCGATGTTTACCACAGCAAGCCTTTCCCGCATATGCACAACGATGTATTCAGGCTGTATGCGGAAATTATAGAACTGAATGAAAAGCCGGCCATACCGATGGGCGAGCTGGGGCAGAACCTGACCGGCCATACCGTTTCTTTCGAGGGCGTACCACCCGGAAGCGTATCCTACAGGGCAATTGTCGACATCGGCCTGCTGGATGTAGAGGATGGTCATATCAGGCCTATCGCCGATGATATGCAGATCGTAGGCGCCAGTTCGGACATGATCGTGGTTGATATAGGCGATAATGCCGCAGGACTACGGGTAGGCAGTCTTATAGAATTTGGCATGGACTATATGGGCCTGCTGCGCATTATGAACTCCGACTATGTGGATAAGCGTTTTGAGGAGACCACTCCCCGGCGCCTGGAAGCAGCGCCCAACCACGCCGAATTGTCCTTTGCTCATTGATAATCCTTAAAGGCCCCGCGACTATGAACGACTACCCGGCATTCCTTAATCGCTGCCACCTGGTTGCAGACTTGCTTTGGACTATAGGTGTAGCTGCTGCTGCAACATTGCTTGCTGTATTATGGGTAAGGGTATTGTTAGTGCAGTTATCCGCCCCGATAGACCGTATCCGGGCGTATTGGGAAAAACTGGCAGCAAAGACCACCGGATATTTGCTTATGCCGGTATCCTGCCTGCTGGGTCTTTATATAACCTGGCGTATTTCAGTCCTGCCCCCGGAAGCCGCCCGTATCCTGCAAACGATATGCCTGACCGCATTGGCTTATAGGGTATTGCGGGCCTTCAGCAGCCGCTTCCGGCAATGGGTTCGCTCCCTAATATTATGGTTCAGATCCCACCGGAGCAAGGTGCGTTTTTATGGAGATAAAGCCTATGCGCTCATGACAACAGCAAGACCTGCACTGCTATAGCAGGGTAAGCCGCCGAAGGTGTTCTGGACGCGTGCTGCCGGCAGCTTATTTTAAATTAAAGCCAGGCAGGGTATAAAGTCCTGCCGCAAACAACAAACCCAAGCACTATTCACGACCATGATGGATTGGATCAATTATCTCGAAGACAAGACAGACTTATTTATAAAAAATTCGGGAGTTCCCGAAAACTGGGCAAGTTATTGCCGGTTGCTTTTATTTCTTTTGCTCGTGATCCTGTTAGCTGTCTTTGCTTTTTTTATCACGAAAAGCGTGATCATCCAATATTGCTACAAAGCACTCCGGAAGACCTCTTTGAGCTGGGCCGACTCCTTTACAGCAATCAGGGCTTTGGATAACCTGGCCCATATTGCTTCTGCGGTGATCGTGCGGATTATGGTGCCTACCCTCTTTGCCGACTTCGAAGAGATCCGCCCGTTCATCATCAGGCTGACAGATGCTTACCTCGTCGTAGTCAGCATGACCGTTTTCTTCTCGGTACTGAAGGTTGGAGAATATGGACTGGCAAGGCATCCGGCGTTTAAGGACAAACCGTTGACCAGCTATTTCCAGTTGGTGCGCATACTCCTGTATATCGTCACGCTCATTTTAGTACTGTCCATCGTATTGGGCAAGTCGCCGGTTTATTTCCTTAGTGCATTTGGCGCTAT
This sequence comes from Taibaiella chishuiensis, assembly GCF_003014535.1. GTDB lineage: Bacteria > Bacteroidota > Bacteroidia > Chitinophagales > Chitinophagaceae > Taibaiella > Taibaiella chishuiensis. Next base: position 146,716 of record NZ_PYGD01000002.1, on the reverse strand, counting down.
GACTGCTATTTTATTACTCGTCTTCAAGGATACGATCCTGGGTTTGGTAGCCAGTGTGCAGATGTCGACCAACGATATGGTCCGCGTGGGCGATTGGGTAGAGATGCCAAAATTCAATGCAGATGGGGCTGTGCTTGATATCAACCTGAATACCGTTAAGATCCAGAACTGGGACAAAACCATTACCACCATTCCCACTTATTATTTTATTACAGACAGCTTCAAGAACTACCGGGGAATGCAGCAGAGCGGCGGCCGCAGGATTAAGCGGGCCATTTTTGCAGATGTAAATTCGGTAAAATTTGCCGATCCGGTCATGAGAGCAATGTTCAAAAAGTATGAACTGATCCGTGATTATGTAGCGGAACGCGAGCAGGAAATCGGGCATTATAATGAACAAAGACAGATCGACACTTCGGTGTCTATAAACGGCAGGCGGATGACCAACCTGGGCGTATACCGCAAATACATCGAGCATTACCTGAAAAACCACCCGGGCATCAACCAGGACATGACCATTATGGTCCGGCAACTTGCAAGCGAGCACAAAGGCATTCCCGTCGAGATCTATTGTTTTACCAATACCACTGCCTGGCTCGAATACGAAGCTATACAAGCCGATATTTTCGACCACCTGTACGCTACAGCGGCCTTCTTCGATATAGAAATATTCCAGGAGCCCAGCGGCAGAAACTTAGCTGCCGCATTTGCTACCCAGGGGCAGTGATATACATGTCGTACCGGTAACATTACCGGCTGTTCCTGGTCATAGCGTCCCTCCCTGGTCGTAGCATCCCGCTACGACCCACTTCCCTGTTAGGCCAACAATATAAAGCACCCTCGTTTCTTAAAAACGGTGCCTGCTTATTACCGTACCAGGATCAGCTCGCCTTTATGGTAATAGTTATCGGTTCTGTAGGATGTATTGAACCGGAGTTCGTAAAAATAGCTGCCGATATCGGCAGGTGTGCCGTTATCCGTTCTACCGTCCCAGCCCCTGTCGAATTCGTTATTGGATTTATAAACGAGCTGTCCCCAGCGGTTATAGATACGCAGGCTGTACTGTGCCGGCACACAACCCAGGCCCATAACGGGTTTGAAGTAGTCGTTCAGGCCATCATTGTTGGGACTGAATGCATTGGGTACCGAAACATTGCAGGGGCACAGCATGCCGCCTACACGAAGGGTGTCGTACTGTTTGCAGCCCAGGGCTTCGAAGATAACGGAATACGTGCCGGGCTTGAATATCCTGCGGTCCTGTGCTGTAGAGTTATCATCCCAGAGATAAAACTCCGCCCTGCCGATCCGGACATCAAACGGGAACCGTTGATCGCAGATCACCGTGTCAGGTGGCATAATGCGTTTCCTTTCCCGGAACCGCAGCCTGAAGGAATCTACGCGGGTATTACAGGGGCCTGTATAATACACCCAGTAGGTGCCCGATTGGGTTACCGTTTTCGCAGGACCGGCAGTGCCGTCGTTCCACACATAGTTACTGTAGCCAGCTTTGGCCTCCAGGGTAAGCTGCGGAAAGGGAGTAGTTGGATCGAAGCAGAACACGGAATCAAGCGCTAAGTCGGGCAGTGTGTCGGCCGGCGTATAGGGATATACCACGTCGTTGCCCGTATAAAACCGGTTCTGAACCGTAAGCATGATCTCGTCCGGGCTGAACCCATTTACATCCCAGCCCCGGCCGCCCAGGCCGGTAAGACTCCTGATCGCTGTCAGGTCTTTAGAGACGATCTTCATGCCCTCGCCCCCGGGACATCCGGCCTTCAAACCAAAGGGAATATTAAAGTATAAGCTGTTGTTATAAGGTTTAAAGAAAAGCGTAGGCGGTACACCCGGGCAGCCTTGCTCACTTTGACGCAGTATCAGGTAATTCAAGGCAAAAGGTACCTTTTCCGGGTTATAGTTATTGTCGTAGGCACTCAGGTCGTACCGCGTCAGGTACAACATTTTGTCGGGACGGTAATCGCCATTGTTTACCATATAAAAACCGTTGTCCGGTGTAAAACTGCCATGTATATTAAGGCCGAAATCATGTAACGGGATATCGATCGCCGGCAGGTGACTGTCGCCTACCTGGCCCGTCCCGGGACTGAAGCTCAGGAAATTGACACTGGCCGCTTTCCGGGTCAAGGTATCTTCGGGTACGTGTAAACCAATCCTGGCAATCGTCTTGCGATCGGGAGACACCTGGAAGTCCCATAAAATTTCCGGCCGGAAAGCCTTGGTAATCTTCGTGGTTACCGGAGTGGTATTGATTCCATTTGCCGTAATCTCGAAGGCATAGATATTGAAACTGCTTTCCACGATCAGGTTTTCCGCCACCAGTAGCCAAAGGTTACAGTTGTTACCCGGCACAGTACCGATCACTTCGAAGTTAGCATAAGAATACTGCCATTGCTTTAAAGGAATTGCTTTTGCGGATGGATCGATATCGCCCAGGCCATTGTCCAGGCGCATATCCAGTACCGAGTAAACCAAGCCGGTACCTTCGACGCCCAGGTTGAAGATATAGTACCGGTTCGTATCATTGATAAAAGGTACTACAGCGATATGTTTATCGGAAGTTACGGGATCAAACGTTTCCGGATCAAACTCCCCGTTGGGCATCATCCCAAAATTCCTGTTGTAGACCTGGTCAGGAAAGACCGCAAACTGGAATTGCCCGGTTAGCGGGTGAGACACAGGGATCATATTGGTGTTACGTTCGCCCGGGAACGATGTCTGGAAGTCGGGAGTAAGGGGATCGGTTATGCGCAGGCGCTCATACCTTTTTGCTACGGGAAAATACCCGGGCGCTTCTATGCTTACCGGTGGTTCCTGGTTACAGTCCACCCGGTGCGCACCATGAAACCAGTTACTGTTGGCCTTCAGTTCCTGGCGGCGCTGTGCATGAAACTGTGCCCGGGCGTTCCAGCCGGAAAATAGCAGGATCAGGAATAACAGGGTACCCCATCGAGAACCGGGCCGGGAGCTGGTCTGGCAATTTATACTTTTATTTCCTGGAAAGAGCCGGTAGTATAGTTGATTCAATAAGTACAAAATTAAGGACATGCACTGCGGATGTTTAGATCAGAAATACCATCACAAAATGTCAATAGCAACAAAAAGCCGCATCTGATCCGGGCGGCCCAAAAAAAGCGGCTCCATCAAAACGTTCGTGCAACTCTTTAACAGTTATTAACTTTTTAAGCAGGACAATCGACAAGAATTTGCATACTATAATTTTTGTGTTAATTAGTGCAAAATAAGCACCAGGGGTTGGAATTACACAAAGATCCCCGGCCTTTTTTTTAAGACCGGGGATCTTTGGTTAGTTCGGGGCTTTTCAGATAGCCTATTTTCGTTTGTAGTAAGGTCAGCTTATAACAAACAATCCATTTTCAGCGCATGGTATCCGCATCAATTCACAGAGAACCTTAAAGAAGTACTTGTGCCATTCACTGAAGTAACCCTGGCAAAATATATACCCGGATTCAGTGCGCTTACATTGATAACGGCTAAGGCTCCCGAATAGGTTATCGGCGCCTGGATGGTTTGCCCGGCAAGATTGGAGAGTATAATGTCTGTCACGTCGTTACCATAAACCGTTAATGTATTGTGAGCTGGATTAGGATATAAACCGATACTCCCCGGCTTTGCAAAGTTTAAGACCCTGACTACGCTATAGCTGGTTTTGCCATCAAAATCGGTTTGTTTTAACCTGTAAAAATTGCTGCCGTTTATTGGATTGTCATCAGTATAGGTATAGGATATTTTTCTTGAACTGTTCCCATTGTCTGCCTTACTGGATACGTGTCCTATCGATTGGAAGGTTTTACCATCAGGGCTACGCTCGATATCAAACCCGATATTATTTTCTTCTTTAAAGGTTGTCCACCTCAGATCGCCTACAGAGCCGGAGATCTGGGCTTCAAAGGATCCGAGTGTTATGGGCAATACGCCTCCGTCATACTCATATACGACAAAAACGCCCGCCGCAACTTTTGTGGCTATATTGCTCGTAAGGTTACCGCCGCCTGAAATAGTGGTAGTACTCACAGCGTTGACCGGCAGGGAAACAGAATCCGTACCTACAAAATGACCGGAGTTAAGTGCCGGATAGGTATAATCACCGTAAGCGGCACTAAATGCGTTATTCCACGATTTTCCAGAGGTTCCGGCATAATCTGTTGTCCCGTCATACACCGGAAACTCTGCTGACTTTGTAATCTGTGTCGATGCAGACAGGTTAGTGGTATTATTGTTGGGCAGACGTACCGATACTTTTCCGCCTAGTGATATCATACCTGTACTCGGAGAACTAATGCTTGTATTCTCAATGCCGATTGAAGGATGAAAAGCAGCATCTGTAATAAATAGCTTAGCGCGGCTAAGCGCACCTGTAGTAGCGCTCGACTTAGGTAATTTGAGGGTATCGTTCCATGCTGTATTGGTATAGGCTTTGTACATCGAATATACCCGTTTATTGGGCCTTTCCACTAGTCCGAGGTTATAAATGGAGAGATTACTTCCTGCATCGGCGGCATTGATGGCAAAAGCAGATGTAGTCTTCAGATCTCCTTCGCCATAGTCCGTCACGGAATTGTTGATGCTATTATCACTTCCTGTACGCAGATCGGTAACGCTGTACCCGGATTCCGGATAGTTGAAACTGATAACATAGTTACCGGGACCGTTAAAATTGTTCAATACATACTGGCCGTTATTGTCTGAAATTGCTGATGCGATAATGGTATCAGCCGTTTCGTTGAATAGTGTTACCAACACACCGGGGATACGTTTTTCATCGGTATTCATCAGGCCATCAACTAATCCTGCAACCTTTTTCTCTTGCCATACCGTACCTGTAATTGTGGAAAAGGGGGTTTGGGCGTTACCGTTAATGCTGGCTGTAAGGGCAGGAAGCAATAATGTTGAAAGGAGTAATAATCTCTTGCTTTTCATTTTTTTGATTTGTTATTAAATATAGCGTGAGGGTTCACGCAGTGATCCATGACTGAAGTGAAATAAATTTGTTCTAAATGATGATTAGCGGTTTCCGGTATAATGGAGCCTGATCGCTATAGTAGCCGGGTAATCTAAGTTATGAGTGCAAAGGCAGAGGAAGCGAAACAGAGCATTCGATAGCCATTCTTGACGGAGACATGCATATGTTATTGTTACGCTCGCAAAAGTAATGCCGAAACTTATACCTTCTGGTGGCTAAGGTATAAGTTGAGTATTCAAGTTGTATAAGTTGAATATTCCCGGTGAGCAGCGATGCGGGGAGGAAGTCCTGAAACACATAAGATCTATAAACACATAACAGCCGCCTCGTTGAAGCGACTGTTATGTTATACGGCAAGGGCCACATACCCGCGCCAGTATGGGGAAAGGTATCTACTCAATTGTAAGTAATGGATTCGAAAATCTTCATTGCTTCTTTTTGAGCAATAGAATCAAGATTGATTCCATATGCAACAAAGCTATTTCCGTCCTTCAATTTTGCTATATAGATTCCCGTAATTCCTTTCTTTACTTTCTTTGGTTGAACAACTTTAACTTGAATGCCGTTTATGGTATCATACATGTAATAATTATTCAGAAATAGGCCGTATTTCATTTCGTCTTCAGCCATATCCGATATAATTAGATTATCTATTTCAACATCTCTTCCTGCTAGTGAATCGAACTGGCGCTTATCTTGAAGAGACATAATACTAGGTAAATCTTCGTTAAGAGCATTAACGTGTTTTCCATATTCAAGAGTAAGCGTATCCTTGTTATTTAAGACCAATAGTTTCACTTCCGAATCAATTCCATTTTCATTTGCATATCTCCATTCTTTATTCGCAGAAATAGAAAGGGGGCCAACTGTAACGGTATTTAGATCGGGTTTTGCCGACTTACAACTCATGAAAGAGATAAACGCAATAAGTATTGTATTGCTGGTATTTGATTTCATTATACTATGGTTTAATGCTTGATTTGAAATAAATCAAACAAACTATTTTATTTTCACAAAATAGATGTACCCGGATTCATCATCGATTTCAACTTCATAATTATTGTTTAGCAGGTTATAAATTAAACAACGATCCTGATAATTGGGGTTGTGAGGATCGATTTTCGGCAGAAAGTTTCCCTTCGCTGTTTTTGCTAGCAAATCATTCGAATTCTTCGCAAGGTATTTTTCCGCGTCGTTATTGCTAATTAGATAACCTTTGACTTTCTCGTATTGAACATCATCTAACAAGATGTCCTCTCCTTTGATCCAAGTTGCGAAAAGGAAATTGCTAAAACAATTGATTGATAGATCATTTTTGTAAATCAACTCGTAAAGGGTTAACCCTTTTAGCACTATGAAGCCTCCTTCGTTTTTGATTAGCGATCCCGATCCTGTCATTTTCCCAATTTCAACAGAAACAGTGACATAATATGTCTCTAGGAAAACTTCATTTGTTGCTCTAGAAATGGCGGTCACTCTGGGATCTTTTCGAGTAATTCCATTGGCGCCTTTGTGAATAAAAAAACAAAGGAGAAGTAACATCATTTATCTACTCCCTTTTATTCTGATTAATGTCATTTATAATTTGATTTAAGTAGGTTTTTAATTCGCCAGCGGTATATATTTTACCTCCGTGATTCATTTTGGGATCATTGGGTCGTGTAGTGTCCCTAATGCATTCCTGTCCCTCCGAAAATATCTTGCTTTCCGTAACCTTCTGTCGTAAAGATTAGGCTGCCCGCTTCAATGCTGGCTTTCATTAAATACGCGGTACCGCGGTTATTTCAAATAATCATTTAGGGTAAAAATATTTTGACGAAGTATATAATGCCCTTCTGCCTTCCCTGTAAGGCTTAGTTTTAGTGATGATAATTTTGGTATCCCCGTCTGCAGAACGATAAGTTCTCACGAAATCCTGGCATTCATCAGAAATAATTTTCTTTTTATTTTCTTTTATTGCTGATTCGATTATGTCCTTTGCAGTTGCAAAGTTAAGGTCGCCTATATCTTTAGATGTTTCAAAGAAACATGGAGCATTGCCTGGTTGTGATGAAGGTAAATCCTGCTTGTACTGATAACTGATCTTACCCTCTTTATTCCTTTTCATCTTCCTATTAAAATGAAATCTTTTAGGCCCGGCGTGGTCTTTCACATAAACGGTCTGAATATCTATAATTCCATTACCAACAATACTATCTTTGTATTCATAAAACCACTCAAAGCTTCGATCATATGTTTTAGTCGCTTGGTAATCCTTCATACCATAATATTGGGGCCTGTCCAAGTTATCATAAAGGGTTTTATAAATCATACTTAATTTTTTACCATCAAAGTGTTTGGACACACTGTCTTTTCCTTTATTACCGAAATATTGAATTTCGGTAAATTGGGTATTGCTGTGGTTTGACCTGGACACACTTTTTACAATGGTTGCGTTGGGATTCTTAAAAATAACGGTACTATCTTTAAAATACACCGCTAAGCTATCTCCGTATTCGTAGGAAAACGAATACCACTTTGTGATACTTCCAATAGGAACGGCTTTGCCTTCCGCAAAAAAGCTTTTTTGACCAAATACGTCAACACTTAAAAGCAAAAGAAATATCAAAAGATATCGCTTCATTTTTATAATATTTTACTGGATTAAAAATAATCTAGGGTAATCGTATTACAATATGCTTTCTCCATTCCTTATTTACGAACCAGTCTCGATTCTTTTCCCTTAGCTTGGTTTAATTTTCAGTACCTGATTGCCAGATGGAGCCTGGGGACTAAGAGCAGAGAGGCAGTAGAAGGCAAAACAATCGTAACAGGGTATTATTACCTCGGAGGTTATTAGTTCGTTATGGTCTATTGAATATACATCCGTTCAGAACCTTGTGAATAATATTCTTTAACTATAGCCGGTTTAAAAGAAGAAATAGCTTCGCATTATAATTATTCCATCAAAAATTTAGGGTCCAGGCGACTCAATTTAGTAGCGTTAAACGTGTTGCCTATCATTTTAAAGGAATAGTCCAATTTGTGCCGCCAACCTTGATTAAATATGGTCAAATGGAATTCGTCGTCCCGCAGCCAAATATTCTCAAAGTAGATATTGGAGACATTTTTACTTTCTGTTGACATCCTTTCTATTTTGAAAACAATTTGATCCGTTTTAAACATTAGGGAGGAAAATGAAAAATTAGTATCAATTATGTAAACAGTGTCTTTCAATGGAAAAATTGGATATTCCAAAGTGTTCAACATTTCAATCTGCTTTGAAACATCATTCCTCTTAAACTCTTTTAAAGCCTCGGATTCTTTTCCGTAAAAAACAGTTATTTTATTACTTACCGGATCTGCCAGTAACATGGTGCCTTCAAGTGAATTTGCAAGACCAAAGTCACGATTTTGCATTACCATTTTATTACAAAAACTTTGAAATAATTTGGCCTCAATAGTCTGTGAATAGGAATATTGCATCAGTAGGCAAAAAAGTGAAACGGAGAATAGTATTTTCATTGGTTTCATATATTTATAATGTCAGGTTTCCACCTGGGAACAGAAACACAAGGCAGTTTTTATATCTCAACATTTTGACTTGTAGTTATTTACTTGATTTGCCTTCTGAAGTGAGGATCGTCGGTATTGTATGAGCTTAGTTTGCTAATGGAGAACTTTTCATTTTGATAGATAAAACTATAGGTGCTAACGAAAGCACTGTTAGGAAACCAGCATGACAAGATGAACGTATTGTTCCGTATGATTAGCGACTTAATTCCTATTAATGAATATGCCGGCTTATATCCCGATGTACCATTATGAATAAAAACCTTCCCATATAATACGTTGTACGAAAATATATTTAGGCTATCATTCACGTAAACCGTGTCATTAAGAGGTAAATTGGGAAGCGCAATCGCCTCGAGAATTTTAAATTGTTCTACTCTACTTCTCTTTTTAAAATCAACAACATAATCACCATTTGACTTATAGAAGATATCTTGTTCGCCAGTAATCGGATCTTCAACAAGGACGGCATCATCTTTTAGATTATCTATAATCTTTTGATATCGATCTTGCTTTGCAATCTCGTTACATAGGCTGTTAAATCAATTTTCATCCAGTTTCTGCATTGGGTCCGAATTATAAGTCAAATATACAGTGGCCGAAATCGGCTACTGTATATTTTAATAAGAGGATTACTTAATTTAAATCATTCATATTCATGATCCAATGTTTCTATAAATTCATCAAAATTATTGCCATAAAGATCGATGATATCATACCTAAAATCCGACATTAAAACCAAATGCATGGTAAGTTTTCTTTTATTTATTAAAAGCGTATCCAGTGTCAGCTGCATCTTTAGCAAAAAATAATATTCTGGAATTTTCATTCACTTCTTTTAACCGATCAGTAGGAAATATCACCCAAAATCCGTTTTTACCAACTGCTACTTCCCAAGACCTATAATTACCATAGTAAGTATTTATAAGTAATACTGTCAATGTTTACATTATGTGACAAGTCTTTTGTAATTGAGGAACTTAACGTTCCATCCGAATTATATTCGTATTTTTTTGCGTAAACTATTTCCTCATTATTGGGTTCATTGATAAAATTCCCCTTTAATTCGATCAAATTTCCAGAAGACACGATAACACTTAGTTGTTTTATTTTTGTGCCGAAAGGAAAGGGGGAAATTGATGAGCCTTGCAATTGTCCGATTCCAAGATCCAATTCTATTTTTTTACTTTCTAATCTTGTCACGCTAATTTTTGCCGCTTGAAAAATGGCATCAATATAGCACAGGTCTTTGTCTAATAACCCATATTTATTGTTTACCTCGATACTAGAAACGCATTTTTTATATGGATTTTCAAAATCATCTGAAAACTTAACATCAACAACTTGTTGATTATTATCATACGTATAATTTGCTTCCCCGGTTTCTGAAAAATGTCCATCTTTATTTTGAAACTGTCTTATTTTCACTAGCAATTTTTTATTATATATATATGCAATAGAATCAATATCAGAACGACTTCCAACTAAGGTGTCATTTCGATAATAGTAATGCATTTTTGAGTTTGACCGGTTTTCGGTAATATGAATTCTACCTGATTTATTGCCCATTAAACATGAACAAGAAAAACAACAAACAATAATGAGAAGGGTCTTGTGATTCATTTTATATATTTTTATTTTTCTTTTTTAATATTTGTATCCTTCCAGAAGATAGTTCTTCCCCAAACAGCGGTTGATTGATATGTTATTTTACCTTTATTGGGGCCATCCGGGGCAAACTTTGTTTGAGGAGCCTTAAAGGACGACCCAATATTGCTTTTCCATTTTGAGTAATGTTCATCGGTAATTGTCCATCCACGAGTATTCATGTGAATTTGCCAACCTTTCTCTGGAGCACTAAGTCTATTGTCACTGACAGGAAATAAAGCTTGATCTTTACCATCCCAGTATCTGGCTCCGTTACTGTAATCAGGTCCTCCAGAAGAAGCATTAATTTGGGCTTCAACTGCAATTTGCATTTTTGTTCCATTTCTTTTGTCAGGGCTTTTAGAGCGAAAATCTACAGCGCCTGCGTTGCTAGCACCGAATGCTGCCTCATCAGGATAATTAGCATGCACGCTCGCTAGGGAAAACATTTCTCCCTTTAGATCTTCTTTACTAACATTATATGGGAATGAACTTTCTCCATAGACAGTAGAGGCACTGTTAATTAAAGAGGAATTTGAAACAGGAAGCTCAGTAGAATTAGCTCTCAAACCATCGTAATCTGGCTTACTTCCTTCATTAACCATATAGTTATAATTTCCTTCAGTTGTTACATAGGCTTTATTATCATTATTCTTTTCATCCTTGCCTAAATACTTCCCATCCTTGCCATAATAATCTCCCGCTACATCTCCTCTCGGATCAGTATAGAGAACCGGATTATTTTTCATCGCTGTAAAAGGGCTAATATGGTAATCAACTTCAGCTTTTGGGTCTATCTGTGTAAACCTTCCCAACTGGGGGTCAAGTCCTCGATAGAATGTTTCATACATTTCTAATCCATAGTGCCTTTCGAGTTGTATACCCTGATATTTATACGGCTGCCCTGGCAAATTATTCTGCGCAGCCTTATCTATACCAACCGTCAATCCAAATGGATAATAATGATCTTCTTCTAAAACTTTAGAGGTATAGTGTTCCAAATGTACATTATCAAACCATACTTTTTTACCGATACTCTGGTTGTCTATATAGACGATCAGGTAGGCAGGCTGTAAGGTACTGTTACCAAATACACCCGGTCCTATAGTTACCGTTCCGCTATTATGCCATCCGTTGGTATTGGGCTGTACCTGGATTGAACCGCTCAGATCCGAAACCAGTTGCATCTGACCATCAAAGAACAGATAGTTCAGATGCGCTTTTGGCGCTATCGGATTATCATTGCTCTGCAAGCCTCGCATCAGCGCAGGAAGTGTCGGATTGGACAGAATATTGCTGATGGTTTTCATGTTTTCCGGCAGTTCACTTACAGGAACACCGGCGTAAGTCCCGCCACCCATCAGGGCATTCATCAATGAGTTGATAACCGGCGCCGCGCCTGTTTCTTCCGCTCCCTGGTTTTCGCCTTCATAATAGCTATCAGTACTGATCTCAAATTTATCTCCGGGCATCACCTTTAGCATAATTGCAGTTCCCACGCGTTTACTCGCAACAGCACCGTCCAGCTCTGCAGCCATATTATCATTGGGGTTCGTACTTCCGGGTTTTGAAGCACGCACATTGGGTATATTATCAAAGAGCATTTGTTCCCGTCCTGCTGTTGCCAGCTCATGTTCTGCCATATAACCTACCGTTATCGGGTTAGAGGTTACCGTACTGCGGACATTGCCCAGGTGGTCTTTGACAAAATAATCGTAGACGAAGCGGGTTGCATTTCCTAAAGTATCTCCTGATACCGGGCGACAGCGACCTTCTTCATTTAAAATATATTGAAGTACATCATCCTTGTAAACAAAGTTACCAATATTATCATATATATGGCTCACCCCGGAACTGTCCAGTTTTTTGCGCAGAAGGTTACCCATAGCATCGTAAGTGTAGTAAATAGTGCCTTTCCCATCGACCACCATCACTTCCGGCTTGTTTATATCATTGTACTCGATCGCCAGCTTTTTGTTGGCATCACTGACCATATTGCCGTTAAGGTCATAATCGTATTCCTGGGCGGTATTGGCGCCATTTCTAAAATCAGGTATGCCACTGAGGTTTACCCCTCCATCTTCCACTTTGATCAATTTATTGGTCCGGGCTTCGTATTGATAGGACAGCTCGTCGATGGTCTGGGCAGGGCCGGGGTATTTACCTCCGCGCTGCTTCATCGTCCGCAGGTTGCCGTTCAGATCGTACGTTATTTTAGACACGGTATAATCCCATTCCATATTACCCCAATTGCTGCCGGTCCAGTGCCGGTGTTCGGCATGCGTCAGCCGGTCGAGCTTATCATAAGTATACCCATAGGCATGCGTGATACCATCATCACCTTTCCAGGTAATGCCGGCAATATTGCCATTATAAAGTTTGTCGCGGAAACCACTGTCATAACTGAGCCGCTCTTCAAAAAGCGTACGGAAGGTTGGCGTCCCCCGGTCTTCTACCACAATGTGATTTAAAAAGCCACGTACATTGTATTCATTGAGCATCATACACGCACGGGTATCCTTTACAACCACCCGGTTCAGATGGTCGTAATTATAGCCCGAGATATTAAAAGGTGCGCCACCGTTGATCTGCTGCTCCAGCTTTTTTACCAGGTCATTACCGCCTCCGGCTGCGATGTTACGTGTAAAGGTTTTTACAAGGCGGTGCTGCTTGATGGCGCTGTCCGATCCGGGGACTGCCAGTGCTCTGGGGTTTTGGTGCTGCAGTATGGTGCGCCAGGGCATGCCTTGGAAGTAATAGAGGTTAGAGCTGATATCGAGGCCGCCGTTCAGGTTCTGGGATTGCACCTGGAGCAGCCGGTTTTTATTGTCGTAGTAATTGACGGTACTGAGCCACTGACTGTTGCTGGTGGGGTTTTCGCCATCCAGTACCCGGACTTTGCTGCCAGTTACCAACCCGCGTGTTACGCTGCTTAAAACCGGTTGTTCTATCTCCGGCTGGGCAGTAGAGGCAAGCGCGCCACTGAACTGCGCGGCATCATAGCTGAAGCCCGGTAGCTGGCCGTAATTGTCATAATAGGTATAGCTGAGGATGTTTGCTGCATTGATCTGCACCGGATAGCTATTGTTGAGGTTATAATTTTTAATATAGCCCCAGATATCTGGTGCGGGATATTGAACCGAAGGGTCGTCTACCAGACCTTGTAGCACATCGCGGGGCGAAGTAAAACCGATCAGCCCTGTTACGATAGGACGGTCACTTCCATCATAAATTGTAAATGCCCATTTATTCTTATCCTTTTGATTACCGTCCCGGCTAAAGATCAGCCGGTCCCGCTCGTCATAAACATATTCTTCCATCGCTTTACCGGGTATCTTTTTCTGTGCCAAACGCCCCTTTTCATCGTAATCGTACTGGTAACATAACTCAGGAACCTGGCTTACATCCCAGCTCCCTGCATTGTCTATCGTCCATACGGCAAGCGGGGGGATCACATAGCGCAACCGGTTCTGCTTGTCATAAACGTAATAGGTACAGGCATAATTGACGTGCATTCTTGGCTCAATCTTACCATCCACTAGCTGACTTTTTATCAAAACAACCTGCCCGTTCCTGTCTTTATATTCCCTTGTTTTTTTACCGTCTTCATCCGTTGTTTCGGTCACGTACAGGGTACTGGGATCATAAAACCTTTTCGTTTCCGGCAATGCGTCAATTTCCTGGTCAATATCCCACATCCGGACCTCATTATTGAGGTTATGGGCATAGAGCAGTGACACGCCCCGGCCTGAATCTACCCAGGAGCGTCCGGGACTGAGTGTTTTCTGTGGCCTGCCCAGTGCAGAAGCTTCAAAATCGGTCCTGCTGTAAGGCGGTTCATCGCTGCCTGCCTGTTCATAAAAGCTACGCATATTGGCTGCCACATTCAACTGGAGGAGACCATTAGTAGAAAACGGGTCTTTCCTATTGGCGAAGGGCAGGTACTGGTAGCGTTCCCGCCCGAGACTGTCGTATACATATGCCTGGATAATATCGAAGCCGTCGGCATGTGCGCGCCGCTGGTTGGTTTGCAAGGGGCGGCCAAGACCGTCGAAATAATCCCGCTGCTGCCGGTATTTGTATCCGGAGGCAGGCAGATTCTGTAAGGGCTGGTCCGGTATTATAGATTGAATATAGTTATGCTTTCCCGGATTGGTTAAATTCCTCAACGCTGGGTAGGTGGCAGTTGGCAAGAAGGAAGGCGGGCCAAGTTCCGGGATATTTTGATTAGGCTGGGCAAATCCATTATGGAACGCAATTGTGACCAGCAGGGATAATAAAATATATTTATTAAGGATTTTCATAGGAATGATTTTATTGATTTACCTGGTATTGATAGCTATTATTTTTGATGATATTGCCTTGCTCATCTCTGATGAGGATCAATCTTCCGTAATCATCGTAATCGAAAAAGTTGGTTTGCATACTGCTATTTACTTTCGCTGTTATTCTATCCTGGCTATCGAAGATATTGGCATCAAAACTGCTGCCCGCAGGCACAATAGCCAGTTGGTCCATGGTACACAGTCCGCCAATGGTAACCGTGGCGTAATTCGGAATTTCCGCACGGTACAGGGTCCAGCCTCCTTTAGTACGGCCTGTCGAAACAGTAGTAACACCATTGGCCGTAAAACTGCCCTGGCTCACCCAGGCGAACACTTCGATCGTACCGGCGGAGTTGAAGCCCTGAAAATTTAAAGACCCGTTCAGGTTATAGCCATAACTGCCGGAGAATGCCGAAGAAGCCGTACGGCTGGATTCCTGTATAGTGCTATATTCACCCGGATATTCAAAAGAGGTAAATACAAAAGCGCTGTTCTGTGGCATGGTACAAGTGGCTAGGGCCAGGTTGCGCTCCTTGCGCCAGATATACCTGCGAAAACGGTTACCGGGTGTTACAACAGACAAAGGATTTGCCTGTGGATCATAGCTCGGAATAGCTACAGCTTTTCGCAGTGGATTACCATATTCGGCAATGCGCATACTATCGGTCAGCAACTGGCTGCCTGAGAAATGGCTATGTGTGTATTGTGTATTTACTAATTTCTCATCCACATAAGTCTTCGACGCTAAAACATCACTCACCCGGTTGGCGGTTATAAGCTGTCCGGCAAGTGTCGCATCAGGCGCTAATGCAGGCTCTGCCACATCTGCGGCATAGGCATTCTTTTGTACTACCAATTGGCCCTTGCTATTTTGGGAAGTTATACTTAATGGCAGTTTATTGTAACTGCCATACTCATAACTGTTCCAGCTCAGGTTGGGGATACCATTATCGGGATTGTAATCGTACGTTGAATCCGAGGTCAGATAGACATAGGAAAGGTTATTGGAATAAGGGGTGATGGTAAACATCGGGAAGCCGCTGCCGGATTCGGAATAATCGTCAACGACTGTTTTAATACCATCAATTTTCATGGCCGGGTTAGTGAAGATCGAGGGCTGCGAATAGTCGAATACGCTCGCCGTTCTTCTTTTTGTCTCCAGGGTGCTGCCATTAGGAGCGGTCCACTCGGTCAATATCTCTTTACCGCGGGCATATTCGTTATCGGTGCCGGGTACGAAGGGGTAAAAGTTGACGTAATTGGGCTCGACCTTCAGGAAGTTGTGTAAGGTCCGGAATTCTTTATTGCCATCTTTTAAAACCTCGGCTACTTTGGTGTAGTAAACACTGTTGCCCTGCCCCCCCTGGCCCGGCATGGCGTTGTTGCCCATCCGTACAAAGAAGCGGTAGCCGTTGGATATGCGGGTCTCTACATAGCTATGGAAGTCCGGTCCGATCTGCCGCCCCCAGGAACCGTTTTCGTCATCATAGATAAAGCTCCTTACTTTCGGGGTGCCACCATAATTATCGGTAGCGGAAATGGTTTTGATCCGCAGCCCCCCTGCAGTATATTGACTCGGGGGCGCAGTGGTGTCTTTTATTTTAAAACTGATACCAAAATACAGGTTCCGGACATTGCCAAGAATGGCTGCATCGTTCATTATACCGACGTTTGTAGCAACCAGGTAGTATTTGCCATTGGGCAGGTGGACATTACCGATATACTCCGGCCCTTGTGCAGAAAAGCCATTAAAAGGGTGTGCAGGATCTGGCGCGGGAATGGGCGCACGATCTATCCGGTACCCTACATAACCGTAATCCATCGGAGCGCCCCAATATGCGCCGGGTTTTACCCTGCCCAGCGTTATATTGGCCATAACGCCGCCCAGGTCGCCATTAATGGCCGGATCTGGCGCTTCGTCCACGATAAAACTGTCTCTATATTCAGAAGAAAACGTTTGGTTAGCCCCTTTGAATACAGAAATAAAAGCACCACTGGTAATGGTATTGCCCACGGTCAACAGGCTGGAATTGCTGACGGTGTTGGGTTCGTAATCAAACTGGATATTACCGCCTGTTGGCAGGTCGATCCGTTCCAATATCCCGGCCTTCATCCTATTGGGGTCAGGCGCACGGTCCGCTCCGGGAAGATAGGTCGGGGAGCCTCCCTGCTGTATATACATGCCCGGCGCCATGTGCTGATCAAATAAGTTGTTGTTGGCATATCCCCACATATCCTGGGCAAAGGACATACGGGCCGGCATTTGGGTACTGTTATAGATAAAACGGTGGCGTAGCGGATTGCTGTTGTTTTCCGTACTGCCGTATTCGGATAGCGAGTCCAGGCGCAGCGACTCGAGCGACATCGTGCCTGCCGCGTTTGGTCCCACGGAAGCGCTGCGCTGAAAGTAACTGGTATGTAGCCGCAGGATCTTTTTAACCCCGCCTCCTCGGGTACTGACAATAACCCGCGATATTGCCCGCTGCAATTCATAATCCCGGCGGATGACGCCATCATATACGATGCTGAGCGAATCGGTACGGCTTACGATAGCCTTGAGCCGGGTAAGGCCCGATAGGGAGTTATTCGTGTAAACGTTCATTACGGGGCTACGGCCACTACTACCCGTAAGCGGCTGGTAGGTGGTACTGGAACCCAGGCTGGCATATTTGCCGGAGTTATATTCGTACAACAATTCAATAGTATCTGTAGCGTCCGGGTTGATGATCCGGGTGAGCTTCCAGGAGGTAGTCTGTTCCGGTGATGATGTGGAAGACCCCTGCATACCCACAGGCAGCGTCTGGCTGCTGGATTTTTCGGCATTATTGAATATGTATTTAGTACCATTATCGGTAATAATGGTAAAGCCCCCGGAGCTGGAACCTGGAACCTGGAATTTAATATCCAGCCTCCGATCGGAAGTATTCAGGTTGACAAACGCCTTTTTGATCTCGTCGTACATGAACTTGCCGCTATAACCCCCGAAGTTGAAATAAAAGAGATCTGGTTCCAGGTCCATCTGGCCTTTTGCTGCCGCCGACCATTCCTCAAAGTGCGCCGCAGCATTAGGATCATCATCATAAAGCGGCCTGATGCTCATGTAATAGGAAAGAGGTTTGGCTTTATTGATAAAACCGATGCTGGCAGTCTCATCGGCGATGCCCCGGATCTCGCGGGACACCTCACCACCGGTCTGCAGTAGCCAGCCCAGGCCAGCATTCGAGGCCATATCGCTGACCTTAACCCCACCACCTGCATGGTAAGACAGGCTTACGGGAAGCGAAATACCTTTGCCTGCAAGGGTATATATAGGCAAGTCTATCTGCGGTGTACCGGTTACCAGGCTGACAGGAAAGTCTACATACTTCATCATCTGCGATGTCTCTGGTGATCCGCTGACCAGGCTGTTCAGGCCCTTTATATAGTTCGCCGAGGGTAGCTCTGTCGTTTGGGCATACAAGGAAGTGCCCCAACCCATAAGGCAGGTAAACAATATTGGAATCTTCTTCATTCTTTAAATGGTGTTATTGATTGAGTAGAATTAGTTTTCAATAGCAATGGTATCAATCTGATTGCAAGGTATATTTCAAGCCCGCCAATTGTTGGCGGAGCCCAATTATCAAATTATAACTATTTCCCCCAGCCCAGCCTCAGCATAAACGGGGTTCTTAAATTGCTTTGCTGCCACAGGAAATTATACCCCGCCATAAAGGTGCCGCTCCACTTGCTGCTGATCCGGTACCGTTTCATGATGCCGATATAGGCTGCCTCCTGTTGCCCGCCGAATGCCGCTTTCAGCACATTGTCGGTGGAGGTTGAGGGCTGTTGTGGCGTAGTATTGTTATCCTGCAGGTAAGCACGGCTCTGCGGACGGAAGGCCCGTTCGTAAACGGCCTGCAGGCTAAAGCCATACAATAGTTTCCAATCGGCATACACCTGCGTACTAATGCCCTCATAACTCAGGCGTATATGTTGCCAGTCCTGGCCCAGGCCAATGCTGGCCCCTACACCGATACCATAACTCAGGCTGGGTGTATGTTTGAAGGCGACACCAGCGCCCAGTTCTACCATGGCAGGACGCAGCCCGTCGGGCGTGGCTCTTGTAGTCTGGAAATTGTATTGCGGCTCCAGCCGCTGCCAGAACGGTTTTCCACGTTCCGGGTTTTTATGGAATGCGGGCTTTTCGATATGCTTTAGTTTGTCTTTGGTTGCCTTCGCTTCCTGCAGACCCTGCCGGGCTTCCTGCGCCAGGTTGCCGGCTTCTTTTACTTTATCGGTTACCTTGCCCAGTTGATTGCTGAACTCCTGCACCTGCGCGCCCATGCTTTGTTGCACGGATTGCAGGCTATTACCGAATTTCTCCTGCAACATTTTGCCCACCTGTCCCTTGGTCTGGTAGCCCATAGCCTGCAGGCTTTCGGCCGTAGCATTGGCGCCAACACCGCCAAAGGAGCCCTGGTTCGGGTTCAGCTGCTGGTCGAAGCCCTCGATACCCTGCAGGTATTCCATCGCTTTTTCTTCGGCAGCATCAGGATCATCGGCCAGTCCACGCCAGGCTTTCATTTTTTCCTGGGCATAGTATACGTCTTTCTGTATCCCGGTAAGCCCGGGGATGCCGGCCCCTGCAGCCATTTGCTCCAGGCTTTGCGTGCGTTGCCGGATCAGGTCTTTAACCTGTTGTTCGGCATTTAGCTTGCCTTGCAGCTCAGCGATCTTGCCGCTGTAATCGCCGCCGGGCAAGGCTTGTCCGCTTATGCCCTCCAAGGCAGCAAGTTTATTGCCCTGGTTATGCATAAACTGTTGTATGCCTTTCAGGCTATCGATGGTGGCATTACGCCGCTTAGCCATACGGGCCAGGGTGGTAGTGTCTTTGGATAAAACGGCGATCGAATCGAAGCCGGGAGTGCGGTGCAGGTATTGCTTATAGGCTACGGAATCTTTAGCAGCGAGCCGGACCAGCATACGCGCTTCTTTTTTCTGCAGGCGGCGCAACAGGCGTTGCTGTATCCGGTCCGAACGTTTCAGGTATTTTTCGAGTGCCGTTGTTTTATGATCGAGATAGGAGGATGCTTCTCTAATTCCATTTTCCGATTGGGCAGTTACAGCTCCGGGAAAAATGAAAAAAAGGATACCGGTAATCAACATGATCAGTAATTGGAACAATTGGATCTGGGGTTTATCAATTATTGTCTGCCTGTAAATCTATTATTGAGGCTTTGTAAGAATACAGGTAAAAACCCCTGTTTGTATTAATTAACGTTTACGGCCTTTTCCCGCGGATGATCCATTCGCGATGCGTATACATAACCAATGGCGGTGCAAAAAAGTAGCATGAAGTGAAAAATGCAAAGCCCCAGCATGAATCTGCCGGTTATCTTCAGGTCCCGATCTGATCCCGTTGTTGAACTGTCCATCGTTAATGTTTAATTTTATTTATTGTTAATATTTAATCAACTATTTTTAGTAGTAATTACGATTTGATAAAGAATAAGTACCAATGAATCCTGAGGTGGATATACTATCTTTACCGAACGTTTCCATTGCATTATGGAACGTGCGGGGACAACTTAATTGCAATGCAGGTTTATGGTTATGCCGCTGTATTGCAAGTACTGCCAGGAGCCCTGCGTTTCTATAGATACCTATAATCAGGCTATGCCTGTGAAGGTAGCAGTGGGATATAGGAGTCTCAAAAAAAAATGATGAAATGACGTTCCTGGTCAAATATTTTTTATCAAAATTAAAAATCCCAGGTTTTTACCTTGCTTTCTACAAAACATAGCCTATGAAAAAGATCAACAAAGCGCTACCGAAGCTTAAATTCAACAGTAAAAAAATATTGGTTTTAACACAAAGCCAAATGGACAACGTCAATGCTGGAGATGGCAATTCAGTATTTACAAGACCGGTAACATGGGATTGTGTAGCGCCATACAATGCCCCACCCTTTCTTACTCAAAAGTATTGTAACGATTAAATCAAATTTCAAAAATTAAAATATAGATATTATCTTCGGCCGTTACATGCAATATCTCATTAATGTGAGATATTGCATGGTATACCTATGAAAAAATATAAAACGCTTCTTACACATTTCATATTTTGGATCGGATATATAGCCATAGTTATTTTAGTTTATGGTTATGGTCATAGCGACTTACTCAATACCTGTATTGATACGTTGGGATCACATCTTATTTCAGCAGGAGTCTTTTATACAACTGCACTTTTTATTTTTCCATACTTATTTTCCTCACGACGTTTCCTGCTTTTTGCACTGTCGTTAATAGCTCTTCTTGTTGCAAGTATTGCTATTAAGTTTTCAATTCCATTGTATATCTATCCGGTAATTTTTCAGCGAAATGTGCCTATGATCAGTAACAGCAACGATATGTTACTACGCAGATTCTTCTTCCAATGGTTTACATTTTCGTTATATGCTTTCTTCTACTGGCGCTCAACAGTGGATAAGAATAAAGCAAAACGGGAAAAGCTGGAACTCGAAAATGCAACCTTAAGGGCACAAATAAATCCCCATTTCATAATAAATAGTTTGGATTTTTTCAGAATTCAAACCATGGAAACCGCTCCCCAGGTTTCTGAAGGGCTCTTTTGGTTTATGAAAACTTTGAGGGCCGGAATCACTACACCGGAACAGGATGGAAAGATTAAGTTCAAAATTGAAATGGAAGCAATAGAGGGCACTATAAATACCTTCAAATTAAGGTTCCCGGATCTTCAATTGGAAGAAAACCTGGTGGTTGAAGACAAGGATGCAATCCGGATACTACCACATATTATCCTGCCATTTGTGGAAAATGCGTTTAAGCATGGTCTGTATACAGATGAAAATCATAAAATACAGATAGCCTTATTCGCGAATCCGGATAAGATTAAAATGACGGTAAAGAATAAGAAAGACAAAAGAATAAAAGATAACTCGAGCGGGATCGGTTTACGATATGTAAAAAAACATTTAGCATCCGGCTATCCTGGAAAGTACGATCTTATTATTAACGATACGGAGGATTTATATACAGTAGATCTTTCGGTGCAATTGAATTAAAATGGAACAAATGCTCTGTGTTATTGTCGATGACGAAATCATTTCAATCAACTATCTTGAAAAAATCGTCCTTCAAATTCCACAATTAAAATTAGTTGCAACATTCAAAAATCCGGTTTCCGCCAAAGCTTATTTATTGGCACATCCTGAGGTCTACCTGGTCTTTTCAGACATCAATATGAGTGGCTTATCAGGTTTGGAACTGGCGCAACTCGTTCCGAAAAAGAAAGTAGTATTTACAACCGGGTATGAGGAATACGCAAGGGAATCCTGGCGCATCAGCAATGCTATTGGCTATTTGTCGAAACCCATATCCTTAAAGGACATTTCGGAAGTAGCAGAAAAAATTCACCCTATCTATCTCGCTGAAAGGATAGCTTTAGTTTATAAAAATACAACTCACCTGGTTTACAGGCTGGATGATAAAACAGTCGAAATTGCTTTTGACAAAATACTTTATATAGAGTCTACCGGTAATTTTTCAAACGTCATTGCAGAAGATGGCGACTATTTTGCACCAATACCTTTGTGGGAAGTACACAAGGCTTTGCCTTCTACCACTTTTGCCAGGGTAAGCAAATCCACTGTTGCCAATAAGGATAAGATACTCGGCGCAACGAACAATTACAAAGAGTTGAAACTATTGGGCGGATCAAAATGTAAGTCCAGTAAAATGTATCTCCAAAACTCAGACCTGCTAACTACCTGAAGTTTGGTTTGAGCAATAATTTGTTTTCGATCCAATAAAAACCTTACCCACAACAATCATCCGGGTTATTAAGGGAACAAAAAAACTAAGGAAAATTGGTAGACGAACCGGTAGCCTTTGCCCTCATTGCGTATCGTCCGATATCTGCATTACACTGACCCTGGATTTAAAATGGCTGCAGTACTTTTACCTGAAATACAATGATCATGGCAGAAAATCCTGTTAAAGCAATTAGTTGGAAATTTTGTAAAAGATATACCTGCAGGTTCCTGCCGGGACTGATCGCCATAGTCTCTTTAATGTTTTCATCGACACAGGCCCGGGCCCAGGATGATCTTCCCCACCGGGAGCAGGAGCAGAAAGTGATCCATTCAACAGTCCTCAAGGAGCAACGGTCCCTGTGGATCTATACGCCGGCCAACTATACGGCATCCGGTGAAAAATACCCCGTACTCTACCTATTGGATCCGGATCAGAACTTTGCCTATGTGACAGAGCTGGAGCGTTTTTTGTCTGACAGGTATCGTATTCCGCAGCTGATCATTGTTGGTATTGTCAACAACGATCGCAAGAAAGACTTTACGCCTGTCCATTCGCTGCTCTTTGAAGGCAAGACCGACAGCAGCCTGGCAACTACCGGAGGGGGAAAAAATTTCCTGAATTTCATAAAAGACGAACTCATTCCGTATATAGACACGAACTACAGAACACAACCTTACCGTATACTTTCCGGCCACTCCCTGGGCGGGCTGTTTACCATTTACTGCAAGATAGCAGCCCCAAAGCTTTTCCAATCACAGATTGTGATCAGCCCGGCGATCTATGGTGGGAATATGGTAATCCTGGGCCAGTTTTCCCGGTTCCTGGAGGAGCATTCCAGGCTACAGGGTTATTTATCTTTATCATTAGGAAACGAGCCAGGTGGCAAGCTGGCAGCAGATTCCATTGCTGTAGAACTGAAGCGGTCAGCACCCGCCTCCTTCAAATGGCAATACAACTCCTATTTGAACGAAGATCATTTTTCTGTAGGATATAAAAGTATGTACGATGGGCTTCGGTTTATTTTTGCCGACTGGTTCATTGGCCCGCAGGGTGTCGGATCAGTAAGGTCTTACCAGGATATAGCCGCACACTTTTCCCGTCTTTCATTACAATATGGATATCCCATACAACCTTCAGAAGATTTCATGAATGAATGTGGCTATCAGCTGCTCCATAAAGGACATGTAGATCAGGCCATCGAAATATTTGCCCGGAATGTAAAAAATCATCCCGGTTCGTCAAATGCCTATGATAGTTTAGGGGAAGCCTACTATTTAAAGGGCGAGATGAGCCATGCCCTGGAAAGTTACCAAAAGTCTTTACAGTTAAATCCGCAAAACCGGAATGGAGCATTTATGATCAGCAAAATCATGGATCAACGGTAGCGCCGCAAACTACCAAGGGATACATTTTCTAGTAGTTGCCGGAATCATGGATCAAGCAGAATTTACAGGGGATTCTTTTTCTAAGGTCGGTCGATTGTATGGCTTGCGGGTCTATATTTAATTAAGGTCTCGCGGCGGCGCGGATCTCGCAGCGAACGGGTGCATATTAGTCATAACACCTGACACCTGGCTACCTACTGCCTAGGCATGCTTTGCTCAACACCCGTTACATAGGCTGCCGGGACGTCAAGCCAGGAAATAACCGAACATACCGACCTTTAGAAAAAGGGCGTTAATAAACCGCGTAGCGCTCATGAGCACCAATAAGAAAATAAAAATACAGCGAATAAATGCTGCAGGACGACGTATAGAAAGAAATACAGTTCCCACAGTCTGGCCCTGTACTTTAGTTCGTTTGTCATTCCTTCGTCCAATTTTTACTAACCGTCCGGAATATTTCTTTTAGGCGTACAAGGCATTTTTAGCAATTTTCTACAGTCTTGATTTTTGCTTCTTTGTATTAAGACAAAGAAGAATAAAAAATCAGGGTAAGTATACCGGAGTCCCCCAACTTTTTCGCTTGATCCCTTTTTCTACAGTCTTGATTTTTGCTTCTTTGTATCAAGACAAAGAAGAATAAAAAAATAGGGTAAGTATACCGGAGTCCCCCAACTTTTTCGCTTGATCCCCAACTTTCCTGCCTGATCCCCGATGAGCTTCACTCGCTTTGGTTGCAGTACTCCGCAACGATCAAAAAATATGCTTTAAACGACAAAAGCCACTCCGGAGAGTGGCTTTGTGATTCCGCTGGGACTCGAACCCAGGGCCCATACATTAAAAGTGTATTGCTCTACCAACTGAGCTACGAAATCGACCGTTTGTTGGTGTCCCTTTTTGCGAAGGGAGTGCAAAAGTAAGACGCACTTTCTAATTTTCCAAACCTATTTTAAATTTTCTTGAATTTTTTTTCAAAAAAAAGAACAGGTCGTACCAGCCACTTCCCGCGATGCCTTTACAGCGCCGTATTACAGCCCGCTCATAAATAAAACGTGTTATATTATAAATTTACGACCCAGGCTTTATCCCATGTCACCGG
Organism: Taibaiella chishuiensis; assembly: GCF_003014535.1. Taxonomy (GTDB): domain Bacteria; phylum Bacteroidota; class Bacteroidia; order Chitinophagales; family Chitinophagaceae; genus Taibaiella; species Taibaiella chishuiensis. The sequence continues at coordinate 121,895 of NZ_PYGD01000002.1, read as the reverse complement.
GCTTACGGAACTTGTCCTTCGCGCTGGCGGTTATAATCATAGTTAACCATCCACTGTATACCAAACTGATCGTAAGCATGCCGGAATAAGCATCCCAAAAAGCATCAGCCATAGGCAACGTTACCTGGCCTCCTTCAGAGAGTACTTCAAACAGGCCTATCGCTTCTTCTTTATTATCGGATGAATAAGACGGAGCAGTTGGTACCCATCACCGCTTTTCCAAATGCATCAGGCATATCGCTATCCATGAATATGCTGTTGCCACCGGATACGGATTTGTAAAAATCGAAAGCTTCCTGGCTTGGTTCCTAAAGTTCAGGAAAGCATTAAGGATTGTTACCGTCTTTTTGTTTATAAGTTTAGGAATAAAATAATCGGATTATAGAATCAGGATGCGGCTATCGACACAGGTATACCTGCAGTTCAAACACCCCGAAGCTTCGTGGTACAGGAGTAATGCGGGTAATTTTTAAGATACCTATAGGATTTGCAGACAGGAAGGATATGCAACAAAACGCTTATGTTTGCAAAAATAAACGCATATGATAAACGTCGGCCTACTTATTACGCACCAGTACCGGTTACTGAGTGTAGCGGCCATATTAGATGTTTTCGAGACCGTCAATAAATTCACCCTTGCTTCCGGCCAGGAGGCGCCTTTCCGTGTTACGCTGGTATGCCCGGGTACAACAGCAGCCAATCCTGCATTCAGCTACCCTTCCGTTACCCTGAACGAACCCATACGACTGGACCTGGTACTGGTACCCTCTTTTGCTTCTGACGACATCGCCGGCACCTTGCATAAAAACAGTGAATTCATTCCCTGGCTGATCAGCCAGTATCATAAAAATGCGGAGATCGCCACATTTTGTACCGGGGCCTTCCTGCTTGCCGCCACAGGCTTACTCAACAACAAGATCGCCACAACCCATGTGGATGCCTGCGCAGCATTTGCACAGGCATTTCCATCGGTAAAACTGCTGGCCGATAAAACCGTGACACAGGATGGGCGCCTGTATACCAGCGGGGGCGCTACTTCTACCTTCCACCTGCTGCTTCACCTGGTGCATCGCTATTGCAACCGGGATATGGCCATAAAAATCGCCAAGATATTTGCCATCGATATGGACCGGGAAACACAGGCCTATTTCAGCACCTTCCAACCCAGTCGCGACCATACCGATGAACTGGTAGCCACCGCACAGGAAAAGATCGAAAGCAATTACCACGATACGGGCACGATCGAAGAGATGATCCGCGATATACCAGCCAGCAGGCGCAATATGGTACGCCGGTTCAAACAGGTTACCGGCATTACCCCGATCGAATACCTGCAGCAGACCCGCATCGAAGCGGCCAAAAAACTATTGCTCCAGACCAGCCTGCAGATGACCGAGGTGATATACAACACCGGGTATAACGACCCGAAGGCATTCCGGAAAATATTCCGGAAAACCGTAGGCATGACTCCATCGGAGTACCGGGAAAAATTCCAGGTCAGGTAGTTGCCCGGATGTTTTTTTACATGTACTTCATGGCATCATAGCCTAACAAGCGCCGCCAGAGGGCAATCTGGCCGATACAATTCGCCTCCCGGTAGATACTGAAGGAAGTCAGCTCGAGAATAGTTGCTTTATGTCCCGGCATAAATTCGACACTATGATCGAGCTGGCCTGCATCGGCTTTAAGCATTGCTTCCCTGAGCTTTGGCGTGATGACATCCCAGTCCTGCAAAAACGAAGACAGGGATGGATAAGCCAGTCCATCCTGGATACCTTTATTATCTTTAAAGAGTTCGTGGGCCGCCTGCTGCAGCCCGGCATCCAGACCCAGGGCATGCGCCATCTCGTACCGTTGCTGTACCAGGCTACCCGCCAACCATGCAATATGATTGGCTTTGGTATCCAGCCTGCGTTGCGCATCCCCATCGGATATCCCTTCCAGCGCGCTCCTGAAAAAGCCGGTATGCATATCCAGCAATACCACATAGCTATACATACGGCTGTCGGTTACCATTGTTCCTTTTTCCATCATTCAGATTTTTGGTTTAACAATAGGGGAAGCAGGCGTTTTCCACGGCTTCCCTTTGTAAAGGTACCAGGTACCAACCGCTTATATAGAGGTTATATACGGCAAATTACAGGGCGCTTTGTGCCATCACCAATATTCCTTTATTAATCCTGATTTTTTTTTGAGCCCACCCTATCGTGCCGACATGTAATGGCGTAGACGGCTTTTAATTTTGCATCATACCAATACAGGAAGGCATACCCGCCATAGCTACCAGCTACATGACCCGGGCCATCCTTCCTGCAGGCCAAACCAACCCTTATTAAACCTATAACCCAATACCGGCACGCCGGCAAGATCCCTATGTCACCCATCCATCATATTTTCTCCAGGCGGGGCAATGTATTGCTGCGCATTTCAGCCCTGCTGCAGGTGCTTCGGCTTTACCTGCCCAATATTATCCTGATCGGCATTTTCGCAATGGCCTTCCTCAACCTCTCGCAGGGAGCGGATGTACTCACCAAGACCTCTGAAAATACCCGGTGGTACCCGGGCATATTCGTCCTGCTTGCCCTATTCTTCTGGGCCTACGTCGTATGGTATTCGGGCCGCATACTCGCCTATCTCGAAAACGGGTTATTCCTGCTGGTACCCGGCCTGCTTTTCCACCTGCCGCGCCTGCTGGGCTTTTACATCTATTCGCTGTTCGTAATTGCCTTTCTCAACACACCGGAACTGCTGGGCAACCGGTTAAATGCAATGGCGTTATGCCTGTTGTTATTGGCTTACGGCGTTTTGTACAGGCTCCTTAACCTGTGGATCAGGATAGGCTCTGTATATTTCAGGAAGCAATTCGGCGTCGCCCTGTTCTCAAAAGTATGCGGTCTTGTATTCTGGATGAACCCCTTAGTAATTATCGTCTTCGGTCTTATCCGGGAGAACCGGTTCAGTATGATTGCCGGAGCCAGCCTGTTGCAGGTCATCTTTATCTTTCTTGTGATCAACCGCAGGAATATCAAAGAGGTATGGCCCGCGCAAAAACCGATGGCGTTTATGGAGCGCCTGCTGGAACCCTTATTCATAAAGGCACAGGGTAAAATTCCGCGTTTCGAGGAATTCACCTTTACCGTATTCAACCTGGTATCCTTATCCGCTTTGCTCATCTATTGCCTCGCTATTTTTTACCTGCCCTTTGCGATCACGTTTGGCACCCTGGGCGTTATCCTGCTGGCACTTGGTTTCTACTCGGGTTTGTATAACCTGCTTAAAATGCTTTCCATGATCTACCGCATCCGGCTCAGTTTCTTTGTACTGCTCCTGATGCTCACCGGCGGATTGCTGTTCGAATCCCACAATATTGCTACGATAAAGACTGTACACAATCCTTATCATCAACGTATGGACTTAAAGGCATACCTGTACAACTGGCTGCAACGCCATGAACAGGAATTAGCCGACGATAAGGTACTGTTATTACCGGTAATTATGGTACATGCCGACGGGGGCGCTTCGCGTTCCGGCTACTGGACAGCTTCCGTATTGGGCAAGCTGGATAGCGCCACAGGAAAGGCATTCAGCCACAACCTTTTTGCGCTGTCGGGTGCATCGGGAGGCAGTGTGGGTAATAGCGCTTTCTTTGCCCTGCTCTACCTGCGCAATCATAATGCAGCAACGGCAGACAGCATCCGGAAATACGGCATGATCCAGCCGGCTACCGATTTTCTAAAAACAGACTTCCTGACTTTTACGCTGGCCAGGCTACTGGGCCCCGACTGCTTCAACACCATTTATCCCTTTACCGCCGACAGGGCCCGGGCCCTGGAGTACAGCATGGAATACGGAGCGGGAAACAGCGTTCTGCTCAACGGCTTTTTTGCACAACCATTTTCCGTACTGGCGACGCACGATAAAGTACCCTATGACTTACCGGCTTTGTTCATCAATACTACCCGTATGCAGGACGGCCTTCCCGGGATAATCAGTAATATACGCCCCGACTCCACAGTATTTGGCCGCAGGCTCGATGTATTATCCCTGCTACCGCCCTCGCAGGATATCCGGTTGAGCACGGCGGTAGTACTGGGCGCCCGCTTCCCTTACCTGAGTCCCGCGGGCTGCATTACCCGGGAGCGGCTGGATGCGGGGAAACATAAGGTTAGGGAACGTCATTATTTTGTAGATGGCGGTTATTTCGACAATTCGGGCGCAGGTGTCATTCATGAAGCGATCATGGAGATAAACCGGCTTATCCATAACGACACCCTGCTGAAAGCACGATACGGCACGCAATTGAACAAACTGCGCTTTATCGTGATCCATATCACGAATACCCCTTATGCGGTAACCAACTTTCGTAAAGCGCTTCCCTTTAACAACGACCTTGCAGCGCCGCTGCTTACCCTGGCGGGTTCGTATACTTCGCAAACCTCGGTCAATAACTCAAGACTGGAAAACTACATCCATGCACTCTACTACAGGGACGGGCTGCTCCTGCAGGCCGGGCTACAGGAAAGTTATTATGAAATCAACTTATACAGCAATAACAGCGAAGAAACCTATGCTATGAACTGGTCTATTTCCGATGCGACGTTAAAACGTATGCAAACCAGGCTGAATAACAATTACAGGCTGGACACATTGATCCGCCAATTACAAAAACTAATACCGCCACGCATGCCCTAAACTCACCATATGGTGAGTTGATCAGCAGCATAACAGGCCGCCTTATATAAACAAAAGAAATAGGTGTTTATTTTTTTTCCACTACACAATTTGCCCGCATGCCATACGTTAAATACATACCTGATTACGACAGCTATGATCTATCTTTAAGCTGGTTTCTCCAAGTCCCTGTTTAATGTATTATAACCTAATGGAAATGCCCTACAGGCCTCCGTTTTGCTTAAGTATATCCCTGACTCAAACCGCGTTAAACTGGCTTCGTCTGAAGTTAACAAAACCATTTATCACCACCACGAAATCAAAAAATCTATGATACATTATTCAGCATTTATCTGATCGCGGCTTATAAAGCTGTGCCCAAAAAAAAGCAAGGCATACACTACCTTAATCAAACAACCTGTACCCTATTATAGCGATGCCTGGCATAGCTTATAGAAAGATCAGGTTACGAGAAAAAAAGGACATCATAATGTCCCCATGGGATTGCTTTGCCGCGAACGAACAAAAGCCTGCAGATCAGGATGCACAACACTTTCAACTAATTAAATCAAAACAAAAAAGCAAGCTACGCCTTCTATTGACGTAGCCGGCCGGTACCTTTGAATGCTATTACCAACAGGCAATTGCCGCTATAGGAAAGACATTCCTGTACCTGCCCTGTTATGCGCCTGCTTAGCGTATAGCCGGGTAACCATTACGCCCAGGCAAGCCGATAGTACTATCAAACACCATTTATTATCACCCTAAATAACAAAACAATGCTAAAACTCACGCCATGCGTCAATGCACCGCTGCTTAAGTCTGGCATCCCGGTCGACAGCCTTTATTTTACGAAGGCGCCGGGAGACCCTTACCTGAGCGTGTATGCCCGCTACCAAAACAATTCCGAATGGATACCGCTGCATATCGGCTTACGGGCCGCCCCCACCCTGCAGCAGGTAAGAGATGAAGACCGGAATATAGCCATTAACTCGGGCAGCTATGACGATGCCCATCTTTACCTGCGCAGTGCCGACGGCGACAATATGACGGCAGCCTTTTATACCAATGCGACCGGTGCGGCCATACAAGCCGGCAATACCGAAGACTTCCAGCCGCTGCACCTGCAACCCGAAGGCGGCCTGCTGACCTATAACGGGAGCGAGGTCATCAACCAGGATTTACTCAAAGCCATGGCGCTGGCACGCAGAAGCGATACGGTAACAGATTTTAATAGCGCACTACCCCAGGGTATTTATAACATACCTTATGGACTTACCGCAATCCCGAACTACCCGCATATCGGCAATAACAACAATGGCGCCACCGCCGGTATGCTTATCGTTTACCAGGCAGGCGGCGCATTAGTCCAATATTTCTATCCCAGCAATGAAACCAGCAACCTGAACAGGAATTGCGGCTATTGGTATAGAAAAGGAACTACAGATCGCTGGGAGTATAAAAATGCCATTCTTGAAATAAGTTTGAAAACAACCGGGACAGCAGTAAAAGCCGATGACCTGGTCGTTTCCGGTGAATATTATATCGCTGCTTCTAACTTAAACCAGTACATCACCTATGGCTACCCGGATTCCGGGGCAACTATTGGCGGCATACCCTTTATGCTAACTGTGCGCAAGCGTTTTGGCGCTTATGCCTGGACTACCTATACTACCCAGGAGATCGTATCGATGCAGGAATCGCCACAGAACCAGACCCGGAAATGGATCAGGAGTAAATTTAACTGGCAGGGAGAAAATGTGCACGCCTGGGATGCCTGGAACGAAGTAGGCCTGCTCCGCGATGTATATACCAAAACCCAAATGAATACTTCAGGGGCCGGCGGGCATGTACATTGGGACAATATCGACAGCAAACCAACCCTGGTCAATACCGAAACCGACCCTACAGTACCCGGCCATGTAAAGACAATAACAGCGGCTAACATTACCTCCTGGAATGCGAAAGAAGATGCTGCCAACAAAAACAGCAATACGGCGCTGGGCAACTCCAATACCTTATACCCTACGCAAAATGCGGTAAAGGTTTACGTGGACAATGCCATTACGACGAACAACACGGGCTTTATCCAGGTTGTGCAAAAAGGTGCAGCCAATGGTGTGGCTACGCTCGGCGCCAATGGTAAAATCCCGAATGCCCAGATCCCCGCGCTTGCTATTACGGAAACCTTCCCGGTAAATAACCAGGCCGAGATGCTGGCGCTTACTGCCGAGACGGGCGATGTGGCGGTCCGGAACGACGTCAGCAAGAGTTTCATTCTGAAGAATACGCCTGCTTCCGTTTTAGCCAACTGGATAGAATTAAAAAGTCCGACGGTATCGAATACAGACCAGGTACCGGAAGGCACCCAGAACCTGTACTTTACCACTGCAAGGGCGAGGACGGCTATCAGTACCGCAGCACCTCTTACCTATAACTCAGGCACCGGAAGCATCGGCATTACCCAGGCCAGCGTTTCTGCAAACGGATACCTGAGCGCTACGGATTGGGCGACCTTCAACAACAAGCAAAATGCGTTGGGCTTCACGCCGGAAAACAGCAGCAATAAGACGACCAGCCTGAGCAGCCCCAATAATACGACCTACCCTACCACGCAGGCAGTAAGCAACGCGATAAGCGCGGCGGCAGCAAACCTGCAACAGACAACAGACCGCGGCAATACTACCACTAAGCCGCTAATCGTAACGGGCTCTCACGAAAGGGAAGTAAAAACACATATACCCACAACAACGGATTTCAACACCATTATCTCGGGTACTTCCTTTAAATGGTTTAACGACCTGGTGACCATTGGCGCCATACGCGGGGGCTCTACCGATATCGACAGCTTCGGCATCGATATAAACGGCAACCGGAGACTGACATTGGACAAAACAGGCAACTTTAATGTGCCGGGCACCGGCGACTTCGGGAATCTCGTAGCCCATGAATCTGTTTATGCACAAAACACCCAACCTTATACCTCGGGGACTAAATTTATCGCCATCTGGAACGGCACAAGCGGACGTTTTGAATATACGACCGAGGTATTTCTCAAAACAGAAACAGACCCGGTTTACACCGCCCAGGAACCCTATATCGTTAAAACCAAAAGGAATTCTTACGATGGCAGCGCGGGTATCACGCTGGCTAATGCAGTACAGGAGAGTGGCTTCACCTATAGCGCCGGTTCTGATGGCGCCAATATCAACGGACCTTTTATCAGCGCCGGACAACTTAACTATGGCAATGCCTACCTGTTGCAACTTGCCGGAGCCTATGGGGAGAGTACATTTAAGATCAGGACCAGGAATGGGGATATCGGGGTGTGGAACCCATGGCGTAAGATATATACTGATGCCGATAGTGTATTAACCACCATGCCATCGCTTAATGATGTAGCCACCGTAGGCAACACCATATCAAAATCAGGCGCTACCTTCAACGCTCCCCAGTTTAAAATTGCAGAACCTGACCAAACGAAGACTTATAGCGCCTTCTGGGTAGAAAGCAATGGCTTGAACATACAACCGGGGAACCAGACGAGTTATGCGAATACAGTCATCAACCCGATCGGCGGCAATACGATCATCAACCAGAACGATGGCAAAGTCGGCATTGGCATTAACCCTGCCGGCGTCCCGGACAAGCTGACGGTTTCCGGATCCCTCTTCGTAAGCACGGGCAACGGGACATCGATCAACTTTGAAGGCGGGAGCCATATCGACCGCTATAACGGCACCAACCTGAACATCGTCACCAATGGCCTGTACTGGAATAGTAACCTCCTGGCAACACAATCCTGGACCAATACCAATACCATCCAGAACCAGATCGCGACGGCGCAGAATGCCAATACCTGGATCAGTGGCGAAAGCCGTGCCGGGTCACTTAAAGCGGTTGCGAGCAACAGGGAGATACGGACTTATTTCGCCTCGTCTACACCGGTATCCACGCTGGTTGCGGCCACAGAATTTGCATGGTACAACGACCGTGTAGCCATCGGCGCCGTACGGGGCGGCAGTACCGATATCGAAGCCCTGGGCGTGGAATTCAACGGCACTAGAGCATTAACGCTATATCCCGGTGGGTCTGTATTAGGCGCCGGCGCCGCCAACTTCGGCACCTTAAACGCACAACAATATCTTTCGGCACAGGGCACGCCGCAATACACCAGTGGCGCCAAGCTCAGCAGTATCTGGAACGGCACTACCGGCCGCTACGAATATGTACTCGATCGGGATGCCAGCTTTACCATGAAAGCAGCCGGCGGAGAAGTCAACTCGGTCATCTATAAAGACACCCGTAGCGACAACCCCGCACCAAACGGCAGGAACGGTGGTACCTGGTGGGACTTTAAGACTCCGGCTACAGTAGGATTGCCTGCAGGCGGCAATTACGCCGGGGTGCTTACCCTATCTCCCTACCATGATAATTCAGGCCTGGATGGCGGTGCTAACGTGGCCCAGATCGCTACCTACGTAGGCAAGTTATTATATCGCTCCGGCAGCAGCGTATCTACCTGGGGCAACTGGAAAACGATAGCGACGTTCGAAGATATCATCTCATCCGGCATGTTCCTGCAAAACCAGTTCAGCTCGGCCCAATCAGCCAATGCCTGGATCAGCGGCGCCCTGAGGGCCAACAGGCTCGACCTTACAAACGGGCAAAACATCAGCTGGGGCGGCGGTTATAACCCGGGCATTCCTACGATCAGCGCGACAAACGGCACGGGCATTACTTTTTATCCCGATGGCTCCAACGGTCCCAACGGTGGCCTGCAGGTTACCTTCCCTACCAGCGGCAGCATAAAAGTAGCCAAACTGGCAACCGGAACTCCTGCTATGGTAGTAGCCGATGCCAATGGGCTCCTTACTACGGCCCCCATACCCGACGGACAAATCCAATGGCAGGACCTTAACAGCAATTCCTATATGTCTGCAAAGGTTCCGCCGGGCGGATCAACGGGGCAGGGCTTAAATACTGCCGGCGGTTTTGCGGCCATGGGCAGGAGGATCAGCAGCAATAATGATTACTTAGTAAAGCCCGATGATTATATCCTGATTTTCCTGGATAAGCCCCAGGTAACCTTACCGAACCCGGCCTCCTATAAAGGACGCATACTTAAACTGCGGGCTGCGGGTACGGGTGAAGTAACACTGAACAGCACCTTCAGAGTGCTTGACGACTCCGATGAAATAAGCGTCATCCCACACAAAAAGGCCATAGAGATCCAGTCCATTGACGGGGACTGGCACCTGGTATCCGCAACCAATTAATACATACACCATAAAAACAATCATAAAAACAAAAACCTTATTTCATGGCTTCTCAAATGATAAAAATATCCGGCGCCATCACCGTTCCGCATCTTGGAACAGCCGGTTTCCAACTCCCCTTCGGCGTTACCGTAGAGCTTACTGCACTAGCCGGCGCTACAGCCGGCGCCTGGATCGGTTCTTCAGCTGTAGACACTACCCTCCATACATTCGATATGATGGTAGCCTACCCCTTAAAAGCAAATGAACAGATTAACTACGCCGTATACAAAGGCAGCGTATTGATTCAGCAGGGCCAGGCCACTACCGCCAATGCCCAGGTAAACATACCGCTCACGGAGGCCTCTTACAACAAGCTGGCCGTACCGGAACAGGAAAGTTATATCACCCTGTCGGGCAAAGTAACGCTGGGTTCGGCGTTCATCCCCGCTGTACCAAAGTCAACCGGCATAACAGCATCGGTCAGTAAAGTACAGTACCCGGCGCCCGAAAGTATCGGCTCTACGGATATCGACAAACAGGGTAACTATAAAATAAAGATCCCGCTAAGCAAACTTACAGGCGGCATTGCCACTACGGACTGCTGCGACCAGGCGCCGCTGCCCAAAGTGTTCCTTACCCTGAACCTGGACAGGACGACAAGTCAAAGTACCGATCTTTTCGAGATTACGGAAAGCTGTATGACTTTCGATCTGCATGTAGAGCTGGCCGACCAGTTCTCCAAATTCCTCAGCGAATATAACTATATCGCTAATCGTATCACCACGGCTACACAGCTTACGGAAGACCAGTTCTACACCGTCACTACAGATGTGATCAACTCGGGCCTGGGCAGTATCGTAGCCACTACGGGACTCAGGGAAGCCCAGGTAACCAATGTGATTAATGCCGCTGTAATATCGAAAGAGACCGGCACAAACGGCATCACTGTTGCAGAAGCTTATGTATTTGTACGGGCAATGGGTAACGACCGCCAGGCCATCTATAACCTCGGCAGCAATGATATTACCCGCATCATGTCGGAGGCCGCCGCTGCTTACATTATCGCATCACCCGGCGAGACCGAAAGAATATACGCTATATTCAGAAACATGCTGACCCGCCTGGAAAATGCCGCGGTAACCGACGACGGTGTACGTATGTATGACCTGGTTAAGGGTCTGCTTGCAGATCCCGGAGCGAATGATACCCATGTGCAATACTTCCTGGAGCAGAATAAGATCAAGGATGAACAGAATATACCGGCATTCTGGCAAAGGATCCAAACCGCATGTGGCGAGCCCAATATGAAGAAGTTGCAGGCCGCCATGCCTATGCTCGCCATTACCGGCTTACAACCCGAAATAACGAAGAGGCTACAGGCTGCCTATCCCGAACCGGAGCAGCAGGATTATGTGCTCAAAAGCAGAAGTGATTGGGCAACTTTTGTGAAAGATACCGGTACGGCCAATGGTGGCAAGCTTTGCGTACCTGCAGCCATCAAAGGTGAAGTAAACGAGAGCAGCCCGGAAGTACAGAAGGAAGCAGTAAGAGTTGCCTATGCAGATCAGCTGTACGAAGCTGCCACCGGCCTTTTCGCTACGAAAGCTTTCGGCAACCGGCTGCAGAAAGACATCGACTATACCGAAGGCAAGGAGAGTCCGGATAAAGGACAATTGCGCAGCAAATTTACCAATCCCCGGCAACTGGTCAACTACCTGAACGCCAACAAAAATTTCGACTTCAGGTTAGACAGTATATGGGACGCCAGCCTGGGCAGTATGGACGACGCCAGCCGCGAGGTACTGATCAACGATATAGTACCCGTTCAAAACCTGATGCGCCTCACAGGCAATATGCCCGACGCGGTAGCCGAAATGCTGAAACAGAATATAAAAGGCGCTGTGGATATCGCAGCCATGGACCAGGGTGTGTTTGAAACCAACTTCAAAGCACTCTTTAAAGACCTGACTGTGGCCACCCAAGTGTATACTAAAGCGGCACATACCGCGGTACGGGTTACACAGATCAAAACCCAGGTCAACGCCAGCAACTACCTGCCGGTATTTGTACTGGAAGCGCAATGGGCCGATTGGATCAAAAACAACAAACAGACTTCTCCGCCCACACCCGGAAGCGTACCGAACCTGGAAACGCTCTTCGGCAGCATGGACCTGTGCAGCTGCTCCGACTGTATGTCTATGTACAGCCCGGCCGCTTACTTTACTGACCTGCTTAATTTCATGAAAAACAAATTGGGCAGCACACTGGCTTTTGACGAGCTTACGAAACGCCGTCCCGACCTGCTGGCCATAGACATCAGCTGTAAAAACGCCAATACACCGATGCCTTACGTGGACCTGGTTATCGAGCTACTCGAAACTATGGTATTGAAATCTGTCAACGCCAGCACGCCGGATTCGTTCCAGACCAGCGGTACTGCAGCCGAACTCGCTGCCTATCCCGAACACACGCATAAGACCGGTTTGCCAGGCGCTAAAGTATACGAGCCCTTCAACGGCCACCTGGTTGTGTATAGCGATAGCTATGCGGGCAAGCCCATGTTAAAAACCGCTTTTTATCCCAATACCCTGCCGTATAATCTCCCGGTTGAAGAAAGCCGTACCTACGCCAAACACCTGGGCTATAGCAGGCAACAGCTGATGCAGTACTTCAAACCTACGGATTACCTTGTAGAACCTGCGCCAAACACGCCATACGGGATCGGGATCAACAAGTATAATGCCATGAGCGAACTACTGGGTATTACCCGCCTGGAGGCCGATATTATCACCCAACATGTTACTGTAGCAGCCAGCTACAAATTTTATGGCTATGAAACCACGCTCGGGGAAAACAATGTGCAATGGTACGACGAGCTGATGACCGGTCCGCTGAGCCGCAAGGGACTTCGTTTCTTACTGGAACGTTCCAACATCAGTTACAAAGAAATGCTCCAGTTGCTGAACACCCGCTTCCTGAACCGTTTAGCGGGCTCCGACCAGGTATTATTTAAAGTGGTATCCACCGACCCGGCTGCGCTCGATACCTGCCAGTTGGACAAACTGAAGCTGGAAAGACAGGTAAGTACAGGCGCCGGCACATCGCCCTTAGAACTGTTCGAAAAGTGGCATCGCTTTATCAGGCTGTGGCGTGCTACCGGTTGGAGCATCCGCCAGGTCGATACCGTATTGCAGTCTTTCGGGGGCGTATTGAACGAAAATGCGCTGGTCTATATCGGGAAAACACAACGCCTCGTAACGGAACTGCATATAGCGCCGGAGAAGATCTGTGCGTTCTGGAACAACCTGGACACCTTCAACTATACCAACTATGACAGCGACAACCAGGCTATACTGCCTTCGGTATATGACAATCTCTTTAAAAATAAGGCGATCAGCAATCCCCCGGATGCCAACTTTACCAATCCTGATGCGATCAGCAACACCTATGCCAATAACGCAGGCACACTGGTTGCCGCTACCGGTCTGCCAGAAAGCGATCTGCTCTTACTCTATCCATATTTCGGCGTAATACCCGGTACCGCTATAGGCACAAGCGCCGTCATAAGCCGTATCTACGCCATCAGTCTCGTGTCGGTTAGCATCGGCGTTCCGGTAAAAGATATCCTCCGGGCCTGCACGCTGTTTCAACTGCAAAGCAATATTGCAGGCAGTAAATTCGCCCAGGCCGACCTGCTGGAATCGATACTGGCCAAAGTAGCCACACTGCAGACCTTACCCTTCGGTCTCGATGAGATCGAATACCTGGTACGCAACCAGGATGACAAAAAACAATTTAACCCGGCCGACAAAGCCATACAGGACTTTTATGAAAACCTGCGTGGCCGCTTGAAGGCTTCGGTGAACAATGCCACTGAGCCATATAACGCAGCACTCAAAGATTTATTAAGCAAAGCGGTAACGCAGCGATTCAGCGACCAGTTCGGGTTTAATAACGATATCGCAAAACTGTTGCTGACCGATGTACTAAAGATCAATAGCATGGCCTTGCTGGATGTACTGACCAGCGCGGACTTCATCGGTTCCGCAAACGGGATCACCGACGGCCTGGCCACACCGGGCGGCCTCGCTTATGCCCAGTTATATATGCGTTACCGGACCTGCTTCAAAATTTCGATGCTCATTGCCGCTATGAAGCTGAGCAAAGAGGAAGTAACTGAATTCCAGAAAAACCAGCTGAGACTGGATATTACCGACCTGGCCCAACTACCCGGCGGACCGGGATTGAGCCCTGCCAACAGTGTGTTCCTGCAACAGTTGGTTAACCTGACCAACTGGATCAAAGTAAGGGACAGGCTCAACTTAAGCGTGGAAGAGTTAACCGGCCTGCTTTACGAAGCCAGCGGCCAGGGCTCGCTCTCGGGCTGGCAGGACAAACTCGTCAATTATACCTCATGGAACCTTACAGACCTGCAACACCTGACCGGTATCACGATGCCTCCCATTGCCAGCGTGCTTAAAGTACAATACAGCAACGTGACGGCCCAGAACGACTTCCGGTATGCACAGCTTATCCTGCAGGTGGCCGATATTATAGCCGCCGCCGCACGTATCGGGCTCAGCACGCAGGCCATCTACAGCACCCTGCTCACCAATGTCAACACAGGACTGTCGGGCAATATCCGTAAAGCGGCCAAAGCCAAACATGATGACGAGGCATGGGCAAAAATCGCCAAACCGTTACAGGACACGCTCCGGGAAGGACAAAGAGCGGCACTGGTGGATTATGCACTGTATACCAAAGATGTCAATAACAGCCGCTGGAAAGACCAGAACGACCTGTATGCCTACCTGCTGATCGATGTGGAAATGAAACCCTGCATGAAAACATCGCGCATCAAGCAAGCCATCAGCAGCATCCAACTGTTTATGGACCGGGTAGTGATGAAGCTGGAAAATTTCGGCAATACCCCCATCTACCTTCCTGCAGATAAGGTGGCGCAGTGGAAGAGCTGGCGGAAGTGGTACCGGATCTGGGAAGCCAACCGCAAGATATTCCTGTACCCGGAAAACTGGATCGAACCGGAGCTGAGAGATGACAAGACGCCATTCTTCAAAGAGCTGGAAACACAGTTGCTCCAGGATGAAGTTACCGACAAGACTGCCGAAAATGCCATGTTATCTTACCTCGAAAGAGTAAGTGAAGTAGGCAGGTTAGAACCTGTAAATGCCTATCACGAGGTAGATGCCGCAAACGGCATAGACATCCGCCACGTCTTTGCCCGTACGCATGCAGAGCCGCACCGCTATTACTACCGTAAGCTGGAAAACAACGAGTGGACGCCCTGGGAGAAAGTAAATGTCGATATCAAGAGCGACCAGGTAACACCGGTGATCTGGAATAAAAAGTTATACCTGTTCTGGACTACGTTCACGAAAAAGAAAACAGAACCGTTACAACGCAAAAGCTCCCCCTATCCCTATTGGGCCAACCTGATCGCAGCTAAGAACCAGGCGGCAGGCAACCCGATGAATATCGCCAGCGGTGACCGGGAAACAGCCTGGGAAATCAAGCTGAACTGGTCGCAGTATAAAGACGGCAAATGGCTGGCTACCGAAGTGGCCAAAGACACCATGGTCATCTTCCCGGAACGCATCCGCGTGACGATCAAGAAAATGAACACCATCAATGCGATCACACCCGACCTGTTCAGGAAATGGGTAAAGAATGGCGATACCAGCCTCCCCGAAATCTTCAGGGACAGGATCTTCCTGTATGTAACCAACGATAGTCCGTTATACCCCAAGGTAGACATGATGTGTGTCAGCCTGGTATTCCCTCCGGGCCTCGATGAAGCAGGCGTAGGACTCTATGCGTTTATATTCCCGGATGGCGGACAGCCTTATGTACTACGGAACAATAACCGCGGCCACCAGGTACTGGCGCCTAGGGGCACCCGTTTCGACAGGATGAAATTTGCACAGATCGAAAACTTCGATGAGATCGGCAAACTCTGGATCGACGCGGATACCGTAGCCACAGAACGCGACAAACACTTCCTGTATGAAGCAGACTACCTGGTGGGCGAATGGGATCCCAATATCACGTATGCCCTGTCTTCCAGGAATACCGCTTCTTCCGTGCTGTTCAACAAAGTAGACAACGCGCAGGTAGGCCGGTACCGCATCTCATCAATCGCAGACAGCGCCTTTGGTCCTAACCCGGTGAAAAAACATTTCTTCTACGAGGACAACAAGCATACGTTTTATGTACAGCGGGTATTGAGTCAACCAGCTTCCGCGCCTGTAATACGCGGCCTTACACAAGCCGTCTACACGGATATGAATAAGGCCCTGGAATTATCTAAGCTGATTTACAGCAGTAACACGCAGACGCCTACCAGTCCCTCTACGGGTTTACAACCGGTGGCGAGCACGGTACAGTACCGGTTCCAGACCTTCTATCATGCCCAGATCACGAATTTTGTAAGAGCCCTGAACCGTGGAGGCATACCCGGTCTGCTGCAGCTCCGTAACCAAAGCCAGGCCAACGATATGGACTTCCCGGGCACCTACCTGCCGACCAATATGGTCAGCAGCAATTACCCGGGCAACAATGTCCAGTTCGGTTTCAGCGATCCGCTGGCGATCTACAACTGGGAGATCTTCTTCCATTCGCCCATGATGATCGCGCAAAGGCTTGCCGACAACCAGCAGTTCGAAGAAGCACAGAAGTGGTACCACTATATTTTCGACCCTACCAGTAGTAAAGACATGAACGGTGCGGATATACAGGAGAAGAAACGCTTCTGGAAGTTCTATCCTTTCTATAACGAGGCGCAGCAAACCAATGTACAAACGCTGACCCAGCTGCTGGCCGCTATCAACGCCAATTCTCCGGAAGCGGTAGCCCAGGTAAAGAAATGGGAACAGAACCCTTTCAAACCACACGTTATCGCGAGGATGCGTATCCTGGCCTATATGAAAAACGTGGTGATGAAATACATCGACAACCTGATAGCCTGGGGCGATCAGTTGTTCAGGAGAGATACGATCGAATCGATCAATGAAGCGACACAGCTATACATCCTTGCCGCCAATATCCTGGGCAAACGTCCGGAAGAAATACCGGCAAGGGCGCAAACCAGTCCGAAATCTTTCACCGAACTGGGGCCGCTCGACGCTTTGTCCAATGCCATGGTCAATATCGAGTCCTATTTCAGTCCCAATGCCGGACCGCTTTCTACAGGTGGCGTGCCAGGCAAAGAGGGCGATCACGGTATCGAAGTAAAAATGTTCTACTTCTGCCTGCCGAATAATGACAAACTGCTTAATTACTGGAACACAGTAGCCGACCGCCTGTTCAAGATCAGGAACTGTATGAACATTAACGGCAGCGTACGCGAACTGCCACTGTACGAGCCGCCTATCGATCCGGCATTGCTGGTACGCGCCGCAGCCATGGGCATCAGTATGGATACCATCGTGAACAACCAGACCGCGCCTGTATTACCTTACCGCTTCAGCTATGTGCTGCAGAAGGCCGGCGAGTTCTGTGGCGAAGTACGGGCATTAGGTGGCGCCTTACTTTCTGCCATCGAGAAAAAAGATGCAGAGCAGCTTGCTTTGCTGCGCTCCGGGCACGAACTGCGCCTGTTGGAAAAAGTAAGAGGTGTTAAAGAAGCACAGGTCCGGGAGGCGGAAGCCAACCTGGAAGCGAGCCGCCGCAGTAAAGAGAATGTGCAGATCAGGCAACGCTATTACAGCACCCGTGCCTTTATGAATGCCGGCGAGCAGCAGCATCTCGAATCTATACAAACAGGACTTACCCTGCAGGTGATACAGGGCGTGCTGGAAGGCACAGCCGGCGCACTTTCCGCCATCCCTACCGGGCACTTCCAGGGACCATCTTCCGGCGCCAGCTTTGGTGGCCTGCAACTGGCCAATGTAATGCGTGCCGCCAGCGCCGCAGTAGGCATCGCCGTAATGGTCAATAATGCCAGGGGTTCTATGGCCCTTACCCGGGGCGGTTACGAGCGCCGTCGCGACGATTGGGCCTTCCAGGCCGAAAGCGCAACCAAGGAGATCGAACAGGCCGACCAACAGATACTCGCTGCGGAGATCCGCCTGGACATCGCCAACAAGGACTTGAATAACCATGTCCTGCAAATGGAACAAAGTACCGAAGTGGACAACTATATGCGCAGCAAGTTCTCCAACCAGGAACTGTATACCTGGATGGTGAACCAGGTGGCCGCTACCTATTTCCAGGCTTACCAGCTGGCTTACGACCTGGCACGCAATGCCGAAAAATGCTATGACCTGGAACTGCCTTCGGTAACCAAACCCGGCAATGGCTTCATCCAGTTCGGCTATTGGGACAGCCTGCGTAAAGGCCTGATGAGCGGTGAAAAGATGCAGCTCGACCTCCGCAAAATGGAAGTCAGCTATATGCAGGAAAACAAACGTGAACTGGAACTGACCAAGAACATATCCCTGGCCCTGAGCGATCCCAAAGCGTTACTGGACCTGAGATCGAAAGGCGTCTGCAGTATCTTCCTGCCCGAAGTACTCTTCGACCTGGACTATCCCGGTCATTTCAACCGCAGGATCAAATCCGTAAGCATCAGCATTCCGTGTATTGCTGGTCCTTATACCACGATCCCGGCAACACTGACGCTGAAGAATAGTTATATCAGGAAGAAAAGCGGTACTGAACCTGTACTGGACACTACAGGCAGCAGCCTGCAGTCTATTGCGACCAGCACCGCACAGAACGACAGCGGCCTGTTCGAGCTCAACTTCAGGGATGAACGTTACCTGCCCTTCGAAGGCAAAGGCGCCATCAGCGAATGGCAGCTGAGCCTGCTGGCCGATGTCTCTATCACCGAATACCAGCAGCCGCGCATGTTCAGCTTCGATACCATCAGCGATGTGATCCTGCACCTGCGTTATACGGCGCAGGAAGGCCAAGTTGCCCTGAAAAAACAACGCCTGGAAAAGATCAATACTTTATTGGGAGCGCCGGATACCAATCTATCCCTGCCTTCCTCACTGATCCTGCCCCGTTACTTCAGCCTGAAGCATGAATTCAGCAATGAATGGTACGACGGATTCAGCCGCCTGGTAAAGATCAATAACAACACGGGCGCGGCTATCGGCCATAAGCTCGACCTGAAGGTATTTAGGGCCCAATTCCCTGAATACACCGCAGGCAAGAAGATCGTTATCGAAAAAGCATACCTGTACGTGAAGAAGAAAGCGACGATAACCGGCATTAAAGTAGAATACACAAACGGCGTTATGGCGACTACAGCAGATGATGGCAATTACATTAAAGCAACGATCGATAGCCCGGGTATCACCCTGAATGCCGGTGTCGAAACAGCAACTTCTTTCCCCGTGATCCTCTACAACGGAACAGTGGAACTGAAAGAGTCGGATGTCGACGATGTATTCCTGCTGCTGCAATACAAGCTACAGAGCTAAGCACCGGATGCCTCTTAATCCCTATACCCATTTCCCGGCAGGCCCCAGCCTGCCGGGTATTACCCAACGCTAAAAAGCGCTTTATCATGCAGGACAATCCCAAATCAACAGAACAATCCAATAATAAAGGACACCTTCTCGACCGCTACAGTGTACAACCGAAGCAGGAAGAAGATAAAAGTCCCTTCTATAAATCGGCAGCGCCCTCCATTTCCCTGCCCAAAGGCGGCGGCGCCTTAAAAGGAATCGACGAAAAATTTTCGGTGAATGCCGTCAATGGAACCGCAGGACTGGAGATCGCGCTGCCCCTAAGTCCCGGCAGGGGCGGCTTTACACCGGCTCTTAGCCTATCATATAACTCCGGCGGCGGCAACAGCGCCTTTGGCCTCGGCTGGGACCTATCCCTGCCCGCCATACAACGCAGAACCGACAAGCAATTACCGCTTTACAACGATGATGGCGAAAGCGATGTCTTCCTGCTTGCCGGCGCCGAAGACCTTATACCTTATACCTATGTAGAGAATGAGTTGCTCCCGGTATATCCATCCGCTTACCAGATCAAGCGGTACCGACCGCGTATCGAAGGCTTGTTTGCCCGTATCGAATACATCAGGAGGAAAGACAGTACCGAATCCTGGTGGCGTGTTACCACCAAAGACAATATCACTACCTATTACGGGCTGGATATCGAGGGGCGTATCAGTGACCCGGAATACCCGGGCCGGGTTTTTAAATGGCTGCCCCAGGTCACCCTCGATCATAAAGGCAATGTGCAATGGTTTCGCTACAAGAAGGAGAACAACCAAAACATCGCCGATGCCGTATTTGAACGCAACCGCAAAACCGCGGGCTTTGCACAGCAATACCTGAAAAGGATCCTGTATTGCAACCTGCAACCCTGGTTCACCACGGAAGCCGATACTTACGAACCCGCAATACCGGAAGAGACCACCTTCCTGATGAATGCGGAGTTCGACTATGGCGACCAGGCCGATAGGTATAACCCCTTATCGACTGTACCCTGGCCTTCGCGCAACGATGCCTTTTCCGACTTCCATGCGGGTTTCGAAATACGCACCTATCGCAAATGCAGGCGGGTATTGATGTACCACGCTTTCGACGAGCTGCTGGACCCAACCCGCCCGGTGGGCGAACTCGTCCGTTCGCTGGAGTTGAGTTATAAGAACGATGGCCTGGATACCGGCAGCTTACGCGAAGCCGATTATATTACCCAAGCGGGGCAAACCGGCTATGTATTTAAAAACGGGAACTGGCGCAGCAAATCGCTGCCGCCGATGACTTTCTATTACGAGCCCCTGCAATGGGATACCACCCTGCATACGGTAAGCAAAGAAGACTTCAGGCATGCCCCCCAGGGCCTTACCGGGCCTTACCAATGGACCGACTTCGAAGGCGAAGGCATTTCGGGTATCCTGACCGAACAGGGTAATGGCTGGTTCTATAAAAACAACCTGGGTGACGGACATTTCGCCACTGCTAAGAGCATCGCGCCCAAACCCAACTTTACTGGCCTGGGTAGCGGCAGCCTGCAATGGCAAGACCTCGATGCCGACGGGCGTCGCCAGGTAGTGAATACCGATCCCCTTAAGGGCTTCTGGGAACTCGAAGACTATAATCCCAGAGATCCCGATATGCCGCACTGGAAGCCCTTCCGGGCCTTTCCCCAAAATGCGAACATCGATTGGGACAACCCCTTCACCAAAATGATCGACCTCGACGGCGATGGCCGGCCGGAAGTACTGATCACCGAAGACCGCGCCTGGACCTGGTTTAAGAACGAAGGCAGCCAGGGCTTCAGCAACGGCGGGCATGCGCCGGTCTTTACCAACGAAGAAAAAGGCCCCATGTTACTGCTCCGTGATACCATCCAAAGCATCTTCCTGGCCGACATGAACGGCGACGGGCTTACCGACCTGGTCCGGATCAAAAACGGGGAGATCTGCTACTGGCCCAATATGGGTTATGGTCATTTCGGCGCCAGGGTAACCATGGCCAATGCACCTGTGTTTACAGGTACGGAGGTATACAACCCGCTCTACCTCAGCTTTGCAGACATCAGCGGCACCGGCGCAGCCGACCTTATCTATACCGATGGCCGTACCTGTAAGGCCTGGATCAATATGGCCGGTAATGGCTGGGGCGAAGCCGTCAGCTTTGGCTCCTTGCCCGGCACCGATCCTTACAGCAAGATTGCCGTACTCGACTTTCTCGGTAATGGTACGGGCTGCCTGGTATGGAGCAGCCCGCTGCCCGCGCATGCTACAGCACCACTCCGGTATATGGACCTGATGGGCGGTAAAAAACCGTACCTGATGCAGCGGTACACGAATGGTACGGGTAAAGCAGTAGCCGTAACCTACAAGAGTTCCACGCAATACTACCTGGAAGACAAGCTGGCCGGGCGTCCCTGGGCTACCCGCCTGCCTTTCCCCGTACACTGCATCAGCAGCGTTACGACCACAGACCAGGTAAGCGGAACAGAGTACCGGCAGTTGTACCGCTACCGCCATGGTTATTACGATCATGAAGAGCGCGAGTTCCGCGGTTTCGGGTATGTAGAAACAACCGATAGCGACAAAGCCATAAGCGGTCCGCAAACCCAACTGGACCAGCCTCCCGTATTGACCAAAACCTGGAACCATACCGGCGCCTGGAAACGCGAAGGCACTTTGTTGGACGAGTATAAAAAAGAGTTTTTCCATTTCGAGGGCTGGGATCAGCTTACCGATATCATTACGGTAGAAGCCAGCGACAATGCACAGGAAACGCGCGAAGCTTACCGGGCGCTTAAGGGACAGCCCCTGCGCCAGGAAGTATATGCCCTGGATGGCGCTGCACAGCAGGATATCCCCTATAGTGTAACCGCATCGGCTTATACCGTAAAGCGCATACAGAAACTGGGCAATAACCGCTATGCCTCTTTCTTAAGCTATCAGCAGCAAAGCGTAGCCTTCAGTTGCGAGCGCGATACCAGCGATCCGCGCCTGGCGCATAGTTTCACCCTGGCTACCGACTTATACGGCAATGTAACGCGGAGCGCGCAGATCGCTTATGCCCGCAAAACCTTTCCTGGCGGGCTGCCTGCCAAAGTAAGACAAGCCCAGGAACAGACAGCCATCACGTATAGCGAACAGGAATTTACCGGCGACGTTCCCTCCGGCGCCCTGTATTACCGCCTGCGCCAGCCTTGCGAAGCGAAGAGCTACGAAGCCCGGCTCGCAGCGCCACAGGCTGCCCTGTACACCTATAACGAGCTAAAAGTGCTGATGAGCGCCCAGGCCCTGGATTTCAGCGAACAACTTGTAACCGGTAGGATTCGCCTGCTGGGACATAACATCAGCCTGTTCTATAACGACCAGGCCAGCGCATCATTGCCTTTCGGCAGCCTGGAAGCGCGTTCCCTGCCCTATGAAAGTTATACCCAGGTACTCAGCAGTAAAATGCTGACAGTACCGCATCCCTACGCGGGCAAAGTACAACCGGCCATGCTTACCGAAGGCGGTTATGTAACACCCGCAGGACAAACAGGCTATTGGCTTCCCTCCGGGAAAGCAGTGTTCCAGGATGTGGACAACCGTTTTTATACCCCCCTGGTCTTTACCGATCCCTGGGGTAAAAATACCACCATCACGTACTGGACCAGTGGCAGCAATGCCTACTGGCTATTGCCTAAAAGCGTTACCGATGCCCTGGGCAATACCAGCGGCGTGCTCAGCTACGACTGGCGTACATTACAGCCGCTCGCCCTCAAAGATAGCAACGACAACGTAAGCGAGATCGCCTACGATGCCCTGGGTCTGCCTGTAGCCATGGCTACCAGGGGCAAGATCGTAAACGGGAACAGCGCCGATGGCGACGACCTGGGCGGCCTTGACATTGACAGTGCCGGTGATATCACCTTACAGCAACAGTTCTTCGATACCGCCGCTCCTGCAGCAGCGGCCGGCCTGCTGAAAAACGCCACCTGGCGCTGCGTGTACGATTTCAGCAAAACACCCGTTGCCGTGGGTATGATCGCCCGGCAGCAGCATGTGCGCAACCCGCTCGTATTGAGCGGCCAGGATACGGCGCCTATATTGCGTTTCAGCTATTCCGATGCACTCGGCAGGGTGATCATGCATAAGGCCCAATGCGCTGTGCAGTCCGACGGCAAAAGCTGGATCGGCAGCGGCCGTACCATTTACAACAACAAGGGCAATGCCGTAATGCAGTTCGAGCCGTATTTCAGCAATACCCATACCTGCGAAGCTGCAGAAGTGGCCGCAACCGTCGGTGTCAGTCCGAAGCTGTATTACGATCCGCTCAACCGGCTTTACCGTACCGAGTTGCCCGATGGCAGTTTTACCAAAACCACCTGGACCGCCTGGCAGCAAAGCATCTGGGACAATAACGATACCGTTATGGACAGTAGTTGGTATACGGCCAGGATCGACAACGCTATGGGCGATGAAGAAAAAGATGCCGCACGGAAAGCCGCGGTACAGTACGATACCCCTACCCTGGTGCATACCGATGTGCTGGCCCGGCCTTATTACACCATACAACACAACCGTTATCCCAATGCCACCGGAAACCCGGTGGATGAGCTGATCCACAGTTATGTGCAGCTCGATATACAAGGCAACCGGCTGGCGGTGATCGATGGCAACCATGCCAGCAACGACCTGGTTGTCAATAAGGCCATCCTGGAGTATAGTTATAATATGATACAGGGCGTGATCTACCAGGAGAGCCGCGACAGCGGCAGGCAATGGACGCTTACCGATGTGGCCGGGCAACCGCTCTACGCCTGGGATGCAGACGAAAGGCTGTTCCGTATGACTTATGACGACCTGCGCAGGCTGACCGGGAAATATGAAGACAGCAAGCTGTTCGAAAAAACCGTGTACGGCGAAAGTTATCCTTCCGGGGATCCCAAAAGCCTGAACCTGCGCAGTGCTTTGTACGAGTCCTACGATACCTCCGGCAAGCAGGCGATACCCGGCGGTTATGATTTTAAGGGCAACCCGCTGCAAACCACGCAGCGCCTGTTGTCCGACAAGATCATGACCAGTGTGAACTGGAGCGGCGCCGGGCCGGGCTTGTCTGCCGAAGTATTTACTGCCAGCACCCTTGTCGATGCCCTGGACCGGCCGGTACGCAGTACCGACCCGGGTAACAATATCCAGGAGTTTATCTACGACCGCGGCGGCGCTTTGCAACAGGTAAAGCTCAATGGAAGCGAGTACGTAAAAAATATTATTTACGATGCCAAAGGACAACGGTCTTCTATCCAGTACGGCAACAATACCGTAACGAAGTATAGCTACGATCCCATTACCTACCGCCTGCGCCGCCTGCTTACCACGGCCGATACCGGCATCAATAAACGCCAGGACCTGAACTACTGGTACGATCCGGTGGGCAATATCACGCGGGTAAAGGACGAGGTACCCGAGCCCTTGTTTTATAACAACAGTCTGATAGAGGCTGTGCAAGACTTTACTTACGATGCTATGTACCGCCTGGTAATCGCTACCGGCCGGGAGATGGTCGATACGCCTGTATTTACGACAGCCGACTTATGGAACAGTCCTGCTCCGGCGCCACTAGGCAGCAAAGCGGCCCGTAATTATACCCAGAAGTACAGCTATGATGCCGTGGGCAATATCACGAAATTGCAACACTGCGCCGGTACCGGCTGTTATACCCGTACCTATGCATATATGCCCGATACCAATCGATTAAAACAAACGGCGATCAGCAATGGTCCGACCTATATCAAATACGGGCATGATACCAGGGGCAATATGACCATGATGCCACACCTTACGATCATGGCATGGAACAGCCTTAACGAGCTGGCCAGTATTGCCAACAGCGATATGCAAACCTGGTACCAGTACAGCGGTGGACAGCGTATCCGTAAATTTGTCGATAAGGGCAATATTTTCGAGGAACGTATATACCTGGGAAATTTTGAAATATATCGTACATTTGACTCCTTCAGCTCTTTGACACCAACGCTGGAACGCAGCACCGTACATATCAGCGATGATACCGGCCGTATTGCCATGTTGGAAAAACGTAACCCGGCCTATGCTTCCGATGCTTCCGAGCCTGTACTGACGCGCTATATCTATAGCAACCACCTGCAAAGCGCGACCCTGGAGCTCGACGAAACCGCCAGGATTATTTCTTATGAAGAATACCATCCTTATGGTACCACAGCTTACCAGGCTTCCAACGGCGCCATTAAAGCAGTAGCCAAGCGGTATCACTATACGGGTAAGGAAAGAGATGAGGAAAGTGGTTTGTATTATCACGGGGCGCGTTACTACATTCCCTGGCTGGCACGATGGACGGCGAGTGATCCACTCGAAAGTAAGTATGCAGGTATGAGTAGTTATAATTACTCGTTCAATAACCCGGTGATGTGGAACGATCCGAGTGGGGCGGATCCAGGGGATGGAGACGATAAGAAAAGGCAACCTATTCGTGTAAGAGCCATAGATGAAAAAGGGAATGAAGTCCCTGCAGGTACAACTTTGCAATATGATGGTATACGTAAAGGGAAACAGAACCCACTAGTAGATATATTTTCTACAAGCCCAAGTATATCGACAGGAGATTCTGAAAAGGGAGATTTCGAAGCTCCAGCGGGTAAAATTTTCAGTATCACTTATAAATGGATAAAGTTTAAAGGACAGAAAGAAGGACATTATGAACTTTCAAATCAAGGATTTGAACCTATTAACAAACCTTTCTCAGAGGAACCTGTAAAAGAGGAAATACCGGAGCCTATCCAGGAAGAGACTACCAAACTAAGAGATCCAGGACCTGTCCCGCAGAAAACTACAAAGCAGAGAAATCCAGTACCTGTGGAAAAGAAAGTCGTAACTCAGAGGATAGAAAGAAAGAAAAATGTTATAACTCCAACTGTGATAACAAAGCAAACGAATCCCGTATTAGTGCCCGTAAGTCCAACAAAGCCCGTACCGACAGCCACCCCTAATCCCGATGATTTATGCTGGAAGTGTTTTATAGGTGTCACTAATGGTCACGTGCCACAAGAATCGAAAAAAATCGCTACTTGGTTGATTAACAATCCAGATTATAATCTCACCATCCGTGCTGATGGAATGATGTCAGGACATATGTTTGGCGGTGCATATAAATGGAACGAAAATCACTCTATGTTTGATGAAGAAACGGTATTACAACGACTTCAACGTAGATTTAATGTGATAGTTAGAGAAATAGTAAAAGCCGGAGGAGGAAAGATAAAACCAGACAGAATAAAGCTCGAGCCGCTAAATCCTGATGGCAGAAGACTTATCTATGGGCCCGTTATTCGTAAATAACTTACCTAATAAGTAAACAAAGTATCAAATTGCGAATAGATGAAGAACATTTCCGTTTCTTTATTTATTCGCAATTTGATTGCAGCCACTTTGCAATTTTCGCATCCCATTCTCTTTGTTTTTTATTATTGATAGGTTTGGTAGTTTCTTTGTCATAAAGGTCATGTATCCTGTTTTGCTCGTCAACAAAGTCATAAAATATTTTATTAATATCATTTTTCATAGTGGCTTTATTGAATTTATAATTTTTCAAAGCGAGATTGGCTCTTCTTGCACAAATTTCTGTGATATCAAAATGCCCCTGTTCATGCTTAAGTGTCGCAGAATCCATATATTCATTCTTTACCCAAGATTTATTTTTATAAAATACGGCAATAATAACTACGCTAATTGTTGTATCGGAACTGTATGTTGATTTTGTAATAAAACCAGATGAAGTTCCAGCCATGCCTGTAGATGTACTATCAGGCATACACTTAAAATCGTCCCAGGTCAACTTTCTGCATTTATTCCAATGCAGGGTGTCATTACTAACATATTTTGATTGTACTGATCCTGTCTTTTTCTGCTGTGTTACTGCAGAAAAAAAACAAAAGACAAACAATACAGAAAAAACAATTTTCATATTAGATTTTAGATCAGGCTACAAACAAATGCCATAGAATCCAAAGTTAAGCAAAGATTTGCCATTAGGAGATTTGCTATTTTCACCTCAGTTCGATATAGCGTCAAAGGATTGGGCTGAATTGTTTGACAATTTTGTTTCCACAGGAAA
This sequence comes from Taibaiella chishuiensis, assembly GCF_003014535.1. Lineage (GTDB taxonomy): Bacteria > Bacteroidota > Bacteroidia > Chitinophagales > Chitinophagaceae > Taibaiella > Taibaiella chishuiensis. The sequence continues at coordinate 94,375 of NZ_PYGD01000002.1, read as the reverse complement.
AAACTTGATTCTAAGAAGTGAGGGAGTACTGTTTCTATTTAAATCAAGAGAGGTAAGCAAAGAAATTCATAGAGTATCAAATTCAATATCCATGTACTATTCTAATAGATATAGAAAATTCTTAAAGAATACGTATAGGCTAGCAAGTTCCTATCAGACATTAAGAATAATTTCAACTTACTTTATAAAAAACAAACGTTATGAGATATCTTCTGTCTATTTTTTTTTGCATATGTTCAACTAAGCTTTTCGCTCAGTTGAATTTTGTGAAAATAGATCAAATTTTGGAAAAAGATTCTACCATTAATTTATATCGAGTATCCCACTTCATTAAAGGAAATTTCTTAAAAAAAGAAAAAGGAACTATAGTATATGACTTACTAGGAGAACATTACACAAAACAATTTACTGATACTACAGGAGTCAGTAAAGTTTTGGTACTTTTTTTTGATAAAAATGATAATCTCCTATTTGAATTCCACAAACGATACGATAATTTTGAATTAGGAAATTTGAAATTTGCAAATCCTTTTTCATATCCACCCGGACAAATAGCTTCACTAACTGAAGTTGCTGGTCTAGCAGTTAGAGATACGCAGACCAAATATACTTTTTTTGTGTTTGTTTCAAAAAATGGCGTTTCGTTCCCGGTGAATATCAGGAAAAGCGGTTCCAAAAACCTACAACCAAAATTGGATATCCACAGTATTCTAAAGAACGACATAGAATCGATATATCTCTTCGATTCTAAATTTAGCATAATCGGGATTCTAAAATTTTCCCAGAATTCAATAACTGTTACGGCAATTAAAAAGGAAGTAAAAAGTTTAAAAATGGAATGCGGCTTAGAATGCATCAAAAAAATTGATTTATCTCAGATAATCGACATTGTTAAAACCGCAGAAGAGAATGGCGAAATTACTAGTGACTTTAGAATCAGACCTGGATGGCTAGTCGATACAGACGATTAGATAAGCGTTGCAAGTGGGACTTGAATATGTCTTCCCTTGCTAGCACTCGAATAACTTCAAGAGTGGCTGGCGAGTGGCTGGCGCGCGAACCCTTTCGTGTGCCTGTCTACAACAACCGATGCCTTAGGGTATCGGTTGTTTTCATTACAACCATTATAGGCTTGAAAAATCGTAACTTCCCGCAACATAACTACCCCATGCCAAACAGACGAGATTCATCATTTACCACAGTAGGTTGAAGTACAGAAGCCCCTAAATCAATATGAACAAAAAAATTTTTGATCTTTTAAGAGAAAGCGCTTGGTACGAAGGAAGAGAAAAGGACATCGCATATCTTTATGATGAACTTAGCTCTAATAACCTATCAAAGCCTAATGAAATTGTTTTCAAATTTCTAGCCGAGTTTAATAATGTGTTCATAAAGCACACAACCTTGGACAATCGCTTTATTGAAGTCCATTTTGATCTAGAGGGAGCTATAGAAATAACACATTTGGAGTTACTCGCCAAGATTGAAAAAGTAATTACTGAAAATCTAGTGCCAATAGGATATATTGGAGACTATGAAGCCTCTCTTTTAATGTCCTACTCAGGAAGAGTTTACATGATGCTGGAAGATGAAGGATTCTTTGAACTCGGCCAAAATTGGGAAGATGCTTTGGAAACAATTTTAGAGCAAAAGGAATTTAAAAATATTTTTTCATTTAGATAAGGTTGATTTAAATAACATTCCTAGCTAGCACACGAACAACTTCAGGAGTGGCTGGCGCACGAACCCTTTCGTGTGCCCTTATACAAGAACAACCGATGTCCTAGGGTATCGGTTGTTTTCGTTAGTACCATTAAGCTTGAAAAATCGTAATTTTCACAACCTGGTTATAGGTCTTAGCATAAGACAGTTAAAGTAACGCAGTGCTCTAAATTACGCAGGCAGTAAGAGTAGGATCGATGTGATGTAATAGGCTAACTCCATAAGTTAAGCTATGTCATACATACACATGCCATTGTGAGTTAAGCAGCACACGAAAGGATTATCTTCGATGAGGATGTTCGTGCGCCAGCAAGGGAATTACTTGATTAATGAATCAGGAAGAATGAAACTTTTTTTAACGCTAAAATTGAATAAACGATGGAATACACAGGTTTTATAAAAGAATATGACTCGACGTTGTCAAATAAAAGTATTGATTATTTCTTCAACAGTTCCGATTTAAATATAGATATAGTCGATAAGGTTGTTAGCTACTTATCTCATGGAACAAGCATAGTATCTTGGATGCACATGATCTATGACTTATATTCTAATGAAATTATTGGTGAAGGACATGGTGTTGACACAGATGGAGTTTGGTTTTGGCCTTCATATCTACCTTATTACTTAAGGAAATACCCTGATTTTTTAATAGAAAATAAGTTTTTAGACTACCTAATTCAGAAAAATTTCAGTATCGACTGGAATGATAAATCCATAGATATAGGTAAAATGGAAAATGAATTATTTCCAAGGTTGGGCAATGTGGTAAAATAGGTGGTATTCGAGATGGCGTATACCTCGTGAGCTCTGCTGCTGCGAAGTGCGTCAGCAGAGTATTCCGATACAACTACCATTTACATTGACAAATGCATAAAATAATGGAAGAATTAATTAAAATTGCCAGAGCCAACTATAGATCTGTTGACACTATCGATATAGACGTCTTAAGTAAAATGAAGCAGGAAAATGCATCTTTGATAACCATGCTAAAAGTCCTTGGCAGCTTGGGATTTAGCTTAAAAGATGCGCAAATCATAGCTAGCCGATCTGTTTACTACGGCGACAGTTACGCAAATGCAGCGAGTTTTACGGAAAGCCTCTTTGAGCTCTTGAATAGAATTGATAACAAGAGTTAATAAGCCAGGTCCGTTCAGCAACAGAGCGCGGCTCATCCGCAGCAAAATACTATTTTATAAAAACGGTCGTTGAGCGGTACACAAACAAAACCCAATCATGATTAGAAATGACTTTTATTCCGGCTTTGAAGGAGAACCCATGATCACGTTCGTTTTTAAGTCCTCTCCTCTAGAAAAAATCGATATGTGGACAGGTTATTTTGATCGTCTCATAGATTTGGGTGAACCTGATGAACATGGCTGTTGGCAAGGCTTAGCTTTATACTACCATACCGACACAGGCTGGTACGATGAAGCAGAATGGCAGATCCCGGATATTCCGCAAATTATTGCCGAATTTGACTCTCTGGATACTTCAGCCTGCGATAATGCAATTATCGAAGAACTTCGAACTGCAATTCTAAATTTTCTTAAGAAAGCGCACGAAAGAAATAAACCAGTTCTTATCCGGTATGAGTAACCTGCTTTAGCAATACCCGACATTACCCAAGCATTACCAAAATACCGGACCATAAACAACCCACAATGGTGACAATATACCTATACCCGTAAACCCGGTCAATTTAAACAAAAGGTGTATGATAAAGAAACAGGAAGACTTATCAAAGTATAGCAACACTGAACTTAATATCTACAATATAGGCTGGTTAGATGCGACAAGCAGTTTCGCAAGTCATAATACCAGCAACAATAGCAGTAATGACATTGTAGAGCAACTGACATACATCTTAAAAAGGGAAAGGGTAAACCTGACCCGGGGCATAGATACCTGTCCGTTATGCCCCGAAAAAAACAGGAAAATATACCTGAACCGGGATGACAAAGAACACCTGCTGGGAATTTCAGAGTTATGGATTCCCAACGACGATGAAACAAAAGTTTTTGCCGCACCCGATTTAATCATTCATTATATAAATGATCATGGTTACGTTCCACCGCGGGTATTTGTGGATTGCGTATTTAACTTTGACTTGAATACCAATTGGTCTGGGGCAAACATGTATGAAAGATTCATAGCGGAAAAATACCGGCAATAATTACCCTTACGATAATTGGCGTAATCCAGGTAAAAGGGTCTGCCTCGTATAAAATGTCATTGTTCGCTATGAAGCCCCGGCTACGCAAGCACCCCATGCTAACGCACGAATAACTTCAGGAGCAGCCGGCACGAAGACGTTACAAAAAAATTCCGCCCTTTTCAATTAAAGACAATCATGTAAACCGATAAAAAAAGAATCTCCATCCCATATAAAGAGAACAACGATGCGGCTATTTTAATCATATTAAAAGCCATTTACAGTTACAGCGATTTGAAATTTGAATTAATTGGAAACTTACGTGATGGATTTCATAGTAAAAATGATATTTATTGTGATGTTGTATCAGACCATTGGGATGATCTTTTATTTATCCTGGAAAATAAGGGCGTAGTTTTTCAAGTTAAGGATTGTCTTTAAGCTCGGGGTTGGATAAACCTTGGCTACAATGAGTATGTTCGTGCACCGGCAAGTATTAATTTGCCTCTATGAACAATCAGACAGTTTTCATTTAAACAACAGAATAAGTAGTACAAATAAAATAAATTCCAATAGCGTGAAAAACATCCTAGATATGATTAAGTCATCCTTTAATAGTGGGACATTGGATGGCATTGAATCTTACACAATGGCAAATACAAATCAATTTTACAATGAGATCGATGATTGTTTCGGCATGGTCGATAATCCGGAAAAGCGCAGTGATGGCATTGATGGAATCTATCTCTTAGTAAACGCTATAAGTATTGACAACGAACTTACGGAAAGTACATTAGACAGACTTTTCAAGTATTACATTGAAAATTTCAGCAACTTATTAAGTTCCGCAAACTGGCACTTTTTCAATATTTCACTGGATCTTTTCGGCACCAAAATAGATGTCTTTAAACGAAACGAAAAATTGATTGATCTTTTCGTTGATAACTCCATGCTCTTGTTAGCTTTCCCTAGCCTTGGAGTTGGCACAGACTTTGACATTGCAATCGACTACTTTTTGACGATGATCTTCAATGTCGAAGATTTAGATAAGTACAAAACAAAATTGCTACAATATGCAGATGATCATCCGGAAAATCCCTATGCTGAAGACATCTATGAGGCGGCAAGATAAAGAACACAGCTCCCCCGCTGCGCACGAGCAGAAACATTGCTTCTGGGCCACCTTTCGCTCCCACGTCTACAGTTACAACTTTTACTAATTATAACTAACTTTAAAGGGAGAACTTTAAATCTCACAACTACAATGGAAATGATAGTTGCCTGTCTGATCGCAGCAGTGTTGCTCGCAGGCGGCATGTACAGCCTCAATATTTTTAATTTCAGAACGCGATCAGGACTTGATAAAAGCGGCACAAATCGCTATAAATTCCGTCCAAATTGCCTGCACGACTGCTTTCAGATAACAGACGAAAAGGGTCGGATTCTCCTTTCGTTCACAATACAGACTTTAGAAAGTATCCTACTTATTAAGACAGATGGCCTGACGGTAGATACGATTCATATACAATTTAAAAATGAAGGCCAGGAGCCCATCACCTTATCTGAAGATGAAATCGACACCACGGAACTTTATGATCAATTGAAACTTTTTCTAAAAAAAGAAGACCTGTTTATCGAAGCCATGAAAATACTGGAAAACGATATGGTAGTATTGTGGCAAAGGCCCGGACGAAGCGGCGTGGCGCAGCCGGACCTGTAGATGTGCAAAGTAATCTTTCTTTAGCACCGGCTTATGTTATTCATAAAAACCAATAAACAAAAGGTACATTGATATAGAGCATAAACATCAGCCCTACCCTGGCATCCAACCCTACTCAGGCGTGTTAAACCCAAGCATCTAAAATTACTAATGCACAATTTCGTTCCTATATCCCATTACATCTGTCGTTACTTTCTTTTATACGTTCTTCAACCGTAATTTCCGAAACAAAATAACCGGCGCTGACATGAAAATTGAGAATCCGGCCATTGAACTCAAGCCAGTACAAAAGACTATCTTCAATAAATATTCTTCTGCGTTGGCAGCGGACCAGATTATCGGTCCCGGTATTCTTTAAAAAAATCCACTGTATTTAAATTCAATTAATAATGAAGAAAAGGCTTATCATTCCTTATGAGGAAAATAAAAACTCATCAATTTTGATTGCGCTCAGTAAAATAAGAGTACATAGTGATATGAGATTTGAGGAAATTGGAATTTGGGGGGAGCTATTTCATAATAAAAAGGATATCTATTATGACATCCCAGTTGATAAGCTTGATTTGCTTTTGAGCTCATTAAACCTAAGTGGATTTACATACAACATAATTGAAGTTCCCGATTTAGGATAATGATATTTCAACAGCACATTGATAAAACATAACTGCCTTGCCAGCACACGACAAACTCAGAAACGACTGGCATACGAACAGGATAATTTAATGAACTAAAAAGCCGGTCACTTATGGAAGAACAAAACAATAATCCTGCCTGGGTTGCATTTCATCAACTGAGAAATACTTTTTTTAATTCCGTGAATCAGTTGCGCACAAATGCTGCGTGGGAAGAGCTGATCCAGCAAGCATTTGCGCATCCCTTAGACACAGCCAATGCGCTGCTTTTACTGGAAACACAACTTGATTATGGAGATTCCTGTTTAGCCAAAAAATTCAGTGCGGAATTGATAAAAATAGCAATAGTGGGTAGTATCACAAATATTGTTTTAGCAAGACGTGTTCTTTCGAAAATGAATAATACGCCCTGGGAAGTACCACCAGCAACAACGATTGACCGTATTATTAGTCAGCATACCGCCACCGAGGATGAAGAATGGTTGTACCGGAGGGGTATCGAATTAGCCAATGTATTAAACCTGGCATCTCTTAAGCGACATCTTATTACCCAATGTAAAAATTCAGGGAACGAAAACCTGCTGGATTTAGCAGAGGACTGGTAGTATACGCGCTACTATCCATGTTTTTGCTACCCGGTCAAAATTCATAAAGCTGTATGCAGGAAAACAAACATATAGTCCGCGTCCTATCCCTGTTCCGTTCCGGGAAGGAAGGCCTCAAAATCGCGACCTTACAATTCCCCGCGGCGATCATACCTGCGATTGGAATGATCCTAAAAGACGTCAGGGGTACGGCGTACACCCTATCCGGTATTGTATTTGAACGCCACTTGGATAGCATATGGGATTGTCAACTAGAAGACAGCTGCGACAACCTGGTTCCGGAGTCGGAACTTTACCTTGTGTCATAAAGATATTGCTACGGCGAGCGTCCGCTATCACTTAACATAGCCAGGCAACGAAGCTTCTACAGGAAAACATTAGTTTTACAGGAAGGTCGCCGCCGAACAATATGCAGAACATGGCCGGGCCCGGCTCCGGCTTAAACATGCTTTTATGAAAAGAATAATTGATGAAATTCGAACCGACAAGATCCGGCTTTATACCGTTTCTGACGCGTACATTCTTCGTTGTTCCGATCAAAAAAAGGAAATTAATGAAAGGCTCGACCGTTATTTGAATGCATCTACCTATATCTCGATCCTGCTTGACACGGCAAAAGATTTATTCAGCGACAAACAGATAACAAGTGGAGAAACCTGGATCTCAGACGGGGCCTGGATCTGGAGCGCTGATCTCTTACACTACTACAAACACTATAATTTTCAATGGCCCGAAAATATGATCCATGCGATTAAAGATCGGGATTACTTTGTTCCGGTGCTTACCGATGACCAGCTGTTAAAACTTGAATGCATCACCTTCGACATTAAGCGATCTGTTTTTAAGGAGTCATGGCACAGCAGTAACGAAATCGTAAACCAATCGCCGGTTCTGGCCTACGATATACATAACCTGTAGCTCATTATACCCGGAACTTCTAGCCCTTCGTTGCCTTATTAAATGATCAACACTAACGCCACTAAACATGAACGAACAAGTTATCGGGAGTATAAATGCGCTCTTGCAACGCCATCAATGGTGCGATTTCGAAATTATCGAAATGAAAGAGGATTTACGCGTTGGCGCGCGTACCAGCTTCAACCCGGATTATGACTTTACGATCGTGTTTAAGAGCGTATTTTTCGTTCAATGTCTTTCGAAGTGGAAAACGGATACTTCCGTTCAGGCTTTTTCTATACCAGAGACGGCAGAACGTAAGACCATCAATATACAGTACGGGATAGAACAAGGTTATACGCTTTTCAAAATCCAACCGGAAGACTTAAATGCGCCTATCTATATTAGTTCAAAGCATATCATTTTATATCAAGTAACACCTGCAGCGCAGCACAATTCAACATAAAAGCTTTACTTTAACAGACAATTACATTTCGCGGTACCGGGGGCAAAAAACCTGCCGGCATACATATACAGCGCCCTTCAAACCAGAACTATGCTCCATAAAAACGAACTATTGGATTACATCACCAGATGGTCCGCGCCCTACAGCCCGATATTTCCGTTAGAACTGGAGGAGAAGGACCTAGAAATGAAAACACTTGCACAAAGGATGACACCCGATGACTTCAAGGTATTTATAGATACCATGAACGAATTAACCATTGATAGTGACGAGCATTTTAATTTTATGGCGTTCGCCTTTTATTATATACAAACCAATGCCGATACCTTATACACGGAATTGACAAGTTTACTCAAAGAGAACGGACCTCAAAATATTATTGACTTGATCAGTTTCACCAAAAAACCTGAAGGATACACGGACCTGGTACAAAGAGTCCATTACAACCGCCTTGACAGGGAGACTAAGTTTTCATTTATAGATGCCTTTGATATACTGAAAAGTATCGGGGCTATACCTTTTCTGAACGACCTGAAGCAGCAGGAGACAGACGATGAATTATTACAAGAAATAGACCTGGTTATAGGTAACTTAAACAGGCAGCGATGAATAGTACTACTACAAGCGAGTCCATTGTAGGCAACAGGTTAGCCGCTATATATTTTAAATACGAAACAATGTACTACACCTGGAACAGTTTCCCGCTTTGGAGCATTTCACAATAAACCCGGAACATGTATTACCCCGATCTATCAAAATACGAGGAGACTTCGCTACCCATTTATACGATTGGTTGGCTTGATCAATATGAGTTCTTTCAACAGGGAGCAGTAAGTCCGTTTGTTGTTGAGAAAATAATTAAAACCTATTTACAGGAGCCGGTCAATTTAACGAGGGGCATATACCTATGTCCTTTCTGCAACCGCTATCTGCCAGCCCCCTGTTACATCTATATCAATGAAGACAAAAGCTCCATACTTGGTCATGCGGAAGTATGGATCCCTAATAAGGAGCGAACAAAAATCTATGCGGCGCCCGATTTAATCATCCATTATATTAAAGATCATAGCTACCTGCCACCACAGGAATTCATTGATGCTGTAAACGACTTTGACCTGGCCTCCGGCTGGTCGGGAGCAAGCAGGTATGAAGATTTCGCAAAAAGCTAAATACCGGTAAAATGGAGCCTGTGCATAATCTTCCAGAGGCTTTTAATACCGAACTGCCCGCCACAAATAAAACGTATACAGTTGCACATGAACTATTTTAATCATTACAGCCAAAAAGAAAATGAAATACACGGGCTTCATAAAGGAATATGACCCGCAGCTGTCACATATAAGTATCGATGATTTTTTCGGTAATGCCGAATTAAATAGTCAAAGGGTTGACGGGATTATTAATTACCTGTCTCATGGAATTTTAGAACAGTCACGCAACTAAAATATATCGAATCCGGGCGCCCCCCTTTCGTTTTGAAAAGTAGTGTAAATAATGCAGCACCTGTCCGGGTAAATAGGTACCGGTGCAACTAAGCCCGAAAAGCAATTAAGATCGAATAACATGAATACCCTGACCGGTTGCAAAATTGTTAGCGTTCAACGTATGTCTTTTATCTTGAACGAAGAATTACAATGTACCTGTATTGCCTTCTTGATCCAGACAGGCGACCATAAGTGGCATCAATTAACTTTAAGTGACGGCAAAGCCGGTATAACCAGCCAGGCAAAGACACCCGACGCCGAAGAGATCGGAGACAGCATATTCAGCTATCCGGTAACCTTCTTTTCAATCGACGAAATGTACACCCGAAGTAGCATCAACTCGGTTCAGGAGTATCTATGGCAGGGCAGAAAAGATGAGACTTGTGGCTTCTTAATCGGTTTTGAAAATGGTGCCGAGTTCAGCTTGATTGACCATGACGATTGCATGAAATTCCTGGACGGACTGGATCATCAACTACTCGAAAATTGTGTACTGTCTGATTTTGAGTAGTATCTTCGGGTTGCTGTATTACATACTGACACCGGGAATAAATCTCAGGCATGCGGCAAACCGGATATAGGACCTAATGAAATATCATCCGGGATCTGGATTCAAAATTACTTCTTCTTAAGGAGTTTGAATCATGGAGTAAAGAACGATCTAAGGAAACAGAAAGATTCAGGCTCCTGGTAACTTGATTGCCAGCGTTACGATATGGCATTCAATTTCATAATGACACGAAGACCATTATCACGAACAGATCATGAGTAAAACAATAGAAGCATGGCGGTTGATTGGCGAATACCCGGGCCTTACACGCACGATCCAGGTATTCGCCGACAAAATAATAGAAGTTGAATTTAACTTCATCGACTCCGATGAAATCGGCATCAGGTTTTGGAAACATTATACCGACGCTGCGGCGGAAAATAAAATACTCCAGGATTATTTTGCAAGCAGCATGCCCCGGGTACCCAAGGAAAGTATCACCAGGGCGTTAGAAAAAGCATCCTGGATTACGCTGGTCCAGGACACTATAGACGGGACAGTAAAGCTGCCGGATAAGGGGTACAAATATCATGGATCATTCCGCGAACTGGCCGACAACCTGGCTTATCTAAAGAAAAAATGGTAAAGTAAAAAACAGGAATGACATGCTCCCCTATTCGACCGCATGCCACTAAGAAACGGTATGTTTACTTTTAATAATCCTTATTCTTCCGAAAAAAACAAAAACGGCGTCATGTTTACCATCGACAACCACGAAATATGGGATCTCAAAAAAGCAATCGCGGAATTCATAACACCGCGACTGGTGGCTTTCAGGGCTTGCGTTGTAGCCGGCGAGATGACGTGCATTCCCACCTGGGTGGCCCCTGCCGGCGATAATATGGATGAAGTTCAACTCCGGCAAACCTGGGCGGATATCCTGGAAGAGATGATCAAGGGGTTTGAATACTATGCCGGGTATAAGTCCGGGGACACTTGGGAAGCCGTTGAACAACAAAAGCAAAAATCGCTGGCTTTGTTTTACCAGTATTATGACCACCTATGGGATTAAACTTTGTTTGTTATGAGTAGAAGCAAATTAACTGGCGGGATGCTAATATGCCTGTACATTATAGCAGTAACAGCATGCCGGAGTATGGATCGGCGACCGGCTTCGCTACCCTCCGGCACATATATCAGCGAGCTCAGGGGGCAGCCCTATATTCTGGTACTCGACACTATAAAAATGACTTATGTACAGGCCTGCAATATTGACGACAGCACCCGACTGCATAACAAAGGCACCTGGGAACTAAAAAAAGGCAAAATATGTTTTGAACACTGGAAGGACTTCGACAACCTGGACGGTAGAGGTTATAACTATTGTGAAGACTGCTGTGCAAGCTTTTCCAATGAGCGAATAAGTTTTTTTTCTGATCCGGACGAAGATGCTTACAGGGGTTTCAATCGGCTTAACTAATTTACAGGGACCGAAAAACGTAGCTATCCTTCCGGCTCAGACCTTATCACGGCAACAGTCGATATTCCGGGGCAGAGGGGGGCCATAAACCAAAACAGTTAAAAGCGCCAGTGTAATTATAAAACTTGCAATATGAAACTAACATTCAAATATAAAACCAGGGCTTCGACAAAATGGGAATATCAAAACCTTGCATTGGATGATTTTTTCGACCTCGAAGATGGAGCAGCAGCCCATATTAATTCCATACAAAAAAACTGGCATCTCGATGAATACATAAGCTTGGACAAAAAGGAGCTGATGTTCGTATATGTAAAACTCGAAGATGGCACCGAAACCCGGGAATACAAACAGACTTATTGGAATGAGGGCAAGAATATAGCAATCGAAAGAACCGACGAAGGTAATGAATACTACCGCGAACTCATCGTTTCGGTGCTTAACTCCCGGGAAGAAGAGGCAGCATCGCAGACCCTGAGACTAGTACTTAACCGGGAAAACATCGTTCCGGTATACCATGGCTTCTTTACCGATGAAGCAGACGGCATACAAACCGAAAGCAGGATAAACCTGGATGCGTTCAAAATACCGGATCAATAACTAGAATATCTATTGCTTCTGTAGCATAGTCAGCCTGCAATTCAACACCATATTAAGAAGGAATCATTGAGCCTGCACATCCTTTCCGGCCAATAAAACTTCAGAAGCAAATACGCAGCACATGAAAATACTATTTCTTACGACTGTAGCAATCCTTGGAGCTACCGCCTGTACCGCACAGCTTCGCCTGGATGAAGTGGAAGCCATCCTGGAAAAGGATACAGGCGTATCCATCATAGAAGTACCAGTACCGGTAGTTGAGATTAAGCGTAAGCGGTTACCGCAACTGTCCGCAATCAAAAACGATTATGGCATCCATTGGGTCGATTCATTTACCACAAATGATGCATCCAACAACATCCTGGTAATTAACGAGCCGAATGGCCGTGAGAACTTCCTGTTACGTTTTACAAAAAACAAAAGCAATTTCGATTTTGGATACCTGTACCGTTTCGAATTCCACAATAGCAGGCGTGATAAATCCGTCATGACCGCTTCTCCATACGAGGAACAGGGAATTGTCATCAGGGACAAATCAAGTAATTATACTTTTTTCGTACAGGTTTCCAGGCAGGAAAATACGGTGCAGACAGACGCTGTACCTGCAACGCCCAATAGCTTATTTAAGAACAGTATTTCCAGCATCTATCTTTTTAATGCGGACTTCAGTTTAACCTGTATATTTACTATCCACAAAAACAGTATTCGTATTAATGCACTTACGCCCCTCCCCAAAAAAATGGTGATTCCTGGCGACGATCAATTCCTACACAGCCTGGACCATCAAAAGCTCGTAGATTTGTGGAACAGATCTCAAGAAACAGGCGCCCAAGTGCCTGGATATAAAATTGATAAAGCCTGGGGCCTTGACCCTGGTTAGTATACCAGTCGTGTATGGCGTGGGGCATGAGCAATGACGGGGATATTAAACCAAAAGAACATGAGCTATATTGAACGCAATCCGGAGAAGTGTTTTGGTATGCCATCGTTACGCAATCGTCGCATAACCGTTTATGATTTAGTGATCATGCTGTTCCTGGAGCCAGAAAAAGAAGCTTACCTGGCGGACCTGCAGGTTAGTAAAGACCAGGCGATAGAGGCCTTGGAATACTGCAGTCAGCAGTTGTGCAAACAGGACAAGATTCATAACATTTCCCCATTCTGTGACGGCTGTATTTTAAGAACAGTTGCAGAGGGATACATTTTTGAAGAAGACTTGTATTACGAGGCTGAAGATAACAACGGGAAGAAATGCACCTTTTCCAAAGAGAGCCACCTGGAAATATTCGGAGGCAGTATGCAGGAATTTAAAGCAGAAGAGGAAGGCGCGGCAACCTGGATCATCGCACAATCATTGTTAACATCCGGTGCCATTAAATAAGAAGGTACCCGGAATAAGTCCTATCTCCCGGTAAAACTTACAAGTCCCCCTGAACGCACAAGAAAAATGAAAATAAATTCCATAAAGAAAACAGAGCTCGAAACTGTATTGTCCGCTCCATAAAGGATAAGCCAGAACTGAACGTGTAAGCGCGCATTGCATTGCTAGCCGGTATTCCGTCCTGCAATAATAAGGTTATCAAAAGGCTTTGCCTGTAAAAACCGTTGATCGATACGACATGAAAGATCTTCAGATAATCATCTCCTGTAACCAACAGGAAATGGGAGTGGCCGACTTTTTAGATATTAAAACGGGGCCTTCAAAAAATACATCACAGATCAGTTTTGAAAACTTCAGACCTAGCGGGGCGCTGGAATTAACGAGGCATAGTATCCAAAACATCGTGATAAAGTATAAGCAAAAAGTCCGGGACTATTTCGAAGTAAAATTGCTACAGGGCATCAGCTTTACCGATGATAACAGGCTATACCTTATCTGCGACTTTAATCCGGAACAACATCATTATGAACAGGACCTGATTAACCTGCTAAAGGCCTGGGATAACAATACGGGTAAGGGCTGGCAGGGCTTAAATACAAGGGACAAGAGGACCTGGCTCACGGGTTGCCTTTATTACAGCGGCATCCCCAGGGAAACCAAAAAAAACAGGACTTATATCATTGACGGCCTCCGCGTGGACAATGAATTGGATTTCTATTGTTTGCTGGGCGAAGTCTTTTTTGGTAGCCGGGGATATTTTGGACAGGGTATCGAAAGCTTCGAAGATTGCCTGTTGGAGATGAGACCGACAGAAGGTCATGGATCCAAAATCGTCTTTACATCAAGCCGCCGGATCAGGAGTGCACTAAACACCTATTACCCGGATGAATTTGACCGTGTATGTACTATTTTTAGAAAATTTGGATTTGATACCTTTATCACACATGATGATTAGGAATCGTATTATGTTAACTTCCTTTTATGCTGGATACATTCAAAAGTGTTCTTCCATATTCGCATACATACCATCGAACAACGGCAGCCCTACTTCAGATTATCCTTTGTAACCGGTTAAGGTAAGCAAGTCTGCAATAACCCATATGAAACAATACCTGGACCGTAGCATAAAACCCAACTCATTACCGCCACCGGCAATAACAACCCAATAATGAAAAAAGTACGCATCTCCATCCCCTTCGAAGACAATAAAGACCGTAGCATTTTAACGGCATTAAAAGCTATCTGTAGTTATAGCGATTTAACATTAGAAGCAATTGCACCCCAGTTACGACAATTTCATGAAGGCCATGACATCCATTGCGATATTACAACTCTGGAATTGGACACACTTATTAACATATTGAAGCACCATGGATTTATGCTTAAAGTATCCTGGTAAAGTTTATCCGGCAGAAGGTACAAAAAGGAAAGCCTGTACCATTTTTCGCAGCAAAACCCCGCCCTGTTCCTACATCTACTATGATCAGGCCTAACAACGATTAACAGGCTATTTATCTCCGGCTGATAGCCCCTTATAACATATTAACTACCTAAATAAAAGGACACGATGCCCAGTATCAGATGCATATGCGACCATATAATTTCGCTTGGGGCCATTCCATCACCTAACAAATACCTGGTTATACCGGATGTAACGGTTGAGGATTTTGTTGAGGAAATAAAAGCAAATCCCAGCGATGAGCAGATTTTCGATAGCTTACATAAAATTGCAAAGGACCTGGCCAAATGCGCATCCTGCGGCCGCATATGGATCGATGAAAAAAATGACAACGTGTATCGCTCTTATGCTCCGGAATAGGTGATAACCGTTATAATTGAAGGATGCAAGTCTGTTTACTATAATAATGTGTTTGATACAGCACCCACCATAGGGCGAGTACTGGCCAATTGACACTAAAACCCATGAAAAAGATAAATATTACCATCATCTATACCAAAAATTTTCCGCTGCTGATTGCATTGAAAGTGATCCGCGAATACAGTGATCTAGCATTTGAGACCATAAGCCCGTTAATAGATTTATTTCATAAAGAAAAAGAAGTCCGGATCGACGCGTACACGAAAGACTGGAACAATCTTTTAAGCACCTTAAAATTCACCGGCTTCAATGTGGCATATACGGAAAACGATATCCTCATTACAGGATGGGATAAGGCGGTAATGTTCCCGGATAGCGCTTATTGAATTTATGGGTTCGGGTTTAGAGCAAAGCACATCAACAATACGAAACAAAAAAATGCAACAGACCTATTTGTATCAATGGCTGATCTGCTCCTGGAGTAAATACCATGCCAGCAGGAACAACGACCTGATACATCCCGAGGACCTTGCAAAGGCCGAAGAACAAGGCCTGGGCAGCTTTTCCGAATGTGTATACGAGGACGCAGCATACCTAACCTTAAAAAAGATAACCGGCGAAACAATACGGGTAAAGGCAGAAGGAGTTTTCCGGATCTTACCTGCACCAAAATTCAGGATGGGCGACCCTGTCCGGGAGGTAGCGCGACCCGAAGTCAAAGGTACCGTTTGTGAATTCATCTGGCACACCAAAGATCTTGACTATAAGTATTATATTGTAATAGGCGGCAGAAGAAAGAGCCGGCGCTACAACCCGGATGAGCTTGTACTTTGTCCGGCATAAATAAAAGCTCGTTACGGCAAAAGATTAAACCCGGGAAACATGAAAAAGGAAATCTTAGAAAAAATCAATTCGGACAGCCTGCCTTTACAGATTGCCGGATTGGATGAAGCAATAACCGTTTTGGATCACTTCACGGACCAACTCACCGGCCTGTTAGAAACATCAGGCGACAGCCTGTTTGTAGCCGAACGGATCAGTGCCATAATGGAACGCCTGCAACACAAATTGGAGACCACGTTCCAGGAAACCCGCCAGGAACAAGTCCGGTTTCAAATTGCTATGATTTTCCTGACCAATAATAATTTCACGAAGGTGCCCTATCTCCTGAAATTTGCAACAGATACGGATAATATAAGCGATGCCATTTTTTGTCTGACCAAGATGCATCGCAAAGGCCTGCCGGGCGTAAAAAGTATCGCTCAAAAATGGCTCGACAAATTAAACGATAGTCCCCTGGTAAGCGATCCTTTAAAGAAGAAAGACCTGGCTATGGCATTACAAGACCTGGTATAAACGGAGCGTCTATGCCTTAAGATCTTGCTCATAGCTTAAGGGGCCGGCATGGGTAAGCATAACATCGATGACCTGGCCCTGTCAAACAGCGTAAACAAACAGGAAAGATGGCACAATATAAACCTTATCTCTTTTTACTGCTCCTGGTTCCCGGCTTCAGCGCCTGTACGGACAGGCAGGCAGGAGACCGGGATAAAGCGAAACACGATAAGCCCAAAGAAAGGGTAAAAGCCAGGCTTGAAGATTGTATATATCGTAAGGATACCCTCTTTGATGCTACCAGTAGTTTAAAGTATGTGATCCGGGACACGTTTTATGATGTACGCGTACAACTCGAAAACAAAGACACCATGCTGGGATACCGGTTCGACTGCACCGTGCCCCAGGGCCTGGTGCCTGCATTTTATGCTTATCATAAACACACCCTTTGCCTGCTCAGGGGATCGGGACAAAGCTACAGGGAGTTTACGATTTGTTATATCCACGATGGGCGCATGATGGTCAAATATTATGAAACGGCGCTGGCAGCCAAGTTGGAAGAGGACCTGGTCGTTTACCAGGATTACAATGAACCCCGGAAAATAATAATGGAAGACATCAGGACAGAGCAGCAAAAAATAGTTAAGCTTCCCGGCAGTTTGACGAATACTGCTATAATCCGTACGCGGATCAGCAAAAACAAACTCGTAATTGAATTGGCAAACGAACAGCAGATCACATTCAGAAGGTAGCCTGCACAACTACATCCCGGCGCAAACGAATATCTTAAAATTTATATAGAGGATAAAACTGTCCGATTGGTATCTTTATACAAACAGCAGCAAGCCGCTCTGTGATGGCTTACAAGAGCTTAACGACAATACCCTATGAAACGATTCCTTGCGGATATACAGACCCATGAGATACCGCTTTACCAAATAACCGATACTTACCTGCAGGCCTGTGCGGTCCGGGAGACGCGCCGGGATATCGATCTCAGCGCACTCCAGGCCTATCTGGATAAAGCCTGCTATATTGAGATCTTACTGGACCTTGGCAAATGCATTTTCGATAACCAATCCATTACCAGTAACGAGACGCTGCTTACCGATGGCAACTGGATATGGAGCGGGGACCTTAACCATTATTCCCTGCTGCATCACTTTGCCTGGCCAGAAGCATTTATAACATCCGTGCAAAAACGAAGCTATAAACCCAAACGTATAACCGGCAGACAAAAAAATGAAATAGCGCACCTGGCCAATGAGATAAGCCGGAAGGTGTACGGGGAGCAATTTACGACGGTATATCCCAATGGCAAAGATGAAACTGTATACGCAGAAAGGACCTATGTGGTTACAGCATTGGATACGCTTATTTAAAAAACAATCGCATCTAAAACGACAGTACAGGTATGAAAACGGTTTTAATTGACGGCCGGCAGTACGATAGCGTGCGGGCAATACACGCCTTCTTTGCTAAAACATTCGACTGGCCTTACTACGGCCACAATACCGATGCATTATGGGATCTGCTGACTACAGCTGTTGAACGGCCGCTCACTATAAAATGGATCAATATCGACGCCTCCCGCGAGCAACCAGGAGATGAGCACCGGACCCTACTCAACGTGTTGCGGCGCGTGGAAGCCTGGGACCAGGCACATCTTAAAGCATCAGAAAGGCTTCACCTGGTGATGGAATAAGATACGCACCTGGCAGGATATACCGGTTTTAAAGGCAGCGATAGCAATAAAACAGAAAGTATCCCGGACATTAATTCAAGCTTTAGCCTCGACAACAATCTTCATGCTACAGGTAACAAAGAATAGGCATCGAAATAGCCTGCTCCTGGTAATACTATGGATAACATCCTGCAGCACGCTGCCGGCCGGAACCAGGTTTGCGCAAGGCATAGCGTTGACTGACCACATTAACACACCTATCCTGTCCATATATGGGCAACAAATAAAAGGACCATGGTATACCCGGGACGCAGCCATCCGCACACTGTTTACTGACAGCTTATGTATCCATGCCAGCGCCTATAGCAGCGATACGACAAGATACACCTTAAGCACAGGCAAGGACCAGACCACGGCTGACGAAGCCCCGATTTACCTGACATTTACCTCCCTTGAAGGTGCAGTATCCCGCTTCTCCGTTGAAAGCCTGACGGATAGCAGCCTCGTATTGATGTCGCTGGAAAACGGAAATATCTGGACCTTAACGCGGGGATCAAAATAGATAAAGCAATTCCCTGGATGATAAGAACAGAACAGGTTAGCCCTATCAACAATAAATCATGGAAGAGATAAAAACAGTTATTATTGGTGCGGAGTACAACAAGGAAGTCATCGACAAGCTGGAGCTCCTTTTATTACAGGAAGGCGCCGCACTTACAGCACAAAAAGAAGGAGTGGCCGGATCACAGGACTACCAGTGTTACCAGGTCATGTTAAGCGGCTCTATGATCAGCATAGAACTGGAAACCTATACAGGTATGGCCATTACCGGCAACGCAGCCGTAGTTGATTACCTGTGTCTGGCTTTACAAAAACAAGCAACATAAAAAATGACCACACATTTCCGTACAACTCCGCCGCCCATCAAACAACAGGCATTTATTGCGGTACTCGCTTTAGGCTTTATGATCCTGCTTTATGCACCCTGCACTTTTGTCCACAAGCGGGAGCAATTCCGTACCGGGGACCTGGAAGTGACACTCAACAGCGTCTACAGCAGGCTTGCGTGGCAGGATTTCGTATTTGACAAACAGCTTGTGCTAACCTATAAGGAGAAAACCATCAAGTTACATTACGAGTCTATAGAACCCGAAGTGTATCTCTACCGGAAAGCGAAAAGCATTATCATCCTGGACCGGTATTCGGGCGCCAATGCGTACGAGTTGACAACCCTGCGTTTGATCAGCGCCCCGGATTGCCTGGCAGTATCGGATGCCTGCGAAGGCTTCAGCAAAGACACTATAGCGGCCCTGGGCAAGCCCGCCCTGGTCCTTAGCGGTTTTTGATCGCATATACAAATCCGGGCCAAGTAACCAACAGGAACAATAAGCACTATATTTACACGGGGCGCCAGGCCTGCTACTCCCAAAACTTCCTTTATGCCACAATACCTCGACCAATATTTCCTCGTCGCCAACCGGGATAGCGAATTCGTATCGGCCTTCCTCAACCGCTACCTGCCGGACCGGAAATCTTCTGCCGAAGATTACCCCGTCGATAGCGAAGCCCACACTCCTATTATCTTTAGTGAAACCAGCGCATTGCTCCGTTACCTGGAAGCCCATCCGGACAAGGACTACAGTATATACTGGCGGAGCAGCAACCCGGTTGCCACGATACAACATGCGATGGCCTTTTACACCAGGGATGGTCAACTGATCCTGGGCATTTCTATTACCGGCAGACATCCGGAAGAACCGCAAAGTACGGCGCTCTTCAAAGCAATAAAAACATTCCTGTCGGCAAAGGTTGCGTGTATTACGGCAGAGGAACCGCCGCCAGACAATGTCCCGGACTTCATAAACTTCGCAGCGGCAAGATTCCCTCACTCCGGGCAATTATAACCGGCGCATGCAGTACATTTGTATACCAACAAGCCAAACCTGCGCTACTACTACCATGACGCCTCAATTTGAAATATCAGAAGTATCCGCAAATAAGAAGGATAATATAGCAGTAACAGGCAGGGCGTTGAACACGATCAGGCAAGGCGATGTACTTTATGCAGACCCCGAAGGTAAGGAGCAGGTAGTCGTGACAGAGATCCGCTTCCGGGATCAAGCGATTGACCAGGTGGAAGCCCCTCACGCATGCACCCTTTTTATCGCCGCGAACAAGAGCGCGCTCCACAAATATCTTTTTGTATAACACACATCACCGGTCCCGCCTTTGTTGGTGACAACACCAACAAAGGCGATAAAACACGAAAGCATTTTCTGATTAAGATAAAGCTAGCTCACGAACACGCCCTAAGATAATCTTGTCGTGTGCCGTTGTATTATCTGCCGGTTTTCAACCAACCGGCGATCTTCTTATCCCATATTTTTTGTTGCGCGACATTTCTGTGATTATCTGTTGCTCTATCATACACATACTGCACACTATCTTCTTGGGCAGCAAACGAATAAAAAATCCGGTTTATATCTGCGTTTACGGTAGTCCTATTAAATCTATATGCCTTAAAAGCAATGTTGGCTTTGCGCGCGAAGACTTCAGTGATATCAAAATGGCCCTGCTCATGTTGCAATGATCGGGCTGTTTGATACCGTGTTTTCTGCCAGGATCGTTTTCGATAAAATACAGCGCTTATAATTACGCTAATAGAAGTATCGGAAGTATACCGTGATGCTGTTACAAGGCCTGAATAAGTAGCCGCTCCTCCAATCGAATTTGTATCCGGCATACCCTGAAAATCATCCCAGGTAAGTTTTCTATCCTTATTCCAGTAAATCGTATCACCAGCAGTATAACCCTGTCGCTTGGTATCGCCCTCTTGTGTCATTGCCCTAAAACAGCTAAAAACAAGTAAAAGTGAAATTACAATTTTCATAATCCGGTCTGATAGGGTAATTGATTTTTAGAATCCAAAATTCCGCCCCTTGCTGGTGTTTCCCGCCGTTCCCGCCGTTGTTGGTGTTTTCACCAACAACACAACACATCACCAATGGTAGAACATCACAGGCACGTTCTGTTTAGCGCTTTTCCGCCGTTGTTGGTGTTGTCACCAACAACACAACACATCACTAATAGCAGAACATAAAATCCTAGACACGTTCTACTTAGCGCTTTTAAATCGTAACTTACATTTTTAATGCTTCCATATAAACGATACGAAACACAATTTTTTACAGCCACCATTCTAAAATGGAGGAAGTTATTGACACCCGACAAGTACAAAGACATCGTTGTTGATAGTTTGAACTTCCTCACCAAACACCAAAGAGTATTTGTGCATGCATTTGTTATTATGCAGAACCATATACACCTGGTATGGCAGGTCAGACACCCGCATCTATACATGAATGTACAAAGAGACTTCCTAAAGTATACGGCCCAAAAAATAAAATTCGATTTACAGGAACATCACGCTGAGATTTTGAAATACTTCTACGTGAATGCCAAAGACCGGCAATACCAGTTTTGGCAAAGAAATCCATTATCCGTTGATGTGTATACAGCGGCTGTATTAGAACAGAAGATAAAATACATACACGAGAACCCCGTGAGGGCTGGATTGGCACTCCACCCTGCCGAATATCATTATTCTTCAGCCAGCTATTATGAAACAGGGATAGATCAATTTGGTTTTTTATCATCACCGTAAATCATATGTTGTTGGTGACAACACCAACAAACGGCGCAAACACCAACAACGTCGAAAAACACATTTTTTTACAGCCACTATGCTTACCCTATGCACTATACCAGCTGGAACAGCCGCCTGTTGCCTTTCTTCAGGGAAGAGCTGATCAAAAAAGAAGATCCGTCGTTATACCCGTCTATCGCGTCCTTTCGCCAAAAAGACATCTATACCCCAGAACAGCGCCGCGCCCTGCAGCAATACTGTGCGCAATGCCCGAACATAGTAGCCACCAGTTATGAACGATGCAACGCCTACTCCGGAACAAAGACCTCCGAACTGGCCTATTATACCGATGGCGAAGTGATCTTTAACAACCTTCTCTTTGATTACCTGGAACGGGAAGACTTTGCGTTGCCGGAACGCTGGCTCGCAGGAATAAAAAACCGGGACTATATCCTGCAGACAACAGCCATCGATATAGACAGGATGTTGCATTCCGGCATAGATATATTTCAAATGTCTGCGCAAACCTTTGATGATATTCCGCTGGTTAAAGCGTTTATGAAATAGTAGCCTTACCATAAACCGGGGCGGAACCCTGCTCCCCCCCTATCTATGTTGCCGCGACCGGTAAGGTTTCCATCAAAGCAAAGAGCAACCCCGAAGGATTGCTCTTGCCCCTATACACCACATACATCCTCATCTTCTCTATTTGCCTGTTAAGATTTATAATAATCTCTTTTTGCCTGGTAGACGGCATCTTTACGTTCCTGTTTCAGTTCCTTTACTTTTGCTTTCCGGTCGGCAGCAGGCAGGGTATTGTCCATCTTCACGGAGTGGATACGATCGGAATAATCATGTTTGATATCCGCCACTTCCATATCGAGCTTACTGGGCCTGTTGTAGTTCCGGTAATACGGCGCATTATACCAGGATGAATACCATCCTAAACCGCCGTAGGGATAATAGTAGTGCGGATAAATTCCACCACGCACTACTACCGTAGTCCTGCCTCTGTGAAATCCTCCGTCGCCACGTCCGCGAAACTGTGCAGAGGCACCAGACACCATCGCGGACATCAAGACGATCAACACTAACTTTTTCATTGTTTTTGTATTTGTTATTTAGACGCGCCGGAATACAAAAAGCATAATCGTTTTTGCAGAATAACATTGCAATAACGGGGCAGGAACAAGCCGGAAAAAAGGAAACGAAAACACGCGCAGAACGGCGCAGCAGGAGTAGCATTTTTCATAAAAAAGCCCGGGCATGCAATAGCTGTTGCCTGCCCGGACGACCGGTGCTCAGGATCGGGGTCGGATCCTTACCGGAGATAACTGCGCTTAAAACAGAAGGAACATTCGTACCTCCGTATCGGCAGCCAGAACAACAGGAGCTTGACCACTACAGGACGTGGAACCCGCGTATCCAGTGCAGCTTTGCCACACTTGGGACATACGTTGGATGCTTTGGTGCGATAGACCCAATCCGGCAGCGGGTCATCCTCCCTGCCCTGCATGTCTGCATGGCGCTCAACTTCATTCATTGTAAAAATTTTAACAAAGATGATATTTTATTTACTAAACATCTAATTATCATTTGGTTACTGATTTGTTACTTCCCTACAGGCCCCGCCGGACGGGAACCCCACACCGCTATTGCTGTTAAAATCCATTTAAAGAAAAGCCATACGCTATCTTTTTATGATCCGCGGGCTATACTTGCTTTTTGTTATCATTTTATAATTTCTTTGCAGGAGATCGAATCCAGGACTATGGCAAGGACAACCAATATTCTACCGGAACGGGGTAATATCTTACAGCGCATCAGCACGATGCTGAAAGTATTCTGGCTCTATACCTCCAACCTGCTCCTGCTTACGGCTTTCGGCCTGGCCTTTCTCAATCTCTCACAAGGCGGCGATGTATTGGTCAAGACCTCAGAAAACACCCATTGGTACCCCGGTATCCTGGTGATGCTGGCGCTGTTCTTCTGGGTGTATATAACCTGGTATTCGAGCCGAATCATCAGTTACCTGGAATCCGACCTGATGCAGCTTTCTCCCGGCCTGCTCTACCATATGCCCAGACTGATGGGCTTTTATATTTACGCCCTGTTCGTGATGGCCCTGCTCAATAAGCCCGGCCTGCTTAGTGTACCGCTCAACGGGCTGATGATATTCTTACTGCTGGTGGGCTATGGTGTGTTGTACTGGCAACTGAACCTATGGACCCGGATCGGGTCGGTTACCTTCCGGAAAAAATACGGCAGCCGGCGGTTCTCCCGCGTATGCAGCGTTGTCTTCTGGCTCAACCTGTTCGTCATCGCCGGTTTTGGCATGGTACGCGAAAGCAGCCTGAGCATGATTATCGGCGCCACCCTGTTACAATTCATGTTTATATTCCTTGTGATTAACCGGCGGCATATCGGCAATATCTGGGGCGCCGGCCAATTACTCGGCCTGCTCGAAGACCTGTTGAGCCGCATCTTTTCGAGGGCTTTGGGTAAGATACCCGGCTTCGAGGATTTTACCTTCGCCATCTTCAACCTGGTATCCTTTATTGCGCTGGTCATTTACCTGCTGGCCGTATTCTGGCTTCCCTTCTCTATCGGCTTCGGCACACTGGGCGTAGTATTACTGGCGCTGGGTTTCTATGCCGGCCTGTTCAACCTGATCAAAATGTTTTCGGTCATGTACCGGGTGAAGATCGCCTTTTTCCTATTGATCCCGATGCTGGTGGGTGGCCTGTTGTTCGAACCTCAT
The DNA here is from genome assembly GCF_003014535.1 of Taibaiella chishuiensis. GTDB lineage: Bacteria > Bacteroidota > Bacteroidia > Chitinophagales > Chitinophagaceae > Taibaiella > Taibaiella chishuiensis. The sequence goes on along the minus strand of NZ_PYGD01000002.1, from coordinate 69,498 downwards.
AAGATAACCACCTTCCCCGTACAACATGTGCCCTATGACCAACGCCAGGACTTAAAGACTTTCTTCTATAACTGGCTGGCACAACATGAAAGCGAGCTCCGGAATGACAGCCTGGATTTGCTGCCCCTGGTATTTGCCCATGCCGATGGCGGGGCTTCGCGTTCGGGCTACTGGACGGCATCGGTATTGGGCGCGCTGGATAGCGCTACGGATCAGCGTTTCAGCCGGCATCTTTTTGCTTTATCCGGTGCATCGGGTGGCAGTGTGGGTAATGCAACTTTCTTTTCGCTGTTGTACCTGCGGCAGCTTAATGCCGGTTATGCCGGCAGCCTGAACCGCAGCGGCCTGGTACAGCCCGCACAGGACTTCCTGAAAACCGACTTCCTGACCTATACCCTGGCCCGTATGCTGGGTCCCGATATCTTTAACAGTATATACCCCGCTGTGGCCGACCGCGCCCGGGCGCTGGAATATGCCATGGAAGCGGGCGCCAGCCGGAACACGCTACTGGACGGCTTTTTCGCCACGTCCTTCTCGCAACTAGCCACCAACAGGCAGGCCTCCTACACCCTGCCCGCGCTTTGTATCAATACCACAAGAATGCAGGATGGGATGCCCGGGGTGATCAGCAATATCCGGATCGATACCGCCGTATTCGGACGCCGGCTGGATGTATTGTCGCTGCTCGAGCCCGGCGAAGATCTGCGCCTGAGCACTGCCGTGGTGATGGGCGCCAGGTTTCCCTATATCAGCCCTGCCGGTTGTATGACCCGTATGGAAGAGGACGCCGATGGCAAGCGGTATAAGGCCAGGCATTATTTTGTGGATGGCGGTTATTTTGATAATTCGGGTGCTGGCGTCGTACACGAGATGATCATGCACCTCGACTACCTGGTCAAAAACGATACGGTATTGCAAAACCGTTACGGCGTGGCATTGAACAAACTACGCTTCCTGGTGGTACATATCAGTAACACGCCCTATTCCGTAACGCGCTTCAATAAAGCGTTTCCCTTCAGCAACGACCTGGCTGCGCCGCTGCTCACCCTGGCGGGATCTTACAGTTCGCAAACTTCGGTAAACAATTCGAGGCTGGAAAAGTATATCCAAACCCTGTATTATAAAGACCCGGTAAGCCTGCGTTACGGCTTGCCCCAGCTTTACTTTGAAATGAACCTGTATAGCAACGACAGCGAAGAGACCTATGCCATGAACTGGTCGATATCGGATGCCACGCTCAGGCGTATGCAAAGCCGGCTGCATCATAACTATAAACTGGATTCGCTGGTTAGCCAGCTCAACCGGATAACCCCCTTGCCCTGATCGCTGCGACAGGCAGGCATTGCAAACAGCAGGTAAGAACCCGATAGGCTATAAAAGGAAGAAGCAGGAACCGTGGTCCCTGCTTCTTCCTTTTGATCGGGATAGAACTATTTTTTAGGAGTTTTAGCCGCGGCAACTTTAGCTGCCAGGTCTTTACCCGCTTTAAATTTAGGAACTTTCCTTGCTTTGATTTTAATAACCTCGCCGGTCTGAGGGTTACGGCCATTACGGGCAGTACGCTGAGAAACGGAGAAAGTACCAAAACCTACCAGGGTTACATTTTCACCTTTTTTCAGGGCGCCGGTAACCGCAGCTGTGAAGGAATTCAATACTTCATTTGCCTGCACTTTAGTAAGGCCGGCGTCAGATGCGATCTGATCAATTAATTCAGCTTTGTTCATAATCTATATTGTTTTTATTATTGAATGGCGATGTTACAAAAGTTCAGGGATACAACCATAAAAAATGCGAAAAAATTATTCACATCCGTTATCCACACTACTTTTCCGGGCATACCGGAGCCAAAAACACAGTAAATCCGGGCCTTTTGGCAGGCACAACCGGAATTAAGGCCCCGTACCCCGCTTGCCACGGCATTCTTAGTATCTTTACCTTCTTAACCATACAGGATTCAACAGGACGACCATGCAGCCTTCAGGCCAAGTACCCCAGCCCATGCACCGCTACACGATAGCGCCTTTCGACATCACCGCGCTCAGCAATACCCTGATCTTTGTACACAGCGCCGAAGAGCCGGAAACGCGTGGCCTGGATAGCATCAGCGCTCAATACCTGGAACCGGGTTATGGTTTGTTTACCGAAAACCGGCCCGGCGCGGGCCCTGTACAGGTAAGCCTGGAGCTCCGGGAAACGGCGCTGGAACTGGCTTGCACCTGCAACAGTGCTAAGAAGAAACTGTGCAGCCATGAAGCCAGGGTCCTGTTTTGCCTGATGAACCGGAAGGAGGTCCGGCTGTTCTTCGATAAACAATTGCGCCGGGAAGCCCTGGCTGCGCGACTGCCCGAATACGGTCTCGACCCCGGCAGCGACCCCGACGACTTCTTCCTCGTCCGGTATGAAGACCGGCAACTGCAGATATCGCCCCTGCTGCCCGGGATGATCGCGGCAGCAGATATAGGCCGGGAGCAATACCTGCAGGAACATTTCTTTCCACCGGTACAACCGGCGGCGGCGCCTTACCTGGAGTTGCCCGAAAACCGCAGGATCCTGGTACTTTGCCGCCACCGCTACTCCGACCAGCTGAATATAGAGCTGATGGAAGCCGCTACCGGCAAGGACGGCAGGCTAAAGGGCGCACCGTTAAGCCTGGACCCGCAGGATTACCTCTGGCGCAGCCAGCAACCGGAACACCTGAAGTATTATGCCGCACTGCTTAAGATTCGAAACGAGCACCTGGCGGGCAGCGAGGAGAACGACATCCGGGCCTTACAAGCCCTGGCCGGCAACCCGTTTGCATTCGATTGCTATTACCACGACGCAGCTATTTCCGCCAATATTACCCTCGCCTCCCTGCAGCCCGTACAGGTAACATCGCCCGTATACAGGCTGGAGCTATCGACACAGCAAAGCAAATACTTCCGCGAACTGACTGCATATTTATGGATCAATGGCCAGCCTTATAACCTGCAGGTGACAGAGACCGTATTCCGTTATTTCCTGAAGGTGAAAGACCAGCTGTACCTGGTGGCTAATCCCAGCCTGCTCAGGATTATCGGTTATTTCAGGAGACATAATTACCGCCTGCTTATCCCGCATAGCGCTTTCGACCGTTTCAGGGAGCAGGTACTGAACCGGCTGGAACATAAGGTACACCTTACTTATAGCCATGTACGGCCGGCTACCCCGGCGCAATTGAGGGAACAGGGCTTCGACCATAAACCGGAACGGATCATTTACCTGAGCGAACAGGAAAACCATATCGGCATCCTGCCGGTGATGCGATACGGGGAGACCGAGATACCGGTGCTTAGCCGCAAACAGGTATATGCCACCGATAAAAAAGGCGATGCTTTTGCCGTGGAACGCGACGAAAAAGAAGAGCTGGACCTGCTGGGCCTGCTGATGCGCCAACACCCCGATTTTGCCGAACAACTGGACCTGGAACAATTCTACCTGCACAAGAAAAAATTCCTGGACGAAGATTGGTTCCTGCAGGCCTTTGCAGCCTGGCAGGAGCAGGGCATTACGATCCTTGGGTTCAACGGGATCAGGAAGAACCGTCTCAACCAGCACACCGTACGGGTAAGCGTACAGGTAAGCAGCGGCATCAACTGGTTCAACGCAGTCCCCGAAGTTACCTTCGGCAAACAGAAAGCGTCGCTGAAGCAACTCTACAAATCCGTGAAGAACCGTAGTAAATATGTGCAGCTGGACGATGGCACGCTGGGGATACTGCCCGGCGCCTGGCTCGAAAAGTTTACGCGCTATTTCGAAAGCGGCGAGCTGCATGGAGAAACGATCCGGATTCCCCGGATCAATTACGCCGCATTACTGGAGGCCTATGAAGACCAGATGATGCTGCCCGGTGTGCAACAGGATATACTTGCCCTGCAGGAAAACCTTACCACAACAAAGGGACTTACCGGGATACCGGTATCCCCGCAGTTGCAGACCAACCTAAGAAGCTACCAGCAGGAAGGGCTGAACTGGCTTGCCTTCCTGGACGGGCTCGGCTTCGGCGCCTGCCTCGCCGATGATATGGGACTTGGAAAAACCATACAGATCATCGCTTTCCTGTTATACCAGGGCGAAAAACATCCCGGCAGTACCCACCTTATCGTTATGCCCACCTCGCTCGTATTTAACTGGCAGGAAGAGTTACAGCGGTTTGCCCCGGTATTGCGCGTCCATACTTATTATGGCCCGGAACGCCTACGCAGCGTCGCAGGCTTTGGCGGCTACGATGTGATCCTGACCACCTATGGCACCCTGTTAAGCGACATCAGCTTATTGAAGACCTTTACTTTCGGGTATACTATCCTGGATGAATCGCAGGCGATTAAAAACCCGGATTCGGAACGGTATAAAGCCGCGGTACAACTGCGGTCCCGCAACCGGATCTCTCTTACCGGTACACCGGTGGAGAACAATACCTTCGACCTGTACGGGCAATTGTCCTTTGCCTGCCCGGGCCTGCTGGGCAACAAACATTACTTCCGTAACCTGTATGCCTTACCCATCGATAAGTTTGGCAATCATAAACGTGCCCGTGCCCTGCAACGCAAGGTAGCCCCCTTTGTACTGCGCCGCACAAAGGCCCAGGTAGCCGCCGAGCTGCCAGAAAAAACGGAGATCGTGCTCTATTGCCCGATGGGTGAAGAACAGCGCCGGATCTATGAACTGCAGGAACAGGAGATCCGGGAATTTATCGAAACCCGGCGCGACGAAGAACTCAGCAGTAACAGCATGCATATCCTCAAAGGTCTTACCCGCCTGCGCCAGATCTGTAATGCCACCACCCTGATCAATAAAGAAAAGACCTACGGCGATCATTCCTCCAAGATCCATGTGCTGATGAAAGAACTCGAAAAACATGCCGGCACGCATAAGATCCTGGTCTTTTCCCAGTTTGTAAGTATGCTCGACCTGGTACGGGAACAGCTCGACCAAAGGCAGATGGCCTATGCCTACCTAAGCGGGCAAACCCACGACAGGGCGCAACAGGTACGGCAGTTTAAGGAAGAGCAGGACCGGAACATCTTTCTCATCAGCCTGAAAGCCGGGGGCACCGGGCTTAACCTGGCGGAGGCCGACTATGTATACCTGGTCGATCCCTGGTGGAACCCCGCAGTGGAGCACCAGGCTATAGACCGCAGCTATCGTATCGGCCAGCAAAACCAGGTGATCGCCGTACGCCTGATATGCCCCGATACGGTGGAGGACAAGATTCTGAAATTACAAGCCACGAAAAAAGACCTCGCCGATAACCTCATAGCCACCGGCTCCTCCATATTAAAAGGATTGGGCAAACAAGAACTGCTGGAGCTGTTGCGTTAAAGAAAAAGGCCACTGAGAACAGTGGCCTGTGTTACCTTAAACACTATAGTCAACAAACCGGTAATCGCTGATACGGATTACTACCCGGTAACGGTATCCCGATGCTTGTTTATTTTCCCGCAACGCAGGCTGTTTTTGTTTCCGGGTTGGGTTACCCAGGGGCTTTCATTTTATATCGGTCAGGGCGCCGGATCGATCCTTACCGCTTCGGCATGTCCTGCGTATACCGTTACCTCTTCGCGTTCTACCCGGCCGGCTAGCCGGCGGCGGATGCGCGCCGTTGTTCTTGGCGCTTCGGTATTCAGTACGAGGGTAAAGGAAAACTGCAGTTTGTCGGTATACTTATGTTTATTACCAGCCTGGTCGTATACCGTGATATCGGCCACGGTAAAGGTTTCCGGCACATGAAATTCGTTGCTGCCTTTACCGAAGGACAGCGGTAAAGCGGCAATAAGCTGCCCCTTGCCTTCGGGTTCGGTATAGATATCGAGCAGGGTTGTACGCCCGGTACCGGTTGTGATATCGCTGCTCAGGGCCGGGTAACCGGCAATGCTGAAGCGCTTGCCATTATTTTCCTTATCGGCACGCAGCAGGATATAACCATCGTCGGCAACAGGTTTTCCTATTTCGCCGGGCTTACTGCAGGAGGTCCAGCCAACGCATAGCGCGGCCATGAACAGTATCCCGGCTTTCCTAATTTTGGGGTTCATGATATGCTTCAGTTATTAGTGTCCATGCTGATGATCTGCTGTCCGGGTGGTAAAGGTAAACCGGTAATGCCTCCCGGAAAATCCCGGAAAACTGGCATTTATCATTCTTCGTTCCCCGCTTTTAATAAACCGGATCAGGCAGAAAAGTTACCGACACTTCCGATCAGGCGAAAAAGGGACAAAGGAACATCCAGTGCCTGGTGAAGCGATTTGTTTAAGCTGTCCCTATTTATTTTCTCGGGACCACGGCGAGAAAACAGGAATTTCACGGGATCACATTCGCCCGCAAGGACCTGGTATCGTCGTATATTTATCTATCCTGGATAGCCTAAGCGCTCCCTATTGGGATGCCTCCGCACGGTCTCCTGCAAAGGACCCTGCGGAAGACAGGCAACAGCAGCAGTAAATAGCATCAAATGTGTATCCCTACCGACCAGGTAAACTGCCATCCACGTGCAATGTCCTTTACAGTAACCGTCGCGACGAAAATCGGCCGATCTGTTTATCAAGCACAAAAGCAGGCCCGGACCGGTAGGACTACCGGCCTGTTACCAGGTACTTTATAAGTAAGGAAAAACCCGGCAATGCCCTGAGCCTGCCGGTTTTGTTATTGTCCCGCGGGTGTTCCGTCTTCCGTGCCGGTCGGGGTTTTGCTTCCCATCCACCACATGGCGCCACCAACAACAACCAGGGCGATCTTGATCCCCCATGCCGGTCCTTCGCCCCATTTATAGATCCATACCAGGAGTTTGGGAACGTAGTTAAAAAAGTTCATCACGATAGCCAGCAGGCCGATGATACAAAGGAAAGATCCGTTTTTTGCAATCATGGTAGATATGGTTTTAGACCAACAAATTAAAAACATTTAAATTAAAAAAAGCGGCTATGATATTCCTGTTTTCCCGGACAGCAGGCAAAAGTACCCCGGCATGCGCCACTGCACAATCCCTGAAATCCGCCATTTGTGGGGTTTAACCGGCCCGGGGCAAAGAATCAAACCGTATCCGGCCCTCACTTTATTCCCTGAATCCAGGGATAACCGCTTTTTTTATTCCGGCTTAACTTTGTGGCAGATGATCGACCGTCTTAAAAGAAACCGGGTACAATACTGCTTGCTGTTGCTGGTAGCCTTCCTGCACAGCACCGGTGCAACAGGGCATTATATTGAAGATTCGCTGCGTACCGTACTTGCACAACCGGCATTGCCGCCGGGCGACCGGGTAATGGTGCTGAGCAACCTGGGCAGTATGGTATTCTTTACCAAAAGCCACGACGAAGGCCTGCAGCTGCTTTCAGAAGCGCTTCTTTTATCGCGCACCTTACCCGACGGGCAATACACGGCGTATACCTATGGCGTAATGGCCGGCCGTTACCAGATCGGCAATAACCTGCCCCGGGCCCGGGCCTGCCTTGATAGCGCCGCCTACTATGCAGCGCGAACCGGCAGTCGCAGGATCAAGGGATTTGTAGCCTATATGCAGGGCTGGATGTACAACCGGACCAACCAGCGGGAGAAAGCCGTAGCCGCATTTCTTACCGCGCTCAAAACCCTGGACGGGCAAAAGGCCTATACTTACGAAAGCTCGATCTATGAAGAGCTGGCCCTTATCTATGGAGAATGGGAAGATGCTCCGAGCCGCGAAAAATATATCCGCCTGTGTTATACCGCGTCGCTGCATACCGGTCAGCCCGATTATGTTATAGCCGGCACCTATAACCTGGCTTCTTTCCTGGAAGGTAAGTACCGGATGGATACCCTGCAAAAGCCCCTGCTCGATTCGGCCTTGTATTATTTTAAAGAAGCCCTGGCCCTTACCTACCGCAACCAGCAACGGATCATCCACCGTACCGATCTTCCTTATATCAGTTACTGCATCGGCAATATCTACGATAGTTACAGCCCTTATAAAAACCAGGACAGCGCTACTGCCTATTTTAAAATCGCGTTGAAAGAAGGACTGAATACCGGGCATTACAGTGTAGTAGCGCTGTGTTACAGCGTACTGGGCCGTTATGCCCTGGAGCAAAAAAAATACCGACTGGCCGAAGAGATGCAATTGGCCGTGATCAGCGCGCTGCAAAAAAACCCGGCGCCGGAACATGAGATCATGGCCGATGCCTACCTGGCCCTTTCAGAGATACAGGAACAAAAAGGCGATCCGGCCGCGGCGCTCCGGTATTACAAAGAATATGTAAAACGCTACAAAGGCATCTTCGACAGCCGTAAAATGAGCGAGGCCAAAAAGCTGGAAGCGCAGTATGAGACCGAAAAGAAGGAGCAGGCGCTGAAAGCGCTGCAGGCCAGGGTCGCTTATAACAAAAGGCTCAATACCGTTTACATCATTCTTACCCTGGCCAGCATGCTGCTGTTGCTGTTCGTATTTTATGCCTACAAACAAAGGACCAAAGCCCTGCAACAACAACAACGGTTACATGCGCTGGAAGTCGATAAGATCAAACAGGAACACCAGATATCATTGCTATCCGCCATACTGGAAGGCCAGGAACAGGAAAGAAGCCGGCTGGCGCGCGACCTGCACGACGGGCTGGGTGGCCTGCTTTCCGGCATCAAGATCCAGCTCTCCGAAATGACGCCGGTATTACCCGACCCTAAACCCCAGAACCTGTTACAGAAGATCCTTGGCCACCTGGATAATGCCGTGGACGAACTGCGGCGTATAGCCAGGAGCATGATGCCGGAGGTATTGCTGAAATACGGACTGGGCGAGGCTACCCAGGAATATTGCCGGAGTTTCAGGAGCCCGGGGCTGAGCGTGACCTGCCAGGTATTCCATTATACCAACCGGATGGCGCCGGAACGCCAGACGGTGCTCTACCGTATTATGCAAGAGCTGGTGAACAATGCCGTGAAACATGCTGCGGCAACCCACCTGCTGGTACAGCTACAGGAATCCGGCGAACAGATCTTCCTTACGGTAGAAGACGACGGTGGTGGTTTCGACCCGGAACTGCTACGCCGCGTCAAAGGTTCCGGCCTGTCGAATATCAGGGCCCGCGTAGCTTTCCTGAAAGGCAAAATGGATATCGACAGCAAACCCGGTACCGGTACCACTATCTTAATCGAAAGCCCAATCTGACAACCTATGATCAAGACTATCGTCACCGACGACCACCCTATTGTACTGGAAGGACTAAAGAACCTGCTGAACAACCAGGAAGACCTGGAGCTGTCCGGCTTTTACGAAAACGGCCGGGACCTGCTGGCCGCCCTGGAACACCTGCAGCCCGATGTATTGCTACTGGATATCAACCTGCCCGATATCAGCGGTATCGAGTTATGCCGGCAGATACGCAGCCGGGACCAGGAGCTCCGTATCATAGCCCTGAGCGTACACGACGAACTGCCCGTAATCAACAGTATGCTGCAAAGCGGGGTAAACGGGTATGTACTCAAAAATTCGGTAGGTACCGAGATCATTAAAGCTATCCATACGGTAATGACGGGCGAAAGCTATCTCTGTACCAAGACCCGGGACAGGCTCAGCCGGGCGGGCGAAGGCCAGCTCAAACAGGTACCCCGCATTACCCGCCGGGAAAAAGAGATCCTGCAACTGGTCGCACAAGGATACACCACGCCCAAAGTCGCAGCCACCTTATTTATCAGCACCCATACCGTAGAGAGCCACCGCAAAAACCTGATGGAGAAATTCGAGGTCAACAATATGACCTCCGTAATTAAAATGGCTACGGACTACCAATTGCTGTGAGGCAGCAACTGGCCTATATACACCTAATTTATTTAGGCATTAAGCATAAGCCGCTCCTCGTATACCTTCCCGGACCGGTCGGTGGCTTTTACCGTAAGCATCCTGGCCGTTGCCGAAGGAGTAGCAATAAACAGGTGACTGGTTATATTCGGCTCCACGCCTTTATTCCGGCTTGGCTTTTCGGCGCCTTCATACAGTTCTACCGCCAATGGATCCAGGCCGGTGTAGGGCGTCATCGCGCCTTTAGCCACGCCATCTTCCAGCCATTCTATCGCCCAGCGCTCATCGGCATTCCAGACATTAGCCATAAAGCTCCCCGGTTTACCGGGTACAGCGCCGGGTTTGTACAGCCGCATCTGGTGCTGCCTGTCGAAGCCGGTTGCTTTATAATGCCAGCTGATATCACTGCCGTTTACTTCAAACACACCGTAGCCATTCGGCGTTCCATCGCCACATACAGGCCCCGACCACCAGGCGCCGCAAAGCGTACCCAGGTTGTGTTCGGTAATATTGTCCTGTTCCCATACCTCGTTCCAGTGGGTATGTCCCGATATGATCTGCACCTTATACGGCTGCAGCAGTTTATACAAAGCCTGGCGGTTCATCACTACACCGCCGATAGGATCCTCTTTTAGCGCTTCGCGTGCCTGTGCGCCGGTATTGGAAGGGATATGCATGGCTACCACAACGGTACTGCCGGCAGGCACAAATTTGAGGTCGCGTTCGAGCCAGCGTAATTGCTCTTCGGTGATATAACCGATATAACGATGCCCTGCCCCGATAAAGAATACGTCATCGAGTACCACATAGTGCACCTTACCCCGGTTGAACGAATAATAGGTAGGTCCGAAAAGCTGGTTAAACGTGGCTTGCGAACCATTGTCCGTCCTTGCGGTATAGTCCATATCATGGTTGCCGATCAGGGAAAAGAAGGGAATACCTACAGCAGCGACGCCTTTTTTATAATCCTCATAAACCTCGAAATGATCGAAGGCGATGTCGCCGCAACCGATCCCGAATACAGGACCATGGCTCAAAGTAGCCACATGTGCCTTGGTATCGGGTACCGAGGTGGTGTGGAATTGCTCCGCATCATAACCGTTGTTGCGCATCTGCGGATCGGCCCATACGATAAAGCTGTGCCGTTCATCGCCGCCCTTCATCGCTTGCAGGGCAAAGTCGGCCACCTGCTGTGCTGCCGCCGGGTCCAGCGGTTGATAAAACCGCGCAATGCCTTGTTCATTGGGAATCTCGTAGCCGGCGGGTAAAGAAATAAAGACAAAGCGCGCATCATAATGCGGCTGCAGTTGGTAGCGGCCCTGCTGATCGGTAAGTACGACCGAGTAGCCGTCGCTTACCGCAACACCGGCAATACCGCGGCCTTGTGCCGTTACTTTACCGTTGACCTGGCGGGTTACGAAGGCAACGGCCCGGGCCAGCGCAGGGGCGGCTGGAAGCGCCAGCCCCGCCGATAGCAGGCCCAGGCTGCGTAGAAAACTCCTTCTTTGCATGGATTGGTTATATGTAGTTGGTTCGTGGTTCGGTATCAAAGCAGCGCAAGGGCTCAGGATATATTGAGCTTCAGTTCCTGCAGGTCGAGCGTTACCTTACGCGTTTTCTGCTTCATATATTTCTTACGCAGCAGTATCCGGGTTTCCTTCTTCAGCTTCTCATACTGCAGCGTGATATCCTGCAGTTCGCCCAGTCGCTTCTGGTAAGCATCAAACAACTGCTGCATATTCCGGAAGCGATCTTCCATATCCGTATAACCGGCGGGCATGGGCTCCCCGGACTTCAGGTCTTCTAATTTTTCGGAAACATATTCACAAAATTTACGGTGTTGTGAAACACTGATATAAGGCATAAGCAAAAATTAAAAACACAAGCTCGGGCGGTACCTGCACCTCGTCCTGTAAGCCAGGTCTTTTCCGGGGTAAACGATCTGTTGCCGCAACGCCTTATGGGGAGCGGGCGCAGCAAGACATTAACCGGGCAGGGCCCGGCAGGTATCCGTAGTTCGCGGGCCGTAGCACCGCTATTTTGTTGTTGTGTGTTGGTTCGGTAACGAGGCACGAAATTAAAAAGCGCGTATTATCATAAGGTTACCGGAATATTACCAATTTCAACAGGAAGCAGGTAATGCAATACAGAAAAGCTTCGATAGGCCGATAAACAAAAGGATGCCAACCCATTACTAATTGTTTTATATTTTTACACCGAAAATGTTAAAAAAACCGATCGTGAATTTCTCCTTTCCTGCATCCGTCCGAAAAAGCCTTTTATCGCTCGCATTATCGATTGCCGCCGTTCCCGGCTTCAGCCAGACCGACAGCGTTGTTACGGCAGCAGAACCGGCGCCGCTCCCTGCAAAAGAGAAAGTTTATCAATTGCACCGCAAATATGAGCTGAGCGGTTCGGCGGCCCTGGTCGTCGCTTCCTATTTCGGCTTCCGAGCGCTGGACCGTACCGCTACCATGACTGCCGATGAAGTCGCCCGGCTCAATGTAAAAAACATCAATAGTTTTGACCGGCCGGTCACGACAATGAATCCCGCCAACTTTGAAAGGGCGCAGGCACGGTCCGACTTCTTCCTCAATTTTTCGATTGCGAGCCCGGTATTACTTATGATGGATAAGAAGATGCGCAAAGACTGGCTGGACCTGCTTACGCTTTATGCCGTAAGCCATGCTGCCGATAATGCGCTTTATTTCGCCGCCGCTTTTTCTGTAAGACGGGCCAGGCCATTTACCTATATCCAGGAGATCCCCATGGAACTGCGTACCGGCGAGGCCAAAAGCAATTCATTCTTCAGCGGGCACGTATCCTTCGCCGCTACTTCGACCTTCTTCCTGGCCAAAGTATTGACCGACTATCATCATATCCGCGGCTGGCAGCGTATTGCCATTTTTTCGGCAGCGGCGATACCACCGGCTATGGTCGGTTATTACCGGATGCAGTCTGCACGCCACTTCCGCACCGATGTGCTCCTGGGCTTACTGGTAGGCGGCACCTCGGGTATTGTTATTCCCGAACTGCACCGCATTGCCAAAAAGCATGAGAACATCTCCATGGCTCCTTATTTCGCACCGGGCGGCGCCAGCGGTCTTACCCTAAATTTCAAATTGTAAGCAGTATAACATACTACCAGCCTATATACAAGGATACATTGCCCAGGCGCTGATGCCCGAAGCCATCGACCGCTTTGGAGAGGATACGCTGGGTAAAGGAAAGGCTTATATTGCCGTAACCCAATACCAGACCAAGGTCCAGCCGGCGGGACAGGCCATGATTGACGCGGGCGGCATCGTTCTGTTTATAATAATCTGATTTGCCACCGAACACGCCGCCTTCCAGCACCGCGTTATAACCGACCCAATCGAGCGCGGGCCGGGCAACCAGGTAAAGCTGCAGCTTGTTACGGTTACGGAAAGGCTGTACATACTGCTGCAGCAAGCCATCGAAGTAAGGTAGCATTTTACCGATACGCAATTGCGCATACACCGAAGCGCCATCCATCATCGTGCCCAGCATACCCTGGGCCCCGGTGGTAATATCGAGCAGGCGACGGTATTGCCAGAGCTGCTTTTCGGCGGCTATATTGATGTTCAGCAGGATATCGGTAGGATATTGGTAAGGCCAGCCCTGCGGATCGGGCGAGGCAATCACCTTATGAATGCCCTTCTGTAACTGTTCGGCCAGCGAAGCCCTACCCATAACCCCCAGCACGATCTCGGTCTGCAGGTTAAACTTCCGCACCGGGTCAACCGAATGCAGGCTATGACTCACAAACAAGGCGCCGGAATACGGCCAGTCTTCAACATCAGGCTGGGCAGCACGGATATCTTCCGGCGTATACATGATCTGCATCAGGCTCCAGCCATAGGTATTTACGGCAGCTTTGCCCGCCCTGGGCATCAGCCTGTCGGGCAGGAAACGCGGTGTGCCCGGCCGGGTATAATAATAATCGAACCGGGTACCATTGGTATACCCCTTATCGGATAAAGCGCCGAAAAGCTTGATGGCATCATTATCTTCATACACGCGGAACATATGCCTGCTGGCTGTGGTATCCTGTGCAAGGGCATGAAAAGGTATACAAAAGAAAAACAGCAACAGCCGGCTGATCTGGTTCATAAGGAGAGGGGTTGAAACAGCAAAGTTCAGCTTAGTATACAAACAGGATATTATTATTGTTCTATAGAATCATACCGTTTTGTAAGGACTGGTACCGCAACACGCCGGGAGCCTTTTTAAGCCTTATCTTTGTTGCATGTACGAAGCTATCAACCGCTACATCGGGCTGTGCGCCAACTTTACACCGGGAGAGACCAGTTATTTCAACTCCCTGTTGCAGTTTCGCAAGGTTAAAAAGAAGACCCTGCTGTTGCAGGAAGGCGAGGTCTGTAATTTTGAAGCATTTGTCAATAAAGGTTGCATCCGCAACTATTATATCGACGAAAACGGCGCCGAGGTTACGCTCCAGTTTGCTATCGAAGACTGGTGGGTAAGTGATATCGCCAGCTTCCACGACCGTAAGCCGAGCCATATGTTTATCGAAACCCTGGAAGACTGCGAAATACTGGTATTGACGCCCGAAACCAAGGAAGAGCTCTTACATAAGGTGCCGAAGTTCGAACGCATGTTCCGGCTGATGGTACAACGCAACCTGTCGCGCATGCAGGAACGCCTTTTCCAGACCATATCGACCAATGCCACCAATAAATACCTCGACTTCCTGGAACGCTACCCGAGCATCCCGCAACGGGTGGCTCAACATTATATCGCCTCCTACCTGGGCATGTCGCCCGAGTTCCTGAGCAAAGTCAGGACACGGCTGGCCAAAAAATAGGCCCTTTCATTTTCTTGTCCTGGTTCAATGGCCAGGCATGTTATTTCTTTGAATTTTGTGTTCAGCAAACAAAAAAATTACTGATCATGGAAAGAAAAGATTTTATCCGGAAAGGCCTGATGGGCACCGGCGTATTCGTAGCCAGCGCAGCTTTTGGCAATGTCCTTAAAAATGATATCGACGAGCTGAAAGAGCTTGACCCCGTTGGATTCAACCATTTGCCCAACCCGGCCACAGCCGTTAACCCCAGCACCGTACTGCATAAAGCCGATACCCGCGGGCACGCCAACCATGGCTGGCTCGACAGCCATCATACGTTTAGTTTCGCCAATTACTATAACCCCGACCGGATGCATTTCGGCGCGTTACGGGTATTGAACGACGACCGCGTAGACCCGGGTATGGGTTTTGGCAGGCATCCGCACGACAATATGGAGATTATATCCATACCGCTGGAAGGCGATCTCGAACATAAAGACAGTATGGATAACGTAGCCGTGATCCGCCATGGCGATATCCAGGTAATGAGCGCCGGTACCGGTGTGTTTCACAGCGAATACAACAAGAACGAAGATCAGCTGACCCGCTTCCTGCAGATCTGGTTATTCCCGAATAAAAAGAATGTAACACCCCGGTACGGCCAGCTCAGCCTGAAACTTGAAGACCGCCACAACCGCCTGCAGCAGGTCCTTTCGCCCAGCGCCGATGATGAGGGGGTATGGATCCACCAGGATGCCTGGTTCCATATGGGTAAGTTCGAACAGGGTGTAAGCAGCGAATACCGGGTTAAGAAAGCGGGCAATGGCGTATATGCCTTCGTGATCGATGGTGATTTCAGTATCGAAGGCCATAACCTTAACCGCCGCGACGGCCTGGGTATATGGGATACCGACCGCATCAGCCTTACCGCACAATCGCCCGGCGCCGAAATCCTGCTGATCGAAGTGCCCATGGTATTATCCTGATCTTAAAAAACAAACCAGTATTATGTTACAGAAAACAGAGATCCTGTATATAGGCTGCAACGAAGCTATCCGGGAGTTGGTCGTACGGCTGATCAACCAGGAAGAAACGTGGCAGGGAAGCGGCGCGGGCACCGGCGAAGAGGTTGCGCTGTACCTCGCGACCACGACACCGGCATTGGTTTTATTGGGCAACGGCCTGGACGAAACGGAAGAAGCGCGGCTCTGCGCACAGATCAGGACAGCCAGCCCGCAAACCCGCATCGTACAACATTATGGCGGTGGCAGCGGTTTATTAAAGGGCGAGATCCTGCAGGCCCTGTCCGCCGGGCAAGTGTAAGCCCGTTTTGATTTTCTTGTCCTGGTTCAATGGCCGGGGATCGAAAGGTTCCGAATTTTACATCATAAAACAACAAACATGGAAAATAACATTTTAGGCATACATCATATTACGGCTATTGCCGGTGATGCCAAACGCAATTTTGATTTTTATACCCAGGTACTCGGATTAAGGTTTGTAAAAAGAACCGTCAACTTCGATGATCCGCAGACCTATCACTTTTACTTCGGCGACGAACAGGGAACACCCGGTACGATCCTCACTTTCTTTCCCTGGGGCGACCGCGTGCGCAGGGGCAGCAATGGATCCGGCATGGCCACCGCCATCGGCTATTCCGTACCGCAGGACAGTCTTGACTTCTGGGCCGACCGCCTTACCGCCAATTTTACACCCGTAACCCGGGGTACGCGTTTCGGACAAGCGTTCCTGTCCTTTGCCGATCCCGACGGACTGCAGCTGGAGCTGATCGCCACCGATGCCGCTACCGACGACCGTAAGCCTTATGTAACAGAAGCCGTGAGCGCAGCTGTAGCCACCAAAGGTTTCTTCAATACCACGCTCACGTTAAACAGCATTAAAGCCACAGCAGCGATCCTTACCGAAGTGTTCGGTTATAAGCTGGTGGCACAGGAAGAGAACCGTTACCGTTATGCGACCGACAGTATTGCAACGGCCAATGTGATCGACCTGGTGGAACTGCCGGTGGAACCCAGGGGAATAGGCGCCGGTGGCACAATCCACCATATTGCATTCCGCGTAAAAGACGACCAGACGCAGATGGCTTATCGCGACAAAATCCAGAAACTGGGCCTGAACATTACGCCGCAGATCGACCGCAACTATTTTCATTCGCTGTACTTCCGCGAACCGGGCGGTGTATTGTTCGAGATCGCTACCGATAACCCGGGCTTTACTGTAGACGAACCGCTGGAAGAACTCGGCCAGCATTTGAAATTGCCGGTTCAATATGAAGACCAGCGTGCGCTGATCGAAAAACACCTGGTACCCCTGGATTAAAAGAGGTACCCTTTAACCGGAATGTTTTACCTTAATCAAAAATAATCCTATGGACTTTCAACCCTTAAAATATATCTACCAGCCTTCGGGCGATAAAGCGGCCTATACCCTGTTGCTGTTGCATGGCACAGGGGGCGATGAACAGGACCTCCTGCCCCTTGCACCTAATTTCGGGAAAGGGCTTAATGTACTCAGCCTGCGCGGCAACGTTTCGGAAGGTGGTATGCCCCGGTTCTTCAAACGCCTGGGTATGGGCGTCTTCGACGAACAGGACCTAAGCTTCCGGACCCATGAGCTGGTAGACTTCGTACAAACACTGGCCGGAAAAGAAGCGTTCGATCCCGCGAAGATCATTGCGCTGGGTTATTCCAACGGCGCCAATATCATCGGCAGTATCCTGACCCTGTATCCTGCCTTTCTGAAAGGTGCGATCCTGTACCGGCCCATGCAGCCTTTCCGGTCGCCTGCTGCCTTCAGCAATACGCTTCATACGCCGGTGTTTGCCAGCAACGGCGCCAGCGATCCGACCATTAACCAGGCGGATACCGAACGCTACCGCACCCTGCTGCAGGATGCCGGTTACGACCTGAGCGCCTATACCTTCAATACCGGCCATAACCTGAGCCACGAAGACCTTAACCAGTCTATCGCCTGGTTCCATAAATATTTTGGCTGATGGAAACCTACCGGATCACGAGGATCTATGCCGATGCAGCGGGCGACAGCCATTTCCAGGACCTGGAAATCCCGCTGCAGGATAGCGGGCCGATCGGCTTCCTGTCTACCGGAGTTACAGCGGGCCAGGTCATCTTCCGCAAAGTAAACGAAGGTTATGATTACGATTTTCACCGGGCCCCGGCCCGGCAATATATCGCACTGATGGACGGCGAGATTGAGATAGAAACCTCGCTGGGCGTGGTACGGCGTTTTGGTCCGGGCGAGGTACTACTCGTCGAAGACACCCGCGGCAAGGGTCACCGTAGCCGCAACCTGCAAGCGGCCGTGCGTCAATCCATCTTTATTACCTTACCGCCTTCGGATTGATTAAAATCAATAAATAAATTTCCATTTGGCGGGTAATAAAATCTAGCTGTAGTTTTGCAGCGTAATGAACAACTACACGATCCATATCCTTTCAGCCAGTGGCAACACCATGTGTTGTACCTGTTGTTGTATCCCAAAGGCTATGTGCTGATATTACTCCCCGTAAATAACAATACTGACAGCCTTCTTAACCGGAAGGCTTTTTTTATCCCCTTTTCTTTTACCTTTTATGTACCGGTCGCTTTCTATAATGTGTTCCATGTGTTGTTGCAGCCCTGAGGGCTGTTGCGGAAGCGTATACCTGTAAATGTTGTACAACCATTCTACCGGCCCCTCCGCAAAACAAGCGCAGGGGCTTTTTTCATTTTCATCCCTTTTAAAAAACATCTTAGTTTATGTCATCCCGCTCTTGCTCTTGTTGTTGTATGCCTTCCCCACCGGGGTAGCACCAGTGCGTATAAGTCTGTATACAGACCGCTGTAAGCCCTGCTGCACCTGGTGTAGCGGGGCTTCTACATTACCGGTCT
Organism: Taibaiella chishuiensis; assembly: GCF_003014535.1. Classification (GTDB taxonomy): domain Bacteria; phylum Bacteroidota; class Bacteroidia; order Chitinophagales; family Chitinophagaceae; genus Taibaiella; species Taibaiella chishuiensis. The sequence goes on along the minus strand of NZ_PYGD01000002.1, from coordinate 50,981 downwards.
TCATGACCGTTTCGTTTCCAATGTTTAAACAAAAAAAATAAAAAAAATGTCCTTCATTCAAAAACACCCGAAACTCTTGCTGCTCTTTGCTTTTGCAAGTATTTATATTATCTGGGGCTCCACCTTTCTCGCTATATCCTACGGTTTGAAAGGCTTTCCGCCTTTCCTCCTCTCCGGCCTGCGCTTCCTGATTGCCGGTATTATCCTGTTGGTATGGCGCGACCTTAAAGGCGAACGTACCTCCAGCTTCCGCGACTGGAAGAAAAACGGCATTACCGGAATCCTCATCCTGACGGGCGGTACAGGACTTGTAACCTGGGGGGAACAATATATTACCTCTACCGAAGCGGCTATTGCCATCGCTACCGGGCCATTCTGGTTTATCGCGATCGACCGCAAAAACTGGAAAAACTATTTTTCCAATATCAGCACCATTGCCGGGCTGATCGTAGGTTTTGCGGGCCTGTTGCTGTTCCTGAACGACAGCATCCACAGTGCGGGTGGCGCTGCGCCCAAGACCATGCGTATAGCGGCTTTCGCTGTACTGGCCCTGAGCTCCATCTCCTGGGTACTGGGCTCCCTGTATTCCAAGCATTACCGGGCCACCCACTCCACCTTCAAGAACATCTCCCAGCAACTGGTCGTAGCTGGCGTGGCTTCTTTTATCATCGCCACCTTCAGGGGCGAGTGGCATGCCTTCCCGGCAGCTACAATACCGGTATCCGCCTGGCTGGGCCTGGCTTTCCTCGTATTCTTCGGATCTATCGTAGCGTATATTTCCTATATCTGGCTGTTGAGTGTAAAACACCCGGTGATCGTAAGTACCCATACCTATATCAATCCTGTAGTGGCGGTACTGGCGGGCTGGTTGTTCCTCAACGAAAGCATTTCGCTGCTGCAACTGGCCGGGCTGCTGGTCATCCTGGCGGGCGTATTGCTGACCAATGCCGCTTCCTACAAGATCAACAAACGCCTGGTGGTCAAGATCCGCCGCGCATCCCGAACGCTTTTTTCCTCACCCTCCGGCGATAAATACCTGGTAGACTTTTAAAAATTATGCTGAAGAAATCTATAGAACGCCTGCAACTGGAAGCAGGACAGAGCGGGCAACACAGCCTGAAACGAAGCCTGGGCGGTATTAACCTGGTCGCGATCGGGATCGGTGTAATTATCGGCGCAGGGCTGTTTTCGCTGACCGGTATCGCTGCGGCGGGCAACTCGGGCCCCGCCGTTACCTTATCTTTTCTTATTGCCGCAACGGGCTGTGCCTTCAGCGCTTTATGTTATGCCGAGTTTGCCGCTATGGTACCGGTTGCAGGCAGCGCCTATACCTATGCCTATGCCACGCTGGGCGAGCTTTTTGCCTGGATCATAGGCTGGGACCTGATCCTGGAGTATTCGGTAGGCGCCGCAACCGTGGGCATCAGCTGGTCGCAATACCTCGTCAAGTTCCTGGATCAATTGGGTATACACCTGCCGCCGCAGCTTACCCATTCGCCTTTTGAAACTGTATTGGGACCAGGCGGTCAGGCCATCCAGACCTGGATCAACCTGCCGGCCGTGCTGATCATTGTGCTTATTACCGGTATCCTCATCAGGGGCACGCGCAGCTCGGCGCTTTTCAATATTATTGTCGTAACGCTGAAAGTAGGCGTAGTATTGGTTTTCATCGGCCTGGGATGGCGGTATATCGACCCGGCCAATTACCATCCTTATATACCGGCCAATACCGGCCACTTTGGCGAGTTTGGCTGGAGTGGCGTATTACGCGGCGCCGGTGTCGTGTTCTTCGTCTTTATCGGTTTCGATATCGTGGCCACCATGGCCCAGGAAACGCGCAACCCGCAACGCAATATGCCCATCGGCATCCTGGGTTCGCTGGTGATCTGTACTTTATTGTTTGTACTGTTCAGTTATGTAATGACCGGCCTGGCACATTATACATCGTTTAAAAACAATGCAGCGCCGGTGGCTGTTGCTATCGCGCAGACGCCTTACCTGTGGCTGGGTTACGCCGTAATCCTGGCGATCCTGATCGGTTATACTTCGGTGATCCTGGTCGATCTGCTGGGCCAGTCGCGGGTATTCTATGCCATGAGCCGCGACGGCTTACTACCCGATGTATTTTCTAAACTGCATCCGAAGTTCCGCACACCGGCTACTTCGAATATCCTGTTGTGTATGTTCATCAGCCTGTTCGCGGGTTTCGTACCCATCAGCGTCGTGGGGGAAATGACGAGTATCGGTACCCTGCTGGCCTTTGTAATGGTCTGCCTGGGTGTGTTGATCCTGCGTAAAAAAGCGCCGGATACGCCAAGACCTTTTAAAACGCCCTTTGTACCGGTAGTGCCCCTGCTCGGTATCGGTACCTGCCTGGTGATGATGGTCTCGCTGCCGGCCGGTACCTGGTTACGGCTGGCGGTATGGCTGGCCATTGGTTTCGCGATCTATTTCGGCTATGGCAAACGGCACAGTAAGTTACGGCAGGAGCTGGAAGACCCTGCTGCAGCGCATCCTGTTGAAGCAACGCAGGAGGTGTAAATCAAAATAAACCAAATGGGGGACTAACCTGAGGGGAGCAGGTAGCGCCTGGTTCATACAACGGACCAGGCTCCCTTTTTGTTGGTGACAATACCAACAAAGGCGGAGATTATAAATGAGGGATTAACCTGGGTGAAGCTGGTAAGGCCTGGTTCATATAATGAGCAAGGCTCCCCTTTTGTTGGTGAAAACACCAACAAAGGCGATACACCAACAAAGGCGGAACACCAACAAGGGCAAAGTCTCCACAAAGGGAAACAGCGCAAGCGCTGATGCCCGGCCTGCTATAAGCCGATGGCGATAAGGTAAAAAAATAAGCCGGTCCTGGGAACAGGACCGGCTTGCGCAAAAAAAACAAAACCAATATGCAAAGTTAAAAACGGGGAGCAACGTGACGCACCCAGCCCAACAATTTGCCGACACGGGCCAATACGGGATAGATATGTTTCTGGATAAAAACAGGGATCCCCGATTGGTAATATTCGCTTTTAACCTGGCTCAGGATATAAGCTTTTTCAAAAAAGGCAACAATACCCGGGCGGTTACGCTTCGCCGCAGCGCTGATCTCGTCGAACAGCCAGGGCGTATGCAGCGCGGGTTTCAGCATTTCTCGGAATTTAACTTCCGTTTCGTCTGCATTATAAAAAGCATGACTCGTATTGGGAGGGATCTGGAAACGCTGCCCGGGACGGATCACGACCCGCCGGTCGGGCAACATAATACCCAGCGTCCCGTCTATAGCTTCGATACAGGCCGTCTGCAAAGGATAAGTATGCAGCGCTTTCTCTGAAGCATATTGTGGCAAGGTTGCGATCACCTCCGCATATTCCCTGTTCTGTTCATCAGTTTTCGTTCTGAAACCGGCCAGGGGTACCGGTAAAGTTGGATTATCCGGGATCATGGTCATTTCTGTTTTAACGGTGATTATTTCCAGCCGCCGCCGAGCGAACGGTACAGATCGACTACGGCATTGAGCTGGTCTCTTTTCAGCATGCTGATCTCGAGCTCGCTCTTCAGCACATTACCCTGTGCGGTGATTACCTCGAGATAGGTAGCCATACCATTCTGGAACAACAGGCTGGCATTGGATATTGCCTGCTGCAGGGTGGCTACCCTTGCATTCGCGATCGCATATTGCGATTTAAGTTTGTCTATTTTCACCAGGGCATCAGACACCTCGCCCACCGCAGCGAGCACGGACTGGCGGAACTGTAATACCGCCTTTTCGCGCTCTACACCTGCCAACTGGTACTGCGTACGCAATTGCTTTTTCTGGATCAGCGGCTGGGCAAGGTTCCCGGCCACGGTACCAAATAAAGAAGCCGGTATATTGAACCAGTTGCTGGCCTTAAAGGCATTGACACCACCGTTTGCGGTAATGCTCAGCGTAGGATACATATTGGCTTTGGCGATGCCCACACGGGCATTGGCAATATCGAGCTGCAGCTCTGTGCTGCGCACATCCGGCCTGCGGCTCAGCAAGGCAGAAGGCAAGCCGGTACCCGGGTTTTCGGGAAACGCTACATTTTGCAAACCTGAGCTGTGTTTCAGTTCCGCAGGCAGTTCGCCGGCCAGGATGCTCAGGGCATTTTCCTGGATGGTGATGTTTTGCTCGAACTGGGGTACCAATTGTGCGGCTTCCAGCCGCTGGGCTTCGGCCTGTTGTACGGCCAGCGAGGTAACTTGTCCGGCATCGAACTGCAGGCGGATCATACGCAGTGTGCTGTCGTTGAGTGCCAGGTTCCTGCGGGCCACGTCCAGCTGGGCATCCAGCATCAGCAGGTTGTAATACCCTTTGGATACGCCGGCTACGATATCGGTCTGCACCAGCTTACGGGCTTCGCCGGTCTGCAGGTAAGCGGCAAGCGCGGCCTTTTGCTGGTTACGGATCTTACCCCAGATATCGGCTTCCCAGGACAGTACCAGGCTGGCCGAATAATCTTCGATATGCCGGGTACCGAGAAACTGTCCGAGGCTCAGCCCGTTAAGGCTGTTATCGGAGGGCCTCGATGTGCTGGCGCCCGCTTGTATACGGGCATCCGGCACATAACCCCATTTCGTTTGCTTCAGTTGCAATTGCGCGGCTTCTATATTTTTAAGCGCCAGCTGCATATCGTAATTCTGTTCCAGCGCCTTACCGATCAGTTGTTTCAGGGTAGCGTCGGTAAAGAAGCTTTGCCAGGGCAGATCGGCAATACCCGCGGAATCGGTGGCCTGGCCTGCATTCCGGAAGGTTACGGGCAAACCGGTATCCGGTGTTGCCACATCTTTCGATACCTTACAGGCACTCAGGAATACCAGGGCGAGGATGAAAAAATATTTATTGATAGACTGGTTCATGTTCTTTGGCATTTAATTTTTCTTCTTGTTCGTGATGCAGGACGCCTACCGGTTTACCCGATACTTTTTCCTGCAGGTACTGGAATAGGATAAATAAAACTGGGATGATAAAGAGACCGAGCACGACACCGCTGATCATACCACCGGCGGCGCCGATACTGATCGAGTGGTTACCCATAGCCGACGGACCGTTGTCGCTCATCATCGGCACCATACCCACCACGAAGGCAAGCGAGGTCATAATGATCGGGCGCAGCCTGAGTTTGGCAGCTTCGAGCGCCGCAGCCAGCAGGCTCTTACCCGCCCTGCGCCGTTGTACTGCAAACTCTATGATCAGGATCGCATTCTTGGCCAGCAAACCGATCAGCATCACCAACGCTACCTGCACATAGATATTGTTCTCGATACCTTTCAAACCGATAGCGGCGAATACACCGAATATACCGGTAGGTATGGAAAGAATAACGGCGATAGGCAGGATATAACTTTCGTATTGCGCTGCCAGCAGGAAGTATACAAACAACAGACAGAGTGCGAAGATCACCACCGACTGACCGCCTGAAGTAATCTCTTCCTTGGTCATACCCGAAAACTCGAAACCATAACCGGAAGGCAGGTGCTGCGCCGCTACTTCTTCTACTGCTTTGATGGCATCGCCCGAACTGAAGCCCGGCTTGGCAATTGCGCTCACACTGATCGAGTTGAAGAGGTTGTACCGGGAAGCCGTTTCCGGACCATATACCCTTTTCATTTTTACCAGGGTACTTACCGGCACCATTGCCCCGGTCTTATTCTTCACATAGATACCTTCCATAGATTCGGGTGTGGCACGGCTTACCTTATCGGCCTGCACCATTACCCGGTAATACTTGCCGAAACGGTTGAAGTCCGAAGCCTGGGCACTACCGAAATAAGCCTGCATGGTCTGCATGATATCCCTCACACTTACGCCCAGCTGCTCTGCTTTTTCATTGTCCACTTCCATTTCCAGCTGCGGGTAATCGGCCTTGAAGGCGGTAAACGCTACAGCGATCTCCTTGCGCTTCATCAGTTCGCCGATAAAGTTGTTGGCAATACCACTGAACTTATCCAGTGCGCCGCCGCTCTTATCCTGCAGTACGATATCCAAACCGTCTACGTTGCTGAAGCCCGGTACGGTCGGGAAAGTAAAGACAAAGAAGTTGGCATCCTTGATCACCGACAGGCGTTGCCTTACCTCGTCCATAATGGCATTGATGTCTTTGATCTTACCGCGGTCCTTGGCATGCTTCAGGTTAAGGAAGGCCACACCGGAAGAAGGGCTGGAAGACTGGGTAAGCATATTGAAACCGGAGAGGCCCATCAGGGTCCTGTTGGCTTCGATCGGCCGCAGTACTTCCTCTACCTGTTTCATAACTTCGGTAGTCCTTTCGAGCGAGGCGCCTGCAGGCATCGACATCGATACCGCGATAAAGCCCTGGTCTTCGGAAGGGATAAAGCCGGATGGCGTTTTCTTCACCATATACACCGTGGTAACCAGCACCAGCGCCAGGCCGGCCATACTGGCCCATTTATGTTTGATCAGGAAGCGGACACTATTGATATATTTATTCGTAAGCCTGTCGAAACCGGAGTTAAAACCGGCAAAGAACTTCTCTTTAAACGTCTTCTTACGCACCACACCATTAGCGTCTACAGCGGCATGCTCCTTAAGGAAAAGCGCAGCCAGTGCGGGACTCAGCGTAAGGGCGTTGACGGCCGAGATAATGATCGCGATGGCCATGGTAAAGGCAAACTGGCGGTAGAATACACCGGTAGAACCTTCCATAAAACCAACCGGCAGGAACACGGCCGACATTACCAGGGTGATCGAAATGATCGCACCGGTAATCTCGCTCATAGCCGAGATCGTTGCTGCGCGCGGCGGCAGGTGCCGGTGTTCCATCTTGGCATGCACCGCTTCCACCACCACGATGGCATCATCCACTACGATACCGATAGCCAGTACCAGGGCAAACAGCGTAAGCAGGTTGATGGAGAAGCCCAGCAGCGACATAAAGAAGAAGGTACCCAGGATCGCTACCGGCACGGCGATGGCCGGGATCAGCGTAGAACGGAAGTCCTGCAGGAAGAGGAACACTACGATAAACACCAGGATAAAGGCTTCGAACAGGGTATGTTTTACCTGGTCGATACTCTGATCCAGGGTATCTTTGGTATTGTACAGCTTCAGGTACTTAACGCCTTTCGGAAAATCTTTAGCCACTTTATCCATCAATTTGGCGGCTGCGATCTGGATCTCGTTGGAGTTGGAGCCGGCCAGCTGGAACATCGCGATATTGATACCCGGCTTACCATCCACGCGGGTATAGTTACCATAGGTGTAAGAACCGAGTTCGATACGGGCCACATCTTTAAGCCGCAGCATAGAACCATCAGCGTTCGAACGGATCACGATATTTTCATAGTCTTCCGGTTTGTTCAGTTTGCCTTTATACTTGATCACATATTCAAAAGCTTCGGTGCTGCTCTCCCCAAACTTACCGGGCGCAGCCTCGAGGCTTTTATCCTGTATCGAAGCCATCACCTCTTTGGGGGTAAGGTTGTAAGCCGCCATCTGCGTGGGGTTCAGCCATACACGCATCGAGTAGTCTTTACTACCGCCGAAGATGAGGGCCTGGCCTACACCGGGTATCCTTTTGATCTCGGGTATGATATTGATCTGCGCATAGTTGGCCAGGAAAGTCTGGTCGTAGGTCTTGGCATCTTCACTGTAAAGATCGAGTACCATGATCAGGCTGTTTTGTTGCTTGGCGGTCGAAATACCCGCCTGTACTACTTCTGCGGGCAGCTGGGAAGTAGCCTGGGCTACCCTGTTCTGTACGTTTACCGCAGCCTGGTCGGGGTCGGTACCCAATTTAAAATATACGGTAATCACCAGCGAACCGTCGTTACTGGCCGTAGAGCTCATATAACTCATGTTCTCCACACCGTTGATCGATTCTTCGAGTGATGGCGCTACGGAACGCAATACGGTTTCCGCGTTGGCGCCGGGATACAACGCGGTAACCTGTACGGCAGGCGGCGCAATATCCGGGAACTTCTGTAGGGGCAACCGAGTAAGACCCAGTATCCCTAAAATAACGAGTAAGATAGAGATCACCGTTGCCAGTACCGGTCGTTCAATGAATTTTTTAAACATTATGGTAAGTTTGAAAAATTAGGGGGTTAAGTTCCGGGCATACCTTGCCCGGTACCGCTCCGTGGAGCAGTTCGGGCAGGGTACCGCGCAGCTTGCGCTTTCCGGTTTAGTTTTTCATGGATAATTGTGCTGCAGCTTTAGGCGCTTCGGGTTTGATTACCGCGCCTTCCTGCAAATGATCGAGGCCATTGTATACAATACGGTCGCCTGCTTTAAGACCTTCGCTTACGAGGTAATTGTTACCGCTCTTGCCGACTACGGCGATCGGCTGTTTGCTTACCTTATTGCCTTTATCCACGGCGAATACAAATACTTTATCCTGGATCTCGACGGTAGCCGATTGCGGTACCAGTATAGCCGATTCATGCGTGCGGCTCAGCCTTACTTTGCCCGTGTTACCCGAGCGGATCAGTCCCTGTGCATTGGGGAATATAGCCCTTAAGGTAATGGCGCCGGTGTTCTTATCGAACTGTCCGTCGATCATATCGATCTTGCCGGTTTCGCCGTACAGGTTATTATCGGCCAGCAGCAACGATACGGGCGGCAGGTTCTTCAGCTTTTCTTCCAGACTGTTGCCGGGATACTGGGCCTTAAAGCTGATGAAATCATTTTCACTCAGCGAGAAATAAGCATACACTTCATGTACATCCGACAACTGGGTAAGGGCCTCTACATCGGCGCGGGATACCAGTGCGCCCTGTTTCTTGGGCAGGCGGCCGATATAACCGCTTACAGGTGCGCTGATCAGGGTATAACCCAGGTTGATCTGCGCTGCGCCTACCGTAGCGCGTGCCTGTTCGGCATTGGCTTTGGCTACCCTGTAGCTGGCCTGTGCGGCACGCAGCTGTACATCGGATACTACTTTATTCTGTACCAGCGGGGTCAGCTTATCCACCTCGAGCTGTGCATTGGCCATAGCTGCTTCGGCTGCATTCAGGCTTGCTTTTGCATTATTGAGCTGCTCGCGGAAGGGATGGTCGTTGATCTTGAATAAAGGCTGTCCTGCTTTTACATAAGCGCCTTCGTCTACATAAACCTTTTCCAGGTACCCTTCTACCTGCGGGCGGATCTCAACATTTACTTTGCCTTCGAGCGCTGCGGTATATTCATTTTGTGTAGTGGCATTGCCGGATGCGATGGTTACCACTTCGGCCGCCGCAGGCTCTGCTCCGGCGGTATTGCCGGAGGAGGTGCTGCAACTGCTTACGGCAACCAGCAGCAGCAAACCGGCTACAAACATAGATAGGTCAATCAGATTCCTTTTCATATTCTTTTGGTATTGTCGGGCGTAACCGCCCGTCTTCTGTTGTTTTTTGCTTTGAAATTTTTAAGATAAAACCGGGTAAAAGCCGGTCCCGTCAACTGCTCCGGCAGGCGTAACACCTGCAATGGATGATCGTGCGCATGGTTAATTGTTGCTATTGGTTTTAAAAGAAAAACAAATTTTATAACTGTGTTATATTTCCTAACGGTGTTAGATTACAAAGGCAAGGACACAGCAATACCGGTTACAATTTAAACGCAAATTGAAACGGCGCCGGTCTGCCGGCCGGGAGATCAACTCCTAACACTGTTAACTCTTTAAGGCAAAAAAAACGTTATTCCAGGTTCTTGATAAATCCTTCGATCGCATCGTTGAGCACACATTTGTTCAACTCTTCGCCGAAGTCGGAACTACCGGTCAGCTTGATGGAAATAAGCCCGTGCATCACTGACCAGAAAGCGTGGTATTTAAAACAGGCATTGAGGTCTTCTCTCTTATGCCGCTCCAGCAGGCGTTCTATGGGTTCCATAACCAGTTCGCGGAAGACCACCTTCTCCGGCATACACTTCTCGAACTCGCAACAGGGCATCCCGATGCCAAACATTAACTGGTAATACTCTTTATTATTTAAGGCAAAAGCCCAATAGGCGTCTGCAATTGCCTGAAGTTGTTCTGCGGGATCATCCGATCCGGATTTGGCCTGCTGCAGTTTTTTCACCAACAGCTCAAAGCCCTTTTTGCTGAACTCCAGTAATATCGCTTCTTTATTTTCGAAGTGGTCGTAAACTACAGGAACACTGTATTCGATCGCATCTGCGATCTTGCGGATGGACAGGCATTGCCAGCCATCATCCTTGACCATTCTCCAGGAAGTAGATAAGATATTATCCCTGATTTCTTTCTTTTGCCGTATACGCCTTTCCGTAATCCCCATAATCTATTTTTCTAACGGTGTTAGCAAAAGTAGAACCGTTTGCGATTTCAGCAAAATTTTTATCCTCGGAATTAAAAAATAGGAACATAAAATTTTTCGATAAGCCGCCGAAAGTGCCGCCCGGAGAGCCTTCCCGGTTGCATAACACAATCGATGGACTTAGCCGCAACAGCCGGCGACCTTTTTTACTTAACCGCCCTCTCCCCTTTGAAGCAGGGATGCCAACATAGTTATGTGGTGCTTGTATATGCTAATTAGTACAAACATATACACGATTGCCGGCTGTCTATATTAAATTTGGGGAAGACCAACTCAATCTATTATATGTTTTTATTAACCGGTGATGCTTTTCAAATAAAAGAAGCCTATGAAAAAGTTATTTTACCTTCTGCTGCTTACAGGCATGCAGGCCTTGCACCTCCTGCATGCCACCACAACCCCTACCCTGGGGCAAAAACAATACCGCTGGCGTAACAATAACGGCAGCGAAACTACGGCCACCTGGCGTGCTGCCGTAAATACCCCGGTAACCGTAGCCTCCTGGAACGATTCGCTGCGGCTGCGTATAGAGCTGGCCAATACCGGTAGCGGCGCCGGCGCCGTAACACAAACCCTCGAGTACTCCAGCAATGGCGGTACTACCTGGACGGTGATGAATAACCCGGCCACCAATGCCTTTACCTACCGGGCCAGCAGTTATGTCAATAACGGCGCCGCAACCACCAACCAGATGGGCACGGGCACTGCGGGCACCTATGCCGCCGGCAAAATCGTAACCAACCCGGGAACCGCAGTGAACCTGGCGGCCAATGCCCGTACCGAATACGAATGGGTGATACAACCCACCGCCAATGCCTCCCCTTCCACTACCTATACCTTCCGCTCCAGCGGCCAGCAGGCAACACCTACCGTGTTCCCGACCCTGACCATGATCTGCGCCGGTAAACCCGAAGCCGGCACCATCCAGGCGGGCTCACCGGTTGTAGCGTGTAATACGGCGACCACCGTAGCCCTCAATGGCAATACCAACGGACCGGGCATCGGCTACCAATGGCAATACAATACCGGCAGCGCCTGGACGAATTTCGGCTCCGGGCTGGCCTCAGAAAGCACACCTAATATTACACAACACACACTTTTCCGCTGCGTAGTGACCTGCAGCAACGGCGGCGACAGCGATACCACGGCCGAAGCTACGATCGATCCGCTGCCGCTCCAGGTAAACCTGGGCAATGACATCAACCGCTGTCTCAACGCGGGAGCCAGCCTGAAGCTGGATGCCGGCGTGTTTCCCAATAACCCGCAATACCGCTGGGACGATAACAGCAGCGGCCAGATGCGGGATGTAAGCCAGTCGGGCGTATACAGCGTAAGGGTTACCGACCAGTATACCTGCACCGGCACTGATACTATTAAAGTAACGATACGTACCAACCCCCATGTGGCTTTGGGCAACGATACCACGATCTGTAACAAGGCCACCCTGCGCCTGGATGCGGGTCCTGAAGGCGTTAGTTATTTCTGGAGCAATGGCGAAAGCACCCGCGAAATCATCATCAATAACCAGGGCAGCTATATCGCCTTTGTGACCAGCAACGAGGGTTGTATCGGCAGCGATACCATACAGGTAACCACTGCAGGCGAACTGCCGGGTATACAAGGCATCAGCGTACAGAATAACGGCCAGTACACGTTTAAATTTACTCCGGTAAACCCGCAATATGTTATCGCCTACGACTGGAACTTTGGCGATGGCAGCCCGCACAGCACCCAGCAAGCACCTACGCATACCTATGCCGACAACGGCAATTATATCGTGGTGCTGAAAATGCAAAGCAGCTGCGGTTATGCTTCCGACTCCACAGGCGCTGTGATCCTGGGATTGAATACCCTGAACATAGACATGCAGGAACTGATGATCTACCCGAACCCCTTACGGGAAAACGCGGTAATCGAAAACCGGGGCGCATTGAAGATGGAACAGGTGATCGTATACAACCTGGCCGGCCAGCAGGTATACCGTGCACCTGCCGACAGTAAAACCAGGCACAACCTGCAGCTGCAAAGCCTGGCAACGGGCACCTACGTGGTGGCCATTATAACCGACAAGGGTACTGTAATGCGTAAGATACAGTTGCGACCTTAATACAGCGGATCCAGCGGGCGCCGCTACCAAAGTTATGTACCAGAAAAGCAAGCCATTGTCGGTAGATTTTTGTCCCGACCGGATACAACCCGCATCAACAAGCGCATAACACCCAATACAAAAGCGGCCATAGCATGTGCTATGGCCGCTTCTATTATAAAAAAAACATTAAGCCTGTATGCGGCTCAGCTCTGCCAGTTGTCCTTCGGCGGTTACGTGCAGGTCGGTAATATCTTCATCTTCCAACGCTACCGCCACACGCAGGGCTTTGAGGCCGTTTACGCCCTGCAACTCTTCCAGGTCCAGGTATTCGATCTCGTCTTTGAGGATACCCTGGCTTTGTAAGAAATGGATATGGGAAATATATTCTTCCACATCCTTTTGCTGGAAATAGACCAGCGCGATCTTGCCCGGCTGGGTAAGCCTTTCGTCGGATCCTTTGATCAGCACCTTATCAATCCGCTTCTTGATCATTTCGTAACGGATATTATAAGCGCCTTCCACATCGAAGCGGTGCTCGTCGCTGCGGAAGCTGATATCGATCGTATTGGCATGAATAAAGATCAGCTGCGTAGTTTGCAGGGGCTTGGGTAACTGGGCCTGCAGCGACCGCGTCAGTTTGGCGATAAGCGCCATAGAGTTTAACTGCCACAAGCGCAGGTTACGCAGGTACAGGGGATGAAACTCCTTATCGGGTGTAACCGACTGCCCGATATAGATATCATACTCGATACCGTCGCTCCGGTATTTTTCAAAATAACAGGGATAAGCGCTTTGTATCTCTATATTCATTTGTTCGAGCAGGTTGCTGATGGTCTGGTTGATCATCTGGAACGACTCCTCGAGGTTGCGGCGGTTGCTGTGCGCCTCGCCGGTAGGCCCGATAGCGGCAAAGTAATCGTCGATAGCTGAAGCGGCGGCAGGATGCGTTTGCCGGAAATGTTTCAGGAACGGCGCTACCTCTTCTTCGAAAAACAGGTTAAGCTGGAACTCGTCGTCCGAAGTAATAAAATCCTGGATCCGGGTTTCCCATTGCCGGGTTTTAAAGATCATTTCGCTGATCAGTCCCATTTCCTGCTGCTCGCGCAGTTTTTCCCATACCTGGCTCAGCAACCGCAGCTGGTGCTGCATATCGGCCTTTAAGGCATTATTACGCTCCAGCGTGGAGTTGCGGATATCGATAGCGCCATACAGCGGGTATACATCCGGGAAAGCAACCTGCTTTACCTCGGCCCTGCTGTTGTGTTTGCGGCCTTGCAGGTAGTCGAAGGCCACCTCGTTAAAACGCCATTCCACAGCGGGCTGCAGCGATGTAAATTTCTCTTTTACGGTATTATCGAGGGTAATTTTAAAATCGTCGATGGTGGTTTGCAGCAATTGCTCGAGCAGCGGTATCGCGGGCTCTATGGCAGAGAGCAGGCTTTCGTCGAGTACATTATCGCCTTTGGCAATAATGCTCAGCACCCCCACCAGTTCTTTCTGGAAATAGATCGGCAATACGGCCACACCCTGCACACCAATTTCCCTCAGGATCTTAAACAGTTCGTCTTCGCCCGCACGCGGCTCTGCCACATCTTTACGGAAGATGATCTGCGGATCTTTGGTAAAGGCTTCGATCGCTTCGAGGAATGCATGCACCGGCAAACCATATTTATTACAGGTATGCTGCATGCCCGAGTTCAGGCCTTCGAAGCAATTGGTAACCAATTTATCGTTGACTTTAAGTACCGGCATCAGCATCACATCCAGGTGGCCATTGCCCATGATCTCTTTCAGGGCGTTGGCGATGTCGTTGTATACGAACTGGCCCGGGTTAAGGTTTACGATAATGTCTTTGATCTTTTCGATTACATGCTCGGCGGTAATATCTTTTACATTGATCAGCGAAAAACCGCTGAACCGGAATTTGTCCAGGGGCAGGAATTTCTGGATGGTGGCCATCGCCTCAAACCGCGTATCTTCAAGCATCTGGCGGTTCTCGAAATTGATATCCGGCAGTTTGCCTTCAAATTCGATATCCACGAAACGGGAATCCAGTTCTACTTTATAATATTTATTCTGCCCGGTGGCTTCGTCCTGTACATTATAGATCACATCGTCCTTGGTGGCGAAGGAAAAGCCGTAGAGTTTTTTAAAGATCAGCGCGTAGATCATCGAGAGCCGGGTCATTTCTTTCTCGGCGCGTTTTTCGGCGCTCATCAGGCTATCCTTTACCTCGCCTGCCTGTTTTTCCATAAAACGGTACAGGGCATTGGTGCCAAAGTAGATATTGGGGGTAAAAGGCATTGCCAGGGCCCATACATTCTCATTCTCGTCGGTAATAGGCGCCGAAAAGGTCATATAGATCAATTCGAACAGCTCCTGGAATGCAGGTGCTTTTTCGGGCGATATTTCCTGGTCCCAGTCTTCAAATTCCATGATACGGTCGAGTACCGACTGCAACTGCTGCATCCTGAGCCCGGTAGAGCCGGAGGCGATCTTCTCCCTCAGAAAATCCACAAAGGGCCTGATCGAAAAGGAGCTCCTGATCGGCTTCATATGTGTACTTTTTTCTGCAATATTCAGTATCTGCGTTTTCATTATTTGTTGATTTAAGCAACTTAAGCCGCTTTACCCGGTTATGGTTACAAAAAAGGTGCCGGGAATTTCCGGCTTCGAAACCGGTGCCATTTTGTTCGTTGGTGCTGACAATTTCACCTATTAAAACCGGAATCCCATAGAAAAGTTCGGATACCAGCCCTCTTCGGAGTATGCCATAGTAAACCGGAAGACTGCCAGGGCGGCGGGAGCGAAGTAAACACCGGCGCCGGTGCCGTTGTGCCACTTACCGGATTCTTCTCCTGTTACCCATACCCTGCCGATATCATAAAAACCGATAATACCCAACTGTCCCTTTATGATATAGTTACCGAAATCGGATAAAGCTACGCGAAGTTCGAGATTATTGCAGAAAGAATGTTGTCCGGCGAAACGATATTGTCTATAGCCTAATAAATTTCCTTGTCCTCCCAGGAACATGGACTGGTAAAAGGCTGATTTGCCGATGGTTAATCCGCCGCTTATCCGGTTGGCCAGCACGATGGTCTGGCGGGCATTAAGGCTTTTATACAAGGCCACTTCGGGCATGATGCGGCCATAAGCTTTGGAATCGCCGTTGGCGCCGGCGAAACCTTCGAATTGCACATGCACATAAGAGCCCCAGGTCGGCAATACTTCGCTGTTGCGCTGATCGAGGGTATAGTTGGCCACAATACCCAGGTGCAGCCGGTCGGCGCCCAGGCTGGCACTGTCGTAAGTGCCGATACGGTCGGTAGCGGTAAGCACAAAACGGCCGTCGTTGTCGTTAACCGGCATGCGGTAAAACTGTACCGCGGGGCCTATGCTGAAGGCGCTGCCTTTTTCGCCACGCCAGCGCAGGGCCATCTGGAACTGTACCAGGTTGAACCGCGCCCGGTAATACCGTTTAAAATTGCCGGTCTTGTTGAACTCCGTTTCGTTGCCCCGGCCAAAAAAGTTTTGCGTATTGTCCGGTGCTTTGATATTGGCATTTACGGTAAGGTCGGCCTTATTAAACACGTGCAACCAGGCCCCGCTGTATTTTATATTAAAGGCCTCGGTACTGAACGAATGTGACAGCATCAGCTGGTGTAAGGAACTGTATGGCGTTTTGCGAAAACCTTCCTGGCGCATGTACCGCAGGCCGAGCCCGAGAAAAAGACCGTCGTCGGGGTTGATGGCCGCAGTGGCCAGGGGCAAGACGGTATTGTACAGGTTAACCGGCACGAAGGCCGTTTGCAGGCTGTCGTCCCACAGGTGTTTTTTTAGCCGGCCGGTATTGCCATAATAACTTTCGGCCTCGCGGTCATACAGGCTTACCCGTTTGCGGCTGGCGGCTATGTTATAGGCCTTATCGCCCTTACCGCCGATAAGCCGCAGTTTGATGCGCGACTTTTCGTTTTGTACCCATACGCTGTCGTCGCCCTTACCGATATACATCCTGATCTCTTTAGTCAGCGAGTCGGCGTAGCGCTTGCTCATCAGGGTATCTTTCAATTGCCCTTCTTTGTTGATCTTGCGTACGGTTACCTGCAGGCCTTTGCCCGTTGCAGCATCTTCTATGGCTACGAATTCGTTTTTATTGCTGGTATGGATGTCGACCACTTTATTGCTGAAGCGATAATACTTATCGGCCGCATCAGGTACCTTATCGCGGCGGGTCTTCAACTCGTGGAGCAATTTATCGTGCCGCATGGCATTGATCTCCTGTGGCATGCCCTGCAGGGCCTGTTCGAGCACCGAATCGGTTACCTGAGCTTTGAATTCGCGGGCGGTGGCCATCCAGTCTTCATAGCCGATCTGGCTGGCCGGGTGGGCATTGAGGAACGACGATTTGTAAAAATAGTAATTGGAACCGGGCATAAGGTTTTCCTTAAAGCCCGGCACATGCGGCATCAGCACTACCCGCTTGATCAGCGTTGGCAAAAGCCCTTCGGTAATATTAA
This sequence comes from Taibaiella chishuiensis, assembly GCF_003014535.1. Lineage (GTDB taxonomy): Bacteria > Bacteroidota > Bacteroidia > Chitinophagales > Chitinophagaceae > Taibaiella > Taibaiella chishuiensis. The sequence goes on along the minus strand of NZ_PYGD01000002.1, from coordinate 34,073 downwards.
GCGCCATGTCGCGGTCGCGGGGAATAGCGATATAATATTTGTCTTCGCCCTTTTTATTTTTATTGTAAAAACGCCACTGGTCGCCATGGCGGTCCCAGTCGGCGTAGAGCAGGTCGATAAACCGGGCCTTCAGAAAATTGCGGGCATCGTAGCTGTTATCGTTATCCTTGGCCAGGTTCTTCAGCATTTTGACATAGTTGTCCGAGCCGCCCAGGGGTTCGCGTTGTTCCAACAGCACTACTTTATCTTCAAACAATTTTTGGTACATCCCGAGGTTCTTGTCGGGTGCTGCAATACCAATGATCGGTGTGGCATGAGGTACGCCCACGGCCTCGGCCACCGGCGCGATCGTTAGGGCCGAATACGGATGCTGGGCGCTGGTGGCATCGTCGAGCAGCTCTCTTACGAATGTGCCCTGGAAAGGCAAAGGCACGACCAGGTCGGGCTTTTTCTCTACGGTACGCAGGCTAAACTCGCGGCCGTCTTTATCTTTCAACCGCAGCGAGGTGGATTGAAAACCGCCACCCAGCTTATCGGGCACCAGGCCGCCTTCCAGCTCGGAGGCACGCAGTACGGGCAGTTTTACCCGGGCCGCCCATTCTTTACGGTAGTTCTTACCAAAGAGGAAATTGTAAAATTTGCCACCATGATCATAGGCCGCATGGGCCACACCCATGGTACTGTCGCCGGGTATAGATTTGAAATTGGCCTGCTCGAGGGCGTGATAAGGCTGGTACTTACGGGTATACACGTAGGCTTCTTCCACATTGCCGTTGCGGTACACATAATAGGTAAAGCGTACATCGTTGCCCTCCAGGAAATCGGCCACCACATAACCCTGTGTCTCTACCCCGAAAAGGGAGTATTTACCCTTGATGGTATAGTTCTGTTTGGCGCCGCCGCCGCTTACGATCTGCAGTTGTTTGGTCTTGGGGTTATCGATCAGCTGCAGGCCGTGCTCGTGGCCCGAAACATGTACCAGGTTGGGAAAGTCGCCGAATACGCCATCCACGTTTTTGATCATGTCCTTGTAAAGCGGGTGCCGCAGGTCTTCGGGATGGGTAAAGGATTTGCGGTAAAAGGGGTAAAGGCTGCCGATAACCGGCAGCGGGATATAGAGGTTGTGTTTGATTACGGTAAGCGGGAAGAGATGGTCTTTCCAGGAAAAGTAGCCGCCGTGGGTGCCATAACTCTGGAAGGGATGGTGGGTGGCCAGCAGGATGACCTTATAGCGGTTTTTATAAAAGATCTCCTGCAGGGAAGCGATCACTTCGCGCGAGGTGTTACAATTACAATCGGCATCGGGATTGTCTTTTTTAAAAGGGAACAGCCACCATTCGCTATCCATGGCTACGATCACCAGGCTATCGGATACATTGATCACCACCGGGTCGGGGCAACCGTTGGGTGGTATAACATGCAGCAGCGAATCGTTCTGATCTTCGAGAAACTGCCACTGGGCTTTGATTTTGCTCAGTCCTTTGGGGCCCATACGGTCCCAGTCGTGGTTGCCGGGTATAAAGTAAACGGGAGCGCCTTGGGCCCGCAGGGGTTCGTACTGCGACCGCATAATCTGCTGTGTCTCCGCCTCTTCGGGGCTACCGGGCAGCCCCATGCCATGGGGGTAGATGTTATCGCCGAGGTACATTACCGTTGTTTTGCCGGGCAATACGCGGGCGGCGGCATCGGGAATAATGGTTTTCTGTTCCTGGTCCATTTCACCGGCATCGCCAATAAAAATGACCCTTGCCCGGACGGGGTCCTGGGCACGGGCAAAAGGTAAACAACAACAGAAAAAAAAGAGCAAGGTAAAGGTTCTATTCATAGGTTATCCGATAATACGAATCCCCCCTGTTTCACGCGCTCTGCTGCTTAGGATCAGTATTGTTTTTGAAGATTATTTAAATATTTTTTTAGTGATCCAATGACTGAGATAACCGCTGCCGATACCGATCAGTGCGCCGCAAGCCACATCGGTAGGATAATGCCTGCCGAGTCGCATACGCGAATAACCTACGGAAGCAGCCCAGGCGTAAGCCGGCACGGTGATATACCATTTTTTGTATTCCAGGGCCAGGGTGGTGGCGGTGGCAAAGGCCAGCGTCGTATGCCCCGAGGGGAAAGACTTGCCTTTGGAATCGGAATACGAAACAATCTCGCCGGGGTACGACTGCGTAGGCCGGTTACGATTCACCATACTTTTAATACCGCCCGATACGGCCAGGCAGATACCCACGCTTAATGCCGATTCGAAACCATTCTTAAGGGCGGTCCGGTCTTTATAGATCAGGCCGTAAGCAATATTGCCCGCGGTAAAGGTAGGCGCGGCATAATAAACGGAGTTGCTGGTATGCATCCAGTAACCCTGGTCGGCCATACTGCGGGCATTGATCCTGCGCAGCAGGTTTACATCGAAATTCTGGGCCCGCAACTGGTGGCATGTACACAACACAACGACAAAAAAACAAACACGATACTTCATGCACACTAAAAATTTAGCAGGTTAAAAAGAATTTTATTTTCCAGGATTGCCGAAAGGGAACTTAAGAACCGTACCGTACTTGGTGTTGCCGCCTTCGTTAGAAATGTAGAGGTTGTTATCGATATCGAATGTAATGCCTTCTGGCTGATTAAATAATGCCGGGTTTAAGTTATATACCTGTTTGATATTCCAGGCGGTATCGGTTACCACGAGCATTTTGTTTACCGAAGATAATAAAAACCATTCCTTTGAATGTTTATTAAATGTTAACGCTGAGGGCTTGAACCGGATCTTTTTAGCGCCGGTTAAGGCTGCAATTTTGTTCGTATTGATTTTAAATGTTTTATCTAAACTCAGGCTTCCGGCCGCATCCAGCTTCAGGATATAACCGGTTACACTACCCGTTTTTTTATCGGCGCCGCAGTTTTTACACACCACGTACACCTCGTCGGCGCTGTAATTGGCGGCCATGCCCTCGTACTCGCCCGGCGGGATAAGGCCTTTCAGCTCTTTTACCTGTTCTGCCCTGCCCTGCTGCACCTCGCTGAAGGGTATGGTATAGAACACCCCGTCGCTGCGCATCATGATCACGTAATTACTGGTAATAGCGATATCCTCGTAGTCGCCATGGCCTGCGAATTTTACATGACTGGCCGTCGCATCGCCCGGTTTAAGCGCGAATATTTTACCGTCCTCGTCCTGCTCGGCATACAATACATCGGCTTTGCCCTCGTGAAAGGCAATACCGGATATTTCAAAAAGGTCTTCGGGCATTTTATAGGTTACCGGTTTGCCGAGGTCGTAACCCGCAGGGCTTTTAAAGGATTCCCCGGTTTGCGCACAGGCGCTGAAAGCAACAGTCAATAAAAGTATTCCGGCTATTCTGATCATCGTCTATCGTTCTTTTAAAAAGTTATAGATGGCCTGCTGCGAGGCTATTACAGGCGCTTCCTGCACCAGTTGTACGTTGCGGCCTTCGGCATCGAGCGCCACGGCAGCCGTGTTATCCTGCAGCTGCAAATTAATCATTTCCCGTATCTCCGCCCGTACCCGGGCATCATACACAGGAAAGCATACTTCGATCCGGCGGTAGATATTGCGGTTCATCCAGTCGGCCGAGCCCATATAAAGCTCTTCCTCGCCCCCGTTGTGAAAGATAAATACCCGGCCATGTTCCAGGTAGCGGTCTACGATACGGTGTACGGTGATGCCTTCGCTAAGACCCGCCACACCGGGCGCCAGGCGGCATATGCTGCGCACCAGCAATTGTATCCTTACACCTGCCTGCGCTGCCTCGTACAGTTTCCGGATCAGTACTTCCTCTTCGAGATTATTGAGTTTAATGATCACCGAAGCGGGCCTGCCCTGCTGTGCATGAGCGATCTCGCGGTCGAGCAATTGCAGGAACCGCTGCTGCAGGTTGAACTGGGCAATCAGCAGGTGTTGGGGCTCAAAATGATCGTCGAGCAAAGGTTTACGGCGTTTGGCCAGGAAGAGGAACAGCAGTTCCAACTCGCGCAATATGCCTTTATGCGCCGTAAACAGGATATGATCGGTATAAAACCTTGCCGTGCTTTCGTTGAAATTACCGGTGGCCAGCAAGCCATAGTAACGGGTACGCAGTCCCTCTTTCTTTTTAACCAGGGCCACCTTGGCATGTACCTTAAGCCCGGGTATGCTGTATATGATCCTGACACCGGCAGCCTTCATCTGTTTGGCCCAGCGTATATTATTGGCTTCGTCGAAGCGGGCCTTTAACTCTACAAACACCGTTACCTGCTTGCCATTACGGGCCGCACTGATCAGGGCATGGGCAATGCGCGAGTCGCCGGCCACGCGGTACATGGTAATACAGATCTCCTGTACATCGGCGTCGAGCGCCGCTTCGTTAAAGAAACGGAGCACGGTATCGTAACTCTGGTAAGGGGTATGTACTACGATGTCCTGTTGCGTGATAGCGGCAAACAGGCTTTCCCCGCCTACGCCAGCCTGCAGGGCAGGCCAGCGCTCATAACTCAGGGCATCGCGCCTTACCGGGAAGTCGGCAAAGTCTTTAAGATTATGATAGCGACCGCCGGCCACGTTATTGGCATGATCCAGCTTCAAAGCCGCCACGATGCGCTCCAGGTCTTCGTCCGGCATGGCGCTGTCGTACAGGAAGCGGGTAGCATAACCGAAATCCCGTTTTACGATCTGCTCTTCGATCAGTTGGGCGATATCTCCTTTGTATTCGTCATCCAGTTCCAGCTCGGCATCGCGGGTAATCTTGAAGCTATAACAACCGGTTACTTTCCACCCGGGAAACACCAGGTGTATATGGGCTTTGAGGATATCGTCGAGCATAACGACGTATTGTACATCGCCGGTCTGCGCCGGGAAGAACCGGCCCAGCTCTGCCGAAGGAATATTGACCACAGCCAGGCCGGCAAGACCGTCGCGTTCGATACTGACCGCCAGGTAGATCCGGTTATTTTCGGGGAAGAAGGTATTGTCCTGGCCCAGGAACACCGGTTGCAGGAACGCAGAGAGCTGTGCCTGGAAATAGGCCAGGAGCAAGGGCTGCAGGTGCTCCGGCAAGGGTTCGTTATACACCAGGTGTATCTTGTTCTGCCGCAGCGCGGGTATGATATCGGTGGCCAGGGTTTGCCCGAACAAGCGGAGTTGCCGGTTGATCAGGGCGCTTACGGTATCTGCTACCTGCACCTGCTCGCGCAGTTTGCCCAGGGCCATAATAGCCGGCATACGCACCCTGTAGAATTCGTCCAGGTTGGAAGAGTAGATCGACAGGAAGCGCAGGCGTTCCAGTACGGGCAATGCGGCTTTGGTAGCCTCGTCCAGCACCCGCTCGTTAAAAGAAAGCCAGCTGATATCCCGGTTGATGAATTGATGTTCCAAAGCTTGCAGGGAGTTTTAAAAATTTGTGGGTACGGCGCCTAACTTACATGAGCAATAGAAGCCGTTACGAAAGCCAGTACCGCAATGATAAGCCCGAACATGAAAATATTGTAGGAAATACGCAACAGCCGGTATTTGCGGCCCAGTACGATACCCTGCGAATACACATCCTTGATCAGCGAGCCGTATAGAAAATCGCGGTCGGCCATTACCTGGCGCATACCATCGGCATAGGCGTCGAGACTCATTTTATAGAAATTGCCAAAAAACAACAGGTTTACTTTTTTCTCGCTCAGGTCCTGCTCGGTATAGGTCCCCTTGGGCAGGGAGGGCCGGGTGGCCAGTATGGAAAAAATAATGGTCGATACGCTTACGGCCAGGATCATATAGGTAGGGATGGCCAGGTAATCCTGTTTATTATTGATCTTGCCCAGCAACAGGCTGATGATGGCGGAGAGGATGATGGAGTTGACCGTGATCATGATATGCGCCTTATTATCGGCCATATCGCTGAGGCGCTGGTTGTTGTTGGAGGTGATCCGGAACATGGTTTCGATGCCCCGTTCGGGTTTGTCCTTATCTTTTTTCTTACCCTCCTTCTGTACCGGTTCTTCGGCTATGGCGGCTACAGCGGCAGCGGGCGCCGATACTGACGTTGCCGGCTCCGGCTCCGGCGCTTCGGCCTTGCGTTTCAGCTTCTCCAGGTTCTTTTGTTTCTTATCGTCGAGCAACAGGCGGCAGTAGTCGGTATAATAGTGGTGCATGGTCAGCATCTGGATATTGCCCTTACGCCAGTCGTCCTTGGAGATACTACGGCCTTTCAGGGCTTCTATCTCTTTGCGCAACAGTTTATGCAATGTAGAAAACTCGTCGGTGCCGAGGTGGAACAGGTCGGCGTCGCACAGGATCTGCTCGTTGAGCTTACGGGCGCTCTGGGGCATACGGGTAGCTGCAATACAGTCTTTGATCTCGGTTACCAGGTCTTCCGGCACACCCTGTTCTTTCAGGAATGCTTCGGCCAGCAAGGCGCTTTGTTCCTCGTGGGCCGCGATATTGGTAAAGTAACCGATATCGTGAAACCAGGCAGCGGCCTGTACGATAAAGAAATTACGTTCGTCGAGCTGGTAATGATTGGCGATCTGCGTAGCGGCGGCCACTACCCTTTCGGTATGGTGCTGGTTGTGGTACACCAGGCGCCCGTCGGTATTGCCTGCAAAATACTCATGTACAAATACGCTTACCTTATTTTGAAGATCGCTATAGTTCATATGCTGGATAGTTGAAGAAACAAGGCCGCCCCGCGGCCGCTAAACTTTGACAAATATATTTAACAAGCGGTAAAAAAAACAACATCCGGCAACCGGCGCTTTTCCGTCCGGGCTTATACAGGGATAAACGACAACTGATTTCGGCTGCCGGCTTTTTTATCCGAACTTTGCATGCCCCCAGGGGAACCTAAAAATTAAGACTATGGACGGCCAGTACAGGAAGGATATTTATCCCGGATTAGTAGTAGCAATTATTCTAAAAAAAGACCAGCGCAGCGGTAAAAAGACCGAAGGGGTCGTAAAAGACCTGCTTACTTCAGCCGCCTATCATTCCAGGGGTATCAAGGTTAGGCTGCAGGATGGTCAGATTGGCCGTGTTGCCGAGATAATCGGCGATGAAGATTAAAACAGCGACAGTTGCTGTATCTTCTGCCGTACCGGTACAGCAACGGGTACAGCTGCCGTAGCGGAATTGCACACTTCGTATACCGGTGTTGCGGCAAAGCGCCCGGCCACGATTACCTCGGTGGCGCCGGCCTGCCTGCCAAACAGGTTCTGCACCAGTTCCGGCGAGTTATTGTCTTTGGAGAGATGCGATAAAAGCAGGTGGCTCATAAAGCGCGGACGGTGCTGCAGGAAAAGATCGAGCGCTTCGGTATTGGACAAATGCCCTTTACCGCCCGATATGCGCCGTTTCAGGTGGTAGGGATACGGCCCGCGATCGAGCATCTCCCTGTCATAATTGGCTTCGAGAAAGGCCGCATGACACCGGCCGAAATGCTGTACCAGATGGCTGCAAACCTGGCCCAGGTCGGTAAATACGCCGATGCATACCTGGTTGCCTTCAACGATAAAGCTATGCGGATCGGCGGCGTCGTGGTATTTAGGGAATGCTGTAATACGCAGCCCGCCTATCGTTACCGGTTCGAAAGCCCGGAAAGTATGACAAAACTCCGCCGCGAGCTGCAGCCCCGAATGCTGCAGGGTACCCGGGGTGATGTAAACCGGCAACCGGTACTTACGGCTCAGCACTTCCAGGCCGCGTATATGGTCGCTGTGCTCATGCGAGATAAATATGGCCTTTACTTTAGCGGGATCCAGGCCGCAATCCCGCATGCGGCGCTCAGTTTCCCGGCAGGATATGCCCGCATCGACCAGGATGGCCTCCCGGTCGTTGCCCACATAATAGCAATTGCCATTGCTGCCCGAATTCAGTGAAGCAATAAATAACGACATCAGGCGCAAATTAATAAGAATTCGGCCAACCGGTCTTTTTATTTGCACAACGTACAACAGGAACACCCTGCGCGGAATAATCTGCCGGGGTATTTTAAATCCTGATTTTTTTGAGATATTTGCATCTTCATAAGCAGGCAGGCCCCGGGGCTTGTTTTTTATTTACCCCTTTTATTTCTTCCAGGTTTTACATGGCTTTATTAGAAAAACAGCTGTTTGTTAAGGAATCTACTATTCCCGGCGCCGGCCACGGTCTTTTCACCGAAAAGGCAATCCCGAAAGGTGGTCGTATTATCGAGTACAGAGGCAAAGTAACCAACTGGGAAGGCGCCAATCATATGGACGGGCTCAACCCTTATATCTACTTCGTTTCCGACGATCATGTGATCGATGCACTCCGGCATAAAAAATCGCTGGCCCGTTATGCCAACGATGCCCGCGGTATGAAAAAGATCAAAGGCGTACTCAACAACGCGGAGTATGTGGAGGAAGGCGTACGTGTTTTTATCGAAGCCAAGAAAGATATCCCCGCAGGTTCCGAAATACTTGTTGCCTATGGTAAAGAGTACTGGGATGTATTGAAAGAAAACCTGAAAGACGCAGGGAAGTAATGCAGGCCGCCGACAGCGATACAGCGATGCTGGCCCGCTGGGAACAGCGTTTCCTGGATTACCTGGCCACCCACTTCGACAGTACGGACGCCTCGCATGATACCGGCCATTTCAGCCGGGTGTGGCGTCATGCCCAAAAGATTGCCGCGGGCGAAGGCGGCACTGCGGATCAATTGATATTGCTTACAGCCGCTTATTTCCACGATTTTGTAAGCCTGCCCAAAAACCATCCCGACCGGGCACAATCTTCCCTGCTTTGTGCCACCAGGGTGCGTACCTTGCTGCAGCAGGACTTCCCCGACTTCCCGGCCGCTAAGATCGAAGGGGTTTGTCATGCGATCCATGCACATAGTTTTTCGGCCGGGGTAAGGCCCCGCACGCCCGAAGCCTGTATCCTGCAGGATGCCGACCGTATGGAGGCCCTGGGCGCCATAGGCCTGAGCCGGGTATTCTATATTGCGGGGCAACTGGGCACAGGCCTGTTCGACGCTGCCGATCCGCTTGCCCGGCACCGCACACCCGACGACCGCCTGTATGCGCTCGATCATTTCCGCATCAAATTATTACAGTTACCGGCGCTGATGCGTACCGCCACCGGCCGGCGTATCGCCGGCGCAGAGGCCGCCTACCTGCAATCTTTCCTCGACAAGATCAACACCGAAATATCCGGTTCCTGATATAGAGAAAGGCCGCGCCCTGCGCAGCCTTTCTCTATACACCAATTATCAAACTATCAGAAACTAAGAAAAATTTTCGAATCGTTCCCGGGCATCATCCGCCATATCTTCGGCGCCTTTCTTGATTTTAGTCTTGGCAGCGTTGAATTTGTCTTTAACACCACCGGCTAGGTCCTTGGCTTTTTCCGAGATCATGTCGCGCGTTTCGGCACCGCTCTGGGGCGCCAGTAATAAAGACACCACGGCGCCGGCTGCGGCACCGGCCAGTAAAGCGATGACTACTGCTGTATTGTTGGTCTTGCCTGGCATGCAGCCGGATATCATTTTTTTGTAATTCATGTTCTTCGTTTTTGTTTGTCTGAATAACATGCTCAGGGCCAGACTGTTTCTTCAAAAATGTTAAAAGAGAAAAACAGGAGGATAAAAAAAACGCCGGCCCAGGGAGGCCGGCGCACTGAAATCAGATACTGTCATAATGCGGCTTATTGGTTCAGATATCCGAATCAGGTTTGTTTTTTGTTTTCCGGTGAGGTATAAACCCACCAGTTTACTGTGTTTACAGGTTAGGCATAACACGGTGTTTTCCTGCATATAAAAACTCCAAATGCACCGCAAAAATGGTAAAATGATTCCGATTGCGCAACCCCCTTTTACGAGGGGGTACCAATATGGGGGTTTAATATGTAACTGGTTAGTAGTACATTGCGTACAACCCGGTAAACAACCATAAAACAAATCATGATCCGTCATATACAATCCCCCACCCTGTTGTGGGGACTTATCTTTATGCTGGCCGGCGCCCTTATCGTATTGCTGCTGCGGTACCGGCATTATATACACCATGCCGGTCTGCAGGCAGCCGCCACCCGGCAGTACGATTACGAGATACTGCGTATACGTCACGAAGTGGAACGGGAAGCGCTCGACCTCGTATCCCACGAACTGCAGGATAATATAGGCCAGCTGCTGGCCGGTTCCTATATGCAGCTCGCCATTGCATCGGAGCGGTTGCAGGACCGTAATGAACTGCGGGAACTCATTGGCCCGGCAGTGGGCGGTATTGTAAAATCCTTAAAAGCGCTGGGGCAATTAAGCCTCGTATTAAATGCACAAACAGTTGAGAAAATGGGCTTTATAGATGCACTCGAAAAAGAGTTCGCGTTTATAGCTTCCGTTTACCGTCTTGACTGTATCTTTAGCTGCACGAACCAGGTACCCGAACTAAACCGGGAGCAGGACCTGATGCTTTTCCGCATCGTACAGGAAGCCCTCGCCACGATTTGCCGGCATACCTCGGCTCAAAAAGCTGTAATAGACATCGCGTCGTCGGGCAGCCGGATCCGGATCCATATAAGCCATAATGGCATCCCCCGCGCTACAAACACAACACACCATTCGGACCTGCACCACCTGCGGGAACGCATGAAACTGCTGAACGGCAGCCTGGCAGAGCAAACCGCGCCGGGCACAGGGGGCAGCCTGATCTTAACCTGCAACTTAACAACATGAGCACACCATCCACCATACGCATTGCGATCGCCGACGACCATACGGTGATGCGCAGCGGCCTCGCAGAACTGATCAGAACCCTTGGCGACTTCGAAATTATTATGCAGGTCAATAACGGCCTGATGCTGCTGGAAGCGCTGGCCCGGGCCGAGGTGCTGCCCCATATCTGTATACTCGACATCAATATGCCCGAGCTGAATGGCTACGAAACCACCATGCGCCTGCGTACCGCCTATCCGCAGATACCCGTACTGGCACTGTCCATGTATGAAAATGAGTTCAGCATTGTAAAAATGCTGCGTTGCGGCGCCAAAGGCTTCCTTCATAAAGGCGCCGACCCTGAAGAGCTGTTGCTGGCCCTGCAAACCGTGCATTCCGGCTCTTATTTCCATTCGGAAATGATGCTGATCAATACCATAAGGCGCGCCGGCAGCGCCCAGAGCATGAATATTACCGATCGCGAAACCGAGTTCCTGGAAAACTGCTGCTCCGACCTGTCCTACAAGGAAATTGCCACGAAGATGGGCGTAAGCCTCCATACCGTGCATGGCTACCGCGATACGCTGTTCTCCAAACTGCGGTTAAAGAGCCGCACGGCGCTTGCCGTTTATGCCTTAAAAAAAGGCGTGGTTACCGATTAATCAGGCCGGGGGCGACCCTGTACTCCCCTCTTTCTGCGCCGGATCTATCTTACCCGGTAGCATACCCAGTATAAAGTCCTTATGCGGCGCCAGCATATCCCACAGTTTGCGGTTATTGTCGTACCCGGTCTCGCCGCAGTCGATCACATCGCTTTTGGCCAGCAGGGGCTCCAGCAGATCGGCGACCAATTGCAGGCGCACCAGCTCTTTAAGGATCAGCAGGTAATATTCGAAGTAAACATGGCCCCAGATCTCCACTGCCAGCGAGTCGCCGGTAATGGCCAGGTCGCGGCCCTGCAACTGCCTGTATTGTTCAACAATCCAGGCCACCAGGGTGGTCGTATTTTCTTTGATCTTTCCCTCCAGTAAAGCCCACAACTGCGTATCGTTTACAATATGGACGCTACCCTCCTGGAACAGCACTTCTACGATCCCGCCTTCGAACCGGTATTCCTTTTTATTCATCCGGTTAAGGTAAGGCACTGCGGCATTTTATCCAAAAATGACCGGCAACGACAAAGGGTCGGAGGCTACTGCCAATTATAACCAGGGTTTTACCTGTAGCATTTCTTATATATTCGTTAAAGTCAATTAAATTATTTACATTATTTATAGCTTGCCTATACCAAAACGCCTTTAAACTGCGTTTTCTAAGTTTTAGGCATTTTATAACTTTTTATGCAGCGGGTTATACCCCCGTTCGGAACAGATTTTGTACGTCTATATATTAAGAAAATTGCCGGTAAGATCCTGGCGGCTTTTGTTGCACCAGGGGAGCCCCGCTCCCTGGTAACTCAAGAAACGGATCGGGCCGGTAACATACTCAACCGAAAATTCGTCAGCGTATGAACACCGATAAGAACAAGCAACTGGAAGACGCCATCATCGCACAATTTGAGCGTTTCCTGGAACAGGAAGAACAATACCTCGACCAGGAACAATATGGCACAGAAGAACAACAAATAGAATTACAACTGAAATGGTTTACGGCCTATGTGATTCTAAAAGCCGTATGTACCGAGATCATTGCCCCCTACTGCAGCGATACGGATGCCGTTATCGATCATTTCTGGCACAGCTACCGGGGCAAAGGACAGGATACGGAATGCGTACCGGGTATTGACGCCTTTTTTGAATGGTATTGTTATAACGACGAGGTATTCGCCTTTATGAAATAACCCGGAAATATCTTTTGTTTTATCTGCAAGGCCGTCTTCGCGACGGCCTTTTTCACAGGCAAATTTCCGATGGGCAATAGTTACCACATACAGGGGAATATTCGCCTTTTTTCTACATTAACATTTACGAAAACCCGCTACCCGAAAGGGCTGCGCAAAAGCAGGAAAGGGCAATATACCGGTTCCGGCATTTTGGGTATAGATTTTGCAACAGTCCTTATGGTCCGTATTTAAAACCAGGTATTATGGAAATAATTCTTTTACTCGCTACCGCGGTCGTTGCCACCGCACTAATGAACCTGTTCATGTATGGCATGGAGTATATTACCGGCAGCCCGCTCAGCATATCGGGCATACTGGGTACGATGCTTACCTTCGAGACGCACCGCGACGGCGCCTTGTCGGGCAGCCGGCGCGCCCAGGTAGTGGGCATCGGCAGCCAGTACATCCTGGGCTTTGTCTTTACTTTCCTGTTCTGGCAGCTGTGGCATATGGGCGTAGGCGTGCCGGGTATTTCCTCCGTCATATTGCTGGCCATCCTGAGCGGTATAGCCGGCATCGTGCTCTGGAAGATCTTTTTGGGCTTCCATCCTTACCCGCCCACCATCCGGATACCCTTGTACCAGCTCAGCCTGTTCTGTGCCCACTTTATCTTTGCGGCTACGGTTTGTTATTTCTTCTCTGTCTTTTCGAAACTGGCATAACCGGCCGGCAGGACCTTCCCTGATTTTTTTCCCCGTATTACCCGACGACCATTAAACCCAATCCCTGTTCCGGTGTTCCATACTATGGCATTTTAAAACACCGCTCCACAAGATGACATTATCGTTCCGTACCGGCTTAGCCGCCCTGCTGTGCAGTTTTGTCCTGTTCTTTGCTCCTGCTGCGCAGGCCAGGGACCGCGACATGACCGAAGACATCCTTTATTTCACCAATAAGTTCCGGAGCTCGAAAGGGCTGAAGCCCCTGGTATTGCTCGACGAGCTGAGCGAACAGGCGCAGGCCCATAGTAAGAATATGGCCCGCAAAAAAGTAGGCTTCGGGCATAAGGGCTTCGACAAACGTACCGCCGCCATCCGTTCCGAACTGGGCTGGGGCTCGGCCTTCGCAGAAAATGTGGCTTATGGCCACCTGGATGCCGAAGCCGTGGTCAACCTCTGGATCAATAGCCCGGGGCACCGCAAAAATCTATTGGGCGATTATACGCATATCGGCATCGGTATTGCCGAGGCCCGCGATGGCAGCCTGTATTTCACCCAGATCTTCCTCGCTAAATAATCAAGTCTTCCCGCTCAATAAATAAAGGCTCCCGGCTATACAGCCGGGAGCCTTGTTGTATAAGATGCGCCTGGGGCGTTGTTTATTCTACTACGAATTTACCTTTGGCAAAACGACCATTCCTGGTGTTGCCCAGGTTATAAAAATAAGCGCCTTTAGCCCAGCTCTTCACATTTTTGGCGTTCACCGCTTCTTTCAGTTGTTCGTGCAATACAACCCTGCCGCTGACATCGGTAATGGTCAGCATATATTCTTCGGCACGCTCTCTTGGGTTGAGGTTAAAGTAAACCGTACCCCTGGCCGGGTTAGGATATACGAGGGCTACCTGCTCGGCCAGCAGGGGCTGCTGAATGCTGGTACCATTGGATTTATAAGAGAACGCGACATCGTCTACCAGCAGTTTATTACCGGAATGAACGGTATCAGCCATAGGATCGCTGCTGGTAAATACCACGATCAGCTCCTCGGGCACGTTACTGCCCTGGTAAAGCACCGGTACTGCTACCCGGGTATAAGCATTCGTACCCGGCAGTATCCTGTATTCGCCTGCTCCCAGTACCGCGGTAGAGTCGCCGCCACCGGAAGCCTGTACTTTTTTAACCGCCATTACGGTAATCATCGCCGTGTCCAGGTTGGCGCTTTCCAGCTTTACCCATGCACTTACGGTATCTACCATATTGGTAATAGGGGTAGCCTGGGAATAAGACAGGTATTGGAGAATAGCGGCAGGATCGCTAAGGTTGCCGCCGGTAACCAGTCCTATAAAATCGATCGCGATTTTTGCATTGGAAAATACACCCGGAATATTACCAACGGTATTGCCTACGAATTTGGACTGTACCTCTGCAGCAAACTGGCCGCTATGGCTATCCGTGCTTTTATACAATTGTTTGGCAGCGGTGATGGAATAACCGAAAGAGCCGGCAACCGGGGCAATAGCCGCGATCAGCGAATCGGTACCATACCAGTTATTGGGCGCTTCGAGCGCCAGCGTAGCGGAAGTAAAGTTATGCCAGGTTTCGAGGCCGGCATTGGTAAAGCTCTGGGCATGGCTGTCCGTTGCTGCAAAGAGGGAAGACGCCAATAATGCGCCAAGGAGTAATTTTCTTTTCATCGGTTTAGTTTTAAACAAAAAAAATAATGCGGGGATAAAGGTAAGTTATTGCGCCCAACAGGCGCCGGGCGCAATACTCCCTTGTCCATTAAGACGACAGGAATCAGGAAAGGCTTTGCAGGGTTTCCTGTATTTTATCAAAATCAGGTATTTTACCGGCATCTTCCAACACTTCGGCATACCTTACCACGCCTTCTTTGTCCAGTACGAAGGCCGACCTTTTGGAAACACCTTTCATATCCAGTACAAAGTTTTCGTAAAGCGAACCATAGGCTGCAGACACATCCTTATTAAAATCGCTCAGCAGCGGGAAATTGAAGCCTTGCTCTTTTTTGAACTTATCGAGCGTGAATAAAGAATCCACGGAGATCGCCAGTACCTGGGCATCCAGGTTATTGTAGGTAGTCATATTGTCGCGCAGCGAACACAACTCGGCGGTGCACACGCCTGTAAATGCCAGCGGGAAGAATAAGAGCACCACGTTGCGGCCCTTATAGTCGTTGAGTTTTACTTCCTGTTTGTCGCTGTCGCGCAATGTAAATTCGGGAGCTTGTTGCCCGGTTTGAATAGCCATAGTTCAGATAATTAGGACACAAATTTAGCCTTAAAATATTGATTTGTGCAATAAGGTCCCCGGCTCCCCCCTAACGGGGGAAATTACGGTCCTAAGCCGCCTGCAACCGCTTATTATCTGTCTTGCGACACCTTTTTTGATAAAAAAAACAGAACTTCACGGCCCAGCCTCCGGGCACATCACAACAAACAATCCTCAAGTCAAATGAAAAAACTGGTACTCACCGTAGCAGCGGCCGCCTTTTTGTGCAGCCCCTCCTATGTGCAGGCGCAGGCTAAACTTGTAGAAAAAGTAAGCCGTAAAGGGAGCGATATCGTAATTCCCTACGAAAAATATGTATTGCCCAATGGCCTGACCCTGCTGATCCACGAAGATCACAGCGATCCTATTGTACATGTCGACGTTACCTACCACGTAGGTTCTGCGCGGGAAGAGATCGGCAAATCCGGTTTCGCCCATTTTTTCGAACATATGATGTTCCAGGGATCGGATAACGTAGCCGATGAAGAACACTTTAAAGTAATTACCGAAGCCGGCGGTACCCTTAACGGTACTACCAACCGCGACAGGACCAATTATTTTGAAACCGTACCGGCCAACCAACTGGAAAAAATGCTTTGGCTCGAATCCGACCGTATGGGCTTCCTGATCGATGCCGTTACCCAGAAGAAGTTTGAAGTACAACGTGCAACCGTAAAGAACGAACGCGGACAGAATTACGACAACCGGCCTTATGGCCTGGTGGGCGAGGTTACCAGCAAAAACCTGTATCCCTACGGCCACCCTTACTCCTGGCTGACCATCGGGTATATCGAAGACCTGAACCGCGTTAACGCCGACGACCTGAAGAACTTCTTCCTGCGTTGGTACGGCCCCAACAATGCCATCGTAACCGTTGGCGGCGATGTAGACCCCAAGCAGGTGGTAGCCCTGGTAACCAAATACTTCGGTTCTATTCCCGCAGGACCTAAAGTGGAGCCCGTAAAACTGCCGGCGCCGGTACTGAACCAGGACCGTTATGTATCCATGACCGACAACTATGCCAAACTGCCTATGCTGCGCATGGTTTACCCCGGATCTGCTTCCTTCACCAAAGATGAGGTAGCGCTGGATTGTCTTGCCGAGATCATCGGTCAGGGTAAAAATTCTATTTTCTATAAAAACTTTATCAAGACCAATAAAGCGGTAAGCGCGAGCGCCTCTAACCCGGCTACCGAACTGGCCGGCGAATTTTCCATTACCGTGCTGCCTTACCCGGGCCAGAAGTTATCGGATATGGAAAAGCTGGTGCGCGAATCCTTTACCGAGTTCGAAAAACGCGGCATTACCGACGAAGAGCTGAGCAAGTATAAAAACAGTACCGAAGCCAACCTGATCTACCAGCTCGAAAGCGTATCCGGAAAAGTATCGCAACTGGCCTCTTATGCTACCTTTACCGGCAATCCCAACTATATCGGCAAACAACTGCAGGCAACACGCTCGCTGACCAAGGCCGATGTAATGAGTGCCTACAACCGGTACATCAAAGGCAAATATGCAACTATCGTAAGCGTGCAGACCAAAGGCAGCGAAGGCAATGTAGCGGCAGCCGATAACTATACGGTATCCGAAGCCGGTTATAAAGCACCCGACTATGGCTACAGCAAACTGAAATACAACAAAGCAAAAGATAACTTTGACCGTTCCAAAATGCCCGCAGCGGGTCCGGGTGTGGTGGTAAAAGCGCCTGAATTCTGGCAAAAAACCTTACCGGGCGGCATCAAAGCCATTGGTACGGTAAGCAACGAGATCCCGGTGGTTACTATTTCCATCAATATCAAAGGCGGAAAAATGATCGATGGTTATACCCCGGATAAAACCGGCCTGGCCAGTCTCTTCTCCGACATGATGAATGAAGACACCAAAAACTATACCGCCGAAGCGTTTGCCACGGCGCTGGACAACCTGGGCAGCAGCATCGATGTAAGCACCGGCGAAGACAATACAACGATTAATGTGCGTACGTTGCATAAAAACCTGGACAAGACCCTGCAGCTGCTGGAAGAGCGCCTGCTGCATGCCCGTTTTACCCAGGAGGCCTTTATCTCTAACCAAAAGAAAACATCGGAGAGTGTAAAGAATGCCCTGAACCGCCCTACCTATGTAGCCGACAACGTGTTCAGCCGTATGATGTACGGTACAGAAAGCCCTTACGGTAAATCGACAGATGGTACGGAAGCAACCATTGCCCGGATCCAACTGGCCGATATCGAAAACTTCTACAAAAATTACTTCTCGCATAAAGATGCGGAAGTGATCGTAGTAGGCGATGTGCCTGAAGCCGAAATCACCGGCAAACTGGGCTTCCTGCAACAAATGCCGGGCAACGACGTACAGCTGCCCGCACTCCCTGCTACACCGGCATCCGGCCCCATGAAAGTATATTTCGTAGATGTGCCCAATGCAGCGCAAACCGAGTTCCGCGTTGGTTATGTAACCGACCTGAAGTACGATGCACTACAGGATTATTATAAAGCAGGCGTGATGAACTACCCGCTGGGTGGCGCTTTCAACAGCCGGCTTAACCTGTACCTGCGCGAAGATAAAGGATGGACTTATGGTGCCCGCTCTTACTTTACCGGCGATAAATATACCGGCAGTTATACCTTTGGCGCCGGCATTAAAGCCGATGCTACTGATAGCGCACTGGTAGATGTATTCCGCATCATAGACGAATACCGCAAAGGTGGCATTAAGGAAGACGAGCTTAAGTTTACCCAAAGCTCGATGACCCAGAGCGAGGCCCGCAAATATGAAACCGGCTTCCAGAAGGCCATCTTCCTGGATCGCATCCTGACTTATAACCTGCCTAAGGATGTATCCGAACAGCAGAATAAAGTACTGAACCAGCTTACGGTTTCGGACATCAATGCACTGGCTACCCGTTACGTGCCGGAGCAATCCAAACTGATCGTGGTATTGGTAGGCGATAAAGCCAAACTGATGGACCGGATTAAAGCCAAAGGTTACGAAGTGGCCGAACTCGATAAATTCGGTGCTCCTGTAAAATAAAGAAAACGCTTAAGCAATAGCGCCGCATAGTAGTGCCGCTTTTCCCGCTTAAGCATAAAACAGTAAAGAGGCTGTCCTGCAATAGGACAGCCTCTTTTTGTACACGGGCAGGTCAACAGCCCCCGTAGTATTTTCCCGTTATAAGCACCGGCTTTTTAACAGCCGGGCTGTAGTCGGGTATATATGCAGTGGTAACCTAAGTTACGGTTGCACCTTAAAGCAGGCATCAATGTTGAACCACCAGCTTACCTACAGATTTTTTGTCTCCGCTGTTTAGTTCTACCAGGTAAATGCCATTTCTAAGGCCGGAAACATCCAGTTTTAAAGGTGCTTTATCGCCGGCTGGTACACGGCCATAATCGCGGGTCATTACCTCACGGCCCTGGATGTCTCTTACGGTCGCGCGTACAGCGGCTGTATTTTCCAGGCTAAGCAGGAAGCTCACTTCGCGATTGGCCGGGTTGGGACCCATTACCAGCGATTCTTTAACACCGTCTACATCGAAGAGGCCTACCGGTTTTCCTTTTAAAGTAATTTTTGCACAAGCCCGGTTGTTGGTGGTATCGGTATCATCCCACTTCTCTTGTAATGGACTGGTCCTGCCCTGCAGCGTGATGTTCGAGCGGTTCACATCCAGCAAGAGGGTACAGAAGTCTGCGGTCTGGTCAGAGCCGGTATTGTTATTCTGATAGCTGCCAAGCGAGAGCACAGGCGAGGTAGCGCCGACCGCCAGGTTGCCGCCGCCGGTTATGGAGCCGATAGCAACCCGTAATATCTCCCCACTCTGTAAAGCGCTGTGGAGCAAAACCATAGTATCCGTTGGCAACAAGGCATCCGGACCAAGATTCTTGATAGTGACAGAGACATTTAAATTGGCGCCATTGGCGATAGTCGCATTAGCAGCCGGGCTCACCATTTTCAACTCCATATTCGTTTTGCGGTTCTGAGCCATAACGTTAACCTGCGCGGCTATCATCACCAACAATACCGCAAGTAGTTTCATGTAGTTCTTCTTCATGTTCAAGTTTTTTTGTTGTTACTTAATACCTACAAAAGAAGAGATTACTAAAAAAAACGAACGTCAATTTATGAGAATGAATGTAAACAATGTTAATTACTGTAAACAATTGCACAGCTGTTATGCGTTATACCTTATCCATTGACCTTATGAAAATACCATACCTGGTTAGCCCGGTCCCGGTCGTCCTTCTGTTTATGTAAAATAAGCGCAGCGCCATCCCGGGTTTTAAAACCGCCCAGGTCCAGGCAACAGCCCGGTGCATGTTTAGGCGCCAGGTAGTAAAGCCCCGGCGCATGAGGGGCCGGCAGGATTTTCCACTGCTGGTTGTCGCAACGGTTGCGCTGAAAAGCGATGATGCCCGTACCGTTCCCTGTACCTCCCGCTTTTACATCGAGCACTTTATCCTGTCCTGCCTGCGATTCGAGGTAATGGTAACCATCGCCGGCATCGGTCAGCTTCCAGCGCTGGCCTGGGGTACCGTTTACCGAACGGATCACGATATCCGTACCATTAGCGGCTATATCCAGGCATTTATCGATATCCAGCATACTGCGGATCTCGACAATATCCTGGTTGGCCGGCGCGCCGGCGGGTTGCCGGCTATGACTGAGCAATGTTTGTTCGTTATAGTTTACCGCCTTTTCTTTTGCCGGCTTTTCTTCCGGTTCGCCCCATAGGCCCCAGGCCTGCTGCATATCCGGGTTGGGAATGGCGCGCAGCACGGGTTGCGTCTGCCCCGGCAGGGTGTAACTCAGGTATACCTGGGCGCTGTCGTCGAACTTCAGCAGCCGTGCATCGGTTAAAGGCAGGCCTTCCTGCTCTTTCCCGGCTACGAAAGCCCATTCGCGAAACCAGCAAGGATCTTTACCCAATAGTCTGCCGGCTATATCCGGCCCAGGTATGTGGTGCAACTGCCCGTCGAATACCAGGTACTGCTTATTATCCATCCTGTTCCGCACCCGGAAGTCTTCCATAAAAGCATGGCCGCCAAGCGTCAGCGCCGGCCCCTTTTCAAACTGCCGGATATAAACCTCCTTGATCTCATCGGGCTTACCCTGAAAGCCGTACAGGTCCTGCATTTCAGCAGACACAATGCGCCTGATCACAGCCTTGCCATTGGTACCGTTATAGGCAAGGTACAACTCGCCACCAGGCAGGGTTTTAACGAGATGACTCTCCACCATATTCGGGGCCTCAAGCGGGCAGCCCAGGTTGGCCCAGTCCTGCCAGTTCCAGTTACCACCCCATAAGCGGTGGCCGTAACGCGGGTTCAAAAGCGCGTGCAGGCCGCCGTCGAAACGCAGCAATACCCGGTCGCCCTTACGATTGGTCATACGGGGCAGGAATGCGGGATCCTGGTAATTACATTCGATCAGCTTCTTGATCAGTTCCGGTTCCAGTTCCGGAAAATCCATAGCTATAATGCCATAGCGCGCCTGGGGCTTATTATTGAGGTATGCCAGCAATAAACGATTGGTAGCCTCCGCCAGCAACCTGGGCGGGGCCGGAAGGCTACCACCGCCGTCCAGTACCGCGCTGGTAAAATTGATATACAGGCGATCAGCGTTGTTTGCCGCTTCATTTAAAAGCGGCAGCACATGGTCGTTAAACTTATCGCCTCTCCTTACCGAAAGAAAACCGGAGTACTTGTCCTGTACCGTAAAAGGGATGTCCGCAGCATTGGTCCAGCTATGCTTACCGTTTTTATAGTTGCCGCCATCGGGCCAGCCGCCGGTTACATCGATACCTTCGCTGGCATTGGCCCAGCAACGGCGCAGCAATACGATCCGGCCGCGCACCTCGCCCAGGACGGGTATTTTAGGCTGCAGGAAAAACAAGTGTCCGAAAGAAAGCATATCGTCATGCAGCCTGTTGTAAAAAGCTTCTTTCCGGACATAGGTCTGGCTTTCGTCCTTGATCGACATGATGATCGTTTCCGAAGGATTTTTAGCAAGGAAATCGCGGCATACGCCCACGATGTCATTCCGGAAATTCAGGTGGGCATTACCGCCGGCATGCCACACTTCCAGTTCATCGGCTTTACCACTCGGTTTGAGCCGGATATCCAGGAACCGGATACCGGCCTGCAATTGCTCGCCCAGGCTTCTGTCCTGGCAATGATATAAACCACTCAATTTCCAGGTACCACTATCATGAGTACCGGGTATCGTCAGGTCGCTCAGTTTTTTACGGCTGCTTACAAAGTTCATCCAGTTATGCGTCGGGAAAGACATAGGCTAAAGATTTTTATCGTGATCGTTCGTTGCCTGCAGGTGTATAAGCCCTATGCATAAGGGTCCTGGCCTGGGTTATATGCCTGTAGACAATTTGGCTTTACGAAAGTACCAAGCCCTGCCCGCGGGGCAAAAAGTAGAAACACCTGTTTTGACAAACAGGTGTTTCTACTTTATATAAAATGATTAAGATTATTGTTATTATAAGAACCATTGCGCACCAGCAATCAATATATCATCATAAGCAGGAACGACAGTCGAACGGACAAACCTATATGTTCAAAATCCATAAAAGCGACCGGTCACAGCGCGCCTGTGCGCTTATTCACTCAACACATAAATAGCTTCCAGCACCTTAGAGCCCTTGTAGGTATCGCCCTCCCAGCTGATCAGGAAGGTGCCGCCCCATACCTTTGTGCGGTCTTTCAGTATAGGCTCCGTCTGCTCGCGCAAAAATTCGAAATGAAATTTGTCCAGGCATTCTTTTACCGGTATCCAGTGATAACTGGTTTCGCCCTGCGCCGGTTGCCGGATATCACCGCTTACATAGGTGGCCGTATAATGGCTCCTGAAGCACGCTTCAGGGTGATCCGGCAGGCCTTCGAATTTATGTGTATACAGACCGCCCAATTTGATATCCTTTACCTGAAGCCCGATAGAGCCGGCCAGCCCCTCTAATGCCTCGCGGATAGCCAGGGGCTCATTCGAGCGGATAACCAGCGTATGCCAGCCTAGTTTGTTCTTCATCATCAATATCTCCTGCTTATCGTTAAAAATGATGAGGTACTGGATCGTATAGTTATCGATCTTTTTAACCGCCGCTGTGGTACTGCTATCCGTTGCCGGGATAAAAGCAAAAGCAGCAGGCATCTGCAAAAGAGCACCGGGCAAAAGGAAAAGACAGGCAATGATTGTTTTCATAGGTTTCCGGTTTAGTTTGTGGGTCTGCCGGGGTTAGAAGCAGCATTCAAAAATATCGAAAAAAGACAAACGCTCTCTTGTAACCGGCTATGCCTGCACAGATACTTTACCCGGTTTGCCCGACCAGGCCCGCAATAGAGAAGCGGCCGTAGGAAAGCATTCCTACGGCCGCCGAAAACCCAGCCCGGTAATATACCCGGAGGACAGGTCGTTTATAATTTCACCACTTTAAATACTTTGCCATTGGAAAGCTTTACCAGGTAAGTACCACTGCCCCAGTTGCGGGTATCCAGGGTAGTAGCCGTACCGGATAGCAAAAACTGCTGTACCAGCCTGCCCGTCAGATCCACGATGGAGCCGGTCAGTCCTTCCGCCGGCAGACCAACAGCGATAATCTGCAGCTGGTTGTTTACCGGGTTAGGACGAACGTCGAGCCAGGCGCCGGTTTCGCGGAACAGCAGCGGACGCGTTTTGCTGTATACATAACTGCCATCGGCATCTTCCATCTTCAACCGGTAGTAGTTGACACCCTGCGCCGGCGTTTCATCCCTAAAGTCATATTTATTTTTACCCGTCGCGGCAACGCCACCCAACGCTGTAAAGCGAATCGCATCCGTACTGCGTTCCACGATATAGGCTTTCAGCTGATGTTCGCCGGCTACCTGCCACTCGAGCAAGGCGGCCTGCTGATCCGGCGAAGCAATTGCGGTAAAGGCCACAAGGTTTACCGGGAGCGGCATACCGGGTCCGGCTTTCAGCCCCAGGCCAAGGTAACCGTTCAGGGTATCCTGCATAGAGAAGGAGAAAATGGCCGTGGTATTATTCACAGGCAGGGAGTCGAGTACCTGGTAGGCCGTATTATCACCGGAGTGCAAGAGGTACACCATACTGGTCGTGTCTGTAACCTGCAGCAGGCTGTCCCTGTAAAATTCCAGGTGGAGCTGGCTGTTACCAATCCCTTTCTTGCTCATATACCATACCCGCTTCAACTGTTTGTAAGCCACGGCAGCCGTAGTGTCCAGGCCATCGCAATTGTTGGTCTTGTGCAAGAGATAGGCGGCCTCGCCGGTATAGGCCGTTGTAATTTTCAGCCCTTTGTTATAGCTACCGGCTCTTGCCGCCCAGTTACCGTTATAGGACAGGAAACCACTCAGGGGTTGCATATCCACTGGTGCATAAGAGGCAACCAGGTTATTGACACTCATACCACCCGCTGCCGTACCATTCAGTGCAGCCCCTGTTTCGTTGATGAGCGTAGTACCGCCCGCCAACGAATCCAGCTTGTAATAAGCCTTAAGCATCGGGTTGGCCGGGCTCACCTGCAGATGCATCGAATCTTTAATCTCGGTTGCGGTGAGCGCCTTGTTCCATACCCTTACTTCGTCGATAGCGCCTTTAAAACCGTTGCCTGTATAGGCATCCGAGCCCCCTATACCAAAGGGACGGGTGCTGAATAACGCTGCGTCGCTACCCATATTGGCGGTTGCTACGGGTACGCCATCCTGGAAGAGGGTAATCGTGCGCGTTGTGGCGTTATAGGTCATCGCTACATGATGCCATTCGTTGGGTTGCCAGTTGGCGGTAGCATATTGTGCCGTCAGCCAGTTACCATTGCTACGGGCAATACCCGTTTTCAGACCCGGGGTCGCAGAGTTGGCATAACCATACTCGATAAAATAACCTTTACGGCCGCTTACGTTTTCATTGGCATTGATCAGCGCATCGTCGCCGCTGCCGTTCGCGCCGATCCGCGCCCAGAGCTCGATCGAGAAGTCGCCGGCCGGGTTGCCAAAGCTGGTATAAGGCACCCTTACGATATCGGCAGCACCATTGAATTCGATTGCTTTATTGCCGGGTACCTGCATATAGGTAATGGGCTTCCAGCCTATCGTATACCAACCTTCGCGGATGGTAATACCGGCAAACACGAGACTGTTATTGGCAAGCAAGGCGCCCGTGGCCGACAGGGCCTGGTAGTCGGCGCCGTTTTCAGAGAACAACAGGAAGTACTCCCGGTTCGCATCCAGCACGCCTGCGCCCAACTGGGCAGTATTAAAAGCCAGGTTCATGGATTCGGTCACGTTGCCGAATTTATCGGCCAGCCAGCTGCGGCGTAACCGCTTGTTCAGACCTGCAGGTACACCGGCAACGGTATCGCCGGTTGCATTGTTATGCGCCAGCAGGAGGTATTTATTTTCGGCCGTAAATGCAGCCGATACTGTTGTGCCGCTACGTACGCTGGTATTGTAAGCCGACCAGTTGGCGCCAAGTTCAGACAGGCTGTCGAAGCGTGCCCCGGCTATGGGTGCATAGGAGGCAACGATATTGTACAGGTTCATATTACCGGCAGTCGTGCCATGCGTACCGGCGGCACTGTAGTCCTTTACAGGGCTTAAGGTAAAGTCGTCGAACTTATAATAAGCGGTAAGACCGGCAGCCGTTTCGGTTACATTGCGGTGCATATTAGCCCTGATGTCCTCCTGGCTCAGCTCCCGGGACCAGAAGCGCACTTCGTCCATACCACCTTTAAAAGCGTTGGCAGGATAAAAATCAGAGCCGCCGATACAGAGATTATTGGTGCTGAATACGGGATCCGGCACTACCGTCGCACCGGCAAATTCACCATCTACATAAAGCCGGAGGCTGTCGGTAACCGGGTTATAGGTCATCGCGAAATGATGCCACTGGTTAGCCTGCCAGGAAGGGGTTGTAGCGGTAACCGCGCCCCAGCTGTTATTGCTCCGGCCTATACCTGCACTCAGTTTATTATTGCTGTAGCTGTATTGGATATAATAACCCTTACGGCCGCTGGTGTTATCGTGTTTGGAGATCAGGGCATCGTCGCCGCTGCCGTTGTCGACCCTGGCCCAGCCCTCTACCGAAAAGTTGCCGGTAGGGTTGCCGATATCGCCATGTGGAATCACCACCCGGTCATCTGTGCCATCAAAAGCAAGCGCAGAGCCCGAACCACGCCGGGTGCGGGGAATCAGCAGCAAGGCATTCGGATTCGCCCTTTCGCCCTCGTGATCGAACACACCATTATCACTCGGATAATTCACCACGTCGCTGTAGGTAGCCCCTTCGATAGCCATCGTGCTCGATCCGCCGCCATCCAGTTTCAAGGCGTCGGTACAACCGAGGGCTTTCATCAGGTAGGCGACCTGCTCTACCGTAAGACCGGCCACTCCGCCTACCGCGGCGGTACGCCCATCGCCGGTAGCCAGTATAAGGTGGTTACCGGCCGTTACACCAGCCGCGGTAAAAGGATAATAGGACATATGCCACCTCCAGGTAGAACTGCCACCGGCGCCTTCGTGCGATACTTCCATTGGAACATATTCGTAGGTCACATTACCACTGGTAAGCAAGCCGGGCCCACCCGACAGCACATTATCAAAACCGGAGAATCCATTCCAGCCGCTTTGAAATACAGGACTGCTTTGGTTTGCAGCCGGCCGGTCAATCACCTGCATATCCGCGTTACCGGTATTGAACACGATTGCTTTTTCGTCGGGATAACCCACGCCGTGCGCCTGGTTGGTAGCGGCGGCAGTAGTGCCGGCCTCCCGCAGGAAGGTAGCAGCGCCATAAGGGCTTGCCGTATTATAGTAGCTACCATTCACCGCTGCGATAGCCCCGTACTTTTTCAGCATATCGCTGGTCTTCATTTTAGCCAGCGCGCTATTGGTATTTGCCGGTAAGTTGGCAATACGCAGGTCTACATCGGCAACAGCCAGGTCGATGTCCAGGATATTGATGCTTTGCCGGTTGTCGAACAAAGTATCATACAGTTTATACTTCCAGGTAACGCCGGTTGCGATCGTCTTTTCGATGTCCCAAACCGTATTCTGGATGCGGCTGGTGTAGTAGCTTACCTTAGCCGGGATATGGGCCGTAGAACCTACCCTATTGGCTGTTGTCATATTATAACCGGTAAGCGCGGGCCCGCTGCCCGTAGGTGCGGCCAGGGCAGCGGTCGCCTCGTCGAAGCGGTAATAAGCCACCAGGCCGGGTTCCGAGCCGGTTAAGGTATTATGTTTCGCTGCGCGGATGCCCGCCTGCGTGCGTTCCGTATTCCATATCCTTACCTCGTCGATCCTGCCATTAAAAGATTGCGACAGGCCGGTATTGCTACCGATGGTCAGCCGGCTGCCGGCATTATAAAAAATATCGAAAGCAGGGATACCGGATTGCTCGTAATATTTAAAGCCATCGATATAAAGCACCACCTTCTGCGCTGCCTTACTCCAGGTTACGGCAATATGGTAATCGCGGCCTGTATTCAGCTGCTCGTACTTTACCGTACGTTTTACATCGGTAAATACGCCTGCTGCATTTTGTAACTGCAGTCGCGGACCGTAGGCACCGACAGACAGGATATAACTATCGTTCACTCCGTCGCCATAAGCCAGGACCGTATGCTCCGTGGCCTGGCAGCAGGGTACATTTACCCATGCTTCCAACGTGATCGCATCGGCCGGTTGCAGTGCGGCGATACCAGTTCCCGATTCCATTCTTACGGCGGTGGCGCCGTTAAAGTTGAGTGCATTACCCGAAAGCGCCGTATACGTTTGCGCCTGCCCCCTGTCTGCCAGTGCAAGGAGCAATACCATTGGTAGAAGTTTTTTCATTAATCAGATTTAGAGGCGCAAAACTATCCGGGCAATATGACCCCGAGGTCACGAAGGCGTTAAGAAATTATTGCTATAACGCCGAAAGCATTGCCTGTAGGGCACTTGAGCAATCGTCACAATGAAATAAAATGTATTTATCATCCGTCCATACGACGGTACCGGCAATACCCCGGTACAAGCAGGCGGACCAACAAGGCGCCAGTAGTGATCAGCGAAACAAAGACCGGCGACAACGGTATACGCCATCAACCAAACGGCCTTGTCTTTAAGAGGATATAAATTTAAACGGGAAGACCCGCGCATACCTGCTTACAGGAGCAGGTACAGCCAGGAATATAACAGGCAGTAACCCGGCAGTTTTATCTACCGGCCGCCTTATCCTTAAGCTCAAGCCTGGTGCGGGGAAGACTTTCAGGGTACCGGCTTTGCACAAAGGCGATCATCGCTTCCCGCATATGGCAACGCAGGTCGAAAGCACGCGAAGAGTTGGCCGCGCTCATCAAGAAGCGGATCTCGACGAGGCCGTCGCGCGTATTATCGGTAACCTGTACGGCATTTACCCTTTTATCCCAAAGCGGGTGCGCCTGTAGCAGCCGGTTATATTCCTGCCGCAATTCTTCTACGGGGATGGTATAATCCAGGTAAAGAAAAACGGTACCCAGTAGTTCGGCCGATACACGGGTCCAGTTTTGAAAAGGCTTTTCGATAAAATACGTGATCGGCAGGATCAACCTTCTCTGGTCCCATATGCTGACCACGACATAGGTGAGCGTAATCTCTTCTACCCTGCCCCATTCTCCTTCTACAATCAGTACGTCATCGATCCGGATCGGTTGCGTAAAAGCTACCTGGAAGCCCGCCAGGAGATTGCCCAGCGATTTCTGCGCAGCAAAACCAATAATGATGCCACCGATACCCACACCAGTCAGCAAGCCTGCGCCGATCTTGCGCATGCTTTCGAAACTCAGCAGGATGATCGCTATCGCAATGAGCACAATGAGTGATATGATGAACTTCCGGATAAACTGCAACTGCGTCCGAATCTTCCGTTCTTTAAGATTATTCTCTTTGTTCAGATCATACTTAAAATAGAAATAGTCTTCCAATACTATGACCATACGTACCAGGATCCAGGCAAAAACAGCAGTCAGCGCTATTTCCAGCATTTTCTCCAACGGAGCACGTAATGCGGTGTCCAGTACCATTAAAGACAAGGAAGCATTCAGGAAAGCCAGGGGCAAAAAAAATGCCACCGGCCGGCGCAGGTGTTTGATGGTAGATTTTATGAGAATAAAGTCCCACCATTTAGACAGGAGCACAAATAACTTATGGATGAGGAACCTGATGAGCAAGCCAAGCAAAACAGCCACAGCCGCAATGACCAGGTTTTTTAAGAACAGGGGAATCCTGTAGCCCAAAAATTGATCGAGATACTGCATGGTACGTTATCATTAAGCAAACCGGGTTAACAAACTACAGCCGCTATTGTTGCCCGCTGATCCGCACCGGCAGGGCATTACAACAACATAATATATTCCCTCGAAAACAGGCAGGGCTGTATATAGCTACAGTAAAGCCATACAGCGATCCGGACAGCAACACGCAGAAAACATTTTTTTATTTAAAAAGTGTACTGCACAGTTATGAACCCATACGTTGCAATGACGGGAGCAAATGACACAGTTACGAACTAGGGGCTTTTGCCTTAACCTTTCTGTTTATATTGCAAAACACCAAATATATTAAACCACATGAAACACACCCTCTTACTGGCAACCGCCCTGAGCTGCGCGGCCACCGCCATCGCCCAGACCACCGTAACCTTTAAGTCCGATGCTACCGCCGGGCAGGACGCCGGTCTCTACCGGATGGATAACAATGTAATCCCGACGGGTTACCCCGCCACACCGGCTACGATGAACTTCGGTAACGCCGCAGAAGCCTCCATATTACGATGGACCTTTAATGGCGACCCGGGCACCACGCGGTTGCTGATCCGATTTACCGGTTTAAACTCGATCCCGGCCGGCAGCCAGATCCTGAGCGCCCAGCTCAACCTCTTTACGCCTGCCACCACGAGCAACTGGGGTAACAGCTATTTTTCGGGCAGTCCTTATCCGCTGGCCAACAACGGTTGGGTAAAACGCGTACAACCCGGCAGCGCCGGCGCATCCAACAACTGGAACGAACAAACGGTAACCTGGAACAACCAGCCGGCTGTTGATCCAAATTCAGCCAACTGGGTATCGCTGCCGCTTACTACCTCCCGCTGGAACTATACCGCCAGCGTAAATGTTACGGCTATGGTACAGCAAATCATGAATGGCCTGCTGTCCGACCCCAATGCCAATAACGGTTTCCTGGTGATGATGGCGGACGAGATCAATTATTACCGTTCGCAGATTTTCGCCACCAGCGATGATCCGAACTGTGCCTACTGGCCGGAGCTGATCGTACGATATAACCCCAGGCAGAGTGTTGCCAGCAGCGCACCACAGGAAGCCACTGCCGTACTGCAGATGGACCGCATCGCTATTGGCGACGGGCCGGAAAAAGCCCTGAACCTTAAGGTAAAAACAGAGTCTAAACTGAGCATATCGCCCAACCCGGCAAGCAACGGCTGGAACATCCGTTTTGTTGCCGAAGCGGCATCGACTGTTACGGTTAATGTTTACGACATGGCGGGCAAGCTGATCCGTACCACGCAACAAGAGCTGCCCAAAGGCATTTGCAGCATCTATCAGTCTGCAACACAACTTGCACCGGGCGTCTACTTTATCGAAGTACTGGGCGCCGGTGTCGATAGCCGTGAAAAAGTAGTGAAGCAATAACAGGCGCGGTCTGCGACCGGATCGCTATTGTTGCAATAATGCAAGCGGAGGCCTTTGGGTCTCCGCTTCGTCTATACGGCTATTCCTGTACACGATGACCAACAACAAAACACAGCCTTGCTTGCATAGGTAACGGGCTTTATGGCTCCTGTACACGCGCTGCACCGGCTGCTTCGTTGCTGATGTGTATTCAGTATTTTCGGTTGATACCGGATATTGGTTATCGCCGCTTGCGGAATACCCTTACCCGGCAACCACCAGTTTTTGAAATACCAATTTGCCCTGTACGTATTCGAATATATACACGTAACTGGCTTCAGTCATATATTCCCTCGGATACAAAGCTCCTTCGCGGTCTATAACCGATCCGCCTTTCAGGCTAAACTCAAACACAACCCGGTTACCATCTATCGCCAGGCTGTATGCTTTTACGATATCTCCGTTGTCCTTCTCTACTCGGTAAAGGCCTTTATGCCGGGTCCAATGGATATCGTCCATAAAAATTTCATCGGTAACATTTTTAATAAAATCGCTGTTGCTTTCTACGCGGTATTGGTATTGCCGGGCCAGGGCTTCTTTATCTCCCGCATCCAGCAAGGCTTTGAATCCTTTCAGGGCTTCTGTCAATTGCTTCCGTTGCGCGGTCAACTCTTTGGTACGGTCCTGGAACAGTTTGATATTCTGCTTTTCTACCGCGTTATATTCGATCGTATAATTGGCATTAACCGGCTTGTACCAGGTTTTGTTGGCGTAATAGGCATCTATTTCCGAACTCTGGAATACATAACCCCTGCGGGCAAAAAGATCATTGGTCAGGTAACGGATATCGTCGATGCTCTTGTCCGCGATCTGTGCCGGTTTGATGACCTGGGTAGCGCAGGAGGAGCAATCTTTCAGGGTTTGTGCAAAGCCGCCGGTGGCAGACCCCAGCAGGGCCAGGAGCAGTATTTTATATTTCATAGATCAGGGCATTAAACTCTTATTCGGTATACGGCAAAATACGGTATTTCTTATCCGTCCTGCAAACCCGGTCTACGGATTTGGATGAGGCAACTGCAATTATCCTACCGCTGAAATGCCGCTTTATAAACAAAAATCATACCCTGGTAAAGAATACTCCGGCGTTGCTAAGAACAAGTTCCTGCCCGACGTCCTAACGAGCATAGTCCCCCTTTTGTTTATTATTTCTTTAATCCACAAACAAGAAGCTACATTTGATGAACGCAAAGCAACATCTTATCCTGGTATGGATCGCCCTTACTTTAGCGCTGGCCAACCGCGCCGCCGGACAAATAACGCCCTTACCCTATTACGAGAACTTCGACAACGCGGCCAGTAGCCGTTGGACGGCCTTCAGCCTGGGCACAAGCGACCCGGACGATTTCCCCTGGAATATAACCATACATAACCCCTATAGCGCGCCCTTCTCCATGATGCATACCTGCACAAACGGTACGGCCCAGGCTAACAACTGGACCGTGTGTAAAAACGCATTCTCCTTTACTTCCGGGGGTAAGATCGATTCCATCCGCAGCTGGATTACGGCAAACAATCCACCGGCTACCAATGATACCATCGGTATTTACCTGCTCGTTGGCAATGCGAACCCGGCTTTGGCCAGCACTGCAATACTATTGCACGACTTCAGGGCTGCCAACTTTCAAACAGGCAGCTGGATAAAAACAACGAATATCAATATCCCGCCGACACCGGGATCGTGTTATATTGCGTTCCGGTATAAAACGGCCAATAACTGCATCAATATCTTCCTGGATAATATGCAGCTCTCCGCAAATGTTGGTACAGGCATATTGCCCGTATACAAAGCCGGCGATGATTTTATAATCGCTCCCAATCCCGCTGTGAAAGACCTGGTTATCCGGAGCAAACATGATTTTGAGCAGATCCACATTTATAATATTGCCGGTCAAAGAGTGCATACACAAGCATTCCAACCGGCGATCGATATCTCCTACTTAGCCCCCGGCGCCTATATCCTCGAACTTATAGACCGCAACAAACAAACCGGGATCCAGAAAATTGTGAAGCAATAACGCTAACCATAACCTACCGGTAGGAAACACACCAGCCGCTTCTTTTACAGGAAGCGGCTGGTGTTATTATTGTTGGTAACAGGATGTCATGCCAAGCGGGCTATCGTGAGGAATAAAACATCCTATTTAAAAGGGCATATACCCGGTGTATTACCTGCCTCCGGATCAGGCCCGTGTTTTCTTAAGCTTTACCTCAACTTTCTCACCGGGATTGGTTACCGTTACCACTTTTTTAATAACAGCGTTTGCGCCGGTACTGTAATTCCGGTTTACCGTATTGGCCGTACTTCCCTGGAACATACCGTTCAGGTAATGATCGGTATAGCCCACTACTTCCGACTGGCTATAACTATGATCATAGCCGAATTCCGTGTAAAGCAGGTATTCCCCAGGCATCAGGTTTACAAATTCGAAATGCCCTTTATCGTCATACACATTCGTGCTCTTAATACACTGGGCAGCATCATCCGATAAGGCAATACCTTCCCTGCCTTTTTTCCGCTGCGACTCATTCACCTTGATCCACTCTTTAAAGTAGGCATTGTAGGGAATGAGGATGACCTGGGTACCGCGCGGGGCCACCTGTTTCGCCTGGATATTCATGACCTGCATCTTTGCAAATACCGTACCATTATCATCGAAATCGCGGGCAAATACCTGTCCCGAGATGACCGACTTCCCACCCTTGATCATCTGCAGGGTAGCTGCCTTATCAAAAGGACTTTTAATCGAATTGAAGTCCGTTTCCTTATCTACCATCCTGATCAGGTGATCATTGCTCCAGGTATCGATCTGCCACAGCCGCCGCGTCTGCTGGTCGATATAGGAGACCGACTTCTGCCCGGTTGCGGGTTCCGATACCGTTACCTCCCATACCTCGTGCGTACCGGTAAACTTGCTTACATACGTACTACGCTTCACTTCTTCTACTATGGCTTTTTTAATATTGCTGCTATTGGCCGGCAGGTATTCATACACCGGGATCTCGGTACTGTAACCCGAAGAAAGCGGCAATAAAGAAAGCAGGAAGGGATAGGTATAGCTGTCAACAAAATAAGCGCTCCCCGCTTCTTTGATCTGGGTTTTCTTACCACTTTTTTTATCCAGGTAATAACCCGTAACCTCGCTTCCATAATGCAGCACCATATCTTTCAAGGTACTGGAAGAAGAACGGTATACCGGTTTGAAATTACCCAGGTTGGAAATAGCCGTGTCTTTCCATTCCTCCAGACCGTAAAGGGCCATCACCGTAGTCAAGACCAATTTATTGTCTGATACCCGGATATTGATGGCGAAAGTACCGATATCCGTTTCACTGCCTCCTTCAACGGTGTAACAAGTTAGGGTATACTTCCCGGTCTTCAGCAACTTATTATCAAATTGAGACTGGGACCGGCTTTTGCCGGCATGCAATATTAAAAACAGGGAACCTGAAAGGACCAGGACAGATCTGCGGAATGGCGTGAACATAGTTTATTATTTGCTCTGAAAGCCACAAATTTAGGGCATTCGATCACCGCTACATATACCTGCTTAGCAGGATCAATTTATACCGGGTTTTCGGTAGAAAGCGAGTTATGGGGCAAAAGACTAGGAGAGGATAAGCGAGCGACGAATTTAATAAATGAGTCCTTTATGCTTTTCCACCAACTGCATAACATGAGCTTTATTTTTCCTGATTAGCTTTGCCAATTCTGCGCCGCAAAAAGGACAATACTTGATCCCTATGTCCGCAATTTTTACAATGCCTTCTTTTACGCTTGTACTTTTGTAAGCTTCCCTTAAAACCGTAGTGTTTAAAAGTAGATAAAAACACTAACTTTAAAGTTGAAGCAATGAAAAAGTCAAAATTCACAGAAAGCCA
>NZ_PYGD01000001.1:1625426-1781507 GCF_003014535.1 Taibaiella chishuiensis | reverse complement strand
ATGTTAGATGTTAGATGTTAGATGTTA
The DNA here is from genome assembly GCF_003014535.1 of Taibaiella chishuiensis. Taxonomy (GTDB): domain Bacteria; phylum Bacteroidota; class Bacteroidia; order Chitinophagales; family Chitinophagaceae; genus Taibaiella; species Taibaiella chishuiensis. Next base: position 1,781,480 of record NZ_PYGD01000001.1, on the reverse strand, counting down.
GATGTTAGATGTTAGATGTTAGATGTTAGATGTTAGATGTTAGATGTTAGATGTTAGATGTTAGATGTCATCCTGAGCGCAGCGAAGGATCTCACCGGTAAGCTGGCCGTATTAACGTGTAAAGCATCAAGTACCAGGAGGAATGTTGTCATCCTGAGCGCAGCGAAGGAGCTCATCAGTAAGCTGGCCGTATTAACGTTTAAAGCATCAAGTACCAAAAGGTTCGATGTCATCCTGAGCGCAGCGAAGGAGCTCATCCGTTAGCTGGCCGTATTAACGTGTAAAGCATCAAGGACCAGAAAGACGATTGTCATCCTGAGCGCAGCGAAGGAGCTCACCGGTAAGCCGGCCGTATCAACGTGAAAGCATCAAGTACCAGGAGGAATGTTGTCATCGGGAGCGCAGCGAAGGAGCTCATCCGTTAGCTGGCCGTATTAACGTGTAATGCATCAAGTACCAGGAGGAATGTTGTCATCCTGAGCGCAGCGAAGGATCTCACCGGTAAGCTGGCCGTATTAGCGTGTCAAGCATCAACTCCCAAAAGGAAACCTGTCATCCTGAGCGCAGCGAAGGAGCTCACCGGTAAGCCGGCTTTATAAGCAGGCGCCACATACCCCAAAAAACAATGCTCATGCCTGATACAGCATGAGCATTTTTTTTTCAAATAAACGGCAATCAAAACACAACGCTGCCGGTTCCTTTTTTAACGGACCAGGGTTACATTACCCTCCCGGGTAAAGGCCCGCCCGGAATCGGTTACCGCGCTGATGAGGTATACATAAACGCCCAGGGGCTGTACAGCACCTTTGAAGGTGCCATCCCATCCCTTCTCGATATCGGTCGTTTCGAACACGAGCTGTCCCCAACGGTTAAAGATCTTGAAATAATTAAGGGTAGCGATACCCCGCTTGGCGGGTTTGAAGGTGGTATTGCCTTCTCCTGTTGGTGTAAACGCATTCGGAATATCGATAACGGTTTCTTTTACCAGCACATCAACCGAGTCGGATACTTCGCAGCCATTTTGGGTATGTGCCTTTACGAAGTAGCGGGTACGTACCTCCGGCCGGGCCAGCGGGTTGGCTATAGCAGCGTTGCTGAGCCCCGAGGAGGGGAACCATTGGAAATACAGGCAATTGCCCCCCGGTTCGAAGGCATACGATTCGCCGGGATAGATATTCACGCTGTCGGGCAGTTGCAGCACAGCAGCCGGGTATACCGCTACACGAACCTGTTTCCGGTCGATACAGCCATGTATATCTTTGATCACTACCGTGTAGTCTGTAGTGGTAAGCGGGTGGGCCAGCGGGTTGGCGATCGTAGTATTGCTAAGCCCGTAGGCAGGCGACCAGGTATAGGAAACGCCTCCGTCAGCAGCCAGTTGCACGGTATCCAGCGGGCATACCCCCGTATCGGTTACCAGCAGGCTGCCAAAGTCTGCAGGATAAACCGTAAGCCGTACGCTATCGCTGGCTACGCAGCCAATGGGCGTTGTGGCCGTTACTTTTATCGTTGTCGAGGTATCGCCGAAAAACACATTATCCGGGCCGGCGGTATACTGGAGGTCACCGGCAGGCGACCAGGCATAGGTAAAATTAAAACCAACCGGGCTTACTACCGCATGCAATACGATCGTATCGCCCTGGCACATTGCTTTGCCCGGTTCGGCCACCAGTTTTATATTCGTCGGGTTCGGCTCTACGGTTATCTTGAGGGTCTGTGAGGTATCCCTGCAACCCGCATGGCTCGCCTTAACCGTATAAGTGGTGGTGGTAGCCGGCGTGAGTACAGGCTCTTTCACAGCAGGGTTCGACACGCCTGCGGGCGGCGCCCAGCTATAAGCGTATTCATCACTACCCGTTATATGCACCGTTACCGCAGCACCCGCACATATGGTCGTATCGTGGTTGAGCAGGGTAAAGCCCTGCAAGCTGTGTACAAATACCGAATCTTTGGCCGTACACATCGAGGCGTCATTACTGCCCACGGTTACCACATACGTCTGGTCGCCGGGAGGTGTGGCAAGCGGTTGCTTTATGGCTGCGTCAGACAAGCCTGTAGCCGGCGCCCAGCTATACGTATAGGTGGTACCGGCATCTGCATTGGTAAGATTAAGCGGTAAGGTCACTCCCGTATTGCTACAGGTGGTCAGGCTGTCCGGCAACTGCAGCACCGGTTTGGCCAGCGCATGGAAGGTTATACTATTGCCTACTACCTGGTTGGTATTACAGCTGTCGGTAAGCGTATTGCCATCCGTACCGTTTTGCGCGGTGAGCGTATAAGTGCCAGTTGTCGTAATCGGTCCCGCAAGCGTCAGATCGATGGTATTGCTATACCCTGCGGCATTACAGCCTACCCCTACCGCACCGGTTACGCTTACCGCCGAGGGACCGGTAATATGAAAATCGGAGCCGTTGGCGGCTACCGTGCTGCATTTAATGGGCGTGGAGGTTTGTACCGTAAGTTTAGTACAGGCCAGGGTAGCCTGGCTGTACACCGGCCCGCCTGCTACGGTAAAGGTAAGCGAATCGGGCAGCGACAGGGCTGTGCCACAAAGGTTGAGCAGGGTATTGTTATCCGTGCCGGTCTTGGCCTTGATAGCGTAATTACCCGGGGCAAGCGCCGGGGAGAAGTTAACAACGATCGTATTGGTATACCCATTGGTACCGGAGCAGTTAACCCCCGAAGCACTGGTTACCGTACCCGACGGTGACAATTGGAAATCGCTGCCATTGGCCGCAATAGAATTGCAGGCGACCTGGGTATTGAGCTGTACGGTTACACCGGTTTTGTTACTGCAGGGCGAGCCATTGACCAGGGTGCTGAAATGCGGTGGGGTATTATCGCCAAACACCGCCGTAGAACCTGCAAAGTTGATGGTAAACCCGGAACTGGCCCCACCACCCGAACTCGAGTTATTGATCATGATCAGGTAGATATCACCCGCTGCCGCTGTTATCTGTTGCAGGTAAGGATTACCGGTCGCACCCGCCGCTACCGAAGTAATCGTTGAGGTCGAATTCAATCCTACAATACCATTATTCGCAACCGGTATATTCGTATTGAAGTTGCAGCGAATTACATTCGAAGAACTGAGGTTGTTACAATTGATGCCCGTGGCATTCACAATGGCGAAGTCATAATCGTCAGAAACAACGACCGGCGTTATGGTAAACACGATTGAACCCGGCGCATTTACCACCAGTTTCAACCATACGGAATTATCTTCACCGGTACCGAATCCACAGGGGGTAGTTGCAAGGTCGCTAACGACACCGTGCCCCTGGTAGCTATAGGGTGTAAAAAAAGAATTACCGCATAACTGTAGCGCCGTACAGGCATCTTGTTCGGGTTGATTGGGAGGCAGGAGTTGGGCATTCAGTACACTAACCGGTAAAACCAGGAGACACAGTAAAGTAAGCCGCAGGAGAAAGGAGCGCATGCTCATGGCATTAAAATTTTATGATGCAATTAACTAAATAAGTAGCTGCAACATTTCACGGTTTGCAATAATTAACACTGAATAAGCGCGATATCGTACTCTTTAACAAAGCTCATGTAACGTTAAGGGCTACGCGGATAAAAACACAAGCTATAGTTATAAACAGTCGGCTACACAGGAAAATCTCCGGCCAATAGGCGAATCTTTTGTTTATTTGCAGGCCAAAGTAATACAGGGCCTGTATTGGCCCTTTCCAACCTTATAAAACTGATTATGCGCCTTCTTATCCGCAATATTAAAACCCTGGCACAGGTAGAAACCGGCGCCGAAAGAAAATCCCGGGTATACGGACAGGACATGGGTACCCTGCCCTGCCTGGATGATGCCTGGCTCTACGCCGAACAGGGCATGATCCATAGCTTCGGTACCATGGACACCCTGCCCGCAGAGCTGCAGGCCGACGAGACCATCGATGCCTCCGGCCGCATGGTACTGCCTACCTGGTGCGATTCGCATACCCACCTGGTATTTGCAGCCCCCCGCGAGCAGGAATTTATGGACCGCATCAAAGGCCTGTCTTACGAAGAGATAGCCCGCAGAGGCGGCGGCATCCTGAACTCGGCACGCCGGCTAAACGAAACCAGTGAAGAGCAATTGTTTGAACAGGCGCTGCAGCGGCTCGAAGCGGTGATCGCACAGGGCACCGGCGCCATAGAAATAAAAAGCGGTTATGGTCTTTGCACCGAAGGCGAACTGAAAATGCTACGGGTAATCCGCCGGCTGAAGGAAGTAGCGCCGATACCGGTTAAAGCCAGCTTCCTGGCAGCCCATGCTTTCCCGCCGGAGTACAAGGAAAACCATAAAGGATATATCGACCTGATTATCGATGAGATGCTGCCCCGCGTTGCCGGCGAAGGCCTCGCCGATTATATGGATGCCTTCTGCGAAAAAGGCTTTTTCTCCGTCGAAGAAACGGCCCGCCTGCTGGAAGCGGGGCTGAAGTACGGACTCAAACCGAAGATACATGCCAACCAGCTGCACCGCTCCGGCGGCGTGCAGGTAGGCGTACAATACAATGCCATTAGTGTAGACCACCTCGAAAGCATGGGCGAAGAAGAGATCGACGCGCTGAAAGGCAGCAATACCATTCCGACCCTGCTGCCCGGCGCCGCCTTTTTCCTGGCCATGCATTACCAGCCTGCCCGCGCCCTGATCGACGCCGGTCTGCCGGTTGCCCTGGCTTCGGATTATAACCCGGGCTCCTGCCCTTCCGGCAATATGAACCTGCTGCTGTCGCTCGCCTGCACCCAGCTTAAAATGACGCCCGAGGAAGCGATCCATGCACAAACTATTAACGGCGCGGCTGCTATGGAACTGGAGCAGCAACTGGGCACGATAGCCCGGGGCAAAAAAGCCAGCCTTATCCTTACCAGGCCGGTGCCCTCGCTGGCCTACCTGCCCTACAGCTTTGGCGAAAACTGGATCGAGCGGGTAATCGTATAAGCGGATAATGTCCGCTACCAAGACAACACTATTTATTGAAACGAAAAAAGGGAATTGACATGGTCAATTCCCTTTTGCATTGCATTGAAGCAATTTTATTAACGGAGGTCGATCACCTCGACTCCGGGATTTTTCTTGGTATCGAAACTGAATTCGGCATCAGAAGCGGCAGAGCTGCTTACACCGGAAATGGTATAATCGTAAGAACCGCCTTTTTTATCGGCCATATTACCGCCGGAGATCATACCGGAAGTCTTGTCGACAAAGAGCTGTACCTTTTTAAATGATTTGGCGGATACAGGCACCAATTCCACTACGTCTACTTTTTTACCACCTACGGTTTTCTCGCCTACATAAGTGCTTTTGTACTCGCTGTTATAAGAACCGGAGAACAGTTTAGCCGGGGAGATGGTTTGTTCAGCAGGGTTAAAGCTGGTAATCTGTACTTCTTTGTTGGCAGGCAGGTAGGTCCATACCGATTTACCATCGCAGATAATCTGCTGGCCGGAAAGGTCTACTTTATACTTTTCACCTTTCATCAGGAAGGTTCCTTTTTTGCTACCGGTAGCTTTACCGGCTGCGTTATTGATCGTAAGGGCAAAATTGGCCTTCAGGCTTTTCATGCTTTTGATCTTGGCGCTGGCTTTATCCAGAATAGCTTTTGCTTTGGCGTCCTGTGCATTTGCGGTACCGGCTACCAGGGTAGCAGCCACCAGCAATAAAGAAAGGAACTTTTTCATATCAATTTGCTTTTAAAATTTAGATTAACAATTATCAATAAATCTGCTTTATGCCTATCTGAACAAACAGGCAGGAAACAAAGTTGCACAGCTTAGAGCCAATTTGCCGTTAAAGGTTTAAAAGGCTATTGATTATCAGCGCTGTTTTATTTCTATAAGCGTATAAAAAAACCGCTTCCGGAATCGATATCCAGGGAAGCGGTTTTCTTTATTTCAATGTACTTGCTATCAGATTAGTTAGCAGTAGCTTTACCTTTTGCTTTGGTCACTACTTCTTCCTCTACGTTTTTAGGCGCCTGGGCGTAGTGGCTGAACTCCATGGTAGAAGAGGCGCGGCCTGAAGACAGGGAACGCAGCTGGGTTACATAACCGAACATTTCGCTCAGCGGAACTTTAGCTTTGATTACCTGCAGGTTGTTACGGGTATCCATACCTTCGAGCATCGCACGACGACGGTTCAAGTCACCGGTAACGTCACCCATGTATTGGTCAGGAGTCAGTACTTCTACTTTCATGATCGGCTCCAGGATGATCGGCTTGGCTTTGCGGCCTGCCTCACGGTAAGCTTGCTTGGCACAAAGTTCGAATGACATAGAGTCGGAATCGACCTGGTGGAAAGAACCGTCGAATACGCGAACACGCATATTTTCGAGCGGGAAGCCAGCCAGTACACCGTTGTTCATAGAGGTTTCGAAACCTTTCTGGATCGCAGGTACAAACTCCTTAGGAATAGATCCGCCGAAGATGTCGTTTACGAACTGGAAGCGGCCTTTATCCTGGGCTAAGAACTCTTCATCAGCAGGTCCGATCTCGAACTGGATGTCGGCGAACTTACCACGACCACCCGATTGTTTTTTGTAAACCTCGCGGTGCTCAATTTTAATGGTGAAGGCTTCTTTGTAAGCAACCTGGGGAGCGCCCTGGTTTACTTCTACTTTAAATTCGCGCTTCATACGGTCTACGATGATCTCCAGGTGAAGCTCACCCATACCGCTCAATACGGTCTGGCCGGTTTCTTCATCTGTTTTTACACGCAGCGTAGGATCTTCTTCTACCAGTTTGGCAATTGCCATACCCATTTTCTCAACGTCAGCCTGAGTTTTAGGCTCAACAGCGATAGAGATTACGGATTCAGGGATAAACATGTTTTCCAGTACGATCGGGTGTTTCTCGTCGCACAGGGTATCACCTGTTTTGATATCTTTAAAACCAACAGCAGCACCGATATCACCAGCTTCGATGAAGTCGATCGGGTTCTGCTTGTTAGCGTGCATCTGCATGATACGGCTGATACGCTCGTTTTTACCGGAACGTACGTTCAGTACATAGGAACCTGCATCCAGGTGACCGGAGTATACGCGGAAGAACGCCAGGCGGCCTACGAACGGATCGGTCATGATCTTGAACGCCAGGGCAGCAAATGGTTCTTTAGCGTCTGGTTTACGTACCAGTTGTTTTTCAGCATCATCAGGATCAGTACCGTTGATGGCTTCTACGTCCAGCGGAGAAGGCAGGTAGCGGATAACGCAATCCAGCATTTTCTGTACGCCTTTGTTCTTGTAAGAAGAACCACACAGCATAGGGATAATGCTCAGATCGATGGTTGCTTTACGTACCGCTTCGTGGATCTCGTCTACAGAGATAGAGTTAGGATCTTCGAAGAATTTCTCCATCAGCTGATCGTCATATTCTGCAACGGCTTCAACCAGTTCAGCACGGTATTGTTGCGCTTCTTCCAGCATATCTGCAGGAATTTCGCCTTCGGTATAGGTCATACCCTGTGTAGCGTCGTCCCATACGATAGACTTCATGGTGATCAGGTCAACCACACCTTTGAAGTTATCTTCAGCGCCGATAGGCAGCTGCAGCGGAACCGCCTTTGCACCCAGCATGTCGCGTACCTGCTGTACTACCATCAGGAAGTCGGCGCCGATACGGTCCATTTTGTTTACGAAGCCCAGACGGGGTACACGGTAACGGTTAGCCTGGCGCCATACGGTCTCAGACTGGGGCTCAACGCCGTCCACTGCAGAGAACAGGGCTACCAGACCATCCAGAACACGCATAGAACGCTCCACCTCTACGGTAAAGTCAACGTGGCCCGGAGTATCGATGATATTGAATTTGTATTTTTTAGAATCCGGAAGCGGCTTGCCCTGTACGGTAGGGAAGTTCCAGAAGCAGGTTGTAGCCGCAGAAGTAATGGTGATACCACGCTCTTGTTCCTGAGCCATCCAGTCCATTGTTGCCGCACCTTCATGCACTTCACCTATTTTGTGGTTAACACCGGTGTAATACAGAATACGTTCTGTGGTAGTGGTTTTACCCGCATCGATGTGCGCGGCGATACCGAAATTGCGCTGTAAGCGTAAATCTGCCATGACAGTTTAGATTAAAAACTAAAAATTAATTTTAAGGGTGCAAAGGTAAGTTTTTTAAATTAATATCAGAAAATGATTTTAAGTATGTTTTCGGGAGGGTGCTATTAAATTTATATGAACGAAAAAAAGCCCTCCAGGCCCCTTCTGAGGCAGCCGGGTTCCTGTATTTTACCAGAAACGAAAACGTATGGTAATTAAAACAGGATATCTCATCCCCCGGGCAACGCTCCCCCATCCTTCCGGCACAATAAATGTTACCACGTTAAAAACATTCCTGAAGGATCAAAAAAGAGGCTGCCCCAACGGGCAGCCTCGGTATTCTTGCCTGGTATCGAAATAGTCAGGCTTACAATTTTACTACTTTCTGGCTCATCAGGGTTATACCTTCCGCACTGATCACCTTGAGCAGGTAACCACCGGCTGCAAGGTCTTTCAGCGACAGTTCGGCCTGGGTAGCACCGGTCCGCAGCGTGGTATTTTTAACCTCCTGGCCGGTAGCGCTGAACACCTTAACAGTAGCGCTGCCTGTAAGCGGCGCCATCTGCAGGGTCACTTTGTCGTCGGTCGGATTGGGAAACACACGGATCTCGTTTGCTCCTGTGATCGAAACCTTAGCCGACTCGGCGCTGGAAGGCAGCGAAGCCAGGCTTAACTCCGGTTGGATATATTCGCCTGAGCCCAGCAACATGGGTGGTGCAGTAGCGCCCCTGCCGGCAACGCCCGGTCCGTAGGTATGTGCATAGAGGCGTAAGCCTTCGCAAGGGCAGGAACGGCCGTAAATGAAGCGGTAGTTCTTATTCGGACTAAATACACCGGGAGCCGTACCGGAAAGGGTGCTGGTACCATTGTATCCTTTAAAGTTGTTGGGTGTGGTCCAGCTCGGTGCATTCACCACCTGGGTATTGGCCACTACGGCGCCTGTTGAGGTAATCTCCTCGATCTGCCAGAAGTGTTCGCACTTCTTGGAAGACACGGATGTGGCCGGTGTAGCGGTAGCGTTGTACGAAGTAGCCGTTACATTGGTAAAGTTAACATTGAACTGAACGTCGGCAAGCGGCACCTGTGGCAGGGCTACCAGGTTAAAGTTGTCCATAGCAATATCGTTACCATCGCCGATCATATTTTCGGGCAGGTATACGGTAAGGGTAACGGCACGATCAGTCGGAATGGTAATCGTTGTTTCGAGGGTAGACCAGGCACATCCTGATCCGGGGAGACTGAGGGGCACCGTCCTTTCGCGGGTCATGTCGGAGTCGCCGCCCACGCCCAGGGTTACCCGGGTAGCAGCATTAAAGGCACACTGGGCCATGCTCCTGAAGTCGGCACAGAACTTATAAGTACCGGCACGCAGGTTGATGGTCTGTTTCCAGGCTACTTTGCTCAGCGTAGCGGTTTCGGTAGCGGCATTTACGATCAGCGACCTGCCATAATCAGGACAAGCGGTAGTCCAGGTAGGCGATACGGCCAGGGCTTCGGTGCTGGTCAGCACGCTGTATTTGCCGGTGCTTACACTGTTCAGTCCGCCGGGAGCCTGGTAGGTATAGCCAGAGGTAAAGCCGGTATTGCCCGCTTCGAAATCGCCGTTTACGATCAGGTTGGTACCGGGGCAGCATTGCTTGCTGCAGGCTACCTGGTAGTCGTCGTTCTGACCACCGCCTTGTCCAATGGAAGCATTACCGACCATAATAGGCGCGAGGCTGCCGCTGCTCATGCTGAACAAGCCTTCGATGGTGTAGTCGAAACCGCCCGGGGCGAGGCCCATTGTGGATGGGTTAACAGGGAAGCAATAGCTGCCATCGGAAGAGAAGGTCATGCCGGGGATCGTCGTAACCAGGTTACCGTTCTGGTAGATACGCAGCATGGGTTTTACAAAACCGGTTTGGCCGTTAGGCGCACGCGGTACGGTAAAGCTGCAACAGATCGTGCCATCGCCGCAACCGCTGTTGGTCGTGGCCCTGATGGTACCATTGGTATTGCCCACGGTATTGCAATCGCCGCAGAAGTTGTCGATATAGGCATAACCGAAATGCCCGCCCAGCGCACAGTCTTTGGTTACAAACTGTACGGTAACCACCTGGCCTACCCGCGAAGATAAATTGATCTGCGCACAGGTCCAGCCGCGGTATACCAGGGTTTGGCCACCATAACTAGTGTTCTGGAAAAAGGGATTGGCTGCATTGGCCAGGGCCTGGTCGCTACCGCCGCCCAGGTCTACCAGACCGGGAATCTCTGCGCCGCTATTGTCCAGCACACGTACCCGGAAGCCAGGCTGTTTAGCGATATTGATACCGGTATGACTGGCATCATTGGGATTTTGCAGTACCAGTGCGTACCAGAAGCTGATATTCGAATTAGCAGCCGTTACTGTAAAGGTTTTGGAAATCAGTTCGGCGCCGCTGAGGCTGAAAGCATTGCCCAGGCGTACTGACTGTGTAGAGCCACCAGGCGCTACACGACTCATGGTAACGCTGGGTGTCGAAGCCAGCAGTATGGAATCGGGGCCGGCGGTCATCAGCGTATGATGCGCGGTACCACTGTTATAGGGGCCAGACATCAAACCGGTGCTAAAGCTATCATACTCTATCACGCCGCTGCCCAGCACACGGCCATAGCCGCCGCGCCACTGCAGGGGATTGATGCCGGTTTCGAAGTCGCCGTTGGTACAGGCGCTTACGCGTACGGGCCCGGGGAAATAGATCAGCGAGGTATCGAGCCTGATGCTTTGCTTACGGTAGTACTCGGCCGTTTCGCTTTCCAGGAATTGGGTGAATGTGAAGTCCTTTTCGGACAGGTTATTGTACTCCAGTTGTTTGGCGGCCTGGAAACCGGGTGGCAAGCTCTGCCCATACATAGCCTGGGCCATTAACCCGGCCGTGACCAGGCTCATACACTTTAACCATAGAGCGTTTTTCATAATTGGTTTTGGTTTTTAATATAAAATAATAGGCGCACAGGTCTGCAGCCCGGTGTGCCCCGAGCAAAAACAAGGAAAAATAAATTGCGGAATAACTGGCGGCGGTGCTTATACCCTGCCGCAAACCGGGAGATGCTAACGGGCCCCGCCAGGCGCCGTTCGTCCCTGATATTTGAATGCCTCACAGGCCTTACCGCTGCCGGCGGCCTGGTTACGGACCGGCGAGCAACTACACGCGGTACCGGAAAAACGCAGTTACTGTAGATATATCATTTGCAAATAATACCAAAACTCATTTGCACAAATTAGCTATTTAGTAACCTGCTAGTCATTCAATTAATCACATAAAGATAATCAACGATATTGCTATTGCACCCGCGGCTTTTACATATTTATATCATTAAAATTAAAATCTATGATTTTTAACATTTTACAAGGCAAAAATTGTGTTTTGTATATTTTAATTAAATAAAAATTTATAAAATATTGTTTTACAATAAAAAACACATTACATACATAGAAAAATAAAACTTGTACCGGGCAAACTGCATTTCATCCGGGGCAGGTACGGCGGCGGGCAGCCGGGGTAATTTCCTCGCAGCTAAGCGCTTCCACCTATCTTTAAAGCCTGGCGGCAACAGGAGGCACTAAACGATTTAGCGGGTATTTTGTTAACAAAGAGACCGTTTACATGCGGTTGCCGTATATGATGTTTCAGATTGTTATTTAGGCGATTGCTCCCCATAGCTTTCAGGCCACCCTGCATTACTAAACCTAATTTCATTTATGCGCTTTTATTCCCTATGTCTTTCTTTTTTAACCTTTTTGTTATGCTCCACCTTGCTGCTTCCGGCCCAGGACCTGGAACGGAGTGTTGTTAAAATTTCCATTACCAAACAGGAATACGATTATAGCCAGCCCTGGCAAAAATCGAAGCAATCCAAGGCTTCGGGCTCGGGTTGCATTATAGAAGGCAACCGGATACTGACCTGCGCCCATGTGGTGGAATACGGAGAGTTTATCGAAGTACGTAAAGCCAAGGACAACCGGCGTTATACCGCATCGGTGGCCTTCCTGTCGCCCGAATACGACCTGGCGATACTGACCGTGGATGACGATGCCTTTTTCAACAAATCGAAACCGATGCCTATAGGCGGCCTGCCCAATATAGCCGATAAGGTAACTGTGCTGGGCTTCCCTACCGGGGGCAACGACCTCAGCATCACCTCCGGCATCGTGTCGCGCATTGAGAATATAGAATACAGCTACGATAACTACAACGACCTGGGCATACAGATCGATGCCGCCATAAACCCGGGCAACAGCGGCGGGCCGGTAATTATGGACACCGCGCTGGCCGGCGTTGCCTTCCAGGGCCGGTCGTCGAGCCAGAGCATCGGGTATATGGTGCCTACCACTATTATCAAATCGTTTCTGAGGGATATAGCCGACAGCACCTACGAAGGCCCGGTGCCCGTACTGCTGCAATGGCAGAACCTGGAAAACCCTGCGCTGCGTAAATGTTATGGCATCAGCGATACCGCCAGCGGCGTGCTCATCAACAAGATCCACCACTGCTCGGCCCTTACGGGCGTGCTGCAACCCGACGATATCCTGTTGTCGGTAGATAGTATGGATATCCAGAACGATGGCTCTGTAGCCCTTAATGCCAATGTAAAAACCACCTTCGAGACTATTATTAAAAACAAAAGCGTGGGCGATACCGTATCGCTGACCATACTGCGCGACGGCCTGGACACTACCATGAAAAAGGTACTGGAATACAGCCGCAGTAAAGACCTGCTGGTGGGTAAAGTAGACCTGGCGCCCAAGTATTATATACAGGACGGTTTTGTGTTTACTACGCCGTCCTATTATTACTTTCAGAACGAATCGTACTGGCAGTATTATAATCCCCTGCTGAGCTATTACTACTATGGTAAAATACTGAATACACCCGATGTGGAAGAGCTGGTGATGATCTCGTCGGTATTACCCGATAAATCCAACATCGGTTATCATGATATCAGTAATAAGATCGTGGCGCGGGTAAATACCTACCCGATCCGCAACTTCAACGACCTGGTAAAGATATTTGCGCACGTGACCGATTATTTCGTGATCGAAGATACCGAAGGCAATAAATATGTACTGGATACCAAAGATTTAGCGCAGACCAATGCCGAAATATTGCGCAAATACGGCATTCCCCAACAGATGCGGAATTAACTTAACTGTTGCCAAAACACAAAACAAACGTTGCGGGAATTGCAAGGCAACGTTAATTCGTTAAGCGGTGGTTAATGCTTTAACAGTTCTTTGGTAACCATTCCGGGTCGTAAGGCGTTATTTTGTCGTAGTTGACCGGGCAGCAGTAATGCAGGCACGGACAGCAAAAAGAAAGTAGCCTTCCTGAGTGTCCGGGAAAAAATTTAATGTCAACCAAAACCTTTTTAATCATTTTCGTCTCACTGACCAGCACCCTTTCGGTTACTTCGGGGAACCAGTCTAAGAGGCACAAAATTTAAAAATTATGAAAAAAGTATTTTTGTCAATGGCTTTATTAGGCCTTTTCGCAGTAGGAACAGTTAACGCTCAGGATAAAGACAAACAAAAGAAAGAAGAGCAAAAAACAGAACTGAAAAAAGACGAAGCACAGCAGGATCCGAACCAACAGCCTCAGCAAATGAGCAACGAAGAGCAAAAAGGCAAAGAAGATCAGCAAAAACAATTTGATCCGAACCAACAGCCTGTAAAAGAACAAACAACTACAGACAGCGTTCCTAAATAAGAAAGCTGACACCCTGTTGCTTTGAACAACAAATGCGCAGGTTGGAATACCAAGTGCTCCGTCCGTTTTGGGCGGGGCACTTTCTTTTATACCTTACCAAAGCAGGTTTTTGTATTTTCACGGCATTAAAAAATCCCGGTCCTTACTGATGAAACCAGCTTTACCCCTGTTTTTTTTGTTTATTTTTTGTACCATGGCGCTGCAGGCGCAGCAAATACCCGGCGATGATGCCCTGTACTGGAAAAACCGCAAACCCCATGCCGCCTACTGGCAACAGGACGTAGCGTATACCATCGACGCCGCTATCGACGAAAGCACCCATATCATTACCGCTAAAGAGCAGCTTGTTTATACCAACAATTCGCCCGATACCCTGCATTTCGTTTTTTTCCATCTTTTCCAGAATGCCTTTATCAAAGACGCCTATACCCATCGCCTGGAAAAAGCGAATGGCGTGATACCCCGCTTGGGATCGTACGAAACACAGGGTTACGGCACACTCGTCGATAACCTTACCGCCGATGGCCAGCCGGTAAAAACCGAACTCGATAATACCATACTGAAGGTATACCTGCCCAGGCCCCTGCTGCCCGGCGCCGCCGTGGTATTTAAGATGGACTTCGAAACCTTTTTCGATAACGGCGGCACCCGCCGGCGTATGCAGATGTACGATGCCTGGGGCTTTACCCATTACAACGGCTGCCAGTGGTTTCCCAAAATAAGCGTTTACGATGCCAAATTCGGTTGGGATACGCAACAGCACCTGGGTAAAGAGTTTTACGGCGACTTCGGCAGTTTTGATGTAACCCTCGAATTTGCCGCCAACTATATCGTAGAAGCCACCGGCGTATTGCAAAACCGCGAAGCGGTGCTGCCCCCTGCCCTGAGGGAACAACTGGACCTGAAACACTTTGCCCACAAAAAATGGGACGAAAAACCATCCGTCATTATTCCCTATGATAAAGCACAGCGTAAACAATGGCACTATAAAGCGGCTAACGTACACGACTTCGCCTTTACGGCCGATCCCAGTTACCGCATTGCCACCCTATACCAGGATGGCGTGGAATGCGTGGCCATAGCACAGGAGCCGCATGCTTCGGGCTGGCAGAATGCAGCGAGCCTGGTGGCGGCCACCATACGCACCTTTTCGGAACACATAGGTCCTTACCATTATCCCAAAATGGTGGCCGCAGATGCCAACGATGGTATGGAATACCCTATGATCACGATGGATGACAGCCGCGACCCGGAATACCGCGGACTGCTGGTACACGAAATCGGGCACAACTGGTTTTACGGAATGGTGGGCAGTAACGAAACCTACCGCGCCGCGCTCGACGAAGGGTTTACCCAATTCCTGACGGCCGAGGGCCTGCGTTATATCGACGGCGATACCTTTGTGGAAAAACCGGTAAAGGGCAAATGGCGGCAACGCTTTGCCGAACCCCGCCTGGCCCGCGACGTAAGAGTGTACAATACCTATATCGGCGATGTGGCCACGGGTAAAGACCACCAGCTCAATACCCAGTCCGACGACTTTGGCGGCGCGCTGGGCCATGACGGCGGCTACCGCCTCGTGTATTATAAAACCGCCGCCATGCTGTACAACCTGCAATATGTACTCGGCGACAGCCTTTTCAGCAAGGCGATGCAACACTATTTCGACCAGTGGAAATTTGCCCATCCTTACCTCGAAGACTTCCGCAATTCCATAACCGGGTATACCAAAGCGGACCTGAACTGGTTTTTCGACCAATGGCTCGAAACCACCAAACCCCTGGACTACGGCATATCCCGCATTAAAAAGATACGCGGCACCGATAGCTTCGAGATCGGGCTGAGCCGACGCGGCGCCATGCAGATGCCTGTCGATTTTACCATTACTACCCAACAAGGCAATAAACAGAGTTATTACATTCCCAATACCTGGTTCGAAAAGGCCACTACGGCCACTACCCTGCCCCGCTGGATCGGCTGGGGCAAGCTTAACAAGCAATACAAGGCCCGGGTAGCCGTACCCGAAGGCATCAGGTCGGTGCAGATCGATACGACCTTGCGCCTGGCCGACCGCAATATGCTCAACAACAGCCGGGGCATACCCAAAATCGTTACCCGCCTGGATGGCGGTCTGAAACCGGCTTTCGACTGGAAGCACTACCGCCTGTACCTGCGCCCGGATGTATGGTACAATGCCATAGATGGCGTAAAGGCCGGCCTGCACTTCGAAGGCGCGCAGATGAACACCTTTTTCAAAATGGAAGGATCGGTATGGTTCAACAGCCAGCTGGGCCGCTGGGACTTATTCAGCCGCTCGTACAATCCCCACCGCTACAGCAATTATGCGCCTGTTAATTACACCTTTAACTTCGCTACGCCGGTAAGCCGTAACCTTACCCAACTGCAGGTTACTGCAGCCAGCCGGCTGCTCGACGGTCTCTGGTTCCATAAAGCCGGCCTGAACTGGGACATCGGCAATAGCGACCGGCTCAGCATCAGCGCACAGAGTTTTTACCGGCCCAACGGCAGCAGCCTTAACTACCTGCTCTACTATTATGAATGGAGCAGTATAACCAACAGGAAAAACAACAGCCTGAATATTGCCTATACCCATACCTACGGTTATAAACGCGGCGGCGGACAGGTTACCCTCTCAGCCCGCACACCTATTATTTCCGACTATTTCAACTATAACTACGCCCAGGTCGAGGCCGTCAATACCCATGCGCTGGGCAGGCTGCAACTGCGTACGCGGCTCTTTGCCCGTTACGGCCTGGGCGACCGTATGCCGCGCGAAAGCAGCCTGTTCCTCGCAGGAGCAAGTCCGGAGGAGATGATGGACGATAAATATGTACGCAGCATGGCTTTTGTACCCGACGACTGGCGCAATTTTTCGCGTTACGAAACCAATCATTTCCAATACGGCGGCGGACTTAACCTGCGTGGTTATGCGGGTTACTATGCCTTCGATATACGTAATGGACAGGAGCTGGTAGGCTATAAAGGCCGCAGCGGCGCCGCCCTCAATATAGAAGCCGATTTCAGCCGGTATTTCCGCTGGCAGCCCGCGCTGACCAAAAACTGGCTGTCGGTAAACCTTTACGCTTTTGCCGATGCAGGTATTATGGAACTCAGCACTTACGGGCAAACGGCGCCACCCAACGTATGGAAATTCTATTATGTGACCACGCCGGCCAATAAGGTATCCGATCTGCGCATGGATGCCGGTATCGGGGCGGCCTTTACCATAAAACGCTGGGGCGTGTTTGAAAAGGCGAAGCCGCTTACCATCCGTTTCGACATGCCGTTATGGCTCAACAGGCCGCCCTATGGCGCGCCACAGTACCTGGGCGCCCGCTGGCTGTTCGGGGTCAGCAGGGCCTTTTAAGCGTAAAAAACCTGTTAAGCAATTTAACAATCGCATTAACACCCTTGCCCTTGTCCGAAAAAATACTTTTTTATCTTTACGCCCTATTCAAAAAAAATTTAACCCAGCAACTATATGCGCATTTTATTTTCGATTGCATTAGGAGTCGGTACTGCAGCCCTTGCATTACCGGGTAATGCACAAACCTTGTTCTCCTACGGCAACAACCCGGTGAGCAAGGAAGAATTCTTAAGAGTATATCAAAAAAACAATGCTCAGAAAAAACCGGATTACAGCGAAAAATCGGTAAAAGAATACCTCGACCTCTATGCCCTGTTCCGCATGAAGGTAAAAGAAGCGGAAAGCCAGAAACTGGATACCACCGCTGCGGTAATCAGCGAGCTGAACAACTATAAAGGTCAACTGGCCCGTACCTATCTCTCCGATAAAGAGGTGACCAAAACCCTGATTCGCGAAGCCTACGACAGGATGCAGGAAGAGGTACGCGTGTCGCATATCCTGGTGGCGCTGCGTCCCAACGACGATACCGCCAAAGCTTACCAGAAGATCGACAGCATTTATAACGCCATTACCCGCAACAAGGCCGACTTCGGCGCCATGGCCCGCGAGTTTTCGGACGATAAGGCCTCTGGCGCCCAGAATGGCGAAATAGGTTATATCACGGCACTGCAGGTCGTATACCCTTTCGAAAACGCAGCCTATAAAACCCCGGTAGGACAGGTGTCCAAACCCTTCCGCACACAGTTCGGCTATCATATCGTAAAGGTAGAAGACAAACGCAAGAGCAAAGGACAGGTGCAGGTAGCCCAGATCATGATTGCTTCGCCAAAATCGAAAGGAGAAGAAGGACTGGCCCAGGCCCGTAAAAAAATGGCAGAGATCCAGGAAGCCCTGAAAAAAGGCGCTTCGTTCGAATCGCTGGTAAAACAATACTCTGAAGACAAGTTTACCAAAGATAAAGAAGGCCTGCTGGAACCATTCGGCGTAGGCCGTATGGCGCCTACTTTCGAAAATGCAGCCTTCGCGCTGAAAAATGTAGGCGACGTATCTGAGCCGGTTACCACGGAATATGGTATGCACATCATGAAGCTGGTAAAAAAGATACCGGTACAAACCTTCAATGAAGTACAGGACAATATCAGCCGCAGGGTAGAAAACGACAGCCGCGCCCTGGCTGCCAAAGAAGCCTACCAGGAGAAAGTGAAAAAGCAAAACGGCTTTAAAGAATACACCGAAAACTTCGACAAACTGGTTGCAGCCCTGCCAGCCGATACCGCCAAGGACAAGAGCTTCAAACTGGAAGATTTCAAAGCTTATACCGCTCCTGTATTTGACCTGGGTGGTAAAAAATACACGCAGTACGACTTTATGACCTATGTAACCGGTCTTACGCGCGGCAACCTGATGGGCAGCAAGAACAACACCATGCGCGACCTGTTCAAAATGTACCAGAACACAACCCTGAACGACCTGCAACAGGCCGAGCTGGAAAAGAACAATACCGACTACCGTAACCTCGTACACGAATACCGCGACGGTATCCTGCTGTTCGACCTGATGGATAAGAATGTATGGAGCAAAGCGTCGAAAGACACTACCGGCCTGATGGAATTCTACAATACCAACAAAGCCAAATACAAGTGGCAGCCCGGTTTTGAAGGTACCGTATACCAGTCGGTAAGCGAAGTAGACCTGAACAAACTTAAAGCAGCGATCGACAAAGGCATCGATGTTGCCGATGCAGTAGGTAAGATCAACACACCGGAGAATCCTTCTCAGATCACCCAGGAAAGCGGCAGGTTTGAAGCCAACCGTTTCCCCGTAGGTATCGAAGCGTTTAAAGAAGGCGCGGCCAGCACCGTATTCCGTAACGAAAACGGCACCTTCAGCATGGTATTCGCACACAAAGTATTTACACAGGCCACCGAAAAAAGCCTGGAAGAAGCCCGCGGTTTTGCCGTAGCCGATTACCAGGACTACCTGGAAAAGAAATGGAACCAGGACCTGAAAGAGAAATACCCGGTTAAAGTGGAATCGAAAGCCCTGAACAGTATCGTTAAATAACAGGCAATCCATCCTTATTATACAGAAAGCTACCTCCTGCAGGTAGCTTTCTGCTTTTGTAAACTTTATATTAAACTTTTTTGCCCCATACTTTTATTCAGCCAGTCCGGATACTTTCGCAGATCATATCTTAGCTATGCAGGTACAAGAGATCGAACGGGTCGCCGATATCCGGGGAGATGCTTTTCGCAAACAATATCTGGTTCCGGGGAAACCAGTTATTATTGAAAACCTGGCCCCGCAATGGACGGCATTTACCAAATGGACCTGGGACTATTTTAAAGCAATAGCAGGCGATGCCGAAGTACCGGTGTACAACAATACAAGGGCCGGTGCCAAGGTACTGGTAAACGGCGGCGACGGTACCATGAAGTTTGGCGAATACCTGGATATGATCCGTAAAGGCCCCTCCGAATGGCGTATTTTTCTCTTCAACCTGTTTAAGCATGCCCCTTTCCTGAAGGAAGATTTTGAGTTCCCGGTACACCTGTTGCACGGCTTCCTGAAATCGTTTCCCATGCTGTTTGTAGGCGGCGCCGGATCGATCGCCCATATGCATTACGATATCGACCTGGCCCATATCTTCCACACCCAGTTCATTGGCCGTAAAAGAATATTGCTGCTGGCCAACGACCAGTCGCCGCTGATCTATAAAATGCCGGGCACCGTAGAAAGCGCTGCCAGCTTCGTAAACTGGACCGAAGGACTGGATACCGAAAACTTCCCGGCCCTGTCCTATGCGCAGGGTTATACGGCAGTACTGGGCCACGGCGACACGCTCTTTATGCCGAGCGGCTACTGGCACCATATGGAATACCTCGACAGCGGTTATGCCATGAGCCTGCGCGCCATGCCCGATACCATTACCGGCAAACTCAACGGCCTCTACCACCTGGTAGGCCTGCGCAATTTCAACAACATGCTGATCAGGCTAAGTCCGCAATGGTGGTACCGGTACAAACGCCGCGTGGCCCAGCATAAAGCAGCCAGCTATATGGCCGGCATGAAACCCTGAAACCCGCCGGCGCCGGTTAAAGTCTTACATTTGTAATACAGGGGATATCCCTGTAACTACCCGTTTTCTACAACTGAAGCCCGGCGGCGCAGATAGCGCCTATGCCGGTATAGCCACGATAGCCACCGATGATCACAGCCACCACACGCCTTTATTTCAGAACGATAAGCCCGACAGACCGCGACGCATTTTTCCGGATCTATTCCGATAAAGAAGCCATGCAATACCGGGGCAACGCGCCGCTGGCGACCCTCGAAGATGCCGACCGGATGATTGCAAAGACGCTCCGCGACTACGGCAGCAATGGCGAATGCCGGCTCGCTATCGTAGAAACCGCTTCGGACCAGCCTATCGGCTCATTCCTGTACAAAACCCTGAGCGAGACCAGTTGCGAGATCGGATATTCGATCGGCAGGGAATACTGGGGCCGCGGTTACGGGCTGGAAGCGGTACAGGCAATGCAGGCCTACCTGCGGCAAATGGGCTACCACGTCCTGCTAGCCACTACCAAAACAGAAAATACAGCCTCTTCACGGCTCTTACAAAAGGCGGGCTTCGATTTAGTGAGTGAAGACAAAGCTACAGGCCAGCTCTGGTTTGAGCTGGACCTGTAAACCAACAGTTATGAAAACGACCTTAGGGATCCTGCAACTACTTGCCTTAATGGTACTTATTTTTGGAACCATACCCGGCTTCGCCCAACCGGAGCTGGCGCAGCCCTTCCGCGATTGCCGCGTACAGGGCAGCATTACCCTCTACGATTACAAGACCGGCCACTGGACCTTCAGCGACAGCATAGATGCCGCCAGGGCTACCCAGCCGGCTTCTACCTTTAAGATCATCAACCTGCTGATCGCATTGGAATCAGGGGTGATCCGGGATGAACAGGAAGTGGTAAAATGGCCCGGGCATACCGATACCGTATTGTATGGCTACCGGCCGGATATTTATAAAGATATGACGGTGGCGGAAGCCTTCCGCGTATCGGCGGGCTGGGTGTTTATCGAACTGGCCAAACGGGTGGGCCGTAAACGTTACGCGTATTACCTCGACCGCAGCGGTTATGGCAATGGCAACCTGTCCGAAAAAGGTACCGACTTCTGGAACTTCGGTCCTTTCTGCATAACACCGGTCAACCAGATCCGGTTCCTGGTAAAGGTGTATGAAGGCAAGTCGCCTTTCTCCAGGCGCAACACCGGCATCCTGCGGAAAGTAATGCTTACCGAAAGTAACAGCAAGTACCAGGTTTGGTCGAAAACCGGCTGGACACGCATCGACGGCCGGGATATAGGCTGGTGGGTAGGCTATGTAGAAAGCGCGGGCCGTACCACCTTTTTCGCCACCCGGCTCTGTAAGCTGCGCAGCGAAAAAAATCCGGACTTTGGCGACTGCCGGAAAAGCATTACCCTGCAGGTATTGCGGCAATTACAGGTGATCGAATAGGCTTCGGGAAATAGGGGTGCATAGGATGGCCGGGGTGGTAAATTTTATACCGTAACTTTAAGGACCAACAGCAAATACACCAGGCATGACTACTGAAAAACCAGCAAGTGTAAGCGCCTATATCGCATCCTTCCCCAAAGAAGCACAACAGGCGATGCAACACATCCGTGCATTGATCCGGGCAGCTGTGCCCGCTGTAACCGAAAGCATCAGTTATGCCATGCCGGCCTTCCGGCTCGATGGCCGGCCCCTGGTTTATTTCGCAGCCTACAAACAACATATCGGCTTCTACCCTGCCCCTGTTGGCCATGCAGATTTTGCAGCCGACCTGGCCGGGTATAAAACAGGTAAAGGCTCGGTACAATTCCCGCTTAAGCGCCCGATGCCCGATGCGCTGATCCTGAAGATCCTGCAACACCGGCTACAGCTTGTTACAGCAACTCCCAATAAGAAAAACACATGAACCGGGCAGCGGCACGTTTGTAAGCCGCAACAGATCCGTACTTTTACTACCGATTCATGAAGATTTATTCCGCATTGCAGATCGGCGCCTACCATACCGATCATTGTGAAGACTACTTATATACAGGACATATCGGCAGCAGCCAAACCGTACTGGCCGTTATGGACGGCTGTACCATGGGAACCGACAGCTATTTTGCCGCCACGCTCGTGGGTAAGATCCTGCACAAACTCGTTACCGAAAAGGGATACAAACAACGCTACGAACCGGGTACAGACACCGCGCCTGAAGCCTGCCTGCGCGCCCTGCTCAAAGCCTTGTTCCGCGAATTGAACAGCATCCGCAACCAGCTCCTGCTGGATCGCAAAGAACTGCTGACTACCCTCGTTATCGCCGTTATCGACCCGGTCAAAAAACAGGGAGTCTGCCTGGCGGCCGGCGACGGACTGGTATGCATCAACGGGGTGCTGCACGAATTTGAGCAAGACAACAAGCCCGACTACCTGGGCTTCCACCTCGATGAAGACTTCGATACCTGGTACGATCAACAGCAACAGAAGATCCGGCTGGATGACATCCGCGACCTCAGCATAGCTACCGACGGCATCGGCACCTTTACACCGGTAAGACAAGCAACAGCTGCCCAGCCGGTCGACCCGGTAACTTTGCTGCTGGCAGATACTACAGGCGCTGCAAAAGAAGACATGCTTTACCTGCAGCTCAAAAAGCTGGAACATACCTGGGGCCTGGCCCCCACCGACGACCTGGCCATTATCCGCGTTATACTTTAAGCATGTTTTACCATGAACAACCTGCTCCGCTACCTTCAATCCTTAACCGACCTGTCGCCCGGCGACTGGGCACTGATGCATCCGGTACTTACACCGGTGGCTTTTAAAAAGGGCGCTCACCTCCTGCGCGAAGGCGAGGTATGCAATGCCTTGTTTTATATCGACCGGGGTTATTGCCGGAGCTATTATCTTAAAGACGGCCTGGAAAAGAATACGGCTTTCTATTTTGAAAACGATATCGCCACGAATATCCAGAGTTTTGGTACGGGTGAGCCCTCGGCCTATAACCTGGTAGCCGGTGAGCCGCTACAGGTCATTGCATTCGACAAGCAGGGCCTGGCCCGGGCAGCGCAGCAATCGGCGGGTATCGAAGCCCTGGGCCGCAAATGTATCCGCCTGTTTGCCAGCAGGCAGGAAGAACAGGCTAACCTGTTCCAGCTTTATACCGCCGGCGAAAGGTATGCCTGGCTGGAACAGCATCAGCCCGAAATGCTGCAACGGGTGTCGCTCAGCCAACTCGCTTCGTACCTGGGCGTTGCGCGGGAAACCCTGAGCCGGATCCGCAAACGCAGGATGTAACGCTGTTTCGTGACGATCGTCACAGGTTGATCCGGCCCTTGCGTACGAACTTTGTACGAACAAAAGCATATACGCAATGAAACAGCAACTCAGGAAAACGGATGCCACCACCAATGTGATCAACTGGTTTGAAATACCTGTAACCGATACGGCAAGGGCCAAACAATTTTACGAAACCCTGCTCGATCTTGATATGGAGACCCTGCACTTCCCCGAAAGCGGCGAAACGCTAACCTTCTTCCCTTTTAACCACGATGTGATCCAGGCTACTTCGGGCCGGGTAACCGGCGCCCTTACCCAATCGGCTACGGCACAGCCTTCGCTGCAGGGCACCCTGGTTTATCTTAATGCCAGTCCGTCGATACAAGCGGTACTGGACCGGGTTGTACCGGCGGGTGGTCAGATCATCTCCGGCCCTGTTTACATCAAGGCGGGTTTTATAGCAGTGATCAGCGATACCGAGGGCAACCGCATCGGCCTGCATGCCGAAGCATAAGCTTGAATGCCCATACAACGGTGACGCGCAGCAGCCTTAAGGGTTGCTGCGCTTTTTGCGTATCTTAGCTTACCTGCGACACCACAACAGCGGGTTACAACCTGACCATAAACAAAAAGACATGGGTATCTTCGACTTCCTGAAAAAGAAAACAACGCCATCGCCGGCTACAACCGATCAGCAACAGCCAACGCCTCCCCCTGCTGCCGCAAACCAGCAAGCGCCTGTTGCTTCACCCGCTGAAGAAGACCTGCAAAAGGCAAAAGCAGATTTCGAGGCGGGTAATTTCCAGGATGCCCTGCGGGCATCGGGCTGGGGCTTCCGTAAAGATGCGGACTACCTGCCGCTTTACGAAATAGCGGCACAATGCCTGGAAGCGCTGGAGGCGCCGGAGGAACAAGCCCTGTACGAAGCGGTGCTCCGTAATCCATCGGATGCCACCGCCTACCAGGAACTGGGCAATTACTATTTTAGCAACGGCATGTACGACCTGGCACAGCCCTTTTACGAGCGGTCGCTATTACTCGCTCCAGGTAATGCCGAAGCCCGGCATGACCTGGCGATCGCCTATGCACGGCGGTTCAACATGAACAAGGCGATCGAAGTATTGAGCGCAACAGCAGGCGCCTATGACTTCTGGGATCTTTATTTCCTGACCAAATGCAGGATCCTGAACCGGGAAACGGAAAATGCCCGGGATGCCACAAACGAACTCGTGGCATTTCTCGATGCACAACAGGAGCAGGACGACCTCGATATACCCCGGCAGAAAGTGGCTGAATTGCAAGAAATGTTGCAGCGCTGCAATACCCTATCCGAGGTACGCCACCATATCCGCGACTGGCAATTTATTCAATATGGCGGTATCATCCTCGACTATTTCGATGAAGAGGAAGAAGATGGTTTCGTGGCCGGGGGCCGTTATGTAGCCAGCTGGGGACAAGAGGAAACCCTGAAGCATATTGCCAGGAAGCTACAGGAATACACAACTAAATTAGGTATAAACGTACAAAGCATCGTTGCCTGCGACGACCGGGATTCGGAAATAACAGGACGCCTGCTGGCCCTTCAATACGGCCTGCCCTTCAGCTTGTACCAGGAGGAAGGGCAGTACGAAGATTGCCTGGTGGTGGCCGCAGATAGCAGGCACCTGTCCTACGAAGCATTTTCGACCATCCGTAACAACCAGGTTACTTTTGCCCTGAACCATAACTGGCTGGCGCCTTCGGGAGTTACACCCGACATTATCGGCTTTATGACCCAGAGTTACAGCTTTCCCTGGGAAGCAGGCTTCCGGATATCGGAAACCCGCGAAGGCGAAGTTGAAAAAACAGCAGCAGATCAACGCCCTGCCGAAGTAATTGCCGCCGGCATTTTTGCGATGGAACCCGAGCTCCTCGGCGCAAGCCCTAACCTTGAATTTTACCTGGCGCATAAGGACTACCTGAAGGGCATTGGCACAAAAACAAACGACAACCGTTATAACTTTACCATAGAAAGCCCGGTACCCGGTTCTTTCTTTGCCTGAGCACCGCATCCATGCTTATAGAACAATTCCAGCCGGCGCCTTTACTACAGCCTTATATCAGGCATTACCTGGTGATTGCCTGTGCACAGGAATCCGTCAACAGGATATTGCCCGGTAACGGCCTGACCCTGGTTTTCCGGTACCAGGGCGATGTAGGCGAACTGGGCGGTACACAGCCTGGCCTCCTGCCCCGCAACATGTTGTCCGGTATGCAAAAATCCGCCCGGCTGATCCGGTATGCCCCGGGTAGCGGCAATGTACTGGTATTATTCCGTGAGGCCGGAGCGGCTGCATTTTTCCGGCAACCGCTGCACGAACTGTTCGGCACCACCGCTTCACTGGATCATTTAATAACCCCAACAGCAGCAGATCACCTCAGCGAACAACTCGCAACAGCAGGCAGCAACAGTGAGCGTATTAGGGTTGTAGAAAGACTTTTAACCTCCAGGCTGCAATCGCCGGTAACCGACCCGCTGGTTGCAGAAGCTCTCGGCAGGATACAGGCAACCGAAGGCGCCTTAAAGATCAAAGCGCTGGCCGCCGCTTTGTATATCAGCCAGGATGCATTCGAGAAACGGTTTCGCAAAACCGTAGGCGCCTCGCCCAAGCAATACAGCGCCCTGGTACGGATGAATGCGCTGGTAAGCCGTGGCAATAAAGACAGGACCTTTACGGACATTGCCCTGGATGCGGGTTATGCCGATCAGCCGCATTTTAATAAAGACTTCAGAACCTTTACCGGTCAATCTCCTACCGACTTCTTCCTCGCGCCTCCGCGCTGGTAAATCAATGGTTTTATACAAGGCTATTGCCGGTTTCGTGTCGAATTTTGTACTGCTAAAACAGGAATAAAATGAAACACAAACTGTCGTTTACATTGCTCTGCCTGTCGCTTTCGGGCACAGGCGCAATGGCGCAAAACGGGCATAACCCGGTAGTTTTAAAAAATCAACAAACCATCGCGATGAAAACATTCAGCTTATTAGTAAGGGTGCCGGTAAGTTATACCACGGCACAGGCCAAAGCCGTTGGACCGGAATGGGACCAGGTGCTTGCCCAGTGGAAAGCAGCGGGCATTTATGTAACCAGCTTTGCTTTCCCCGGCACAAGTTATGTCGTAGCCGGACCGGAAAAGGAAGTGCGCCGGGAAACCGTGATCTGCGACAGCCTGAAGGTGGTCAGCAATATCGTATTGCAGGCTACAGATATGGAACAAGCCCTCCTGCAGGCCGGCGCCTGCCCGGTACTCGCTTATGGCGGCACCGTCGAAGTGCGGGAAATACCGCAGCCCCGCTTCAATACGACCGATTAGTACTTTACCGGACCTGGCATAAATGACACAAGCGATCCCCGATAGCGGATCGCTTGTGTTTTAAGTAAATGGTTATCGTATTAATGCAGCGGTGTATGCTTGTTATCCTCTGCAGATGCAGCCAGGTTGATTTCCGTATGGCTGCCATCGTCGGCGCCTTTGATTACGGGTAACAACTCAGGATGATCTTTCTTTTCGCGACTCAGCACCTTGTAGGTAATCAGGATACTGACCAGCATACAACAGGCGCCGATCAGGAAGTGAATACCCGGGAAATAAAATGGCGCTTTGTCCGTGGTAAAGTAGGAGAACGTGCTGTTCATGATCAATGGTCCTACGATGGTGGTCAGGCTCATAAGCCCGGTTAACGCGCCCTGCAGCTCGCCTTGCTGGTTGGCTGGCACATGACCGGATATAACTGATTGCAGCGACGGACCGCAGATACCCCCCAGGCAATAAGGTACCAGGAAGGCAAACATCATCCAACTTTGCGAGGCAAATGCAAACAGTACCAGGCCCAGGGTGTACAGCGACAGGCCCAGGTAAATACTCTTCTCATTGCCGATCTTCGGGTTGACCACGCGCGTCAAACCCGCTTGTACAGCGCCTACCAACACACCTACAACTGCCAGCGAGATACCTACCATTTTCTCACTCCAGTTAAACCGGTAGATCGTAAAGAAGTTCCAGTTGCCCTGTACCGCCTGGGCGCCCAGGTAGATCAGGAAAAAGCTGGCGGCCAGTCCGCCGATTTCCGGGTGGCGGGTCAGGAACTTCAGCGCGCCGAAGGGGTTGGCCCGCTTCCAGTCGAAGGGACGGCGATTTTCCTTGCTTAAAGATTCGGGCAGGAAGAAATAACCGTACAGGCAGTTGAGCAGGCATAAGGCTGCAGCCGCATAAAATGGTGCACGGATACCCCAGGTGGCCAGGAGTGCGCCCAGTGCAGGTCCCAGTACAAAACCCAGGCCGAAGGCCGCCCCGATCATGCCGAAGTTTTTAGCCCGGGTGGTTTCGTCGGTGCTCACATCGGCAATATAGGCGGTTGCCGTGGTAAAGCTGGCGCCGGTAATGCCGGCGATAACCCGGCCTATAAACAGCCAGCCATAAGCGGGCGCCAGGGCCAGGATAATGTAGTCGATGCCGAAACCCAGCAGCGACAACAACAGTACGGGCCTACGGCCAAACTTATCGCTCAGGTTGCCGATTACCGGCGCAAACAGGAATTGCGTAATGGCAAATACAGACAGCAGGATGGCCCCATATGGACTGGCCTGGTTGACCGGTATTTTTTTGAGTTGCGCGATCAGGTCGGCCATCACCGGGATGATAAGCCCCCAGCCCATGACATCGATCAGCAGGGTGACAAAAATAAATCCGATTGCGGCTTTCTTAGGTGTGTTCATATAGTTGGTTTAGAGAAAACAGTTTAAAGACCTTTCCTTACGAGATGCAAGTTTCCAAATTATCCCGGGATCGCCGGGGTGCAGATGCGACAATTTAAAGGGGAGAACAGACAAGCCGACCGGCAATACGAAACCGTAGGATATTATGTATCAGGAAGCAGGCATTTCATCCCTTGTGCAAGGCGCTGGTTATTTGACCAGGTAGATATACCATTTATTACCCGCGCCACTGGTGAACACATAGTCAATGCCATCGAGCTTATGCGCATAGGGCCTGAAGCGGGTTTGTACGCTGCCGATCCCGCAGCGTTCGTTTTGTTCCCAGGTATAATCCTTTTCAAGTTGTCTTATGCCGGTAAGCTCGAATACCCTGCCTGCCTCGGGTAAAGAAATTCTATAATCGACCTGGGTCGCCGTCTGGAAAAACCCATCCTTATTGGAGTTATATACAGTATCACCTTCAAAATAACCGGCCGAAGCGTCCAGCGTATCCTGCCCGATAAGAGCGCTGAAATTGCTGCCGGCGGCATAGCGCCCGACGACAACCGTCTTTAATGCCGCGGCTGAGAAGCCCGAGAAGACAACAGATCCGGGAAAGTAGGTATAAGAATGGCCACAGATGTAGCGCTCCTTTTTACATCCGGTAAATACCAACAATCCGGCAACAGAAAAAATAAAGACGTTTTTGATCCGGGTACGCATGAGCGGGTCTGTTTCAGCCGTCAAATATATTTTTTTTCGCGATCACATAAAAATATCTCTGTAAAAATCAAAAAGGATGGCTTCCCGGCCATCCTTTTTTCTTCAAAACAAATCGTGCCCTTTTCAGGCCAACGACCTGCGGTACAACTGGTAAAAGAAAAGCGGCAGGAAAATGAGGTGCGGCAATACAAGGCCAAGCAGTAACAGGACCGTGGTCCGGGCAAATGGCCGGGTAAGCATCATCGCAACTACAAAATTCCGCTGCCTGGTGATATAAAGCCATCGATGTGCCTTATCTTGTTTTCGTTTATAAAAAAACACTTTTCGTCCCAGGCCGCCCGCGAGGCTGCCGGAACATACAGAATTTCGTACCATGTTAGCCTGGATTTACAAACATCGCATCAGGATCATCCTGAACCTTATTGCCTGGGGTCTTATCCTGAATGCCTCTTATCACAATATGCTCCGCTACCAGCCGGAACCCGGTATGGAACGGGCCTTTCTGTGGCATGCCGCCCTGTACAACCTGCTCTTTATATCGGCCAGCAGCATCAATACCTTCTGGCTTATGCCGGCCTATTTCGTTACCCGGCGCTACCGCGTGTACTTCCCGGCATTGCTGGCTCTTGTGGTAACATCCACCATGGTTGTGAGCCGGTACAATGTATGGATCCTGCAACATTTCAAAGATGTTACCGATGGCGATCTCTCCTCCATAGCGGTCAGTATGCGGGGCCGGCATATGAGCTGGAGCGATTACTACCTGAATGTGTTCCCGGCTATTTTCCTGGTGTTGCTTATGTTCTCTATCGGTTTCCTGATGCAGCAGTACTTCCGTGTGCGGGTACAGCAGGAGGCCATCGGCAGGCAGCAAATGGCTTCGGAGCTGAGCCTGCTTAAATCGCAGGTAAACCCGCATTTCCTGTTTAATGTACTCAACAGTATTTATGCCCTATCGCTTAAAAAATCGGACCAGACACCGGCCGTGGTACTGCAGCTCTCCGATATCCTGCGTTATATGCTTTACGAGACGAAGCAGGAGAAAGTGCCGCTGGCGAAAGAACTGGAAATGATAGAGAATTACCTGGATATCGAACGAATAAGAATAGAGCAACACCAGCAAATCACACTTAACGTGGTTACCGACTCTGAAGCCTGTGTGATCGCGCCTATGCTGCTGTTACCCTTTGTTGAAAACACGGTCAAACACGGCATCGACTCGATGAGCGAGCATGCCTTTGCCCATATCGATATCGAGGTAAAGCAGGGCGTATTGCGGTTTTACAGCCGCAACAACTTCAAGACCGGCGGCCCCGAAAGGGCCGGCGGTATAGGCCTGGAGAATGTACGCAAAAGGTTGGCGCTGCTCTACCCCGGCAAGCATGAGCTGGACATCCGCAATGAAAACACTATTTTTACCGTAACCCTAAATTTAATCCTGAACTGATGAAATGCCTGATCGTTGATGATGAAATGCTGGCCAGGGAAGTGATCCAATCTTACATCCAGCAGGTAGATACCCTGCAGCTGGCCGGCTCCTGCAGCAATGCCATACAGGCTTTTGCAGCACTGAACCGGGAGCCCGTAGACCTGATGTTCCTGGACATAAAAATGCCGGAGATGACGGGCCTTGAATTTCTCCGCACCTTAAAACATCCGCCTAAAGTGATCCTGACCACCGCCTACCACGAATACGCCCTGGAAGGTTTTGAACTGGATGTGGTCGACTACCTGCTGAAACCGATTTCCTTTAAGCGTTTCCTGAAGGCAATCGACAAGGTAAAACCTGAACAGGCTGCAAGCGGCGTCCACCGCGATGACGGCGGACAGGCCGATGCCTTTTATGTGCGTAGCGACCGGAAGCTGGTGAAGATCAATCCCAGGGAAATCATTTATGTAGAAGCGCTCAAAAACTATCTCTGTATCTGCACCACAAGCCAGAAAATTATTATTCACAGTACCCTGGTATACCTCGAAGAACAACTCCGCCGGTTTCCGTTCATACACCGGGTACACAAGTCCTTCCTGGTCAATAAAGACTTTATCAACGAGATCGATAATGGTATCCTGAAAATGAGTTCCGGGCACGAGATCCCGCTGGGCGGCCTGTTCAGGGATCCCTTCCTCGAAGCCATGCGCATCCTGTAGGTCCTTATTTCTCGATGATGATACCGCCTTTCATCGAACGGAGAAAATCATCTTTTTTCCGCTGGGAGACAAGCACTTCTTTCTTATCGCTCATCAGTATAATGCCGCCCCTGCCGCGCTGGTATTGCTCTACATGCGACAGGTTAACCAGGTGCCGGTGATGTACGCGTACAAACCCATACTCTTTCAGTATGGTTTCGTAGGCGCCCAGGGTCTTGCAGACGATCATCGGTTTACGGCCCGTAAAATGGAAAAGAGTATAACTGCCTTCCGCCTCGCAGCGGATAATATCGGTAACCGGCATATACACAAACCCGTTGTTTGTGGGCAGCTCTATTTTTACCGGGGTAGCCGGTAACTGCCGTGCCGCCAGCAGCTCGTCAAAGCGCCGGGCTACCTGTTGCTGCTCTACAGCCTGTTGGGCCCGGCCTACTGCCAGCATCAGCTCCGTTATATTGAGCGGTTTAAGAATATAGTCCAGGGCCTGCTGTTTAATGGCCTGCAGGGCATATTCATCATAAGCGGTTACGAAGATCGTCTGGAACTCAGGCCGGGATATCCTTTCAAAAAGCACGAAGCCATTCTCGTGCGGCATATTGATATCGAGAAAAACCAGGTCGGGATGATACAGGTTGATAGCGGTCACGGCAGTGGCTACAGAGGCTGCCTCCGCTACGATCTGCACACCGGGACAGTAGCGGGTAAGGAAGTGCCGCAATGCGTCGCGGCTATCCTGTTCATCATCGACTAATAAAGTTTTCAGCATGGCTGCACGTTTTTTCTTAAGGGCACAAGCAGGGAGATCAGCGTGCCGTGGTCCCCGGTTTGTACTGCATCTTTTTCCGTTACGTTCAGTACGATCCGGATATCATACATCCGGCATATCGTATCGATACGCTCCCGGTTTATTTTCATCCCCAGCGAATTATGTTGCATCGGTTTGCCGGCGGCCGAAGCCTTCATGCCCACACCGTTGTCGTCCACTTCGCACAGCAGGTTGTCGCCCAGCAGGGCAAACCGGACCAGCAATACACCTTTCCGGTCGCTAAGATAACGCAGTCCGTGATTAATCGCGTTCTCTACATAAGGCTGGATAAGCATGGCCGGCACCGCTACTTCGGTAGGATTGATACCTGGTCCGACAACGATCTCAAAAGTAAAAAGTTGTTTAAAACGCATCTGCTCGAGTTCGATATACGTACGCAACATGGCTATTTCTTCGCTCAGCGCCAACCAGTGCGATTGCGAATGGGTAAGTGTAAGCCGGATAAACCGGGCAAAAGAGGTCATATAGTGATTGGCCTTCAGCTCGTCGTTCTGGCTATAATACGACTGGATGGCATTAAGCGCGTTGAAGATAAAGTGCGGGTTGATCTGTGCCCGCAACGCTTTCATCTCGAGCTCGGCCAGCTGCTGGCGGCTCTGGGCAAGGGCTGCAGCCCTCCGTTTTATTTTCCGGATACGGGCCCTGTATAGCAGGATGGTTGTAAACAGTACCGCCAGGGCAACAGCTGCGAGAAAATCGCCCCGCATCCAGAACGGTGGTAATATCCGGAAAGCCAGGCGCACAGGTCGTTCCGTCCAGTTGCTACCTGTACTGCGTGCCCACAGGTAGAGTTCGTAAATGCCCGGGCTGAGTGCGCTGAAGTTAATCGTCCGCTCGCTGGTATACAAAGTGTCTTTAGTACCCCCGTTCAGCAGGTAACGGTACTGCAGGTCGGCTACGGTGGTAAAACAAACGCCGGTATAACTCACCTGTACGTTTCTTTCCTGGTAGCTGAATTCCCGTATCACGTTTTTTTCCGGTTCGGTGAATACCCGGTTATTGATCGCTTCGATATAGAGTCGCGGTGGTTTGGTCGCAGCAGTATCGCGGCTGTCCAGGATCACGATGCCATCGTCGGTTGCCAGGTATAGTTTCCCGTCCCGTTCGCGCAGGTCGTTGATTTTATTCCCGGATACGGGTCCGTAAAGGGGAAAGTGGTTGATGGAAAATCGGCCGTTACCCACGGGCCGGAGCCGGTCAAGACCATCTTCGGAGCAAAGCCAGATGCAGCCATCGCCGGCGGTAAACATTTTTTTACAATTGTTGCTGCTCAGGCCGCTGTTCCGGTCCAGGTGCAGGGGCAACTGTCGTGGATCTTTAACAATAAACAAGCCGGCACTGCTGGTACCTACGAGCACATAACCGTCGGGACTCAATGCCATACAGGTTACGCGGTTCTGGTTCAGTACGGGGTCTGGCCCGTATACATACTGGTGGTTGTTCTTGCTATAGGTCAGCCCCGAGGTGCGGCCCTGCCATATTATACCCGCGGCATCCATTTCGATCGCGGTAATCTTGCCGCATTCAATACGATTCAGGACACCGGTAACCGTATTCAGTACCGACATGCCTCCTATATAACCCGAATAGAAAAAAGGGGGCCGCCATATTCCTCCTTTACAGGAAAACAGGTCGAGCGACAAGGATGCCGCGTTCTGTCTCCAATCGGAACGGTACAGGCCCTGATCTCCGCCGAAAATAAAATGCCCGGGTTCCAGCTCGCGTATAAACAGGATGCGGTTGGCCGTGCCTGCCCTTACCCCCGAACGGAACGCGATTTTGCCCTTCCGGATCAGGCTGATATTCCCGGCGTCGTCGCCTGCCAGCAGGCCGTCGTCCGAAGCAAGTTCCAGCGACAGTATTTTATTCTTTATAAGGCCCGACTGCTCATTCACAATCCGCCCCCCATTTACCGGCCGGCAGTATACCCCGTCGTTCAGGGTACCCAACCAGAAATTGCCGTCCTTGTCCAGCTGCATTTTATTAGCCCTGATATGCCGGGGGAACATCGTATCCCGTTTGAAGACGCCCGAAGGAATGTGATAATCATATAAACTGCTGTCTGTAGAACAAAGCAGGCGGTCGTCGTCGACGCGGATCATCTGGTGAATGACGGCCGGCGCCGTTACCACCTTACGCCGGCTTACCGTATCCCGGCCTATATCCCATTGTTCCAGCAGCAGTTCCTGCAGGGTGTTCTGGAACAGGAACAGGTCCCGTCCGTCGTAATAAGACTCGGGTATCAGGCTCTTCGAAACCTTATAAACCTTGCCGGTAGTCAGGTTGACCAGGTCTACCTGTACCACCATATACTCCGCATCGTGCTTCCGGAAATAGTTAACACGCCCGTCGCGGACAACGTCCCTGGGCCATAAACGCAGGTAGGGCGGCTCGTCCAGCAGTTCGCCTATCCGCTCGCCGGCAAGACAATAATTGCCACTGCGCGCCTGGAACAATTCGTCGTAGTGAATACCTGCCTGCTCTACACTCCGGCACAGGGCGTCGTTGGCCGCGGTATACACCTTCCCGTTCTTCAGGTAACAGGCCTTTTCGTTGTAGGAGATGAGCCAGTAGCGGTGTGCGCCGTCTTCCCGGATGCGGAATACCTCGGTATCGGGCAAGCCGTCCTTGATCGAAAAGTTACGGAACTCGCTACCGTCAAAGCGGCTTACGCCCTGGTCGGTACAGAACCAGATAAAGCCTTTGCTGTCCTGGTACACATCGTAGATCACATTACTCGGCAACCCATCCTGCAGGGTATAGTGCCGCAGCAGCGGGTATTGGCCCGCGGCGGAAAAGCCCGCGAACAGCAGGCTCAGCAACACATAAACGAATCTCAGGAACAAGACAATGGTAATATTATGCCGGCAAGATAAACAAAAAGAGAAAGGCGAAACGGCAGGGCATATTTGCCCGTAAGCGGGTTGTGCAGCTAGCTGCACAACCAACGCAGTTATACCTCGAAAATGCGCCGATGCTAAATACCATTTTTTTATCTGCCCGGGATAAAGCATTTTCGGCAGCGATAAAATAACCACTATACCCCAAACCCGGGCAGGTCTCCCGGGAACAATGCATCATTACAGACCTCCATCATCAGCGAAATACCCCGGCGCCTGCCGGGGTTAATTTTTTTGCGGCCTTTTCAACAAACCTTATTCGGACGTTTAAACAAAGTCACCCGTTTACAGGCGCCCTACTTTTGCCCTGTACAAAACAAAAAAAAATGAACCTGAATAATGACCAGGGAGCCCTGCAACAAGCCTTAGGCTCCGGCTTCAATGCCACCTCCACAACAACCGATGTGATCCGCGGGATCGACCTCAGCGGCAAAACGGCTATCGTAACCGGCGGCAATACGGGCATCGGCCTGGAAACCGTAAAAACACTGGCGGCAGCAGGCACCAGGGTAATCGTGCCCGCCCGCGACCTGGCCAAAGCCACGCAGAACCTGCAAGGTATTACCCGGGCCGAAGCGGCGCCCCTGGACCTGATGGACCCCATATCGATAGATGCCTTTGCCCGTCAATTCCTTGATTCCGGCAGCCCGTTGCACCTGCTGATCAATAATGCCGGTATTATGTGGGTGCCGTTGCGCAGGGACAGCAGGGGCATTGAATCGCAACTGGCAACCAATTACCTGGCTGCATTCCAGCTGACCGCCCGCCTGTGGCCGGCGCTAAAAAAGGCACAACAGGCAAGGGTAGTCAATGTATCCTCACTGGGACACCAGTTTGCCCCTTTTAATTTCGACGATCCCAATTTCCAACACCGACCCTATGCAACACTGGAAGGGTATGGCCAATCCAAGACAGCGCTCAACCTCTTTACCCTGGCCCTTGACGAGCGGGCCAGGACTTACGGGGTGCGCAGTTATGCCCTACATCCCGGCGCTATAAACGGCACGGAACTTGCCCGGGAAGCCCCGTTGGAACTGTTTCAGCAATTGGGCTACTACGATGCCGAAGGCAAACTGACACCGGAAAAAGCAGCGTCTCTGAAAACCATAGCCCAGGGCGCAGCCACCACCGTTTGGTGTGCCACGAGCCCTATGCTCGACAGGATTGGGGGCGTATACTGCGAGGACGCCGACATAGCACCGCTGGCAGCGGAGCGCCTGGTACAACAGGGCGTAACCGCCGATAGCCTCGATAAAAACGATGCACGCCGCTTATGGCAATGGAGCGAGCAGGCGACCGGTATCCGTTTCCCGGTAAATTAAGCGATAGCAGGTACCGCGGCACGGGCGCAACTTGTGCCGCTTCTTTATAATTTTGCAGGACACCGGCTTATAAAACAGGGTACGATGGAATACAAAGCCAAATACATTACAGCAGACATCAAACTTTCCTGTTATGAGGATAAGTTTTTCAAATCCGATATTGTGTTTGATCACCATATGCTGATCTGGTTCCTGTCGGGTACTACGAAAATCGTACAGGCCGATGCAACTTATATCTTTAAAGCAGGCGATATCTTCCTGATACCGCGCAACCAACTGGCTACGATCATCAATTACCCTGCTGATGGACTACCCCATAAAACGGTAGTGATGCATTTATCGGCAGAACGCCTGCGCACTTATTACAGCAAGCTGGATGTTAATCCGGCGCCGCTCCCCTCGCCCGGTATTCTTTGTTACAACAAACACCCCTTGCTCGAGAGTTGCCTGGCCTCGCTTATTCCTTATTTCGATATGGATGTATTGCCCGAAGATATTGCCGCCCTGAAGATCGCCGAGGCCATCAGCATCCTGAGAGCGATCGATAAAAAAACAGATCGGGTCCTGGCCAATTTCGAAACGCCCGGTAAAATAGACCTGGCTGACTACATGGAAAGGAACTTTATGTTTAACCTGCCCCTGGAACGCTTTGGTTACCTGACCGGCCGCAGTCTTACTACATTTAAACGCGACTTTAAAAAAGCCTTCGATATGACACCGCAACGGTGGCTTACCCGCAAACGCCTGGAGCTCGCGCATTACCAACTGACCACGCAAAAGCACAAGCCGCTGGATGTATGTTATGAAGTAGGCTTCGAGAACCTTTCGCACTTCTCGCATGCGTTTAAAAAATACTTTGGCTATCCGCCCAGTAACTTGCCCCGCGCCCTGTAGTACAGCATACCACACGACCAACCCGCTTATGGACTTTACCGACATTACCTATTTACGACAAGGCAACACCCGCCAGCAACAAGCCTATGCAGCGCTGACCGAATTCCGGATCATGGAACAGCTCCAGGGCTTTACACCAGTGCTGGCCGGCACCATCCCCCTGGCTATCGATATAAGCGGAAGCGATCTCGACATCCTCTGTTGCTTTAGCGATGCAACGCGGTTTACAACGGTAGTTACCGCACGTTTCGGTCAGGAAGCGCATTTCAAGATCCGTACCAGGCAGCTTCCGGAAGGCACGGCAATTATTGCAGGTTTTATATGCGGCGGTTTCGAAATCGAAGTTTTTGGTCAGCAGCTTGCGGTAACACAACAGCAGGGGTACCGGCATATGCTTGCCGAATACCGGTTATTACTGGCCTTCGGGCCGGCACTCCGGCAACAGGTTATTGATCTAAAAAACCAGGGATATAAAACAGAACCCGCATTTGCACGGGCCTTAGGGCTTCCAGGCGATCCCTACCGGGAACTGCTGCGCCCCGACATTGTTGCCGTGGCACAACAACTCGCCGGCCAACGGTAGGCCCGGATATCGAACGCGATTAACAGTTATCCTATTTACCTGTTGAGGACCGCGTGGCGATGTTATGTTTTGCGACCGCTTACTGATCCTGCCGCAATACCCGGGCGTGGATGGTATTAAAAAACTCGGGCGTAAGCCCCAGGAACGTAGCAATATGTTTTTGCGGTACCCGCCCGGCCAGCTCCGGGAATTGTTCTCGGAACAGTTTATACCGCTCCTGCCCGTTCACCGACAACATGCGCAGACTGCGGAGATGATTGGCGATAAGGGCCTGCTGGTAAGCCTTCCGAAAAAAACGCTCCATGGCAGGCACCCGTATCATAAAAGCCTCCAGGTCATCCTGGCGGATACCGATTACCTCCGAATCCTCGAGGGCTGCAATGGTGCAATGCGCCGGCTTACCGGTAGTGCGACTGTACAGGTCGGATATCCACCAGTCCTCTACGGCAAAGTACAGGTTATGCTCCGTGCCTTTACCATCGGTATAATAGGTTCTGAGACAACCTGTATGCACATAATATTCGTAGCTGCAAACCTCTCCCTCCCGCAACAGGAGCTGCTTCCGCTTTACGGTCTTCAGCAGCAACAGCCCGCACAGTTCCTCCTCCTCCATTGGCGTAAGGACCGTATACCGTTTTATATTGGCCAGGAAATTTGAGAAAGGCTTATTCATAAAACAACTACAGGCTTTGAACAGCTGATAACTTGCAAAGTTCCGATCCGGGCGCTATTCAAAAAACTAAGATACCTTAATTTTTTTTCCGGTTACCCGCCACGAATTTTGTGCCTGTCAATATCATTCATGGAAGCAGTAACAACAGGACGCGCCGGCTTTGAACTACTGGGCCGGCAGTACCCGCCCGCAGCAGGCGTAAGCTTTGAACACCTGGTCCTGGCCGGGGTGCCATGCACCTGGGTAAGACCCGGGAAGACCCTAACGGAAGAAGTGATCGTCTATATCCACGGTGGCGCTTTTATTTACGGATCCCTGGAATCGCATGCCCCGATGGTAAGCCATATCGCATCGGCGCTGGAACGCAATATCCTGCTTATCGGGTACCGGTTGGCGCCCGAGCATCCCTTTCCTGCAGGTATCGATGACGGCATTGCAGTAATCAACGCGCTGAGGACCACATACCCGGCAATCCGCTTCGGTATGATCGGCGATAGTGCGGGCGGTAATCTCAGTATAGCCATACAACTCCAACTCAGGGAGCTTGGTGGTACCCGGCCCTGCTACAGCATCCTGGTATCGCCCTGGGTAGATCTGACCTGTACAAACGCGAGTTATAACACCAACCAGGATAAAGATATTATGCTAAACCGACCCTACCTGGAATGGGCTGCAGGATTATATGCCGGCACCACCCCATTGAATACCGCGCTGCTTTCGCCGGTCTATGCGTCGCTCGAAGGTCTTGCCCCGGTACAGATTCTTTACGGCACCGCCGAGATACTGGCAGGCGACAGCATACAACTATACCAAAGGCTGGTTGCTGCCGGCGTCAAAGCCGAACTGCTCGCATTTGAAGCCGAGCAACATGTATGGCCATTTATGGACATCGATACAAGGGCCGCGCAACAGGCATTACAGGCCATGCACACGTTTGCCGGCGAACATCAAAGCACCACGCAGGAAGCCCTGTAAATTATCAACCAGGCTATTTATTTTTCATGAAACATAAGATTATAAGGGCCCTGGCGGGTATGGAAGGCGCGGGCAAAAAATTGCTGCGGGTTGCTGTAGCCATTATATTCCTGTGGATCGGCGGGCTCAAATTCTTTAACTATGAAGCCGACGGTATCGTACCCTTTGTAGCCAACAGCCCTTTTATGTCGTTCTTCTACAATCATCCCGCCGGTTACAAAACGCATATGAACAAGGAAGGCGAGCTCATTGCCGGCAACCACAGCTGGCATGAGCAAAACAATACCTATGGCTTTTCGAAAGGCCTGGGTATATTCCTGGTCATCCTGGGTTTGGCGCCGCTTATGTATACAGTAACGCCGGTATGGAGTATGATCGGCACGGCATTCATCTTTTTGATGACGCTGGGCACCTTGTCCTTCCTGGTTACCACACCGGAAAGCTGGGTACCGGCTTTGGGCGACAAGGATACGGGATTCCCTTTTCTCTCGGGCCGGGGCAGGCTCGTACTTAAAGACGCTGCGCTGCTCGGGGCTGCGCTGGTGCTGCTCAGCGATACGGCAAAGTATTACCTGCAACGCCTGAAGCCTCAAGCCGTCTAGCCACTTATTCCGGCATCTTGCCCCGGAGGCCGGGAGTTTTATTATTTTTGCCTGTCTTAACCCCAGCTGATGAAGAAAAGCAGTATGCTCATCCTGTTGCTCGTTGCTACGGGCATTGCCCTTATCGTAGCGCTGTTCGGAAAGATCAGCACCTACGCAACATTTACCTCAGCCAGGCAAAGCCCGGGTAGCTCTTTCCAGGTGATCGGCATATTGGATACCCTGCAACCCGCGCATTTCGATACTGCCGTGCCGGACCATTTTATCTTTACGGCCCGCGATAAAAATGGCACCTCGTGTAAGGTAGTGCTGCAGGGACCGCCACCTGCCGAATTTGCAAAGTCAAAGCAATTGGTCATTACCGGCTATATACAACAGGAGTTTTTTTATTGCAACCAGGTAAGGATACGCGGGTAATACCGGAGCAGCAACACCAGGAATATCAAGCACGATAAACATGCCCGATTATTTAAAGGAAATATTGACGCAGTCCGGCTTTCGCAACTATGTTGTGAATAGCAAAGAGGTTCCGGAAAACGGCCTGGTCTTCTGCTATCCTTCATGGAGCAGTAGTTATATGATCTTAAAGTCTTTTTTAAAACACCTGGAAGAGCGCGACCCGGGCAGCCCGCTTTATATCTATGATATCGATACCGCGGCCTACCAATTGTTTGCACAACGGTATAACTTTATAAGTCATGGCAGGGGAGAGCTTGTTTACTTAAGAGACGGTAGTATTGTTGCTGCCATCGAAAGATACAAGGGCAATGTGGACGATGAGATAAGTATGTTTTTAAAAGCAGTCACACAGCAATAACGCTTAGGAGCATAATTACCGATAGATACGCAGAGGTATTTAAAACACGGGTGCTTCGTTAAGGCTATACGCCCCGGCCCATGCTACTTTCCCGCAGGTTATTTACCGATAATTTTTATCCGGTGTTTCGTGCCCCGGTCCGACAGATGATGGATCACGGTCTTCAACGCCAGCCCATATTCGGCAACGCTATATTCGACCGTTACCGCTCAGCCAGTAGCTTATACAATATCGCAAGCTCCACCGGCTTTACCAGTAACTCGTCGAAACCCGCCTCCCGGGCTTGTTCCCGGTCCCCCTGCTGGCCATAACCCGTCAGTGCGAAGATCGTTACGTCTTTACCCCCGGGCTGTTCACGCAGGATCTTACAGGTAGCAAAACCATCCAGGTCGGGCATGCTGATATCCAGCAGGATAACATCGGGCCGCATACGCCGGAACGCGTCAATACCCCTCGCGCCGCTATTACAGGTATGCGCACCGTATCCTCTCCGTTCCAGCAACATCCTAAGTGTGTGTGCAGCATCTGCATTGTCGTCGATTATCAGTATAGATGCTGTTGCCTTGCCGCTGCTCCCGGTTGCTTCCGGCTGCCGGTGGAGGGCATCAACCTTCTCCGTAATTGGAAGGATAACGAGAAAGGTGCTGCCTTTACCCGGTCCGGCGCTTTGTGCTTCTACCTGTCCCCCATGCAGGAGCACAAGTTGTTTTACAAGGGTCAGACCCAATCCTAACCCGCTGTTGGGCCTTGCCAGCGCATTATCCGCCTGGGCAAACATGTCGAAAATGGAGAGCAACTGATCCTCTGCAAGACCGATGCCATTGTCCTGTACCTGTAAAACGGCTTCGGATTTACCCGCCCCGTTAACTCTTTGCTGTAGGGTCAACCATACGCAACCACCTGCTCCTGTATAGCGAAGGCCATTCGTCAGCAGGTTCGTCACAACCTGTATCAACCGGGCAGCATCACCATCCAGCCATAGCGCAGCAGCCGGAAGCCCTACTTCTAAGGCCCGCCCTTCGTGTTGGAATGCCTCTTTTACTGATGACACCGCCTGTGCCACCAGTTCCGTTAAGTCGGTTGGTTCCTTACGCAACGTTATCTTACCATGGCTGATACGGTTAACATCCAGCAGGTCGTCTACCATGCGCATCAGGTGTTGTGTCTGGCGGCCCAGCATCTCCCATATCGCATGATCCGCCGGTCCGGCTGCCGCTTCACCCTCCTGCTGCACCGGGGCCAACAACTGTAAACCGTTGTAAATAGCCGCCATTGGGTTACGCAGTTCATGGGCCAGCATAGCGAGGAAAGCATCTTTATGCCTATTCGCCTGCCGTAGGGCCTCTTCGGCCCGGGCGCGCTCTATACGGGGGAATACGCGGTCGGCAATGGCACGGACAAGTTCCGTTTCGTCGCTGCGCCAATCGCGTGGCGCAGCTTCAGATACAGAAATAAAACCGGCCCAGCGTTTATCGTGATGAAAAGGAATGGTAAGCCAGGCGCCGGTGCGTAGCCGTTCCCATGCGCCTGCAGGTACCTTTCCGTCCGTAGCAGTATCACGGATGGCAACCGCTTCGCCTAGCTTGCAGGCCTGTATAAATTCCGTTGTGGCGTAAGCTTCCAGGGTATAGGTATGCTGCTCCATCAGCCCCGGCAGCGGCGATTTGCTCCAGGCCATAAGCACAGAGACGGTTGCGCATGATTCATCTATATCCCCGAAAACACAAAGATCAACCTGCATGTAGGCGCCCAGACGTTCGCCTACCATTTTTATAATGTCGCCCGGAAGGGTAAGCCTGGCCAACTCCTGGTCTATTTCTTCAAGGAAAGCGTTGTCCGATTCCCTGCGCCTGCGTTCTGTAATATCATGGAACATGACGCAAACCTGGTTTTCCGCTGCCGCATCGACACGGAACGCATATACCTCGTAATAAAACCCGATGGCTGCTGCTACATTTTCGAACCGCTCCGGTATACCTGTACGCGCAATACGCCCATAAATCTCGAACCAGTGTGCTTCGTGCGCCGGGGCAAACTCGCGTATGGTTTTGCCTATAACGTCTCGTAAGCCGGTATGTCTTTCAAATGCGGCATTCGCTTCCAGGAAGCGGTAATCATAGGGATGGTCCGTTTTATCAAACAGGACTTCGATAATACAGAAGCCGGTATCGATAGAGTTGAACAGGTTCCGGTATTTCTCTTCAGATACCCGTAGACGTGCCGCTACACTATTACGTTCCAAAGCGGCCCAGCTTCTTT
The DNA here is from genome assembly GCF_003014535.1 of Taibaiella chishuiensis. Lineage (GTDB taxonomy): Bacteria > Bacteroidota > Bacteroidia > Chitinophagales > Chitinophagaceae > Taibaiella > Taibaiella chishuiensis. The sequence continues at coordinate 1,738,529 of NZ_PYGD01000001.1, read as the reverse complement.
CAGCCGCTTCCCGGGCCAGAACTATCTCATGCGCGGTCCACCGTCGGGGCTGGCTTTGAATTACACAGAGCATACCCGCAACCCCGCCCGCTTTGAACACCGGGATATGGAGCAAAGAACCAATATCAGCCCCGGCGCACAACTGCCGTAAGGATTCATCCACCCGGTCATCGCTGTTCACATCATGCACGATAAAGGGAAGCCCCTCGTCTATAATGGCCTGGAGCCTGCTATAGCCGTTTAGCGCATAAACGCCTGCCACGGAGTGCAGGCCGTCCCTGCATGCATCCTGCCGGATAAGGGCGCCGGTAGCGGTCAGTTCACAAAAAAAGCAACGGTCCGCCCCGAAGTAGTTCAACGAAAACTGCGCTACAAATGCCCGGATTGCTCCGGCGTCTGACAGGTCGCGCAAGGCATCGCTCAGGTTAAGTGCAAAATCGGCCCGTTCTTTGTGTTGCAGCAGCACTTCTTCTGCTTTTTTACGCTCGGTTATATCTGCAAACACTACCAGGAACTGGCGCTGGTCGGCATCGCCGGCCGGCGATGCATAGGCCGAATACCATCGTCCCGTTGCCCCATTGTAATTTTCCACGCGCAGTGGTTCGCCCGTTTTTATTACCCGGTCATAAGCCTCAAGCCAATAACTTTCCGAATCGGGAGCAACCTCGCTGCCCAGTTTGCCTACGATATCGTAAAGCCCCGTCTGCCGTTCAAAGGCAGCGTTTACTTCCAGGAAACGCCAGTCCATTACGTTCCCGGCCTCATCGTATATCAGTTCGCTGATATGAAAGCCCTCATCGATGGAATTAAAAAGGGCCTGGTATTTTTCTTCTGTCTGTTTCAAAAAAAAATTATTTCAGTGGTGTTTATCCGGCGGCGACCTGCCTGGCGATGAGAACCATAACTTCGGGGATACAAAAAAGTTCAATAACAACCGGCGATGTACATCTGGATGCCTCAGGCAGGATAGACGGCCTGAAAGGCAGCCCGGTATGCCTTACCAGGCAAGCGTTCCGCTAAGTAAGCCGCTCTCTTCGTTTAAAGGAGCGGCCGGTTAACGGCGGCTTACCCGTAACTTATTTACCGATAATTTTTATCCGGTGTTTCGTGCCCCAGTCCGACAAATGATTGATCACCGTCTTCAGTTCCCGCCCGTATTCGGTAAGGGTATATTCGACCGTTACCGGCTGCGTATCCAGCACCATGCGTTTGACGAGCTGGTTCATTTCAAGATCCTTCAGCTCTTTGCTCAGCATCTTGTTGGATATGCCATTGATATCGCCCAGGATATCGGAAAAACGCCTTTTCCCGTGGTAGCATAATACCCCGATAATGGATATCTTCCATTTACCGTTCAGCAGATCCATAGCATCGTGCACCGCCATGATATGCTTTTTGCATTCCTCGTTTGCAAATTTAAGTTTCGCCATAAGTTACCAGGTTACCCAAAAGTTACTGTTACTTTTTGTTACCAGGTATCAAAAATAAACAATTGCATCCTAATTTTGCCTATCTAATTAAAAATTTGCAGTATGGCATTATTAGAAGATCTGAAGTGGCGTTATGCTACGAAAAAAATGAACGGACAAAAAGTTCCGCAGGAAAAACTGGATTACATATTGGAGGCAGCCCGTTTTGCGCCCTCCTCTTCGGGTTTACAGCCCTATAAAATTTTCGTGATCAGCGACAAGGAAAAGCTGGAGCAGATCAGGGCCTTTTCTTTTGACCAAAGCCAGATCACGGATTGTTCTCACCTGCTGGTATGGGCCGCCTGGGATGGTTATAGTGAGGCAAGAATAGACGATGTGTTTGTACGGACGACCCGGGAAAGGGGTTTGCCCACCAACACGATGGATGACTATAAGAAGATGCTGCTCAGTATGTATGAGCCCTTAGGGAAAACATGGCAGGAAAGCCACAGCGCCAAGCAGGCCTATATTTCGTTTGGTATGGCTATTGCTGCCGCAGCAGAACAAAAGGTAGACGCAACCCCGATGGAAGGCTTTGACAACGCAAAACTGGATGAACTGCTCGGTCTGCCACAACAAGGATTGAAAAGCGCGGTGATCCTGCCTATCGGTTACCGGGACGAGAGCAACGACTGGTTGGTGAACCTTAAAAAAGTACGGGTATCCAAAGAAGCATTCGCAACCGAGATTGCTTAATTTAAAAAAAACAGGACACGCCGGGCAGGTTTTATACTTCGCCCGGCGTTTTGTTTTAAGGGGGAGCAGAGAGCAGGACACCTGCCAAACCGGCGCTGGCCGGCACTCTTATCGTGCGCGACTTTTCTCCCTGCCCTTGTTGGTGTTGTCACCAACAACATCTATTCTCCTAAAGGACAAGCAAAGGTTATAGCAGTTCGTCTTTTGGATGTGCCCGCAGGGTCTGCTGCAAAGGGCCCCTGCGGAAGACAGGCAACAACAGCAGTAAATAGCATCAAATGCGTATCTATACCGACCAGATAAACTGTCACCCACGCGCAACGTCCCTTACTGTAGCCATCGCGACGAAAATCGGCCGACCAGTTTGAGGGCCCAGGGTGACGCTGCTACCAGATCAGGCTACCGCCAGTTTCTTTTTCGTATTTATGCCCTTGGCTTTGCTCAAATGTGCATTTCCCGTAACGGCCAATTGATAAGGCCGGTTAAAGGCTTCCTGGGCCACTTTAAAATGAGCGGCTAATTTCCTGATCACTTCCTTGGAAAGCCCCTTTTTGTAGTGCAGGATATCCGATATATAACCTTTGCTCATCCCCAGCATATCCGCCAGGTCTTTAGCCTTTAAGTCATGATCCTTAATAAGCGCATGCAGCAATGCTATTGGGTCTAAATCTGCGGTAGTAGCATGTTCCGCATCCCATTTTTCAATAAGCAGCGTCAGTAATGCAATTTCATCTTTCGTATCCCTGTCTTTAACCCTGGAAAATACAAGTTGCTCAAGGGCATTACAATATTCCCGGTATTGCCGTTTGCTACTTATAACCTTATATTTCAATATTGCTTCCGGTGTTTTCATTTTTGTTTTTTTAGTGGCTGCTGACGGTATATTTAGTGGTTGCTGACGGTATATTGTAGCCCCGCCTTACAAAGCTTATCATATTCGGCATGCGTTCCGATCCAACAGATGAAAAGATGTACCTCGCTTGCACCAAAACCATATTTGCCAATCATCCTGTACTTGTTACCCCCGATATTAAATACGGCCCTGTTCGAACCGTTCCCCAGTAAATCCGTACCCGGATATGTTGCCTGCATATCTTCCGGCTTGTGCCAATCTGCGTATTTCAGTTTTACACACCATTCGTTAAAGCCAGTTCTACCTGAAGCGTTCTTTTTAGTATAAGCTTCAATGGTCTCTTTTCTTATTAAATGAACATTCATATCAAAGATAGGTATTTTACAAAAGTTCACAAAATGAGAACACAAGTCTCGCGGGCGATGTAAATCTGATAGCATTAAATATCACGATAGTAGTTTTGACACAACCAGCGCACAGCAGTAGTCCGCTACAAAAGCTTTATTCAAAAAGCAAAAACGAATAAATAGTTAAATAAAATTAAACAATATTTATATTTAATAAAAATTAATAATAATGCATCAAAAATAGAGTATCTTTACAAAAAGAAGATTTACGAAAGTCGACAGGAAGGCTAAGACCAGATTAGAGTGATAAAAAAATGCCGTAGCGGACCCCTACGACCAGGTGTAATAGTCTTCATTTTCATAATTATCTATTTTTCGCCGTTGTTGGTGTTGTCACCAATAACATCTATTATCCTTCGCCATTGTTGGTGTTGTCACCAACAATATCTATTATCCTAAAGGACAAAAAGGTTATAGCTGACATCGCCCGGAAACAGCATAATCATCCCGCTTTTATTTTCTTCCTATACTCCAGGCCAAAATCAAGCAAGGCCCGTATAGCCTGTTCTGTTTCGAGGGCATGCTGCGTAAGCGCATAACTAACCGTTATGGGTTTTGTAGTATTGACCGTCCTGGTGATCAGCAGGTTTTTCGCCGTTGTTGGTGTTATCACCAACAACATGTACTACCCTTCGCCGTTGTTGGTGTTATCACCAACAACATGTACTACCCTTCGCCATCGTTGGTGTTGTCACCAACAAGATCTATTATCCTAAAGGACAAAAAGGTTATAGCTGACATCGCCCGGAAGCAGCATAATCATCCCGCTTTTATTTTCTTCCTATGCTCCAGGCCAAAATCAAGCAAGGCCCGTATAGCCTGTTCTGTTTCGAGGGCATGCTGCGTAAGCGCATAACTAACCGTAATGGGTTTTGTAGTATTGACCGTCCTGGTGATCAGCAGGTTTTGCTCCAACTGCTGCAATTCGCGGGTCAGTACTTTCGGCGAGATGCCAATAAGCGCTTCCTGCAGGTCCTTAAAGCGCATAACACCAAACGAGAGGTTGCGCAGGATACTGATTTTCCATTTGCCACCCAGCAAATCGATCGCATCCTGTAACGCTAATATCTTTTCTTTTGAAGGGGCCTGGTCGTTACAATGCATAAATACAAGTTACTTTCCTAAAGGTAAGGGATAGTGATAAAATTACCTGCCCCGGATAGTTTTGCAGCAACGATAAAAATTCAGCTCATGAAAGTAACCTTAATTGCGAATATCTCCGTCAATGGAAAGGCATTGCTGTCTGATAACCCGCAGCACCAATTACCACAAGAGGCCATGACCTTCTATTTAAAAATGGCACAGCAGACCGGCAACCTGGTCATCGGCTGGAATACCTTTGAAAGCTTTGCAAAGTTCCCGCCGGATACCCAGGCCTTGTTCAAGGACATCACCATCGTCGTGTTATCGGCAACACCGGTTGTTGCTGCGGGTTACGAAGTGGTGGAAAGCCCGGAAGCCGCGATCGAAAGCCTCGCCCGTAAAGGTTTCGGGGAAATTACCGTGGGCGGCGGCACCGGCACCTTCAATAGCTTTATCGACAAAGAGCTGGTAACGGATCTCCATTTTAATATCTGCCCGATTCTGACCGGCAATGGCGGTATTTTAGGCCATGATGCCGGATTGCATACCCGCTTCCGGCTGGCAGCACATACCGTCAACGGCGATTTTGTACAGTTGCATTGGGTTAGACAATAGCAACAATTATATTGCGAGGAGCGCAAAAAACAAAAAAGCCTTCCAGCTTAATCGCTGAAAGGCTTTTTCTTGTGGTGTGAGCCGGGATCGAACCGGCGACACATGGATTTTCAGTCCATTGCTCTACCAACTGAGCTACCGCACCATTGTAGAACTGCAAAAATCAGTTCCGTATTTTGGAAAATAAAAGCCTTAGAAAGATCTAAGGCCTTCTGTGGTGTGAGCCGGGATCGAACCGGCGACACATGGATTTTCAGTCCATTGCTCTACCAACTGAGCTACCGCACCATTACCTTGCCGGCGTTGAATAAATCGTTACCGAAAGGAGTGCAAAGGTAACTCAAAAAACGTAACGGCCAAATCTTTTTTTTAAGTTTTTTATCCCCCTTTATAAAATGATTCCCTTAATGTTCGCGCAATCTTTTATCTTTGTGCCCCAATTACCGGGCTTCAATTTTTATCTAAATTCCTGAATACGCTATGCGCTTTATTGTCTCTTCAACCTCATTGTTGAAAAATTTACAACTTGTTGGCGGTATCATCAGCGCCAATGTGGTTCTTCCTATCCTGGAGGACTTTTTGTTCGAATTGGAAGGGAATAGCCTCACGCTTACCGGCGGCGATATGGAAACCATGATCAAGGTTCAGATGGAAATCCAGAAAGAACTGACCGACGGGGACGACAATAATTCGGGACGCATCTGTATCCCTTCAAAAATCCTGTTGGAATACCTGAAAAACCTGCCGGAACAACCGGTGCATTTCACGGTAAACAGGGATGATAATTCTATTGAAATTTCAAGCAATACCGGCAAGTATAAAATAGGCGGCGAAAAAGCGGATGAATACCCGAAAGAACCGCAACCTAACGACGCAACTTCCTTCACCCTGCCTTCCGTACGCCTGAGCGAAGCCATTACCAAAACCCTGTTTGCAACCAGCTCCGATACCTTACGTCCTGCAATGACCGGCGTATTTTTCGAACTGCAGCAGGACGGTATTACCTTCGTAGCTACCGACGCCCACCGCCTGGTAAAGCTGACCCGCAACGATATCAACTGCCCCGAAGAAGGCGGTATTATCGTACCCCGCAAACCCCTGCAACAATTACGCAATATTATCCCATCGGACGAAAGCCCGCTGGAAGTTTCCTATAACGCCAGTCACCTGTTTATCCGCAACGACCGCATCCGCCTGAGCTGCCGCCTGATCGAGGGTAAATTCCCGCCCTATAAAGCGGTAATCCCGGCCGACAACCCGTTCAACATGACGATTAACCGCGCCGACCTGATCAGTTCCCTGCGCCGTGTTAGCATCTTCGCCAACAAAAGCACCAGCCAGGTCGTATTCGACATCGTAGGCAATACAGTAAGCATCAGTGCACAGGACATCGACTTCTCTTACGAAGGTAAAGAACAGCTGTCCTGCCAGTATACCGGCGACGATATGAAGATCGCGTTCAACGCTAAACTGCTGATCGAAATGCTGAACAATATGGAAGGCGAAGAGATCAAACTGGAACTGAGCATGCCATCGCGCGCAGGCATTTACCGCCCCGTGGAGAAAACAGAAAATGAAGATCTGCTGATGCTGCTGATGCCGCTGATGGTAGGCGTATAAAACCGCCGCAGGACCAGATTATACCTATGCAACAAAGTAAAAGCCAGACGCTGGCGCTGTATAAATAAAATGTTACACAACGAGTCCATACCTTCTCAAAAGAAAAAGATCATTGTACTGGGTAGCGGCCCCAACCGCATAGGCCAGGGTATTGAATTTGATTACTGCTGTACGCACGGCCTGCTGGCCATTAAAGAGTGCGGTTACGAGGCGATCATGATCAACTGTAACCCCGAAACGGTTTCGACGGATTTCGATATAGCCGATAAGCTGTACTTCGAACCGGTATACTGGGAACATCTCTGGGAGATTATCGAACATGAAAAGCCGGAAGGTGTAATCGTACAGCTGGGTGGCCAAACGGCCCTGAAGCTGGCCAAACGCCTGCACGAAAAAGGCATTAAGATTATCGGCACCTCTTTTGACGATATGGATATCGCCGAAGACCGCGGCCGCTTCAGCGACCTGCTGGAACAAATGCATATCCCCTTCCCTAAATACGGCACCGCCTTCACGACCGACGATGCTATCGAAGTGGCCAATGAAGTAGGTTACCCCGTACTGGTACGCCCCTCCTATGTATTGGGCGGTCAGCGTATGCGGATCGTGATCAACGACGAAGAGCTGGAGAAAAGCGTATTGAGCCTGCTGAAGCACCTGCCCGGTAACAAGATCCTGATCGACCACTTCCTGGACCGTTGCCAGGAGGCCGAGATCGATGCGATCTGCGATGGTGAGGATGTTTACATTATGGGTATCATGGAGCACATTGAACCTGCCGGTATCCACAGCGGCGACAGCCACTCTGTACTGCCCGTATTCAACCTGGGTAAACTGGAAGTGGAAGAGATGGTGGATATCGCCAAAAAACTGGCACTGAAACTTAATATCCGCGGACTGATCAATATCCAGTTCGCCATTAAAGAAGGTAAGGTATTCGTGATCGAAGCTAACCCGCGCGCCAGCCGTACCACGCCATTCATCGCCAAAGCATACGGCGTACCGTTCCTGAATATCGCAACCAAAGTAATGCTGGGCGCGGCCAAACTCAAAGATTTCAAGATAGAGCCTAAACTCGAAGGTTATGCGGTAAAAGAACCCGTATTCAGCTTCAACAAATTCCCGAACGTGAACAAGGAGCTGGGCCCCGAAATGAAGAGCACGGGCGAAGCGATCCGCTTTATCAAGAACCTGCGCGATCCCTGGTTCCGCCAGCTGTACAAAGAAAGAAGCATGCACCTTAGTAAATAATAACCTGTTGTTATGTTCTCAGGAAAACACCTGACGATTGCAGCACGTTTACTGCATAAAGCCCGGATACTGTTATGGATTCCGGGCTTTTTCCTGTTATGGACCGCCGCCGGCTGCGGACCTAAACGGAAAAATGCCGTTGAACCTGCATTCTATTACTGGAAAACCAATTTCCGCATGGGCGGATACGAACAACGTACCTTGCAGCAAACCGGCAGTAAAACGCTTTACATACGCCTGTTCGATGTGGATTGGGATGAACGGCAGCAGCAGCCCCGCCCGGTAGGCCTCCTGCAGCCCTCACCCGTACAGGATACCACGCTTACCTGCATCCCGGTGGTATTTATTACCCAACGCTGCCTTGCCCGGCTGCAGGAAAAAGACCTGCCCGTACTGGCATCGCGGATCACACAACTGATGGCCGAACTCTGCAAAGGCCTGCAGATAAAGCCCCCGGAGATCCAGATCGATTGCGACTGGACGAAGCAACGGGCAGACCTTTATTTTGCCCTGCTACGCCAGATCAAAGCACAGGCATTTGTGCAGGACAAAAAGATGTCCTGTACGATAAGGATGCACCAGGTTAAGTACACGGCCAGCAGCGGTATTCCGCCGGTAGACCGGGGTTTGCTGATGGTCTATAACATGGGCAACCTGAAAAAATACGGTCCGGCCAACTCCATTCTCGACCTGAAGGATGCCAAAGACTATATGAAAAATATAGGCCAGTACCCTCTGCCGCTCGATGTAGCCCTGCCCTTCTATCATTGGGGCGTACTTTTTATACGGCAAAACTTCGGCGGGCTGGTTTATAATGTATCGGAAGACGATTTTAAAAAGGGCGACCTGGTACGTATCAAAGGCGACCTGTACCTGGTGCCCAAACCGGTAGAGGCGGCCGGTTATAGCTTTAAGCCCGGCACCGAGATCCGCTTCGAACATCCCGACCGCGACATGCTGCTGGATATCGCGTCCTATATCCGGCCCAGGATAAACGACAGTGCCTTCCGCCTGGCCTATTTCCACCTCGACAGCTTTGCCTTGCGCCGTTTCAGCATCACCGATATGAACGCTATCCGCGAAGCCTTCCAATAAAAAAGAGGATGCACCTGTAAAGGGCATCCTCTTTGAGCATTTCTTATCGTTGTTATTTACGTATCGTTTTACAATGCCTGCGCAATTTACCGGAGGTAATCCAGGTATTGAGCTGCTGTGCCGGCGCCTGTTTGAATGCCGATTTAGGACCGCAGTCGCAAAGCTCTTTCAAGGGGCTGGCATCCAGGATCATGCCTTTAAGTTCGGCCTCAGAAGGTGCTTTCTTCAGCGCCGCATATTGTTTATAAGTCAGCTTCAGGAACGCCACATCGGCGCCTATACCCCGGTTATCGAGCCAGTAGTTGCCTTTAAGTTTTACAGGCTCCATACCGGATCCGAGGTCTACCGGGTCGGGATAGGAAACAATTTCCTTTTTATCGGCCGACAGGATAACCGGTACCTGTTTACTGTAATCCTTGCGCATCTTGTATACCAGCACATGGGGGGCCGGGTTGGGCGCGGGGCTTTGCCCGAAACAAATGTTGCCGGAAAAGATTCCGGCAACATTCAGACAAGTCAATAAAGTAAGATATTTTTTCTGCATTATTTTACAACAGATACTTTGCGGATGATAGTTCCTTTATCAGACTGCAGGTGCAGCAGGTACATGCCCTGGGCTACCTGGCTTACCGGCATTACTGCCTGTGCGCCTTTTACTTCCTGGCTCAGTACTTTCTGGCCCTGGATATTGTACAGCTGGATAGCGGTAACTTTACCTTCGAAACGGCTCAGATCGATGTTCAGTTTATCGGAAGCGGGTACAGGATAGGCATTGATCTTATCCGCACCTTCTACGTTTACGATTTTGGTAACGTTGTTCGGCATGATTTTAGTAAGTGCCTGCTGGCCGCTGTTGAAGTTACCGGCGCCACCGCCTGTACCTAAAACGCTCGGAGCAAGGTTATTCACGATAAAGTAACCGTCTGAAGAACCACCCCAGCCCCAGTTGATGTGGAACCTGTTGATACCATCATAACCGTCGAATACGAATGCGTGACCACCACCGGAACCGAAACCGGTATACAGGATAGGACGTCCGCCGTCGAGTTCTGTTTTCAGCAGCGCGATCCACTCTGCATCTTTGTTGGCATACTGGCTACGGGCAAGACCTTTGATATCGGTGCTGTATTGGAAGTACGTTTTCAGTGCATACTCAGAGCAGTTCTGCATAGGGCTGCCTGAAGAGATAACGTAAGAACCGCTACCACCGGCGCTTGCATAGTTGTAGCTCATGTTTACGCTCACACCGCAATGGAACATAAGGGTAGCTACTGCGCCACGCTGGGCACTGTTTGAATTGGTGGTGAGCTCGTTCGGCATATTGGCCCACATATAAGTGGTATTGGCGAAATCGGCTGTCTGTACGGCATTGATCGGAGCCGGTGCGGTATAGCTGTGGTTACCTACACCTACGCTCGGATGATTCCAGAATTTCATGATCTGGGCCATAGCCGTAGCTACGCAACCGGTTGGTGTGTTGGGCGGGCAAAGGTCTTCGTAACCGTTTCCGTCCTGGTTCCATTTGGTACGCACTAACGGCTCTACATCAGTACCCCTTGCTTCATCGCTACCGGTATTGGTGATCAGTTTGTTCCAATCGGATGCAACCGCAGTTGTAGCGGCAACCTGGTGGTCGATCACTGCAGAGATCTGTTCGTTATAACCATCCATCCAGTAATTTACTTCGCTGTTGGAAACTGCAACAGGGAATTTATTTTCTGCAGAATAACCCAGAACCGGGGTAACGGCATCATCTCCTGACACGATCACAAAGCCTGAACCGTTATTCACATCGAAAATATAAAGAGAAGCCTGACCTGAAGTACCTAAAGCAGTGTAGGTTTTGGACAACTGGAGGTTTAAACCCGCAGCAGCCGCTACCTTTTTTGACATGAAATTTTCTGCTACCTTCTGAGCCGTCTGAACACTAACCGGACTTGCAAAAGCTCCGAGGCTGCAAGACATCAGTAACGCGATGCCGAGAGATTTTTTTTGCATTTTTTTGATTTAGTTTAGAATATTGGAGATAATTTCCTCCCGGAAAACCAAAGCTACCCTACACAATAGAAAGGCAGCCCCGAAACAGGAGGTAGTAAAGTTATCGAATTTTAAGGTAAAAATTGGCAAATTTTCAACCCCTCACAATGTTAATTACTGTTAACAAATAAATTGTTATTAACCACTAATTCAAACTCATGAACTTCCGGCAAAAGGTATATGAAGGCTATATTAATTGGGTAGCATCCCGGATCGGGACCCTGAGGGCGGCGATGGAAGAGCTAAGCACCGGCCTGCAATCGGAAACCAAAAGTACCGCCGGTGATAAGTACGAAACCGGCCGCGCCATGATCCATATCGAACAGGAAAACCTGGGCCGGCAGCTCGCTACCCTATCGGAACAACAGGCAGCGCTGGCCCATATCGACATTAACGCCTATACCGGCGCTATTATTGCCGGCAGCCTGGTATTAACGTCGCAGGGCTACTTATTTCCGGGCGTAGCCCTGGGCAAGCTGGTGGTAGACGGGGTCCAGGTATTTGCCCTGTCGCCCGCAGCACCGCTAGGCCTGGTACTGATGGGCAAAAACAGCGGCGACACTTTCCGCTTCCGGAATACCGAATACATTATAGAAGCCGTGTTTTAACAAAAAAAACCGGGTCCCTGCGGACCCGGCGTTATTACTTTTCCCGGAAAAGGATTACAGTCTTTCATATAAAGCCCGCAAACGCTCACGGGTCATCTGTTCCTGCCAGTTTTTACCCAATGCATTTTCCCAGAGCGGGGCCAGTCCCATAGACACGTCCATCATTTTTTCGAAATCCGCATCGCTCAGGCCTTTGGTGATGCCCTGGGGAATTTCGATCCGGTGCAGGTCGACCATTTTCTTAAACTTGACCACACCTTCGGGATAAAATTCCTCGAGCTTATCGAATACGATACAGTTACCGATACCATGTTTGGTACCCAGCAGGTACGACAGGCCATAACTCACCGCATGGGCTACCCCTACCTGCGAGTAGGCGATACTCATACCACCGGCATAGGAAGCCATCATCAGTTTTTCGTCCGACTCGGGGCTCCAGGCCGACTGGTGCAGGAAGATCTCCTCGCAGAGGTCCTGGGCTTTTTCGCCATACGACTGGCTAAAGGTATTGAGGTAGGTGCCGGTAAGCGATTCCACACAGTGGATAAAACAATCCATAGCGGTATAGAAGCGTTGCTGCGCGGGCACGGTACTGATCAGTTCGGGATCGAGCACGATCTGGTCGAAAGGGGTAAAATCGGAGTTCATACCCAGTTTGCGTACAGGCCCGGTCAAGACGGTGGTACGGCTTACCTCTGCGCCGGTTCCCGAAATGGTGGGTATACCGGCTTTGTATACGCCGGCTTGTTTAACCAGATCCCAGCCCTGGTAGTCGGCCGAAGAACCCGGGTTGGTCATCATCAGCGATACGGCCTTGGCCATATCCATCACGCTGCCGCCACCGATACCGATAATACCGCTTACTGTGCCGAATTCGGCTGTCAGCTCGTCGCGCAGCTGGTCTACATAAGTTGTTTTGGGCTCGTGGGTAACATCGATAATCACCACTTTATCTTTTCCCCGCAGGGGTACACGGGCCAGGAAGGTACTATTATGTTCGAAGTACTGGTCTACAAAAAAGATCATCGGGGCCTCGCCTTTGCGCCTGGGGGCCAGTATTTCATCGAGTTGATTGAAGGCGCCACGTCCGTACACGACGTAATCCACCATTTTAAAATTTCTGAAACTCATGCTATGCTTTATTAAATAAATTAATGTTTTTAGAATCTCGTTGCCGGTGTTATTGCCCCTGCATATAACGTTCTGCTTTTACGAGATCTTCGGGCGTATCGATCTCTACACCCATATAACTGGTCGGCACCATTTTCATACGGATGCCGTTTTCGAGATAACGCAGGCATTCTATTTTTTCGGCGGCTTCGAGCGGGCTTACCGGCATTTGGGTAAAGTCGAGCAGGGTTTGCCTCCGGAAGGCGTAAATCCCGATATGTTCGTAATAAACGGGTTGTACGTTCTGGTCGCGCAGGTAAGGAATTACGGAACGGGAAAAGAATAAGGCGTTGAACTGCTTGTCCACAGCCACTTTCACATAATTCGGATCGGCCACCAGTTCGGGATCATGCAACTCCTGCATAAGCGAAGCCACCTGTACCGAAGCCCCGGCCTCGCCTTCAAATACCCGGAGCAGTTTTTCGAGCGGCTCCTTACGGGTAAAGGGCTCGTCGCCCTGTACATTCACGACGATGTCGGCGTCGGGCAGGCCCAGCACGGCTTCCGCGATCCGGTCGGTGCCGCATTCATGTTCTTTGAGACTCATGATCGCCTTTCCGCCATTACCGGTTATTTCGTTATAAATGATCTCGCTGTCGCACACTACGGCTACTTCGTCAAACAAACCGGTGTGCAGGGTCGATTCGTAGGTATGCAGGATAACGGTTTTATCTCCGAGCCGCTGCATCAGTTTTCCGGGGAAGCGGGTAGCTGCGTAGCGGGCGGGAATAAGAGCAATCTTTTTCAAGGATAAGACAATTTTTAGCGATCGGGGAATAGGAATTATAAAGGGGCCGTTCTGCGGAGCAGAACGGCCCCTGGTAACCGTGCAAATGTCGTAAAGTTTTACCTGGAAATAATCACTTGGCAGTCAATTTCATTTCGTTTAACAACCAGCCTGCATTTCCGAATTTCTCGATAATGAAGAGTACATACCGGATATCGACGGCCACATTGCGGCACAGCGACGGATCGTAATAGATATCGCTCATGGTACCCTGCCAGATCCGGTCGAAATTGATACCGATCAGTTGTCCTTTAGCATTCAGTACCGGGCTGCCGGAGTTGCCGCCGCTCGTATGGTTGCTGCCTGTAAAATTGACCGGTACGGTACCATTTACCGCCCAGCGGCCGTAGTTCCGGGCCTGGTAAAGGTTACGCAATCCCTGGGGAATATTAAACTCTTCCACCGCGGGGTTATGTCTTGGTATCAGGTCGTCGAGCGTGGTCTGGAAGCGGTCGCTGTTTTCCAGTTTAATACCCTGCACCTTGCCATAGGTAAGCCTCAGGGTCTGGTTGGCATCGGGATAAAAGGCCTTTCCACTGTTCAGGTATTCCATCTGGCGTTTCATATATAACCGGTTGAGCGGGGCAATACGCTCCGTGTACTTTTTCAGTACCGGTGTTATTTTCTCGTTCTGGAAGGCCGTTACCGCATGATAAACCTGGAAGGCCGGATCCGCTTTGATCGCCGTGGTATCGGCACGGCTGGCACGGTCCAGCAGCTGGAACACAAGCTCCGGGCTGGCGGTATAGGCATGGTTATAAATATTCTTCGACCAGGAAGCATAGTTATTACCCGAGTTTGTCATCAGCGACTTCATCTGCGGCGCCACTACCTGCTCGCCCTGCTGCATATACAAAGGCATCAGCACATCAAATACTTTCTGGTCGGTAGCCGCATCGTAGTCTTTATAAAAAGTTTCGAGCGCGGTCCTTATTTTCGACAGGCTGTCCTGCACCGCTGCGGTAACAGGCCCGGAACGGTACAATGCCAGCACCTTATTTAATTGAGCGGCCTGGGCTATGGCTTCAACGCCCAATACGGTTTCGCGGGTGTACTCGGATGCGATCAGGGCATTGTCGCTACCCAAAACCGTGGCCTGGATACGGGTCAGCAATAATTTATCGCTTGAATCGGCACTCATCCCGGCAGCTTCCTGGAAGCTCTTTTCATAACTTTGTTTTTTCGCGATCACATCATTGGTTTCGAGGCCCAGCACTTCGCCTTTCCATTTTTTGAAACCGTTGCTGAGCTGCGATTGTTTGGCGGCATACTTCAGGAATACGTCGGGCCTGGCGCGCATTTCCTTATCCCATGCATTCAGCCTTTTATCCCGGGCTTCGATACGGATGGGGTCTGAGATATACTGTACCTGGTTAACCTGGTAAGAGCTCAGGTATTCCTGCGTTTGATAAGGAAAGCCATATACCATGGAAAAGTCGCCTTCGCTGTACCCGGCGGTATTGATCGGGAAGAATTTTTGGGGTTTATAAGGTACGTTGGCAGTACTGTAATCGGCAGGTTTATTGTTGGCGCTGGCATAGATGCGGAACACGGCGAAGTCGCCGGTATTGCGGGGCCACATCCAGTTATCGGTATCTGCGCCGAACTTACCGATGCCGTTGGGTGGGAAGCCCACCAGGCGTACATCGGAGAAGGTTTCGCTGAGCGTTACCCAATACTGGTTGCCATTGTAGTAAGGTTTTATCTCTGCGTCGAGTCCCTGTAATTTTTTATACGCCGTCTGCAGACTGGCGATGCGTTCGCTTATCTTTTTATTGCGCAATGCCTCGGGCATGGAATCGGTAATGTGCTCGAGCACGTGCTCCGTCACATCTTCCGTACGGCGTACGAAGGTTACCTTAAGCCCCGGGCAAGGCAGCTCTTCCTGCTGGTTGCGTGCCCAGAACCCGTCTACGAGATAGTTTTTCTGCGGGGTGCTCAGTGCCTGCGCATGGCTGTAGGCACAGTGGTGATTGGTAAACAGTAATCCTTTAGCAGAAACCATTTCGCCGGTACAACCCTGGCCGAACAGGACCACTGCATTATTGAGTCCTGTTCCCTGGTCGTTGTATAAATCTTCTACGGGGATTTTAAGCCCCAACTTCTGCATATCACTTTCCTGTCTTTTAAGCTTGGAAGGTTGCCACATGCCTTCGCGGGCAAATCCGCTCAGCGCTGTGCAGCCTGCAAGGGTAGTCATTAATATTACTTTTCGGTAAGTACGTTTCGGCATGTTTCTCTTTGAATTTGGAAATAAAAATAATAATTGTTTGCAGATTTTTCCAATAAAATATTACATTAGCCAAACTTTTCGGGAAACGCTGCTTCCGGCAAAGTGACAGTGCCCCATAAATAAACAATACGATTTCATAAATTCAAGTATGAGCAAAAGATTACTATTACTTGCTTCGTTATTACTGCTTTTGATTGTTCCCCAAGGTAAAGTGCTTGCCCAGACTGATCCGAACCTGTTCAAGCTTCCGGATACGGTATGTACCGGGCATGAGATCGCCCCGTTCGACATTATTGAAGGCGCAGCAAATTACAACTGGACATTCTGTCCGCCCAACCTCGGCGGATTGCCCAACGGCAATAACATGGGGGCCCAGCAATCGATGAATGCGACTAATGGCATCGTATTGGCGGAAGACGAAGGGGTAACCTATTCTTTTCATATCAACACCAATGGCGGTGTGGTACGTATGCGTTTCCTGAACGGGTACGAAGGCGCGCCTTCGCAGGTGACCCAGATAGGCTCTACTTTAAATAACCCGCGTGGCATCTATGCCGCCCAGGACGGCGGCAAATGGAACCTGTTCATCGTAGCAGGTACCGATAGCGCCAACTCCCGCCTGATGCACTATACCTTCACAAACGGACTGAAAGCAATGCCTACCGAAGTGAACCTCGGTAATATGGGCGGTGCGCTCAATGGCCCTAAACACCTGTTCCTGGCCAAGGATCAGAACGGATGGTATGGTTTCTCCTTTACCAAATCCGATGAAATGCTGCGGTTAAGCTTCGGCAATGCGCTGAGCAATGTACCAACCGTAAGCAATATGGGTAATATCGATGGTCACTTCTCTGGTGTATCCGGTATTACAGGCATTGTAGAATTGAATAACTGGCACCTGTTTATTACCAACCGCACCGCCAGCACCGTCAACCACATTACTTTCGGTAACGCCCTGTCCAATACGCCTTATGTAGATAACCTGGGCGACCTCGCCAGCCGTGTGGTAGCGCCGGTAGGTATTGCCATTACCCGCGATTGCGACGCTTACTACGGTTATGTACTGAACTATGGTACCAGCAGCATCATCACCCTGAAGTGGGATGCACAGTCTATCGCCAACCCGCCTGCAGTAACCAACCATGGCAATACCTCGGGCTTTACACAAGCCAGGGCACTGTCCGGTATTGCACGCGACAGCGGTTCGGTATACATGCTTTCTGTAAACGGCGACAACTCGATAAGCAGGGTCTTTTTCAACCCTTGTACCGATGCTTCTATCCCTTCTTCAGGACAACGCCTGCCCCCAACCTTCAAACTGATGGAGCCGGGTGTATACACCATATTCCTGACGATCAACGAAGGCTTGCCCAACGTTACTACCGATTGCGAACAGATCGTGGTATACGATCATCCGCCCATCACCCTGACCAACGACTTACTGCTTTGCCAGGGCGACACGACAAGGCTCAGCGTCCTGTCCTTCTCAGCCGATAGCTTTAAATGGTCTCCGAATTATAATATCGACACTCTTTACGGCCAGTTCGTAAATGTACATCCGACCATTACTACCACTTACTATGTAACCGCGTACTACGATGTGAATTGTATCGTTAAGAACCCGATTGAAGTAAAAGTAAGCAAGATCGTTGCCGATGCAGGTCCGGACCGGATCATATCCGATGGTTCCCGTACCGTACTGGGCGGTCCCGGAACTACACTCGGTACGCAATACACTTATGAGTGGTTCCCGGAAATCGGCTTTACCCGTCCGACCAACCTGCCGGTAAGCGAGGCACAGCCGCCTTACGACATTACTTATTACCTGCGTGTCCGGAATACCGATGGTTGCAGCGATATCGACACCGTACAGGTTACTGTTCCCTGCGACGATATCCACCTGCCAAACGCCTTTACACCAGGCTCAGGCAACGAAAGCACCAACAGGTTCGGCATCTGGAACCTGCAGCTGGTAAAGATCAACTACTTTAAAATCTTTGACCGTTGGGGTAAAGAAGTATTCACCACCACAGACAAGGCCGGCCGCTGGGATGGCAAGGTGGATGGCAAAGACGCCCCGCTCGGTGTATATGTATGGGAGATCGATGCCAACTGCGCCAATACCCAACAGCGATTCCGAAAATCGGGGACGGTCACACTACTACGATGACGATTGCAAGAAAATACAATATAAAGAAAGACAGCAGCCTTCCGGCTGCTGTCTTTCTTTTGTAAAGTCCTGGTCAGGCCGATAAACGAAGCGACGAGAGCGTAAGGATCAAGCGCAATTTCCGGGGAGTATTAAAAGTCGAACCTGCAGCTGTGTTCCTATCTTATTTATTCAAGGGAAATAAATCGGGCGTGTTTTAGCCATCGGGATAGATAAATCTTCCACCTTACCAGGTCCTTGCGAATGAATGTGATCCCATAAATTTTATTTTTTCTTGCAGCGCCGCGGCCTTTAGATAAAAAAGAGAGGAATAAAAGAAGCAGGAACTTTGAAAAGCAAACGGGGTGAACTTAGATGTTCCCGCAGGGTTTCCTGCAAAGGGACCCTGCGGCAGGCGGGCAACAACTGCAGTAAATAACATCAAATGTGTAGCCCTACCGACCAGGTAAACTGCCGCCACGCTTCCTTACAGGTGCCGTCGCGACGGAAACCGGCCAGGCGCCCGTTTTATTCCATGTATTCCTTGGTGTTAATTGATTTTTCTAGTTCGATACAGGCGCCGAAAGAAGCAGGAACTTTGAAAAGCAAACAGGGTGAACTTAGATGTTCCCGCAGGGTCTCCTGCAAAGGGACCCTGCGGCAGGCTGGCAACAACAGCAGTAAATAGCATCAAATGCGCATCCCTACCGGCCAGATAAACTGCCACCCACGCGCAACGTCTCTTACTGTATCGCGACGAAAATCGGCCAGGCGCCCGTTTTTATTCCATGTATTCCTTGGTACTAATTGATTTTTTCGAGTTCGATACAGGCGCAGAAAGAAGCAGGAACTTTGAAAAGCAAACAGGGTGAACTCAGATGTCCCCGCAGGGTCTCCTGCAAAGGGACCCTGCGGCAGGCAACAACAGCAGTAAATAACATCAAATGCGTAACCCTACCGACCAGGTAAACTGCCATCCACGCGCAAGGTCACTTACAGTACGTCGCGATGAAAATAGGCCAGGCGCCCGTTTTATTCCATGTACTCCTTGGTATTAATTGATTTTTTCGAGTTCGATACAGGCGCCGGGCTCGTTGGCCTCGCAGGCTTCCCGGCAAAGCTGCCTGGCCTTGTTCTTATCTTTGGGTACGCCATGCCCTTTCAGGTATAAGGTAGACAAACTGACTTTGCCCCACATGCAGTTGTTTTCAACAGCCTGCTCATAATAATGACGGGCTTTTTCATAATTTTTAGGCACCCCATACCCCTGGTAATAGCACTCTCCCAAATTATTCAATGCGACGCCATGACCAAGCACTGCGGCTTTTTCATACCAATAAACACATTTACGCGCGGCATCCGGATATGCTTTATGATTAAAATAAAAATCGCCCAACTCAGCAAAGCTGTTCACATTCCCGGCTGCGGCCAGTTGCTCCAGCCAGTAGCGCATTTTCTCATCATCAGCAAGTTTAATAATGCCCTTACCGCTATAGGCAAGACACAAGAGTTGCATCGAAGCCGTATCTTTTGCAGCCGCAGCCTGTTCAAACCAATAGATGGACCTGGCGAAATCGACAGGTACGCCCCGGCCAAGTTTGTAATGATAGCCCAGGAAACGCATGGCATTAATGTTTCCCTTTTCCGCCTCTGCTTTAAAATAGCTGTAAATCAGGCTGTCGTTATCGCTTATATGTGTATCGTCGTCCGCATAATAATCCCCCATACCGAAAACAGCGATTTCGCCCTGACTGGCAGCCACCAGCGAGCACCATTTAAAGGCCTCCGTATAATTTGCAGGCTGTTGAGCGCCGTACAATCTTGCCAGCTCCTGTTCTAATTCGACATCCTTCCCTGCCTTTTCGAATTCCAGCCCCAGCGCTATGGCCTTGTCGATATCCGGCGCCGTACCGATACCCAGGCGCCAAAACTCCATAAGCGCCACTTTATCGCGGATGCTCAGCTTATACCGGTCGGTCATGAGACTATCCAGCAATTTTGCCGCTTCCCCACCCGATAACACATCTCTCCGCTTGCACACATCGTAAAGCCATACCAGGGTAGGTAGGTGTTTCTTTTTTTCGTAGAGGCTGACCAGCAATGTACAGGCCTCCGGGTGCCGGATATCACGACTCCAATACATTTTGATCAACATACCCAAAGCCCTGAGTTCATCCTGTGCCCATGCTTTTCTGTACCAGGCTTCGGCTTTGGCTTTATCCTGCGGCACGCCGGTGCCATTTTCATAAAGCATACCCAGGTTACACTGGGCAGTGGGATACCCTGCTTCGGCAGCTTTTATCGTCAGCGCTACGCCTCGTTTATAGTTCTGCTGCGTGGGTGCAAGATGGTAGATATAGTAATAGCCCAGGTTGGATTGCCCGGGAACACTACCAGCTGCGGCGGCTCTTTCATAATAGGTAGCCGCTTTTTTCCTGTCCATAGATAGCCCGGTCCCACTGTAATACATAACCCCGATACTGTTGATAGCATCAGCCACGCCTTTTTCTGCAGCCAGCTCATACCAGGTCAACGCATCGGCATAACTCTGCTGGAAACCGGTTCCGTTATAATACATTTTGCCCAATTCATAATAGCTTTCGGCAAACCCCTGCGCGGCCGACTGCTGGAACCATTGAACAGCGAGCTTATAATTTTTTTCTACGCCTATACCATTCAGGTATTTCAGCCCCAGCAGGTACTGGCCACTGGCATCGCCGTCAAAAGCGCTCGCTGCGAGCCCCGAAAGCTTAGGATTATAATCGGCAGAATAATCAACATCCTGGATGGCTTCCGCTTTCTTCCAGCGCTCCAGCAGCGGCTTTGCCGATGCACCGAAAAACTGGGGCATCAAGCCTACAACATCGATGGCCGGCATATGCCCACGCTCGGCTGCCGCCAGGATCAACTGGTTGCCTTTAACTGTATCCCGTTTACGTTCGTTGCCGGCGTTGTACTCTACGCCTTTTATATACATGGCCTCGGCATTGCCGGCCGTTATTGCGGCATCCAGCCACTTTTCCCTTTCCCGTCGATTTTTCTGCCACTGGTAAGCCTTGCTCAGGGCTAGCATGGCGCCATCATTACCCCCCTCGGCCGCTTTTTTGAAATAGGCCAGGGCTTCGTTTGTATTCCCTTCCTGAGCGGCAATCTCGCCGGCAAGTACTAAAGCCCTCGGGTAGTTCGCCAGGGCCGGATCTTTAAGGATAGCCAGGCATTGTTCTATATTTTTCGGAGTACCTACGCCATCTTTATAATACCGTGCCAGCTTTACCTTACAATCTTCATCGCCAAGCGATACCCCCATTTTAATCCAGGCCATGGCCGCTTCTTCGTCCCGGGCTACCTGTATGCCTTCCGAAAACAGGTCAGACAAGTGGTAACAGGCCCAGGCGTCTTTCGCATCCGCAGCCTTCCGGAGATAAAAGAAAGCAGAGTCTGCTTGTTTGGGCACCAGGTGGCCATAACGATACATAATACCGATCTGCGCATACCCCCTGCCCCGGCCCCATGCGCCGGCAAGCCGGTAATAATACAGGGCGGAGTCTGCCTGCTTTGCTGTTCCCTTACCCCAATTATAACAATAACCCAGTCCCAGTGCTTCATTGTGCTCCACATCGCCCTGCACTACTGCTTTATTAAAACTGCGGAAGGCCTTGTCGTAATCCTGCTTCACACCATTTTTACCCCAATAATAGAGCCAACCTAAACGTGAACAGGCGCTGCCATTGCCCAGTTTCGCGGACCGTTGATAACAGGCCTCGGCCTTCAAACCATCGGCATTGCCCACAAGCCCCGACTCATACAGCGCACCGAGCGCAACGAGGGAGGCTGCATGGCCGGCAGCAGCAGCCTTTTCAAAGTTAGCGACGGCATCGGTATACTTTTTTTTGTCCTGGGCTACCCTGCCCTTATAATAGTACCCTGCAGCGAGGTCTTCTTTGATGGCAATTTCGATAAGCGATAGCCCCTTTGCCTCGTCTTCAGCAACACCACGTCCGTTGTAGTATAACCAGCCCAGGTAAGGCGCGGCCGCTTTATTGCCTGCCGTATACTCCTCTTCCAGCAGCCGGGCGCCCATCCGGATGTCCAGGCCTGTGGCATCGTTCAGGATCAGCAAAGACCCCAGCCTTACCTTTGCGGCAGGGGATAAGGCCTCCGGCGGTTGTTTGCGATAGAGGTCGCGCGCATCGATAATTCTTCCAAGGGTATAAAGACTGTCGGCCCGCTTCAGTTCCTGTTGTACCCCGGGAGCAGACAGGCTATCCTGGGGGCTGCTAAAAGCCTGCGCCTGGAGCTGTCCGTACAACAGCCCGATAAGCGTAAGATAAATTGCTTTCATGAATGTTAAAATTGCCGCAAATTTATCCCAATAAAATCACAATGACACCGTAAAATGACTGTTGCAGGAATAAAAAATGTATCCTGGCGCCCCTGGCAAGGCGATTATTAGCATGGTCGGGATCGCAGACAAAAAGGCAAAAAGATAGGAAAAAAGGCGTTCTTAAAAATAACCCGGCACCGGTTAGAAAAACAGGCTGCTCTGCCGGATGCAGGCTTTCAGGGTTTCCCAGTCAGGACCGGGCTTTGTTTTTTGTTCGTTCTTGTCCTGTTCCTGTTTGGGCAAAACCTGTTGCTCCGGTTCGGTGTAGAACAAACCGGACACGAAGCTGAGCACAAATACGAGGAATAAAAACTTGAGCGTTCCCATAACAACAGTATATCGGGGCCGGAATAAAAAAGTTACAGGGTAACCCGATTTTTTTTCCGGGCAGTGATCCGTGGCGGCTTTAACGGAATCATGTACTTTCGTCGAAACCATCCTCATGCCCTACGAAATCGAAACCCCGCGCCTGTTGATCAGGCCCGCCCTCATCACCGATACCGATGGCTTCTTTGCCCTCGACTCCGATCCTGAAGTCGTACGTTATGTGGGCAATAAACCACAACACCGCAAAGAGGAGGCACGTGATATGATCCTGTTCCTCCAGCAACAATACCGCGACCTGGGTACCGGGCGCCTGGTCATTATCGAAAAGGCCACCGGCAACTTCGCCGGCTGGGCAGGACTCAAACTGATACGCGATACCGTAAACGGGCATAGCCATTATTACGACCTGGGGTACCGCTTGTTGCGCGCTTACTGGGGCAAAGGCGTGGCTACCGAGGCAGCACAAGCCACGCTCGATCATGGATTCAGCACCCTGAAACCCGATACCGTATATGCCATGGCAGATGCTGCCAACACGGGTTCGGACAAAGTGCTGAAGAAATGCGGCCTGGTTCAGGACGGCAGCTTTATGCACGAAACAGCGCTACACCATTGGTACCGGATCGACCGCGATACCTGGCTGGACTTAAAAAAATAAAGCCCCGCCGGCATGACACCAACGGGACCTTTTATTAAAACAAAACGGACTTAGTTATACACTACTGTTTTATCCAGTATGGCCGTGATATCGGAGATCGAGTCGACCAGTAAGGCTTCGCCGGCTTCTTTAAGCTCGACGGGTGTGCCGATACCGCTCAATACGCCCACAACCATACCGCAACCGGCATTATTGCCTTCCATAATATCGACCGGTGTATCGCCCACCTTCATTACCGATTTCACATCGGTGATACCAGTAAGCTCCATGGCTCTATAGACCATATCCGGCGCGGGGCGGCCATGGGCAACCTCATCGCTGGCCACGCTCACATCTACCAGGCCTTCTTCCTGCCAGCCCAGGCGGTTCATGATAATATCGGTGATATCGCGGCTGAAGCCGGTATCGATACCCACCTTTATACCTTGCCTGCGCAGCTCGCGGAACACCACCGAGGAACCTTCGATCTCGCGTATATCCTCAGCGTTTGCATAAAATTCGATCATCAGCCGCAGGAAGTCCTGGTGAATAGGCTCGATGGACACACCGGTTGCAGCCGGGTAAAACTGGTTGAGCAAGGTCCTGATCGCAACGGGTTTCGCAATACCCATTACTTCGTCGGCCGCTTCGCGGGGCACCGTATAACCGTGCAGGGCAAGCGATGCACACAGCACCTCCGAAACATAATGATCATCGTAAACAGTGGTACCTGCCATGTCGAAAATGACAAGCTTAATAGAATCTGTCAGCATTTATAGGAAATTTTATTTTTTACAAAATTAAACAAAAATATACAAATACTAAACATCAGACATTTCCAAACGGGCAACCGGTGTTGCTGTATGGGCCTGTTGTTTTTTATTTTTCAGGGAAAAGTAAATGCAGGAGCCCACCTGGGCCAGCAGGAGCATCAAGCCGACCGCGAAAGAGGCATAGAGAAAGAAGCTGCTATAACTCAGGCTTTGCTTACCGAAACTTTTATAAAGCAATACACCCAGGCTGCCGCTATAACCATAGAAGTCGGCCATCACAACGATGAAACCCGCGTTGCCCGGGTATTTGAACACAGCAATCATTCTTTCGAAAAAGATAGTATTGGCCGGCACATACGCAATATAAAGCCCTACGCCGGTTGCGCTGATCCATAGCACCGGGCTGATCCAGCCCGCCGCATAACAGCAGGTAGCCAGCAACAGGATGGCCGCGCCCGCGATACCCATATAATGTATAAACAGGAAGGCTTTCATATTATCCCGGATGCGTTGCAGGAAGATCATGAGCAACAGGATGACCGCGGATACCGGGATCTCGGTAAGGGTAAAAAGATCGGCATGTCCCTTAAAGCCAAGCCCCTCCCATATTTCAGCCGCAAAGTTATCGCGATAGTCGCGGTAGGCCGTCATCAGTATATAACTGAACATAAAGATAAAAAGGCCCGCCAGGAAGTTGCGTACGAAAGTCCGTCGTTCGGGCGCCGTCATAGCGCCGCGCTTGGATTTGAGCTGGATATCGGCTTTATCCTGCGCGGGCAGTTGTTCGAGCATCCATACCGACAACAGGAGTACCGGGAAGAAGATAAGGCCTACCAGGAAAGGCATCCAGAGGTCAGGCACACCCAGGTCATGGATAAAGAAACGGCCTACGCTTTTTACAAATCCGGAAGAAAAGATCTGAGTGATGGTAAGCCCTGCCACCAGGATCTCGGTGGTACGGCGCCCCTCCAGGTAGTTAAACACCAGCCCGAAGATCATACCGATGGGCAGGCCATTCAGGAAAAGACAGATAATACTGTACGGCGCGGGGATCAGGGCAAAGAGCAATAACGACAGGATGCCCGCTGTTACCAACCCCAGGATGTACCAGGGTCGTTGGCGCGGCGTATTCTCGGCTACGATCTTTATGCCCCACCACTTCGACAGGGTATACCCGATGGTCTGGGCAATGACCAGCCAAACCTTATAATCCATACCAGCAAAGACCCGGCCGTCAAAGGTCCCGGCGGTAAAGGCCTTTCTTACCGCGTACATAGATGTATAGGTAAGAAAGGAAGCTACGGTGGCAAAAACCACGAAGAAAAAAGAATTGGCACTGATGCCGATCTTACGCCCAAAACTCATTAAACTAATGTTTAGTATTTGTAATCGAGCGCAAATGTAGCAAGCCAATATTACCTAAATGTAAATAAATGTTTAGTATTTGTTTACTTCTGTATGAAGAAGTAAACAATCAGCATAATACATTTTTCGGTACCGGTATTTTTGGGCAGGTGTGGCAGGCGGCCGTCGAAGAAAAGTGAATCGCCTTCGGATAATTCGTATTTCTCACCATTGATCAGGTATTCGCATTGCCCCTGTATAATATACTTGTATTCGAAGGCCTCGGTAACCACCTCGCCGCGTTTGGCTTGTTTACTCAGTTCCAGGATCACGAAATCGAGCGTCGAGGCCGATACGTTCTTCACGAAGATCCGTTTATATAAAAAGCCTTTCGCATCTTCTTTCGTAAAAGATTCATAATCCTTTTTGCGTTGCACCAGCACATTGGGCGCCTGCAGGTTAAGGCCGTCGAAGAAGCTGCTGACCGCCATTTCCAGCGATTGTATAATACCAAACAATACCGGCAGCGAGGGTATGCTGCGGCCATTTTCGATCTGGGAGATCAGGCCTTTGCTTACATTGGCGCGGTCGGCCAGTTCCTGTACCGTGAGGCGCTTTTCGAGCCGGAACTCTTTGATGCGCCGGCTTACTTCTAAAAGGAATGCTCCTTCCATATAGGGTTTAGTATTTATAAACGCCAAAGATATTACCTCTGCGCAAGAATGCAACATTCCCACGTTTGAAATAATATAAAAGCAACACCAGAGTTAACAATTTAGTAAACACTAGTTCAGCATTTGTAAACTATTGTTCTCTAATTTTGCCTCATCATTATAACAGATATCATGACTACTTTCTTTGTAAAACGGCTGCTGCCGGCAGTTTTGCTCCTGTTCTTACTGTTATTGCTTACCCTGAAAAGCCAGGCGCAAACCCGCCACACGACTACCGACAGTATAGCCCGCGTTTACCGTATCGACATTTTAAAACACCAGTTACTGATCGCAGGTAATTTATATAAAATAAAAAAATTCCGTTTACCTGCTCCCCTGACCACTAACCCCGATTCGCTTTTCCGTTTATGCATGCAGGAGTACCGGGATATCTGCAACAACATCAACGCGGCAGAACAGGCAAACTATTTCAGCGATGACTTTTATAACGAGAGCATACCGGTAGCCCAGTATTTCCGCTCCCCGGCCGACGCCGCCCTGCTGATCAGCGATCGCGAACGGCTGCATCCAGGTCCCCTAATCGCCGACCCCAAACATCATGACGAACAGGATGCACATGAGCACCATTTTCCCGGCAACGGGCATCAATCCAGCAAGCAATAGTTTATGAAAAAAATATTATCGACCGTAGTTGTTTATTTACTTCCCCTTGCCTTATACGCACAGTCGTTAAGGATCAGGGGTACCGTTAAAGATAAGGAAGAAGCGCTACCAGGCATTATCGTAAGCCTGGAGCACGAATCGTTTAATACCGTAACCGACCTGGACGGCAACTTCGAACTGACCGGCATACCCAAAGGCACCCATACCTTACGGATTGCTTCGCTGGGTTATGAAACCCTGCTGCAACAGGTCGTTGTGGACCAGGACCTGTCACTCGGCGTGATTACCCTGAACACACAATCCTTAAAAGAAGTACAGGTAGTAGCCGAGCTGAAAGGCACGGAAACCAAGGCCCTGAATATGATGAAGGCTTCCAATGTATTTGCCAATATCGTATCGGCCGAAGGTGTGGCCAAACTGCCGGACCGCAATGTTGCAGAAGCCGTACAACGCCTGCCGGGCGTAGTAATGGAGTCAGACCAGGGAGAAGGCCGCTTTATCTCGTTCCGGGGTACGCCTTCCGATTGGAGTTCGGCCCTGGTGAACGGCGACCGCATGCCCGTTGCCGACGAGGAGTCCAAGACCAGGGCGATGAACTTCGACATTTTCCCCTCCAGCCTTGTGGATTATATCGTAGTCTCCAAAACCTTATCGCCCGATATGGAAGGCGACGCTATCGGCGGCAGCGCTAACTTCATGACCAAGAGCGCACCGGCTACCAAAACCCTGCAAGCCTCGCTGGGAGCAGGTTACAATGCACAGGCAGCCAAACCGGTTTATAATGCATCGCTGGCTTATGGCAACAGCAGCCGCAACGGCAGGTTCGGCTACTTTGCCGGGGGCTCACTATACAGCCGCAACTGGGCCACTGACAACTACCAGGTGTTTTACGGCAGTAACCGCGACCAGTCGCTCACCCGCCTCGAACTCCGGGATTACGAGGGCAAAAGAACGACACTTGGCTTCAACGGCGCGCTCGAATATAAATTCAACGACGATGCCAAGATCTATGCCAAAGGTGTTTACGGCAGCATGAACGACAACGAGTTTAACCGGAAGACCATGTATAACTGGAGCACCGGCTGGGGACAATCGATCAAACTGCAAAACATCCATAATATCATGCAGACGCGCTTTTGGGGCGCCGAACTCGGCGGCGATTTTAAAGCCGGCAGGAACCTGTCTGCCAACTGGCGGGTAGCCAGCTACCGCAACTCCTTCGCTTATGGCGCCGTGCCTTACAGCAAAGGCGATGCAAGAAACGGGTATCACGTAGTAGAATTTGAGAAGGCCGTCGACTTTACCGATTTCCTCTACCTCGACGAGCAGGGCCGCGTTACCGATGAGATGAATGCCTACGATCGCCTGAAGCTGCTTGATATCGACAGCCCCGTACCGGGTTATGGCGATAACTACAAAAACATACAACCGCAATATCGCAATACACACCTCGTAAATCCTACCGACAGCCTGTTTGCCTTTACCCGCGCCTATTCAGAAACGAACCAGACTATAGAGAAAGACCCGATCGTAGCCCAACTGGACCTGCAATACCACATCAACAACAACCTGAAGATCAAATTCGGCGGTAAGCTGCGCATGAAAGAAGGGGAACGAAAAGTAGGCCTGGAACTCTGGGAGCGCAATAAAGACCTGAGCCCCGCTATTATCTACAACAACTATAACCCCGCGCCCTTTAATGAACGCGGCGGGTTCCTGAAGGAACTGGGCAGTCCTTATGCGGGCAAACTCTTCCCCTTCTTCGATGTAAAAGGCACCGACAACTTTGTCCGTAACCTCGGCGATTCGCTGCGTTATATTCCCTTTGGCGTAAAGACGCCTTACTTCCAGCAAATGGTCGGATCGAGTTATAGCTATACCGAAAATGTATATGCCGGTTATGCCATGGCAGAGTGGCAACCTGTACCTGGCCTGACTATCGTACCCGGCCTGAGGGCCGAATATACAGCTCCTGAAGTAAAGGCCGACAGCATCATGACGGTAGATCCGGCATTGGGTACCGTAGCCCTGACCAATGTAAGAGCAGGTAAGGCTTATCTTTCGCTATTACCGATGCTGAATGTCAAGTATGCGCTTACCGAGCGGCAGAACCTGCGTTTCGCAGCTACAAGGTCTTTCCGCCGGCCTAACTTTAACGAGATCAAACCCGGCGCTGCAGCAATCGACTATTCCAACAACGACCTGCTTTATGGCAATCCCGATCTTAAGCCTACCTATTCCTGGAACTTCGACCTGGCTTACGAACGCTACCTGGGCGCCACCAGTATGTTCAGCGCCTCCGTATTTTACAAGAACGTAAAAGACCATATTTACACGGCATTCGAAGCCAGCAGCACCGACAATACCGGCATCTCCAACGAATTCCAGATACCGGGAGGCGTGATCGCAAAAAAATTCCAGAATGCGCCGCAGGCCATGGCTGCGGGTTTCGAAGCGGCGCTGATGACCAAGCTGCGCTTCCTGCCCGGCATCATGAAGAACCTGGGTGTAAGCATCAACTATTCGCATACTTATTCCCGGATGAACATCGACGCCAGGGACAAACCGCAACAGTTGCCCCGCCAGTCGCCGAACGTAATGAACGTAGCCCTCTTCTTCGAGAACGGGAAAATTACCACCCGCCTGGGCCTGAACTATCGTGATCCCTACCTGTACGAACTGAACCTCTATGCCGTAAAAGATCCCGCATCGCAACAAACACTGATCCTGCACCAGGACAACGACTATGACGTATATATCGGCCGCAGCATGACCCTGGATTATTCGTTTTCCTATCGTTTCAAAGAACGCTTCAGCTTCTTCGTGGAACTGAACAACCTGACCAATACGCCTTATACCATGTATCGCGGCCGCAAGGAACGCCCATTAAAAACGGAATACTATTCCATCAGGGGCCTGGCCGGTATCCGGTTTAATCTATGATAGTAAGTAGTATCAAGTAGCAAGTATCAAGGAGCAAGGAGCAAGGACCGGCTATAATAAAGCCAGCTATGGGATGAGATCCTTCGCTGCGCTCAGGATGACAACCGCCACACCCAATACACAATACCCAACACGGAACAGCAACACTTAACACTTAACACTTAACACTCAATACACAGTACCCAATACACAATACCCAACACGGAACAGCAAGACTCAACACTCAACACTCAATACCCAATACCCAATACCCAATACCCAATACCCAACGCTCAATACCCAATACCCAACATCTAACATCTAACATCTCATATCTAACATCTAACGTCTAACATCTCATATCTAACATCTCATATCCAATTCTAAAATCCAACAACTCAATACAATGAAACCTTTTGCTTTACTCCTTACCGGGGCCTTACTGTTTGGCGCTACGGCAGCCGTACAGGCACAGACCACAAAAAAGCCGAAAGTACTTTTTATCGGCATCGACGGTGTACGATCAGACGCCTTATTACAGGCCAATACGCCCAATATAGACACCCTGATGGCACACGGTCTTTACACCTACGACTCCTGGCATTGCGGCGCTACTTCCAGCGGCGCCTCCTGGAGCTCCATGATGACCGGTGTATGGGAAGCCAAGCACCATGTGACCAATAACAACTACCCGAACCCGAACTTCCTGAACTATCCTTACTTCCCGAAAAGAGCGAAGGAATGCCTTCCTAACCTGAAGGCCGTACAGATCATTACCTGGGACCCTATGAACGATCCGACCAACAGTAACAACAGTGCCGGCTTCGTATTTAACAGCGGCTTTAACCAGTCGATCGATGCGGGTACGCACGGACAGGGCGCAGTAACTGCTGCTGCCAAGATCCAGCTGGCCGATCCCAACCTGGACATCCTCTTCATCCACTATGATGAAACCGACGCTGCCGGCCACTCTTCGGGCTTCAACCCGGCCAATGCGCAATACATGAATGCCATCCAGGATGTAGACGCCCAGGTAGGCCAGGTATTGCAGAAGTTATACCAACGCCCTACCTACAGCCAGGAAGACTGGCTGATCCTACTGACCACCGACCACGGCGGTATCGGCACCACGCATGGTGGCCAGTCCAATACCGAACGCCATATCTGGTGGGTAGCCGCAGGCCCAAGCGTACCCCACCTGCAAATTACAGGCCCCGATCCGGGCAGCTATTATATGCCTACCAACCCGGTGGACACTACCCTGCTGAAAAGCACGCCGGTACTGACCGACATCGCCGTTACGGCTTTGGCCCATATCCTGAAAGGCAGCAACTGTGGCAACCCGGAGACCAACCCGGCCTGGAACCTAGATGGTAAATCCTGGTTGATGACCGATACGGTACCAACCGATACCTCAACGCATCCGCCAACCTATATCGAAGACGTAAACAACGCAACGATCCAGTTCGGCATCTTCCCCAACCCGAACAACGGCGTATTCAAAGCAGCCTTCCACAAACTGCAGGGCATCATCGACATCAAAGTGATCAGTATGACCGGCAGGGTATTTATCGAGAAGAAAGAAAAAGCGATCCAGGAATTGACCGTAGTACCGTTCGACCTCACCAGCCTGCCCAAAGGCATTTACCTGATGCAGGTAGAACATGACGGCAGACGCACCACCCGCAAAATCGTCTTACGCTAACATGCTAAAACATTGCCTGCCTTAACGGGCAGGCAATATTCTTAAATACAAAAACAAAAAAAATGAAACTTTTTAATAAGCTCAAAAAGCTTATAAGCTATTCTTTTGCCCTGACGGTAGCCCTGGCCGCCACAGATCAGGCACAGGCGCAAGGCGCAGGTTCGGCCATCCGCTTTACCGGCGCAGCCACCAGCAGCGCTAACTTAAGCGACTCCCTGTCGCAGGCGCTGTCGCAATCCGACTTTACCATCGAAATGTGGGTCAAAGTAAGAAGCAATGCCTCCGACCCCGTATTTATCGGGAATAAAAACTGGGCGAGCGGTGCCAACACCGGGTTCCTTTGGTGCCGGTATGCTGCCAATACCCTGCGATTCAACTTCAGGGCCAATGGCCGTACCCGCAAGGATTACAACATGACCCTGGATTATGCAAAATGGAACCACATTGCCATTACCGTAAAACGTAACGGCAGCATTACCGGTTATGTAAACGGCAGGCTGAACGGCACGCCTATCAATATTGCTGCAGACTCCGGTTATGCGCTGCATGCCAACTTCCCGCTGCGCCTTGGCGCAGATGGTAACAATGCCTATACCATCGACGGCGATATGGATGAAGTACGCATCTGGAACACCATCCGTACAGAAGCTGATATCCGTAACAATATGTGCCAGAAGATCAGTGGCGCAGAAAGCGGGCTGATGGCCTATTACCGCATCGATGAGACTTCCGGCAATACCCTGACCAACAGCGCTGCCGCATCGACCGGCTTCTTTGACGGCAGTTTCGCCGGCGCTCCGGTCCGCATCGCAAGCGGCGCCGCGATCGGCGATGCCGCAGTAAACCTCTATGCTACCTCATTTGCCGGGCAGAGCCTTAACCTCACGTCTGCCGCCAACGGCAATATCCAGCTCAGCGGTATCAGCGACAGCATGTACGGTGTACACATCTTTAAAGTAAATGCCGCACCCAACACAACCGCGGGCATTCCCAACCCCGGCAGCAACAATGTTTATTACGGCATCTTCCCTGTAAACGATACGGCAAGTTATACCCTGGCTTACGACTATACCAATTTCCCCGCGGCCATCAGCAACGAAGGCGGCATCGACCTGTTTAACCGTTACTCGACCGATTCTACCTGGACGCTCTGGGGCGCATTGAAAAACACCACGGCCAATACCCTGACCAAAACTGCTGCCAAAGGCCGCAACGACCTGGTGATGGGCAGTTTCGTCCCTTCTGTAACCTGTAATATACCCACTGCACTCAATGCCCAGAACATCAGTGCCAACGGTGCTACGCTGGGCTGGACCACCGGCGGCTCCAATACCTGGAACCTGAGTTATGGTACCGGCGCCTTTACACCGGGCACAGGCGGTACAACCCTGCATAACCTCAGCACGGCAGCTACTACGCTTACCGGCCTTACTGCCAATACCACCTACCGGTTCTATGTACAGGATAGCTGTGCCGCCCTGAACAGCAGCAGCGCCTGGGCCGGTCCTTTCTCCTTTACCACCGCTATGGACTATAGCAGCTTCGGCAGCGGTTATGCCATGAACTTCCAGGGCACGGCAGCCAATGAGCATGTAAACCTCGGCGACTCCTTATCCGGCGCTATCGCGAAAACCAATTTCACGATCGAGACCTGGATCAGGTTCAATAACCCTTCCAGCGATCCTTCCTTTATCGGCAACAAAGACTGGGCCAGCGGCCAGAACACCGGTATACTCTGGTGCTGGAACGGCGGCAACAGCCTGCGTTTCAACTTTAAACCCGCCGGCGGTACCCGTCGCGATTACGACATGACGGTACCCGACCCTTCGGCCTGGAACCATATTGCAATGGTAGTAGACCGCTCCGGTATGCTGACCGCCTACCTGAACGGCATACAGGCCGGTACCCCGATCAATATCGCTGCAGACAGCGGCAGGAGCCTCGACGGCGTATTGCCCCTGCGTATAGGCCAGGACGGCACCGGTGTGTATGGCCCTAAATTTAAAGGCGCTATGGACGAACTGAAAATATGGAACAAGGCACTGACTGTAAATGAACTTCGCCAGCACATCTGCCAGAAAGTAAATGGCAACGACACCAACCTGATCGCTTATTACCGCATGGACGAAACCGCAGGCAATGTACTGACCAACCTGGCACAGGCTTCCGGCGCAGTGTTCAACGGTGTATTGATGAACAATCCGCAGCGTATTATCAGCGGTGCAGCTATCGGCGATACCAGTATCAACAATTACCCCACCGACTGGACCGGCTTAAGCCTGAGCCTGGGCAGCAACGCACAGGGCTCGATCACGATCGACAGCATCGCAGCCGGTGCGCTGGGTATGCATGTATACCGCATCAACAATGCGCCTAACTTTACCAATGGCATCGTGCAGCTGGGCAGCACCAATAATCACTTTGGCGTGTTTATACCGGGCAATAAAAATGCAGCGTACAAAATGAGCTATAACTACAGCGCCTACCCTACCGCTGTTGCCAACAATACGCAACTGCATATCTATAACCGTGGCTCCAATGCCGATATGACCTGGATCCAGACCCCGGCACAGAATAATACAACAAGCAATACCATCGGCCTTTCGCCTGCGACAGCCGTAAAACAGTATATACTGGCCGACTTCAGCGCTGCGGCTTGTCCTACACCCGCCAATATCAGCACTACCGGTATCGATACCGGCAAAGCCACGATCAACTGGACCTCTACCGCCGCAGGCCATATCATCGAATACGGCAATAACGGTTTTGTACCGGGTACCGGCACTACGGTATCGGCTACCGGTGCGTCCTTAACGTTGAACAACCTGGATGCAGCGCAGACCTATACCTTCTACATCAAGGACTCCTGCTCGGCTACCAGCAGCAGCGCCTGGGTAGGCCCATTCACCTTTACTACACTGAATCCATGCCCACTGCCGGTTAATATTACCGCCGACAGCATTACCGATGCTTCCATGGTGATCAAATGGGTAGACAACGGTATGGTAACCCAGGACTATATTGTAAGCTGGGGCGTACAAGGTTTTGGCAACCCCGCATTCGGCATCCAGACCAATGTAAACGAAAAACGGTTTGAACTGACCGGCGCCGGCGCCAATACCGCCTACGACTTCTATGTGCGTACCAATTGTAACTCGAGTGTGAGCAACAGCGGATGGGCCGGACCATTTACCTTCAGCACACTGGCCTGCAATGTAGCCACGGGGGTAAGCACCACACAGATAACCAGCACCGGCGCAAAAGCAAGCTGGACCGGCACCAGCGGTCACTGGAACCTGGAATACGGTACTGAAGGCTTTAACCGCGGCACCGGCACACCAGTGAGCAACCTTACAGCCGCCAGTTATACCTTCAGCAACCTGGCCGCCAATACAGCTTATGACTTCTACCTGCAGGACAGTTGCACAGTGGGTATTAACCCCTGGAAAGGCCCGTATAGCTTCAGGACCATCCAACCTACGGCTATCGACAAAACCGCCGGCAGTCTTGCTTTCGGCCTCTACCCCAACCCTGCACAGGACCAGGTAACCGTTCAGCTGCCCGCAAGCGGCGAAGCCACCACGATCATTATCCGCAATAACCTGGGCAGTATCGTTTACGAGACAATAACCCGGAACGCCACTACCGCAATCAGCACAAGCCAGCTGACTTCAGGTATTTACTTCATCAGCCTGAGCCAGGGCCAATCGAGCGGCAACCGCAAGATTGTTGTACAGCACTAGTTCTTAATTTTACCACAGTTGTTATCTTAGCATAACAGCTGTGGTTTTTTCTCTTTTATCCTTATGCGTTCGAATCAATTTGATGTTATTATTGTTGGCGCGGGAGCCCTCGGTGTCTTCCACGCTTACCATTGCCTGAAAGCAGGCAAAAAAGTATTATTGCTGGAGAAGGACCGGGAAGCCCAGGAGGCCACCGTACGGAACTTCGGACAGGTAGTACCTTCGGGACATGCACCGGACAGCGAATGGCATACCTATGGCAGGATCGCCACCGAACTGTACAAAGAGATACAGGCCGAATTCCCGATCGGCATCCGGCAGCGGGGTTCCTGTTATATTGCCCATACGGAAAGCGAAATGGCCGTGCTGGAAGAAATGCAGCAAAAGTTTACGGCAGCCGATTATGAATGTGCTTTATGGACCGCTGAGCAGGTGCAACAGCGTTACCCCGCCGTACTGGATACCTATAGCAAAGGCGCTCTTTTCTTTCCACAGGAAGTTTCGGCAGAGCCTGAGATGATGATCCATAGCGTACTCCGCTACCTGTCTGCAAAATTCGGTGCACAGTTCAGCAACCGGAATAACTGTGCGGTAATCGATGTAGCCAGTATCCCGGAAGGTTGCCGCATAACTACCGCGGATAAAAACACTTACGAAGCGGCACATTGCATCATCTGTTCCGGCAGGGACTTTAAGCTGTTATTCCCCGAGGTATTTGCGGAGAGCGGACTCGTGGTATCCAAACTCAACATGATGTCTACGGTACCGCAACCCGGTGTGGCCCTGCCCGGCAATATCCTTACCGGTCTCACGATACGCCGTTACGAAAGCTTCACCTCCTGTGCAGCTTACCAGCAGCTCGACCCTGCTGATGTACCGCAGGATTGTGTGGACTACGGTATCCATATCCTGTTCAAACAGCGTACGGACGGCAGTATCATTATCGGCGACTCGCATGAATACGCCCCTATTACCGAACAGGACCGGCTCGGGCAATTCTACAATGAAATGGCGATCAACGATATTATCCTGAGAGAAGCCAAAAAAATCGTACAACTGGACGACTGGCGTATAGCGCGCAACTGGACGGGGTTCTATTGCCAGCATAAGGACGAAATCTTTACGCAACAGGTTGCTCCCGGCATCCATATCGTAACCGGCATCGGCGGCAAGGGTATGACCACTTCAGCCGGGTTTGCAGCTGTTCATACAACCCGCATTTTATCCGGATCTTAAACATGATTGGGATCAAGCAGAATTTCTGGGGGACAAAAGCCTTGTTTTTAAAACGAATCATCATTTTGCCAGACCCCTATTTATTTGCTTAGCTATTCGTGTTGTCTCGCTACAGATTTACATGGCCTGGCCGCTACTACTATTTACAGTAGTGAATACGAGTTTTTCTCGCAGCGATACGGCGACGCAGCGAACGGGTGCATATTGGACGTAACATATGGTCACCAACCGCGTAGAAATGCTTTGCTTAAGGTCCATTACATGCACTGCCGGGACGTCAAGCCAGGAAACAACCAAACATACCGACCTTTAGAAAAAGGGCGTTAATAAAATGCTGCAGGACGCCGTATAGAAAGAAATACAGTTCCCACAGTCTGGCCCAGTACTTTAGTTCGTTCGTCATTCCTTCGTCCATTTTTTTACTACTGCCCGGACTTATTTCTTTTAGGCGTACAAGGCATTTTTAGCACTTTTTCTACAGTCTTGATTTTTGCTTCTTTGTATTAAGACAAAGAAGAATAAAAAATCAGGGTAAGTATACCGGAGTCCCCAACTTTTCCGCTTGATCCCATGATTGCTTATCCATAGTATTCAAAATAAAAAGAGGTAACGATTGTACATCGTTACCTCTTTTGTTGTTACAGATCTGCTCCTGAATCAAACTCATCCAGGAACTGCCAGTGGGGGTTATTCATGGCCACCAGCCTGCGCAGGCGCCGTTTAGAGAAGGCCGACAACTCTCCTTCACGCGCCACCGCTGCCCTTACCTCCTCAAATTTCTCATAGTACAACAGGCAGCGTTGCTCTTCGCCCGGCCGGAACAACACTTCGTCGGGCGAAGGATGAAGTAATGCTTTAAGATCTACCGTAACCCCTACTTTCAGTGATTCGCGCTGGCGGTCGGTTAATATATATACGTAATAACAACTCCTGAATTCAATTTCCATACCAGTACTTAAATAAACAATATGCTTGTGTGCGGGCCTTGCCGGCCGTATACTACCGCATCAGTATCACTTCTCCTTTATAATTTCTTACCGTGCCATCGGGATAGGACAGGTTGATCATGTAATAATACGTGCCCATATCGCAGGGCTTACCTTTATCCGAGCCATCCCAGCCTTTGGTGATGTCGGCGCTTTCATAAACCATGGCGCCCCAGCGGTTAAATACCCGGAAAGCCAGCAGTTTCTGGTAGGTAATATTCTCGATCCGGAAGATGTCGTTGAGCCCGTCGCCATTGGGAGAAAAGGCATTGGGTATAAAATCGGGCATGGTATAATCGATATCGATCTTTACCAAAGCCGTATCCGTACAGCCCGCCTCGTTAAGACCCAGTACAGTATACACCGTAGGCGCCAGGGGACGGACAAAGGGATTACGCACGGTATCGTTACTTACCGTACCGGAAGGCCACCAGGTATAATAATAGGCGCCCGATGCTTCCAGCCTTATACTATCGCCGTAGCGGATCTTCGCTTTATCCGGGTTAACCGTAACGTGTATCGGCGGATAGCCCTGTACCTTGACCACAAAAGTGGTATCGCAACCGGAGGTCGTGGTTAGCTGCAGCGTATAGTTGCCGGGATTAAGCGAGGGCAGCGTGCTGCCGGTACTACTTAACTGTTCGAGCAATACACGGCCTGATTCTTCCTTCCAGGTATAATTATAATTGGTCTCATCCCTTGCTTCCGCGATAATCCTTGCAGTGCCTGCGCCCGGGCAGGCGGTATCTGCGTTGATCAGCGGCAGTCGGGCCAGGGTTACATCGAAGGTATCGGTAAGCTCCTTACAACCCGACTGGAAACGGACCGTGTACCTGCCAGATTCTGTTACCGTACGGTTCATACCGTTACTGCCATCGTCCCAGATAAAATTAAAACCGCCGGAGTTGGCCTGTAATACGGCACTGTCGCGGAAGCAGGCATCAACGGTATACGTTCTTGCTTTGGCCGAGTCTACCAATACCACGATATCGTTAGGCAAGCCATACAACAACCTGCTGGGATAAAACCAGGAAAGTGCATTGGCTACAGGGTTACAGGCAGCACCGGCCAGGTCGGGAAAATTTACGGCGCCCATCCTGTTGGCGCCCACTTCGCCAAAATAAATTTTACCATCGGGCCCCCGTTTGAGATCGGCATCGGCAACACCGAGAAAGGTTTTGGAAGCGAGCATCGTAACGGGGGTCGGCACCGCCAGGTTGAACTGGAATAAATTCCTGTTGGTAGTACCCCAGTTGCTGTATTGTTCGCCCGAGGTAGCATACAACTTCTGGTTATCGGGCGAAAAGCAGGCCCCGTAATAAGATGTGAACGTATCCACGGGCATTGCATTGCTCAACACGCCGGTGTTGGGGTCAAAGTCGTACACGGAAAGCCCTTTGGGCCGCTGTATAAAGAAACCGCCGTATGAAGCCGCAACCATGCGCCGCCTGTTGGGCGCAAATTTGATGACACCGATATCAGAGGTGCGCACCACGGCATTGGATAGGACGGGCGTAGTTTCCACACCATGCCCGGTAACCTCGTAGGCCATATACTTATTCTGCACCTTATCATGCACCATAAGCCATGCGTTACAGTTATTACCGCTGACCGCAGTCATTTTTTCGGATAGAATGCCGGCATCGCTTAAGATCACGTTTTTCTTTGCGGGTATTACATCGCCCTTACCGGCGTCTAGCGTCATATCGACAACACTGTACCACAGGTAGCCGTAGTTGGAGTTGGCCATGGAAAAGACATAATACTTCATCGTGTCGTTCGGTACCGGTACGATCACGGTAGACTGTGTGGCACTCCAGATAGGCCCTGCACCGAATAAGGGATAAGGCAGACCATAGAACAATACGCCATTGGGCATGATCACATGATCCCGGTTATAGATCCGGTCGCCGTCGGTGTAAAAAAGCAGGTTACCGTTCTTATCTGCAATAGAGGCGCATCCCTCCTGGTGATCCAGGGAAGAAAAGGTAAGGACCGGGCTCCCGGAGTTAAAGTCGATCCCCATAAAGCCGCCAAAGGCCCATACATTCTCCTGCCCCTGGCCGTAAAGCGAGGAAGCAAATCCTGCGAGGAGTACAAAAAGTAGCAATCGTTTCATTTTATGTTTATTATCTGGTTATCGTAACAAGGTTACATTGCCGTCGTATTGTTCGCGGAAGCCGTTTTTCAGCACCACGTCGACCAGGTAGAGATACACGCCTTCGGGCTGCGCCTGGCCGTTGAAGCGGCCATCCCAGCCGCGGCCGGAAAGATTCGTCGTTTCGAATATGACCTGCCCCCAGCGGTTAAAGACTTTCATACGGAACTGCTCCAGTCCGCGGGACAAGAGCTGGCGCGGGAAGAAATAGTCATTGCTGCCATCGCCATTGGGCGTAAACGAATTGGGGATATCGACATAACAGTCTTTTTTTACTTCTATATTTTCTGTGGTAGTGCAACCTGCAGCCGAAGTAACTTCCAGGCTGTACAGCCCGGGATGCAACACTTTCAGCACAGGCGAGGTATCGCCGGTATTCCAGCGGTACGTACTGCCCGGTGCACGCGGCTCCAGGTTCTGCAGGTAAACCGGCATACCGCGGTAACAAAGCACCGTATCGTTACCCAGGTTGACCACGGGGAAAGCATGCACGATCACACTGTCGGTATAACTGATCCCGGGACAGGCCCTGAAATTGGCCGTAGTGTGGATATACAGCAAACCTGAACGGTCGCAGGCATAGGAGAAAGGCTGCAGGCCGTCTAAGCTGAAACTGCTGCTACCGCCTATCTCCCAGTCGAAGCCGGTATAGGTTACCGTATCATCCAGGCTGGGAACGATCTGCAGGGCATCGCCCATACAAAGACTTCCCGGCGTTTTCGAAAAAGCAAAGCCGGATACTTGCGGATCTATGGTGATCATCGTATAGGCCGTGTCGCTACATATGGCCCCGGTAGCCACCAGGCTTACCGGGTAGCGGCCGGGATGGGTATAGGGATGTACAGGGGCTGCCTGTGTAGCGAACGCACCATCGCCGAATGACCAGGAAAAGGCCGTGAAATGCGCCGGGGAAGTATTATTGAACTGGATGTCCGAACCGGCACAAGCCAGCGTATCGGCAGTAAAGGAGGCCAGGAATTCAAGGTCGGGTATCAGTACGGGCAAGGTCGTGTCGCAACCCGGACCGGCATTGACCCGCAGCCAGTAACTGCCCGCAGGCACATGCTCCAGGGTATCGGAGGCAGACAATACCACAAGGGCGCTATTGGTCCAGGTAAAAGTATACGCGGTATTATCGCCGGGGCTGCGCTGCACGCGGGCCCGGCCGTTGGCACTGCCTCTACAGGCTTCCGTGATCACCACCTGTGGAAAGTTTACACCGCTAAAACCATACACCACCCGGAACGTATCGGTATGTGTAGCGCAGGGCGCTTCGTAACGTACCCAATACATGCCGGTATCGGTAACCGCCAGACTGCTCCCCGTTTGCCCGTTGCTCCACACATAATGCGTGCCGGGCGTATCGGCCTGCAGGGTAATATCGATCGCAGCACAGCCACCAGCAACGGTTTTCGTACTGCTGCTTATACTTCTTTGTATAAAGGCAGGTACTACGTTGGGCAAACCATTGTTCAAGCCACCGATACCGATTATACCGCTGCTCAGCTGGCTCAGGGAACCGGCGAGATTCGGCGCATGGATAATATCGATCAGGTAATTACCAAAACCGCCATAACGGTTAACGGTATAGATCTTGCCATCGGCAGCCAGCTTCATACCCAGGTAGCCATTCCAGGCCATGGTAAATTTAGAAGCGATCACCTGCGCCGGTGTAGGCTGGCCCAGATCGTATTGCCACAGGCCATCGGAAAAATTGGAATAATATACCTTGCTGTTATCCGGCGAGAAACAAGTCGCATAGTTATTGACCCGCAGGGTATCCAGCACAATCGCATTACTGCAGGCGCCGGTAGCGGGGTTGAAATCATACAGCGACAAACTATTGTTCCTGGCTATGGACAGCTTTTGCCGGTTAGGCGATACACTCATACAACCTACGATACCATCGGAAAGCCAGCCGCTGACCTGTACTACCGGCGACACCACCGGGCTAGTGGCCACACCGGTATAATCGACCCGGTAAGCCTTTAGCAGACCCAACTGACCGACAACCAATACCCAGATATTACAATCATCGCCGGCTACGGCCGTCATTTGTTCGGTAAGGCCCGTATCGACCAGAATACCTTTCCTGCCAGGCACCACATCGCCCAGCCCGCCATTAAGATCCATGTCCACCACACTGTAGAAAAGGCGGTGGTTATTGGTGAGCGAAAATACATAGTACTTGCTGCTGCTATCCGGCAAGGGTACGATAACCGCCGCCTGCGAGATCGTGCCGGCGCCGTCGGGCTGCAG
Organism: Taibaiella chishuiensis; assembly: GCF_003014535.1. Lineage (GTDB taxonomy): Bacteria > Bacteroidota > Bacteroidia > Chitinophagales > Chitinophagaceae > Taibaiella > Taibaiella chishuiensis. The sequence continues at coordinate 1,696,645 of NZ_PYGD01000001.1, read as the reverse complement.
GTTAGCCCCGTTGGGCATTACATTACCGGCCGCATGCCATATATCCGTGCCATTCGTATAAAACAATAAAGCGCCGCTGTTATTACATACCGAGGCGCAACCTTCGGCAGCATCGATTGCCGTGGTCACCGGCACCGGTGTACCCGAAGCAAAGTCGAGGCCGGCCCCGAAGCCGAAAGCCCAGAACTGCTCCTGCTGGGCGCACGTGACGTAAGCGCCGCAACAGCAGAACAGTACCAGGTATATCTTTTTCAGCAGGTTATTGATCATGGCCAAATGGTCAGAGAGGAAAAAAAGACCCGGCTACGCGGTAGTATTCCGGTAGCCGGGCCGGAGTTTTATTGTTTAACCAGTTTCTCGGTTTTCAGCAGTTGCTGGTTTTTGTCCGCGATACGCACCAGGTAGATACCGGGTGTCAGTGCTTTAATATCGATCGTATGCGTACCTGCCGTTACCTGGCTCGTGCTCAGCACGCGGCCTTCGATACTGCATAAGGTAACATAGAGCGCTACGGGGCTATTGATATTCAGGTAAGCCGTAGCCGGGCTCGGGAAGATGCGGATTTGGCTGAGCAACGCCGGATCTTTGATCGCAGTAATGTTGTGCGATTTTATGGCAGAGGTACCTTTACAACCTTTATCGTTGGTTACGACTACCGTATAGTTGCCGTTAGCGGTGGCGGTATAACTATTCGCTGTTGCGCCGGGTATATCGATCCCGTTGAGCTGCCACTGGTAAGTATCGAAAGTGCCGGTGCTCAGTACATTGCCGGTAACCGTGATTACCGGTACAGGCAGGGCATTTACCGTAACATCCAGGAAGGTAGTATCGCTTTTACCGCAGGAAGAATTGACCAGTACCCCGATCTTACCGTTATTGCTGCCGGCCGTTACATCGATCGTAGCAAGCGTACTGTTACCCGTCCAGCCGGAAGGCAGTATCCAGGTATAGGAGGTAGCCCCGGCTACCGGCGCCACGCTGTATGTTTTGGTAGCGCCTTTACAGAGGGCGATACTGCCGAGAATGGTATCCGGCTTGGCCAGCAGGTCTGCGCAATCGTCGAATTTGCCGATGTACAGCATCGTTGGCGTAGTCTGGTGGGCGCCTGTTGTAGACAGGTTATAATAATCGTTGAAAGTACCTGTAATATAAATATTGCCGGAGTTATTGGTACACAGGCCTTCGATACGGCCTTCGGAGATATTACCGAAATAAGTGCCCCATTTGCGTACGCCCGCAGTATCGAACTTGGCAATATAACCGCTGCTTTCAGAAAGAATGAAGGACTGGTAATTGCCCGCGGTAGCGATACCGGTGTTACTTTCGGTAGTGCCCGCGATTACGATATTACCGGCCGCATCGCAGGTAACACCGCCGTAGCCGTAACCGTTCTCGCTGCCGGCGCCACCATAATAGGTAGCCCATTGCCTTACACCTGCAGGATTGAATTTGGCCAGGAAGCCGTCGCCGCCATAGTGCGCAGAATCGACAAAGCTTGATCCGCCACCTGCCAGCGTAGTCTGGTGGGCGCCTGCAGAAGCAATACCACTCGCGCTGTGCGTCCTGCCAAAGAGGTAAATATTACCCCATTTATCATGGGTCAGGGCTTCGCGCACGACCAGGTCTTCCTTAGCGCCACCGTAATAAGTACCCCATTGGCGTACGCCATCTTTATTGAGCTTAACCAGCAGTACATCGTTTTTGCCGGCGTATGCAGGCTGATGGCTGCCGGCTGTCGTCATATCTGCGGGGAGGTTTACCGTGCTGGGATATACACCTACATTCGCTGCAAAATAAAGGTTACCCGCCAGGTCTACAGAGGCGGACATATAAGGTAGCCAGCCATATTGCGGCGAAGCGTTTTCACCATAGTAGGTGCCCCATTGGCGCACACCCGAACTATTGAATTTTGCCGCGAAAAATACTTCAGTACCGACGAGCGTCGTTTTATGACTGCCTGCGCTGGCGATATTGGTATTACTGCGCGTACGGCCTACCATATAAATATTATCGGAAGTATCGCAGGCGAGCGCATAGGCGATATCCTCGCCGCTGCCGCCGTAATAGGTGCCCCACAGGCGCTGTCCTGTACCGGAGAATTTAACGAGGTAAGCATCTCTTTCCGTGCCGCCGCCATAAGCAGCCTGGTGCGCGCCAGTAGTGGCGATCGCCGTATCGGCCATCGTGCCGCCGGCCAGGTATACATTGCCTTTGGTGTCGCAGGCCAGGCCGGTACCGATCACGTATACATCATTGCCATAATAGGTAGCCCACTGGCGTTGACCCTGGCTGTTCATCTTCAGTAGGAATTGATTTACACCAATCGCCCAGGTCATATAGTATTCCACATGCAGCACGCTCTGGTAGCTGCCCGTGGTTACCACATTGCTGTACCCGTCGCCGGCTGTACCTGCTACATAAATATTGCCATCGGAGTCGGGACGGATGGCCAGCATCTCCATACCCGAACCACTGGTGCCTGCATCCGTTCCGTAATAGGTACCCCAAGCCAGGGTTGGATCGATCGTCAGCTTTCCTTTGCTGGGCGCGGTACGGAATGTAAGCATATTGCCTTTCAGCGAAAATGCTGAAGCAACCGTACGGCCGTCTTCCGTATAACTGTGCGGTGCAGATTCGGTAACACTGCCCATCGGTGTTGTTGCCGTAAGACTACCGTCTTTATTAATGTTCAGGCCCGTTGCACCACCATATTTCATTTTGATATCAGCCACATTGCCACCGGGGTGAACGATAAAATCATGCTCCAGTTTACCCGATGCATTAAAGTAGAACACCCAATCGATGCTGGGATAAACGTTTTTATAGGTTACTTTTTTAAACGTGAAAGCCTGCCCGTTCAGACCTTTGTTCAGGTACTGTTCGAAATAGGCCTGGCGGTCTTCTTTCAGCACAGGAGCATTTTTATCGGCGCCCACCAGTTCCACATCCATACGGTACATCATCTTCTGTAAAGGCGTTCCTGCAACGGTTGCGAGTTTGGCTACCGCTTTATTGGCGGCCTGTTTATCATCGGTTATCCATTGGTACCGGATTGCGGCATCACCCAGGAATACGCTTACGCCATTTCCCCTTACTTTAAAATCGATATCCTGCCGCAGCTTACCATATTGATCCTTTACCTGGCCGATATTTTCCGTAAAGGCCCCATCGCTGCCGGCTGCTGCCAGACCTGCCGCTGCGGTAGCTTTTTGTTGTGCATCAGGCGCTGCAGGCAGTTGAAGCGGCCGGGCTACCGAACGGGCCGCTACCGTTCCGCTCCAGGAAGCAATGGCAAGTGTAAGGATTGTAAATAATTTCCTTTTCATAATTATTGTTTTTAGATTTACCCTGAATTAATCTGGTCTGTATAGACAGTATTGCTGTTATTTTTTCATTACAAAGAAATATTCTTTACCGGTCCTGAAAAGAGAGTGAATAATCCATATTATATTTCTTAATATCAAATAACCTATTACCACAGCACTGTTACAGATATGATTCCAGTTTATACCCGCTTACTCCTGCTCCTGTTTACCTGTATTGCCTGTAAGGCAGGCGCCCAGGATAATTTCCAGCTTTCCGCTAACCGGCCGGCGATGAGCAACCGGGAGATCCATACCCTGATCGATTCGGCTATTGCGCGTGCCACCGCACAATCGGACACGGCAATGCCGATGTTCCGCACGGCATTGGGGGCTGCTATACAGAATCACAATATTCCCGAGGCCACCGAAGCCTACAGCCATATCGTTACGCTTTATAATAACCGGGGAGAGTATGAACGCGCTTATACCTTTGCGAAGGATGTGCTGCGCATTGCAGAAGCACGTAATATGAAAGGCATGCTGCCTACGATCTACAACAGCTTTGCCAACCGCTTCCAGCGCACGGGACAATACGACTCGTCGATGGCCTATTATTATAATGCCATTGCCGTAATCGAAAACGATACACCGGTTAACCGCAATTCACTCGCGACCTTGTATACCAACCTTAGCGGGGTATTGCAGATCGTGGGCGATTATCCCAATGCACTGGTCTACCTGGATAAGGCAGAAAAGATTACCCGGCAGATCAAGTACATGCACCTGCTGGCCCTGGTACTGATCAATAAAGGCAATACCCTCAACAGTATGGACCAGCTCGATGCCAGTATCAGGAACCTGGACGAAGCGCTTGCCATAGCCCGTAAGTATAATTTCCTGCAATGGAAACACCTGGCTTTAAGTAACCTCGGCGCTACCCATCATGCAGAGGGACATAATAAAGAGGCACTCCGGTTCCTGAAAGAAGCCATATCGCTTAAAGGCGATGTAGATCCCAATTATCAAAACACCAATATTGCCTTACTGGGCAAGGTCTACCTGGCATTGGGTAATTATAAAGAAGCAGAAAGCTACCTGCTGCAATCCATAAGCACCGCCGAACAAAAGCATATTGCCCGGGACATTACGGAAGGCCACCGCATTATTTCGGAACTCTATGCCGCAACACATGAATACCATAAAGCATACGAGCACCAGTACCGTTATATACAGCTTAAGGACAGTATAGAAAGCCAGGCTACCAAACACGATATCAGCAACCTCGAGATCAAGTACCGGACCGCCCAAAAGGACAAGGAGCTGATCGTAAAAGAGCTGCAGATCAGCAGGCAAAATGCGCAGATTAAACAGAAGAACCTCTGGATCGTAGGCGTATCGGCCGGCGCCTTACTCCTTGCGGCCATCGCAGCACTGCTGTACAGCATGTACCGCAGCAACTGGCACCAGCAAAGATTCCAGGAAGAGAAGTTCCGCAACCTGGAACAGGAACAGGAGATCGGCCAGCTGCGGGCCATGATGAAAGGAGAAGAGAAGGAACGGATCCGTATTGCCCAGGACCTGCACGATGGCATAGGCGGTATGCTGGCCTCGATCAAGATGAACCTGCAGGCGATACAGGACGAACAACCGCAGCTGCAACAGCTTGCGGGCATCAATAAGGTGTCGGGCATGCTGGCAGATACGGTAACCGAAGTGCGGAAAACCGCGCATAACCTGATGCCCGACGCGCTGACCAAGCAGAACCTGCGCGGCGCCCTGTTGCAATACAGCGAGAACAACAGCAACAGCCTGTTACAAATAGCGCTGCAGTACGATGTAAAAGAAGCGATGCCCAAGAATGCGGAACTGTTTATCTACCGCATTATACAGGAACTGGTACAGAATATCGTGAAACATGCAGGCGCAAATTATGCGGTCATCCAACTTATGCTGCACGAAAGCAGTCTTAGTATTATAGTTGAGGATAACGGGGGTGGCTTTGATACCGGTCGGGCCACCACCGGCGCGGGTCTTCAGAATATCCGCAAAAAAGTAGAGACGCTGCAGGGGTACCTGGCCTGTTCTTCCGTGATCGGGAAAGGTACAACCATACATATAGAATTTGATTTTTTAAAACTGAAGAATTTATAACCGGTGAATTGCCTATGCGTATTACCATTTCCATCGCCGACGATCACCCGATGATCAGGGACGGCCTGCAGAACATCCTGCCCCACTACCCCAATATCGTGCTTAAAGGCAGTTATAAGAACGGCACTACCCTGCTGGCCGGCCTGGAGCATTACCTGCCGGATGTATTGCTGCTGGACATACAAATGCCCGATCTTACCGGCGATGAGCTTACCCCCATATTGCTGAAAAAGTATCCGGGGCTTAAGATCCTGGTGCTGACCAATTTTGAAAGCGCCCTGTATGCCAACAATATGTTTAAACGCGGCGCACATGGTTATCTTTTAAAAACGGCGGAGAACATTACCCTGATCAGCGCGATTGAAAAAGTATACCGTGGCGAACAATTCGTGGAGGAACGGATGCAGGAAAAAATAAGGCAAATGAATATCCGGGATAAGAACGCTTCTTTTTCCAAGTCGACGCTTACGCCCCGCGAATCGGAAATATTACAACTCCTGGTGAATGGTTATACCGCGCCGCAGATCGCCGAAACCTGCTTCCTGAGCCTGCGCACGGTAGTCAATTACCGCACCAGCATTATGTTGAAACTGGATGTCAACAATACGGCCATGCTGGTCAAAAAGGCACTCACCATGGGCCTGGCAGAATAAAACCAGCTCAGGCGCTGCTATCTTATTAAAACAAAAATCCCGGTCTCGAAACAGAGACCGGGATTTTTTTATAACGTTATCGAGACCGCGATCAGGACACCGCATCCTTACCGATCACCGTCCAGTCGTCGTGCCCATGGCCCTTATCGATCCAGCGATCCATCTCGGCGGCCACTGCCGGGATTACGGTAAGCGGCCGTTTACCCTGCCTGGCGGCATCGAGAAACAGTTGGGTATCCTTCCGGGCCATTACCAGTTCCCAGGTAGGCTGATCAAAGGTGCCGCCCGTCAGCTTTTTGATCCTTGCAGGCAGCATGGCGCCCGGGTTCCAGGCGTTGAACAGGGTAAAAATATCATCCAGCGGCACATCCAGGGCTTTGCCCAATGCCAGGGTATCTGCCGTGCCTGCGGTAAAGGCTACCAGGAAGGCATTGCCCACCAGTTTAATTGCCGCGGCCCGGTTAATGGTCGTACCGAAATTCATCACCGTCCCCGTCATAGCAGCCAGCGCCGGCTCCAGTTCCGCGATCAGGTCCTGGTCGCCGGAGACCAGCATATACCCCGTGCTTTCGAACGCATTTTGCGGCCCCATAAAAACAGGGGCATGCAGGTAACGGAACCCGCGGGCTTTCCAGGCTTCGGTACGCGCCAGCGCACCTTCTGCCGAAGTGGTGGTATGATCGATCAGCAATGTACCCGGTTGCAAACCCGGCAGGGCCTGTTCCAGCACTTCGTCCACGGAGGCATCATCACGCAGGGTGATATGTACCCTTTCCACACCGCTCACGGCTGCGGACACATCGTCGAAAGCACGTGCTCCAAAGGCTTCCAGCGCCCTGGCCTTAGCAGAACTCCGGTTCCATACCTGTACTGTTTTACCCTGCTGCAACATGGCTTTTACAAAATTAGAGCCCAGGAGGCCCATCCCCAAGAATGCGATCATCGTGTCGTTTTTTTTATAAAGGTACGTATTGACCCGGCGGAATAAAAAAAAGCTCCCGGCAAAGGCCGGGAACTTAACGCTTATTGATCACGATCAGAAACTCAGCCCTATAGCTGGATTCTCTCTTCAAAGGTATGCCCGAAACGGTCCGTAGCCTTTACCCTGACCTCGCGTACGCCCGCGGCTGGAACCGCCTGGAACAGGTGATCGGTCAGGATGGGTTCGATCCATTTGCGTTGCTGCGGCAAGGCAGCACCTTCGTACAGCTCTGCTGCTGAAGGATCATAACCGGTATACTGCTCCATTTTGCCCTTTGCCACACCATCTTCAAACCATTCTACCGTCCAGCGTTTGTCGTGGTTCCAGATATTGGCGATCACCGCCTGAGGCCTTTCCTTGTCGGCGCCGGGCTTATATAACCGCAGCTGGTGCTCCTTTTCGTAGCCGGTAGATTTATAATACCAGCTGATATCGTCGCCCGCAACTTCGAATACACCGAAACCATTGGGCGTACCATCGCCGCATACCGGCCCCGACCACCAGGCGCCACAAACCGTACCCAGGTTATGTTCCGTGATATTATCCTTTTCCCATACTTCGTTCCAGTGCGTATGGCCCGATACGATCTGCACCTTATAAGGCTTCAGCAATTCATACAGCGCTTTGCGATTGGTCAATACACCGCCCATCTCTTCCTCCTTCCGTTTATTGCGGCGTTTATCGCCGGTATTGGAAGGAATATGTAAGGCAACCACTACCGTACTGCCCTGGGGAATATAACTCAGGTCTTTCTCCAGCCAACGCAGCTGGGTTTCGGTCAGGTAACCGATATACCGGTGCCCGGCACCGATAAAGAACACATCGTCGAGTACCACGTAATGCACCTTGCCTTTGTTAAAGGAATAGTACGATGGTCCGAACTGGGCTTCGAAACTCTCCTGTGAGGCATCGTCGGTGCGCGCGCCATAGTCCATATCATGGTTGCCGATCACCTGCCAGAAGGGTATGCCCGTCATCGCTACCGCTTCGCGGTAATCTTTAAACAGGTCGAAATTATCCCAGACCAGGTCGCCGCAACCGATGCCGAATACGGGCCGGTCCATCAGCTTCTGAATATGCGTATGGGCATCAGGCGCCGATATGGTCAGCAGCTTTTGCGCATCTTCCTCCGTTTTGATCTGGGTATCGGCCCATACCACGAAGGCATGCCGGGTATCGTCCTGTTTGGCCTTTACCAGCGAAAAGTCGGCCTGTTGCTGTTTCTGGCCTTTTTTCAGCGCCATATAAAAGCGGGCAATACCTTTTTCATTGGGGATCTCGTAACCCGAAGGAAGGGTATAAAAGAGAAAGCGCGCATCGTAATGTGCTTCTAATACATAATTTCCTTTGGCATCGGTCTGCGTTACGGAAAAGCCGTCGCTTACCACTACCTTTTCGAGTCCTTTGCCTTCGCAGTTGATCCGGCCGCTTACCCGGCGAAAAGAATAATCTTCGTTCTCTTTAGGCGTACCGGCAAATACCGCGGGCGCCGAAACACCGAATACCGCGGAAAGCAGACCCATGTTTTTTATAAAATTCCTTCTTTGCATAATCGATAATTGATTTAAGAGGCCTTGCCGATGGTGTTATTAAAAAGCTTGCCCCCCCTGAATGTCTTGTTTTTACTTAGGGCCAATAGTTTGCGCAGCTGTATCCGGGCTTCCTTTTTCCGGTGCTCATATTGCCGGATCAGGGTTTGGATCCGGAGCAGGCAAGCGGTATAATCTTCATAGAGTGTAAGCAGCTCGTCCAGGCTCTGCTGTAGCCCGGTGTCGCGCATAACCGGGTTGTCAGCGGTCAGGCCGGCCAGTGCCAGTTCTTTGTGTAGCAGCTCCAGGAAAGCTTTGTGCTGCGCATTACTGATTGACGTCATTGTGTTTTTATTGAGGTGTGTTTGAATCTAGTTACTGAAAACAGCGAAGTCTTCGATGCTCAGGCGGCCGTTGAATACATCTACGCCATTGGTGGGGCCCAGGCCCAGTTTATTGATCCGGAAGCGGACCTTACCTTTCAGGTCCATCAGAAAGATGGCTACTTTAGGTGTTGCCGAGGCATCGCTTACTTTTTCACCGGCTTGTTGCCAGGTCAGGCCGCCATCCTGCGAGTATTCCAGTTTAAGCGTACTGCTGGCATCGGTATAATAAGCGCCATAAGAGCAGGTTACTTTGGATGCGCCATTCGGCAGGTCGAAGTTCATTTGCACATACGCATCGAAGTCCAGTTGCTGCTGCAGGCGGATACATTGTTTACCCGCCGGGTTGAAGCGGTCCCGGCCCGCGGTATTACCCAGGATCGCGTAATACAGTTTCCAGTTGCCGGTTTTAAGATCGAGGTTATTATCGATGGCCGTCATATTATAACTGCCTTTCATCGCGGCATCCGGGCTTTCAAAATCTTCCGGAAAACCATTGTACAGAGGGCCACTGGCGTAACTTACATCGGCCTTGGTACGCAAGTAAAGCCGGGTAAGCGCTCCCTTGGCCGTATGTGCCGATGCATTGTAATAGCCGGCAATACCTTTAAAGGTGGCGCTGGCCGGGATGCCATCGCCGGCGAAAGTGGCGCCTGTAGCGGTCGACAGCAGCAGGGTATTTACCGATCCATCACTCAGGGCCTTATCACCGCTATAAGTATCTCCGGGTTGGGGCACAGGTTTCACATCAGCGGTTACTTCCACCATCGTACTTTCGTATTGTGCAAAATCTTTGACCAATGCACTTACGGGGATCTGTGTTATTTTAACGGCAACGCCGGCAGACAGCCGGGTTACCCTGGTTGCCGCTACGCCGTCCAGCACCAGCGCACCATTACGGTTACCGAGGGCCAGGCCTTCCACACGCACCTCTACCGAGTCGCCGGGCACATAACCCCTTGCCGCAGCAGCATCCATGTTGAGGATAATGCCGGAGGTAATACCCCTGGCCGTATTCTGGATCACTACATACCCCGCAGGCAGGTTATTGCCGCTGTGGTCGGATATCACCACACCTCTGACACTGACGGCGCCGGCAAGCATATCTGCAGCAAGCGTCAGGTCATTGCCTTTATAAACACTGCGCAACATGGTTACGGAAGTAAGCGGGCTCACCGTACCGGTAGCCGGGTTCTTATTTTCTTTAAGGCAGGACAGCAGGCAGCAGATGCAAAGCGCTACCAGTGTACCTTGTATTATCTTTTTCATTTTCTTTTGCAGATTTTGATCGGTTAAGGTTTATTCCACCAAACTTTAATATTCAGGTCGTCGCCGCCCATACGGCTTACCGCTTCGTTATAATGCGCGCCGTTTACCGACTGTACATACACCGGGTATTTAAACCGTGCCGGCATCTGCCCGCCATTTTGCACACCGGCGCCACGGGGCAATACCGGGTAGCCCGTGCGGCGGTATTCGCTCCACTGCTGGAAATCGGTAAAAAACAAAGCATAGTATTTCTGCAACAACACCTGTTCCATACGTTGCGCAGCAGTGCCATCGGCCAGCCAGGCTACGCCGTCTTTTTGCAGGTAATTTTCGGGCAGCTCCTTACCCCAGAAAGTGATGGCGCTGCTCACGCCTTTCTCGTACAGTTCCTGCGCCGGCAGGCTGATCATACCCCGTAGCGCAGCCTCTGCCAGCAGGAATTGCAGTTCGGCATAATTCATGATATTGCCCAGCAGGGGGTTATTTTTTAAAGCCGCCAGGTAGGTCGACATCTGCTCGGGCACCTGCCCCTCCGCATAACCGCTGGGTACACCCAGGTATACGCCCAGCGAGGCTTCTGTAGCCCATACTGCAAGCCGGGGATCCTTCCATTGGTTGAGGTTACTGATAAAGAAATCGGAACAACTTACGGCGCCGTTGAAATCGTAATCCCGATAATTGTAGAACTCAGAGGTATAAGGCGGCGTGGTCGTAAACCGCAGGACCGCCGATTCGGTATTGGCCGCCATCATGGGGTATTGTGCGACTTCGGTCTCTACGATGCGTTTTACCGTTGCAGGCACATTCATCTCCGCCCTGCCGGATACGCGCATCAGCAAACGGAGATAAAGGGCGTTGCCGAATTTACGCCATAAGGCAGGATCGCCCTGGTAGAGCGGGTCTGCGGCTTTCTTCTCTGCAGCCAGCGCTTTGTTCAGCGCCAGGAAAGTATTTGCGGCTTCCAGCTTTTTAAAGAGGTCGGTATAGATATCCTGCTGCCGGTCGAATTCGGGTTCGTAAATCCCCTCTTTACCTTTTACCGCGTTGAAGTAAGGCACATCGCCGAACATATCGGTGATCTGCGCCGAAAGCCATACATCGCAGATCAGGGCCATGCCCATCAGGGTGGTATCGTTTACATCGGTAGCCTTGGCATACATATCGCGGAAGTTGTTCAGTTGCAGGTACCAGTTGTTCCACATAAAGTCCGATTCGGCAGGACGTATCATATAACGGCCGATATCGTTGTTGTTACTGAGCGGCACATGGTCCTGCATCAGCACATTATTCAGCCGCAGTGCACGGTTCAGGTTATTGTTGACCACATTGTACAAAGCAGGCGCCAGCAGGGATTCCGGCCGGGCCGCTACCGAGGCATTGGGATTTTTATTGATCTCTTTAAAATCCTTGCGGCAGGCCCCGAGCAAAAGCACCAGGGCAAGCAGCAGGTAATTGTTGGTATATTTTTTCATTGTCTTATCCGGTTAAATTGTGTTGCGCAGCCTGGTGTTTAGAACTCCGCTTTGATATTGAAACCATAACTACGGGTGCTCGGGAACTGCCCGATCTCGAAGCCTTTATAGATCTGCCCGTCGCCCAGGGTACCAAACTGGGGATCGTAAGCGGGCCAGTCGGAGAACATCAGCAGGTCCCTGCCGTATACGCCGACCACCAGGTTCTTTACACCCACGCGTTGCAGCTTTTTATTTTTTATGGCATAGTCCAGCCTTAGTTCCCGCAGTTTGATATAGTCGGTACTGAACGTATTGGACTCTATATTGGTACGGTCGAAATGCGATTTGTAATAGGTCTGGATATCGGTTGCGATAATATCATTGGGCCGGTAAGAGCCGTCGTCATTTTTCACAACACCATTGCCGATGATACCATTGTAGCGCCCTGGAAGTGTTTTAGCCAGTTTGCCTTCTTCGGCCAGTACCGAATGGGTAAGCGAGTAGCCTACCCCGCCAAACTGCCCGTCGAACAGGAAGGAAAAGCGGAAGTTTTTATAGCTGAACTCGTTGCCCCAGCTGGCGCGCCATTTCGGGGTGGTATTGCCGATATAGATCGCGGTATCGGTCCAGAGCGGGTAGCCCGTGGCATCGTAAACGATCTGCCCGTCGGGTGAGCGCTGGTAGCCGATGCCATACAGGTCGCCCATGGTACCACCGGGACGGGCCTCGATGGTGCCGCGGCCTGCAGGACCACTCGACATGATATAATTGGTTACTCCCTGGGCCAGGCTTACGATCTGGTTTTTATTGGCCGCATAAGTACCAAAGCTGCGCCAGTTAAAGCCGCCCTTGCGTTTACTCACAAAGGGTTTTACATAGGCTTCGATTTCGATGCCTTTATTCTGCACCAGGCCCGCATTAAGGATCGTAGCATTATAACCGGCTGAGCGGTCGATGGGTACACTGATGATCTGGTTACGGGTATTGTTGAGATAAAGCGCTACATCAACCCCTACCCTGTTCTGGAACAAGCGCAGGTCTGTACCGACTTCATAACTGGTGGTGATCAGCGGGCGCAGATCACTGTTCGCGATCTCGGTAGGGTTGGCCAGGCCGGAAGGAAAATTGGTCGGGCTGTAAGCATAGGCGGTAAGGTAAGGTGTGGTGCCACCGCTACCCACCTGGGCCCAGGAGCCACGCAGTTTCCAGAAGCTTACCCACCTGGGCAGCGGCAGCATTTCGGATACGATGCTACTCAGGTTTACAGAAGGATAGAAGAAAGAAGAGTGTCCATAGTCTTTCGGTGTAGCCAGGGTACTGGTCCAGTCGTTGCGGCCGGTGATATCGAGAAAGAGGAAGTCTTTGTACGAAAGGCCGAAAGTACCGTAAAGACTGTTAACAGCGTACTGGCTGCGATAAGGCAGGGCCAGCACGAGGTCCTTGCTGTTGGCAAAATTATAAACGCCGGGGTACAACAGTTTCTCTGCCCGCATCTCATCGCTGATATAACGGTTACGCATACGGCTGCCGCCCAGCGAAGCGTTAAGCACAAAATCCTTACGGAATACTTTATGGTAGTTGAGCAGGAAATCGTAGTTCATCTCCTGGGTAAAGATGTTCTGTGTACGGTACATACCACTGGCAAACTTCTGGCTACTGAAGGGCCTTTGCTGGGAGCGGGCTTCAGAGGCCCAGTCCATGGTGGTACGCATCATAAGGTTCAGCTCTTTGGTAACCTGGTAGCTGACCATAATGTTACCGATCACGTTATTACGCGATACCTTGTTCAGCATTTCGTTGGCGATCAGGTAAGGGTTATCCAGCAGGCTGCTGAAAGGGCGGGTCTGCATGATATCTTCCTGGCCGGGCGTCCAGTAATCCTTAAACCAATCGAGGTTGGCGTTGGGTACCAGCCCCCGGATAAAATACATGATCGACTGGTTGTTGTACCCGGTTGTGGGCAGGTTATCGCTGCTCTTATTGGTATAATTGATATGGGTCGAGATCTTTAGCCGGGGCGTTACATGCTGGTCCAGGGCCAGGGCCACGGTATTACGGGAATAGCCGGTATTGGGCACGATCCACCGGTTGGCCAGGTTCGTATACGAGAGTCGCGCGGTAGTTTTATCGTTACCGCCTTCCAGCGTCAGGGTATTGGTAATGGTCCTCGCCGTCTGGAAAAAATCCTTACGGTTGTTTTTATACGGTACCCAGGGCGTCCTTACGGTATCACCGGTACGCGTATTGGGATTGTACTGGAAATAAGACTGCCCGTTGAACTTAGGCCCCCAGGCCGAACTGGTGCTCTTGGTGCTGGCGCCATCTATGGTTTGCCCGTAGGAGTACCAGGTATCGCTGCCATCCACGCCCTGCCCGTATTCGTATTGAAAATCGGGCCATTGCAGGATAGACTCGAAGGTGGTATTGGAATTGAAGGTGACGCCGAGGCCCTTTTGTTTTTTGCCCGACTTGGTGGTGATCACGATAGCCCCGTTTGCGCCACGGGCGCCATACAGCGCGCTCGCTCCCGGGCCTTTCAATACCGAAACGGATTCGATATCGTCGGGGTTGATATCATTCATCGAAGTACCGAAATCAACCGGCGAGTCGCCATCGAGGTAGGCGCCGCTACCGGTACCGGATATCTGGCCGCTGCTGCCGCTGATCACGACGCCATCCAGCACGATCAGGGCCTGGCTGTTGCCGGAAAGCGAATTCTCGCCCCGCAGGATAATAGCATTGGTGCCCGAGGGGCCACCATTGGATTTCAGCATATTCAAACCCGCCACTTTGCCCTCCATGGTATTGGTCCAGTTGTTGGACATGGCATCTGTTACATCTTCATTGTCGAGCCGGGTAATGGAATATCCCAGGGCTTTCTCTTCTCTTTTAATACCCAGGGCAGTTACGACCACCTCGTTCAGGTCGCTGTTGGCAGGTTTTAATTTAAAATGGCTTTGGGTGGTATCCCCGCTGTTGACCTGCACCTGTTGTACGGTAAGTGTGGCATAACCCATATTGCTCAGCCGGGCTTCGTAGGTACCCGGGGCCAGGGCCAGGAGGAAGCGGCCGTCGATATCGGTCTGCAGGGTTTGCCGGTCTATGGCCACTACGGCGCCGATCAGGGCTTCACCGGTTCTTTCGTCGGTAAGCCTGCCCTGCAGGTAACCCGCAGCCTGCCGTACAGCGGCCTTGGGAGCGGCAATACGCAGCAGGATCACATTACCGTTAATCACATACTCGATATGATACTCCCGTTGCAGGGACTTCAGTACGGCTTCGAGCTTTTCGCCTTTAAATACGACCGGACCGGCCTTTATCGCTTCAAAGTCTTCTTTGAGGAAAGAAAAAGAATAGCCGGTCTGGGGATCGATACGTTGCAGGATAGCAGCCAGGGACTGGTGGCCTTCCGTGCTGATGCTGATCCGGTCTTCCATGCTCTGCGCCCGTACGCGGGCCGGCAATGCCGCAAGCCCGAGGCCCAGCAGGGCGCCGCTTAACAGGAAACGTCCCGGTAGCGGTTTTCGGTTTAATTGGTTTAATGTACTTTTGTGGTTCATTCATTGTTCATTTTCCGGAGTGAATAATGCGGACGTGTTGACGCACGTCCTTTTTTATTGAATAAGTATCTGGTGTTCCTGTATCGTGTAGTGCAGGTGATTTACAAAACATAAGCTCTCCAGCATGCTGTTGAAGCCCTGGGCTGCAAAGGCAACGGAGATATGTTTATCGCCACCGCCCCGGTTATGCCATTGCAGGGAATAGCCGTATTTCGTACACAGCTTTTCGAGTACCATTTTCAGCGGCATATCCCGCGCCGTAAACCCGCCCTGCATCCAGGAGAAGCTGGACTGTACATCGGCCTGTTGTTTTTCGAGGGATCCTTTACGGGCAGAACAGGTCGCGATTTCGCCAGGCAAGAGCACCAGGTCCGCAGCCGATTGATCATTCAGTTTTATGGCCACCTTTCCACGCAGCAAAGCCACTTCCGTAGCGGCTTCCGCCTTACCGGCCGCTACGTTGAAACAGGTACCCAATACGCGGATATCGGCATCTGCAGTATGCACTACGAAAGGATGCGCCGTATCGTGCCGTACGTCGAAGCTGGCTTCGCCATCCAGTTCCACCCGCCGTTGTCCCATGCGGTAATCGCCGGTCCAGCGCAGGGTACTGTTGGCATTCAGCCATACGATGGTGCTATCGGGCAGCACCACCTGCTTCAGCGCGGCGGCAGCAGTAGTGGCAGAAAATAAAGTTTGTGTTTTGTTGTTGTGTGGTGTTTGTTGCAACCAGAACCAGGCCGTGCCTGCCAGCAGGAGCAGAGCAGCAGCGGCTGCCACCCGTTTCCAGGGCCGGAAGCTGCGCCGGTTGGGCATCCCGGGCATATGCGTTTGCAGGAAGCGGGCACGCGACGCCTCGGCCCAGGCGCTTGTATCCTGCGGGTCCAGTTCCAGGTTATCGTACCATTGCTCTACGAGCTGTTGTTCTTCGGGGCTGCATTCCTGGCGTAAATAACGCTCCAGCAGCGCTTCTGTATTCTTGGGTTTCCTGTGGGTCATCATTAACAGAATAACCGGGCAGGAAAAAATGTTAACCGGATTAAGATTAAGAAATTGTAACCAATTGCAGGGCCATCAATACACTGACGGCAAGGGTAGGACGGGCAGCCACATTTTTGCGCAGCTGGTCGAGCGCACGGCTGTACAATACCCGGGCGGATGCCGGGTCGATATTAAGCAGGGCCCCGATTTTATCGTAGGAGTAACCATTTTCGATGCGGAGTGTAAATACCCGCCTCAGCGAAGGAGCAAGTAAAGTAACGGCATGCTCCGCCAGCGCAAGCCGCTGATCGGCAAAGGCATGACTGTCTTCGCTGTCGCTGATCTCGTGCAGGAGCTCGTCGAGTTGCTGCAACTGCACCTTATACCGCCCAGAAGCGCGGTAATAGTTCAGTACCCGGTAACGCAGGGCATGCAGCAGGTAAAATTCAATTTCTTCGTTATGGGGTACGGTGTCCCATTTTTCCCATACGGTGAGAAACACTTCCTGGACCATATCGTGCGCCTGGTCACGATCTGCCGTCTTCGCATAGGCAATACCATAGAGCTTATTCCACCAGGTTGTTACCAATGTATTATACGCCGCCATGTTTCCCCGCAACTTCATGCTCGCCATAAAAAAATTTGTGCTATCGAGCTGCAAAGAAAGAAACTGCGTTTTACGTAAATGTTAAGAAATAATGCCGCAGGCTGTAATGTACTATCCGCCAGGGCTTTCAGCGTTCTAACAACAAAGTTTTTTTCCCTGCACGGCCTGGCAACAGCTGTTTTATAGTTACCCGCCAATAGTTGCACAGCCTTAATACCCGCCCATAACAACAACAGCAGACCGGCAGGCCTGCTGTTGTTGTTATCGATAAATGTTATGTCTATTTTATTTTACAAATTTAACCTGCCATAAGGCGCCGCTCGTATTGCCCAGTTGCAACAGGTATACACCGGCCGCCAGGCTGGAGACATCGATGTTGAGGTACGACACACCGGCATTTACAGCCTCGGCAGGACGCTCCAGCAGGAGTCGTCCCTGCAGGTCGTAAACACGCGCCGATACCGTGGTTGCGGTTTTACCCTGTATCCATACACGCACCTGGCTGCCCACCGGGTTTTGTACCAGTTTGAAAGCATAACCCGATTCGCGGCAATTGACTTCGCTTACGGGCGAATAAGCGACCGATCCGTCAACGGCAACATACTGCAACCGGTAATAAGGATAAGGCTCGGTATCGTCGGTAAAACTGTACCGGTAAGATGGACTGGCTTCGACTTTAAGATGCGCCGCTACATTGCGCCAGACGGCGCCGTCGCGGCTTTTGTCCACGCGGAAGAACGCGCCTTGTACCGGGTTTTCGTAACGCCATTCCAGGTATACCCGGTTAGCCGCACAGGAGATACGCGTATCGGTAAAAGCCAGTGGTAAAGGATTGCCCAGGGTCGACAGGGTGAACATGGCCATAGTCTGCAGGCCATTGATATTGACAAAATTCTGCGTGGGATTCCGGCCTGCAGCGCCAATACTGCTCCATTGCACACCGCCATCTTCGGAACGGAAATATTCGAGGGTATTTTCATCGAGCCCATTGAGTTCGGCATCGAGATAATACATACGCAGGAAAGCGCTCAGGCCGCTGTTGTTGGCCGGTGTAACCCGGAAGTTGCGCCCAACGCTGGCTCCGCCACCACCGGGGTTGGTATTGTTTTTATGACTGCGCCGTACCTGGGTGCTGCCCCAATTGGCGGCAGAGGTAATAACCAGGCCCAGGTTGCCCGGATTCTCGGCCAGGGGTGCATCCAGGTTTTGGGTGATCTGTACTGCGCCTGCATTGCCGGTGATACGGCTGGCATTGGTTTCGTTGACCAGCAGGGCCGTATCGGCCAGCACCAGGTCGAAACCATTAAGATCAAGCAGGCCACTGTTGAAGTAAACACCTTGCCGTACATCCAGGTTTTTCTGTAGTACCAACTGTTGCCCGGCCGTCTTGTCCAGGCGCACCTGGGCCACACTTAAGGGAGCGCTGCCCCGGATCTGGCTGGTGCCGGCGCCGGTAGCTTTCAGCACCAGGTTGCCGGTTTGTACCGGGCTGTTATTTTCAAAATGGGCGCCGTTGGCCAGCACCAGGTTATAACTGCCGCCGGTGAGTTTAAAGGTGGTGCCGGGCATGATCTTGATGCCCTGGGCAAAGCCGTACTGCGCGGCAAACAGCGATCCCAGCAGGGTATAGAAAATAATTCGGTTCATGGTATCTGTTTTAAAGAAGAAAAAATATACTGTCACGGGCTTAGCGGCCTGCTACGGTATTTTTCCTGGCCTCCAATACAGCGCCGATCTTTTCGGGAAGCGACCGGGTGGCTTCCTGCTGGCGCAGCAGATCCATTAATACCTGCCATTCTTCTTTTATGTTGCCCGCTTCGGCAAGCTGTGCCGTAAGGGTCTCGTTTTTTGCCTTCAGGCGGGCGATCTCGCTGGCCTGGTCCGCAGTACGGGTTTCCAGCGCTTTGATCATGATCATCATCGCACCTTCCAGGTTGGCCTGGTTAATGGTGGTATCGTTGCCGATCGTGCCATAAGCATCTTTTCCATACGCGGCATAGAACTCCTGGGCCATAGGCCCGTAGTGGCGCATAGCAGGACTGCTTTTATAATTCCAGGAGCCGAGGCGCATGCCCCGCAGTTTTACCAGCATGGCTTCCCCATCAGCTTTCAGGTAACGCTCTTTTTTAGTAGAGTCGGAGATAATATTCCAGGAATTATCACTTGGCGTAAGCGATACGCCTACGGTCATGTCATCGTTGGTAAACAAACGGTAGCCGCCCGCATACCGGGAAGTAAACTGGTTGTTGGCGGAGGATGTGGTATAGGAGGATAACGTAGCGCTGAGACTGGAGGCATCGGAAAGTACCAGGGAACCTTCATGAATAGCCCTGCCCCGGTATCCAATAGCTACTGAATAGTCTTGAGCTGCCAGCATACGGTAACCCAGGGCAACACAACCCTGCCCCATGGCCGAATCCGTATAACCGATCACTGTAGAACAAAACCCGCCGGCCACATTACTGGCTCCGGCCGAGAAGGCAGCCGTGCCTGTTACCCGTACCGCAGATCCGAAGCCCGTGCCCACAGTACTGCTTACGGTTACCTGGTCGCCCATGGCAAAAGCGCCGTATCCACTGGCGGTTACCTGGTTGCCCATCGCAACGGAATAGTCTTTTATATTTAATGAATCCCATTCCGTACCAGTTGCATTACCGGAGCGTATGGCGCCTTTGGCCGGGTACCACATAAACCGCATACCCGGACCGGTTGCCGGCATAGGTCCGGTCAAATATTTACCCATAGCCAGCAGGCTGCCATCGCTGCCTAGTACGAAATTATCTTTGGCCACAGTATCGGCCGGGATGACCGATATGGGCTTAGCCCGGAGCCGGAGCGCGCCCCGGTTATTAAGGCTCAGGCCTATCGAAGTATCCGCATTATTGGTCAGGCGGTTACCGTTTAACTGGATGTTCTGCGTGGCGATGTGATTGCCGAGATGATCTGCAACCGGCTTCCAGCCTGCATTGTAAAAGTAAAAACCCGTTACGCCGTCGGTCTGGTAAATAATCAGCCCGGTAGCCGGCGCGGCGATAGCATCGCGTTGCGCAAGCGTCATACGCGGTGCGAGGAAACCTTTGGTGGTACTCTTTACATCCAGCATAGCGCTGGCATCCGGGTCGGCGCCATCCCCGTTAACGGCAATGCCCTGCGCTAATGCAGGCCCGGCACCCAGTACAGCACATAAGGCAAACAGTATATATTTTTTCATAGCAGTAATTTTTGGTTTCATTAAAAATGCTGCCACAAAAGTACCTGATTACCGGGCCCTGTACCATACGTGAAAACGCGTATTTTCCCGGCCTTACCCCGCCTTAACCTCTTCTCCTACAGGTTACAACTGCGCGGGCCGGGTCATATACTGCTGAAACCGGTCGGCAAATAAGCCGATATGATAACCATCCATCAGGCCATGATGTCCGTGTACGGACACCGGCATGGTTTTGCGCCCCTCCCGCTCCGTCATTTTGCCGAAACTGATCTTGGGACAACTGTCGCGGAAACTGAAGCTACGCGCATGCGACAGGGCCGTAAAGTCGAGCCAGGGAATGGCGGAAAAATGAATCATGTCCTGTCCTGCTGTACCCGGCACCAGCCCTGCTTCCTGTTGTACGCGCGCCACCTCGCTTTGCGCCGCCGCGCGGAAAACAGTTTCGTCTTTATGGTAGTCCATATAGGCAAAACCGAAGCTGCCGTCGGGCCGGTTGATGGTAGGCGATGCATGTACTTCATCGAACAACACCACATCGTCGTCCGCAATACGATAGCGGAACTCCGGTATGCTGTTGGCTGCCCTTAAAGCGCGGTAGAGGTACAACAGGAAGAAGGAATACCCCTCCGCTTTGGCATATGCATATGCTTCGGTACAATCGATCGCGATCGTTACGCCGAAAAAAGGTTCTTCGAAACGGGAAAAGAAAGCAAAATGATCGCGTCTTACCCAGGTTGCCTGGTCTATGATCTGTTTCATAAGGATAAATATGGAAGAAGGTCCGTAATGGTATTTAATTGTAAAAAGTGCGGGTGTTCCAGGCTGTGTTCATACTGTTCGTGCACCCAGGTGGTATGATACGGGATATGTGCCGCGAAACCTCCGAGCTCGAGCACCGGCAATACATCCGATTTAATGGAATTGCCCAGCATGAGGAATTGGCCCGGGTTGCAATCGAGATGCCGGAGCAGTTTACGATAATCGGCCACCTGTTTGTCGCTCATAATTTCAATATGATGAAAGTAGTCCTGCAGTCCCGATTGTTTCAACTTACGTTCCTGGTCGAGCAGGTCGCCTTTGGTGGCCATTACCAACCTGTATTTACCCTTCAGCGTGCCCAGCACTTGCTCTACCCCATCAAGCAATACTACGGGTTGCCGCAGCATATCCTGCCCCAGCTGTATTGCCGCCTGTACCCCTTGCAGGCTGGCTGTGCCTGCCGATACGCGGCAGATGGTTTCGATCATACTCAGCATAAAGCCTTTGATGCCGTAGCCATACAGCGATAGATTCTGCAATTCGGTCTTATAGAGCTCCTGCGATACAGAGTGATGCGGCAGGTAGTCCTCCAGCAAGGCGCAGAAGCGGTCTTCCGCCTCCCGGAAATAAGGTTCATTATCCCACAGGGTATCATCTGCATCAAATGCGATCGTTTTAATTTCAGTGTTCATGGTTACTTTTGTATTTTCCGGGAGCAAAGCTCGGACCTCTGCCCGCAAATTAAAAGGACATTTGTCCCGCAACAAACAGATATGTTACGCAAGAACCCCTCGTTTTTATCGTATATCGAACGCCTGTACGATGCCATGCCCCGCAAGGAGGACATCGTCATGAAGACCTTCCGCAAAGGCGAATTGCTATTCGCACAGGGCCAGGACCCCATCAAGGTGTTTATCGTAAAAGAAGGCGTTACCAAATGTTATTTCAGCGAAGACAACGGGAAAGAATATATCCTGGAATTTTTGAGCGAAGGCGAGATCCTGGGCGAGCTGGAAGCTTTACGCACCATACCCTGCCTCTGTAATGTGGCCGCCGTATCGGATGTACAGGCCTATGCACTGAACCTGCCCTTTTTCAAAGGCATGTTGGAAAAGGACCTGCACCTGAACCATATGTTATTGAACGCGCTGGCCGAACGGATCATCAATACCAGCAGCCGGTCTTCGTCGCAACAGTTGTATACCATCGGGCATGGCCTGAGCAAGATACTGGAACTACAGGAACGGCAGGAGATTTCCATTTCCAAAGAAGATATGGCGGCCTATCTCGGCGTTACCCTGCGCAGTCTTAACCGGGCCTTAAAAGACCTGGATTAAAGCAATACTACAACGACACATTACCCGTCATAAAAAAAGAAAGGCCGCAATATTGCGGCCTTTCTCGTATCAAGCGTTTGTGTACTTACTGTTTGATCATTTTCATTGAAGTACCATCCGGCAACTGGATCAGGTAAACGCCTGCAGCCAGTCCGCTCACGTCCACGCTTCCTTCCTGTTCCAGGATAAAGCTGCGGATCGTTTTACCGGTATTATCAAAGATATAAACGGTTTTACCCAGCAGCTGGTCATTGGTACAATGCAGGGTAATACGCTGTGTAGCCGGAACCGGGTACAGGGTTACGCCGCCTGTAGCTGCTTTCCTGCTGATCGGCACCACCTTGCTGAGCAGGGAACGTCCTGCAATGTCGGTGATCTTAAGCTGGTAGTAACCTGTTCCGCCAAGCGGGTTTTCGTCGCGGAAACCGGTGCTGTAACCAAGGCCCTGCGCCAGTTGTTCGAAACGGGAGCCGTCGTTACTACGGCTTAAGGTCCATGTTTTCACGTCGGATGAAGTTTCCCAGTTCAGCTGGTTATAGCTGCCTTTGGCTTCGCCACCGAAAGCGAACAGCTGGATAGCCAGCGGCGTACCGCCACCTGCACCCGAACCGCCACCACCACCGGAGAAGCTGGCCACTTTGAATTTCGCATATTTATTCAAACCATGATAACCGCCGATCCAGGCATTTACTGCCGGGGCAGAACCGTGGTTGATGATCTGTACCTGGTTAACACCGATGTTGTATACCGAAGGGAACTGTCCGAGGGCCGGATCGGTAACCTTATAGAAATACATTTGTGTATCAGACAACAGGGGCGGCATAGAAAGGCTGTTCAGTGCGGCATTTACGCTATTGAAGTCATTATCGGTATAATAGAAATAAGTAGTAACCGGGGTAGAAGGCTGGACCAAGGGCAATACCGACCATTCCCTGTTGAACAGGATAGTACCGGCAGGATCGGTAACGAAGCCATCACCCATCTGGTAGTAGGAGGCAATCGCAGAGCCGATCTTCAGGCTGGCGCCTGTCGGGTTGATTTTCGCACCGGTACCCGTGGTATCGAGGGTGAGCAGCAGTTTATTGCTATCGCAGTTACAGAAATGGATCAGCGTATCGCGACGGAAAATCCGGTTGCTGACATAGGTACCCGGCAGTTCGGGGGTGAGCATGGTAGTTACATCCAGGGAATCGATCTCGTAGGCGCCCATATCGATGGCACCTTTGAAACGCGGATTACCCGCTATATCCAAACCGCTGAAGAGATACTGACCGATACCGGCTGTATCGCCGGCATTCACTGCGCGGCTACAGGTAGTAATGCTGTAGATACCTGCTGTATCCGGGGCGCTGGTATAACTGCGTGGTTGTACGAAGTTCGGAACCACGTCGAGGTTACCGCCGCCGTTAACACCGGCGCCGGCATTCCAGCTGCCGCTACCACCGCTACCCTGTACAATCGAGTTGGCGATGTTGGTTGAATTGACACCGCTGATACCACCGCTGTTACCATAGATGATACTGTTTTTGATTTTAGGTGCAGTGCCGGAACCGGACTGGGTATACAATACAGTGCCGGTGCCACTCGAATTACCACTGATCACCGTATTGACGATCGTAGCAGATGCCGCACTGTTAAAGATGGCCGCACCAGCTACCTCACTCTTGTTACCGGAGATCACGCAATTGATGATCAGGGGCGAACCCTGATAGCTGTAAATGGCGCCACCCCTCGATGTACCGAGGGTACGGTTACCGCTGATCCTCGACCTGAAGACCTTGGTCGTGGAAGAGTAGTTCGAAATCGCACCGCCATCACCGGTAGTAGCCGTATTCTGGTTGAGGGTACAATTGTCGATAACCATGGAGATATCATTGAAATTGTAGATCGCCCCACCGCTATTCTGCGCCGTATTGCCCGTCATGCGGGAATCTGCAATCCTAGAAGTAGCAAAAGTGCTGTAGTTATACATTGCGCCACCGCTCGCAGCAGATTTATTTCTTTCGAAGGTAGCATTGGTAATGCGCGGCATGGACACGTTGTTGGCCATACCACCGCCATTACCCGCCGCAATGTTATCGCTGATGACCACATTCGTAAACGTGGGCGAAGAATAGGCCACATTGCTGATCGCACCACCGACACCCGTTATGGGGCCGGCGCCTGTTGTTGCGTTAAAACGGAAACTACTATTTCTTACTATAGGGCTGGAAACACTGTCATACATGGCCCCGGCTTCCTCGTAAGCATAGTTGTTCGTAAAGGAAACATTGCTGATGGTCGGGGAGGCAAAGAGGTTGTACATGCCACCGGCCCTGTTCTTGGTGATCGTACGGGTATTTACAATAATAAAATAGGCAGACGAATAGGTCGGGGCATTGGCATTACCATTGCTGATGCGCAAGCCGTCAAAGACCAGGGTCGAATCGAGTCCTTCCGGATCGTTTTTACCTACGCAGATCACCACATGGAAAGCGTTATCTGCGGTATCGTTTACATTGCCGATATCACCGCTCAGTACGGTAGGGTTGGCAACCAGGTCCCTGGCCCCGCCACCTGCGGGGTATCCGCCCCATACCGCCAGTTTGCTGCGGGTAAAGATAAAGGCCGAATCGCGGTTACGGGACTGCGGTATAGCCGTAGGATAATAGGTACCCCGGGCCACATAAATCGTGTCTACAGAAACCCTGTACCGCGAAGCATCCGTTGCATCAGACAGGTACCTAAAGGCCGTATTCCAGCTCGAACCAGGTCCCGGTGTTGCAATCGAGCTGTCTACATACAGCGCCCTTACATATTCATAAGCGCCCATATCGATACCGCTACCCAGGATACGGGTAATGGATCCCAGGTCGGTAGCCGGCAGGACCTGGCTCAGGCCTGTGGTATCGCCGGCATTAATAGCCGGGCTTCCGGCCAGCAGGTGATAAACCCCTTCTGCAGTCGCCGTAAGCGAAGCCGTAACCGGACCGGAGAACAGCGGATCCTGGTTGATATTGTTATTAGAACCGGCATAAGCTCCACCCTGGACCAGGGAATAGCTTACCGACGGAGTCGATGCCACATTGGTGATAGGGGAGTTGTTGCCATAAACAACCGAGTTTTTAATTACGGCATGGGAGGCTGACAGGTTGATGATACCACCACCCAGGCTGGTGGCATAGTTGCCGGCAATCGTCGTATTGGTGATCACCGGTGTAGAACTTACGTTACAGATAGCGCCACCATTTACATTTACACTGTTACCGCTGAACAGAGAATTGATGATCTGGGCCGGGGAACTGTGGTTGTATAAACCACCGCCGTTATTGGCCGCTTTATTTCCCCTGATCTCTGATTTATAAATATAACATGCCGAAGCCAGGGTATCGTAAATACCGCCACCATTCATACCAGCATAGTTAAGGCTCACGGTGCTGTTGATGATCCGCGGAGCAGCGCTGTAGTTATATATACCGCCGCCTTTGCCCATCGCCGTATCTTTTTCCATTTTCACGGATACGAATTTGGGGGAAGCATAATGGTTATAAGCGCCGGCGCCGTTGCCCTGGCTGAGGGTTGCCCCGTTCAGCACATAAGCGCCTGCCGTGTTGTTGGCATAACCACCTGTTACCGTCAGACCGTCGAAGATCAGTGTCGTGTCGATCGGGCTGCCGCTCTGGCCTACCGCAGCAATCACGTGATAGCTGTTGTCTGCCTGGTTTGCGGCAGCACCGATATTACCATTCAGGATAACCGGGTAAGCCCGGGTATCGCGGGTACCGCCACCATTAGGATAGCCACCCACCAGGGCCAGGTTACCGCGGGTAAAGACGAAGGCGCTGTCGCGGTTTGTTGCGGATTGCGCACCGGTCGGGTAATAATTACCCTTCGCGATCAATATGGTATCTATACCGGGGAAGAAACGTGCATATTGTGTAGCCCAGGATAACTGGCGGAAGGCATTGCTCCAGCTGGTACCATTGTTGGCGCCGGAGGTTGCCGTGCTGTCTACATAAATAACATGGTTCGGCGCCACCACTTCGAATGCACCGATATCGATAATGCCGTCATAAATACGGGCGTTGCCCCAGTTGTCGGTAGCCGGCAGGTACTGGCTGATGCCCGTGGTATCGCCCGCATTCATCGCGGGGCTGCCCGGATGGATCTGCAGGTTGCCGCGCGTATCAATAGGTCCCGTTGCCGTGCTCATAGGGATAACGAAGTTCGGATCGACATCTAAATTGTTGCCGCCGTCGGTACCCCTCGCAGCTACCCATGCCGCACTGCCGCCACTGCCTTTCACAATAGAATTGCGGACCAGGCAAGAGCCCAAGTTCGAGGAATTATCGATGGTGGTATAGCCTTCATAAATAATGGAGTTCTGAACCAACACATCGGAGTAGTTGGTATTTAAAATTATAATAGATGGGTAGTCGCTCAACGAGGAATTGAATAAACGCAGTGTCGCAAAACGGTTATATATAGCCGCGTACAAACCTTCATTCGAGTTCATTACCGTATTTACGATCAAAGGCGAAGAAAGGGAGTCGTTATACATGGCAGCGCCCGAATAGGCAGCCGAGTTCGCTTTTATCGCCACATTACTGATCCAGGGTGCAGCCCTGCGATTATACATACCAGCCCCCAGGTAACTTTCGTTGAATACGATCAAGCTGTTTACGATTTTAGGATTGGCATAAACATTATGCATACCGCCACCTGTGTACCGGGAGATGGGCTGCCCGTTAACCAGTTTACTACCGGTTGACGTATTATTACTATAGGCATTGCTGATGGTAACACCATCCAGGATAACCGACTGTAAGGTATTGGTACTGGTACCAGCCGCAACGACAACGTGATAGGAGTTATCCGTTTTCGTACCGGCAGTGCCGATATCGCCACTCAGTAGCGTCCGGTTATTTTTCCAATCGCGTACGCCGCCGCCGGTTGGGTAACCACCTACAATGGCCAGGTTGCTGCGGGTGATAAAGAAGGCGCTATCCCGGTTGGTACCGTTTTGTGCACCGGTAGGGTAATAGGTGCCCTTAGCCACCAGGATCGTATCGATATAATTGTAGCTCGAAGCAACAACATTAAGCGCCGTCGACAAGGTCGTAAAAGCATTGGCCCAGTCGAGACCGGTATTGTTACCCGAAGTCGCACTGCTGTCGACATACACGATGTGTTCAGGCGGGGTAAACTCATAAGCGCCTATGTCGATAGTACCATCCTGTACACGCGGGGCACCCGCTATGTCGGTTGCCGGCAGATAGGCCGTAACACCGCTAAGGGAACCGGCGTTGATGGCCGGGCTGCCGGTCGTGATCCTGAAATTCCCTGCAGTCGTACCGTTGCCGGTCGGAGCCGGGGCATTCAGTAACAGCGGATTTGCGTCCAGGTTGTTACCGGCATCGGTACCCATTGCTGCCAGCCATGCGGCGCTGCCACCGCTGCCTTGTACAATCGAATTGCTGATAACCGGTGCAGACACTGCTCCTGTCACATTGGTGATACCGGCCGCCTGGCTGTTACCATAAATGATACTGTTCCGGATAACAGGGTTAGCGGCAAAGTTGGCAAGCCCCACGCCGTAGTTACTGGCAATAGTCGTATTGGTAATAACCGGGGAAGAACCATATCGGCTGTAGACACCACCGTAGGTATAGTAAGCCACGTTCCCGGCTATAAGCATATTTGTCATTACAGGCGACGAAGCAGAATCATTCAGCATACCGCCGGTATTGCCTTCATTCCCATTGATCATGGTATTGGTAATTACCGGCGAGGCATAAATGTTATACATGCCGCCTACCCCAATACCCTTGTTACTACTGATCGTGGTGTTCAGGATAGTCGGCGATGCGTAACGGTTGTACCAGCCGCCATGGTTACGTTTGATGTACTGGTTATTGATCATTGTCGCACCTTCAGGATAATTAGTACGCGCCTCCTGGAGCCGAAGGCCGTCAAACACCAGGGAATTGCCGATGGGCGTGCCGCTGCTGCCCGTTACGACAACTACGCGGTTACCATTGTCGTACTCCGACTCGGGCAACCCGATATTGGCGCTCAGGATAACCGGGTTGGCTTTCGCATTGCGTACTGTACCGCCGCCTGTCGGGTAGCCTGCCAGTACCGCCAGGTTGCCCCGGGTAAAGATAAAGGCGGTATCCCGGTTGGTACCGCTTTGGGGACCCGTAGCATAATAGGTTCCTTTCGCGACGAAAATGGTGTCGCTGGTACTACTGCTACGTGCCGCATGGGTTGCATCAGACAGGTATCTGAATGCATTAACCCAACTGGTGCCGTTATTGGCACCCGTGGCTGCACTATCTACATACCACTTGTTTTGTGCCTTTCCCTGTTGCGCATGCAAAAGCATGCCCGCCAGGACGGCGAGAAATACGAGGTTTTTTTTCATGAGATTTTTGTTAAATCGGTGCAAAATAAATCACAAAAAATGGCTTCACAAAACCATAAACGTTTTCCGGGAGCATAAAATATCAAAAGGGAAATATATCCATATTTAAAGTCAAAAACCCTTTTTAGTTATGCATTTCAGCCCATCGCACATTAACAAAAAACGCACAAGCTCCCTGAATTTTACACGGCTTTATAGCTCATCCCAATTCCTATTTACAATTATATACAAATAACAGATTTGGCTTAATTATTGAACGAACACATAAAAAAACCGGCTGCAGGATACAGCCGGTAAAAAAAGAAACGGGAAAAACAGGTTCAGGAAATGCCTTTAGCATTTTGTTTTTTGACCATTAAACGCCAGCAGAGTAAAGTACCGCTTGCAAACAATAACCAGAACAGGTCGACGAGCAGGATATCGTGATACCGGTGTTTCAAACTGACCCATATCCAGTTGCCGCTTACGATGCCATTGGTAACCGGCACCAATAACCCAAGCAGGCTACCCAGTAATAAACAATCCCGGTTGATCTTATAACTGTTGCGCCGGATCAGCAGCAGGAGCGCCGCTACCAGCCAGGACCAGAAATAAACACGGTAGGTAAAGCCCATACCCCGGTCGGGGAAAACGCGGAACACGATAAAGGCCGCGGCAGTAACCGGGTACATGCCCAGGCAAATGGCCAGGTAAATATGCGTAAGCCAGTTGTTAAACTTTCGCTTTCGCTCGGTGGTACTTTTTTTATCCCTGGCCCGGTGCCATATCAGCACGCCGGAAATAATGACCACACAACCGCATATACCCAGGAGGAAATACAGGATCTTAACGGCGAAACCGCCGAAACTCCCGAAGTGCAGAACATACAACAGGTTATCCGCTACGTCGGCATAAGAATTGTCGCTGAGCGGATGCCGTTGCTCGAGCAAGCGGCCGCTTTCCACGTTATAAACCAGCCAACCCTTGCTGGTCAGCTTTTTCGAATATCCCACCGCACCATTAACGATCACATGCATATTGCGGTCGCCATAGTTCTGCACTTCCAGGCTTTGAATTTTCACGTCCTTACCCCAGCGCGCATAGGCACTATCGAGATAAGCGTTGAAATGAACCGTTACCGCAGCAGGACTGTTTTTAAATGCATAGGTATGTTCTTTATAGCCCATATCGGCATACAGGGAGTCGGCGTTGCCGCCATAACCGAATTGCACGGCGGGCGGCATAAACAATACCGAGGTGATCAGGAAATAAGCGCCGGTAATCGAAAAGACCAGCAGGAAAGGAAAACTGATAACCCCCAGGGCAGTATGCAGGTCGGTCCATACGGTCTTTAGTTTTTCCCAGGGCCGGAATACATAAAAATTGGAAACGATCTTTTCCCAATGCAACAACAAGCCCGTGATCAGTGCAAAGAGAAACATGACAGCAACTGCACCTGCAATGTAATAACCCAGCGGGAAGCCAAGCTTAGCCACACTGTTTACCGGCGCCAGGAAGTGCAGGCGGTACAGGAACTCGCCCAGGTCATACCCTTCGTCATACTCCAGGGCTTTATGACTTATGGGGTCGAAGCTGAAAAAATGTCTTTTTTTACCGGCCGGGAGCAAGGCGTCTTTCGAAGCAGATAAAGAAACCCTGATCTGGCGGGCATGTTCATTGAAATAAAAAGAAACATCGCGGCCATAGAGCTGGTATTCCTTATCCAGCGAATCGGCCAGGATATTGTAATCGGTAACCTGCATCAGGCCTCGATCGTCGGGTGTACCCCTTTGCCAATTGGATATTTCGCTTTTAAAGAAGGCAAAGGAACCGGCAAAGAAGATCACGTACAACAGCGCCGTCACGATAATACCACTGATCGTATGGGTATGGAAATAAATATTGTAATTTCTGATGTTCATAGGCCGTAGCTGTTATTTAAAGATCATCCCGTAAATAGAAGGCGCAAAGAAGAGCGTACCGATCAACAGGTACCAGCCCCATATTTTCCAACCGCTCTTAGCCAGGAAGGCAATGATCATTAGCGCCACCCAGATGAGATAAGCCATAAACTTCATGGTTACCAGCACATCTTTTTTATTGCAGCAATACATCAGGAATAATAGGAAAGAGCTGGTAACAAAGTATCCGCCCACTATTGCCGCGGTAATTTTAAGCAGGCGCTGCCAGGGCGAAGCCGTGAGGTGTTTTTTATTAGCAGGCATGTTTTAAAAAATAAACAGTTCAAAGAAAAGACAGCCCAGCACCAGGATGGCCACATGTTTTAGTTTCAGGTAGTAAAGCGGGGCAATGGCAACGGTATAGGCAGCAGCCACCATGAGCAGCAACAGCGCCGCAAACAGCCCGGCCGTCCAGCCATCGAGATATACGAAGGCGGCCGTACCGGCCAGTATCAGCAACAGGCCTGTAATCCGTGCGCGTTGCGGCGCACGTTGCAACCACTGTTCCAGTTTGCCGGCGGACGACAGTTTTGCCTTCTGCGACGTATGGTACAACATGAAAAAGCCTAAACAGCTAAAGAGTATGATAAGGGTATGCATAACATGTTCATTCGGTATTCCCGGAGCCGGTATAAAAGCAGGCCGGCGTTATAGCCAGCCTGCTTTTTATGCATATGGGGAACGGAAAAAAATTATTGGGCGGGCAACCATTGGATCGCGGTGATATTACCACCCACCAGCTCGAGCCCGCGTGTAGCCGTAGCGGTACCGGCATCGATTTTGTATACCGCACTCTTCTTGTCCGAAGTGGTAATACCGATATAGGCCTTACCATCCTGCGCCGAGTAATTGGTCATGGAGAAGTCCGTAATGGCAGCGGCATCGGGAGCGCCGGTCACCCATTTAAAGGTTTTGTTGACCAGGTCGATCACAGCCAGTTTATTGGCAACCTGCCACTGGCTTTTCTTATCGGACGTATTTAACGTCGCTACCACAACACCTTTACCCACATTGATCCAGGAGGTCATATAAGCACCGCCGGCTACCGCTTCGATATTAAACAGGTAGCTCTGGTCAAACTCGGTAGTGCCCGATTTGATACGGATAATGGAAGAGGGTTTGGTCGAATTGAAAGACTGCGCTGTACCGTTGATCTTAATGGTATTGGAAGGCGAGAACGCGTACACATCGCCATTTTCCACCTTGGTAAGACCATTGGTAAAGTAGAGACCGATCGAACTGGTACGGTTATCCTTGATCACTTTTTCCAGGGTCATATCAGGATAAGAATATACGGCAACCCAGGCGCTGTCGGGATAGTCGGTAGACCAGCCGCCGGCATCGGTTGCTTTGATGCTGAAAAACGGCGCAAACACTTTGTTACCCACCTGCTCTATCCAGCTGAAATGTGCCAGTTCACCATTATTGGCCAGCTCGGCAGAATTGAATTGTCCTTCGGCCACGATGGTCAGGCTTTCGGTGCTGACCCGGTACCAACGGCTGGTAGGGGTTGCATATTTACGGGCTTCTTTGACCATCAGGATATCCTTGCCCACTGCCGCGAACGACTGCACAGTCTCCGACTGGAAATTGGTCAGTTTCTGCATTTTGCCGTTCTTATCCAGCTGGTATACCGTAACGGCGCCCGGGTTGCCCTGGCCGTACAACATACTGAAAAACTTGGTACCCGATGTCGTATAATAGCGATAGGTGCCGTCCTGCTCTAACCCGTTACCCTCGGTAGAAAGTGTGCCGGACTCCAGGTTCTCTGCAGTAAGCAGGTAGTCGGCAACGCCTTCGCTGCCGGTTGATGTGGGTACTGCCGCAATGATGAAGCGCCCTGCGCCTGCATTACCGCTGCCGCCGTTGTCCTTGTTATCCTTACTGCAGGAGGCTAAGCCCAATACGATACCGGACGCAAGCATTAATGTACTTTTTTTCAACATGGTCATTCTTTATTTTTTATGTGGTTATGAATAGCTGCTTATTTAGCGTAGAAGTAACGTAGTTTGATGGCGAAAGAGCGCCCAGGTTTCTGCAGGCTGAAGTTGTCGTAAAGCCGCTCGTTGGCCAGGTTCCTGCATTCCAGGGCGATATTGTAACGCCCGTTTTTCAGGGTATAGATCATGTTCACGTCATGGGAGAGCTGGGTCGGTATATCGTACTTATCGTCTTTGCTGCCCCTGCTCGGCCAATAGAGGTAAAAGGCATAAACATACAAGAGGTTATAACCGAAGCTTAGCTTATCGCCACGGCACAGCACATCATTTAAAAACAGCGAAGCACTGCCATGCCCGTAGAGGAAGGGTATATTGGGCATACGGTCATGATATACCGGACTGATACCAATACTGCCCGGCGGATCGTATTTTACCTGGTTACGGATATCCTGGTAGGTGGCATTAAGCTCTACCATCAGCAATTGTTTGAACGAATACCGCAGTTCCGACTCAAAACCGATGTTGGATACGGCATTCAGGTTATCGGCAACCACTTTCCATTGGTTGGCGTTGAAGCGGAAGAAAATAAAATCTTTGGCATCGCGGTAGATACCGGTAAGCCCGGCCATAAAGCGGTGCTGTTCGCCGATGGAAAAGTTATAATTAAGTCCCAGGTTGAAGTTGTGGCTTATTTCAGGTTTGAGATTGAAATTGCTTTCCTGGTTTACCACATCGCCGAACAACTCGAAGTTCTCCGGCAGGCGGTTGCTTTTCTCATAGGAAAACTTGGCCTGCAGCTGTGGCAGCAGGTAATACGAAGTGGCCAGGCCATAACCATAGTTGGTCGATTTATTGTACTGGTCCAGTATTTCATCGGGCATGCCCACAGCGGTGATCACACTGCGCCGGTGCGCATTCTGGTGTAATATTTTACCAAAAACGGTAGCCGTCCATTTATCTGTAAAATCGATCTTATAGCTGAGCCCGGTTATATTTTTGATCGTGGTCTGCGGCTGGGCATTCACGGTACTTTCGGGGTATAAC
The DNA here is from genome assembly GCF_003014535.1 of Taibaiella chishuiensis. Classification (GTDB taxonomy): domain Bacteria; phylum Bacteroidota; class Bacteroidia; order Chitinophagales; family Chitinophagaceae; genus Taibaiella; species Taibaiella chishuiensis. The sequence continues at coordinate 1,663,134 of NZ_PYGD01000001.1, read as the reverse complement.
TCATCGGCGCCTTTCCGGTTAAAGGTGGAGAACACGTTATTCAGTGCCAGGGATTGTTTCTCGGAGATCTTATAAAACAAGGTAGTGGTAACCAGGCCGTTGTTGTTGCCGTATTTGTACATGGTGCGGGCGCTTTCGCCACCCAGGCCGGGATACGCTTTATAATTGCCGTACCAATCGTAACGCCCGGACACCGTATCGATCGTTTGCTCTTTACCGAAGTTGTAATTGGCATTGAGCACTACATCCAGGCCGCGGATCAAAAAGTTCTGCTTCTTATACTTAAGTGTAGGCATAATGATATTACCCCGTGTATGCCTGGCGCCGAAAACCGCTACCATACGGGCCCCGGTCTGTATTTCCTTGTAATTGTTGCCCAGGGTAATGCCCAGCAATAACTGGTCCGCCCAGCTTTTATCCAATACGCCTATATTCGCTACTACCGTTTCGTTGTGATACAGGTCGTGAAACCGGCGTACGGTCTGGTCGGGCGTATAAGCGCCGGTATTGATATCGGCAACTTCGAGCGTTACCTTGTAATTGTTATCGGAATAATTCTGGAATGCGCTGATCTGCGCTGTAAAACCTTTCTTCGAGGTAAGCGCGGCATTGATACAACTCCTGTGGGTATTAAAAGAGCCGAAAGAATAAGATACATCGATATAGTTACGCAGCTTATTACCGGTGATGATATTGACGGCGCCGCCCAGTGCATCGGAACCCAGCCACACAGGCACGGAGCCTTTGTATACCTCTACGCGTTCCGCAAAATTGACAGGCACGTTATTGATCTGGAAAGAAGACCCGAAATTATCCATGGGCACGCCATCAAGAAAAAAGCGAACCTGGTTGCCGGAAAAACCATTGAGTGAAAAATCGATATTGGAGCCTACACCACCCGACTCTCTTACGCGGATGCCAGCCAGGCGATCCAATGCATGCGATAGATCGAGGGTCGTATTATACAGCTTCTTCGCATCTATGGTCGTTACATTATAAGCCTGCCTGTTTACGGCCTGCAGTTCCGTCAAACCCAATACGGTTACATTTTTCAGGGCTACGCCCTCCATACGGATACTGAAATTTTCCGGTTTAGGATCGCCACCGGAAACGGTTATTTCGCGGTGTACCGCTTTAAACCCCACACCGCTGACGGATAAAGAATAGGAGCCTTCGGGAATATGTTCTAATACATAATTTCCTTCGGCATCCGTTTCGGTTACGAAGTCAGTACCATCGAGTAGTACGGCAACACCGGGAACCGGCTGCCCGTCTGCCGACAGGATGGTACCCTTAACCGTGCCGGGGCCGGCAAAGGCGCTAAACGGCAGGACAAGGCATAACAATACAGTCCGTAAAAATGCGGTCATTCAGTAGGGATTAAATCAGGATTAAGATTGGATGTAAATCGCGGGCAAAGGTATAAGAAGAATAAACAGGTGGTTAGTGTTTAGACCCTATACCGTAAAAAATTACAATGGAGTGACAATAGCAGCATCGCTTGTAAAGCCTGTCAGCAAAGCCTTACAAATGACTTCCAAAATTGATCCGTATGATATAGCCCAGCGCCGGAAGCAGAAGACGGACCATGACGTGTATAGCAAAGAGGAGATAAGGAGGGGTAGCTTACAGGTTGCAAATGGACAACAAACGGGTACTATGCGGGCAAGGGCAAGCGGGTGTACAGTACAAGTTTTTGACCGGAGCAGACAACCCGGTAGTATCAGGCATCGAGCCAGGCTTTAAAGGCGCCGGCTTTTTCCCGGCTTACAAATACCTGCTCATCGGCGCAGTCCCTGATCCTGATCCATAACTTACCATTCAGATCGGGCTGTATCCTTTCGATGGCTGTAAGCGGCACGATATACTTCCGGTTAAGCCGGAAAAACACCAGCGGGTCGAGCAGCTGTTCCAACTGGTCCAGCGCTTCATCGACCAGGTATTTTTCACCTGCCAGCGTGTGCAGCATCACCAGGCGGCCCTCGGCATTCAGGTAAGCAATATCCGTTACCGGCACTACCGACAAACGCGCGGCACGGCGTACCAGGAAACGGGATTTATACCGCCGGTTCGCCAAAATGCCGTCCAGCAAGTGTTGCAGCCCGCCGGGACTTGGCGCGGCATTCCGGGTATACAGGTCGCGGTACTTCTGTAAGGCCGCGGCAAGTTCAACGGGGTCAATGGGCTTTAACAGGTAATCTACGCTATTGACTTTAAAGGCCTGTTGCATAAACTCGTCGTAAGCGGTCGTAAAAATAACAGGCGCCGTAATTTTGACCAGGCGGAATATTTCAAAGCAATCGCCGTCGGCAAGCTGTATATCGGTGATCAGCAGGTCGGGCGCGGGGTTGGCGGCCAGCCAGGTCACCGCTTCCCGTATACTTTCCAGTACCGCAACGACTGTCATGTCGGGCGCCAGCCTGCCCATCAGTTGTTTCATCTGGCTGGCGGCAGCCGTTTCGTCTTCAATCAGTAACACGTTCATCATAACAGTAAAGGAATTTTAACGGTGAATATAGGCCCATGCTCAATTACAACAGGCATCTGGGTAATGGCCTGGTAACGCTCCTGTATATTGGATAGTCCTATACCGGATACCGGCATCGCTGTATCTTTGGGCTGGTAGTTATTGCAAACGACCAGATAGCCCGGCTCCCGGAATATACGGACCGTAAGCGGGTACTCCCGAGAGATCTCGTTATGCTTGATCGCGTTCTCTACCAGGGTAAGCAGGGCATAACCCGCAATATGCGCCTCCATCGCCTGCTGCGGCAGATCAATATGTACCTGTATCTTATCCTGGAACCGCTGCCGGATCATAAACAGGAAGTCCTCCGCAACTTTCAGCTCATCTCGCAAAGTAACCGTACGTTCGTTACCGTACTGCAGGGAATAGCGAAATACCCGCGACAGGCAATTGACGAATTGTGTAGCCGCCGCACGGTCTTCAGCGATGAGACTATTCAGGGTATTGAGCGCATTAAAAAAGAAATGCGGGTTAACCTGGTATTTTAAGGCCATGTATTTGGCCTGTAATAATTCAAGCTGCATCCGTTCATTTTCTTCCACGCTCTTTTTCCACCGGCTCAAAAAGAGTTGCCCGTTGATGATCAGTCCGCACATCATGGCAAATAGCGCCGCGTACATACTGTTGATGGCATACGCATCGGGGCTCTTGTCCTGTACCAGCACACCGGTAAGTACCAGCAGTTTCATAACACTTACCATAAGCACCACGCCGTATACCCCGGAGATAACGATAGAAATCGCGAAGCTCCTGTAGGGCCGGTGCTTCCAGTTAAGACGGTCTTTAAAAAGGCCATAGTAAAGCGGCATATAACCCAGCCAGCCCAGGGTTACCAATCCCAGGCTGAACAGGATACTGAAGCGCCAGTCGCCGCCCTGGCTATACCAACGGTAATTGGCCGTAAGATTTACGGTCAGCACAACCAGGTACAGGCAAAGCAGTATAGCCAGGAGCTTTTTCATAGTTACTTATTTATTGTCCGTTTATCCATTTATGCATAGCAAAATCGAGGGCATCGCTGCTGCCGGTATTAAAGTCCGGCATTACCCCCTGTTGATCTATTTTCTGACCATCGGCCGTATAATACGTGGCGGTAGGCAAGGTAAAGGTAAAACCTTCTCCCACATCAAAGGTCTCTCCATTCAACATGGCTCCGGCCGATTTCGTGCCGGCGAGTATGGCCCTGCCGGATTGCCGGAGCGCATAGATCAGGGGCTCGCAGGTACTGGCCGTATTTGCATTGACCAGGATAACAACTTTGCCCCTGAACACCGGCGGCCGGGGATAAGCCACCAGGCCCAGTGCTTCATAATCCGATATGCCCTGCAGGAGCAGCTTATGGTTGGCCGCCGAAAACAGCGGGTACTGACGATAAGCCTCCGGAGCAGGTATTGCCTTATGGGTGGCAAAATAGCGCCGGGTCAGGAATACACCTCCATACAGGGTATCACTGATCAAATGCCCGGCAAAGGCCATACCGGCATCGATCGCGCCACCGGGGTTATCGCGCAGGTCTACCAATAATAACGGGTAATTCGCGGCTGAGACGATATGGAATATGCTATCCATTTCGGACGAAGTTCCGCCAAAAGAACGGATACGCAGCAATGCAGCCGAGGGGCTGAGTGTTTGGAGTGTAACATTGCCGCCACTTTCGCCGGTTGCCGCCACCGGCCGGTCTGTAGCCGGCAATAAATAAAAATGGCTGAAGGGTAATGTACGGGCAAAATAAAAAAAGCCCATCACCAATGCGGCGTCATCGCCGGTAAAACCTGCGATCTTCTGCAACGAAGTCTTAAAGTCAAGCCATGCGCTGCCCTGTAGTAAAACGGGGTCGTAGAGTTTCCGTTCGGTGATCGCTATCAGGCTGTCGCAAATACGTTGGTAATTGCGCAAAGGCAATGCCGGCGCTCCTTTAATGCCGGTCAGGCTACCATTGACCTGCCTCGCGCCGTCGCTCAGTACGCATTCTATTTTCCCGTTTACAAGACGGCCATCGAGGTATTTATTACCAAAGGGCGATACCAGGATCGCAGTCAGGGAGTCCATTCCAAACAGCTTTCCTGCTACGATACGCATCAGGCTGCCACCTTCGAAATTACCGCCGAACGACCTTGCCGCCATCGCCTTCCATTTGCCCAATATCTTTTTGTCCATATCCTTTTGCGACCAGGCTGTAAACCGGCAGGTATCCTTATCGTTGCGTACCACTTCAAAGTCCATAACCACGCGCAGGGCGCCCGCATCGGGTGTAGTGATTGTAAGCAGCCAGGGGCCTGATATACGGGCATCTTCGATACGGGGGCCGGCACAACCCTGTTCCGTCAACGCAAGCAGGCACAACAACAGGAATAAGATCTTTTTCATCGCTTTATGTTTTGTCGCAAAGCTGCGCCAGGTCATTTTATAAAAAAAGAAGATTCGGCTGAACCGTCATGATCCTGTCATGAAGCGTAGCCGGTCCTGCATACCTCTGTCGTGCTGCCTCAACAGCGCAAATCCTTTACCGGCAAAACTTTGCATCGAACAGTATTATCCGCGGTACTGACAGGCAGCTGCGGTAACACAATAATGCGTATTTTAGCCGCTACACTTAACCTTCGTTTAAACAGCAATTAATGACCAGATATTTACTATTGGGCAGTCTCGTTGTACAGGGTCTGTGGGCACATGCGCAGATCGACACCAATATCATCAACAACATCAGGCAGGAAGTAGCCAACCATTCGCAATTGGAAATGCTGGGGCAACAACTGGCCGACGATATCGGGCCGCGCCTGATCGGCAGTCCGCAATTGCTGAAAGCCAACGACTGGCTGGTACAGACCTATAAGAGCTGGGGCATAACTGCCCGCAACGAACAGTATGGCACCTGGCCGGGTTGGGAGCGTGGCACCACGCAGATCATGATGACAGCGCCCCGCGTGGACCAGCTCGATGGTATACAACTGGCCTGGTCGCCGGCTACTGCGAAGGGCAAACCCGTAGAAGCCGATGTGATCGCATTACCACTCCTGAAAGATTCGATAGCCCTGCAACAATGGTTGCCCCAGGTAAAGGGCAAGATCGTACTGATCGCACAACCACAAATATCCGGCAGACCCGAAGCAAGCTGGAAAGAATTTGCGCTGGAAGCGGACTACAAAAACTTCCTGGCACGCAAAGAAAAAGCGGCCAGCGCCTGGACCGAAGGTTTAAAGGCCATGGGCACCACCTATAACAAAATACAAACGCAACTGGAAGCAGCGGGCGCCGCAGCCATCGTATCTTCTTTCTGGACAGGCGGCTGGTCGAGCAACCGGATATTCGGTACGAAGACCAAAAAAATTCCGCACGTGGATATGCGTATGGAAGACTACCAGATGCTCTGGCGTTTTACCCAGCGGGGCATTACGCCACGCCTGCAGGTAACCACTACATCGAAACACCTGGGCCCCATGCCGGCGCAGAATACGATCGCAGAGATCAGGAGCGCCGTCAACCCCGAACAATACGTGATGTTATCGGCCCACTTCGATAGTTGGGACGGTGGCACCGGCGCTACCGATAACGGTACGGGCAGCATCCTGATGATGGAAGTGATGCGTATCTTAAAGCAATATTATCCCAACCCTAAGCGCAGCATTATTGTCGGGCACTGGGGCAGCGAAGAACAAGGCCTTAACGGCTCTAAAGCATTTGCAGCAGACCATAAGGATATGATGCCCAAAATATCCGTACTCTTCAACCAGGACAACGGGACCGGCCGTATCAGCAAACTGACGGGCCTGGGTTTCCTCGATGCCTACGATTACTTCGGCAGATGGTTCAGCTACCTGCCCGATGAAAACAGGGATGCGATAGAAACCACGTTCCCCGGCAACCCCGGCGGACGTGGCGGATCGGATTATGCGGCATTTGTACCTTATGATGTGCCCGCGTTTTTCCTGCTGAGCAATAGCTGGGATTATGGCATGTATACCTGGCATACCACGCTCGACACTTATGATAAGATTGTGTGGGAAGACATGAAACGTAATGCGGTAACGGTAGCTACCCTGGTATACCTGGCCTGCGAAGAACCGGAAATGTTCAGCCGCAGAAAGGCGCAGCTGCCCCTGAATGTGGAGAAAGGGGAACGCATGAAATGGCCCGAACCGACGGAAGCTAACCGTACAGGAAAGGATTATTAATTAAGGAGCAGGTTAATAATAAAGCGGCATGAGTTGATCTCATGCCGCTTTATTATTTCCATTTGCTTATAGCGCCGTCTCCACCAACCGTACCAACTCCGCTTTATAGCCCTGGCTATCGCTGGCTACAGCCGCTTTGGCGAGTTTCAGGATAGCCTCCCGCGTGGTATCCTGTACCAGGTCCGAATGCCTTAACTTCAACCCAAACCAGGCAACCGCTGCAGCCAGTTTAAAGTCGGCACTTGCCTGTTCGAGACTTTGGGGCGTATGATCGATAGTTTGTATCATCTCTATACTCTTATCGCCATCCGGCTTTTTATAGCGAAACTTTATACCGGCCAGTTCATCCCCGAAGGCAGCTACAGCCTTTGCCCCGCCTGCTTTTTCCGTTTCGGCATGCTTTTGGGCAAACACATTGGTAACACCCCGCGGAATAATTTCGTAAAGCGCCGTAACCCGGTGACCGCTGCCAAGTTCGCCCGCATCGATAGCATCATTTGCAAAATCTTCGGCCTTCAGGCGCCGGTTCTCATACCCGATCAGGCGGTAGTCCTGTACATACTGCGGGTTAAATGCGACCTGGATCTTTACATCCTTGGCTATGCTGTACATCGTACCGGAAAACTCTTTGACCAGGAAACGGTTGGCCTCCTGCAGGTTGTCGATATAGGCATAATTGCCATTTCCTTTATCGGCCAGTACTTCCATTTTCGAATCTTTATAATTACCCATTCCATAACCCAGGCAGGTCAGGAAAATATTGGTTTTCCGCTTCTGTTCAATCAGCGTTTGCATATCGGCGTCGGAAGAGGCGCCTACATTGAAATCACCGTCTGTAGCCAGTATTACCCTGTTATTGCCGTCTTTTATAAAATGTTCCGCGGCAATTTTATAAGCCAGTTCGATACCCGCGCCGCCTGCCGTACTACCGCCTGCCTGCAGTTGTTCGAGAGCCGCATTGATCTCTGCTTTATGGTCGCCGGGCGTGGAGGGCAATACGAGGCCTGCCGCGCCGGCATATACAACGATCGCAACCCTGTCCACAGGACGCAATTGCCGTACCAGCAATTTCATCGAGGCTTTCAGCAATGGCAGTTTGTTAGGGTCGTTCATAGAACCCGATACATCTACCAGGAAGACCAGGTTCGAAGCCGGTAATTGCTCCGGCAGGATGCTTTTACCCTGCAAACCGATACGTAAGAGCTTATGTCCTTTGTTCCAGGGCGCATCGCTGTAGTCTGTTGTAATGGAGAAGGGATGCGGGCCCTGGGGTTGCGGGTATTTGTATTCAAAAAAATTGATCATCTCTTCGATCCGGACGGCATCTGCCGGCACCGCCTGCCCGTTGTTGATAAACCTGCGGATATTGGTATAGGATGCGTTGTCGACATCGATCGAAAAGGTGGAAAGCGGCTGTGCTACCGGCGATTCAAAAGGATTTTCGACATAAGGGTTATACGTTTCCTGCCCGTTTATTTCCGGCGTCGCCTGCAGCATGGTGGTACCGGGCGCCTGCTGTTTGCGGAAGAGACGTTTTATGCGTTGAAAGAAACGCCGTTTCTGTTTGGCTTCGTAGCCATTTTTAGTCGTTATCACGATAACGCCGTTGACGCTGCGGGAGCCGTAAAGCGCTGTAGCAGTGGCCTCTTTAAGAATCGTAATATTATGTATGGTATTGGGATCGAGCCGGGTAATATCTCCGGTATAGATCGTACCGTCCAACACATAAAGCGGTAGCATGGCATTAACATGCGCACTGCCCTGGCAATGCAACCCTGGCGCCGCGCCGGACGCTGGTTGACCCGCACCGTTCAAGGTATTGTTATAACCGGCCTTATTGGCGCTATACCCTTTCCCGGGTTGGCCACTCAGTGAGCCCGTACCCCGCATCCTGATGTTCGCCCCGGAACCTGGCTGACCACCGCCATTCGTGATTTGAATGCCCGGTGCGGCTCTTTCGATCGCTTTGGTAATATCACTGACCGGCATCCGCTCCAGCAGTCTCCCTTCGATCCGGTCCGCTGCCCCTACGTATTTCTCTTTCGTCATGGTCCGGCCATAAGGTGTTGTAAGGCCTACCTCGTTCAAGGCAAGATAATTTGCCGGCAAGGTCGTTGTAAGCATAGCCGTCCCCGGCTCTGCCTTCACTTTCCAGGGGGTATAACCGACGGCCTCGATGGTCAGCGTATTGTGGCCTTTCACATTCAGTTCGTACGCACCGTCCATATCTGTTACCGTGCCATAATTCGTACCGTCGATCCGCACGGCGGCCCCGGGTACGGCTTCCCCATTTTCGTCGAGGACGATGCCTTTCAAAAGGAAAGACGGGGTATCCCGGGGCGTGACTTGTGCGGCAACCAGGGGTGATGGGTTAACAGGGGCCGGGTGTTGCGGGTGCTCTGTTTTGCTCTTTGCGGGTATCGCGGGGGCAGGTTGTTGTACCAGGACCGCATCTGTATTGCCGGACGCCGGGCCTGGATGCTGTTGTGGCTGGGACTGGCGCCCCGGCAAGGATTCCGGCTTTTGTTTTGCGAGGGCCGGTATAAGGGACTGTTCCCCATTTTGCCGCAGCATTACCACTCCCAGTCCCAGGAGGACCAGTACAGCGGCGGCGATGCCTATCCTGTAAAAAGGAAGTGCACTGCGCTTTTTGGGCTCCTCTTTATCCAGTTCGGCAGTTACGCGGTCCCATACCTCCTCCATACCGGGGAATGCGCCGCTTTCCGATTTGCCGACGGCCTCCCTGAATTGTTCTGTTATTTGATCATGCGCTTCCATGGTTAATTTTCTTTTAGGTAATAAAACCGGTTGACTAATGACTGGAGTTTTGTTTTTGAAAAACTGAGCTGTGATTTGGACGTACCTTCCGATATCTGTAACATGGCTGCGATCTCTTTATGGCTATAGCCTTCGATAGCAAACAGGTTAAAGATCATCCGGCATCCTGCCGGCAATTGGTCCAGCAGCCGGAGCAGGTCGTGCTCTTCCAGCCGCGAGACGAGTGGTTGGGGTTGGGGTTCCTGCTTCATATCCTCCAGGTAGATATCCAGGCTGCCGCTTTTGCGCAATTGCGACAGGCAAAGATTTACCGCTATTCTCCTGGCCCAGGCATCAAAGGCCGCGACATCGCGCAGTTGATCCAGCTTGGTGAATATGGTGTAAAAAGCATCAGCCATAATCTCTTCGATATCGGCCTGCTGTTTCAGGTAACGCCTGCAGGTCTGGTACAGCTTCGGAGACATATACTCATAGAGTTGTCGCTGCGCACTGCGGACCCTGGCTTTACAGTCGGTTAGTAGTTTTTCATTAATCACGGGCTACGTCTTTACCTATATAGAGGATAATATAGGCACCGGGGTTGGAATGGTCAAAAAATATTTTTTTATGTAAGCTGCGAAAAGGAGAAGCGACTTTAAAATTACGGATATTGATATGATCTGCAACAACGGCCCGGCAGCCGGCGAACGAAATCTCCCGGCAAGCCAAAAGCCCCGCAAAACGGGGCTTTCAGACACTATATAAATAACGGCACATCCGGCAGGTCAGCCGATCATCAACACCGGTATGGCGCCGGGCGGTGTTTCCGCCTTCAGCATATCGAGGCAAAACCGCAGGTTGTGGATCCAGCGTGTTTTGAGCTCATCATCAAACGGTATCTGTTCCCTGTTTTGTTCGAGTAAGACCAGCTCCTGTTCCAGGATCGCCAGCCCTTCGGCCTCAGAAAAATATACCGGGTCCAGGTGGCCCAGCTCGGTAAGCTCCCGCAGCCCGAGTTTGCGCAATTGCGGCAGGCTCCAGAACTTCATACTGGCCTGTTGAGTACCCAGCAAATGGTGATAACCGGTATCCAGGTCTACATCCGTATCCCCCACTTTGTACCAGATGGAAATGCTCCTGCTCATAGTGTCTTTCTTTTATGGTTTTGTCCAGCTACCGATACCCGCCACGAAAGCCTCCACATCGCCGGCCACGTTGTCCATATGCATACTGGCACGGATATGCCCGTTGCGCACCGTGGTAACGATATTATACGCCGCGAGATGTTCGGCCAGGCCATCCTCCTGCACGATCACGACAATAGAGCTCCTGTTTTTACCGTCTGCCGATCCTACGAGTTGTACCGGCAATGCCCTGAGCTGGTCGAGCAAGAGGGCCGTCAGCGCGGCGTTATGCTTACCAATGGCTTCCAGCCCACGTTCGAGCTTCAGGCTTATTGCCTTTTGCAGGATGGTTAAGCCAAACATATTCATACCGCCCGGTTCGTAACCGCCAATGCCCATCGCTGTTTCGCCGGTATATGCGGCATAGGCATTGCTATGCGCACCGGCAATTACGGGCGGGTATTTTTCCAGGAAAGCGTCGTCCATATACAGGATACCGGTGCCAAAGCCGGCATTCATCCATTTGTAACTGCTGGCCACCAATACATCTGGCCTGATCACCGATACATCAAGCGGTACGGCGCCCAGGCTTTGCGTGGCATCGATAATGGTATGTACGCCGAGTGCCCGGCAATTGCTGCATAAGGCCTGCAGATCGATCATAAAACCAGTTTGCCATTGCACATGACTGATGGCCACTACCTGTATGTTTTCTTCCTTTACAATGGACAAGATCTTTTCCAGGTCGATGATGAAACCATCTTCATCATCGATCCAGACGATATTGAATTTATTGGTTACAAAAGGGATATACACCGAGGGGAAATCCTTTTTGTACAGGAGTACCTTTTCATCGCCTTGAAGCGCCTGTACCACGGCATTGATGCCCCAGGAGCAATTCGGGATGAGCGCGATGTTTGCCGGGCCTGCGCCCACGAACTGCGCCACTGTTTGTTTAACCTCATGGTAGGTTACCGAACGCCAGTGCTCGCTAGCCGCCGAACTCACCGATTCGAAATTTTTATAAAGGTCGATACCAGGCTGCAGCACCGATTCAGGAATCAGGCCACAACCGGCTGTATTTAAATAAACCGCTTGCGTATTACCGGACATGTTTTTTGTTTTGACAAAAGTAGCTAAATATGCCTTGGGCCGGGCATCCTGGCCATGTGATGCCGGCACGGGGCGCAACAGACTGTAAATGCAAACCTTATTCCCAATAGGGATCCATAATATTACGCGGGCTGTACGCATTTCTATTCCAGAACTGGGCCGGGTTTACACCGCCTTCGTATTCATTGCTGTAAATCGTAATTTCTTTGCTCTTTTCTTTGGCCTTACCCGTTGTTGCCGGATCGAGATAACGGAGCGCGATCCGGAATTTAGCCGGGTAAACGCCCGCGTAAACAGCCGTTTTAAAGGCCCAGAAATTACCCGGCTTTAAGGCCAGTTTGTGGTAACTGTTACCGCAGGAACTCCGGGGCAGGTATTCGATATCCTTCCAGGTGCCATCCTGGCCTTTTGCCTGTACATACATGGCCAGGCGGCTATCCTGGGCGCCGAACAGCTTCGCTCCCGTTGTCGTATTCACGACATAAACATTCCAGGCAGGGTTGCTTTCTCCCAGGGTATCCGGTTTACCGGTGTCAACGATGACCGCAAGCCGGGCAGGTGGAAATTTGTGTTTACGGGTTACCCGCTGCGGATAGTTTTTCGATGAACCATAACCGCCCAGGGCTTGTTTGTCCGGTTCCGAATAAGCATAAAACCCGGCGCGTTCCATAAAGTCGATATTCCTGTTGCGCCATGCGACAGGCACTGCCTGCTTTTCCTGCCAGGCAATCTTGCCGCTTTTATCGATATAGCTGAGCTTGTTGTCAATTATGGCTTTCAGCAAACCGTTATGAAAACCGCTGCGATCCACATCCTGCATAACCGGCTTCAGGAGCTCAACGCCGGTCAGGGCGCCGATACCGATGCGCTCTGCGCCCTCCTGGTCTTGTACTGCAAAGAAAAAAAAGCCGTCTTCCAGGCCCGTTTCGAGTATCCGTTCATACTTAGGGGCTACCACGAAAACACCGTTGGTATCTATTATGCCGTATCCCGCTTCCTGTTTTTTGACGATGGCATAAGATTGCGTAAAACCGTTTTCCGGCACCTGGGTAAAAGTATCTGTTCCCACTTGCCCGAAGCTCCTGTTCATCAGGTAATATCCTCCATAACAATACACAAATGACCGTCCCCGTGCAAAGTCCTGCATATACCGGGCCGTGGTATCCGCAAAAACGATTTTGCCGCCCGTATCGATAAACGCCTCATAGGATACGTCCCTTTCACTGTACAGGCCCGCTACTTTGCGCTGCAACGGTAAGCGGGCCAGGCCTTCGGCAAATGAGCTGTAGATATAACTTTGGCCGCTGGTGGCGCGTTCAAAGATTTCTTTGCCTTCGGTATCGATCACGATATTTTTTTCCACGCCTCCCTTATAACCTCTTGCTACCGCATAACCGTCGCTAAACGGCCCGATCTGCGTATATTTTTCAAAAGGAACAATAAAGTTGCCCATTGTGTCCAGCACGGCATAACTGCGGTCCCAGGGATCCGATGCACTTTTGCCTTTGATCTTCACCTGTACAATATTCCTGTAAACACCGTCGATGGTTTCAAAAAGCGTATCCACCAACAGTTTCCGGGTATGCATATTCATAAGGCCCTGCTTTTCGGTTTTGGTGGTTACGATCGCCATATACCCGTTGATAAAAACAAGGTCGGCAAATGCCGTATCGAGTGCCAGCTCATTATTTTTATCGATAAAATAAACCTGCCCGTTTTTGTATGCCCGCGCAACACCATGGTCGAAACTACGTGCGAAGTCGTATACGGCAGGTATAACCTCGCGACCGGCGGCATCGATAAACCCGAAATAGCCTTCGCGTCTTACCGCTGCCAGGCCCTCAGCAAAATCGCCGCCATTGTAATAAACGGAAGGAATAACAACATGTCCTGTACGATCCATATATCCTATCATACCCTGGTCCACGATTTTAAACAAAGGCGTTTCCCGGGCGTATAGCGGTTGCAGCATCGCAATTGCAGCAAAGAACAAAAAAATAAAGGGCTTCATGGTTTGGATTTATTGGATGCACAAATTAGGAACAAAACATCGTAATTAAACGGGTTATATACTGTATTGCTCAGGACGCCAGGCAAGACATCTGCAAAGAACTGCAGGTATTATTCTTTGGACTTTTTAGCCGGATCTTTTTCAAAATAGCGCCCATGGAACACATACCGGATCCTGCGATCCGTTATCTTATTATTCTTCAATACCAGCGGGATCGTAAATGCCTTTTCTTCCGGTTCGTAGCGTATGGCATCGTCGATCTCGGTATCTTGTTCCCTGTTTACCCCGTATGACCAGTCGGTTTCATAACTGATCTCGTTTTGCAATCCCTTTGACGTCTTAATCAGTTTCGCCTTTTCATCCAGGCCGCGATCGTTGATGGTAAATATTTTCAGGCTATGATAGCTACAGGCGCTGCTTAAGACATACCTGCGTTGCACCAGGTAATAGGTTTTACCGTCAACGGTTACATCATTCACCTGGTCGTAAAAACAACCCATAGTGCCGGGTGGATCGTTTTCCTGCTGCCTATTTTCCACTGAGGCTTTTGAAAATACGCCGCTTTTATTCCTGTACTGGAAAACCGTTTTATAATAGCGCATCGTGCCGCCGGTACGGGTATCCCAGGAATAAATGCGCAGGTTGCCGTCTTCCGACGTTGTTATACCCAGGCGGAATGTATGCAACGCCTTAAAGTCATAGTCGATCGTGCCCGGATAGATAGTCGTATAATGCAGTAATAACCGCTCGAGATGATCGTTTGCGAGCAGCAGGGAATCAAAAGGATCGGTATACCGGTCCTGCTGCTCCGGCAATGTCCAGTATTCAATCCGCCGGACTGCATCAAGCAATTGCCGCTCTATTACATCCATTTCCATATCCAGGGCAAAAGCACTACCAGGTAAGAGCAGGAACAACCATACCAACACTATTTTAACCATATATAAATACACATTTTATCATCAAAGTACAACGTTCCGCTTGTTGAAACACAAATGTCGCATATATAAATTCAAGGCTGGCGGGCATTTAAAGAACCCGGAAAAAAACCGCTTCCGATCCCGCGGTTATTAACGCCGTTCGGCTTAATTTTAGCCTACCAATCCCCCACCTATGAGCGAAAGAATCCGTGAGAAATTATCCATTTTAGCCGATGCTGCCAAGTACGATGTATCCTGCGCCTCCAGCGGCAGTAACCGCAAAAACACCAATGGCGGCATAGGCGATACCGGCAACGGTATCTGTCATAGCTATACCGAAGACGGCCGTTGTGTTTCCCTGCTCAAAATACTATTGACCAATTTCTGTATTTACGATTGCCAGTTCTGCGTATCGCGCAAAAGCAATGACGTAAAACGTGCGGCATTTACCGTTGATGAAGTAGTGGAACTGACCATGAACTTCTACCGGCGTAACTATATCGAAGGCCTGTTCCTGAGTTCAGGCATTTTCAAAAACGCCGATTATACGATGGAACGTATGCTGAGTATCGTAAAAAAATTGCGGCAGGAACAACGGTTCAACGGTTATATCCATTTAAAAACCATACCCGGCGCCAGTGAAGAACTGGTTACCGAAGCCGGCCTGTATGCCGACCGGATGAGCATTAACCTGGAAATGCCCACAGAACAGGGTTTGAAAACTGTAGCCCCCGAGAAATCACATGCAGAGGTAGAAAAAGAACTGGGCCTGGTACGCAATAAAACCCTGCAATACGAAAGCGAACGCGGCGTTATTAAATCGGTACCGCGGTTTGTACCAGCCGGGCAAAGCACCCAGATGGTGATCGGCGCCACACCCGAAAATGACAAAGAGGTATTGCGGACCGCAGACCGGTTTTATAAGGACTTTTCGCTGAAACGTGTTTATTACAGCGGTTATATTCCCATCCAGAATAATACCGGCCTGTTGCCGCTTATCGGCACACCGCCGCCCGTAATCCGCGAAAACCGCCTGTACCAGAGCGATTGGCTGATGCGCTTCTATGGCTTTTCGGTACACGAGATCGTGAACGACGAACACCCCGACCTCGAACTGGATATCGACCCGAAGCTCAGCTGGGCATTAAGAAATATACACCAGTTCCCGGTAGATATCAATACCGCCGATTACCGGCTGATCCTGCGCGTACCCGGTATTGGCATACAGTCGGCGAAAAAGATTGTGTCGGCGCGTCAGTTCGGGAAGCTACGCAGTCACCAGCTTCGGCAACTGGGTATAGCCTATAACCGGGCACAGCACTTTATCCGTTGTGCCGATTCCCCCTTTAGCCTCGGCGAACAGGATGCCGGCCGGGTAAGACAAATCCTGCTGCAGGAAAGCCAGAGCAAATGGCGTCCGAAAGACACGGCACAACTATCCTTATTTTAAACAAGGCCATGACTTCCTATATTTTCGACGGCACATTTTATGGCCTGCTCAGCGCGGTATTCGAGTCTTATGAACGAAAGCATAAACAGGTGCGGCTCTACACCCATACCGCTTATAGCAGCGATATGTTTGGCGGTGCTATTACGGTGACCACTAACCCGGAAAAAGCATTACGGGTATGGAAGGGACTGAACGGCAGGATAGATGCACAACACCGCGAAGAATTTTATACCAGCTGGTATGCCGACGATTTGAAAACCTGGCAACTGCTGTTCGATTATGCCTTATATATTTTCGAGCATCCTGCCGGCGCCGACCGGGATTATGGTCATGCGCTGGTACTGGGCCTGAGCCAGGTCGCCAGGAAGGTAAGCCGCGAGCGGCACCGTATGAAAGCCTTTATACGGTTCGAAAAAGGCGCTAATCAGTTGTACCATGCTGTCATTAAACCCGACTATGATGTACTGCCGCTGATTGCAGAGCATTTCAGGCAACGTTACGCCGACCAGGCCTGGGTAATCTATGATGAGCAAAGACATTACGGCCTGTACTACGATCTGCACCAGGTACAGGAAGTGGTATTTGAAGCTGTACCGGCAGCACAGGAGCATGCCGCCATACGGCAGGAGGATACGCTGCTGGATAGCCAGGAGGCGCTCTACGCCACGCTCTGGAAGGATTACTTCAGGAATACGAATATCAAAGAACGCAGCAACCTGAAACTACACATACAACACGTACCGAAAAGATACTGGCGTTATCTGACGGAAAAAGGAGACGTGAGATATTAGATGTGAGATATGAGATGTGAGATATTAGATGTGAGATATGAGATGTGAGATATGAGGTGTGAGATATGAGATGAAGCCTGTCATCGGGAGCGCAGCGAAGGATCTCATCCCTTAGCTGGCCGTATCAGAGGGTCCAGCACCAAGTACCATGAGGAAGCCTGTCATCGGGAGCACAGCGAAGGAGCTCATCCCTTAGCTGGCTTTACCGGCCAGCACTGACCTCCATTAACCGGTCTTGTTTACTACCTGCCGGACGCGTTCAGCAAGGGTACCCCGCACTTCCAGGACGGGTACGTCGAAATCATAAACCCACTCCGCTAATATTTCATCTACGGCTTCGCGAAGCTCCGGTAATTCATCGTCCGGGCAGCCCAAGCGGTCAGGTCTTTCGACCGGCACATAAACCAATAGATCTATTGCAGCCATAAAGGAGGCTACTTCGTCGTACCAATCGCGCACCAACTCCCCGGCGCCAAGCACCTGCATATAGGCAAGAAAATCCAGGGGACAACGATCGAACACGATATCTTCCCCGGTAGTACCGGTTGCTGCTAAAGCGTACCGCAGCTGCACCAGGAAGTCGTCCACATCGGGTGTTGCTGCAAACAAATGCCCCTGTTCTTCTAATTGATAATAAGGCTCCTGCTTGAAGGTGTAACCGGGCAGAAATTCCTGCAGTCCTTCGGCCAGGGTGGTTTTGCCCGTGTTATGCGCACCGGTGATCGCTATTTTCATGGTAGGGGATTAAGTAATGTAAAATTAAGAAAGCTTACATTACCGTTCCTGTCCGGAAAAAAGAAAGACAAACGAAAAAGCTTATCGCCCACACTTTGTCAATACAACAACGTCACATTACCCTCATATTGCTCGGTGCCCCCGTTATTGAAGGCCACCTCCACGAGGTACATATAAACGCCGGCCGGTTGCAGTATGCCGTTGAAACGCCCATCCCATCCTCTTCCGTTTGTATTCATCGTTTGGAATACCGGTTGTCCCCAGCGGTTAAACACCTGCATCTTAAATGCCGCGACGCCGCGGGCCAGCAACTGACGGGGAAAGAAATAATCATTGACCCCGTCGCCATCTGGCGTAAATGCATTGGGTAGGTCGGTATAACAATCTTTCCGCACTTCGATATCGTCAATGGTCGTACAACCTGCACTGTTCGTTACTTTCAGGTTATAATGTCCCGGCGCCGGAACATGCAGTGCTGCCGTGGTGTCGCCGGTACTCCAAAGGTAACGGTCGCCCGCATTACCCGGTATCGTGTTAGCGAGGAGTAAAGCTTTGCCTTGAGGGCACATCGCAGTATCAGGCCCGATATATACTACCGGAGGGTCATATACGATTACCGAGTCCTGCCAGCTGAGCCCGCCACAGGCACGGTAGGCAGCCTCCAGCCGGATGTAGTATTTGCCTGCCTGATCGTAAGCATGTACGATTTGTCGTGGTCCGGCCATATTGTTCTGGTCGCCAAAGTCCCAGGCTAGCCCCGTATTGCCTTCCCCGGCATTACGGACTGCCCAGCGGAGCTCTTCGCCGGTACACAGTATATGCTGGTCGGCCAGGATATCCAGGTAAGGTGTACTGTCTACCATTACCATCACATAGGCGGTATCGAGGCAAGCCAGGCTGTCTTTTGCGACGAGCATTACCCGGTATGCGCCACCGGCCCGGTAACGATGCGTGGGAGCAGACAGCGCAGATGTGGCCCCGTCGCCAAAATCCCAATAAAAAGTTCCGGGCTGTAAACTTACCACAGCATGATTGACAAAGGTTGCCAGGCTATCCTGGCAGAGGGTATCCTCAGTTAAGCGGAAAGCAGCGATAAGCGGATGGCGCGTGTCGACCGGCTTGATAACACTATCTACACAGTGATCGTTGCGTGCCACCAGTTTAACGGAATAAAGGCTTTGTGGCCGGAACACATGTACCGGGTTGATGACACTATCGGTATGCCCATCGCCGAAACTCCAGGTCGGCGCTGCGCCTGCGGTAACCGTACCCGCAAAATATACGGTATCTTCCCGGCAGGCAGGCTGCAGCCTGAAAGTAAAGCGGGGATTGACGGATTCGTCCCGTGCCAATATAGTTGCACTGTCTGAAAGCGAGCAGCCGCCCCGGTTCGCAGCCGTAGTAACGGTGAGCCCAAAGGTTGTAGTTCCGGTGGGCGGTTGGATAACGGGATTAAGGGTATTGGCCCCGGAGAAAATCGCGGTGACCGGCGACCAGGCAATTGTATAATTGATCCAGGGTTGTGTGCGTGTTAATTGCCCGTACAGGGTAAAGGTATCGGTATTGCTGCAGGCGTATACCGTACGGTCGGGCCCGGCATTGACCAGGGGCGCGGGCACAACACGAAAAGTATCATGGATAGCGCCCACTCCGCAGTACAGCGGGTTCTTCCAGGAGTGCAGTACCACGGTAGCCATACTGGTATCGGTCACCTGGAATACAGGTCCGTTGCCACTCACTGTTGCCGTACCACTGACCACCGTATAGGAGTAAGGCGCAATGCCCTTGGCCTTAAGCGGTACGGCTGTTCCGGGTTTACAGGCAAAGACCGTATCGTTGGCCGGCTTGATAACCCCTCCAACCTGGCAGGATCCGAAATCGAAGGAAGCTGGGAAATTGCCGGTAACCGGGCTCACGGTTATCGAAGTAGCGGATAGATTGATCGTGCCCTGGTATAATTTGTCGGTATACAGCATCAACAGGTCTCCATTGATCGCAAGACCAAAACCAACGCCAACCGCAGGCGCCCCCGTAACGTTCCATTGATAGGCCAATACCCCGGCAGCGGTGTACTTCCGCAGCCAGCCGGGATTGCCGCATTTCATAATATAAAAATTGCCTTCGCAATCGGCTACAAGATCGAAAGGTCCTGATGCGTTGAAATCTGTTACTGTAGTCAGGAATGTAGCGTTGGCTGTGCCATCGTACCGGTAAATATTGCCCGTGGCGGCATCCAGGCTATAGATATAGCCGCCCCCCGCACCGATATTGATCGCAGATGCGCCGGCTGTATGGCCGGTATAGACCCAGTCAGCCCCATCGTAGTAATAAAGCTTCGTCGTATTGTTTTCAACGGCATAAAAGGTAGGAGAAGGCCCGGTCGTCGCATTGATATTCTCGCTTACGGCGAGCCCGATGAAACTAGAGTCGGGGACAATGGTATTCAGCGAGGGGTTGGTTGCGGACAAAGGCAGGTAAGGATCCCAGTTGTAGATACGCTCCGCTACATACAAAGCCCCCAGCACCACGCTACCCGAAAGCGAATAAACAAGATTGCTGTCCGATGAGCAATCGGGCAGTTGAGCCCGGGTACCGGTACTCTTGCCAAGCATAAGCAAAATTAATAACGCAAAAAAAGAGAGACGCAGGTGCGTGGTCATCCTGGTAAATTTTACATGTTTTCAAAGTGCATTTTGTCTCGTAGGAACATCACCATTGCCGTATTCTTCGCCCGATCAATAATTCAAACATAACACACATTTTTACCCGGTGATAGCCATTTATTGCAAATTGATTTGAAGTAATGTTAAGTGATACCCCGCGCATTAACCGCAATTAACACTCCGGTTTCCGGACTGTAACATTGACGACAACCCAAAACGATTACAAACAGAATTTACAGGAATCGATCCGGGACAGGGAGGCCGGGCAAGGCCGCGCCTGCCGGGATCTTAACACAGGCGCCGCATAAAATAAAGACAAAAATGTCTTTTATTAAAAAAACAGGCCGTACCTTTGTCTTATGCAAACGGAATACGTCCTGGACACAGGCGCCGGCATTGCATCGTAATTGTATTTTAAAAAGCCCGTTATCCCTGCATGAGTATTTTTTCAAAAACCTGTGAATACGCTTTACGCGCAGTATTTTACATTGCCAGTAAAACGGTCGACGGCAGCAGAGTGGGCATCAGGGAGATTGCGAAAAACGTAGACTCCCCCGAACACTTTCTCGGGAAAATACTACAGGACCTGAGCCGCAAAGGCATTATCGACTCGGCAAAAGGCCCCAATGGCGGCTTTTTCCTGACCCGGCAGGCACTTAAAAGACCAATATCGGATATTGTCTCTGCCGTAGACGGCGATAATATCTTTACTGGCTGCGGTATGGGACTAACCTATTGTTCCGAGATCAACCCCTGTCCTTTACACCATGAATTTAAAAAAATCAGGAACCGGATCACAAAAATGCTGACCGGTACAACCATAGGACAATTCAACAAGGATCTGTTGCTGGGCAAAATACTCCTGAAAAAGCCCTGATCTTTTCCAGGCCTAATAAAAGATAAAAAGATATTTATATACTTTGTTTATTTCAACAAAAACAACCGAGATGACGAAAGAACAAAAAGCGCTGATTAAAGCCACCGTACCGGTTTTACAGGAACACGGCGTATTACTGACCAAGCATTTCTACCAACGCATGTTTACCCACAATCCCGAACTGAAAAACATGTTCAACCTGGGCAACCAGCAAAACGGGAAACAACAAACAGCGCTGGCCATGGCCGTACTGGCCTATGCCGAACAGATCGACAACCCGGGCGTACTGATGCCCGTGATCAATACTATAGGACATAAACATACCAGCCTCGACATCCGGCCGGAGCACTACCATATCGTTGGCAAACACCTGCTAGCCTCTATTTCGGAGGTGCTGGGTCCCGATGCCACACCCGAACTTTTAGCCGCATGGAAGGTCGCCTATGAACAACTGGCGAAAATCATGTCGGGCCATGAAAGCACATTATACAGCGACCAGGTCAACAAAACCGGCGGCTGGAGCGGCTGGCGGCCCTTTATCGTCAAAGACAAGGTAAGAGAATCGGCGGAGATCACCTCTTTCTTCCTGTACCCGGCCGATGGCGGTACGGTAGCAGATTTTATCCCGGGTCAATACATAAGCATCCGGATGTTCCTGCCGCAACTGAACCTGAGCCAACCCCGGCAGTACAGCATCTCCAGCATGCCCAACGGTACCTATTATCGTATTTCGGTAAAAAAAGAAACGGGTAGTTCACACCCTTCGGGTATCATCAGCAATACCCTGCACGACGAAGTAAAGATCGGCGACAAGATCGACGTATCGGCGCCGGCAGGCACCTTTATGCTGGATTCGGACCGGAGCCGCCCCCTGTATTTTGTAAGCGGTGGTGTAGGATTAACCCCCTTGATGTCGATGCTGGAAACAGCCCTGAAAGACAACCCGGGTCAGCAAAAGACCTGGATCCATGGCTGCAAAAGCAGTGATGCACATGCATTCAAGCGCTGCCTTGCTGAGTGGAACAATAAATACAATGAGCTGGATTGCCATATATTTTATGATGAAGCAGCACCGGTAATAGCGGCTATGCGGCAATACCAGGGTTGGGTAGATCTCGGGCTGATCTCCGGTATACCGAACCAGAAAGCGGATTATTACCTCTGCGGACCGGCAGCATTTATAAAAAAACACTATGACTTTTTAACGGAGCAAGGTGTTCCCAAAGAAGCCATCCGGTTTGAAGAATTCGGACCGGCCTCGCTCGAGATCCATTAAGCGGTAACAAGAGCATTTATCCCGCCCCCCGTCCTGTATGTACCGGATCACCCGCGCATACAGGACATTTTCAGTATGGCTATGTACCCGGTGCTCCGCCGCATGTAAGGTTATATACCGGCTAATTTTTGCAGGTAATCCGCTACGTACTTTTCCTTGTCCTTCGTTTTGTATTGCATGACATACCTCGGGTGTTCCAGCGGAATTACTTTTCTGAAAAAACCTTTACGGTTATTAAGGTCCAACAGGTAACGGTAATTTTTTCCGGTACCGAGGCAGTATACCGTATCGGTTATACAGCCTATGCGGATCTGTTCACCTATATTCCATTCAATAAAATCCTGTACGGCCCGTTGCAAAGGCATGCTATCGTAGTAGTTGTAATTCTTCACCTTACCCCGGTCATCCGCTATCACAAAACCCAGCGGGCAAACGGAATTGATATAGAACCGGTCGTAAAAAGCCTCCGGTCCCCCATAGGCGGCAATCACATCGTAAATGAATACTGAAGAAGGCTCATGCAGCATAGGCCCGTCAAACTCCAGGCCACAGACCTCTTTCAGCCTTTTGGGATCGGTAAAGGGAATACCGGTAGCGCCCGCCCCCAGGCGACCGGGATTGATACCGAGGATCAATGTTCTCGGGTTGTGGTCCTGGTAATATTTATCATAAAAGGAACACGCCGTCCGGTACACGCTTTCTTCTTTGAAAGGATTCATGATCCCGATCTTATCCGGCAAAGTGCCTTCGAAATGCAAGGCCTTGTTGAAGGCATTGACCCTGCCTGAAAAGACCTGTTGTTTTTTCGCCATTGCTTTTTGTTTTGATAAAATGCCGCTTAGCTTTTAATCGCTCTTGTAGCCAGGAAAGTAGGCAGGTATTGGTCGACCAGGAACCTGGGCTGGGGTTGTTCATCCTCCAGGAAACCCGCAACGAGGAAGCCTGCGGCAAGCTGTCCCCCGACCAGGTCGGTTAACGAATGGCCGAACACCAGGGCTTCTCCACGGGCTATTTTCCGTTCGAGTTGATCCGGGTCGAGATCGGTCATATCGGCATAGGGTATTTTATATTTCGGATGGATCAGCCCTTTATCCTTAAAGGCCGGGTCGCGGTCGCCGATAAAGATCACCGGGTTATAAAAGCTGGCGAGCAGCACGCCGCCGGGTTTCAGCACCCGGTAACACTCCCGCCATACGGGGTTTACATCGGGCACATAATGATTGGAGATCGGGTGAAAGACCAGGTCGAAAGTCTCCTCTTCAAATACTCCCAAGTCGCGCATATCGCCTTCGACGGTCTGCAGGTCCAGGTGATCGCGGTCGGCCACCATACGGTCCTGCGCCAGCTGCCCGGGCGAGAGATCGAACACCGTTACCTGCGCGCCCAATGCCGCCAGCAGCGGCCCCTGTTGTCCGCCTGCCGAAGCCAGGCAGAGGATCTTTTTGCCTTTCACCTCACCCAGCCATTCTTTGGGCAGGGGTGTAGGAGTCAGGTATAAATCCCATTGTCCGCTCCGTGCAGCTTCGATAAGGGCGGAGCTTAGGGGTTGCGACCAGGGACTCTGCGTTTGCGCCTGTTTATCCCAGGATGATTTATTATGTGCCAGGAAGGTATTGTCTGTGATCTGTTTCGCCATGTTCCTCTTGTAGTTTGATGAGTACTCCGGCAAATATAGGACAAAGCTCTTTGTTCAAACACGCTTCCGCTGCAGGCTATAGCAGCAGCGATAATACAACCATCTACCAACAGGTTCGATGCGACAAAGGCCGGGTACGTCTCATTTTTAAACCGGCAAGGATTAAACTGATGGCATGGAGAACGCTATACAAACACGATCCGGCCAGGACCGGCCAGGTAGCTTCTTTATGCCAGGTGCCGCTCCTTGAACGCTTCGATAGCCCTCAATGCCACGGCATTCTGCGCCTCCGCCGCTTTTCCCAGTATATCCTTTTGTAAGGTGCGTTCTACCTTACTCTTGTCTTTAAGCAGGAGGAGTTCATGCTCATGAACTTTATCCCTGATCTCTTTTTGTTTTGCCAAATAGTCTGTAGTCTTTTCGTCCAGCTCCAGTGCATAGTCCTCCTCGCGTTTCTTGATGGCCGTATCATAAGCCCCGGCCGGAGTTGCTATTTTGGCTAACGTCGGGAGAATTTCAATCGTAAAAAACAGCAGGCGCAACAGCCAGAGAAAAAACAGCATACCTTCGTTGGCATACTTCGTCTTCTTTATATATATTTTCTCAGCCGGGGGGCCCTTGGTTTGAATAGAATCGGCCACATAAGTAACTTTCAGCTTGGCAGCATTTTCCAATGCGATATAATCCCGGATAAAGCTTTCTTTCTGCAGTGAATCAAGCGTATTGGCCATCTGGTCGGCTATCTTACTCTTTTCGATTATCTTTTTAGTAAGCTCGGCGGCACTGGTTTGCTGCTCTATTTCAATTTTCTTCTGTTCTGCGATATAGGCAGCACAACGTGCATTTTGCCTGGCGATTACATCCTGGTACTCGGTATTGATCTTGTTGAAATTGCCGATTGCCCCCTGGTAGGCAGCACTTCCGCGGTAGGCCGCAGCCGTATTGGGCTGGCCCGAATTGAACAATGCCCTGTACTTCCTCACCACCTCGTCCTTCCGGATACCTTTGGCCCGCCAATCGGAGAACAGCGCTTTTCTCTGGTTTTCGAGGTTGCTGTATTCAGGATCTGTACCACAGTCGCCTGCGTTTTCCCGCGCCTTATTGGCCGCATCTGTTGCCTGCGTGCCCAGGCCCTGATCCGTATCGATACCTTTTGAAGATCTCATGAGCGAACGGTACTCCAGTACAGTAGCCTCTTTATCGATCATTTTCTGTTCTTCGATTTTATCCCTGAAAATCAATAGCTCCAAAGGGATAGAAATAACAAAAGCGATTAAGCCACCCAGCACGGCACGGCCACCAAACTGGAACCAGAAATTCTGCTTGGGATTATCCGGATCTTTTTTAAGCGTAATCACCAAAGTACGGTCGATACTGAAAATAAGTAAACCCCAGACCATTGCAAATACAATGGTCACAAACGGACTTTGACTGAAATACCAGCCGGCATAGCCCCCTGCAAGCATCGCAAATACGGTTGTCATAAAAATGGTAAAGCCAACACCAGCCTGCCTGTTGTAATCGGTCGGACAGTCCTTAAGTATACTTATTTCGGCGCCGGAAAACAACCAAAAGAAGTATTGCAGCTGCGTATAGGGCTGATGCCCCGATCTTGTTGATTCAGTCATAACTCATTTTGAAATTTTCAATTATTTGGAAAACAGGATAGTATTTTGACTTCCTGTAGAAGAAGGTCAGTCCGAAAGGTAATATGCCGATAAAGCTGCTGACTATAGCCATAGCGATCGTTATCACACTTACGGTATGATCGCGGAAGGATAAAACATACAGCAAATCTTTTTTCGGCCACAGGCTTTTACTGTGCAGAGGTCTTAATATGGCGTCTATCTGCATTTCGGTACGAAACAGGTAATTGCTGATGATCATTGTTTGTAAAAAAGCAATAAGGATCAGGCAGGACGAGATCGCCAAAAGGGCCTTCCAACTTCTTTTACGATGCAGCCAGGCATCGGATTTGCGGATGAGCTGTGCCTGTAAAAAGGCCAGCAGACATGCCAAGGCCAAATCGCTCCACCAATGCGACCAGTTGACCAGCGACAAGGCAACATAACCGGAACAAAATGAAAGTAAGACCGGGAACCAAGCGATGTACCTGATGAATGAAGCACCGGATTGCAGTGTGGGACATTCTTTCAAGGCTTCCGCATCGAAAGCGGAAAGTTTAAAAACATTTCGATTCATGATTTACTATAAAGAAACCTAACCAGGCTTTTAAATGATACCGATGGTTTACGTGTTCTTTTTGCCTCGCGGAATGCCTGTTCAAACAGGGTTTGCTCCATAACCCTGGCGCCCAATGACAAGTCAAAATCCGGTAGCTTTATTTGCGGCAGCGTAATTACCGGGGCGGGAAGCTCTTTGACGCTTACCTCTAATTTGCGCTCCAGCACGTTATGCAACAAGTCGGAAGCAATAAGTTTAAAGTATCGCGTATCCTTACGGGTTATCACCTCCAGGCTGCTTTCGTGTGTCACCTCCGTCCGAGTTCCGAAATTATCTTCAATAAAAACCTGGTCGGCATATGCAACATCCCAGGTCAGCCTAACCGGCAGACTCTCCACCACAAATTTCATATCCGACTCGAAACTCCGGACTTCAACTTTACGATAGACTTTAAGCTCCAGATCCTGTTCCAGCAGCGTTATACCGTCCATTGCCTGAACAAGCAATTTATAAACGGTAGTTTCCGAGGGGCGTACGTTTTTTTCGCCGGCAGGGCCGATTGCCTCTCTCACATCCCCATAACATAACTCCACCTTACTGGCAGTGGCTACATCCCACACCAGCTGCGTCTCTTCGCCCCAGGCAAGTTTTCCGCGCCGCACCTTAAACACCTTGATTCCGGGCGCAGGCAGTAACTCCTGTTCCAATATCAATTCCGTGCTGCCTACTTCGTTTTCCGCAACGATCTTATACGAAGCCTCTGTAGCATCCCGTTCCTGCATACCACTCAGCGCCACCGGCCCGATACCGCTTATGGAGACTGCAGCCGCGTTTTTCGTACTCCAGGAAAGCGCGAAGCGCCCTCCTTTCAATACCTTCTCCTTGTCTGTCTTGAAAAAAATGATCCCGGGCCGCTCCAGCACAACCCTTATCGACTTATAACAGGAGGCCACTTCATTGGCCATGCATAAAGTGATATCCTCGCCGTTCCTGAGCCCTTTTAGTATCTGTGTCCCTTTTCCCGAGGGCAGTTCTACCCTGGCGCCGGTTCTCAATACGGCCACCCGGTCGGCATGATCCACATCCCAGCAAATGCTGACCTGGCCAAAAACATCCGTAAGTTCATAGCTGAAGGTTTGTAACGCAGGAGGCCATGCGCCACATATCTCACAGGCAGTAGCTATACTGCTGTTGACATGTTCGTCGTTATTACAGATCCAGGTATCTCTATACATGATATGTGCTATTTATCGGTGTTCAATCCCCTTACCCGGAGTCCTCCGCTCTTCGGTTTCATAGCCTCCGGGGTCCTATCCACGGCGGCTTCCGGCCGGAGATTTTTGCTCATGACCAACTTCGACGTGGTAGTGCCCGCAACACCTTCTTTTGTTTCTGTAATAACCTCCTTCGTGATATCGGGGTCTTTCAGTTGACTGAACGTTTCTGTTATAGAAGGGCGTTTGTCTTTATCTGCCTGCAACATGGACATCAGCAATGCCCGGAGCTTCCCGGTACGGCCACCGCCCTTAAGCTCCGGTGCTATACCGCGATTGACGGCTTCCCAGGTATATTGGCAGGCTTTGGGGAAACCGGGTTTTTCGCCGGTCAGGTATTCCGTAAAAATTACGCCCAATGCAAACAGGTCCGACTGAACGGTAAGCCGGGCTTTGTCTTCGCCCGTTTCTCCCGATTTAATATAGTGCGCCAACTCGGGTGAGTAATATTCGGGAGTGCCCACTACCTCCTCTTTATTTTCGGGCGGCAGGCCCGAAAAGTAACTGTTATCGAAATCGATAAGCTTGGTTGTATAACCACCGGTTACCGTTTGTTTGATCAGGATATTGTCCGGTTTCAGGTCTCCGTGGACGATCCCCAGATCATGCAGGATCTTGACGCTATGCGTTACCGTTTTCAATATGATCAGGATCTTTTCGAGCGGAAGCTTTGCGATATCCCGGGTAGACAGGGATGCGATCTCTATTTTTTCCGTGACTTTATAATAAGAAGTTCCGTCCCGGAAAAAGTCGATGGCATACACTAGGTTGCCTCCAAAGCCACATTTACTGCCGATGGCATCATTGAGCTTTTTATGATGCATTTCAAATTCATCACACTGCTTTTGCCGCCGGGCAAGGGTTGCCGCACCGCCGGGAGCCCCGGCTACCGGGTATTTCGGCGACAGGAACTCTTTGATAAAGTATTCGGTCTCCCCCTCTCTTGCGAAGGAAACCTTACTCATACCACCCGCCACTATAAAATCCCGGAGAATCTCATATCCTCCGATTACATCTCCCTGCTTCATAACGGTTCTTTATTAAAATGTACATAATTCACCTCCCTGTATTTATGCCACAGCTCTTTATAGGTCTTCTTCTGGTGCGCCTTCAGGTCCTCCAGCTTCAACAGTGCCGATTCGATCTCCTGTATAGTTTGCATATAGTCCCGGTACATGGTTTCTGTTCGCTCCCTGAACAGTTCTTTTATCGCAGTGAAGGAGGAATGCTCCATGCCGGCTAATCTCAGGGAAAGGGTAAAATCATCGCCGGATACCGCTTGCAGCGCCGAGGTAATATGTTCCTTCCAGTCTTCTGCGGAAGATGCCCGGGACAAGCTATCCAGCAACAAATGCTCAAAATGCATGGGCGTGGGAAAGTACCCGAAACATCCGTCTGTTGCGGCGAGCAGGAAGAAGGGATATGCCATAGACACATGGAGGCTATTAATCGTATAATCATCTCCCAGGTAAACGACATTGGACATCGGGGAATCGCGTTCGATATTACCATAAGGGTCATTACCCAGCGCCAGATCGTCCTTCGTCAACTGGATCAAACCTTGTACAGGATTCAAAGCATAAACCCTGGAATCGCCTGCCCAGAGCACGTCTATGGTTGCCTGGTCCGCTGCTTGCGTAACCAGGCCCAATGCCAGCGTGGTGGGGAAGGTCCGGATCAGGGAGCTTCTCAATTTTGTCGGTTCAAACTTTTGCGATTTTAACCGGGCCTCCAGTTGTTCCTTTATTTTCTGTTTCAGTTCGGCAATCATCGTGTCATCGACCCGGATGTCCTGCATACCGGTCTTTCCGAAGTATTCGTTTACAACGTCCCTCACCCCACGGGAAGCGACATATGCGCCTGTATGCGCAATGCCGTTTTCTTCATATACCGTACTCCCCGAACCACCCAGGCCGTCGAATACCGCGACCAGGAATTGTATCCCGTTATCCGCGATAAGATTGATCGGGGGCGCATCTTCTCCTGCGCCTTCTTTTTTGGGTACATCTATTTCAAAGTTCATGATAAAGCCCGTATTTAAATACTATTGATAATTGCACTCATAATCGTTTTATAATCCACATCGGCCAGTCCCTGTCCCGCCTTCGACGGGTAGTGTACCGTGTTTTCCCAATGTGTGGCAATATCGGTCCAGGCATTACAATCCGGTGCGAATATAACCAGGCGCTTTGCCGAACGGTTGCTCATATAAGTCTGGCCGTCCCACCAATCCGTCAACTCGTTAAAGTCAGCAGGCATACCTTCCGGATAGTTTTCGCCAGCACCATGCCTGCTTTTCTCGAGGGGATGAGTAGAAGCATCGGACCATACGACGATGATATGCCGCTGCCGGTCTCCTTCCCTTACCCAGTCGGACCTCATGGCAAGCGCTAAAGCTTCGAGGCCATTTTCCGGCTCATCACCGCCGCCCTCGGGACGTAGGGTACGCACAAAGGATTCGAATTTACCGGCATCATTCTTTATGTCTATAAACTCGGTACTCAGGACGGCATCACTACCGTCGGCATAGAAGTCCCTGTAGGCAATTACTTTAATCCGGAGGGCTTCAACGTTCTTATCCTTTTCCTCCAAAGCCCGCTGTAAATCGGGGTACATTTTCAATGCATTTGATTTCACGGTTTCCAGTATACCGTGCATACTTCCTGTAACGTCGATACAGAATACAAGGTCTACATTGTATTTAAGTCCCTGGTTGCTCATATTTATGTTTGTTTTGCGTTTAAAGAAGAGATGACAATTTCAGATCGCGGCGGCAGGAAACCTGCTGTCCTTTTGTGTTTTAAGCAGTACGGTGATGGCCATACCTGTTTTTGTATTCCATAAGTTTTTGGCGAATGGCTTTTATGGTAAGATCCGCATTCGAGGGCGGCACTTTATAATCCTCATCGATGTCTCTCCTAAAAAAGAAGTTGGCCGAAGTCAGGTTGCCGCCCGATGTGTGCAGGCTTAACGTCTGGATACCTCTTACCATAGTTTTCTCCGCCCCTTTGTAGTAGTAGAAGGTATCTGCAGCCGTTTTTGTTTCCAGGTTGGTAATATCGCGATAAGGAAACTCCTGCGTACTATCCGACAGGATCTCGCCGAGTCCCAGGTCGAAGATGCACTTATAGGTTGCTATATTATGATCCGTAAGAAACAGCAGCAGGATATTGTGCTGGTTAAAACGCAGTACAAGGTCTCTTCCCGGGGCTATCGATGATGCGGCGCCCGGTCCGTCGATCCAGAAAGGATCTGCGCTGATGTCTTCTTCATCAATACCCAGCCTTCGTTTCGCCTCTTCCAGCACAATGCGGTAGCAGTCACTAAGCCATCCATCCATTTCCTTATCGGTAGCTTTGGGTTCCGAGCGCTTAAACTCAAACCAATATTTACGCGTAATCGTTATAAACTTTTTCAGCGCGGCGTATAAACCCAGCAGTCCAACGATGATGAACGCAATACCCGTTGCATCATCTTGCAGGTAACCTTTAATTATGAGCACTACCAGGCCAACCAATATAATGCCCCAAAACACATTTTTGGGTTTCGACGGTGTTGCCATAAAATATTTAAGTACGCGTTCCTTTCGTTCTTTCCGGCTATAGGTAGTCATATGTTATCCATGTTTTTGTTTGTGAAGCAACTCGCGCCATACCTGGCTTTGCGGCTCATTAAGATGACAGAGCAAATCATCCCTTTTGTCGGGGGGTAAAACGGCACCGGCAAGCAGTTCCCCGATCCCCGGAGCAGGTATCCTGAAGCCATTTCCCTGGTAGTAATCCTGTTTGATGATCGCAAGCAATATACTGGCGTGCCCGGCTCCCTTTTTATCCGGCACGGCAGGAGACAATATATCTTCCAATGCATGTACCTGCAGGCCATCCATTTTCCTGATCTTCCTGCCCCCGATAGTGGCGAGCGACAAATAGAACAGGGTATCGGCACCGGATGACGCAATCGTCTTGTGCCTCCGGAATTTCTCGACGGCCAGCGCATAGTTTTTTACGCGAAGTGCCGCTAGCCCTTCCTTGAAAAGGATTTTGTCCGTAGAGTCTGCCGATCCTATACCTTCAGGGTTGGCGCCTTTAATAACTTTTTGCACATCCCGCGATAAAGCGTCTGCCGCGGGTGCCAGATTATCGGGATCTGTCTGTATATGCTGGATGCCCCTCAGGTGATAAGAAAGATCGGCACGGTACTCAGAATCATCGAGCCGTATAATGATGGTCGGATGCAGTTTATTACGGTGCCGTATTTCCTGGATCACATCTGCCGACCGGTTACAATAATCGGAGTAGATCAAAACAAATACCCTGCTATTGCGGATCGCTTCCACTACCTGACTTTCAAACGGGATCCCGGTAGAGATACCGTGGCTGCTGGAAAGCGCCATCCAACTGACCCAACCGTTATGCTGCAACATATCATGCATGTAGCACGCAACATGCCGGTCCGGTTGGGTATAACTTATAAATACGTCGTTTAGCATAATGAAGCGTAAGGGTATACGTGTTAATGATGAACAATGGGACAAAACTAACAGGCATTAAAAAAATACCATATACCTATCGATAGGTAGTTTTAAAAACCGGCGCCAGCATACTCCGGGACCAGGCACTCCGGAGCGACACCGCTCCTCCGCCTAAAAAACACGCTGCATAAGACTTTCAATAGTCCCTAACATCAGGCCGGACAATATAATGCCCAACGCATCATCCCGTCGATCACGAAATAACCGGCTACAAAACCGGGATATTTATGTCGCCATCAACAGGAAAGGAAGGACAAGCTTTAAGCTTCGTGTAGTTAACAACCAGGAAAAGGCAGCTCAGGCCAACAGGCGTTCCGATGCCTGTATGTATACGGTACTTCGTTTGCCATTTGCAGTTCTATGTTCGTCCTTACAAATTATCGTTTTGCACAATATGTAATCAGTCATAGGTTGAATACCGCTACATTAGCGTATCCATTAACCTAAAAAATTATTATTTCATGAAAAAACTACTGTTAGCAGCAGTTGCTTTAGCCGGCGCTTGCGGCTTTACACACGCCAATTCAGTAACCGTTCGCAACCTTACGGGCTGTACCTTTACCTTAGACTTCAGCTCTATAATGATGACCATGGCTCCCGGCGAAACCATCGTCACTTCCGCTCCCGGAGCCGCTGATCTTACCGTTTGTAAAGTCATCTATAACGATGGCTTACCAGGCCGTATCTCTATCGGTGCAGGTATCGTGCCCGGTTACGTTTCTTACGCCAATAGTCTTTCGTCTCCCAATAATCCGCCTTGCGTTACCAACGGTTTTTATTCCGTAGCCTGGTCGCAGTCGTCGCCAACGGCAGATGCGCAATTGATGATATTCTAATAGCGATCAAACACAAAGCCCGGCCACTTTATAAGTGACCGGGCTTTTTTTAATAACAGGAACCTGCTCCTGCTGCGCCAGGATTTTTTTTTCACCCGGCTGCAGAAAAGAGTTGTTGCAACAGAACCGGCAAGCAATGTGCTTTTCTTCGTATTTGCGTATTAACAACCGCTCCTTATTTTTTAACCGTACAAATTTTATTAAATGAAACGATTATTAACAGGCGTCCTCGTCCTGCTCTTTAGTTCGGGCATGGTCCACGCCAACAAAATCACGGTCTACAACCTGACGGATTGCATTTTTATGGTTAAGCTCCGCTCAGATGTTCCTTTTCCCTACTATATCCTCCAGTCTGTACCGGGAACAGTTACCGCCCAGTCTACGACTGCGAACAATTTCATCTCCGGATCGGCCATCTATAACTATGGCACACCGAATGCCATTTCAATCGAAGCGGGTTTTACCCCCTTGTTCCCTTCCTATGCCAACAGCTCCCTTTTAATCAACGATATGCTTTGCGTTGCCAATGGTTATTATACGATCTTCTGGCAGCAACAATCGTTGACCGCCGATATACAACTGGTCATATTCTAAGCGGCTGCCCGGCTGCCCGGTCAACCGGGCAGCCGCATCATGGACGGGTAATAGCGTCAAACCCTTAAGCGGCTTTACTCCGGTGCATCCAGGAAAAAATCGGGGGCGCCCGCTTTAGTAACCGAAAGGTCTAAAGCACACTTGCCACCGTTCTTATATACCTCATATTCCCGGGCCAGCCACTGTGCCAGTTCCAGGCTGTAGTCCTTCTTCTTCCGGGCCGGCCACCCGGAATCATAAGCCCGGCCACGCAACTGTTCGGCCGCCATTACAAACCTATCGTCAGGATAAAGCCTACCGGCCTTGCTTTCGGTAAACTTCAGACCATTGAGCCCCTCACACAGAAAGCGGCAGGTATAATCGCTGCGGGCCTGCAGCAGTTTTTTGACAAAGCCACAATAGTATTCCCAATCCATCATGCTTTGAAAATGTTCTTTAGCCAGTATACCTTCGGCCAATTGCCGCGCCGCCGGATCAGGAAGTGCCAGCAGCAGATCTATAACGTGCGGATAATAGGTGGTACCGTCGCATTGCTTCAACAGGGCCGTTAAGCGCTGCATCGCCATTGTATAAGCGGCAGGATCATTTTTTACAAGAAAAAGCGAAGTCCACAACACGACCCAATTGTCTGCAGCGTCCTTATGCCAGCGGCTTACCGTGGCATTATTTTTTATGCTTCCTTTTTCAAACATAACACGGGCCATCACACCTTGCTGACTGGGCCAGCTACCACCGGTAAAATCATCAAACCGTTTTTCCAGTACGGGAACGACCACACTATCGCCTGCGTTAACAGCCGAAGCCAGCGCTTTATTAAACTCCTGCCAGGCATCTGTTTCATAAAGGATTTGCCGGGTTATTCCCGCGGCGTCAAGATCTCTATGTTCATCACACCAGGCGGCTATCCTGGCTACCAGCTCTTTTTGCTGCGCAGCATCCAGCTTATCGAAATCGCCGTTACGAACAAACCGTTTTTGCGTGATATCGAACAGCAGGTCGTTTACCACCCAGCTTAAGCGATGCAACGTACGCCCGGGTGCAAAGTTCCGGAAATAAGAATAGGACGGGATATAGGCGCCCTCCGGCATTAAAGGCAGGAGCAGCTTAAGCTCCTGCGTATTGAGGTGCATTGCTTTTAGCTCGTTATAGGGATTCAGTACGGCGTATCGTCCGGCAGGCTCCCAGTAATCGCAATCCTTCTTTTCGGTACAATAAGCATAGGAAACAGCAACCTGGTCCATGGTATAACTGATACCGGCCGGCTGCCCGGGCTGGATGCAATTGATCAGGCGCAGGCGGTCTGCCAGGAATTGAATTTGCCCGGTCCTGTTCAGGGTTTGCTTTATACTATCCCATGCTTTATATCCGGGCAAACGGAACGTCATAAAATCATCGGGGCGCCCCCGGAGCTGTGCCGTAAGCTTTACAATTTCCGGCTGGTAAGGGTAGTCCTTAAACACCGGTTTGCTTAAATGAGTACCGAACTGTATTGCTTTTGCATAGTTGCGCTCTTCGGTATAAGCTTTGAGCATCGCATCAAAATAAAAAGTACCTACATTGGTAATTATCGTTGCGCTGTCGGGGAAGATATTATTCCTGCTCAGCAAACGGCGCGCATCATCGGATCTTTCTTTTTTGTGGAACCATAAAGCGGGCAAATAATTATAAGCCCAAACCGCTGTCCAGGCATCGTATACAGGCTCGTCCAGGTAAGCCCCGATGTCCTTGCTGTGGTGGGCAAACGCCTTTGTACCCACGATATGCGCACTGGCGATGTGCATTTCCCGCCCCTGGTCGCAGAGAAAATCAATACCGTCTTTGTTGCGGGATATAATCCAGCCCCAATACACGGTACTTTGCCGTTTATTACGACTGCTATGTAATACCATAAGCCGGTATAGGGTGTCGTAGCCGGCTATATCATAACCGGTAGCATCATCTATCAGGGCGATAGCTGCCTCGTAACTGTTGCCGTTCTTTTGCTGCGCAGGACAGGTATAATACATGCCACAACAGGCAAGCAGGCTAAGGAAGCGCAATGCTCTTATTACCGGCAGGCGCAGGCGTATTGCGGCGTTATACTTTTTATTCATCGTGACACGCAAGGGCTCCGCAAAATAACTAAAAACCAGGATTGGCGGTATGTTGTTTATTATTTCGGCGTGAGATGCTTCCTGCAGAGCAGGTTTAGACATTGCAGCACCCCTTGGCAGGAAACGCTACAGTGACACCCAATCCTTAAGTTTGTTCGACCGATAGCAATCGAAAGCTGATTCAATCTACACAGCCGTATTAAACGACTCCGGCAAACAAAA
Organism: Taibaiella chishuiensis; assembly: GCF_003014535.1. GTDB lineage: Bacteria > Bacteroidota > Bacteroidia > Chitinophagales > Chitinophagaceae > Taibaiella > Taibaiella chishuiensis. The sequence continues at coordinate 1,627,348 of NZ_PYGD01000001.1, read as the reverse complement.
TGAGCAGGGGCATAAAATGCACTTGTAGCTTCTGAACTTTGACATTCACCTAAACCACATTTTATGAAAAAAGGGAAATTAGCTTTGGACAAAAAACTTTTTTTAAGCAAAGGCATTATTTCCAGCCTGACCGTACAGGAAAAAGTTGTCGGTGGCGCCGCTACAGATTGGACAGTATCGGCTTGCTCTACACCCCAGGTAGCTTGCGCTACTGCCGGTTACACCTGCGGACCGGAATGCGGCGGTACCTGGACCACACGCACCCCTATTTGCTAAGCTTTTGTTGATGCGAAAAACTAAAAAAAGCAGGCCACCCCAACGGGTGGTCTGCTTTTTGGCTATTAATAGCGATCAGCAGCCTATTACAACAAGCGGGTACTTTCTATACTGCACATAGCTTCCTTTCGGAAAACACTGCGACGACAAGAACTGTAAAAGGAAGTTATCAAAAAAACCATGTGTTCGTACCGATAAAATAGCGCTTGGTCAAACGGGGCCGGTAATATTCAAACAACATACATACATTTAAATATCCATTAACCTCACAATTTTTATTTTATGAAAAGATTACTATTAGCTGCCGCTACCCTGCTGGGCGCCTATGGCACCACTACGGCCAACACCATGACCGTGCACAACCTGACCCCATGTACCTACACCTTGAGCACCAGCGCGGGCACCTTACTGGTGGTAGGCCCCGGCACGTATACCTTTACGTCCAGCCCCGACTTTGTTGCCACCAAGATCGTGTACAACTATGGTTTGCCAGGGTCTATCTCTATCGGTGTGGGCATTCCTCCGGGCTTTCCGCCTTATGCCAACAGCTCGGCTTACTCGCCTGGCCCGGCCTGCCTTACCAGCTCCAGCTTCTATACCTGTAGCTGGGCGCAGTCCACGCCTACCGCTGATGCTACATTAGTGATATTCTAACCAAAAGCACAAGCAACACAGCCCGGCCGATTTTATCGACCGGGCTGTTTCCATAATAACCGCATCTCACTTAATTTACCGCGCCCCCGGCATTCCCTCCTTCAGGCAAAAACAGCTACAAATCGCAACCTGGTCCGCTTCTTCCTCTTTTTTCTAGCTCAACCATTTAATTTTTGCGTCATGAAAAGATTCGTTTTAGCAGCATGCCTTATAGCCGGTGCTGCCGGCAACTCCCGTGCCAATTCCGTAACGGTAAATAACCATACGGGCTGTACGTTTACGCTGGATTTCAGCTTTACCCAATACGCTACAGCACCACCGGGTACGACATACATCGATCCCCTCTGGCAGGAAGACGACTTCATCGCCTGCAAAGTGACCTACGACTACTACTCGCCTAACCGGATTGTTCTTATCGTAGGCATATCGCCCAACTATAACACTTACGCAACCAGCGCTACCAACATGAACAATCCGCCATGTGTCAACGGCAATTTCTACTCTGCGATCTGGACCCAGTCTTCGCCTACTGCTAATGCAACCTTAATTATATTCTAAAACCCAAGCTTACGCTGCCCGGCCGGATTCACGATCTCCAGTACCCCTTACCGGACAGCAAACAATTGGCTTCCCGCGCAACGTCCTTCGCAGGGGATGTTGCGGGGGAGGGGCTATAGCCGCACTACAGGTATCCACCTATCTCGCAGCGTCCCTTACCAGGAGACACTGCGACGACAGAAGCGCACACTTCCCCGCGACGCCTCTCATAGAGGACGTTGTGCGGGGGAGCTATAGCCGCGCTACAGGTATCCACCTTTCTCGCAGCGTCCCTTGCAGGAGACGCTGCGACGACTGCAAATAATACTTTCCTCATTCTTCGCAGCGTACTTCAGGGAGATACTCCAACCACAACAAATGATCGACTTCCCCGCGACGTCTCTCATAGAGGGCGTTGCGCATGGGAGCTATAGCAGCTCTACAGGTATTCACCT
>NZ_PYGD01000001.1:0-1624974 GCF_003014535.1 Taibaiella chishuiensis | reverse complement strand
TGCAATTGCATACCTGCAAACGTATGCTATAGATCTAAATAGTGACGTACCCTGTAGATGCCAGGCTGGCCTGTAAGATAATAGTTCGCTGAACTATGTACGTATTCTTCCGGTGAGACGCATAAACGCCATTTCCCGCGACAAGGATTTGCATGTATATATTCTAGCTTCTGCTTGAGGAATCGAGTAGTATAGCACTGCTTAATATCGAATGACGGTTCGAAAACTTCATGCAGTTTCCCTTTTTTCCGATCATAAGTATTGACGCCATCTGCGAGGTATTGCAATACCACGATTTCTTTGCGTAGTTTAAGCAGTTTTACCAGATCATACGCCAGAAAACGTTTTAACGTTCCTATTCTTGAATTAATGGAGTTCACTTGCCCGGTAAAGCTGACGAGTACATGAACGTGATTGGGCATAGTTACATAACCCACTATAGCATGCTGCTCTGATCGTAATACATCAAACTGTTTATACACCAGGCCATAACCATCTGTTATAGTAAACAAAGGCAACCAACTGTAGCAAGTAAAGGTGATAAAGAAAATACCAGCGGTAGTCTCCAGCTCTCTTCTGATCGTCATTTTATCCAATAAAGGTTAAGCAATCCCCTCCACAGCATACTTATCGTTCTCATAGCATCTCACAACTACTCCAGTAGATAGCATCGCGAATAGGTTGTAAACACAATAGTACGCATCATCTACCTTCCGGCTTATTTACAAACATTTGTTTACCGATAAATAATTCTTTCCTCATTCCTCGCAACATACTTCAAGGGCATACTCCAACCACAACAAATGATCGACTTCCCCGCGACGTCTCTCATAGAGGGCGTTGCGCATGGGAGCTATAGCAGCTCTACAGGTATTCACCTATCTCGCAGCGTCCCTTTACCAGGAGACACTGCGACGACAGCAGTACACAACCGACTTCCCCGCGACGTCTCTCATAGAGGACGTTGCGCACGGGAGTTATAGCCGCGCTACAGGATCCACCTTTCTCGCAGCGTCCCTTGCAGGAGACGCTGCGACGACAGCAGTACACAACCGACTTCCCCGCGACGTCTCTCATAGAGGGCGTTGCGCACGGGAGTTATAGCCGCGCTACAGGATCCACCTTTCTCGCAGCGTCCCTTCCAGGGGACACTGCGACGACAGCAGTACACAATCGACTTCCCCGCGACGTCTCTCGTAGAGGACGTTGCGCACGGGAGTTATAGCCGCGCTACAGGATCCACCTTTCTCGCAGCGTCCCTTACCAGGGGACACTGCGACGACAGCAGTACACAATCGACTTCCCCGCGACGTCTCTCGTAGAGGACGTTGCGCACGGGAGTTATAGCCGCGCTACAGGATCCACCTTTCTCGCAGCGTCCCTTACCAGGGGACACTGCGACGACAGCAGTACACAATCGACTTCCCCGCGACGTCTCTCGTAGAGGACGTTGCGCACGGGAGTTATAGCCGCGCTACAGGTGTCCACCGATCTCGCAGCGTACCTTACCAGGAGACACTGCGACGACAGCAGTACACAACCGACTTCCCCGCGACGTCTCTCATAGAGGGCGTTGCGCAGGGGAGCTATAGCCGCGCTACAGGTATCCACCCATCTCGCAGTCTCCCTTACCAGGAGACACCGCGACGACAGCAAAAAGCAGGCGTTGTCACGAATACATAAAAAAAATCTTTAAAATTATGTTTTCCACTCATTTACATTAACTTAAAAGCATATACACTGCCTCATCTTAGCATACTTGTTACTAGGCTCCGTAAAGACACAACAAAAAACCCTCGCAAAACGAGGGTCTTATAACTATCTTCAGTATTGATACAGGATCATTTGCCGATACAAAAACGGCCAAATATCGTCCCTAATATATCGCGATCGACCTCTACCGTGCCTGTAATGAGCGAGAGGTAATAGAGGCATCGCCTGATGTCTAAAGCCAGGAGATCGCCGCTGATATTAGCGGTCATGCCGGCATGGATATCGTCGAGGCATTCGGCCACTTTAAGTAAAGCAGCATGGTGGCGGGCATTGGTTACAATGGTGTTTTCGGTATTGACCTGGCCTTCGCTTACGGTGTCGAACAAATGGGTACGGATGGCTTCGATATCGGTCTTTTGTTTGGCAGATACGAAGAGCAATTGCTCCCATAAGGCAGGGTAACGCTGCTGTGCCGCACCGGGTTCGAGCAGGTCGGCCTTATTGGCGACCAGCAGGTATTTGAGCCCCTCGGCTTCGAACTGTTGCTGCTGCTGCAATACAGCGGCTTCATCTTCCGACTGGGCATCGAACAGGTAGAGTACGATATCGGCCTGGCGCATCTTTTCGAGGCTACGTCCCACCCCGATCTGCTCGATGGCATCGCTGGTGTTTTCGCGGATGCCGGCGGTATCGATAAGACGGAACAAAAGACCGTTGATGTTGAGTATTTCTTCAATCGTATCGCGGGTGGTACCGGCGATATCGCTTACGATGGCCCGCTCTTCGTTGAGCAAAGCATTAAGCAATGTAGACTTGCCGGCATTAGGCTTACCGATAATGGCCACGCTCACGCCATTCTTGATCACATTACCCAGGCGGAAGGAATGGATGAGCTGGTGGGTAGCATTGCTCAGCTCGTTGATCAGTCCATAGAGCTTATCGCGGTCGGCAAAGGCCACGTCTTCCTCGGCAAAGTCGAGCTCGAGCTCGATGAGGGCGGCAAACTCGATAAGCTGGGCACGTAGCTGTTTGAGATCGTTGGAGAAGCCGCCGCGCAATTGTTTGAGGGCAGTTTGCTGTGCCGCGGCCGAGTCGGCGGCGATGAGGTCGGCCACGGCTTCGGCCTGGGCAAGGTCCATTTTACCATTTAAAAAAGCACGCTGGGTATACTCGCCGGGCAGGGCCAGGCGGGCGCCGGCTGTGGTGCAGGCCTCCATAATACGTTGCAGGATATAGGGCGAACCATGCCCACTGATCTCGATCACATCCTCGCCGGTATAACTCCGCGGACCGCGGTAAAGCGATACCACCACCTCGTCGATGGTATGGCCCGCGGTATCGACGATCTTACCGAAATGCAGGGTATGTGTAGCCTGCTTTTCGAGCTTTTTGCCTTTGAAAATACGGTCGGTTATGGCAATGGCATCGGGCCCGCTGAGGCGGATAACACCAATGGCTCCTACGCCGGGCGCAGTGGCTATGGCGGCAATGGTCTGGTCCTGGGTAAACATGGGACAAAGATAGGCTAAGGAAACGGGATAAAACGGGCCGATAAGTACCGGTTATACCCCTATACGGGGGATATTGCAATGATTAGACAGGACTTAAAATGCAGCTATACAATTTAACCATTTATTATTTATAGCTTTGTTTGCCCATACCGGGAATCTGCTTTAACTTTCCCGGTTCAAATCTGCCATTACTACATGCCATCCATACTTATAGCCGATAGCGGCTCTTCCAAAACAGACTGGTGCCTGATCGAAAAAGGTAAAAAGACCCGCCACTTTAATACCGGCGGCCTCAACCCTTTTATCCGTACGGAAAAAGATTGTTTCGAACTGCTCGAAAAGGACCTGAAGATCAAACCGGCCAAAGAAAATATCGAGCGGATCGTGTTTTACGGTTCAGGTGTGAAGGACAAGAAAAAAGCGGCGTTTATCGAAAAAATCCTGAAGAAACACTTTGGCGTTAAAGATGTGGAAGCACATTCGGATATGCTGGGCGCGGCCAGGGCTACCTGCAGCCACGAAAAAGGCCTGGCCTGCATCCTGGGTACAGGCAGCAACTCGGCTTATTACAACGGTAAAAAAATCATGTCTCAAAATCCATCGCTGGGTTATATTATCGGCGACGAAGGCAGCGGTACCTACCTCGGCAAAAAGGTATTGCAGTATTTTTTCTACAATACGTTTGACGAAGACCTGAAAGCGGCCTTCCGCAATAAATACGGCGACGACCTCTCTGAAATCCTGCAAAAGGTATACCAGGAGCCGATCGCCAACAGTTACCTGGCTTCGTTTACGGAGTTCCTGATCGAACAGCGCGGCCACTTTATGGTAGAAAATATTATCGAAGATGCCTTCCTGGATTTTTACCAGCGCCACATTCTTAAATACCGCGAAAGCTGGAAATACCCCATCCACTTTGTCGGTTCGGTGGCTTACGAGTTCCGCGATGTGATCCACTCGCTGCACGACCAGTATGGACTGGAGACCGGGGTGATCCTGAAAAGCCCCAAAGACGGGCTGCTCCGCTTCCATACGGATGAATTGTAATTGCAACTGAAAGTATTTTTATAGCAAAAGGTGAACACCATTCTTACGGGTGTTCACCTTTTTTGTTTGTGGACTGCGCTCTTGCCTGGGATCTTACCGCTACCGGCAAGACCCTTCGCTGCGCTCAGGAGGACAACCGCCATCTGACCGCTAATACCTGGCACCTGATATCCGACAGTAGTAAAAAAGGCGCTTCCCTTGCGGGAAGCGCCTGGTTGGTGTTTGGTAAGATTAATACTAATTGGTGATGACCAGTTTCGCAGTGTACAGTTTCCGCGAATGGATGCGGATAATGTAGGTACCTGCAGGCAGATCGTGGTGCAGGAGCGAGAACTTGTTATCGTTGATGTTTTTGGTCTGGTAGATGAGCTGGCCGCTGATGTCGACGATATCGATCTGGTCGATCGGGTATGGCGACTCGATCACGCTGCGGTTACCGGCCCTGGTCGGGTTAGGATATACGCTTACGGTGTTTTCGCCTTTATCGTTGAGGTGCAGCTGTACTACCTGCGACAGGGTCTGGCTACCATCGGAGGTGAGCAGGCGCAGGCGGTAGAAGTTGTCGCCCGGCACAGCCTTGTCGTACAGGTAGGAATAGTTACCCCTCAGTTCGTGCTTCATACCGGTTTCGTAGATGTCGGTATAGTTCTTGGCATCGGTGCTGTGCTGCAGGATATAACGTTCGCCCGGCTCTTCGCCCGCCATCTTCCAGTTAAGCAGGTGTGCCATGCCTTCTGTTTTACCGGCAAAGTCGATCAGGTGCAGCGGCAGCGGGTTGTTGACCATCTGGAAATAAACCCTGTTGGACACTTCATCATAAGAGTCGTTGGTAAACATTACGATAAAGTAATTGCCCACCTGCTGTGGCATAGAAGAATCGGGGATGTTGCGGCCGCCGGAAGGATGACCGTCGATATAGGTATAACTTACAAAGTTGTCGTAGTTGGCGGTATCGGCATAGATACCCAGCCAGTCTTTAGGATTACCCGGACCATCTACCCAGGTAGCAGAGATGTACTCGCCCAGGTTATAGGTGGTTTTGTTGGTCGTAAGGGTGGTAATGGTATCGCCTACGGAGAAGAAGGTACGCGGACCTGCTTCGAAGTACTGATCGCGCAGCATATAGGTGGCGAAGTAATAACCTTTCTGCAGACCGGTTACGTTATAGGTACCATTGGTAGCCGTGATATACGTCCACTTAACGGATGCAGGACCACCGGGTGTCATACCGATCTTATACACGCCGATCCAGTCGTTGGTCTTGACCGGGCAGTTGCTGTATTGAATCGGTACAGTCTGACCTACGTTGTAGTTTGGCGCAGAGGTAGTCAATACCGGCGAAGGACCGTAGTAGAACGGTACGCGGGTTGCGATCTCGGTATAACCGCCATCGCCGAAGTAGGCAACGAAATACTCGTCGGCAGTAGTCAGGTTGAAGTTGAGGGTACCATTAGGGCCACCGGTATTCTGCCATGTTACAGAAGGGCTCGAAGAGCTTGGTGTCTGGCCTTTACGGTAGATGCCGATCCAGGCGGCAGCGTTGGTAGAACCGTTGGTAAAGGTTACCCGCACCGGATTGCCGGGCAGTATACGGTTGGTATCGACCTTTACGGATGGGTTAAAGAATACGCTGTTGTATACTTTGAACGAATCGGTATCGGACCATGGCGACCAGGACATATTACGGTCGCGGTACCGCACACGGGCATAATGCCAGCCATTGGTAACCGCACCGGTACCCAGGGTATAAGCGCTGATGTTCAGCCCAAGGTTCTGATCTTTGGTCGTATCCGGATTAGCACCCGGTACAGCGCCAAACAGGTCCTGGTAGTGCCTGTAGCCTGTTTTCTCGGGCACGGCAAAGTTACGGTCGGCAGCAACCTGGAACTCGGATGAGTTGAGCAGTTCGCCGGCAGTAGACTGGAATGCAGAAGCGGTAAGGGTTAAAGGCAGTTGCAGGGAATCGGCATAGGTATTGGTGATCTCGGGTTTGGTTGGCAGCGCCAGGTTTTTGTACCGGTGGAAGGAATCGATCACAACGTTGTCCTTATGCTGGTAAATACTACCGATAGAATACGTCGTCACATCCATTTTGTCGTTAACCATATCCACATCGACCAGCTGGTAAGCCCACTGGGAGATGGTTTTCTGTACATCGTCGAAGTTTTGCTCGGTAGCCATGCCCCAGTACTGATCCCAGGCGGTACCACCGGAGATGATATTGTAACCCGGCACGTCTTTCATTTGTCCGCGGGCATACAGGTGATGGTGTGCGCCCACATGCATAAAGAACTTAGGCGATTGCATAACATAAGGAACCACGGTATTGCGGATCCAGGGCGAGATATCGCCAACATACTGCTCCGCCTGGTACGGCCTGTGACCGATGGTAATGATCCATTTTACGGTAGGATCCGCGGTGGCGCTGTCTACTACCCGCTTCACCCAGTTGAACTGGGTATTGGTGGTACCGGCACTCTCGGTATAGGTATAAACGATTACCACGTTACCGGCCTGGAAGGCATAGTAGTCTTCGGTTCCGGAGTAGATGCCCTTATAGCTCATGCTGTCCAGTACGAAGTGTTTGTAATAGGCCGACAACTGCAGGGTACCATAAGTTTCGTGGTTACCGATAGCCGTCTGGATCGGCAGTACATTAGAGAGGTACCTCGATTTTTTAAGGTGTACGTTATCGTAGTGATCCAGGGTACCTACGTCCACCTGGTCGCCCAGGTTAAGGATAAAGGACACGGAATCGTTGAAGTTAGGACCGTACAGCTGCTGCATTTTTCGGCGTGCCGATACCATCAGCGAATCGTAACGCGGCTGTGCCTTGATCTGGTTGTCGCCCAGGATCAGGAAACGCATGCGGCCGCTTGCATTGGGCGCTGTGCCTGCGGTAGGTAAAGTGCGGAAAGAACTGATGGTACTGGAATCGCTGCCGCTTACTACGCGGTAATAATACTTGGTAGCGGGCTGCAGGTTGCGCAGTTTTACAGTATGATAAAAATAGTTGCCGACATAACCCGAACCCGGATCGTCGATAGCCTCTGTAGTACCGTTAATGGTATTGTTGAGACTGGTTTCGGTAAGACCGTACCGTACCACGGGGGTGGCGGTAGCCGCGGTCTTCCAGTTTACGGCGATGGAGTTGGCGGTGATCGCCTGCAGGTAGGGATCAATGCTTTGTCCTTTGGCCTTGAGTGCAAGCAATAGGATGCCGCACACCAGAAGTGTGTGTATTTTTTTGTTCATAAAAAGGTGGAATAATTGTGGCCGCAAAAGTAGCCGCGCAATATTTCCTTATTGTTGACGTACGGTTACCATACCGTTATCTGTATGTTACCAACCTGCCGGAAACAGTGATGGCGCTGCAATGCAGCGCCATCGTATCTTTTAATAACGTTATACTTCTTTTAGTAATCAGGCATCGATCCTGATCGTTTTCCGGAAGGGCTTGCCTTGTGCATCGGTACCGGATACCTGCCATTGTACATTGTCCAGTTCTATATCGCAAGGCTTGTCGTTGGCATTGCGGATGCCTTTGATCTCTTTCATCCAGCCCTGGATAGCCTTGCTGCCGGCGCGGCGTTTACGCAGTTCGCGGTCTGCGGCATTTTTTACCTTAGCATTATTAACCTGTGAGAACGCAGGATGCATGAGGGCATTGAGGTCGAAACTTTGCGTATTGCCTTTATTGCTGGCCGCTACGGTGTTCCAGCCGGAGGTGTAGAGGCCCAGGTCGCGCAGGTCTACGGTGCCCAGGGGCGACTTCAATAATAAGCGGGACTGGTAGCGTTGTTTTACGGTTACATTTTTGGCATTGTAGAATACCAGTTTGCCTTTGCCAGGTTCGCCGGAGCGCAGGCTAAAGCTGAGCTCGCTCTCTTTATCGGCGTTTTGCTTACGGGGCTGGCTCGCATCCAGCCCGGCCAGTACCATTTTGGTACCGCCAAATTCGACGGCAAGTCCCGGGGCCACTGCTTCCTGTTTGGTTGTGGTGGTCACCGTATCCCTTACTGGCTGTTTCTTTACGGTATCCTTAACCGGCTTTTGCGGCTCAGGATTGTTATCATACGCGGGCTGTATATCCATTACCATATCCCGCAGGTATTGCGAGTCCTTTTCGGTTACGATGGTAGCGGAGTCACCCAGTACGATAGGACCACGGGGCTGCTTGCCGGACCCGCTCCCGCAGGAAGCTCCGGCTGTAAGCGCGATAGCAGCAATAATATATAAACCGTTTTTCAAAGCGGAAAAATTTTCGCTAAGGTACTACATGTATGTTTTTTGGCAAACCGGGCGCCCATTTATTTCGCGGCCGCGGCTTTTGCCACGCAACCACTAGCCTTTCCGGCCATCCAGGAAAGCCTGCCAGTCCTGGTATTGCTTGCCTTTAAGCACGCGTGGAAATTTATTCATCGCGCCGAACTTACCGGTATGTTTCAGGTAATCGATAAACACCTGGGTAGGCAATACTTCTACGATCACTTCTTTTAAAGCCGAAGTACGCTCTACGGCGTAGTCGTCGTTGATGGCGCAAAGGGTATCGTCGATAATCTTACGCGCTGCGGCCGCATCGAGCGGATCGTCGCAGCCGACATACCATTTATGGGCAAAGAGATTTTCGTAGGGGAATCCGGCAACGGTAAACTCTTTGATCTGTACATTCAGTTGCTGGTTAACCGCGTCGATGGCCTTATTGAGGTTGTCGACAGAGGTATGCTCGCCGCAAAGGCTGAGGAATTGCTTGGTACGGCCCACGATCATGATCTCGTGTTCTTTTACATCGGTAAACTTAACCACGTCGCCGATCAGGTAACGCCAGGCGCCGGCACAGGTGCTCAGCACCACGGCATATTCCACATCCTCTTTTACCTCGTGGATAAAATAGGTTTGGGGATGTTGTTTCAGCTCACCGTTCTCGTCGAAGTTTTCCTGGTTAAAAGGCACGAACTCGTATAGGATGCCCACATTGAGCACCAGCTTGATGCCTTTGGCCCCTGGCCGCGCCTGGAAACCGAAAGACCCCTCTGAGGCCATATAGGTCTCGATAAAGGTGACGGGCTTGCTGAAGAGCCGTTTGAAGTTTTGCTTATACGGTTCGAAGCTGACGCCACCATGGATATAAATAGCCAGGTTGGGCCACATATCGTGGATGGAATTCAGTTTATAGGTCTTTACGATCTCTTCGAGCACGATCTGCGCCCAGGCCGGCACCCCACAGAGTATGCCTACGTCCCATTTGGGCGCATTCTCGATAATGAGTTTGATACGCTCGTCCCATTTGGGTTGGCGCGATATTTTCTGACCGGGTTTATAGAAGAAATTAGAAAGGAAACGCGGCATGTTCTTGGCGCTGATACCACTCATATCGCCTTCGTAATAATCGCCGCGTTCGCTTTCGGTAAGCGAGGTACTGCCGCCCAGCATCAATACTCCTTTTTCGAAAGTATGCGGTGGAATATCGAAATTGGTCATGCTGTAAAACTGCTTGAAACCAACTTTCTTGGTGGAGCGGATCATATCGCGCGTAACGGGGATATGCTTGCTGGCCGACTCGGAAGTACCGGAGCTCAGGGCAAAATATTTTACCCGGCCGGGCCAGGTTACATTCTCTTCCCCTTCGAGGCAGCGGTGCCACCACTCGCTGAACATGCTGTTGTAATTATGCAGGGGCACTTTCTCCCTGAATTCTTTTTCCCAATCGAGCGATTCGGAAAGCATTTTATCGAAACCATACTTTTTACCGAAGGCGGTATATTGCCCTCTTTCGAGCAGGTTGCGGAGCACCCTGCGCTGGTAAATACGCGGCGGCGCGACTTTAATGGTAAATTGTTTCCTGATTCTGAGCGAACGGGCAATAAGGGTTCCGAGTAAGGCCATGTACTTTAAAATAAGTCCGGCGGTTATAAGGCAAACCGCCGACCAACAAAGGTACGATATGTTAGGTTCACGCCGGGGTATTGTCATCTTAAAAAAACAATTGTTCATCTATTTTTAACACCTTTGTGTTCCAACATTTTTGTACATTTCACTGTAATAAACACCGGAAGTACATTTGGTTATACGTGGCGGGGATCTGGGTTACTTCAAAATAATTATATTTAATAATTCATACACAAACCGCATCCCGCAGGGATGGGTTTAAACGACTCCATACAATATGAACACCATCCTGTTAGCCACCGACTACTCGCCTGTAGCGCATAACGCCGCAATATACGCCCTGCAACTGGCCCAACACCTGCAGGCCGACCTGGAACTGATCCATTCCTACATCATTCCCTTTGCCTATACCGATAGCCCCGTACCCCTGCTCAACATCGACGAGATCCAGAAAATCGCCGAAGACAGTATGGAAGCCCAGGTGCGGCAACTGGAACAACACAATACATCGGGTGTAAAGATCACGCACAAGATTATTGCCGGCGATATTATCGAATGTCTTGAAGAGTCGATTAAAGAACAACCACCTTTACTGGTGGTAATGGGTACCTATGGCGCCGGCTCCGACTCTTTCCTGTGGGGCAGTGTAGCCGTTAAAGCATTGCGCAGCCTGAAAGCACCGGTACTGGCCATCCCTGCGGAAGCCAGCTGGCGGCCGGTTCAGAAAATATGTTTCGCCGCCGACTACGAACAGATATCCGAACAAACACCGGTTACCGAGATCCTGATCTGGCTGAACCAGATGGATGCCGGGCTCGATGTGATCCATGTAGACAAACCCGATAACGTGATCGCTATCCCGCAGGTATTGTCCAGCCAGTTGCAGGACCAACAACCCAATTACCATTCCCTGGTACACGAACAGATCGAAGATGCAGTAGCATCCTTTATCGTAGCGCACCAGATCGACTGGTTACTGGTGATCCCTAAAAAACATGGCTTCTTCGAAAACCTGTTTCACAAAAGCAGGACCAAAGGCATTGCCCAAAACAGTAATATACCGGTTCTGGCACTGCACCAGGAGTAATTTACACCAGAATCTATTGATGAACCTTATCGAGGCTTCCCTGTACGGGGGAGCCTTTTTTTATTGTACAAGACGCCCAAATATGCAGGGCACCAAAGCATGATAAAAATAAATAAAATGAGTATATTCGTAATATCACTTTAAATCACCGGACACAACCAAACCAAAATTCACAAACCGAAAAACATCCCTTATGAAAAAAATGAAATTCCTGGGCTTGCTCTTAGCTTTAAGCCTCATTTTCGTAAACTTTACCCAAGCCCAAACCAGCACTACGATAACCCGGATCGCAGGCGGCACCACCAATGCAGCCACAGCAAGCCTGTGTGACAACTGGATCTGCCTGGCGCCCTGGAACTACCCGGCCCCCGGCAGCCATACTTTTGCCATGGCGACCAGCAATGTGATCCATATCGTTATCGGTTATTATACCGGTAATTTCGATCTGCTGAGAACCACGGTAGATGGCACAGCCGGTTTCTATTCCATATCCAACGGCACCAACACCCTGCTGATCCGCAGGGTATCGGCAGGCCAGTACGAATTCTTCATTATTTAAAATAAATACCCGGGTTTTAAAGCGATAAGGACCACCTGTACCAGGTGGTCCTTTTTTTATGGCACACAGCAGTCTTGCATTTGCTCCATTCAAAATTTACATGCATTTCATTTTAGCATATAATAGAATAAAAATTATTATTTTAGCAATATCTTACAATCACCGGAACAAAAACTCAAAATCCAATACGCAACCCACAAAAACAAACACGTATGAAAAAACTGAAATTCCTGGGCTTATTCCTTGCCCTAAGCCTCATTTTCGCTCACGTTACACACGCCCAATTCTTGCGTGGCACTACCGTAACCCGCGTTGCAGGCGGCGCTGCAGGCAATGCCTCTGTCAGCCTTTGTTCCATATCCATATGCCTGGTACCGGTTAACTACCCGGCGCCCGGCAGCCATACCTTTGCCATGGCCCCCAACGATGTCGTTAATTTCGTGATCGGCTTCGGTACCGGCGGCTTCTTTGTCAACAAGTCGGCAGTAGATGCCACCGCCGGTTTTTATGTCCAGGGCAACGGCACCAATACCCTCCTGATCCAAAAGACAGGCCTGGGTGTTTACGAATTCTTCATTATCTAAGCGCATCCGCTTTTCCGGTTGGTTGAAAAGAAAAAAGTTGCCCGGTAAAGGGCAACTTTTGTTTTGTATACAGCACCACCATACAGTGGTCTTGATTAGTTTCAGGCATGCTCCTGCGTTACCGCTTCGTTGCGTACCACTACCACACCATCGAATACATCGATCAGTACCGGGCGTGCTTTATCCAGTTCGCCGGCGATGATCTTTTTACTCAGCAGGTTGATGATGTCTTTCTGGATCAGGCGTTTTAAGGGACGGGCGCCGAACTGCGGATCAAAGCCCTGTTCGGCAAAGTAATCCATGGCATAGTCGGAGAAGTCGAGCTGTATGCCTTGTTTGGCTACACGATGCTTGAGGTCTTCGAGCTGTATGCGGATAATACCTTTGATCTCTTTCTTCATCAGCGGGTGGAACATGATTACCTCGTCGATACGGTTCAGGAACTCGGGACGCAGCGTCTGGCGCAGCAAGCCCATTACCGCCGCTTTGGTACGTTCTACCACTTCGTCCACATCATCGGTTTCTTTCAGGTCGTCGAAGTTTTCCTGGATCAGGTGGCTGCCCAGGTTACTGGTCATGATGATGATCGTATTGCGGAAGTTGACCACGCGGCCTTTGTTATCGGTAAGGCGGCCATCGTCGAGCACCTGCAGCATGATGTTGAACACATCGGGATGCGCTTTTTCGATCTCGTCGAGCAGCACTACGGAGTAAGGTTTGCGCCGTACGGCTTCGGTAAGCTGTCCGCCTTCTTCATATCCCACATAACCCGGAGGCGAGCCCAGCAAACGGCTTACGCTGTGTTTCTCCTGGTATTCGCTCATATCGATACGGGTCATCATGCTTTCGTCGTCAAACAGGCTATCGGCAAGGGCTTTGGCCAGCTCGGTCTTACCCACACCGGTTGTACCCAGGAAGATGAAGGAACCGATCGGTCTTTTGGTGTCCTGCAAACCGGCACGGCTGCGGCGTATGGCATCGGCTACGGCCTCGATGGCTTCGTCCTGGCCCACCACTCTTTTGTGCAACTCTTCTTCGAGATGCAGTAGTTTATCGCGCTCGCTGTGCAGCATTTTCTGCACCGGTATACCGGTTGCTTTGGCTACGTTCTCTGCAATGTCTTCCGCGTCTACCTCTTCTTTCAGCAATCGCTTTTCGGTAAAGTGATCGGTATCTTTAGACAGGTCGGCTATAATTTTTTCCTGTTCCTGTATCTTACCATAGCGGATCTCGGCTACCCTGCCATACTCCCCATCTCTTTCCGCCTTTTCGGCTTCCAGCTTCAGCTCTTCGATCTTCGCCTTGGCGCTCTGTATTTTCTCGGCATGTTCTTTCTCTTCGGTCCACTTGGCCTTAAGCGTATCGCGCTCTACTGCGAGGTTGGCAATATCGGTAGATAATGCTTTTACTTTCTCCTCGTCGTTTTCACGTTTGATGGCTTCTCTTTCGATTTCCAACTGGCGTATCCGGCGGTTCATTTCATCCAGCTCTTCGGGCATGGAGTTCATCTCGAGTTTTAACTTGGCTGCGCTTTCGTCGATCAGGTCGATGGCCTTATCGGGCAGGAAGCGGTCGGAGATATAACGTACCGAAAGTTCTACCGCGGCAATGATGGCCTCATCCTTGATTCGCACATGGTGATGCGCCTCGTAGCGGTCCTTGAGGCCACGCAGGATGGAGATCGCATCTTCTTCGCTGGGTTCGTCGACCATGACTTTTTGGAAACGGCGTTCGAGCGCTTTGTCTTTTTCGAAATAACGCTGGTATTCATTGAGCGTGGTAGCGCCGATAGCGCGGAGTTCGCCGCGGGCCAGGGCCGGCTTCAGGATATTGGCCGCATCCATAGCGCCTTCGCCACCACCGCCGGCGCCTACCAGGGTATGGATCTCGTCGATAAAGAGGATAATGGCGCCGTCGCTGTCGGTTACTTCTTTGATCACCGATTTCAGGCGTTCTTCAAATTCGCCTTTATACTTGGCGCCTGCAATCAGCAGGCCCATATCGAGCGAGTAGATAATTTTAGATTTCAGGTTTTCAGGCACATCACCGTTGATGATTCGGTGCGCCAAGCCTTCGATGATAGCGGTTTTACCTACACCGGGTTCGCCCACCAGGATGGGGTTGTTCTTGGTACGGCGCGAGAGTATGTGCAGGGTACGGCGTATCTCTTCATCACGGCCGATAACCGGGTCGAGCTTGCCGTTCTGCGCCATATCGTTCAGGTTCTTGGCATACCGTTGCAGCGCGTTATACGTGGTATCTGCCGTTTGCGAATTCACGGTATTGCCTTTACGCAGTTCTTTGATCGAAGTGATCAATGCCTTTTCGGTAAGACCTGCGTCTTTTAATATCTTGGAGGCATCGTCGCTGCCCCTCAGTATGGCCAGCAACAAGTGCTCTACGCTTACAAATTCGTCGCCAAATTCCTTCAGTGCCGCACCGGCACGCAGGATCACGTTATTGGCATCGCGCCCGATCATCTGGCCGGCATCGCCGCCGCTTTGTTTGGGTAGTTTGGCTATGCTCTCTTCGAGCCGGGAATGGATCAGGTTAAGACTGGCATTGCTTTTCTTCAGCAGAAATTCAATAGGGCCATCTTTATCGTCTACCAGGGCCTGCAGGATGTGGTTCGATTCAATAGTGGGATTGCCATTATTGAACGCCGCCTGTTGCGCCTGTTGCAGGGTTTCCTGCGCTTTGATTGTGAAATTATTTAAGTTCATTGTTCGTTGCTCCTTTTTTAGGTTATACTGCTCCGATTGCAACACATAACAGCGGCACGCTTATTATTGTTGTGCCTTGTGGCAACAGCACAGCATGCAGATAAGGGTACAAAAAGCAATCCAAAAACGGCAGGCAGAAAAAGCGGCAGTCCCCTGTCGCGAAAAATGACTAAAATTCAGCCACCTGCAATACAACATGAAAAATAAGCATATTTACTTCATTCAAAATGACTTAATGACACGCCAAATGCGACAATCTGCATGTTATTGAAATAAATACGCATTCGACTGAATGTATTACGGCTTCGGATGATGAAAATACCGCTTCAACCTTTTTTAAATTTCTTTTGGCAATAGCGGGTCGTAGATTTAAGGCAGCGGTTGCAGATAACTGCCCGCCACCATCATTCCATAACCAAAATCGAACGAAGATGAGCTCCAAATTGTACACACACCTTGCGGCCGCATTACTGCTGCTGGCCGCAACCGGCGCCCGGGCTACCATACTGACCATACAGGTAGGCGGCAGCTCCAATTCCTTTACCCCTTCCAGCGCGACCATCGTGCTGGGCGATACCGTGCGCTGGCAGTGGGCTGCGGGCACGCATACCACCACCAGCCTGGGCATACCCGGCGGCGCTACCGCCTGGAACCAGCCCATGACCTCCTCCAGCACGACCTATACCTACAAGCCCTCACAGCTTGGCGCCTACAACTACCAGTGCAACCCACATGCACCGGGCATGGCGGGCACCTTTACGGTAACCGCACCAACCCCGGTAAAAATGGGCGACCTTACGTCTAAGATCGACGCCCAGGGCCGTGCAGCGCTTGCCTGGACCACATATTCCGAAGAACAGAACCGGCATTTTGAAATACAGCGCTCGGCCGACGGCTTCGCCTTTGCACAGGCTGGCCAGCTGCCCTCGCAGGCCCCCGGCGGCAACAGTACCCAAAAGCATGACTACCGGTTTACTGACCCCTCGCCCATCGTGGAACGGGCATTTTACCGGCTGCGCCAGGTAGACCTCGACGGCAAGGGCAGTTACTCCAATGTTGTGTTCCTTGCCCTGAAAGGCGAAAACGACCTGCAGCTGCACCTGCATCCCAACCCGGTAAAGGATAAGCTGAACATCCATATCGCCGGCAGGATCGGCAAAAACGCCGTTATAGAACTGGTCGACATTAACGGAAAAACAATACAGACAAAGGTTCCGGACCCGGACAATACCGTGATGACGGTATTCGATATGAGCAAAATGCAGCCGGGACAATACCTGGTGCAGTACAAAGATGACAACCAGGATATTACCAAAAAAGTAACTAAAGAATAGCCGCAGCCGCGCCTGCAGGCTATACTACAGGAAACGCGCCCCGGCCTCCGGGACGCGTTTCTCTTTTACGGTAAACCGGCCGGCGCAACGCTCCGGCAAAGACAAGGTTACATAACCCTTACATTATCCATTTTTCTTTATCTTTACCGCCACAAATTATTTATAGCATTACTATGGCAAACCAATTATTATCTGGTAAGAAAGGAATTATTTTCGGTGCACTGGACGAGCGTTCCATCGCCTGGAAGGTGGCTTTACGTGCAGTCGAAGAAGGAGCGGAGATCGTACTGTCCAATGCTCCCGTAGCATTGCGCATGGGTACCATTAAAGAGCTGGCTGCCCAGTGCAACAACGCCCCGGTGATCGGCGCAGATGCCACATCAATTCCCGATCTCGAAAACCTGTTTAACCAGGCTACAGAACATTTCGGAGGCAAGATCGATTTCGTATTGCACTCCATAGGCATGTCGCCCAATGTACGTAAAGGTTTTGCTTACGATGGCACTAACTACGACAACTTCCTGAAAACACTCGATATTTCCGCTTTATCCTTCCATAAAGTAATGCAGACCGCCAAAAAGCTGGACGCCCTGAACGAGTGGGCTTCCGTGCTGGCCCTGAGCTATATCGCGGCACAACGCACTTTCCCCGGCTATAACGACATGGGCGATGCCAAAGCGCTGCTGGAAAGCATTGCACGCAGCTTCGGTTACTCCTATGGCTTTGCCAAAAAAGTAAGGGTGAACACCATTTCCCAGTCACCGGTACCCACTACAGCCGGCTCGGGTGTAGCAGGCTTCGACGGCTTCTATGGTTATGCCGAGAAAATGTCGCCCCTGGGTAATGCCAGCGCAGCTGATTGCGCCAACTATTGCATCACCCTGTTCAGCGACCTGACCCGCATGGTAACCATGCAAAACCTCTTCCACGATGGTGGCTTCTCCTTTACCGGTGTAAGCGAAGGCGTAGTAGAAAGATTCAACCAGTAAACAAACAGTACGGGATGTGATCCCTTCCTGCAGTGCCGGCTGCACAACCGGGCCCGGCCCCCTGTAACCAGGCACTGCAGGAAATTTTATACAATATTTCAACAGCTCATCCCGTTTCATCCTTATGACTAAATTTATTCGGATAACGCTCAGTGGCCTGGCGCTTTGCGCCTACGGTACCACTGCGCAGGCACAGGTAACCGGCGGGCAGCATGCATTTGAGTTCCTGCGCATGAGTAACAGCCCGCATATCTCTGCACTGGGCGGTTATGCCCCCGCCAACCCCGATAAAGATGTGTCGCTTACCTTACAGAACCCGGGATTGCTGAACCCTTCTTTTCATAACCAACTGGCTGTAGGGTACAATATCTACTATGCCGGCATCGGCGTGGCTAACCTGCAATACGCCTATCATGTAGAACCGCTGAAAACGGATTTCTCGCTGGGTGTGCAATACTTTAACTACGGTACCTTCCCGGGCAGGGATATCTATGGCAACAGCATGGGCGATGTAAAGGCCGCCGATTATTCGGTAAACTTCAGCGCCTCCCGGCAATACCTGCAACACTGGCGCTACGGTGTTACCCTTAAATGGGCCGGCTCTTCACTCGCAGACCGTTCTGCCATAGCCGTATTGGCCGATGTGGGCGTGGTATATACCGATACCGCCAACCTGTGGACCATTGGTATCGTGGCCAAGAATATGGGGGTTACGCTCAAAAAATATAACCCGCAGAATACCGCAGAACCCCTGCCCTTCGACCTCCAACTGGGTATTACCAAACAGCTGAAAAACCTGCCGCTGCGCCTGTTTATGGTAGCGCATCACCTCTACGAATGGGATGTGCGGTACAACAACCCCGCAGATATCGTGGACAATACGATATTTGGGCAGCAAGGCGAGCCGGAAAAGGACAAAAGTTATTTTGCCGACAAACTGTTCCGTCACCTTAATTTCGGCGCAGAGCTGATCCTGGGTAAACGTGTTACGGTAACGGCGGCCTATAACCATATCCGCAGGAGCGAACTGGGTGCAAAAGATGTAAAAGGCATGGCCGGCTTCTCTTTCGGAGCGGGTGTAGACCTCAACAAACTGGTGGTGCGTTATGGCAGATCCTACTATGCTTCGGCCGGCGCGTACAACGAGCTCGGGCTTAGCTTCCAGCTGAATAAATTTTTCGGTATCGGTAAAAAAACCGAATCCTGGGGCTGGAATAAAACTTATTAATTTTCCCTGCATCCTTGCAGGTACCATAAACAAAGGCTATCCTTCCCGGATAGCCTTTGTTTATATCAGTTAGCTGGCAACCAGGAATTACCTGACGCTTACCGAAGTACCTTTGGCAGCTACATAACCGGTAAGCCGGTACATGATATTGCCTTTTTTGGTGTAAACCTGCACCACTTCGTCCACCGCGCCCGGTTTGCTGGCCAGGTAAGCCAGGTCGAAGCCGTTGCCCGACATTGCGCTTACGCCACGGCGAAACTTCATGCCATTGGCCAGCTTAACATCGGTAACGCCGGTCTCCCTGCTGAGCGGGGTGTAGCGGATATAATCCGACCGCTGGATAACGGGGGTTACCTCGGTTTCTTCGTTCTGAAGCGTAACGATGTTGAAGGGGAAGAACGTGTTTACCGTAGCGCCTTCCATAGCAACGCCGAAGTCGATCCGGATCATGCCTTCCGCATTTTTCAGATCGTGCCCTACAGGCCTGCCTTGTCCGGGAGTTGTATTACTAACAGACCGGTCAAAACTTGGATTGTTGTACATGCCGTTAGCGCCCGCAGTTTCCGATTTCCGTGCCTTTTCGGTGTAATTAACCGGTGCCGGCGCCGGCCTTACAGGTTCTACCGGTTGTACCGGCGCCACAACCTGGCTGTTACCTGTTGCTTTACCCAAAACTACATTGGTAGTTTGCTGGGCCATAGCTCCGGCGCTCAACAGCAGCGCCAGTGCAGCGAAGGTGATTTTTACCGTTTTCATAAAAATGCTTTTCGTTTAGGTGTATGAAGATAATTTATTGTCCTGTGACAAGAAATTAACGGTTGCGTTTAAGCAGGAATTACGAAGCAAACACATATATATAAATTACAAAAGTAAACCACTCAAAAACAGATCAAATCATCAAACAACAGTATAAATAAGCGCCACATTAAGAGGGGCATTAAATGCCACCGCAACAGGATTTGCTTTCTAAAAGTAGCGGTCGGCCAGGTACACCATCGCCGCCATGGTCCAGGCGCCCAGCTTGAGTTCACGATGGCTTACTGTCTCGAACACATCGTTGCGGCTGTGGTGCAGGTCGAAATAACGTTGCGAGTCGGGCAGGAGGCCCGCAAGCGGTACGCCCAATTGCTTTTTGAGCGGGCCAATGTCTACACCGCCCTCTTCCTGGTCAAAATCGTATACGCCGTAAGGCAGGAACAAAGGGGACCAGCTCTTTACCTTTTGTTTGAGCAGCTCTGGCATTTCCAGGCCTATACCCCTGGGCGTAAAGCCGCCGGCATCGCTTTCCATGGCCAGTATATGGCGCTCGCCCTTTGCCTTTGCCGAATCGGCATAAGCATTGCCGCCCTTTACCCCGTTCTCTTCGTTCATAAACAACACGGCGCGTACCGTATGTTTGGGTTTGATATGAAGTGCTTTAAAGGTCCTGATCACTTCTATGGCCTGTACACAGCCGGCGCCATCGTCATGCGCGCCTTCGCCTACATCCCAGGAGTCGAGGTGCCCGCCTACAACAATTACCGACTCCGGCTCATCAGCCCCCCTGATCTCGCCGATCACGTTATAGGAGGGCATCACACCTTTCATGCCGCAATCGGAAGTCAGGCGCGCTTTTATAACCCGCTTTTTGCAGGCAGCTGCAAGCTTATCCGCCCCCGTATTGCCGATGGCAATAGCAGGTATATGTGGCGCATCGTCTTCGTAGCGCGAGGCCCCGGTGTGCGGCACATCGTCGGGAGCCGTGCTTACCGAACGGATAATCACCGCTGCAGCACCGCGCTGGGCCGCTTTGTTTACAGCTACCCAGCGGTATTTTACCGCATCGCCATACCCTTCGAATGTACTGATGAGTTCCTGGCGGAATTTATAATCAAAAAAAACGATCTTGTCTTTTACCTCGGCGTCGGATAGCTTGTCGAAAGCCGCCAGGTCGGGCACACAAATAAGGGTCCGTTCCAGCACTTTACCGGCAGTCCCCTCGGTATTGCCCAGCGAGAGCATATGGAGCGGTTCAAATTCCTTACCCTTCAGCTGTACCATAAGCGACTCGCTGCCCCTTACCCACAAAGGCACCAGCACCGGTTGCAGCCATACCTTGTCGGCGCCGGCCTGCTTCAATGCAGCCTCGCCCCAGCTTACCGCACGCGCGGCCTCAGGTGATCCGCTCAGCCGGTGACCGATCTCTTTGGTAAGCACCCGCAGGTTATCATAACAGGTGCCATGCAACATAATTTCATCGGAGAGTTGACGTAAATTAAGCGAGTCGTTATGCTGTGCAAAGGCGGGAAAGGCTGCTGCCAGGCAAAGGTGGATCAGGATCTTTTTCATCTGGTAAAAATAAGAACAAAGATCGTTTTATGGTAAAGTTCGTAAGTTTGACTTCCAGATATCCATTCATGCAGGAGCACCCAACATATCAACGGCTTAAGATACAGCAGATCATTACTGAAACCCAGGACGCGCGCACTTTTGTATTGCAGCAACAGGACGGCACACCTTACCGTTACCGCTCCGGTCAATTCCTCACCTTTGCTTTTCCAAAACCATCGGGCGAACAACGCCGCTCCTACTCCATCTCTTCCTCGCCGGAATGCAGCGAGCCCCTCTCCATAACGGTAAAACGGGTAGAGAACGGGGAATATTCGCGGTACTTTATAGACCATGCCCAGAAGGGCGACGAACTGCTTTGTACCGGTGTGGGCGGGCTGTTTACCCTGCCCGAGGACCTCAGCCCTTACCGGCAGGTATTCTTCTTCGTAGCCGGGAGCGGTATCACACCCGTGTTCTCCCTGATCAAAACCATACTTGCCGCGCACGAAACACTATCGGTTGTACTGATCTACAGCAACCGCAGCGCATCCGATACTATTTTCTACCGGCAACTGATCCACCTGGCCGAACAAAGCAAGGGCAGGCTGATCATCGATTTCCTGTTCAGCAGCTCCAACAACATCCTGAAATCCAGGCTCAACAATAGTTTGCTGACCGCCATGCTGGCCGAACGCGAACAGACCTCCCGCGATACGATGCTTTGTTATATCTGCGGCCCGGTCGACTATATGGATACCGTCAGCATCACCCTGCTTACCGAGGGTGTGCCCAAACAAAATATCCGTACCGAAAATTTCGTGAGTTATGTGCCCGAGATTACGGAAACACCGCCCGATACCGATCCGCATACCGTGAGCATACAGCTTGATGGCAAGACCTACAGCATGCAGGTACAATACCCGGTATCCATCCTGCAACAGGCCAAAAAAGAGGGCATACACATTCCTTACAGCTGCGAGTCGGGGCAATGCGGCAGCTGCCTGGCCCGCTGCACCCGCGGCCGGGTATGGATCGCCTATAACGAAGTGCTTACCGACCGCGAGCTGGAACAGGGCCTGGTGCTCACCTGCCAGGGCTTCCCGGTAGGCGGCGACATAGAGCTGGAGTATTAAGAGGCATGCACCAGGAAGATGGTGGGCCTTTTATGCAGATCGGGCATTTGCTGGGCCCAGGTAGCTACCGGCAGGGTTCTGACCATCTCGGTATCGCCGGTAATATCGGCAGCCACACATACGCGTGTCGTATGCCGGCAATGCCGTACAATATCCTGCATCATCTGGTTATTGCGGTAAGGCGTTTCGATAAAGATCTGGGTCTCGTTGCGCTCGCGCGACAGTGCCTCCAGTTCTTTTAAGGCTTTGCCCCGCATCGGTTCTTTTACCGGCAGGTAACCGGCAAAACGGAAGCCCTGCCCGTTAAAACCCGAAGCCATAAGCGCCAGCAACAGCGAGCTCGGACCGGTAAGCGGTATTACAGTAGCGCCCAGCTCGTGGGCCACGGCTGCCAGTTCGCTCCCCGGATCGGCCATACCCGGACAACCCGCTTCGCTCATTACACCCACATCGTGCCCGGCCTTCAGCCATTGCCGCAACAGCGCCTTATCCGGCGGCTGCTGGTTATTGATCTCCGAAAACAGGATCTCGTCGATCACCACGCTTTTATCGATACTTTTCAGGTAACGCCGGGTAGTGCGTATTTGCTCTGCAAAATAATGTTTGAGCCGGCAGCTCAGTTCCTTTACGGCTTCCGGTATGGTATACAGGGCATTTTCGGCCAGGGGTACGGGTATCAGGTAGAGTTTGCCTAAGGTTTGGGTTTCTTTATTCATACGTATACATTGACGGGTGCAAAAAAGCTGCACAAAGTTGTGCAGCTTTTCCGGTAATTTCTATTTTTAGACTGATTTATACAATCATTTTTTCTTTTTGTCTTTTTATCTGCGACACCATAGAATCGAACGCTTCGTCAAAAGACTCTTCAAAAACCTTAGACTCGTGTTTGGCAAACAAAGCATGCTTTGGAATAAATACTTTTATTTCAGCCACTTTATCTCTTACTTTCTGCGATAAGTTTTCCAGCCTGAGGTATACTTCCACCCCCGTTATCCGGTCATGGAAGGTTTTGAGTTTATCCAATCTTTTCTGAACGTGTTCAAGCAGCCTTTCGTCTGCATCAAAATGAACGGTTTGAATTTGTACATTCATCTTTTGTCATTTTAAAAGTAAACAATAATTATTCTGGGTCATCATTCCAGCCCGCAGCGGGCTGGCTATGGGTCGATTTAGATCATAAGAAAGGATTTTAGCTTTTAGGGTGTGCTTTGCGATAAACCTCTTTGAGGCGTTCGATATTATTGTGCGTGTAAACCTGTGTTGCGGCCAGGCTGCTGTGGCCCAGCATTTCTTTAATGGCATTCAGCTCTGCGCCGTTGTTCAGCATATGGGTGGCAAAGGTATGTCGCAGTACGTGCGGGCTTTTTTTAGTGAGGGTAGTTACCCCCTTCAGGTGCTTTTGCACCACCCGGTATACATATTGCGCATATAACCGCTTGCCTGTTTTTAAGCATAACAAAAACGGTTCCGCTTGGTTGAAATTTTTTCTTTTAAGTTCTGTATACGCTTTGAGTTCAGCCAGCAGCGCATCGCCTGCGGGCACCATGCGCTCCTTATTGCGTTTACCCAATACCCGTATCTGTTGCCTGCTGTACTCTACATCAGCTTCTTTAAGCTGTACCAGCTCTGCCCGGCGCATACCGGTCTGGTACAACAGTTCAAGAATAAGGTATTCGGTAACCCCTTCAAAGCCTTCGGCAAAAGCGGTTGCCCCGCCACCGATCAGTTCGGTCTGCTGTTCTTCCAGGAACACCGGCAAACGGGCCGGCGCTTTGGGCGTGAGTACCAGCCGTGTCGGATTAACGGTAACCGCACCGGTACGCAACAGGTATTTATACAGCGATTTCACAGCCGATATCTTGCGTTGCAGGGTACGTTCGCTGCATTGCGCCTCCTTAAGCCCGGCCAGCCAGGACCGGATATGCGTATGTTTTACCTCCCCGATACCGGTTAGTTCGTACTGGGACTCCAGGAAAGTAAAAAAGGAAGTGAGATCGTTTTGATAGGCTAAAAAAGTATGATCCGACATGCGCTTTTCGAAGCGTATATAGCGTAAGAATTCGGGTATAATTTCAGCGAATACCAAACCGTACTGCGGGATTGTTTTGTTGATTCAAATTTAATGAAAAAACAATTAGCAAATACAACCGCAGTTTAAAAAATAAATTTAAAATGGGACAAAAGAGGCGGGACCATAAAGGATCAAGCGGAATACTGGGGGCTCCGGTATACTTACCCTGATTTTTTATTCTTCTTTGTCTTGATACAAAGAAGCAAAAATCAAGACTGTAGAAAATTGCTAAAAATGCCTTGTACGCCTAAAAGAAATATTCCGGGCGGTAGTAAAAAAATGGACAAGGAATGACGAACGAACTAAAGTACAGTTCCAGACTGTGGGAACTGTATTTCTTTCTATACGGCGTCCTGCAGCATTTATTCGCTGTGTTTTTTATTTTCCTATTGGTGCTCATGAGCGCTACGCGGTTTATTAACGCCCTTTTTCTAAAGGCCGGTATGTTTGGTTGTTTCCTGGCTTGATGTCCCGGCAGTGCATGTAATGGGCGTTGGGCAAAGCATTCCTACGCGGTTGGTAACCAGATGTTACGACCAATATACACCCCTTCGCTGCGTCGCCGCGAGAAAAAAAACGCGTATTCTACTGTTGCAAATAGTAGTAGCTTCCAGGCCAGGTAAATTCGTAGCGAGACACTACGAATAGCTAAGCAAATAAATACGGGTTTGGCAAATGATGATTCGATTTAAGAACAAGGCTTTTATTAATCGCCCAGAAATTCTACTTGATCCGCCATAAAAGTAAACCCTGCTCGTATCGGGACGCTACGAGCAGGGTTGGCTACATCACCGGGCAGCACAAAAAGGGAATGTAATGTGATTACATTCCCTTTCGGTAAAAATATGATAAGCGAACCAGCCACAAATGTTATAACATTGCGTTGCCGGATCAGTGCTTTAATCCTTAAAGCTCTACTTTACCTGCAAGAATCTGCTGACGGTAAGCCGCTTTCAAGATTTCTTTACGGCGTGATACGGAAGGTTTTGTGAAAGCCTGACGAGCACGTAATTGATTCAGAGTACGTGATTTTTCGAATTTCTTCTTGTACTTCTTAAGCGCTTTGTCTATGTTTTCGCAATCTTTTGCATCTAAAATAAGCATAGTATGATACCCCCTTTTTTTCTTTATTTGGGACTGCAAAGATAGATATATTTTTCAATTCAGCAAAATGAAGTGTAGAAATTCTTATATTTTTGCATCCTGTTTATGAATAATGCCCCAAACGTGATTCTTGCCATAGAATCGTCCTGCGATGAAACCTCGGCTGCCATAGTCTGCGACGGCCAGGTACAGAGTAATATTATTGCGACCCAGAAAGTACACGAACAATACGGCGGCGTGGTGCCGGAGCTGGCCTCCAGGGCCCACCTGCAGCATATTGTACCCGTAGTGGACCAGGCCATCAAAACCGCCGGTATCGCTAAAGATGCGATTACCGCCGTTGCCTTTACCCAGGCGCCGGGCCTCATCGGTTCCTTATTGGTCGGCAGTGGTTTTGCCAAAGCCTTTGCGCAATCGCTTAACGTACCGCTCATTGCCGTGCATCATATGCAGGCGCATGTACTGGCCCACTGGATCGAAGATCCGAAACCCGCATTTCCCTTTCTCTGTCTTACCGTATCCGGTGGCCATACCCAGATTGTGCTTTGCCGCTCCCACCTGGACATGGAAATTATCGGCGAAACCCTGGACGATGCTGCTGGCGAGGCTTTCGACAAGATAGCCAAAATGCTGCAACTGCCCTACCCCGGAGGTCCGCTGGTCGACAAATATGCCAAAACAGGTAACCCCGAACGGTTTGCCTTCCCCATACCGGAGATCCGGGAATATGACTTCAGCTTCAGCGGTATCAAAACCTCCGTATTGTACTTCCTGCAGAAACAGGTAAAAGAAAACCCGGAATTCGTAGCCGAAAACCTGGCCGATATCTGTGCCTCGGTACAGCATACGATCGTAAAGACCCTGATGAAAAAACTGGAGAAAGCGGCCCGCCACCTGAAGATCAAAGAAATAGGCATCGCGGGCGGCGTATCGGCCAATAGCGGCTTACGCGCCGCACTGGAAGCCTATGGCGCTAAAAATGGCTGGAAGGTATACCTGCCCAAGTTTGAATACTGCACCGACAATGCCGCCATGATCGGCATTACGGCTTATTACAAAATGCTGTTGCAGCAGTTTACAGACCTCAGCGCTGTACCTTCTGCCCGCACACAATGGGACCAGAATGGCTAACGACTGGTTCCGGTTCAAGCAGTTTACGATCTACCAGGACCGCTGCGCCATGAAGGTATCGACCGATGCCTGTATACAAGGCGCGCTTGCCGCCGGCAGCTGTGCTACCGGCCGGGCCCTGGATATAGGCGCGGGCACCGGCCTGCTTTCGCTCATGATGGCCCAGCAAAACCCACAGCTCTACATAGACGCGCTGGAACTGGATGCTGATGCCTGGCAACAGGCGGGCGACAATTGCCGGCAAAGCCCCTGGGCAGCGAACATCCGACTATGGCATACTTCCCTGCAGGATTTTGTCCCCCCCGCTGACGCGTTGTACGACTTCATTGTGTGTAATCCTCCTTTTTTTCACAACCAGTTACAGGCGCCGCAGCAACAACGCAACCAGGCGAGGCACAGCATTACCCTCGACAAGGAAACACTGGCGCAAAACCTGTACCGCCTGCTGACAGCTACAGGCGCCGCCTGTATTATGTACCCGGCAAGCGAATGGGAAGCCTGGCACGAAACCGCAGGCCGCTATAACCTGTATGCACAACGTACGCTGCGGGTAATACCCATGCCCAGCAAAGCCTGCAACCGGGTGATCGGCTGGTATAGCCAACAGCCACAAACACAGCCGGCAACAGAAGAGCTGGTTATCTATAAGGCTCCCGGGGTCTACACTGCTTCCCTGCACAACTTATTACAGCCGTTCTACCTGAACCTGTAAAAACAATACACAAAAAAACAGGCATCGCTTTGCAGCAATGCCTGTTTACTATGTTCAGAACGGTACCGGCTTAGTTGCTTTCTACCGCTTTCATAACGACTTCATATCCTTTACGGGCGCCGATAGTAGGCTGGTATACCCAGTAAATACGCTCCCGGTAAACCATACCCACGTTATAGGCATAAATCTCCTGGGAGTAGTTACGATAGGCGTATACCGTAGAATCCACATCCGGATTATTGAGCGCATCGTCGATCTGGTTTACAGTTACGGTATGCTCGTACAGGTTATTGCCCGGATCGAAAGGCTGGTCTACATTGGCATAGGTATAATTCCATTTGTTATTATCGTATTCAGCGTAATCTTCATCACCCAGCGGGATAAAGGTATTGCCGTTCCAGCTCTTGCCTTCGGATACCGGGAAGACCAGTTTCAGGAATTTGATATTACGCTGGGAGAATTCCAGTCCCGTAGCCGTTGGGGTAACATACGCTACATCAGCCGGAACAAAAGGATCCTGGGAGGTTTTGCGGTACAGGATATCGATCACGTAAGACAGGCGGTTCTGATCGTCGCGGAAAGTGTCTACAACGTTGTAACGCAGCTGGCAGTGCGTAGGAACAGATACGCCCAGGAAATCGTCCCAATAAGTGGAATCGACGTTATACAGGATATACTTACCAAGGCTATAGGCTCCGCCATCTACATAGACACCGCCGTATTTGTGCCCCTGTGCAATTTCAGAAAGATCTTCCTTGTCTTTTTTACAAGACACCAATGTGGCCGAAAACGCTGCTACCGCGAGTAATGGGAATAAAAGTTTACGCATAAAGTAACTGGGTATTTTTACAGAAGGTTCCAATGCCCGTTGGTGCATTAAAACGGACGTAAGATAGAAATTATTTTCTCATTTAAGCATATTTGCCACCATTTTATAAAAAAAATTGCCCCTTTTCAAAAAGGGGCAATCCGGGGCATAAAATTATTGTTACGATTACAGTCCGGGCACCTTTGCCGAAGAGCGGATAATGCCGCCGGCAACCACATCGTCGCCTTCGTAAAACACGGCCGACTGGCCCGGTGCAATACCTTTAACGTGCTCGTAGAAATGCACATCCACCTTATCGCCATCGTTGTGTAAATGGCTTAAAGTACCGGCGTCTTTGTACCGGATTTTGGTGGTGGCTTCGAAGCCTTCGGGAATAGCGGCATACTTTACCATATTCAGCCCGCCTACCGTCATAATGTTCTGTTCGAGCTCGTCGGCATCGCCCAGCACTACGGTATTGGTTTCGGGTATGATCTTAGTTACAAACACCGGGCGCCCCATAGCGATATCGAGCCCTTTGCGCTGCCCGATCGTATAGAAGGGGTAACCTTTATGTTTACCCACAATACTGCCATCGGCCAGTACAAAATTACCGCCGTTCACCCTTTCTTCCAGGCCGTCTACATTCCTTTTCAGGAAGCTGCGGTAGTCGTTATCGGGCACAAAGCAGATTTCGTAGCTTTCGGCTTTTTTAGACAGTTCGGGATAACCCATATCGAGTGCGATCTGGCGTACTTCGGTTTTCAGGTAATCACCCAGCGGGTATATGCTGCGGCTCAGGGCGTCCTGGCCCAGGCCCCACAACACATAACTCTGGTCTTTAGTCAGGTCTTTGGCTTTTGACAATACATGACGGCCGTTTTCCTCGCGCACTTTTACATAGTGCCCGGTCGATATAAACTCGCAATCCAGCGCATCGGCACGTTTCAGCAGGGCCGACCATTTAATGTGCGTATTACACAATACACAGGGATTAGGCGTACGGCCTGCAATATATTCTTCAACAAAATTTTCGATTACTGCTCCGCCGAACTCCTCGCGGATATCCAGCACATAATGCGGGAAACCGTGCTGTACGGCGGCCTGGCGCGCATCATTAAAAGAATCCAGGTTACAGCAGCCGGTTTCTTTTTTGCTGCCACCGGCAGCGGCATAGTCCCAGGTCTTCATGGTAATGCCCACAACTTCATATCCCTGCTCATGCAGCATCAAAGCGGTAACCGTGCTATCGATACCGCCACTCATGGCTACTAAAACTCTACCCTTGCGGCTCATACTCCTTTAAAAAAATTGATTTGCAAAATGCAAAGGTAGCAAAATAGCAGCAGCACCGGCTTATACCAGTATCTAAAATAACAATGTACAGGGGGAAGGAGCGGGATCAGGTTATGAAATCGCCGGGAGCCAGGTCGCTGAATTTCTTTTTGCCACCGAGGAAATACTGGAAAATAATGCTTTTCCTGTAAATACCCTTACGGTTGCGGTTGGTAGCCAAAGGTTGTACGGCCTTTCGCTTTTTATACCATTTGCCGAAGGCCAGGAAGAAACTCCAGTGCGCCCTTACAATGGCCCAGATATTGCGGAACTGCCCGGAGGCCAGGAATTGCAGGGCGGCCAGCCCATCGAGCAACAGGCGCAGCGGCATCAGCCAAACCAGTTTACCCGCCTGCTCGTTCTTCAACAGGAGCACAAGACTGTTCCGGAAATTATAGAATGTTTTTTGCGGGCTGCCATAAGTGATGACACTGCCACCAACGTGGAATACCGTACTGTCCGGCACATAACCGATGGTATACCCGGCGTTTTTCATACGCCAGCATACGTCGATCTCTTCCATATGGGCAAACAGGTCGGGGTCGAGGCCGCCCAGGCGATGGTATACCTCTGCCCTTACTACGAAACAACCACCCGAGGCCCAGAACAATTCGGCAGGTTGGTCGTATTGTCCCTGGTCCTGTTCGAGCGTGGAGAAAATACGGCCGCGGCAAAACAGGTAGCCCCACTTGTCCATGAAGCCACCGGCTGCGCCGGCATATTCGAAATAGGCTTTATCGCGGTAGTAGCGGATCTTGGGTTGGCAAGCCGACATGACTGGATTGGCTTCCATAGCCTTGTAGATAGGCGGAAACCAGCCCTCGGTTACTTCGAAATCGGAGCTGAGCAGGACATAATATTTGGCGCTGATCTGTTTCAGCGCCTCGGCATATCCCCAGGCAAAACCATGATTTTCGGTAAGCCGTATAAGGTGCACCCCGGGGTAATTCCGGGATACATATTTGTAAGTATCGTCAGGGGAAGCGTGGTCGACCACGTAGACTTCGTAGCCGGCGGCAGCCTGGGCTACGATCTCCGGCAAGAATAACTCATGCCATTTCCTGCTGTTATAACTGAGTATAACGACTGCAGTATCCTGTTGGCAGACCATCATTGGCGGAAGCGGTACGGCTTATTTATATTTAGGACCGGTGATCAGGGAACTTTCGTTTACCGGAACATCTTCGGCGCCTTTGTAGGAGTGCTGATACAGGTTAAAACAACCGGCCCAGGCAAAGATGAAAATGCCGAAAAAGCCCAGTAAAAAGAAAAACCTGGAGGTAGAAGGTTTGGAAGTTTTAATGTCCAGTTCGTTCTCTGTAAGTTGGTGGTGTTGATTTTCCATGGAAAAAAGCATCATTTCAAGAAGGCACAAAAGTAATTCAATTTCAGAAAAAACAGGTATATTTTTTTTAGGGATATCGGATACGTAACAGCCCGGGCGGCGCGTTTAATTTAGTACATATAATTTAGGGAACAAATAAAACGGCATTTATTTATTTTGTCTTATCTTTGCACACTTTTTTACTCACAAAATTCAATCCCCATATCCTGTAAGATATGAAATTATCCCAATTTAAGTTTGACCTCCCTATTAACCTGATTGCCCAGCATCCTTCCAAACAACGTGACGAGAGCCGCCTGATGGTCGTACACCGCGACACCGGTAAAATCGAACACAAAGTGTTTAAGGACATCATGAGCTATTTCGATGACAAGGATGTGATGGTCGTGAATAACACAAAAGTATTTCCTGCACGCCTGTATGGCCGCAAGGAAAAAACCGGCGCCCGTATCGAAGTGTTCCTGCTGCGCGAACTGAGCAGGCAGAACAGGCTCTGGGACGTGATCGTAGATCCTGCCCGTAAGATAAGGGTAGGTAACAAGTTGTACTTTGGCGATAATGACGAGCTGGTAGCGGAAGTAATCGACAACACCACCTCCCGCGGCCGTACGATCCGTTTCCTCTTCGATGGCACGGAAACAGAATTTAAAGCCGTACTGGACAGCATGGGCGAAACGCCACTGCCCAAATACATTAAACGCAAACCCGACGAAGAGGATAAAGAAAGGTACCAGACCGTATACGCCAAGTATGAAGGTGCGGTAGCTGCTCCTACAGCCGGTATGCACTTCAGCCGCGAGCTGATCAAACGCATGGAGATCAAAGGCGTTAAGTTTGCCGAGGTAACCCTGCACACCGGCCTGGGTACCTTCCGCCCTATCGAGGTAGAAGACCTGAGCAAGCATAAAATGGATGCGGAGTTCTTCGAAGTAGGCGAGTATGCCTGCGATATCGTGAATAAAGGTATCGAGGAAAAAAGGCGTATCTGCTCGGTAGGTACCACTACCATCCGCGCCCTGGAAAGCTCTGTTACCGCACGTGGCCTGCTGAAACCCAAAGACGGCTGGACCAACCTGTTTATCCACCCGCCCCATAACTTTTCGATTGCCAATTCGCTGGTAACGAATTTCCACTTGCCTAAGACCAGCCTGCTGATCATGGTAGCGGCCTTTGCCGGTTACGATCTTACGATGGAAGCTTACCAGGTAGCGATTAAAGAGAAATACAATTTCTTCAGCTATGGCGATGCCATGCTGGTGATCTAAATAAATTACGGAATCCCCTTCAACGAAAGAGAGCAGCTTGTAAAGCTGCTCTCTTCTTTTTTATAACCCTTTTTTTAGCATAATGATGGACAACATAAACCGGATCAGGCAGAATTTCTGGGGGGGATTAAAAATCGAACCTGCAGATCTGTTCCTCTATTATTTATTCAAGGTAAATTAATAGGGAGCACTTAAGCTATCCAGGATAGATAAATATACTGCAATACCAGGCCCTGGCGGCGAATAGGATCCCGCGAATTTCATTTTTTCTCGCAGCGATACGGCGACGCAGCGAACGGGTGCATATTGGTCGTAACATCTGGCCACCAATCGCGTAGGCATGCTTTGCTCAACACCCGTTACATACACTGCCGGGACGTCAAACCAGGAAACAACCAAACATATCGACCTTTAGAAAAAGGGCGTTAATAAACCGCGTAGCGCTCATGAGCACCAATAGGAAAATAAAAAACACAGCGAATAAATGCTGCAGGACGCCGTATAGAAAGAAATACAGTTCCCACAGTCTGGCCCTGTACTTTAGTTCATTCGTCATTCCTGTGTCCAATTTTTACTACTGCCCGGGCTTATTTCTTTTAGGCTTACAAGGCATTTTTAGCACTTTTTCTACAGTCTTGATTTTTGCTTCTTTGTATCAAGACAAAGAAGAATAAAAAAACAGGGTAAGTATACCGGAGTCCCCCAACTTTTTCGCTTGATCCCATAAACCGGTGTATTATTCCCATTTAAACACCCGCGATGCCGCGAAGTAACCGATAACACCCCAAAGCAGCAGGATACCGATATCCATTTTTACATCCCAGAGCGAAGCCCCGTCGAAGGCCACCTGGCGCAAGGCATCATTGAGATAGGTAAGCGGCAAAGCCCTGGAAACCGGCTGCATCCATGCGGGGAAGGCATCGATGGAGAAAAAGGTGCCGGCAAGCAGGAACTGCGGCAAGGTGATGAGGTTAGACAAAGGCGGGATAGTAGCCTCGCTGCGGGCAATACCGCTGATGATAAAACCGAAACTCATAAACACCAGCAGGCCCAGCGCACAGATGAGCAGCATATTGATAACGGTAACTACCTCGTGCACCAGGGTAAAGCCCAGGAAAAAACGGCCGACGAGGATAATCAAAGCCGCGCCCAGCAATTGGAAGATCATACGGGCGCAGCCCTCGGCCAGGATAATGAATTCGCGGCGTACCGGTGTGGCAAAAAAGCGCTTCAGCACCAGCGACTGGCGCAGGTTAAAAAACACGAAGGCGGTACCGAACACGCTCGAGGCCAGCAGGGAAAAGCCCAATTGCCCGGGCAGGATAAAGTCTATGGTATTGAACTTACGGCTTTGTATCGTGGTTTTTTCGACAGCGATCAGCTCGCTGATACGCCGCGCGGCATCGGCATCCTGGCTCAGTGCGACCCTTTCCAGCACAGCTGCCAGTTGGGCTGCCTTATCGGCATCGGCAGTCATGGTGCGGATACCGATCCGGTAAGCCGGCGTGCCCCCGGTTTTACGGATATCGAGCACGGCATTGACCTCTCCTTTCGACAAGCGTTGCTCCAGGGTCTTGCCGGGCGCCTGCGGCTGTATTTTTACGAGGTCGATATGTTGCAGGGCGGCATAGAGCGCGTTGGCCGTGTCGGCGCCGGGCGCCAGGGTTACCTTAACGGCCTTGGCGCCGCCACCACCCAGGAAGCCGAATACAAGGATAAAAATAAGCGGGAACGCGATGGTAAAAACAACGGAAGACGGACTCTTGGCGATAGACCGGAAGGCCGCTTTGGTGATCGCGCCAAAGGCTTTAAACTGACTGTAGGACTGGGGCATATGCTGTATTGAAGGACAAAGGTAATATCTCACCGGCAAGTAAATAGAAAAAGGCCGGTTTATGGCCGGCCTTTTTACAAAATTATGATAGAGCACTCAGGGCAAAAGATAATTGACCCCTACCCTGAAACTCTGTATCCCGATCGAATGATCGGCAAAACTTGCGACCGTGGAGGTAATCACATGATATTGCACATAGATATCGATATGCCGCCGCAGGATAAGCCCGGCCCTTACGGGTATACCCAGCCAGGCAGGTTCCATTTTCACTGATTCCTTGTAGTTATAACTTCCGCCCGGTCCGCCAAGGTTATATTTCTGTTCGTATACATTATTACTGTATATCGCGTAGTTAAAGCTAAGACCCGCTCCCAGGTTTAATTTCAGCTGTTCTTTATTATACAGGTTATAAATAAACATGGGGCTGAGCGCAATGTTGTACTGGTCGAAACGGTGCTTTATATAACCATTGCCATCGATACCCATCGGCTTGGAGATGTCGGCCTGTGCCATCGACAGCGACAGGTCGAGGCGTACCAGCACTTTTTTGACATAAGGATTGGCCAGGAAATCGACACCTGCCGATACCCCGGGCAGGCAGGACAACCGGCTCGAAGCATTGTTCGCCAATTCGTGCGTACCGCTATAGCTGGCCCGGCTTCCCGTAAGCGCCAGCCCGGCATAATACTCCCATTTTGATTTTGCCCGCGAAGCCCGTACGGGCTTTTCATTGCCGTTGATAAAAGCAATGACCCTGCCCAGGCTTTTCTCTGAATATTCGGTGGTATACAGCATTTCAGACAATGTCGCGGTATTCAGTCCTCTTATTTTACCGGCTATCGTCATCAGTTGCTCGCGGTAGTGGTAGTCGGTAACCAGTTTGCGGGCCCCGGAAGCCCCGTCTGTATAATATCGCCGGTATGCCAACTCGGTGTATAC
Source organism: Taibaiella chishuiensis (assembly GCF_003014535.1). Taxonomy (GTDB): domain Bacteria; phylum Bacteroidota; class Bacteroidia; order Chitinophagales; family Chitinophagaceae; genus Taibaiella; species Taibaiella chishuiensis. Next base: position 1,590,323 of record NZ_PYGD01000001.1, on the reverse strand, counting down.
CGGGCTTTCCTTTTCCCGCATATAATAACGGGTCTTTAGCCTGTCCTGGTAGCCGTAAAGCCGCAGCCTGCGACCGGTATATTCCAGGCGCAGCCAGAGGGTATCCTGTACGGTACTGCGGTCTGCCCCCAGCGACAGTTCTTCCAGCGGTTCCGTTTTATCCATGCTTTTGCTGACCACGGCTCTTTCAAAGTAGTCTTTGTCTTTGATCGTAAATGCAGCCACCTCTTTTACCGTATACACCCTGGGATTGCGCCCTTCGGGATTATCTGCAAATTTGAAGGACACGGGGTTCTGATCCCATTCTTTATAGTCGATCCAGCCCCGGAGGGTATCGCTACCGGTAGTGACCACGGTACTTGGCTGGTAATTGCTTTGCGCATGCGCAGCCCCCGCCGCCAGGCAGCAAAGGAGGTACATAATTTTTTTCATAGGATATAGTAAGCGGCAGCGAAAGTAACTATAATTTATAAACAAAAGGAACCACATCGATGTGGTTCCTTTTGTACTTGTATACTGGAATAGGATGCTGTCTTAATTCTGGGCAAACCAAACCGGGGTGGTCAGGGTTGGCACGGGGGCGTTAGGATTGGAAACCCTTTCGGCCTGAGGTGTTGGGAAGCGGGTAGGAATAACGGGCAGACGGCCGTTAGGATTTACCACCAATTTGGGGAAACCGGTCTTGCGATAGTCGTTATAAGGTTCCACACTTCCGAACATGGCGATCCATTTTTCGTAGATCACGCGACTCAGGTCCACATTGGCTGCGGTATAGATGGCGATGTCGGCGCCATCGTATGCGCCATTGGTAACGGTAGAGCAAGACTCTTTAATCGCGGCGTTCAATGCGGCGGCGGCACCTGGGGCATCTCCCTGGCGTGCTTTCACTTCTGCTTCGATAAATTTGGCTTCGGTAAAGGAGATCAGCCTTACGCCGGTAGTATTACCACCTGCAAGATAAGGGCCCCAATCGGAAGCTTCGGACGAAGGCGTGGCAATAGGACTGCCGATTACCTGGCCTGTAGTATCGAAGGTGTTGAAGTAGGCGGTTAACCTTTTATCGGTTGGGCGCAGCTTGATCGAATCTACGAAGGGTTGGCTGGCCAGCGCATAGTTAGCCCTGCCCTGCTGGAAATCGTACCACTGGTTGCGCTCAGTCGCTGCATCGCCGTGTTTGGTGATAAAGTCATCACCGGAGCTCTGCATACCTTTTTGCAGGCTGGCCAGGATATCGGAGGGGCTATAGGATGCTTTGTTGCTTAACCGGTTCAGGTAACGCGCTTTCAGCGCATAGGCCGTTTTCGTCCAAAGGGTAACATCGCCGCCAAAGGTAATATCGTCGGCGCCTGGCAACAACTCATTGGCACTCGCATTCATGCTCAACTTGGTAATGGCATCGTCCAGCAAGGCGATGATGCCTTTGAACACCTGCTCCTGCCCGTCGTATTTTGCCGTATAGTTGTCTTGTCCCTGTAAGGCTTCGGAGAAAGGTATGTCGCCCCAAAGATCGGATACGATACCCCAGTTCATGGCAGCCAATACATCGGCTATGCCGGAATAATAAGGGTTTGCCGCTCCGAACTGGTCCTGCAGTTGTTTGCAGGAAAACAAGGCCTGGTAGTTCTGGCCCCATTGGTTGTCGAATTCATTTTCGGCAAGCAGGTAGTTATTGATCGGCAGCATCTGCCCGTCTACTCCGGCATTCTGCTGAACGAGTACCGAGGCGTTTTTTACCAGCATGCCTTCGTAAGAGTTGTAGGTAGAGACTTCGATAGCCGTCAGCAACAGTGCAGGCGTAACCTTTGACGGATTATTAGGACTGATAAAAAAATCGTCTCCCCGCTTACAGCCTGTCATGACCCCCATAGACAGGGTAGCCATCGCTATGATAAGTAGTTTTATATTAGATTTCATACAAGAATATTTTTAGAGACCGAATTTAAGATTGAAGATGTAAGATTTGGAACCGGGGTTATTGAAGTAATCCCAGCCACCAATATTGGAACCGGAGCCGGTAAGGCTGGTTTCAGGATCTACACCTTTGTAATTGGTGTGCAGGAACAGGTTCCTTCCGGTAAAGCCCACTTCCACATACTGGAACGGGTTGGAAGATTTTCCTGTTTTCTGGAACGTATACCGGTAGCTTAAGCCGATAGAACGCAGCCTGATCCAGCCACCATCCTGGATGGAGTTTTCAGCTGCGCCACCCGCGTCGCCCTGAACATACTGGAAATAATCCTTAGCCGGGATCGCGGTGGTATTGGGCGTACCATCTTCATGCACACCGGCAACTACGTAGTCATGCTCCCTGTCTGCAGATTCGTCGGTACGGCCCACGTTGTTCAACCTGGCCCAGGTACCGTTCCAAACCTTACCGCCATGGCGGATATCCCAAAGCATAGACAGGGTCAGCCCTTTCCAGGAGAAATTGCCATTCAGGCCCATCAGCCAATCGGGATTCGGATTACCCAGGTTGCCGCTTTTCTGGGCAACGATCGGGTAACCGTCCTGGTCGATAATCAACTGACCGGATGCATTGCGCTCCCATACGGTTCCGTAAAATGCGCCATAAGGCTGGCCCACGATGGCATAAGATCCCATTGCGGTAAAGCCCGATTCGAGCGACAGTTCGGTAACGCCGGGCGCCAGCTCCAGTACTTTGGATACGTTCTTGGCCCAGTTACCACCTACGCTGATATTCCAGTCTTTGTTTTTGAATATCTCAAAATTTAAGGCCAGTTCCACACCCTGGTTCTGCATTTTACCTGCATTTACGTATTCAGATACATAACCGGAGCTCGGTGCAACCGGGCGGAAAAGCAACAGGCTGTTACTGGTTTGATGATAGTAGGTCGCTTCAAAGCTGATCTTGTTTCTCCAGAACCTGAATTCCAGGCCGATCTCTTTACCCGTAACGGTTTCAGGCTTCAGCCCACCGGGGTGGTTTACGTTAAGCGGCATATAACCGCCCTGGCCAAGATAAGGGAATCCGTTACCATTGGTAGAACCATCGGTAAGGAACGGCCGGGCATAATAGTTCATGTCTACATACTGGATCGGCGGGATACCGGCTTTGGATATCGCCAGCCTCAACTTACCATAAGAGAGGATATCGTTCTGCGGGATATGCTCCGAGAAGATCCACGACACGTTAGCCGTAGGATAGAAGAAGGAAGGACCTCCTTTACCAAATGCTGTATTCCATTCGTTTCTTCCGGTAAGGTTCAGGTACAGGAAAGAGCGGTAGCCAAAGTTAAGCTCCCCGTAAATGGCCTGCGAACGCTGATAAGCGTCGGCATTACTGGCATATAGATCGGCAGCGTTGTCCAGGTTATAAAAGTTAGGTACATACAGGTTGGTACCCCTGATAAAGCTGGTACGGCTTTCGGTATACCAATAGTTGTAACCGGCCATAGCGCCGAAATCGAAGTCGCCGAATTTCTTATTATAGCGCAGGATAAGGTCGGAATAGACCTGCAGGTAATTGGTCGAAGATTTATTGACCTGGCCCAAGCCGTTGGTATTGTTACCCTTAGAGTTGATATCGAAGATCTGGACATCCTGTTTGCCATAGGCATCCACACCGATCTTATAAGTCAGCACCAGCTCCTTAAGAATATTGGCGGTAAAGTAGGTATTACCGTATACCCTGTCGATATAACTGTTGTAAGGGTTGCGGTATACGGAAAACAGCGGGTTATCGTAGGCGTTAATATAATTCTCGCCGGTATTGGTAATGGGGTCGAAGTAGTTTTTCGTTACATCATAGGAGACCGGCATACGGAACAGCGACAGCATCGGCCCGGATACGTTACTACCATTCTGCACCATGCGGGTTTCGGTATGGACATAGTTGGCGGTAGCGCCCATAGTCAACCAGCTCGACAGTTTGGCTTCGCCGTTCGCCGTCAGGTTGGTACGGTTCAGCTTGGAGTTGGGAATAATACCCTTGGTGTTATAGTTACCGATACTTACGCGGAAGATCGCATTATCATTACCACCATTCAGCGACAGGGAGTTGTTGTAACCCACGCCGGTCTGGAAAAAGTTAGCAAAGTTATCGTAAGCGGTCATTGCATTCGGGTCGGTACCGATCTTAGGCCCCCAGCTCAGGGGCGTAGTGCCGGTAATAAACTTGCCGTTGTTACCCTGCGCATAGATGCTCTGGGTTTTAGGCAGCTTGCTTACTTTGTTGATCTCTAAAGAAGAATTAAAGGTAATACCGAGGGTCTTGCCCTGGCCATATTTCCCTTTTTTGGTCGTAATAACGATAGCGCCGTTACCACCGTTGGCGCCGTACAGGGCAGCGGCGGCAGGTCCTTTCAGTACAGACACCGATTCGATATCGTCGGGGTTGATGTCGAGGGCCCTGTTGGATTCGTTAACACCCTGCAGGTTCTGGTTAAAGGGATTATCGGCCGGCGACGACTGGTTGGAAACATTGGTAGAACCGTTATCGATGGGAATTCCGTCCACAATGATCAGGGGAGCATTGTTACCCGTAAAGGTAGAGTTGCCCCTGAGCAATATTTTGGTAGAAGCGCCGGGCGTACCTGCGCTGGACACCACCTGTACACCGGGGGCTTTTGCAGCCAGCGACTGGATGGCATTACGCTCCCCGGACCTTTCGATCTGGTCGGCTCCTACTTCGCTCACGGAATAACCGAGTGCTTTTTTCTCTTTTTTGATACCCAATGCGGTCACTACCGTTTCGCCGAGCAATTGGGCTGAAGCGTTTAATTTAACATTGATCGCGTTATCGCCATCGCCCGCTGCAACTTCCTGCGCAGCAAAGCCAACTGCTTTAATCACAAGCGTATTATCATCATCCGGGACATCGAGCGAGAAGTTGCCGTCCGCATCGGTTATGGTCCCGGTTTTGGAACCCTTAACCTGTACGCTGGCCCCGGGAACACCTTCGCCCTTATCATCCAATACCTGTCCTCTAACCGGCCTGGTCTGGCCCATGGCTACATGCAGCCCCAGCGATAGCAGGGCCGCACACGTAAGTAATAGTTTTTTCATGCATTGAATATATTTAGTTTACCAAATATAGAAAACGCTTTATTATTTTCTACAAAAACTATTCAAATAATTGATCGCAAGTACGAATAATAATTATTACAAATCCATAAAATGCACATTAAAACAGAAAATCAACATTTTATACGTGCACAAAGGCCCATAAACAGTTATAATTTTAACTTATAATAAAGTTAATGAAAATCTATCGTTAACAATTATCAGCAAAATCTATAGATTTTACACGGATAACTGCTATTCCGCCCCGCGGAACACAACCGGAGATAACATTTTTTTATCAAAACTAAACACATGAACATTATGACAATGCATAATTTAAATTACATAAATTTATCTGCATAGAAAATAAATACTGTGCTAATTGACAATAGCATATGTTTTATTTAGCATAATATTTAAAATCAATTCGTTCTTATTAACAGTTACATTTATCGGTAGTCGGGGCTGGTTGCGCACCGGAAAAAATAGCTGACCTATCAACCATATAGGCCTCAGCCGCATAAAAAACAAAAAAAGCGACCTGTGCACGAGGCACAGATCGCTTTCCCGGTTGGTGATAAAGTATAAAAGGGCTGGGAGTTACCGCTTAGGGATTCTGATCGGCAGCCGTAAAGGCCTTGTTGGCGTCCATTTCAGATTGCGGTATCTTAAATAACAATGAAGGCGAATTGGCATCGAGCTTCAAAACCCCACCCGTGGCGGCCGGTTCATGGTTACCGGGGCCGGTGGGCCGGTTCAGACCGGTTTTGAGGCGATGGATGTCGGTAAAGCTGAAACCTTCGCCCCAGAGCTCTATACGGCGCTGCAGGTAGATTTCATCCAGCAGGGCCTGGCCACCGGCGGGCGCCGTATAGGCCGGGAACCGGGACTTAACCAGCTCTTCGAGCGTCGCCACAGCATTACCCGACGCACCATGCGCCTGTGCTTCGGCTTCTATCAGGTACATCTCTCCAGCACGCATGTACAGCAGGTTCGAGAACCAGGAAGAGGTCGATTCCAACCGGAACTTCAACTGGGTGTATTCCGGGATCTCGTTGGCCGTTGCCGTCTCCTCGTCTGCGAAAAGCGTTTTACGCACGTCGCCGTCCGGTATCTTATCGTAGAGCTCCTTGGTGATACACCGGAATGCACCGGCACCGGCATAACCGGCAGCGGTAATATCCATATGCGAGAAAAACGAGCTGATATTCATGCCGTTGGATTGCTCCTCCGATATATTCGAGTTCCACATCCATTCGTTGTTGGTTAGCTTAAAGCCCGCGCCATATTCCGATGCACTCATCAGTTTATAGCCGGTCCGCGCTTCGCGGGCCATGGTTGCTGCTTTCTCCCAATCGTTCATAACCAGGGCTACCCTGGCGTAAACGCCTTTGGCCACAGAACCGTCGAGCTGCGACTTATCGCCGCGCAACCCGCCCCCGGGCAGCAGCAGCAGGGCAGCATCCAGGTCGCTCGTAATCTGGGTGTATACTTCCTGCACCGTAGAACGCTTGTTGGATGGCGTGGTGGAGGTGGTGGCCACCGTACTGATGGGCAGGCCGGGAGCGCTTTCATGCCCCTTATAAGTAAACTGGTAAAACTGGATCAGCCCGAAGTAGGCCCAGGCACGGTATACATAGGCCTGCCCCTTAATATCATCCTTATCGGCCTGGGCGCCCTGGGCGCCGTCTATATGGGCCAGGATATTATTGGCATTGTTGATGATCTTGTAATAGAAATTCCAGACCAGGATCGGCTCGCCTGCGGTAGGGTTACGGCTGTTCTGGTATTTATAGAGCCAGCGGTACCAGTTATAACCGATATCCAGGTTCACCATATCGTTGCCCATCACATCCGATATGATATCGATGGTCTTTTCTCCAAAGTCGTAGTGGTTGTCCGTATTGGCGAATACACAGGGCACGGTATTCATAAAGCGATGCATCCCGTTCAAGGCCACCCGGGCATTTTGCGTCGTTTCAAAAATGACGTCGGGCGCTATTTTGTCGGTAGGATTGGTATCGAGGTATTTTTTCTGGCAGCCCACCGTAAGAGCGGATAAGGCGAGGCATACCACAGCTATTTTCTTATTAAACATAATAATTGATTTTAGGGTTACAACTTAACGTTTACACCGAACACAAGGGTCCGTACCGGGGAATAGGAATAGGCGGCATTGCCATCGAATGCACCTTGCGGATCCATACCCTTACGCTTGGAAAACAGCCACAGGTTATCACAGGAAACATAGGCCCTCAGCGATTTGAAACCGGCGCGGGACATCAATTTCGAAGGCAGGGTGTAACCCAGGCTCACATTGCGGATATTGAGGTAGCTGGCGCTGGTCAGGAAACGCGTGCTGGCTGCATTCAGGTTCACGTTGCCGCGCTCCAACCGGGGCACATCGGTAACGTCGCCGGGTTGCTGCCAGCGCTTTTCTATATCCTTACTCCAGGTTTGCCCGAAGTCGGAAGACATGAGGCTTGCATAGGTACCATCATAAAACTTACCGCCCAATCCGAATGACAACAGGAAGGAAAAGTCGAAGCCTTTATAATTCAGGCTGCTGTTGATACCGCCATACAGATCCGGGATAGAGGAGCCGGCATATACACGCCCGCCGTTATTCCTGGCCACGATGGCATCGTTGGTGGTTTCTCTTTTGCCGTTGGCCGGGTTATCGTAATAATACAGGGCATCGCCATTGCCGGGATCTACGCCGGCATAGTCGAGCAGGAAGAAGTCGTAAATCGATTTACCGACCATCAACTGTTTGTTGCCCACGATGATCTTGTCCTGGTCAGGGGGCAGCTTTGTAATTTCGTTGGTAAAATGAGAAACGTTCAGGCCTACATTCCAGGTCAGGTTCCGCTGTCTTACCACATCGGCGTTTAGTTGCACCTCTATGCCTTTGTTGACCATGCTGCCTATATTCTGCCAGCGGTAAGTAACTCCCGAAGAGGCCGGCATCGGCACCTGGAACAACAGGTTGCTGGAGCCTTTGGTAAAGTACTCGATCGAACCGGTAATGCGGTTAAACAAACCGAACTCGATACCGGTATTGAAGTTCTTGCTGGTTTCCCAACGCAGGGCCTTGTTTTCGAGCGAGGCCACTACGCCACCCGGGATCTGCCCGTTGGCGTAGGTTACATCGTAAAACGACTGCCAGGCGTAATAGAAAGGCGACAGGCCGTCGCGATCGATAAGGGCGTCGTTACCCTGCTCACCATAACTTACTTTAAGCTTGAGATCATCCAGCCAGTTTTTGGAACCCGCCATAAAGCGTTCCTGGCTTATCCTCCAGGCGCCGCCTACCGACCAGAAATTACCCCAGCGCGCATCGCGGTAGAACCGGGAAGAACCGTCCCTTCTGAAACTGGCAGACAGGTAGTACTTGCTGTCGTAATCATAATTGGCTCTTGACAGGTAACTTTCTATACGCTGCAGGTTGGTTTCCGAGCCCGATCCATCGGCCGTTGTAGCAATAGACAGGTCCTGGATACCCGGCACCGGGAAGTTACTCCTGGATGCAAAAACCATTTTCTGCTGGAACTGGTAGTTTTCGTGCCCGGCCATGATTTCGACGTGGTGTTTGTCGAAAGCGTGCTGCCAGGTCAGTATCTGGTTGAAGGTATAAGAATAGATATTATTGGTCGATTTGCTGCCCGCGCCTTTGTTCAAAAACTGCCCGTGCAGCATATTCCGGTACGAATTGCTGTTGCTATTGTAATAGCTGCCGGAGAGACTGGTCCTGAACGTAAAATCTTTAAGGAACGTGGCTTCCAGGTAGCTGTTGGCCGTTACATTCGTCATTTTACGGGAATCGTCGTCCATGGCCATGGAGCCCAGTATATTAGAACCCGGGCCAAAAGGACGGGTACCCATACTGAAGTCGGGATCTTTTTTAGCATCGCTCCAATCGAGCTTGTTCTCGCCGGTAGCAGGATCTATGGCCATCCGGTTAAGGCTATCCCGCCAGTAGACCGGGTAGATGGGGGCGATCATCCTGGAGGTATAAAAGGGGTTGCCGCCGGGTGCGGTAGATCCGTCTTCGGTATTGCTGAAGTAACGCTGGTTGCTCAGGGCGCCCGACATATTCAGGCCGGCTTTCAGCCAGTCGGTCACCTGCGAATTCACGTTCATCCTTGCCTGCAGCCTGTCGTAGTTGGAATACTTGATAAAACCCTGCTCTTTCAGGTAACCGGCAGAAAAGAAGTAGTCGGTCTTGTCGCTTCCGCCGGACACATTGAGGTTATAGTCCTGGCGCACGCCGGTACGCATCAGTTCCTTCTGCCAGTCGTCGTGGTATTTCAGCGTAGCAGCCGGGTTCAGTTTACCCGTTACAGGGTCGATCAGTTGGTTATCGGGTACGTTGTAGGAGTTATATCCCCCCAGCGCCCTTACGATACCGGGCGATGTGGTAAGCCCCGAAGCTACCCTGCCGGCCTGCTCCTTGGTCATACCACCGGCCACCAGGCCATTGCGGTAATATTCCCAGGCGGTTTCATAGTATTGCTTTTCATCGGTTACCCGGTCATATTCAGGCAGGGCCCTGGTTACGATACCCACCCGGGCATCGACCGAGATCTGCGGTTTTTCTCCTTTCTTGCCTTTCTTGGTGGTAATCATCAATACGCCATTGGCGCCGCGTGCACCATACAACGAAGTGGCAGTGGCATCTTTCAACAGCGTAATGGACCCGATGTCCATGGGGTTGATCGAGGTAATATCGCCATCATAGGGAGCGCCGTCCAGCACGATAAGCGGGGAGCTGCTGGCATTGATCGAGCCAAAGCCCCGTATCCGCAACGCCGCGCCCGATCCGGGCTGGCCGCCGCCGTTGGTTACCTGCAGGCCGGGCACCGAGCCTTCCAGGGCCTTGGTTACATCGGTTACCGGCATTTTCTCGATCTGCTTGCTGGTAATCACCCCGGCCGAACCCGTATAGGACTCTTTCCTGGTGGTTCCGTAAGCTACGACCATAACGTCGTCGAGAGCCTGCGAGGAGGAGCTCATGGTCACGACCAGTTGTTTGTCGCCGTCGCCGGCCGACACTTCCTTGTCGCCGAATCCTACCGATTTGATCAGCAATACATTGCTTTCGTCGGGTACGTCAAGTATAAAATTTCCTTCCGCATCGGTAATGGTCCCTGTTTTGGTTCCTTTCACCTGGATGCTGGCACCGGGTACTCCTTCCCCCCTATCGTCTAAAACCTGGCCTTTAACGGGCCTGCTTTGCGCCATTACGTGATGCAAACCCAGCGATACGAGCGCTGCACACGTGAGTACGAGTTTCTTCATGTTGAATAATCTTTTGTTCGATCCAAATATAGAGGAACGACTATTCAACAAATACCTGACAAAGTGGGATATAAATGGCAGGCTGATCGTACCAGGCAGGCACAAAAAACCTACATGATCATGTAATCAAGTCTTTTTAAGTTAAAATTTAAGCTAATAAAATGGGAAATATTCTATTTTTTAACTTAATATTAACTATTTAAAATAACATTGATTAACATTAATTCACAAAAAAAGTGTATAGCAAATCTAGTACTTTTTATTCTTCGACGCGGGTCTGGTAAATATAGGATTTGGCATAACTGCCATCGAGTTTCATCAGCGAATCGTGGGTGCCTTGTTCCAGTATGCGGCCATCATCCAGTACCACGATCTTATCAAAATTCCAGGTCTTGAAAATACGGTGGGTAATCACGATGGCCGTCCTGTCGACCAGGTATTCATCCAGGTTATGCTGTATGGCATTTTCGGTACGCGTATCAACCGCCGAAAGGCTCTCGTCCATGATCAATACTGCCGGCGATTTGATCAGGGCACGGGCAATAGAGATCCGCTGTTTCTGGCCACCGGAAAGCATCACGCCCCGTTCGCCGGTAATGGTTTCGTAGCCTTCGGCCAACTGCCGGATATCATTATCGACTACCGCCATCCGTGCAGCATCCACGATCGCTGCTTCGTCCTTGTGCTCCTGCCCGAGCCCGATATTGTTGGCCACGGTATCGGAAAAGAGGAACACATCCTGGGGCACATAACTGATCTGGTCGCGCAGGCGCTGCAGGTTCAGCGACCGGATCGGCACGCCATCCACCAGGATCTCGCCGCTATCCACATCGTACATGCGCAATAACAGGTGGGCCAGGGTCGATTTGCCGGAGCCGGTTTTACCGATTACAGCAACACGGTCGCCGGGTTCGATTACCAGCGAGAAGTTGCTCAGCGCCTTGATGCCGGTATGCGGGTAGGTAAAGGAAACATCTTTAAACTCGATACGGCCGCTCAGTTTCAGGTCGCGGGCATCGGCCGCATTGGTAATATCGGGTTGGGTCTGCAGGAATTCGTTGATACGGCGTTGCGACACGGCGGCACGTTGTATCATATTGGCCGTCCAGCCTATGGCCGATATCGGGAACATCAGCAGGTTAATGTAGATCACGAATTCGGCGATGTTACCCGGCGTTACATGGCCCTGTATAGCCTGCCAGCCGCCGATCAGCACGGTGCTCAGCATACTCAGGCCTATGAACAGGTTCATGGCCGGAAAATAGATCGATTCGGTAAGCGACAGGTTGGTTGCGCTTTTGCGGTAGGTTTCGGAAACTTTCGAAAAATTACGGATCGCGTTCTGCTCCTGCACAAACGATTTGATCACCCGGATACCGGAATAGGATTCCTGGGCCTGCGAGGTCAGATCGGACAACTGGGCCTGGATATGTTCGCTTTTGCGGTTTACAATTTTATTGACGTAAAAAATAGACCAGGCCAGGAAAGGCAAGGGGATTACCACATACAGGGTGAGCGAAGGACTTACCCGCAACATGCCGTAAAAACTCATGATCACGAGCACCACCAGGTTGATGCCATACATGATGGCGGGGCCGGTATACATGCGCACCCGCGACACGTCTTCCGAGATGCGGCTCATCAGATCGCCCGTAGCATGGGTCTTGTAAAAAGCGGTACTTAGGCCCTGGTAGTGGCCGAATACTTCGTTCTTCTGGTCATATTCGATATGCCGCGACATTACGATAATGGTTTGCCGCATAAAGAACATAAAAATGCCACGCAACAAGGCAAAACCCAGCAGCAACAAGCCATTGAGCATAACCAGCTTCATCACTTCCGAACGCAGGAGCGTGCCGGCAGGCGTACCTGCAAGCTGGTGGTATTTGCTGATATTGTTGTACACCTGGTCGAGTACATTACGTACTACAACCGGCGGCAATACGGCAAAAACGTTGGAAATACTGACAAACAAAATGCCGGACAACAACCGCCATTTGTATTTTATAAAGTACTTATTGAGAACAGCTAATGATCGCACAGGCCAATATTGAAGATGGGCGGGCGCCCGGACGTGAATTTTCTTAAATCGAACACAAAGGTAAGGCAATGCCCTGTGCATTCTGTATCTTTGCGCCGATTAAAATTGTTATGAAACCTTTAGTAAAAATGATAGCCCCGGTGCTTTTGGGCTGCGTCCTCACCCTCGGTTCCTGTGGCAAAAAAGAGAAGGAACTGAGCCCCAAAGAAATAGAGGCGAAGGCAGACAGCATCGTAGCCCGCAAGGTAGGCCAGATGGAACAACAGGCCAGGGAAGACCTGGACAAACGCCTGCCGATCGAGATCAAACCTAAGGTAGACTCTATCCGCAAGATCCGCCCCGACTCCATACCCAGCCTCCCGGTACTGCAGGAAGAGGCCGATAGCAGCGACACACCGCCCGCCCCACTCAAAACCACGAAATAAATCATACGCAAACAGGGCCCCGGAAGCATTCCGGGGCCCTGTTCTATTTTGGCGGCAGGTGTTTAATAACCCCTGCCCACTTTATTTTCCATATAATTCATAAAGGCACGGTTCGCTACCTTGTTACCACCCGGTGTAGGGTAGTTACCGGTAAAGTACCAGTCGCCCTTATTGCCCGGACAAGCTTCGTGCAGGCCTTCGATAGACTGGTAAATGATCTCTACTTCCGCTTCCACATCTTCGGGGCGCAACATTTCGCCGATCTTTTTACTGATCTCTTCGGGCGTAAACGGTGCATAGATCTCTTTTACAAAGTTTTCTTCATGCAGTTTGTCCTGCTCGCGCGCAGCGCTGCAACGGTCATAAGCCTGCTGCATCACATCGGTCATGCCCCGGTCTTTCAGCAGTTCTACGGCTGCCTGGAATGCGATAAAGTCGCCCATGCGGCTCATATCGATGCCATAACAATCGGGATAGCGGATCTGCGGTGCAGAAGATACCACGATGATCTTTTTAGGATGCAGGCGGTCGAGCATTTTGATAATGCTCTGGCGCAGCGTGGTGCCCCTTACGATACTGTCGTCGATCACCACCAGGCTGTCCTGGTAAGGCTTTACAGTGCCGTAGGTAATATCGTATACGTGCTGTACCATTTCATCCCTGGCCGTATCGGCGGTAATGAAGGTGCGCAGTTTCACATCTTTAATAGCGATCTTCTCGATCCTTACCCTGCGGTGGATCAGTTCTTCGATTTCGGCATCGGTAAGTACCGCCCGGTTCTTGATTATCCGCTGGATCTTGATACTCTTCAGGTAATCCTCCAGGCCTTTGATCAGGCCGTAGAAAGCGATCTCAGCGGTATTGGGAATAAAGGAAACGATGGTATTTTTCAGGTCGTGATCCAGCGATTCCAGTACTTTGGGCGCCAGGTTGGTGCCCAGGCGGATACGTTCGCGGTAGATATCGGCATCGCTGCCCCGGCTGAAGTAGATCCGTTCGAAGCTACAAGCCGTTTTTTCGGCAGGTTCCAGGATCTGTTCTTCGCTGAAGGTACCGTCGGCCTTTACAATTACGGCACAACCGGGCTGCAGTTCTCTTACTTCTTCCTGTGGTACGTTAAAGCTGGTAATGATGGCGGGACGCTCGGAAGCGACTACGACGATCTCATCGTCCTTGTAGTAATAAGCCGGGCGGATGCCGTGCTTGTCCCGCATCACGAAGCTATCGCCGTTACCGATCAGGCCGCCGCATACATAACCGCCGTCGAAACGGGAAGTAGCTTTACGCAGTACTTCGGCGATATCGGGATTTTCGGGTGCTTTGGCTTCTTCTTCACAGAGAAAGTGATATACGGTCTCGATCATAGCGCCAAGATCGCTCTCGCGCATGGTCTCACCGGGTGTTTCGTGCAGCATTTCAAACAGCTCGTCCGTATTCACCAGGTTAAAGTTACCGGCCATCGTAAGGTTACGGGCAGGATTGATATCTGATTTTACGAAGGGATGGCAGAATTTTACACTGTTTTTACCCTGGGTACCGTAACGCAGGTGCCCCAGCATGGCCTCACCCATAAAACGCAGGTAGCCTTTCATAAGCCCGGGGTACTCCCGCAGGTTGGGATACATCCGTTCGATCTCTTTGACCTCATCCTGTACGGAGGCAAAAATTTCTTTGATCGCACCCGGACCTGCAATACGCAGGCGGTGCATAAACTGGTAGCCCGGCTCTACATTGAGCTTAAGGGTAGCAATACCCGCGCCATCCTGGCCCCGGTTGTGTTGCTTCTCCATCAGGAGATACAGTTTATTTAATGCGTAGAAGGCGGTACCGTACTTACGGTGATAGTAGGAAATCGGTTTGAGCAGGCGAATGTAGGCAAGCCCGCATTCGTGTTTTAGAGCGTCTGACATGTGGACGCAAAGTTACGCTGATTTTTAGAAATTCGGAAAATACGGCTTAACAAAATAGTAATAGGGATATAGAGAAAGGTATTACCTTTTGCCGTATAAAACCGGCATCCTGCTTTGCTGCAAAAAAAATGTTCCGGCGTATAAAACACCGGAACACTCCCTTTTCACACTTTCAATTTATACACACTTAAAAAAGACAATACTATACTAAATCCTATGGATGCGGTGGTAAGGGTGGCAGCGGGATATTGATCGAAACGCCTCCGCGGTAATATGGCCTTGGTGGCGGTGGTGCATATACCGGGGCCGGGCGGTAATACCTTGGACGCGGACGGTATACGGGCGGGTAGTAAGCCACCCTGCGGTGCCTTCTTACATACCTGCGATCCTCATGGTAGCCATCCCGGTAGCCTTTAGCATAGGCCCGGTCCATGCGCCGCTGTTCTTTGTAATAATGTTTGTTACGTCCCCAGCCGTGCCCCTGCGCATTGGCCGCTGTGGTAAAAAATAATCCGAATAATACGAACAGGGCCGTAAAAAAAATGTGCTTTTTCATAAGTTTGAATTTAGATGCTGTTATTCACTGGTTCCGGCGCCGGGGAATTCCTGTCTGGCAAGCGGCTTTGCATTGTGCTTTCGTAACCTGCTTACAGTTATTAAGACGACAACCGCTTCCCGAAGTTTAGCCGGAATTAAAACCAGGCTTCCCAAAAATGTGTTAAGAGATATTGTACTTTTGAAGTACCAAAACAAAATCAAGCCCTTATGTTTGCTTTCGAATCCCTGCCTTTAACCGGCGCTGCGCTGATCACCCTACCCGCCTTTGCCGATAACCGGGGCAGTTTTGTAAAGACTTTCCAGGACAGCTTTTTCCGCCAGGGCGATATCGGTTTCGAACTGAAGGAAAGCTATTTTTCCGTTTCCCATAAAGATGTGATCCGGGGCATGCATTTCCAGTTGCCACCGCACGATCATGCCAAGATCGTATTCTGTCCGCATGGCGCTATACTGGATGTGCTGGTAGACCTGCGCCGCCAGAGCCCCACTTACGGGCAATACTTTGCCGCCGAGCTCTCCGCCGCCAATCACCAGGCCTTTTATATACCGCCGGGCTTTGCCCATGGTTTTAAAACCCTGGAGAACGATACTATAACCTACTACCTGGTATCTTCCGAACACAGCCGCGACCACGATGCCGGTATTATGTACGACAGCTTCGGTATGGACTGGGCCTGTGCTGCGCCCGTTATGTCGGCCCGCGACCAGGAGTTCCCGCCGCTGAGCGCTTTCGACAGTCCCTTTTAGGAATCTTAATTGACGAGGACTTAACATTGTTACGGACGCACCGACAGCTTTATTATCCCAATTTTACAGGGTATCATCAAACATATAATCTATGTCAAAAACAGCTTTAATTACCGGCAGTACCAGCGGCATAGGCCTGGCCACAGCCAAAGCCTTTGCAGCCAAAGGTTATAACATCGTATTTAACGGGCTGGAAGAAAACGGCGCGGAGATAGCCGCAGAGGTAGCCCAGACTTATAATGTAGGGCATATTTTTTCGCCGGCCAATATGCTGCAGCCCGAAGAGATCCGGGCGATGGTACAGCAAGCCTTCGATCAGTTCGGTACCATCGAGGTACTGGTCAATAATGCCGGCATCCAGTTTGTAGCACCGGTAGAAGACTTCCCGGAAGACAAATGGGATGCCATCATCGCCATCAATCTTACCGCAGCCTTCCACGCCACCAAAGCCGTATGGCCTAAAATGAAAGAACAGAAATATGGCAGGATCGTCAATATTTCTTCGGCGCACGGGCTTATCGCCTCGCCGTTCAAAAGCGCTTATGTAGCCGCCAAACACGGCATTATCGGCTTTACCAAAGTACTGGCGCTCGAAGGCGGTGAGTTTGGCATTACGGCCAATGCCATCTGCCCGGGTTATGTACATACCCCCATCGTGGACAAACAGATACCCGACCAGATGAAGGCCCACAATATGACCCGCGAAGAAGTGATCGAAAAGGTATTCCTGGCCGAACATGCCATCAAGGAATTTATTACCACCGACACCATCGCACAAACGATCCTGTACCTGGCCGACAGCGAAGCCGCAGCCACTATTACCGGTATTGCCATGCCGCTGGACGCCGGCTGGACCGCCCACTAGAATTTTATACCTATAACACCGGCAGGCATCGGGGGGAGCCGCCGGTGCTTTTTTTAAAACAGCTTTCATGACCGATCATTTCATTACTACAAACAGCATCAACCTCCATTATATCGAGTACCCGGCGGCAGATAAACCTACCCTGGTCATGCTGCACGGCCTTACCGCCAATGCACATGCCTTCGACGGTCTCGTATCCAAAGGACTGAACAACCATTACCGCATTATTGCGCCCGACCTGCGCGGCCGCGGTCTCAGCGACAAGCCCGCCTTTTGTTATACCCTCGAAGAGCATGCCCGCGATATACTGGGCCTGCTCGACCACCTGGGTATCGAACAGGCCTGGCTGGCCGGCCACTCGTATGGCGCCCTGCTGAGCATTTACCTGGCCAGCCACTATCCCGGCAGGGTGGGCAGGATCGTGATCCTGGATGCCGCCGCCGAAATGAACCCCAATGCACCGGCCATGCTGATGCCTTCGCTAAGCCGCCTCGATAAGACTTTCCCCTCGTACGAAGTATACCTGGATGCGATGAAAGCCGCGCCGCAAAACACCTTCTGGGATGAAGACATGGAAAGTTATTATGCCGCCGACGGTCATATCCGGGAAGACGGCACGGTAAACCCTTACCCCAATTATACCAATATTATCGAGGTATCGATGGGTGTGGCCAGCGAACCCTGGAAAGAGGACTTTGCCGCGGTAAAACAACCCGCAGTACTGATCAACGCCTGCGACGAGTATACCCTGGGCGAACCCCTGCTGCCCGATTTTAAAGCCAAAGAAACCGTGGCAATGATGCAGGATTGCTATTATGTGGGCGTGGACGGTAACCACCAGACGATGCTCTACGGCGCTAACGCGGTACATGTGGTAAAGGCGATCGTGAAATTCCTGGGTTAATATAAGGCACAGTAACAAAGGCCAATGCCCCGCCTTGCCTGTATTTTTTGTATTATTGCCGGTCTTTCCAAAGATCGAGGCTTACCCATGACCCCTAAAGAGCAATACCGCAACTTCGAAAAGCTACAGGAGCTACCGCTTTTTTTCCAGCCCTGGTGGCTGGATACCGTATGCAGCGCCTGGGATGTAGCCCTTACGGAGGAAAAGGGCGTGATAACCGGTGTAATGCCTTACCAATTGGAAAAGAAGTCGGGCCTGGTTATTATCCGCAACCCGGACATGACCCCTTATCTCGGTCCTTTTTTCTTTTATCCCGAAAAGCTGGATGCGCAGGAAAAAACGACCTGGGAAGACCGCGTGCTGAAAGACCTGCTGGGCCAGTTGCCCCGCTACGACAGTTGTAATGTGCTGGGCCTGCCGGGCCAGGACAACTTCCTCAGCTTTTACCAGCGCGGGTTTAAGTATACCAGCCTGCTCACCTATCATATCGACCTGGGGCAACCCGAGGCCAAGCTCTATGCGGCCGTACACCGTAACCACCGTTACCTGATCAAACAGGCGCAACCCCTGCATACTACCGACGAAGGCCCGGATTACCTGGAGGAGCTGCTGGAACTGCATTACGGCACATTCAGCCGGAAAAAGAAAAAATATACCTATAGCCGGGAATTCCTGGTACGGATGATCGAAGCCAGCCTGCGGGCAGGGCAAGGCAAGATACTGGTAGCCAAAGACGGTAACCAGCAAGTAGTTGCCGGCCTGCTGCTGCTCTGGGACGGGCATACCATGTACCTGCTGATCAGTGCCGTGGCTAAAGATACGGCCCACCCCGGCGTCGTGCGCCTGCTGATCTGGGAAGCCATATGCCTGGCACGACGCATGGGCCTGCGCATTTTCGATTTCGAAGGCAGTATGGATCCCGGTATCGAACCCTTCTTCAGGCGTTTTGGCGGCAGCCGGCAGTATTACCTGTATTGTATCCACCACCGGTCGCTTATCTGGAAAATTAAAAGAACTTTGCTGGGATAATACCGGCATCCTGCCCTGCATTTTAAATCAGTACCCTTATGACCAAGAAAAAATTGAACAGCTTCAGCGGGCTTGTGTTTTCGACCAACCCCGAAATGATGCGGGAAGAAGAGCCGGAAGCACAGGAAACCCTGCCGCCTGCGCAACAGAAACTGAAAGTAAAACTGGACCGGAAACAGCGGGCCGGTAAAACCGTAACCCTGGTAGAAGGCTTCTCGGGTAGCGAGGAAGCGCTTGAAGAACTGGGCAAAAAGCTGAAAACCAAATGTGGCGCCGGTGGCAGCGCTAAAGACGGCCTGATCCTGATCCAGGGCGACTATAAACTCAAAGTTACCGAATGGCTTAAAGACTGGGGCTACAGCCAGACCAAAATGGTCTGAGCCTAGGGCTTGCGCAGGGTTACCTCCACACGCCGGTTAAGATAGCGGTTTGGCTCCGAATCGTTGGGCGCCGCAGGATTGGCATCGGCCCAGCCCTGCACATGGATCTGCTCATCCGGCACGCCGATTTCCCGCAACCAGTCGGCCACGCCCCGCGCCCGGGCAAAGGAAAGATCGTCGTTGATCACCGGCGATCCGGAATCGTCGGTATAACCATTGATAAAATATTGGGTGTATTCCCGCCCGATATAGGGTGTGGCAAGGTGCTGCAGCAGCACTTTGTCCGAATCGCTGCCCGCAACGGTACTTTTGGCAAAGTATACCTTAAGGATCATCGTATCGTATAGAGGTGGCCGGTAATCGCGTGGCAGCAAGGCTATATTCAGCGTATCGGGATAGAGGTTATTGGTTTGCGTAAATTCAAGCGTATCGTTACGATCCAGGAAGCCTGCACGATAGGTATGCAGCACATACTTCCGGCTCAGCGCAATAGCGCCCATATAACTGCCATCGCCCCTGTTGCTCTGGTAATGGTATACCGGCTCACCGGTAGCGGCATCCAGCCATTCGAGCTGTGCATAGGTTACCCTTGTATTATCCAGACTGTCGTATACCACGCCATGTACATAGGTAAAGGGTTCGGCACGGGCCTCTTCGGGCAGGGTTACCTCGTACAGGTCCATACCGCCCTCGCCGCCGCTGCGGTCGGAAGCCAGGTAGGCCTTTTTACCATCGGAGCTGATACAGGCGCTTACCTCGTCAAATGCAGTATTGAAGGGATACCCCGGGTTTTGCGGTTGCTCCCATTTATCGCCGGGCCTGCGGCGGCTGAAGAACACGTCGTTGCCCCCAAGGCCGGGATGCCCGTTGGACGTGAAGTACAGGGTTTTATTATCCGGGCTGATAAAAGGCGCAGTTTCGTCGTAAGGCGTATTGATCTCTGGGCCCAGGTTTTCGGGCACCTGCCACAACCCGTCTGCAAAACGCGACACATAAATATCCTTACCGCCATATCCCCCTTCGCGTTCGCTTACAAAAAACAGTTCTTTATTATCGGACGACAAAGAAGGCATGCCTTCGTATCCCGGCGTATTGATCGTAGCGCCGAAAGGTACCGGCTGGGACCAGCCCTCTTTTTCGGTATAGGAAAAATAAAGATCGCAGCCACCGGCCTCCCAGCCGTTCAGACTGCGGTTGCCGCAACGCATAAAGAACAGGTAGTGCCCGTCGGCCGAAAGCATCTGCGCACCTTCCTGCTGGGGCGAATTGGGCGGTGTGCCCATATCGCGGGCCGTAAACCAGCCACCGCAGGAGTCGCGTCGGGCGCTGTAAAAATCTTCATCCACGCCATTTGTTTTCCGCGTAAAGACCAGGGTGCTGTCGTCGCGGCTCACCGAAGGAAAGTATTCGTCGTAACGGGAGTTGATCATCGGGCCCATATTGCGGGGCGTATCGGTATGCCGGGCCGCCATCGCGTATTTGCCAAACTGTATATTGGCGCGTAGCTGTTCGTATTGCTGTTTGATGCGGGGATTAAGCACTGCGGGCTTTTGCCAGCGGGCCAGCACCTCGCCTGCACGGTCGAACTGCTGCGCGCGGCAAAGCGCGGTAGCAAGCGGTAAGGCAAAGGCATGGGTACATTTAGGGCAGGCCTGTGCGGCGCTTTCGAATATACCGGCAGCTTTGGCATACTGTGCCTGGGAGCAATACAAAGTACTCAATGCCGTATAGGCATCTATATTTTGCGGCGCTTCTTTAATACTTTTCAGGAAACAGGATTCTGCTTTTTCGTTGTTGTGCCGCCTCAGGTACTCCTGCCCTTTATCGTAGAGCCGCTGACCCGAGTTGCCCAGGATTCCCTGTGCATAGATCAAGGCAGTACCGAGCAGGCAAAAAATGAACAGACAAAAGGAGCGCATTAAACTTGAATCAATTGATATGCAGAGTCTGCAATAAACAACTTTTTTTGCTAAAAATGAAAAAAAGCGTTGTTGATCCGGTAAAACAGGCCGGTCCATTTGCTTTTTTTTGATATAAGCTTGTATTTTCGTCCCCATGAATTTTCCTCCGCTACTGGCGCATAAAACGGCCCGTTTTTTCTTGTTTTGGATCGTAGCCACACTGATCTACCTGCCGGCTTACCAGGGCGGATTTTATGAAGACTTCCATGGCATCCTCCAATATTACCGGGACAACGACTTTATCGGGTTCTCCAATATTCATGGCAATATCAATAAGCACCTGTACCAGGGCACCCATATCCTGCTGTATGGGCTGCTGTCGTTATTCGGCAGGGCGCCCCTGCCCTGGTTGTTGTTGTTTACCGCCCTGCATGCGATCAATGCCGGTATGGTGTTCCGCTTTTTCAGCCGGCTGCTGGCCTGGTTCGACTGGAAGAACAACCAATGGGCCGTATTTACCGCCACCTGTTTTTTCCTGATCAGTCCGCAGGCTTCGGAGATTGTGATCTGGAAATCCTGTATTCATTACCTGACCGCGACGTTTATCATCTTCACCATCCTGGACTGGTCGCTCCGTTACCTCGCCGATACTTCCCGTACGAAGTATATCTGGATGAGTATCGGGCTCTTCTACCTGTCTACCTTTATGCTGGAGTTGTTCCTGCTTATACCGGTCTTTATCTTCCTGGTCGTATTTGCCCTGTGGTATGCCAAGCGTATCGACCTCAAAACCGCCAGCAAAGCAGTGTTTCGCCTGGTAGTGCCCCTGGTGCTGCTGATCATCGTCTACTTTGTAACCCAATATTTCTTCTCAAGAAATGTGCTGATCCGCTACCAGAATTCAGATACGAAGAAAGTGAATGCCGCCTATGTGATGGGTAAGACGCCCATCATCGTGATGAGTAAACTGTTTAAATATCCTTTCGATATTTTCTTTGCCGGGCACTACCTCCCGCTCGATATCCGGCAGCGCATCTATGCGTTTGCGGCACATCCCGTAATCGTAGCCATCAATGCCATCATCCTGTTCGTGGTATCGCTTACCGGGTTTATCAAATACCGCAAAGGCTCTGCCAGGATGCAACTGCTTTATACCCTGTTTGCCCTTGGGCTGGCCAGTTGCGTGATTATCCTGCCCAGCTGGTATTTCGAAGGTTACCCCTACCGGGGCAGCCGCTACTTTTACCTGCCCAGCGCGTTCTTCTTTATCTTCCTGGCCGCTTGCCTGTACAGCCTGCCCGCAAGGTTACGCGCGCTTCGCCGTACACTCATAGCCGCCTTTGGCCTGGTATACCTGGGCTGTACTTTATATGCCGTGCACAATGTACGGATCACCACAAAACTTTTTTACGGCGTGCTGGACCATTTCCACTGGCAGGATTCCGACCCGGTAGTCTTGCTCAATATACCTTCGGTTTACAAAGGTGTGGGTATGATGATCGCCAATACGGAAGATGACTTTAACCCGCACCTGCAGGTATTTACCGGCACATCGGTAAAAGGGCAAGTGTATGATGTGGCCGCTTACAACCTGGCCGATATCGACGGCGGGGCGCATGTTACCGTACTCGATTCCCTGCAACTGAAGGTAACACTTAACGAAGCTGATGCCTGGTGGTGTTACGCCAACCCGGTGCTGAAGGCTACGGATTACGAAAACGAATTGTATAAAGTAACCTATACGGATAATGACCGGAGTTATATCCTTACGTTTAAAGAACAACCGGGCGAACATACGGCAATCCTGTTCCAGGTGGGCGACCAATGGAAGCGCGTCGACATGAAGCAGCTGCATACCGTACAACGGTAATCCTGCAAAATTTCGTTACTTTGCCGATCTCCTTCAATAAATAAGAACAACAATGAAATACGAACCCATCAGTTCAAAATTATATACACAGAACCGGGCCCGGTTTGCCAAACAAATGAAGCCCAATTCCATCGCTATATTCGTTGCCAACCCGGTATTGTCCGAAAACTCGGATGCCGTATATGCCTATAAAGCCAACTCCGACGTGACCTGGCTTTCGGGTGTAACGCAGGAAAAGACTATGGTGATCCTGTATCCCGACAATGCCGATACCTCGGCCAGGGAAGTACTGGTGGTACAGCGCCCGGATGAAATGCTGGAAAAATGGAACGGGCACCTGCTGCGTAAGGACGAGGCTACCGCGATCAGCGGTATCGGCAACATACAGTTCGTAGACAGCATCGATGCCCAAATCCAGCTCTGGATGCACCATGCCGACCATGTATACCTCGATACCAATGAGAACGACCGCATCGGCGGCGATACCTTCCGCACCGACCTGCTGTTTGTACACACGTTTATGAAGCAATACCCGCTGCACCGCTACGAGCGTGCCGCACGCATCATGAAAGAACTGCGCGCCATCAAAACCAAGGAAGAAGTGGAACAGGTACAACGTGCTGTAGACATTACGCATAAAGCCTTCCTGCGCGTATGTGGTTTTGTGCAGCCCGGCGTAATGGAATACGAGATCGAAGCTGAAATCACGCATGAGTTTATCCGCAACCGCGCTACCCGTCATGCTTACGGCGCCATTATCGCCAGCGGCGACCGTGCCCGCACCCTGCACTATGTAGACAACAACCAGGAGTGTAAAGCCGGCGAACTGCTGCTGATGGACTTTGGCGCCGAATACGGCAATTATAATGCAGACCTGAGCCGTACTATACCCGTAAGCGGCAAATTTACCAAAAGGCAAAAAGAGGTATACAATGCCTGCCTGAACGTGCACAACTATTGCAAGTCGATCCTGAAACCCGGCATCAACTATGCTGCCTATATCGATATGGTGAATAAAGAAATGGAAAAGCAACTGGTTGCGATCGGCCTGATATCCAAGACCGACCTTAAAAACCAGGATCCTGCCAACCCGGCTTACCGCAAATATTTCTATCATGGCATCGGTCACCACCTGGGCCTGGATGTGCACGACATCGGAACACGCAACGAGCCGGTAAAAGAAGGCATGCTCTTTACCATCGAACCCGGTATCTATATCGAGGAAGAGCAGATGGGCATCCGTATCGAAAACAACTACTGGCTGACCAAAACCGGCAGCAAAGACCTCTTTAAAGGTATCCCGATCACCGTAGAGGAGATTGAAGCCGCAATGAAGAAGTAGGCTTTTATAATTAACGAGGTTCAATTTTTATTCCTTTATGGCTCATACCCCGGATCAGAATCCGTATAACCCGGTAGTAAACAAAAAGAAAAAAGGCCCGGATGTTGCCGTTGTAGGCTTCCTGGTGGGCCTGCTTTTCCCGCTGCTGGCGCTCATTTTGCTTTATTTCTTCTGGTTTGGCGATTATACCTTCGCCAATTATATCAGTATGTTTACGGGCATCAATAATTCGTTCATGATGAACAATGCTTCCAAAGCGATATCACTGGCGATGATCTCCAACCTTATTCCTTTTTATTTCTTCCTGAACAGGAAGAAATACCTTACGGTAAGGGGTATATTGATGGCCTCCGTATTGTTTTGCGTACTGATTGTATTGTACAAGTTTGTATGGCAATAAAATTTCTGATTTTTTCCGGCATTTTCTTGTTTTTGAAAAAAATCGTAATTACCTTTGCACCCCGCAAGGGTTTCAGTCCAATGGTGTAATGGTAGCACAACAGATTTTGGTTCTGTTTGTCTAGGTTCGAATCCTGGTTGGACTACGGAAAAAGCGATAACGGTAACGTTGTCGCTTTTTTTATTGCGCTGGCTGTAGTCTTGTCGTAAGTATCATGGATCAGGCAGAGCAGCCGGAGGGCAGATCAAAGATGTCTTGTATTTCATCTTATTTCTTCTACAATGGGAACGTTTCACAAATTTGACCCCTAAAGAATAGAACAGCCGATAACCTGTGGCAACAGGAGCAAGGAATGGATTAAAGCCGAGATTCATGTCCGTCATGCTGAGCGCGACGTCCTTTGCAGGATACGCCGGGGGGAAGAGCACTTTTTACTGACACATCCGATCATACAACAAGACAAAGAAGCATAGGGGGCCGACAAAGCGATTCGGTTAATCTAACTCTATTTTTTTCTCGCTGCGAGAAAAAATGAAATTCGCCGGATCACATTCGCCCGCCAGGACCTGGTATTGCAGTATATTTATCTATCCAGGATAGCTTAAGTGCTCCCTATTAATTTTCCTTGAATAAATAAGCATAAGAACACATCAGCAGGCTCCCTCAGCAATTCCGCTTGATCCGGTATCAGCAGGAGCTGCCGTTTCTTTTACCTCACAGCGGTACTGCGCCCGTGGCCATAAAAAGCCTGCAAACTTTGTCCTAATTGATATCCACCAATATGTTGTTGCCTACAGGTTTTAAATAAGGCCGAGAATAGCAATAAACCGGTCCTCCCCTCCCTCAGCAATGCTGCTTGATTTATGAATAAAGCCATCCAAGGGGATGGCTTTATATACAAAGCTGCTAAAGACGCTGTCTTACGAATGAACACCAACGGGTACCTATCGGCACACAGCAACCTCTGTTGCGCAATGGAGCCCGGAGGCAAAGACAGGCGTGGTTAATTGATATCGACCAATACATTACCGCCGCCCAGGCTGGTCCAGGTAAGTATATAAGGACAACCTGCCGTCACGGTAACCATATTACCCGGCGCACAGGAACCCGCCCTGCCCACCTCCGGGGTAGCGGGATAAGGCGTTAAGCTGGCCGCATCCCAGGAGCCATTAGCCTGCATGGTGATATAACCGGCAGGCCCTACACTGGCGTCGCGCCATACATAGCCAGGGGCATTAAGCGCGCCGGTATTATTGTAAGCCTGTGAGGTACCTGCGGGTACTTTAAGCCAGATGTAATAAGAGCAGGGCCCGGGCAGGTTGGCATCGCTGGCATAGATATACAGGCTCCTGTCGCAGGCCGTGTTATTGTTTATAAACAATGCAGCATGGGCACTAAGCGTCGCCACGAGTACAAGGGCGACCATCAGGATTTTTTTCATAAAAAAGGTTTTAATGTTGGTGAACATCAAATGTGGTCTTTTTATCCCGGTTGCCTGTCATTTTTTTATCAAGCGGGCAAAACAGTTTATAAAAGTCAATATATTATTCAACACCGGCGCTCCAGCTCCGCCTCCGGCAGCCTGCTGCTATGGCCTGCATCAAAAAAGCCATCCCAAGGGATGGCTTAAAGACAGAGAACGCTAAAACTCCGTCTTAAGGATTAATGTCTATTAATACGTTATTGCCACCCAGGCTGGTCCAGTTAAGCGTATAGGTAGGACAAGTGCCTGTCCAGTAGCCGCTACTGAACGTACCAGGTGCACAAGCGCCAGACCGGCCCACCTCCGGACCACCGGGATATTGTACCAGGCTGGCAGCGTCCCAGATACCATTGGCAGAAATAGGAAGCGGCACCAAAGGTCCCAACGCGGCGTCACGCCATACGTTAAACACCAACTGGGGCGCGTTCGTGTTGTTGTACGCTACCGAGTTGTTTGCAGCTAATTTAAACCATACCACGTGCGTACAGCTGGCGCCGCTGCCCGGTTCGGAAGCATATACATCGAGGCTGATGTCACAGCTAAGATTATTGTTTACAAAGAGCCCGGCATTAGCGGGTATCGTGGCTACAGCCAGGGCTGCGCACATCAGGATTTTTTTCATTGGAAAACGGTTTAAGTGTTGGTAATATCCAAATATGCCATTTTATATCCTGATGGCATTGCGCTTTTTCATTAACCGCGTCAAACAATTTATAAAAGCGGGTATACGGTTCAGCCCGTTCCCATCGCAGCAAAGGATGCAACGCGCCTGTGCTAACAACAAAGCCACCCTTAGCGGGTGGCTTTGCAGGCAAAGAAGGTTAATAAGTTGTCTTATGGATTAACTTCTACCAATACGTTATTGCCACCCAGGGCAGTCCAGGTAAGCGTATAGGAAGGACAAGACGCCCAGGTACCGGTGCTGATTATGCCAGGTGCACAAGCGCCGGGCCTGCCCACTTCTGGTGTGGTCGGATAATGATCCAGGCTGGCGGCATCCCAGATACCGGCATTGGAAATAGGCAAGGGGGTCAATGGTCCCAGTGCAGCATCGCGCCATACAAAACCGGCCGCTGTAAGCGAACCTGTATTATTGTACGCAACAGAGTTACCCGCAGGTACTTTAAACCATACATAGTGGGTACAGGTAGGCGCACCCGGCTCAGACGCATATACATCAAGACTGATATCGCAGGCAAGATTATTGTTTACAAACAGGCCGGCCTGGGCATTAAAGGCGGCTACCGCCAGTGCTGCGCACATCAGGATTTTCTTCATAACAAAAAGGAGATTTAGTGGTTGGTAAAAGTCAAATATGCTTTTTTTATCCCGGTTAAAGGATACTTTTTTATCAACCCGGCTAAACAGTTTATAAAAGCCGCTATATTATTCAGGCGCCAGTCCCGCCATACACGACAAAGCCATCCCGGGGGATGGCTTTGTTACTATTGAAGCATCATTTTTTCGTCCTTATTAATTGATATCGACAAGCACGTTACCGCCGCCGACATTGATCCAGCTAATGGTGTACCCACAACTGCCTGCCGGCACGGTAAGCAAAGTACCCGGGGCGCAGGAGCCCGGCCTGCCCACTTCCGGAGGAGCAGGGAAACGGTTGGCACTGGCCGCATCCCAGGTACCGCTGGCCAGCATCGGACCGACCGGTGTATTGAGCCCATTGGCGGTTTTGAGCCAGCCCGCCCAGTTCAGCGCAGCAGGGTTATTGTAAGCCTGCGATGAATGAGAAGGCACTTTAAACCAGGTAAAGTAAGCACAAACCTGGGGATCGTTAGCGTCACTGGCATATACTTCCAGGCTGACGTCGCAATTGGTATTATTGTTTACAAACAGCGCTGCATGGGCATGAACCGTAGCCACGGCCAGCGCAGCGCACATCAGGATTTTCTTCATAACAAAAAGGATTAAATGTTTGGTAAGCACCAAATTTGCCCTTTTTTATCCTGGTTGTATGCCCCTTTTTTATCAGGCCAGCCAAACAATTCATAAAAGTCGTTATATAATTCAAAGGCGGGTCCGGCTACTTTACCTGCTTCCCTTGCCAATCTCCGGCCAGTAAGCGACCGGCCGGACACAAAACAGCCCCGGTCGTTTTACGACCAGGGCTGCCGGTATGCATTACATGATGAGCAATACTGCATCGAGCGTTATTGGGTTGTAATTCCAATAAACATCATAAGCCGTGCCGCCATGACATGCAGGATAATCATTGATGTCGGTACTGCTGCGATACGGCTGCGCAATACTTACCCCAAAGCCATCGGGAAAATAATCGCGCTGTACCGAAGCCTCGGAGAAGATGGCCGTAGCCGGCGCTGTAGACGAGGGTACTGCTGAGGGGTCGGAATAGAGGTTATTGAAACCCGGTGTTGCGTATACATAACCATTACCTATAGTACCTACAAAAAACGGGCAACTGCTCAGGTTCAGAATCCGCAGGGTATTGGCAGAGGATACTGCGGCAAAGCCGGCAACAAAGGCAAGTGATAAACATAATTTCTTCATCGGAAAGGCGTGTTGGTTTTATGTCTTCCCTTTAACCGGGAAAACGGTGAATTAAAATAGAACAATTGAAGTCCGAAGGTCGCAGTACCGGGTGGCATAATATGCCACCCGGCAATAGGCGGGGCATTATCCGGGAGCACATAAAAAAAGGCCACCACCGGTGGCCTTGGGTACATACAAAAAAGTAATGATCATAAATGAAATATAAGCCGGGCCTGGCCGCCTGCAGTCGGCGCCGGTATCCAACGGGCAAAGTGCTGCTGGCATAATACACAAGCCGTGTTCAACGAATACATGGGTACCACGAGCGGATAGGTGGTACAGGGATCGCCGATCATCCAGGTTGTAAGCGGTGTCGTACAAGTAGGCGGCTGGTTATACGTATAGGCTGCAATAAAGAACATATTGGGCGGCAGACCTAATGCGCCCGAATTGGCGTACACCGTAGTGCCCGGGGGAAAGGAGATGAGCGCACTACTGATCGCACCGGCAAAAGGACAAGGCGAAGACCTTACCCATATGCGATAGTAGGTGGTACAACTGGTCGTATTATCGACACGAAGACTCCTGGCCTGTCCCATTACGGTGGTGGCCATAAAACAAAGCATGGCAATCGTTAATAACTTTTTCATGTGCAATCTGAATTTGGTTCGCATGAAATTAATAAATCTATATTAATTATTACAATATTTATGGTAAAATATTTTATAGATGTTAGATATTAGTATTTAGATGTTAGTATTGAGATATTAGATATTGGATGTTAGATATTAGATGTTAGATGTCATCCTGAGCGCAGCGAAGGATCTCACCGGTTAGCTGGCCGTATTAAAGGGTAAAGCATCAAGCACCGAAGGGAGCCTGTCATCCTGAGCATCGCGAAGGATCTCACCGGTTAGCTGGCCGTATTAAAGGGATAAACAGCGAAGGAGCTTATCCCTTAGCCGGCCGTATCAGCGTGCAAAGCATCAAGCACCGAAGGAAGCCTGTCATCCTGAGCGCAGCGAAGGAGCTTATCCGTTAGCTGGCCGTATTAAACGGGCAGCCAGCGAAGGAGTTCATCAATTAGCCGGCCGAACAAGGAGGACGAATGGAATGGCAATAAAGAAGCGGCAGGCTGCCGGAGCAACCTGCCGCTTATGGAAAAAGCGGGGAATTATGCGCCCAGCCTGGGTTTTACGAGGATAAAATAAATGGCGCCCAGCGTAATCAGGGCGATAACAATACTCAGCATCAGGATGGTATTGCGGTAGCCCTTGTTGATGGTACGCATTTTGTGCAGCTCGCTGGCATTATTGATCACATTTTCGATACGGGAAAAGGCACTCTCTCCTTTTACAACATAGTCGTAGGCCCCGTACTTCATCGTATCTACCGCTACATCGATCTTGTCCTGGCCGGACAGTACGATCACCTGGGTAGCCGGGTAGCCGTCTTTGATCTGCCGGAGGATTTCCACACCGTTTTTAGCATCCGGGTTATGGGCACTCAGGTGGTAGTCCAGCACAACGATCTCCGGGTTCAGCGACATATTTTTCAAAGCTTCCTCCCCGTTGTCGAATATTTTTACGTCATAAAGAAAACGTTCGTTCAGATAGTCTTTCAACATTTCGTTCTGAATCGGTTCGTCGTCAACCAGAAATAAGTAACGTTTGGAGGATCTAGCCATATTAAAATTGCAGTTTATTAATTATGAGCGAAAGATAACAATTGTTTTTGATTTGTCAAAGCAATGTCAGCTAATTCCCTGCCGGAGCTCTTCGAAAGCCTTGGTACACAAATGTTCCAGCTGGGCCACCAGGGCCGGCAGTCGGTCGCGGTGCGCCACTTCTCCCGCAGTCTGCTCGATCAGGAAGATATTGCTGACCTCTTCCTTTACGCCCATATACGACAGCTGCGGCTTCATAGAATGGGCAGCCACCTTAAGCCGCTCGTAATCTTTATCTCTCAGGGAGCTTATGATCGTATGCAAGAGTTTCGGTCCGTTTTCCAGGAACATACCGATGTATTTGTTCTTTTTCTCGGCACTGCCTTTGGTAAACTGGTCGAGGAAATTCATATCCGTTACCTGGTCGGGCAAGGTCATCAACTGAGCTTCGGCGGCTTCGGGAGGTTGCGTTGCGGCAGCGGCCGAATGATCCCGGTCCAGCACGGCATTCATTTTAAGCAATAATTCGTCGGTCTGGAAAGGTTTGGAAATATAGCCATCCATACCGGCCGCCAGGTAACCCAGCACATCCTCCTGCAGCACATTGGCCGTCATGGCAATAATGCGGATATCGCTTTTACCGGGCGGCATTTTGCGCCGTATATGCATGGTGGCCTCTACCCCGTTCATTACCGGCATCTGTATGTCCATAAGGACCAGGTCATAATCGTTTTGCGCTAGCATATCGATAGCAATGGCGCCGTTACCGGCAATGGCAATACGGATACCGGGCAGCAGGCTCTTCAGCGTATCTTCGGCCACCAGCTGGTTAAACTCGTTGTCTTCCACGAGCAGTATGGAGAGTTTGTTCAGTCTTTCGGTAATCTCCGGCGTAATGAGGCTCTTGCGGAGCTGCACCGTTTGCTCCCGGGCTATGGCCAGCGGTACGATCACCTTAAAGGTAGTACCCATATCCGGTTCGCTTTCCACACCGATCTCGCCATGCATCAGGTCTACCAGTTGTTTGGATATCGTAAGCCCCAGGCCGGTGCCACCAAATCTGCGGGCCGTATCGGTACCGGCTTGTGTAAAGCTTTCAAATATGCGACCTACATAATCTTTCGAAATACCGATACCGGTATCGGATACGGTAAATTCGAGTTCCAGTTGTTCTGCTTCCATTTTAATGGCTTTGCAGCTGAGCGCTATATACCCCCGGTCGGTAAACTTGACCGCGTTGCCGATAAGGTTGATCAGGATCTGGTTGAGGCGCGTAGGATCGCCGACCAGTTTGTCGGGCAAGCCTTCCTCGATCGACACTTTAAATTCCAGGCTCTTCTGCTCCGCTTTCAGTACCATTACCTCGTATATGCCCTGGATCAGCTCGCGCAGCGAAAAGTCGATATGTTCGATAATGATCTTACCGGCTTCGATCTTCGACAGGTCGAGGATATCGTTGATGATCACCAGCAGGTTGTCTGAAGCCTGGCGGATCACGTTCAGGTATTTTACCTGTTCGGGTTTGGGATCTTTATCGAGCAGCAGGCGGGTAATGCCGGTAATGGCATTCATCGGCGTGCGGATCTCATGGCTCATATTGGCCATAAACTGTTGTTTCAGGCGGGCCGTACGTTCGGCTACTTCCTTTTCTTTTTTAGCTACCTCGATCTGGTTCTTGATCTGCAGGTTGCGCAGCTTGTTGAGCGTAGCCTGCTGGAATATGGCTTCCTTCAGCTTTTCATAAGCTTTCAGGTGATAGAATGCTTTGGGAATATTACCCATCCTGTCGTAGAGATCAGACAGGAATTCGTGTATGCTCATCAGGTCGTGGCGGCGCAGCGAGTCTTTGGCCAGCTCGTAAGCATGCTCCAGCGAATCGAGCGCATCGCGGTAATTGCCCTGGTTAAGGTACAGGCGACCAATGTAGAACTCCGCAACGATCTCGGCTTCGGGATTGTTCAGCAGCTTGGCCTGGATCAATGCCTTGTCGAGGTATTTTTTTGCATTCTCAAAGTCGTTCAGTTTGTAATACACCTTACCTACCCCGCTATCGGCCATCGAGCGGCCATGGGTATCTTCTTCGGTCAGTTTCTGGTTTTTCTGGAAATATTTAAGGGCTTCGTCAAAATAACCTTTCTTAAAATAGATATCGCCCAGGCTGTAATAAATGGTGATCAGCCGGCTTATATCGTCGTACTTTTCGAAAATAGGCTGGCATTTTAAGGCATATTCCAGGGCGGTATCATAATCGCCGAGATCATAATACAGGTTGGAAATGTTCATGAGGTTGATCGTCTGGTTGATCTCGTTGCCCATGGCTTCGTTGATCTCCAGGGCCGCTTCGAAATCGCGCAGGGCGTTCGAGAGGTCGCCAAGACTGCGGTAGATACGGCCAAAGTTGTTCAGCACTTTGGCCTTCAGGTTACGATCACCGATCTCTTCGGCAATGGAATAGGCCGCGGTAAGCTCGTCCAGCCCGTCTTCGTATTCGCCCATCAGCCAATAGCAGGCACCTTTATGGTTAAACCCGTTACCGATACCTGCCGAGTAATGGATCGTCTCGGACCGTTCGATAATCTCTTCGGCCATAACCATAGCCCGTTCCGCATCGTCGTTACGGATCTCGAGCGTCATATCCACCAGCAGGTCTATCTTTTCTTTTTCCGTCGCGGCCAGTTCATACTTTTCCTTCAGCTGGTGATAGCGGGGTGTTTCCATAGTGATGCTTAAAAATGAGGATTTGAAGATAACTAAATTTATGTGTATCCAAAACATAGGACATGCACCAACCGGTTATATTTAACCGCTTCATAAAACAATACCCCGGCCTCGTGGCCGGGGTATTGTTTCAGTACAGAAATTTGCAGCAAATGCCCGGAGTTGTTATTTATAATTTTTACTGTAGAATGCCTTGTAACGGGCATAATCTTTCTTCATAAATAATTTGGGGAAGTTATCGGCCGAGATCAGCAGGATATCGTAATCGGCAGGATTATTATACTCCCTGAACAGCAGTTTTACATTCCGGATCTCGTTCACATATTTGCGTGCGGCCGCGGCCGTCGGGAACTCCTTGCAGATAATGAGGCTGCGGCCCGCATCCAGCGAGGTCATGGTAACCGTCAGGGCGCCATTGCCTTCTTTCATCAGGTTATAATCCGACAGTCCCGATTTCAGACCGGAGAAGCGGGCGTCCTGCTGCCCGGAAAGAATAACATAGTGTACACCGCCCGGCTGATAGGTGTATTGGGCCGCTGCAGCGGTATCTGCCGCATTGGTCGCCGGAACCGATGGCTGTACGCCTGCCGCAGGCGGCGCCTGTGTTACAGCCGGTTTGTTTTTACCGATATAATCCAGCACCGTATTGGCCCAACCCGTCAGGCTGTCGTTAGGGTTAGATGCAATAAACTGGCGCAGCATGGTATCGGCCTCGGGGTAACGGCCCATACCGGCCACGGCAATCGCCTTCATCAGGGTATATTTCTTTTTATAGGCGCCCTGGTCTTTAAAGGTCTTATCGGCCTCATCCACCCGGTTCAGCACATCGTTGTACTGCCGTTGCATCAGCAGGTTATAGGTCTCGTCGTAATGTCCCGAAATAGTTTGGCCCGAAGTGGAAGCATTGGCCCAGGCCGAATGCTTATCGTCTTCCCGCGAGGCCGCAGCGCCCTTCAGCAGCCTGGCCCATTCCGAATCGGGGTAGCGGCTCTGCAGGGTATTATTCAATTCCTGTGCGGCGCTCGGATGGTTCTGACGCATAGCCATCAGGTAACGGGTATACAGTACCTCCGCCTGGTGTTTATGTTCGGGGAACCGCCGTTCGAGCGTATCGAAAGTCTTAACCGCATTGCCATAATCCTCAAGGTAAGTGTAATAGGCCTTACCGAGACTAAACAGGCCTTCTTCCACCCTGGAGCGGGCTTTTTGTTGCGCTTCGGGGGTATGCGGAATCGCTGCATACAGGCTGTCTTCGTCGGGCAGGTTGCTTTGGGTTACCGCACCGCTTTCCGCATCGCCGCCATCGGCATCGAAGCCCGAAGCCGAGAAGCCGCTCCTGCGCCAGTTATCCTTGAGCGGCCGGTTGCCCCAGCGTTGCTTGAAGTCGTTTTCGCCGGTCTTCATCAGGTTGGGGTTGGCAAAATACCAGGCCTGCGTACCCGGGTTATTCCCCATCGTGTTCATGGCCGTATTGGTATTGTTGTTCAGACCGTTCATAGCCCGGAAGGTACTGTCGGCCTGCTGGCGCTCCAGGGCCTTTATATAATCGCGTATTACACCACGCTGTTCCTTCTCCGATAAAGAGGCCAGGCGCAGCAGGCTGTCCTGTTCCCGCACTTCGGTACCCGGCACGGCGATCTTATCCAGCGCCTGCGCTCTTTGTATGGCCAGGCTGTACACCGGTTCCTGCGCGGCTGTCAGGAACATGGCTGCGCTGTCGTACGAGCGTTTGGCGCTGTTGTAGTTACTCAGTTTATAATACTCGTCGCCCAGGGCGGCAAACGACAGGCCTTTTTGTTTTTTATTGCTCTGGCTCAGGGCTACGCTCTTTTTAAAGTGTTCCAGCGCCTTATCGCTCTGTTTGTTTTTTAAAGCGGCCTTACCCATGGCATAATAAATCTGGTCGTAATAAGGCCTGTACTTACCGTCGGCCGCCATTTTAGCCAGCATATCGGTGGCATCGATACTGTTATTGCCGTTGTACAGGCTGTTTACCGCGATGTTTTTACGGGCGTAAAAGTCCATTTCCAGGTTGGGGTTCAGGGCGATCACGCCTTTGAACGAATTGCTGGACTCGTTATAGTTGAGCAATTGTTGTTGCAGCTGGCCGTTCAGGTAACCGGAGCGCATTCTTATCCAGTCCGGCATGTCCTTGTCGGTGGATACTACGGCCAGCGATTGCGCCGCCCTTGCGGCATCGCCGCGCCGCAGGTCTATAAAGGCCTGCTCCAGGGCCAGCCTTCCTTTAAGCCGTGCCGGGAAGGCCGCATCGTTGCGCAGCATATCGAGCAGAGTTTGCGCCTGCCCTTCTTTACGGCTCTGGGCAAGGGTACGCGACAGCCAGAGCATAGCTTCGTTTTTCGACGATTTATGTTCGAGCATACCGGCGATACCGGTTTTCTCCGCTTCGCTGTAGGTTATCGGCTTGTTCCTGTCTTCTTTGGTCTTGGGCTTACCCGATTTCTTTTCCTGCTCGCGCTTATCGGCTTCGGCCTGTGCCACGATCAGTTTAAACGCGGAGCCCGCATTCTGGTAATCCCCTTTATAATAATAGGCCTGGCCCACCAGCAGGTACAGGTTGTCCTGCCATTTGGCGCGCGGATCGTGGATCTGGATGCCTACCGACGATTTCCGGATAATGGTATCCATGTCGGACATAAGCTTCATCGAGTCCCGGTCGGGGTCGAAGGGAAACAGGGCCAGCAGGCTATCATAATTATCGGTATTGGACCGGACCATATTTTCTACGGCCTCGTCCATCTTCTTATCGGCGTTAAAGTAATAATTGTAACGCGTAAAGGTATTCTGGATCACCTTTCGCGGCAGCGACCAGGACTTCTTACGCATATCCTCGTTGGTATACTTATCCTGTTTCTTCTTGATCTTGAGCTCCAGGGCGAGGTTCATCTTATCTTTTTTGGCCTTCTCCTTTTCGGCAGCCTTCTGTTTTCGGAGTTCGGCCCGGGCCTCCCGCACTTTGCCCAGGCTATCGGCCCTCGACTTCCTGACGGCCGCCATACTATCGAGTTGTACCTTTCGCAGGGCCTTATTGGCCTCCAGGGCAGTTTTCAGGCTATCATTAAAAGCTTTCCTGATTGCGAAGGTGCTGTCCGTTATCCGTTTCTGCGCGGCCCGCATACTATCGGAGTTGTGTTTCCGGATCGCTGCCGCGGCATCTTTTATCTTTTGCCGGGCCACCGTCACACTGTCCTTATAGTGTTTGCTTTCGCGGTAGGCGCGTAAGGCGGCTATACTGTCGCTTGCTCTTTGCCGTTCTATTTTCTGTCTTTCGATCTGGACTTTCAGTGCAGTACGTACGCTGTCGTTGTAGTTTTTAATACTGTCGGAGTACCTGCGCCTTATATTCATAATGCTGTCCGATACGCGTTTGCGTACGATCAGCAAAGAGTCTGCAGCTGACTGCTGGGAGGCCTTCATCGCATTTACGCGCTTTTGCCGCGCGATTTCCACACTGTCCTGGTAATGCTTGCTTTGCTTGTAATTGCGGATAAAGGTGAGACTGTCTGTTCGCTTTTGTTGTGCAGCTTTGGTGCTGTCCTGGATACGTTTTTGTGCGGCCTTCAGGCTATCCGATTGTTGAGCATAAACATGCTGGCTACTCCATAATAATAAAACTAATACAGATACCGCTGATATAAAATTAATAACCCTTTTCAAGTTTCTGATTCCTTTAGGCACGATAATATGATGAAATAACTGATTTCTTAAAAATTTATTGTTTGCGAAGATAAAAAAGAAGCGTAAAGAAGCTATTATCTTTTATCGGGGCATCCTGCTGATCCTAAAAAAAAATTAAAAAAAATTATCGAAACTATTGTAAGTCCGGATTTTTTTTATGTATTTTGGAAACAATTTCGAAAAATAGCAATTAACTATGAACAAAAAATTATTATTGGTGTCTGCTATTGTTACAGGCATGTTCTTTGGAAATACAGTTCGGGCGCAGGACAACGACGAAATGGTTCCGGTATACCGTTGGTTCAGCCAGGTGGACAGGAACTATGTAACTGTAGCCGAAGGTGAGTATCAGGAAGGACAGCTGCTTAACTGGAAATACAACGAAAAGACTTTACTTTTCTATGCATATCGTGAACCCGGACCAAACCGCATTGCTGTTTACCGTTGGTTTAACCCTACTACTAAAGATATCGCTTCTGTTGCTGAAGATGAGTATTCAGACGACGACATGCTGAAAATGGGCTATAAAGAAAAGCACCTGCAATTCTATGCGCCCATCCGCCGCGATGCCAACCGCGTTGCCGTTTACCGCTGGTATGTTCCAAAAACCCGCGATTGGGTTACCGTTCCTGAAGAAGGAGATACCGATGCCTATTATAAAAAAGGCTATCGCCGTAAAACATTCCAGTATTATGGTATCAAGCGCAGCGTCGACGAATCCCTGTATCAGCAGTCGCTCTAAGCTATTACGTTTTGTTTAATTATTGATTAAAGAGAGGATCATGTACTGATCCTCTCTTTTTTGTGTAAAAAAACGGAAATTGCAGTATGGCAGAAGATGTAACCATATCCCGGAAAAAGCCGGTTTATCCAGTAAACGAAACCCTGCGCAAATACCTGCGGGAATACCAGCGGGAAGCCCGGTTTCCCGTAAGCTACAACGATCTCCGCAATTTCAGGGAAGCAGTACCGCTGATGGATAAAAACGGGAAAGATACCCTGTGGGAATGCCCCATTTACCCGCCGCACGAAATCGAGAACCTGCATAACGGGCTGAAAAAAGTGTATGCCATGCTGAAGGCTTCGGGTAACCTCCGCATCGTACAGCATAAATACATCGACCGGATCGATTACTGCACCTTTGGCAATACGCACCCCTTCCGCATCCGGATCGTAAACCGGCTCAATGACGTATACGACTACTTCTACATTAAAGTGGCCGATGCCTCCCGCATCTACGGCATGGAGATCGAACATATTTTTTCGCCCAACCAGCTTAATTATATGGTGGACAAAAGCACCCTGGTGGAAGAGCATATACCCGGCATACCAGGCGATGTGTTTACCCGGCTGCACCTGGACAATAAAGAGTACAACCCCAAGCGTATCGCCAAAGAATTTGTGAAATTTAACGAACGCTGTTTCCTGACCCTGCTGGGCGATATGCGATCGTATAACTTCGTGATGCAGATCACGCCCGACTTCGACGATTTCCAGTTCCGCATACGCTGCATCGACTTCGACCAGGAATGTTATGAAGGCAATAAGAAGGTATACCTGCCCCAGTTCTTCAAGGAAAACTATCCTTATGTGCAACTGGGCATCAATTACCTTACCGAAAAAACATTTATCCAATACCAGCAGGAGGAGGCATCCTCTATCGTGCACCGCCTGCGCAGCGAGCGCACGCGCGTAGCTTACCTGCGCGACGTAATGCGTGCAGACAACATCTCGCCGCCCGAAAAGGTACAGGAGCTGCGGGAAGGGCTGGCCGCACATTACGACGACGCCCATTATCTTAACTGTAAAAACATGGCCGATATTATCGAGCTGAACCTGCGCCGGGTTATCCGCCAGGTAAAGCTATAACATCCCTTATCTTATTTAAACTATGGAAGATCAGAAACAACTGCCGGTGCTCGACGGGTTCGAGCTGCGGGTACTGGGCGCCTTAATGGAAAAATCGAAGACCACACCCGAGTATTATCCCATGACCGTAAACGGCCTTACGGCGGCCTGCAACCAGAAAACCTCGCGTAAACCCGTGGTACAATACGACGAACAAACCGTGGTACTGACCCTCGACAGTCTGAAGCGGAAAGGCCTGGTAGCTACGGCCACAGGCGGCTCCAGCCGCGCGGTAAAGTACAAGCACAACTTTGCCCTGATCTATCAACTGATGCCCGCCGAGCTCGCCGTAATCTGTATGCTAACCTTACGCGGCCCGCAAACACCCGGTGAACTGAACACTAATTCGGGCCGGCTCTATGAATTCGATTCGCTGGAAGAAGTGCAACAGGTACTGGAAAAACTGGCCGGCGCCGGCCAGCCCTTTGTACAGCAGCTGCCCCGGCAGGCAGGACAAAAAGAGGCGCGCTACCGGCACCTGCTGGGCGACCCGGCCGCTATCGAACCCGAAGAAATGGAATCCGAGGCGCCGGCGCCCGCATCACGGTCAGAACTGGAAACCCGGCTGACCCTTGTTGAAGAAGAACTGGCGGCATTAAGAACGGCCTTTGACCAGTTGATCAAAGACCTGAACGGATAAGATAAACAGAGGCGGAAAAAATTTTCCGCCTCTTTCTTTTGCCCTTTATTGCTCCACCCGGAGCGAATACGTCGTTTCCTTTCTCCTTTCCCGCACAAATAATATCCGGGGCATCTCATCACACCTTCCCCTGCCCCTACCCCTGCGTTAACCGGTCGTACGCTCCCCTTCCACACTCTTCCTTAATGACTGTGGAAGCCTTTACCCGTATATCTTTCATCCCGGTTTCCACTTGATTTTTACCGACAAATACATGCTGAACGATATATTATGATTCTGTTACCAAATTCTTAAAACGATGCACAAGTAGTTAAAAACAAGAAAGTAACAGTTTAATAAATATCATACATAACATATGGATTATAGTGACGCCCGGCGGAGGCCAGTAATTTTACACCCGTAAATGAGCCTTACAGGTAGCGGCAGCCGTTCTTAAAGATTCAGCCCCGGCAGGCCGCCCACCCGGACCATTTCCCCGCAAGGGGCCATAAAATATCAGTGTGTTATGCGCCAGTTGAAGATTTCGAAATCCATTACTATCCGCGAGAGCCATTCTTTGGAAAAATATCTCCAGGAAATAGCCAAAACCAGCTTACTGTCTGCCGAAGAGGAGGAACAGCTTGCCCGGAAGATCAAAGAAGGAGATGCGGAAGCGACGCGGCAACTGATTGTGGCCAACCTGCGGTTCGTGGTGTCGGTGGCCAAACAATACCAAAACCAGGGCCTGGGTCTCAGTGACCTCATCAACGAAGGCAACCTGGGTCTGGTAACCGCTGCCAGCCGTTACGACGAAACCAAAGGATTCAAATTCATTTCCTACGCGGTGTGGTGGATCCGCCAGTCGATACTGCAGGCCCTGGCAGAGCATAGCCGGTTTGTAAGACTACCGCTCAACAAAGTAACTTTAAAGAATAAGATCGCCCGGGTATTCAACCAGTTGGAGCAGCAATACGAACGTGCCCCTTCGGCCCCCGAGATCGCCGACTACCTGGGCATACCGGTCGCAGAAGTGGAGGCCCTGCTGGCTACCAATTTTAAACAGCTGAGTATCGATGCGCCGGTGGGCGAAGAAGAAGATACCACGCTTGCCGACCTGCTCCCCAACCACAATGCAGGCCGTACCGACGGGCAGCTTGCCCATACCGAATCCCTGAACCGCGACATCACCAGCACCCTCAGCATTTTGTCCGAGCGGCAGAGCACGATCATTAAAATGTATTTCGGCATCGGGCGGGAAGAAGCCTGCTCGCTGGAAGACATTGCCCGCAATTTTGACTTATCCCGCGAACGTGTACGGCAAATTAAAGACAATGGCATTGAGAAGATCAGAAGCCTGAACCAGCTTGACCTGTTACGCCCCTACCTGCACACCACCTGACCCCGTTCCGCCATCCATCTATAACATACCCGTAACCAGGGGCCGATAAAATCATTTTACACCGCAATATACCCGGTCAAATCTCAATTATGAACCGATACCTGTACACTGTTCTTAAATCCATTTTCCTGCTGCAGCTTTTTATATCCGGCGCCGTTGCTTACGGCCAGATATCGATAACCGCCAACCAGAACGCCACCGTATTGGCGCAGCGGCTTGCCGGCAGCGGCGTTACCATTACCAACGCAACGCTTACCTGTGCTGCGGCGGCCAACGGTGTTTTTACCGTTACCTCCAGCAACCTGGGCCTCGACAGCGGTATCGTACTGACCACGGGTAATGCCATGGCCGTAGCCGCTGCAGAACCACCCCTCACCAGCAATAATAACAACACCAACGGAGACCCGGCACTGGCGGCACTTTCCGGCGCATCGACCACGAGAGATGCCTGTATGCTGCAATTCGACCTGGTGCCCAAGGGCGACACGGTTAAATTTGAATATGTATTCGGTTCGGAAGAGTATATTAATTCAATTTGCGGCCCGTATA
The DNA here is from genome assembly GCF_003014535.1 of Taibaiella chishuiensis. Lineage (GTDB taxonomy): Bacteria > Bacteroidota > Bacteroidia > Chitinophagales > Chitinophagaceae > Taibaiella > Taibaiella chishuiensis. The sequence continues at coordinate 1,549,082 of NZ_PYGD01000001.1, read as the reverse complement.
ACGACGCCTTCGCATTTTTCATTTCAGGGCCCGGCATAGCGGGTACCTATAATATGGCCAGGGTACCGGGCACCAATATCCCGGTTACCGTCAATTCGATCAACAACGGCATACCCGGCACTTACGGCTCTCTGCCCAACTGTACCGCTATGGGTGCGGGATCGCCCTTTACCGCTTATTACATCAATAACGCCGGCGGCACAACCGTAGGCTACCGGGGCTTTACCACGGTGCTTACCGCAGCTCACTCCGTTAACCCCTGCGATACTTACCACCTGAAACTCACCATAGCCGATGCCCAGAACGGCCTGTACGACTCCGGCGTATTTATAAAAGCCGGCAGCCTGCAGTCTACCACCTTCTCCGTTGCGGCACAGGGCCCGGTAACCCTGCCCGGCGGCAAGGCGCTGTACAAAGGTTGCCTGCCCGGCAGCTTTACCTTTAGCCGTTCGGTAGCCAAACCCAGCCCGCAGGTACTGAACTACCAGGTTGGCGGTACCGCTGTAAACGGCACCGACTACACTTCGTTACCCGGCACAGTTACCATCCCGGCCAATGCCACCTCGGTAACCGTTGCGGTAACCGGGCTGCCAACACCGCCGGCCGGCACCCGCGATCTCATAGTCCGCTTACTGGCGCCTGCTAACTGCAGCGGCGGCGGTCTTAACGTGATCGACTCAGCCACCCTACTGTTGCTGGATGCCCCACAGATGAGCCTGCTGACCAACGACACGACAGTATGCGAAGGCAACTATGTACAAATAGAAGGCAACAGCAGCACGGGCCTTACCTTTAACTGGACGCCGGCAATAGGCCTCAACAATACCGGCATACTGACGCCGCTGGCCAACCCGGCCACCAGCACCACTTATGTATTGAAAGCCTATGCTGCAGCAGGCAGCGGCTGCGATACGCTGACCGGCGCCCTGCAGCTTAATATCATGCCCAAACCGCTTTATGTAGATGCGGGAGAAGACGTGAATGTTTGCGAACATACCCCGATCATGATCACCCCGATGATCGCACCGGACAACAGCGCCTTTACTTACCAGTGGACCTCGGCGCATGGTACGGTCACCGACAAAATACTCGAAATACCCGACCCCTCCGTTGCACAATCCGGCACCTACTATTTTACCGTAAGCAGCGGCATCTGCGGGTCTGTAAGCGATTCGGTACAGATCAATATCGTATCCTTCCCGCTACCGCCCGCGATCGAGCCGCTTAAAGTGTGCGTGAATGAAATGATCAAAAAAATACCGGTAACCGGCAGTAACCTGAAATGGTATAAAGATGCCCTTGGCGGTATGCCGCTGGAAGGCGCGCCCCAGATTAATACCGCAACAGAGCAGGTACAGCAGTTTTATGTAAGCCAGTCGTACGGCGACTGCGAAAGCGAACGCGGCCGGTTTACCGTTACCGTGGAACGCTGCTGCGACGATTTCATTTTTATCCCCACAGCCTTTACGCCCAACCAGGACGGCCTGAACGACTACTTCGAAATGAAGGTCCACGACGGCACCCGTATTACCCGGGTCGAGATCTTTAACCGCTGGGGACAGATGGTATACCTGGAAGACGGCGGCCTGCCCTGGAACGGCATATTCAACGGTAAAGTGGTCGACCTCGGCAACTACTTCTATCATGTAACCTACCTCTGTAAAGACGGCACCTTACTGCATAAAAGAGGAGAAGTGCTCGTGGTCAAATAATTCATTGCTTATTCCTATTTCAACAAGATGAACCGTTTTCTACAGCTTTTCAGCATACTGCTGTTATTCGTATTACCGGCGCAGGCGCAACAGGTAATCTATAACTATACTACTGCCACCAACGGCGCCTATAACAGCCTTGCGCCCAACCTTACCGCCACTAACCTGGTTACGGTAGGCAGCTGGGGCTCCAATACCGTATGCGCGGCGGGTGGCGGCATCAGCGGCCTTACAACCGCACCCGCATATGCCACCTATAACCCGGCCAATGCGGCCAGCCCCGCCCTGAATGTCAATATCACCCCTGCACCGGGTTATTACATACAGATCAACAGCATCTCCGTATCGATGCGCCGCAGTGGCCAGGGACCTGCCAAGGCCCGCCTGGCCTACAGCCTGGACGGCGGCACTACCTGGATCGACAATGGCGCCGACTATGCCCCCAATAATGCCGGCTGCGGCAACTTTACCAACAATACCTGGAACTTAACCACACCGGCGTACCTATGCTCCGGCATGTTGAAGGTACGGGTGTATTACTACGGCTCCGCCGCTTCGACAGGCACCTGCCAAACGGCTAACCTGCGGATCACCGGTGATGTAGGGCAACCCACCCCACCCGCAGTATCGATCAATGCCGCACCTGCCGGGCCGGTATGTGCGGGTACCAATGTAACATTTACCGCTACACCCGTCAACGGTGGCAGCGCGCCCGTTTACACCTGGTTCCTGAATGGGGGCCCAGTAGGCAGCAACACCAATACCTACAGCAATAACAGCTTGTCGTCAACCGATATCGTAACCTGTAGTATGGTATCGAATGCGCCCTGTATTACTGCCAGCCCGGTAAGCAGCAATGCACTCGGCATAGCCATACTGCAACCGGTTACCGTTATTAAGAACGATACCATCTGCAACGGCGGCAGCTACCTGCTGGGTACGCAAACCCTGACAGCAAGCGGGGCCTATACCGCAACCTTTACCGGCGCCAACGGCTGCGACAGCACCGTAAACCTCAACCTGTTTGTAAGACCAGCCATCACGTACAGCTTTGCCGATACCATTTGCAACAACGGCACTTATGCCTGGGGCGGACAATCGTATACCGCAAGCGGAACATACAACCACAGTTTCAGCGCCCAATCCGGTTGCGACAGCAGCGTAACCCTGCACCTGTTTGTAAGGCCGGCTATCAGCAACAACGTTTCCGATACGGCATGTAACGGCGCCACCTATACCTGGGCCGGGCAAAGTTATACGGCAACAGGCCTGTATAACCATACCTTCACGGCAGCCAATGGCTGCGACAGCAGCGTTACCCTGCACCTGTTTATCCGGCCCGCCATTACCTATAGCTTTGCAGATACGATATGCAGCGGCCCTACCTATACCTGGGGCGGACAGACCTACAATGCAAGCGGCAACTATAATCATACGTTTACCGCTGCCAACGGTTGCGACAGCAGCGTTACCCTGCACCTGTTTGTAAAGCCGGTCATCACCTACAGTTTTGCGGATACGATTTGCAGCGGCCCTACCTATACGTGGGCAGGACAGGGTTATACCACTACGGGCAACTACAACAAAGCCTTTACCACGGCTGCAGGTTGCGACAGTACCGTTACCCTCCATTTATTCGTAAAACCCGCCATCATCCATAGTTTCGCAGACAGCGTTTGCAGCGGCAGCACCTATACCTGGGCAGGACAAACTTACACGGCCACGGGCAACTACAACAAGAGCTTTACTACGACCGCTGCAGGCTGCGACAGTACCGTTACCCTGCATTTATTCGTAAAACCCGCCATCACCCATAATTTCGCCGACAGTGTTTGCAGCGGCGGCACCTATACCTGGGCCGGCCAAACTTACACGGCCACGGGCAACTACAACAAAGCCTTTACCACCGCTGCAGGTTGCGACAGTACCGTTACCCTGCATTTATTCGTAAAACCCGCCATCATTCATAGTTTCGCAGACAGTGTTTGCAGCGGCGGTACCTATACTTGGGCAGGACAAACTTACACGGCTACAGGCAACTACAACAAGAGCTTTACCACCGCTGCCGGTTGCGATAGTACCGTCACCCTCCATTTGTTCGTAAAACCCGCCATCACCCATAGTTTCGCAGACAGCGTTTGCAGCGGCGGTACTTATACCTGGGCCGGACAGGGTTATACCACCACGGGCAACTACAACAAGAACTTTACCACGGCTGCAGGTTGCGACAGCATCGTTACCCTGCATTTATTCGTAAAACCCGTCATCACCCATAGTTTCGCAGACAGCGTTTGCAGCGGCGGTACTTATACCTGGGCCGGACAGGGTTATACCACCACGGGCAACTACAACAAGAACTTTACCACGGCTGCAGGTTGCGACAGCATCGTTACCCTGAACTTATTCGTAAAGCCGGTCATCACCCATAGTTTTGCAGACACACTTTGCAATGGCGGTACCTATACCTGGGCCGGGCAAACCTATACCACCACCGGCAATTACAACAAAGCCTTTACCACAACTGCAGGCTGCGACAGTACCGTAACCCTGCACCTGTTTGTAAGACCGGCCATAACCCACCAGTTTGCAGATACCGCCTGTGCAGGCGTTACCTACGCCTGGGGTGGCCAGTCCTTTACCGCCACGGGAGTTTACAACCATATATTTACAGCAGCATCCGGTTGCGACAGCACCGTAACCCTGCATCTTTTTGTAAGACCGGTGCAGCAAAATGCGATAACCAGGCAGACCTGCTTCGGGGTCGGTTATGTATTCGGCAATCAGACACTGTTCAACTCCGGCATCTATACACATGTATTCCAGGATGTGCACCACTGCGACAGTACAGTTACGCTTACACTCAATGTGGGCGCCGCGATTATCGACACTTTCCCTGCATCGATATGCGCCGGCACAAGCTATAACTGGGCCGGCCAGTCGCTGACCCTGGCAGGCACCTATAACCATACATTTACGGCCGGTAACGGCTGCGACAGCCTCGTTACCTTATTGCTTACTGTAAAACCGGTACATACCGCCAGCATCAGTGTAGCACGTTGTTATGGCGAAAGCTATAGCTTCGGCAACCAAACGCTGACCCTGGCCGGCACTTATACCCATGTGTTCCAGAACACCGGCGGCTGCGACAGTACCGTAACCCTGCACCTGCAGATCAGCGCTCAGCCCGCGCAGCTTAGCCTCGATACCGCTGCATGTGGCAGTGTATGGTTTGAAGGCACCGAGTATACCACACCGGCAACGTTGCTGGATACCTTCCTGACTGCCGGCGGCTGCGACAGCCTGTACCGGGTTGTACACATCAAACCCCATGCATTGCCTGTGCTGCTCCAGGTCGATACTGCCGGCTGTAGCGCCGTTGTATTCGAAACGCGTACCTATACCCAAAACACCACACTCCGTGATACCTTAAGCGCCTTATCGGGCTGCGACAGTGTGGTACGCATTATCAACATCAGGGTGCATCAGCCGGAACAGGGGCATGTAACGCATGAAATGTGTACGGGCGAGGAATTCCTGTTTAACGGCCAGGTGTATACCGCTGCCGGCACTTATCCCCTGTACTACCGGAGCCGCTATGGTTGCGACTCTGTGGTATCGCTCGAGATTGTCGTGCACCCGCACCCGGTATTGAGCATCGCACAGGATCAACCCGGCAACCACTGTATCGGCGATTCGGTATTACTGGTTGCATCGGGCGCACAAAACTACACCTGGACTTATAACGAAGTAGAAACCAATAGCGACGGCAGTTTCACGGCGGTACTGTACCGAGGCGACAATGCTGTTTCTGTTACCGGCACCGATGAAAACGGCTGTAGCAATTCAGCAGCGATCAGTATCGAAGCGCAGGCCTGTTGCGCCATCTGGATGCCCAATGCATTCAGTCCTAATGGCGACGGGCTCAACGATATATTCAAACCGGAAAGCCAGGGCCATCCCTCGGAGTATGTGCTGCAGATCTATAACCGCTGGGGCGCCACCGTATTTACCTCGTATAATATCAGCAAAGGTTGGGATGGCACGATCAATAACGGTCAGCCGGCAGATATAGCAGACTATCATTACCGGATTACGGGTAAATGCGCCAATGGCGAACCGATCAATATGCGCGGTAACTGCACCCTGGTGCGGTAAGAAAAGCAACACATAAAACATATCCAACTACCCTGACCCGGAAACAAAAACTGATGAAGAGGCACAGCGCTTATACATCGATACAAAAACAATAAAAACGAAACGAAACAAATAAAAGACTACAAGCCAGCAGCTTAAAGTAATAAACAGGTCGCAAAAGCAGATCGGAAAAACCGGAATGTAAAAAAAGCCCGGCAAATACATATTACATGTTTTGCCGGGCAAGCTGTAAGCCGCCGCCAGCAAATGTTTACAGCTTGTTAAGTTATCATTCCGCTATCAATCGATAGCGTCCGTGTTAAATTTATTTAACAGGTTTAGTTTCGCAGCTGTAATGCCAGTAGCCAATCAACTTAAAAAAACAAGGACCGTGTATTCTACAATCAGATGCTTTTTAAACAGTATCAAAACTTCGGGCATTAAAAACAAACAGGAATTGCTTAGGGCGAAGACCTTGTTTGAAGGGGAACAGAAAGAGCGCAGCAGGTTGGGCCGGGAGCTACATGATGGTATAGGCAGTATGCTGCTTGCCATGAACCGGCAACTGGAACAGTATAAATCCAAACATTGCGCTGCCGGGGAAGACAGGGATCTGGACCAGATCATAACGATGCTGAACAGCACCACGCGGGAGCTGCGCAATACCGTGCATAACCTGATTCCCGAAACGCTTGTATTGCAGGGTCTCGAAGAAGCGATCAATAATTTTTGCCAGCAGATCAACAGGGAAAAGAAGCTGGAGATACAACTCTACATTAACGGGAACTGGTCGGAGGTGAATAATGATATATCCCTGAATATTTTCAGGATCGTACAGGAACTGGTTCAGAATATAATTAAACACTCTTCAGCTACTATTGCGGCGATCAATATTGTATTACTCGACGGACATGTTAAGATGATTGTGGAAGACAACGGGAAAGGCATCAATAAATTATCGAAATCGAAAGGCACAGGGTTAAAAAACATCAACTGGAGGGTAGCCTCACTGGAAGGCATCATGAGCGTGGAGTCTATTGTGGATAAAGGAACGATCATTCATATTTCTATACCCTATCAACACACGATGGCTTAAAATAACAAAACGACCCGGTGTTATTTTTCGTGATCCTGTTTTTTAACGCATTGCCAATTGAAACCAAAAAGTATTGAAGATGAAAATAAAGATGGCCATACTCGACGACCACCCGGTAGTCGTCGACGGTATTAAGAGAATGTTTACGGATGATGAGACAATTACAGTGACGCATTCCTGGTATAACGCCACATCCTTCCAGGAAGAACTTGAAAAAGGCCTGGAAATAGATGTACTGCTCCTGGATATATTATTGCCGGACCAGAACGGCGACCTGGTAGCCCGTAACCTGCAGAAGACGCACCCGGGCATCAAAATACTTGCGATCAGTGTACTGGACAGTGCGATCAGCGCCAACACCATGTTACGGTTAGGAGCATCGGGCTATATTATGAAACATGCAACCGCAGAGGAATGGAAGAAGGCTGTACTCGCGGTATACCATAACGAAATCTATATCGAACCTACCCTTAAAGACAAGATCACAAACCTTGGCGACCGGCGCACCCGGGAGGCTTCGGTAAAGACTACTTTAAGTCCGCGGGAGAAAGAAGTGCTGCAGCTCATCGCTTTGGGTAAAAGTAAAAAAGATATTGCCAAGGAACTGGGCATCAGCACCAATACCGTTAAACAATATCATTTCAATATATCGTTGAAGCTGGAAGTGAACAGTACCGCGGCGCTTGTCGGGCATGCCCTGCGTACAGGACTTGCCCAATAAGCGGCGGTTATTATATTAAGCCCGGCGCGGGCAAGATCAGGATTCCTTATTGATCTGCCTGATGAGATAGATATAGGTAGGAAAGTGATCGCTGTAACCATTGATCCAGGTACTGCCGGAGAAAGAACGGTGCGGGTATCCTTTATACTGGCCGAACTGGCTGCGCAGAAACGACTTGTTGAAGATCTCGGCCTTGTAAAAGTTCCAGCCGCCGGTATCGTCTTTTAAGAACGCAGGCGACAACATGATCTGGTCGAAAAGGTTCCAGCTGTCGTTATAACCGAGGGTACCGATACCCTTTTTGTAATAAGCGATCCAGGGATTAAAGAAGCTGTTCTTCTTAATTGCTGTTTCGCGGTCTGTTGCGCCCAGTGTTACGGCAACGCTCGGGCTTATGGGATCGTCGTTAAGATCGCCCATCACCACGATCCGTGCATCGGGGTTTACAGCGCGGATCTTATCGGCCTTAGTCTTACATACCGAAGCCGCCTTTTCGCGCTTCCATTTACTGGCAGCCTCACCACCTCTGCGCGAAGGCCAGTGGCCCACCATCACATGCAGGGTATCGCCGTTCAGCAGACCTGCTACATACAGGATATCGCGGGTATACTCTTTCCTCCCGTTCTCTGTAATGTCGATCGGCAACGACTCGGCCTGTAATACTTTAAAATACCTGGGATTGTACAACATGCCCACATCGATACCCCTTACATCCGGCGATTCGAAATGCACATAACGCAACTTACGGTCCTTCAGTTCGGGCTGTGCAATCAGGTCCTGTAATACTTTGGCGTTCTCAATTTCCGCCACACCGATCAGTGCTGGTCCGTCGGGCACCTTTTCCGTAGCGATCTGCGACAGCACGGTAGCCATGTTATGCAGCTTCTGGGCATAAATAGCCGGTGTATAGTGATAGGAACCGGTAGGGGTAAATTCCTCGTCGATCTTTTCGGGATCGTCTACTGTATCAAACAGGTTCTCGAGGTTATAAAAAGCGATAGCATTGATCTGGTAATCCTTTTTTTGCGCAAAGGCGCCATGAAAGGAGAACAACAGGCTACAGCCGATAATAGCTGCTGATGGAGTAAAGCGCATGGATAAATATCTTATAAATTAGGAGAACTAAGCTTTGGTAAAAAAGCACACCACATGGCGCACTAGTACTTTACAAACCGGGCATAAGCATTGCCTTTAGCCGTAAACACCTGGAGCACATAACTACCGGCCGGTAACAACGACAGGTCTGTTCTGCGCTCCTGTTCGCCGCCCGCAGCCTGCTCTTCGTACATCACCCTGCCCAGCATATCCACGATACGCAACTGCAAACGGCTGGCAGCGGCCGCACCAACGAACTTATATTTCAGGATACCATCTTTCACCGGGTTACCCAGGATCCGGATCGCATCGTTGTTTACCGCGGCCTTAACCTCATCTATACCCGTAGAGGCATCGTCGTTGCGGTAGTACCATACCGGTGATGAAATGGTACGCTGGCTGCCGATCCGGATATCGGCGAAGTAATAAGCAGTCTGGCCGTCGGCGAGGGTATTATCGGTATACGTAAAGGTATTGCCGTTACCCGTAGCAACGATCGAAGCCATGATACCGTCGTTGGTACCTTTATAGATCCGGATATTGGGCTGCTGGCCCGAAGAGGCGTCGGTAACCGATACGGCAATAGCAGGTTCGCCGGCATGCTGGGCCGAAGTACCCATAGCCATACCCGAAACCATAAAATCAAGCATTGCGGTACAGCTGTGCGATACGTAGAAACTGCGGCTGCGCATGGCTTTCATAAAATCGGCCTTAGCCAGCGACGGACTGAGTACCACCAGCCGGGAACGCGAAGTGCGGCCGAAAGTCAGGTTGTGGTTATCATGATCGATAGTAGGGCCTACATGATATCCTTTGGCAAGTATGCCTTTATAATACTGCAGGTAACTCATCGAAGAAGGATAATCGGAATAGTTGGTTGCATCGCTGAAAGCCGGTCCGTTTTCCAATGCCGATCCGACAATGGCGCTATCGGCCTGGGCACGGTACGCGGTATTGAGCAGGTTGCTGTAATCGCCGTCATCGGGATGCGCCAGGGTAGCAAAAGCGTTGAAGGACTTAAAACGGTTAACCGTATTGAACAGACCGGCATAGTCATATTTACCCACGAAGATATCGTAGTTGGGTGCGCCGGAAATCGTTTCCCATCCCAGCAGGCTGTCGATACCGTAGATCACTACGTGACCGCCATTGCTGATCACACCGTATTCCATACCATACAAGGCAAGGAAGTTGGGGTTATTACTGGTAAAGGTATTAGCCTGTTGCAGGCCCAGGTGGTAATCGGCGCGGTGCATGCCCGGGTTACCGGGAAAAGAATAATGGTTATGTTCTGCAATACCGAGGAAATCCATACATGCTGCGTCCTTTGCAAAGGCATAGTCCTGGGCCGGGGTAAGGCTGGTATTGTCTTTGTTGCCGTCTGAATAACTGCTGTGGCTATGCAGGTTGCCAAAGTAATAATTATATACGGTAGTGGCATCCGTGCCCTTTTCTGTACTGTATACCGGTTGCGGGCTATACCGCAGACCGCCGGTGCTGTTGGTATTACCGGCAAATACATGGACCTGGTAGGTAGCATGCGGGTCCAGGCCGGGTATCACAAAGGCCGTGGCATCGCCGGCGGCTACAACCGTCGACTTGCCGATCCTGTCGCCCGCTTTATAGGACACACCATTCAAGGGTTGGTAAACAGAAGCGCCGGCTTCCGACAAGGTGACGAGGTATACATCCGCATTTTTTACGCCGCGAAAAAACCCAAAAAGTTTATCCTGCTGCCGGCGCAGGAACATTGGCTCGCTGCCTGCGGAGGGTATCGCATTATACCCCGTTTTGAGCCGGGCCGCCGGTACAAAACGTACCAGGTCCATACTGTCTTCAAAAGCCTGGCGCTCCGAGCGCGCCCGGAGCTGTTGCTCCCCTGCATCACAATCGTCTGCATGATGGTCCTGCGCTGCAACAGGCGTCACGCTGTAAAAAGAACTGAGCAAAAGTGCAGCTATAAGATACTTACTATTCATGAAATGGTACTGTTACTTCCGGGATTTTCGCCCGGATCATTTTAAGGTAAAATAAAGGCTTGTGTTCCCGCTATCGAAGCAGGGTTACATTGCCCTGGTAGTTTTCAGAAGCGCCATTGCGGAACACGACTTTGATCAGGTAGATATACACCCCTTCCGGTTGCAGGGTACCGTTAAAACGGCCATCCCAGCCCCTTCCATCAATCTGCCTGGTTTCGAAAACCTTTTGACCCCAGCGGTTCACCACCTGTAACTGGAAGTCGGTAACCGACGAAGACAGGAGCTGGCGCGGGAAGAAATAATCGTTTACGCCATCGCCATTGGGCGTAAAGGCATTGGGCACATCGATATAACAGTCTTTGCTTACGTGTACCACATCTGTAGTACTGCAATACGGAGTACTTACTGTCAGGCTGATGTCGCCATGGTGTTTTACTTTAACCTGGTCGCCGGTTTCGCCGGTGCTCCAGAGATAGGTTTCGCCTTCCTGCCGCGGCATATCGTTCTTCAGCAGTATAGGTGCATCGTGCAGGCACAGTACACTGTCGGGGCCGAGGCTGACATGTGGCATGGCATGTACATTCACAGAGTCCTTCCAGCTCTTCTCGCCACAACCCGGCGTATAAGCCGTAGTGGTAAAGAAGAAGGTACCCGGGCGATCATAGCTGTGTTGCACGTCCAGGCTGGTATTGTGTCCCCTGCGGGCGCCCGGATTTATTTCGTCCTGGGAGAAACCGTTGCCATCGCCGAAGTCCCAGTTCATACGACTGAAGCCTTCGAGATAGGTCAGTGTAAAATTGACCATATCACCGGTACAGATATCATACTTATCCTGGGTAACGCGCACATCGGGTACAGGTGATACCCATACCGGTTTACGGGCCGTATCCACACAGCCATCGCTGTTTTTGATCGCCAGCATTACGGTATAAACACCAGGCTCCAGGTACTTGTGCGCGTAACTGGGATGTACATAAGTAAAGCCATCGCCGAAGTCCCAGAAATTAATGTAATCGTTGCCGGTAGAGGTATTGGTTGCCCGCAGCGAATCCGAGATACACAGGGTATCCGTGCTCAGGGTAAAGTCGGCGTTGATAGCGCTTACGCGGATCTTGATCAGTGCCCGGTCGCTCTCACAGCCATTTACCGTTTGGGTAGCATACCAGGAAACCGTAAGCCCCGTAGTCGTATTGATCACCGGCGCCGTAGCCATGGGGGTGCCGCCGGTAGGCATATTGTACCATTGTATATTCTGACCGGTAGCAGCGGGTGTATAAGACGGGCTGCCCTGGCAGATTACCGGTGCATTGTTGCCGAAAACAGGCGGAGCCGGCTTCGGTGTAATATGCACCTCGATCGTTGCCCTGGGGCTTTCGCAGCCCGCCACGGTTTGGCTAACATAAAAATAGAATACACCCGGAACGCCGGTGGCCGGCACCGGTGCTGTAGTAGTACCGGTACCTCCCGCAGGAGCGCTGTACCATAATACATTGATACCGGTAGCGGTCAATGCGGTTACCACTTCCTCCTGGCAGAAGGTATACGGCGCGCCGACAACCGGTGCGGGCGGCACCGGGTTGGCCGACAGGTGCAGGGTTACGATAGAATCACAGCCTGCCACCGATACAAAGGTAAAAGGATAGTAACCGGTGGTATGGTAGTAGTTGCCGTTAAACAAAAAGCTGTCGGGTTGGCAGACTACCACATGCAAGGTATCGTTGGAAGAAACACCACCGGCAGCGCCGCTGTGCATACCGTTGATCCAGGTTGCATTAGCGGTGCTGTTCGGCGCTCCCGGCGTCTCGTTGGCAGGTACGTTACCCGCTACCCAGGCCGCCGAGGAGTTGTATTGATCATTACTCAGGTAGTAAACTTTCTGGGAACCGGAGGCCGTAAGATGCACGGGGGCTACCACACCGCTGCCATAACTCACCGCATGAAAAGCAGTGGTCAGGTTGGCCGGGTTGATTACCTGTACGGCATCGTTAGTGTTGTTCAGGGCCATATTGGTCCAGGTGGTAGATGCAGTAAAGCCCGTTGCGGGATACGTCATCGACGTTCCGCTCGGCAGGGTGTTATGCATTTCGAGCAAGGGAGAGGTGACCGGTACGATGTACACCCCGTCGTTATTGGCATCCGTAGGATCGTCGGGCGGCAGGCTTGCATTGGGATCACCACTGTTGTAGATCACGATAATGCTGCCGTAAGGCACGCAGGACCAGTTCGGATCATTCTTAAACCGGTAGCAACCGGGCGATATGGCCGTTGTACCATACCATCCGTTATTATCATCAAATATCCAGCCCCTGATGTCTGCACAGCTGTCATTACAGGTACGCTGTCCTAAAACCACCAGTTCTATATATTCTTTATTGCCGGAAGCGCCCTGCGAAAACTCATTTACGATAAGTTGCGCCTGTGTGCTCAGCGAGCAGCAAAGGCATATAAGCAGCGCTGACAAAAGAGACTTCAGTGACATTTTTTAAAGTTTAAAACTTATAACTGATATTGATGAAGTAGTTGGCTCCGAAACCATAGAAGTACTTGGCAGGGAAACGATCGGAATTCTGGGTACCATAATCGAATCGCAGCTGCTCAAAACCACCGGTAACGATACTCTTATTATTCAGCACATTGTTTACGCCCACATTGATATACAGGAACGAAGCATCCGATGCGCCTTTGATATACTTCTTCACTTTGATGGACATACCGGCAAACAGATCTACGGTAAAGGCAGAAGGCAGTTTCTCCTGGCTGAGGATCGCCGCTTTTTGTGCAGATCCGTCTTCCAGCAGGCCTACGGCATCCGAAGTCCTTTTACTTGGATTGATGTCGATATAGTTACGATCGAGGTAATTAAAGTTTACATTGGCATACCAGTATTTGGGCGAACGGTAGTTGAGGCCCAGGGTATAAGCCGACTGCGGGCCTGCGGCCACATAGTAGTCCTTAATATACACTTTGCTGGTACCTACCCTGCTGGTCGTATCGTTATCGCGGTAGATGCTCACATCCGGGCGGTTGGTGTAAAACACCTGCATTACAGAGGCTACAGCCGTAGCCGAGAAGCTCGGGCTGATTTTGGCCTGCAGGGCCAGCTCGGCGCCCATGCTGCGGATGTCTACATTACGCATTACGTAGTTTACGAAAGTCCGGTAGTCCTCGTGGTAAAAACGTTTGATGTCCACCATGTCCTTGATATCGGTAACAAAACCGGAAAGCCTTCCACTCAGGGCCGGGGAACGCAGCAGGTAGCCGCCTTCGATGGTTTGTATCTTTTCCATCCTCGGGTTATCGATGGTGGTGTTACGGGTCCTGGGCGAGAAGAAGGTATTGTCGAATGTAGGCGCATTGGTCATTACACCACCATTTACATACAGGTAGTTACGGCCGTCGATCTTATAAGTGGCGCCACCTTTGGCAGCATAGGTCAGGAAGTTAAACGTCTTGGAGGTACCGAAAGATTCGGTAGGGAATAAGCCGCTTTTATACAGACCATCCCTTTGGAAACCTTCCATACCCAGGCGGGCCGTAAGGAAGAAGTCGAACTTGTTAAAAGTAAAAGTAGACTGTCCCCACCAGAATGCTTTGTGGAAGCGGGATTTGTAATCATAACCGTACTTATCACCCACCCTTACGATCGCGTTGGGATTGTTCAGGTCGTTCTGGTTAAACTTCGCATTACCGATATAGGTACGTTCAGCAAACTGGTTCAGGTTTACGAAATAGTCACCGCCCAGCAGGTCATCGATCTTGCGGTAGCTCTCCGCCATCTGCAGGATACCGGTGATGCCCGTGTACACGGTAACATGTTCGCCCAGGTTCTTCTGCAGGTTGGTAGCGAAGGTATAACGGTTTACGTCATCCCTGTCTTCTCCTACTACGGTAAGCGAACGCTTGCCGGTAACACCATTTACAGTTTCCACATTCATCATATTAGCCTGGTACAGGCCGTTCCAATCCACCTGCATCCTTTCGGGATGAGCGCGCAGGTAGGCTTCCTGTGCCGCAGCTTCTTTATAGTTAGCACCTGTAGGATTGTTGATATAATAACTGGGCAGGTTACGGTAGTAGTCCGGGCGCGGATCCGGCGAGTTGTACCAGTCCAGTGCAGTATTGCCGTTATAGCCGGTCTGGAAAGCAAATGCAACGTTCCAGAAGGTATTATTGTTCGGCTTGTATTGATAGTTTAAGATTGTAGTCGGCTGGAAAGTATTGTTTACCCTGCTGTTGCGGACTTTGCCGTTCTGCAGGCCCCAGTTGGGGTTATAGAAGTTATCGCCTGCGATATCGATGGCCTCCTGGGTGGCAGGCATCGCTTTGCCCCTGCTGGTCGGTGTTCCGAAAGTAGTCAGGTGCAGGGAACTTTTATCGTTTATTTTTTTACTGATACCTAAGTAATAAGAGTATCCGTTGTAATAAGTGCCGGGAATATAACCTTCATCGGACCAGCGTTTGGAAGCCGAAACCGAAAAGGCCCATCCGTTCTGCATCATACCGGTATTGTGCGTGATCATTACACGATTGCGGTAAGTACGGTTAGAAGCGGCATAGGAGATACGGGTCTGCTGGCGCTGCGAAGCGGCAGTAGCGTCGATCTGCGTTACGCCGGTCAGTCCGCCGAAACCGGTCTCTGCGGGTTGCAGGCCGAAGGTTACCGCCTGGTTGCGGAACACATCGTTCAGGCCTCCCCATTGCCCCCAGAATGCCGAACCGGATTCGATATCATTCATGGGTACGCCATTCATATATACTTCCAGCTGATCGCGGGTATATCCCCTCAGCTGGTAACGCAGCGGTCCGAAGGTATAGGCAGCAGCCGACAGGAAAGGATCCCTGGATGCGGTAAGTACGCCCGATACGCTCTGGTCGCTTACGCCTTCATCATCGGCGCTTACGGCGCTTTCTTCGAGCGAGATAGTAGGCATCTGCTGGCTCTGCATGCTGGTAGCAGCCTCGTCGATAGATACAGCCACCGTGCCGATATCGACCAGGTTGTTGCTTACCGTGAGCTTTACCGTATCGTTGTGGATAAAGGTGGTGGCTACGATCATGCGATAGGTACCAAAGGGCACATTGCTGAACGTAAATTCGCCGGACCCATCGGTAGTCTTCATCAGCTTCAGCTCCGGTATGGTAACTTCCACATCTGCTATTCCTTTTTGAGTGGCCGCAGCAACCACTTTACCTTTGACAAGTGCATCCTGCTGTGCGAACACAGAAAAGAAACAGAGTAAAAGCAATCCTGTAATCAAGGAATGTTTCATGTCTTAATAATGTAAATATTGTTGAACTGGTTAAATGATTGTGGCAGAACATCCGTCCGAAAGCCTTTCCTGCCGCTTATTCGCAACGCGGGTTTACAAAGCGTACATCGGAAGTATCGCGGATAATGAGCTGCGGCGTGCTGCGGTAGCGGGTATACAGCGCTACTAAAACACCATTGCCTTTAGGTGTAGGGAAAGACTGGAACTTAGCATAGTTGCTGGAACGCACCACGATACCACCGGAAAAAGAACAATCGGAAAGATTGCGGTTGGTAGTCGCACCGGGAGCGGAGTAAGGAGCACCTGCATCTGATTCGGAGAACTGCGCATTGCGGATCGCAACAAGGGTATTCACCCTGGCAGGGTCAACGGAGGTCAGGTCGCTGTAGTCGAAAGTATCTACCTTGATCGCGTTAGGGAAGTTGCCTTTAACGATATAGTCGTCCACCATAGTTCCGTTGATCTGGGTAAGCGAACCTCTTTCATCCGGTGCAGCGCCCAGTTGCGGCAGCTCGAAATAATTGCCCAGGTACAGGCCTTTACAACGGATATATACTTTGCGGCCTACGGGATAATCGGTATACAGGTTGGTCTGGTCGATTTCCACTTCGATACCACCGGTTGCATCCTGGATCACGATCTTCTTGTAATAGTTACCGCTCCTGTCATCCATACATACCACACCGGCAATCACGACGTCGTCGGAGATCAGGGTTTGCGGCATTTCCTTCAGCTCGGCAATCGTGTGGGTAACGGTAAGACCCGGATCGTAGCTGCTTTCGTTCGGCGGCGCATCAAACTCCTTTTTAAGACAGGAAGACACCGTAATTGCCAGTCCTACCGAGCAGGCACACAACAGGATAATAAAATTCTTTTTCATTTTAATTAATATTTTTTAAGATAAACACAGCGTTAATAAACACCGGTTAACTGATATAATTTTTCAGACTATAAAAAGAAAAGCCATAAAAAGCCCGGCTACAGCGGCATTGGGCCGGTAGTCTCCATCAGGGACGGTAATAGCCGGAATAAAAACGTACATCAGCGATAGGTGCAAACGGGTTACCGCTGACGTACGTTTTCGTACCGGTACTTAAGGTTAATTATTGAATAATAGTTTTAACGGCATTGTAGTATTCACCATCGCTTACACGGATCACATAAAGACCGGCATTCAGGTTGATGTTTTCTACTTTGTATACATTCTGTCCGCCCTGCATGTTGGCTTTTGCATCATACACTTTACGGCCGGTTGCATCATATACGCTCAGCACAACCTGGCTGTTTTTCTTCAGGTTCAGACCTACCAGGATCTGGTTAGGTGTAGCTGTACCCAGTACCATCAGGCCCAGTTCATCCGTTTTGCGGTCGGCAATACCGGTACCGCCACCAGCTTTGATCTTGATATCATCCAGTGACCATTCCTGTGCACCGGTGCTGGAAGAGAAAGAAACATATTTGAAGGCCAGGTAGAAAGGCGTGGTTTTATAAGCGCTCAGGGAAATGTTGTTGAAAATTTTCCAATCCGTAGAGGCATCGGTAGATACATTCTTAACAGATACCCAGGTAGCGCTGCTCGGGCTGCCGGTACCGCTGTAGTTGGTAGATACCAGTACGTCTTTAGTCGTAGTACCGGTATACCTGTTCTTGATCCAGAATTCCAGTACCGGGTTGTTCATAGCAGACAGGTCGATAGCAGAACGGGTAATCAGCCAGTCTTCATTATCGTTGGCGCCACCGGAGAAACCGCCGTTGATGTATACGGAGTTGTTACCGGTATGACCCTGTGTACCGCATTTCCAGGTAGCTGCACCGGTAACGCTGGTCTGGCGGAAAGCGCCCATATTCGGATCCAGGCAATCTACAAAGGTTTCGTTCAGGGAAGTAAGTGTCGGAGGCGTGCTTGTATCTACGGTAGAGAATTTCCAGATATTGCTGGCGTAGATACCGGTGCTTTTCAGCGTACCACCGCTTTTTACAAAGGCAGTAGAGTCGAAGGTTACATAATAGCTTTTGTTGGAAGCAACAGTAACACCGCTCACCACGACATCGGAACCAGTTACGTTTACATCGGTAGAAGTAGCTACAGCAAAGGATTGCGTAGTATTATCAGTAGCATTGTGCAATACGATATTACCCGAAGTGCCTTTAGCAATTGCCTCATTAAATTTGAAGGTCAGGGTATTGGTAGTCAGGGGTACGTTCTGTCCAAGCGGTGCCTTGTTTACAACAACCACATTGGTTGCATAGTCGTTAAAACCGGTGATCAGGATATCGTCTACGTTGATCCTTGAAGCAGAGGTATCGGTTTTGCTGATCCTGATCCTTGCGGCGCCGGATACGTTTACCGGTACGGTAACAGAAGCCAGGCTGGCTCCGGGTGTGATCGCGCTGCCTGCAGGCGTCCAGGAAGAACCGCCGTTGGTGCTGTAATAAACCTGTAAGGTAGAACCTGCTTCGGAACCATAACGGCCATGAGAAAAGGTTACGCTGCCGATACCTTGTGGCAGGTCCTGCTGTAAAGTAAGGCTGCCGTTAGCGCCGGTTGCATTGTCTACACGACGTACACGGGCTGCATGCTGACCGTTGAACTTATCGCTCGCCGTTACCATATCTCCGAGGTATACGCCGGGCATTACCCAGTTCTTACCATTGAGCAATACCGGGGTTGTGCTCGCATAAGCTTTGGTACTGTCTATTTCAAAGTCAACAAAGTAAGGATAGACCTGTGCCATCGCGTTCATTCCTGTCATGGCAATACATGCCGACAATACTCCGGTTTTTAAAATTCTGTTCATTTTTCTGGATTTTTAAATTTTGATAATTAAACAATCAACAGTGTTTCCTGTGTGTTGAAGTGACCGCCGGCTGGTAGTGCTGTTTGTATGGTTTCTCGACCGGCATAAACAAAGGCCATCATCCTCATTTCGAAAGGCGAAATTAGACTGCGCACCTATGGCCACCTATAAGCCGATTGTTATGTATCGATTTATACAATACGTAACAAACTATCAACAAATTTTTTGGAACATCTAAAAATTGATTGGTAACATTTTCATAATAGTAACGCCGGCACTAAAAATGCGGGAGCACTGTTATGTGGCCGGTACAACCGGCAGGAACGATGAAGTAAAAAAATCCGGAATGGCTTTCCTGAAGCGGCTTAGCGGGATGCGGCGATACCACCTGCCGTCCTGCAAAGTTCCCTGCTTGTAACTCCAATATTAAGTTGCTGTTAAGTTCCGCAATTTTCAATTGACATTAATTTGAATTAAAGCAACATACACTTATTAATATTTCAAACATAACCTATGGATTATAGGGACATCCTCTCATTCCTATCATTTTTGCATTTGTAAACCTGTCACTGCAACCGCAGAAAGGGTGACAAAAATCAAAAAAGTGAAGCCGGCGATCGACCATCGGCGCGCAGTTTGGATCCGGGTACAACATTATCTCATTTTTCGAAAACCATCCCGGTACAACACGATTCATAATAACAAATTAAAGCAGGAGCAACCGGAGGTACCGGCAAAGGACCGTTGGTGCAGCGGCACCCCGGCACAACCCGGACGATACAAACACAGACCGACCATACATTCATTATCCAACAAACCAATCGCAGCACAATGACAAACATATCACCTGCAACTCACAAAGGATTAAGTGAATCTATAATGAGCAATATCGAAGAGTATAAAAAAATCAAAGAAAGCGAAAATGTGCTCATTGCCTTTAAAGACAACCTTGAATCCCTGAAGAAGATATACGGAGAGTACATGAACAAGATCCGGGAAATACGCGAGCTCGTTGAATTATACAACAAAGTACAACACTATGCCAAAGCCAATTCGCGGAATGCCAGGAACTGGAAAAACGGTCATAAACATTTCCCGTTTGTGCGTACCAAAGTATTGATCAGCTCTTATAAATCGACGAAGAATTCACTCGAGATCAGCAATACCAATATCACAGATAAAAAATCAACTTTTATTAAACTGAAACCTGCAGCTAATCAATAGTACAAGACTATCGAACAGGTAAGCCAATAACGAAACACACTATGAAATTCCGGTTTTTATTGCTGTTCCTGTCCCTTTGCAGCCTTTTTAGCGAAGCGCAACAGCTGATCATTAATGAATTTTCGCAGGGCGCCAACGGCGCCCAGGAGTATATTGAACTCGTGGTAGTCGGACAAAGGAACTGCAGCGGCGATAGCTGTGCCGACCTTCGCGGATGGATAATAGACGACAATAACGGCTGGTACGGCGCAGCAGGCGGCCAGGGTATAGCCCCGGGGCATATCCGCTTTTCCAACAGCCCTAACTGGTCTTGTGTTCCTTACGGTTCCATAATCCTGCTCTACAATCTCGGCGATAAAAACCCGGTGATCACGATGCCCGATGATCCTACGGACGCCAACAACGATCATGTGTATGTGCTGCCATCCGTATCGCCGTTTATCGAAGGTACTGTAGCTACACCCTTATCCCCTTCCTCTACCGGTTATGTATATCCTGCCGGCACGGCCTACACTGCCTCCCCTGCCTGGAATGCAATAGGGCTGGCCAATACCGGCGATGCTGTAATCGTTGTAGACCCTACGGCGCCGGGTACCGCGCACCACTCGATCGCTTATGGTAACCTGTTGAATGCATCGGCTGCCGTTATCAGCAAGACCGTTGCCGGCGGGGCCAGAAATTACTACCTTACCAATAACCAATATACCCTCTCCGCCGCCTACAATGTAGGTAACGCACCGGCCGATGAAACGCCGGGCGCGCCCAACAGCGCGGCCAATGCGACCTGGATTAATGGTATGCTGACCAATGTGAGCGGCGTCGACAATCACATCTATACCTGTATAGAGCAGGGCGACAAATATTTCTTCAACGGCGATTCGCTGACGGTTGGCGGTGTATACCTCGATACTTTTAGTACCAGCGCGGGTTGCGACAGCATTATCCACCTGCACCTGTCGGTATTTACGCCCGTAGTAGTAAGTGGCATGATCAGCAGCTGCCAGCCGGTAACGTTTAATGGTGTAACCTATACCACATCGACCGTAGTGCAGGATACGCTGCATGCCGCGCTGGGCTGCGACAGCGCCTATATCTATATGCAGATCAAAATTGAAACGGTGGTTACCAGCGTTACGAGAGATACCCTGCATGGTTGCCAGAACATCGTGTTTAAAGGTGTGCCCTATACGACCAGCCAGGTAGTGACCGATACGATAAAAACGCCGGGCGGTTGCGACAGTATATACCGCCGCGTATACCTGCATATATTGCCGACACCGCAAATTACCGTCCCCCCGGAGCTGACGATCTGCAGGGGTGAAACAACCACGCTTACTGCCACCGCTGCCCTGCCGGTAAGCTGGGACGGTTTTCCACCGGGGCAACAAACCATTACCGTAAGTCCCGCGCAAACGACCGTCTATGTAGCCCGTGCAGCGAACGAACTCAATTGTGAAGGCATTGCCACGGTGCGCGTAAATGTGGAACACTTTGTATTGTCGCTGCAGGCCTCGACGCTGGAAGCAGAGATCGGAGTACCTGTAACCCTTACCACGAGCGCGGCACAGGCCTTTACGGTGACCAGCTGGGAACCCGGCGCCCTGTTTCCCAACCAGCATGCGACCGGGCAAAAGGTTACTTACCTGAAAAAGGGCAGGAGCCGTATCATCGTAACTGCGGTAAGCGAAAATAATTGTAAAGACACCGCAGAGCTGGACATTATTATCCTGCCATCGTCTGAAATATTTGTCCCCACTGCGTTTTCGCCGAACGGGGATGGCATGAACGACTACTTCGTGCCGCGTTTTATCCGCGATCATAAGATCGTTGACTTCTCGATCTTCAACCGTTGGGGACAAAGAATATACAACAGGGCCTATATGCAACAATTAGGCGACGGTTGGGACGGATCATACAACGGCGTTAAATGCGACCTGGGCACCTACTATTATACCCTTACCGTGGAGAACTTACAAGGTGAACAACAAACATTGAAGGGCGACTTTGCCCTGGTACGGTAAGCTTTATTTTTACCAGATAACACAGCGCTGTATTTGCATGATGCAAAAAATACAGCGCTGTTTTTTTTGCATCATGCATAAGCCGCCCGGCAGTAATACCAGCCGCCGGGAAAGCCGGAGCATAACCTGCATAAAAACAGTGCATCGCAGCAAAGCATTGCCGGTAAAGGGTTATAGCCGGCAAGAGCCGGGTATGTTACCATATTATTATCCTATGCCTTACACCACAACACAACACACTACCTGCCAGCAAATAACGCAATATAAAAACGCATACATAACAAACAGATTATAGGTGAGGATAATGGACCGTTTTACTTTTGCCCTGCAATAAAATATTCAGGTTGCCGGGTATAGCATTGCCATTGCTACACTATACAGGATTGTTCCTGTTCATCACCAACAACATCTATCCCGGTTCTCAAAACAGTCATCATCCCAGGTTTAACCTTTTAAATTTAAAAAATCAGATCTTTATGAAACGTGTAAAATTACTTGCAATTATTGCCCTGCTCAGCGTTAGCATGCAGCAGGTTTGGGGCCAGGCGGTAACGCTGGGCCAATGGAACTTTGCGGGCCAGATACAGTTTGGCGTCAGCCCCTTCGCGGCCAGCACAACCGCAAGCAACATTACTGTGGGCGGTTTAACCCGGGGGCCCGGTGTTACCACTGCCAGCGCAGGTAACGCAGCAGGCGATACCTGGGGTGGAAACGGCTTCGACAACTCGGCAACCGCAGCAGCCGCAGCTACCAACGGAGATTATGTAACGTTTACGGTGACGCCAAGTAGCGGTTATACAATCAGCTTCAGCGAGATCGGCGCATTCAATACCCGCAGGTCCAATACCGGTGCACGGGAAATGCAATGGCAGTACAGCCTCAATGGCACAACTTATACCGACATAGGCACTTCAATGGTTACGACCTCTACAAGCTCCGGTGGTACCAACCAGGGCGCTACTACACTGAGCAACGAAGCCGCATTAACCAATGTACCTGCCGGCACTACAGTTACCTTCCGCCTCCTGGTATATAATGCAACTGCTGCCGGTGGCAACTGGTACATGAACGGCGCATCCGGAAACCCAAGCCTGATCATCAGGGGCGTAGTGGGTACAGCCCTGCCACTGCACCTGCTGAGCTTTAAAGGCCAACAGGAAAATAACGGCAACCGCCTCAACTGGGCTACAGCACAGGAAAGCAATGTAGCGCGCTTCGCAGTAGAACGCAGCAGCAACGGTCAGCAATTTACCGAAGTAGCCAGCCTGGAAGCTAAAGGCAACGACCTGAATGGTAACAACCAGTACACGTACCTGGACGCTAAAGTAAACGGTACCGCACTGTATCGCCTGAAAATGATCGACAGGGACAACAGGTTCAGCTACTCTAATATCGTAGCCTTGCGCAAAGACGCGGTAAGCAGCGCTATCCGCGTGTATCCCAACCCTACCCGCAACACCCTCTTCGTAGAAGGCCTGCAGGGTAAAACTTCTTATTCGGTAACCGACGCTACGGGCAGGAAAGTAATGGCCGCTACAGCAAACGGAACCGGCAATGCCCTGTCTCTTGATGTTGCCCAGCTCGCACCGGGCCTGTACTTCATGCAGTATGCCGACGATAACGGCAGCGCTTCCCTGAAGTTTGTAAAGCAATAAAACATCAAAGACCTTTTAACACGGGTTTCCTATTGGTTATATAGAAGCATCCGCCTTTCGGGGCGGGTGTTTTTTTTATGCCCGAAACTGGCCGGCAGGGATATCCGTTTGATGCTATCTGCCCCTGTTATTGCCCGCCTTCCGCAGGGTCCCTTTGCAGGAGACCCCGCGGGGACAGCTAAATCTTTTCTGTGATTGCCGCGTCACTGCACGCCATCGAACTGGTGAGTAGATTTTCGTCGCAACGGCTACTGGTAGGGACATTGCGAATGGGGCGGCAGTTTATCCGGCCGGCAGGGATATCCGTTTGATGCTATTTACCCCTGTTATTGCCCGCCTTCCGCAGGGTCCCTTTGCAGGATACCCTTCGGGGACAGCTAAAAAAGACAAAGAAACATATCGGTCCCGGTAAAGCGATTCGTTTAATCTGTCCTTTTTTTTAAAAGGCCGCGGCGCTGCGAGAAAAAAGAATTTCAGGGGATCACATTCGCCCGCTGGGACCTGGGATGGTAGTATATTTATCTATCCCGGATAGCTCCAGCCCTCCCTATTTATTTCCCTTGAAAAAATACCTGGTCATAGCGAGACGTTGCGACCAGTGCTGGACAGCTTACGCACCAAGTATATTTTGAGCGGTCTGCTTATGGTACCACAGCTGCATAATCATTTATTGGATCTGCCACCGGTCATAGCGCTATGTTACGATAAGCTCATGCACCTACAGGATGCCCGTCCAGTAGCGCTTTTACGTAGCGTTGGCTGTAAGGATACCATCGGAGCAAATAAGCGACTTGCATGCTCTATGGATAATGTTAAAGCCCTGCAGGCACGGGACGCCGCGTAAAGTCCGTTTACCGTAACAATCCCCAATATAATCCCACGCCTTTCATTCAAACGTGCACATACTACAAACGAATGCCCACAAGGCATAGCGGCCTTCATCCTGCAGATAACATGCTCCCGGTAAAGCCAGTCTTTAATATACCACTACACCGAGGAACCAAGCAACACCGAGACAATACCTAATATAATTATGCATTACTGCAGCAACAGCATATAATAAATAACGGCACCTGAACGTTGGTAGCCGAGCCCTGCCCTTCTACCCGCAGCCGGCCGGCCGATATCCCTGTATTATGCCCTGTTTTTACGCCTGCCGGTTCAAATAATTGCACCTGTTCTTACGACTAAAAAATGCCGTTTATGCTGCATAAAAACTACAGATAAAAACCTGTATTCTTTTCGCATACACCCATGCCTTATACCCGGGCATAAACCCTGTTTATTTGCCGATTTTGCGCAGCTTTTAACTTACTCCTGCATTCTATACAGATACGTCATTTCTCTAAATATAAACAGCCTTATAAAGGTGCATTGTAGATATAGGCAACCATATCATATGAATATTGTTAAATTGTTAAATCAACAATTCAAACAACTAATAATCATAACAATACAAATAACTAAGTTCAATACATAATAAACGTATTGTAGGAATAAATCCGGGGCCGTCTACCTTTACATCGTATCTCGGTCGGATACCATGAGTTATCCGAATTTCTGATTAAAACAACACCTTATTCCTTGTTAGTTTGCTGCCCGCCAACTACTGGAACTCACCCAGATAATTATTGTTTGTCTCTTTAATCCGGAACGACGATAACTCATGTTTTTTTAACCGACTACACCGGTTTAAACCGCCGGTGGATCTATAAAAAATTTGTAAACCACAGAAGATAAAACTGCCGCTTGCAGGTGTATCAGAAAAATGTAACGGGCGTACCGTTATACATGGAATATTCATAAGGTTATGCCCGCTTTGGCCTATCATATTTTCATATCATGACCTTAAGCGAATATTCATTCTGATAACAGGACCATCATAATTTTTTAATTAGGAGCAAGGCATTTTTAGGAACTAATTTTACAATGTATCCGACCCAAGTACACCCGTATCCGACCCAGGTATCCAATCCAAACGACTGATGGTTTCACCGCCATCGGTATGGTGTAAAACAAAAAAAAACTTCCATGAACCAAATCTCAACTGCGGTATCAACTGTTCCGCAAGCCAAAAAACCTTCGCGTTTTTCGCGTTCGGTAATGTTCGCCGGCGGTATGTTTATGCTGGCTCTGCAACTGATTGCAGGCGAAGCTAACGCTATCAACATCCCTGTTTCCTCTTTCACTTGTACCCAGACTTCGACTGCAACTTCAACTTGCGTTGGTACTGGTTTCTACGCTGCCGGTTGGCAGTCTGGTACCGGCTACTGGCAGTACAACCTGAATGCCGGTGGTTACAGCGGTATCACGATGACCTTCACCAATACCAAATCAAGTGCTCCTGGCCCGGCTTCCGGACAGGTTTATTACAACATCGGTGCCGGCGACGTAGCTGTACCAGGTGGTTCTTTCGCAGTTACTACTTCTTGCCAGACACAGACTATCTCCCTGCCTGCTGCTTGTAACGGCGCTACCAACCTGATCATCCGCGTAAAGATGCTGGGCGCTACCAACAATACCGCTACACACCGTATCACTTCACAGAACGTGTTTGACGGCGCTTCTACTACATGTAGCACAGCTCCTGCCGGCGGTACTGTATCTGCCGGTACAAACCCTGTTTGTAACGGTAACACAACTACCCTGACTGTAGCCGGTAACGGTAACGGTGCTGGTATCACTACCAAATGGCAGACTTCACCGAACAACACCTCTTGGACCGATATCCCAGGTGCTACCGGTACAACCTACACTACTGCTCCGCTGACTGCTACTGCTTACTATCGTGCAGTAACTACCTGCGCTGCGGTTCCAGGTACTCCAGTTGCTTCTACCAACTCTGTACAGGTTACTGTTAACACCGTAGCTATCGGTAACGTACTCGCTAACTCTCCAATGTTAGTTGACGAAGTTCAGACTTTAACCAACTCTACTCCTGGTGGCCTGTGGTTAAGCAGCCGTCCTAACGTAGCTTCTATCGACGCTTCCGGCAACCTGACCGGTAAATTCGGTGGTAACACTGAAGTTACTTACCAGGTAACTGACCTGGCTACTGGCTGTGTTGGTTCTAAATCAGTAAGCGTTGACGTTATCTGGCCTAACACCCTGGCTCTGTATGCTGGTGTTGACGGTACAAGCACTGATGTTATCCCTGTTCCTGACGATATCGTTAGCCAACTGAAAGCTACCGGTTTCGGTACTACTACTCCTTGTGGTTCAGGTGGTCTGAGCGGCCTGACTGTTACTGTTGCTAACAATGCTTACAACAAAGACAGCGCACGCGTTAGCTACATCGTTAAACCAGAAGTTGGTATGGCGCTGAATATGTCCCGCATCCACGCCCGTGCACGCGTATCTTCTACAGGTGCTACTAAAGCCCGTATCGCTTACCGCGTTGCTAACGCTGGTGTGTGGGGTCCTTGGGTAGCTCAGGCCAACGACCAGGCTCTGGTAAGCGGTAACTGTGGTGCAAGCGCTAACTCTTGGGATTTCTATACCGGCAACACTGCTAACCCTAACCCAACCGTTAACGGTATCAAAGACAGTCTCGAAGTTGCTGTATTCCCATTTGCTCCTGGTGCTGCTACCGGTACTTTCCAGCTGAATACCCTGGAAGTTTACGGTATCGTTACTACTAACGCTAACTGTAACGCCGGTACTGTAGCTACTACAGCTGATAGCGTTCTGCCTGCTGTTGTTACTATCTGTGATACTGGTTCACGTTTCCTGAACTACAACCTGGGTACGGGTGGTGTTGCCGGTGTTGGTATTACTTACCAATGGCAGTCTTCACTCAGCCCTACTTCTGGCTTTGCTGATATCGCTGGCGCTACCGGTGCTGTATACAACACTGGTAACTTAACTACTGCCGGTACAAGGTACTACCGTGTTAAAGTTACCTGCTCTATCTCTGGTACATCTGACTTCTCTGCAGTTAGCAGTTTAACTGTTGCTCCTACTCCTGCTAATGCCGGTACTATCTCTGGCGCTATCGCTTCAAGCACTGCTATTCCTTTCCGTCACGCCCTGATCGGTACTGCTTACACCCTGAGCAGCACAGTGACTGGTGGTACATGGAGCAGCAACGATACCAGCGTTATCTCTATCAACCCAACTTCAGGTGCTATCACTGCTAACATCCCTGGCGATGCGATCATCACTTACCGTAAAGACGTTAACGGTTGTTTCGGTGTAACCCGTGACACGGTTATCGCTTACCGTCCTGGCACTAAAGCCCTGTACGTAGGTCGTGGTGGTAACTCTACCAATGTATACGCTGTTGCCGGTGTTAACGGTACTTCTGCTACTGCACTGACTTTAGCTAACTGGGGTAGCACTACACCTTGCGGAAACGGTGGTATTTCAGGCCTGACCAACACCACTACTGCTGTTGACCAGACTACCAATGGTTCTATCGTTACCCGCGTAGCTGCTACAGGCGCTGCCTTCAACGCTACCGCGATCACCGTTACTCCACGTGGTACTGGCGCTGGTACTTACAAATTATACCTGGCTGCCAAAGCTGTAGGTTCATCTCTGTGGACTGTATCTACTCCTGTTGACGTTGAAGCCGACGATTGCGGTTACAGCCACAACGAAGTTGTCTTCACTCTGCCTTCTGCTATCAGCGTAACTCCTGCCGGTGTTGATTTCGCCGTATTCGGTTACAATGGTGCTACTACCAACGGTCTGCAGATCAACTCTTTCAGCGTAATCGGTACCGGTAACGCGATCATCAGCGGTAACACTGGTGTAAACGCTTTCGCTGCTGCCCAAGTTGAACTGTATCCTAACCCTGCTAAGAACACCCTGAACGTTAAAGCTGCTGAGCAGGTTAACGTGGTGATCCTGAGCATCGACGGTAAAAAACTGATCGAGCGCAACAACGTTAAGAGCGTAGACGTAAGCAGCCTGGTTAGCGGCATGTACCTGATCCAGGTTTACAATGCTGATAACTCAGCCCTGCTGAAAGCTGACAAATTCGTTAAGCACTAAGCACGATACTTTGCCCCCTTTTACGGAGGCTGCCCCTGTAGGGCAGCCTCTTTTTTTATGGGTATATGCCGCCTGTCCTACACCCCGCTCCTGCAGCATAATACACCTGCCTTATACATTATTTTAATGTTACCAATGCGTATCACAAACAGCCTACTAATCTAAAAATAAAACAGATAGACATTACAATATTAAATACATAGCAAAAAGATTATAGGCGATGGCGCTGCCTTAAAATAGTTTTGTGCAGCGAAAAATGCATCCCTGTAAAACAAAATATTATTCCATACCCCCAATAGCAAAAACAATGATGAAGAGATTATTCTACTTTTTACCCGTATTGATACTGACGCTTGCCGCACAAGCCCAGGTAAAGGATACGCGACAAGGCGCAGCGAAGACGAAAGCATTGGGCCGGAGCCTGCCTTTCGTATTTGCAGAGAACAGGGGCCAGGTAACCGACAAGGCCGGTAAGGCAAGACCGGATATCCTGTTTACCGCACACGATAACAATGCCCGCCTGTTCCTGGACCGGAGTGGTATCCATTACCAGTTTTCGCGCGTAGTCACCGGTAAGGATAAACAGGCAACAACACAACTGCATTTATTTTCCCTGCAACTGCTGGGCGCCAATGCCCAGCCGGTGATCCGTAATGAAGGGCAAACACTGTTCCGGGAAAACTACTACACGGCCAATACGCCGGCGGCAGGCATTACCAATATCGCGACCTACGAAAAGATCGTTTATGAAAATATATACCCGCATATAGACTGGGTCGTATACAGCAAGGGCAAATCCCTGAAATATGACTTTATCGTGCATCCCGGTGGCGATCCTGCATCGATCCGGTTACAAATCAAGGACGCCGAAAAAGTGAGCCTTACCGCCGATGGCGGTCTGCTGATGCAAACCAGCCTGGGCAAGGTACAGGAGCAAGCGCCCCAAAGCTTCTCGAACGGCAAACCCGTACCCAGTAAATTCGTTCAATACGAAGATGGCACGATCGGCTTTACGGTGCGCGCCAACCCTGCGGAAACATTGGTGATCGACCCTTCGGTAACCTGGTCGACCTACTATGGCGGTTCAGGCCTGGAAGACGCACAGGGCTTTGCTATGGATGCATCCGGCAATTTATTTATCGGCGGTGTTACCTCCTCTACGAGCGGCATCGCTACAGCCAGTGGTTTTTCGACCACCATCCAGGGCGGCAATGATAACTTCCTGGTCAAATTCGGCCCGGCCGGCACACCGCTCTGGGGCACTTATTATGGCAGCGTCAATACGGCGGTGCCCAATTCCAATGGAGAATCAGGCGGTGCATGCGCTACCGATAACGCTGGCAATGTGTATATGACCGGGACGATCAAGACCCCTATGGCCACCAATATTACGACCACGGGCGCTTACCAGACCGTGCATGGCGGCGATTGGGATGCCTATCTGGTAAAGTTCAATGGTTCGGGTATACGTCAATGGGCGACCTTCTTTGGCGGCAGTGCAGCTGAGAATGCCTACGGCTGTTCTACCGATGCTACCGGCAATGTGTACCTCAGCGGTACCACAGGTTCTACCAATGGTATTGCTAGCCCCGGCGCTTACCAGACCAGCCTTTCGGGTACCAGCGATATGTTCCTGGCCAAATTCAACAGCGCCGGTGCCATACAATGGAGTACGTATTTTGGCGGGCCTGGCGAAGAGGGCGTAAGTACTGGTTTTTACACTTCGATACACAATACGGCAACCGACAATGCCGGCAATGTTGTACTTGCCGGTATTACGAACTCTACATCCGGCATTGCCAGCACCGGCGCACAACAAACTGCCTATGGCGGACAACAGGATGCCTTCCTGGTTAAATTCAGCCCGGCCGGCGCCCGCCTGTGGAGCACCTATTATGGCGGTCCCGACCAGGAATCGGACGGTAGCGCCTCGGTTGCTGTAGATGCAGCGGACAATATCTTTCTTACGGCAACCACCTACTCTACTACCGGTATCGCAACCACGGGCGCCTATCAAACTACCAATGCCGGCGGCGGCGACAACATGCTGGTCAAGTTCAACAGCTCCGGTGTGCGGCAATGGGCCACCTACCAGGGCGCCAGCAGCTGGGAATACTACCCCACCGTTACTACAAACGCTCTGGGTAATGTAATCCTGACCAGCAGCACCTATTCTACCAGCGGCTTCAATACGGCCGGCGGCTTCCAGGCCACACATGCGGGCCTTTCTGACGGGCTGATTGTTAAGTTCAGCGGCGCAGGCGCTATGATGTGGACCAGCTATATCGGCGGTCCGTCAACAGACGCGCTCTCTTCGGCCCTTACTTCCGGCCAGGACATCTTCCTGCTGGGCCGTACGCAATCCACTACGGGTATTGCCACTGCCGGCGCTTATAAAACAACCCTGACCGGAACAGAATTCGATGCCTTCCTGACTAAGATCAACGATATCCCCCCTTGTGTTAATGATACGGTACCACAGGCAGTGACCATATGCAGCAGCCAGCTGCCCTATACCTGGCACGGCATCAGCGTACCCGCAGGCGGTACTGCAGTAGCCAGTTATACCTTAACCAATATAGGCGGCTGCGACAGCATACTCTTCCTGAACCTTACCGTAAAACCCACGCCCACACCGGTAACGGTTAAAGACACAACCTGTCGCAATACGATGCCTTTTGCATGGAACGGGCTTACGGTAGCAGCACCGCCAACGGGCAATACCGCAACAGCTACTTATACCACACCCGCGGCCAATGGCTGCGACAGTGTGGTCAACCTCCAGCTTTATATCAGGGATACGGCCAAAGTAACCGTAACCAAAACCTATTGCCGCAATATGCTGCCCGCAGTATGGAATGGATTTACGATACCAGCTACCGCGGTAAGCAACCCGGCCTTTGCTGTATTTGCGGGCACCAACCAGGCCGGCTGCGACAGCACAGTTACCCTTAACCTTGTTGTCAGGGAGAGTTACGCCCTGCACGTCAACGACACTATATGCCGCAATGCCCTGCCCCTGAGCTGGAACGGGCTTACCGTAAACGTAGCGCCCGGCAGCAATACCACCACTGCCGTGTTTAACGGCACTTCCAGCCAGGGCTGCGACAGTGTGGTCACCCTGCATCTCTACGTCAAAGAGCCTTCAACCGGAACGGTAAACCAGGTCATCTGCTCCAATCAACTGCCCTACCTCTGGCATGGCATATCGGTAACTGCAGGCGGCCCCGCCGCAGCGGTATTCACTACACCGAATGCTGCAGGATGCGACAGTGTCATTACCCTGAACCTGACCGTAAAAAATACGTCGACCGCTACCGATAACAAGACGATATGCAGCAATCAACTGCCCTATGTATGGAACAGCATTACGGTGACTACCGGCGGCACCGGCGTAGCCACTTATACCACGCCTAATGCAGCAGGATGCGACAGTATCGTGACCCTTAACCTCACGGTTAAGAACGCATCAACCGGTATCGACAATAAGACGATCTGTTCGGCGCAACTGCCTTACCTCTGGCATGGCATCAGTGTGAGTGCAGGCGGAACCGCAGCAGCGACCTTTACCATGCCGAATGCAGTAAACTGCGATAGCGTGATTACGCTTAACCTGACCGTTGTACCTTCTGTTCCACCTTCCATAACGATCACTGCAGCACCTGCTACTACCGTACCTGTGGGCACACCGGTTACCTTTACCGCAACCCTGACCAATGGTGGTACTGCACCGGTTTTAAAATGGAAGAAGAACGGTCTGAACGTTGGCTTTAACAGTGCCTCTTATACCGACTTCAGCATCGACTCCGGCGACGTGGTTACCTGTGTGCTGGTCAGTAATGCTACCTGTGCCACTACAGACAGCGCTGTAAGTAATTCCATTACCATAAGTGTCATTACACCGCCACCACCCTGCCTCGTGCCCGTATCGCTGATCTCTACCGACATCCGGTTCTCCAACGCGGTGTTCCGTTGGGCCAGAGTACCCGGCGCTGCTGGTTACGAGTTCGTGCTGGATATGCAACCCGGTAATCCATCATCGGGCATGTTCACCACCGATACGGTATACCATGCTTCTGCTCTGACCCCGGGCGTTTACTACTTCCATATCAGGACCCGCTGTGCCAACGGCGATTACTCGCCCTGGATCACGATCAGCATTATCGTACAGGACGAAAACAGTACGGGTATCATCGACCTGAACGGCAATGATAAAAAGCTGTCTTTATACCCCAACCCCAACAATGGTATCTTCAATGTGAAAGGATCGCTCGCAGCATCCAAAGCAACGGTAGATATCATAGATAAAGCCGGGCGGATCATCTATCGCAGGGATCTGTCCGTACCCGGCGGCAAACTCGATCACCGTATCGAGCTTACCCCCGCTACAGCCCAGGGCGTTTACCTGCTCCGCGTTGTCTCCGGCAACGAAGTATACGCGGTAAGGTTTGTTTATAATTAAGAATGCCGAGTGTCTAAAAAGCAAAACGTTACCCCTCCCGGGGGTAACGTTTTTACATTTAAAAAAAGTCCTGTAGCGCCCTGCCGCGGGGCTTTTTTAGCCCCCGGGCATTGCGATCTTTGTCAGGTACTAAAAACTATTTTACACATGAAAAAGATCTTATGCGCGCTCTCCATGGCCATGATGAGCCTGGCTGCCCAAGCCAACAGTGTTGCGATACAGAACCTGCTGAGCAATAATATTTACGTACGCTTCATTTGTATCAACCCGGACGGCACGATACACCATTCGGCATTGACCACGCTACCTCCGGGCGGCACCAATTTTATCAACCCCACATTGATTCCCGGTCTGGCCGGCATCGCGGCTGTAAACGGACAGGTTATTTCCTGTTATGGCACCTGCACGCCCAGCAACCTTTTGCTCGGCTCTCCCGTTTTTGGCAGCGGCGCACCACCCGCCCAATTTGTGCCGGCGGGTAATGCCTGCAACGGCAACAGCTTCGACATGTTCTGGAATGAAGCATCCGCAGCACCGTATAACTGTGCAATCCTGATCATGTAAAAATCCAGCCTCCACAATTCGTCATCTTATAGTCTGGCTTTACGAAACGCGCCTTTTTCTTTCAGGAAGGCGGAATCTGTACAACATACAGGTGTAATATATTTTTTCACGGAAATATACAACCGTTTATAACGCAGCGCACCCGGCTCCAGGAGCCGGGTGCGGGCGAAAACCGATAGTACAATGCGTCGTATTTCTTAAAAGCAAGTAATCTGCAAATCTTTGCTGTGCGCCGGTTGCGGCATGCGGTGGATTAGCGGGTTGCTTTGATACCCACACCGAATTTGATGCCCACGTTCAGGTAATTGGCCCGCATCGATGATCCGGAAGCAAAGAGGTTGGAGGCCTGGTAGGTCAGCTCGGGGCCCAGTGTCATCTCTACCCTGCGCCCGGCGGGTATATTCATACCAAGATACACAAAGGGAGAAAAACTCTGGTCGTTATATTTTGCCCGTGTCGGCGCATCGCTTCTTTTGCCGTCGACCTGGATAAAGTCTTTTTGTCCGACCAGGAAACCGTATTTAAAACCAACATGGGTAAAGAAGCCGAAGCGCCCGGCCGTGGTGGATACAAAACGCAGGTACAGGGGCAGCTCCAGCATGGCCTGGGTGCCTACCAGCAGCCTGTCGTTGTTCCGGTCAGACTGGTCCAGGGCATAACCGTAACCACAGTAGTTAAGCCCGGTAAAAAGGCCGACATGATCGCCGAACATATAACCGGCATCCACACCGATACCCAGGTATACAGATACATTGTTTTTATAGGGGATATACTCTTTATTGACCAGCCCGCCCAAACCGATTGCAGAATTGGGCGTGACCCACAGGCCGCGCCTGGATTGTGCATGAGCAGATAAGGCAGCTGCAAGAGCAGCAACGAATAGTAAGGCTTGTTTCATGATACGTTTTTGGGTTTAGAGAAAAGGTCTTTGTTATACCAGACCTGATTTGATACAACACCACGGCAAGCTATCGCCTGCGTGCATCCGGTATAAATACAACACACTACCTGTTTACCCCTATGGCCTCTTCATTTTTTTGTAATTGCATACAAACAGGATAATGTCCCGGATGGGGAGCACATGCGGAGGATAAGCTTAAGCATCGCTTCACCCGGAACGGCCGGGCTGAGCATGTTAGGATTGATAAGTTTTAAACTGGCGCTGTAGCGAGGCTAAGGATCGCACCACAGACAACATGTTATAAGCACAGTAAGATTTGGATCAGGAAGAATTTGTGGGGGATTCTTTTTCTAAGGTCGGTCGATTGTATGGCTTGCGGGTCTATATTTAATTAAAGTCTCGCGGCGGCGCGGATCTCGCAGCGAGCAAAAAGAAAATCCTGATATCCCCGCAATATCCGTAAGGTGCACTACGCAGTTCGTATTGGGAATTATAGGCTATATCAATAGCGACGCTACGACACAGCGAAACTGCGCATATTGGCCGTAACATCTGGCCACCAACCGCGTAGGCATGCTTTGCTCAACGCTCATTACATGTATTGCCGGTACGTCAAGTCTGGAAATAACGAAACATACCGACCTTTAGAAAAAGGACGTTAATAAACCGCGTAGCGCTCATGAGCACCAATAAAAAAATAAAAAAATACAGCGAATAAATGCTACAGGACACCGTATAGAAAGAAATACAGTTCCCACAGTCTGGCCCTGTACTTTAGTTCGCTTGTCATTCCTTCGTCCATTTTTTACTACTACCCGGAATATTTCTTTTAGGTGTACAAGGCATTTTCAGCAATTTTCTACAGTCTTGATTTTTGCTTCTTTGTATTAAGACAAAGAAGAATAAAAAAATCAGGGTAAGTATCGCAGAGTCCCCCAACTTTTCCGCTTGATCCATGATAAGTTGAAGCTTAATGTTGTAGCGAGGCCAGGGATCGCACCACAGACAACATGTTATAAGCAGGGTAAGATTTGAAAAACAGCAATCCGCTGTAATGCAGACGGGGCGTACCATACGGGCCGGACAAAAAACGAAAGAGGCCGGTAAAAATACCGGCCTCTTTGCTATCGCTTGTAGCGAGGCTAGGGATCGAACCTAGGACCTTCGGGTTATGAGCCCGACGAGCTACCGCTGCTCTACCTCGCGATGAGGGTGCAAAGGTAAGCGCTATTTTTAAACTGACAAAATTATTTTGTAATTAATTTTAAAAAACTTGAAATCGCCCCCTGTTTACCCGCAAAAACAACGGCTAACCGCCCCTCAGCGGCAGCAAAGCGCACAGATTAAAATTTTTAGTTTTTGCTTTTGATCTTAAATACCTTTGCAGTCAGATGGAAAGAACACATAAAGCCGGCTTTGTCAATATATTCGGACCGCCCAACGCAGGCAAATCAACACTGATGAATGCCCTGCTGGGCGAAACCCTGGCCATTGTATCGCCTAAGGTACAGACTACCCGTCACCGTATACTGGGCATTGTTACAGAAGAAGAATACCAGATCATATTTTCGGACACCCCGGGCATTATCGATCCGCAATACAAACTGCACACCAAAATGATGATGCAGGTACGCAGCGCCGTGGAAGATGCTGATGTGGCCCTGCTGATGGTCGATGTAACGGATAACCCCGAGGAGTTTGCCGCCATTATAGAGCCGCTGAAATTAAAGACCAAAAAGATACTCCTGATCAATAAAGTAGACCTGGTTGCGGATAAAGAAAAACAGGCGGAACTGGTACAACGTTTTGAAGCGCTGATCAAGCCGGATAAAACGATGACGATCTCGGCCCTGAAAAAAATGAATACCAAGAAGATCATCCCGGCCATTCTTAAATTCCTGCCCGAGGCTCCGGCCTTTTATCCCGACGAGGATATCTCCGACCGGCCCATGCGCTTCTTCGTATCGGAAATGATCCGCGAGCAGATTTATGCGATATACGACCAGGAAATTCCTTACCATACCGCGGTACTGATCCAGGCTTTCGAAGAAAAACCGCATGTTACCCGCATCCTGGCCGATATCATCGTTACCCGCGAAACCCAGAAAATGATCCTGCTGGGCGCAGGCGGCTCGATGATCAAAAAACTGGGCATCCAGTCCCGCCAGAGCATCGAAAAATTCCTGGATAAAAAAGTACACCTGGAGCTGTTTGTAAAAGTGCGTCCCAAATGGCGCGAAAACGATACCTACCTTAAAGAATATGGTTACTGAGGACCAGGTCCGTATTGACTATATCAACGATCCGGAACTGCAGCGCCGCGACATACGGCTCGGTATGCTGCGGCTCGACCTGCTCCACCCTGTTATCTCGGGCAACAAATGGTTTAAGCTCAAAGAAAATATAAAAGCCGCCCGCGACCAGGGGCATACTGTTGTACTTACCTTTGGCGGCGCCTGGTCCAACCACCTGGTAGCTACCGCCGCTGCCGCCAGGGCCGCCGGCTTACAGGCTATCGGGATAGTACGGGGCCTGCATGCCGATACCGCAACATCCGATACCCTGCAGCAATGCCGCGACCTGGGTATGCAGCTCCAGACCGTAAGCCGCGAAGCTTATAACCGTAAGGAAGACGCTGCTTACCTGGAACAACTCGGCCTGCAGTTCGGCCGTCCCTATATAATACCCGAAGGCGGCAATAACGAGGCCGGCATGCGGGGCGCGGGCACGATCGCCGGCTTGCTGCCCGGCGATACGACCCTGGTAACCCTGGCCATAGGCACCGGTACTACTTTTTGTGGTATCCGCCAAAACCTGGCGCAGTCATGCGCCATGCTGGGCTTCCCGGTGATGAAAGGCGGCGATTACCTCCAAGGGGAAATAGCCGCACGCCTGCCGCGATGCGCCAACTGGCAACTGGAAGCACGGTATCATTTCGGTGGTTTTGCCCGGCATAACCCGGAGCTGATCACCTTTATCAACGACTTTTACAGGCAGTATCATATCCCGCTGGACTTCGTCTATACCGCCAAAATGATGTGGGGCCTGCTGGAACTGGCCGGCAATAAGGAGTTGCCTGCCCATAGTCATATCATTGCCATCCATACCGGCGGCCTGCAGGGCAACCGTTCTATTAAAGACCAACTCTGTTTCTCCCTGCCGGGATAGGCAAATTTTCACAAACGCTTTCCTGCTGATTTCGTATTAATAATGTAAGTTTGAACCATGAATTTTTTGAAAAGCATTGTGCTCGCAGTCCTGCTCCTGACAGGCTTGAGCTATACCGGCTATGCACAGCCGACCTTACCGGAAATCGCTACAGTTACCCAGGGCGGGATTAATGTAATAAGCTGGACCAATCCCTACGAAAGCGGGCTCAAATCTATCGCCGTTCAGCGCTCTGCCGACAGCAACTATAACTTTACCACTATTGGTTATGTAAACAACCTGAAGAAAGGCGTACAAAGCTTTGTAGACGCCCACCCTATGCCCGGAAAAAACTGGTACCGGCTCATGATTCTTTTCAGCTCCGATATGGAATGGAAGAGTAACCTGGCTAAAGTAATCGTAGACAGCGCCGCTATTGCCAACCGTAAACCACTGCCCCCCAGCGACTCGCTGCAGAAACTGATCGGGCAGGCAGGAGGCCAGGCAGCAGCCGTAAACAGCATCAATACGGTTTCCTATCCAAAATCTCAATATGTATTTACCAATCCTTTTACCGGTAATATCAATATCGAGATCCAGGATGCCTTTAAAGAAAACTACCACCTGGTATTTTATGACCAGCAAGACCGTGAAGTACTGACCGTACCCCGGATCAATGATAAGGTCGTGATCCTCGACAAACGTAATTTCCAGGCCACGGGCCTGTTTAAATTCAAATTATTCAAGAACAAAGAAGAGTTTGACAAAGGTTATATCACGGTTTATTAGCGCATACCCATCTATACCGAAAGCCCGGCCAGATTACTCTGGCCGGGCTTCTTTATTCCTGTGCGATCCTGCTTACAGCGGGATATTGGTATGTTTTTTCTTCGGCATGGAGGCCACTTTGTTCTCCAGCATTTTAAACCCTTTGATCAGTTTTTCGCGGGTTACATCCGGTACGATCACCTCGTCGATATAACCACGCGCCGCAGCGCCGTAAGGGTTGGCAAACTTCTCCAGGTATTCCTGCTCTTTTTCCTTCAGTTTCGCTTCCGGATCGGCGGCTTCCGAGATTTCTTTTTTGAAGATGATCTCTGCAGCGCCTTTCGCCCCCATAACGGCGATCTCTGCCGTAGGCCAGGCATAGTTCAGATCGGCGCCGATATGTTTGGAGTTCATTACATCGTATGCGCCGCCATAGGCTTTGCGCGTAATTACTGTAATCTTGGGTACCGTAGCTTCGCTCAGCGCAAACAACAGTTTGGCGCCATTGGTAATAATGCCGTTCCACTCCTGGTCGGTACCCGGCAGGAAGCCCGGCACATCGACCAATACCAGCAAGGGGATATTGAATGCATCGCAGAAGCGTACGAAACGGGCGCCTTTCTTGGAGGAGTTGATATCGAGCACACCGGCCATGCTTGCAGGCTGGTTAGCTACGATACCAATGCTGCGGCCTGCAATACGGGCAAAGCCTACCACGATATTCTCGGCATAGTCTTTATGTACTTCCAGGAAGCTTTCGCTATCGGTCACCTCTTCGATCACCTCTTTAATATCGTAAGGCTGGTTGGGGTTAGCGGGGATAACTTCATTCAGTTTGGTACGGATCTCGTTGCCCGCCTCGTAAGGATATACCGGCGCATCCTCTTCACAGTTCTGCGGCATATAACTCAGCAGTTGTTTGATATGCTCGATACAGGCGACTTCGTTTTCGCAGGCAAAATGGGTTACGCCCGACTTCTGCGCATGCGTCTGTGCACCACCCAGCTCTTCGCTGGTAACGGTTTCGTGGGTAACGGTCTTTACTACGTTAGGACCGGTTACGAACATATAGGACGTATGCTCCACCATGAGGATAAAGTCGGTGATAGCGGGCGAGTACACCGCACCGCCGGCGCAGGGCCCCATAATGGCGCTCAGCTGCGGGATAACGCCGCTGGCCTGTACATTGCGGTAGAAGATATCGGCATAACCACCCAGCGATACTACACCTTCCTGGATACGGGCGCCGCCGCTGTCGTTAAGCCCGATAACCGGTGCGCCGTTTTGCATGGCCAGGTCCATGATCTTGCAGATCTTTTCCGCATGCGTTTCGGAAAGGCTACCGCCGAATACCGTAAAATCCTGGGAGAACACATAGACCAGGCGGCCGTGTACGGTACCATAACCGGTAACTACGCCATCGCCGAGATACTGCTCTTTTTCCATACCGAAATCTTTGGCCCGGTGGGTCACCAGCATCCCGATCTCTTCAAACGATCCCTCGTCGAGTAACAATTCGATCCTTTCGCGCGCGGTCAGCTTTCCTTTGCTGTGCTGGCTGTCGATACGTTTCTGGCCGCCCCCCAGGTGGGCTTGATTTATTTTCTCCTGGAGCATATTCAGTTTATCCATTGATTGAATTTGAAACACATAAAACCTGCGCAAATTACAAAATGAGCGGCAATGTTTACCCGGTCGCCCGGATATTCTTCATCGCTCTGTTACGGAAGCCTAAAAATCTAAAAACAACGAATGCATGTTTTTTACCAGTTATAAGGAAAGACATAAAAAATTCTCTGTTACATAATGCAGAATCCAGGAAAAAATAAACGACTTTTGCGCAAAAACGCACTACACCAAGCAAATACAGACTGCTCATCTAAATTTTTAATGCCGCTTTTTATCTATGGAAAACCTGGACACACTCATAGAACAAGTTGAATTGCTGATAGACACCGAAGACAATACTGCCCTGTATGACATGCTGGAAGAATTGAATATATCGGATGTCAAGGAACTGATTGATGAACTTCCGGAGTTTGGTCCCAGGTTTATAGAAATGCTCCCGATCAGCAGGTCTGTACATGTATTCCGCATCCTGGACTTCCCGGTACAGGAGCGTATTATCAAAAAATTATCCGGCGCTAAAATAAGCGAGCTCATCAACGAGCTGCCACCGGATGACCGTACCTCTTTCTTCAGCGAACTGCATGGCGATGTAGTGAAAAAGATGATCATCCTGCTGCCCGCCGAAGACCGCAAAGAGGCCCTGGCCCTGCTCGGATACAACGAGAACAGCGTGGGCAGGCTGATGACCCCCGATTATGTAGCCGTAAAAAAACACTGGAATGTAGCGCAGGTACTGCAACATATACGCCGCTACGGAGTAAACTCCGAAACCATCGATGTGATCTATGTGATCGGCGACAAAGGCGAACTGCTCGATGACCTCCGTATCCGGAAAGTGCTGCTGGCAGCGCCGGAGACGATGGTAAGCGAGCTGACCGATGACCGCCTGATCGCCCTCAATGCCAACGATCCGCAGGAAGAAGCCATCGAGATGTTCCGGATGAACAACCGCGTGGCGCTGCCGGTAACCGACGACCAGTATATATTGCTGGGCATCGTTACGGTAGATGATATCCTGTGGCTGGCTAAAGAAGAATATACGGAAGATATCCAGAAGATCGGTGGTACCGAAGCCCTGGACGAACCCTATCTCGATACCTCTATATTTAACCTGGTAAAAAAACGCGTAGGCTGGCTGGCCATCCTGATGATCGGCGAAATGCTGACGGCCACGGCCATGGGCTTTTTCGAAGACCAGATCCATAAAGCCACCGTACTGGCACTGTTTATTCCCCTGATCATTTCCTGCGGCGGCAACAGCGGCTCGCAGGCTTCTACCCTGATCATCCAGGCCATGGCCCTGGGCGAGGTTACCCTTCGCGACTGGTGGCGGGTAATGCGCCGCGAGATCATTTCGGGCTTCCTCCTGGGCGTATGCTTAGGCCTGGTGGGCTTCCTGAGGATATTTGTATGGCATATGATCGCCCCCAATGTATACGGCGAACACTGGCTGATGATTGCCGGTACGATCAGTATATCGCTGGTATTCGTGGTGCTCTGGGGTTCGCTTACCGGCTCTATGCTGCCCATTATCCTGAAGAAACTGGGCGCCGACCCGGCCACATCATCCGCGCCCTTTGTAGCGACGCTGGTAGACGTAACCGGGCTGCTGATCTATTTCAGCTTTGCCGTACTGTTTATGCGGGGTGTACTGCTCTAAATAAAGCGCCGGTTAGCGTTCAAACTTGCGGCCGGTTACTTTAACGAAGTTGAAATCCAGGTTCCTGGGCCCCTGTGGTGTCTTACCGCTGATGGTGGCCTTCATCGTATTGTTCTTGGGAAACCGGTAGATGATCTGCTGGGGAAAATCGTGCTGCTCATTTTCGAAAGTGAACGTGCGTTTTTCTTTTTTGATCAGCGTAAAGGCAACGGGCTCCTCGTCGTTTTGTCCTGCCGTAGTTACAATATACCGGATCGCACCCGAGCTGTATACCAGTTGTACCGTTTCGGCAAGCTCTTGTTTCTTGTCCTTATTGATGTAAAAAGACCGGCCTTCCATTAAGGTGTCGTTTTTGGGCGTCCATATCTCCAGGTATTGTTTATCTTTCGAAAGGTCGGCTATCCATATGCCCCTTGTAGCCCTCAGGGCCCTGAAGTCCTCGCGCGTCCATTTCTGGGCGGTCGCGAACTTTGCCGATGCCATCAGCAGGCAGACGACCAGGATTTGCTTTTTCATGATTATGCGGATTATGTGTTTAACATACGAATATACACAGATTAGCCGGATACAACGATTTAAACGGGGAATAGGCGTTACCTTTGCGCCAATTTTTTCGCATTATGGATACTAAAGTTTTAAACCGCTTTTGCCTGGTAGCGCTTATCGAAGGCATTTCGTACCTCGTACTGCTGGGTATCGCTATGCCGCTCAAATACCTGGCCAATATGGAGTCGGCCGTTAAGTACCCGGGATGGGCGCATGGCGTATTGTTCGTGCTGTACATCTTCTTCCTGCTGCAGGCCTGGGTAACCTATAAATGGAGTATCGGCAAGGTAGCCCTTATTTTCCTGGCATCGCTGTTACCATTCGCACCCTTCATTGTCGAGAAAAGATTAAAGCGGGAAGCAGCCGAAAAAAATGCGGCAGCCGCCAACCGCAAAGCCACACTATGAGATATTTCCTGGAAGTAAGTTACGATGGCTGCGCCTTTCATGGCAGCCAGCTGCAGGGTACGCTCAGCACGGTACAGTACGCGATCAATAATGCCCTGTCTACCCTGCTGCGCAGGCCGGTAGAGACCTTTGGCGCCAGCCGTACCGACGAGGGTGTGCATGCCCTGAGCAATTTTTACCATTTTGACGAAGAGCAGGAACTGCATCCGCATTTCCGCTATAAAATGAATGCCATCTTACCCGTGGCCATTTCGATAAAACATATCTATACCTGTTCCAAACCGGAGGGCAATGCCCGCTTCGATGCCACCAGCAGGCGTTACCGCTACCGCATCTACGCCGATAAAAACCCCTTCCTGCATCAGCGCGCGCTGTTCTATCCTTTCAAGATAGACACGGGTATCCTGAACGAAACGGCAAAGGCCCTGTTCGACTATAAAAACTTCGAAACCTTTTCGAAACGCAATACCCAGTCGTTTACTTTTTTCTGCACCATATTCCAGTCTTACTGGGAGCAGCAGGGCGAAGAACTGCACTATATCGTAGAGGCCAACCGTTTCCTGAGGGGTATGGTACGCGGCCTGGTAGGCACACAATTGCAGGTAGCCCGGGGAAAGACTACGCTCGACGGTTTTCATAAAATTATACAGGCGCAGGACTGTACCCTCGCCGATTTCAGTGTAACCGGCCACGGGCTTTACCTCGAGGCCGTTAATTACCCGGAAGGTTACCTGGTCGAAAGAAAAGACAACCGGTAACTCCGAACCTAACTAAAAACAAAGCCTTGCCCATCGATGGCAAGGCTTTTTTGTATGTCGATCCCGGGCCGGAACCCTGGTCTGGATTTGTATTTCCCCGAAGTCTTACACGCTACCTGCCCGGAAAAAATTCGTCGAGGCCTTCCCGCGAAGTGAGTTGCCGCAGGCCCAGTATACCATCGATCAGTACAAAAGCCAGGCAGTACAGTTTGTGCCCGTCCTGTACTTCCGAAAGTACCACCCGGGGCAGTGTGGCCGGGGCAGCAAGCCGCTCGCGGGCGCCGGCTTCGGGTAACAGCGATGCAAACACAGCGGCCTGTTCCCCCTCGGCAGGCAACCAGGCACCTTCGATATACCACATATCCCGCGACAGGTTTTCGAGGAGGCCTATTGTATTGCCTTCCCAAATGACATGATAACGCTCTTTCATAAGCTGCGATATAAAAAACCATGCCTGCTGTGGCATGGTTTCCTGTTTTAATAAAAACTGTTCAGGTAAGGATATCGTTCTTCATAAAGCCCTTTCACTTTTTCCAGGATGGTTTCGCGCAACCGGTCGATATTGGACCTTTCGGTTGCGGATACGAATATGGCATTGCCATGGGTCAGGTTATCCCAGCGCCGGTGCAGTTGCCTGAGC
The DNA here is from genome assembly GCF_003014535.1 of Taibaiella chishuiensis. Taxonomy (GTDB): domain Bacteria; phylum Bacteroidota; class Bacteroidia; order Chitinophagales; family Chitinophagaceae; genus Taibaiella; species Taibaiella chishuiensis. The sequence goes on along the minus strand of NZ_PYGD01000001.1, from coordinate 1,504,897 downwards.
AGGTCTTCTTTCACCTCTTCTTCCAGCCATTCGTCGAAGGTGCGCTCGGCATACTGGTCCATTTTATTAAAGATCATCAGGATGGGCTTGTCAAAGGCCCCGATGTCCTGCAGGGTGCTGTTGACCACGCCGATCTGGTCTTCGTACTGCGGATGCGACACATCGACCACATGCAGCAGGATATCGGCCTCCCGCACCTCGTCGAGGGTAGACTTAAAGCTTTCGACCAGGTGGTGGGGCAGTTTGCGGATAAAGCCCACGGTATCGCTCAGCAGGAAGGGCGTTTTTTCAAACACCACCTTGCGGGTCGTCGTTTCGAGGGTGGCAAAGAGTTTGTTTTCTGCAAATACGTCCGACTTGCTCAGTACCTGCATCAGCGTGCTTTTGCCCACATTCGTATAGCCCACCAGCGCTACGCGGATAAAGGTACCGCGCTCCTTACGCTGGGTAGAAGCCTGTTTGTCGATCTCGCCCAGGCGTTTGCGCAGCAGGGCGATCTTATCTTTTACGATACGGCGGTCGGTCTCGATCTCGGTTTCCCCCGGGCCACGCGAACCGATACCGCCCCCCTGGCGCTCCAGGTGACTCCACATTCCCTTAAGCCGGGGCAGGATGTACTGGTATTGCGCCAGCTCCACCTGGGTTTTGGCCTGTGCGGTCTTAGCCCTGCGGGCAAAAATATCGAGGATCAGATCCGAACGGTCGATCGTTTTTACTTTCAGTTCTTTTTCGATATTGGCGATCTGCGAGCCCGTAAGCTCGTCGTCGAAAATAACAAGGGTAACCTGGTGGCGGATCACGTATTGCCGGATCTCTTCGAGTTTTCCCTTACCCACAAAGGTGCGCCGGTCGGGATGGGGCAACCTTTGGTAAAAACTTTTAACAGCGGTAGCCCCGGCTGTTTCGGCAAGAAAAGCAAGCTCATCCAGGTATTCCAAAGCCTGGGCTTCTTTTACGTCTTTCTGTATGAGGCCCACCAGCACTGCTTTCTCCTCGTTACCGATTATATTTTTGTTCTCAATCACAAATACAAATTCAATTTTAGGTATACAAAGGTACAACTCCCTTTTTACTCGCGCTTCATTTCGTAGCGGAGCAGGACGACACTTACCAGGCCCATCACGCTGCAACCCGCTACCAGCAAGTAAAAGGGCGTGAGTAATCCGTGCAGGAAATGATACAGCCCAAAGCCCAGCAGCCCGAAACCCAACAGTTTCCCTATCCAGTTCTTAAGCGGCACCAGTTGCGTCATGGGTTGCCCCAGCAGCCGTGCAGAAAAGTAGAGGTAGAAGATAACCTGCACATAAGTGCTGAGCACAAAGCTCAATGCGATGCCCGCCAGGCCCAGCCAGCGATACAGCGGGTACATAATGGCAATAGCCACGATATAATCGAGCACTACGCCGATATTGATGAGCCGGCCCCGGTGATAGTTTTGCAGGATAGTGGTATTGCTATAGGCCCTCACCGGCAGTATCAGCACCGAACAAAGAAAGATCGGGATCGCACCGGCATATTTATCGGAGAAGGCAACGGTAATAAACTCGGCCCTGAAAAAAAGCAGGAAGAAAAATACAGGATAGGCAATACAGGACAACAGGCGCCCCGCCTGGCGCATCAATGCCGCCTTCTCGCGCCGCCCCGTGGTATAACTTAACTGCATCAGCGTGGCATTGCTGACCGCGCTGAGCGCCAGCGGCACAAACGGAATATTGACCGTGCCATTGATATACACTGCAGCGGTACCCGCCGTAAGCAACAGCGACACGATAAACTTATCGAGCCATTGGATCAGCATATTGGAAAGGTCGTAAAAACCCAGGTGCAACCACAGGCTGAATGTTTTTTTAGATTTAAAGGAGGCCGGATCCCCTACCGGCGGCCGGCGCAGGAAGCTGAAAGCCGCCCAAAGCAGCAGCAGCAGCTTGCCATACACAACCGGCAGGAGCCAGAGCAGCAGGCGGTCCATACTGAACCCTTTGTCGTATGCCATAAGGCTAACCCCCACATAAAGCAACGCGTACAGGAAACCGCTCAGCAACAACAGTTTGAACTGTTTGGCTACCATCAGCACGGACTCCAACAGCACGCCTGCCGTATAGGCAATAAAAAACAGGAAGGGAATATACCCGCTACGGGCAAGGGCTGCCGGGCTGCCACAGGTAAGCCCCGCAAATACACCCGCGATCAATAACAACAAGGCGAGATAGGCATAGTAATACCTGGGCCTGATGCTCCGTACCAGGTAGCGCAGCTCGTCGCCGGTATAGGTAAACAGCAGCAGGCCGATACCCAGCCCGGCCAGGGTGGAGGTAATCGTCAGGTTAACGATAAAACCCAGGTACTGCCCATTATCCTCCTGGCTGAGCTGATGCGAAAAAAAAACCATAACGACCAGGCTGGCCAGAGTGCTGAACAGCCGGATCGCAAATATGCGGAATGAATTACCGAACAAGGATTTATTTCCTGCCTGTATGCTCAGAGTCTATTTTGTTTAAAATGCGCCGTGGCGGCGGAGCCCGGGCAACGCCGGGATAAATGTAGGGATAAAACAGCGAATAAAACGAACGGATATACCTGTTCCATACGAAAGTATATCCGTTCGCCGGGTCCTGGAGACCGTATCGTTACTTGCTTATTTGCTCTTCAGGATGGAAATGCCACCGCAGGCTTCGGGCTGGCCTTTCACTTTCTGAGACAGGACAATGATATAGTTACCGGTATAGGGCGCAGCAAAACTTTCGGACAACCGGTTGCTACCGCCTTGTTTCACTTTTTTATTGATCAGCTTCTTGCGGTCTTTATCGATCAGGGTAAGGTTGTATTGCTGAAAATCTTTACTGGCGAGGAAATTGATCTGGTACATTTTGCCCTGTTCCATATTGAGTTGTACCGGCACATAGGAACCGGATGGCATGCTCATGGAATTGAACATGATCACGCTGAAGCCCTGCTGTTCGAATGATTTGTCGAGCGACACCAGCTCTGCATGCATTACTTTATCGGTACAGCTGCTTACGCTCTGCTCCTGTTGGGCAAAAGCGGTAGAGGAAATAACGGCGGTAAAGAAGGCCAGTACTATTTTGTTGCGCATATGTTGATCGTTAGATTTATAGTTGCGAAAATAGGTCTTAAAACCGGATTAAAATCCTAAAATTATTTGTGCCGAAAGTTGCAATTGCAACGATTGTGCCCCTGCACAGCGGGCATTTAAAATCCAGTACCTTTGCCGCATGGCAGGCATTTACCTTCATATTCCTTTTTGCAAACAGGCTTGTAATTATTGCAACTTCCACTTTTCCACTTCGCTCCGACAGAAAGATGATATGCTGGCTGCCCTGAGCCGGGAAATGGCGCTGCGGCAGGACTACCTGCAACAACAGGAGATCAGTACGGTATACTGGGGCGGTGGCACCCCTTCCCTGCTCTCTTCGTCGGAGCTGATGCAACTCTGGGATAAAATGACCCGCAGCTTTAACCTCGATGCCCCCGGCGAAGTAACGCTGGAAGCCAATCCCGACAACCTTTCCCCGGCTTACCTGAAAGCCCTGGCCGGTACGCCGGTCAATCGCCTGAGTATCGGTATCCAATCGTTTCGCGAAGAAGACCTGCGGTATATGAACCGCGCCCATACGGCACAGGAGGCCGACTATGCCGTAAAAGCCGCGCAGGATGCGGGGTTCGAAAACATCAGTATCGACCTCATCTACGGTACGCCAACGATGAACGACCAGCAATGGAAGGAGAATATACACTACGCCCTGGGCCTGGGCGTGCCGCATATATCGTCGTACGCCCTTACGGTAGAGCCGCGCACCGCCCTGGCCCACGCCATAGAAAAAGGCCGGTCGGTTGAGCCCGACAACGAACAGGCGGCCACGCAGTTCGAGCTCCTGATGGACGCCCTGACCGGAGCAGGTTATGATCACTACGAAATATCGAATTTTGCCCTGCCGGGCAGGTATGCCGTGCACAATACCAATTACTGGCGCGGCGCGCATTACATCGGCCTGGGCCCTTCGGCGCACTCGTTCGATGGCGGCAGCCGCCAGTGGAATGTAGCCAATAACGCGCTTTACCTGAAACAGGTACTGACCGATAGCCATGTACCGGCAGAAAGAGAGGAGCTTAGTTTTGAAGACCGGCTGAACGAGTACCTGATGACCTCGCTGCGTACCATGTGGGGTACAGACCTGGCCTTGCTGGCAAAGGATTTCGGCAGCGATGTAGCCGCCGATATTACCGAACGCAGCGCAGCTTACCGCGACAAGGGATGCATGCTCCTGCAGGACGGCCACCTGGTGCTTACCCCGGCGGGGAAACTGCTGGCCGACCGTATTGCCTCCGAACTGTTTTACGACAAAAAATAGCCCTTTGCCGGCCGTTACAGCAGACAAAGGGCTGAATATCTTAACAGGAACGGCGCCTTTTAGCGCAGGTCGCAATCCTCAACGGTAGTGATACCGCCGATATTGGTCGTATTGGATTTGCCCTTGCAGGCGCTTTCCGCGCTCTTTTTGGTATCGGTAATGGAATAATCCCTCGTAGTAGGCGCAGGCAGGCCCGGCTGGCCGGTACTGGTAATGGTACACTGGCAGGTATACTCCCTGGTGCAGGAAGTGGCAGCAAACAACACAAACAAGGCCGCAAACGCGGTAAGAACAGATGTCGAACGTTTCTTCATCGAATAGAATTTACAGGGTAGAACGCTCAAAGATAATCAACGACTTTTATATTTCCAATCCCCCGGGACAATAACCTGCCCTGCTTATTGCCGTTAAAAACAACTGTCTGAATCCGTAATTCCTTTCCTACCTTTACGGGATGACAGTGATTCCCCCTCAGTCTGCGATCGAAAACCTGGAGCTGATCGCCCGCCAGGTGGTCGAAGGCTTTATCATAGGGCTGCATAAAAGCCCCTTTCATGGCTTTTCGGTAGAGTTTGCGGAGCACCGGCTGTACAACAGCGGCGACAACCTCAAGTATGTCGACTGGAAAGTGTTTGGCCGCAACGACCGTATGTTCGTAAAAAAATTCGAGGAGGAGACCAATCTCCGCTGCTGTATCGCTATCGATACCTCTTCGTCCATGTTTTTCCCGGGAGAGGGACTGAGCAAGCTGCATTATTCCTGCGTGGCCGCCGCCTGCCTGTTGCATTTATTTAAAAAACAGCTGGATGCCGGTTCGCTGGCCCTGTTCGACGAAAGCCTGAACGAGCTTACGGCGGCACGGTCGGGTGTACGGCATTACCGTATGCTGATGAATGAACTGGAAAAACTGTTGCAGCTCCAGGATCCGCACCGGCAAACCCGGGCCGCTGCGGCCCTGCACCAGGTGGCCGAAAGGGTGCACCAGCGGTCGCTGATCATCGTGTTCAGCGATATGCCCGACGACCCGGAGCAGAACGATGCCCTGTTCGATGCGCTGCAGCACCTGCGGTACAACAAGCACGAGGTACTGCTGTTCCATGTGGTGGACGGCCGCCGGGAGCTCGATTTCGATTTCGAAAACAGGCCCTACGAGTTTGTCGATATGGAAACGAATGAAACCCTGAAGCTCAACCCTTCAGATATAAAAGAAGAATATATTAAAAGAATGACGGCTTACCGTACCCGCCTGGCCAACCAATGTTTGCAGTATCATATCGACATGGTTACCTGCGATATGCGCGAGCCGGTGGAGCAGGTTTTGCACCGTTACCTGATAAAGAGAAATAAAATGATGTAAATTTAAATTTTTAAGCTACCTTTGCAGCCCGAAATTTGTTTTGAAAATTGCCTGACATGAAACATCATCGTGAATTTGAAATACCCTGGTTGGGCTTGAAGGAGGGCGTACACGAATACAAGTACGAACTCGACGACCGGGTAATAGAGGAGCTGGGGCATGAACATCCTGATTTTGACAACCTGAAGGTTACCGTAGACCTCACTTTTGATAAAAAAAGCAGCTTTTTCCTGTTGCATTTTGATATCGACGGTACGGTAGACGTGGCCTGCGACCGTTGCGGAGATCCATTCTCGATGCGGTTGTGGGATGAATTTGACCTGGTGGTAAAACTTACAGGCAATACGGAAGACGACGAGGAGAAAGAAGAAGACGAAGCCGATGTTGCCTTTATCCCGCGCAGCGAGACCATTCTCGACGTATCGGGCTGGGTGTACGAGTTTATTATGCTGAGCATGCCGCTGCAGCATATCCACCCGGACAAAGAGGACGGCACACCGGGCTGTAACCCGGAGGCGCTGAAACTCCTCGAAAAAATGAGAGCCCCGGAAGGCCCTAAAAAAAGCCTCTGGAGCGGACTGGACCAGTTCAAAGATTTAGATTCCACAGAGGGCCAGAATTAACCGGAACTCTGTTTTATAGTGTAAATTGTTTTTAATTTTTAATTTTTAATCTTTAAGTCATGCCTAATCCTAAACGCCGCCATTCGCAGCAAAGAGGCGCTAAACGTCGTACGCACTACAAAGCGGTAGCAAATACCATTAGCACAGACGCAGTAACCGGAGAAGCTCACGTACGTCACCGCGCACATTGGAGCGAAGGAAAATTATTCTACAAAGGAAAACTTGTTATCGACAATACTCCTAAAGAAGATACAGGAACAGCCGAATAATGTAAACTTAATAGCCGGTAATTTGTTATTCTTAATAACTTGCCGGCAATTTCCTTTTCTTCAATTTTCTACCGGGCAGTATACTACATGAATATAGGGATTGATATTATGGGTGGTGATTACGCCCCCGAAGAAGCAATCAAAGGCGTTATATCCTATTTGAAGTCAATTTCAGACCAAGAAGAGGATATTCATTTCGTATTAATCGGCAATCCGGATATTGCAGGTCCGTACCTGGCTGCGCTGGAGCAATGGGAGGGAAGTTATACCCTTATCCCATCGGCCAGCGTTATCGGTATGCACGAGCACCCGACCAAAGCCTTAAAGGAAAAACAGGATTCCAGCATTGCGATTGGGTTCGGTTTATTACAGATGGGCAAGATCGATGCCTTTATCGGTGCAGGCAATACCGGCGCAATGCTGGTAGGCGCCATGTATACCGTTAAGGCTATTCCCGGAGTGCTGCGTCCTACGATCGCCTCTCCTATACCTAAGTTGAATGGCCGGTATAATTTCCTGCTGGACGTAGGCGCTAATGCCGACTGTAAACCCGAACATCTTGTTCAGTTTGCAGTAATGGGATCGCTGTATGCCAAACACGTACTCGACCTGGATAACCCCAGGGTAGCCCTGCTCAACCTGGGCGAAGAGGAAGGTAAAGGCAATATACTGGCCCAGGCTACCTATCCCCTGCTGAAGCAGCATAGCGGTATTAACTTTACCGGCAATGTTGAGGGACGCGACCTGTTCCTGGATAACTCCGATGTGATCGTATGTGAAGGTTTTACCGGCAATGTAGCCCTTAAAATCGCCGAATCGGTATACCATATTTTCGCGGAGCAGAAAAAGATACAGGATCCATTCCTCGACCAGTTTAATTTCGAGATCTATGGCGGTACGCCCATCCTGGGTGTTAATGCCCCGGTGCTGATCGGCCACGGTATTTCCAACCAGCCGGCCTTCAAATCCATGATCGAAAATGCGGTGAAACTCGTAAAGTCCAACTTTACGCAGATTTTGCACAACCATTTTGCAGAAAAAGCAGAAGCCTGATCCGGGCCGATGTACTGATAAAAATAACCCGGGGGCTGTAGAACCGATGTTCATACAGCCCCCGGGCTTTTGCAGTTACAATTCTTTCTGCATCAGGTAATCATTCATAAAATACCCGTTGCCGATGTCTATATCCTCCTCGGCAATCACGCTGAAACCGCGGCTTTGGTAAAAACCAAGTGCCTTGTTGAAACGGTTTACATTCAATAACAGGTGCTGCTGTCCCGCTTCGCGGGCGCGGGTAGCCACGTCTTCGAGCAATAACTTGCCGGCGCCTTTACCCTGCATGTCGGGTAACAGGTAAATTTTATGTAATTTACAAGCAGTACTTCCCTTATAATTACATTCGAAAGCTGCGAATCCTACCGGGCGTGCATCTTCGTATATAAGCAGGAATACCTGCCCTTCGCGGAACTGTTCGGTTAAAACGGGGGCGGCATACATACGGTCGAGCATGTATTCGCTTTGTTCGGGAGTCAGGATCGCTGCATAAGTTGCATACCATATAGGCGGGATCAGATCCTGGATAATATTGATATCGGCCAGTTCGGCCAGTCTGATGGTTAGTGGCATAGGGCAAAGATAGGCAAACCGGGATAGCTGTTCTTCATACGATTATCACCTTACTGTAAAAAGGATATAGCGGACGGATGAAAAACATTTTTCATTTTTCCGCGTTACTATAGGAACCAATACCAGCATTATCCATTGCCCGAAAACGAATAAATTATGGCCCTGAAACAAGAAGGCAGACTCAAGACATTAAAAACGCGGTATAAACGTATTCCGAAATGGGTAAGGGTAATCATCATCGTGCTGGTGAGCCTGCTGCTGTTGCTGGTAATGGCCTGGTTTGCCCTGGCCTGGTATATCAGCAGTCATAAAAAGGAGTTGCTCGCCAAGATCACTACCAGTGTAAGCGACAATATAGACGGCAACTTCCATATCGAAGACATGGAGCCTGCCATGCTCAAAGGCTTTCCCAATGTATCGGTACGGCTCAAAGGCGTATCGCTGAGCGATAGCCTCTATAGCAGCCATAAGAAAAACCTGATCGAGCTGAAATCGGTTTATGTAAAGCTGAACGTGTTGTCGTTACTGACCAAACACCCGGAAGTGATGAAGGTAACCATTGCCGACGGCTCCATCTACCTCTTTACCGACAAAAACGGCTACAGCAATACCTACCTGCTGAAGAAGAAGAACCCGCAACAAAAACAGGGCAAGGGCAAGCAGGTAGAGATCAATCAATTCGGGATCGAAAACGTCACCTTCACCTTTGATCATTTTGAACGGGACAAACAATTTAAGGTGAGCTTCCGGGAGATGAACGGTAAGATCCAGAACAAGGGCGATGTGATGGATATTATGGCCGAAACAGATGCCCATGTGCACCAGCTGGCCTTTAACCTGGCGCGGGGCGGCTTTGTAAAGGACAAGGACCTCGACGGCAACCTGCATATCCTTTTCAACCGCAAAACGAAAGACCTGCAATTACCGAAACAAACCGTAGCCTTCGACGGCACGGATATCAAAGTAGGCTGTATGTTTCATTTCGGGCATAAACCGGCCGATTATACCATCGATATCGACGCTCCGTCCATAGGCTTCCGCGAGAGCGCCTCCTACCTGTCGCGCCATATTGCGCAAAAGCTCGACAGCTTTGACCTGGAGCGCAATTTTGCCGTGCAGGTTACGGTAAACGGTTCCTTCCAATACCCCGATACCCCGCTGATCTTCGCCCGCTGGCAGGCGCATAACAATGTGCTGCTGTCTACTTTCGGTAAAATGGAAGAGACCGATCTCAAAGGCGAATTTTACAACAACTACGTGGCCGGCAAAGGGCTCGGCGACGACAACTCGGCGATCACGATTACCGGGTTGCAGTCGACCTTCTCGGGCATCCGCTTCCGGGCCGACTCGATCGTGGTGTATGGCCTTATTAACCCGCTGATGAAGCTGAAGCTGGTATCGCAATTCCCGGTAGAGCGGCTAAGCGCAGTGCTGGACAACACCTTTGCATTTAAAGGCGGACAGGCCGATGTACAACTCGATTACACCGGCCCCATCCTGTCTACGGATACCTTCCGCCATTCGATGTTTGGACATATACGGCTTAAGGATGTGGCGCTTACCTATGTACCGCGCGACCTGGCGTTCCAGAAATGTAACGTCAATATTGAGTTCCTGGGCAACGACCTGATGCTGCACAATACCACCCTGTCGTCGCGTAACAGCAGTATTAAAATAGACGGCACGGCGCGCAATTTCATGAATGTATACTTCCTCGACCCCGGCCGGGTCAACTTCGACTGGAATATAGCCAGCAACCTGATTGACCTGAATGAATTTAAAAGCTTCCTGGCGCCGCGGAAGAAAAAGACCACAAGCCGTAAAAAGCAAAATCATAAAGTTGCGCGTATAGCCGACCGCCTCCAGCAGCTGCTTGAAAAAAGCAGTATGAACCTGCATGTGAATGTAAACCGGCTTACCTACCGGCATTTCGAAGCGCAGCGTATTAAAGCCGATGTAGACCTTACCCAGGATGCCATTCAACTGCACAATGTAAGCCTGCAACATGCCGGGGGCACTCTTACCCTGGATGCTGGCATCAACCAGCAAAACCCGGGTAATCCCTTCCAGCTTAAAGCGAAAATCAACAGCGTGGAAGTCAACAAACTGTTTTACGCCTTCGAAAACTTTGGCGTAGAGGCCCTGAACAGCAATAACCTGCAGGGGTCGCTCTCGGCCGACATCAATATAGCCGGCGGCATGCTGGAGAGCGGCGCCATCATCAAAAACTCCATGAACGGTAAAGTATCGTTCCTGCTGACCAATGGCGCCCTGGTGAACTTTGCGCCCCTGATGTCGATCCAGAAATTTGCCTTTAAGAAAAGAAACCTGTCCAATATCACCTTCAAAACCCTGAAAAACGAACTGAACATCAATAAGGGCAAGATCAATATCGACCCGATGGAAATAGAATCCAGCGCGATCAGGATGACCGTACAGGGTGTATATGCATTCGATAAGGGCACGGATATCAGCCTGGCCATCCCGCTGCGTAACCCTAAAAAGGATGAAGAACTGATTGCACAGGGCCGCGAGCCGAAAAAGAAAAAGGGCATTATCATTTATCTCCGGGCTATGGACGGCGACGACGGTAAAGTAAAAATAAGCTGGGATCCGTTTAAGAAAGGCGTGAAAGACGAACAGGAAGAGCCTATGTTCAACGAAGAGGAAGAGGCAGACAGCAGCCGCTGACCGCCCTAGAAGTTGTCCTGGTAAGCCTTTCGCCGGGTAAGTTTCAGGTCCTGTAGTACCGCGGCCTTTACCTGCAGGGTAAAGTGGAAACTACGGTATGTGCCGAACGGCACAAGGTTAAGGCTCATCTGCCAGCAATGCAGGTCGCGGCTGATATCGATCTGCGTATAACCGATATCCACTTTCGTAAAACTCTGGAACGAAAAACCGCTGTTTACGTTCAGCTTCCAGCGTTCGGTTAGATTGAAACCGCCGTTAAAGGTCAGGTTGGGCCGGAATACGACCGTATCGGCAAGACCATTGTCCCGGCGCACCCGGTTACCGGTAACCCCCGCATTGATATTCAGGTTCCAGGGAATGTTGAAATCATAATAGTCGTCGTAGCCGCCATTGCCCAGCAGTCGCTTGGCTTCACCATCCTTACCGGTGGCTTTGTCCTGCTCCTCCTTGTTTTTCTTTTTCCCCGACAGGGTTACCCCCACAGCCACACTACCGCCGGTAAAGGCCATCAGGCCGCCACCGGTATTGACCAGGTATTCGCGGGTAAGGCGGGTGCCATTATACCGGTAGGGATCAAAAACGGCATTGGCCGATACGTTAAAGATCTGCAGGATCGACGTGCGGAACGCCGCGGTAATATTGGACATCTTATTGGAATCGGCAAACAGGTTATACGAACCGTTGATACTGAGTCCATCGATCAGCGAAATATTTTTGGTATTGTTACCCCCCGTAGAATCCTTGGTCCGCACCTTCATTTGCAGGGTATTCTGCAACCCGAAGTTGACCGAACCCTGGTTAAAGCGGTTTTGTGGCCCGCCGAAAGGCGTGTTGTAATAAGGCGATTCGTAGGTAGTCAGCGCATTTTTGGCCAACTGGGTTTCGTAAAAATAGTTATACGGCGATTTCGCAAAACCGGGAATATAACTTAAGCCTACGGTCGGCGTCAACACATGGCGGATACCGGCTATCTTTCCTCTTTTAAACATCTTCATACCATACACCCGGGTACTGAGCGAGGTATTGACCGAAAAATCGCGTGTGGCAAAAAAACCGGTCTTTAAGGTAGAATCGAGGTGGTCGGTAGCCGGATTATAACTCCGGTAAAGAGCTTTGGTATTCCAGTATTCGTTATACGGCACGTTAATATTCCAGGTGAAGTAGCGGAATACATTGTAGTTTGCCTGCAGGGAGGCAGTGTGTTTAATAGCGTTGTCGAAGTCGTTAAACGCAATATTGTTCAGCGCAAGGGAAGTGTCGTAGAAGTTCCAGCGGTTGGCAAGGCCCACCGAGTAGGACGCCGATATTTTTTCGTACCAGCGCGGCGTGCCCACCATGTTCTTGCGTTGAAAGGGCGAGAACTGGCCCAGGTTAAAATTCATCTCCGGCAACCCTACGGTAACCAGGCGCGACAGCGTATTCTGGCTGTGCCTTAGTGATACGTTAAGCGAGTAAGGTTTGCCCACCCAGGATTTGGAATAGGAAATAGAGGAGGAGTAGGTATTGTTCAGTACCGTAGACGCCGTAAGCCCGTTTAACTGGTTATAGGTACTTGTACCCACATTGACCGAGGCACTGAACGAGGTACCCGGTCTCGACCGGGGATCGACCTGGTGGCTCCAGGTAATCTGGAAATCCTTACTGATACTCGATTCAGGGTCATACACCTCGCCGGTTTTGCGATAGGCATAGTTCAGCGCAAGGCTGCCGGTATACTGGTACCGTTTATTGTACTGTGCGGTGGAGAAAAAGCCCCAGCTGCCTTTCGAGAAGATATCAAACTGTGTAATGACGCCGAGATAATCGTTTACCGCGAAATAATAACCGCCCCGCTGTAAACCCAGCCCGCGGTTTTCTTCGATGGTATAGGTAGGCATAATAAAGCCCGATCGCTCGCCCTGCTTGATCGGGAACATCCCGAAGGGCAGGAAGAGCGGCGTAGGCACATCCATGATCTCCAGGTTGGCCGGTCCCGATGCAATAACCCTGCCGGGGATCACCTTGATCTTTTTGGCCCGGATACCGAAGTGCGGATGATCGAGGTTACAGGTGGTATACAAACTGTGGAAACCATAAATACTCTCATCGGCGTTCCGTTTGATCTGTTCGCTGATTACGAACCCTTCGCCGTATTGCGAGCGGGCATTCCGTACCACGGCCCGTTTACTCTTGAAATTGTATTTAAGGGTATCGTAGGTAAAGGTTTCGGTGCCCTGTTTGAATTCCTGCTGGGAGGTCTTTTTCCCGGTGGAATCCACATCGGGTTCCGCCAGCAGTGTATTGATCTTCTGGTTAAAGATCAGTTTGCCCGACTTAACGGACACATCCTGGAAACCCGCTTCCGCGGCGCCGTACAGGTAGAACATATTATGCTCCATATCCAACACGGCCGAATCCCGGGCCGAGGTCCTGACGGCGGCGGGCAAGGCATCGGGCGCAATTTTGATACCCAGTTTTTTCTCTTTGCTTTCGACACTGGCGGTATCCGGCGGGCTGGCCATGGTATCGGCCTTTGCCGCAGCAGAGTCGGCTACCCGCACCGGGGCAGCAGTGGTGTCCCTTTTATCCCGGGCCTGTGCATGCGACTGTACCGGACAGACCCATACAAAAACAGCCACCATTATACATAACAGGCGGCTTGCAGCAAAAGAATAAAAATTAAGGATTCCCGGTAGGTTCATTTATTTTTGCAAAAATAGGGTATACTTTTTTGACATTTCCCTGTATTTTTTAAACGAAAGTTTTAATAAAAATTCTATTTTGCACGTTCCCGCCATTTAAACTGGGAAACCTTTAAAATATTACATTTTCGAGCCGCTTTTTTGCATAAGCGCGAACAAATATCAAAAGATGACAGCATTCCCTCTCCGTTATATCAGATTATCCTGTTCTTTCCTTTTCCTTATACTTATATTCACCGGCACACACCGTTTGTTTGCCCAATCTAAAAAAACGGTAAAGAAGATTGTGCTGGATGCCGGGCACGGTGGTAAAGATCCCGGCGCAAGGGGTAAGATGTCCAATGAAAAAGACCTGACCCTGGGTGTCGTGCTTAAACTGGGCCGTATCTTAAAAGACAGCCTGCCCCAGCTCCAGGTTGTATACACCCGCAATACCGATGTATTTATCGAACTGAAAGAAAGGGGCAATATTGCCAACAGGGCATCGGCCGACCTTTTCCTGTCGGTACACGTGAATTCTACCGCCGGCCGCCGCGAACATGTACAGGTAGGCTCCCGTACCGTGGGTAAAGGCAGGAGAAAAAGAAAAGTGCCGGTATACAAAACCATCATACACCGCGAAACCGCCACCAATGGTACCGAAACCTATGTGCTGGGTCTGAGCCGTAACGCGGAAAAAGAAAAGGCAATAGGCGAATACGGCGAAACCGTGAGCGACGAACCCGGCCTGCTGGATGAGAGCGATCCGACAACAGCTATGATCGTTGCCCAATACTCCCAGGCCTTCCTGAGCAAAAGCGTCAACTTTGCCAGCAAGATCCAGAGCAATTATACCCGTACTGGGCGCAACGACCTTGGTGTGAAGCAAATGAGCCTGCAGGTGCTGGCCAATAGCGCCATGCCCGGCGTGCTTACCGAGATCGGCTTTATCAATAACGAAACAGAAGAAGAGTTCCTGAACTCGGAGTCCGGCCAGCAACAGATCGCGATGGCCCTGTTCCGTGCTATCCGTTCGTATAAATACGATATCGAAAAATAACACCAGGATACCATACCGGCAAAAATAAAAAGGGGCGGGAAGCATGATTGCTTCCCGCCCTTTATGTTATTAGATATTAGATATTAGATATTAGATATGAGATGTTAGATATTAGATATTAGATATTAGATATGAGATGTTAGGTATTAGGTATTAGATGTGAGATATTAGGGGTTAGATATTAGAGGTTAGGTGTTAGATATTAGGGGTTAGCGGTCTTTGGGTCGTAACGTCACGCTACGGGCTGCCAGCCATCAACTAATTACGTGTAGCCCTGAATTCGAAAGTAATGTTACCGAACTGTTCGGCAGGAGCAGAGGCAGACTTATTGAAGCGTACACTTTGCAGTTTCTTTAAAGCCAGCGCCCGTATCGTGGCATTGGCGGCAGACACCACGCGAGAGTCGGTAATAGCGCCGTCTTTGTTAACCGTTACGCGGATCACCACTTTACCGCCTTCCCGGAATTCGGCGCTGGGATCGGGCCGGCTTACGATATTACGTCCTGAAATAGAGTGCCCGATAGAGGTGCCCCCATTACCATTGCCAGGTGTGCCTTTATAGTTCGCAGCGCCGGGTGTACCGCCGGGTACGCCCATATCGCCATCGCCCTGGCCTATACCTTCGTTACCACCGGGGCGGTTACCGGCAGCGCTGTTGCCACCTTTGCCGTTGGCGCCGGCATATACATAGCGGGGCTTCTGCGCCGCGGTTACGGTCTTGTTCGTATTGGCCTGATGGGCTGTATTTTTATTATTGGCCTGCCGCTTATCGGGCACAGGCTGTACGGCTACTTTTTTATTTTTAGGCGTTTTATGGGCGGGCACTATCGCAGGGGCATCATTGTCTTCGGAGGTATGTACCTCGGGTTGGTCGTTGTCGGAGGAGGCAGCCGGGTTCACGGCCACCGCAGCTTCGGCTGCAGCAGGATCCTCGGGTACCTCGGGCTGGTCGTTGCCCGACCCGTTATCCGATGTACCCAGGTTTACTTCCATCCCCATCTCCGGCATAACCGGTATCTCCGGCAGGGTATATTTTATCAGCAGAAAAGAAAGGATCAGCAACAGGTGCACGCCTGCCGTCCAGGCAAGGGCTTTCATATTTTTTTGCTGTTCGAATGTCATAGTCGGTATTTAAATACAAGGATGAGGCATAGCCCCCGATTCCATAAGCCAGACCCAAAATTAGTCAATATCGCGGAATATTAATTTTAAAGAAACACCAAATGCATACAATTATACAATCGTCATATCTAATAGCGGATTATTCCTGCAATACATGATAATGCAGGTAATAAAGCTTTAACAATCTGAAGATGACCAGGAAATTTATACTACTATGCTGCCTTGGGGCCGCGCTTACCGGGCTGGCTTCCTGCAAGGGCGGCAGCAATACCCCTGGCGAGGTGATCGGTTATGCGCCCGTTTACCAATCCGACTCCACTATGGCCAATATCCGCTCGGATGCCCCCCAGCCTATCGTCCGGGGCGGCAAGATCTATGTTCGTGATAAAACCATGTACCAGGTCGAAGAAGGCAGCGGCATTCATATCATCGATATTACCCGTCCCGAAAACCCTGCCCGTACAGCATTTATACACGTTTCGGGGGCACAGGAGCTATCGATCAAAGGCGACCTGCTCTATACCAATAACTACAACGACCTGGTAGTGCTCAATATCAGCAACCCGCAGTCGGTGCGGGAGGTACAGCGCATGAAGGATATGTTCCACATTACCGGCGGTAACGTGCCTCCCGAAAAAGGATATTTCGAGTGCATCAATCCGGACCGGGGCAGCGTGATCGGCTGGCAGAAAAAAACCCTTTACTCACCTAAGTGCAAATACTGACATGAAATACTTTTACCAATACCTGGTGTTAGCCGCAATCGCTTTGGCATGCTGCACCTCCTGCAGTAAAAATGACAACAGCAGTTCCGGCAGCGATACCGGTACCGGGGGCTCGCTGGCCCGCTTTACCATTACCATGGACCACCTGTACGTAGTAGATGGCAAGAACCTCTATACTTTCGACCTGGCCACCGGCTACGCGCCGGTAAAGGTAAATACCACCAGTATCGGGTTTAATATAGAAACGATCTACACCTGGAAAGACAAGCTGTTTATCGGCTCCAGGGATGCGATGTATGTATACTCTATTGCCAATCCGGGCGAGCCTTCGTTGCTGGGCACGGCCAGTCATGCAAGGGCCTGCGACCCCGTGGTGGCCACCGATACCGTGGCCTATGTTACAGTGCGCACCGGCACCACCTGCGGTGGCAATACCAATGCCCTGTATGTGTACGACCTTCATAACGTAGTGCAGCCCTTGCTGAAAAACACGGTAAACCTCAATAACCCGCATGGCCTGGGCTTGCAGGATAATATACTCTATGTATGCGACGGTAACAGCGGCCTCAAAGTATACAACTTAAAAGAAGCCTATGCCCCGGTGCTGAGCCGCACCATTACCGGCGAAACCTTTTACGATTGTATCCCCTATGGCGATGTGCTGATCTGTATGATCGAAGGGGGCACCGCGCTGTACGACATTTCCGATATCACCCATATCCGCCTATTGTCCAAAATCACAGGCTAAATGAGCAACTCCTGCCCGCAATATCTCCGCACCTGCCTGCTGGCCATGGTATGCTTTTACAGCATGACTGCTAGGGCCGGCGCCTACAACTATACGGGCTCCTGGATCCTGAAGGCCAATATGATGAGCCTCTCGGAATCGGATATTGGCCTGGGTATCTGCGGAGAGTATCGCCTGGAGGATGCACTCTCGATCCAGTTGGAGGCGGGTTATGCGCCCTACAGCCACCAGGAATCCTCGGTGCGCTCGCTCAATGCCTTCAGCCTGCGGCCCGAATTACGCATCTACCTGCCGCACCGGCATCGCAGCAAGATAGCCCGCGCGGACATGTACACCGGGCTCGAATTCCTGATCAAGCAGGCCAATACCCATTTTTCCGAATGGCAAAAGGAAACAGACAACCAGGGCAACACCATACGGCGCCTTTACGATTACAAGACCCGCAACTTTAGCCTGGGCCCGGTATTCAAGCTGGGCGTACAAATGTATATCGGCGCCGACCGCAGGCTGGTGATCGATATCGGTGCAGGTGCAGGCCCAGTGCTTAACCAGGTAAGACATACCGGTCAGCCGCCACCGCCCCTGCAACAAAACGACCTGATCCGGATCGATCCTTTTTCGATGAACAAACGCTCCGGTATTTACATCCATCCCCAACTGGATCTGCGCATCGGCTACCGCTTCTAACAGGGGGCGCAGGTTATCCTGTCTGCCTGTTCCCGGGCATCAACTTTTTCGACCCTGCTTTCCCGTTTTCGACCTGCCTTTTTATGGCAGCACAAATCCTTATCTTTGCGCTTCAATCTATAGGAATGGATACCAAAGAATTTATCCGCCTGGCCCTGGAAGAAGATGTGGCATCCGGCGACTACTCCACCCTGGCCAGCATCCCTCCGACTGCCACGGGCAAAGCAACCCTCAAGATCAAAGAAGACGGCATACTTGCCGGCCTCGACATCGCCCGCGACATTTTTTACTACCTGGAACCCGAAGCCCGTTTCGAATGGCATAAAAAAGACGGCGACACCATCGTTTACGGCGACGTCGCCTTCGAGGTATCGGCCCATGTGCATACCATTTTAAAAGCCGAAAGGCTGGTGCTGAATTGCATGCAGCGTATGAGCGGCATTGCCACGCTAACCCGCACTTATGCCGATAAGATAAAAGGCTACCGCTCCCGCATACTCGATACCCGCAAGACCACGCCGCTGTTCCGCCGGTTTGAAAAAGAAGCCGTACGCATCGGCGGTGGTTATAACCACCGGATGGGCCTGTACGATATGGTTATGCTGAAAGACAATCATATCGACTACTGCGGCGGTATCCGTGCAGCCATTACCCAAACACAGGACTACCTGAAGGCCCATAACCTGGACCTTAAAATAGAGGTCGAGACCCGCAACCTCGACGATGTAAAAGAAATACTGGCTACAGGCGGCATACACCGCATTATGCTCGATAACTATAAACCGGAATTGATCACCGAAGCCGTAGCCCTGATCGACGGTCAATACGAAACCGAGGCATCGGGCGGTATCAATATCAACAATATCGAACAATACGCAGCAACAGGAGTGGATTTCATCTCCATTGGCGCACTTACCCATCATGCCGTAAGCCTGGACCTCAGTCTTAAAGCAGTTATTTAAGCAGCAACGAAGCGTACGGCAAACGTGTGGTCGTGTAAACATTTTCAATGGAAAAAATTCTCTTTATCATTAATCCGAAATCGGGTGTAGACCGCGTAAAAGCCCTCAAAGACCTGATCGACAAACAGCTCGATAAAAACCTGTTTGACCCGGAAATAGCCTATACCGAATACGCCAAACATGGCACCGAGTTGGCCCGCAATGCCGTGGCCAATGGATACAAGACCATCGTAGCAGTTGGTGGCGATGGCTCCGTAAACGACGTGATTACGGGCATACAGGGTACCGATGCCACCTTATGCATTATCCCCAAAGGCTCGGGCAACGGGCTTGCCCGTACCCTGGGCATACCGCTCGACCAGTCCAGGGCCATAGCCCTGATCAATACCGGTAAGCGTATCCATATCGACCTGGGTAAAGTAAACGACCGCATATTCGTGAGTAATGTAGGCGTGGGCTTCGACACCCTGGTGGCCAAAAAATTTGCCAAGAGCGAACGCCGCGGCATGGCCATTTACAGCTGGATCGTAACCAAACACCTCTGGACTTATAAAGAATGGGAATGGGAAATTGAAGTAGATGGTAAAGTGCTGCAGGAAAAAGCGTTTATACTGACGGTGGCCAATGCCCAGCAATTCGGTTATAACTTCAAGATTGCGCCCACAGCCGATCTGCAGGATGGCCTTTTCGACGTGGTCATTATCAAAAAATTTCCGAAAATACTCGGTTCTTATATCGCCCTGCGCGCCTTTAACGGCAGCCTGCTTAAGAGCAAGTATGTAAAACACCTGCGTGGCAAACGGGTAACGATCAGGCATCCAAAACTTACTATATTACAGACCGACGGCGATGTACATGCCTGCGGCAACGAGCTGAAGGTGGAAATGATGCCGGCCGCGCTGCGCGTGATGATACCGGCTTAACCAGGATCAAGCAGAGTTTCTGGCGGATTCTTTTTCTAAGGTCGGCCGATTGTATGGCTTGCAGGTCTATATTTAATTAAGGGCTCGCGGCGGCGCGGATCTCGCAGCGAGCAAAAACAAAATCCTGACATCCCCGCAATGTCCGTAATTCCCACTACGCAGTTCGCAGTGGGAATTATAGGCTGCTATATCAATAGCGGCGCTGCGGCACAGCGAACGGGTGTATATTGGTCGTAACATCTGGTCACCAGCCGCGTAGGCATGCTTTGCTCAACACCCGTTACCTACGCTGCTGGGACGTCAAGCCAGGAAAAAACCGAACATACCGACCTTTAGAAAAAGGGCGTTAATAAAATGCTGCAGGACGCCGTATAAAAAGAAATACAGTTCCCACAGTCTGGCCCTGTACTTTAGTTCGTTCGTCATTCCCTTGTCCAATTTTTACTATTGCCCGGACTTATTTCTTTTAGGCGTACAAGGCATTTTTAGCACTTTTTCTACAGTCTTGATTTTTGCTTCTTTGTATCAAGACAAAGAAGAACAAAAAATCTGGGTAAGCATACCGGAGGCTCCAACTTTCCCGCTTGATCCTTAACCAGCACGAAGTGTAGCACTATAGGATACACCAATGGCCACCCTTTACGGATGGCCATCTTCATGTATATTAAAATCGTTTTGCTGAATTATTTCTTAGCGGTCGTATTACCAACAGCCACCTGGCTGGTCGTTACCAGTTTGGAGTTTAACACCCGGTCCAGTTCCGTACCCCGCAGGTTGGTAGCGATAATTTTGCCGGAAGGATCGAGCAGGAAATTGGCAGGGATCGATTGTACGCCGTATTTGGCAGCGGTTTCGGAATCCCATCCTTTAAGGTCGCTAACCTGGGTCCAGGCCAGGCCGTCTTTTTCCACCGCTTGTTTCCACTTTTCGCGGTCATTATCGAGCGATACGCCCAATACCGTAAAATTGCGGTCTTTATATTTTTTATAGGCAGCGACTACATTGGGGTTTTCGGCCCTGCATGGCGGGCACCAGGAAGCCCAGAAATCGACCAGCACAAATTTGCCCTTAAAGGAACTGAGTGCAACCGGTTTGCCATCGAGCGAGGTGAGCGTGAACTCGGGGGCGGCACTGCCGGCTCCGGGACCTGTGTTCTCACTCTGCATCATATCCGTTTTCTCTTTTACCTTTTGACGGAACTCGGCTACAAACTCGTTGTCCGGGTAACGCTTGGACATTTTACCGGCAAAGGTTTTCAGGTAATCTATTTCGGCATCGAGGTTGAGCAATACCCGGGCTGCAAATAAGGCAACCGGCACGCTTTGCGCCGAATCGGAATAATTCTTTACAAAGGCCGTCATCTCTTTATACTTCTGGTCGCTTTCGCCCTGTACCAATATCAGCACACTGTCGGGCGCAGCATTTACATTCAGGCTGTCGGCAGCGATCTGCAACGCCAGGATATCCTCGTTCAGCTGCCGGTAGCGCCCCAGGAAGGTGCTCAGGCTGGCAGAACCGGGCGAACCGCTTGCAGTGTAGTTATTCAGGTCGTAGTCTTTGTCCCATTTTGCTTTCAGGGAAATATGCTCCCCGTCCACAACGATAAGCATGACCTTAGTGCCCATTTTGATACGGTATAAAGCAGGCTCGCCATATACACCCTTCAGGCTGAAATGACCGTTCTTATCCGATCTTACCGAATCGACAAGCTTTACTTCATCCACGCCCCACTCCTCAAGTACCACATTTTGCACCGGCATGCCGGCAACACTTCCTTCAACTTTAAAATACCGCGTGGTATTGGAACAGGAAGCCATTGCAATAACAGCAAACAAAGCTAAAATATGGTAAATTTTTTTCTTCATATTATGGCAAAAAGTAAAACACAAAACTACAATTAATTTATGCCGGCAAATATAAATGATTGCTAAAAATGCTACACCCGCAGTTAATAAGTAGTTAACTGATTTTCAAATAATATTAACAATATCATTTTCAAAAACCGGGCGAATATACTGCGCTTCCCGGCAAATCGGAATACCCACTTGCGGGTATTTTTAAGCCTGTAAACGGAAGGTTTTCTTCCTGTTTTACAAATGCATCATTTATTACCTGCGTGTTACCCCCGCCTTGATGCCGGATTGCTATTTCGGCGATAAGACTGTAATTTGCGGCCTATGAAGGAACAGGTTTTCACTTATGAACAGTTGTACGAATTTACACGTAATGTTTTTAAGCATATAGGCTGCAGCGATGCCCATGCGGATACTGCAACGGCCGTATTGCTCTCTGCCGACCTGCGCGGCATCGATAGCCATGGCATAGCGCGGCTCATAGGTTATGTACGCCTGTGGGAGGCCGGCCGTATCAATGCCCGGCCCGATATCCGGATTATTCACGAAAGTCCGTCTACCGCGGTTATCGACGGCGATGCAGGCCTGGGCCTCGTAGTAGCGCCTTACGCCATGCAGGTAGCCATCGAAAAGGCCCGCACGGCAGGTACCTGCTGGATCAGTGTCAGTAACAGCAACCACTTCGGTATTGCCGGCATACACGCCATGATGGCGCTCGAAGCCGAGATGATCGGTATCGCCATGACCAATGCCAGCGCCCTGGTAGCGCCCACCTTCTCTGTAGAACGTATGCTGGGCACCAATCCTATAGCCGTGGCCATACCCGCCGGTACCGAACCGCCTTTTGTGGCCGACATGGCCACCACTACGGCGGCCAACGGCAAACTGGAGCTCCTGCAGCGCAAAGATGCAGCCGCCCCTCTGGGCTGGGTGCAGGACCGCGATGGCCAGCCCAGTACCGACGCCAATATCCTGAAACAGGCCGGCGCCCTGTTGCCCCTGGGCAGCGACCGCGATCATGGCAGCCATAAAGGTTATGCCCTGGGCAGTATCGTCGATATTTTTTCCGCGGTACTGAGCGGCGCCTCCTATGGCCCCTGGGCGCCTCCCTTCCCCGCCTATGTGCCCATGCCCGACAATATGCCCGGCAAAGGGCTCGGCCATTTCTTCGGCGTGATGCGGATCGATGCTTTCCGGCCTGCTGCCGATTTCAAAGACCATATGGACAACTGGATCCGGCGCTTCCGGGCGGCAAAGCCGGCAGCAGGCCAGGAAAGAGTACTGATACCCGGCGATCCCGAACGGGAAATGGAACAGGAACGCAGCAGCAACGGCATCCCGCTGGCAGAATCGGTGGTAACGGAATTGCGCGGGCTGGCCGGTAAACTGCAATTATCTCATCCCTTTTAAGCCTATCCATGAACTATACCTTTAATTGTAAAGGACGCCTGCTCTGCCTGGAACAACCGGCGGTAATGGGTATCCTGAATGCCACACCCGACTCGTTTTACACCCGCGGCCGCCAACATAACGCGGAGGCCATGGTCGAACAGGCGCGCGCCATGATCGCGGCGGGCGCCCTGGTACTGGATATCGGGGGTATGAGCACACGGCCCGATGCGGCCGACTTATCGCCTGCAGAAGAGCTGGACCGCGTACTCCCGGTTATTGAAGCCCTGAGCGCGGCCTTCCCCGATGTCTTTATTTCGATCGATACCTACCGGGCCGCCGTAGCCGCACAGGCGGTGGCTGCCGGCGCAGCTATAGTGAACGACATCAGCGCGGGCGACGCCGACCCCGCCATGCTCGAAACTGTGGCCGGGCTTAACGTACCGTATATCGCCATGCATATGCAGGGCATGCCCGCCACCATGCAGCAAAACCCGCAATACGATAATGTCGTATTGGAGGTGCTCGATTATTTCGTGCATAAGCTGAAAGCCTGCAGCGACGCAGGTATTAAAGATGTGATCCTGGATCCGGGCTTCGGCTTCGGCAAGACCATAGCCCATAATTACCAGCTACTGAAGGGGCTGCATACCCTGCAGCTCACCGGCAAGGCCGTACTGGCGGGACTTTCGCGCAAGTCGATGATCTATAAGTTACTGGGCAACGGGCCCGGTGATGCCCTGAACGGCACCACAGCCCTGCATATGCTCGCTTTGCAGCAGGGAGCGGCCCTGCTCCGGGTACATGATGTTAAAGAAGCCTCAGAATGCATAAAAATATTCAACTATTTCCAAACCATTTCCGAACTTTAACGGTCTTTGTATTCAGTATCAATAAATCCGTACTAAAACTGACCACATTCATTCATTCAAAATCGAAATAATTATGAACTGGAAAATTGCACTCACAGCTGCCCTGTTAATATCCGGAGGCACATTTACTACCCAGGCACAGCAAAAAACTGCAGTAGCCCAGGCCAAAACCAGCACCGAAGCAAAAGCTTTCCTGGCTAAAGTAAGTGAGTTTGAAAAAGGAGATGCGACAAAATCCGCCGCCGCCTTCGCAGACCTTAAAATCAAAATGATGACCGGTATCGGCGCTGCCAAACACCAAATGGGCGATGCGCAGGATAAAGGCAATGCAGCCGCGGGCGACAAGTTACGGGCTCAGCTCCAAACCCGCTCTGACGCCTATAACCGTGCCGTTCAGCAATTCAACGCTGCTCCCGAAAACAAAGCGCCGATCATGCAGGTACTGAACGAATACGCTAAAACTTTGTAATATTTTTTTTAAAAAATCCGAGAAATCCCCGGCCAGCCTTGCTGTCCGGGGATTTTTCATATAAACGGTACGGCAACAATATTAAGATAACGGATTGCTATAGTTTAATTGCCTATTCTATTTTACTTTTGTTTCCATCCGGAAAATCCCGTTTATTATGGCAAAAATACTCCTTGTGGTAGCACATCCGGCGCTTGAAAAATCGAGAAACAACATCCGGCTGATGAAGGCTGCGGCTTCGGTAGACCAGGTGCAGATACGGGACCTTTACGAATTGTATCCCCGCTTTTATATCAATACGCAGAAAGAACAGGAATACCTCGAACAACACGATGTCATCATCCTGCAACACCCTTTTTACTGGTACAGCATCCCTGCCCTGATGAAGCAATACCTGGACACGGTATTTACCCATGGCTGGGCCTATGGAAAAGGCGTCAACAAACTTAAGGACAAGATCATTTTTAATGCCATTACCACCAGCGGTACCCGCGAGAGTTATTCGGAAGAGGAGCATAACCGCTTTCCGCTGGCCTCTTACCTAGTACCCGTCAACCAACTGGCTTTTGTTTGTAAAATGCGTTACCTGCCGCCTTTCGTTATGCATGAATCGGGCAAGGCCGATGCTTCGGCTTCATCCCTGCACGCCAAACATTTTAAGACCCTGCTGCGCATGTTCTCCAACAATGACTTCGATCCCGAAGCATTGAAGGCACTGGAATACCTGAACGATCACAACCTGGATACCGATACTACCGCAACCCCTGTTTACAAAACCTGATTAAACCACCCGCTATGGAACACTCCTTCTTTTTACAGGCATTTATCTACCTCGGCGCTGCAGTACTGCTGGTGCCGCTTTCTAAAAAGCTGGGACTGGGTTCCGTACTGGGTTATCTGATTGCCGGTATCCTCATCGGCCCCTCTTCCTTTGCCCTCATCGGTAACAATGGCGGCGACATTATGCACTTTGCAGAATTCGGCGTGGTGATGATGCTGTTCCTGATCGGCCTCGAAGTAGAACCCCAGCTGCTCTGGCGCTGGCGGGTATCGATTATGGGGCTTGGCGGACTGCAGGTGCTGATTACCACGCTCATTATCGGTTTCATCTGTCATATCCTGATCGGCCTGCCCTTCAGCCAGTCGCTGGCCATCGGGCTTATATTTGCAATGTCGTCTACCGCCATCGTGTTACAGACCATGACGGAGAATAACTGGATGCAGACCATGGCGGGGCGCAACGCCTTTTCCGTACTGCTTTTCCAGGATATAGCCGTGATCCCGATACTGGCGCTGCTGCCGCTGTTAAGTCCCGATGGTGTAGCGCATACCAATGGCAGCCACGATGCATCGCTCACCCAAAATCTCGAACCCTGGGCCCGTACCCTGGTGGTACTGGCTGCGGTAGCCGTTATTATCTTCGCGGGCAAATACCTGAGCCGCCCGATCTTTAAAATGGTAGCGGCCACCAACCTGCGCGAATTGTTCAGTGCTACGGCCCTGCTCCTGGTCGTGGGCATTACCGTACTCATGACCCTGGTGGGCCTCAGCCCGGCGCTCGGCACCTTCCTGGCCGGTGTGGTACTGGCCAACAGCGAGTACCGGCACGAGCTGGAGAGCGATATAGAGCCTTTTAAAGGCTTACTGCTGGGCCTGTTCTTTATTGCAGTAGGCGCCTCTATCGACTTTAACCTGATTGCCCATAAGCCCCTGCTGGTGGTATTGAGCGTACTGGGTGTTATGGCGGTAAAACTGGGTATCCTGGCCACGCTCAGTTATTTATTCAAGATGCGCAAAGACCAGTTCCTGCTCTTTGCCTTTGCCCTGGCGCAGGTGGGCGAGTTCGCCTTCGTACTGTTCTCCTTTGCCCGCGACCAGCATATCTTCTCCACCGAACTGTTTAACCTGTTGATGGTGATCGTAGCCGCCAGCATGGCCTTGTCGCCGGTGCTGATGCTGCTGATGGAAAAACTGCTGATGCCGCTCGTGATCCGGAAGCGGCCCGAAGAAAAACGAGCCGCCGATCCCATCGACGAAAATAACCCGGTGATTATTGCCGGCTATGGCCGCTTCGGCAGCGTTACCGGCCGCTTTCTTAAAGCCAACGGCATCAACACCACCGTACTCGATGCCAACAGCGACCGGGTAGAATCGCTCCGCAAGATCGGCATCAAGGTATACTACGGCGATGCCCTGCGGGTAGACCTGCTGAAATCGGCCGGGGCCGACCGTGCCAAACTGATCGTGATCGCCCTCGACGACAGCGCCCAGGTACTGCAGCTGGTCAATACGGTAAAAAAACACTTCCCGCACCTGCATATCGTAGCCCGCGCCCATGGCCTCGACGATACCTACGAACTGATGGATGCCGGCGTGCTGCACGTATACCGCGAGACCATCGACGCCTCGCTCCGCGCCGGCACCGATGCGCTGAAGATTATGGGCGTAAGGGCCTATACCGCACAAAGGGCCTACGACCTGTTCCTCCAGCACGATGAAAAATCGCTGAAGAAAATGGCCGCGGCGCGCCACGACCGCAAACAATACCTGAACGTATTGCGCAAAAAGATAGAAGAGTTGGAAACCCTGATCCAGAGCGATATACACGAAAATTCGATCCATACCCATACGGGCCGCGACATGAGCGAGATCCGGAAAGAAGACGAGGAAACGGTGGAACAATAACCGGTAATACGGGCTGTGCCGGCATTTTTAAACTTATTGCGCCCGTAACTGTAATAACTATTATATGCAACAGAAGAAAACACTGGTGATCGGGGCTTCCGAAAACCC
This sequence comes from Taibaiella chishuiensis, assembly GCF_003014535.1. Taxonomy (GTDB): domain Bacteria; phylum Bacteroidota; class Bacteroidia; order Chitinophagales; family Chitinophagaceae; genus Taibaiella; species Taibaiella chishuiensis. The sequence goes on along the minus strand of NZ_PYGD01000001.1, from coordinate 1,477,698 downwards.
GGAACGATACAGCAACAAAGCCATACACATGCTGCGCGGACATAACCACGAGGTAGTCGCTATCGGCAACCGCGAGGGGCAGGTGGAAGATGTAACTTTTGGCAAAGACAAATCGGCATCAAGGTATACTACGGCGATGCCCTGCGGGTAGACCTGCTGAAATCGGCCGGGGCCGACCGTGCCAAACTGATCGTGATCGCCCTCGACGACAGCGCCCAGGTACTGCAGCTGGTCAATACGGTAAAAAAACACTTCCCGCACCTGCATATCGTAGCCCGCGCCCATGGCCTCGACGATACCTACGAACTGATGGATGCCGGCGTGCTGCACGTATACCGCGAGACCATCGACGCCTCGCTCCGCGCCGGCACCGATGCGCTGAAGATTATGGGCGTAAGGGCCTATACCGCACAAAGGGCCTACGACCTGTTCCTCCAGCACGATGAAAAATCGCTGAAGAAAATGGCCGCGGCGCGCCACGACCGCAAACAATACCTGAACGTATTGCGCAAAAAGATAGAAGAGTTGGAAACCCTGATCCAGAGCGATATACACGAAAATTCGATCCATACCCATACGGGCCGCGACATGAGCGAGATCCGGAAAGAAGACGAGGAAGCGGTAGAACAATAACCGGCAATACGGGTGTACCGGCATTTTTAAACTTATTGCGCCCGCAACTGTAATAACTATTATATGCAACAGAAGAAAACACTGGTGATCGGGGCTTCCGAAAACCCGGAACGATACAGCAACAAAGCCATACACATGCTGCGCGGACATAACCACGAGGTAGTCGCTATCGGCAACCGCGAGGGGCAGGTGGAAGATGTAACTTTTGGCAAAGACAAGACCGCTTTCGAAGGCATCAATACCGTTACCCTGTACATCAACCCGCAACGGCAACCGGAGTATTACGACTATATCCTCTCGCTCAAACCCGAACGCATCATCTTTAACCCGGGTACGGAAAATGCCGAATTGGAAGCCATGGCCGAAGCCAAAGGCATACAACCCGTAGAAGCCTGTACGCTGGTACTGCTTACCACGGGCCAGTATTAAACCCTTAAAAGCCCGACCTTACCAGGTCGCCGGCTTTACGGTTAAAATCATCGAACAACTCCCGTTCGATGCGATCGAACTCGTTGCGCCCATACGATACGGCGAATACCCCGTTGCGCAGCAGGTGTACCTGGTCGCAGCCCTGCAGCAAGGGGCCTAATGTATGTGCAGAGACCAGTACGGTCTTACCCTTTGCTTTCAGATGGGCGATCATCAGCTCCACTACCCGCCCCGACTCCAGGTCGAGCCCGTTAAAAGGTTCATCGAAAATATATACCGGCCGGTCCTGCTGCAGTATAGCCAGCAGGGCCAGCTTTTTCTTCATCCCCGTAGAATATGCCTCCGTCACCTCGTTAAGCGGGAGCTGGAACAATTCGTTGAGCCGCTCCAGCTGGAAATCTTTATTGCTGCGCGGGAAAATGTCCAGGTACTCATTACCGGTAAGGTTGGTGTAAAAATAGTTGTGCGTTTCCAGGTAACCCGTATCCTTACGTTGCATATTACGCCCCTCCCATTCGATGGCGCCCTGCCGGGGCTTCAGGTAGCGGGTCAGCAATTGGAACAGGGTAGACTTGCCGGCGCCGTTCAGGCCCACGATACCGTGCACCTGCTGCGCTTCGAAATCCATACGGGCACAGTCGATCACCAACCGGCCGCCATAGCCAAACTGCAGGTCACGAATCCGGATCATAGGTATAGTCTTTTAATTGACGCAGGGCCCTGCCGTAGTTGCGGATACATAGCAACAGCGGAACCGGCAACAGGAAAGGAATAGCAACGCTTACCGCTGCGAGTCCCAGCAATAGCTGGTTGCCGGTTATAGGCTTACCCGGCGTATAGGTTGTGTATTTAAGTAAAATGGCAAATACCAGGAGCAGCGCCTGGAGCGCCAGAAAAGCCAGGTTGATCCCCGCCATGCCCGGGCACAAAAGGGTATGGATGACCAGCACGGGCAGGTAAAGGAGTACCAGCAATGCCACATGCCTCCTGATCTTGTACTGCAGCAACCGGGCCGGCGTAGCGGCATGGCTCCACAACAGCGGCAGGGGTTCGCACTCCAGGTAAAAGGAAGTGATCCGGACGGTAATAAGCCAGAGGCATACCAGTGGCGCCACGATAAGCCAGCTCAGCGCCAGTGCGGCAAGATACAGGAACAGTACCAGGAAGCCCGCCTGCCGCATACCGGCCAGCCATTCAAAATCGCGGGGCGGAATCATGCGGGACAGTCCCTGCAGCCAGGTCTTTTTTACAGGCGTGGTACGGATATGCGTTATGCCATAAAAACAAACCTGCATCAGCAGGAACAGGTACCAATGCGGCGTAGCCAAAGCCGGCAGGGTAAATGGCAGGGTAAAGACCAGGTATTCGAGATACAGGCTGGTTACAGGCTGTTCGATATGCAGGTACAAAAAAGCCTTATCGCGCCGGCCGGTATGTGCCGACAATACCGTAAAAACAATCAGGCCGCTAAAAAGCCAGGCAGTATTGGCGCGGGCAAACTGCCCATATAGAAAAGCCGCCGCCAGGCCAACAAGCGCCAGCAATACCAGGGCGTACACAAAACCTGCACCCTGCAACTCTTTGCGGGCCTGGCGCCAGCGTATGATCAGCAGGGTGCTACTCGGCATACAACAGGTATTTCCGGCGTATCTTTTTAAACTGGTCGAGCCCGGGTTGCCAGCTTTTCCGGATCGCCTCTTCCGTAAGGCCTTGCTCCACCTGCTTCCTGAAGGTTTCGGTACCGGTAAGCTTGACCAGGAAATTATTGAAGAACTTATTTTTATCGGGATAATTGCGGTAGGCTTCCAGTAGCCACTTTATCTGCATCCGGTTACCAATAGCAGCTACTGCCTCCTGTCCCGTTTCGGCTATGCGTTTACCATAACAAACCTGGTTCTTTAAAGGCGGGTCGGTAGCGCCCGGCATACTTTCCGGCTTAAAGGTATACGTATAGTTTTTCAACGCCGGGTGCCCGAACTGCTGGAAAGGATAAGGCGTACCCCTGCCTACGCTCAGCACCGTACCTTCAAAAAAGCACATCGACGGGTAGAGATAGATGGCCGCCATATTTTTCAGGTTGGGCGAAGGCATTACCGGCAGCTGGTATTGCGTTTGGTGGGTATAATTTTCGCAGGTAATCACCGTCATATCAGCCGGTATGGACTTGATCCATTTTTCGCCGGCCAGCATTTTTGCATATTCGCCGGCAGTCATACCATATACGGCCGGTACCGGCTGCATGCCTACAAACGAACGGTTGGCCTTTTCCAGCACGGGTCCATCCACGATAAAACCCAGCGGGTTGGGGCGGTCGAGGATCAGCAGCGCTTTTTTATTTTCGGCACAGGCCTCCATCAGGTACTCCAGGGTAGAAATATAGGTGTAAAAGCGGGCGCCTACATCCTGCAGGTCGTATACCACTACATCTACGTCCTTCAACTGCTCGGCAGCCGGTTTCTTATTGTTGCCGTACAGGGAGATCACCGGCAGGCCGGTCTGCTCGTCCATCCCGTTCTTTACCTTGGCGCCGGCATCGGCATGGCCGCGGAAGCCATGTTCCGGCGAAAAGATCTTCACTATGTTAACTCCCAGCTTCAGCAGTGTATCGGGCAGCAGCACCCTGTTGATCTCCGAGGTCTGGTTCACCACGAGGGCTACTTTTTTCCCTTTCAGCAAAGGCAGGTAAGCCTGGGTACGGTCGGCCCCACGAATAACCCCAACGCCGGTACCGCGTTCGGCATTTTTTTTCTGCCCCTGCGCGGTAAAACCGCAAATACTGATAAAAACAAAAGCCAGGAAGGATATGCGCATAAAAATATTTTTTTTGAAAAAACGGGACTACGCCACCTAATGGCGTACCTGCGTTTGTATCTTTGATCCGGATTGAAGCAAAAGGTATTGTTACAGCGGGCAACCAGGGCGCCAGCCAAGCGAAAATAAGTGATTAAGCGCGTATAATTAATATCGAAGCCGGGCAGCTGCTAATTTAGTACCTTTGCCAATCAGAAATTTTGCCTGTGTATGATGACGATAAACGAGATCCAGGACCAGATTATAGAAGATTTTTCTTACTACGAGGAGTGGATGGAAAAGTACGAGCACATTATCCAGCTGGGTAAGGAATTGCCCCTGATCGATGAGCAGTACAAAACGGAGGAGAACCTGATCAAGGGCTGCCAATCGCGGGTATGGCTGCATGCAGCATACAAAGACGGGCTGGTTATTTTCACGGCCGATAGCGATGCCATCATTACCAAAGGCCTGGTAGGCCTGATGATCAGCGTGCTGTCGCACCAGCCGCCCAAGGCCATAGCCGAATCCGAAATTTATTTTATAGACCGGATAGGCCTGCGCAGCCACCTGTCGCCTACGCGGAGCAATGGCTTGCTGGCGATGCTGAAGCAGATGAAAATGTATGCCCTGGCCTTAAACAGTATCCATCCGGCTTAATCCCGGCCTGCAGGCGGGACCCCGGAATTTTTCCCGGGAGGATTTATCCTCTTAATTATAAATAGTTATGAATTTATACGACGAAATTGTGGCAGCGCTGCATACCGTGCATGACCCGGAGATACCGGTTAATATCTACGAACTGGGCCTGGTATACGGTATAAAAATAGAAGATGGCGGTAAAATAGAGATCACCATGACCCTGACCGCCCCGGCCTGCCCTGCTGCCGGCGAAATCATCTTCGAAGTACAACAGAAAGTGGAAGCTATTGAGGGTGTGACCGATGTGCATGTGAAGCTAACCTTCGATCCGCAGTGGACCAAAGATATGATGAGCGAAGAGGCGAAGCTGGAGCTCGGATTTCTTTAGGTTTCCCGCTTTAATAAAAAGGATTGTATATTTGTTGCCCGATTTTCAATCATATTCATGAGCGGACAAGGTCCCGTTTTACCGGTTCCTTTCCTGCTCTTCAAATACAAAAAGCATGTCATCAACCTGGTTTCGACGCATAAAAAAAGGTATTGTTACTGAAACAAAAGAGAAAAAAGAGGCTCCGGACGGGCTTTGGCACAAATGTTCCGAATGCAGGACGACCATAACCCAAACGGCGCTCAAAGAAAATCTTTACCTCTGCCCCAACTGTAACTTCCACAACCGGATCAATGCCGTCGAGTATTTCGATATCCTCTTCGACAGGGGCGAATACAAAGAACTGTTCGAAAACATTGCCCCGATCGATAAACTCGAGTTTGTTGACGTAAAACCTTACTCCAGCCGCCTGCAAAGCGCACAAAAGTCTACCGGCCTTAAAGATGCCATGACGGTGGGCGTAGGCGAAGTAGAAGGCAAGAAACTGGTGATCGCCTGTATGAACTTCAACTTTATCGGTGGTTCGATGGGTTCCGTAGTCGGCGAAAAAATTGCACGCGGCATCGACTATGCCATCAAACAGAAGCTCCCCTTTATGATCATCTCCAAATCGGGCGGTGCACGTATGATGGAAAGCGCATTCTCGCTGATGCAGATGGCCAAAACATCGGCCAAGCTGACCCAGCTTGCAAACGCCAAACTGCCTTATATCTCATTAATGACCGATCCGACCACCGGTGGCGTTACCGCATCATTTGCGATGCTGGGCGACATCAATATCGCGGAGCCTAAAGCCCTGATCGGCTTTGCCGGCCCGAGGATCATTAAAGAAACGATCAAAAAAGACCTGCCGGCCGGTTTCCAGCGCAGCGAGTTCCTGGTAGATCATGGTTTCCTCGATTTCGTGGTAGACCGTAAAGACCTGAAACGCAAGCTGTCCGACACGATCGAATGGTTCGGTAAATAAGGCCTGGTTTTATTATCCTCCTTTTAAGGTAACAGGTACAGGAGCAATCTTTGTAAAAATTTCATTGCAAAAAAGACTGCTTTAGGATAAATATGCATATATTGCAAATCATACATAATAAAAATAAAATATAATGTCAGAAGAAAAACTGAAAGCGCTCAAGATGACGCTTGACAAGATTGACAAAGACTTTGGTAAGGGTTCGGTAATGAAGCTGGGCGACAAGCAGCAGCAGGAGATCGAAGTAACCTCTACCGGATCACTGGGATTGGATGTGGCTTTGGGTGTCGGCGGTTTTCCTAAAGGCAGGATTATAGAAATATACGGACCTGAATCTTCCGGTAAGACCACCATCGCGATCCATACCATTGCAGAAGCCCAGAAAAAAGGCGGTATCTGCGCCATCGTGGATGCGGAACACGCCTTCGACTCGGCCTATGCCCGCAAACTGGGTGTAGACGTGGACAACCTGCTGATCTCCCAGCCCGACTATGGTGAGCAGGCCCTCGAGATCGCCGAAAGGCTGATCCTCTCCGGCGCCCTGGATGTAGTCGTTATCGACTCGGTAGCAGCACTGGTACCCAAAAGCGAGCTGGAAGGCGAAATGGGCGATAGCAAAATGGGTCTGCAGGCCCGCCTGATGAGCCAGGCCATGCGTAAACTTACCGCTACCATCGCCCGTACCAATTGTACCTGTATCTTCATCAACCAGCTGAGGGAAAAAATCGGTGTCATGTTCGGTAACCCCGAAACCACAACCGGTGGTAACGCCCTGAAGTTCTACGCTTCCATACGCCTCGATATCCGCCGCGTAAGCCAGCTGAAAGACGGCGATGTGGCGATGGGTAACCGTACCCGCGTAAAAGTGGTAAAAAACAAAGTAGCGCCGCCATTCCGCCAGGTAGAGTTCGATATCATCTTCGGCGAAGGTATCAGCAAAGTAGGCGAGATCATCGATATGGGCGTAGAACTGGCCATCCTCAACAAGAGCGGCTCCTGGTTCAGCTATGGCGACAATAAGATCGGCCAGGGACGCGATGCCGTTAAGAACTTCCTGAACGACAACCCTGAATTTGCCGTAGAGATCGAAGAAAAGATCAGGGAAGCGCTGAAAGCAAAAGCATAAGACACAGCAACAGTTTGCTGGTAAGAAAATAAAAAAAGGAGCGACAGCCGGTACATAACGTGCCGGCTGTTGTTTTTAGGGGTAAACGTCATTTAAGTTGTCTGTATGGTATTAACACCGCCTGTACAACCTGTCGCTAAACCCGGGAAAGGTTAGACGGTCAAACCACCAAAGAAAAACAGATTAAATGATGAAAAGGAAAAACCGTGTAGTACTGCTTGTAACTGCTTTGATTGTAACGCTGGGCGCCTCTTCCTGTGTATATGCGCCTTATGGCCATCGCGGTCCGCGCCCGCCACGTCCGCGGCACCATCACCACGACCGTCCTCATTACGGACCCAATTATGGCCCCCGTCGCTAATGTTTTATATACAAAAAGGGCCGTCCCCGGGGGGAGACGGCCCTTTTACCAACCGGCCAACCTGGTAATTACAGGGTAGCCATGTCGATTACAAAACGGTATTTTACATCGCCTTTAAGCATACGCTCGTACGCTTCGTTGATCTCCGACATCTTGATCACCTCTATATCGGATACGATATTATGTTCGGCGCAATAATCCAGCATTTCCTGGGTTTCGGCAATACCGCCGATCAGGGAACCTGCGATGCTCCTGCGGTTACCGATCAGGTTGAAGCCCATAATTTCGGTAGGCGTTGGCGGTACACCCACACAGATCATTACCCCGTCGGTATTCAGCATAGACAGGTATTGGTTATAATCGTGGGGAGCAGAAACCGTATCGATAATAAAATCGAAATAGTTCGCCAGTTCTTTAAGCTGCTCCGGGTCGCGGGTCAGCGCAAACTTATGCGCACCCAGTTTACGGGCATCCTGCTCTTTGGCAGGAGAGGTACTGAGCATGGTCACTTCGGCGCCAAATGAAGCGGCAAACTTAACCGCCATATGGCCCAGGCCACCCAGGCCTACTACGGCTACCTTATGTCCTTTACCCACTTTCCAGTGGCGCAGGGGGGAATACGTGGTAATACCGGCGCAGAGCAAAGGCGCTACTGCTTCCAGGGCCAGCTTGTCGGATACCCGCAGTACAAAGCCCTCGTCTACCACGATCTGGTTAGAGTAACCGCCATAGGTAACCCCGCCCGATACTTTATCCTTGCTGTTGTACGTACCGGTAGAGCCGTTCTTGCAGAACTGTTCCAGGTCCTTTTTACAATTTTCGCAGTCGCCGCAGCTGTCTACCAGGCAGCCTACGCCGGCCAGGTCGCCCACTTTAAATTTGGTTACCTGGTCGCCCACCTGGGTTACCCGGCCTACAATCTCATGACCGGGAACGATCGGGTATACGGTACCGCCCCATTCGTTGCGTACCTGGTGCAGGTCGGAGTGGCATACCCCGCAGTATAAAATCTCAAACTGCACATCGCGCGGACCGCAGTCCCTGCGCTCAAATTCGAAATCGTGCAGTGCATCTGTCGCACTATGTGCTGCGTAGCCCTTTGTCGCTAACATCTTTTTGTGGATTTATATCAGGTTTTAGAATAGCACTTCCGGCGGGCGGGATCTTCTTCCAGGGACCGGCACCGGAAATTACGGATCAAAGTAAAGGTATTCTTGCTTGCCACACAAAACAGAAAAATGATAGGGCTATAATTTTCAGGCTTCCTCCTGTTTGCAAAAAACGACAGGTACCGCGTTCCGGGGAACGCGGTACCTGTTAGCCATGCAGGATATAACCTGTACCAGTTATTTCCTTACCTGGTTACAACAAGACGCCGCGTAATGCCGGCCGATTTGGAAAGAATAGTTACATTGTACATACCGGCATTAAGTCCGTCCAGCGGCAGGGTAAAGTTGTTGTCACCGGCCGACAGTTTGTTGTTGTCTTTACGGTACACCAAACGGCCACTCATATCGGAAACCTGTATATCGAACGCCTGCGCGGCAGTGGCCTTGATCGAAAGCGTGGCAAAGCGGGCGGCAGGATTCGGGAATACGCTGATCTCCTCAACACCGGCTATATTTTGTATCGCGGTACCACCGGGTTCATTTTTACTGGCGTTTACGAATTCGTATTTACTGCCGTTCTTTTTCCAGATAACGGTATATACCTTGAATTTGGCTTTGTCCCATTCCGCATTGGTTACGGTAAAAGTAAAGGTTTTACTAAATGTTTGGTTAGCCGTAACTGCGCCATTGGCAATTTGCTCGCCCCAGTGTTTGCCCGGCGACATGGTACCTCTTAAAACACTATGGTGCGGCACGATACCGTTCTGTCCGTTTTGCTGGTTCAATGCCCCGTCTTCGATCAGGTAAGCGGCCAGGTAATATTCGCCGCTGCCTGCCGACCAGAACTGCGCTTTGGCAGTAACATTTACGGTATTCCCACTGATCGACATTTTATTCGCAGGACTGGCCAGGGGCGTTGTAGCATTAAAAGCGTTTACAGCAACCATGCAGGTATCCGTGGCAATGCTTACCGTAACGGTCTTGGGCATTCTGCCGATACCGTTTACAGAAAAATCAGGAATACCGCCATATTCCGGCGGCGATACGAATGTATTGTAAAACGCATCGGCCGTCGCATTTTTAAATTTTTTGTTGTCGTAGGCCGTAAACGAAACGAAAGCGCCTATGTACAACGCTTTGCCGTTTTCGGTGGCCGCAATCAGGTTATTGGCGACTTCCCAGCCCCAGGTACCACAGGGATTGCACCAGGTACCCGTAAGTTTAGTAATCAGCGCCACGGATTTCTTTTCCGGGGTTTGTGCGTATCCCGCACCTGCAAGAACCGACAGCACAATAGCAAGTATGCCTTTTTTCATAGAACATTATTTTTAAATAATAAAAAAATTGCCAAACGAAAATAGATTACCTGCGTTCTAAAACCTTAATTCATAAACAATAATTGCCTCAAATAAACAGAATTTCACTTCGTTAAATATTACAAATAGCCTGGTGGACCCGGGAAATGCCATATTATAACAAATGCCGGGCATTTCGTACATTTGACCTCTTTTTAAAAATAAATCAGTGCGTTTAAAATCACTAGATATAAAAGGATTCAAGTCCTTTGCCGATAAGACACAGATCCTGCTGGACAATCCCATTACGGGGATTGTAGGGCCCAATGGCTGTGGCAAATCGAATATTATCGATGCCATACGTTGGGTAATCGGTGAGCACAAGATCAAATCGCTGCGATCCGACAACCTCGAAGATCTTGTGTTCAATGGTTCGCGCAGCCGTTCGGCCTCCGGTATGGCCGAAGTATCGCTCACGTTCGAGAATACCCGCAACCTGCTGCCTACGGAATTTACTACGGTTACCATTACCCGTAAATTCTACAAAAGCGGCGAGAGCGAGTACCGGCTCAACGACGTGACCTGCCGCCTGAAGGACATCCACAACCTCTTTCTCGATACGGGGGTAAGCAACGACTCCTATGCGATTATCGAACTGGGTATGGTGGATGATATCATCAAAGATAAGGAAGGCAGCCGCCGCCGTATGCTGGAACAGGCAGCCGGTATCTCCATTTATAAAACCCGGAAGAAAGAGGCCAAGCAAAAGCTGGATGCTACGCAACAGGATTTGTCCCGAATCGAGGACCTGCTGTTCGAGATCGGCAATAACCTGCGTACCCTCGAAAGCCAGGCCCGTAAGGCAGAACGCTACTTCCAGATCAAGAACGAGTATAAAGAAATCAGCGTAGAGCTGGCCAAGGCCTCGCTCGAAGAATTTAACGAAAAGTACCAGGCCCTGAACGAGCAGCACGAGATCGAACAGGATAAGAAGATGAAGATCGAAACCGAGATCTCGGGCGACGAAGCGGTGATCGAGGCCAATAAGGTAAAACTGGTACAGAAAGAACAGGAACTGAACGGCCTGCAGAAACAGTTCAACGAACTGGTAAACCGCATCCGCCAGCTGGAAAGCGACAAGAAACTGGCTGCGCAGCGCCTGGATCACCTCCAGGACCGCGAGAAAAGCCTGAACCAGTTCCTGGGTAATGCCGGCGAGCAACTGAAACAATTGAAAGAATCGATCGCCTTTGCCGAGCAACAGATCACGGTTGAGGCCGAATCGCTGCAGGAGCAACGGGACCAATTGGAAAACCTGCGCAATACCCTCGACGAAAAAAGGGAAACATTCGATATTAAAAAGCGGAAGCTGGAAGAAGAACGCCATAACCTGCAACAATTCCAACGCAGGCAATTTGATGCCGAGAAAAAAGTAGCCGTTGCCGATACCTCTGTAATGAACCTGCAGCGCTCGATGCAGCAGATCCAGGAAGAGAAGGCCCAGCGCGCCTTACAGATCGCGCAGCTGAACCGCGAAAAACAGGATACCGACGCGCACCTGCAACAAAAGCAGGACGACCTGCAGGCCCTGGTAAGCCGTCATGAAGCAATCAAGAACAAGATACTCGAAAGCCAGGAGCAGCTGGAATCGTTAAGGGCCCGGTCGGTAGAAGAAAACCGTAAGCTCGACGCCCGGCGCAACGAACACGACCTGCTGAAATCGCTGGTGGACAGCCTGGAAGGCTATCCCGACAGTATCAAGTTCCTGAAAAAAAATAAAGAATGGAACAGCAATGCCCCGCTCCTGTCGGACATATTCGTAGCCAGAGACGAATACCGTACCGCCCTGGAATATGTGCTGGACAGCTATCTGAACTACTACGTGGTAAAAGATGTGCAGGAAGCGGCACAGGCCGTGCAATTGCTGGAAAGCCATAAAAAAGGCAAAGCCAACTTCTTCCTGCTCGACCAGTTCGGCGCAGGTGGCGCCACTGCCGCCAGCGAGCCGCAGGAAGGCCTGGTGCCCGCCATGAGCGTAATACAGGTGGACGAACAATACAAAGCGCTGGCACAACACCTGCTGGGCCACGTTTATATTGCTGAAAGTACCGACAACGTAACCGGCGCAACCGTTCACAACAACAATGTGATCATTGAAAAGAGCGGCAAAACCCTGCGGGGTAAATACAACCTGGGCGGCGGCAGTATAGGCCTGTTCGAAGGTAATAAAATAGGCCGCGCCAAAAACCTGGAGCGCCTGGCCTCGGATATCGAAAGCCTTACCACATCTACCGCACAGCTGAAACAACAGATCAGCGAAACGCAAACCCGCATTACCGGTTTCAACCAGGAACTTAACGACCGGGCCATAGACCAGGCGCGCAACGAGATCAATAAACTGAGCAACCAGGCCATTAACCTCGGGCACCGTATAGAAAACTACGAACAACTGAACCTGACCGGAGAAAAACGCCTGCAGGACCTCCAGGACCAGTTTGCGGAGCTGCAGGAAGGCATCAGCGATACCCGTACCGAACTCGAAGAGATCACGGAGCAACTGCAATCGCTGCAAGCTGCAATACAAAAGGCAGCCGAAGAATTTGCCGCGGTAGAGCAGGACTTCAACATGGCCACCCAGCAGTACAACAACCAGAACATCCAACACACCCGCCAGCAAAGCAAGATCGAGAACCTGAAACAGGAATTCAGCTTCCGCAACAACCAGTTGACCGACCTGGAACGCCAGATCACCAGCAACCGCGAACAACTGAAAGAGACTTCGGCACAGATCAGCGAAACCAGCGGTAAGCTGCACTTTGGCGATAATGAGCTGTATGAACTGATGCAGAAGAAAGATGTAGATGAAAGAAACCTGAGCGAGAAGGACCGTACTTACTATGAATTCCGTAATGCCATAAGCGAGCACGAAAGCAAGATTAGCCGGCAGCGCAGGGAAAAGGAACAGGCCGAAACCCTGCTGAGCGGTATCCGCGAAAAACTGGGCGCCATGAAGCTGCAGGTAGCCGGTATGAAAGAACGCCTGAACGTAGAGTTCAAAGTAGACCTGGAAGCCATACTGGAAGAGGGCCGCAAGAACGACATGACGGTAGAGGAACTTAATGCAGAAGCGGACCGGCTGAAAAAACGCCTTGAGAATATAGGCGAGGTAAACCCGACCGCGATCGAGGCCTACAGCGAGATGAAGGTGCGCCACGACTTTATCGTGGACCAGAAAAAAGACCTGGAAGACGCACACAATACCCTGATGGCGACCATCGAAGAGATCGAGAATACAGCCAATGCCAAATTCAGGGAGACCTTCGATGCCGTGCGGACCAATTTCGTACAGGTATTCAAGGCCCTCTTTACCGAAGAGGATGCCGCCGACCTGAAACTGACCGATCCGGATAATATTGCCGATAGCGGTATCGAGATCTACGCACAGCCTAAAGGCAAAAGACCGAGCACGCTGACCCAGCTGTCGGGTGGTGAAAAAACACTGACTTCTACAGCCTTCCTGTTTGCCATCTACCTGATCAAGCCGGCGCCGTTTTGTATCCTTGATGAGGTGGACGCCCCGCTGGACGATGCCAACGTAGGCAAGTTTACCCAAATGATCCGCAAATTCAGCGACAACTCGCAGTTTATCATCGTAACCCACAACAAGCAGACCATGGCTGCCGTGGATGTGATCTACGGGGTAACCATGCAGGAGGCAGGCGTCAGCAAGCTGGTACCCGTCGACTTCAGGAGCCTGAATTAATACTTATTTTCATTATAACAGGAAAAGGGAAGCATATACTATGTTTCCCTTTTTTATGCCCCTACCCAACCGGCTCCCCGATAATTTGTATCTTTCAAAGGAACCTAACCCGCTCTAATCCTGTGAAACACCTGCTACTCCCGGTAATCCTCCTGGTCGCCTGTTTTTATGCCCGGCACCTGCATGCCCAGGGCGAAAACAATATCTGGTGCTTCGGTCAGCAGGTAGGCATGAACTTCAATACCACACCACCCTCTTTCTTCCAGCACCAGATGAAGACACATGAAGGCTGCGCCACGGTATGTGATGCTGCAGGCAACCTGCTGTTTTATAGCTCGGGCAGCAACAACTGGGACCGGAGCCATACCCTGATGCCCAACGGCAGCGGCCTGCTGGGCAATGGCCCGACGGTAGGCGGCATAAATATTGGTTCTTCCATGATGGGGGTTGCGATCGTAAAATCGCCGGCCAACCCGCAACAGTACTATATGATCACGACCAATGCAGGGGAAGAAAACCTGTTCAATGCTTATTATTCCGTGATCGACATGTCGCTGAACGGCGGTATGGGCGATGTGGTACCGGGTCAGAAAAACATCCAACTGGCCACCAATGTGTTTGAAGGCATTCGCATACAGGCCACCAGTACCTGCGGCGATTACTGGATCATTTTACACGATAAAAGCAACCCGCACTACCTGGCCTACGAGGTAACGCCTGCGGGCATCAATATGACACCGGTAATCTCTACCGGCATGCCTTATTCGGCGGGCCGGCTCAATTTTAACAAAGCAGGAACCATGGCTACTTCCGGCACAGTAGACTTGCGACTTTTATCTTTCGATAAAACCACGGGTATCTTCAGCCAGATCGGCATGCTTTTCAACGGCCTTTACGGCGGCTACAGCACGGCCTTTTCGCCCGATGGCAGTAAGTTATACGCCGGCTCTGTGCTGCTGCAATATGACCTCAGTCTCTTACCTAATATGACGGCGGTTCAAAACTCCCGGACGGTAATCGACACGGCATCGAATATCAAACTGTTCATGCGCAATGGCCCCGATGGCAAAATTTATATCCTGCCGCTTACGTCCGACCTGGGTTGCATTCAAAATCCCAATGCAGCGGGCGCTGCCTGCCTGTATGATGGGGCAGCCATGACTTTACCCAACTACAATTCCGGGTTCTATTCGGAACTGGGTAATGTTTTTATCGTACATGAAAAGGATACCACCATACGTCCCACGAAGGATACCACAGTATGCCAGGCAAACCAACTCAGGCTGAAGGCGCCTGCCGATGCAGAAAGCTACCTGTGGAGTACCGGGAGCCAGGACAACCAGGCCGACGTAACCCAGGACGGCACCTATTGGCTGTACAGCGGCAGCCGGTGCAGCCTGTATATCGATAGCTTCCATGTACGATTCGTACACTTTTCTACCGATCTGGGCCCCGATACTACCCTATGCCAGGGCGACAGCCTCAGGCTGGACGCTACAGTAGCAGGGGCTACTTATCGCTGGCAGGACGGCAGTACTGCCCCGGGCCTTACCGTAAGCCGTAAAGGCCGCTATGCAGTAACGGCAACTGTAGCAGGCTGCAGCCTTTCCGACAGCGTTATGATCGACATAACCGTCCCCTATGCCGACTTACAGGAGACCGATACGACCATCTGCAGCGATGCCGTACTGATGCTGCATACCAAGGCTAACCCCACAAGCATTTATACCTGGAACGACGGCAGCAATGGCCCCGATAAAGCGATCAATAAAGCCGGCACGTATACCGTTACCGCCGAAAATATATGTGGCACCTTCAGCGACTCGATTCGTATAACAACGATGTATTGTAATTGCAGGCCTTATGCCCCCAATGCTTTTTCGCCCAACGGCGACGGGCTCAACGACCGGTTCGTAATCGAATTGCATTGCCCGGCCATAACGGCTTATGGGCATGTCATCTATAACCGTTTCGGACAAAAGGTGTTTGAAAGCCAGGAGCAGGGCCGGTTTTGGGACGGTGCCTTTAATGGCGTTGCATGTGATGCGGGCACTTACTTCTACTACATAACCTTTAAAAACGGGCCGGAAAAGGTCGTCAAAAAAGGCGACCTGGTACTGATCCGTTAAGCAATCCAATCGCTATGCAAGCTCAACCGGTATACCTTCCATGAAACGTTTATTTACTTCAGGCATCATCCTGATCTTGATATTGTTTGCCCGGCTTTCGCAGGCCCAGGGCGAAAATAATATATGGTGTTTCGGCGATAGCCTCGGTCTCAATTTCAATACCACGCCTCCTTCTTTTTTCCGGCACAGCATGGTGACTACCGAAGGCTGCGCCAGCGTTTGCGACCCGGCGGGCAACCTACTCTTCTACAGTTCGGGCTTTAATAACTGGGACAGGAATAATAATCTTATGCCCAACGGCACAGGCATGTTGGGTAATGGTCCGATCTGGGGAGGAATACATATGGGCTCCAGCGCAACAGGGGTTGCTATTGCCAGGTCGCCCGCCAACCCGCAACAATACTATGTGATTACCACGGATGCCTACGAAGACAGTACGCATAATGCCTATTACTCGGTGATCGATATGACTTTAAACGGCGGGCTTGGAGATGTGGTGCCCGGTCAGAAAAACATAGTGCTGGCCACCAATGTATCCGAGGGCGTGGTGGTACAAAAAGCCGGCGAGTGTGGTAATTACTGGATCATACTCCACGACGGCAACAGCCCGCAGCACCTGTCTTTCAAGCTAACCGCCCCGGGGATCAGTACCACGCCGGTAACCTCCAATGCGATCCCGGTACCGGCATCGCGCATGACCTTTAATAAAGAAGCCACCCTGGCGGTATCTGGCGGCACGGCGATGCACTTGCTGTCTTTCGATAAAACAACCGGGCTGTTTGCATCATTGGGGCAACTCAGTGCCGCTCCTATGGGTTCGGCCGGGGCTGTGTTTTCGCCCGACGGCAGTAAACTTTATGCAGGTATAAACAACCTACTCCAATACGACCTCAGTTTATTACCCAATCTTACGGCGGTGCAAAGCTCCAGGATAGTGATCGATACCGGGATGTTTATGCACTTACGCAAAGGCCCCGACGATAAAATATATACGCTGCGCATCTGGGCAAAACGCGTAGGCTGTATCAGCAACCCCGATGCGGCCGGCAGCGCCTGCCTCTATAATCGGGATGCACTTACATCGGCGCTCTTTCCTTCGGCAACCTTTTCTGATTTCGGCAATATCGTTGTTGTTCATGAACCCCGCGACACCATAGCAACGGCAATCATCGATACGACGATCTGCCAGCTACCGCAGGTTACCCTGAATGCGCCCGCAGTGCATGAAAGCTACCTGTGGAATACCGGCGGTACCGGTGTGCAGCACACGGTCAATAATGATGGCATTTATTGGGTATACGGAAGAGATGGATGCAGGTTGAGTATTGACAGCTTCCGTGTGCGGTTTATCCGTTTTAATACCGGCCTGGGTAATGATACGGCAGTGTGCAAAGGCTACCAGCTTGTTCCATCGCCCGTTGTCGCCGGCGCTACTTATCGCTGGCAGGACGGCAGCACCGCAAGTGCTTTTAATGTTAGCCAAAAGGGCTCTTACTCCCTTACAACAACGCTCGAAGGCTGCAGCGTAACAGACAGCATTGCCATAGACGTCATCATCCCCACATTTCACCTGTATGAAAACGATACCCTGGTCTGCGCCGGAACGACGTTGCAGCTTCACGCGGAAATAGTACCCGAGGGAAATTATTTATGGAGCAATGGCAGTACTGAGGCTACTATCTTTACGGATGGCCCGGGCACTTATACCGTTACCGCTGCCAATGCCTGCGGCGCCTTTAGCGACTCCGTACACCTGGCAACGATGTATTGTAATTGCAGGCCCTTTGTCCCCAATGCTTTTTCACCCAACGGCGACGGGCACAACGACGTTTTTATTATTGAGCTGCATTGCCCGGCAGCTAAGGCTTACAGCCATGCCATCTATAACCGCTACGGACAAAAGGTGTTTGAAAGCAAAACACCCGGCATCTTCTGGGATGGCGCTTTTAATGGCGTTGCATGCGATGCGGGCACTTACTTCTATACTATCGAATATAAGATCAACGAAGAAAAATTCAGCAAGAAAGGCGACCTGGTACTGATCCGCTGATCTATTGACCCGGGCGCTCCTCCCAGATCGCTTCCAGCTCCGAGAGGATCATAGCGGTGGCGCCCCATATATATTTGGTATCGTTCATCATATAAGCGACGGTACGGATCGTCATATTGGGAAAGCCGGAAGGACGTACTTCCACATCGTCTTTATCCGCGAAGATGCCGGACAGCGACAGGTAAAGGATGCGGGCTACTTCGGCTTCGGAGGGGCTGAGCTCCGGCTTTCGGTCGCTGACCACGATAACCGGGTGTACTTCAAAATTGCTGACGGGTATGTATAAAGGACTCAATTGCCCCAGCACCTGTACGCTTTCGCGATCCAGGTTTACTTCTTCATTAGCTTCGCGCAGGGCCGTGTCTACGATGTCGGTATCATAGTCTTCTTTACGACCACCGGGCAAAGCGATCTGTCCGCCATGCACACCGCCGTCGTCCGTCCTTTCGATCAGCACCAGGCGTACGTCCTGCGCTTCGGGATACAGCAGCAGCATAACGCCGCTTTGCCTTGCGGTTTCGGGTGTTACCCGTACATCCGGCCGGTTAATGTTCATCATCTTTCTCTGGGCTTCATATCCCGGCAAGGGTTGTTGCAACCGCTGCTGCAGCCAGTTTACCCATTCACTCCATTGATGTTCCATATATGCGAAGATAAGCGACCGGCCCTAAGCAAACAAAGTCCATTCCTTTATGAATGCTTAAATAAAAAAGCGCCGGGCTGTAGCCCGGCGCTTGTCTCTTCGACCGCTATATTTTAGTTCCCGTATTCGCTCAGGAATTTGATCCGCATCAGTTGTAACTGCTCGATGCTTACATCGCTATCCTTGAACTCTTCGTATACCAGTTCCAGGTCGTCGTCGGTCGAGTTACGGAAGAAGTCGAAGATATCTTCCTGCTCGCGTTCGTCGAGCTCTTCGTCGATACAGTAACCGAGGTTGAGCTTGGTACCGCTGGCTACGATGCCTTCCATGGCCGTCATCAGTTCGGCTACGGTAATGTCCTTGTTACGGGCAATGGCTTCGAGTGGTATTTTCTTATCGATATTCTGGATGATGTAGACTTTCAGCGCGCCTTTATTGGCTACGTTTTTCATTACGAAATCATCCGGCCTTTCGATGTCATTTTCTTCTACATACTTGGCGATCAGCTCCACGAATTTCTTACCGAATTTCAGGGCCTTGCCTTTACTTACCCCCTGGATCTTTTCCAGTTCCTCCATCGTGGTGGGATAGTTCAGCGCCATGTCTTCCAGCGAGTTTTCGAGGAAGATCACGAAGGGTGGCAGGTTCTTTTCCTTGGCCACTTTTTTACGCAGGTCTACCAGCATTTCGAGCAGCGCCGTATCCACAGCCGCCGTACCGCCGCTGCTGGCTTCTTCCTCTTCTTCCCCCTCCATTTCGCGGTACTGGTGGTTGAGCGCCACTTTGATCGAGAAAGGTTTTTTAAGAAACTTGCGGCCGTTGTCGGTAATCTTGAGTAAGCCGTATTCTTCGATATCTTTACGGATAAAGTCTTCGAGCATCATCTGGCGGATCAGCGACTGCCAGAAGGTTTCGTCCATCTCCATGATGAGGCCTGCGCCGTAGGATTGCAGCTTATCATGCTTGAAGGTCTTGATCTGCGGGTTGTTTTTAGACAATACCACATCCACGACATAGTCGATACCAAAGCGCTCGTCGAGTTCGTCGATGGCGTCGAGCACGATCTTCACGCTGTCTTTCACATCGAGCTTCTCTTTCGGATGACAGCAGTTATCGCAATGCCCGCAGTTCTCGGTTTTGCTGATCTCGCCGAAATAGTGGAGCAACAACCTGCGGCGGCAGGCGCCGCTTTCTACATAGGCAACGGTTTCGGTAATCAGCTGGGCGCCCATTTCGCGTTCGCTCAGCGGCTTGTCGCGCATCAGGTGTTCCAGCTTCTGCACATCCTTGTAGGAATAATACAGGATACACTTGCTGTTACCGCCGTCGCGGCCCGCACGGCCCGTTTCCTGGTAGTAGTTCTCCAGCGATTTCGGGATGTTGTAGTGCATCACGAAACGCACATCGGGCTTATCGATACCCATGCCAAAGGCAATGGTTGCCACGATCACTTCCACCTCGTCTTTGAGGAACTGGTCCTGGCGCTGGGCGCGTGTACCCGCATCGAGACCGGCATGGTAGGCCACGGCTTTGATCCCGTTGGCACAAAGCATGTCTGCAAGCTCCTCGGTAGTTTTACGGTTGAGCGTATAAATGATACCGCTTTTGCCTTTATGCGTATTGATATAACGCACCATATGCTTCAGCACCTGGGTCTTGGATATTTTGGGTACGACTTCGTAATACAGGTTGGGCCTGTTAAACGAAGCTACGATGGTCGTGGGATCCTGCAGATCCAGGTTCTTGACGATATCGTCCTGTACCTTGGGCGTGGCCGTAGCGGTAAGGGCAATGATCGGCAGTTTGGGATTGATCTCGGAGATCATGTCGCGCAGCTTACGGTATTCGGGCCGGAAATCGTGTCCCCATTCCGAGATACAGTGCGCTTCATCCACCGCCACAAACGAAATATTAATATCGGAGAAGAAGTCGATATTTTCCCTCTTGGTAAGGGTTTCGGGCGCTACGTACAGCATTTTGGTCTTGCCTTCGGTAAGGTCGGCTTTAACCTTGCGCTGCTGCACCCGGCTGAGACTTGAGTTGAGGAAATGCGCCACGTTATCGTCGTCGCTATAACCCCGTATCAGGTCCACCTGGTTCTTCATCAGGGCGATCAGCGGCGACACGATCAGGGCCACCCCCTCGCTGATCAGGGCGGGCAGCTGGTAGCACAGCGACTTGCCGCCCCCTGTGGGCATGATTACGAAGGTATCCTTGCCCTTTAATATGCTTTTGATAATTACTTCCTGCTCCCCCTTAAATCCATCAAATCCAAAGTATTTCTGCAATTCCTTTTTTAAATTAGGAGCACTTTTGGACTTTGATTTTGCAGCACTGCTTTCCATAAATGGATTATAAATATATAATAAATTAAACTTTTCTATTACCGGCGCCGGTTCGAAACCCGCCTCCGGTTAAAATGACTGCGAATTTACGAAGGTTCTCCTTATAAATATAACTACAATATACTGATTTTTGTAAAATTTTATATATGTTCCTATAAAACAATAGACATTTATCAATAAAAAAGCAAAGGATGAAACCAGGTCAACCTTTGCTTTTTTACAATAGCAACACTATCAGACTATTGAAGTATACCCGGGTTCAGATCGAACCTGGTTTATTTATTTTAAGAACGGCATTTTTACCACCTGTGCTTTCAGGGCTTTGTCGCGTACCACAACGAATACCTCGTTGCCTTCGGCCGCAAAACTTTTATTTACATAAGCGACGGCGATGGCCTTGCCCAGTGTGGGCGACTGGGTACCGGAGGTTACATAACCGATCTCGTTGCCTTCGGCATCCTGGATCTTGTAACCATGACGGGGTATACCTTTATCTACCATTTCCAGTCCTACCAGTTTGCGCTGTACGCCTTCGGCTTTCTGCTGCTCGAGTATCGGGCGGGCGGTAAAGTCTTTGGTAAATTTGGTGATCCAGCCCAGACCGGCTTCGAGCGGCGAAGTAGTATCGTCGATATCGTTGCCATACAGGCAGAATCCTTTTTCAAGACGCAGGGTATCGCGTGCGCCCAGGCCGATTGGTTTCAGACCTTTTGGACCACCTATGCGGAATATTTCATCCCAGATCCTGGTACTGTTATCGTCTTTATCTTCGAAATAAATTTCGATACCACCACTGCCGGTATAACCGGTTGCGCTGATCACTACGTTGTCTACGCCGGCAAAGGTGCCTTTGGCAAAGGTGTAGTACTTGAGGTTGACCAGGTCCACATCGGTCAGCTGCTGCATATATTCTACGGCTTTAGGGCCCTGTATGGCCAGCAGCGCCGTTTTGTCGGAGATATTCTGCATCTCTACACCTTCGGTATTCTTACTGCTGATCCAGTTCCAGTCTTTTTCGATATTGGAGGCATTCACGACCAGCATATAGCTGTTGTTTTCCTCGAGGCAATACACGATCAGGTCGTCCACGATGCCGCCCTGTTCGTTAGGCAGGCAGGAGTACTGCGCCTTACCGGGGGTAAGCTTGGAAGCATCGTTGGAGGTAACACGCTGTATGAGGTCCAGGGCCTTGGGGCCTTTTAAAATAAACTCCCCCATATGGCTTACGTCAAACACACCTGCATTGTTACGCACAGCAGCGTGTTCGTCGTTAATACCCGTATAGGAAATGGGCATATTGTAGCCTGCAAATTCGGCCATTTTAGCGCCGAGTGCAATGTGTTTTTCCGTGAATGGCGTATTCTTCATTGTTTATTTTTTTCAAGCCCCCAGCTTTGTCCTGGGAAACCGCGCAAAAATAGCACTAAAAGTCTGTGTTAAAAAAAAGCACAATAACTTTTTGTTCAAATTCGTTTATTTGCAGAGTTTTATATTTGCCTGAAGACCTCTGCAGAGGCTTTTCATAAAACGTAAGGACCTTATACAGACTATGTTCCGTTTCCAACATATCGAATACCTGTGGCTGCTTTTGCTGGTACCCCTGGTCGTGGTGGTATATATCGCCTACCTGCAATGGCGCAGCAGCCGCATTAAACGGCTGGGCGACCCGGCGCTGGTAAAGAACCTGCTCAGCGGCAGGATCAACGGCAGGATCACGACCAAATTCGTACTGGTAACCCTGGCGCTGCTGTCGGCCATACTCGGCCTGGCCAACCTGCAGATGGGCGCCCAGACCGAAAAGGCCGAACGCAAAGGCGTAGACGTGTTCTTTGCCCTGGATGTAAGTAAAAGTATGCTGGCCCGCGATATACAGCCCGACCGGCTGAGCCGCGCCAAAATGCTGATTGCCGGCATGATGGACAAGATGAAGAACGACCGTGTAGGGCTGGTCGTATTTGCCGGTAAAGCTTACCTGCAGGTACCGCTTACCATCGACTACAGCGCGGCCCGTATGTTGCTCGAGACCGTAAAGCCCGACCTGATCCCCACACAGGGCACGGTATTGTCCGAAGCCATCAACCTGGCCAACACATCCTTCAGCCAGAAAGAAAAAAAGCATAAAGCCATTGTACTGATATCGGACGGAGAAGACCATGACGAACAGGCCCTGGATGCCGCCAAGAAAGCCGCCGACCAGGGTGTGATCATTTATACCGTGGGCATAGGGTCGCCACAAGGCGCTACCATTATCGATCCCGAAACCGGCGAACCCAAACTGGACGAGAACGGTAACCCGGTAATCACCAAGCTGAACGAAGAAGAACTGAAATCGCTGGCACAGGCCACTGGCGGCACTTACAAGCTGCTGGCCAATACCAACCAGGTGGCAGATTACCTTACCGACCTGATCGATAATATGGAAGGCAAAAACATGGGTATGGTTATGTTTACCGATTACAGCAGCTATTTCCAGTACTTTATCGGTGCGGCTTTGCTGCTGCTCATCGCCGACTGGCTGTTACCTGCCGCCACCATTTTTAAAAAGAAATCAACGATACAAAGCACAGGAGTTCAATCATGAGAATAGTAACGGCATGTATGGCCGCCTTAATGGTCAGCGCATCTGCCTATGCACAGCAGCAGCCTTCGGGGCAAAGCCCGCGGCCCGACCTGCGCAAGGGCAATGAGTTGTATAAGGCGAAAAAATACAAGGAAGCCCAGGGGGCTTACCAGAGCGCCCTGCAAAAGGATCCAGGCTCGTATACCGGTATGTTCAATATCGGCGATGCCCTGTACCAGGGCAAACAATACGACAATGCCCGCCAGGCAATGACCGCCAGTATTAAAAACACGAAAGATAAAAAAGAGCAGGCCAGGGCCTATCACAATATCGGCAACACCTTCCTTGAAGAAAAAAAATGGGAAGAGGCTGCCAATGCCTACAAACAGGCACTGAGGCTGGATGGCACCGATGCGGATACCAAATACAACCTGGCCTATGCCAATGCCATGATGAAGAAAGACGGCGGCGGTAAAGACAACAAGGATAATAAGGACAATAAGGATAACAAAGACAATAAGGACAACAAGGATAATAAAGACAACAAAGACAATAAGGATAATAAGGACAACAAGGATAAGAAAGACGACAAGGGTAAAGGCGACCCAGACAAGAAAGACGATCAAAAAGACAAGCCGGACGAAGGCAAAGGCGATAAAGACCAGGACCAGAAAGACCAGCAAAAGCCCCAGGCACAGCCTAGTAAACTGAGCCAGCAGCAAGCCGAAAACCTGTTGAATGCCCTGCGCCAGGAAGAGAAGAAAATACAGGAGAAGAAAGAAAAAGAAAAAGGCGTACCCGTTAAACTCAGCAAAGACTGGTAAGCCGGCACAATACCGTTTAAAAAAATTCCCGCAGGTAACCCTGCGGGAATTTTTTATAGCAGCTACAATAGCTGTTATTATGCTATACGAAACCGGGCAACAACACCCCGGATCAAACACTCCTTAAGCCAGCACATCGGCATAAGCAGGCTCTTTGGCCATAGCCGCTTTGGCAAAGGGACAGAGCGGCAATATCGTAAAGCCACCTGCCCGGGCTGCAGCTACGGCTGCAGCCACCAGTTGATAGCCTACCCCCTGCCCTTTCAGCGCGGCGTCTACTTCGGTATGGTCAATCACCATCCGTTTTTCTCCGGCCCAGATATAGGTCATAGCGGCCAGTTGCCGGCCCTCGCGGGCTACAAAAAATTTCCCTCCTTTATGATCGGACTCGTGTTGTATCTCCATGCCGTAAAAATAGAAAAGTTCCGCTTACAGGAAGCGGAACCCTCTAACTAAATACAAACAAGACAAAAATCTTAAGCCAGCTCCAACTGCTTATGGAAGGTAACGACACCGGTGGCGATATCGTACATAGCAGGTACGATCTGGATGGTGCCGTTCTCCACATGCTGGCGGATCACATCGCTCTGCTCCATCATCTGGTTAACGGAATGATGCACATTTTGCAGGGCGATGCGGTTTACAAAATCTTTATTATTACCGGTGCGATCTTCACCTTCGGCAACCGGCTCGTGACTGATAGAATCTTTGATCTGGTCGAGCAATGCGGTCAGGTTACCCATTTTCACATCGTCGCAGGCGCCTTTAACGGCACCGCAATTGGTATGGCCCATAACCAGGATCAGTTTCGACCCGGCTACCGCAACGGCATACTCCAGCGATCCCAGTACATAAGGCGAGATCACGTTGCCCGCAATACGGATGTTGAAGATATCGCCGATACCCTGGTCGAAGAGCAGTTCTGCCGGGGCACGGGAGTCCATGCAGCTCAATATGGCGGCGAAGGGCTTCTGTCCGTCTTTGGTATCGGCTACGCTTTTCAGCAGGTCGCGGTTAGCGCTGATACCATTGATGAATCTTTCGTTACCGTCTTTCAGTAATTTATATGCCGCTTCGGGGGTCATTACATTAGTATTATTCGTTGTGCTTTTCATTTTTTTCTTATAAAAGTAATTATATATTATTAATAAACGCTACCAAACTTTAGTCCTGCGCCTGTACCGGATAAAAGGCCTATGCTCAGGACGTAAGCTGTTTGAGTAGTTTTTTATAATCGCCGGCTGTTTTCCGGATCGGCTTTTGCCCGTAACCCGGCAACTCCTCTTCCTCTTTATGGTCGGCGCTGCCTATATCCAGGTGATAAGTGTTGCGGAAACCGATCAGCGACATCCGGATATCCTTATCCGGCGCCTTGGACAGTTGAAATTCCTTGATCAGTTCCAGTACATCATAATCGATATATTCGGTATTGGTGGCATCCAGGATGAGGGTACTGCCTTCCGGTATGTTTTCCAGTGTTTTCTTAATACTGGCTTTATTCAGGAACGAGACTTCCTGGGCCAGCTCGAGCCGTACCACTTCGCCCGACTCGTATACCGAACGCTTGTAGAAGAACGGGATACGCAGGTTATTGCGCAGGATGTAGAAGATACTGAACGCCATACCCAGGCCCACACCTTTAAGCAGATCGAGGAATACGACCGCCAGCGCCGTGATCACAAAGGGCAGGAACTGGGTAAGACCCGCATGCCACATATGTTTGAACACAGCAGGGCGGCAAAGACGGTAACCGGTATAGATCAGGATGGCTGCCAGACCTGCTTTAGGAATAAGGTTAAGGATAAAGGGGATAGTAGCCACACAAACCAGCAGCAGTGAACCATGGAAGATGGTCGACAGCTTGGTACGTGCACCGGCATTGATATTGGCCGAGGAACGCACGATCACGGAGGTGATCGGTAAACCGCCGATAAAACCGCTGACGATGTTACCGATGCCCTGCGCCCGCAGCTCCGCATCACCCGAGGTATACCGCTTCTGGGGATCAAGCTTGTCGGTAGCTTCGATACAGAGCAGGGTCTCGATAGAAGCTACGACCGCTATAACCAGGCCGGTAGACCAAACCATGGGATTTGCAAAACCGCTCAGGTCGGGCAGTTTGAAATTACCGAAAAAGTCGCCTGCAGTTTTAGGCACAGGCAGGTTAACCAGGTGGTTGCCGCTTACATAAAGCGAGGGCGCCACGGTGGCAAACAGTTGATTGAGCAGGGTGCCTATAATCACCACGAGCAGGCCCGCGGGGATCATCTGCACTTTTTTCATGCCTTTAAGCGACCACAATACCAGTATTCCAATACCGACCATGGCTATAATGATAGCCCCGGGCTCCAGGTGATTAAAAGAATCGGTAATGCTTTGCAGGGTAAAGCCATCGTCCGCATCGGTCATACCTTCGGTATGTTTCGGATTGACGAAGCCTACGGCATCGGGGATCTGCTTGATGATGATGGTAAGACCGATACCGGCCAGCATACCTTCTATAACATTGGTAGGAAAATAATTGGCAATGCTACCGGCGCGCAGGAAGCCCAGCAGCAACTGGAAAGCGCCGGCCAGGATCACCGCGCAGAGGAAGATTTCGAAGGCGCCGAGCTTTTCGAGGGCGCCGATAACGATAGCGACCAGGCCAGCAGCCGGACCACTTACGCTTAACTGGGATTTACTGAAAAAACCGATAACGATACCACCGATTACACCGGCGATAATACCTGCCAGGGGTGGCGCATTGGAGGCCTGGGCGATGCCCAGGCACAAGGGTAAGGCTATAAGAAAGACAATAAGTCCCGCAGTCAAGTCGCTTTTCGCGTTTGCGAAAAATGATTTTTCTTTAGACATAACAATTTGTTGTTAAGCAGATAAGGAATGGGAAACCGCGATTGCCCGAACCACCCGCGCACGACTAGGCACGCCGGTTAATACGGAAAGCAACCACCCCGGGCAGGAAAATGCCCGG
This sequence comes from Taibaiella chishuiensis, assembly GCF_003014535.1. Taxonomy (GTDB): domain Bacteria; phylum Bacteroidota; class Bacteroidia; order Chitinophagales; family Chitinophagaceae; genus Taibaiella; species Taibaiella chishuiensis. The sequence continues at coordinate 1,450,670 of NZ_PYGD01000001.1, read as the reverse complement.
ATACTGATTAACAAAAATTCGGAGGCTGTAAAGGGACGTCCAGGTGATGGCATTTGATCAATGCCTCAGGACGGGAAGCGTGCTTATAGCAGACCACTTTGCTGTCTTCCATACGCACGGGAGCGAAGAGATGATGGTACCAGAATTTATCATGGTCATTATTGGTCATTTTCTTATGACAGGGACCATGTTCATGAACTTCTTCCGTCATCTGGTTATCCCATAACATTTTACCGATCTGCTTTACGGGCAGCATCATAAGGGTAAAAATGGAAAGGAATAATATGGCGGCGAGTCGCTTCATGCTTTGGGGCAAAGATAAAGCATTGAAGGAAAAAACGTGCAAATAACAGGTTAAGAGATTGAGAATGTACACTACTTAAATATTGATAACGGCATCTATAAAATAGATATAGCTATCGCATCCGATTTTTTTACCATCCCGTGACAAAAAACGAAGCGGCCCGGCGCATGAATCGCCGGGCCGCCTGGTTGTTGTGTACAAAAAAGCCAGGAATTATTTTACCCTAACCCTTGTGCCTTCGCTATGGCTGCTGAACTCGGGTGCGTACATACATTGCACGGTAGAGATACCATTGGAGAAATCGCCTTTGGCCGTTACGAATACAGGATATTCGAATACATAGGTACCCTTGCGCAGGTAGCTGAAGAAGAAATTGGTGGCCATATCGCGGGTACTTTCATAATAACCCAGGCCGCCCTGGTATTTATAATCGCTCAGCACATTAACCGGTTCCATACAGGCAGCGCGCATGTCCTTAAGGTGTACATATTCCATATCGCGGTCGGCGCGCAGCTCTATGCGCACTTTAACCTTATCGCCCACCTGCAGTTCGTTGCCCGGCTTGATCTCGGTCAGCACCGGACCACGGTCGGTATTACGCTCGATAAAGAGTTGTTTTTTCAGGCTCAGCGGCGTAGCTGCGGCCGTAATTTTATCCAGGTCTTCGAAATATTGCCAGTACACGGCTCCCCAGCTTACGCCTTCGTTTTTAGCCTGGTCTACTTTTACTTTAATATTGCCCATCGCGGGTTGCACGTCCTGGCCATCGAAGCGTTTTTTGAAATAACCGGTACCGGCTTCCGTTTTCACTTCAACAGACCGGATCTGCTCGTTGCCCAGGCTGATAGTAACCGCCGGTTCGTTCACCAGCCAGTCGCTGCCCTGCAGCAACAGCGCGTAACAGGCGTCGGCCGTGGCTTTGGTTGTTTGCCAGTTCTGGGTTTGCTTTTGCTTCAGCAGCCATACTTTCAGTTCATCCACGGCTGCTTTATCTTTTGCCACTTCGCCAAAGGCTTCTATCAGTAAGGCCTGTGCTTCAATCGGCGCCTCGTACCACCAATAACCACGTGGCATATCTTTCCAGTACATACCCGTTTCCTGTTTGCGGATGGCTGTTTCTTTAAGCGAAGCCATTACCTGTGCCGGTGTTTTGGTATCGTTGAAACGTTGCAGGGCCAGGGCGATCTGTCCTTTGAGATAAGGGTTGAACTTCGGCCAGTAAACGGAGGCCTGCTTTTTATAGTAACCAAACGCTTTTTGCGTGGCGGAAGACACGCTCTTATCCGCGAAGAAACTACGCATATACAGGTACTGTACCTGGATATAAGATATCTGCTGTTCCTCCATTTTGGCCTTGTTTTTTACCAGGTTGTCGTAGTCTTCCTGCAGGAAGCGGTCGAGGTAAGGCAGCGCTTTGCCAATGATAGTACGGGCCGCACCTTCGTTCGCTGCTTTAACGCCGAGGTGTTGCAGCCTGGCCATACCGGTTACAATGTATTGGGTAATGTATCGGTCGCCGGGCATGCCTTTAAACCAGGGGAAGCCGCCGGCATCCAGTTGCATCTGTTCCAGTTTTTTCAGGCTCTTGTCCAGCTCACGGGCCATTTTATGGGTCTCGAACAATGTGGCGATGCGGCGTTTCTGCTCGCTTTCATTTTTGCCTTCCATTACCCAGGGCGTTTCTTCCAGCAGGGCCGATTTCAGCTCTTCGTTCTTTTCGAGGTTCGACAGTAAGGCAGCAGTATCGGCTGTTTTCCATTGCGCAAAGATCGCAGCTACTTTAGGCGACTGGGCCACGATGTGCGCAGCCAGCGCATTGGCATAAAAGCGGTTAAAGGTTTGCTCGGCACATTCATAAGGATACTCCATCAGGTAAGGCAGCGCCTGTACGGCATACCAGGCCGGGTTACCGGTAAACTCTACGGTAAGGGCATGGTTGCTGAGCGTATTGCTTTTATTGTTCAGGAGTTTTTCGAGGGTAAACGATTGTTCCTGGTTGCCCCTTACCGGCAAAGGCAGGGTTTCGGTAACCAGGGTGCGGTTGGTAATTACCGGCAGGGTATTTTCTTCGCCATCCGAGAAGTTGCCGGATTGCGCTACGATGCGGAATACAACCGGTGTATAGCGGCTTTCGGGTATGTGGATGGTCCAGTTGGCCGTAGTGCTTTGCCCCTGGGCTACTTCAAAACTTTGTTTGTCGTCTTTTAAGCGGAAGGGCAGGGCGAGCGGCTGCAGGGTTGCTGCATCCAGTATTTCGAGCGTAGCCGTACCGTTCAGCGTTTTAGCGCTCAGGTTGCTGATCTTCGTACTGATCACCATCTCGTCGTTCTGGCGCAGGAAGCGGGGCAGGTTCGGCATCACCATCAGGTCTTTCTGGGTTTTCACCTTGCCTTCGAGGTAAGCGGTCTGCCAGTCTTTGGTATGCGCAAACGCCATCATTTTCCATTCGGTAAGGGCTTCGGGCATCGTGAATTTTACGGTTACATTACCCTCTGCATCAGTAGCCAGCTGCGGGAAGAAGAAGGCGGTTTCCTGCAGGTTTTTACGCACCTGGGGCGCGGTCTGTCCTGTTCCGGGCGTTGCATCGCGGTCATCTTCCGCATTTGCGGGCGCAGCCTCCTGTTCAATAACATCTTCATAAAGCACTTTATCGGCAGCACCGGGCGCGCCTTTCGCCATCGGCGCAGCCGCCAGGGTCATATTGCTGGCGTCACGCATCCTCATGTTTCTGCCGGATATACGGCCCTCAGCATACGGGTAATACCCGTTGGCCGCGGGCAGGCCATATAATTCGTCGTACGATTTCTCGTACTGCAGGTAGTCCGTATTCCTGCCATAAACCAGGCTAATGCCATCGGCTACGCCAAAGGCATAGTTGCCCTGCCACCGGCCGGTGTTATATACCATGGGATACAGGCTGCCTACCGGCGACCAGCTATGCAGGCGGAACGCATCGAGCGAGGCATCGTACATGCCGGCCAGGAGCTCTGCCGCTACTTTTTCTTTTTTTGCGCCCTTAATGGTGAGCGTCCAGGTTTCGCCTTCGCCTGGCTGTAGCTTATCACGGTGCGTACCCCACTCGAGGCTCAGCTCTTTATTGGTCCAGGGAATATTCACTTGTTTTTCGGCGGTATACACCCTGTTTTTATAAACGTATAACCAGGCAAAGGCCCTGCCGCCACGGTCTTCTTCCGTCACTTTGAAACTTATGGGATTGCCCTGCTGTTCCTGCTCCTCTACCCCCGACATCCGGGTTTGTAATACCAGCAGGTGAGCATCTTTAACCGGCGTGGCGGTCCACACTGCGGCTTCGTTACCGGGTTCATAGGTTTGTTTATCCGTATAAGCCAGCAGGTCCTTTTGGGCATTACCCTTACGGTTCGGCGCCCATACATGGGTATATTTTTTCTCGGTCACTTCGTTGCCCTGGGCATCTTTGCCGCTCAGTTCCACCAGGTACCAGCCGTTTTCGGCCAGGGTGGCGGCGGGTATGTTCAGGGTACCGGTAGCCGTGGTGGTCATGGTTTGCTGCCACAGCGCCTTACCGGTTTCCCAGTTCAGGTAACTGCTTTCCTCCTTGTATTCATCATCGGGGAAGGCCTTGCGGAATTCAGCCTCGGTCATTGTAAACTGGTCGGGTGTTTCCCAAAGCCGTTTACGGTATTGTCCCGGGTATACCAGGCGATATACCGATACCTTCAGGGTAGCCGGTGTAAAAATGCCGTTCAGGTTTTCGGTGCGCACTGCAAGGGCGGCCAGGTCTTCCGGCCGGCTGTCTTCTGCGATACCGGCCTTGATCTGCAGGCTGCGGTAGCCTGCCTGTACCTGCTCCTTACCACTGCGGGTTTCGCCGTTTACATCGGTGATATCGGCCATGATTTCGTAAGAGAATACCGGCAGGGTACGCGGGGCTACCGATTTGTCGGGGAGGGTACGGAAGTTCACCGTAAAAGAACCATCGGCGCCGGTCACGGTTTTGCCACTGGCAATTTCGCGTTCCGGTGATGATGGCATACCCCAGCGGTAAAAGCACCAGTAGTAAGGGAAGCGGGCGCGGCGTACCACGCGGTACGATACCGTAGCGCCGTCGATATGATTACCGGCATAAGCTTTGGCAAAACCTTTTACAGTCAGTTCCTGGTCGAGGCTGTAACTGCCTTTCAGGGTATCGAAGGCCACATAGAATTTAGGGCGCTTATATTCTTCTACAGAAAACGAAACATCGCCGCTATTGCCTTCATCCCTGATGGTCATCTGCCCGCCCAGTAAGCCTTCCGGCGCGGTAAACTTACCGGTGTACGAACCAAATGCATTGGTCGTCACTTCCATCGACTGCAGCTTCTGGTTGTTGACATCATAGAAGCCCAGGGTCATGATTTTATTGGCCAGTACTTCGTTCCGCCGTTCGTAGTCGGAGCTGCTCAGTACGATCCCTTTAAAAAAGATCGTTTGCCCGGGCCGGTAAATAGAACGGTCGGTAAACAGGAAGGTTTTGGTCGTGACAACAGGCAGTCTTTTTTCCGGTTTGCTGATATTGAAATAGCTGCTCACCTCCAGGCTGTCGTTGCCAGCCGCCAGGCTTACTGCCGCCAGCCTGTTTTCATAGTCATGTTGGGATTTTGCTGGCAACTGCAGGCGGCCACGGGCATCGGAAACACCCGTACCGATTTGCTTCAGTTCGTCCTGGTTCTTCTTATTGTTCCAGGATTGCCGCCAGTAGGTGGCTTTAACGCCGGCACGGGGCTTGCCGGTGGCCCTGTCGAGCACATAAGCCGTAGCGCTGCCGCTATTGGCTACCAGGCTTAAGCCGGATACCTGGAAGAATGCGGCCGACGCCATATTGCCCGCCTTATCGTCAAGCTGACCGGTAAGATCGGCTACCAGTACATAAGTTCCCGGCACTAAAGCATCCACTTTGATTTCGGCTTTGTGCTCTTCCATATCTGCACTGCCGGGCAAAGTTTGTTCCCAGCTTTTCAAAGGCGTCATCTGGCGCAATTGCTGCTGCATATTCGCCTGGTTCCGGTAGCGCCCGCGCAACAGGTCGTTATTGATACGGTACACTTTCAGGTATACCTTAGTCGTATTCCTGTAAGTGATCAATGCCTTTATATTTTCGCCGGGCAGGTTTACTTCTTCGGTCCTGAGGTCCAGGGAAGCCTGCTGCAGGCTATTAAGCAGGTTAGCCGCATTAGCAGCGCCTTCGGTGCCCGGGTAACGGCTTGTAATCTCTTTGAGTTTCGCGACGATGGCAGGCAGATCGCGATTGCCGGGTTTAGCACCGCCCCGGGCCTTTGCCCGCGGCACAGGTTGTGCTTCCCCTTTATTGACCAGCTGCGCAGCCACCAGGAAGGATACCTGGGCCACGGCAGGATTGCCTGCATATTGTTTTTCCAGGTGCTGCAGGGCTTGCAGGTACAGGCTGTCCTTATCGGGATGTACCGAATAGGTATAAACAAATGCCAGTCGCTGCAGATCGGCATCGATCAGTGCATCCTGTTCTTTGTCCTTTGCATGAAACGCCAATACTTCGCGGTATAGGTTGCAGGCCTGCAGGAGCACGGAATTGGCATCGGTAGTTACCGGCTTCAGGCCGCGGAACTGTTGCTCCGGGTCAAAATCGGCGGCCTTATCCAGCTCAAATTTATTGGCCGGGTTAATTACTTCCCGTTCATCGTTGCCGAAATAAGACAAGGCGCGGAACGCCAACAGGTCGTATAATGTGGGGCGTAGCTTACGGGTATTCTTACCTGCTACCAGCAGGGCGGTATAGCGCGCTACGGGTATTTGCTGCAGTTCGGCGGGGTTGGCCAGGGAAGCCTGGTATAAGGCCGATATCTTTTTAAAAAATGCGGGGGCGTCCCAGGCGGCGATATCCTCAGGAGGATTGCCTGCGAGCGCCGTGCGCTGGTACAACTGCCAGCGGTGTTGCTGGAAATACCCCCAGTACAGTTGGGCGGTAATGCTTTGCCACAGGGCTTTTTCGGGCCCGGTAGCCATAGCGGCATAACGCTCCGCTTTGTGGATATTAGCGGTATCGCTGGCTTCGTCCGCGTCCGTACTCATCAAAAACAATTGCGCTTTGATGATGTTGGGCTGATCCTTTTGCGCTTCGGCGCCGGCCAGGATATTACGTGCGACCTTTGCGGCCGATTGAGGCAAACCGCCGTTAAGCAGCGAATCGGCCTCCTGCCATTGGCGCTGATAGGAATTGTCCATTTTGTTCTTTTGAGCGAATGCAGGAGCAAAGCCGGCTGCAATCAACAAGGTTAGCAAAATGCGTTTGAGCATGGTGTTTGTTTTTTTATTTTCTACAAGCAAAGTAAGCTAAAATAGAGATGCCCCCGGTGAAGCGATTGCACAAAAGCAAGTAATATTTTAATTATCTTCATGCAACCAAAAGGCCGCCATAACCTGTTGTTCTATGGCTTTCAACTTCGTAAAAACCGCTGCCAATGCGCTGAGCGGGCTCTTTTTCCCCGATCTCTGCGCGGCCTGCGACCGGGCGCTTAGCGGTTCCGAGCAGGTACTTTGCCTGCATTGCCTGCTCAACTTACCCCGTACGGGACTGCACCGTCTGCCCGAAAACAAAGTGCAACGCTTGTTTACCGGCAGGCTGCCCCTGGTCCGGGCCACGGCATTTACCTATTTTACCAAAGACGGCATGATGCAACACCTCCTGCACCAGCTTAAATACAAAGGCCGTGCTGCAACCGGATCGTTCCTCGGCAATGTATTTGGCCAGGAATTGCAGGCCGATGGCTGGCTCGAAGCCACCGACTTATTGGTACCCGTGCCCTTGCACCGGCAAAAGGCCTACCGCAGAGGCTTTAACCAGGCAGCACTCATTGCCGGCGGTATTGCAGCAGCCACCAGCCTGCCCGTAGCCGCAAACGCCCTGGAGCGGGTAAGGGATACCGGATCGCAAACCCGCAAGTCGAGACTGGAGCGGCTGGATAATGTGGCCACCGTGTTCCGGGCAGGAAAGGCTGCGCAGATCAGGGGCAAGCGCCTGCTGCTGGTCGACGATGTACTGACCACCGGCGCCACCCTCGAAGCGGCAGGACTGGCCTTATTAGAAGCCGGTGCGGCCAGCCTGGGTATCGCTACGCTGGCCCTCGCTACCGACTAGCTGGAGCCGATACAGCAAGGCCGGGGAAAATACAGGGCACGCCGGGCCCGGCCTCCACCCTTCCGGGTCGTTAATGTCGGGATTCCCGGGGAAAAATTCTTTTTTTTGATGTACTTTCGCAGCCCGTAAGCCGGCAGGTTTGCCGGTCTATGAGACAACCTCTTTGTTGCATTTTTATTTTTATCATTTTTATCTCAAAAAATGCCTTTAGACACTTCCATTAAATCCGTTCTGATTATCGGCTCCGGCCCTATTGTTATCGGCCAGGCCTGCGAGTTTGACTATTCCGGTTCCCAGGCTGCGCGCAGCCTTCGGGAAGAAGGGATCAAAGTAACCCTTATCAACTCCAACCCCGCCACGATCATGACCGACCCGATCGTTGCCGACAAGGTATACCTGCTGCCCCTTACGGCCGAGAGTATAGAACAGATCCTGGAAGAGAACCAAATCGACGCAGTACTGCCTACCATGGGTGGCCAGACTGCGCTCAACCTCGCCAAGGAAGTCGAGGAACTGGGTCTCTGGGAAAAATTCAATGTGCGCCTGATCGGTGTGGATATCAAAGCGATCGACAAAGCCGAGGACAGGGACCTGTTCCGCAACTGGATGATCGAAATGAATATTCCCGTAGCACCGGCCCGCGTGGCCAACTCCCTGCTGGAAGGCAAGGAGTATGCCCAGGAGATCGGCATTCCGCTGGTTATCCGCCCATCCTTTACCCTGGGCGGTAGCGGTGGTGGTTTCGTAAAATCGAAAGACGAGCTAGAAGCCGCACTGGATGCAGGTTTGAAAGCATCGCCCATACACGAGGTACTCGTAGAAAAAGCCGTACTGGGCTGGAAAGAGTTCGAGCTGGAGCTGCTGCGCGATATGAACGACAATGTTGTGATTATCTGTACCGTAGAGAATTTTGACCCGATGGGTATCCATACCGGCGACAGTATTACCGTGGCCCCGGCTATGACCCTGAGCGATACGGCCTTCCAGCTGATGCGTAATACCGCTATCGATATGATGCGCGACCTGGGCAACTTTGCCGGCGGTTGTAATGTACAGTTTGCCCTCAACCCCGAAACCGAAGAGATCATTGCTATCGAGATCAACCCGAGGGTAAGCCGCTCTTCGGCACTGGCCTCGAAAGCTACCGGTTACCCCATTGCAAAAGTGGCCGCTAAACTGGCGGTAGGCTATACCCTCGACGAATTAAAAAACCAGATCACGGAAACGACTTCGGCTTATTTCGAGCCTGCACTGGATTATGTGATCGTAAAAATGCCCCGCTGGAACTTCGATAAGTTTAAAGGCGCGGACGATACCCTGGGCCTGCAGATGAAATCGGTAGGCGAAGTAATGGCCATTGGCCGTACCTTCCCCGAAGCCTTGCAGAAGGCCTGCCAAAGCCTCGAAAACAATGCCATCGGTCTCGATTCGATCAGCCGCAGCCAGATGCGTCCTGAAGAACTGATGGAATACCTGAAGCGCCCTACCTGGGACCGCATCTTCCGGATCAAAGAAGCCCTGCAGGCCGGTATCTCTATCAAAACCGTACGCGAACTTACCTTGATCGACCGCTGGTTCCTGTACCAGATCCAGGATATCGTAACCCTGGAAAACAAGATCAAACAATACCAGCACCTGGATAAATTACCGGTAGACCTGCTGCGCCAGGCCAAACAAATGGGCTTCAGCGACGAACAGATCGCTGCCTTCGTAAAAGACTGTACCGCCGAAGAGGTGTACGAAGCACGCAAAGCAGCCGGCATTACCCGCGTATTTAAAATGGTAGATACCTGCAGCGCCGAGTTCGAAGCCAAGACCCCTTATTTCTACAGTACATTCGAAACCGCCGCTGAAAAATAAATAACGTATGGCAATCAGGCATTCGCTCTCCGGAAGAACAGAAGACTTTATGCGGGCACTGGCCGAAATTGCACGGTATAAAAGCAATAACCAGTGGCAACAGGCCCTGGACCTGATCGGCGAGCACAGCGACCCGGTATTGTGGTCGGGTGATGAAGACGATGTGTTGCTGCGGGATAAAAGTAAAAGGGAAGCCATCGAATTCCAGCTGAAACTGAAATTCCAGGAAATAGGCGTACTGAAAAGTACCGGCGCCGAATACCGGCAAAAGGCACAGCAACTCGCAGCCTTTACCGACCGCTTCCTGGCAGCCCATGCAGATACCTTCTTTATGGAGCTGAGCAACCTGCGGGCGCAACTGGACGCCTGATTCCTCCGAAAATATAAAACAGAAGAGCCGCTTGATATCAAGCGGCTCTTTATTTATTCAGACTCTTTTTCTATAGCTTAGGACCAGCTGGCGATCAGCGAACGGAGAACCGCCACGCCGTCGGTATTGCCCAACACTTCGCTGCAGGCACGCTCGGGGTGCGGCATCATACCGTATACATTACGGCCTTCGTTGCAGATACCGGCAATATCATTGATAGCACCATTGGGGTTAAAGGCGGCGTCTACCGTACCTTCTTCGCTGCAGTACTGGAACACTACCTGGTTATTGCTTTCGAGTTTGGCCAGGGTTTCGGCATCGGCAAAATAACGGCCTTCGCCATGCGCTACCGGGATTTTGAGCGCCTTGTCCTCTACGGCCTTTCCAATCAGGTTTTCGGTACCGGCTTTACGGATATACACATTTTTACATACAAACTTCTGATTGTCGTTGCGCAGCAGTACACCGGGCAGCAAACCTGCTTCGCACAGGATCTGGAAACCGTTACATACGCCCAGCACCTTACCGCCACGGTTGGCAAAGTCGATCACCTGTTCCATCATCGGGCTGAAACGCGATAAAGCGCCGCAACGCAGGTAATCGCCGAAAGAGAAGCCTCCGGGTAAAACAATGCAGTCTTCGGTTGAAAACATGCTCAGGTCACGGTCTTTGTGCCACAGCATCACTACTTCCTGTTTCAGGTCATCCTGTAAAGCATGTTGCATATCCCTGTCGCAATTGGAACCCGGGAAAACGACTATTCCGAACTTCATATAAAATAGGTATTGAGTATTAGGTATTAGATATTAGATATTGGGTATTGGGTATTGGGTATTAGATATTAGATATTGGGTATTAGATATTAGATATTAGATATTGGGTATTAGATATTAGATATTAGATATTGGGTATTAGATATTAGATACTTGCTATTCGGGTTTGGCCGGAAAAAATGCAAAAGTACGGGCTATTATCCGATTGGGAACCACTGCACAAAAATAATCGCCGCCATGAGTAAATAAATAAACACGCGGGGCATCCACTTTTTCCGCTCTTCGAACCAGGTATTGGTAACGATAAAAGTAACCGGGACCAGTACCGCCAGCCATTGGTTATACCCCTGGGCAATCGTAAAAGTGCCTGCCGCCAGGCTTACAAAAAAAGAACCGATCACCACATACCACCATTTTTTATTCTGGATCAGCATGCGGCTCATAAAGATATTGAGGTAATATACCCCGGTAATCATCAGTAAGGCAATGATCGAAAAAGCCGTGATCACGATTTCGGGACGGGCAAGGCGGTCGGGCAGCCGGAAACCTATAGCCGCCATTTTGGGCAACAGGTGCAGGTTATCGGTCAGGAACAGGATGCCGGCCAGGAAGTACAGCGGCGTGAGCAGACCCAGCAGACCCACCATCCATTCCGAGATCTTGAAGGGCCGCAATATGGCCAAAGCCAGCAGCAAGAGCAGCACAAACCCGATATTGGGAAACACCAGCATGGCCGACAAGGAGATAAAACAACCGATATTAAAGATCTGCTTGCGGGCATCGGCGGCGGCATACAACTGCAGCATGCCCGAAAGCATGGCCAGCAGCAGCCAGTTGCTGATCAATGTCGCAGACAGGTAATTCCAGTCTTTGAACAGCGAGGTCAATAGAACATACCCCATTGCGGGCAGGTACGAAGCCTTGGGATAAAGGTGATGCGTACTGGCGATCCGGTTGAGGTAAATGGCCTGTCCGAAGAGGTTGACAATAGCGAAAAAAGTAAGCAGGAAGGCCGAATGCCCCAGTGCCGACTCCATAAAATCGGCCAGCTTGAGCCACAGGTAAGGGCTTTCGGCGATCCGGTAAGGCATGGCCGGATGAACCAGGAAGCCCAGTTTGAAGACAATGGCAACCAGGAACAGGGCAAAAACCGAATAAGGATTGAAACTCCTGAATATATTGAGCACTTTCCGGAAATACTTTAATAGGGGCCAGCTAAAATTTTCAAGTGGCGAAGTTCGCAAAAAATTGTTGCATCTCCATCATGCCTCCCGGGTTTGTATTAAGGACAATAAATATTAGTGCTTATCTTTGCCGCCCTTTATAATTCAACCGAAACCCGTTTTTTTATGGTTATTACCCCTGGAGAGATCAGTACCAAACAGTTGCACGCCTATTTACTGGGCAGTGTAGCCCCCCGCCCTATCTGCTTTGCGAGCACCATCGACAAAGAGGGTAACCCTAACCTGTCTCCCTTCAGCTTTTTTAATGTTTTCGGCAGCAAACCGCCGATCTGCATTTTTTCCCCGGCCCGCAGGGTAAGGGACAATACGATAAAACATACGCTCGAAAATATACAGGAAACCGGCGAAGTGGTTATCAACGTGGTTACCTACGATATGGTACAGCAAATGAGCCTGGCGAGCTGCGAATATCCTAAAGGCGTCAATGAATTTATAAAATCGGGTTTTACCCCGGTTGCTTCCGAGATCGTAAAACCCTTCCGGGTAAAAGAAGCGCCGGTAAGCCTCGAGTGCAAACTGTTGCAGATTATCGAAACCGGTACCGAAGGCGGCGCCGCCAACCTGATCATTTGCGAAGTGATCAAAATGCATATCGACGAAAGGATCCTGGACGAGGAGCAGCAGATCGACCCGCATAAGATCGACCTGGTAGCCCGCATGGGTAAGGACTTTTACTGCCGCGCTTCGGGCGATGCAGTTTTCGAAGTACCTAAGCCCAACCTGAACCTCGGGGTAGGTATGGATGCCTTGCCTGCTGCCATCCGCAACAGTACGATCCTGAGTGGCAACGACCTGGGCATACTTGCCAACAGTACAGAAATTCCGCTGATATCGGAAACCTCGGATGATGAGCGGCTGAAAATGATCCTGCAGGACTACAGCAACGACGAACAACTGCTCCAGCAGGCCCTGCACCAGTACGCCAAAGAGCTGATTGCCCGCCACGAAGTAACCCAGGCCTGGCAGGTATTGCTTACCGAAGCCCAGACTTTCTAAAAAAACATACAGGACCGGTTTCCCGGAACAGCGTCCCCCGGATTTAAAAAGCCTTCGCAGTTTACCGCGAAGGCTTTTTCATTTATGCCGGGCAGCGTTAAAAGTCGCCATCGGTTACAGTAAAGCGATGTTCGTAGTCGTATTTTCCCTGTTTTGTGGTGGTCCAGTTGCGCTCCTCGCGTATATCCTTTTTGCACAGGACCGTATCCCGCATCAGTTTGCTCTCGCTGGTCACGACCGAGGTCGGCGACAAAGCCGCGTCTCCCAGCCTGCAAACCGGCCCTATCTGTTCGCGGCCACCCGGGGCCAGGGTAACCGGATCTATAGTGCCGCGGTTTACCACCACAACACCCGTCGACTGGTTTTCGATCAGGTACAGGCCGCAGGTCTGCGGATCGCAGGAAGCAAGCAGCAATATCCCGGCAAGCAGTAGTATACAATGGTAAGGTCGTTTCATAACAGGAAGGGGCTTTCTTTAAAAGACGACAAATGACGCAGCGCAATTGGCAGGCGGGTACACGCATAGCCTGTTTTATTTTATGCAACAAGCCTTATACCCTGCTTTATCCTGCGACAAGGGCAAAATAAATGTTTAATGATAACCTTGTGCGGCCACCTAATGGCCGAGGCCATGGCTAACTTTGCCATTCACCTTAAAACAACATGATCATGATCAAAAAACTATTCCTGTTCCTGGTAACCGCATGCCTTGCGGCGAAGGTATCGGGGCAATGCACCCCACTGGTCTTTTCAGCCTCCAATGCACAACATACGGATATCAGCTCGATCCTGGAGCTCAATATCGAAACCGACTTTTGTGCAGATGGGTCCGATATGAACAGCGACCAGGCCGCCTTCGAGGCTGCCAGCAATTTTATCAATGCCAGGGGCGGTTACTGCCGGCTTATCATACCGGAAGGCGGTTACCGGGTAGGTCGCCAGGAACACATGGGCGGCTATTTCAGCTATGCCCCGGCAAACGTGCTCAACATCCAGAATTGCGCCAATGTAGAGATCAAAGGTATCGGCCAGCCGGTATTACGCTACGACGAAGGCTTTCACTACGGGTATTTCGACGAGACTACCGGCCTGCCGCTTACCGATGCCCAGGCCACGTTAATCTCTGTTGATGCTCCCGGCCAAAACCCGGCAAACTGGGCTATCATGAATTTCATGATCAATATCTCCTATGAAAAAGCCAACAATACCTATTTTAAAATATCGAACCTGGTACTGGATGGCAACGTACACCCGGGGCAGATTACCCTCGGTGGTAAAGATGAGATACAAGGCATTCAATTAGCATTTGATGGCATAAGAATATGGGAGGCTTCCCATGTGACTATAGATAATGTAACCACAAAATACTTTGGAAGGGATGGCATCTATATCGGCAACAGGACCGATCAGAAAAATGTACTGATCAATAACTGCGTTACGGAATACAATGGCCGCCAGGGACTCACCATCGCCGCAGGCGATAGTATAACCGTACGGAATTCGCGGTTGAATAATGCCGGTATGGGCGAGGTGGCTTCGATACCCGCCTCTGCCGTCAATATCGAAGAAGAGATTTCGGGACAAAAGGCCCAGAATATAATTTTTGACAGCTGTCACTTTGAGCAAAACAGGAAGGGTGCGATCGACATCACTTCGGGTTTTGGCCAGGGCAAAGGATTTTTCTTCAACAACTGTACGATAGTCGCCATGAAAAACCCGGAGAGCCCGGTACCCGGTGCCAACAATGGTAACGTAGCCATGGAACTGAGCCTGTATAAGAAAATACGGTTTTACAATTGTAAGATTTACGGCGTTATCCTGGATGGCGGCAATGGCGCTACCAATCCGGACGATGGTGTTCATTTTAAAAAATGTTATTTCTCCGATTGTTATCATAAGTATGACGCTACGGCAAACGCCATGATTCCTGTTGCGCCATATACGCACAGTACCGTAACCTATGTAACACGCGACGACCACTCGTCTGATTATTTAAAGATAGACAGCTGCAACTTCGAGTTGTTCTACAAAAGGCTCTGGCGTATCGTGAGCAATCCGGCAACGCCCGCCGGCATATCCAATACAACGATCAAGCTGGCTACTCCCAATACCTATAGCGACTATGTCAATATCGGTATCGACTCGAATGCGACTTTCAACAACAATACCTTCTTCTATTATTATTACCAGACCTACCGGCATGTAGCCAATGGAACGACCTACGAGTCTCCTTACGCGATAAGCGGGATCAACTTCTGGCATTGGAACAGCAATGGCTTTTATCCTCCGGTTTGTCCGGATACCATACCGGGGCAACAAGCAGCGGCATACCAGGCCCTTAATGAACAGCATACCGGAGTCCGCCTGTTTTCCCTATATCCGAATCCTGCAATTAACGGGAAGTTCGCTGTAGACCACCACCAGGATGGATCCGGCAGGTACCTGCTGATGGATATAGGAGGGCATAAATTCGATGAAGGCAACCTGCGCCCTTATGCAACAACCGCTTTTGATTACCGGCATTTACCCCCGGGAATTTATCTCTTCCGGGTATTGCACGGGCTTGATGCGCAAACAGAAAAAATCATTTTATATTAAGTTCTGAAAATAGCAATGGCCCTGTGTCGTGAACACAGGGCCATCTATCAGCCTATTTTTTAAATAATAATTATTCTGCTTCTGCTACCACTTCTTTCACTTCGGGGATCATACGTTTCATCATGCCTTCGATACCGGATTTAAGGGTAACCATAGACGAAGGACAACCGGAGCAGCTACCCTGCAGCATCAGTTTTACCACACCATCGTCATAACCACGGAAGCTGATGGCGCCGCCATCCATTTCCACGGCCGGTTTTACATAATTTTCGAGCATTTCTTTGATCCGCTCTACCACGTCTTTATCGTCGGCGCTTATCTCGTAATCATCTTTTGCGGCAGGCACCTGGTCTTCGTGGATAACCGGTTTACCGGCCTCCAGGTAGGCTTTCAGGAACTGGCGAATAGTAGGGATCACCTCTTCCCACAAGGTTTCCGGCGTTTTGGTAAGGGTTACGAAATTGCTGGCGATAAATACACCACGCACAAAAGGAAAACCGAACAGCTCCTGGGCGATAGGCGATGGGCCTGCTTCGCTTTCTTCAGGAAAATCGATGCTTTTACCGGGGTACAGTAATTTGTTGGCTACAAATTTCATAGTCTCCGGGTTCGGGGTCATTTCGGTGTATATACTTACAATCGTGGGAGCAGACATAATGAATGATATTTTGGCAAATGTACGAAATAGAACATTTGATTTGCTAACCTAATAACAATAGGCATAAAGGGAAAAACAATGCATGCGTTTTACAACGTTTATAAAGATTTTACTGCCGTTTGTAAGAAAGCCCATCTATTAACAAGTAATTAGCTTTCTTTTGTTAAATGTTTTTAACATAAATAATATTATTATATAAAACACAAACAAGCTCCCTGACAAATTCATCTTTCATGCTCCAAACGATGCAACAAATGCAACAACAAATCAGATCACCAGGTTAAGCACCAGCCGACACGACAAGCGTCCCTTACACGAAATATAAAATCACAATTTTATATTTCATTTTTCAAACACACTCCTACCACAACACCAACCAAACAAATGAGATCATTTTTGTTATTGCTGTATATACTATTATACAGTACTGCCACCTTCGCCCAATCCGTGGGGTCTACCGAAGGTGTATTCGACGTCTCCGATCTTGGCAGCGCCAATTATAGCATCCCGATTAAGGTGCCCGACGGCATCAAGGACATGCAACCAACCATAACCTTATCCTACAACAGCCATGGCGGCAACAGTATTATGGGTATGGGCTGGTCGCTTAGCGGCACTTCGGCCATAACCCGTATGGGCAATACCCTCTACCACGACCGTAAGGTAAACGGGGTAAACCTTACCCTGTCCGACAGGTATGCCCTGGATGGCAACCGGCTTGTATTAACCTCCGGTATATACGGCTGGGCCTCTTCGGTATACAACACCGAGCTGGAGTCGTTCCGGAAGATTACCGCCATTGGCAGTACAGGATCCGGTCCGCAATATTTTACAGTAACCGATCAGAATGGCTGGACCTATGAGTACGGCAGCACCGTTAACTCCAGGGCGCTGGGCCAGGGCAGCAGCGTACCATACATGTGGATGCTGAGCAAGGTTACAGACCAGAACGGCAACTACATGACCTACGAATACTGGAATAGCGCAGGCGAAGAACCCTTACTGCGTTTTATAGACTACACAGGCAATACGAACACAGGAGCCACTCCTAAAACAAGGATAACCTTCCTGTACCATACCCGCAGCGACCCGAACTATACCTATATCGCAGGTGGAAAGATAAACCAGACCCAGCGGCTGGGCACCGTACTGGTAGAGCAACGTAATGCATCTAACACACTGACAACCCTGCGTACTTATTTATTGAACTATGCTACGGACACCTATTCCCATCTGATAAAAGTTACTGAAAGTGGCAATACCCTAAACGGCATGGCCGAAGAGTTGCCCCCGGTAGAATTTGGGTATGGCGGCAGTATGCAAGCCGTGTCGGTAGACAATCTCGGCCTGATTGTAGATAACGGCGTAAGCAACCAGTTTGCCATAGGCGACTATAACGGCGATGGACTGTCTGACATGGTCCGTTTCCCGACCTATATCAACAACGGCACGAACTGGGAACTGCACCTGAGGCGACCCGCAGGCCTGGAGGCGGTACAATCGGGCCAACTGCCCACCTACCCCGGTTATGAAAATCAAACAATCGATGCCTACAATTTTATCCGGAACCAGACCCAGTCCGTCTCTTTCGACTTTAACGGGGATGGCAAGGACGATTTTAGTTACGTGGCGCAGTTTGTTAACCAATACAACAGCAACCAACGTTACCTCCTTTATCTTTCGAATGGTACTTCACTGGTTCCTTTAAGTAATGAAATCTGTACCCGTACCTACCCGGTAGGCACTACTGCTTCCATCAACGATAAATTCCATTATACCACACCGTTTATCGGCGACTTTGACGGGGATGGTAAAATAGAGATACTGGCACTGAATAATAAGAGGGAGACAGCAGGTTTTGCGCCGAACAACTGGCTTATCGGTGCGGAGTACCTGCAACTGACAGAGTCTATTACCGCGGGCAACTATGTCAACCTGGCCAGGCGGCTCGACGATGTACCCTTCGACGCTTCTTACCTTTCGACCAACGAATCCAAGCTATTCGTAATCGATTATAACGGCGATGGTAAAAACGAGATCTTATCCATCTGGGGCGGCCACGCACAGATACTGGAGCTCAATGTAACCTTTGATGCCAACAACAAACCCGTTATCGGATCGCCATCGTTCCGGCTTGTTAGCGACAACGGCTACCCGACCATATGGCACCAGGTATTTACCGGCGACTTTAACGGCGACGGTATCACCGATGTGCTTACCTGGGCCTCCGGCGTTGGCTGGGAGATCGGGTATGGCAATGGCAGCGGCCAGATTGTAAACCTGCAGACCGGTCCGGCGTTGACCAATGCAGATCCGATGCCCACTAATGCCGCGCACAAACCAATTTACATTGCCGATTTCAATGGCGATGGCAAACAGGATATTTATGAAAACGGCAGCGGCAGCAATGCCAAGATTTTTTATGCTAAAGGCAACAACGGCTTCACGACGGAGAGCATCAACTTTTCAACTACGTATGCACTGGCATCTCAATCGCAGTTTAATATCGCGGATATGGATGGAGACGGGGCTGCCGATTTCCTGCTTTCCCGGGCTACGCAATATATGTCGTTCCACCCCAATGAGAACAAACATGCGATAAACAGTATTAAGAACAGTCTTGGTGCACAAACGTCAATTTTTTATTCCAAGTTGACCAATACCGCGCTGACGACCACTTCATTTTACGAAAACCCTGCAAGTACCTATACCTACCCCTTTGCATCGAAAGGTCTTCCGCTTACCGCCGTATCAGCGGTGGTAGCCGATAACGGAACCACTAGCGGCAATACAACTTATTACGGGTACAAGGGCATCCGTTACCAGCTGCATGGCAAAGGCACCATGGGTTTCGAAAGAGTTACCATTACCGATGCGGCCAAAAATACCGTCACGCAGAAAAACTTTGCCTTAAATTCGACCTTCGCCATCTCGTACCCGGTAAGCACCAATACCAAGCTCGGTACGACAACATTGAATGCAACGAGCACCAGGTACGAGTTCTACGATTATGGCAACAGGCGCGTGTTTCCATACATAAGCATCGACGACAAATTCGACTATGTCGGCAATACCAGTATCCGCGAACAGTACAATTATATGGCGCCTGCCGGTACACAACCACATGGTGTGCTCATCGGTAAACCGAACTCGATCATCAGGCGTAAGGGCTTTACCTATGAAGTGATACCTGGTAGTCCATCAGAAATCGAATATGCAGAGCAGGTATTCCAGTACCCGGCCTATACAGCGCCCTACCCGGCTGCTTTCCTGCAGAACAAACCGGTATCGGTTACCAGCAGCAATACCCGCCAGGGACAGCCTGCCTACACCCGTAAGCAAACCTTCAGCTACGCACCTGCTAACGGGCTTATCACCTCGTCGGTAGACGACCCGGGCACGACCAATGCGCTCACTACCACTTATGGATATGATGCCTATGGCAACGTTACGGATAAGACAGAATCCGGTACAGGCTGGGCTGCCCGTACGGAACATTATCAATATGATGCCACCAACAGGTATGTAGCCGGATTCTGGAATACGGCATTCCCCAATGTAAAAACCACTTCTGTTTACGACCCGGTAACCGGCAACCTGACGAGCAATACAGCACCCGATGGTCTTGTAACCAGCTATACCTATGATGGCTTTGACCGGGTTAAGTCGGCAACAGACAATAACGGCAAAGTGACCAATACGTCGTTTGCCTGGGCAACTGGACATGCGTATGCACCAGCCGGGGCCAAGTACTACGAGCTCAATGCGCCCAACACGGCTAAGGCTACGTATACTTATTTTGACCGCTTAGGCCGTGTCTTACGTAAAGCAAGCACCTTCTATAGCGGATCTATACTGTACGAAGACAAGAGCTATAACACCAAAGGGCAGCTATACAGCAGCACCAGGCCTTACCTGACCAGTGGCACGCCGCTAACGACTACTTATGTTTACGATACCCGGGGACGGGTAATACAGGAGAATCGCCCGGAAGGCGCCAATACCATAGGTTACCAGATATCCGGCGCCAACTATGTAGTAACGGCAACCAATGCAGCCGGCCAGGTAAAGAAGACCGTAACAGACAAAACGGGGAAGACCGTAGAAGCAGAAGATGCAGGCGGTAAACTGAACTATACCTACCATAGCAATGGGAAAGTGAACCAGGTGAGCCTTACGGGCTCGGGCGTTGTGAGCACGAAAGAGTATGACGAACAAGCCCAGCTGAAAAAAGACACGGATCCCAACTATGGCAGCTACGAATATACGTATAACCCCTTTGGCGAAGTGATCAATAAAAAAGATCCAAAGGGCAACACTTTCTACTTCTCCTATAACCAGGGCGGCTACCAGATACAACGTGGCGGACCGGACGGCATATTCGACCAGAATTACGAATACAATGCCGGCCTGAATTCCGGCAAGCTGACCCAGGTTAACAAACAAGGTGGCAATACCCTGATCAACTATGACTATGGCCTGGGCGACAAGCTCAATTATGAAGAACGGAAATCAGGCGCAGATGTATTGAAAACACAGTATACCTACGATACCAAAGGACGTGTGGCTACCAAAATCTTCCCCAATAATAAGGGACTGGCCTACGAATACGACCCGGGCGATGGTTCGGTTAAAACCGTTAAAAGAACCGATGAACCCAATAACAAGTTCCTGTATACCGACCTTTCCAAAAATGAATTGGGTCAAAGCAGGATTGGCGTTTACGGTTTCCAGCTTGGCGTAAGCCTGCCCAACCCTCTGGCCTGGCCCAAGGCTTCGATGGTAACCCAGACGTATGATGCATATGGCCGGCCGGCCAGCAGGAAGTCGCAGAAACAGGATAATACCGTTCAGCAGCATTTCGAATACACCTTCCAGCCGTCTACGGGTAACCTGATGCAACGTAAGGATATCAAGTATACCATGCAGGAAGACTTTACCTACGATAACCTGAACCGGTTGAAATCGGCACAGGGTCAGAACACAGGCCCCTTCCCATCGATGCTGGCCACCCTGCAATCCGATTTCTCTGCCAATGGCAATATCACCAAGAAAAGCGATGCAGGTACTTTCACCTACGATGTAGCTAACCGGGTAAGCGAGATAGAGCCTTATGTCAATATCCCTACCGTTACCCAAACGCTTACCCACAATAGCTTTAATAAAGTAGTAACCCTGGAAGAAGGTACGGCAAGCGCCAACTTTTCTTACTGGCCCGATGAGGAACGCAGTAAAATGGAAGTGTATGAAAACGGCGCGCTGCAGCAGACCAAACTCTATGCTCCCGACTACGAAAAGATCACCGATGTAACCGGAACCGTACGGGAACTATGTTATGTCAAAGATCAGAACAGGAATATCATTGCCATCGTAGAGGTAAAAAACAATGTAACCAAAAATTACTTTGTACTTACCGACTATATGGGCAGCATTACGCAGATCCTGGATGAAAGCGGTAATATTGTAGACGAGAAGAGTTTTACGGCCTGGGGACAGCCCCGTACACCTCAAAACTGGAGCACGCTACCGCCTACCGGACCGGGCAACGATTGGGATCGCGGGTATACCGGGCACGAGCATATGCCTAAGTTCGGCATCATTAACATGAACGGCAGGTTATACGATCCGCTTATGGGACGTATGTTTGCGCCGGATCCGTTCGTGATCGGCAAAGACAATACCCAGGGTTATAACCGGTATAGCTATGCGTTAAACAACCCCTTAAAGTATACCGATCCGGATGGCAACCACCCGATCATTATCGCAATGGCTATCGGCGCGGGCATCAGTGCGCTGACCTATACCGCCAACGTAGCCACAAGCTCCGCAGGTTTCCGCAACTGGAACTGGGGCGACTTTGCCGTAACCACTTTTATCGGCGCTGCTTCGGGTGTAGTAACCTATGGCATCGGCAGTGCATTTGGACCGGTAAGTGGCAATATCGGCACAGAATTATTACGGGCTGGCGCGCATGGCGTTTCCGGTTATATCTTTGCAGGCATCACAGGAAGCGATCCTAATACCGGCTTCCTCGCAGGTGCGGTAGCTTCGGGTGTAGGTTCCCTTACGGCCGGTCTGCCTATTACCAATACGGTTATCGGCGGAACAGTAGCAGCAGCCGGGCTCGGCGGCCTGTCGTCAGCTATAGGCGGGGGCGACTTCTGGAAAGGCGCTGCATTTGCAGCCATTGTACACCTGGCCAACCAGGAGCTGCACGACAACCCCGACCGGAATGTAAAACAGGACAAAGCCCTGTCGAAAGGTGAAATCGAGAAGCTAAAAAGGAATGGATGGGATCACACGGATAAAGGTGACCATGGCGGACAAACCGACCTGTACAAAGACAAACAAGGCAATGTATACCAGAAGCCCAAAGGCGGTATCGGCGCCGGCGAGCCGATTGGCGTTAACTTGAACGAGCTCGAGATGAGGGGCCTGCCTGTTACGTACGATCCCTATATGGGCATGCGGATGTATAATGCTACGAAAACCTTTATCGACAATGTAGGCAGGGGCTTTACCCGTATGGACAGGGCTTTGTTTAAGTTCTTCTGCGGTTGCGATTAATCAATAACGAAACAAACAATCATGAAAAATGAAATTATCCTGAGGTTTTGCATATGGGGTTTTGAA
The DNA here is from genome assembly GCF_003014535.1 of Taibaiella chishuiensis. Taxonomy (GTDB): domain Bacteria; phylum Bacteroidota; class Bacteroidia; order Chitinophagales; family Chitinophagaceae; genus Taibaiella; species Taibaiella chishuiensis. The sequence continues at coordinate 1,428,102 of NZ_PYGD01000001.1, read as the reverse complement.
GACCGTACACCGGACGACATAACCCGGGAAACCGGCGTTACTCCCCTGCTGACCCATGTTAAAGGAGAAAGGAAAAATCCGAAATTCACAGCGCTCGCAAAGCAGAACGGCTGGATCCTGGGTACTCCCTACGATAAATATACGCCATTCGAACAGCAGATGAATTACTTATCGGAACTGCTGGCGGAAAAAAAAGACGTATTCAAGCCACTCTGCGATCAATACTATTGCGAGTTTTCCTGCGCATTGTTTGTATATGCAGATAATGGAGAGAGCACCCCGCAGGTGCACCTTACCAAACAGCACAACCAATTATTAAAGGAGCTGGATATTGAATTCGACCTGGACCTTTATTGTTACTCCGATTCGGATGAGGAATAAAGTTTCCCCTACCCAAAACCAGGTATTTCAAAAAAAACAAACACATGAAAACACTGTATCTCAGTTGCCTGATGACGGCACTGGCCTTTATAGCAAAAGCACAGAATAAGATCGTAATATCTTACGATGAGAACGGCAACCGGGTAAAAAGGGAGCGTATATGCCCGACTTGCCGGCCCGCAGCATCCAATAATAGTAATGCACCATCCGACGCCTTTGCCGCACCCGTGGCACTGGCCGGGCAGGAGGGTAAAGCCGGCACGTTCCGCGTATACCCTAACCCAGCAGGCAATTTCGTAACCCTGTACCTCGACTTCGTATCGCTGCAGCAAAAATGCACGGTGGTGCTGATGGACCAGAGCGGCCGGGAACACTTCCGCAAACAGGCCGCCACGGCCACTACGGAAATTCCGCTGGCCAAACTTGCGGATGGTATGTATTACGTGATCCTCTTCCGCGACAACCAGAAAGACGTGGTACGCGTGGTTAAAGAAACCGGCGCCGGACAAGCCCGGTAAGCCTTACCCGCATTTGCTTACAAGCCCCCTGGCGCCTTTACCGGTACCAGGGGGCTTTTTTAGTGCCATCAGCAGGTGTCCGCATATCCCCGATTCGCTGTAACTTTGCAACATGCCTATTTATAACCAATGGCAGAACGGCGGGCATACCCGCGCCGTGATCTGGAAAATAGAAGAACCGGAAGATTTTTTCATCGGTCATACCGGCCTCGTTTCCGATCGCAAGTCGGCCATCCGGCGCCTGGAATACCTGGCTACCCGTTACTTGCTCGGGCTTTCCTGGCCGGGCTTCCCCATCGACCAGATCGCGGTAAGCCCCCTGGGTAAACCATTCCTGCCCGGCACACCGCTTCATTTCTCCATTTCCCATTCTTATCCCTATGTGGCCGTGGCCATCGATACCCAACAGGAAGTGGGCATCGACATACAGGTCATCCAGCCTAAGATCCTGCGCCTGCAAAATAAATTCCTGTCGCCGGCCGAACAGGCCATGTGCGGCGACGAACCAGCGCTTATCACCCTGGCCTGGGCGGCCAAGGAGGCGGTTTTTAAACGGTACGGGAAAGGGGCGGTCGACTTTATCCGGCACATGCCCATTACCCATATGGACATCCATGCGGGACAGGCAGAGCTTTCGATGCAGTTCTCCCGCGAGTTGCCTTCCATGCCGGTACGGCTTTACGGCAGCCTTGAAACAGATTTTGCCTGGTCCGTAACACAATAAGTATCAAACGAAATTCACGCTATCATATATTTATTGATTTAATATTGTATTTTTAGAAAAAATTCTCTCATTTTTGCATCTGAAAGAGAAAATAAAACCACTTTATTATTTTTTTTAATACAAACAGCAAAAATTTCTTCTTTTCAATCTATCTTTTATGTCTTCATTCCGTTTCGAGTCTATTGAAAGTGTCGGATCGCATAGCAAAATGCAGATCAACAGCTATAATGGCAAGAAAGTAACTGCCATTTTCGGTTCTAACGTATTTACCGGTTCGGCATTGCGCCAATACCTGACCGACGAGGCTTACAAAAGCCTGACCAAATCTATCCAGAGTGGCACTAAAATCGAGCGCAAGGTAGCAGAGCAAATCGCTGCCGGTATGAAGACCTGGGCCGAAGAGCGTGGCGCAACCCACTTCTCCCACTGGTTCCAACCCCTTACCGGTACTACTGCCGAAAAACATGACTCCTTCTTTACCCTGAAATCGGACGGTACAGCCATCGAAACTTTCGACGGCGATGCCCTGATTCAGCAGGAGCCCGATGCATCGAGCTTCCCCAACGGTGGTATCCGCGCTACTTTCGAGGCCCGCGGTTATACAGCCTGGGACCCTGCATCTCCTCCCTTTATTATCGAATCTGCACAGGGCAAAACCCTTTGCATCCCTACTATATTTATCGCCTATAACGGCGAATCGCTGGATTACAAAGCCCCCCTGCTGAAATCGATCGAAGTGCTCGACAAAGCAGCCGTGGACGTATGTCATTACTTCGATAAAAACGTATCGAAAGTAACGGCGACCCTGGGCTGGGAACAGGAATACTTCGTGATCGACGAATCGATCGCCAATGCCCGTCCCGACCTGGTTATGTGCGGCCGTACCCTGATCGGTCATACACCGGCCAAAGGCCAGCAATTGGAAGACCACTATTTCGGTTCTATCCCTGAGCGCGTATTTGCCTTTATGCAGGACTACGAACAGGAATCCTACAAGCTGGGCATCCCGCTGCGTACCCGCCACAACGAAGTAGCGCCTGCACAGTTCGAGTGCGCCCCTATCTTCGAAGAAGTGAACATCGCGGTAGACCACAATACCCTGCTGATGGATGTGATGAACAAGGTTGCCAAACGCCATAAGCTGAAAGTACTGTTCCACGAAAAGCCATTTGCAGGTGTAAACGGCAGCGGCAAACACAACAACTGGAGCCTGGCTACCGACACCGGCGTAAACCTGCTGGGACCCGGCAAAACACCCCGTACCAACCTCCTGTTCCTGACCTTCTTCGTCAACGCGATCAAAGCCGTACACGACCATGCCGACCTGCTGCGTGCAGCCATCGCATCGGCCAGCAACGATCACCGCCTGGGCGCCAACGAAGCACCGCCGGCGATCATGTCTGTATTTATCGGCACTTACCTCACCAGCGTACTCGACGAGATCGAAGAAAGGGTAAACGGTAAGTTCTCCGAGCAGGATGAAGTGATCCTGAAACTGGATATCCACAAGCATATCCCGGAACTGATGATGGACAATACCGACCGTAACCGTACCAGTCCGTTTGCCTTTACCGGTAATAAATTCGAGTTCCGCGCCGTAGGCTCTTCTGCCAACTGTGCCTCTTCCATGTCTACGCTCAATACCATTATGGCCGACACCCTGAAGAAATTCAAGGTAGAGGTTGATGCCAAGATCGAGAAAGGCGAGAAGAAAGAGATCGCTATCCTGCAGGTGCTGCGCCAGTACATTAAAGACTCCCGTAATATCCTATTCGAAGGCGACAACTATAGCGATGCCTGGGCACAGGAAGCCGAAAAACGCGGCCTGAGCAATTTCAAAACAACACCCGAAGCCCTCGAAGTACTGATCAAGGATGACACCATCAACCTGTTCAAAAACATGGGCATCTATACCGAGCGCGAACTGCATGCCCGTTACGAGATCGTGATGGAAGAATACGTAAAGAAAGTACAGATCGAAGCCCGTATACTGGGTTACCTCTGCACCAACCACGTACTGCCTGCAGCGATCCAGTACCAGAACACCCTGATCGAAAACGTACGCGGCCTGAAAGAGATCGGCCTGAAACCCGCCTCCTACAAAGCCCAGCTCAACCTGGTAGAAGTAGTATCCCGTCATATCCAGGAGATCAACGATAACGTAGAGCTGATGATCGAAGAACGTAAAAAAGCGAACAAGATCGAACATGCCCGCGACCGTGCTTTTGCTTACTGCGATCATGTAAAAGTACTGTTCGACAAGATCCGTTACCACGCCGACAAGCTGGAACTGATCGTCGACGATAAACTGTGGCCAATGCCTAAATACAGGGAACTGCTGTTTATCCGCTAATCTCCCCGTTTTCAATAAAATCAAAAATCCTTACCGGTCTCACCACCAGTAAGGATTTTTTTATAGCGCAAATAAATTTTACAGCGGGCTGATTACGAAAAAAATCCGTTGTTTTGATATCAGGCAGGGAAGCCGGTTAGGCGTAACCGCGACCCATAAAGCCTCTTGGAGCACATGGCTATAACAAAAAAAGGATCAAGAAAAATACATGTGCGCGGATGCGACTACCGGTGGCGCGTAAACAAATTCAGGAAGGTAAGCGACTGGCGCAAGGAAAGCGGGATATTGCAGGAAGCTTATGCCGCCGCCGCTGCAAAATACGGGCTGGGCGCAGTAGCTGATATCACCTTCAACGTTCCTATCGAACGATACGAAAACCCGGTTTCGAAGATTATGGTAAAGTGCTTCGGATTTTGCGTAGACGGCTTTTTGGGCACCGAAACCTTAATGGAAATCAAGCCGCGAACTATAGCCACGATCATCGAACATTTTTTAGACGAAGGCTGGGACCCCTCTGTAAAAGGGGACCGGTATACCGAACTCTACGAACGGTCCGGCGACCAAACACCCGCCCTGCTGGTGATCCCGGGCTATATGAATGATGACATGAAGGACTATGCCCATAAAGTACAGGTGCAGCAGATCCTGTAAAGCAAAAAGGATACCGCTGTAGGGGTATCCTTTTTTAGACCCTGGGGCCAGGCTTTACTTAGCCGCCTATAGGGCATACGATATCATAACTTACCCGGGTGTGGCAAAGGGCCGGCACTTCAGTTTCGTTACACTGGATTTCCATAGACAACCGGAACTGTTCGATGGTAGTGGTGCAACGGCGATAGTCCAGCGAATCATTAACCGGCGCCTGCACCAGGTTACCGCCGCGTATACGGCCCTGCGTGGTTGCATTCAGCGTTGCGATGGTTTCCTTGTCCAGGAACAATTTGCGTTGTAATCCGATAGGCTTCTTTTTCATTGGGGATTGTTTTGGATGAAGACTGAAGATACATTTAATTTTTCTTTGCTATTAAAAGCACCCCCCGTCCTCCGTCCGAAAAACAAAGCCCGCCCAACCAACGTCGGCGCCGCCCGGGGCGTCTTAGCTGTAGTTATACCCGCGCAACCGGAGCATAGAAAAGCAAGAGACTTAGGCGATTATTGTTAAATAATGTGATAGTTTTAACTATTTTACTATTTTGTAATTTCATTAGGTAGCACCAACCAACACCAAGCAGCAGCAATTATTGGATAGCAAAGGCAATAACAACAAAGCAAGGAATACACATTGCCTGATGGAACTGAGCATAACGGTTATGCCGCGGTAGTATACCGGGGCAGCACCGTCCCGGCCTGCAAAAGCCGGGGAAAGACCATTTTCATTCTATACCGATATATCCTATGTCCGCATTTATTACCAGAAACTTCTATTACTGCCTGTTGCTGTTCTGCACAACACTCCTGTCTGCCGGCAGGCTGCAGGCTCAGAATATACGCTACCGCGGCAATATAAAAGGCGGCTTTACCCTGACCGGCAATACCTTCCGGTACAACCAGGTGTTTACCGATTTCCTGAATACAGAAGCAGCGGCCGGCGTGGACCGTTCGAGCGCGGCAGACCTGGTTTTACCGCCGGGGTCAAAAATCATCAAAGCCCTGTTGTATGTAGAGGGCATGACTTTGACACCGATTACAGAAGTAAGATTTAAAGTACCGGGTGGTACGTTCCAGAGTTATAATACCGCATCACCCGAGTTTCTCGGCAACCCGGGCGGCTCTTCCGGGTACCAGCAATTCATACTGGATGTAACGCGGCGCATTCCCGCAAATGGTTATGTATCGACCCTGAGTTCGGGAGGCAATCCTTCGGGCGCCGGGCGTTATGCCGTGGCCGACTTCAGCCCGGCCCTATCCACCAATTTCGGTTATGGCTGGAGCCTGTTCGTAGTCTATACCAATCCTGCCTCCAAATACCGGAGCGTAAGCATAGCCGACAATAATACCTACCTGTCGCTGGGCATACCCGTAGACCTTACCATAAACGATGTAGTGGTCCCCGTTACCGGGCCTGTAAAGGCTGTAGTAGGGCTTACCGGCAGCTATGGCGATTACGGCGCCTCCTGGGGCGATAATGTATCTCTGGGCGGATCGGGCGGCGCTGCCAGTTACCTGGCCGATCCGCTTACGGGTTCTACTTCAGACATCCTGAACAGCAGTATCGCTTTTTGCGCCGGCAATAATGTAAGCGCCGACGGCGGGCCCGCCATGAGCGGCAATTACATGGCCAGGAGCCCTTATTTCTTTACCTGTCCCAATGATCCTTCGGTGGCCGACTGGTCCTCGTATTATTTCGATGCCGATATTATGGATGCTTCAGGCATACTGCCCAACAGTAATATCCCGATTGATGTAAAACTCACACAGACCCTTACCAGTGCGGATGCTATCGGTAGCGGCACCTACGCTATTTCGGTAGATATTGCCGCAGCCATCCTTACCAAGGCCTTCGACCCGCAGGTAATCCTGCCCGGTGGTACCACCACCTGTACGTTTACCATCGCCAATAACCAGGCCGGCGCCATCAACCTCGACAATATCGGCTTTACCGACAACCTGCCGCCGGGACTTATCGTTGCCAGCCCGGCAGCCGCAGTGATCAACGGCAGCACTACGGGCGCCGTTATGGCCACATCCGGTTCTAATATCATTACCGTATCGGGCTTGTCGCTTGCCGCCGGGCAAAGCGCAACCGTGACCGTTCATATAACCAATGTACCCGGGCAACTTAACCCGGCCTGTGCCGCAAACCCCGTGGCCTTTACCAATGGCTTCGGTAATATAAACGGCGTATCGGCCAACCTGGTCAATAATGTAAGCGACCAGTGCCTGATCGTAACGCCGACCCTGCCACCGGCAGTTACTTCCCTTACCTATTGCCAGTTTGCAACAGCATTACCGCTCACCGCCGCCGGTGTAAACCTGCGGTGGTATACCAGCGCATCGGGCGGTACAGGCAGCACTACGCCGCCCACCCCTTCGACCGCGGTGCCCGGCACTACCACCTGGTACGTAAGCCAGACGCTTAACGATGTCGAAAGCCCGCTTGCCGCCCTGAGCGTATCCGTGATCGAGCCCGATACGCCCCTGTTCGATTCCATGTTCGTATGCCTGGGCGCTATACCCAAGCCGCTGCCTGTTGTATCGATCAATGGCATCAGTGGCAGCTGGAACCCGGCAATCGTCAACACCCTGGCAACAGCCAGTTATATCTTTACACCTGATGCAGGGCAATGTGCGGTACCGGTAACCTTACCCGTTATAGTACGGTCTGCAAAAGAAATACCCTGGATACTGGACGCGGCCATGACCCTGAGCCGGGACACGCTTTGCCAGGGCGATACCCTCAGGCTCAGCAACAGTTCCAGCGTGCAATACCCGCCGGTATCCTGTCTCTGGAACTTTGGCAATGGCAGCAGCACTACGGATCCTAACCCGGTAGTCCGCTACCCCGCGCCGGGCGCTTATACGGTAGCCCTGATCGTAACCGACAGCCAGCAATGCAGCGATACCGCCTATCATATCCTTGTTGTGGATAGCCTGCCCTCGCTCACGATCGGCCTTGACCGCCAACGGTTGTGCACCGGCGAATCTGTTACCTGCACCGCCAACTATACCTTACAGGGCAATACACAACTCCACTGGGACTTTGGCGACAACAACAATACACAGGGCAACAACCCGGCATTACATGCCTACGACCAGGCCGGCAATTTTACCATAAAGGCAATAGCCCGCTACCGGGCATGTAAAGAACGCGCCGCACAGGAAAATATTACCGTCGCTGCATTCCCGGATGTTTATATCGGTCCCGACACCAGTATTTGTCCCAACAGCGCACCGCTATTGCTTTCCAACAGGCAGCAACGCGATGCCGGCGACCATTACCTGTGGAACACCGGCGATACAAGCGCCGTATTGAAAGTAACCGGCGAAGGTATTTACAGCCTGAGCGTAGAAAATGCAGATGGCTGTGCCACCCGCGATGAGACGGTGATCCACAGGGATTGCTACCTGGACATACCCAATGCCTTTACCCCCGATGGCGATGGTCTTAACGACTTCTTCTTCCCCAGGCAACTAATGGCTTCGGGAGTAACGGCCTTTTCGATGACCGTATTTAACCGCTGGGGCAATGCAGTGTTCCAATCTGAAAAGCCGGATGGCCGCGGATGGGACGGCCGCTTTAATTCGGCCGCGCAACCGGCCGGGGTATATCCTTACCTGATCAACGTAACCTTTAACAATGGCCGGAGCGAGCACTACCAGGGCAATGTAACCCTGCTGCGGTAATGTGCGTCAATCCTGGTCCGGGGTGGCACCCTTTATCCATTTACGTAAGGCATCCAAGCGTTCTTTACGCAGATCTTTAAGACTGCGGCCGCCGGGATAACCCGCCGAGCCTGTCTTGTCGCGACTGAGCCGTTGTGCGGTATAGATACCCGTATTACCACTGAAATAGTAAGCCGTAAAACAGGCAACGCCGAAGTACAGGATACCCGCACTGCCGAAGAGCTCGGCGCCCATCAGCACACAAGCTACCGGCGTATTGGCCGCTCCCGCAAAAACAGCAACAAATCCCAGGGCAGCCATCAGGTCGACCGGGACGCCCAGCACCACACCCAGGCTATAACCCAGCGTAGCGCCTACAAAAAACAAAGGTGTAACCTCTCCACCTTTAAAACCCGTACCCAGGGTGATGGCCGTGAACACAATCTTCCAGAGCCAGCTGAACATTGCCGCCCCGCCCGGCCGGAAGGCCGACACCAGCGTAACGGCGGCTGGGTCGGGATTATATACCCCCAGCCCCAGATAGCTGGCGCCACCGGGCAGTAACGATAAGCCAATGACCAGCAGCCCGCCCGATACGGGTATAAGCAGGGGGGCCTTGATCCACCGTAAGCTGTAGTCTTTGACCAGGTGCACCGCTTCCGAAAAAAAACGGCTCACCAATCCGAAACAAGTACCGGCAATAATCACCTTGCCCAGCAGGAGCATATTGAAGTGCAGGAAAGAACCGCTGTCGATAAGCGCCGCATGATCAGCAAGGGTATAGACCGTATGATGCACGCCCCAGGCCCTGCAGACCACATCGGCCAGCAGCGCGGCAATGAGACAGGGCAATAGCGCTTTATAATTGAGCCGGCCTACATACACCACTTCGAGTGCAAACAGGGTGCCGGCCAGCGGGGTACCGAATACCGCACCGAACCCTGCCGCAATACCGGTCAGTAAAATAATCCGTACATCCTGCCGGGGCAACCGCAGCTTGCGCGCAAGCCAGCCGGCCATACTCCCGCCGATCTGTACAGCCGTACCCTCGCGGCCGGCCGAGCCACCGGTAAGATGAGTAAGCAAGGTGGTAAAAAGCACGAGGGGCGCCATACGCAGCGGTACGCCACCGCCGGGCTCGTGTATTTCTTCGAGGATGAGGTTATTACCGGCTTCTGTATTTTTACCGGCATAACGGTACAGCAAAACGATCAATACGCCGGTAAGCGGCAGGAGATATAACAACCAGGGCTGTGCATACCGCCAGGCCGTTACCTGGTCGAGCAATAACAGGAATACGGCAACCACCGAACCGGTACATAAAGCAACGGGCAAGGCAATTAAGGTCCAGCGCAGTAAATGGGCAATAATGGAAAGATGTTCTAAGGGAGCATTTATTTTTTTCATACCTGCATATGGATACACCGGGAGTCCCGGTAGGTTCAGCAGGCGTCATCAGCCGTAGGCGGCGGTTTATAACAGGTGGAACACCATCACCTTTACCCTGCAAAGATAATGGAATACGCCCTTAAAATATCCGCATTATATAAATATTATCCTGCAACAGGTACCAAACGTTTTCCGCCGGACCGGCAGTCTTTGTATACATGAAAACCGCCCGCCATCTATTCCTGTTTGTTTTGCTGCACCTTACCGGCCTCGTCCAAGCCCAGGATGGTCCACCGGTATGGGTATTCGGCAAAAATGCAGGGCTGGATTTCAAATCCGGCCAGGCACAGCCTGTTACTTTTCCTATCGACAATCATTATTCGCCCTCGTCGAGCCAGACCGATCCGGCGGGCAACCTGCTGTTCTATTGCGATGGCCGCGATATCAAGGATCGCAACGGGCAGGTAATGCCGGGTTCTCAAAATCCGGTATGGCAGCCCCCGGTACATATTGTCCGCAAGATCACGTCCAATATCGTACCCGTACCCGGCGATGCCAACCGGTATTATGTGTTTATACTTAGCCCCTCATCGGGCGAACCTCCCTTCGGCACCTATTACAGCGGCGTACTTACCTATTCGATCGTGGATATGCGGTTGAACAACGGCCTGGGAGGCGTCGATCCGGCCTTCAGCAATATACTGGTCAATACCGAACTCGATACCGATATGCTGGTGGTGCCCGCAAGCGATTGCAGTTACTGGCTTATCGCCTACCGCCGGGCGCCCAATACCGCCGGGCAATTCCTGGCATACCGCCTGTCGGCAACCGGCATAGCGCCGCCGGTAACCTCATCCGTCAGCCTTGCAGGCTTCCCCTATCCTTTCCATAATATGGACCTGATTTATGCCTACCGTCATAATAAGATTGTCGGCTGGATCGGCGGCCGGCTCTTGATTATGATGGATTTCAACCCGGGCAGCGGCGTTGTCAGCAATGCCTGGCAATTGCAGGATCTTTCCGAATTCCGCAACCCGGGAGGTGGCATCACGACCCCTTCGGTATGCCTCTCGCCTAACGAAAAATTCCTGTATATCCTCGGTTACCCGGCTGCCGTCAATGTGCCGAAGATCATGCTGTGGCAATACCCCGTCGACTTCAGCAATCCTGCGCTCACATTGCCCATTGCCTCCGCTTCCCTTATTTTCGAAACGAATAACGCGCTCTACCAGACCCCTTCGATCTCGGTACCCTTCGGCAGCCAAAACTGCGACATACGCCGGGGCCCCGATGGCAGGCTGTATATATTTTACAATACAGCCCAGTCTTTCCTGGGCGTGGTCAACAAACCCGACCTGGCCGGTGCTGCTACCGGTTTCGATGCCCAGGGCGTGCAACTGTTGCCCAACACGTATGGCAGTTTCTGGTTTCCCTCGGTTGCCGCCGAACGGTTCACGGCCTCGACACATTACTACAAGCACGATACCTTGCTCTGCTTTTCGGCTCCTTTCGTACTCAGGCCTACCTATCGCGGCAGCCAATACAGCTATCAATGGTCTGACGGCAGCACACAATCCTACAAAGAGATAAACGCCCCCGGCGTGTATTGGGTAAAAGCTACGGGCAGCTGCAGCGATGCCACCGGTATCGACACTTTTTCCGTAAGCTTTGAACCACCCGAAAAATGCAATTGTACGATCTTTGTCCCCAATGCCTTCAGCCCTAACCAGGACAACCTGAACGACATCTTCCGCCCCATGCTGCCCCTTACCTGTATGGGCGGCGGGTACAGGATGCGGATCTACAACCGCTGGGGTGAGACTGTTTTCGAAAGCTACGACCTGATGAAAGGCTGGGACGGCAACTGTAAGGGCCAACCGGCCGACCTGGGTGTTTACTATTACACCATTCATTACCGCAACACAAAGGGCGAAGAGCAGCAGTATAAAGGCGACTTCAGCCTGCTGCGCTAACCGGGCCGGCGGGCAGAAAATATGGCTGCTGCGGGGATCATTAACCGTTAACACGTACCTTTGCCGGGCATTTATATTCATTATTTTTCATTCCGTGCCCGATATACTGTTAACTCCTGCCGAAGAAAGCCTGTTCCAGAAACTATCCGCTGCTGCTCATAAACTTGGTTTACCCGCTTATGTCATCGGCGGTTTTGTACGTGATAAAATACTGGGCAGGAACTCGAAAGATATCGATGTGGTATGTATCGGCGATGGCATTGCCCTGGCACAGGAGGTGGCTACCCACTTCAAACCCAGGCCCAGGGTCAACTTTTTCAAGAACTTCGGCACCGCCCAGATCAAGCTGCCCGAAATAGAAATCGAATTTGTAGGGGCACGTAAAGAATCGTACCGCAGCGAATCGCGCAAACCTGAAGTAAGTACCGGCACGTTGGAAGACGACCAGAACCGCCGCGACTTCACGATCAATGCCATGGCCATAAGCCTCAACCAGGATAACTTTGGCACGCTGATCGACCCCTTCGAGGGTATGCTCGACCTGCAGGACAAGATTATCCGCACACCGCTGGCGCCCACGCAAACCTTTAGCGACGACCCGCTGCGGATGATGCGGGCCATACGTTTTGCCACACAGCTACAGTTCCATATCGAGGTAAGCTGTTTCGAAAGCATCAAAGAACAGGCCAGCCGGATCGACATCATTTCGCGCGAACGCATTGCCGACGAACTGAACAAGATCATGATGAGCGCCCGGCCGTCAATCGGCCTCGACCTCCTGTTCCGGAGCGGCCTGCTGGCACGTATTATACCCCAGCTTACCGCGCTTGCCGGTACGGAGTATGTGGACAACAAAGGACATAAAGACAACTTTTACCATACCATACAGGTGGTGGATAATATTGCGCGCCATACCGACAACCTCTGGCTGCGCTGGGCCGCCCTGCTGCATGATGTAGGCAAGGCGCCTACCAAAAAGTTCGAACCCGGCCATGGCTGGACTTTCCACGGACACGAAGTGATCAGCGGCCGCCTGGTGCCTAAGATCTTTAACCAGCTAAAACTGCCGGCGCACGACCGGATGCAGTATGTAAAAAAGATCGTAGAGCTGCACCACAGGCCCGTTTCACTTACCAAGGACAATATTACCGACTCTGCCATACGCCGCCTGTTGTTCGATGCCGGCGATGATATCGACGACCTGATGACCCTTTGCGAAGCCGACATTACCTCCAAGAACAAAGAGAAGGTGGTGCGTTACCTCGAGAACTTCGAAATGGTGCGGGAGCGGCTGAAGGAAGTCGAAGCCAAAGACCAGATCCGCAACTGGCAGCCGCCGGTATCGGGCGAAGAGATCATGGCCACTTTCGGCCTCTCCCCCTCCCGCGATGTAGGCACCATCAAAACCGCGATACGGGAAGCGATACTCGACGGCATTATCCCCAACGAGCACGAAGCGGCACAGCGGTATATGCTGGAAATAGCGGCGGGCATGGGCATACAGCCGGTGTAGACCTGCGATTTTTTGTTCCCGGGAAATGCATTATAATTTTCCGGTTAACATCCGCAGATTCATCCCGGAATCCTTATTTTTGCAACACACAGGCAGCATTACGCTGCCTCTTATTTTTTTAAACCATTCAAAAACATGTCTCGTACAAAAATCAAAGCAATTCTGCTGAACGAACAAACAGATTATGCCGTAACCATCAAAGGCTGGGTGCGGTCTTTCCGCAATAACCAGTTTATTGCAATCAATGATGGCTCTACGATTAATAATCTGCAGGTCGTTATTGATTTTGAGCATACCGACGAAAGCCTGCTGAAGCAGATCACAACCGGCGCCTCCCTGCAGGTAGACGGTACCGTGGTAGCTTCGCTGGGTAAGGGTCAGCGCGTAGAGGTAAAAGCCGAAAAGGTAACCCTGCTGGGCGAATGCAACCCGGAAGAATACCCGCTGCAACTGAAGAACAAACCTTCGCTGGAGTACCTGCGCGAAATCGCCCACCTGCGTTTCCGTACCAATACCTTCAGCGCAGTGTTCCGCCTGCGCCACAGCCTGGCCTTCGCCATTCATAAGTTCTATAACGAAAAAGGATTTGTATACCTGCACACCCCGGTAATTACTGCCTCCGATGCGGAAGGCGCCGGCGAAATGTTTAAGGTAACAACCCTGCCTTTCGATAACCCGCCACGCACCGAAGACGGACAGATCGATTATAAAGAAGACTTCTTTGGCCGTGCCACCAACCTGACCGTAAGCGGTCAGCTGGAAGGCGAACTGGGAGCAATGGCCCTGGGTGAGATCTATACCTTCGGCCCTACCTTCCGCGCCGAAAATTCAAACACAGCGCGGCACCTGGCCGAGTTCTGGATGGTAGAACCCGAGGTCGCCTTCTTCGACCTGAAAGACAATATGGACCTGGCCGAAGAGTTTATCCAGTACGTGATCCGTTATGCGCTGGACAACAACCGCGACGACCTGGAATTCCTCGCGCAGCGCCTGGTGGAAGAAGAAAAATCGAAACCGGCTGCAGAACGCAGCGAAATGGGCCTGATCGAAAAGCTGGAGTTTGTACTGAACAACAAGTTCGAACGCATTACCTATACCGAAGCGATCGACATCCTGCTGCAATCCAAGCCTTATAAGAAGAAGCAATTCCAGTACGATATCCAATGGGGCACCGACCTGCAGAGCGAGCATGAACGCTTCCTGGTAGAGAAACACTTTAAGAAACCGGTGATCGTTACCGATTATCCTAAAGACATCAAATCGTTCTACATGCGCCTGAATGATGATGGCAAAACCGTGGCCGCTATGGATATACTGGCGCCGGGTATCGGCGAGATCGTAGGTGGCTCGCAGCGGGAAGAGCGTATGGATAAACTGGTGCAACGTATGGAAGAGATGCATATCCCCCAAGAGGAAATGTACTGGTACCTCGACAGCCGCCGTTTCGGTTCCGCGCCCCATGCGGGTTTCGGGCTTGGCTTCGAACGTATGGTGCTGTTCGTATCGGGCATGAGCAATATCCGCGACGTGATCCCCTTCCCGCGTACCCCGAAGAATGCAGATTTTTAATCCTTGTTATCATACAGGAAACGGAGCCTTCAGGGGCTCCGTTTTTTTATGTACCTGTGTTAAGGCATTACTTTCATACGGCGGCCCTGCAGGCTGGCAATATTGATTTCCAGGACCACGCTATTCCTGCCGAAACCCGGCAGTACCGGGTCGTTCAGCAAAATATTGCGCAGGTAATACAAGCGAAACAAACCCTGCCCTATCGATACGCCCACCTTAGGACTGAACACCCAGCCGGCTTGTTTAAAATCGGTGAGCAGGCCGGTTTCCGCCCCGGCATTGATCACGAACAACCCATCGCCGCCTACCGGCAGTATGCCCGCATTCAACTCCAATTTAGGCATAACCATGGTATGCCTGCCGATCAGCACTTCCACATCGAGCAGGGCATCGTAATACCGGGGGCTATTGGCCTTGGGAATATAACTGAAGGCCACGAGGCCCGCATCCAGCAGGAAGTTGCGCGACATACCCAGGCCCAGCTTGGCTGGAAACTGGAAGCCGGATTCCTGCGCATAAACCGGCCGGGCCAACAGGAGCGCCAGCAGCGCAATACAACAATAAAAAGATTTATAGCGATGCATAGGGATCATTTTGCAGCCATCGCCGGGTGATAAGGAATGTTTAGCAGATGGCATGCCTGGTAAACAATATCTTTGTGTAAGAGGTTCAATGATCAGCTATGTCTTTTTTAATTTACAATAACGAGCTTTATCCTGCTACCGAAACTTTATTCGGGACCGGCAACCGGGCGTTCCGCTTTGGCGAAGGCCTGATCGAGACCATGCGCTGGCGCGGAGGCCAGGTGCGTTTTTTCAACGACCACATGGAACGCCTTGCCGGCAGTCTCGCCATACTTGGCTGGCCCGGCTTTCCACTGAACAGCCAACAGTTGCAGCAAGAGATAGACCGGCTGGTAACCAGTAATGCCGGCGCCGGCGATCTCATGATCCGCCTGCAGGTATTTCCTGCTGCCGCTGGTGATACCCTGCACTTCCTGCTGGAATGCCTGCCGCTTGATCCGGCCCGGGTATCATGGCAGGAAAAAGGCTTACAGACCGGCATAGGCAAGCGGGTGGTAAAAAGCCCCGACAGCATCGCCAACCTCAAAACTACCTCCCGCCTCAACTATACCATAGCGACGCAGGAAGCGGCACAACAGGGCTGGGACGATATCCTGGTTAAAGGCCCCCCGGGATATATCGTGGAGAGCTCGATCAGCAACCTGTTCTGGATCGCGTCAGACGGTATTTATACCCCTCCCCTCTCTTCCGGTTGTATTGCCGGTATTATGCGCAAGAAGTTGCTGCAAACGGAAACCCTGGCCGGGCTGCGTATACAGGAGCGCGAAACCTGGCCCGAAGACCTGGCGCATGCACAGGAAATATTCCTGAGCAATGCCATACGCGGCATACAACCCGTAGCACAGCTCAATGGCAAAGACTACCCATCGGTCATTACCCGTAATATCTTTACCCAATTCGACACTTTATGAAAACAGCCGTATTCTGGTTCAGGCGGGACTTACGGCTTGAAGACAATGCAGGGCTGTACCATGCCCTGAAATCGGGACACCCGGTATTGCCCGTATTTATTTTTGATACCCATATCCTCGAAGAGCTCGAGGACCGCAGCGATGCCCGCGTACAGTTTATACACCAGGCTATAAGAAGCCTGCAGGAGCAACTCACTGCACTGGGCAGCACACTATACGTATACCACGACACGCCCGAAGCCGCATTCAGCAAGCTACTCCGGGACTTTGACATTGCCGCCGTATACACCAACCGCGACTACGAACCCTACGCCCTTAAAAGAGATGCCGCGATCAAAGCCATGTTGCTCGAACAGAAGATCGGCTTCAATACCTTTAAGGACCAGGTTATCTTCGAGCGCAAAGAGGTGGTAAAAGACAATGGCGCACCCTATACCGTGTTTACCCCCTATAGTAAGAAATGGAAGTCGCTGCTGACGCCTTTCCAACTCAAGGCCTATCCCAACAAACGTTACCAGGACAATTTTCTGCAGCACAAAGCTTTGCCCGTACCTGGCCTGGAGGCGCTCGGGTTTACGCCGGCCGCGCATACGTTCCCGCCGGCCGCCGTACCCGGCAACCTGATCCGGCAATACGACAGTACCCGCGATATACCCTCGCTGCCGGGTACTACACACCTGGGCGTACACCTTCGCTTCGGTACCATCAGTATCCGTCAATTGGCACAGACGGCGCTCGAGCTCAACGAAACTTTTCTCAACGAACTGATCTGGCGCGATTTTTTCCAGGCTATCCTCTGGCATTTCCCTAAAGTCGTACATCAGTCTTTTAAACCCGAATACGATAAGATACGCTGGCGCAACCAGGAAGCAGAGTTCGAACGCTGGTGTACCGGTACTACCGGTTATCCCATCGTCGATGCCGGTATGCGCGAACTCAATACCACCGGCTTTATGCATAACCGCGTACGTATGATCACCGCCAGTTTTCTTTGCAAGCACCTGCTGATCGACTGGCGTTGGGGCGAAGCTTATTTTGCAAAAAAACTATTGGATTACGATCTGGCCGCCAATAATGGCAACTGGCAATGGGCCGCAGGCTGCGGCTGTGATGCAGCTCCTTATTTCCGGGTATTCAGCCCGCAGCGCCAGACCGAAAAGTTTGACCCGAAGCTGGTCTATATCCGCACCTGGGTACCCGAGCTCGATAGCTTCGACTACCCGGCGCCTATGGTCGATCATGATATGGCCCGCAAGCGCTGCCTGGAAACGTATAAAAAAGCATTGCAATCCTGATACGCAGGTCGGCAACAAAATAGAAACGGCTTCCATAACCGGAAGCCGTTTCTTTATTTTTTCTTCTTAGGCCCGGAGGCGGAAGGCGGCTCCTGCCGCGGTTTGGGCAACCGCCCGGCATCTTTAAGGGCTTTATGCAACAGCCACTCCATTTGCCCGTTCATACTCCGGAACTCGTCACCCGCCCAGGCAGCAAGCGCTTCATACATCTGTTCATCCAGCCTTAAGACAAAGTTTTTCTTCTCCACAGCCATGCGTTTTAAAACTATTGATAAATGCTTCCTGCGTTAATCACGGGCTGCGCCGCCTTATCGCCACAAAGCACCAGCATCAGGTTGCTTACCATTTGCGCTTTGCGCTCTTCGTCCAGTTCTACGATCGACTTTTCGGAGAGTTGTTCCAGTGCCATCTCGACCATACCCACAGCGCCTTCCACGATCTTGGAGCGTGCAGCAACTACGGCCGTGGCCTGCTGCCGTTGCAACATAGCGCCGGCGATCTCTTCAGCATAAGCCAGGTGCGAGATACGGGCTTCGATCACATTGATACCCGCAATGGCCAGGCGGTCTGCCACCTCTTTCTCCAGGAGCTCGCTTACCTCATCGGCGCTGGAGCGCAGGGTGATCTCGTCAGAGCCATCTTCAAAATGATCGTAGTTGTAATGCCCTGCCAGCTTGCGTATAGCGGCTTCGCTCTGTGTTACGATAAAAGAGATATAGTTGTCTACATCGAAAGCTGCCTTATAAGTGTCTTCGGCCTTCCACACGATTACCGCACCGATGATGATGGGGTTACCCTGTTTGTCGTTTACCTTGATCGGTTTGGTATCGAGGTTGTTGGCACGCAGCGAGATTTTCTTCTTCGTGTAAAAAGGATTGACCCAGCAAAAGCCGCTGCTCTTGGCCGTACCCACATAGTGGCCGAAGAGCGTAAGCACCCGGCTGCTGTTGGGTTCGATGGCCATAAAGCCCGACATGATAATAAAGGAAGCGATAACCGCAACCACACCCAATGCGATGCTCAACACATGACCGGCATTGAGGAATAAGTAACCCGCTAAGGCCAACAGGCCAAGGCTTACGACCAGCATAAGCCATCCGGAAGGAGGTCGAACGATTTTTTCCATAGTTGAAATGATTTTACGATGATATTGTTTTGATATCAAAAATAATATTAGTGTTCGAATTTTCCAAATATTTATTTCCTTAGCCGGATTGATTATTTTTGGCCTTTAAACCAAGCAATCATGAAAAACCTGCTCCTGCTGCATGGCGCACTCGGCCACAGCCAGCATTTTGCTCCTTACCTGGAGCCGCTTTCCCGCCACTTCAAGGTGCATACCCCGCTCTTTGCCGGTCATGGCAATACACCGGTGCCCGAAGGCGGTATCACTATGGAGGATAATGCACAACAGGTTGCCGATTACTGTGCCGCACACCAGTTGGATGATGTAGCGATCTTCGGTTTCAGTATGGGCGGTTATGCAGCGCTGTATTATGCCCTGCAACACCCCGGCAAAGTAAATTCGATCATGACCCTGGGTACCAAATTTGCCTGGACCGAAGCTGGCGCCGCTGCCGAAAGTAAAATGCTGGACGCCGAAACACTGAGCGCCAAAGTGCCGAAGTATGCCGAACAACTGGCCCAACTGCATGGTGACGACAACTGGAAGCCTTTGCTGCCGGCGCTTTGCCATATGATGACCCGCCTGGGCAAAGCCCCCTTATTACAGGATAACTTAAGCAGCCTGGCTATACCGGTACAGGTGATGGTAGGCGATAAAGATGTGCTGGTAACCGCAGAAGAAAGCCTGGAGGTATACCGCAAACTACAGGCAGGCCGACTGGCCATACTGCCCGGAACCAAACACCCCCTGGACCGCGTCGCACCCAAACTGGTACTCGATGCTATGTACGACTTTTGGCAACTACCTGCTTAACTATAAACAGTACTACCTGGAAACGGGGAGCTGTGCTCCCCGTTTTTATTTTTTTTCAAAATTGCCGTAAATAATTGCAGCAAGCGCTAAGAAGCACAATACCGGGCCGCGTCTATTAAAAAAAAGACATACCCGGCTATGAAAAGATTATTTGCTTTATGCGCCCTTATTTTGCTCGGCTTCGGCAGCAGGGCCCAGATCACTTACCACGACATTGTTCCCGACAGCACCATTGGCGGCGGCCCCACACTTACCTTCTGGGTATTACAGCCACCAACATCATCGGCACAATTACATATCTTCTGGAGTATGAACAATACGGTTTTCCTGCGGATACACGGAAGCTTCGGTTTCGGCGAAATGCTGATGACCGGCGGCTTCCCGGCTAAACTACCTGCAGGCGCCGATATCAGCACCGCTTCGGTAACCTGGGCGGAAACCACGGGCGCCAACGGATCGCTGAATGAAAGTGGAAATGGCAACTGGCGCAGCGATGCCGCCGACAAGTACCTGGGCTTCCGTTTCAAAACGATGACGGGCCACTGGACCTATGGCTGGCTGAAGATGACCGTTGCAACCGGCGGCACTTCCTTTACCGTAAAGGAATGGGGTATCCAAACTACGGAAGGTGTGGGCATAAGGGCCGGAGACCGCCCCCCGACCAGTATCCAGCCGATCCAGCTTGCACCGCAGATACAACTCAGCGTGTTTAACGGGCGGCTTTATCCATTCCACCTCGAGCAGGGGCGCGACTATGCTTACCGGGTCACCGATATGCAGGGGCGTACTATCAGCAACGGCAATATCCGTGCCGACGGCTCCCTGCCCGTATCCGGTATGGCTTCCGGCATGTACGTCATACAGCTGGTTTCCGGCGGCTACGATCAACGCCTGAAGTTCGTCGTACCCCAACTCTGATCCGTACTGTAACGAAGAAGCGTGCCCGGTATAACCAGGCACGCTTCTTTATGCGCTTATAAAAAATTATCCTTTACCGGTAAAACACGGTATTACTACAACCTAATTCAGGATCATCAGTTTGGCATAGTTCAGCATGATCTTCTTCTCGCCTACACCGGCTCCGAAATCAATCGTAGCAATACGGTTATGCGCACCGCCATCCATTTTAATAATGGTACCCACACCAAATTTCATATGCTCTACCCGCATGCCCTGCTCCATCTGTTCCGGGTCGCTGGCTACAAAGTTAGCCGAAGGCACATGCGCTACCGGCTGTGCAGCCTTGGCTTTATTAAGGGCTGCAATCCGGCTCAGGTCTGTGTTTCCGCTTGCTGCGACCGTGGTTGTATTTTTGGCAGGTTGTTGCTTGGGCGCGTAACTGCGTGCTGCACCACCCGGCGAAGAAGCGGCACTACCACTACCTTTTGCACCAGCTATACCTGCAAAGCTGCGGTCCATATACTCGGGCGGCACCTCGTCGATAAAGCGGCTCGGATCGTTTTGCACCAGCGAACCAAAACGGTAACGGCTATTGGCATAACTGATCCACAGGCGGTCCCTGGCACGGGTAATCACGACATAGAACAGGCGGCGTTCTTCTTCAAGATCTTCCCGGTCGTAAAGGCTCATGGCCGATGGGAAAATATTTTCTTCAAGACCTACGGCAAATACACAATCGAACTCCAGTCCTTTTGCAGCGTGAATGGTCATCAGCTTCACCACGTCCTGGTCTTCTTCATTGTTTTTATCCGCATCGGTCAGCAGGGTGATCTGCTGCAGGTAAGCGCCCAGGCTTTTATCTTCTACCACTTCACCATCTTCGTTCGGCGTTTCGGTATATTCTTTAATCGAGTTCAGCAATTCCTGTACGTTCTCATACCGGGCAAGGCCTTCCACGGTCTTATCATTGTACAGCTCTTTTACCATATTGGTATGCTTGCCTACGGCAAAGGCCACATCATAGGCATTGTTTTTCTGCTGCATCGCCTGGAAGCTGCGCATCATCACCACAAACGCTTCGATCGCCGCGGCTGCAGCGCCTTTCATGCCCGCGAGCTGCGGCTCCTGCAACACTTCCCAGAATGTCTTACCGCTTTCATTCGCGGCAATGATAATACGCTCCACGCTGGTTTTACCAATACCCCGCACCGGGTAATTGATGATGCGTTTCAGCGCTTCTTCATCCTGCGGGTTAGCTACGATCCGGAGGTAAGCGATAAAATCCTTGATCTCCTTGCGCTGGTAGAACGACAGGCCACCAAAGATGCGGTAAGCAATATTCATGCGGCGCAGGCTTTCCTCGAAGGCACGGCTCTGTGCATTGGTACGGTACAGGATGGCAAAGTCACGGTTGTTATAATGGTTACGCAGCTTTTGCTCTGCAATGGCATCGGCTACGAATTTACCTTCATCGTTATCGGTAAGCGTACGCACCAATTTCAGCTTTTCCCCTTCGGGTTTATCCGTCCAGAGGTTTTTAGGGATCTGGTTTTTATTGAGCCCGATCACCCTGTTGGCCACATTCAGGATGTTTTGGGAACTGCGGTAATTCTGTTCGAGTTTTACCACTTTAGCGCCTTCGTAGTCTTTCTGGAACTTCAGGATGTTTTCGATGGTAGCGCCACGGAAGGAGTAGATACTCTGGGCATCGTCGCCCACCACGCATATATTCTCGTGCACAGCAGCCAGCAGTTTTACGATCTGGTACTGGGCAATATTGGTATCCTGGTACTCATCGATCAGCACGTATTTAAACTTATGCTGGTACTTGGCCAGTACATCGGGAAAGTTGACCAGCAACTGGTACATCTTGAACAACAGATCGTCGAAGTCCATAGCGCCGTTCTTGAAACAGCGTGCGGCATATTGAGCATAGAGCTGCCCGATCAGCGGCCGGCCGCTGCGGGCGTCTTCCTGTTGTATAAAATGATCCTGCTGGTACTGGGCCGGGGTCATCAGGTTGTTCTTCGCGGCAGAGATGCGGCCGGCAACGTATTGCGGCTTATACATCTTGTCGTCCAGGTTATTTTCATTTATGATCCCTTTAAGCAGGCTTTTGGCATCGTCCGAATCGTAAATGGTAAAGTTGCTGGGATAGCCCATTTTCGTGGCTTCGGCACGCATAATACGGGCGAAGACGGAGTGGAAGGTACCTATATATAAATTACGGGCTTCGTTATTACCCAGTATCTTTTCAATACGTTCTTTCATCTCGGCAGCCGCCTTATTGGTAAAGGTCAGCGCGAGGATATTAAATGCGTCCACACCGTTACGCATCAGGTGAGCGATACGGGTAGTCAGTACTTTTGTTTTTCCGCTTCCGGCTCCTGCTACGATCATCAGCGGGCCATCGATATGGGTAACAGCTTCTCTTTGCCGTTCGTTCAGTTCTTTTAAATAGTCAGACATGGTGCGAAGTTACGTAGGATTTTCGGTAGGGAAAGGGTCCGGCCCGGAGCGGAACCGGAGCCTGCAACCGACGCGGGATTGCAGCTGTTTTCCCCGTTTTTCAAATCCTTCTTTTTTATGGAAAATTAAATTACACTTATGGCTATTCCGTGGAAAAGCACTACTTTTCGCGGATTAAAATCCATTTAAAATCTTATACTTATGGGCATACTCTCCTGGATTATTTTCGGACTTATCGCCGGTGCGCTGGCCAAAATGATCCTTCCCGGCAAAGAACCCCAGGGCTGTGTTATTACGGTCATCCTGGGTGTATTGGGCAGTGTTGTGGGCGGTTATATCGGCACACAGCTGGGCTGGGGTAAAGTTACCGGTTTCGACCTGCGCAGCTTCGGCCTGGCCGTGATCGGCGCCGTTGTGCTGCTGGGCATTTTACGCGCGGTAAAAGGTTGATACCACACATCTGTTTTCTGCTTTACAAAAAAGTTCCGGCGCCAGCGCCGGAACTTTTTTTATTCAGTATCCTATCGGGATTAGCTGCCGCAAGCCAGGCACTCGTCCCGGTTGTCGAGCGAGCAGGCGATATCGGCCTGTTGCTGCGCTTCCACCTGCGGACGGTTAAGGGCAGCAACGTCAACGGTAAATTTGATAGCGTCGGCAGCGGCTTTGGTACGCAGGTAGTACATACCGGTTTTGAGGCCTTTCCTCCATGCGTGGAAGTGCATAGAAGTCAGTTTGGCAAAATTGGGCTGATCCACGAAGAGATTCAGGGACTGCGACTGGCAGATATAAGCGCCGCGGTCGGCTGCCATATCGATGATGGTACGCTGTTTGATCTCCCAAACGGTTTTGTAAATATCTTTCAGGTCCTGTGGAATTTCAGCGATGTTCTGTACGGAACCGTTCTCTGCGATCAGCCTGTTTTTCATGGCATCGTTCCAGAGGCCCAGACCAACCAGGTCGTTGAGCAGGTGTTTGTTCACCACTACAAACTCGCCGGACAGTACGCGACGGTTGTATACATTGCTGGTGTAAGGTTCGAAGCACTCGTTATTACCCAGGATCTGCGAAGTAGATGCAGTTGGCATCGGTGCCAGCAGCAGGGAGTTACGTACACCATGCTCCATTACCTGTTTGCGCAGGCTGGCCCAATCCCAGCGGTCGGTCGGTGTTACATTCCAGAGGTCGAACTGGAACTGGCCTTCAGACAAGGGAGAACCTTTAAACGTTTCGTAAGCGCCATCCACTTTAGCGAGCTCCATAGAGGCCGTCATCGCACCGAAGTAAATGGTTTCGAAGATATCGCGGTTCAGCAGGGCAGCTTCTTCACTATCGAAAGGCAGGCGCAGCAGCATAAAGGCATCGGCCAGACCCTGTACGCCAATACCCACGGGGCGGTGACGCATATTGGAATTTTCGGCTTCAGGCAGCGGGTAGTAGTTACCATCGATCACCTTGTTCAGGTTACGAGTAACGATTTTAGAGATCTCGTATAATTTATCGAAGTCAAATTTATTACCATCGATGAAACGGGGCAGTGAAATGGAAGCCAGGTTACATACGGCTACTTCGTCGGGAGCGGTGTACTCGATGATCTCGGTGCAGAGGTTAGAGCACTTGATCGTACCGAGGTTCTTCTGGTTAGATTTCTGGTTAGCCGAATCTTTATACAGGATATACGGGGTACCGGTTTCGATCTGGGCTTCCAGGATGGAGTTCCAGAGTTCGCGCGCCTGCATGGTTTTGCGGGCCCTGCCTTCTTTTTCGTACTGGATATAAGCTTCTTCAAAAGCCGCACCGTACAGCTCTTCCAGGCCTTTGGCTTCGTGCGGGCAGAACAGGGACCACTGGCCGTTTTCTTCCACACGCTTCATAAACAGGTCGGAAACCCACAGTGCAGGGAAAAGGTCGCGGGCCCTCATTTCTTCTTTACCATGGTTTTTACGCAGGTCCAGGAAGTCTTCCAGGTCGGCATGCCATGTTTCCAGGTAGATGGCAAAAGCGCCTTTACGCTTACCGCCGCCCTGGTCTACATAACGGGCTGTATCGTTGAATACACGCAGCATCGGGATGATACCATTGCTTACGCCATTGGTACCTTTGATATAGCTGCCTGTAGCACGGATATTGTGGATGTTTAACCCGATACCGCCCGCAGACTGGGAGATCATGGCGCAGCGTTTCAGGGTTTCGAAGATACCGTCGATGCTGTCTTCTTTCATGCTCAGCAGGAAGCAGGACGACATCTGGGGTTTGGGGGTACCTGCATTGAACAAGGTAGGCGTAGCATGTACGAACCATTTTTCGCTCATCAGGTTATAGGTTTCGATCGCAGCGTCGATATCGTTTTTGTGGATACCGATGGCTACGCGCATAAACATATGCTGCGGCCTTTCTGCAATGCGGCCTTCGGTACGCAGCAGGTAAGAGCGCTCCAGGGTTTTGAACCCGAAGTAGTCGAAATGATAGTCGCGCTCATAGATCAGGGCCGAGTCGATCTTATCTGCGTTTTCCTTTACGATCGCATAAACCTCATCGGAGTACAGGGGGGCATTTTCACCGGTTTTGGGATCGATATAATTGTATAATTTTTCTGCAACGGCAGAGAATAATTTGTCGGTATTTTTATGCAGGTTACTTACGGCGATACGGGCGGCCAGCACGGCAAAGTCGGGGTGCACGGTGGTAAAGGAAGCCGAAGTTTCCGCAGCCAGGTTATCCAGTTCGGTAGTCGTTACGTTGTTGTAGATACCCTGGATCACTTTTTTCGCGATCTCGATAATATCATCCGGATCCACCTTCAGGCCGTAGCTCAGTTTCATGATCCGGGAGGTAATTTTGTCGAAGTGTACGGCCTCGGGCTTGCCGCTTCTTTTTATAACGAACATAACAATATATATTTAGCAGGGTTATTATTTAAAATGCAAAAGGAGTTGGTGGATTAGAAGTCTTCTTCCAGCGAGAAGTTGTTAGCCGATTTGTCCTGGTTGGCTACGCCGCTTTTCTGGTATTCGCCTACCCTTCTTTCGAAGAAGTTGGTTTTACCCTGCAGCGAGATCAGCTCCATGAAGTCGAAAGGATTGGTCGCATTCCAGATCTTGCTGCAACCCAATGCCAGCAACAGGCGATCGGCCACGAACTCGATATACTGGCACATCAGGTCGGCGTTCATACCGATAAGGCGTACCGGCAGGGCCTCGCTCACAAATTCTTTTTCGATCTCCACCGCATGGGCAATGATCTCCTTAACCTGGGCTTCCGGCAAGGGATTCTGGATATGCTGCTGGTACAACAGGCAGGCGAAATCGCAATGCAGGCCTTCGTCGCGGCTGATGAGCTCGTTGGAGAAGGTAAGACCGGTCATGAGACCGCGTTTTTTCAGCCAGAAGATGGAACAGAAGCTACCGGAGAAGAAGATGCCCTCTACCGCTGCGAAAGCGATCAGTCGTTCGGCAAAAGTGCCCTGCCCGATCCAACGTAAAGCCCACTCTGCTTTTTTCTGCACACAGGGGATGGTATCCACGGCGCGCAACAGGCGGTCTTTTTCTACACTGTCCTTGATATAGGTATCGATCAGCAGGGAGTACATCTCGGAGTGGATGTTCTCGATCATGATCTGGAAACCGTAAAAACAACGGGCCTCGGGGTACTGTACTTCCTGCAGGAAGTTGATGGCCAGGTTTTCGTTTACGATACCGTCGCTTGCTGCGAAAAAAGCGAGGACATGGGAAATAAAATAACGTTCGTCTGCGTTCAGCTTATTCTGCCAATCGCTGATATCCGGAGAAAGGTCCACTTCCTCTGCGGTCCAGAAGCTGGCTTCGGCTTTCTTGTAGAACTGCCAGATGTCGTTATGCTTTATCGGGAAGATGACAAAGCGATCCTTATTTTCCCTGAGTATAGGTTCGTCTTGCATGGGCAATTATTTTAATGATATATGATAAAGGCGCCGGGGTCAAAGTAACGCGGTCGACAATACCGTTCTGTATGCGTTCGAAACAGAACGGGGCCGCATGCTTTTCCCCCGGTAACCGGGGATTAAAAATCTATTTAAAAAACTTTAAGGTAGCTTTCCGGTTTACAGCATACAATCCATTTCCGTCCCGGCCGGCTAGCGACCAGTGGCATACGCCTCCAGCAATGTTACTGATGTAAATATTTTGCTATTTCAGCTGCGGGGACGAAACCGGATGTACTCCGGGATCCCTTCTTGAGCCGCGGTTAAGGAAATGAACATTTCCGCGCGGCAGCCGAACCAAAAGCCGAATACAAAGATGGCCTCAAAAAAGTAAAAAACGGAAAGTAGATTTGCACATGATGTGTATAAAAGCCGGGACCTCCACGGAACCTTATTTCTGCCCGGTTTTGGCTTTTCTGCGCTCCCGCCACTGGTCGATCGTGGTACGGTCGCCCTTGTCCAGGTCCTCGATATAAATTATATTATTCGGCAAATCCACGTAGAAATAAAAATGGGGTTGAAAGCGGGAATTGCCCTGGTAACCGGCCTCTACGTGATAATAAGGCAACGCGGTATCGGGCGGGGTAATCCTGATAATAATGTTTTGCATCCTGTTGGTCAGCGAGTCATATACATGATCTTTTTCTTTTACCTCGGGCAAAGCCTCAATCAGGTTGCGCACCGAATCTTCGGCGGTAATAAGTACCTGCTGTTTTTGCTGTCCCCGGGCGACAGAAGCGGTGAATAACAGCAGCAGCGAAAGACGGATCAGGAAAGCCATGTGGTTATAACAACATTGTTTGCAATTTGTTGACCGCCCCATCCCGCGCCTCCGACACATTATAAACAATAAAAATATCCAGCCTTTCCCATCAGCCTGCTCCGGGTGGCAACTACCTGAAAACAGTCTCATTATCCCTTCAACCGGGGGATAAATGCAAAACAGAATAGGGTTTACTTTGTCCGGCCCGGGAACAGCTGCCCGGTGTTTCCCTCTTTTCAAATTTCAAAAAACACAACCCATGAACCTTTTCAAAAAACTAGTGATCCCGGTTTGCATCCTTGCTGCATCCGAGCCGGGTTATGCCCAGGAAGGCGATAAGCTGCCCGGCAATACGGCACTGCCATCCAGTAAGGAAGTGCTGCAGGCGATCGCACAATCAGGAGCCGGCAACTTTGCCTATACCGTAGAAGATTATTTTTCCCGGCCCAAACAATCGGGTTTTAAATTTTCGCCCGATGGCAATTATTTTTCTTATCGTGAAAAAGATGATAAAGGCAAACGGCACGTGTATGTAAAAAACACAAAAACCGGCGAAGTAAAAAAAGTGATCGAAGAAGGCGCGGAACTTGTACGCGAATACGGCTGGATCAATAACAAACGCCTGATGTACGTAAAGGACAAAGGCGGTAACGAAAACTTCCAGTTGTTTGCCGTAGACCTGGACGGCAAGAACGACCTGGCCCTCACGCCTTTTGATAATGTAAAAGTAAACGTGCTCGAAGAGCTGAAAGAACAACCGGACTTCATGATCATTTCCATGAACAAGGACAACAAACAGATCTTCGAACCCTATAAGATTAATGTGAACACCGGCGCACTGACCAAGCTTTACGAAAATAAAGACCTGGAATCGCCCATATCCGGTTACATTTTTGATAAAGACGGCAACCTGAGGGGATACCGCAAACAACAGAACGGCACGGACTATGTGCTCTACTACCGCACCTCAGAAAATGCACCGTTTGAAGAAGTGGTCAAAACATCGTGGAAAGATAATTTCAACCTGCTCGATTTCGACTATACAACCGCAGACCCGCACGATGCCTATATCAGCAGCAATCTCGAAAGCAACACCAACGAGATTATCCTGTACGACCTGAAGAATAAGAAAACCATCAGGAAGATCTATAGCAATAAGACCTTCGATGTAGGCGGATT
Organism: Taibaiella chishuiensis; assembly: GCF_003014535.1. GTDB lineage: Bacteria > Bacteroidota > Bacteroidia > Chitinophagales > Chitinophagaceae > Taibaiella > Taibaiella chishuiensis. Next base: position 1,399,364 of record NZ_PYGD01000001.1, on the reverse strand, counting down.
GAGCACCTCGCGCAAAAGGGGTTATGAAGTGGATTACTACCAGTATGAAGGCGAAAAATCGCATATAGAACCGGTAAGCAAAACCTTTAAGAAATGGCATGCCCTCTTCGAAAAAGAATTTAAAGGTTATGACTATAACATTGTCGACATAACCGACAACGAGGATAAAATGCTGGTGTATGTAGGCAGCGACAAACTGTATGGCAAGTATTACCTGTACGATGTAACGGCCAACAGTGTAAAACTGATGCTGGACCTGATGCCCAAGCTGAAAGAGCAGGATATGGCCGAGATGCGCCCCATCCGCTTTACGTCCAGGGATGGCCTGGAAATCTATGGTTACCTTACGATTCCGAAAGGCGCCGCCAAAAATAAAAAGGTGCCGCTGATCGTTAACCCGCACGGCGGCCCTTATGGCCCGAGAGACTCCTGGGGCTTTAACCCCGAGAGCCAGCTCTTTGCAAGCCGCGGTTATGCTACCCTGCAGATCAACTACCGGGGTTCCGGCGGTTATGGTAAAAGCTTCCTGCTGGCAGGCAATAAACAGATCGGCCGCAACATGCTGAACGACCTGGAAGACGGCGTAGCCTTCGTGAAGAAAATGGACTTTATCGACGCTGATAAGATTGCGATCTACGGCGGTAGCTATGGCGGCCTGGCTACACTGGGCAGCCTGGTTAAGACCCCGGACCTCTATACCTGCGGCGTAGATTATGTGGGCGTATCCAACCTCTATACCTTCTTCAAATCGTTCCCGCCCTACTGGAAACCTTACCTGGGCCAGGTATACGAGCAATGGTATAACCCCGAAAGCGAAGAAGATAAAAAGATCATGACCGCGGTATCGCCTGCACTGAATATCGACAAGATCAAAAGACCTTTATTCGTGGTACAAGGCGCCAACGACCCCAGGGTAAACATCGACGAGTCGGACCAGGTGGTATCCGGGTTGCGTGCCAAAGGACTGGATGTGCCGTATATGGTTAAATACAACGAAGGCCATGGCTTCTCGCACGAAGAAAACAGGATCGAATTGTATAAAACGATGCTGGGCTTTTTTAGCAAACATCTGAAATAATACCTGCTGGTAAAACAGCAAAAAGGGCTGTCCGTATAGCGGACAGCCCTTTTTTAATATGGAGATAAAGAAGCCTGTTACAGGTTAACGCGCCAGCATTACTTTCCGGGTTGCGGTTGCAGCGCCGTCGGAGAAGTTGATCAGGTACATACCATTGGCATAATTGCCCAGGTCGAATGTAAACACACCGGACCTTACTTTGCCCAGGTTAATGTGCTGTTGCTTTTTACCCGTAATGGCGTAGATATCGGCGCTCAGGTCGGTAGCCTCTTTCAGGTTGATCTGCGCGGTCACTTTACCATTGGTGCTCGGGTTAGGATATACGCTGATGGCGTCAGACAATTGTGTGGCATCATTGCGGATAGCCGTACCGCTTCCTTCGAGGGCCGTACAGTTGGACTTAACACCATTAAGTGTTACCACACCGGTATTAGCCGGATCCAGCCAGGGTTTCAGCTTTCTTTTCGGGTTAGGGCCATCTACCGAGTAATCCCAGTCGAAGGCCAGTTTGCTGTAATTGACCCGGCGGAAGTAATCGACCTGCTGATTATGGGCATTCACACCGCAAGGCATATCGTTCAGGATGGCCGCTGTAGAAGCGATACCGATCAGGTTACCGTCGCCATCGAAAAAGCCGCTACCCGAGGAGCCCCTGGCGCCGTAACCGGTATCGATTACCGTCGTCCACAGCATAACGCTGCCGGTGATGCTTTGCGAAGTCGTTACTTTCTTAACGTCGCCGGAAGGATGGTGAAAGCCGATAAACTTTTTAGGTGCTGCCACAGTCAGTGCATGGTTAGCATCGCGGTTCCAGCCATTGAGGGTTACGTTCCAGGCAAGGGGTATGGTCTGCCTCATTTCCAGCAGTAAGAAATCGCCCCTGATCGCATCTTCGTCGAAGATGGAGCGCGATACAAAGTTAAGTCCCACCATAGACCTGGACTCGGGTATACCGCCACCGGTACATTGCGCCCGTTCAAAGTTAAAACGAACGATCATTTCGTCGAAGGCCGAAGAAACCGTATCGTTTTCGCCCTGGCAGTGGCTGGCTGTAAGCAGGTATTGTTTACAACTGGCCGGGCTATTGCCGGTATTATTGATCATGGTTGCACTGCAGGCGCCGCCAAAGGGATCGAGTATCTGTACGGTTGCTTTACGCTGGTTGCTGTAAGCCGATCCCGGAGGGCAAATCGCATTGATCGTACAAACCGATGCGGAACCGTCCAATGCCGTATCGATAAAGTCGATGGTATGCATGCCTTCGTAGGCATTCAGGTATTCATAACTCCTGAAGTAAACGGCAGAACGGTAGATATGGAAATCGATATCCTTAAGGTCTACACCGGCATCGATATCCAGTTCCAGGTTTACCAGGTTGCCCTGTACCGCTTCATTGGCAAAGTGGCCGCTGGGGGTATTGTTCTCGCTGGTAAAAGCGCCGAGAATCTGGGCGCCGTTGCCATTGGAGATATAATATTTAACGCCTTGCGGTAAATGAAAACGGTCGTAGTAACAACCGATAGCCGGCGCCTGGTCGATGCGGAGCTGGCTGCGCCAGATCCTGCGGCCGTTGTCCAGCGTGGTGATCGAACCGGAAGCAGGGAAACTGATATCTGTAGGCGTGCTGAGCGAGAGCGTCAGGGGTTTGGGGGTGCCTGCGGCAATAGCTGCCTTCTCTTTCTGCAGGAAACTTGCCCAGTCGGGTAATACCGCAGTATGTACCGGTACATATTGTTGATCGTTACGCAGCTGCACACTTTCCGGGACGCCACCTTTACCGATCTGCGCCTGAGCGCCGGCAGCACAAGCTACCAGGAGGACAAGCGATAATCCTATCTTCTTCATAATTTTTTTTGCGAAAGTACCGACGCAGCAAAGGAATCCTGGGACCTTGTTTGTTAATTAGTGTTAAAATCAAAAAGAAACTCACATACTCCGGAAAATTATCCTATATGAAATTAAAAAATAGACCTGACACTACACAGCACAGCTGTTCACGCTTACAGCCGGGGACATAGCTCCGGGTCTAGTTGCATTATTTAACGGGAAAGCATAATTTTTTTGGTACAGGTACCCTTGCCGTTGTTAAACCGTACCAGGTACATCCCGTTGGCCAGGCCCGACATATCGAGCGAAAATCTGCCCTGCTGTATCCTGCCTGTAACATAACTGCGACAGGGTATGCCACGTACGTCGAAGAGGTCGACCTGTAAACTTGCCGGCTCTGCAAGGCGGACATAAATTTCAAGTTGCGCCTGTGTCAGCGGGTTAGGGCCCACAGCGATCGCATCGCCGGGAAGCCCGCCGTCCTGCACGACAATGCTGCTGCCGGCCATGCTGCAATCCGACTTTACGGCATCGAGGGTAAGCGTACCGGTACCCTGCGGGTCCAGCCAGGGTTTCAGCTTGCGGAAGGCATCTGCGCCGTCCTGGCTATAATCCCAGTCCAGGTTCAGTTTGCTGTATTGTACATAGGTATAAAAACTAGCGCTGCGACCGGGTTGACCCGTAGCGGTACAGGCGGCACTGGGCCCGCCGGCCACGGAGGCAATACCTACCAGGCGGCCTTCGCCATCAAACAGGCCGCTGCCCGACGATCCGCCTTCGATGCCTCCCGAGTCGATCGGGTACATCTGCCAGTGGGTGCCCGGTCCCATAGAGCCACCAGCATCGCCTTCCGGACTGATACCGGTGCTGGTTACAATCTTCTTGGCATCGCCTGCCGGGTGATGAAACCCGATATAACGTTTGGGATAAGTAAGCGTCGCCGGCAGGGTCTCGTCCCGGTTCCAGCCTGAGAGGTATGCATCCCAGGCCGCGGGTATTTTATCCTTCAGCTCCAGCAACAGGAAATCGCCATTGATCGATGGCGGTGTAACCTCGATATAATTGGATCGTGCCCTGAAATAAGCGCCGGTTAAGGTGTTTACCTCGGCAGGCGGACCGCTGGTACATTGCTGCTTTTCAAAATTAAACCGGATCAGCATTTGCGCGAAAGCCGTGTTGGCCGTGCTGTTCGTCTCTTCGCAGTGCGTAGCGGTAAGCAGGTAAGGTTTACAGGCTGTGGTACTATTACCGGTATTATTGACCAGGGTAGCACTGCAGAGGTTACCGTTGGGATACACCGTTTGCACCGTGGCTTTGCGTGCAAAGGGATAATGCATACCCAAAGGACATACTGCATTAATATGACAAAGAGAAGCGCCGCCTTCCAGGTGCAGGTTATCGGCATCGGTAGGCCGCGATGCATCGGCAATCTCATAACGATTCAGGTATTCGTAAGCGCGGAAGTAAACCAGCACCTGGTTGATATGCAGGCGTACTGCCGATTCCGGGACACCGGCTTCGAGATCAAGCTCCAGGGTAACCTCATCACCCTGCAGGGCTTCGTGGGCGAAAAGCCCCTCCGGCGTATTGTTGCGGCTGGTATAGGCCCCGAGTAACTGCCGCCCGTTTTTGTTCTTTACAAACAGGGCCGCGCCTTCCGGCAATGCGAACTGGTCGTAATAAAAACCTATAGCCGGCGCGCCGGCGATCTGCACCCTGGCCTGCCATACCTGGCGGCCGCCGGGCAATACCGTCCAGGCGCCCGAAGCCGGGAAACGGATATCGGTACTTACCGGTAAGCCGGCACGGAAGGGTACGGAAATGCCCTGCTGCTCCGCAGCAAGCGCCCGCCCCCAGTCGGGCAGCGGGTATACGGATACAGGGATATAAGCATCGGCTACGGGATGCAAGAGGGTTTGCGGCAGGCGGGATTCGCCGGGTTGCGCCTGCACAGCGGCAGCCAGGCAGAGGAAGAGACAAAGTGCATAAACACGTTTCATGGCGGGCGATTTAGAGCAACACCGGGTCCAGATAACCCGGATGTATCGCTAAAAATCGACACTGTTTATGACTTCACCGTAGGCAAAACATTATTAAATTATGACCGGCGTGATAAGACAACGTTACAGGCTTTTCAGTTCAGCAACCAGCTCCTGCAATACCTTTTTGGCATCGCCGAAAAGCATGGAGGTCTTGGGCTTGAAGAACAGGTCGTTTTCGATACCGGCATAACCCGGTTTCATACTGCGTTTGTTTACGATAATATGTTCGGCCTGCTCCACTTCGAGTATAGGCATACCATAAATCGGGCTTGCAGGATCTTCTTTGGCAGCGGGGTTCACCACATCGTTGGCGCCGAGTATCAGTACCACATTGGTGGTAGGAAATTCGCTGTTGGCTTCTTCCATCTCCAATAGTTTTTCGTAAGGCACATCAGCCTCTGCCAGCAGTACATTCATATGACCCGGCATACGGCCTGCTACAGGGTGTATACCATATTTTACCTCCACACCTTTTTCTTCCAAAAGTTTTTCCAGTTCATGACAGGCGTGCTGGGCCTGGGCTACAGCCAAACCATAACCGGGTATGATAAATACTTTACGGGCATAGGCCATCAATACCGCAGAGTCGTTAACGCTGATCTCTTTATAATTGCCCTGCTCCTTACCATTACCCGCACCGGCGTTGCCGCTGGCCGCCCCTATAGCGCCGATCAGTACATTTTTGAGCGATCGGTTCATGGCTTTACACATCAGGATCGTCAGTATCGTACCGGCCGAACCCACCAGGATGCCACCGGTAAGCATTACGGGGTTATTATACAGGAAGCCGCCACAGGCCGCGGCTACACCCGTAAAGGAGTTGAGCAGCGAAATAACCACGGGCATATCGGCCCCGCCGATCGGCATCACGAACAGGATACCGTATAGTAAAGAGAGCAGCAGCACCGCATAGAAAAACAGGGGGGCCATTGCCGGGCTCCCGGTAAACAACAAAACGGAAAGCACCACGATACCACCCAGCAATATAAAATTGAGCGCCTGTCCGGCAGGGATACGTTTATCTTTTATACTGCCATTCAGTTTGCCCCAGGCAATGATACTGCCTGCAAAAGAAACACTGCCGATAATAAGGCCCAGCAGGATAATAACCAGCGAACCTTTACCCTGCTGCCATTCTGTACCGTTGGCAAATACACTGCTGTACTTACCATACAGGTGGTTGAACTCCACGATAGAGATCAGCATGGCACAGGCTCCGCCCATACCATTGAACAGGCTTACCATTTCGGGCATGGCCGTCATCTTTACCTTTTTAGCGGTAGCCGTACCGATCACGGTACCGATAATGAGACCGGAAAAAATCCAGCCATAGTTATGCAGTCTTGCACCCGACTCATCGTGGTACAGGAAGATGGTGGCCACGATAGCGATCAGCATACCCACAGCGGCGATAAGATTGCCATTGCGGGCTTTGTCGGGGTGGGATAACATTTTTAATCCCACAATAAAAGTAACGGAACCGATAAGGTAAGAGAGCAATAAAACGAAGTTCATAAACTGTTATCAGCCTTTAAGGGATTGAAGAAGATAGATAGGGGACAATAGCGGAAACACAGTACCCGCTAGGGTTTGGGCGGGGCCTTCTTTTTACGGAACATCTCCAGCATGCGGTCGGTAACCACGAAACCGCCCACCACGTTAAGCGTACCCAATACCACGGCCAGGAAGCCCAGCACCAGGGCCATATAGTTGTCGGGCTCCGCCTGTCCCATAATGATGATGGCGCCGATAACCACTACGCCATGTATGGCGTTGGCCCCGCTCATGAGCGGGGTATGCAATACGGAAGGTACCCTGCCTATAATCTCGATCCCTAAAAATACAGAGAGGATAACGATCGTGATCTTATCATAATGCAAAGCAAAAAAATCCATGAACTGGTCCATATCAACAGAAAGATTATGCGTTAAAAACAATAATGAAAAAAGGCTTAGCCTTGCGCCGGCGCAGCCAGGAGTTGAGCGACCCGCTCGTTGACCACCTCGCCGCCATGCACGATACAAGCGCCTTTTACGAGGTCGTCCCCGAAATTGAGCACCAGGTTACTCTCCTTATCCAGCAATATTTTCAGGAAGTTATGTACGTTTTTACCGTACAACTTACTGGCATCGGCCGGCAGGGTTGCCGCCAGCGACGAGTTGCCGATAATGCTGATTCCTTTATGTACTACGGTTTCGTTGTTACGGGTAAGACTGGTATTGCCGCCTGTAACGGCTGCCAGGTCTACGATTACAGAACCGGGCTTCATCGAGTCGATCATGTCAGTAGTGATCAGCACGGGCGCCTGCCGGCCGGGTATCTGTGCCGTGGTGATCACGATATCGGCCTTGGCCACATGTTCGGCGATCTTGGCCTTTTGCCGTTGCTGGAAGTCCTCCGACTGCTCTACCGCATAACCGCCGGCTTTGGAAGCATCGGCTGCGCCTTCTACTTCCACGAACCTGGCGCCGAGACTCATTACTTCTTCTTTAACGGCAGGCCGGGTGTCGAATACCTCGACCACTGCGCCCAGCCGGCGCGCCGTGGCAATAGCCTGCAGACCGGCAACACCGGCGCCCAGGATCAGGGCCTTGGCAGGCGGTATGCTACCGGCAGCGGTCATAAACATAGGGAAGTAGCGGGGATAGGCTGCGGCAGCTACCAGCACTGCCTTATACCCCGCGATATTGGCCTGCGAACTCAATACGTCCATAGCCTGGGCGCGGGTAGTACGGGGCAGGGTATCCAAACTAAAAATGGTCAGCCCGGAGACTGCCCATTCCTGCATTAATTTTTGATTAAATAAAGGCTGGTATACGCCTATCAGTACCGCGCCTTTTTTCATCTGCCGGCAATCTTCGGCAGCGGGCGCGTTGATGGAGAGCAGGATATCCGATTGTGCCAGCACTTCCTGCCGGGAGGCAAGAGCTACGCCTGCAGCGGTGTAAACGGGATCTCCGGCGAAGGCGCGCTCCCCGGCGCCGGTTTCGGCCACTACTTTAATATTACTCTTTACCAGTGCGGCTGCAATATCAGGATTCAGGGAAACCCTGGGTTCAAAGCCAGGTTCTTTTAATACACCAATCGTTAGCATAATGCAATTTCTTTTGAGTTGTATCAACAGTACCCCGGAGCTTTCCGGAGCTGCAATTCATTCCGGGCAATCGACATAATATAGTTACACAATATAGCGAATTGGCAGCGGAGTGCAAATTTTTGCTGAAAAATATTCCCGCAGGGAAAGAATGCCTATTTTTGTCCGCGCCGAACCTACAGGCTGCCCTTGCGGGACTACCGGTATAACGGCGCTCAACGATAAAATCACAAACAAAATTTATGGCTTTAGATAAAAACCAGATTGCGCAACGTATTGCACAGGAATTAAAAGACGGCATGTATGTCAACCTGGGTATCGGTATCCCTACCCTTGTGGCCAACTATGTGCCCGAAGACATCGAAATCGAGCTGCAGAGCGAGAATGGTATGTTGGGTATCGGCCCCTTCCCTTCAGAAGCGGAAGTGGATGCCGACCTGATCAATGCCGGTAAACAAACCGTAACCCTGCGCAAGGGCGGCAGCTATTTCGACAGCGCCCTCAGCTTCGGTATGATCCGTGCGGGCCGTGTAGACCTGACGGTACTGGGCGCTATGGAAGTAGCCGATAACGGCGATATCGCCAACTGGAAAGTACCCGGTAAAATGGTGAAAGGTATGGGCGGCGCTATGGACCTGGTAGCCTCTGCCAAAAACATTATCGTAGCCATGCAGCATACCGACAAAGCCGGCAATTCCAAACTGCTGTCTGCATGCACCCTGCCTATAACAGGACTTAAATGCGTAAAGAAAATCGTAAGCGACCTGGGTGTGTTTGAAGTAACACCGGAAGGCTTCCTGCTTACCGAGTATGCACCAGGCGTAAGCATCGAAGAGATTAAATCGAAAACAGCCGGCCGCCTGGTCATCTCCGACCAGGTTAAAGAAATAAGCTTATAACCGAACTTTCTAAGTATAGATCCCGGTCCCTGCGACCGGGATTTTTTTTGCTCCTGCCTCACCCTTTCCTATTCCTTTATAAAAAATCCCCCTGTTAGGGTGATACCAAAACAGGCTACAGGACTGCATTTCACCCGCCCGGGGGTATTATTTAGAAGGCCGCATGCGCTTACCTTTAGCGCATAAATCCCGGGCCATGAAACACCTTTTACTTTGCGCATTACTTGTGCTTGCCGGGACCGGCGCCGGAGCACAGGCCCAACATACACTTTCCGGTAAAGTTACCGACCCGGCCCTGGAACCGGTGCCGGGCGCTTATGTAATGTTATTTAAGGATACGGTGTTGCAAAAAACGACGCTGACCGATGCAGACGGGCATTACAACTTCGAAAGCCTGCCCGATGGTCCTTATATGCTCAAAGCATCGGCCATGGGCTTCGATAGCTATAGTTCCCCGGTATTGACCAGCACCACGGCCCCGCCCAACATTGTGCTTACAGAGAAAAAGAGTACCCTTAAAGAAGTAACCGTGCAGGCGCAGAAGCCTTTCCTGGAAGTGAAAGCAGACCGGGTGGTAGTCAATGTAGAAAACAGCATCGTGAGCTCCGGCTCTTCGGTGATGGATGTGCTGCAACACTCGCCGGGTGTAACGGTCGATAATAACGATAACATATCGCTGAAAGGCAAACAGGGTGTGGTGATCTGGATCGATGGCAAACCCACGCCGATGCAGGGCGCCGACCTGGGCACCGTTCTACGCGGCATGCCATCGGGATCGGTAGATAAAATAGAACTGATATCCAATCCCGGCGCCCGTTACGACGCGGCAGGCAACGCGGGTATTATCAATATCAAAACGAAAAAAGACCAGCGCATGGGCATTAATGGTACCGCAACCATTAATTACGGGCAAGGAAAGTTCCCCAAATATGGCGCTGGTCTTACTTTAAACTACCGCAACAAAAAACTGAACGTATACTTCAACTACAACTACGCGCTCCGCTACTGGTTCAACCACCTGACCCTGGACCGTAAATTCCTGGATACGGCGAAGAGCAACGACGGCGGCCAGTTGTTCCGTTATGAACAGGACAACTATGCCGTGTTCGACTTCAATAACCATACCGCCAGCACCGGCATTGATTATAGCCTCTCCGATGCAACCACACTGGGCGCTGTATTCAGTTTCGGCAGTAACGTATTCAGTCCCAAAGCCGATAATGCATCCCGGGCTTTAGATGGCGGCAACCATTTACTGTACGACTTTAAGACTACAGGCAGGCACGCCAACAAATACTACAATTATGCCGTTAACCTGAACCTGCGGCATAACTTCGACAGCAGCGGCCGGTCATTAAGCATCGATGCCGACTATGCCGCCTTTAATACCGACAACAGGCAGAACTTTGTAACACGTTATACGGCGCCCGACGGCAGCGCTTACCAGCCCGACTATTACCTCAAAAGCAAACTCAGCGGCGTTACCCGTATCCAGTCGCTCAAAGCAGACTATATACACCCGCTTGGCCATGCCCTGCGCCTGGAAGCCGGAGTAAAAAGCAGCTTTGCGCAAGCCGATAACGAACCCCTGTTCTACGAAATGGTGGGTAACGACTATGTGCTGGATACCAAGCGCAGCAACCATTTCCTGTACAAGGAAAATATAAATGCCGGGTATATCAACCTGAGCAAGGATGCCAGCAAATGGAGCGGCCAGCTGGGCCTGCGTTTGGAAAACACCAATGCCAACTGGCACCAGGTCACTACCGGCCAGAAATACGATACCAGTTATACCCAGCTCTTCCCGAGCCTGGCCCTGCAATATCACCTGGATGCGAAACAAGACCTGGGCATTACCTTCAGCCGGCGTATAGAACGGCCCAATTACCAGCAGTTAAATCCCTTCAAATACTTTATCGATAAAACGACCTACCGCGCAGGATACCCTTACCTCCAGCCCGCATCGTTTTACTCCGTAGAACTGTCACATACCTTTAACCAGAAACTGGTAACCACCTTTACCTACGGGATCAACAAAGGGGTGATTACCGAGGTGATCCAACCCAGCGATACGGAAGACTCCGTTACGGTACAAACCACCAAGAACCTGAAGCAGATGACCTTTGTCGGGATCAGCGGCGCTTATACTTTCCAGTTTACCCGCTGGTGGAGCAATGTGTCGAACATCAATATGTATTACAGCCTGTATGAAGGCAATATTGCCAATACCCCCTTGCGCAACGGCAAACCCACCTTCGACCTCAATACCAATAATACCTTCCTGTTGCCCGGCAATATTTCTATAGAACTGGAACTGTATTACCAGGCCAGGCAGATTTACGGATATATGGATGTACAGCCTTTGTGGATGCTGAATGCCGGTATCCAGAAACACTTCCTGGACCGGAAGGCGACACTAAAATTCAATATCCAGGATATATTTTTTACCGGTTACCCGAAGGCAACATCCATCTATACCGGCTATCGCGAAGACTTTATAGCGCAACGCGAGACCCGGGTAGCGAATATATCGCTCATTTACCGGTTTGGAAAAAACACGGTGGCGCCGGCCCGCAAACGTGGTGGCGGGGCTGAAGACGAAAAGAGCAGGGCTGCCGGCAGTAATTTATAAAAGACATTAAAGAGGGTTGTAGTTTTCAGACAACAGGCGCCCCCACGAACGGCGCCGATTGTCGGGGCCGGTGTTCTCACCGGCTTATTTCTTTCGCTATATTTGCAATATGAATTTAGCAGCTCCAAAACAGATCCTTAATTATATCGACGGGCAATTCTGCGACCCCGAAAACGGCAGGTTTATGGATAACGTAAATCCCGCTACCGGCGAGGTATATAGCCAGACACCCGATAGTGACGCCGATGATGTGCAGCTGGCCGTAGACGCCGCAAAAAAAGCGTTCCCGGCCTGGAGTACCTCCACACCCGACTACCGCTTTAAAATACTGAACCGCATAGCCGAACTGATCGACGCCAACCTGGACGCCCTGGCCCTGGCCGAAAGCAATGATAACGGCAAACCTTTATGGCTGTCGAAAAGAGTGGACATTCCGCGTGCATCCGACAACTTCCGCTTTTTTGCCACCGGCCTGATGCACTACGCCTCTGAAAGCCACAGCATGCAGGGCAAAGCCATCAACTATACCCTGCGCAACCCCATCGGGGTAGTCGGTTGTATCTCGCCCTGGAACCTGCCTTTATACCTCTTTACCTGGAAGATAGCCCCTGCGCTGGCTGCCGGCAATTGTGTAGTAGCCAAGCCTTCGGAGGTAACCCCGATGACCGGCTACCTGCTGTGCGAGATTGCGCGGGAAGCAGGCCTGCCCGACGGTGTGCTCAATATCGTACACGGCGGCGGTCCGCATTGCGGCGCATCCATTGTAAGCCACCCCGAGATCAAAGCCATCTCCTTTACCGGCAGTACCCGTGCGGGTAAAGACATTGCCGCAGTAGCCGCACCGATGTTCAAAAAATTATCGCTCGAACTGGGCGGTAAAAATCCCAATATCATCTTCGCCGACTGCAACTGGGAAAAGATGCTGAAGACGACCGTACAGTCCTCCTTCGCTAACCAGGGCCAGATCTGCCTTTGCGGCAGCCGCATCCTGGTAGAAGCAAGCATTTACGAACAATTTAAAACAGCGTTTGTAGCCGAAGTAAAAAAACTGACTGTGGGTGATCCGCTCGCAGAGACTTCCAAGCAAGGCGCTGTGGTTAGTAAAACACACTACGAAAAAGTACTGGGTTGTATCGAACTGGCGAAAGAAGAAGGCGGCACCGTATTGCTGGGTGGCAATGCCCTTAAACCCGAAGGCCGCTGTGCCAATGGCTACTTTATCGAACCTACCATTATCGAAGGCCTGGGCCCCGATTGCCGGACCAATATGGAAGAAATATTCGGACCGGTAGTAAGCCTGCAATCCTTTACTACCGAAGCCGAAGCCCTGCAACTGGCCAATGCCAGCGACTATGGCCTGGCCGCTACCATCTGGACCGAAAACGTAAGCCGGGCGCACCGTATGGCAGCCCAGGTACACAGCGGCATCATATGGGTAAACTGCTGGCTGCTGCGCGACCTGCGCACGCCCTTCGGCGGTTTCAAAAACAGCGGCGTAGGCCGCGAAGGCGGCTGGGAAGCTTTACGCTTTTTTACCGAGCCCAAAAACGTATGTATTGAATTATAAACACCGATACACCGCTTAAGCGGCCCCGGCTATGCATACCCACCTTATCGAGCGCTTTACCGAAAAGATCAGCCTTACACCGGCCGAACAGGAACGCCTGTCGGACTGTTTCAAGCTGCGCCATGTACGTAAGAAAAAGAGCATCGTACAGGAAGGTGAAGTATGCCGTATCCTGATCTTCGTCAACAAAGGCAGTTTCCGTTCGTATACGATCGACGAAAAGGGCGTGGAGCATGTATTACAGATCGCCCTCGAAAATCATTGGGTGTCCGACCTGTACAGCTTTATTACCCGGAAGCCGGGCCAGGTGCATATCGAAGCCCTCGAAGACAGCGAAGTACTGGTACTTTCGTACGAGGACCTGCAGGGTCTGTACCAGGAAATACCGGTGATCGAACGTTATTTCCGCCTGCTGTACGAGCGGGCTTACGTAGCCCTGCAATTGCGGCTCAACGAGACGCTGAGCGTGCCTGCCGAAGAGCGTTACCGCGAGCTGGTGGCCAATCAGCCCGGCATAGCGCAACGTGTAGCCCTGATCCATATTGCCTCTTACCTGGGCATTACACCGGAAAGCCTGAGCCGTATCCGGAAGCATATGTAGCGTAACGCATCCGCTTATTTATACACAGAACGCCGCCCCTTAGCCGGGGCGGCGTTCTGCTTTCCGGGCAGCATTGCTTAACCTGGATCAAGTTGTTTTCCTATCCTGGATCAAAGGAAAAGGGGCCGGCATACCCCCATCTTTGCATAGTAAAAACGAAACAATACACTCCCTAAAACAATTATTATGCGTTACCTTCTTTCCGTACTTATGCTCACTACAGGCATCCTGTTGACCACCGCTACCATAGGCCAGGCCCAATCGAAACCCGGTACCCGCGAAGTGACTGCACTCCGGCAACAGCTCAAAACCCTTACGGCAGCTGACGCGCGCGTCAAACAGCACCTCGACATTTTCGACACGCTCGACTATACGGTATTCAGCAACCAGCAATGGGAACGTTTCCACGAAAGCCATGCCAAAAACATAAAGGTATACTGGCCCGACGGGCATATGACCGAAGGACTGGCAGTACATATCGAAGACATGAAGAAACTGTTTGTACATGCACCCGATACCCGCATTAAGATTCACCCGATAAAATTCGGCAGCGGCGATTTTACCGCGGTAACCGGTGTATTCGAAGGCACCTTTACCCAACCCATGCCTATAGGCGAAGGCAAGTTTATCCAGCCTACCGGCAAAGCCTTTAAAATGCCTATGGCCACCATCGGTATCTGGAAAGATGGTGTGATGATCGAAGAACATTTATTCTGGGACAACCAGACTTATGCCAACCAGGTCGGCCTGGGCCAACAATAAAATTGACGACGATGAAACGCAAAGACTTTTTAAAAACGATAGCCATGTTGCCCCTCGCCCCCGCGGCGCTGCAATTACAGGGTTTGCATCAACTCACCAGCGGTCTGCCGGTAAGGGCAAAGAAAATGCCGGTGCTCTTTATCGGGCATGGGCACCCGATGAATGCTATACTGGACAACAGCTTCACACAACACCTCAGCAGCCTGGGCGCAAAGATGGACAAACCCGAAGCTATACTTGTGATCTCGGCCCATTGGGAAACCATCGGCACTTATGTTTCCGTTAACCCTGCGCCAAAGGCGATCTATGATTTTGGCCACTTCGACGACCGGCTCTTCCGGGTGCAATATGCACCGGCTGGACATCCGGGGCTGGCACGCGAACTGGTGCGCCAGGTACAAAGCACTACCGTACAAGAAGACCAGGCCATGGGCCTCGATCACGGTGCGTGGACGGTATTGAAATTTCTCTATCCCGAAGCGGATGTGCCGGTATTCCAGATGAGCATCGACTACAGCCAGCCTGCAGCCTACCATTACCAACTGGCTACCGAGCTAAAAGCCTTACGCAGCAAGGGTGTACTGGTTATCGGCAGTGGCAATATCGTACATAACCTGGGTATGGTAGACTGGCACGACATGGACGCAAAGCCTTACGACTGGGCCCTGGAATTTGATGCCCTGGTTAAAAACAAAATAGACCATAACCAGGTGGATGACCTGGTGCGCTATACCGGGCTGGGCGCCGCCGCAAGGCTGGCCGTACCGACCAGCGATCACTACCTGCCTATGCTGTACAGCCTGGGCCTTAAAGACAAAGACGAACCCGTAACCTATACCTACGAAGGCTACCAGTATGCCGGTATCGGCATGCGCTGCTTCCAGGTCGGGTAAAACACAAGACCCATGCGCTTTTTACTGATCTTAATCTTACTCCTGATGCATACCAATCCTGCCCTGCCCCATTTCTTAAAAGGGGAACACCTGTTACTACACTACCGCCTGCGGGAACCACTGCGCCCCGGCAAAGGAAAACCGCCGGTTATTATTTTGCTGCATGGTGTAGGCGGCAATGAAGACAACCTTTTTACTTACGCCAACCGCCTGCCGGAAGAAAGCCTGGTGATCGCAGCCCGCGCCCCGTTTACCTTACAGCCCGGCGCTTATGCCTGGTTCCACGTACATTTCGAGGCCGGCACACCGGTCATCAATGCCGAAGAGGCGGAGAAGAGCCGGATCATCCTGGTACAGTTTATCAACCAGGTACTGGAAAAATATGATGCAGATCCGGAGCGCGTATTCCTGTTGGGCTTTAGCCAAGGCGCTATTATGAGCTATAGCCTGGCCTTAAGCCGGCCCGAGAAAGTAAAAGGCATCCTTGCCCTGAGCGGCCGGGTATTGCCGGAGATAAAGCCTGTAATGGCTGCCGGCACTAAGTTACAACGGCTTCATGTCTTTATCGGTCATGGCACAGCTGATGCCGTGCTGCCCATATCCTATGCCCGTGCGGCAAAAGCGCTGACCGAACAACATGGTATACAACTGAACTATCACGAATACCCGGTAGGACATGAAACGGTGCAGGAAGAATGGGCGGATATAGCAGCCTGGTTGAAAGGGTTGCTGTAAATACCGCCTGCAGCTACAGTTAACGTGCCGCAACGGCAAAAGAGGGATACATGTAAAAGAATATGCTTGTCGGTCCCAACACGATTATCATCAGGTACAGGAACAGGAAGACCCGGTCCTTGTCCCATTCATCGTAATAAGAAGTTGCCCGCACTTCCGGGATAACAGGATTACGACGATACCGTTTCCGGAACAGGTAACAACCGATACGTAGTACAAAAAGAGCGAATAAGGGACAGAACAGGAACAGCGGAAAACAAGGGCCGGGAAAAAGACCATTATGGAGTACAGCAAGCAAACCGGCAAATGCAATTAGTCCTGCGACAATCCAGCAGGGCCGCTCCATGCTTTTGGTAAAGAATAAACGGGGAAACGCAAAATAGACAAATGGAACCAGCAACAGACCCACGCACATACACAATAAATCAAAAGTCATCTTACAAATAGTATTAAAAGCTCCGGGTAAAACCCGCATTAAAAACACACAATAATTATTTCGCTTTGGCCTTATTTTCCTGTAACCGGAACCGGACAATGCGTTTGATCAGGCTTAAAGGCAAGGGCTCGCTGTTGGGAAATTGAATCGCCGATTTGCTGACTTTGTACTTCGCAAGCTCCTCTTTGAACTCGGCCAGCAAAGCCGCGCTGAACGGGTAAGACAGCGAAATGTGGTTTTTATAGCCGGAATAATAAACCAGGAAGCCCTGGTATTTATAAGCCGGTATCTGGTAGCTAATCACCTCTTCTGCATCGGGCGCCACCTCCCGGATCATTGTTCTTACCTGCTCGAGGCGTGCCGCTATTTCGGGCGGAAAGGTGCCCTGGTATTGATCTACAGATTGAAAATTTGTTTTTGCCATGGTATCTTGTTTATAGGGTTACTGCCGTGTTAGCCGGGGCTGCCGGGCAAGCGTACATCCGATAACCGATGTCTTAAAGATAAGACATAAAATAGAAATGCCCCGGGTACGGACCGGGGCGGCAAATAGTGAAGCGAGAAGCGACATATGCCGGCATATTCCCTATTCGATAACGTCAATAAGCTGTTTAATTTTGTTGAAATGCGGTTCGGAAGAAGGTTTGATTTCCGAAATAGAGTAGCCGAAAAATTTATCCAGAATACTCCGGATCGCAATCAAACTTTCATAAGAATTTTCGGCCGGATCGATCAATTCCCGGATCAGGTAGCCGGTAAGCGCAACCTTTTTTTCGCTATACTGCGACAGCATGAGATCAGAGCCCTGCTTTTCATGAAGGGCAATCATTTCATCCAGTTGGCCGATCTCCTCAACCACAGCCATCAGCTGATATAATTTACTATCGGTCATAATACGAATTTAAAAAATAAATCCAAATCCACATATTGAAACCCGACTAAAAATAACAGCAATTAAAAATGGATCGAGCCTGCAAAAGCGATGTCTAAACCTGTTGCTTTACGCCACATTGCTTCGCTGTTAAGAACTAAGGGGAGGAACAAGATTACATTTTCTAAAACGTAGCACGCATCTTAATGACACTTAAAATGCTCGAAAGGCTCTTTGCAGTCGAGGCAGCGGTACATGGCCTTGCAACTGGTAGCGCCAAACTGGCTGACCAGTTCGGTATGGAGGGAATGGCAATGCGGGCATTCGATATCATCTTCTTCGAAAAGTCCTAACCCATCCTTGGCTTTACGGATAGGTGGCGCGATGCCATAGGCCTGCATTTTGGCCTTGCCTTCGGGAGTAATCCAGTCGGTAGTCCAGGCGGGCGCCAACTGCATATTGATATCTACTTTCTTAAAACCGCGGCTCATCAGCGCCATCCGGATCTGCATACTGATCAGGTCCATGGCCGGGCAGCCGCTGTAGGTAGGGGTAATGGTTACCGATACCGATGCGGCATCGTCTGCAAGTACCACATCGCGTACGATACCCAGGTCGAGGATCGAGACGGCGGGTATTTCCGGGTCCGAGATCTCCGAGAGCCAGGTATACACCTGCGTTATGGATATTGTTGCGCTAACCATGTTTACAAATATACGAATACCCTTGCGGCCGGCGCATTGATATAGGCAATGGCCCTATTTCAGGCTGTTGATGATATGGGTGGTGGAATAACCTTCAACGGTAGGTACGATTACCACCTCGCCGCCATAAGTTTTTACCACATCGGCGCCGACTACGGTACCGGGCGTATAATCGCCGCCCTTAACGATCACATCGGGACGTATGGCTTCGATAAGCTCCAGCGGGGTATCTTCTTCAAAAAGACATACGGCATCGACGTAAAGTTGAGCTGCCATCAGCAGGGCGCGGGAATCTTCGGCATTAACCGGGCGGCTTTCGCCTTTGAGCCTTTTTACAGAAGCATCGGTATTAAGGCCTACGACCAGCTTATGTCCCAGCTCTGCGGCATCCAGCAGCAAGCGGATATGCCCCTGGTGCAGGATATCGAAAACGCCATTGGTAAATATAATTTTATACCCTTTCACTTTCCAGCCGGCGCAGAGGTGTGCGAGCGCCTCGCGGGACATGATCTTATCCTGTACCAGTTCTTTTTTAAGCTTTTGCATTTTGATTGCGATTATAGAGCGGCAATAAAATAAGTGATAATAAACCCAGCAATACCACGATGGCCGTTTGTGCAGCCCAGCTTACCCAACCATAGGCCAGGCCTATACCTTCGCTGATACCATAGAGCAGCAATACCTGCGCCACGATTACCGGGTAAGCGCCAATACCACCGGGCGTAGCGATCATACCCACGCTGCCGAAGGTAATAACGGCCAGGCCGGCCAGCGGTGTAATGTGTTCGGTTTCGGGCAGCGCATAAAAACCAACGACTACCGCCAGGGTGTACATACTCCAGATGAGCAGGCTGTATAACAGGAATACGCCTTTACGTTTTACCTGCCCGATGGCTTTAAGTCCTTCGCCGATGCCTTTGATAATATGCCCTACCTTGGAGTTTTTGATCTTGCGGTACAGCAATACGATAGCCAGGATCCCGCCCAGCGCGATGGCCAGGGCTATGACGATCCGCAACCAGATAAAGTTACCCGAACTGTCGGTAAACAGTTTCATATAAAGATCGCGGGCAAAAGGGTAAATGATATTGTACTGGAGGCCCAGGGTGATAAACAGGATAAGCACCAGGCATACGAGGTCGAAGGCCCGTTCGGCAATGATCGTACCGACCAGTTTATCGGCGGGTACCTTTTCGTATTTGGCCAGCACGGTACACTTGGCTACCTCGCCCAGGCGCGGCACCAGGGCATTGGCCAGGTAACCGATCAGTACGGAAAACGTAATATTGGGAACAGAGGGATAAATATCGAGGGGTTGTAACAGCTGTTTCCAGCGCAGGGCCCTGAACAGGTGCGACAGGAAACCAATGACCAGGATAGGTACGCCCAGCCACCAGCGTACATGCGAAAAGGCCTCGAACATGGCCTTTTTCTCGGTTTCGTTGATGGCCTGGTATCGCCAGAGGATCAACGCAACGCCGAGACCCAGGAAAACAATCAGTTGCAGGATAGTAGATGCCGTCTTTTTTGACATGGTGTATGCTATAGGGTTCGGTGTTAATCTTGGTATATCCCGGCTTGCGGGCAGCCTGCGGCGGCAGTGTCTGGCACCGCGCCGTATAACCGCTTAAAGCTTATTGCCTTCTTTCGGGAAAATAACCGTAGGTTTAAAAGACTTCGCCTCTTCAAAATCCATCAGGCCATAGGAAATGATGATTACCAGGTCGCCGGGACTTACCCTACGGGCGGCCGGTCCGTTAAGGCATATTTTTCCGCTGCCGCGGACACCCTTAATGATATAAGTTTCCAGTCGTTCGCCATTGTTGATGTTAACGATCTGTACTTTTTCATGCTCAATAAAATTAGCTGCATCCATCAGGTCCTCGTCAATGGTTACGCTGCCGATATAATTCAGATCGGCCTCTGTAACCGTCACACGGTGCAACTTGGATTTCATTACTTGAATCTGCATAAGGCATACAAAGTTTTGCGCCGCAAAGTTACAAAGAATTAATAACAATGACCCGTGTTGATCTGCTCCCGGCCGGATGCTGCCGGAGCAGGGGTAAAACCGGCGCTATGGCAATACCCGTGCAGGAATCATGCGTTCCCGGGCCTAAAAAATGCATTTTCGTACCTTTGCAGCCTTCGCTAACGATTTAAGGCTATTTGAATTAACTATGGAATTGTACTACTCTTTTTCTGCACTTATCGTTCTCTGTGCTATTTTTTCCTACCTCAACGCGCGCTTCCTCAAACTGCCGGCAACCATCGGCATCATGGTGATCGCATTGCTTGTGTCCCTTGGACTTATCGCCACTGAGAATATTTTCCCGCATACCTTCGACCGCTTCTCCCGCCTGCTCAGCGGCTTCGATTTTTCCGATATCCTGATGGGCGCCATGCTGAACTTCCTGCTGTTTGCCGGGGCCATCCATATCAATATGAGCGACTTGCGGGAGCAACGTATCCCGGTGGTCGTCTTTTCGACCGTCAGTGTGATCATCTCCACCTTCGTGGTCGGTATCCTGTCGTATTATGCCCTGCAGATGCTGCATTTCAATATTCCCTTTATCCAGTGCCTGGTATTCGGCGCACTGATCTCGCCTACCGACCCTATTGCCGTATTGGGCATCCTGAAACAGGCCGGCGTACCCAAATCGCTGGAGACCAAAGTAGCCGGCGAGTCGCTTTTTAACGACGGTGTGGCGGTTGTGGTATTCGTAACCCTGCTGCAGGTAGCCCAGGGCAAGGATGTGGACCTGTCGTTCGGCAGCATCAGCATGCTGCTCGCCAAGGAGGCCATCGGGGGCCTGGCCATCGGCCTGCTGCTGGGCTTTATCGGTTCGGTAATGATGAAAAAAGTCGACAACTATAAAGTAGACGTACTGATCACCCTGGCGATCGTAATGGGCGGTTACCTGATCGTGCACAGCCTGCATATGTCGGGGCCACTGGCCATGGTTGCGGCAGGGCTTGTAGTGGGCAACCTGGGCCGTACCCGGGCTATGTCGGCCGTGTCTAAAGACTACCTGGATAAGTTCTGGGAACTGGTCGACGAGATCATGAACGCCATCCTGTTCCTGATCATCGGCCTGGAACTGATCATTATCCCCGACCTGGGCCTGTACTGGAAAGTAGGCTTGCTCTCGATCGCTATCGTGCTCTTTGCCCGTTTGCTTTCGATCTGGATCCCCACCAAACTGATCCCGTTCCGTAACAATAAGTTTGACCGTAAAACGATTACCATCCTTGTATGGGGAGGCCTGCGGGGCGGTGTGTCCATTGCCCTGGCCCTTTCTATCGACGATTACCTCAACAAAAATGTATTCCTGGCCATCACGTATTTTATCGTATTGTTCTCGATTATCGTGCAGGGACTTACCGTGGGCAGGCTTACCTCTACCAAAGAGCTGCGCAGGAGTGTTGATGCCTGATGCGGCCCGCGGTTATTTTTCCGCTTTGTGATTTTTTTCTCTTATTTTCGCCCCATAAAATTCTTATTAAAATGAACTTTCCTGAAAATCTGAAATACACCAAAGATCACGAATGGGTGTTAATTGAAGGCGATACGGCAACTATCGGTATTACCGAGTTTGCACAACGCGAACTGGGCGATATCGTATATGTGGAAATCGAAACCGTAGGTCAGTCGCTGAATGCGCACGACATTTTTGGCTCTGTAGAAGCTGTAAAAACCGTGTCGGACCTCTACCTTCCTTTATCAGGAACGATCACCGAAGTAAACCCGGACCTGGCTTCCGCACCGGAATCTGTAAACCAGGATCCTTACGGCGAAGGCTGGATGGTAAAAATGAAGATCAGCGATCTTTCTCAGGTAGAAAGCCTGATGGATGCCAAAGCATACGAAGCATTAGTAGGATAATTTTTATTGTCCGCGAAAAATAAAAAAATAGCATAAGGGCAATGCGGGACGAAAGCCCCACATTCCTTTATGCCATTTTTATACCTTAATTCCCGGCCCTGCAGGGCTCCTTTATCAAAACAGCATAACTATGTATACCGGAATGTTACACCTGCACAGCGTTTTACGCTGGATCGTATTAATCGTAGCTATATGGGCCATTGTTAAGATGGCAGCTGGCAGAAACGGCGGTAAAAGTTTTACAGGTTCCGATAAACGTCCTGCATTGTTTTTCCTGATCACGATGGACCTGCAGCTGCTGGTAGGCCTGTACCTGTATTTTGTGGGAGCCCTGGGCATCAAGAACATTCAAAACCAGGGGTTCGGCGCAGTCATGAAAGTGCCTGAGTATCGCTTTTTTGCCCTGGAACATATCGTTGGCATGCTCATCGGTGTTGTCCTGGTGCATGTCGGTTATGCTGCTACCAAGAAAGCCGGACCGGATAAACAGAAGTTCAGCAAGGCCTTCTGGTGCTTCCTGATCGCACTGATCGTGATCCTGGCATCGATCCCATGGCCGTTCCGCGAGGCGCTGCATCGGGGCTGGATGCCCAGAGTGTAAAGCAGTACCGTTTCCCGGTACACAAATTTTAAAAAGAGCGTTTTGCGTTATTTCTATACGACCTATTGCATCGTCGTTTTTGTTGTCTTTTTTTTACTGCTGTTCCCCTTTTTCATACTCTTCAGTTTCTTCGGCGCCTGGGGCCGCAAAGCCATATGGCAACTGATACGGGGCTGGAGTTATGTCTGGTTTTTCCTGATCGGGATGCCGGCAAGAAGAGAGTACCTGCAAAAGCCGCAGCGCGGCAGGAACTATGTCGTAGTAGCCAATCATATCTCCTATCTCGATACGCCGCTCATCTTCCGCACCATTCCTTTTTTCGTAAGGCCCCTGGCCAAAAAAGAACTGGCGCGCATACCACTGTTCGGCTTCCTGTATAAACAGATGGCCGTACTGGTCGACCGGAGCGATACCAAAAGCAAGTCGCGGAGCATGCAGTTGCTACGCCGCAGCCTGCAACGCGAAGGCAGTATCTTCATCTTTCCCGAAGGCACCTTTAACGAAACCGGCGAACCGCTGAAAAGCTTTTACGACGGCGCTTTCAGGCTGGCCCTTAAAACCGGCACGCCTATCCTGCCCGTTATCTTTCCCGATACCTATAAGCGCTGGCACTACAGCAGCTTCTGGAGCTGGAATGCCGGTATTAACCGCGCTATATTCCTGCCAGAAGTAGACATTGCCGAATTCCTGCCCAACGATGTACAGGGTCTGAAACAAAAGGTGTTCGATATGATGTGGAAAGCCCAGGTGGTCGCCAACGACCGTTAAAACCAGGCGCTTAACTTATTTTTTTCATTGTCATTTCTTCTGTGACAAACGTTATACCAGCCTCCGGTATTTCCTATCTTTGCGCCCACATTCATGAGTGACTTCTTTAAGATAGCATTAGCCGGTAATCCCAATAGCGGGAAAAGCTCCCTGTTCAACGCATTAACAGGGCTGAACCAGAAGGTAGGGAACTTCCCGGGCGTAACCGTGGACAAAAAGACCGGGCGCGCCCAGATCAGCGCCGATATTAAAGCCAAAATCATCGACCTGCCGGGCACCTACAGCCTCTATCCCAAAAGTGCCGACGAATATGTCGCTTACGAAGTACTGCTCAACCCTTACGGCAAAGACCGTCCCGACCTGGTCGTGATCGTGGCCGATGCCGCCAACCTCAAACGCAGCTTGCTGTTCTGTTCGCAGATCATCGACCTGAAACTGCCGGTAATCCTGGCCCTGTCCATGCTGGACATTGCCGATTCAAAAGGCATATCGGTAGATATGGAAGCCCTGCAACAGGAACTGGGTATCCCCGTGGTGGCGATCAACCCCAGGAAGAACAAGGGACTGAGCGCACTTAAAAAAACAATCGCATCTTTTCACCATACCGAATTTATTCCCGAACCCGATTTTGCACCGGTTACGCCGCTGGCCGGCGAAGCCCTGCAGGACATACGGGCCATATCGGGCGTAGCCAGCGACTATGCTGCTTTACATATTGCCTCTGCCAACGATAAAATCGAATTCCTGACCGCCGATCAGCAACAACAGATTGCTACGGTGATCAAGAAAAAAAGATTCCTGAAAGCACGGATACAGGCCGAGGAAGTAATGGCCCGTTACCGGCGTATCGGCGACATCGTACAGAGAACCGTAACAGAAGGGGTACCGACCCGTAAGGAGCAGTTTACCGAGCGGCTGGATAAGATCCTGCTGCACCGCGTTTGGGGCAATGTTATTTTGCTGTTGGTGCTCTTCCTGATGTTCCAGTGCGTATTCTGGCTGGCCAGTTACCCGATGAGCTGGATCGAGAATGGTTTTGCCTTCCTGCAGGGACAAGCGGCCGGTCTGCTGCCCGAAGCCTGGTGGAGCGACCTGCTGGTCAATGGCCTGCTGGCCGGTATTGGCGGGGTCGTTATTTTTATCCCGCAGATCGCTTTATTATTCGGAATCATTACCCTGCTGGAAGACAGCGGGTACATGGCCCGTATCAGTTTTCTTACCGACCGGCTGATGCGTTCGGTAGGCCTGAACGGCCGTTCGGTAATGCCGCTGATCAGTGGCATGGCCTGCGCCATCCCGGCGGTAATGGCCGCCCGTACGATCGAGAACCGTAAAGAACGGCTGATCACCATACTTGTTACCCCTTTTA
The DNA here is from genome assembly GCF_003014535.1 of Taibaiella chishuiensis. Taxonomy (GTDB): domain Bacteria; phylum Bacteroidota; class Bacteroidia; order Chitinophagales; family Chitinophagaceae; genus Taibaiella; species Taibaiella chishuiensis. Next base: position 1,374,599 of record NZ_PYGD01000001.1, on the reverse strand, counting down.
TGAGCTGTTCGGCCCGCCTGCCGATCTATACCATCCTGATCGCATTGGTTATACCCGAGCGGTATATCTTCGGCATCTTCAACCTGCAGGCCCTGGTGATGATGGGCATGTATCTGCTGGGCTTTGTAACCGCCCTGATCGTAGCGCGTATACTGGGCTGGATTATGAAGAGCCGCGAACACAGCATCTTCCTGATGGAGATGCCGGTATACCGCGCGCCCCGCTGGAAGAACGCCCTGATTACCATGTTTGAAAAAGCGAAGATCTTTGTAACCGATGCCGGTAAAGTGATCCTGGTCATATCGCTGATCCTCTGGGCCCTGGCCAGTTATGGTCCCGCCGCAAAAATGGATGCCGTACAACTGAAATACGAACAGCTGGCCGAGCAACAAGGCAGCCTTACCGAGGAACAAAAAGAACAGCAGGGCAGCGAAAAGCTGGAACAATCGTATGCCGGCATTATGGGCAAAGCCATAGAACCCGCGATACGCCCGCTGGGTTATGATTGGAAAATGGGTATAGCCTTGATCTCTTCTTTCGCGGCCCGCGAGGTGTTTGTAGGCACCATGGCTACGCTGTACAGTGTGGGTGGCGCGGACGAGAACAGCAAACCCCTGCGCGAAAAGATGCATGCAGCCAGGCGTGCCGATGGCGGCCCGGTATACACCCTGGCCACCGGGCTCTCGCTGATGGTCTTTTATGCCTTTGCCATGCAATGTATGAGCACGATTGCTATCGTTAAACGCGAAACCAAAAGCTGGAAATGGCCGCTGATCCAATTGGCCTATATGACCGGCCTGGCCTATATTGTAGCCCTGCTGGTATACCAATTGGCTAAGTAACCCACTTATGACTTACCGCCCTCTCATAATCTATCCCCCCTTGCTGTATTGCAAAAGGGATGAGATCCTTCGCTTCGCTCAGGATGACAGCGCACCTTTAAAACACGGAGCACTGTCATCCTGAAATCGCACAGCGAATGGATCTCATCCCTTATATAACGTAAGCACAGGCAAAGCATGTCCGGCCCCGGCCGCCTGTTAAGCCAGCGTCCAGTCTACAATGGCGTGCTGCCAGGCTTCGCGGTGGGGTGTTTTTACTTTGATATAATTGTCGGTATACCCTTCGAGCATGCCGTTGGACGGGCTTTCGAACAGTACTTTACGTTGCTGTCCGTGATGCTGCTCGGTGAAGTACTGCATCTTCTGATACGACAGGTTACGCAGGATCTTGTTCCGCTCGTGGCGTACGTGCATCGGCACGGCATCGGGCATATCGACCGCAAGCGTATTGGCCCTTTCGGAGTAGGTAAATACGTGGAAATAGGATACCTCCAGTTCATGCAGGAATTCAAAAGTCTCGCGGAACAATTCTTCCGTCTCGCCGGGGAAACCTACGATCACATCGACCCCGATACAGCAATGCGGCATCAGCGCTTTGATCGCGGCTACCCTTTCGGCATACAGTTCCCTGCGGTAACGGCGGCGCATTTTACCCAGCACCTCGTTACTGCCGCTCTGCAGCGGGATATGAAAATGCGGCATAAAATGCCGGCTTTGGGCTACAAATTCGATGATCTCGTTGCTGAGCAGGTTGGGCTCGATCGAAGAGATCCGGTAGCGTTCGATACCATTATGTTCATCCAGCGCCTGCACCAGCTCAAAGAAGGACTCCTCTCTTTTTTTACCGCCATTGGTGCCTTTACCAAAATCGCCGAGGTTGATACCCGTAAGTACGATCTCTTTGGCGCCGGCAGCAGCCAGCTCGTCCACATTCTGCAATACCCCTTCGATACTGTCGCTGCGGCTATGGCCACGCGCCAGGGGTATGGTACAGAAGCTGCAGGTATAATCGCAGCCGTCCTGCACCTTGAGAAAGGTACGGGTACGGTCGGTAAGCGAAAACGAAGACTGGAAGCCTTCCACATCTTCGATATCGCAACTGCAGATTTTGGTGCTGTCGCCTTTGGACAGCTCTTTAAGGTGTTCGGCAATATTGAATTTCTCGGCCGCGCCCAATACCAGGTCTACGCCTTCGATAGCGGCGATCTCTTTGGGTTTGAGCTGGGCATAACAACCGGTGATCACCACCAGCGACTCGGGCGCCCGGCGCTGGATACGCCGTACCAGTTGCCGGCATTCTTTATCGGCATTTTCGGTAACCGAACAGGTATTGATCACATACACATCGGCATGGTCCTCAAATTCTTTTTTCACGAAGCCCTCGGTCTCCATCATCCGCCCCAGGGTAGATGTTTCGGAGTAGTTGAGCTTACAACCTAATGTGTGGAATGCTACTGATTTCACTTTATCGGATTAATGGAAGCCGCGCCTGGCGCCGCTTCGCTTGTAAAGTATAACGCAGACTATTTTTTCAAATAATCTGCGTTGATTGCTGTTATAAAAATTTAAGTTCCTGTTTTTTAACGTACACCCAGTACTTCTTCCCTTGCAGCATTGGTTTTGGGCTTCAGCAAAGCATAAGCGCCAAACAATACACCGCTGAAGATCAGATCGCCCAGCAGGGAGTTCATGAAGAAGGTAGTACCGTTTTTGGTATAAAAAGGCAGCGCCATCAGGTAGGTAGTGGTAAAGCCTTTAAGGCCTGTTCCCCAGTAACCGCCTACAAACACACCGAAGTTGGAAATGATCCAGAACAACAGGGAGCCTGCGATCGAAAAACCAAATACTTTCAGCGCTTTAGGCTGTCCCATGCGGGTACCGAGCAGAGCTACCAACGCCATACCGCCATATACGAAGAACTGGCTGATGCCGTAGAAACCGGTACCGGCCGTAACCTGGAAGTACAGGTCTGAAATAAAATAAGCCGCCAGTGGAATCAGGTAAGCATAAGATTTGTTCTTGAGCACCGCGCCGCTAAACAGGCTCAATGCCGCTACCGGCGCCAGGTTATACAGATGCGCTTCGGCATTGACGATACGGGCCGCTACCGCTGCCAGGATCAAGCCGGCGCAAAGAAGAATCTGCTTCAGGTCGTTATTTTGTTTCATTTTAAATATTTGTCTGATGTATTACCGGCAAAATTAAGTTTTTTGCAGCAATTAAGTACTCATTATTACCGGGCGGGCCTTCATTTTCTTTTATAGCCACCCGGTTGCCGCTTATAAACCGGGGGATTACGGCACTACAAGATTGCCAATTTTTGTTATGGTGACACTTTCGATCCGAATTGTCTCTATATTTGCCGCAGCAGCGCCGGTAATTCCCGGTTCTGAAGTTCTTATCATTCATTATCTCATAGCCTGGTATCCTGTGGCCTCCACCTCAGGAATTAAAAAGGAACCGTGTGCAAATCACGGACTGTCGCGCAACTGTGAGCAGGTACTACCCGTACCTGCGAAGTCAGATACTTGCCCTGCTATGTTGTTACATGCTTTCGCGATCTGAAGCCCCGGTAGCCCGATAATATTGCAGCACCCGCTACGCTGTTTACGCCATACCCATGGTATGCGGCTGCTGCATGTCCTTATCCTCCCCTCCAGTTTTTTCTTTTCGCCAAAGCATATCGCAACACCTGTTTATTCACTTTTAAAAGCGATATACGCATGTTATTAAACAACCTCGGCTACCCGCGCATTGGTGCCAGACGCGAATTGAAAAAAGCCTGTGAACTGTACTGGGCCGGCAAATCATCGAAAGACGACCTGTACAACACAGCCAAAACCCTGAGAGAAAATTACTGGAAGACCCAGGCCCAGGCCGGGATCGACCTCGTACCCTGTAATGATTTCAGCTTCTACGATCATGTACTCGACATGTCGCTGTTGCTGGGCGCTATACCCGCCCGATATATGCCCGTGGTAACCGACGTAAAAGGTAATACGGAACTGGACCTGTATTTTGCCATGGCCCGCGGCTACCAGAAAGATGGCCTGGACATTACCGCCATGGAAATGACCAAATGGTTCGATACCAATTACCACTACATCGTACCCGAATTTACCAAACAACAGCAATTCAAAATATGCTCCGATAAAGTATTCGAAGAGTTTAACGGCGCCCGCCAGGTAACCGGTAAAATACCTAAGCCCGTACTGCTCGGACCGGTATCTTACCTGCTGCTGGGCAAGGAGAAAGAGAGCGGCTTTAACCGCATCGACCTGTTGCCCCGCCTGCTGCCCGTATACATCGACATACTGAACCGCCTGGCCAGTTATGGCGCGGTATGGGTACAGCTCGACGAGCCTGTACTGGCGCTGGACCTGGATGATAAAGAGCGCGAAGCCATACGCCTGGCCTATAAAGAGATCAACAAACAATGCCCCGGCCTGAAAATCGTACTCACCACCTATTTCGGCGCCCTGAAGGAAAACACGGAACTGGCGGTAAAGCTACCGGTATGCGCCCTGCATATCGACCTGGTACGTGCACCGGAACAACTGGATGCCGTGCTGGCCGCTATCCCCGAAAAGCTAAGCCTGTCGCTGGGTGTAGTCGATGGCCGCAATATATGGAAGAACAACTATGCCTGGTCGCTGGAGCATATCCGGAAAGCGCAGGAAGCGATCGGCGCGGACCGCGTTATGATCGCCCCATCCTGTTCGCTGTTGCACAGCCCCTTCGACCTCGGGCTGGAAACCGCGCTGGACGCAGGTATCCGCAATTGGATGGCCTTTGCCCGGCAGAAGCTGGATGAGCTGCAGGAGCTGAAAGCCATACTGGACGGCAACGAGCAGTTGCTTGTTACCAACAGGGAAGCGATACAAAGCCGCAACCTGTCGTCGCTGATCCACAAGCAGGACGTAAAACAAAAGGTAGCCAATATTACCGATGCCGATGCCCGCCGCCACAGCGCCTTCACCACCCGGCAGCGGGTACAGCAGGAGCGTTTTCAGTTGCCCCTGTTCCCCACCACAACCATAGGCTCCTTTCCGCAAACGGCCGACGTACGCAGCTGGCGGGCACAACTGAAGAAAGGCGCTATTTCGAAACAGCATTACGATGAACTGATCAAAGCCGAAACCGAACGCACCATAAAGCTGCAGGAAGCCCTGGGCCTGGATGTGCTGGTACATGGCGAGTTTGAACGCAACGATATGGTGGAGTACTTTGGCGAGCAGCTCGACGGCTTCCTGTTTACGCAGAACGGTTGGGTGCAGAGTTACGGCAGCCGTTGCGTAAAGCCCCCGGTTATTTATGGCGATGTAAGCCGCCCGCATGATATGACGGTACGCTGGAGCCAGTATGCCCAGTCGGTAACCCAACACATTATGAAAGGTATGCTTACCGGCCCGGTAACGATACTGCAATGGTCGTTTGTACGGGACGATCAGCCCAGGAGCATTACCGCCAACCAGATCGCACTGGCGATACGCGAAGAGGTGGTGGCGCTCGAAGCTGCAGGCATCCGTATGATCCAGATCGACGAGCCGGCCATACGCGAAGGCTTACCCCTGCGCCGCGACGAGCGCGCGGCTTACCTGGACTGGGCCGTAAAAGCCTTCCGCATAGCGGCATCGGGCGTACAGGACCAGACCCAGATCCATACCCACATGTGTTACTCCGAGTTTAACGATATGATCGAACACATTGCGGCCATGGATGCCGATGTGATCACGATCGAAACTTCGCGCTCGCAAATGGAACTGCTGGAGGCCTTTGCCGGTTTTAAATACCCTAACGAGATAGGCCCCGGCGTATATGATATCCACTCGCCCCGCGTACCTACGGTAGCCGAGATGGTAGCCCTGCTGGAAAAAGCGGCCGCTCTGCTGCCCGCCCGCAACCTGTGGGTAAACCCCGACTGCGGCCTTAAAACCCGTGGCTGGAGCGAAACAGAAGCTGCATTAAAGAACATGGTACAGGCTGCCGAAACTGCAAGACAAAACGTACTGCAGCCGATTGCCTCCTGATACCCGGAGCCGGTATAGCGGGCCCCGCCCGTTATACCGGCTTTAGATACAAGGTTAGCTGGTATAGCTTGTAAATAGTATTTTTGCATTGTTATTATGCCGTGTCACGAAACCAAATCATGTCCCCGTTGTAGTGCCGCTTTCGAATGTAAAGTAGGCAATGTAACTGCCTGTCAATGCGACGGCATAACCTTTAACGATGCAGAGAAGGATTACATAGCCCGCAACTATGCCGACTGTCTCTGCCGCAAATGCCTGCTCGAGATCAGGCACGAGATACGGCTTAAATCTTTCAATGAAAAAGTAAATCAAATATTACCTCCTTTAAAAAAATGACTTTAGAACAACGCATCGACGCCTCCGAAACCCGCATCTTCAAAGCGGTATTCCCCAACACTACCAACCACTATGATACGCTCTTCGGAGGCTCTGCCATGCAAATGATGGATGAAGTGGCCTTTATTGCCGCTACGCGTTTTACCCGTAAAAAAGTAGTAACTGTTTCTTCCGATAAGATCGACTTTAAAAAACCAATCCCGGCAGGTACCATTATCGAACTGATCGGCCGCGTAACCTATATCGGCTCTACCAGCCTGAAGGTAAAGGTGGAGATCTTTATCGAGCAGATGTATACCAACGAAAGGGAAAAAGCCATTACCGGCACCTTTACCTTCGTGGCCATCGACGACCAGAAGCGCCCGGCCAAGATCAATTACGAATAAGTAAATAAGTATCGTTTCCATTCCAAACAACAAGGGCTGATCGCGAGATCAGCCCTTGTTGTTTATGCTTATGATGGCCGTTAAAAGTCGAAATTAAGCCTGGCCCTTATACCGTACTGCGATACATTCGGATGATCGATATAGGACAAGCGTTTGATCAGGTCGACACGGATCAGGTTCAATATATTTTCCACACCTACGCTCAGCTCCATATAAGGTTGTTTATCGAGCGAGAAGGTAGTCGTGGTGCCATATTCATTAACCGGGAACTTGAGTAGTTCCGGGTTATTCTCCGGCCGGTTGGATGGGCGCAGCCCGCCATACAACAGTTTAAACCCGGCCACCTCGCGCAGCTTCAGCTTCTTCAGCAGGGGCACCCGGTTAAAGATAAAGCCGTACATATGGTAGTCGGCATTAAAGCTCACATATTTATCCGTTACAAACTCCAGGAAGTTCATCAGGTTATAAGACTGCAACTGGTAGGCATAGGTCTGGTTGGCCCTGGCGATATTGAGCAGCGGGTAAGGTACCGACCCGAAGATATAACCGGCGCCGGCTGTAAGATCGGCAAAGCCCAGCTGCGACAGGTACAGGCGTTTATAGATATTACCACTGATGGACTGGTAGTTATATTGTCCGCCCATAAAGCCTTTGACACCCTGGTTATACCGGATGGTAATAATGGGGTAAGGGTTGGGAATAGGCGTACGGTACAACTTGCGCTGGAAGAACTGCTCGTGCGGCGCCCAACGCCATTCGAAGCCAAACTCGGATGTGGTCATATCCTTGATGGTATCAGCCAGTATCGCATCGGAATGCACGAAGGTAAGGCCGCCGGCCGCCTCCTGTTTCAGGTTTTTGAACTGCAGCCGCACCGACATATGATCGCCGAACTCGTATACATATTCCAGTTTCAGGATGTCGTTATAGAGATACTTATCGTTTACCCCGCGTTTAAAGGACAGGAGGAAGTTATCTTCCTGCATAAACTGCAGCTCCTGCCCCGGTATGTTGACCTCGCGCTGGAAGCTGGCCCTGAAGTAATTGAGCGGATAGGTATAGATACTTTTGTTGTTGATCGAATAGGTACCGCTCAGGAAGAATTTCCAGCGTTCATCCCTGAAGCCGTACGCGCCGTAAGCCTCGGTATAAAAACGTTTGCTGAGCGCTGTAGTGGTACGGCCGCCAAAACGCAGGCGGAAACCTTCTACCGGGTTAAAGCTGTAGAAGGTACTTACCGGGCCGATCTCCGCAGGACCTACATCTTTATAACCGGCCAGTACCAGCGTGGCCCAGCTCATGATCCGTTTAAAGGATTTCATGTTGTTCAGGCTGTCCATGTTCTTGTAGGCCTGCTCTTCCACACGGCTCAGCGAGTCGGGCCGGTTCTCGAGCCAGTAGCGGTCGGTCTTGCTCAGCGAGCTGTCGGTACGCACCAGTTCCGGTCCTTTGAATACGGTATCGGCGATCGGGGTTTGTATATCGAAATTACGGTTGGTTACCACGCGTTCGCCAAAGATGCCTTTCTTACCGCTGAATACGCCGAAGTTGACCAGCAAGGCTGTTTTGGAAGGATGGTAACGGCCATCGGTGCTGCGTTCGTAGTCGAGGGTAAGGTTGAGACTGGTTACCCAGTTCAGGTTAATGTCTTTGCTCACACCCAGGTCTGCCTTCTGCACGCCATAGTTACCATCGAGGGTAATATACATCTTACCGAGAAACAGGAAGTCGTTCTTGTTCCTGGGCCCAAAGGACAGCTCCACCAGTTTAATCCCGTCATTGGATACGGTATCGGTAATGTAAAACTTATAGAACGCCGGCGCCATGTCGGCGATCGGGCTCAGGAAGGAGTTGGTAATGATGTACACATTATTCTCATACAGGTCTACATCCTGGTACAGGTGCTTCATGTATTTGGTAATGCTCTCGTTGTTCACGAACTTATCATCGAAGTTGATCCGTTTGGTTGCGGTAATAACAGATTTCTTCTTTTCCGGGTCGCGCTGAAAATATTTTTCGGTAATGTTCTCCTCGAGGTACAAGGGCAGCAGCGCTTTGCCTTCAAAGCGCGTGGTGTCTACGTTATCGAGTACGAACTGGTATTTTTTGAACAGGATATTCTTTTTAAGCGACTCGGGGGTATTGCTGATCGCCAGCTGCATCTTTTCATACTCCTGGTAATGCACATAAGCATAACTTTCGATCCGGTTTTGTTTTTTATGGGCGATTACCTGGCGGATGAGTTCAACAGCGGGGTTATTTTTGTTGCGGTATTTTTCTTTTTTGGGTTTGATCACGACCTCTTCCAGGGTCTTGCTGTCATCCTGCATCACCACGTCGATCACCTGGCTCTGGCCGGTAACGAAAGTGCGGGTAACGGTCTGGAAACCCAGGAAGGTAAACTGAATCTTATTCACCTGCTCGGAAGTGGAGATCTCGTAGTTACCGTTTACATCGGTAGTGGTACCGCTGGTGGTACCTTTAATAGCCACGCTTACAAAAGGCATAGGCTCCTTGCTGCCCCCTTCGCGCACCGTACCTTTAATTATGGTTTGTGCAAAGGCGCTTACAGTGAACCAGGAAAGAACAAGTAATAAAGCAACAGACTTTTTAAAGCTGGCCATGCTATATAAATTACTTTTTAAAAACGAAGAATTTCTGAAGTACATAATTATATCCTATCCCTACAATTAAGGATACCGACACTTTCGATATCCAGTATTTAAAACCGAACGTATCGGTAAACAGGTACATACCGCCGGCATTGAGTAATAAATTGCCGGTCCATACCAGGCCGTATTTCAGCGCCTGCGGACCCGCCGCCTTTTGTTTGGAAGCAAAAACCCAGGTTCTGCCCAAAAGGAAATTGGTAATACCGCCGCAGATCGTGCCGGTAACGCTCGCCGCCAGGTACCATACGCCGAAGAGCTCCTTCAGGAGAATGGTGATCAAAAAATCGACCGCAGTGGATAACAGCGAGGATACCTGCGCCTTTAAAAATGTGAACATCTGATCTATACCTTATGTTCGGCAACTCACCGAAACTCTACCGAAGCTGAGTATACAATACGATAATGACCTGCAGGATAATATTGGCATATATCCCGGCCAGCACATCGTCCATCATTACGCCCCAGCCGCCTTTCCAGGCTTCCATTTTCCGTATGTATAAAGGCTTGGCAATATCAAAAAAACGAAAGAGTACGAAGCCCGTCAGCAACCATTTCCAGTCGAGCGGTACGAATAACACGCTGATAAACATACCGGCCACTTCGTCGATCACCACGCGGTAGCTGTCTTTGCCCCAGTCGCGCTCTACCTGGTTGCCTACCGCAACGCCAAGCGCGGTAACGGCAATAGTAAGCAGTACCGGCCAGGCCGCAGCTGTACCGTTACGGAACAAAAGCCACCAGACGAGTACAGCAAAGGCGGCAGCTACTGTACCACCGCCTTTGCGTATATATCCGATTCCAAAAATGGAAGCTATAGTTTTCGATAAATTCATTGCTGATTGTTGCGCTGCTTACATCGCTTCCACGAGATCCTGGTAGTAATCCAGGCCCAGGTGCGTGATCAGGTCTTCGCCCATAATGTGGCGCAGCGTGTTCTGCAGTTTGATCAGTTGTTTAAAGATGTCATGCTCCGGCTTCAGGCCCTCGGCAGTTTGCGGGGATTTGAAGTAGAACGACAGCCATTCCTGGATGCCTGACATTTTAGAACGCTGGGCCAGGTCCATAAACAGGGCCAGGTCGAGTACGATCGGCGCTGCCAGGATAGAGTCGCGGCACAGGAAATTGATCTTAATCTGCATCGGGTAACCCATCCATCCGAAGATGTCGATGTTATCCCAGCTTTCTTTATTATCGCCGTGTGGCGGGTAGTAGTTGATCCTTACTTTGTGGTACAGTTCGCCATACAACTCGGGGTTCTGCTCGGGCTGGAAGATCTCTTCCAATACGCTCAGTTTGGATACTTCTTTGGTTTTAAAGTTATCCGGATCGTCGAGTACCAGGCCATCGCGGTTACCCAGGATATTGCTGGAGAACCAACCGTTTACACCCAGGGCACGGGCTGCCAGGCCGGGCGCTACGATCGTCTTCATCAGGGTCTGACCGGTTTTGAAGTCTTTACCGGCAATGGCTACGTTCAGTTCTTTAGCCAGTTCTACCAGTGCAGGAATATCGCAGGAGAGGTTAGGTGCGCCGTTAGCAAAGGGTACGCCCATTTTGATCGCGGCATAAGCGTAGATCATGCTGGGAGCGATGTTCGGGTCGTCGTTCTTCATGGCTTCCTCGAACTGCTCGATGGTTTCATGAATGGCCGAAGTCTCGATGTATTTTTCGGTAGAGGCACACCATACGATCACCAGGCGGTCGCAATTGTTCTCTTCCTTAAACTTGCGCATATCTTCCATCAATGCCAGAGCCCAGTTGTACTTGGTGTCTTTGGCTTTGATATGCGTACCGTCGAGGTTCTTTACATACTCATGATCGAAAACGGCTTTCATCGGAACGATCTGCTCGAGCTGCGGCCTGATCGCATCCAGTTGCTGCTGGTGCAATACTTTGGCATTGGTTGCAGCCTCGTACACGTTGTCACTGTACACATCCCAGCCACCGAATACGATGTCTTCGAGCTGCGCCAGGGGCACAAAATCCTTGATCTTGGGATAACGGTTTTCCGTACGTTTACCCAGGCGGATATTGCCTAATTGCGTTAACGAACCGATCGGCTTTGCTATACCGACCTTCGTGGCTTCCACACCGGCAATAAACGTTGTGGCGACAGCGCCAAGACCCGGAATCAATACGCCCAATTTTCCTTTAGCGTCTTCAATTGTATAATCCATCTTTAAAAATTTAAGTACTAAAATGGTCCCCTACAGACCTTCAAATCTGTGTGCAAAGATAATGACAATTTAACTATTTAAACAAACGTTTAATTAATTTTATCAATAACCCTATTTATAATAGTTTCGCCAGTCAACGATCTCCGTCAAGGGGATGAAACCGGCAGCTACAGCCAGTTATGTTCTTTATACCATTTCAGACTCTCGGTTACGCCCTTTTCCAGGTCGTATTTGGGCATATAACCCAGGTATTGTTGCGCATTGGCAATACTGCAGTTCCAGTTGGGCGCCGTAAGCTCGCCTACCCTTTCGCGGTAAAGCAGGGGGCTCTTCTTACTGCGTGCATACAGCGTCTCCATCAGCGAAGCCAGCATGCGCACTACACCTACCGGTACGGTAAAGCGGAAGGTTTTTTTATTCAGTATCCTTTTGGTGATCAGGGCCAGCTCGTTGCGGTTATAGACCTGCCCGTCGCTGATATTGCAGACCAGGCCAGGCGGCGTGGGCTTTTCCAAGGCATCGAGGATTACATCGACCAGGTCGGCCACGTACACAAAACTTAACAGCTGGTTCTTACGGCCTATGGAGGGCTCCATACCCCTGGCCAGCGTTTTAAACATAACGTAGAGGTCCTTTTCCCGCGGACCGTATACCACCGTGGGCCGGAGGGTTACGAGTGGTAGGGTTGGGAACTCGCGCAGGTACTGCTCGGCCAGCAGCTTACTGCGGCCATAACCGGTAATGGGGTGTGGTTCGTTGTTCTCGGCAATAGGATCGGAACAATCATAGGGAATGGGCCCCAGTACAGCCAGGCTGCTTACGAACACAAATTTTTTGAGGGGTATACCCGACTGTAATATGGCCGTGGCCAGGTTGCGGGTTATGTCGGCATTGGCCGCATTAAATGCCTGCTGTGAAGGCGCGCGGGTGGCGGCAGCGGCATGAATGATATAGTCGTATTGCTGCGCCTGCAGTTCCTGCTGCAAGGCTGCCGCATTGGCAAAATCGGGATAAACGTATTGAACGGGAAATTCCTTGAGATGGTCTACCTGGCTGCTTTTGCGCACGGCGGCATATACTTCGTAACCGCGGGCCACGGCCGCTGCGATCAAGTGATACCCTACAAAACCGGAAGCCCCGGTGAGCAATATTTTACCTTTACGTTCCAAAATCCTTATTCTTTTTCTGGTTATGATTAAAACTTGGTGGGCTCCGGACGCTTATGCGTCCAGCTTTTTCTCGAACAGCCTGTAGGTCTTGTACCGCTTGCCATGCATATGTTCGATGGCCCGGTTCATCAGGTCGTTGGTCTCCAGCATCCAGGATGCCTCGGCCATCTTATACCCTTTCTTCCGGCCGTTTTTCATAATGGTGGCATAAAAACAGGCTTCGATACCCAATTTGCGGTATGGTTCCAGTACACCCAACGCCAGTATGCGCAGGGCATTTATTTTCTTACGGCCAAACAGCAGTTTAAAAACGCCGGTGGGGAACAGGCGTCCGCGTTTTACCGTTTTCAATACCTGGTTGATATCGGGCAGGCAAAGGGCTATGCCCACTACCTCGCCGTTGTGCTCGGCCGCAAGACAGAAGTCGGTATCGGCAATCATCTTCATGTCCTTACCCATAAAGTTGAACTCTTCGGGCGTCATCGGCACGAAACCCATATTCTTATCCCAGGCAGCATTGTATACTTTGCCAAATTGCTCCAGCTCGCGTTTAAAATTATGTTTCAGGTCGAAGGGTCTTATGGTAATGCCTTTGGCCTCCAGGCGGGCCGACAGCGCTTCCTGCAGCCGCACCGGTTTATCGCCCAGGTCGGTATCGTGCAGGGCATAAGCCACCAGGTCGATCTGTTTGGTAAGGCCATAGCCTTCCAGCAGGGTCTTGTAGTAAGGCTTGTTATACGGCATCATCAGCATGGGCGAACTGTCGTAGCCCTCTACCAGTAAGGCGCAGGGCTCATTGGTCGAAGGGTTTACCGGGCCGATGAACATAGCGGCGCCTTTGCCCCTTACCCAATCTTCGGCAGTTTTCAGCAGGGCATTGGCCACCTCCTGGTCGTCGATGCTGTCGAAAAAGCCGAAAAAGCCGTCGTTGGTCTGGTTAAAGCGGTTATGATTGCCGTTCATAATACCGGCTACCCGGCCTACGAGCTTATCGTTCTTATACGCCAGGAACAGCTGCGCTTCCCCGTGCTTGTAGAAAGGATGTTTATCGGGGCTCAGCAGGTCGCGTTGCGCCATAAACAGTTCCGGTACGTAATACGGATCATCCCGGTAAAGGTCATGCGGGAAGTCGATAAAGGTGCGTAGTGCTTTCCCTTTCGCGGCAATGGGTACAATTTTTATCATAACCTGGCGTCAGATTTTTTTAAGGGATGTAAAAAGCCGGGGGCTTTCAAAAAAAATAGAACGCCGATTTTTTTAAATGTCAGCGTTCTATTTGATATCGTCCTTCTAATCGTAAGATCTTTACTGAAGGTTTATACTCTTTCTTTTACGGTTGTGATGCCTAATTCTTTAGACAGTTTCGTCAGTTTTCCGATTGCTTCTTCGATCTGGGCAAAGGTATGTGTAGCCATCAGCGAGAAACGGATCAGGGTGCTGTCGGGCGGTACCGCAGGCGATACTACCGGATTTACGAATATGCCTTGCTCCTGTAAACCACAGGTCAGGTTAAAGGTTTTGATATTGTCGCGTACATAGATCGGGATGATCGGTGTTTCGGTAGGACCGAGATCAAAGCCTTCGTCCAGCAGCAGCTTGGTAGCGTAGCGGGTATTGGCCCAGAGCTGTTCGATACGTTCGGGTTCGGATTCGATAATATCCAGTGCCGCCAGTACGCTTGCAGCGGAGGCAGGTGTCATGCTGGCGCTGAAGATCAGCGAACGGGCATGGTGTTTCAGGAATTCGATCACCGATTTGTCGGCAGCGAGGAAACCACCCAGCGATGCCAGCGATTTGCTGAAGGTACCGGAAATGATATCTACGCGATCGGTAAGACCAAAGTGGGAAGCGGTACCGGCGCCTTTTTCGCCGATCACACCAATACTGTGTGCATCGTCGAGCATGATGCTTGCACCGAACTCGTCGGCGATCTGCACCATTTCGGGCAATTTAACGATATCGCCTTCCATACTGAAGATACCGTCTACCACGATCAGCTTAATGGCTTCAGCGGGCAGCTGGCTTAATTTTTTGCGCAGGTCGCCCATGTCGTTATGGGCATATTTAATCACCTTGGAGAAAGAGAGGCGGCTTCCGTCGATGATGGAAGCGTGGTCGTATTCGTCCAGGATCAGGTAGTCGTTGCGGCCGGTAAGGCAGGATAAAGCGCCCAGGTTAACCTGGAAACCGGTACTGAAAATAAGTGCTGCTTCTTTTCCCACATAAGCAGCCAGACGCGCCTCTAATTCTTCGTGGATATCTAATGTTCCGTTCAAAAACCTGGAACCTGCACAACCTGTACCATATTTTTCGGTAGCCTTGATCGCCGCTTCTGTAATCCTCGGGTGGTTGGTCAGGCCCAAATAAGAATTGGAACCGAACATTAATACCCTTTTACCGTTAATCATTACCTCGGTGTCCTGGCCAGAGGAGATGGGTCTGAAATAAGGATAAATACCTTGTTCACGGGCCTGCGCTGGAGCGGTATATGCTGCCGCTTTCTGTTGTAACCGTTTCTGCATGTAAGGGCATTTGAAAACGCTAAATTAATATAAAATTAATTTAGTGTTACTTTTTTTGTTTGTAGAAAAAAAACTGCGATCCATTCGCCAAATTCTTCATCTAATAATAATATCAGGATTCTTATTTCCCGCCTTTAATTTTTTACAGCGGCAAAATTAAATTAAACGACTGTTTAAGTACGCAATCGTCCATTAATAATTTGTAAACAGGAAGTTAATGAAGGCCCGGCACGGTTTGGATATGCCTGCCCGTTTTACCAGTCTTTCTTACGGCGCATCTTCTTCTCGGCCTGTACCTTTTTAGCATCCAACCGGCGCTCAATCACTGATTTGGAAGGTTTTGTAGCAATGCGCTTCCGCTTTTTCACGATACTCTGGTTCACCAACGTCAGCATTTTCTCCAGGGCTTTCTTCTTATTCGACAACTGGGTACGGGCTTCGCTGGCTTTAACCATTAAATAACCATCTCCATTGACCCGGTTTTTTAGTTTTTCCAGGATCATTTGTTTTTGCTCTTCCGAGAAAAAGGCCGTACCGGCTACTTTCCAATAGGCCTCCACCATGGTTTCGACCTTATTTACATTTTGCCCGCCTTTACCACCACTCCGTGCCGTCTGGAAAGATATTTCGGACGAAAAATCGATCATCATTCAAATATAGGCTTTTCTTTCCATACCGGGCAAATTCAAAAGCTACCCCTTGAGGTAGCTTTTGAGACAGATGGAGGAGCTTCCCGCTCCGTTTTTTTATTTTTTATAAAGCCATCAGGAGCAAATCCTTAGCTGGCTTTCATTGTTTTTGCATACTTGTTACGGTCATTCTCGTCCAGTAAGATCTTACGCAGACGGATGCTCTGTGGCGTACACTCGATGCACTCGTCCTGCTGGATGTACTCCATACATTCTTCGAGGGTCATCTGGATCTTAGGTGCGATATTGGTAGCCGCGTCCGATCCGCTGGCACGCATATTGGTCAGTTTTTTACCTTCCACTACGTTTACTACCAGGTCGCCTGGTTTAATATGCTCGGCAACAACCTGGCCTGCGTATACCTCTTCACCCGGATCGATAAAGAAGGAACCGCGGTCCTGCAGTTTATCGAGGGAGTAACCGGTAGAGCTACCGCCTTGTTTGGCGATCAGTACACCGTTGTTACGGCCGGGGATAGGTCCTTTCCAGGGTTTGTAAGCCGCAAAATTATGCGCCATTACCGCCTCACCGGCAGTTGCCGTCAGCATCTGCGAACGCAGACCGATCAGGCCACGGGAAGGCATATCGAACTCCAGGTGCTGCATTTCGCCTTTGGATTCCATAACCAGCATCTCTCCTTTACGGATCGTTACCAGGTTGATCACTTTACTGGCAAACTCTTCGGGTACATCGACCACCAGGGTTTCGTAAGGCTCGCATTTCTGACCGTCGATTTCTTTGGTGATTACCTGCGGCTGACCTACGGTAAGCTCATAGCCTTCGCGGCGCATGGTTTCTACCAGTACGGAAAGGTGCAGGATACCACGGCCGTAAACCAGGAATTTATCCGCATCATCGGTATCTTTTACCCTCAGGGCCAGGTTTTTCTCCAGCTCTTTCATCAGGCGGTCGCGCAGGTTACGGCTAGTTACGAATTTACCTTCGCGGCCGAAGAACGGCGAGTTATTGATGCTGAACTGCATGTTCATGGTCGGCTCGTCGATCGCGATAACCGGCAGTGCTTCCGGAGCATCGAAATCGGCAATGGTTTCACCGATCTGGAAATCTTCGATACCTACTACGGCGCAGATATCGCCGGCAGATACTTCGGCTACTTTCTTTTTGCCCATACCTTCGAAGGTATACAGCTCTTTTATTTTACCCCTTACCATGCTGCCGTCCAGCTTGCACAGCTGGATATTCTGACCTTCTTTCAGTACACCGCGGGCTACACGGCCTACGGCGATACGGCCCAGGAAGGAAGAGTAATCGAGCGAGGTGATCTGCATCTGCACAGGACCTTCAGAAACCGCAGGAGCCGGTACATATTGCAGTACAGCATCCAGCAGCGGGGTAATATCTTCAGTTTGGGTAAGCGAAGTGTTGTACCAGCCCTGTTTAGCCGAACCGTACAGGGTCGGGAAGTCGAGCTGCTCTTCGTTGGCATCGAGCTGGAAGAACAGGTCGAATACTTTATCGTGCACCTCGTCGGGGCGGCAGTTTGGCTTATCTACTTTATTAATAACCACGATAGGACGCAGGCCCAGACCCAGCGCTTTCTGTAATACGAAGCGGGTTTGCGGCATCGGTCCTTCAAATGCATCGACGAGCAAGAGTACGCCATCCGCCATTTTAAGTACGCGTTCTACCTCTCCACCGAAGTCGGCGTGGCCCGGAGTATCGATTACGTTGATTTTCACATCTTTGTAAGTAACTGAGATGTTCTTACTCAGGATAGTGATACCGCGCTCGCGCTCCAGGTCGTTGTTATCCATGATCAGTTCACCGGTTTCCTGGTTGTCCCGGAACACCTGCGTGGCGTGAATGATTTTGTCTACCAGTGATGTCTTACCATGGTCAACGTGGGCAATAATGGCAATGTTACGAATGTTCATAAATGCAAAATAAAACAGGGAAAAGGTATTCTTACTTTTTTGCGTGTTAAGATGTTTTTACCATTTGCCTGTTGAGTGTTTCAAAAAAGTGCGCAAAGTTAGTGAAAATATCTGAGCAGAAAAAATACGTGTAGAAAGGCGTTCCCAGGTACTTAAAACGCGGTAATGGCGTTTATGCTGCCGGGTAAACCGGTCTCAAGCCGTTTTTCATTTACCTTTGCAGCCATGTCTTACGATCTAAAAGCCATCAGCCAGTACGCGACTGACACTATACAGAATGAGATTACCGCCCTCCAGCGCATGAGCGGTTTCGTAAACGAAGACTTTATCCAATCGGTAATCCTGATGCACGAGGCCAAAGGCCGTGTCGTGATTACCGGTATCGGTAAAAGCGCCATTATCGCCCAGAAGATCGTGGCCACCATGAACTCTACCGGCACCCCTGCCCTGTTTATGCACGCCGCCGACGCCATACACGGCGACCTGGGCATGATCCAGCCCGACGATGTGGTGATCATTATCTCCAAAAGCGGCGAAAGCCCCGAGATCAAGGCGCTGTTGCCCTTCGTACGCAACTTCGGCAATAAAGTGATCGCCATCTGCGGTAATAAAGACGCTTACCTGGCTACCCATGCCGATTACTTTATCAATACCACGGTCGACAGCGAAGCCTGTCCCAATAACCTGGCGCCAACCACCAGTACCACCGCGCAATTGGTTATGGGCGATGCCCTGGCCGTATCGTTGCTGCGCCTCAAAGGATTTACCGACCGCGATTTTGCAAAATTCCATCCCGGCGGCGCACTGGGCAAGAGGTTATACCTGAAGGTAAGCGACCTCAGCAGCCGTAATGCAAAGCCTGTAGTGCCTGCCACTGCTTCGCTGCGCGAGATCATTATCGTGATCTCCGGCAACTTCCTGGGGGCAACCGCTGTGCAGGAAAACGACCAGCTCATAGGCATCATTACCGATGGCGACCTGCGCCGTATGCTGGAGAAAAACGAACAGCCGGCGCAACTGCAGGCCCGCGACATCTGCAGTATGCACCCCAAAACGATCGAAGAAAGCGAACTGGCCATACAGGCGCTCGAAATGATGCGCACCCACGATATTACCCAGCTTATTGTTACCGACCAGGGCCGCTACGCCGGCATGGTGCACCTGCACGACCTGATCCGGGAAGGGCTTATCTGATCATGAAACCTCCGGCATGTTTTCCGGAGGTTTCCTATTTTTGCCCGGTTCAAATTTTTTTTTGTTATCCTGCAGACTCCCAGCATACTCGATACCCCGATAGAATTCCTGAAAGGCGTAGGCCCCTTACGGGCCGAACTGCTGCGCAAGGAACTGGACATCGCTACCTATGGCGACCTGCTGCGACACTTCCCCTACCGCTACCTCGACAGCGCTACCGTACAGCATATCGGCGCCCTCTCGCCCGAGCAGGACTATGTGTTGCTGCAGGGCGCTGTGGTCAACCTGAGCGAAGAAGGGCAGGCATACCGGCGCAGGCTTACCGCCACCCTCTACGATAAGACGGGACGGGTAGAACTGGTATGGTTCCAGGGCATCAATTATATTTCGAAAAGCCTGCAACCCGGCGCTACCTATTCGGTGTTCGGCAAACTGACTTACTTTAACGGGCTGCCGACCATTACCCACCCCGAAATTGAGTTGTATAATGCGGCCCAGGTAAGCCAGGCCGGCAGCCTGCAACCCGTTTATTCCACTACCGAAAAGCTGCGTGCCAAAGGGCTAAGCAACCGGGCCTTTGCCAAGGTATTGCAATCGCTGCTCGAAAAACTGAAGCCCGGCGACATACCCGAGATACTGCCTGCAGAGCTGCGGCAACGTTACCAGCTTTATGGTCGTTACGATGCCTATATGCAGATTCATTTCCCGCAAAGCGAAACCCAGCGCAGGCAGGCAGAGCAACGGCTGAAGTGGGATGAACTGCTGCTGACCCAACTCCGCATCCTGAAATTAAAGATCAACCACCACCAGCAAAAAGGCTTTGTATTCGGTGTGGTAGGCGATCATTTCAATAATTTTTTCGGGCATCATTTACCCTTCCAGCTTACCAATGCGCAGAAGCGGGTACTGCGCGAAATAAGACAGGATACCTTTAACGGCGTACAGATGAACCGCCTGGTACAGGGCGATGTAGGCAGCGGCAAAACTATTGTAGCGCTTATGGCCATGCTGCTCGCGCTGGACAACGGCTTCCAGGCAAGCCTGATGGCGCCCACCGAAATACTGGCCCAGCAGCACTTCCAGGGCATCAAAGAATTGCTCGAACCCTTACAGGTACCCGTAGCCCTGCTTACCGGCACGGTGAAAGGCAAAGAACGCAAACAGGTGCTGGCCGGCCTGGCCAACGGCACATTGCCCATCGTGATCGGCACGCATGCCCTGGTCGAAAACACGGTGCAGTTCAGCAACCTGGGCCTGGCCATTATCGACGAGCAACACCGCTTCGGGGTGATGCAGCGCGCCAAGCTCTGGCAAAAAAATGTGTTTCCCCCTCATGTACTGGTGATGACCGCTACGCCTATACCGCGTACGCTGGCCATGACGGTATACGGCGATCTCGACGTATCGGTGATCGACGAACTGCCGCCCGGCCGTAAGCCCATTGAAACCATACACCGCAGCGAAAACTTCCGCCCCAAGGTGATGCAGTTCCTGAAAAGTGAAATTGAAAAGGGCCGGCAGATCTATATCGTTTACCCGCTGATCGAAGAGTCGGAAAAGCTGGACTACGAAAGCCTCAAAGCCGGGTACGAGCAGGTAAAGGCCTGGTTTCCGGACCCGAAGTACCGGGTAGCGATGGTGCATGGCAAACAGCCGCAGGACGAACGCGAACGCAATATGCAACGTTTCATATCGGGCGATGCGCATATGCTGGTCGCCACTACGGTGATCGAGGTGGGTGTAAATGTGCCGAATGCCTCGGTTATGGTTATTGAAAGCTCCGAACGCTTCGGCCTGTCGCAACTGCACCAGCTGCGCGGCCGTGTGGGCAGGGGCAGCGAAAAGAGTTATTGCATCCTGCTTACCGGGCATGAGCTGTCCAAGGAAAGCCGGCAGCGCATGCATATTATGACCCAAACCAGCGACGGCTTCGTGATTGCAGAAGAGGATCTGAAAATGAGGGGACCCGGCGATATCTATGGTACGCGCCAGAGCGGCGCACTCGATTTCAAGATCGCCGATATCGTACATGATGTGGAGATACTGGAAGAAACAAAAACCGCTGCGACCGAGATCCTTTATACCGATCCCTCGCTGGAACTGCCGCAGCACATAGCTTTGCGGGCAGGTCTCGAACAGGACAGGTCGGGTAAAGGCTTGCAGTGGAACAAGATCAGCTGATCTTTTTGCATCATCAATTTCCGTCGACAATAAAACAGCGCATAACATCAAAAAGCTGTATCCCGCCAGGAGCAAACATTACAGCCCGCGCAAGCCGATCGCGCACGGACCATTCAACCACGCCACACCTTACTGCAACGGCCTTATTTGTTATAGTGGATATCGGGAATATAAAGCCCCGATTGCATGGCAAATACGATCAGGTCGGAAGTACGTTTTACTTTAAGTTTATTCATCACATTGCGGTGATAATACTGTACGGTATGTACGCTCAGGTTCATATCATAGGCAATCTCCTTAATGGTAAAGCCACTGCATACTTTGTGCAACACTTCTTTCTCCCTCGGCGACAGGTGATAGACCACCTGCTCTTCGGTAAATACCGCGTCCAGCAGGTTTTTGCGCAGGTTTTCGCCGATATAGTTTTTATCCTCTATCACGGTAAGTATCGCTTCCATCAATTCATCGATCGATGTATTTTTCGACAGGAACCCGTCGGCCCCGGAGCGCAGGCTGTGCTTGATCGTCTGCACATCTGTAATCGACGAGAGTATAATCATCTTTACGCTTTTAGGTCCGTAGGAAGCCTTTAGTTTCTCGATAAATTCGATCCCATTAGTACCGGGCATCAGCAGGTCGGTAATAATAACATCGGGCAGGTTACCAGGGGTAGCCTGTACCAGGAAAGTATCAGCATCGGGATAAGTATACACCTCCTTTACGACGGGATTACGCAGCAAAAGTTTCTTCAACGATTCGGTAATAATCTGGTGGTCGTCTATAATACTGATTTTCATAATTGCTTTTTTAAGAAGTAACCCAACGATAATATTTTATGCCTCCTACCAAGCATCAAAATTAAATTAATATGCGATATACCCCGCAAAAAATTGGGGGGCCAGTTTATATTTTTTGCGGGTTGGACGAAAGGAAATAATCTTCATTTTTGTCTCGGTTTTAGAAGCGCGTTTTATTGTGCAGTTAAATAATATAATTATTTAATGTGCTGATACATACGCATTCATCTGGTTATTGGTTTGCTCCTCCATTCCTGGGGGAGCTTTTTTTTATTCTTATAAGTAGACAAAGAAACCGATAAAACTGTGGCTATTAGCTCTCTATAAAAATAGAACAGAATTATCAATTATCAAGACTCCTGATAGAGCACTCATTTTGCGAATATTTTATTAATTAGAAAAATTTCAGGTATGGTTTTTGGCACGAGGTAAAAAAAAGACACTACAACTTTTAATCTTAAAAACATCCCAAAAAAGAAACACACTAATTCTTCAATTTTCACACTTTTCAATTTTTAACCTATGAATGCAGATAAACTCCGCTTTGAGAGAAGCCGTTTCCTGTCCGCCCCACCCGATGCCCCCCTCCTTAAAAGGAATTTTTCAGGGGTATTCCGTAAAGCAACGCTGGGCCTGCTGCTCGCAGCAGGCGGCTTTCATTCCAATGCACAATGCGACCCGGCGGGCACAGCCAGCGGCAATTTTTCGTCGCTTGGTATCTTTCTCGGAAGTAATGTAACGAACCCCAGCGATGCACGCGATGGCGACCTGAGCACCTACGCCCTTTTCTGGCAAGGTTTTGGGGCCGGCTTTCTTTCTACCCATACGCTGACCGTAAATATGGTGGGCAATGGCAACCAGACCGACCAACTGTATGTAAAGGCCGAACTGAACGGCAGTATCATTTCCGCGAATATCTTCAGTAACCTTTCTGTGAAGTATTACTTTACCGACGGCACCACGGGAACAGCGAACATCGGTTCTTCGCTGGCAAGCTGGGGCCTTACCATTGGCGGTACCACAACGAACAACGGTCTTTATCTCGACGCTCCGGGCAAGCAATTCAGCAAAGTAGACATTGCATTTGTAAGCCCGGCCGCCGTAAGTATTTCCGGCGAACTGGTACGTGTTTATGAAGTAAAACGTGTACCCGCCCAACCCGCAGCACCGGCTGTAACCGGCAGCGGCACCACCATCAGCAACTGTTTCTCTACAGCTACTACTTATACCATTACCAATCCTTCATCCAGCCTGGTATACAAATGGTACAATGCCGGCACCGGCGGCACATTGCTGAGCACCGGCACCAGCTATACCACTTCTGCTACGCTGCCCAACGGCACCAACAACGTTTATGTGGAAGCTGTAGCGGCCAATAACTGCGCCTTCCCTACACAAAGAATATCCGCATCCCGTACCACGGCTTCGGTTACCGTTAGTATCTGTGACAGTGACGGCGATGGTGTAGCCAACAGCGCAGACCTGGATGCCGATAACGATGGCATACCGAACACACTCGAAGGTTACAATGCCTCCAACCCAGCTGCATCGCGTGATACAGATGGCGACGGCATCCCGGATTACCTGGACCTCGACAGCGATAACGACGGCATCAACGACGTACGCGAAGCCGGTGGCACCGATGCCAATGGCGACGGTAAAGCAGATGGCGCCGTATCTGCCAATGGCATTCCGGCAAGCGCAGGCGCCAACGGCCTTACCCCGATCGACAGCGATGGCGATGGCAAACCCAATGCCTACGACCTGGACAGCGATAACGACGGCATTTCCGACCTGAGGGAAAGCGGCAATACCGCCCTCGTGGACGCCAACAACGACGGCATAGTCGACGGTAATGTAGACACAGACAAAGACGGCATTATCGGCTCGGCCGACGGCGCACCCACTACCTGGGGCGATGCAAGCGACCCTGTACTTGCTGATACCGACGGCGACGGCGTTCCGAACATGCGGGATCTCGACAGCGATAACGATGGCATTACCGATGTGCGCGAAGCAGGTGGTACCGATGCCAATGGCGATGGCAAAGCCGATGGCGCTATAGCAGCCAACGGTATCCCGGCCACAGCCGGTAACGGCCTCGTAGTGGCCGACTCGGACGGCGACGGCGTGACCAACGAAAAAGACCTGGACAGCGATAACGACGGCCTCTCCGACCTGAAAGAAAATAACCCGGCCCTTGCCGATGCTAACAACGACGGTAAAGTAGACGGTACCGATCCTGATGGCGACGGTATCGTAGGTGGCGCCGATGGCGCACCCAATACCTGGGGCGATGCCAACGATCCTGCATTGCTCGACAGCGACAGCGATGGCATACCCAATATCAGGGACCTCGACAGCGATAACGATGGCGTGAATGACGTACGGGAAGCCGGTGGCACCGATGCCAACGGCGATGGTAAAGCCGATGGCGCTATAGCAGCCAACGGTATCCCGGCCACAGCGGGCAACGGCGGTCTGACCCCGCTCGATACCGATGGCGACGGCGTAAGCAACGATAAAGACCTCGATAGCGATAACGATGGCATTACCGACGTAAGGGAAAATGGCGGTACTGATGCCAATAACGATGGCAGGGCCGATGGTACTGACGCTGATGGCGACGGTATCATGTCCAGCGTTGACGGCGCACCCAATGCATGGGGCGATAGCAACGACCCTGTAGCGATAGACTCGGACGGCGATGGCCGCCCCGACTTCAGGGACCTCGACAGCGACAACGACGGTAAGAGCGACCTGGTTGAAAGCGGCAACGCTGCTGCTATAGCGGGCGACCTCAACAACGACGGTGTGATCGACTTCATCAATAACGACCCGGATGGCGACGGCGTACTGACACCGGCCGATGGTACAACTACCTGGGGTACCAATTCCCCCGCACCGGTAGATACCGATGGCGACGGCATACCGGATTATAAAGATCCGATTACCGGTACCAAAAAAGATATCGATGATACGCCGTATAAGAGCAAAGACACCAATGGCGACGGCAGGATCACCAGCGCCGATACCGGTGGTGGCACAGACAGCGACGGCGATGGCATACCTGATATTATCGATGCCGACAACAACAACTTCGGCGGTCTCGGATCCAATATCGGCATAAGCGCTAAAGCCTTCCTCCGTGGTGCATTCCAGGGCGCCCGTCATAAAGATGTAAGCGCAAACTGGTTGAATGTGCTGCAGCAATTTGCAACCAGCCAGCCTTACAATACCGCGGCCTTTGGCAACTATGCCGGCACCGAATCCGTACCGGCTTCGACCTTCACCTCCTCTTCGTCCAGCGAAGAAGATGTAGTGGACTGGGTACTGCTCGAACTGAAAAAAGCAGACGGCACCCTGGTAGACCGTCATGCCGCACTGATCCTGGAAAACGGTAACATAGTAGGAACCGATAAAGTAAGCCGCGTGTACTTCAAAGCACTGCCCGGCAGCTACCACCTCACGGTTCGTCACCGCAACCACCTGGGCTTAAGCACCGAGCTGATCACCCTGCCCGCTGCAGGCACCAGCTTCGACTTTAGCACGGCAACAGATGCTACCCTGTATGGCACCAGCGATGCCTATACCACTGTGAATGGCAAGGTATGCCTGATCGCAGGCAATGCAAACGGCAATGGTAACGTACGGTACAACAGTACAGCCAACGACCGCGACGCTATCCTGAATTATCTCGGCTTTAACGAGATCGGCTTTATTATGGGTGTGTATACGCCTGCAGACGTAAACCTCGATGGCAACGTACGCTACAATGGCGCTGCCAACGACCGTGACTTCCTGCTGGAAATGCTCAATTTCAATGAAATCGGCTTTATCTCGCAACAGATCAAATAAATAAAACCAACAAGGAACAGTGCTCCCGGGCACTGTTCCTTACACTTCCACTTTAAACTATTAAACTATAAATAATCAGATACGATGAAAAAAATCTTTTTATCCATTGCGGCCTTTTTACTCGTGCAGGTAAGCTTATTTGCCCAAAGCAATGTGCAGGCTACCCTGACCCCTGCCGCCTCCGGCCAGAACTACCAGACCGTTATCCGCCTGAAAAACAGCAGCGGCGCCGCCATTAGCGGCAATATCTCCAGCTTTACGGTAGGTATCCGCATCCAGGACCAGGGCGCCAATAACCCAACGCTTACCATTAGCGGCCTCAACGCCACGACGCCGAGCGGTCCTATCACCAATATTGCTCCTTCCGTAGTTAACGGCGGTTATGCTTACTACCTCGTAGCACCCAACTTCAGCAACTCTCCATTCCCTATGACCGCAGGCCAGGAGAAAGACCTGCTGGGTCTTGCGTTCCGCGGTTCCAACGGCACTACTGCCGTAATCCCTTCAGTAGAAATGATCAGCTTCCTGGGTGGTAACCCTCCGGGCACTCCTGCCCTTCCCAACTACCAGATGGAGTATTATGTATTTATCGGCGGCGACAGAACCGAAACCGCCAGCACCTTCTACGCATCGGCCAACTCCGTAGGCCTCAGCAACGCAGGCAACCCTAAAGTAGTAGGCCTGAACTCCGTGCCCCTGCCCATTACCTGGTTATCCTTTACTGCCGACAAAGCAGGCGACAAAGCCATGCTGAACTGGGCTACTGCAACCGAGCGCGGCAATACCGGCTTCGATGTAGAACGCAGCGCCGATGGTAAAACCTTTACCAAGATCGGTTTTGTAAGCACACAGGCGAACGAAGGCAACAGCACCGAAAAACTGGCTTACAGCTTTATCGACAGCAAACCCCTGAATGGTGTAAACCACTACCGCCTCAAACAAATCGATATCGACGGCAAATCCAGCCTGAGCGAAGTAAAAGCTGTAGCCTTTACCGCTGCTACCGCTATCGAAGTATACCCTAATCCTGTAAACGGCGCTATGGTACGTGTAAAAGGCAACAATATCAAAAACATCAGTGTGTTCAATATCAATGGCCAGCAGGCAACCGTACCTGTGCAATATGGTGCACTGGAAAATGAACTGCAGCTCTCCGGCCTGGCTTCGGGCAACTATGTATTGCGCGTAGCTACCGAGAGCGGTGTACAACACCTGAAACTGGTGGTACAGCACTAAGCAATATACCCGCTTAAATAATAAACGAGGGCTGCATGTAATCATGCAGCCCTCTTGTTATTTAGCCCCGAACCGTTTTGCCCACAGTACCTCATATTGTTTGCTGCAGGTAGATGTCTTACCCTGCCGTATGACTTAAGACCGGATAGATTTGTTAATTAGATTAAATTATAAAATTTACAATATGTACTATTTATTTCACATTCGCACTGTTTCACATTCTGCGCCCCTCTCCGGCATCAACTTTGCACCATTCTTATACGGGGCATGCCGATCCGCAAAAAAGAACGTACCGGCTTACCGGCCTGTCCACAAAGTCTAAACTAACCTCTGGGAACAGAGGAAACGGGGTAGACGAAACGGCGGCATCCGTCAACAAAAAACAAAAAACATCAATTTTATGAGCAAACAAATAACCGGCCTGTTTTTGTCCGTTTTATTACTCGCATACAGCGCGGGGGCCCAGGTAACCGTAAGCGGCACCGTATTCCACGATCCGGATGGCGGTCCTGTCAATCATAGCAGCAATGGTCCCAACACGGTACCGTCCGGCCTGTACGTCTACCAGCTTTCATCATATGCAGGCCAGGCCATGCAAATCAAAGCCCTGGCTCCTGTAAACACCGACGGCACGTATACGATAACGGCGCCGGCCATAATCACCTATAATTACATATGCATCAGCACTACCGTTGCACAGGTAGGACAGTTTGTACAGCCTGCCCTGCCTGCGGGCTGGGTATTTACCGGTAACAATTATCCCAATGGCCTGTATCCGCTCGGCTTTAGCAATATCGGCACGCCATCGAATGGCAGCACACTCAGCGATGTGAACTTTGGCATCGAGCAATTGCCGCAGGCCGACCATAAAACCTTTGCGATCAGCACTGCCGCACTCGGTAATAATGCACCGGCAGGCGGTTTCCCGGCGGTGACCATTTCCGGTATACCCTACAACTGGATCGCCATGAACACCCCCGCACTTACCGGTTACCCCACCGGCGGCAGCCTGAGCGGATCCGATCCTGAAGATTGTGCCGCCGCCTCCTCCTGCAACCTGAACCGTAATTTCGTGATTGCCACCATAGGTGTCAATACAGCACTTTACTACAATTTTGGCGGCACCACCGGTATCAGGGCCGTTGTAGCCCAGGACACGCTGAAGCAATTTGACCCGGGCAAACTAATGATGTATATGGCAGGTAATGCTACGGGCATGTCGTTTACTTACCGGCTCCAGGATGCGGCCGGTAAAAACAGTGCCCCGGCTACCTATACGGTAACGGCCGCATTACCCCTGTCTGTAAAGGCTTACCTGCGGGGAGCTTGGGGCGGCACGCGCCATAAAGACGTTACTCCCGCCTGGGCAAGCGTGCTCAGTGCCAACGCTTTGACGCAACCCTACAATACTGCTGCGTTCGGCAATTATGCAGGCACGGAATCGGTTACTGCCGCCACCTTTACCGCTTCCCCATCTGATGACAACGACATTGTGGACTGGGTACTGCTCGAATTGAAAAAAGCGGACGGCTCCCTGGTAGACAGGCATGCGGCGTTCATCCTGGAAAACGGTAATGTAGTGGGTACGGATAAAGTAAGCCCCGTTTACTTCAAAGCGCCGCCCGGCAGCTACCATCTTACCATCCGTCACCGCAACCACCTGGGCCTGAGCACCGAACTGATCACCCTGCCTGCTGCAGGCGCAGGCTTCGACTTCAGCACGGCAACAGATGCTACCCTGTTTGGTACCAGCGATGCCTATACTACTGCAAATGGCAAAGTATGCCTGATCGCGGGTAATGCCAACAGCAATGGCAACGTACGTTATAACAGCACCGCCAACGATCGCGATGCCATACTGGCTTACCTCGGTTTCGACGAGGTGGGTTATAACCAACAGGTATATACGCCTGCAGACGTAAACCTCGACGGCAATGTACGCTATAACGGACTCGGCAACGATCGCGACTTCCTGCTCGAAATGCTTGGCTTCAACGAAATCGGTTTTGTCGCCGAACAGGTTAAATAATAAAACGAAAAGGAATAAGGGACGGCTCCGGCGCCGTCCCTTATTCCTTTATACTCCATAGCCTGCAATTACTTCCGGATCTCTATGGTAGCGCCCAGCGTCGTATGTTCATACAACTGATCCATTTCGGCATCGGTCAGGGCAATACAACCATTGGTCCAGTCTTTCCAGCGGTGAAACTTACCGATATACCCCTGCCCGTTTTTCAGGCTGTGTATTTTAATATCGCCGCCGGCAGGCTTACCCAGTTGCCGGGCCCGGGCCATATCATCCGCATTCGGGTAAGAAATGCCCAGGTTGCGATGGTAGCCGCTGTTGGGGTTCCTGTCGTTAATGGTATAGATACCTTCGGGTGTTTTCTGATCGCCTTCGTACTGCTTGGCGCCCACAGGCTGTTTGCCGATCGCTACCCGGTAGGTAACCACCAGGCGACCCTGGGCATAAGCTTCCAGTTTATGGGCCGCCTTGTATACGACGATCCTGTCGACCAGGACGCCGTCCGGTATCTTAGCCGAAGGTATTACGTAATAGATCAATAAAGCGCCGATGGCGGCTATTAGCGCAAGGGCTATGCTGCGCACCAGCCTGGTGTGTACAGGCTTCTTACTGTTTGTCGTCATAGGTTATGCTGTAGGTCCGGGTTGCCGTTGCTGTTTTGTTTCCTGCGCCATTGTTCCGCCTTCTTGCCTACCCACCAGAACGACAGGGCCAGTATGGCAAAGAACAGGCCTTTGTTGGTATGATCCCAGAAGTATTCGAAATAGCGGGTATAGATATTGAGCAACAGGAACAGCAGGCATATATCGCGCAAGGTATTGTCTTTGCTGCGTATGGCATACCAGAGCAGGCCGCCCAGTAAGGCCGTAAACAACAGCGCCCAATACCAGAGCCGCCCCTGGCGCATGGCCAGCCAGCTTTCGAAACTGCCGTTGTTGCCGAAAATGGAAAGGGTCCAGGCCGCGGTAAGGAACATTAGTAAACCGCAGATATAAGTGGGCCGGAAGAAGATACGCAGGGAGCCGGCATGTTTCAACAGCAGCGAAAGCAACCATACCAGCGCGCCAAACAGGGTCATATTGAGCGCATAGTTCATACCGAGGAAATAGGCACTGCCGGCGCTCCAGCTATAGGTTTGCGCACCCCACCAACCGCAAAGGCACAGCAGAGCCGTGATCCAGAGCAGGTATCCCCGCAGCAGCACGGCCAGCCCGCCATAACAAACTGCAGCGATGAATAATACCGGCGCATAATTGCCCCCCATATAACCGACGCTGCGCCCCAGGTAGGCCAGGGCTACAGCCAGGCTCATAACCACTGTTACCGACAGCGCTTCGTTAGCCGCTACCGCTTCGGGATGCCGCTGCCGGCGCCGGCGCGACATATAAACCAGCGCCAGGGTAAGCACCAGGAAGCACAGCCCCACGATCAGTTCGGAAAAACCAAATTGGCGGCGCAACAGTTCTATCCATTTTTCGTCCATTACCAGGGCGCCAAAAGCCAGCAAGCCGCAGGACACTGCCGCAATAAAAGCGTACACCGAAAGCACACCGGCATTGTCCTCGCGTACCGTATAACCGTTACGCAGCCGCTGTGCCGTGGCCTCGTCGACCACCCCCTCCTGAAGCCATTGGCCGATCGCCTGATCCAGCACCTGGCTCTCCTTTTTGTCCACTACCATACCGTAAAGATAGATGATGTAATAATTCCGTTAACAGGGATAACAGAAATAGAGAAGAAACGTTTTGTTTTTTGAAAATTGTACTTTTACTCCCGGACAAATAAACATAGCAATGAGCACCGTATTATCTAAGATAGAACACCATGTGGCCTACCTCAGCCTCAACCGCCCGGAGAAGTTTAACAGCTTTAACCGGGAAATGGCGCTGGCCCTGCAACAGGAACTGGACAAATGTATGCGCGACGATGATGTACGCGCCGTATACCTTACCGGCGAAGGCAAAGCCTTCTGCGCCGGCCAGGACCTCGCCGAGGCTGTAGATCCCAATGGTCCCGAGCTGCGTTCTATAGTACACGGTCATTACAACCCGATCATTGAAAGGATCAGGACGATCGAAAAACCTGTTATCGCTGCCGTAAATGGTGTGGCGGCCGGTGCCGGCGCTAATATCGCCCTGGCCTGCGATATCGTCGTAGCTAAGGAGAGCGCCTCTTTTATCCAGGCATTCAGCAAGATAGGCCTCATCCCCGATAGCGGCGGCACCTTCTTCCTGCCCCGCCTTATCGGCTTCCAGAAAGCATCTGCACTCATGATGACCGGCGATAAGGTATCGGCCGAAGAAGCGGAGAGACTGGGTATGATCTATAAATTTTTCGCCGACGATGCGTTTGAAGAAGAAAGCCGCAAACTGGTACAGAACATCGCACAGATGCCGACCCGTGCCCTGGGTTATACCAAGCTCGCGCTGAACCAGACCTTTAAAAACTCCCTGACCCAGCAATTACAGACCGAAGAAGACTACCAGCATGCCTCGGGACAAACCGAGGATTTCGGAGAAGGTATCGCTGCCTTCCTGGAAAAACGGAAGGCTGTATTTACGGGCAAGTAAAGTAATCCTCACCTCATTTCATAATAAAAGGCCGCCTTACAGCGGCCTTACTCTTTTTGATTAAGGTGTGGCGCTCTTGTCGGGGTAATACCCGTGGGTTTGTTTGAGTTTAACATTGCCGTTTACCACGGTAACCTCGTACAATTCGCGGAACTGGTTATCGCCCGTATCGAAGCCGACCAGGCAATGGTACTTGCCCGTACCCTGCTGCAATACCGGTTTCAATACCGTGTCGCCGGTCCAGGCAGGCAGACCTACAGGCACCTCGTTGATATTGTAGCCATACTCCAGTTTCAGGTTATAGAACCCGGCCTTGCTGGAATCTGTGCTGATAATGCTTACGCGGAAATAACTTTCATTCAGGTTATCTTCTGTGATCCGTTGTTCCATTTTACCGACAACACTCCCGGCGGCCGGCGGTTGCCATTGGCTAACTGCCGCTTTTGTGACCGGCTGCTCCTGTACCTTACCCTCAGGGTTGTTACAGCTATACAGGCCCAGTAGGATTGCGGCTGCTGTTATTTTAAATTTCATAAAAGGTATAACAAGGTTATTTTGCAAAAGAAAATTATTTTTACTGATTGAAAAACCGAAATTTTAAAATTAACCCTGCATGCAGCTTCCTCCCTTTCTTCAACCCGGCGACACTATAGGCATTACCTGTCCTTCGGGTTACCTGCCGCCCGAGCGGATCGTCTTTGCCAAACAGGCGCTCGAAAGCTGGGGATACAAGGTCATTACAGGCAGCACGATCGGGAGCGGGCATTTTTACTTTTCCGATACCGACGAACGCAGGCGTTACGACCTGCAAACCATGCTGGACAACCCGGAGATAAAAGCCATACTGATGGGCCGCGGCGGTTATGGACTGAGCCGTATTATCGACGATATCGATTTCAGCCGCTTTATACAACAACCCAAATGGATCTGTGGCTTCAGCGATATTACCGTGTTGCATAGCCATATCCAGAGCAATTTCGGCATAGCTACACTGCACAGCCCCATGTGCGGCGCTTTTCATACCGCAGAAGACCTGCCGGCCAACCTGCTGTCTTTACAACAGGCCTGGACCGGGCAACCCTTTGCCTACCCGGTACCCACACACGAGTACAACCGCGAAGGCTGGGCCGAGGGGGTGGTGGTGGGCGGCAACCTGGCCATACTGGCCCACCTTTCCGGGTCGGTATCGCAGCTGGACACGCAGGGTAAGATCCTGTTTATAGAAGATATAGGAGAATACCTGTATAATATTGACCGTATGCTGCTCAACCTGAAACGGGCCGGTATGCTCAGCGGCATACGCGGGCTGGTCTGCGGCGGATTTACCGACATCAAGGATACGGAACGACCCTTCGGACAAAATATTTATGAACTGATCCGGGATAAAGTGGCGGAGTACGCCTACCCGGTCTGTTTCGATTTCCCGGTAGGCCACCAGGAACTTAACTATACCTTATGCCTGGGTAAATCCTACACCCTGGAGGTAACAGCGCAAGCTGCCAGCCTGGTTGGATGACGCATCAACGATTATTTTTCCACAGTGTGGGGCCGGCATACGGGCATGCCGGGGCCGCTTATTGAAAAATCTTATTAAAGCATAAGTTATATTTTATTAAAAGCAACCGTTGTATATACATTTATTTACTAGTTTTGCCCCTTCATTCAATCACTTAAAAAAGAACAATGAAAAAATTAACCTTGCCTTTAGTGGCCGCCGCCCTTTTATTCACAGCATCCTGCAACAACACTCCCGAAGGAGATAAAGCAGAAGCGGGTGAAGCCATTACCAACACTACTCCTGCTGCAGGCGCCGACTACAAAGTAGATGTAGCAACCAGTAAAATCGAGTGGATTGGTTCCAAAGCAATTGGTGACAACCACAAAGGAACCATCAGCATTTCAGAAGGTACTTTAAAAGCAGAGCAAGGTAAACTGACCGGCGGTTCATTCGTGATCGATATGAAATCTATCAACCCTACCGACCAGGATGCCGAAGGTAACACCAAACTGAAAGGTCACCTGTCTGCAGCTGATTTCTTCCTGGTAGACTCTTTCCCTACTGCCAAGTTTGAAGTAGTAAGCGTAACCGAAGGTGCAGATACGGCTAAAATCCAGTTTAAAGGCGCTACCCATACCATAACCGGTAACCTGACCATTAAAGGTATCAGCAAAAGCATCACTTTCCCGGCTCACCTCGAAGTTAGCGACGCTAAAATCAGTGCACACGCGGTATTCAACATCGACCGTTCGCAGTGGGGCATTACCTACGGCAGCACCGGCGATATCAAGGATAAAATCATCAACAACGATATCAACCTGACCATCCACGTTGAAGCGACTAAATAATTCAAGTTTTTTTCATAGTTGTAAATTTTAGAGCGAAGGGCCTGCCGTAACAAGCAGGCCTTTTTGTTGGGGAATGGATGTGAGATGTGAGATGTGAGATGTGAGATGTGAGATGTGAGATGTGAGATGTGAGATGTGAGATGTGAGATGTGAGATGTGAGATATTGGAGGGTTATTGTCATCCTGAGCGCAGCGAAGGATCTCCGCAGTTAGCTGGCTGCATTAGCCTGTAAAGCATCAAGTACCAAGAGGACGATTGTCATCCTGAGCATCGCGAAGGATCTCATCCATTAGCTGGTCGTATGAGCGTGTAAAGCATGAAGTACCAGGAGGACGTGTCATCCTGAGCACCGCGAAGGATCTCATCCCCTAGCTGGCCGTATGAGCGTGTAAAGCATGAAGTATCAAGAGGACGATTGTCATCCTGAGCATCGCGAAGGATCTCATCGGTTAGCTGGCCGTATGAGCGTGGAAAGCATCAAGTACCTGATCTAATAATGCCTATTGTCAAAAACTATGCGCCGGGCTGCCCGCATACTGCGGAATCTCCTATCTTTGCAGGTGCCCTTACCGTAACCTCTTACGCCGCAAGGCTTCTAAACTGATTTATATGCAAGTTTCTCCTGTTTTTCCGGAAAGCATTATCGCCATGGTTGCCCATGACGACGAGCTCCGGGCAATTGCAGAAAAAGTGATTCGAAAAGAAAGACTGAGCCGCGCCGAAGGACTGATCCTGTTTGAAAAAGCGGAACTCAATTTTGTAGGTGCCCTGGCCAATTTCGTAAGGGAAAGGCTGCATGGCAACAAGACCTATTTTAACCGCAACTTCCATATCGAGCCTACCAATGTCTGTATCTTTACCTGCGGTTTCTGTTCGTATTCCCGCACCTATAAGAATAAGGAGAATGGCTGGGAACTGAGCCTGGAAGAGATGATGGATATCGTACGGAAGTACGATGGGGAGCCGGTTACCGAGGTACACATCGTAGGCGGTGTGCACCCCAAAATGAACCTCGACTTCTTCTGCGACCTGCTGGAGCGTATTAAAACGCATCGCCCCGAATTGCACCGCAAAGGCTTTACCGCCGTGGAGCTGGAGTATATGATCCGCAAAGCCAAGCTGACCATCGAAGAAGGCATGCAACGCTTAAGGGATGCAGGCCTGCAATCCTTACCGGGCGGCGGCGCCGAAATATTTGCCCAGGAAGTACGGGA
This sequence comes from Taibaiella chishuiensis, assembly GCF_003014535.1. Taxonomy (GTDB): domain Bacteria; phylum Bacteroidota; class Bacteroidia; order Chitinophagales; family Chitinophagaceae; genus Taibaiella; species Taibaiella chishuiensis. Next base: position 1,339,458 of record NZ_PYGD01000001.1, on the reverse strand, counting down.
CGAAATTTGTCCGGATAAGGTAGACGGCGATGGCTGGCTGCATATACACGAAACGGCCCACAAACTGGGTATGCACAGCAATGCGACCATGCTATACGGTCATATAGAAACCTACGAGCACCGCATTGACCATATGGACCGCCTGCGCGAACTGCAGGACCGTACCGGTGGCTTTAACTGCTTTATCCCGCTCAAATTCCGCAACAAGGATAACGACATGGCACACCTGCCCGAGACCTCCATTGTAGAGGACCTGCGGCTGTATGCTATCGCCCGTATATTTATCGACAACATTACCAACCTGAAAGCCTACTGGCCGATGCTGGGCCGCCAGACCGCACAGCTGACGCTGGACTACGGCGTAAACGACCTCGATGGCACGATCGACGATACGACCAAGATCTACTCGATGGCTGGCAGCGAAGAGCAGACACCTTCGCTCAGTACCGAGCAGCTTTGCGAGCTGATCGCTGTAGTGGGCCGCACCCCTGTGGAACGCGACACTTTATACAACGAGATCAAAGTATACGAAGAGGAACAGGCCTAAACCCCTGCTTTTCCTCGTAAAAACAAGAGGCTGCTTCCCCGGGGAAGCAGCCTCTTGTTTTTGGCGTCGTTACCGCCTTCAGATGCGGAAGGAGAATGCGAGTATAATCAGTACGATACCCAGTATAATGGCCAGTATCCCCAGCCGGCCCTGCATAGGCCGGATCCTGGCGAGTAAGGCTGCGCCCTTTTCACTGGCAGCATTATTGCGCGACAGGGCATACTTCTGGATAAGTCCGTAACCCAATACAAAACCCAGCAGGGCCATTACCAGCGCTACTGCGAAGAAAAGCAGGCCGTACATGGGGAAATAGAACAGTATATTTAACCGGAATAGTCCGTCGACCAGGTTTAACAGGCCGATGACGCAAAACACGACGCCGATCCAGCCCTGGTAAGGGGTAATCTTGTCGAGCAGTTCCCGTGCCTCGGGCTTGCGGGACAGCAACAGGGAAGGTACCGCCAGGATACCCAGCAGGATAAGCAGCAAACCACTAAAAAAACCGTTGAGCATAATAATGGGTTTAAACAGGTGAAGAGAAAATGACACGCCGCTTACCGTTCTTGCAAACGGCATGTCATGATCTATACAAAGATAAGGCGCTTTTAAAAAAGCGCCTTATCCGGGAGGGTTAAAATACGTTTACGTTTTAGAAGCGGAGGGTGATACCCAGGTTTACATCGCTCATGTCGTCGTAACCGCCTTCGCCATATACACCAAACATTTTGGTGAAATAGTAACGGGCGCCCACTTTAAAAAGCGGGATGATGTCGAAGTTGCTGTCGTGGTAACGCGAGCCGCCCCAGTCGTTGTCGTACGTATAGGAGAGCTGGCGGCCACCGATACCGGCGCCGGCATATACATCCAGTTTACGCACCGGGATCAGTTTGTTGAAGTGGTAATAAGCCATAGCACCCACGCTTACGGAGAATATTTTATCCGTATAGCGGTCGTTGGGGCCATACTTATGGCGCGAAGCCGCGCCTGCCACATAACCGCCGATACCCAGTTCGTTCAGGATACCATGTTCGTACTTTACATACAGCGGTCCGAAGCCCAGGCGGTCGCTATCCCAGTCGTAACCCGCACCGGAGCGGTTCGGGAAACCGATACCGAAACTCAGCAGGCTGGCTTTGGAACTGAAAGAGCCGCTGTTCCTGTTTTTATAAGATGTTTTGTAAAATGCTCTACCATTTTGCGCCTGCACGGTTGGGGTAATTGTTAATAAGAGCAGGCAGGTAAGCGCGAGGACGGAGTACAGAGTCTTTTTCATTTCCGATAAAATTTACATACATTAATTAATGAAGCAAATGTCGTTCCATCGAAGAAAAGGAAAAAACCGGCGGGCTAATTTTATACTTTTATTCTGATATTTAAAAGTTAAAGCAAGCAGGTCTGTACCGGGTCCAAAGGCAGGATTACAGGAGCGGCGGGCTTAGCCGTTTCAGCAAGGCGTCAATCCGAGACAGGTACAGTTTTCTACGGCGAAGCGAACAAGCACGGCGGTGTTGCGGGCGCCCAGTTTGGCCAGGATATTCTGCCGGTGGGTATCTACCGTACGGCAGCTTACAAACAACAGCCCGGCGATCTCGCTATTGGTATAACCGTTAATGATGAGGTTCAGGATCTCCCTTTCGCGGCGGGAGAGCAGGGTGGCCGCTTTTTCTATGCCGATGCGCGGCATAAATGATTCTAAGATTTCCATTTTTGATAGGGTTTAGGTTGCTAAAATGGGTGAGGAGATAGGACCGGGATCCTTGGTGAATGGCAATAAAGCGCAGCAAGGGCCGCGAACAAGGCCCCGGAGTAAAACAAAAACAGTAGCTTTGGGTGGATTTTACTTTTTCATGGTGAATCCCGCTCGCTACTTTTTTATTACAGTCCAAAGGTGGTCATTAGACCCGGTAGGGCCAAATATAATCGACGAACGGCACCTATAAATCGACGAAGGGAAGCGGTTCTTCCCAACTTTAAAGCGCGCCAGCATGAATCTCCGCGAAGCCATACTGCAGGAACATAGCCGGGCCCATACCCTGGCAATCAGTCAATGGGTGGGTGACAACCCGCAACGCATAGCTGCTTTAATGCAATTGTTTATGCACGGCGAGTACCGCGTAGTACAACGGGCCGCCTGGATCGTAAGTTATGTAGCCCGGTCGCAGCCCGCGCTTATGGCCCCTTACCTGCGCCAGTTGATACAACGTATGCAGGATACCGGCACCCATGTCGCCGTCAAGCGGAATGTACTGCGCATCCTGCAGGAAACCGAGCTGCCGGAATCGCTGCATGGCGATATGATGCATACCTGCTTCGATATCGTGATCAATCCCGATGAAGCCGTTGCCGTAAGAGCATTTGCCCTGGGCATACTGGGGCGCTTATCGCTGGTGTATCCCGGGATCAGGAACGAGCTGCAACTGGTAATCGAGGACCTGCAAAGCCAGGATCCCGCCGCCGCCCTCCGCAGCAAAACCCGGCAGGTATTGCAAATGATGCGGCGCGCCCCGGTATCTGAGCTTTGACATATCCTTTTGTTTTGCCTTACACCAAATCATTACCTTTACGGCTCAAACGGGAAGGCCTATGAATATAGCGACGCAATACAAGGACACCTTTATCGCCAAAAGCGATGTAAAGGCGCATGACCTCGACCATAAACGGAAGATCAGCTTTAACATAGACCGTTATAATGAAGCTGTGGTACGCGGCAAACAACAGTTCGCCAACCTCGACGCCGCCCGTAAGCAAGCCAAGAATATAAAATGGAAAGCCATTGAGCACCTCGATACCCATCTCGAAATGTTTGAAAAGAACTTTACCGAGCAGGGCGGCAAGGTGATCTGGGCCGAAGATGCAGACGAAGTGCTGAATGCGATACTGGCTATATGCCGTTCGAAAAATACCAGGCTGGTCGTGAAGTCGAAGTCTATGGTTACCGAAGAGCTGCACCTGAACGAGTTCCTGGAAAAAAACGAGATTGAATCGATCGAAACCGACCTGGGCGAATATATACAGCAGCTGGATGGCGAGCCGCCTTACCATATCGTAACGCCGGCCATGCATAAAAGCAAGGAGGATATTGCCGCCCTGTTTCATGATAAGCTGGGCGTGCCGTCCAACCTGTCGCCATCCGAGCTTACCCTTATCGCCCGCGAAAAACTGCGTGCCAAGTATACCGAAGCCGAAGTGGGCATTACCGGCGGCAATTTCCTGATCGCCGATACCGGCGGGGTATGTATTACCGAGAATGAAGGCAATGGCCGGCTTACCACCGCTTTCCCGGCCACTCATATCGCCATTGTGGGCATCGAAAAGGTATTGCCCTCCGTCAACGACCTGGCCCTGTTCTGGCCTTTACTGGCTACTTTCGGCACCGGACAGCCGCTTACCGTATACAATACCCTTATTACCGGGCCACGCCAGGGCGGCGAAACCGACGGTCCGCGCGATATGTACGTGATCCTGCTCGACAACGGCCGCACCAACCTGCTGCGCCGCGAGGTACGGGAGTCGATGTACTGCATCCGCTGCGGCTCTTGTCTTAATGCCTGCCCGGTGTATAAAAATATCGGCGGCCACGCCTATGGCACCACCTACAGCGGCCCCATAGGTTCGGTGATCTCCCCGCACCTGAACGATATGGAAGATTACGGGCACCTTAGTTATGCTTCGAGCCTCTGTGGCAACTGTACGGAGGTATGCCCGGTAAAGATCAACATCCACGAAATGCTGCTGGAAAACCGGCATATCTATGTAGAAGAGAAATATGGCGGCATCAAGGAAAAGATGGCCTGGCGTATGTTCCGGCATGGAGTAATGCACCGGCAGCTGATGAATACGGCCAGCGGCAAGATCAAGAATTTTGTATTCGAAAAAGCCTTCAGAACAGCCTGGGGCGACCGCAGGGTAAGCCTGGAGTTTCCGCCCAAATCATTTAACCAGCTGTGGAAAGAGCGCAACCGCAAGAAATAGCTACACGAAAAATCCATCAAATCTTTTACTTTTGCCTGGAGCCTAAAAACAGGCGGCTTATCTATGAATTTACGCAAAACGATACGGGAACGGGGCGAGGCGCATACTTCGGCGTTGAACGATATCCTCTTCATCCTCCTGTTTTTCTTCCTGATCATTGCCACGCTGGCCAACCCTAACGTGGTAAAACTGTCGATCCCCAAGGCCAACAGCGATACCAAAGCCAAACAAACCGTGGTGGTTTCGATCGACGACAAGCAACAATTCTTCGTAGGTACCAGCCCGGTTACCCCCGATGCCCTGCAGCAGATGCTCACCGAATCGATCAGCAAAAGCCAGGATGCAGAGCCTACCATCGTTATCAATGCCGACAAACAGGCTACCGCCGACAACATTGTGGCCGTAATGCGTGCCGCACAGGCGCTTAAAGTAAAAACCGTACTGGCCGTAGATAAGGACGGCAGCAAATAATAAAAATCTCTTTTCAACAGGAAGCCCGGCTGTTATGCAGCCGGGCTTTTCGTTTATTGGAAATAACGTTCGTCGAATATCCGGATATGGTGTTCGAGATGACCGGCTACGATATACAAAAGCGCCCGTACGCTTACCGGCTGCTCCGAAGCCGTGCCACGGCGGGTTAGTGTTGCTGCATCGAAACTGCGGAAGAGGAACAGGTTGGCGGCCCGCACAGCGGCAAACTCATCGGCATAGGAAGCCAGGCTCCGCTGGCTTAGGTCGGCCAGCGCCACGTATTCGTCCTGCTCAAAACCCGGCAATGGCGTAGTATCGCCGCGGCCCACCCTTAAGGCGCGGTAAGCCATAATGCGTTCGGTATCGATAATATGACCCAGGGCCTGCTTTACCGTCCATTTACCTTCGGCATAAGCATAGTCGGCCTGAGCTTCGGGTATGCGGCGTATATAATCGGTAAAGGACTGTTGCTGTGCCGCCAGCACCGCCAGCACATCCTCCCCGATCAGGCTGATGTATTTATCGTAATAAGGAGCAAATTCGTCCTGCTGTGGTCTCATCATTTATGGTTTAGGGAGCAAAAGTAAGCATAGCCTCAAATTATTCCTTACCCTTGTTCTGAAGCGGATTTTGTCTTTAGCCCGATTATATTATTTTTGTCAACCTAAAAACCCCAATAACGCTATGAAACTGAACCGAATTGCCCTGTTCCCCCTCTTACTCTGCCTGCTGCTTGCGGGCGCCTGTAATAAAGACAAGGGAGGGCGTCAAACCGAAGTCATCTCGGGCGTATACCTGCGCACCGTAGATGCCGCACCTGCCGGCCAGGAAGGCGCGCCCGACATACATACCGAAGACCTGCATTGTACCCTGCTCTGCTATCCCAATCCCTCCATCGAGGTGCTTAACCTGCATATCAGCAATACCAACCCCGCTACCACGGTACGTATCCTGATGATGCCAGCGCTCTTCGAATCGGCGCCTGCCAGTGCGCTCATAGAAAACAGGTGGATCGTCGGCAGCGTCTCGCTCGACCAGTCTTTCCCCCTGCCGCAAACCACAGCCAACGGTCACAAACAAGTAAGTCTCGACGTATCCAAATTGCCCCGGGGCTTTTACCGGCTGTATGCCGAAACCGCCGATGGCGCCCGCTGCTGGGATAATATTTGGTTAACGAAGTAATATTCCAAGGTTAATCCGGCCTATGTCTTAGCCCCTTTGGAGTAATTCTATATATTTGTCGCACATAAAAATTTAAGCACGCTCATGAATTTTAAAAAAGTAAATAATATTGCCGGATGGCTGGTGTTCGCCATTGCCTACGCAGTATACCTGCTTACAATGGAAGCCACTGTCAGCCTCTGGGACTGCGGCGAGTTTCTTTCCACCGCATACCGACTGGAGGTAGGTCACTCTCCCGGTGCTCCTTTATTTATGATGCTGGGCCGCATCTTCTCGCTGTTTGCCAGCAGTAAAGAACATGTAGCGCTCCTCATCAACTCCATGAGTGCACTCATGAGCGGGCTGACCATATTATTTCTTTTCTGGACCATTACCCACTTTGCCCGCAAGCTGGTGGCCAAAGAGGGCGAGCCGATGAGCACCGGTAACCTGGTGGCCATTATCGGCGCAGGTGTGGTAGGCGCCCTGGCTTATACCTTTTCCGATACCTTCTGGTTCTCGGCGGTAGAAGGCGAGGTGTATGCCACCTCATCCTTCTTTACTGCGATCGTATTCTGGGCTGTGCTCAAATGGGAACATACCGCCGATCAGCCGCATGCCGACCGCTGGCTCATCCTTATCTTTTACCTGATGGGTCTTTCGATAGGCGTGCACCTGCTCAACCTCCTGACCATACCGGCTATCGTATTTGTTTATTACTTTAAACGGTACAGCTTTAATATGCGTGGCGCTGTGCTCGCCTTTATTATCGGCTGCGCGGTGCTCGGCCTGGTACAGTTTGGCATTATCCAGTACCTGCCTATTATTGCATCACAGTTCGAGTTACTGTTCGTCAACACGATCGGTATGCCGTTCTTCTCCGGCGCTATCTTCTTCCTGCTGCTCCTGGCCGCCATTATGGTGTTGCTCGTTATCTGGGCCAAGAAAAAAGGAAAGTACTTGCTGCAGCTTGGTGTATTATGTTTCGCCTTTACCACGATCGGTTACTCCAGTTATGTCAGTATCGTACTGCGTTCCAAAGCCGATGTGCCCATCGACATGGGTAACCCGGATAATGTAATGACGCTTATTCCTTACCTGTTGCGCGAGCAATACGGCTCCCAGCCTATCCTTTTCGGGCCCGACTTCGACTCTAAAGTAACCGATGTAAAAGATGGCCGCGCCATCTATGCAGGGGTAAAAAAAGACGGCAAAGACTACTATGAACTGGTAGATCATAAACCGGAATACACCTACGACAAAGTACGTTTCTTCCCCAGGATACACGACTTTAACGATCCGGGGCATGTTGCCTTCTACCGCGCCTACCTGGGCCTGTCCGATACGGAGGAGCCGACTGCAATGGACAACCAGAAATTCTTCTGGGGTTACCAGATGAACTGGATGTACTGGCGTTATTTTATGTGGAACTATGTGGGCCGGCAGAATGATGTTGCCGGTCAGACAGAAGCCCAGAACGGCAACTGGATTTCCGGTATCAAACCGATCGACAAATTTTTCGGCCGCGGCGATATAGACCTGATGCCCGACTCGCTCAAAAACAATAAAGCCCGTAACCAGCTCTATTTCCTGCCCTTTATCCTGGGCATCCTGGGCCTGGTATACCAGTATAAACGCGACAAACAGGACACCTTTATCCTGGGCCTGCTGTTCTTCTTTACCGGTATGGCCATCCAGCTGTTTATCAACAATACGCCGATACAACCCCGTGAAAGGGACTACTCCTATGTATCTACCTACGCCTTTGCTGTCTGGATCGGCCTGGGTGTGCTGATGGTTACCGACTGGTTTAAAAAGATGAGCAAAGGGCCTGCACCGGCCGTGATCGCCACCCTGATCTGCATTATGGCCGTACCGGTGCTGATGGCAGCCCAGGAATGGGACGACCACGATCGTTCGAAAAAAACGATTGCACGCGACCATGCCTACAATATGCTGAGCAGCTGCGACAGCAACGCGATCCTGATTACCTATGGCGATAACGATACCTACCCGCTCTGGTACCTGCAGGAGATCGAAGGCTACCGTACCGATATCCGGATCATTAACTACAACCTGCTCGGCACCGACTGGCAGAACGAGCAGTTGAATATGAAGATCAACAATGCCGACTCCCTGCCGGTAATCTGGCAACCGGAGCACTATCGTGGCGGCAAATTGTCGTACCTGCCCTACTACGAAGATCCGCGTATCCCTAAAGACCGTTTCTTCAGCCTGGAAGAGGTAATCAAATTCTTCACCTCCGATGCCAATAAGCTGCCAACCCGCAACGGCGACCGTACCAGCTACCTGCCTACCCGGAATCTTATGATCCCTGTAGACCGGAATGCCCTGCTGAAAAGCGGCCTGGCAAAGACTGCCGACTCGGCTAATATTCCTTCCGAGATCCGTTTTGTGTACAACAAAGGCGGCGCCCAGCGTCCCGACCTGGCCCTGATGAATATTATCGCCGGCCAGGCCAAGACCGGCTGGACCAGGCCGATCTATATGACCGACGGAACGCCTAACCTGGGCCTGGATGCTTACTTCCAATCCGAAGGCGTATTGCGCAAATTTGTACCGGTTAATAAACCCCAGATCATACAGGGGCTGGCGCCGTATACCGATATCGATAAGAACCTGAACCTGTTCATGAATAAGTTTGTTTATGGCGGTGCTAAAGGCAACAATATCTATTACGACGAAAAGAACCGCCTGGTATTCCTGGTATATCGCCAGAACACCGCCGAGCTCGCACTCAGCCTGGTAGCCGAAAACCGTAACGCGGATGCGATTAAAGTGCTGGATCACTTTATGAACAACGTTTCCGAATCGTCTATGCCTTACGATATCCTTCCTTATTCGCCCAGCAGCATGCGATACATTATCGACGCCTACTACCGTGCCGGTGCACAGGACAAGGCCCGCAAGTATGGCAACCGGGTGGCCAAGGGGATCAGCGACCAGATCCGTTATTACAACAGCCTCGGCGAAAACAGCAAAGACGGCATGATGACCCATCTGTCGCAGCTGAACCTGAGCGAACTGAACAATATGGTACTCATGGCCAACCAGGCCGGCGACTCCGCTACGGCACGCACCTGGGGACAGTCGTTACAGGCGCTCGCACCGGGCATCCTGGAACCGCAATCCGCCCCCCGTTAAAAAAGTATAAGACCGTGGTCTTTAATGCCATCCCCTGACGGGGATGGCATTATTATTTTTGGGGTTTTGCCGGCCCCCATGTGTTTACTTTACTATAAATTCTTATTTTTGTGCAAAATTTGCAAGTTACCGGAACATAAAAAATATACTCGTTTTCGGTATCTTTGGAAAGCCACGCCGGTAGCCTGACAGCGCTGAGCGTGGTATTGTTTACTAACTTAACCCCAATGGACACAGAACCCGTCTCGATAATCAAGATTCTTTTTACCCTGTTTTTAGTTCTTTTAAACGGTTTTTTTGTTGCCGCAGAGTTTGCAATTGTCAAAGTGCGGTCCTCCCAGATTGAAGTAAAAACCGGGCTCAACAAGCGACTATCCGCGGCAGCCAAATCCATTATCAATAATCTCGACGCCTACCTGGCAGCTACCCAGCTGGGCATTACCCTCGCCAGTCTCGGTCTCGGTTGGGTCGGCGAAGAAGTAATGACCAAAGTGATCCGGAGCGCCTTCGGACTCTTCAACCTCAACCTTTCTGAAAAAGCAGCCGAAAATGCTGCCATTCCTTTAGCTTTCGTCATCATTACCGTATTACACATCGTGTTCGGCGAGCTGGCGCCCAAATCACTGGCCATCCGTTTCCCGACCAAGACCACCTTTACCGTGGCCTGGCCGCTTAAGATCTTCTACTTTGTATTCCGTCCCTTTATCTGGATCCTGAACGGCTTTGCCAATTTCATCCTGAAGATATTCGGGATCAAACCGCTGCATGGTTCGGAGATCCACTCGGAAGAAGAACTGAAAGTGATCATCTCCGAAAGCCACGAAGGCGGCGCCATCGAAGAAACCGAGCGGGCCCTGATCCAGAATGTATTCGAATTTGACGACAGGCGCGTAAGCAATATACAGACCCTCCGGAAGAATATCTCCGCGATCGAAGTATCCAGCACCATCAAAGAGGCTATGGATTATGCCATACAGGAAGGTTACTCCCGCTATCCCGTATACGACGAGTCGCTCGATAATATCAAGGGCATCCTCTATACCAAGGATATGGTAAAATACATTTTCAGCAACCCCGAAGAGAAGTCGATCGAGCCGCTGCTGCGCAAAGCTAACTTCATTTCGGAAAGTGCGAAGATCAAAAATGTATTGAAAGAATTCCAGCAGAAACACCTGCAAATGGCCGTTGTGACCAACGAGATCGGCGAGCTTACCGGTATCGTTTCCATGGAAGATATCCTGGAAGAACTGGTAGGCGAGATCCAGGACGAATACGATAATGAAAAGCCCATCGTAGAGGTTACCGGCGAAAATACCTATCTCGTAAACGCACACTATACCCTCTCCGATATCAATAAACTGATACCCTTTAAACTGGAAGAGGGCGAACACTTCGAAACACTGGCCGGGCTTATATCCGAGCTATACGACGATAAAGAACTTAAAGAGAGCGACCGGATACAGATCGACAAATATGATGCGGTGATCGTAAAAATGTACCGCAACTCCGTAGAGACCGTACAATTGAAAGTAAGGGAAGATTTCCTGGATTGAAAAGGCGGTAACAACCCGAAATTTTATTCCGCAAGCGGCCGTAATGCCGCAGCACAAACAAGACAACAGTGAGTTTATACAAATCGAACGAAGAAGTAGAAATACAGCGGCATAGCGCCCTGATGGTGGGTAAGACCCTGGCCGAAGTAGCCAAAGTACTGCGTCCCGGCATCAAGACCATAGAACTCGACAAACTGGCCGAAACCTTTATCCGCGATAACGGCGGCATTCCCTCTTTTAAAGGGTACGGCGATCCGCGCAATGCCTTTCCCGGCTCCCTGTGCATTTCCGTAAACGAAGTAGTGGTGCATGGTATTCCAGGCGAGTACGAACTGAAAGACGGCGATATCGTAGCCGTAGACTGCGGCTTTTACATCAACGGTTTCCACGGCGACCATGCCTATACCTTTATCATCGGCGAGGTAAAACCCGAGATTATGGACCTGGTGCGCGTTACCAAAGAATCGCTGTACCTGGGCGTAGAACAGGCCATCGTGGGCAACCGTACCGGCGATATTGCCTGGGCTATCGAAAACCATACCAATAAACTGCATGGTTACGGCGTGGTACGCGAACTCGTAGGCCACGGCGTAGGCCAGGATATGCACGAAGACCCGCAGGTACCCAACTACGGCAAACGCGGATCGGGCAAAAGGCTCCAGGAAAATATGGTACTGGCCATCGAACCGATGATCAACCTCGGCACACGCCACATCTATACCGCCGACGACGGCTGGACCATCGTTACCGAAGACGGTCTGCCTTCCGTACATTTCGAGCATAACGCCTGTGTACGCAAAGGCAAGGCAGAGCTGCTCTCCGACTACAGCCCGATCGAGCAGGCAGAAAAAGCAAATGCCAACCTCAACTCTGCTTATTACACGTTGTAACAATAACTTACAGAAACGCCAATTCTTTGATTGGCGTTTTTTTTACGCCCGATTTTTCATTTTCTTTGCAGCTCTTAATACAGCAATTATGACCGCATTTGAAATACAGGGAGGCAGACAACTGCAGGGCACCATACAGCCGCAGGGCGCCAAGAACGAAGCGTTGCAGGTATTGTGCGCCGTATTGCTGACCGACCAGAAAGTAACCATTACCAATATACCCGACATACTCGACGTCAATATGCTGATCGAGCTGCTGGGCGACCTGGGCGTCGAGATCGAAAGACCATCGCGCGATGTATGTACCTTCCAGGCCAAAAGCGTCAACATCGATTTCCTGCAAAGCGAAGTCTACAAAAAGAAGTCGGGCAAACTGCGTGGCGCCGTAATGCTGGCTGGCCCGTTGCTGGCCCGCTTTGGCCGCACCTACCTGCCCCAGCCCGGTGGCGACAAGATCGGCCGCCGCAGGCTCGATACCCATATCCGCGGTTTCGAGAAAATGGGCGTCGACTTCAGCTACAGCAACGACCAGAAGGAATTTGTACTGACCGCCAAAAACCTGCATGGCACCTATCTCCTACTGGAAGAGCCTTCGGTAACCGGTACCGCCAATATCGTAATGGCTGCCGTACTGGCCAAAGGCACCACCACCATTTACAATGCAGCCTGCGAACCTTATGTGCAGCAGTTATGCAAAATGCTGAACCGCATGGGCGCCAGCATCAGCGGCATAGGCTCCAACCTGCTGGTGATCGAAGGTGTAAGCAGCCTGCAGGGTTGCGAACACCGCCTGCTGGCCGACATGATCGAGACCGGCTCCTTTATTGCCCTGGCCGCTATGACCCGGAGCGAACTTACCATTAAAGATGCCGATGTACAGGAACTGGGCCTGATGCCCGAAACCTTCCGCCGCCTGGGTATCGAGTTCGAACTTAAGGACAACGATATCTATGTACCGGCGCAGGATCATTACCGCATCAGCACCTTTATCGACGGTTCCATACTGACCATATACGATCATCCCTGGCCCGGCGTATCGCCCGACCTGCTGAGCGTGATCCTCGTTATGGCCACACAGGCCAAGGGCAATGTGCTCATCCACCAGAAAATGTTTGAAAGCCGCCTCTTCTTCGTCGATAAACTGATCGAAATGGGCGCCCAGATTGTGCTCTGCGACCCGCACCGGGCGGTGGTCATGGGCCTCAACAGGCAGTCGTCGCTCCGTGGCATACGCATGTCCTCGCCCGATATCAGGGCGGGTGTGGCCCTGCTGATCGCGGCGCTCTCGGCCGAAGGCAAGAGTGTTATCGAAAACAGCGACCAGATCGACCGCGGCTACCAGGATATAGACGGCAGGCTCAATGCCCTGGGTGCAAGCATTAAAAGAATATAAGGGCGCATTACCCATCAACTTATCATCAACATCCATGATCCCGTTTCATGGATGTTTTTTATGCCGGTTGGTTCGTACCGGACGCCACCAACAGCATAGCAGAATTATTGCGGCCGGAGTTTATAGGAGCGCACTTTAAAGTAAAAACAAGGTTACAACCCGGTTGAGGTAACAGAGATGGAATAAATCTGCTCGCAGTGCCGCGGCGCTGCGAGAAAAAAACAGGAACAGTATAAACGAATCGCTTGGCCGGGCACAATAGGCTTCTTTGTTCTTTTTTTGCCCGATCGGATGTGCCGGTAAAAGCGCCTGGCTGTTCGTAGCGTCCCGCTACGAACAAGCGTGCGTCCGAAAAAAAATTTGCCGCTTAGCAGAAGTTTCAATTACTTTGTATTTCAAAGCGCTTTTATGCATCAAGAACAACAAGCCTCCTCCTTAGATACCCTCAGGGAAATACGCACGATCATGGAACGTTCTGCCCGGCTTTTATCGCTGAGCGGCTGGAGCGGTATATGGGCCGGTCTTGTAGCGCTTGCCGGTTCGGCAATCGCTTATGTGTGGCTGCAAACAGCGGGTCCGGGCACTTTCGAGCCTGCTGCCTATACCCCCATGGAGCACGCAACGGCGCGCGATACCGGTATCAATAACCTGTTGCTCCTGGCACTGGTCGTATTCCTGGTAGCCCTGGCCGGCGGTTATTATTTTACTTACCGGAAAAACAAAAAACAGGGTATCAGTATCTGGAACAGCGCCTCCCGCAAAATGATCGTCAGCATGATGATCCCGATAGCAGCGGCAGCCCTGCTTATCCTCGTGTTCTTATACCAGGGCGACCTGCAGTATGTAGTCCCGGTATGCCTGATCCTGTATGGCATGGCCCTGTTCAACGGCAGCCGTTACACCATCAGCGATATCCGTTACCTGGGTATCCTGGAAATAATACTGGGCTGTATCGCCTTATTTGTTTCGGGTTGGGTCTGGAGTTTGTACCTTTGGGCCTTTGGCTTCGGAGTGTTGCACATCCTGTATGGCATTATCATGTGGCGCAAATATGATCAGCAATGAGAGTAGAAATAGACCAGCTCAATAAGATATTCGACAGCCGCATCCGTATCGGGATCATGAGTGCGCTTATGGTCAATGAAGACATGAACTTCAATGACCTCAAAGCCCTGATCGACGCTACGGACGGCAATCTGGCCACTCACCTGAAAACACTGGAAGAACATAAATTCATTAAAGTGCACAAAGGCTTTATCGGCCGCAAGACCAATACGGTATACACCGTAACTGCAGCCGGCGAAAAGGCTTTCCGCGCCCACCTCGATGCACTCGAAAAAATTATCCGGCACATCAGCTAAATTTTTTTCTTCAAATACTTTGAAAAACAAAGCACTTTTATAATGACAAAAACAATCAAAAAACTCCGGAAACAGCTGTTGATCTGGCTGGCCCACGATATTGCCCTGCCCTATTTTAAGCTGGTACGCCGCAACTATAATTTTCCCTATACCCTGGCCCAGCTGCAACAATACCCGGAAGGCACGGTAGGCCGGGAGCTGTACCGCTTCTTCAGCGATAACAACCTGGATATGTTGCCCCATTACGAGAAGCACGATATCAAACATGTGGTGCTCGGTTTCCCGCCCAGCGAGGCCGGGGAGGTCTGCCTGCAATGCTTTATGCTCGCCAATGGCCGTATTACCCTGCCCGTCGTATTCAGCGTGGCGGTAGGCCTGGTTATCCTGCCCGAATCCTGGGCGGCCTGCCGCAAAGCCTGGAAACAGGGCCGGGCCATACCTTCGCTCAACCGCCTCGACTGGTTTGCCCTGGTACCCGAGCCCCTGGCCGAAGTACGGCAACGCTTGCTGATACCCGCTGCCTGAACGCCTTTGTCCCCTACATAATGATAGATACCTACCCTACATAATGATAGAGGAAAAGGGCATTTTGCGTGTAAAAGTGGCCTGTAAGCGCTTAGGCCGGCTGATACACGCAACGGCGATATAGTTTTTTAACTAATTTGCAAGTCTTTACAATTATATACATATGAAAAAAGCGCTACTACTCTTAACTGCCGCACTGTGTACATGGACGGGACAGCAGGCACTGGCCCAAACGAAGATTACGGTTTTCGATAAGATCCTTTTTTATGATGGCTATGCCGCTACGGTAACAGAACCGGTACCGGCAAACGTGATCCGTCACCGCAACGACCTTTATGCCCGCAAGCTTACCGACCAGGAGCTGCAATCCATAGGCGACAACCTCATTATGCGGGTAATCGTTAAAGCCTCCTGCGATAACTACGACAGGATCGGCAATGTAAACCTGGCCCTGGTTCCGAAGGGTGCTACCACCTATACCCCGTCGCAGGTAAGCCGTATCGAGATCGGCCGTTACATTACCCCGTTCATGAACAAGAACAAACAGCCCGATACCGTACCTTACCAGTACAATATCGGCAATGTGGCCCACCTGCTTAAAGAAAGCAGCATTACTGCCAATTACGATATCTGGGCGGAGCTCGAGTTGTTTGGCGTACCCTATGCCGCCAATAACGAAGTACCGGGATGCGCCGGCCGTAACGATGTGTTTTTCGGTACCCTCGAATTCGAAACCAGCGGTAATATGCCTGTGGAGAATAACAATGTGCTGATACCCCTGAACTTTAAAAAGAACCTGAACAACTACGACAGCACGGCTACCGACACGGTGGGTAAGACTACCCGTACGATCAATTTCAACGTAGCCAGCAACCTTACCGATGCCACGCTGTTCCTGATCACCTCCAACCACGGCGCCAATGCCAACGGAGAAGAGTACAACCGCCGCGATCATTTTATTTATTTCGACGGTGTACAGAAACTGACCTATAAACCAGGCAGTACCAGCTGCGAACCTTTCCGCAAGTACAATACCCAGGGCAATGGCATCTACGGCGCTAACCCGCGCAGCGATGCTACCTGGCAGTCGTTCAGCAACTGGTGCCCGGGCGATGTAATCCCTATCAGGACGATCAATCTCGGTCCTGTGGCAGCAGGCAGCCATAGCTTTGGCATAAGGGTACCCAGTGCCGTGTTTGCCAATGGCGAAGGCTATTTCCCGATCTCGGTATACCTGCAGGGTAAAACACAGGGCGTACTGGGTGTAAAAGAAACACCGAATACGACCATCAATGCCCAGCTCTTCCCCAACCCGACCAATGGCGTCCTGACCATTACCGCCGAAGAGCGGGTGCAGCGTATCACCGTGTTTAACGTATTGGGTCAGCAGGTAATGACTGCCGATAATACCGATAAGATCGACCTGTCGTCGCTGGAAGCCGGTGTATACTGGACCCGCATCCTGTTTAAAAATGAAGCGACCCTGGTGCGTAAAGTGGTAAGAAACTAAAAAGCCAGCGCATACCGCATATACAAAGCGTGCAGCTACACCGGTAGCTGCACGCTTTGTATTTAGGACCGGCTGGTATCTCGGATTATGCCGACCTTTATACCGGACTAAAACCGGCGTTATGAAAAAGTTTATCAGGGCCAGGGCACGTAGCTTTCGCTTTGCCTTTGCAGGACTGAAAGCATTGCTCTTTACGGAACACAATATGTGGATACATGTATTGGCCACCCTGGTCGTGGTTGCAGCCGGGCAATGGCGCGGACTATCCACAACACAATGGAGTTTTATTGCACTCGCCATAGCGCTGGTATGGATGGCCGAAGGCTTCAACACCGCTATAGAACGGTTATGCAACCTGGTATCCAGGGAACAGCATCCCATAATTAAACAGGTAAAGGATATCAGTGCGGCCGCCGTACTTATTGCTGCATTGGCTGCTGCGATAATTGGCCTTCTGGTCTTCTTCGGATCTTGAACTGGTAAGACACCTGCTTGTAATACGCATCCATAAAAGCGCGGAACTTAGGTATACGCAACAGTATGCTGCGGAAGATAAAGATACCGATAAGCGCCCCCGCAATACCCGCAAGTACATCGAGCAGGTAATGGTGGTTGGTATATACCGCCGCAAACCAGGTACCCAATGCCACCAGGACCAGGAAGGTATTTAGTCCGCGGCCCACTTTGTAGCGCAGCCCGTAATAAACCGAAACCAGGGCATAGGAGGCATGCAGCGAAGGCATGGCCGCAAATACATTGGAGCTTTTGGCATAGAGGCCATGGAAAATAGAAACACCGAAAAAGTTATCGAAACGGGCCAGGCCGGCTACATTACCAGGCGTATGCGGATCGAAGGCTAAGCCGTGCAAATGCACATACCAGGGCGGCGCGGCAGGGAAACCGTAGTACCCCACAAAGCCCACGAAGTTGACCAACAGGAAGGTTAAACAAAACTCCAATGCTACCCGGCGTTGCTTGTAGAAAAGATAAGCGGCAAAGGAGATCGGCACCGGCATCCAGCAGAGGTAAAAAAAGCCGGTGACCACATCCAGGAACTTCACATGGTGCAGCTCCCAGTATTCGTTGAGCGTCATCAGCTGGCCGCCCGATACCACACCGAACAGTTTCTTCTCCAGCGCATACAGGTCGCCGATATGCACGGTGTTATACCGGTAATTGGGAAAGGCCTTCATATAATCGAACAACACCCAGAAAATGATGAAGGGCATCAAGCCCAGCACAAAATTGCGGGTACCCTTGGTACCGGCATACAGTACGGTGAAGAGGCCTGAGATAAAGATCTGCTCCGGGCGGAACCCGATAAGGAAGTAGGAAAGTACCAGGTAACCGGCGCTGATCGCCAGCGCGATACCTATTCTTTGTAAAACGGACATTTTAATTTTTAGAAGTTCTGTAATTATCAGTTCAGTCTTTCACCGTTTTTTTGGGGAAGCCTGAATTAAATACTTTGTCCCATAATTCTGAACTTACGCCAAAGCCTTTAGAGGCATCGGAATAGTGGTGCAGCATATGGTGCTTCTTTATTTTCTTCCACAATTCTCCTTTGAAATTAAAATGGTGCAGGGCGTAATGGGCGGTATCATAAAAAACATAACCCAGTACAAAGGCGGAGAAGAAGGGATACAGGTATACAGGAGGCATAAAAGCACGCAGTGCAAAGAACACGCCGAACGCCAGCGGAATGCTTACCGAAAGCGGCATTACCAGGCGCTTTACGTCGTTGGGGTAATCGTGGTGCACACCATGAAAAACAAAATGTAACCGCAACGCCCATTTGGCTTTGGGTACATAGTGGAATACCCAGCGGTGCAGCACATACTCGAACAGGCTCCAGGACACCAGGCCCAGCAGGAACATGCCGATAAACTGTAACACGCTGGTATGCGCTTCAAAAATAGCGAGGTAAGCAGATACCAGGACCACCGGCAGGTAGGCGATCATGGGTACTGTCCAGTGCACCTTGGAGAAAGCCTCCAGGAAATTGCTCTTGAACATGCGTACAGACTCGGTAGAATTGGAAACGTAATTTTTTTTCATTGCTCTCAATTAATAATTCAAAACTCGGGAACGGGGCCACCGGCCGGATGCCTATTGTTTAGGCGGTTTCCATTTCGGGTTGATCCGCTGGATCACTTCTTTGCCGGAAGCAACTTCGGTACCCTTAAACTCGACATACTTTACATTGGGCGCCCAGAAGGTACCGCCCTTGTCGATACGGATGTAAATCCTTTTCAAGACAATCATTTTGCCGTTTACCTCTACGTAGGTATGGAAAATACCTGCTGTAGACTTCATCAGGTAAAAAGGAATCTTATCGTAGGCCGCGAAGAGCAGTTTATATTTCTCCTCGGCTACTTTGCTTACCTTAAGACCGTAGGCAAATTTACGCTGAATATATGATAATTCTTCTATACCTCCGCCATTTGCATACCGGATCCAGTATACATGTATCGGGTTGTCGTCGTCCAGTACACCATTTTTTATGTTCAGTTCGTACATGATGGTATTGGTATTGGGCGTACGCTGTACATAGAATTGCGTTTTGGGGCCGAACTTAGGGATCGGGAAAGTATCTACCGCTTCTACCACCACCCTGCTGCCGTCGTCGATAAAATCTTTTTTGGCATGCCCCGTCTGGAACGAGAAAATGCCGGCAAGTAACAGGAGGGTAGCTGCAATCTTCTTGGAGGAAACATTGCCGGCTGCTTTTGCCTTATCCAGCTTGTCCATCGCCTTTTTGGCATCGAACAGGCGTTTAAAGGCCGTAATATTGGTCATGATGGCCATAACTGTAATAGGTATTGTAAATATGCTCATTAATTCAAAAACATGGAAGCGGATACCCGGTACAAATACTTTACCGTCGCCCGCTACAAAAGCAGAAGCCACACCGCAGGCAATGGCAGATACCGCGATCAGGATTACCCGCTCGGGCCGCTGCATCAACCCGCCTTTATTCTCGATGCCCAGGCCCTCGCTGCGTGCACGGGTATAACTGACCATCATAGAACCGATAAGGCTCGCAAAGGCAAAAATGGAACTGAGGAAATAGTGGTGGGCCACCAGGTAATAACAGATGCCGAAAAAGAGGATCAGCTCGCTGTAGCGATCCAGTACCGAATCGTACAAAGCGCCGAAGGTCGACGACATTTTACCCATACGCGCTACCTGCCCGTCCAGCATATCGAACAAACCGGCAAACAGGATGAGTCCGCCGGCCCAGCCTACATAAGCCAGTTCGCCCCGGTTGCCCTTCTCCGCCCCCACAATAAAAATAACCGTTACACCGATATTGAGCAGGAGCCCTATCGTAGTTACTGCATTGGGAGTCAGCCCCAGCTTGATCAAAAACCGCACGAAAGGATTTATAATTTTATAAATGCCTTTCTGGATCCGGTCTCTAAAAGAAATATCACTCATACTCCAGATTATTTACCCAATTTCAAAGGCAAAATTACGGAAACTCAATAATTAAACAAACGTTTAATTAATTTTTATTTTAGCCTCTCGTTAAACATTTGTTAGCCGGGGTATCTTCCGGGTTTCGGCGCAAAGGTCGTAATGTTTTTGTTACCATCTGTAGAAAGGATATTGAGAATATTTATAGCTATACAATTTCATTCGTGCCGGTTGCGTTGTTCTGCCCGGTTGTTAAAATGCAGAGCGACAATGAGGCGCGTTGTTATTCCATTTAATCCGTAACTTTCCCCCTTGTTATGAAGCTGAAAAACCTGATCCGTCGTCTCCGGTACTATCTGCAGTATTTCCCGCTTACGCTCAATGCCTTTGTTACCGGCATTGCCCTATGGGCCTGCATACAGATCGTAAAACCCGGCGCCCCGGTTAAAGAAGAGGAAGTTTCGTCCTTTCGCCCGCTCATTATCCTGATGGGCACCACGGCCTTCTGGTTCATTATCGTGCTGGTCGGCTTTTCGCTGTTGAGCAGCCTGGTGTGCTGGGGATATTACCTGTGGCTGCGCCGCAGCCGCAAACATGTGCTGGAGTTCGTATTCCGCCCGGTCGAAAAGCATAAAGGCATCTGGATCGAAGCCTTGCTGCGCCAGGTACGCCGCCCCTTCCTGGGTTTTATCAAAGGCCGCCTGTTCTACGACGATCACCGCATGACCGACAAATTTATCCTGGCCTCCAACAAACGCCGCCCGCAACAGTTCTGGCGCGACGGCGTATCGGGCAAAAGCCTGCTGGAACTGCCCGACATTAAGGAGTACGCGGTAAAAGGTGGTTTTGTATACTTCGAGGATATGCTGCAGCTGTTTTCCTTCCCGGTACGGCAACCGGTACAGGGGCATTTTTACCAGGCGCCGGAACGTGTCCGTATGGAGGAAAAAGAAGCCCTGCCCCGCAAGACGGAACAGACGGATGTACGCATCGAGCAGCTGCGCCGGGTAGACGGCGAATACCTGAACTATAAAGATTTTGAAAGCGGCGACGATGTGCGCCGTATCGTATGGAAGGTCTATGCCAAAAACCGCGAACTGGTGGTACGCGTGCCGGAGATCTACGATCCCTATGCCTCTCATGTTTACTTTTATGCCAGTTTCCATACCGCCCTCGGCGATCTGCAACGCAATAATGTATTTGCCGCCGAAATGCTGAACCATTATAAAAACTGTGTATGGACCGCCTACGAAACGCTGAACCAAAAGGAATGGGAGGTAAAATTCATACCCGACCAAACCCTGCAGGTGGCGGAGCAGGCCGATATGCAGGCTTATGTACAACGCATCATCAGCAACAGCAGCTGGCATAACGACCGCGAACTGAGCGGTTACTTCCAGCCCCGCTACGGATCGGTATTATGCATCTCCTCGCTCAACAGCCCGGAAGAAGTGGCCGAGATCCTGGAACAATGCAGCCCCGAAACGGTGATCTATTATGTAAAGCTATCACGCACCTTCCGCAACCCGCTGCCTTTTACCTGGCTGTTGCGGATCTTCCTGCAACCACCCGGCGACCGGCTTAAACGTATCCGCAGCCGCTGGCTGCTTTCGCCCCTACGCTACCAGGTGGTAAAGGCCGAGAAAAAGATCGAAGCCCTGCTCGACAGCAGTGATGTTACGGTAGGCAGGCTGTAGCCCGGCTGCCTGCCGCCTGCCGGTGCTTTATCCTTCACCGGCGCCGCTAAACTCCAGTTCGATATCGATAAACTGGATATACAAAGCACAGATCCGGTCCTGCGCATCATAAGCGAAGTATACGGGATATACACCGTCGCCGAAACCGCTGGCAAACATCGGGATGCGGTAATCGGTACCCGGTATCTGCCAGTTGATCCAGTCGCCGCCTTTTCTCTGATTCCTGGGATTTGCCTGGAAACTCTGTTCAAACAGGCCGGCGAAATAATCGTCGTAGGTGTTTTCGATCTGCTGTTCTTCAAAGAATTTATCGAAATAAGGGAGGGCTTCCACATCGGCGATACAACCCAGGCCCGCATCGACGCCAAAGCCAAAGAAATCGCCGTCTTTCAGGCCTTCCAGGTTTTCCATGCCCACCAGGGCTTCGCGGTACACCGCCGGTTTTTCTGCCGTGAAAGTCACTTTTACCGCGGCATAGCGGTCGCCCCAACTGGCAGACTTCACCACGGCAATGGTTACCGGAAAGGTGCCTTTGGGCGCCTCGGTAAGATAAGGTGTAGCGCCTGCATTTAACGTAACCAGCGGATCGCGGACCACCAGCTTGCCTGTAGGCAGGTAGATGTCGCCGACAGGCATCGTTTCCATAGGTGCGCCGCAGATTTCGCCCGGGGTAAAATAGGATTCCAGGTCGGTAGGACATACCAGGATGTCTTTTACCGCTTCATATTTTTTCAACCAGTCTTGTTCCATGTTCTGTATTTACATTTTTACCGTTTAAAAATACCCATTATCCGGTTTACAGCCAACGCTCCTCCTATCGGGCAGCCGCGTATAAACAGCACACCTGCCTCCCATAACCACAAGCACAAAAAAAATCCCCCTCCGGTAAGAAGGGGGATCGTTATAGATGTTGTCTGCGGAATTAGAGTTCCAGCAGGGCTTTTACAGGATCTTTGCCGATCAGCAACAGTTCGGGGTTTTCGAGCAGTTCTTTTACCCTTACCAGGAAACCTACAGACTCACGACCATCGATAATACGGTGATCGTAGCTCAGCGCCAGGTACATCATCGGGCGGATCTCTACTTTACCGTTGATGGCCATCGGGCGGTCCTGGATCTTGTGCATACCGAGGATAGCCGATTGCGGGATATTGATGATCGGTGTGCTCATCAGCGAACCGAATACACCACCGTTGGTAATGGTAAAGGTACCGCCGGTCATTTCTTCGATCGTAAGTTTGTTGTCGCGGGCTTTAGTAGCCAGTTCTACCACCTTGGCCTCGATCTCGTTCATAGCCATACTTTCGGCATTACGGATAACCGGAACCACCAGGCCTTTAGGCGCAGATACGGCGATAGAGATATCGCAGTATTCATGGTAGATCACGGAATCGCCGTCGATATAGGCATTTACGGCAGGCCATTCCTGCAGCGCTATGCAACATGCTTTGGTAAAGAAGGACATAAAGCCCAGGTTTACGCCATGTTGTTCTTTGAATTTGTCTTTGTATACCTTGCGGATCTCCATGATACGGGTCATATCCACCTCGTTGAACGTGGTGAGCATGGCCGTTGTATTCTTGGCTTCTACCAGTCTGCGTGAAATGGTTTTACGCAGGTTGCTCATTTTTTGCGGACGGTCTTCGCGACTATACAGCGGTTTGCCAGGTGTACGGCCGGGGTTTTCGAGGGCTGCCAGCACATCGCTTTTCAGGATACGGCCCATAGAACCGCTTCCTTTTACGCTTTCGGGCTGTACTTTTTTGTCGGCCATAATCGCGTTGGCCACCGGGGTTGCTTTTACATCGGAAGCTGCAGCGGCGGGCGCAGCAGCTTGTGCCTGTGGAGCCGCCTCTTTTTTAGGTTCTTCTTTCTTTTCCTCTGCTTTCGGAGCGGCTGCAGGGGCAGCTGATTCCGGTTTGGCGGCAGTTTCGTCGATCTTACAGGCCACATCGCCGATGTTCAGGGTATCGCCCTCTTTGGCTACCGTCTGTAAAATACCGGCTTGTTCTGCATTCAGCTCAAAAGTAGCCTTCTCGGACTCCAATTCGCAAATGATTTCATCCCGCTCAACATAATCCCCGTCGTTTTTCAACCATTTTACAAGGGTTACTTCGCTGATGGATTCGCCTACTGGCGGCACTTTAATTTCGATCATGGAAAGAATATATGAATTGCTCTAAAAATTAAATAAGGCGGACGGATACAAGCCGTTCCTATTGGGCTGCTAAATTAGGAAACAGCCGTCATTCCACAAATTTAATTCGCAAATTGCTGTATTACTTCTGCTTACTTTATCCGCCGGTTGACATTCGTCAAGCTCCAGGAAAGCCCTGAAATTTTAACTTCTTCGAAAAAAGAATTTTTTATTTCAAAAGGTTTCTTATCTTTGCGCTCCAAGAGTTCAAAAGTCAAAAGTTCTTCTTTTGACTTTTTATTTTGAGTTCTTTCATAAGTACATACACGGGCATGGTGCAACGGTAGCATACGGGTCTCCAAAACCTTTGATCTGGGTTCGAATCCTAGTGCCCGTGCTAATTTTAATGTAAAAGGTAAATTTTAAAGATCGGAAGTGGCAGTAGCAATATTGCAATCAAAGCAACCCATGTTTAATATTTACCTTTTTATCTTATTATACCTATTATGAGCAAATTCGGAACCTATATCCAGGAGTCATATGATGAGCTGATCCATAAAGTAAGCTGGCCTTCCTGGAATGAGCTGCAACAGACCACGTTGATCGTTTTAGCTTCCCTGGCTATCGTTACCGCTCTGATCTTCGGCATGGACGCCGCTTCAGAAGCTGTAATGAAGTTGATTTACGGTATGACCAAGTAAACCACAAAGCGATTTTACGGCTTAGAAATTCAATTTAACAAATGAGTGAAAATACTACACCACAAGCAATAGAACAGGAGACCAAATGGTATGTACTGCGTATTGTAAGCGGTAAAGAGAGAAAAGTAAAAGAACACCTTGATAAGGAAGTGAAGATAAACGGCTGGGGAAATGCAATCCTGCAGATCCTTTGCCCGGTAGAAAAAGTGTTCAAGGTAGTGAATGGCAAAAAAGTGCTGCGTGAAAAAACCCTGTTCCCGGGTTATATCATGCTGGAAGCGCTCGACGGCAAACTGAACGACACCATGATCCAGGGTATTACTGCCGTAACCAGCGTAATCCACTTCCTGGGCAAGGAGCATCCGATCGCCCTGCGCAAAAGCGAGGTGAACAAGATGTTCGGTAAACTGGATGAGGTTTCTGAAGCCGGCATCGGTTATGCAGAACCTTATATCGTGGGCGAAACCATCAAGATCATCGACGGCCCGTTCAACGATTTCAACGGTACCATCGAAGAAGTAAACGAAGAGAAGAAAAAGCTGAAGATCGTCGTGAAGATATTCGGTCGCGCTACCCCGGTAGAGCTGAACTATTCACAGGTAGAAAAGATCGCCTAAGCTTAAAGATACAATTGCAAAGCCGCTTCATCCGAAGCGGCTTTTTTTATTGCGATCCTGCGCTGGTTGCAGCGTCACGCTATGACCCATATATACTGGATCAAGCGGAATTCCTGTGGGTTAATAAAAAGCCTTGTTCTTAAAACGAATCATCATTTTGCCAGATCCCTATTGATTTGCTTCGCTATTCGTGTTATCTCGCTACGAATTTACATGCCCTGGCAGCTAAACTATTTGCAGCAATGGAATACTTTTTTTCTCGCAGCGATACAGCGACGCGGCGCACTTGTGCACATTGGTCGTAACATCTGGCCACCAACCGCATAGGCATGCTTTGCTCAACACCCGTTACCTACACTGCTCTATCTGGTCATAGCATCCCGCTACGCCCCATATATCCAACAAAAAGACCCGCCGGTATCCGGCGGGTCTTTCATTTTAGCTTATCAACACACTATTTCAGTTTGTACCGGAAGCCAACGTAAAAGTTACGTCCCATAGCCGGGCCCCATACCAGCGAGCCGTCAAAGCTCTTGCCATAAGGATCGGAGGCGCCCAGGATCAGGTTATGCTGCATATAACCGGTCAGGTTTTCGCCGCCCAGGTATACTTCCACATTGCCATCCTGCCAGCTTTTGCTGATCTGTGCATTCATCTGCACAAAAGAAGGCGACTGCGAATCCATAACATGTCCGCCGGGTTCATCATCAGTCAGGTGGGCCGGTATACGTTTCGTACCTACCCATTGCAGGGTGTAGTCAAACTTCCAGCTGTTCTTCGTTTCGTAACCGATGTTCATAAAGGCACGATGCGGCGCTATCAGTGGCTTTTGTTTCAATACACCCTCATAAGTGGCCCTTACATCGTAATAACGGTAAGCCAGTCTTACATCCAGGTTGCGCACGGGCTCATAGTCGAGCTGCGCCTGGAAGCTGTGTGCATAAGACTTCCCGTTGAGGTTATAGAACTTCACTTCATGCGGTTGTTCGATATCTACTACCACCTGGTTGGTAAAGTCGGTATAGTAGTAATCCATACTGAAAGCCCCATCGCGATAGTTGAGCATAAACTTCTTGGTGAAGTTAAGGCCCATATTCCAGGCTACTTCCGGGTTAAGGCCATAGGCTTTACCGCCGTTGCCATTCACTACGAAAGCCCTGTTGCTGGCCATATAACCCAGGTTTTCGGCAAAGATATTAGCCGTACGCTGCGCCCTGCCCGCCGATGCACGGAACACCGTATTTTCCAGCGGTGCATAACGGACATGCAATCTCGGTGTTACAAAGGCGCCGAATATATTGTGGTAGTCGCCCCGCAAGCCCGCAACCACGCTGAATTTGGTCAGGTAGTTATAGGCATATTCCACGAAGGCGCCGGGCACATATTCGGTACGTTTATAACCGGCGCCGGTAAAGCTTTCCTTATAGTCGTCGGCCTGGAAACTGGCGCCGCCTTTGATGATGTTATTGGTATTGCCGATAATGGTCTGGTAGATGTAATTGGCATAAAAGCTCTTTTGCCGGCCATCGTAATTGCGGCCGCCGAAGAGGCTCTGCTGATCGTGGTAAATACCGGATAACTGCAGGCCCATGCTCTTCCAGGACTTGGCCGGGAACACCTTACCGATCTTGGCCCAGCCTTCCACTCGTTTAATCTGCTGCTCGTATCCCCAGGGATTGCCTGTTACCTGTTCGGTACCTTTGCTGTAGGCCTTCTGGCCGCCGGTATTGTCGAGGTATACGCCTTTGATACCCCCCTGGATCTCCAGGCCCGATTTACCAAAGTAAAACCAGCGGTTAGAGCCTACGAAAGTCTGGCCCAGCGGCTGGTCCAGGAAGCCGTCTTTATTCTGGTCTATCTTAGCCCAGTCGCCGCGGCCATGCAACAGCAGGTTGGTGCTCAGGGATTCCGAGAATTTATGGCTCAGTACCAGGTTGCCTTCTGTACGCCCCTGCACGCTTTGGTAGCCATTGAGATACAGGCGGGGTTCTTTTTCGGCGAAGGGTTTGCGCCATTCAATATTGATCTGGCCTGCAGTGCCTTCATAGCCGTTCACCACGCTGCCTGCACCTTTGCTCAGCTGCATGCTTTCCACCCAGGCGCCCGGCGTAAAGGTAAGACCGGTAATAGCGGCCAGTCCGCGTACATCGGGTATATTCTCGCGGGTAAAGGAAGTATACGATCCAGCCAGTCCCAGCATCTGGATCTGTTTATAACCGCTTACGGCATCGGTAAAGCCCACGTCGACCGAAGGAGTAGTTTCGAAACTCTCGCTCAGGTTGCAACAGGCGGCTTTCATCAGTTCACGGGAGCCGATCTTCTCGGTCTTCATCGTACCCAGCAAATTGATCTCGGTACTTTTCCGGCGGCTTTCGATGGTTACTTCCTTCAGGTTGCGGGTTTCGCGAAGGGCCACGGTAAACGGAGTCGTGCCGGCAGCCACATCAAGGGTATCATTCTCGAAGCCCACATAACTTACGACTACCCGGGCGGCACTGTCCGGCAGGCTAAGGCTAAAATTGCCCTCCGCATCGGCAACGGTACCATGATCCGAGCCCAGGGCGCGGATCGAAGCGCCCGGCAGGCCCTCTTTCGTGCCTGCATCGGTAATCGTTCCGGAGATCTGCCGTATACCTGCATCCTGCGCTGATGCATAGGTGGCCGACAGCAAAAGTCCGGAAAAGATCAGGATTGTGCTATAGTTCGACCGGCGGGGCTTTCGGGGCCCGGCCGGGTATGGTTTATGATAAAGGTGCATACCGCTTAGTGCGCTTCTACGTGTTCACTTTTATAGGCGCAGCATTCCGGTAATTGGTTGTAGGCACTGTCGGTCGCGTGTACATCACCCGCATCATGACCGGCACGGGCTATGTGTTCTTCGATCTTCTGGAGCGATGTCTTGGAAGGTTTGTAGGTAACGGTCAGTTCCTTAGTGTCTTTATTCCATTCCGCACGTTTTACGCCAGGACTGTAAGCAGCGTCTTCTATGCGTTTTTTACACTGGTTACAGGTACCCTGTACCGTTATTTTTTCGGTGGCTATATCTTTTTTGCCCTGGGCAAAAGAAAAATTTACAGCTATAAGGAGGATGGCTAAAAGCCCTGAAATACGTTTCATTATTTGGATTGATTACGGATTGAAAACACCGGGACGGGTTGCAAGGCAAGAAATAACCACTGCGGCCAGGCCCGGGATAATAATAAAATAACCGGCATACAGACATATGCCAAAGGAAAGATAGTTATTTTAACCGTAATAAGTGAAACGCGTATGTAATTTATAAAGTGGTATATCCTGCCACCTTCCGGGGGGCGCATTGGATTGATATACCTGGCGGGTAGCTTCGGAAGTATATCCTAAAAAGACAGGAACGGCGAATTGAGGCGTCAGCGGAACGAATACATCGGTAGTCGTCAACTGCAGCTGCTGGATGCTTTCTTTATTCTGATCCTGGGCGATCTTAAGCGTCACCACTTTGCTGGAACAACAGTCGTCGTCCTGCACAGCAGCGGTAGCAGACTTGCCGGGCATGGTTGCCGCATCTTTACAGCAGCATGCGGCATGCTCCTGGTTGATCTTCCAGGAGGACACTTTACGCCCGCAAAAGTGGATCTGCACCATAGTCCCGGATACGGCTATGATGTAAAGTACCAGCAGGGGTATTGCTATGAGTTTCCGCAAACGCATGCTGCAAAACTAAGCATTATATTATTTCCTGTTGTTAAAATGCCGTAAAAGCCGCCGGGATCGCATCGATAGGGCAATAGAGGCAAAACAGCCCTTCCTCCTGCGCTTTGCAAGGCCATATGCTTTAGCTTTGCAGGCGCTGACCGATGAAACGCTTTTTACCGCTTATTTTGCTGTTGTATTTCCTGTTGCCGGCGGGCGCTTATGCCGGCGCCGATACGCTTGCCATGCCGGATACACACGATACGGCTCTTTATATTACCTACCTTAACAACAAAAGCGCACAACTTATAGCCGCGGGCGAGGGCCAACAGGCCGCCCGGTATGCCGGCCAGGCCCTGGAGCTGGCGCGCCTTACCGGTAACGAGGAAGAGGCAGCGTATTCGTTGTATTATATCGGCAATGCCTATTCGGGTAAGGGCGAAGACAAAAAAGCGCTGTCCAGCTTTATCCGGTCCCTGAAACGGAAAAAGACCCTGCAAAACCTGCAGCTGGCCGAAAAGCTGTATTACAGTATGGCCATGGTTTTTGCCCGCATCAAAAAATACCCGGAGGCACTCCGGTATTTCCATAAAGCCTCGGGATTGCACAACCGGCAGGAAGACGAGGAAGAAGCCAGCGGCCTGGTTGCCGACGATGACGATCATGACGACGACGACAACCTGCCTACCGACCCGCGGCAATTGCTCAACCAGGACAGCCTCGGCCGCTTCAGGCTCTATGATGCAAACATAAGCTTCGGTAGCAATGAACTGGTAATTGATAAGGATACGATACTGCTCGACCACGATCTGCCCCAAACGCGCAAAGCAGCCAGGTTAAAAGCTAAAGACATTATCCAACCGTTCCGCGACCATAAAAAAGCGTTGGCTTACGGCGTGCTGCTGCATACCAAACAACCCGTATCGGGCGAGCGCAAGGCTTTTACGGGCATCAATAATGTGGGGCATATGTTCATTACCCTCATTAAGTTCAACGCCGATTCAGGTTATGTATCGCGCACCTTCGGCTTTTACCCCGATAAAGACAACCTCTTTTCTGCCACCCCTTTCCTGCCCGCATCCAGTTCGGTGTTTAAGGACGACGGCGACCATGACTGGGATGAAACGGTGGGCAAGTTTATCTCCCGAAAACGCTTCCGGAAGATATTGAGAATGGTAAAGCAATACAGCAAAAGCAAGTATAACCTGAACCGGAATAACTGTACCGATTTCGGGCTTTGCGTTGCAGCGATTGCGGGCATCCGGATTGAAGAGACAAAGGGCAGCTGGCCCCTGGGCAGCGGCAATAACCCTGCCAATGCAGGCCAGAGCATACGCGAGGGCAAGGTGGAAGACACCGACATCCATGGTGGGTCGGCGCCTATGTTTATCCTCAATAATCTTATCCGGTAACCTCCTGCATCTCTTTTACCGGCTTGCCGGCTATCTTCAGGAAACGGGCAGAGAGGAATACAGACGAAAGCGTAAGACCGATGATAAAGCCCAGCCAGATGCCCGAAGCGCCGAGCTTAAAGGTAAAGGCCAGCAGGCAACCCACCGGTATACCCACCACCCAGTAAGCGATAGCGATCAGGATCGTTGGTATCTTCACATCCTTGACACCCCGCAGCAGCCCCGCGCCGATGGCCTGGGTACTGTCGGAGATCTGGAAGATAGCGGCAAAAAACAATAACATAGAAGCCATTTCCACCACCGGCTGTTCGTCGTTAAAGGCATAAGGCAGCTGGTTACGTAATACCACAAAGCCGACCGCACAAAAACAGCCGTACAGCAAGGCTACGATGAGCGTGCTTTTGCCGATGGCGGTAATGCGTATACGGTCGCCGCGGCCATAAGCATTGCTGGTACGGATCGAGCCGCCCTGGGCAAGGCCCATAGAAACCATAAAGGTAAAAGAAGCACAACTGAGCGCAATTTGGTGTGCCGCCTGCTCTACCGCGCCTATGGTACCGATAAGGATGCCCGATACCGCGAAGGCGCCGGCTTCCATACCGATCTGCAGCCCGCTGGGCACACCGATATGTAACAGTTCTTTTATGGTCAGCAGTTTCAGTTTCCACTGCCTGCTCCTGATGGCTACATACTTGCGGAAGGTGCGGTGGGTAAGGATAACCAGGCCCATGATCACGAAAATAAGGGTACGGGTAATGAGGGTACCCCAACCTGCGCCCACCAGTTCGAGCCGTGGAAAACCCAGGTTGCCGAATATCAGCAGCCAGTTGATAAATACATTAAGCGGTAAGGCCAGCACAGACAACAACATGGCGGTACGTGTAAACTCAAGCCCGTCGGTAAATTGTTTGAGCGCCATAAACAGGATCATCGGGATTACCGACCAGCCCATAAGCTGCATAAAGGGCACGGCCAGCCGGGCCACCTCGGGATCCTGCCCCAGGTGGAAGAGGATGCCTTTGCCCAACTCAAGCCCGAGGGAAATAAACACGGCGGCTATAGCACACAGCCAGAACCCGTTGTACAGGTAGTGCGATACCATTTGCCCGTCGCGGCGGCCATGCGCCATCGATACCATCTGCGATACAGATATCGTAATACCGATACCGATCACAAAAGGGATATTCATTACACTCATCACCAACGCGGCAGCCGCAAGTTCCTTATAACCTACCCTTCCGACCATGGCCGTATCGATAATGTGCAGTGCCATTTGCGCCAGTTCACCGAATATGATCGGCAGCGCGAGGCGGACCGTCTTACCAGCTTCTTCCCGTAACATATAATTCCTGAAATTTTAAAAATTGACTTTTCTGGGGGGAGGACGAAGGTAAGAAAGTTTAGAGGCAGGCAGGGTTAAATTATTTCCTCTTTAACCTTAAACTAACGGATATTTGACCAGTCAAATCGCTGCCAGCTCAATATTGGTTTTAATATGTATAAATCCAGGATAGTATATACCCTCCTTTTTATTTTCGGATGCGCCAACCTGCTCCATGCCCAGGAACCGGCCGCAGCGGCTACCGCTGCCGTTTCGGGTATCGTAAAGGATAATGTGAACGAGCCCCAGATCGGCGCCACTGTGTCGCTGCAAACCCCTGCAGGCGCTTACGCCGGCGGTGGTGCGGCAGATATCGACGGGCATTTCGTGATCAGCAATATCAGCCCGGGCACCTACCGGGTAAAGATATCCTACCTGGGATTTACCGATTATACCAAAGAAATTTCGGTGGGCGCCACGGAGTTTAACCTCGGCATTGTAAAAATGGAACCGAGCAAAGCCACCGCGCTTAAAGAAGTCGACATCGTGGAAAAAGCGATTGCCGTACAGCAAAAAGACGATACCACCCAGTTCAATGCCAATTCCTATAAAGTAAACCCCGATGCCAGTGCCGAAGACCTTGTACGCAAAATGCCGGGTATAGACCTGAGCTCGGGTACGCCCCAGGCACAAGGCGAACAAGTGGCCAAAGTGCTGGTGGACGGTAAACCCTTTTTTGGCGACGATGCCACCTCTTCGCTCAAAAACCTGCCTGCCGAAGTCATCGACAAAATACAGGTATACGACGAAAAGAGCGAGCAGTCGCAGTTTACCGGCTTCGATGACGGCAATACCTCGAAGGTGATCAATATCGTAACCAAACCCGGCAAACGCCAGGGCGTATTCGGCAAGGTATACGGCGCTTATGGCTACGACGACAAGTATAATGCAGGCGGTAATATCAACTACTTCCAGGGCGATCGCCGCATCAGCCTTATAGGGCAAACCAATAATGTCAATATCCAGAAT
The DNA here is from genome assembly GCF_003014535.1 of Taibaiella chishuiensis. Taxonomy (GTDB): domain Bacteria; phylum Bacteroidota; class Bacteroidia; order Chitinophagales; family Chitinophagaceae; genus Taibaiella; species Taibaiella chishuiensis. The sequence goes on along the minus strand of NZ_PYGD01000001.1, from coordinate 1,306,907 downwards.
TTTGCGGCACAGGACCTGCTCGGCATATCGGGCGGCAGCGGCGGACGCGGCTTTGGCGGTGGCGGCCGGCGCGGCGGTGACGGCGGCGGCGGTATGGCCGGCAATAATTTTATGACGGCCCAACAGGGCGGTATTTCCAAAACCAATGCCGTAGGCTTTAACTATTCCGACAAATGGGGCAAGAAGGTGGATGTTACAGCCAGCTATTTTTTCAACAACAGCAATAACGTACAGGACCAGCAGACCAACAGGCAATACCTGCTACCCTCGCAGGCCGACCAGACCTACGACGAGCTGAGTAATGCCACTACCAATAACTATAACCACCGGTTCAACATGCGCCTGAACTATACCATCGACTCCTCCAATTCGCTGCTGTTTATCCCCACCATTTCGGCACAGAACAACAACAGCAACTCTACACTCGATGGCAAGACCTATGCCGGCAGCGATGTAATCAACAGCATTACCAATAACTTCAATTCCAAATTAAAGGGTTATAACCTGAATGGTATGCTGCTGTACCGCCATAAGTTTAAGAAACGCGGCCGTACCCTTTCCTTAATGGCCAATGGCGGGTATAACGATAACGAGGGCAATACCAAACTGTACTCCAACACCATCTACGATACCTCGCTGGTGATAACCGACCAGGAAGCCATCCAGCAACAAAACGGCTGGACGCTGAACAGTAACATCAACTATACCGAGCCCCTATCCCGCAAGAGCTTTATGCAGGTGCAATACGGCCTGCGCTACCAGGAAAGCGAATCGGATAAAAGGACTTATAACTTTTCGCAGCAGACCGGCGACTATACCCTGCCCGATACCCTGCTGAGCAATACCTTTACCACCGATTACCTGACGCACCGCGGCGGGCTTACCTACCGGTATATGGATACGGCCTTTAACTTTAATATCGGTGTGGACTTCCAGTATGCCACGCTCAACAACGACCGCGTATTGCCTTATACCAATAACCTGCAGCGCAGTTTCAACAATATATTGCCTTCGGCCAGGTTCCAGTATAATTTCGATAAGAAGAAAAACCTGCGCCTGTTTTACCGCACCTCTACCAACGCACCTTCGGTAACCCAGTTGCAGGATGTGATCAACAATGCGAACCTGCTGCAGCAATCGGTGGGTAACCCCGACCTGGTACAGTCGTACCAGCACAACCTGATGGCGCGCTATAATGCGACTAATACCGCACGGTCGAGCACCTTCTTTGCAATGTTGTCGGGATCGCTTACGCAGAACTATATTGCCAACAGCACCATTATCGCGGAAGATACCATGACGGTGAACCACGTGTTCCTGGAACGCGGCGCACAGCTGAGCAAACCGGTAAACCTCGATGGTTATGTAAACCTGCGCAGCTTTGCCACCTATGGTATGCCGGTAGCCGCGCTTAAGTCCAACCTGAACATCAATGCCTCCGCAGGTTATGTACGTATACCCGGCCTGATCAACGACCGGAAGAACTATGCCAACAATACCAATCTCGGACTGGGCCTGGTACTGAGCAGTAATATCAGCGAAAAGGTAGACTTTACCATTTCGTCCAACTCGTCATACAATATCGTTACCAACACCCTCAACACCACCGCCAACAATAAATACTTCAACCAGAGCTCCCGCTTGTCACTCAACTATATTTTCTGGAGAGGTATCGTTTTCAATACCGAACTGAACCACCAGTTGTACACCGGCCTGTCGGCGGGTTACAACCAGAACTTCCTGTTATGGAATATGAGCGTGGCCAAGAAGGTATTTAAGAACCAACAGGGCGAGATAAAGCTGTCGGTATTCGACCTGCTGAAACAGAACAACAGCATTGCCCGCAGCGTTACCGAGACGTATACGCAGGATCTGAGGACCAATGTACTGCAGCGTTATTTTATGCTGACCTTTACCTATAACCTGCGCTTCTTTAAAGGCGGTGCATCGATGAAGGATGCAGAACGCAATAGCGACAGGGGTATGATGGACCGCGGTATGATGCCGCCTCCGGGCATGGCCCCCGGTATGGGCGGCGATTATGGCCCGCCGCCAGGCAGGTAATACCTAACCGCTAAACATAATTTAAGGAGCAGCTTTACCGCTGCTCCTTTTTAATTGTGTAATTTACCGATCAGTAAAAAACACCATTAACGGACCGCTTAGCACCATTACGGACGCCGGGGCGGTCGTAACTTTGTATCCAGATGCAACGCAAGGCAAAACACATACCGGTCTACGATATCTGCGCACTGCAGGACAACAGCGGCAGTCTGCACGACGACCTCATCATCGAGCCTTTCGGCGCTTACCTGAAAAGGCATCCGCACCTTACCGTACCGCACCGGCATTCGTTCTACCATATGCTGCTTTTTACCAAAGGCAAAGGCATGCATACGATCGATTTCGAACAGTTCCCGGTAGCGAAAGGACAGATCTATTTTATGGCGCCGGGCCAGGTACACAGCTGGCAGTTCGAAGGGGAGACCGACGGATTCGTACTGAACTTTTCGGAACATTTCCTTTCTTCCTTCCTGAAGAATGATCGCTATACCGACCAGTTTACCTTCCTCGACGGCATTGCCGCCAACGCGGTACTGCAACTCAAAGGCCAGGTATACGAAGAGACGAAAGCCCTTATGGGTAAGATACTGGAAGAGGCGGAACAAAAGCAGCCCCTGGCTATGGACGTTATACGGATATGCCTGTTGCAGCTGTTTATTACGGTAAGCCGGAGCGAAGGTAGCCCGCATATACAGCAAAGCCAGCAACACAATATCGTTACCCTGCGCAACTTCCGCAGGCTGGTGGAACAACATTTCGCTACCCTGAAACTGCCCAAGGACTATGCCGCCATGTTGTACATTACCCCCAACCACCTGAATGCGCTGTGCAAGGACCAGTTGGGCAAACAGGCCGGCGAGATCATCCGCGACCGCATCCTGCTGGAGGCCAAACGGCTGCTCGTAAACAGGGATATGCAGATCGCATCAATCGCTTACGACCTCAACTTTACCGACAACTCCTACTTTACCAAGTTCTTCAAAAAATTAACCGGCATAACGCCTGAACAATTCAGGAAAGCCATAATGGATCACAACAGTAAATCTTAGTTTATGTGCGCCCAAAAACCACATGCAGCACCCGGCCTGATGAGCAGCGTACTGCGTAACAAATGCCCGAAATGCAGACAGGGAAACCTTTTCCTGAGCAGCAACCCTTACAACCTGAAAAAGATAACCGCTATGCCCGAGCAGTGCCCCGTATGCGGCCAGGCCATGGAGCCGGAGATCGGCTTTTATTACGGTACCGGTTATGTAAGTTATGGCCTGTCTATCCTGTTCTGTGCCCTCAGCTTTATACTCTGGGTATTGCTGATCGGCATCTCGCTGAAAGATAACCGTATCTTCTGGTGGCTGGGTATTAATATCGCTTTGATGATACTGGTACAACCCATCCTGATGCGTATGTCCCGTTCTATATGGATCGCCTTCTTTGTGAAGTACGACCCCAAATACAGCATGGGCTTGAAATACAGCTGACCTTAAACAACATGGGCTGCATCGTATGATGCAGCCCATGTTGTTTATTATCGGGCAAGCCGGAAAGCAATCGGCATAATATAACTGACTCTTACAAACTGGCCATTCTGCTTGCCGGGCTTCCATTTCGGCATAGCGCTTACAACCCTGACCGCCTCTTCATTACAACCGCCGCCTATACCGCGCAGCAGTTTTATATTTTCGATCACACCCTGCGCATTCACCACGAACGATACGTGTACATTGCCCTCGATCTCCTGTTCAATGGCTGTTTTGGGGTAACGCAGGTTTTTGCGAAGGAAGTCCATCAGGGCTTTTTGTCCTCCCGGGAATTCGGGCATTTGCTCCACAAATACAAAGTCACCGTTATTTCCTTTACGACCCAGGCCTTCCTTATGTTCCGCCGGACTTGGCTCACCGCCGCCGTTTACCTCCGGCTTGTCGGTAGAGAGGGCTGCTGCTATGCCTCCCGGTGTGCCGGGATTATCGGCAGCGGCCGATAGTTTATCTTTCAACTCATCTGCCGTAGGCGGCACATCTTCCGGTTTCACCCTTTCGGGTGGTACGATAACCGGCGGCAGATTTTTTAAAGAAGGCGCTACAGGCGGCGGCGCCGGTGGTTTTTCGGGCGATGGTGGTGGCGGGGGCGGGGCTGGCGGTTTAGGGGGCTCAATATCTTTCAGTGTTATAGCGGGTATAATGCGCTCGTCGGGTTTCAGTTCAACAGGGGTCTTGGCATGCAGTTCAGAAAGTACAAAAGGCGCTGTAATACCACCGGCCAGAATGGCCATGGTAATGCCCAGCGCCTTAAGCGTACGGCGGCCGTAATGCTTGCGCAATTCGTAACTGCCATAGGCTTTGTTGCGCTGATCGAAGATCAGATCCAGGTAGTCGGCTTCCAGAATTTTTTTAGTTTCCATAACAAGTGGTTTACTATTCAGAAACAGGTTCCCAAAAATTCCATAAAAAAAGATCCGGCAATATTTTGCCGGATCTTGGTATCGTCAGAGCAAGTGCTTAATAATAACTTGCCTGCTCCAGGTAATATTTGAGGTAGTCACCTATACCCTCTTCCAGGCTGTGAAAGGCTTTATCGTAGCCAGCTTCGCGCAGCTTGCCCATATCGGCCTGGGTATAGTACTGGTAGTTGTCGCGGATATCGGCAGGCGTATCGATATAGTCGATCTTACCCGCCAGGTGCAGCTGGTCAAACAGGGAACGGGCAAGGTCGTTGAAAGTACGGGCCTGCCCGGTACCCAGGTTGTAGATGCCGCTGGCCGGTTGTTGTTCCATCGTCCAGGTAAGCACCTGCAGCACATCCTTTACATAAACGAAATCGCGCAATTGCGCGCCGTCTTTATATCCGGGGTTATGAGAACGGAAGAGACGGATACTGCCCCGCTCCTTGATCTGCTGGTAGGCATGGAACACCACGGAAGCCATGCGGCCTTTATGGTATTCGTTGGGACCGTAAACGTTGAAAAATTTAAATCCGGCCCAGAACGGGGGCTGGTGCTTTTGTTCCAGGGCCCAGATGTCGAAGTCGTTTTTTGAAATGCCATAGGCATTCAGCGGCTTTAACTCCGGGATCAGGTTTTCCTCTTCGGTATAGCCATGCCCGCCATTGCCATAGGTGGCAGCCGACGAGGCATAAATAAGGGGAATATTACGGTCCACGCAATATTCCCATATATCTTTTGAATACTCCAGGTTCAACTTCCGGAAGATCTCGAAATCAGGGTCGGTAGTATCGGTGCGTGCGCCCAGGTGAAAGATATAACGTATCTGATCGGGATGCGCTTTGCACCAATCTGCGAACTGGTCGCGGTGCACCTTATGCAGGTATTTTTTTCCCTGGAAATTATGCACTTTCCGCTGATCCGAAAAGTCATCTACCAGTACCAGCTGCTCAAAACCCAGCTCATTCAGGTAAGCCGTAAGACAGCTCCCTATAAAACCGGCGGCACCGGTAATAGCAATTACCTCGTTTTTCTCCATGAAGGACCAGGATAAACCTTATTGATTAATGATGAGCCTCTTCTTTGGCAGGTGTGCTTTCCGGGGCTGCATGGCCGGCTTCGGTATGTTCTGTAGCAGTAGCTTCATGACCTTTACCTTCAGCTTCAGTACCATGTGCTTCGTTATGCGCGGCAGGCGCTTCGTGTGCTTCGCTGTGTGCACCATGACCGGCAGCCGGAGCGGCATGTTCGGTAGGCGCACCATGACCACCACCATGAGCATCGTCACCGCCCATTGCTTTTACAAAATTAACCCCTCCGATTACCAGACCTACAAAGATCAATACGGTCCAGAATGCTGCAGAGCTGGGTATGTTCGTTTTTTCGGGTTGTACTGCGTGCGACATAGTTTTTAGATTCTTTTATAAGGATGCAAAAGTAATTTTTTTTAGGGAAAAAGAAAGCAATGTTGCCTAAATCCTAGTTGACCTGCCTTCTGAACAGCACGATGGCTACAATGCCGAAAATAGCATTGGGGATCCATACGGCGATCAGCGGACTGAGCCCTGCATTGGTAGAGAAGGTTTGGGTAAACTGGAAAAACAGCATGTACAAGGCGCTGATCACGATGCCCAGGGCAAGGTGCAGGCCGCTGCCGCCCCTTACCTTGCGGGATGCGATACAGGCGCCGATCATGGTGAGGATAAAGCCTGCAAAGGGTTGCGCGGTACGCTTATGTTGTTCGATCAGGTAAAAGTTAACGCTCTCCCGGCCGCGTTGCCGTTCGCGTTCCGTAAACCGGATCAGCTCGGGCGTGGTCATGGTTTCCCGGGCCCTGCCATCATCATCGAGGTCTTTGGGAGTAAAGGGAAATTTACGGATCAGCTCGGGCTTCAGTTCCAGCGTCTCTTTCAGGCCATCGTTCCTGCGGATCACCACACTGCTCAGCTTCCATTCTTTTTTCAGGGTGTCATAACTCGCCCGGTCGGCCATGATCTTTTCCTTCAGTTGAATACCGTCTACCGTCTCGGCCGTAAAACGGCGGCCTGTATTTTCGTTGTAGTTGTAGTTTTCGATATACACATACAGGTTAGGACTCAGGCGCAGGTGCACATTGTTATCACTCGCTACCTTTTTGGGCCAGATGTACAGCTCGTGAAAATGGTTGATATTCTTGTTGGCTATGGGTACGATCCAGTGGTTGGCCACCAGCGCAATAATACCAAGGATAATACTGCCCGCGATATAAGGCCGCAGGAAACGGCGGAAAGACACACCTGCCGCCAGCGTGGCAATGATCTCGGTACGGTAGGCCATTTTCGAAGTAAAGAAAATGGTAGCGATAAAGATAAACAGCGGGAAAAGCAGGGCCACGATATGCGGCACGAAATTGAGAAAGTAAAAGGCAATAGGTCCTGCCGGCGCCTTGTTCTCTACGAAGTAATCTACCTTCTGGGAATAGTCGATCACACAGGCGATCACCGCCAGGATCATAATGGCAAAGAAGAAGGTCGATAAGAACTTCTTCAGGATAAAGGAATCGATTATGGTCCAGAATTTTTTCACGCCGGCGTTGTATGCATTGCAAGATAACCTGTTCTCAATATATTTTTAGTTTCTTCTTTTTACGGTTTCCAGCATGCCCCGCCTCCAGGATGCGAAGTCGCCGGCAATAATGTGCTTGCGGGCTTCTTTAACCAGGTGCAGGTAGAACGACAGGTTCTGCAGGCTGGCCAGTTGCAGGCCCAGTATCTCGTTGGCGGCAAACAGGTGCCTCAGGTAAGCTTTGGTGTACACCGTACTGGGTCCGTCTTCCAGGCCTGCGTCGATAGGCGAGAAGTCGTCGGCCCAGCGTTTGTTTTTTATATTCACTACGCCTTCTGAGGTAAAGAGCATACCATTACGCCCGTTGCGGGTAGGCATTACGCAGTCAAACATATCCACACCCAGGCCGATACCTTCGAGAATGTTCCAGGGGGTACCCACGCCCATAAGATAACGTGGCTTTTGCTTTGGCAGTATGCCACATACCAGTTCGCACATTTCGTACATATCCTGTTCGGGTTCGCCTACCGACAGGCCGCCGATAGCGTTACCGTCGGCTTCGATCTGGCTTATAAACTCCGCCGACTCCCTGCGCAGGTCTTTATAGGTACTGCCCTGCACGATGGGGAACAGGCTTTGGTTATGCCCGTATTTAGGTTCGGTTTCGCCAAAGCGCTTTACGCAGCGGGTAAGCCAGCGATGGGTAAGTTCCATGGATTTGCGCGCATAACCGTATTCGCAGGGATAAGGCGTGCACTCGTCGAAAGCCATAACGATATCGGCGCCTATACTACGCTGGATATCCATTACGCTTTCGGGGGTAAACAGGTGGCGCGACCCATCAATATGCGACTGGAACAGGGCGCCTTCTTCCTTCAGCTTGCGGTTGCCGCTGAGCGAAAATACCTGGTAACCGCCGCTGTCGGTCAGGATGGGGCGGTCCCAACCGTTAAATTTGTGCAGGCCGCCTGCTTTTTCCAGGATCTCGGTGCCGGGGCGCAGGTACAGGTGATAGGTATTGCCCAGGATAATCTGGCCCTTGACCGTTTCCTTAAGCTGCTCCTGCATCACAGCTTTTACACTGCCTACAGTGCCCACAGGCATAAAAATAGGCGTTTCGATGGTCCCGTGATCGGTATGCAGCAAACCGGCCCGCGCGCCGGTTTCCGCGTCGGTAGCAATGAGTTCAAATTCCATGAGGGCGCAAAATTAAGAAATATATACCCACCGACCATCTTCCTGGCCTACAGATAACACAGCGGGGGAGCAACTAAATCCCGGGACGCCGGGCACCGCAGATTTTACTTGTCCCATTTACATCTTATCAACATTTGGTAACATAATTAAAACTTATCTTCGCAGTCAGAAAAACAGGCTTTTGTCTTAATTTTTTACGCTATATTATTGGAATGAAAGATCAACTGCAAAAAGTAAAACTCCGCGACTGGACAGAAAATCAGGCACACTCAAGCTGGCAGCTCTTTAAGATCATGGCCGAATTTGTAGAAGGGTTTGAAAAGTTATCGAAAATAGGCCCCTGCATTTCCATATTCGGATCGGCACGTACCAAGCCCGGACATAAATATTATGACTTAACGGTAGAGATCGCCAGGAAGCTTTCTGAAGAAGGCTTTGGTATTATCAGCGGCGGCGGCCCCGGCATTATGGAAGCAGCCAACAAAGGCGCTAATATCGCAGGCGGCAAATCTGTAGGACTGAATATAGCCCTGCCTTTCGAACAACACTTCAATCCTTATATCGACGCCGATAAGAACGTAAACTTCGATTACTTCTTCGTACGTAAAGTTATGTTTACCAAATACGCGCAGGGCTTTGTAATGATGCCGGGCGGCTGGGGTACCATGGACGAATTTTTTGAAGTGGCTACCCTGATCCAGACCCGTAAGTTTACCCAGACCCCGCTTGTATGCGTAGGTACCGACTACTGGCAGGGCTTATTCGACTGGATGCGTACCGTGATGCACGAGAAAGAATCCAATATCAGCCCCGGCGACCTCGACCTGATCAAAGTATACGATACGGCCGACGAAGTGGTGACCTATATCCAGGAATTCTACACGCACAACAAACTAAAACCGAACTTCTAGTATGCAGCACATTATCACACCGGATCCCATCAACTCCTATTCGGAGCAGTACACCAGCCCCGAAGATGCAGTGCTTGCCGCATTGAACAAGGAAACCTATGCCCATGTACGGGGCGCTCAAATGATCTCGGGACATTTGCAGGGCATGGTCCTGCAGATGATCAGCCAGATGATCGCGCCCAAACAGGTACTGGAGCTGGGCACCTATACCGGCTACTCGGCCATTTGCCTGGCTAAAGGCCTGGCCGAAGGCGGGCAGCTTCATACCATCGATATAGATCCCGACCTGCAGGCCATGCGCGAAGGCTACTGGAAAGAGGCGGGCCAGGAGCATAAGATCAAACAACATATCGGCGAGGCCGCCAAAGTGATCCCGGCTATCGAAGGCGATTTCGATCTCGCATTTATCGATGCCGATAAAAGGAACTACAGCCTGTACTTCGACCTGCTGATCGACAGGATCCCTTCGGGCGGTTATATCCTGGCCGACAATACGCTGTTCCATGGCGAGGTGATCCTGCCGGTAGACCAGCAAAGCAACAGCGCCCGCGCCATCCACGAATTCAATATCAAAGTGGCGGCCGACGACCGCGTGGAACAGGTACTGATGCCCATCCGCGACGGCCTGATGCTGATCCGGAAGAAGTAATCCATTTTCCATTTTAAACCTACGGAAAGATCGCTCCTGCTTCATGGGAAGGTCGCAAATAAAATTGTACAAACATGATGCGTAAATTTCTTTTACTGCTTGCCTTTAGCGCCACCGCCTGGACAGGCTTCGCTCAGAAATCATACAATGAGCAGGTGCTGGACTATATCGCGCGCTATAAGGATGTAGCTATAGCCGAACAAAAACGAACGGGTGTGCCGGCAGCGATCAAGCTGGCCCAGGGCATATTCGAAACCGCGGCAGGTGGCAGCGAACTCTGCGTTAACGCCAGCAACCACTTCGGCATTAAATGCAAGAACACCTGGACCGGTGATACCTATAGCTACACCGACGATGCCAAGGATGAATGTTTCCGTAAGTATGAATCGGCGCTCGCCTCTTACAAGGATCATTCCGATTTCCTTAAAAACAACAAGCGGTACAGTACGCTGTTCCAGCTTTCCCCTACCGACTATGCAGCCTGGGCCTACGGTCTCAAACGCTGCGGGTATGCTACCAATCCCCAGTATGCCAAAAGGATTATAAAGACCATCGAAGATTTTAAACTGCAGGAGTATACCTATGCCGGTATCAATGTGCAGGAAGAAACACCCGTATTCTATGCCGATGCATCGGGCCAGCAGGGCCTGGCCCGCCGTGCGCCCGCCGGGGAGCATATACCCCAGGAAAGCTATACCACCGGAAGCACCGCAGCGGCCGATACCGGCGACGATGAAGAACCGATGATGGCTGCAGCAGCGCCACAGGCGCGCGAAAGCGGTGTGAAAGATTATTATGTTAGCACCGCTAAAAACGGCAAACGCGGCTTCTACGCCCGCAAAGGCGATATGCTGCTCGAGTATGCCATTAAAAATAAGATCCGGTACGCCAAGATCCTGGAACTGAACGACCTTAGCGATGCACCGCTCGAAGCGGATATGTTTATCTACCTGGAACGTAAATCGAAGTCCGGCAACCAGGCCAGCCATATCGTAAAAGACGGCGAGACCTTGTCCCAGATCAGCCAGCAGGAAGGCGTACAACTGGCCCAGCTGCGGCTTTATAACCATCTCGACAAAGGTGAAGAACCGGCCAAAGGCACCGTATTAAGCCTGCAGGGCGAGTCGGACAACAAACCGGAAGTATATACCGCAGGCCGGGCCAGGGCGACCAGTCCTACCAGCCCTGTGTATGCCGCTAAAGCGCCTGCTGCCGCAACTGACAATGCTTATGTGCCGACAAACCGGAAAGCCACGCCTACCGCCGCCGAGATGGAAGTGCATGAAGAAGAGACTGCCGCACCGCTGGAAAAAACAGTAGCGAACCGTACGCAGAAGAAAGTAAACATCGCCGACGAAACTCCGGTTGAAGAAACCATTGCCAACGAACGCAGCCAGAAAAAGAAAGCCGACGAAAGTAAAATGACGGCGCTCGAAAAACTGAAAGCGCATATGGACCGCTCGGTATATGCCGACCGCAAAGAACACTTTAGCCCGCAGCAAAGCGGTACACCAGCTGCAGCTACTGACTATGCCGGCGACGATGAAGTAGCTACCGTGCCGGCAAGAAAGGCTGCACGCGCCGCCCAGCCCAAACCCGAGCCCAGCCGCAGGAACAGCAGGGAGGCCATTGCTAAAGGTAAAGACAAACATAAAGAGCAACCCAAAGCAAAAGCCAAAGCCAAAAGCCATACGGTAAAAAGAGGGGAAACGGCCTTTGGTATCGCGGAGCGGTACGATATTACCGTATCGCAACTGCAGAAATGGAATAAACTCTCCTCTGCCAAAAAGATACAACCGGGTATGAAGCTGAAAGTACAACCCTGATGCAGCAGATAAGTAACCGGCAGCTTTATGCACTCCTGCAAAACGAGCGCCTGGAGTCTTCCCTCAGGTTACACGTCCAGTGGTTGTGGGATCAGCGCAGGATAACAACGGCAGAAGAACAACAGCTTGCCGCACAGTACCGGTCCCTGTTCCTGCCCGCGACAGCCCTGAAGAAAAGATACATCCTGCTGGCCCTTGTATTTCCGTTTGTCGTGCAGCTCTTTTTTATACAGGCTTTTATTTCGGCCAGGCTGCTTGCCTGTGGCAACCGTAAAAAATGGTATCCTTACTGGCGCGCCGTTTGCGCCGGCTACCTGCTTTACCTGGCGCTGCTTTTGACCCTTGCCTGTATTTATATTTTTCCCTGATACGAAGTGCAAAACAAAGCCCCTGTTCCATACGAACAGGGGCTTTTTACATTACTTCGAGGCTGCTACCGGAGCAGGACCACATCACCCTTGATCGTCTCCTTGGTACCATCTATAAATTCGACCGAAACGATGTAGTAGTAGGTATCGGCATCTGCCTTCTGGTCCTTGTTGTAATAATAGCCGTCCCAGGCTGCCCTGCGCGTTCCTTCGGCTTTGTAGACCAATTGTCCCCAGCGGTTAAATACCCGGAAGAATTTCACGACATACCCGCTTTTGTTTACAAACTTAGGTTCGAATACATCGTTCAATCCATCCCCGTTGGGCGAGAAGGCGTTGGGCATAATCACCACCGGTATCAGCGAATCGGCCTTGATATACAGGATGGCCGTATCCACACAACCCAGCGGGCTTTGCCCCACTACTTTAACCGTATCCGACCTGGGCAGCAGGGTACTGTTGCTGAGGGCAAACTGGTTGTTGAAAAAATCGGGAGGGAACCAGGCATTAACCCGGTAACCGGACACATTGGCTTCGGTCGTAAACAGGACATAATCTCCTTTTACCGGCTGCGGCGGATCGGCCGTTATCTTCATTTTAAACCGCTCTACATAGATCACCGTGGTGCGTACCAGGCTGTCGCAACCCAGCCAGTTACGGAAGGTATCGACCAGCGTGGTATCATTCAGGTATTTATTGCCCTCAAACGAAACCACATCGCAATCACCCACATTGTTCGTTACCCTGGCCGGCTCGTTGGGATATACGATGATATGCACGATATGGTAGATACTGTCGCAGCCGAACTGGTTCGATACGGTATCGCGCAGGGTTATGCTCTGCGTATAGGTAACCCCGTTAAATACGACTTTGCCGCAACCCGCCGTATCTTTTACGATCGTGGTCGGGTTAACCGGGTGCACCACCACATTAATGGTACGGTAGAGGCTGTCGCAACCAATGCTGCTGACAATCGTGTCTTTTACGATCTGGGATTGGGTATAGGTATTACCCCTGATCACGACTTTGCCGCAACCCGACATCGTCAGCGACTGGTTGGCCGCAACCTGTACGGAGAGATTGAGCGTAGCTACCGAATCGCAACCGGCGGCATTGACGGTATTGTATACCGCAGCTGCCGGCCCCGGAGTAGTGACCACGATGCCGTTCCAGGTATAAGGCATCTGGAAAGGACAGATGCGGCGGTTCACCGTAGCGGTAATCACATTGGTTACAACCAGGTTGAGCCGCGTTAAAGAGTCGCAGCCGCCTATTACGCTTGTTTTATGAAACTGGGCCACATTGTTGCCGCCCGCGGTAACCACGATACCGTTCCAGGTATAAGGCAACTGGGCCGGGCATATGGTACGGGTAACGGTCGTATCCAGGTTATACACCCTGAAGGTGAGCGAATCGGGTAAGGCCAGCTGGTTATTACAAAGATCGAGCAGGGTATTGCCATCGGTACCCGTCTTGGCACGCAGCCTATAGTTGCCCGGCGCCAGTGCAGGCGAAAAGGTAACCCTGATTTTGTCGGTATATCCCTGGTTGGAGGCATTACAATTAATACCCGATGCACCGGCTATGGTGCCCCCGGGTACCAGCATAAAGTCGCTGCCATTGGGAGCGATCGAGTTACATTTTACCTCTTCCGAAAGCTGTATCAGCACTTCGTTTTTGGTGTTGCAGGTTTGGGTAAGACTTACCAACCGCGGGCTGGGCCCGTTATCGAACGTAGCCGTAGATCCCGTAAAGTCGATGGTAAAGCCCGAACTCGGACCGCCTGCACCGCCAAAGTTATTGATCATGATCAGGTAGGTGTCGCCGGCGCTGGCATCGATCCTGCGCAGGAAGTGCTGGTTATTGGCGCCACTGGTTACCGTAAGTGCATTGGAGGTAAGGTTAAGGCCCACCACCCCGTTATTGGTTACCGGGGAGTTGTTGTTGAAGTTACAACGGATTACACTAAGGGGGCCTGTTCCCAGGTTGTTACAATCCTGGTTGGTCGCATTGACTATTGCAAAATCGTAATCGTCTGTAACTACTGCCGGCGTAATGGTAAAAACGATTATCCCGGGTGCGGTTACTTTCAGCTTTAGCCACATGGAGTTGGCTTCGCCCGAAGCACAGGGCGTATTGGGCAAATCCGATTTGTTACCGATACCCTGGTAACCGTAAGGCGTGGTAAAGCTATTGCCGCAAAGGCTAAGCGCGCCGCAGGCATCCTGCTCGGGCCTGTCGGGCGGCAGCAACTGGGCGTAAAGTGCAGCGGGGATGCTGACCAGTAACACCAGCATCCAGGTTTTAAAAAATCTACTCATGATCTTTCCAATAAAGGCATTAACGTAATTCCTTATCCGTTTAGTATAACCGCCTATACCGGCCTGCCCTTGCAGGCACACCGGCTTATATTATTTACAAAGTTAAAGTAATTTCCGGGCAACCACTTTATCGATCGGCAGACTGAGCAGCGACTCCAGTGCCGCATCTACCGGTACAAAATAAAAGTGCTCGCTGCCGTTGTAATAGGGGATAGGAATGTACTCCAGGGGTTGCACTTTATAATAGACACTTATCACCTGCGAATCGTCCCATGCAGAAGGTTGAAAAAAATCGGTGGTATAAAAATGCTCGCTGATAGCCACTGCGATGCTCAGCTCTTCCTTCCATTCGCGCTTCAGACCGTCGATCAGCCCTTCGCCCAATTCCAGGCCGCCGCCGGGAAATTTGATGATCCGCTGGCCTTTTATTTTTTCGTCGCTTACCAGTACTTCTCCGGACTCGTTCAGCCATATACCATAAGCCCGGACATTAAATCTTTTCATTATTGACAAGTAGATTATGTGGATTATTCACCTAAAACCGAAAAGCCCCTTTCCTGTTTCAGAAAGGGGCTTCGTTATAACTTTAATATTATCCTTTATTACGTTTGCGTCGGCTGAATTGGTTGCCACCCGGATCGTTGTTGAAACCAGGGCTACCCAGGCGATCCATTACACAACGGAAACCTACGGTTTTGCTGGTGTGGCCGGCCTGCATGAAGCGGCGTGTACCAGGAGACATCCAGTAAGCGCGGTCGTTCCAGGAACCACCTTTGATTACGCGGCTGTCGTTGTTGATCAGGGTTGTTTTACCATAGTCGTATACATAACCGGAAGTGCTGTCGCCATCGCCGGCAGAACGGGCATCGTAGCTTTCGTAGTCGTGGTCGTAACGGCCAGCGAGGTCATTGCTATCTACATTGAGTTTGGTCAGGTTACCCAGGCTGTCTTTTTCAGTCAGGGTAAAGTCAGCTTCAACACTGTTTTTGCGGAATTCATTACCACGGAAGGGGCGGAATCCGTTTACATCCTGCAGGGAAGTAGGACGGTAAACATCCAGCACCCACTCGCTTACGTTACCGGCCATGTTGTACAGACCGAAACCGTTTGGCGTGTAGGAATAAACCGGGCCAGGGATATCAGCATTATCGTTCAGGCCACCGGCAACACCCATTTTATCGCCACCACCACGGGAGTAGTTACCCATGTATTCGCCACGGGAAGCGCCACGACCCTGGTAACGGGTACTACGCACATCACCCCAAGGGTAAACTTTACGATCGGTAACCGCTTCTTCACCACGACGGCGTTTAGTGCGGGGTTCAGGATTATTTTCGATATAACCTAAAGCAGCGTATTCCCATTCTGCTTCGGTAGGCAGGCGGTAGTCAGGCAGCAGCACGCCATCAGAGTAGCTGGCGTTACGACGTCCGGAACCATTCGGATCCAGGTCGCGCCGCTGGCCTTTACCCGGAGTTCCGAGGTATTGACCCGCTGAGTAGGTTTCAGAATTGAAAACGTCTTCATTTACCTGGTTGGCATTTTTCTTCAGCATACCGTTTTTGATCAGCAGCATTTCGTTAACCCTGTCGCTGCGCCATTTACAGTATTCGTTAGCCTGGTACCAGGTCACACCCACAACGGGATAGTTGTTATAAGCAGCGTGACGGAAATAGTAGTTTACATACGGCTCGTTGTAAGACAGCGACTCACGCCATGCCGTACTATCGGGCAGTGCTTTAGCTACGATCTCGGGATAGTCAGCACCATATGAACGTTGCAACCAGTAGATATATTCGCGATAGTGAACATTGGCCACCTCTGTCTCATCCATATAAAAAGAAGAAACGGTAACGGTACGTGGGATGTTATTTCTTTCGTAAGTCAGATCCTCTTCAGTCTGTCCCATTGTAAAGCGTCCGCCCTCGATTGGTACTAAACCAGGTCCCGTTTGCTGACCGGGATAGTTGGTAACATCAAAACCACCCAAGCGGCTGTCGTTGTAGTTCCATCCGGTTTTATCCGAAACACCCTTGGTTTTTGATGAACAGGCCGAAAAGATGGTCGCTGTTCCGACACATAACAAACTCAAGCCTAATAGTGTTCTTTTCATAATAAAAAAACAGTGTGTTTTGCTGTAAAAAAACTATTGCAATGCTAAATTTCCCTGCAATGATAATATTAATTCTATAAAAGAGTTACAATGATAGAATATTCTTTTTGAAAAGCAAAGCCATTTTAAAAATATTTTTTTTGACTTTCTTCACAAAAGAATGAGGCACTTTTTGTGAAGTACCTCATTCAAAATAAAACATTTACAGGCTGTTTTTTTATTAGCGTCCTCTTATCGAACGTTCGCCTGCCGGTGCGGAGCGCTCTACGGGAGCAGAACGTTCAACACGTTGTGGCTGAGCCTGTTGTATACTTCTCTGTTGCTGCATTTGCACATCGCGCTGCTGTTGGGCCCGTTGCATCTGCATCTGCTGGTTACGTTGCTGCTCCATTTGCTGCTGTTGCATACGCTGCTGCTGCTGCAACTGTTGGTTACGCTGCATGTCCTGCTGTTGCTGCATTCTTTGCTGCTGCTGTTGCTGGTCGCGCTGCTGCTGTAATTGCTGGCTGCGTTGCATATCCTGTTGTTGTGCCCGCTGCTGCTGCAATTGCAGGTTACGTTGTTGATCCTGCTGTGTGCGCTGTTGTTGCAATTGCAGGTTACGCTGTTGCTCCTGTTGTGCCCGCTGTTGTTGTAACTGCTGGCTGCGTTGCACGTCTTGCTGCTGTTGCTGCTGGATACGGGTATTGTTCTGCTGGTCCTGCCTGCTGCTGCGTACCGGTGTAGCATCGGGTTGCTGTATCTGGCGATTGGGCTGCACACCGCTTTCGCGCACCTGGCCCGACCTGCCGTTGTTGTTACTATTCGACCTGCTGCCATTGTCGGGCTGCCTTGCACCACCGGGTGTGGTTACCACCGACCGGTCCAGTGTTTTAAACTGCCTGGGCGCCGGGGTTACCTGCTGCTGGCCCCTTGCCGGCGTAGCGCTCTCCCGCACAGAAGGGCGGTATACGCTAACGGTACGGCCGCTTATACTCGGGCTGCCGGCCCTGCTCCTCGTGTTTACATCATATACATTCACACGCTGGCGGGTAACGGCCTCTACATCGGTACGGCGCGGACCGGCCACATAAGTGCTGCGGGCACGGGCATCGACATAGGTATTATTAATAATGGTCGTGTTGTTAATAATATTTACCGTCTGGCGGGGCGAGTAATAACGCTGGAAATTGCGGGCGTAGATATTGCCGTAAGGAATAAATGTCCACCAGGAGTTCGGTACATAATAACCCGATCCGAAAGAAATATTGATACTGATGCCGGGTCCCATGGGCGCCCAACCGTAGTTACCGCCGCCCTGGCGCCAGCTTACCCATGCCGGTCCCCATTCGTTGCCCGGAATCCAGATCCAGCCGTAATAGCTGCTTAAGGTCCAGCGGCCGTAGTGGAACGGCGCCCAGCCCCAGCTGTAGTTGGACATCCACATATTACCATATTCGGTCATCATCCAATAACCATTTGTATAATAAGGACGGAAGTCCCTGCCTACATTAGGCGCCCATACATAACCGTATTGCGGGTCGTTGAGCCATTGGCCGTAAGGAGAGAGATCGTCATAAAAGTTCTGATAACTCAGATCATTATAGCTTCCATATTGGTCGTCGCCATATTGAGCGTAGGTTTTGGGTATACCCACGCCGATCATCAACATTACAGCAAGAATAAGAGCAGGAATAAATCCGCCTGTCCGGTTGCTGAAATTTTTCATAATTAAAAGTTTTAAATAAAAACTGTCTTGTGTTCCTGTTATTAAGACTGCATACCGGAATAATCGTTTAGCGATTTGCAATAAATCTTTCTAAATAAATTGTTATCTGTTTGAAAAGGCTTACGCAACCACCTGATCCATGGCCTGTAGCAATATACGGCAGGCGCTCGTGATTTCGGCTTCGGTAATCGTAAGCGGCGGAACGATACGGATACAGTTGGCGGCAAACAGGAACCAGTCGGTAAACACCCCTTTATACGCCCCGTCGGCAGCCTGCCCCCGGGTACACGCCCCGATTACCTGCAACACCGTTTCATAACTGTCCAGCTCTATCGCGATCATCAGCCCTTTGCTGCGCACCTGCTTTATGGCCCGGTGCTGCAACAGCGACAGGAACAATTGCTCCTTGGCCGGCACCTGCTGCCACAAACGCTCTTCCAGCATCACTTCCAGCGCTGCTTTACCGGCGGCACAACTTACAGGATGCCCGCCAAAAGTAGTAATATGCCCCAGTACCGGGTTATGGGCCAGGGCCTGCATCTTCCCGTTGGACGCAATAAAGGCCCCCAGCGGCATACCGCCCCCCAGGGCCTTACCCAGCAATAAAATGTCGGGCACGATGCCATATTGTTCAAAGCCCCACAAGGTACCGGTACGGCCAAAACCAACCTGTATTTCATCGAGCACCAATAGCGCACCCGTTTCGTCGCAACGCCGGCGCAGGGCCTCCATCCACGATAAGGACGGCGCCAGTACCCCACCCTCGGCCTGTACTGTTTCCAGCACGATACAGGCAGTGCGCCCGGTAATGAACGCAAGGCTTTCAAAGTTATTGTGTTGTACATGCCGGATATCGGGCAATAAAGGCCGGAAGGCATTACGGAAATATTCGTCGCCCAGCAGGCTCAGCGCCCCCTGCGTAGACCCGTGATAGCTGTTGTGACAAGCAATGATCTCGGTACGGTTCGTCAGCCTTTTGGCGAGTTTCATGGCGCCCTCTACGGCTTCGGCTCCCGAATTGGTAAAATAGACACAATCCAGCGAAGCGGGCAGTTGTTCGGCCAGCAGGCGCGCATATTGCACCTGCGGACTCTGCAGGGCTTCGCCATAAACCATGACATGCAGGTATTGCCCTGCCTGCTCCCGGATAGCAGCCACCACCCTGGGATGGCAATGCCCCACATTGCAGACGCTGATACCACCGATCAGGTCGATAAAGGCATTATCCGCATCATCGTATAAAATAGCGCCTGCCGCACGGCTTACAGGAAAAGCCATAGGCTCGGGCGAGGTGGGCGCAAGGTGTTGTTGAAATAATTGTCTTTCGGTCATCATATAATATATACTGTCATGCCGCTGCCCGGGCGGGGCGCTTATCGCATTATTGAATCGTATCGGGAAATAGGGTTGCGGCGCGTTCCAGGCTTTCGGGTTTGCCCACATCGAGCAGGGCATCGCCGGTATGATCCCAGGCTATAATTTTCTGCGTAACGCAACGGTCGAGGTATACATCGACCAGCGAAAACTTCCCTTCCTGGCGGATACCCGGCAGGAAACTTTCTTCCATGAGCTGGATACCGCTAAAAGCATAAGGCCCGAGGTCTGCAACCTGGAAGTCGCCGGGAATGCGGCGTTCACCGGTTTTGATATTTTCCCAGCCCCGGAGCTGGCGTGTTTCATCGAATAAAAAATACCGGGATGTTTCGCGTTGCTGCACCGCCAGGGTCACCGCTGCGCCGCTTTGCCGGTGCTGCTCCAGCATACGGTCCAGGTCGAAGTTGCTGAGGATATCGACATTCATGACCAGCAGGGTGCCGGCGCCTTCAAAAAATGGCATCGCCTTTTTCAGCCCGCCCCCGGTTTCCAGTACCGCATCGCTTTCGTCGGATACCTGCACCCGGCTGCCGAAACCTTTTTCGCGTTCCAGCACATCGATAATCTGGTCTGCGAAATGATGCACATTCACCACGATATCAAAAATGCAGAACCGTTGCAGGTTACGGATATTCCACTCGAGCAGGGAACGCCCGTGCACCGGCGCCAGGGCCTTGGGATGATGATCGGTAAAGGGTTTGAGCCGGGTACCCAGGCCCGCCGCGAGAAGAAAAGCTTTCATGCTGTTGTTTCGGTTACTGTTGCCGGTACCCAGGCCCCGTCAGGACCGGCGTACGGCACCGCAACAATACAACAATTTGTGCAGACTAACGTTGTACCTTCGTTTTCCTTAATTTTGAATTCCTTAGACGAGCTTAGTATCCAAAATCAATTTTGTCCATGAATGAATACCGTCCCGGGGGCTTCCAGATCCTGCCCCCAGTTGTAAAGAATCTGATTATTATCAATGTACTGGTTTATATCGCCTCAAACTTTACCGGTGCTACCATATCTAATTTTCTCTACCAGAATCTTTCCTTATATCATTGGAGTTCTCCCTTTTTCCGCCCTTGGCAACTCGTAACTCATATGTTCATGCATGCCCAGTTCGGCGTAGGCATTGGATTAAGTCATATTTTTTTCAACATGTTTGCCTTGTGGATGTTTGGCAATACCCTGGAAAACGTGATGGGCCCCAAAAGGTTCCTTATCTTTTATTTTGTTTGTGGTATCGGCGCAGCCATCTGCTACCAGAGTGTTATGTCTCTGGGCACCCCTAACCCTTACATACCTATGGTAGGTGCTTCAGGAGCCATCTTTGGCCTGCTTTTCGCGTTCGGCTACCTGTTCCCCAACCTGATGATCTATATTTATTTTCTCTTCCCCTTAAAGGCAAAATACTTTGTAGCAATTTATGCGGCCATTGAACTGTTCTTTGGTTTGCAAGGTAGCCCTGGCGATGATGTTGCCCACTTTGCGCATCTCGGCGGCATGTTGTTTGCCTTTATCCTGCTAAGAATCTGGAGTATGTCCGGCAGGAATATCAACCGGTATTAAACATCTTAAAAAATATAAATAAAGCGCCTTATGACCGGATCATAAGGCGCTCTCAGTTGGTAGCCGGCTTGCTTATACGCAACGGCAGGTCTGGAATTCGGTTTGGGTAATACAGGCATTAACTACACTGGCACAATTGGCGATACAACTTCTCAGCCGGCTCTGGATACAGGCCAGGCTTTGTCCGCCTTTAACCGTTTCGGCCTGTTCACCGGTAAGTGTTACTACTGTTTGTTTGTTGAGGGCCAGTTTGGCCTGCAGGCTTCTTTTTTTCATAACCTCAGATTTTTAGATGGTTTATATGCACGCCGTTTTTGGGTCCGGCATATGGATAAAAGTAAGCTTTACGCCCGGCAGCCCATATTATTTTAAACATTTTTAACATGGATGTTTTTTCATTATCTTGTCGTAGCAAAAGAAGCCGCCAACCGGCCATCCTGCTATTTATGACAAATTTGAACCAAAGCACCGGGTGGCTGTATTATTAGTAAAATGGGCTGTCTCCGCTTCAGAAAATACAACCTGTACACGAAAACTAATCGTTAAATAGACAGGTTTGCCGCTTCGTTTTACCGATTTATTGTTAATTTGCTACGGAATTGCATAGTTTTTATGAAAACAGAATTTACAAGAAGAAAAGAGGGTTTACTGTCCAATTACAGTCATAATGCGGTTATGCAATTGGTAGCGGTGCTGGGTATGGGGTTTATTTTGCTGCATGCGGTAAACATTATTATCCTCGTCCTCTCTGATGAGCCCAAAACGGTATTCCACAATATTGTACTGCCGCAAGTGGCGCTGCAATCCTGGGATGTGTTTATGCACCGCCCCTGGATACTGGCAACGTACCTGCTGGGCCATACTTCCTTCTGGAACCTGCTCAGCAATATGTTGTGGATGTATTGCTTTGCTTCGGTGATCCAGAACCTGGTGGGCTATAAGGAAATCATACCTTTATATATCATCTCTTCACTCATATCCGGCCTGGCCTATATTGGCGTATCGGCCTTCTGGCCGGCCACCCAGGGCCTGATGTACCTTGGCGCGCTGCCCGGTATTATGGCTTTTGCCATAGGCGCCATTACCCTGGCGCCGGGCTTCCGTTTCCACCTGGGCGAGAACCTGGCCATACCGCTATGGGTTTTGCTGGTGATCTTCCTATTGCTCAATGGTCTCAATTTTGCGCCGAACAGCCCGGGCATGCTGGTGCTGGCCGGAACCGGCGCAATTACCGGTTTTATTTATATCCGCACCCTGCGTGCCGGCAACCGTCCCGGTCTCTGGTTATACAATACCGGTAATACCATGCAGGGCTGGGTTACCCCCAAAGAGTTCAACCCGGCACACCACCAGAAAAGAAGGAACCAGGCCTTAAAACAGGTAAAACAGGAAAAGGAAGTATCCACTGCAGACTCGGTTGATATGTTGCTCGATAAAATATCGCAGAAAGGCTACGATTCGCTTACTGCAGAAGAGAAAGAGCTGCTGATGCGCGCCAGCAAAGAAGGTTAAGCCCGCATCGCCCACAGCCCACCGGCTTTATTCCTATTTTATACCGACATCTTGAAACGGCCCGCAATTTTCTCAAAGATCCTCAGGAGCATTTACCTGTTACTCAATTTAGGAGTAATCGTATGGTTGTTCCTGTGTAAGTGGGCCTCGATCCACGATCCTGCGCATAAACCTACCCTGCTGAGCCTGATCAGCTTCTCCTGCCTGTTTGCCGTGCTGGCCAACATCATATTTGTTATAAGCTGGCTTTTTTCCCGTAAGAAATGGCGGTCGCTGCTCTCGCTGGCTACCCTGCTGCTGTGCTGGAATGTGGTAAGACCCCTGGCCGGGATCAACTATTTCGGCAGCAACAAAATAACGCCCGATGCCGGCGGACTGAAGATCATGACCTGGAATGTGCATATGTTCGACCTCGGCGAATGGACCAAGGACAAAACATCGCGCGCTAAAATCATAAAACTGATCCGGGAGGAGAGCCCCGACATTCTTTGCCTGCAGGAGTTTTACTGGAACAAGAATGAAGAAACGGAACCCTATACCGCGATCCTGCAGCAGATGGGATATCCCTTTGTAGAGTTTTCGGTGGAAAACCAGCTCCGCAAAAGAACAATTACCAGCAATGCCGGCAAAAACGATACCATCTGTACCGGGCATGCCATATTTTCGAAATACCCGCTCCGCAACGAGCAACGGCATGAGCTGTTTCAAAACTACAACATGCTGAGCGTGGAAGTCGTGATCGACAGTACCCATACCCTGAGCCTGAATGTAACCCACCTGACCTCGGTAGGCTTTGGCCGCAAGGAGATGGATTATATCCAGGAGGTAAAGTCGGAAGGTGTTGATGCCCAGGAGAAAAATAAATCCAAATCCTTACTGCGCAAGCTTTATACCGCATCGGCCCGCCGGGCCGACCTGGCCAACCAGATCGATTCGCTCAAAAGGCGAATGGATTACCCGATTATTATCTGCGGCGACTTTAACGACGTACCGGGATCGTATGTATACGACCGGGTAAAAGGTAAACTGGCCGATGCTTTTATTGCCAAAGGCGCCGGCATAGGCCGCACCTACCAGCACATATTCCCCACCCTGCGTATCGATTACATTTTCTTCGACGATACGGCGTTAAAAGCCGAGGGCTTCGAAAGGCTTAACGTCGGACTATCAGACCATTACCCGATCATTGCCAACTTCTCGCTGCGTAAGCCCTGATTGCGGCAGAAGAGTGTCCTTTTAACAACTCCTGAAAAATTATCAAAAAAAAACCCGGACCACCCAACGGGCTTACCTATTTGTTCGTCTATCTATTAACAGAAAGAATTCTTAAAAATAAATAGTCCTTTTTAACTTTCTTTTTGTGAAAACACTATTTTTGCCACCCTTCAATTACAAATGCTTATAGGCTGAAAAATCTACATTTTTATACTTTAAACCAGTTCGCACCGGCAATCACACAACGTGCACGCATTGTTTAAACCTTTGTAGAATTTTATCTCTTATGACAAATAGCCTGAAGCAACATTCAGACCACGCATTAGTTCAACTGTTCCGCACAGGAAGTGAATCCGCTATTACAGAATTGGTGCATCGCTATCAAAGCAATGTTTACACTTCGATTTACCTGCTGGTAAAAGATAAGTACATTGCCGAAGACCTGTTCCAGGATACCTTCCTGAAAATCGTGAACAGTATCCGCAATGACAAGTATGCGGAACAGGGTAAATTCCTGCCCTGGGCGCTGCGTATTGCGCATAACCTCTGTATCGATCATTTCAGAAGAGTAAAACAGCAGGTAAAGGTTACGATGCCCGATGGTACCGACTTCTTTTCGCTGCTTCCCCTTAAGGAGGAGCATGCCGAGGAAGTGATGATCCGCCGCCAGTCGGAGGCCGGGATGCAACAGATTATAGACCGCCTGCCGGAAGAGCAGCGGGAAGTAGTGGTGATGCGTATTTACGGAGAAATGAGCTTTAAAGAGATCTCGGATATAACCGGCGTAAGTATCAATACTGCCCTGGGCCGTATGCGGTATGCCCTGATCAATATGCGTCGCATGATCAATGATTATAAAATGGTATTGCGCTAGCCGCAACCTGCCTGTATAGAAAAAGCCCGGACGTTATACAACGTCCGGGCTTTTGTATATCCCGCCATCATGCGCGGGTGGGAAGTTTATTTAATTTCCTCGTACTCGATAAAATCTCCGTCAATATGCTTACCGGAACGTTTGCCGGTATTGTGCTGCATTTGATCCATTTGTTTTTTCATCTCGTTCATCTTCTGGTGCGTCATCCGCGTGATCTTAAACACGGGCAGGAGAAAACGCATCATAAAACGGATGAGCAGGAATATTATCAGCAGGAAAAGAACGAATCTCAACATCATATCTCAAAGGTAAGCATTTTATAATTCCGCTCATTTGCGATAGCGGCATTTTAACATACCCCCGCTACAGGAAATTATAGCTA
The DNA here is from genome assembly GCF_003014535.1 of Taibaiella chishuiensis. Classification (GTDB taxonomy): domain Bacteria; phylum Bacteroidota; class Bacteroidia; order Chitinophagales; family Chitinophagaceae; genus Taibaiella; species Taibaiella chishuiensis. The sequence goes on along the minus strand of NZ_PYGD01000001.1, from coordinate 1,281,855 downwards.
TAACGTATACCGAAGGAGAACAGCCCCATATTGACTTTGTCGACACCGATATAGTAGTACAGGAACCGCTCTTTATATTCGATCTGCGAATAACCGGCATTGGTAATGCTCAGGGGCAGTGTTGCCTGTATGCCCAGGCCGGAACGGTTAAGCAGGGGGCTATTGGTATTTTTCCAGCGCAATCCTACATAAACATCAGCGACGAGGATGCCCCAGGTGCCGGGTTTGCCGTAGTGGCCGGTTTCGGTCGAAAAGTACTCCAGGTTACCCGCATTATCGCCCTTGTAGCGGATAAGGCCCTTCGCCGCCACCGAAGCAGAGTCGTCCGATTTACCCAGGTACATGGGCATACCTACGCCGGCGCGGAGTTCGATCATATACATTTTCTTAATCGGTCCGAACAGGTATCCCAGGTCGATCTGGGGCTGTACAAAGGCGGTAGGATGTTTGATGGTCTGGTATTTCGCCTTCTTGGTGGCATAGGCGTTCTGGTCGGCGCCCATACTGTCGTAAGCGGGCGCATATTTGTAGGCAAAGGAGGCCCTGCCGAAAGCGATAGAACCGCGGATAGAGAAACGTTCGCCAAAACCTTTCTGGTAATATACGCCTGCTTTGGGTACCATGCTGAGCGCGCCTTTGGCGGTGGCCGAATAGCCCTGCCGGTCTACAAACCCGCTGCTGGAGTTTACGCCCAATTCTGCAAAAAAGCCTAAATGATCATTATTTACTTCCTGTGCCACATAGGGATAGTTGCCTAACCACTGCTGGGCATTTGCCCCGACTGCAGACGCAATCAGCAAAGCGGACAAAAGGTATCTTTTCATTTCAAGGTTTTGTTAGATTCCAAATATAGAGGAATCTTGCCCAAACCGTTAAAGGATAGTGAAAAATAATGCAAAAATTGACGTATAAAATTAACTGTTCTTTATAATCAGGCCATCTGCTGTTCGGAAGACATGGCAGCGGTATACATCTTTTGATAGATGCCTTTGAGCTGCAGCAACTCGTCGTGCGCGCCCTGCTCCACGATATGCCCTTTGTCCAGGACGATGATCTGGTTGGCCTTACGGATGGTAGACAGGCGGTGCGCGATCACGATGGCGGTGCGGCCCTGGATCAGTTTTTCGATTGCCTGCTGGATCAGGATCTCCGATTCGGTATCGACCGAGGCCGTGGCTTCGTCGAGGATGAGTATAGAAGGATTGTACAACAGGGCACGGGCAAAGGAAAGCAATTGCCGCTGTCCCTGCGACAGCATATTGCCCCGCTCCATCACGTTGAACTCGTAATGACCGGGCAGGCGCATAATGAAATCGTGGATACCCAGCAGGCGGCAGACCTCCATAACCCGCTCCAGCGGTATATCGTGGTTGCGCATGGTGATGTTTTCGTAGATCGTACCTGAAAACAGGAATACATCCTGCAGCACGATACCGATATGCCTGCGCAGGGCATGGATATCGTACTCCTCCAGTGGTTTATCGTCGATCAGGATACGGCCCGATTTGATCTCGTACAGGCGGTTCAGGATACTGATGATCGAAGTTTTACCCGCGCCCGTATGCCCTACCAGGGCTACGGTATCGCCGGCACGGGCTTCGAAGGAGATGCCCCGCAGTACCGGTACATCTTTTTTATACTCGAAAGCTACCTGCTCAAATGTTACCTTACCCTTTACTTCCGCGGGCACATAGGTGCCGTTGTTGTGCAGGTACTCTTCGCTATCGAGCACCCCAAGCACGCGCTCGCCTGCCACCAGGCCCATCTGCAGGGTGTTGAACTTATCGGCGAGCATACGCAGCGGCCGGAACAACAGGTTGAGGTACATGATAAAGGCGATGATGACACCCTGGGTAACTTTATAATCGAGCATACGCGAGGCGCCATACCATACCAGCAGGCCCATAGCAATAGCCAGGATGATCTCTACAATGGGGAAGAAAACGGAATAAGCGAAAATGGCTTTGATATTGGCGTTGCGGTGATCTTTATTGATCTCAGTAAACTTTGCGATCTCGCGGTCTTCGGCGGCAAACGACTGTACCACGTACATACCGGTAATGTGTTCCTGTACAAACGCGTTGAGGCGCGCCACGGCATTCCTTACCTGGTGAAACGATTTATTAACGCTCTCTTTAAAGAAATAGGTAGCCAGGATCAGCACGGGGAACACGGACAGCGATACCAGGGTAAGCCGCCAGTCGGTATAGAGCATGATCACCATAATAGCGATAATGGTAAGCACATCGGCAATGATCGAGATCAGGCCTTCGGAGAAGATATCGTTGATGGCCTCGATATCGTTTACCGTACGCGTGGTAAGCGTACCGATGGGCGTATTGTCGAAAAAGGAAAGCTGCTGGTGCACGATCTTCTTAAATACATTTTGCCGGATATCGTTGACTACCGTTTGGCCCAGCCAGTTGGTGGTATACATAAATACAAAGCGCAGCACGCTTTCGAGCAACAGGATACCCAGTTGGATGACCGTAATGGTAATGAGCCCCTGCAATAACTTATTGGAAATATAGTGGTCGACCGAAAGCTGGATCAGGTAAGGGCGTACGGGAGCCAGCACCGCCAGCACGATCGCCAGCACGATACTGGTCCACAACCGGGTGCGGTAAGGCCGGGTATAGGAAAATATACGTTTCAGCAGCGAGAGGCCGCCTGCCTTCTTTTTCTCCAAAATGCTAAAAATTTAAGGGCTGTGTAATGCTCAGGTGTAGCTACCAGGCTGCTTCAGGAAATTAACAGTAATCAAACAGTAAAAAAACCTTCATTTGCACCTGGAAGCACGCAAAGGTACGGGGATTTTTGCCGGAATTACCGGCATCAATACCCACATTAATTCAATCTATATGGGAAAGAATTAAAGATTACTTTTGTGTTTTAGTTTAATATTATAGTACAAATTACAGAGGTTTAATTACAAATGGCAGCAACAAAGACCAAAAAGGCAGCTTCTAATTCCCCGGGTAAAAAGGCATCCAATGCCGGTCAGAACAGTAGTATGAGTGCAGCAAGGAAACGGAATATCAGGCTGGCGCTCGGTTTTCTCTGCCTGTTACTGGGCAGTTTCTTTACCCTGTCGGTAATCAGTTATTGCTTTACCTGGCAGCAGGATCAGCACCACCTGCTTTCCTCCCGGGGTTTATTCAATTTTCTTTTTCATGACAAGGCCCCGGTAGAAAACTGGTGCGGCCGGCTGGGTGCAGCCGCGGCACATATACTGGTGTACCGTGGCGTAGGTATCGCCTCGCTGCTGTTTACCATATGGCTGGGCGCCTGGGGCGTAAACCTCGTATACGGGCGCATCGTGATCCCCATTTTTAAATGGATCCGGTGGATGGCCCTGGGTTTCTTATTCGTATGCCCGCTGTTCTCCTTCGCCTTCCCGCAAATGGCCTTCCCGCTGGGCGGTGCACTGGGCAACGGTTTGATCGAATGGACCAATGGCTTTGCCGGCAAGGCCGGTAGCTTATTTATGCTGATCACGGTGTTTTGCTTCTTTGCCTTTATCGTATTCCAGTGGGACATTAAACCCCTGCTGCGAAGGGCGCGCAAGCTGATACCGGCACGCATGCCGGCGGTTAATCCTACCGGCGATGCCGCTATGGACGATGCTCCAACTGCCGAAACCGCAAGCGATAACAACGACCGGTTTAAAGGCTTCCGCCTGGATAAGCAGGATATGGAAGCTGCGCCGGTACTGTCCGAAACGGACGAAGAAGCGGCAATGGTAACCGGCAGCAACAACAAACTGAACCGTAACGGGATGGCAGAGCCCTTCGTTACGGAAGAAGAACCGGAAGAAGAACCCTGGGACGGCAGCAACCTGGAAATGACCATCGTGGAACGCAGCGAACCGGAAACCCCGGTATCCCAACCCGCCGCTACCGGCAAACCGGGCATCCACCTGGAGTTGCCACAGGCCGACGAGCTGGTGATCAACGAGCCCGTAGCCGAAGATCCGGCGGCAATGGAAGAAGAACCCTGGGAAGAAGAAGCCTACGAAGAAGAGGTTTATGAAGAAGAAGAAGCCACAACCGATGGCATGCTCGACTTCGAGATCAGGACGGTAGAAGAACCAACAGCAGTACCTGCGCATGGCAGTCATATTACCGTGGAAAGCGGCGAACCCTATGACCCCTCGCTCGACCTGCCCAATTATAAATTCCCCACGCTCGACCTGCTCGACGAAACGGAACAGGGCGCTATTTCGCTGGACCGCGAAGAGCTGGAAAAAAACAAGAACCAGATCATCAGTACCCTGCGCAGCTTCGGTATCGAGATCCAGCGCATTACCGCAACGGTAGGACCTACCGTTACCCTGTACGAGATCGTACCGGCCGAGGGCGTACGTATATCGAAGATCCGTAACCTGGAGGACGACATCGCGCTGAACCTGGCCGCGCTGGGTATCCGTATCATAGCGCCTATACCGGGCAAGGGTACGATCGGTATCGAAGTGCCCAATACCAATAAGCAGATGGTACCTATGCGTACCCTGCTGGCCAGCGAAAAGTTTGTGAACAGCAAAATGAGCCTGCCCATTGCCCTGGGTAAAAAGATCGATAACGAAAACTATATCGTAGACCTGGCCACGATGCCCCACCTGCTGATGGCCGGCGCCACGGGCCAGGGTAAATCGGTAGGGATCAATGCCATCCTGGTTTCGCTGTTGTATAAAAAACATCCTTCGCAACTGAAGTTCGTGATGGTCGATCCGAAGAAGGTGGAACTATCCATTTACCGGCTGATCGAAAAGCATTACCTGGCCATGTTGCCTAACGAAGAGGAGCCCATCATTACCGATACCAAGAAGGTGGTAAACACCGTTAACGCGCTGTGTATCGAGATGGATAACCGGTATGAATTGTTGAAGGACGGCGGCGCCCGTAACATTAAAGAGTACAACGAGAAGTTTATTAAACGCAGGCTGAACCCCAATAACGGGCACAAGTACCTGCCTTTTATCGTGCTGGTTATCGACGAGTTTGCCGATCTGATCATGACTGCGGGTAAAGAGGTGGAGATGCCGATCGCCCGCCTGGCACAGCTGGCGCGTGCTGTAGGTATCCACATTATCATTGCTACACAGCGTCCTTCGGTTAACGTAATTACGGGTATTATCAAAGCCAACTTCCCGGCGCGTATGGCCTTTAAGGTATCGGCCAAGGTCGACAGCCGTACCATCCTGGATGCCGGTGGCGCCGACCAGTTGATCGGCCGCGGCGATATGCTGGTATCGCATGGCAGCGAGTTGCTGCGGCTGCAATGCGCCTTTGTCGATACGCCCGAAGTAGAACGTATCGTCGAGTTTATCGGCAACCAGAAAGGTTATGCTACCGCTTTTGAGCTGCCGGAATACGAAGGCGCCGAAGACGAACGTGCCGAGAAAGAAATGATCGACCTCTCGAAACGCGATAAGATGTTTGAAGAATGCGCCCGCCTGGTGGTCAACTCGCAAAGTGGCTCCACATCTATGTTACAGCGTAAATTCAACCTGGGCTATAACCGGGCCGGCCGTATTATGGATCAACTGGAAGCAGCCGGCATTGTAGGGCCGGCAGCCGGCAGCAAACCCCGCGATGTATTGATAACGACCGAATACGAGCTGGAAAAGCACCTGGAAACTTTATTTTAAATCGTACATGATCCCCTGCGCCGGGCGCCTGCTTGCAGTCGCCCGGCGTTTTGTTTTATACAGCCCTGCCGGTAGCAGCAGGGGCATAAAATATAAGTTCCCCAATATATTTTATCTTGCAGTATTATCCTGTAACCACGCCGGCCTGATGGCAGGCGTATTATTACCCAAAAGGCATGAAGTTAACCAGCGCTGTTTTATGTTGTATGCTTCCGCTTGCGGCATGGTCGCAGGGGGAGCCGGACTATCCGCAAAACTATTTCCGTAACCCGCTCGACATTCCCATATCCCTCGCAGGCGGCTTTGCCGAGTGCAGGCCCAATCACTTTCATACCGGCATCGATATCAAAACCAACCAGCAGGAAAACATGCCCGTGTATGCTGCGGCCGAAGGTTATGTATCGCGTATTACCATCTCCCACGCAGGTTATGGCAATGCTATTTACATTACCCATCCCAACGGTTATACGACCTTATACGGCCACCTCAACGACTTTTACCCCGAACTGCAGCAATACCTGAAACAAAAGCAGTACGAACAGGAAAGCTGGAGCTGCGACCTGTCTTTACCGGCCAACCGTTTTGCCGTAAAAAAGGGACAACTGGTGGCCTACTCCGGCACCACTGGCGGCAGTACCGGTCCGCACCTGCATTTCGAGATCCGGAGCAATACGAGCGGGCATGTGCTGAATGGCATGTTGTTTGGCCTGCCCATTACCGATACCCGTGCGCCGGAAGCCAGGAGCATCGCCGTGTACAACGCCGATGAAAGTATTTATGAACAACAACCGGCGCTTATTCCCCTGTTGAAAAAAGGCAGTGGTTATACCACCAAGACGGGCGCTTACAAAAGCAGTAGTCCGCACCTGTATATCGGTATCCAGGCCCAGGACTATATCAACAACAGTACCAACTGGCTGGGCGTATACCGCATGAAACTCTACCTCGACGAAACCCTGCAGGCCGCAACAGAACTGCGCGAGATCGACTTTGCGCAGAACCGTTATGTAAATGCCTATGCCGATTTTAAGACCAAGGAAGAAAAAGGCACCTGGTACCAGGGCCTGTATCGCCTGCCAGGCAATAAGCTGGATGTATACACCGATCTTAATACACAGAACGGCATGCTGGATATAAGCGATGGTAAAGAGCACCAGGTACGCATCGAGCTCGAAGATGCCCATCGCAACAAAGCCCAGGTAAACTTTACGGTAAGTTATGCTGGCAAAACCACGGTTAAAACCTGCACCAATACCTGGATGCCGGGTAAAAGCAACGCCCTGCAAACCCGCAATACCTCGTTCGTAACCGATGAGCAGGCCCTCTACGACAGGATCTGTTTCCGCTATACCGAAAGTCCGTCCAAACAATACTATTCGGATGTGCTGCAGCTGCACGATGCCAAGATACCGCTGCAAAGCAGTACTGATCTCGGTCTCAAGATCAACCAGGCATTGCCCTTCGACCTGCGCAACAAACTCGTTTTTATCCATCATATCAAGGCCGCTTCACTACCCGGCAATAACCCGCAGGACGGCGCTGCGGCCCGCTACGATAAAGGCTGGGCCTGGGCCCCGGTACGTACCTTCGGCAATTATTGCGTAGGCGTGGATACCGTACCACCGGTATTGCAGCCGCTGCAGAAAGGCCCGGATTTAAGCAAAGCCAAAAACATCCGGTTTAAGGTAACCGATAAAATGACTTCCGTAAAACAGTTCAGGGCCGAGCTCGATGGCCGTTGGCTTTGTTTTGTAAGAGCGGGTAATACCTATACCTATACTTTTGATGAGCACTGCACGCCGGGCAACCACAAACTGGTGATAACGGCAAGCGACGAAAACGACAACCAGACCGTATATTCGCTGATCTTCCGGCGCTAACCGGCACACTATCTTTATCTGAATACATGCAACAAAACAAGATTATCCTGAAATTACTAAGGCCGGGCAGCCAGAAAGCCCGGATGTACGGATCCTGGGCAGCACTCTGTATCGGGCTGCTGCTGCTCTTTGCCGCAGCGCTGGCCTGGTCCGATTTCAACCAGGTACTTTCGGGTAAAGACAAACAGGAAAGTATGTCGTCGTTTGTGGTGATTGGTAAAAAAGTGACCAATGAAAGCATGCAGCGCAATACGGTCGAGAATCTCTTTACCGAAACCGATATCACCCAACTGCGGCAATTGCCCGGTGTAAGCGAAGTGGGCCCGCTCACAGCCAACCGTTACCCGGTATCGGCCAGCCTGGGTGGCAACCTGGGTTTTTATACAGAAATGTTCCTGGAATCGGTCGACGACAAATACCTCGATGCCATACCAGAAGACTGGTCCTGGCAGGATGGGCAGCCTACCCTGCCGATCATTATGTCCAACGACTTCCTGAACCTGTATAACTACGGCTTTGCCCTGAGCCAGGGCCTGCCGCAGCTTTCCCAATCCTCGATCAAGGCCATTCCGTTCCAGATTACGGTAGCCAAGGGCAAGGAGCAATACCGTGCACAGATTGTGGGCTTTACCGACCGCATCAGTTCGGTGCTGGTGCCCCAGGGCTTTATGCAGGCCATGAACAAGCGTTACGGCGATACTACCGCCAACCGTTCGTCGCGCCTTATCCTGAAAGTAAAGGACCCTTCGGACCAACGTTTTGTAGACTTCCTGAAAGCCAAAAACTATACCACCAACGAGGACCAGTTGCGCTGGAACCGCATCCGTACCGCGGTACAGGCTATCGTGACCTCGGTGGGCGCCGTGGCGCTTATCGTGGTGGGTATGGCCGTGCTGGCTTTTATTCTTTTTATCGAGCTTACGGTACAACGTGCTGCAGGCCATATCCGGTTGATGAAACAACTGGGTTATGCGCCCAAAACACTGAAGAAAATACTGAACCGTTTCTTCCTGCCCTGGCTCGGCTCGGCAGTAATCGTGGCGGCCGGTATTGCACTGGCCTGCCACCTGGTACTGGCGCAGTGGCTCAGCAAAATGGAACTCCGGATCAGTATTACCGATGCCTGGATACTGCCGGTACTGCTGGTACTGATCCTGGCGCTGCTTTGGCTCCTGCTGCGCCGTTCGGTAAGCCGCATCCTGAACAGGATATAAAAGCGGGCATCGCTAAAAATATAAATAAAAAACATACAAAATAACACCATAAATGCCTGCAGGATAACCTTTCGGATATGCTGCAGGCTTTATTATATGCGACCGGCATCGTTGCCGGCCCTAACGAATTTGCGCCCGTAATATGTCTGTTTTATCGTAATTTTGAGAACCCATCAGGTCCTGATACTTTTTGGGCGGCAGTTTTCGTTTAATATAAAAACTGCTTTATTATTTTCAAATAATTTTATTCTGGAATGAACAAGTTTTTAGTGTGCCTGTGGATGTTATGCAGTACCGGTGCGGTTGTTGTTGCACAGCAAAACACGAAGGTGACAACAAGCGCGGCCCAGGTCGATCCGGCAGATATCAGCAGCAAGGGTACCCTTACCCAGAGAATATACCTGGAAAGCGACAGGACGCCGCTTATAAAAATGAGCAATGTACGTGCCACTGTTGTCGCCGGCCTGCCGTTGCAGACGCCGGCCAGCAACACCTTCGAACCGGATGTGATCGTAACCCGGGAGCGCAAACGCCCGGTCGCCTATATTACCATTCCAGCCTACCGCAAACTGAACGGCCGTATCGAAAGGCTCCAGGCTTACGACCTGGAGGTTACCCAGTTTGAAGAAGGCACTACGCCCCAAGGCGGTAATGCCCATAAACCCACCCTGGTCAACACCTCGATCCTGAACAGCGGCACCTGGTACAAGATAAAGGTACCGGCCCGCGGCATTTACAAAATCGACTATGCCTTCCTGCAAAGCCTGGGTATCAGCCCCGGAAGCATCAATCCGGCCAATATCCGGATCTATGGCAACGGGGGCACAGTATTGCCCGAAAAAGCAGACAGCACCCAACCTGACGACCTGGTCGAAAATGCCATCAGTGTGCACAGTGCCGGCTCTTCTTTTGCCCAGGGCGACTATGTGCTTTTCTATGCCAACGGCCCGCGCCTTTGGGAAAAAGACTCGGTGCGGCAGCGATTTGTACACAGCAACAACTACTACGAAGATTACAGCTACTATTTCCTGAACTATGACCTGGGACCCGGTAAACGCATCCAGACAGAGGCGGCAACCGGCACCGCAAACGTTACCAGTACCACCTTCAACGATTATTACGCCGATGATGTGGACAGTTTCAATATCGGCGGCATCGGTAAAGTGTGGTGGGGCCACCGGATGAGCTCAGTAAACAGCAGCTCACTGAACCCTTCCTTTAACGTGAACCTGGGCAATGTTGCCGGTCCGATAACCGTAGAAGCCTATGTAGGCAATACCAGCGATGCTGCGAGCAATAACCTGCGGCTGAGCTTCAATAACGTAGTAGCCAAAAACTTTGCACTGGGTACGCAAGGCAATAGCTTTGCAGCTGTAGCCGCGGCTCTGGGCAGCGATGCCCTTACGATCAACCCGGGCACCGGCAACCTTACCGTACAACTGTCTTACCAATCGGGCGGTACCGGTATTGCCTATGTCGATTATATCCGGTTCAACTACCGCCGTAATTTATCGATGGCCGGCGTAAACCAACTCTCTTTCCGCGATTGGGAAACCGCGGGCCTGGGCAGCGGACAGCAAGCGGCCTTTAAGATCAGCAATGCCACTGCCGGGCTGAATGTATGGGAAGTAACCAATCCCCTGGCGCCGGTAGCGCTTACGGGCTCCCTCAACGGCAGCGACTATACGGTAGTACGGGAAGGCAACCGCCTGCGCGAATTTATTGCCTTCGACGGTGCGCAGTACAATACCCCGACAGCAGCCTCACCCGCACTGGTGGCCAACCAGAACCTGCACGGCCTCGGACCCACCGACCTGCTGATCATTACCAACGACAGCCTGAAACCAGCGGCAGAAGCCCTTGCGGACTTCCACCGCCAACATGATAACATTACCGTTACGGTAGCCACCCTCGACAAGATCTATAACGAATTCTCTTCGGGCGGACAGGACATAGGCGGCATCCGCAACTTTATAAAAATGTTTTACGAACGCGCATCCAGCGAAGAGGATATGATCAAGAACGTATTGCTGTTCGGTGCTGCCTCGTACGACTATAAAAACCGCCTGGCTTACAATACCAATCTCGTACCCACCTTCCAGACTTACGAAAGCGTGATCAGCGAAAGCTTTAGCGGCGGAGCTTACAGTTCCGACGACTTCTATGCCCTGCTCGATGACGGCGATAACATAGATGATGTGGGCGCGCTCGATATCGGTACCGGGCGTATACCGGCCTACAACCTGGATGAAGCCCTGAAAGCGGTACAGAAGATCAAAAACTACGCCAGCCCCAATTCGTTCGGTCCCTGGAAAAACGTTGTATCTTATGTAGCCGACGATAAGGACAAAGGTCCCGGCGGTATGAACCACCTGATGGATTGCGAAACCGTAAGCGACTTTTTCCGCCTGTCGGACAGGCAATATAACCTGTACAAGATTTACTCCGACGCTTTCCCAGTAGTGAACACACCGAGCGGTGCGCGCTATCCCTCCGTAAACAAAACCATTAACGACCAGATCTATAACGGTACCTTCCTGATGAGCTACAGTGGCCACGGCAACCCCGACCGCTGGGCAGAAGAAGCGATCCTTACGGCCGACGATTACGGCTCCTGGACCAATAAGAATAAGCTGCCGGTTATTGTTACCGCAACCTGCGACTTTGGCCGGTTCGACGATCCGGGACACCGCTCTGCAGGCGCCAGGCTTATGCTTAATCCGGAAGGCGGCTCCATTGCCATGATCACCACCACACAGGTGGTATACCAGTTCCAGAATACAGAAGTGAACAAAGCCTATACCCGTATGCAGTTTACGCCCAATAGTTCGGGCAACTGGCGCACACTGGGCGAGGCCCTGGCCGCTGCAAAAAATGCCACGGCTACACCGGGCGCCAGCAGTAACAACCACAAATACGTAGTGCTTGGCGACCCGGCGCTTAAACTGCAGATGCCGGTGCATAAAGTGCGTACCGACAAGGTATTCTTCGAGAACAACGGCAGCTCCATACCCTCCGATACCATTGCAGCACTGGGACGTTATAAACTGACCGGTTCGATAACCGATAAGAACAACAATGTACTGACCGACTTTAACGGCGAAGTATATGTGTCTATTTTCGACAAGGTACGTTCTGTACAAACCATCAACAGCCGCCCTACGGTAGTTGGCGTTACCCCATCGTTTAAAGTGCAGACCAATACCATTGCCAAGACAAGGGGAACGGTTACCAACGGGGTATTCAGCGTTACCTTCGTGGCGCCCAAAGACCTGAACTATGATTACGGCCTGGGTAAAATAAGCTATTATGCCAACAGTGAAACAACCGATGCTTCGGGCATCGATACCAATATCACCGTAGGCGGTTACAATACCGATGCCGAAGTTGATAACGAAGGTCCCGTAGTGCAGCCTTATATCGATAACGACAAGTTCCGCGACGGTGGCGTAACCGGCCCCAACCCGCTGCTGTTTGTAAAGTTGTACGACGATAACGGTATTAACTTTTCGGGTAGTGCGATCGGGCACGATATCGTAGCCATCCTCGATGAAGATGTGCAGAACCCGATGACCATGAACGATTATTATACCCCGCTGGAAAATGATTACCGTAATGGTTATATTAATTTTCCGCTGTACAACCTGCCCGACGGCAAGCATACCATCCGCGTTAAGGCCTGGGATGTGTACAATAACTCGGGAGAAGGCATCGTACACTTTGAAGTAAAAAACAAAGGTGCCGGCTTTATCAGCGACCTGTACAACTACCCCAACCCGGTTGAGGATAAGACCCAAATTGTATTCCAGCACAACCAGGAAGGCGAACAGATGGACGTGACCCTGCAGATATTCAATACCGCGGGCGGCCTGGTAAGAACCATACAACAGAGCTTTAAAGCCGAAGGCAACCGTACCGAAATTACCTGGGACGGCTGCGGTTATGGCGGCTACAGGCTGGCAAAAGGCGTTTATTTCTATCGTCTTACCGCCAAAACCGAAAAAGGAATTTCAGCCACAGCATACCAAAAACTGGTCCTGCTCCGTTAATAACTCTGGTAACCGGCTGTCCGGAAATACCGCCGGCCGGTTACCATAAGTTTAAACTAGTTTTTTATAAAATCCCTTATCTTTGCCCTCCCTAAACGAAAGGATAGTAAAATATAATCCATAGCCTATAGCAGCAATATATCTACATTAACTATTATTACTATTTCCTAACAAATTAAGAAGAAGAATGGCTAAACGCTTTGCAATTGCCGGGATAACCGTATTATCCGGTTTGATGGCTACAGGATCGTATGCACAAAAAACAGGGTTAAACGGGCAGGTAGGTACAATTACCACTGCGGTTCCCTTTTTGCGAATCTCCCCGGATGCCCGCAGCGGTGCAATGGGTGATGTGGGTATTGCTTTGTCTCCGGATGCCAACGCCCAGTACTGGAACGTGGCCAAGGTGGCAACCAACACAAAGGATTTCGGTGCATCAGTAACATATACCCCCTGGTTAAAGGATCTCGTTCCCGACGTATTCCTGGGTTATGTATCTCTTTATAAAAAATTCGGTGAAAACAACGACCAGGCGATCAGTGGCTCACTCCGTTATTTCAACCTCGGTAATATCGACTATACAACCATCGACGCTACGCCTGCAGGAAGTGGTAAACCCAGGGAATTCTCCTTCGACGTAGGTTACTCCCGCCGGTTCTCTCCTTACCTGTCGTTAGGTGTAACCCTGCGTTATATCAGCTCTAATATCGCCGCCGGTGCTGCCCAGGACAACTCTGCCAGCTACAAACCCGGTAAGGCTTTTGCCGGCGATATCGGTGTTTTCTATAGCAAAACAAAAGAGATCAGCGAAGAGCGCAGCGGAACATTCTCTGCCGGCGCCGTGCTTTCCAACGTAGGTTCCCAGATCAGCTATTCCGAAACCCGCAGGGACTTCCTTCCGGTAAACCTGGGTATCGGTGTTGCTTATACTTACAAAATCGACAACTACAATAAAATTACCGGCTCCCTGGACCTGAACAAGGCCCTGGTACCTGCCCCCGTTACCTATGCAGGCGTTAATGGCGATTCGCTGGCCCTGCCTGAAAAAGGGGTAATCTCCGGTATGCTGAGCTCCTTCAGTAAAGCGCCTCCGGGTTATGGTACTACCGTATCCGTAGGTGGTGAGTACTGGTACCAGGATCAGTTTGCCGTACGTGCCGGTTATTTCTACGAAAACAAAAACAACGGCGACCGCCAGTACTTTACCTGTGGTCTGGGCGTACGTTACAGCGTATTCGGTCTTAACTTCTCCTACCTGGTACCTTCGGGTTCCGGTGTAGCGCGTAACCCGCTTTCCAATACCCTGCGTTTCTCGCTTACCTTCGACTTCGACAAAGGCGCCTTTGGCAAGAAAGAAGGATAAACAAGCACAAGATACTAAGGTGGCGGATCTACCGGGGCAATATCAATTGGCTGTGTGTTTCCGAAGTTAATCTGCCACCTTACCTAACAATCTCTGATAAAAGAGATTAATTTAATATAAAAGCCTCTTTTTACATTTGCAAAGTAAAAGAGGCTTTTTTATTTTTGCTATAACTGCGGGTTTCATCTCCTGCAGTTATTATTGTAAACGGTCTATTCACAACACCTTAATTCATTTTTTCACCATGCAATTACGTATCGGAAACGGCATTGATTTTCATCGACTGGAAACGGGGATTCCATTCTGGCTGGGCGGCATCCAGCTGGAGCATACGAAAGGCGCGGTAGGCCATTCGGATGCCGACACTTTATTACACGCGATCTGCGACGCCCTGCTCGGGGCGGTAAGCCTGGGCGATATCGGCACCCACTTTCCCGACACGGATATGAAGTATAAAGGCATAGACAGCAAGGTGCTGCTGCGCCGCTGTTACAACCTGGTAAAGGAAAAAGGATACTGGATCGTCAATATCGACTCTACAGTATGCCTGCAGGAGCCCAAACTGAAACCACATATCCCAAAAATGAAAGAGGCGATAGCAGCTACCCTGGGCATATCACGGGACGAAATATCCATTAAAGCGACCACTACCGAACAAATGGGATTTGTAGGCCGCGAAGAAGGCGTAATGGCGTATGCCACTGTACTACTGACCAAACACTAGTCACGAAAAAAAATTAAAGCCCGGTGTGGTGCTGCTCGACAGTACCATGCCCGGCTACTCCCCCGCTTACCGCAAACTTCATGGCTTCGGCGGCATTCATTTCCAATACCGGCTTTACATAGTCCTCCGACACAATAATTACCCAACCGGAAATAGCATAGGAATGCGGCAGGTATACGGCTACCTTACCCGGCTGCCCCATTGCCGCCAGGTCGTTCTGGGTGAGAAAGCCAATGCGCCAGATCTCAGGTTCTGCATTCGTTTTTACCCAAACCGGGTTATTGAATTTCTTCTTATCGCCCATAAAAGAATCCAACAGGTCTTTTACCGCAGAGTAAATATGCTTTATACCGGGCGTATGCTCGAGCAGGTGACCAAAAGCCTCTACCAGCCAGCGGCCTATAAAAAACCGGGTACCCATATAACCGATCAGGGTAATGATAAGCACGACGGATACAAACCCGATGCCCGTGGGAATATTGCCGATGGGGATAAGGTTATCGACACTGGTAAAAACAATATAGATCGTGTATGCCGTAATCCCGATAGGACCGATAATGATCAGACCCTGCAGGAACCAACGGAAAAGCAAGCCAAGTAAGCGGCGCATGAATTGAGGAGGTTTGAAAAAATGAGCGGATAGGAAAATGCTAAGTCAAAATTATTACGAATTTGTTACTTTTGAAGATTCATTTAAAGATTAAATATTGAGATGGCAAAATTAACCTCTTTTCGCTGGTCTGAGGACCCCGAGCCACATAAAGCACGGACGAAAGAAATCATCCAGAATCACCCGGAAATACGATCGCTGATCGGACGGAACCCTTATACTTTTTTAGTCATTCTTTTATGCGTAGGCATCCAGATCGCACTGTCGTATTTTCTGAAAGACGTGTCGTGGTGGATCGTGTTTATCGTTGCTTACCTGGTAGGCGCCTTTGCCTGCCATACGCTGTATGTATGTGTACACGAATGCTCCCATAACCTGGTATTCAAAAACAGGACGCTGAACACCATTGCCAGCCTGATCGCTAACCTGCCCCAGGTATTTCCGAGCTCGATCTCCTTTACCAAGTATCACCTCAAACACCATTCCTTCCAGGGTGTGGAAGCGGTAGATGCCGATATGCCCTTCCGCTGGGAAGCCAAGCTGATCAATAATGCGCCGGTGGGCAAGGCCCTGTGGCTGCTGTTCTACCCTGTATTCCAGGCCCTGCGCCCTTTACGTCTTACCAAAGAGATCTCTATTTTCGATAAGTGGACGGTATTGAACTGGATCATACAAATTGTATTTATGGGCGCGATCGTGTATTTCTTTGGCGCTAAAGCCACGGTATACCTCGTAGCCAGCTTCTTCTTCTCGATCGGCCTGCACCCCCTGGGCGCACGCTGGGTACAGGAGCACTTCCTTACCCATGGCGACCAGGAAACCAAAAGTTATTATGGTCCGCTGAATACCGTAAACCTGAATGTCGGCTATCATAACGAGCACCACGACTTCCCGTCCGTGCCCTGGAACAAACTGCCTAAGATCAGGAAATTTGCCGGCAATTATTACAATACACTCGGGTACCATACTTCTTATACCGTGCTCCTGTTCCAGTTCCTGTTCAGCAAAGACATATCGATCTACTCCAGGATGGCCCGCGATAACCGCGGTAAGAAAAAAGGAGATAAAGTAAAAAAAGGTACAGCCGCCGCTGCCACCGAAGAAGAATAAATACACCCCCTTATTTTATAGCAAAAGCAACCCGGTCCGGGTTGCTTTTTTTATTTTACCAGGCAACGGATAGAACCGTTGCCCCCCGGTAGATCAGGCGCATACGCCCGGGTGCGTAGCGCAGCCGCCGGTACAGTAGCAAATCGATTCGTAACCCGATTTACCGCCCAGTACGGCCTGTTGCTGTTGCAGGGCCAGGTTGCTGATCACTTTTTTGTCCAGGGTAAGTTTTTTCTGAATGGTCTTTTTCATAGGAGTTAATTTTAGATATTTTCAAAGATATCCCTTTCAGCCAGTATCTCCCATCCTTTTAAGAATGCTTAACAGGCAGTAATCGATACCAACAAACAACTGAAAATCAACAATAAATAACATCGCCCAAAAATCCAATGCCTTACTTTTCAGCATTTTAGCTTTACGAAAAAAAACAGGCAGCCGTAGGGTACGGCTGCCTGTTGGTATGGGGGCAGGAAGTAGTTCCCGCTTAGAAGGTATAACGCAGACCGATCTGCATACCCCAGGTGTTGGAAGCACTGAAGAGGTTGCGGTACGGTGTGGTAGGCAGTACGGGCCTGCCTGCGTTGTCTTTAATATTGATCATATTGAAAGTAGGCACGCCGGTTGCATCTACTTTGGTTACGCTCAGCAGGGCGTAGTTGTAGTCAGAACCACCGTTGAGCTGCTTGTACAGTCCCCAGTCTTTGTTCAGCAGGTTACCTACGTTCAGGATATCGAGGCTGAATTGCAGCGTGTGGCGACGGTCGTTTTTACCGACACCGGTAAAGATGTCCTGCAGTAAACGGAAATCCCAGCGGTTCATCCAGGGCATCAGGCCATTGTTACGCTCTACATATTTGCCTTTGCTGTCGCGCAGCGCTTTCTCGTTGTTTACGAACTGGTCGTAAGCCTGGCGTTGCTGCTCAGGTGTGAATTTTACCGTCTGCTCTGCATTGTTCGCGTCTTTATATTTCACGCTGTATTCGGCAAAGTTCAGATCGGCAGAATTTTTCGGTACATACAACAGGTCGAGACTTACCCCGTCGGCATTGATATCACCGTTATAGGTATAGGCAAAGCGGCCCTGGTTAGCACCCTGGAAGAACAGGGAAAGCGTAGTACCCAGGTGACCCAGGTATTCTTTACGGTAAGACAGCGAACCGATGATACGGTGTGGCACGGCATATTGAGAGTAGCCCATCAGTTGCTCGTTCGGATCGTTGATCGAGTAGTTGTTGCTCCAGGCAGAACCGGCGGCAGAACCAGGGTTACCGCTAATGTCTTTAGCACCGGAGTAGGTGTAGAACAGGGTTCCGGAGAAACCATGCCATGGTGTAAGGGTAACACCGATAGAAGTGGTTACAGAGTATCCTTTGCTGGTATTGCTCAGCACGGGGATGATGTTGCCGGTTGCCGCGTTGTAACGGGCATTGTTGGCGCCATTCCAGAATTCGCGGTTATCGCCGGAGTAATTCAGTACACCTGCAGCCGGTTTACGGTTAGCGTTGAACTGGTAGATCGCGTTGATGTCTTTATTGTAGATAACGTCGAAAGTAGCTACTAAAGGAGTTCCCGGGATCTTATAGTCCACACCGAAGTTAGACCTCCAGATCTGTGGCATTTTGAAATCGCGGTCGATCAGGGCAGCGCTGCCCGGTGCTTTGGTACCTGGTTTTTTAGGGAATTTATCCGGCAGCTGGTTTACCCAGTACTCCGGATCTTTTTCGAAATGGGTAATCTTGCTTAAAGTAGCGCTATCCACCGGTTCGAAGGTATTTTGCAGTACACCGGCATTGGTAGGCATATTGGTAAACCATACAAACGGTATATTACCGGTAAAGATACCGGTACCGCCACGTACCTGCAGGCTACGGTCGCCCATTACGTCCCAGTTAAAGCCGACACGTGGCGAGAATAATGGTTTGGATTTAGGCCATTGTGCGGTAGTATAAGTAGTGCGGTTACCGTTTTGATCCAGCAGGGATAAGGTATCCAGTGCCGGGTTGTTAGGCGGGTTGTCGAGGAACAGCGGCAGATCTACACGCAGACCTACGGTCAGGTTGAAGTTCTGGCTCAGGGCCAGGCGGTCCTGGGCATAAGCGCCGCCCATACCGAATTTTACTTTGGCATAACCATCGCTTCCGTCGAAAGGATAAGTAATACCGTAAACAGAAGGCTTACCACCATTCAGGAAGTCGGCTACAGAAGCAAACCTGTAGTAGGAGGTGCCCATACGCATATAGCTGTTACCAAAACTCATGGTCTGGAAACTCAGGCCCGCTGTAATGGTGTGGATACCGGTGAGGTAAGTAAAGTTATCGGTAAAAGAGAAGTTGTGGTTGATTACGTCGTTGTTGTAAGAGAACAGTTCGGTACCGAAACTCATGTAATTCTTATCGTCTTTCCAGATATCCACGAAGGGGAACAGGGCGCCCGGTGTTTCGCGGGTATCCTGGATACGGCTGTAGGTAGCCAGGAACTGGTTGGAAATTTTGGAAGAGAAATTACTGTTCAGTTCGGCAGTAAGGGAGTGTACTTTGTTTTTGAACGAGTAGTTGGCATTCTCAAAAGCAATCGACTCGCTGCTGATCCTGTTTACAGAAGAACGTTTGTTAGGACCGGAGTTGTTATTGGTACCCTGTTCGCTGGTACCGGTCATCTGGTTGTAACGCAGGGTAAACTTATGTTTATCGCTGATGTTCCAGTCGAGGCGGAGCAACGCTTTAAAGTTTTTGTTCTGGTAATTGTTGGCGTAGTTTTCGTAAGCGCCCGGGTCGTAACCATATTTGGTTTTCAGGAGGTTGCTTACGGCATCGAGATCGGAAGCTGCTACACGGGTAATATTAGCACCCTTTACGCCCCGGTCGGCCAACCAGGTATTACCGCTCGACTGCCTGTTTTCATATTCAAAGTTTCCGAAGAAGAACAATTTGTTTTTGATCAGTGGCGCGCCAAGCCTTGCACCGATAATTTTGTTGGAAGTACGTGCCGTCTTATCCAGTTTATCGCTGCCGACGTTTAAGCCGGTAAAGCTGTTTGGACGTAAGTAACCATAGATAGAACCGGTAACTTCGTTGGTACCGCTACGGGTA
The DNA here is from genome assembly GCF_003014535.1 of Taibaiella chishuiensis. Taxonomy (GTDB): domain Bacteria; phylum Bacteroidota; class Bacteroidia; order Chitinophagales; family Chitinophagaceae; genus Taibaiella; species Taibaiella chishuiensis. Next base: position 1,262,166 of record NZ_PYGD01000001.1, on the reverse strand, counting down.
ACGGCGTTGATACCGGCGCCGGTAAAGCCGGTCTGGCGTACGTCGTAGGGCGCGATATTTACCTGTACTTCTTCGATCGCATCGAGAGAGATGGGCTGGTTGCCACCACCCGGCATGGGATCGGAGCTCAGACCAAAGCCATTGTTGAAGTTGGCGCCATCGATCTGGGTATTGTTATAACGGCCATCGCGACCTGCAAAACCGCCGCTGCTGCTTGCGGGTGTTGCCACACCGCTGGCCTGGGGCGATAAACGGGTCATGTCCGACAGGCTACGGTTCAGTGTAGGCATCCTGGCGATATTGGTGGAGCTGATATTGGTCGCAGCGCCGGTCCTTTCGCTATTCAGCAGTTTGCTTTTGTTGGCGACTACCTGTACTTCTTTAATGGTTTCGCCATCTTCGCCGGGGCTGATACCTTCGTTCAGTACAAAATTTTCGCCGAGTACCAGGTAAACACCCTCTACTTTTTTGGGGGCGAAACCAATATAGGTGATCTCTACGGTGTAGGGACCACCGGCACGCATACCCTGGATGATAAAGTTACCATCGGTTTGCGTCATGGTGCCGTACCTCGTTCCCGAAGGTACGTGGGTCGCCTTGATCGTTGCGCCGGGCAACCCCTTGTTTTCCTGGTCCTTAATGAAGCCGGTAAGGCCGGCAGTGGTAACCTGTGCAAATGTTCTCCAGCCCGTAAATGCAAAGAGCAGGAGGAAGAGCATGTTGAATTTTAACCTCATATCCGATTGTTTAATTATAGGGCAAAATTGCCAAACTAATGTTACCAAAACATTACCTGTTGTATAATTTATTCTTTGTAATCCATATATGTATTTTTTCGCAAATATACAATGGACCGGCCCAAACAAACAAGTTTATGCAGGAATTATGTCCGCTGCAGGCCTTACCTGGCGGGCATTATACATAAATGCCTTAATTTCATACCTTAATCCAACAGTACCATCGTATAAACTATGAAGAAGTTTTTATTTTCAGGATTGTTGCTGGCAGGCCTGGTTCCCGGCGCCGCTGCACAACGGTTGAGTGCCGGTGAAAAGGCGCTGATCACCTCGGGCGATACCGCTACAAAACTGCGGGTAATACAGATCGACCGGCCCGGCGACAGCCTGGTACTCAAACGTAATTCGCAGGACATCAACCCCGCCGATCCCCTGCTGCCCCTGCTGGCCAGGCGCATGTACCTGGCCATGCGCGACACCGCCAACCCGGGTGTGGGTATCGCGGCGCCCCAGGTAGGCATTAATCGCAACCTCTTCTGGGTACAGCGCTTCGATAAAGCAGGCAAACCCTTCGAACTCTACCTCAACCCTGAAATTACCTGGCGCTCGGCCCTGCTGAAAAAAGGGAAGGAAGGCTGCCTCTCGGTACCCGGCGGTAAGGAAGAGGTGCTGAGGAACTATACGATCCGGGTCCGGTATACCAATAGCAAAGGACAACGGCGCGAAGAGATGGTGGAAGGATATACCGCCGTTATTTTCCAGCATGAAACGGATCATATACGCGGCACTTTATTTATAGACCGGCTGGCCACGCAGGACCGGGTACCGCTCACACCGGTAAGCGATAAAATACAGCTGTACCTGGAACAGGTACCAGAACGGCTTTGATGACATCAAAAAAGAGCAGGACCGGAAGTCCTGCTCTTTTTAAAATATAGGTTTACTGCGTTAAGTCCTGCTATTGCAACAGGATCTTTTCGCTACGTCCTTTACCGCCTGCATCGGACAGGCGCAGCAGGTAAATGCCTTTGGCATAAGCGTCCAGTCGTAAAGTTTCCTTACTATTTACCTTGCCTTTCAGCAATACCCTGCCCTGCTGGTCCATCAGTTTGTAGTCGTAACTTTTATTGCCGCTCGTTTGCAGCAATACGCCGCCTGTGGTAGGATTGGGATAAACGGCAACAGCGATATCCTGTTGCGGATCGCGGAACCCGGTTATACCACAGTTGTTGGGAACAGGGTAAGTACCAGTCGCCTGGATGGTGCGTACGGAGTCCAGGGTAACCCGGCACTGCCCGTCTACGGTATAATACCATAGCTTGTTGCCCGTGCAGCCCGACGGGCAATCGCCCCAACCCAGGCGGAACACCAGGTGAGCCGCGCCGTTATTGTACGTGTAGCGGATATAATTACCATCCCCCACAGCCGGTATAAAAGAGACCTCCAGTATACCGTCCAGCTTCAGCAGGCTATCGGCAAAGGCTTTGCCATTGATGATCTCGGCGGTTTTGATATTGGCCGTGCCCGATGTATTATTGAACCCGGTTACCTGGAAGCCGCAATGGGCCATTAACTCATCCAGTGTAGCATAACCGGTAACGGCATTTAGACTTTTCCAACCGTCGGTCCAGGTCTTGGAAGGATCTACCTTTACGTACAGGTTAACGCCATTCCTGGCGCCCGATAAATGAAAGCCCTCCATGTGCCGGTCCTGCCGGATACAATGACGCCGCATTACAGAATCGGCTTCCAGTTGGGCGCCAAGGTTAAAAACGGCTGCCATGGCTCTTTTTACGGAATCGATATAGGGTTGGGGAATGTCGATAAGCGTAGTGTCGGATGCATGTGTTTCGTACATATAAACCAGGGCCATGTGTGCTATATCTTTCCTGTAAAGCGCTTCCAGTTCCGTATTGGTCAGGCAGGATGAGGGTACCTGCGCATTCACTTGCCATCCTGCAAAAAGCAGGGCTAAAATCCATAATACTTGTTTCATAGGGTGGTTATTTTTTTGTATTACAAATATAATTTTTTGTTACGAAAAATAAAAAAAGATAACATCCAAAAAGAGCAGGACTTCCGGTCCTGCTCTTTTTTCAAAATATAGGTTTACTGCGTTAAGCCCTGCTATTGCAACAGGATCTTTTCGCTACGCCCTTTACCGCCTGCATCGGACAGGCGCAGCAGGTAAATACCTTTAGCATAAGCATCCAGCCGTAAAGTTTCCTTACCATTTACCCTGCCTTTCAGCAATACCCTACCCTGCTGGTCCAGCAGCTTGTAGTCGTAACTTTTATTGCCGCTGGTTTGCAGCAATACGCCGCCTGTGGTAGGATTGGGATAAACGGAAACAGCGATATCCTGCTGCGGATCCCGGAAGCCGGTAATACCACAGTTGCTGGGGACAGGGTAAGTACCGGGCGCCGGGAAGGTCTTTACGGAATCCAGCGTAACCCGGCACTGGGTGTCTACTCTGTAGTACCAAAGTTTCTCGGCCGTACAGCCCAGCGGACAATCGGCCCAGCCCAGCCGGAATAACAGATAGGCCACGCCGTTATCGCAACCGTAGTGGATATAATTACCATCGCCGGCGGCAGGTACATACCAGACATGCTGAATACCCTCCAGCTTCGACAGGCTATCGGCAAAGGCCTTGGCATTGATGATCCGGTCAGTACGGATGGTAGCGGAGTGGTCGTATAGGGAGCCTGCGACACCAGTATAATTTTCTACCCAGAAGTTGTAATGCGCCATTAGCCCATCCAGTGCGGCATAACCGGTAACGGCATTAAGACTGCTCCAACCATTCGTCCAGGTTTTGGAGGTATCTATTTTTACCCGCAGGAAAACGCCGTTGCGGGCGCCGGACAGGTGCTGGGGCTCGATGCGACGATCCTGGCGGATACAGTGCCGGCGCATTACCGAGTCGGCCTCCAGCTGGTTATCCAAATTAAAAACCGCCGCCATGGCCCGTTCTACCGAATCGATATAAGGTTGCGGGATGTCGATCAACGCCGTATCGGGCAAATTCATGTCGTACAGGTAAACCAGCGCCATATGCGCTATGTCTTTGCCGTAAAGGGTTTGCAGGACTGCGGTCGATTGGCAGGAAGATTGAACCTGCGCTTGTGCTTGCCATCCTGCACCAAGCAGGGCTAAAAGCCATAAAATGTTTCTCATAGTCGTATTTTCAGGTATTACAAATATAATATTTTGTTACAAATAATTAAAAAAACATAATACCAAAAAGAGCAGCGCCGGGCGCTGCTCTTTTTGTGCTAGGAGTATGATAAAGAGGAAGATTAGTGTTGCCACCAGGCCCATTTAAAGCCCAGGGTAAACCAGCGCCCCGTCATCGGTACGGCGCCGGCTTCGATATATTGCACATTGGTCAGGTTGGTAATGTCGGCATATACGCTCCATACCTTGCGGGTAAAGGCCACGCGGGCGTCGAGCAGGGTGTAATCCTTGTAATTGACCCGTTGCTGGTAGCGGCCTGCGAGGGTTACATTGATCATCCTGAACAATTCGAGGTTGGCGTTAACACAGAGCTGGTGCCTCAGGTTTTCGAGCGCATAACGGGAAAGCTGTTCTGTAGCCCCGCCCTTATTTTCGTCTTTAATGGTCGATTGCAGGTAAGTATAGGATAAGCCGGTAATCAACGCTACGGCAGGCGCATTACGGTTTTCGTTACGCCAGCGGTAGTCGGCCGAGAGGCTGAATCCCTGTGTTACGATCTTGTGGAAGTTTACCGGTTGCCAAGGTGCGGTTATGGTATCTTTTACCCAGTCGATAAAGTCGTCGGTAGTACGGCTGAAATAACTAACCGATGCGTTTAATTTTTCATCGTTGTATTTCAAGCCGCCCTCTACGCTGTACGAATATTCAGGCGCCAGCTTGTCGTTACCGATATTCTGCGGGCCTTTATAATACCAGTCGGTATAGGTAGGCAGGCGCTGTCCCAGGCCGGCATTGGCAAATACCCGTAAACCCTTGTAGATCCGGTAGCCCATATCGATACCCGGCAGTACTTTCCAGCCGAAGTCGGAATTGTAATTGGCATAGGCCCCGATATTGACCAGCAGGTTTTTCACCTTATTAAAACTATACTCGCCAAAGAAGCCGTAGTTGGTGCGTTCCCAGTTACCCAGGTTGCTGCTGTTGATGCGTTCGTTGCGCGCTTCGAGCCCCAGGCCAAAAGTACCCAGGTCGGTGTCGAAGGTATTGTTGAACTCAAAATCGATTACATGGGTCTCGTGCCGGTTATGGTATACCTCCGGTTTCTGGCGGATAAAGATATAGTCGTCGTGGTTATAGCGGTAGCTCAGCCTGGGTTTCATGGTCCAGTACGGGTTTACGGCTATGGTAGCGCCTACGCCGGCCAGGCCGGTCTGCACCGTTTCGTTCGATTCCTTGTCGGCCGGTGCGGAATAAAAACCATTGGCCCCGAAATCGTTGTAGATAAAGCCGCCCATAAGCTGCAGCGAACTGGCCTTACCCAGGTCCAGGTTGCCCTGGTAGAAGGCCTTGTTGTTGTTAAACGCCGTATTGTAGCGATACCCCGAAGCCTGCTCGCGGCCCAGCGAAAAATAATGCTGGGCATTGTCGCCGGCCAGGCTGCCCGATACCTGTACACCGTAGCCGCCGTATAGCTTGTTATTGCTGGTATCGCGGTTAAAGCTGCTGCCGGCATACACATGGGCGGTAATACCGGTATTGGTGGGCTTTTTGGTAATGATGTTGATGGCGCCGGTCAGGGCATTAACGCCGTACAGGCGTGCGGCCGGACCTCTCAGTACTTCGATGCGTTCGATAGCGTCGAGGGGAATGGGCAGGTTCATCATATTATGACCCGTTTGCGGATCGCTGATCTTAATACCGTTGATCAGCACCAGCGACTGGTCGAAGGTGCCGCCATCGATGCCGATATCGGCCTGGGTACCCCAGGGGCCGCGCTGCCGCACATCGATACCGGATACATAGGTCAGCAATTCGTTTACCGACTTAACGGGCAGGGTACGGATTAGGTTCTGATCGATGATCCGGATATTCCGGTTCTGTTCCGCAAAAGGGATCTGCAGGCGGTTTTCCTGGATCACGATATCATTAATGGGACGGAGATAATAAACCTTATCGCCCGTGGTATCGGTGGGCGCTGTCGACAGCACACCGTCCGCTTCCATTACGGGGTTATCAATGCTGTCGTCTTCTTCTTTTTCGGGCTCCTGCGCGTGCAGGCACTGGCAACTCAACAGGGCCAACAGGGCCATTGTGTAAAATTTCGAACTCATAAAATCTGCAATTAGGGTCGCAAAGATATAAGTATCAATACCGAAGCGGCAAACACCACACAGGCGCAAAAAACGCATATATACCTGCGTTAGCAGGAATCGCGCCTGAAAACAGTAAATAGTTAGGATTACAAACTATATTTGTAGCGCTTAACGATAAGATCATACCCCGGTTCCGGTCAGCGCCGCATTTAGTTAGCACTACTAACATTATAAAAGCCCATGGCCTTTAACCAAAAACTAACAAAAGCAACCACCATGCCTCATTCAGAAAAGCAGGATATAGACACCGCGATCGTAAGCGGCCTCGAAGCCATTGGCCATGCTTATCGCGCCCTCTTGTGGGAGCAGGCGCGCGAGCACGACCTGAGTCCGCTGCAGATCCAGTTGCTGATCCATATCCGGGAAGCGCAAAGTGTAAAGATCAGCGGGCTGGCCCGGCACTTTATGCTCACCAAACCCACGGTGAGTGAAGCCATACGTTCGCTGGAGCGCAAGCACATGATCGGCCGGCACAAAGACCCGGATGATGCGCGGAGCCATTCGGTAAGACTTACGGAATGGGGGGCCGACATTGCCCACATTGCCTCGTTTTATACCGAACCGGTACGTCGTATCATTGCGCCTGTAGCCCTGGCGGAGAAAGAGATCCTGCTGAAAAATATCCGGGGCCTGTTACGCCGGCTGGAGCAGGAAGGAGCGGAGGATTAAAAAAAGAGAAAGGCCACCTGCGTCTGGCGGCCTTTCGTCAATATAAACCAATCAACACACAACAAAACTTTAGCGGGCAACGGTAAACTTGCGCAACAGCGTTTTACCATCCTGCTCAATACGGGTTATATACATGCCTTCGGGCAGGTGGCTGATGTCCAGCGTAGTGCCTTCGGCATTTACCATGCGCGGAGCCATCACGGTCCTGCCGGAGATATCGGTAACGGCTACGGCAAATGCTTTTTTAGATTCTTTAAAAACAATGCTCAGTTTGGATGATGCAGGGTTAGGATATACGTCCAGCGCTGTTTTGCCCAGTTCGTAATCTTTTACGCCGGTACCGCCGGTTACGGTAAACTTACCGATATGGCCCATAGATTCGTGGGGTACACATACATAGTTATATACACCGGCTACCGTAGGCACGTACTGGAACGAAGTGCTGGCGGCGGTCATCGGGTGATCCCAGGCAGCTGCGCCGCTCGGAATAGTCCTGCTGGTAGTCGTATGCGAGCCATTGATCCAGGTAAACAGTACGGTATCGCCCAGTGCGATGGTCGCATCGGCCGGTGTAAACTTAAAGTCCTGTACGGTGATCGTAAGCTTGTTGGCGCTTGCAGCCATAGCCATCATCGAGCAGGCAGAGAGTAAGAGTAATTTTAATTTCATAAAAGAGGCTTTCGTGATTGATTAAAAATGGTGTCCGGGGACTAAATTACCAAGCCTGATTTTCATTCTGCTTATACTTGCCGACCAATAAGGAATTAGAACCGACGAAACGGTAATATGTACGATTGAAGTCAACATGGCGATACGCCGCTATAGTTGCAGGCATAAAAAAGGCGCTGCCCTGGAGAGAGCAGCGCCGGTAAACATGTTGATTAACCGCTATTGCAAAGCAACTTTATGGGTCGATTTAGCCCCAGTATTGGTATTCACTACCTGCAGGAGATAATTGCCCCTTGCGAAGCCTGCTACAGGAATGTCTGTTTCTTTTTGAAGATCGCCGCTCCACATACGTTGTCCCACTACATTGTACAGGATCACTTTAAGGGTAGCGCCGGAGCTCTCTTTAACACTGATGTGTACACGGTTGGTAGCCGGGTTAGGATAAATGCTCAGGGCCGAATACAGGTCCAGGTCTTTAACCCCGGTAGGATCGCCGTTTAAGGTAAGTTGTCCTTTATTGATATCGAAAAACACGTTACCCGAACCTTTTACCTTAATCCTGCCCTGCTGGGTATACACATTGGGTACCGTTACATTGTATGCGCCGTTGTTCGGGGCATTGGCCACGAGCAGGTAAGGAAAGGTCTTACCATCGTCGCGCGACAGGTAGATGTTTACCCATTTACATTTAACGGAGTCTTTATCGGTATTGGCCACACTCCATTCCACACGTTTCTGCGTAAACGGCTGCCAGGTTTCTGCAGTAGCCTGCGAGGTAACCCTGAAGTCGGAAGCGCTCTGGTCGGCTTTCAGCACCATATCCTTATCGCTGAAATTAAAGGTGCCCCAACCCTGGTATTTGCTCCGGGCTACCAATTTGAAATGTACCTCGCGGGCAACCGTAGGCAGGCGCTGGCCGGCGCTGGCAGCACCCGTACCGTAACCGCCGCTCGTTATGCGTCCATACTCTGGATAGGAGCGGGAACGGGAAGTATCGGGCAGGTAACACTTGAACAGCGGGCCGGCAGGGGCGGCGCTGTTATTGGCTTCTGTACCGCCGAAGTTACCCAGGTCGTACTGCTCCCAGCTATAGGTAATGGCCGCTGCAGGCTGTGTAGAGGTTGCTTTAGGCCCGGTAAGCTCGAATGGCGTATTACGCGGGATAAAATAGGTATCCACCAGTTGGGGAAGCATTACTGCTGCCGTACCCGGCGTGGTGGTACCGCAGGTTCCGCCTGCGCCACCCAGGTAGGTGGTAATTTCGTCCAGGCTGTTGATGTGGAAAAAGTTTTGACCGTTGCCTACATTGTTCGGATCGCAGAGGCCGGCATACGACATAATCGTGATGCCAGCACCGGCTTCGTAGGCTGTGCCTGTATTACCGTTGTTGTTACAGCCGCCGCTATTGGCGCTGAAGGTATGGTTGGCGCCCATCTGGTGCCCCAGTTCATGCAACATGGTGCTGAAGTCGTCGGGCCCGCCGGAGGTACTGGTACCTCTGGCTTTACCAGTCCCGCAGGCGGCACGTACCTGCGCCAGTCCGCCACCGGCCGTACAGAGTATATGGCCGATGTCGTAGTTCTGATCGCCGATCACCGAGGTAATCTTGGTCTGTACCTCGTTAATGAGACAGGCCAGGTTGGTATTACAGTTATAGGAATCGGTAACAGGGTTAACGTAAATGATGTCCGAATTGCGTGCGATAAGCTTCATCGAAACCGAAAGTTCTGTTTCGTATACGCCGTTTACCCGGTTTACCGTAGATACGATCTTATTGAGGGTCTGCGCTTTGCTGGCGCCCGGCCCGACAGCAGCGAGGGCATACTCACCCGTACAACTTACGGCAAGACGGTAGGTCCTGCGCAGGGTGCCATGGGTTCGGGCCAGGTCGCTTTTAGGACCGCCGGTTACGGTTTGCGTAGCGTTATCCGAAGGTTGCAGTTCGGGAAACATGCCTACCTCGCAGGCATGGGCAACCGTTTGGGACAGGAAATCGCTGCGGTAAAAAGAAATATAATAACCGTCGGCTGCATCGCTGTACGGATCGATCATAAAAGAACTGTTGCCGTCGAGTACCAGGGCCCTGAAGCCGTAGAGGGTATAGTCGAGTTTGGCCGTTACGTTCTGGTCGTCTTCGGCTACCGCGGTAAAAGTCTGGATCTCGGGATGTTGCACAGCCAGTCCCTCTTCCATCATCGGTGTTTTCCACACATGGAACGCCCGGTACTTGTTATCGGGCGTAGGCAGCAGTATCGACTCCCCCTTGTCGTAGTCGGTACCGAGGTTGCTCAGGAAGGCCAGCATTTTCTGCTGGTCGAGCGTAAATATTTTGTAGTCTTTGGGTTTGGTGGTCATGGGCAGACTGGACGGGGCGGTTCGTCCGGCAAACTGCTTCCAATGGTTATCGGTGGCATAACCATGGGCCACGGCAAACATAAGCAGACCCGCCGTCAGCTTAGTGCGTATATTTCTTATCATATCGGGTTTAGTTCAACTTTTTTGTGTATTGCGCCAGTATACTAGCAAGATAGTGTTTTCTCATAAAAAAGTTGGGCCGGGCCTTCAAATATTTTTAACATACCCGGTACTGAAAATCACTTCTTCAGGTGGCAGAAAACAACCAGGTTACATAAACAGGCCGGTCCGCCTGTAAAGAAAACAGGGCCGTGCTGCTGCACGACCCTGCCTTTTTCTTAATTATCCAGGAACTCATCAAGATCCCGTCGTTGTTGTTTCGTAGGACGGCCCACTTTACTGAGCCGCTTGCCGGTGTAGAAGCTGGAAGCCTGGCTGCCGGTAATGGTCTTATCCTCTTCGGGGGTATGATCGATATAAAACTTAACGGCCTCGGGATAGGCCTTGCGGGTCTGCAACAGGCCGGTTACTTCTATGTTCCAGCGGCGTTCGGGTGTACGGATATCGTATTGCTCGCCCACATTTACCTGTTTCGAAGCCTTTACCGGGTTACCGTTCCACCGTACCCTGCCCGCCTCGCAGGCATCTGCTGCCAGCGACCGGGTCTTAAATACCCGGATAGACCAGAGGTATTTATCGATTCTTAATTTTTCTGCATTCTTTTCCATATTCACGATACTGTATTAAACAAACCGCGGGTAGCTGCCGGGCGTACCCCGGCCCCGCAATAGATTTCAAAAATAAACTCAGTCCAGGTTCCAGTCGATGGGCGTTTTGCCCTGCTGTACCAGCAATTCATTGGTACGGCTATAAGGTTTGCTGCCGAAGAAACCGCTGTGCGCCGAAAAGGGCGAGGGATGCGCAGCCTTCAATACAAAATGTTTGCTTTTATCGATCAGCGCTTCTTTCTGCTGGGCAAACCGGCCCCATAAAATAAAAACGACGCCTTCCTTCTTATCAGACACCGTACGGATAACCGCGTCGGTAAATTGTTCCCACCCTATCTTGCTGTGCGACATAGGCGTGGCTGCCACTACGGTAAGCGATGCGTTGAGCATCAGCAAACCCTGCCTGGCCCAGTGTTCCAGGCAACCATGCGCCGGTGCATCGATACCCAGGTCGTCCTTCAGCTCTTTGTACATATTCATCAGCGAGGGCGGCGGCTTAATGCCCGGAGGCACCGAAAAACTGAGTCCATGAGCCTGCCCCTTACCATGATAAGGGTCCTGCCCGATCAATACCGCTTTTACCTTGTCGAAGGGGGTCAGGTTAAAGGCGTTGAATATAAGCGGGCCTGCAGGATAGATCTCTTTACCGGCGGCCTTTTCGGCTTTAAGATACTGTACGATACCGGCAAAATAAGGTTTGTCGAATTCCGGCGCCAGCACTTGCTGCCAGCTGGGCTCTATCTGAACATTCATGAATCGTGGTTATTTATCGTTTATCGCCTGCGCTTCCGCAGCACGGATATCAATTACTTTTAACTGCAGGGTTTTCGATCCGTTCCATTCATTTTCATCGATGGTGTAAATAATGTCGAAGGGCTGACCGCCGGCTACCAGGCCGAATTTATCGACCATGCCAAAACCAATGCCGGTTATGCTGAACCCTTCCTGCTGGGCAACCACAAAGCGGATATGCATCTCCTTAACTACCCGGCTGTATCCTTTCCAGTCGCTCACGGCCCGGCTCATAAACACCGGCCTGAGATTGGTAGGTCCATAGGGTTCGAACTGCCGGATAATATTGAAAAAACCGGGTGTAATATCGCTCAGCCGGATCTCTGCATCGATATCGATAACCGGTTGCAGGGAGCCCGGCTCTATCGTATCGCGTACCACCTGTTCGAAACGTTCGCGGAAGGCAGCAAGGTTATCGGGGTGCATGGTCATACCTGCGGCAAAGTAATGCCCGCCATAGTTTTCGAGCAGGTCGCCGCATTGGTGTATCGCTTCGTAAATATTAAACCCGTTTACCGAACGGGCCGAGCCGGTTACTTTCCCGTTAGACTCCGTAAGCACAATGGTAGGCCGGTAGTAATGGTCGATAAGGCGGGAGGCCACAATGCCCACCACGCCTTTATGCCAATGGGGCTGAAACAGCACGGTAGACTTGTTATTGGCGCCTGCTACGTCCTGTTGCATCAGGTTTATGGCCTCTTCGGTCATACTCTTGTCTACCTCCTTACGGTCGAAGTTATCGGCATGCAATACTTCGGCCAGCTCTTTGGAACGCAGCGGGTCTTCTTCTATAAACAGGTCGATGGCCTTACGGGCATCGTCCATACGGCCGGCGGCATTAATGCGCGGGGCAATAATGAATACCAGGTCGGAGATATTGAGATCGCGGTCTATACTGACCATTTGTTTGATCGTTTGTAATGCCAGGCAGGGCTGCTCGTTGGCCCGTTTAATGCCATAGTAGGCCAGTACCCTGTTTTCGCCGTCCATCGGTACGATATCGGCGGCTATACTGGTCGCTACCAGGTCCAGGTATTTGACCACGTTTTCTTCGGGCAATTGGTGCACCTGAGCCAGGGCGCTGATCAGTTTGTACCCGATACCGCAGCCGCTCAGCTCTTTAAAGGGGTAAGGGCAGTCGTGTTGTTTGGGGTTGAGAATAGCCACGGCATCGGGCAGGTGATCGTCGGGGGTATGGTGATCGCATACGATCACGTCGATACCCTTGCCGGCCGCATAGGCTATGCGTTCTACCGATTTAATGCCACAGTCGAGGGTAATCACCAGGGTCACGCCCTGGGTCTCCGCAGTATCTATACCTTCCTGCGAAAGGCCATACCCTTCGCGATAACGATGCGGCACATAAAAACTGAAAAGACCGGCAGGAAAATTTTTGATAAAAAAGGAATATACCACAGATACGGCAGTAGTGCCATCCACATCGTAGTCGCCGTAGATCATCACCTTCTCTCCCCTGCTGATGGCCTGCCCGATGCGGTCTACCGCCACCTGCATGCCTTTCATCAGGAAAGGGTCGTGAAGATGCTGCATAACAGGCCGGAAAAAATCTTTCGAGCTGTCGTAGTCCGTCATGCCGCGCAGGGCCAGCAACCGGCACAGGGCAGGATGTATCTTTATACTTTGTGCGATATTGTCGACGATGGCCTGGTCCGCATGCTTTATCTTCCATACTTTTTCTACTGCCATATACTTCTGCTATACTATTTAATCCGGTGAACGATGTCTTTTCTCCTCTGCGGTTCGGTCGGTTTTATCGGCACCTGCTACTTACCACCCGACATTACCCCGTCTATGGGGGCCTGGCCATCCTGCAGCTTCAGTACCGGTATAGCATCTCTTACATAGATATACTGGCCGTTTTCCAGGCGCAAACCATCGGTCTGGCCGGTAGGGATATAGGTATTTTTCCGGTTAGGATCGTTGATCTCCGACATCAGCCGGTTAAACATCACCATGCCTTTGGCAGCATCGTAGTTCAGCGATACCTGTGCTGCTTTCTTGTATTCGAGTATCACCCGGTTCTGCGCCATAAGCCGCTGCCCGCGGGCATCAGGCAGGAGGAACACCGGCGCTCCGAACACGGGGCCGCTCTCTGTAAGCGACATGATATCGAGTATCTTTTTATTGCTGCTCATCCCGTTGGAATTGAAGCCGAACAACAGGTACATTTTTTCGCCCTGTATCGTTTGCGTCATAATCTTGTAGTATTCGCAACCATACCACTGGTCGGCATTCAGGGTAGCCGTTTCGGCGCCCCGTTCCAGTTTATCCGAAAAGTCGCGCAGCGGGAACAGCTTCAGGGCGCTGCCCTGCATCTGTATGGCGCCGTAGTAACGCCGTACCATATCGGAAGGCGCTACCATCCAGTTGATGATGCGGAAGCTCTTATCTTCCGGGTACAGGATATGTACTTTCTGTTCCAGTTTGGTAAAAGGATAATAAAATGAATTGGGGATATCGAGCGCCTGGCGTAGTGTTTTGGTAAACCGGACACAGTAATCGATCCTGAAATCGGGGATGGGCGTATTGTACATCGAATCGGCCAAAACCACCAGCGAATCTTCCAGTTGGGTCAACCGGCCTAAAGCCTCTTTATCGATCTCCTTTTGTGCAAAGGAGGGGATTGAAAAACCGGCGCAGATCAGGAAAAGCATCCAGCCGGGCAGTCTGAATTTAAACATTAGTTATTTTGTTTATACCAAAGAGTAGCGTGAACAGTAAAGTTAGGCAAATATATTATCTTTGTTTGGTTAACCGCTGTACATGCCCACAACCCTTACTGCAAGGACTTTTTTTACCCGGAACCTGCTGCAATGGCACTTTGAAGAGAACGACCGGCAACTCCCCTGGAAAAACGAAACGGACCCTTACAAAATCTGGCTTTCCGAGATCATCCTGCAACAAACCCGCGCCGAGCAGGGCCTGCCCTACTATCAACGCTTTATTGCACAGTATCCCGATGTGCACCGCCTGGCCGATGCGCCGGAAGCCGAGGTATTCCGCCTGTGGCAAGGCCTGGGCTATTATAACCGCTGCCGCAACCTGATCGCTGCCGCCCAGACCATAAGCCGCGATTATAAAGGCAGGTTCCCCGCAGACTACGAAAAAATACTGGCGCTGAAAGGCGTAGGTAATTATACCGCCGCCGCCGTTGCCTCCTTTGCCTTTGGCCTGCCTTATGCCGTGCTCGATGGCAATGTATACCGGGTGCTGGCCCGGTATTTCGGTATCGACACCGAAACCGACAGCACGGCAGGCAAAAAACAATTCCAGGAGCTTGTCCAGCAGTTGCTCGACCCCGAACAACCTGCGGCTTTTAACCAGGCGATCATGGATTTTGGCGCTTCGGTATGCAAACCCAAAGCTGCGGCCTGCACCACCTGTGTACTGGCGCCCGAATGCCAGGCCTATAGGCGGGATATGGTAGACCTGCTGCCGGTAAAAGGCAAAAAGATTAAAGTAACGGAGCGCTACTTCCATTATTTTGTATTACAGGTTGGCGACGAGGTGTTTATACGCCAACGCCGGGAGAAGGATATCTGGCAGGACCTGTTTGAATTTTACCTGGTGGAGACCGGCCAGGCCACCCTGCAGCCGGGCGATATACCACCTGCAGGCATTACACAGCTGCCCGCCCCCGTATTCAGCAACCGCCAGCGGCTTACCCACCAGCTTATCATCAGCGATTTTTACCTGGTCGGCCTGGAAAAGAAACCGGAACTGCCCGGCGAGGGCATTTGGGTAAAGCAGGCCTTATTGAAAAATTATGCTTTTCCCAAAACAATTCTTTCTTTTTTTAATAGAAAAAACTATTTTTAGATTCCTTTTTACACTTAATAGGAAAATTCTATAACAGATTAAAAGACCAAATCATGAGAGGCGTTAACAAAGTTATGTTGGTTGGGAATCTGGGCAGGGACCCGGATGTGCAATATATCGAAGGAGACATACCTGTGGCCAAGTTCCCCCTGGCAACTACTGAAATGCGAAAAGAACGTAACGGGAATGTGGTATCGGAAACAGAATGGCATACCGTGGTACTGTGGCGCGGCCTGGCGGAACTGGCGAGCAAATACCTGCATAAAGGCAGCCTGGTCTACATTGAGGGCCGTTTGCGTACCCGTAGTTGGGAGGACAAAGACAAGAACAGGAGGTTCCAGACCGAGATCGTGGGAGAAAGCCTGGTGATGCTGGAAAAACGGAAAGATAACGAGCACCTTACCGAAGCGACGATCAGCACCTCATCCATAAAAAATACAGCCGACGACGACGACCTGGACTTTGGCATGCCGAAAGATGACGGTTCGAATTCTATTTTACCCTTTTAATATTTTATAAATTTCCTCTATCGGAATAGAATACTACTTGCTTATATTTGCTATTAATTTCTGACAGCAATTGTTCCCAGTTCTATGCGCCAACACCTCACGGCAATCTTATGGGATGCCGCTCCGGTCATACTGCCTGCCACCCATGTAACGGCATTTATCATCCTGGTACTCGCCTTACTCTTCCTGACAGCCGTTGCTGCCGGGGCAGAGGTCGCATTTTTTACCCTGAACACCAAAGATGTCAATTACCTGAAGACCAAGGAGCAGCCCGGTTCGCGCCAGGTCGTGCAATTGCTCGAGAAACCCGACCTGCTGCTGTCGACGCTGAGGGCATCGAAATATACGCTGGCCATAGCCGTAATCATTACGGCCAATTACATGACCCATATTTTCCTGCCGCCTAAAGAGAACCCCATTATTTCGTTCGTGGTCATCTTTATCGGTATCACTTTCCTACTGCTGCTCTTCGGCGAAATATTGCCTAAAGTGTATGCCCGCGAAAACAATGTACGCCTCAGCCTCTTTTCGGCCCCGATCGTAAAAGTACTGTTCAGCATATTCCGGCCCGCGGCCATTATGCTTACCGACTCTACCGACTATATCGACCGTAAAAAGGCGCGTAAAAAGCTGATGGAGATGGACAGCACCGAGTTTGAAGAAGCCGTTGAACTGAGCATGGGCCATACGGCTACCAAAGAGGAAGTCGACATCTTCAAGGGCATTATGAAATTCGGCAGTATCACCGTAAAACAGATCATGCACCCGCGTATGGACGTAAACGCCATCCGGGAAAGCTGGGGTTTTCCGAAAGTACGCGATAAAATGCTCGCCGCCGGTTACTCCCGCATGCCGGTATACAAAACCAATATCGACGAGATCGTAGGTATGGTGCATACCAAGGACTTCCTGCCTTACAGCGAGATCGACGAGTTTGACTGGCATTCGCTGATACGGCCGGCCTACTTTGTACACCAGCACAAACTGATCGAGGACCTGCTGCACGAGTTCCAGCAGAAACGCATCCACTTTGCCGTGGTCGTAGACGAGTTTGGCGGCACTTCGGGTATCGTAACCCTGGAGGACATTATGGAAGAGATTATCGGCGATATCCGCGATGAGTTTGATGAAGACGACCTGAACTTCCGCAAGATCGACGACAACAACTATATTTTCGAAGGCAAAATGCTGATCAATGATATGTGCAGGGCCATGGGCCTGCCTTTCGAAACCTTCGACGAGGTGCGTGGCGAAAGCGATTCGCTGGCGGGTCTTGTGCTCGAGATCTCCGGCAAATTCCCTACGGTAAACGAAAGGATCAGCTACGGCGATTTCGACTTCACCATACTCTCTATCGAAAAACTGCGCATCGGCAGCATTAAGGTAGAGCGGGCTGTTTAACCCCCACCCTTCCCGTTTATTTAATCCGCACCTGTTCTTAATTCAAGACACAGGTTTCTCCCGCAATCGTTACCGATTCACAGGCGGTTTTAGCTTCGGCCCTGCTCGAGCCTTCGATGGTCGTGATGTTTACCTTGCCCTGGGCATCGGTGCAGGTACATTGGAATTCATTTTTGCAGGAGGTAAACAAAGCGGGCCCCAGCAGGAGTACGGCCAGACCGGCATATCGTTGTAACTTTTTCATGGACGACATTTTTCGCTCCAAAAATATATATTTATTTCGTTACGCAGCATTCCCGGGCAAACCATAGCGGAAAGAAACGATCAGGAGGGAAGTTGCACCCGCAACGCCGCGGGAAGATAGTAAATGTCCCCTGTCAGATTGCCGCAGCTTCCTTTAATTTAAAATGCGCCCAATACCACCCATAAAAAAAGGCCGCCCCTAAGAGGCAGCCTTTCCACAAATATCGTTACAACTAGGCTTCCACCGCTTTTGTTGCCTTACGGTATACAAAAGAATGGCAGATATGCCTGCGGGCAAAACGGCCCGGCACGTCGGAGTTGACCAGTTTGGTATAAATGGCTTTGGGCACTTCGAAATATTCGTAGCTGCTGCCGTCCATAAAATTGAGCACCAGCGTAATGCCTTTGTAGGAAAAGTCTACGAGCGTGGTCGCAATGGTTTCGTTGTACTCCGGCAGCATCTGTTCGCGGGTTTCGGGAGCTATGCTCACAAGGAAATGGTACGCTTCGATAATCTGGCGGCTTTTTTCTTCAGCGCCTGATTTGCCATCTTCGTCCTGGAACTTATCGGGGTGCCACTCTTTGATCAGGTTGCGGTAAATCGTTTTCAGATCTTTAAGCTCCGCGTCTTTGTTAACACCGAACAACTTGCGGTAATCGCCTATTTTTTTCATAATATATTGGGCAGCAGGCTGGTTAAAAAATAAAGAACAAGTGCAGCCCGCCGCCTCCGGCCACCTGTTGTTCCTCCAAGCGCCGCAAAATTAGCGTTTTAAGCCGGCCCGGGCAAATAAAACCGCCCTTTATACTATTTTTTAATATTGGCTGCCGGACCATGCCTTTTAGCCACCCTGCCCTAAATACCGCAACCGGTGCGTATATTTGAAGTAATACGGTACTGCTTTTACCGGGCAATACCATCGCCCATAACCTAAAAACCACTTTATGAAAGACTTTAACTGGTCGCAGTTTACCCGGCAAATTGCCATCAAAGCGCCGCTGGAAGCGCTGTACCAAGCCTGGACCACCGCTGCGGGCATCGAAACCTGGTTCCTGAGCAAAGCCGTGTTTAAGGAAGAACACCAGGCTACCCTCGACCCACGCACACCCTACCATAGCGGCTGTACCTACGACTGGACCTGGTTCCTCTATGCAGAAACCGAACAGGGTACCATCAAAGCGGCCAACGGTACCGACCAGGTCGCCTTTTCCTTCGCCGGCGACTGCCTGGTGGAGGTTAGCCTGGAGCAACAGGACGACTATGTACTGATAACCCTTACCCAAAGCGGGATACCCGATACCGACGAGGCCCGGCAGCATATACGCCTGGGCTGCGCCACCGGCTGGTCCTTTTACCTCGTCAACCTGAAATCGGTATATGAAGGCGGGCTGGACCTGCGCAATAAAGACAACCGGCTGAAACCGATGGTCAATAATTAGGAATAAGCCTATTGTGCAATGCCCCGAATAACGTAGCTTGCTATACCATTTTTGCTCTTTAATCATAAGCACAACATGAAGAAACAATTGGAAATACTGCGGAAACCCAGGCTCTTCCTGCTTAATGCCATCAGGGACCTCTCCCTCGACCAGCTCAACGAGATACCTGCCGGCTTCAACAATAATATTATCTGGAACATGGGCCATATGGTAGCGGCCCAACAAGGCGTATGTTATGTACGCATGGGCCTGCCTCCCTTTACCGGCGAAGAGTTTTTTAACCGCTACAAACCCGGCACCAGGCCCGAAGGCGCTGTAAGCGCTACAGCCGTAGAACAGATCCGGGAACTGCTCTTCTCCTCCCTGGAGCAACTGGAACGCGACTACGACCAGGGGCTGTTTAAAGATTATGTAAGCTGGACCACACGTTATGGCGTCGACATCAATAATATCGACGAGGCATTAAGGTTCCTGCCGTTCCACGAAGGCCTGCACCTGGGCTGCATCGGAGCGCTTACAAAAATGATCCTGCGTTAAGCATAAAAAAGGGAGCGATGTGCATCGCTCCCTTTTACTTATTTCACCGGGTTGTTATCCCCGTTACTATTATTATCCAGTTTTTTCTTTTTGGCCTTATCCATCCACAGCAGCAACGCGGGCTGCAGGGTCAGGTTAATCACCATGGCCAGCAACAGGGTAAGCGAGGTCAGGTAACCCAATGATTTCGTACCGTCGAATTCGGATACGGCAAATACCGCGAAACCGGCCGTCAGGATCAGGGAAGTAAAGATGATACTCATACCCGTATCGTGTATACTGCGGCGCACCGTCATTTCAATGTCTTCGTTATGCGTGGCCAGTTCCTGTTTGAAGTTGACGAGGAACCGTATCGTTACATCGACCGTAATACCGAGCGCCACGCTGAACACCAGTACTGTAGAGGGTTTCAGCGGCACATTAAGCCAGCCCATCACACCGGCGGTAATAACCAGCGGTACGATATTGGTTACTATAGCGATCAGTACGATACGCCAGTTGCGGAACAGTACGATCATACATACCAGGATCATACCAAAGGCCCAGAAGAGACTATCCCGCAGACTGTTGATGATAAACTTACTACCCTCGAGGAAGGTAATACTGGTGCCGGTAAAGGTGAGGTTGTAGCGGGCCGTATCAAATATTTTTTCGGCCTGCGGCTTGATCTCGTCCAGGAGTTTGGGCATAGCCACCGAACCGATATCCATGATCCGCACACTGATCCTTACATTCTGGATACTGGTATCCACGAAGGAGTTGAGCAGTTTGCTCATCGAGTTGGGATTCGCATTGTCGCGCTTACGCAGCATACTGATGAGGGAAGGCCGCAAAGCGCCGAATTCTACGGCATCGGGCAGGCGGTATTCTTCAATATTACCACCGGCATAACCCTGGCGGGCAAATTTAATGCCCTTGATCAGCGTAAGACCACCTCCTATTTCGGGGCGGCTTTCGAGCAGGTTGGTCAGCGAGTCGAGCTTCTCCCAGGTTTCGAGCGAAGAGATGGCGCCGTATTTCTTTTTCGTATCTACGATAATCTCCAGCGGCATTACGCCTTTAAAGTTCTTTTCGAAAAACTTAAGGTCGGTATAGATCTTATCCGAATGCGGCAGATCGTCGACGATATGGCCTACGGCTTTAAGGCGCGCCATACCGATTACAGCGCCAACGCATACCAGGATGGTAACGAGGTATAATTTTTTACGGTTGTGGAATACGAGTGTCGTCAGCGAATCCAGCAGGCTATTGATCCATTTGCTGTCGAGGTAGCTGGTGTGGCGCGTATTGGGCGGTGGTAAGAAGCTGAATACCGCAGGAATGATGACCAGGGAGATGAAGAACAGGGCCATGATATTAAGCCCGGCCACCAGGCCGAATTCTTTCAGGATAATACTTTTGGTAAAGTAAAACACCCCGAAGCCTATGGCTGCGGTAAGATTTGTAAACAGGGTTACTACGCCCATCTTGCTCACCATGGCATTAAGCGCCGGTACCTTGGTATTGAGTATACCGTATTCGGTATGGTATTTATTGAGGAAATACACACAGTTGGGAATACCGATCACCACGATCAGCGGCGGGATCATACCGGTAAGGATCGTGATCTTATAACCCAGCAGGGTAAGGGTACCAAACGACCAGATTACCCCGATCGCTACCACGATCATGGAAGTGAGTACAGCCAGTATGGAACGGAAGAAGATAAGCAGGATAACGGCCGTAAGGGCGAAGGAGAGCATCAGGAAGAGGCGTACCTCGTGTTGCACCTTATTGGCCATCTGGGTGCGGATATGCGGCAGCCCGGAATAATGGATCTCGGTGTTGAACTGTTTGCCGAATTTATCGCCCAGCGCGATAATCTCGTTAATCACCCGGGTACGGTCTTTCGAGGCCAGGGTTTGCTTATTGATGGTAATGGCCATGACATAAGCGTGGGTCTTATCATTATACAGCAGGCCCCTGTAAAAAGGCAGGTTCATAAATACCTGTTTCAGGCTGTCGATATCGGCCCCGGCCAGGTTATCGGGAAATATTTTGCGGACGCCCAGCTTGCTGGCGCTGTCCTGTACGACCATTACCGTCGCGGGGATACCCAGTACGTTTTCCACCGACTTTACTTTGGCAATATCCTGCGTCAGGGTTACGTAACTTGTAAACATTTCAGGTGTAAAGAACTTTTCGGATTGTACCCCTACCATCATGGTGTTGCCATCTTCCCCGAACATATTCCTGAATTTCTGGTAGTCCTGGTATTTAGGGTTATCGGTAGGAATAGCACTGGTAAAATCGTAGCTCAACTCCACCTTCGAAGCGTAATACCCCATGATTCCGGTAATGACAAGGATAATCAGCAACAGGATAATTCGGAAACGGAGTACAAAATCAGCGAGACGTTGCCACATACTGGATTATAATTTTTTTGAAGAATTATTTATGCATTTATTTAACAAACTGATAAATAAACGATTAATCGCCCTTACGGCAACAGATGTTGCTTAAAAAAGTTCAAAGGGTGCGCAAAAGTACGCAATGAAACGCTTTTGTACGTGCAGAATATGCCTGGCAGGGATACCGGGTACCCTGAAGTCACCCCAATCGGGGCTGATCCGCATCTAATTTATCATTTTATTAAGAAAAGGAGCCGGGCGTACGCAGCGGTTTGAGCAGGTACTCCAACCCGTTGAGCCGGATCTCGTACATGGTCTGCAACAGCATACCCAGTTTTCCCTTGGGAAAACCCTTGGTGGCAAACCATACCAGGTAGTTTTCGGGCAGATCGGCAATGATCGTGTCCTTGTATTTGCCAAACGGCATTTTAAAACTAACCAGTTCCGGGAGGAGTTCGGGATTCATGAGCGCAAGTTAGGAAAAAAGGCGGCACCTGCGGGATCAGGGCGATCCTGCCGGTGCTGCCGGCCAGGTAATTATTTATTCAGGAAACAACTGCTCACGTCTTTTATCTTTTCCATTTGCCGTCCTTTTAGCGTCGGGTTCTTTATTTTTAAACCCGGTACATCAATTTTCACATCGGTAACAACCGATTTGGATAATGCGCCCAGTGTTTCTTCTGACAGAGCAAATTTCAAATAGTAAACAGAAAAAACATTTACGGCGCCGCCGCCGCTTACTGCCTGCGTTACCGGGGTACTGGCTTCTATAGTGCCCAGTGTTAGAATAGTACCATCTTCGAGGCGTAAAAGCAGTTTGGTACCTATGTCCAGCTTCTGGTTAAATTCGCCTTGTGCGGCAATACCCCAACGCATGGTTGCCGCTCCTTCTTTCTGCTCCATCTCAATAGTCCACTTGGTAAACATACCGCCGATTGTAAACTGGGCAGTTTTCTCGGCTTTGTTGCTAAAAGGATCGACGCGTTCTTTTACGCCTTTACAATCCCCTGCCCTTGCCTGTGTTACGGCCAGCAACAGGGACATTACGATCAGTATTTTTTTCATGATGTGTTGATTTGGGGGCAAAAGTAATAAAGCAGGTACAGAAACGCTACTACCGGCAATAAATCATAACCATTAGGGTTTCCAAAACAAAAGGGCTGCACCGGTGTGGCGCAGCCCTGCACTTTTTAAAAACTATAAAACAATTTTTATCAGATAGAAACCACTTTGGCTTCCAGTTGTCTTTCCTGTACTTTCTTCACCAGGCGTTTTCTCCTTCTGCCGCGGAAACGGTTCAGGATCTTATCCACGATATAGTATACACAAGGCACCACCAGCAGGGTCAGGATCAGCGAGCTGGTCAGACCGCCGATAATTACCCAGGCCATACCATTCTTCACCTCAGCGCCGGAACCCGTAGCCAGGGCGATGGGCAGCATACCCACGATCATGGCGATGGTCGTCATCAGGATCGGGCGGAAACGTTCCTTACCCGCATCGATCAGCGCCTCGATCAATCCTGCACCTTCGGCCTTACGCTGGTTGGTAAAATCGACCAGCAGGATACCGTTTTTCGCCACAAGACCCATCAGCATGATCACACCGATCATCGAGAAGATCGTCATCTCGTTCATGGTAAGCGCCAGGGCCATGAAGGCGCCGATGGTTGCCAGCGGCAGCGCGGTCAGTACCACCAGCGGGTAAATGGCATTTTCATACAAGGCCACCATGATCAGGTATACCAGCAGGATACCGATACCCAGTGCAGCCAGCATGCTCGAGAATGAGTCCTGCATCGATTCGATATCGCCGCCATACTGCCAGGTTACCCCTTCCGGTATTTTCAGCTTTTTGATCGATTCGGTGATCTCGCCCGATACCGTACCGGCCGAACGGCCGTTCAGGTTGGCGTTGATCGTGATGGAAGGCAGGCGGTTCATACGTTCGAGCACACTCTCACCCAGTGTTTCGGTAACATTGGCAAACTGTGATAACTGGAATACCTGTCCCTGTGCGTTGGCAAAAGAAAGGTTCCGCACATCGTCGATACTCGACTTGTCGAAGTCATCGCTCTGTACCATGATGTCGTACTCGTTACCCTCGAATTTATATTTCGACTGGTCGTTACCCCGGAATGCGCTACCCAGGGCTGCACCCACCTCGCTTGCATTGAGCCCGTAGATCGACATCTTCTCGCGGTCGAGCTGTACATCGATCTGGGGTTTCGGGTTCTTGGTGCTGAACTCTACATATTGCGTACCCGGCGTATTTTCCACGATCTTCTTTATCTGGTTGGCCGCCAGGCGTATCTTTTCACGGTCGTTGCCTTTTACCAGGATCTGGATCGGCGCCTGGTTGGCATTACCCGTAATGTCTACCTGCGATATCGTAGCCTTTACACCCGGTATCTGGGAGATGCGGGCCTGCATACGGCTCCCGAATTCGTTGGCCGAAAACTTACGTTCCTTTTTATCTACCAGCTTCACGTTAACCTCGGCGTAGTTACTGTTACTTACAGAACCCAGACCGCCATTGGCCGATGTACCGATATTGGAGAATACCGTGGTTACGTTGGAATCGGCCATCAGCATGCGTTCCACCTGTTGCGTTACCTGGTTGGTCTGGTATACCGAGGAGTTCGGATCGAGCTCCAGCTTGATCACCATCTCGCCCTGGTCGCCTTCGGAGATAAAGGCCCCGCCGATAAAGCCGCCGGCCATCAGGCCTATGGTGCCCACAAACATGAGGATGATGGCAATAAATACCCAGCGCTTATGTCCCAGCGACCATTTCAGGATACTGGTATAACTATCGCGCATGTTATCGATCATCCGCTCGAACCACAGGCTGATACGGCCCCATAACGTCTTGTTGGTAAGGTGCACGATCTTACCCCAACGGGCTGCAAGCAACGGTGTAAGCGTAAAGCAGACCATAAGGCTCATCAGCGTAGAGAACACCACCACGAGGGCAAACTCTCTCAGGATATTACCGATCATACCGTTTACCAAGGCCATTGGCAGGAACACCACCACATCCACAAGGGTGATCGCCATGGCGGTAAAGCCGATCTCCGCACGACCGTCGATCGTGGCCTGCCGCTTGTTCTTGCCCATCTCCATATGCCGCATAATGTTCTCCAGGATTACGATAGAGTCATCCACCAGGATACCTACTACCAGCGAGAGGGCCATCAGCGTCATCAGGTTCAACGACATACCGAAGAGGTACATCATAATAAAGGTGGGGATCATAGAAGCCGGCAGCGCCACCAGGATAAACAGCGAGCTGCGTACACTATGCAGGAACATGAGCATTACCAGCGATACGATCACTACGGCAAGCATCAGATCTTCCATTACCGCATGGGCCGATTGCAGGGTGTACACCGACTGGTCGGAAGCGATCTTAAAATCGATATTGATATTCTTATAATCCTGCTTCAGTTTATCGAGGCGTTTCTGCACCAGCTTACTTACCTCTACCGCGTTGGCATCGGTCTGTTTCAGGATCTGTATACCGATAGAAGGCAGGCCGTTGATATGGTTGATAGTCGTTACATCCTTTTGCCCGTCTACTACTTCGGCTACATCCTTCAGGTATATCTTACCACCGTCCTGCTGCCGGGCTACGATCATATTGCGCAGTTGTTCACCGTTGGTGAACTTGGCATCGAACTTGATCGCAAACTCCGATTCGGCTGTTTCCACTTTACCCGCAGGGGTGGAGAGGCTCGCCATGTTCACGACATTGGCTACCTGCGATACAGACAGGCCGTAGGATTCCAGTTTGTTCTTGTTGAGGTTAACCCGCAACTGGCGCTCGTTACCGCCGATCAGGTTTACCTGTCCCACACCCGGTATATTGGATAACTGGGGTTTGATCTGCTGATCGATCAGGTCATACAATGTTTTATCATCCGCATTGGCCGTAACACCCATACGCAATACAGGAATATCGTCGGAAGAGAATTTATTTACGATCGGGTCGTCGAGCTCCTTGGGTAAGGTTGCCCGGATCATATCCACTTTACGCTGGGCATCGTTCTGCGCCTTGTTTACATCCACCCCGTTAAGCAGCTGGATGATCACCATGGAAGCGCCTTCCATGGAGGAAGAGTTGATCTTGTCGATACCTTCCAGCGAAGAGATCGCATCTTCGATCTTTTTGGTAACCGTGCTTTCGATCTCCTCTGCAGAAGCACCGCGGTAGGTGGTGATCACCGAAACGATCGGGGCATCGAATTTAGGAAGCAGGTTATAGTTAAGGCTGTTGTAACTGATCAGTCCGAATAGGATGAGAATTACAAACACAACCGTAATTAACAGGGGCCGGGTTATGGCCAGTTCTGTAAGTTTCTTCATGTAAAATTAGATTTGAAATCCTGCGTGTGCAGCATTTATCCTGTAATAGGTTTCTTACTTGGCCACGATGCCTTTAACCAGTGAGCCTTCCTTGATATTTACCTGTCCGGCAGTGATCACCTGGTCTTTTTCCTGTAAGCCGGACAACACTTCGATCTGGTCGCCAAACTCGCGGCCCACGGAGATCTTACGCACTACGGCCTTACCATTTTCGATCACGTATACAAAAGGATTCTTCAGGCTTTCTACCAGTGACGACCTCGGGATCAGCATCAGTTTCTGCTGGCTCTCTCTTGCAAAGTCCGCATACACAAAGGTTCCGGCTTTAAGCTTATGCTGCCCGTTATTCTGCAGCAGGATCTCTACCTGGTAGTTGTGGGTAGCATCGCCCTGTCCGCTGATAAAGGTGATCTTACCTTCGAACTTCACATCGGGATAGATATCGGTGGTAACCGTTACCTTCTGACCGGTTTGCAGGGTATACGCGTCTTTCTCACCTACCAGTACATTTACTTTCAGCTGGCTGATGTCGACCACGTGGCCCAGTACGGTACCCGGGTTTACAAACTCGCCGGCTTCTTTCACTTTGGATACCACCTGGCCGCTTACCGGCGATTTGATATTATTGTCGGCCATTTGCTTCTGGAGCAATTCGATCTGGTTGCCTGCATTTTCAGAGTTCAGCTTAGCGTCCTGGTAATTTACTTCGGTAGCCGCTTCGCCTTCCAGCAGGGTCTTGTAGCGTTTGTAGTCTTTATCGGATTTATCTTTTGCAAGCCTTGCCTGCTCCAGGTTCAGTTGCAGCATACGGTTATCTACCTGGGCTACAACGCCGCCCTGGCTTACCATAGAGCCGAGGTTAAAGTTTACCGATACCAGTTTACCGGAGCTGATCGCCATAATGTCGGCTTCCTTAAAAGGCACCAGGTTACCTGTTTTTACCAGTTGGTTATTCGCATCCAGCAGCCCTACGATTACGGTATTTACCGGTATAGACACATTAGAGGTCAATGTCGGTTTTTTCTTATCATCAATGTTCTTCTTGTTCGCGGCCAGCTTTATGCCGATTGCCGCGATCAGTAATACGATTACACCAATGATTATGATTCTTTTTTTCATTATAAACAGGTATTTGAATGAGGATGTTCTTTAGTTTTTTGATGAGGGCAGTTTACAGTTTATAGAAGTAATTTCTCAGGTTGCCATTGGCCTTTTGTACATCGAGATCGGCCAGGTAATAATCCAGCAGCGAACCGATATAGTTGTTCTGGGCCTCGCGGTAAGAGAGCTCGGCGTTGAGCAGTTCGCTGATGGTAGCCACACCCTGTTTGTGTTGCAGGGTAGCATTCTCATACACTTCGCTGGCCAGCTCCATATTATTTTTATTGGTTGCAATAGTACTCTGGGCACGGGTTACAGCGGCTCCGGCGTTTTGGAACTGCAGGTTCTGCAGGTCTTCGTTCAGCTTCAGTTTTTCCTTGGCATTATCGAAGTCTATAGTTGCCTGTTTGTATTGCGCCTGCCTGCGCAGACCTGTAAATATGTTCCAGGATAGCTTTACGCCCATTGCCGAATAGTCCAGCAAAGGATCGAAGGCCTGCTTGATATTGTCCTGCCCGAAACCGTTGGCGCCATAGCGGCCATATATCGAAAGCGTAGGCAATGCCTGGTCGCGTACCGATTTACGGTTAATGTCGTACAAGTTTACCTGCGCCTGTTGCAACTGGAAGCTAACCGTGTTCTTGTAGTCGAAAGGCGTGTACAGCTTGCTTGGCGGGTTGGTATTCAGCCAGCGCGCCGTATCTGTAAGCACGATGTCCTCCTGTTGCGAAAGCCCCATGTTATTCTTCAGCGTGTTCTTAGCCAGCTTCAGGTTGTTCTCGGCTACGGAGATCTGCGACAGTACATTGTTCAGGTTAACCTGTACCTGTTTTACATCTACCTTTTTAGCCACACCCTGGTCGGCCTGCAGCTGGGTTACGCGCAGTACCTTTTCAAAGCGGTCCCTGTTGCTGTACAGCAGGTCCAGTTGCTTTTGCGTAACAATGATCTGGTAATAGGAAGAAGCGATGTTATAGATCAATGTCTGGTTATTGTCTTCTTCGTTCAGATCGGCCATCTGGTTGTTATACTTGTTGGCCTTCAGACCGGTGATCAGGCTTTGATCGTAGATCTTCTGGTCCAGTTGTATTACCGTACTGGAGTTGTATTTGGTACCGAAAGTGATCCGTTGTTCTTCGGTCTGGCCGGGAAGGCTACCCGCGGGAATCACGTTCTGCTGCAGCTTGATGTTATAATCAAGACCGGCATTGATGCTTACCTGTGGCAGGTAACCCGACAGGGCTTCCTGGGCTTTGGCATGTGCGGCGGCAACATTATTCCTGTTGATGCGTATGGAACGGTGGTTCTGTAAACCATAGCTGATACTTTCTTTCAGTGTGAGGCGCTGTGCTTCCTGCGCCTGGGCCTTAAGGCCCGCAACAGACAGCAGCAAAGCCGCCAGTATATTAATCCGGGGTTTCATATTGTAGTTTTAAAATTCTTGTATGCGGCGGGGCTGCCTGGCAGTGCTGTATCAGCCGTATGCAGCGCCTTCCAGCCGGTCGGCGGTTTCTTTGATAACGTTGATGGTGGTAAGCCTGTCGCTCGATTCGAAAGCCGAAAATATCTCCTCCTCCACTTTACGCATAATGTCCCTGATCTGGGTAGCGACAAAGGTGCCGGTCTCGGTAGTGCTGAGTATATTTTTGCGTTTATCTTTTTCGTCGGCTTCTACCTGCACCAGGCCTTTTTTCTGTAAAGCCACAACGGTGCGTTGTACAGAAGATTTATCGCGGCTGATGATGTCGGCTACTTCCTGTTGTGATAATTTCCTGAAGTCGAAGACCGTCATCAGTACCGGCAGTTGTTCGATCTTGATCGGCACTGCAGCCTTTTGAATAAGGCCGTTGGCAACCCTGAACATAATGCTGTGGATGCGATGCATCTGGAACAAAAGCGAATCCTTCATCTCTGAAAAGAACTTGTCCCATTGCATCATATCGGCGTCACAACTATTCTTCATCTCTGTATAATTTTGAAATTTCGATTGGTAATAAGCAGATGCGAGCATGAGGTATTGATATGGTTAAGGGATAAGACAACTAAAATCAATTTTACCCCCATGCGCCTGCTACCAACTCTTTAATTTTTTCCGGGCGCCGGTATAGTGACCTGTCAACTATATCGCACGCACCTGGTTTTAATTTTCTTTTGCGAAATTAATATGCAGTATCCCGGCAGGAAAACGATTTTATCCGAACGGTGGCTCTTCTTCGACGAACCAACAATTTTCATCGGTGAATGAAGTTCTCTAAGTTCAGAACCAAACAGTAAACGTTATGACTACCGTTTTAGTATTTACTTTTTCTGTTTATTCTTTCTCGCCTTTTCGTAGATCTTCGGGTACTCTATTTCCAATAACCGTATAAACTCTATAATAACGCCCAACTCCTCGGTAACCTTATCTTTTTGCTTGCGGATCTTGCGGATATCTTCCAATATCTCGCGGGTTTCGCGGTAGCCTTTTACGGCCCACTCGGTAGAAAACACCTCTTTGAAATTGGAACTGAAATACCGCTTACGCCCGCCCGACTTGGTCATTTCCGTTACGATCTTCATCGCAGACAATAACTTCAGGGCATTGGACACCGCACTTTTACTCACGCCGAAATAGCTTACGATATCTTCGAACGTAGCTTCACCCTCGGGGTGTAAAATAAGGTAGATCATGATCCGGGAGGCTACAGGCGAAAAGCCCTGCTTCTCGTAATGATTACCGTGTTCTTCAATTTTTGCTCTGAACTGCTCCATAACGGGCGCAAAGGTAAGCAGCTTTTAGTTCTCAACAAAAAGAACTAATATTTTTTTACATGTTTTAGCTTTTGCACTCCCCGTTCAAAGGCCCTGTTTACCTTCTGCCCAGTAGGGTTCACAACGGATACGGCCCGATGCAACACCGCGCTGCAACAGGTACCGGCGCATGGCTTGTATCGACCGCGCCCTGCCCGTCAGGTAAAACATGCCCTGCAGCCAGGCCTCGAAATGGATGGCAGCCTCTACATGCGCAATAGCCTCGCCCCCGGGTTTTTCGTACGACTTGCCTACGGCCGCCGCCTGTAGCCCCATCGCGTCCAGCAGGCAGTAATGTTTTTTTTCCAGCTCTACCACGGCCCGGTACTGGTGTCCGCGGCTAAGGGCCTCCTGCTGCAGGCATTGTACCAGCCCCAGCGAGGTTTCATCGCCAAAGAAAAAATGGTGCTGCAACTCGCGGTTGTAGCGGATACGGCCGCCCGGGCCCATCATTTTTACGGTATCGCCCACCTGCAGCTGTGCCGCCCATTTGCTGCCCACACCACGGTCGTGCAGGTAAAACAACACCTCGCACTGCCCCCTGCCCGGGTCAAAGGCCGAAAGGGTATAATGCCGGAACTCCCGGTCACTAACCCGGAATTCGACCACATTGCCCGGTACGAATTTCAACTGCCCCAGGTCGCCTTGCAGTACTACCCGCTTAAGCCGCGGCGGTATGTATTCCACGGCGACAACCGTTGCCGGGTGTACCATTTTACGGAAAACAACTTCCATCGTATCGCCGAGCCATTTGGGAATTTTAGGCATAACAAAAGTGCAGGGTTGAGGAATAAGACCTAATTTCGTGGCGCAAATATGGTTAATCCCGCAACCATTTATTTACGCAAAACGGATTTTCAATTACGCAAAACGGATTTTTATGCAGGTACGGCTTACCTCGGGCGACTACCCTGAAATTATCTTCGAACGCCACCTTCCCCTGGATTTCAAAAGCGATCACGGGGTCGAGGAAAAGCAAACCCGGCTGGAGCATCAACTGGGTAAAGCCGCCTTTAACGAGATCTGGTTTGAAGGCGTACACATAGCCCATGGCAGATTGCAGCTGAACAAGAATATCGAACTCTTTGCCGAAAACGATACGCCCGTGATCGAAATGCACTTTAGCCTGGCCGGCAAAAGCAAAGCCCGGCTCTGGAACAGTACGGAGGAGTACATCTTCAGCGACAAACAGCATAATATATATTACATGCCCTGCTTCGAGGGCCGCATGACCGCCGAAAAACACCAGGAAGAGAACCAGGTATTCGAAATCCACTTTACCGAAAAATACTTCCGGCGGCTGAACAGTGGTAATGCCACCCTCGAACGGTTTAGCGAACGGGTGGAAAAACAGCAGGCCTCATGCATGCACCGCCATAATATGGACATTACGGCGCCGATGGCCATGATCATTGCCGAAATGAGCAATTGTAACAAGCAGGGTGCGCTGAAGCGCCTCTTCCTCGAAGGCAAAACCCTCGAGCTGCTGATGCTGCAGGTAGAACAGTTTGAAAGTACCGGTAAGTCGCGGCTCAAAGCCGGTATACTGCCCCAGGATATAGACAAGCTGCACCATGCCCGCTTCCTGCTCGAACAACATATGGACGAGCCTTACTCCCTGGCCGAACTGGCCCGGCAGGTACAACTCAACGACTTCAAGCTGAAACGGGGATTCAAGGAAATATTCGGCACCACGGTATTCGGCTACCTGCGCGACCTGCGCATGCAGCAGGCCCGCAAAATGTTGCGCGATACGGGTAAGAGTATTAACGAGATCGCGGGCTACTGCGGTTATGAATATGTACAGCATTTTTCGGCGGCCTTCAAGAAAAAATACGGGTTAAGCCCCTCGAAACTGCGCCTCTGCTGATGCCCTGTTATAGAAAATAAGGAGCCCGGAGCGGCAAAAAACGGGTTATCATTTTGTAAAATAAACCAGGAATACTATCTTCGCAGCCTGAGCAATGAACAATAAGCATTTCAATAAGGTATATAAAAACATGAAACGTTTTACCCTTCAAAGGTAATCCTGTGTTGTATTGTGTACCTGCAACCATATACAAAGAGGCTTACCTTATCCGGGTAAGCCTCTTTTTTCATTTTAAAAACCAAAAAATTAATGAGCAAACTCAGCAATTTAGCAGAATCATTGGTAGGATCCGAAATCGTAAAACTGGGTAACGAGATCAGTAACAGGATCAGGAATGGTGAAAAGATATACAACTATACGATCGGTGATTTTGCCCCGGCTATTTTCCCGATACCGAAAAAGCTGGAAGACGCTATCGTAACGGCTTACCGCGACGGCTTTACCAATTATCCCGCCGCCGATGGTATACTGCCGCTGCGCGAACAGGTAGCAGCCTTTATCGGCAAACACCAGGGCATTAGCTATGCGGTGAACGAAGTACAGATCGCAAGCGGCGGCCGCCCGCTGATCTACTCCCTGTTTGCCACCGTGGTTAACCCCGGCGACAAAGTGATCTACGCTGTTCCCTCCTGGAACAACAACCACTATACCAACCTGAACCTGGGCCAGGCCTGCGAGATCGTTACCGCACCGGAACACGACTTTATGCCAACGGCCGCCGATATTGCTCCGCATATCAAAGGCGCCGCCCTGCTTTGTCTTTGCACACCACAAAACCCGACAGGCACCACGCTGAGCCAATCGGAACTGGAAAAGATATGCGACCTGGTACTGGAAGAAAACAAAAGCCGCGGTCCCGATGAGAAGAAGCTGTATGTACTTTTCGACCAGATGTACTTTACCCTTACCTTCGGCGATACCCGCCACTACAACCCCGTAGCGCTGCGTCCTGAAATGAAGGAATATACCATCCTGATCGACGGTATCTCCAAAGCCTTTGCCGCCACCGGCGTAAGGGTGGGCTGGGCCCTGGGCCCGGTACCGGTAATTGCCAAGATGAAGGCGTTGCTGAGCCATATCGGCGCCTGGGCGCCTATGGCCGAACAAAAAGCCACAGCCGATTTCCTGGCCGACGAACAAGCGGTAGATACCTACCTGGTACATATCAA
The DNA here is from genome assembly GCF_003014535.1 of Taibaiella chishuiensis. GTDB lineage: Bacteria > Bacteroidota > Bacteroidia > Chitinophagales > Chitinophagaceae > Taibaiella > Taibaiella chishuiensis. The sequence continues at coordinate 1,229,226 of NZ_PYGD01000001.1, read as the reverse complement.
AAAGAACATCGAAGAGCGCCTCTGGACCATCTACAAAGGCTTTGAAGCCCTGAAGCAGAAAGGTTATACGGTAGATGCCATTGTACCCCAGGCGGCGATCTATCTTACGGTAAAGATCGACCTGAAAGGCAAAAAAGCGGGCGACAAGGAGATCAGCAACCAGGCCGATGTAACGCAGTACCTGTTGAGCGAAGCGGGTCTGGCCATCGTACCTTTCCATTGCTTCGGCGCCGACCGCGAATCGCCCTGGTACCGCATCAGCGTGGGCACCTGCAAACTCGAAGAACTGCCCGAAGTGTTCAGCAAACTGGAACATGCACTGTCGGCCTTACAATAATATGACAAGCAAGGGGCCCCGGGCCAAAGCATACCGGGGCCTTCATTCTATCCAAATCCATAACTGTTTATCCAAAAAATGCAGGTTTACAAATTCGGCGGCGCATCCATAGCCACACCAGAAAGGATGCAGGCATTATTGCCCATTATTCAATACGGCGGAAGTCCACTGGTTGTGGTCGTTTCGGCATACGGTAAAACGACCAATGCGCTGGAAGCAATAGTTGCTTCGGCTCTGGAAGGCAAACGGGAAGAAGCGCTCCAAAAGATAGAAGCGCTGGAAGCAGCCCACAATACCTATGCTGCCTCCCTGCTAAGCCCCAAAGGCTTTGAAGAGCTGCAACCCAGGCTGAATGAGTATTACACCGAAATGCACTGGGCTATCGACGATGCCGGCCTGCAATCGAACGACTATGTATACGACCAGGTGGTATGCATCGGCGAAATATTATCGACCTCTATATTCAGCGCTTACCTGAACGAGCAGGGTATGACCAACCAATGGATCGATGCCCGCGATATTATCCGTACCAACGAGATCTACCGCGACCCGGTCGTAGATTTCGAATTTTCGAAAGCACAGGTCCAGAAAACGATGGCCCCGGCGCTGGCTAAACATAATATCGTGGTTACCCAGGGCTTTATCGGCAGTACGGCCGACAATAACTCCACTACCCTGGGCCGCGAAGGTTCCGACTACTCGGCTGCGCTGTTTGCCGCTATGCTGCCTGCCGTTTCCGTAAGCATCTGGAAAGACGTGGAAGGCTTGCTGAACGCGGATCCCAAGCTGTTTCCCAATACGGTAAAAATAGAAGAGATTACCTATCACGAAGTGATCGAGATGGCCTACTATGGTGCGCAGGTGATCCACCCCAAAACCATTAAACCCTTACAGAACGCGAATATTCCGCTGTATGTAAAATGCTTCCTGGATTCGGGACTGAAGGGTACCGTGATCAAGAACACGACCGATACCTTTGTATACCCACCCCTGATCGTACTGAAAAAAGACCAGATCCTGCTGCAGATCACCAGCCGCGACTTTTCTTTTATTACTGAAGACAACCTGAGTAACCTCTATAATATTTTTTACGGCCAGCATGTCAAGATCAACCTGATCCAGAATGCGGCCATCAGCCTGGTGGTCTGCGTAGACAACCGCGTAGACAAGATCCAGTCGCTGGTGCAGGAACTCGAAAAAGATTATAAGGTGCTGAAGAACGACGATGTGCAACTGCTTACGGTGCGTCACTATACGCCTTCGATACTCGAAGAGCTGACCAAAGGCCGGGTAATTTTACTCGAACAAAAAACAAGAAATACCGTACAGGTAGTGGTAAAATAAAACAAAGGGCTTGCAAGATGCAAGCCCTTTTAATTGATATATCGTGTGGTATAAAAATTGTTGCGAAAACCGCGACAGGCAACAGTCCCGGCCTTACCTGCGGCAATAGGCGGAAGCCGCTTCGGCCACCAGTTCACCATCCATAGCGGCAGAGATAATACCACCGGCATAACCGGCGCCTTCGCCACAGGGAAATAACCCTTTGATACGGGTATGCTGCAGGCTATCCTTATCCCTTGGGATGCGTACCGGCGAAGAAGTGCGCGACTCGGTAGCCGTTACGATCGCCTCTTCGGTATAATAACCCTTCATCTTTTTACCGAAGGTTACAAAGCCCTTGCTCAAAGACTGGAACACCTCCTGGGGCAACACTTCCTGCAACAGGGTACTGGTAACGCCGGGCAGGTAAGAGCAGCTCGGCAATGAGGCCGATACTTTTCCTTTTACGAAGTCGGTCATGCGTTGCGCCGGGGCCTTTAAAGCGCCGCCGCCCGCCTGCCAGGCCTTCTGTTCCACCATCTGCTGAAAATGCATGGCCGCCAGGTTACCTTTAAAACCATATGCTGCAAAGTCTTTCTCGTCGACCGCTACCACCATACCCGAGTTGGCATAGGGATTATCGCGCTTGGAGGGCGACCAGCCATTAACGACCAATTCGCCTTCGGAAGTGGAAGCCGGGGCGATAATGCCCCCGGGACACATGCAAAAGGAGAACACGCCACGCCCCAGCTCCTGGCTGACCAGCGAATAGGAAGCGGGGCCTACCATATCGCCGAACACTGCGGGGTCGCAACGGTACTGGATCTGGTTGATCAGCGCCTGCGGGTGTTCGATACGGACACCGAGCGCAAAAGGCTTGGACTCTATTTCAATATGCTTCCGGTCCAGCAGGGTAAAAATATCACGCGCCGAATGACCGGTAGCCAGGATCAGCGCTTTGGCCCGGATCTGCTCACTACCATTCACCTCCACACCCTTCAGGCTATCGCCTTCGATAAGCAGGTCGGTAAGTTTGGTATCGAACATTACCTGTCCGCCGCAGGCTACCACAGCCTCGCGCATGGCTACGATAATACCGGGCAGCTTATTGGTACCGATATGCGGATGCGCCTCGTACATGATCTTTTCTTCGGCGCCGAAATGCCGGAACCATTGCAGGCTGCGCAATACATTGCCTCTTTTGGTAGCCCGCGTATACAATTTACCATCGCTATAGGTACCTGCGCCCCCTTCTCCGAAACAGTAATTGGATTCGGGATTTACGATACCCTGTTTGTTCATGGCGGCCAGGTCGCGGCGGCGGTTGCGCACATCCTTACCGCGCTCCAGCACTACGGGGCAATAGCCCAGTTCCACAAGCCGCAATGCGGCAAAGAGCCCGGCCGGTCCGGCCCCGGCAACGATTACCGGTTCGGCGCGGCTTACGTCCTGCAACTGTGGTGTAAAGCTAAAGGCGTCGACAAAGGGCTCTTCGATAAACACGTTGACCTGCAGCTGCATCATGATCTGACTGCCACGGGCATCGATAGAACGGCGCAAGACCTGCACCGCATTGATCCTGCCGGGTTTTACCTGTAAAGTATGTGCTGCATATTGCCGGATAGCGGCTTCCCGGGCGGCCTCGCCGGGCGTAAGACGGAGTGTAATGGTTTGAGGCATTCTATTTAGGAATGAAATCAATAATAAACAGGCTGCAAAAATACGTTTATTCCGGCAGAAGCGGTTTAGGCACCGGCAATACCGCATTTGGGCAATTAACGGCCGTAAACCGGCGCCCGGCGCTTATCTTGCCTTACCAATAGGCCGATAGCTTTTATTGCGCCGCCATTGGCAACTAAATCTTATTTTTGCCTTTCACTCGACCCGTATATGTCCGAACTTCATTTATATAATTCCTATAGCCGCCAAAAAGAAAAATTTGAGCCGATAACGCCGGGCCATGTGGGCCTGTATGTATGCGGTCCTACCGTAAGCGGCGAAAGCCACCTGGGCCATGCCCGTCCCTACATCACCTTCGATGTGGTAAACCGTTACCTGCAACACCTGGGCAACAAAGTACGCTATGTACGCAACATTACCGATGCCGGCCACTTCGAAGAAGAAGGCCGCGAAGCCGAAGACAAAGTAGCCAAGAAAGCCCTGCTCGAAATGCTCGAGCCTATGGAGCTTGTTCATAAATACACCAGCTTGTACCATTGGGGCATGCAGGAGTTCAACTGCCTCGAACCTTCTATCGAACCTACCGCTACGGGCCACATTATCGAACAGATCAACATGATCGAAGATATTATAGCCAAGGGTTATGCCTACGAAGTGAACGGCTCGGTATATTTCGACGTAAAAAAATATGCATCCGAATATCCTTATGGTAAACTCAGCGGCCGCGTAATCGATGACCTGCTGGAGACCACGCGCGAGCTGGAAGGCCAGGAAGAGAAAAGAGACCGTGCCGATTTTGCCTTATGGAAAAATGCCCCTCCCGAGCACATCATGCGCTGGAAAAGCCCCTGGGGAGAAGGTTTCCCAGGATGGCACATCGAGTGCTCGGCCATGAGCAGCAAATACCTCGGTCAGCGTTTCGATATCCACGGCGGTGGTATGGACCTGCAATTCCCGCACCACGAAAGCGAGATCGCGCAAAGCACCATCGCGCATGGTTGCGCCCCGGTTAACTACTGGATGCACAACAACATGATCACGATCGAAGGCCGCAAAATGGGCAAGAGTTATAACAACGTGATCAAGCTGACCGAGCTGTTCAGCGGCAATCATCCCATGCTGGAACAACCCTATCACCCGATGGTGATCCGGTTTTACATCCTGCAAACACACTACCGCAGCACGCTCGATTTTTCGAACGAAGCACTGCAGGCTTCAGAAAAAGCCCTGCGCCGCTTATGGGAAGCCTACGAGGTATTGCAAAAACTGCCGGTGCCGGCCAATGCCGAAGCCGCAGATGCCGCACTGGACGCCAATATCCGGACCTTCTGCCATAACTGCGCAGATGATATGAACGATGACTTCAATACCGCCCGTGTACTGGCCAACCTGTTTGAGCTGGCGCCTACCATTAACGGGATAAAAGGAGGACAGGTAAAGGCCGGTGCCATAAGCTCCGCTACCCACGAACTGATGCTGCATACCTTTAAGACCTACCTGGAAGATATCCTGGGCCTGAAGCCGCTGCAGCAGAACCGGGACGCGAAACTGGACGCGGTACTGCAGCTGGTGATCGAGATGCGTAAAGAAGCCCGCAACCGTAAGGACTATGCCGCTTCCGACAAGATCAGGGATATGCTGGCTGCAGAAGGCATACAGCTGAAAGATGAGAAAGGTGGTGAAATGAGCTATTCCATCGACTAAAAAACTATTTTATTAAAAACCTCCGGCCTTGGTCGGAGGTTTTATATTTATTGAATAACGTACGTTAGAAGCCGCAATGCTTAAAATGCAAGATTATGATCCAGCAATCTTTCCAATTCCCGGGTAGTAATAACCGGCCCATAACCGCCGATTTGACCATAAACCCGGCAAAAGGCGATAACCAGCCGGTAATCGTTTATGCGCATGGCTTTAACGGTTTCAAGGATTGGGGGAATGGTGCGCTGATCGCCAACCGGTTCGCCGATGCGGGCTTTGCTTTTTTCAAATTCAACTTCTCGCATAACGGTACTACACCAGAACACCTGCAGGACTTTGCCGACCTGGAAGCCTTTGGCCACAACAATTACAGCCTGCAGCTTGCCGATCTCAGCATAGTGTTCGATTGGCTGGAGGATGACCGACACGGGCTGGCCGGACTGTTGGATACCAGCCGCATAGGCCTGATCGGGCACAGCATGGGTGGCGGCATCAGTATTATTAAAACGGCCGAAGACTCCCGCATTAAAGCCTTATGTACCTGGGCCGCCATAGCCGAATGTAAAACACCCTGGACCAACTGGCCGCAGGAAAAGCTGGCCCTATGGCAACAGACCGGTGTACAATATTATACCAATGGCCGCACCAAACAGGAAATGCCCCTGTACTACCAGCTCTACGAAGACTATCAGCAACACAGCAAAAGGCTGAACATCCTGGCAGCAGCCGCCAGGATAAAAGTGCCTGTCCTGGTTTGCCATGGCACCGAAGATACCAGTGTACCGGTCAGCAGCGCCTATGCCATACACGAAGCACAACCGGACTCCGAATTATACCTGCTGCCATCCGATCATGTATTCGGCCGCAGGCATCCCTGGACGGAACCGGTCCTGCCCCCTGCAATGCAGCAGGTACTGGACAAGGCGATCGTGTTCTTCAGGCACAACCTTGACTAGTGGTAGGTGCGCTCCATTGAAGCCGGCTAATTGATGAGATCCTTCGCTGCGCTCAGGATGACACTACTCCCTCTGATACTTGTTACTTTTCACGCTGTTAAAGCCAGCTAACGGATGAGATCCTTCGCTACGCTCAGGATGACAACGAACCCTTCGTGATACTTGATACTTGCTACCTGATACTCATAGCAGGAGATCCTTCGCTGCGCTCAGGATGACAATACTCCCTCTCATATCTCATATCTCATATCTCATATCTCATATCTCATATCTCATATCTCATATCTCATATCTAATACCTAAAGCCTCCTATCCAGTACCCCCTTGGCGAAGGCCTGCACCAGGTAGCTCAGCAACTTACCGGTAAAAGGATCGGAAAGGCCGTCGGCACGGAGGCTTACGCCCTCGGGCAAGTGCAGGTAGGCCGCATGCGGCGAGCAGCCGCAACGGTACAGGTATTGCAGGGCATGTTGTACGGTAATACCCACAGGTGTGGCCGCACTGCTCAGTACATTTTCGATACAATCCACATCGAGCTCTACGCCGAATGCAGCGCCGCTTACATGATCCAGGCAACGTTGCAGGGCCGCCGGCCAGGCTTCTTTTTCCCGCAGGAAAATATCTTCCCAGAATACCGGCAGCAGGTCGTCGTTGGCCTGTAGTTCGGCTACGATCCCTTTGCTGTTATAGGGCTCGTGCAGTCCCAGCATGGCATAGCGTTTCAGGTAAGCGTCCTGGTAGGCATACCGGAAACCATTGCCGCTGTGCCGTCCTTCGGCTACGCGAAAGTCGGAATGAGCGTCGAGGTTGAGTACATTAACCGTCATCCCTTTTGCCAGGGACAATCCTTTTAAAAGCGGGTAAGCATTATTGTGCCCACCGCCTATAACCACGGGTATTTTCCCGGCGGCTACGATATCGCGGATCAGCGGGTAGACCAGTTCGTCGATACCTGCGGTATATTTCCTCAGGGTTTCGGTACCTGCATCGACGCAGGCGTTCAGCCAATCAGTAAAGTCGAGTTGCCCCAGCAGGAAAAAATCCCTGCCGCTCAATACCTCTGTTTCCTGGATATTGAGCAAACTCTTCAGAAAGGCCGGCCACGCGGTATGCGCGCCGCCTATACCACCATTGGCCCGCACCCCGATATCCTCCGGCAGGCCCAGCAGTACGAAAGTGGCATCGCGGAATTCGGGCTGTTGCAGCCAGTTATCGCCGGATGCAAGGCCAATGCAGGATCCAAATTTAGTTTCGCCTTCGCGGAGGGCGAGCAGGTTTTTCAAAACTTGCGGTGTAAGGGGGTGTAAGTGAGGCATAAAGCAGGTTTTAGCGCTATGGACTGCAAACTTAGGCAACGCGGCACAAAAATCTTATCCTGCTATAGAAAAAGCTGAACCTTTGCGCTGTGTTAACCGCCCGAAATGACTTAATTTTGTGCTCTAATAATTTCACAAAAATATAAATATCATGTATCCTGCCGAATTAGTGATCCCCATGAAAAACCAGCTGACAGAGCATGGTTTCCAGGAACTTTTAACGCCCGAACAAGTCGACAATACTATACCCCAGGAAGGTACTACCCTGCTGGTTATTAATTCCGTATGTGGCTGCAGCGCCGGTACTGCCCGTCCGGGTGTACTGCAATCCCTGCAGACAGAAGGTAAAAAACCCAGCCGTACCGTAACTTCTTTTGCCGGTTTCGACCTGGATGCGGTAAAACAGGCCCGCACTTACCTGCTGCCTTACCCGCCTTCTTCCCCGGCTATTGCCCTCTTTAAAGACGGACAGCTGGTGCATATGATCGAGCGTCACATGATCGAAGGCCGCTCTGCTGCCATGATCGCCGCTAACCTGCAACAGGCTTACGAGCAATACTGCTAACCAGCACACATTTTTTTGAAAAGCCATCCCGTTCATCCCGGGCTGGCTTTTTTTATGTCTTTTAAGAAATATAAGAATTTAACGTTAATCTTTTGATTGGCATGTGTTTTGATATAAACAATTGTGTACATTGTATTTCCTTTTTTACGCGATTATCTTTCTAACAATTCAAAACACACAATTATGAATTTAAAGCACACCGCATTGGCGCTTACGCTCGTTACCGGCATGGCAATGGGCATGGCCTCTTGTAATTCCCAGGAAAAAAAAGATGCCGCAGCCAAGGCTAAGATCGAAGCACTGGCTCCCGGTGTAACGGTAGAAGTAAAGGATGGGGTAGCCACCCTGAGCGGCCCCATATCGGATGATGCCACCAAAGCCGCCATGGAAACGGCTGCAAAAGGCGTAGAAGGCGTTAAGTCTGTAGTGAACAATACGACCACACCGCCGCCACCACCGATGCCCGCACCGGTAGAAATTAACCCCGACGAGGCATTGGCCACTGCCGCAGCTGCTGCTGCAAAAGAATACAACGGCGTAACCGTTGCCGTGAAAGATGGCGTGGTTACCCTTACCGGCGAGATCAAGAAAGCGGACCTGCCCAAACTGATGCAAGCCATGAACAGCATCAAGCCTAAAAAAGTAGACAATAAACTTACCGTAAAATAAGCGCCGGCTTTTTATTCACTTCAAAAAACAAATCCAATGGCTTTACAAGATAAATATGCAGAGCTGATCAATACAGCCAATGCAAGCGGAGCTACTAACCTGCAGGTACGCGAGCAGGATAATGTGCTGTACATCGACGGAGAAGTTCCAAGCGGAGAAGTAAAAGATAAATTGTGGAACGTATACGACAAAATCGACCCGGACTTCCGGAGCGGCGATGTGGTTATGAACATCAATGTATCGCCTGCTGCCGCTGCAACACAGCTGAAGGTAACTACCCAGAGCTCTAACCTCAACATCCGTAAAGGACCCGGTACCGACCAGCCTATCCTGGGCAAAGCGGGCCACGACTCCGTAGTAACCCTGCTGAGCAAATACAACGACGCCTGGTTCCTGATCCGCACCAATGACGGCGTGGAAGGCTATTCCTCTGCGGAATACCTTACTGCCCTCTAAGCGTAATACCATACCGATATTTACCCCCGCGCCCGGCCTGATGCCGGGCGTTTTTTTGCGTATGCAGCACATCAAATCCTACCCGGCGCCAGCACAGGAACATGCCTTTATTTTGGACCCGCAGAATGTTACCTTTGCGCTACGAAAGCAAAGACAGCAATGATCAAAAATGAACGCCTCTTCCTGGACCGCTACCAGAAGCTGAACGAAAAGCAGAGATTAGCAGTGGATACAACAGAAGGACCGGTGATGGTTATTGCAGGACCGGGTACCGGTAAGACCGAGATCCTCTCGATGCGTATCGCCAACCTGTTGCGCAGCGAAGCCCAGGTACAACCCTACGAGATCCTTTGTCTTACCTATACCGACGAGGGCAGCGTAGCCATGCGCAAGCGCCTGCTCCAGATTATAGGCGAAGATGCCCACCGCGTGCACATCTTCACCTTCCATGCTTTTTGCAACAGCCTGATCCAAAGCAATGCCGAATACTTCGGCCTTCGCGACCTGCAACCCGTAAGCGACCTGGAACGCACCGAGATCCTGCATGGTATCCTGGAGGCCTTGCCGGAAGGCAATATCCTGCGCAGGCTTAAAGGCAATATCTATTACGATGCCCAGAACCTGCACAGTCTTTTCGACCTGATGAAGACCGAAGACTGGCAACCTGCCGAAGTGGAACAGGCGGTTACAGCCTACCTGGCCGACCTGCCCAACCGGGAAGCCTTTATCTATAAACGGGCCAATGCCAAGCAGGGCATTAAAGCGGGCGATGTAAAACAGAAGGATATAGACAAAGAAACGGCACGCATGGAGCGTACGCTGGCCGCCGCCAGACTCTTCCCCATATACCAGGCACGCATGCAGGCCCTGGGCCGTTACGACTTCAGCGATATGATCCTTTGGGTGCTCCAGGCCTTTAAGGAAAATGAAGACTTCCTGCGTAACTACCAGGAGCGTTTTCAATATGTGCTGGTCGATGAGTTCCAGGATACAAGCGGCTCCCAGAGCGAGCTGCTTACCCTGCTGATGGACTTCTGGAACAGTCCCAATATATTTATCGTAGGCGATGACGACCAGAGTATATTCGAGTTCCAGGGTGCAAGGCTTAAAAACATTGTAGACTTCTATAACCGCTACCAGCCCGACATTAAGGTGATCGTGCTCAAAGAAAATTACCGCTCCAGCCAGGAGATACTTGATAAGGCAACCCTGCTGATCAACCATAACCAGGAACGGCTTATCGTAAAACTGCAGGAACTGGCGCTGGATAAAAACATACGGTCGGCACACCCGCGCTTTGTAGCGGATCAACCGGTGAAACCCGTGCTGAAGGCCTATCACAACATCCTGCACGAAGAAGCGGACATCGTACAACAGATCGAAACGCTGCAGCAGCAGGGCGTGGACCTCAGCAATGTGGCCATCCTCTATTCGCAGCACAAACAGGCCAATAACATTATAGACCTGATGGAGCGCAAGGGTATACCCTACTGGGTAAAACGCCCGGTAAACGTGCTGGACCTGCCCATGATCCAGCAGCTGATCCATATGCTGAAGTATATCGAAGCCGAACAGAAGAAACCCTTCAGCGGCGAGATGTACCTGTTTGAGCTGCTGCATGTACCGCAACTGGGCATATCGCCGGTAGACCTGGCCCACCTGAGCCTTCACAAACAGGAGAAAGATACCAAACATAAATACTGGCGGTTCCTCCTGCTCGACAGCCTGCACCTGATGGCTATGGACCTGGAATCCTCGCCGGCACTGATCCGCATTGGTATGGCTATCGAGGAATGGATACACCAGGCCCGCAACCTGACGATACCGATGCTGCTCGAAAAGATCCTTTACGATACCGGCCTGATGGCTAACATCCTGAAGGGCGATAACCAGGTATGGGAGATGCAGGTGCTGCATACCTTTTTCAATTTTGCCAAGGAAGAATGCGCCCGCCAGCCCCGGATCACGATTTCAGGCTTCCTGCGTATTATCGACGATATGCAGATCGAAGGCCTTACCGTACCCGTGCAGAAAGTAGTACGGCAGGAAAACGGCGTACGCTTTTATACCGCGTTCAGCGCTAAGGGACACGAGTTCGAATACGTGTTCCTGATCGGGCTTACCAAAAACTTCTGGGAGAAGAAACGTGGCGCCAGCCGTGGCTTCCAGCTACCCGACACCCTTACCCAAACCGGCGATTCGGAAGAGCACAGCGCGACAGAAGAGGTAATGCGCCGCGTATTTTTCGTAGCGCTTACCCGTGCAAAAAAATACCTGCAGCTCTCTTATGCGCTCAAAGACAATGCCGGCAAGGATCTTGAGGCTTCGCAATTTGTAGACGAACTCGGCGAGACCGAAAAACAGGCTGCCGAACAGGCCCTGTCTTATGTGTCTACAGAACAGGTAATGGATTACCTGCACTGGGCCTTTGTACCGGTACCACCGGTACAGATAGCGCTCGCTAAAAAAGAATTGCTGGAAAGCAGGCTGGAACGTTTCGTCATGAGCGCCTCGGCCCTGAACAAATACCTGAAATGCCCGATAGCCTTCTATTACGAGACCATACTACAGGTGCCTGTGGCCAAGAACGATGCAATGGCCTTTGGTACTGCCATACACTATGCCCTCGAAAAGCTTTTCAAAAAAATGATCGATGCCCCGGAGAAGCAATTCCCGGGTAAAGAGGAAATGATCCAGGACTTTGAAAAAATGCTCTGGCGTCATGAAGATGCCTTTACCGAGATCCAGTATAAACGCCGCAAGGAACTAGGCGCCAAGATCCTTACCGAGTACTACGACCATTACATCCGCGACTTCAATAAAGTAGTAGTTATAGAACGCATGCTTGGCAATATGGAAGTAGCCGGCGTACCGGTAAAAGGCAAGCTGGATAAGATCGAATTTGAAGGCAATGAGTGTACCGTGGTCGACTATAAAACGGGCAACCCGGAGTACAGTAAAAAGAAGGAATTATTACCCCCCAGCGAAAGCCATCCCAATGGCGGCGACTATTGGCGGCAAATGGTATTTTACCGGCTGCTGCTCGACAATAACCCTTATGCACAGGCGCAGCACTGGCATATGAAAGCCGGGCTGTTTGATTATATCGAAAAGAATGATGCAGGCGATTTTGTACGGTATTTTGTGCCCATTACCCCGGCCGACCTGCTTACGGTAACCGAGCAGATCAAAGAAGCCGATAAACGCATCAGGAACCAGGAATTTGATCGGGGTTGTAACGAGCCTGATTGCGCCTGGTGCAAGTTTGTAAAGACCCATGAACTGGTAAAACCGGTAAGCAACGACGATCGTTTATAAAAACAATAACGGCCACAAAGCTTGTGGCCGTTATTGTTTCTTGTATACAAACTTACCTAGCCTTCGCCGTGCAGTTTTACTTTAAGATGGTTCATCTGTTGGCTCAGCTTCAGCTGGCAGGCCAGCCGCGAATTGGGCAGCAGGTCGGGCAGGGTATCGAGCATGGCATATTCATCATCGCTCATTTCGCTCAGGTGCTCCTCCCCTTCCAGCACATCTACGCAGCAGGTAGCGCAGAGGGCCATACCACCACAGGTAGCCAGCACATCATACTCGTTGGCCACCAGCAGTTCCATAAGGCTAAGGCTCATGTCTGTAGGGGCTTCCAGCGCGTTTTCGTTGCCGTTCCTGTCTTGTACATAGACGGTTATCAGGTTATCTTCCATAAAAAATATTAAGATTAGGAATGCCGGGTTTGCAATGCGCATACCGGTCTGCAAAGCTATGCAATTTTATGTTCCGCGTCAAGCCTGCGGGGAGCCATACCGCCTTGCTTATTCGCTATGGCCTGCACCAGCAAAAAGCCCGTCGCTGTAGTAGCGACGGGCTTTACAGGCTTTTGCAACCGGGATTAGAATTCAGCGATACCGTTTACGGTAGTATACTTCATCGTGTATTTCACACCCGGGTTAATGTATTTATAAACGCTATGGCTCATCAGCGCTGCTTCGTGGAAGCCGCACAGGATAAGCTTCAGCTTGTTTTTATAAGTATTGATATCGCCAATGGCCCATATACCCTGGATATTGGTCGAGTAATCTTCCGTATTTACTTCGATCGCGTTCTTATCGATGTTCAGGTTCCAGCCTTCGATAGGGCCGAGCTTGGGGCTAAGGCCGAACAGCGGGATCAGGTAATCGGTTTCGATGGTCTGTTCTTCCTTGGTTTTGGCGTCCTGCATGGATACGCTGTGCAGGTGCCCGTTGCCATGTACCTGTGTCAGGTTGGTATTCAGGATCAGGTCGATCTTTCCTTCTTCGGCAAGCTGCATTACTTTGTTTACGGAATCGGGCGCACCACGGAAGCTTTCGCTGCGGTGTACGAGGGTTACGCGCTCTGCGATATTGGCCAGGTGAATGGTCCAGTCGAGTGCACTATCACCGCCGCCGGCCAGTACCATGCGTTTGTTGCGGAAATGCTCGGGCTCGAGGATCATGTAGTTTACGCCTTTACCGTTTTCGAATTCGTCCAGGCCTTCTACTGCAGGTTTACGCGGTTCGAAGCAACCCAATCCGCCGGCAATTACCACGGCTTTGGCTTCGATCTCGGTACCCATATTGGTTTTGAGCAGGAAGTCTGCTTCGCCTCTTTTCTCCAGGGTTTCGATACGCTCGCCCAGCGTAAAGGAGGGATGGAACGGCTGTATCTGCTCTTTAAGATTATCGATCAGTTCCTGTGCCAGTACGGAAGGATAACCGGGAATATCGTAGATTGGCTTTTTCGGGTAGATCTCGGAAAGCTGCCCGCCGATTTGCGGCAGATAGTCGATAAGGTGGCAACGCATCTTCAGCAATCCTGCCTCGAACACTGCAAACAAACCCACGGGACCAGCGCCTATAATAGCTATATCTGTCTGTATCATTTTTCGAATTTGGCTGCAAAATTAAGTAATCGTTACTACATAAGTACTATAACCATATAAGCAACCCTGATTTTTTGGTTTTCAGGGCAAAATATTTACATCCCGGTGACAAATGTCAGGCCAGCGCTGCTTCCTGGCAACACAGAAATAACATATATAAACTACAGACCTATGACACGGTACGTTTTGTTTGGACAATTATACTTTTTTTAGGAAAACTCTTGGATAAAGACATTTATTTTTTGCAATTTTGCAGTTATCTTTCAACAACTAATATTTTCACCTCTTTTAATATTTTCGGAGTTCCGACAGACAATGGGATTGTTCAATTTTTTAACACAGGAAATTGCCATAGATCTTGGCACAGCCAATACATTAATCATTCATAACGACCAGGTAGTAGTAGATGAACCGTCGATCGTAGCAAAAGACCGGTCCTCAAATAAAATTGTGGCGGTGGGTAAGAAAGCGATGATGATGCATGAAAAAACCCATGATAACCTGAAGACGATACGTCCCCTGAAAGACGGTGTGATTGCGGACTTCGACGCGGCGGAAGGCATGCTGCGGGAGATGATCAAAATGGTATATCCCAAGAAGCCTTTATTTCCACCGAGCTGGCGTATGGTTATCTGTATTCCATCCAGCATTACCGAGGTAGAGAAACGTGCGGTGCGCGACAGCGCAGAACAGGCTGGCGCCAAAGAAGTATACATGATCCACGAGCCTATGGCCGCAGCGCTGGGTATTGGTATCGATGTAGAAGAACCTACCGGTAACATGATTATCGATATAGGCGGCGGTACTACCGGTATCTCGGTAATCTCGCTGGCCGGTATCGTATGCGACCAGAGTATCCGTATTGCAGGCGACGAGTTCACCACCGACATCATGGAAGCTATGCGCCGCTACCACAGCCTCAACATCGGCGAACGTACGGCCGAGCAGATCAAGATCCACGTAGGTTCGGCGCTGAAAGAACTCGATAACCCACCCGACGACATCGCCGTAAACGGGCGCGACCTGGTAACCGGTATCCCCAAGCAGATCCAGGTTTCCTACCAGGAAGTAGCCGAAGCGCTGGATAAATCCATCTTCAAAATCGAAGAAGCTATTCTTAAAGCATTGGAAAGCACCCCACCCGAACTGGCTTCCGACATTTACCGTCGCGGCCTGTACCTGACCGGCGGTGGCGCCCTGCTGCGCGGCCTCGACAAGCGTATTTCGCATAAGATCAAACTGCCGGTTCATGTAGCCGACGATCCGCTGCGCGCCGTAGTACGCGGTACCGGCATGTCGCTGAAAAACATTAACCGTTTTACATTCTTAATGAAATAATACCGAAGGGCCATTAGGCCCTTCTCCTTTCACCCGATATTTTTGTGCGCAACTTTCTTATTCTTATCCGCCGCTTCTGGAACCTTATCCTCTTCCTGATCCTGGAAGTGGTAAGCCTGGCATTGATATCCAAGAACCGTAATATGCAGGGAGTGGATATCGTCAGTTCCTCCAACTCGGTTGTCGGGTATATGTACAAAAAGCAGAATGATGTCGTTTACTATTTCCAGCTGAAACAGATGAACGACAGCCTGCTTACCGAAAATGCCCGGCTGCGCAATGCGATCGCCCAGGTAAGCAATATCGACCAGTTCCGCGATAGCACCGTACGCATCCCGATAACGGTAAGAGATACGAGCAAAAAGGACAGCATCAATACCCAGGGTGTGCTCAAAACCATTCGCTACGCGCAATACAACTATATTCCTG
Source organism: Taibaiella chishuiensis (assembly GCF_003014535.1). GTDB lineage: Bacteria > Bacteroidota > Bacteroidia > Chitinophagales > Chitinophagaceae > Taibaiella > Taibaiella chishuiensis. The sequence goes on along the minus strand of NZ_PYGD01000001.1, from coordinate 1,213,556 downwards.
CCCGCGTTATCAACAACTCGATCAGCAACGACAAGATCAACTTTATAACCATTAACCGCGGCGCCAGCGACGGTGTGCAGAAAGACATGGCCGTAGTGAGCGGCAATGGTGTGGTAGGCAGGGTGGCCAACGTATCGGCCCACTATGCCCGCGTAGTATCTGTACTGAGCGACCGTAAAATAAGTTCGAAACTCCCCGACGGTACTTCCAACCTGATCACGATATGGAACCCGGGCTCGCCCGAATACGTGGTTACGGAAAAAGTGCCGGTCTATATCAAAGTAAAAAAAGGCGATAGCGTGTACACTACAGGCTATTCTTTCTTCCCCGAAAACGTACTGATCGGTACGGTAGCAAAGGTGGATACGATGAAAGCGAGCAGTGCCAAAAACCTGAAAGTGCGCCTGTCGACAAATTTCAGGAGCCTGCAGTATGTTTACGTGGTAGACGATAAAATGGGAGCAGAGAAAAAACAGGTAGAAGCAGAAACCGCCAAACCTGCGCATTAATTTAAAAGCCAGGCACAGGGAATACCTCCCGGCCATTATGATAGCACAATGAGTATATACCTCCGCAATATTTTCCGTTTTGTACTGCTGGTACTGATCCAGGTCTTATTGCTTAATAAGATACCGCTGCGTTGGTGGGCCAATCCTTCCGGATTTCCGCCCTATACTCCCTTTATTTACCCTTTATTCATCCTGGTGCTGCCCTTGTCTACACCGGTATGGTTCCTGCTTATTTCGAGCTTTACCATGGGCGTTACCATAGATGCCTTTATGGACACCGGTGGCATACATGCTGCGGCCTGCGTACTGATGGCTTTCTTCCGTACCAATGTACTGGTGGCGCTATTACCCAAAAGGCTTTCCGAATATCCCAATACCTCGCCCAATATCAAGAGCATGGGCTGGACGCCTTTCCTCACCTATTCTGCAGTGCTGTTGCTGCTGCACCATCTTGTGTTTTACATTATCGAGATCTGGAGTTTCAGCAGCATGGGCTACCTGCTGATTAAAGTACTGGCAACCCTGGTAACCAGTATGGCGTTCGTGGTATTATACTCCCTGCTGTTCTCTACTTCGCTTAACGCCACTTATTACGATAACAAATAGCATCCCCGGGGAAGGGATGCTGTGTACGCTCTGAAGCGCTTAATATTATAAAGCACGAAGCATACTGTATATCACAGGCTGCATCGCTTTTGATTAATTAATACTCGTCTTCGTTAAAGAAAAAGTCTTCCTGTGTCGGGTAGTCGGGCCAGATATCTTCTACACCTTCGTACATTTCACCTTCGTCTTCCAGTTCCTGCAGGTTCTCTACTACTTCCAGCGGAGCGCCCGAACGTATCGCATAATCAATCAATTCATCTTTTGTAGCGGGCCAGGGCGCGTCCTCCAGGTGAGAAGCTAATTCTAAAGTCCAAAACATATTTTAATATTTTTTTATGTGATGTTGATTTGTGCAAATGTAAGGTTTCCCTACCAAAAACGAACAATTGTATCTTTTTGGTACGTTTTCTTTTTGTTATTAAGCAGGGCGTACCCTTTGCGTTTCCATTCAGACAATTTTATACCGGGGATAGTTTAATTAAAATGGTAAATTTGTTTTTTATTCCCCGATAGCAGATACATGATGACAATCAGCGGCTTTACCTATGTCAGAAACGGCTTTAAATACGGCTACCCTTTTATCCCTTCGTTACAATCACTGCTGCCTGTAGTAGACGAACTGATCGTGGTAGTAGGCGATTCGACCGACGGTACCCGCGAAGCTATCGTAGCGCTGAACGATCCCCGCATCAAAATTATAGACACGGTATGGGATGAAAAGATGAGGGAAGGCGGTACCATTTTTGCACAGCAATCGAACCTGGGGCTCGACCAGGTAAGCGGGCAATGGGCCGTGCACCTGCAGGTAGACGAGGTATTACACGAAAACGACCAGGCCCGCCTCCGGCAACTCATCTACACTGCCGATAAAGACCCGCAGGTAGAAGGCCTGTTATTCCCCTTTTATCATTTCTGGGGCGACTTTAACCATATCCGCAATACCCGCAAGACCCACCCTTTCGAGATACGCGCGTTCCGCAATACGGGGCGCATCTGGTCGTACAAAGACTCGCAGGGATTCCGGAAGTATAGTTCGGAGGAAGCCTACCGGGCCGGCGAGGCCGGCGAAAAATTGCGGGTGCTCAACAGCCATGTGCCGGTTTACCACTATTCCTACTCGCGCAACCCGGCCCTCATGAAACGGAAAGCCGACTACTTCAACCGCTTCTGGCATAACGACGAATGGGTACACAACCATACGACACAAAAGCCTTTCGACTTTAACGAGGTCGATCGCCTGGAACGCTTCGATAAGCCGCATCCTGTTTATATGAACGAGACCATCGCGGCGCAGGACTGGACCTTCGACTACGATCCTGCGCAGTCGAATATGAGCCTTAAAGACCGTGTTATGTTCCTGCTGAATAAACTAACGGGAAAAAGATTGTTTGAATTTGAAAACTACAAGCTGATCCGAAAATAAGCCTACATGCTCGACGCCCAGAATCTTTCGAAAAAATACGGCCGGTTAACGGTGCTGCGCGATGTTTCTTTACATATCGGTAAGGGGGAATTTGTTGCGATTGCTGGTCCTTCGGGAGCCGGCAAGAGTACTTTGCTGCACCTGCTGGGTGCATTGGACGTGCCGGATAGCGGCCGGGTACAACTGATGAACCAGGACCTGTTCCGGCTGTCCCGCAAAAAACAGGCAGCATTCCGGAATCAGAACATGGGCTTTGTATTCCAGTTTCATCACCTGCTGCCCGAGTTTACCGCCATCGAAAATGTATGCATGCCTTTATGGATTGCAGGCCAGGGCAAAAAAGAGGCACAGGCCGCTGCGGGAGCGATCTTAGAGACCGTAGGACTGGGACACCGGCTCAACCATAAGCCCGGCGAGCTTTCGGGCGGAGAGCAGCAACGGGTAGCCATAGCCCGGGCCATCGTACATCGCCCGGCCGTGATCTTCGCCGACGAACCTACCGGCAACCTCGATACGGCCAATGCCCAGGCAGTACACCAATTGTTCCTGGAGTTGAGAGCAGCTTATAACCAGACCTTCGTAATCGTTACCCATAACGAACAACTGGCCGCTATGGCCGACCGTACGCTGCTGATGCGCGACGGGCAGATCGAAAGCGACCAGCGCAATGGCGACGTTTTAACAGCGCCCGTAAAATCGATCTGATCTTCTTTGCCTGCAGGCCAGGTACATCCTTAAGCCCGGGAAACGGTAACGTCCATTTCCTTAAAGGGTAATCATAAACAATCTTCATACCTGCACGCCGGAATACGGGCCAGCAGTGCATCTGAGCAGTTAACACGCGCAAGCTGTCCCTATTTTCTTTTGCCGGACCATATCCTGTAATTATACAATACCCACATCTTCACTTCCACATCGGTAGCTGTACGGGCAAAATCGTAAGGTATGGGATAAGCATTCATAAAGTCCAGCAAGGCCTGGTCTTTCAGACCGGTAAGCGCTGCTACCGTACTCATGCTGTACCGGCTTTCGGTATAGCGCCGGTGCTCGTCGGCATTAAACTGGTCCTGGAAGGCTTTGAGTCTTTTGTAACGCTTGCTGCGCTTCTGAAAAATAGAGGATAGCGGTCCGTTAAAGGTTACTTTGCCGGCGCCATAACCACCATACAAGGGATGCGGTTTGTTGAGGCCGAACTTAGCCGGCCGCTTGTCCAGCTTATCGCCATATAGTTCGCGGCGCTCCAGCGAGTCCTGCTGATAGGCGCTCAGCCCCGGCCTGATCACTACAGTATCGATGGCGATCCGGTTTTTACTCAGTGCGATACGCCTGAACCAGGAAAGGCCATCCAAGGGTATGACCAGCGACCGGGAAAGATAACCGGTAATACTGATCTGCAGGGTATCGCCGGCATAGGCTTCGACCGTAAAGGCGCCATATTCGTCGGTAAAAACAGCAGTATGCCTGCTGGTATTGCTTACCAATACCCCTGCCAGCAATTCGCCGGTCTCGGTATCGGATACGATACCCTTAAGCACTGCAGCCGACAGGCGGCCCAGGCAGCAACAACATAAAACCAGGATACAGATGGATAACCTCATTTCTTCTTCGTGGTATCGGCGGGCGACATAGTATCGGTTTTGGGAACGAAGGGGTGCTTCATCCAACTCCGGTAATTATATTTGATCCACATTTTTATCTCGAGGTCGGTTGCCGTACGGGCATAATCGGCGGGCATCGGGTAAGCGCTCATAAATGCGGCCAGCGAATCGGATTGCAGCCCGGTTAGTTCGCTTACTTCTTCGGGGCCATACCGCGTATCCACAAATTTCTGGTTTTCCCATTTTGCGAAGTTCTTCTGGAAGCGCCAGCGTTGTTTGGCTTTTTGCGAAAAGTTATCGGCAATAGCCGTTGCCGGGCTGAATACAGAGCCTTCTTTCTTGCGATCCAGGGCAAACTTATAGGTCTTGCGCCGTTCGATCGAGTCTTTCTGGTAGTCGGTCCAGCCGGGCCCGATCACGACTTCGTCGAGCGAGAATAATTTCTTTTTCAGACTGATCCTGCGGAATACATTGCCTTCTTCCGGCATCTTCATGCTTACGGAGTAATAACCGAGGTAGGTAAATTCGAGGTTATCGTCTTTATGGGCTGCGAGGTTGTAACGACCGTCGGCATCGCTCATGGTAACCTGGCCCCTGGTCTTGTTACTGATCGCTACGGCTACCAGCGGCATACCTTCCATATCGGTAACTACACCCTGGATACTTTGCGCCTGCAGCAGGCTGCCGCTGCACAAGAGCAACAGGCAAAAGAGGATTGGCTTCAAACAGGATTTATTTCGGTGAATAGTCAAAACTGTTTTTTTTCAAAAATATTGCTTTCAGCGGGCACAAAAAAATCCCGGCAGATGTATGCCGGGATTTCTTCTAAAGATTTTGAGTTTTTACTTTTTCTTAGCAGCAACTTTAGTTGGAGTTGGCTTTTTAGCAGCCACTTTCTTTGGAGCAGCTTTCTTGGCAGCAGCCTTTTTAGGTGCAGCTTTTTTAGCAGCGGCCTTTTTAGGCGCAGCTTTTTTAGCGGCAGCTTTTTTAGGCGCAGCTTTCTTCGCAGCAGCTTTTTTAGGAGCGGCTTTCTTCGCAGCAGCTTTTTTAGGAGCAGCTTTCTTCGCAGCGGCTTTTTTAGGAGCGGCTTTTTTTGCGGCTGCTTTCTTCGGAGCAGCTTTTTTTGCAGTTGCCATACTTAATCGAATTTAAGGGTTAGAAAATAAAAAAAGCTCTTTTTATTATGGCAAAACCGGTGAAGAGGGTTAGGCTTCAACGGCACTTACTTCATTAACTGAAATTAAAGTTTTACTGCGGGTTTTCCTAAACTCTACGATACCATCTCTCAATGCGAAGATCGTAAAGTCTTTACCAATACCGACATTCTCACCGGGATGATATACAGTGCCTTTCTGGCGTACGATAATATTACCTGAGATAGCGGGCTGACCTCCGAATATTTTAACACCAAGGCGTCTACTACGTGAATCGCGACCATTTCTTACGCTACCTTCACCTTTTTTATGTGCCATGATTTTTTAATTAAAAATGTAATCCTTACAAAGTTAAATAATAAATTAATTCATCCAAAAAATCTTTATGCGATTCCCTGGATCTTAATTTTGGTCAAAGCCTGACGGTGACCGTTTAATTTTTGATATCCTTTACGACGTTTCTTTTTAAAGATAAGAACCTTGTCGCCTTTAAGATGATCAATGATTTCTGCTTTTACTACTGATTTAACAGCGCCACCAACGGTAATATTACCGCCGTTGCTTGTCATCAGTACATCAGAAAATTCTACGCTGTCTCCGGCTTTACCTTCGAGGCGGTGTACAAAAAGTTCGTCGTTCTCCTGAACCCTGAACTGCTGTCCTGCTATTGTTACAACTGCAAACATGCTCCAAAAATTTTGCGCAAAATTAAAGTTATTTTTCTTTGTACCCAAATAAAATTTAATCTTTTTTGCTCCGGGTCAGTTCTGCAAGGGTCGTATTACCGTTCTTCAGCAACAGTTTATCGCCCGAAATCTGGTACATATTTGTTTCCCTCAGGGCTTTAAAAAAGTTGTTTTCGGTATGCGATCCGGGCTTACAGGCCATCATGGTAGCCAGCACTTCGCCCAGCTTAAGACTGTCGCCGTTCAGCACATAATCGCCGCCATAACCGTTACAACCACCATAACCGCCGTAACGGGCAGAGGTGTCAGAAAGCAGGATGGTTACCGGTTTACGGGTCTTTTCCATTTCGGTTCCTGGTATGCGGGACAGGGTCCATACTGTTCCTTTCAGAGAAGCTTTGGCGGCCGTATCGGCAGATTTACCGGTCTGCCTGGTAGCAGAACAGGAGGCCAGGGCAAACAGGGATAAAACAAGCAGGTAACGCATAAGTTTGATTTTGGGTTGTGAATTGTTTAGGGCAATATTATCGTAATTATCGCATTCTTTATAGTTTCCAGAATTTTTTCACACTTTCGATTACCGGGCCCACAGGAATATCCACCATGCATTTGAAATGTTTCTTCGGACAGGACGGGTACCCGATTTTGCTGCAGGGCCGGCAACCCAGGCCTTTCACTTCATGTATTACTGACAATTGCGCCACGTTTTGGTTTAAATTATTAAAACCATAATAGGGAAACATGCCCATTTCGGGCGTGGTGTTGCCCCAAAGGGAAACTACGGGCTTTTTGTAGGCCGCCGCGATATGCATAAGGCCGGTATCGTTGGTGATCACTACTTTCGAACGCCGCACCAGGTCGGCCGATTCGTTAAGGCTGAATTTGCCACAGGCATTGTACACTTTGCCCGGATCCACGGCCGCGATCTCGTTGCCTTCGTCCCGGTCTTCGGGGCCACCCAGCAGGATCATGGGATAAGGGCTTTGTTGCGCCAGTTCCCGCCATTTGCTGACCGGGAATTTTTTGGTGGCATAGGAGCCCCCGATCACACAGGCTATAAAGCCCGCCCAGTGGCCCATTGGAATATCATCCTGCCGGGTTTCCTGTTGCGGTGCGATAAAATAATCCAGGCCTTGTCCGTCGTTTTGCAGTTTGAGTGGCCGCATGCCTTCGAAATAGCGGTCTACAATGCTTTTATCGGGCATTACGTTCCATTTGAAATTTACGTAAAGCCATTTCCGGAAGTTGAGCTTGTCGAAAGTAAGCGCAGGCGCATCGATGGCGCGTTTTACCCGCATGGTACGCAGGTTGCGGTGCAGGTCGATCACGTAATCAAACCCAATCTTCTTCAGCGTTTCTATATTGGCATTAAGGTCTTTATCCAGGGTATGGATCACATCGATATGGGGATTGTGCGCCACTACTGCCTTGAACGATTGTTTGACCAGGAAATGAATTTCGGCGTCGGGATATTGCCGGCGTATGCAACGCAGTACGGGCGTGGTCAGCACGATATCGCCGATAGAAGAAAAACGGATAAGAAGTAGTTTCATGTACGATCTGTCGGCAGCAAAGATAGCGGTTAGGTTTTAGATGTTAGATGTTAGATGTTAGATGTCATCCTGAGCGCAGCGAAGGATCTCATCCGTTAGCTGGCTTTAATAGCGTGAAAAGTATCAAGTATCAGAAGGAGTATTGTCATCCTGAGCATCGAAGGATCTCATCCGTTAGCTGGCCGTATTAGCGTGCAAAGCATTAAGCACCAAAAGTAAGCCTGTCATCCTGAGCGCAGCGAAGGAGCTCACCGGTTAGCTGGCTTCATCAGCGTGGTACGTACCAAAGGGAGCCCTGTCATCCTGAGCGCAGCGAAGGATCTCATCCGTTAGCCGGCCGTATTAGCGTGCAAAGCATCAAGCACCAAAAGTAAGCCTGTCATCCTGAGCGCAGCGAAGGATCTCATCCGTTAGCTGGCTTTAATGGAGGGACCACATAAGCAAGAGCCCCGTCCTGCTAAGCTTAGCAGGACGGGGCTCTTGCCGGCAATACATGCCTATTTCTTTCCTACTTTCACATCGATCCGGCGGTTCTGTGCACGGCCGGTAGCAGTCGTGTTATCGCCTACCGGGAACTCCTGTCCATAACCATCGGCTTCAAGACGTGCAGCATCGACACCCATTGCTGTGAGCCGGCTTTTTACATGTTCTGCACGCTCTTTGCTTAATTTGAGGTTGGCAGCGGCATCGCCGGTATTATCGGTATAGCCGCCCAGTTTAAGGGCTACTGCAGGATAGGCTTTCAGGATAGCGACCACATTACCCAACTGCGCTTCTGAAGAGGGTTTCAGGTCGGACTTACCGGTTTCGAACTGCAGGTGGTCGAAGGATATCCAATTGGCGCTTTTGTTCTGCTCGTCGATGGTGCCGTGTTCGATAAAATCAACCAGCTTCCGCTCCACGCTGCGTTCTCCTGCCTGCAACTCGGTACCATCGGCCAGTTTCAATACCGATACCGTACCCACATCATAGATGTAATTGCCCTGGTCGTCTACCTGGCCGGCAGCAGCAGCCGGCGCAGCCAATGGCTCTGTTCCGTTAGACATAGGAGGCGCTTCGTGTGTAGTGGTGCCGGCAGCCATCTGCGTCATGCGGGTAATGCTTTCGCTGCGCTGTTGCTGGATACGCTCGGCAAACAGGTGCGACAGCGTGGGGGCAATAACCAGGCTCACGATACTCATCAGTTTGATCAGGATGTTCATTGAAGGACCTGAAGTATCTTTAAAAGGATCGCCAACGGTATCGCCGGTTACGGATGCTTTATGGGGCTCGGACTTTTTGTAATAAGTTTCGCCATTGATATCTACTCCTTTTTCAAAAGATTTTTTGGCATTATCCCAGGCGCCGCCGGCATTGTTCTGGAACATACCCATCAGCACCCCGCTTACTGTTGCACCGGCCAGGAAGCCACCCAATACTTCGGGGCCCAGCAGGAAGCCGATGATAAGCGGCGCCAGGATTGCAATAGCACCGGGCAACATCATTTTTTTGATCGAAGCATCGGTAGAGATTGCAACGCATTTTTCGTACTGGGGTTTACCGGTACCTTCCATGATACCGGGTATTTCGCGGAACTGGCGGCGTACTTCTTCCACCATGGCCATGGCGGCCTGTCCTACGGCTTTAATCGCCAGCGAAGAAAAGATGAAGGGGATCATGCCGCCTACAAAAAGCCCGGCCAGCACATCGGCGCGGTAAATATCGATACCATCGATTTTGGAGATACCCACAAAAGCCGCGAAGAGCGCCAGGGCAGTGAGTGCGGCAGAAGCAATGGCAAAACCTTTACCGGTAGCGGCGGTAGTGTTACCGACCGCATCCAGGATATCTGTTTTCTCCCTTACATCGGCAGGCAATTCGCTCATTTCGGCAATACCGCCGGCATTATCGGCAATAGGCCCGAAGGCGTCGATGGCCAGCTGCATGCCTGTAGTAGCCATCATACCCGCAGCGGCAATAGCCACACCGTACAGACCGGCAAAAGCATAAGAGCCATATATACCACCCGCCAGCACCAGGATGGGCAGCAGGGTACTTTCCATACCTACACTCAGACCACCGATGATATTGGTGGCATGGCCGGTAGCCGACTGGCGGATAATACTCATTACCGGGCGTTTGCCCATAGCGGTATAATATTCGGTGATCACGCTCATAAGCGTACCTACGACCAGGCCCACGAAGATAGCGCCACAGATACCCATTTTGGTAAATTCATGACCGCGCAGGATCATAGTTTCGGGCATCAGGTAGCTGACCAGCCCGACGGAAACGATTGCGGTAAGTACGATAGATCCGTAGTTGCCCATATTGAGTGCGGCCTGCACTTTACCGGTGCTGAGGCCTGCATTTTCGCTGATGCGTACAAAGAAGGTACCGATAATAGACAGCAGGATACCGACACCGGCGATCATCATGGGCAGCAGGATCGGCGCCAGGCCGGCAAACTGGTCGCCGGCTCCGCTTATGGTTTCGCGGCCCAGTACCATGGTGGCCAGTACCGTAGCTACATAAGAACCGAACAGGTCGGCGCCCATACCGGCTACGTCGCCTACGTTATCGCCTACGTTATCGGCAATGGTTGCCGGGTTACGCGGATCATCTTCGGGGATACCCGCCTCCACCTTACCAACCAGGTCGGCGCCTACATCGGCGGCTTTAGTATAGATACCACCGCCCACACGGGCAAAGAGCGCTATGCTCTCGGCGCCAAGGCTAAAGCCGGTCAGGATCTCGATGGTACGTTCCATCTCTACGGAGTCCACACCGGCCTCGGGGGCAAAAATCAATTTAAGGATTATAAACAGAGCTCCAAGTCCCAGTACAGCCAGGCCGGCAACACCCATACCCATTACACTACCGCCGGTAAAGGATACCTTAAGCGCCTTGCTCAGGCTGGTACGGGCGGCCTCTGCGGTGCGCACATTAGATTTGGTAGCAATGCGCATACCCAGGTAGCCTGCGAGCGCGCTGAAGAATGCGCCCACTACAAATGCCAAAGCAATACTCCAGTGCGAGTTGGCATTGCTTGCCCCCATAACGCCCAGCAGTATTGCTGCAATAATCACGAAGTAAGTAAGAATTTTGTATTCCGCTTTCAGGAAAGCCATGGCCCCGTCTGCGATATAGGTACTGATTTCCTTCATCCGGTCATTGCCCGCCGGCTGCTTGCCGACCCAGGCGCCTTTCAACAGGGTAAATAAAAGAGCGACGATCCCAAAACAGGGCACTAAATAGAAAAGTGTATTCATACTTACTTACTGATTGGTTTAAGAAATTTAGGTTCAAGACAAATTTAATCGTATTGATGGAAAATTCATATCCTTTTTCAATAATAAGCAAAAAAATGTCAATTATCAGACATAAGTCACTCATAATGAGTTTTAAAAGTTGTAATTTTTACAATAACCGCCATAAAAAAAGACCGCTTTGCAGCGGTCTGAAAATCTTTTGATGGGTATTTTAGCGAAGCAGGGTTACAGTTCCTTTATAGGTCTCTACCTTGCCATCGGGATAACCGATACAAATCAGGTAACCATATACGCCCATAGGTTGCTCCTGTCCTTTGTAAGTACCGTCCCAACCATTTTTTGGATCGGTAGAGCGGAAAAGGATGGTGCCCCAGCGATTAAAAATCCGGAAGTCGATCAGCTTCTCGTTGGAGAAGTTGGAGATCTGGAATATATCGTTCCTGCCATCACCGTTGGGGGTAAAGGCGTTGGGAATCAGTAGTTCTTTGCGGTTGGGATCTGAAGCCTCTCCTTGTCCTACGATAATATTCGCACTGCTTTGTCCATATGCCACCGCCGGCAGGATACCAGCCAGGCAAACCAATAAGTATAGTACTTTTCTCATTTTAAATTTTGCTACGTAAAGATAGACTGCCATCTTAGAAAAAAGGTTGGTACCAAATATTTAAAACACAATAATAACATTTAAGATTGATATTTATCAACTTTTTGCAAAAATTAGAAATCGGTTCCTAAACCGATGTACCAGGTAAATTCCCTGCGGATATTCCAGGCCGCATCGGCCCTTACGAAATAGCCGAAGAGCATGGTACGCAAGCCGGCGCCATAACCGATCGCGATACCCCGGTCGGCATAGTTAGGCAGCTGCAGGGTTACGGTAGGCTGGTTGCCGCCCGGCCAGTTTACGGTATAATGCCGGTTGGCATCGTTAGCATTGGGTATCAGGCCCTCCCAGGCCGATCCCATATCGACGAAGGCTACCGCCTGCAGGTTATCCAGCAGGGTGGAGCGGATGGGACGACGCATCAGGGTATTCAAAATCGGGAAACGCAACTCGGCATTGATCAGGCCATAAGTATTACCGTTACGGGCATTCTGATCGTAGCCCCTCAGCGAAGTAGCCAGGGCCTGGAATGCGTAACTGTTTTTATCGGAAGGCTGCAGGGCATTGCTGTACTTAGGACTGAAAGCATTATCTATACCCCCCATCACATACATGATCTTCTGGTTGCCGGCACTGTGCGCACCTGAAGCCCGTACTGCCGCGATAAAGTTTTTATAGATCTTATGGTAATAGCGGATATCGAAGCCCACATTAAAGAAGCCGCCGTTTTTGTAAAACTGCGTAGAACCGCCTGCATTGTAGAACTCATTATCGGAATAGATCTTGTACATATAGTCGGCAAAGAGTTTGTAACGCAGCCCATTCCAGATATTCATCGCAGGGTTACGGGTGTCGTCGTATACAAATTCAAAGCGGCTCAGGGCCCAATAGTCCTGCGTATTGGGCAGCGCCAGCCCGATCGCATCCTGGGCCTTAACCACCATGCGGTCCTGCCTCAGGCCGAAGTGCATCCGGAAGCTCTTTACCTTATCGAGCGGGTAGCTGGCGCTTCCCTGCAGGATCGTAGTGGTACTTTTACCCGGCTCTATAAATGCAGGCTGGTTGGGATCAATCATGAAGCTGTAGTTGTACTTATTTTCCTGCCGCAATAACAGGATGCCCCAATCCACTCTCCTCCTGAAATTTTCGAACTGCAGGTAATAGGTAAGCCCCGAAAAATTAACCGGTATCCTGATACCGCCGGTAAAACGGTAGTCTTCCATTTTATCGTTGAGGCTGGCTGTAAGCATACCCGCCAGCGATGGGTTGGTAAACTGTCCGCCGCTATTGTTGTACGGCTGGTAACGGTTAAAGACAACCCCGTTATCTACCCTTGCGCTGAAGAAGTCGGGTTTGAACGAAAGGCGGTATTTTTCGGAACGCATATCGATAAACGTACTATCGACATACACGATCCGCTTATTGTCCGATGCCGTAGCGCCGGATGAAGAGGTAACCACGGGCTCTTCAGCCCCGGCCTTGTCGCCGCTCCGGCTTATTTTCACGGCCGTATCTGCAGGCTGTTTCAGGTCCAGCATATCGGCAAGGGCATTCGATTCCGGTCCGGGTTCTACAGCGGCAGAGTCGGCGGGATTGAGTTTGCTCCTCCTGCTGAACTCGTTCTGGAAACTGTTTCCCGACTGGATATCGAAAGGATCTTTTTCTTTTATCTCTTTGCCTTTACCTTCCATAAAATTGATCGGCGCGGCGGATACGGCTGTCTTATAGTTAATTACACCATCCACGAAACTCAAAGGCAACAGCTTCTTTGGCTTGGCCGCGCCATCGGGTGCAGGCAGGTCTATATTCCGGAAAAAGATATCGTAGTTGTCACGCGTCTGCACCACATCAGCGATCTTACCACTTGCAGGGTTATACTGCTGGTACAGGATGCTGCGGCTGAAATTGGTCATCGGTACCGAATAGGCCGAATCCTGGTTTTTGGCACTACGGGCAAACAGGATCACAAAACGGTTGCGCACACCATTCTGATCGGAAAGATAGGCGAAGTGATCGCTGCCGTAAGCTACGGGCTGCTCTATGCTTCCTTTCTGGTTACGGGTAAGCTGCAACAGGTCGTAGCTGCCCGTTGTAGCATTGTAAAAGAAGGCATTCATCGGGCCTGCAGGCAATTCGTTGGGCAGGGGTTTGATGTTGAGATAAGGCTCGGGCCGGTTGCTGAGGAAGAGCACGCCTTTGCGCGAACCGCCGCTTACAAATACCGGCGCTACGTCATCCCAGGCATCATCGGTGATCTGGGTCATACGGCCGCCTTTCAACCGGTAGTCGAAGAGGTCGCTCTGGCCCTTGCGGATTGCGGAGATCAACAATTTATCGTCGTCTTCCATAAAGGTAAAGCCCGTAATGCGGTCGAAACGGTTGGGCGGAATCCGGAAGTCTTCCATCTTGGCCTTTACGGAGTTGTACACGCGAATCCTGAGCCGGTTCCTGTTCTTGAAGATCACCCCCAGTTTAAAGCCGGTATTGTTCCAGGAAAGCAGGGGATAATCGGGATCATCATTCTCGCGGTGATTCTTTACACCGCCGGTCAGCAGTACTGTTTTTTCCCTTTTGGGCACCCCTTCGATAATCCTTGTTTTCTCGAGTATTACTTTATACTCCCCGAATTTCCATTCCACATAGGCGACGTCGCCGCCCCGTGGCGATACCATAATGTCGCGGATACGGCTTTCGTCGTTGGGCACCGGGATCCGGATCAGGGCAGCATTGGTATCCAGGGGTTCGAATATCTGTTCTTCGAATGCATAACGCTGCTGGTAAAAAGATACCAGCGAATCGCATGCGGGTTGAAGCTTCTGGTTGATGGTAAGCTCCAGGGCTTTGCTCAGGCTGCTTTTGAGCTGGGTCAGGTAGAGCAGGTTCTTTACATTGTTATCGCCATACTTTACGCTGATGTATTTCCAGAAAGCCTTGCCGGCCAGGCGGGGATTCTTGTTGGCAATCACATCGAACCGCACTTTTCCTTCCGGCATTACGAGGTTCTTCCAGTCATTATCATCGTTTGTAGTCCATCCATCCACCACAAAATCCACATAGCCCTCGGTTACCCAGGGCGGCAGGTTCAGCAGCACGGCATTACGCACCATCTCCCTGAAGTTTTCGCCGAACATCAGCCGCTCCATCACCACTTTGGCCATCCCCTGGCGCAACTGGCGTTTGAGGTCGGCATGCTTACCGGTAAAATAGATGACCAGTTTATCGCCCACGATATTTACAGTACCTGCGGGGTTATCGTTCTGCAATTGCAGGTCGCCGTTCAAACCTATATTGGATTGCTGGAATTCGTCGTAGGCATTAAAGAGGATGATATTGATCCGTTCGGGAAACAGGCCACCCAAGCGGCGTTCGATGGCGGCTATATCCTGCTCGGCCTGCTCGGCAACGTAGCGTGCGAGCTCCCTGCCCGAGCGGTCGTAATGGAAGATCTTGAAGTGTTCGGCATCATAAAATTTCCAGTCGAACCTGCGGTATTGAATGCGGTTCTGACCAAAAACTTCGATATTGGCCTGTGCTCTTGTTTGCAGGCTTCCCGCAACAACAGCAAGCATAAGCACGGTATATAAAAGCCCTTTTTTCATGAGCAGCCTGGAATTCTGGTTGATAATGTATGGTTTAAAACTTGTGTAATTTACGGCGAAAATCCGATAATACTTTCATTATAACGTTAAGGACGGAGATTAATTATACGCCATACATCTTAACCGGGAACGGCACAGACCCGAGGGTCTGTGCCGTTCCGATAATAGTCGCTAAGCCTTGCTGCTACTGCTTTACAAATTCAACATTGGCAAACAGGCGTACCTCGTCGCTTACGATCAGGCCGCCGGTTTCCGTAAGCTGGTGCCAGGTGAGGCCGAAATCTTTACGATTGATCTTTCCCATCACCTCGAAACCCGCGCGGGTATTGCCATAGGGATCCTTTATGGCGCCGGCGTGCTCTACATCGAGCGTTACCGGGCGGGTAACGCCTTTGATCGTGAGGTTGCCGCTCAGGGTGTATTGCCCGTCTCCCGCCGGTTGCAGTTCGGTGCTCTCGAAACGCAGGTCGGGAAACTTGCCGGCATCAAAAAAGTCCTCGCCTTTCAGGTGGCCGTCCCTTTGTTCATTTTTAGTGGTTATAGAATTGACGTCGGCGTTAAAGGTGACTTTCGCATGGGAGAAGTCGTCGCCTTCCGTTTCTATAGAAGCATCGAACCGGGTAAATTCGCCCGATACGGTCGAAATCATCATGTGCTTTACTTTGAACTGAATCTCGGAGTGCGTGGGGTCCAGCGCCCAGGTTGTGCTTGCCATGTTATCCTTGTTTTTGGTTTCTGTAAATATAATCAAAAAAAGAAAGATAAGCCGGGCCTTACCATAACTTAAACAGTCGTACCTGCTGCTTAATACCCTATCCTTGCCGGACCGGGTTGCCGTGATAACCTTCCGATCTCCAGGTTGAATTTTTCGACGGTAAGCACCAGGCATTTCACATCATTGCAGGCCTGGAATTCTACAGCAGCTTCCAACACCGTATTGGCGCCGGCTTCCAGGTTCTGGCTGAAGCTTACTTTATTTTCGTAATAGTTGATAGAATAGTCCAGCTCTTTTATCTCCTCGGTACGTACCTTGCCGGTAACCGCCAGCTTCCCGGTAAGCCTGATATGAGGATTACTATGGAAGCTTACTTTGGTCGGGACCTGCGAGCCGTCCCCACCGGGTGTCGCGGTATAGATATGCCAACCTTTTTTGATCGTTGCCGAAAGGGTGGCTTTAAAAGCGCCATTCTTCATTTTCTGAACCACGGGATGCCAACTGATGACATCTTGTACACTCTCCTGCCCGGAGGCAGCATGGAGCAAACCCAACAATAAAGAGGATAATAGCAATAAACGTTTCATAGGGTAGACGATTACACGGAGATAAAAAATAGGGTTGTTTATATCCCGTAAAATAGCAATTATTCGTTACTCCTGCTAACCAAAGCCTGTTAATAACACGATCCTTTACATTCATTGATAACCTGCGTGGCCCACAATAAAAAACCGGCCCGGGAAATGTTCCCGGGCCGGTCGTGTATAAGCATGTTCTATTTTATTTTCCAGGCGCTTTATAGGCCTCTTTTACTTCGTTCATGATATTGAGGAAGCGTTGTACATCGGGTACAAAACCGCCTGCATTTTTGATCACGTTACCCTCGCTGTCGACAAAGATATAGAGCGGCTGGGCTACGGCGCCGAACTTGGTGATCTCCAGTTCCAGGTTCTTACCGCCGATGGTGGTAATGGTGCTGCCGTCTTTGGCTTTAAAGTGTTCGTTCTCGGCCATCACAGTCTTATCATCGCAATAAAGACTGGCAACTACGAAGTGTTTCTTCAGCTCGGCCAGTACTTCAGGTTTGGATAATACGGCACGTTCCATTTTACGACAGTTAACACAGCTGTGTCCGGTAAAGTCGAGCAGCAGGGGTTTACCCAGCTTCTTGGAAGCCGCAAGCGCCTCGTGGTAATCGAAGAAGGACGGTATGCCCGGCAGTTCCGATTTGAGCGTATTGGTATACTTAACCGGGTGCACACCACCATCGTCATCTTTGGCAGCGGTATTGGCCTGTATACTGATCAGGTTATCGTGGATATTAAAGTCAAGCGTTTTACGCTCCGGCAGGAAGCCGCTGATACCCTGCAAAGGCGCGCCCCACAGGCCCGGGATCATGTACACGGCGAAGGCCAGCGAAGCCATAGCGAAGATCAACCGGGGCACCGAAAGATACGAATGACCAAACATATTCTTGGGCAGGTCATCGTCGTGCGAGAAGCGGATCTTGCCCAACAGGTAGACGCCCAGCAAACCGAAAATTATGATCCAGATGCTCAGGTATACTTCGAAATCGAGCAGGTGCCAGTGGTACTGCAGATCGATATTGGACAGGAACTTCATGGCCATGGCCAATTCGATAAAGCCCATGGTTACTTTTACGGTATTGAGCCAGCCGCCCGATTTGGCAATATTGTTGAGCAGGCCGGGGAAGAAGGCGCAAAGTGCAAACGGAAGCGCAATGGCCAGGCCGAAGCCAAAGAAGCCCACCAGGCCGCCAAGGCTGTTCTGCGACTTAACGATATATACGATCAGCGAACTGATAAAGGCGGAAGTACAGCTGAACGATACGATAACCAGTACCAGCGCCATAAAGAAGATACCGCCGAAGCTATTGGTATTGGACTTGGAATCCAGCTTGCTGGACCAGGATGCCGGCAGGGTAATTTCGAATGCCCCCAGCAGGGAGATACCGAATACGATAAACAGGATAAATACGAACAGGTTAAAGCCCATACTGGTCGAGAGCTCATACATGGTCTTCTCGCTAAACAGCAAGGTTACCAATGCACCGATTGCGGTAAAGATCAGGATGATCGATAACGAATAGAAGACCGCGTTTTTGATACCCTGGCTGCGGCTCTTGCTGCGCTTGGTAAAGAAGCTTACGGTAATGGGCAGCATGGCATAGATACAAGGCATGATA
Source organism: Taibaiella chishuiensis (assembly GCF_003014535.1). GTDB lineage: Bacteria > Bacteroidota > Bacteroidia > Chitinophagales > Chitinophagaceae > Taibaiella > Taibaiella chishuiensis. Next base: position 1,195,652 of record NZ_PYGD01000001.1, on the reverse strand, counting down.
AAGGCAATGAAGCCCGCGATAAAGCCCGCGATAAATAACTGCCATAAAGAGCTTTTCTCCAGGTCCTGCGAGCCGTCGCCGGCTACCGTAGTAGTGGTAGCCTTACTTACGGTATCGCCGCTGGCAGGCGTTGGGGGCGTAACGGTTGTGCTTACCGTAGCAGCGGTATCTTCAGTTACTGCCGACGAGGTATCGGGCGCCGCAGTTGTAGCCAGGCCTTCTATATTCACCTGGAATTTTTCCAGCGGTGTAGGCAGGCATTTTTCATCGTTGCAGACCTGGTACTCTACCGAACCTTTCAACGTGGTATTGGCGCTGGCTACCAGCTCCTGGCTGAAGCTTACTTTGTTTTCGTAATAGTTGATGGAAAAGCCCAGTTCCTTTACCTCTTCGGTATGCGCCTTGCCATCGGCAATAACTTTACCGCTAAGCCGGATATTGGGATTTTTGCTGAAGCTTACTTTTGTAGGGATCTGCGAGCCGTCGCCACCCGGTGTCGCAGTATAGATATGCCAGCCTTTTTTGATCGTTGCCGAAACGGTTACTTTAAAAGTGCTGTCCCCTGTTTTTTGAACAGCCGATTTCCAGCTGATCACATCTTTTACATTGTCATCCTGACCGAAGGCTGCAGTAAGCAGAACAAACAGCAATGGGAACAGTAGTAATAAACGTTTCATTAAGTCGTGTAAATTAGTTTTGGATAAAAGATTCGGTTTTGTTCAATCGTGCAAAATAGGCAAAAAAGCTGTTATTGCTTCCCTGCTTCTGCTAAAAAGTGTTAATAGCGCTATTCTTTCCGTTTATAGAATACAAAGCCGTTTTTAGACCCGATCTGTACCAGTCGCGGGTCTTTGCTCCACTCCGTATCTGTAATTTTTGTAATAAAATAGACCGGCTTATCCACTTTGCCATTCAGCAGCCACTCGTTCTTGCCTTTATAGTATTCGGGATTTTGCGAAGGCTGCTTTTCAGAATAAAACAGGAAGGCATAACTGGCAAAACCCAGGGGCCGCAGGTATACATCCTTACCGGCAAATGACTTGTAGTACTCGATAGCCGCCCGCTGTGAGAAGGCCTCTATCTTAGGGGTAAAATGGGCTACCGTAACCTGTATAATCAATACCTGCACGGCAACCAATACCAGCATGCCCCGCCGGAACGAGCGCCGCATCCATACCAGGGCCACGATTACCCCGGCCAGGTACAATAGCCCGAAAGCACATTCCGCATAACTCCAGGGCACCTGGGCCTGCAGGTTGGCCACGGCAAAGTCGTCATCGAACAAGGGGATCAGCTTGTCCTTGTTGAGCCCGACCAGGGGCAGGAGGGTAATCACGATCGCCAGCAAAACACCGGTTACCGATAACAGGACCGTAACGATCTTTTTCATCTTCACTTTGGCCTCGTCGATCCGGCTCAGTTGCAGGGCGGCCAGGAAGCTAAGCGGGAAATAACACAAGGAGGAGTAGTGTACGATTTTGGTCTTTACGATCGAGAAGAGGATAAGTGTAACCCAGAAGAGGATCCACATCCAGCGGGCAAACTCACTTTCTTCTTTGGTATTGCGCACCGCCGCCGACTTACGCCCGGCCTGGAACAGGAAAGCAGCCGCAGGAAAGCAGCCGATCAGCAGGATGATGAAATGGTAATAGAAAGGACCGCCGTGACCGGCATCCTCGGTTTGGAAAAGCCGTACCTGGTAGGTAATGAACTCGCGGGTAAACCACCAGCCATTGCGCACGATATCGACACCGAACCAGAGGAAAGTAGTGGCGGCACATACCACGATCAACAGCAGGAAGTGCGCCCACTTATACCCCCAGAACCCTTTATTAAGCAGCAGGTATACCACCAGCGAAAGCAGAGCCACCAGGATGGCTACCGGCCCTTTGGTAAGCACGGCGAGCCCCAGGAAGACACCTGCCAGTACCGTATGCAGCAAGGGTTTGCGCCCGTAACGCATCAGGTATACCTGGAAGAAAGACAGGAAAATAAAAAAATTGAACGTAGGGTCGATAATGGCGCTTTTGAAATAAAAATGCGGCAGCCAACTTGCCGCATAGAGCAGCACCCACCACCAGGCCATGCGTTCGCTCACCACGCGTTTACCGATATAGAACAACGTGCACAGGGTTACGATACCCATAAGGGCATTGGGCAGCCGTGCCGCAAATTCATTAATGCCGAAGACACTCATGCAAAGCGCCTGCATCCAGATAAAGAGCGGGGGCTTTTCCCAAAAAGGCTGGAAGTCGACCTGCACGCGCAGGTAGTTCTTGGTAAGCAGCATTTCGCGGGCGCATTCTGCAAAGTTTACCTCATCCCAGTCGAACAGGTGTGCCTGACCGAGGAAGGGTATAAAAAGCAGGGCGGCTCCCAATGCGATCAGGAGGTATTTAACGGCGTCTTTTTTCATGAACCTAGCAAAAATAAGCAGAATGATGCAACAGAACACCAGGCCTGCCTTCCCTTTCTATTAATGGCGCGTTAAGTATTGGCGGGTATATACTTAAATGTTTAACTTGCGGTATGCGCCTGAAACTATTTATCCTGCTGCTGCTTGCAGGCCTGGCTCCCGTAGCCCGGGCCGGTAAGCTGTATATCCCCATGAATGCCGACGACCAGACCAACCACCTGAAAGCCTATGGCATTGCCTTCCTGGCCCTGAAAGCCGGGATGACTGTGGACTGGCTGCTGAACTACGACGGCGGCGCCTTTGCCATGGATCAGAATGCCGAGCTCGAACGTACCTGTAAACTGCGGGGCGTGGATTACCAGGTTATGGCCAATGCCCAATACGACGGCATACTGCAGAAGATAGCCGACCCGGACTACAACGGCGATGTGATCAAACTGGAAAAAGCCCCGAAAATTGCGGTCTATACTCCCAAAAGCAAACTACCCTGGGATGATGCGGTAACCATGGCGCTTACCTATGCCGAGATCCCTTACGACAAGGTATATGACGACGAACTGCTGGAAGATAAACTGCATGAATACGACTGGCTGCACCTGCACCACGAAGACTTTACAGGGCAGTACGGTAAATTCTGGAGTGCCTACCGCGGCACCAACTGGTACGAAGAGGACGTAAAACTGCAGGAAGGCATGGCGGCAAAACACGGGTTTAAAAAAGTATCGCAGCTGAAACTCGCCGTTGCCAAAAAGATACAGGCCTTCGTGGCCGGCGGCGGTTACCTCTTTGCCATGTGCAGCGCCACCGATAGTTACGACATCGCCCTCTCGGCCGATGGCGTGGATATATGCGACGAACCATTCGACGGTGACCCCATGGATCCGCAGGCGCAGCAGAAGCTCAACTTCGCACCCTGTTTTGCCTTCAAGGACTTCAACCTGGTTACCAGTCCTTATGTGTATGAGTACTCCGACATCGACAACACCATGCTGCGCCGTGTGCCGCAAAATGCCGATTACTTTTCGCTGTTTACGTTCTCCGCTAAATTCGACCCGGTACCCACCATGCTGTGCCAGAACCATACTACGACCATTAAAGGATTTATGGGGCAGACCACAGCTTTCCGGAAGGAAGTACTGAAAAGCAGTGTACTGGTTATGGGCGACAGCAAGGCTGCCAACGAAGCCCGGTATATCCATGGCGAGTATGGCAAAGGTACCTGGACCTTTTACGGTGGCCACGATCCCGAAGACTACCAGCACCAGATCGGCGATCCGCCTACCGACCTGGCCCTGCACCCCACCTCGCCCGGTTACCGGCTTATTCTCAACAATGTCCTGTTCCCGGCAGCCAAGAAAAAGCCGAAAAAGACCTGAGTTTCCACCCTTGTAGCAACACCTGTTTTTAGCAATTAAATAATTATAATTTTTATAGGATGTTGATGCGCATAATATCCGAAACACTTATCTTCGGGTCTCATTTTTATACAAAATAAAATTATTCATTACCGTGGAAAAAGTAAAAAATCAGGGAACGGTTAAGTTCTTCAACTCAGAAAAGGGCTTTGGCTTTATCAAAAGCGATACCAGCAAAGAAGACATCTTCGTGCATGTAACCGGTATCATTGATGAGATTAAAGAAAACGATGCTGTAGAATACGAATTGCAGCAAGGCAGGAAAGGCCTCAATGCAGTGAATGTAGTAGTAATACACTAATCAGGTACTTTACCCTTATTCCGACCAAGTCCAGGGCTGCACGCTCTCGGACTTTTTTATTGCCCCTGGTGCAAGGGGGAATGAGCTTTTTATTCCACAAGGGCGCGAGGCACCAGCGTGAAACTTCCGGCATTTTTATAACACGCGACCTTAGTAAAGCCGGCGCTTATGGATAATGTTGAGCGTGATGTCGTTCAGTTCGCCCGATACCTTTAAGCGGAACAACAGCAGCCAGTACAGGCCACAGAACAGGATGCAGCGCAGTACCGCATCTGCAAAAACATTGCCGATAAAGGGCAGCAGCCACACCACGCCACAGGCCAGCAACCCGGCAGCCAGGGCTTTAAGCGTGCCTGCAGAGAATGGCTGCATCTTCAGCTTCTTCCACAGGAACAACGTCTTCAGTATGTTGAATACCACCAGGCCCAGCGTGGTAGCCCAGGCGGCGCCATAGATCCCTACCCTGCGGATCAGTATGTAGTTAAGGGCAAATACCAGGGCCAGCAGCAACAGGGCGATCCAGAAGTTGAAGCGGTAATACTTGGTAACCCCGATCAGTTCGAAGTTAAGCCCTGAAAACATATCCACCACCTGCCCGATCATCAGGACCAGGATCAGTATTTTAATTTCGTCATATCCCTTTTGTATCAGGCTCATGACCTGCTGTACATTATCGATATTAAGAAACACCAGGGCAAACATACCCGTGGCGATGATCTGCATATTGATGGCCGAACGTGAGAACAACTGCCGCAGCATTGTCAGGTTACCTTCATTGTAGTGCTGGGTAAAAGCCGGTGTAGCCGCTATCCCGATCACCCTTGTCGGGTTGCGCAGCATGGCGATAGAGGTTGAGGCCACACCATACACCGCCACCGCGGCAAAACCGCTTTTATCAAGCGGCGCCAGCAGGATGGAATCGGTTTGTACGATCAGCACAGAGCTTACGATCGTGAGCATATGATATCCCGAAAAGCGGATGATGTCCCGGATCTCTTTGCCGGAAAACAGGCCGGGCTTGTACTCGAAGCGGAAGCCCGCGTTGCGCAAAGCGATAACGAGCAGGAAGAGGAAGGGCACCAGGAAAAAAAACACATAGGCCCAGATAAACGTCTCGAACGGAATAACATCCAGGGCATAAAGCACGATCAGCGTGATATAGATAATCCGCGCCAGTATCTCGCGTGCCACGTTTTGTATCGCCGTCTTATGCAGCGATTGCAGGTAGCCCTCCATCCAGTTGATCAGGAAGGTAAAGAAAGTAAGCAGGGGAAACAGCACAAAATACCGCCGCATCAACACTTCGTCGCCGCTATGATACACCGATATGATATAATCGCGGAACAGGTAATAACCCGCACAAACCAACAGGGAAAACACCATCGGGATAACGGCGGAGATCGTGAGAAAAGTACCCCTGGCCTTATGCCCCGGCGGATACTTTTGCCCATAGATCAATAAAGTATAGTTAAAGCCGAAGAGCCCCAGGTTGGTTACCAGCAGGGCTATCTTGATCAGGTTCTGCGTAAAGCCCAGTTCTCCCTTCGGGAAAAAACGGGGCGACATAATGGTAATAACAGCACCCAGTACTACACCTACAAGGGTGATCGCTACTGATTTAATAGACTGACGGATAACGATGCCCATTCCTAACGGGTATATATTTTATTGAGCAGCAAAAGTACAATTTGTTACGCGGTTCTGCAGGGAAGAATACAGCAGGCTCATATCATAAAAATAATGCATTATCGAAATAGTAATTATCCCCTGCTCGGCATATCGTTGTTTTTTCCTTTTCTTTGCACCAGAACCAACAAAATAACCAAAGCATATCTCTAGAATCTTATTAGTTTATGGACAAAATTAAATTTGGCACGGACGGATGGCGCGCCATTATTGCAAAAGACTTTACCGTATATAATGTAGCCCGCGTATCGCAGGCCCTGGCCGCCTGGCTGAAGCAATCGCACCAGGCGCCGGTAGTGGTGATCGGCCACGATTGCCGCTTTGCCGGCGAACTTTTTGCCGAAACGGCAACCCAGGTGCTTTGTGGCAACGGCGTAAAAGTACTGCTGGCCAAAGGCTTTGTAAGCACGCCCATGGTATCGTTTGGCGTTAAAGCCAAAAATGCGCAGCAGGGTGTTGTAATTACCGCCTCGCACAATCCTCCTTCCTATAACGGTTATAAGCTGAAAGGCGCGCACGGCGGCCCCAGCAGCCCCGCCGATATTGCTGCGGTAGAGGCGCTCATCCCCGAACAGGTAACCATCCCATCGGCCAACCTGAAGGACCTGGAAGCCAAAGGCCTGCTCGAGTACATCGATCTCGAAACGATGTACATCGACTACCTGCATACCAAATTCGATTTCGAAAAACTGAATAATGCACCGTACAAGATGGCTTACGACGCCATGTTCGGGGCCGGGCAAAATGTGATCCGTAAAACGCTGCCTGCCGCGGTGTTGTTGCATTGCGACTATAATCCCTCTTTCGAAGGCACCGCGCCGGAACCGATTCATAAAAACCTGCTGCAACTGTCGCAGACTATGGCCGAAACGCCGGAACTTAAAGTGGGCCTGGCTACCGATGGCGACGCAGACCGCATCGGCCTGTACGATGAAGACGGCAACTTCGTCGATGCCCACCATATTATCCTGCTGCTGATCCACTATCTCCATAAGTACAAACAACTGAACGGTAAAGTGGTGATCGCCTTCTCGGTAACCGACCGCGTGAAAAAAATGTGTGCACAATACGGCCTCGACGTACAGGTAACACCGATCGGCTTTAAATACATCAGCGAGATTATGGTATCCGAAGATGTATTGCTGGGTGGAGAAGAAAGCGGTGGCATCGCTATTAAAGGCCATATCCCCGAACGCGACGGTATATTCGACGGCCTCACCATTTACGAGTATATGATGGAAACCGGCAAGACGCTGAAAGAGCTTTGCGAAGAGATTTACGCCGTAGTAGGTAAGTTTGCCTACGAACGCAACGACCTGTTGCTGCAGGAAGAGCAGAAACTGCGTATCATCAAAGAAGCGCAGGACGGCGTATACACCGCCTTCGGCAAATACAAGGTAGAACGCGTGGAAACGATAGATGGTATTAAATACCACCTCGATAACGGCGGCTGGATGATGCTGCGGGCTTCGGGTACCGAGCCGGTACTGCGTATCTATGCAGAGGGCAACAGCCAGGAAGAGGCCCTGGATATACTCGAAGCGGTAAAGAAAACTGTTTTATAAAACGACTCAGGCAGCGGGCGCCGTTATCTCGAATACACTCCCTTTAGGCGTGTTATTACGCACCAGGATAGCGCCTTTAAACTGCTGGATGATCTTGGAAGTAAGGTACAGGCCCAGGCCTGTACCTTTCGTTTTACGGGAATTCTCGTTGCCGATCCGGTAAAACTTTCGGAAGATCTTCGCTTTCTCCTCATCGGGTATGCCTTCGCCTTCGTCGGCTATACTCAGCACCAGCTCATCATCCTGGCGTTGCAACTCCACCGTGACCAATGTATCCTGCGGCGCATATTTAGCCGCGTTTTCCAACAGGTTATTAATGGCCAGTTTCCAAAGAAAACGGTCGCCCGAGGTAAAACACTCGTCTTCCAGTTTTATCATAAACTGTTGCTTGTCGCGATGTATATAAGCCGTTACGCACTCCTCCACGACCTCAGACAGGTCAAACCGCTCATCGGCCGGTTTAAAATGCCGGCTTTCGATCTGCGAGGCCAGCAACAGGTTATTACACAAGTCGTCGAGGCGGTTCGCTTCATTCACGCTACGGGTAATCAGTTGCTGTTGTGTTTCCTCGTTCAGCTTACGCCGGGCCATGGTCTGCAGGTTCAGCTTCATGGCGGCTATCGGCGACTTCAGTTCATGCGTTACAGACAGGATGAAATTAGTTTGTTGCCGCGAAAGCAGGTGGCTGCTGCGTATGGAAGAATATACCACCCCTGCCCCGATCATGATAATGGCCAGGAAGGTAGCGCCCTCGCCAAGATACTGGCGCTTGCGGCTATTTTCGCGCTCCTTGATCATGGCATAGGCCTTGCGGTAAGCCTCGGGCCGGGCTACGCTATCTACCTTTACCTGCAGGGTCTCTATCTCGTTGCTGAAGATTACTTCGTTCTGCTTATTGAGACTGATGCCCCAGAAGACCAGGGCCGCAATGATATAAGTAAGCAGGAAAAAATACAGGAAAGAGATAATACGCATAGGATATCTGGTTTGCTGTCAACTGCGTTACCTGCAGTTGCCTGGGTGATTATCGTTAGCCGGTTTAAGGTTCGAGCTGTACCTGTGTTACGGCATTGCTTTTGATCGAGAATGCCCTTACGGTAGCCTCCTGCCCCGCCGCATTACGCTTAAAGTAGCGTACCTGGTAGGCGCCCGGCAGCAGGTTGGCACGCTGGGCGGCCGTATTGCCATTGATCATCATTTCGAGGAAAGGTACAAAAGCATCGCCGAGGCGGTACCAGAACTGTACTTTACCAAAGCTCACGGTATTGGTAATTTCGAGGGTACCGGCTTCGGGTATATCCAGCAGTTTCACCTCGTTAAAGTTCAGGTCTACGTTATAGATTGTGGGCGGCAGGGTATTGATCTCTACATGGTAATTGGTCGGATCGTAGGGCAACTCTTCGTCGCAACGGTGCTTGACCACCGGGCCTCCTTCAAAACGTTTGCTTACCAGGGCTGTGTATTCTTTCACCGGTCTTTTGGGCGCAGTGGAGTAATGGAATGCCAGCGATGCCCGGCCTACTTTGATATAGATCTTATTGGTCTTGTTGGGGGCCACGGTTACATTAGAGGCTTTGGCCTTGCTGCCCGGTATTACGATGTCGTAAGTACCTTCCGGTATTTTGATAGGCGTAGGCTCGCCGCCGCTAACATTACGGTAAACGGATTTTATCTCTTTCTGGGTCTTGCTGTCGCGGAAGATCATGCGGGGCTCGGTCAGGTAAAACTTGCCCTGCCCGTTCGTAAAGTAGATCTGGGCGGTGGTTTCCTGGGCTTCATCCTGCTTCACCAAAAAGTCTACGGGCTCTTCCTTTTCTTTTTTATCTGCCACCGGAGGCTTCGCGGGCGGGCGCTCAGCCGGCGGTTTAGTTGCAGGGCGGCGCTCAGGCAGGGGTTGGGTTACCGGCGGCCTGTTTGTGGCCGGCGGTGGGGTCGAAGCGACAATCCGGGGCTCTTCCTCCAGGGGTATTTTTATGCGGGGTAATCGCGGTACCGTTACCGGGTTGGGATCCGGCAGTACATAAAGATTGTTCAGCCGCAATAATTTGGTATGCCGGCGTATCCGGTCTACCTGTACGATGTTACGGGCCGGAGCCCGCGGCTCCTCCTCTTTTACGGGTACCGGTTCCTTTACCGGCGCAGGTGCCTTAACCACTACCGGCTGCCGCGGCTCGGGCTGCACTACTTTAGGCGTTGCCGGCTTCGGGTCTTCTTCGGCCTTGGGAGGGGCCACGGACCTGGGTTGCATTTTTACCGGCACTATCGTGGGTGGCGGCGTGGCTCCTGCAATGGTCTTCAGGCCGGTACCGCGTATGGAAAATATAACGCGGTTATCACCGATAATGGTTTTAACCGCCGGGATAATGTCTTTTTCGGTAGCTACAGTAAGGTATTTACCCAGGCAGGCATATTGTTGCCGCAGCGGTTCATACTCCACCAGGCTCAGGATATAGGGTTTGAAGCTGATCTTTTTGGAAAGCAGGTTGGTTACCGTAGCACAGATATCGCCGCCACAGCTTTCGCCCCCGTCGGTAATCAGCACAATGCTATAGGCAAAGCTGTTGCTTTCCGTAAAGTCGAGTTCCGCGGTTTGTGCCAGCGACCAGGCTATAGGCGAAAAGCCCATTGGGTGCAGGTAGCGCAGGCGGGCCTGGATACGTTCTACATTGTTATATCCAAAAGGCACTTCCAGCCGGGAGTCGTAACAGTTTTTATCCTGTGCAGGAAATTGGTTGCCGTATACGCGCAGTGCAAACGCCACATCAGGATTAATGCCATGGATACTGTCGGCAATAGCACCTATGATCCGGGATGCTGCATGGAAACGGTTTTCGCGTCCCTGCCAGTCGCTCAGCATACTACTCGAAGCGTCGAGCAGGAACAGGATACGGGCCGGCTTCTGTGCTTCAGGCTGCCCGAAGCTGCGATAGGCAGCCAGCATACTGATGATCAACAAAATCCCGATCCTGATGTTATAAGTCCTTTTCAAGTCTTTAAATCCGTGTTTACCCGTTTCCAAGATGTAATATTTAGTAATCCGGCTGCCAAATTACGATGATTAATCAAATCAAAGCAGTTCTGCCGTATTAATAATCGGCGGAGGGGGGGGCGGAGCGGGACGATTGCTTATATTTGCAGCAGGTATTGTACCTGGTTTTACAACATGATCTTTTCGTCAAAATTAATAGAGGACGCTGTTGACGCCTTTACCCGGCTACCGGGCATAGGTCGTAAAACAGCATTGAGGATGGTATTGCACCTGCTTAAAGAAGATAAAGAACAGGTGGCTTACTTCAGCGACACGATTTCCCGTATGCGCACCGAGGCTTGTTTTTGCCCCGAATGCAACAATATATCCGATAGCGGCCTGTGTAGTATCTGCAACAATCCCCTGCGCGACAGGTCGCTTATCTGTGTCGTGGAAAACATAAGGGATGTTATCTCGATAGAAAGTACGCGCCAGTTCAACGGACTCTACCATGTATTGGGCGGCCTGTTGTCGCCGCTCGATGGCATAGGTCCGGAACAGCTTTATATCGACAATCTTACCAGCCGCGTGGCTTCCGGCGGTATTAAGGAAATAATTATGGCCTTAAACCCAACAATCGAGGGCGATACCACCGTCTATTATATCAGTAAGCAGTTACATCCCTATGCTGTCCCGATATCGGGGATTGCCCGGGGCATATCCTTTGGCGGTGAGTTGGAATATACCGACGAGCTGACCCTCGCCAGGTCTATCGCTAAAAGATTACCGGTAGAAACTTATGTCAATACCATTGCCAAAGATTAAGTAATACTATTGCTAAAGGGGAAGCTAAGTACCTTGTTCTTTAAAGAGATGTAACAAAGGGGGTTCTTCAAAAAAAAATAGATTATTGTTAGATTATTTTTTTCAGAAGGAAAAAGTTTACTTATTTTTGGCAGATTATCATTAAAAATCTTTAAACCACATACACACTAAAAAAAAACCGATTACTTCTTAAAAAAACAAAAATGAAAAAAATCTTTACCACTATCGCCCTTCTGGGTGCTTTTTCCTTTGTGGCTTCAGCTCAAAAAACATGCGACCTGAAACTCGAAGTAACTGCCAATAAAACCTCGGTTGATTTCGGCGACACCGCACGACTCAGCTTTAAGGTGACCAATAATGGCCCTGCTGCCATTGCAACAACCGACACCATATTCTATGGTTTAAAGAATACTAACCGGGTTTTTGTGTTCAACCTGTCTGCCATTGCCAGCGGTGCTTCTGTAAATTTCGCCAACGTATTGTACCTGGCTAACGACTCTGCAAGGGCTGCAGACCAGCCTATTGACTTATGCTTCTTCCTGTTCAAGCAAAGCGAAATCTTACATGGCCAGGGTATGCCGGCATACGCCAATACTTACCTCGACAACATACACACCAACGATACCACTTGTGTAACCGTTACCCTTAAGAAGAAAACAGGTACTGCTATCTTCGACGTGAACGCGGGTACTAAAGAAGCCCTGAGCATCTATCCAAACCCGACACACGGTTCCCTGAACTTCAACTTTAACTTCGACAAAGCAGCCTCAGCTACTGCACGGATCACCGACATTACCGGCCGTACCGTACTGGTAAAAGACTTTGGTAAAACCAGCGTAGGTAACCACCTGTTTACGGTAGATGTATCTGCCCTGACTAAAGGTACTTACTTCGTAGAGTTCATCGCCGACGAAAGAAGGGCGATCAGCAAGTTCACCGCGAACTAATTTATTATAATACGCATACAATTAGCTTTGGCATAAAGAGTTTTCCCGGATGATCATCCGGTCGTCCGGGAAATTTTAGATTAATTTTTATTTTAAACAAAAACAAAAAAACAAAAAACATGAAACGGATTTACATGATGCTCGGCATGATCGGCGCATTGGCAACTGGCGCATACGCGCAAAAAACAGCGGACCTGGAAATGACCTTCTTACAACCCGTTAATGGTCAAAATTTCGCTAACCTGAACGCTGGCGATACATTTAAAATATTTGTAGTTATTAAAAACAACGGCCCTGCCGCTGTAACTGCAACTGACACCATCAAGATTACTACAGAAGGATTTGCATCTGACGGAACAGACGATTACAACATCACTTACACCTTAAACAGCCCAGCCATTGCTGCTAACTCATCTGATACCGTATACCTGGCAGTTAGGCAAGGTCAGAGTTTTGGTAACTCAAGCGTGGGTCCCGTAACTGCAAGGTTCCCAACGAACTCTAACGATACCTTAATAGCTTATGTTCGTGGTATTGACGGAAGTGGTGTTCCTTTCACTGACGCAGGTTACGATCCGACCCAAGATCCTCCAGTAGATGTTGCAGGTAACAACATTGATTTCGCAGCTTTCTCTTTCGGTACCCAGACTGGTCTTAAAGATCTGTTCGGCACTAAAAAAGAAGCGCTGAATGTATATCCTAACCCGACTACAGGCAAACTGACATTCAAATACAACTTTGAAAACACAACAGGATCTGTACGTATTACCGATATCGCTGGCCGCGTTGTGCTGACCCAGGAATATGGTAAACAATCCGGCGTTAAAGAGATCTCCCTGGATGTATCTTCTTTGAACAACGGTATGTATTTTGTAGAACTGACCGCCGGCGATAAGCAAGCTGTTAGCAAAATAACTGTACAGAAATAAGTTTTAATCAATAACTATTTTTAAAAGGAGCGCAAAATTGCGCTCCTTTTTTATTTGTACTACTTTAAATATTCCAAAAGTTTAGCTATATTTGAGTTAATCTTTTTATTAACTTCTTAAATAAACACTTTATGAAAAGAATTTGCCTTACATTAATCACGTTCTGTATGTTTATAATCGGAGCGCAGGCACAAAAACATGTAGACCTGCAACTGAAGTGGCTGACACCACAAACCAACGGAACTTATGCCAACCTCAACACCGGCGACACCCTCTGGACACGCCTCGAAGTTAAAAATGCCGGAGCAGACAGTATTACCGCTACCGATACCGTATACTTCCGTATGTCGGGCGATCTGCTGGGCCTGCCCAACGAAGTAGGTGTGAGCTACTATGGTACCCTCACCCTGTATCCCAACGAGGTCGACACCCTGAACATTTATGCCATCAAAGGTTCTGCTACAGGCCAGTTTAACATCCCGGTTAATACCACTTTCGAAAGCCTTTATGCATACATCGTTTCCAGGAGCGGCGTATGGCATGACGATCCGGGCGTGGACCTTAACGGCACGCAGGCAACCGTAGGTGGCGATAACCAGAGTGTAATCGAAAACGTAACCTTCGGTTCTACCGGTATCGGATCCATCAAAGGCCTGGAGAAAACTGCGCTGAATGTATATCCTAACCCGGCGTCCGACAAGCTGCACTTTAAGTATAACTTTACCAATACTACGGCCACAGCACGCGTTACCGACCTCGCCGGCCGTGTGATTATGACCAAGGAATTCGGTAAGCTTTCCGGAGAAAAAGAATTAAGCATCGACATCTCCGCACTTAACGGCGGCCTCTACTACCTCGAACTGGTAATGGACAGCCAGCGTGCCATCAGCAAATTTACCGTACTGCAACGCTAAGTTACAGCGTGGGCTTATCATTCCCCCGGGAAACACATAAACCGAGAGGAGGTCCCACAGGCCTTCTCTCGGCATTTTTATCCCCGCCTTTTTTAACGTGGAGTTACCCTCCTTTTACCATTTAATTAGTATACCAACGGGCGAAAAGCCCGTACATTTGACTATTGATTTATTTATAACTAAAACGGAAAATTATGAAAAGAATTTACGCAACGCTGACGCTCCTCGGACTTTTGGCAACCGGAGCATATGCGCAGAGGTATTGTGATATCGAAACAATTCTGATAACGCCTACAGAGGGTACCACCCTGCCTTGTACCGGTGATTTCCCCATTAAATACCTGTTTATAAACCATGGCCCGGATGCAATACTGGCAACAGATACGCTGGTAGGTCTTGACCCGGAGATTGAAGACCCTTCTGCAGGTTCTTTCACCTATTCCGGCGAGGCAGTGGCAGTAGGTGATACACTCGTTGGCTACGACGCCAATACGAGCTTAAGCATTACCGGCGCCTTGTTTAACAGTGCCGGCACCTCATTGGTTACCGGGCCTTTCCCCGATGGCAACTACAAGTACTTTGCCGTGTTCTTCGGTTTCTCCGATACCACGGCTATTAAAGATACTGTGTCCAGCAATAACCTTGCATTACACAGTGTTGTGATCAACTGTGGCGGTACCGGCATAGCCGATGCGGTAAAAGGCCTCGACAGGACCTCGCTGTTTGCTTATCCTAACCCGGCACAATCCCTGGTAAGTTTTAAATACGCCTTTAAAGCCGGTAACGCGGCCGTACGGGTTACGGATATTGCCGGCCGTGTAGTACTGACCCAGGACTTTGGCAGGCAGGCCGCCGGCGAAAAAACGCTATCGGTCGATGTGTCGTCGTTGACGAACGGTATGTATTACCTTGAGCTCGTAACCGACGAACAACGCGCCATATCCAAACTGGCAATCAAGCGATAAAAGAACTATCCTTTTTCCAAAAGAAGCGAAGGCCGCCCTTTATGGGTGGCCTTCGCTTTTTGATATCGTACAGGGTATCGTACAAGGTCGTTTATAACCTGTTGCCCGGCCTGCCGGGTATATGCGCGCTACAGGGCTTACCTGTATGCATTCGATTTATGCCTGGTTATAGCGCTGCTTCCGGTATATTACTGCGACCGGTAGAATACCCGGCTCTGCAGGATTATACATCCCGATACGTCGAATGCGCGCCCCTTCTTTGTCCACAGCCATTTCGCCCGATCAAGGCTATGCCAGGATGCATACACCCCATAAAAAAAACGCCGGCTGTTTGTCAGCCGGCGTTTTCCGTTTTTATCGTCCGTATTAGAATTTAGGACAAGCAAAGTTGTATTTTTTACGGGTAATTTTATTGATCACACCGTTGTAGATTACAGATACTTCATAAGCACCCTGGCCACCGGTCATGTTCTGTGCACTGGAAAGGGTAACATCATAACTGAAACCGATTTTCATTTTAGACCATTCGAAGCCTACATAAGGAGCAATCGCATCACCGTAGCGATACCAGGCACCCAGGTAGAAAATAGTGTTGCGGGTATACTCATCGTGACCGGGATTCATGATAAAGCCGGCAGCACCACCGATCAGGAACTCAGAAGCGGGTCCTTGTTTCTGGTACATAGCGCTCAGGTAAGCCACGGTATTTTCATTCATCTCGAAGGAGCCGCCCATATAGGCAGAATAGCGGGAATTGATCTTAAGCGCTGTACCGCTGTTCAGGAAACGCTCTTCGGGGCGGGTAAGGTGATAATAACCAAAACCGGCATACATAGTCGCCTTATCGCTTACGCGGCCGGAGTACATCAGGCCTACGTTGAAATCGGGATAGGTAAGATCTGCATTACCGAAATTCTCGGCAGATGCATTTTTCAGGTAACCTTCAGGACGGGTAGCGTCAAACTGGTCACCAAAGATCAGCTTATCGAACTGGATGCTTTTTTGCACCATATAACCCTGCACACCGAGTGAAAGCGTATGTTGTTTTTCAGCACCGAGTGCTTTATGATAAGCTACCGATATACCTACAGTCGTATTTTGCAAACCACCGGTACCCGACCTGTCGTACAAGCCCAGTACACCAACGCCCAATGCATCGCCTTCCGGCAGTTTCCCTCTCAATGTTGGAATATCGAAAGCCACGGTACCGCTCATGTAAGGATTACTGGAAACAGTATACCACTGTGTGCGAAAGTTAGCGGATAAGCGCCAGTCGTTTTGCGTGAGGCCGGTCTGAGCAGGGTTCAGCGTCAAGGGTGAGGTAAAATATTGTGTAAAATGCACATCCTGTGCCCACCCTGCTAAAGATATCCCTGCCAAAGCCAAAGCACTTAGTAATACTTTCTTCATGATTTTATTTTTCGGATTACCAGATTAAATGGAAACATTTCTGCCCACAAAATAACACAAACAATGTTATTATACAATAGACAGCATTTTTTTTTTCCATGTTGGGTTTTTACAAAAAAAATGCCCTACAAATATAAGCGTAAAATAATTGAAAACAAGGATACTTACACCTATATTTCCCGGGCAATAAAAAGCCTTTCAGGACACTAATTCTGTTCCTTTTTTCCGAACGCCAGGTCGCCCGCATCGCCCAATCCGGGCACGATATAACCTTTAGCGGTAAGTTCTTCGTCGATATCGCCGGCCCATACATCCACCTCCGGAAATTTGCGGAGCAGATTTTCAATGCCTTCGGTACAGGCTATAGCCGCAACGACATGAATATGTGATGGTTTGCCATACCCCAGCAGCGTTTCTATTGCCAGGATCAGCGAGGCGCCGGTAGCCAGCATCGGATCGGCAATGATCAGCACCCGGCCCTCCAGCGAAGGACAGGTCGCATAATGCTGTTCTATTTCAAAACTGCCGTCGCGGTGATGCTTGCGGTAAGCGGCTACGAATGCGCTGTCGCCTTTATCGAAATAATTAAGCAATCCCTGGTGCAGCGGCACACCGGCTCTCAGTATGGTTGCCAGTACCGGCTGCTCCGTCATTACCCTGCAGGAGGCCTCGCCCATGGGCGTCTGTATCAGTTTTTCTTCATAGTCCACGAGCTTACTGATCTCATAGGCAGCAATTTCGCCGATCCGTTCCATATTTCTCCGGAAGCGCATCCGGTCGTTTTGGGTACCGACCTCCCTTATTTCACTCATCCATTGCGTTACCATCGAGTTCTGAACGCTTAAGTTGTAGACCATTTCTTAACAATTTGGCTGCTAATAAACTATTTTTTCCCAACATGCTGAAATAAAATAATTGCTACCAACACAACATATTTTATTAAACCTATTGCAAACCCAACAATCTAAATTTTCTAAATCCGTTTAATATACGGAACTTTATAAATAATAACTTCGGTACAATGCATAAGCATTTAGGAACAGCCCTGCTGCTCCTCGTTCTATCGTTCTTGCCGGCCACAGGCCGGGCCCAGGATACATCGGGGAAAAATGACACCATATTGCTCAGCGCAATACAGGTGGATAACCAGTTGTACCCCCTGGTATTCATAGATAATGTAGACGTACTCGCCGCTATTCTCGACCCGCAACGCAAGGCCGAACTGGCCCGGCTGCGGTACAATGTATACAAAGTGTACCCCTACGCCGTAACCGCCGCCTATGTAATGAACAGCGTAGATAAGGAAATGGCCATCCGCACCAAACGCAAAGACCGCAAGGAATACCTGAAACAGATCGAAAAGGAAATGAACGCCCGCTTTAAAAACGAGCTCAAAGACCTGTCGATGACCCAGGGCCAGATATTGGTAAAACTGATCAACCGCGAAACCGGTAAAGATTGTTACAGCCTGATCAAAGAGCTGAAAGGAGGCCTTAATGCCCGTATTTACCAGACTGCAGCCTTCTTTTTCAACAACGACCTGAAACGCCAGTACGACCCCTTCAATAAAGACCGGGATATAGAAACCATCGTACAGGAAATAGAGGCCAAAAACTATAGCCGCTACCAGATGCAGCTGCAGCAGAAAAGAATGACCAATTAAGCCGCGCCCGGCCTCCCCCGATTTTTAATCCCGCTTTTTTTCGATCATTGCCATTAATTTTGCGCCGGGCTAAACCCGCCGCAACCATTTTTATTATCCCCGTATTCAAAAACACAATTCATGAAACTGCATATACTTGCTATCGGCGCGCATCCCGACGATGTAGAACTGGGCTGTACCGGCACGCTGATCAACCATATCCATAAAGGCCAGCAGGCCGGCATTCTCGATCTTACCGAAGGCGAACTGGGCTCCAGGGGTACTGTAGAGACCCGCTATACAGAAGCGGCGGCGGCGGCACAATTATTGGGCATAGCCGTTCGCAAAAACCTGCAGATGGCCGATGGCTTTTTCGAAAATAACCAGGAGAACCGGTTAAAGATCGTACGCTTCCTGCGCAGGTACCAGCCCGATATCGTGCTGGCCAATGCTCTTGCCGACCGTCACCCCGACCATGGCCGTGCGGGCCGACTGATTGCCGATGCCTGTTTCCTGAGCGGACTCCGCAAAATCGAGACCACCTGGGACGACGAGCCGCAACAGGCCTGGCGTCCGGCCAAAGTATTCCACTATATCCAGGACCGCTTTACCGAGCCCGATATTATTATCGACATCAGCAATGCCTTTGCCAAAAAGATGGAAGCTATCGCCTGTTATAAAACACAATTCTTTAACGACAACTCCGGCGAACCCGAAACCTATATTTCCAACCCTTCGTTTCTCGGCAAGATCGAAAACCGTGCGGCACAGCTCGGACACCGCATAGGCGTGCAATACGGAGAGGGCTTTCATTGCGAATCTACCCTGGGTATATCCGATTTCGACCAGCTTGTATATCCTGAATTGGCCTAAAGTCTGCGACCTAAAACATAAAAAGGAGGAGCCGAGGCTCCTCCTTTTTCATGGTCTGTTGCGAACCATACTTAACGCAGTTCTATTTTCTGGCTGACCAGTTCGTTGCCGCATACCACCTGCACCAGGTAGATACCGCGGGCAAAGTGTTTGAGGTCGATACTGGTACTGGCCTGGCTGTTTTCGGTACGGAATACCGTACGGCCATTAAGATCCGTAATGCGGATCATGGCAGTACCGCTTTGTCCTTTCTGGTCGATGTAAAGCACATCCCGCGCAGGATTGGGGTAAATGCTCAAAGCCGTATTGCCGCTGATGGCCACGCGGGTATAAGCCAGTATTTTGCGGATACCATCTATAGAGTTATACGACAGGCGGTAATAGTTATTGCCCTGTGCCGGTTCCTTATCGATCGTGCTGTAGGTACCTGCTGCCAGGTTACGTGAAGCCACGATACTCATATCTTCGTACTGCACACCATCCAGCGATTTCTCCACGATAAATTCCTTTACATTCTTTTCCAGCGCTACTTCCCAGTCCAGCAGGATATCGCTGGTACGCGCCCGGCCTTTAAACCAGATAATATCCAGCGGTAAAGGTGCGGTAGTACCGAAGCCGCTGCCCCCGGAGAAAGAACTGACCAGGAAACGGGCAAACCGGGTACTACCCGAAGTGGAGGAGGTCCAGGTGCTGAGCCCGGGTGTGGTTGCATTATAGTTATAAATGGTCGTATTGGCCGAAGTAGCTCCTGTAAACCCCGCAGCAGGATTAGGATTTACACCGGTAGCCATTTTATAGAATTTCAAACTGGAAAAATTCACGATGCCGCTTACCGTTCCGGCAATATCATTTACATCCTGCTGGCTGAAGGGGAACTGTACTTCCACGGGGGTAGCCGGTTGCGTGATGGGCGTTACGTTCCAGTAGCGGTTCATGGCAGCACTGGTAGTTCCGATACCCGGTGTTCCGGAAGGGAAAGTAACCCCGGTACCGGCATTGCTGCCATAAGCGGCGAGCGTGCTGGTGCTTACTGCAAAACCTACGTCGTCGAGGGTACCGATATTATTGGCGCCCTTCAGTATTTTCAGGGCCAGCCTGTTGTCAGCCTCGTCGGAGTTATCATTATCATTCCAGTAATAGGTAACCGTTCCGTTGGTACACTCGCGGGTGGCATTCAATACGGTATTGCTTACGGTAAGCACCGTATCCGGGATATAAGCGGTAGCACAGGCCGCAGTCGACATGGTACTGCGGATCACGCCGCCGGGCAGGGGTCCGAAGCCATTGCTAAAATTAATACCCACGCCGCCTACCAGGTGGCAATAGCTCATAATGGTACCGCCGGCAGGAGGGTATTGCGGCGATGGCATTGCACAGGTAGGGCCTCCCTGTGTTGCAGGTTCGAGGGCCACACAGCCATCGATGGCCCCGCCGGGCCAGCCGCACCACTGGGTATGGTTCGAGCCGAGGTTATGCCCCATTTCGTGGGTCATACATTCCACATTCCAGGTATAGGTAGGAAAACTGCCAGCCACTTCGTTGCCATAGATATTGGAAAAAGCATAAGGACCTGCATTCTGGCTGGGGCCGTAGTAAGGGGCGCACATAACGCCTACCCAGGCAATACCACCCATAACGCCGTTGTAACGGGTAGATACCAGGTGGGCCAGGTCGGCGCCGCCCAGGCTATTCTGGGTTTGCTGTCCGAAGGTGGTCAGGAAGGTATTGGAAGAAGAGGACAGGGTCTGGTAGATATCGGTAGCCGTATTTACATTAATGGCCCTGATACTGGTATAGATGCCTTCGTTACGGTAGAGTACCGAGAGTACGTTATACACCGCGGTCAGGTAGTTGGCCACACTGGTGGTACTGCTGCTGCGGGAGGTATAGGTGGCATAGTCGGCCACCAGCAGTACTTCCACATCTTTACAGTCCTGGTAAGTATTGCGGGCTACCTCGCTGCCTGTGCCGCGATTGAGCTGCGGCAGGTGCTCGCTGGAGCAGCCGGGGCCTTGCGGACGGATTTTCAGGTCGGCATCGTTGTAAAGGATGTAACTTTTATTACCGGGTTCTGTTTCGAGTGTATTGGGTGTAATGGTAAAATTGCCCACACCAGGCAGGGAAAACAGGCCGTATACCTCGTTGTTGAAAAAGGAGAAGGCGGCCAGCGAACCCGGGATACCGTTTACTACGCCCCTGTAAACCAGGCCGGGGGTGTAGTTAAAGTCGGAAGCTACCCCACCTGCCACTTCGCGCACCTTAAAACCATGGGCATAAATATCGAACCGGGACAGGTCGATTTCGAAATGACCGTTGTTGCCATCGGGCAGCACCAGGCGGATACTTTTGTTCTTCTGGTCCATAAAGGCGTTGAGCGCAGCCTGGTCGAGCGTGAACAATTGCGCCTTACTTACGTAGTTATCGACCGGCTTAAAACGGGATGGATCAGTTTTCTGCCAGATATTATCGACAGATTTAAAACTATGTTGTAACTTTGCACGCGCAATAAACGCATCCATAGGCGTATTTGTGCTTTCCTGAGCTGTAGCGGGGTTAACGCAAACCCATGAAATACAGAACAGGACCAGTATCCCGGCGAGTAGATTTCTTTTCATAGAAATTAAATTTGTTGAATTGATGCGAGACAAATTTATTCTAAAAAAGCAAAATTGAATCACGCAGGGGAAATTAAATATCTATATTGTTAACCCAGCTGTCAAAGGCAGGAAAGAATAAGGGCAAAATGACTTGAAAAAGTTATATGCTCAAAATTTAAAATTTTTTTGCCGCGAAATTTTGTTGTTTGGCAAAAAAGTTACACCTTTGCAGTCCAAAAAATTTTAATCATGGCTCGTGTTTGTCAGGTAACCGGCAAAAAACCCGTAAGCGGACATAAGGTTTGTTTCTCTAACAAGAAAGCAAAACGCCGTTTTTTACCCAATTTACAGACCAAACGCTTTTTCCTGCCGGAAGAAGACCGTTGGGTTTCCCTGAAAGTATCTTCTGATGCTATCCGCCTCATCAATAAAAGAGGTCTGTTCGCAGTAGTTAAAGAACTCCGTGAGCAAGGTCTTGCAATCTAAATTTATTCATTAATATCATTTAAATAATAGAGAAATGGCTAAAAAAGGAAACCGCGTTCAGGTGATCTTGGAATGCACCGAGCATAAAACAAGCGGCGCACCAGGCACAAGCCGTTATGTCACTGTAAAAAATAAAAAGAATACACCGGAGCGTATTGAATTAAAAAAATACAACGCTATTCTTAAAAAAGTAACTGTTCACAAAGAAATCAAGTAAGCTACAGCCATTACTGTATCTCACCTGGTCATAAAATAATTTATCATGGCTAAAGCAGCAAAAACCGCGATAAAGAAAGATCCTAAAGCTAACCTGGAAGCTAAGAACTACACTAAAGTGATCAAAACTGTACGTAGTCCTAAAACCGGCGCTTACTCTTTTAAAGAAGCTATCGTTCACAAAGACAAAGTGAAAGATTACTTCGCGGCTACAAAATAATCCGGGAGCGGCATTCGCTGTTTCCAGCAAACCGGGAGCTTATTGATAAGCACCCGGTTTTTTGCGTTTAACCCTATTGCCTTTGCTCACCGCTTTGCGCCCCTTACCCTTATCCTGTAAAAGGTAAATTGCTTAACTTGCGCAGCTAAACCCGCCTTTCGCTTGCAGTTCGCCGATATCATTCTCCCGCTCAACCTGCCCCTTACGCTTACCTATGGCGTTCCTGTCGAATTGCAGGGACTGGTACAGCCCGGTATGCGCGTGGAGGTAGGCCTGGGGCGTAACAAGATCTACTCCGGCCTGGTACTGCAGGTACACAATTTCAAACCCGAACACTATACAGTAAAGCCCATACGCAACCTGGTCGACGAGGCGCCGGTGGTATTTCCGCTGCAGCTGCAGTTCTGGCAATGGATAGCCCGCTACTACCTTTGCAGCCTGGGCGAAGTAATGCATGCCGCATTGCCCGCACACCTGAAGCTGATGAGCGAAAGCCTGCTGATCTGGAACGATATGTATGAGCAGCCCCCTACCGGGCTCAGCGATAATGCCTTTATCGTGGCCGAGGCCCTGCACATCCGCAAACAGCTGACCATTGGCGAGATCAGGCAACTGCTCGATGGCCGCAATACCTCCAAAGCCATTAACGAACTGCTCGAGATCGAGCTGGCCATCGTTACCGAGTTACTGGAAGAAAAATACAAAGCCCGTACCGAACGTTACGTCTTCCTGGAAGCGGCCTACGAAGCGGAGCAAAAGCTGCAGGAAGCTTTTGCCGCACTGGAAAAGGCGCCCAAACAATTATCCCTGCTCCTTACCTTCTTCCAGCTTAAACAGCAACAGGCCGGTATTCCCGTGGCTGCACTCCTGAAAAAAGCGAAAGCCTCGGCCGCCCAACTCAATGCCCTTGCAGAAAAGGGCTTGTTCCGTTTCGAAAATATAGCCACCGACCGCTTACCCTCCGGCGAAAGCAATGGCGATGCGGCATTTACCCTTAACGATGCGCAGCAACAGGCCTTTACCGCCATCCGTAAGGGCTGGGCCGACAACAAGGTGGTACTGCTCCATGGCATTACCGGCAGTGGCAAAACCCTTATTTATATCCAGCTGATCCGGGAAGCGATCGCAGCGGGCAAACAAGCCCTGTTCCTGTTACCCGAGATCGCATTAACCACCCAGGTAGTGTCCCGGTTAAAAGCCTACTTCGGCGACGAGCTGGGTGTATACCATAGCCGGTTCAGCAATAACGAGCGGGTGGAGATCTGGAATAAAGTAAAGGACGGCAAGTACAAAGTGGTGCTGGGCCCGCGTTCTGCCCTCTGGCTACCCTACCAGGAGTTGGATTGTATTATCGTTGATGAGGAACACGACACATCGTACAAACAGTACGAACCGGCGCCCCGGTTTCATGCCCGCGATGCCGCCATTTACCTGGCATCGCTGCACAAGGCCCGTGTATTGCTGGGCTCCGCTACCCCCTCGGTAGAAAGTACCTTTAATGCGCAGCAGAAGAAATACGAATATGTACCACTGAAAGAACGGTACCGTGGCGTATCGCTACCCGAAATAGAACCGGTATCGGCAAAGAATACGCAGGTGGCGCTTTCCGGCCTGATGACCACCAACCTGCTCGACGCTATTGCCCGTACCCTGGCCGAGGGTAAACAGGTAATCCTGTTCCAGAACAAACGAGGCTATGCTCCCTTCCTGATCTGCGGCGCCTGCGGCTGGATACCCCTTTGCAAAAACTGCGACGTATCGCTTACCTATCATAAACAAACCGATAAGCTGCACTGTCACTATTGCGGCACTAAATCGGCGCCCATTAAACATTGCCTGCAATGCGGCAATACCCAGATCACCACCCGTAGTTTCGGCACCGAAAGGATCGAAGAAGAGCTGCAGCGGATTTTTCCCAAGGCCCGTACCGCACGTATGGACTGGGACAGTATGCGCGGCAAGAACAAACAAAGCCAGCTGATCGAAGACTTTACCCGGGGCCGGGTCGATATACTGGTGGGCACACAAATGGTGGTAAAAGGCTTGGACTTCGAACAGGTAGGCCTGGTGGGTATCCTGAGCGCCGACAGCCTGCTGAGTTATCCTGACTTCCGGGTTAATGAACGGGGCTTCCAGCTGATGGAGCAGGTAAGCGGCCGGGCAGGCAGGCTCGATGGCAAGGGCCATGTTATTATCCAAACCTTCAACCTCAGGCACCCGGTATTACAATGGGTAAAGGAGCATGACTTCCGCGGCTTTTACCAGGCCGAGATCGGTATGCGCCAGCAATTTGGCTACCCGCCCTTTACCCGCATGGTACGGCTTACCTGCCGGCACCGCGATATGCAGAAAGCGGCACAGGGCGCAGAGGCCCTGGCCGAAGAATTACAAAAGATACCGGGTATTTTTATCCAGGGACCGGCGGCCGCACTGGTGCCCCGGGTACGGAATTTTTACCTCCAGGAGATCTGGCTGAAGCTACCGCGCGAAGCAGCGCCTTTGCAACAGGGAAAAGAAGGGATATCGGTCGCGATCAATGCAGTGATGCAACAGCGGGGCAATGCAGCCTTGCAGATCATTGCCGATGTAGATCCTTTTTAAGCGGGACCGATACTATACGCCACGCATAACTCCAGCTCCGGGTGCGCCAGGAGCGCAGGATGCTTAAACTGCAGCAGGGGTTTCATACCTATTTGTTCCATTACCCTTATCGATTTCCGGTTCACGAGGGGAGCCGTGGCAATTACCTGCTGCAGGCCCAGGTCGTTAAAGGCAAAGTGCAGGCAGCGCTTGGCGCCTTCGGTAGCATAACCCTTACCCCAGGCTTCGGGCTTTAACCGCCAGCCCATATCGACGCAAGGCGTAAACGGGGCGTCATATTCCTGCCAGGCCAGACCGATAAAACCGATCCATTCTTTTTCCGCAAGCGTTTCTACGGCAAAATAGCAAAACCCTCGGGCCGCATACAGCTTTTGCATGCGATCGATAAAGGCTGCCGTCTGCTCGCGGTCCTGGGTAGCCGGGAAATACCGCATTACCTCCGGGTTGGCATTAATCGCGGCCATAGCCGTAATATCGCCCGGGAGCCAGTTACGGAAGCCCAGTCGTGTGGAAGTGAAACAATAGTTGTCCATCGTGTTGAAAAAGAAGTATCCGGCCTACAGCATCAGCATAGTAATCACGTAATCGGCAAACAGGATCATGATACAGGTAACCACCACAGCCGTGGTAGAGGCCCTGCCTATCTCGAGTGCGCCGCCTTTTACATTGTAGCCGTAGTAGGCGGGGATAGATGCGATAATGAAGGCAAAGGTAAAAGCCTTGACCATGGCCACCAGGATACCGAAGGCTTTAAAGCCTTCGACCAGGCCGTAGGTATACTGCTCTTTAGACATGATGCCCGTAAGGATACCGGTAAGAAAGCCGCCCGTTATACTCAGCGTAATGGCGATTATAATGAGACAGGGTATCATAATCAGCGCCGAAAAAATCTTCGGCATTACCAGGTAAGATTTGGTATTGATGCCCATGATCTCAAGCGCATCGATCTGTTCGCTTACGCGCATATTGCCCAGTTCGGATGCGATCTTAGAGCCGACTACGCCGGCCAGTACGATACAGATAATGGTAGGCGCCAGCTCCAGGATTACGGAATCGCGCACCACCTGGGCCATGATGTATTTGGGGATAATGGGGGAGATCAGCTGATAGGCGGTCTGTACCGTCATTACGGCACCCAGGAACACGGCGATAATGATCACGATAGGCAGGGAGCGAAACCCGATATCGATACATTGATTCATAAATTCCTTCCAGTAGACCTTGCCATTTTCCGGGCGGGTAAACATGCCTTTAAGCATCAGGAAATAACTGCCCAGGTGTTCGAAAAATTTGCTCAGCATGCCACAAATATAAAGTAAAAAACGCCTCGATAACGAGGCGTTTTAAAATTATTAATCATTTATCAGATACTTAAACCGTAGCGGGCTGACGGCCGGAAATCCTTCCGGTTTTCATCAGGCCATCGTAGTGGCGCATCAACAGGTGGCTTTCTACCTGCTGCAGGGTATCGAGGATTACACCTACACCGATCAGCATGGAAGTACCGCCGAAGAAGCTGGCAAAACCGCTGGTTACACCACACAGGGCAGCGATACCAGGCAGGATACCTGCTACTGCCAGGAAGATGGCGCCGGGAAGAGTGATCCTGTCCATGATCGCACCGATATAGTCGGCCGTAGGCTGACCCGGTTTGATACCAGGGATAAAGCTGTTGTTACGTTTCAGGTTTTCCGCCATTTCGGTCGGGTTAAAGATCAATGCGGTATAGAAGTACGTAAAGGCGATAACCAATACGGCATAGATCAGGTTATACCAGAGCGAGGTATGATCGGAAAGTGATTTAATAAAGGTATTGGGACCGTCTTCTGAAGTAGCGAAACCGGCAACCATCGCAGGGATAAACATCAGGGCCTGGGCGAAGATGATCGGCATTACACCGGCAGAGTTCACTTTCAGGGGGATGAAGTTACGCGCGCCACCGATTTCTTTAGCGGCGTTGGTACCTACGATACGACGGGCATAATTCAGCGGGATGCGGCGTACACCTTGCGTAAGGAGTACCAGGCCTACCACTACGGCTACGAAGAAAGCCAGCTCTACCAGGAAGAAAAGCAGTTTATCGGTCTGTTGCTTTTCGGTAAATTCCTGCACAAGCGAGTGGGGTAAACGGGCAAGGATGCCCACCATGATGATCATGGATACACCGTTACCGATGCCTTTATCCGTTATTTTTTCACCAAGGTACATTACAAACAGGGTACCGGCAGTAAGTACTACAATGGTAGACACATAGAACAGCATGCCGTCGGTAACGATGGCGCCGTTGGTTTGTGTACGCAGGTAAGCGATATAAGCGCTTGCCTGGAATATCGTTACCAGGATCGTCAGGAGACGGGTATACTGGTTCATTTTATTACGACCGCTTTCTTCCTTCTGCATTTTGGCAAACTGGGGGATAACGATACCCGCCAGCTGCATGAAGATGGAAGCAGAGATATAGGGCATTACACCCAATGCGAAAATAGACGCGTTACTGAACGCGCCACCGGCAAACATATTGATCAAACCCAAAAGCCCGTCCTGGGATTGAGATTGGCTCAGGATGTGCGGGTTGATCCCGGGGAGTACAATGTAACATCCGACACGATAAACAAGAATCAGGCCGAGCGTAAACAGAATACGCTTACGGAGCTCTTCGATGCTCCAGATATTCTTTAGGGTCTCAATAAGTTTCTTCACAGGAACTGAAATATTTAAATAGGAGTGCGAATAAACGACAAAAGGCGCATTTTACCAAATGTTTAGCAAAGATAATATTTGCTAAATGCATGAAGTTATTAAATAATAACATTCGCTTGGAAAAATGCGCCTTTGACTTATGATTTATGTGCTGTATAATATACCGCAGAAAATGTTACTAAGTATTGATATTAAACCAGTTCCACAGTACCACCCGCAGCTTCGATCGCAGCTTTCGCTTTCTCGCTTACAGCATTCACTTTAAAGGTAACGTTTGCCTGCATTTCTCCTGCACTTAAGATCTTAACCAGATCGGTACGGTTAATCAGGCCATTGATGTACAAAGTTTCCAGGGAGAACTCTTTCAGTTCGTATTTGGCAACCAGTTCAGCTACCTGACCCAGGTTGAACACTTTGTACTCAACACGGTTCATGTTTTTGAAACCACGTTTAGGCATACGACGCTGGATAGGCATCTGACCACCTTCGTGACCTTTTTTGCTCTGGTAACCGGTACGGCTCTGCTGGCCTTTGTTACCCTTACCGGCTGTAACACCGTAACCACTACCTTCACCACGACCAACACGTTTAGTGTGGTGTGTAGAACCTGCTGCAGGTTTTAAATTGTGCAATTGCATAGCTTATTGTTTTTGAACTTACGCGGGTAGCATTCCCGCTCGCGATTAATAAAATAAAATTTGGGGGAGCAAAGGGCTGATTAACCTTTTACTTCTTCAACTTTTACCAGGTGCAGCACTTTCGTGATCATACCCTGGATCTGAGGGGTAGGTACTACCTCAACAGAAGAGTTGAGCTTACGCAGACCCAAAGCCTGCAGCGTACGTTTCTGACGCTCCGGACGATCGATACCGCTTTTTACCTGAGTTACTTTTAATTTTGACATGACTTATATGGATTAAATGTTCGTATTGGATGAAAACTCCCGGCCGGGCCGGACAAGTAACCAATATTAACCGTTAAATACTTTTTTCAGACCTACGTTACGCTCTTTGGCAACCTGGATCGGCTCACGCATTTCGCCCAGGGCTTTAACCGTAGCTTTAACCACGTTGTGCGGGTTAGCAGAACCTAAAGATTTAGCCAGGATGTCGGTATAACCGGCAGCTTCCAGTACAGCACGCATGCTGCCACCAGCCAGTACGCCGGTACCGTGTGCTGCAGGCTTGATCAATACTTTAGCAGCGCCGGATTTAGTGAACTGATCGTGAGGTACGGTACCGTTCATTACCGGTACGCGGATCAGGTTTTTCTTAGCATCGTCGATACCTTTGGCAATCGCCTCTTTTACCTCTTTTGCTTTACCTAAACCCTGGCCTACGATACCGTTACCGTTACCCACCACTACAAGAGCAGAAAAGCTGAACGCACGGCCACCTTTAGTAGTTTTTACCACGCGGTTGATGGCAACTACTTT
Source organism: Taibaiella chishuiensis (assembly GCF_003014535.1). Taxonomy (GTDB): domain Bacteria; phylum Bacteroidota; class Bacteroidia; order Chitinophagales; family Chitinophagaceae; genus Taibaiella; species Taibaiella chishuiensis. The sequence continues at coordinate 1,166,541 of NZ_PYGD01000001.1, read as the reverse complement.
ATCTGTTAATTCTAAGTCTCCGGATTTAACCCGGTTATTTGATTGATTCATTTTGCTTTTAGTATTGTGTACAGAGTACTTAGTACAAAGACTATTTTTAAATTATGTTTATGTCAGCCGGGGATTAGAATTTCAATCCACCTTCACGTGCGCCATCAGCCAGTGATTTAACACGGCCATGATACAGGTAACCACCACGGTCGAATATGCAGGTTTCGAGGCCAAGCGCAACCGCTTTCTGAGCCAATGCTTTACCTACGTTTGCAGCCTGCTCGGATTTAGTACCACCTAAAGCGGCGATATCTTTCATACGGGAGTTGGCAGAAGCGAGGGTCAGACCTTTTGCATCATCGATCAGCTGAGCATAGATGTCTTTGTTGCTACGGAATACGGACAGACGTGGTTTCTGCGCTGAACCGTTTACATTTTTACGAATACGCCAACGTAACTTCTGGCGGCGTACTACTGTTTTTGCTGTTTTTGACATGTTTACTGTATTTGTACGGGCTCTACTTATGGCGACAGTGGGCAGTGGTTGCAAGTCCCTTTTTTGACTTATTGCGCCCCCACCCGGCCGGGATGATAAGAAGGCTTCCGAAGGTTGCTAATAACTATGTATAAGAAATCAGAAATGAGAATTAAAGAAGATAATATACTCTTAAACAATTCCCATTTCTGAATTCCGGATGTTGTTCTATTTAGATTATTTACCTGCAGTTTTACCAGCTTTACGGCGAACGATTTCACCGGCAAAGCGAACACCTTTTCCTTTGTATGGTTCAGGTTTACGCAGGCTCCTGATTTTCGCTGCTACCTGGCCGATCAGTTGTTTGTCGATAGATTCCAGGAAAATACGAGGAGGTTGACCTTTTTCCATGGTAGCAGTAGCTTTTACTTCTACAGGCAGGTCGATGATGATGTTGTGAGAATAACCCAGGGACATATCCAGTTGCTGACCGGTAACGGCAGCACGATAACCCACACCCACAAGTTCCAGGGTTTTAGTGTAACCGTTGGTAACGCCTTCCACCATGTTGGCTACCAGGGAACGGTATAAACCGTGCAGTGCGCGGTGACGGATCTGGTCGGTAGGACGGTTAACGGTAACGGTAGTACCTTCGACTTCAACTTTGATATCGCGGTCGAGCGCTTGTTTCAGTTCACCTTTAGGGCCTTTAACGGTAACTACGTTGTCGGCGCTTACGGTAAGGGTAACTTTGTCTGCAAGCGTAATAATTTTTTTGCCTATACGTGACATTGCTAAATTGGTATTTAAAAAGATTAAAATTGAAAAGTACCACCGGTACTCTTTTGAACTTCCGGGACTTCTGTGTTCAGCTCCGTATAGGAGAACTTAGATTGTCGGAAACCCTGGTTTTAAGCAAATAGCTAACCCGTACAACAGCACAGGTTAGCTATTTGAAATATATTACCAGATCTGGCAAAGAACTTCGCCACCAACGTTGTTGGCACGGGCTTCTTTATCAGTCATAACGCCTTTAGAAGTAGATACGATTGCGATACCCAGGCCATTTTTAACGCGGCTGATCTCGGCAGGCTTAGCGTATTGACGCAGGCCGGGACGGCTTACACGCTCCAGGGAACGGATAGCAGGCTCTTTGGTTTCTGCGTTGTATTTCAGTGCTATTTTGATTACCCCTTGTTTGCTATCGTCTTCGAATTTATACTTCAGGATATAGCCTTTGTCATACAGGATTTCAGTGATACGTTTCTTCAGGTTAGATGCCGGAATTTCAACGATACGGTGACGGGCCATCTGTGCGTTACGCAGACGGGTAAGATAATCTGCAATAGGATCTGTTACCATTTTTAATTTTTGATTTTAATGTTTGATAATTGATGATAGTTACCAGAGCTGGTGTCGATGGTCTTTTCATCTAATGTTTCAATGTGTTGCGCAGAACAGGCACCAGATTAAAAATCGTTCTGAACAACGTCCGGGCAATTACCAGGAGGCTTTCTTAACGCCGGGTAATTTACCTTCCAGGGCCATATCGCGGAACATAACACGGCCAAGAGCAAACTGGCGCATATAACCTTTAGGACGGCCTGTGATCTGGCAACGGTTTTTCAAACGTACCGGAGAAGCGTTCTTCGGCAGTTTATCCAATGCTTCGTAATCACCGGCAGCTTTCAGGGCTGCGCGTTTCTCTGCAAATTTAGCCACCATTTTCTCGCGTTTGCGCTGGCGTGCAAGGATTGAATTTCTAGACATATTGTTATTGTTCGTAGAACGGACAAAGAACCTGAGGCGTTACGGCTCCAGATTCCCTATTCCTTTCTTAGTTATTATCTTTTTTGATGTTTTTGAACGGCATACCCAGTTCTTTCAGTAACTCGTAAGCTTCTTCGTTAGTGTTAGCTGTAGTTACGAAAGTGATATCCATACCGCTGATACGGTTTACTTTGTCGATATCTATCTCGGGATAGATGATCTGCTCTGTAACACCGAAGGTATAGTTACCGTAGCCGTCAAAAGCCTTCTCGTTGATACCTTTGAAATCGCGTACACGAGGCAGGGAGATGGAAACCAGACGGTCCAGGAACTCGAACATGTTAGCACCGCGTAAAGTTACGCGAGCGCCGATAGGCATGTTTTTACGCAGTTTAAAGTTAGAGATGTCTTTTTTAGACATGGTAGGTACTGCTTTCTGACCGGCGATCATCGTCATCTCTTTCACGGCGTCATCCACCAGTTTCTTGTCAGATACTGAACCTTTAACACCCTGGTTCAGGCAGATCTTTACTAATTTGGGAGCCTGCATTACGGTGGAATACCCGAATTTTTTCATCAAGGCAGGCACTACTTCGTCTTTATATTTGCTCTGAAGACGGGGAGCGTAATTTACAGTGCTCATTATTTAATTTCTTGACCTGTTTTTTTAGAAATACGAATAGCTTTGCCTTCTTTGCGTTCGAGACGAACACGGGAAGGAGCTTTCGCTTTAGCGTCCCACAACTGCACATTGGAAATGTGAATTGTAGCTTCCTCTTTTACGATGCCGCCCTGAGGATTTTTAGCATTAGGCTTTAAGTGCTTGGTAGCAATATTAACGCCCTCAACCAGTATACGCGACTTGAGCGGATATACAGCCAACACCTGGCGAGGGGTAGTGCGGTTCTTATCGTTACCGGAAATTACCACAACCTGGTCGCCCTTTTTGATGTTGAATTTAGGTTTGAATCTAGTACTCATTTCTATTGATCTTGAGCCGCTTTGAATTAAACGGGCGGCAAAGGTACGAAAATATATTAATTATAATACTTCTGGAGCCAAAGAAACAATTTTCATGTATCCTTTGTCACGCAACTCACGGGCTACTGGTCCGAAAATACGGGTACCGCGCGGATCGCCAGAGTTATTCAGTAATACTACTGCGTTGTCATCGAAGCTGATATAAGAACCATCTTTACGACGTAATTTATTTTTGGTGCGAACGATAACCGCTTTACTTACAGTACCTTTTTTCACGCCACCGGCGGGAATAGAGTCTTTGATAGTAACTACGATCTGATCGCCAATGGCTGCATATTGCTGACCGCTGTTGCCCAATACGCGAATACAAAGTACTTCTTTAGCACCGCTGTTATCAGCCACATTGAGTCTTGATTCCTGCTGTATCATTTTAAATTATGTTTAGCTGTTGGCTAAGTTTATTTATTGTTACCTGCTCTTAAAAGCGGTAATCCAAAATTAAATGTCAAAAACTGAAAGAAACTTATTTCGCTTTTTCAATTATTTCTACCAGGCGCCAACGCTTAGACTTGCTCAGCGGGCGTGTTTCCATGATACGTACTGTATCGCCGATACCGCACTGGTTGGTCTCGTCATGAGCATGGAATTTGGTAGTTTTCTTAAGGAACTTACCGTAAAAAGGGTGTTTAACTTTACGTTCAACAGCTACTGTAATGGTTTTATCCATTTTATCGCTGGTTACAAGCCCTATACGGGTTTTCCTTGCTTTTCTTTCTACTACAGACATTATGAAAGAGATTGAAATATTTTATTAAGATGCTAATTGTCTTTTGTGTTGCTCAGTTTTCATCTGTGCAATTTGACGGCGGATGCTACGGATAACCATCGGGTTTTCGATCGGGTTAACAGCATGGCTGAACTTAAGCTTTTTTAAGCGCAGTGTTTCTTCACCTATTTTGTCGCTAAGCGCTTCATCGCTGAATGAGCGATAATCCTGAACGTCCGCTTTTGTTGACTTTGCCATTTTATTGAGATTTTATTGCGAGCGATAAGATTTCCTCATTGCTCAATTTTATAATTTACTCCCTTATGCACCTGCATAATCAGGGCGAACTATGAATTTGGTTTTGATCGGCAATTTCTGCGCTGCCAGTTCGAAGGCTTCACGTGCAATCTGCTCGGGTACACCATCGCATTCGAAAAGGATACGACCCGGCTTCACTACAGCTGCCCAGTATTCCAGGCTACCTTTACCTTTACCCATACGCACCTCGGCAGGTTTTGCTGTAATTGGCTTATCAGGGAAGATACGGATCCAGACGTTACCTTCACGTTTCATGTGACGGGTGAGGGCCTGGCGGGCTGCCTCAATCTGGCGGTTGGTAATCCAGATGGGTTCCATGGATTTAAGACCGAACGAACCGAATGCAATGGTAGATCCACGCTCTGCATTACCCCTGATACGTCCTTTATGCTGCTTACGATGTTTTACTCTCTTTGGTTGTAACATTGTTGATATTTTTAAGTATCAGATACTTGTATTAAGTATTATGTATAGTGTATTCTGTAAGCGTATCAAGCCAGCGGTTATGCACCTACTTCTTAATACAGGCTACCTAATACGAAAATTAGTCCCTTTTGGCACCACCACGGTTGCCACCGCCACCACGACGATCACCACCGCCACGACGATCACCACCACCTCCGCGGCGTTCGCCACGATCACGACGCTCTTCACCGGCGTTGCCAGCTCCGCGACGGTCGGTTGCTCCGCTGCTGATGTTCGGGTTCAGTTCACGCTCGCCCAGTACTTCACCTTTACAGATCCATACTTTCAGACCGATCTTACCGTAAACAGTCATCGCGTATACAGAAGCATAGTCGATATCCATACGGAAGGTATGTAATGGCGTACGGCCTTGTTTGATTTCTTCGCTACGGGCGATCTCGGCACCACCTAAACGGCCACCGGCTTTGATCTTGATACCTTCAGCACCCATACGCATTGCAGTGGCGATAGCCATTTTAATAGCGCGTTTGTAGCTTACACGGCCTTCGATCTGGCGGGCGATAGACTCACCTACGATCTGAGCATCCAGCTCAGGACGACGGATCTCCATAATGTTGATCTGAACATCGTTGTTACCGGTCAGTTTCTTCAATTCTTCCTTAATCCTGTCAACTTCCTGGCCGCCTTTACCAATGATGATACCCGGTTTAGAAGTGTGGATCGTGATGATTAACTTTCCAAGTGTACGCTCGATAACAATACGGGCTACGCCGCCTTTGTTGATACGTGCATTCAGATATGTACGGATTTTGTGATCTTCTACCACTTTCGCTCCGAAATCTTTTGGATTGCTGAACCACATAGAATCCCAACCACGGATAATTCCTAAACGGTTACCTATCGGATTTGCTTTTTGACCCATTTTACTTTAATTATGGATTTTGAATTTTTTTATTAATTACTTAGCGCGGCTATCTACAATGATTGTAATATGATTGCTGCGTTTGCGTACACGGTAAGCGCGACCCTGCGGTGCAGGCAACATGCGTTTCAGCATACGACCACCATCTACAAATATGATTTTAACGTAAAGGTTAGCTGTCGCTACATCTTCACCCTGGTTCTTTTGTTTCCAGTTATCAATCGCACTCAGCAACAATTTTTCCATCGGAACTGATGTATGCTTAGTACTGAATTTTAAAATATTCAATGCTTTTTCTACATCCAGGCCGCGAATCAAATCGGCTAACAAACGCATTTTGCGTGGTGATGTAGGATAATTGCGTAAACGAGCTGTTGCTTCCATATACCTTAATCCCCGGGGGGACTTTATATTTAAGGTTAGTTAATTATTTTATTATTGCCTGCTCCTGTTACAGGAGGAAGGGAGACTATTTATGATTATTTCTTGCTACCACCGTGACCACGGAAGTTACGGGTAGGAGCGAACTCACCTAATTTATGACCTACCATGTACTCTGTTACGTACACAGGGATAAATTTGTTGCCATTGTGCACTGCAAATGTATGACCTACGAAATCAGGGCTGATCGTAGAACGGCGGCTCCAGGTCTTCACGACAGATTTCTTTCCGCCCGCCTCATTCATTTTTAATACTTTCTCTTCCAGATTGTGGTCTATATAAGGACCCTTTTTAATTGAACGACCCATTGTTATTTGGTGTTTTGATGATTTGATAATGAGGCCGGAGCCTCACTATCCATTTTATCGTGTTATTATATACCCCGGGGGGTTATGAATTATTTTTTAGCTTTACCGGACAACTTCTTACCATCGCGACGCTGAATGATCAGGCGGTTAGAGTCTTTAGTCAGGCTGCGGGTTTTCTCACCTTTAGCGTATTTACCGGTACGGCTGCGTGGGTGACCACCTGAAGATTTACCTTCACCACCACCCATCGGGTGATCTACAGGGTTCATCGCTACGCCACGGGTACGGGGGCGGATACCCCTCCAACGGTTACGGCCGGCTTTACCCATAGACTGCAGGGCGTGGTCGCTGTTGGATACGATACCTACAGTTGCGATGCAGGTAGCCAGTACTTTACGCAGTTCGCCAGATGGCATTTTCAGTACTACATATTTATCTTCTTTCGCGTTCAGCTGGGCATAAGTACCTGCAGAGCGGGCCATAGCGCCACCTTTACCAGGCTGCAGCTCGATGTTGTGAATTACAGTACCAAGTGGCATGTTTTTCAGCAACAGCGCGTTACCAACTTCAGGAGCAACGTTGTCGCCGCTTACTACGGTAGCGCCAACTTCCAGACCCTGGGGAGCGATGATATAACGTTTTTCACCATCAGCATAAGACAGCAGGGCGATAAACGCGGTACGGTTCGGATCGTATTCGATTGTTTTAACAGTGGCAGGAACTTCTTTCTTGTCACGTTTGAAATCGATGATACGATAATGTTTTTTATGACCGCCACCCATGTAGCGCATTACCATACGTCCCTGGCTATTACGACCAGCAGTGCTTTTCTTAGAAGCTAACAGGCTTTTTTCAGGCTTGTCAGTAGTAATTTCGGCAAATGCGTTACCTACTCTCCAACGAGTACCAGCTGTGGTCGGTTTATATTTACGTAAAGGCATCTTTTGTTTATTTGACAGCCAGGTTTTCTGATAAGAACCGACTGAATTTTATAATTTTTATGATCAGAGATCGGATGTTATTGCCGATCCATTAAAACGCAAACAAATCGATTGTTTCTCCTTCAACCAGAGTTACTACTGCTTTTTTGAAGGAAGGTTTACGACCGGAGATGAAACCGGCTTTTGTAAAACGACTCTTGCTCTTGGCAGGTACAACGATAGTGTTTACTTGCGCAACCTTAACGTTATAGAACTCTTCAACCGCTGCTTTGATTTCTAATTTGTTAGAACGCTTGTCCACCACAAAAGTGTAACGGTTTTGTTTTTCCATCTGACCGTTTACCTTTTCAGTTACCTTGGGGCGAAGCAATACTTCTGAAAGTCTCATTGTTATTAAATTTATAACCAGCTTGTAAGCCGATCCGTGTTTTTAGTATTTTGAGCCGCGCATAACGCGTCCTGATCTTATCCCGCTACTTCTACCGGTTCTTCGGTAAAAATCTTAGCTGCGCTTTCGGTAAACAGCAGGGTGTTGGCGTTTACGATATCATAAGTATTGATGTCGCTCAGTACGCTGCTTTTTACGCGAGGTACGTTGCGGCTGCTCAGGTAAAGGTTCTGATCGTAATCGGAGTTGATCATCAGTACTTTTTTACCGGCTACATTCAGACCATTCAATACACCCAGGAACGTTTTGGTATTGGGCTTTTCGAGTTTCAGATCTTCCACCACAACGATCTTGCTTTCGCGTGCTTTGTAAGTCAGGGCAGACATTTTAGCCAGATCTTTTACTTTACGGTTCAGCTTGAAATCGTAACGGTGCGGTAAAGGACCGTTAACGGTACCACCACCTTTATACAAAGGGTTACGGATGTTACCTTTACGGGAACCACCGGTACCTTTCTGGCGGTGCAGCTTGCGGGAAGAACCCTTAACCTCAGCACGGGTTTTGGTTTTGTGTGTACCTAAACGTTGTGCGGCAAGGTATTGCTTTACGGAAAGGTAAATAACGTGATCGTTAGGCTCAATGTTGAAGATATCTTCCGGTAACTCAACGCTACGTCCTGTTTTTTCGCCTTTGCTATTTAATACTTCGATTTGCATTTTTTGTTATTTTGGATAATTAGCTAATAAGAGAACCGGCTAATTAATTATTTTGAATAAGAACGATAGCACCGTTATGACCAGGAACTGAACCGCTTACTAAAATATAATTTTGTTCAGGGAAAACTTTCATTACTTTCAACGCTTTCACCTTAACGCGATCGCCACCCATACGGCCAGCCATACGCATACCTTTAAATACACGGGAAGGATAAGATGAGCCACCGATAGAACCCGGAGCGCGCTGACGGTCGTGCTGACCATGTGAAGCCTCGCCCACACCGCCGAAGCCGTGACGCTTAACTACACCCTGAAAACCTTTACCTTTGGACGTACCAATTACGCTCACCTTTTCGCCTTCGGCGAAGATGTCGCAGGTAATGCTTTCACCAACTTGTTTATCAATGGAACTATTACGGATTTCTTTTACAACAGATTTGGGGTCTGTATTAGCTTTGGCGAAGTGGTTAAGCAGTGCTTTCGGCGTATTTTTTTCTTTACGCTCACCATAAGCTATTTGTAAGGCTTCGTACCCGTCGGTTTCGACTGTTTTCTTTTGCGTTACTACGCAAGGTCCGGCCTCGATAATGGTGCAGGACACCTGCTTTCCATTAGATTCGAACACGCTAGTCATGCCGATTTTTTTGCCAATAATACCTTTCATTGTTTTTTTATTTATTGCAGAGTCGATAGTATAAGTTTATATCCTTATCTCGTCCACATAATTATTTTTAATTTATGGGCTAATGGAAAGTCAGAACTGATGCCTGCTCCCTGGCCAAGCGCCCGAATTACCTGTGAACCACTGGGGATTTATTCACGGTAGCGGGATTAGCTACTAATTTTATTTCTTTTAAAGAACAATTTGCGCTTTCGCTTTCACTCTTGTAATAATCTTTCTGTTCAGAAAACAGGCAACTGTTACGCTTTGATTTCTACTTCTACACCGCTGGGGAGGTCTAATTTAGACAATGCATCCACCGTACGTGAAGATGAAGTGTAAATATCCAAAAGGCGCTTGTGCGTGCACAACTGGAACTGCTCACGTGCTTTTTTATTTACGTGCGGAGAACGCAGCACGGTAAATATTTTCTTATCCGTAGGCAGTGGAATAGGACCAGTTACTACGGCGCCTGTATTACGAACAGTCTTAACGATTTTTTCTGCAGATTTATCTACTAAATTGTGGTCGTAAGACTTTAGCTTAATGCGAATACGCTGTGACATATCAAAAAACTTCCTTGTTAAAATTTTTGGGACTGCAAAGGTAGAGGTATATTTCAAAATAACAAAATTATTTTTAAAATTTCCCTTTTACACTTGCTATTGGGCGGCAAAGGTAGTGTTATTACCCAAATAATTCCAAAAATAAATTATATTTTTTTGAATAAATTTTTCAAACGACCGTCCCGCAGCTCAAAATAAGTAATCGGCCAGTATCCTTTACAGCCCCGGTAGCTTATTTCACCCGATAAAAAAATACGGTTGTTCCTGGTATATATCCTTGCCGTACAACACACTAATACACACCAACGCAGCTTCAACGGCAAACAGATTAGTCGTTTTTCTTTCCAATTGAAACGTCCCAATAACAAAGGGTTCCGGGTATATGCCCGGAACCCTTTGTTATCATCTGCTCCTTAAGGCTGGAGCACAATCTTTTCTACCCGTACGGCATTAGCCTGTATGATCTTCAGGTAATAAATACCGGCACTCAACTGCGGTAAGTTAAAGCCTTGGGTGGTATAACCGGCTACGCTTCCCCGCGCTATTGAACGGCCATTGGCGCTCAGCAGTTCGAAATAAAGTACCGTACCATCGAGGTTGCGCAGGTCGAAACGGTTTGCCCTTGCAGGGTTAGGATAGAGCTGGTAACCAGCATTTGCTGTGCTTTTCAAAGCACCTTTCCTCATTGCGTTGGTTAAATTGGAATCTATGGGGGGCAACAGGGTATCGCAATCTGTCAACATCGAATCAATGCATTCGTTAGGGCCGCCATAAGGGGAATCGTACCAACGGTGGAATACATCAGACCCCCAGGACGTGGTTGTACCGGAGGGACCCGCAACCTCCACGCCATCGTGAATATAACGCTGATTGCTATACATAACAACCTTAAGATTGGATGTCAATAGCTGGGTATCGCTTAATACAACCGTTTCGACGATGGGGCTTCCCGGTCCTGAGGGACTGTTTATATACACGGTTGAATTTTTTATAATGGACGGTTTGTCGATAGAGGCAGAGACATTCAACCAGGGACGACGGTCGTAAACGTCAAAAACACTACTATCGATAGTCACGTACTCCCATATATTGTTGTAGCTTCTTGCGGGAGCGTACATAAGGGGTGTGCTTATATTACTGATATGCTGCCGGACAAGGCTGCATTTAGGGTAATATACGTTTTGAAAAACTTCATACCAGTTGACTTTCTTCTGGTAGCAATCCGTAAACAGGCAGCGCATAAATTTATTACCGTCTTCGGCACTGTTGTTACCGGAGTAGCCTTTTGAAATCAGCACGTAGCCGTAAAATTCGCAATCTGTAAAGTTTAAATTCTTCCGTGCGCCGATATCTAAAGCTATGTTGTTAAAAGACGTGCTGCCTGTGGGCGCCGTGTTACCGTTTTGCCCGATGTTAATACTTTTGCAACGTAAAAAATAGACGTCTTCGACATAACCCACCCCTGAAATAATCGAGATATTGGTATTGCGGTTATTTTCGAAGAGGCAATCCGTGAAGAAAAACTGCCGGGATGTTTGTCCCAACTGGTCGGGTTCAATATCAATACCTGCCTGCAGGCCGGAGTAAGTAATTTCGCCCATCCCGCTGTTTTTAAAGCTTGATCCATTTACAAAGATGGAGTCACCACCTACAAAACTGGCGCCCTGCCTTCCATTTGAATCTGCGTGAAAATTATTGAGGTATACCAATCCGGCTTTAGGAGATCCCGCCACTGCATGATCTTCCAGCAGGAACCCATCCAATCCGAACCGTTTGGCAATAACATTATCGATGTGTATCCCTCTCGAAAAAAGCACGTCAAAGCCGCTGTACCCTTCCTGGATACCGACAAAGTGTGCAGGATTGTTATGCCTGCCACCAATAACCATCTTGCCGGGATACAGGTTACCATCCAGCCGGAGATTGCTGATAGCGATATTTTCTGCGCCTACAATCCGGAACATATCCCCTACCCGCGCTGTGTAAGAAAGCAGGTTGCCGGTGGCAAAAATGTCAATATCCGTAGGAAGGTCGGTCGCAGGATCAAAGTATCCATACCTGAGGCCATCCACATACTGAATCGTAGGCATCCCAATACCCGTTACCGTTACGTTTTTGACAAATTCGAGGGGTAATACGTGAACCGGGTAGTCATACCAACCATCAAAACCATGAGCCTGCCTGCCTACCCGGTAAGTACCGGCAGGTATAACCAGCTTGGTGTATCCGCCTCTTTTTTTAATAAAAGTACTGGCTGCCTCAAAGGCTGCCTGGTCGTTATCTGTACCATTACCTAGGGCGCAAAAGTCTTCCTTGATATCAAGCGATAAGATCGTAGACAGGTTTGTATGGTCGGGGTTCGAAGGATTGAAGACCAGTACCGTCGGGCATTGCCCTGTCGCGCGCAGGGCTGTGACCAGCACCATAAGGGCCAGCATCAGGATTTTGTGTTTTGTCATGAGTTGTGTTTTGAGGGATTTGAGTAAGGGTTATGGCTTTATGCCGGTACTAAAATAATGATTGTAAGACAAGACGACGCAAGAGATGCCCTAATTAATACAATCGTCATTTCCCCTGGGACGCATTGCCAACTTTAATACCTGGTCTCAAAAAATAAGGCCGCAGGCATGGATTTTGACTCCACCTGCGGCCTTGCGTTCCAGGCCGGAAGATTTCCTTTTAAGACGGGATCTTCCACAACCCTAAGCGGTATTTATTTAACCAGCGTCAGCACTTTAACGGCGCCGGTACTCGTTTGCAATTTCAAAAAGTAGAGGCCTGGCGGTAAAACCGACATATCGATCCAGGCCTGCTTACCCGACAGGCTACCGCTGCGGACCAGCACACCGGCCGTATTGCCCAGCGTAAACGACACCGGGGTCTGCAACCCGGTAACCTGCACTTTATCTTTTACCGGGTTAGGATAAACAGCTACATACTGCAGGGGATCGGGCCCGGTAATACCCGTTGTGCCGGCGTTGACGGTGCGGCAATAAGTAACGGTATCGCAGGTATTCCTCACCGTAACGCATACATTGTAATTGCCCGCTGTGGCAAAAGTATGTGTAGGCGCCGGCTGGGTAGCGCCCGGGCTGCCATCGCCGAAGTTCCAGCTATAGCCCAGTACATTACGTGGGTTCACGCCACTGAAAGTAAAGGCATTGCCGGTACGGGTATAACCGATGGAATCGATCCAGGGCCAGGAGGAAAAACGTTTCCAATACCCCAGGCTATCGTACACCACGGTTTTGGCGGCCGTCCTGATCAGGGCTGCCTGTGCGGCTGTGAGCGAAAAATTGAAGGTATTGCTTTCCGGGTTTTTGTTAAAGAACAGGCTGTAAAAGCTAAGCGCCGCCGCATAGGTACCTGCAGGCGAAGGGTGGCTCTCGTCGGCCTGGTAGAGCTCGGGCGCGCCTGTGGTGTTGCGCAGCCGGCGCCATACTTTGGCTACCGGACTTATCATCGCATTGTTTTGTTGTGCCATAATGCTGTAACGCAGTTGCAGCAGGCTATCCATGCCCTGGTAGGTACATACCGGCGGCCATACGGCACAGTTGCCCGCATCGCCGTTCTTACGGCCCCAGGTCATATAAAACACCGTTTTGGCACAAGGCGTGTATACATGCACCAGGCTGTCGAGCTTGCGGGCATAGGGATATACTTCATTGGCTACCTGGGCGTCGTTAAAAGACGGCCGCTGGCTTTGCTCCTGCAGTACCACGTAATCCCAGCCGCCCTGGGCAATAAGGTTTACGGTAGCGGGCAGTGCCGCATGTTGTTCGAAGGTTGTTCCCCCGGGTACACTGACCTTATAATAGAGGCTGTCGCCACTGGCATTGGCCAGTTTGCGTACTACCTCGGGCAGGTTATTGACATCGGTATAGCTGTTACCGATAAACAGTACGCGCAGGGTATCGCCGGCGCTAGCGCTGCCTGCACCGGTCAGCAGGCACAGCAGCAGGAGGCCTAAGCGCAGCAGGCGAAGAGGACTTTTCATCGTAAGGGTCTTTTTTTTCATCATCGGGTTGGGTATTTTATCCACCAGCCAAGACTGCCCCCGGCCTCCCGGAAGTTGGCTGCGATCCTTCTTTTCCGGCAAAATGAACGGAGCGCCGGCTCCCCTCCCCGGGTCATACTGCAATACTGCATTTCCAGGCTATTTTACTTTTCATCTTTTTGTATGAAAATTTTCTTTACTTTTGCCCCCCTTAAAAGTTTGTTTTCGCCCATTCGGGTTTTTGCTAATTAATTATGGAATATAGACAAATAGTATCAGTGACCGGCCTTGGTGGTCTTTATCAATTAATGAGCACTAAAAATGATGGTGCCATAGTACGCAGCCTGGTTGACAAGAGCGTTAAATTCGTTTCCGCACGTATCCACCATATTACGCCGCTGGAAAGTATTGAGATCTATACAACCGGAGAAAATGTCCGTCTGCATGAAGTGCTGGAAAAGATCAAAGAGAACGACGGCCAGGTAAAAGAACTGAACAGTAAAAAAGACGATAAAGCAATCAAAGCATATTTCAAAACAGTTTTACCTGATTTTGATGAAGAGCGTGTATATACCAGCGATATCAGGAAGATCCTGAAATGGTACGAACTGCTTAAAAATAACGACCTGTTGAAGTTCGAATACCTGAAGGCCCAGCCTGAAGACGAAACCGAAGCGCCTGCAGCCGTAGCCGCAGAAGAGGTTGCCGTAGTGGAAGAAGCTACCGAAGAAGCAAAGCCCAAGAAAAAAGCAGCAGCTAAAAAAGCGGTTGCTGAAGGCGAAGAAAAACCGGTAAAAAAAGCAGCGGCTAAAAAGAAAGCGGCTACAACCGAAGACGGTGAAGAAAAACCGGCTAAGAAAGCGGCACCTAAAAAGAAAAAAGAAGAAGCCTAACCGCTTCAGCACCTTTTATACAGAAAGGAGGCCGGTGGCCTCCTTTCGCTTTTTACGTAAAAAAGATATTATCTGCCCAGGACACATTATCAATTCCGCCCCGGGCTTTCCTTCTTTTTTGAGGCCCTTATTTTTACTTTGTTCGAATTATATTTACTTTTGCACAAAATTTTTAAAACGCAATGGAACTTCAACAATTGAAAGATATGGCAACCCAGGTTCGCCGCGACATAGTACGGATGGTGCATGGTGCCCAAAGCGGCCACCCCGGTGGATCTTTAGGCTGCAGCGATTTTCTGGTAGCCCTGTATTTCGAAGTGATGAAGCACGACCCGGCCTTTAATATGGACGGCGTGGGCGAGGACCTGTTTTTCCTCTCCAACGGCCATATTTCCCCGGTATTTTATAGTGTACTGGCCCGCAGCGGTTACTTCCGCGTAGAAGAGCTGGCTACTTTCCGCCAACTGAACTCCCGCCTGCAGGGACACCCCGCTACCCACGAACACCTGCCGGGTGTACGTATTGCCTCCGGCTCGCTGGGCCAGGGCATGAGCGTAGCGCTGGGCGCCGCTATGGCAAAAAAACTGAATAACGACGACCGTATCGTATACTCGCTGCACGGCGACGGCGAACTGCAGGAAGGCCAGAACTGGGAAGCCATGATGTTTGCCGCCCACCACAAAGTAGATAACCTGATCGCTACCGTAGATTATAACGGCCAGCAGATCGACGGTCCTACCAGTATGGTAATGGACCTGGGCGACCTGAAAGCCAAATTCGTAGCTTTTGGCTGGGAAGTACTGGATCTCGAAAACGGCAACGATATGGAGCAGGTACTGGCCAGCCTGGCTGCTGCCAAGGCGCTTACCGGTAAGGGCAAACCCATCTGCATCCTGATGCATACGGCAATGGGTAGCGGCGTTTCCTTTATGGAAGGTACCCACGAGTGGCATGGTATTGCTCCTAACGATGCCCAGCTTACCCAAGCGCTTAGCGAGCTGGCAGGCAATGTAGGCGACTATTAATCCTGAATTTTTTCTATAAACAAAAACCTCCCGGTGTACAAACCAGGAGGTTTTTTTGTATTATGTGTCCCGAAAAGTTTTACTTGTTTTATGCCAACCGAAGCCTTCCAAAGAAAAAATGTATTCCTGCTGGTGCTCGTGGCCGCACTCGGCTACTTTGTCGATATCTACGACCTGCTGATCTTCGCTATTGTGCGGGTTAAGAGCCTTAAGGAAATTGGTGTGCACGAAGACCAGATGCGCCATGTGGGCGAGTACATCATGAATATGCAAATGGGCGGCCTGCTGCTGGGCGGTATACTCTGGGGTATACTCGGCGACAAATACGGCCGTATCAAAGTGCTGTTCGGCTCTATCCTGCTGTATTCCGTAGCCAATGTATTGAACGGCTTTGTAGCCGATGTGAACAGTTATGCCTGGATCCGGCTGATTGCCGGTATAGGCCTGGCAGGCGAACTGGGCGCGGGTATTACGCTCGTAAGCGAAACCATGAGTAAGGACAAGCGCGGGTATGGTACGATGATCGTGGCCGTGATCGGCCTGTTTGGAGCAGTGGCCGCCAGGCAGGTATCGCATTATTTCGACTGGCGCACGGCCTATATCGTGGGCGGTTGCCTGGGTTTTGCCCTGTTACTGCTGCGTATCGGCACTTTCGAATCGGGACTGTACAAGAACGTGGCACAGAGCCATGTATCCCGCGGCGACTTTAAACTATTGCTGGGCAACCGTAAACGTCTTATCCGGTATATCAATTGTATCCTTATCGGTATGCCTTTATGGTTTGTAGTAGGCATCCTCATTTCCCTCTCCCCCGAATTTGGCAAGGCGCTCGGCGCCAAAGGCACGCTCGATGCCGGCCAGGGCATTATGTATTCTTATATCGGCATCTCTGTAGGCGATATCCTGGCGGGCCTGCTGGCGCAGTTTACCAAATCGCGCAGGCTGGCCGTGCTGGTATTCCTGCTGGTTTCCCTGTGTACGGTAATGGTATACCTCAATTTCCATGGTATCACACCCGAACAGTTTGGCTGGCTGGCCTTTATCATGGGCGTTGGCGTGGGTTACTGGGCCACCTTCGTCACCATCGCATCCGAGCAGTTCGGTACCAATATACGGGCCACGGTAACGACAACGGTACCCAATTTCGTACGCGGCTCGCTCATCCCGATCACCTTTATTTTTGAATTTTTCGTACACCGCTTCAATATTATCACGGCGGCCTATATCCTTATTTTTACCGTTACCCTTATCGCCATAGTGGCGCTGAGCCAGCTTAAGGAGACCTTTGACAAAGACCTGAATTACCTCGAAGAATAAAAGCATCGTACACGAATAAAAGACCGGTTATGCTCAGTTATTGGGAACAGCAATCCTTTTTACATTACGACCATATTATCGTTGGTTCGGGCATTGTAGGCCTGAACACGGCTATAGAATTAAAACAGCGCTTCCCTGCGCAACGTGTGCTGGTACTGGAACGCAGCCTGTTTCCCTATGGCGCCAGCACCCGCAATGCAGGCTTTGCCTGTATGGGTTCGCCTACCGAACTGCTCGACGACCTCGAACATATGAGCCGGGAGCAGACCCTGGCCTTGTTCCAACGCAGGGCTGCGGGCCTGGGCCTGTTACGGAAGCGGCTTGGCGACGGGCCTATCGGGTATCGCGAACGCGGCAGTCATGAACTGATCGCGCCGGAAGAGATCGCCGTACTGGACCACCTCGCCGAACTGAACGACCTGCTGGCCGCAACGACCGGGAAACCGGCATTCCGGGTGGCCAACGAACGTATTGTAACCTTCGGCTTCCCGCCGGGGAAGGTGGCCGCGCTGGTAGAAGCTACCTGCGAAGGCGAATTGCATACCGGCAATATGATGCGCGCCCTGATCGACCATGCGCTCCGCTCGGGTATCGAAATAAAAACGGGTGCTACCGTACAACACTTCGAAGCTGCTACAAAAGAGGTACGGGTAAAAGTGGCCGATACCCTGCGCCCGGAAGGTATCGACCTTCGATGCGCCCAATTGCTGATCTGTACCAATGCCTTTACCCCGCAATTGTTGCCGGGTGTGGATGTGCAGCCGGGACGCGGCCAGGTATTGATTACCGAACCGCTGGAAGTGCCCTTCCGGGGCGTGTTCCACTTCGACAAAGGCTATTATTATTTCCGCGAAATCGATAACCGGGTATTGTTCGGCGGCGGCCGCAACCTCGACTTTGCCGGCGAAACCACTACCGATATTGCCCTGCAGGACCGGATACAGCAAGACCTGGAAGATAAGCTCCGCAATCTGCTGCTGCCGGGCAGCACCGTAGCCGTAGACCAGCGCTGGTCGGGCATTATGGCCTTCGGCAAGGACAAGCAGCCTATTGTACAATCGTTCGGCGACCGCGTGCACGGCGCATTCCGGATGGGTGGCATGGGCGTGGCGCTCGGCGCATCGGTGGCGCAGGAGCTTGCCGGACTGGTATCTTAACAGCAGCAGCATGGTTCTTAACCGGTGTTCCGGTATTATTGCCTATCTTCCATCATTGCAATCCTACTCCCTGTTTTATCCATGCGCCAACTGGTTTTTCTATTGTTCTTATTTTATTGCGCCCTGCCTGCAGGGCACGCCCAGTTACAGGTCGAGTTCCAGCCTATGTATGGCAATCCTTTTATGCTATCGGGCAGGAACAACAGCAGTTACGGGGCCGTAACCGGGCGGCTGCAAATAAGTTACCAGCGGGAGCGTGCTCCCTGGCATCCTTATGTCGCGGCATCTATAACGGGTATGGCGTTACCGCTGCACAGCAAGGATATCGATAACCTGTCGCTTACGGTACGCAATATCGCGGTTAAAGCGGGGCTTAACGGCACACTCTACGCCAACGAAGAGCGGCGGCCTACCTATTGGATATTAGGAGGCGGTATAGGCCTGTGCATGTTCAGCCCCGACGAAGACCGGCTGCGCAGGGATGGCGAGGCCAGCAACCTGTTCTATACCCAACTGACCGACAAAGCCTGGTTTGGCGAAGTGGAGCTCCATACCAAATGGGTAAGCTACCTGAAAGAAGGACCAAGCCTGTATTTCGGCGCCGTGCTGCTTGCCGAGTTCCTGTGGCTGCGCGACAACCGCGTGCGGTATACCACCAGCATTTCGGGCAAACAGTATAACCTTAACTTAAATGACTTCGCAATATGGCCATCCATCGGCGGGGTGATCGGCTGGCGTTTCTAGCACAAATCCCAGCAGGCATATAAAAGCCCCGGTACTGCGTGTACCGGGGCTTTTGTTTATACCTGTTTACAGGGTTATACTAATCCTTTTACTTTTTCGATTACTTCCTGCAGCTTACCGGCATCTTGTCCGCCGGCAGTGGCCAGCGTTTTTTGTCCGCCGCCGCCGCCTTTGATCAGTGGCGCTACGGTTTCTTTAATAATCTTGCCGGCATCGAGCTGCATCGCAGCTACTACCGTATCGCTGATGCCTACGGCTACATGCGGCTTGCCGCCTATATTGGCGCCCAATACCACCACATGGTCGCGCAGGTGGTTTTTAAAGTCGAAGCACAGTTTCTTCAGCGCGTCAGGATTACTGACTTCCACGATATCACCGATAAAGTTGATCGCGAACTCCTGGCCTGCCGTCGTTTTCACATTCAGCAGTTCATCCTTTTGCATCAGTTCGTTGCGAATGCCTACCAGTTGGCGGGCTTCCATGCTTTCGATGCGTTTTTCCAGCGCCGCTTTTTCTTCGATCAGTTTCTCGATCGCTTTCAGCGGATCTTTTGCCTTCAGCAATTCCATGATCTGTTTGCTCTGCCGCACTTTATCGCTGAAGTGACGGATAGCCTCGGGACCGGTTAAAGCCTCGATGCGCCTTACTCCCGCAGCTACGGCACCTTCGGAGGTAATGGTAAATACGCCGATCATACCGGTATGGCCCACATGGGTACCGCCGCAAAGCTCGATCGAGTAAGCCGGATCGATAACTACCGTACGTACGGTATTACCATATTTCTCCCCGAACAAGGCCATAGCACCCATGGCAATGGCTTCTTCCTTCGGCATTTCTTTAATCACGACCGGTATATTCTGCCGGATCTTTTCATTCACGATCTCCTCCACCCGGCGGATCTCCTCGTCGGTCATTTTTGCAAAATGTGAGAAGTCGAAACGTAATACCTCGTTATTAACCAGCGAGCCTTTCTGGGCTACATGGTTGCCCAGCACCTGGCGCAATGCAGCATGCATCAGGTGGGTAGCCGTATGGTTATAACTGGTCAGCATGCGGGTTTCCCAGTCTACCTTGGCGGTAACGGTTCCGGCAATCGCTTCCGGCAGTTTATCGGTAAAGTGAATGATCAGGTCGTTTTCTTTCCTGGTATCGGTTACGGCAATCTCTTCGCCATCGAATACCAGTACCCCGGTATCGCCCACCTGGCCACCGCTTTCGGCATAGAACGGTGTTGTTTCCAGCACCAGTTGGTATTGCTCTTTGCCTTTGGCCTTTACTTTACGGTAGCGGGCCACACGCGTATCCACCAGCAGATCCTGGTAGCCTACGAAGGTGATTTTTTCTATATCGTTTACTGGTACCCAGTCTTCGGTATCGATTACGGTAGCAAGACGGCTGCGGTCTTTCTGCAGTTTCATTTCGGCATTAAAACCGGTTTCGTCTACTACGGCATTTACCTCCTGCGCCATCAGGGCCGTAAGATCCAGGGGGAAACCATAGGTATCGTTCAGTTCGAAGGCAAATTTGCCGTCGATCACGATGGGCTGCTGCGCCTGGCGGTCGATCTGCGCGATCACCTCCTGGGTAGTGGTGCCCAGTATGCCACCCGATGCATTGGCTTCCACACCATACTCCGCCAGTTTAGCGGCATAATATTCGTCAAACCGTTTAATGCCTTTCTCCAGGGTACGCAGGAAGGACTCTTCCTCTTCGCGGATCACCTTGGTCACAAAGTCTTGCTGGGCCTGCAGCTCCGGGAACACCGTTGCAAACTGGCCTGCGATGTGCGGCAGCAGCTGGTGCATGAGCGGCTGTTTGTAATCGAGGTAAGAATAATAATACCGTACTGCGCGGCGCAGGATACGGCGGATCACATAACCGGCGCCGGTATTGGAAGGCAGCTGGCCATCAGCAATGGTGAAGGATATGGCCCGGATATGATCGGCCAGTACCCGGAAAGCCACAGCCATTTTGCTATCGCTGAAATCATATGTTTTACCCGTGATCTGCTCGGTAAGCGCTATGGTACCGGTAAAGATATCGGTATCATAATTGCTTTGTTTGCCTTGAATCACCCTTACCAGCCGTTCAAAACCCATACCGGTATCTACATGGGTAGCCGGCAGGTTTTCCAGCTTCGTAAACTCCACCAGCTTAGCGGGTCTTTCTTTTTTATATTCTTCGGTAGTATTGTTGGCTTTATCCCAGGTATCGAAAGCGGGTTTATTGTCCCAAACCCGGTTAAACTGCATGAATACATTGTTCCAGATCTCGATCACCTGCGGATGATCGGCATTTACCAGGGTAGCACCGTCTACCTGTGCACGCTCTTCGGCGCTGCGGCAGTCTACGTGTATCTCGCTGCAGGGACCACAGGGACCGGTATCGCCCATTTCCCAGAAGTTATCTTTCTTATTACCTTTCAGGATGCGGTCTTCGGCAACCCATTTCTTCCATTCGTCGTAGGCTTCCTGGTCGAAGGGCAGTTGCTCTTTTGCATCGCCTTCAAATACGGTAACGTAGAGTTTATCTTTATCGATCTTCAGCACTTCGGTCAGCAGCTCCCAGCTCCAGGCTATAGCTTCTTTTTTAAAGTAGTCGCCAAAGCTCCAGTTACCCAGCATCTCGAACATGGTATGGTGGTAGGTATCCACGCCCACTTCTTCGAGGTCGTTGTGCTTACCGCTTACCCGCAGGCACTTCTGGGTATCGGCCACGCGGGTATGCTCCGGTGTGCGGTTGCCCAGGAAGTAATCTTTAAACTGGTTCATGCCCGCATTGGTAAACAATAAGGTAGGGTCGTTCTTTACCACGATGGGCGCTGAAGGCACAATAGTATGTCCTTTGGATTGAAAGAAATCGAGAAAGGCCTGTCGGATCTGGGCAGCAGTCATTATAGGTTCAGGTATAAAAAATGATCAATAAAAAATTTTCCGTCGGTAACGGAGTGCAAATATCTGCAATCCTGCCAAATATTCACAGTCTGTTATTAAAGAGCCCGTAAAATTGGATATTTACTCTTTACATTTGCAAAGAAATAACGACAACGAGCCCGGGATGCGACATTTTATTGCAATTATCTTTTTATTGTTTCTTGGTTTGGGTACCGGAACAGCAACGGCGCGGGTATTGTACGGTTATAATATACCCGAAGCGCTGATCAGGCAGCGGGCACAGGAAAAAGTAGCGCTCGACCTGGCCAAACATCCCCTGATGAGCGGGCAGAGCACCTATATCGCCACCCTAGCCAGGCCGCATACCTTTCACGACCGCACGGCCGACTTCGCCGTTGTACTCATACTGATTGCCCTGCTGGGTATTTTCAGGATCACCAATCCTTCTTATTTCCGGAACCTGTTCCGGGCCTTCCGTAATCCTACGCTCAGTACCCGGCAACTGAAGGACCAGTTGCGGCAAAACAGTATCGCCACCCTGGCCATGGACCTGTTTTTTTGCATTTCGCTGGGTCTGTACCTGTTTTTTTTACTGAATTACATGCATCGCCAGGGGCCGCTGGGCAGTTATCCGCCGGCCATCGTCATCCTGGGCTGTATCCTGTTGTTTATTATTGTGTACTCGGTGCGTTTCCTGTTCCTGAAGTTTACCGGCTGGGTATTCAAAATCCCGGAAATAACTGACAACTATACCTTTAATGTTTTTTTGATCAATAAGATAATGGGCATCGCCCTTATTCCGTTTACTATAATATTAGCGTTCGGACAAGGCGCCTGGGTGCAGGTAGCACTGCTGTTATCGGGTATCGTAGTGCTGATCCTGTTGCTGAACCGGTATTTGCGCTCCGGTGTTGCATTCGGATATTTCTTAAAGTTTAGCAAATTCCATTTTTTTATGTACCTTTGCGCCTCCGAATTATTGCCTCTAGCGGTGCTGGTAAAGTTATTCAGTGGATGGCTTAATACTTAACATTGTGCCTGGCGTATGAGTGAGTGGAAAATATATTGTTTGAAAAATTCCCTTTCAAAACACAATGGCTAAAGCAACGAAATCTCAGTCGAAAATAATTGAGAAGAAAAGAATTGAGCACATTCTGATCACACAACCCAAGCCGGAAAGTGACAAATCTCCTTATTTTGATTTAGCGAAAAAATACAATGTAGAGTTGGAGTTTTTTCCATTTATCCGGGTAGAGGGATTGAATGCCAAAGAGTTCAGGAAGCAAAAGCTCGACATTTCCGACTTTTCCGCGGTAATCCTGGTCAGCCGTAATGCTGTAGACCACTTTTTCCGCATCTGTGAAGAGCTTAAGTTTAAGGTATCCCAGGATATGAAGTATTTCTGTGTAACGGAAGCCGTGGCTTTATACCTGCAGAAATTCATATTATACCGTAAAAGAAAAGTATTCTTCTCTGCCGACGGTACTACCGAAGGCCTGATGGATGTACTCCAGAAATACAAAGACCGGGAGCGGTTTATGCTGCCCGTCTCTGAAAATACCAAAAACGACCTTTCTCCCCTGCTGATCAATAAAGGGTTTACTTTTTCAGAAGCAGTGCTGTACCGTACCGTAAGCAACGAGGTACAGAACGTAATGAAGAAAGGCCATGATGTAATCGTATTTTTCAGTCCTTTCAGCGTAGATACGCTGTTCCACAACGATCCGAAGTACAAGCAGAACGGTACCCTGATCGGCGCCTTTGGCCATACTACCTCCAAAGCAGTGGAAGATGCAGGGCTGAAACTGACCATCAAAGCGCCGGCGCCCAATACGCCGTCGATGGTTGCCGCCCTGGAACAATTGCTGGGCGAAACCAACAAAAAAGCAGAATAACCGTTATCTTTAATAACCAGGAAAGGGCCGTAATATCTTGTATTGCAGCCCTTTTTTTAAAGTCAGAAAGTATCTTTACCGGAATCTCATGAACCTAGCCTACGCCGTTTGTTCTGTATCTGTAATGCCATTGCGGGCCGAAGCCTCGCACAGGGCCGAACAGGTTTCGCAGGTGTTGTTTGGCGAACGGCTCGAGGTAATGGCCCAGGAAAAAGGCGGCTGGCTAAAGGTACGCTGCGAATGGGACGATTACGAAGGCTGGGCCAAAGAAGGCCAGGTAACTATTATCCCCTATAAAGAATTCCGCAAACCCCTGCATAACCTGTCGCTCAGCCCGGCTGACGTGATCAGGGTGCCCGAAGGCCAGTTTATGCTGAGCCCCGGCAGCAGCCTCTTCCAGATGCGGGCCAAACTGATGCGCTGGCATAACCGCGAATTCCTGTTCAAAGGCAAAAAGATAGCGCTGAAAGAAGCGGTTTTCAGCCCGGAGCTGGTAACCGGGTACAGCAAACTGTTTATCGGCAGTCCTTATAACTGGGGCGGCCGGTCGCTGATGGGTATCGACTGTTCCGGCTTTACGCAAATGGTGTATAAGATGATGCATATACGCCTGCCCCGTGATGCCTACCAGCAGGCGGAAAACGGCGAAACCGTAGGTTTCCTGCAACAGGCCCGCTGTGGCGACCTGGCCTTTTTCGACAACGAAGAAGGGCGTATTACCCACGTCGGCATCCTGCTCGACGACCATACCATTATCCACGCTACCGAAAGCAGCGGCTGCGTAGTGATCGACCCGATCGACAACGGCGGCATTATCAGCAAACGCCTGCGACAGCGCACCCATAACCTGCGGCTGGTTAAGCGCATCGTGTCCTGATCGCGCAGCTTATTCCATCATTTATCGTTATTTTAGCGCTTCGTTTGACCCGTCAACCCATCCGCTTTGAATAACGCAGCCCGTTCCAACAATTTCGATTTTCTCCGTTTTCTTTTTGCCTCGCTTGTTATCGTTACCCATGCCTATGCCCTGTTGGGACAGCTGGACAACGATCCGTTCAACCGGGTTACGGGCCGGGCATTTTCGGAGATCGCGGTATGCGGCTTTTTCGTGATCAGCGGTTTCCTCATCCATCAAAGCCTCGAACGTTCCCAAACCCTGCGCTCTTTCCTGCGCAAACGGCTGGTACGTGTTTTCCCGGGACTGGTAGTGGTATTGCTGCTTAGCGTATTGGTACTCGGCCCCTTACTCAGCACCTTATCGCCTGCTGCCTATTTCTTAAACCCCGGCACCTGGAAATACCTGTTGGGCAATATCTTCCTGCTACCGCTGTACAAGGATCTGCCGGGTTTGTTCAGTCATAATGTAGAAACAGCCGTCAACGGTTCGTTGTGGACCTTGCGTTACGAAGTGCTGTTTTACCTGCTACTCTGTTGTTTTTTCCGGACACCGCCCCGGCTCAAAAAATTATTGTTCCCTTTGTTGTTTAGCCTGCTGACGGTTGCGCACCTGCTGATCAAATACGGCTATCTACCGGTGCCGGCTTCGCTGGGTAACCACCTTTACTTCTTTACCTCGCTGGGCGCCTATTTCAGCGCCGGCATGACCTTATCACTGTTTACCGGTCACCTGCTCAATTACCGCAAGACACTCTTCGTGTTGTCGGCTGCAGTATTTACCTTATCATCGCTGGTATGGCAACGCGAATTGTTTTTGTTTTCGATGTTGTCTTTCCCGCTTATGATCATCACTGCAGGCTACCTGTATGTGCCGGCATTGCATTTCAGCCGGTATACCGGCGACATTTCCTATGGCACTTACATCTACGCCTTCCCGCTGCAACAGGCGCTGATCGTGCTGTTCCCGGCCCTTACGCCCGGTAATTTCTTATTACCTTCCTTATTGCTTTCCTGGTTGCTGGGTTTAGGATCCTGGCATTGGGTAGAGCGAAGATTCCTGGCCCCGAGGCGTACCGAAGGCCTTGCGGCATAGAACTTAAGCTTTTTCCTGCCGCTATTCCCTAACTTTGCGTTGCTTGCCGGGCGCGGCATAAGCCTGCACGCCCTTACCGCTATTATTATTGCATGAAAAATATTCCAAAGCTATTAGCCTACCTGAGTCCTTATAAAGGCAAGATCGTCCTGTACTTTTTTACCAGCTTTCTTTCGGTAGTGTTTGCCCTGTTCTCGTTTGGTATGCTGATACCCGTGCTGCAGGTATTGTTTGCCGGCGCCGAAAAGACGGCCGTTGTCGCAACCGGCAGCGGGCTTATTGCCAGCGTAACCAATTACATCAATGCCTTTATGCTGGAGCAGACCAAGCTTACCGCGCTTACCTACGCCGTGGTGATCCTGATCCTGGCCACGATACTGAAAAACTTTTTTATCTACTGTTCGCAGCTTATCCTTAACCCGCTGCGCAATACGGTAATGCGGCAGCTGCGCGACGATATGTTTGGCAAAGCCCTCTCGCTGCCGATCGGCTTCTTTACCGAAGAAAATAAAGGCGACCTGGTATCGCGTATGACCAATGATGTAAACGAAGTGGAAGTATCGGTGATGAGCGTTATCGAAACAATTATCCGGGAGCCGCTTACCATTATCTTTACCCTGGTTACCATGATCGCCATCAGCCCGCAGTTGACCTTGTCGCTTCTGGTATTCCTGCCTATTGCCGGTTTCGTAATCGGTAAAGTGGGCAAGTCGCTCAAACGCCCTTCCAACGATGCACAGGAGCAGCTGGGCGAAATGCTGAGCAATATCGATGAGACCCTGGGAGGCATCCGCGTGGTAAAGGCATTCAACGCCGAACGCCACCAGCAACTGCGCTTCCGGCAGATCAACAATACCCTGCTGCGTATACGCAACAAGATATCGGCGCGCAGGGATGCCGGCTCTCCCCTCTCCGAAACACTGGGCATTGTCGTGGTATCGGCCATCCTGTGGTGGGGCGGCTACCTGATCTTTACCGGCGGCACCAGTCTTACCGGCCCCTTCTTCCTCTTTTTCATTACCCTGTTCTACCAGATCATCAATCCCATCAAGGCCTTATCTACCGCATTCTACAACATGCAGAAGGGGGCCGCCGCCCTGGACCGTATCCAGGAACTGATGCAGGTGGAAAATACCATTAAGGAACTACCCGATGCCAAAGCCGTAAAAACATTTACCGACAGTATAGAGCTGCGCAATGTAAGCTTTGCCTATGGCTCCAAACAGATCCTGAACAATGTAAACCTGAAGATCATGAAAGGCGCTACGGTAGCGCTGGTAGGCGCTTCGGGCGCGGGAAAAAGTACCCTGGCCGACCTGATACCGCGCTTTCATGACGTGACCGGCGGCGAGTTGCTGATCGATGGGGTGAATATAAAAGACTACAAGATCTACGACCTGCGCCGCCTGATCGGTATGGTATCGCAGGAACCTATTTTGTTTAACGACACCCTGTACAATAACATTACCCTGGGTACCGGTGGCGCTACCGAAGAGCAGGTGGCAGATGCCGCCCGTGTAGCCAATGCCCACGAATTTATACTCCGTAAAAAAGACGGCTACCAGACCTTTGCCGGCGACCGGGGCAACCGGCTCAGCGGTGGCGAACGCCAGCGCATCACCATTGCCCGTGCTGTGCTGAAAAACCCGCCGATACTGATCCTCGACGAAGCCACCTCCTCGCTCGATACAGAATCGGAGCGTATCGTACAGGATGCAATCAACCAGCTGATGAAAAACCGTACCTGTATCGTAATTGCCCACCGCCTGTCTACCGTGCAGCATGCCGACGAGATCATTGTACTGAACCAGGGCGAGATTGTGGAACGCGGCTCGCACCAGGAGCTGATGCAGGTAGAGGGCACCTACCGGAAACTGGTTACGATGCAACAGCTGAAGTAGGCGTACCTAAACGGTTTCCCGGTATGCCGCCGGATTAACAATTTCCCGATAAATTTGTTAGCAGCAATATGATCGAACTCATCAGCAGGCACTTGTCCACGATTTCCCTGGTACTTGTCGTACTGCTGTCCGTATTTACGGTCATACGCATCATCATGGATACCGACAATTCGTCGAAGACCATGGCCTATATCCTGCTGGTATTCCTGGTACCCGTTGCCGGCAGTATCATTTACTTCTCCTTTGGCACCAATTACCGGCGGCGCAAGCTCTTCACCAAAAAGATCATCCAAAACGACGAACTGTATGAGAAGATCGAAAACCAGTTGTCGGAAAATTCGCTGAAGGTATTTGCCGCGCACAGCGAACTCCTGGAAGGTCATAAAGACCTGGTACAACTGCTACTCCGCGATTCGAAGGCCGTACTCAGTTATAACAAAGTAAAGCTATTGCTCAACGGCGAACAGAAATTCCCGGAAGTGATCCGCGCACTGGAGCAAGCCCGCGAATACATCCACCTGGAATACTACATATTCGATGATGATAAGATCGGGATGCAGCTCATCGACCTGCTGAAACGGAAAGCCGGGGAAGGTGTTACGGTCCGGTTTATCTACGACGACTTCGGCAGTCATGGCCTGGCCGACGCCACCATAGCTGACATGCGCCAGGCGGGCATCCAGGTATTCCCGTTTTTCGAGGTCAAATTTTACCTGCTGGCCAACAGGATCAATTACCGGGACCACCGCAAGATCATCATCGTAGACGGCGTTACCGGGTTTATCGGCGGCATTAATGTATCGGATAAATACCTGAACGACGGCGATCCTGCAAGCCTTTACTGGCGCGACACCCATGTTAAGATAGAAGGTCCGGCCGTAAGCAGCCTGCAATATCACTTTATCGCCAACTGGAATTTTTGTACCGAAGAGACACTCGATATTACCCGAAATTTCTTTCCCAACCTGTTTGAAGCCCCGCAGGAAGACCACGAAGACCTGGTGCAGATCGTGGCCGGCGGCCCCGACTACCCGAGCTCTGCCATTATGCTCAGTTTCTTTACAGCCATTGTCGATGCCCGTGAAAAGGTCTATATCTCTTCGCCGTATTTTATCCCGAACCAGAGTATTTACGATGCGCTCAAAAAGGCGGCTTTAAGCGGCAAAGACGTACGCCTGCTGCTGCCCGGTATATCAGATTCGTTTATCGTGAATGCAGCCGCCCGCTCCTATTTTAAAGAGATGCTTTCCTGCGGTGTGCGGATATTCCTCTACCACAAAGGTTTTATGCATGCCAAGACCATGGTCGTCGACGATAACCTGTCGATCGTTGGCACGGCAAATATGGATGGGCGGAGTTTTGAACTTAACTTCGAGATCAATGCGGTGATCTATAGCCGGCGTGTAAGCGAAGAGCTGGAAGCCGCATTGGTTAAGGATATGGCCGATAGTGAGGAAATCTTTATCGAAGACTGGGCCAAACGCGCCTGGTGGCTGGAGCTGCTGGAAGATACGGCCAGGCTGCTATCGCCTGTTTTGTAAGGGGGATGCCGCACGCTAATACGGCCAGCTAACCGATGAGTTCCTTCGCGATGCTCAGGATGACAATCGCACGCTTGCTACTTGCTACTTGCTACCTGATACTAATAAAAGGAGCTCCTTCGCGATGCTCAGGATGACAGTCACTCTCTAACATCTCATATCTAACATCTCACATCTCATATCTAACATCTCCATACCTGATACTTTTTTTACCAGGGGCATTTTTTGCGCTTCTGTACATTGACCTTTGGTGTTCACCCATAAAAAGCACAAACAATGAAAAGTTTAAAATTCCTGTTGACGGCCTTTGCCCTGCTCTCCATCTCCTTTATGTCCCGCGCACAACTCTCCGGCGCCAATGGTTTCGCGGTAGCCTATGTGGCCAACACCAGCGCCAATCCGGCCGGACAGTTTAAAGCCACCGTTGCCCCAACCGGCGCCAGCTGGACCACCACAACTATCGGTACCAAAGGCGAATTCCCGGTTACCGGCTTAGGCCCTACACTTACCAATGTAAGCTTTGCCTTAAACGATTTCGTAGCACCATGGGGTCCCTACCAGGCACTTAACATCCCGCTTTCTACCTTTGATGCTATGCCTATGGGCGGCTCGCTGCTCTATACCGGCACCTATTACTCTACGTTCACGTTTAAGAAAACCTGGGGCTACAGCATTGTCGGCGCTACGTTTGCCTATACTATCGAGGTATCCGTTTACCACCCCTGGTAATTTTTCTACGGCATATTATAAAACAACGAGGCTGTCTCTAACCTGGAGACAGCCTCTCTTTTTATCTGCAGGCGCCGCTTACAAGGCTTACGGCAATCCATGCACACCCGGGCTTTTTGACCGTGGCGACTACCTTGTTTACACCGTCGGTATTACCCACAAAAAAAGCAGCTGTACGATACAGCTGCTTCCTGAAAAATTGTAAAGACGCATCGGGCTGAAGTACAACCCGGGATAGCATAAGGATCTTAGGCTTTGCCTTCTTCCGTTTTGCCGCCGAACATACCGCTCAGTTTGTCGAGCGGGCTTTCGTCGGCCGATCCGCCACCGCCGAAACCGCCGAGCAGGGAACCGAGATCAAACTTACCGTTCAACAGGTCCTCTACCTTATCGGCCAGGAATGGCGGTAATTTGCTTTTTACGAAGCCGATTGTTGTTTCCACGGATTTGGCTGCCGCTTCGGGCGTCAGTCCTGCTTTTGCTACTAATTCATCAATAAGTGCCTGCATGGGTTATTAAGTCTTGTTTTAAATAAATGAGTTTCTTTTTCAGTACTAAGCTGCCTTCATATACTCGAGCTTGGCTCTTTCGAGTTTTTGCATCGCATAATCGAGCGTCAGGGTGAATACACCATCGTGCTGCTCCGAAGGCAGTTCGAACATGGCATCGGTAAGAATCATCTCGCAGATGGTACGCAGGCCCCTGCCGCCCAGTTTGTAAGTAAAAGCCTTGTCCACCATATAATCCAGCGCAGCCTCTTCTACTTCGAGCTGGATATTTTCATATTCGAACAGGCGCTTGTACTGGCGGATCAGTGCATTTTTTGGCTCGGTAAGGATACGCTTCAGCACATCTTTATCGAGTGGATTGAGATAAGTAACCACAGGCAGCCTGCCCAGCAATTCGGGGATAAGGCCGAAGGAACGCAGATCCTGCGGGTTTACATATTGCAGCAGGTTAGTACGGTCGATCTTATCTTTCTGATCCGCATTTTTGAACCCGATGGTAGAAGCCTCCATACGGCGGGCGATCAGCTTGTCGATGCCTTCGAATGCGCCGCCGCAGATAAAGAGGATATTTTGTGTATTTACTTTGATCAGTTTTTGCTCGGGGTGCTTACGGCCACCCTGCGGTGGTACCAGCACTTCAGACCCTTCGAGCAGTTTGAGCAAGGCCTGCTGTACCCCTTCGCCGCTTACATCGCGGGTAATGGAAGGGTTGTCGCTCTTACGACCGATCTTATCGATCTCGTCGATATAAACAATACCTTTTTCCGCAGCGGCCACATCATAGTCGCAGGCCTGCAGCAGGCGCGACAGGATGCTCTCTACATCTTCGCCCACGTAACCCGCCTGGGTAAACACGGTAGCATCGGCAATAGCGAAAGGTACCTGCAGGATACGGGCCACGGTTTTGGCCAGCAGGGTTTTACCGGTACCGGTTTCCCCAACCATAATGATATTGGACTTCTCGATTTCCACGTCGTCGGTAATGGGATGCATCAACCTTTTGTAGTGGTTGTACATGGCTACCGCCATTACTTTCTTGGCATCGTCCTGGCCAATGATATACTGGTCGAGGAAGGATTTGATCTCTTTAGGTTTATAGACCTTATGATTTTTTACGTCGTATTTGTTGTTGCCCGCTTTAGGCTTCATGCTCGCATCCGTCACCATCAGGTGCGCCTGCTCGGCACATTCGTCGCAAATGTTGCCATCTACGCCCGTAATGAGCAGTGCTGCCTGACTTTCCAGCTTTCCGCAGAAAGAGCATTTTCGCACATTATTTTGTTTTGCCATTGATCTCTTTTCCTGATTTTGAACAAAGGTACGAAGAACTTGACAGTAGTCCAGTACCTGTTGTTATGGTGTTACGATTTTAACCTTGTATTTTTGCGGCCTTTTATGCCGGATATTTACCCTTATATGATCGAGCAATGGCAACAAACCAGCTGGCTGGAACTCGTTGCCGTTTTTTTCAGCGTAGTACAGGTGCTCCTTTCCTACCGCAATAATGTATTGCTGTATCCTGCGGGTATTATCGCTACCGGCATTTACACCTGGATGCTGGCCCAGCCTCATCCAGGCCTCTATGCCGATGCCACGCTCAACCTCTATTATTTCATCATGAGCATTTACGGATGGTACCTCTGGGTACAGAAAACGAAAGCCACCGAACCGCTGCCCATAACCCGTTGTAGTCCGCGGGACTGGAAAATAGCCTTATCTATAGCGGGTCTTGCATTCTTGGTTTTCTTTGTACTGCTCAAGTATGCCACACCGCTCATTGCTTATATCACACCTTCCAACGTACCTGTGGCCGATGCCCTGGTTGCTGCTACCGCCTGGTCGGGTATGTGGCTGCTGGCACGGCGTAAGCTCGAAAACTGGATCCTGCTCAACATTTCCAACGCCATTGCCATTCCGCTGTTCTTTTACAAGCATATGCCGCTTACGGCCTTGCTTACCCTCTTCCTGTTTACGGTTGCGGTGTTTGGTTATTTCCGGTGGAAAAAGCTGGTCGACAACAAAGCGTCTTCGTCCGGTATAGCATAATTGCAATGGCTACCACTTACTTACAAACGGGACTCAAGCGGTGAAGTATGCCTTTAAAATGAACACATATTCCTAATAACAAAACACCTACATACTTTATTAAATAAAAATACCCGGTTCCCGAAAAGCCGGTTTTTTTATGCGCACTATACTGCACATTTACATCGGATTTACAGACACCATGCATACAGCACCGCTGTAGATGCCAATTTCCTAAGAACAGGCGTATGGACCGTAGTTCTCGACGACCTGATGCCGGGTTATGAACCTGGCATGAGTATCCGTTACCGTAAAACGGCTACAGGTCGTGGCAGCGCGCCACACCAGGCCATTTCCTGCTGCTGCGCACAGATACAATACGATGCCGGCAACACACCCTGGCCCCGGGCGCTTACCTGCTCCGGATCAATAATGCAGAAACCGTGGTTAAGATCATCAAACAATAACAGGCTGAATAACCATGCGTTTTGATTACAATACACAGGCGGGTAAGCACGGAACAATCTTGTCCGTGTTTATCCATCTCTTTGTGCAAAGATTTATTGCCCTACCGGGTACACTATGCCTGCAAGGCATCGATAATTTGCTGCTGTACGGCCTTCAGCTCTTCGTCGCTCAGCTTCAGTTTAGGATGGTGAAAGTTCATATCGTCGACACTGTTGATGGGCATGAGATGGATATGCGCATGCGGCACTTCGAGCCCCACTACGCTTATACCACAGCGGTTACAGTCGAAAGCTTTTTCGATCGCTTTGCCTATCTTTTTGGCAAACACGAAAGCAGCTCCGAGCAGATCGTCGTCCAGGTCGAAGACCTTATCCACTTCCACTTTGGGTACAACAAGCACATGCCCTTTTACAAGTGGGAAAATGTCCAGGAAGGCATAAAAACGGTCATCTTCCAGGATCTTGTAAGAAGGGATTTCACCTGCAATGATTTTCGAAAAAACAGTCA
This sequence comes from Taibaiella chishuiensis, assembly GCF_003014535.1. GTDB lineage: Bacteria > Bacteroidota > Bacteroidia > Chitinophagales > Chitinophagaceae > Taibaiella > Taibaiella chishuiensis. The sequence continues at coordinate 1,133,279 of NZ_PYGD01000001.1, read as the reverse complement.
TAAAACAATGGTTCGTGTTTGAGGGCTTGTGCCTGTTGCAATAACGGGTGCAAGGCCGGTTAATGGTCGCTAAAGATACCATTACCCCGGGAAACAAACCATAAAAAAGAGGCCGTGATCTTCGATCGCGGCCTCTTTTTACTGCATTACTGCAGGCTTATATACTGATCGCGTCGATTTTGAATTTCATGGTACCGGAGGGTGCAGCTACTTCTGCGGTTTCTCCTACCGCTTTGCCGAGCAGGCCTTTTGCAATAGGGGAACCTACCGAGATCTTACCGGCTTTGAGGTCGGCTTCGGTTTCGGAAACGATCTGGTATTCGAAAGATTTTTTCGTTTTAACATTGGTGATCTTCACCTTGCTGAGAATAGAGACCTTGCTGATGTCAATGTCTTTGGTATCAATAACCCGCGAACCGATGATCGCCAATTCCAGTTGTGCGATCTTGGCTTCGTGATATCCCTGAGCTTCTTTGGCTGCATCGTACTCCGCGTTTTCCCGGAGGTCCCCCTTTTCCCTCGCTTCTGCGATAGCCCTTGCGATTTCCGCGCGGCCTGCTGTTTTAAGTTGCGTTAATTCCTGCCTCATTTGCTCCAAGGTATCCTTGGTTACATAATTGATATCTGCCATGTCAATGCTCCTTTTATCAAAATTTTTAGTAAAAGAAAACATGCAACGCGCCCATAGCGAGTGCGTTGCATGTAAAAACCAAAGGTAAAGAATAAGTTTATGTTTTCCAAATATAAATACCGGGCCGTGGAAAGCGTGCTGGGTTTAACTTTTAATTAAACCCAAGTGCTTTACCCAGCTTCCCGACCAGGTAATAACTCATTTTATAAAGCGCCTGTACGGTATACCCGGCAATATGCGGTGTGCCGATAAAATCGGGCCGGCGGATCAGTTCGTCAAATACGGCACGCGTTGCGGCATCCATACGGGCCAGGGGTTCCTGTTCCCATACATCCAGCGCTGCGGCCTTTATACGACCCGATTGCAGGCCGGCCAGTAAGGTTGCCGCGGCTACTATTTTGCCCCGCGACAGATTGAGCAACACAAACGGCCGTTCCATTTTTTGCAGGAAGGTATCGTCGAAATAATAGTCGGTTTCCTCGTTAAGCGGCAGGTGGAAGCTAAGGATATCGGCTTTCCGGTAAATCGCTTCAAGGTCTGTACACTCCTGTATACCGGGCTCGCCATAGCCCTGCCGGTATTTATCGAAGGCCAGTACCTGTACGTCCATAGCCTTTAGCTTGCGGGCAAAGGCGCTGCCATTGTTGCCATAACCGATAACACCTGCGGTAAGCCCTTCTATTTCCACACCCCGGTTCTCTTCGCGCAGGTAAATGCCCTGCTGCAATTCGAGATGCGCTGCCACGATACGGTGCTGTAGCCCCAGCAGCATACCCAGGGCCTGCTCGGCCACGGCATTGGCATTGCCTTCAGGACTGCTGAAACACTGTATACCGCGTGCAGTAGCGTAAGGCACGTCGATCACCTCCATACCCGAGCCCATACGGCCCAGCCATTTCAGTTGCGTGCCACGGTCTATAAAGGTTTTATCGATCTGCAAACGGGTCGAGGTGATCACGCCTTCAAACGCCGGGATCATCTCGAGCGCCTGCGCGCCGGTAATATCGAGCACCTGTTCGCATACGTATCCCCAGGATTCGAGTTGCCGGGTCAGCACTTCGTGCACCGGCGCTGCTATAAGTACCCGTTTAGTCATGTTGCTGTTTTAAATAACGTTGATACAGGCCTACGAAATCGGCTACAGACAACTGTTCCGCCCTTTTGGTAAATATGGGTTCTTCCAGTATAGCCGCGCTGAATGTGCCTTTCAGAGCATTACGCAACATCTTGCGCCGTTGCCCGAAAGCAGCTTTCACGATCCGGGTGAAGGTTTTACGGTCTTCGATGCCAAAGGGGTTCTGTGCATTGCTCAGCCGGATCACACCCGACTTTACCTTGGGCGGCGGCGTAAAACAATTTTCATGTACATCGAACAGGTATTCCACTTTAAAGAATGCCTGGATCAGTACGCTGAGTATGCCATAGGCCTTGTTGCCCGAAGGTGCGGCCACCCGCAGGGCCACTTCTTTCTGGAACATACCGATCACTTCATCCACCTGGTTTTCCCAATCCAGGATCTTGAACAGGATCTGGGAGGAAATGTTATAGGGAAAATTACCGATCACCGAGAACTGTCCTTCAAAAGGCACGGCGGCTTTCAGGAAGTCGATATGCACCAGTTTATCCTTTATGGCAGGGTATTGCGCATTCAGGTAGGTTACCTTTTCGTCGTCCACCTCTATCGCTTTGTACCGCACGTCCTCCCAGGCCAGCAGGTATTTGGTAAGCGCACCGCCGCCCGGCCCCACCTCTACGAGTTGCAGGCCTTCCTTACGGGTTACTTGTTCCACTATTTTCCTGCAGATGTTCTCATCGTGCAGGAAGTGCTGTCCGAGGCTTTTCTTAAGCGTTAGCATGGGCTTGTATTAAAATTGTTCAAAGCTTCGTATTATTTTCCCAGGGCATCGTTTACGGCCTTCACCAGTTTGGCGGCCCTTGCATTTACTTCTTCATCCGACCACGACATATTGATCGGCGTGCAGATGCAGCGGCTGATCAGCGCATCGGAAGCCGGGAATTGTTTGTCTTTATAAATGGCCATCGCCTCTTCGAGTTGCGGCGCCAGGCGCGACAGCGTGCGGTGGTTGCGGAAGTGCTCCCAGTTGCGGATATAGTGCCAGTTATTATCGAAATAGTGGAAAGGCACGATACCGGCTGCTTTCATATTGGCGGCCGCCGCACGGGTCGTTGTTTCATCCGGCAGGAAGAAACCCAGGAAGGTAGCGCTATCGCCGGCCTCGTCGGGTATACGGCGGAAGCTTACTTCGGGTATGGCAGCCAGGGCATCTTTAAAGATCTTCTTGGTACGGCGCTGGATCTCCAGGAAGCGGTCGAGCTTGCGGAGCTGCGCCAGGCCCACGGCGGCATGCAGTTCGGAAATACGGAAGTTGTAACCGATATAGGGATGCAGGTCTGCACCACGGTCAACGCCAAGGTGGTCGTGGCCATGATCGCTATAGGCATCGCACTTTTCGTACAGGTCTTTATTATTGGTCACAATACCACCGCCTTCGGCGCAGGTTACTGTTTTTACGAAGTCGAAAGAGAAAGCGCCGGCATCGCCGATGGTGCCCAGGGCCTTGCCTTTGTAGGTACCGCCAAAAGACTGGCAGGCATCTTCGAGCAGGATCAGGTTATGTTTGTCGCAGATAGCTTTCAACGCGTCCAGGTCGGCCATGGCGCCGCACATATGTACCGGCATTACGGCTTTGGTACGCGGGGTGATCGCAGCCTCTACCGCGGCAGGATCGAGAGTAAGGGTATCGTCGATATCTACCAGCACGGGCATCGCGCCTGCAAACAACACACATTCGAAACTGGCCACGAAGGTAAACGTCGGCATGATCACCTCATCGCCGGCGCCTATTCCCATAGCCGCCATAATGGTGCTCAGGGCCGAAGTACCGCTCGAGGTAAGCTGTGCATATTGCACGTTCAGCTTTTCGCGCAGCCCCTGTTCCAGCTCTTTGGCCTTCCAGATGCCTTGGCGTTGCGCATCGAAGCCATAGCGCATCAGGATACCTGTATTTAATACGTCATTCACCTCTTTCCTTTCCTCCTCACCGAAAAATTCAAAACCGGGCATAGTTTATTGTTTTATTTTTGTGCCTGCAAAACTACGGAATATAAACCGCTTAAATTTCCGGAAACGGTTCTATTCAATCCTGCAAAAATGATCATGAAACACCTGAGAAACGTATTTACCGCCCTGATTATTATCGGCGCCCTATGCCTCGAACAGATCGTAACTGCCTGCGGCGGCAGCGAAGACCCTTACGATTATTACACCTCTTTTTTCCAGAACAATGTGACCGGCAGCAAAGCCTACTCTATGTTCTATTACACCTCGGGCCTCTCTTACTACGACCAGTGGGGCGGCCTGGACGATGACGATACCCCCGACGATATCAATATCAAAGAATGGCGGGAGTACGGCCAGCAGCAGTTTTCCGATGCCGATGCCGCAGCGTTTATCTACAAATACGCCTATAAGGACCTCAGTAATCTTTATTACCATATCGAACAACAGAAGGCGCTGCAGTTGCCCGACTCCATATCGCGCAACAGTATGACCAAATGGTTCCTGAAGGATAAAGACCTGGAAGCCCTGGGTTACCTCATGTATGCCAAGAAATGTGAGCTGTACAGCGGTGCCGGCGAAGAAGGCAGCTGGAATGCAGCGCCCAAAGATGTGCCATCCATGGATAAACTGCAGAAAAGCGGCAAACAATTGTGGAAGGCCGCTAAAAAGGATTTCTTCCAGTGGCGGTATGCCTACCAGGTAATGCGCCTGGCCTTTTACAGCAAGGATTACCGCGGTACCAAAGCTTTGTTTACCGAACTGGTCGGCGACAAAACATCAACCAATATCATGTACAACCGTTGCCTGGGGTTGAAGGCCGGCGCTTTCTACCAGACCGGCGATTATAATTTTGCCGCCTACCTGTACTCGCTCGCTTTTAATGCAACCGACGATAACAAGCCCAGTAACTATATCAGCTACGACTGGTGTTTTACCCCGCATGGCGAGGACTACCAAAAGGGGCCGCAAGCCAGCCGGGAAGCCGTATACAAACTGGCGCACACCAATGAGGAGAAGGCGGTGCTGCAGGTTATGGATGCCTTGCATACCTACGAAAATGCCCTGCCCCTGTTGAAAAAAGCTTACGAACTGTCGCCACAGGCTTCGGGCCTCGATATCGTAATGACCCGCGAGATCAACAAAGCCGAACAGAATTACTTCAACTATACCCTGGGCGCCAACAGCGGCTTCAGTGGCGACTATAGCTATGGCTACCGTACCAGCAACAGCAGCTACTACGGTAGTTACGAGCGGGAAGCCTCCGAACGCGCCACCGGTGCGCGGAAGCAAATGCAGGAACTGATGCGCTTCGGTGAAAAAGTATATAACGAAGGCAAGACCCGAGAAGCCCAGTCGGGCTACTGGCCCCTGGCCCTGGCCTATCTCCACTACATGGACCAGAACTGGAAAAGCTGTGCCGAATGGATTGCCAAAGCAGAAAAACAAAACCCAACGGGTAAGATAAAGGATATGCTGCTGCTGGAAAAACTGCTGCTGGCCATTAACAGCAAACAAAAGCTGGACGCCGCTACAGAACAGGATATCCTGCCTTCGGTACAATGGCTCGAAGAGAAGGCTAAAAAGCAAAACCGTTATGCCATTACCTACCGCAACCTGCTGACGACCGTATTGCCCAATGCCTATATCAAACAAGGCGATACCATGAAAGCCCTGCTGTGTATAGCCCGCGGCTCTACCGGCCCTGAAGGTTACGGCAGTTACAGTTACTGGCAGTATGAGAAGAAAGAGCAGGTATATGTTGATCCCGGCTTTTCTTCGGAAATGAACCAGGTAAGCACTGCCGGTGTACTGGCCCTTAAAGACTGGCTTAAAAGCGGCAAGAAATCGGCCTACGAATCCTGGCTGATAAAACACAAGCCCTATAAAGACGGCGCCCTGGAACTGTATGTGGGCACACGTTACCTGCGCCAGCATGAGTTCGATAAGGCAGAAGCCATATTGAAAAATGTCTCGAAAAGCCTGTTGAGCGATTATGCTTTTGCCGATCCTTTTGCAGATTATTGGATCGACACCCAGGAGCCGGCCGATACCACCACCCCTTCGGATAAATACCAGTTTGCCCGCGAAATGAACCGCATGCAAAGTAATATCGACAAGGCCGATGCCGCTACCCTGTACCGTTATGCCAACGGGCTGTATAGCATGACTTATTACGGCTTGTGCTGGGATGCCGGTATGTACGGCCGCAGCGGTTCGGACGGAATGGCCTATTATGCCGATACCAGCCGTAACAGGTTGCTGGACGATTACCGGAAATACTATACTGCCGAAGAGCCTATGAAGTACTACCAGCTTGCCCTGGATAAGAGTAAGGATAAGGAGCTGAAAGCAAAATGCCTGTTTATGCTGTCCAAATGCTGGCAAAAAAGCGCAACCTCCCTCCGCGATTACCATTACGACCCTACAGAGAACAACGACTACGTACAATACACGCTTAAAAGCCCCTATTTCAAACAGCTGAAGGCCGAGTACGCCAACACCGCTGCATACAAAGAATTATTGCAGGACTGCACCTATTTACAATACTATGTGCGTAAGACAAACCAATAATGCGTTAACCAAATGAAAAAAAAATCCTAAATAACAAGAATAAGTTCTGCTTTAACAAAAGTTTCCAAGGGTAGATAATGATTTTGGTAGTTTTGTGTTGTATGTTTGATTATCAGAAACATGACAATATAAATTTGCATTATTTAACAAAAAATCATTCCTGAGCAAAACAAAAAATAACCTATGAGAAAGGCAGATATGGTAGCCCGGATTGCTGATAAAACAGGCATTCCCAAAGTAGATGTTTTAGTGACCCTGGAAACCTTTTTTAAAGAGGTAAAAAGTTCACTAACCGAAGGCGAGGCGGTATATGTTAGAGGTTTTGGCAGCTTTATCGTAAAGAAGAGGGCCGCTAAAATAGGGCGTAACATCAAGAAAAATGTCGCAGTGGAGATCCCGGAACATTTCATCCCGGCATTCAAACCTGCTAAAGAATTTATGCAAACCGTAAAGGATAACGCGGTTGGTATTACCAGCTCGGAAGACGAAGATTAAGCCGGCAAACTGCCTCTCTTTCCCAAAGGTATAACATAAATAGTACTGCATCAGCATCTCCCTGCCGGTGCAGTTTTTTTATTGCCACCGGGCGCAGTAAGGGTATGACTTTGAAATGGAATAAGGTGAGGAGGATATTATCGCCTGAACCGAATCAGGCAACGGGAGCTTACAACGCTGCAGTAGGGACAGGATACCTGCTGCTAGTTGATCACTTTGTCTGCACAGCAACTGCTGGCAAAGGCTTCGGGCTTGGCCTTAAAGGCGAATCCCATACCCAGGATATAACCCATGGCTTCGCTCAGGGCTATATTGCTTTTAAACTGGGGATTGGTATTGATGTCTGCATGTACTTCCATATCGACATCATAGCGGTTAAACAGTTCGCAGAGATCATAAGCGGTCTCGATACTCTTAGCCACTTCTACCAGCATACGTTCTTTAAGCGAATAGGCCTGGTTCGAACGGTCGTTCTGGATAAACATGAAGCCGCCGCGTTTTTCCCGCAGGAAAACAATAACGGTAGCGAACTCCACATGCGTTCCACTGTATACCTGCGAATCGGTACCGATACAGACCTTTAGCTTATGTCCCGCATTCGTCTCCCGGATAATGGCGGCTTCCACCGCAGCTTTGATCGGCGTCTTAATGGTTTCGCCTTTAAATGTTCTCCAATGCATAAATGAAGGTTTTTCATAATTAAACTCTTATAAAGATATACAAAAAAAGAGCAACTAATCATTACGCAATGGTTAAGTAAGTATGAAAAAGCGATGCAGCGCTGCTTTCAGCCTGCAGAGGCCTGCTTAAAGCGCCAGGATCGTTTATGGTAAAGGCATACAGCAATACCCGGAAATTTGTCCACACCTGTGCATTACTTTTTAAACGCAAATAGAAAAGCTGTTTTACTTTCGATGCAGCATACGATAGCAGATAAGCCCAAGAAACACCATGGAAATAGAACAATTAATGCCGCATGTAGAAGCCCTGATCTTTGCCAGCGAAAGACCATTACCACAAATGGAAATGATCGAACTGCTGGGCAACGTGATGGACGCCCCGCTGGAAAGCGATAAGGTGGCTATATGCCTCGAAGCTGTTAAAGAAAAATACGATACCGAATACTATCCCTTCGAGTTATCAGAAACCGGCGGCGGTTACCAGTTCCTGACCAAGAAAACTTACCACCAGACCGTATTGCAGCTCAACGGCGATAAGTATATCAAAAAGCTTTCGACCTCTGCCATGGAGACCCTGGCTATTATCGTTTATAAACAACCCATCACCAAATCGGATATCGAATTTATACGGGGTGTAAGTTCCGACTACTCCATCCAGAAGCTGCTGGAAAAGGAACTGATTATGATCGCCGGCCGTAATGAACAGGCTGTAGGCAAACCCCTGTTATATGCCACGACCAAGAACTTTATGGACTACCTGGGCATCAACGCTACCGGGCAGTTACCGGAGTTGAAAGAGATCATCAATACCGATATCGTATTCCCGACCAATGGTGCGGAAGCTATCCCGGATAGCGATGTGGAGCGCGCGGAAAGCGGCCAGTTGTTTATCGACAGTTCGGGCGAATTAAGGGAAGGCGAAAGGAATGGAGATGCCGGCGATACCGGTAAAACAGACGGAGAAGATACCGACAATACTGATACCGACAATACTGATAATACAGAAGAAGTATAAAAGAATGTCTTTTAAAGCGAAGGCGTCCTGTTGCAGAACAGGGCGCTTTTTTTTTGTTAGATGTGAGATGTGAGGAAGCCTGTCATCCTGAGCATCGCGAAGGATCTCATCCCCTAGCTGGCTTTAACAGCGTGCAAAGCATCAAGCACCAGGAGGAATGTTGTCATCGGGAGCGCAGCGATGGAGCTCATTTATTAGTATCAAGTATCAAGTATCAAGTATCAAGAAGGAGCCTGTCATTCTGAAAGAGGGAGTCTGTCATCCTGAGCACAGCGAAGGATCTCACCGATTAGCTGGCCGTATTAGCGTGTAAAGCATCAAGCACCAAAAGGAAGTCTGTCATCGGGAGCGCAGCGAAGGATCTCATCAATTAGCTGCCCGTATTAGGGTGCAAAGCATCAAGCACCAGGAGGAATGTTCTTATCCTGAGCGCAGCGAAGGATCTCATCCCCTAGCTGGCTTTAGCAGCGTGCAAAGCATCAAGCATCAGGAGGAAGTCTGTCATCGGGAGCATAGCGAAGGATCTCATCAGTTAGCTGGCCGTATTAGCGTGCAAAGCATCAAGCAACAAGAGGAATATTGTCATCCTGAGCACAGCGAAGGAACTCATCAATTAGCTGGCTTTAACAGCGTGCAAAGCATCAAGTACCAAAAGGAAGCCTGTCATCGGGAGCGCATGCGAAGGAACTCATCCCCTAGCTGGCTTTAACAGCGTGGAAAGCATCAAGTACCAAAAGGAAGCCTGTCATCGGGAGCGCAGTGAAGGATCTCATCAATTAGCTGGCCGTATGAGCGTGCCAAGCATCAAGCACCAAGAGGAATGTTGTCATCCTGAGCATCGCGAAGGATCTCATCAATTAGCTGGCCGTATTAGGGTGCAAAGCATCAAGCACCAGGAGGAATGTGGTCATCCTTCGCTGCGCGAAGGATCTCACCGGTAAGCGGGCTTTACCCTTCGAGGGTAGATCACAACCACAAAAAAAAGCGCCCCGGAATAATCCGGGGCGCTCGTAATATTAAGAAGTCAGACTTTCTTATTTTTTAGTACCCAGTTGTGGGTGCGGAGGAGGCAGGTTAGATGGGCCTTCTTCGCCAGGCATTGCAGAACGGTACATTACACAGTTTACATCACCAGTACCACCAGTGTATTGGAAGATGAACTGGTCACGGCTGATCTGCTGAGTTTCGCTCAGGTACTCGATTACCGCGTTAACGCGATCCCAAGAACGCTGCTGCTGAACTTTGCTGTTACCAGCGTTACCCATAACTACAACTTTACAAGTAGGAGCAGTTTTCATCTGGGCAGCCAGGTTAGCCAGTTGGTTCTGAGCTTCAGAGCTCAGTTTAGCAGAGCTACCTTTGAAGCATACGGAACCAGCACCCAGGTTACAACCTACAGGACCTACAGTACCACACTCAGGGCCAGGGCAAGGGCATTTACCGATACCATCAACGTCAACTGGTTGACATTCTGTAGGCGTGATGCGTTGTTTATCTTTGTAGTCAGGAACACCATCACCATCTGTATCCAGAGGACAACCGTGAACGTCTACAGCTACACCAGCAGGAGTATCAGGACATTTGTCGAATTGGTCAGTTACACCGTCACCATCTGTATCAGGCAGTACCGGATCAGGCAGTTTCATGTGACGAGGATCAGCAAGTTCGTTGTAGATGTGATCCATTGGGTTAACCCACCACAGAGGCAGAACGCTGCGTTTTTTGTTGCCGATGTTGAAAGACAGACCAACAGAAGCGTAGTTGATCAGGTCTTTATCTGGGCTCAGGCCACCTGCAGGCTGCATTTGTACACCGTCAACCAGGTCGCTTCCGATCCAGGACAGTTTTTCTTCGAAGTTCAGGGATACGCGGTTACCTAATTTGAACTGCAGACCCAGACCACCAGTCAGCACAGGGCTCAGCTGGTTGTCACCCATCATAGAATGCGACTCTTTCCTGTTTACTGATTCGTATTGACCATCTTTAAACAGTTCTTTCAGAGCGTCGTTTGTAGCTTTCCTATCTTTCCACTGCTGCGTACCTGCAGGTACTTTGCTGAAGTCATAAGCAGCACCGTTTTTGTCGGCTGTAGAAATTTTAGTCTGCCAGGCCATCAGACCGCCACCGATAAATCCGTACAGGCTTACAGAATTCTTAGCCTTGTTGAATTTAATGTTGTTGATGTTACCTACCAACTGTAAAGTCAGTTCGTGAGAAGTGAATTTGTAGTTGCTGTAGATTTTACCACCATTCATAGTCTGATATGCTGGAATACCGCTCCATGGCAGTTCGCCTGAAGCTGAACGGGTACGGTAGTCGAAACCGGAAGCCATACCGTAAACATACTGTAAACGCAGTGAGGTAGAATAACCCAGAGCTTTACGCAGTGTAGCACCGAAACCTACAGAGTTTAAAGGTTTTGCTGCAGTGAACGGAGTTTTGCTGGTAACATCTCCGAATACGTTGTAAACACCTGCATTGATACCCAGTTCCCACATATTACGTGGTTTAGCAGGGAAAGCGTACTGGTGGTTGAGGTACTGCTTTTGTTGCTCCATTCTGCTTGCAGGAATGTAGGCAGTATCCAATGCATCATAGCTCTGACCGCGGTAGGTCATATCCCTACCTGTCCAGGACGCTGGCGCTGATTCTTGTGCGAAAGCAGGTTGTAAAGCTAACGCTGAACAAACACCTGCTAACAAGATGTACTTTTTGTTGACCATAACGAGATTGTTTATTTGAAAAAAAAATTATAATTTAAACTATAAAATCCGGGACAAAGGTATAACAGGAAATCCAATTATCAAAAAAAATGTCCCGGGGCATTCTTTAAAATATTGCCAAAAGAATCTAAAGTTTATACAAATACAATTTATCACTAAAAAGCATGAATCTTATATTGTAAGAGTACAATTAATACTATGCCTTTGTTGTGTATTTTATAAACAGGGCCGTGTAATGGCTGCCTGCCTGTATGCCCCGTTCGATCTATGCTTCCGGAATGTGGCTCCTGCATTAACGAGCAAATATCATGCCAAATAAAAACAAATTATCTTTCAAATTCTATCTTATCCTTCAATAATCCTTTCTATTTTAGCCGTCTCATTGCAAGACGACAGAATTGTCGAAGACCTTGGCTTCAAATGAAGTTTAAACATACACAAAAATTACTTAAAACAACAAACAATACTTCCCGCGGGTGAAAAATGTAAAGAAACCGATTGCCGCAGAGCTTGACCTGTTCGAAAAAAAATTTGCAGAAAGCGTCCGCAGCAAGAATCCCCTGCTCGACCGTATCATGCGCTTTATTATAAGGCGTAAAGGCAAACAGATGCGCCCTATGTTCGTATTCCTTGCCGCCAAAATAAGCGGGGGCGTTACCGACAGCACCTACCGGGCCTCTTCCCTGATCGAGTTGCTGCATACGGCCACGCTTGTACACGACGATGTGGTGGATGACGCCAATATGCGCCGCAGCTTCTTCTCTGTAAATGCACTCTGGAAAAATAAAGTAGCCGTACTGGTCGGCGACTACCTGTTGTCTAAAGGATTGCTGCTGTCGCTCGAGAACGACGATTTCCAGATCCTGAAGATCGTATCTACCGCGGTAAAAGAAATGAGTGAAGGCGAACTGCTGCAGATCGAAAAAACCAGGAAGCTCGATATTAAAGAGGACATATATTTCGAGATCATACGCAGTAAAACAGCCTCCCTGCTGGCATCGGCCTGCTCGGCAGGCGCCTGGTCGGCCACCGGCGACCCGGAAACAGCCAAACTATTCCACACCTTCGGGGAGAAGATCGGCATCAGTTTCCAGATCAAGGACGACCTGTTCGATTACGGCCACGATAATATAGGTAAGCCCACAGGTATCGATATCAAGGAAAAGAAAATGACCCTGCCCCTGATCTATACCCTGCAGCATGTGGATGAAGCGACCAAAAGAAAGATCATCTACATCGTCAAAAACCAGAACAAGGATAAACATAAGGTAAACGAAGTAATCGAGATCGTGAAGCAACATGGCGGTATTGCCTATGCTCACGAGAAAATGATGCAGTACCAGGCCGAAGCCATGGAAGTGCTGCACCGCTTCCCGGAATCGGAAGCGCGGAACGCCATGGAAGAACTCGTACAATATGTAACTGAACGCCGCTACTAAGCGGCGTTCCTGTTTACAGGCCCTGCAATAAGCTTTCGTTATCTTTCTTTTACACCCCGCCTTTACACCGGTTTGGATTTATTTTTATATCTTAAACAAAAAATTGTTTACTTATGGAAAATAAAAAATATGTCGCTTTAGTGACCGGGGCTACCGGGGGATTGGGCACGCATATCTGCAAGCGCCTCGCCGATGACGGGTATATCGTTTGTGCGAACTACAGGTCGCAGGAGAAAGCGGAAGCATGGCAGCAACAGATGCAGCAGGACGGCTATACTTTTCATTTGTATCATGCCGATGTGTCGGATTACGACGATGTAGGCCGGATGATAACAGCCATTACGCAAGACCATGGCCCTGTAGATGTACTGGTGAATAATGCCGGCATCACCCGCGACGGCGCCTTTAAGAAAATGTCCAAAGAAAACTGGGATGCCGTGATCGGCACTAACCTCACCAGTGTTTTTAATTGCTGTAGCCACGTCATCAACCCGATGCTCAACCAAACCTATGGCCGCATCATCAATATATCTTCTGTAAACGGGCAGCGGGCGCAGTTTGGCCAGGTAAACTATGCTGCAGCTAAGGCCGGCATGCACGGTATTACCAAAACGCTGGCTATAGAAACAGCGTCCAAAGGCATTACCGTAAATACGATATCGCCGGGTTATGTGGCCACCGACATGGTAATGGCCGTTGCCCCCGAGGTGCGTAATAAGATTATAGAAGGTATACCGGTAGGGCGTATGGGCGGCACAGAAGAGATTGCCCACCTGGTATCGTTCCTCGCATCTCCCAAGTCGGGGTTTATTACCGGCGCCAATTATGCGATCAACGGCGGGCAGCACGTTTACTAGTCTGCGCATACCTGCAGCCGTATAATATTGATTATTAGTTTCGAAAATTTGCACTTCCTTCCAGAAAATCTATTTTTGTGATCCGGGGGGTGCATTTTTTTATCCGGCATACCCCGCTCCCAACTTTGTGATCTACATGCAACAGAAGAAAGTATCCGTTATTATTGTCAGTTACAATGTCCGGTCCTTCCTGGAATTGTGCCTTGATTCCGTAACGCGTGCTGTACGTTCGTTACCTGCAGAGATTATCGTTATCGACAATAACTCTTCAGACGACAGCTGTGCCCTGGTAGCGGAAAAGTTCAAAGAGGTTATCCTGATCGCCAATAAAGACAATGCAGGCTTTTCGAAGGCCAACAACCAGGGCGTAGCCATTGCACAGGGGGCCTATATCCACTTCCTGAACCCGGATACCGTTGTTCCTGAAGATTTTTATGAACTCACCATTGCTTACCTGGACCAGCATCCCGAGATCGGTTGCCTGGGTCCCAAACTGCTCGATGGACGGGGGCAATATGCCTATGATTCCAAAAAGTCTTTCCCATCGTTCTGGACTTCCGTGTATAAAGTAACCGGTCTTTCCAAACTTTTTTCGCGGTCGGTCGTGTTTAACCGGTACTATGCTGCACATGTGGGCGAAAATGAAACGGCGGAGGTCGATATCCTTTCAGGTTGTTGCCTGCTGGTACGCAAAAGCGCCATGGACGCTGCAGGCGGCAGTTTCGACGAGTCGTATTTCATGTACTGCGAAGACGTGGATCTTTGTCACCGGGTACAACAGGCCGGCTACAAAAACTATTATTACCCGCAAACCTCGATCATCCATTACAAAGGAGAAAGTACCCGTAAGCTAAGCGCCCGTTATATCAAGATCTTTTACGAGGCCCATGCTTTGTTTGTGAAACGGTATTATCCCAAAAGGCTTGGCGCCATTTATATTTTCTCGCTGAAGATGGTATTGGCACTGCGTAACTTTTTCAACTGGGGCCGCTATCTCTTCTCCTTGTTTAAGATGTTCCTGCTCGATGCCTTGCTGTTGTTTATCGTTACAACGCTGGTCAAAGATTTCTGGTTCGACAATATCGCCCCCCGTACCATGCCACCGGGACTATTCGGCACGACCATCCCGCTGTTCCTCTGCATCTGGTTGTTGTCGCTGTTCCTCAACGGCGCATACGATAAGCCATTCAGCTTGTTTAAGGCGGGCCGGGGTATGGTATTGGGCACCATTCTGGTGCTGGCAGGGTACGGGCTATTGCCTATGGCCTACCGCTATTCCCGCGGGGTGGTCCTGTTTAGCGGCATGACCGGCGCAGTGGTATTGCTGCTGATACGCTGGCTGTTATCCCTGCTGGGCTGGATCCGCCTGGTACCCCGCGGTAAGATCGATTATAAGGCAGCCATTATTGGTAATAAAGATGAGGCGGCAGCCACGGAGACCTTGCTGGACCAACAGCATTATAATCTCGAGATCGTTGGCCGGGTATCCTCCGCAACAAACGATACCGACCAGAGCCTGGGCAATACAGCCGACCTGTCCGGCATCCAGCAGGTATACAATATCAACGAATTTGTATTTAACACCGGCTCGATGCCCTATAAGGAGATCATGCAGCGCATGGGACAAACCACGCGGCCGTTTTTCAAGATCCATGTAACAGACAGTAATGCCATTGTGGGCAGCAATAGCCTCCGGCATAATGCCGAGGAGTTTTCGCTCAGTAAACGTTATGCGATCAGTGCCGCCGACTCCCGCCGCAACAAACGCATTTTCGATCTGACAACCGGTATCGCTCTCCTGCTGTTGTACCCGCTGTTGTCGTTTAAGGTGGCCGATAAAAAGGGCTTCTGGAAAAACATCCTGCAGGTGATCGGGGGTAAAAAAACATGGGTAGGCTATGCACCGGATCTTGCAGCAGCCAAACAACTGCCGGCTATACCCACGCCGGTTATTCCGCCCTACCCGCTTAATACTTCGTATGCGCCCGACCGGTATAACCAGGAACATTTATCGGAGCAATACGCCGAAAATTTTGCCGCGCTGGATGATTTCCGGATCGTATGGGTAAACTTCAGATTCCTGGGAAAAAATTTTTAAAAAGTCCTGAAATATTTTTGCGAAATAAAAATTTTAGTTACTTTTGCACTCCCTTCGCGAGAAGGCATTGAAATTCTTCCTTAGCTCAGTTGGTTAGAGCATCTGACTGTTAATCAGAGGGTCGCTGGTTCAAGTCCAGCAGGGAGAGCCAAAAGCCCCGCTAGCACAGCAGGGCTTTCATTTTTTGATTACCCGTGCAATATTTCCCTTCGCGAGAAGGCATTCACATTCTTCCTTAGCTCAGTTGGTTAGAGCATCTGACTGTTAATCAGAGGGTCGCTGGTTCAAGTCCAGCAGGGAGAGCCCAGAAGCCCCGCTAACACAGCGGGGCTTTTTTTATGTCCTGTATTTTCCAGTCTTTTACCCATCCCCTTCCGCCTCACCCCGGCGTACCTGCATCGTAGGTTTGTATCCTCAACAAAGCATGTGAGATATTAGATATTAGATATTAGATGAGAGCAGCTATAGGAAATGAAAAACACACCCGGCCCAACAGCCGGGTGTGTTCCATTATATCAAAACAATCCTCTGCGGGACATGTTACAATGTGCAGTTATTCCTTATTCAATTTATGCTGGGTAACGGTATTCCCATTAAACAATTGCAACAGGTACATACCGGCAGGATAACCGGCAAGCGACAGTTTCGTTTCCTGCCCGGTTATTGCTTGCTCCAGCACCAGCCGGCCGGTAAAGTCGTACAACAAAAGCCTGCCCGATACCGGTACATGATTGCTCCGGATAGTAACCCATTCTTTGGCCGGGTTTGGATAGACCCGGTAATTGCCGGCATCAGCGCCATCGTTATTACGTACCAGCACCACCTCGCTGTACGTATAGGAACCGTCGGCATCGATCATCTTTAACCGGTAATAGTTTTCAGACACAGGCTGCAGATGCCTGTAGCTGTAATGATTGGATAAAGCCCTGCGTGCCTGAACCATAACCAACGTGCTGAACCGTATGCCATCGGTTGCGTGCTGCAATTCAAAATGGCTGCTGTTCTTTTCATCTACGGTTTCCCAATCCAGATCTACTCCGCCTTCCCGGTATATGCCTTTAAAGGCTACCAGGTGGAGCGGCAGGGGCGACCCTGCACTACCCACAGCCAGTACTGCGCCTGCCGTCGTCAACCCCGAACGGGTAAGGGTATATGGGCCCGATCCTTGTGCCGCAGCCAGGGCTGACGCATTCCAGCTCCCGCTGCTGTAACGGGATACGGTGCAATTCTGGTTATCAAAACCAGGTAACTCGTCCGCAGCATTCCATTGTAAAGTAACCGAGGCATTCAAGGCATTTGTTGAGCTGAGATTCCAGGCTTTAGCCACCACGTTATTCGTTATTTTAGGACCATTGGGCGTGCTGAAGGATCCGAAATAACCAGTACATACGGAATCCCGCATCCCCAGGGAAAAATAAGTTGCCGGGCCGCTATTATTTACCTTAAGCGGCGTGTAAGAAGTTGCGCTCGTGCCTACCGGGAAAAGAACATCTCCGGTACGCCCTCCTGTACCAATATTATTCTGGATCAGCACCGAGGAAGACCGTGCCGGCGCCAGTACGATAAAGGAATTGGGATCTGCCTGCACGATATTACCGGTGGCGTTGATCGTAACGGTATTGTCGCCTGTAAAAAGTTTGCCGTTATTCAGCGTCAGCGTCCCGTTTACCTGGATACCACCGGCTATCGTAAGTGTTTTATCACCCCGGATCTCAAGGTTGTTATAAGTGCTTGAAAGAACGACCTGCGTCGGTGCACCCGCATAAATCAGCTTACCCTGGGTGAGATCCAGGGTTCCCCTTACCATAAGCGAAGACTGCATGACGGTAATGGCGCCATGCACCTTCAGCGCACTCGCGGCATTGGCAAACGTGACCGAGGTGAGGATACCAACATAGAGATTCCGGCAGACGGCATCGGGAATATCGACCACCGGGCTTGGCGATGTCGCATGTATGGGCGCAATCACTACATCGGTAGTAGAGTCGGGAAGTAACCCGCAACTCCAGTTATTCGGATTCGACCATTGCGGCGTACCAAAAAGCCACTCCCCTCTCGCTTTCACACTCAGCAACACACTATCAGAAGTTACCGAACCTGCAGCATTACTGACCACGACACGGTAATACCCACCTCCACCCGATGCACCCGCATTAATATGAAAACGGCTGGTATTACTTCCCGAGAAAGGCAGCGTATCCACCATATCGGTAAATGCAAGTGTGCTATTGCTTCGGCGCTGCCATTTATAGGTTGTCGCATAGCTGGCATTTACTTTAAGTACCGTATCCATACCGATACAGGCGGTGGTTTTGACGGGCTGTAAAGTAATCACAGGCGGCACGGCAAAGGCGCAGGTCGCGTTTAAGTCATAAGGCGAGGCATTGGCCCCGTTCCAGCCTGACCGGTCGTTTATTGCGTTACGCAACGCCACGCCTGTCGGGTAGACGGCTAAGGCGCAGTCGTATTTCCAGTTGGCCTTTTTATCGGTTGCAGGGTCAAACAAAGGTCCGGCTCCTGTTACCAGCATTACTGCAGTAATATTACCGGCCAGGCCGGGAGGTATACCCGAGCGGCTTCCGTTGCTGGTAACATAACCTGCATCCCAGGCGACCAGCGTACTAGTCCCGTCTACGTTCTCTGCATTGGTATGTACCCCGGCTATCATCAGCGGATCGACATTGAGCGCGCCCTGGTAAGCCAACACCTGGTCGCCCGCCGGGGACAGCCAAAAGTTAGGCGTCGTAAGGACCGCGGTACCCGAAGTAGCCGACACGATTGCCGTACCGGTCCCGTTTACCTGGATATGCACTTGAGTAAACACCGGCAGATCGCTGCCGGCTGTCCAGGTAATGACGCCTTCGTCGTTCGTGAAAGCGGGACTGGTCATGCTTGTAGCAACGTTCCAGCCATTGTCGGTAAAGTTGATCGTTGTTCCGGCAGTAATGCCTTCCACCTTCAGGATAACAAAGCTGAACTCGTTGCTGTAGGTAGTCGTTGCGGCGTCAAAGCTATTATAACCCGTAAAGGCTATATCTCCTGCTGTAAGCGCCGTTTGCGCCCTAAGGTCGAATACGGTGCCGCAGGCAATAAGGCCCAGGAGGCCAAAGAGGCAATTGCGGAATGCTCCGCGTAGTGATTGTGTTTTCATACATTGTTGGGTGTTTCAGGTTAAGGTTAGGTATTACATCAGGGATTACTCACGAGCTTGCAGTCAATAAAACACATATTCCCGATTGCAATATAATAAAATATTAACAAATCATTTATGTTTATCGTCTATTATAGCCTGGAAAGGGCCGGAAGTATTCCTGCGCGATTAAAAAAATGCAGGATGTTACAGGAGGGCATTTAATACCCTTATGCCTTTTGATCTTTGCCCTTCACCAAAACACAAATCAATTTTTTATGAAAAACATGAAATTGTTGCTCGCCTTTACCGTAACCGCAATGTTGTTCTTCAGCAGTTCTTTTGCCACTACCATTACCCGCAAAGGCGGCGGCGGCAACACCATCGTCAGCTGTGCCGTATTCCAGGCAGGTTTCGGCGCGCCTTATTATGCCTTTGGCCTGTCGGCAAGCGATGTAACGAAAACCACACCGCTTACCGCTCCCACGATCGTTTATTTTGCCGATGAAGCCAGTGTGCGGTTCAATGGTATCCTGGGCACGAACCTGGTCGACATCTCTACCAACCCATCCGCACCGACCAGCTTTTCGAAAGTGGTTACCGTAGGCTCATCAGCGCCTTACATCGTACAGGTTAACGCATGGCGCATAGGTTACGATATCTACTTCTCCGTGATCCGTTCCTGATACGGGAAAAAGTACAATAGCCCGGTCTGCTGAACGGGTACGAGTAATCCCCGGGACCCTTCTTCCGGGGATTATTTATAAAAGGTATTCAGGCGGGCAGATTTTTTTGCCAGGAATTGGCAGAAATAAAAAAGTGTTTTACCTTTGCACTCCCCAAAAGGAACTAGAATTATAGTGTAACGGTAGCATACCAGACTCTGACTCTGTTGGTCATGGTTCGAATCCATGTGATTCTACAACACAAAACCCGCTCTTCGAGCGGGTTTTGTTGTTTTGGGCTCTGTTTACGGCCCTTAAATCGTA
This sequence comes from Taibaiella chishuiensis, assembly GCF_003014535.1. Taxonomy (GTDB): domain Bacteria; phylum Bacteroidota; class Bacteroidia; order Chitinophagales; family Chitinophagaceae; genus Taibaiella; species Taibaiella chishuiensis. The sequence continues at coordinate 1,113,569 of NZ_PYGD01000001.1, read as the reverse complement.
TTGATCTCTCCGGTTAGCATTTGAAGATGCGCTTATCCCTTCCCTGGCTATTTATGTTGCGTCTGTTGTTTCGAAATTAAACCGAGGACAAAAGAAAGCTGCGCGTCATGGTGCAGGGCTATGTCTTTTTGTGTTTCCGGGATAACATAATCCGGGACAATACCCTCATCCTGCCTGGCAGTTGCAGGCGCCTGCCAGATGATGGGAATATCGATTTCGATTTTCGAATAGGGCAGGTTTAAGAGTAAAAATTTACCTCCGTTCAGGCCCTGCTTTGTTCCTCCGGTCTGCTCCCCCACAATGCTCCCCCTGTGTGCTACCTGGAAGATATCTGCGAGTGTAAAAGTTGTGGAACTATTGTTTGAATTGGTTATTAAAAATACCTTCCCTTTAAAAACACCCGGTTTGGGGTTAACAGGGCTACAGGGTTGCCGTATGGCTTCATTCCGTTCGTACAAACCTTCTGATGTCATCGTATATTCCTTTGCATTTTTAGGCTGCTTGGCTTCTTTTTCCCATGTTTTTAAGTAAGGCATTAGCGTGTCTGGTATGCTCAGAAATCTATACAACCTCCTGGTAGGATTTTCGCAACCAAATGGCTTATCGATTATATAGGACAGCAGTTCGTCCCGCGCCTCATCATCGCCACCTTCATTGCCCCTGATATCTATGACCAGATTTGGTGTATGATTTCGTGCCACTGTTTTAAAAACACTGTCCAGGTACTTTTTGTAATCAGTTTTCCATTCCCATGTTTCAAAATCTCCGATCCTGAAATAGGCAGTTTCAGGATTCAGTGATCTGAACGTCCAATTTTCTTCGTGTATCGGGATTTTCCCGAATCTTGAAACGCAAACCAACTGCCGTTGTTTCTTCGACAGCGACCTGACCGTTATCATGCGGGACTTGCCTTTTGAGGATTTTATCCCGAAACGATAAGTAGCTGTATCAAAATTCTGAGGAAAAAAGAGCGGGAAAAATATATCGAACATCGAATAATTACTGGTGTCAATATCTATAGGGACAATATTCATATTGTCTGACTTCTTTCCCGGCCCGTTGTTGCCATCGGAACGGCTTACCGTCCACAGACTATCAAAGATCGTATGTACCGCAATACCATTAATACTGATGATTTCATCTCCTTCCCTGATCCCGGGATGCTCAGACAGGTTATGCGTGATGATAAATTTCTTATCGACTACCCGGTATAAAAATGGGATGTAGGACTTAGAAAAATAATCGTCGATGACTTGTTTTTTTTGATTCCAGGGATTCAGGTAAGTGTGGCCGCATTTTATTTTCGTCACAAATTGAGACAACAAAATAAAATACGCATGGTCCGTTATTGGGCCCGATACCTTTTGCAGCAACTCGTTTACGTATTGATCGATTTGCCCGGGTGTGTTATAACGGTATAATCCGGGGTGCAAGCTGATCAGCGACTTTTGAAGCAGTATAACTTCCTGCCTGCGCTGATCGGCTGATATTTTAGCATTAATTTGTTGTCCCGTTACCTTTAACCCAGTAACAAGTAAAAGGATGATCAAAGCGAGTCTTTTCATGGCCAATTTATAGGATTATAAAAATACTAATATTATCCGTCATTAGCGGCATTGTCCCGGCCAAGGATCATTTAATTTCTTAATACATTTTCTCAAGGCAAGATTGCACCTTGGCCTCACAGATCAACCTCGGCATCTTATACACCCCATGCCTGCAACAGCTTCCGGACGCGCACATATGCTAAAGGCGCATCCGGGAACATTGTCGCAGGTACCCCTCAACAAATGCCGCATTCCCGGAGGCTCCCGCCGGAATCCTGTAATCTCCGGCCCGTTGTTCTTTCAAAATACCCAGCAGTAGGTACATCCCGGCATATCGTCGCAGGCTAATTTTACACATGAAAATATTTTCTATCATACAATTATCAAACAACAAAAACAATGAAGAAAAATCTTTATTTCACCTCTGTCTGCCAAAGAAGAAACCCCATTAGAGAAGCGCTGCTTAACTTTTTCCTGGGCATCGCCTCTTACCCAAAGCTGCTGCTCGAAGTCTTTATACGCCGTGACATGGGCTGCCGCTATTTCAATCTTTTCCCCGTAACTGTGATTGGCCTGTTCCTGATTATTTTCCCCCTTTTCATGGCGTCAATGATGCACGGGGCCGACTGGTCTGATATCATGGCCCTCAACTGGGGCTGGTATCTTTTTACAGCAGGATTTTTAATATTCAGCTACTTCCGCTACCAGGAGTCTAAATATTATCCCGACGAGAAGCATATGCGGTTCAGCCGCTCGACCGGCAAGCTGTTGCCCTTCGTTGAAAATATAGGCCTTGGCCCGGCCAGAAACCGGACCCGCATACAGGAGACTTTCGTCGAACCGCTATTGGTCATTGGTGTTGCCATCCTCTTTTATATCGTTAACCAGTACACTATCGCAGCTCTTCTCTTTTGTTGTGCGCTTATCTATTGCCTGAGTTATATCGGGATTTATGGCCAGGGTGATGACTTTGTACTGGACAAGATAGACGAGCTGATCTGCGCCGAGGATATGGCAGATGCATTTAAACATGGTATAACAACAGCGCCTTCCGGCTTCCGTTTCTTTGGTTACAGGCCCGAATCGACAAAACTGCTCGAAGATCTTTACGAACGCATGCTTGTAAATTCAGATTATGTGACCGAAACCTACTAACCGGTAAATACCAGGCCAACGTTATACAAAGCAAGGCGGGACTGATAACCAGTCCCGCCTTTTCGCTGCCCGCCTATATATAAATATGCGCTGCCTATCCGCCCCTGCTCTCGATTATCCGCCTGCGCAAGGCCATGATGGTATATTCCGCATCCGATGCAGGCGTAATTGTATTGTCATCCTGGATTTCGCGGTCCAGGAAATAATTAATGGAAATAACTTTACCATGGGCTGTGTATATAGCCAGGTTTCGTACCCCTTTTATCGGGATCTTTTTGATGCCATATACAAAAACATCACCGGATCTGCCTGTTTCCACGGTGGTAATATTCCGGTACAGGATTTCTTTTGTGTCCTCTGCCAGAATCTTCCCGCTACGAAGATCAAAAGTGCAGCGGTAGGTAGCAACGTGATGTTTCGTCAAAAACAATAAAAGAATATCATGACGATCAAAACGCAGCACACGGTCCCGGCCCGGCGCTATGTGGGATTGGAGATCAGGGCCATCGATCCTCAAGGGGTTTGCACTGATGTCGTCCTCCTCGAGCCCTAATCTCTTTTTTGCCATACCCAGGATCATAGCATACCCATCGACAAGCCATGCGTCCATATCCATATCCGTAGCTTTAGGCTCGGCTTCGTTAAAATCAAGACGATATTGCCTCGCGATTTGATAGAGTTTGGCTCCTACCCAGCATAAGCCGCCCCAACCCGCAATTATAAAAAGCGTACCTCCCTCATTGGCCTGTCCATATCCTTTGTGTATCAGTAATAATGAAACCCCAGTCATTAGTATCCAGATCTTTTTGTCCGGTTTGCGCGGTGTTTCTATAAAGTATTTTGCGACTCCCGTTCTGCGGCTTTCGTTTGAAGAATAATCCATGCGGCGCCTTATTTAATATGCTAAAAATTGTTGGAACCGGCTGCGTTCCGATTCATCGATATGCATAACGAGTACCAGGGCCTCTTCCCTGACCAGGACGACACCATCTACCAAAGCTTCGATACCCGGCGCAGGTACGATAAAACCATTACCGGCATAATAACTCTGCCTGATGATCGCCAGTAACAGGCTGATAAAACCCGTTTCCTTCGTACCGGATACCGGCAGCAGCATAGCTTCTAACCGCTGTACCTCCTGCAGCGTCATTTTCCGGATCTTTCTGCCGCCTATGGTCGCGAGTGCCAGGTAAAACCAACCATCGCAGTTATCCGGATCGATCTCTGTGTATTGCGCCAAAGTAGCAACCGACCTGTTATATTTCCTGTCATCCAGCAGCTTCACGCCGTTGTAAAAAAGCAGTTTATCTGTAGGGAGGTTCAGACCGGGGAAATGCTCCTGCAGTTTTTTGATCACTTCCTGTAACACCCTGCAGGCAGCAGGATAAAGGTTATGATGAGCAGCTTTCACGTATTGGATACCTTCAAGATAATAAGAAAGATCGGGACGGTATCTGGAATCGTCGAGCCGGATAATAACAGTCGGATGTTGCTTGTTACGTTGCCGGATTTCCCGGATTATATCGTCGGAATGATTACAATAATCGGAGTAGATCAATACAAAGATCCTACTGTTACGGATAGCATGAACGAGCTGGGTTTCAAAAGGCGGGTCCATCACGATACCGTTGCTCCCGGAAAGCGCCATCCAGCTTTTCAGCTGGTTGGCCTGGAACAGATCATGCATATAGGTGGCAACATTGCGGTCGGGTTGCGTATAGCTTATAAAAACATCGTGCAGCATAATTTTGATAAGGGATTACATATCAGCAATGCCACAAACGTAGCCTGAATAACAGGCAGTTTCTATACCTAACCATGGGTAATTTTTGCCCGCAACGGTTTAGTTTTTCTGCGCGGGCATACCGGCCGTTTTCAACTGACCGATCAATGTCTGCATATCGTCCTGCCTGTCATACAAGGCATCTGCTTTAAGCGCCTGGTCGCAGGCCCAGAGCAATAGCGCGGCGTCTCTTTTACGCTGCGCGATCTGCGCGATCCGGTAATAGGTATAGGCCAGCAGCTCGGGCGAACGAACGGCGCAACGCAACGCGTCCTGGTAACAGGAAAGCGCCTCCTCTTCTTTACCAAGTATCCCTTTAATACGGCCCAGGTTATACCAAAGGTGAAATTCGGTACCGTAACGATCTTCGGGGAATCCGGCCTGCAAGTAAGACCAGGCCAGTGTTTCGGCCGCTTCTGGTTTTTGTTCGGCACGGAGCTGTTGTACACGCTGCACCTTGCTCAGCTCCCTGGCCATAGGCGTCAATGTGTCGTCCCAGTGGATTATCTTAAAATACGGATCGAGCTGTACGGTTGTAACGCGGCCCGGTACAGGAAACCGCAATAAAGTTTCGCGCCCGCTGATCCATACCTGTTGCAGTATACGTTCGCCACCGGCACAGGTGATCAGCACATCCAGGGGCAGGCGGTAGCTGCTGCCTGTTTGCGTAACCGTGAGCAGGAGCTCGTCCTGCGATTGTTGCCAGGCCGTGTTCCAGGCGGGGGCGCCGGTACGGTCGAACCATTGACTGTAGAACCACTGCAGACTACCGCCATGCGCCGTTTCGAGCTCCTGCAGGAAGTCTTCCCAACGCAGGCCGGGTACACTATACTGATCGGCGATATGCCGTAAGGTTTTATGGAATGTTTCCTTCCCCATTACCCGGGACAACAGCTCCAGCACCAGGAATCCTTTACTGTTGCCGATCGTATGCCCGTTTGCATCGGTCAGTTCTGCGAGTGGAGCATCGATACCTGCCGCCGCATTTTTCAGGTAGCCCAGGCCACATTGATCGGGGATATAACCCGGATACCCCGTTTTCCGGTACAGGAGCGCCTGCGCACTGTCGAAGTGTTGTACCACCTGCAGGGAGCCGTATTGCGCCAGGCCTTCGCTTAACATTGGTCCGCCTTTAGTCCCGCGCACAAGCACTTTATTGCCCCACCACTGGTGGGAAAACTCATGGCCGAAAAGCGCGTAGTTAAAGCGTTTCATGGCATGCGCCGGCATTACGATCCCACCCATGATGCTGGCCCCGCCGATACCCGTGCGCTCGGACACCTCATCCGGGAATTCGATTACAGAGAAATGGGGAATAGCCAAAGGACCGAACAGGGATACGAGATAGTTAAGTACTTCCGACGCTTTTACAGAAAGCTCCGCGACCTGAGTTTCGGGATCCATGCTGAAGTAGTAAAACGGGATCGGGCCCTTTACTTCCTGTCGCCGGTAAGCGCCGATATACAACGAAAAAATATCGGGCCTTGCATAGCGGAAATCGTAGGTAACCGATTGCCCCTGCATTGTAGTGCTCTGACTTGCAGCCGCCATCACCGCCACCAGCGGCTTGGGCAATACAACCTTGATATGGGCAGTACCCCGCATTACCTCTTCTGCACCCGTGCCCGTAGCAGCGGAAACCTGCGGGTACCATGCCGATCCGTAACCACCCGCCATACAAAAAGTAGGGTCTATGTAATACTGGAATGCAGGCGCGGCGCCACGTTCGTACCGGTAATCGAATTCCAGGCGCGTACCGGCAGCAAGCCTTTTTAGAAACCGGAACCGGTAAACCCTGTCGCCTGTTTCGTTGGTGGATGTATCGATACCGGCAAGCTGCCCCGAAGGGCATTTTAAGCGAAGTACAGGCGGGGCTGCACATTTGTGGAGCGTAACAGATAGGGTATCTGTAGCCGAAGGGCCCGCCAGGAAAGACATGGAGCCATTTACAGAAAATGTCTTACCGGCAAGATTTGCCCTGACTGTTAACTCGTAATGCAGGTCCTGCTGCGCAGCTGCCAACAGCGGACAGAATACGGCAAGACATACCAGGATGCGGTTCTTCAGTACACGGATAACTTGGCCCATGATTTTTTATTGCAAATAAAGGGAAGGAGAACCGGTAAAAATTGTACCCTATTAACTTTTCAGGGACGCACGGAACCGGTGCGGGGAGGTAGGATAACAGGCCCGGAAAGACCGGATAAAGTGAGCCGCATCGGTAAAACCCGTTGCATAGGCGATAGAAGAAACAGACTCGCGGGTACGGAACAACAGCTCCATTGCCTTGCCCAGCCGCATTTTCAGCCGGTATTCGCCCGGCGTAATACCTTCGCGCTCTTTAAAGGCCCGGGCCAGGTATACCGGGTGCACATGTACCCGGGCAGCCAGGCCGGTAATAGAATAGGGTTGGTCCAGCTCCTCTTCCAGGATGTGTTTTACCCTGGGCAACCATAAAAGCCGGGCGGGTATTTTCTGTACGGTTTGCGCCGCGAGCCAGTTGAGTATATACTCATCCTGCAGGCCATCGCCCAGGTCCTGTATAAAACAGTACAGCAATTTGTACAGGTATTCGAAAGTGCCGGCGGGATAAACAGCCATAACCTGTGGCAGCACCGGCTTTTCGATCAACGCCTGTATGGCTTCCGGTTTGAATTCTATATTCAGGCAACTGCCACCGCCGGCCGCAAAATGATTGGCATGATCGTAACCCGCAGGCCGGAAGATCAATTCGCCCGGGAGCAGGTCCTGTTCTGCTTTCCGGTTCATTTCCCGGTAGACCCCATGGATCAACAGGCTCAGGTAAGCATTTTCATGATAATGCTTACCGATATCCGTAAAAGGATCGTAACGGGTAATGTTCAGTTTGAAACACATCCCCTCCTCCTGTTTACGTTCTATCCCGTAATAGGTGCCCGATGATAAAATGGTAGACATAGCTCCCTACAAGGTACGACATAAGAGGGAGGAGGCCTAATAGGCGGCTACGGGGCAGTTATACTACACTTATTTCCTGGCCATTGAAATTATCATTAGCCGTAATAAAAAAAACTTCCCCGCCATGATGGGCATTTATAAAATGCATAAATTTCAAAAAAAGTCATGAAGACGATACTTGCATTAACCTGCTTTTGCTTAATCACCATGCTGGGCTATGGTCAGACACAATACGAATTGAACCAGATTGCATATAAGGGCTATCTAAAGGCTGAAAAGCAACTGAACAACAGTTACCAGGCAATATTAAAAGCCTATAAAAGCGATACGGTATTCATCCGAAACTTTAAAAAAGCGCAAAAAATATGGTACCAGCTTCGCGATGCGGAAATGGACGCCTATTACCCCGAACGCGCGGACGAGCTACAAGGAAGTTCGGCCCCGATGTGTTGGAACCTGCATAAAACAAACCTGACCAAAACCCGGATCAAAGCATTAAGGATGTGGTTAGTCGGGGTGGAAGAGGGGGATATATGCAGGGGAACCCCTAAAGCTAAAAAGGCAAAACTTTACACCAACAAGAAGTGACAACCCTCGTAGCACGTTTACTTTGCTTCCATTTTTTCAAATAGCCCAGGCCTGCCGTTACAAAGCCGCATATGCGGCGGCCCGGTTGGTTGCCGTTTGTCGGGCATAAGAAAAAGCCGGAAGCTCAGGATGACACCAATAATGTTATTGGTGTTCCCGGAATTACTGCACCCTCTTATCTTACCGGCAATATAACTACCCCACCTGCCTTACCAGGAATACCTTGGGATGTTTGTGTTTCATACGCTCGCGGTCGGCGGGGATCTCGCCTACTTCCAGCCAACCGGTTTCGCGGGCCATTTTACGCGCGGCTTCGTTCTTTTGTGCAATAAAGGCGATGATATATTCCAGGGTACTGGCCTCGGCTTCTTGTACCGCATGGCTGAGCAGGGTTCTGCCCAGGCCCTTCAGCCGGGTAGCCCTTGCGATATAGGTACTGCTTTCGGCATAGGTATCCTGGCGGAATGGATTATTGGAGAATTTGACCAGCGACTGCCAGCCCACTACCTTGTTTTCAGGATCGACGGCTACCCAGAAGTTGAAGATGCCCTGGCGCTCCCGGAAATTGGTATGGAATTTTTGCCGTACTTCTGCTTCGCCGAACTCGCCCATATCGAACGAGTTTTCGATGCCTTCGAGCCATATATTAAAGATGCTATCGAAGTCGCTGTCGTCCGACAGCCTTATGGTAATATCCTGAACGGGATGAAGCATAATATAATAAGGTATATAACGTTTTTGGGTATGCCCGCAGATAAGCAGCGCATAAAATCCCGCAAAATTATAACCGGCTTGTTACCTGGCTGTAACCAACCAGGCGCCGTCGCATTATATATATATTATTTTTCCCGGTTCATAAAAAAAGGGACCGCATGTCTAGACTGCAGTCCCTTTCCCTATCTTAAGCGCTAACGGATTAGTTATGCGCGGCTTTGAATTTGTTTACCGCTTCAGTAAGCTTAGGCAGTACTTCGAAAGCATCGCCTACCACACCGTAATCGGCAGCTTTAAAGAACGGCGCTTCCGGATCTTTATTGATCACCACGATCGTTTTAGAGCTGTTTACACCCGCAAGGTGCTGGATAGCGCCGGAGATACCTACGGCTACGTACAGGTTCGGACGGATGGTACCGCCGGTCTGTCCTACGTGCTCGTGGTGCGGACGCCAGTGTGCATCGGCTACCGGGCGGCTACAAGCCAGGGTTGCACCGAAGGCTTTACCCAGGTCTTCGAGGATACCCCAGTTTTCGGGACCTTTCAGGCCACGGCCGCCGGATACCACCAGTTCCGCCTCGCTCAGCGGGATCTCGCCTTTTACCACATCTTCAGCAACTTTGGTAATACCGAAGTCGGCATCGCTCAGGCTTACATTCAGGGCTTCGGCGGCAGCGGCGCCTTCGCCTTTTTTAGGTGCAAAGGTATTCGGCACCAGGGCAATGATTTTCACGTCGGAAGTGATCTTTACATGTGCAAAGGCCTTACCGGAGAATACGGTTTTCTTTACCACGAAACCGTTGTCGGTCTGCGGGTAGTCTACGGCGCCGGAAACCAGGCCTGCTTTAAGCTGGGCTGCCAGGATACCGGCAACGGCTTTACCGCTTACGTTATAGGAAACGATCACTACTTTAGCGCCGGCCTGCTGTACGCCTGCAGCAATCGCTTTGGCATAGGCACGGGCACTGAAATTATCGAAACGGGCATCGTTCAGATGCAGCACTTTGGTAGCGCCGTACTGACCCAGCTGGTTAATTTCCTCGTTGCTTACAGTACCCAATACTACTGCAGTAACATCGCCGCCACCGATACGCTTAGCGGTTTCAGCAGCATAATTTACGGTTTCGAAGGCTTTCTTTTTGAAAGAGCCCTGGGTATGGTCGACAAATACTAATACTGACATATCTTATTTGAATATTGAAAATTAAAAAATTGAATGGTTGTACTCCGGGTTGATTAGATCACTTTGGCCTGGCTGTGCAGTGCTTCTACCAGTTCGTCCATCTGGTCGACGGTGAACAGTTTCACACCGGTTTTAGCCGGTGGCAGATCGTAAGCTACGATCTCGGTCAGCGCGGCAACGGCAGTAGGTTCAACAACATTCAAAGGTTTGGTACGGGCAGCCATAATGCCGCGCATGTTGGGGATACGGGCTTCGGCCATACCTTTCTGGCAGGAAATTACCAGGGGCAGTGTAGCGGTATCGGTTTCTTCACCGCCTTCGATCTCGCGTTTTACGGTTGCAGTAGTACCCGCAACATCGAGGCTGGTAGCGAAGCCGATGAAGTTATGGTCGAGCACACCGGCGATGGTAGCGCCCACAGAAGCATTATTATAGTCGATAGACTCTTTACCGGCCAGGACCAGGTCGTAGCCTTTATCTTTTGCAAATGCAGCGATTTCGGAAGCAACTACAAAAGTGTCGTGGCTTTCGGTATTGATACGGAAAGCCTGATCGCCGCCCAAAGCCAGTGCTTTGCGCATAACGGCTTCGGCGCCGGCATTACCTACGGTTACCAGGTGCACTTCAGATGCAACGCCTGTTTCTTTCAGCTCCAGTGCACGCACCAGTGCATACCACTCGTCGTAAGGGTTGATGATATAAGTAACTCCCTGTTCGTTAAACTTGGTGTTGTTGTCCGTAAAAGCAATTTTTGCCGTGGTGTCTGGCGCCTGGGCGATACAAACCAGTATTTTCATGAAACTGAATATTTAATCGATGATTATTAGAAATGTGCGCAAATATAAATAACATTACTTATCCAAAAGTAAAATTAGCGTCAAAAAAATGAACGATCGTTCATTTTTCGGAACAGATCAAAAAAAACAAGCCCGGAGCAGGCTTGTTTTTTTAAGAATCTGGTATCGTGTTTACCTCCTGCCGAAAATACGGGGGCATTTGGTCTGGATATATTTTTTTACGTTGCCGAAGGCGTCGAAGTAAATCGTTGCGGAGAGGCCGGCCGTCCAGTACCAGTCGTTGCGTTTATAGTCGCCGCGCTGGAACTTGTAGTTGGGATAGTTGCCGTCCCAGTTGCGCTCCATATTACCTTTATAGGACATGTCGACCGCTTTCTGACCTTTGTAAGCCAGGAGGGTATCCATGCTTACATAAGAACGGCTTACGTCGTCCAGGTAGTCGGTGGTGGTATAACGAAGACCTACTTCCGCAGAGAGCATAACCGTGTTACCGATAAAGCATTTGATACCGCCACCGAAGGGGAACATGGCATTTACCAGCGGGTATACCTTACGATCGGGATACTGGGGCAGGCCCTGACCTTCGGTGCTCATATCGCGCAGGATGATCTTATTGCCACCGGCATCAAGAGAGAACGGACGGCCATAGAAGGCGCCCACACCTGCAAACACGTAAGGGGTTACCTTGAACTTTTCCATGTCTATCGGCAGGAAGTTCAGCTCCAGCGCACCATACATTTCCACGATGTTATTCGTGAAATCGAGGTTACGGAGTTTGTTGGCTTTAATATCCGAAAGACTGTCGGCAGCAGTGATACTCACATAAGATGCCCCGAAACGGAAGCCCAGCCTTGGATTAGGGAAATACTTATAGATAATGCCACCGCCAGGCCTGTAGGTCCTGGAATTGGACGCACCTGTCGGTACCCATTTCGTTTGAAGATCGCCATAGTAATTGGCAGCTCCGACCCACAACCCTATTTCGTGGTGTTTCTGAGCAGATGCTAAAAACGGTAAGGCACACATGAAAGAAAGTAATAGTCTTTTCAAGGCAACAATTTTAATATGAATTAATACAATGCTGTTCGGAAAGCAGTTCCAGAATTAATAGCTGCTTAACAAAAGACGTACAAATATAATTTTTAGAATTGAAAAACAAAAAGAAGCCCGATATTTTTTTAATCCCGCATCGTGTTGCGTGTAAAAGCTATAGACATCCCTTCCCTTCTTTTTACCACGGCATTTTTTGATACACCCAATGGAAAACTCCTATACCTTTGCGCAAATTTCGAACTTATGCAATTTACCCGTAAAGGCTTTTCTGACGATTTGTTACGTGAACTCTACCAGGAAATCGTAAAGCCGCGGATGATAGAAGAAAAAATGCTGATCCTGCTGCGCCAGGGCAGGGTAAGTAAATGGTTTAGCGGTATCGGCCAGGAGGCCATTGCCGTGGGTGCTACCATGGCGCTCGATGCAGACGAATATGTAATGCCGCTGCATCGCAACCTGGGCGTGTTTACCGTACGTAAAATGCCTTTCTCCAAATTGTTCCTGCAATGGCAGGGCCGCAAAGAAGGTTTCAGTAAAGGCCGCGAACGCTCTTTTCACTTCGGCAGCAACGAGCATCATATCTGCGGTATGATCTCGCATCTCGGTCCGCAGCTGGCCATTGCCGACGGTATTGCGCTGGCCCATAAGCTCCGGAAAGAAGATAAAGTATCCCTGGCCTTCTCGGGCGATGGCGGCACCAGCGAAGGCGACTTCCACGAAGCCCTCAATACCGCCGCAGTATGGGGCCTGCCCGTTATCTTCCTGATCGAAAACAATGGTTACGGACTCAGCACCCCCTCCAACGAACAGTTTATCTGTAAGCAGCTTGCCGATAAAGCCATAGGCTACGGAATGAAAGGCATTACCATCGACGGTAACAACCTGCTGGAAGTATACCAGGCCATTAAAGAAGCCCGCGAATACTGTATCAAAGAACAAAAGCCGATCCTGGTTGAGGCCATGACCTTCAGGATGCGTGGCCACGAAGAGGCCAGCGGCACTAAATATGTACCGAAAGAACTGTTTGAAACCTGGGGCAAAAAAGACCCGGTTAAGAACTTTGAAGACTTCCTGCTGCAGGAAAAAGTATTGACGCCCGAACGGATCGCTGCTATACGCGAAACCATACAGCAGGAAATCGAAACAGGCCTGGAGATCGGTTTTGCCGCCGCGCCGGTTGTACCCGATACTGTCGAAGAGGTGGCCGATGTATACCAGCCCTTTACCACTACGAGCACCGACCTGGCCCCGCTTGCCAAAAGCGAAAAGAAAATGATCCAGGCCTTGAGCGATGGTATGCGCCAGGCTATGGAAAAACACGATAACCTGGTGCTGATGGGCCAGGACATTGCAGAGTACGGCGGCGCCTTTAAACTGACCGAAGGCCTGGTAGACCTCTTTGGCAAATCGCGTGTGCGTAATACCCCGCTTTGCGAAAGCGCCATCGTAGGCACGGCGCTCGGCTTATCCATAAAAGGCTTTAAGTCGATGATGGAAATGCAGTTTGCCGACTTCGTAACCGTGGGCTTTAACCAGATCATCAATAACCTGGCCAAGATCCACTACCGCTGGGGCCAGAATGCCGATGTGGTGATCCGTATGCCTACGGGCGGCGGTGTAGGCGCAGGCCCGTTCCACTCGCAGAGCAACGAAGCCTGGTTTACCCATACGCCGGGCCTGAAAGTGGTGTACCCCTCCACGCCCGAGGATGCCAAAGGCTTGTTACTGGCCTCGTTTGAAGACCCGAACCCGGTTATCTTCTTCGAGCACAAAATCCTGTACCGCAGCATCAGCGGTCCGGTACCGGACGACTACTATACCGTGGAGATCGGCAAGGCCCGCCAGGTACAGACCGGCGAAGACCTGAGCATTATTACCTACGGCAGCGGCGTACACTGGGCTATGGACTATGCCGCCAAACACCCCGGGCTGTCGATCGACATCCTGGACCTGCGTACCCTGCTCCCGATCGACTATACGGCCGTAGAAGCATCCGTAAAACGTACAGGCAAAGTACTGCTGCTGCACGAAGATACCCTGATCGGTGGCCTGGGCGGCGAACTGAGCGCCTGGATCGCAGAACATTGCTTCGAATACCTGGATGCGCCGATCGTGCGTTGCGCCAGTCTTGATACCCCGGTGCCTTTTGCCATCGAACTGGAACAAAACTTCCTGGCCAACAAAAGACTGGATGAAGCGGTAGCGAAGCTGACCCGTTATTAATACCCCGGCAAAACACGAAGAAAAAATCTTTTTGTTATTCCGGAAATATCTTATACCTTTGCATTCCTTTTTAAAAATGAACCCGGCTTCGGGGTTATTGTATTAATTGTTGAACCTCGTCCCTGTAAACTGGGATTTGTTAATTAAGATTTTATGAAACGTACGTATCAACCATCTCGCCGCCGTCGTAAGTCTGTTCACGGATTCCGTAAGCGTATGGAATCAGTCAACGGCCGCAAAGTATTAGCTTCCCGCCGTAAGAAAGGCCGTAAAAAACTGACTGTTTCCGACGAGCTGCGCCTGAAATAAAAAATTCAAAGCATTAAAACCCGTTATTCTTGAGTACAACCCGTATTCATCAACGGTTCACGCTGCAAGCTGTAGAACGGCTAAAGCTGCGTAAACAAATTGAAACGCTTTTCCAGACCGGAGAGGCGTTTTCTGTTTTCCCTTTACGGGTGGTATACCAGTACCTGCCCGAAAGAGGCGAAGCGGAACCCTCCCCCGTGCGCATAGGTTTCAGCATTCCCAAAAAAAGGCTGCGCAAGGCGGTACAACGCAACAGGGTACGCCGCCTGCTGAAGGAGGCCTGGCGCCTGCAAAAGCATGCCCTCTACGCCCAGGTACCGGCCACGGCCCAGCTGCACTGTTTTTTTATCTATACCGGCAACGACCAGTTTACCTTTCCCGATGCGGAGAAGGTGGTAAAAAAAGTAATGGGCCGCTTGCTGCGTATCGTAAACCCTGCACCGGAAAGCGGGCAGGGAGAAACAGCTGCAGGCGCTAACGCCTGATTACCTATTTTTGCACCTATGATCCGCAAGATCTTCATCTTTATCATCCGGCTTTACCAGAAGTTCCTGTCACCTTTCCTGGGGGCGCAATGCCGCTATACGCCTACCTGCTCCCAGTACGCAGTAGAAGCCCTGCAAAAGCACGGCGCCTTAAAAGGCGGCTGGCTTGCCTTCAAGCGCATCCTCTCCTGCAACCCCTGGGGCGGGCACGGGCACGACCCGGTACCTGATAAATAATAACCGTATTTTTTATGGGGCTGGCAGTTAATTTGTACTTTCGCATCTCATGTCTATTGCTCTCTTTTCCCTCATTACGTTTTTAGGATCGCTGCTGGCGGGGCTGCTGGGCGCCCTTACCGGGCTGGGCGGCGGTGTGATCATTATTCCCCTGCTTACCCTCGGGCTGGGGGTAGACCTGCAATATGCCATCGGGGCATCGCTGATCTCGGTGATTGCCACCTCTTCGGGTGCGGCATCGGCTTATGTAAAAGAAGGCATTACCAATATGCGTATCGGTATGTTCCTGGAAGTGGCCACCACGCTGGGCGCTGTAATAGCCGTGGTATTGCTGGCGCGCTACCTGCCTAAAAATATTATCGGGATCATCTTCGGATTTATCCTGCTGTTCTCCGCCTTCATGTCGACCCGTAAAAAGGTAAACCATGAAACGCATGTCCCATCGGGCTATTGGGCCTCGACCTTTAAGCTGAACGGTACCTATCCCGGCCCGAACGGCGAACAGCACTATACTGTGCTGAACGTGATCGGCGGGTTTGTAATGATGTTTTTTGCCGGTATTATGTCGGGGCTGCTGGGTATTGGTTCGGGAGCGCTGAAGGTATTGGCCATGGATAACATTATGCGCATTCCCTTTAAGGTATCCACCACTACCAGTAACTTTATGATCGGGGTAACGGGAGCGGCCAGCGCTGTCGTGTATTTCCAGAAGGGTTATATCATACCCGGTATCGCGGCACCGGTTATGCTGGGTGTACTGATCGGGGCTATGCTCGGCGCCAGGATACTGGTAAAGGCGCAGACCAAATGGCTGCGCATCGGCTTCGCGATCGTTGTTACCTATCTGGCTATCCAGATGATCTATAACGGCTTTAAAGGCATAGTATAAGGCCTTTTGCAGCGGCAGCGCTTCCTGTGCTGTCTTGCCGGATAACTTTTTTATACTATCTTAGTATTGTACACAAAAACATGATAAACATGCTGTCAAAAACTATTCAAGAAGCACTGAACAGGCAGGTAGCTATGGAGGCAGAATCCTCGCAGGCTTACCTCGCTATGGCCTCCTGGGCGGAGATCCAGCCGGGTCTCGACGGTGTAACCGACTTTTTCTACAAACAATCCGACGAAGAGCGTATACACATGCTCAAACTGATCCGTTACATTAACGAACGCGGCGGATTTGCCGTGGTGCCTGCACTGCCCCAGCCTAATATTACGTTCCAATCGCTGAAAAGAGTGTTCGAGGAGTTACTGAAACACGAGATCAAGGTTTCGGAAAGCATTAACGAGATCGTGGACCAGGCGCTTAAAGAGAAAGATTTCTCTACCCACAACTTCCTGCAATGGTATGTATCCGAGCAGATCGAAGAGGAAAGACTGGCCCGCACGCTCAATGATAAGCTGGAGCTGGTAGGCGACGACAAAAGCGGCATTTACCTGTTCGACAGGGACATTATGCTGTTCCGTACCGCTGCCGCTACGCCAAGAGGCGGCGCATAAATCAGCGGCTCACTTTATAAATACTGTTTGCCTGCTGGGTGCAGGTAATCGTCATATCGTTGATACACACATGAGGAGGCAGTGTCGCACAATAGTAAACGGCATCGGCTATATCCTCGGCACGCAGGGGCAGGAAACCTTCATACGTTTTTTGCGCCTGCGTTTCATTTCCCTTAAACCGTACGATCGAAAACTCGGTTTCCGCCATACCCGGGTTGATCGCCGTCACTTTAATGTTATAAGGCAACAGATCGATACGCATGGTTTGTGACAAGGCATCTACCGCAAACTTAGTGGCGCAATACACATTGCCGTTCTGGTAGGCTACTTTGCCCGCCGTAGATCCGATATTGATAATATGCCCCGAACGTTGCGCGCGCATCAGCGGCGCTATGGCACGGGTTACATACAGCAAGCCCTTTACATTGGTATCGATCATGGTATCCCAGTCGTCGGTATCGCCTTCTTCTATACTGCTCATACCCAATGCCAGGCCGGCATTATTGACCAGCAGGTCTATGGTACGCCACTGCTGTTTTACGGTGTCTGCCAGGGCAGCCACAGCGGCTTTATCCCTTACATCGAGCGTACTTACCGTAACCGTCACACCCTTGTTTTCTTCCAGGTCTTTTTTGATGGCCTCCAGGCGGTCGGCCCTTCTGCCCGTGATCCAGAGCTGGTTACCGGGAACTGCAAATTTTTCCGCAATAGCCTTTCCAAAACCGGATGTTGCGCCGGTAATAAATATATTCATGATCTTTTTATGATTTCAGGTTTTACCGGATCACCATCACATCGCCCCTGCGGTCGACGCGGTTGCCGTTTACGTCGGTTACATTGATCACCCAATAGTACACGCCGAGTTCTACCGGCGCACCATTGAACTGTCCGTCCCAATTCGGCGCATTGTTATTGATCGACTCGTAGACCCGCTGGCCAAACCGGTTAAAAATGTAGAAGTAATTGATCCTGGCATAACCTACCAGGCGCGGTATCAGCACGTCGTTAATACCGTCGCCGTTGGGCGAGAAGGCATTGGGAATGAAAATGTGCCCGAAGTTTACGACCTGTATATTGATCGTATCGGTGGCCTCACAACCTTCGTCGCTGGAGCCATGCAGGATATAGGTATAGGTACCCGTATCGGGGAAGTTAACGGTCGGGTTGGCAATATTCGGATCGCTGAGGTAATCTGTTGGCGTCCAGCGGTAATGCTGGCTGCCCGTACCGTTCAGGCTATAATTGTACCCGAATACGATAATGGTATCGTTACCGGCAAAAGGATCGAAATACCGCATCGGCAGGGTTTTGGTCACCGTATCGCGGCAGCCGAGTTTGCTGCGCGAGATCAGGGTAACCTGCTTTTCGCCGCCCGGCCTGGCATAAACATGGACCGGGTTCTGCTGGTCGGAGGTACTGCCGTCGCCGAAATCCCAGTTCCAGCTTACTACAGGCGGATAGGTAGCTACGCTTGAATCGAAGTACTGGATCGGTTCGCCCGGGCAGAGCTTGCCATTCCATACAAAATCGGCCCTGTATTCGGGATAAATCTTTACCAGGCGGGAAATGCTGTCGGGACAGGTAGTACCTGCATTTACCTGCAACCGCACGATGTAGGTGCCGGTATCGGGATAGGTAAAGGAGGGGGCAAATTCGGTAGAGGTAGCGCCCGGCACGCCAAAATCCCACAAATAGGTAAAGCCGCCCGTACTGTTGTTGATAAACTGTACCGTTTTGCCCTTGCATTGCACCGTGAAGGTATTGGGCTCGTCGGCCAGCTCGGGAATATTGGCGACCACCGCTTTGGAGCAATTGGTAACGACAAACTGTACATCGCGGGAACTCGTATTGATGATCGCGCCATTACGCCATTCGCTTACGCAGACGGTAACAACGAAACGGCCTATTGTGCCGGGCGTTCCGGTCATCAGCCCGGTTACCGGGTTGATCTGCAGGTCGGGAGATCCTGTCATGGGCCTTGTTGCGGAATAAGGCGCCAGGTAGGGAACCGATGGAAACGGCGGGGGAGAAATGCCGCCGCCGGAGGGCGCCGGGTTGGTGGCCATACCGCCCGGGTGCGCGGCACAAAGCCGGTACGACAGGGAATCGCCATCAGGATCTATAGCGGAGAAATCGTAAACAAAAGGATTTTGTGCACAGATGATCTGGGGTGGCATCGATTTGAATACGGCGCTGTTGTTGGGACACTGGTCGCCTAAAAACGGCGGGATCTGTGCGGAATAGGTTACCCCCACATTACCGGGATTCGCGATATTGTTGATCGCTGCATTACGGCAGCAACGCTGGTATACGATATCGTAACCGGTACTGCTGGGCGGCAGGTTGACGGTAAACTTGAATACCTGTTTGCGCATACAGGTATTCGGGAAATTATTAATACACTCATTACTGAAATTGGGTGGAACGGTTTCGGTACTGAAAGCGCTTACATTACCGCTGGTGTATAATATTGCGGGATTACCGGAGGTGTAGATTGCATACTGTGCCGGGTTATCCTGTTGTATAGCAACAGGTTCGCCGTAAAGACAGTCCTGGTAAAGGGTCAGGGTTACTTCAAAATTATTGCCGCCAATGCACCGGTAGGTGACATCACCGCCAATCATATGCGAAGCGTGGACCAAAGCAGGAACAAGCATCATCCACAATAAGACCCCACTCCTGAAAACCTGCTTTAATAATCTGTTCATTTGTCCGGTATACTTAAAATTCTTGAATTCTTTACCTACTTGCTACAAAGATAAGACAGTATTGTTTACGGTCTGGTTGGTAATAAGTAAGTTAAAGGTTAAGGATTAGATAAAAGTTAAAATACATCAAAAACAATTATTTACCGTTTTTAACATCTTAGCTCAAAGAAAGTGCTTTCAACTGAAAATACATTTCAGAATTCACCCTATCTGTTATTAAATTGTTTTTTCTGTGAAAATACCTTAATATTACCCAACCTTTAAATGTAGGCAACAAGTCATTAACCAGAATTAGTGCAAACTGGTGTTAATTAAAAATTCTAACCGGTGACCATAGATGCAACGCAGGGAAGCCCACGGAAGCTATTGTCAGCCCTACTTAGATCCAACAAAAATCCATAGACCAAACTTTTATTCTTTTATGAGAAAAGCATTACTCCTTTTAGGTATAATGATAAGCATCCATTTCGGCCTGCGCGCGCAGATCGACGTGGTAGACAACCAAACGGCCCAGGCCCTCGCCCAAACGCTTGTAGGACAGGGTGTCGTACTGCTCAACCCGGTGCTGAACTGCCCCGGCATAGCCAACGGTAAGTTTAGGCTTACCGCCGGCACCACTAACCTGGGTATCGATAGCGGCATCGTACTTACGAGCGGCCGGGCAATGAGCATACCCGGCGATATCGGCGTTAACGGACCCAACGTTGCCCCCTCCTCGGGCCCATCGCAGAGTAATGGCGCCCCCGGCGACCCGGATCTGAACACCGTGCTGGCAGGCCTCTTAAGTAAGGACCGCTGTAACCTGGAGTTCGACTTTGTTCCTGCAGGCGATACCGTTAAGTTCGATTATGTTTTCGGCTCCAGCGAGTATATGAACTATTCCTGCTCGAGCTTCAACGATATCTTCGGCTTCTTTATTTCCGGACCGGGTTACACCGCGCCACGTAATATCGCCCTCATCCCGGGCACCAATATCCCTATTTGCGTAAACAGTACTACCGGGGTTACGACCGGCGCCCAATGTTCGGCTATGGGGCCCGGCTCTCCTTTTTCCATCTATTATGTGGATAATGTGGGTGGCGCAACCATTACCTACTCCGGTTTTACCAAAATATATACCGCGGTGGCGGCCGTTATTCCCTGCGATACCTTCCACCTGAAACTCGCCATTGCCGATGGTTCCGGTTCCGGTATCGACGAGATCCTGGATTCGGGCGTATTCCTGAAAGCAGGCAGTCTTAACTCTACCGGTATCAAACTGACCCCCGAATCGACCAATGGTGGCGCCGACACGAAGGCACACTGTATCCGCGGCTGTAAATCGGGCTTTATCCGTTTTGCCCGCCCTGCGGTAAGGCCTACCCCACTTACCATCAAATACCTGATCAGCGGCAGCGCAGTTAATGGCGTGGACTACCAGACCATTACGGACAGCATCATTATCCCGGCCAACCAGATCGCCGCCGAGCTCGAGATCAAACCCAAACTGGTACAATATCCTTCCGGCGTCAAAGAGGTTATTATCCGCGCCTTATCTCCGTATACCTGCGGCAATGGCCAGCCCAATGTTGTAGATACCGCGGTGATGTATATCCACGATTCCCTGTTCGTAGAAATCCCGACTGCACCGGTAACCGTTTGTCCGAATACGGAGATTACCATTACCGCCAATATCGATACCTCCCTGAATTTTTACTGGAATCCGACAGCGCTCATTCCTGATCCGCTGCCCCTGGGACTGACCATACACCCCAAACCTACGGTGACTACCCAGTTCAGCATTACCGTAACGCAACCGGGTGCACCGGCCACCTGTCCGCCGGTAAGACGTAATTATATTGCTAATGTAGAACCGCTGCCGCGTATAAAACTGCCGGCAAAAGATACTACGATATGCGTTGGTGCAGACTCTGTAGACCTGAGCGTATACGCCCTGCCTACCGGTATAGCGTACCAGTACAACTGGTCGCCGGCCACTTACCTGCGCGACAACAGTTCGGCCAACAACAAGCTGAAGGCCCCCGTAGGCGATTACCGGTATGTAATTACAGCCACCACACCTGTTGCCGGTTGCAGCAGCAAGGATAGCTTTACCGTACATGTAGTACCTCCTTTCGAATTCGTATCCGTAAGGCCTGTAGATACGACCATCCGCTACGGCGACCAGATCCAGTTCGACTCGGAAAGCGAGGCCATTTACTGGCTGTGGAACCCGATTACTTACCTGAGCGACCCGACCGCCAAAGCGCCTTATGCAACACCGCTCGAGTCGACCCGTTACACCCTGGTAGGCATCAATAAATACGGTTGCAGGGACACTGCTCTTGTGAATGTAAAAGTGATCTACGAACCGAACAGCGGTATGCCCAATGCCTTCTCGCCAAACGGCGACGGCCTGAACGACATCTTCAGGGTAGAAAACCTGAGGTACGACAAGCTTACCGAATTCCGCATATTTAACCGTTACGGACAAATGGTGTTTGAAACACTGGATGGCCGCAAAGGCTGGGATGGTACCTATAACGGCCAGCCTGCGCCTATGGATGTATATTTCTACACCGTAAAACTGACCCTGCCTAACGGCACGGAAAGAGCCTTTAAGGGCGAAGTGACCCTGATACGCTAAACCATTTTTAAGTTAAACCGGAAAGGACGCCCTGAAAAGCGTCCTTTTTTTGTTAAAAAGCAATAATATTTCTTCTCATTAGAAAAAAATATTACCTTTGCATCCCAAAATTTCTTATAAAAGGAGGACTTTAACATTGGAAGAAAACCAAATTATTAACACTCAAAACAGCGCTCATGACGATTTCGATTGGAACGTCGATAAGCGAAATGTTGCTACTTACTCTAAAGAGCAACGCGAAGAGCTTGAAAAAAGCTACGAACAAACTTTCAAAAGCATCGAAGAATCCGAACTGATTCAAGGTACTATTGTTGGTTTAACCAAAACTGATGCTATCGTAAACATCGGTTTCAAATCTGACGGTCTGGTATCGCTGAACGAATTCCGCGATATGCCTAACCTGAAAATCGGTGATGAAATCGAAGTACTGGTTCTTGAAAAAGAAGACCGCGACGGACAGTTGAGCCTCAGCCGCCGCCAGGCGCGCCAGGTACGCAGCTGGCAGAACGTGGTTGACTACTTCAAATCCGGTGAAGTGGTTACCGGTACCATCACTTCCAAAACCAAAGGCGGCCTTATCGTGGACGTTAATGGCCTGGAAACATTCTTACCTGGCTCTCAGATTGATGTAAAACCGGTAACGGATTACGATCAGTACGTAGGTAAGACTATGGATTTCAAAGTTGTGAAAATCAACGAGCAGATCCGCAATGCCGTAGTATCGCACAAAGCCCTGATCGAAAGCGATCTGGAACAGCAGCGCGGCGAGATCATGTCTAAACTGGAAAAAGGCCAGGTACTGGAAGGTACCATCAAAAATGTTACCGACTTCGGTGCGTTTGTTGACCTGGGCGGTGTAGACGGTCTGCTTTATATTACAGATATCAGCTGGGGTCGTATCTCTCATCCGAACGAAATTCTGAGCAACGGTCAGAAACTGAACGTAGTAGTTCTTGATTTCGATGATGAGAAAAAACGTATCAGCCTGGGTCTGAAACAACTGACTCCTCATCCTTGGGATAGCCTGCCTGCAGAAATCCAGGAAGGTGCTACCGTTAAGGGTAAAGTTGTAAACATCGAAGACTACGGTGCATTCCTCGAAGTTATGCCTGGCGTAGAAGGTCTGGTGCACGTTTCAGAAATTACCTGGAGCTCACAGCCGATCAATGCGAAAGAATTCTTCAAAATGGGTGACGAATACGGTGCAAAAGTTGTAACACTTGATAAAGACGAGCGCAAAATGAGCCTGTCTATCAAACAACTGACCGAAGACCCATGGGGTGCTATCGAAAACAAATTCCCGATCGAAAGCCGTCATAAAGGTATCGTGAAAAACATCACTCCTTATGGCGTATTCGTTGAACTGGAAACAGGTATCGGCGGTATGATCCACATCAGCGACCTGAGCTGGACCAAACGCTATAACCACCCGAGCGAATTCACCAAAGTTGGTGATGAGATCGAAGTGAGCATCCTGAGCATCGATAAAGATAACCGCAAACTGTCTTTAGGCCACAAACAACTGGAAGACGATCCCTGGAACACCTTTGAAAGCGTATTCCCGATCGGCTCTCAGCACGAAGGTACCGTAATCCGCAAGGATGAAAAAGGTGCTGTAGTACAACTGCAATACGGCCTGGAAGCTTTCGCACCTGCACGCCACCTGCGTAAAGAAGACGATAGCATCCTGTCTGTAGACGAAACCCTGCCTTTCGTAATCATCGAATTCGATCGTAACGACAAACGTATCATGGTTTCTCACAGCAAAGTTTGGGAACAATCTAAAGCTGACGAGCGTGAAGCTGAGCACAAAGCCAACCAGGCTGAAGCTGAAAACACTAAAAAGACTGTAAAAAACATACAGGCTAAAGTGGAAAAAGCTACCCTGGGTGACCTGGGCGCCTTAGCTGATCTGAAAGAAAAGCTGAAAAACGAAGAAGAGGGTAACAACAAATAAGTTGACCTGATTCCCCATAAAGAATCCCGCTCTCAAAAGGAGCGGGATTTTTGTTGTTATTGTATCCATCGGGATACGGACCTTGCCGGAAGAACCGGTGATACCCTGGAGCAGACAGAACTCCTGGCGCTACGAAGCCCGGCGACAAAGGTCCCGGGCTTCGTGATCCTGGTTCCGGGTACCGGACCCTGTTACTGTTTTACGACCTTAAAGGTATGCCTGTTGCCCTCCCATGCCGCAGTAAGCCAGTAGATGCCCGCCGGCAACTGCTGTGTTTCGAGACCCAGTTGGTTACGCCCGGGTTGTAGTGCCTGCCGGCCACTGTAGACCAATGCTCCTTTAGCATCGAATAGCTTCATTTGCAATTCGGCTGCGGCAGTTACCGTAAAAGCAAGAAATAAACGGCCGGCAACAGGATTGGGCCATAATTCAGGCCCGGTGGCTACTGCGTCGCATGCTGCATACACCACCCTGCTGTATCGGGCGCTGCCATCACGGTCTATGACAGCAAGGCGGTAGTATCCCCTGTCCTGTTTAGCGGTATAGGTATAGCCATGCGTCCCGGCATTAAACGCGACAACAGCACAGTCCTGCCAGGTCAGCGCATCGGTGCTGTATTGTATTACAAAGCGGCTGACCTTAGTTTCCTGCGCTGTGGTCCAGGCCAGGTTTACGCGGCCATTATCACAAGCGGCATCGAAGCGGGTCAACTGCAGGGGTAAGGGACTATTGACAACAGAGAGTGTCCAGCGGGAGAAATCCTGGATACCGTTACGCTCTACATAGTTGGCAGCCGCGCTTTTGGAAGAGCTGCCCGTATTCGTCCAGGTAACCGTATCGGTACTCTTCCACATCTCGAGCTGGCTTTCCGTAAGGCCGTTCAGTTCTCCATCGCGGTACAGGATGCGTAAGGTCGCGCCCAGGTTGGTGTTATTTGCAGGAAGAATGTCATAATAGCGTGTTATACTGCTGCCGGCATTGTGTGCGTTTAGCTGCGACATATGCCCGCGGCGAATCGTTGTAGCGCCCAGGTTCTGCGCCGAGGTAATGATGGCCCCGAGGTTGCCGGGATTAACACCCACCGGGGCGTTGAGGCTGCGCGTAACAGCGAGGTAGCCGCCATAAAGGGTATCTGTAGCATAACTGGTTTCAGTTTCGCCAGTCAGCGCGGCATTAGGCCCGAGGTTAACGATATGCCCGTGTAAATCCAGGATGCCGGATGTAAACTTCAGGGCGCCTTCGGGCTTCAGGTCCTGGAGCAGCACCAGCCTGCCGTTTCCCTGTTTGGCTATTTCCAGGGTATCCAATGCCGATAGCGGGGAGACCGTCCCGCTAATGGTATCGTTGCCCGGACCGGCAAATATTGTTTTACCGCCGGTGGCCTGGAAGTAGGTGCCGTTATTGACCAGGTTGGTATGTTGCAGGGTTACCACCGCGGCGCCGGTTGTGTATACGGTAGCGCCGTTTTCGATAAACAGTTGGGCATGGACGCCTGTGCCAGCCAGCAACAGGGCGAGTATATGGATGATCTTGTTCATGGTTATTATTTTTAGTGCATTAGTAGCGGCGCCGACGCTCTGCCGGCTCTTCGCTGTTTTTGTCCCGCAATTAATTGGTATAGGTAATTTCGACCCATGTTATTTTGAACTGGGAGATATCGGGCCAGTTGGCAGCTGTTGTATTCACCGTGATGTAATAGTTGGCCCTGGTGTTGGATACCGTATGGCTTAATACCGAAGATTGGGCCACCTTAATAACCGTACCGGGTAAAGTGAGCGCTAAATCCGTAACAGCCGTTGTAGTAATACTGCCGAATTCTGAACCCCGCATTAGTTTCAGGGAGACCGTCGCTGTAGTATTATTTACGTAAAGTACTTTCACCTTCGTGATTACGGCACTGTCGGGCAACATAACAGGGGCCAACATCGTCATCGTATTGGCAATGCCTGGGTTCATGCCTACGCAGGCACCGTCTGTGAGGTTAAAGGCTAGATTGCCGCCCTGGTTACTGACAAACGCCACGGCCGGTATGGACATTACCTTAGCCGAACGGGGCATACTTTGCCAGGTTCCCACCCCAAGCGCATCGCTGACCAGTACTTTGCCTAAGCCGGGCGTACCCGCCTGCAGCCGCACGTAACCCGATATATTTATGTTCCCACTCACATCGAGCCGTGCCACCGGGTTGGATGTGCCGATCCCGACATACCCGTTTTCGTTCGCAATTGTTACCTGGGGTATGCCGGGGAAATCGCCGGTCGTAAAATTGAGGTTATGGCTGGAATGGGTCTGGATATAGGCTTCGCCGCCGGTTATCGCAGTACCCACTTCGATCTGTCCGCCCGGACCGGGCAATACCTGTGCAATACCCACTCCAGCCGGGGTCGTATCCTTTACCGTTAAGGTATAACCCGGCGTGGTGGTACCTATACCTACCTTCTGGGCGAAGCTATATGCGGTCGCCGTTATCAATGCCAGGAGTAATAAAAGTGTTTTCATGGTGTATTCATTTAATAAATGGGGGGTTATTTACCGGAGCAGGATGAATTTAACCTGCACATAAACCGACCAGGGATTTTGCTGGGCCGGAGCTGCTGCGCCTACGGCCTGGTATACGGTACCTACCGTTTGTATCACGTCGCCGGCCGCCAGGTATTGGATCGTACTCTTTTCACCATCGTCCGAATGATAACGCCATGGCGTATCCTGGGCCGCATCGGCAGCATCGGGACTGATATGGAAGAATCTTTTCGTCAGGATACCGGAACCATTATTGCGCAGTTTGATCTCGCCTTCCTGGTCTTCGCGGTTATCCTGGAAATTAAAAATGTTGTTGCGCTCCTGTACCCCTGTGCCATCCGCACTGAGCAATACAAGGTAATAGCCGCTTTTTTTAACCGTATAGGTAAGGTTGGGTAAGACCACCGCCTGGCCCCGCGTCATGGAGGTAAAAACCGGCACCGAACCATTTGCAGCCAAGCCCACTACATCAAAGTAATTGATCACCGATTTCCAGCCGGTACCGGCATAGGCTTCCACGCTCGAGTCGGCGTCGCGGTAGCGTATCGTACCTTTCGAACCGCTACCCGTAGTCCCTATTTTAATGGCCCCGTTTACGTCCAGCTTTTCGGTGGGGATAGTCGTACCGATCCCAACGTTCTGCGCTTTTGCCCAAGGGATAAGGGTTACCGAAAGGAGTACGCATAAATAGATAATTTTCCTTCTCATATTGTTTGATTTTTTAAATAAAGAGCAGATCATTGAATCGCTGCAGTAATATTGTGGCATAAAAAGATAGATGCATCCGGCTGGTACTTTGCAGCATTGATGAAGTTGTTGCCGTTGCAAACAGCACAACAGGAATATCAAGTTTTCCCCACGGTCGTTTTACAAGTAAAAGGCAAGGATAGCAGGATCATTAACCTTCGTAACGTAATACATCCCTGCTGATGACCGGTTATTTATTTTCGAGCAGCGCTATTCTTTTTTTCAGCGCTTCGATCAGCTCCTGCTGTTCTTGTATCGCTTTAACCAGGGGTACTACAAAGTCGGCGTAACGCAAGCCATACAAGGCCTTATCGTTGGTCGGGATATCTACCCCGCTGAAATCGTAACCCAGTTCCCTGGCCGTCTTTTCTACATCCTGCGCCAGGAAACCGCTTTGCACATTGCTTGCTGCCATAGGATTACTTTGTTTTGCTTTTATACCGGTAGCCATATTGCCCCGGAGCTCTTTGGCGCCGGCATAATAATCATCGATACCATCGATATCTACGGTATAAGTAACAGGCCGCAGCTTGTTGATGAAGGCAAGGCCGGGTACATTATCTTTTATATTGCGCTTGAACCGTGCATCGCTATAGGTCGTCCAGCTTACCTGCCCGCCTATGCTTGTTACCCCGGTGCTGCCAATCCGTACTTTATTACTGGCATCTACCGATGCGTCTGCGCCTATAGCCGTAGCGTTGGAGATATTACCCACCGTACCTGCCGCATCGCCTATGGCGGTGTTATTATCGCCGGTAGCATTGCCCAGCAAGGCATTGGTACCTACAGCGGTATTATAGTTTCCAGAACTATTGAGGTACAAAGCGCTATAACCATAAGCCGTATTGCGGAAGCCCGATGTATTTGTATATAGTGCTTTGCTACCGCCGGCCGTATTGTTATAGCCGGTGGTATTGCCCAAGAGCGCCTTGCTACCCACGGCCGCATTGCCCGTAGCCTCCTGTGTACCTGTAGCGCCCGAACCGTTTCTATACAAGGCGCTATCGCCTACAGCCACCAGGTTACTGGCTGTAGTGTTGTTGTATAAAGCGCGGGTACCTATGCCTACATTACTATAACCGGTCGTATTGAAGTTTAAAGCCGTGCGCCCGGCAGCCGTATTGTTACTACCGGTAGTGTTATTAAACAAGGCATTGCTGCCCACTGCTACGTTAAACGATCCTGTACTGTTTGCATTCAGGGCAAAGCTGCCGGTGGCGGTATTATTAAACCCTTCCGTACTATTCGACAAGGCATTATAGCCGGTAGCGGTATTGTTGTCGCCTATCGTATTATCGTTAAGCGACCGGTAGCCATGGGCCGTATTGCCCGAGCCCTGTGTATTGGCATAGAGGGCCTTGCTGCCAACGGCGGTATTATAGGCAGCGCCCGAGCCTGCTCCGGTACCGTTATAATACAAAGCGCTATCACCGATACCGACAAGACTGTTGCCCGAAGTATTGCTGTATAATGTGCCTATACCAATGGCCACGTTATTGTAACCCGTGTTATTGTTATACAAGGCCAGCCTTCCTGCGGCTGTATTGCCGCCCCCCGTGGTATTAGCCAGCATGGCAGCAGCGCCGGTAGCAGTATTGTCTTCCCCGGTAGTGTTGCTGTATAAAGCCCCTGCGCCGCCAGCTGTATTATTGCTTCCGCTCAGGTTGGCCGTAAGCGCATAATTACCGGTACCGGTATTGCCTGCACCCGAAACATTTGCAGTAAGGGCGTTGAAACCATGGGCCGTGTTGCCCGCCCCGGTCGTATTGCTATACAGTGCCCGGCTGCCGCCGGCTGTATTACGATAGCCGGTCGTATTACTAAAAAGCGCTTTGCTGCCTACGGCTGTATTGCCGCTGGCCTCCAGGGCGCCCGTAGCACCTGTCCCGTTGTTGTACAGGGCGCTATCGCCTATGGCTACAAGATTATTACGCGTAGTATTGTTATACAGCGAACGTACGCCCAGGGCTACATTGCTATTACCTGTCGTGTTGTAATATGAAGCCCCGGCGCCATATACCGAGTTATTACTTCCCGTGGTATTGCTGTACAATGCATCGCGGCCCGAGGCCGTATTCCTGCTGCCCGACGTGTTGCTGTAGGCGGCATAGCCACCTATAGCCGTATTGTTGCCGCCCGTTGTGTTACTAAACAGCACATTACTACCCACGGCTATATTTTCAGAACCCGAAGTATTGTGTAACAAAGCTTCGATACCCAAAGAAACAATACCGTTATTGGGATCGATACCACCGGAACGGTAACCGCCCGCCCGGAACCGTAACGGTTTGTTATCTGTAGTACCGATAAAGTTTATGGCCGTATCGATGCCCGTGTTGCCGGTAAGCGACCAGCCGCCGGCAGTGCCGCCCACCTCCGTCCATAGCGAGCCCTTGTAATACCAAAAACTGTTGGTGCCGGTATCGTATACCATCAGTCCATTAACGGGCGCAGCAATGGCTGTACGCTGTGCAGTAGTCATACGCGGTATCAATATGCCTTTAGTGGTACTGCTCACATCCAGTGCGGCGCTGGTGGCGGGGGTGGTAGTACCGATGCCCACATTTTGCGCCATCATACGCAGGGGCAACAAGCCCATAAAAAGGCAGCTCAGGTAAATAAATTTATTGTTCATGTTGTATTTTTTAAAGAAAGATGATTGGGATGTGGCGCCAGGCAACGGTTTGCCAGGACAAATAAGCGTAAGGCGCCCGGCCCGTACAAAACAGGTGCAGAGCAGTGGCCTTCGTTCGAAGGCCGGCCAATAACCTTAGGTCGCTGCAACGTTCATTGCTGCACGGTTTTATACCCGGGCTTTCGTTGCGGTGTTCGCAGTCATTTACGCGGAGCGCGTAACAGGGATCGGATCAGGGTATACAGGCAGGGTTAGGCTCCTTCCAATAAATGGTGCCTGCATTGTCATAATTATTGACCAGGTAACACAGCTCGGTACCGCCTCTTTTGAGTTTTACCTTTACCACGATGCCTTTGGAAGAATTGCGGCTGTTATAGCTCGCAGCTTCGGTGGTACTGATAAACCCTCCCTGCTCCTCCACATAAACAGCGAGTATCTTTTCGATGGCAGCCACTTTTACATAAGGCACGGCAGCCATTGATGAATAATCTTTAACTGCGCCGCTAAAAGCTTTGTAATCGCTCTGCCGGATCAATTTTGCAGCAAACACATGATTTTCGATAATGCCCGGATGCGGGAAGATGATAGGTTCCGGCGCACAAACACCGTAGTAACTGAAGTTGCCCGGCACACTACCCCAGATTACCCGGAACTCGGATACCGAAGGCACATAGAAGCTGGTAAAGGTAACCATACCGGCTGCGGTATCCATAAGCGAATAGCAGTTGTGCGGCATGGCGAAGCTCAGGCTTGGATAGTTGAGACTGGTGTTGCAGATACGGGTACCGGCGCCGGCTGCCAGGTTTTTGAAGGATTGGAATAAGGCCGTAGCACAGGGGGTAAGTACGTAGGGATTACTGCTGCAGCAATTGCTGACCGGGCGGACAATAACCGGAGGGCGCTTTACCTGCGCATGCAAGGACCATGTTGCTGCACAGAACAACACGGCGGACAGGATAGACTTTTTCATGGTATAGGTATTTTAGGGTGAGCAACATAGGGTGATATTGCAGAACGCCGGGTATAGGGGCGGAGGCATCAACTGCACTGTGGATAGGCTGCCGGGGCAGGCAGCATGTACAAGTGATACCCGGGACAAAAATGGTATTATTCACACAACACACATAAAATAATCGCCCAACGCCTGCAAATAATCGCCCAATGGAAAAGACGGCCTTAAAGACCGCCTTTTCCAGCTATGGGGTTTCCCCAGTCGCAGCCTGTTTTACCCCATACTCAGCGCTACCCGGGTACCGCTACCCGTGGTATCGGCAAAGGTTATAGTTGCGCCTATTTTACGGCTCAGCTCATCGACCAGGCGCAAACCCAATCCCGACAAGGATTTGGGACTTTGTGCCGCGGCGATTGCCGTTTCATAATCTGCCTGCGAAAAATGTACGCCGTCGTTACCTATCGACAAGGTATGTCCGGTAAAACCGATATCGATAACACTCCCTTCAGGGGCTGCTTTTATGGCATTCTGCAACAGGTTGCGCACAATGGCCTGCAGGAAGTAGGGGTCCGATTTTACCCGGGCGTCTGCAGCTACGGCATTATTTACCCTTAGCCCTTTGGCATCGCTGTTGAGCTGCAGCAGTTGCAAACAGTCGGTTACCACATCGGCCACAGAAACGGGTTGCATCTCGGTATTAAACTGGTTCATCTGGGTCTTGCTCCAGAGCAACAGGTCCTCCATAGTTTCGAGCAACGAACCGGTAGCAGTTTGTATCCGGTAGCTTAATACATTCCGTTGTTCTTCGGTAAGCCGGTTCTGATCCAGTTGTTGCAGCTTCAGGAATTGATAGACCTGACTTATGGGCGAGCGCAGATCGTGGCTGATAATACTGAACAGCTTGGCTTTGGTCTGGTTGGCCTCCTCCAGGTCGTGGTTGAGCCGGGCCAGCGTTTTGTTTTTATGATCCAGCAGATCGGCGGTACGTTTTTTATTCCGGTAAATAACAAACAGGAGCACCGCAATAAGCAGGACCAGGGCGAGGCCTGCAACAAGCCACCAGAGCTGCTTACGGGCATAGGACAATTGTACCTGCTGTTGTTCTATCTGTTGTTGTTTTTCTTTGTTCTGGTATTTTGCTTCTGCATTGGCAAGCCCCTGTTGCGTCTTTTCCAGGTATAGCGAATCCTGCAACAACACATTTTCCTGTGCATAACGATAGGCGTCCTGCCATTGTCCCAGGCCGGCGCTACAGCGGGCCAGGGCGGCCTGCACTTTAGTAAAGAACTCGAGGCTTACCAAGCGTCCACCGGCTTCGGCTTGCTTCAGCAAGGGCAAGGCTGCCTTGTAATCCGCAGCAGCCATATATACCTGGCCTTCTAGTAACTGCAATTGGCTAAGGGTAGTGGGATCCTGCGCATATTCGGGCGCCAGCTTTTTGGCACGATCCAGGAACAAACGGGCCTGGTCCTGCTTGCCGGCTGCAAGCATATGTTCTATAAATACCAGGTCGAGCGTAATGCGCACATTGCAGGCCATACCGAATCCGCCGGTGCACATAGCGCTCAGGCTATCGTAGTAAAGGTTGGCCTTATCTGCCTGTCCCAGGTCCAGTAAGGCTTCTGCATATAATTTATAATAAAATACACTGGCGCCGCGGTCGGCGGGCAGGATATGAGGCCTTGCTTTATCGAGGTATACCTTACTCTTATCGGGCTGCTTCAGGTTTACATTGTACAATTCGGCAATCTTAATCAGATCTTCGGCTACATAGGCATTAAAGCGCGCCGTCTCTTTTCCTTTGGCCAGTTCCCGTTGTGCATAAGCCAGGTCTTCAAGCAGGTAGTTGAGTTGTTTTTCATGAATACCTTTGGCTGCATAATAATTGGCCAGTACAGAATTATTGATGATACGCAGGTCCTGGTTTTTCGTGGTATCGGACATATGCTCGAGTTCGCGTGCCACCTCGTCCAGCTTCATTTTTTCTCCGGCCGCGTAGTAGGCAAATACCAATCCTCTCAGCGGCCGCGATAGCAAGGCGCCATCCTTTGCCTTACGGGCATAAGCTATCGCCTGTTCATAATGGGATACGGCAGTATCGTAGTTGGCAGGCATTTCCATACTCTGCCCGATATAATAATGAAAGAGGGCCAGGTTATACCAGTCGTCGCCGGCTACCTGCGGCAATACTTTACGGGCCAGTATTTCGAGCTCGTGGTTGTTGGTGATGCCGATCAGCGAGTCGCATTGTTGCGCTTCTTTTTTAAAAGCATGTTGTGCCGCGAGCACTGTAGGTAACCATAAGAAAAGCAGGGTAAAGATTTTCCGCATAGGTACAGGATTGAGAAGGGGGAAACACTATTGTTTCATTTGTGCGACCGCAGCCCTGTAAGTCTTGCCTACCGGCAAAACAACAGCACCACAGGCTATTTCATTGCGCCTGAAGGCCGAAATTTTATGGACTGCTATGGCGTAGCTGCGGTGAATACGGCAGAAATGCTGTGCAGGAAGCTGCTCCAGCAAACGGCTGAGCGCGCCGATAGTGATATAACTTTTTTCCGAGGTAAAGATCTTGGTATAGTCGTTAAGCGCTTCCAGGTAAATGATATCGTTAAGCGGGATGCGTATTTTATCGTGCCCCTGCTTGATGGTGATCATTTCCTGTTCGATAAACACATCGTAAGCCGTGGACTTCTGTTTCATTTCCCAATACTCTGCGATCTTCTTTACGGATAAGGCAAAACGTTCTTCGGTAAGGGGCTTGAGGATATAATCCAGCGCCGACAACTCGAAGCCTTCGAGCGCAAATTCGGGATAGGCGGTAATGAATACGGCCATGGGTACCATGTCCTTGATCGCGCGGAACAGGTCGATGCCGTTTACCCCGGGCATTTCCACATCGAGCAATACCAGGTCGGGCTTTTGCGCTTTTATCACCTCCAATGCTTCTACGGGGCCTGCATAACTGCCCAGGTGCTGGAGGAAAGGATAAGGCCCGGCGAAGGCCTCCGCTACCATACGGTCCAGCTCGTTATCATCGACTATAAGATACCGGACGGGGGCTGAGGTCATGAAAGGATATTTTTTATGCAGGACAAATATATTCAAAAATATACGGAAAAGAATTACAAAGCGACTGTCCGCAATATTTATAGCGGATTGAAGCGGGAAGGTAAGCCAGCCTTATTCTTTTCCTTTACTTTTGCAGTATTATCTTTATGCAATATATCTTCACGGCCCTCTACGATTTTTTTGAAAACCGCCGAAAGCTTTTCTGGTTTTGCCTCGCGCTCCTGTTCGGGCTTTGCCTGCTCGGCGCCTCCAGGATCCGTTTTGTCGACGATATCAATAAAATGATCCCCCACGATCCCGGTATTGAAGCAATGAACGATGTGCTCAGCAAAACAAAAACGGGCGAACAGATCATTTTTACGTTATCCTTTAAGGACAGCAACGCAACGGCGCCCGACAGCCTGATCAGCCTGCAGGAGCACCTGCAGGAAAAACTGCTGCAGGGCAACGGGGCCTGGGTAAAAACGATACAGGCACAGGTCAACGAAGATAAAGAGCAACAGTTTTCGGCGCTGGCCCTGCAATACCTGCCCTTACTACTGGACGAACACGACTATACCACCATTGACTCGCTGGTACAACCCGAACGGATCAGGGCTACCCTCGAAAAAGAACACCGGCTGCTGCTATCACCGGCCGGTATCGTAGCCAAACAATGGATCGCCGGCGACCCGATCGGCATGGTGCCCCTGGCTTTCAACAAACTGAAATCGCTCCATTTCGACCCGGGTTACGAATTGTATAACGGGTATATCTTCAGCAAGGACAGCAAGCGCCTTACCTTCTTCCTGGAATTAAAACACCCCGCATCTGAAACGGGTATCAACGGCAAATTTTTCAAGCAACTCGATGGCCAACTGCAGGATTGGAACCGTGCCCATCCGGGGCTGCATACCAGCTACTTTGGCGGCCCGGCAGTAGCAGCCGGCAATGCCAGCCAGATGCGGGCTGACACTATACTCACACTCAGCATTACCATTGCCCTGCTGCTGGCGCTTACTTTTTACGTGTTCCGCCGTAAGCGGGCGCCCCTGCTGCTGATGGTACCCGTGGTATTTGCCGCGGTATTCGGCCTGGCGGTAACCGCGCTGGTACAGGGCAGCATATCATTGATCGCCCTGGGTGCAGGCGCAGTGATCCTGGGTATCGCCATGGATTTCTCCGTGCATTTTATGAGCCATGCCCGGTTGCACAAGGGTATGCGCAGTCATGTAAAAGCATTGGCCTTCCCGCTTACCCTGGGTGCTTTTACCACCATCGGCGCCTTCTTTGCCCTGCGTTTTGCCCATGCCCCGCTGTTGCAGGACCTGGGCACCTTTGCGGCAGCAAGCCTTACCGGCGCCTCGTTGTTCACCCTGATCTTCCTGCCTCATTTATTAAAAGGGCTCGACGGCTCTGCAGCTACCACACATGCCAAACCCAACTTTATAGACCGGCTGGCTGGCTTACGTCCGGAGGGCAACAAATGGTTATTGCTGGCGGTAATCGCCGCCACGCCTGTATTGTGGCATTATGCCAAAAAAGTGCAGTTCGACGGCGACCTGATGCACCTGAATTATATGTCGCCGGCCTTGCAGCAGGCCCAGGAGGAGCTCAACCGCAACAATGCCTATGCGCTCAGTTCGGTATTTGTAGTGGCCAAGGAGCAAAGCGCCGAAGCTGCCGCCCGCAAAATGGAGGCCGTACAGGCTACAATCCAAAACCTGCAGGCCCGGGGAGCCATCCGCAACAGCATCAATCCCGCAGTGATCCTGCCTTCGCTGCAGGAACAACAACGCCGCATCAGCCGCTGGCAACAGTTCTGGACCGGGGAGCGGATCGACCGTACCCTTTCGGCCGTACAGCAATATGGCAAGGCTGCAGGCTTCAGCGCCAACGCCTTTGCCGACTTCGGCACCACGCTCCGGCAAACGTATAGCCCCTTCGACACCGCTACTACAGCCTTTCTTCAGCAACTGGTACCCGGCGCCCTGGCGCAGAAGGGTGCGGAACACTATGCCATAGCCACCCTGAAAGTAGCGCCCGGCGCACGTAAAGCAGTACTCGATGCTTTTGGCCATAGTCCCGACGTAATTGCCACCGACCGGCAATCGGTATCCGAACGCCTGCTGCAACTGCTCAACCACGATTTTAACCGGATCCTGCTGTATTCCGGGCTGCTGGTATTCCTGGCCCTGCTTATCGCTTATGGCCGTATCGAACTGGCGCTGATCTCCTTCCTGCCCATGGCCCTTACCTGGATCTGGATCCTGGGTATGATGAGCATTTTCGGACTGAAGTTCAATATCGTCAATATCATTATCTCCACCCTGATCTTCGGCCTGGGCGACGATTACAGCATATTTATGATGGATAGCCTGATGGAAAAATACCGTACGGGGCAGAACAATATCCGGCCGGCCCGCGCCGCGGTATACCTTTCCGTGCTCACCACGGTTATCGGCCTCGGTACCCTCATCTTCGCCAAACACCCGGCCTTACAGTCTATTGCCCTTGTGGCTACGCTGGGCCTGGTTTGCGTGGTATTCGTATCGCAGGTATTGCAGCCCTTCCTGTTCAACTTTATGATACAACACCGGGCCGACAAGGGTTTTATGCCCTTTACGCTCTGGAGTCTTTTTAAATCGGCCTTCTCCTTCCTGTACTTCTTTACAGGCTGCCTGCTCGTTACCCTGGCCGGGCTGCTGCTTACCGGCCTCCGGCCTTTTGGCAGGGCCAGGAGCAAATACCTGTTCCACCTGGTACTGAGCAAGTACACCGGCAGTGTGATGTATGTAATGACGAATATCAAAAAGCGGGTAATCAAAATGGATGCCGGCGTATTTGGCCGGCCAGCGGTTTATATCGCCAACCACTCTTCATTTCTCGATATCCTGATCACTACGATGCTGCACCCCAGGCTGGTATTGCTGACCAATAAATGGGTATGGCGTTCGCCGGTATTCGGCAAGATCGTGCGCATGGCCGAGTACTACCCCGTGGCCGATGGCGCCGAGGATAGTATAGAACCACTGCGCAGCCTGGTAGCACGGGGTTACGGCATCGTTGTATTTCCCGAGGGTACGCGTTCCTACGATGACCAGATACACCGCTTCCATAAGGGCGCTTTTTATATTGCAGAACAGCTGCAGCTGGATGTGGTACCAGTGGTATTACATGGCGTACACTATGCCATGCAGAAAGGCGACTGGTTGCTGAAAGACGGTATTGCCACGGCAAAGATCCACCCGCCGATCAGGGCCAATGACAGCAGCTTCGGTACGGGTTACCGGGAACGCACCAAGCAGATCAGCCGCTGGTTCCGGCAGGCGTTTGCAGCCGAGAAAGCGCAAAACGAAACACCGCGTTATTTTCGCGAACAGATCATTAAGAGTCATATCTACAAAGGCCCGGTACTGGAATGGTATTGCAGGGTTAAAACCGCGCTGGAAGGCAACTACGAGCCATTCCATGAATTATTACCGCGCGCCGGCAAGTTTTATGACCTGGGCTGCGGTTATGGCTTTATGACCTATATGCTGCACTGGGCTTCGGAAGAACGCCGTTTTATCGGTGTAGATTACGACGAAAACAAAATAGAAACGGCACAACATAACTATAAACGCCTCAAGCGCCGTTCGAAAAAAGAGCAGGCTACCCTTACTGCAAACATAACCATACCGGAAAAGATCCGCTTTGAGCAGGCCGACCTGAGCGCTTATACCCTGGAAGCCTGCGACGGCATTATCATCAGCGATGTATTGCATTACCTGTTGCCCGAACAGCAGCTGGACCTGCTGAACAGAAGTTATACCGCCCTGCAACCGGGCGGCATACTGATTATAAGAGATGGCGTAAAAGAACTGGCCGACAGGCATAAAGGCACACGCCGCACGGAGGTATGGTCAACACAGATCGTGAACTTCAATAAGACACAAAATGAACTGCACTTCCTGAGCAAAGACTTCCTGGAAAACTGGGCCAAAGAAAAAGGTCTGGCTACCGAAGTCATAGACCTTTCGAAAAAAACCAGTAATCTCATTTTCGTGATGCGTAAAAACTAAGGCTTCGTTTTTACGGGTAAGCCGGTATTAGCGATGGCGCCTGGGTTTGGGAAACTTGTCCCCCGCAGGGGCTCCTGCAAAGGGACCCTGCGGAAGGCGGGGGATAACAGAAGTAAATAGCATCAAATGCGTATCCCTACCTACCAGATAAAATGCCACTCACGCGCAACGTCCCTTACAGTAGCCGTCGCGGCGAAAACCGGCCGACCTGTTTGAGGCCCTACTGTGGCCGCAATAAAATTCACGACATCACATGCACCCGCAAAGGCCCGGTATTGTCACCTATTTACCTACCCTGGATAGCTTAAACGCTTCCTATTTATTTTCTTTGAATCAATACTATAGGAACACAACTGCAGGCTCAATTTTTAATACCGCCCGGAAATTCCGCTTGATCCGGTATGCCTTGTCCGGGGCGGATTTCCGCATACGGTTACCAACAAAAAAAGAGAGACCGTGAAATGACGATCTCTCTTTTTACTTTATTTGAAATTACTTATTTCAGGATCTCTACTTTACCTGATGGATTGAATAATTTTTTCAGGGAGTCTACCGTCCTGGTGGTATCGGCAGGAAGGGAAGAAACGGAAATGGTTACAAAATAATTTGAAGAATCCTTCGCCACCATAGCTACGGAGCTGTTGCCGTAAGACTTCAGTTTGGCAACGCGGCTTTCGGCCCTTTCGCGGGTAGGATACTGGTGCAGCGCCACGGTGTAAGTAATCGTACCGTCGGCATTAACAGCTGGCGTTGCAGTAGCAGGCTGTTGCTGGGCAGGCGCCTGTGCTGCAGGCGTATCGGCAACCGGTGGTGCGGTATTTTGCTCTTCGGTAACCGGCGGTGTAGCGGCCGGCGCTTTTTCTTCTTT
The DNA here is from genome assembly GCF_003014535.1 of Taibaiella chishuiensis. Classification (GTDB taxonomy): domain Bacteria; phylum Bacteroidota; class Bacteroidia; order Chitinophagales; family Chitinophagaceae; genus Taibaiella; species Taibaiella chishuiensis. The sequence goes on along the minus strand of NZ_PYGD01000001.1, from coordinate 1,074,930 downwards.
ATTGTTGTTCATGTACCAGAACAGGAAAATACCGGCTGCCAGGATCACGAGCACGATACCGACCAGCATAACGATCTTGCCCCAGTTTACCTGCGGCGCCTTCAGCACAATCTCCTCATCGCCCTTAGGTTCGCGGAACGAGGTATTCTCGATAATCTGCGTAATAGGCTCTTCCCGTTTGGCTTCGGCTACCGTACTGTTCTTGAAATAAGGAATGGTACGGCCCTGGATATTGAGGTTCGGATCGGCAATAAACTGGATAGCCCCGTTGGCCGCGCTGATAAACTTGCCGATGGCCGGGATAATTATTTCCTTACCGTCCTTCAGTTCCTGTTTAGCGCCGGCACAAAAGTCCTTAAGATGGTTGGCCGCATGAGCGATACTGATACGTTCGTTATTGGCAATGAAGTTGGCAAATGAGTCGTCGATCGATCCGTAACGCTGATCGAATACCACATCATAAGCAGGTCCGCTCAACTGTTCCGATTCTTTATTGTATACCGACTTCTTCTTGATCACCTGCAGGCTCCCGATACCCGGAAGGAAGCAGTATTCATTTTTAATCAGGAATAAACCAACGTATTTTGCTATGTCCATTTTCAGGTCTTATTATATTATTTGAATTATCCGGCAATGTAATATGCAGGGCTAAAATAATCAAATAGGTTTTGAATTAAAACTTAAATCTTAACCCACCCATAATATTAAAGCCGTACGCCTCGTACTGGTACCAGCGTTCGTATTTATTACCCAGAATATTATTGAGCTGTAAAAATAGAGATAAACGCGGAATAATATTATACTCGGCATTTGCACTCAGATCGATATATGCGCTTAATTTATAACTGTCGCCATTCGAGAGCCTTGCGTAGCTGCCGTCCCAGAAGTCGAGGTTTACATTAATATGCAGTTTGTCAACCGGGTGCACATACATCGATCCACCCAGGCGCAACATGGGTTCGTGGTATACCTTGCTGAACGTTTCGCGGTGGTAGAAGTTGTACCAGGAGCCGCTTGCGCTCAGTCCGAACACATTGCCTACCTGGTAACGGATAAAGGCGTCGAGGCTGATGGCCTGCACGTTGCGGTCGTATACCACGTCGAAACGCTTGCCATCGCCGGTACCGGAATAGTCGTTTACAAATTCGGCCAGGTCTTTCCACTGGCGCCAGCTTACGGTTCCGCCAAAGGAGATATGCTGTCCCAGCGCACTTTCAAACCCGCCATATACCTGGTCGGACTTTGTCTGCTTCAGGTCGTAGCTGTTATTGATAAAGGGGTTCTTGGTGCTCAGTTGCTTGTAGGTATTCTGGATAAGGTTGCCCTTCCAGCCGGCCACCAGGGTAAGCCCGCTGTTGAAGAAACGGCTGTTGATGCTCAGGTCGGGCAGCAGGTAGGCCGTATTATCCATACCCCATGCAGGACTCAGGCCCAAGTGGATATTCGTGGTCGGGAAATGGATATCCAGTGCGGGATTTACCTTGATCAGGTTATTGCCCCGGTCGGAAGCGTCGGTTTTTAACTGCGTAAAGTTGCCTTCTACGCCCAGCCCAAAGCTCAGCGTAGAATCGATGGCAATACGCGCCGGCACATCAAAAGCGAAGGTGCGCTCGCGGGCATTGTACTTGTCGCTGTACATGCTGAAAGCCACAGAAGGCTTGTACCAGATGTTCCAGCGGTTGGCTTCGGTATTCTCGCCAAACACTTTGATATCGGCGCCGGTATACACCTGTTTTACCGAGTTGCGGGCATATTCGAAAGAGTCGTGGTTATACCCGTAATAAGAAAGCGCATCGCGTTGTATTCCCAGGGTAGCGCCTATGGCATGACCCGAAGTATAGTATTTGCCCGAAGCGTCGAAACCCGTATGCGAGGTTTGCTGGTTAGCGATACTCCCCTTCTGGGACAGGTGGTTGAAATGGAAAGCCGTTTCGTAATCCTGGCCTTTAAGGCTGCCCACACCGGCATCTATATAAACGGTAGACAGGTTGCCAAGTCCGGCTTTGATATAGTTCTGGAAAGGCGTTACCGCCTCCTGGCGACCGAGGGCGAGGGGCCTGATCGGTACGGAATGATAAGTATAACTCAGCGTCTGCTGCGGTACTTCGTACAGGAAACGCGGTTTGGTAGTATCGATATTGGGCAGCGTAGGGGTCAGCTCCGGTTTGTCGGGACGTGCGATCTCGGGTTTGTACGACTGTATGATTTCGATAGTCTGGCCCTGTATGACGGTATCCCTGGTATTCCGTTGTTGCCCGTTGGTACGGACAGATAAGAACAGGAGGCTGCCACCGGTTAGTGCAATATATTTAGCGTAATTCATGTTTGTGGTATTTTTATGGCAACCTGTTTTTATTCTTCAGTAAGCTTGGATTTTGTTTTTTCCAGGGCTTTTACGTTTTCCAGCTTTTTAGTAGCTTCTTCTTTCAGCTCTTTGTCGCCTGCATTTTTAACGATACTCTGTAAGGTGGCTTTGGCATTAAAGTAATCTTTCTGCTCGGTAAGGATATCCGCGATCAGGATATAGGATTTTACCACCCAGTATTCCTGTCCGCCGGAGGTCTGCGCAGCGTAGTTGGCCTGTGCTTCGGCTTCCTTCAGCTTTTTCTGTGCCAGCAGGATCTCTGCCACGCGGAAGCGGGCTTCGGCGCTGATCACCCCGATATTTTTCTTATCGATAACCTGGTACAGGGCTTTGGCCTCTTCCAGGCTATTGCCGCGTTGCAGGGCTTTTGCTTTATAGAGCTGCGCTTCGGTTACCGCCTGCGCACCCAGGTCGGGCAATGATAGGAGGGTATCGGCATAAGCGCTGGCCTCGGTAAAGGCGCCACGTTCGTATGCTGTTTTTACCAGGCCGGTATAGGCATTCTGGAGGTTGTTATTATCCATAGCCGAACCGCGCAGGGTATTGTAGTACTTACCGGCTGCGGTATAATCTTTCTGCTGCATAGCCAGCGATGCGGCCCTCGAAGCGGCATCGTCGGTAAAGTCGCTCCAGCCGCCCGCTACCACGGCATCGTAGTCGGCAAGCGCTTTGGTATTGTCTTTAAGATGATAGTACGATTCGCCGCGGTAGTAATGCGCTTTATTGGCATTGACGCCGTTGGGGAACTGGTTCAGGTATTTACTGAAACTTTCGGCGGCCTTGGCCCAGTTGCTGTTGCCATATTCTGTTTCTGCTGCAGCATAATAGGTAGCCTCAACCGACGCATCGCTGGTCGACGGCATATTGTTCTCCTTCAGGAAAGCTTCGTATTTTTCGGGTTGACCGGTGGCAATGTACAGGCTGCGCAGCGCATCGGCCGCAGCAGCGCGGTCGGTAGCCGATGGGTAATCGGCAATATATTTCCGGTAGGCGTCGATCGCATCGTTATTCCGGTTGCTTTCCTGGTAGGCGTAGGCCAGTTTTACCAGCGATTTGGCACGCAGGTTATCCGGGGTGCTGCTGTTATCGGTAAGTGTTTTCAGCATGGATATGGCCTCGCTGTTGCGGTCAGCCTCCAGGTAAGATACGGCCAGTTCGTACTGGGCATCTTTCTTATATTCCGAGGCCGGTTGTTTCTGGATGATATCGCTCAGGATATTCATCTTATCGTTCTGCTTGCCTTGCAGGCCATAGATCAGGGCTTTTTGGAAGCGGGCGTAGTCCGGGTTGCTGATATTGCCGGCAATCGCCTTGTCGTATAATTGCGCGGCCTTATCAAAGTCCTTCTGCATAAACATCGCATCGGCTTCCCGCAGTATGGCATCGGCAGCCAGGGTATTGCTGTAACCACCGTCCTTGCTGCCTTGCTGTGCGGCCAGGAAAGATTCGCGTGCGTTACCGTAGTTCTCCTTAGCCAACTGGGCATAACCGATATTCAGGTGTGCATTCTGCGGTGTGGCTTTGGCGCTGATCCTGCGGATCGCATCTTCGTTGCCTTTAGCCGTATTGAGGAAGGACTGGCTAAACTGGATAGCCTGCGGGTACCGTTTTTCCCGGTAAGCAATCTCGCCCTTCCAGAAGTAAGCGATGGCTTCGTAGGCGTTATTTACCGGCTGTTGCAGCGAAAGGCTCAGCACGCTGTCGGCCGATGCAAACTGGTTGTTCTGCATCAGTTGCATGGCGCGGCCTACGGCCACCTGCTGGTACACGGCCCAGGTAGCGTTGTCTTTAACGGCCATGTCGCTCATAATGGCAAAGGCTTCGCCATAGTTGCTGCTTTTGGCCAGCAGACCGGAGAGCATGGTTTTGGCTTCGGTAGCAAATGTAGCGTTGGGATATTGTTTGATAAAGCTGTTGAACCTGCGCGTGGCGATACCTTCGTCGCCCAGTTCATAGGAGAGTTTGGCAAAGAGGAAGCTGGCTGCTTCTTTTTGCGAGGCGTTAAAATCCATGTCGGAACAAAGACCAAAGGCATTACGGGCGCCCTTCTTATCGCCTGTTTTCAGGTAGCAATCGCCCAACAGGTACATCGAGGTCTGGCCGAGCGAGTCCTGGGTATTACTTAACGGCTGGAAACTCTCGATAGCCCTGGGCCATTTCTCCAGCCGGTAATACGTGTAGCCCAGTTCATACAGCTCTTCTTTCCGTATCTTATCGGAGTTTTCATAGTAGTACTCGAAGTAAGGGAGGGCTTCGGCAAATTTCTTTTGTTCGAATAAGGTTTGCCCGGTAAGCAACCTCATTTCCTTATCATAAAACAGTTTGTCTTTTTTACGCAGGTAGCGATTCGACAACTGGAGCACTTTATCGTAATTACCCTGGAAATAATTGATCTCGGCCTCGTAGTAAGGTACGATGTCTTTATACTCTTCCTGGTTATGAATACGGTCGAAGCTCTTCAGCGCCAGTTCGTAATTTTTATCATTATAAGCCAGCAGGCCATAGTAGTAGTTACCGGCTATATAATATTTGTTGTCCGGCAGTTCTTTAATAATGGCAAACAGGGGTTTGGCCTTATCGAAACGGCGTTCGTTAAAATAGCTGTAGGCCAGTTCGAACTTTGCATCGGCGATCTCCTTATTGCTCAGGTTATCGATACCTGCAATCTCGTAGTAGGCAATGGCTTCGGGCAGGTTGTTCTGCTGGAAATAATATTGCGCCAGGGCAAATGCAGCCCGCTGGCGGTATACCGGGTTTACGGTCTCTTCGATATAGGTACGGATCTCGTCTTCCGCATCGGCATGTTTGCCTTTCAGGTTGCTGAGCGCCAGTATGTATTTAGCCTGTTGTATGGACAGGGACAGGGCTTCTTTATTGCGGCTTTCGGCAGGCTGGATATGCTGTTGCAGGTATTCTTTTATAGACTGGGATGCCAGGGTATAGTGGCCCTGCTGAAATTGTTCGATCCCGTGCTTCAGCAATCTGTCTTCGACGCGGTTACTTATCGGTATCTGTGCAGCGGATTCGGGGGCAAAAGGCAGGATATGAAGACCAGAGAGCAATCCGGAAATGATCAAAAAACGTTTAAGTACAGCGCTCATTAAACAGGGATGTTTTTTGCGTAAAACATTGAATTTTACCCAATATTAAATTTTATTCATTTTAAAATGCAGCAAAGATAAAGAATTGGCTTTTGACTTGCGTGTAATGAAAATATAAAGATTTGTTAGCCTAGAAGCCTTGTGCAGTCCCTATTTTAGCGGTCTGCAGGCTATTTATAACGTAAGACCGGCAATATTATTTTCAAAGCATAAACACTGCTTATCCATCTTATTATCTGCCGCCAAAACCTTAACATTTCGTTATATTTGCAAATATCAACCGCCATTTCATGAAACGCCTGCTGCCTGTGCTCCTCCTTCTACTTGCCTGCCTGGCCTGGTCCTGCAACAAAAGCTTCAACCCCGATCGTAAAGGCATGGAACAGCTGTACCAGGTACTCGAAAAAAAATTCGGAGCCGGCGCCTGGTACAACAGCATTATCCTGGTGCACGACGCTGCGGGCGATGATATGATAACAGTAGAACGCGCAGCCGATCCCGATAAAGCCATGCAGGAACAATGGACCTGGTTTCATGGTTTCTGGGAACAAAAAGCGGATATCGAATTAAAATGTTCGGGCGTACAACCCCGTGATTTTTTATTTCAACTGCAGAACGGCAACCTGCAACAGATGGGGAAACTCGCCGAACAGGCCTTGCGTACCCTGGCTGCCGACCCGGCAAATGGCCGCGGCAGGCTGATTATGGCAGGTATTGAGCGGGACAACCCGTCACCCGAGGGCGCACACCACCTCGCTTATACGATCCAGCTGCGCAATGCGGCCGGCGTACGCTACAGCTACCGGTACGATGAACAGGGCGAGCCACTGCCGCCTGCCGCGCAACCCTAAAGCCGGCGGTAACGGTCCAGCAGCGCAGCGATCAGTTTTTTACGGTCATATTTTTCTTCGATCAGGCGGCGCGCCGCTGTACCTATGGCGGTCAGTTGTCCGGGTTCGCGCACCACTCCGATGATCTTACGGGCAAAGGCTTCGGGCGTTTCCGCCACCAGCACGTCCTGTCCGTCGCGGGCTTCGATCCCTTCCAATCCTACAGGCGTGGTCACGATGGTTTTGCCCATAGCCATACCCTGGAATATTTTGATCCGCACACCCCCACCCGAAAGCAGTGGCACCAGCAGCATACTTTTATCCCGCTCAAAGGCCATGGCATCGGGCACTTCGCCCGCCACCACCACATTGGGCCAGGTATTTTTCAGGTAGTATTCCGGCATATTTCTACCGGCCAGGTGTAGTTTTATACAAGGCAGCTCGCGGCTCACCAGTGGCATTACCTGCTCCAGCAGCCAGTTTACACTTTCCTGGTTGGGCAGCCAGTCCATGGCGCCGATATGGTACAGGCTTAACGGTTGTTCGGTAGCCGGGCAGTAGGGAATGTGTGCCATATCGATCCCGAAAGGATGCAGGAACATGGGTTTGCGCACACCCAGGGCCTGTAGCAATTGCAGATCGGCCTCCGATATGGGCAGGATGAGGTCGTAGTCGTCGAGATGCCTGAGCTCAAATTGCTTCAACCGCCTGGCCAGTAACCGCAGGTACCACTTCTTAAGCGGGTTGCCGGCCTGTGCTGCCAGCCGTTCCCATATCCGGTACTCGATATTATGTTGCCGGATCACCACTTTCGCTTTACTGTACTGCCTGATCACGGGGATATAAGGCACCAGGAACAGGCTTTCCAACTGGATCACATCGAAGGTTTCCTGTTGCAGCAGGGCCACCAGGGCATTGCGGTAGCCGGTGGTTACAAAACGGTCGATATTATAGGAGGAGCTGCCGAACAGGTTGAGCAGGGCCGGCAGGGGCTTTACCCGGTTATCGACCTTTACGGTTACAAAATGTTCCAGCTGCCGGTAAAGCGGGGGCAGGTTTTGCTCCTCCACCCAGTGCCGGGTAGTGTTCATCGCCAGCATGCTTAACCGTACACCTGCATCTATAAAGCCCTGGGTATAATAATGAATACCCAGGCTTCCGCCATCATTTAAGGGGTAAGGAATGCGATTGACCAGTTGCAGGATCTTCATGCGGCTATTGAAAAACTATATAACTTTTGGGAATGCAAGATAATGAATCCCCTCTCCTTTTACCTAACTTTGTCGCCCGGGAACCACCGATCATCGCCTTTTTACAGGGCCGTTTCCCGCTTAAATAAGTACACATGACACCGACTACGCATTTAAATATAGAAAAAATACGGGCCGACTTCCCGATACTGCAGACCACGGTATACGGCCGGCCCCTGGTATACCTCGACAATGGCGCTACAACCCAGAAGCCCCGGCAGGTAACCGAAGCCATCAGCAATTATTACGATACGTATAATGCAAACGTCCATCGCGGCGTGCATTACCTGAGCCAGGTAGCCACCGATGCACAGGAGGCGGCGCGCAGCAAGATCGCACGTTTTATCAATGCCAAACACGATTACGAGGTCATCTTTACACGCGGTACAACCGAAAGCGTGAACCTCGTAGCCTACTCCTTTTGCAAGCAATACCTTAAGGCGGGCGACGAAGTGCTGATCTCCGGTATGGAACACCATTCCAACCTGGTACCCTGGCAGATTGCCTGCGAGGACCATGGCGCCACACTCAAAGTAATACCCATCGACGATAAGGGCGAACTGATCCTCGAAGATCTCGACCAGCTTCTGACCGCCCGTACCCGCATCGTAGCGCTGACCTGGGTATCTAACTCCCTGGGCACCGTGAACCCGGTTGCCGAGATCATAACGCGTGCACATGCCCGCAACATTCCCGTACTGCTGGATGCCGCGCAGGCCATACAACACACCCATGTGGATGTACAGGCTTTGGACGTCGACTTCCTCGTATTTTCGGGGCACAAGATCTATGGTCCCACCGGTATCGGTGTACTGTATGGTAAAGAAGCCCTGCTCAACGCCATCCCACCTTACCAGGGCGGCGGTTCGATGATCAAATCGGTATCGTTCGAAAAAACAACCTATGCCGACCTGCCCTTCAAATTTGAAGCAGGCACACCCGATGTGGCCGGTATTATAGGTCTGGGCGCAGCTATCGACTATGTAAACGAAATAGGATTAGACAACATTATCGCAGCAGAGCATGACCTGATGACCTATGCGCAACAGGCGCTGTCGGGCATTAAAGGCCTGCGCTTCATTGGCGACGCTACACATAAGGCAGGTACCTTGTCTTTCCTGATCGACCAGGTACACCCCTTCGACATCGGCGAACTGCTGGATAAGCAGGGCATTGCGGTACGTACGGGGCACCATTGCTGCCAGCCGGTTATGGAACATTTCCATATACCCGGTACCGTAAGAGCATCCTTCTCCTTTTATAACAACAAGGAAGATATCGACCGCCTGGTTGCCGGCGTAGAAAAAGCAGCGCAGATGTTTGTGTAGCTATTAGATGTGAGAAGTTAGATTTGAGATGTGAGATTTGAGATGTGAGATATTAGAAGTTAGATGTCATCCTGAGCATCGCGAAGGATCTTACCCGAGGGCCTGTGTATTGTAAAAGCAAGGATTAGTCTATAAAGGGAGACGATTGTCATCCTGAGCATCGCGAAGGATCTTATCGAAGGGAGCGTGTATTGTAAAAACGAGGAGTACTTTATCAGGGAAGACGATTATCCTCCTGAGCCCAGCGAAGGATCTTATCGAAGGGAGCGTGTATTGTAAAACAAGGAGTACGCTACCAGGGAAGACGATCAGCTAATGGCTGAGATGCTCGTTACGCTCAGCATTACAGCCTCCCTCTTGATACCCAATACCCAATACCCAATACCCAATTAAATCATTCAACCGTAACTTATACATGTACCAACCAGAAGACGAACAAAGGTTTGCCATTTGGGCAAAGGAGCTGTTACAGCAGACCGACACGGAAGAGCCGGCCGCCCGTGTGGAACGGTTACGGGGCGTAATCAATTACAGCGACTGGAAATATTATGTGCAGGACAATCCTGTGCTGGCCGATGTGGAATACGATACCCTATTCCGCCAGCTGAAGGATTTGGAAACTCAGTATCCCGACCTACTTACGGCCGATTCGCCTACGCAGCGCATCGCCAAAGGGCTGAGCGAACAATTCAGCTCGGTGGCCCACCTGGTGCCCATGCTCAGTCTCGAAAACTCCTACAACCCCGACGACCTGCGGGAATGGGATAAACGCAGCAGGGAAGGATTGAAAGAAACTGCGATCGAATACACCGTAGAACCAAAGTACGATGGCGCGGGTATTTCGCTGATCTATGAAAACAACCAACTCGTACGTGGCGCTACCCGTGGCGACGGGATACAGGGCGAAGACATTACGCCCAATATCCGGCAGATCAGGAGTATACCCCTGTCGGCGCAGCTAAGTACACAACAGGTAGACAGCCTCGAACTGCGCGGCGAAGTGATTATCCATAAAGAGACCTTTAAGAAATATAACGAACAACGTATTGCGGAAGGGCTGCCACCACTGGCCAACCCACGCAATGCCGCCTCGGGCACCCTGCGTATGCTCGATCCCAGGGAAGTGGCCAAACGCGGGCTGAGCGCAGTATTGTACAATGTAAGTTATCATACCACTACAGACAATCAACCCGACCCGGAAGTGTTGCATACACACTATGGCACCCTGGCCTGGTTGCAGCAACTGGGCTTCAATACCCCGGTAAAAGATATGAAGCGCTGCAGCACCATCGACGAGGTGATCAGCCACTGTCTCGATTTCGAAACGAAACGGGACGAACTGCCCTTCGAGATCGACGGTATGGTAGTAAAAATAAACCGCCTCGATCAGCAGGACCAGTTGGGCATGACCACGCACCACCCCCGCTGGGCCATCGCCTATAAATTCAAGGCACGCCAGGCCACCAGCAAATTGTTGCGGGTAGCGTTCCAGGTGGGCCGTACGGGCAGCATTACCCCGGTAGCCAAAATAGAGCCGGTGCCCATCGGCGGCGTAACGGTAAGCAGCGTGTCGCTGTTTAACGAAGAGGTGATCCGCGAAAAAGATTTAAGAGAAGGCGATACCGTACTCGTAGAACGGGCCGGTGATGTAATACCTTATATCGTAAAATCCAACCCTGAACTGCGTAATGGCACGGAACGCGTTATCGTGTTCCCGACACAGTGTCCCGAATGCGCCGAAGACCTGTATCGCCCCGAGGGCGAAGCAGCCTGGCGTTGTATCAATGTAAGCTGCCCGGCACAGGTAGTAGAGCGCATTATCCATTTCTCCAGTAAGGATGCCATGGATATCCGCAGCTTCGGCGACTCTATCATCCGCCGTTTTTATGAGCTGGGTATCGTACGCGATATCGCAGGCATTTACAAAATAGATTTCGAACAGCTGAACGGGCTCGAGAAGTTTGGCGCCAAATCGATCGAAAACCTGAAAGCCGCTATCGAAAAGTCCAAAAGCCAACCGCTGAACCGGCTTGTATTCGGACTGGGCATCCGGTATGTGGGCGAAACCACGGCCAAGACCCTGGCCAATGCAGTGGCACATCTCAAAGACTACAACACCTGGACGGTAGAACAGTTGTGTACCCTCGAAGATATCGGTCCGAAAGTGGCCGGCTCGGTACACCAGTTCTTCCAGACCCACGAAAACCTGCACCTGCTCGACGAACTGGAGGCCATAGGCCTGACGCTGACGAACCAGCACGTGGGCCAGGCAACCGGCGAAGGTGGCGCCCTCAGTGGCAAAACCTTCCTGTTTACCGGTACCCTCACGCATTTTAAACGCAACGATGCAGAATCCATGGTAGAAGAACGCGGCGGTAAACTGCTGAGCGGCGTAAGCAGCAAACTCAACTTCCTGGTAGTAGGCGCCGATGCCGGTTCCAAACTGGAAAAAGCCAAGAAGCTGGGCACCGTAAAAGTACTGACCGAACAGGAATTTCTCGAACTGATCCAAGACTGATTCAACCAGGCCCGTATCCCGCATACGGGCCTTTTTATGCCCGGTACAATCTACGCCGAACAACAAGGGCGCTTAAAAACCTGCTTTCAGTTTAACGACCAGGTTTCTGCCCGGGCCATTGATGCCGGAAGCAAACACACGGTAGTTTTGATCAAAAATATTTTCGATGCCAATCTGCGTTTTTATATGCTGCGTAACGGTCCAGGTAGAGGAGATATTAAGCGTATACCAGGATGGCATGCCCGGTGACGTGGCATATTGCAGGTTGTCTTCGCCATAAGGATTGTAATCGGCCAGGTGTTTCCAGCCATTGTACAAAATAAAGGCTTCTGTTACTACGGACCGGTAACGATAGCTCAGCCCCACCTTACCAAATATGGGGGGAATATGATCCATCGGCACTTCGTGACCATCCGCCCCCTGGTAACGGCCATAAGTATAGGTAATGTGACCGTATATACTGAGCCCATCTTTCGGGCGTAGTTCAATGCTGCCCTGGAAGCCGTAAATAAAAGCACGGGCTTTATTCTGGTTCGCCACCACCGCCGTCAGCTTCCCATTGTACAGCACAGAGTCTGCCCCGTTAAGCCGGTATTGATCCAATACCATCGCATTGCGGAATAAGCTGTAAAAACCACTGCCTTCTATGTAAATCCATCCCAGCAAATTACGCGAAAGGCTCAGATCAAAGTTATAGCTTTGCTCCGGCCTCAGGTTAGGGTTAGGCACCACAAGCTGTACGCCACCCGCCGATTCAAAAACCTTGGCCATATCGTCTATGTTAGGCGCACGAAAACCGGTTGCAAAATTGAAAGAGAGTTTGCTTTTGGCATCCGGCAGGTAAATGACGCCAGCATTGGCACTGAAGGTAAGATTGCGCTGGCGGGCTTCGGTAAAAGGCAAATGCAGAATGGCCGTGTCGCTGAATCGACTCCTGAGGCTTACATAGTTCAGCCGCAACCCATCATTGAGGATCAGTTTGCCTGGTATAAGTTTAAAAAGCTGTTGCACATACAGACCAGTATAACTCATCCTATTGCTACCGTCCGGGTAACGGGTATCGAGGCCATAGCTTTTTTCCTGGCTGACGATATTTTGCAGGAAAGCCGTTGAGTTCAAAAAATTGAACTGGCCATCGACGCCTATGCCCAACTCATGCCTGCCGGTACTTTTACGCAGGTCTGCGTTCAGCGCCAACACATCAACATCTTCGACCCGGTATTCCTTATGATCCTTCCTGTAAGCGCGCTGTATGCGGCTCTCGTTTATTTTCTGGTAGCTGGCCCCGGCATTGAACTGATCAAAAAATCCGTTCAATGCCTTTGCCTTGTACTGGTAAGACGCTAAAAACCTTTGCTGTGGCCCATAGTACCATTCCGCCCAACGCAGCTTACTATCCCGGGTATCTGTCAACCGGTCGTAACGGGGTATATCGCTACTGGTCGAATACTGAACGTTTAACTGGTGGCTTCGCGTGCGGCTGGGTTGCCAAAGTATTTTCTGTAGCAGGTCGAGTTGTTTATAGCCGCTGAACTTTTGCACATTAGGATCGGTATTGGCGACAATGGAATCCACGCCATTAACCCGGTCTATATAAGTTGTTCTTTTGCCCAGTTCGGGATAAAAAGGATTACGGTTATTGCCTTGGCGCAGATCGCCGAAGCTGCTATAGCTAAGGGAGGTGAGTATTGCCCATTTTTTCCACCCCAGGTTGATGTCCGCATGGCCGCTGTATTCGCGGTAGGCGCTGCTGTAGCGGACGCTGGCATTAGTTGTTACCAGGGGCTTTTCGCTTGCGGACAATTGTGCCTGCCTTGTCTGGAAGTGTACGACACCACCGAGCGCATCGGACCCGTAGATGGTAGAAGCGGGTCCATACAGGATCTCGACCCTTTCCAGGATATCATCATCGATCGTAATCGCATTCTGTAAATGCCCGGTCCGGTATATGGCATTGTTCATCCGTACACCATCCACTACCAGCAGGATACGACTGGCCTCGAAGCCGCGCAGTACAGGGCTTCCACCGCCCAGCTGACTTCTTTGCACAAACACTTTTCCACTCTGCTCTAACAGGCCGGCCGTAGTATTGGATAAAGCATCCGCGATAACCGGCGTATCCATTACCTCCACTTTCTGGGCGACATAACTGCTCTTTTCTTCAAACTTATTGGCGGTAACGATAATTTCGGCAACCTGCTGCCGTGATGCAGCGCTATCTTGCTGTGCATAGGAAGTTATCGTCCCGGCCAACGCCAGGATTACAAAGGATAATTGTTTGTTCATGGATATCGGGGATGAAATGTTTTATAAGATGGGCACAATACATGTACTGATCAAACCAAGGATTTGATTACAGGTAATGGCGCCAGGAAATAGAGCGGTCTTTAGTTCTAGCGGTCTATTAAAAGTTTTTCGGACTGCAGGAGTAGTGTCCCGTTAAAAAAATGAAGAAAGTACAGGCCCACCGGTAATTGTTCAAGCTCAAGGGTGATTTCGTTACGGAACGAAACATGCTGCAGTATACTGCCATGCAGGTTTGTTATGCTCACAGCGTAAAGGCTACCCGATAACTCCGGGTCTTTAATCCTTAATTGGTCCGAAGTTGGATTCGGATAGTATTGAAAGTTCTGTTGTCTTTCCACCACTTTTCTCAACGCTAAGGGGTCACAGCTGTAACCGAATTTGGGATGAATGGCACCCTGGTTGCGGAAACAGCTTAAATTCGGGGGACCGTATTCGTTTAAAGTACTAGGTTCCAGGATCGGGCCGGAGCCCGGTCCTACTCCCTCGTAAATAGTATAACGGGTATAATTCGAAGTACCCCCGCCGCTCATTCCCTTGTATGCGTAAAGTTCAAGTTGCCTGTACCAGGTTGTACCGACCAGGAAGCTATCCTTTTGTTGGACTATATGCATACTGATACTGTCACTACGACCACCTAAAACCAAGGGCATAATCAGGGTATCGCCAACATTAAGATTATAATTCATATACACAAACTCATTAGTGTCGGTTGCGCGATAAAATCCATTCTGGTGGTTTTGAGGTTTTATATATACTAAACCAGCTGCGGTATCGTCCCTCACCAAGGCTCTGGCAAAGTATTGCCCTCCCCATCCAATACCAGGTTTTATTTCGGTATAGATATGCCCGTTACTTTCCACTAAAGTGTCAGAAGCATAATATTGACAATAACTCCAGGTACTCATGCCACCAGGCCCCATTTCGCCCCCGCGACTACAGATCCAGTTATTCGTCGTATCCGAAAAATAAATCCTTTGTGCGTTTGTTTGTAATGAGATAAGATGCAGCGCAAAAAAAAGGAGCGCCTTAAAAAAATGCCTATTCATAACAACTACATTTAAAAATTAAATAAAGCACTGCCGACTGAGACGGCATGCAGCATCAGGTTTTATTATTGATAGACCACACTCAGCTTCCTGGAGGCAATGACTTTGTTGCCCAGTTCCAGGGTATAGAAATACACCCCGGCGGGCCAGCTGTTTACCGGTACCGTAACCCGGTTTTCCCCGGCGCTTAACGCTGTCTTCCATAGTTCAAACCCCTGGCTGTTGCGGATCACGAGTCTTGGTTGCAATGCCATATCATCGGCACTTACCGTAGCGAGGATCATGGTACTTTGCCCCGCCGGGTTGGGCACAGCGTCGGCAAGCGTGCTGGGCTGCCGCCCCGGCGTTTCGGGGATTTGTATCTTTTTCGACATCGGGTCAGTGGGTAGTTCCTCGATCGGGTGCAGCCAGTCCTGCCCATAGGCATACTCCAGCAATCCTTTGGCCAGGCGGCTTACTTCCAGGTTCGTTGCCGCAAGGTCCGTAACCAGGGCCAGCTCCTGCGGAGTCAGCGCATCAATGCGCCGCCCCTGCTGTTTAAGACTGATCATTACCCCATAATAGGCAGTATAGGCATCCGATTCAACCTGGGGTAAGTCCAGACCCTGTATCGTACTTAATGCCTGGCTGTACATCGCGGCATTGACATATATCGGAATAAGCAGTTTACGGGATGGCACATCTTTTTCCTTTTCCAGGAAACTCATCAGGCCGGCTTCGTCTTCCAGGTCCTTATAACCCCATATCAACTGCGTTTGCATGATTCTGCCTGCAAGGCTGTATTGGCCGCCCGCCTTTACCATAAGATTATAGACATTCAACAGGATATTGTGTGCCTGGCGCGTCATAAACCGCTGCGGACAACTTCGGGGCAGGTTGCATTGCGAATTGCTGTTAGTAGCACAGTTGTTCATGATCATTAAACCGGCCCATACCGGATTTTCGTAAGCGCCATTGCCCGCATAGTAGCGCCAGGGTACAGCCGAGTAAGAGTTGATGTCCCGCTGGTTGCTTACAAAACGGTTGCCTGCCCTGATGCCGCTTACCGGATCGCAGCTGGTGCCCTGGTCGTTTAGAAATTCTACCTGCCCCGATGCGTGCGGGTTGACAGCCCAGGCCAATTGATTCCTGTTATAGCTATTACAGAAGATATTCAAATAAAAATGGCCGCCCTGAGTCTGTGTACCGATGCTTAGGTCATTAAGGTTATTATCGGTAACGATGATGTTATGAAAACCATTATTATTGGCCAATATGCCCAGGCGTTTCAGGAACATATCATTGGGACCACCATCGATGGTACCGGATACCGTATTGCTACAGCCTACATAACTGCCCGCGCCCATATCCAGGTAAATGCCCACCGGGTACCGGTAGGTGAGGGTATTACCGCTACTGGTCTTGTAGGGATACATATTCCGGATCACATTACCCCGGATGTCGGCGTACAGGCTGGCGGCTACCGTAATGCTTTCTGAATTATGATCGAACGTGTTATTGTAAATTATGGGTGCGGTAATACTATTGTCATAACCGCTGATGTAAACTCCCCTGCGGTAGCCGTCGAAAACACAGCTCTCTACCCGCATACCGGTCGTCGATACATTGATGGCCGACGACCGATTGAGATAAGGCAACTGTTGCCAGGGCACGCTATAACGGAAGGTGCAATTGCGAATATCCACGCCACCCTTGATTAACCAGGAAGCAAAATAGCCGCCTCCATCGATCTCGTAACGCGGGTCGTCTTTGATGAATTGTACGTTATCGAACTTACAATTGGATGTTATAGTACCAGGAGTAAAGTAGGTATAGTTGGGATAATTGTTGAGGCAAACGGCCATTTTACAGTTATTGATCCGGCTGTTGCTGGCTTTGA
The DNA here is from genome assembly GCF_003014535.1 of Taibaiella chishuiensis. Taxonomy (GTDB): domain Bacteria; phylum Bacteroidota; class Bacteroidia; order Chitinophagales; family Chitinophagaceae; genus Taibaiella; species Taibaiella chishuiensis. Next base: position 1,058,306 of record NZ_PYGD01000001.1, on the reverse strand, counting down.
TGATGCCCCCGCCTGTATTCTCGCCCAGCTCAAAATTGAGGATCGCCAGCCGCGCATGTTCGAGCAGGGCGTTGTTCTTTAATTCCAGGTAACCCTGGTAAGCGGGATCAGCGGGGCGGTTGATATCGCCGGCTACCTGTATGCCCAGCCACATGGCGCCATCGCATTCGTTGGTAATGCGGGCCGCATCGATAATCAGTTTGGCGCCGCGTTCTACCGCGATCTTGCCCCGCGAAGGCATATAAATGGTAGTACCCGTGCCGCTGATCGTTAAGGTGGCGCCCGCTTTTACCCGGATGCTGCCGCTGATTGTCTTGCTCGACGACCAGGTGGTATTAGTGGTGATGATATTAGTTTCACCCACAGGGTTAAGGCTGCTGGGGTTATCTTCTATCGGGGTTTCCCAGATGCCGCGGCCGAAGGTGGATATCTTTAATTTACCACTACAGGCATTGTAGTCAATATCTGTAACTACCGTTTTGGGCATGCCGTTATTAAAGCATTCCCACTGCTGGCGGGCCTTGCTCCAGCGGTATACACCCACATCGGTGGCTGCAAATAATAAATCATCCGAACCCTCTATATAAAGCAACTTAATTACTGGCATAGCGGGCAATCCTCTACTGACATCGGTCCAGGTGCTACCATAATTACCGGAATACAAAACCCTTTTTTCCCGCGATGTACTGGGTACCGCAACCTGTGATGAAATAATACTTTCATAGCTTACCCATATACGGTTGGGGTTCTGTGGATCGATCTCCAGGTCGCTGATGGCGCAACCTTCTACTTTTGTCGGTGTAATGTTCTCCCAGGTAAAAAAAGTCGTCCTGTTTTTTGTCAGGAACAGGTTGCCATAAAGATCGCCAGCCTCGCCATTAGCCCAGTACAGATCGGAGTAGGCGATGTAGGCCACGTCCGGGTTCTTTTGGGATATAATAAAATCGGGAGGATTCTTGTGCCGGGAAATCAATTCTAAATTAGCTGCTGATGTGTTGAGTCCAATAGACGGCTTTGGCTCATTCATATTTAGTTGACCACCAAATTCAGAAGACCAGCCGGCATCCTGCAAACTCTTCTTCCAGATAAAATGAAAGCCCAGCCGGGCAATATTATGCTCATCGAATTTTAACGGGCGCATCCAACGTTTTGCCACACGTTCATCCATGATATCCGGAGGATTGGGTATTCCTCCCAGGTTGGTTACGGTTGCACCGGAGAAGTTTAAGTGTACATTCATGCCATACTGCATCTGCATGTAAGAGCTATTAATACCATTCCTGCTGAATGCCGGGATAATACCATCACCATAGGTATCCTCCAGGCTCCAGGGTACAGCACGACGCTTGTTATAAGCGTGGTTGCCGTTATCATGTGCCCCTGCCGACATATAGGCATCGTCAGACGGGCTTACTGCTACCCCATAGTATTGCGTGACGCAGATATTGCCCCCCATAAGGCTTTTAAAAGTGGCTCCCTTATCCGAACGGGACAACCCGCCATCTGTTCCACAAAAAAGCGTATCTCCTCCGGTACTCCCTCCATGGTAGATATGAACGATACGGCCATCGGGATGCCCACCGCCTATCGGGCTAAAGGTCTGTCCCGCGTTAGCAGATTTATGAATAAAATTGTAAGGGTAATCCGGAATGCCTGAGTGATTGTAGAGGTAAAGAACATTCGGATTTTTTTGCGAAGCTTCTATACCGCGGAATTTAGTAGAGTTGGCTGCACCCGAGAGATTGCTATTCAACAGGGAGAGCGTACTTAACGCAGGAATACCTGTTTTGTATAGTTTAAAGGAGTTCTCATCACCTGCGGTACCCTGTACCAGCATATAAACATCATCAACAGCGTTTAAGGCAATATCCCAGATTCCGGCTGTTGTATTTGCCGGATCAAAAGTGATGTTGTGCTCTCCCCATACACCAGGCAGCGTACCGTTGATTTCATTGAATGTATACAGTTTGTGATCTGTAGCAGTATTGGTGGTACTCAGTAGAATGCTGCCTGCCGGGTTATGGGTAAAATCCATATCGGATAAGTTGTAGTAACTATTAAAAACCGAACTTGTTATATCAAACCAGGGTTGGTTATCACCGGCCATCGGCTTTACATACAGCTTCTTATTGCATAGTGCGTATAATCTATTGGTCATGGGGCTGTAAGCAAGTTTAACAATAGGTTCTGTAGTCCACCCTTTGTCCGTTGTCGTATTTACAATCTGCCTGAATTTCATATCCGGCTGCCAGGTCTGCCCGCCATCTTTACTGTACATAAGCCCCAATCCATATAGCCCGTGCCAGGCCTGCCCTGCACCCATAAAAGTACCCGCAGCGACATAAATACTTTTATGGTTAGTCGGGGTCACTGCAATATGAGTAATACCCATCGTTCCCGGCAACACATCGTTATTTACGCCGTCCGTAATATTCGTCCAGCTTTGTCCGCCGTTTACAGTTCTCCACAACCCACCGGCGCCCGACCCGGCAAGAATAGAATCCGGGTTGGTGGGACTAACCCAAAGACTAACAACGCGTCCGTTAAAGTCTGCATTTTTATTATAGTAATTGGTAAAGGGGCCAAGACAAGTCCAGTTCCCCTTGTAACCTGCTCCCAGGCAATTAGAGAACGAACGCAGTTCTATATCCAGCGCTTCGCTCACTTTGCCAAAAATGGAAGTGCCTGGAGGGGCATCATTAGCCACACGTCCCTTCCAGAAAGCCTCCCAACGGCCATGTAATTTTCTCGCCCTGGCAATCTTTGTGGAATCGGTTTCCTGGCCGAGCATTCCGTTCAGGTACTGCCGGGAGATAAAGTCAAAACTATTCGTATCCGAGGGGCTTAAACTCAGGAAATCTTGTCCATAGCCCTGCCAGGCCGCCCATAACAGGCAGCAGGTAAAAATGAGCTTTTTCATCTGTTTTGTTTTTAAAGGATGCGGGCTATTGGCAGTAGCATAGCAGTCATGGTTGGCTTACAACAATATTCTTCGTACCGGCATTCCCAGATCTGTCGCTGAGCGTTGCCCTATATATCCCGGCCGCCCACTGGCTGATGTCAAGTTCCAGCTTATCTCGAAATGTAGCTTTGCATCGGGTCCGGCCAGCGCCATCTGTAATCAACAGCGCATACTTATGCTTATCCCCGTTTTTTACCCGGAATTGGATAAGCCTGTTCCCCGGGTTGGGAAATACCTCCCAGGTTGCCGGGTCCAATATCTTATCCCTGACGCCTACGGTTTCGGGGCCAAGCCGGGTAAGAAAAATATCAAGTTCCCCTTCAGACGTCTGAGGAAACCCGGGGCTGGCAGGACCTGGTGTGGTTGGTTCATAGTACCTGCCTCCCGCCAATACGGTCCCATCAGGCAAGGGATACAGCATATCTACCTGGTCCTCCTTGTTATTGCCAAAGCTTCTTTGGTTAATAAAATTGCCCAGGCTGTCGGCATGTACCACCCAGGAGTCCGTCATGCCATAAGTAACTTCAATCATGCCCCCGGTACGACTGCTTAGGTTTTGCCCGCCCATCCAGAAACTGCCGTCTGCAGCCCGGCAAAATACGCTGGGGACCTGCCAGCCCGGACCGCCAAAGGTGCTCTCCCAAAGGATATGGGCCAGGCTGTCGATATGTACCAGCCAGAAATCGGGGCCATCGTCCAGAGGTACCCGGCGTTGTACATCGCCGTCATTTGAACTGGTACGATTCAGTATATAAAAGCCACCAATACCATCTTCAAGGCATAGAATTGCGTGATCATATCCGCTACCATCGGAGCCTGTACCACCCAGGCAACGGTGCCACTGCTTCTGCCCCAGACTGTCCAGCTTTACGATATACAGATCGCTTTCACCTTTCGTACCAATAGCGTCATGATCTACAGAAGCCGTTACTCCAAATACATAACAGCCGCCATCGGGCGACAACTTAATGTCACCGGGTAAATCCGGTAATGTTCCGCCCAATACCTTGCCCCATAATTTATCTCCACTATTATCGACACGCAGTATCCAGATATCGGCATCAAAACCGCTGCCATAGTGCAGGCCGACATCGCCATCGGTCGAATTGGTACCAGTAGCGATAAAAAAACCGCCATCTGGCGCCGGAATAACATTACCCAATCCATCACTGCCCGTCCCCCCATAGTATTTGCTCCACAGCAGAACTCCCGATGCACTTCTTCGCTCGATGGCGATCTCATCACTCCGGCCGGGTATTTCTTTGTTACCGATAAAGATCGTATCGCCGTTCGGCTGCGCAAACCAATATTCCGGATAGAAGGAAGTAGTTTTTGGCGCACAGTACTCATTAAGAATCGATGTCCCAGCAGTATTATACCTACGGTAATAAAAGCTCCCCGGACCTCCTCCGGGAAATATGGCCGAGCAGGACGTATTGATATTACCTGTGGTAGATTCACTCTCAACATATAAACTAAACGTACCATCATTATGGACAATCACCCGGTCAGAAACCCCTTCCGATTTATTCCCCCCAAAGCTTTCCATCGAAAGTTGAGCGCAGCGCTGGGCATAGAGCGGCTTACATACCCCGGTGCAACCGGCTATCAGTAACAGGAAAAACAGATGCTTAGTCATGGAGAAAGTGTTTACACAGTATTTAGCAATTGGGGTTTACATTACTGCATTCCATGAGGGTATCGTTATCTTCTTCGTGCCGCTGCGACCATGCTCATCCTGCAATGCAACAAAATAGGTACCCGGGAGCCATGCCCCGGTATTGACTTCCTGCTTTTGCCGAAAACTGCTTTGAAATACCGGCTTGCCCCGGGAATCGGTGATGCGCAACTGGGATCTATTTTTATCGTTTGTCTTATTCCAAATAGTAAGCCGCCCCCGAGGTGGGTTTGGGAACAGCTCCCAAGCCAAAGGTTCCTTCAGTTTGTCTTTTATACCTACGGTTTCGGGGCCAAGCCGGGTAAGAAAAATATCAAGTTCCCCTTCTGAAGTTGCGGGAAACCCGGGGCTGGCAGGACCTGGTGTGGTTGGTTCATAGTACCTGCCTCCCGCCAATACGGTACCACCCGGCAGCGGATACAGCATATCGATCTGGTCTTCCTTATTGTTGCCAAAACTTCTTTGGTTAATAAAATTGCCCAGGCTGTCGGCATGTACCACCCAGGAGTCCGTCATGCCATAAGTAACCTCGATCATACCACCGATCCGGCTGCTCAAATTTTGCCCCCCCCATCCAGAAACTGCCGTCTGCAGCCCGGCAAAAAACCCTGGGGACCTGCCAACCGGGCCCGCCAAAGGTGCTCTCCCAAAGGATATGGGCCAGGCTGTCGATATGTACCAGCCAGAAATCAGCCCCATCGTCCAGAGGTACCCGGCGTTGTACATCGCCGTCGTGCGAATGCGTGCGGTTCATTATATAAAATCCTCCCTGACCATCCTCAAGTGCCTTAATCCCTTCAGGATCATAACCACCGCCATCGGCTGCCGTCCCCCCCAGGCAGCGGTGCCATTCCTTTTGGCCCATGCTGTCCAGCTTTACGATATACAGATCGCTCCCGCCTTTCATGCCCACAGCATCATGGTCTGTAGAAGTTGTAACCCCAAATACATAGCAACCACCGCCGGGGGAAATTTCGAGGTCACGTGGCAATTCAGGTCCCGTCCCACCCAATACCTTGCCCCATAATTTATCTCCATTATTATCGACACGCAGTATCCAGATATCGGCATCAAAACCGCTGCCATAGTGCAGGCCGACATCGCCATCGGTCGAATTGGTACCGGTGGCGATAAAAAAGCCGCCATCCGGTGTGGGTATAACTTTGCCTAATCCATCATCCCCGGTTCCACCATAGTATTTGGTCCACAGCAGGACTCCCGAAGCGCTTCTTCGCTCAATGGCGATATCATCACTCCGGCCCGTTATCTCTTTGTTACCGATAAAAATCGTATCACCATTGGCTTGCGGGAAATAATACTTTTGAACGAATGATGAACCTATTGGAGCACAATGATTACTAAGCATAATGGATCCTGCTGCGTTATAACGTCTATAAAAAACGTGCTCTACACCACCACCAGGACTTGGCCGTAAACATGCTGTATTAATATTTCCTGAAACGGAATTATTAAAAATCAATAAGCTGAAAGTACCATCATCATGAACAGTTACAAGATCGGAAAGAACATCCGTTTTATTCCCTCCTATACTTTCCATGGAAAGTTGTGCGCAACGCTGGGCAAGACTGGGGAAATAGGCTAGTAAAAACAGCACATACAGGATATATTTCATGGCAAACCAGTTAGCGTTAAAAAACAACAGATCGCTACCTTATTCATAAATATGCATAACATCAGAAAAAGAGTAGGATCATTTTGCTACAACTAAAATAGTAGCTATATTTTAGATTAAAAATAACATTTACATTAATTTATACAAATATTTTAACTTATTGGGAAAGAGCACATAATTACGCTACTGTAAAGATTTGCAAAAAGAAATCATGGATCATCCTACGATGGTTGGTCGATAACATGCTTCCAAACCTTTTACCTGAATCCCGGCTACCCGCAAACGGTAACGCGACCAGAACTCATGCAGATTAGCCCTATGGCCTCTACGAGCTCCGGCCGGCCATACATGATAAAGAAATAGATTTTTACGATAGCTTTAAGCCCGCCGATCGTCGTAAATGATGTAACTTTACGTCCGTTTTTGCGCAGCAGTTAGCGCCGTTCATCCGGTCTTCCTCTTTGCAGCGCGAAACGCTTCACCCATACTCAATACAGAGGTGCATACAGATGTCGACCATAAAAACACCCCCGAAAAAAAGATCAAAAGCCGCAGCCCCCACACCCGAACAGGATGCCATCATCATCCAGGGCGCAAGGATGCATAACCTGAAAAATATAACGGTTGCCATTCCCCGTAATAAACTGGTGGTGGTAACCGGCGTATCCGGTTCCGGCAAATCGTCGCTGACCATGGATACCCTCTTTGCCGAAGGACAAAGACGCTATGCAGAAAGCCTCAGTGCTTATGCCCGCCAGTTCCTGATGCGCATGGATAAACCCGACGTAGACTTTATTAAAGGCATATGCCCGGCTATTGCCATCGAACAAAAAGTAACCACGCGCACGCCCCGCTCGACCGTAGGCTCTATGACCGAGCTGCAGGACTACCTGCGCCTGCTCTTCGCCCGTGTGGGCAAAACCTATTCGCCCATATCCGGCAAAGAAGTGAAGAAGGATGATGTAACCGATGTGGTGGATTTTATAAAAACCCTGCCGGAAGGCACCAAGGTGCAGATCCTGGTTCCCTTCCGCACCCTGAGCGGCCGCAGCATTGCAGAGGAGCTGAATGTACTGTTGCAGAAAGGCTTTTCGAGGGTGTATGCCGTAGAGAAAAAACAAGGCGCCGTATTGCGCATCGAAGACCTGATCGAAGATGAAACGCAGATACCCGGCGCTAAAGCCCAGGTATACCTGCTGATCGACCGTATCGTGGCCAAGGCGGATTTTGATGAAGATGACATTCACCGTATCGCCGACAGTGTGCAGACGGCCTTCTACGAAAGCGACGGCGCCTGCCTGCTCGAAACGGATGGTAATAAGATTCATACCTTCAACAACCGCTTCGAGGCCGATGGCATGAGCTTCGAAGAACCTACGCCCAACCTCTTTTCGTTCAACAACCCTTACGGCGCATGCCCCGTATGCGAAGGCTTCGGCCAGGTACTGGGTATCGACGAAGACCTGGTGATCCCGGATAAAAGACTGAGTGTTTATGAAGATGCCGTGGTACCCTGGAAAGGAGAAAAGATGTCGGAATGGAAGGCGGCCTTTATCCGGGCCGAAGGCCCCAAAGGCTTCCCGATACACAAGCCCGTGCTGGAACTGAGCAAAGAACAGGAATCCGTGTTGCAGCGCTGGATCGACGACTTCTTTAAAATGGTGGAAGAGAACCTGTACAAGATCCAGTACCGCGTTATGCAGGCCCGCTACCGCGGCCGTACCAAATGCCCGACCTGCAGGGGTACCCGCCTGCGGCCCGATGCCTTGTATGTAAAGGTAAACAGCGCCGACATCGCGGCACTTACCGACCTGCCGGTAAGCGATCTCAATGCCTGGTTCGAATCGATTAAGCTATCGGCGCAACAAAGCGCTATTGCCCAACGTATCCTGGTAGAGATCAACCAACGCCTGAAAACATTGCTGGACGTGGGCCTGGGCTACCTTACCCTTAACCGCCTGGCCAATTCCCTGTCGGGTGGTGAAAGCCAGCGTATACAGCTGACCAAATTCCTCGGTAGCAACCTTACCGACTCGCTTTATATACTCGACGAACCGAGCATAGGCCTGCATCCCCGCGATACGGCACGCCTGATCCATGTACTCAAAAACCTGCGCGACCTGAACAATACGGTAGTGGTGGTAGAGCACGATGAAATGATGATGCAGGAAGCCGATTATATTATCGACATGGGGCCACTGGCCTCACACCTGGGTGGCGAGGTGATTGCCGCCGGCACCTATAAAGAGATATTGAAAGCGCCTGCAAGCCTTACTGGACAATACCTTTCGGGCGCCTTACAGGTTACCTCCGGCCAAAGCGGCATACCGGCTAAACGTAAGGCCATCAATTATATTACCATCGAAGGCGCCCGCCAGCACAACCTTAAAGATATTACTGTATCGTTCCCGCTCAACATGCTTTGCGTGGTTACGGGGGTAAGCGGTTCGGGCAAGACCACACTGGTCAAACAAACGCTGTATCCTGCGCTGCAAAAGCACCTGGGCGAAACGACCGACAGGCCGGGCACGCACAAAGCCTTGAGCGGCGATCTTAAAATGATCCAGCAGGTGGAAATGGTCGATCAAAATCCCATTGGCAAATCATCGCGCAGCAACCCCGTTACTTATATTAAAGCCTACGACGAGATCCGCAACCTGTTTGCCAAACAACGGATCGCCAAAATGCGCGGCTTCCAGCCCAAGCATTTTTCGTTTAACGTAGATGGCGGCCGCTGCGATACCTGTAAAGGCGAAGGCGAAGTGGTTGTTGAAATGCAGTTCCTGGCCGATGTACACCTGGTATGCGAAAGCTGCAAGGGCAAACGCTTTAAGGACGAAGTGCTGGAAGTAACCTACCGGGAGAAGAACATACACGATGTGCTGGAAATGAGCGTGGATGAAGCCATCGCTTTCTTTGACGATGAAAAGGCCCTGGCACAACGCCTGCAGCCGCTGAGCGATGTAGGCCTGGGTTATGTAAAGCTGGGACAGTCGAGCAATACCCTTAGCGGCGGTGAAGCGCAGCGTGTAAAACTCGCCTCCTTCCTGGGCCGCGGCAATACGAAGGAGAAGATCCTCTTTATATTCGACGAACCCACAACCGGCCTACATTTCCACGATATCAACAAACTGCTGCGCTCCTTCCACGCCCTGATCGAACAGGGACATTCCATTATCGTGATCGAGCACAATACCGATGTGATCCGAAATGCCGACTGGCTGATCGATATCGGCCCCGAAGGCGGCGCCGGCGGCGGCCAGCTCTTATACAGCGGTCAGCCCGACGGACTAAAAAAGGTAAAAGAAAGCTATACTGCGGAGTACCTCTGAGTACCAGGCCCGGTAGCCATATAATTTGAAATATAATAAACGAAGGAATCGGTTATAAACGATAACTTTGCGCCGACTGCCAACAGCTCTGAACGGCTTCAGAGCTGTTGTTTTTTTATCGCTTAATATTTGTAATGCCCATTTTAATTTTTTTTGTAGCACACTGGTTCTTATCTCTTTTCGGCCAAACGTTTTTCCTGCATCGTTACGGCTCCCATAAAATGTTTACCATGAGTAAATTCTGGGAACGTTTTTTCTACCTGTTCACCTTTGTTACACAAGGCTCTTCGTTCCTGAACCCGCGTGCGTATGCCATCATGCACCGTATGCACCATGCCTACAGCGATACCGAGCAGGACCCGCATTCCCCGCATTTTTTCAAAGATGTATGGCATATGACCATGCATACTAAAGATATTTACCTCAATTACGCCAAGTATAATGTACAGCCCGAAAAGGCCTTCCAGGGCAATTATCCCGAATGGAAGATCATGGATAAGATCAGCGATATGTGGTCGGTGCGCATCTTGTTTATGCTGGGTTATATTGCCTTTTATATCGCTTTCGCTTCGTCCTGGTGGATGTTCCTCCTGCTGCCGGTACACTTCTTTATGGGACCGGTGCATGGCGCTATCGTAAACTGGTGCGGCCACAAATACGGCTATTCCAGTTTCGATAACCAGGACCACAGTAAAAACAGCCTGCCGATCGATTTCCTGATGATGGGCGAACTGATGCAGAACAACCATCACAAAAGTCCCAACAGCGTGAACTTTGCCAAGAAGTGGTACGAGTTCGATCCTTCTTATGTCGTGATCTTCGCACTGCATCACCTTAAAGTGATCCGGCTCCGGAAGTCGTAAACATAAATAAGCCAACGATACGCAATAGACCCGCGGGCCGCCTCTTGAAGAGGCGGCCCGTTTTGTTTTGAACCATCGCATGCTTTACCCCTGATTAAATATACGCCGTAGCCGCGCCACCGCCCGCCTACGGCGCTGGCCTAACCACTATTTCAACTTTTACGATCAACATAAAGGCCCTTTTTCGAAAGGGCCTTTATTATCGCTCCCGGTACTGGTAAAAAATACCCTTATCGATGGGCGTCCATAAACAGGCACGCTGATCGCAGGCCTTGAGCGCATTGTTGGCCCAGGTGTTACAGGTATGAAACAGGTCGTATACGCCCTTGGCCTCATAAAAAGCGTCATCATCCCCATACCCGTCATTTGCCGTAGCAATGGCTATAAACTTCCCCCGGTCATCCTTGCAGAAACTCCCCTCCAGATACGCCACCAGCTTACCGTACTGCGTTGCGCTGATCCGGATCTCCTTACAAGAGGCGCCGGTAGACATGGTTTTATAAAAGGTAGTGTGCATCGCCGTAGAACCCAGGTGGAACATGGCTTTGAAGGCCACGCTGAATTTCAGATCGGACCATTCGGGGGTTTGCAGGTAAAAGCCCTTATCGCCCCAGCCAAAGGCAATATAGGCCATAGCCGTATCGCCCGAGCCGGTATTTGTAAAAGGAATATCCGGCCGCCAGTCCTTAATCGCATTACGAACGGGCGTTACGATATCGGTGTGCACACCATTCGTCCGTATATATATGGAGACCGCCGTATCGCCGGCAGGCGCCGCATGCCGGTTTACGGGCACACGCGACAGCAACCAGGCTGCGCCGATATAGAGGAGCACGAGGCCGGTAAGGGAACCGAGCACATAAGCCGTAAAACGGGCCGTTTTTTTCAGGTATTTTTTCATGGGATAAAGGGATGGGTGTTTTTACTTTATCCGGTTTTATACCGATAGGAAACCCGCTGCAGTTTCTAAATTATTTACAAAAAAAGACGGCCTTCCGGCCGTCTGTACAATCGAAAACAAAAAACAAAAAAACGACTTTAGTATGCTCACCATCCTGCCGGTCTATCGCCGGGCAGGCTGATTATGTTATCGGGAGATCTGGGGCCGGCAGGCTATTTTACAGGAGCAGCGGAAAAGCAGGCGCCTTACTGGATTGATTGACTACGGGCCTATATTCTTAAAGACGATCGAAAGAAATCCGGGGTTGGGCCATAACCGTCAATTACATAAACTATACGTAAGCGACTGTATTTAAACCCGGTGATTTTAAAAAAAAGTACAACCCGGTTAAGGCTGTACTTTCCCGGCATATACTCCGGCTATTAATAAGTATTCCACCAGCCGCGCTCCTGCCATGCCCAGGAAAACGGCATGATCAACAGGGAAATGGAAAGCTGTTGTTTCCCGATCAGGGAACTTTTCACATCATAACCGGTAAAGCCGGACAGGCTGTTCTTGCTGTCGTAAAAAGGCAGGTAGCCCAGCGCGTATTGTGCACGCAGCTTAAAACAGATCCCGGCAAAAATGCCCACTTCGGCTTTTACAAAAGGCGCAGCGCCAAAACCGAAACCGGCATTGTCGAAGTCGGCCGTCATAGCGGCCACAGGCAGTACACCTGCACCGAAGGTGGTACCAAACCGTACATTTTTACGCAGGAAGGCATCGTTACCGAATTTAAAATCGGCGCTTATCGGCAAACCCATCTGGAGAGAGACACCGGAGATCGGCAGTTCGTTGAAATCATAATACACCCTTCCTTCCCCATCGGTCAGCTTGTTCCGGAACGAAGGACTTTTATAATCCCAGGTAAACATGTTGTAGTTGTAACCGATGCCGAGGGCCAGCATACAACGGTTGCTCAGCTGCTTTAAGGGGATCGATGTGCCGACCACTACGCCAAAACCAGCGGTGGAAGTTACATCCTGGCTAAAGGAAGTATCGAGGTTATTGCCCCCGTTATTCCAATTGTTGGAACTCTTGTAGGTAGCCATACCAACGGCATAACTATATCCCATTTCATAACGCTGGAGCACGCCCGGCAATTGGAACCATTGCGCGCCGGCATCCTGCAACAGGCAGGTCAGGATAATACCCAGGCACAAGGTCTTGAATTTGATTCTTTTGAAGTTCATAACTTTTTTCAGGGGGATTTTAGGGCCGCGAAAATAAAAGAAAAGTTAATGAAGTCAAAAGAAAAACATAAAATTAATAGAGCCAATTATATAAACGGTAGCTATATGCCTGCTAACGGTCTGCAGCGGCTCAGGCCAGGGGCCGGAATTGCCCGTGTTCCTTCAGGTAATTGATCTTGGCGAGAAACATAACCGCCATTTTTGCGGCCCTGGCTTTGGCATCATCGGCGATATCCCCTTCAAAATGCCGGTCTGCCGTTTGATCGAACAGTTGCAGCCAGCGATCGAAATGACGCTGCTCCAGCGGCAGCCGCGCATGCGGCATAAAGGGCGCCCCCGAATACGTATGGTTCCCCAGCAGCACCGTTTCCCAGAAGCTGTACATCTTTTCCAGATGATAGGACCAGCGGTCGCCGATCACACCATTAAAGATCGGCCCCAGTAATTCATCCCCGCGAATAGCGGTATAAAACTCGTTTACCAGCAATTCGATATCCTCCCGGTTCCTGATATCCATATTTTTCCTGATTTAAAATTGCATAAAAAAATCACAAAATCCGCATTACAAACAAGTTGCCCACAGCAACAAAGCAACAAATCACACTCAAAACAAAGATATCCACAACAACAAACAACTTATCCACACACTTTTAGACCACAAAGATAAAAAATTGCGCAAAGCCGCGACAGCATTGCATCTAAGACAAAATAATATGTGGAAAAAATATTCAATACTACGCCGTGGTAATTTGTGGGAAATTGTGTTATTTTGTGGAAAGTTTTGGTAAAACCCAGCAATGACAGGCTTTTTAGGGGAATATGAAGTAGCAATGGACGCCAAAGGTCGCTTCCTGATGCCCGCCGGATTTCGCAAGCAATTGCCGGAAGAAGGTGAATTGCGCTTTATTGTCAGCCGCGGCCTGGAGAACTTTCTCACATTATATACTATGCAGGACTGGGAACAGTTTACCGCAAAGCTTTCCAAACTAAATGAATTGAATACCAAGGCCGCCCGGGTAAAAAGATTGTTGATGGGCGGCGCAACTATAGTGGAGCTGGACAGTGCCGGACGTATGCTGCTACCGAAATCGCTACAGGAGTATGCAGGCATGAAAAAGGATCTCGTATTCTCGGCGCAGGGTAACAAAGTTGAAATTTGGGATAAAGATACTTATTACGATTACATCAAGCAACATAGCGAAGGGCTCAGCGACCTGGCAGACGAGGTATTCGGAGGAAGTTTTATGGACCCTTTTCAATAACAATGATTCATTCCCGCCGCTAACGGCAATATATATAAGTACCCATGAGTAACCCGTCCACCTACCACCGTTCCGTACTCCTGCACGAAGCCGTAGATGCCCTGAACATCAGGGATAACGGCGTGTATGTGGACGGCACCTTCGGCGGCGGCGGGCACAGCCGCGAAATCCTGAAACGGTTGGGCAAAAAAGGAAAACTGATCGTTTTCGATCATGATAAAGACGCCTGGCAAAACCTGCCGGATGATAAGCGTATTATCCTGGTAAAGGAAAACTTCCGCTACCTGAAACGCTTCCTGAGATTACACGGATCTCCCAGGGTAGACGGTATACTCGTCGATCTTGGGGTTAGCTCTTTCCAGTTCGACACAGCCGACAGGGGTTTTTCGATCCGCTTCGATGCACCGCTCGATATGCGTATGGACGAACGCGCCGACTTTACCGCTACCGACCTGGTACGCGACTATTCGGAAGAGCAGCTGCACCGCATCCTGGAGCAATACGGCGAAGTAAGAAATGCACGTACCCTGGCAAAGACTATCGTCGATGGACGAAAGAAAATGTCGGTACAGACCATACAGAGTTTTAAAGATCTGATCGGCGATTGCATTAAAGGCAATCCCAACCGCTACCTGGCACAGGTGTTCCAGGCTTTACGCATAGAAGTAAACGACGAGATGGGCGTACTGCAGGACTTCCTGCAACAGACCATAGCCTGTCTCAACCCGGGCGGGCGCCTGGCCGTAATCACCTTCCACTCGCTGGAAGACCGCATGGTAAAGCAGTTTATGAAACGCGGCACCTTCGAAACCGAACAGCAGACCGATCCTTTTGGCCGCAGTCTTTTCGAAAACCCTTTGAAGGCGCTTAAAGATATCGTGCCTACAGAAGAAGAAATTAATGAAAACCCAAGGTCGCGCAGTGCAAGACTGAGGGTGGCCGAAAAAATATAAAAGAAACAGCAGCAGATCATGCCGGCAACAAGCAATACAGAGGAGATCGCAGTACCCGCACCGGAACAACCGGCGCCCGAGAGTGCTGCGGCGGCGCGGCAGAGCAGCTGGAAAGATGTGATAGAGCGGATCTCGTACCAGGGTATCGTGCGCAACACGCCGTACCTCATGTTCGTAACGCTGCTTTGTATCCTGTATATCACGAACAACAACAGGGCCATTTCGCTGACCCGCAGTATCAACGATAAAACAAAAGAACTAAAGGAGCTGCGCTGGCGGTATATGGATATACAGTCGCGGCTGATGTACCAGACCTCCGAAACCCAACTGGTACCTAAAGCAGCAGAACTGGGCCTTAAACCGCTCGACAAACCGGCCTTCGAAATAAAAGTAACCGCGCCGGCTCCGGCAACCGAAGATTAATATATACACCTGGCACGATCAAGAGAGAGATGGATGTAAAACGCGACATACGATTCAGGGTTTACCTTTCCTTTACCGGTATAGTTATACTGGCAGTGGCTATTATTGTAAAAGCCCTGACCATACAGGTAAACGAAGGCGAGTCCCTGCGCGCCCAGGCAGAGAAAGCCCATACCAAAGAAGAAAAATTATTTCCCGAACGCGGCAATATCTATTCCGAAGACGGTACCCTGTTATCGTCCACCATACCGCAGTTCGACCTGCGCGTGGATTTTAAAGCGATCAATAAAGATACCTTCCGGCAATATGTAGATACGCTGGCCACCTGTATGTCCCGGCTTTTTGCAGATGCCTCGGCCGATGATTACCGGCAGCAGCTTAAGAACGCCTACAAACGCGGCGACCGCTACTGGCTGCTCAGGAAGAACGCACCGTATTACGAATACCAGGCGGTGCGCAACTTCCCGCTGCTGAGTAAAGGAAAAAACAAAGGCGGTTTTATCGCCGAACCCCGGTCCCGCAGGGTAAACCCCTATGGCATGCTGGCCTACCGTACGGTGGGCTTGTTCCGTGAAAATGCGGACAACATCGGCCTGGAGAAAAAATATGATTCGGTCCTCTGCGGTAAGCAGGGGCGTCGTATTATCCGCAAAACCACAGGCGGCACCTGGATGCCTATCGAAGGCTCGGAGGTAGACCCGATCAACGGCCAGGATATCGTAACGACACTCGACATCAATATCCAGGACATAACCGAACATGCCCTGCTCGATGTGCTGACCAAAAACAATTGCCAGTACGGCACCGCCATCGTAATGGAGGTAAAAACTGGCAAGATCAGGGCGCTGGCCAACCTGGGCCGCCAGTCGGATGGCAGCTACTGGGAAGACTTTAACTACGCCATGATCCCAACGGAGCCCGGCTCCACCTTTAAGCTGATGTCGCTGTACTCGCTGCTGGAAGACGGTTACGTAACCATCAACGATAATGTAAATGCACAGGGCGGTGTAGCCGTATTCGGTAACCAGCGCGTGGTGGACGACCACGGCGGCCTGGGCCTGATCTCGATCAAGAAAGCCTTTGCCCAATCGTCGAACGTGGCCTTTGCCAAACTGGTGAACCAATACTACTTCAACGACCCGATGAAGTATATCCGTCACCTGCAAAAGCTGAAGCTGAATATCAAAACCGGCATAGACCTTACCGGCGAGCGCAGCCCGCGGATCAAGACCACCTCGAGCAGCGACTGGAACAAAGTAACCTCGCTGCCCTGGATCGGTTACGGCTACGAAAGCCTGATCACGCCGCTGCACACCTGCATGGTGTACAATGCGGTAGCCAATAACGGCCGTATGATGAAGCCTTACCTGGTAAGCGCAATCAGGGAGTACGGTCTAAATGTAAAAGAATTCAAACCCACCGTGCTGGTCGACAGCATCGGCAAACGCAGCACCGTAGCGCAGATGCAGCAGGCCATGCGCGCCGTGGTGGAAGAAGGCACCGCAAGGGGTATCAAGTCGCCTTATTATACCGCTGCCGGTAAAACCGGTACGGCACAGGTAGCCGATAAGGGCATCTCCTATGCCGATGGCGTACGCCAGGGATCGTTCGTAGGTTATTTTCCCTATGAAAACCCGCAGTATACCATTGCCGTAGTGGTGCGCTCCACCCCGCACGGTTCTTACTATGGCGCCGTGGTAGGCGCACCGGTATTCAAAGCTATTGCCGACAAGCTGTATGCCGCACATATCGGCGGCTGGCGCGTTCCGGCCGATTCGCTGGTTAAGGAGAAAAGGATCGTAGCCAAAAAAGCGGCCAGCGAAAATCTGGTGACCGTAATGCGTAATATGGGCATGCCCGCCCCGGCCGAAAACTGGCGGGGCATCGCGTATCTCCAACCCGATTCATCGGGCCGTTATGCGTTACGCAAAGTTGAAACATCTAAAAGTTATGTGCCCGACGTAAGCGGCATGGGCCTGCGCGACGCCTTATACATCCTTGAAAATACAGGATTGCAGGTGAGCGTAAGCGGCAACGGCAAGGTGGTTACCCAATCACTGCAGGCCGGCAACAAGGTAATTAAAGGACAACATATACATATACAGTTAGGATAAGCGCACAATATGGCAACGATTAAACAACTTATTGCAACCATCAACACCCTGCATATCGCCGGCAACAGCGATACGGAGGTAAGCGCGCTTATCCTCGACTCCCGTAAGGCACAGCCGGGCTGCCTCTTCTTTGCACAGAAAGGCACCCTTACCGATGGACATAAATATATAGACCAGGTGATCGCTGCCGGTGCAATAGCCGTGGTATGCGAAGACCTGCCAGCCACGCTTTCCGAACAGGTATCTTATATCCAGGTAAAGGAAGTAGCCGCAGTGACCGGTATCGTTGCCGCCACCTTTTATGGCAACCCCAGCCGTAATATGACCGTGGTGGGGGTAACCGGCACCAATGGCAAGACCACCGTGGCTACGCTGAGTTATAAACTGTTCCAGGGCCTGGGTTATCATTGCGGCCTGATCTCTACCGTGCAGAACCATATCGGCGAGCAGGTAGTGCCCGCCACGCATACCACACCCGACCCGATAAGCCTGCAGGCCCTGTTCCGCCAGATGGCCGACGATGGCTGCAGTCACGTGTTTATGGAAGTGAGCTCCCATGCCATCCACCAGCACCGCATTGCCGGCATCGCATTCGACGGTGGCCTGTTTACCAATATTACCCACGACCATCTTGATTACCACAAGACGTTCGACGAATACATCAGTGTCAAAAAATCGTTTTTCGACAACCTGCCCAAAACAGCATTTGCCATTACCAATGTAGATGATAAAAGAGGCATGGTGATGCTGCAGAATACCAAAGCCACGCAGAAGACCTATTCCCTGCGCGTGCCTTCCGACTTTAAAGGCAAGGTGCTGGAGAATAACCTCGACGGGCTGCATATGACCATCGACAAACAGGATGTACACTTCAGGCTGAGCGGCCTGTTTAATGCCTACAACCTGCTGGCGGTATATGGCGCCGCGGTATGCCTGGGCGAAGATAAAATGCAGGTACTGGCTTTGCTCAGCAATATGCAGGGCGCCCCGGGCCGGTTCGAAACCTACCGGTCGGCCCACGAACGCATACTGGGTATCGTGGACTACGCCCATACGCCGGATGCGCTGCTCAATGTACTCGCTACGATCAAACAGTTTGGATCGGCCGGCCAGATCATTACGGTAATAGGTTGCGGCGGCGACCGCGACAAGACCAAAAGGCCGCTAATGGCCGAGGTAGCCTGCGAGCACAGCAGCAAAGTGATCCTGACCTCCGATAACCCGCGGAGCGAAGATCCGGAAGCGATATTGAACGATATGGAATCGGGACTAAGCTATTCTTATAAGAAAAAGGTACTCCGGATCACCGACCGCAGGGAGGCTATAAAGACCGCCTGCTCGCTGGCCCAGCCCGACGATGTGTTGCTGATCGCCGGCAAAGGACATGAAACGTACCAGGAGGTAAAAGGCGTGCGGCACCATTTCGACGACAAAGAAGTACTGCAGGAGATGTTTACCCTTTTAGAAAAATAAAATACCGTATTCAAAAAGTAATTAAAGACCAGACATGTTATACTATTTATTCAAATACCTACGGGAAGAATTCGGGTTATCCGGCGCAGGGCTGTTTCAATACATCACCTTCCGCGCTGCCGTTGCCGTAGTATTGTCGCTGGTCATTACTTTAGTTTTCGGCAAAAGGCTGATCCGTTTCCTGCAACGCAAACAGATCGGTGAAACCATACGCGACCTGGGTCTGCAGGGCGAAGAAACCAAACGCGGTACTCCCACCATGGGCGGACTCATTATCATCGCAGGTATCATTATCCCTACCCTGCTCTTTGCGCGCATTACGAACGTATACATCGTCATGATGCTGCTGTCTACCGTATGGCTGGGACTGATCGGTTTTCTCGATGATTATATTAAAGTATTCCGGAAGAATAAAGAAGGCCTGGCCGGCCGTTTTAAAATACTGGGCCAGGTAGGCCTGGGTATCATTATCGGCTTTACCATGTACTACAACCAGCATGTGGTAACCACCCGCGAGATCCGCGAAGGCCAGCCGGTACTCTATAACGACGCGGAAAAGCTGGCTTCGGAGCCTTATACCCGCGTGGATGAAAACGGCAATGTGCATACCTATGTACAGGTACAGGCCGCGGTAACCACCGTACCCTTTACCAAAAACCATGAGCTGAGTTATGCCAAGATCGCTTCCATATTCGGCGAAAAAGCAGTGGGCTGGCTTACGCCAACCATATATATCCTGTTCGTGATCCTGGTCATCACCGCCATATCCAACGGGGTCAATATAACCGATGGTATCGACGGGCTGGCCACCGGCACCTCGGCCATAGCGGGCCTGGCTTTCGGCGTGTTTGCCTATGTATCGGGTAACTACATTTTTGCGAGTTACCTCAATATCATGCACATTCCCAACCTGGGCGAGCTGTCCATATTTATCGGGGCCTTTGTTGGGGCCTGTATCGGTTTCCTGTGGTACAACTCTTACCCGGCGCAGGTTTTCATGGGCGACACCGGCAGCCTGGCACTGGGCGGTATCATTGCCTCGCTGGCTATCATCATACGTAAAGAATTACTGATACCCATCATCTGCGGCATTTTCATCGTCGAAAACCTGTCGGTAATGATCCAGGTCAGTTATTTTAAATATACCAAGAAGAAGTATGGCGAAGGCCGCCGCATCTTTAAGATGTCGCCGCTGCATCACCACTACCAGAAGCTGGGCTATCATGAAAGCAAGATCGTAACCCGTTTCTGGATCATTGGCATCATGCTGGTCGTATTAAGTATCGTTTCGCTGAAAGTACAATAAGAGGATACATGGAAAGAGTATATAACAATATCGTAGTACTGGGCGCAGGAGAAAGCGGCAACGGTGCGGCCATACTGGCCCGGCGAAAGGGATACGCGGTTTTTGTGTCGGACAATGGTCCCATAAAGCCGCACTATAAACAGGAACTGGAGGAAGAAGGCATCGGATACGAAGAGAACGGGCATACGGCCGACCGCATTATGGCAGCCGACCTGGTGATCAAAAGCCCGGGTATACCGGAAAAAGTGCAGCTGATCAAAAACCTGAGGGCTGCGGGCAAAGAGATCATCAGCGAGATCGAATGGGCCTACCGTTTTAAAGGCGACAGCAGGATTGTAGCGATAACGGGCAGTAACGGTAAAAGTACCACCACCAGCCTTTTGTATTACCTGCTGCACAATGCGGGACTCGATGTATCGATGGTCGGCAATATCGGGATCAGTTTTGCCAAGCAGGTGGCCCTGTCGCCCACAGCCTGGTATGTGATCGAGGTAAGCAGTTTCCAGCTGGACGACATTACTTCTTTCAGGGCCGAGATCGGGGTATTGCTGAATATTACGCCCGACCACCTCGACCGTTACGAGTACAAGTTTGAAAATTATATAAAATCGAAATTCAGGATTGCTGCCTTCCAGACGGAAAACGACATGCTGATCCTCAATATAGACGACCCGGAGATTACCAGATACTTAGCACATAACCATATTAAACCGAAAATAATCAGCATTACGATGAGCGAACAAAACTTACCCCAGGATGAAGGTGCATTTATGAAAGACGAAGACATGCACATTAAGTACGAAGGCGACGACATGAAACTGTCTATTCACGACCTGGCATTAAAAGGCAAGCACAATCAATATAACTCCATGGCGGCAGGTATTTCAGCAAGGGCAGCAGGCATCCGTAAAGAAAAGATCCGGGAAAGTTTCTCCACATTCGAAGGCCTCGAGCACCGGCTCGAATTTGTAGCGACCGTACGTGGTGTTGATTTTATCAATGACAGCAAGGGTACCAATCTCAATTCGGTATGGTTTGCACTCGAAAGCATGAAACAGCCGGTAGTACTGATCCTCGGCGGACAGGACAAAGGCAACGATTATAACGAGATCATGGACCTGGTACAGGAAAAGGTAAGAGCGATCGTATGTATGGGTATCGACAATGCGCCGATCCACAAGGCATTCGAAAACGTGATCAAACATATTGTAGATACACAGAGCGCCAAAGATGCCGTAAACGCGGCTTATTCGCTGGCAGAAAAAGGAGATGTGGTATTGCTGTCGCCGGGTTGCGCCAGCTTCGACCTGTTCAAAAACTACGAAGACCGCGGCACTCAGTTCAAGCAGGCGGTACGCGAACTGTAAGTAATTTTTTTAAAATTCAGATATTATCATGCAACAGCTATTACAGAGGGTAAAGGGAGATAAGGTGATCTGGTCGGTAGTGATCTTACTATCGCTCCTGAGCCTGCTCGCCGTATACTCTGCTACGGGCTCGCTGGCCTGGCGCATGGATAAAAGCTCCGGCTTTTACATGGTCAAGCAGCTTGGCGTACTGATCGCGGGCATCGGCATCATCTTCGTCGTACACCGGGTCAACTATACCAAGTTTAAACGGTTCTCCGTGCTGTTGTTCCTGGTTTGTATCCCCTTGCTGATCTACACCCTGTTCTTCGGTACCTCGCTCAACGAGGGCTCCCGCTGGATCAAGCTGCCGATCATCAACCTTACCTTCCAGACCTCGGACCTGGCGCGCCTGGCAATCTTTATGTTCCTGGCACGGCAATTGAGTATAAAGCAGAAAGTGATCAAGGATTTCAAGAAGGGCTTTTTGCCGGTACTGGTACCCGTACTCATTATCTGCGGCCTCATTGCCCCGGCCAACCTGTCTACGGCCTTGTTGCTGGGCCTTACCTGCTGTATCCTGTTCTTTATTGGCAGGGTCGATGTAAAGCATATTATGTTGCTTGCCGCAGTAGGTCTTGCAGGCGTGGTGATGCTCTTCCTGGTATCGAAGGCGCTGGGCATAGGCCGTGGCGCTACCTGGGAGAAACGTATCGAGAACTATATGGGCAAGGGTTCGGACGATAAGGATGCAGACAGCAATTACCAGAGTACCCAGGCTAAGATTGCCATAGCCAGTGGCGGCCTTACCGGCCGCGGCCCGGGCAAAAGCTGGGCGCGCGACTTTTTACCGCACCCCTATTCCGACTTTATCTTCGCGATCATTATCGAAGAGTACGGTATTATAGGGGCAACGATATTAATAGGGGTATACCTGCTCTTTCTTTGGCGCAGTATCCTCATCTTCAGGCGATGTCCCTATGCGTTCGGAGCCTTCCTGGCAGTGGGGCTCAGCTTTACCCTGGTATTCCAGGCGCTGATGAATATGGCGGTAAATGTACACCTGGTACCCGTTACCGGTCTTACGCTGCCCCTTGTGAGTATGGGTGGTTCCTCGATCTGGTTCAACAGCGTGGCCATCGGTATTATACTGAGTGTAAGCCGTTATGTAGATGAGATGGAGGGTACCGATAAATTAAGAGCACAACAGATTAAAGCATAAAACGATTTATAAAAAAGAAACATCCCATTTCCAGATGAAAGTAGTAATAGCAGGCGGTGGTACAGGCGGACATATATTTCCCGCAGTGGCAATTGGCCATGCCTTGCAGCGCCTGCAACCGGGCACCGAACTGCTGTTCGTAGGGGCCAATGGTAAAATGGAGATGGAAAAGGTACCGCAGGAAGGCTTCCGGATCGTAGGCCTCGATATTGCCGGGTTTAACCGCAGCAACCTGCTGAAAAATATTACACTGCCGTTCAAACTCTGGAAGAGCCGCCAGCAGGCCAATGCCGTGATCCGCGACTTCCAGCCCGACGCCGTTGTAGGTGTGGGTGGCTTTGCGAGCTTCCCCATGTTGTACGCGGCACAGAGCAAAGGTATTCCGACCCTGATCCAGGAGCAGAATTCCTTTGCCGGCAAAAGCAATAAGATACTTGGTAAAAAAGCAGCAGCGATCTGTGTAGCCTATGACGGTATGGACCGCTTCTTTCCGAAAGATAAGATTATCGTGACCGGCAACCCGGTAAGGGCCAGGATCGCGCATGCACATATTACCCGCGACGAAGGCGTAGCAGCCTTTAACCTCGACCCGGCCCGGAAAACGGTGCTGGTAGTGGGCGGAAGCCTCGGCGCCAAAACCATTAACGAAGCCATAGCCGCCGGTCTGAAAACGATAACCAACTGGGGCCTGCAGGTAATCTGGCAAACGGGCAAGCTCTTTACCGAAGAGGCTCGGAAAGCAGCTGCGCTTTATGGCAGGCAGGTAGTGGTACAGGAGTTCATTAAAAACATGGAGTACGCATATGCCGCAGCCGATATGGTGGTTTCGAGGGCCGGTGCGCTGGCCAGTGCAGAACTTTGCATCGCAGGCAAACCGGTAATCTTCGTGCCCTACCCTTTTGCAGCCGAAGACCACCAGACCAGCAATGCGCTGGCCCTGGTAGAACATAACGCCGCCATGATGGTAAAAGATAACGATGCGGATACCGACCTGGTAAAAAAACTGGACACCCTGGTACACGACGAACAGATGCAGGAGCTGATGGCCGCCAACATTGTAAAACACGGCATTAAAGATGCCGACGAGCGGATCGCGAAAAAAGTGATCGCGATAAGCCGCAAATAAAATGGCAAACAAAAAAAATTAAGAACAGCGTACAATAACCCAAAATGGATATCAATACTTTAAAAAACATCTACTTCATCGGCATCGGCGGCATCGGTATGAGCGCCCTGGCCCGCTTCTTCAACGAACGCGGCGTAAGGGTAAGCGGCTACGACCGCACCGAAACCGCACTGACCAGGCAACTGGCTGCCGAAGGCATGGATATCCATTATGAAGACAATATTGAGCTGATCGATAAAAACGCGGAACTGGTCGTATACACACCGGCCATTCCTGCCGACCAGAAAGAGTTGAACTGGCTGCGCGACCACCAGTACCCGGTCTTCAAACGTTCCGATGTACTGCAATGGATTACCGAAAGTATGGTAGCCGTTACCGTAGCCGGCACCCATGGCAAGACCACCATCTCCAACATGATCGCACATATCCTGCGCGATTCCGGGTTTGGTTGTAATGCTTTCCTGGGGGGCATTTCGACAAACTACAACAGCAATTACTGGGGCAGCGAAAATAATGTAGCGGTAATCGAAGCAGACGAGTATGATCGCAGCTTCCTGAAGCTGAAACCGGAGATCGCCGTACTGACGGCCATGGATGCCGATCATCTCGACATTTACGGTACGGTGGAAGAATTGGAAAATGCCTTTGTACAATACACAAAAAATATTAAAGCGGGTGGCACCCTGTGGTACCGGCACGGCCTGCCGCATGCCAACCGGCTTGAAGCAGATCATAAACAAACGTACAGCCTGCAGAACGATGCTGCCGGCGTATATGCCAGCCAGGTACAGATCAACGACGGCGGTTATATTTTCGACGTGCAGGGTAAAGACTGGCAACTGGACCAGGTACACCTGAACCTCGGCGGTATGCACAATGTGGAGAACTGCATCGTAGCCATTGCCATAGCCCAACAATTGGGGGTAGCCGGCGACCTGATCCGTAATGCCGTTGCTTCGTTCAAAGGTGTAAAGAGAAGGTTCGAATATGTAGTGAAGAACGATAAGGTGGTGTATATCGACGACTATGCGCACCACCCCGAGGAGCTGGCAGCCCTGATCAAAAGCGCCAAGACCCTGTTCCCGGGTAAGCGCTGTGTAGTGGCTTTCCAGCCGCACCTCTTCAGCCGCACCCGCGACTTTGCCGATGGCTTTGCCCATAGCCTGGACATGGCCGACGAGGTATTACTGCTGGATATTTACCCGGCGAGAGAGTTGCCGATGGAGGGCGTTACGGTACAGATGATCGCCGACCGCATGGCCAATCCTAACCATACCATCTTATCGAAAGAAGGCCTGGTGGAGTATGTACGCAGGGCGCCGATAGCACTGCTGATCACTGCGGGAGCCGGCGATATCGATAAACTGGTGACACCGATCAAAGCAGCGCTGGAAGCGAAGTAATCTAATAAAAGTAAAAACAGGACGAGGTCGGGCGCCGGAGGCCAAAGACCAGGACAGCATATGAGTGAACCGAAAAAAATATCATTAAAAAAGACGATGCGCTTCGGCGTAGGCCTGTTGCTTGTTATCCTGTTTTCGGTAGCACTGGTCGCGGCATCCCATTACCAGGGCAATAAGACGATACAGGGCATCGAGATCAATCTTAATGATGAAAATGACTTTAGCTTTTTACAAAGAAAAGATATAGAAAACCTTTTGCTTAAAAACAGGAATATTGACCTGGAGCATACGTCGCTGGACCAACTGGACCTGGACCGTATGGAAGCCATTGCCAGGACTAACCCCTGGGTGGCCAAGGCCGATATTTATGTGGACAACCGCCAGGTATTACAGGTAAAGATCACCCAGCGCGAACCCGTAGCCCGCTTGTTCGATGCCAATGGCGCCAGCTTTTATATGGACAGCCTGCTGAACCTGATGCCCGTTAGCGGCGGTTATGCCTATGCAGCGCCCGTATTTACCAATGTGGTATTGTTGAAGAACGACAGCCTTAACAGGATACTGAAGACCAAGATCGCCTATATCAGCAATGTAATCGGCGCCGACAGTTTCTGGCGTTCGCAGATCACACAGATCGATGTACAACCCGATCAAACTTTTGTGCTGACTCCGTTGTTCGGTAACCAGCGTATCCTGCTCGGCGATACCGCCGGTGCGGTGCGGAAGCTGGGCAACCTCTGGGCTTTCTACAAACAGGTATCCACGAAGATAGGCTGGGACAAATACGAAACCCTGGACCTGCGGTATAAAGACCAGGTAGTGGCCAGTCCTTCGATAGGCTGGGTACCGCCCAAGGTAACCGATACCGGCAGCTACGAGATCCATAACAACCCGGCCCTGGCCACGGCGGCACCGGCAAAACCCGAAGCGCCCAAAGCAGATGCCGCAGTACATAAACCGGTAACAGCAGTTGCGAAACCGGCCGCAACAACGGCAAAGACAACAGCCAAGCCAAAACCGGCTGTTGCCAAAAAAACAGAGAAGCCTGTAGCGATCGCCAAACAGGCCGTGAAGAAGGACAACAAACCGGCAGCCAAAGCAAAGGCCGCCAACAGTAAAGACAGTAAACACCCCACACCTAAATACATATACTCCGGGAAGAAAGCCGGCAATCATTAAAATACAACTATCGAATATGAATAAGAAAGAACAGCCCATCATTGTTGGCCTCGACATCGGCACAACCAAAGTGGTAGCTATTGCCGGCCGTAAAAATGAATTCGGAAAACTGGAAATACTTGGCTTTGGAAAAGCAGATTCAGCGGGCGTTAGCCATGGTGTGGTCCTTAATATCGAACAGTGCATCCGATCGATAGAGCAGGCGATTGACAAGTGTATCCAGTCTAACCCCAACCTGGAAATTAACGAGGTATATGTAGGTATCGCCGGTCAGCACATTAAAAGTCTGCAGACCCGCGGCGACAGGGTACGTTCCATTACCGATGATGAAATCACCAAGGAAGATATCGACCTGCTGATCAAAGATCAGTACAAGACCTATATTCCTGCCGGCGACCAGATCATCGACATCATCCCGCAGGACTTCATGATCGACAATACGCCGAACGTGCTGGACCCTATCGGTATGAGCGGTGTTAAGATCGGCGCCAACTTCCATATCGTTACCGGCGACCGCAACGCGATCCGCAATATAAAAAGGTGTGTAGACAAGTCTAACCTGAAAGCGGTAGACCTGGTGCTGCAACCCCTGGCTTCTGCTGCGGCGGTAATGAATAATGAAGACCTCGAAGCCGGTGTAGCCATCGTCGATATCGGCGGCGGTACGACAGATATGGCGGTGTTCTACGACGGTTTGCTGCAGCATACTGCGGTAATCCCCTATGCAGGTACCAATATTACCAACGATATCCGCCAGGGCCTGGGTGTACTGCGTGCACAGGCCGAGGCTATGAAAGTACAATTCGGTATGGCGCTGGCCGACGAAGCCAATACCAATGCCTATATTACCATACCGGGCCTGAGGGGCTTGCCGCCGAAAGAGATTTCGGTAAAAAACCTGGCGCACATCATCCAGGCGCGTACCCAGGAGATCCTGGACTATGTAATGTACCACCTGAAACAGATCAACCTGGACAAAAGGCTTCATGGCGGCATCATCCTGACGGGCGGTGGCAGCCAGTTGGCGCACATCATCCAGCTTACGGAGTATGTAACCGGCCTGGGTGCACGTATCGGTCATCCGAACGAGCATCTTGCCGGCGGTCATTCCGACCTGCTGAAACACCCGATGTATGCGACCTGTATCGGTTTGATCCTGCGCGGTTACTCCGACTTCGAAACCGGGAAACTTACCTTCCTGGGTACGAATAAAGAGATGCATGCCGTTAAGGAAACGCCTGCCAAAGATGTCTTCATTAAAGTGGAGATGCCGAAGGAAGTGCGGGTAGAGCAACCGGTAGCGGAGCAACAACCGGCAGCGGCCGAAACACCCGAACAACAGTACGAGAAACAGGAGCGCAACAACAAACGTTCCGATATGATCAAGAAAGTGTTCGGACAAATAAAAAACGGTTTCATGAGCTTCTTCGAAGAACCTGAAGACCAGAAAATGTAATCCACCATTATAGCAGCATAACTACTTTTCAGTACGCATTAATTACTAACCCATCGCTCTTTGTTTCTCCCGGAATGAAGATGTTTTAAACAATAGAAGATTATGATACACTTTGAAATCCCCAAAAATCAATCCTCCATCATCAAAGTGATCGGTGTAGGTGGCGGCGGCGGCAATGCCGTAAATTACATGTATGGCCTTGGCATAGAAGGTGTGGATTTTATTGTCTGCAATACAGATTCCCAGGCGCTGGCACAAAGCCCTGTACCCAATAAGATCCAGTTAGGCCCACACCTGACGCAGGGTCTGGGCGCGGGCGCTAATCCCGAGATCGGGAAACAGGCCGGAGAAGAATCGGTAGATGAAATATCTAAAATTCTGAAAGTAAACACGAGGATGGCGTTTATTACTGCGGGCATGGGCGGCGGTACCGGTACCGGTGGCGCGCCGATCATTGCTAAAGTATGCCGCGAGCTCGGTATCCTTACCGTGGGTATCGTTACCACTCCCTTTGCCTACGAAGGCCGTAAGCGCCTGAAGCAGGCCCAAGAAGGCATCGAGGCTATGCGCGAACATGTAGACACGATCCTGATCATATCCAACGATAAGCTGCGCCAGCAATACGGCAACCTGCCCTTTACCCAGGCTTTCTCCAAAGCGGATAATGTACTGGCTACTGCAGCCAAGTGTATTACCGACCTGATCACGGTAGACGGCAAAGTAAACCTTGACTTTAACGACGTACAGACCGTTATGAAAAACGGTGGTGTTGCGATCCTGGGCAGCGCGCTGTCCTCCGGCGAAGGCCGCGCCCGCCAGGCAGTGGAAGAAGCGCTGAGCTCTCCCTTGCTGAACGACAGCGAGATCGAAGGTGCACAATGGATCCTGCTGAACGTAACCTCTGCCGCCGGTGCGCACGAGCATACGCTCGACGAACTGGAAATTATCCAGGGTTATGTACAACAGCAGGCTGGTAATACCTGCGACATTATCCTGGGTATGGGTCACGATCCTAACCTGGGCGAAAACCTGTCGGTAACCATTATCGCTACCGGTTTCCACCATACCGAGATCAATGCCGACGTACTGGTTAAAAAAGAGCCGGCGCCCGAAAAGATCGTGGTAGAACTGGGCCAGAGCAATACCGGCCATAACGAGGTAAAAGCAGATGCAGCTCCGCCGAAACAGGAGACCGATCCGCTGGCCCCCGTACTGGTAGAAGCACCGCCGGTACCGCAACAACCACAGCCGGTGTATTATACCGCGCCCGTTGCAGAACCTGCACCGGTAGCAGAGACCCGGACATCGTTCAACCTCGAGCTGCCCAAAGCACAGGCCGAGCCACAACCGGTAATACCGCAGCAACCGCCGGTACAGGAATATAAAGCACCGGAACTGGAACTGATCATTAAAAACGAACAAGCCCAGCAACCGCTGCCCCAGCAGGAAACACAGGTTAAACGAGGCGACCGCTTCCTGAGCCCTGACGAACTGGAAGAGCAACGCAGGTTTGAAGAGCAGAAGAGGGCCCTCGAAGAGCGCGCCGAACGCCTGCGCCGTATGAGCTTTAATATCCAGGGCAACGAAAACCCTTCGGATATCGAAAACATACCGGCTTACATGCGTAACAAAGCCAACCTCGACGACCAGGTAAGCTCCTCTGATCCGTACTTATCCGGCTACTCGGTAAACTCCGACAAAAACGGCAACCAGGGTAACATCAGTACGATCAATACCTTTTTAGACGGCAAAAAACCGGATTAGACTTTCCGATCCGCATATGGCTGACAAAGGCGTCCCGTTAACCCGGGGCGCCTTGCTTTTTAGACTATACCCAACCTATCAACAGAACGTCCCGATGGCTTTGCCATCGGGACGTTTGTATCTCTTTATATCACCTGTCAACAGGCTCCGACATTTTTTTCCAATGCTCTACAAGGCTATAACTGGCCACAGGCCTAACTTACAGGGCAGGAACAATTTATTTATTCTTTTACAATTTTAAGCAGTTCGCCATTTTCGAGCTGCAATACATAGATGCCCGGGGCCAGGCCGGCAAGCGGCAACGTATTGGAGTGGCCGTCGAGCGTCCAGGAGCCGCGGCTACGGCCATAGATATCCAGTAATACGACCCGGGTACCGATCAGTTGCCGGTCGCCAGGCACCAGGGTAACGCTTTCCCTGGCCGGGTTGGGATACACCTTACTCGCAGGCATTTTACGCGCCAGGTCCATTTTCAATACATCGCTATAGGTCCGGGAGCCATCGGTATGTACCAGCATTAACCGGTAATAATTAACCGGCAGGGGATACTGATCTTCGAAGTTATACCGGCCCGCGCCGTAGCCTTTTACAGGCAGGGTATGTAGGGGTAAGAACCCAAACCCGTCGGCACTGCGCTGCAGTTCGAAGCCGCTCAGCTCCCGCTCATCGGCCGTAACCCAGGTCAGCAAATGCGCCTGCTCCCGCACCCGCGTCCCGTTAAAGGATACCAGTTGCAAAGCCAGGGGACTTCCCGCGTTTTCATAAGCACCCATATCCACCGTACCACCGAGGATGCGTGTATTACCTTCAAGATCAGCCGGGAAACCGGCGATAGAGTCGTTGGTTCCCGCATCGATACAGGGACTGGTTGCCTGCAGCCGGAAGTTGTTGACCATGTTATTGATGAACAGGGGATTGATATTACCATCCAGGTTATGATTGACCGCATCGGCAGCCATACCGTGTATCATGCTGTACCGTACACTGCCCGCTGCAGGAGCCGGCGTCAGGCTATTGCTACCATTGCCGTACATAATCGTATTCGTAATGGAAAAATCAGAGCCGTATCCTCCCATACCCGCGCCATAGCTGGCCCAGTTAAAAGCGATTGTACAGTTAACGAGCTTTATCCGTCCTACGTAATCACTAATGCCACCGCCGGGACCGGCGCCGCAGGAGTTGCGGGCAAACAGGCAATTGACAAAGGTGCTCGAGCCCAGCATATTCTGCGCACCGGCGCCACCCGATCCGTACACGTAATTGGACCTGAAATCGCAATGCGCTACATAGACCGAGCTGTAATAGCTGGATATACCGCCACCGTCGGCTGCTGTATTACTCGTAAAATTGCAATTGCTGATCTGGGGCACCGAAAGGTTATTGTATATACCGCCGCCATAATTGGCTTCGTTGTTGGAGAAGTTGCAAAAACTGATGGTCGCGTTAGACCGGTAGTTGGCAATGGCTCCGCCACCGCTTCCGTTATCCATCGCCGGGTTAAGCCCCTGCCCCTTATTGGCGTTAAAGGTGCAATTCGTAATAACTGCAGGCGAATACCAGTTTTGTACACCGGCGCCCATAGACTCCCAATTGGTAGATACATTACCCGTAAACGTACAACCGGTCAGCACCGGTGTAGCATAGATATTGGAGATACCTGCGGTAAAGGCTGCACGGTTGGCAGAGACGATGGTATTGACGATATTCGGCATCGTAAAAGAATCGTTGTACATGGCGCCGCCATAGGTAGCCATATTATTGGCAAACGTGCAATTGATGATATCGGGGCCGGAAGCACCGCGGTTATACAGGCCTCCGCCTTTGCCCGTAGCTGTGTCGCCGGAAAAATAACAGTTCACGATACTGGGCGAACAGTCGTTGTTATACATACCCGCGCCTGCATCGGCCTTGCCCCCGGTAATATAAAAACCGTCGAGGCGGGCGGCGGCGGTAAGCCCGTTGCCATTGTTCCGGATCACACCGGCATTATTGCCCCTGAGGGTAACTTTATACTGCTGCCAGTTACGGCCGGCAAAAGCCGGCATGGTATTGGTAAAACCGCCGAATAGCTTTACGCCTTCTTTCATGATGAAGGAAGCGCCCGCTGCGGGCTGGTAGCTGCCGGCGGCAACAAACAGGCTGTCGCCAGGGACTGCCGCATCAATGCCTGCCTGGAAATCGCGGAATGCAGTGGCCCAACTGAGCCCGTTCTGGATACCGGCCACCTGGTTACTATCTACATAAATTACGGTGGCCCTTGCCCCTGGTATAATACAGACCAGGAGCATTACAAAAACAAAAAATCTTTTAAACATGGTGTATTGGTTGAGGCCGCGAAAGTAGATAAAAAACGCAGTATCTCTAAATGCCGGCAGGCTCCCGGAACCAGGACTGTTCCCCATCGCCGGTTGCAACACGAACATGTTGACGCTGCAACGGCCTTATTTGAAAACTATAAGCCGGTATTGAGCCATAAAACGGCGCAAATCGTTACTTTTATGCCGTCATTTTTCAAGCCTCAATTTATGCAATTACATACGATAGATACCGGACTGTTTAAGCTGGATGGCGGCGCTATGCATGGCGTAGTGCCCAAAAGCATGTGGAACAAGCAAAACCCTGCCGACGAAAACAATATGTGCAGCTGGGCTATGCGCTGCCTGCTGATCGAACACGACAACCGTTTGATCCTGGTAGACACCGGCATTGGCGACAAACAGGACGAAAAATTTTTCAGCCACTATTACCTGCATGGCAACGACAGCCTGGAAAAATCGATCCGTCAGAAAGGCTTCGGTCTTGATGATATTACCGATGTATTCCTTACCCACCTGCACTTCGACCATGTAGGCGGCGCCGTAAAACGCGATGGCGATAAACTCGCTCCCGTGTTTAAAAACGCAAAATACTGGAGTAATGAGGCGCATTGGGATTGGGCGGTACATCCCAACGACCGCGAGAAAGCCTCTTTCCTGAAGGAGAACATTATGCCTTTACAGGAAAGCGGGCAACTGGAGATGATCACTACAGCTGATGGCGAAGAATGGATGAAAGACATCCGGATCCGTTATGTGAACGGGCATACTGAAGCCATGATGCTGCCACAGATCGCCTATAAAGGACAAACCATACTCTATGCCGCCGACCTGCTGCCCAGCAAGGCCCACATATCGCTGCCCTGGATTATGGGTTATGATATGCGCCCGCTCGATACCCTCAACGAAAAGAAGAAGCTGTTGAAAGAAGCCGCAGACCATAACTGGCTCCTGTTTTTTGAACACGATGCCGCTACCGAACTGTGCAACCTGGAGCAGACCGAAAGAGGCATCAGGGCCGGGGAAGTGATCCGCATGGACCAGGTCTAGCGTCCTGTTACACCCAGCCCGTTTACCTTAACCCGATCAGTCTTAATCATCCCTATGTTGTTCCGTCATATTCCTTTTCTTAAAGCGGTATTTGCCTATTCGCTTACGGCGTTTGGCGGTCCGCAGGGACATATCGGTATGATGGTAAAAACATTTGTGCAGAAGCGGAAAGATGTTACGGAAGAAGAGCTGGTCGAATACAATGCATTTTGCCAGATGTTGCCGGGGCCTTCGTCCACGCAGACCGTGATGCTGATCGGCTGGAAAAGAGGCGGCATACCCCTGGCTATCCTTACCCTGCTGATCTGGATATTGCCGGCTACCTTACTGATGTCGGCCCTGTCCTTCCTGGTTTATTATATCGATACGCGCAATGTACAGACCAACCTGTTCCTGTATGTGAAACCCATGTCGGTAGGTTTTGTTTGTTATGCCGCCATGCGTATGATGCGTAAGAGTGTGCGCAATATCGCCACTTACGGCATTATGGCCGGCGGTATTTTGGCCACCGTACTGATACGCTCTCCCTGGATCTTCCCGATACTGCTGGTGGTCGCGGGCTTTATTTCCAACTTCAGCGACAAGCGTATCGTAACACAGGTAAGCAAACCCAAGCCGATCCGCTGGATCAATATCTGGCTATTCGTATTGGTATTCCTTATCGCCGGTATCCTCAGCGAGATTGCGCGGCGCCAGCATTGGGAGCATCGCCGGCTCTTTAACCTGTTTGAGAACTTTTACCGTTTCGGCAGCACCGTATTCGGGGGAGGCCAGGCCCTGATACCCATGATGCTGGCCCAGTTCGTGAACCTGCCCCTGAAGCGCGGGCATAACCCCTATATGACCTCCGGCGAGCTGATGACCGGTTTTGGCGTGGTACAGGCCATGCCCGGACCGGTATTTTCGATCTGCGCCTATACTGGTGGTATTGCCATGAGCACCTATGGGCCGCTATGGCAGGCAGCGGGCAGCGCCGTAAGCATTATCGCCATATTCCTGCCCAGCACCCTGCTGTTGTTTTTCCTCTTTCCCATTTACCAGAACCTCAAGCAACACGTTATTATCTATCGTGCGCTCGAGGGTATCAATGCCGTTATCGTAGGGGTGATCTGGGCTTCCGGTATTATCCTGTTTATGGAGATCAACCGGACCGGTTTCGATTTTATGAGTCTTGTCGTGGTTATCATCACCTTCTGCCTGCTGCAATTCTCCAAGATACCCGCACCGCTGATCGTGCTGGGCTGGCTGTTGCTGGGTTGGACCCTGCATTGATAGCAGTGGCAAGGCCGGCTATTATCTCTGCTTCGGGGCTACAGCCTTTTCCTTTGCCGTTTTTTGCTTCACCGGCTTATGCCCGTTTCTGGGTTCCTTAGGTGGTTTGGGCGGCAAGGCGATCATACCCATAATCTGGGGTTCGGGCCGTGCCGTATCAACCGCGGTTACGGCGGTATCTACCGGCGCTGCCTGTACCTGTTCTGTGGCCTGCGGCGCTTTTACCTTACCCAACATATGTTGCGCCTGGCTTTCACCGGCATGCAGCAGGCCAAAGCTCAATACGATTACCGCAGCGATCTTACGCAATAGTGGCATCTGCGCCCGTACCACGCGGTTCAGCAGGTCTTCTTTGGGAGGAAGCGTGGCTACCTGTTCCAGGTTAAAACGTCCGCATACGCGTTCCTCCTTACGGTTGCGCAGGTAGTCGAGTATCGCTTCGGGTTCCCAGCCGGAGAAATCGATTACCGTTTTGCTGCAGCTCAGGCAGAACCTGCCCTGCTCTTCGGGCAGCATGGCGTTCCAGTTTTCGTGGCAGGGTTTGGGGATGCTGATCTTATTTTCCATGTCCTTTCGTTTTATACCCATTAGATGCGGGTACCCGGACGATTGCATAAGGACCACTTTTATTTTTTTACCAGGTCCTGCTGTTGCGCGAGCATATTCAGCAGTTTGCTGTTTTGTTCCCGCAGGAACCTGTTCTCCTCTTTGGCCTGTTCCAACGCCACCATATAGCCCTCCATATGCTGTTCCGTAGCCATAGCAGGCTCCTTATCGGCCTGCTGTTCGGGGCCATCGCCAAATTGGGTATGATGCTCGAAGTCGAGGATCTGGTCGTAGGAAACCTTCAGGTAATCGGCTAGCAGGGCCAGCTTAGTGACCGTGATATCCGTAACCCCCCTTTCTATATTACTGTAGGCGGCCGGAGAGATCTGCAGATCCAGGCAAAGCATTTTCACTTCTATACCTTTTATCAAACGGATCTTTTTAATATTAGCCCCTACCCTTTTTTTAAGTATTTCAAATCCATTAACCATTTCCATATCTGTTATCCTGATATTTTTTTAGTGATTCGAAAAAAAACGCCTGCAATTATAAAAAATTTTTATCATAAATCAGGCATGTTCGCATAGGAAATCTTTAAATTCGATGACTGGTTTTTAACCGGTGCATCCGCCTCTGAAATTCTTTTCTATACAGGCAATGCCCTTACTCATTGAGATTAAGCATACTGAAAAGCAATCTTTACTCTTAAATGATCCAAAAAAACTTATGAAAATTAAAAAACACAATGAATCATTCGCGTACATCGACGAACTGATCAGAAGAAGAGCCACAGGGCCCCCGCAACTCCTTGGAAAAAAAATCGGCGTTACGGGCTGGCAAGCCAAAAGAATCATCCGCAGTTTGCGCGAGGACGGGCTACCGATTGAATATTGCCGCTCGGCACAAAGCTATTATTATACCGATCATGTAAAGGTTAATTTTAGCATAACCGTTGGCGATCTCAACATCCTTAAGATCCTCGGCGGACAGGCAAGTACCCGCATTCCCAAACCCGTGTACCTTGTTACACACTAACCAACCTCAACAACCAACAATGAAACGAAAGACCCTGAACTTATCCGGTAAACTGACCTTCAGCAAAGCAACCCTTGCCGCATTGAACAACACAGCACAAAACAATATACTGGGCGGAGCGTCCCTGCACGAAGGCTGCGTAGTGGCCACCCATAATGATAACTGCCGGACGCTTGGCCTGGGCATCGACCTGACCCAATGCTGCCCCGTGTACGAGGTATCGGTAAACATTGCCTGCGCATCTTAAACCCTGCCAGCACGACAAACGATTACAAATGCCTGTATGCTAACCGCTACAGGCATTTGACGCTCCATACGCAACCGGGCTTACCAACGGCACATTAAAATGCGCTAAGAATTCAGAACGCTTGCACGTAAATCAGCTTAAAGTTGTTATATTAGTATCCTATCAATTGCAAAACATACATGATCACCCTAGAAAAAAACCAGGAGCTTATCTATAAAGATCTGCTCCGTGTCATCTCCGACAAAGAACTGCTGAAGGAAGCAGGCCCTAATATGTTTAAAGGTGCATGGGGCGCCCTGTTCTATATGTTTTACTACGAACAGTATGTAGACGATACACAGGACAATGCCATCCCCTTTATGGAAGAGCTCTATAACGAGCTCCAGGCCGGCCCCACCAGTACCTTTACCTATTGCAACGGGCTTACAGGCCCCTTCTGGCTGCTGCACCACCTGCATAAATACGAATTTGTAGAACTGGATCTCGAAGACCTGGCTTCCGACTTTATACGTGCCGCCATTATGGAAAGCGATTACCACCTGTCGGTAAACAATTTCGACCTGCTGCATGGCAGCGGTGGTATCTGTAATTTCCTGGTGCCCTTCAGCCACAGGCCCGAGGTAAAAGCACATCTCGAAAAGTTTGTCAACTGCCTATCCGCCGTTTGCCTGCAAACACCGCAGGGCCTGAGCATGCCGATCTTCTATTATCATACCGACCCGCCGTCGCCCACCGGCACCGATGCCTTTAGCCTGGCGCACGGTACCTGTTCCATGCAGATCATACTGGCCAAGATCCATAAAGCCGGTATAGCCCGGAAAACCTGCCAGGAACTGGTATACGGTTCGATGGAGTTTATCCTGAACCACGAGAATAAGATCTCAGGTCCGCTGGACCCGCTCTACCCCGCCAGCCTGGGCGAATCGAACTACAGCCGCATATCCTGGTGTTATGGCGATATCAATGTCGCCATTGCCTTATGGTATTGCGGCGAACAGTTCCAGGAACAACGCTGGCAGACCAAAGCCCTGAATATACTGATGCACAATACCAAGCGCGTTACCCGCGAATCGGCGGGTATACTGGATGCCTGCCTCTGCCATGGAGCAGCCGGCAATGCAGCCATGTACCTGAGGTTCTGGCATGCCACCAACGACCGCGCCTTTTTTAAATGCGCGGAGGACTGGTACGAGATGACCAACGAAATGATCCGCTTCTCGGAGAATCCCGCAGAACGCGGCATCAGCGTATGGCAAGGCAAGGACGACAAATGGCAATACCGCTGGGACTTCCTGGATGGCAGCGCCGGTACGGGCCTTAGCCTTATCTCCCGCCATGTGGACGAGCCCCTGCACTGGGACGAATCGCTGCTGATCTCTTAGCAGCAGGGTTACCCGGTCGGCTCGATGCCCCGGCCCTGGCTGGCTTCTACCCCCAAAGGCCCGTATATACGGACTTGCGGCAACAATGCTTTTTTTATTAACATTTAAAAACCCAATGGTTATGAAAAAAAGAAAAGTAGCATTCGGCAAAAAACTGTTCCTCGATAAAGGAACCATTGCAGCACTGCATACCGGCCAGCAAAGGGCGGTTGTAGGCGGCGACCTGTATACCGACCGGGTATACTGCGTATACACACGTTACCAGACCAACTGTAACAAGTGCCCCGCCAATACCCTGGAAGGTCCGGGCGGGCAATGCAATTAAAAACAGGATCAATAACCGGGCAAAAGACAGGAATGCGCTTTGCCCGGTTATCCTTCCTATGTATCGCTACCGGGCCTGGTCCCGGCCTACCCGGATACCCTTAGCTGCCCCTACCGGAAATCACGTAAAAACAAGGTTTCGTCCTTTTTATTACACATTTCCCGGGGCATATACTTATATTTGAATACATCATTGGACCCTATTTTTATTACCTATGCCACTAACGTCATCTGATTTTTTCGTCTTAAGAACACCGCTTTTCCCGGTTGCCCAATACAAGGATATCTTTGAAAAAGATCCGGCACAACTGATTGCCGGCAAACCCGAGTTTGCTTATGCCTTGTACATCGGCTCGCGGGAACTGGTAAAAGAACTGAACCGGTTTATCGAACAACCCGGCGAATTCAACGAAAAGAAGATCAATAAACTGAAGTCTTCCTTATATAAATACTGGGTACGCGCCTGTTCCCGCAGCACCCCTTACGGTGTATTTGCCGGTTGTAGCCTGGGTACGATAGGCGCCGAAACACAGCTTACCATAAACGGTCCCGGCGAGGCTATCCAGCAGGTAAGGCTGGATATGGACTACTATACCAAAGTCTGCAGTTATATCCTCAAAGAGGTATATATCCGTAAAGAACTCCGGTTCTATACCAATAACAGCGTGTATAAGATCGGCGATAAATTTCGCTACGCCGAATATACCATCAACAATAACCGGCGTAAATACCTGCTGAGCTCCATTACCAACTCGGTGTTTATCGAACAGATCATCGAAAAGGCCCAGGCGGGCCTGACGATCGGCGAGATGGTACAACTGATCCTGGCCGAAGACGACAGCATTGCGCAGGAAGAAGCAGAAGGCTTTGTGAACGAACTGATCGACGCGCAGCTGCTGATCTCGGAAATGGAACCTAAAATAACCGGGCCCGGCAACCTGCCCCTGCTCATCGACCGGCTGGAAAGCATCGCCGATGCCAAAGCCCTCAGGGACCAGCTGCTGGCGCTCTCCGTCCTGTTCAGCAAACAGGATTATGACCAGGAGCGCCTTTCGGAGATCCACCAGCAATGCGAAACCGACTTTCCCATTGCCCTGCCCAAGGACCTGCTGCAGATCGACCTGTTTAAAAGCACCAGCCACTGCACGCTGAGCGCCGATATGGTAAACGACATTACACAAAAGCTCTCCAAGCTGCTGGCCATCTGTAACAGTTATCCACAGGGCAATACAGAGCTTACTAATTTCGGCAATAAACTGAACGAGCTGTACGACGGCCAGGAAATACCGCTGAACCTGGCGCTCGATGCTGAGACCGGCATCGGTTACGGCGCCAGTATCGACAACTCGTTCCATACGCCTTTCGTAGAAGATATTATGGCCGGCGGCGGCAGCAATGGCCCCAGCACCATCAACTGGACTCCGTTACAACAACTCAGCTTAGACAAGTACGAGCAGTTTATCAAAGACCGGCTGACCACCGTACACATTACCGACGAAGACCTGAAACCCTTCGGCAAAACAGATAACCTGAATTTTGCCAGCAGTTGCTTCCTCTTCGGCAGCCTGCACAAAGCGGCGCCCGGGGCGCCCGAAGGCCAGGATTACCTGTTCAGTATGCAATCGCTGGGCGGCCCCTCTGCGGCCAACCTGCTGGGCCGCTTCTGCAGCGGCGATACAGAAATGACCGAAAAAGTAAAAGACCTGCTGCGCGAAGAAGAAGCCACCGACCCGGATGCCATCTTTGCCGAGGTGGTACACTTCCCCGAGGCGCGGGCTACCAATGTACTGATCCGGCCTATCCTGCGTCCTTACGAGATTCCGTATGTGGGCGTAGCGAGCGTAGACGCCGAACACCAGTTGCCGCTTTCCGACCTTATGGTATCGGTGCAGCGCGGCAATATCGTTTTAAGAAGTAAAAAATGGAATAAGCGCGTTATACCGCGGCTGAGTTCTGCACATAACTACGGCTATAACAGCCTGCCCGCCTATAAGTTTCTCTGCG
Organism: Taibaiella chishuiensis; assembly: GCF_003014535.1. GTDB lineage: Bacteria > Bacteroidota > Bacteroidia > Chitinophagales > Chitinophagaceae > Taibaiella > Taibaiella chishuiensis. The sequence continues at coordinate 1,018,503 of NZ_PYGD01000001.1, read as the reverse complement.
ACCTGCAGCAGCAGGGCGTAAGAAGCGGCTTCTACTGGGACTGGGGCGTATGTTCGGGCAAGCCTTACCTGCCCCGCGTTATGTATCATAACATCATCATCAGCAGGGCTACCTGGGAGCTGAAACAGAAAGATGTGGATACCCTGACCAAGGACAAAAATAAAATCGTCGAAAATATTACCCGCTACCGCGAAGAACGGAATATGCCGGCGCTGGTAACCATTGCCGATGCGGATAATGAACTGCTGATCGACTGTACACAACCCGAAAGCCTGGAGATCTTATTCGACTTCGTGAAGAAACGCCAGTCCGTTAAGCTGCGGGAATTCCTCTTTGGTGAAAACGAAAGCATGGTGACCGATACGGATAACCGAGCGTATACCAACGAAGTGCTGATACCGCTACGCTACAAACCCGTAACCGCCGAACAGAAGGCTGCGGCCCGCTTCCACGACCAGGAGCAGATGCAGTCGATACCCCGCAACTATACGCCGGGCAGTGAATGGCTGTATGTGAAGATCTACTGCGGTTATGCACTTACCGAAGAACTGCTGTCTACCTACTTTGCCGAAAAGATACCGGAGTGGAAAGAAGCAGGTCTTGCCGAATCCTTCTTCTTCCTGCGTTATGCCGATCCTAACCCGCACCTGAGGCTCCGGTTCCTGAACAGCGCCGACCGTTCGAAGAACGAACAATTGCTTACCATGATCTTCGACGACCTGCAACCTTATATCGAAGCAGGCCAGATCAAAAAGATACAGACCGATACCTATACCCGCGAAATAGAGCGTTACGGCGCAAGCACCATGGCCCTGAGCGAACAGCTCTTCGATGCCGACAGTCATGCCGTACTGGGTATCGTAAGTATGCTGGAGGGGCCGGAGGGCGAAGAGTACCGCTGGAAGCTGGCTGCACGCGGCCTCGACATCCTGCTCGATGACTTCGGCTTTAACCTGGAATGGAAAAAGAACCTGCTGGGCAACCTGCAACGGGGCTTCGTAGAAGAATTTGGCGGCGCTAAACTCCTGAACAAACAACTGAATGATAAGTACCGCAGGTTCCAGAAGGATATCGAATCGTTCCTGAACGATGAAGATGACGAGCAGAACGATATTGCGGATGTGATCGACATCTTCAGGCAGCGCTCAGCACGCATCCGCGAACTGGCGCCAGAGATCGTAAGGCTTGCCGCCGAAGAGTCGGGTAACGAAAACCAGCACTGGGACCTGCTTTCAAGTTATATCCACATGTTCCTCAACCGGCTTTTCGTTGCCAAACAAAGGAAACATGAACTGCTTATTTACCATTTCCTGGAAAAATATTACACCTCCAAAGTGGCGCAGGCAGCCAAGGCCGTACCGGTGTCCTGAGCACCCGGTGCTGGGAAACAGTAAAAGAATGGCTATCAATATAATGATTATTTTGACATAAATTATTATCTCAAATTATGTTAAAACATTATAAGTTGAAGAAAATTGCTTTAGCTTTAAACCCGTTTCTGCTTGTTGCCGGAACGGGTTTAATTATACCGGCAATACCCCCTATCGTATCCCGTTAAAAACGCAATTCCTTACCTCAACAAAAGCCATATGAAAAAACAAACAAACGCTAAAAAGCCCTTCTTCGCGCATTTCCTCGAAGACCAGAACCTGTCCGGATCTGAATCCGAAGCCGTACAGGGCGGCCAGACCCTGAAATACCCTTCCGACCAGGAAGACAATACCAGCAAGGTTTCCGACCTCGATGGCGGCCCCATTCATGTAACCCTTAAGGTACCTTCCGACAGCGACGAAGCACATACCAACAAATATCCTTCCGACGGGGACGACGATATTACAAGCCTCCCGGCTTAATCCCCTGATCTTTCCTGAAGCAATAGCCCGCCGGGCAGGCAGGCTATTGCTTTTTATTTGCCCTTATAACCGGTATTTCATGATCTTATGCCTATCCCATTCCAGAGATTTCTATAACATTGACATCGTACAAAAAAGGCTCGGCGAGCTGGGCCACGAAAGTATCCGGCTCGATACCGACCGGTTTTCCGACCAGGTATCTTTTGCCTTCGGCGGCAATGCCTACCCTTTTAATTTTACCCTGCTACTCGACGGCCGCAGTATCGACACCCGCGAGGTAACCGCCGTATGGTACCGCAAGCTATGGGGCATACAGGCTCCTGCCGAACTTGATCCGCAGTACAGGGCTATCTTTTACCAGGAGTATGATACCATGCGCGACCTGTTTTTCGATGCGCTGCGTGATGTGCCCTGGATGAACCCTATGCAACAGGACCACCGCATCGGTGGCAACAAAGCGCTACAGCTCGAGCTGGCACAAAAGAACGGCCTGCTGATCGCGCCCACCCTGTTTTCCAACGACCCGCAACAGGTACAGGATTTTTTCCATAGCCAATGCGAGGGCGCCATGATCGCTAAACTGCATGGCACCCTGAGCCGCAGTATGTCGGGCGGCGGCGCTATGTTCCCGACCACGCGCATCCGCGAGCAGGACCTCGACCAATTGGATGCCCTGCCCTATTGCCCTATGATCTTCCAGCAGTTTATACCCAAAGCCTATGAGCTCCGGATCGCTTATGCAGATGGCGTATTCTTTGCCGGCAAGATCGATACCGGCGATTCCGAAAAAGGGAAAACGGATTGGCGCATTGCGACCGATGTACCCCTTGCCTGGCAAGCCTACCAGTTACCCGGAGGGATACAGCGCAGCCTGGACCTGATGATGCGCGACATGGGCCTGCTATTCGGCGCGATAGATATGATCCGGCACCAGGACGGGCGCTATTTTTTCCTGGAAGTAAACCCGCAGGGAGAATGGGGCATGCTGCAACGCGACCTGGGCTACCCTATAGGAGAAACCATAGCCGAAAAGCTGGCCGGCAAAATATAAGCATCCGCTTCAACACCCTATTATTGGCATTACTCACAAGACCACACTATGCAGAAAATACTCATCATTACCCATAGCCAGGACAACGAATGCATCGATATCGTAACCGGTAAGCTCGAAGCACAGGGCGCACAGGTAATCCGCTTTAATGTAGACCGCTACCCGCTGGCCTATGGCCTGAGCTCCTGTTACGAAAACGGCGTATGGCATACCTACCTCGACTATGAAGGAAAAAGGGAAAACCTGGGGGATATAACCGCCCTGTGGTACCGCCGCAGCCATAACCTGGCCAGCGGTCTTAAAGAACAACTCGAAGGCGAGTACCTGTCGAGCGCACACGGCGAGATCCGGCAAACCTTATTCGGTATGCTCGAAGGCATGCATTGCTTCCAGATCGGCCGGTTCAGCCAGTACCGTCGGCTCGACAGCAAGGAGGAACAAATGAAAATCGCCTCAGCACTGGGCCTCAAGGTTCCGGAAACCTGTATCACCAACAGTCCGGAAGAAGCGCGGCGGTTTGTACTGGCGCATAAAGAAGGCGCTATTGTAAAGATGCAGAGCTCCTTTGCCATATATCGCGAAGGCCGGGAGCATGTAGTCTTTACCAATGTCATCACGGAAGACAACCTGGATAGCATCGACAGCCTGCAGTATTGCCCCATGCAGTTCCAACAGAAAATAGAAAAGGCCCGCGAGCTGCGGGTCACGATCGTAGGCGACGCCGTGTTTACCTTCGCCGTGGATTCGCAGCAGATGGACAATGCAAAAGTAGACTGGCGGCGCGAAGGACTGGAACTGCTGGCCCAATGGGAACCCTACGAACTGCCCGCAGACGTGCGGGAGAAGTTGCTGCGCCTGATGGATATCTATGGCGCCAATTATGGAGCGATCGACATTATCGTTACACCGGAAAATGAATACTACTTCCTGGAGATCAACTCGGCCGGCGAGTACTTCTGGCTGGACCGGCTGGCTGACCATAAAATATCGGAGCAGATCGCCGATGTATTGCTGGGCAAGGTGTTCAGGCGCTATCATCCCTTACAGCTCGACAACAAGCTGCAAACTGTGGCAGCTATATCCTGAAACGCGCTGTAGTCAATACCACAAGGGCTCCCGGTAGGATACCGGGAGCCCTTTGCCTATGGCAAGGCAGCTTAGCCGATCGTTTTGTTTTTTATCTTCTCCCAGAAAAAGGCCTTGTACGTTTCACCCAGCAGGATATCGGCCTGCACATTCTTCAGGATGATCTGGTTGCCATCGATACGCATGATGCGCGCATAGGGAATAATATAAGACTTATGTACCCGGATAAACTGGCTGGCAGGCAGGTTGGCCTCCAGTTCTTTCAGGCTCAGGTATACCAGTGTTTTCTTGCCTTCGTGGTAGATGGCCACATAGTTTTTCAGGCTTTCTATGTAGTCGATCTCGCCCAGGTTGATCTTGATCACCTTGTGTTTTATACCGGTCTTTACATAAATAAAATCTTCTTCCGGCCGGGCTTCGGCCACAGGCGCAGCCGGCTGTTGCGGCATCAGCGCGGCTACCTTTTGTACTGCTTTTATAAAACGCGGAAAAGATACGGGCTTCAGCAGGAAGTCGACCACATCGAGTTCGTAGCCCTGCAGCGCATACTCGCTATAGGCTGTGGTGAGGATCACTTTGCACTTGCCATTAATAGCCTTTACCATATCGATACCCGATATTTCCGGCATCTGTATATCCTGGAACAACAGGTCTATTTTCTGGTTATTGATCACATCGAGCGCCTCCATGGCATTGGTCGTGGCCAGTACCAGGTTGAGGAAATTGGTCTGCTGCACATGATGCGTCAGGATATCAATTGCGTGCTGTTCGTCGTCTACAATTAAACAATTGATCATGGGGTATGGGGTTTACTTAAACAAATTGCAGGGTAAGGTGCGTATGAAAAAAATCGTCCGCCTCTTCTGTCCTGAAAGAAGCATGACTACCATAAGCACTTTCCAGTCTTTTCCTGATGTTTTCGAGACCGATGCCCGTGGATAATTCTTTGGGACCGCTTCGTTTTTTATTGCTGGTCGAAAACTCGAGCCGGTTGCCGCCGGTTACCGATAACCGTATGGTAGCGGGATATGAGGGATCATTGACCCTGCCGTGTTTCAATACATTCTCGACCAGGGTGATCAGCACCAGCGGTATAATTTTCAACTCCCCGGGATCGCCTTCCACTTCAAAATTAATATAAATAGAATTATTAAAGCGAAGCCGGTTAATATCGATCACATTTTCGAGGTGTTCGATCTCTTCTTCCAGCCTGGCCAGGCCATCACGGTCCTGCGGCTTGATCGAATACCGCATAATATCGGCGAGCCGTATAATACCATCGGAGAGTTCGGCAGAATGAGGCAGGGCCTTTGCATACAGGAAATCCAGGGTGTTGTACAGGAAGTGCGGGTTGATCTGTGCTTTGAGGGCGGTATTCTCGATCTGTATCTTGGCCTGTTCTTCGGCCATTTTTTCTTCCCGGCTTTTCATCAGCGCTTTCTGTTTTTCTACCGAGGATACGAAATAGAAGTAAGCAAGCGCGAAGAACATATAGTTAACCACCCAAAGCAAATTCTTCACCCAGAATATGGTCATATCGTACTGGCCATAGGCCGGGTCGAAATACCGCGTAAGCAGCCAATACCGTACAAAATAGCGCAGGGCGCAAAAGGCCGCCAGCATCAGTATTGCCCGGAGCAGGCTGAGTACAATGTCTTTTTTCGTTTTTACCGAAAACCTGCGCAACACATAATACAAACCGTAAAAGAGAAAGATATTCTGCGACAGGAAGAAGATGAGTTCCTTTACCAGCGTGGCATCGGGGTCCGTAAAGTAGTCTGTGATATAGACGTACAAAAAATAACAGGACCAGAAGATAATATGTCTTTTAATGTTTTTCATAGTAGGTTTTGACAAACTGTATCCAGTCGGGTTCGGCATCGCTTATCGGCACATCGGGGTAAATACCCCTACCGTCGATCGGTGCGCCGCCGGGTGGTATTTTTCTTTTCCCGGTTGCCATCATCAGGCGGTATTTACCGGATGGCAAGGGTATCGGGAAGTAGTTCAGCTGGTCTATAGCGCCCATGGTATGCTCGCCAAACAGCATCACCTTTTTGCTTTGCCTGCATTCGAGCAGCATCATCTCGGCAGCACTTTGGCAGGCATAGTTAATAATAATGCCCACCTGTTGCGGCTTTCGCATCACGCTGTCATAAAACAGGGTATCGGTATAACCCGATACAAAGGAACCGATCTTCGTCTTTTTCTCTTCGATTAACGCCTTCCAGGCCTTAAGCTGGCCGGAATCCACAGCGCCTTGCCTGCAATAAGCAGCCAGGCTTTCTTCTTCGTTGCGGATACCGTCTTCGGTACAATACACATCACCGTCGGTACGCGCAATAGGCCCTGTATATATAAATGGCATCAGCGGGAAATAGGTCCTGATGGTACCGCCCAGGTTATTACGCAGATCGATGATCAGGTTTTTGGCCCCGGCTATCTTTTTATAATCGCGCCTGACGATGCTGTCTGCCAGCAGGGTATTGTCTTCTGTATTCCCGGGTAGTACTACCAGGTAGTTGTCTTCGTCCAGCAGGCCGCCGCGCACCCGTTTATCGAATACCGGCAGGTTACGGAGCAGGCCGGGGTCAAAATGCGGCAGTTTCCGCCACTTGCTGTTAGCGCCGGTCGTAAACAGGGTATCGCTCCGGAACCGGGTGGTGACATAAAACCGGGATCCGGTATAACCGCTCACAAACATGCCGAAGTAAGCGCCTGCGGCATCCTGTTCAAAATCAAGTGCCGTCATGCCGGGACGAAGGATACTGCTGTCGCGCGACGCAATTACATATCCCCTGTAAGCGAGGGGCCTGCGCCCTTCCTGTTTCAGTGCAATGATACAATTATTATAATCATTTACCCAGAACCCTTCGTAACGTTGTAAGCGCTGCTGCCGGCCGAAATAACGCATCACATCCCGATATCCCGCCTGGCATAAGGCCGTATCCACAGGAGAGGCAGCGCGTGTGCGGACCAGGTCCAGGTGCCGGTCTTTAAAGAAATCGACGATAAGCGCCATAGCCCTGAAAGTATCGCTGTTGGCAGCAATGGTCCGTGTAACGAAACTGTCGAAATTAATGTGCTGTGTTTTCTCGCGGAATACAGGATAATCCAGTTTGATCTTTTCCACCAGGAATTCAAGATCGGTATCACGGGCCTGTACAGCAGGGCCAAGCAGGAGCAGGAACAGGAGTACGGTCAGAAGTTTAGCGTGCATACAGGAGGTTTATAAAAAAAATATTGATACCATCCCGGGGGCTGGTATCAATATGTACAGGGGCCGGGCCGGGATTAGCCTATAGAAGCCGTAAGGATCGTAGTGGTATAAGGGATGGGCTCGCCGGTGCAGGGGCCGCTCGGTGCAGCAGAGTGAATGGTACGGGTACCGGTCTGCAGGGTGTTGGTGCCACCGCCGCCAGTACCGGTATTGGCGCCGGTACCTGTGGGCGCTCCGCCGTTTACCTGTAACATTTCCGTAGCAGTCAGGTCTACGATGGCGATCTTGTTTAATTTCAGTTTGGTGCTTTTATGCTGTACGTTCCTCGTTTTCATGTTTAGTTAACTTTAGTGTTTTTAGTTGATTTTAGTGTCTCCATTAAGATATTACAAATATACTGACTCCATAATTCCGGTATTTTTTTTAAGCCCAATCCGTTTTAAGCGGGTACGAACCAGGTCTTAGCAGATATTAACCCCTGGTTTAGTGGCCGCAAAACGCAATAAGCCCGGTACAAAACCCCGGAAAGTACCTGCAAAAATCAATATCCTTCCTATCAAAAGGGTTCATCCCTGCTATGTTCTGCTTGACAAGATATTTTTTTTAGTCCGGCGGCGCTGCGATTATATTTGTTTTACCAGCGTTGCAATACTGCCTTCCGGCAGGCTGCGATAAACGGGTGCTCCGCCGGGTGGCAGACTGCAGCTCCACCCCAGGCAAGGCAACAGAAACGCTTGCCGGATCTGTATCCGCGGGCAAAACAGGAAGACGCGTTTATAACCTGCCTCCATCAACGCACGCTGAACTATTACTCTACGGCGGTCAAGAAAAGAGTACTTTAAAACTTACAAACATGAAAAAGATCCAATTAAATTCCTCTAAACTCCAGATCAACAAAAAAAGAATTGCCAGCCTGAACAACCAGGAAATCAATCTCGTTAAAGGCGGTGTTATCGGCACTACAGCCGGCGGCGGTGGCGGTACCGTTGTTATCGAAAACCCCGGTTTCCTGTCTATGATTACCTGTAAAGCAGAAAACGGTTCTCATTGTCAGCGTTGCGACAGCTGCTGCGTGGATACAATGTGTAGCCGCTAATACTTTTGTTTTTATATAAACGCCCCGGTCTTCTTGCTCCGGGGCGTTTTGCATTTACATATTCTGCACTGCTCGTTGCGTCCCGCTACGAACTTATAGAAAAGGGTATTATCAAAACTATCCCGCCGGTTTATCCCTGTTATACTCCCGTTTATCCTATTCATTTCCTGCCTTTCAGGCAGCTGGATATATTTGTACGACAAGCACCAACATCACCAATAAAGACAAAAAGGGATCCGACCTGAATTGCCGTCCGAAATACATTCAGGTTGGATCATTCCCTTTCACTATCCTTCTTCGCACACCCATCAAGCAACCGGTCTATGGAGTTATTATCAGATGTAAAACATTCGGTTACCAGCGAGCTGTCGGGTATACACCAGGCACTGACCCGCGAAGCCGCTGTACATAACGACTATTCGCTGATGCAGGGTCTGGCAGGCGTAAACCTTTTCCTGGCACAGCATTACCAATACCAACCCGTAAAGAATGATGCTGACCTGGCCGTGATACACGACCTCTGTAACCGCATCGCGGAACAGTGCGGCTCGGTTGACGACCTTTCCTTTGCGAGAGGACTCTCGGGTATGTTATGGTCGCTGAGTTATGTAAACCGTTTATTCGACCATAGCCTCCTGGATACCGGATCATTCGACGATATCGATGCCGACCTTTATGCCTCGCTGCAGGATAAAATGGATAACGGCAACTTCGACCTGCTCTTCGGCAGTCTCGGCGATTACATCTATCTCAGGGAAAGGAACGCGATCCGCAACCCCGAAGACTTTGCCGCCTTGTATCATAAGGTAATTAAAGCCTCAACGTACGGGGTCAACAAAAAATACTTCTGGCTCGACTATATGAATGTGAAGCTGGGTAAGGGTTATGCCTATAATCTCGGCCTGGCACACGGCATACCTTCGATGTGGTACCTGCTTACGGATATAGCGGGATTCCTGCCGGCAGCGGCACAACAGGAAATCGCAGGCATCATCTGCGATTCCTACGAAGCTATGAAAACCTTTAGCATTAACGGCGACGACCTGCAATTTTCCAAGTTCCCCACCGAAATACGCCTCGACGACCAACTCCAGGAACGAACCGACTACAACAGGCGCTCCACAAGGCTTTCCTGGTGTTATGGCGACCTGGCTATTGCCAGTACCCTGCTGCATGCAGGCAAGCAGTTACAACATAAGGGGCTGTATGCAGAAGGCCTGGCCCTGGCCGACAGGACCCTGAAGCGCGATACCCGCGGCAGTGCCGTGATCTACGACAATTGTCTTTGCCATGGCGGCAGCAGTTGCATCCTGATCTATAACGCCATCTACCGCACTACCGGCCTGCAACGATTCCGGGATGCATCGATATACTGGTACGAACAGGGCCTGGACTTTAAACGCGGCGATGGTTATTTTTTTTACGAAGACAAGGATGTGCCCCTGGCCGAAAAAAGCAGCCTGCTCGAAGGGCTTACCGGTATCGGGCTCAGCTACCAGAGCCTGGTGCAGCCCGCGACCAGCGACTGGCAAAAGATATTACTGTTATGAGCCGGCTGCTGTTCGTCCTCCTGTTGTGTACCGGGCCTGCCTTTGGCCAGGATGCCGCCTCAGTGGCAGAACAGATATGCCGGGCCGGGCCGCAACTGGTGGGGCTTGGCGAAAGCGAACACAACGACGACCAACAACACCTGTATAAACTGGCCTTGCTACAGGAACTCCATAGCCGTTGTACGGTAGGCGCCCTGTATTTCGAAAGCCCCTTTACCGATGCGGTATTGGCAATGATCGAACAAAAGCCTTACAGCTATTTTGTATACCCCTTCTGGAAAACGAAGGCCGTATACCCGGGCCTGTCGGGCTTTATAGAAAAAAACAAAGTGATTGTTGCCGGCCTGGATCCACAGGAAAACTGTTCGTTCCTGTATCTTAACCGTTACCTGTTGGAACAGGGTTATATAAGCGGCGCCATGAGGGCAACGGCACAACGCAGCGATGCGCTCCTGGCCCTGGCTATAGCACAATACCCGGGAGCTAAAACCCGCGCCCTGAGCGCAACAGAAGCAGCATTAGTTATAGCTGCGCAGGATACGCTCATCAACGATTTGAAACGTACAGACAAGCAGCCGGCTTATACCGCCTTACTGGTGCGCTGCCTGGAAAACCGTAAAGTGCTGGCACGCCTGTTGGCTTATACCCGCAGCCAGGACAAGATCAGGTTACGCGAAGAGATGATGGCCGCTAATATAGATTTCCTGGAGCGTCATTTTTCCACCGGTAGACAAGGCATAACGGTTATCTGGGCCGCCAACCGGCATATCGCACTGCGTAATGCTTTCGGCCGGGAAGGCCGCAAAGATAAGCCTGCCGGCATGATGGAACGCTACGCGGCCGGCAGCAAACAACGTTTGTTCAGCACCGGCATTTTTGCCACCGGGGCATCAACCGGCGACCTGGGCTTCGACCTGGTAGCCTTTTCCGGCGCCAGGATCCGGGTAACAGCAGAAGAGTTCAACCATTACGACTGTCGCCGTTAAAACCAATGTATTTATGTACCAGCACTTCGATCATATCCTGTTCCGCTCGCCTCTGCAAAGCCTGCAGCAGGCCTTTCGCTTCCCGGAGCAAACCGATGTCCTGTTCCAGGAAGGCCTTTACCTGTCTTCGCCCGAGTTCTGGAACGAATACCAAAAGGCCGGCGGCGGGCGCTCCGGACCGGTTGAGAAGCTGCGGCAGAGTTTTGCCAAATACTGGTTACGCAGCTGTACCCGCTGTACGCCTTACGGCACCTTTGCCGGATCGGCACTGGCCGGCGTAAGCGACGAACAGGCAACCCGGTTGTTGCTGGGCGATAAGGCACAACATATGCGCCGCCTGCGCATCGACATGAACTATATTTCCGGGATCATCCAGGCCCTGATCGGCATGCCGGTGATCCGCGAACAGGTAGTCCTGTATACCAACAATAGCCTCTATGAACTGCCGGACGGGTTCCGTTATGCCGAATATACCATACAGAACAATGTCCGGAATTACCACCTCACCTCCATCGACAAAACGGACTATATTAAAGCAACACTGCAACGGGCAGCCGTAGGCGCTACCGTACAGGAACTGTGCCTGATGCTGATGGAGCAGGAGGCGGTAGACGAAGCAAGCGCGCTCGAATTCATAGACGATATGTGGCAATCGCAATTGCTGACGGCATCGCTTGAGCCCTGTGTTACGGGCCAGGAACCTTTGGACCAGCTGATCGGGCAGCTGGAATCGTTCAGCGACATAATGCCCATCCTGCAACAACTGAAGAAGATACAGGCCCTGATCAGCAACCCCGCGCCGGGTGTTGCTTACTACCAGCAGGTAGAAGATGAACTGCGGCAACTGGGCCTGAGCGTGGATGTGCCTAAAAATACCCTGCAGGCCGACCTCTTCCTTGATACGGCTGAACAGACCATCAGCAAGTCGTTGATAACGGCTATCATCAACCAGGCCGAAGACCTGAAAGCCCTTGCCAGACCTGCCAAAAACAAAGATCTCGACGATTTTAAGCAAAAATTCTATGCCCGCTACGAAGAGGCCGAAGTACCGCTGGCCATCGTGCTCGATGCCGACCTGGGCATCGGCTATGGCAGCGCCCGCGACGAGCTGGCCGGGGGCAGCGCCTGGATCGACGACCTGCTGGCCTTTGTACCCGGCAGCCAGAACAGCGCCCACGAAGACTACATTACCCATTTTACCCTATCGAAATACCATGACTGGCTAAAGCATAAGCAGGACCAGGTGGTTGTTACGGAAGAAGAGCTGGAAGCATTCCGCAAACAAACAGAAAATTATACCTTCCCTTCGAGCATGCACCTGATGGGCAGTTTACTCAAACAGGACGGGCTGCTGGATGCGGAGCATTTCGTCTTCGACCTCTCGGGCTTTAGTGGTCCTTCGGGTGGTAATATACTTGGGCGCTTTACCCATGGCGATGCGGCCATATGCCAGCTTACTCAAACCATACTGGCTGCCGAAGAAGCTACTGACCCGGAGGTGATCTATGCCGAGATCGCGCACCTGCCACAGGCCAGGGTAGGCAATATCCTGCTCCGGCCCGTACTGCGCCGCTACGAGATCCCTTATGTAGGCAAGTCCGGCACGGACAAGGAACACCAGATACCCCTGGAAGACCTCTATGTGCGCATCGAACAGGACGAAGTGATCCTATTCAGTCATAAACTGGGTAAACGCATTATGCCCAGGCTTACCACTGCACATAACTTCAGCGTAAAAAGCCTGCCGGTATACCGCTTTCTCTGCGACCTACAGGCCCAGCATATCGCCTATCCCAATGTATGGGACTGGGGGCCGCTGGTACAGTTGCGACACCTGCCCCGCGTAGTATACAAGAACCTGGTACTGCATAAGGCCAAATGGCGGGTCGAAGAAAAAGACCTGGGCAACCTGCCAAAGGATAAAGCCGGCCGCGATGCCGCCCTCCAGGCCTTTCGCAACGAAGCAGGCATACCGGTCCGGGTGGTTTATGTAGAGGGCGATAATGAACTGCTGATCGACTTCGAACAGGAGCTGGGGCGGGAGCTCTTCCTGCATTATCTTAACCGCCATAAATCCGTGCTGCTCGAAGAGTTCCTGTTTACGGAAGAGAACTGTGTGGTGCGCGGGCCGGGCGATGCGCCGTTTACCAACGAAATTATTATACCGGTCACGCTGCCCGCACAGCAAGGCGGTAACGATACCGGCGTCCTGCTGCAAAAATCCGGTAAAGCGCAGCGCCACTTTGCCCTGCACAGCGAATGGCTTTACTTTAAAGTATACAGCGGCTCCGTTACAGCCGAGAAGGTATTGAAAGAATGCCTGCTGCCCTTTGTGGAACAGGGACTCGAAGACGGCTTGTTCGAACGTTTCTTTTTTATCCGTTACCGCGACGAAAGCGGGGCACACTTCCGCATCCGTTTTTACAATACCGATACCCGCAAACAAGCAGCGGTGGCCCGGCAGTTGATGGCAGTACTGCAACCCTTGCTGGACACCGGAACCCTGTATAAAGTAACCACCGATCGCTACAGCCGGGAGCTGGAGCGCTACGGCGACGACCTTATCGAAGCGGCAGAGCATTTGTTTTGCAACGACAGCCTGGCCGTGTTGCGCTTTATCAACCTGCTCGATGGCGAAGAGATCGAACAATACCGGCTTTACTTCGCGATGCGTGGCATTGGCAAATTGCTCGACGATTTCGGGTATACTACCGAAAGCCGCAGCAAACTGCTGAAGGCCATGCAGACCAGCTTCTTTAAAGAATTTGGTGGTCACCCGGCTTTGCAAAAACAACTCAACGACAAGTACCGCAACCTGCAAAAAGCAATTGCCCGTCATCTCGACACTGACCAGGACGATGAAAACGGTATCGCAGAAGCGGCGGCTATCTTCGAAACGCGTTCGATCAGTAACGGCCCTGTAATAGAGCGAATACTGTCGGTCGTACAGGACGACACAGCAAGACTCGACGACCTGCTGCGCAGTTATATCCACATGTTCATGAACCGGCTCTTCCTGGCGCAGCAACGTAAATATGAATTGCTGATCTACTTCTTCCTGGATAAATATTACCTGTCGCAACTAGCGATGGCTAAACATAAACAGGTGCAGCCGGCCTGATCCGGCAACCCAACCCTATTGCCTACGGCAGCTTTTCGACTGCAGCGATAAGCCGGCCGGCAGCACACCGCTTCTCTTCAGGGCGGATTACAAATGCGAAGAGCGCAGTGCCTGCACACTTAAAATGACAGCGTTTTTATTCCTGTACGACAAAACGGGAAATATCAAATCACATCAAATGAAAAAGGACATCAAAAAACTTTCTATCAGAAAAGTAAGGGTATCTAACCTGACCAACAACGAAATCGACGCAGTAAAAGGCGGAGCCGTGACCACCGGTGGCGGCGGCGGTACCATTTCACTCGATCCGGGCACTCCGGGTATCTTGTCTATCGGTGTAGCCTGCAGCGAAAGGAACAGCTGCGCCAGGATGACCAACAGGGGTACTACCCGTTGCTCTAACTGCTAAGCCAATCCACCCGGTTGCCGTGCCGACATGGCAACCGGGTTTATGTTATTTCTATGCGCCGCTACACCCCGTTTCTTTTCCTGTGCTTCTTGCTCCTGTGGCGGCCTTGCATTGCCCGGGATATACGTTCCTGTATCAGCAAGGCTATGGTAGATACCGACACCGCCGGCCTGGGCCGGCGCCTGGACTTCGATGCGGTACCCGAAGCGCGATTCTTCCTGCTTTCAGAACTTCATAATATCGATATCAACCCTGTACTGCAATTCATTTATATCAGGAAATTGCACCGGGAGCGGGCATTACGGTATGTTATCCTGGAAATGCCGCATAGTTATGCGTTCCGCTATAATCTCTTCCTGCAAACCGGTACCGACAGCCTGCTTAGCCATCCCGACAGCCGCCATAGTACCTGGTTATTACAGCAATTGCGCCGTCTCAACAGCGGGCAACCCGATAGTATGCAGATCCGTTTTATCGGCATAGACCTCTGTATCGGCAACGATGCTTCCGGTTTCAAAACCATAGCCTATCATGATTGCCTGCGCTACTTTGAAACCGCATTACGGCAACAGGCGCCGGGCGACGGGCTTATCCCCTTATTACACGCGGCCTGCACAGCCGGCAGCAAAAAACAAATCCGTAATTACAACCAAAAAATCGCTGCCCTGTTGCAGCAGGAGCTGCAACATTACCGGCAACTCCTTAAAGCCGGTTACCGGGAGCTGCTGGCTGTTACCAGCGCATATACCGATTACCGCGGCTCGCGCGATGATGAGCTGCTGGCGAACTTTGTCCTGATGTTGAAGTTATACGACCTTAACCCGGCCCACACGACCTTCTTCGCTTCGTTTGGCGAAACACATGTCAACACTGCCGATGGCAAGGGCATGTTTGCCAGTCAGCTCCGGGATTACTACCGGTCGCAGCAGATGCCCCGGGGGCTTTGCATTACCGGCGTCCAGTACTTTAATACCACTACCGGCAAAGCCAATAGCCGTACGATTGAGAACGACGGCATCGTACGGGCCTACGGGCCTTACCGCAAAAGCAACGCCGCGCTGCTCACCACCCTGGAAGCGTGCCAGGCTCAGCTTACCCATTCTTTAGGCATTATTCCCGTAGCGGCTTCCTGCGCGGGTCCTTATATCAGTCATTTCAACTACCTTATCCTATGCAAACATTATACAGCGCTGAACCCCTGAGCCTGAACGCCGCCCTGTTGCAAAAGCTGCAACAGATCCGGCAGGTACTCGATGGCCAACTGGAGATCGAACTGCCCTCCCTTTTTTCGGGCCTGGGCGGCATTATTCTTTTTTATGGTTATCTCTATAAATGCACCGGCGACGAAGCAGCGGGCGCCCGTATGTACAGCCTTATCGACCGTATGATCGAAGTGACCGAACAGATCGAGGTAGACGACTCTTTTTCGCATGGTATTACGGGTATTGCCTGGTGCCTGCAACACCTGGTCAACGCGGGCATGCTCGATCCGGCCTATGAAGAGAACATCCGGGATTTCGACGAGCTGATCTTCGAAGCGGTACGCGAGAACATGTCGCTGTTCCGTTACGATTATTTTGTGGGCATGATCGGTAAGGGCCGTTATTTCCTGGAGCGGTACGCCTCCGATAAAAGTGTAAAAAGCTACCTCGACCAGTTGATCGAAATCCTGTTCTCCTTCCGCGAAAACCACGACCAGGGCATACTCTGGCAGGACTACTATGGTTTTAAAAGAGAGCATGCCGAGAAGCGGGTAACCACACTGGGCATGGCACATGGCCTCTCCAGTATCCTTGCGTTCCTCTCCCTGGCGCAGCAGGCGGGTGTACTGGCCCCGGAACGGGCGGCCGACATACAACGCCTGGCCAGCTATATCAGGTCCTGCAGGACCCAAACCGACGGCATCGATTTTTACCCCTATCATATGGTGAACGACGAACGCGAGTCGGAGCATATCACCCGTATGGCCTGGTGCCACGGCGATCCGGGCGTTACCCTTTCGCTGATGATGGCCGCACTGCAAACCGGGGACCAGCAACTATACAACGACACCTTATCTTACGGGCTGGAACTTTGCACCCGGCAGGACCAGGAGGTGTTTGCGCTGTTCGATGCCGGCTTATGCCATGGCACATCGGGCCTGGCGCAGATCTTTAAACGTATGCATCTGCATACCGGCGATGCCACCTTCCTGGAAGCCAGCAATTACTGGCAGGAAGAAACGCTTAAGATGGGCGTCTTCGATGAAGGCTTTGCCGGTTTCCGGGTACATACCGGCGAAGTTCCCATAGAATGGACGCGCTCGCAGGGTTTCCTCGTGGGCATAAGCGGTATCGGCCTGTCGCTGATCAGCAGCCTGTATAACGATAGCGGATGGGACCGGGCCTTGCTCTTCTCCTGATACCCCCATTGTTGCTGCACCTTTCCCGTTTGTACGCAGTAAATACGCATTAGTACAATATTGCCCTGCATACGTTATGCCCCTGTTTATATTCGTAGCGCTCCCGCGTTACAGGTGTCTGCCCGGCAGCGCCTGCCCTGCGGGATGCGCGCTGCGTATAACAGGGGCTTGTAGCTATAACCGGTCCTGCGACGCTGAACAGCGCCGCAGGGCACGGCTACCGGAAACCAGGTAGCACCGCAGGAGTCACCCCGGCAGGACCGGAACGGTTGCGGTATCGAATTAAAAAGGAATTTTTCTTTGTATAGCGAATGGTTATATTTTAAAGTATATTGCGGTGCTAAAACTACGGGGCCGGTAGTACAACCGGCTGGCCGCGGTTCGCCGAAAACGGGTTACAGGACCGTTTACCCGGCAAATTCTTTTTCATGTGTTGCAGCGCTATTGTGCCCCGCGCCAGGCGCCACCGGTACCTTACAGGAGGGACCGGGAAGCAGGACAGGATCTTTGTTTTATAATGATGGCCTTCGTACACCCCGGTTCACCTGTTTTTGCAGGGCCGCCCGGATACACTACGCTGTAAGAAGAACGGCGACAGCTGTGGATGGGAAGCCGGGAAAGGTGCCAGGCTTTTATTTCCCGTCATTTTTTTAACCCTGAAAATGACGACAACAAATAGAAACAGGAGCAACTGTCCTGCGGTTCCGTACCGGGGGCAGTGATCCGGAAAAAACTGGAACAAGAATGGTGTCATAAATGGTTTTGTCCTTTATGCTCCAGCTAGATGCATATGTTTATGAACCGGCTGTTTATTGCTCAGCACATAAGATACGCGC
Source organism: Taibaiella chishuiensis (assembly GCF_003014535.1). Taxonomy (GTDB): domain Bacteria; phylum Bacteroidota; class Bacteroidia; order Chitinophagales; family Chitinophagaceae; genus Taibaiella; species Taibaiella chishuiensis. The sequence continues at coordinate 1,000,894 of NZ_PYGD01000001.1, read as the reverse complement.
TGTTGCTAAACAATGTCCTGGAACGGCATTGCCAATCCCGGACAGCCATAAAAAACAAAAAAAATAATGCCCTTCCCTTTTTATAAACAACTGGATGCCATGGATTGCGGCCCCACGTGTTTGCGCATGATCGCGAAACACTATGGCAAGAGTTACTCCCTGGACTTTTTAAGACAGAATGCACATATTACCCGCGAAGGCGTAAGCCTGCTGGGTATCAGCGAAGCGGCGGAGAAGATAGGATTCCGGACCCTGGCGGCGAAAATAAGTTTTGAACAACTGGACGAAGAAGCGACCCTACCCTGTATCCTGCACTGGAACCAGAAACACTTCGTGGTACTGCCCCCGCAAAACTATAACCGCAACAAAAAGAACGACAAGATCCTGTTGGCCGATCCGGCCCATGGCCTGATCAAGGTCGACAAGGAAACCTTTTTGCGCAGTTGGATGGGTACCAGCTCGGAAGGCATCGTACTGATGATCGAACCTACCGATGCCTTTTACCAGCAAAAAGAAGACGATGAAAAAGTAAAGGGTTTCCAGTTCCTGTTCCGCTACCTGCGCCCTTACCGCAAATACGTAGTACAGCTCTTCCTCAGCATTATCGTAGCCAGCCTCCTGTCGCTGATGGCGCCGTTCCTTACCCAGGGGCTCGTGGATTACGGTATCAACCACCAGAATCTCGGCTTCGTATACCTGGTATTGATTTCGCAACTCGTACTCTTCGTAGGCAGCACCTCGATCGAAATGATCCGCAGCTGGATCATGCTGCATATGAACAGCCGGATCAATATCAGTATCATTTCCGACTTCCTGATCAAACTGATGAAATTGCCGATCCGCTTTTTCGATACCAAAATGATCGGTGATATCCACCAGCGTATCGGCGACCACAGCAGGATACAAAGCTTTCTTACCGGCACTACTCTGTCTACCCTCTTCTCGTTTGTAAACCTGTTCGTATTCTCCATCGTACTGGGCATTTACAGCTGGAAGATCCTGCTTACCTTCCTGTTGTTCAGCGTTTGCGCCATCAGTTGGATCCTGTTCTTCCTGCGCAAACGGAAAGAGCTCGACTACAAACAGTTCCAGCGCATGAGCGAAAATGAGAACGTGCTTTTCGAACTGATCACGGGTATGCAGGAGATCAAGCTCAACAATTGCGAAACAGCTAAACGCTGGGAATGGGAAAAAGTACAGGCCCGCCTGTACAAGATCAGCGTTAAGGGCCTGGCCCTGGGCCAGTACCAGCAGGTGGGTTTCGTATTCTTCAACCAGCTTAAGAACATCCTGATCTCTTACATCAGCGCCCGCGAGGTGATGACCGGGAATATGACCCTGGGTATGATGTTGTCGGTAAGTTATATCATCGGCCAGATGAACAGCCCGCTGGACCAGTTGCTGAGCTTTGTACAGGCCGCACAGGATGCCAAGATCAGCCTCGACCGTCTTGGTGAGATCCACAACCGGGAAGAGGAAGAAGAAGACGACAAACTGCGCTATACCAACCTGGATAATGAATCGAGCAGTATTAACCTCGAGAATGTATCCTTCCAGTATGGCAGCCAGCAGTCGCCTTACGTACTTAAAGATGTAAACCTGACCATACCGCAGGGTAAAGTAACCGCCGTGGTAGGCACCAGCGGCAGCGGTAAAACTACCCTGCTTAAACTGCTGTTGCAGTTCTACGAACCCACCGGTGGTAAGATCACCGTCGACAATAAAGATCTGAACCAGATCTCGCCCAAATGGTGGCGCAACCAATGCGGTACCGTGATGCAGGATGGCTTTATCTTTTCGGATACCATTGCCCGCAACATTTCGGTAAGCGAAGAAAATGTAAACAGCAAAAAACTGATGCGTGCCGTTGATGTGGCCAATATCAAAGATTTTGTGGAAGACCTGCCCCTGGGCTTCCAGACCAAGATCGGCAACTCGGGCAACGGCATCAGCGCCGGCCAGAAGCAGCGTATGCAGATTGCCAGGGCCGTGTATAAAGACCCGCAGTACCTCTTCTTCGACGAAGCCACCAGCGCTCTCGACGCCAACAACGAAAAAGTGATCATGGAAAACCTGGACCGCTTCTTCGAAGGGAAAACGGTAGTGGTAATCGCACACCGGCTCAGTACCGTAAAAAATGCAGACCAGATCGTGGTCCTGGAGAAGGGCGAAGTAGTAGAGGTAGGCACCCACGAGCAGCTTACCGCCCGCAGGGGGAATTACTATGAACTGGTAAAGAACCAGCTGGAACTGGGTAGCTAAGCCCCGGGATGCTGCAACAAACCACAAACGCCGCTGCCTCCCGGCCCGGGATGCGCGGCAATCACCAACACAATACCATATGCCTGAAGAAAGAAATAATTTAGAAAATACCCTGCACGAAGACGTCAGAAGCGAGGAAGTGCAGGAGATCATGGGTAAAATGCCCGCCTGGCTGGTACGCCGGGGCATAACCCTGGTCGCCATCTTACTGCTGGTGATCGGCATCGGCGCCTACTTCTTTAAATACCCCGATGTAATCCCGGCGCGGGTACTGATCTCATCCAGCACACCACCGGTAAAACTGGTGGCGCGCAGCAACCTGCCCATACAAAAGCTATTTGTAAAAAGTAACGAGACCGTAAAACCCGAACAGGTATTGTGCATCCTTACCAATGCCTCCAACTACGACGACCTGCAAAAGATCGTAACCATTACCCGCTCGATAGATACCACCGTATCCCTGCCGCAAACCCTCGAACGTATAGAAATACCGACCGGCTTGCAAATGGGCGAACTGCAAACCAATTATGCCGAACTGTACCAGGCCGTACAGGACTACCGCTTTTACCTGAAACATAACTCGTATGGCGCCACGCTGAACAGCCTCAGTAAACAGGCCGAGTATACCGGGGCGCTCAACCGCGAGCTCGACAAGCGGGAACGTATGCTGCAGGAGCAGCTCGCGCTGCAACACAACCGCTTTTCAGCCGACTCCTCGCTGGTAAAGGAAAGGGTGATTTCGCGGGCCGAGTACGAGACCTCGCGCAAAACCATGCTGGACCAGCAGATGAATACCCAAACCAACCGCAGCAGTATTATCCAGAATAACCTGCAGCAAACCGAATACCAAAAGAACATTGCCGAGATCAGCCAGCAAAGGCAGAGCCAGGAAAACACCCTGCTGCAGAAAATACGCGACGCCTCCAGCCGCTTCAGCGGCCAGTATGCCCAATGGGAACAGACCTATATCATCAAAAGCCCGATCGAGGGTGTGGTAACCTTCTTCAAGTTCTGGAAGGAAAACCAGTTTGTACAGGCCGGCGAAGGTGTTATGATGGTAACGCCGCCCACCCAGCAATACATTGCGCGTGGCGAGCTGGGCCCCGACCGTTCCGGTAAGATCGAAGCCGGACAGGATGTGCTGATCAAACTGACGGCCTACCCTTTTGAAGAATACGGCATGTTGCGCGGTAAGGTGCTGTCGCGTTCGGCGGTAGCGATGGATAGCGTATTCCTGCTGGAGATCAAACTGGCCGATGGCCTGAGGACCAATGCCGGCAAGGTTATCCCCGATCAGCCGCAACTCGACGGTATCGGCGAGATCCTGACAGAGGACAAAAGTGTTCTGCAGCGGTTGTTTGAGAAAGTATTCGGTAAATGGCGCAGGTAAGGAACAACACATGTATTACCCGCTAAAGGCAAGCCTGCTCATTTAATATGAGTTTTTTGAATACAAATATTTATTTAACTATTTTTTAAAATATTTTTATTTATTGCGAAATTTCAAATTCATATATTGTGATTATAACCTTTTTTTTAACCATTTAAATCACTAATTATGAAAAGAGTAATTTTAGGCCTTGCTACCCTCGCCATGACCACTTTCTTTGCCCAGGAAAGCAAAGCCAATGTATTAACCGTAAACAACGGTAAGCCTTGCCAGTTTTCCGTAACCTTTACCTTTTCCGATGGTACGACCAGCAGCCAGGGCTTAGGCGCCAACCCTACCGTAACTTTTAATTTCGGCGCTACCAGGCACGCTGTGGCCGCTACGTTTTACGATCTGTCTTCTCCCTCGACACCATTGTTTACCGTGGGTATGACACCGACCTATACCCCTTTCGCTATGGGTAACGTGGCCTTCTGTCCGATGCTGGTGTTCTGTACCTGGAGCCAGACGCCGTCCATGCCTTCTGCACCAGCTACACTGACCATTTCCTAACCGGCACACACAACACAGAACAGTATTTTTATTAAGATAAATAAAAGTATGCGACAAGGCAGGCCATCGGGCCTGCCTTGTTTACATTATCCCTGTTTTGCCGGGAAATGCGTATCGAGAAATTTAAAGACCAGGTCGAACTTATCGAGCGGTGCGGTATGTTTCCCTTCGACCGCTACATGTTCAAAAGTATATTTAAAGCCAGTGGCCCGGAAGCGGGCCATCATCTTTTCGGCCATGGGCGTGGAAGGACAGATCTCGTCCTGCGTTGCAGAAAGCAGGAATACCGGGCCTTTGATGCGTTCTACCGGTATCAGTGCACGCCTTTCGGCCGCCGTATCTTTCAGCATGGTTTCGAAGGCGCCGCGCAGGTCCCGCTTCAGGATAAAAGGTACCGACTCGCGGCTTGCAGGGATAAAGGGCAGCTCGCTGCCGCCGAAGGTCCAGCAGGAACTGGTAAAGTGCATGGTATGTCCGGGGAACACCGCATGACTGGATACGATGCCCACCACACAGGAGATATCGGGGTAATAGCTGCCCAGCAACAGGGCCAGGTCGCCACCCCGCGAACCGCCCACGATGGCCGTTTTCTTTGGGTCCACACCGGGTTCTTTCCTCGCTGTTTCGATCGCCTCGTGTACGGCATCGATCGCAATCTTATCGAGCATGGGTGGTGTGCCTTTTGCACCAAAATAACCGATAGCCAGGAAGGCATAACCCTTTTCCAGGAAGCGGTCGCGGGTCTGCTTCCAGCGATCGCTGGTCCAGGCATTACCGCCTTCCGAGCCGCCCAGGCCTACGACCAGGGCATGCGGTTGCCGGGTATCGGGCAGGTAGAGCACACTCTCGGTGTTGCGGGTATTCAATACGGTTTGCGCATGCAGGCAGAGGGGCAACAGCAGGAACGCCGCAAAAGCCAGGCAGGATAAATGTTTCATGGGTAGGGTATGTGTATGTTGAACCAGGTTGCGATCCGGTGTCCGGCCCCGGATTAAAGGTCCTGGCCACACCGGTCCTATGATGTGCATAATAAATTAAAAGAATAAAAATACACACCTTCCCCAATACCACAAAAAATATACGGTCGGCGCTATAACCGGCAGCCTCCGCCTGTAGCCGATCTCGGGGGAATAGTAATACCTTTGCATGCTCCCGGGGAATTAAAACAGGCGATCTGTTCCGCTGGTATATAGAATCGCCGGGTTATCCGTAATCATGAATTTAAGAAAAGCAACAACAGCCGAAGTACCGGCCATCTGGACCATTTTACAGGCCGCAGTCGCGCAACGCAAAGCCGATGGCAGTAAGCAATGGCAGGACGGCTACCCCAATGAGCAAACGATCCTGGACGATATCGCGAAGGGCTATGCCTATGTGCTGGTAGCAGGTGAAGAGCTGATGGCCTACGCCGCCATTATTTTCGATATCGAACCGGCCTACGAAGGTATCGAGGGCCGCTGGCTTACTGATGGCGACTATGCCGTGGTACATCGCGTAGCCACCGCCCCGGCGGCAAAAGGCAAAGGCATTGCCACCGGATTGTTCCGGATGATCGAAGGCCATTGCCTGGCGCAGCAAGTCAACAGCATTAAAGTGGATACCAATTTCGACAATATCCCGATGCTCAAAATACTGGATCGCCTGGGGTATACCTATTGCGGCGAAGTTTATTTCCGGGGTTCGGCCCGTAAAGCGTTCGAGAAAGTATTATCCTGACACCGGATCAAGCGGAATTTCTGGGGGGAGGGGTAAAAATCGAGCCTGCAGCAATGTTCCTGCATGACTTATTAAAAGAAAATAAATAGGGAGTACTGTAGCTATCCGGGATAGATAAATATACTATCATACCAGGTCCAGGCGGATGAATGTGATCCCCTAAATTTCATGTTTTCCCGCAGTGGCGCGCCGCCGCGAGCAAATAAAACAGGGACAGCTTAAACGGGTCTTAAACAAAACAAGGTCCGCAGGGGCATCAAGCGCCGGTGCGGACCTTTATCGTTTACGGGCAGCGGGTTAAGCCTTGCCTTCGCGTTTTTTAATCTCGTCGCGGATAGCTACCGCCTGCATATAATCTTCATTATCGAGCACCTGTTGCAACAGGTCGTTCAACTCATCCAGGGTCTTGCCTTTCAGGTCGGAACCGGATACCGGCTCGGGCTGCTCCTCTTCTGCCGAGGGCGTTGGGGTAGCACTGGCCGCAGGCTGGTCCATAAAGAGGCCGGCCGCTTCCAGTATATTTTCGTAGGTAAAGATCGGGCAACCGATGCGTACCGCCAGGGCCAGGGCATCGGAGGTGCGGGAATCGATCTCGATGGTTTCGTTGCCCGAGGTGCATACCAGTTGGGCAAAGAAAATACCTTCTTCCAGTTTATAGATCAGGACCTCCTGCAACTCGATGTTGAAAGAGAGCATAAAGTTGTAAAACAGGTCGTGGGTAAGCGGGCGGCTGGGCTTTATCCGTTCCAGGGCTACTACGATAGCCTGTGCCTCGAATGCACCGATAACAATCGGCAGGCGGCGCAGGCCATTGATTTCGCCCAGCACAACGGCATAGGAATGGGTTTGTGTTACACTACTTGATAAAGCCGTTATTTCCAGTTCAATTTTTTTCATTACAAATATTGTCGCTCAATAAGCCTTGTCGTTAGGGGTGGCATGACCTGATTTACACAAGGCGCTAAATTAATAAACCTTTGAATTATTCAATAAAATTTTTATCTCTTTTAACCTCATTTTACCGCATATAGCCCTGCTCAGGCCGTTGTTTAAAACAAAGTCGGCGAGTCGTCGCTGGGCTCTTTTTTAGCAGCGGCATGGCCTTTTTCTTCCTCCGGTTCTGCTTCAGGGGCAATAGCCGGCTCTTCCACAGTTATCTCCAGCAGGTCTTTTTCGCAAAGTTTATTACCCACGGCTTTATACCCGCTTACGCCTACTTTTTCGGCCAGGTTCACTTCCTCTTCGCGGGCTTCCGTTTTTTTCTTACCGGTTTTCAGCAGGGCAACCGGATCCTGTACCGTTGTTACCAGTTCAAGCTTATGCTTCGGACCTTCTTTTATAAACAGGAATTTATTTTTCAGCGTCTGCGTTTCGATATGGAAACGCTTTACATTATACTGGGTCTTATCAGCATCGTAATATACGGCAGTGATCACCTTTTCGGGATCGAATTTCTCGATCCGTACGATCTGCTGCGGCTCGTAACGGTTGCTCAGGTCGAAATCGGTAAGTTCGTAATGACCATCTTTGAAGAACACCACGATCCGGTTGTCCTGTTCGAAACTGCCGAGCAGCCTGCCATAACCATCGGTGTTCAGGCGGCCCACCTGCTCGTCGTACCAGATCTTGGGCGCCGAAAGGGTGCTACGGCCCTGTTCTTTAAACTTGATCTGCCGCACGGGGTATTTGGTAATCTGGTTGCCCTGCGAGCTGCGGCCTTTAATGGCCAACTCTTCGAAATAGAAATCGAAAACCTTGTTGCGCGCGGTGCTGCCCGGCGACAGGGTTACCGATACTACCTCGGCTTCGCCGTTGGCATTTGCGGTCAGGTACATCACCTTGCTGCCTTTATTACCTTTGGTCAGGTCGTATTCCTTATCGCGGGTAATGCCGGTTACGTTAAAACGCTTGGCATATACCACACCCGAACTGCCATCCATATACATCATATTGTAAGTGGTACGTTCGTCGTTTTTACGGAATACGTCCAGGTGGATAATGTCTTTGCCCACGAAGGTCTTATCGGAAACCTTGGTTACGATCATCGCGCCATCTTTGCGGAACACGATGATGTTGTCGATATCCGAACAATCGCATACAAATTCGTCTTTCTTCAGCCCCGTACCGATAAAGCCTTCTTTACGGTTTACATAAAGCTTGGCATTGGCAATAGCTACTTTGGTGGCCTGTATATTGTCGAATATTTTTATTTCTGTTTTGCGCTCCCGGCCTTTGCCGTATTTCTTCAGCAGGTTTTCATAATAAGCGATCGCATAGTCGACCAGGTGCTCGATATGATGTTTGGTTTCGGCAATATTCGCTTCGGTCGCTTTAATATGTTCATCGGCCTTGAAGGAGTCGAACCTGGAAATCCTTTTGATGCGGATCTCGGTCAGCTTCACGATATCTTCCTGTATAATTTCCCTGCGGAAAAGCTTCTTGTAAGGCTTCAACCCGTTGTCGATCGCAGCCAGTACGCCTTCCCAGGTAGTTTCTTCTTCGATATCGCGGTAAATACGTTTTTCGATAAAGATTTTTTCCAGCGAAGAGTAGTGCCAGTCGTCTTCAAGCTCGGCCAGTTTTATTTCCAGCTCTCTTTTCAGCAAGCCCTTGGTATGTTCTACCGAGTGTTTCAGCAGGTCGGTAACGCCTACGAAGTGTGGCTTGTCTTCGAGAATGATACAGGCATTGGGCGATATGGAGGTTTCGCAATCGGTAAAGGCATACAGCGCGTCGATGGTCTGGTCGGACGATACGCCCGGCGCCAGCTGCACCGCTACTTCCACATCCCTGGCCGTATTGTCGGTTACGCTCTTGATTTTGATCTTGCCGCTGTCGTTGGCTTTGAGTATGCTGTCGATCAGTTGCTGCGTGGTTACGCCATAAGGCACCGACTTGATCAGCAGGGTCTTTTTATCCAGCTCTTCGATATGCACCCTGACCCGCACTTTGCCGCCGCGGGCGCCATCGTTGTAGTTATTGGTATCGATCATACCACCGGTCATAAAATCGGGATACAATTCAAATTTGCGTCCTTTCAGGTGTTTCACTGCGGCATCGATCACCTCGCAGAAGTTATGCGGCAATATTTTGGTCGAAAGACCTACAGCAATACCTTCGGCACCCTGCGTAAGCAGCAGCGGGAACTTCATGGGCAGGGTTACCGGCTCGTTCTTACGGCCATCGTAACTCAGCTGCCATTCGGTGGTTTTACCGTTGAAGGCCACTTCCAGCGCAAATTTCGACAGGCGGGCCTCGATATAACGGGCTGCGGCCGCGCTGTCGCCGGTACGCACATCGCCCCAGTTACCCTGGGTTTCGATCATCAGGTCCTTCTGTCCCACATTGGTAATGGCATCGCCGATCGACGCATCACCATGCGGGTGGTACTGCATGGTCTGACCGATAATATTGGCTACTTTATTAAACCGGCCGTCGTCCATCTCCTTCATCGCGTGAAGGATACGGCGCTGCACCGGCTTCAGGCCATCTTCTACAGCGGGTACGGCACGTTCAAGTATTACATAACTGGCGTATTCTAAAAACCAGCTCTCATACATCCTGTTGATGGATGGCGTGCTGGATGTTTCTTCTTGTTGGAGTTCCTCGTCCATCATTTGTCCTCGGGTAATTTTTGGGGTACGCGGGTGCAAAAATAAGAAATTGAAGCGAGGAATTGATTCCGGAGACAGTGCCGGTCAGAGTTACCCGCACAGCATGCCGGTAATCAGGGCTGCCTGATCCGGCATCACCAGGCGGGTACCGCCTGTTACGGGCAGCGTATTTTTTACATATCTGAAAGGAAACATCGTATCTTTTGTACCGTGGATATGGATAATATCCGGCCTGGGTGAGGGCTGGCCCTTCCAGTTCATAATTGCGCCGGTACACCATTGGAGGAAGGCAGGACCGTTTTCGCGGGTCATATCGAGGCATAAGCGTCTTAACCCCTTTACCCGCGTAAGTTCCCGCATAAACAGGGTACCCAGCCAGATGGCCGCCACGATGACCGGCCCGGGCGAAAGCCGGTACAGGCGCGTATCGCGCAGGAAATTAAACCAGCGCGGCATTTCTGCCCGGCTTTTTACCGATGAAATCAAGATTACTTTTTCCGGGCGGATATGCCGGACCAGTTCCATCACGATAATACCGCCCATAGACTGCCCTACCAGGTTGAAGGCCTGTTCCTGGTCGATCAGCGGCAGGAATTTAAGGGCATAGGTCTCCAGGCTGTCGCCGCGCTCAGGCTGTGGGAACGGCAGGTATACCGTGCCCGGTATATGATCGAGCTGGTCGCGGAACAAACGGACATCGGTAGCGAAACCGCCGATACAATAAGTACGGATGCTCATAAAGCCGCTTGTAAATGTTGATCGGTAAGCCGCATAATCACCGGGCCGGCAAACCTCGCCGAACGGGACATAATAAACTGGTGCAACTGCCGCAGTTCACCGGCGCTTAGGATTCCGTTATCCATGTTTGAGTTTGTATTTCATGATCTTCTGAAGCGAAGCGATCGACTCCTGTAAGGCGCTTAGCTGTAGTGCCGACTCTTTCTTCCCTCTCCGGTTGAGCTTGTAGTATTTGCGCATGCGCCCATCTACCAGCTCCGAATCCGTGTCCAGCAGCCCGGCTTCTTCCAGTTTATGCAATGCGGGATACAGGGCGGCTTCGGTAATCTGCATTTTACCTTTACTACCGTCTTTAACCGCTTTGGTCATTTCATAGCCGTACATGCGCCCGTTCTGCTGCAGCAATTGCAGGATCACGGTACTCAGGCTGCCTCGTATAATTTTATTGGGTTCCATCGTTTTCAAAAATAAGCATTGTTTTATGCCTAACAAAATTATGCATGTTATTTTAAAAAGAACCCGCTGCAGGTGTTGCAGCGGGTATTACTTTTATAAGGGTTCGTTCCATATCGCCCAGCCGGCGTCGGCCTGTGCGATCAGCATATCATAACCGTTTTTGACCGTAGCCCCCTGTTGCCGGCCTTTTCCCAGGAAAAGGGTTGCTTCGGGGTTGTATACCAGGTCGTAGAGTATATGTTGCGGCCCCAGCGCCCCGTAAGGCAGATCCGGGTAGGTATCGACCGCGGGGTACATACCCAGCGGCGTCGTGTTAATGATCAGGGTATGGCCGGCGATCAGTTCGGGCGTGAGCGCCGCATACTGCAGGTCGCCGCCACTGCGCGATACCAGCTGGTAAGGTATGCCCAGTTGCGCCAGGGCATACACCACGGCTTTAGCCGCGCCGCCGGTACCCAGTACCAGGGCCTGCCTGGGCATATCGCCCAGCAAGGGTTGCAGCGTTGTTGCAAAGCCAACACAATCGGTATTAAACCCCTTCAGCCTGCCTTCGCTGATGCGGATACAATTAACCGCACCAACTGCCCGGGCCGTATCGTCGAGCTCGTGCAGGTAAGCCATCACCGACTGTTTATACGGTATGGTTACATTAAGCCCGCGCAGCGCAGGGTTTTGCTCCAGCAGGGCCGGCAGCGCCGATATCGTTTCGATAGGAAAGGCTTCGTAAGTGGCATCGATACCGCGCAGGCGAAACTGCTCCCGGAAATAACCGGGAGAGAAAGAGTGACTGAGCGGGTAACCGATAATTCCGTAGTGCGACATAACTATTCCGTATTAAAGACTTCCGGTACGGCCGCCGTCTACCGGTATGCTTACCCCGTTTACATATGCTGCTGCGGGCGAAGCCAGGAAAGCCGCCACGGCAGCGATCTCTTCGGGTTGACCAAAACGTTTCATCGGGATCTCGTCGAGCATTTCCTGCTCTACGTGATCGGTAGAAGCGCCGGTTTTGGAGGCTTTGTTGTTGACAATGGTTTCGAGACGCGCCGTGGCCGTAGCACCGGGCAATACATTATTTACGGTAATACCATAGGCGCCCAGTTCGTTGGCCATGGTCTTGGCCCAGGAGGCCACCGCGCCGCGAATGGTATTGCTTACGCCCAGGCCTTTCAGCGGAATTTTAACGGAAGTGGAAATAATACTGATAATACGGCCATAGTTAGCGGCTTTCATGCCCGGTACCACCAGGCGGGTAAGCACCTGGTTACAGATAAGGTGCTGCTGGAAGGCATCCAGGAAGGCCCCGGGCGTAGCTTCCGTAATAGGACCGCCGGCAGGACCGCCGCTGTTGTTGACCAGGATATGGATATGCTGCTGTTGTATATAAGCGGCCGCCACTGCTTCTACTTGTTTATAGTCGCTGTAATCGGCAACCAGGTAATCATGCTGCTGGTTGAAAGCGGTACCCAGTTCCTTTACGGCTTTCTTTAAAGAATCTTCGTTGCGGGCAATCAGGGTGCAGGTTGCCCCCAGTTCTGCCAGCTCTTTGGCGATGGCCAGGCCTATACCCTGCGTACTACCGCCTACCAGTGCGTGTTTTCCTTCTAATGATAATTGCATGATCTGATTTTTATCCTGCAAATATACGTTCCCGGCCAACATGCACAGCCCGGGGTTATACCAGTATGCTACTGCCCGGTGGCAAACCGGCAATATAGTTGTTCATTACCGTAATGCCTTTGGCTACCATGCCCTTCATCTCCGCCGGATCGAAATTGAGTCCGCCGGTACCGCCGCCCAGGTCGCCGTCGGGACGGATCACATGCAGGTTTACCGGTCTTTTATTACTGAGCGGGTTACCGGGTACGGAAAGCAACTGGCCGATCTGCTGATCACTCATACCGCTCTGCTTCATATTTTGCCGTACACTGTTCAGGTAGTCGAGCGCTTTGTTATACATCTGGGGCATTTCCAGGTCGTTGTCCCCCACATCCTCGGTAAAGATCTCGATGGTACGCAGCAGGATATCGGGCACCTGGGTGTAACGCTTTTCTACCGGCTTGTTGAGCCCGCTGGACAATAGGATTACGAAAATCTCGTCGGCGCCCTGCTCGATAGCCAGCTGTATACCGGCATACTCGCGTACGCCGCCATCCACATACTGCCGCAGCGGTACGGCCCCGGGTATAACCTCTATGGGTGGCATAAACACCGGCTGGCAAGCCGAAGCCATTACCGCACGCCGGAAGTGATCGGCCTTGCCGAGTGGTACCACTTCGTAGCCCTTAACCGCCGCGGCCTTTCGGGTGCTGAAGTAAACGGCCGTAGCCGTCTGCAGGCAGGTAGTGGCCAGCAGCACATTGCAGGGTTGGGCCTGCAGGCTTTGAAAAAACGTGTCGGTATAATATTGCTGGATCAGTTTGCCGAGCGGCCCTACTCCAAAAATGCTGTCGGCGGTAAGAAAACGGTTGCCCACATTATTGGTCTCGATCACGTTATCGGTCTTTACGGTAGTGTACAACTGTTCCAGCAGGGGTATCGAGCCGGAAGTAGCCAGGGGAGCGATCAGGGCGCCGGTGCTGGTGCCGATCAGCAGGTCGAAATTAAGACCGGGATTATGCTGGTAAATGGCCTTCAGCACCCCTACGGCAAAGGCGCCCTTGGAGCCACCACCGCTTATGACCAAAGCTGTTTTTGACATAACATACAGTTTTCAGGATTATTGAAAAGGGTCGGAAGGACGCTTGCGTGGTTTCAGGATATTATAACCGATGGCCGACTGTAACCACCACTGGTTATTGCCATAGTCGCGGTAACCGGAAAAAGATAAAGAGAACAACTGGAAGATCTCGGCCTGCAAGCCGCCACCGGCAAGCTTTTGCCGATGCGAGCCCCAGAGATGGGCGGCCGTAAGCTGTACATTGACCAGGGTACCGAAAGCCCCGGCCTTAATGTCGAACAGGCGCAAAGCCGCAACAGGCCCGACCTGCGCCTGCCAGCGGTGCTGGGCATAAATGCCGGCGCCCAGCAGGCCCAGCCGCAGTACACGGGGCACCACGGTATATTGCGGAGCAAAAGTAAAGCCCACCTGGTAGGCATCGGCACTCGATTTAAAATCGGAGACCAGGCCCTGTTGCAGGCCCAGGTACCCTACATAACCTTTGGGGAATTCGGGGGTGGCGGTTTGTGCAGGAGCAGCGCCGCTGAGTAATATACCACTGAGCCAGAGCAGCAGCGGGAGGTTACGGATGCGCGCGCCACGACGGAAACGGGCCAGGGACGGGCATGTACAGGTAAAAGGATACATGGCAGCAGGTTTTTGTTTGGTAACTAAAGTTACCGCAAAACCCCGTCAAAACATGGCGTAGCCGCTTAAATTACGTCTTTTTGCGGAGGGGGCCCGCCTGTATTGAGCTCGTCTGTAGTGCCCGGTTTACGATACGGGCTGCTGCCGTATTTCACGAACATATACAGGTACAGCACCCTGGAATACCGCATCAGCAGGGGTTGCAGCAAGAGCAACATACCTATGGTAATACCCAGGTACCAGAACACGCTGTTATCCTTCCAGGAAAAACCGACGAAGATGGCGAACCAGACGATATTAAAAATGGCTACACCCACCGACAGGCCATAGCTCACATAACCGGTACCGTAATAAAAACCGATTTCCAGTTCCATTTTCTGACCGCATACTGCACAGTGGTCCGGCATTTTCAAAAGCTGGCCGAGCGGGAAAATACTCTTGTTGGTAAACATACTTCCCTTCCGGCAGTTCGGACATTTCATACCGGCGATACCGGCTAATAAATTGGTTTTTTGCGCCATAACAGGAATAAATTTGGCTGCAAATTACCATTAATTAACCTTTTTGTGGGAAGTTTGCACCTGAACCGGCCAATAGTTGTTCAATATCAAGATATGTCAGAAGATTTGATCATTACCCAGGGCGATAAAAAGGAGCAATACGAAGCGCTCCTGCCACAGATTGCCGCATTGATTGCCAGCGAAAGCGACCTGGTGGCCAACCTGGCCAATGTTGCTGCAGCGCTCAGGCAGCAGTTCGGCTGGCTCTGGATCGGCTTTTACCTGGTAAAGGATGGCGAACTGGTCGTAGGTCCCTTCCAGGGGCCCGTGGCCTGTACCCGTATCCGCAAAGGCAAAGGCGTATGTGGCAGCAGTTGGGAACAGGCCGCTACCCTCGTGGTGCCTGATGTAGAACAGTTTCCCGGGCATATTGCCTGCAGCAGCCTGTCGCGCTCCGAGATCGTAGTGCCGCTGATCCGTGCCGGCGCAGTAACCGGCGTACTGGATGCCGACAGCGAACAACTGAACCATTTCGACGAAACCGACCGTTACTACCTGGAGCAGGTGGCCGGCTTGCTAACCGCCTAAGCCACAACAGACCTTAGTTTTATTCACAAAAGCATATTTATGCGTTTCTTTTTTTCCGTAGTCCTTACCCTCTTTTTCTTTACTTCCTTTGCCCAGGGCGACAGTCTCGGCCCCGTGGCCGACAACAGCCACCTGCGCATCAGTATCCTTACCTGTGGCTCCGGCAACGAGCTGTACTCCTCCTTCGGCCATACCGGCGTACGCGTGATCGATAGCAGCAAAGGCCGGGATGAAGTGTACAACTACGGCACCTTCGATTTTGGCGACCCCGATTTTTACAGCAAGTTTATGCTGGGCAAACTCCTGTACTATCTCGACAAGAGCAGCTACCCCGATTTTATCAATGTTTATATTGCAGAGAAACGCGCTGTGGACGAGCAGGTGCTCGATCTTACCGAAGTGCAGAAGCGTACCATGTTGTCGTATCTCGACAGCAACCTGCGCCCCGAAAACCGTGCCTACCGCTACGATTTCTTTTTCGACAACTGTGCCACCCGCGTACGCGACATCTTCCCCAAAGTACTGGGCGAGGAGTTTTATTTCGGCTCAGCCCTCAACGGGAAAAAGATCAGCTACCGGGGCATCATGAACCAATACCTCGTCAACAAGCACTGGGAGCGCTTTGGCATTAACCTGCTGCTGGGCAGCGTTACCGACAGCATTATGACCGACGACGGCAGTATGTACCTGCCCGACTTTGTGCACCAAAGCCTGATCCATGCCAAATACCGGGGCAAACATGTAGTAAGCGCCGACAATGTACTGATGAAATCAGGCATTACCGAAGCACGCCGCTTTAACGGGCCGCTCTGGATGATGATCGGCCTGCTGATCCTGACCGTACTGGCTTTTCATATCCCGGCCTTCCGTTACCTGAAACCGGTTATCCGTTTCGTAATCCTGCTGGTAACCGGCCTGCTCGGTTGCCTGATGCTGTTTATGTGGCTGGGCACCAATCACCAGGCCTGCACCGGCAATTACAATATTCTTTGGGCCATACCGCTTAACCTGGTCGTAGCCTTCCTGGCCGGCAAGAAAAAATTCTGGCTGCGGATCTATGCCCTGGCGGCCATCAGCCTGCTGATCGTAGCGCTGATCGTCCATGTGATCGGCTTCCAGCGGATGCCGCTGATCGAGCTGTCGCCGCTGATGCTGGCCCTGATGTATATTTACATCGACCTGTACAAACAGAATATAGACGCGCCTGTACCGGCCGCCCTTACCCCAACCGCCAATCCACCTGCCGATGATACACTATAGTAAAACAGGACAGGGCCAACCTGTACTCCTGGTCCATGGTTTTCCCAACGACAGCAGCGCCTGGAACAATATCGTACCCGCCCTTGCGGCACAATACCAGGTATTGCTACCCGACCTGCCCGGTGCGGGTCAGAGCCCGATGCCGGATACCCCGCTGAGCATGGCGCTGATGGCCGATGCCCTGCTGGAGGTACTGGACCGGGAAGGTATCGGGAAGGTATTGCTGGCCGGCCATTCGATGGGCGGATATACGGCTATGGAGTTTGCCGTTCGCTACCCGGAACGGGTTAAGGGTATATCGCTCGTGCATTCGCTGGCCTCTGCCGATAGCGAAGAGAAAAAAGAAAACCGCCGCAAAGCCATGACCCTGATCCGTAAGGGCCGCTCCGAGCAGGAAATGTTCCTGCGGGGTATGGCGCAGAACCTGTTTGCCGGAAGCTTTGCAGAAGCACATCCCGAGGTGGTGCGCAATGTTGTAGCACGGGGCATGCAGCTGTCGGGCGAGGCGCTCTGCGCATTTTACCAGGCCATTATGGACCGGAGCGATAAAAGGGATCGACTTGCCACTTTCGGCTTCCCGCTGCAGTGGATCATCGGCGACGAAGATACCGCTACACCGATGAAAGAAGCGCTGGAACAATGCCACCTGGCGCCGGTAAACAGCGTGCACCTGTATAGCCCCTGCGGCCATATGAGCATGGACGAATACCCCGAACGGCTGGCTGCCGACCTGCTGGCGTTTTTCAGGTTCTGCCCTGCATAAGCCCGGTATTAATTTAAACAAATGTGAATAGCGTACGATATTTTGCTAAACCTCTGGTTTACGGCTACATTTGTATAGTAAATGAAAAATGCAACCATACGGCTCATCTTTGTTTTGGCCGTTCTTTCCTGCGCCGGCATCATCGCTACCCAGACCTATTGGGTACAAAGGGCTTACGTACTGGAAGAAAAAGAGTTTAACCTGAATGTCAATACCGCGCTCCGTAATGTGGCGATGAAGATCTGGGAGATGAAACGGGTGCAGCCGCTGGTGTTCAATGTCGTAGACCAGGTAAGCCCCGATTATTTCATCGTCCAGATCAACGACCACGTAGAATCGGTGGTGCTGGAACATTTTCTCCGGATAGAGTTTGAAAAGCGCAGCATCATCACCGATTTCGAATACGGGCTGTACGACTGTATGCACGACACGGTAATGAGTTATCACTATGTGCAGATGAGCGGCAGCAACGAGACTTTCGACCCGGTCATGAACTTCCCGCCGCTGACCCGGGAAAACTATTACTTCGGTGTTTTCTTCCCGCATCGAAATAAATACCTCACTTCCCAGTTATCCATCTGGATTTTATCGTCTTTAGTATTATTATGCGTACTGGTGTTCCTGGGTTACGTAGTATTCGTGATCCTGAAACAGAAAAGGCTGAGCGAGGTGCAGAAAGACTTTGTGAACAACATGACGCACGAGTTCAAGACGCCGCTGGCGACCATACAGCTGTCGGCCGAAGTGCTTAAGAATCCCGATATCGTGCAGAAGCCGCAACGTTTGCTCAACTATGCCACTATTATCGACAACGAGGCGTCGCAGCTGGCCTTGCAGGTAGAGCGGGTATTGCAGATGGCCCATGCAGAGAAAGGCGAGATCCAGCTGCGTAAAGAAAAGATTGTATGGCAGGACCTGTTGCGCGATGTAGGCAATAGTTTCGAAAGCAGGCTGATGAAGGATGAAGCGAAGATCCACCTGGAGATGCCGGAGCACCCGGTTTCGTTCTCGGGCGACAAGCTGCATCTTAAAAATGCGATCAGCAACCTGGTAGACAATGCCCTCAAGTATGCGGCAGAACACCCGGAAGTAACGATACGCCTGCGCGACAACCATAAGGAGATACGGGTGGAAGTATCGGATAACGGTATCGGTATCGATAAGACCCACCAGAAAATGTTATTCCGGAGATTTTACCGGGTGCCCACCGGTAACATCCACGATGTAAAAGGTTTTGGTCTTGGCCTGAACTATGTACGCATCATCGCCAGGGCACATGGCGGCGAGGCAATTTGTAACAGCAAAGTTGGGAAAGGAAGTATTTTTTCCTTAATTTTTCCAAAAATTTAAAAACAATACTATGCAACCTAAAGCTAAGATCCTTTTAGTAGAAGATGATAGCTCCCTTGGATTCGTAATTAAAGATAACCTGGAAGAAAACGGGTATGAGGTAATCTTCAGTTCTGACGGTGAAAGCGGATGGCAACAGTTTATGCGTCATAATGTAGACATCTGCCTGCTGGATGTGATGCTGCCTAAAAAGGACGGCATGGCGCTCGCGGCACAGATCCGCAAAAAGAACGAAAAGATCCCGATCCTTTTTCTTACCGCAAAGTCCATGGACGAGGACCGTATTGCGGGATTCAAGGCTGGTGGCGATGATTACATTACCAAACCCTTCAATATGGAAGAACTGCTGCTGCGTATCGAGGTATTCCTGAAACGCACGCGCAAAAAAGCCAACGAAGGGGTAGAACGTTTTGAACTGGGCAAACTGGAATTTGACTACAATAACCTGCTGCTGATCGACGGCGCCCATAAGCAGCAACTGACCCAGAAAGAGGCAGACCTGCTGCAATACCTTTGCCTGCATACCAATACCGTGGTAAAAAGGGAAGATATCCTGCTGAATGTATGGGGTAAAGAAGATTACTTCCTGGGCCGGAGCATGGACGTTTTCATGACCAAGATCCGGAAATACCTGCGCGACGTGGAAGGCGTTGAGTTACAGACCGTGCACGGGGTAGGCTTTAAGCTGGTACTTCAGAAATAGGATAAAATAGTTAATTTCGCTGCCGAAATCAGACCAAACTATGAAAAAGAACCTGTTTATCCTGGTCCCTGTTGTAGGCCTGTTGCTGTTTGCTGCCTGCAGTCCACAGAAACGGCTTGCGCGCAAGCAGCATACCTATATGCAAAAAAGTTACAAGGAGCTGAAAGAGGCAGTGAACGAAGCCGAGGTAACCATGCTTAATGATACCATCAAAGTTTTGTTCCCCGAACATCTCCTTTTCGCCCTGAACTCTTCGGAGATCAACCAGGCCACCTACCCGCTGATGCAGCGTTTTGCCGATGCCCTCAACAAGTATGATAAAACCAGTATCCTGATCAACGGTTATACCGACAAGAGCGGTACCGAAGAGCTGAACCGGAAACTGTCGCGTAACCGCGCCGACAGCGCCCGTGGCCTGTTACAACAGGATAAGGTAGTGATGGAGCGCATGCATACCTGGGGACATGCCTCAGAAAATCCTATTGCCACCAATGATACCGAGGAAGGTAAACGGAAAAACAGGCGGGTTGAGTTTATCATTTTGTATAACTACACCCCTTAATTTCCCGGCGCTCCCTGGGGAGCGCTTTCCAAAGCCTTCATTCCCCGGTCCAGCTCATTGTCCTATCCATGGCTAACAACAGTTTTCTTTTCAATACGGAGCTTGCCTACCGGTCGGTACGTACCAATAAGCTCCGTACCGGTATTACCATAGGTATTATCGCACTGGGCATTATGGCCCTGGTGGGTATCCTTACGGCTATCGAAGGCATGAAGGCGAGTATCTATTCCAGCTTCAGCGGCATGGGCGCCAATACCTTCCAGGTTACCAACGAGCTCCTGAAGAAAAGCAAAAGAGGCGGCGGCATCAATATCTCCTCCGTCGATCAGAAAAACATCAGTTACAAAGACGCCGTTACTTTTAAAGAACGGTTTACCTTTCCCTCCGACGTAAGCATATCCATGGTAGGCACGGGCATAGCAACCGTAAAGTTTGCCAACGAAAAAACCAACCCGAACATCAGCGTCATGGGCGTAGACGACAACTACCTGCCCATTTCCAGCACCAATCTTATTGCCGGCCGCAATTTTTCCGTTACCGAAATCGAAAACGGCAGTTATGTATGCCTGCTGGGCAATGCCATTGCCAAAAAGCTGTTTAAAGGCAAAGAACAAAATGCCTTGAATGCGGTCATTACCGTAGGTTTTATCAAATACCGCGTGGTAGGCGTAGCCGAAAGCAAGGGCAGCAGTATGGTCTCGAATGTCGACAACAACGTATTCGTACCACTGCAGAATGCCCGCGCCGTATACAGCGGCGACCGCTCGTTCGTGATCAGCGTAAAAGTGCCGAATGTAGCCATGATCAATATTGCCGGTGAAGAGGCTGAGGGGCTGTTCCGCATTATCCGGAGAGTGCCCCTGAATGCGGAACCGAATTTCAGCATCAATAAAAATGACAACCTGGCCGCTATGGTTATGGAGAACATTAACGGGGTATCGGTAGCCGCTATGTTTATCGGCTTTATCACCCTGCTTGGCGCGGCCATCGGGCTTATGAATATCATGCTGGTATCGGTGGCCGAACGCACCCGCGAGATCGGCGTCAATAAAGCGCTGGGCGCTAAAAACAGTTCCATTAAAAACCAGTTCCTTACCGAGTCGGTACTGATCAGCATTTCCGGCGGCCTTATCGGTGTCATGGCCGGTATCCTGATCGGCAATATCGTATCCGTATTGTTGAAGAGCGGTTTCATCATCCCCTGGATGTGGATCAGCCTCGGACTATTGCTCTGTACGCTGGTCGGCCTTATTTCGGGGTATTACCCTGCAGCCAAGGCCGCCAAACTCGACCCGATACAGGCCCTCCGGTACGAATAACCCGGGCGGTTTTGAATTATTAATTTTACAGTTTGCATTTAGAAAAGCGGAAGTAATGAATAGAGTAGTTATATCAGGGATCGGCATTTATTCCTCACTGGGCACCAACAGGGAGGAAGTGGCCAAATCCCTGTTCGAGGGGCGTTCCGGTATTATTTACCGCCCCGAGCGTAAAGCGCTGGGCTACCGCTCGGCCCTTACCGGTTTTGTAGCCCGTCCTAATTTAAAATCCCTGCTCGACCGCCGTTCGCGCATTATGATGCCCGAACAGGCCGAGTTTGCCTATATGGCCACCATCGAGGCCCTGCAGCAGGCAGGTATGGATATCGACTTTTTCCACAAACACGAAACCGGGATCATTTACGGCAACGACAGTTGCGCCAAACCCGTAATAGACGGTATCGACGTATTACGCGAGAAAAAGGATTCCATGCTGATCGGCTCCGGCTCGGTATTCCAGGTGCTGAATTCTACCGTAACCATGAACCTGGCCACGATC
The DNA here is from genome assembly GCF_003014535.1 of Taibaiella chishuiensis. Classification (GTDB taxonomy): domain Bacteria; phylum Bacteroidota; class Bacteroidia; order Chitinophagales; family Chitinophagaceae; genus Taibaiella; species Taibaiella chishuiensis. The sequence goes on along the minus strand of NZ_PYGD01000001.1, from coordinate 979,315 downwards.
TTCAAACTGCGGGGCGTGAACTTCAGTATCAGTGCGGCCTGCGCCAGCGGTTCGCATGCGATCGGTATGGGGTATATGTTTATTAAGAACGGGATGCAGGACCGGGTAATCTGTGGCGGTGCGCAGGAGATCAACGATTATTCGATGCCCAATTTCGATGCCCTGGCTACCTTCTCTACCCGCGAGGATGAGCCTACCCGCGCTTCCCGGCCCTTCGACCGCGACCGCGACGGCCTGGTGCCGGGCGGCGGCGCTGCCACCGTTATCCTCGAAAGCCTCGAATCGGCACAGGCAAGAGGCGCCGATATTATTGCCGAAGTGATGGGTTATGGTTTCTCTTCCAACGGCGAACATATCTCCAATCCCAGCGTGGAAGGCCAGGTGCGTTCGATACACCGCGCCCTGAAAGACGCCAGTATGACAGCCGGCGATATCGAATACGTAAATGCCCATGCTACCTCTACCGCAGCCGGCGACAGCAGCGAGGCCGAGGCCATATTCGAAGTATTCGGCGGTACCACACCGGTAAGCTCTACCAAATCCATGACCGGGCACGAATGCTGGATGGCCGGCGCCAGCGAGATCGTCTATTCCCTGCTGATGATGAAACACGGGTTTATGGCGCCGAATATCAATTTCGAAAACCCAGATGAGCACTCCGCCAAGATCCACGTATTACCGGAGACCCTGCAACGCGATTTTGATATTTTCCTGTCTAATTCCTTTGGTTTCGGCGGCACGAACTCCTCGCTGATCCTGAAGAAATGGAAGGACTAAAAGCGGGGCAGCACATCCGATAGATAACAGCGTTTTTTTATAATCACGATAAAAGACAAGAGGCCGCTACGTATTGTAGCGGCCTCTTGTCTTTATATAAACCCGGTATTACAAACCGGTAATGGTAATGCCCACAGAGTAAGGGAACACTTCAGGACCTTCGCCGTTGTTGAACATCGGGCTGAGGTTGTAGGAACCATATACCGAGAAGTTGCCCCAGCCGATACGCGCTGTAGGTGCGAACTTCCAGGTTTGCATATACCTTTTGCTGTTCACTTTTTCTACGACGGCCGGGCCGGCTACAGTGTTTTTATTTTTGGAATGCGCCCCGATCAGCAAGCCTACGTGCATACCGATCGCCGCTTTAAAACCACGGTTACGGTTTTCCTTATCGCCGAAAAACCGCAGTTCGAACGGCGCTTCAAGATAAGTCATGCTCAGCTTGCTCTTTTTATACAAGTCCTGGTTGGCAGCCGTATCCACGTTCTGGAATTTGATACTGGAAGAACTGGAGTTCAGGATAGCCAACTGGTTATCGAAGTAAATATTACTGTTATTGATACCGATGCCCGCAGCGAAACTGAAATTGGATTTCGAGATCGGGAAGTCGTAACACAGGAAAGCGCCGAAGCCACGGCCAATACCACCGATCTTCACGTTATCCGGGGTGCCGCTCCAGTTCTCGTAAGTAAGCTGGATCATGACGAAATCGCGGGATGGCTTCACTACTTTTTTCTTGGTTTCTGCCGTCTCCTGTGCCATAACACCTGATGTTACCGTCGCTGCCAGCATAAGCATGCCAATAAATTTCTTCATAAAGGAAATCTGAATTGAGGCGCAAAGATAGTACTAAGCGCGGGCTTTTAAATAAATTTTTTCGTTGATAGTTCCTGTACGAAGGGATTTGTAGTTTAATTTCGCTTTATGCTACAGTTGAATTACCAGGTCCAGGACCTTGCATTCGAGTACCCTTTCGCCATTTCCAAAGGCCTTAAAACGCATCAACCCGGTCTTCTAGTATCTCTCGGGCTGGGAAGATTGCGCGGCCACGGGGAGACCACCGCGATCGGGTACTATAACGTGAACGTGGAGGATATGATTGTGCTGCTGGAAAAAAATCGCCAGGTTACCGAACGGTACGCCCTGAGCTCACCGGAGCGGTTCTGGCACTTCCTGCACCACCTGCTGCCCGGCCACAACTTCCTGATATCGGCCCTGGATATGGCCGGCTGGGACCTTTGGGCCCAGCTCAACCGCCGTCCGCTGTTTGCTATGTTGGGCCTGCAATGGGGTCCGACACCACTTACCGATTATACCATCGGGCTCAATAGTCCCGAAGAAATTGCAGAAAGAGTAAAAGCCAGACCCTGGCCCATTTATAAACTGAAAGTGGGCAGCGAAAACGATCTGCCTGCGCTCGAGGCCCTGCGTAAGGCCACCGACAGCATTATACGCATAGATGCCAACGAGGGCTGGACCCTCGAACAGGCCCGGGTGATCCTGCCTTACCTGGAAGCCTGGCAAATAGAACTGATAGAGCAACCCCTGCACCGCGAAGATACGGAAGGCCTGAAAGCCTTACGGGAACTGACCACCATACCCCTGATCGCCGACGAGGCCTGCCGGGAAGAAAAGGACCTGGATGCCTGCCTGGCGCTGTACGACGGGATCAATATCAAATTATCCAAATGCGGGGGTATTACACCCGCCCTGCGTATGATCCGGAAAATTAAAGAAGCCGGCAAAAAAGTGATGCTCGGCGGCATGTGCGAAAGCATAACAGGCGCTACCACCCTTGCACACCTGCTGCCCCTGGCCGATTATGCCGACATCGACGGTCCGCTGTTATTAAAGGAAAACACCGGCCAGGGCCTTATCTACGATGCAGGTAAAATGATCCTGCCGCAACGTACCGGTTCGGGGGTTATCCTGTAACGGCAGGCTTACGGTGCCGTGCTTCCAGCACCTGTTCTATATCCTGTAGCCGCAGTCCTTTGGCCTGCAGCAGGATCAGGTAGTGAAACAGCAAGTCGGCAGCCTCACCTTTAAAAAGCGCTTCGTCCTGGTCTTTGGCCTCGATAACCAGCTCCACGGCCTCTTCGCCCACTTTCTGGGCTATTTTATTGATGCCTTTACGATACAGTCCCGCTACATACGAATTAGCTTCGGGGTTGGCGATACGGTCGCTGATAACCGCTTCCAGCGCGGGCAGGAAGGAAGCCGGCGTATTGGCGGCTCCAAAGCAGGTAGCCGCGCCGGTGTGGCAAACGGGGCCTTCGGGCAGCGCCATTACGAGTATACAATCGCTGTCGCAATCCAGCAGCAACGCCTGCCGGTGCAGGTAATGACCCGAGGTAGCTCCTTTGGTCCACAGCTCCTGCCGCGACCGGCTGTAAAAGGTAACATAGGGGCCCGCTTCCGTAGCCCGCAATGCGGCTTCGTTCATATAACCCAGCATCAGCACTTCGCGCGTGCCGGCATCCTGCACGATGGCAGGCACCAGGCCGTCGGGGTATTTATCAAAATCAGGTTGTATCATCTGCAGATTATGTTCTGACGGCAATGCCGCTGGTTTTTAAATATTGTTTCAGTTCCGGCAGGGCCAGTATCTTTTCGTGGAAAATGCCGGCCGCCAATGCCGCATCTGCCGCACCTTCCGTAAACACTTCGAGAAAATGCTCTTTATTGCCCGCACCACCGCTGGCAATTACCGGCACGGTTACGGCCTCCGCTATATGCCGTGTATGGTCCAGTGCAAAGCCGCTGCGGGTGCCATCTCGATTAATGGCCGTAAGCAGGATCTCCCCTGCACCACGTGCCACGGCCTCTCGCACCCAGTCGCGGGTAAGCCGGCCGGTAGCTTCCCGCCCGCCATTACTATATACGTACCAGTCGCCCGCTTCCATTTTAGTATCCACGGCAAGTACTACGCACTGGCTGCCAAAGGCCAGGGCTGCCGCTCCTACCAGGTCTGGATCACGTAGTGCAGCCGAGTTCAGCGATATCTTATCAGCCCCGGCTTCGAGCAGGCGCCGCACATCGTCCGGGCTGCTGATGCCGCCCCCTACCGTAAAGGGGATATCGATCGCCAGGGCCACACGGGCAACCAGGCTGGCCAGGGTTTTGCGTTTTTCGTGGGTGGCCGTAATATCGAGCAGTACCAGTTCATCGGCGCCCTGCTCCGCATAATAAGCAGCCAGCGCCACCGGATCACCCATATCGCGCAGGCCCTCAAACTGTACGCCTTTTACCGTTTTCCCATCTTTAATATCGAGACAGGGAATAATCCTTTTAGCCAGGGTCATAACGCCTCCTTGTTTTGCGGGTTATACAGGGCGAGCTGATCCAGGCCGATTTTTCCTTCGTAAATGGCTTTGCCGATAATAACGCCTTTACAGCCGGCGGCATCCAGGGCGGTCACATCTTCTAGGCTGGTTACACCGCCGCTCGCAATAATATCCAGGCCCGGGTAACGGTCTACCATATCGCGGTAAAGCGCTACAGAAGGGCCTTGCAGCATACCGTCGCGTGTTATATCGGTGCAGAACACCTGTTGTAAGCCCAGGTCATAATACTGTTGGATCACATCGTATACCGAAGTTTCCGTTTGCTCCAGCCAGCCGTTTACGGCTACGCGGCCTTCTTCCTTTACATCGGCGCCCAGTATCATACGGCCGGGGCCAAAGGTTGCCAGGCAGGCTTTGAACACCGCCGGGTTCTTAACCGCCATACTGCCCACGCTTACCCAGGCGGCGCCGGCGTCCAGTACCTCTTTTACATCGGCCACACCTTTAATGCCCCCGCTAAAGTCGATCTGCAAACCGGTGCCGGCGGCAATACGTTCCAGTACGCCCAGGTTAACAACCTGCCCGGTACGGGCGCCGTCCAGGTCGACGAGGTGCAGCCTTTTCAGACCGGCATCTTCAAACCGTTTTGCCATTTCCAGCGGATCGCCGCCATAGGCGGTCTGGCGGTTAAAGTCGCCCTGGGAGAGTCGTACACACCGGCCTTCTATAAGGTCTATGGCGGGTATAATCGTTATCATAAGCTCATGAAATTTTGGAGTATACGGGCGCCGGCAGGTCCCGATTTTTCGGGATGGAACTGCAGGGCATAAAAGTTATCTTTTTGCAAGGCGGCGCTATAAGGCAGCATGTAGTCCGTAGACGCCGTTGTAGTTTTGCCCTGTGGCACATAATAACTATGTACATAATAAACATAACTGTTTTCATCTACGCCCTTAAACAGGGGTGAAGACAGGTGCTGCAGCGTATTCCAGCCGGTATGCGGCACCTTGGCCCCGGTTCCGAAGTGCAACACATCCTGGTCGAAAATACCCAGGCAGTTGGTATCCCCTTCTTCGGAGTAGCGGCACATCAGCTGCATGCCCAGGCATATGCCCAGTACGGGCTGTTCCAGGCTGGGCAACAGTTTGTCCAAACCCGCTGCCCGGAGAAAGGCCATAGCCGGCCCCGCAGCGCCTACCCCGGGAAAGATAACCCGGCCGGCAGCCCTGATATCGGCTTCGTCGCTGCTGATGCGTGCTTCCACACCCAGCCGTTGTAAGGCATTGTACACCGAGCGTGTATTGCCGGCATTATATTGAATGATTACGGTATCCATTATCTGCGTTTTTATTTTATAACAGGCCTTTGGTAGTCGGGATGCGCATATTGTCGGGATCTATACGCACAGCGGCTTTCAGTGCCCTGGCAAAGGCTTTGAAGATCGCTTCTATTTTGTGGTGCTCATTCTCCCCTTCGGCTTTGATATTAAGGTTGCAGGCTGCGGCATCGGAAAAGGATTTAAAAAAATGCAGGAACATTTCGGTAGGCATATCGCCGATCTTTTCCCGTTTAAAAACGGCATCCCATACCAGCCAGCTCCTGCCGCCAAGATCGAGGGCAACCTGTGCCAGGCAGTCGTCCATAGGCAGGCAGAATCCATAGCGTTCGATGCCTCTCTTGCTGCCCAAAGCCTTGCCCACGGCCTGCCCCAGTGCAATCGCCGTATCTTCTATGGTATGATGTTCGTCGATATCGAGATCGCCCTTAACCTGCAGCAACAGGTCTATGCCACCGTGGCGGGACAGTTGTTCGAGCATATGATCGAAAAAGCGGATACCAGTACGGATATCATAAATGCCTTGCCCGTCAAGGTTCAGGCGGATCGAAATATCGGTTTCGTTGGTGGTACGCCGCTCTTCTACATAACGGCAACCCGATTTGAGAAAGCGGTAAATATCCTCCCAGCTTCTAGCCTCAAAGCTTGCCTGCTCCTCCTGCAGTGGCTCATTGTTTTGAATAAAGATCGAGCCTGCCCCCAGGTTGCGGGCCAGCTGCACATCGGTAACGCGGTCGCCGATCACGTACGAATGTTCCAGGTCGTAGTCCCCTTTCATATAATCCGTAAGCATTGCCGTGCCTGGTTTGCGGCTGGGTTTACGCTCGCGGGCAAAGGACTCGTCGATATGGATCGCGGCAAAGCGGATGCCTTCGTTACGGAAAAGCTGCAACATCTTTTCCTGTACCAGGTCGAAGTGCTCACGGGGATACGCCGGCGTACCCAGGCCATCCTGGTTGGTAACGATCACCAGCTCGTAGTCCATCTCGTTGCTGATGCGGTACAGGTTACGCAGTACGCCGGGCAATAGTTCCAGCTGTTCCAGGTTGTCTACCTGGAAGGTTACGGGCGGTTCTTTGATCAGGGTGCCGTCCCGGTCGATAAAGAGTACTTTTTTCATAAGCTTTGTTTGCTATAGCTTTCGAGGGCCAACAATAATTGTTCATTTTCTTCGAGACTGCCCACGGTAATACGCAGGCAACCTTCGCAGCCTTTTACCGTGGCCCGGTTGCGCACCACGATGCCCCTGGCCAGCAGGTAATCATAGAGTTGCTGCGCATCCACCACTTTAACCAGCAGGAAGTTGGCTTCCGACGGAAAAACTTTTATTACAAAAGGCAGGCGGCCCAGCGCCAGGTACAGCATTTGCCGCTGGGCAATGGTCTCGCGGGTCCAGCTGTGTATCCATTTCTGGTTACGTAAGGCACGTATGGCATATTCCTGGGCCAGGGTGCCTATATTGTAGGGCGCCTTTACCTTGTTCATGATGGCAACGAGGACCGGCGAGGCCAAAGCCATACCGATGCGCAGACCGGCCATACCCCAGGCTTTGGAAAAGGTCTGCAAGACCACCAGCCGTTCGTATTTATGCAACAGATCCGCTACGGAAGCGCCCGGGGCCGCAAAGTCGATATAGGCTTCGTCTACCACAACCAGGCCTTTGAACCGTTTGAGCAGGAGCTCGACCTGCTTCCGGTCCATCAGGTTGCCGGTTGGATTGTTGGGCGAACAGATAAAGATGAGTTTGGTGTCGGCATCCGCAGCGGTCAATACCTTTAGGGCATCCATACTGAAATCATCCTGCAGCGGTACATTCCGGATGGCAACATCATTGATACCGGCGGCCACTTGGTACATGCCATAAGTAGGCGTAAGCTGGATCACGTTGTCCTGCCCCGGTTTACAAAACATCCGGAACAACAGGTCTATAGGCTCATCGCTGCCGTTACCCAGGAAAATACATGCTTCCGGCACCCGTTTCAGATCGCTTACGATCTGCTTCAGGCTGGTTTGCAGGGGATCGGGATACCGGTTAAGGTTATCGCCGGCAGGTGAGCCCATCGCGTTCTCATTGGCATCCAGGAATACCGAAGCTTTCCCCTTAAACTCCGATCGTGCAGAAGCATAGGCCTCCAGCTTACGAATATTATCGCGTATCAATCGCTCAATCATAGTACGGTATTTTAAAAATGGCAGGAATGGTTATTAATGGCGCGCAGTCTGATGTCTATGGCCCGGGCATGCGCTTCCAGGCCCTCGGCCCGTGCCAGGGTTCTTACCGCTGTACCGATCTGCTGTAATCCCTCGGGGCTCAGCTCCTGGAAGGTGATCTTGCGTACGAAGCTATCGAGCGATACGCCGCTGTAGCTGCGGGCATAACCGTTGGTGGGCAGGGTATGGTTGGTACCTGAAGCATAGTCGCCGGCGCTTTCGGGTGCATAGTTGCCGATAAACACCGAGCCCGCATTAACAACCATGCTGGCCAATCTGCGCGCTTCGGAACAGGCCAGGATCAGGTGTTCGGGCGCATAAGCATTCATAACGGCCATGCCTTCTTCCAGGTTAGCGACCAGTATGGCCTTGCTGCTCTTTAAAGCATCGCCTGCTATGGTTTTGCGGGGCAGGGTTTTGAGCTGTAGCTCCAGGCAATCCAGGATGGCGGCGATTACCTCCCCGCTATCGCTTACCAGTACAACCTGCGAATCGGCGCCATGCTCGGCCTGCGATAACAGGTCGGCGGCCACGAAGGCGGGCACACAGGAGGCATCGGCCAGCACCGCTACCTCCGAAGGACCGGCAGGCATATCGATGGCGGTACCCTGTTGCTGCGCCCTCATTTTGGCGCAGGTTACATAACGGTTGCCGGGCCCGAAAATTTTATCGGCCCTGGGAATAGTGGCCGTGCCATAAGTCATGGCGGCAATAGCCTGTACACCGCCGGCCTTGAACACCTTGCCGATACCGATACGCGATGCCACATACAGGATAGCCGGGTGTACCGTACCGTCTTTGGCGGCGGGCGTGCATACCGTTATGTTGCGGCAGCCCGCAAGTACAGCGGGTATGCCCAGCATCATAAGGGTAGAGAACAGGGGCGCCGTACCTCCCGGTATATATAAGCCCACATTTTGCAGCGGCACCGACCGCCGGCTGCATTGTACGCCGGGCATGGTTTCCAGCCTGAGCTCGGGTTCGCGCTGCGCTTCGTGAAAGGTCCGGATATTGTTTATAGCAAGGTCTATAGCGGCTTTGAGCCCATTGTCCAGTGTAGCTATGGCTTGTTCTGTTTCCTGGTCGCTCACCATAAGACTGTTGAGGCCGGGGCTATCGAACTCGCGGGTATAACGCAGTACAGCCGCATCGCCCGCCCGCCGCACCTGCTGCATGATCTCGTCGACCCGCGCTGTAAGCTGCTCCTGGTCCGGCTCCGGGCGTTGCAATAGGGTATCGTATTGCCAGGGACCTTCAAATTTTATTACGGGGATCATACAATCATTTTTTCGATAGGAACCACTAAAATGCCTTCGGCACCTTGCGCCTTCAGCTTTTCGATAATCTGCCAGAAATCGTCTTCCTGTACCACGCTGTGCAGCGAACTCCAGCCCGGTGCGGCCAAAGGCAGTATGGTCGGGCTTTTCATGCCCGGCAGGATGTTGATGATGGCTTCCAGGTTTTCGTCGGGCACATTCATCAGGATATACTTATTCCGTTTGGCTTTTCTTACCGCCTGTATCCGGAACAGCAGGCGTTCGAGGATGGCCAGCCTTTCGGCATCCAGCGCATCATGGGCCACCAGCACCGCTTCCGACTTCAGGATCACTTCCGTTTCTTTAAGACCGTTGAGGAACAGGGTGCTGCCGGAGCTTACCAGGTCGCAGATGGCGTCGGCCAGCCCGATACCCGGGGCAATCTCTACCGAACCGCTGATCTCGTGGATCTCGGCGGTAACGCCCTTGCTTTCGAGATAGCGGCCAAGCAGGAATGGATAACTGGTCGCTATCTTTTTGCCTTCGAGCACAGATAGACCGTCGTACTCGAAACTGCGGGGCACGGCGATGGAAAGGCGGCATTTGCCAAAGCCAAGCCGCTCTATCGTCCGGATGTCGCGGTTCTTCTCGATGGCTACGTTTTCGCCTACGATACCGATATCGGCCACACCGTCGCTTACGTACTGCGGGATATCGTCGTCGCGCAGGAACAGCACCTCGAGCGGAAAGTTGAGCGCCTCGGAGCGCAGCTTGTTGACGCCGTTATTGAATTCGATGCCGCATTCCCTGAGCAGCCTCAGTGAATCGTCGAATAACCGGCCGGATTTTTGAATGGCAATTTTCAGTTTCATAAAAAAATGAGCATAAAAAAAAGGGCTTATCGTATGAGGATAAGCCCTTTGAAAGGATGGATGAATATTATGTTTCGTCAGAATCTACACAATAGCACCTGCTTACCCGGTGGGTGAGTATGATGATGCCAATGAAGATGTAAATTCTGTGTCATGTTGTTGTAGTCGAACGCAGCAAAGGTAATGGCAAACTTTTTTGACTGCCAAATTTATTTTCATCCGCGCACTGTTAATTAATACAAACCTAAGCGAAAAGATAGGCCACATCGTCTTCCGAAAGGTTCTTCACAAAACCATCTTCGGCCGATATCAGTTCGTCGGAAAGCATTTGTTTTTTCTCTTGCAGGGCGATGATCTTTTCCTCGATCGTATCCTTGCAGATCATCTTGTAGGCAAACACGCTTTTGGTCTGCCCGATACGGTGCGTACGGTCTATCGCCTGTTGTTGTACCGCAGTGTTCCACCAGGGATCCACCAGGAATACGTAGTCGGCTGCAGTCAGGTTCAGGCCTGCATTTCCGCTCTTGAGGCTGATCAGGAATACGGTCGTCTTATCTTCTTCAGACTGGAACTTCGCCACCATTTCGGCACGTTCGGCCACAGGCGTATCCCCATCGAAGTGATAGTAACTGATACCCGCTTTGCGGCAACGGTCGGCGATCAGGTGCAGCATGCCTTTGAACTGGGAAAAGACCAGGGCCTTGTTCTGTTTGAGCCGCACAAGCTCTTCCATCAGGATGTCGATCTTAACCGCTTCTTCGGTATTTTCCTTTTCTGGCAACAGGGCAGGCGAACCGCATACCTGGCGCAGCTTCAGGATACCCTGCAGGATATTGAGCTTATTGCGTTCGAGGCCGCCGGCTTTAATATCGAGGAAAATACTGTCTCGGATCTGGTGTTTGATCTTGTTGTACACCATCATCTGCTCTTCGCCCATTTCGCACCAGAGCACACTTTCGGTTTTAGCCGGCAGATCGGTAGCCACCTGCTCTTTGGTACGGCGCAGTACAAAGGGCGCCGTGATCTGTTGCAGGGCTTTGATCTTGTCCACATCGCCGTCGCGGTCTATCGGGTTGGCATATTCCTTACGGAAAAACTCCTGTCCGCCAAACATGCCCGGCAGCAGGAAGTTGAGCTGGGCGTAGAGGTCGAAGGTATTGTTCATAACCGGCGTACCGCTCAGGGCAATACGGGCCGAAGTATTGAGCTGGCCTACCGCGCGGGTAATCTGTGCCTGTACATTTTTGATGTTCTGGCTCTCGTCGATCACGGCCACGCTCCAGGGATAGATCTTCAGTTGTTCGATATCGCTTCTCAGGGTACCATAACTACAGATCAGCACCGTGGCTTCATCTTTAAAGAACTGGTCGAGGTTGCGCTGCAAACCATTGTAGATCGTGGCTTTCATGCCGGGTATAAACTTCTCCAGTTCCTGTTTCCAGTTATAGATCAGCGAGGCAGGGCATACGATAATATGTCTTGCAGCCGGCTCCTGCAGGTGTTTCCAGGCTATAAACGACAGGGTTTGCAGGGTCTTGCCCAGGCCCATATCGTCGGCCAGGCAAGCGCCCGCACCGATCTCCGACAGGAGGGCCATCCACTCGAAACCCTTGTGCTGGTAGGGCCTGAGCGTTGCCTGTACGATATCCGGCACCGGGTATACTACGGCCTGCTCGTCCTGCCACAGGGCCCACTTGGCCAGCCAGGCTTCGCTGATGGCGGGTTTCATCACCTCCTGGGCCTCGCCTTCTTTAAGGCTCAGCATAATCCATTTGGCTACGGTAATCTCCTGTTTGGCGATCTTGCCATGTTTTACGATAGCGGCGTATTGCTCTATCCACTCGTCCTGCAGGATACCGATCGAGTTGTCTTTAAGCAGGATGGAATTGTGTCCGGACAACAGGAGCTTCTGCAGCTCGTTCAGCGCCAGTGTTTCTTTACCGAAGCTTACTTTAAGCTGCAGCACTACAAATTCTTCTTCCTGCCGGGTAATGCTCATTACCGTCTCCGCGGCAAAGGGCGAATAACGGAAGTGGCGCAGCATTTCAAGACCGATGATCTCTACATCCTGGTCGAGCAGTTTATGATAAGCCTTCAGGAACCATTGTTTCTTCTTGGCATCGGCGAAGGTGAGGTAAAAGAATTTGCCGGTTTGCTTGGCAAAGTTGGGATGCAGCGCTTTCAGTTCCTGGATAAAGCTGTTTTCCGCATCGGCATCCCGGTTAATGGTATAGATCTCGCCGTTACGGTTGGTTTCGTGTATGGCTTTCCATTCGCCCTCCACCGTCAGGCCTTCGTATTTCCAACGGGGCGTAAACATGATCATGGTCTCGCTGATCTCGCTCAGGTAAAGACAGTTGACCGGTTGGCCGCCGATCTCTTTCTTTTCGAAACAATCGTTGCGATCCACCTTATGCGTCTCTTCCAGCTTTTGTACAATGCGCCGCGACAGCAATACCTGGTCCTGCGCAAACTGTTCGGGCTGGCTGGCCTGCAGCCAGTCGAGCGCCAGGTAGTCGGCCGATTTCATCAGGTGGTAGTGGCCGCTTTCGGTCTCCACCAGGAATTTATACCGGCGTATATCTTCCAGCTTGTAATCTTTACCGGCGCATTGCAGCATGGGTTGTACGTAAATACCGCCATCCTCTTTTTTATACATCGTAAACCACAGCACCGGTACTTCGCGGTGCAGGTCGCAACGGGCTACCAGGTAATTGCCGGTCTTCGGATTTTTGACCCGGTGGTAGAGGCGCAAGTCTTCGTGCTGGTGCAGCAGGGTGTGCAGCAGTTCGTGCAGGTAGCGCACCAGGGTTTTGTCGAGAAATTTTTCGAGGGGCATACCCGATTTCTCCCTGGCATGCCGCTTTTTCAATTGCCCGGCTTCGAAGGCAATGTCCGCATCGTTAAAGCGGGCCAGCGTCTCTTTGGCTTCTTTTGAAAATTTTGAAAAATACCGTTCGATCTGGAATTCGTCCAGGGGAAACATTTCGAAAGGCACACTGCTACCCGAGCGGATATGCAGGGAATTCAGCACACTATTATGATTGAAAATTTCCTCGGGACATAAAACCAGGGTGGCCACCGGGATAATTCGCTGTTGGGTATTCGACATCGGCACTGTATTGAGGGGCGCAAAAATAGGTAAAAGAAAGGAGCCCGGGCCACGGCCGTTTATAAAACGTGCTGCGGTCCGGGCCCGGCCCCAGTGGGATATTGTATTTTATTGGATCTCCTGGCACAACTCGATCAACACGCCATTGGTCCCTTTGGGATGCAGGAAACAAACCCGTTTATTATCGGCGCCCTGCTTGGGTATATCGTTGAGCAGTACAAACCCTTCCGCAGTAAGGCGTTTCATTTCGGCCTCGATATCAGCTACTTCAAAAGCGATATGGTGTATGCCTTCGCCTTTTTTATCGATAAATTTAGCAATAGGACTTTCTTCCTTACTGGCCTCCAGTAACTCGATCTTGGTGGCGCCGGTTTTAAAGAAGGCGGTATGTACGCCCTCCGAAGCTACCGACTCGGTTTTGTAACAAGGGGTATTCAATAGTTTTTCGAACAGGGGAATAGAATCCGACAGCTTTTTTACGGCTATACCAATATGCTCAACACCAGTCATATTTTAAATAGTTTTTGTAGATACGAAAATCAATACAGGCAATGCATTGCCTGACGCGAAAGTAAAACATTAAAGCTAATTTTGTTTTTTGCGCAAACCCGCCCGGCGCGGGCCGCGCTGATACCGACCTGTACCCATGATCTACCTGGACTATAATGCGACGACGCCCTGCGACCCGGAGGTGGTAGCTGCTATGCTCCCCTACTTCAGTCAGAAGTTTGGGAATGCGGCAAGCAAAACCCATCCCTATGGCTGGATCGCCGACGAAGCAGTAGAACAGGCCCGCAGGCAGGTAGCCCGGCTGATCGGCGCTACCGAACAGGAAGTGATTTTTACTTCCGGGTCGACCGAAGGCTGTAACCTGGCCCTGAAAGGCGTATTTGAACTATATGCCGTTAAAGGGAACCATATTATTACCTGCGTTACCGAGCATAAAGCGGTGCTGGATACCTGCCAGCACCTGGAACAGCGCGGTGCAACAGTTACTTACCTGCCGGTAGATGCCGCAGGGCTGATCAGTCTTGAGGAACTGGAAGCGGCGATCAGGCCGGAAACGATACTGATCGCGGTCATGTATGCCAATAATGAAACCGGCGTGATACAACCAGTGAAAGCGATTGGCGCGATTGCCAAAAAGCACAAGGTCCTGTTCTTTTCGGATGCCACGCAGGCGGCCGGCAAACTGCCCCTGGATGTACAGACCGACGGGATAGACCTGCTGGCGTTGAGCGCACATAAACTGTATGGCCCCAAAGGCGTGGGCGCCCTGTATATAAGAAGAAAAGGGCCCAGGGTAAGCCTTAAGGCACAGATCGACGGGGGCGGCCATGAACGCGGCTTCCGGAGCGGTACCTTAAATGTACCGGGTATCGCAGGCTTAGGTAAGGCCTGCAGCCTGTGCAGCGAAGGGATGGAAGCGGAGCAGCAAAGATTGCGCAGCCTGCGTGACCAATTGGAACAAGGCCTGCTGCAAAGCGGGGATGTAAGCGTGAACGGCAGCCTGCAGTCCAGGATGCCGCATGTGAGCAACCTCTCCTTCCGGGGTATAAAGGCCGAACGCATGATCAGCGCGCTGAACAGCGAACTGGCCTTTTCGGTAGGATCGGCCTGTACCTCGGCTTCGAAAGCGCCTTCGCATGTGCTCGAAGCCATGGGGCTCGACCAGGCGTCGCTTGACGGCGCCATACGGTTCAGCCTGGGCAGGTTTACCACGGCAGAAGAGATCGCACAAACCATAAACCTGGTGCGTGCGCAACTGGATCGTTTAAAATATTAAACCGGGAACGTGAAAACAAGCTGATAATAAAAGCTTAACCTTATCTTTGCAATTTGATGCAGGAAAAACCGACACCGTCCCGCGTGATAAAAACAATTAAAATATTAAATTAATATGATTTACATTTCAGACAAAGCCAAAGAGCGCGTGCTGCAGATCCGTGAGGAAGAGCAACTTGGCGAAGCCTTTTTTGTGCGTATCGGTGTCGTAGGCGGCGGATGTTCGGGGCTTTCTTATAAACTGGACTTTGATAACGAGCCGCAGAGCGGAGACCAGATTTTTGAAGATAAGGGGATAAAATTGGTGACGGATATCAAAAGTTTTTTGTATCTTTGTGATACTACATTAGAATTTTCGGATGGCCTTAATGGCAAAGGTTTTCACTTTATAAATCCAAATGCAAGCCGGACTTGCGCTTGTGGAGAAAGTTTTGCGGTATAGGTATTATAATGAACGTTGGCCATAGCGGAACTAAAGCCTTAACTGCAATATAGGCGGGAGATTTATTTCTCCCGCTTTTTTTATGTGTAGCCCCTTGTTTTTGTCCTTTTTACCCCGGTTTTCCCCTCCGTTAACGAATCGCTAAGGATCGCTCCGTTAAAAATTTGTTCAAAAAAAACCTAAAACTGCTACCTTTGCCGACCAGATATTTATGCTGCAAACATTATTATCTATTATTTCATGCTTAGGGAAGAACCGATAAAAGTAAAAGAATACTCCTTTGTAGCGGCTAAACTGCGGGATTATATCCAGCTGATGAAGCCAAATCTCAGCTTCATGGTTGTATTTTCCAGTGTTGTGGGTTACCTGATGGTTCCCGGTATACCTTTCGAATGGAAAGAGGTGATTATCCTGTTTACCGGTGGTATCCTGGTTACCAATGCAGCCAATATCATCAACCAGATCCTCGAACGGTTCAGCGACCGCAATATGAAGCGCACCATGAACCGCCCCCTGCCCGACGAGCGCATGGGTGTTACCGAGGCCTGGACCCTTTGCGTACTCTCTGCCGTAGCCGGCGTAGGCCTGCTGGCCTTTTACTTTAATGTTGCGGCTGCAGCCTTAAGCTTTTTATCCCTGCTGCTTTATGGTTTTGCCTATACCCCGATGAAGAAGATCCACCCGATCGCTACCTTTATCGGCGCTATACCCGGCGCTTTGCCCCCGCTTATCGGCTGGGTAGCCGGCACGGGCCACCTGGGCCTGGGCGGATGGGCGCTTTTCCTGATCCAGTTCTTCTGGCAGTTCCCCCACTTCTGGGCGATTGCCTGGGTAGGTTATGAAGATTACCTGAAAGCCGGCATCCGTATGCTGCCATCCAAAGAAGGAAAAACTTCCTTTACAGGCCTGCAGTGTATTTTCTACAGCCTTACCCTCATCCCGCTTTGTATGCTGCCGCACCAGATCGGCCTCAGCGGCCAGGCAGGTATGTGGGTATCGATCGCAGCCGGTCTGCTCTACGCCTTTGCTTCTTTTATTTTTTATATACGCAACGACCGCACATCGGCCAAACGCCTGATGTATGCTTCGTTTATCTTTTTGCCAACGGTACTGCTGGCATTACTGATCGATAAAATGTAAGCAATAAGAAGATTTTAATTTACAGCTCAACAACAAGCCAACCTGCACATATGATAATGGCCGGACAAGAGAAACAACAACGAAAAAAGATCCACCCGCAGAAGTTTGCCATGTGGATCGCTATTGGTAGTATCATCATGATGTTCGGTGGTCTTACGAGCGGTTATATCGTACGCAAGTCGCAGGGCAACTGGGTTAACTTCAACCTGCCTACCGAGTTTTACCTTTCTACCGTTGCCATCCTGCTCAGCAGCCTGACCATGGTACTGGCCATGCGCAGTTTCAAACAGCGCCAGATGCCGCTCCACAAGGCGATGATCACCATCACCCTGGTGCTGGGCGTTATTTTCTCCGTATTGCAATATCTCGGTTTTAAAGATCTTTATTTCCATACCAAGTGGAATAATAATGTATCGTTCCAATACCTGATCGTGATCGTGCTCGTGCACGCCCTGCATATTATCGGCGGCGTGATAGCCCTGCTCATTACCTTTATGCGCACCTTTAGCCGTAAGGTTAAAATATACAGCAGCACCGGCCTCGAGATCGTAGGCACTTATTGGCACTTTGTCGATATTTTATGGATTTACCTGTTCATCTTCTTCCTGATGAACCAATAGTATAGTATAATTTTTCAATTTTTCTTTATCTTTTATCAGTAGTTTTTAAAAAATATAAGCAAGTTGCTTTTAATAATAAACAACATACAGTAACTTGCAGCGTCTTTTGAGCTACCAATAAAAATTTTACGGTTTTATGACACAAGCTTCTACAGCTACAGCTACTACAAGTAAATGGGGCGGCGGCCAGTCACCCTATAACGTGAGTTATGGTAAAATAATGATGTGGTTTTTCCTGCTTTCGGATGCCCTTACCTTTGGTGCATTGCTGATCAGCTACGGTACTACCCGTTTTGCCAGCAATGTTTGGCCTGATCCGAACGAGGTATTCCACTCTTTCCCCGTGCTGAGCGACCTGCTGCACAAACCGATGCCGCTGATGTTCGTGAGCTTGATGACCTTCATCCTCATTTTGAGTTCTGTAACGATGGTGCTTGCCGTACATGCCGGCCACTACAACGATAAAAAAGGTGTTATCCGCTGGATGCTGCTGACCATCATCGGTGGTATCTGCTTCCTGGCCTGCCAGGCATGGGAGTGGACGCACTTATACCATACCGGCGCCTGGTGGGGTTCTTTCATCGACGCTCCCCTGGACAGTGTTAAGCACCTGTTCAATATGCATAAGCCAGGTACGGCCGAGGCTATTGCCGCTAACCCTTCTGTTGCTGCCAATGCTACCCACGACTTTTACAATTACTTCTTTACCATCACCGGTTTCCACGGTGCGCACGTTACCTCCGGTGTAATCCTGAACATTATGCTCCTGATCAATACCGTAAACGGTACTTACGAGCGTCGCGGCCACTACGAAATGGTAGAGAAAGTAGGTCTGTACTGGCACTTTGTAGATCTGGTTTGGGTATTCGTATTCACCTGCTTCTACCTGCTGTAAGGCCGGTTGTTTTAACCGAGCATATTATTCCAACTTATTCTTAAAGCTTAAAGTATTTTAATAAATGTCTGCACATCATCATCACGAAGATATCCAGAGCCTGTACGAAGGCGATCAGTCCAAACTGTATTCCGGTGTTTTAGCGCATCACTCTGATATCAAATCGGAAGAAAGCCGCAAACAGGTAAAAAGGATCTGGCAGGTTACCGGTTTATTATCGCTGGTAACGATCATCGAAGTAGCCATCGGTCTGGGCGCACACTATGCCGGCGTTCACTCCGCACTGATCCTTACCGTGTTCCTGGTACTTACGATCGTTAAAGCCGCCTATATCGTTCGCGTATTCATGCACCTTGGCGATGAGAAGAAAAACTTCGTATTTGCCGTGCTGCTGCCACTGAGCCTCTTTATCTGGTTCATTATCGCCTTTATCGTAGATGGCAAGCACTGGCTGCACATGAACAATACCCAGGCAGATACGATCAATATCGAAAGCACAAAATAAGCTGCTGCTTAACTCCTGCATCTTTCGATTTTATTAAATAGTACAACCGGCAAGCATTAAGATCATGCTTTCAAACAAAACATTAAAGTATATAATTGGAATAGCGGTAGCGATGGTGCTACCGCTTTCTTTTTATTTTATAACCCGCCAGTTCTCCGACGGCAGGTTGAAGATACCCGCCTACTACCGTGTAGACCGGATCGACAAGGTGATCAAGGACGGTAAAACCGTTAATGATACCATTTTCCATAAGGTGGCCGATATTACGCTCACCAACCAATTGGGGCAGCGCGTAAGCCTCAATAAGGACCTGAAGGGTAAGATACTGGTTATCGATTTTATCTTTACCACCTGCCCCACCGTATGCCCGCAGCTAAGCGGCAATATGAAGGACCTTCAGAAGGCCTATATCAAAAAGAATCCCGACCTGGTGCAGTTCATATCCATATCCGTAGATCCCGCACGGGATTCGGTGCCCGCACTGCGCGCCTATGCCGACCGGTTCAGCGCCGACCATGACCGCTGGTGGTTCCTTACCGGCAGCCGCGATTCCATCTTCAACTATGCGAAGAACGAACTGGGCCTGATCCTCGGCGATGCCGACGTACCGGGCGATTTCGTACACTCGCAGCAGTTCGTACTGCTCGACACGGCAAGGAATATCAGGGGGTATTTTGACGGCCAGGATAAGGCAGCAACCAAACAGGTGGCCGACGATATTTATATCCTTAATGTAGAGAAAAGAAAAAAGGGCCGGTAAGCCCTTCCCGGTACGCCGGCTTTTATTTAAAATTAAAATACCGCATACATGATACCTGCATCGATTAAAAAAAACGACAAACTAGCCAACTGGCTGATCACGATTGTTTCCGTAGTCATTTTCCTGGTAGTGGCCTCGCTGAGCCGCATCCCACCGCCGGAGTCGCCTTTTAGCTTTAATATCCACGTATTCGCCTTCATCAATTCCCTGATCAATTCGGTGGTAAGCGTATTGCTGATCGCGGGTCTGGTAACGGCCAAGAACCGCAAATTTGTGCTGCATAAAAAGATCATGCTGGTGGCGATCGTGCTGTCGGTATTGTTCCTGGTTTTCTATATCGGGCATCACCTGTTTGCCGGCGATACCAAGTACGGCGATATCGATCATAACGGTGTGCTGTCGGCTGCCGAAGCCGCTGCCGTGTCGGGCACCCGCTATATCTATTATATCATCCTGGTTACGCATATCATCCTGGCAGCTGTAATCCTGCCTTTTATCCTGTTTACGGCCTACCGTGCGCTTACCGGCGAGTATAGCCGCCATCGTAAAATTGCACGTTATACCTGGCCGCTGTGGTTCTATGTGGCCGTTACCGGCGTGGTGGTGTACTGGATGATCGCACCTTATTACAACTGATTTTCCCGGGCATAAAAGACCTAAATAAATGAAGGCGCAGATCAGATCTGCGCCTTCGCTTATTTTATAGAGCATTACCCTCACGAAACAATTTGTTTATTTTTTCCCGTTGTGCCTGTGGTGGCAAAGTTTCCGGGTCTTATGCAAGGACAGGATCAGTACAATACCCCTTCCTTGATCTCGGTCCAGAGCTCGGCATAACTCTGCGCCGCACGGCCCGAAGGCGCAAAGGCGGTAACCGGCGCCTGGTAGATGCCCATTTTCTCCACTTCCGACAGGTAGGGAATGTAAGTACCGAAGAAACGCTGGTCCTGGTAAAGCGTCTCCATCACCTCGGCATGCAGGCTTTTGCGCGAATCTACCATGGTAAAGAAACACATCAGCTTTTCAAGCGGCAGCTTTTTATCTTCGAAATATTCTTTTACGATCTCGTAGGTACGGAGCGATAAGGTGGTGGGTATGGTCGGCATCAGCACGGCGTCGGCCGCCTCGAATATATTATCGGCCAGTACGGAAAAGCCCGGCGGGCAATCGATAAAGATGAAGTCGTAATTACCCTGGGCCTGCTTCAGCATTTGCCGGATCTGCTTCTTGGAGCCCTTATGTTCGTCGAGCAGGATATCGAGCTTACGTGACGATTTATCGGCAGGAATCACATCGAGGTATTCGTAGTCGGTAAGCTGGATCAGCTCGTCGAGCGATACCTCTTTTTCCAGCAGTTTCTTCACACCGCTCTTGGCCCGGGTATGTGTTTTGTAATAATAACTGGCTGCGCCCTGCGGATCGAGATCCCATAACAGGCTGCGATACCCGTCGGAGGCCGCTAAGTGAGCCAGGTTAACACAGGAAGCCGTTTTACCTACGCCGCCTTTTAGATTGTACAGTGCCATTACAAACATAGAACATCCGGATTTGTCGTTTACTTTAAAAACATAGCCTGCGATGTTATCGGTCCTCCATCCAGGAAAGCAATCAATTGCGCCAGGTCCTCGTCTATTTTGGAGTCCAACAACGTAGTATCGATATGTAAGATCCTGCTCTTTTCCTGCTCCAGGTAAGCCGAGTAGGCCGCCCCGATCTCCTCCAGGTATTCATCCCTGATCTGCTGCTCGTAGGGCCGTCCCCGCTTCCTGATCTGTTGCTGCAGTTTTACTATCGGTGCATGAAGATAAATGATTAAATCAGGTTTCGGAAGATTACTTTTCATTATTTCTGCCATGCGCTGGAAAAGATCATACTCATCTTCGTTGAGGTTGGCCCGGGCAAAAAGCTGGCTTTTGGTGATGACATAATCCGAGATAATGATCTCCTGGAACAGGTCCCGGTTCAGCAATTGGGCCTTCAGCTGGTTATAGCGTTCTGCAAGAAAAGAAAGTTCTACAGGAAAGGCGTACCGGTCGCGGTCTTCGTAAAATTTGGCCAGGAAAGGATTGTCTACAAACTGCTCCAGTATCAGTTTACCATTGTAATGAGTTGCCAGCCTGTGCGCCAATGTAGTTTTCCCGGAACCTATATTTCCTTCGATAGCGATAAAATGATACTCCATGGCGCAAAGATAAATATTACCCGGGCAAAGTGGGGAGGCGCCGGGTTATCTTTCGCCGGCATTACCGGGCATTACCGCCAGGGGATCGGCACAGGAGGAGAGCAGTTCGGCCGTGGTTTTGCGGAATACCGGATGCAGGTAAGCGGCTGCGATCTCGGTAAGCGGCTGCAATACAAACCGCCGTTCCTGCATCAGCGGGTGTGGTATGGTCAGCGCCGGCAGGTTCAGCACCATATCGTCGTAGTAGATAATGTCGATGTCCATAGCCCGTACCCCCCATTTTTCCTGTCTTACCCGGCCCAGGCCATGTTCGATATCGTGGATCACGGTAAGCAGTTCGAGCGGGCTCAGCGTGGTCGACAGGTGCAGCGCCTGGTTCAGGTGCGGCGGCAATCCTTCCTTACCCCAGGCCTCGGTTTCATATACCTGTGAGCTGGCGGTTACCGTACCGGCGCGGTTTTGCAAGGCAGCGATGCAGGCGCTGAGCTGCGTGGCGCGGTCTCCGAGGTTGCTGCCGGTAAGCAGGAATACAGAATGCATGCAGGGAATGGACTTGGTTAGCGGGGTTGTTGCGGTTGGGGATATTTGGGTTTGCGCGGATGATGCAGTTCGAGCAGTTGCAGCATCTCTTCCGATTTGCCCTCGAGGTGCATCATAAACAGCGTGGCACAGGCCCTTGCATCCGATAAGGCATCGTGATGTTTCAGCTCGATGTCATAGAGCTTGCAAAGCAGGGCCAGGTTGCGTTTAAAGATCTTAACGGTGCAGTGCTGTTCGAAATGCGGCTGCGGCAGGTTATAATAAGCCAGGGTCTGCAGCAGGCAGGTACAGTCGAAAGGCGCATTGTGCGCCACGATATGCTGACCGGTAACATAAGGCTCCATCCGGTGCCATACGGCGTCGAAAGTAGGTGCACGCAGGGTATCTTTACTGCTGATACCATGCACGCGGGTATTGCCCCAGTGGTATTCGTTGGCAGGCGGCTGCACCAGGATATTCATCTCGTCGGTGATTATCCCTTGCTCCACCCGTACCAGGCCCACCTGGCAAATGCTGTAGGCCTTACCATGGGCGGTTTCAAAATCTATTGCGGTAAAACTGTTAACCGGGTCGGTATCTGTCGGCTTCTTCATTCAGCTATTTCTTTTTATACACAGGGACAGTAGAACAGGGTTCTCCGTACATCAGGCTCTTCACCACCGGGCGCAGTTTCTCAGAAACGGCTACATAGGCGGATGCAGGCAGCGCCTTATCGCCGCATCCTTTAATGACTACTCTTTTATCCGCATAAGCCGCAGCATCCATACCCAGGATATTGCGCAGCAATACCTGCTCTTCCAGCGCCTCTTCCGTACCGGAAACGATGCTTTCGGCAACGGGGCTCAGCTGCGTGGTGATAAGCATATAGGCCCACATGGGTATAATGGCATCGGCTGAGCAGGTAACGGTTACGTGCCTGCCGCGGTACTGCTCCCAGTCGTGGGTGGCCAGCGCCGCCCGGAAGTCTTTTTCCCGGAGCATCATTTCCCGGAAAAGGAAAGGCTTGATATCGAACACGGAAAGGGTTTCGGGAGCCGGTTTAAAGGACTCCATATTCAGGGTAACAATCCCGCTTTCTGCAACTTTATTTACGATCAGATCTTCCATATATCCCGTCAATACTGCCCCGAACGGGCAGGTGAACACGGCAAAATTACGATTAATACGTCAAGTCGCTCCAATTTGTGTATTGTCAAAAGTTATTTCTTTTTGATAAGTGCACGCAGCGGGTATTTCAGGTTGCTGTACCCCATCATGTCCACCTTGATACTGCCCACCAGTATGGGGCTGTCGACCCGCAGGGGAATATGGTTTTCGTCGTCGCTTACCCATACGGCCATCTTCTCGCCACCCTCGAATATTGTGCCTTTGATCAGCAGCGGCGTGATCTTGATGGCATTGAAGGTGCCGTATTTGGTCTTGATTCTTTCCTTGCCTACATACCGGATATAGAGGTTATAGACCTGGTCGTCGAGAAACATACTGAACGGTATCTTAGCCCCGGCCTTATAACTGTTGTAGTCGATATTACGGGCGTAATATATGGCCGACAATACATCCTGCACACATTTGGGCACGGTATAGGTTTTCGTGCCGGAAACGGCCTTGCCCTGGGCCTGGTCGAACACCACGTTGTTGGTAAACTTGTATCCGCCTTCGTCTACATTACGTATGAATTTATAAGGCAGCAATGTTTCCGTATCCAGGAAGCTTTCGTAGCGGTCTCTTACCCGGAATATCCAGTCATAGGATTTATAGGTACGGCCGTCGCCCACGATATGGAAAACCTGTTTGCCGTTAAGAGTTTCGAGGGTGGTGGTAAAATTGGCTTCTCCCGCTCCTACCCAAACGAAATTAAGGTTGTAATATACCCGGAAATTGAGTTGCTCGCCAGCCTTGATACACTTGTTGCTGAGCCCGCAGAAATCGTTCTGCGCAGCAGCGGGCCGGCTGAGGCCGGCTATCAGCAATAGTAGTCCTGTAACAATCCTGTTCATCTTATTCATTTTAGTTAGACCCCGTTCTGCCGCCGGGGTTTACCTGCCGCCGGGTATCAGGAGTCCTTCGGATCCTTTAGTTTCTGGTAGCGCGCCCGGGCCGCCTGGATATAGGTGCTGCCCGGGTATTGGGTAATCAGCACTTCATAATATTGCAGCGCCCTGGCCTTGTCCTTCAGCACCTCATCGTACAGGAGGGCCAGGCGGTATGCCGCATCGTCGCCCAGTACATCGGTACCGTAGTCTTTCAATATTTTTTCAAGGTAGGTAACGGCATCGTTATTCCGGCCTTCTTCACCGGCAATCTTGGCACGCAACAACAGGATATCGTCCTGCAGCGCATTATCGGGGAAAGCCTTTGCTATGCTGTCGAGTAGTTGATCCGACTCCCTGGTCTTGTTTTGAAACAGCAACATATCGGCCGCGGCAAAACGTTGCAGGGCGGGCTGTATACTGTCGCCTGCGCTATTTTCGGTAATCAGCACCGAAAGGTAAAGGGCATCGTTGGCAATCAGTTCTGAAGTAGAAGCCTTTAATACGGCCAGCTGTTGCTGCGCCCATTTAAAGTCGCCCCGGTAATAGGCCAGCTTTGCATTACGGAATCTCGCCTCTTCGGCAAGGCGGTCTTCTTTAAACGCTTTATCTACCTGGGAGTAAAGCAGGGTCGCATTCCAAACCTTATCCTGCAGCAGGTTGTAGTCGCCCAGGTCGAGCTTGCAATACCCGACAAACTCGCGGCTTGCATTGGGCGCCGTAATCGCTTTCTCGAGCAGGGCTATGGCCGAGTCGACCTGGTGCCCGTAGCGGGCCAGGGCTTCTGCATAGGCCTGAACCAGGGTACTGGTATTGTACTGGGGATACTCCTGCAAAAAGTTGTGGTATTCTTTGAGCAGGACGGCTACCTGCCGCTCGTCCACCGGCTTTTTACCGGCCACCTGCGTTTGTAATACATCGATCTTGCCGGCCCAGGCCTGGTCATACATCGGGCCTTCCTTACCTTTCTGCATCACGTATTCATAACATTGTTGCGCTATAACAGGCTGACCATCTTTAATGGCCGAGCCGGCAAAGGTCATCACTCGTTCACCCGCCTCTTTCATTTTTTTATCGAGCGCTACTACGCTCTGGAAGGCGCCCGCATAGTCGCCTTTCTGGGTATAGATCCAGGTCATCAACTCCACCCAGTACGGGTTATCGGGTTGTGCGCTGATGCGTTTACCGATCTGCTTGCGTACCATCTCCAGCTTGCGTTCGTCGCCTTCTGTAATTTTAAGCAGCGAAGCTTTCACATCGTCCAGGGCATTGGGCTGGGTTACCAGCACATCCATCAACGCAGCGCTGGCGCCTTCGGCATTCCCTTTTTTTCCGTACAACAAAGCCATTTCCGTACCATAGGCATACGGGTTGCGGCTCAGCGTCCTGGCCCGGTCGTATACTTTTAATGCGTAGTCGGTATTACCCATGCGGGTAAAGGCATCGGCCAGCTGGCGGGTACGGAATTCCTCCCCGCTTACCGCCTCTAAAGCCGCATCGTATTGTTCGGTTGCTTTTTTCTTTTTGTTATCGGCATCGTATACCCTGCCCAGGTCCAGCAGCATTACCGGGTCTTCGCGCCTGATCTTCATCATGTACTGAACCAATGTTTCGGCATCGGTATACTTGCCAGCTGCTACCAGGGCATCCAGGTATTCGTCATACACCCCCTTGTCGAAAGGCGCCTGCTCGTAGATATGTTTGAACACCGGTATGGCTTTATCATACTCCTTGTTTTGCGCATACTGGCGGGCAAGTGCGATATCGGGCGGCTGGGCTTGTGCCCACTGCGAAGTACTGCATCCCAGGGAGAGCAGCAACACCAAACTGAATTTTCTGATCTTTAAATAAGTCATGCGATAAGCGCTGATGCCCGGATCTTTAATACCCGGCAATAGCGGTTTATGCTAAAGTACGAATAATATCGCGGCGCTTGCGGGCCGGTATAATAAAAAAGCCCCGGGAGCATAGCTTCCGGGGCCGGGAAAAGAACATTTAATATTTTGTTCTGAATTAGTAGTTGGTGTTTTCAGCATCCCATGTAGTCCAGGAAGCAGTCCAGTCGGTAGAACCGTCAAACGCACCCCTGTAAGCAACCTGCGTAAATACGTTAGGCAGGTTGAGGAAGCTTGCACCTGAAGCAGCAGGAGAACCGCTAGCCAGCAGGAAGTTAGGACGACCAACCTGAGCAGACAGGGAAGCCGTGAATTTGAAAGGATCAACCAGGCCGATCTGCTGTGTGCTGTCGAGCAGGGTATTGTTACCGGCAGCAACCCATGCAGCGATATCAAATGAAGCAGTAGAAGCTTTCAGTTTGGTAGGGCAGCCAGCGATCAGGTTATTAGCAAATTTCAGAGCGCCGGAAGTAGCGTTGCCTGAAGTAGCAGTACCTTTGGTATCGTCGATGTACAGACCGATAGGGAAGCCCATTACGATAGAGTTGTGCAGGGACATAGAAGAGTTACGACGGATCTGGGCGCCATTCTGGTAGTTGGCATTCAGACCGCTACCGCTGCTACCCTGGATCGGGCCAACAATCGTCATGTTGGAGAATACAGCTTTAGTCTGTGGTGCGTTGGTAGAACCGTTGGCATCGTTATCAGATTCGAAACCGTTAGAACCGCTCTGGTCAGCTACAGTTTTTACACGCAGACAAACACCGAACTGGATGTTACCGGAGTAACCGAAGTCTGTATCGAAGTCGTCATCCCAGGTGTAAGCAGCAACCAGGTGATCACAGTTTACAGTACCGCCAAACCACTCGAAAGCGTCATCGCCGGAACGGTATACCTGTACATAGCTGATCGTTGTACCACGACCTACACCACCGAAGGTAAGACCGTTGATTTCGTTATCAGGTGTGAAGGCGATACCAGCGAATTCGATACGTACATATTTCATAGTACCGGAGTTATCGTCAGCATTGGTACCACCGTACCAGATGTATTTTTTCTCTTCAGAAGTAACGGTTGGCACCAGACCACCTTCGATCTTAGCATCACCGCTTGAAGGGTTAACAGGAGCGTTACCCAGCAGGATCACACCACCCCAGTCGCCTTCACGACGAGCGCCGGCAGCCTGGTAAGAAGTAAAGATGATCGGCTTATCTGCTGTACCTTGTGCATCAATCTTAGCACCACGGGTAACAGTTAAAGTACCTTTTGTAGCTTTATCACCGAAGACAACTGTACCCGGATTGATTTTCAGGGTAGCGCCGTTAGTCACATAAACAAAGCCTTTAATCAGGTATTTTTTATCGGAAGACCATTCTGTATTTGAAGAAATGTCGCCGGTAACTACTACCACTTTACTTGTGTCGCCAGGAGTAGGTGGAACAACAACCGGGTCTATCGGGTCCTTGCTGCTGCAAGATGCCATCAACACCGCGGCTGCACTAAAGCTAAGAAGAATAAGCTTTTTCATAATAACGTTTTGTTTTATAATTTTTAGCAAAAGTACCGGGCCAATATAACCAAATCGTTAACCCAATATTATGCCTGTGTAAACATTGCAGGGCGGGCATTTCAGCGTTTTTTACACACCAAAAAAGACGCACGTTGCCGTGCGTCTTTTTGTATCAGAAATCAGGTTGTTTTTTTAGAACTTGTAGGTATACGTAAGCGAGAAAGTACGGCCTGGTTTGTAGCTCTGCAGCAACCAGTCTTTGTCCGGATCGATCTTGCCATCAGCAAAACCAACCTCGCCGAATTTCTTATCCATTTCCTGGTCGAAGTAGAAACGAACCGGGTTGTTGATCAGGTCTTTTATGTTTAACCTGAACTCGCTGCGCTTGCTTACGGCATAACTTACCTGGAAGTCGAGCAGGTTACGCGGCATCTCGTATACGTTACCGATACGGCCCTGGCCTACCAGGTACAGGCGCTGACCGATAACGTTGTACAGCAGGTTCATATTGAACTTACCATTGGTAGAGGTGTAACCCAGGCTGGTGTTGATCACGAACGGAGACTGACCGCTCAGTACACGCTCAGTCTGGCGCTGACCACGGATAAAGAACGCGGTATCATCAATTTTAACTTTAGAATCGATGTAAGCTACGTTGGCATAGAAGCTCATATTCTTCAGGAAAGAAGACTTGGACAGGAAGTCCAGCTTTTTGCGGATCTCGATTTCCACACCGATATTCCTTGCGCTTTTGTAGTTGATCGGTTTGATCTCGTAAGCGCTACCATCGGCATAGATATAGTTCTCAATCGTGTTGTTGAAGTGCTTGTAGAATACGGAAGCAGAGATGATCTCGCCGGCATTCGGGAACCACTCGTACCTTAAGTCCATATTGTCGATCAGGCTGCGTTTCAGAGCCGGGTTACCGGTAACGTTGGCAGACAGTTCGTAGTCATAATAACCCAGGTTGGCCATCTCCCTTAATTCCGGGCGGGCAACGCTCCTGAAGTAAGAAGCCCTCAGGTTGGTTTTATCGTTCAGGGAATAAGTAAGGTTAGCAGAAGGTAAGATGTCTGTCCAGGTCTGCTCTACTTCCTTTTTGGTAAGGGTAGACAGGTTGATGTTGTAAGACTCCAGGCGGGCGCCCCATACGATACGGAACCTGTCGGTAATTTTATTATCAAGCATTACATAACCACCCAGTGTGCGGGCTTTGGCCGTATAACGGTCACCATCCACCGATGCATCAACGAGCGAGTAATAATTATCAACGATCGCATCGCGGGCAAAAAGGTTTTCGATCGGGCGTTGCAGGATGCTTTCGTAGTTAGGTTTACGGAAGTCGATCACCATACCCAGGTACCTGTTCTCGAAATCGCGGTAACGGTACTGGCCGAATGCGCCGATCTTGAGGTTGCTTTTGTTCAGGAAGTTGAAAGGCAGGCTGTAGTTCAGGCCGCCGTTCAGTACGGTTTCCTGCAGGTCGCCGAACAGGCGGTTGTTGGCTTTACCAACGGTACCCAGGTCGGCTTCGTAAGGCAGGCCGGATCCCTGAGCCTGGAAGTAAGATACCTTACGCTGGTCGGGTTGGTTATTGGTAATGTAGTTGTAAGAAGCTAACCAGCTCAGTTTGCTCTGGCCCTGGCCCACCTGGTGTTCGCCACTCAGCGTGGTTTTGAACAGGGATTTCTGTACCAGGTCAAAGGCGTAGTATTTGATATTTTTTGTAGAAGAGTTATTCTCCCCTTCCCTGTACAGGAAGTTATCGTCGAAGATACGGTTGTAGAAGGTCTTCAGGTTGATCTTGCTTTTACCGGAGTTGTAACCGATGTTCAGCAAAGCGCCCAGGTTGGTAGAATAGTTATAAACGTTGTCGAGGTAGTCGTAGCTATCGTACTGGCGGGTAAGATCCCTTTTGATATTCTCGCTGTGGTTATAAGTAATGGCAGCGGTAACACCAAGACGGGCATTGCCTTTGAACCGGAACACGCGACCCAGGGAAGCCTGCAGGTTTGCAGCGGGCAGAGCGGAATGTTCGCGTACACCGAAGTCGTTGTTCAGCGCTTTCAGGTAAGGTACAGATTGCTCCGGCTGGTTAGGGTTCAGTTTATTGATACCGGCCTGTGTCGGGAAGTTGGGGTGCAGCTGGCGCGCACCGTTGTCGAAACCGAGGAAGTCGGTACCGGTACGGTAACCCGATTTGAATGCTTTACCGGTAGATGCGGTATTGTAACCGG
Organism: Taibaiella chishuiensis; assembly: GCF_003014535.1. Lineage (GTDB taxonomy): Bacteria > Bacteroidota > Bacteroidia > Chitinophagales > Chitinophagaceae > Taibaiella > Taibaiella chishuiensis. The sequence goes on along the minus strand of NZ_PYGD01000001.1, from coordinate 949,923 downwards.
TACCGATAGAGATGGAATTAAAGTTTTCGTCCGGCACCTCTTTGGTGAGGATATTGATCACACCACCGGCAAAGTCGCCGGGCAGATCGGGTGTACCGGATTTGGTGATCACGATATTATCGATCATGTTGGAGGGGATAATATCGAACGAGAAGGCCTTCCTGTTGGGCTCTGTACTGGGCAGTACGGCATCATCCACGAGGGCGGTATTGTAACGGTCGCTCAGACCACGTACAATCACGAATTTGTTATCCTGGATCGTGGTACCGCTCACGCGCTTCAGGGCTTCGCCTGTGCTGCGGTCGGGCGAGCGTTTGATCACGTCGGCAGAGATACCATCGGATACGGCTACCGCATTTTTCTGCATGCTATACAGGGCGTTAACCGACTCTTTTTTGATACTGCTGCGGATAACCACCTCATCCAGTTCTGTATTTTTCCTTTCGCTCATCGCGATCGGCACTTTGGTCACCTGACCGTCTGCTACTTTGATATCGGTTATGGTCTTGGCCTGGTAACCTACATACTTGATTTCTATTTCGTATGCTCCCGACGGCGCCTCAAAAGAGAAGTTACCGTCAATATCTGTTACTGTGCCCGAAACAGGAGGGGTATCCTGGTCTTTCTTAAGGGCTACTGAAACGCCGATCAGGGTTTCGCCGGAAGTTCCGTCCGTAATGGTCCCGGTTATCTTCCCGTCTGCAAATACCTGAGTAGCAAACAACAAACACAATAGGGATAAAAATAAATTACGCATAAATGAGGTATTGAATTTGGCGCAAAGGTCTATCGCCAATGTTACCTTTGAATTAGCGTAATGTTACGAGTGCGTAAACTTAATGTTATGGGAAAATTACCGACATGTTACCGAATTGTAAACAGAGCGATGGTTTTTAAGGTTATCAAATCATTAACTATTGTCGCTGGTATAAATTTTTGCAACCATATTAGATACTTTTGCGCCCGTAATCTAAAATATAAATAACATAGAAGTATGAGCTTAAATTCCATTATCAAGAAGTTTCTTCCGAAGGATAAAGTCTTTTACAGCATATTTGAACAAGTAGGAGCGAATCTCCAGGAAATGGGCAACGCCTTCCGCGCAGCCATCGAAGAGACGAATGAGACCAAAAGAACGCAAATGCTTCGCGCCCTGGAAGACGGCGAACATAAGAACGACGATCTGACGCATAAAATATTTGTTGAGTTGGGTCAAAACTTCATTACCCCATTCGACCGCGAGGATATTCACTACCTGGCTACTTCGCTGGATGACGTAGCAGATTTCATTTATGCTTCTTCCAAGAAAATGGTGAACTACCAGGTAAAGAATATCGACAACTACATGCGCGATATGGTAATCGTGATCCAGAGCGCTATCGTTGCGCTGGATAAAGCCCTGCACGAACTCCGCAATATGAAAAACCTGCGCGCCATTACCGAGGCCTGCGTACTGATCAACAGCCTGGAAAACCAGGCCGACGACCTGCTGGATAATGCGATCATTAACCTGTTTGCATCCAGTACAGATGCGATCGAACTGGTTAAGCTCAAAGATATCTACCAGGACATGGAGATCATTACCGATAAATGTGAAGACGCTGCGAACGTGATAGAATCTATCATTATCAAATACGCATAATATTTCCGGTTAAGCAATTAGGTAAGGTATCCTGTGCCTTGCCGGTTTTTCACATTGACACCTTAATTTTTATGACGCTATTAATTATCATCATTATATTGGCGCTGGTATTTGATTACATCAATGGTTTTCATGATGCCGCCAATGCCATTGCCACCGTGGTCTCGACCAAGGTACTTACGCCCTTCCAGGCGGTACTCTGGGCTGCCCTCTTCAACTTTGTGGCTTACTTTATCTTTACCGACCATGGTGTGGCCAATACCATTGCCAAAACGGTAGGCAAAGAATTTATTACCCTCCCGGTAATCCTGGCAGGCCTTGTGGCTGCCATTACCTGGAACCTGATTACCTGGTGGTTCGGTATTCCTTCCAGCTCATCCCATACCCTGATCGGTGGTTTTGCCGGTGCAGCCATAGCCCACGCGGGCTTCGGCGCTATCGATACCCCTACCATCGTTACCATCGCCTGCTTTATCGTACTGGCGCCGGTTATCGGTATGCTTATGGCCTTTATCATTTCCGTATGGTTCCTCAACTCTTTCCGCAAAAGCTTTGGTCCCAAACTTATCTCCTTTGCCGTAATGCTGGGTGTGGTAATCTTCCTCGGTAAAATGCTGGAAACAGAATCTACAGCCATGGCCGGTATCAAAGGTCTCGAAAAAACAGAGCAGGGCCTTAAGGTAAAAGGCATTGCCGGTAGCAATACCAATGCTTATAAAATGGAGCTGCGCAAGGACGATATCATTATGAAAGCGGACCAGGTGGCGGTAAACCATCCCGATTCGCTAGATGAGATCCTGCACCACCACAATAAAGGTGAAGCCATCTCTTTCGAAGTGCTGCGCAAAGGCGAGGTAAAGACCATCAATACCACGTACCAGCCCCGCTTCGAAGCCCGCTTCCTCAACGTAATCTTCTTCGGGGAGAACTTTAAATGGATCCTGATGTGCTTTATCCTTACCGTGATGAGCATTTTCACCCTCTTCCTCAGCAACCTCAACTATGCCCAATCCGAACGCTGGTTCAAACGCATGCAGCTGGTATCCTCCGCTGCCTTCAGTATCGGGCATGGCGGTAACGACTCGCAGAAAGTAATGGGTATCATCATGGCCGCCCTCATCGCTTTCGATCCCAATACCTACCACCTCGAACATATGGAATGGTGGGTACCGCTGGCCTGTTATACCGTAATCGCACTGGGTACCATGAGCGGTGGCTGGAAAATTATCAAGACCATGGGTACGCGTATCACTAAAGTAACACCGTTTGAAGGTGTGGCTGCGGAAACCGCCGGCGCCCTTACGCTCTTCATTACCGAAATGCTGAAGATCCCGGTAAGTACCACGCATACCATTACCGGTTCCATTATCGGTGTGGGCGCTACCAAAAGGCTTTCGGCCGTACGCTGGGGCGTTACCATCAACCTGCTCTGGGCCTGGATCATTACGATCCCTGTAAGTGCGGTAATGGCCTGTATCGTATACTTTATCTTTAAAATATTCGGCCTGGGCAACTAAGTCCAATAGCCTTCCAACAAAAAAGCAGCGATCTTTCGATCGCTGCTTTTTTTAGGACTAGTCATCATGTTATGTAGCGTTATAGGAAAGATATACTCCGCTTGTGGCCGTACTTTTCCTGCTGCTGTTTTTTACAGTAAACCTTTATTCCTTCCTGATCTTTGCGTTTCCTGTCTTTCCACTCTTGCTTCGCAGGCTCAAAATATAGAGACCGGCCGGAAGATTGCTCAGATCCACACTTTCAGGAGTTGTATTGTTTGCCATCATTGATTGCCCAAGCATATTGCTCACGACGACTTCGTCCACTGGTTCACTCATTTCAAAATACACTTTACCGGTCGTGGGATTGGGGAACAAAAGGACAAAGGCATGTTCTTTATTACCAGGAATGATGTTTGTGGAGGTGCTGGTACTTTCATAGGCCCCAATGTCTATGCGTGAACCACGCAGTCGCGCGCTATCCAAATAATCTGTCGTACCACTAAGAACCGGGTCGTATACCGGATTACCGGTATCAATCATGGGCGAGCCCGATAACGGCATATAGTTATGCAATGCTGTGTCTGTTAGCTTGGGATCACCAAAATGGGAATGCATATCAAGGTTCGTAGAGGATTGGTATTGTTGCAGGGTCGTACCTGTAAATCCTGCACTGTAATTAGTCCCGTTTAGAAACGTAGGAGGGACAGTGCTTGAGGTAATAACCATTCCAAAGTTCAGATCATCCCGGAAGTACTGATTGTAATCCGAATTAAACCCGGCAATGGCTACACCTGGTGCAACTACGATGTGCTTCCTCTCATTACGTGGATAGACCAGGTTATTTTGAAAGAGAACGGTATCGGTATGGGCGAGGCTGATCTCACCGCCATAGATATTTCCAAAATAAGCCACCTCATAACGTCCGGCCCCGTCAAGGGTAATGATGCTGTCAATACCATTTATTCGCGCGCCTGTCCTGTTGTGAAAAAAGCTGTTATTACTTATGGTCACATTACGCACACGCCTGTCTGCCTTCACACCACCAATGACAAGCCCTGATGATACATTGTGGTGAACTTTGTTATTACGGACTGTATGGCCACCGACAGGCAAGGTGCCTGTCAGGGAGCGCTCTTCTGCTCCAAGCGCAATACCAACGCCACATTCCAGGATTTCATTCTGTTCAACGATACAGTTAACACTTCCATCCAGGTAGATACCTGCACTTATTGCTCTTCCGGACATACACCGGGAAATCCTGTTTCTCCGTACCGTAATGTCCCTGGCCTGCGTCAAAGCGGAGTCGAGTGGGTTGAGGTACCAGTAATTACCTGCCAGATCAATGCCTATATTGCTGATTGAGTCAATGGTATTACCCTCAATTATGCTGTTGCGCACGTAACCTGCATAGGTTAAGGCCTCACCGACACCTGTAGCACAGTTTGATATGCTGTTGGTCAAAAAAGAGACATTGATTAATGGCTGTAGCTCATCCCCATCAACAAGCACGGCATTTGCAGCATCGGTACCACTGGGCAGAATGGCCAGGTTGTTGCTTATCCAGCCAATATTGCGAATGGTACAGTTGCGAATCATAATATTATTGCCACTGCCATGCACACGAATCGCACGTGCGCCATACCCTATACAATTTTGCAATGTCAAACCATCTATCAACACATTACTTGCATTCCATACCCGGATAATGTTTTTTAACTGCGTAGAAACAGGTCTGTTTACCGCATCGATGATGACACTGCCGGAAGGATTGTCTCTTATAAGCACGAGCGATTTATTGATTAGCATATCGCCGTTTTCCAGGTAGAGGCCATCCGCTATGCGAATCGTATCTCCATTTGCAGCCGCACTTACGGCTTGCGAGGGTAATGTAAAGGTGCTTGTCGGGGATACATAAAGCGTATTTGCAAATGTTCTTAACCCAACACAGCACAAAGAAATTAAAAGTAATAGATGGAACTGCTTCATAGAAATTGCATTAATACAACCGTAAATTACATTATTTAATTTAGACAAATTAAATTAAATATAAAAAAAACACACTTATCTCTTTAATCAAACGCCGTCCAACGAAAGCCAATGGAATATGCCGGCATTTCGGCAGAAAGCGGAAATGGAGCAGGTAAAGTAAGCAGGGTGTGGACCAATGGTGCGGAGCTTAAAGGTTCGCCCGACTGGATAACCAACGATTTGAATACGCTCATTAAATCTGCCATCCCTTATGATATGGATAAAAATCGCAACAGCTATTTTCTGCCCCATAAAACACAGACAGATTTTAAAAAAGAGGATCAAGCAGAATTTCTGGGGGATAAAAGCCTTGTTCTTAAAACGAATCATCATTTTACCAGACCCCTATTTATTTGCTTAGCTATTCGTGTTGTCTCGCTACAAATTTACATGGCCTGGCCGCTGCTACTATTTGCAGCAGTGAATACGAGTTTTTTCTCGCAGCGATACGGCGACGCAGCGAACGGGTGCATATTAGTCCTAACACCTGGCCACCAACTGCGTAGACATGCTTTGCTCAATACCAGTTGCATACATTGCAGGGACGTCAAGCCAGGAAACAACCAAACATACCGACCTTTAGAAAAAGGGCGTTAATAAACCGCGTAGCGCTCATGAGCACCAATAAGAAAATAAAAATACAGCGAATAAATGCTGCAGGACGCCGTATAAAAAGAAATACAGTTCCCAAAGCCTGGCCCTGTACTTTAGTTCGTTCGTCATTCCTTCGTCCAATTTTTACTACTGCCCAGACTTATTTCTTTTAGGCGTACAAGGCATTTTTAGCACTTTTTCTATAGTCTTGATTTTTGCTTCTTTGTATCAAGACAAAGAAGAATAAAAAATCAGGGCAAGTATACCGGAGCCCCCAACTTTTCCGCTTGACCCAGCAAAAGAATGGCCACAGCTATAACGGAGTATAAATACAACGAGGCCGTCTCAGAAGTCTGAGGCGGCCTCGTTTTTTGTTATCCTTATATGGCTGTTTATCTCCTTTTAAGACTGTGCTTGTCCTGCTCGAGATGCACGACAGGAACTTCGAGACCATATTTTTCTTTAAGGTGCTTTGCCATAGATTCGGCGGCATATACCGAGCGGTGTTGCCCCCCGGTACAGCCAAAGGCGATGGTAAGGTGGTCGAAACCGCGCTCCAGGTAATCGTTTACGCTTATATCCACCGTATCGAAAATATGGTTGAGGAATTCGGGCATATGGGTTTTGTGCTGCAGGAAATCGATCACCGGCGTATCCTTACCGGTAAGCTGTTTATACTCCTCGAAGCGCCCCGGGTTCAGGATGCCCCTGCAGTCGAATACGAAACCGCCGCCATGGCTGGTGGTATCGGCCGGCATACCTTTTTTATAGGAAAAGCTGTATACCTTAATTTTCAGCGGAGCATCCTCTGCTGCCTTACGGTCTACGTGATCGAACTGCGCCGTGATCTCGGGTTTTACCAATTGCTCCAGTACATGCCGCAGCTCGCTATGCGCGGGTATATGGCCATAGGTTTCCAGGAAGGCCTTGAGTTGCGCCAGCGCCGGTTTAATACTCTTGATAAAATGCGGTTTGCGTTCGAGCAGGCCGCGGAAGCCGTAGGCGCCCAGGGTCTGCATAATACGTAACAGTACACATTCGAGGTAGATCCTGCGGAAGTCGAGCTCATTGAAGCTGGGTATTTCGGGCAGGGCCTTTAGTGCGGTAAAGTAGTAGTTGACCAGTTCGGTCTTCCACTCGTTAGGCAGCTGCGCCCGGGCCTGCCACAGCAGGGAAGCCAGGTCGTATTGCGGCAATCCGAGCATACCGCCCTGGTAGTCGATAAAGTAAACCTCGTCGTCTTTTACCTGTACGTTGCGGCTCTGGAAGTCGCGGTACATAAAGGCCTGCGGGCGGGCCGAGGCCAGGTCGCGGCTCCAGGTGTCGAGCTCTTCCAGCAAGGCGGGTTTGTTGTAATGGATCTTCAGCAGGTCGGCAAAGTAGTATTTAAAATACAACAGGTCGGATAAGATCTGTTTACGGTCGAACGATTCGGCCGAAAAACAAAGGGAATAATCGATCTCCTTACCGGCTTCCCAATGAAAACGGGCCAGGTTATCGATACTTTTTTTGAACAGGCTTTTAATACGGTCGGTATACCCTTCCTGCTCCAGCAGGTTGAAGAGCGAGGTATCGCCCAGGTCCTGCAACAGGTAGTACTGTTTGTCCTTGCTTTTGGCAATAAGCTCCGGTACCGGCATATGGTGTTTTGCAAATACCTGGGAGAAATAGAAAAAGGTATTGTTTTCTTTTTTATCGGGGTTATAAGCGCCGATCACGGCGTGTTGCGCATTGCTCATACGCAGGTAACGCCTGTCGGATCCGGATTGAGGTAATAAAGTAATTTGTTCGGGTTCGCTGCCGAAATGGCCGGCAAACAATTCGCTGAGTGCTTTGGTAAAATCTGGTTGGGACACGAATGGTTATTTATTTTTAGGATAATCGAAAAACAGCAATCCCGGTCCGGCGCTGGTAAAGCTTTCCCAATCGGGTGTTATAGCTTTAACGGCAACAATACTACAGGTCGGCATGTTATCGATCGAAAATTTTTCTGTGATCTGGTTTGCAAAGTCGGTAATACCCGGGTTGTGGGCTACCATCATCAGGGTTTTTACACTGCTGTCTATACCCGATGCCATTACGGCTTCAAATACGCTAGGAGGTGCATGATACAGCTTATCTTCCCAGCGGATGCGGTCTTCGGCGTAGCCCAGTGCAGCGGCAATAAGACGGGCGGTAGCTGCGGCGCGGTTGGCTGTGCTGGCAATAATCAGGTCGGGCATAATGCCCATGGTCTTCAGGCGTGCGCCCATTTCCGGTGCATCGCGTTGGCCCCTTGCATTCAGCGGCCGGTCATAGTCCTGTTGGCCCGGGTTGTTCCAGTCTGATTTGGCATGCCTTACCAATAGCAATGTACGTTCCATCTTACTGCTTGTTGTTTTGCGGATCCTGGTAATATTTCAGCTCCAGCTTAACGCCGTCGAATACGGCATAACTGTTGAAACTGATCCAGTCTCCAAGGTTAATATAAACGCTGCCGGGGGCAATTTCGCGTTGTACGGCAAGGTGCCTGTGACCAAAAATGAAATAGTCGTAATGTTTTTGCCGGAGCATTTCCTTGCTGAACACGATCAGCCACTCCTTCTCTTCGCCCAGGAACTGCTTTTCCCCGTTAACGTGTTTGGGACCTTTACGGCTGAAGTAATTGGCCACGCCCACACCGGTATCGGGATGCAGCCGCCGGTACAGCCACTGGGCAAGCGGGTTGCGCAATACCTTTTTCAACAGCTTATAGCCATGATCGCCGGGACCAAGGCCATCGCCATGCGCTATAAAAAAACGCCTGCCGTTCACTTCGGTTTCGAGCGGGTTGTGATGCACCGGTATATCCAGTTCTTTTTCGAAATAGTCGCGCATCCAGAGGTCATGGTTGCCCGTAAAGGCCTCGATACGGATACCGGCATCGCTGAGTTCGGCCAGCTTACCCAGGAAACGGGTAAAGCCTTTGGGTACAACGTTTTTATATTCGAACCATACATCGAAAATATCGCCGACCAGGAAGATACAGGCGGCATCAGCGCGGATTTCGTCGAGCCATTTGCAGAGCAGTATTTCCCGCTTTCTGCTGGTCAGCTGGTCGGGAATGCCCAGGTGAAAATCGGAAGCAAAGTATATTTTTTTACCCGGCGGTAATTGCATTTGAATAGTATAGCCCACAATGGTCAGTCGCAAAAATACGGAAGATAAATGGAACAGGGGCCGGCCGGCGCCAAAGGAAACCCGTTATACCGGGATATACCGGCTCATTTTTTTCATATCCATATAGATCATATAAAATATAAAAGCGGAACACCAGAGGCATTCCGCTTTTTATCAGGTATACTTGTTTTATTTACCGCACATTCCACCAGTTACGCGTTGCCTTGGTATCGCCGCCGATATTGGCTGCAGCCTGCTCCGAATTTGCCGCATTACTGTTGCGGGTTGCATTCGGGTAATTGAGCCGCTGCGGCACACCCGGCACCTGGGCATCGAGCGAACCCGACACCGGGTCTATGAACAGGGGCCGGCCATCGGGCCTGTTGAAATCGAGGCGCAGGCGCTCCATCCAGGACTGGAGGCCCTGCATGTATAAGGCGATCCACTTCTGGGTACCGATCACATCTTTCCAGTTGCCGGCATTATAAGGCACCCGCCGTATATAATTGTTTATCGTATCGTTGCCACTGATCTCCCATTGTTTCATCGATGCGGCAATCGCATTTTCGTAAAGGCTGGCAGCGCTTCCGCCTACGTTCATACCGCGCGCGGCCGCTTCCGTCTTGATAAAGGCAACCTCGGTATAGGTAATCAGGTATCCTTTAAATGCGCCGCTGTACACCTTCGTACCCGGTTTGGACAGGGAATCGAGTACCGGTGTATTAGTAACGAGGCCATAAGGTTTGCCCCTGAACACATTGCCCTTAACCGAAGGCCTTGCATATACCTTCAGCCTCGGATCATCCACTTCTTTAAGATAGTCGATCAGGGTTGTGGTTACCGCAAACTCGACCAGCGCCCGGTCCTCTTCATTATAAGGGAAGCGGTTGGTAATACTCTGGGTATTATACGGGAAATAAATATCCTCACCTTCGTGCAGTGTATTTTTTGCGGCATCTTCTATTTCGGCACGGGCTTCATCCGGTTTAACATCGGCCATACGCAAGGCGATACGCATACGCAGCGCGTTGGCAAACCGCACCCAAAGGTCTTTCTTTCCACCCATCAATATATCGCCCTGGATCACGCCGGGGTCGGTACCGGACAATTGAGCGATCTGCGTTTTCAACGAGGTAATCAAAGCAGCGTACACATCCTGTGCCCGGTCGAATACAGGCTGCGGGTAAGCGTCAACCTTAAGGGCCTGGCTGTACGGGATATCCACATACAGGTCGGTAAGCACATGGAAGATCCATACTTTCATGATCTCCGCAACAGCAACCATATTCGGGTTAGCGTCCTGTGGATTACGCCGGTAATAATTGCTGATTTCCTGCAGGTCCACCAGGGGGCCCACATACAAACCGGTCCACAGGGCATCGTTGGTAATGAGGTTGCGGCTCTCGTCCGTTTTGTCGGTGCCGGTCCAGTATTGGGCATAGTGCATACCTATACGGCCGTTGTAATACCCGTCATACATCAGGTCGGACGCCCGCTTCTCTGCGTTAGCCAGCAAAAACTCAGGACGTGTTTCCCCGGGTTTCGCCGGGTCGGTATTTAGTTCGTCAAATTTACGGCAACCGGTAAAGACCAGCAGCGTACTTAACATCATCAATATAATCGTTCGTTTCATCTTTTCTCTTTTTATTACAGGTGATCTCTTTTTACCATCGCCTGTTTTATCAGAAGTTGATATTAAGGTTAATGCCATAACTGCGTACAGGAGGCAAACCACCGCCTTCGAATCCCATTGAATTACCAATGGAGTTACCGATATTGGAGGGATCTACATTAGGTGCATTGCTATGGATCAGCCACAGGTTACGGCCTACCAGCGACAGGCGGGCCGACTGCATTTTCGTTTTACGCAACCAGGCGTCGGGCAGGTTCCAGCCCAGGCGCACCTCGCGTAGATAAATAAAGCTGGCATCGTACAGGTTGGCCTTGCTGATACGGTTACCACCATCGAAGTTGAAATGGTCTTTAGCGCTGATCACTACAGTATTCGGTGTACCATCGGCCTGTACGCCGGGGTTAACCACGCCGTTCTCCCGGATGCCGTCTGCAGCGGTCTCTTCCAGCAGGCCGGATTTATTACCATACAGGTTAGTATAAGAGAAGAAATTACCGCCTTTCTGGAAATCGACCAGGGCAGAAAGATAAATGCCTTTGTAAGAGAAAGTATTGGAAAAACCGCCGATGAAATCGGGATTCGCATCGCCGATCACTACCGATTTGGTGGTTACATCATATTGCCCGTTCGGCATTACGATCCTGTTGCCGTTATTGTCGTACTTATAATCCGTACCGATAATAGTACCCAGCGGCATGCCTTTCATCGCCACCATCGATACGCGTTGTGTACGGCGTTCGGTACCCACGATCACCATCTCCGTACCGCTGATGCTTTCATCGTTACTATTCAGGTCGATCACTTTATTCTTGTTCTTCGAAAAGTTGAGGGAGGTTTCCCAGGTAAAAGCGCCCGCAATAACCGGTGTGGCATTGATGCTGAGCTCGATACCTTTGTTCTGTACATTACCGCCGTTCACGATCTTGGAACTATACCCCGATTCGGGAGGCAGCTGTATCGACCAGATCTGGTTGGTGGTATTACGGTTGTAATACGTAATGCCTACACCAATACGGTCGTTGAGGAAACGAAGATCGAGACCACCCTCAAATTCGCGCGACAGCTCGGGTTTCAGCTTGGAATTGAAAAGCAGGTCGGGCGTGGTTTGCAGCGGGTAGGAACCAAAGGGCGCCACGAAATCGAAGTTGCGCGATACGCTGTAAGCCGCCGCATCATTACCCACCATGGCATACGAAAGGCGGGCCTTACCAAAGGTGAGCCATTTGTTCTTCGGGATCAGCTCGGAAAAGATAAAGGAAGTAGCTGCCGAAGGATAGAAATAGGAGAAGTTACCGGTTTGCTTCAGGGAAGAGGCCCAGTCGTTACGGCCGGTAAGCGTCAGGTAGATCAGTTTATCATAACCCAGGGTAGCCGTTGCAAACAGCGAGTTCACCTGTTTGTTTCCATAAGCATTAAGGATGGTAGCCGGCAGTACGGAGTTCTGTAATACATAAACGCCCGGGCTCATCAGGCCGCCGTTGGCATTGCCTGTAGTGGTGCTCGACCGGATGTTTAAGATATTTCCGCCTGCAATGGCTTCGAGGTTCAGTTTATCATGGGCAAAACTCTTATTCACATTCAGGGTTGCCTGGTAGTTATTTTCATTATAGGTAAGATCGCGACGGGTATAACCACCTACAAAAAGTCCTTTGGCGCTGCGTACTTCATCGATATGCGTCAGGAAGTCGGAGAATACGCGCGCATCGGCCGTAAGCCAATCCGTGATCTTATAACTGAAACCCGCATTGCCATAATAACGGTCATTGCGGTCAGTGTTATAATTTTCGTACTGGTTCCAGTAAGGGTTTTGTGCCGATACCGGCACCGGGTTATCCCAGCTGGTACGGTTCCAGCTCTGTTCGGTACCATCGGCATATTTATAGTCTTTCAGCCGGTTATTGTCCAACTGGCGCTGCCCGTACATGGTAAACTGCAGCATGGGGTTCGTGCCGAAAAAGCCGGTACCTGCGCGGCCTTTGGCTTTATCGAGAATATAGTTAAAACTTCCGCTGAAAGAAAGACGGTCGGTAAACTGGTAGTTCGTATTGAGTCCCATAAATACACGGTCGAGATGGCTGCCCGGGTAGATAAAATTCTGTTTGGTCTGTCCGAGGGAGAAGCGGATCGAACCTTTATCATTACCGCTCGATACCGATACGTTGTTGGACATCGTTACGCCGGTCTGGAAGAAGTCGCGTACATTATTCGGGTTGGGGCTCCAGGGCGCCGACTGTCCGAAAAAGGGATTGCCTTTATTTTGATCCCAGGACCAGTAATGACGCACATTGCGCCCGTCGAGGGCCGGGCCCCAGGATTCATCCGCACTGTATTGCGGCAACAGGTCGTAGCTACCCTTGCCGTCATTATCGTTATAGGTACCGCCATTGGGACCGAAGGCGCCGGGATTGTCGTTATAATACAGTTTCGAAAAAGTACCATCGCTACCGCCCCCGTATTTATTCTGGTATTTGGGCAATAACGATACCTTGCTGATCTGCAGGTTCAGATCGTAGTTAACCGTAAGCGGGCCGGAGCCTTTGCCCGATTTCGTAGTGATATAGATAACGCCGTTTTGTCCGCGGCTGCCATACAATGCTGTAGCAGCAGCGCCTTTCAGCACCGATATATTATCTACATCATTAGGGTTGATCAGCTGCGCGGGGTTACCATAATCATAACCGCCGCCGCCGGTACCCTGTGTACTGTTGTTTAAATTCATATTGGCCATCGGCACGCCATCCACGATAAACAGGGCATTGTTGTCGCCGGTTATCGATTTAACGCCCCTGATGGTTACCTTGGCCGAACCGCCCATAGAACCGCTGGCGTTATTGATCTGCACACCCGCAAGTTTACCCTGCAGGGCATTGATATAGTTTACCTCTTTGGCTTCCTGTATGGTACGGCCTTCCAGCTGTTGTACCGAGTAGCCCAGGCTTCGTGTATTGCGTTGTGCGCCCAGTGCCGTAACCACCACTTCGTCGATCTTGGTGGTAGCGCTCAGGCCCAGGGTTACCTTAAGCCCGTTCTGCCCGGGTTGTACATGAATGCGTTGGGTGGAATAACCTACCGAAGAGATGGTCAGCAAGCCGCCTTCTTTTCTTCTTTCTATAGCGAAGTTACCATCGGCATCCGTAAGGGTATTGATCGGGTTCTTGACCCACTGTACCGTAGCGCCGGGCACCGGGGTAACGCCGTCTTTTTCAAACACGATACCGGTCAGCTGGTCCTGCTTCGTGTCAGACTGTGTTGTTACTTCTACCTTACCGGCCGTATCCACCACCACTACCGAATCGGCAGCTGGTTTGGTGGAATCTGCGGCAACCTGTATGGCACTGGTATCTGTAGCGGTCTTTGTGGAATCGCCGACCTGCGACAACTCTATCGGCGGTGGAGCATCGGGAGGCGTGATGCTTTCCGTAGTATCTGCAGCGGGAGCCGTTTTAAGCGTATCCTGTGCCTGCAAAGTATGGACCGTGAAAAAAGAAAGGAATAAAAATAGAGCTATTCTTTGCATAATCTTATGGCTGTTCGGTTATTATCCTAAAAATCGTTTCTATACAAAAGGCAATATTAGCCCCTATAATGTTAAAAGGGCGCCAATGGTTAATTTTTTGTTATTAGATTAACAGAATGACCCGCAAACGCAATAGGGAACGGCCCTAATGACAATTTCTGAGACAATAAGTTTAATCTATGTTTTGAAAATTTCTGATTTTTAAATTTTTTTTGTACTTTTGCTGCCCCAATGGAGACGTGTCCGAGTGGTTGAAGGAGCACGCCTGGAAAGTGTGTATACGGGAAACTGTATCGCGAGTTCGAATCTCGCCGTCTCCGCCAGTAAAAAATGAATTGCCCTTTTTAAGGGCAATTTTCATTTTACGACGATTGAAAATCCTTTTACAAAAGTAGAAAAATGAAAATTGCCTGCCGCCATCTATGCGGCAGGCAATTTATTTTTTACTGTAGCATCCCCCATCAAGCGATCATGAAATCATCTCGCGCTCCACCGAAAGCCTGCTTTAAAAGCATATGAAAATAAAAATACCCGGGAGCATAGCGACCAGGGCATTTTCTTATGCTGGTCTCCCCCTTTAAGCGATCATGAAATCATCTCGCCGTCTCCGCCAGTAAAAAATGAATTGCCCTTTTTAAGGGCAATTTTCATTTTACGACGATTGAAAATCCTTTTACAAGAGTAGAAAAATGAAAATTGCCTGCCGCCATCTATGCGGCAGGCAATTTATTTTTTACTGTAGCCTCCCCCATCAAGCGATCATGAAATCATCTCGCGCTCCACAAAAGCAGGCTTTAAAAGCGCATGAAAATAAAAATACCCGGGAGTATAGCGACCAGGGCATTTTCTTATGCTGGTCTCCCCCTTTAAGCGATCATGAAAATCATCTCGCTTGCTCCACAGAAAGCCTGCTTTAAAAGCGCATGAAAATAAAAATACCCGGGAGCATAGCGACCAGGGCATTTTCTTATGCTGGTCTCCCCCATCAAGCGATCATGAAAATCATCTCGCGCTCCACAGAAAGCCTGCTTTAAAAGCGCATGAAAATAAAAATACCCGGGAGCATAGCGACCAGGGCATTTTCTTATACTGGTCTCCCCCATCAAGCGATCATGAAATCATCTCGCTTGCTCCACCGGCAAAATGATTGATCTTCGATAAGTGCCGGTTTCATTTTTTTCGCAGCGGCACGCTACAACACATCACACAAAATACACATCGCGGCTTCCTACACATTTCAAAGATCTTATAAATCATGGATCAAGCGAAATTTCTGACAGGTATTAAAATAGAGCCTGCAGCTGTGTTCCTATGTTATTTATTCAAAGGAAATAGATAGGGAACGCCTAAGCTATCCAGGATAGATAAATGTACTACAATATCAAGCCCTAGCGGATGATTGTGATCCAGGAAATATGCCTGGATTAAACGAATCGCTTTGTCAGGCCTCAAAAAGCGCTCTTCCCCGCGATGTATACTGCAAAGGACCAGACCACGGCTTTAATCAATCTCACTGCTGCGGGTTATTGGCTGCTCTATCTTTTAGTGCTCAAGTTTATAAAGCGTCCCTTATAGAAGAAATAAGATGAAACACAAGGTATCTTTAATCTGGCCCCCGAACCTTTCCGCTTCCCCTAAATCATCCTGCCGGCGTCCTTAGACATAAAAGTCCCCCGGAGCGCTGCAACCTGCGCCCACCCAACATTTCAACATCCCCCTTGGCAAAAAAAACAGGCGCCCCTTAGGTCTCTAGTACAAAGGACTGGTCAGGTCACATTGAGCAGGACAAGGCGTGGTAAAATCATAGATGGTGCTTACACCATTGATCTCCCAGATATCGGCATCAAAAGGTTGATCATTGCTGTCTACTTCGGGCACCGTGGGCACTATGAATACATGAATCAGGTCGGGATCCGTAACCGTGCCCTTTGCCAGGTATATTCTTGCACCATTAATCCCGCCACTGTTGGCCATATCGGTTATCGACTTTAAGTCGTTGATGGGGATCCAGAACCCGCGGAAAGCATCGTTGACAGGGACGCCAACGTTTTGTGCATAAAACGCACGCCAGGCCGCTGTTGCGTCCTTGGCAAATTTGAGTGTTACTCCGTTTGACATAGGGTTGCTTGTTTTGAAGATGAAAAAATTTTCTCGCTGCAGGCATAACCTCAGTAGGCTAAAACTTCCCTCTGTGTGTATCGGCCTGCCTTCTTTTTGTTGCGTACCACAAGGATAGGACACAAAGAAAATTAATTATTTATGCATACAACCCCGTATAAACACCTGTTTTGTGACTCCATTGCACCGCTGTTATCGTTTGAGAAAATTTCCCGGAATCCCCGAGCCTGCTTCATTCCGCCGGAACAACGAAGTGTTACATGCACAGCTATGCTGTAAAAAGCACAATGCTGAACCAGCCCGGCAACGTCGTGTATTGGCGCTTGCGCACAATAATTTTGTTTACCAACTTCATCACTAAAATGAAAAGCCTATGGAAAACAACAACAGGTGACAAGTCTTACGCTCCAACAAAGGAGCATAGCACCTTCACTTGCTAAGCTACACCACAACCACGAACAACCGGCCCCGGGAGTTTTACCTTGCTCCCCTATTTGCAACGCGGACCCTGGAAAGCTGCTTCAACAGCAACTGGCCGCTACCTTCCCCGAAACGAAAAAAACAGTGAACGCAAAACCCAACCTATCATAACCCTTAAATCTATCTCACCATGTCATTAACCCCCATTTTATCGATCAATGTAAAAGACTACGGCGCAACCGGCAACGGATCAACAGACGATACCGTCAAGATCCAGGATGCCGTAGCAGCCGTTGTAAGCCTGACACAGACAGTAAGTCTCCCCACAGGCCAGGCCTACCTTTCAACCGGCCCCACGCTTTACTTCCCACCGGGCATTTACATCATCAGCGCACCGATCGTATTGCCACAGGCGATTAAGATCGTCGGCGACAATGCCATCCTGATGCCTCCTTCGACTGCAGAGCGAACGTTTAATGCCTTTAGTTTTGCCAACACGTACGATGTCCGTATAGAACGCATGACTTTTACCGCTTTCGATACCGCCGTCGAATTCCCGGGCGGCAATCTCGACTCCAGCAGGATCGTGATCGATGGCTGTATTTTCCGGAGCAGCAATAAGGGCATTTTGCTGGGCAGCGTATCTACGCTTAGCAATATCATGAACAGCAAGTTTTACAACAATACGATGGCTGTTGATATCCTGACTTCGGATAGCGTTACGATTAAGGATTGCTGGATCTACGCAGGCGAAATGCATAGTCCCGAACCTGGTCCAGGGATCGAGGTAAGGCCCTGCCAGATACGCAATACTAATGGTATCCTCCACTTCGAAAACAACCTGCTGGTGCCCGCGCCGCCGGCTGCAGGCACCATCGAGCCGGCATGGATCAATAACTACGCCTATGTGAAAGCGGCCAACTTGCGGCAGGGCGGCGAGCCGGGCAGCTTTACGCTGGTCAATAACTTTGCCGGTACCGCCGGTCTTGTTAGCGGAGGACCAATGCAAACCGCGGTGATCGTTAAAGACAGCATATGCATGGCCGTCTATGGCAATATCTACCGCGATCCCAATGGCTTTGTGTATGCACAACCTGCGGCAATACGGTTCATCAAAGTACCGAACCTTACGGTGCTAAAAAACAATGTCGGGTTCGTAGACTGTAAGGCGATCGATTGCTCGCTCCATGCCTATCACGACGATACGGAGCCGACTGTATTTGACCCGGCAAAAATTACGGCAATGCTTGCAGCATCCGGCGCCTCTACGTCGATAACAGCGATCGAAGTAGCCAATAACTCCGGGCCTTATCTTTTCCCGCTTGGTCCCGATCCGCAAAAACCGCAGCTGGCCTATATTCCCGAACAGCTTTATCCCTTCGCCCGGACCAACGAATCGTTGTGGCCCAACAGGAGAAGGCCGGTATTGCCCCAAAGTGCAACAACGCTTAGCGGCAATGTATCTACTTATACCTTCGATCTTGCCGCCGGCTTCTATAACGGTTTAAAAGATAAAACCTTTTTATTACGCTTTAGCGGCGACCCGCTGCTGGGAGGCAGCTCGATGTACTCGGGCGGCATCGTAGGCATACTGCGCATCAACGGCACCTATACGGCTTCCGCGTTGCAGTTTGCCCTGGTATACAAAGAGCTCTTTAACCAGATCGCTACACCCGGTTCTTTCCTGAGCGGCACCTTCGGGGTCGTGGCAAAATGGCAAACTACCGGCACTGATCTTTTACCCTTTACCTCGCTTTCACAAACCGACCAGCAATTTGTTGTTGAGATTACCGGCGCAGATGCGCTCGTCAACCTGGAGCTGATCGTTCTTGATGATCTCTAAGTAATACAAGGTAAAACGTATCAAAACAACAAGCCCGCGCTGTATACAGCGCGGGCTTTATTACTTACTACCCGGTTACAAAATGATACCAGGCAATCAAAATGCTATTGTTTAATTACCCTCTGGCTGATCACGGTTTCCGTACCCGCCAGGGTAATGCGCAGGTTATAGATACCAGCAGGCAGGTGTGCCATCGAAAGACTGTTGGCGCCGCTTACCGCTGCGACCTTTTGTCCCATAATATTATATAACTCGAGCAGTTGCAGCTCGTCGCCCAGCACCTTAACCACATCGGTTACGGGGTTAGGGTAAACCAGGATATTGTCCTTAATGGCAGCTGAACGCTGCAACGCTATTGTCTTGCTATAGCTGTCCTGGCCGGCTGCGTCCTGCAGGTGCAGGCGGTAGAAAGACACACCGGGCAAAGGATTGGCATCTTCGTATTGGTACTGATGCGCTGCCTTACCCGCGATAAGCGCAAGCGGTGCAAAGGTAGTCCCATCGGCGCTGCGCTCCAGGGTATAACGGGCGCCAGGACCTTCGTTACCTACCTGCCATTGCAGGTGGTTTGTACGGGCCAGGGCCTTGCCGGAGAAGTCCTGCAGGGTAATGGCCAGTGCCGTCGGGGCGATATCCGATACCAGGGTAATATAATTTTCCGGCAGGCTCAACACTTTAACCGGGCTGCCGCCGGTCATCGGTACCGCCATCAGGGCGCGGTCGGCCGGCTGGGCGGAGCCACTCATCAGGTCTATATAATATACCTTATTGTTAGCCGAGTCTACTTCAATATCCCGGAACTGGCGGCCGGTACCGGTTGCCAGTGTTGTAACGGTTGTACCCGCAATAGGCTTAACATACAGCGCCGCATTGTTGTTGACTAATTCTGTCCAGTATACATTACCTGCAGCTACCTCCAAGTGTTGGATCACATTGGGTGTAGATACGACTTCAACCGGGTTAGCGCCGGTAGTATCCATCTGGTAAACGGAGTAATTGCCGATTGGCGTGGCGCGGGCAATCACGTACAGCTTGTTGTTGTAGTACTCGATATCGCGCACCTGGTTGGGCATGGCCAGCTGACCTGCATTACCGGTAATACGTACGTTTCCGCCGCCGCTAAGCGTAGCCTTGTACACGCCTTTAGCCGTAAGCCCGTTATCGGTATAAAACATTTTACCGCCGCCTATAGCGATGCCATTGGGCGCGCTGCCCGAGGTGGGGAAGGTGTACAGTACCGTTACATTGCTGCCATCGAAGTCGGCACTTACGATCTTATCGACCACGGCGCTCTCGGTCCATACCAGCCTGTTGTTCGCAGCATCGAGATCAATATCGGTTACATTGGTCAGGTTGGTATTGTCCGATACAATGGTAGCAGGCGTATAAGCCAGTCCGCCCGCAGGGTCGAAGAACGAAGCAAGGATATTGTCGGCCGATGCTGAGGCCATATAGAAGTGACGGGTAGGGTTAGCCGTAACTACAGGCAACGACACGCTCCGTACCGCGGTACTAAAGGCCGAGGTACCACCACTTACCACAGCGGTGCCATAAGCGCCGTGGGTACCGGTTGTACCATCCCAGGCCCGGAATGTAAGTGCCGGGTTACCGGCGCCGGTCGGTATAAAACGCAGCCTGCCGCCGGGCAGGTAACGGTTGTCTGCCGCATCGCCCATCAGGAGCAGGGCATTAAGCCCGGTGACTGCACCCACATTGGTCCAGGTGCTGGCCGGCGTGGCCTTGTACTGCCAGGTGCCGGTACCCGTAGCGCCGGTAATCGCGATACCGCGGGGCACATAATAACCGGTACTATCGTCCGGGTCGGTAATAAGCGGCATATCGGGCTGGGAGCCGGTGATCAGCTGGTTGATCGTAAAACCTTCAGAAGCCGTCTGCGTAGTCAGCAAACTATTCAGGAACACATTGGCCGTGGTCGACAGTACGGGTGCACTGCTGTTCTGTATGGTGAAGATATAATCTTCTACTTCGCCGGTAACAGGGGCACAGGGATCGGTAACATCACTGTTCTGGCTCAGGATAATTCTTACGCGTGTAGTACCGGTAAGGGCATTAAGCGGCGGATACACGTTATAACCCGTACCGGTACCTGTATTGGGAGCAAGGACCTGCTGTGCGGAATAACCCGTTTCACCGGGATCGGAGAAGTCGCCGTCATGGTTCCAATCTGCAAAAAACCGGATATAAACCGTAATAGGAGCTGCAGTGGTATTGGTTGCATAATACCAGAATGCTGCAGTATGAGTATAGTAACGCGGTATGGTTTTCGAAGAGCTGCTCAGGGTGGCAGAATATCCGTTATTGCCCGTCGGCCAGTTGACGCCGGGACTACCATAGTTAAACATCGCATTGCTGATGTAAAAGTTGGTAGCCGTAACCTGGGGGGTACAATAAGTCTGTGCACCCGCCTTTGATAAAGACAACGAAAGTGGCAGGCACAGGAGCATGCATTTAAGCGAACGCTTAAAGTAAGGTTGGATCATAAATTGCGGTTTGTGGTTCTAAATAAATGTCTACTATTGGTTTGTAAACATTTCTGCGCCGCAAAAATAAGCCAAAAAAGATGGCCTGTTACCACAAGGGAGCATAAAAACCTTCAGGTATCGCTCCGCGATGTCCGGTCCTAAACGCCATGTACGTAAAGGAAGTTGCTTAGCGGCTGATGTACCATAGACTACAGATCAAGATTAAAGCCAATTATCAGCATCCATATACTTGTTTCACCCGATAAAGGCTTCCGGCATTAAGGACTATTGATGGTAAATTACCCTAAACCCACCCCGTTTTGCTTCCTATCCCGGACACACGAAAGCCCGCGTTCTACGCGGGCTTTCGTAACCTTGTTGCAGTTGTTATAACGCAACCGGGAAAATATATTTATTGTTTGATCACTTTTTCGCTGATCACTTCCTGCGAACCCGCCAGGGTAATGCGCAGGTTGTAGATACCCGCCGGCAGATGCGCCAGCGAGAGCATGTTCATGCCACCGGATCCGGCCACTTTCTGTCCCATAATATTATACAATTCCAGCAGTTGCACCTCGGCGCCCAATACCTGCAGCACATCCTTTGCCGGGTTGGGATATACCACCACGGTGTTATTGTTACCCGCGCCTCTTTGCAGGGCTATTGTTTTGCTATAGCTGTCCTCGCCGGCATCATCCTGCAAGTGCAGGCGGTAGAAGGAAGTGCCCTGCAGCGGCGAAGCATCTTCATATTGATACTGCCTCGCCTTTGCTCCTGCAATAACAGCAAGCGGTACAAAACTTGTTCCATCGGCACTACGTTCCAGGCTATACCGGGCGCCCGGGCCTTCGCTACCAACCAGCCATTGCAGCCTGTTTGTTTTAGCCAGGGCCTTACCGTTAAAGTCCTCCAGGGTAATGGCCAGGGAAGCCGGGTTGAAGGCCGACACCAGGGAAGTATAGGCCTCAGGCAGATTCAATACCTTAACCGGTAAGCCGCCGGCAAGCGGTACATACATCAGGTAACGGTCGCTCGGCCTGTTGGCAGCCGGCATCTCATCCAGGTAGTACACCCTGCTATTTGCAGAATCCAGCTGAATATCGCGGAAGGTCCGGTTATTAGCGGATACCAGTGTGATTGTATTTATTTGTGACAACAGCTTTACCTGTACCCTTGAGGTTGTGCCATTTTCCGTCCAGAAAACCATGCCGGCTTTTACGTCAAGTTGCTCGATATTACTGGTTGAGCCAATAACGACAACCGGGTTAGCCCCTGTTGTATCTATCTGGTAAATGTTGTAAAAACCATTTACCGGGCCGGCGGCAACGTAGAGCTTATTGTTGTAGTATTCAATATCCTTGATTTCGGTTGGTGTAGGTAATTGCCCTGCGCCCCCGGTAATGAGCTGACGCCCCGTACCGTTCAGGTTTGCCTTGTAAATGCCTTTGCCGGTGCCCCCGTTATCGGTATAGTACATTCTGCCACCACCGAAAGCAATACCCCTGGGGTCGCTTGCCGTATTCGGAAAGGTATACAATACGGTTACATTGCTGCCATCCATGTTCGCGCTAACGATTTTATCGACCGCCGCACTTTCTGTCCATACCAACTTATTATTCGTAACATCCAGGTCCATATCGGTGATATTGGTCAGGTTGGTATTATTCGATACGATAGGAGCAGGATCGTAAGCCACGCCAGTCGCAGGATTGAACGGTGCTGCAATAATATTGTCGGCCGAAGGCGAGGCTAAATAGAATTTATGGGTAGGCATAACGGTAGTAACGGGTATGTTTATACCTCTTGCGACAGTACTGAAAGCAGAAACACCGCCGCTCCCCATGACGCCATTGAAAGAGCCATGAGGACCGGAGGAAGTACCGTCCCAGGCCTGGAATGTAATCCCGGCATTACCTGGACCGGTAGGCAAAAAGCGTAGCCTGGCGCCCGGCTGATAGCGGGTATCGGTCTTAGAGTCTCCAAGAAGTAACATTGCACTGCTTGGCGAGGGAAGCCCGAGATTGGCCCAGGCATCGGACGAGGTAGTCTTATATTGCCAGTAACCGGTGCCTCCAACCCCGTAGATTGCAATACCCCGGGGCACATAGTAGCCCGTACTGTCGTCCGCATCCGTAATCAATGCTGTTTCGGGTTGGGAGCCGGTAATGATCTGGTTAACCGAGAAGCCTTCGGAAGCCGTCTGTGTGGTTAGCATAGGATTCATGAAAATGCTGGCCGTAGCAGGCATTACGGGCGCACTGTTGCTCAGTACCGTAATCTTGTAATCCTCCACTTCCCCGGCAATGGTCCCACAGGGATCGGTCAGGTTACTGTTCTGACTTACCACCAGGCGCACACGGATGAAACCATACTTGGCATCAACCGGGGGAGCCATGCTATAACTGGCGCCTGTACTGGAATTGGCCGGGATAATTACCGGGACAGAATTCCCCATTTCATAGGCACCATCGGTAAATCCGCCATTTTGGTTCCAGTCTGCAAAAAAACGGAAGTAAACGGTAATCGCTGCGGCCGAGGTATTCTTCAGTTCAAACCAGAAGGTAGCAGTATGGGCATAGTACCTGGGGATCGTTTTCGAAGAGGCGCTGACATTGGCCGAATAGCCATTGTTACCCGTAGGCCAGGTAAGACCCGCGCCACTGTAGTTAAACATGACATTACTGATGTAGAAATTGGTTGCTGTTACCTGGGGCGAACAGATAAACTGCGCACCGGCCCTGGATAAAGACAACGAGAGTACCATGCATAGGAGCATGAATTTAAGCGGTCGCTTAAAAGTGGAGCGGAACATAAGATGCGGTTTGTGGTTTGTGGTTTAAAAATTGGTGCTTACCGTTGATTTACAACAGTTTTTGCGACGCAAATCTAGATTAAAAACATGATCTGTAACAACAACCGGTTAGAAAAAAATTCAGGTAACAGCTTCCTCTATCCCGGCTTTACATCCGGTACAAATAAAGGAACCCGCCAGGGTTCGCCCCGCCTTGCTAACTTTGCAAGAAAATAAAACGCGACCTTAAAAACAGTAGCCCATGATGTTAACACAGGATGCACTGCTCTTCCGGGAATTGGAGTCTGAAGAGGTGATAAGACTGGGGGAAATAGACCGCAGCGAAACGTTTTGGGAATCGTACCGGTACCGGGACGGCATATTACAACTGGCCCCGGACTACCAGGAAGTAACCGGGTTTGACGAGCAGGAGCTGCAGGATATGATAAGCCGGCAAAAAGAGATAATCCGGACAGGAGGCCGTGTGATCGGGTGTTTCGACGGTACCCTGATTGCCGGCATGGCCTCGGTAGAACGGCAACGCAGGGGCAGCCGGCAACAATATTGTAAAATGGATATCCTCTATGTAAGCCGTACCTACCGTGGCCGCCATATAGCCCTGCAATTGCTGGACCGGACCAGGAAAATTGCCGCAGGCTTTGGTGCACAACACCTCTATATATCGGCAACGCCCACCCGGCGTACCGTCGACTTCTATATAAGCCAGGGGGCCAGGCCGGCAACCGAACCTGACCCCGAACTGGTACAACTGGAACCGCTGGACATCCACCTGGAGCTGGATGTATCATTACTGTTGCCGGCCGGCAAGGGTTAATAACAGGATTGTACGCTTAGCCTGTAGCCCGCTTTGCATCAGTTGATCCACTTCAGCAACATGGCAACCGGCATCATAGCGAAGGCAGTACAGAGGATACCTGAAAATGCCATGCCTGCAAATTTTATAAGAGGACCGTACTTCCTGTGGCTTAGTCCCAGGCTTTGAAAAGCGCTGCTGAAGCCATGCAACAGATGCCAGAAGAGCGCGCATACACCAGCCAGGTAAATGACCACCGTAGCCGGGTCGGCAAACTTAGCCAGCATCATTGTATATAAAGGCAACTCTTCGCCATACCTGAGCTGGTGTACCCGGTTAGGGATCCAGAAGCCCGAAGTATGCACGATAAGGAAAAAGAGGATCAGGATACCCAACAGGGTCATGCTCCTGCTGTACCAGCGTTGCCGCGGAGCATGCTTCACCATCGCATACCGGCGCGTGCGTGCAGCCTTATTGGCGCGCCAAAGCAGGAGCGACTGGATAATATGCAACAGCAAACCGGCGACTAGTGCCACTTCAATTGTCCGGATAATGGGATTGGTACCCATAAAATGCGCGCCCCTGTTGAAGGTGGCACCACCATCGTTGTAAAAGATGAGCGCATTAACACCGGCATGCACCACCAGGAAACTGACCAGGAATAAACCGGTCAATGCCATCGTGATCTTTTTCCCGACAGAACTTTTAAATGCCCGGAGCAATGGTTTCATAATTTTTCTTTTTTACGGTATTCAGATCCGGTTATAAGTGTTCCTTATGTTCCGGGGCAGCTAACGTTTTTGCAAAATGATTACAGGCCAGCACATACCCTTTATTGAGGTAAAGCCGGTGCGCATCGTGTAACATATACCCGCTATCGAGATGCACGGTTTTGATACCGGCTGTGGCCGCTTCCCGGTGCACATAATCCAGTAAGGCGCCCGCATTGCCTTTGCCCCTGCAAGCCGGGTCGGTATACAGGTCATCGACATAGATCATCCAGCCCGTACGGAGTGTATGCATAACCCGGTAACCTATAAATGCCGCGGCGCCGGTATGATCGTCGTTGGGAATATAAACCAGTTTGAAGTTTTCATAGGTGATCATATGCATCACCAGGTCGATATAGGAAGCGGCTTCAAGATTGGTCCTGAAGGCAAAAAGCGCATCTTTACAAAAAGCAATTTCCGCGCGGTTGTTCGCTATTAAAAAATCCATAAGATCGGTTGTTTTAAAAGCCGGGGATACATGACTGCTGCTGGTTCCGGCTTTATTTTTTATAAAAAACGGATACTAGTTCCGGATCAGTCCCGCAACTTTTGCAGTGGCAAAGTCCAGGGACTCCTGCACCAGGCCCACCCCGTTTATAGCAAGATCCGTGATATCCTCGATGCCCATAATGCGGAAGACCGTCTTCAAATAATTAGTCTGAAAATCCATGTACTCGTAGAAATCGCCGGGATCATAACCGTTATTGCCCCGGGCCATCAAGAGGTAGACCTTTTTGTCTTTCAACAGTCCCTGGTAAGGATTACGGGGATTGTCGCTGCTGATCAATACCGTTTCATTGACCCGTAAAACCTGGTCTATATAAGCTTTCAAGGCACTGGGCACCGACCAGTTGTACATGGGCGTACCCAAAACGATCACATCAGTTTCCTTTAACTCAGCCACCAGCTCATCGCTTACCTTCAGTGCTTCCAGGTCTTCGGCCGTTCTGAGCGCCGGTGGCTTGAAAGCCCCGGCTATCCAGGCCTCCGTAACATGTGGCACAGGCGCCTGTCCCACCTCCCTGTAGCTGATCTTATCATCCGGGTGTTTGTTTTTCCATGTTTCTGCAAATACATTCGTCATAAACCTGCTTAACGATCGCTCCTTACGCGCACTGGCGTTTACAATCAATACCTTAGCCATTTACTGTTTATATTTAGTGGTTAAAAAAAAGAAATAAATATCCTGCATGTCCCACGTAATGCCCCGCGTAAAGGTCTACCAGAGCGGATTTCGAGGGCATACGCTTCCCCTTAAGCCAGGCCGGAGGAACCTGCTCTTATCGCCATATGGCGCTAGCTTCCTAATCGGTATTATTCGTTAGCCCGAGGATTTTTCCTGCTGCGCTCCAGGTAAGCATCGATACTCCAGGGAAAACGGGAGCCGGAGGCCAGCAATAAACCCGAAAAGCTGACGACAAAAACGGAGTAATTAAACGGCGCCCGGAAATGCAGGAAGAGCAGCATACTTAAGGCAAACACGAGGGTAAGCCCGGAACTGCCTAAAGCCATCAACCTGGTCTTATACCCTGCGAGCAACAGGATACCGAAAAGCACTTCGAGACAGGTGGCGATAAAGCCGAAAAAAGATGCTACCTGCACACCGAGATAAGGCATGAGCTGGTGCGTATATGCTACAAAACTCGGCCAATCGCCCCAGGCCACATGTTCCGACCCGGCTGCGCCAAAATAACCCAGGCGATCCAGCACGGGCAGTAGGAAGCCGATGCCTAATGCGCACCGGAGCAGGAATTGAGCAATCGGGTAAAGCCCTTTCATACTGTTTCTATATTAGGATACAAAGGTAACCGGCCGCGATACCCGGTTGACCGGCCAGATGTGCCGCCCCAGGTAGTCCAGTTACAGCCACGCCCGGGATGCTGCGCCTGAACACCGTGCCCGGCAACGATTGTAGTCACAACCCCGCCGGGAATAGTCCGTTAATAGCCAATTTGCTCATTTTGACCGGTCCTGCATTTCAACTAAATTTGGTTCCGGTATCGTTTACCCGGTCTTATTATGCTTCCCTACAAAAACCTGCTTGCCATTGATAAAAGCAGCCACACGGCCGTTTTCAAACAGATTGCGCTGCATTTTATCCGCCTGATACAGGAGGGAAAGCTGTTGCCGGGAACCGAACTGCCCAGTACCCGCATACTGGCCACCGACCTGGGATTGCACCGGAAAACGATTACCGCGGCCTACGACTACCTGGTAGCCGGCAACTGGCTGGACAGCCTGCCCCGCAAGGGATTTATCGTATCGCCACAGTTGCCCGTAACCAAACCAAGGTCTTATCATAACCATCGCCAGGGCGGCTACAATACCGGCCCGGGCTTCTCCTATGAGCAATTCCCCGACTTCAGCTACCCGGCATCCGTCTCCCGTGGCCCGGAAATAGTAGTAGACGACGGCTTCCCGGACATTAGCCTGTTGCCGGCCGATGCCATGCTTAAAGAATACCGGAGGGCGCTGGAATACCCTATGCTGAAAAAGATAAGTTCGGGTTGGGAGCTGGAAGGATCGGCAGACTTCAGATCGGCACTGTGCGGCTTTTTAACCCAGACACGGGGGCTCGACATCCGTGTGGAACACCTGCTGACCACGAGAGGCGCGCAAATGGCCATCTACGTCGCTGCCGCACTCATTATCAAACCGGGTGACAAGGTGATCGTCAGCGACCCCAGTTATTTTTTCGCCAATATGATTTTTGAAAACCTGGGCGCAGAGCTGATCCGGATACCGGTAGACGACCAGGGTATGCGTACCGATATGGTCGAAGAGGTGCTTAAAACACAAGCGGTTAAATTACTGTACGTTATTCCCCATCATCATCATCCCACTACGGTAACCCTGGGTGTGGAGCGACGCAATCACTTACTGCAGCTGGTACGTAATTACCAACTGGCCGTTATTGAAGATGATTATGATTACGACTTCCAGTTTCAATCCGACCCCTATCTCCCCCTCGCCAGCGGGCACCACGAGGGCAATATTATCTATATCGGATCACTGACCAAGGTGCTGGGCACCCCGTTCCGCCTGGGTTACATCGTGGCGGCCGAAAAATTTATACATGCCGCCGCCAGGAAGCGCATACTGATCGACCTCAGGGGCGATGTATTCTCGGAGCAGGTGGTTGCCGGCCTGATCGAAAACGGGGATCTTACCCGGTTGATACAAAAAGCAAATAAGTTGTATTGCCAACGCTGCGATTACCTGGGCAACCTGCTCAGCACAACGTTTGGAGAAACCATAGAATTTAAAAAACCGGATGGCGGTATGGCCATGTGGCTGCAGTTTAAACCCGGTGTGCCGCTGGAAAAGGTAATTGCCCGGGCGGCTAGCCGCGGACTCCGGATTGCGGGCACCGTATATCACCCGGGTAAAGGCGCTGATTTCAATGCGTTTCGTTTTGGTTTCGCCTCGCTCGATACCGCCGGTCTCGAAAAAGCAGTAGATATCCTGCAGGCCGCTTTACGCCTTACCGGCACATAATGCTTAAACACCGCAAACAGCGCCGGTAACCCCTAACGGCGTACCAGGGCAATGGTCAGTACCAGGGTTTCAGCGCCCGGTTCAACCCGGTCGATCCTTACTTTATATACCGAGTTATTGCTGGCCTGCAGCCAGAACACCGTGCCGGCAACGATCTGGTCCTTCCGCAAAGCATCGCGGTCGATCTGTTTGGGTATACTTTTTTCATCCATAGCGTCGAAAGCCTGTTCTGCGACCAGCAGGTGCGGGCTCAGCCCTTTCAACTTAGCATCTTCGGCGCGCTCCAGGCAATTGATCTCCGGGTCGCGGGGTTCGATCCAGAGATCGGCATCGCCAGCCAGGTCCTCTTCCCTGAAATCCTTAGCCAGCTTCGTGATCTTGCCGCTTTTTACATCGAGCAATACCGCGGGATAACCGCCGCCAAAGCTTTGCCTGTTGATGGTAACCGATTGCTGAGCCGCTGCCTGCTGCTGCACCAAAAGGCCAAACGCCATTATACCGGATAGTAGTAGTGTTCTGATCATAATTCCTGTCTTTTTGCAATGATACGTTGATCTAAACAACAAAGCGGCACAAACTGTTTATGACCGCTCGCGGGGAATAGAAACACGAGCTTTTCAACAAACAAAAACTGAGCCTTTCAACAAACCAGCCAGGGGCGTTTATGTACCACCTTTGTGTTGTAAAACAAAAAAATTAAAACATGAAAAAAGTATGGTTCATAACCGGTAGCTCCCGCGGATTGGGACGCAGCCTTACCAACGCAGTATTAGCCCAGGGCGACCTGGTAATCGCCACCGCCCGGGACATTACGGGGCTCGAAACGCTCCGCCAACAATACCCGGACCAGGTACTGCCCCTCTCGCTCGACGTCAACAACACGCAACAGATCGGGCAGGCGGTAGCGCAGGCTATAGCCCGTTTCGGCAGGATCGATGTATTGGTCAACAACGCAGGCTTTGGCATTATAGGCGCTGCAGAAGCCTATACCGAGGAGCAGATGCGCAGTCAACTGGAAACCAATCTGTATGCGCCTATCGCCATTACCAGGGCCGTATTGCCGCATATGCGCCGGCAGCGCTCGGGCCGTATCCTCCAGATCAGTTCGGTAGGCGGCCGTGTAGGCAATGCAGGACTTACCATGTACCAGGCGGCCAAGTTCGGCCTGGGTGGCTTTAGCGAGGCCCTGGCCAAAGAGGTAGCCCCCCTGGGCATTTTTGTAACCAGCGTAGAGCCCGGTGGCTTCAGTACCGATTGGGCCGGCGCCTCGATGAGTTATGCACCGCAGGTGCCCGGTTATGAACAATCGGTAGACCAGCGTGCCGACTTTATCAAAGACGGGAACTTTGTTCCGATGGGCGATCCCGATAAGGCCGCCCAAGCCATGATCCGCCTTACCGAAAGCCCCGAGCCACCGGTACACCTGCTATTGGGCAGCGAAGCGGTAGCCATGGTACAGGCCGCACAAAAAGAAAGACAGGCCGAACTGGAACAGTGGATCGCGGTAAGCAAAAGTACCGACCACGATGAAGCCGTCGACTTCCTGAGCACCAGCTTTGGCAAGATCCTGGTAAAACAGGAAGGAGCAGACCGTTCCTAGTCCGGGGAGTGCGCAGCCATCATTGCATCTTTTAACCTAACCAACAGCAGTATTGCCACAGTATAGAGCAATACTGCTTACTTTTACCTTATGGAGACCAACGGTATTCACGATAACGCGATTGTTTATTCCTGCTACTATGAACGCAGCAGGGAAGGCGAACAGTTTGTACCCGAACATGTGCTCAGCTATCAGCTATCGGGCACACTGGAATTGAACGACGGCCATAAAACTTATGTGTATCAACCCGGCGATCTGCGCTTCGTGAAACGCAACCGCCTGGTTAAGTTCAGCAAACAACCACCCGAAAATGGTGAGTTCCGGTCTTTATCCATCTATCTCAGCCAGGAGGTTTTACAGGACTTCTGCAAAGAATATCCTTACAGCGCAGTACCGCGGGCATCGGGCGACGCCGTGCTGGAACTACCGTCCAGCCCGCTTTTGCGGAGTTATATCGAATCGCTGTTACCCTATGAAAATGCGCAGGCGCCTTTCAGTCCTTCGCTGCTGGCCCTGAAACTGAAAGAGGCCATCCTGGTATTGCTGCAAACCGCACCGGAATTGAAAGACGTGCTCTTCGACTTCGACCCTCCGGGTAAGATCGACCTGGCCGCTTTTATGAATCGCAACTTTCATTTCAATGTACAGCTCAGCCGCTTCGCCTACCTTACCGGTCGCAGCCTGGCCGCGTTTAAACGCGATTTCGAAAAGATCTTCCATACATCGCCGGGCAAATGGCTGGTACAACGCAGGCTGGAAGAAGCGTATTACCAGATTAAGAACAAAGGCAGGGCGCCTTCTGATGTCTACCTGGACCTGGGTTTCGAGGACCTTTCCCATTTTTCTTTCGCTTTCAAAAAGGTATACGGCATATCGCCCTCAAGAGTATAAGGCTCTCGGCAATCAGCCGGCAAGATCCCTGATGCATTGCTCCCGGATCATCCAGAGCTCGTCAAGATTGTAGGGTACAGTGGGGTTTTCCGATAACCACTGCTCCAAAAAGGCGCGGTGAAAAGCCACTTTAAACCCGGTGATCTGCGCCGGTACGATTACCTGCTCGGTAAGGATATCATTGCTGAAACCGGGCGCATCGGGCCAGGTATAATCGGCTATCACACCATTTATCCGCAGGTAATTATGCGCTTCGGGCATATAGTCCAGGCCATGCCGGTCGAGCCTGGCCTTGATCTTAGGCGTTGATACGGCGCTCATTTTAAAGATACCCAATACCAGGCTTACTTCGTGCCGGCCCTGCTCAGCGGCCAGCGTATACAGCAATGCATGTTTGGTACTGCAGGTACCACAACCCTCCGCAAATACCGCAGCCAGGTCGCTCTTATCGCGGTTCCGTTTATACGGCCAGCTGCTTACCCGGGTCGCAGCAGCGGCAAAGCTGGTAATACCCTGTTGCCGGAACAAGCCGGATACCGGTCCCCCGGCGTCGATGCTAAAATTATAACCCCTTGTTTCCATAACTGTTTGCTTGCCTTACAAAACTAAAAGAACGGCCGCGTTCGGGCAAGCCCGGAAACCATATTCCGGGAATAATCAGGATATAATCTTGTACAGGAATATAAGCGTTTTACATTTGTAGCCCCGGGAGCAATACCGGCAACGCTATGGACAAAGCAACAACAACGACTGCAGCTACGGAAAAGATATCGGGAAGCACGCTGAAAGCGATCATCGGCGGGTCGGTAGGCAACCTGGTGGAATGGTACGACTGGTATGCCTATTCGGCCTTTGCCCTGTATTTTTCCGCGGCCTTCTTCCCGGCAGGCAACCCGACGGCACAACTGCTGAATACGGCGGGCATATTTGCCCTGGGTTTCCTGATGCGACCTATAGGCGGTTGGATATTTGGCCGTATTGCGGATAAGGTCGGGCGCAAACAGAGTATGACGCTCTCCGTATTGCTGATGTCGCTGGGTTCGCTGCTCATCGCCTTTACGCCTACTTATCAAAGCATAGGCATACTGGCGCCGGTGCTGCTGTTGCTGGCCCGCCTGCTGCAGGGACTTAGCGTGGGCGGCGAATACGGTGTTTCGGCGACCTACCTGAGCGAGATGGCCAGTAAAAACAGGCGGGGCTTCTATTCCAGCTTCCAGTATGTAACACTCATCGGCGGACAGCTGATCGCCCTGGGCATCCAGCTTATACTGCAAAAACTATTACTCAGCGAAGAGCAACTACAGGCCTGGGGGTGGCGCATACCCTTTGTAATCGGCGCCCTGCTTTCTGTGGTAGCGCTCTACCTGCGTAAAAACCTGCGGGAAACGCATGCATTCGAAACCACGAAAAAAGAAGCAGAAAAGCGTAAGGGGACGATCAAAGCCTTGTTACAGCATCCGCGCGCGGTACTGACGGTAGTGGGCCTGACCCTTGGCGGTACGCTGGCATTTTATACGTATACCACGTATATGCAAAAATTCCTGGTCAATACCGTACACCTGACCAAAGGGCAATCTACCCTGATCTCCTTTGTAAGCCTGCTGATCTTTGCCTTGCTGCAACCGGCATTCGGGGCTCTATCCGACCGCATAGGCCGCAGGCCGCTACTGATCGGCTTCGGGGTATTGGGCACCCTGTTTACAATACCCCTGCTTACCCTGCTCAGTCATACCGATAACGCCTGGACGGCCTTCTTCCTGCTGCTTTGTGCACTGGTTATCGTAAGCGGTTATACCAGTATCAATGCCGTGGTAAAAGCGGAGCTGTTCCCCGCCGGGGTACGCGCCCTGGGTGTAGGGCTACCCTATGCCCTTACGGTTGCCATTTTTGGCGGCACCGCCGAGTACATTGCTTTATGGCTAAAGGATTGGGGACATGAATCGCTGTTCTACTGGTATATTACGGGCTGTATCTTCTGTTCGTTACTGGTATATGTGTTTATGAAAGATACCCGCTCGACTTCGAAACTGAATGAAGATAACTGAGGTTATTACCGGTATAAAAAAGAGGGATAACCGTAATGATTATCCCCCATTTATGCCGACACCTGTTATTATTTACCTAACTCTTTCAACAAGGCCTCGCCTACAGCCTTTGCCGATTGCGGGTTCTGGCCGGTTACCAAACGCTGGTCGGTAACCACATGACTTTGCCACATCCCCGATTTTTCAAATTTACCGCCGCGCGCTTTCAGTTTATCTTCCAGCAGGAAAGGCACTATTTTATCGAGCTTCACGGCTACTTCTTCTTCATTGGTAAACCCGTTCACCTTTTTACCTGCCACAAGGTACGAACCGTCTTTCAGTTGGATATTGACCAGGCCGGACGGGCCATGACATACCGCACTCACCACACCGCCCTGCTCATAGATGCTGGCTGCAATGGCCGCCAGTTCCTTATTTTCAGGCAGGTCCCACATAGCGCCATGGCCACCGGCATAATGGATCGCAACATAGTCTGCAGGATTAATATCGGCAGGCTTTTTGGTATGCTCTACTTTATAGCGCTCCTGCTCATTGTTCCAGAACGCTGCATTTACTTTATCCTCGAGGTCGAAGCCATCGACCGGGGCTTTACCCCCCTGCGGACTTACAAAATCGATCTCGTAACCCGCTCCATGCAACACTTCCCAGGGATGGGTAACCTCGGATAAATAATAACCCGTGGGCTGCCCGGTACTTCCTTTTTTATCATGGCTCGTTACCACGAACAGGATTTTCTTTTTCATAGCCATAGTTTTTTTGTTTTGTGCCTGCGCTGTAAATGCAGGCAGAACGGCCATTACAGCGAACATACCGGCCAGCGTCAGTTTCAATATATGTTTCATAAGCGCTTTATCTTTTTTAATTCCCGGCAACTTCCACTGCAGCGGCTGCCCTGTAAGTTGCATAGTCAGTATATCCTTTAGCGCCGCCGCCATAGTGCAGGCTGCGGTCGGGCTGGGTGAGCGGCCAGTTGTTTTTGAGCCGGCTTACCAGGTCGGGATTAGCGATAAACGGTTCGCCAAAGCCCGCCAGGTCAATAACCCCGGCCTCGATCAAGGCTTCTGACTTTTGCCGGTCCATGCCACCTGCCAGTATGATCACGCCCCTGTACCAATCGCGGAAGCGTTGCAGGAAGCCCTCGGGTATGGCAAAACTGCCTCTCGATTGCTGGTCCATCAGGTGCACATAAGCCAGGCCTCTTTTATTAAGTTCGGCAGCCAGGTAGGCATACGTAGCCTCCAACTCGTCGTAGTGGGGTAGTTCATGCAGGCCACCGTAAGGCGTAAGCCTGATCGCTACTTTTTCGGCGCCGATGGCTGCAATCGTGGCATCGACCGCTTCGAGCAGGAAACGGCTCCTGTTTTCCACGCTACCGCCGTATGCATCATCCCGGTTATTTACAAACGGGTTCAGGAATTGTTCGATCAGGTAACCGTTAGCGCCATGCAACTCGACACCGTCGAAACCCGCAGCTATCGCGTTTACCGCGGCCGCAGCAAAATCGCCGGCAACGACCTTTACTTCTGCGGTGGTGAGGGCTCTTGGTTGTGAGGCGGGTACAAAATTTTCTTTACCCGATTCGTCGTAGCCCCAGGCAGAGGATTGGGCCGCCCGTATACCGGATGCTCCTACCGGCGCTATACCATCGGGCTGATTGCTGGTATGGGATATGCGCCCTACATGCCACAACTGGTTGAATATAACGCTGCCGGCTTCGTGCACGGCCTGCGTAACCAATTTCCAGCCTGCCACCTGTTCGGGTGTAAACAAACCCGGAATATGCAGCACACCAGCCGCAGTAGCGGATATAGCGGTGCCTTCGGTAACGATAAGGCCGGCGCCTTCCTGCCCGGCGCGCTGCCGGTAATAAAGGGCGGTCAATTCGTTGGGTATACGATCGGGATTACGGGCGCGGGTCATGGGCGCCATCACTACCCGGTTGTGCAGTTTCAATGTTCCTTTTTCAAATGATTCGAATAACATGATATGGATATTTTTTTTGTGTTTTTATACAATAGAAGCGGGATGAACCTTCAGTTCTTCCGCCAAAGGATAATCGGTATAACCGCCTGCATCGCCACCGAAAAATGTACGGTTATCGGGCGTGTTCAGCGGTATATCCTGTGCCAGGCGGTCGGGCAGGTCGGGATTGGCAATAAAGGGACGGCCAAAGGCGACCAGGTCGGCCCAGCCCTGCGCCAGCGCCTCTTCTGCACGGGCTTTGGTGTACTTGCCTGCATAGATCAGGGTGCCCTTAAAAGCCTGGCGATAGGCTTCTTTAAACGCAACCGGCATTACCGGTGCATTGTCCCAGTCGGCTTCTGCAATATGGATATAAGCGATACCAATGTCGTTCAGCACCTTCGCCGCCGCTATATAGGTCTCCTCCGGGTTATCATCTACCGCTCCCATCAGAGTGGTCAACGGGGCCTGGCGTACCCCTACTCTTTCCTTACCGATAGCATCGGCTACCGCCCTGGTCACCTCTTCCAGGAAGCGCAGGCGGTTGGCGAGGCTGCCGCCATATGCGTCGGTACGCCGGTTGGTTTGCGAGTCGATAAACTGTTCGATCAGGTAACCGTTGGCGCCATGCAGCTCTACCCCATCGAAGCCCGCTGCAATAGCATTACGTGCCGCTGCGGCATAGTCCTGAACGATCGCCCTGATCTCCGGCACGGTAAGCTCGCGGGGGGCAGAATGCTGCAACATCGCACCAGCGCCACCCTGCGGCCCTTTTCCTTCGGGATCGACAAACACTTTTACCCCTTCGGCCACAATCGCTGAAGGCGCAACGGGCGCCTGGCCTTGTTCCTGCAGGGAGGTATGCGATACACGGCCCACATGCCACAACTGGGCAAAGATTACACCGCCTGCGGCATGTACGGCTGCCGTTACCTTTTGCCAGCCTGCCACCTGCTCCGGCGTGTAGATACCCGGCGTCCAGGCATAACCCTGGCCCTGCCTGCTGATCTGCGTGCCTTCCGAAATGATCAGGCCCGCACCGGCGCGCTGGCTGTAATACTGTGCCATCAGGTCGTTGGCAACTTCGCCGGCGCCGGAGCGCGAGCGGGTCATCGGGGGCATTACGATCCTGTTTTTCAGGTGAAGCTTCCCTAACTGATATGTGTTGAATAACATGGTAGATACTTTTTTAATTTAATTGCAATGCCCTGATCACTTAATTTCATGCTCTTTTAAAAGGGCCTTGGGGCGCTATGATCTCGAGATGCGTGCCATCCGGATCGTCGAAGTAAGCTACCGCAGTGCCCCAGCCCGATTTCAGGCCATCGGCCTCTTCAAAAACAATGGGTTCGCCAGAAAGCCTGATACCCGCATCCTTCAGGCGTTTTACGGCCTCGTGGATATCGTCTACCTCGAAACAGAGGTGCATGGCGCTGATCTGGTTGTTTTCATAATGTGCTCGGCTGGGCTCGGGTTGTTTGTATTCCAACAGGTCGATATTGATGTTATCGAGGTGCAGGTTGGCATACCGGATCAGGGTCTTATCGAGTCCCAGTACCTGGGCCATGCGGCTGCCACCGATCTCGTCGGTATTACTCACCTTACGGCCGGTCAGTGTTTCGTAAAAGGTAACCGCCCGGTCCAGGTCGGCTACTACGATGCCGACGTGGTTTACGCGGCTGAACCCTGTATTGTTCATAGGTTTTCTTTTTATGGTTCCGGCCAGCGTGGCAAGCGGTCCTGCTGCAATCAGCCCTGCCGCTCCCCATGTTGCCGTTGTGAGGAATGATCGTCTTTGCATGTTGTCCGGGCTTGTGTTACAGCTTGTCGAGCGCTGCGTTGATAAAGGCCAGCTCACCGGCATCCAGGCTGATATCCATAGCACGGGCATTGCTTTCGGCCTGTGCTGCATTGCGCGCACCCGCCAGTACCACGGTAATACCGGGCTGCAGGGTAGTCCAGCGCAGTACCAGTTGGGCCAGGCTGGCGCCTTTGTCCTGCGCCAGCGGCTCTATCTGTTGCAGGAAGGCTTTTACTTTAGCCAGTTCAAACTGTCCGAAATAGCCGTTACGGTGATCGTCGTTTTTTAATTGTCCTTCGCGGAAATATTTACCGGTCAGTAAACCGCGTTCCATAGGACTGTAGGCGATAATGCCGATGTTGTGTTCCAAAGCATAAGGCACGAGCTCCTGTTCTATACCCCTGTTGAGCATACTATACGCCACTTGGTCGGATGCCAGCTTTATCGCCGGCGCTGCCATGTCCAGCTGCTCCCTGCTGTAGTTCGATACTCCTGCCGCCCTTATCTTGCCTTGCTGCACCAGCAGGTCCAGGGCTTCCATAGTCTCGGGTATCGGTGTGGTACCGTCGGGCCAGTGCAGTTGCAGCAGGTCTATATAGTCGGTGCCGAGGCGTTTCAGACTTTCTTCCGTTTCTTTGATCACGTTTTGTTTGGAGGCGTATTTATAAACTGGGATCTTTTTATCCCCGTCGCCGGCATCGAAAAAGAATTCCCCCTTGCCCGCATTGCTGCCATCCCATACCAGCCCGAATTTGGTCAGCACCTGTATCTTGCTGCGATCCCTTCCCTTAATGGCCTCGCCGATCAGGGACTCGCTCAGGCCAAAACCATAAAACGGTGCGGTATCAAGCGCTGTTACCCCATTATCGATCGATGCCCTGATCGCATCGAGCGAGTCCTGCTTTTCATTGCCGCCCCACATATTGCCGCCGATGGCGAATGCTCCGTAAGTGATGGCCGGTAATTCGAGCGGGCTATCGCCCAGTTTTCTGTATTCCATTTGAATGATTTTTATTTTACAGGGCAAAATTCCGCCGGGATTTATTATTATCCTAATAACTTAAATCATATCTTTGCATTATAAAAATGATAGGTTATGTTATTGAACCTGGAATGGCTCCGGACCTTCAAAGCGATCTACGACCACGGCACGCTCACCAGCGCCGCCCAGGCCCTCTTTGTATCCCAGCCCGGCGTAAGCCTGCACCTCAACTCCCTGGAAGCCTATACCGGCTATAAACTGTTTGACCGTTCGGCCAAGAAAATGGTACCTACCGAGCGGGGCAAAGTGTTGTATAACTTCATACTGGAGCCGCTCAGTAAGCTGGAAACGGCCGAGCAGCTGTTTCACCGGAGTTCGAAAGAAGACCGTACGACGATCAGTATCGGCATGTGTTTCGAGACCTTCCAGTTTACGCTGGAGCGTTATATTTCGTCGCTGCCTTTTAACGTGATTATCAAATTCGGCGACTACCCGCAAATGCTTCATGACCTGGACAAGGGCGTACTGGACCTGATCATCACCCCGCAAAAGGGCGACCAGAGCAACCTTGAATACGAGGCATTTTCGAAGGAAAGCATCGTGATGGTTTGCGGATCGGATACCGATGCCGGCGAGATCAGGGCTCTGCTGAAAAAACAAAAGATAAAAGAAGCCGGGCAATTGCTCAAACAGCAGCTCTGGTACAGCACTGCAGCCGATATGAGCCATCTGAAACGGTTCTGGCAAACGAACTTCAGGCATCATCTTGATTTCAAACCCAATTACATCGTGCCCAATATCAGCTCGATCGTACGCTGCCTGAGCGGCCAAACGGGCTTTTCGGTGATCCCCGATTTTCTTTGCCGCGAAGAGATAGCGACCGGCGGCCTGCAGCTGGTATGGGAGGGCAACAGCCCGATTGAGAACACCCTGTACTTTGGTAGCCGCAAGCGTACGATGTTCGAAAAAGAGATTGCGCGGGTAAAGGCGATCTTTAAAGAAGAGATGGTCTGTATCTGCCCGGCAGCAAGGGCCTGATGGGTTGTCAGGAACGGGCGCCGGCCGGTATTACCAAATTCTAAAGAAGCTTTAAATCTGGCCGGCTGATGCCGCTTGCAGGCTTAATACCTTAACTTTACGGAGAACCAACACCAACCACAATGCAATCCGTAAAACCAGTACCCGAACAACAGATCCGGTTGCCCGACAGCGCCATAGCCCAGTTACTGGGGCTTAGCCTCGGGGAGTACCACAAGCTCAGCCACAGGCCTATGGAGGACTTTAAGGATATAGAAGGCAGGGTCATCGCTTTCTTTATGCATATCAGTCCCAATAACGACAAGGATATCCTGGCCAAACTAAAGCTTGATCACAGCAACTTCGTCCGGTTTAAAGCCGAGGAGGTTTTTTCTTATTACCGGTAAACCAAAGGCGCCAGCACGGCGCCTTTTCGCTTGTACCCGTGTTCGGCTACACAGCCCCGGTCGCTCCCTTTAACAGCTGTTTAAAAATTTACAGAACGTATTAGCCCTGCTTCATTATCTTTGTTACCTGTTTAAACACCACGCTTTTTACCAACTGTATTTACACTTAAGATGAAAGTTACCGACCACATCAGCCAGGCGGACAAGCCCCTGATTTCCTTTGAGATCCTGCCACCGATGAAAGGCAAGGGCATCGACAGCATCTTCAAGATACTCGATCCCCTGATGGAATTCAAGCCAGCCTTCGTAAATGTTACGTACCACAGGGCAGAGCAGATATTCAAAAAACGCACCGATGGCAGTTTCGACCGGGTAGAGATCCGCAAACGCCCCGGAACCGTAGGCATCTGTGCCGCATTGATGAACCGCTACCGCGTAGATGCCGTGCCGCACCTGATCTGTGGCGGGTTTGCCAAAGAAGAAACCGAAAATGCACTGATCGATCTCCGTTACCTGGGCGTAGACAATGTACTGGCCCTGAGAGGCGACTCCCCGGCCAACGAGAAGTTCTTCACCCCGCACCCGCAGGGCCACCGGTATGCCGTAGACCTGGTCGACCAGATCACGAATATGAATAACGGCCGTTACCTGGAAGACGATATCGTGGATGCAGGTAAAACCGATTTCTGTATCGGCGTTGCCGGTTATCCCGAAAAGCACTTCGAAGCCGCCAATATGAACCTCGACCTGCATTACCTGCAGCAAAAGATTGCCGCCGGTGCAGGATATATCACCACGCAAATGTTTTTCGACAATGCGAAATACTTCGCTTATGTAGACAATTGCAAAAGCGCCAATATCCATGTGCCGATCATTCCCGGCCTGAAACCCATTACCAATAAACGCCAGCTGAGCATACTGCCCAGCATCTTCCACGTTGATATTCCCAACGAGTTTGCCTCCGAAATGCTGCAATGCAAGACCGATGCAGCCTGCGAGCAACTGGGCACCGAATGGCTGATTGCCCAGTGCAGGGAACTGCTGGCGCGCAAAGTACCGGTATTACATTTTTACACCCTGGGTAAACCCCAGGTCGTTTACAATGTAGTGAAAGCTATTCTTTAACCGGATTGTTGTACCTTTGCCTCATGAAAAAGATACTTTTCCTGCTTACAGCCGCCGCTTGCTGCGCTACCGATACCTGGGCACAGGGTTGTGCGGTATGTACCAAAACTGCAGCCGGACTGGGCCAGAGCAGCGCCAGTGGTCTTAACAACGGTATTCTTTACCTGGCCGCTATCCCGCTGGCCTTTATGGGTACCGTAGGATTTATCTGGTGGAAACGCAACAGGGCATAATACCCCGCTGCAATTAAAACAGCAGCGATACATCATATTTCAACCGGCTACCGGTTGACAAAAAGGCTTCCCGCAGGGGAAGCCTTTTTGCGTATTTGCATCCTGAACGGCATCAGACTTTATTGATCAGTACGCGGGTCGGTATAGGCCCTGCGATACTATGGGCATCAAAGGCTTTTTTCACCAGTTCCTGTACACCAAAATACACATCCCAATAGTCGGCCTGCAGGGTATAGGGGCGAATGGCCAGGGTGGTCATACCATCGGCGACTTTAAGCACGCTTACCTCCGGGGCCGGTGTCTGCAACACTTTAGGATGCGCCCGCATGGCGCCGATCGCTACACGCCGGGCTTTGTCGATATCCACATCTAGCGCTACGGCAATGGAAAGGTCGACACGCAGGTTGCCATGTGTGGTATAGTTGGTGATGACCCCGGTAGACAAGGCCCCATTGGGCAGGATAATGGTCTTGTTCTCGGGCGACAGGACAACCGTGTTAAAAATACCGATCTCCTGTACGATACCGACCATACCCTGGGCTTCTATCATATCATTTACCTTAAATGGTTTAAATACCATAATCATAACACCTCCGGCCAGGTTGCCCAGCGAACCGTTAAGCGCAGCCCCGATAGCCAAACCCGCACCCGCCAATAATGCCGCAAAACCGGTAATGTCCACGCCGATCATACCGGCAATGGCCAGGAACAGCAACAGCGTAAGCATTACCCGCACCAGCGACAGCAGGAACTTTTGCAGCGAAGCGTCGAAGTTGCGACCCGTAAGCACCCTGCGGAACAAAGCATTGATCTTACCGATAAGCCAGGAACCGATAAGATATACCAGGATGGCGCCCACGAGTTTAGGTGCATAGGCGATAGCCATTGCCTTCATCTTGTCGAGCCATACGCCCCCGGTATTCAACGCAGTAGTACCGGCTTGTAAAGTTTCATTGATTTGTAAAAAGACCATATAGGATTTTTTTTGTGTGAAAAATGTTTCCTACGGAATATATACAAGTATGATGCCAAAAATTTAGCCGCTGCGCGGAATAACCCGGTAATAGCTCCCAAGAGCGCGCCCCGTCTTAGCTATTTATTTCTTCGGCGGCCCTCCTGAAACCGATGACGCGGGTAGCGGGTACTGCGGCCGGTATCTCCTCCGTGCTCATCGCCTCTGCGAGGGTAAGCGGCCCGGTAACCACCTGGTTCTTACCCGCATGATCGCTGAGCCGTTGCGCCTTGGCTACCGGCAATTTACCAAACTCGTATTGGGCAATCAGCCTGCCCTTACGCAACAGCGCACTGTCGACCTGCGACAACGAGCTATTGAAGGTGCAGATCAATTGTGCATTCAGGAAATCGGCCAGCAGGCCATCCGAAATATTCAGCAG
This sequence comes from Taibaiella chishuiensis, assembly GCF_003014535.1. Lineage (GTDB taxonomy): Bacteria > Bacteroidota > Bacteroidia > Chitinophagales > Chitinophagaceae > Taibaiella > Taibaiella chishuiensis. The sequence continues at coordinate 907,678 of NZ_PYGD01000001.1, read as the reverse complement.
GCCCGAAACCGGCGACCCGCCGTGGCTGCGGCGATCCATGATCAGCTGCTCCGCATCTTCGATAATGATTACGGAGTCGGGGTTATCGATCAGCAGCTCTATAAATGCAGGATCCATTAGATTGCCCGCGATATCGGCCGAGAGAAATAATACCCGCTTTTTGATCTTGCCGATCAGGTAACGCAGGTATGTAGTTTTGCCTGTACCCGGCAAGCCATGCAGCAGCACGATGCCTTTGTCCGCTTTTTTATTCAACCTTTTGCGGATCAGTTCATCTACGGGTTTGAAGTCATCGTCGTAGTACAGATCGATATCCAGCCGGCTGCGTTTGATCTCCATATCTTTCAGCTCCAGGCCTTCGGTACCTCTTACCACCAGGCTTACCTCCGGCTGTTGCTGCCTTGCTTTTTGAAGAAACTTACCGGCCAGGACCGTAAACTTTTCCAGCCATTCCGGTTCGGTACCGTCGTGCAGGATCTTGAAATATTCGTCGTTAAACTCGAGCACATAATTATGCTGCAATACCAGCACGGTGCGGTCGAAGCTATAACGCTTCTTGCGCTTCTCGTACCAGCGGTACGTATGCGTACTGATTACCAGGCCGGCATACTGGTCCATAAAGGCCTTATAGGCTTTCTCGCCATCCATATTACCCATAAAGTTGACATTGGGCAGGGTATGGAACAACGAAAGGTAAAAGGACTTGACATCGATAAAGCGGTAGTCGAAAACCTCGGGCCTTGTAAATGTTTTATCGGAAAATGAAGGGTTCATTTTGTAATTTTTGATCGTAAATAAATAAGGGAGCAACCGCTAACCACGGGCCTTGGGCCGGGATACGGGCAAAAAAATAACCCCGCCGGGAAAGCGGGGTTACGTACAGTATGATAAGATCGACAACTATCCGACTGCATATAACATCCCGCCAAAAGCACAACCCAGCGGGCTGTACCGGTTACCGGCAAGTGTCAGTATGAAGTTGTTGCGTTGCATTGTTTTAGATTTAATCTGCCCGGAGGCGTTGCAAAGGTATATTGCTTTTTTTAAAGTGGAACTATTTTTTTCCTTGCTCCTTTTCTTGCTCCTCATCACCGGCATCGGTATCATCGGCTTCCGTGGCATTCACCACGCTGCGGTTGGGGTGCTTGGGCATTTTATCGCCCAGCAATTTGCCCCAGGGCTTGAGCTCGTCGATACGGTCGAATATAATTTTCAGTACGGCCACAAAAGGTATCGAAAGGAACATACCGCTTACGCCCCAAAGCGTACCGCCCAGCAACACGACGATGATCGAAATCAGGGCATTGACCGATACCTTGGAAGAGACTACCCGGGGAACGATAATATTGTTGTCGACAAACTGGATGAGCGTATAAGCGCCGACAATAAGCAAAGGCGTCGTAAACCCGTCCTTGGTTACGAACGACATCAGCACAGGCAACAGGATGGCGACTACCCCACCGATATAAGGGATCAGGTTGAGGATGGCGCCGATCACGCCCAGCAATATCGCGTATTTGACGCCAAGGATAAGCAGGGCTGCGGAATTCATTACCGCAATGATGGAGGTCTCGATCATCAGGCCCACAATATAACTCTGCACCGCGCTTTTGGTTTCCTGTAATATCTCGGCTACCTGGTCGGAGTTATCTTCTTCAAAAACCTCGAAAATAAAATTGAGGATAAGCGGCTTGTAATACAGCAGCAGGAATACATACAGCGGGATGAGCACAAACACACCCAGCATGCCGAAAACGGTATTGATGGTAGCGCCCAGGTAAGCCTTACTGTTGTTCATCGCCTCGTTGACCATAGTCATCTGCTTTTCGGTAGAGATGCCGAAACTGGAAGAAAGCCAGCTTTGCGCCTGGTGCAGCAAGCTCATGGATTTGGCTTTCAGTTGCGGGATCATCTCGCCAAACTGCGCGATCTGCGCAGACAGGAAAAACAGGACCGCACCCAATACCAGGATAGCCACCAGGATGGTGATACAGATCGCCACGATTTTATTGACCCGCCACTGTTGCAGTTTATTGTACAGCGGGTTGAGCAATACGGCTATAAGCCCCGCAAAGGCAAAGGGCACAATAATATCCTGTAACAGGAAAAGGATGTAAAAGAAAAGGTAGATGCCGATAATGACCATCGGCGCTTTGATGTAAAAAGGATAGGTATGTTTGGCGCTCATCAGGCCGCCCTCATCCGGGGTATTGTCTTTGTTTCTTTTCCAGTTAAAAAATATGCCCATAATTTATTCTTCTTGTTTTAAAAAGGTAAAGCTAAGGTGGTTTCGGCTAATAACTCCGTTGCGTTAAAAATCGGGAACCTGCTGTATGACAACCAATAGGAAAAATTGTTGCATAGGCATTGTGAAATATATGGACAAAGCACCCTGCATGAAATAGCAATAAAAAAAATCGCTCCTTTTTATTTTCCGCAGTGCCCCGCACTACGCCGGGTAACGGCGTACCCCCGGTCTACCTTTGCTTTATCAATCGTCGGTAAGAGATCGCCGGTTATTTAAAAGATAATTAAAAACAGATCGTTATGAACGCATTATATCCTGCAGTGCCACATTACAGTTCCGATTTTATTGTCCGCCTCGGCTTCCGCGAAACCGGCACACCGGCCACCTTCCGCTGTATCCGTAACGGGGAGCCGCTGGAACTTAAGGTGTATGCTTTTGAAAACCGGAACAGCAACCAGGCTATCTATTATACAGAAGCCTATTACCAGCCTACGGGCCAGCTGCGCCATACCGCCCTGTTCCGCTTCCCGAACAGCGAGCAGCACGAACTGATGCATAAGTACTGCCTGCATACCCTGTTCTTCGACGAACAGATCGGCGAACAGTTCGAGCAGGAAAACAAATTCCATCCACCGGCCCACCTCCAGACGGAAAAGGCGGACACCCTGTTGCAATGGGTACGCAGCTATTGGAACACCCGCCACTTCAACGAGCAGTATAAGACCCTGGGCGGATTGAACAGTAAAAAAGACCTTATCAGCCACTAAACCCAAACAGCACCTCTATAAACAGCCTGTCACCAGGGCCGGTATCTAGGAGGGGGTACCGGCCTCTTTTTTTCTGTAAGCCCTTTGACGAAGCCGTTTTTCGCGGCCGTCACCAGTTTATTTATATTTGCAAAGCACCAAAGGAAACAAAAAGCTATGTCACTCTCCGATACCTATTTCCGGCACCAGTGTATAATCAGGAAACTGCAACGATCCCCGGCCAGCCAGCAGGAGATAAAGGATTACTATGAACGGGAATGCGAGACACATGGCTATAATTTTGTTTTCTCCAACCGTACTTTTCTCCGCGACAAGGAGGAGATCCTTTCCCTGCATAAAAAAGATATCCAGTACAATACGTCGCTCCGCAAGTATTACCTGGAAGAAGATGCCATACCCGACGATTTCGGCAACCGCATCGCCGATGCCTACAATACCTACCAGGCGCTGAATATGTCGGATGGTATAGCCGAGTTTGTACATCTCGAAAAACGCAGACCCCAGGGTATGGAACATTTTCATAGCCTGATGCATGCCCTGCGCAATAAAGTGATGATCCGGTTTACCTACGAAAAATACATGGACGGTAATATTACCGAGCGTAGCGTAGCCCCCCTGGCGCTTAAGGAATTTAAAAGCCGCTGGTACCTCCTTGCCAAAGACAGCAAAGACAATACCACCAAGGTATTTGCGCTCGATCGTATTTCAGAACTGGAGGTAACCCGGCAGAAATACAAAGCAGAAGCGGGATTTCGCGTATCGGACTATTTCCGGAATTGCTTCGGCATCATCCGTCCCTCCGAACCGGGCGCCAAACCGCAAATCATCCAGCTCTTCTTCGGGCCCGACAAAGGCAAGTATATCAAAAGCCTGCCGCTGCACGATTCGCAGCAGATCAGGCAGGATGACGAAAAAGGATTGGTGATCGAACTGGAATTGTATATTACTTACGACCTGGTGATGGAACTGCTCTCGCACGGGGCTGATGTAGAGATATTGAAACCCGTTTCGCTGCGCAAAACGATGAAGAAAATACTGGATAAAGCCGGCGCTTATTACCCGCTTTAGCCTTGCAGCAGGTCGGGCTTTGGCCTGACCCCTGCCTGTAAAGACCGGCTCGCAAGGGTTACAGGCCAGCGTAGCCACCAGGAACTGACCTGTTATTTTTTTTACGATCTGTTTACTTTTCGTATCCTGATTATTTATATCTTCGCAACCTCAACTCTCAGAACGATGAAAATTTACGGGGCCGAGATCGTAGTACGCTAGCTACGCGGCCATTTCCTCCGACACCTGATACCTGATGGATCCGTTCCAAATGGTATCGCTGTATCCCAATTTTTCATTCTAATCGTTTTACACTTTTATGTCCCATCCGACTAACGGTGCTTCCAAAGCATCGAACTATATTACATTGTTCAAACAAGCCCTGCGCGGCGAAGAGATGGATTATACCCAGGGCAGCATCCGCAAAGCCGTCATTATGCTGGCTGTACCCATGATGCTTGAAATGATCATGGAGTCTGTATTCGCCCTGGTGGACCTCTACTTTGTAGGCCACCTGGAAGACAGCAGCCATGCCATCCAGACCGTGGGTCTTACCGAATCCGTACTGACCATTATGTACTCTATCGCCATAGGCATGAGTATGGCCGCCACCGCGGTGGTAGCGCGGCGTGTCGGTGAGAAAAACCCCGAAAAGGCTGCCCAGGCAGGCGTTCAGGCCATTATCGTAGCTTCTGCCGTAACGGTACTGCTTAGCCTTGCCGGGCTTTATTACTCCCCTGAGATTTTAAAGATCATGGGCGCTTCGCCCGAAACGGTAACCAAGGGCACGCCCTTTATCCGCATTACTATGGGCGGTAGCATCGTGGTCATGTTGTTATTCCTGATCAATGGTATATTCCGCGGTGCGGGTAATGCAGCCATCGCCATGAAAAGCCTGTGGCTGGCCAATATCTGTAACATCGTGCTGTGTCCGCTGCTGATCAACGGCTTCGGCTTTATACCGGCCTTCGGACTTACCGGCGCAGCCATGGCCACCACCATAGGCAGGGCTACCGGCGTGGCTTACCAGGCCTATCACCTGTTCTATGGCAAGCACCAGCTCAAGATCCGGATCAGTCATTTCAAACCCGAGTTCCCCGTCATCAAATCGCTGGTGGGTATCGCCACTCCCGGCATCTTCCAGTTCGTGATCGCTTCCTGCAGCTGGATCTTCCTGGCGCAGCTGGTGGCCACTACCGGCGGCGACAACGGTTCGGCCGGTTACCAGACGGCGCTGCGCCTGATGATGTTCTTTATGTTGCCGGCCTGGGGTATGAGCAATGCCGCCTCCACCCTGGTAGGTCAGAACCTGGGTGCAGAGCGCATCGACCGGGCCGAAGAGTCGGTAATGAAGACGGTGCGGTACAATGTAGTGTTCATGCTCTTCGTGACTGTGCTGTTCTTCTTCTTCGGCAACTGGCTGGTATCGTTCTTTACCCAGGACGAAGCCATCAAGGCCGTGGGCCGGCAGGCCCTGCGCATCATGAGCGCCGGTTATATCTTCTATGGTATCGGCATGGTGATGATCAATACCTTTAACGGCGCCGGCGATACCTGGACGCCCACCTGGGTAAACCTTTGCGGCTTCTGGCTGTTCCAGGTGCCCCTGGCCTGGTTCCTGGCCAAATACATCGATATGGGGCCGGAAGGCGTGTTTATTGCCATCCCCGTTGCCGAAACGGCGATCAGTGTGGCAGCGTTTATCCTGTTTAAAAAAGGACGCTGGAAAAAGATAAAAGTTTAGGTATTCTGCACGATAAGCAAAAGGCAGCAGTAAGTGTACTGCTGCCTTTTTTAATGCACGATTTTATTGGCACAGCTGGTACTGGCAAAAGCATCGGGCTTGGCTTTGAAGGTAAAGCCCATGCCGGTAATGTATCCCATGGCATCTTTCAGTGCAGCATTACTTTTAAATAAGGGGTCGGTATTGATGTCTGCATGCACCTCCATGGCAATGCCGTGTGCCGTAAACAAACCACATAACGCGTAAGCGACCGAAACACTCTTCGATACCTCGTACAGCATCCGCTCCCGGATACGCATCTCTTTATTTAAAACCTCTTTGTGGATATACATAAAGCCACCGCAACCTTGCCGCAACAATACGATAACGGTTGCTATTGCTATATCCCCGCCTTTAACCTGGCTGTCTGTACCAATGCAGGCTTTCAGCTTATGCCCTGCAGCATGTTCGCGCACGATTGCCCTGCGGATCTCTTCTTCGATCGGCATTTCGATCCGGTGCCCGGCAAGCCGCCGCCAGGATGTTATTTCTGTTTTCATGTTCTTACACAGCCGGTTGTTGTACCGGGCTATTCGGGGTGATTATTTTTTGCGGTAGATATTGGATTCGAACCAATGCAGCCTTGCGGCCCTAACAGTTTAGCAAACTGCCCTCTTGACCATTTGAGTAATCTACCGGGTTACTTTGAGAAATATTGACCCGCGCCATCCTGTAAAGCGGGCAGCGACAGGCCATTTGCCGCTATATGCCCGTTTTATTATTCATCGTATTGGAGCAATTTTCATATTCTTACACAGCCGGCTATTATACCGGGCTATTCGGGTTGATTATTTTTTGCGGTAGATATTGGATTCGAACCAATGCAGCCTTGCGGCCCTAACAGTTTAGCAAACTGCCCTCTTGACCATTTGAGTAATCTACCGGGTTACTTTGAGAAATATTGATCCGCCTTAATTGCGGGTCCTCGCCGGCGCCTGAAGCCTGTGCTCCGCATCCATTTGCGCCCCTTTACCTCATAAGTTAGAGACGACTTCTTCCTGCAATCCTGTAAAGCGGGCAGCGGCAGGCCATTTGCCGCTATATGCCCGTTTTACTATTCATCGTATTGGAGCAATTTTCATATTCTTACACAGCCGGCTATTATACCGGGCTATTCGGGTTGATTATTTTTTGCGGTAGATATTGGATTCGAACCAATGCAGCCTTGCGGCCCTAACAGTTTAGCAAACTGCCCTCTTGACCATTTGAGTAATCTACCGGGTTACTTTGAGAAATATTGACCCGCGCCATCCTGTAAAGCGGGCAGCGACAGACCATTTGCCGCTATATGCCCGTTTTATTATTCATCGTATTGGAGTAAAAATGTATTGCTGATCACCTTAAAGGAAATATGCTCCTTTGCATCCTTAACCCGTATAACAATACCCTCGGCTTTTGCCTCTGGGCAGAGTACCGAGTTGCGTTCGGCCATTTCCAGGATATTGCGGATACCGGCATCCAGGGCATAGTCCTCATCCAATACCGGCGCCAGCTGTACATCCATCTGCGCTGCCAGCTCTTTCATCCGGGAAAGAGATGCATAACGGTATTCATCGATCAGGAATACACTGAAAACAAACAATTGCTGTCCTTGCAGTTTTAGCTTATTCCCCTGGATTTGCTCCCCAACAAGCTCACCCTGGATAGCTATGTTATCACCCAGGCGCTTCAGTTTCCGCTCCAGGTCAAGCGTATCGGCCATCTGCCAGTATATGTTCCGGTCCTCCCGGTGCAGTTCCATATTGCGGCTGCATACGCCGAACTCCCCGTCTTTTACAAAATATGTGGCTGAGGTGCCATCCAGTTTTTCCGTGATGTAACAAGGCCTTCCGGCATGTTCTAACAACAGTTCTTCTAAAAGTTGCACCCTTGTTTCATCAGTCCTGGGAATAAACGAAGGGAAATTTCCTTTCATTAAACCGGACAACGATGATGGAATAAGGGGTTCAAATTTTTTGATGCCCAGCAAGCCGGTTACCTCCATACCCTCTTCGATAGCAGTGCCAGCAGGCAGGATGCTCAAGGGGAAACAGATACCTTGTGATACCTGCCCCCGCAGCTTCATTGTTTTTATCCTGAAGTTCTTGCTCCTCAGGAATTCGAACATCGCGGTCTCCGGCAACACGCTGTCTATTTCAATATACACGCACAATTCACCAACCTTGAACTCCTCTTTTTTAACGACAAGTTGCCAGCCCAGTACGGTGGCTTTTTCAATGACGTCGGCCCCTTCAATACGCTCCAGGCTTCTTATCCGCTGGATCGATGCTAATTTTCTCATGATATTTAATCTTTTCGTTTTAGAAGAATCGGGTTAACATAAAAAACCCCGCAGTGGTCAGACTGCGGGGTTCATCTCTTTCGAAAGCAGGTTAATCCTGCAAGACAAAACAACTCAGTCGTTTGATTTTACGTATATATGCATACAGCATAAAACTACCCTGGCCCGCACTTTTCATAAAAGGCGCCACCGGCAATGCGCTACTTTGCAGCGTAAACCAGGATGTTGTATTATGATGTTTGTTGGTCAGCGACATGTTATAGGATGTTTTGCTTTAATATTTTAATTTACTGCCTTGTTGAAACCCGGGAAGGGCAACATAAAAAAAGCCCCGCTTTTATTGCGGGGCTCGTTCCATATGATCAGTTTTTTACTACTAAAAGTTGCTGAAGATAAAAACAGGAACAGCCCCGCACGCGCTATAAGCCCAAACCGGACTCAAGCTTTTAAATGCTGCGTTATGTTGATTCACCTGTTTCATCTCGAATTAATTTTCGTGCTTTTTTTGCGGGGACAAAGTTATACACTAAATTTTCAAACTAAAAAATATATTTTCAAAAACAGGCAGCCCCGGGAATTCATTAATTACTGGAACACAATTCCACAAAGCATTACAGGCGATTACATTTTTCCACAATAAAACGGAACATGCACTGTGGCGACGCTCGAAAATAAGGCAGGAACAAAGGTTGCTATCAAAATCTATGATAACAGCCAACATCAATTTATGCTAACTTTGCCTTGTTTTGAACACCGGGCATTGCCGGGTGTTTTATACCGAACTGATATTATACCCCATGGATCTTTCGAATCTATATCAACGCGCGCTGAATTTTGAGTTTTTGTCGGCGGAAGAAGGCGTATTTCTTTTTGAAAATGCGCCGCTGGCGGAGTTGTCTTATATCGCCAACGAATTGCGGAAGAAACAGGTACCGTACAATAAGGTAACCTGGATCATCGACCGGAATATGAATACCACGAATGTGTGTACGGCCAATTGCAAGTTTTGCAACTTCTACCGCATACCCGGACATGCCGAAGGGTATACGACCGATATCGAAACCTATAAGCGCAAGATCGACGAAACCTTCCGCTATGGCGGCGAGCAATTGCTGCTGCAGGGCGGGCACCATCCCGACCTGGGCCTGGATTATTATGCCGGCCTGTTCAAACAGCTGAAGGCCTTATATCCTAACCTGAAATTGCATGCGCTCGGCCCGCCCGAAATAGCCCATATCTGTAAAGTATCCAAAGTAAGCTACCACGAGGCCCTTACGACGCTTAAAGCAGCGGGTATGGACAGCATGCCCGGGCCCGGCGCCGAGATACTCGACGACCGCGTACGCCGCCTGATCTCTAAAGGCAAATGCGGTGCACAGGAATGGCTCGACATTATGGAAGTAGCCCACCAGATTGGTCTTACCACCAGCGCCACCATGATGTTTGGCCACGTGGAAACGATACTGGAACGCTTTGAGCACCTGGTAAAACTGCGCGATGTGCAGGCTAAAAAACCTGCCGATGCCAAAGGCTTCGTAGCCTTTATCCCCTGGACCTTCCAGGACGTGGATACCCTGCTGCGCCGTATACGCCGCGCCAAAAACGATACCACGGCCGAAGAATATATCCGTATGATCGCGATGAGCCGTATTATGCTGCCCAATGTAAAGAACATACAGGCCAGCTGGCTTACGGTGGGTAAACAAACGGCCCAGCTTTGCCTGCATGCCGGCGCCAACGACTTCGGCTCCATTATGATCGAAGAGAACGTGGTAAGCGCAGCGGGCGCACCGCACCGGTTTACGGCCCAGGGCATACAGGATGCCATACGGGAAGCCGGTTTCGAACCGCAGCTCCGTAACCAGCAATACGAGTTCCGCGAAATGCCGGAGCACCAGGAGCAGGTGATCGATTATTAAATAATTAACGGGGAAAGCCTTTTCGAATAGCCGCTGGCAGACAAGTGCTTACCGTTTTACCCCCGGGATATGCCAATGTTTTCCGTAAGGAACATTGGCATATTTCACATTTGCTGATTTCCCAATTAAGAACTTATTTTGAAGTATGGTAAATTACGCATCAGATGTAGAAGCAGTAAAAGCGCTGCAACAGAAATATAACGAATTGCGCCAGGCCGTAGGACAAGTGATCGTAGGACAGATGGATGTGGTGGAAAAGCTGATCATTTCTATTCTTTGTAACGGGCACAGCCTGCTGGTAGGCGTACCGGGGCTTGCCAAAACCCTGTTGGTAAAGACCGTGGCCGACGCCCTGGACCTCTCTTTCAAACGGATCCAGTTTACACCCGACCTGATGCCCGGTGATATTACAGGCGCCGAGATCCTGGATGAAAACCGGAAATTCAAATTTATAAAAGGCCCGATCTTTGCCAATATCCTGCTGGCCGATGAGATCAACCGTACGCCGCCCAAAACACAGGCCGCCCTGCTGGAAGCCATGCAGGAGCGCAATGTAACGGCATCGGGTGATGAATATAAACTGCCTGCACCCTTTTTTGTGCTGGCCACCCAGAACCCCATCGAGCAGGAAGGCACCTACCCCTTGCCCGAGGCACAGCTGGACCGTTTTATGTTCCAGATTATCGTAGACTACCCTGCCTTCGAGGAGGAGGTACAGATCGTACGCCAGACCACCAGCCCGCAACAGGTAGCCTTACCCAAAGTATTGCACGCCGAAGATATCCTGTACTTCCAGCAACTCGTGCGTAAGGTACCCGTGCCGGATAATGTACTGGAATACGCCGTGCGCCTGGTACAGAAAACGCGGCCCGGCAGCAACGACAAAGACAGCCTGGCCCGCCAGTACCTGGCCTGGGGCGCTGGTCCGCGCGCTTCGCAAAACCTGATCCTGGCAGCAAAATGTTATGCCTTGCTGCATGGTAAGTTTTCGCCCGATATTGAAGATGTAAAAGCCATGGCGCTGCCGGTACTGATGCACCGCGTGGTAGCCAGTTATAAAGCAGAAGCTGAAGGTATTGCCTTAAGCGATCTGATTACGCGTATGCTCTGATAACAGCGCTTACCGCACAGACTTTAAAACGGCATCTCTGTACAGGGGTGCCGTTTGCCAAAACAAGCATATAGCTCATGGAACAGAAGAAATCATTATTTGAACGCTGGATTATACTGGAAGCCGAACTCGTAGAACGTTTCGGTAAAAAACCCAATATGGAAGCCATCCTTTTCCTGATCGGCGCCAACGAATACAAGGGACGCATTCCCAAAATCAAATTTTCGAAGGAGCAGAAACAGGACCTGATGCACGTGGCCGTATGCGCCCTGCTCAGCAAGGGCGGTTATTACGTACTGGAAGGTTATGACGACGAAGGCTGGCCGCATTACCGCGAGCTTAAAAAAGTAGAGACCAGCGAGCATGCCCTTAACGCGCAGGAAATGCTGCTGAAGGAATATATACTCGAGTATTTCGACATCGATTAAACCCAGTATTATTATTGCCGCTGTACAGGCGGCACTTTTCTTTATACCTTATGTTGCAACCTAAATTTCCATCTACAGGCACCACCATCTTTACGGTAATGAGTGCGCTTGCCCAGGAGCATGCTGCGATCAACCTGTCGCAGGGTTTCCCCGACTTTCCGATCGATCCGAAACTCGGCGCCCTGGTAGCCGAAGCCATTAACCAGGGTTACAACCAATATGCCCCGATGACCGGCCTGCCTGCATTACGCCAGGTACTGGCTGCCAAGATCGCCCGGTTCCAGCAGGTAACGGTCGACCCGGATACCGAGATCACCATCACCCCGGGCGCCACCTATGCCATTTACACGGCGTTCTGTACCCTGCTGCAACCCGGCGATGAAGTGATCGTACCCGAACCTGCTTACGACAGTTATATTCCCAACATCATCAGCAGCGGCGGCGTGCCGGTACCGGTAAGCCTCGACCCCGCCGACTTCAGCATAGACTGGGACAAGATTGCAGCGGCCATAACGCCCCGTACCAAAGCCATCATCGTCAACAACCCGCATAACCCCTCGGGCAGTACCTTACAGGAGCAGGACCTGCTGCAACTGCAGGAGCTGGCGGTACAACATAACCTGTATGTTATCGCCGACGAGGTATACGAACATCTTGTTTATGACGGCGCACAACATTTATCGGTACTGCGCTACCCCGAACTCAGGGCCCGCAGTTTCGTTACGTATTCTTTCGGCAAGGCGCTGCACAGCACCGGCTGGAAGATCGGGTATATGGTAGCGCCGCCCGAACTCAGCCAGGCCTTCCGGCAGATGCACCAATACCTCGCCTTTAGTGTGAATACTCCCATGCAGCAGGCTATTGCCGGTTACCTGCAGGACTTCGACCAGTTGCAGGCCACCGCCTCCTTCCTGCAAAAGAAGCGGGATTATTTTCTGCAGGAGATGGCGCAAACCCGGTTTACCTGGCTGCAACCCGCACAGGGCAGCTATTTCCAGGTTATGGACTATTCGGCGCTGTCGGACCTGCCGGACAAGGAGTTTGCCATCTGGCTTACCCGCGAGCATGGCGTTGCCACCATACCGCTAAGCTCGTTTTGCAGCCAACCGGTCAACAGCCGGCGGGTACGCTTCTGTTTTGCCAAGCAGGAAGCCACCCTGGAGGCCGCCGTTGCCCGGCTGAAGCAGGTTTGATAAAGTATTGGTTACAAAAAAACTATCTGTTATTCTTTAAAAATGAGGAATAATGGAATAATTTGCCGCCCAAACTAACGCAATATGAAAAGAACGCTTACCTTATTCACAGCCCTTTCCTTACTGGCAGGGGCAGCCTCCGCACAGGATACCATTATCGATACAGCAGTAGCAAAACCCGCATATGCACCGGTGTTCGGCGTATCTGTAGGCGGCGGTATGACTTTTGCCTTTACCGATGTAAAAGAAAGCAAAAGCGCACCGGTATTCGGCGCGGGCATCCAATACACACCGCTGCCCTGGCTGGGCATCAACCTCGACCTGCAGTACGGTACTTTAAAAGCCGGCGACCGCAGCAAAGCGGAGGTGTCAAATATGGAGTTTAAAAACAACTATTTCTATGGCGCCCTTACCGGCCGCGTATACCCGCTGCGCCTGTTGCCCGAGCCTATGGCAGCCCGTTACCTCGGCGGCCTGTATGCCGGCGTGGGCCTGGGTTTTATATCCAGCAAGCCCGAAGCATTTGCTACAACGGCCAACGGCGCCGGTCTGGTAACCGACGCAGACGGTATGCAGATCGTATTGCCCGTAGAACTGGGGTATAACCTGCCGCTTGCCCACCTCGACAAGAGCCAGGCTGCCTACAGCAAGTCGCTACTGTCGCTCAATATAGGTTACCGGCACAACTTCGCATTCTCTGATAAGCTTGACGGTTATACGCCTACCTGGCCCAGCAATAAAAACAAGGATGCCTTCAGCACTATTTTCGTTGCACTGGTCTACAACTTCTGATAGGAGTAAACACTTACTGACCCTTGCTTAGCCTTACCTGTGCCCGTCTTTAAGAGACGGGCACAACTTTTTGTATAATGCGCCCAAAAGCAAGCTGGCAGAGGATTACAGCTCCACTTTTAATAATTACTTTACTTTCATTTAATAATTAAGCAATATATAAATCTTCTCTTTGCGAATAGGGGTATAAAGATCCTGCAAAACCAGCCTGCGCATCGAACTTATGGCAAAGAGAGAAATAGACTTACTCGTATTATCGGATATCCATCTTGGCACATATGGCTGTCATGCGAAGGAGCTGCTGCAATACCTGAAGAGCATCAAACCCAAAGCGGTGATCCTGAACGGCGATATCATCGATATCTGGCAATTCAGCAAACGCTATTGGCCCACTTCCCACATGATGGTTGTCAAACATTTTGTGGGCCTGATCGCTAAAGGTGTGCCCATTTATTACATTCCCGGCAACCACGATGAAATGTTGCGCCGGTTCAAAGGGTTCCAACTGGGCTCGCTGCGCATCTGCAATAAATTATCGATAAAACTAAACGGGCAAAAGGTCTGGATCTTCCATGGCGATGCATTCGATGTGGTGATGCAACACTCCAAATGGCTGGCCAGGCTGGGCGCCGTGGGTTACGATACCCTTATCCTCATTAACCGCTTCGTTAATTTCCTGGCTCAGAAAATGGGCAGGGGCAAAATATCGCTCTCCAAGCGGATCAAGAACGGTGTAAAAAGTGCCGTTGCCTTTATCAACAAGTTCGAATCCACGGTTTGTGAGATCGCTGCATCCAACGATTACAAGTATGTGATCTGCGGCCACATCCACGAACCGGTAATGAAAACGATGGTTACCGAACATGGGCCCGTTTCCTACCTCAACTCCGGCGACTGGATCGAAAACCTTACTGCGCTGGAATACAACAACCGCGAGTGGAAGCTCTACCGCTACAACGAAGACCCGGTGGCGCAGGCAGTAGCGCTGAATGAAAAACAGATCAGGAAAGAAAGTCACAAAGAATTATTCAACAGCCTGATGGCAGAAATGAAACTTGCCAAATAGGAACGGGATTTACATCGTACTGCCTAAGCACACGACTACATGAAAATATTATATGCGATACAAGGCACTGGTAACGGACATCTGACCAGGGCAAGGGATATTTATCCGGAATTACAGAAATACGGGGAAGTGGACATCCTGGTAAGCGGCTGCCAGGCCGATATACAACTTCCATTCCCCGTAAAATATAGACTCAAAGGCCTGAGCTTTATCTTCGGGAAACATGGCGGCGTATCGCTCTGGCAAACGATTAAGAGACTCCGCCCCCTTACTTTTTTCAGGGACCTCTTCCGCATCCCGATAAAGGAATACGACCTGGTCGTAAACGACTTTGAACCGGTATCGGCATGGGCCGCCAAACTAAGAGGCGTACCCTGTATCGCCCTCAGCCACCAGTCGGCGGTAATACATCCCGATGCGCCCAAACCCAGATCCAAAGGCTGGTTCGGACGGTTTATCCTGAAATACTATGCGCCTTTCAAGACGCATTACGGTTTTCATTTCAAGCGGTTCGACGATCATATTTTCCCCCCGGTAATCCGTAAGGAAGTACAGCAGTTGCAACCCGAAAACGGCAAACACTACACGGTATACCTTCCCGCTTATGATGATAATGCCCTGATCCGTTTCCTCCACCGCTTCAAAAAAGTGGAATGGCAGGTATTCTCCAAACACAATAAGGAGGCCTTCCAGTTTGAGAATATCAGCATCGCACCGATCGAGAACGAAGCTTTCCTGCAGAGCCTGGCCGGCTGCTCGGCAGCCTTGCTGGGAGCCGGTTTCGAAGGTCCGGCCGAAGCGCTGTACCTAAAAAAGAAACTGATGGTGGTACCCATGCAGCGCCAGTACGAGCAACAATGTAATGCCGCCGCCATTGCCACACTGGGTGTGCCCTTTATCAGTTCTTTATCGGCAGCCAATTTTAAAGCGGTACACCAGTGGATCGAAAGCGGCACGGTGGTAGACGTCCATTTTCCTAAAGAAACCGCCGCCATAGCTGTGCATAAAATGATCGGCGACTTTATCAATAAAACAGCAGACAATTTTCATAAACCCATTCCCGGGTTCTCCTGAACCGGAATCCATTACACCGCATACAACAAGGGCAGGAACACCAGTTCCCGCCCTTGCGCTTTCATGCAATATTATCTTGATCAGAACGCTGCTACATCCGCATCGCAGGTGCCGTTATAGCTGCACACAACGATACCGCAGGTGTTTACCGCGCATTCGCAACCGGTACCGGTACCTACCGGTGTTTTCTGCAAGTCTTTAATGGTGCCGATGGCCTTACCGCCGGCGATATGAGCCGTAGCATCTTTGTTCAGTTCTACGATCGTTTCTTTAGCCAGGAACAGTTTTTTGTTCAGGGTGATGTTCTTCTTTTTCATTGTTGGTAAGTTGTAGGTTGATCCGCCCCTGTCTTTAACGCCCTGGGGCAGTTTTCAGCGTTTACAGGTAAGCCTGTCTTTTTTTACAGCCCTACAAATATAAGATTTGATATGTAAAACAAACCTATATTTCACAAAAGACACAGGGCAGGAATAATACATTCCTGCCCTGTTATACAAGCTTATCTTAATCAGAGCGCTCCGAGGCTGAGATCGATGTCGAGCGGCCGGCATGCAATAATACCACAGGTCTTTACTGCACATTCGCAACCGGTACCCGTACCAATAGGTGGCTTAAGGGTGCCACCAATCTCTTTACCGCCGCCGATATTGGCGATAGCGTCTTTGTTGAGTTCAACGATGGTCTCCTTGGTCAGGAACAGTTTTTTGTTCAGGGTGATGTTCTTCTTTTTCATTATTGGTAATTTTTTAGGTTGACTTGTCCCTGTCTTTAACGCCCTGGGACAGTTTTCAGCGTTTCCAGGTAATAGTAACTTTTTTACAGCCTTACAAATATAGGGTTTGACATAAACAAAAACAACATATATCTCAAAAAAAGAAAGGCAGGAACCTGCGTCCCTGCCCTCATTTTTATATAGACTATCTTATAATCAGCCTGCCGCCAGATCGAAATTCGGATCCATACCCCTGCAGACAACGATACCACAGGTATTAACGGCGCATGCGCAGCCTGTACCGGTACCCAATGGTGGTTTTACGGTGCCGCCGATGGCCTGACCGCCGCCTATTTGCGCAGCAGCATCTTTGTTCAGTTCAACGAGGGTTGCTTTGTCCAGGAACAGTTTTTTGTTCAGGGTGATGTTTTTCTTTTTCATGGTTTGTAAAATTTAAGATTAAGAATAACCTGCCCCTGTCTTTAACGCCATGGGACAGTTTTCAGCGTTTCCGGGTAATCGTATCTTTTTTTACAGCCTTACAAATATAGGCTTAATATAAACAAAAACAACATATATTTCAACCCGCGCACAAAAAAATGAGGGCGGAAGCATGCGCCTCTACCCTCAGTCTTCAATACGGCCTTACCTTAACAGCAGGGAAGGGACAACGTAAAATTACAGGTAACAGCACTGCATACAATGATGCCACAGGTCTTTACTACACATTCGCAACCGGTACCGGTATTACCGGCGCCGCCACCGATTTGGGCTGCTGCATCTTTGTTTAGCTCGGCAAGCGTCGTTTTGCCAAAGAACAGTTTTTTGTCCAGGGTGATGTTTTTCTTTTTCATGGTTTGTAAAATTTAAGATTAAGAATAAGCTGCCCCTGTCTTTAACGCCCCGGGACAGTTTTCGGCACATGCACTAATGCATATAATCTAAATCAATACAAATATAATACTTATTCTTAAAAAACAGAATGCATACAAAACATAAAAGGGCACAAACGGATAAGCCGTTGTGCCCTTTTCGCATTTCAGGCCTTGGCCTTATTCTGCGTGTATTTCAAATGCTACGTTCAGGTCGTCTTCGCCACCTGCTGCGGTATAGTTAGGACTGTTCCAGGCTTGCGCTTCCGGTTTCGATTTATCGAGCGCATGGCGCAATACGATCTTCAGATCGAACTCGCCGCTGCCGATGGTCATGGTACCATCGAGACCGATACCACGATTGTCTTTATCCTTGTCGTTATACACAAAATTGGTAACGCCGGCTGCTACCGAAGGAATAAAGAAGAATTTATGCTCGGTACCTTCATCGATAATCTCCTGGTTGATCGAATTGCCTTTGTAGAACAGGGTGATCAGGGTACGGTATTTGCCGCCGGGCGCCAGGTGGCTGTGCGACGGAGAAGGTACGCCGTCCTTACCGAAGTTCACCGTAGTGGTATCGGTGGTCTGGTTACCGCTGGCATCGAGGGCAATAAACTGGATACGTGCAGCGTCATACTCTTCCTGTGCCGGTTCGGGCGTAGGGGTCGGTTTGTCTTTAGAGCAGGAGCTGATGGTGATAATGCCGGCAATAGCAGCGATAAAAGCAAGACGGGATGTTATTTTTTTCATTGTGTTGTTTTAAATAAGATGGATAAATAATTAAAAAACGGCTGCGGGGTTGCTTATATCCTGTAGGTAAGCCGCAGTACGAAGTTCCTGCCCAGGTCGTGCGCAAAGTACCGGAAGCGGTTCAGGTAGTCTTTATACAGGGTATTGGTAAGGTTTTCGACTGCGAAGTTTACATTCAGGCTTTGCTTGCCCCAGGCCAGCCTGGTACCTATGTTCAGGTTGAGCAAGTGGTAAGCATCTGGCGGCGGCGCTATTTCGCTGGCCATGTCATACCGGTTTTGCCGGGCCACATATACGTGGGCCAGCTGCAGGTAAGACTCATGCAGGAAAGGCAGCGGATCGTATTTGTATTGCAGGGCCTGCTCCAGCCGGTCGGCCGGTACCATGGGCAGGAATGCGTTGTCGGTCGTATTCTTAGCCCGAACTACCGAGCCTTTAAGCGTGTATTCGAAATGCTTCGCAAAACGTAGGTTTGCCGTCAGGTCGGCGCCCAGGAAACGGGCATTGACCTGTCTTTGTTTGTAAACCGGGAACGCACCGCTCAGGCTTTCATGTACCGTGCCGGTAGGGTCCAGGTAGATATAATTATTAAAGTAATTGGCATATACATCCAGGAGCACCGATAGCCAGCCCGGTGCATTATTGTACTGCAGGGAACTGATCCATTTCAGGCTCTTTTCCGATACCAATGTGCTGTCGCCCTGTTCCCAGGCATTAACCGATTGGTGAATACCGTTGCTGAACAGTTCGTTGACGGTGGCCGGGCGAAACGCCGTACCGATGTTTGTGCGCAGATCCAGCTCCCGGCTGGCATGCCATACTGCCCCGAGGCTGCTCGTCACATTGTGAAAGGTGCGCGTATCACCGTACAGGTCCTGGTCCCGGTTATAACCCGCAGCATCTACTCTTTTATAATCGTACCGCAGCCCGGCCTCCAGCTCGTAGTTGTCGTGCAGGTAGCGGCCTATGGCATGTGCCCCGGCTCCTTTGGCTATATAATCAGGGATAATAGGCACCGTCAGGGTTCCGGGTACATTCTCGTTGTTCTGGTACAGGCCATCCAGGCCGAAGGTCGCTTTCCAGTGGGTACCGTTAAAGTACTCCATAGCGATATTCAGGGTCTGGGTATACAGGCTCAGGTCCTGCGAAGGCAGGCTGGTGCGCCCGCCCCTGCGTATATCGAATTCCTTACGGCTGTCGCGCTGAAAACCGTACTGCACGTTAAGATGCAGGTAGTCGTTCAGGTGTACATGTGCATTGAGTTTTAGCAGGTCGTGGATCACTTCCTGCCGCGGCGCATTGATCGCGTAGGAAAACGGGCGGTATATAAAAGGCGTACCATGAGCCAGGGCAGCGTTAAGATCGTCGGTACTACCGATATGCGATCCGTTAAAGATGCCCAGCTTCGTATTGAAGTGACTGTAAAAGGCCCCCAGTCCGAAGTGCTCCTTAGTATACCCCAGTGCGGCCGAGTAGTTCAGCTCTTTGGCGCCGGTATTTTCGAGAAAATAATCGGCGGTTCTGAAATCGCCGCTCTGTTTGGCTGTGCCCTGCACGCGCCAGGCCAGAGCCGGTACTTTTTTAAAGTTACCGCTTAACATGCCCGAAGCTGTGCCCGACCGGCCGTTGGAGGCGCCTACCAGGTTGAGCTCGCCATGTATGGTACTGTCTGCAGGCAATGCCGGCGGCTCGATAATGACCACGCCCCCCATCGCATCGGCGCCGTAACGGATCGCCTCCGCACCTTTCACCACGCTGATGTTCTGCGCGATAAAAGGATCGATTTCGGGCGCATGTTCCGAGCCCCATTGCTGGCCTTCCTGGCGTATGCCGTTGTTCAGGATCAGGATACGGTTGCTGTATTGCCCGTTGATAACGGGTTTGGCAATCGTAGCCCCGGTCTGGATCATGGTCACGCCCGGTATTGCTTTCAGTACATTGGCCAGGTTATTGCCTTTCAGCTTATCCAGGTCCTCGGCATGCAGGGTGGTTACCGATGTGGTGGTATTCAGGGCCTGCTTATGATCGAGTATTTCGACAGCATCCAGCGTTTTGCCCGCCGACCTGAGGCTGATACGCAGGGTATCGCCCGCCGCAAAGCTGATATCGCGATCGATCGTTACATAACCGAGTTCCTGCACATGCAGGTGCTGCTGGCCCGGGCAAAGCCCTTCGAGCTGGCTCAGGCCGTTTTCGTCGCTGATCGATTGCCGCTCGCCTATGCTTACGAGCGCCCCCGGCAATACTTCGCCAGTCTGCGCTTCCAATACGAGTACATGCAGGCGGCCGTTACATTCCTGCTGCTGCGCCAGGGCAGTGCACGGAACGATACCGCATGCAGCAACCGCCAGTGTTGCCACTTGTTTCAAAAAGTACATTAAATAGAAAATTTGTGGTTCCTTGCTGTATACACAGCTACCTTGCCGGTCTTAAGACCAGCAGGCTGTAATGTTCAAAACCATTCAGCAGGCAGGAGGACCACGGGAGGTGGTATGGACGATATCACGCGTAAAGCAGCTGTACTCCGGTAATACGAAGTAATCGGGATGCAGCAGTTGCGTATGGAGTTCGAAAGTAAAGAAGGAAGCCGTAAATACCGGAACGACCAGATCAAGAAAATCGCAGTGATGGTGTTCCGGCTCGAATGCTGCATGGTGATCGGAATGCGACCTCGTGGTACAGTCGATGGTATCCTCGTGCCCGGCAAAAGAGTGCACGAATTCGTGCGCAGTGCCGTTCAGCAATAGTAAGGATACCAGCGTGAGGTAAGTAATGATATTTCCGATCCGCTTCAACATAAAGGCTGCAGGCTGCAAAGCTACAGTATTTATTCAAATGCAACTCAGTAGCAATAAAATTAACGAAATAAAAACTTGGAAGCCCGCGACAGCACCCGGGGAAGCAAAGGCAATTAGACCGCCATTCTATCAAATAATCATTACTTTTGTTGCTGAAAACAAAACGACCATGCCGTTACTTAAATTCAGGGTTTACTGGGAGGATGATGATAATATTTACCGAGATATTGTTTTGCAAACCGGCCAAACATTCCACGCTTTTCACGAGAGTATTTTAAAATCGTTCGAGTTCGATAATAAACATGCCGCATCTTTTTTTGAAAGCAATGATAAGTGGCTGAGGGGAAGAGAAATATCCTCCGAAGTGCTTGTCAATAAAAAGGATGCCCCGGCTTTAGCTATGATCAAGACGCCGGTGTCGGCGCTGGTAGATAACCCCGACAAGAAATTTATCTATACCTACGACCCGGTAAAAAAATGGACGTTCCTGGTGGAACTGATCGGGGTAGAGAAGGATGAAGACAGCAAAAAGGAATACCCGCTTTGCGTAAAGAAAGAAGGTGTAGCCCCTGCCCAGACCGGTGTAAAAGGACTGGCCAACGAACGCCTGCTGGAGATCGAAGAAAAGTACGACCTGAGCAACGAGGATATGGCCGAGGGCTTTGGCAACGAGGGCGATGACGAGGAAGGAGAAAGCGACAGCAGCGGTTTTGCCGGCGATGAAGGCGGCGATAGCGGCAACGAAGATTATTAATAGTTTAAATACCTCTTTTTACATACCGGGAGCAGTGCATTGCAATTTGCCTGCTCCTTTTTATTTTTTATCCCCTCTTATGTCCCAACCCGGGCACCTTATCGTTATTGCCGGGCCTACCGCGGTGGGCAAAACTGCCGTTGCCATACAGGTAGCGCAACATTTTGGCACCGATATCATTTCGGCAGATTCGCGGCAGTGCTACCGCGAAATGAGCATCGGCACGGCTAAACCCGATGCGGGGGAACTTGCCCGGGTGCCCCACTACTTTATAGACTCCCACAGCATTACCGAAGCATTGAACGCCGCCGACTACGAGCGGCTGGCGCTGGCCTACGCCGACGGTATTTTACGGCAGCACGATACTGCTGTAGTATGCGGGGGCACGGGCCTCTACATTAAAGCATTATGTGAAGGTATAGACGAAATGCCGGAGAGCGACCGCGCCATAGAACAGGCCCTGCAAGCCAAAGCAGACGAACGGGGTATCTGCTGGCTGCAGGAGCAGGTACAGCGCGAGGACCCCGAGTTTTATACCGCAGCCGAACAGCAAAACCCCGCCAGGCTGATCAGGGCCCTGGCTTTTAAACGGACAACCGGGCAGTCGATTATGCAGTACCGGAGCGGCAGGATCAAGGAGCGCCCTTTCCGCATCATTAAGATCGCGCTGGAGCTGCCCCGCGAATTGCTTTACGAACGCATCAACCAGCGTGTAGACCAGATGGTGGACGCCGGGCTGCTGGACGAAGTCCGGGGATTATATCCCCAACGGCAGCTCAAAAATCTGCAGACCGTGGGCTACAGCGAACTTTTCGACTGGCTCGACGGCCATATAAGCCTCGAAAAAGGGATAGAATTGGTAAAACAGCATAGCCGGAACTATGCCAAACGCCAACTTACCTGGTTCCGTAAAGACAAGGACTACCAATGGTTTGCCCCATCAGACACGGCCGGCATTATTCGCTATATCAAACAACAGCTGGGTACGGGTTAATACGTTTTCCCCTTGTAGAATACCTTGAACATATTGGCCCCGAAGCGATACTGTATTACGTCGTAATCGAGACGCCAGGTGGCGACATCGGCATTGGTAACATCGTATATGTCGCCTTCGGTAAACAAACGCAGCACATTGGCACGGTTTACATAGGCCACCGAGTTGTAACCCGCCTTAAAGTCGGTAGGATAATAGCTTTCGAGGGTATAAATCTGTCCTTTATAAAACACCTTGAAATACCCGGTAGCATCCTGGAAGGCCACTACGTTATCTTTTACCACGAAGTCGGGCTGAAAATAACCGATCGTGTACAGGGAGTCGTTATAATAGATCTTGAAATAATTATCATACCCGACATAGGCCACCACGTTGTCGCCGGCGGTATAAGTATACGGAGGGAAGTTATCGATGGTGGTCGTTTTACCGTTACTGAAAATTTTAAATTCCCGGTTGGCGTCCACATAGGCCACATTGTTGCGCCCCACATCAAAACTGTTTACGAGGTAGTTTTCCTGCTCTACGATTTCGCCGTGGTAAAAAATACGGAACTGGTTGGCGTAATTAACATAGGCGGCAATATTATCCGACACTTTTATGCTGGGTAGCTGGCCGGAAGAGATATCCATGCTGTTGCGGATAGACGTGGTGCTGGTATCGAATATATTGGAAACGCTGTTGCCCGCCAGGAAACCCTCGATCGGGAAGATCCGTCCGTCGTAATAAGCCCTGAACTCGCGCTGTACCCCATCGAAGAACACCACGAGACTATCGCCGATATAAAATTGTTCGCAATATTTCGACAGGTTGGTGGTATTGCCTCTTTCCCATACAAACAGGGCTTTGGAGTTCTGGTAGGTTACAATATTGTCAGTAACCTGGAATGCCTGTGTAAAGCCGTCGTTAACCTTGCGGGAAGCCCCCTGGTAGTATATTTTAAAGTTGCGGGAGTTATCGATATAGGGAATTGCGCTGCGCCCGATCCCTACCTGCAGCGGCACGAGATATTCAACTTTACGGATCATTCCATTGTCCCATACCATAAACTGGTTCTGGAAACTGGTATAAGCGGATAAAGGCTGCGCCTCAGCCTGTATACCCATAAACGCCAATAAAATTATCAGGAGTAAAGATTGCTTCATGCGATAAAAATACACATTCGATCTAAGGAACTGAAATCATTTAAACGTAAATTATGCTAAACGGAGGTTATTAGGGCAGGAGGCGGTCCATTTAGCGGACTGATACGGCCGGGGCGGTGTGGCAGGCAGGTTTGCTTCGTCCTTGATTTCCAGGTCGATCTTTTAAGATCCCAAGGCGCAATAGCATTCGCTGCGAGAAAAAAACTCGCATTCCATTGCTGCAAATAGTAGCAGCTGCCAGGCCAGGTAAATTCGTAGCGAGCCGCTACGAATAACAAAGATGCCTTCCGCAGCCGCTCCAGCAAGTGTTACTGCGGATGATATTCGGTTGGTTCTATTTAAAGGCACACAGTGGCGCAGCGATCGCAGCGAAAAAAGGGATTTTAGATGTCCCCACAGGGTCTCCTGCAAAGGGACCTTGTGGAAGTCAGGCAACAACAGCAATAAATAGCATCAAACACTTATCACTACCGATCCCGGGGCAGAGCTATAAGCCTGATTAAAACGCCTTTTACAGTAGCAGTCGCGACGAAACTTACCTGAATTTTTTAAAGGTTCGCTACATCGCCGTGTCGCTGCGGGAAAAATCATATTCCATTGCTGCAAATAGCAGCAGCTGCCAGGCCAGGTAAATTCGTAGTGAGCCGCAACGAATAGCTAAGCGAAAAGGAATTTTATCAGCATAGCTGAGCAAGATGCTGGCGCAAAGAAGAGAAAAAGAGAGAGAAGAGAAAGTCACCCGGTGCGGAATGGGCCGGGTATAAAAAAAGAAAGCCGGCCCAAGAATGAGCCAGCCCCTATAAACCCTATCACCATGAAAACAAAGTGTAAAATTACGGCAAAATATTTATCCGTAAAAATTTTTTTTTAATAAGGTAATGTTAAGACAACATTGCCCTACTAAAACGAAGAATTATTTCTTCTTCTTCGGTGTGAACATCGCTAACATTCTACGACCTTCCATTTTAGGCATAGACTCCAGCGATCCCCATTCTGTAAGGCGTTCCGCGAATTTAAGCAGTAATAACTGCCCCCTGTCCTGGAACAGGATGGAACGTCCTTTAAACTGAACAAAGCATTTTACTTTATTACCTTCCTGCAGGAACTTTTCTGCGTGTTTGGCTTTAAAATCAAAGTCGTGGTCATCGGTATTCGGTGTAAAGCGAATCTCTTTTACCTCGGTTTGTTTAGCTTTGGCTTTTTGCTCTTTATCTTTTTTCTTCTTTTCGTAGAGGAACTTGTTATAGTCAACCAGGCGACAAACGGGCGGGTCCGCGTTGGGTGAAATCTCCACCAGGTCCACTTCCAGCTCTTCGGCCATACGGCGTGCTTCTTCCAGCGAATAAACGCCGGGTTCGATGTTCTCTCCTACTACACGTACCTGGGTGGCTCTAATGTGTTGATTAATACGGTGTTCCGCCTCTCTTTTGATTGGCAACCTGGGTTTTACTCTTTTCTGCATTAAATGTTTTAGTGTTAAATATTATAGCAAAGATAGGCTTTAAACTAAAATCAAATTATAAAAATTAGCTTTTTTTCTTAAATGAATGGATTGCATTCCGTGTAAACTCGCTCAGTACCAGCTTACCGCTGATCGCTGCGCGTTTGGTCAGCAACTCATCCCAGTTCTCTGTGCCTTCCCAGAAAACTTTTTTCAATTGGGTCATGGCTTCGGGATTAGCGTGTGCCAGCTTGTTGGCCAGTACAGATACCGCTTCGTCCGTGCTTGCAATGTCGGTATGGATCTCGGAGTACAGGCCGCGTTTACGGGCCCAGTCGGCGCTGCGCCACTCGGTAGCGTCGATCGCCAGTTGAGAGAAAGCCGAAACGCCTATTTTGCGCTCTACGGCAGGTCCTACCACGAAGGGACCGATACCTACGGCCAGTTCGCTCAGTTTGATGGAAGCCGTATCGACCGCAATTGCGTAATCTGCAGCAGAAATGATACCTACGCCGCCACCTACGGCCTTACCCTGTACTCTTGCAATGATAAACTTGTGGCATTTGCGCATGGCATTGATAACCAGTGCAAAACCGCTGAAAAACTTATGACCCTCGACTTCGTTGCTGATCGCGATCAGCTCGTCGAATGAAGCGCCGGCGCAAAAAGAACGCTCGCCTGCGCTTTGCAGCACAATCACTTTTGCACGCTCGTCAGTACCCACATCATTAATGGCATGTGCCAGATCGGTCAGTATCGCTCCGGGCAGGGAATTGCTGGAGGGGTGATAAAATTCGATTTTCCCGATTCCATTTTCAATGGAAGTATGTACATATCCTTCAGGATGTTTGGTTGTCATAGTGTTATTCTGCTATTTTTTTGAGTGCGTAAAAGTAAAACAAGATTTAAAGAAATCAGGCACCTTTTTTTAAAGATCCCCGGTTCCATAAAAAAAGACTATTTGCTCATGTATTTTCCCAGGGCCTTACCCAGGTCGGCATAAGCCTCCTGGATGCGGAAACCGGTATCGTAATCATAACCACCGAAGCTACGGCCCAACGCTTTATCAAAAGACAACTTCAGGACAATATTCCCTGGGTTTGCCGTTTCCACAACCTGTATTTCGCCGGCTATTTCCGCATTTTTCCGGGAAATGGCAATGTTATACCCCGGCTCGGTACGGGTCGTCTTCACAATCATAGTATATTTTTCGGAAGGGTAATCACCCACTTTCAACACATCGCTGCTCTTGTTGAACAACTCTTTGAACTGGGGTGCATACCGTTCGGTACGGTCGCCGACCCAGTCTTTCTCCCAGGCCTCGCCTTTACCGGCTTCCTTTTTATTGTATTCTGCTTTTTTCTTGGCAATATAATCGGCTTCCTGGTCGAACTTACCTACGCTCATCTGGCTGTAGTCGAAGGTTACATTCATTTTCGCCACACCCTTTATCACATCGGTACTGCCGGAGATCACTTTTATTTTTTGTGCGGAAACGGTTTGTACCGTCCACAGGCCGATCACTGCAAAGAGGAATAATAATTTGTTTTTCATAGTTGGTGCGTTTTTAGACGGTAAAGATAGAGAATAGTTTAATCTCTATGCTGTTACGATGCTATGAAATACTTATTTCCCGGCGCCGGGCGTTTGCAGCTTATCGTTGTTACGATGGCGGTCGGCATCCCGGCCGGTCTTTTTGTCAAAGTTCTTGCGGAGTGCAGCCGTCAGGTCGATATCGCACTGGTTGGCGAGGCATAACAGTACCCAGAGCACATCGGCCATTTCGTCGCCGAGGTCCTGCTCCTGTTCGTTCTTTTTAAAGGATTGTTCGCCGTAGCGGCGTACCATAAGCCGGGCCAGTTCGCCGGTTTCTTCCATCAGGATGCCCAGGTTGGTCAGGGGTTCGAAGTAGCGCACCCCTATCGTCCTGATCCATTCGTCTACTTGTTGCTGGGCCTGTGCTAAGGTTAATCCGGCTTCGGGCATAGGGAAGAAGGTTATAGAATTTATTTTTCGGCGTCGAGTATTTTGATATCCTCGATCATCTGCGCTACCGACTTTTCGCTGGTACCGTCATAGGCTTCGGGGTTGCCTTCTTTATTCAGGCGCATTCTCAGGCGGCCTTGTTTGTCCACCAGTACAAACACATTGGTATGGATAAAGTCGGATTGGATATCGACGGTATCTTCTTCTACCGCGGTAATGTTGTAGCTGTAGCGGGCCTGGTCGTACAGGGCTTTTTTATCGCCGGTAAGGAACATCCAGCGTTTGGGATCGGCGTCGAAACGCAGGCTGTAGGCCTTCATGGCGGCTACGGTATCATTTTTAGGATCTACCGTATGCGACAGGATCACCACATCGTCGTCGCTGCGGAACGCCTGGTACACCTTTGCCATGTTTTCATTCATCTTCGGACAAATGCTTTTACAGGTGGTAAAGAAGTATTCGACCACAACGATCTTATCCTTGATATTTTTATTGGTAATGGTATCGCCTTCCTGGTTGATAAAAGCAAAGGGCCGGATAGCCTGTCCGGGCTGACCGGTAATCGCGATTTCAGGCTTTTTCATCTGCTTGCTCTGGCTGTAGTAGTAAAAAGAAAAACCGGCGGAGAGCAGTATAAAAAATGTAACTAAAAATACGGTAATACGTTGCTTTTTCATTTCAAAAACCAGATAAAGAACCGCAAAGGTAAGCCCGAAGGGAGGATTTATTTGGTAAGTGTATGTTAAGCTAAAGGCTTTCCAGGATGGCGACATAGCTGTCGTAGCGTTCGCGGCTTACCTCGCCGGCGGCCACGGCTTCTTTTACGGCACAGCCCGGCTCGTTGATATGGATGCAGTTGTTGAACCGGCAGTCGTGTATCCGGTCGCGCATTTCGGGAAAATAATGCGAAAGTTCGTCGGCTTCCATATCCACGATACCAAACTCCTTAACCCCGGGCGTATCAATAATGCGGCCGCCACCGGGCAGGTCGAACATTTCGGCAAAGGTGGTGGTATGCTGCCCTTTCCCGCTCCAGCCCGACACCTCCTGTACCCTCAGGTTCTGGTGTGGTATAAAATTATTGATCAGGGTGCTTTTGCCTACACCGGAGTGCCCGCTGAACAGGGTGGTTTTATCTTTAAGTTGCTGGCGGAGCGCGTCGAGCCCTTCGCCCTGTATGGCCGTAGCCGTAAAGGTTTTGTAACCTATGGCCTCGAATATTTCCTTGCGGCGCTGCCACTCTTCGTAGTAGTCGCCTTCGAGCAGATCGGCCTTGTTGAATACGATAATGGCAGGTATATGGTAGGCTTCGGCCGTAAGCAGGAAGCGGTCTATAAATCCCTGCGAGGTACGGGGCTCGCGAATGGTGGCCACGAGCAGGGCCTGGTCCAGGTTGGCCGCTACGATATGCTTCTGGTGCCGGTTATGCGGCGAAGTACGCACCATATAATTATGCCGGTCGAGAATGGCACTGATCACGGCGGTACGTTCGCCCTCGTCTTCGGCCTGCAATTGTACCTGGTCGCCCACGGCAATCGGGTTGGTCGACGAGATGGCGTTATCGATCTTCAGCTTACCTCTTACGCGGCAACTCCATTTGGTGCCGGCCTCATCGTAAGCCAGGTAAAAGCTGCCGGTGGATTTATATATGGTCGCGATCAATACGGTAAATTATTTGCCTAACCTCTTTTCCGCTGGAGCGTAAGCCGGGTAAGCGCAATGAATAAGATGATAAGTGAGAGGAAATAAACCAGGTCGCGGGTGTCGATCACGCCACGGCTCATACTGCTGTAATGATAATCGATACCGATAAGCCCAAGGTAGTAATCGGCCCCGCCGCGGAAGGCGGTAATACGGCTCAGGGCTTCGAAACCGCTGAACAGCAGGAAACACAGGAACAGCGACGACAGGAAGGCGATGATCTGGTTATCGGTAAGCGCCGAGCAGAAAATACCGATGGCGGTAAAGGCCGCAGCCAGGAACAACAGCCCGATATACGATCCGATAATGCCGCCGCTGTCGAGCGCAGCATCGTCCATAGCCAGCCAATGAATGCTGAACAGGTAGATTAAAGTAGGCAGCAGGGCAATAACGACCAGGCTAAGCGCAGCAAAGAACTTGCCCAGTACGATCTGCCGGAGACTGAGCGGCTTGGTAGCCAGCCATTCCATAGTCCCGCCCCGGAACTCGTCGGCCAGCGACCGCATGGTTACCGCCGGGATGAGGAACAACAACAGCCAGGGCGCTATGCTGAAAAACTGCTCCAGCGAAGCATAACCGTAGTCGAGGATATTGGTATCGGGCAATACCCACATAAACAAGCCCGAAGCCACCAGGAATACCAGGAGTACCACATAGCCCGCTATAGAGCTGAGAAAAGATTTAAGTTCCTTAAAGTAAATACTGCGCATGATAACCCTGTAAATCTGGTTTTAACCCGGGTGGCTTTACCACTCCGGAAGGCAAATGTACTTTATTCTCCTGCATCTTGCATGCCCCTGGGCCGAAAGATCGCAGAAATGGTAGGACCAGGGCCCCTTACCGGCACCCGGTTGCAAGCCGGCCGGCCTGGCCCGCGTCAGAACCGGCAGCCAAGGCTAAGCCCGAAACGCCCCGTAGGTTTGGCCCGCTCGCTGGTATGCAGTTCGGGCGTACCCGGCTCCAGGTAGGTTTGCCGGTCGATAAAACGGATGCCCAGCCCGATCTCCAGCCCGAGGCTGAACCAGGGGGTGACCTGGAAATTGGCATAGTTACTGAACATGGCCGCCATTTTCATCCAGGATACCGTGGTGCCCTCAATGGGATAATCGTGGTACCATTCGTTTTTTTCCTTGCCGTAACAAAGCATGAACGAAGGTCCGAAAGCATACGTGGCGCGGCGTTGACCAAAGGGATAGATCTTGATACCAGGGGTAAAATAATATGCCGGATAATGCGGGTTGTTTTTATTGTAGCGGTAGCCGGGTCTTTCGTATCCGTTCAGCATAAGGGTTCCCTGCAGTATCATCCCGACCCGTTGTGCTTTGCCCAGCAACTGTTCGTAACTCATGCCAATACCCAGGCGGTAGTCCATGGCCATAAGTGGCATTACCGACAGGATATGGGCGCCATAATGCGGGTCGGCGCCCGTGCTGGAGTCGGCCGCAATGCGGCTGCCGGCGCGGGCCGCAGGGGTATGCATCAGCAATAGGATTGCCGACAGGAAAGATTCCGTTTTCAGGATCATATACAGGATAGGGTTGCTGCATATCTAACGCATGTTCATTTTAAATCGTATAAAAAAAACGGCATTCCTGTAAAAATACAGGGATGCCGTTTTAATCCGGTATCGCAGCCGGTCAGAAGCGGTAACCGAGGGTCATCGAAAACTGCCCGGTTACGTCGAAGCCATTGTTGTAGCTTCCGCCATAGTTATAAAAAGTGTTGGTACGGCTTTCTTTATCGTAATAGCGCATACCCAGACCCAGTTCGAGCCCCAGGTTAAAGGCCGGTGTGATCTGGAAATTAACGTAGTTATTGACCAGCATACCGAAACGGGTGCGGGTCATTTCCGATTCGCGGAACGTGGTCACCCCGGTATTGGAGTCGTAATCGCTCACCCATTCTTTACCACCGCCATACATAAACATAAGGCTGGGGCCTACGGCATAGGTTACCCGGCGTTGGCCAAAAGGATAGATCTTAAGACCGGGTGTAAAATAAAAATAGGCGTTATAACGCACGTCGTTATTATAAGTGCCGTTGATCGGATTATAGCCGTCTGCTTTATCCTGCAGGATCAGTGCAGCCGGTATTACGATACCGATCATTTGCTCCTGGCCGAAAATGCGCTCGTAGCTAAGGCCGAACCCCACGCCGATATCCATAGCCGTTATCGGCGACAGGCGCAGGATATTGGAACCATAGTCCACTTTGGGGCGGCCCATATACCCTTCTCTTTTTAAGCGGCGTTTTTCGGCGCGTTCGGCACGGTCAAGCTCTTCTCTTTCACGCCGGAAGTCGCGGTTTTGCGCCAACAGGGAAGTACTAAGCAGGCAACAACATACAAGGGCTAATGCAATCTTTCGCATCATAAAGATATTTTTCTGGTTTGGCAGATGTAGTATTAGGGTTAACGGCAGCTACCGTAACCTTATTATTTTAAAATTTAAGACCCAGGGTCATGGAAAACTGCCCGGTAATATTAAAGCCATTGCGGAACTGCACCCTTTCCGAACCGAGATAAGCGCCGGGTGAGTTGAAGGTTTCGCGATCGAGGTAACGCATACCGATACCCCCTTCGAAGCCGATCTGCAGGGCCCGTGTAACCCGGAAACTGAGGTAGTTATTGACGATAAAACCCAGACGGAACTTCCGCAGCAGTACATCTTCCTGTACCGTGGTGCCATTATTCTGGAAATAATACCCGAAGCGGTCGGCATTCTCACCGTAACCAAACATCAGGGATGGGCCTACGGCATAGGTAATACGGCGCTGGCCGAAAGGATAGATCTTAACACCCGGGGTAAAGTAGAAATAAGTATTGGTGGTCTTGCCGGCATCCGAGGGCACCGGCCTTTTTTCCAGCAACATCGATACCGGGAATATAAGTCCGACCCGTTGTTCGCTACCCAGAAGACGTTCGTAGCTCAGCCCGAAGCCGTAGCCGATATCCATCGCCGTGAGGGGAGCGATACGCACTACGTTAGCGCCTGCATCGGCCTCCGGGGCAGCAGGCTGCGGCATTTCTTTCGCCTCGTCGTCCAGCCGGGCCTGTGCAGATTGGGCCAGACAGCCGGACAACAATAACAGTAATGCGGTTTTCCTTATCATATACATGGTACCTTAATTTTTTAATCGCGTGTCTCGAACCATACCGGCTTGCTGTCGTTCCAGTCGCCGTTATAGTTGATGGTCAGCTCCTCGCCCTGCAATACCTTACGCATCGTTTTTACGGTGATCAGGTTCTGTTCGAAGTCCATAAAGTATTCGCAATTGGCTTCGTAGCTATGATTATACAGGGAAATGTAGCCCCAGGCCACGCAACACTGGTCTTCGTCGCTCCCCCACTCAAATATGTAGTCGTGCAGGGTAGTCTGGTCGAGCAGTTTTCTTGCCGCGGCATCCATCACCAATACAGACGATGTTTCTATTGTTTTCATTGGGGGGATATCTTCACGGGTAAAAACACCGCGTCCTTTACCCGGTGTTTCGTCGACAAAGAGACAGTGCGCGATTTTGATCTGCATATCTTTTCTATAATATATTAATACCCTGCCCGCAAGGTGTTGCCGGCAGGACCTTTGAGCGGGGCAACGGACCACTGCGCCTTGCGGGCACAAAACAGGTCTGCCTGCCCGATCGCGCTAAAAAATAATAAGGAGTTATTATACCGCTACGCACAACGCGATTCGCGACAATGTTGTCCTCAGGCCGTTTGCGGCTGGGTGGAAGGCTCTACCCAGGCGCCGTTCTCCTTCAGCAGGGCAATCAGTTCATCTACCGCAATCTCGCTGTCCACACCTTTTTTCACCACGTCTTTACCTTTGTACAGGGTTATTTTACCCACACCGCTGCCTACATAACCAAAATCGGCATCCGCCATTTCGCCCGGCCCGTTTACGATACAGCCCATAATAGCGATCTTCACGCCTTTTAAATGGTGGGTACGGCTCCGTATTTTGGCTGTGGTTTCCTGCAGGTCGAACAGGGTACGGCCGCAGCTCGGGCAGGAAATATATTCGGTTTTGGAAATGCGGGTACGGGTTGCCTGTAAAATAGAGAACGCCGTTGCATTGACAAATTGTTCGATGCTGGTATTGGTATTGTAGTTGCGCCCGTTCAGGGTTTCCTGCGAAAAGGAGGCGGCAAAGGCATCGTAGGCCTCTTGCTTCATGCCGAAGCACACGCCGTTGCCATGCCCGTCGAGCAGCAGGGCGCCCGCTTCGGTGGCATAATGGATCAGGTGCTCATCGGCCGTAGCCCAACTGCTGCCAGTCATGAGGATCGTAGGGTTACCCACTTGTTTTTCGGCCAGCACGCTGTACATGCGCCGCACGCTTTGCATGGCATTGGTATTGGTGCTGTTCAGGCAAAGCACCGCGGTCTTGTCGCGGCCCAGCGTTTCGAGGTAAGCCAGGTCTTTGTCCCGGTCTGCTTCGTTAAAACAGTCGACCATCACGAAATTGATCGTATCGCTTTTTTCGGTGGTCTCCAGGTATTCGGTATCGCTAAACAGCGGGAAGTATTTGGTCTTATCCGTAGCCAGCATCCAGTAGGCCGGCCAGGTAATTACTTTGAGCATACCCGGCAGGGCAAAGCCAAGCGGCTCCTTGCCGGTAAATACATAATCGGCTGCCGTATCGCTGATGCTCCATTTATCGGTTGCTGCATCATAGGTATACCCGATCCGCTCGAGCGATACCGGCGTAATTTCGGGCAGTTTGCTCAGGTCGGCGATCACCACCGGCACATGCCCGGTGCCCATGTTATCTACGGTAAAAGTGGGCGTACTGCGCAGTACGATGGGGCTCCCGGTAAAGGGCACCTCCTCCTCCCGGTCGCAGGCATGGGTATACCGTTTCACCAGGTCGCGGCATACCGGTATTTCCAGTTCGGGTTCCTCGGTCAGGCTTACGCGTACCGTGTCGCCGATACCGTCTTCCAGCAGGGTCCCCATACCCACGGCGCTTTTAACGCGCCCGTCCTCGCCATCGCCCGCTTCCGTTACACCCAGGTGCAGCGGGTAGCACTCGCCAAACTCGTTGTACATGGTCGAGGTAAGCAGGCGATAGGCCTGTACCATTACCTGCGGGTTGCTGGCCTTCATGCTCAGCACGATGTTGTGGTAGTTCTGGTCGCGTGCAATACGCAGAAACTCCATGGCGCTTTCGACCATGCCGATATGCGTATCGCCGTAGCGGCTCATAATACGGTCGCTCAGCGAACCGTGATTGGTACCGATACGCATGGCCGTACCGTATTCCTTACAGATCTTTACCAGGGGCGTAAACCGTTCCCTGATCCTTTCGATCTCTTCGAGGTATTCGGCATCGGTATAGTCAATCTGTTCAAATTTCTTTTTGTCGACATAGTTGCCCGGGTTCACCCTCACCTTTTCGATAATACGGGCAGCGATCTCTGCGGCATTGGGGGTAAAGTGTATATCGGCCACGAGGGGTACATGATAGCCCCTGCGGTTCAGTTCGTTTTTAATAAGGAGCAGGTTCTCGGCTTCTTTTTTAGAAGGCGCCGTGATGCGGACCAGTTCCGCCCCCGCTTCGATACAACGTATGGTTTGTGCCACGGTACCTTCGGTATCCATGGTATCGGTAGTGGTCATGGTTTGCAAACGGATCGGGTTAAAATCGCCGATCAGCAAACCACCTACATTCACTGCCCTGGTCTTAAGTCTTTTATATTGCGTAAGCGACGCCGCGTAGTCTTGCATATACTCAGATGAGATGATTATAACGTGCCGGACCCACGATTCGTATTCCTGCCGGCCGGTTCGTTCTTTTACGGGGTAAGGGAACGAACCGCAAAGTTAAGAAATACATTATGGCTAATTCTCCTATTTTTGGGTTAATTATCCTTTCCGGCAGCGGTTTGTACCGTGGTTATATCCCTTCCCGACAGGGTAATAGCAGCCGGACCGGTATTGTATTAAGAAATCCTGATATTGCACCATGCAAATATTATCGTACCATGAACGTGTTGCTGCTTTTTTCAAGGCAAAAACACGGCTCTGGCAATACTTTGCCTCCCCTGCCGGCAGCACAGACCCTTCCCCGGTTCAGCAGGAATTGCTCAAAACCACCTACCGGCTCAGTCCCGAATCGGATCCTGCCCTGTATGCGGCGGCCCATGAGGCTGCAGCAGCACTGGGTATCGGGCAGCAGATCACCCTTTACCAGCAGATGGACAACGATGCCCTCAATGCCGCAGTATACACCCTGCCCGATGCGGTCCACATCGTATTTTCGGGCCAGGCCCTTAAACTACTGAGCAGGGAAGAACTACTTGCCGTACTGGGGCACGAACTGGGCCATGTGCTGTTGTTTAACCAGGAGGA
This sequence comes from Taibaiella chishuiensis, assembly GCF_003014535.1. Classification (GTDB taxonomy): domain Bacteria; phylum Bacteroidota; class Bacteroidia; order Chitinophagales; family Chitinophagaceae; genus Taibaiella; species Taibaiella chishuiensis. The sequence goes on along the minus strand of NZ_PYGD01000001.1, from coordinate 872,464 downwards.
TTACAATATCAGCAATAAGATACTGAATGCACTGTCCTGCCAACCCGGTGCGGGCAATACTTACCTCGAAACGGCAAGGCTGTTCGATCTCTATACCGAACTGTTTTGCGATAGTATGGCGCTTAAAGTAACCGGCGACAGTCATGCCGCCGTAGCCGCACTGGTCAAGATGGCCTCCGGCCTGGAGCAGGTTTCGGCCGCAGGGTATATCCGGCAGGCCCGCGAAATATTTGGGCAGGATACCGTAGTAACCGGGCAGCAAACCCATCCCGAAATGTTTATACGCGCTTATGCCCTGGACCTGCAGGCTACCGATGCCGCCAGCTGGCAGGAGCAGATCCGCCCGGTAATAGAAGGCCCTGCCGACCTGCACCTGCTCGATGTTTTTGCGCAGGAGGCGCTGGCGGCGTATACCCGCACCTGCCTCGACCAGTTGCTCCGGGATGAAGCCTTACACACACCCAGTCTCCTGCAGCTGTTCAACGAATACTTTCCCGGCGAAAAACCGGGGCATGCAGGCGCCGCAGAGGCCTTGCCTCCTGCCCTGAGCAGCCCTGCCTGTAAGGATTACCTGGCTTATGTGCTCGCCGACTTTGCCTTTGCCGATAAAGAAACAGAGGAACCCGTACTGGAAGCCGCGTTTGTATTGGCCGGAACGGCAGGCATAAGCAATAACCTCGCAGCAGTGCTGAAAAAAGAACTTAAACTGAGCGATAAGCAATACAAGGAACGATTTAAGAAAATAAGGATGGTATGATGCGTAATCAATTTGAAACTTATCTCGACACGATAATACAACAAGGTTTCCCGGGCAACGATCAGCTGGTATCGGTTATGTTACCACTGATGGAAGAAGTAGCCGGTTTTCATACCAGCGGCAAAGTGGCGTCCCTGCAGCGTTTCGACACACTACTGGTTACCGGTGGCTGCCTGGATATCGACGAAACCTTTATACTCGCCCCCGTTTACAACCCTGCGGCCCTGGCTGCGCTCGACGACGACCGTAATAAAGCGCTGCATATTACAGGCCGTAAGGTAGCCCGTACCGATACCGACGCCGGCAATACCGACATCGAAGATTCGCTATTGCTCGAAAGCGAAGACGTGGACGCTGAGGCCATCAGCCGGCCCGTATACCTGACCGGCTACCGGAGTTATGAGGCCGTACTGGGTCATCATGATGCACTGACCGACATCTATTGGCTGGGGCTTATCCTGGCGAGTGTTGCCACCGGGCTTAATCTCTATGATACCGAAGACTGCCGCAAATTTGTATACCACCGTACGGCGCTGATGCAGCTCAACAACCGGCTGCACCCCTCTATCGCCAACCTGGTGGAGGAAATGACCGAACTGGACCGCAATATGCGCTGCCGCGACCTGCAGGAAGCGATCGGCAAACTGAAAAACTTCAGGGATTATAACCCCGAACAAGCGATAGACCTGACCACGATCGAGGCTTACCGGCATGCGCCGCTGGCCGACCGGCGTAAGGTAGTACTGCAAAAACTGCGCAGCAGGCTGTTCGACACCAGCAGGCGCAACCGCATGCTTTACTTCAAAAGCAATATGCGCTTCCTGAACCTGACGGTAGCCTCTTTCCCTTTATCGCTCAACCTGGACTATGTAAAACCCGAACATCTTTTCTACTGGCAGGAAGCCATATCGAAAAAGGTAAGCAAGGCCCAGGACCTGCACCTGAATGTATACCTCCGGGCCGATGAAAATCCCTACAGCATACCGGCGCTCGATAAGATAAGACTGGAAACCCAGAAAGACATTAACGAATATGGCATGAGCCAGCTGCGCCTGGCCGTTGCCTTCCTGCATTGGTACAACCTAAAGGAAGACGAAAAGGAACGCATATCCACGCCGCTTGTACTGATACCAGCCAACCTGAAAAAGAAAAAAAGCTTGCGCAAGGACGACGATTATATCCTGGAGTTTGAAGATACCGAGGCCGAGATCAACCCCATACTGCGGTATATGCTCGACGAAACCTACGGCATAAAACTGCCGGAGCGTATAGACCTCGAAACGACCGACCTGACTGCTTTTTACCAGTTATTGCAGGAGCAGATCCTACTGGCGCGGCAAGGCATCCGTATCGCGCTGGTCGATAAGCCGCGCATACGGCTGATCCATAATATTGCCCAACGTACCGCCAGTACTTATGCCCAGCGTATCAGACAGCGGCAACGCGGCATGCAGCGTTACAGTCACCTCGACTACAGTTATGATGCGGACAACTTTCAACCGCTGGGACTCCAGCTTTTCCGCAATTATATTACCCCCGGCGACAGTTACCTCGAACACATTATCGGCGATACACCGGCCCGGCCCGGAGCACGCCATCTTACCGAGGTAAAGGATACCTATGTGCTCGACGAAGGTCCCGGGAATCCCTACCATTGGGAGTTTGACCTTTGCCATGTTGTACTGGGCAACTTTAACTACCGTAAAATGTCGCTGGTACGCGATTATAACGAAGCCCTCGAAACCGGCGCCGGGCAACACATCTTCGACCAGCTGTTTTCTGAAGAAGTACGGAAAATAGCCGAAGACAAACCCCTGAACGGCACCGGGCTTTCCCAGCAGTATACCGTTGTGCCTGCCGACCCTACGCAGCTTCATTCCGTGGTACGTTCGCGCGGCCATAAAAGTTATATCATCCAGGGCCCGCCGGGCACAGGCAAATCGCAGACCATTACCAACCTGGTCGCCGACTTTATTGCCAATGGCAAAAAGGTATTGTTCGTATGCGAAAAAATGGCGGCGGTAGAAGTGGTGTACCACCGCCTGCAGAGCCGTGGCCTGCACGATATGTGCTGCCTCATACACGATAGCCAGGGCGATAAAAAGAATATGATCGCCGACCTGAAAGCCACCTACGAACGCTATCTCGAACAGGAGCCGCCGGCCGATCTCGTAACCCGGGAACGTTATGCCGCAATAGCCGCGCTGCAGGCCGACCTGGGCCTGCTGGAAGAGCTCCACCATTTTGCAGGACATGCCTTCGAAACCGCCGGCAAACCGGTATACCAGTTATGGAACCGCCTGCTGCAATTAAAAGAAGCGTTGTCCGCAACAACGGAGCACCCGCTGAATATGCCGCTGCTACCCGCTTACAAGGCATGGCTCGACTCGGGCGACATGATCCGTAAACTTACCACGCAGTTGCAACAGGATGGTCCTTACGCGACCCTGGCACAGCATCCTGCAAGGCATTTCAATACTGCAGCCACACGCATCCGGCGCCTGACGCTTTCTGAAGTGGGCCTTAAACTGCAGCAGCTTGCCGCCTTGCTGGAAGGCCTTTGCGCAACCGGCGCCGATATACCGGCGTTGGAACTCTCCGCCCTGAAACAGATTATCGGTGAGGCGGAGCAGTTACAGCTATTCGCACAAAACGATAACCTTCGCCTGCTGGATGAAAAAGACAGCCAGAGCCGCGAGCTCAACAGCCGTATCCGGCAACTGGGCCAGCTCCGGAAAAAACTGGAAGAGGCCCGGCAGCAAAACCAGGCCTGGACTGCGCGCTTACCGGAGCAGGAGCTCAAAACCGCGCTGGAACAGGTTGAACGGCTGGAGCACTCCTTCTTCAAATTCCTGAGCGGCACCTGGCGCAGGGTTAAAAAGGTAATCCGTAGTCATTACAACTTTTCGGCGCACCAGGTACCGCCGGCATACAGCACCGTACTTAAAAACCTGCTGGAAGAATACCGCCTGCAACACGAATATACCGGGGCCGAAACCGATACGCTCGAACGCTTCGGCCTGCAGGACCTGGAAGCCGACTGGGCCAGGATCACTGCCTTCCGCGCCCGCCAGGACGAGCAATCGCGGCAAAGGATCAAAACCTGGAAAGAGCATCCCGACCTGGTTTTGCGGCTGGGCAGCAAGGCACAGCCACTCGCCGAAGCAGAACAGATCCTGTCGTATACCTGGACCGGCCAACAGGATACTATACTCGAAACCCTGCAGCAACAGGTACAGGCTCTGATCGGCAACCTGGGCCAGCTGCCTGCATTGCTGCATTACCTCGAGCAACTGGACCTCGCAGACCCGGAGCTGCAACGTATCGTACGCGGGCAGGCCATAACACCGGACGACCTTGAGCTGCTGCTGCTTGAAAACACCCTGCAACAATTGTACCGGCAATATGCCGCAACAGAAAAACTAACCACGCAACTGGTAGACGAGCTAACCGCCAATATCGAAAGCCGCTACCAGGACCTGCTCGGCATCAATGCCCGTTATATCAGGGCGCATCACCGCGCCGCCTTCCGGGAAAAGCTGCTGCTTACCGAAAAGAGCGCAGCCGTATTGACACCCGAGGAAAAAGAACTGAAGAAGATCTATAACAACGGCAGGCGGGTATTGGAGCATGAGTTTGGCAAAACACGCCGTTATAAAAGCATTCGTGAACTGGCCGACGGCGATACCGGTACCGTGCTGCGCGAGATCAAGCCGGTATGGCTGATGAGCCCACTGAGCGTAAGCGATGCCCTGCCCCTGGCCAACACTTATTTCGACGTCGTTATTTTTGACGAAGCCTCGCAGATCACGCTCGAAGAGGGCATCCCGCCTATGTTCCGGGCGGGCAAGAGTATTATCGTGGGCGATGAAATGCAGATGCCGCCTACCAATTTCTTTAATACCGGCAATGCCGATCCCGACGACCTGAACCTGCCCGAAGCCGGCGCAGCGGAAGAGCCGATCTCGCTGGACGCCGACAGCCTGCTGACCCAGGGTGCGCGCAAACTGGAACATGTAATGCTGGGCTGGCATTACCGCAGCCGCAACGAGTCGCTGATCAGCTATTCCAATGCTGCCTTTTATAAGGGTGAGCTACTGACCATTCCCGACCGTAAAATGTTTGCTACCGCCCGGCCCGAAATTATCGTACATGATCCTGCAGAAGCGCAGCTGGAAGCCGTGTTCGAACGTAGTATAAGCTATCACTACCTGCCCAAAGGCCTTTACGATGAACGGAAAAATGCAGAGGAAGCAGCATACATAGCGACACTGGTACGCAGCCTGTTGTTACGCCAATCGGGCAATACCATAGGCATCGTGGCCTTCAGCATGGAACAGCAGGGCCAGATCGAAGATGCCCTTTACCGCCTGCAACAGGAAGATCCGCAGTTTGACACCCTGGTGGAACAAGAATACCAACGCACCGACGAAGGCCACTTTACCGGCCTCTTCGTCAAGAACCTGGAGAATGTGCAGGGCGAGGAACGGGACATCATTATCATCAGCACCTGTTATGGTTACAATGCCCAGGGCAAAATGTACATGAACTTCGGTCCCATCAACCGAAAGGGCGGTGAAAAGAGGCTCAATGTTATCTTTTCGAGAGCCAAGAATCACGTAGTGGTCGTAAGTAGTATCAAACATACCGATATCAAAAACCAGTACAACGAGGGCGCCCGTTACTTTGCCCGTTACCTGCAGTATGCCGAACATATCAGCAATGGCGCGGTAGAACAGGCGGCCCAGGTATTGAACAGTCTTCATAATACGAAACACCAGGCCATCGATGGCGAGGCGGAACAATTGCTGGTCTGCAGCCAGATCGCGGCCTTCCTGCAGGAGCAGGGCTGGCTGGTATCGGCCGGTGTAGGACAGTCGATGTTTAAATGCAGCCTGGCGGTAAGAAAAGAAGGCGACCAGGAGTTCCGCCTGGGTATATTGCTCGACGATGCCCGGCATTACAGCAACAGCAACGTATTGGAACAGTATGTACAACGCCCGGCCGTTATGCGCAGCTTTGGCTGGAAGGTGCAGCGGGTACAAACCCGCGACTGGATCTACCGGCAGGATGCGGTTAAAAAACTATTGTTACAGGCGCTTGCCGCCGGTTAAAACATAAGGGGACGGAAATGATATCCGTCCCCTTGTTATAATAGTCGTAATATTAACTCCGCGCTACTCCTCTCCCCTTCTTTTAACGAGGTACATGAGGCGTAAGGAAACCACGTTGTTGAATTGCTCGTTGCGCCCGCCGTACATACTGTTGTTGTTACGGATCGAAACCAGCGAGTACTGGAAGCGCGGACTGAGGAAGAATCCTTTATACAAGTGTACATTGCCGGTCAGTACAAAATTGAAATCGAACTTCCGGAAGGGCAATGCATTTTTCAGGATCACGCCGCCGCCGTTATCGATCAGCTCTTCGCTGGAAGCCAGGTAACCCACCGAAAAGCCGGCCCCGAAGCCTGTTTTTCTTGAACCCCGGTAAAAGTTAAGCTGGATGGGCACTTCGGCGTATTGCAGGTTAATGTCCTGGCTCAGTACGCCGGTATTGGGAATCGGTGTTTTGCCCTTGGATCCCTTCTGGGTAAAGGAAACCTCCAGGCTGAGGGCCAGGGTACCATCGAGCGGCATATTTTCCATATAACCGAAAGGCAGATAGATGATACCGCCGCCGTTAAAGCCGATTTTGCTATAACCGCGGTAACCGTCGCCGTCGACCTGGGTAAAATTGAGGCCGCCAACCAGGCCGGCAACAAAATTGTTGTATTCTTCGTTATAGGCCTGCGCAACGGTCCTGGCAGTGGCTGTGGATAATAGTATCGTTACGATTGCGGCTATTTTACTAATTTTAGCCCATATTCGGGCTGGAAATACCGGGATACCATGCTGTTCTGACGAATCCATAAACGGAGGCATAAGACAAAAATGTTAATGTAATGACCCGGTTGCCTGTAAAACGCGCCCAGCCTTAATTCAAAATAAACGTAAAAATGAGCTTCAAATATACACCAAACACACTAAAAAAACTGGAACAGCTTTTCGAAGAAGCCCGTTACCGTGTGCGGTACGAAAAGGGAAATTTCAATTCCGGCTTTTGTGTGCTCGAAGATCGCCGGATCGCGGTAATCAACCGCTTCCTCAATGTGGAAGGCCGCATCAATGCGTTGATCGAAATATTACCCACGCTCGTGGTCAATGAGGAGGAGCTGAGCGGGGAAATGCAGAAATGGTACCGGCAACTGATCGAGAACCCCGGCACCGAAGGCAGTCAATCCATTCAAACCCAAATCGACATTTAAGCGTGGCAAAGATCACATTTCTGGGAACCGGCACTTCGCAGGGGGTTCCTTTTATAGGTTGTACCTGTGCGGTATGCAGTTCCAAAGATCCGAGGGATAACCGGCTGCGTTCCGCTATCTGGGTGCAGTCGGAGGAGACCAGCGTCGTAATCGATGCCGGCCCCGACTTCCGCTACCAGATGCTGCGCGCCAGGGTACCCCGCATCGATGCCATCGTGTTTACCCACGGTCATAAAGACCATGTGGCCGGGCTGGATGATGTACGGGCCTACAATTACTGGCAGAACGAGGGCATAGACCTATACGCCGATCCCAATGCAGAAGAGATACTGCGCCGCGAATTTCATTATGCCTTCAGCGGCGTTAGCTATCCCGGTATACCCGTACTCAACATACGTCCTATGACCGGCGCGCCTTTTATCATCGGCGACCTGGACTTTATACCGGTAAAAGTACTCCACTACAAACTCGATGTGTACGGTTACCGCATCGGCGACTTTACCTATATTACCGACGCCAACTATATAGCGCCCGAAGAGATGGATAAAATACGGGGCAGCCGTTTCCTGGTACTGAATGCCTTGCGGCACGAGACCCACATCTCTCACTTTACGCTGGAAGAGGCCATAGCCATAGCCCGCGACATAGGCGCCGAACGCACTTATTTTACCCATGCCAGCCACCAGCTGGGCCTGCATACCGAAATCGAAGCCGGCCTGCCCGATGGCATGTTTATGGCATACGACGGGTTGGTACTCGATATCGACGAAAAGGCTTAACGATAAACCCCTAATTCTTAAATACGAGCGTTTGTACCTGCTACTGTATAACCTGGGCCTGTTGTTGTATTCGCTCGCATTGCGGATGGCGGCGCCGTTTAACCCCAAGGCCCGCAAATTTATAACCGGCAGGCAGGCGATCTTCAGCAAAGCAGCCGCCGCACTTGCCGGCGAAAAACGCGAACGCATATGGATGCATTGCGCTTCGCTGGGCGAATTCGAACAGGGCCGCCCCCTGCTGGAACAGATCCGTGCAGCGCACCCTGAGGTCTGTATCATCCTTACCTTCTTTTCCCCTTCAGGTTATGAAGTACAAAAAAATTATGCCGGCGCCGATCATGTATTTTACCTGCCGCTCGATCATGCAGCGCATGCCCGGCGTTTCATCGCCATCCTGCAACCGGCATGTGCCCTGTTCGTGAAGTATGAATTCTGGTACCATTACCTTAAAACCCTTTCCCGGAAAGGTATTCCGACGATCCTGTTCTCTGCGATATTCCAGGAGCGCCATCCGTTTTTTAAATGGTATGGCAGCCTGTATCGCAGTATGCTGGCCTGTTACGACCGCATTTTCGTACAGGACGAAGCATCGTTGTCGCTCCTGGCAGGTATTGGCATAAAGACGGCTGCCATTGCAGGCGATACCCGCTTCGACCGGGCTGCAAAGATTCTCGAAACACCCCGCACCTACAGCCAGGTAGCGGCACTGAAAGGCGACAGCCGGCTTATTGTTGCGGGCAGCACCTGGACAGAAGACGAACAGTTATTACAACAAGCCTTATCGCAGTTACCCGCGGGTTATAAATTGCTGATCGTACCCCACGAGGTAGATCCGGGGCATATTACAGCAATCCGTAGTTTATTCGGGCATATAGCCGGCCTTTGGGAAGACCCGGATATTGCAGAGAAGAGCGTAGGCATTGTCAACAGCGTAGGACAGCTCTCCTACCTGTACCGGTATGCTGATGTGGTATGGGTGGGCGGCGGGTTTACCAAAAGCGGTATCCACAATATTATAGAGCCGGCGGTATATGGCCTGCCGGTGCTTTTCGGGCCCAACTACAGCCGCTACCGCGAGGCCGTGGATATGATAGCCCGGCAAGCTGCGCAGAGTACGGCCAATGCAGCGGGGCTTATAGCCTGTATGTACGATGAGCAAAGGCTTACAGCGCTGGGCGCCCATGCCCGGCAATATGTGCAGGAGCAACTGGGCGCCACAGCCACTATTATGGCCTACCTGGAAGAGAGGTACTGTTTTACCAGGGAAAGGAAACTCTGAACCGTATCGTCTTCTTTATCCCACCGGTTCTTCTGGGCCGGGTAAGTCTGTAGCCAGTTATAAGCCTCTTCATAATTATCGAAAAGCCGGAGCTGGTCCAGCGTTTCTTCATAATCCGTTTTATTATTGGCAAAGAGTTCGTTCAGGAAAAGGTATTTATCGTTAATGCCGATCGCCCCCCGTATATCTTTGCGCAATGACGGCTCTTGGGGCACCTGGACAGGAGCCGGCAGGGGCGCAGTTTCCACCTCGGGCAGCACGATATCTTCGACCGGGGTATTCACAACAGGATCGTCTTCTGCCAGCACATCTTCGATCTCCATGGTATGCGCAGGCCGGGGTGCAGGTGGTTCAAAGCTGATCGCTGAAGCATTATTGTGCAGCACTTCTTTTACCATTTCCGCTTCCACTTCTTCTTTCTCCAGGCCGGCGATCGTTTCGGCAGGTATTGCTTCAACGTCAGGCACAGCGGCACTTTCAGCTCTTTCCACCGGATCGGCCGCGAGCTGCGGTTCCGGTTGCGCCGGTACTGTCCCTGTTTCCGGGTCAGCTGAGGTTATGCCGGGCTCCGGTTGCGTTTGTTCAGGTTGTGCTGCAGGCTCATCTGCGGCAACCGGGGCTTGCGCGGGTGTTGGTTGCGCAGGCGCTTCAGTAGTGTCCGCTTCAGGCGCGGCAGTGGCGGCAGATGTTGTTACTGGCGGTTCTTCTTTAAAACGTTTACGCCATTCCAGCAGGTCGGCATACATTACCCGGGTATAATCGAGCATCAGGTCGATATCGATACCCGTTTTTTCATGCCTGCTGTAATACACTTCCTGTATACGGCGTAATACATTTTCAATACGTTCCATATGTCGGTTCAATTTGTAATGCTAAGGTATTGTATTCCCATCCAACAAGCACTCCGGCAGGATTTAAATTATTGCCAAAGCATTAAATAGTGCCGGGAATCGTTAAAAAACACGAACTTTAAGCCTCGTTTCATTGCTCTATTCCGGTTGCTGTACCGGTTACAACAATTGGATTATGAAAAAATCAGCCTTTACAATCTTATGTTTACTGATGGCTATGGCCTTTAACAGGGCCGGGGCGCAACCCCTGGCCGTAGGCGCCGTTGTAGACGATATCAAACTCAAAACCATTTACGGCGACAGCGTATCGTTATATAGTTATCTCGACCAGGGTTATACCGTACTGATCGATATCTCCGCCACCTGGTGCGCGCCCTGCTGGTATTTCAGGCAGAGCCATATTGCCGAAGACCTCTACAAACATTACGGACCCAACGGTACGGTTCAACCGGGCAGGATAATGGTTTGGTTTATCGAAGGCGATAATACGACCACGAGCGCCGACCTGGCTGGCAATACCGGCGCGAGCCAGGGCGACTGGGTTACCGGCGTCGATTATCCCATTATCGACTATCCCAACTTCACACCGGTTATCCACTTTCTCCAGCCCGGGGCTACCTCTATTGCCTTTCCTACCTTCCTGCTGATCTGTCCTAACCGGAAAGTGATCTTTAATGCGGAAGGCTTTTCACCCAACTGGACCGAGGCCTATTTTGTAGAAAGGATGAACGACTGTCCGCCCGGCATGACCGGTATGGACCAGGTTTTCAAGACCACCGAACTCAGCCTGTCGCCCAACCCCGCCCGTAGCCAGCTCAACATCGTAATGGACCTGCTCGTCGCTACGGATGCCACTTTCCGTGTTACCAATATCATGGGCCAGGTTATATCCGGCAAGACTGCCGCCCTGCAACCAGGCAGGCAAACCGAACAGCTGGACATCAGCAGCCTGCCACCGGGCATGTATGTGTTATCGGTAAGCACAAGCAAAGGTGTATTGCAGCAGAAGTTTGTTAAGCAATAAGCTGCGTCCTGCTTTATAGACCGGGCGCCGCCTACACGTCCTGCACGACGGCAAAGCAACAGCGGCTGCATCATTTTTTATTCCGATACTTTTAATTTTTTCGTTCCCCGCGCGCTGCTCTTCAGCACTAAAGCGCTGCCGTAATAACCCTGCAGCCGGCCATAACAAACGCCGGGCAACAGGCGACTTAAACAACAACCATGAAATACCCGATTGCCTTTTTCTGTTGCCTGATCCTGGGCGCCTCCTGCGGAGATAAAAAAAACACGGCCGACCATGCTGCTTACCATAACCCGATGGTACAGCCCTATACCGATTCCATAGACGCCCATCCCGAAATCGCCACCTGGTATTTTGAACGGGCCAAGGCGCTTTCCAGCGTCAACGAAGATTCGCTTTGTCTTGCCGATCTGCAACAGGCGGTAAAGCTCGACAGTCTTAACCCGCAATACGTACAGGCCCTGGGCAATATCTACCTTGAACTGGAGCAACCGGCCCAGGCCATTACCGCTTTCCGTAAAAACCTGCTGTTAAGTCCCGGCGATGCCCGCGTACGGCTGTTGCTGAGCAAAGCTTACCTGGAAAACAAAAATGAAGCGGCCGCCCAGCAGGAAGTAGAGAAAGTGTTGGCCGCAGCCCCCAATTACCCCGACGCGCTGTACTGGCAAGCCAAAATAAAATACGTACAAAAAGATACGACCGCAGCCATCAACCTGGTCAAACAGGCCCTCGCGATCGACAGCGGTTATTACCAGGCCGCCTACCAGCTGGCCGACTGGTATGCCAGCGTAGATATCAAGGCGGCTATACCCCAGTACGAAAAAACCTTCCGTATGGACACCCTCGATGTAAGCCCGCTGTTTGAGATCGGCGAGCTGTACAAACAGCGTCAGCAACTGCAACAGGCCAAAGAGGCTTACCGCGTCTGCATTCTGAAAGATCCTGATTATACCGATGCTTATATCGAAACGGGCAAAATACTGGCCCTGCAGGATTCTACCGAAAAGGCGCTGCGCCAGTTCCTGCTTGCCATACAAACCCGGCCCGGCAGTGCGGAGGCTTATTTGAATAAGGGCCTCTGTTACGAAAAGCTGAAACAACGCGACAGCGCCATTGTGGCCTTACGCCAGGCCCTGGTATTCAAGCCCGGTCTTAAAGCGGCGCAGGAAGCCTTGTTGCGGCTTAAATAAATGAATAGCCCCGCTTATAAATGTATAAATAAAAGAGCAAGCCCTTTACCGGACTTGCTCTTTGTTATGAGTAACGTTAGGACGCTATTGCAGCAACCTTAGTTTTGTTTGGTTACCTTACCGATCGCCCTGCGGTCGCCGGCATTTACTTCCACCATATAAATACCTGCGTTCAATGCGGCGATATCTAAAGCAAAGGGACTGGTATTGCCCGCCTGTACTTTTCCGAAGTCTTTACGCAGCACTTCACGGCCGGTAAGGTCGCGTACTACAGCCTGTACATTTTCTGATTTTTCCAGGTTGATGCTGAAGGTTACGCGGCTGCTTGCAGGATTAGGATAAAGGCTGAGGGCTTCTTTGGCGCCGTTGCCCAGGTCGAAAATACCGGTGCCTGCTTTTTTCTTCACTTTGATCGGGTTGCAGCTCTGGTCGTTGCCCGCTACCGCATCGGTATACGTAACTTTTGCCCATACCGTATCTGTTCCGTTCATGCGGAAAATGATATTTTGCGCCAGCAGTTTTACGCAGAAGTTCGCACTGATATCTTCGGCGCCATCATTTTTCCAGGTTGCGATCTTACCCAGGTCGATGGTAGTAGTACCGCCTGAAGCAACCGTTTTACCGGTAATGGAGAGAATATTTTCGCTGGCGCTCATCTGGTAGTATATCGTATCGGTTGGCGCTATGGCTGCAGGACCGTTATTCTTGATATCGAACTTTAAGATACAATCGTCGCCGATATTAAAAACGGCATTGGCGGCCGGTGTAACGAGGGTTACACCCAAATCGCAGGATTTAGGCGTTTGTGCAAATGCGCTGACGCCGGATACAAGACTTAAGCCGGCAATCAACAGGGATTTTGTAAATTTTTTCATGTTTTGTTCTTTTTTAAGATAAGCCACAATGATAGTCATATATTATGACAGGTTTACCGGGGGCGAAAAGCGCAAGGTTTTAAGCACGAAAACAAAAATCAAAATATCATATAATTTTTCATCAACACAAGTCAATATAAATAAATTATTAATTTTCGTATTAAAATGCAAAATAGTGCAACTATGTTATTCATTACAAAATAAAAACAAATAATGTAAATTCACATTAATTTAATACCCGGAAAAATAACATCTGTTCGGCTTATATTTTCCGGATCAAAAACAGGGGATTTTAAATAGTTATCGTAGTCGTACTTTATTGTAATTAATTATAGCTATTTTACATTATTTATCTTTAATTCACATTTAAATACCTCGCTTTCGCCGGGAAAAAGAAGGTATAATTTGTTCCCTGCCCCTGCCCTTCTATACCGTAATGCCCCGCCAACACCTGCTTATCGCCTCCAGGCACTGTACATCAGGATAAAACCGTAACTTTGCGGCTCATTTTTAACCTCCAAAAGACAGGAAGGTACACCATGCCAGTGTTACACAACCGCATCTCCAACGAGGAACTGAAAGCCCGTATGCTTGCCGAAACGGAAAAGCGTACTACAGTTTCCTTTTACAAATACTTCCGGATCGCAGATCCGCAGGCATTCCGCGATAACCTCTACCGCCAGTTCGAAGCCCTTAAAGTATTTGGCCGTATCTATATAGCCCAGGAAGGCATTAACGCCCAGGTCAGCATACCGGAAAGCAATTACGATGCATTCCGCGACACGCTCTTTGCTGCCGCGCCCGAGCTGAACGGTATCCGCTTAAACATCGCGGTGGAAGATGATGGTAAATCGTTTTGGGTATTGCGTATGAAGGTGCGTAAACAGATCGTGGCCGACGGGATCGAAGATCCGGATTTCGACCCTTCGCGCGTGGGGCGCTATCTTAAGGCCGACGAGGTTAATGCCATGATCGGCGACCCCGGTACCGTGTTTGTGGATATGCGTAACCATTACGAATACGAAGTAGGTCATTTTGAAAATGCGGTGGAGGTACCCTCCGATACCTTTCGCGAACAGTTGCCTATGGCGCTGGACATGCTCAAGGAAGATAAGGACAAGAACATCGTGATGTACTGCACCGGAGGTATCCGCTGCGAAAAGGCCAGCGCCTACATGCTGCATAACGGGTTCAAAAATGTATTCCATGTCGAAGGCGGCATTATCGAATATGCCCGTAAAGCCCGCGAACAAAACCTGCCCCTCAAATTTATCGGCAAAAACTTTGTGTTCGACGAAAGGCTCGGCGAACGCATTACGGAAGATATCATAGCCCAGTGCCACCAATGCGGCAAACCCTGCGATGTGCATACCAATTGCAAAAACGACGGCTGCCACCTCCTGTTTATCCAATGCCCCGATTGCGCACAGCAATACGATGGCTGTTGCAGCGAGGCCTGCACCACCGAACATCACCTGCCCGAAGAGGAACAACGCGCCTTAAGGGCCGGCAGGGAAAACGGCATCAAAATTTTTAATAAATCCAAAGACCACCCGCTGCGCAAACACCGGGATGCCTGGAAAGAAGAACGCTTGGCCGGGAACAACCCCCGGCCCGGCGATCCACAAAATAAATAATTATGGATACCTTATTACTGGACCTGCTTACTGCGAAAACCCAGGGAGATTACCAGGCCTTTCTATACGATTGCGATGGCACACTGGCCGACAATATGCAGGCCCATAAAGACAGTTATGTAACCACAGCCGGCGAATTCGGCTTTACCCTGGACCCTGCCCTGATCGACGAACTGGCCGGCTGGCCTACCGTAGCCGTAGTTGCGGAAATGAGCCGCCGCTACCAGGTAGCTATCGATGAGGTTGCCTTTACGCAACGCAAAGGCCAGATCTTTTTCGAAAAATATATCGAACATACGCAACCCGTCGGCTTCGTGGTGGAACACTTGAAACAACATGCCGGCAAAGTAAAGATCGGCGTGGTATCGGGCGGCAGGCGGCATACGGTAGAGCGCACCCTGAACGTACTGGGCATTATGCCCCTGGTCGATACGATTGTCTGTGCAGGTGAAACGCCGCAGGGCAAACCCTTCCCGGATCCCTTCCTGAAAGCAGCACAGGACCTGGGTGCAGACCCCGCGAAATGCATGGTATTCGAAGACGGCGTGCCTGGTGTACAATCGGCTATTGCCGCCGGTATGCAAGCCATACGCATCGATCATATCGGGGCTGAAACGGTCTAAGAACGCATCCGGCGCTTTAAATTAAAATTAGCATTTCCCCATCCCAAAGCCTATTTTTGCCATCATTTGAAATAGAATAATGTCTGCAACAGCACAACAACCGTCTGCAAAGAAAAAAAATAAAACAGGGCAAAGGCTATTGGCTATTATCGCGGTATTACTGCTCGTAAATATCGCCGCCTATTATTTTTACGGCCAGATCGATCTTACCCAGGACCGTCGTTATACCATTACCCCGGCTACCCGGAATATGTTACAACACCTGGACAACCGGGTAGAGGTCCAGGTATTCCTTACCGGCGATGAATTGCCGGCTGCCTTCCAGAGCCTGGCCCAGAGCACCGAAGACCTGTTGCGCAACTTCCGCGACATCAGCAACAATAAAGTCGATTACCATTTTACCGATCCGCTGGGAAAAGACACCTCGGCGCTGGCCACCCTGGCCCAGTTCCGGATGACCGGCATACCGGTAACCATCAATGCCGGCAAAAAAGGCACTACGCAGAAGATGATCTTTCCCTGGGCCCTGGTGACTACGATCGATGCCACCGGAAAAGCCACCGCTTATCCTGTATTCCTGCAGGAAACCAATACCCAGAATGTATCCCGTACCCTGCTCAACAAATCGGTGATCCTGCTGGAGTACAACCTGGCTAACGCCATACACCAGATCTCGAAAAAGGAAAAGCCGGCGGTAGCCTACCTTACCGGCAATGAAGAAGAATTCGGCTACAGCATCTGGAGCGCCTTTAATACCCTGGGGCGTTATTATAATATCGATACGTACAACCTGCAACAGGCGCCCGTTATACCTGTCCGCTACAAAACCGTGATCATCAACAGGCCGATGAAAGCCTTTACCGATGAAGATAAGTTTAAGCTCGACCAGTATGTTATGAACGGCGGCAGCCTCTATATGAATATCAATGCGGTGAGCGGATCGCTGGACAGCTTCCGCAGCGCGCCGCGCTTTAATGCCATGCCGGTAGAGCTGCAACTCAATGATCTTTTATTCCACTATGGCGTGCGGGTTAATCCCAACCTGATCGAAGATGCGGTAGACTTTGCCGGTATCCCGCTGGCAGCACCAGGCAGCCAGGGCGCACCCGAGATCAGGCCCTGGGTTTACTTCCCCGTGTTGAAGGCCGGCAGCGAGCACCCCATCGTTAAAAACATGGGCGGCATCCTGTCGCGTTTCGTAAGCAGTATCGATACCAATACCAACGATGCCGCTATCCGGAAAACCATACTGCTGGCCTCTTCCAGGTATAGTAAAATCGAAGCGGCGCCCCTGCCCGTTATCCTCGAAAGCGCTATAGAAGATGTACGCCCCGCTACCTTTACCAAAAGGAATGTGCCGGCAGCCGTATTGCTGGAAGGGCCATTCCGCTCATTTTATGCCGGGCATGTACCCCAAAGCGTGCAGCGCTTTGCCGACTCCCTGCACCTGCAGGTAGTGCCCAGGGTAAAAAGCCCGGGCAAAATAATTATCGCAGGCGACGGCGATCTTATGGTCAACGAGGTATCGGCTAAGGAAGGTCCGCTGGAACTGGGTATTTACCGCTACAGCGACTATAAGTTCGACAACAAAAGTTTTCTGTTAAACAGCATAGAATACCTGACCGATCCTGATAACCTGCTGGAAGCCCGTACCCGGAACATCGACAACCGGATCCTCGATCCGAAGCGGGTAGAACAGGAACGCAGCACCTGGCAGTTTGTAAACATCGGTATACCCATAGCCCTGATCCTGGTACTGGGCGCCGTGTTCTTCTTTATCAGGAAAAAGAAATACGCCTGATCATAAACAATAAACAGGCCGGTACACCCGGAATCAAAATAGTATACGAAATGGAAAAAAAGCAAAGGCCCCCGGTTTATTACAGCGAATACCTGCAGCTGGAAAAGATCCTGAATGCCCAGCAGCCCGAAAGTGCTAAAGAAGGCATCCGCGCGGATGATGAGATGCTGTTTGTGATCATTCACCAGACCTATGAGCTCTGGTTCAAACAGGTACTGCACGAACTCGATATCGTACGTAATGTATTCCGCCAGGATAATGTACCCGACAATTCGCCGGATATCTATAACTCGGTACACCGCCTCAAACGTATCTGCTCGATCCTCACGATACTGGTAGACCAGATCAGCGTGATCGAGACCATGACGCCATTGGACTTCCTCGACTTCCGCGACCTGTTGCGCCCGGCCTCGGGTTTCCAGAGTATACAATTTAAAATGATCGAAGCCGCACTGGGCCTCAATTACGAGCATCGCTTCGGCCAGGAGTATTACCTGTCGCAGCTGAACCAGGGCGATATAGACCGTGTAAAAAAAGCAGAGGCCGAAGAGTCGCTGATCGTATTGCTGAATAAATGGCTGGAACGTATGCCCTTCTGCAAGGATACCGTATACTGGGACCTTAACGAAGAGCATCAAGCCACGGACCACCCCTTCTGGCTTGCCTACCGCAAGCAGTATGCCGATGGCCTGCAGCCTGCGGAGCAGCAAAACCTGGTCAGCTTCGACGCTATTTTCATGAACGAAAAAGACTACCCCAAAGAGCGCAGGCTGAGCAGCCTGGCCAGCAGGAACGCCTTCTTTATCATGTTGTACCGCGACTACCCGCTGCTGCAATTGCCTTACGAATTACTGAGCACCCTGCTGGAGATCGACGAATTGCTTTCGCTCTGGCGTCATCGCCATATCCATATGGTACAGCGTACCATCGGCAAACGGGTAGGCACCGGCGGCAGTACCGGCGCGGGCTACCTGAAAGCAGCCGCCGACAGCCATGCCATTTTTAAAGAGATTGCCGAACTCACCTCTTTCCTCCTGCCCAGGCATGAGCTGCCGCAATTGCCGGCTAAACTGGAAAACGAACTGAGTTTCAGAAGACCTTAATCAAAAAAGTAAGGGAACATGTTCCCGGAATAGATACCTCATAATAAAGGCCGGCTGTATGCTTACAGCCGGCCTTTACTTTATCTTTCCTGCATCCCGTTTAAGGGGCAGTTACCTGTTTGCGTTGTACCACCTGGGCCGAGAAGTAACCCAGCGCGCCATTGTCGATATTGGACACGGGGTTGGCGGGCGAAGCACTGCGGTTGGTACCGGTAGCGCCCTGGTCCATGCTGAACCAGTATTTATACGTTGCCGCATCGATACACTGCATTTCCACGGTTATTACATCGCCCGGGTTGATCAGCTTTATATCATTGTCGTCGGAAAAGAAGTACAGGGTAGAGTTAAACAGTTTACCATCGCTCAGGTCGTCGTCCATTACGAAAATGCCTTTGCTTCTTTTGCCATTCACATACTGGATAAAACGGTAAAAGTTTTTCACGCCGGCCGGGTCCTGGAAGATCACGTTTGCAAAGATCTCTTCATCCTGGAACATTTTCATTTTAGTAGTATAAACACTGTCCAGGGTTACCTTTTGCGGCATTAAGGAAGTAGCGTTATAGGTCTGTCCGCCGGTTACTACCTTCAGCCTGTACGTGGCGCCGTTCTGGCCTTTGAGGGCGGGTGCCTCGTAAACACCGGCCGAGGTTTCATTAAGCGTAGTGGTATTACCGGAAGCATCTGCAATGGTTACCACCGCCCCGCCGATACCTGCAAAGCTGTTGTCGTCATTAAAGTTTTTAGTCTGCGATACCTTTACCTGGCAACCGCCCGCCTGGTCGGTAAGTACGGCATCGATCACTATTTTTTTATCGGCCTGGTCGAGCTTTACGTCGATCACTTTTTCGCAGGAACTGAAAGCGAATACGATCGAAACAAGCGCCAGTATAGAAAGCAAATATCTCATTGGAATTTATATTTTAAGATGAAGCTACAGGAAGCTGCGCTTTAGAATTTAAAGTTATAAGAGATGGATGGGATGAATTTGAACAGGGCCACTTTCACGGCTTCTGTACGGGTCGGATCGTTCTTCACATCGCGGAAGTAGATCGTGTAAGCATTCTCCCGGCCATAAGCATTGAAGAGGCTGAAGGCCAGCTCGTGGCTCCATTTTTTGGTTTCTTTCAGCTTGCAGGTAGCGCCCAGGTCGAGCCTGTGGTAAGCCGGCATACGATAGTCGTTACGTTTGGTATAGTAGTAAACCGTTTGTCCGTCTACCTGGTACTTGCCGGCCGGGAAGGTAATGGCATCGCCGGTATAGTACACCCAGTTGGCGCTTAAGGTCCATTTCTTGTTGAGCTGGTAAGTAGCTACGATAGCGATATCGTGCGTCCGGTCCTGGCGTGCATTATACCATTCGTTATTATTGATACCGTCGATCTGGCGTTCTGTTTTGGAAAGCGTATAGCTTATCCAGCCCGACAGGCGGCCCACTTTCTTTTTCAGCAATACTTCCAGGCCATAGGAGCGGCCTTTACCATAGAGCAGTTCCGTTTCGATCGCGTTGGAGGATGAAAACACATTCGCGCCATCGCGGTAGTCGATCTGGTTCTGCATGGTTTTATAATAAGCCTCCACGGTCAGCTCATATTTATTGCCACCCAGGTTTTTGTAATACCCTACTGATACCTGGTCGGAGATCTCGGGTTTGATCAGGTTGGTGCTCGCGATCCACTTGTCGGTAGGACTGGAAGAGGTGGAGTTCGAGATCAGGTGCAGGTTCTGGGTATTGCGTACAAACGAAGCCTTTACCGAAGAGGTAGGGTTAAACTGCCAGCTCGCCGCAAGCCTTGGCTCAAGGTTCACATAGGTTTTTACAAACTGGCCGCTGTTGTACTTAAAGGTGTCGACCACTTCGCCGCCTGCATTCACATCGTAGAAGTTGCCGCCGCCCAGGATGCTGAAGGCCGATACGCGTACACCATAGGTGATATTCAGGTTGTCGGCTGCCTTCCAGTTATTGGTTGCATAAACGGCATTCTCCCAGGAGTAGCGCTTCTGCAGTGCCTGCGAGCCGATGCTGTTTTCATCGCCCGAGGTTACCTCGCCGGGACGGATGGTGTGGTAAATACTGTTGAAACCGATCTTCAGATTATTGCGATCGCTGATATACCATTGTATTTCTTCTTTCAGGTTAAGATCCTGGATCTGGGAGAAGATATTGAAATCGTAAGCGCCCGATTTAATCGAGATCTTGTAGTTGTAGTTACTGAAGATAAACGAGGTATTGGAGAACAGCTTATTGTTGAAGATATGGTTCCAGCGCAGGGTAGCCGTTGCATTACCCCAGTTGATACCGAAGCCGTCATCATCGCCGAACGCGGCTTTCAGCTTGTCCTTCCCGAAATAACCCGAAAGATAAATACGGTCTTTTTCGCCTAATGTATAATTTACTTTGGCATTGAGATCGTAGAAGTACAGGGAGTTATTTTTATAATCGTCGGTAGCCTTCAGGAACACGTCGGCATAAGTACGGCGACCGGTGATCAGGAAGGAGGATTTATCCTTCTGGATCGGCCCTTCCACATTGAGTTTGGCCGAGATGAGGCCGATACCGCCGCTCACGTCGAAGTCCTGGTTATTACCATCGTTCATTTTTATATCCAGTACCGACGACAGGCGTCCGCCGTACTGGGCGGGCATACCGCCTTTGTATACGGTAATGTCTTTAACGGCATCGGAGTTAAAGGTAGAGAAGAACCCCAGCAGGTGCGATGCGTTGTACACCGGTGCTTCATCGAGCAGGATCAGGTTCTGATCGGCAGCGCCGCCGCGTACAAACATACCGCTGTTGCCATCGCCGGCAGCCTTGATACCGGGCAGCAGCTGTATGGCTTTCAGGATATCTTTTTCGCCAAAAAGCACGGGTATATTTTTGATCTCCTGTGCGGTAAGCCTTTCTACACTGGTCTGTGCGCTGCTCAGGCTGCGGCCTTTGGAGGTTTCGGTAATGGTTACTTCCTGCAGGTCGCGGCTGTTGTCGCTCAGTGCCAGGTTGATGGTCGTATCTTTAGAGAGGTCTACTTCGATATACTGGGTCTGCATACCTACCGAAGACATTTCTATCTTATGCTTGCCTGCAGGCAGGGAAAGCGAGTAGAAGCCGTATTCGTTCGTTAATGTTCCCGCAACAGACTCCACTTTGACGGTGGCGCCGATAAGGGTTTCGCCATTCGCTTTGGATTTGAGTGTGCCGCCTACTGTAACTTTCTGCGCCATTGCGGGTACAACCGCGACAGAAAACAGGAAGGCCATGAAGCATTGTTTTGTGTATTGCATTGGTTTCGATTAATATTTTGGGGTTGTAGGATTAAGACACCGCATGATATGCTTACCCCTATGTGTTTAAATATTTTATACCGGGTGTTACCAAAACGGCAAAAGCAGCCGGATATTATCGCGTTTACCGATAATTCACCGGGATTATCCCCAGCAATAACCGCGCCAATATTGACTTAGATCAATATTAAATGATTTGCACTTCTCTTTCGAGCTGTATACCAAACCGCTCTGCTACGGAGTTCATAATGGTTAGGGAAAGGTCGGCAATGTCCTGCCCGCTGGCTCCGCCATAATTAACGAGTACCAGGGCCTGCAATTTGTGTACGCCGTAGTTGTCCTTACGGTAGCCCTTCCAGCCGCATTGCTCGATGAGCCAGCCTGCGGGTATTTTGGTAATATGCCCGGGTAGGGCATAACCGGGTATGGTGGGGTATTGCGCTTTCAAGGCCAGGTACAGATCAGTGTCGACCTCCGGGTTTTTAAAAAAACTGCCGGCATTGCCGATCTCGCGCGGGTCGGGCAATTTGGAGCTGCGGATACGGATAACCGCATCAGATATAGCCCGGATGGACAGTTCGGTAACGCCCATGGCATCCAGCTCCTGTTGTATATTACCGTAACTGGTATTGAATACGGGTATTTTATTAAGCCTGAAAGTGACCGCGGTAATGATCACCTTATTTTTCAGCTCGCGTTTAAAAATGCTGTCGCGGTAAGCAAAACGACAATCTTCGTTGCCCAAAACGGTAAAGGCGCCGGATGCGATATCGTAGTACCGTACTGCTTCGATCACGTCTTTGGCTTCCACGCCATAGGCCCCTATATTCTGTATCGGTGCAGCGCCTACCGTACCGGGTATCAGCGACAGGTTTTCGATACCGGCATAACCGGCTGCTACGGCATACAACACCAGTTCGTGCCATATTTCGCCGGCGCCGACCTGCAGCCATACGTGCTGCCCGTCTTCCCGCAGTTTAACGATGCCTTTGATCCTGTTGTGTACAACCAGTTGCGGCACATCGCCGGTAAAGAGCATATTGCTGCCGCCACCCAGTACCAGGATGCCCGCTGCTGCGGCCGGTTCCTGCTGCAGGCCGGCAAGTTCTTCTTCCCGGTCGAAGGTGGCATAACGGGCTGCATAAACCTGCATTCCGAATGTATTAAGCCCCGCCAATGCGTAGTGTGGTTGTACCTGTAACATGTAGATCTGTAGAATTGTGCTGCGAAACTACCAACAAATCGGGAAAAAACGGACCAGGAGGAATTTCCGGGGGTATTACAAATCGAGCCTGCAGCTGTGTTGCTATGTTATTTTATGCGAGGAAAATTAGTAGGGAGTACCTAAGCTATCCGGAATAGATAAATATACTATCATACAAGGTCCTTGCCAGCGAATGTGATCCGGTGAAATTCATTTTTTTCCGTAGCGCCGCGGCTGGAAAAAATAGGGAAACATTAAACGAATCGCTTTGTCGGGCCCGGTATGCTTATTTGTCTTTTTTCGCGAGACCGGATGTGTCTTGGAAGAGCAGGATCAAGCAGAATTTTGGGGAATTCTTTTTCTAAGGTCGGTCGATTTTGTAGCTTTCGGGGCTATATTTAATTAAGGTCTCGCGGCGGCGCGGATCTCGCAGCGAGCAAAAGAAAATCCTGATATCCCCACAATGTCCGTAAGGCGCACTACGCAGTTCGTAGTGGGAATTATAGACTATATTAATAGCGGCGCTGCGACACAGCGAACGGGTGCATATTGGTCGTAACATCTGGTCTCCAACCGCGTAGGAAATGCTTTGCTCAACGCCTATTACATGCATTGCCGGGCATCTAGCCAGGAAACAACCAAACATACCGACCTTTAGAAAAAGGGCGTTAATAAACCGCGTAGCGCTCATGAGCACCAATAAAAGAATAAAAAAATACAGCGAATAAATGCTGCAGGACGCCGTATAGAAAGAAATACAGTTCCCACAGTCTGGCCCTGTACCTTAGTTTGTTCATCATTCCTTCGTCCATTTTTTTCTACTGCCCGGAATATTTCTTTTAGGCGTACAAGGCATTTTTAGCACTTTTTCTACAGTCTTGATTTTTGCTTCTTTGTATCAAGACAAAGAAGAATAAAAACACAGGGTAAGTATCCAGGGGTTCCCCAACTTTTCCGCTTGACCCGAAGAGCGCTCTTTCCCGCGATTAATCCTGAAATAAAAAGCTTCTCCACCGCAGGCGCGGGGAGAAGCTGGGTAAGGCGTTGGTATGCAGCAGACGGCTTTGGCAGGAGCGATGCTATTTATGTCTGAAATATCTAAGCGGTATATCCTGCCCTTTCCTGATCCGTTAAATCCGAAAGGTATACATACAGACCAACATTATCTTGTCGTGAACCGGTTGCTCAGGCAGTAAGCGCGATCTGCATCTGGATCACTTCGTTGCGCATCCGCAGCTGGTTCATATAAGCCCCGGCATCCGGGTATTCTTCGATCGTATCAAAAAGATGTTCGGTCGTTTTTTCCTCCTGGTCGTCGGTGTTTTTAATAAAACCGATACCGGCAAACTCCCAGATCATATCTTTATAAGGCGGGTTATTGAGCTTGTCCAGTTCTTGCGAAGCCCGTACCAGCGCCAGCTGGTAGGCCTCTTTTTCTGTTTCGGCGCTCACCAGTCGCAATTGCTTGATAAATTTATTCAGGGCCTTACCACTGGGGTCGTGTATCCGGAAAATAAGTTCTGAAAGAAACCACTGCGTTGCCATAATCATTATTTTTTAAGAAAACGTATTATCCCTTTGAACGCCACATGTAACATGCAGGTATTAACGGGCCTGCCAGGGAATTATTATCAGGGTGTTTTTAAGCACCTTCTTTTTAACATGCACCTTTATAACGGGACGTTAATTTATATATGCTTCAGTCCACCCGAACCGGTAATATTCACATCGATGGCGGGACTACCGCGATAGTACACATTGCCGCTACCGGTAATACGCACCTTAAGCCTCTCGGTAGCCTGCACTTTGGCGCTACCCGAACCCGATATCTTTACATCGGCATCGCCCGATGCCATATTCAGGAAGTCCATATCGCCGCTGCCCGTAATCTCGAGCGACTGCCTGTTTACCGAACCGCCGGCGATGTCGATACTGCCGCTACCGCTTACATTGGCATCCAGGCTTTGTGCTGATAAACCATTGAGGTAGATATCACCGGAGCCGCTTACTTTCATATACAGGTCGGAAGTGGCGATCGGGCTGTTGGCGCTGATATTGCCGGAACCGCTGAGGATCAGCCCACGGATATCGGGCGAAGAAACGCGTACGATGATGTTGTCTTCGGCACGTACAGAGGTATTGTTTTTAACCCTGATGGTCAGCCGGTTGTCGTTCAATACGGTTTCGATCACATCGATCACGTTTTGCTGCGCTTCGATGGTTACGGAATAAGTAGCGGAAGGGGTAACATACACTTGCCCGGAAATATCGGATTTGATCTCTTTGAAATCGGCCACGCTGCGACTTTCGGTCACTACCGGTCCGCGGCCCGATACTTTACGGCAGGCTTGTACCGTAAGGACAAAAAAGGCAATAGACAGTAACAGGGCTATTTTTTTCATGTTTTGAATTGGTTTTGTTTTAAAATAATAGTGTTGCGATCTGCTAAAACTTCACCTCTTCACCTTCATAGACGGAGAAAAAGCGGGCAGGCTTGGCTAAAGATTTGTAAAGGCGGTCTTATTTTTTCGGACTTACAGGTTTACTTGTATACCGGCAATTCCGCCGATATATATCCCGTTGATACTGTTGCGTCCTTTATGCTGCCAGAGGTAATGGTCCCGGATATCGTCCTGGTCTCTTTCGTAACTCAGGTTGTTGATAGATGGGCCGGCAAAGAACTCGATACGGTTGGCCACTTTATAGGCTGCCAGTACCCGCAGGCCCGATTTGTAGTAAACGTTGTGTTTCAGGTCGGAGAGTGCACCTGCGGTCATTTCGACATTGGCCCTGAAATAACGCGCCAGCGGAATGTGGAAGCCGATACCGCCTTCGAGCGCATAACGGGCGTTATCTTCTTTGAAATTATAACCGGCGCCGAGTATACCGTAGAGGTAACGGCCGCCAGAACGGAAGGTAAGCATGCTTACGCCCGACTCGTCTATGCTGGCGCCGATCTGCCTTTCCCCGTTTTTAATAATGTTGATCAGGCCAATGGGGTAGTCGCTTTCTTCGGCAATATTGATCAGGCCGGCCACCTGTACCCCTTTCACCTTGCGGGCAATATTGATCAGGCCTGCTACCTGCGAACCGGCATCGCTACGCGACAGGTTGCCAAAGCCGGCTACCTGTACGCCTTGTGTCTTACCCGCCAGGTTAGCAAAACCTGCCACCTGCGACCCTGCACCCTGGGCTGATACATTCACGAAACCGGCGATCTGCACGGCATCGGAGCGTTGCGCCAGGTTGGCGAAACCAGCCACCTGTGCATCGGCCGTACGTGCCTTGTTGATAAAACCGGCAACCTGTGCGCCTTCCGCATCGCGTACGATATTGGCAAAACCCGCAACCTGTGCACCGCGCATATCGGCGGTAATATTAACGATACCGGCTATAGCCGCACCTTCTGTGGCTTTGCGGGCCAGGTTGAGGATGCCCGCTACCTGTGCACCACGTGCCTTATCGCCTACAATATTGGTAATACCCGAAAGCATCAGCCCCTGTGCGTTTTGCCGTACCACACCCGAGATGCCGGACAAGCAAAAGGCCGTTTCATTACGCGAAACGCCGGAGAGCAGGTGCAGTGAAAAACGGTTGCTGCATTCCGGCGCTTCGGTACCATTAGTACTTAAAGGATAAATAATGCCGACATGTGCCGGGCGCGGTTTAAGCTCCTGCGCCGAAGCAACGATGAGAAAACAAAAGAAAACGAGGATACTGCATATCAGCCAAAGCAGGGCCGTGCTAAAAAGTTTCCGTGTCATACTGTGTGCGTTTGGATATGAGACACCCCAACGCGTGTATACCCCTACGGAAGTATCAGAACAGGTCTACACCCACACACCAGCCCAGCCAGCCGGTCACCTCTTTGCCCAGTGAAAAAGAGGGATAACCATTTACAAAATCAGAACGATAGCCCTCCACATAACCCACAGGCTTGGCATACAGTATAGAAACCGCAGGCCCCATATAAACGCTGCAAAGCTTGCCCAGCTTGTATTTCATATTCAGCTGCAAACGGTGCAGCAGGTTTTGCTGCTCCCAGTCGCCCGTATATACATAAAGGGAAGTAAGTTCGGGGTTAAAGAAAAAACCTTTTTTACCCAGGCGCAGATCGCTGCCCAGGCCATAACCAAAGGAGTAGGCATCTTCTTTACCAGCGACCTGGAAACCCAGTACCAGTATACTATACAGCTTATGGTTGCCCGATTTATAGGCCAGGTTTACATGTTGCAGTTCGCTGGTGGAGATCGAGAGCTTGTGATAGCCTCTACGTACAATATTCAAAAAGCCGATGCTGTAACCGTCAGAGGTATCTGCATAGTTGACAAAGCCGATCTGTACGCCCTTCAGTACCCGCGCCACATTCGCAAAAGCCGAGATCTGCAACCCGTTTACTTCTTTGGCGCTTACATTGGCCAGGCCGGCGATCTGTATACCTTTCAGCGTTTTCACGTTCACATTGGCAAAACCCGCTATCTGCGTACCATTCAGGCTTTGCGTACAGTTAAAGAAGCCGGCTACCTGCAGACCCGAGGCATGGCGTATATTGATATTGCCCAGGCCGCCTACCTGTATACCATCGCCCCTTACGGCATGGTTGTACAGGCCCGCGATCTGTATACCCTTTACCCGCTTGGATACCACATTGGTCAGTCCCGCGATCTGTATACCGCTCATACTGTCGAGCACGGTATTGTGCAGGCCGGCGATCTGTACACCCGTTACACTCCCGCCTACGATATTGAACACACCGGCTACTTGTGCGTACTTCATATCCTTCTTGACGATATTGAACAGGCTGCCCAGCTCGAAACCATTTACCCCCGCGGTATAACCGCCAAACACGTTAAACGAAAATTTATTAACGATCTGCGCGCCCATACGGCCATGCGACCCCAGCCCGGGTGTAAGGGAAAACTGGAAGGGTTGTTTGGTAAAAAAACTGTTGAGGTTAAGACTGTTCATGGTCTGCTTCGAAGAGAGGAAAGCGCCACCCAGCCAGGTACGCTCCACACCCGAGATAACCACCGAATCCAGTTGATAGGCAACCGGCGCAATGGTAAGCTTAAGCTCTTCGGGTTGCGTAGCCGAGGATAATACCACGAAGGTGTCGGCATAAGATATCTTGCTGACACTGATATTCACATCGGGACGGCGCTCTTTAAGCTGCAGGCGGAAATAACCCTGCTCATTGGTCATCGTCGATATCAGTTGCTGCCGTTCGTATACCGTAGCATTACTTACCGGCTCGCCGGTGCTCTTATCGATCACCACGCCGCTTACATACCAGAACTGTGGCGAAAGGAAAGGTTGTATGATCAGGTAGTTGTCGCGCTCAACGAACTGGTAACGCTTGCCGAATAGGGCTTCCAGCGCCTGCTGCACCTCTTTGTTATTGATATTGAGCGTTACCAGGCTGTCTTCCCTGATGATATTGTTGTTGTAGGAAAAATAAAAACCACCATGTTGTTCGATGATTTTCAATACGCCCGATACCGGCTTATTTTTTACCTGCACCGTTATCCGCTTATGAAGATAATTCTGCGCCCGGGTGGAAAAGCAAAAGAGTAAAAGGCAGGAAAGGAGTATAAAGGGTATAATTCGTATTTTCATGGGGCGACGAAATAGCATGCAAAGCTATGGGGATTAAATATTTTAATCAACCGCAGCCGCAGATAATACGCCCCCCTTACCGGGGGATTTTCATTTTCTTTTAGGGAATATTTAGGAAAACATACCCTGGTAAAAATAAAAAGGTTAGCAGCAAAGCAAATTGTGCTAACCTTTTTTATCCCACTGAAAAACTGCTGCTGTTTATTTCAGCATAATTTTTCCGTCTTTTTGTTCGATCTGTATATTCTGAGTTTCTACTATTACGCCAAGAATCAGGTTAAGCGGGTCCTTACGGTGAAAAGTCGTCGTTATCGGCAGGTTGCGGATGGCCGGGTTATTGATTGTGATCTTCGCATTGTACGATTCGTTCAGGGCGTCGACCAACTGATGCAAGGGGGTGTTATTACATACAAACTCCTGGGTCCGGTAAAAATTGTATAACTCGTCACTATTTTTTTCAATTACCGGCGCATCATCCTTTTTCAGCACGGTAGCTTTTTGTTTGGGCAGCAATTTTACCTGGTTCCTTCTTTTGGCCACCGTTACGATACCCGTTTCTACAATGATCTCGGTTTTATCCCGCGTGTTCTTTACGTTAAACGAGGTACCCACTACCCTTACCGTTACATCATCGACCGTTATCTCGAAGGGCTTGGCCTTATTGGGGGCCACATTAAAGAAAGCTTCGCCTTTAAGCGTTACTGCGCGCACATTGCCTTTGAAATCGCGGGCATAGGCCAGCGACGAGTTCTTGTTCAGCGTCACCACCGAGCCATCCGGCAAGGTATCGATGCGCACATCCTCCGAGGAGGCCAGGGTAACCCGGTTGGCGTTCGTTTCGTAATAGAAGTGTGCTACCCAGGCGCCGAACATCAGTACTGCGACGGCTGCGGCTGCCCGCCACACCGTTTTCTTCTTTTTAACCGGGAAGGCAATCACATTATTGCTGGTAGCCGTATCCTGCTCCTGTTCCTGTGGCGCTATACGCTGCTGAAAGCGGGCCCAGGCATCATTTTCGTCAATCTCATGGGTTACGGTCAGCTGCAGGCTTTCTTCCCATATCAGCCTGAAGTGATCGTAGTAGCGTTTGTTATCCTTGCTGGCATTGATCCACTGCTCTGCCATCCGGCTCTCTTCCGCGCTGGTTTCTCCCAAAAGATATTTTACTAAAAGTTCATCCATTTTATCAGTTATTTATAACAGCCCCCCCGGGCAATTAAGTATTGTTTTTTACTCCCGACCCTATCAGGAGTGTAATAAATGCAGTAATCCCACCAGTACCAGGGGCAGGTATTCTGCCAGTTGCATGCGCATAATCTTCAGTGCCTTACCCATCTGGTTTTCGATCGTTTTCACCGAAAGGTTGAGCCGCTGTGCGATCTCCCGGTATTTCAGTTCTTCGAAGCGGCTCATCTGGAAAATGGTGCGGCATTGTTCGGGCAACTGGGTAAGCGCGTCTGCAATTTTCGCCTCCAGTTCCTTGGCAATAATTTTTTTCGAAGCGTGCTCCGAGGCTTCTTCTGTCGTATGCCGTGTATGCTGTTGATGTGCCTGTTTCACCTTTTGATGTTTCAGATAATTTAAACATTCATTATAAACAGAACGGTACAGGTACGCGCTGGCCGACTGGTTAATGATCACCTGTTCTCTTTTCTCCCACAGTTTGTAAAAAACCTGCTGCACCATCTCTTCCGCTATCGCTTCCTCCCTCAGGATCGTACAGGCATAAGCATGCAAGGGCTTGAAATGGGCCTTAAAAATCCGTTCAAATTCCGTTGTGGTAATTCCGGTAGTATTTATTTCCATGTGCAATAAATGGCTTTGCCCGTCAAAGGTACTCGCTTGTTCCAAAGTTTGCATTTAATATCAGACATTTAAAAATACACTTACCCCTATACAACGGCACGAAATTTGTTTCAGTAATAACAAACAGAAAAATGGCCCCTGCCGGGGATAATAATCCTATTATTAACCTGCATTTATCATAAAAGGAATTATTTTTGAGCCATGATCTTTATTTTTAACCAATAAATTTAAAATCGTATGGGATTTCTTAAAGAATTTAAAGAGTTTGCAATCAAGGGTAATGTAATGGATCTGGCGGTCGGTGTCATCATTGGCGCTGCCTTTGGCAAGATCATCGACAGCATCGTAAAAGACCTTGTCATGCCCCTGGTTTCGGCCG
Organism: Taibaiella chishuiensis; assembly: GCF_003014535.1. Classification (GTDB taxonomy): domain Bacteria; phylum Bacteroidota; class Bacteroidia; order Chitinophagales; family Chitinophagaceae; genus Taibaiella; species Taibaiella chishuiensis. Next base: position 841,957 of record NZ_PYGD01000001.1, on the reverse strand, counting down.
TTATCGGCCAGCCCGACTTCAGCAATCTTTATGTGGTCCTGAAAGGAGATGTGCCGGCCGGTACACCCCTGGCCGAAGCGCAGAAGATCAAAGACACCGCCATATTTGCCTATGGTAACTTTATTACCGTAGCGATCAATTTCCTGCTGCTGGCCCTCGTTATTTTCATTATGGTAAAAGCAATCAATGCCATGAAACGTAAAGAAGAGGCTGTTGCACCGCCGAAAGCGCCCTCCTCTACCGAGGTTTTACTTACTGAAATCCGTGATGAGTTGAAAAAGAAAAACTAAGTTTGCAGTAAATTCAAGTACCCGGCCCGGGTTGCCCCGGGCCCCTTTAATCCAATAGATTATGATGCGTGCCAGCCTGGTTCTACCCCAGTTCAGGCAATTAAAAGCGACGGGCAAACATGCCTTTGCCGTTTTAATTGACCCGGACAGCGTTACTCCCGACTCCATATGCAGTATCGCACAGAAATGTGAAGATGCCGGCGTAGATTATGTCTTTATGGGGGGTAGTATCGTGGTTACCGCACATGTAGACCATTGTATCCAGCAATTTAAAACCGTCAGTAAGATCCCGGTAGTACTGTTCCCCGGCAGCCCTGCGCAGGTTTCCCCCTGCGCCGATGCCCTGCTGTACCTCTCGCTGATCTCGGGTCGTAACCCGGACTTGCTGATCGGGCAGCACGTAGTCTCTGCCCCGGCGGTTAAGATGAGCGGCCTCGAAGTGATCTCTACCGGTTATATGGTGATCGATGGTGGCGTGCCCACTACGGTTTCGTATATGAGCCATTCGGCGCCCATCCCGGCCAACAAACCCGACGTGGCGCTTTGTACCGCATGGGCCGGCGAACTGCAGGGCAAGCACCTTATTTATATGGATGCCGGCAGTGGCGCCAAGTACCCGATCAGTACCGAAATGATCAGCCGGGTAGCCGGCAATATAGACATCCCGCTGGTAATAGGCGGCGGTATCCGTACGCCCGAAAAGGTTTATGAAAACGGCAGGGCCGGTGCACAGATCATCGTGGTGGGCAATGCCATCGAAAAAGATCCTTCGCTGATCCGGGAAATGAGCCTCGCCGCCAAAGAATCCGCGATCGGCATCTGATCCCTTTTTTCCTGATATTTTTTTCAGACTCCCGGCCCGGCGCCGGGAGTTTTATTTTTGAGTTTGCAGGCGGATACTTTACCCTGGCTGTTTGCACACGACTTACCAAAACATTTCCCGCAACGATCGCTGTGTCGTTGCGAGACTTTAAAAAGCCCCGGACGAGCATACGAAGTTTTGCTTGTCCTGTTACACTGCAGGCCTGATACAGGTAACAGGTATTAAAAAAATAGTCTCGCCGCGCCGCAACGAGACAAGTGATGTCCGGAAATATCCAGCTTTTCCGCTTGATCCATCCTTATCCTGCCTTTCACCTTATAAACCATCATCTTGTTCCTCCCCGCGGCAATTTTGAGCAAGCTTATCTGTTAGCCCGATCTATTCCGAGCGTTCTCCGGGTGCTGATAACCGTACTTTAGCATATAAATCTGCTGTTGGTGACAACACCAACAGCGGCGGAAAACATCTATAACAATAGCTAACCTTCAAATCCGCGTGATCCGCATTATCCCGTTCAAAGCAATAAAATCCACACAATCGCTGTCTCGCTGCGAGACCTGAAAAAGCCCCGGACGAGCATACGAAGTTTCGCTTGTCCTGTTACACTGCAGGCCTGATACAGGTAACAGGTATTAAAAAAATGGTCTCGCCGCGCCGCAGCGAGACAAAAATATCTATGACAATATCCATCCCTCAATCCCGCCTGACCCGCACGATACAGACCCAAGCAATACAATACACCACGACAATCGTAGCCGCCGCGAGACCTAAAAATATCCCTAACAATAGCCAACCCTTAAATCCGCCCTAATCCACACTATCCCGTCCAAAGCAATACAATTCACCAGAATCGCAGCGGTGTGAGGCCTTAACTAGCGTCCTTAATTCCTCTTCATCCGTGTCTGCCGGATCGCGGGCCTTGCACCCATTAACCGGCGCTTAAATTTTCCTTCCCTACCTTTGCAGCAAATTTTGCCTTTGAAACCGATACATTACGGCGCTATTGCCGCCGCTTTAGGACTGATTGCATTGCTCTATTTTGCCGGGAATACGGTGGCGCCTAAAAAAGAGGATAAAATGGCTGCAGCCATGTCCCAGGGCGGAACACCGGGTGAACGCCAGGCCGCCGGTATGGAAATTCCAAAAGCCGCCAGCTTCGATTCGCTGCTCGCCGCCGCCAAGCAAAAGCTGGCTCCGGCAGCCCAGGCCGAAATTAACCGCCAGGAAAATACGATTACCCGCGGCGATGTAACCGCCCAGCAAATCGCTGCTTATGAGACCCTCGGTAAGCTGTGGCAACAAAATAAAAACCACGCCGTAGCTGCTTATTACTTCGCGAAATCCGGAAAATTGGAAAATTCAGAAAAAAAGCTGAACTTTGCAGCCCATTTGCTGTCAGAGGAGCTCCATCATGAACGGAATCGATCGGTAAGACAGTGGATGGCAGAGGAAGCAATCGCTTGCTACAACCAGCTTCTGGAGCTTAACCCCAATAACGACACTACCCGCATAGAGCTTGCCGGCGTGTTTATAGATGGAACCGGAGAGACGATGAAAGGCATTGAGCAGCTGCTGACTATTGTGCGGAAAGACTCGACAAATATACCTGCCAATATTATTTTAGGTAAAATGGCCGTGGAGTCGGGACAGCTGGATAAGGCTGTAGCGCGGGGCAATACGATATTGCGGGTGGATAAGAATAACGTAGAAGCCTACCTGTTCCTGGGTGAAGCCTATAAGCGGCAAAAGGAAACGGATAAAGCGAAAGCGATGTTCAATGAAGCTAAAAGGATCATGAATAACCCGGACTTCAACAAAGACCTGGACGAATACATGAAGACCTTTTAATTTCCCGTAAGGGAACCAAACTTTGGAAGACTTTTTTATAAGGTACTCTATACGAAATACTATTTTTAACAACAAAAAATTATTTGAGCTATGCCAAGTGGTAAAAAGAGGAAACGTCATAAAATCGCCACCCACAAACGTAAGAAGCGTTTAAGAAAGAACCGTCATAAGAGCAAAAAGAAATAGCACTGTTTTTTAACGGAAACCAGCTTTATCTAATGTATATGCATGGCCTTTCTGTTTAATTCCAATATTATAAAATGCTAACCCCGGTACTGCTCCCTGAGTAAGTATGGGGTTTGTATTTTTATAAGCGTGCAGAAAAAAAACTGCACTGCTCCACGGGATCTATACCCGGGAGCAGGAGCAGTATTGGTGACGACTAAAACGATTTTCATGAATAAAGAAATGATAATCAATGCGTCGGCTGATGGGGTAGAAATAGCGCTTCTGGAAGATAAAAAACTCGTAGAACTTCATTACGAACATAATAATTCGGCGTTTGCCGTTGGTGATTTATATCTAGGCAAAGTAAAAAAACTGATGCCCGGCCTTAATGCCGCATTTGTAGATGTTGGATACGAAAAAGACGCTTTTCTCCATTATTCCGACCTGAGTCCGTATATCCGTTCACTGTTGAAATTTACAAATACAGCCATAAGGGACAACAGCCCCAATGGCTTCGATTTTGGCAAGTTCGAGAATGAGCAGGAAATATTAAAGACCGGTAAGATTACCGATGTTCTTACCCAGAAACCTGAGATCATTGTCCAGATTCTGAAAGAACCGATATCTTCCAAAGGTCCCCGTTTAAGTTGCGAACTCTCGTTTCCCGGAAGATTTGTAGTACTTACCCCCTTCAATAATTTTGTATCCGTATCCCGGAAAATTCACTCCGGAGAAGAAAGAAAACGGCTGCAAAAGATCGTGGAAAGTATCAAACCCAAAAACTTCGGGGTAATCGTAAGAACCGCAGCCGAGGGCAAAAACACGGCCGAATTGCATGCCGATCTGCTGGACCTGACCAACCAGTGGAAAACTATACAGGAAAACCTGAAAGGCGCTCATCCGCCCAAACGGATCCTGAGCGAACAGGCTAAAACCACCTCCATCTTGCGCGACCTGCTGAACGAAAGTTTCCAGCGTATCGTTGTCAATGAAAAAGGGATCATGAACGAAACCCGGGAATATGTATCCCGTATCGCACCGGAAAAAGAAGAGATCGTCAACTTCTACCATAACGGCCAGCCGATATTCGATCACTTCGGGATTACCCGGCAGGTAAAGGCCGCATTCGGTAAAACGGTAAACCTCGCAAGCGGCGCTTACCTCATTATCGAGCATACCGAAGCGATGCACGTGATCGACGTGAACAGCGGTACCCGCGCCGCAGACGGCAACCAGGAGGAAAGCGCCCTGAAGACCAACCTGGAAGCCGCAGAAGAAATTTGCAGGCAACTGCGCCTTCGCGATATCGGCGGTATCATCATTATCGACTTTATCGATATGAAGCTGCCCGACAACAAGCGAAAGCTTTATGATTACATGACGGAGTGCATGACCACCGACCGAGCTCGGCATACCCTGCTCCCGATCTCCAAGTTCGGCTTGATGCAGATTACCCGTCAGCGCCTCCGCCCCGAGATCAATATCAGTACGGCCGAGGTATGCCCTACCTGTAAAGGAACCGGCAAAATAGGCCCTTCGATCCTGATTACCGACGAGGTAGAAAAAGATTTCAGGTACCTGATCAACCAGGGACACCGCAAACTGAAGCTGCACGCACACCCCATGCTTGTTGCTTACCTGAAGACCAGCGGTTTCTGGCGCTCCCTGCAGTGGAAATGGTACCGTACGTACGGTGTATGGCTGAAGCTCCACACCGACAACAATTACCAGATGACCGAATATCATTTTTTCGATCAGAAAACGGAAGAAATTATTAAGCTCTAAAAGCTTCAAAAAAGAAAACGCCGCCTTAACCATCGTGGTTATTGGCGGCGTTCTTTTTTATACCCGGGATCAGGCCTCGGCGCAATTCCAGCAGGTAGGCATCTCGGAGTTCCAGGACTCGCAGGTATGGCCGATACAGCTGATGGGCTGGCCATTGCTCACCTGCACGCCGCCGCAATCGAGGCCGCTGCCGCCTTTTACCCCGGCGCTATGCCAGGTATTCAAAATACTGATGGCTTCTTTGTTGAACTGCAGCCTGGGCAGGCCGGTTTTTTTCTTTTTCATAAACAATGGGAATAAAGGGGGTGATTAAATTTTCTTCAGTTCCCCGCAGCGGGGACATCAGGCAATGCAAATGGTACCGGTTAATTTTAGCACCAGATACAGATATCCTGGTTCGGGGGCGTAGTATTGCAACTGCCGGCGCCGGCTACGGTTACACAGGGCAATTTGCGGCTGGGCGCAGCCCCGCCGATAAGCACTTGCTGCTGCCGCAGGTTCAGTTCGGCCAGCACAGCTTTATTCAGAAATAATTTACGGGAGAGACCAGCACTTTTCTTTTTCATAAAAATTTGGTTTTTAAGTGAATAAAAGGAAATGATAAGCCGGGTAAAAACGGGGCAAGCCCCGGAGTACGCTGCATAAGCAGCGGCAACAAAAATAAATTTTCACATATTAATAAAAAATACCGGATTCCTGGTATTTTTTATTTTTTTAATAAGAACTTTGCGGCGCAAAATATACCGACCGATACCCGGTGCAGGAGGATAAAAGTGCTGCAAGCCTGCTGCGGAGGCCGGTTTGTATAGCCTAATACTATATAGAAACCTTTTATCATTAACCTTGGTTTTTGCAGGTTTTTGGTTGTAACTTTGCAGGCTTAATCACAGGTAATGCCCTATATCCCATGGGCTGAGATGTTATGGAAAACAGTACCGAATACTTAGAAGAGATTGCCGGTAAAGAATACGAGCATGGTTTCGTTACCGACATCGAAATGGACATATTGCCACCCGGCCTTAATGAAGATACCATTCGCTTTATTTCAAAGAAAAAAGAAGAGCCCGAATGGCTGCTGGAATGGCGCCTGAAGGCTTTTCATGCTTTTGAGAAAATGGACCTTCCCGGCTGGCAGAACTTTAAAATGCCCGACATGAACTTCCAGGGCATTTCTTACTACGCTGCTCCCAGTTCCAAACCTAAATACGACAGTCTCGACCAGGTAGATCCCGAGCTGCTGGCCACTTTTGAAAAGCTGGGCATACCGCTTTCCGAACAGAAAAGCCTGGCCGGTGTAGCCGTGGATGTGGTATTCGACAGCGTGTCGGTAAAGACCACCTACAAGGAAGAGCTGAACAAACTGGGTATTATATTCTGCTCCTTCGGCGAAGCCGTTAAAGAGCATCCCGAACTGGTAAAACAATACCTGGGCAGCGTGGTACCGCACAGCGATAATATTTTTGCCGCACTGAACGCCGCGGTGTTCTCCGATGGCTCATTCGTATACATACCCAAAGGCGTACGTTGCCCGATGGAACTCTCTACCTATTTCCGGATCAATGCGCAGAATACCGGCCAGTTTGAACGTACGCTGATCGTAGCCGATAAGGAAGCTTATGTAAGCTACCTCGAAGGCTGTACCGCACCGATGCGCGACGAGAACCAATTGCACGCCGCAGTAGTAGAGATCGTGGTGATGGATAATGCCGAAGTAAAATACTCGACCGTGCAGAACTGGTACCCCGGCGATGCGGAAGGCAAAGGCGGTATCTACAACTTCGTAACCAAACGCGGCATCTGCAAAGGCGCCAACGCGGTACTCTCCTGGACCCAGGTAGAAACCGGTTCGGCCATTACCTGGAAATACCCCAGCGTGATCCTGCAGGGCGACAACAGCTATGGTGAGTTTTACAGCGTAGCCGTTACCAAAGGCAAACAGATTGCCGATACCGGCACCAAGATTTATCACCTGGGCGCCAATACCCGCAGCCGCATCATCTCCAAAGGGATATCGGCAGGTAATGGCCAGAACAGCTACCGCGGCTTGGTACAGATCGGCAGCAAGGCAGACAACGCACGTAACTTTACCCAGTGCGACTCGATGCTGATCGGCGACCGTTGCGGTGCGCATACCTTCCCTTATATCGAATCCAGGAACAATACGGCGACGCTGGAACATGAGGCTACGACGTCGAAGATCGGCGAAGACCAGATCTTTTATCTCAATGCCCGCGGTATCGATACCGAAAAGGCGGTGGAGATGATCGTGAACGGTTTTGCCAAAGAAGTACTGAATAAACTGCCGATGGAATTTGCCGTAGAAGCACAGAAGCTGCTGGCGATATCCCTGGAAGGCAGCGTCGGTTAAGACCCGGCATTCATTTTTTGTGATCAACCTTAATTAAAAAGGCCCCCGTGGCTTTGAGCTTATATGTTATCAATTAAAAACCTGCACGCAGGAGTAGAAGAAAAAGAAATACTGAAAGGGCTTAACCTCGAAGTAAAAGCCGGCGAAGTTCACGCCATTATGGGTCCCAACGGCGCGGGAAAAAGTTCGCTGGCCTCCGTACTTTCCGGCCGCCAGAACTACGAAGTGACCGAAGGCAGCATCAGCCTCGATGGCAAGGACCTGCTGGACATGTCGCCCGAAGACCGTGCCCGCGAAGGTGTGTTTCTTGCTTTCCAGTACCCGATCGAGATCCCCGGCGTATCGAATATCAACTTCCTGAAAACAGCCATGAACGAGATCCGCAAGTATAAAGGCCTTGAGGCTATGACTGCGAAAGAGTTCCTGGCCCTGTCCAAAGAAAAACAGAAACTCGTAGAGTTCGATGCCAAACTGGTTAACCGTTCGCTCAACGAAGGCTTTTCCGGCGGTGAGAAGAAAAGGAACGAGATCTTCCAGCTGGCTATGCTCGAACCTAAGCTGAGCATATTGGACGAAACCGATTCGGGCCTCGATATCGATGCCCTGCGTATCGTTTCCCGCGGCGTAAACAAACTGCGCAGCAAGGACAATGCGTTCATCATCATTACCCACTACCAGCGCCTGCTGGACTATATCGTTCCCGATTTTGTACACGTACTGAGCGATGGCAAGATCGTAAAAACCGGCGGCAAAGAACTGGCCCTGGAACTCGAAGAAAGGGGTTATGACTGGATCAAAGAAGAAACAGTGAGTTAATTTGCTGATGTAGGGGTGCATCGCACCGGTGCAGCATGAAAATCTATAAAAATGATAATGACCAATCAAATAGAAACGCCGTTATACGAGCGCTTTGCGGCTAAGTTTGAAATTGCCTCTTTACAAAGCGGCAACGAACACTTGCGGGCATTGCGCCAGGAAGCTTTCGATATATTCAGATCTACTGGTTTTCCTTCTGTTAAAAACGAGGAGTGGCGGTTTACCAATACCCTGCCCTACCTTAAAGAAGCCTACGACCTGGAAGTAGTTACCAGCGAGCTGTCCAAAGAAGCTTTCGATCAGACTGCAAAACTGATCGCCGCCCACCTGGACGAGGTGCAACATTCGATCAAAGGCGAGCAGAAAGGCGCTTACCGCCTGGTTACGGTTAACGGCCGTATCAACAACGACCTGTCCGTACTGCCCGATGCTAAGGACCTGAAGATCCTTTCGTTCCTGGATGCAGAGCATGAGCCTGCTTTTGAACAACACTTCGGCGCTATTGCCACGGTTAAGGACAATGCCTTTACCGCTTTGAATACCGCGTTGTATACCGACGGCCTGTATCTCGAAGCGCCTAAAAATAAAGCCCTCGACAGGCCCCTGCATATCGTTAACGTAATCCTGGCCGACTCGGCTGTATTCCTGCAACCACGTCACCTGATCGTGGTAGCTGCAGGCGCATCGCTCGAGATTATCGAAACCGTAATTACCGACAAGACCACTAACCCTGTTTTTGTAAACGGTGTAACGGAAATCGCAGTAGCCGAAAACGCGCACTTCCACCATTACGATATACAGACCGGCAGGGAAGGTATCCGCCTGGTACATCGTACCGAAGCCACACAGGCTGCAGGCAGCAATTACAGCAACTATACCTTTACCTTACCCGGCGCAGACTTTGTACGCAATAACCTGAGCCTGCACCTGAATGCCGCAGGTCTTGAAAGCCATCTGTATGGCCTGTACCTGACCGCAGGCAGCCAGCTGGTCGACAACCATACCGAGGTACACCATAAGTTCCCGCATGGCGAAAGCAACCAGTTGTATAAAGGCGTATTGCTCGACAAGTCTAAAGCGGTGTTTAACGGTAAGATCTATGTATACCAGGATGCCCAGAAGACCAATGCCTTCCAGCAGAGCAACAATATCCTGTTCAGCGAAAAGGCTACAGTAAATGCCAAGCCGCAGTTAGAGATCTTTGCAGACGATGTAAAATGCAGCCACGGTACTACTATCGGGCAGATCAACAAGGAAGCCCTGTTCTACCTGCAAAGCCGCGGTATCAGTGCACAGTCGGCCAAGAAGATGATGGTGAATGCCTTTGCCTTCGACGTTACCGAAAAGGTAAAAATACCCGCATTACGCACCTATCTCGAACAGCTGATCGCTGCCGAAATGTCGAAACACGAAGAAGCCTGACCTGAGTAAAATATACCTGTAGATAAAAACACCCGCTTATCGCGGGTGTTTTTTTGCAGGTACTCGTTTGGTCGTCTATCTGATCAGCGTCAGGTCGCCGCGGTAAGTTTTAAGCGCACCGTCGGGCAGGGCCAGCTGTATATAGTAATAGTAAGTGCCCAGGGGCATCTGTTTGCCCCGGTAGGTTCCGTCCCAGCCGTTCTCGTTGATACCGGCTTTATATATCTCTTCCCCCCAACGATCGAAAATGCTGAAGGCCATAATACGCTGGTGTATGAGGTTGCCTACCTTGAACACATCGTTGACGCCATCGCCGTTAGGACTGAACGCGTTCGGGATAAATGCATTTTCATTAACGATCACTTTTACCAGCACAGAATCCTTATTGGTACAACCTGCCGCGGTATAACCGTTGGCCACGTACCAGGTGCTCTGTTGCGGCGAAGCTACCGGGGCAGCAACCCTTGGGTTATTGAGCGAAGCGGCCGGCGTCCAGATATAATGCAGGGCGCCTTCGGCAAACAGCTGTATGCTTTGCCCGTAATAGATGGTCGTATCGTTATTGAGCACAACCGTGGCCGGCGTATCGTTTACATAGATCGAGGCATTGAGCGTATCGGAGCATTTGAAATAGTCGGCAATGATCACACTGTAGTCATGCTGGCCCAGGCCGGGCGTAACGTTTGGCGTATCGCAGTTGATACAGGTAAAGCCGGAGGGCAGCGAAAAATCACTGTTGTACCAGTTGTACGTATAACCGCCGGTACCATTCAACCGCACTACATCGCCCAGGCAGGCTTCGGTACGTGCCGGGTATACTTCAAAATCTTTCTTAGCTACATAAACCAGGATCGAATCTTTAACCTCGCAGCCATAACGCCCTTTGGTCGATACGGTATACCAGCGGGTAGAGTCGGCAAACACGCCTGTAGATGCGGCTCCGGGGTTATCCATTCCGGCAGGCGGTGTCCAGGCGTAGGTATAGTTGGTTTCCGGCATACCGGTAAAGGACAAACGGATATCCGGCCTGCGGCTATTGGTGACCACCGTGCCTACGTTGTTGCTGCAGGCGCTGCCCGCTGCCGTTTGCCCCGAACTGATAGACGAGCGGTAGGGCGTGGTTACATAATAGATAGGCAGCATAGGCGCCGAGGCCGAGTAGGCGGGCGTTACACCGCTGTAGCAAAACTGCACGACCAGGTTCTTAGCCGTATCGTAATCGTAAGGTACGGTAAAGGTAAATTCGTTCCAACCCGGTTGCAGAGTGACGCTCGGCGCGGAAAAAGTTTCGACCAGGCCGGTTTCAAATTCATTCTGGAAGGGCGATACAAACTCGAACTTGTCGGTACACCGCATAGCGATCTTTACGTCCTGGTAGGTGGGATTGACACCGCCGGACGGCGCGTAATGCAGTGCCAGCTTCTGTATACTCCCGGGCAACATGCCTTCATGCCGCAGCTCTTCCTTACGGTAGATGGTCTGCATACGCTGGGTACGATAGAGCTGGTAGAAAGGTCCCCAATATTCGGCATAGGTATAATGAATATTGCTGGAGCTGCTGTTATTGCTGCCCTGTGCCATTTCCATCACATGCAGCCCGGTAGACGATACAGGGCTGTAAGCGCCACAGGCAACGGTTTTGAGCGGCTTAAGCCCCGAAGCGGTTGCATTCAGCATTACATAAGCCCCGCCATCACAGAGCGCAATGGTATCGGGCGATACGTCCAGCCTGGTAGACCGGTCGCGGTATACCCATGCCGAATCGACGGTACGGCAACCGTTGTTGAGGTTCGAATGTACGATGTACAGCGTGGTATCCTGGGGCGTAACGATGGTGGTATCGCAGGTGGTGCAGGAGAAGCCCGAGTTCATAGGCACCGAAGACCAGGAGAACTGCGTACCACCGATACCGGCAAGCCGTGTAGATGCTCCAGGGCAAATGAGCGTATCCTCTACCCAGATCTGGGCGCCGGGTTTTACATAAACCGGGAAGCGGTACGAACGGATAACCGGCATACCGGTAGCCGAACAGGTAGAATCTTTTACATTCACCACGAAGTTATGATAACCGGTATCATTGCCCTGCGGCCGCCATTGTACACAACCCGATACATTGTTGGAGCCTTGTCCCGTATAGGTTACAGCCGCTCCTTTCAACATCGCGCCGCTATTGTCCGTAACCTGCAGTACCGTACCTGCGGCTGCTGTAGCCTGGAAGCAGAAGTTGGCTTCCGTATTGCCACACAACATCAGGGTATCATTGCTCATGGTACCGCCGGTTATCGTAGCGGTATTCATATTTACGGTAAAGGGCGGCGTGGTGCAATTGCGGATATCCAGGCGGGAATCGCGCATCACCGAACCGATCAGTGTACCGTTACGGTATTTCTCTACGATATAGGCCAGGTAAGCCCGCTGGCTGCCGGCCGGTGTAAAACTCATATCGCCCGTGGCTGCGTTAAGGCTATAACTATTATTGGTGGCAAAGGGATTATTGTTGGTGTTGTAAGCCATGTTGGAAAAGGACATGGTCAGCGGCGGATAGCCGGCACAAACAACAAAAAGATCGGCGGTCGCACTTCTCGGCTGAATGGTACGATAGACCAGCGAGTCGCCGTCGGGATCGATCACCCCGCCGTTATAGCTGAAGCTACTGCCGGCGCAGGCATACACCGGCGGCGGTACGGTAAAGTAAGGAGAGGATTGTTTTTTGGCAACCGTGTTATCGATCACAGCCTCTATGTACAGGTTGTTGTCGGGGTAAGGCAGTACCACCAGGTTAGAAGGCGTATTCATATCGCGCTGTACGATGTTGACGGAAAAGAGCCATTTGTTGCAGGGTGGTATGGTTACTTCGCCGGAATACCACCAGGCACGGTACATCTCGTTGGTAGAAGTAGGATCGTTACAGGTATTACTGATTCCGGCACAGCCCGCATCTACAACCTGGCCGTTGGGCCGGCCATCGGGCGTGGATACCATTTTATCCAGGCGCTTGGTAGACCAGATACCGCCACAGGTTGTATTGCGGTAACAGAGGCTTATCTGGTTCCATTCCGGGAAGCCGCCGCAGCCCCGGTAATACTTAAAATAAAACCGGTAGGTAGAGTCGTTTACATATTCATAGGTCAGCTCGCCGCCCCCCGCATCGACAGCGCCAGCCCTTTTGCTGCATACCAACTGCAGCAAGATTACGATCAGCGCCATCCCAATGTGTATCTTCTTCATCTTAGTTTGTTTTATTCGTTTAGGTTGTAGCCTACCGGAGCAGGGTTACATTACCGGTATAGTTTTCCATTCGTGCGTTCTTCAACACCACATCGATCTTGTAGAGGTATACACCCTGGGGTTGCTCTGCCCCGTTAAAGCGGCCGTCCCAGCCACGGCCATCGGTTTTGTCGGTATCGAATACCACCTGGCCCCAACGGTTAAACACCTTCATGGAGAAGCCTGTTACACCTGCTGACAATAACTGACGGGGAAAGAAATAATCGTTGATCCCATCGTCATTAGGCGTAAAGGCATTGGGAATATCGATATAACAGTCTTTACGCACTTCCAGTACCTCGCTGGTGGTACAGTCGTCGGGCGAAGTAACGCTGAGCGTATAAGTGCCCGGCTGCCGTACCGTTATACTATTGCCCGTCTCGCCGGTACTCCAGCGGTAAGTACTGCCCACGGGCTGTCCGTTAAGTTCGGTCAATACCAATGGAGATCCATGCAGACAAAGGCTGGAATCGGCGCCCAGGTTGACATACGGCATGGCAAAAACAATGACCGTATCCTGCAGTACCTGTTCGGGGCAAGTGCGGAACATTACGGTAAGCGTTACCGGCATTACACCGGGCCGGTCGTAGGCATGGCTTACCGGGCCGGGTTGTGCGGCGAAACCAGTCTGGTCGCCAAAGGACCAGGAGAGTTGTTGTACTGTGCTGTCCGCTATACCCCGGGGTTCGAAACGGATTGTATTCCCCATACAGATACGGTTATTATCTTTAGTTAGCGACAACTGGTATATACTATCGATCACGATCTGCCGGTAGCTGGTATCGGTGCAATGAGTACCCGTACCCACCAGCATTACCCGGTAGCTGCCGGCATTGCCGAAGCCATGCTCCGGGCTTACCTGTACGGAGTTGGACCCATCGCCGAAATACCAGCGGAAGCCGGTGAAGTAAGGATCGGAATTATTTTGAAAGGCGACAGCCTTGCCCTGGCAGGCAAGCGTATCGGCTGTAAACGAGGTTTCGTATACATCCTCCCCGATACTGATATCCAGCTTGGTATTACAGCCGCCTGCCGAGGTGATCAGCAGTTTGTAATTACCCGGTGCAACATCGGGCAGGGTATCGGATACAGACAGTACATTGCCCGCGGTATCGGTCCAGGTATAGGTGTAACCGGTGGTATCGCCCTGGGCCGGTATAACCCATGCACTGCCGTTGGCCTGTTGCCGGCAGCTGTTCTTCGTAAGTACAGAGGGGAAAAATGTTTCGAAGCTGTCGATATTATAAGAGCAGGGACTGGTATAGTAACGTACCGTATAGAGCCCGGGCGTATTCACGACCAGCAGGCTCCCCGTGTCGCCGTTGCTCCAGGTATAGCTCCAGCCATTGGTATTCGTGGCTTCCAGCAGGATGCTGTTGCTAAAGCACACATCGCTGCGGTAGTGCATGCTGTGCAGGGTATCTTTACTGAAGCTGAATACCGGTACGATATTGGGCAGGCTACCCAGGGCCGAGGTACCCGGCAGCAGCATTACCGCGTTGGCCGTATAACCGGCAGCCGTGCCCGGCAGGTTGGGCGTGTTCAGTGCCGCAAGATAATTGGGACTGCCTGCGAGATAATCGTTTGCTTTAAAGTAGATCTTGCCATTGGGCGCAATCTTGAGATCCGTCATGGATGCTGCGCCGATATTCGTTTCTGAAGCCTGTATCGCCGCTGCATTGCCCGAAGCCAGGTTGTACTGGAAAAGGTGCTGAAAACCACCGGCTACATAGAGTTTTGAGTTATCGGGCGAGAAGCATACGCTGTAGCCGCCATAGGCAGGCAACAGGTTGATGGGGTTGGAAGCCAGGCCCGTTGTGACATCGAAGTCGAACAACATAGCGCCGTCAAGCCCCTGCCCGTATACGTTACATTTGGTAGCCGCCAGCTTTTTACCGTTGGGCGATATAGCCAGGTTACCGGTGAATAATTGCGCCATACCTACAGGCGATGTTACAGGCACGGGATCCACTACGGTAAAGTTGATCTCGTAGGCCCTGATCTGTGCATCTACCGAGCAGGTGATCACCCAGATGTTACAGCGATCGCCGGCTACGGCTGTCATACGTTCGGACAGGCCGCCGTCTACAAAAACCCCTTTCTTATTAGGCACCACATCGCCCATACCGCCGTTGAGACTCATATCGACAATGCTGTAGTACAACTTGCCGGCGTTACCCACGCCATTCTGCTCCATGGAGGTGAGCGAGAATACATAATATTGTTGGGTATTGCCGGGCATCGGTATGATCAATGCACCCTGCGAAGCACTGGATGTAACAGAATAAGAGGTAACACTTGCAAGTCCGGTAAGATCGGATCCGTTGGGCATCAGGTTATGGTTCCGGTCCCATACAAAACTGCCTTCGGTATAAAACAGCAATTGCCCGGTAACGGGGTCGCATACGGAGGCTTCGCCTTCGCCAAACCCTTGCATGGCCGTCTGGAACGCAACCGGCGTGCCGGAACTGAAATCCAGGCCCGCATGATTGCCGAAGGCCCATTTATTTTCCTGCTGGGCGCAGAGCGTTATAAAAGCAAGGCACAGCAACGTGGTAAAAAGTCCTGATCGGTATAATACTGACATGGTATAAAAAAATTTTAAAACAGTCCCGCAGGCCGGGCGGCCCGCGGAACTGCAAAATCATCGGGATGCCTTATCTATTCCAGCGTCCGGCATAACGATAAATGGGGATAACCACTTCCCGTTGCTAGTGTATAGCTATTTTACCGGTTACACTACGGCCGTCTGCTCCAAGCGTAATAAAGTAGATGCCTTTCGCGTAACCATCCAGGTTTAGTTTGATCACCTGTCCCTGTTCCAGTACAGGCAAGACAAGCGTTTCCAGTACCTGCCCGGTTATATTCGTTACTTTAAGCGTAGCTTGCCGCACACCTTTACCATCGTATCGTACAGAGGTTATACCCGTAGTAGGGTTGGGGAAGATGTGGATAGCGCCGAGGCTATGAGCGATATCGCCTATCGATACGAACTTGTCGAAACGTAACCAATAGTCCTCCGTTTCTCCGGAAGTGTAGATGCCGCAAGCCTCGTCTGACGGCGCATTGGCGCTGGTATCGTTGTTAACGATCAGGCGCATGCCCACGGACTGGCCGGTGATCACACCGGAAGGAATGGTGATCTGCCCGGTTTTATGCCAGGTAGTAGCAGTCGAAATCGTGGAATACACACGTTCGGCAGGTATATCATAAGTACCATTGCCATTATAGTCGATGAACAGGGTTATTTTGGCATCGGCATGGTCGTTGCGTAACAAAGTATGATCTATTGTAAAATTATAGGTGCTGTCGGCCCAGAGCTGTACCGGCGCCAGGTAGGTGCGGCTGGTATACTTACGCACGGCATCGGGGTTATTGAGGTGCCCACCGGTAAGCGGGAAGCTCATCGATGCAAAGCTGAAGCCGCCTATATCGCTGCTGTCTGCCTTACCGGCAAAGCCGCCATCGGCATAACTTACGCAATAGCAGGCATTGCTGAGGTTAACGAGCACCGAGTCGGAATAGGAATTGCTTGCCGTAGCATTGCATACCGTCTTTACGCGATACCACTGTTTAGCGGTAAACAATTGTGCCAGTACATTTACGTTATCCGCCCCCGTTATATCGGTCCAGGTTGTTCCGTTTGCAGACTGCTGCCAGGTACGGGTTGTTTGTCCTGAGGTGCTGTCATAACCGGTGTGGGTAAGGGTAAACGGATAACCGGGACAAGCCAGGCTATCGGAAGCTGTTATGGTACCGGCTGCGGCACTTCCGTTACAAGGCATGTTCCAGAGGTGTACCAGGTAGTCTTCGGTCTCGCCATAGCTGTAAGGCCCGCAGGGCTGTATCAGCGTGGTATCATATACATCGTTGGTTACGATACGCATACCGGTTATACCTGCTGCGGCTGTAGCTGGTATAACGAAGGTGGCAGAATCCACGTAAACACTGGCCTCTTTGGTATGCCCCATTACCTGTTCAGCAGCATCGAAAGTACCGTTATGGTCGAAGTCGATCCATACTTTGGTATAGGTCTTACCCATCTGCGGGAATACATTGGTCCCATTACTGGTAAAGAAGGTCAGCAGCAGTTTATAGGTGCTGTCGCGATACATATCTGCGGGTGCCACATGGGTATAATCGGTATAGTGTTTTTTGGCCTGCAGGTTGTTGGTTGCCGGCAGTGGGTTACCATTATCTACCATGGGTGTTGTGGCAGCCGGGGCGAATACTTTTACATTGCCGATATTCAGACCGGGACTGGCCACCGTAGAACCGGAGTTACAGTAACAATTAAAGAAAGATTTAAGCGCGAATAATTGCGGCGCCGTGGTATCGCTTTGCCCGCTATTGGTACAGGTGAGGATACAACGGAACCAGGTAGGTGCGTTTAAGGGCGTGGTCGGATGCTCGACATTGCCGCCGGCAACGTCTGTCCAGGCAATACCGTCTGTGGTTTGCTGCCAGCGCCAGTTCAGCCCGGCTACCAGCGAAGATCCGGAGAGCGAAAGGGTTACGCCTGCGCCGGGGCAAGCTGAGCCAGAATCCACAGTACCCGCTACAGGCTTACCATCACAAGCAGGATAAACATGCACGTTATCGATACCCATATCGAAATCACCAGACTGGCTGCCGGAACTGATTGACTTGAACTGGATAATGGTATTGGCGCTGGTAGATGGGATCTGCACCACATACGACTGCCACTGGGCGTTTACGCCCATAGAACCAAAGGTGGCCAACGAATCGTAGGTAGTCCCGTTATTGGAAGAAGAAAGAATCTGCAGGTTGTTGTTGGACCCGGTTTTGCTCATATAGTCAAAACGTAACTCCTTATTACCGGTACCGGTACAGTTAACGTGCAACAGCAGGCTACCCGTACCCGGGCCTTTGGAGCTCTGGATACGCGCAGAGTGGCTGCCGGTGGAGCTCACGGGGTTATAGTAAAGCGGGTTCACATCATAAATCCAGCCCGCAGTTGCTCCCTGGTCTTCGCGGCGCCAGGAGAAAGGCCCGTCAGCATTTACGTTCAACCACGAAGAGTCCGGTGCATCGCTGGTCAGACAGCGGTCCATCCAGCTTTCAAAATCCTGGGTATAGGGTAATACGGCAAATACCGGATCGGGTGCGGGATTTACAGTAACCTCGTTGCTGGTAACAGAAGCACTGGTAGTAGGGCATGAAATAACGGCACGGTATTTTACGGATTGCCCGGCAACGATCTGCGCGTTATAGGCCACACTATTGCCGCCCGGGCTTATATTTCCCCAGGGACCGTTATTGACCGACTTTTGCCATTGTACACTATAAGCGCCGGGGGGTACGCTACCCAATTGCAGTAATTTGTAGTTGCCATCGCAACCCTGCAATGGACCTGCCGGCGTGATCGTCATCGTAGCGGGTACGCCGCTGCAGGTTACCGGCCGGAAAGACATTTTGATATTGGGCCTTAACCGTATACCGCCGTTGGCGCCGGTATAGACGCCGCAGAGCGGGGTCAGGGCTGTGGCCGCAACCCAGGTATTAGGCCCGGTAGTAGGATTGCTTAACCTTACAGTACCGGAAATAGGTGCGGTAACCGTATCGGAGCAGATATCGAAAACAATGTTGTCCACACCGTTCCAGTATAAGGGAGTCTGGAAGTGCATCCAGGTCCAGCCGGCGACCGGCATGAAACTCGCCTGGTTGAAAAGTTGTGTGAGGTTGTTACCCGAAAAGGCGCTAATGGAATCCGTGTTATGCAGCTTACCCTTGATGGTATAATTGATCAGCGGCCGGCTGGGTACCGTAGCCACATCCCAGGCGATAGAGTCGATCATGCCCGGCGCCGTAATGCCGGCAGCGTTAATACTGGCGGCGCTGTATACCACCTGTATATGCACATTCTTAGGCGCCGTAGCCGGGTTAAAGATTGCCATACCTCCCACCGAAACCGGGTTATACAACGTGGAGGAAAAGGTTCCGGTACCGATCGTAATGACCTGGGCAACCACCCGCTGCAAAGGCAGCAGGCTACAGAGCAGCAATAAAAGCGCGCCCGTTTTTTGTATTAGTTTCTTCATGAACAATTGAATTGATGATTAGTGATCAAAATTTCTAATCCAAAACTATCTATTGCTCCAGCCAGAAAACAGAGTATTACTACTCCTATTTAAAAAACGGGCGTTGCCGGCTTAAGCTACAGGTCAACACCAATGCGGCATTACAAAAAAAATATATAGAGTACTACTACTCTATAATTTTTAAACAATTCTTTCAATCTTGCGCCTGGTTACCATTCTCTTAAATCAAATGCCGGCCTTATTTACCTACTGCCATAACTCTTTGCCGCGGGCCTGCCGTTCCTGCTATACCTGGCTGCTCGTGCTGCTGTTGTACCTGCTGCCGGGCAGGGGGCTGTATGCACAGGAGTTTAAAGCCGATGTGCGGGGCACCGCCCCGGTATTGCGTATGTGGATGCCGAAACAGCCTCCCGATGCCCTTGATTCTATTAAAAAGGAAAACCTGTTCCAGCAGGGCACCCTGCTGCAATGGACCTATCCCGACAGCGCTATGACCTTGTTCAACCGCTTGTTCCAGCAGAGTATCGCTACCGGCAACTATTACTTCGCTTCCCTTTCCAAGATATCGATGGGGCTGGTGGCTATGGGCCAGGGCGACTTCCACTCCTGCTTCAGCTACTATAAAGAAGCTTATCATTACATCCGTACATCGGGCAATGACCGGAAGCTGTTGCCCAAGCTGTTTGTCAATATCGGCGTCACCTATTTCGTACAGGAAAATTATGAGAAGGCCATCGAATATTATTCCGCAATTATCCAGTACATGCAACAGGTAATGCCTGAAGACCGCAATATGGTAATGGCCTACAGTAATATTGCAGATGTCCTGATCCATATGGACCAGTACGATAACGCGGCCTACTACCTCGACCTGGCAGAAACGCTCATGCTGAAGAAAAAGAAACTGGAAAGTATATATGGGTATGTATGGATCAACAAATCGGAAGTAGCCCTGATGCGCAAGGATTATAAAGCCTGCGAAGCCTATTCAGCCAAGGCCCTGGCCAATGGCTTAAAGTCGGGCAACGAGGAACTGCTGCAGTCCTGTTATATTATCCGTACACGCCTTTACCTGGCGCTCCACCAACCGGAGAAGGCTATCCCCTACCAAAGCAGGGCATTGCGCAGTCCCAGTAATGCAGCCTACCCGTTTTACTCTATCGTAGCGCCTTATTATACCCTGGCGGATGCTTATTACCAGGCCGGCGACTTTAAGAATGCAGAACTGGCACTGTTTATAGCGCTGGACAAAGCCGAATCGTCCGGCATCCTGTCGGGCAAGCTGAAAGCCCTGAATACCCTCGTAGCTATTTATGAAAACACCGGGCGCTACCAGGAAGCCCTTGCCCAGCAGCATGTAGCCAATGCCCTGCGCGACAGCATACAAAACCGCGAAAGCCTGAGAATAGCAGGGGAACTGGAAGCCCGGTTCCGCAGCGAACAAAAAGACAAACAAATTGCACAGAAAGAATTCCTGATCGAAAAACAACAACGGGATATAGAACACAAGAATACCCAGATCGTAGCCGTGGTTACCGGCCTCGGCATTATCCTGATCCTTGCGATCGCCGGCTATCGTAACTTCAGGAACAGGACCAAGATAACCACGCTTAAAGCAAAAATGGAAGGCGAAGAAATAGAACGCAGCCGTATTGCCAAAGAACTGCACGACGGTATAGGCGGCATGCTGGCCGTATTGAAAATGAAGCTGAGCCTGGACCACAGCGATGCCACTGCCGGTGTAGTGGCCCTGCTTAACGAAACAGCGGTGCAGGTACGCAAAACCGCGCACAACTTAATGCCCGATGCCATTACAGGCTTTAGCCTTAAAGAAATACTGACCTCCTACACGGGCTCGGTCAACCAATCGCTACAGCAAAACTATATCGACCTCCAGGTCAATTCCGAGATCTGTATCAGCGACCCTTCGGCCAAATTATCGATATACCGGATGCTGCAGGAGGTAATCCAGAATACGGTCAAACATGCACGGGCGGCGAAGGTCAATATCCAGATCTTTGAACGGAACGGTAAACTCAATGTGCTGATCGAAGACGATGGCATTGGTTTCGATATGGGCAAAGTAAAGAAAGGACTCGGTCTTACCAATCTCGAAGCAAGGGCCAGGCTGCTCCGGGGCAAAATTCATATCAGTTCCACGCCGGGAAGAGGCACCACAACCAGCATGGAATTCCCTTTTAGTTAAAAAATAGCAGGAAGACGCTTTTTTTTGGTATTATTGTATAGACTAAACCTGCTGATTATAAAGCTGCTATGATATGTGTTGCCATTGCCGATGATCATCCCCTGGTTATTAACGGGGTAAGGGACATGTTGTCCTCCTGCTCTTTTATAAGTGTACCGTATACTTACCTCAATGGCGCCACCCTGCTCGAAGGACTTCGCATCAACCTCCCGGATGTACTTCTGCTCGACATCAATATGCCCGATATCCGTGGCGAAGAAATTATACTTGCGTTGCGCAAAGAGTTCCCGGAACTGAAAGTGCTTACCCTCACGAATTTTGACAATACCCTGTATGCAAGTAATATGATCAAAAACGGGGCATTAGGTTACCTGCTGAAGAATACCGACCGGGAAACGCTGATCCGCGCTATCGAAACCGTATCGGCAGGACAACAATTCCTTACAGACGATATGCGGCAACGCATTACCGACTTCCAGAAAACGATCAACCGCAAAACATCGGCACGGTATTCGCTTACACCCCGGGAGACGGAAATACTCCGGTTGCTGGCCCGCGGTTACAGCAACCAGCAAATCGCCGACGAACTTTTTCTCAGCAAAAGAACTGTTGAAAATTACCGGTTAAACCTGTCGCTGAAGCTGGAGGCCAAGAATACCGCTGGCCTGGTGAAGTATGCCATAGAGCTCGGCCTGGATAAGTGATGGCAAATGTGAGATGTGAGATGTGAGATGATTGTCATCCTGAGCCCCGCGAAGGATCTTAACTGAGGGAGCACAAGCGCAAAACTGAGGAGTAGCCTATCAGGGAAGATGATTGTCATCCTGAGCATCGCGAAGGATCTTACTGATGGGCGCACGAGTACAGGTAAGCCGGTAGCACACTCAATTAAACGTCCCCCTCCAATAAAGCCAGCTATGGGATGAGATCCTTCGCACGGCTCAGGATGACAGGCTCCCTTTGGGTAGTTGTCCCGAGCCCAGCGAAAGAGCTTACCAGAGTGAGGACAAGTACAAAACGGAGGAGTAGTCTATTAGGGAAGATGATTGTCATCCTGAGCATCGCGAAGGATCTTACTGAAGGGCGCACGAGTACAGGTAAGCCGGTAGCACACTCAATTAAACGCACCCCTCTAATAAAGCCAGCTAACTGATGAGATCCTTCGCACGGCTCAGGATGACAGGCTCCCTTTGGGTAGTTGTCCCGAGCGCAGCGAAAGAGCTTACCAGAGTGAGGACAAGCGCAAAACTGAGGAGTAGCCTATCAGGGAAGATGATTGTCATCCTGAGCATCGCGAAGGATCTTACTGAAGAGCGTACAAGTACAAGTAAGCCGGTAGCACACTCAATTAAACGCACCCCCTCTAATAAAGCCAGCTATAGGATGAGATCCTTCGCACGGCTCAGGATGACAGGCTCCCTTTGGGTAGTTGTCGCTGAGCGCAGCGAAGGATCTTAACTGAAGAGCGTACAAGTACAAGCAAGCCGGTAGCACACTCAATTAAACGTCCCCCTCCAATAAAGCCAGCTAACTGATGAGATCCTTCGCACGGCTCAGGATGACAGGCTCCCTTTGGTAGTTGTCCCGAGCACAGCGAAAGAGCTTAACAGAGGGAGGACAAGTACAAAACTGAGGAGTAGTCTATCAGGGAAGATGATTGTCATCCTGAGCCCCGCGAAGGATCTTACTAAAGGGCGTCCGAGTACAGGTAAGCCGGTAGCACACTCATTTAAACGCACCCCTCTAATAAAGCCAGCTAACTGATGAGATCCTTCGCACGGCTCAGGATGACAGGCTCCCTTTGGTAGTTGTCCTGAGCATCGCGAAGGATCTTACTAAAGGGCGTACAAGTACAAGTAAGCCGGTAGTACACTCATTTAAACGCCCCCCTCTAATAAAGCCAGCTATGGGATGAGATCCTTCGCACGGCTCAGGATGACAGGCTCCCTTTGGTAGGGATCTTAACAGAGGAAGGTTAAGTACAAAACTGAGAGAGTAGTCTATTAGGGAAGATGATTGTCATCCTGAGCATCGCGAAGGATCTTACTGAAGGGCGTACAAGTACAAGTAAGCCGGTAGCACACTCCATTAAACGTACCCCTCTAATAAAGCCAGCTATGGGATGAGATCCTTAGCAAGGCTCAGGATGACAGACTCCCTTTGGGTAGTTGTGCTTCCGGGTGTTCAGGATGACAGGACTTCCCCTAAAACAAAAAAGGTGCGTCACGTAAGACACACCTTTCCGGTAGTATTGAAAACGGCTTAATAAGCCCATTTAATATAAGTTGATCCCCAGGTAAAACCGCCGCCAAATGCAGCCAGGATCAGGTTGTCGCCCTTATTAAGACGGCTCTCCCACTCCCAGAGACACAGCGGGATGGTACCGCTGGTCGTATTCCCATACCGCTGGATATTGAGCATTACTTTTTCTTCGGGCAGGTTCATCCTTTCGGAAGTAGCGCTGATGATCCGGAGATTGGCCTGGTGCGGCACCAGCCAGTCTACCGACTCGGCTGTAAGCCCGTTGCGTTCCATAATCTCGGCAGACACATCGGCCATATTTTTTACCGCAAATTTGAATACCGTCTGGCCTTCCTGGTAAATAAAGTGTTCCTTGGCCATTACCGTTTCGATGGTTGCCGGTTTTGCCGAACCGCCGGCTTTCTGGTGTAGGTGCACCCAGCCTTTACCATCGCTCTTCAGGATAGAGTCCAGTACACCATTACCTTCGTCGTTGGGTTCGAGTAGTACAGCACCCGCGCCATCGCCGAATATAATACAGGTAGAACGGTCCTGGTAATCGACGATTGAGCTCATTTTATCAGCACCCACAACGATTACGCGTTTGCTTTTACCGCTTTCGATAAACTGCGCACCGGTATTCAGGGCGTAAAGAAAGCCGCTACAGGCGGCACTGATATCATAACTGAAAGCATTGGTCATACCGGTATTGGCGGCAACCAGGTTGGCCGTAGCCGGGAACTGCATATCGGGCGTAGTCGTAGCACAGATCAGCAGGTCTATAGTAGCAGGATCGATCTGCCTTTTTTCTAAAAGATCTTTTACGGCATTGGTAGCCAGGAAAGAAGTGCCCAGTCCCTCGCCTTTAAGGATACGACGCTCTTTAATCCCGGTCCGCGCAGAAATCCACTCATCGGTCGTATCTACAATTGATTCTAATTCTTTATTGGATAAAATATAGTCCGGCACATAGCCACCTACAGCTGTAATCGCTGCATGAATCTTTCCCATTAAAATATTTTTATTTTTGAGAGGACAAAGGTAGGAGTAATTCAGTAATTAGCTACAGCCCTGCCCGGCAAATTAACAGGAGTACCGCCGGCAACCCGGACAGCACTCCTGCCGGAGTCTTCAACGTTCCTTATTTATACATTCATACCGCCGCAGGCGCTGATCACCTGGCCGGTTACATAATTACTCATATCGGAAGCCAGGAACAGCGCTACATCAGCGATCTCCTCGGGCTTGCCAAAACGCTGCAGCGGAATTTTTTCGAACCAGTTGCCGGCATCGCCTTCTTTCAGGTAATGGGTCATATCGGTTTCGATAAAGCCCGGTGCAATGGCGTTGCAACGTACATTACGGCTGCCCAGCTCCTGCGCTATAGATTTGGTGAACCCGATGATGCCCGCTTTGGAAGCGGCATAACTGCTCTGGCCTGCATTACCTTTTACACCTACAATAGAGGTCATATTGATGATACTGCCTTTGCGTGCCTTCATCATGCTGCGTATTACCTGTTTGGTAAGGTTAAATACGGATTTAAGATTGGCATGCATGACTTCATCCCATTGTTCGGGCGTAACCCGCAGCAACAGGTTGTCGCGCGAGATACCGGCGTTATTCACACAGATATCGATACCACCAAAAGTTTGCGCCACATCGGCAGCCAGTGCTTCTGCCGCGGCAAAGTCAGCGGCATCACTTTTATAGGCCTTGGCCTTTACACCCATAGCGGTCAGTTTCTCTTCCAGGGCTTTGGCCTTCTCGTCGGAAGATAAATAGGTGAAAGCGATATTGGCGCCATGTTCTGCAAATTTCAGTACGATAGCCTCGCCGATACCCCGGCTACCACCGGTAACCAGGGCGGTTTTATTCTCAAGTAATCTCATAATTGTAGTTTCGCGCCGCTAAAATAAATCTTTATGATCGAAATTTGTACTTTTGGACGAAATTAGCCGCCCCGGCATCCCGCCCCCCGGCAGGTTGCCGGCCTGTTTTCCCTGTCTTTTCCGTACCGTTTCCGGCTATTGTATCTTGCAGCATGATGAAGAGTTTCCTGCTTATCCTCGTATGCCTGGCGGTGTTCCTGCCTGGTGCACACGCAACCTACAAAGCCATGAAACTATTCGATATGGCGATATCGGCAGACAGGATTGCCTACGGCACCATTACCAAGGTAGAGGACCTGTATTATTACCTTGCCGACCGGCAGGGCAAGGGCGGCCAGATCAAAATTGCCCGGTACATAGGCCTGGCAGGCTCGGGATCCTACCGTTGGATGCCTTATGCCGAAGGCCAGCAGGTATTGGTATTCCTGCGGAAAAGGAAAAACGGCTTTGAGCTGCTGAGCAATGGTATAGAAGCAGAGATCCCGCTGATCCGCGATTCGCTGGTGATAGACATGCAATGTTTCAGCCCGAATACGGTAATGGCGATCAGCCCGCAGCGTAAAATAACGGATGCTTTTAAAAATAGCTGTACCCATACGGTCGGTACCCGTAAAGTTTTTGGTCTGAAGTTCAGCCTGGACTATTTTTATACCGCGATGCAGCATTTCAGGGATTGCTACCAGATTATCCTGAAACAGGAAGGCGGGTGCGCGAGTTATAACTGTTTTAATTTCTTTGACCGTTATACCCGCGATAAACTGAATATACAGAAAAGGAAATCGAAATTACTAAAACTGATGTACGACGATATGGAAGACATGCAGCTTCATAATTGCAAACAACTTTAACCGAACAAGAAAAAACCTCATCAAACACGATAAAATGGCTAAAAAATCCTTACCCTTAATCGCCCTTTCGCTGGGCGTTTCTTTTGGTATGAGCGCACAATCCCTACAGTATCCACACACCCGCAAAGTGGAGCAGACCGACAATTACTTTGGCACCCAGATCGCCGACCCTTACCGCTGGCTCGAAAACGATACGGCAAAAGATACCGAAGCCTGGGTTAAGGAAGAGAATACCCTGACCCATAACTACCTGTCGAAAATTCCTTACCGGCAGAAACTGCACGACCGCCTGACCGAACTCTGGAACTACCCCAGGTACAGCGCACCCGATAAAGAAGGCGACTGGTATACCTTTTATAAAAACGACGGTTTGCAGAACCAGGCCGTGCTCTATGTTCAAAAAGGACTGACCGGTACACCGGAAGTACTGTTGGATCCCAACAAACTGTCTACCGACGGTACGGTAGCCCTGCAGGCCACGGCCTTCTCCAAAAAGCAAAAGTACTTTGCCTACGCCGCCTCGGCCTCGGGCAGCGACTGGCAGGAAATCTATGTGATGGACTTCCAGAACCGTAAACTGCTTTCCGATAAACTGGAATACGTGAAGTTTACCGGCATCAGCTGGAAAGGAGAGCTGGGCTTCTATTACAGCGGTTACGACCGTCCGAAGGACGAAGCGACCAAGTTCAGCGCCAAAACCGAATACCAGAAAGTATACTTCCACCGCATAGGCACACCTCAAAGCCAGGATATCCTGATCTATGAAGACCGCGAGCACCCGCTGCGTTATGTAAGCGGCGGTCTTACCGAAGACGAACGCTTCCTGGTACTGAGTATTTCTGAAGGTACCGACGGCAGTGAGATCAAAGTACAGGACCTGACCGACCGCAGCGTGAGCAACTTCTCCACCATCGTGCCCGGCTTTAAAACCAATGCCAGCGTGGTAGACAACGTAGGCGACAAAATACTGCTGCAGACCAATAGCAGTGCGCCCAACAATAAAGTGGTATTGCTCGACCCTAAAAACCCCGGCGAAGCCAACTGGAAAACCATTATCCCCGAGCAGAAAGAAACCCTGGAAGGCGTAAGCACCGGCGGTGGCAAACTGTTTGCCAGTTATCTTAAAGATGCCGCTTCGCTGAAAGTACAGTACAGCCTCGACGGTAAACTGGAGCACAACATTACCCTGCCCGGTGTAGGTACTGCCGGCGGTTTCGGTTGTAAAAAAGAAGACCAGTCTTTCTTCTATTCCTTTACCTCCTTTACCTATCCGCCTACCATTTTCAAGTATGATATCCAAACCGGTAAATCAGAGCTGTTCCGCAAGTCTGAAGTAAAGTTCGACCCGGCTGCCTACGAAACCAAACAGGTGTTCTATACCAGCAAGGACGGCACCAAGGTGCCCATGTTCATTACCCATAAAAAGGGTTTGAAAATGAATGGCAAGAACCCGACCCTGCTGTATGCCTACGGCGGTTTTAACGTGAACATTACCCCAGCCTTCTCGGTAGCCAATATGGTATTTATCGAAAACGGCGGTGTGTATTGCGTAGCCAACCTGCGTGGCGGCGGCGAGTATGGCGAAGAGTGGCACAAAGGCGGTATGCTCGGCAAAAAACAGAACGTGTTCGACGACTTTATTGCCGGCGCCGAATACCTGATCAAACAGAAATATACCAGTTCATCCAAACTGGCCATCCGCGGCGGCAGCAACGGCGGCCTGCTGATCGGCGCCTGTCTTACCCAGCGTCCCGACCTGTTTAAAGTGGCCCTGCCACAGGTTGGCGTACTGGATATGCTGCGTTATCACAAATTCACCGTAGGCTGGGGCTGGGCGGTAGAGTATGGCAGCAGCGACAACAAAGACCAGTTTGATTACCTGATCAAATACTCGCCTTTACACAATATCAAAAAAGGCACCTGCTACCCCGCTACCCTGGTTACCACGGCCGACCACGACGACCGCGTAGTACCGGCGCACTCCTTTAAGTTTGCCGCTGCACTGCAGGAAGCCCAGGGTTGCGCCAATCCTACCCTGATCCGTATCGACAGCAAAGCCGGTCATGGCGCGGGTAAACCAACCTCCAAAATGATCGACGAAGCCGCAGATATCTGGAGCTTTGTATTCTACAATATGGGTATTACAAAACTGTAAGAGTACCCGGGCTTTTATTCTTAAAAGCTTTATAACGACAAAACGTCCCGGCCCGAAAGGCCGGGGCGTTTTGTCGTTCATACATATCGTAATTGCAGATATCTACGCCGGATCCCTCACATTTCCAGGAATGTTACGCACATAATCAGTGTAACAGCTCACTTACTCATTTCTTTTTTGACCAACTTTATACATAATATAAATTTGAAATAGAAATTATTCTATATTATAAAGTTTTAATTAAAAAATTATGAAAAAATACATGCTGATTATTTCGCTGATATTTACGGGTACAGGGTCCATGGCACAAATCACCTTGTTACAGGCCTGGAACGGATCCTCTATCTCGACTGCCACAAATGGCAATGCAGCAATTGGTACGACTACCTATGCGAATGCTAAATTGACGATAAAAAACATCCAGCGTCAAACATTACCTGTATTCAACCAAGCACCGACTGGATTGAAAATCTTGAACGGATACGATGGTTCGGTAATGAACAACGCTTTCGAGGTATGGAACGGTATTCACCAGCTCATTTCCGGCCCAAACGGGTCTTTCGAAAATTACAATCCCAACCTCGTATTCTGGATAAGTAACCGCGACGAGGTGGGCATCAGCAAGAGCCTTCGGATAGGGGCAACGGCCGCCAATGGCTCCTATGCCAATTACAAACTAAGCGTGGATGGAGATATGATCGCAAAGCGCTGTGTAATCCAGGTCTCTAACTGGGCCGATTATGTATTTAACGAGAACTACAACCTGCCCGACCTTGCCGAAGTGGAGCAATATATACAGGAGCATAAACACCTGCCCGGTGTACCCAGTGAAAAAGAAGTACTGACAAATGGC
This sequence comes from Taibaiella chishuiensis, assembly GCF_003014535.1. GTDB lineage: Bacteria > Bacteroidota > Bacteroidia > Chitinophagales > Chitinophagaceae > Taibaiella > Taibaiella chishuiensis. The sequence goes on along the minus strand of NZ_PYGD01000001.1, from coordinate 812,913 downwards.
GTCGAAATGGGTGCGATGAATAAAATCCTGCTACAAAAAGTGGAAGAGCTTACCCTGTATATGATTCAGATAAGTAAAGAAAACAGTGAAATGAAAAAGCAACTGGAGACCTTAAAAGCAAAGTAAACCCGCTTCATCCCCTATTTGAAAAAACACATCACATGATAAAAAAAATATTGGTTTTCACCGGGCTTTTAATCACCTCCTTCCGCCTTTCAGCACAGTACTATGTAACGGACCCCATCTACCTTGGACCGGATAATATCCATTCGTTTGTAGGCCAGATTGGCGATTGGGGCAGCACTCATGGTTCCCCCGACTATTTCCCTTCGTACTTTTTTATGTGGTATAACAAAGATTGGAATGTAGGAGAAGGTGTATTCAAAAGGTTCAATTTTATGCCCGATACCGAATACGACATTTATATCGGGATCCCTTCTTCCGAGACATTCCCCGACCATAACCAAAATGGATTTAAGGTTTTGCTGGCCAACAATGTTGTGGCAAACGGCATTCAAAACCAAGGTAGTTCCATACCCGCTTTCCCTTCGTCCAGGCAACTCTACAGCCATGTCGGAGCTAACTTTTCCGATAAAACATTACGCCTGAAATTCCGGACCTACAGCCAGGGCTATGAGAATATTGTTTTCTACCCTGTAACCACAATACCCGGAGGCCACGCTACCTTGGCGTTAGATTGCATTACGATCACATCCTGTTCCATCGACGATAATTACTACTGTTACAATACTACTATATCGCCAGGGACAACAGCCATGAAGAATATATACATTGGTTCGAGCTTCGGCAATATAGCGTCACTTACCAGCAGCGACCCGACCCAATCCACTGAGATTGTTGCTACAAAAAAGATTGAACTCCGGGAAAACACGAACCTATCCGTTGATCCGGGTAAAACAGTAGTCCTGGATGTCAGGCCCTACGACTGTCTCTCAGCATTTCCTTTAAACCTTCCTTTCGGGGTGGTAGAGCATGAATTCAGAGCGGGAGCCTGCGGTTATGCCAGACCCGGTAACGACACGAAGAGCGGCAGCATTGATTTTAACCCTGACCTCCCCCAAAGCAATATCAAGTGCTTTACTGTAACACCGAACCCTACGAAAGGCCTGTTCCGGATCAGCTTTGCGCAGGCGCCTGAAGCTGCCGAAGTATCCGTTACATCAATAGATGGCAGAATTGTAAAACAAGAAAAGATTTCAGGAAAGTCACAAACCGAAATCGATATATCCTCCCTGCCCAATGGTATTTACTTTGTGCGGGTTACAGATGGCACACGTATTGAAGTACAGAAAGTAGTTAAGCAATAGTCCTGCCCTCCTCATATACAGGAACAGCCATCTCCTGTTCCGGGATGGCTGTTCCTGTATAAAGTGGTAAAGTATTAGGATAGATACTCCGGCATTTTCTAATTGGTAATTCCCGGCGATAATTGGGCCTGCGTAATAGTCCTGTATATGTGCAAGCATTAAAGCTCCACCTGGTAGATGGCGGGAATATTGCGGCCCAGGCCATCGTAATCCAGGCCATAACCCACTACAAATTTATTGGGAATGGCAAAACCTTCGTAATCGGCATGTACCGGGTATTTGAGCGCATCGGGTTTGGTAAGCAATGCGGCAATACGGATCGAGGCCGGCTGCTGGTGCGCCAGCTGCGGTATAAACTCGTGCAGGGTCTTGCCGGTATCGATAATGTCTTCCAGCAGGATTATATGACGTTCGAACAAGGGCTCTTCCAGGCCGATAGCCGTAATCACATTACCCGAAGAGGTCGTGCCTTTATACGATGCCAGCTTGATAAAAGAGATCTCCGCTTCGATGGTCAGGTTGCGGAACACATCGGCCGCAAACAGGAAAGAGCCGTTGAGCACAGCGAGGAACAGCGGGCGTTTATCAACATAGTCGGCGCTGATGCGCGCTGCCAGTTCCTTTACCTTCACTTCGATATCTGCAGCCGTCAGATACGGGACAAAATTTTTATCATGTACTGTGATCCTTTCCATACCGGGTTTTGTTTTTTTGCAACGCAAAGAAACGAAATATCGGGCGAACAGCCCGGCTAATCCCGTTTTAAAAGGTCCAGCACCCCTTCCTGTTTCAGTACCAGGTAGCCGATCCGGTCTTTCGACACGCCTTCTTTCAGCTGGTAGGTAAACTCGTATTGTCCCGCTTCCGAGATACGGGTATAACAATACCGGAATACCACGTTCGGTACGGTTTTTATATTTTCGGAAAGTTCGTTCAGGTGGGTCGATAAGGCCATCAGGTTGTCGCGGTGCGTCAGCAGGCCTTCGATCACCGCGCGGCTGCATTCGTAGGCATCGTGCACATTAGTGCCTTTAAACAACTCGTCCATAAGTACGAGGTGGTAGCGGTTCCTGTTCAGTTTCTGCGCCGTCATTTTCATCCGCTGCACCTCTGCAAAAAAGTAGCTCTCGCCCAGTATAATATTATCTTCCACGTGCATATTGGTAATAATACCTTCCAAGAAACTGATCGTCATCCCTTTCGCCGGTACGCCCATACCCAGGTGCGCCAGCAGTGCACCCAGGCCCATAGCCCTGATCAGCGTGCTCTTGCCCGACATGTTGGCGCCGGTCAGGAACAGGAAATTCTGGTCTTTGGCAAAAGCGATATCATAAGCCACAGGCCGTTGCAGCAATGGGTGGTAGAGTCCCTGTGCCTGGTAGCTGAGTTGGTCGGGCGGCAGCAGGTCGGGCAGGCTCCAGTTATGTTCGCGGGTAGCCCGGGCCATCGATTGCAGGGCATCGAGGCGTGCATATCCTGCCATCATTTTACGCACCAGGTGTTTGATCTCGCGACGGGCATGGTAGCTCAGGTCCAGCAGGGTACTTTGTTTGGCATGGGCGTCGGTACGGATCAAAGCCTGGCAGAGCGGCAGTTCCAGGCCGCTTTTAAAAAGTTCCAGTTCGCGGAGCACCGGCTCCGGCGGGTTCCATTCCAGCAGGGCGATCAGTTCGTCGCAACCTTTCAGGAAATCGATAAGGTGGGATACCGAAAATCGGATAAAAGAGTATTCGTTACGGTCAAACAACCGCTGCATCAGCGAGCTGATCATCAAGCCAAAGGCATTGGGCCGGGTGGCGGCCATGTCGGCCGATTCGTAAAATTTCTCGAGCATCACCAGGGTTCCGTTCGAGATGCCTTTGGGCCATTGGTCCAGGTGTTGCTCCCAGAAGCGCACCGCGTCCTGTTGTGCTTTGAGCAGGCCATAGGTAGCGGGCGGGTTGAGCACCTGTTGCCGGAGCGCCTCGGTACCCATTTGTGTCGTGCAACGGTTTATGAGGTTAAACACAGCATGATCGCCCGTAAGAAAGGACAGATCGCTGAGGGTGGTCTTATCTAAATTCACAATTCTGGTTTTAGTACTGATCCTTGTTTACGCAATTTCCACACAACTAAAATTTTTATTTGCGCGATTAAGGTATTACTTTTCCGCAAATTTAGTCACAGAATAATGTTTGGTATTATTGGAAACGGGAGTTGGGCGACCGCATTAGCAAAAATGCTGACGGATAACGGTCATAAAATCAATTGGTGGATGCGTAACGATGCTTCGGTAGCACACCTGCTCCGCAAACACCACAACCCCCAGTACCTCACTTCCGTTAACTTCAATCCTGATCTTATTGCGCCGACCACCGACCTGGAGGCTGTAATCGAAAAGAGCGACAAACTGATCATCTGCGTGCCCTCGGCCTTCGTGGTGCAATTGCTGGAGTCCTTACCTGCCGATAGTTTCGAAGGCAAGACGGTGATCTCTGCCATCAAAGGCATATTACCCCAACAATATGTGCTGCTGCACGATTACCTGGCCGGCCGTTTCCATATATCGCTCGAGCAGTATGTGGCCATTACGGGCCCCTGTCATGCCGAAGAAGTAGCCCAGGAGCGCCTTTCGTACCTTACCTTTTCGGGGCTTAACGATACAACGACCAGCCTGGCCGCCGCTAACTTCTGTACCGAATACATACGCACGACCGTTAACCACGATCTATGGGGCGCGCAATATGCCGCCGTGCTGAAAAATATCTATGCCGTAGGCGCCGGCCTGGCCCATGGTATCGGTTATGGCGACAACTTCCTGAGTGTGTACATTACCAACTGCTACCGCGAGATGTACCGCTTCCTGCAGATCCAGTTCGAACAGGTACATCCATCCAGCGAAGTGCCGGACTTCCATACCAGCGCCTATCTCGGCGACCTGCTGGTAACCTGCTATTCGCCGCACAGCCGCAACCGTTCGTTCGGTACCCTGTTGGGCAAAGGTTATTCGGTAAAGGCGGCAACCACAGAAATGAGCATGGTTGCCGAAGGCTATTTTGCCGTAGAAGGGATGATGAAGATCGCCGCAAACCTGAAGATAGAGATGCCGATCATGGAACATATCTATACCGTGCTCTGGCAGCAATACCAGCCTGCCGATGCTTTTGCAGCGATCGAACAACTGCTTTCCTGATCCGGATTAGTGCGCTGCACCCAGCATCATACTCAGCACGATCACGCACAATACCAATAATGCAATAACCGTGTACAAACGGTCTTTCTCCAGCCAGAAACCGATCATCGTAAAGATGACGCGGGCAATGGGCGTTGCGATCAGGGCCATAACGCCCAGTTCGATAATAGCGCCTGCACGGCCCGAGCTAAGGTCTGCAAAGAATTTATCGAAACCAAAGACGCCCTGATCGGTAAAGGTCTCGTAGTGCGCCTGTTCGCCGCCATGCCGGAACAGGTAAAGCACGAGGCCGGCCACGACGATGGTCATGGCGAAGATTACACCGATACGCAGCAGGTTGCCGACCAGGGACTGCAGGTCTTTATCCCGGAAAGTTTTCATAAACGCAAAAGTAAAGCCTTTCCGGCAAAGGAAAGGCTTCGGGATCGATATATATCGTTGCAAAGCAGGATGCAGCTTATTTTGCAGCCAGTTCTTTGATTTTGGTAAACAGGATGTCTTCGCCACCGGCTTCGTAACCGCTCTGCATATGTGCGATCTTACCATCTTTACCTACGATGATGGTAAAGGGTACGTTCTGGAAGTTAAGGCTGCGTTTCAGATCAGAGTTAGGATCGAGATAAGCGGGGAAGTCCCAGCCCTGGGATTTGGCATAACCTTTTACCTGGGCGGTAGCGCGGCTGTCATCAACCGATACGGTCATGTAGTTGAAGTCGGCCTGGCTTTTCCACTCCGTCATCCTGTCGCGGATGCTTTTGATTTCTTTTTTGCAGGGTACGCACCAGGTAGCCCAAAAGCTTACCAGGGTTACTTTCCCTTTTTCAAAGGTTTTATCAAAAGACACTGTGCTGCCTTTAAGATCTTTTACCGGCGTAGCAGGCAGATCGGACTGCTGGGCAAAAGACTGGAAGCTGAAAGCAGCCAGGGCGAGGAGCGCGCATATTTTTTTCATAAATGGAGAATGATAAACAGTTAAAAAGAATAATAAAAATATTGCTTGATTGCTAAACAAAAAACCGCCTTTTGTAAGAAAAAGCGCATACAAATATAATCTTCTGCCGGCTTAATAACTGCGCCAGTTGCAGATTAACACAAGATTTACTTTTTTTTGCATTTCAGGTCACATTAGCTGGCTAAGGTATTTTTCTTTTTTTATGGAAAAAAATTACCTTAGCACAATTTTTACATTTCATGAGAATGAAAAATTCATCTTTAGTTTAAAACATGAAAAAGAAATTTTTACATCTTTCTACCGCATTACTGTTAGCTGGGGGAGCTGCTGAGGTACATGCACAAGGTATGGGCACCCTCTCGGGCGACCTCATGCTGAATGCCAATTTCTTTCAGCGCGACACCGCGATCAAGGCGTCGGATAACCAGTTATATGACAACTTCCTGAGCGGTGGCGAGGGCTGGTTGGGACTGCGTTATTCCAATTACGGGTTTACCGGCTTCTTGCGCGTAGATGTTTTTAATAACTCCAATCTCAAAAACCCGAACCAGGCCATGTCCGGTTTTGGTATCGGCGCATGGAGCCTGAGCAAGGAGTTTAAAGGCCTTACCATTACCGGTGGTTATATCTACGACCAGATCGGTAGCGGTATCCTGTTCCGCGCTTACGAGGACAGGGGGCTGCTGATCGATAATGCCCTCGCAGGTCTGCATCTGAAATACCAGCTGGGAGAGCACCTGACGATCAAAGCCTTTACCGGCCAGCAAAAAAACGTGTTTGAACGCTATAGCCCCATCATCAAAGGCTTCAATGCCGAAGGCGATTTCGGTGTTGGTGAAAATGTACGGCTCAACCCGGGCTTCGGCGTGCTGAACCGCACCCTCGATAACGGCAGCTTTACCTCGGTGTACAACTCGATCAAAGCCCTGCCTGCTACCGACCAGTTTACCCCTAAATACAACATGTATGCCTTTACGGCCTACAATACCCTCTCGGCGGGCGACTTTACCTGGTATATCGAAGGCGCCTACAAAACCCGCGAGGCCATCAACGATTACAAAGGCAAGCTGATCAATAAAGACGGTAATATCCTCTTCTCTACCCTGACCTATGCCCGTAAAGGTATAGCCGTAAACCTTACCGGTAAACGTACCGAGAACTTCGTAATGCGGACCTCGCCCAACGAAACCCTGCTGAACGGTATGGTAAACTGGCAGCCGATCGTGGCGCAGATCCGCCCGCAACGCCTTATTGCCCGTTATTCGCCAGCCTCGCAGGATCTGAGCGAAATGGCCTTTAACGGTAACATTCTCTTATCGCCCAGCGACAACTACGACTTTAACCTGAGCTATACGCACATCAATACCCTGGATAATGTAAAGCTGTACCGCGAGGTATATGCCGAAGCCAATATCCGTAGCGTACAGAATACCCAGATCGATGTAGGGGTGCACTATATGCACTACAACCAGGACTACTACCAGTTCAAACCCGGTGTGCCTATGATCAAGGCCCTGACGCCGTTTGCGGAGGTTACCTACAAATTCAACGCCAAAAACTCGCTGAAAGTACAGGCGCAGTATATGGAAACCAAACAAGACTTCGGTAGCTGGGCTTTCCTGGCGCTCGAATACGCGATTGCCCCCAAATGGTCTTTTGCCCTTTCCGATATGTATAACGTGAAACCGGCCAAATCCGGCGAAAGCAGCAAACACTATTACAATGTGTTTATTGCCCACACCCAGGGAGCCCACCGCTTCTCGCTTGCCTATGTGAAACAGGTAGAAGGTATTAACTGTACCGGTGGTGTATGCCGTTACGAACCAGCCTTCAGCGGTCTCCGTTTCAATGTGACTTCAAGCTTCTAGCAGCTGCAATAACAAGAATTTAAGCCCCCCGGCCATAATAGCCCGGGGGCTTTTTCGTTAGGAAAGCAGTAACCGCTGCCCCGTGTAACTTTCCGTAATTTTACCAGTCTAACCGCAAATAGTACGACAATGAAAAATATACTGGTTCTGATCCTTTCGTTCTTCCTGTTCCTGGGCAATGCCAGCGCCCAGCGCAGCGACAGGAGCATGATGCGCATACGCCTCAGCGATGGCACTCCGCTGTTGCTCACGATTAACGGCCGCGATTTTAAAAAAACGGGACGCAGCATTACCATAGCCGATATACCCCGTAAACGGCAGGACCTGCAGATTTACCGGTTCAGGCCTTATGCCGACGGCCGTGGCGGCAAAGCCGAACTGGTGTTCAGCGGCAGGGTCAAGATCAATAAAGGATCGACTTATGATTGTGTGGTAGATGTGCGCGAACGCCGCTTTATGATGCAGGAGGTAGGCAGCCTGCCCCCGCTCGACAACCGGCCGCCCTTCAACCAGCGGCGCGACCAGCCTATCGGCAGTAACGCCAACAACGACGATGCGCCTTATACCGCCGATAATGCAGAACAGGGGTCGGACCTGGGCATGCCGCCCAGCGAGCAGGTAAGCAGTCGCCTGCAAACCCTCAAAACAGCCATGGACAGGGTCGACGCCGATAGTAAGAAACTGGCCGAAGCGCGTAAGTTTATAGAACAGAACAGCGTTACCGCTGCTGAAGTAAGCAGTATTGCCGGCTGGATCTTCTTCGATGATAACCGCCTGACTTTTGTAAAGCAGGCCTATGCTAAAGTAAGCGACAAGGCCAACTTCAAATCGGAAGTAGGTACCGTATTTACCCTGGCCTCCAGCCAGCAGGAGTTCGACGATTTTATGAAAGGCCGCTAACCTTTGTTTATTATCTTTTTGTTTAACCTGCGCCCCCCGGCTTCCGAGCTGCGGGGCGCAACCTGTTTTATGCTAAGTTTGCCAAAAGCTTAAGCCTCCCGGCTTTACCCCTTAAACGAACGTTGCATGACGCACCTGCCCCGGCTTCTTATTCAATACCGGCAGTACCTGCTGCTGCTGTTACCGGTAATTATCGTATACGGCTGTGGCTGGGGTATCCCCCTTATGGAGGTCGATGCGGTGCAGTATGCCAATATCAGCCGCGACATGGCACATACAGGCAGTTATCTCGAAGTATACGACTCGGGCGCCGACTACCTCGACAAGCCGCCGATGCTTTTCTGGCTGAGCGCCTTGTCCATAAAGCTATTGGGCGTATCGGCCTTCGCTTACCGCTTACCTTCCTTTTGTTTTGCGCTTATAGCCCTGTACAGCTGCTACCGGCTCTGCCGCATGTATTACAACAGCAGTATAGCCTGGATGAGCACCCTGGTGCTGGCTACCAGCCAGGCCCTCTTCCTCGTCAACCACGATGTACGCACCGACACCATGCTGATGGGCTGGGTAACCCTGTCGCTCTGGCAACTGGCAGCCTGGTACCAGTCGGGTAAATGGCATAACTTCCTGCTGGCTACCCTGGCTATAGCAGGCGGTATAATGACCAAGGGGCCTATAGCCCTTATGATACCTGTTTTTGCATTTGTACCGCATTTCCTGTTGCGCAGGCAATGGCGCAACCTGTTTCGCTGGGAATACCTGCTGATGCTGGTTTTGATCGCCCTGCTGCTCACACCCGTGCTGGTAGGGCTTTACCGGCAATTCGACCTGCACCCCGAAAAAATGATGTACGGGCAGCGCGGTATATCAGGCGTACGCTTTTTCCTCTGGACACAGAGCTTCGGCCGCATCACGGGCGAAAGCACCTGGCACGAGTTCAGTTCGTTCAGCTTCCTGTTTGAGAATATGCTCTGGAGTTTTATGCCCTGGATCCTGTTTTTTATCCCGGCGCTGATCAGCGCCATAGGGGGCCTGGTACGCCGGCGCTTCCGGCTGCAGGATCATGAAGAGGCGATCAGCACGGCGGGTTTTGTGATCAGTTATTGCGCACTGGCTTCGAGCCAGGCACAGCTGCCCCACTATATTTTCGTGGTGTTCCCGCTGGCGGCCATCATTACCGGCCGATGGCTGTATACCGTGGCTACGACCTTGCCCCGCCTGGCCCGGGGCTTATGGATCGTGCACCTGGTTATCTTTATCCTGCTGTGGCTTTTGCTGATTGTGTTGTTGTATTACTCTTTCCCCGGGATCGATAAGCTTAAGGCGGGCATTTGCCTGCTGGCGGCCCTCAGCGCCTGTGTGTTGCTCTACCGCAGCACCAGGGGCGCTGCGCCCTTGCTCCGGTTATGCGCGTTGAATGCAGCCGGGCTTAACCTGCTCGTCAACCTGTTCCTGTACCCGGCGCTGTTACAGTACCAGCCCAGCGTACCGGTTTCGGCCTGGCTCAAAAAGGAAGGCATCCGCATGAGCGACTTTTATACCTGCCAGTTTGAAGAGAACCGGAGTCTCTCTTTTAGTAACGATTATACGGTAAACACGATAGCCACGCCCCTGCAATTGCCTATGGGCGCATATTGCCTGGTTAATGCACCGCTGATGGACAGCTTGCCCAAAGATGGTTTCCGGGTAGCGTACCAGGGGGAGAGCATGCACATTACCATGCTTACCCTGCCCTTTCTGAACCCGGCTACCCGTGCCGGCGAAACCAGCCGCTACTATATCATTTACAGGAACGTTACCTTCTGACGCATACGGCTGGCTCCGGCTGTTATTTGGCTTTATTGTTCAGCAGCATGTACCGCGAGGTCTGGTAGAAGGCCTCGGTGAGGTTGTAATAATAATCGCGCTGTGCCGGCGTCAGGTTCAGCTTATCATTATTCAGCATACTGGCCGCCTGTTCGCCCACCCTTTGTTCTATACCGTAACTGTAAAACACTGAATCCTTAACCACGCCGATCCTTTGCTTGTCGGGGTTGTAGATAAACGAGGCATGCAGGGCCGGGTTATTGAGAAATGCAGGATTGAGGATATCGCGGCCCAGCGTGGTATTGGTATACGGTATCCCGGCCAGGCCGGCGGCGGTAGGCAATACATCGACCTGCGATACATTCATACCGTAGCGTGCCGGGGCAATAAGACCCGGGGCGTAAAAGAGCAGGGGTACATGCATGGCCGTCAGGTCCTGTGTCCATACCAGGGGCAGCATACCGCCCGCATCGCCACCGATACCATGGTCGCCTACGAATATAAAAATGGTATTGCTGAAGTAAGCTTCCTTGCGGGCTGCCTCGATAAACTGCTGGTAGCAGAAGTCGGTATACCGGAAGGCATTGTACTCGTCCAACGATTCGAAGCCATACCGTTTCAGGCTGTCTTTCGATACCTGCTGCAGCTTAAAGGTCTTTTTATCTTCTTCGGGTATGGTATAAGGCCGGTGGTTGTCCGCCGTCTGGATCACGGCAATAAAGGGCTTTGTTTGTTTGGACAGGGCTTTATTGGCTTCGAGGAAAAGGTTCTTATCACTGATGCCCCATACATCGATCTTTTCGGCATCATAATCATCCTGCTCATGCAGGCGCAGGTCTTTGATGTTATTGGTAAGCAGGCCGCGGATATTGGCCCAGCTCAGGCTTCCGCCGATGAAATAATGTTTTTCATAACCTTTAAAATCGTTCATTACCGTATGCTGGTTTACCGCGTTGGGATTGCGGCTCGAGGTCTTGGTGAGGCCTACGTCGGGCGTGCCGGTAATGGTAGCCCATACCCCGCGTGCCGTGCCATAACTGGGCGTAAAGCAACGGCTAAAGTAAACGCCGTCCTTACATAAAGAAGCAAAGAAAGGCGTTGTATTGAGCGGGTTGTCCTCCATCGAGCTTTTGTAGGCGCTAAACGACTCACAGATCACGACCACTACATTGGGCGCCTTCGCTGCGGGCGTTGCCGGTTGTATGGCCCGGGTATAGTTGAGCGTATTGCTATCGGGCCGGTTTACCCCCAGGTAATAGGCCATCTCGGGATAAGCTTTTTTTACTTTGGCTATGTTGTACGTGGCATTCCGGAACTTCAGCGAGCTAAAGAAAGACTGGAAAGGATTGAGCGCTACATTGGAAGCATAATCGTTGCCCAGGGTAAAAGCATCGCTCCAGCGCAGGGGGTACTGACCGATGCGGCCAAAAATAAGGAAGGCCAGCAGCAGGAAGAACCCGACCGGGTAGACGATACGGAGCGGCCCGGTAAGCACAGCCTGGCGGGCCGCGATACGGGCATAAAGTTTTTTAACCACCCACATCATCAGGAACATGGAGGCGATAATGATCAGCACGATACGGAGCACCGGGTAGGTTTGCCAGATCATCTGCATCGAAGTACGGGCATCGGCCATATAATTGAGCAGACCGCCGTTAAGCCGCTCGGTAAGGTAGGCATAGTTGGCAAAGTCGACGCAATAGAAAAGCAGGAACGTAAGAAAGACGATGAACCAAAGTGCCAGGGCCACCTTTTTGCCCTTGGGTTTACGGAAAGGCTGCAAGGCCGGGATAAGCCCGGTTGCAAACAGGAGCAGGCAGGCCACCGCCACCATACGCGCGTCGTAACGCAAGCCCAGGAAGAGCGATTGGGCATAAGGCACGGGCCTTGCACCCGAAGGCGCGGGGAATACAAACAAAAAAGCAACCCTCAGGGCGGTCATGATCAGCAGCAACAACATGCCGATCTGGAAAAGCCATTGGATCTGTGCGGGAACGCTACGTTTTCTCAAGTGTATTAATTTTTCATTAAAATAATTTTGCAAAAATAGTCTTTCGTTGCACACAATTGTAACTTTGATCCCCTATGCTACTACAAACCGCACCCGCTCCCGGCGCCTGGGAGCGTCTGCTTGCCGTACTGAAAGAATGGGACTTTGCCGTTTTTCTCAAAATCAATACCGTATGGACCGGGGCATTCGGCGATTTCCTGATGCCCATATTGCGCGACCAGCGTACCTGGTATCCCCTGTATGCTTTCCTGTTTATCTACGTGATCTATAAATTCCGTTGGAAAGCCCTGCCCTTCATTATTATAGCCGGTCTTACCGTAGTGCTTACCGACCAGGTAAGCAGCACCTTTTTCAAAAACTACTTCGGCAGGGTGCGCCCTTGTAACGAAGAGGCCCTGCGGGGCATGGCACGCCTGTTGCTGGACCGCTGCCCAAGCAGCGGCAGTTTTACCTCTTCGCATGCTGTCAACCATTTCGGCCTGGCTACTTTTATCTATATCACGCTGAAGCCTTACTTCGGGAAATGGGGGCTGCTGTTCTTTTTCTGGGCTGCCTTTATCTGTTATGCCCAGGTTTATGTAGGCGTGCACTATCCCGGCGATGTAAGCTGCGGCGCTGTACTGGGCGTACTGTTGGGCGGTTTTACAGCCTGGATATTCAAGAAATATTTCAATTTCGGCAACAGGAAACGGGGAGACTTAACCACGGCGTCACCAACCGTTTAAAAGTAATATACGCTCCGCCAACTGCGGCCCTTGTATACCGGATAAAAACCAACTACCGATCCTAAAAACAATGAAACTCTTGCCCTTCTTAGCCCTCTTCCTGGGCTGCAGCCTGCTTGCCGCCGCGCAGACCAAAACGGAAATTTCGACCTGGATGCCGGAACGGAACATGCCCTCCAAGCTGAACAGGATCAGTCATGTAATCGTAATAACCGACAAGGATAGCCTGGTTACCGAGATTGAAGAGTATATCGGCAATACGCTCGACACCAGGAAGCGTTATACTTATAACGGGAAAAAGCAACGGCTGAGCGAAAACACCTATACCTACAAAGGCGAACATAAACAAACCCGTGACTATAGCTATGACGAGGCCGCACTGCTCCGAAGCATAAGCTACAGCTATACCGATAAGCATAATACGGTCATCCACGTAAAGGAAATGTTTGACTATGACGAGCAACGCCGGGTAATAACAGAGACCCGCATTTCGGACCTGCCGGAAACCCGCACCCTGACCTTCGACTACAGTACCGACGACGAAGGGCATAAAGTAAAGAGCTGTTATAACACCGTAAAAAATAAGCGGAAACTCCAATCGCGATCGACCTTTAATGAACGCGACCTGGTTATGGAAGAACTCAGGAAGAAGCCGGACGGCGGTGGCCTGGCTACTTTTACGTATGAGTATACGTATGACAATATGGGCTGGTCCACGATAAAGATGTACGAAGGACAATCGATCAGGCAATCCAAACAGCTAGCCGAATACCGTAAAATAAGACTCGAATAAATGAGCACTGCCGAACACCTGCTGAACCGGGCGTAATACCGCTGCACCGGCTAACGTTATCATCTTATGAAAACCCTATACCTGCTGGCTTGCCTGCTGCCCGCTTACCTGCAGGCTGCGGCGCAAACCCAAACCACATCCGAGGTTACCTACTGGACACCCAAAAACTTTTTTTCGCACCGGTTGCAACAATCCGGCACCACCCTGACGATACAACAGGACGGCCGCCCCCTGCAGACCCGCGAATATAATGGCACGCAGCTTTCGCAGTTAACGCTTTACAACACCGACGGGCTACCGGTCGAGATGCAGCAATATAGTACGGTAACAGGCTCAAAGCTGTCGAACTGCATCGAATATACCTATAACGATAAACGTCAAAAAAAGACAGAAACCGAATATAACGTCCAGGGAAGCCTGACCCAAACGAAGTATTACACCTATAACGCCGGGGGCCTGCTGCTGGAGGTGCGTTACAGTCCTTTTTTCGACAAAATGGATAAACGTGTGGAAATACACGAAAACTATACCTATGACGACCAGGGCCGTTTGCTTACAAAAACCCGCAGTTCCAACCGTAGCCGGTATCCGAGCCGGTGGCTGTATGAGTACAGCACCGATGAAAACAACCATAAAAAGGTAAAGGAACTGTACACGGCCACCAAACGCAAACCCAAGCTGAGCAAGGCTTCGGTTTATGACAACCGGGGTAACCTGGTCCGGGAGTACGAGAACCGCTCCGGCAATAGCGAAGATGTAGTCCGTACTTTCGGGTATACGTTTAATGAGCAGGGCGACTGGACTACGAAAAAAGTATACGAACAACGCTATATCTACGAAACCCGCTTTACAGGCGAATACCGGAGAACGCTAAGCCAATAGGCTTGGTGATGATGGTTAGGGCTAAAATGCCCTCTTACACAAGCAGAACAAAGCCAGCCTGGCCACGCGCCCTTTTCCTCTATCGACGGCATGCTAATCGCAAGTGCCCTGGATGTTGTGCGCTGAAAATTTTAAAAATAAAAGCACAACCTTATACAATGTTTTACTATATTGCCTTACTTCAAAAGACCTTTTAGCACCTGTTAAAAAAATAATACACTATACAAAACATAACCATAATCACTTTTAGATATTTTTATTTCATAGTCATTTTTAATAGAATAATTTTTATTTTTCATAGAAATGTATATTTTTATCGCTCACCAAACCAAATACATTACCTTATGAAAAAAAATCTTATTCCCTTGTTGTTCCTTTCCTTTGCGTTCGGCACCTCTTACGGACAATCAGCCAGCGGCGACTGTAGCAGTATTTCCGTAACCTCCAACCCCGGTTTCACCAATAACCTTTGGGGAGCCTCTGTAGGCTACAAAAACGGTAATAATTCCTGTAACCGCGTTATAACCTCCGGATCCGTTTGGCAGCCGCGTTACCAATTGCAATCAAAATCGGGAAGCAGTTATTCCAACGTAGGTACCTGGCAGTACGGCAACGCTACTTTTTCCGGTCTCGCTCACGGTACCTACCGTATTGCTATCGAAAATCCGCAAATTGCCTATAATGTACCCGGCTCTGCCTGTACCGGCACCATCAACTGTTATAACCTGTCCGGAACTTATATCGGCTTATGGGGTATCTGGGCATCGAATACCGGCACCCTCAATCCTTATTCCTATACGAACGACGTCGTGGTAGGCCAGACCACTGCCGCAGAAAATACATTCAATGTAAACAGCTTCGTCAGCAACGGAACTGGAAGTATTAATGTTTATGACTTTGGCCAGGACGTGAAGATCAATGTCGCTTCCTGTTACAATTACAACCAGTACCAGATCTCCATTTTCGAACAGGGCGGCGCCAACCGCTATGGCTCTACCTATTGGCAGTTCGGCACTATACCCAGTGCCTCCAATTACAGTCTTACCAACCTGTGGAAAGCCAACCACGGTTCCTCTGCCCAGTTTGAGCCCGGCATCTCCTACAAGGTACAATTCGTAGTAACCACACAGAACTGTGCACAATGGAACGAAAAGAATGAGACTTTCTTCATTTGCCCCGCAGGGGTAACCGGCTGCCGTTTCGGGCAGGATATCATGACGGAACCGATCCGTGTGCATGCCGACCGCAATACCCTCTCTGTATTTAATCTTGACTTCAGCAATAACAACGCTTACGAGATCAGTATTAACAGCCTGGATGGCCGCAGATTACAGACCTACTCCACCAATGGTAAAACGCAGTTTGATATCAGCAGTATGGTACAAGGCATGTATCTTGCCCGTATCGTGCACAACGGCAAACAACAAGCCGTTGTAAAATTTGTCAAGTAGAACAATTAAACGGGAGCAGCTGAAAGCTTGCTCCCGTTTATATTTTGTGTACCGGCAATCCTGAAAAACAGTACCAGGTCAATGCCTGGTTTTCATTATTACGGAAAAACTATTTCAGAATACCGGTAAAAGGAAAAAGAGCCAACCAATCCTATGCCCCACAGTACCCTTTCATTTCTGATCCGGATTATGTTCCTGCTGCTTTGCACCGGCATACCCCGGCTTTATGCACAACATGCCGACTTCCGTTGCGGCAACGACAATGCCGGGCAATCGCAGGTTCTTACCATGGCCGAGCAGCGGATAAGCGCCTACCAGCAATTAGCTTCACGTCCTACAGGCCTCGATCCTGTTATCATTCCTGTAGTCATACATATACTCTTTACCAATGAATCAGAAAATATACCGGATGAAAAAATACTGGCCCAGTTGGATGTATTGAACCAGGCATATAACGGCAAGCCGCAGCTGGCGGCTATTCCCCAGGAATTTCAGTCATTTGCCGCAGATATGGATTTAAAGTTTTGTCTCGCAGGCACCGATCCTCAGGGACAACCAACAGACGGTATTGTCCGTAAAGCATTCGCGCCATCGCACCCGGGCTTCGACTCGGCTATCTACTATACCCACACCGGCGGCAGCGATGCCTGGGACCCGGCACGTTACCTGAATATCTGGGTCACCAATCTCGGCGATCAGTTACTTGGTTTTTCCAGTTATCCCTGGACAGACAACAGGGCTACGGATGGCATAGTCATCAATACCCGCTACTTCGGTCCGAACGAAAAAAGTAAACGCTATAACCAGGGCAAAACCCTGGTACATGAAACCGGGCATTACCTGGGCTTATTTCATCTTTGGGATAATGGCGGCTGTACTACCGATAACGACCAGGTAGACGACACTCCGCCCCAGGCCAACAGCTACATGGGCATGCCGGTTTACCCGCAATACTCCTGTAATACCTCCAATATGTACATGAATTACCTCGACTATACCGATGACGCGGGACTTCTGTTCTTTACCCGGGGACAGCAAAAAAGAGTAAAGGCATGTTTATCGCTGTACCGGCCGGGGCTGGGCGCCGATGTCATTACCTGTGCGCAGCGTGCCGCAACGCCGGGCCTTGATTTTACACTATATCCCAATCCGGCCTCCGGTATAGTAAATATTGCATATCCCTATGGTGATTATACAGAACTGGAGATCCAGGTATATGATATTACCGGCAGGAAACTGGGCGTTACACCTGTCCGTACCCAGGACCGGCACCAGTTGGACCTTTCCGGGCTTTCATCCGGTCTGTACCTTGTCCGGGTCGGCGGGGTAAGCCGGAAACTCATAAAAAAATAAGTATGCCCCGCCGTTAAACAGTAAAGCAGTAATGATCTGTATTCTTCCGGCAGCATGATTTCCTGACGGGCATACGGGAGCCGCAAAAGCGCACGGCATTAATGAGTACAAAAATGCCTGCTTTGTAAAGCAGGCATTTTTATTATAAGGTTACGCTTATTTCTTTTTAAAAATCATGATCAGTCTTGGCGATGTTTCGCGGTCGAAATCATGGAGCTGGTAGTCGCCGAAATGATGCTGCAGCTCCATACCTCCTTCCTGGAACAGGCTCACGAAGTCCTCCAGGCCGAAGGCTGAAACCCGCTCCTGGTAATGATGTTCGCCGTCCTCGTCGGTAACGGTAATCTCTTTTACGATCTTACCCTGGTCGGTAAAGCGCTTGATATGAAAGTCGTAACCGCCGCGGCTGATCACCTCTTCGGGTACCAGGTTACTTTCGGTCACGTATTTATTAAAATAGTCGACCACCAGGATGCCGCCATGTTTCAGCGCCGCGCCAAAAGAGCGGGCAGCCATATGATTATCGCGGTGGGTTGCGAAATAGCCGAAGCTGGTAAAGAAGTTGAACGCGTAGTCGAAATAGTTGATATAAAAAGGGAAACGCATATCATGCACGTAAAAATGCAGGTGTTCGTTTTCCAGTTCTTTCGCCTTTGCGATACGTTGCTCCGAAAGATCGATGCCCGTAACCTCGTGCCCGTAGCTTTCCAGCTGCATGGCAAAGCGGCCTTCGCCGCAGGCTATATCCACGATCTTGCTGCCCTGCGGGGGCTGCAGGCGATCAACCAGGTGCGCCACAAAGCTGCTGGCCTCTTCCACATCCCGGTTATCGTACAAGATGGGGTAAAAGCGGGAGTCAAACCAGTTCTCAAACCATTCCTTTTGCGCTGTCATAAACGATACAATTGGCCGCAAAGTTACCGCAATAACACAAATTGTCAATAGCAGGACCTGATCGGCCTATAGAGAAGCGCCGGGAAGCCCCGTATGCCGGTCATATAAATTTTAAAAGTATTTAGCACTGTTGTACCCTGAAATTCATTTAATTTCGCAGCGCATAAAATACACACCCAGCAATGGCATTAATCAAATCGATCTCCGGTATACGGGGCACAATCGGCGGCAAACCCGGCACCGGGCTTACACCGATAGACGTTGTAAAATTCACCGCTGCCTACGGCGTAATCGTACTGCAGCAGGACGCCGGTAAAAAAGTAATCGTCGGGCGCGACGGCCGTATTTCAGGCGCCATGGTGCGCAGCCTCGTTGTGGCCACCCTGCAGGGACTGGGACTGGAGGTGATCGACCTGGGACTGAGCACCACGCCGACCGTAGAAATGGCGGTTAAAATGGAAGGTGCTGCGGGCGGTATTATCCTTACTGCAAGCCATAACCCCAAAGAATGGAATGCCCTGAAGCTGCTCAACAAAGACGGCGAATTTATCAGTGCCGAGACCGGCGCCCGTGTATTGGAGCTGGCCGAACAGGAAGATATCACGTTTGCCGAAATCAACAAACTGGGTACCATCACCGAAGATGATTCCTTTATGCAACGGCATATCGACGCCATCCTGGCTCATCCCCTGGTAAATGCGGAGGCCGTTAAAGCCAAAAAATATAAAGTAATTGTAGATGCCGTAAACTCTACCGGCGCCACCTTCGTACCCGCCCTGCTTAAAGCCCTGGGCGTGGAAGAGGTATCCGTGCTGAACGGAGAAGTGACCGGCAACTTTGCTCATAACCCGGAACCCCTGCCCGAGAACCTGCGCGAACTGTGCAACGAGGTAGCCCGCAAAAATGCGGATCTCGGTATCGCCGTAGACCCCGACGTAGATCGCCTGTGCTTTGTATGCGAAGACGGTACACCGTTCGGAGAAGAATATACCCTGGTGGCCGTGGCCGACTATGTATTGAGCAAACAGAAAGGCAATACCGTTTCCAACCTCTCCTCTACCCGCGCCCTGCGTGATGTAACCGAGCTGCACGGCGGCCAGTACTTCGGCAGTGCCGTAGGCGAAGTGAACGTGGTAAGCAAGATGAAAGAAGTGAATGCCGTGATCGGCGGCGAAGGCAACGGCGGCATTATCGATCCGCAACTGCACTACGGCCGCGACGCCCTGGTAGGTATCGCCCTGTTCCTCACCCACCTTGCCCAATCCGGTAAAGGTATCGGTGCGCTGCGCCAGACTTATCCCAACTATTTTATTTCCAAAAACAAGATCGAGCTCGACGAATCTGTCGATGTAAAGGCTATCTTTGAAAAGATAAAGACGAAGTACAGCAAGCAACCGATCAATACCGAAGACGGCATCAAGATCGAATTCGACAAAGACTGGGTACACCTGCGTACCTCCAATACAGAACCCATTATCCGCATCTATTCCGAAAGCAATACCGAAACTACGGCCAATAATATCGCCAAGCGTATTATGGAAGACATCAAGGAAATGATGCAGGAAAGCGTATAAACCAGTATAAGGGATTGCCGGCCGGTGCACCCTGTGGTGCACCGGCTTTTTTAATACAAAAACACAGCAGTAACATCAGCCATTTAATCACTTTTAATTAATAACAAATCCAAAATGAAAGTAGCAGTAGTAGGTGCAACGGGCCTTGTAGGCAGTACCATGTTGCGTACCCTTGAAGAAAGAAACTTTCCGGTAACGGAACTGATCCCTGTAGCCTCCGAGCGTTCGAAGGGAAAGAAGGTGGCTTTCAAGGGTAAGGAATATGCCGTTGTAACCTTACAGGAGGCGGTGGCCATGCATCCGCAGATTGCACTATTTTCGGCCGGTGGCAGTACTTCGCTCGAATGGGCGGAACCCTTTGCCGCAACCGGCTGTTATGTGATCGACAACTCTTCGGCCTGGCGCATGGATCCCTCCAAGAAACTGGTGGTACCGGAAGTAAATGCATCGGTACTTACACCCGAGGACCGTGTGATCGCCAACCCCAACTGCTCGACCATACAGATGGTCGTGGTGCTGAAACCCCTGCACGACCAGTACAGGATAAAACGCGTGGTGGTAAGCACCTATCAAAGCGTTACCGGCAGCGGCCAGAAGGGCGTAGACCACCTGCTTTCAGAAAGGAACAATACCGAACATAAAGCCTTTTACCCGCATCCCATCGACCTGAATGTATTGCCGCATATCGATGTATTCCAGGACAACGGGTATACCAAGGAAGAGATGAAAATGATCCTGGAAACCCAGAAGATCATGGGCGACGACCAGATCCGGGTATCGGCCACTACGGTGCGCGTGCCGGTAATGGGCGGGCATAGCGAAAGCGTGAATATCGAATTTGAAAAAACATACGACCTCGACGCTGTACGCAAACTGCTGACCGAAGCGCCCGGCATTATTGTACAGGACGACCCGGCCAATAACGTATATCCCATGCCGCTACACGCCTTTGGTAAGGACGAGGTATTCGTAGGCCGCCTGCGCCGCGATCCCTCACAGGACAATACCCTGAACTGCTGGATCGTAGCCGACAACCTGAAAAAAGGCGCGGCGACCAATGCCGTACAGATTGCCGAATACATCGCCGGTCAGAACTGGGTTAAATAATCCCTGCTTACTTTAAATAAACAACTATGCAACAAACCGCGATCAATTACATCGAATTTGCCTGTAAAGATATACCAGCCATCAAAGCCTTTTACAGCAAGGCTTTCGGATGGGTATTCACCGACTATGGTCCCGACTATGCCGCCTTTAACGATGGCAAGACCGAAGGTGGTTTTTACCATGCCGGCGCAGGCTGGACACCCGCCGGCAACCCGCTGGTCGTGCTGTACAGCGCCGACCTCGAAGCCATGCAGCAACAGGTGCGGGATGCAGGCGGCACGATTACCCAGGAGATCTTTGCCTTCCCCGGTGGCCGCAGGTTCCACTTTGCCGATCCCGATGGCAATATCCTGGCGGTCTGGAGCGAATAACGATACCCGGTTATACGGGGAAAGCGCGGCGCCGGGTACGGACGCCGCGCTTTCGTATTATGCCCTGGTTACTGCGGCAGATTACGCCTTAAACTTATTAACTTTGTACCTTCCTCCTGTCGGAGTAAAGACAACACTTAACAATTTTGAGATACGCCATGTATCTAATTTGACAACAAACTGATGAGTACAGTAACAATTAAACCATTCCTGCGGCTGAGCGGGCTGGAGCCTTTGGTGGTCCGCCCCGAAACCAATTTCGTCAACGTAGGGGAAAGAACCAATGTAACCGGTTCCAAGAAATTTGCCCGCCTGATACGGGAGGAAAAGTATGAAGAGGCCCTGAGCGTGGCCCGCCAGCAGGTGGAGAGCGGCGCCCAGGTACTGGATATCAATATGGACGATGCCCTGCTCGACGGGGTCCAGGCCATGACCACCTTTGTAAACCTCGTGCAGAGCGAGCCCGACATTGCCCGTATCCCCATCATGCTCGACTCTTCCAAGTTCGAGATTATCGAAGCGGGGCTCAAATGTATCCAGGGCAAGTGTATCGTCAACTCCATCTCCATGAAGGAGGGCGAAGAAAAATTTATCCAGCAGGCCAGGATCTGTAAGGCTTTCGGCGCAGCAGTCATTGTAATGGCCTTCGACGAAGTAGGCCAGGCCGATACCAAAGCCCGTAAAGTAGAGATCTGTCACCGCGCTTATAAAATTCTTACCGGACAGGTTGGTTTCCCACCCGAAGACATCATTTTCGACCCCAATATATTTGCCGTAGCTACCGGTATCGAAGAGCATAACAACTATGCCGTAGACTTTATCGAAGCCACACGCGAGATCAAAACCCTGATGCCCCTGGCCAAGATCAGCGGCGGGGTAAGTAATGTATCCTTCTCGTTCCGCGGCAACGACCACGTACGCGAAGCGATCCATAGTGTATTCCTGTTCTATGCTATTAAAGCAGGTATGGATATGGGCATCGTCAACGCCGGCCAGCTGGTGATCTACGATGAGATAGAACCCAGGCTGCGCCAGCTGTGCGAAGATGTGTTGCTGAACCGCAATAACGAAAACAACGAAGCCACCGAAGCCCTGATCAGCTTTGCCGAAACCGTAAAGGCCAAAGGCAAAGAAACGGTAAAGGATGAAACCTGGCGTAAGACCACGGTGGAAGAAAGGCTGAAACATGCGCTGGTAAACGGCATTACCGATTATATCGACGCAGATACCGAAGAGGCCCGCCTGCAATATCCCAAACCCCTGCACGTGATCGAGGGGCCGCTGATGGATGGTATGAATGTAGTAGGCGACCTGTTTGGCAGTGGCAAAATGTTCCTGCCCCAGGTGGTGAAAAGCGCCCGGGTAATGAAGAAAAGTGTGGCCTACCTCTTTCCCTTTATCGAGGAGGAAAAGCTGAACAACCCGCAGGCACAGGAAGGCGGCGCCGCCAAAGTGTTGCTGGCAACGGTTAAGGGCGATGTGCACGATATCGGTAAGAATATCGTGGGCGTGGTACTGGGCTGTAACGGTTACGATATTATCGACCTGGGCGTAATGGTACCGGCCGATAAGATACTCGATGAAGCAGTAAAACAGAAAGCCGACATTATCGGCTTAAGCGGGCTCATTACCCCATCGCTGGATGAGATGGTGCACGTGGCCGCAGAAATGCAACGGCGGGGCATGCAACAGCCCCTGCTGATCGGTGGCGCTACAACATCCCGTATGCATACCGCGGTAAAGATCGCGCCGGGCTACGACCATGGCGTGGTGCATGTGCTCGATGCCTCGCGCAGCGTAACGGTGGCCGGCCAGTTGCTGAACGGCGATACGAAACCCGAATTCCTGAAGGGCATCAAAACCGAGTACGATAAATTAAGAGAAGACTTCGGCAATAAACGCGCCGTAAAACAATACATCCCATACGAAGCCGCTGCGGCCAACCGTATGGCCATCGACTGGGACAACTTCAAACCCGTAAAACCGCAGTTTGCCGGTACCCGCGTATTCCGCGACTTCGACCTCAGCGAGATCCGGAAGTTCATCGACTGGACCCCCTTCTTTATTTCCTGGGAGATGAAAGGCAAATTCCCGGCGATACTCGAAGATGAATATGCCGGTAAAGAAGCGACCAAGTTGTACAACGATGTGAACGCCATGCTCGACAAGGTGATCGCCGAAAACTGGCTGCAGGCCCACGGTACCGTAGGCTTCTGGCCCGCGGCAGCCACCGCAGCCGATACGATCACCCTGTATAACGAAGATGGCAGTCCGCGCGAGCATCTCGAAATGCTGCGCCAGCAGATCAAGAAAGCAGCAGGACAACCCAACTGCTCGCTGGCCGATTTCGTAAAACCCGCACAGGCGCCCGAAGATTATATGGGAGCCTTTGCCGTAAGCATTGCCGGTATCGAACCGCATATCAAACGCTTTAACGAAGAGCTCGACGATTATAATAAAATTATGCTGCAGGCCCTTGCCGACCGCCTGGTAGAAGCCTTTGCCGAATGCCTGCACATGCGGGTCCGTAAGGAGTACTGGGGTTATGTAAGCAACGAGAGCCTGTCGCAGGAAGAGATCATTAAAGAAACCTACCAGGGTATACGCCCTGCACCGGGTTACCCGGCCTGCCCCGACCATACGGAAAAAAACAAGTTGTTTGCCCTGATGAATGTGCCGGAAAACACGGGCATCTCGCTTACCGAGCACCTGGCCATGTACCCTGCTGCATCGGTCTGCGGCTGGTACTTCTCCCATCCACAGAGTATTTACTTCGGCGTGGGGCATATTACCGAAGACCAGTTTACCGACTACCACAACCGGAAAGATATGGACGAAGCGGTGCTGCGCAAATGGCTGCAACCGAACATGGAATAAAACAGAAGAAAACAAACAGCCCGGAACACAGGTTCCGGGCTGTTTGCTGATGTTTAATCCGCCAGGGTAAGTTCTACAGCAAGGATGCTGTATTTGTCCCGGAAAGCCGGGGGCGCATACGGATCATTATTGCGTAATTTTTTTTCCCATTCCCCCCTGGTAAACGTAAGCATACCGTTATCGGTATCGGCCAGCAAAGCACCGATCCGGGGTGCATAAGTGACCGTTTTTACTGTCTTTTTGCCTTCTTCTGCAACACTGATGGTATACGCGTTTTGCGCCGTCAGCATAAATTCTACCCCGATAAAAATGCCTTCTTCCGGGAAAGGGATCTGTAATGCCGAAAGGTCGACCACGGTATTCCGTTTTCCCTTTTTGGCATGCCCGATTATAGGGTCGCCATAGAGGTATGCACCGGGTTGCCCATCCTTGCCCATACGGTACAACCGCAGGTTAAAGACCCCGTCTTTTACATCGCTATAGGTCGCTAACATTACTGATTTCAGAAAAGGCGTTCTGCTGTAACTGTCTGCATACGGAAAATAACGTGCCAGTACCCAGGGTGTTCTATGCGCAGCAAAATGATGCCGGATATCCGATTTCTTAAACATGCCGATCTTTTGTACCAGCCCTTTGCGGCTACTCCTTACCGTTACTTCCTGCAATTGCACCGGCGCTTTATGCAACCTGAACCTGTTGCCATCGCCGGCCCGTATGTATAACGGCTGGTAACCCGTGGCACTGATTACCAATGTTGCCGCACTGTCTGCAACGGTAAGCGTAAAGCGTCCCTGCTCATCGGCCGATGTGCCACCCTCCCGGTCGAGTACCTGGATATTGGCATAGGGCAATGCTTCGCCGCTTGCATCGTCTTTAACAGTGCCGCTTACCTGCGCGCCGGCAGGTGCTGTTACCAGGGTGCAGCACAGCACCAGGAGTATAAGGCATGACAGTTGTTTACAGGCAGGTATTTTCATAACATAGTATAGTCCGTAAATAACGGGGCCTGGTTTTACTTATTGCCCGGGCTCAGGCTATTTCATAAGCAGTAGTATATTTCACATCGGTCATTACGAAATTACTGTGCACCTGCGCGATATGATCGAGGGCCGCCAGTTTCTGCGTCAGGAATTTCTGATAGGCATTCATATCCGGTACCGCTACTTTAAGCAGGTAGTCAAAATTGCCGGTAATGTGGTAACATTCCATCACCTCTTCCATTTTACGCACCGCTTTTTCGAACTGCTGTAATACCCGCAGGGCGTGCACCTGCAGCGATACATTACAGTATACCACCGTTTTCAGGTCGAGCTGCTCGCGGTCGAGCAAAGCCACTACCGACCGGATAATGCCGGATTGCTCGATCTTACGGATGCGCTCGTAGGTGGGTGTGACCGTGAGCCCTATCTTATCTGCGATCTCCTTGGCGCTGAGCCTGCCGTTGGCCTGCAGCAGTTTAAGGATACGTTTGTCGGTAGCATCGGGACGGTAAGGCATACGGAGTTCTTTTTTACTGTTGGGGATAGTCGTTATACACAAAACAGTATAAAAACACTGTTATTTATCAAAAATAGGTGTTTATTTACTATAACAGACCAAAATACAGCATAATACATGCGATAATTTTAATTTTGTAGCATATTTATACTTTTTTAAGCATATGAAATCCATGCAGTCATCCGAACTCAGTACCACACTTGAAACCCTGGGCAAACAATTGCGCGAGCGTACCGCCAACTTCCTGGGCTACCCGGTGTCCAAAGATTTTGATTATTCGGAACTGCTGCCTTTCCTGCAGTACCCGCTCAATAACCTCGGCGATCCCTTTGTCGACTCTACCTATGCAGTAGATACCCGGGATGCGGAAAAAGAAGTAGTACAGTTCTTTGCAGAACTATTCCGCGCACCGGCCGATAACTGGTGGGGTTATGTAACCAATGGCGGTTCGGAAGGCAACCTGTACGGCCTGTACCTGGCCCGCGAGCTGTATCCCAATGCTATGGTCTATTATTCGGAAGCCACGCACTACAGCGTACACAAGAACCTGCACCTGCTTCATATGCCTTCGATCGTGATCCGCGCCCAGGAAAACGGGGAGATCGATTACGAAGACCTGCGCAATACCATACAGCTGAACCGCGATAAACCGGTGATCATCCTGGCCAATATCGGCACCACTATGACCGAGGCCCGCGACGATGTACGCCGCATTAGACAGATCCTGAAGGATATGGCGGTTAAGAACCATTATATCCATGCCGATGGCGCCCTGTCAGGCACCTACAGTGCGTTTATCGATCCCAGGCCGGCTTTCGACTTTGCAGACGGCGTAGACAGTATTGCCGTAAGCGGTCATAAATTTGTAGGCTCGCCTATGCCTTGCGGCGTAGTAGTGGCCAAGAAGTCGAACCGCGACCGTATAGCCCGTTCGGTGGCTTATATCGGCAGTATGGATACTACGATTACAGGATCGCGCAATGGGCATAGCCCGCTGTTTCTCTGGTACGCCATCAGCAAACATGGTATCGAAGGCCTTAAGGCCCGCGCCATGCATAGCCTGGAAACGGCTGCCTATGCCGAGCAGCGCCTGCGGGAACTGGGCCTGGATGCCTGGCGCAATCCCAATGCAATAACGGTAGTATTCCCCGAGCCGCCGGAACCCATACGGCAGAAGTGGCAGCTGGCTTCAGAGCAGGGCTTCAGCCATATTATCTGTATGCCCAATGTTACCCGGGCACAGATCGACGAAGTGGTGGCGGAGATTGCCGCCGTGATGGAGACCGAGGCAGGATAAAACCTGCATAAGAGATCATTGCTTCCTGCATAAAAGGCCTTAAAAAATGTGAAAACATTCGTAATGTTTGTTCCGGGAGGATGCGCTAAATCGCTTACCTGTAGCCATTTACAGCGAATTAATGGTTTCCCATAGAAATCATAAAATAATGATAAACAGCTCAGGAGCAATAAACCATACGTTTACTTTGCGGTTAAATTCCCGAATAAAACAAAAACGTTATGAAAAAATTCCCGGTTCTTTTACTCGCCCTGTCCTCTTCCGCGCTTACTTATGCCCAGGAACGGTCACCGCTGCGCTTCGGCGTAAAAGCAGGTGGTAACCTATCGCATATCGGCCTCTCAGACAACAGCGCTTTCCCCGGCAATAAAAATGCATTCGGCTTCGGTGCATACGGCGGTGGTTTGCTGGAGATCTCAGGACCTGCAGGCTCTAAATTTAAAGGCCAGGTGGAAGCGTTGTTTTCCTATCATAATGCCAAGCAGAAGTACACCAACAGCAACCTGGTGAAGATGACGGCAAAAACAGACCTCGCGCAGATCTCCGTCCCCATCATGATCAAGTACTTCGTGATTCCGCAGCTTAGCTTTAACGCGGGCGGCTCTGTAAACTTCAATGTGGCCAGCCGGACCAAAACGGAAAGCGTTTCTGAAGGCAATACCGTAACCACTACCATCAACAACAAAAGCGATATAGACCGCCTGCAAACCGTACAGGTAGGAGCGCTGGTAGGAGCTACCTATTACATTCACAAAGGCTTTTTCGTCGATGCCCGGTATAATTACTATTTCGGCAGCATGTTCAAAGAAATCAAAAACAACGATCCTTCTTATCGCCTCAGCGCTATCCAGCTGGGTGTAGGTTACAAATTTTAATCCTATCCATCCCATCATAAAAATAACCACCTGCAATGGCCTGCAGGTGGTTTATTTTTTATAGGTAAAGTAAGAATCTGGTAGTTACTGGATCCGCGGGCGCCAGGGAATTTCTACCCCGCCATTCTGGTGAACGATAAAACGGGCCAGCACGAACAGGAAGTCGGAGAGCCGGTTCAGGTACTTCAATACCTCGTCGGCCACAAATTCGCCATTGCTCTGCATATGTACACAAAGGCGCTCGGCCCTGCGGCAAACACAACGCGCCACATGCGCATGACTGGCCGCTACATGACCGCCCGGCAGGATAAAGGATTTCATCTGGGGCAACTGGTCGTCCATTTCGTCGATGCGCTGCTCCAGCCAGTTAATATCGCTCTCGTGCAGGTCGGGCAGCTTCATTTTCGGCGCCTTATCGGGATCGGTGGCCAGCGAAGAGCCCACGGTAAACAGGCGGTCCTGGATCTCCAGTATCCATTCGTTGATGGTCTTATCGCCGAGCTGATCGGTAACCACGCCCAGTACGGAGTTCAGCTCGTCTACCGTACCATAGGCTTCGATACGGATATGATCTTTGGGTACACGGGTACCGCCTATGAGGCCGGTGCTGCCCTTATCTCCCGTTTTGGTATATACTCTGAATGCCATAATGTTTTTATTGTGTTTTTAATACCCGGTCAGCAGTGCGTTCATCGCGTTCTACCACACCGTCTTTAATACGGACGATACGTTTGGCGTGTTCGGCGATATCTTCTTCGTGAGTTACGAGGATAACCGTATTACCCGCCGCCTGGATACTTCCGAACAGTTCCATGATCTCGATCGAGGTTTTGGAGTCGAGGTTACCCGTAGGTTCATCGGCGAGGATAAGCGATGGCGTATTGATCAGCGCACGGGCAATGGCGACACGCTGGCATTGGCCACCCGACATTTCATTGGGCTTATGGTGTGCCCGCTCGCCCAGCCCTACCTGCTTCAGCATTTCATGCGCGCGTTCGGTGCGTTCCTTTTTACCCACACCCGCATAGATCAAGGGTACCGCCACATTTTCCCAGGCGGTAAGCCGCGGCAACAGGTTAAACTGCTGGAATACGAAACCGATCTCCTCGTTGCGCACCTTGGCCAGCTCATCGTCCTGCATACCGCTCACGTTTTTGCCGTTAAGGATGTAGGAGCCGGATGTAGGCGAATCGAGACAACCGAGAATATTCATCAGCGTAGATTTGCCGGAACCCGAAGGACCCATAAGCGCTACGTATTCGTTTTTTAGAATAGACAGCTCGATGCCTTTCAATACCGGCACCGGTTCTTTACCTAAATAATAGTTCTTCCTGATATCGCTTAAACTTATGATCTCCTGCATGGATAGGTTTTGGACGGATTTCCGGTAGGCCGGGATGGTTATGATTGTTAGGGTAAAGAAATAAAGTTCAAATTTATTGATAATTTGCAGCCGGCCGAAATATAATTAGCTTCCGTATCATTTTCGTAATTCAAGAACATGCTGTCTTTCCCCAATGCAAAAATCAACTTCGGACTTTATGTAACCCGCAAACGCGACGACGGTTATCATGACCTGGAGACCTTCTTTTACCCCGTACCCTACTGCGACGCCCTGGAAATACTGCCTGCCGGCAATTCCGGGGGAACGATGGCGCTGACCGGCCTGCCCGTAGCAGGCGATACGGAAAAGAACCTGGTGTGGAAAGCCTATCAACTGCTGCTGCGCGAATACCCCGGCCAGGTAAAGCCGCTGGACATACACCTGCATAAAGTGATCCCTATGGGTGCGGGCATGGGCGGCGGATCGGCCGATGCCGCTTTTATGCTGGATATGATGAACACGCATTTCGGCCTGGGCATCGATAAGGAAACGTTGGGCGCCTATGCGCTGGAACTGGGCAGCGACTGTCCGTTCTTTTTACTCAACAAGCCTGCCTTTGCCGGCGGGCGGGGCGAACGCCTGGAGCCCGTAGCCCTGGACCTTTCGGCCTACAGTATACAGATCGTTTGTCCCTCTATCCACGTGGGCACGGCCGATGCGTTCCGCAATATCGTACCTGCGCCTGCAGGCTTCGACCTGCGCCAACTGGCCACGCTCCGGCCGGAAGATTGGCGGGGCCGGATCGCCAACGATTTCGAGGTACCGGTATTCAAGCTGCATCCCGTGTTGCAAACCATCAAGGACCAGTTATACGCCGGTGGCGCCGTATACGCATCAATGAGCGGTAGCGGCTCTTCACTTTATGGCATCTTTCCCAAGGGCCAGCGGGCAGTACTGGACCTGCCCATCGTATGCAGCGAACATTACTGCGCTTAATGCCCCATTTATCATATTGCTTCATGCTCCATTCATAACATTAAAAAAGGCGGTCTTTACAGACCGCCTTTCGTTTATGCTATCGACTTATCTTAGTATTTCCAGT
Source organism: Taibaiella chishuiensis (assembly GCF_003014535.1). Lineage (GTDB taxonomy): Bacteria > Bacteroidota > Bacteroidia > Chitinophagales > Chitinophagaceae > Taibaiella > Taibaiella chishuiensis. The sequence continues at coordinate 782,757 of NZ_PYGD01000001.1, read as the reverse complement.
TTCCTGGCTACCATTCCTTTGTCGGTTTGTACCTGTATCGTGTATACACCGGCGGCAATACCGCTTAAGGAAAGCGTATGCTTGTCGTTGCCATCTGCTTTGGCACGGTAAACGACCTGGCCCAGTACATTGTATACCAATACCTGCTCCATTTTCAGATCACCTTTATTCAGGATCGTTGCGGAACCGGTAGCGGGGTTCGGATATACCGACAATACATCGTTACCGACAACAACCTGGCGGATACCGACAATGTTTGCAGAAGAGGAATCGGAATAGAAACCACAACTGCTGCTCAGTTTCAGTATAACCATATAGTTACCTGCGGCGGCATAGGTATGGTTGGCCGTAGGTGTGTATACGTGCGGGCTGCCGTCGCCGAAGTCCCAGTCGTAACCGATTACATTCATCGGGTTAACCGCGGTATAGAAGAAAGAGTAGCCACCGTTGTTGGTTACGCTGATACCCTGGATGGTAGGCAGTTCGCCCTGCATGTTCACGGTAATGCTGTCGCTCTTCATACAAGCTTCGGCATTGGTCACGAAAGCGATATAAGTACCCGGTGTATTCACATCGATGGTATTCGTGTTTTCGCCGGTATTCCAGAAGTAGGCAACGCCGTCATTACCGGCATTGAGCGTCAGGGTAGCGCCATTACATACGCTGGTATCGGCGCCCAGGTTTACAACCGGGTTTTTACGCAGGGTAACGTTGATGGTATCGCCGCCAACACAGGTAAAGGAGTTGGTAACGCGTACGCTGTAGGTACCGGATTGGGTTACTGCACGTACCTGGCTGGTGGTGTTGTCGTCCCAAAGGAATTGCGGGCTATTGGGCTGTACGCCGGCATCCAGTACCGTTGCTTCCTGGCCAAGATCCACACACTTGTTGATGTCTTGTCCGAGGTTCACGACAGGTTTAGGATGGATCGTAGCTACTACAGGCTGGCGAGCGCTTTCGCAAGGCCCCTGCATGGTGATCTGTATATTAGGCTGTGTACCGTACGTAGAGTAGGTAGTCGCCGTAGGCATGGTACAGTGGTCCGCTTCGTCCTTGGTATTGGTAAGGCCCGAACCGTTATAGATCACTTTTACTTCGGAACTGGTTCCGGAGTACTCGTTATTATGACATTCTTCTACAACGATATTCGTTGATCCGTCCCAATAGAAAGGTGTCTGGAAGGTATGTACGTTAACGGTATTGCTTACCGGCTGGTAAGTAGCTGCAGTAAATACGGTTTGCAGTCCTGTTTCCAGGTTAGGTGCGGTAAGGGTGGTAAGCGAAGTAGGCTTCATGCTGATAGACATGTTTTCTACTTCGTCGCCGGCCGTTATTACATCAAAGCCAAGAGCAGTAATATAACCCGCGCTAAAACCTGCGGCCTGCAGTGAAGAACCTGTAAGCAGGTACTGCACTTTACTTCCGGAATAAACCAGGTTATACGGAACATCGGTATAATCGCTGTAGTTGGTACCGCTGCCGATCATGGTCGGGCCAGGCTGCGGCGTACCGCTGGAGGCTGCTACATAATAGGTCGTGGTTGCACCCAGGTAAGGCGTAGTGAACGGACTGCCGCTGCCTATCGGGAAAATAGCCGTAGGCGACGTATACCAGCGGGCAACGCTGAAACCACCGGTTTCGGCTTCGAGCACCACGGTACCCACGCCACAGTTAAAGCTGTCTTTAGTGGAAACCAATGCAGGATGCGAAACAACGATCAGTTGTTCAGGCACCTGGCAATCGGTAGTACCGGCTTTGATCCTGGCACGGTAAAAATGGTTGGTCGTGATTACCGGTGTGGTATAACCGGTACCGGTAGCGCCCGGAATCGGTGTAAAGGTCACGCCGTCTGCCGACTCATCCCACTGGATGCTGCCGGGATAATAATTCGTTGCAGGTACCAGCGACATTTGCGAGGTACCACCGTTACAGATCGTATCCGGTATCGCATGGATCGTTACATTACCCGGTTGATTCCAGATCCTTACCGTATCTGCAAAATTACAGCCGGTAGTGGTGTTGCTGGCAAACAGGTAGTGTACATGTTCGCCCGCACCGGTTGCTTTAAAATACAGTTGTGTAGCGCTGCTGCCGGCAACATAAGCTGTGGTGCCGGTTGCATTGGTATACAGGTCGGCCGCAGGCGTCCAGCTGTAGGTGGTATACGGTGTGCCCGAAGGAGTTACAGTAATATTACCTACCGCATTGTTACAAACAACATCCGGCGCTGTGGTTACCAGGGCAGGCGATGGCGTAATGGTTGCGATAACCGGGATACGCGGCCCCTGGCAGGATGCCTCGTAACCAAATACAATTTTAGGCCTGCGCTTCAGCGAGGAATAACCGATAACACTTGGGTTATCGCAAACTGTTGCAGCAGCTGCATTGTCCTGCATACCGTATTGCGTGGCATTAAAGGTCAGGTTATCAAACTTGATCTCGCTGGTAGGATTGGAGGTTGTAGCGTTGCTCCAGCAGGTCTGAACGATCAGGTTATTACCATCCCAAACGAACGGCGTTGTAAAGGCAAAGGTATTGATACCCGCAGATGTGGTATGGTTTGCCGGTGTTTTTACCTGTACTGCACCGGTCTCCAGGGCGGTAGGGTAATCGTCGTAGGCATTTGTGGTTGTATTTTTCAGGCTTACCGCAAAGCTGTCGAAAGTATTGCCGGTAGTGGTGGTCACATCGAAGGCAATCGAGGTGAGCGTGGAACCCGGGGCGATACCCAATGCGATAAGTTCGCTTGCCCTGATCAGGAACTGGTGTTTATAACCGCCATAAGAGCCGTAGAACGGCGTTACCTCGTTGTAAAGCGTTGTCAGGGCGCCGGCGCCGAGCGTTTGGCTACCCGGTACTACCGTTGTACCGGCCGTTACATAGAATGTATCGGTCGAGGGTACATAAGGCGTGGTAAAAGGACTTCCGGTACCGATAGGTGCACCACCCGTAGGCTCGGTATACCATTTCAGCACGGGGCCGCTTGCGGTACCGTTGGCGGTAAGCACCAGGGTACCCGGACCACAACGGCTGACGTTGGAAGCCGTAGCGCTGCCCGGGTTATCGACTGTAACCTGCGGTGTAGCTGTAGAAGTCCATGCCGGGGCTACGGTATCGCCGTTACAGATCGCCCGGCAACGGAAATACATCGGGGTCGATACTGCAGCAGAATAGGTAGATTGGTTAACCGGGGCGCTAAGACTGGTCCAGGGCGCAGCACCGGTAGGCGACGACTGCCATTGGTATTTAAGATTGGTAACAATAGGCATAGCCGTGGTGATGCTCAGGGTTACGTTGCCCGTAACACATACCGAAGCGGGGAATACGCTCGCAGCTGCCGGCGCCGGGAAGGTGGCACCTGCACAGTTTGGCGGTGGCGTAAAGCGGTAGATCTGGCCGTTGGCAGGCTTGGTGGCAATACTGTTCGTATACGTTGTAGACGAAGCGGTAGCCGTAGCCGAGGAGTTATTAAGCGACAGGTAGTTTGGCGTACCCGCGTCGTCGACAATACCGATCACAGCGGTGGAGAAACCATATATCGACGAGGACTCCGGCCGGTAAATGTACTCGATCACATTGGTGGTTTCGTACAACTTTACCTGGAAGGAGATTACCGCGCCGGATGCATTGTAGTTCCACAACCAGTTCTTAAACTGGAAGGTAAATACCCGGTTGGGCGCGGTACCCGAAACCTCGTAGCGGGCCTCGCCCATATCGCCGGCAAGATCGGCCCAGAGCGGAAGCAGTACGGGCTTGATATCAGGCAGTGTGCCGATATCGTTGTAAGAAGCGGAGGTAGTCGGGGAGCCAAAGCTCAACCAGCCGTTGGAGCTGGCAACGACATCCGTGTAATCCACGCCGCAATAGTTAAACGTAAAGCCGATAGGTAAAGCCCCGGAATAATCCTCATCGCTTTCAATATCGGTTACATTCGTTCCCCCGGTTATTTCCGTAAAGGTACCCGATGCCGGTGCATAGGAGTAACTGGAAGCAGGGATCTGGGCATAAGCTAACTTACCCTCACAGAGGAAAAGCAGACTTAAAACAAGGGCTGTTGCGACGCCTTTAAGCCGCCGCGTAAACATGTAGTGTTTTTTCATTGGATGGATGTTTTACCTATCTGGTTATCTTAGGCATAACGAATTTATATATTCCTTTTGTTAACTCAACTGACACTCATATGACAATAAAGCCAAAGACCTTCTTAATTCACTTTAAATCACATGTTTGTGTAGGTAATAAAGGACTATTACTAGAAACAAATATTTGTTAATGTTTTTTAACGGTAATTGCGGGTTAAAAAAGGGATAAAGCACTGTCGCTTTATCCCTTATACTTGGGTAATCCGGAATGTTTATTGCTTCACATCCAGCTTTTTAGTGACCATACCTTTATCGGTATCGATCACGATATTGTAAATGCCAGCGGCAAAGCCCGATACATCCAGCATATATTTTTCAGCGTTCGGCTGTGTGCTGAACACTTTTTGTCCCATGATATTGAACACCGTTACGGCTTTCATTTTGATCGCGCTGTTGTTGGTTACGGTTACCATACCCCTTGCAGGATTAGGATAGACCTTCATCTCCTTCTGCAGTGCCGTAATATCGTCCACACCGGTGCTTCCGGTAGCCACAAGCCGGGTGGTAGTTACCTGGCCGCAATCGTTGGTCAGCGTTACGGTTACGGTATACTCGCCTGCAGTAGCATAAGTATGGCTCTTCGGTCCGGGGCCGGTTGTGGTGGTACCGTCGCCGAAGTCCCAGGCGTAAGTATTGGCGTATTGTGCACCAATCAGGTTAAACGTAAAGGAATTGGCGCCATTGTCGATAATAGCGATAGAGTTGACCAACGGATCCGGATGGAAGGTTACGTTTACGGTATCGATATCAAAACAACCCAATGTGTTCTGCACCTTTACCCAGTAGGAGCCACTCTGGTCTACGGTAATGGTTTGGCTAAGCGCTCCCGTGCTCCATACATAGAACGGGTTAAGCGGATGTATGCCGGCATCGTAGGTTACAGACTGACCGGAGCAGATAATGGTATCGCCCGGTGTTATAGCGAAGTCTACACCCTGCAGCGAAGGCGTAGCTACTGCTTTTATGGTATCATTGCTGTTGTCCTCGTCGGGCACGTTATTGGGCTGGTAGGTCCAGGCTTTAATTGTTTTGCCGGTATTATCGGCGAAGAACACATTACCCAGCGGCACCAGGGCCATGTTGCCGGGAGCAGACATCGCATTCAACACGATATTGTTGTAGGAAACGGGTGTTTGCATCACACCGTCTATAGACCAATGTACGGCAACAGGATTAACGGTGTTGAGGCCGTAGTTGCGCACCCTGGCAGTGATTACCTGCGTGGAATTAGAACAGAAGGCAGCGGGGAACAGGATGCTGTCTACGCCCATATCGTTAGGCGGCAGGGGCTTGTATTGGTAGATAAGGCCATTGCCTGGTTGCTTGGGATTAGGTGTAGAGCTGGTAAAACGCATCACATCGGAAGATGTGGCTGCATTCAGCGAAGTAGCCCATGATTCAACAGTAGTCACCTTACGGCTCTGCCAGTCGCCCGCTGTGGCTGCAGTACGGATACCGACTACAGGCTGGTAATCGGTAGAAGTACCTACCGAAGTAACGGTGTATACAAAACGGATGATGCCGGTAACACTGTTCAGCCTTACCTGGAAACTGAAACGCTCGGTAGAGGTTGTGGCCCAGCGCGAAATATCTTTCCATTGGAATACGTGCTCATCGCCCACCAGCTGGTAACGCATTTCGGGCGCTGCGCCTGTAGCAGAAGAGGCTACCAGGTCGGCATTGAAAGGACAAAGATTGATCCCGGAACCGGAACCATTGTTAGCAATACCGTTGTACTGGCCCGTACCCGGACCGGCCGTACCACCAAGGCTCATAACACCGTTGGAAGTCATATAGGCAGTAGTGTATAACGTACCGCAAAAGCTAAAGCCAGGCGTAAGGGTAATGGCCGTAGACTGCCAGCTATCCGGGATACCGGCGTTTACTACTGTTCCGCCGGTAATCGCGGTATAAGTACCGCTGGTAGAAGAAAACAGGTACGAGCTTACCGGCTGGGCTGCCGCACGGCCGGGCAACATGGCCATACCCGCAGCAAAGGCCACCGCCAGTATGCCTTTTATGTTTTTTGTAAAGGAATTAAAATGCATAATCGGTTTAGTAAATTTAAAATGGTTATAGTTTTAATAGTGTTTGTTTTGCCTGAAAGGATAAGGGTAAACACCGCTCCCATCGGTTGAGGGGAGCGGTGTTGCAAGAAAATAAAATTATTTGACAATTTCTAGCTTACGCGCCACATTGCCTTTGTCGGTAAGCACCTGGATGGTGTACATACCCGGGGCAAGCACTTCGAGCTTAAGCGTGTGTTTATTCGGGCTATCGGTTTTGCTGCGTTGTACCACCTGGCCCAACACATTGTACACGGTCACCTCTTCCATCTTCAGGTTTTTGCTTTGCAGGGTAGCCGTACCGCTTGTTGGGTTCGGGTACACCATCAGCTCATTGTTATCTACCGTAACCTGGTGGATGCCTACAATATTAGCCGAAGAAGAGTCGGCATAGAAACCACAGGTACTGCTCAGCTTCAGCACTACGATATAGTTGCCGGCGGCAGCATAAGTATGCGTAGGCGCAGACAGGTAACTATGAGGGCTGCCATCGCCGAAGTCCCAGTCGTAGCCGATCACGTTCTGCGGGTTAACCGCTGTATAGTGGAAGGTATAAGCACCGTTGTTGGTTACGCTGATACCCTGGATGGTAGGCAGCAGGCCGTCCATCGTAACCCTGATCGTATCCGATTTCATACAGCCGTCGCCATTGGTTACAAAAGCGATGTATACACCGGCGTTATTGATATTGATCGTGTTGGTGGTTTGCCCTGTATTCCAGAAGTAAGAAACACCGTCGTTACCTGCATTCAGGTTCAGCACTACGCCGTTACATACCGTGGTATCGTTACCCAGGTTTACTACCGGGTTATTGCGCAGGGTCACCTGTATCGTGTCCGAGTTTTGACAGGTATAGCTATTGGTAACCGTTACGCGGTAGGTACCGCTTTGCGTTACGGCACGCACCTGGCTGGTGCTGTTATCGTCCCAGAGATAATGGGGTGTATTGGGCTGCACGCCTGCATCCAGTACCACTACGGCACCGGCGTCCACACACCTGTTGATGTCCTGGCCCAGGTTAACCGCAGGCTTCGGATAGATATGGGCAATCACCGGCTGGCGTGCGCTTTCGCAGGCGCCGATCATGCCGATCCGCATATTCGGACGGGTGGTCGAAGTAAAGTTGCTGGTACCCGCCTGTACCGTACAATGGTTGGCGGCGTTGTTATAATGGTAGTGCGTGTTACCGCTGTTATATTTCACAGCAGAGGTGGTACCCGTAGCGCCGTTGTTATAACATACTTCCACTACGATATTGGATCCGTCCCAATAGAACGGTGTCTGGAATACGTGGGTATTAACCGTATTGGCAACCGGGGTATAACTGGCTATCGAATACACATCTTCCATATTATTCTCGAAAGTTGTGGTCAGTGTCGTAACCGTTGTATTCTTCATTTTGATATTCATGTTCTGCAAGGCGGTACCTGCAGTAGTAACGTCAAAGCCCAGGGAGCTGATGAGGCCCGGCGTGAAACCGGCCGCAGTCATCTCGTTCGAAGTAATCAGGTATTGCACCTTATTGGCCCAGTTACCACGGTAATAAGGACTGGCCGCGCCGGTGGTGGTCGATGTACCCGTGCCGATAAAGGTCGGAGCCGGCTGCGGTGTACCGGTACTGGCCGTTACATAGAAGGTATCGGTAGTACCGAGATAAGGCGTTGCCCAGGGGCTGCCTGCTCCTATGGGCAGCGCATCGCCCGGGTTAGCATACCAGCGTACATTGGCATTGCCGCCTACTTCTGCTTTAAGCGTTACGGTACCTGGTCCGCAGTTAAAGCTATCGGCCCAGGAATGCAGTGCTGGATGCGCCACAACGATATACTTAACCGGCATCTCGCAGGTTACGCCGGTACCGGCCTTGATCTGTACGCGGTAATAATGGTTATCGGTAAGCACCGGCGTGGTATAACTTACACCGGTAGCTCCGGGAATGTCGTTATAGGCACTACCGTTGGCCGACTCCTGCCACTGGATACTTCCGGCAAAATAGTCGGCGCCCGGAACCAGGCGGAGCGTGCTTGTGCCGCTGTTACAGATGGTATCGGGTGCTGCCTTGATTACGATAGAATCGGGTTGTACCCAGATGCGCACCGTATCGGCATAGGCACATTGTGCACCGGTAGTATTGGTCGCATATACGGCATAGGTATGCATGCCGGCTACCGGCGACTTGAAGTAAAGGGTAGACGCGTTACCGCCGGTGTAAGCGGTGGTCGCGGTGGCATTGGTATACAGGTCGGCTACCGGGCTCCAGGCATAGTTGGCATAGTTGCCCACCGGCGAAGTTACCGCTATGGTACCGATAGCATTGCTGCACAATACGGCAGGTGCGCTCTTGGTAAAGGTAGGCGGCGTGGTCAGTGTGGCCTGTACCGGTACGCGCGGACCTTCGCAACCGGCGCTTACCAGCCAGTTGTAGAAGTAATAATAAAAGGAGGCTGAAGCTCCGCCGGTATAAGCCGATGTGATCGAGCATACACCCGGCAACGTATACGGGAAGTTGATATTGGCAGCAACGCTCTCGCGGAGGAGGTTGCTGATATTGGTTACAGCGCTTACTACCAGGCGATAGCCTGTACCCGCAGGTATGGTGAAGTTAAGCGGTACAGTATTGAGTGCGCCGGCTGCCGATATGGTTACGTTAGCGGTGGTTGTTTGCAAAGTGGTACCGGTAGCATTTTTCAGGTCGATCGTGATCGTACCGGAAGTGTTGGTCGGACTCATCGGGTAAACGTCTACACTGGTAAGGGTAAACGAAGATATTGCATCGAACATAAGGCCTACGTCGCTGAAGCCGCTATTGCCCGAAGTAGATACCGGGGTTGGCTTACCGGTGTAGGACGATGTGGCGCCGCTACCTGCAGTAGCATAAAAAGTAGTATTGGCAGTAAGGAACGGCGTAGTATAGGTATTGCCGGTGCCTACGGGTGCTCCGCCGGTAGCTGCAGCATACCAGTTAACAGTGGTACCCGCGGGTGGTGTTACACCAAGCGATACGGTACCGGGACCGCAACGGGTTCCGTTGATGGCGGTAGGCGATCCGGGATTGCTCACCACTACCTGGTTAGAAACGGTAGAAGACCATACCGGGCTTGCCGTATTACCATTACAGATCACACTGCATTTGAAATAACGGCTGCTGTTTACACCAGTCGCGGTATAGGTATTGGAAGGTGTGGTTGCCAGCACCGTCCAGGGGCCGGTAGCACTGGTGCTCCATTCCCATTGGTAGGTAAAACCAACCACGGGAGGCATTACGGTAGTGCCGAGGCTAAGGTTTACGCTGCCGGTTACACAAATGTTGGCAGGTGCAGCCACCGCTGCGGAAACCGCAGGCAGCGTAGCGCCGCTACAGCCCGGAGGCGCTGTTGGCGGTACGTAGGAATAGGTAAGACCGGTAGCCGGTTGTTTAGGATTGGTGGTGGCAGTAGTAAACCGCAGGTTATCCGAAGTGGTCGTGCCCAGCAACGAAGTGGCCCACAACTCAGCGCCTACATCGGTAACTTTCCGGTTCTGCCAGTTACCTGCGGTAGTAGCCGTACGGATACCGATTACAGGCTGGTAGTTGGTTGCTGTACCTACAGAGGTAACGGAATAAACATATTTCACCTCGCCGGTCATAAAATTGAGGCGGGCCTGGAAACTGAAACGCTCTCCTGCCGCCCAGCGGGAGATGTCCTGCCATTGGAAGACATGCTCGTTACCTACGATCTGATAACGGATCTCGGGGGTTGCACCGGTAACGGAAGAGCCTACCAGGTCGGCGTTAAAAGGACAGAGGTTGATACCGGAACCGCTGCCGTTATTGAGGATACCGTTGTATTGGGTTGAGCCGGGACCTGTAGTGCCACCCAGGCTCATAGCCCCGTTGGAGGTAACATAGATAGTATTGTACATGGTACCACAGAAATAAAAGCCCGGCGACAAGGCTATCGCGCTGGACTCCCAACTGTCGGGGATTGTCGTATTGATCACGGTACCGCCGGTAATGGGCGTATAGGTACCGGATGTTTGTGTAAAAGTGTAACTGCCTGCAGTCTGCCCTTTTACCAGGCCGGGTAGCAACATGACCATCAATATCGCCATGATCTTGCCCCAGTTCGAAATGCCTTTCTGAAATGTAATTTTCCCTCTCATATTTTCAGTTAAACGATTAGTTAATAAACATGCTGAACTTGCAATTTATCAAAAAACACCTTAAAAGACAGGTAAAAACCTGTAGCGGTTGGTTGAAAAAATATTAATTTTATTCAATATGAATGTATTAATCGATAAATATCAATGCAATAACACTAATTTGCAATATTTCTGTTAATAAATGTTTATTTGAGCCATACATAACAAAGTTTATCATTTTATCCCTGCAAATCGTGCTCCTGGGCGCGTAGAAGTCAATGGAGCAGTGTTAAAAATACAATTTTATTAATTAAAAAATAAACAAAATTGTAAATAAAATTATTTGTAATCAGAACGAGCACTTCCCCTGGGCTCTGATAAAAAAAACGCGCAACCTGCATAACAGGTTGCGCGCTTCCTAAAGCATTTAAAAACAGGCTTATTGTACGATTTCCAGTTTTTTGCTCACTTTACCTTTATCCGTATCGATGGTAACGGTATAGATGCCGGCAGCAAAACCTGAAGTATTTACCTGGTGCTTATCTGCATTTACAGTTTCAGCGTGGTATACCTGCTGTCCCAGGATATTGAAGAAAGCAATGTTCTTCATTTTGATACCGCCGTTGTGGGTAATGGTTACACTACCTTTAGCCGGGTTAGGGAATACTTTCATCTCTTTCTGCAAAGCGGAAAGATCGTAGATACCCGTACCGCCGCCTATGGCAATCAGGCGGGTAGTAGTTATGGTACCACAGTCGTTGCTCAGGGTAACGGTGGTGGTATACTCTCCCGGAGTGGTATAGGTATGTGTTTTAGGACCGGGGCCTGTAGCGGTTGTTCCGTCGCCGAAGTCCCAGAGATAGTTCAGGATGTTCTGTGCACCGATAATATTGAAAGTAAACGAACCGCCGCCGTTGTCGATAATAGCGATAGAGTTAACCAGCGGGCTGGGGTGTACGCTCACCTGGATGGTGTCGGTATCGAAACAGCCGAAGGTATTCTGCACCTTAACGCTGTAAGTGCCTGCCTGCGATACATTGATCGTTTGGGTAAGCGCGCCGGTATTCCAGATATAGATCGGGTTAAACGGTTGCGTACCGGCATCGAGCGTCAGGGATGCGCCGGCGCAGATGGTGGTATCCTGCGGCGTCATTTTGAAATCGATACCCTGTTGTGTTGCCGTAATCGTTTTCGTAGTAGAGTCGTTAACAGGTTTGGTATCGGCTACACCGTTAGGCAGTTTGGTCCAGGCCTTGATCAGCTTGGGTACATTGTAGTCAAAATTAATGGTACCCAGCTGTACCGTGGCATTAGGGCCCGCGGTAGAGTTTTCCATATCGATGGGGCTAGTAATGTTTACCGGTGTTTGCAGCACGCCATCCACGCTCCAGTTTACGCTAACGGTATTGATGATATTGGAACCGTAGTTATGTACCCTGGCCGATACGGTAGCCGGACCGGAACAGAAGGGATAAGCAGGTACGAATACGCTATCTACACCCGCGTTATTAGGTGGTACCAGGAATTCGAACTGCGCATTAGCCCGGGTGGATGAAGTTGTTCCGCTGGGTGGCGAAGCAGGGTTAGGATTGGTAAGATCGCTGTAGTAGTAAATGGACTGGTTACCACTCATTACGGTACTGGCCCAGTTTACGGTACAGTTATAACCGGCCATGTTTTCATCTACTGCTACTACCAGGTTGCTGGTGCCATCCCATACGAAAGGCGTAGCCAGGGTTATCTCCATCCAGTTGTTGACTGTGGTGGGGAAGGTAACCGTACCGGTAAAGATCTGGGTAAGCGAAGCTACCGGTATCCAGCTGGTAGAGGAGGCAAAGGTACCGGTGGTCGTATTGCCGATGTATACGGTCCAGTCGTTGCTGCTTGTCGTGGAGGTAGGCAGCGCCGTTACGTAAAACCTTATTTTGGTAATGGTATTGGTTGGTGGCATAACACCGCCATTGCCGGCGGTAATCTGTGCCGCAGTATAGATCTGCTGGGTATAGCTATATCCGTAGCAGGAGTTGATCGGCACCAGGGAACCATTTGTGGTACCGGTACCTACCGTTACGGTAGAGGTAGGTTGAGCATAGGAAGTATTGCCCAGGGAAAGCCCTGCAACCAGCAGCAGGAATGCGTTTCCTAAACGCTTGGCGAGTGTAAATCTTGTCATTGAGCTTGATCGTTTTAGATTATTTTGAATGCAGGAAATAATGCAGACATCCGCCTCAACGGCTGATGTCTGCATTGTACTTGGGAGTAGGCTTCTTATTTGAGAATTTCCAGTTTACGCGCTACGTTGCCTTTGTCGGTACGCACCTGTATGGTGTATACGCCGGCCGCAAGCACTTCAAGTTTCAGGGTATGTTTGTTCGGACTGTCAGCCTTGCTGCTCTGCACGGCCTGGCCCAGTACATTGTACACCGTTACTTCTTCCATTTTCAGGTTCTTACTCTGCAGGGTAGCGATGCCGCTTGCAGGGTTGGGGTACACCATCAGTTCGTTGTTATCAACCGTAATCTGGTGGATGCCTACGATCTGCGCAGAAGAAGAGTCGGTACGGAAACCGCAGGTGCTGCTCAGTTGCAGCGTCACGATATAGTTACCGGCAGTAGCAAAGGTGTGCGTAGGCGAGGCCTGGTAGCTATGCGGACTACCGTCGCCGAAGTTCCAGTCGTAACCGATCACGTTCTGCGGGTTAACCGCCGTGTAATGGAAGGTATAGGCGCCGTTGTTGGTAACGCTGATACCCTGGATCGTTGGCAGCTGGCCCTGCATGATTACCTGGATCGTATCCGATTTCATACAGCCGTCGCTGTTGGTTACAAAGGCGATATAGGTACCGGCATTGCTGATGTTGATGGTATTGGTAGTCTGGCCGGTGCTCCAGAAGTAGGAGATACCGTCGTTGCCGGCATTCAGGTTCAATACTACGCCATTACATACGGTGGTATCGTTACCCAGGTTTACTACCGGGTTCTTCCTCAGGGTTACCTGGATGGTATCTGAGTTCTTACAGGTATAGCTGTTGGTAACCGTTACACGGTAAGTACCGCTCTGCGTTACGGCACGCACCTGGCTGGTGCTGTTGTCGTCCCAGAGGAACTGTGGGGTATTGGGTTGTACACCGGCATCGAGTACCTGTACGGCGCCGTTGTCCACGCACCTGTTAATGTCCGCGCCGAGGTTAACCACAGGCTTAGGATGAATATATGCGATTACCGGCTGGCGTGTGCTTTCACAAGCGCCCATCATGCCGATAATGGTATGCGGACGATAATAAGAGGAGTAAGGACCGTTTACTGTACCCGATGGCGTACCGCAGATATTGGTAACACTACCATAGCTGTAGATGTTCATGTTGTTCGGATACGTATAGTTGTACCGGTACTTCATGTATACGGCATTGGAAAAGCTTCCGTTGGTAATACCACTGTGACAGTAGTTGATAATGATATTGGAAGTGCCATCCCAATAGAACGGCGTCTGGAGCGTAAGGGTATTGACCTGGTTGGCAACCGGCGTAAAGCTTGCTGCGCTGAACACCTGCTGCAGCCCCGTAGTATAGGTAGTGCCCGGTGTAGTACCGTTGCCGAAAGAAGTGGCCGTAGTAAGTCCCATCTGCAGGGTTACATTGGAGAAGCTCATATTAGCCTGGGCAATATCGAAACCGATAGATTTAACAAGACCCGGGGTGAAGCCCTGTGCCGTCATCTCGGCTGCAGTGATCATCCACTGTACGCGCTGACCGGAGTAGCTGTAGTAGAACGGCAGGTCGGTAGAGTAAGTGGTGGACAAGGAACCCGCAACGACAACGTTTGCCGGATCGGGTTGCGGTGTACCGGTACTTGCTGCTACGTAATAGGTATCTGTTACACCCAGGAATGGCGTAGTCCATGGAGAACCCACACCGATAGGTTGACTGGAAGTAGGTGTAGCATACCACTTAACTGCTGAGTTAGAACCAGCAGCCACTGCGGCCTCTAGGGTAACGGTACCCGGTCCGCAATTGAAGCTGTCTTTTTTGCTCTGCAGCGCAGGGTGTGCCACTACGATATATTTTACCGGCATCAGGCAAGGTGTTGCACCGGCCGATTTGATCTGGACACGGTAGTAACGGTTAGCCGTAAGACTGGCAGTAGTATAGGTAGTACCGGTCTGACCTGCGATATTGGTATAGGTAGTACCGTCTGTAGATTCCTGCCACTGGATGCTGTTCGGCGCATAACCGGTAGTAGGCACCAGCCACAGGGAAGCGGTACCGGCATTACAGATGGTGTCCGGGGCAGCCTTGATCACTACAGTGTCCGGCTGTACCCAGGTACGCACCGTATCGGCAAAGGCGCAACCGGTAGTGCTGTTGGTAGCATACAGGTAACGTTCCTGCGCACCCACTGTTGTGGATTTGAAATAAACCGTAGGCGCATTGGCGCCGGCTGTATAGGCGGTAGTGCCGGCTGTATTGGAATACAGGTCGGTTACCGGTGTCCAGGAGTAATTGGTATAAGTATTGTTGGGCGTCTCGGAGAAGGTAGCTACGGCACCGTTACATATGATTGCCGGTGCTGTTTTGGTAAGCGCAGGCGGTGCAGTAACGGTAGCCACTACAGGTACGCGCGTACCCTGGCAACCCAGTGTCATGCCAAACAGGATATTGGGGCGGGTCATGCTCACCGCATCGTTGGACGCAGGATTGGTACACTGGGTGGCATTATCGCCATAGTTGGCGTGGGTAGTATTGTAAGTATAGGTCGAGTATTTTACCGATGTTGCCGGACCGCTCGTATTGTAGTTCGGGTTGTTATGACAAACCTCGATTACGATATTGGAGCTGCCATCCCATACAAAAGGCGTGCTGAGGGTATGGTTGTTGATGGTATTGGCAACAGGCGAGTACGTTGCAGAACTGAACACCTGCGTAAGACCGGTCTCCCAGGTATTGGCCGCCAGGGCGGTAGTACTGGTCGATTTAATGGAAATGTAGAAGTTATTCAACGGGAATACAGAAGTTACCGAGGTAACGTCGAAGCCCATCGAGTTGATGGTACCGGCGGTAAGACCTGCAGCATTCAGCTCTGAGGCTTTGATCAGGTATTGCACTTTGGTACCCCAGTAATAATCGTAGTAAGGGGTGTTATAACTGCTGAAGGTAGTTGTACCTGTACCAACCCATTGCGAAGCTGGTGCGGTGCCCGAACCGGCCGATACATAGAATGTAGTGGTACCGGGGATATAAGGCGTGGTAAACGGACTACCGGTACCTAAAGGCAAACCGCCGGTCGCGTTCTGGTACCAACTCAGGGTAGCGCCCGAAGGTGTGGTAGAGCTCAGGGTTACTGATCCCGGACCGCAACGGGTACCGCCGGTGCCTACAGGAGTGCCGGGGTTGTTCACAACCACCTGGGCGGTAGCGCCCGCATTCAGAATGGTCGTTGTACCGTTACACAGCAGCACCGCACGGAAATACAGGGGGGTGCTTATCGGTGTGGTAGTGGTATAGGTAGGTACGGTGGTTACCGCACCGGCAATATCCACCCAGGTGGTACCATTGGTAGAGGACTGCCATTTGTAGGTAACACCGGTAACATTGGGCATTGCAGTAGCGGTAGTCACATTAAGCGTCACGTTGCCGGAAATACAGATCGTACCCGGGGTTACCGTAGTGGTAGCCGCGGTAGGGAAGGTAGCCGTAGCACAGTTGGGCGGTGGCGTAAACTGGTAGATCTGGCCTGCTACCGGCTTCGTATTGATCGAAGTGGTAAACGTGGTAGATGATACAGTAGCCGTAGCCGTGGAATTGTTCAGCGAAAGATAAGTCGGTGTGGCTGCGTTATCGCAGATACCGATAGACGCCGTGCTGGAACCGGTAATAGACCCGGCCTCAGGACGGTACACGAACTGGATAACATTGGTGGTCTCAAATAATTTGATCTGGTAGGAAATAACCGCAGCAGAAGCATTGTAGTTCCATTTCCAGTTTTTAAATTCCATCGTGAATACGCGGTTACCGGCGGTGCCGGTAACGCCGTAGCTGGCGGCCGAACCAGAACCGGTCTGGTCTGCCCATAAAGGGAATACAGCGGGTTTGATGGTACCCATGTTACCCAGGCTGTTGTACGTACTGCCGGAAATCGCGGGGGTTGTTTTAAAAGACAGGAAACCGTTCGAATTGACTACAAACTGGGTGTAGTCCACGCCACAGAAGTTAAACGTAAAGCCGATGGGCAATACGCCGGATGTAGCATCGTCCGTATGGATAGCGGAGACGCTGGTACCGCCGACAAGATCGGTATAGGTGCCCGAAGACGCAGCATAGCTGTAGGAAGAGGCGGGTACCTGGGCATATACAACCATGCCCGGAGCCAATCCCAGCACGGCGAGCAACACCATAACCGTAAATGACCGGAGTAAAGAATGAGGGGTAAAATTTAATTTCATACCTGGAATAGATTTTAACGTTGAAACGAATTTAAAATATCTTTTTGTTAAAACGAAGTAATCCGTTTGTTAATCCGTGTTTTTTTCTGTAAGAAATCTAATTAATAATATGATTTATTCTTCATGCATATTCCCCGAAAAGCCCGTACTGATTAACTTTTCTTTTATTTTTCTTTAACAAAAAAGGAGGACTGATCCGGTCAGCCCTCCTTTTTTGCAAGATGTTAAAAACTCGTTATCTACGGCAACACTTCCAGTTTCTTAACTACAGTGCCCCGGTCGGTTGCTACGACTACGTTATAAATGCCCGCAGCAAGGTCGGCCGTGTTCAGTTGATTCTGCGTTGCACTCACCGTTTCCAGGTGCTGCACGCGTTGTCCCAAGAGGTTATACACGGTAATTGCTTTTATTTTCAGTTGCGTATTGTGCATTACCGTTACTACACCTTTGGTCGATGGATTGGGATACATTTTAATCTCCTGCTGCAGGGCAGACAGGTCGTGTATACTCGTTCCATTGCCAATAGCTACAAGCCGCGAGGTCGTTACTTCAGCACAATCATTCTTCACCCGAAGCACTACCGTGTATTCGCCCGGAGCCGTATAGATATGGACCTGCGGACCCGGACCAACCGCTGTTGTGCCATCGCCAAAATCCCAATAGTATTCATTGACATGCTGCGCACCGATCACATTAAAGGTAAACATTCCACCGCCATTTTCCATCACGGCAATAGAATTGACCAGTGGATTGGGATGTACGCCAATCACCACCGTATCCCGGTCGAAGCAGCCGTCTGTATTCTGCACCTTCACGGAGTATACGCCGGCGCCCGTAACGGTTATCGTCTGGCTCAGGCTGCCGGTATTCCAGATATAGATCGGGTTTTTAGGATACGATCCCGCGTCAAGCAAGAGGTTGGCGCCCTGGCAGATCGTAGTGTCGCCCTGCAGGATATGCGCCTGTACGCCTTCCAGGCCGGCAGCGATAGCAGCGGTTACCGTATCGTTGGCAGGCACCTCATCGGGCAGGCCGTTGGGCTGGTAAGTCCAGGCTTTGATCTGCCTGGCCGCTGCCGTAGCAAAGTATACCTGCCCCAGGGCCACCACGGCAGTATTGCTGCCGCTTACCACGTTACCGATTGTTGCAGCGTTATAAGTTACCGGTGGTTGCGCTACACCGTCTACCGACCAGTATACCTTAACCGAATCGATGGCGGCGGTACCCAGGTTCCTGACCCTCGCTGCTACAGGCTGCGTCGAATTGGAACAAAAAGGTGTTGCCACTACAATACTGTCGGCGCGCATATCGATAGCCGGCAATGGTTTGAACTGGTAGATCTGTCCACTGGCCGGCTTGGTCAGTATATTGGTGGTAAAGGTCGTGCCGGATGCCGTGGGCGAGGCCGAGGCATTGTTAAGCGACAGGTAACCGGTAGTCGGTGTGTTATTGTCCGATATGCCGATCGAAGCACCGCCGGACCCTGTACTGATCGTACCGGATTCGGGGCGGTATACAAACTGGATCAGGTTAGAACCTTCATACAGTTTTACCTGGAAGGAAATAGTAGCCGTGGTAGCGCTGTAATTCCATTGCCAGTTTTTGCACTGCAAGGTAAACACCCGGTTGGGCGCCGTGCCTGTTGTGGCATACATGGCAGCGCCGCCGTAGGTGGTCGAGCCGTCTATATCTTCCCAGAGGGGAAACAGGCAGGGCTTCATGGTAGGGAAGTTGGTCGTCGAGTTATCGGCGAAATAGTCGAAGGTACCCAGGGTGCTGCTGAAGGAGACCCATCCGTTAGACGAAGCCTTGAGCTGCGTATAATCGGTACCACAGAAGTTGAACGTAAAGCCGATGGGTACATTGCCCGACAAGGCATCGTCGGTTTGTATCGCCGACAGCACCGTACCGCCTGTAATCTCGGTAAAGGTACCGCTCAGGGCGCTGAACTGGTAAGTATTGGCAGCCAGCTGAGCATCTGCCTTATGGGATAAAAACGCAAATATGCCCGCTAAAACAGGCATTGCCGGAAACTTCAAACGGGTAAATATACTGCTCATAGAAATATTGATTTGAAGGCGGGTTAAGATAAAATGTAAACCGGGGATAAGGCTATGCCCTATCCCCGGTACCTGTTATTTAAGAACTTCCAGTTTACGTGCTACATTGCCTTTGTCGGTAAGCACCTGTATGGTGTATACCCCGGGGGCAAGTACGCCGAGTTGTACCGTATGCTTGTTGGGGGTGTCGGCTTTGCTGCGTTGTACCACCTGGCCCAGCACATTGTATACCGATACTTCCTGCATTTTCAGGTTTTTGCTCAGCAGTGTTGTGGCGCCGCTTGCAGGGTTCGGGTATACCATCAGTTCGTTGTTATCAACCGTAATCTGGTGGATGCCTACGATCTGTGCAGAAGTGGAATCTGTACGGAAACCGCAGGTGCTGCTCAGTTTCAGTGTCACGATGTAGTTACCCGCAGTAGCAAAGGTATGCATGGGCGAAGCCTGGTAACTATGGGGGGTACCATCACCGAAGTCCCAGTCGTAACCGATCACATTCTGCGGGTTAACCGCCGTATAGTGGAAGGTATAAGCGCCGTTGTTGGTCACATTGATACCCTGGATCGTTGGCAACTGGCCCTGCATGGTTACCTTTATCGTATCCGATTTCATACAGCCGTCGCTGTTGGTTACAAAAGCAATATAGGTGCCTGCATTGCTGATATTGATGGTATTGGAGGTTTGACCGGTGTTCCAGAAGTAGGAGATGCCGTCGTTGCCCGCATCCAGGTGCAGCACTACACCGTTACATACCGTGGTATCATTACCCAGCTGTACTACGGGATTATCACGCAGGGTTACCTGTATGGTATCCGAATTTTTACAATTAAAGCTATTGGTTACCTGTACACGGTAAGTACCGCTTTCCGATACGGCGCGCACCTGGCTGGTGCTGTTGTCGTCCCAGAGGAACTGTGGTGTATTGGGCTGTACGCCTGCATCCAGTACCTGTATGGCGCCATCATCCACACATTTGTTGATATCCGCACCGAGGTTCACGGCCGGCTTGGGGAAGATGGAGGCCTTAACCAGCTGGCGGGGGCTTTCGCATGCGCCTCTCATACCGATCCGCATATTAGGACGGGTGGTAGAGGTAAAGTTATTGGTGCCGGTCTGCACGTTACAGTGGTTGGCCGCATTGTTGTAATAGTAGTGCGTATTACCGGTATTGTATTTTACCGTAGCCGTGGTACCGGTAGCTGTATTGTTGTGGCATACTTCTACGATAATATTCGATCCGTTCCAGTAGAATGGTGTCTGGAATACGTGGGTATTCACACTGTTGGCCACAGGCGTATAACTGGCAATGGAGTACACATCCTGCATATTCGGTTCGAAGGTCAGGCCCAGGCCGGTTACGGTCGAGTTCGACATTTTGATCGTGAAGTTCTGCAGGGCGCCGCCGCCGGTGGTTACATCGAAACCGATAGAGGCTACATAACCCGGCGAGAAACCGGCTGCGGTCATTTCATTCGCAGTAATGATGTACTGTACCTTATTCGCCCAGTTGCCCAGGTAGTAAGGGTTGGCAGCACCCGTTGTGGTAAGCGTACCCGTACCGATAAAGACCGGTGGCGGCTGCGGTGTGCCGGTGCTTGCTGCAACGTAGTAGTCGGTAGTAGCGCCCAGGAAAGGTGTTACAAACGGGCTGCCCGAACCTACAGGCAAAGCTGCAGTAGGTGATGTATACCACCTTACATTGGCATTGCCGCCCACAGAGGCCTGTAACGTTACGGTACCGGGTCCGCAGTTGGAGCTGTCGGTCCAGGAGTTAAGGATCGGGGATGCCACTACGATATAGCGGCTGGGTGTCTGGCAATCGTTGGTACCGGCTTTGATCACCGCCTTGTAGTAACGGTTGGTGCTCAGTACCGGCGTAGTATAACTCACCCCGGTAGCGCCGGCAATGTCGGTATAGGCCGTACCGTTTACAGACTCCTGCCACTGTATGGTGTTGGCTGCATAGCCGGTATTGGGCGACAGGAACAGGGAGGTGTTGCCGCTTACACAAATGGTATCGGGGGCAGCATTGATTTTCACGGAATCGGGTTGCACCCATACCCTGAAGGTGTCGGCATAGGCGCAGTTAGGGGCTGCTGAATTGGTGGCGTACATAAACCGCTGTTGCGGACCAACAATGTTGGATTTGAAATAGAGTGTGGAAGCATTGCCGCCGGTATAGGGTACCGTAGCGCCGGCATCGGTGTACAGGTTAGCTACCGGGCTCCAGGCATAGTTGGTATAGTTGCCCACGGGCGAAGTAACATTGATGGTACCGATACCATTGTTACACAAAACGGCAGGAGCCGATTTGGTAAACGCCGGCGGCGGTGTAAGGGTAGCTGTAACCGGTACGCGTACGCCTTCGCAACCGGTAAGGGTGCTTACCCGCCAGTCGTAACAGAAGTAATACACGGTAGAAGAACCGGTACCGCCAAAACCCTGGGAACCCGCGGTAATATTCAGCACCGGCGAGGTAAAGGGATAAGCTACGGGATTAAAGCCTTCGTTATGCAGGTTGGTAAGCCCGGTAAAGCTGGCAATACCCATTACATAGTTACCCGGTGGGATATTGAGCGCACCTACGGGCAGCATTACTTTCTCCGCACCTGTACCGGTAATATTGCCGGATACGGGCGATGTATAGATTACCGCCTGTGTAGTGGCATCCCAGATCCGGAAGCTGATGGTACCGCTGCCGATCGGGTATACGGCTACGGAGTCGATGTTACAGTTGGCCGTTACCGTGAAGCGAAGTCCCCAGCCGGCTGATGCGGTAATAAAGTTATTGGTTTGCACAAAGGCGGGCAGACCTACATTATACATCTGCGACGCGGCATTGCTTACCGAAGCTGCATAATAAGTTGCATTTTGGGTCAGGTAAGGCGTAGTATAGGTATTGGCGGTCGAAACCGGGAAACCTCCTGTCGCATTCTGGTACCAGCGTACCGACAAACCCGTGCCGCTAACGGTGGCGTTGAGGTTAACCGTACCGGGGCCGCAACGCGTACCATTGGTGATGGTCGGTAAACCCGGGTTGGAAACCGGTACCTGGGCCGATGCGGTAGAAGTAAATAAAGTGGTGGTGCCGTTACACAAGACCACGCAACGGTAAAAGAGCGCTGCGGTAATCGGCGTGGAGGTGGTATACGTAGCTACCGTGGTCGTGCCCAGGGTAGTCCAGGGGCCGGTAGCGCTGGTACCGCTTTCCCACCGGTAGGTAACACCCGTGGTAGCAGGCATGGCAGTAGCCGGTGTGATGGAGATGGTAAGATTTTGCGACACGCAAATGCTCGCCGGGCTAACATTGGTCGTAGCGGCGGTAGGGAAACCGGTAACGGTGGAGCAATTGGGTGGCGGTGTAAAGCGAAATACCTGTCCGCTGACAGGTTTGGTGCTGATACTTGTTGTAAATACGGTAGCCGATGCGGTTGCTGTTCCGGTACCGTTGTTGAGCGAAAGGTAAGTAGGCACAGTGGCATTGTCGCCGATACCGATCGTAGCGCCGCCCGATCCGCCGGGACTACCCGCAGCCGATTCGGGGCGATATACATATTCGATTATATTAGTGCCTTCGTAAAGTTTTACCTGGAAGGTAATATTGGGGCCTGTCGCATTCCAGTTCCATTCCCAGTTTTTCCATTGGAAGGTAAACACCCGGTTGGGCGCTGTACCGCTAACGGTATAGGCGGCAGAACCTGTGATGCCGTCCATATCATCCCAAAGCGGCATAAGCAGGGGCTTCAGGTTAGCCAAGTTGGTCGTACTGTTGTCGCGCATCGCGCCCAGGTCGGTCGTACCGGGGCCAAAGGTAATCCAGCCGTTCGAGTTCGCGATAATTGAAGTGTAGTCTACACCGCAATAATTAAACGTAAACCCCAGGTTGATCGATGCGCTCGACTGGTCGTCGCCAAGAATACTCGTCACGGCGGTACCCGTAATTTCCGTAAAGGTACCTGCAACGGCAGTAAAACCATAAGACGACGCCGGTATCTGCGCAAACGCCCGTCTTAAAGGTAGACCAAGGATCACCAACAGCATGAGGGCCGCCATAGTTTTCACCCTGGTAGAAAGCATAAAGTTTCCTTTCATAGATTAAAGTTTCAAGTGGATAACGGATTGATTTCGACACTTAACAGTAATTAACAAAAGACAATATGCAAAAGGGTTACGGTTGGTTAACAAGTTGTTAAAAGAAAAAGTTTGTTAAAACCCATTGCTCCCGCTGCGCCCTGATCAGGTCCTGGTTAGTGATATGAAGAATACCATGACTAACAAATAAATACAATAAGTCGCTCAAAAAAAATGCTACCCCTCCTGTACTTTAACCGCCGGATCAGTAAATCAGGTCTTCATGCACACTCCGCAGTTCGCTGTATGCATGGTTGTCGCCCGCCGCACGGGCCTGTTCCATACCCTGTTCGTATACCGCAATCGCCGCTTCCTGCAGCCCCCCGCGTTCGAGTAGTTTACCCAGGTGGTAATAAGTAGCTATATACGAGGGATCGAAGGCACGGTTCTCTTCAAAAAGCTTACGCGCCCGTTCGTCGTCGCCGGCTTTTATACATTCGAGGGCCAGGGCATGTTTCAGGAAACAATCATCAGGCGACTCCTTCAGGAACTGTTCCAGTTGTTCTATTTTGCTCATGCTTCAAAAATAATTCATTTACCGCATACGCGCGGGCCGCAAAACCCGGCTACATCAAAACATAAAAGCCGAGCAATGCTAAAAAAAACTATTTTTGTCCGCATTAAAAAAATTCTGCGCTATGCAACAACAGGAAGGCTTTAAGAAATACCTGCCTCATCTCCTTGTCCTCATCATTTTCGCGGTGTTGAGCTGTGCTTTTTGTTATCCGGCCTTCCAGGGCAATACCATCAGTCAGCACGATATGTTCACCTGGCTTTATGCTTCCCAGGAAAGCCGGGAGTTTTATAAACAGACCGGCGAAAACGCTATGTGGGCCAACAATATGTTTGGCGGCATGCCCCAGATCCTGATCGATTATTACCCGCAGACCAGTTGGGTCAATAAGCTCAACCAGATCATCCAGTTCTATACCCACGGACAGGTACCTAACCCGGCTACTTTTTTCTTCCTGGCCATGGTTAGCTTTTATATCCTGATGTGCACCATGCGGGTTAACCGCTGGCTGGGTGCTATCGGCGCTATTGCTTTCGCATTCTCTTCCTATAACCCCATTATCGTATCTGCCGGGCATACCACCAAAATGCTGGATATTGCCTACCTGCCCGCCATCATCGCGGGCGTGCTGATCGCTTACCGGGGTAAATACCTGCAGGGCGCTGCGCTCTCCGGCCTTTTCCTGGCCTTCTTTATCGATACCGGGCACTACCAGATCGTTTACTACGGCCTGTTGCTGATCGTGATCCTGGTTGTGGGTATCCTCGTAAATGCCATCAGGCAGGGTAAGCTCAAACAATGGTTCATCGCTTCCATAGTGCTGGCCTTAAGTGCGGGTTTCGCCTTTGCAGCAAGCTCGGCACGTTTTATACAGATATCGGAATACAATAAATACTCTTCCCGCGGCGGCAGCGAGCTTAACGGCCCGCAGAAAGGCAGCGGCGGTCTCGACCGCGAATACGCGTTCCGCTGGAGCATCGGTATGGGCGAGGCCCTGTGTACCCTGGTGCCCGATCTTTATGGCGGTTCGATGAGCGAAGATATCGGCGAAGATTCCCACTTCGGCCAGAAGCTGTCGCAGTTAGGCGCGCCCCAGCAACAGGTAGCACAGATCACCCAGCACGCTCCTTTGTACTGGGGCCCGCAACAGGAAACCGGTAATATGTCCGGCTCCGTATACTTTGGTGCCGTCATCTGCCTGCTGTTCGTACTGGCCCTGCTCGTTATCCGCAACCCGCTTAAATGGTGGCTTACCGGCGCCTGTGCCTTCTTCTTCTTCCTGGCTATGGGCAAGAATTTCCCGGCATTCAACTACTTCATGTTCGATCATTTCCCGTATTATAATAAGTTCCGTACGCCAAGTATGGCGCTGGCCATACCTTCGATCATTTTCCCGATCCTGGCCATATGGGCGCTGCGCGATATTTTTACCGACAAGATCAGCCGCGAAGAGCTATGGAAAAAAGTACGCCTGTCGGTGATGATCACCGGCGGCCTCTGCCTGCTGATCCTCATTGCCACGCAGACTTCGATGGAGTACAAAGGCGTACTCGACGGACAGCTGGCCCAGCAATTCGGACAGGCCGGACCAGAACTGTTCAAAGCGCTTATCCAGGACCGTGCATCGGCAGCATCTTCCGATGCCCTGCGCAGCCTGGTGTTTGTATTGCTCGGCGGCGCCGTACTCTGGGCTTATGCCAAGAACAAACTGAACAAACAAATGGCGATAGGCGCCCTGGGCCTGCTGATCGCAGCCGACCTGATCCCGGTGGCACACCGTTATCTCAACGAAAAAAACTTCGTCGACAACGATACTTACGCCATGCAATTCGAGCCCAACGCGGCCGACCTGCAGATCAAACAGGACAAAGATCTCTACTACCGCGTGTATGACCTTACCTCCAGCCCCTTCAACGATTCAAGGGCGAGTTATTTCCACAAATCCATCGGTGGTTACCACGGCGCCAAAATGCAGATCTACCAGGACCTGATCGAGAACCAGATCGGCAGGTACAACTCCGCGGTGCTGAATATGCTGAACACGAAGTACTTTATCGTGCCCGGCGACAAAGGCGCGCCTATGGTACAAGCCAACCCCGGGGCACTGGGCAACGCCTGGTTCGTATCGGAGGTAAAATGGGTAAATACGGCCCGCGAAGAGATGGACGCGCTCAACGCACCATCGCTGGGCAACCCGGCCGATACCGCGATAAAGGACGCCTTTAACCCGGTACAGACCGCGGTATTGCGCAATACCTTTAAAAACGAAATGGGTAATTATACCTTCGGAAAAGATGCAACGGCGCATATTGCTTTGACGAAATACGGCCCGCGCCGCATGAGCTTCGAATCGAATAACAGCCAGAACGGCCTGGCCGTTTTCTCCGATATCTACTACCCTGCCGGCTGGCATGCTACGATCGACGGTAAGGAAACCCCGATCATGCGTACGGATTATGTACTGCGGGCTATTAAAGTTCCTGCCGGTAAACACGCCATCGAATTCTATTTCGACCCGCCGCTGTTTGCCAGCGCCGAAAGGACCGCCCTGATCGGCAATATCCTGCTGGCCCTGCTGATCGTGGGCGCGCTGTACCTTACCTTCCGCAAATCAGGGCAACCTGCATTTCCTGTGGATAAAAATGCGCCACAGGTAAAATAATTTCCTGGAAAAATAAGAGTATAAAGATCGAAAGGCCGCCGGAATGCAATCCCGGCGGCCTTTCTGTTGTTTTTATAAGCTAAAGATTATCCTAATATTATCTATACCTGTATTCAAAAATTTGCTGTTTTTTTTCAGGTTTATTCCCCTAAATTTGTAAAAACAGCACGCTTATGTTTAACGATGATTGGGATGATGAAGACAACGGCGGTTCTATAGAGGATTTGCTGCAAGATTATGAAAACATAAAAAAAGGCAATAAGTCCAGGTTTCTGGATGAAGAAGATTACGAGTATATCATCGAGTATTTTTTTCAGAATAATCAGGAAGCAGAAGCCATCCAGGCCTGCGAAATAGCACAAACTTACTACCCTTACTCTTCGGCGATCCTGCTGCTCAAAGCAGAAATCTTATTCCAGGCTCAGAAATACGGACAGGCGATCCAGACTCTGGATCTGCTGGACGATATGGATGGCAGCCTGATCGAGGCCGTATTATTGCGCTCGGATGTATACCTGGCGCAGTTCAAATACGACCAGGCCGCCCTTTTGCTCGAAGAAAAAATATTGCAGTTCGAAGGCCGCGAGAAAACCGAGCTGATGCTCGAACTTTCGGATGTGTACGACGAATGCGAAGACTTCGAGGCCGTGTTCGATACCCTGAAAAGGGTGCTTGAGCTGGACTACCGCAACGAAGAGGCCCTGCACAAGATCAGCTTCTGGGCCGACTTTGCAGAAATGCACGAGGAGAGCATAGCGCTCCACCTTGATATTATTGAAAAAGACCCCTACAACGCACTGGCCTGGTTCAACCTCGGCGCTGCCTACCAGGGACTCAAACAACACGAAAAGGCGATTGACGCCTATGAGTATTGCGTGGCGATCGACGAAAAATTCGAATTCGCTTACCGCAATATGGCCGACGCCTATATGCGCCTGCATTGGTACGACAAGGCGATAGAATCGCTGCAGAAAAACCTGGAACTGGGCAAACCCGAAGATGTGATCTTCGAGGCCATGGGCCATTGTTTCGAAAAACAAAAAGACTTTAACCGGGCCCGGTATTATTATCGCCAGGCCGTACAGCTTAACCCCGCCGACGATGGTATTTTTTATCGGATTGGCGAGACCTATACCCGCGAGCAGGAATGGGAAAAAGCCATGAAGGCTTATTCCGTTGCCCTGCACCTCAACAAGGATAATGCGGCCTACTGCCTGGCCATCGGCAATTGCCTTATGGAACTGGGGGCAGGCAACGAAGCGCTGGTATGTTATACCAATGCCGTACGCCTGAAGCCCAACAACAAATCGACCTGGATGGCCCTGATCAAGGGCCTGTACCAGAATGCCAACTACGACGAGGCCCTGGCCCAGGTGCTGCTGGCTAAAGAGAGCATTGGCGACAAACCCGATTTCGACTTTTACCACTCCGGCATATTGTTCGCCCTCGGCAAGTCTAAAGAGGCCCTGCTCTACCTGGAAAAAGCCATGTCGGAAGCGCCGCAGCGTATGAAGCTGCTTACGGAGATCAACCCCGAAATACTGCAACGTAAAGCCGTGGCCGAACTGGTAGCCCGCAGCAAACGAAAAAAATAAGAAGACTTAAAATTGTGAAAGCCGGAACTTTAAAAGGTTCCGGCTTTTGCTTTGCCACCGGCTACAGCATTGCCTGTCGCCGGTTTTAAACATCCCATATTACCTGAACGTCACGATGATCCCGCTACGCGGGAAAAGCGCCTCCTGTAACCATAAAACAAAAAGCCGGCTGGTTAGCCGGCTTTCGATATCGTTGGGTATGCTTAATTCACTTTTACGGAGCAGATATAATCTCTTACTTTCTTAACCTGTTCGGTACGCTCCAGCTTATTGAGCTTGTTGCCTTCGTTCAGGCGTATGTTGGCCGCCTTAGGCAGGCTGTGGATCAGCTCCAGCAGCGCTCCCGAATGGATGGCGTAGGTAGTGCCCGTGGTATTGCTTTGTTTGCCGGTGATCAGGGCGATTACGGTGCCGTACTTATCGAGTACCGGTGCACCGCTCTGGCCGGGATTGGCTGTAATTTCGAGCTGGTAGGAGTTGGTATCGCCCTGGTAGCCGTTTTCGCTGCTTACATAACCTTCGTTATATACCACATCGTCTTTGGGATACCCGATGGTAAATACCCGCTGACCTAAGCCCGACTGGGCTTTGGCAATGTTGTAAGGCAGCGGCGTTTTGCCAAAGCGGAAGCTTTTGTCTTCCACTTTCAGGATGGCCACATCGGTAGAGGGCTCCATGGCAAAGATATAGGCCTTCAGGTTCTCGCCCTTATTGGTCTGGATATAGATGGCATTAGCATCTTTTACCACATGGTAATTGGTGGCGATATAACCATCATTGGTGAGCGCGAAGCCGGTACCGCCATAAGATACCGGGTCCTCCGCGTTAGTAGCTTCTTTTTTCTCCTTATTGAGGCTGTCTATTATTTTCGACTGGGAATGCTTGATGGTTTCGATCTCGCGGCGCAGCAGGGTATACTGTGTAGCATCCACCTTGCCGCTTTTTTTGCTGACCAGGGTCATGGTAACCAGTGAGGAGACCAGGATAAGGGCTGCGGCTGCCGATATGGTGCGCAAGTATTTGCGGAAAGGCAGGATACGTGCCGGTGCTGTTACCGGCTCCTGCCCGTCATTGCCCGCGGCAGCCGTTTTTACTTCGGCGCCTACCGAACGGATCATATCTTTAACGGCATTCCGTTCCGCCCCGGAATGGAATGCTTTAATAATGGTAATCGCTTGTTTGAAATGCAGGTTCAGATCGGGATCAGCCTTTACTGCCTGCATCAGCTGCGCCTGCTCCTGCCCGCTCAACTCCTGGTTGAGGTAGCGTTCGGCCCATTCGCTGATGTTGTTAACTGTTATCATAATAAGGTATACTTGAACCTGCCTGGCAGTTTCTTTATCGATCAGTTTCCGGCCTTAATGGCCGAAGTAAAAAAGATCTTCTTCAACCGGGTAAGGCACTTGTATTTTTGTGTTTTCGCATTTTCGGCATTGGTATATTTAAATACCGTTGCTATTTCCTGCATATTCTTTTTCTCTATATAGAAAGCCTTCAGCAATGCTGCACAGGGCTCTCCCAATTGGTCCAGGGACTGGTTAAGCTGCGCAAACTGCGCTTCTTTCTCCCAGTGTTCCTGTACGTCTTCGTCGTAAGCGGCGCCAAATAACTGTTCTCCCTCCCCCTCTTCCGTATCGAGGTTATAAAGATGTGCAGATTGCTCCAGCTTTTTGTACCAGATCCTTTTGCTTACTGCAAAAAGATAGGTGCTTAGTTTACAGGTCAGGCAAAACTCGGGCGACTTGGCTTTTTCATAAACCACGAGGAGCGCCTCCTGGAATACGTCGTCCGCATCACTGTCGAGGCCGCTACGGCTTATAATCCACTTAGTCAGTACCGGTAGGTAAAGCTTGTAAAGCGATGCCACAACGGTACGGTCTCCTGCCGCCAGCCCCTGTAATAATTCCGTGTCCGTATAGAAAACTTTATTCACTTATTAATCCGGTTATTCATGAAAAGTAACCCAAAGTTGCAACAAAAAAATTTTTTTAAAAAAAGTGGGTTACCTTTTTTCCCTTCCCGTATAAATGTCAAATAACTTTTTAAAAAACTTTAAAAGACAAAAAATGAAATCTTTAAAATTAGCTGCTTTCGCTCTGGCTTTCGGTATTTTCGCTGCATCTTGCGGTGGTAACAAAGAAGCTGAATCTACTCCTGTTGATACAACTGCAGCTCCAGCTCCTGAAGCTCAGCCAGAAGTAGCTCCTGCAGCTCCTGTTACCGATTCTCCTAAAACTGAAGCTCCTGCTGCTGCTCCTGCAGTTGACACTCCAGTTAAAAAATAATTAAAACAGCCAATTAAGTTTTAATGCAGGCCACCTTAGGGTGGCCTGTTTCATTTTTCCTATATATGGGTGGCCTTTGCATTTCCCCGCCCCTCCCCCTCTTCCGTTTCCGGGTCTGTTTATTTCTTTTTTATTAAATCCTAAAATTTTCTAAACATGAAATCCGCATCCCGTTTGTTCTTTGCCGGCCTTATCCCGGTTTGTTTCCTTTTATCCTGTGCCAACCAACCCCATACCGGCGACCAGAATGCCGAAGCCGTTATGGCCGAAACCGTGGATACCGATGCCGCTACAGCCGCCACCCGCGACTCGGGGCGACAGTTTGTACGCACAGCAACACTAAAATTCCGTGTAGAGCAGGTAGAGCAGGCCACCTACGAAATTGAAGCGCTAACCCGCGCCGCAGGCGGTTTTGTAACACATAGCGCGCTCAACAGCATTACCGAAAGCCGGGAGCTGAAGCCCGTAAGCCGGGACTCGTCTGTAGAAAGCCTCCGCTTTACCGTAACCAACGATATTACCATCAGGGTGCCCTCCACGCGGCTCGACACCACGCTTAAGGCGATTGCCGCACTGACCGAGTACCTCGACCAGCGTAATATCGACGCCGATGATGTAGCCCTGCAACTTATGGCC
Organism: Taibaiella chishuiensis; assembly: GCF_003014535.1. Lineage (GTDB taxonomy): Bacteria > Bacteroidota > Bacteroidia > Chitinophagales > Chitinophagaceae > Taibaiella > Taibaiella chishuiensis. The sequence continues at coordinate 752,109 of NZ_PYGD01000001.1, read as the reverse complement.
AACGACCGTACCACCGCACGCACGCAGCTATTTGCCGCAAACAGGCATACGAAATACCCAAAGCTCAGCCAGCAGGCCCTCGACCTGCAGAAAGAGGCCGATGCCGCAGCGATCGCCAACCTGTCGCTGCTGGACCAGGTTAGCTACAGCACCGTTACCCTCTCGCTCTACCAGCGTACCCAGGTAAAACATTGGCTGGTTGCCAACGATAAAGGCATTGCCGCTTATGAACCGGGCATAGGCGCCCGGTTATGGAACTCGGTAACCTGGGGCTGGCGCTTGGTCGAAGAACTGGTGGTACAGCTCACCCGCTTCTGGCTGCTCTTCCTGGCAGGCCTGGCCGCCTTTTTCCTGTATAAACGTTACAAAGGCAGGGAAGCCTTGAAAACACAAGCGCCGGGTAAGCGCAACGTTTCTGTAAGCGGCGAATAAAAAGTTCCTCCTTCAGCTAATTTACGTTTAATTTGCAGGGTAATTTTTTATCCGCATTAACAATGATCATACGCAGTAAAGCTCCGCTACGCATCGGCCTGGCCGGTGGCGGTACCGATGTAAGCCCGTACAGCGACCTGTACGGCGGCGCAATCCTGAATGTAACCATTTCGCTCTATGCTCATGCCACCATCGAACCGCTTACCGAACCCCGCATCATTATCCATGCCGTAGACCGGAACGAGCTGCAGGAGTATGACCTGGCCGATACCCTGCCTATAGACGGCAACCTCGACCTGGCCAAAGGCATTTATAACCGGGTAGTACGTAACTATGGTAATACCCCATCAGGTTTTAAACTGACCACCCAGGTAGATGCTCCTGCCGGTTCGGGACTGGGTACCTCCTCCACCCTGGTAGTAGCCATCCTGGGCGCATTTGCCGAGTGGATGAACCTGCCCCTGGGCGAGTACGATGCCGCGCACCTTTCTTACCAGATCGAGCGCGAAGACCTGAAAATGGCCGGCGGCAAGCAGGACCAGTATGCCGCAACCTTTGGCGGCGTTAATTTTATGGAGTTTTATGCCAACGACAAAGTAATCGTAAACCCGCTGCGTATAAGACCCGAATACCTGTATGAACTCGAAAATAACCTGCTGCTGTTCTATACGGCGACCAGCCGCAATTCGGCAACGATTATCGAGGCACAAAGCAAAAATGTACAGGATAAAAAATCGAATTCGATAGAGGCGATGCACAACCTGAAGGAACAGGCCCAGATGATGAAGGAAGCCTTACTGAAGGGGAATATCGACGAGATCGGCAGGATACTGGATTTTGGTTTCCAGCATAAAAAGCAGATGGCAAGCGGCATCAGTAACTCCCTGATCGATGATATCTACGAAAAAGCCCTTGCAGCGGGCGCTACCGGCGGTAAGATAAGCGGGGCCGGCGGTGGTGGCTTTATGACTTTTTATTGCCCGGGCACCAGCCGTTATGCCGTAATTGATGCCTTGCAACAGTTCGGCGGCTCGTTCCATCCCTACCGCTTTACGGAGCAGGGCCTGTTTACCTGGAGCAAATAAAGATACTAAGGCCGCGTGGCATGGGGTTTCTGCTCCATGTAATCGGTTTGTGCCAGCGAGCCCAGCCGGATGCGCAGGGGCACCCGCGTTGCCTTTTCCAGTTTAAACTCTGCTTTACAGGCAGCCCCAAGACTATTGTAATAATTGTACCGGACCGGCGCCGGCTTTTGTAAAGCGGGAGTATGCGTGCCGGCGGGTACCGCTGCAGGTAATACAAACTTCGCTACAGGCGGCAGGTGCAGGCTATCCTGCTGCGACCAGCAAGGGGTAAGGGCCGGCAGCAATACGATCAGCAGCAACAGGACTTTTTTCATACTTCGAATTTACGGAATAAGGATCATAACGGTTTGTCAACGCCGCTCCCGGAAGAAATCTTTCATCAACTGGCTGCATTCTTCGGCCAGTATACCAAAGTTCAGTTTCGTTTTGGGGTGAAATACATGCATGGGGCTATGATCGCCGTTTTCCTTTACATACCGGCGGTAACCATTTTTATCGTCCCGGGCGCCATATACAATCCGGCCTATCTTGCTCCAGTGCAGCGCGCCACAACACATCAGGCAGGGCTCTACGGTTACGTACAGGGTGCCTTCGGGCAGGTATTTGCTGCCCAGTTCGCTAAAGGCGGCGGTAAGCGCAATCATTTCGGCATGCGCCGTGGCATCTTTTAATAACTCTACCTGGTTGTGGCCTCGGGCCAGCACTTTATCATTCCAGACTACGATAGCGCCTACCGGCACCTCTCCTATATCGTAGGCTTTCTGCGCCTCTCTCAGCGCCATTTTCATATAATACTCGTCGTTCATGGCAATCGTATTTTTAAAATAACTGCGCTCCTTCGGACACGTCGCAGGCAACACCGCGTTCACAAAACGAAGGTACCTTTTCCCCGGCAGGTCTGAAAAGAAAAGTGACCATAAGCTGCCGGGGCATTTTATGGTCACTTTATTATGCAAAACGCGGAAGCAGGTCCGCCCTATTTTTTTGTTTTGGTTTTATCGGCCTGCGCTTTCTGCATCTGCTCCAGGCGTTGCTGCCATTTGGAGGTGCCGGCCGGCTTATTCCTGTTTTCCTGGATCTTACGGTGTATCGCTTCTTCGTTGATGAAGAATTTCTGGATAATGAACTGCTGTAAGATACTGATCAGGTTGGAGAAGGTATAGTAGAAGGTAAGACCCGCAGCCATACTGTTGAACCAGCCCAGGAACATGATCGGCATAATGTAAGGCATGTATTTCAGCATGGCATTGTTGCCCATATCGCCACCTGCGCCGGCCGTCATGTTCTTGTTATAAATTGCCAGGAACAGGCTCGATGCCGTCATCAGCAGGGTAAACAAGCTCACGTGGTCGCCATAGAACGGGATATTGAAACCCAGGTTCAGCACCGAATCGTAAGTAGAAAGGTCATTGGACCACAGGAACTTGGACTGGCGCAACTGGATAGCGGTAGGAATAAAGTAATATACAGCCAGCAGGAACGGCATCTGCAGCAACATCGGCAAACAGCCACCCAGCGGGTTTACACCGGCCGTGCGGTATAATTTCATTTGCTCCATACCCATCTGCTGCTGGTTATCGCCATATTTGGCACGCAGCTCGTCGAGTTCGGGTTTAAGCACCCTCATTTTCGCAGAGGACAGGTAGCTCTTGTACGTAAAGAACGAAAGCAGCAAACGGATCAGCAGGGTAAGGCAGATAATGATCAGGCCAAAGCTGCTGATATACTGGCTCAGGAAGTCGAACAGCGGAATGATCATCCACTTGCTGATGTATTTTACGAAGAAGAACAAACCGAAACCAAGCGGAATCATCTCTTCGAGGCCTACGTTATAAGATTTCAATACCTTATAATCGTTGGGGCCCATATACCATTTAAAGTCGAAGGCGTAATCGTTGGATGCCGTTACCGGGATAGCGAACACGCTGCTGTTGGTAGCTACGATATTGCTGTCGGCCGGTTCTTTACCGTCGAAATTGCCGGTCTTGAATCCTTTATCCGCGATAATAGTAGAGTTGAAAAAGTGACTGCGTACGCTCAGCCATTGCAGGGGCTTGTCCATAGACTTCTGCCCGGTGCGGGAAATGGTGAAGTAATCGTGCTCTCCGTCCATATGGCGGTAGTGCACCTGCATATTCATCCTTTCGTTCTTCAGGTCTTTTTCCGTATGCAGCGCTTCGGTGTTCCAGCTCATCGGGATCGACTGGATGGCGCCCAGATCTTTCTGAAGGCCCTGCAGGCGCAGGCTGGCCGTCATCATATATCCCCTGCGGGGCAGGGCATAATCCAGTACGATATTTTGACCGGGGGCTACGGTTGCGGTCATACGCAGCTGTTTGCCGCCATCGGGCAACGCCGTGATCTCGGGGGTAAAATAAAGCTGGTCGGTAGCTACCGTTTTACCGTTAACCGGTATATTAAAGGACAGTTTGTTGCCATTGCCTTTAAAGTAGGCCAGCGGCGCACCTGCCGAAGTTTTAAAGCTGTCGAAATTGGCCTGTACGGGATAACCGCCTTTGGTGCTGAATTGCAGGTTCAGTTCGCCGTTACTCAGGTTTACGAGCGTTGCAGCACCGCGGTAAGCAGGAGGCAGGGTAGTATCGATGGCCCGGAGGCTATCGGCTGGCGTACCGGCGATCTGTTGCTGTGGCGTTACCGGTTTACGGGTAGCGGCCAGTGCCATAGAGTCGGCATATTTCTGTTCCTGATACAGTTTTTGTTCGTGGTTGCTCCAGAAGATATAACCTGCACCCAGGGCAAGCAATAGCACAAAGCCAATTATTGAATTACGATCCATGAATAGATATACTAAAAAATTTGTGCGCAAAGGTAGGCAATATTCAATTGGAATACCGCAATTTTCGGTTATTGTACGCCGCAACGCGGTAAAACGGTCCCGGGGCCTTTTTTCAGGCGGCGGCTATGGCTAGCCGCCTGTAGACCGGGACTTTACACCGGTATAAAAAAACGCCGCCCGTTCCGGGCAGCGTTTTCCATCCTATCATGTATATATCTTAGTCTTCGTCGTCTTCTTTATTGCTTTTTTTCATTTTGCTCCTTACTTCGCCGGAAGCCTCGTTATAGATAGCACGGGCTTTTTTGGTAGGCAGGTAGATCTGGAAGCCAAAACCGATCGAGAAGTTGTTGGTAGTGGTAGAAGAACCGAAACCTACACCGAGGTTATACTTCAACAGGGCTTCAAGACCAATGTTTGGGGTAATGAAGTAAGCCACACCAGGACCAAAACCTATACCCAGGCCATTGGTAGAAACGGAAGACATGCCTTTTGGCTTGATGTTATCGCCAACCAGGCCGGCATTTACTTCACCGAAGAAGCGGGCATGCTTCAGCAGTTCGAGTTGTTTGCTGCTTACATAGTAACGGCCAAACGCGCCAATACCATAATTAATGGAGTTCTGGGCAGAGTTGGTAGCGAAACCGAGTTTTACTTCTGCACCAATGGCAACATTGTCCTGGATGAAGTAGCCGATCTTGGGATTAATACTTAAGGAAAGATCAGTGTTCCCTTTTTGCAGTTTGATGTTCATATCGGCAAGACTTGCTCCGACCATCAGGTTACCCTTCTGAATTTGTGCAGAGGCTTGATGTGTTCCGAAAATAGCCATACCTGCAATGATTAGTGCGCTGATTTTTTTCATAAGTTGTATGTTTTTGTTTAGTAATTCAATTTACAAATACTATGCCATAAAGTTCGCTTTTATATAATATTCACATTATATTTCCGATGTTTTCACGTTTTGTTTTTACTCTAAGCACATTTCTTTAGCTTTACACCCAATTATCAAAAAACATACCACAACATCACTGTCCAAAGATTATGAATTTCAGGAAAATAAACAACTTAACCGGCTGGATTGTTTTTGCTGTTTCCTATATTGTCTACCTGGCAACCATGGAGCGCACCGTCAGCTTCTGGGATTGCGGCGAGTTTCTCTCCACCGCTTACCGCCTCGAAGTAGGCCACTCGCCGGGCGCCCCGCTTTTTATGCTCCTGGGCCGGCTCTTCGGTATGTTTGCCGATCCCCAGAACGTAGCTTTATACATCAACTCCCTGTCGGCCCTGATGAGCGGCCTTACCATATTGTTCCTGTTCTGGACCATTACCCACTTTGCCCGCAAACTGCTCGTACAACACGAGGACGACTGGACCACGGGTAAAATGGTAGCGATAATGGGCGCAGGCGCCGTAGGTGCCCTGGCGTATACCTTTTCCGACACCTTCTGGTTCTCGGCGGTAGAAGCCGAGGTGTATGCCACCTCCTCTTTCTTCACGGCCATCGTATTCTGGGCCATCCTGAAATGGGAACATAATGCCGATGCGCCGCATGCCGACCGCTGGCTGGTACTGATCTCGTACCTGATGGGCCTGTCGATCGGCGTCCACCTGCTCAACCTGCTTACCATCCCGGCACTGGCCATGGTTTATTATTTCCGCAGGTTTACCCCTACGTTAAAAGGCGGTATCCTTGCCTTTATACTGGGTTGCGTATTGCTGGGCACCGTACAGGTAGGCCTGATCCAGGGCGTGCCTATCCTGGCTTCCAAGTTCGAACTCCTGTTTGTCAATAGTTTTGGCCTGCCGCTCGACTCCGGCGCCATCTTCTTTATGCTGCTGCTGGTAGCCCTGTTTGCATTCCTGCTTATCTGGGCCAAGAAAAAGGGTAAGTATATCCTGCATATGAGTATGATCTGCGTGGTGTTTGCCCTGATCGGTTACTCCAGTTATGTAAGTATCATTATCCGTTCGCGTGCCGATGTACCCATCGACATGACCAACCCGGACGATATGCTGAGCCTGATCTCTTACCTGCAAAGGGACCAGTACGGTGCACAACCTATCGTGACCGGGCCCGACTTCGACTCTAAACCTTCGGAATATAAACCCGGCAAGCCGGTATATGCCGAAACCAAAAAAGATGGCAAGGTGTATTACGAACAGGTGGGTAACCGTCAGTCGGAACCGGTGTATGCCGGCGACCAGACGCGTTTCTTCCCGCGTATCTACAGCAGCGATCCTTCGCACGAAAACTTCTACCGGCAGTTCCTGAATATACAGGGTACTGAAGCCCCTACTGGCGCCGATAACTATAAATTCTTCTTCAAGTACCAGCTGAACTGGATGTGGTGGCGTTATTTCCTCTGGAACTATGCCGGCCGCCAGAACGACTACCAGGGCACCAGCTATGGCGAAGCCCAGAACGGTAACTGGTTCACCGGTATCAAGCCCGTGGATAAATTCTTTGGCCGTGGCGATATCGACCAGATGCCGGATTCGTATAAAAACAACCGGGCCCATAACCAGCTGTACTTCCTGCCCTTTATACTCGGTATACTGGGTATGGTGTACCAGTTTAACCGCGATAAGCGGGATGGTGTGATCATAAGCCTGCTCTTCTTCTTTACCGGTATTGCCATTGTGCTGTACCTGAACAATACCCCGCAGCAGCCCCGCGAAAGGGACTATGCCTATGCCGGCGCCACCTATGCCTTTGCCGTGTGGATCGGCCTGGGCGTGCTGATGGTTACCGACTGGTTCCGCAAGGCCCTGAAACAAGGAGCAAGCGCGGCAACGGCAGCCACCGCTATATGCCTGCTGGCCGTACCCGTACTGATGGCTGCCCAGGAATGGGATGACCACGACCGCTCGCAGAAAACGCTTGCACGCTCTACCGCGTACAATGTGCTGAGCAGCTGCGACAGCAATGCGATCCTGTTTACCATAGGCGATAACGATACTTACCCGCTCTGGTATATGCAGGAAATCGAAGGTTACCGTAAGGATGTAAGGATCATCAATACCAGCCTTATCGCCATCGATTGGTATATCGACCAGTTGCGCAATAAGATCAATGATGCTGATGCCGTGCCGATGCTCTGGAAACCCCAGGACTACCAAGCCAATAAGCGCGACGTGGTATTTTACCGCGAAGATCCCTCGGTGCCCAAAGACCGCTATTTCGATATCGAACAGGTATTACAGTTTGTAACCTCCGACGACAGGCGTGCACAGGCCCAGATCGTAACGGGCGAGTATGTAAATATGCTGCCGACTAAGAACATCTCCGTAAAAGTGGATAAGGATGCGGTGATCCGCAATGGCCTGGTAAGCCCTGCCGATGCAGCGCTTGTAGACAGCCAGATGCTGTTTACCCTGAGCGGCAACACACTGACCAAAGGCGACCTGGCCTTCCTCAATATCCTTGCAGGTGTGGCTAAAGAAGGCTTTAAACGCCCGATCTACTTCAGCTGCGGCTTTGCAGGCGGCGGCGACTACCAGGGTCTCGACGAGTATGTACAGATGGATGGCCTGGCCAACAAACTGGTGCCGATCCGTACTGCCGGCTCCTCGCCCCAGATCGGTGCGCCACAGCGCGTAAACCTGAACAAGAGCCTCGACCTCTATACCAAAAAGTTCCTGTGGGGCGGCGCCGAGCGTAAGGATGTTTACTTCGATGAGAAGAACCGCTATATGATGATGACCTACCGCTTTAGCGGCAGCAAGGTGGCCGATGCACTTATCCGCGAGAACCGCAAGGCAGACGCCATTACCCTGCTGGATAAAATCACCAATAACATTACCTACGAAGCCTACCCTTACGACCAGAGTATGTGGAGCATTGCCGATGCCTATTATAAGGCCGGTGCACCCGACAAGGCCCGTAAAATTGGCGACATTATCGTACGGGACAATACCAAAATGCTGAACTATATCCTTAACCTGCCCGAAGGCGTTAAGGAGCTGGCAGCCGAGGTGGACGCCAAGTCCTGCCTGGGCTCCATGCAATTCCTGGCACAAACGGCGGGCGAGCATGGCGATACCGCTACAGCACAACGCTGGGCGCAGAGTCTCCAGGCCATGGCCCAGCAGTTTGGCGTTCCGCTAAACAAATAATGATTCTTTCCTATCTGGCAACCGGTCTTCATTTTTAAAAATGAAGACCGGTTTTTTTGTACAGATAGCCTAATTTCGCAGCGAAAATTAAAAAACGTAGTATGAAAAAGATCTCCCTGCTGTGCGGCCTGGTAATGGCTATCCTGGGTATTTCCTCCTGCTCCGGTGTCCGCATCAAAGAGCATAACGAATGGAAACAATATTTTGACCAGTATGGCGTAACGGGTTGCTTTGAAGTGTACGACAACAACAAGGAGACCGCACACTATTTTGATAAGGAAAGAACCAACCGGAGAATGTGCCCGGCATCGACCTTTAAGATCTTCAATTCGCTGGTAGGACTCGAAACCGGAGTAGCCCCCGACGAGCAACTGGTGATCAAATGGGATGGCGTAACCCGCTGGAATAAAGACTGGAACCAGGACCTGACCATGGCCCAGGCCTTTAAAGTAAGCGCTGTACCTTACTACCAGGAGTTGGCAAGACGCATCGGCAAGCAACAGATGCAACACTACCTGGATACCGTACAATACGGCAATAAACGTATCGGCGACCAGATCGACCAGTTCTGGCTGAACGATACCCTGCTGATCACCCCCGACGAACAGGTGGGCTTTATCAAAAGGCTGTACCATGGCGAACTGCCCTTCAGCGAACGCACCCAGCGTATCGTAAGAGGTATGATGCTGCAAAAAGAAGCGCCCGATTATAAACTGTATTACAAAACCGGCTGGGACGATAAACACAATACCAATAACCTCTGGGTGGTGGGGTATGTAGAGAAATTTGAACGGATGAAACATGTAGAGACCAAGAAAGAAGAAGCGATCCCGCATCCTTATTTCTTTGCCCTGAACTTCAGCACCGCTGATACTACCAAAGACCTGAAAGCGATCCGGTTGGAGCTGTTGCAAAAACTGCTTGACGCCAACGATATCGGTCATTAATGATCACACCTGACAAAAAGGCCCGCGTTCTTACGAATGCGGGCCTTTTTTATGCTTGCTCTATGGAGCCGAAATAATCTTCTTCGAGTATGGCATAGATGTAAGCATCCGACCAACCGGTTTTGAGGGGCAGGGCTTTGCGCCGGTAGCCTTCTCGGAGCAGTCCTGCTTTTTCCATAACGCGGGCTGAGCCCAGGTTACCGACCGCGCAACCGGCTTCGATGCGGTGCAGCTTCAGGCTTTCGAAACCCAGCTGCAGCAAGGCTTTTACCACTTCGGTACCGTAACCTTTATTCCAGTGTTCTACACGCAGGTTGTACCACAGCTCGGCCGACAGGCGTTTGGGCTTTCCGCCGATCATTGCCGCTACGCCGATAAAGGTATCGTCGTCCAGGCTTTCGATAGCGAGGATATAACTGATGCGGGGTTGCTGCTCTTTGGCCTGCAACCAGCCGTCCAGCACGGCCTGTGTTACCGCTATACTTTCCGGGATACCCAGTGTATTATACCGGTCTGTTTCGGGCAGGGAATTGAGTTGGTGCACGGCTTCCAGGTCAGCTACCGACAGGTCTCTGAGTCGAAGCCTGCCGGTAGTGATGGGAAACATAGGATGTTATTAAAGTTTGAGTAATAATCAGGCGTGTACCACGTCCAGCCCGGCTTTGGTCTGCATCATCAGTTTCGATGCGGCCACGATGGCCGGCGTATCAAAACCGCATTCTGCATGTTGCTCTTCGGGTTTGCCATGTTCGATAATACGATCAGGAATACCCAGGATCTCGACCTGTGGTTTGTAATTATGGGCATTGAAAAACTCGAGTACGGCGCTGCCAAAACCACCGACCACGGTACCGTCTTCAACAGTGATCACCCTGGAGAATTTGCGGCCGATCTCGTGCAGCATGGCTTCGTCGAGTGGCTTTACGAAACGCATATCATAATGCGCAGCATCGATACCCTCGGTAGCCAGTTCGGTACAGGCCTTTACGGCAAAGTTGCCCGGGTGACCAATAGTAAGTATGGCCAGGTCCTTGCCGTCTTTAATCTTACGGCCCTGCCCTATCGTTATTTTTTCGAACGGCGTTTTCCATTCCGGCATCACGCCCTGCCCGCGCGGGTAGCGGATCACGAAGGGGTTTACCGTTTCGTCGAGCTGTGCGGTATACATCAGGTTACGCAATTCCTGTTCGTTCATGGGTGCGCTCACGATCATGTTCGGAATGCAACGCATATACGCCAGGTCATAGGCCCCGTGGTGCGTACCGCCGTCGTCGCCTACCAGGCCGGCACGGTCAAGGCAGAAGATAACCGGCAGGTTCTGGATCGCCACATCGTGCACCACCATATCGTAAGCCCTTTGCATAAAGGAGCTGTAAATATTGCAATACACCTTCATGCCCTGCGTAGCGAGGCCTGCGCTGAGCGTAACGGCATGCTGTTCGGCAATACCCACATCCAGCGCACGATCCGGCATTTCTTCCATCATATACTTCAGCGAGCAACCGGAAGGCATGGCGGGTGTAATACCCATGATCTTCGGGTTGGCTTTGGCCAGTTCGATAATGGAATACCCGAATACATCCTGGTATTTGGGCGCCTGTGGCATGTCGAATACTTTCTTATTGATCTTACCGGTAATCTTATCGAAAATACCGGGGGCATGCCAGAGGGTCTGGTCTTCTTCGGCCAGCTTATAGCCTTTGCCCTTAACGGTTTTGATATGCAGGATCTTGGGTCCCTGGATATCTCTCAGGTCTCTAAGCGTCTCCACCAGTTTGGTTACGTTATGCCCGTCTATAGGACCGAAATAACGCAGGCCCAGCGCTTCAAAAAGATTACTGGACTTGGAGATGGCGCCCTTCAGGCTCTCTTTCAGTTTAGAGGCCATATCACGCTGGAATTCCGGGTAAGGCAATTTGCCCAGCAGGCTCCAGATATCGTCGCGCAGTTTGTTATAAGTATGCGAAGTAGTGATGTCGGTGAGGTACTCTTTGAGTGCACCCACATTGGCATCAATACTCATATTGTTATCGTTGAGGATAATGAGGATATTGGCATTGCTGACACCGGCATGGTTCATGGCTTCGAAAGGCAGACCGGCGGTCATGGCGCCATCGCCGATAACGGCAATATGCTGGCGGTCTGTTTCGCCCTTCAGCTTGGAGGCAATAGCCATACCCAATGCTGCAGAGATCGAGGTGGAAGAGTGGCCAACGCCGAAGGTATCGTACTCGCTCTCGTCTCTTTTGGGGAAACCGCTGATACCATTCAGCTTTCGGTTGGTATGAAATACCTTGCGCCGCCCGGTAAGGATCTTATGCCCGTAAGCCTGGTGGCCTACGTCCCATACCAGCTGGTCGTAAGGGGTATTCATTACATAATGCAAAGCTACGGAAAGCTCTACCACACCAAGGCTTGCGCCGAAATGGCCGCCATTCACACTTACGCTGTCGATAATAAACTGGCGCAATTCATTACATACCTGCTGCAGTTGCATTTTATCCAATTTCCTCAAATCGGATGGCAATTCAATCTGGCTGAGCAAAGGACCGGCAGGAATCTCTCCCATTAGCATTCAATATATTTTAAGACAATAGGCAAAAATACGAAATATTACGGGTTATTAACTGATTTTATCTCCTGATTATTGTCTTAAAGCCTTTGTAAAAAGGCTGTAGAGGCCTTGCCGGGATTAGTGCTACCTTTGTGTTGCAAAACAAGACTATGCGGATTTTAAGAAATACAGGCTGCTACCTGCTGTTGTTGCTGTTGACTACAGGCATACAGGCAACCGCGCAAAGCGCGAAAGGAACGGGTAAATGGAAGGCCGAACAGCTGATCAGCCCGGAAATACTGGCTGCCCGCATCCAATCGGGCGAAGCCGCCAATATGCTTATCCTCAATACCGGCCCCGTAGAAGACATTCCCGGCGCGGTCCATATCGGTGAAGTAGAAAAATCGGCCAATGTAAAAAAACTGGCCCGCTTCCTGGATGACCAGCCCCGCGACAAGGAGATCGTGATCTATTGCGGTTGCTGCCCCCTGTCCGGCTGCCCCAATATCGAACCGGCCTATAAAAAGCTGGCACAAATGAAATTTACCAATTTCAAAATCCTGAACATGCCCCAGGACCTGCAGGAAGACTGGATCGACAAAGGTTATCCCATGCCTGCTAAAAAGTAAAGAACGGCCCGGCATGAAAAAAGATTTGTCTGTTGTACCACAACTTTGCAATTTGCAGCCATGATAGCTCCCACCCCCGAACAGTTACAGGCAGGTTATGTGTTGCTGGTAGATAAGCCCCTTACCTGGACCTCGTTTGATGCCCTGAATAAATTGCGCAGGCAGATGAAAGCCAAGATCGGGCATTGCGGCACACTCGATCCGCTGGCCACCGGCCTGCTGATCTGCTGTACCGGCAAAATGACCAAAAGCATTACCGAATACCAGAAACAGGCGAAGGAGTATACCGGCATTATCCACCTGGGCGCCACTACCCCAACCTACGACCTCGAATCGCATCCCGAAAACTTCCGGCCATTCGAACAACTGACCGAAGCGGAGATCCGCAAGGCAACGGAACCTTTTACCGGCGCCATTTTCCAGGTACCGCCCGCCCACTCTGCCATACAGAAAGACGGCAAACGGGCCTACGAACTGGCGCGCGAAGGCAAGGAAGTAAAACTGGAACCGAGGGCCGTAACCATAACGGAATTTGAAATCACGAAAATAGCGTTACCCGAAGTACATTTCAGGGTAGCCTGCAGCACGGGTACCTATATCCGCTCGCTGGCCCACGACTTCGGTGCGGCCCTGGGTTGCGGCGGTTACCTGCAGGAGTTGCGCCGTACCAAAATCGGCGACTTCGATGTGGCCGATGCACTTACCGTAGCCGAGTGGATCAAACTGCTTAACCCGGATGCCGCCGAACACGAAGGACAGAAAAAGCAACGCGAGCACCGCAGCATTACCGCCAAGACAACCGGCCGGCCGGCCACACCCGGCACCGGTGGCAATAACACGGCACAACAGGAAGACTCGTTATAACCCTTTATCGCATTACATATAAAAGGGCGGAACCAATACGGTTCCGCCCTTTTATCGAACCAGCAAGGGTTACAGGTTGCTGATCACTTTGTCTTTGGGATATTTTACAGAGTAACTGATCCGTACCGTTTGCGTGGCGCCTGGCGCCAGGTCCAGCTTCCAGGTCAGCACCCCGGTTTCTTTATTGATCTCCGCACCCGAAGCTTCCAGCAGTTCCACTTCCATATTGTTGTCGGTAGCTACCGGGTACTGGTCTTTCAACAGCAGGGAAACCGCTTCCCGCTTGCCATTGCGCAGCCGGATCTCGTAAGTGAAGGTTTGTTTTTTCGTACTGCCCAGCAATTTCACACCCGACTGTTCCATAACCTTCTCTCTTTTGATCGTGATCTTTTTATCGCGGCCCATACTCAGGTTCAGGGTATCTGTAGTAGCATAGGGGTTCAGGTACGATTTGCCCACATACATATTTTCCAGGATGATATTGGCCTCGCCGGGCAAGAGGTTCAGCTTTTCGTATTGCGATACCTCGGCCATCAGGAAGGCATCGGGATCGGCTTTAGGTACGGCATAATACTTGTAACGCACAGGCAGGCTGTATTCCTTCAGCGACACGCTGTGCGGCTTATCGTTCGAGGCGATATCGTAAGGCAGTTCCACATCGAAAGTAGTGCTCAGCTGGTTTTCGACCAATGCGGTATAATTGCTCAGGCTCCTGTCTTCCGCGGCACTCGTTTCCACCTGAATACCGGGAGCAGCGCCTTCAATAGCCCGTGTAACGGAGCTTTTGGCTTGTATCCGGTTCTGGTAGGCGCTCTGGTTGGCATAATAGGCGGGCGACCCGTAACGCAGCATCCAGGCCTGCAACTGCGGTGCATTGCCGCTTTGTGCAGGGTTGCCGGTAGACAAGGTCAGTTTTACTTTTTTCCAGTCGAGCCCTGTATTCTGCACCAGGTTTGCTTTATAGAGGATCTTCAGGTTGCTGTTGGTGTTCTCTGCCCGCAGGTCGTAAAAGGCCGTCCAGCCGGCATTGGGACTGATATAGGAGATATTGAATTCAGAGCTGGCCGCACTGCCGGCCATAACCTGCACCAGCAGCTGGCCGCCGGCGCCGCTGCGATCGCGGCTTTCCTCGGCAAGTTGTTGCTCGAGGCGTGCTACTATTTTTTGTTGCTCTGCCTGCTTTTCGGCGATCGCGATCATATTGTTGCTGAGCTCTACCTGTTTGGCTTTATTGTAGTCTACCATTTTGGCCAGCTCGGCCACGTTAACCCCGGTATTGGCGCCGCCGATAGCCTGGTTCTTTTCCAGTATTTTGAGCGCGTTCTGTTCTGCGTTGTAGGCGGCTTCCAGCCTGCTTAACCCGCGCCGCGCAGACTTCAGGCTATCTTCGACCCGCAGGTAAGCCGGTGTACGGTTTTCCTGTTTCAGGTAATCGCGGGTAAAGCTTACCGACATAATGGTAACATTGGCGCCGGCGCCGATACGGATACTGTTTTCATCCAGCACATTGGCCACATTGTTGATCAGGATCTCGCTGCTGCCTGCCGGTACTGCGATTTTGGCCTTGTGGTTCATTTCCACGCCGGTGCTGTATACGGTTACCGATTCCAGGTTGGCCTGGGTGATAACGGGGCCCTGCGCCCATGCCTGCCCGGCCAGCAGCAGGGTAAGGCCACATAAAAAAGATTTCATAGCGGATATGATTATTTTGTTTCGGATCATACTTAAAGGATGGTATAAGCAGGATGCAGGTTGTAAACGGATTGCACAAAAAAAATAGCGCGTATAACAAAATATTTTTTTCGCCCCGAATAAATAAACGGCTGCAAATGCTTGCGGGCAGGGCATCCTGGCTTATGCATCCTCGCCGAATTGTTGCCGGCAATCCTGTGCTGCACAATTTACTTTAATTTTACCGGCCTGCCGGAACCAATACCCCTATGCTGCACAAAACAAAAGGTATCGTACTGCGTACGATCAAATATGGAGAAACCAGTGTGATCTGTTCTGTATTTACGGAGCTGCTGGGCCTGCAGTCGTATATGATCAAAGGTGTTCGTACCACCAAAAGCAGGACCAGCAAGGCTAATTTGCTCTTCTCCTCTTCTATGCTGGATATGGTCGTGTACCTGCAGCCGCAGAAGAACCTGCAGCTTGTAAAAGAATTCCAGGCCGCCTACCTGTACCGCACCATGCAGGAGCATGTGGCCAAAAACGGGGTAGCGGTATTTGCCATGGAGATCCTGATGCAGCTGATCGCCGACCATGATCCTGCGCCGGAGTTATTTGCCTTTACAGAGGGATTCCTGAAACAACTGGATGCACGTCCCGTACAGGATATTGCCAACTTTCCCCTATTTTTCCTGATACAGGCGGGCAGGCTGGCGGGTTATCATCTATCGGGCAATTACACGCCCGATACGCCCTATGCCGATCTCCACGAAGGCCGGTATACGGCTTCGCTATCGATACTGCCGCCCTTTATTGAAGGCGCCGAAGCCGACACGATAAGCAGGCTCAATGCCGCACCCGATCTCGATACTATTGTGGGTATACGGCTCAGCAATACAGAACGGCGACAAGCGCTGGATCATTTTATTACGTTCCTGCAGTTACATGTTGCCCATTTCCGCGAATTGAAATCGCTGCCGGTACTTACGGCTATTCTTTATTAGCCGCCTTGCGCCGGAACATACGGTTGCCCAGCTTTACCAGGTATTTGCGGAAAAAACGGAACTGCCCCAGCGGGATGCTGATCAGCAGTACGCATAATGGCCAGAGGATAGTGGCCAGCAGGATAGAGATAAATACGCCTGCTACACCGCCGGGCAGACCAAGCTCACTTTTGATATGACGTCCGAGGTAGGCGCATAAGCTGCCGCCCAGGGCGAAGGTGCAAAGAATAAGTACTACCTGGAAGATATTTTTTACCTGCCATTTTCCTTTCAACTTCGTCAGCCATCCCTTCTTTTCCGGCTGCTGGCCGGGCGCTTCAGAACGGTCTTCTTGTTCTTCCCAATTATCATTTACTTCTTTGCAGCAACTCTTCATATCTGAACGGAATAGGGGCAAATATATAGGTTTCTGTTATCGTGCACTTTCAAAATCGGGAAAATTTAGTTGCCGGGATCAGGAAACTTTACCGGTTGCTCTTTCGTATTCAAAGCTTCCCAGAGCGCGTCCTTCAGTTCGACGATGCCCGTATTGGTTACCGCCGAAATATACAGGTGTGGGATCTCTTCGGGCAGTTCTGCACTGATGGCATCCCGCAGCTCTTCGTCCAGCATATCGCCTTTACTGATGGCAATGATCATTTTCTTATGCAGCAGTTCGGGGTTATACTGTTCCAGTTCGCTGTACAACACTTCGAATTCGCGGGCATGGTCGTCGCTGTCGGCGGGGATCAGGAAGAGCAGTACCGAGTTGCGTTCGATATGACGCAGGAACCGGTGGCCCAGGCCCTTGCCTTCGGCGGCACCTTCGATAATACCCGGCAGATCGGCCACGCAGAAGGAGCGGTCGCCGCGGTACGGTACGATGCCCAGTTGCGGGGTTAACGTGGTAAAAGCGTAATTGGCTATTTTGGGTTTGGCCGCAGAGATCACGGAGAGCAGTGTAGACTTACCCGCATTCGGAAACCCTACCAGGCCCACATCGGCCAGCACTTTCAGCTCGAGGTATTTGTAGCCTTCGATACCCATCTCGCCGGGCTGTGCATATTCGGGCGCCTGGTTGGTGGCCGATTTGAAATAGGTATTGCCCAGGCCGCCGCGACCGCCCGGAATCCAGATCACTTCCTGGCCGTCTTGCAGTATTTCGGCTTCTACTTCGCCGGTTTCGGCATCTTTGGCGATGGTACCCAGGGGCACTTCGATAATCACATCCTTACCACTGCGGCCGGTGCAATTGCTGCCCGAGCCTCTTTCGCCGTCTTCGGCATGTACGTGTTTATAATACCGCAAATGCAGCAGCGTCCAGAGCTGGGTGTTCCCCCTCAGGATGATATGGCCGCCACGGCCGCCATCGCCGCCATCGGGGCCAGCATGGTCATTATATTTGGTTTGTGCAAAGTGCATACTGCCCGCCCCTCCTTTACCGGAGCGACAGAATATCCTGATGTAGTCGACAAAGTTTTCCATAATTACCGTATAGGCCCGGTGCATTGCTGTGGCGGATATATACTGCTACGAGCAGCGCCGGGCGATCAGTGGTCCTCAATTTCCAGCTGCAAAGATGCGTTGATTTTTTCTTTTCCCCTGCTTTATCTTGTCTATTTGCCGATAAGTTGCCGGGGCCGGGGCCCGGAATGCCGAAAGCGCACCGTTGCCGGTACGCTTTCCAAATAGTAGTTACAGTTATTTCAGAGCACAGATCAGGCCGGCTGCAGGTGCTTATCGATCTCTTTGCGCAGCAGCACAAATGTTTCGTCGATAGAACCATCGCCCTTGATGCGGGTATGTTTACCCTGGCGGGCATAGTGCTCGGACACGGGTTCCGTTTTGCTTTTGTATTCAATGATGCGTTTTTCGATCACATCTTCCTGGTCGTCGGAACGGCCGGAGTCGGCGCCGCGGGCAATAAGCCGGCGCTTCAGTTCGTCTTCCGGTACTTCGAGCGACAACAGGGCGTTAACGGCTGTATTTTTCAACTGCAGCAATTTATCCAGGGCTTCTGCCTGTGCCGTAGTACGGGGAAAACCATCAAAGATAAAGCCACGGGCATCCGGGTTCTCGTCGAGCTTGGAGCCTATCATTCCGATCACTACCGCATCCGGTACCAGTTGTCCCTGGTCCATGAATTTTTTGGCTTCGAGGCCTAAAGCAGTTTTACGGTCTATTTCATCGCGCAGCAGATCACCGGTGGAGATGTGATTTAATTTGTAGGTGGTGATGATATTGGCAGATTGTGTGCCTTTACCACTACCGGGAGGTCCGAATAAAATTAAATTGAACATAGGCTTCCAGAATTTTTTTAAATGACGGCACAAATGTAAGCAATCAGCGACAAAGGTAAAGGGTGATATATATCAATTTTCCAAAAGTGCACTGAACTCTGCCTCCAGGGTATGCCCTTTATCCTGTGTGTACCAGGTATGCATCTGCTTTTCAAATTCGTCGAAGGGCTCGGGGTTTGCCTTTTGCTTCCACGCCAGCAACAGGGCATGTGCAGGCTCAGGGCGCGGCCCCCATTTAAACAGCTGGCGGTCTTCGCGGTCGAAGGCTACCAGTATCGGTATGCTGCGGGAAGTGCCATTGGTCAGGTACTGATCCATGATGCCCGGGTTTTCGTCGCGCAGTACAATGCGCAGGTTGATCTTACCGGCTGCGGCCGCAGCCATTTTTGCAATCGCGGGCAGGTTCTGTGCACTGTCGCCACACCAACCTTCGGTAATCACCCACCAGTCCTGGGGTTTTTGTTTTTTTATTTTGTCCTGCAGCTCCTTACCGATCTCGTACGTTTTATTCCAGCGGCGCATGCGTTGCAGGTTCAGCTTTGCATAGTGCAGGTATTCTTCGCTCTGGTTGGTACCGGTGGTCCTGCCTTCGGTCAGCAGGTTATCGAGCAGTTCCAGGAACTGGTCGTAGGTATAGCTTTTTGTAGCTGTAGCAAAAACGGACATAATAGGATCTTGTTTAGCGTGTCGTAAAAGAGAAACGTTTCGTTTGCAAGGTTACTTATATTTCCTCGAAAAAAGCCGGCTGATCATTTCCGGTCCGGCGGCAACCAGGTCGCCGGGTTGCATGCCTTCCATAGTAATGCTGCCTATGCGGTACCGGATCAGGCGCAGGGTAGGCAGTCCCACGGCTGCCGTCATTTTACGCACCTGCCTGTTCTTGCCTTCGACCAGGCAAAGCGATAACCAGGATGTAGGTATATGTTGCCGCACCCTGATGGGAGGATTACGATCGGGAACTACCGGCGTATCCGGCAATAAGCCGGCATATGCTTTCCTGGTCTGGTAGGCTTTGCCTGCTACCTGGATACGTACACCTTTGCTGAGTTGTTGTAATGCGGTATCGGTAACCAATCCTTCTACCTGTGCCCAGTATTCGCGTTCGTGAAGAAAAAGCGGGTTAAGCAAACGGTGGTTCAGTTGCTTATCGTTGGTAAGCAGCAACAGCCCTTCGCTATCGTAGTCGAGCCGGCCAACAGGATAAACATCTTTTTTTAATCCCTTCAGGTAATCCGCGAGTGTTTTCTTCCCTTCTTCCGGAGAAAACTGCGTTAGCGTTTGGAAGGGTTTATAAAATAAATAGTACTCGAAGGCAGCATGCATAATTAAATTATGTATAATAAAATCCTTACAGGAAGCGGGTTTCAGGATTGATTAAAATAAAAAACCCCGCTTTTTGAGGAACGGGGTTTTTATAAGGAGGGGTTAGTAAGTACTTTTGTAACACAATATTAATAAGTATTTCGTGGTTTGAGAAATTTTTTCAAAAAAAATATTCACAAAAGAAACAAAAATGTGGATAACCTGAATCTTGTTCCCTGCGGGCATCAGCGACGAGCAGTATCATTTTTAATGCATGCAGGCAACTTGCAGCACAAAAAAATTGCAGCGCTAATGTACACAGTGCTATCTTTACACTCTAAAATAAACACGGTGTATGCGTTTTGAAACCCCGGTAGCGGCAGCGTGGATTGCCAGTTATATCGATGCTAAACTTGTTGGCGATGAAAGCCTGGAAGCCACGGGAATCAATGAGATCCATAAGGTAGTGCCCGGCGATATCTCGTTCGTCGACTTTGAAAAGTATTATAACAAAAGCCTGCATTCTGCGGCTACATTCATTATCATCAATAAAGAAGTGCCGCGGCCTGAAGGCAAGGTGCTGTTTGTATGCGACGATCCTTTTGCAGCGTATGTAAAAATCGTAAAGCGCTTCCGCCCTTTCGAACCCGCTACACAAATGATCAGTGCAAGCGCCAGCATCGGCAGTGGTACGCAGGTACAGCCCGGTGTATTTGTCGGCAACCATGTTACGATCGGCAAGGATTGCCTGATCCATCCCAACGTAACGATATACGACCATTCCGTAATCGGCGACAATGTGATCATACATGCCGGTGCGGTAATCGGCGCAGATGCCTACTACTACAAGCGCAGGAAGGAACGGCAGGTACAGTATGATAAACTGGAAAGTTGCGGCCGCGTAATTATTCATAACGATGTGGAGATAGGCGCCGGTACAACGATCGATAAAGGCGTAAGCGGCGATACCATTATCGGCGAAGGCACTAAGATCGATAACCATGTGCACATAGGCCATGGCGCTGTGATCGGTAAGAACTGCCTGTTTGCCGCGCAGGTGGGCATTGGCGGCAAAGCCATTATCGAAGATGAGGTGATCCTCTGGGGACAGGTAGGCGTAAGCAAAGACCTGACCATCGGCAAAGGCGCAGTGGTATACGCGCAAAGTGGTGTGGCCTCTTCCATCGAAGGCGGTAAAACTTATTTCGGTTCGCCGGTAGAAGAAGCGAAGACCAAAATGCGCGAGCTGAACTGGATTAAACGTATCCCGGAATTATGGGAACGTGTGACCAAACCATAAAAATGTATCGACCCATCTATAGCAACAGCGCCTTGTATCCGGTATACAAGGCGCTGTTTTATTAAAACGGTAAAGCAGTTGCAACCCGTTAAAACATGGCGATGATCTCGCGTGCGGCAGCGTCAGAAGCCCTGCCTGCGCCAAGCAATTCCCAAAGCCCGGTATAGTCGCTCTGCAGGGTTTCCCGGCGTTCGGTATCGTCGACCAATGCCGTTAATTCGGCAAGCAGGCGCTGTTCGTTGAGGTCGTCCTGTATCAGTTCCGTAACCGCGGGTTTATTGAGAATAAGGTTGACCAGGGAAATGTATTTTACTTTGACCAGCTTACGGGCAAGCCAGTACGAGAGCGGATTACCTTTATAACAAACAATTTCGGGCACACCGAACAATGCGGTCTCCAGGGTTGCGGTGCCACTGGTGACGAGCGCAAAGGAGGCTTGCTTCAGCAGCTCATACGTTTTACCTGCTGCGAGCAGTACGTTGTGCCCGCCGATCATCTCGTCGTATATAGCGCGCTCCTGGCCCGGCGCCTGCGCTATTACGAACTGGTATTGCGGAAAGTGACGCACCATGCTCAGCATCACAGGCAGCTTTTTACGGATCTCCTGGCTGCGGCTGCCGGGCAGTAAAGCAATGATCTTACGGTCGCTTAAAGGTTGCGTAACGGGTTTCTGTAATTCGGCTTCCACTACTTCGGTAAGCGGGTGGCCTACATAGGTAACCTCGTAATTATGTTTTTTGTAAAATCCTTTTTCAAAAGGCAGGATGACCAGCATCTTGTCTACATATTTCCGGATCTGCTCCACGCGTCCTTCTTTCCAGGCCCATACCTGGGGCGAAATGTAATAACATATTTTGATGCCTTCTTTCTTCGCCCATTCCACGATACGGAGGTTAAAGCCGGGATAGTCGATCAGTACGAGCACATCGGGTTTAAAGGCCAGTATATCTTCCTTACAGAATTTCAGGTTGCGCATAATGGTACGCAGGTGTAACAGCACTTCCACGAAACCCATGAAAGCCAGGTCCCGGTAGTGTTTGACCAGGGTAGCCCCGGCCTCCTCCATTTTGTCGCCCCCCCAGCAACGTACGGTTGCCCGGGCATCGTGTACATGTAAGGCTTTGATGAGATTGCTCCCGTGAAGATCGCCGCTGGCCTCTCCTGCTATGATGTAATACCGCATACTATGAATTGAAAGCGCACAAGCTCCATGGCGGAGCGTAGTTGATAACGTGTGCAATTTATAAAAGTTTAACGGCAGGCCTGCATAAAAATTGTAGCCTTAGCCGGCAGTGCTGCCATCGACCAGGGTATTGCGGGCAATACGGGTGCCGGGAGCCAGGGTAAGGCCTGCTTTTACATGTGCCGCGCCGCCGATATATACCTGGGGATAAAGGTGTACGTAATCTTCGATAACGGCGTCATGATCGACACATACCCCCGCATTGATGATCACATGTTTGCCGATGCGTGCACCGGTCTGCACCACGGCATTGGCCAGGATTATGGTACCCGCGCCGGGTTGCACATCGGCAGCTACCACGGCAGTAGGATGAATGAGTACCGCAGGCTCGTGTTGCAGGGCCGATGCGATCCTGCGTCTTATTTCGTTATTACCGATACCGATCACGATCGTAGCACCCGGGAAAGCGGCGGTATCGTAACCTTGTACCGGTATACCGTCGAGAATTGTTGCTGTTGCGTTGTCGTCAATAAAAGCAAGTGGCTTACTGCCCTGCGCACGCAGCAGGTCGGCAATAACACGGGCATGTCCGCCCGCCCCGTATATCAGGCAATTGTTCATAACAACCTTGTTTTATTTACGCATCAGTACCGGTTTGACCACGATATAAATGAGTGCAAGCGGCAGGCAGACCAGCAGGCCGGTGATCACGAAATTAAAGCCGGTAAAGATAATGACCGCGTTAACAAGCAGCTGCAGCAAGCCATAGGCCGAAGAAACAACCAGGTGTGACACTTTGCGCTCGTTGGCCAGGATCTGGTAAAAGTGAAGCCGGTGCGCCTCAAAAATATTCTGCTTCAGGATAAGCCGGTGTATAATGGTGAGTACGGCATCGACGCCATACACGGCCAGGAAGAAAACATATTTGGGATCGCCGGTTGCAAGGATGATCAGCAGCAGGATGGAGATGATCCAGAAGCCGATGCTGACACTGCCCACATCGCCGGCAAAACACTTCGCCTTTTTACGGAAATTAAAAAACAGGAAAACGATACAAGCCAGGATAGCAGCGACAATAAAAGGACTGTCGGTCACCTGCTGTACCGACTCGTTGAAGTAAAGACAGGAAAGCAGGATGGCCAGGCTGTATACCCCGGTAATACCATTGATGCCATCCATAAAGTTGTAGGCATTGATCGTACCTATGATCATGACGTAACTGAGTACTACGGCCCATACCGGTAGCAGGGCAAAGGCATGCACGGCATAGAGCATAGCCGTAACGGATAAGAGATGTACCAGTATCCTTACTTTGTTGGGCAGGCTGCTTACGTCGTCCCAAAAGCTAACGATACCTATGGCCAGCATACCGGCCAATAAATAACCGAAAGAGGCTACGGGATGCGCCAGCTGGAAGAACAGGCCATAAAGCACCATAGCCACCGGGAAGATCACACCGCCACCCCGCAGGGTAATGGTCGTATGCGAACTGCGCTGGTTGGGCTTATCAATAATGTTGTACTTATCGGCAATGCGGAAGTAAACCAGCATGGCCAGGAACAGTAGTACAGTAATGATAATATAGGTCAGCGTCATAGGATAGATTAAATTATATTATGCAGCGCGAAAGCTTTCGATGGTTTTCTTCAGCCCCTCGGCCGCCGATACCGGCAATTGCTCCAGGTTCAGGGCCTTTTTTATTTTCCGGTTGGATACGACATAGTTCTCCGTCAGCTTTTTCAGCTTTTCGGTACTCAGGGGCAGGTGCAGCACATCGCCTACCCTGGCCATCGCCTTCAGCAGACCTTGCGGAATGGCCATGAGGCGCTGCTTACGGCCCAGTACATTGCCGATGATGGTAACCAGTTCGTTGGTAGACAATACGGCATCATCGGCCAGGTTATAAATGCCCGAAGGCACCGATGGCCTTGCCAGCAGTTCCTTTACGACAAAGCTCAGGTTATCTACGCTCAGGTAAGAGCGTTTATTTTTAAACGCCGCCAGCGGATACGGGATACCTTTGGTCACAAATTTATAGAGCAGGTTCAGGTTGCCTTTGTTACCGGGCCCGTGTATCATACAGGGCCTGATAATAAACAGCCGTTTACCGGCAGGCAGGGGCCGGGCCAGCAGGTAAGCTTCGGCCTGCTGCTTGGACTGGCCGTAGGGCGTGGCCGGTGCGGGCACCACCTCCTCCGTAAGCACATCGGGTACACTATCGGCCGCGGCTTTTACACTGCTGAAATAAATAAAGTCGCGGGCATCGCTTTGCAGGAAGCGATCGAACAGTTGTTGCGTAAGTTCCGTATTGATCTTAAAATATTCCGAAGCCTCGCTGGTATTTTTTACATCATGCGCTTTGCCCGCCAGGTGAATGATGGCATCGTAATGCGCAGGCAACTGCTGTTGCCAGTTGCCGCGAACACTTAATGGGGTAATATCATGGCCTGCCTGCTTTAGATAAGGCACCAGGTTCTGGCCAACAAATCCGGTAGCGCCGGTTATAACCGTCTGCATAGGTCGGGAAATTAAAAGAGATGAATCAGCTTTTTTTATCTTCTAAAATGGCAATCAGTTTATCGAGCAATAACTCGCGTTCGAAATTCTGATCGAAATAATGTTTGGCATTCCGGCCCATAACCTGCGAGGCTTCTGCTCCGGCAGCGTAGAGGGTCAGTATCTTTTCGGCCAGCAGTTCGGGCTGCCCTGCGGGGGCCACTACGCCGGCTTTGGCCTCATCGATGATTCGTGCCCCTTCGCCATTTAAAGACCCGATAATAGGTCGCGCACAGGCCAGGTAGGATTGCACTTTGGAAGGGATCGTAAGATCGAAGGCCGGGTTGTTTTTCAGGCATACGAGCAGGGCGTCGGCACAGGCAAAAAAGTCGGGCATATCGCTGCCGGGAAAAGAACCCAGCAAATGGAAATTAGCCCCGATACCAAACTCCTGCACCTTCTGCTCAACAAACTCTTTTTTCCTGCCGTCGCCCAGGATAACGAAATGGATATCGGGCTGGCGACCGATCGCGATCCGCGCGGCTTCCAGTATGGTTTCGAAATCCTGCGACTCACCGATATTGCCGGCAAACATGATCCGGTAGCCCTCCTGCGGCACCTTAGCCCGGATATGCTCCTGCGGCACTACCTCGCGGTAAAAGGCCTCTGTAGAGTTGGGATAATAGATCAGTTTTTCCCGGGGCACTCCCTGGTTCAGGATATAGTTGGCAAAACCTTCCGACTGGATCAGGATCTTTTCGCAGTTGCGGTAAATCCATTTGGTAAGCCGGTTCAGGCTATTCAGGATCGTTTTATTGCGGATCTGTCCCGCAGCAGAAACGCTTTCGGGCCACAGGTCCTGTACCCAGAAATAAACCGGTATCTTCAGCTTCCTGCCCAGCATTACGGCAGGTATACCTACGGTAACGGGCGAAGGTTCATACACAAATATCTTATCGAAGCGTTCCTTGATAAACAATGCTTTCAGAGTAGCGAAAAATGCGAAGGAAAGATAATTGGCCATGAGCCGCATACCGCCGCCTTTCCCCCTAGGCAACAGGGGACTCCTGTAAATATTGATGCCTTCCCATTGCTCCCGGCCCTTTTTAAAAAACGAATAGCCCTGCTCGAAGGTGCCCTGGGGATAATTGGGCTTGCCGGTAAGCACGACAATTTCAAAGCCCCGCTCCTTGAGGCCCAGCACAAGGTCGTTTATCTTAAAGCGTTCTGGCCAGAAATACTGGGTAACAATCAGGATCTTCATGAATAACTGGAATAAAGTTCCGGGTGCTGCAACATCCACTGCCGCATTTCCGTAATCATATCTTCATAAGCAGGTACGGCGAAGTCGAAATCCGTTCGCGTATTCACCAGGCTCTTGTCAATTTTATAATGATCGTCGGGCTGTATATTCATCTTACCATCGCGGAAGGTGGTATTGAACAGCCCGACCAGGTCGTATTTCGATATCTTCTCCGGGTATACCAATTGATAAAGGCCTTTCAGATCCTGTTTTATGGCCTCGTGTATGGCCCTGGCCAGCACCATCGTGGTTACGCCGGTCCAGTATGCACGGGTAAAACCTTTAAGCGTGGCATCGCTGCCCTGCCCCATAAACCAGTGAAACAGGCCGATACCACCGGCTTTCAGCTCTGGACCGATAATGGAAGTGCGGAAGGTCAGGTCTTTTCCGTTGACCACTTCGCCCAGCGCTTTGGATTGGGCATAGTAGCCGATACCATCTTTCGGAGCCTGCTCGGTGTACCCACCGGTCGATTTGCCGGAAAACACACAGTCGGTGCTGATATGAATCAGCCTGAAACCATAGCGGCTGCCCCAGTGCTCCAGCAGGTGCGGCAGGTAGCTATTGTACCATACCGCTTTATAGGAATGGTCTTCGGCATCTTTATTGAGGATACCGATACAATTGATCACCACATCGAATTTACGGCCGGCAATAAACTGCTCCAGCGCCTGAACATCCGACACATCCAGGTTGACCAGGCCGTCGTTTTCATCACCGCCTCTTGCAATGCCGGTAACCGTGTAAGCATCCATGCTACCGAGATACGCGGTGATTACATGACCGGCCATACCTTTAGCACCCAATACCAATATGTTTTTCATAAATCAGTTTTTATCCCAGATCACTTTATTGACAATGGGGGTATAGCTCTGTATAATTTTAATCACCCTTTCGGAAGTATTCTCGACGGTATACTCCCAGGGCAGGCGCGTGTTTTCGTCGATTGCCAGCCCCTTCGTGATCTCAATCGAATTCAGGATCTGGTCGCGGGTAATGCCGCCGAGCACGATCGTACCGGCATCAACAGCTTCGGGACGTTCGGTACTGGTCCTGATGCTTACCGCCGGGAAGCCCATCATTGCCGACTCTTCGCTGATGGTGCCGCTATCCGACAGTACTACATAGGCCTGCTTCTGCAGTTGTACATAATCGAAGAAGCCGAGCGGGATAATGTTTTTGATCAGGGGATGAAATTTCGTTCCATTGGCTTCGATCCGCTTTTGGGTACGCGGATGGGTAGAGAAGATGATGGGATACTGGTACTTTTCGGCAACGGCGTTAAGACCATCCACCAGGATTTCGAAATGGTTCTTGATATCTATGTTCTCCTCGCGGTGCGCACTCACCACGAAGTATTTACCGGCTTCGAGGCCAAGCCGCGTCACTACGTCGCTTTGTTCGATCTTATGGCTGTATTTGCTCAGTACTTCCCGCAGTGGAGAGCCTGTAACGAATACGTGGTCCTTACGGTACCCTTCGCTCAGCAGGTAACGGCGGCTGTGTTCGGTATAGGTAAGGTTGATATCGCTGATATGATCGGAGATTTTACGATTGATCTCTTCCGGTACGTTCTGGTCGAAGCAACGGTTGCCCGCTTCCATATGGAAGATCGGTATTTTAAGCCGCTTGGCTGCAATCGTACACAATACGCTGTTGGTATCGCCCAGCACCAGCAGGGCATCGGGCTGCTCTGCAACCAGGATTTCGTAGGACCGGGCAATTACATTACCGATGGTCTGCCCCAGGTTATCGCCGGCTACGTTCAGGAAAAAATCGGGTTTACGCAACTCCAGGTCTTCGAAGAAGATCTCGTTGAGCGCATGGTCGTAATTCTGGCCGGTATGGATCAGGATATGATCAAAATACTGATCGCACTTCTTAATACATTCTGCCAGCCGTATGATTTCTGGCCGGGTGCCTAATATCGTAGCTACTTTTAATTTCTTCATAGGGTAAAGCTATCTTGGATAGCCGTTTTTTTTGAGTCAGGGTTTTACCAGGTATACCATTTGCCTTTGTCGTAGCGGAAGTCGTCGGCAGACGATTCTTTTACGGAAGCATCCGAATAGATGATCATTTTAGAATTGGGCTCCAGGGCTTTGAAACCGGAAGCATAACCGCCCGGTACATGCAGCACCTGGCTATCGCCGGCATGGAGCAGGAATTCGGCCGTTTCCAGGTCGGGGGAGGGCGCCTCCCAGTTGTCGGGTGCGACAAGTACGAGCCGGAAGCTCCCGGATACCACATAAAACCATTTCTGTTCTTTACGGTGTCCCTGCCAGGCCCTTACGATATCGGTATCGGGATGCTCGATCACATAGAAGCGTTTTACTTCCTCCATCACAAAGTCGTTTACGAACGAGATCGTACCTCTTGCGTCCGTATGTCTTCCACCCTGTATTATCTGCGGCATGTTTCTCTTTTTTAGCGATCAGCGATTATTAATCGGGGTATTGCAGCAAACCCTCTTCTTTAAAGATCTCCTTGCGGATCAGCGGCAGTTTGGCCAACAGGGTCTTCATACCCGCCACATCCTGCTGTTCTGCGTTATGCGAGTGGTAATCCTCTACTTTGGCTATGTCCTGCTCGCCTTCGAAGAAGTACTGGTTATAATTCAGGTCGCGGTTATCGGCCGGGATCCGGTAAAAGTCGCCCATGTCTTCGGCTTTCAGCATCTCTTCGCGGGTACACAGGGTTTCGTAAAGCTTTTCGCCATGGCGGGTACCGATGATCTTGATCTCGTTATTGGCTTGGCTCATTTCGAGCAGCGCCTGGGCCAGGTCGCCGATGGTACCGGCGGGGGCTTTGTTGACAAACAGGTCGCCCTGGTTACCATGTTCGAATGCGAATAAGACCAGGTCTACGGCCTCTTCGAGCGACATCAGGAAACGCGTCATTTGCGGATCGGTGATGGTAATCGGTTTACCTTCTTTGATCTGGTTGATAAACAGGGGTATTACCGACCCCCTCGAGCCCATTACATTGCCATAACGGGTAAGGCATACGGTGGTAATATTGTCGATAATATTGCGCGAAGCAGCGACGGCTACCTTTTCCATAAGCGCCTTGGATATACCCATGGCATTGATCGGGTAGGCCGCTTTATCGGTGCTCAGGCATATTACCTTCTTTACTTTATTGGCAACGGCCGCATCGATAGTGTTCTGCGTACCGAATACATTGGTTTTCGTGGCTTCGATGGGGAAGAATTCGCAGGAAGGCACCTGCTTCAACGCTGCGGCATGAAATACGTAATCTACACCACGCATTGCCCTTTCCACGCTATTATAATCCCGTACATCGCCGATATAGAACTTGAGCTTGGGATGATTGAGGGCAACCCGCATATCATGCTGCTTTTTCTCATCCCGGGAAAAAATACGGATCTCTTTGAAGTGGTCGGTATGCAGGAACCGGTACAGCACCGCACTTCCGAAGGAACCGGTACCGCCGGTGATCAGCAGGGTTTTATTTGTAAATTCCATAGTAATTTGTTACTTGACTTTAGTTTCCAGGAAGGCTTCCAGTTCTTGGCCGATCTGTTCCCAGGATTTCAATTCATTGCACAATAATCGTGCCTTTTCTATTTTGTCCGCCATAGCGCCCCTTTCGGCGAAAGCATGCGTTATCGCTGCAAAGATATCATTCACATCTGTAGGATTAAAATAATAAGCCGCTTCTTTGCAGACCTCCGTAGCGAAATCCATATTACTGGTAAAGACGGGACGGCCAAAATGCATGGCTTCTATATAGGTACCCGAAAAGGATTCAAGGAGCGTAGGCAGGAAAAGCCCCTGGTGCGCCTCATACAACGCAGGGATCTGGTCGAAGTTGATATGCCCGGCATTGTGGATCACGGTGTCGAGCCCCAGCCGCTGCACTTCGTCCAGGAACTGTGCCGCCGCGCTGCTTTCGCTGCGGTCCAGCGTAACCGTGAATTTAATAGCGACATCTTTGCTTTTGATCAGCTGCGCCAGCGGGATCAGGATATCGAAATTCTTATGCGGATAGTGCTTGCTGAAGAACAGCAGCTTTACCTCTTTAAGCGGCGTAGAGAGGTCCAGCGGCGCTACATCGCTTATACTGGTAAAGGATACGCCGTTGGGCATGATCCCTACCTGGCTTCCTGTAAACGGGTATAGTTTTAAAAAGCGCGACACCATTGTTTGGGTCTGGAGCAACACGTGATCGGCATTTTTCAGGTTCCGTTTTATAAACCCGACCATGGTACGCAGCAGCAGCCGGTGTTTCAACGAAAGCCGCTTCCATACCGGGCTTTCGGGGTATACGATATAGGCCAGGTGGATCAGCAGGGATTGTGGTACCCGTGCCGGGAACGCAATGTTGCCCAGGCTCAGGATATAACCGGCCTTGTATTTTTGGGCAAGACCGGGCAATACCTTATTGTTCAGGTAATATTTAAACCAGGGCTTATTGTACTTTTCGGGTATAACTTCTACCTGGATCCGGCCCCCTTCGAAAGCCTCGTACCCGCAATTAAACGGCGCGATAACGACAATACGGTAAGGCAACTGCTCCTGCCTGCTTTTGAAGTAGTTGATGATATTCATACCCACTGTTTTGCCCCCGCCGAAACGCAGGTTGGCACAGTTGATCAGTAACATATTGTCTGCCAATGGTCGTATTTTATTTTATCTAAAAATTGTCCTGTTTTATTTTTTCGAACCTAAGAATTTTCTCCCTATTTTCAGGAAAAGGGCCGGGCTGACCAGCAATACGGATAATAATCCGGCCTTAAACACCTCTCTTTTATTCATTTTAGCAGCCATTACCCGCAGGCTGCCGATTTTCAGTCTTTTACGGCATTCTTTTAAAACCGGCGCTATCTGTGCCTTATCGGTTGCAAAAACAGTATTGGTACTGATATTGAACAGGGCATTGAGCTCATAGATTTTAAGGGCTCCGCGCAAGGCGGCTGTCGACGTGCTGTTTGCCTTTACATTACCGATGGTTTGATCCAGGAACTTAAATATTCCCGGCAGCTCGGGGTTAAACCTCCGGCTCAGCGAACTGGTGCGCTGTATGTAATTGTATAGCGGATCCGGTACCACCCTTGCTTTTCGCGTATTGAGGAGCAGGTTAGGCAAGGTTAACATGTCCTCGTAAAGCATTTTTGCGGGAAACCTTACCGCTCCGAATACTGACTTGCGGAAGAGGTGTTTTACAATTTGCGCCTGGTACTTGCCTGCCAGCATGTCGATCAGCAATTCGGTGCCGGTAATAGCCTCCTTGTAGTCCGGCTGGGGCAATGCTTCGGTAGTTTCGCTCTCGGGGAAGACCAACCGGATACCACAGGCGCTCAGATCCATCCCGGGCGTGAGCAGTTGGTACAGCCGTTCCAGCATGTGTAACTCGATCGTATCGTCGCCATCCAGGAAAATAACGAATTCCCCTTTTGCCGCTTCGAGGCCACAGTTTCTCGCCACAGACAGACCGCCGTTGAACCCGTACTCCAGGATCCTGTATGGTATGGTGCCCTTACGCTTCAGAAAATTATCGGCAACGCTTACCGAATCGTCATTGCCTTTATCGTCTACAAGCAGAATTTCGAAATCACGGAAAGTCTGGCTGCAAATCGACTCCAGGCAAGCTTCAATATAGGGCGCTACATTATAAACAGGAATAATGATACTGATCTGTGGCGTCTTTAGGTTATCCATTTTTATGCGGGCACTATTTATGTTGCTGCAGGTCTTTAGCCTGTCTTTAGTATTTATAAGCAATAGACTCCGGGCTTACCGGAAGCGAAGCAGGTATAACCGGCATTACCGGGGCCTGGAGGTACCGGCAGTACACTGGCGTGCCGGTGTGCGGCCGCCCCAACGCCTGATCGTATTGCCGTTCCACTTTACTTCGGCGGTGCTGTTGGCCGGCGCGATGGTCTTGCCACCGTGTATATAAGCGCTTTCACTGCGTAAATAAAAGGTATTATTTTCCAGGCTGATATTGTCATCCTGGAGGATAGTATTGTCGTTACCTGTTATTTCCTTACCCCCGTTGGCATAAATTATCGAATTGGAAATCCGCGACATCCTGCCCGGAGCCGATTTCAGGTAATGCCAGGGCCGTTTGGTGTATACGTCAAACGTACAATTATCCATCGTTACATAATCCCAGTTCTGGTTGCCCCCGGGTGGATATATTAATATCGTACTGGTGGGCACCAGCGACTGCCGGGATTTCCCATAGTAGCAGTCGGAGAACAAACACCGTTTAAAGCTATAACCTTCACTTGCCGTAGCGGCATTGCTTTGCGCGATGAGCACATAACCGTAAATATTGCAATCTGTAAACTGCAGCGCTTTGTGCCTGCCGATGTCGAGTGCAATGCTGTTGCCCACGGTATTCACGTTGATGATATTACATTTCGTAAAGGATATATTACGTACTTTACCTGCCCCGGAGGAAACAGCAACAGAAGTATTACGGCTGTTCTCGAAAGTACAGTTATTAAAAGTTACATTCTGGATCACGTAATCGGACTGTTCCGGCTCCAGGTCTACCCCGGCCTGCAAGCCGCTGTACTGGAGCTCTCCCATGCCGGTATTGGTAAACTTACAGTTATTTACCTGCACCCCGTCGGCAAAAAGGATGCTCATGCCCTGCCGGCCGTTATAGTCGGCCACACAATTATCGAAGCGTATATTCTTCTTAACAGTCGATGCATTAAAGATCAGGAAACCATCCAGCCCGAAACGTTTAGCCGTTACATTGCTGATGCTTACGTTTTCCGAATAGTTGATAAAGATACCGTAGTGTTCCTGCTGGATACCCTGCGAAGCCGCCAGGTGCCTGCCCCCCACCTTCATTTTGCCCGGGTAGAAGTTACCGTCGAGCACCAGGTTGGAGATACGGACATTACCACAGTTAAATATATTGATACATTTTCCAAGTGTAGCCGCTTCTTTATGTACGTCCACACCCTTGGCGGCCTGGATATTCTGGGGCATGCCGGCCATGGTAAAATAGCCGTACTGCATATTGTCTTTGTACTTTAAGATGGCCTGCCCGGCTCCTGCAATTTCGATATTGCTTTGGTAGCCGACGTCTTCGCCCCCGATATTCATTACATTGCTCCCCGTCATGTAACGGCCTTCTTTATTAGCCACCTGCCGGCCTACCCTGTAAGTACCCTGCGGAATAACCAGTTTGCAATTGCCTTTCCTGGCATTGATAAAGGCAGCGGCTGCATCAAAAGCGGGCTGATCGTCGGCAGCGCCATTACCAATTGCCCCGAAATCTTTTTTAAGATCGAGGGTTAGTATACGGCTCTTGTCGGTATGTGTGCGATTGGCCGCACTGTAAACAAGCACATTTTTTTGCCCCTGCGCCTGCCCGGCACAGGCAGCCAACAATAACAGCATCAATAGGTGATATAGTCTGCGTTTCATTGTTTTGCGTTTGTTTCTAATGATTATGCTGCCACTTTACCGGCCTCTTTATTGGCCTCATCGTTAAGGTACAGGTTTTTGAAAAAAGTAAGCCTTTCTGCTCCGAGAATATAAAGCAGGAGCAGCATTTTTACTACCGTATAACTTCCCAGTATTGCCTGGTATTTAATTTCAAGCAGGTAAAAAAGTATGACAACCACAACGATCAATGTACTCAAACGTTCTTTTTTCAGATACAGTTTGCTTGCCCTCCAGGCGATAAAGGGCCAGAACGCATAAATAGCAAGGCAACCTAATATGCCGCCATAGTACAACATCAACAGGTAACCGGAATCCGAAAATTCGGTAAGCACCACTTCTCCTCCCCTCGAGGTGCGATCTGGACCACCAAACCACCAGGAGTAGGTATCCTGTGGCGTAAATTGCCAGTGGTTGTCCAGAAGGTCGTCCGACGAACCGGTTTTCAGTTCGCCGGTTTCTTCATATTTGTTGTAAGCCTCGAAAGTCCAGTCCGCAAAGGCTTCCACTTTCTCCATGGTATCGTTGTCGGCTACACTGCCCAATACCCCGGCGCCTAGGGTAAAGACGATCAGGAGCGAGAACAGCAGGAATTTGGCAACCTTTACGATATTGTATTTCGATCTGAGCATCAAACCTACAAACACGAAACTAAATACAACGTAGAAGGTACGTGCGGCAAGCATGCCGGAAATAAAAGTCAGGATAAAGGCTACCCCGTAAAGTGTATAGGAAAGCGCCCTGCGCGATCCTTTTTGTTTTAAGGTAAGCGACAGGTAGATGATCAGGTTACAGATGATACCGTTTAAAACGGCGATACCCAGTTTACGGTCCGAAGCCAGTGCCAGTCCCCTGAACTTCATGGCGTTGAGGTTAAGATCCTGGCCCATATTGCCATCCCAGCTTTTCAGCGTCTCGAATATGAATAAACGCAGCGGGTTATACACAATAGCGACGATCATGATCATCGCCTGTATGACCACAACGACGATGGCCAGGTTGATAAGGGTGCGCACATTGTAATTGGACAGGCACTTTACGATATAAAACCCGCCTAAAAAGCAATCGAACGTAAACAGGATAATAACATAAGGGTAGTTATAACCTTCGAAAAAAGTAAAATGTACGAAAAAGCTATAAAGCAGAATATACGCCAGCAGCAGGAAGATTACCTTGTTGTAATGCCGGTAATAGCGGTTGGTAAATAGCTGCGGGATGTAGTGCGGATGAAGAAACAGGTTGACGATACTGATCATCATCACCACTTTCGAGGAAGAAAACGGGATCCCGAAACCATTTAAGGGTATATTGTAAAAATATAGAAATATAATAATGATCAACCACACCTTTTTCCATAAGGGCACACTCCCATATAAACCCGGGTTAGCATTATATTGTTCTATATACTTGGTATAATAATTCACAAACGTTGTCGGTTTACTGGGAATGAACTATTTGACGGTTTTAAAAATATTGTCGATCCAGGAAGAAAGCGAAAAGCCCGAAAATGACTGCTTATTATCTTCAGGCACCGGTGGCAACACGAATTGCTCCGCATCAAAGATCGTTATATTCTCAGGATTGTAAAACGACTCGTTTTTGATATTAACATTTGTGGTCCACAGGTGGCAACCGGAAGCCAGAGCCTCGAAGGTCCTGATCGTAAGACCGGTCTGGGCCGGGTGCGGCAGATCTACGACGATCCGGGTGTCGGCCAGGATTTCCTTCCATTTATTTTTGGGGATCGAGACGAAGGTGATACCCTTGAAATTGTTAGACCAGCGCATTACCTTTTTTACAAAACTCAATTTCTCCGCCAGGAAATTGCTTACGAAAAACCATACCCAGGGCTCATAAAGCTTGAACAGGTAGGATCGCTGCTGCGCTTCACACTGTCTTACAATTTCCGTACCCGTAATCAGCCGGTGTTTGCGCCCATAGCCCAAAATGGTAAAATCGATTTTCCGTTCAGACATCGGCTTGTCCTTCGTTTCGAAAAAGTGCATTAAGGCAAACAGGGGCAGATAGTGAAACCGGTGATCTGTACTATCCTTATAATCGAAGGTGAGTACGCTATCGAAATAATGGGTAAATGGCAGATAATTGAAATTATTAATACTATCCCATTCATAAAGCAGAAAAGGCGTCTGTGGGTACAGTGCCTTAAGGGCAGATAAAAAACTATGGGAAAGCAGTGCGCTTCCCCTTACAAAAAAGATATAATCGAAGTCTTGCCCCTTTATTTTCTTCAGGATACCCTGCTCATACTTACGGATTACCCAGGGCTTGAGCTTGCGCCCTGCGCGCAGCGACAGGAACTCTGCATTGTACTTCTGGTAAGGGTCGTCGATAAACGTGGTTACCGAAGCGCCCTTATCGCGCAGGACCGTTTCCATGTCCTTGTAATATTCAAAATATTTGGTCGTAACAAAAAGGATCTTTTTATTATTTAACTTATTAACTTCCATATCGTTATTTTAAAAGACCTTTCTCTTTCATTTCATTGATTGACTGATCGTACAGGTTGTTCTTTTCGACATCCTGCTGCATTACCCAGGTACAAAAATGCGCGATGCCTTGCTCGAAACTGACTTTCGGCTGGAAGGCCAGCATTTTTCCTATTTTACCAAGGTCGGCTATGTTGTGCCGGATATCGCCGATACGATAGTTGCCGGATATCGTTAAAGGCACATCGATACCGTATGCTTTTTTTAAGGTCTGGGCAACCTGCATCACGGTAGTACCTACACCCGAGCCCACATTGAATACCTGTCCGTTGGCTGCTTCCTGCTCTATGCCCGCGATGGTTGCATCTACTACATCCTGCACATATACGAAGTCGCGGCTTTCCAGCCCGTCTTCAAAAATATTAATGCCCTTGCCATTACGGATCAGGGTAGAAAATATGGAAAGTATGCCGGTATAAGGATTGGATAAGGACTGGCCCGGACCATACACGTTCTGGTAGCGAAAGGCTACCGGCGCAATACCAATGGCTGGGCATACCGTCATGACCATCTGCTCCTGATTTTGCTTGGTAATACCATATACCGAGGAAGGGTGGATCTGCGACTGCTCGTCAGTAGGCACCAGGCGGAGCGGCTCTTCCACACCAGGATACGTTACTTCAAAGTTGCCTGCACGCATTTCGGCATCCTGCCGGTGTGCCGGGTAAACATAGGCGCCGGTTGCCGGTACCTGGTAGCGCCCTTCGCCATAAATAGAGCGCGATGAAGCAACCACCACCTTTTTTACTTTAAGTCCTTTTTCGTTGGCGAGCAGGTCGAGCAGCAAGGCCGTACCGCCAATATTGACATCGGCATAACGTTTGATCTCATACATGCTTTGTCCGGTACCGGTCTCTGCAGCCAGGTGTACCACTGTGTCCACACCTTGTAAAGCCTGCAACAGCAGCTCGCGGTCGGTTACGCAACCTTTGATAAAACGCACTTTGGCTGCCGTAGTTTTGAATGCCTCCGTCTGTTCCGGATTTTTTCCATGGATCTGTTCGGTGAGGTTATCCAATACCACGATGTCGCCGTAGCCTTTTTCATTCAGTGTTCTTATCAGGTGGGAACCGATAAAGCCCATGCCACCGGTAATCAGAATTGTACTTGCCATTTATATAGGATTATCCAGAGTTTATTTTCAATAAGGATTATACAGGATTGTTTTACACTAGATACCATAAACGGTATACCTGTTAATAGGTTTTGTTGCGTCTTGTCTTAAACGGTCGAGATTCGTAACCTTATTAAGTTCCGACCCCTTTTCGAGCATTTTTATAACAAGCTTCAGATAGGTCAGTTCGCCGCCATGCAAGCCGTCTACCACTTCCTGGTCATTTGAGTTTACGGATGATACCGTCGTAAAATCATATAGTTCACTATTATACCGTTCAAAGACCGGCTTAATTGCCGGGTAAATTTTGGGGATATAACTATAATTACCGGATTGCTCCATGTAATGGTAGATCTCGTCTGAAAAAGGAGCCAGGAAAGCAATTACCTTTATGTTATGTGCTTTACAATACGACAATAAACGTTCCAAAATGACAAAGGCCTCCGGGTTTAATGTTGATCCGTATTCAAACTTACGGTTGCCGCTGTTAATCCTGTCGTAGGTTAAATGAAATTTATAATCAAAAGAAGCAGGATCTCCGTTGAGCAATTTGGTAAGTTCGTCGCCGTAATACATACTGCCATCGTTCAGAAAACCAACGTTATTCATAACGGCGTTTAAGCCTATCCTTTGCACGCCATCTCTCTGTTTCAGCATCGAGAGCTTCAGCTTGCGGTGAAGCAAGTTGCTGTAAATACCCCGGTAAATGGATGCCTGACTAAAATAGGTAAAACTGTTTTTCCATTTCTCTTTTGACGGAATATCCCTAAGGCTGTCGGTATTTTTGTTGAAATACCATTGATCCAGGCCGATGATCAGGTATTGGGGGTATTTCTCTTCAGGGAGGCTTTCCAGGAAAGGCTGGAAATGTGTAAGGCTTGTTGCTGCCCACCCCAGATTATAAAAGGGAACGTCAAACATTTTTGCCCGGAACTCCATCACCCTGGATGAACCCAGAGCCATAACAGTATTTTTAGGACCATCGGCAGCCACATGCCATTTAAGATAGGAGTAGTTGTTTTCGTTGTTGGAATAGCCGATTATATATTTTGCTCCACTTAAAGACAGTTGATCGATGGGCTTGAAATTTTCACCAGTAGCCCTTAATATGATAGTCGGTATTAAAAGAACGACCAGCACCGGCAATACAAACACCAGGAATTTGACAATTAATTTTTTCATATTTAAAATTGAAAGTAAATAAATTGCTGTTCTTTGCCGAAAAATGCCAATATGAGCAATATAATACAGTAGTAGGCACCGTACCGGACCAGCGAAGGCCATCGGGTGCCAAATCTGGCTAATGCATGTTGCTGCTCCCGGCCGAACCATTCCACGATCATAAACAGGAAAATGAGCACGAACATTTTAACGGGAACAACCTGCGGCATTTTGAAAAGAGAACCGGAAAAAATGGTGCCGATATAGCTGAAAGCATGAGACAGGCTCTCGGCTCTGAAAAATATCCACGCGAACATGGCCAGAAGAAAAGTGCTGCATATTCCCCAGGTTTCGCGAACTGTCGGAAAAACCTTTCCCTGGGCAACCGTTTCCAGGTTATTCCGGTTACGATTCAGCAACAACAGGGGTAAAAAATAAATAGCATTCAGCGCACCCCAGAAAACGAACGTCCAATTGGCCCCGTGCCAAAATCCGCTGACGAGGAAAATGATAAAAGTGTTCCGGATTTTCATCCAGAGGCCCCCTTTGCTTCCACCCAGTGGAAAATAGAGGTAATCCCTGAACCACGAGGAAAGGGAAATATGCCATCTTCTCCAAAATTCAGCGATATCGCGTGAGAAATAGGGAAATGCAAAATTGCGCAGCAACTCGAAACCGAAGAGCCTTGCCGTACCTAATGCAATATCGGAATAGCCGGAAAAGTCGCAGTAGATCTGTATCGTAAAGAAAAACGCGCCGAGCACCAATGTACTGCCATTATAATCTCCCGAATGATTAAAAATCATATTGGCATACTCAGCACAGCCATCGGCAATCACCACTTTTTTAAACAGGCCCCAAAGCATTTGCCGCAATCCGTCGATCGCTTTACTATAATCGAAACTCCGTTCCTTTTCCACTTGCGGCAACAGGTGTGTAGCCCTTTCTATAGGACCGGCAACCAACAAGGGAAAGAAGCTAACGAACAGCGAATAATCCACAAAATTAGTTCTGGGGCGGATTTTCTGATTGTAAACATCAAGCACATAAGAGAGGCCATGGAAGGTATAAAAAGAGATACCGACAGGCAGAATAACGTTCAACGTAGTATAACTTGCTTTAAAGCCTATGGACTGGAGTAAGGTCACAAATGAATCCGCAAAAAAATTATAATATTTGAACAAGCCCAGGAACGAGAGATTGATAGCGATACTGATGACAAGCCAGAATTTCTTGGCCCGCTTCCCTTCGCTCCGGTCGATCTTAATACCGGAATAATAGTCCAGCAGTGTAGAGAATACCAGGAGAAAAAGAAAACGCCAATCCCAGCAACTATAAAAATAGTAGCTGGCAACCAGCAGCAATACATTTTGTCCCTTCAGCGACTTTTTTAAAGGGAACCAATAGAGCAGGAAAACAATAAGCAAAAAAATTGCATATTGAAAGGTATTGAACAGCATGCTAAAGGAATATTGTTGATTTTATATTTTAATCATCATATTTTGGATACCCGTGACTACTCCACTGCATTTCTTCTTACAAACTCTTCAATATCATACATATATTTTGCTTCTTGCTTCAGTTTGGCATCGTCCCAATCCCACCACTGCATTTTCTGAAGCGCATCGATGATCTCTTTTCTAAACCTGTATTTGATAAGCTTAGCCGGGGTACCACCCACGATCGCGTAAGGCTCCACATCTTTGGTAACCACGGCGCCGGCAGCGATAACCGCCCCGTTCCCGATTTTTACGCCCCGGGAAATAATAGCGTTAATTCCAACCCATACATCATGGCCGACGACTACGGCGTCTTTTTGCGGCTGGTGCACATTTTCATCGATAAAGCCGTAATAGGGAATATGGATAATAGGGCAGGTTGTAGCCCAATCATACGGATGTCCGCTAACCCCAATCACGCATTGCCTTGCTATGGAACAATGCTTTCCGATATGTGCCGCCTCGATATAATTGATCGGGCCGCTTATATGTGAATAGTCGCCGATCGAAAAATCGCTGCCGATCGTCGTATTGCTTCTGATCATCACCTTCTTCCCGATCTTAATATTTTTGGGAATCTGGTGATTATAGATACGGGTATTGTGCTTCAGGTTATACAGTCTCCAGTAAATTTCAAGGTAGACTTTATAGATCAGGGTTTTGATAGACATCATAAGTTACATACATATTGATCGATGGTGAAATAGTGGCCACAGGGTTAATCTTCCAGAAAAGTGCCATCCTTCCGGGTCCGCAGCCAGGCTTTCTTCCCGGTATGGTACCGCTTAATAATTACGGCCGGGATACCGGCAGCCACACAATAATCCGGTATATCTTTTGTAACAACAGCATTGGCTGCTATTACACAATTCTTTCCTATTTTACTTCCCATTACGGCTACGTGCTCGCCCAGCCAGGTACCATCGCCTATTTCCACGGTTTTGTTCTGTTTTATCGGCTGGTCCATAATCGGGATATCTACCTGTTCGTAGCCATGCAGGTTATCAGAAATATATACCTTATCTGCAGTCAGCACTTTTTTGCCGATAATTACCCGATGTGTGGCATAGATATGGTTAAAGTTACCGATAACAGTCCCCTCACCGATCTCCAGTAAACAATCCGGCATACCGGTCAGTGGCTGTGCAGCCAACCAGGTTTTGTAATTGACCTGTACATTGTCCTTCAGTGCAATATATCCGGGACCGTCTACACGCAGCGGGTTTACCATAATAACGTTGCGCCCAAAGAACTTAAACTTCTTATTAATAATTTTACTATAGTATAAAACCGATAGTTTTATACTTATTCTTCTGAAAATATTCATCCGGGGCAGCTCATTTTACAGGTTACTTAAAATCAACGATCAGCCGGTTTACATAAGGATCAAGTTTGCTGACATCCCGGTTTAATTTAACGGGAGCATATTTGCGTACATAAAGCGGTAATGTTGAATATTCGATCTGGATGAGCAGCCGGTTATCGGTAACCGGGAGCAGCCCTTTGTGCATTCCGTAAGTATTAACCAAAAAGACACTTCCCTTGGGTTCTTCAAATGAAAGCACGTTCTCTTTGCCCAAAAGCGTATCGACCTCCTCATCAGTATAGCGTTTCAGCTTCGTGGCGAGATTCTTATTGTGCGATTTGGCAACATAGATATGCGGTCCCGTATCCTTTGTCACATCGGTGAGGTAAATGAATAATTTTAGGAATTTGAAATCATCCACATCGCGGTGAAAGAGCTGTGCATCCTTTGCTTTTTTCTTACCCGCAAAGGACCACCAGCCACCGACTTCGGAAACGGTAGGCGTAGCACCCAACGTTCTCCGTGCAATTTCCAACAAAGATTCGTCGTTTACGAGATCAAGAATAAGTTCGTTTTTAACCAGGTTCTGCTCATCGAAGCTGGCTACATGACAGTCTTCCGGAACGCTGTCCATCGTAAACCGGTCCTGGGGTTTATAAGTATTGTAAACGGGCAGGTCTTTCAAATACTGTTTAAGTCCGTTTATTTCCTGTTCGTTCAGCACAATGCCGAATTTAGTATATCCGTTTTCCTTAAGGTCTTCGGCATGCTTATCAATATTTATGTTCCCGAGACGTTTGGTCCCTATCGCTTTCTTATTCTTTAAAAACGCAGTCACCAGATTAATGGAAAAATTACGCTTGGGAATGCTGGTGACATTTCTCTGCCATTCAAATAGTAACCTGTTAGCTGCTTTCTTTAAAACGGACATATGATTGTTTTTTATTGTTTAAAAATAGATTTCCTGTTCTTCCTGCCGAAAAAGAGATAATAACCGATATAACTGACCACCAGGAAGCAGGCGCCGTCCATACTTTTAGCTATGGGGAAATACTCCAGCCGGATAACCGGCAGACGGCTGATCCAGACGACCAGGCCAACAAAAAGTAATACGCCGAAGCTGTAGGAAAAGAACATGATCCGGTATTTGGCCGTAAGCGTATAGATAAAATCAAGTGGCATAATCAGTATCTGTGCCAGCAGATAAGGAAATATATACCAAAGATACGGTACACCGACATTATATTTAGGCAAAAGCAAATTAACGAAATAAGGCAGGAACAGCGCTGTCATGGCAAAAGCGAACAAAGCATAACCAAAGAGGATAAGCACGTATTTTTTCATCGTGTTCTTTACCCCTGCCACATCGTTTTCCTTATACTGCAAAATGGTTTTGGGAAAAAAGATCGGGTTGATGGATGCCGGCACCAGCATGAATACGGAGCAATAGATCAATACCAGGTTGTACTTGCCCAACTCTTCGAGGCCCAGGGTATTGATAATACCCCAGCGCTCTACCTGGTCGTCCACTTTAATAAGGATACCTGCCAGGAACGGAATAAAACCGAATAACCACATTTTACGCAGCAACGACCTGCGGAACACGAGGCCTGCCGGTCTGAAATCGGGATGCTTCCATAAAGCGAAAATGATAAACAATACCGGCTGCGAGGCAATGAGCAGGATACAGCCCACCAGGCCGTAAAAAGGCACCAGCAACAGGAACAGGAAGGAAATAACCGTAGAGGATACATTCAGCCGGTTCAGCTCCGACAGCTTCTGCGCGGCAATAAGCAGGTTGCTCAACCAGGTTTTGGCCAGGGTAAACACGCCAACGATGCCGCCTAACAGTAACAGCCCGGATTGTAGTGTAAGCTTCCCGGTAACTACGATATATATCGCCAGCACCAGTACAAAAAGGAAGGAAAGTAAACCGAAGTAAGAGAACAACATACTGTTGATCCGCTTATTCACTGTTTTTGTATTCACGAAATACATCCGGAAACCGCCGCTGAGCAGGCCCATCTGGAGCATGCTGACAAACTCCATTACAGACTGTATCATGGCAATCAGACCCACTTCGTAAAAGCCCAGGTATTTCATCGTGATATAGGATTTCACGAATCCCATAAGGGCCATCACGATATTGATTACCACATAGGAGAGCTTTTGCTTTTGCCCGCTAAGCAGGCTCTTTATTTTGGCAACTTTACTCACTGTACTTCCTCCTGGTTGGCGGATTTAAAATTTCCGTAATGATTAAAAAATTCTTTCAGGCCCGCGGCTACGGTTGCGGCATTTTCGCGGAGATCGGTCTTGAGTGCGCGATGCATGCCCCCGTAAAAATCGGTAAAGCCGGTCTTTTCGCTCGTAAGCAATGCCAGTACGAAACGATACAGTTCTTCATTGTCCTGGTACACCACATCTTTGAGGGCGTACAAAGCCTCCCGCAGATCGCGGATATCCCTTA
Source organism: Taibaiella chishuiensis (assembly GCF_003014535.1). Classification (GTDB taxonomy): domain Bacteria; phylum Bacteroidota; class Bacteroidia; order Chitinophagales; family Chitinophagaceae; genus Taibaiella; species Taibaiella chishuiensis. Next base: position 708,657 of record NZ_PYGD01000001.1, on the reverse strand, counting down.
CCTGTTTTACCCGCTCGCAGGCATTATAAAATGCAGAGCCGAAGGTCACCACATGTTTATTCATCAACAGGGCCTCCAGGCCGCCGGTGCCATTGATCGTGATTACGCCCTTGCAATCTTTGATGATCTGTTTGCCCGGGATAGAGGGCGCCAGTAATTTTACGTTGGGAATACTCTGGATCCGCTCATAATCTGCCCGGTCGCGGTATCCGTAAAGGTGCGGGTGGTCTTTTACATAAAGCAAAACACCGGCAGGCAGCTGCGCCGCAATATTTTCTATTAGTTTAACCTGGTTGGTATAGAGGCCATCGGCCCAGTACAGCACCACAGCCTCCGGCTCGAGGTGCAGCGGGTAGAAGTAGAAAGTGTCTTCCGCAGCAGGCTGGTCATATACGATATCGCCATAGGCTTTTACATTCCTGAGGCGGCGTTCGTTAAGGTTATCTTCGGTGATGAACAGCTCGATATTATCCAGTATGGGATCGAAGTGTGCCGGTCTGAAACGGGCTTTCAGCTTTTGCCGTAATACCGCTTTACGCAGGTCGTTGCGAAACTTGAATCCTGCGGTACCTGCGCCCAATGCACTGAAAAAAACGTTATAGGAGGACCGGAATTTGTCGAGAAAGGCCTGTACACGCGGGGTTGCCCGCTGTATAGCGGCACTGTCGAGGTGTGCGTAGCGGTAGCTTACCTCCACCGGTAAACCATTGTACTGGTCTACCATAATAAAGTTATAGGGATCTTTGTCGCCCTGCACCAGGATATGCGTGCTGTAGATGCCACCCTGGCGGCGGCATACCGCCGCGGCAACCTGGTTCATCAGCAGCGATACCGGTTCGTGGATGAAGAAATCTATTTTCCGCCCGGCAAATATGCGATTCCAGGTTTCGTAATACATCAGCGCCACCGACAGCGATTTCTCGTAACCGATATAGCGGGAGGTGCGGTTGCTCTGCAAAGCGCTGTTCAGGTTAAAGTTGCCGTCACTCTGGCTCATCAGCAACTGGTCCATTTCTTCCAGGCGTTCCGCAGTTATCTTTTCAGCAGTGAAGCCCGCCGCCAGCTCTTTGAAAACGATCACGTTTTCTATGCCAAACTGGTTTTTCAGGATATCCGCTTCTTCCCGGGCATAGGCGACGTGTACGATCTCGAAGTCATCTTTCAGATATTCGTGGAGGCTGCCATACAGGTAGGTAAGCTCGCTTCTGCTGTAGAATAATAGGGTTTTCCTGTTCATAGGGACTCGGGTAGGAGGCAATCCGGGAGGTTGCCTGGTCTTAAGACAGGGCCTCCGCTATTAAAAGTTATCCGCGATAGCCGCCGGTAAAACAAGAAGGTGCAGTTATTGATCTGCGCTGCAAGTTTATCCCGGCTGCTATAACGGACAAATTAAAAAGATACGTTCAATAAAATTTAGTCGTCTGCACCATCGCCATTTACGGTATGGCGCAGTTTCCATTCACCATTTTGCTTGGTCCAGAGGTGCGGGGAGCGGAACTCTTCGCAAAGCTCGTGGAAACGCTCGGGCTTCAAGCCGATATAGTCCATGATCTCGTTGAAGTAGCGATCCGGGAATTCGCCATCGAACTTCTTCACCAGGGCCTGCGCCTCTTCACGGGTAATGTGCTGGTTGCGGATCTCCTGCGATGCATCGTACGTGCAACGCCCGATACCGAACTTGATATAGGTGGTATAGTAGTGCAGATCGTCGATCTTGTCGTCGATACTGTTGTATTTGCTATAGGTACCCTGCGTACGGAAAGGACGGGCCTGGAAGCCGGTGTTTTCAACGGCGTAATAGTATACTTCCTGGGGTGTCCAGCGCAGGTAGTAGCCCAGGTAGTGTACCTGGATATCTGTTTTTTCCAGTTCGGAAACCGGTGGCGGCAGGAACGACATCAGGTCGGCTTCTTTTACGTCGTATTTTTCTTTCAGTTCGGCAATAGATACGCCACCCAGGTAGATCTCATCCAGGTTGTTGAAGCTGAAGTAAGATTTATCGCGCAGGGAAGTCGTGTTATCTGCTATCGGGTTACCGTATTCTGCTTCGTTTTCACCGTAGAAGATCAGGGGAATACCGTATTTAAGCGCGATCTTAGGAGCCAGGTTCTTCTGTCCCAGCATAAAGGTCTGGAAGGGGTGCATCAGGTTTTCGATCGAAAGCTTGGTCAGCAGTTTCATGATCTTACCATTGCGGTTAAAGCTCAGGTTATCGAAACCGGTATCGATCCAGTTTTTCCAGTTTTTGTAACCGTAGTCGGTGTATAAAATAGGCGGCCAGGTAATGGTAAGCGGGTTCATGCCGTATTTATATTTCAGCACGTGTGCCTGGTAAGCGCTGTCTTTACCACCGCTGCCGGGTACGATACAATCGTAGGAACCATCTTTGCTGCGGTATTTGTCCAGCAGGGCTACCAGTTCTTCTTCTCTTTTTGCCCAATCGATCGCTTCTTTCTTTTCGTTGGCACGGCAGGCGTCGCAAATACCTTCTTCGTCGAATACAAGCGTTTTTTTCTTGGTATTGATATTGTGCTTGAATTCCACCTCGGATACCGGCCGCTGGTTGGACATAACACACTTTTTACAGAATTTAACCTCGCGGGGAAGTCCGTATTTTACTTCGAGTTCACTCATCGATTATATTTTTTGGATCCAGTTTTTATAGATAGATAAGCCTTGTTCCCCGCTTTTTTCCGGGTGAAACTGGCAGGCAAAGATATTCTTTTTAATGATAGAAGAACAATATTCAAAACCTTCATACCGGGTGGTAGACAGGATCACATTCTGGTCTTCAGGCACGGCATAGTAGGAGTGTACGAAGTACTGGAACCCACCCTCGGGTAGCTCCTTCAGTGGCGTATCCTTCCAGGCGATCTGCTGCTCCAATAACCGGTTCCAGGCTATTTGCGGCACTTTTGCATTGCTGTTGTCGGGCAGGTTGTTGCTGAACTTCCGGATCTGTCCGTCCACGATACCCAATCCTTTGCTGCTGCCAAACTCTTCACTTTCCGTAAACAGAATCTGCAGGCCCAGGCACACCCCCATAAAAGCCTTGCCGGTAGCCACAAAATCTTTAACCGGTGCTACCAGGTCCAGTTTTTTCATATTTTCCATAGCATCGGCAAAGGCTCCGACTCCGGGAAGCACCAGGGCATCGGCGTTGGCAATGATATCTTTGTCGTTGGTAACGACCGCTTCCACACCCAAATGTTTAAAGGCCTGTTCTACGCTGTACAGGTTACCCAACTGGTAATCGACGATAGCTATTTTCTTTACAATGTCCTGCATGCTATATTATTTTCGGTTAACTGCGCTTTGATCTGCCCGATGCTGGCGCCGCTTATTTTATTGAATGATGTTCTTCCGCTGTTGATAAAGGATTTGTTGCCTTCGGCAGTCTTCCCGTTGTTGGCGACATTGTTGTTGAGCGCATCATAATGGATTACGGAAGCTACCGCGATCGCATCGGCCTTGCCTTCGCTGACCACATCGGAAAAATGATTGATCGAGCCGGCGCCGCCATGGGCGATTACCGGTACCGATACCTGTGCGGCAATCATGCGGGTAAGCGCTACGTCATAACCCAGGCCGGTACCATCGCGATCTACACTGGTCAGCAGTATCTCTCCGGCACCCAGTTCTTCTACGCGCTGCGCCCAGCTCAGGGCCTCGATACCCGTTTCCTCCCTGCCGTTATCCACAAAGGCCAGGTATTTGCCATCGGGTTGTTTGATGCATTCGATGGCCGCAACGATCGTAGACGATCCGAACTTTTTCGAAGCCTGGCGGATAAAATCGGGATTGCGTACTGCAGCCGTATTGATGGCTACTTTATCAGCCCCTGCACGCAGCACTTTCGTGATGTCCTCTATCGTACGGATACCGCCGCCTACCGTAAGCGGGATAAAGATATTCTTGGCAGTCTGCGTGATAATGTCACTCAGGCTGTTCCTTTCAAATAAGCTGGCTACCACATCCTGGTAAATAAGCTCATCGGCGCCCTGTTCGTAATAGTACTTCGCAAAATCTTCGGGGTTACCCAGCACCCTGAGTCCTTCGAGGTGTATGCCTTTTACCAGGTTGGGGCCTTTGATATCCAGCCTGGCGATTACTCTGATATTATTCATGTACGTAATTTTTACAAATGTATTCTGCGTATTCCCAATCGGCGGGCGTATCCAGGTCCAGGGCATAACGGGCTTCCATGGCATATTTCTTTATAGCCCTGAAGCCGCTGAAGCCCTGGTAAGCTGCCAGGCTGCCGCTGTTGATGATGTAAATCGATCCGTTGTAAGCGTACACCGGCGGCACATCCTGCCTGCGTGTATATTTGCCCGCTCCCTTTGATATCCGCAGTAAGCCGTTTTCGTTTTCTTCAAAAAGGTTGTAATACGGGTTAAAAGCCGTTTCCGTTACCGACACCACCATGTCCACCGTTTTATCAAATAAAGGAAGCGCCTCTTCGAGATGCTTTTTTTCCCGGAAGGGCGAGGTTGCCTGGAGCAGCACTACCGCATCGTATTCCAGGCCCCGGTCCTTATAGAAGGCGAGTGCATGCTGTACTACTTCGTAGCTGCCGGCATGATCGGTAGCCAGGGCATCGGGCCGCATAAAGGGCACTTCGTAACCGATCTGGCGGGCACAATCAGCAATCTTTACATCATCGGTGGTTACACATATATCACTGTCCGGCGCAAACAAACGCGCGTATTCAATGCTATAGTGGATCAGAGGTTTCCCGTTCAGCAATTTTATATTCTTGCCCGGAATGCCCTTCGAACCGCCCCTTGCCGGTATAATGAACAGTAACTTCAACTTTATAATTTTAAATGTTTGATATCCTCCTGCGCTTTCCGGTAATCTTCGTGTTTGCCGATGTCGAGCCAGTAACCCAATATCGGGAAGCTGACCACCTTCTTTTTCATACCCACCAGGGCTTCGATCAGGTCGGTAACGTTATAGAACTGCGCATCGGGTATATGGTCGATTACACTCTTCTTCATCAGGTATATACCCGCATTGGAATAGTACGTGTAACGGGGTTTCTCTTTAAGGGAATGGATCACGTTATCGCCATCTGCCTCCAGTACTGCATACGGGATATCCACATGATAGCTGGTAGCTGCGATGGCCATATCCGCATCCTGGTTTTTGAACTCGGTATAGAATTCGTGGAAATCGATATTGGTAAGCAGGTCGGAGTTCATGACGAGCAGGGTATCATGTTCATAGGTCTCCACCATTTTTACAGAACCGATGGTACCCAGGGGTTCGTTTTCCCTGATGTACCCGATATTGAGCTGCTTTGCCGCTCCATCGCCAAAGTAGCGGACCAACTGATCGGCAAGGTAATTAACGCTCAGGTAAATATTACTGATACCATGCATGGCCAACCGGTCGATATTGTGTTCGATGATGGGCTTATCGCCTACCGGCAGCAAGGGCTTCGGGGTATCCTTGGTAAGGGGTAATAACCGCTGTCCTTTGCCCCCGGCCATCATAATGGCATCTACGGGCAAAGCAATACGGTAGGTATGAAGGTTCAGGATATCGGTAACGTGTTGCGTTGCATCCACTACGGGCACAAAGAAAATACCGTTTTCGCGAAAGGCAGCCAGTGCTGCAGGGGTAATATTGTCTTTATACAGGAATTTGAACTCTGTACGCATTACCTGCGATACCGCATCATTGATCCCGATATCTTTCAGCAGCCCCCTGCGGATATCCCCGTCGGAGATAGATCCCACCAGTTTGCCATCGCCGTCCACCACGAACAGCACATTGGCAATAAGGCCCTGCTGATCGATGATCGATAAAGCATCCTTGATCGTCAGCGCGGAAGATATGATATGGTCCCTGTAATTAAACATTGTCTATATTGTAAAAGGTTTTATGAATCAAGCTGCCCCAATCCGCCAGCTTCAGGGCATCGATTATTTTCCCGGCGCTGTGCCCTTCGCCGTAAGGGTTGGTAGCCGCAGCTAACTTACCGGCAAAGGAGGGCGTTGTAAGCGTTCGGAAGGCAGCATCGATCTCGTCGGCCGATACGCCGGTGTTAATCGTGGTTTCGGCCTGTATGCGTCCCTTCTGGCGGTCGCCGATATTGATCGTGGCTTTATGAAACGAAGGCGCTTCGATGATTCCGCTGGAACTATTGCCCACAACGGCATCGACAAGCTGCATGGCCGAGAGGTAGCGCAGCTGCCCCATAGAGGTATAAGCTACGGCCTTACCCGGGCGTTGCGCCACATATTCATCGATCATTTTATTGATGGTCCGGCCTTCGGTATCTGAATTTGCCTTGGTAAATATAAAGAAGCTGTTTTCCTGGCGGTCTACGGCTTTTAACAACGCTTCGAATTGCAGGCCTGCGGAAACGGAAGCCATGGTAGCCGGATGAAAAGTAACCAGGTAGTTCCGTTCAAGGAAAGTGATACCGAGCTGCTGTTCCAGCTCCTGCCTGTTTAACAGGGGCAGGTCATGTATATTGTCCAGACCTATGGCGCCTACATTAAATACCCTTTCCGGGTTTTCGCCCAATTGGATAATGCGGTTGCGGTAAGTTTCCGTAGCGGCAAAATGGATATGGCTCATTTTCGTAATGGCGTGCCGGATGGCATCGTCAAAGGCGCCTTCCGTAATCTCGCCGCCATGTATATGGGCAATGGGTATTTTAAAGATCAATGCGGCAGAAGCTACGGCAAGCATTTCATAACGGTCGCCGAGTATCACCAGCAGGTCGGGCTGCAGGGTTTTAAAGGCGTCGGCATAACCGATCGTACCCAGGCCCATTGACTTTACGATGCCTTCGGCTGTATCCGAAGAAAGCAGCATTTCTACCTTTGCATCGATCGTATAACCGTCTGCCTCGATTTGCTTATAGGTAAGCCCGAACTCCGGCGACAGGTGCGCCCCGGTAACCAGCAACTGTAACTGCCATAAAGCCTCAGACTGAATACGTTCAATCAAAGGCTTTAGTAAACCATATTCTGCGCGGGTACCTGTGGCGATACAGATTTTCATGTTTATGCTTTTAATTCGATCAGGTCGTCGCTGTTAAAATCCTGCGCGGCCACCTGCCCGATCACCTCATCCCAGCGCATGGGCGAAATGCCCGTACCCGGTCTCTTTGTCGTTATATTCTCTTCGGTAAAGCGTTCGCCTTGTTTTATACCTGTTTTGGCTACGATGCTTTTTCTCGCGATACCGATATTCTTCATTTCAGAGGGGGAAGGCTCTTTATAACCCGAACCCGCAACGGCCGCTTCTACATTGCGGATAGCAGCGACCATATCCTTAAGGCCCTGCGGCTCCAGCGATGCTTTATGATCGGGGCCTTCCATATTCTGGTCCAGGGTAAAGTGTTTTTCGATAATGGTTGCACCCAGGGCCACTGCGGCCACAGGCACTTCGATACCCAGGGTATGATCCGAATACCCTATGGGCGTGCCGAACTCCCGCTGTATATGCAGCATGGATTTCAGGTTCACATCCTGCATGGGCGTTGGGTATTCGGTATTACAATGTAAAATGGTGATGTCGGCCAATGATGCGCCGGCAACGGTAAATACGGCTACAGCCGCTTTGATTTCCTCCAGCGTAGCCATACCCGTAGAGATAATGATCTTACGGAAAAGCGATGCAGCCTTACGCAAATAAGGCAGGTTCGTGATTTCTCCCGAAGGTATTTTTACAAAGCCAAGCCCCAGGCTGGCCAGGTAATCCAGCGAATCCAGGTCAAAGCCTGTAGAAAAGAACTGAACACCCTTTTGTTTACAATAGGCGATCAGCTTTTCATGATCTTCATGGCTCAGTTCCAGCTTTTTAAGCATCTGTAACTGGCTCTCCACGGCATTGCCGGTATTGCTGATCTGGTATTCTGCTTTTTTTGCAGACTTCGATACCAGGTTTTCGGCTTTAAAGGTTTGAAATTTTACATAGTCCACCCCGGCTTCACTGGCCGCATCTACAAGCCGGAAAGCATTTTCCAGGCTTCCGTTATGATTTACTCCGGCTTCGGCTATGATAATAGTTCTGTGCATCAGGCTATTTTTTTGGCAGGGTTGCCTGCATAGGTTCCTTGTTCCTGTATATTTTTATAAACGACTGCGCCGGCGCCTACCACGACCTGGTCGGGTACATGTACACCTTGTGCCAGCACACTGTTGCTGCCGATAAAAACGCCTTCGCCCAAATGGCAATCCCCGTTGAGGACCGCATGCGTGGCGATATGGCAATGGCTACCGGTATGGGCATCGTGTTCTATATTAGCGCCCGTATTGATAATGTTGTTCAACCCGATTACTGCGCCCGCATTTACGGTTGCATGGTGCATGATGACCGTACCCGCACCTACCGTTGCATGTTTCGACACATAAGCCGTTGGTGCGGCCAGGGTAGCGAGGGTGGCCCCGCAGGCTTTGAGCCGCTCATAGATTTTAGTCCGCAGCACACTGCTCCTGATCTGGCCAAGTGTTATGATAAAAGTGTGCCCGGCAGCAGCCAGGCTTTCTATATCCTCATCTGTACCGGTAACGGGATATCCCAGTAGGGTTTTGCCTTTATTTTCCGGCACATCCAGTATACCCGCTACTTCATATACGCCGCCCGCTTCGATAATATCGATTACCGATTTGCAGTGACCGCCTCCGCCAATGAGTATAATGCGTTTACCGGCCATTAATCCTTGTTGTTTTTGAGTGGCAGCCTTACGCTGCTCGGTATATTTACCAGCCTGTCGGCCAGCCAGATACTGTTTTCGAGGCTATCGTGCTGGTAATGGCGGAACATCGGCAGCCGGTTCATCAGTTCCCATACCGGCCTTGTCATTACGCCATTGCCGTTGCTGTATTCCAGGAAAGCATTTCTCTGTTCCAGGTCATCCAGCAGGATGGCATTGAGCCAGTAGTTCGCTTTTGTACCCGGGGTCTCTACCACAAAAGACATGCCAATACCTGCAAAGAAAGTCTTATAGTTTTCGGCAAGCTCCCGTTTATTGTCGAGGAAAGCAGGCAGTTGCTCCAATTGTGCACAGGCCAGGGCCGCATTGAGGTTGGGCATACGGTAGTTATAACCGATATCGTCGTGCACAAACTCCCAGCGATGCGGTACTTTGGCCTGGGTAGTCAGGTGTTTGGCTTTTTTGGCCAGGGCATCGTCGTCGGTAACCAGGGCTCCGCCACCGCCACAGGTAACAGTTTTGTTGCCGTTAAAACTGAAGGTGCCTACTCTGCCCGTGGTGCCGGTATGTTTGTCGCCGATATAACTTCCCAGCGATTCTGCCGCATCTTCGATCAGGACAATGTTCCATTGGGCACAGAGGGCTGCAATCTCCCCGATACGCAGGGGAAAGCCGAAGGTATGCATGGGTATACAGGCCGCGATCTTTTTGCCGGTAGTTTTATTATAGGTAAAGCCATCCGCACGTTTTTCCGCATACTGCTCCAGGAATGCGGCAAGCGCAACCGGCGACATGCCCATCGTATCCCGGTCCACATCGATAAATACAGATTGAGCGCCGATATAACTTATGGCATTGGCCGTTGCGATAAAGGTGAGCGCCTGGGTAAGCACCTCGTCGCCGGCTGCAACACCGCAAACGATCATGGCCATATGCAGGGCATTGGTACCATTTACGATAGCAATTGCGTGTTTAGCGCCGGTTATCTCCGCCATCATCTCTTCAAACCTGTTCACATAAGCCCCTACAGACGATACGAAGGTAGAGTCGATGGTATCGAGCAGGTATTTCTTTTCATTACCGATAAAATGCGGCGCATGCAATGGGATAAAATCCTGCCCGGGAAATTGCTCTTTAATAAAACCGGTGACCGCTTCGAAGCTCTGTTCCATTTTAAATATTGTATATGTCCGCTTTGTATTGTTTCAGGTTTTCTTTCTGGCGGAACCATTCGATGGTTTCGGCCAGGCCTTCCTGCAGCGTATATTTCAACTGCCAGTTGGTATTTTCTTTAATTTTCTGGTTAGAGCCGAACAAGCGGAACACTTCCGATTTTTCGGGGCGCATCCTCTGCTCTTCCGCTATGATCCTGGCTTCCGGGTTGATCTGGCGGATCAGTTCTGCTGCCAGCTCGCCCACTGCTATTTCAGACTGGGTGGCGATATTACAATCGTGCCCGATCAGCTTTTCGCTTTTGGCGATTTCCACAAAACCATTCACCGTATCTTTTACAAACAGCAAATCGCGTGTAGGTGTGATATCGCCCAGCTTGATTTCCGTTTTCCCGTTGAGCAATTGGGTAATAATGGTGGGAATAACCGCCCTGGCCGACTGCCGCGGGCCATAGGTATTGAATGGCCTTACGATAGTAAGCGGCAGGTCAAAACTCCGGTAGAAGGAATCGGCAATACAGTCGGCGCCTATTTTAGATGCAGAATAAGGCGATTGCGGCTGCCTTGGATGCAGTTCGTCTATGGGTACATATTGTGCAGTACCGTATACCTCGGAGGTAGAGGTAACCAGTACCCTTTCGATATCCAGGTTCTTGGCGGCCTGTACAATGTTAAGCGTGCCTTTCACATTGGTATCGATATAAGAATCGGGCGAGTGGTAACTGAATGGGATCGCGATCAAAGCTGCCAGGTGGAATACAACATCCACACCTTTCATTGCCGTAGCCACACCATTCGGATCCCTGATATCGCCGGTAAAGACTTCTATCTGTTTTAATTTTTCAGCTGGCAGGCTATCCAGCCAGCCCCAGCTGTTGAAGGAGTTGTAATAGCAAAAAGCTTTTACCTGGCAGCCTTCGTCCAGTAAGCGTTCTACAAGGTGACTGCCGATAAATCCGTCGGCCCCGGTTACTAATACTTTTTTATTTTCCAGGTTCATTGCTAAATAGGATTTTTCTTATGCTGCCGGTTTGTCCTGCGCTTTAAGCGCAGCCTCAGTCATGATTATTTTGTAATACCGCATGGCAACCAATGTGCCGATAACCAAAAATGCGGAGATCAGGATGCCCAATGCCAGGCCCTTTACCAGGCCTATGGTTATAATATTAAGCGGCAGGCTCGGACTGTCTACCACCTGGATCAGCGGTGTGGCTTTAGCCAGGGAAACCTTACTCAGTTCCAGGTTTTGCATCAACTGGGTATAGATCGTCGACGACACCTGGACGTCGATCTGCTTCTTTTGGGGTTCTACCCGTAATACCGAATGCATCGGGTTGGGATTGGGGGTATAATCCACCGCCGATGCTGTCTGGTAGATAGAAGCATCCATTTGGTTACGGAAGCTATCGGCTTTAGCCTGCAGTACAGCAAGCTCTTCCCGGGCCTTTTTTGTTTTGGTTTCGATATAAAACTTATTAACCGTAGCAACCAGGGTTTCGGTAAATGCTTTGGAAAAGAGCTCATCCTTCGAGGTGAACGAAACACTTACAATGTTCTGCGTCTTTTTGGTTTCGGATACCTGCAGATACTTGGCGCCGCTTACGGTACCAACGCAGGCTCCTACCAGGGTGCTTTGCACCAGGTTGAGCGAGTCGTAGTTTACACCCGGTACAAACTTGATGTTGGCAAATTCAGGATATTTCTTAAACGTAGTCTTGAGGATCTTACTTTCTTCCATAAACCAGTCGATCAGCAAACGGTTCTTGCCCTTACCGTCTTTAACCGCGGTGAACAAGGTGTTCTCGATCATACGCCTCGTGGTATACAGCCATACGATATTTTTGACATCGTTAAAAAGGTCGGCGGTCTTATCGCCCATACCCACAAGCGAAGCCAGGCCTCCTGCAGAACCGCCGCCGTTATTGCCCAGATCCAGTACAAACGTACAGTTGGCCTGGTACTTTATGGTAGCGTTCTTGCTGTAGAAAAAGCCGCATATGGCCCCGATGATGATTACCGGTAAAATGATGAACCATTTCCTCAGAAGGTAGGCCAGCCAGTCCTTCAGGTTAAGGATCAGCTCCTTCATGGTCATTTCCTTCTCTCCCGGAGGTAAGGTTGCATTAACTAAACTCTGCTTCACGTTAGTTATTTTAGTTTTAATATTCTGTTGTCGGCACTGCTAGGCAATCAGGTTAAGCAGGTAGGCGCCATAACCACTTTTCTTCAAAGGTTCGGCCAGTTCGGCCAGCCTTTCTTTATCGATAAAACCCATACGGTAGGCAATCTCTTCGGGACAGCCTATTTTTAAACCCTGCCTGTTTTCGATAACCTGTACAAACTGGCTCGCCTGCATCAGCGAATCGTGGGTACCGGTGTCCAGCCATGCCGTACCGCGGCTCAGCACGCCTACTTTGAGCCGGCCCTGCTCGAGGTAAACACGGTTTACATCTGTTATTTCATACTCGCCACGGGCCGATGGTTTAATGTTTTTAGCAATCTCCACTACCGAGTTGTCGTAGAAATAAAGGCCCGGAACTGCATAGTGCGACTTGGGTTGTACCGGCTTCTCTTCGATGGATATAGCCTGTAAGTTATCGTCGAACTCGACTACGCCGTAACGCTCGGGATCGCTTACCTGGTAAGCATAGATCACACCGCCTTCCGGATCGTTATTGGCTTGCAGCAGTTTAGCGAGGCCGCTGCCGTAGAAAATGTTATCGCCTAATACCAGGGCTACCTTATCGTCGCCTATAAAGTCGGCGCCTAAAACAAAAGCCTGTGCGAGGCCGTTGGGCACTTCCTGTACCACGTATTCGAATACGCAGCCCCATTGGCTGCCGTCGCCCAGCAGGCGTTTGAACCCGGATTGGTCTTCCGGTGTCGTAATAATGAGAATTTCCTTGATGCCGGCCATCATCAGCACTGAGAGCGGATAATAGATCATCGGCTTATCATATATAGGCATCAGCTGCTTGCTGATCGCCATGGTAATGGGGTACAACCGTGTTCCAGAGCCTCCGGCTAAAACGATTCCTTTCATTGGGATAAGAGTAATAGGATAATTATCTGGGTTTATTCGGGATTGAATTCGGAAAAAGGCCGCAGCAGCGCATCCTTTTCGGATATCACCTCTTTACCGGCAGGAATCTGCCAGTCGATCTTTAACGTCGGGTCATTGTATTGTACACCACCTTCTGCTTCCTTATTATAACCATTATCGCATTTGTAAGCAAACACAGCCGTTTCGCTAAGCACCGAAAAGCCATGACCAAAGCCCCTGGGAACGTACAGTTGCCTGTTGTTCTCCGCACTCAGCTCTACCGCCACCCATTCGCCGTAGGTAGGCGACCCCGGTCTCAGATCCACAGCCACATCCAGCACTTTACCTTCCAGCACGCGTACCAGCTTGGCCTGTGCATGTTCGCCCTTCTGCAGGTGCAGGCCGCGGATCACACCATAGGACGAGGCCGATTGGTTGTCCTGTACGAAATGGCCGTTATGACCGGTGGCAGCTTCGAATTTCTGCTCATTAAAGCTTTCGAAAAAATAGCCCCTGTTGTCCTTAAAAATCTGCGGCTCTATAATAAAGCAGCCTTTAAGCTTGGTTTCCTGTACTTGCATAATAAAGCCTGCGGGCCAGACCTGGATCTGTTCCCGGAAAATAATTTAAGTATATTGTTGTTTGTAATAATTCTGGTAATCGCCGCTGGTCACATTTTCCAGCCATTCTTCATTATCCAGGTACCATGCTACCGTTTTTTCCAGGCCTTCTTCAAACTGTAGACTTGGCACCCAGCCCAGTTCCTGTTGCAGTTTGGCAGAGTCGATGGCGTAACGCAGGTCGTGCCCGGCGCGATCGGTAACAAACGTAATGAGCTTAGCCGATTCGCCTTCTGCCCGGTTCAGCTTCCCGTCCATGATGCGGCAAAGCAATTGGATCAGGTCTATGTTTTTCCATTCGTTATGCCCGCCGATATTGTAGGTGGTACCTGCCGCAGCTTTGTGGAATATAACATCGATAGCGCGGGCATGGTCTTCCACCCAAAGCCAGTCCCTTACATTCTCGCCCTTGCCATATACCGGTACGGGTTTGTTGTTTTTGATATTGTTGATCGCAAGGGGGATCAGCTTTTCCGGGAAATGGAAAGAACCGTAGTTATTGGAACAGTTGGATATAACCGTATCCAGGCCATAGGTATCGTGATAGGCGCGTACAAAATGGTCGGAGCTCGCCTTCGATGCGGAATAGGGACTATGCGGATCGTAAGCCGTTGCTTCTGTAAACATGCCGCTCTCCCCCAATGCGCCATACACCTCGTCGGTAGAGACATGGTAAAAACGGTGGGTATCATATGCGCCTTTCCATTGCTTGCGGGCCGCGTTCAGCAGGTTTACGGTGCCTACTACATTGGTCATTACAAATTCTGTAGGATTCGTAATCGAACGGTCAACATGCGATTCGGCGGCAAGATGAATTACGGCATCCGGCCGGAAATCGGCAAACAACTGGTCGATAAACCCGCTATCTACAATATCGCCTTTTACAAAGGTGTAGTTCGCACGCTGATCGATATCTTTCAGGTTGGCGAGGTTACCGGCATAGGTGAGTTTATCCAGGTTTATGATCCGGTATTCGGGGTAGTTAAGTACAAAGCGTCTTACTACATGCGAACCGATAAAGCCCGCACCTCCCGTAATAACTATCGTTTTTTTAAAGTCCATTTTTAAAAATTACAACTATTTTATAGCCGAAGGTTCAAAATCTGTAATATCCGCCACGGGCCTGTATATAATCTGCAACTATAGCCTTCCATCAACCAGGCTGCGGTCGATAAAGGCCTTTACATCATAAATTATTGCTCCGCCTGATTTGAAACGGTCAAAATCAAGACCGGCGAATTGCGTGTGCGCTACTGCCAGTACAACCGCGTCGTACCTGGCATCTGCTGCAATTTCCGGCAGCAAAGATACATTATATTCTTTTTGTACTATATCGGGTGCGGCCCAGGGATCGTATACGTACACCGATGCCCCCTGGGCGTCGAGATGCCTCAGCAGGTCGATTACCCGTGAATTACGGGTGTCCGGGCAGTTTTCCTTAAAAGTAAAGCCCAATATTAAAATATGCGCTCCTGCCGTGGTTTTACCCCTGCCTTCCAGCAGCCGGGTAACCTTATCGGCAACAAAAGCACCCATCTCTTCATTTACCTTGCGCCCGGAGAGGATAACCTCCGGCACATAACCCAGCGCTTCTGCTTTATGTACCAGGTAGTAAGGATCTACACCGATGCAATGGCCGCCTACCAGGCCTGGTTTGTATTTAAGAAAGTTCCATTTAGTTCCGGCAGCTTCAAGCACGTCGTGGGTATCGATACCAATGCGATCGAAAATAAGCGCCAGTTCATTGACGAAGGAAATATTGAGATCGCGCTGTGCATTTTCGATAGCCTTGGCCGCTTCGGCCACTTTTATACTGGGCGCCCTGTGCGTGCCTGCTGTAATGATCGACCGGTACAGGTCGTCTACGGCAAGCGCTACCTCGGGTGTCGATCCCGAGGTTACTTTAATGATCCGGGTAAGGGTATTGATCTTATCTCCGGTATTGATACGCTCCGGCGAATAACCACAAAAGAAGTCGATATTATAACGCAGCCCGGAAACCTGCTCCAGCACCGGCACACAATCCTCTTCGGTACAACCGGGATACACCGTAGATTCGAAGATAACCACAGCTCCCGGACGCATAACACGGCCTACAAGTGCGGTAGCTTCCAATAAGGCATTAAGATCGGGTTGCTTCTGTTCGTTGATCGGTGTGGGTACAGTTACAATATACACCGAAGCGCCTTCCAGCGCATCGGGCGAAGCTGTAACCTGTAGTCCTATACCGGGAGATTGCCTGAGCACGGATTCCAGGACAGGGCCCGGTATCTCGCCCGTGCTGTCGATAAAAGACGCCAGACCGGCAATTCTTTTTTCGCTGATATCAAAGCCCTTAACCTCGTATTGCTTTGCAAATTCCACCGCGAGGGGCAGGCCTACATAACCCAAACCAATAACCGCTATGGAATTAAACTGCATCATACAAGTGTTATAAAAGGAAATCGGTTGCGGAAGCCCTGTTACTATTTATTGTTATTGGCTACCGTAATAATACCAAAGATAACGGCAGCGAGGGAGGCCATGCTGGTGCCAAGGCCGATCCACATCTGCGCGGTATTTGCAGCTTTCTCTCTTTGTTTTCTTTTCGGGATAAAGATCTCGGCTCCCGGCTCGATATTGGGATAGTTCCTGAAGAACAGGAAATGCCGGGTGCCCTTAATGCTCCCGTTGGCGTATACTACATAGGATTTACGCTTGAACGCATCTTCCGTAAAACCGCCACTGTTGAGCACGTATTCGTTAAGCCCCTGGTTGGGCGTGTACATGGTAGTGATGGGAGAAAACACTTCACCACTGATCTTCACCGTTTGCAGCACCCGTGGTACATTGATCACGTCGCCGTTAAGCAGGATCGCATCCTTTCTTCCTTTCGGGTGCTGTATGATATATTCGAGGTCGATGCCTACGAAGTTGTTCCGCTTTGTAGGGTTCTCCAGGTTGGCGTCTACCGCACCTTTTGTCGCCTCTGTTTGTTTCTGGCGGAACTGTGCCAGCTTCAGATCTCTTTTTTCCGCATCGCTCTGCGTTTCGATCACATCGCCCCGCTTCAGCGACGCGCCTTTAAGATAGGCATAGGCCGTAAACCCGTTTGCCCGCTTAATGAGGTCGGAAATGCGCTCGTCCTTGCTGATCATTGCATACGAACCCGGCATCATTACTTCACCTTCTATGGTAACGATCTGCGGCGTTACAAAACCCGGCAGCGAATAAACAGAAACTACGTCATAGGGCTGCAGTTTGAATTTGGATTCGGCAAGGGTAAGCTTCGGATCGATAGTGATGTTAAAAATCTCGGCCAGCTTTGCATCTTTTGCACGACGGTCGCTGTCTTTTACGCGACGGGCTATTTCCACGCGCTTCATATCGGCGCCATCGGCAAAACCACCGGCGCGCAGGATCAGGTCCTCAACCGTAATATTTTCGTCGTATGGGAAGCTACCCGGGCGACGTACGCTACCGGCGATCGTCACCTTATAGGTTTCCCTCAGGTCGAAAATAGAAGGGATCGTGATAATATCTTCCCGCTTCAGGGCGATATCTTCGGCGGTGCCGTCTACCACACCTTTTACATTAAAGGGAATCACCTCGGTAGTATTGTCGCCTTTCAGACGCGTAATATAACCGCGGTCGGGATAAGCATCTTCTTTAAGCCCATCTGCTCTTTTGATCAGTTCAGAAAGGGTAAGACCCGCCTGCAGTTCAAACTGGCCCGGACGGAATACGGAGCCATTCAGGGTTACCCGGTTTTCGAAGCGGTCCAGGATCGGCTCTACCGTATAGTGGTCGCCTTTGAGGGGTACATAACTGTCGAATTCGGAAGCGTTGATATCTTTTACACGTTTGCCCTTATCGGTAAGCTGCAGCGCTTTAACGCTTGCCGTATAAGCTTTGTCGTTAAAACCGCCACTGAACAGGAGCACATCTTTCAGCGATTCGCCGGGCATTACCTCGTAAAGGGCCGGGCGCTTTACTTCGCCCTCGAGCGCTACGCGCACGCGGTAAGGCGGTACATTAATGATATCGTCGTCTTCCAGCAGGATATCGCCGCTTTTATCTCCCCTCAGGATATAGTCGTAAATATCGACCCTGCGGATCAGGCTGTTGTGCCGGTAGAGTTCTATGGAGCGTAACGACCCGATACTGTTAGGGCCGCCCGATTCGTACAAGGCATTAAGCAGGGTGGAAAGCGAAGAGATATTGATCGGGCCGGGGCGTTTTACTTCACCGTTTATATTTACCCTTATGGTCCTGATATTGCTCAGGCTGATGTTTACGTCTGTTCCGTTACCGATGGCATAGCTATTGGCCCTCAGGCGATCTTTGATCATCTGCGTAGCATTCTCGATCGTTTTGCCACCAACAAAAACATTGCCCATACCCGGCAACAGGATGCTGCCTTCGGCATTAACTTCGAGGTTCCAGTTTACGACAGAGTTACCAAATACATTGATCTGCAGTTTATCGCCGGGACCTACAATATAGTTTTGAGGTGTGGGACGGTTGGTATTCGGCGCGAAGTTGGAGGTCGCATTTTCAAAGTACTCGGAGCCAAATATACGCAGCCCCATGTCTTTGGCCACCGGCTTTTCGAAAGCCAGTTCTTTCTTACCGTTAATGGTTTTAGCAGCTTCTTTGTTTTCAAAATCCAGCGACCCTTCCTTCAGCGAGGACATGCGGCCTTTGAATTTTGTCACTTCTTCCGAAGCCATTCCGCGGTCGATCAGGATCTTCTCCACATCCTCCTGCTTTTGACCGGAAGCCAGGATCTGGTCCCGGATAGCCATAATCTGCACATCCGACAATTCGTCTACTTTGATATTGGAAAGATTTTGCCGATCTATATTCTGGGCATGAAGAACAGGAGGAATCGCTAAAAATAACGCAAAACAAAAAATGCGAACCAGGTTAAAAAAGTATTTCTTACTCATCTATTACTACGAATTGTGGATGCTTAACAGGATTGGTCAGCAGACCTGGATTTGGTGATAAAAATTCTGGTATGTAAAAAAATTCAATATTGTGCGCAAAACTACTATTCTTTTTCTACTATTTGAGCCAGTGTGCCAAAAATCGTGCCATTATTAAATAAAAAATAACCACAAACAGGCCTAGCTTTCAGCACGATGAGGATTTACACAACGCCACCCACACCAATACAGAAATAGTTGAAGCCTAAGCCTTCCAGTTCCTTGGCATTATAGATATTCCTGCCATCGAATATAAGCGGCGTCTTCATCAACTCCTTCACTCTTTCCCAGTCGGGCAGCCTGAATTCCCGCCACTCCGTAAGCAGCAGCAATGCATCGGCGCCTTCTAATGCCTTGTATTCATCTTCAGCATAGGTAATATCGTGTGGTATATAACGCGGCGCCTCTTTAATAGCGATAGGATCGTAGGCCTGTACCTTTACGCCCGCTTTTACCAGCGCATCGACCACCAATATGGAAGGCGCCTCGCGCATATCGTCAGTTTGCGGTTTAAACGAAAGGCCCCATATCGCGATGGTCTTCCCGGCCAGGTCCCCGCCGAAGTGTTTTTCCAACTTATGGAAAAGAACGAGTTTCTGGCGGTTGTTTACCTCTTCTACCACTTCTAGTATCCGCAGGGCATGTCCGTGTTGTTCGCCGGTATTCATCAGCGCCTTTACATCCTTGGGGAAACAGGCCCCGCCATAACCGATCCCAGCGTACAGGAATTTATTACCGATACGGGGGTCCGACCCGATACCCGTACGCACCTGGTTAATGTCGGCGCCGACCCGCTCGCAGAGGTTGGCGATATCGTTCATAAAACTGATACGGGTAGCCAGCATCGCGTTGGCGGCATATTTGGTCATCTCGGCCGAAGGGATATCCATAAAAATAATCCGGAAACCGTTCAGCAAAAATGGCTTGTACAATTGCTCCAGGGCTTTGCGCGCCTGTTCGCTTTCCACCCCGATCACGATCCGGTCGGGACTCATAAAATCATTGATAGCCGCGCCCTCTTTCAGAAATTCCGGGTTGGATGCCACATCAAAAGGTACCTGGCGGCCTTCGCGCGCCATAGCCTTGCCGATCGCCTCTTTTACCCTTACCGACGAACCTACCGGCACGGTGCTCTTGGTAACCACCACCGCATATTGCTCCAGGTGGGTGCCGATCTGGTCGGCCACGGCCAGCACATACTGCAGGTCGGCGCTGCCATCTTCACCTTCGGGCGTACCCACAGCGATAAAAATAATGTCGGCGTCGGTAATATGTTCGGCTATAGAAGTCGAAAACTTCAGGCGGCCCTTCTGGGCATTCTGGTGTACGATCTCTTCGAGCCCGGGCTCATATATAGGCAGGATACCCTCGTTAAGGTTATCTATTTTTTTCCGGTCAATATCAATACAGGTCACATCAATACCCACATCGCTCAGACAAGCTCCGGTAACCAGGCCTACATAGCCGGTACCTACAACTATTATTTTCATTTATTTATTTTTATACATCATGAAGGCCCCGGCCTGCAGCTGCCCCCCGTATACCTTTTCGTCTTCTTTCGTAAAAGTAAAGCGCTACATAACAGACCACATAGACCGCTGTGATTAAAATTAAGGCTAAAGTATTATTATAAAAGATGATTGCAAAGCAGGAAACGACGATCTGTGCCGGCAACAGGAACAGTACCGGCAGGTAAGCCTTACCCCGGCTATGGTTGCGGTACAGCAACTGGTGCATATGGTAGTCGTCGGAGGTAAACGGTGATATATGGTCGTAGAAAAGCTTGCGGAACGTCGAAAAGGCAACCTCCCACAAAGGGTATACCGTAAGGGCAACCACCAGGAAAGGCGACACCTCGGTACGGTGCCGCTGCACCACGATGATACCGATAGCAGCCAGCATAAAGCCGAGCAGGTAGGCCCCGCCGTCACCCAGGAATATCTTGCCTGCAGGAAAATTATAGATCAGGAACGCCAGGATCGATGCGCCAACGATGGCCGTAACATACACTACCGATTTGTCGTTGAGCTGTACGCCGATGATCATCATAGCCAGCAGGCTTATCAGCACCGTGCCTGAGGCCAGGCCGTTCTGACCATCGGTAAAGTTAACCCCGTTTACCAGCGCTACCATCAGCACGGCGCTGGCAACGATGCCCAGTATGCCAGCAGCCGGTGTAAAAAACCATTGGGAAAGTATGCTGTCGGGCAGCATTACGATTGCCATTACCGGCGAGAGGAACATGATAGCCAGGCGTTGCTCCGGGCTTACCTTGCCGGAATAGTCTTCGAGAAAACCGGCTATAAAAGCGGGAATTGCCGCCAGCATCAGGTAGCCGCCGGTGGCCTGGTCGTTGAGCATAAACATGGAGGCCAGGAAAATACCCAGTCCGCCTATCCTTGGTGTAGGATGGTCATGCACTTTTTGTACTTTATCGTGCTCATCCAGGAAGATACCACGCTGGTGGGTCAAATGAATGACCAGGTAATGAATTAACAGAGATAAGGCAAAGGCAATAAAAATGTATAGATATTCTGCTACATCCAGCATAATAATTTAAGGGTTATCGTCTTCCTAACGAAAGGAAAGACATTTTAGTATGCAGCGAACAAAAAGTATTTTAACTGTCGAACCTGTTACTCTGGTGGCTTAGCACAGGTGTTTTATGCCTTTAGCTATGCGCGGGCTGGTGCAGCATATCCAGGAAGTCGGCGGCGGCCGCTTCCATTTTGTTCACATTACGATTGATCTGTGCATTAAGATAATTATGGGCTACATAGGCAATAAGACCGATAATAAGGCCCACAGCCGATGTTACCATTTTGGTATAGATACCCCCGGCCATACTTTTAATATCGAAACCCTGGTGCTGGATATTGAAGAACAGGATAACCATACCCGCGATCGTACCCAGGAAGCCCAGCATAGGGGCAATGCCTGCTATGGTCGACAATACGCTCAGGTTTTTCTCCATCTGGTATACTTCCAGCTTGCCGGTGTTCTCCATCGACTTTTCGATATGGTCTACCGGCTTACCGATACGGCTTATGCCTTTACTGATCATACGCGGAATGGCAGCATCGTAGCTTTTGCAAAGCGACTGGGCGCCGGGAATACTGCCCTCGGTTATCTTTTCGCGGATACGCAGCATAAAATCGTTCGGCGTCTTACCCGCTTTACGGATCGCCAGCAGGCGTTCGATAAAGATGTATACCGCCACGATACTACAAAGCAACAGGGGGATCATCAGCACGCCGCCTTCTTTCAACAGGTACCAGAGCGACAGTTGTTCGGGCGCAGCCGGCGGAGCAGCCTGTGTAAGTTGGTGTATCGTATCAGCCACGGGAGCTTGTAGGAAAAGGATCAGAGACATCAGGGGTAACAAGTTTAAATTTAATGGGCAAATATACAAAAGCCTATATAAAAACCCCGCGGGTATAATACCGCGGGGTTTTTCGCTTTTTACAGGGCCCGTATCAGCAGGAGGCTAAATGCCCTGTTCTACGGTACAGGCCTGGTCTTCATCGCCCGGAGCAACTCTTGCTTTATCGGCTGATAAGGCAAAAACCGGCTTCCGGCCTGAAATTTTAACTTAGTTATATTACCCGATGCTCACCAGCTCGATGTCAAAGATCAGGTCTTTGCCGGCCAGCGGATGATTGGCATCCAATACTACGGTTTCCTCTTTTACTTCGGAGATCACTACCGGGAACTGGTTACCCTGGTTGTCGCTGAGGTGCAGTTGCGCGCCTACTACGGGCTCCATTTCAGGTGGGAAATCTGTTTTAGGGAATTCGATAAAGTTTTCGGGTGCAGCCGGACCATATGCTTCTTCTACAGGGATGTTCACGGTTTTCTTATCGCCGACTTTCATGTCGATCAGCGCATCGTCAAATCCTTTAATTACTTGTCCTTCGCCTACGGTAAATTGCAGTGGAGCGCGGCCTTCGGAGCTATCAAAAGTAGTTCCGTCTGTTAATTTTCCATGGTAATGTACGTTTACGGTATCGCCCGCTTTTACTGTTGACATAAAATCCTGTTTTTGTGGAATTAAAAATTAAAATAGTTTGCAAGATATTCCTATTTGACCAAACGGGCAAATATATCCCTGCGGATGCCGCGGTTATATTATTGTAAAATGTATAATAACAGGGCCTTACGGTTGGATGATAATCTTTTGATAATATTTTACCGGGTCAGTCGGCGATAACCCGGCAATACCGGTTCTGCTGTTTTCGCAATGATAAACGGCGTAGCTAACCATGATCAGAAAACAATATAAAAACAGCCAGCGTTTGTACCGGTATCATCCCGTCTGTACAGGAAGACGCCGCTTGTCTTATGCGCAACCGATGTGCAAAATGCCTATTTTTGCCCCATGCCAAAAATATCTGACCGCGGGGTGCAGATGCCACCCTCCCCCATCCGCAAATTGACGCCCTATGCCGATAAGGCCAGGAAAAAAGGGCTTAAAGTATATCACCTCAACATCGGTCAGCCCGATATCGAAACGCCGCCCAGCATTATACAGGCGGTACACGATGCCAATGTAAAAGTGCTGGAATATAGCCCCAGCCAGGGTTTCGAAAGCTACCGCCAGAAGCTGGCCGGGTATTACGGCAGCCGCAACATTACCGTAAACGCCGACGAAATTATCGTGACCACCGGCGGTTCGGAAGCTATTCTCTTCGCGCTGATGAGCTGTCTCAACCCGGGCGACGAAGTCATTATCCCAGAGCCTTTCTATGCTAACTACAACGGTTTTGCCGTTTCTGCAGCAATCAAGGTAGTACCGATCAATTCCTCTATCGAAGATAATTTTGCCCTGCCGCCTATCGAAGCCTTCGAAAAAGCGGTAACACCAAAGACCAAGGCCATCCTGATCTGCAACCCCAACAACCCTACCGGTTACCTGTACAGCCAGGCCGAACTGGAGGTGTTGCGTGATATCTGCGTAAAGCACGACCTGTTCCTGTTCAGCGACGAAGCCTACCGCGAGTTCTGCTACGACGGCCAGACGCATATCTCGGCACTGCAGCTCGAAGGGCTGGAACAGCATGCTATCCTGATGGATACCATCTCTAAACGCTACAGCGCCTGCGGCGCCCGTATCGGGGCCCTGGTTACGCACAATAAAGAGGTACTGAACGCCGCGCTTAAATTTGCACAGGCCCGCCTTTCTCCACCCACCTTCGAACAGATACTGGGCGAAGCCGCCTGCGACCTGCCCGATAACTACTTCGATGCCGTACTGGCCGAGTATGCCTCGCGCAGGGACCTGCTGGTAAAACGCCTGCAGGCTATGGACGGCGTTACCTGTCCTAACCCGGGCGGCGCTTTCTATGCGATGGCCAAACTGCCGGTAAAAAGCAGCGAAGACTTTTGCCAGTGGCTGCTGGAATCGTTCGAGCACGAAGGCGCCACGGTTATGATGGCGCCGGCGAGCGGCTTCTATGCCACACCGGGCCTGGGCCAGGACGAAGTACGGCTTGCCTATGTACTGAACGACGAAGCAATCGATAAGGCGATGGACTGCCTCGAAGCGGCACTCAAAGCTTATCCCAATAAATAAGAACTGTTAACCGGTCCCGCAGCATGGCTGCGGGACTTTTTTTATCAGCCTATGGCGACGAAAAGCTGTGCATGGCCGGCTGGCGATCCGCTCATGATCCGCTACCACGACGAAGAATGGGGCGAACCGGCACACGACGATCGCAAATTGTTCGAATTCCTGGTGCTCGATGCCTTCCAGGCGGGGCTGAGCTGGCGTACCATACTGTACCGCCGGGAAGCCTTCCGCAAGGCCTTTGCCGGTTTCGACGCCCGCAAGGTGGCGCGCTTCGACCAGGACCGTATCGCTGCACTGATGGCCGATGAGGGCATTATCCGCAACGGGCTGAAGATAAAGGCAGCCGTAATCAATGCACAGGCCTTCCTGGCCGTACAAAAGGAATTTGGCTCCTTCGACCGTTATATCTGGCAGTTTACCGGTGGCAAAACCCTGCAAACCCGCTGCCGCACTACAGACGATATACGGGCCACGAGCCCCGAATCGGATGCCATGAGCGCCGACCTGAAAAAGCGGGGATTTAAATTTGTAGGCAGCACCATTTGTTATGCTTTTATGCAGGCTGCCGGTATGATCAATGACCACCTGGTGTCTTGTTTCCGGCACAGGCAGGTGGGGCGGTCCTGAACACCCGGCCGCTTTATCTTTCCGTTGCTTCCGGCAACAAAGCTTTGTTTTACGGTTGCAGCTTGGTAAATTTGTGGATTTTAAAGAAACAGGCATCTTTATTATAACATTCACAACCCGTAGGGTCGCGATGTTAATTTCTTGTTACAGAATAAGTTATTCGTTTTTTCCTTTTTCAAATTACTTGTATTATTGCAATATGGCGCTTCGCACATACTTTTTTTCCGGAATTGCAGCCTTGGGCCTGGGCTTTTTTATGATTTCCTGCAACAACGGGAAAGC
The DNA here is from genome assembly GCF_003014535.1 of Taibaiella chishuiensis. Classification (GTDB taxonomy): domain Bacteria; phylum Bacteroidota; class Bacteroidia; order Chitinophagales; family Chitinophagaceae; genus Taibaiella; species Taibaiella chishuiensis. Next base: position 683,694 of record NZ_PYGD01000001.1, on the reverse strand, counting down.
GATAAAAGAAGAACCCGCAGAGACCACGCAGAAGGGCAATATCAGCATCACCGTAGATGAAAGTTTCAAGCCGGTGATCGAGCAGGAACTGAAGGTTTTCGATTCCTCGTTTCCCGATGCGACCATACGGGTGCAATACAAACCCGAAAACCAGTGTATCGAAGATCTTTTTAAAGACAGCGCCCGCCTCATCCTGACCACCCGCGACCTGAGTACGCAGGAAAAGGAAACCATGAAGAGTAATGGCATAAAAATAAAATCGCTGCCTGTAGCCATGGATGCGATCGCGGTGATCGTTCATCCCAATTCGCCCGACAGCCTGATGACCCTGGGCCAGTTGCGCACGGTATTACAGGGTACTTTTTCGAGGCCGTATACCATCGTTTTCGACAACCAGCAATCCGGTACGGTAAGATATATGATGGACTCATTAATCCCCGGCCAGAAATTATCGTCTAAATCCTACGCGGTAAAAGACAATGCATCGGTTATCAAATATGTAACGGAGAACGAGAACAGCCTGGGTATTGTAGGCGTAAGCCACGTTTACGATCCGGAAGACAGCGACATCAACGGCGTAGGCAAGTTCCGGAAAGGCATACGCGTGGTTTCACTTATGGACGACTCTACCGGCAAGTTCTACGAACCTTACCAGGCCTATATTGCCTTAAAGAAATACCCGCTGAGACGGTCGCTCTATTTTGTAAGCAGGGAATCCTGGCAGGGATTAGGCACCGGCTTTATTAATTTCCTGTGCAGCGAGCCGGGACAATTAATTTTCAGTAAAGCGCGTTTGGTACCTTTAAGGGTGCAGTTACGTATCCGTGAAGCGGAAATAAAACCTTAGACCCCATTTTTTACCCCATAAATTTTATTTTTTATACATTAAAACTACACCACAATAAATTAAAGTAAAAAATGAAACGATTAATTGCAATAGCAGTGGCTACGTCCCTGGCTTTTCATGTAGGTGCGCAGTCTGTGCAAGAGGGTGAAAAAATGATCAATTATGGTCGTTTTGAAAGTGCAAAAAAAGCATTGGAATCCATAGCCGGTAAAGAAGACCAGGCCAACTACCTGTTAGGACTGTCCGAACTGGGCATGGAGAACAAAGATGCCGCCCGCCAGATTTTTTCGAAAAATCCGGAAAACTTCTACAACCAGGCCGGTATGGCCCGCGTCCTTTTTGCAGAAGGTAAAAAAGACGAAGCCGCAAAACAATTGCTGGCTATCGTAGATAAAGCGAAAAAGAAAGAATGGGAAAAATATAAAGTAGCTGCCGACGCCATTACCTACAGCAACGGCGGCAACATCCAGGATGCGATTACCTGGTACCAGAAAGCGCTTGAGATCAACCCCGGCGAAGCCAATACCCTGATCGGCCTGGGCGACGCTTACCTTAAAGCAAGGGACGGTGGTAATGCCATGTCCAGCTACGAAAAAGCAGTAGAGAAAGGAACCAACAACTCCCTGGCCTACTCTAAGATCGGTTCGCTGTGGTATGCTGCGCACAAATACGAGGATGCGCTGAAAAACTATAACCTCGCCAAAGACCAGGATCCTTCTAACCCGCTGCCTTACAAAGAGCTGGCTAACGCATACTACCGCGCCGGTAAATATGATAACGCCCTGACCAACAGCGAAAAATTCCTTTCCCTGTCTGATAAGTCTATCGACGACCAGATTACTTATGCCAACCTGTTGTTCCTGTCTAAAAAATACCCCGAAGCCCAGGCAAAAATCCAGGAGCTGATCGGTAAAGGTGTGGATAAACCTTACCTGTACCGCCTGATCGGTTACAGTGCTTACGAGACTAAAGACTACGAAAAAGCACGTACCAATATGCAGCAGTTTTTCAACAAGCAGAAAGATGCCAGCAAGATCATAGGCGACGACTATATCTACTACGGTAAGATTATGGGCGCCATGGCCGGTATCGATACGCCACATGCTAAAATGTACAACGACAGCGCCGATTACTACTTTAACCAGGTAACCGTTGTTGATCCTACAGCCAATAAAGCGACCCTGTTCCGCCAGATCGCCGAAGGTTATAGAGAAACCAAGGAGTATGCCAAAGCCGGCGAATGGTTTGGTAAAACCGTAGCTGCCGATACCGCCGCAACCAACCTGGATTACTTTAACTGGGGCCTGTACCTGTACTATGGTAAAAAATACCAGGAAGCGGCCAGCGCTTTTGCTGCTATGAAAACCAAATTCCCGGATGAGGCCATTACCCCGTACTGGCAGGGTCGTACAGCGGCGGCTATCGACCAGGACGCTAAAACAGGTATCGGCGTGCCTTTCTACAAAGAGTGGCTGGCTTCGCCTAAAGAGCATAAAGATGCCGACCTGATGAATGCTTACCAGTACCTGGGTTACTACTATTACAATACCAATAATGAGAAAGAAGCGATGGAGTGGATCAACAAAGTACTGGAAAAAGAACCCGGTAACGAGTTTGCTAACCAGGTAAAAGACTACTATGCAAAATCCAAAGCCAAAGCGGCACCCGCTAAAGGCAAAGGCGGCAAGTAATCGCTATAAATTCATTTATACCCTTAAAACCCCTGCAGCCAGACCTGCAGGGGTTTTCGATTAAATAAAGTTTACCGTATGCAGGTTAAAAACTAATTTTGCGGCAACAATCGAAATCAATAATGAAGCAAGCTTACGCACTGGTAACAGGAGGCTCGAGGGGCATAGGCAGGGCCATATGCATCAAGCTGGCCACGATGGGCTATCCTGTAATTATCAATTATAAGGGCAATAAAGCTGCCGCCGAAGAAACGGCCAGGCTGGTAGAAGCACAGGGGCAAGCCGCAGTTGTACTGGGCTTTAACGTGGCCGACCGGGAAGAGATACAGCAAACCCTGGGTAAATGGCAGGCCGATAACAGCGATAAAGTGATCGCCGTACTGGTTAATAATGCCGGCGTACGCCAGGATGCCTTACTGGCCTTTATGAGCGATGAACAGTGGGACCAGGTGTTGGATACCAGCCTGCAGGGTATGTATAATGTAACCAAACAGGTAATGAACCCGATGCTGATGAACCGCTCGGGCCGTATTATCAATATCGTTTCGCTGAGCGGCTTAAAAGGTATGCCCGGCCAGTTTAACTACTCCGCGGCCAAAGCCGGTATGATCGGCGCTACCAAAGCGCTGGCGCAGGAAGTGGCCAAACGCAATATCACGGTGAATGCTATTGCACCGGGCTTCGTTAAAACCGATATGACCGAAGAGCTGAATGAGAAAGAACTGACGGCACTGATCCCGATGAAACGTTTTGGTGAAGCAGAAGAGGTGGCAGAGCTCGCCGGCTTCCTGGCCTCCGACAAGGCCGGGTATATTACGGGACAGGTGATCTCGATCAATGGCGGACTGTACACCTAGTACCCGTTTTAAATGACAATTTTTAAAGAATTACATGGACATTATATTGCTTATCTACCTGTGCTGGAGGATGAAGAAAATCGTGAAGCCAAAAGGATACAACGCCAACACCTGGCAACTGTATGTGGTGGCAGCCTGGATACTGGCCGAGATTGCCGGCATGGTCGTCTCCTTTATGCTGGGCAAGGACCTGGATACTATGATGATTACCGGTATCCTGTGCGCCGTATTAAGCTACCTGGTGTTGCACCAGCGGGCCAAAGCCCTGCCCGATCGCTCCGGCAACGACGACTGGATCAGCAAACTCGGCAACGACCGGGATTATATGTCCTAATGAAACCGATACCCGATGACACATCAGAATCAACCCTTAAACTTTACCGATACCCATAGCCACCTGTATGACGGGCGGTTCGACAGCGACCGCGAAGCAGCCATACAAAGGGCGATAGATGCCGGCGTAAACCGGATGTACCTGCCCAATTGCGACCACAGTACCATAGCGCCTATGATGGACATGGTACAACGCTGGCCGGAGCATTGCTTTCCGATGATGGGACTGCATCCCTGTTATGTAAAAGAAGATTATAAAAAAGAGCTGGATACCGTAGCCGGCTGGCTGCAGCGCGCTCCGTTTGCGGCCGTAGGCGAGATCGGGCTGGATTACTACTGGGATAAAACCTTTGTAGCCGAGCAGAAAGATGCCTTTGGCATACAGATCGACTGGGCCCTGCAGTATGCATTGCCCATCGTGATCCATACCCGCGAATCGATACAGGACGGCATCGACCTGGTACGCAGCAAACAGAAAGGCGACCTGACCGGGGTGTTCCATTGCTTTAGCGGCGATGTGGCCGAAGCCAGGCAAATCGTGGACCTGGGTTTCCTGCTGGGTATAGGCGGTGTGGTTACCTATAAAAAGAGTACCCTGGCCGAAGTGCTGGATGCCATACCCATGGAGCATATTGTACTCGAAACCGATGCCCCTTACCTGGCGCCGGTACCCTACCGCGGCCGCCGCAACGAAAGCAGTTATATACCGCTTATCGCCGGTAAGATCGCCGAGCTCAAACAATGCCCGGTAGCCGAGATCGCAAGGATTACTACCGCCAACGCCGACCGGTTATTCAAAACAACAAAAAGCACCCCGGAATAGTTATACCTATGGAATTAAAGCTACAGCCCGGCGACAAAGCGCCGGCATTTACCGCAACCGACCAGAACGGCGACAAGATATCACTGAGCGATTATAAAGGCAAAAAGGTGGTTCTTTTCTTTTACCCGAAAGACAATACACCCACCTGTACCAACGAGGCCTGCAATATAAGAGACAACTATGCCCTGCTGAAAAAGAACGGGATGGTCGTATTGGGCATAAGCATCGATACTGAGAAGAGCCATAAGAAATTTGAACAGAAGCACGGATTGCCTTTCCCGCTGGTAGCCGACCCGGACCGCAAAATTGTAGAGGCCTATGGCGTATGGGGACTTAAAAAGTTTATGGGCAGGGAATTTATGGGTACGCACCGTACCACGTTCCTCATAAACGAAAAGGGTATTATTGAGCACATTATCGAAAAAGTAGTCAGCAAGGATCATACCACGCAGATCCTGGATCTGTGGAAATAATTTTGTTCATGCAACTTTGGCATTCTTTTTGAGTCCAAGGGATTAAATACTGTTTTCAATGAAAAAGATGATCGCATCCCTGCTCGTAGCAGGTATCGTTGCCGGAGCAGCCTCCGGCGCTAAAGCGCAGAGCTTTGACGATCTGCTGAACGCAATAAAAAACGGTGGTTCCAAATCGACCGGCACCAATACCAATAATGGCAACAACAATAATACAGGCTCGGGCAACAGCGGCCTCGGCGCCGGGCTCAGCAGCACCGACATCGCCTCCGGCCTTAAAGAGGCATTGAAAATAGGGGCGCAAAATGCCTCGAACAAACTGTCTATGACGGATGGTTTCTTCAAAAACGCGGCGTTGAAGATCCTGTTACCCAAAGAGGCGCAACAGGTAGAACAAACCCTGCGTTCGATCGGTATGGGCTCCGTGGTCGATAAAGCCATCCTGTCGATGAACCGTGCCGCGGAAGATGCGGCCAAACAGGCTGCGCCGATCTTTATCAATGCGATTACTTCTATGTCTATTACCGATGGTATCAATATCCTGCGCGGCGGCAGCAATGCAGCGACCACTTACCTGAAGGGAAAAACGACCGGCGCTTTAACGGCCGCCTTCCAACCCGTAATCCAGAAATCGCTCAATAAAGTGGGCGCACCCGATATCTGGAAAACCGTATTCAGCACCTATAACAAACTGCCGCTTGCGCAGAACAAGGTAAACCCCGACCTGACGGGTTATGTAACCGAGCGGGCCCTGAGCGGTATCTTTACCTCCATCGGCGACGAGGAGGCCAAGATCCGGAACAACCCTGCCGCCCAGGTAAGCGGGCTGCTGCAAAAAGTATTCGGCGCCAAATAAGGCCCGGATATCATCAACACTATTTTTGCTTCACATCAATAAAAAAAGCGCGTAAGAGTAAAGACTCTTACGCGCTTTTTTCGTCGATTCAGGACTTAACTTAACAGGTAAGCCACATCTTCTTTGGTCAGTTTTTTCAGGAAGGCATTATCGTCGGCAATCAGCTCTTTTACGAGGCTCAGCTTACGTTCCTGCAACAACAGTATCTTTTCTTCGATGGTGTCTTTACAAATGAGGCGGTAAGCAAAGATGCTCTTCGTTTGCCCGATACGGTGCGTACGGTCAATGGCCTGTTGCTCTACGGCAGGGTTCCACCACGGATCTACGATATACACATAATCGGCGGCCGTAAGGTTCAGACCCACACCACCCGCTTTGAGCGAGATGAGGAATACCCGGCAGCTTTCTTCGTTCTGGAAGCTCTGGATCGCCTTTTCCCTGTCGACCGACGAGGTACCCCCATCGAAGTAAACATAAGGAATATTAAGCCGGTCGAGCTCTTCGCGGATAAGGTTAAGCATACCGAGGAACTGCGAGAACACCAGGGCCTTGTGGTTACCGGTATTTTCGGTCAGCTCCCGTACCAGTTCCTCGATCTTCACCGAGTGGTTTTCGAAGCTTTCTTCTTCGTTCAGGATGGCGGGCGAGTCACAGATCTGCCGCAGCTTCATAAGCCCCGTCAGGATGCTGAGCTGTACGCGCTCCATACCTTTTTCTTCGATCTCACCCAGTATTTTGGAGCGGAAGCTGTTGCGGTAAGCGTCGTAGATCTTACGCTGCTTGGCGCCCATTTCGCAGAACAGCACCATTTCCGTTTTTTCCGGAAGATCGGGCGCTACCTGTTCTTTGGTACGGCGCAACAGGAAGGGATGGATCATTTTACGCAAATGCGCCTTGGCTTCCTCTTCCTGCATTTTATCGATAGGTGTGGCAAACTCGTTGCGGAAAAACTCCATCGAGCCCAGCATACCGGGGTTCAGGAAGTTCATCTGCGCAAAGAGGTCGAAGGTATTGTTCTGTACCGGCGTACCGCTCAGGGCTAACCTGTTCTTGCTTTGCAGCAACAGCGAGGCTTTAGCGATCTGCGATTGCGGGTTTTTAATGGCCTGCGATTCGTCGAGCACCACATAGTCGAATTGCATTTGCGACAGCATCTTGATATCGCTGCGCAGGGTACCATAGGTCGTAATGATCAGGTGTACACCGGCAAAGTCTTCCAGCCTGCTGCGGCGTTGCGCGCCATGATGGATCAGGTAGGTGATGTCCGGTGTAAATTTACGGATCTCGTTTTCCCAGTTATAGATCAGTGTCGTAGGACAGGCCACCATAAACAGGGCGCCGGGATTGAGATTGAGATAATGCTGCAAAAAGGTTAAGGTCTGCAGCGTTTTACCCAGACCCATATCGTCGGCCAGGATACCACCCCAGCCTGTTTCGTTCAGGAAGTTCATCCATTGGAAACCGGCCTGCTGGTAAGGCCTCAATGTTGCATGCACATTATCCGGGATTATCGAAGGACTGTCTTTTTCAAAATCGAAATTGAGCAGGCGATCGCGTTTCTCCGCGATATCGGCCAGTACTTCGTTTTCATCGATCTCTTCGCTTAAGCCTTCAATGGCCGAGAAGTGGAACTTGCGCAACCGCAGCTTATTACCGCCGCCGGCAGCGCCCAGCTTCACCATCAGGGCATATTTATCCATCCACTCTTCCGATAGCAGGCCGATGCTGCCATCGCTGAGCGAAACGAAATTCTGTTTTTTGGTCATCGCCTTTTTTACATCGGCAATGCTTACCCGCTCTTCGCCAAAGGAGATCTCCATATCGGCGTCGAACCAATCGATACCGCTGCTGATCTGCAACTGGGTCTTGGGCTTGTTGGGATTAATCCGCAGCTGCTTCAGGTTTTCGTGCCCTACGATCTGTACGTTGGCTTCGTTGAGCTTATCCATAAAGCTGAAGTACCAATTGCCTTTCAGGGCTTCGCTGGCCGGCAGCAGGAACGAGTGCGACTTACGGCTCTCCTGCATGGCAGGATGCAGGTAACGCAGCAGGTTCAGGTAGGTCTGCTCGGTAGCTTCGTTGCGTTGGTGCAGCACCACCTTGCCGTTGGTCGCGGTTACAGCGGGGGTAAAGTCCAGCCATTCTTTTTCCACACCGGCATAATCGAACACCGGTTTAAACACCATCATCTTATCCGTTTCCCGCAGGTACAGCTTCAATTCGGGCTCTTCTTCGGTTACCTGCTCCCGCAGGTCTTCATGGAAGGTAATATCCGTACTGGCCGAAAGCGGCAGTAATTCGTCTTTAAGATAACGCGGCCAGTCGGCGGCCGGGATCCGGAGCAGGCCGTCGGCCGGGAACTGGTCTACGATGGCGAGTGCATCGGGACCGGCAGCGGCGTAAAAAATATCGTCGGCCCGGATCAGCGCGCTGTTGATCACGGTTACGTCTTTGCTTTCGTATACATCTTCTTCGATCCGGAACTTCAGTTCCAGCATCACATCGCCGCTTTTGCCGGCAGCAGGCGCCACAAACAGGCGGGTATGAAAGTATTTGGAAGAGAAACCCGTTTTCTGCAACTGGGCCAGGCCCAGTTTCTGATCTGCCGGTAAAAAGTAAACGAAAGGATAACTGGCATAATGCTCCAGCAGGCGCTGGTAGCGCGGCAGGTAGAAATCCCAGGCTTGCTTTTTCAGCTCTTCCTTGGGGCTTTCGGTCATTTCTTTGGGCAGCGAGTCCCAGAATTCGCCGAAAGGCGTTTCGCGTTTAATCGACTTGAACAGCTCGTCGGCGCTTTGTTTGCGCAGCGCGGTAATCAGCAGCTTATCGCGGTCCTGCAGGCCTGCAGGAGAGATATACTGCCCCAGTTCCAGTTTTTCCACGCTACCCTTGTACTCGAAGCCCGATTCGTCGGCCTCGCCGGAGATCAGGTCGAAACTGGTATACGGGAAATACGGGCTCTTGTTGCTGACCACCACGCCCAGCCTGCGGTTTTGCGGTACCGAAGCCGGCTCTTCAACAACTTCTTCTTTTTTGTATTTGGATACCGGTGCAGCGGGCTGCAGGGCAATTTTTTTGATCGACGGATCGAGCACACGCAGGAAGGGTTTGCCTTCGTGGTACGAAAATTCGAACTTTCCCTTCAGGTCGTCCTTCAGGCTGTAACCATACAGGCTGAGCAGTTTGTCCTTTTGGGTATCCCAGTTGCGCAGGGTGCTGAAGTAGTGGCCGCCATAGGTATTGAGCAGTTGCAGGAATACCGTGGTTTTATGCACACAGAGCGGGTGTTCGGTATGATCGCAGGTACAGGAGGTATCGAAATAACGTTCTTCGTTCTGTTTCAGCAGCACTTCGTATACCTTGCCGTTATCTTCTTTAACCGTAGCGGTCACCGCATCGTCTTTAGCCTCCAGGATTTGCACCCGTTTCTCGGCGGTCCAGGTCTCGGCCTTGGCATAGATCGAGGCCGAGGAGAACAGCTTCAGGAAGTGCATCGTGATCTGGCGCATCCGCACCGTGGTATGCTTCTGGTCATACTCCATTTTGACATTGTCAAAATAGCCGCTCTGCAACAGGTCGTTGAGCTGGAATAAGGCTGCGGCCTCGTGCCGGCATACGCTGCCCATATTATACGGGCACTGGCACCTCAGCGAAAGATCTTTGGGGTGCATGTAATTCTCCACAATCACTTTATAGTAATTGCTGTATACATCGTTGCGTACACGAAATGAAATTTGCTCGGTCAGCGAATCATTTTCGAGTACCTGAACGCCTGAAGTATGAAATATTTTTTTACCCCTACGAATCACTTCATCCGTAGCATTATGGTAAACATGTTTTAGTAAATCGGGTAATGACATTTTTGAAAAAATGCCTTTTGAAAAAGGCAAGCGGCAAAATTATCGAAAAAGAAGCAGAAAAGGAGACAAAGGCTGTTAAACATTCTGATCTTATTATCATTTTATTCTATTCTCAATAAATTTTAGCTTTGCAGCACTATGACCAACCAGCAAATTGCCGATGTGTTCGACCTCCTGTCCAAGCTTATGGATATCCACGGCGAAAACAGTTTTAAGACCAAAACCTATAGCACAGCAGCCTACAAGATCGAGAAATTACCGGAACAACTGAGCGAGATGGAAACGGCGCGTATCCTGTCTATTGCAGGTATAGGAGAAGCCGTTGCACAGAAGATCAACACGGTAAAAGAAACCGGCAAATTGCCCCTGCTGGAAGAATATATCCTGAAAACCCCGCCCGGCGTGATCGAAATGCTGAGCCTGAAAGGAATCGGGCCTAAAAAGATAGCCCTGCTGTGGAAAGAGCTAGGCCTGGAATCGATCGGCGAACTGGAATATGCCTGCAACGAGAACCGCCTGATCACCCTGAAAGGATTCGGCGCCAAGACCCAGGACGGCATCCTGAAGAATATTACCTTCCTGCGCAACAACCAGGGCTTCTACCTGTGGGCCGAAGCCGAAGCTTATGCCGAACAGGTATTGGCCGATATCCGCAAGGCATTCCCGGATCATAAAACCGAATTTACAGGAGACTACCGCAGGCAATTGCCCGCATTGTCGGCCATCTCTTACCTTACCGATCTCGACGAAACAAGCCTGCGCAGCCACTTTGGCGCTATACCCGGAGCCGTATCGGATAGCGGCGACGAAGGCCTGGTGGTAAAAATACCGGACATGCCGGCATTGCGTTTTATTACCTGTGCCACCGGCGATTTTTATACGACACTCTTTACCAGTACCGCATCGCCTCAGTTTGCCGCAGCCTTTGCCGAAAAGTACACCCTGCCTCAGGCCCCAGCTTCGGAAGAGGCGATATTTGCGCACAACCAATTGTCCTATATCGTACCCGCCATGCGCGAACAGGCTCCTGTATTGGAGCAGGCGGCAAACCATACCCTGCCCGACCTCATACAGCCCGCCGATATCAAAGGCATTATACACAGCCACTCTACCTGGAGCGACGGCGTAAATACCCTGGAACAAATGGCGGTAGCCGCCAGGGACAAGGGTTACGAATACCTGGTGATCAGCGATCACTCGCAGGCGGCTTTCTACGCCAACGGCCTGAGCCCCGAACGCATTGCCCAGCAACATATCGAGATCGACCACCTGAACGAAAAGCTGGCCCCCTTCCGCATTTTCAAAAGTATCGAAGCCGATATCCTGCACGATGGTTCGCTGGACTATAACGAATCGGTACTGGGCACCTTCGACCTCGTGATCGCATCGGTACACAGCAACCTGAAGATGAACGAGGAAAAAGCAATGCAACGCCTGATCGCAGCTATTACCAACCCTTTTACCCGCATCCTGGGCCACCCCACAGGCAGGCTGCTGCTGTCGCGCGAGGGCTACCCCGTAGATCATAAAACCCTGATCGATGCCTGTGTGGCGCATAAGGTGGTGATCGAGATCAATGCGCACCCCCGCCGGCTGGACCTCGACTGGAGCTGGATACCCTATGCCCTGGAACAAGGCGCTATGCTGTCGGTAAACCCCGATGCGCACTCGATAAACGGTATGGACCTGGTAAAGTACGGCGTATATGCCGCGCAGAAAGGCGGACTGACTGCAGCCCGCAACCTGAGCTCGATGAGTCTTACAGCGTTGGAAGCCTTTATTAAAACAGCCAGGTAACCCGGTCCTGGTGCCCTTTTCATGATCTTGCCTTATACCACCTATAAAACAAGCAAAGCCTTAACAGTAAAGGCATACAACGGTGCCGCCCCTGGCGCTGTACCTGTTGCAACAGCAGAACTGGCGGCCGGCAGCAGTTTCAGGATAGCCCTGGACAATGACCCCGGCGCAGAACAGCTGCAGATCCTGCCTGCTAATGATACCCACGGGCTTTATTACCGGATAAGCAGGCAACAACTGGGGCAGGACTGCGTTTTAACCACCGACTTCAGTACCGCAATTTATTTTTACACGCCGCAGGAGCAACCCTTCGGCGTGTTTTCCAATTTCTCGCCGCATGGCTTTAGTCACCTGGGGCAATACTTTGCCACAGCCGAGCATTACTACCAATCCGAAAAGTTTACCGACAACACCTGCAAGCAACAGGTAATACGGGCAGCCACGGCCAAAGATGCCGCCGACCTTGGCAAAACACAAAGCATAGCGATACGCCCGGATTGGCGCCTGGTAAAGATCGAAGTGATGCGTACCGCGCTGGAACGGAAATTCGCCACGCATGCCGGTATCCGCGACCTCCTGCGCTCGACCGGTGAACGATTGCTCATCGAAAATTCTCCTTTTGATAACTTCTGGGGTATAGGCCGCACCGGCGCCGGCAAAAACCACCTGGGTACGTTGCTGATGCAATTGCGGGCTACCCTGCCCCATCAATAACAGGAACAGCGACCATGCTTAAAAACACATGGCCCCGTCAGCGACGGGGCCTTGTAATTATCTCCAGGAATAGCCTGTAAAGGCATGCCAGCGCGATTATACACTGATCCCCCACTTATCCATATTGGCCCAGCCGAAATCGGCGCGGTACCGTTCGGGGATAATGCCATCCGTCATCGAACCCAGGGGCACCGAAGGGAAGATCTCTTCGAAGGTGAGCATTTCGTTGAGTGATATCCTGCGGTAAATATGCGAGCGGGTAATATTGCCCATATTATCGAGACCTGAAGCGCCCAGCAGTTCCACGAAATTCTTAACCGTGGCGTTGTGGTAATTCGCCACACGGGTCTTTTTATCGGATACGACAAGGCCTACCGCAAGCGAAGGATCCTGGGTGGCCACACCCGTAGGACATTTGTTGGTATTGCACTGCAGCGCCTGGATACAACCCACGGCCATCATCATCGCCCTTGCACTGTTGCAGGTATCAGCGCCCAGGGCCATAGCCCGCAGGATATGGAACCCGGAAATGATCTTGCCGGAAGCGATAATGCGGATATGTTTGCGGATATCCAGACCGCGCAGGATATTGTGTACAAAGGCCAGGCCATCGAGCAGGGGCGCGCCCACATAGTTGGAGAACTCCTGCGGCGCCGCACCGGTACCGCCTTCGCCACCATCTACGGTTATAAAATCGGGATAGGTATCAAGCTCGATCATGGCCTTACAGATCGCGATAAACTCGCTCTTATGCCCGATACACAGTTTGAAACCAATAGGCTTGCCCTCGCAGAGATCCCGCATTTTTTTGAGGAAGGCCACCATTTCCCGCGGCGTACTAAAAGCCGAGTGGTAAGGCGGCGAGGCCACCACGGTATAAGGTTTGATATGCCGGATAGCAGCGATCTCCGGCGTGTTTTTAGAGGCCGGCAGGATACCGCCATGGCCCGGTTTGGCGCCTTGTGATATTTTCAGCTCGATCATCTTTACATTGGGATGACGCGACTTCTCGGCAAACAGCTCGGGCGAAAAATTGCCCTGCTCGTCGCGGCAGCCGAAGTAACCCGTACCGATCTGCCAGATGATATCGCCGCCATGTTTAAGGTGGAAGGGACTCAAACCGCCCTCGCCGGTATTGTGGGCAAAACCGCCGATCTGCGCACCTGCATTCATGGCCTCTACGGCATTGGAGCTGAGCGAGCCGTAACTCATGGCAGAGATATTGAGCACACTGGCCGAATAGGGCTGCCGGCAGTCCTTGTTGCCAAATACCACGCGGGGGTTGTGATCCAGCTCATCGAAGTTTTTGGGGGCGATAGAATGACACATCCATTCGTAGCCTTCGTTATACACTTCGATCTGGGTACCAAAGGGCATGGTATCGGTTTCTTTTTTGGCGCGCTGGTAAATGGTAGAGCGGTCGATACGGTTGATCGGCCGGCCATCGGTATCCGATTCCACGAAGTACTGGTACACCTTGGGCCTCATTTCTTCCATAAAGTAGCGCAGCCTGCCAAATACGGGGTAAATACGCATAATACTGTGCTTCTTCTGCACCATGTCGTAATACCCCATGAGGGTAAAAAAGAGGAAGATCACGAAGAAGGGATACCAGTAAGGGCTAAAAAATATGGATAACAAGAGGGTGCTCAATACCAGGATGGCAGAGACGATAACGAAAAGTTTACGCATAACTTTACAACATAAAGTAGTGAATAATCCGGCTAAGCACGGAAGATTATCCCGATTTTCCAACTAAAAGCCGCTCCTTTTCTGTTTCTTAACGAATAAAGCGCCTTTTGTGCAGGTCCGAATGCATAAAACCGAAATTTTAGTTAAAAATACAAATATTTATTTTATATATTCTGCATAAAACAGGGATTATAAAACAGGCATGCCGGGCGGGGTTATAGTTCCCGTTGATGCCTGTATTTACAGAAACAGCACAATTCTGCGTACCTTTGCGCCCTCATGAACCTGCAAACTTTGCTGGGTATTTATCTCAACGATAACCGCTTAAAACAATTAGCGGCCGGCCTTTCATTGCCGGAACCCAAGATGCGTATATCGCTCCGTAACCTGCGAGGCTCTTCCGTCAACTTTATTGCGACCGCCGTATGGCAGCAAGCCGAAACCAACCATGTGTTTGTCCTGAACGACCGGGAAGAAGCCGCTTATTTTCATAATGATCTCGAAAGCCTGACCCAGGCGCTGGATATCTGCTTTTTTCCCGACTCGTTTAAGAAAACCGGGGTATATACCGGGCTCAACAGCAGCCATATCATGCTGCGTACCGAAGCCCTGGCCCACCTTTCGGAAAGTAAGACCCGCAGCGGGGCCAATGTAAAACGGAAAGTACTGGTAACTTATCCCGAAGCCCTGTTTGAAAAAGTGGTCAACGCCCAGTCGCTTTCCAGCAATATGATCCACATCAAGACCAGCGAGATCCTGAAAGTGGACGAGCTAATGAAACGCTTTGTGGAACTGGGTTTTAAGCGGGAAGACTTTGTATACGAACCCGGGCAGTTTGCCATGCGCGGCGGCATTTTAGATATCTACTCTTTCGGCAACGAACACCCTTACCGTATCGAGCTGTTTGGCAACGAGGTCGACAGCATCCGGATCTTCAATCCCGAAACCCAGCTTTCGGAACGTAAACTGTTACAGGTTTCCATATTGCCCAATATAGAGACCCGGTTTGAAACACAGGAGAAAATATCGCTGCTCGATTACCTGCCCGAACACACCACCTTCTGGTTTAAGGACCTCGACTTTACCCTGGGCAAATTGTCAAAGATGGAGCTGGACCTGGCCGAAAAGCTGCCCCAGGGCAATATTACAGCCGTAGAGCAGGAGGAGCAATGGCTGAAGGAACTGGCTGCCGACGACTTCGAGATCGCCAGCGAATGGCGCGACAAACTGCAGCACAAACACATTATCGAATGGTTTGCCACCGCCGATAAAAATGAAAGCACGGGCAGTACCGAAGAGACCAAATCCATAGCAGACCGGGAACGCGAACGCAATAATGTGATCGACCTGTCGACCTTTAAACCCATCAATTTCTCGGCCTACCAACCGGTCAGCTTCTCTACCGAACACCAACCGGTGTTCAACCGGAACTTCGAGATCCTGACGGGCAACCTGAAACGCTATATAGACGCGGGATACACCCCATATATCTTTGCCGAGAACGCGAAGCAGCTGGAGCGCCTGCGTACTATTTTCGAAGATTCGAATGCACAGATCAACTTCGTACCCATACCGGTTTCGCTCAGCAAGGGCTTTATCGATCATGAGCATAAGATCCTTGCCTATACCGATCACCAGATATTCCAGCGGTATCATAAATACCGCATCAAACAGGCTTACAGCAAGGGCAAGGCCATTACCCTCAAAGCCCTGAAAGAATTGCAGCCCGGCGATTTTGTAACCCATATCGACCATGGTGTAGGCAAATACAGCGGCCTGCAAAAGATCGAAGTGAACGGCAATATGCAGGAGGCGGTGCGCATCCTGTACCGCGATAACGATGTACTGTATGTCAACATCAACTCGCTGCACAAGATCAGTAAGTACACCGGTAAGGAAGGTACGGTACCCAAGGTCAACAAACTGGGTAGCGATGCCTGGGAGAAGCTGAAGAACAAGACCAAGAAACAGGTAAAAGATATTGCCGCCGACCTGATCCGCCTGTATGCACGCCGCAAAGCCTCACCAGGTTTTGCACACTCGCCCGACAGTTATATCCAAACCGAGCTGGAGGCCTCCTTCTTCTACGAAGATACGCCCGACCAGAGCAAGGCCACGGCCGATGTGAAACGCGATATGGAAGCCCCCGCACCTATGGACCGCCTCGTATGCGGCGACGTAGGCTTTGGTAAAACGGAGATCGCGGTACGCGCAGCATTCAAAACGGTAGGCGACAGCAAACAGGCCGCCATCCTGGTACCTACCACCATCCTGGCTTACCAGCATTACCAGACTTTTAAAGAAAGGCTGAAGGACTTCCCCGCCAATGTGGACTTTATTAACCGGTTTAAATCGGCCAAGGAAAAAAAGGAAACACTGAAGCGGGTCGAAGAAGGCAAAGTAGATATCATTATCGGTACGCATGCGCTGCTGGGTAAGGAAGTGAAGTTTAAAGACCTGGGCCTGCTGATTATCGACGAAGAGCAGAAGTTTGGTGTAAGCGCCAAAGAGAAGCTGCGCGAGCGCAAAGCCAATGTGGATACGCTTACACTTACGGCCACGCCCATACCGCGTACCCTGCAATTCTCGCTGATGAATGCCCGCGATATGAGCATTATCAATACGCCGCCGCCTAACCGCCAGCCGGTACATACCGAGGTGATGGGCTTTGACGAGGCTACTATACGCGATGCCATCTATTTCGAAACCGAACGCGGCGGCCAGGTATACTTTGTACACAACCGCGTGCAGAGCCTGCCGGCTATGGCCGAGAAGCTGCGCGAGCTTTGTCCCGACCTGGAGATCGGTATGGCCCACGGGCAGATGGAAGGCAGCAAACTGGAAAAGGCTTTGCTCGATTTCATCAATTACAAATACGATGTGCTGTGCTGTACCAATATCGTGGAGAGTGGTGTAGACATTTCGAATGCCAATACCATCATCATCAATAACGCACACCACTTCGGACTGAGCGACCTGCACCAGCTGCGTGGCCGTGTGGGCCGTAACAATAAAAAGGCCTTCTGTTACCTGGTGGCGCCATCGATGATTACCCTGCCTAACGACAGCCGCAAACGCCTGCAAACCCTCGAACAGTTTAACGAGCTGGGCAGCGGTTTCCAGATCGCCATGCGCGACCTTGACATACGTGGCGCCGGCAATATACTGGGCGGCGAGCAGAGCGGTTTTATCGCCGAGATCGGCTTTGAAATGTACCAGAAGATCCTGGCCGAGGCGATGCACGAGCTCAGGAGCACGGACTTTAAAGAAGTGTTTGCCGAGGAAATGGACCGTAAAAAAGATTTCGTTACCGATTGTACGATCGATACCGATCTCGAGATCCTGATCCCCGATAGTTATATCGAAAATATTACCGAACGTTTATCGCTGTATACCCAACTGGACGATATCGAGGATGAAGCTGAACTTCAGTTGTTCGAAGAAGAGTTGCGCGACCGTTTTGGCCCGATACCCGCACAGGTAAACGACCTGTTCCGGGCACTGCGTTGCCGCAAAATGGCTAAGGAGCTGGGCTTCGAGAAGCTGATCCTGAAGAATGAACAGATGCGCCTGTACTTTGTAAGCAACCCGGACTCGCCCTATTTCGAAAGCGAAACTTTCAATTATATCATGCAGTATATCCAGACGCAAACCAATAACGCCCGCCTGAAACAAGTGGGTAAAAACTTTATGCTGATCGTCGATCATATCAAATCGATGAGCGATGTGGAGTGGTTCCTGCAGGGCATGACCAAAAAGTAAAGAACTTTAACCAGATGCAGAACGGCCACACTTATCGCGTGGCCGTTCTTGTATTACAGTTATGTCTTCAACAGGGTTACAGTGCAGCCAAGGCAGTAGCGATGCGCTGTTGGGTGGCTTCTTTACCGATCATCGCGATAATATCAAATACACCAGGACCAAACTTACCACCGACCAGCATAATACGCAGCGGCAGCATGAGTTCGCCTTTTTTAATACCCGTTTCGGTGGCTAATGCGCTGAAAGAGGCTTCCAGTGCGTCGTGCGACCATTCAACGGTATCGAGCTGCGCACTCCAGGTACGGAAGAAGCTGGTCTTCTCGTCGCTCCATTTGCCTTTAATGGAATCCAGGTCCAGGCTCTGTGGCGCTTCGAAGAAGAAGCGGCCCTGCGGCACGAAGTCGGCCAGCAGGTGGCAACGTTCTTTGATCAGGCCTACCACTTTTACTAGTGTAGCTGGATCGGTAACGATGCCTTCTTTTTCGAAGAAAGGCGCTGCAAGCGTGGCCAGGCGCTCGTTATCGGCTCTTTGTATATGCTGCTGGTTGAACCATTTTGCTTTTTCATAATCGAATTTGGCGCCGCCTTTATGCACCCGCTCCATGCTGAAGACCTGGCCCAGCTCTTCGAGCGAGAAGATCTCCTGTTCGGTACCGGGATTCCAGCCCAGCAGGGCCAGCATGTTTACGAAGGCTTCGGGCAGGAAACCATGCTCGCGGAAACCGGTTGTTTTTTCGCCGGTACGCGGGTCGGTCCAGTCCATAGCGAATACCGGGAAACCCAGGCGATCGCCGTCTCTTTTACTCAGCTTACCATTGCCATCGGGCTTCAGGATCAGCGGCAGGTGCGCCCATTTCGGCATGTCCTTTTCCCAGCCCAGGTTTTTCCACAACATAATGTGCACCGGTGCACTCGGCAGCCACTCTTCGCCCCTGAAGGCATGGGTTATCTTCATCAGGTAATCGTCTACAACCACCGCCAGGTGATAGGTAGGCATACCATCGCCTTTGATCAGTACTTTATCGTCCACTACATTGGTGTCGTGTGCAATATCGCCGCGGATCATATCCGTAAAATGCACGGTTTCGTTTTCCGGCATTTTGATGCGTACCACGTAAGGCGTGCCGGCAGCCAGCAGTTGCTTTGTTTCCTCTTCAGGCAGGGTCAGCGAGTTGCGCATCAGGCCACGGGTACGGTGATCGTATTGCGGCGAGGGGTTTTCGGCAGTTTTAAACTGCTCGCGCATTTGCTCGAGCTCTTCCGGCGTATCGAATGCATAATAGGCATGACCGCTTTTGAGCAATTGCTCCGCATAGTCGTGGTAGATTACTTTGCGCTCGCTCTGGCGGTAAGGGGCGTAAGGACCTTCCTTACGCACACTTTCGTCGGGCGTAAGGCCGCACCAGTCGAGGCAATCAAATATATAGTCTTCGGCGCCTTCTACATAACGCCCCTGGTCGGTGTCTTCGACGCGCAGTACAAAAGTTCCGTTATTCTTTTTTGCAAACAGGTAATTAAACAGTACGGTGCGCACACCGCCAAGGTGCAGTCCCCCGGTGGGGCTGGGCGCAAATCGTACCCGAACATTTGGTGTAGTCATGCTGCGAAAATAAAAAGAAAAGACGGAATGCAATGAACCGGTTTTCACATTCCCACAAACTAATGCCGGAAGCTAAGGCCGGTGCGTGTTCCGGTTGCTTTTGCCCGGACCAGGCAATGGCCTGCTGCCGGTTTGCATCTGAGATACCGTTCGTGCTTGGGCATGTAACAGTTAGTATGCGACAAACGGAGACTTATAAAAAAGGGAGCCGCAGGGCTCCCTTGGTATAACTTCATTTTTATTGCGGTGCAAACAGGAACCGCAGCGTCATCCCCGCCCTGGTCGTCGTTATCGGGAAGGACGTCGACATAACCGGTATACTTTGCCGTCGGTCGTAGAAGAACCGGAGCTGCAGGTTATCGTTGATGATATAGTCGATCGATGGTGAAATGGTGATTACCTTCTGTCCCCGCGTCGGGATATTGGTATTCTGCGCCAGGTAACTGTTCGAGGTAATATCGTCGCGATAACCGATATCCATACGGAAGTTGATATCATTCTTCAGCCTGCGGGTTCCGAATATCGTAAAGGGCAGGTTGAGGCCTTTGATACGGCTACCACCACCCACTACCAGTTCGGTAGATTTGGTCTCGCTCACCTGGTAGTCTACCAGGCTAAGGCTCAGCATACGCGTCTTATTGAACTTGATACTGATACTCACGCCGTTTTTAAAGGCCACATCGAAGCCCAGCAACGGGCCGAGGCTTTCGGATATGGTAATATTGGGCACCTGGAAGAACGGCACATAGTTATGCGAGTTGGAATCGATAAACGATGGGAAGCCCACCGCCAGCTGGTCCAGGTAATAGAAGGAGCTGACGAAACTGTTCATCGACAGGTTACCGGTATAACTATGATTGATCGTAAAGGTATTTACATAGTCGCTGAAGAACGGCAGCTTGGACAAGCCATTATAAGTCAGACGCCAGTTAGGCATCGGCGTATAATATTTAAACGGATTGCTCCGGATATTGCTGCTGTTGTTGTTCATCAGCGGGATAGTAGCCGGGTTGCGGCCGCCGTAGGCCGCCAGGAATGCCGGGATCAGCACATCCTGGGCATAGCGGGTATACCCCTTCTTGTATTCCGGATCGTCCGGATCGTTCAGGCCACCGGTGTATGGGTTGATATTACCCAGGCGCTCGGAAATGATCTTCCGGTAATTGAGGAAGTCCATATACGGCTCCGACAGCTCGTTGGCACGCAGCGGGGTGAACATAGTTTTTAAGCCGATAAAGGATACATTGAAGGTACCCATGCTATACGGGCTGTAGTGCTCATATTTGTTAACTGAGGTATCAAACTTAAAGGTCTCCGAATAACTTTTGGAGAACTGTTTCGTCCAGGTAAGATCGATACGCAGGTCGGGTACCGGCTCTACGGTAGCCACCAGGTTCAGGTTCTGGTTAAAGGTTTGCTGCAGCTGGCCGTTAAAGATCGGGTTCCGGGATATTCTTTGCAATTCAGCCTGCCGGTCGAGCCATTCGCGGTCGGGCTGGGCGCCGAAGGCGAAGTCGTACCAGGAGTTACCTGAGCGCGAGTTTACACCGAAGAACTGGGTGCTGTCCATAAAGCCGGGCAATATGGTTCCCGCGCTTTCCGAATAACTTACGGTTACGCGTTTGAGCATAGTCGCAAGACGGCCCACAGCGCGTACCCCGTCCGATATTTCGGGCAGTATATTTTTCTTTTTGGCCCGCCAGGCTGCCAGCTCTTTCTTGAAGCGTACCTTCTCCGCTTTCTTCAGCTTTTTCCAGGCAGCACGCAGGTCGCCTGCCGACAGAGTATCATAGCCGGGCACGTCTTTTTTCTTAATCTCTTTTTTCTTAGGCCGCGGCGGTACCTGCCCGGTTTTGGCCTGGTCTTTAGTACCGCTTTTCTGCGCCACGGTCATCATGCTCTTGCCCCCGCCTGCAGGCGACAATTTACCGCTGGGATCGTCCACCTGCATGGTTTTCGAATCCAGTGTCCGTTCCCGCACTTTTGGTGTGTTGATCGCTTTGAGCAGGCGCGACTTGTTGTATAGCTGGCTAAAGGTAAACTCACCGTTGATCTGCTTCAGCTGGGTATTGGCCATAATATTACCCTGGTCGTTAGCCAGCAGCGAAGCAGCAGTCCAGTTATAGGTAGAGGTATAGGTGGCTGTTGCCCGCGTCCAGTCGAGGATGGGGAACTTCTGCGTAGGCAGGGTATACGTCACATTAAGACTCTGCGAGAAATAGGTATTACGTCCGAAGCGGGCAATATTACGCCATATAGAGTCTCTCTTCTCTTTGCTATCCAGGCGTCCGTAAGGCTCGTCGATACGGGACTGGTTATTGGCCGTATAACTGAACGACAGGGCGCGGGTAAGCTCCCAGCGCAGGTTGTAGGTCCTGTCCCAGGTAAAATTCTTAAAGTAAGTAGACGGTATGGCATAAGGGCCGCCGTCGATATTGCGCACCTGGGTTTCCCCGAAAATACGGTGCAAATCGGAACGGAAGGAGAAGCTGCTGGGCAGCAGGTTGAAGTTGAACTCCTTGATCGGCGCCCACCACCGCGACTTCGATTTGATCAGTTTCTTAAACGGCTCGATGGGGTTAGCCTTGATCGAATAGTTATACCCGATGCCCAGGCGCTGGTCCTCCATCTCGTCGTGCGCCAGCAAGGGGTTACGTTTGAAGGAACGGTTATAGGCATAACTCAGGTCAAAGTTTTTAAGACTCCAGGGCATAGGCGCCTTACCTTGTTTTTCAGGGTTACCCATATAACGCACATTGCTCAGGTTGAAGCTGGTTACAGAGGTAAAGTCCTGCGAGGCCTTACGGATGGAATCGCGCTGACGGGAATCGGCAACGGAAGCGATCTTGTCGCTCAGGACTACGTCCTTATCGTAAGGGTCGTATTTGGGATTGCTTACGGTTTGTGTATAACCGAAGAATACGGGTAGTTGCAGGCCCAGGCTCTTAGGTAGCAATTTACCGAAGTTCAGGTTAGACGATACGTCGTAGGCATAGAAGTTATCGCGGAACCGCTGGTCCACTTTCTGGTCGATATTACCATAACCAATGGTGTGCGTGCTGGCGCCGAGGTGTACATTACCCAGGTCGGCCAGCTGGATATTGGTCTGGCCCGAAGCCGCATAACCCGGCTGTTCGTCGAGGCCTGCCATACGCAGTTCATCGAACCATACCTCGGCACATTTGGGCTGGCCATCGTCGAGCGGTGTCTGCAGGGTCTTTTTAGGATTGGCAACACCCAGCATAATGTTTTTCACATCGCCGAAGTTGGGGTTACCCACTACCACTACGGTATTGCCCACATCATCTTTTGTAATAAAAGGCAGGTAGCTGGGGTAATTCTGCGCATTACGCTGGGTTTTGATATCGATAAGCTTGCTCATCAATATGTCCAGCCTGTTGGCTGCAGGCCATATCAGCTCCGCATCGGAAGAGGTAACACCCGGCTGGGTAATTTTCAGCGGGATCTGGTATTCGTAGTAGTTATTGATAAAATCGCTACCCACCCTGATGAAAGCCATCAGGTCGCCGTCGCGTACCGGCGCCTGGCTGGGTACCGATTCGGCGTGGATAAACATACGCAGCGATTTATACTGCCGCATATCTACCCGGGTTTCTTTAAATGCCGCCCGGGCATCGCCATCTTTCAGGCCGCAGAGCTGCAACGACAACGATTGCTCGTCGAGCTGCAGGTTTTGTCCGCCGATACCACCGGGCGTATTCTGCCGGCTAACTCCCGGGGGAATAACATAAGGTATCGGTATGCGCTGCGAGTTCTGCTCGAGGCTTACCGAATTCACTGCAAACGTAGTGGTCCGCTGATCTTCTTCGGGGATATTTTCGCCGGGCTTAACCAGGGAGAACAGGTAACGGCGCCACTGGTTACGGTCCAGTTGCAGCTGGGCAAAACGCATGATCACGCTGTCCTGGAAGCCGGACATGAACATACGCACAAAACGTATGGAACGGAAATCGCCGATACCGCCGACCACATTATCGTATTGCCGGATGGGTACCTTGAACTGGTACCAGGTCTCGCTCTGGGTACGGCCGTTGGCCAGCTTTACATCGGATATTTTTCTATCCACGATAAAGTTTTGCCCCACCTGCATGGCCGGGTTATTGGCGGGCATCATCCGTATGCGGTACTGGTAATAAGCTTCCGTCTCGTTGAGCGAGTTATCCCGGTTAATATCTTCCGACTCCGGTATGGTAGAACCGGAGGAGGTAAATTGCGAGTTGAGATCAGTAACCGGGGAGTTACCACTCGGGTTATTAAAATCTTTATAGCGCAACAATGCCTCGCCCTGGCGATTAGCCAGCTGGTCATAGTCCTGTCCGCGGAAATGGTGGAAATTGTCCGAGGCCGGGTCGCTCTGCAACTTGCTCAACACTGCGCCCGAGGCGCCCATGTCTTGCATCCGCTGCAGGAAGTCTGCGAATTTCCGCCCCTCTTCCTCATCGTCCATTTCATCATAACCCACATCCTGTATCTTACGGGCTTCGGGGTCGTTGTCGAAGGACCGTGTGATCTGCTGCTGGAAACGCGGCACAAAACCCCAGGGGGTAATATCCAGTTTGGTATAATCCTTGGGATAGGTAATGCCATTCTCGAAAGAGAGACGCGAGTCTTTCAATACATCTTCCGATACATTACCCAGGTTGAGGTACAGGTCGCCCCCGGTGCTGTTGGTATTATAGATAAACGGATCGAGCATCCAGAACGTGATGTACTCCACGTTGGCGGCTTCGAAATCGCTGCTGTTATTGTCGATGGCACGCTGTATACCGCCCCAGCGATCGCGTGGGTTGGTAAAGTTACCGGTAGTCATATTGACGTTGTTCACGTCAAAGTTGTAGGGTCCGCGCACATAGGGATAATAACCCAGGTCGAAGGTCGACAGGTTATTTTGCGAAGCGATCTGCGTTCTCTGGGGGAACACGTCGCGCTGCTCTACCATACGCCAGTAGTCCTGCATACTGGTATCGGCCTTTACATTGGCAGGCGTACCGAAGCTACCGTCGATAAGTGTAGGCTCCAGCATATACCAGGCCAGTTTGGCGCGGTTGGTACCGCTTTTCAGGTCGCCGTTAAGGGTAGCCTCCGGGAACAGGGTCCTGCCGTTGGCATCTTTTGCTCCTACCGGTGTGCTCGACAGGGTCCAGCTGGTAACCGGGAACCGCAGATCGATAGAGCTGTTGGTACCTTCGAAATCGTCGATAAATACGGAGCCTTCCGGATCGATGGCGTTGATAAAACGCTGGTGGCCCGGGAAGATACCGGCCACTTCACCGCTCAGTGAAATAAGAGAAGGTGCGGTGGTGCTGTAGATCGGCAGCTTATCGAGCGTGCGGGTCAGCCAGGGAAATTCGTTCTGGTAATTGGCGTCGAAACCGACAACGGTATTTTTGATCGGGTCGTCGCCGAAGGTTACCTTTTGGGTAAACGGCCTTTCGGTAAGGCGCATAATGGTACTACCGATAGTAAGGTGCTCGTTTGCAAAATAGTCGAAGCGGGTACCCCAGAAGTTCTGGGCCACAAGACCAAAAGTGGCATTATCCTCGTAAGAGATATTGATGGGAATACCGGAAGCCAGTATACCCTGGTTGATCACTTTCACACTACCACGGCTGTAGTCTACGGTATAGTCCACATTTTCAGCCAGGCGCTGGCCGCCGGCGGTTACCGTTACCGAGCCCTGGGGTATGTTGTAACCGCCAAGGCTCACATCGTTACCCGCCGCGCCTTTGTAGCTACCCTTGATCAGGAAGCGGTTGTTTTGCTGGAACTGCCGCGCTACGGTTTTGGTAGAATCGTAGAGCATCGGGAACAGGTACCTGCGCTCCAGCCTCGGATCACCGCCCATTGCAGGTTTCAGTCCGTCGCCAAACGGTTTGAGCTGCGGAAAGATGATCTTGCCTTGCTGGGTATTTATCGTAATGCCTTCCACAAAGTCAAATATCCCATCCGGCGCGGGGTCGCGCTGCGGGTTAAGCCGGTCGAGGTTGAGCAGTGTGATCAGCGGGACACCGGCACTCGGGCCATCGGGAATATACCGTTTTTCGCCACCACCCGGATCCTGGTACAACACATTCAGGCGGAAGTCTTCCTGCGAAATATTACCGCCGCCCATAGAATAAACGTTCTTCATCATCAGGTTCCATATGGGCAGCACCGGCCTTGCAGCCGTACCCTTCAGCAACTTGAGGAACATTACTTTTACATTGGCCGTATCGGGCGGCATATCTTCCGCAAACTCACCTACCTGGTAGATCTTGCCATTATAGGTATAGCGGTAGGACACCGCCAGCACATCGTCGGGGTTGATCTGTGTATTCAGCGATATATAACCGAGCTGCGGCTGGAAGGTAAATTCGGAAGAACTCAGCTGGCGCATGGTTACACGCTGGAAATCCTGGTTTTCGGCCAGGCCGAGGCTCAAAGCCGATTGGGTGGCTGTAGCCTGCGAACGGGCGGAAGCCAGCTGGGTAATCTGCTGGTAAAGCCTGTTTACCCGGTTATCGGGCAACTGGCCACCCGATGGATCAACCAGCGAAGGCAGGTAAGGATTTTTTTCACCCAGGTCCATAAAGGCGAGGATGTCGCGTACGCCCTGGGTAGCGCCCGTACGATTGGTGAGCCACACTTCCACCTTGGTAAGCACGACCTGCGAATTAATTATCGGGAAGTTCTTCAGCGCCGGTTCGTAGTTATTATAAAAATACTGGCCCAGTAAGAAGTTACGGTTCTCTTCATAGTCGTCGGCCTTTATTTCGAAGGCCTGGGTTTGCGCCCCACCCTGCAGGTTTATACTTTTGCGCTGCGATTTCTGTTGGGATATTACGCCGGTAACAAAGAGCTTACCAAACTGTAACTGGGCTTTAAGACCGAACAGGGCCAGGGGACCCTGTAACAGGGCGCTGTGCAGGGGGAAACTTACGTTACCCGCCTCTATTTTCTTAATAATCTCATCTTCCTTACCGGTATACTCCAGCTTTTGCAGGTTCTGCTCGCCAAAGGTGGGCTGGGTATTGTTACTGATATTGAGTTTAAGTTTATCGCCGATCTGAGCAAGCAGGTTTACATTCATCTGCATGTCGAAATCGAAGATGCCGTACTTCTGCGCCCGCTGGGTCAGGTTCGGGTTTTTCATATTCTGCCAGTTACCGCCAAAGGTCAGGTCGAGGTTACCCTGGGGTTTAACACTGATCTTATTGCTACCGAACAGCCGGTCGAAAATACCTTCTTTGTAGAGCGTAGGCAGTTTAGGTTTCTGGTTGAACATGCTCAGGGCATCGAGCCGTTCTTTCCAGTAGTCTGTTTCGTCCTGTTGTCCGCGGTATTTCAGGTATTCCTCCGCATCCATATAGGTCGGGTTCTTAATATTCTCCTCCCCTACTTTTTCATTAAGGTAATAGCGTTTTTCATCGGGATCGTATTCTACGCCCTTTTTTATGTTTGCGGGATCTTTAAGGTCTATGGAGCTGCGGCCTGCATTACGGGAGGGGTCCAGGTTTTCCTTTTCTTCAATGGGGAAACGCAGCGAATCGTCGGGAGCTGGTGTGGGCGTAGGCGTAGGATCCGGGTTAAACAACGGATCGTCAAAGCCACGGGCAGTAAACACCTGTGCCAGGGTTATAATGAGAATAACTCCTGCCAGCAGCTTATAACCAAAATTTGTTGTTTTCCTTTTTACCAATGCTATAATCGAATACGAGCAAAGAACAGTAGGGTCCGGAACTGTTTGTCAGGATGTCGCCTGTTTTTCCCGGTCTTTTATGCTTACTCCGCTATGAACTATAAATTTTTTAAAGCAGACTTAATCCACTCTTCAACTGTTATTTCTTTATCACCTGCCTGTTCTTTTGCTTTTTTCACAGCCGACTCTGCAAGGGTTTTGCCGATACCCAGGCCCAGTAATGCATTTAACGCATCAATCTCATCGGTATTGTGCGGTGCAGTATTAAATTCAGCATATGTTTCCTGTGGCAATTTGCCCTTCAGTTCCAGGATAATGCGTTGCGCGGTTTTGGCCCCTATACCTTTTACCTTTTCCAATGCCTTACTGTCTCCGTTCCATACAATTGCATGCAGCTCTTCGGCCGACAAAGAGGACAGCAAGATACGGGAAGTTGCGGCACCAACCCCCGATACGGACAATAATTTCTGGAAGGCGCTACGCTCCTTTTCGGTAGCGAAGCCATATAATACCCATGCGTCTTCCCGGATCTGCAAATGCGTATACAACCTGCAGGTTTCTTTCCCTTTAATGACGTCGTAGGTATGGAGTGTGATTTGGAGTTCATAACCTACCCCATGAACATCGAGATAGGTTTGCATAGGAGAAAGACCGACCAATTTACCCTCTAAATAACCAAACATAGTACTGTGGTAAGTAATACCTTTTTAAAATCGTGCAAATGTATTAAATAAAAAAACGCTGTAAATGATAAACAGCGCTTTTTTGAATGATTAAATCTATATGTCCTGCGCGGATAAACTGCGCAGATCAGCAACTATTATTAATACGTGCTCCACCAGGGGCTTGCGCGCTTCTTGATCTTCCAGAAGAACATCAGTGAAATGGAGGAGAACTTATCCTTGTTGTTGGGATCGCCGCGGAATTCGCCGGCCTGGTGCTTATAACCCGGCATGATCTCGCCGGAGCGGTCCGCCATTTTGGTAGCCAGGTTACCTTTACCGGGTTGGTTCAGGTAAGCCACCTGGAAGTTAAGCGGATCTACATATTTACCGCTTACGTCATCGAGGTAGTCGGTAAAGGTAAAGCGTAGCTGGTATTCCAGGCCAAGGGCGAGACCTTTGCCAATATCGAATTTAAACCCGATACCGCCCACAGCGGCCCAGGAGAAATTGCTGTAATTTTTTGGAAAGGTAGTGCCCGGTGCAGAAAAGTTCTGACCTTCTGTATGCAGCGGTTTCAGATCTACTTCTACTTCCCTGCCGGTTTCGAAATCTTTGAACGTACCTCTCGGGTTAAAGTAGAAGCCCGATACACCTGCCAGCAGGTAAGGCTGGAACCTCATTTTGGCCAGCTTACCAAATTCCCAGTTGCTGATGCGCAGCGGGGCAAACTCGACCAACAGGTTACTTTCCCAAAGGTTTGTTTTAATATCCAGGTTGCGCACATAACGCTGGTAAGCATCGTCGGCAACCGTTTTGGCTTTAAGCGCTTTTTCCTGGTTCCACTGGTCGGTAGCGTATAAGGCCCCGTAGTTAACCCCCAGGCGGAACGAGATACCCGGCACATAGGTATAACGTACGAACATGCCGCCCATAAAGCGCATATTCTTGAAAATATCGTCCTTGTATACCGAGTTGTTGTAATGATCCAATACCGATTTGGTACCAACATCGCCCCACAGGTCGGTCTGCCCGAAATTCAAACCCAACGAAAATCCTCTTTGCTCGATATAGGGAATATCTGGATTTCCAAAATCGTATTCGTGTTGTTGCGCGTCAGAACGGGTGTGGATTGTCGCCAAACCAACCGTCATCAAGCCAGCAATAAAAATACTTTGTAATGATTTCCGCATAATGGAATTAAAATTTGAGCCTTGAAAGTAAAAAAAAAGTTATTCGCTTGTATGTTTTCCTCCAATTTTTTCTAAAAAAAGCGCCCAATGGGCACATAAGCGCCCAGTATCTTTCAAAAGCCTTGCCGCACCGCACATACAATTCTCCGGCAAGATAAAAAGATAAATTAAAAATTGCAATTTTTTTAGCAGGTAAAAACCGCAGTTTTCAAATCCGGTTTTTCTGCTGATCCAGGCAAAAAATGCCGGGCTGATGCCGGCATTTTTTTATAACAGTTTCTCAATCTCTTTTTTCAGTTCTTCGCTCTGGCTGGGCCGTGGCGTCTTTTTCAACACGAAATTGCCTTTCTTGTCGATCAGGAAATAGGAAGGCACACTGCTGATCCCGTAGCGGGTTGCGATCTCGCCCTGCCAACCCGGTGTACGGGTATGAATGCCCGAAATATCCATGGCTTCGATCCCCTTTTTCCAGGCATCTTCTTTTTCATCTATCGAAACGTAGAGAAACACCACATCCTTTTTGTCCTTGAAATGCTCTTTGAGCTTTTTGGCGTAAGGCATTTCTCCCTTACAAGGTCCGCACCAGCTGGCCCAGAAGTCCATATATACCACTTTGCCTTTCAGGTCGGAAAGCTTCATCGGTTTACCATCGATCGTGGTAAAGGCAAAGTCGACTGCCGGCTCGCCGGG
This sequence comes from Taibaiella chishuiensis, assembly GCF_003014535.1. Lineage (GTDB taxonomy): Bacteria > Bacteroidota > Bacteroidia > Chitinophagales > Chitinophagaceae > Taibaiella > Taibaiella chishuiensis. Next base: position 654,145 of record NZ_PYGD01000001.1, on the reverse strand, counting down.
ATTGAATTTTTTCGCGTCCTTGTATACGCTTTCCAGTATTTCGTTATTGGGACTCTTGGGAAATTGGCGTTTGTAAGCGGCCAGTCGTTGCTGCATCTCTCCGGTAGTCCAGGTGGGCATACCTGCCTGGATGGCTTTCGCGGCCATCAGTTCAGCTGTTTTCTTCGGCGTGGTCTTATACAGGAGCTGCAATATGCTGTCGGTTTGCTGCAGGGCCTGGCTACGGTCTTCCGTATTGTTTGTGGGGTCCATGCGCAATACATTCGTAAAACCGGCGGCATTAAGCTTCGCCGCAAAATAACTTTCCACGTAGGACTGGTAGGGCCCCAGCGTCAGGAATTTATCATCGAAGGCTGCAGGCACTTTTTGGGGCACGGCATATAGCTCCGGCGCTATAGAACGGATATTGTTCGTATTCTGCCGGATCATTTCGTGCCGTATCGGGTAGATCAGCATCGCGCTGTAATTCATATACCGGATATAATCTTTCCAATAGGTATAGAAATCCTTCGGTATCGTTGCTTTCTTCTTGTCGAGGTAAGCATATTCGTCGGCCATCAGCGAGTCCAGCGCTTTTTCATAAGCCCCGGGCTCCAGCCGGCCCAGGTCCTGGGTATTTTTGCTGTAAGCCACGGTCATGCCCCTGTCGCGGGTATAGGCCGCGAAGAATTCGGGGATCTCCCTGCCCTTACCGGCGTACTGTATGGCGTTTTCCCAGTTGCCGGCATCGGCATTGATGGTCAGCTGCGCGCCATTGGGCGCAATAAAATCGCTGCGCTGCCGACCGTTCAGAATTACCATCCAGTTATAGGCTTCGGTGGCGGGTATGCTTACGGTAAACGTGCCGTCGTCGGCAAGCGTCGCTTCTTTAATGTTTTGTTTTTGCTCCAGCTGGCTGGCGCTCAGGTTGGCAACGATCACGCGCTTATCGGCAGGGTTGCGGATTACACCCTTCAGCGTGATCTCCTTCTGTGCTGCGGCCTGCTGCCAGCCGCACCATAAGGTGCATAACAGGAATAAGGTCTTTTTCATTTCGGTAGGGCCCGCAAGCGGGTATTGGGTAAACAAAATGCGGCATCGCGGTACACACGATGCCCTGCGGTCTGCGGTCCGTATTATTTGGATTTGCTGTCGTCGATAAGCTGCATCAGTTCATCGAGCTTAGGCGCCAGGATAATTTCGGTCCTCCGGTTTTTGGCTCGTCCTTCGGGTGTGCTGTTGTCTGCCACCGGCTCATACTGGCTGCGGCCGCTGGCGGTAATCCTGGTAGGATCCAGCTGGTAGGTAGTAGTAAGCAGGCGTACGATAGCGGTAGAGCGGGCAACACTAAGCGCCCAGTTGTCTTCAAACTTGATCCGGATGGGTACGGTATCGGTATGGCCTTCGATATTCACATTGATATCGCGGTTTTCGTTAAGGGCTTCGGCCACTTTTTGCAGCGCCTCTTTACCTTCCTGGTTTACTACGGCGCTGCCCGAGGGGAACAGCAGTTTTTCGGAGAGGCTCACATATACCTTACCATTTTTGGTAAATACCGATAACTGGTCGGAGGTAAAGTTGCCGAGGGCCTGGGCCATTTTGCCGCGCAGCGCTTCGGTCTGTGCTTTTTGCCGGTCGATCAGCTCCTGCAACTGGCGCAGTCTTTCCTGCTGATCGGCCAGCTCCTGCTGGTTAGCCGATATTCTTTTGTCTTTTTCGTCGAGCTGGTTGGCAGCCGATTCGTTAGCCTCTTCCATCAGGCGCAGCCTGCTTTTGGCGTTGCTCAGGTCGTCCTGTAACTCGCTGGCACGCTTACGCATGGCCGCCAGGGAAGCCTGTGATTCGTTGAATTTCTTGTTGGATACGCAGGAGGGCAGGATTACTGCACCCACCAGCAGGGCGAAAATACTTTTAACAGGGTAGGTCATGACAGATCATTTTGAAATGATGACCTAAAAGTAAGACAACATTTCATTATCCTAAATTTTCTTTTAGTATCCTCTGGTGCTTATCATTATTTTGTTCGGTTACTAAACTCAAATTCACTTTCTTATGAATCTGAAATCCTTGTTTTGTTCTGCACTTGTAGTTACCGGGATCATGTGTTGATCGCCACTTTATTCAATACTCCACTAATGCCTTCTTCGCCTTGCCGGATTGTTCTTTCTGCATGCACGACAGTCATAAATGGTTGGTTGGCGCCAGATGGCTTGTTTAAGGAATAATACCAGTAATACAGTTTTTCCTACCGTTTATGAGAATAATCCCTGCTCCATAAAACCCGTGTGTATATTTCGGAAAATATTTAATACTTGAAAAAATGCCATAGAAAAAACAACGCTATTGCTTATAACAATGGCATTAACGCTGATCGCACAGGTGCATTCAAAAACTATTCCCTTACACAACCGGCCCCGGTAATTTTTCCGCTCTTTACCATCCTTTATTTAGTAATCATCTCAAAACTATGTTTACCATGAAATCAATGATTAACACAGCGTTGCTGGTTCTTTTTTCAGCACTGGCACATGCGCAATGCAAGATCGACTATTCCAGGTATCACCTGATCGTCGATGAACAATTTAGCACCACCAAGGCAGACCTTGCTACCCGGTGGGAATTTTCAAATGCGGGCGGAGATCCTCAAAGTGGCTATGGCGCGGAGATTTTTGATGCCAGCAAGATCAGCCTGTATAACCTGCCTGATGGCAACGGTATATGCCGGATAACCGCGACCAAACTTGCATCGCCCTACACCGCAACACTTTTAGACGGGAGAACACGGACCGTTAAATATGTTTCAGGCATGCTCCGGTCTAAAATGTTCCCGGACGCCGGCTGCTGGGCCGAAAACCAGGGATTTACCTACGGCATTTTTGAGATGAGGGCGAGGCTACCCATGGAGGGCTCAGAAAGCATATACGACGTATGGCCTACATTCTGGCTCTATACCGGACCAACCGAAATCGATGTCATGGATGATGTTAATATGGATACCGACCGGCGCTGGATGTCGGGCCTTATCGACTGGGGCAGATTTCCCAATGGTAATCCAACCGACTGGCAGTTCATTGGTGCCTGTAACGGATGTAGTTACCCGGAGTTCAATTGTGAATCGAACTATAACGCCAACCAGTACGTGAAGTATGACGGCAAAATCTACCGGTCCATCAATGCCACCAAAAATATATGTTGTAATATGGGTGCCTACAAGAAGGGTCTGAGAGGACTTTCTTATGACTATAACACGTACACTGTTGCCTGGACGCCGGATAAAGTTACCTTCTTCTTTAATGGCCGGGAGGTTTATACCGTAAACCCCAATGTTGTGCAAACCTATCAATGTGCAGCAGACATCCGGGCAAGCCTGCAGATGAGAGAAACGGCGAACATGAATAACGCATACATGGATATCGATTACATCAGGGTCTGGAAACCCAACAACGGTAACTACAGTACTTCGCCGTTTAAAACGGCCCAGGGTTGGGTAAATGATTATTATGCGGCAAACCTCGTTCAGAATCCGCCACCTCCACGTTATGTCAGTTCCAGCTTTTACAACTGTATGGCCATAAACCACACCAATGAGGACGAGCTTTTCTTTGTAGGACCGGATCAGAAAGTAATCCGCCGCCTGGGCATCATACATAACGAAACCGTTATATCGGGCGCAGAAACGACAACTTCCGGCATCACCTTTAATTCGAAATATGGCGTTATTACTTATCGTGACAATAACGGTATCCTTAAGTTTATAAATGCCTGGAGCGATGGCACTTTTCATGTTAATTTCTTTAATGCCGTTGGCGCCGGGCCCAACGACCTTAAAGTGCTCAACGGACCCAATTGCGTAGTCAACTCCAAATACGGCGATATTTTTTACGTGGGTATAGATTACAAAATCCACAGGTTAAGACTATCCGGGGGAACCTGGTACCACCAGCTTATCGGCTCGTATGGCAATCCGAGCAATATCACCGCCGGAGAATTGACGCTCGACGAACAGGACAACAACGCCAACATCACGGTTTTCTACAGGGGCTGGGACAACAGGCTGCAGTGCCAATGGTTCAATGGCAGTAATTATGAAAATGCCTATATAGATGCGAACTGGAATACCAGTGCTTACCTGATCAACAGCAACAAGCAGGGCGTATTAAAATGCGCAGGCGGCAAGGTTTATTACATAGGAACAGACGAAAAATTACACCAGTTCTATTTTGGCCCCAATAACTGGACGCACGAACTGATCAACTATACCTATGGTACTGGGGAACTGCTCAAAGGTAGCCTGGAATGGGACAATACGCATAATATGTTGTACTACATGGGTACCGACAACCGGATCCAATCGCTCAACCAGAAGCTCAGTTTTATAAACGGACAATTCAGCTATGTCTGGGTTCATAATTTCGTCAATGATTACGTGGACGCTCCCGAATATCTTGGCTTTGGCGCTTCCGGAACCCAGTCCTCCATATTGCAAAGCAAATGGACCCAAAACCAGATCATTTATAATTCGAGCGAAAGCATTCTGCGCTTTTTTGAATACCGGGCCTGCGAGTATTCCGTTAACTGCTTTGGCAGCAAAAACCTTAACCGCCCTGCACCGCCGAAAGAAACAGGAATATCCGAATTGCCGGCCTATACCATCGATCATATAGCCGGTAATAAGGACCTGGGCGCGCCAACCTATAAAATCGGGCCCAACCCGGTAGAAAACGTATTAAGGATTGAGCCGGATCATATCACGACAGATGTCACCATATCTATCGTCGACTTCAGGGGAAGCGCTTTGTTTGAAAAACAATTCCCGCAACCCAAAGAAATCGTACTTGATTTCTCAGGCTACAATCCGGGGCTTTACCTGGTAAGAATACAGGACCGGTTCAATATAACGACGTACAAAATCGTTAAGAAATAGGCTGGCGTTTAAACGGGTAAACATCCCGGCGTCATTATTTGAATGCCCCTTTACACGATGTGCGCCATTGTGTAAAGGGGCATTTTTTCAGATTATAACAGGAGGCAATTGGTTTACCGGCCACAGTATTATGGGCATACAGGTTCCTGTACCTTCCGTTTTTACAAGAAATTGCAGGCCGGTGGTTCCGCGTTATAATATCCATGCTATTAATTACGTCTTTATTTTTTAGTGTATCTTGGTGCCCTTAATCCTGTCGCAGGCCCAGACCGTATAACGCGTATCGGCACAAACCGATATTTATAACATTTTTGGATAGACACCAGTAGTCTCCCTCATCTATGAAATCAAAAATTTCTTTCTTTTTCTGTGCCTTTTTAATGGCCTACGCCGGTTCTTTGTTTTATCCCCGTTGGGAAAAGGGAGGCGGCGAAGCCCAGTTATCCTGGGATGCCTCGGGATACTACTGGTACTTACCTTCGGTTTTTATTTATCATGACCTGAAGGCACAGACATTTAAAGACAGCATATTACAAAAATATCATCCCGTACCACCCGAGGATTTCCAGCAAGGCTTTAAGCTTCCATCGGGTGATTATGTCATGAAATACACTGCAGGAATGGCTATTATGGAATTGCCGTTTTTTGCGATCGCGCATGTTTCTGCACAACCGCTTGGCTACGATGCCGACGGGTTTTCCAGGCCTTACCAGTTTATGATCTATGCCGGTGCCATGCTTTTTGTATTCATCGGGCTATGGTACCTGAGGCGGTTACTGTTACTTTATTATAGCGACCTGGTAACTGCTATTGTGCTCCTGCTCCTGGTTTTAGGCACCAGTTATCTGAATTACGCAAGCATAGACGTCGGCATGACGCATTGCTGGCTTTTTTCGCTTTATGTGTTTATACTCTGGAACACGCATTTTTACTACCAGTCGTTTCAACGGAAATACGCACTCAGGCTGGGCGCCTTGATCGGGTTGATTACCCTGGTGCGCCCAACAGAAGCCATTGCGGTGTTGATACCGCTGCTATGGGGGTTGGAGGCTGTTTCGCGCACCGCGCTGAAAGAAAGAATACGGTTGTTTAAAACACATATCCGGACCCTGCTGGCCGCTTCGTTTATCGGTCTGTGTATCGTGAGCCTGCAGTTTATTTATTGGAAGTACGCCTCCGGTCACTGGTTCGTGTATAGCTACGGCGATCAGGGGTTCTCCTGGCTTAGTCCCCATTTCAGGCAGTATACGCTGAACTTTCAATGTGGCTGGCTGGTGTACACACCGGTTATGTTCTTTGCGCTTATCGGCATTATCCCGTTTGTAAAGCGGGGAAGAAACAAGCTGGCGATTCTTGCTTTAATTGCAATCAACTACTATATCGTATGTGCCTGGAACGCCTGGGATTATGGCGGCCGGGCCATGATCCAGAGTTACCCGGTACTTATGTTTCCGCTGGCATCCTTTATGCAAAGCGTTTTGTCCCGCAAACTGCTGACCTGGATAGTAGCGCCTGTTGCCTTACTGTTTATTTACTTTAACCTCTGGTGGACCTACCAGGCCCATAAAGGTAGCCTGGCAGGCAATATTCCCGGTACCAGCGCTTACTTCTGGGCTACCGTGCTCCGCTACGACCTGCCACCCGAAATCCAGAAACTTAAAGACAATAAGGACCTCTTCCAGGGAACGGTTACGAACGCCGTTGTCTTGTATCAAAATGCGCTTACGGATACGACTACGGTCACAAAAGAGGTACAACAATCTTTTGTTTTCCCGGCGCCCGCGCAAAAATTTAAATGGATCAGGGCTGAAGCGGCATTTTTTACACCCGCCAAAGAATCGAATTTATGGTTTATGACCCATTTCAGGATCCGGTTAAAAAAGGCCGGGCAACAGTTAGAGGAGCGCAGTATACGGGTGCAGCGCTTCCTGGAACAGGGCGTATGGCAAACGATAAATGTGGATATACAGGTTGATAACCAGGACTTCGACCAGGTGGAAATTCTTTTCAGCAACGAAAATAACGGGCCTACTACCTGCGTTATTAATAACCTTAAAGTAATAGGTTTTAACGAATAGACGATTATAATAGGTTGCGAATACTTATCTTCGCCAACCGTAAGTAAAATAGGTAAATAGTTTTAATGGCGCAAAAGATAGCCCTTATTGCCGGCGCAGGTCCGGCTGGATTAACAGCAGCTTACGAGCTGTTACACCGTACTGATATTATTCCCATCGTTTACGAAAAAACGACGGATATCGGCGGTATCAGTAAAACCATAAATTATAAAGGCAATCGTATCGATATCGGCGGGCATCGCTTTTTCTCCAAATCCGACCGGGTAATGGACTGGTGGCTGCATATCCTGCCCATGGAAAAAACTTCCGAGGACCAGGTACGCATCCAATACCAGAATAAAACCAGGCTGGTCGATACCCATCATGTCGAAACGGCAAGCAGCAACGACCAGGATAAGATCATGCTGGTGCGTGGCCGCCTGTCCCGCATTTACTTCCTGAAACAGTTTTTTAGTTACCCGGTTACTTTATCTGCTGAAACCCTGCGCGGACTGGGCCTTTTCCGCTCCATAAAGATATTTTTCTCTTATATGACAGCGCAGATCAGCCCGATCAAAGACGAAAAATCGCTGGAAGATTTCTTTATCAACCGCTTCGGCAAAGAACTGTACCTCACCTTTTTTAAAGACTATACCGAAAAGGTATGGGGTATTGCCTGTAAGGAAATATCGGCCGACTGGGGCGCGCAACGTATTAAAGGGCTTTCGATCATTAAAGCGATACAACACGCCCTGAAAGCGAAAAAGAAAAGCCCCAAAGCAACCGATAATATCAGCCAGAAAGAAACGGAAACCAGCCTGATCGAACGCTTCCTGTATCCTAAGTTTGGCCCCGGCCAGATGTGGGAAGAAGTAGCCCGGCAGGTGGAAGCCAAAGGCGGTATCATCCATATGGAACACGAAGTGGTCCACATCCATAACGAAGGCAATACCGTAAAAGCGGTAACGGTGCGTAATTGCAAAACCGGCGAAGAATCGACCGTAGCCTGCGATTACTTCTTCTCCACCATGCCGATGAAGCAATTGCTGACCACCATGCAACCCGCCGTGCCGCAGTCGGTGCGTACCGTAGCCGAGGGCTTGCTGTACCGCGACTTTATTACCGTAGGCCTGCTGATGGATAAGCTGAAAATACGCAGGGATAAAAAAATGCCTGCAGCCAATACCAATACCGTAAAGGATAACTGGATCTATATCCAGGAGCGGGAGGTAAAAGTAGGCCGCCTGCAGATCTTCAATAACTGGAGTCCTTTTATGGTAGCCAACCCTGACCATGTATGGATCGGTATGGAATACTTCTGTAACGAAGGCGATCCGCTGTGGACCATGGAAGACGAGGCCCTGAAGAAATTCGCCATCGATGAGCTGGCCCAGATCGAGATCATCGATAAAGCCGATGTGCTGGACAGTACCGTGCTGCGTATGGAAAAAGCCTACCCGGCTTATTTCGGCACCTATAACCGTTTCGACGAACTGAAGACGTATACCGACCAGTTCGAAAACCTGTTCCTGGTGGGACGTAACGGTATGCACAAATACAACAACAGCGATCACTCCATGCTTACAGCCATGACGGCGGTAGACAATATCATCGCCGGCAGGAAGGATAAAAAGAACATCTGGGAGATCAATACCGAGATGGAATACCACGAGGAAAAAGACGATAAATAAGCCCTTAAGCCTGTTTGCTCCAATGCCTGTCCAGCCAGTCTTTACTGTAGTTGGACAGGCTATATTCTTTTTGGCACAATAGCCGGCAGAGCTGCGCCGCCCAGTAAGGCCCGGAAGAAAAGCCCCGGGTACCCAGTCCGTTAAAAACGGCCAGTGCCGCGTGGCGCGGATGACGACCGATAAGCGGTACCTGGCCCGCGGTAGTCGGGCGTTCGGCTACGAGATGGGCTTCTATAGCAAACGGAACCCGCAGCCATTGTCCCAGCAGGGTTTCCGCATACGCCTGCCAACCGGTATCGGGCTCCAGGTCGTCGAACTGCCAGCGGTAATTACTGCCGCACCAAAACAGGCCGTCGGCACGGGGCACAAGGCGCAGCCCGCGGTGATAGATGCCCGTAGCAGGCAGGCCCGGCGCCGATAACAACAATACATCGCCCCGGTTGCGGGTAAAAGGCAAACCTTGTAGGAAAGGATTATGCACAGCGCCCGTTCCTTCGCAAAACACAACAGTACCTGCCGTTATATCTTTATACTGCGTCTGTGTTTCGTTAACCACCAGTTGGTCATAAGCGAATACCTCTTCGCGGTAAGCATCCTGTGCAACCAGGTATTGACGCCAGCACTCCAGCAGCGAGGCTGCATCTACCTGCCATACCGGTTGTTGCATACCGATACCTTGCTCCATATGAAAATAATTGCCCCATTCGTCGCGGGCTGCTTCCGGCATCCAATGCAAATGGCTGCCCGCTTCGCGTTGTATAGCCGCATCAAAGGCCCGGACTTCTTCTTCATCCCCCGGGAAAATATAAAGTGTTTGCTCCCGCAGCAAAGCTTTGTCCAGCAAGGTTTCCAGCGATCTATAGGTTTGCAGGGCAGCCGGGATCAACAGCGCTGCATGTTGCGCCGCACGAAAGCCCTTGCCCGATAGCGGGTTAATTACCGCACCGGCCACCAGGCTGGCTTTACGGGCATCGGGCCGGTCGACCACCAGCACCCGCTTACCCGCCTTTAGCAGTTCATAACTCAGCAGGGTACCGGTTATGCCCTGCCCCACAATCAGGAAATCCACATGCATCGGCTTGTTCTAATTTACGGTACATACCGGTGTTGCGGCCTCGTAGCCTTTGCCACCTTTGTAAATATATCTTTGCTCCAGGCTGAAGGTGCCTTTTGCTTTTCCTTTCAGCTTGCTGCGCACGATCTGCGGCAGGCCTTCCTTATCCGGGGCATAATAAGTACCGCGGGTAAGGATAACGATATCGCGGAAAAATTTCTTGTCGCCGGGCGGACAGCTGTATTCACTTTTCCAGTAACAGGTGCCTTCGCCTTCGGTACGTTCGGTATTATAAGCAGCCATTACTTCGCGGTAAGCACCGTCGGCGCCGGCCACCAGGTAGTAGTCTCCGTCAAAGGGCCCACCGGCGCCACCATTAATGTGCCGGAGCATAAAGGCATACTGATCTTCGCCGATCTGCAACAGTTCAGGTTCGGGACATTGGGAAAAAGCGCCATAAGCCCGTATAACGGGTTGGAATATCCGCATCTTCCAGCCGGCAGGCGTCCGCATAAATTTAGCCATGCCCAGTATGCCACCGCTAAACCGGCCGGTTGTAATACCGTCGGCGTCATATTCCGAATGGTTAAAGCTCATCACCTTATATTGCTGGCCTGCTGCATCCTTATAGTCCATTACATTGATCAGCCGGGTGGCCACCCCGTTTTCATTGGGAAAAGTGTTTTCTTCGATCTGGTTGGCATCGAAAACGGGTGCGGGCTTGCAGCTCCTGCATTCCCAGCTGATCAGCTCGTTGGTGTAATTATCGTGCGACAGGTTGTAATAATAACCGGGAAACAGTTGCAGCAAGACTTTTTGTGCATCGAATGGATCGGGTACCAGCAGCTCGCGTGTCCTCGACAGGATGGTATCGCTGAGGTTCTTTTTCTTCAGTTCTTCGTCGGTAGCCTGTGCCCGGCCGGCCTGGAGCATGCCGCCCAGCAACAGCAGGAAAGGTATAATACGTTTCATGGCAACAAATTGAGCCACAAATGTAGCACATCTTCTCAAAGCGCTATTGCACCATCCAAGCCCCGGCCCCGCTGTGCTATCAATTTTATGATTACTACCATTTGTATATTCTCACCGGCTGTATCGCAGGCTTGTCCTAAATTTGCGCCCTCACCTGATCCTGGTATATGCAGACTTCAACAAAAGTCCGGCACCTTAAAACCGGCAATATACCTATCGCCACGGTACTGGCTTATGTGCTGATACCGCTTTCCGGTCTCGCTACGGACATCTACCTGCCCTCGATGCCCCATATGGCTACGGGACTGCAGGTAAGCGAACAATCGGTACAGCTTACCCTTTCGTTGTTCCTGATCAGCTACGGGCTATCGCAATGTATTGTGGGCAGCCTGCTCGATACCTTCGGCCGTTACCGGCTGTCATTGGTATCGCTGTTGTTGTTTTCCATATCCTGTTATCTGATTGCCATCACCAATAATATAAACCTTATCCTGGCTATGCGTGTGGTGCAGGGCATAACGGTAGGTTTTATCCTGGTAGCGAAGCGCGCACTTTTTGTCGATGTATATAGCGGTGATAAACAGAAAAAATATGTCAGCATCATTACCATCGTCTGGGGCGTAGCGCCAATCGTGGCGCCCTATATCGGCGGTTATCTCGAAGGACTGTTTAACTGGCGGGCCAACTTCTACTTCCTGGGCATATTCGGCACACTGCTGTTCCTGCTCGAACTGCTTTTTTCCGGCGAGACCCTGCAACGCCGCTCCGAGCCGCGTTTTGCAACCGTGCTCAATGCTTACCGTATGATGCTGGGGCAACGCAGCTTTACCTGGGGCCTGCTTATGCTGGGCATCTCCTATGGCACGGTAATGCTGTATGGGCTGAGCGGCACTTTTATCCTGGAGCATAAACTGGGCTACTCCGCCATAGCAGCAGGTTATATCTCGCTGCTGCTGGGCTCGGCCTGGATGGCCGGCGGCTTCCTGGGCAAGTTCCTGATCGGGCGGCCGCTGCTGCGCAAAACGGCATGGGCAACAGCGATACAACTCGCAGCAGCCGGTTTGCTGATTGCAAGCGCGGCCATGGGACCCAATATCTATGTGCTGATCCTATTGGCTTATATCCTGCATATGGCCGCAGGCTTTACTTTCACCAATTACTTTGCCCGCAGTATTACCATGTTCCCGCAGAATGCCGCTATGGCCGGCGGCATTACGGGCGGCGGCGCTTATATCGTTACCTCTACGCTGAGTTATGGCGTTACTTATCTTATCAGGGCCGAAAACCAGGCCCAGCTGGGCTATAGCTATCTCGTGCTGGTGGTTTTAGGCATTATCGTGCTGGCTACCTTTCCCGGCATCCGAAAAAGTAACCCGGTTAAGCAATAACATTTTTCTCTTGTATAAACCAGGGGCAGGATCGGCCGATCCTGCCCCTGGCGCTGTTAAGCGGAGGTTAGTAACACATGCTAAAGAAAAAGCATGCTTTAATTTGTGCGAACCAAATCCGTATTTATGAAAAAGATAGCCACATTTATTTCCTGCATGTTTGGGGCACTGGCATTACATGCCGGCGACATCCTGATCCGCGACATTAACCTGATACCGATGACCGGCAAAAAAGTAATTGCCGGGCAAAGCGTACTGATCCGCGATGGCAGGATCCTGGCGATCGGTAAAAACGCCGGCAGCCGGGCGGAGGCCGGCGCACAGGTTATCGAAGGCAAGGGCAGGTACCTGATGCCGGGCCTTACCGATATGCATGTGCACCTGCCGGAACCCGCCAGGACAGACACCCTGCTGCTGATGAACATTGCCGCAGGTGTTACGCATATACGGGTAACGAATGCCCGCAAGCTGCAGCAACAGGAGCTTAAACAGCGCCTGGCCCAGGCTGCGGCGCCGGTAAGCCCGAAAATTATATACAGTTACCTGATCGGTAAACAGGTGCAACGCGACGAAAAAACACTCGACAGCCTGATGTTGGCGCTCAAACAACAGCAGATCCGCTTTATCAAACTGTTCAGCGTGGCCGACGAAAAAGCATTCGATCAGCTGATGGCCGCAGCCCGGCGCAATGGCATGACTGTTTACGGCCATTACCCCGCTTATGCACAGGGCGAAAAAATGATACCCCTTCCCATGGACAAGGTATTGGCATCGGGTTTTGGCAGTATCGAACACCTGGGCGGCTACGAAGACCTGGAGCAGGCTGCAGCGATCAGCAAAGCAGTAAAACAGACGCGGCAACACGGGGTATTTAATTGCCCCACCCTCGATTGGGATATGATCGGTTTCGACCAGTTGTACCCCGATGCCTACCGGCAAAGGATTACGTATAACCTGGTACCGGCAAAGTATACCGGCTATTGGGAAAAGAAATATACAGAAGACATCGAAAAGGCCGGCGGTAGTGCCAAGGTAATAGCCGACCGCGATGCCCACCGCCCGGTGCTGGCCCGCAAACAGGAAGTCCTGAAACAACTTGCCGCCAATAACTGTCCGCTGCTGATCGGCAGCGATGCCACGGGCGTATTCCAGGCCGATGGTTTTAATGTATATGAAGAGATGATGAACTGGAGCCGGGCGGGACTCGACAACTATACCATTTTAAAATCAGCCACGCATACTGCCGCTTTATTTGCCGGCGAGGCCGATCGCTGGGGCACCATAGAAGCCGGTAAGGATGCGGATCTCATCATACTGGAACAAAACCCGCTGGAGGATATCAGCAATATAACCACGGTATGCACGACATTGATCGACGGCCGCATTTATCATAAAAAAGATATTATGGCGCAGCTGTAGCTGTTCAACAAGCAATACGCAACAGGCGGCCATTGGGTCGCCTGTTCTGCATATGTTCGCCACATAAAAACAAGCCCTACATTTGTAGCGCCTATGCTGCACCAAATGCAGCAGGAAACAAAAACAATAATCTCTCATGAAAAAGTATGTACTGCTTGCTGCCTGTTGCCTTTTCGCCCAATTAGTGCTGGCCCAGCTGCGCCCATCCGACTCTGTCTACAAAAAGATCGTATCACTCGACAGCCTGGTGTTCGAAGAGGGTTTCAATAAATGTAACCATAGCTTTTACGACGAGATTATTGCCGAAGACCTGGAATTTTACCACGACCTGGGTGGTATTACACAGGGCCGCGCCGACTTTATCCGTTCCGTAAAGAACAATATCTGCGGCGGTAAGGAGAAAATGAAACGGAGCCTGGATCATATGAAGGTATACCCGCTAAAGGATAAGGGCAAGATATACGGCGCGGTGCAGGAAGGCCTGCATAGTTTTTATATCCGATCAAAAAACGACTGGACCAAAACCGGCAGCGCCCGGTTTGTACACCTCTGGCTCTACGATGGTACACACTGGCAATTAAAAAGGGTGTTGAGTTATAATCACTAGTAACGAAGAAGCCATAGAAAGACAAAGGGACAAAACAGAACGGATCTGTTTTGTCCCTTTGCGGTACCTACTTGCCGTTCAGACAAACAGCCGCAGAGAATAGCGCTTTGCGATCCTGTGTTTACTTCCGTTTATCTACCCATTTTACTTTTTATCATCTTAATGATTTCTTCGTCTTCGTACTTTAGGGGGTTGTACCAATGTTTGGCTTTGGTAAGGTAAAACGAGAAGCTGCCGTTCGGCGTATTTACAAGCACTGCTTTGCTGATAACCAGGAACGACTTGCTATCGACTTCCGTGATGTCCCGGATGGGAATCTGAAAACTTTTAAACCCGGTTCCCAACAGGGAACTTCCTATAGTAGGTTCGAACGAAATGTTCTGATCATCTATTGTGATCGTTCCACTCATACCCACACCTCCGAAAAATTCTTTCTGAAGACCATCGGTAATCGATAGCAGATCGTCGCCATCGACGGGTATTCCTCTTTCGCTAAGTGCGTATTTAGCAACAAACCGCGTGAAAGTCCCATTCGTTTTTGCTTCCGGAAAGAAGAAATTTACATCAAACTGGTTGGGCTTGTTACAAGCGGAAAACGCAACCAGGCAAAGGAAAAGGGACAAATAAAGTCTAAATGTACTTGTTGTTTTCATAGGGGCTATTTTGACCAAATATAATAAATTATAATTTTTAATCATAATCCCTTGAACAAGTTTTGTGCGATTTGTTTTATAATCCCGATGCGGCGCAGCGCTCATAGCGGGACAATAGAACCCATCCTGATCGCAGAAGGCCAGAAGCAAATTGCAGGTATCTATGTTTATCCTCTCCTGTCCGCAACGTTCCTTGCAGGAAACGTCGCGGGGAAACAATTTATAGTCAATGGCTCGATGCGATGCGGCGCTCATGGCGAAAAAAAAAGTAGATCTCTGCGAGAAAATCTGGGATCAAGCGGAATTCCTGTGGGATAAAAAGCCTTGTTCTTAAAACGAATCATCGTTTTGCCAGATACCTATTTATTTGCTTAGCTATTCGTAGTGTCTCGCTACCAATTTACCTGGCCTGGCCGCTACTGCTAATTGCAGCAGTAGAATATGAGTTTTTTCTCGCAGCGATACGGCGACGCAGCGAACGGGTGTATATTGGTCATAACATCTGGTCACCAACCGCGTAGGCATTCTTCGTTCAACACCCGTTACATACACTGCCGGGACGTCAAGCCAGAAAACAACCAAACATACCGACCTTTAGAAAAAGGGCGTTAATAAACCGCGTAGCGCTCATGAGCACCAATAGGAAAATAAAAAACACAGCGAATAAATGCTGCAGGACGCCGTATAAAAAGAAATACAGTTCCCACAGTCTGGCCCTGTACCTTAGTTCGTTCGTCATTCCTTCGTCCATTTTTTGCTACCGCCCGGACTTATTTCTTTTAGGCGTACAAGGCATTTTTAGCCCTTTTCTACAGTCTTGATTTTTGCTTCTTTGTATTAAGACAAAGAAGAATAAAAAAATCAGGGTAAGTATCCCAGAGTCCCCCAACTTTTCCACTTCATCCAAAATCCACCCCCTTCGCAAAATTTATTACAGGAGACGTGTTGCGGAAAAATAAAAAAAGCGTCACAGAAAAAATCTGTAACGCTTTGTATCTCTGGTAGCGGAAACGGGAGTTGAACCCGTGACCTCAGGGTTATGAATCCTGCGCTCTAACCATCTGAGCTATCCCGCCATTGGGCTGCAAAGGTAAAACAGAATTTTAAAAGTTCAAAAATTAAAATGGAAATTAAGTCTTCCAATTTTTATAAAATTGAAAACCAGTTTTTTACAGGGAAATTAAGGCTATAATACCTGCACTATTTATGCCCCTTTTCCTTAACGACCCTCCTGAGATCGATCATATTTAAAGCATTGCTTTGCAAGCCGCTGATATCACGATGGGTAAAATGCAACAGCTCGTCGTAGAAAAGCGGAACCACCGGCGCCATACTGGTGGCCAGGCTGTCCATTTTACCGTACAATGCAAAACGCAGCGAATCATTATTGGTCTGCAGGCTCTGGTTATACCACCGGTCGAAGGTGGCATTCTTAAACCGGGAGTAGTTGGGCGGCGCCGGGAACTTTCCATAGAAAAAAGCGAGATAAGTCTCCGCGTCGGGATAATCGGCAATCCACTGCGCCTTAAAAAAAGCAATATTGCTTTGGCTGATCTGTTGCCGCAACGAGCTTTTCAACATCACCTGCACTTCGGTCTTTATACCCACATCGTTCAATTGACTGGCTACAAAATTGCAGATATCCGCATCGGCATCCGAGGCCGTGAGGATAATAACGGGCAGGTTGCTCCCCCCTTCAAAACCCGCTTCCTGCAACAGTTGCAGGGCCCGCGCCGGGTTATAATCGTAGCCTTTAACCGGCGACTGCTCGGTACCGGGCATACCCGGCGGAATAAAACCCCGTGTAGCGGGTACCCCCACTCCGTTGCGGAAATAGGTAACGATCTTGCTCCGGTCTATGGCATAGTTGATGGCCTGCCGGATTTTCAATAACCGTATAGGGCTGTTGCGGATCAGTTTATTATCCGGGTCGACGATAAAACCCAGGTATTCGGTATTGAGGTATATCTTTTTGGAGAGGTTGATCCGGTCGGCAAATTCGGGCCGCAGGGTGCCTTTTTTCGTCAGCACCAGGTCCTTCATCGATCCGTCGATACCGCTTACGAAATCGATCTTGTCCTGGTTGAACAACAGGAACTCCATGGCGCGGGTTTCGTGGAAGGATACCTGTATGGCATCGAGATAAGGCAGGGACTTGCCAGCAGCATCCTTTTCCCAGTAATGCGGGTTGCGGTGCAATACGAGCATATTGCCTTCGTCCCAGTATTTAAAATAAAAAGGGCCGGTGCCACAGGGATGGTTCCTGAAATCCTTGCCCCAGCGGCTTACTACCTCGCGGGGTACCACCGAGCAATAGGGCATCGTCAGGATCTCGGGCAGCGGGCGGAAGGGTTCGCGCAGGTGCAGCACAAAGGTAGAATCGTCGGGCGCTTCGAAGGGTTGCTGGTCGCGCACCCTGTCGTTAAAGATCCAGGCGCCCGCCGAAGCAGTGGCCGGGTCGATAATACGGCCAAGACTGTATACCACATCGGACGCGACCATTTTACGGCCTTTGCCCCCGGGAAAGGCTTCATTATCCTGGAAGTAAACATCGCTGCGGAGGTGGAAGGTGTACTGCAGGCCGTCGGCCGAGGCCTCCCAGTTATGCGCCAGCGATGGCGTTACATGCAGGGCGCTGTCGACTTCGAGCAGCGTATTGTAGATGTGGTGCACATTCCACATCACCGTCAGGTTTTTGGCAAAGGCCGGGTCGAGGGTTTCCATACCGCCGATCTGGTTGTAACGGAACACGGCCTCTTCGCTGCCCGCCTTATGCCCACAGGCCGGAAGCAGCGCCAGGCCTGTGCCGGCCAGTATTGCTAAAAACAAACGGGAAAAATGCATTGTGCCTGCAATGTACAAAAAACAAACAGATGACCTTCCCCCCGAAAGTCATCTGTTCTTATGTAAAATGGAATATCCTGATGTTGTATGTTATTGTTTTACCAGTTTGCCTATGGCGCTTTGTCCGCCACCCTGCAATTCCAGCATATAAATGCCCGGGGCAAGACCCGATACATCGGCATGAAGTTCGGCGGCACCCTGGCTTACTTTACCCATATTGCGGGTCATCACTTCGCGGCCGGTCATATCTTTAACGCTCAGGTTCACTTCGGTGGCCCGTTCGGTGCTGAAGGTCATTTTTACCATGGCCGGTGTGGGGTTGGGCGACAACTGCAGTTTCATGCGGCCGTGTTTATCCACATCGTTTATCGCGGTTGGCGTGGCTTTCTGGATAATCGTATTGCAATCGCGGTTATCCGCAAAATCGGGGTCTATGTATGCGCCGTTGCCGGTAGGGTTACTTTCTACCCGTACACAGAATTCCTGTTCCTGGTCGGTAGAGCTTCCGTCCACATTGGTAATCGTGGCCAGCTTTATGGTACGGGCCTGCCCGGCGGCTATGCCTTCCGTAAGCACAAAAGGCTGGCGGTTAAAGTCGAACATAAGTGGTGTATTGTACCACAGGGTATCGCCCACTACGAGATCGGCAGTACCATTGTTCTTAATATTTACCGTTACGTCGAACTGGGCAAAAGCCGCGATCACTGCTCCTTCGGACGGGGAAATAAGGGTAACTGCCATATTACAGCTACGTTGTTGTGCAAATGCACCGGCAACCGAGAACACCGAGCATACAAGGGGGAGGATCAATTTCTTAATATCCATCAGTATTTAAATTTGCCCTAAAAATACATAAAATAAATTTGTTTGAAAATCAAAAAAAGCTTAATATGTCCGGTGCTCCGGGCATTTCGGCCGGGTTTAGATTTTTTGTTATATTATTATATTTAGGACCATCCAGGTATGCGTTTTTCCATTTTTATCATTACATTTGCGCACTTTTTAATAAATAATTGTGCATTTTATTTACTATGGCAATAATTCAGAAAATTCGGGATAAATATGCAAAGCTGGCCGGTGGCGTCATTGTTTTAGCGCTTGTGGGCTTTATACTGATGGACTATGGTAAGGGAGGAAGAACCCGCTCTACCACCATTGGTAAGATCGACGGTAAAAAAATTGACTATACCGAATACGAAGCCAGGGTGCAGCAAAGAGAGAACGAGATAAAAGCACAAAACCCTAGTGCCAATATCGATGATAACAACCAGGCGCAGATCCGCGACCAGGTTTGGAACCAATTGGTCAACGAACAGTTGCTGAGTGGTATCAATGATAAACTGGGTATCATAGTAAGTAAAGCAGAGCTGAACGACCTGCTTACCGGACCGAATCCCGATCCGACGGTAAAACAGGCTTTCACCAACCGGGAAACCGGCGTGTTTAACCCGCAGGAGGCTGCTGCACAGATCCAGCAGATCAAAAAAGACCCGAACATGAAAGATAACTGGGCTGCCTTCGAAGCAGACCTGGTAAAACGTCGTTATGCTTCAAAATTCAATGCTCTTGTTGCTGGCGCTATGTATGTTCCTAAATTTATGGTAGACGACCAGGCTGCAGCCCGTAATACCCTGGCCAATATCAACTATGTAAAACTGCCTTACTCCCTGATCGCCGACGACCAGGTAAAAGTAACCGATGCCGAGATCAAAGAATACATGGAAGCGCACAAAGCCATGTTCCAGATCAAAGATCCGTCCCGTAGCGCAGAATATGTAAGCTTTACCGTTGTGCCTTCGCACGATGACTCCGCCCGTTCGCTGGGCGACCTCGAGAAGATCAAAACTGAATTTGCAACCACTACCGATATCGAAACTTTCGTAAATAAGAATTCCGAAAACCCGATGCCGGCCAACTTCTTTACCAAAACACAGCTGCAGGGTTTACCGAATGTAGACGAACTGATGAATGCTGCTGCCGGTACCGTAGTAGGTCCGTTCTATGACGGCAACTCTTTTATGCTGGCCCGTATCGAAGAAAGGAAAACCCTTCCTGATTCTGTAAAATGCCGCCACATCCTGGTGAAGACTTCCGAAGGCGGAAAACCCGTAATGTCCGACTCTGCTGCCAAAGCAAGGATCGACAGCGTTATGGCTATGGCTAAAGCCGGTGTTCCTTTCGATACCCTGGTACAGCGTTATTCCCAGGACGAAGGCAGCAAGGGGACTCATGGCGAGTACGACTTCCAGCTGGCACAGCGTGCTTCTATCTCTAAAGAATTCGGCGATTTCATTTTCGAAGGCGCTACCGGTTCCGATAAGATCGTAAAAGTAGAAAACCCCAGCTATGGCGGTTACCACTATATCGAGATCCTGAAACAGGCAGCACCTGCCCCGGTAAGCAAAATCGCATTTGTAAGCAAACAGCTTACCGCCGATAAAAATACATATGACGCTATTTATAGCCAGGCTTCCCAGTTTGCATCCAAAGCCACCAATGGCGCCGCTTTCGATAAAGAAGCAAAAGCGCTTGGCCTGAACCCCGCGCCAGCCGATGGCCTGAACGAAAACAGCTCCGTTGTTAACGGCCTGGGTTCTTCCCGCGAGATGGTGAAATGGGCTTATGACGCTAAGGTTGGCGATGTATCGCAGATCTTTACTATCGGCGACCGCTACATCGTAGCCAAGCTGAACGGCATTATGCCTGCAGGTCTTGCCCCGATCAATGCGCAGACCCGCCCGCAGCTCGAAGTATTCGTGAAGCGCGTTAAGAAAGCAAAAATGCTGATGGACCGCAGCAAAGGCAAAGGCAGCCTGGAAGCGATCGCCACCAGCGAAAACCAGCAGGTAGCTGTTGCCGATTCTATCAACTTCCTGCAGGCAATGCTGCCTAATGCAGGCCAGGAGCTGAAAGTTGTTGGTTATGCCTTCAACAAAGCGTTTAAAGAAAACACAATGTCTCCCGCTATTGCCGGCCAGGACGGCGTATTCTACCTGACGGTAAGAAGCCGTGCAGCACTTACTGCTGAACGCAACGAACCGATAGAACGCCAGATGATGGAGGGCAACCTGAAAGCCAACGCCGGTGCGATCGTTACCAACGGCCTCAGGGAAACAGCAGAGGTGAAAGATATGAGGGGTAGCTTTTACCAATAATAAACATAAGAATATCAGGAAAAGGGGCGCCATGGATGCCCCTTTTCTATTTTAAAAAACGGGAGGCGACAGGACAACTTTCGCCATACCGCAGATCCAAGTTTAATAAAAGTAATGGCAGCAGGAAAGAAGATTGTGCTTACCGTCATCAATGATCTTAACTACGACCAGCGCATGATCCGCATTTGCACATCGCTGGCCGGGGCCGGTTATGACGTAACCCTGGTAGGACGGGAACATAAAGGCAGTAAGCCGCTGCAGGATAAAGCCTTCCGGCAGGCAAGGCTCCCGGTAGGCCCGCAGGACGGGAAGCTGATGTATCTTATTTTCTGGATCAAATTGTTTTTTTACCTGCTGACGCAAAAAGCCGATGCCATCTGTGCGATCGATCTCGATACCATTTTGCCGGTATACCTGGCTTCGGTATTGAAAAGAACAAAAAGGGTATACGATGCGCACGAACTTTTTACGGAGTTGCAGGAAGTCGTAACACGGCCCAGGGAAAAGAAGATCTGGGACCGTATCGAAAAATTTGCCGTGCCCCGCTTCCCGGTGGGTTATACCATCGGCGCCAGTTATGCCGGTGTATTTAAAGAGCGGTATGGTGTAGACTATGCCATCGTCCGGAATGCCACCATACTCCGCCCGCTTAGTATACCTGAAAAAAAAGAAAAATACATTTTATACCAGGGTGCGGTTAATGTAGGCCGCTGTTTCGAATTCCTCATCCCGGCCATGCAATATGTCGACGCCCCGCTGATTATCTGCGGCGCCGGTAACTTTTACGAGCAGGCGGTGGCCCTGAGCCGCCAATATGGCCTGGAGCATAAAATCACGTTTCATGGTTATATTCCGCCGGAGCAGTTAAGGGAGTACACGCTTAAAGCATGGGCCGGTATCACCCTGTTCGAGGCCGTGGGACCAAGCAACCGGCTATCGATGGCCAACCGGTTTTTTGACTATATGCACAGCGGGGTACCGCAGTTGTGCATGGCCTACCCGGAATATGAAAAGGTGAATGCCGAATTTGAAATCGCCGCATTGATCGACCAACCCAGCCCCGAAACCATTGCTGCCGCGCTTAACCGGCTGCTGCAGGACGAAAGTTACCACCACCGGCTGGAACAAAACGCCCTGAAGGCGCGGGAAAAATATTGCTGGCAGGAAGAAGAAAAAACCTTGCTGGGCGTATACCGTAAACTCTGGGGCAATGCCGTTGTAGCCCGATAAAAATCCTGATTTATGAAACTCCATTTTATCTCGTTCGATATACCAGCGCCGCCGGATTACGGGGGTATCGTGGATGTTTTTTACAAAATCAGGAACCTCTGCGAAGCCGGCGTAAAGATCTACCTGCACTGTTATGCCTACGGCAGACCCGAGGCGCCCGAGCTGGAACAGTACTGCGAGGCGGTATACTATTATCCCCGGAAGACGGGCTGGAAAGGGCTTTCGCTCCTATATCCATACATGATGTATTCGCGCCGCGACAAAGCACTGCTCGAAAATCTTGTCCGTATCGATGCGCCTGTTCTTTTCGAAGGCGTGCATACGGCCTACTACCTGGGGCACCCTGCCCTGGCCGGCCGCCGGAAAGTATTACGCAACCAGAACCTGGAACAGGAATACTTTGGCTTACTGGCGCAACGCAGTACGGGCCTGTTTAAAAAACTATATTACCGGGTGGAGTCCTGGCTGCTGAAGCGTGCCGAAAGCCGGCTGCAGGCTGCCGATGTATTTATGACCGTTGCGGAGCACGATCATGATTTTTTCAAAGCCTTGTATCCCGGTAAACAACACGAGTACATTCCTTCGTTCCAACCTTATAACGATATTGCCGTATTACCCGGCCAGGGCACCTATTGCCTTTACCATGGCAACCTGGGCCACCCGGAAAATGAAGAAGCGGCGCTTTTCCTGCTTCAAAATGTTTGTCCGCATACGCCGGTATCTTTTGTATTTGCGGGCAAGGATCCCTCCCCAACCCTGCAACAGGCTTGTGCCCGGCTCGATAACTGCAGCCTGGTAGCCAACCCGGCCCCCGAAGAGATGGCCGCGCTCGTGGGTAACGCACAGGTACACCTGTTGCCTACCTTCCAGCCTACCGGGCTTAAACTGAAACTGCTGCATGCCCTGTTTCACGGACGCCATGTTATCGTCAACAGCGATATGGTACGGGGCACGGGACTTGCCGCATTATGCCATGTAGCAGCCGATGCAGCCGACTTCTGTAAAAAAACAGAAGCCCTCATGGCCCTGCCTTTCGGGGAGAAAGAAATCAGTGCCAGGAGGACCTTGCTCTTGGAACGGTATGATAACCGTAAAAATGCGCAGCGTATTATAACATGCCTTCGCTCGTAATTTCGTTTACCGCACCCTGCTCGATACGCACCACGCGCGCAGGGTACCGCTGTATAATGCCATAATCGTGTGTGGCCATCACTACGGCCGTATGGTAATCCTTACAGATGGTGAACAGTAGTTGCATAATCTTATCGGTGGTTTCCGGATCAAGGTTACCCGTAGGCTCATCGGCCAGGATCAGCTTGGGATTATTGAGCAGGGCCCGGGCTATATCCACGCGCTGCTGCTCGCCGCCACTCATCTCGTAAGTCATTTTATACCCTTTGGCGCGCAGGCCCACCTTATCGAGCACATTCTCTATCTTTTCCTTGATCAGCACCTTATCGCTCCAGCCCGTTGCCTTTAGTACAAATTCAAGATTGTCGTTTACATTACGGTCGGTAAGCAACTGGAAATCCTGGAATACGATACCCAGGTTACGACGCAGCAGGGGCACGGTTTTCCAGTTAAGGCTTTTCAGGTCGAAGCCGGCTACATCGCCCTCCCCTTCCTTCAGCAACAGGTCGCCATACAGGGTTTTGAGCAGGCTCGACTTACCCGTACCGGTTTTACCGATAAGATAAACGAACTCGCCTTTCTTTACTTCCAGGTTTACATTTCCCAGGACAAGACTTTTACCCTGATATATCTGTGCATTACGTAGGGATACCGGTATCGCTTCGGACATGAAGTAAAATTTTTAATGGCTACAAAAATAGGTTTTTAAGACCAAAGGTTCTTAACGAAGAATGCCGGAATTCCGTATGACCCGGTTTATTTTTTTAAGAATTATTACCAACGGCGGATAAAAAAAGACAGGCCGCAGGTATGCGGCCTGTCCGGGTCAATCGTATTGTTTATAGTTTCTTGCTCGAGATAATGATATCTCCGGCTATATCCATCGGCATTTCCTGTCCGCCCACATTGATCTTACCATTGATTACCTGGTGGGTTTTACCCGATATAATCTGGCCTGTGGCTATATCCACTTCCATATTACCATCCTGCTTACCGGTCATCTCCATTTTCATCTGCATACCGCCCTGGTTCATTTCGGTCGCGGGCAGTTTCATTTCTGAAACTACGGCTACGGTCGCTTTACCATTGGTAATCGATTTCAGGGTATAGGTATTGTCCATATTGATGTTAAAGCCCGAAACGCCCATCTTGCTTTGCTTATGCCAGCTTTCGCCTACCTTAACGGGTTTACCCGGGTACATATCAAAGGAGTTCTGCATCATCTGGCGGATCGCCGTATCGCTGAATTGCTTCTGCAGTTCGGCTTTGGTAGCCGCGTCGCCCGGGAGCGCGCTCATCATCTCGCCCAGGTTTTCGACCTTTACAATACTGCCATCGGGCGCCAGGGTAATGCTGAAAGATTTGCCGATCAGGCTATCCATAAAGGAAAGCATGTTCTCCCCCTTTTTACCGGAGCGGGAATCGTATTCCATAGCACCCATAGGGGTGGTACTTTTCATCTGTATATGATCGTAAGTGATCGACAGTTTCTTGTTCTCTGCTTCCGAAGCGGTTACCTCATAGATCATATCCATCACCACCTTTTGCTGCATACCGCTCATACCCATGGTATTGATGGTCTGGCTCACGTCGGTGGAGTACAGGTATTTATCACCGGGCTTGAAGTTAAGCTTCAGCTCGGCCTGTTCGCCGCTGCCGCCCGACTTACCCGATCCACAGGAGCTCAACGCTACGAATAGGGCCATAGCAGTCACCAGGGCAGAAAACATTAATCTTGTTTTTCTCATGTTTTTGGTTTTGTGTTGCGCAAATATAGCCATTCCGGGTTTTCCGGCAGGTTATATAAAAACAGCTTATATTTTATATGGTTTATTTTTTTTAGGGGAAATAGATTTTCCTATTTTTGAAGGACCAACATGTATCTGCTCCAAACACCCAAATTGCTGCGCGCCCTGTCTCCCTCCTTTGCGGAATGGGAGATGCCCGTGGCTGCAAGCGAGCCGGCCGTATACCTTACCTTCGACGATGGTCCGCATCCTGTCGCTACGCCATTTGCCCTGGAGCAGCTGGCGCGCTATGAAGCGCAGGCCACTTTCTTTTGCGTGGGTAAAAACGTGGTGGAATACCCCGACCTGTACGACCAGGTTCTTGCGGCGGGTCATAGTACCGGCAACCATACGCACAATCACCTGAAAGGCTGGCGTACCAATACCAAAGCGTATATCGAAGACACGATGACCGCATCGCGGTTTATCAACAGCAAACTTTTCCGGCCGCCCTATGGCCGCATCAAACGCATGCAGGCTGTGCGGCTGCACGAAGCGGGCTATCGCCTCATCATGTGGAGCCTGCTCAGCGGCGATTTCGACACCGGCCTCAGTCCGCAACGCTGTCTCGAAAACGTGGTCTTTAACCTGAAGCCGGGCCATATCGTAGTGTTGCATGACAGTACCAAGGCCTGGGACAGGATGAGTTATGTGCTACCCCGCATACTGGAACACTGCAAAAAGAACCGTTGGGCGCTGAAAGGCCTGTAATACCCTGAATATCCTATACCCCACTTCATGAAAAAGAAAAAAATATTGCGCGTCCTACTGCTGCTGGTTATACTCGTTGCCGGGCTCGTGTTTGCTACCGATGCCTGGGTAAGCCGCTCTACACGCAGCCAGGTGTATAACGATGTGGCGGCTATACCGCACAACAAAGTAGGCTTGCTGCTGGGTACTGCCAAAACCCTTAAAGACGGCAGTGTGAACCTTTATTACCAGTACCGGATCAATGCAGCCATCGCGCTTTACAAGGCCGGCAAGGTAGACTTCCTGCTGGTAAGCGGCGATAATGGCCGTGTAGCATACGACGAAACCTCTGCCATGCAGGCCGATCTTATTGCAGCCGGTATTCCCAAAGAGAAGATATTTATGGACTATGCCGGCTTCCGCACACTGGATAGCATTTTACGTTGTAAAGAAGTTTTTGGGGAAAGCCGCATCACGGTTATTTCACAGCTGTTCCACAACCAGCGTTCCCTGTTTATTGCCAACCATAAAGGATTGACGGCGGTTGCCTTTAATGCAGCAGATGTACAGATCAGCAGCGGTTTCCGCACGCAGTTGCGCGAAAAGTTTGCTCGTGTAAAAATGTTGCTGGACCTGGCTTTTGGCAAAGAAGCTAAATTTTATGGCGACAAGATCCCGATCGGTTAAGCGCTGAAAACCGGGTTACCAAAAAATTCGAACCAGCCGGGGCACAGCATTGCCCCGGTTTTTTTATTTACGCTCCCGCCTGTTACGGTTACCTCCTTTTTACCCGGAGCACAATGCACTGGGTTGCTTTTGTTTGTTTACACACATTAACGGGCGCCATTCCACCAGTCATTTTATTTTTGGGTAAAAGCGATGTTATGGTCAATACATCTCCTAAAATGAGGTTCATATGGTGTTGTTTATGTATAGTAACAGCAATAACGATCGCAACATGGGTAACCGCGAAGGCCCTGGTTCCGCAAAAGCGCGGCGATACCGTATTGCGCTGCGGCAATGATAGGGTACAAAAAATGCTACGGGAACAAAACCCCGGTTTTGATCAACAACAGCAGGAGCATGAGCAAGCCCTGCAGCGAACACTTGCCGGAAAAGAAAAAGCCAGGGCCGCCGGTTCGAAAAAGAGCAGTAAGCCATCCGGATCAGGAAAAAGAAGAAAAAGATGAAGCAGTAGTAATGTTTGACCTGCGTAATTCTAAAAAAAGTAATTTAAATAAATTTGCAATCGTGCAGCGTTCACTTTGGGTAAATTAACAGTTAAAACCTCGCATGAGGGCTAGTTTTGAAAAAAGAACTGTTATGAGATCGATAAGAACAATAGGAAGCTGTATCCTGATGGCCGTGTCGTTGTGGACGGGCAGCAGGATATATGCTCAGGCGGGGCAGGAAGAGCACATGCTAACCTGCGGACAGGATATTGTCCGTAAGCTCCTGAAAGAAACAAACCCTGGCTTTGATCAGCAGCTGCAGCTGCACGAAGACCGGGTACAACAGCAACTCAACCGGAAAGAACAGGATAATACGCTGAAAAAACCCACCGGTACCGGGCCCTATACGGTTAATGTAGTTTTCCACTTCGTTTTAAACGCAGCGCAGATCAGCCAACTGGGCGGGGAAAGCGGTATACAGGCCCGGGTAAACTCGCAGATGGAAGTGCTCAACCGCGACTGGAATGCGCAAAATGCCGATAGCGTCAATATTCCTGTGCCCTTCAAGCCCCTATTCGGCAATATGAACGTAAGGTTCCGGCTGGCTACCAAAAAACCAGACGGGCAGTCTACCCCGGGTTACGAGATCATTACGACCACAAAGGCCAGTTCCAGCATGACCGGCGGCAACCGGGGATCCAATATCTTTTCTGATGCCAAGTATGCCTCCAACGGCGGCGCCGATGCCTGGGATCCCGATAAATATTATAATGTATGGGTAGTAAATATCAACGCGGGCGGTGGTGGCGGTATTGTCGCCGGGTTTGCCACTCCGCCGCGTTACCCGCCCTGGGACCAGTTTCCCGTAGTCGAGCAGGGTGCGGTAATCCATTATGGTGCATTTGGTAAACGGACTGCTGCCAGCCAGTATTTCCTGCCCGCCGGGGAGGAAGGCAGAACCCTCGTACACGAAACGGGCCATTTTTTTGACCTGTTCCATGTATGGGGCGGCAACCCGGGCTGTGGCGACGACGATGGTGTAAGCGATACGCCGCTACAGGCAGATATGACGCCAGGCACATCACCCACCTTTCCCAAAACGGATGCCTGCTCGCCCAATTCGCCCGGTATTATGTTTATGAACTATATGGATTATGCCAACGAACTGTCGCAATGTATGTTCAGCAAAGGCCAGGTCGACCGTTCCCACATCCAGCTGGATCCCAATGGTGGCCGGTACCCGCTTACCCAACAGGGAACCGGCATCGACAAATTGCCCGAGGGTGCATCCTTTACCCTGTACCCTAACCCGGCCGTAACAAGAGTAAACCTGGTTTTTGAAAAACCGCAGTACATCTCCGGAGTATCGGTTGTAAACCTTATCGGCCAGGTACAGCAACAATTTACGGTTCAGAAAACAGTTCCCGACCTGGCATTGAACATTAAAAGCCTCGGCACTGGTATCTATATCGTAAAATGCAGCCTGAAAAATACCAACCAATCCATCATCCGTAAACTGGTAATCGAGCGATAGTCAGGAACTATCTTTATACGGCAACGGAAGCTCCTGGTAACAGGGGCTTCCGTTTTATCGATTGTTGTTGTCTTGCTCTATTTACAGTCCCGTTACATTGATACCGGTTATTTTGCGGTACAGGTCGATCGCGTACAGGTCGGTCATCCCCGAAATATAGTCAACCACCGATTGCAGGTTTTCGTACAGGTGCTCCGCTCCCTTTTTAATGGGAAACTGCTGCGAAATCAACTTGAGCAATTTGCCCGACTTGGCTTTATCGGGCCGCAGTACAGCGCCGTTAAACTCTTTAAGCAGGGCGCCGATAATATGGAAGCCCGCTATCTCGATCTGCACTACCGGCTTATAGTTATACACATGTTTATAGGAATACTGGTTTACCGCCTCCAACAGGTCGAGGTAGGCCGGGGGCAGCAGGTCCATCAGCGATTCCTGCAGGTTGCCCGCCAGGATAGCCGTTTCGTGTTCCATAAACAAGGCCGTAAGCTTGTTTACCATCAGGCCGATCCAGATAGCCCGGATATATTGCACCTTCTGGTTGGGATCATTGATCTCCTGCAGCTTCCGGGTTACGGTTTCATAATTGTTATAACCGCTTTCTTCTTTAAAAAACGGCAGGAAGAGCTCCTGTATCTTTTCCAGCGAGGTAATACCGAGGCGATGTGCATCTTCGAGATCGATAATGCGGTAACAGATATCGTCGGCGGCCTCGGTCAGGTATACGTAGGGATGCCGGGCATACACATAGTCATAGCCGCCTTTTTTTAACAGGCCCAGGTTCTCGGCAATGGCGGTATAGGTCGCTATTTCCGAATCGAAAAATCCTGATTTCTTACAACTGATCAGGCCGGTCTTTTTATTGAAGCCCTCCACCGAGGTACACGGATATTTGACGATCGAGGCCAGCGTGGTATGGGTAAGGTTATAACCGCCCGATATGGGTTCGTTAAAGCTATGCGTCAGGATACGGAACGCATTACTGTTGCCTTCGAACTTGCGGAAATCCTGCAGCTGGTTGGCGCTGAGGTTATCTTCCAGTATTTTAAGCTGTTCGCCTTCGAGGTCTGAAAAGTAAGCCCGGATGGCATCTTCGCCCGAATGGCCAAAGGGAGGATTGCCGATATCATGCGAGAGACAGGCTGCGGAGATGACCGTAGCCAGCTCGTACCGGTAAAACTCCTGGAAAGCAGTGCCGGCATCTTTATATTTATCGGCGATTTTAACGCCTACTTCGCGACCCAGCGAACGGCCAACCGAGGCCACCTCCAGGCTATGCGTAAGCCGGTTGTGTACAAATACCGGACCGGGCAAAGGGAATACCTGCGTTTTATTCTGCAGCCTGCGAAAAGCCGACGAAAATATAATACGGTCGTAATCACGCAGGAAAGAAGTTCTTAAACGATCGGGATTATCTACTTTATCCCTGGCATCGCCGCTGCGTTTAGCACTGTAAAGCGTTGCCCATTGCATGGTCTGTTGCATAGGGGCGAAGGTAGTTCAAAAATTGAATTTTCGGGATAAGTCCCCTGTTTTCAACAGCAAAGGGCATTACGCCACAGGATACACTGCGGCGATAATGCCCATAATGTACAGGGATAAGCCTGTTCTTATTTTTTATCGAGATACAGGTCGAAGGTATCGCCACGCAGACCGATACGCATTGCTTCCAGCGGTATGATCTCCGCCGGTGCGATATTGCCCAGGTTCACATTACAACCCAGCAACTCCAGGAAGTAGAGCTGCTGCGCTTTTTGCGGGGCTTCCCACAGGATCTGTTCGGCGGGTATCTTCGTCAGTATCTCCTGTACCAGTCCTTCGCGTACTTCGCCGGTACCGCGGTAAATACCGATATTACCGGCCTCGCGGGCTTCTGCTATCACATAAGTAGAGCCGGCGCTCAATTCGGCCGACATCTGTTCGATCCATTTGTAGGGCGGCATTACATGCGAGGCATCTTTAGAACCCACCTCCGACAGTACTTTAAAACCCTCTTTCACCAGCCGTTCGATATGGCGGCATTTTTCGGCATGGTCGATCGAGATCGAACCGTCCGATACTTCTACCAGGTCTACCCCGTATTCCTTCATCGCGGCGATATAATCGTCGAGCTGGTTACGCACCAGGAAGGCCTCGAAAAGCGTACCCCCAAAATAAACGGGAATATTATTCTCCTTGTATATAGCCAGCTTTTCCTTCAGGTTGTTGGTCACATAAGCAGTTCCGAAGCCCAGTTTTACAATATCTACATAAGGTGCTGCGACCGACAGGAAGTTTTTTACGTCGACAATACCCATTCCTTTATCCATAACCATCGTTAATCCATAACTACGCGGCGCCAGGGTGCGTTCCGGGATCTGCTTTAGCGGGAAGTTCATATCTCGTATGTATTAATGTTATAATTTTTGATTAAAGAAATTATTTAGCGCACAAAAGTAAGGTATAATCATTTTATTACAGTCCATCCCGTAATTTCGCAGCTATGTTGAACAGAACTGTAGCACCGCCCATCCATGATGCGGTAAGTTTTTCGTTTTCCCTGCAACCCTGTAACAAGGTAACCAGCGCTAACGGCATACCCCTCTACTGGCTCAACGCCGGCACCCAGGACGTCGTACAGATCGAATGGATATTTAAAGCCGGGCTGTGGCAGGAACCGCAAACCGCGCTGGCCCAGGCTGCAGCCGCACTGCTTAAGAACGGCAGTAAAAACTACAGCGCCCTGCAGCTGAATGAAGCCCTGGAACTATACGGCGCATCCTTCCACGTTTCTGCCAACAACGACTATACGGTAATCAGCCTGCATACGCTTACCCGGCACCTGCCGGCATTATTGCCCGTATTGAAAGAGATTATTACGGAAGCCGCCTTCCCCGAAGAGGAGCTGGCCATCTATAAGCAAAATGCGCAGCAACGGCTTAACCTCAACCTGCGCAAATGCGATTTCGTGGCCAACCGTCATATCGATGCTTACCTTTTCGGCAGGCAGCACCCTTATGGTAAATACACCGAAGCTACCGATATACTGGCCCTGAACCGGGAAGCCCTGCGCAAGTTTCATAGCGATTACTACCGCTCGGCCAACTGCATTATGCTGGTTGCCGGCCGCATAGACGAGAGCCATATAGCGCTGATCGACGACTTTTTTGGTAAAACGGCCTGGGGCGCTACGGATGCAACACCGGCCGAACCCCGTTACGAAAGCCAGCCCGCTGCAGAACACCACTACCGGGTTACCAACGACGAAAACGGGGTACAGGGCGCTGTGCGCATTGCCCGCGATTTCCCCAACCGCAAACATCCCGACTTCTCCCCGATGATCGTGCTGAATACCATTTTCGGCGGTTATTTCGGTTCGCGGCTTATGGCCAATATCCGGGAAGAAAAAGGATTTACCTATGGCATCTCCTCCCAGATCTATAACTACCGCAACGAGGGCGCATTGCTCATTGCCACCGAAGCCGGCAAGGAAGTATGCGAACAGACCGTGGCCGAAGTATACAAGGAAATGGACCTGCTGTGTAATGTACCCGTCGATGAAGAAGAGTTGCTGCTGGTAAAAAATTACCTGCTCGGTTCCATACTCGGCGATCTCGACGGACCCTTCTCCATCATGCAACGCTGGAAAAACATCATACTCAACGAGCTGCCCGAAGACCAGTTTGAGCAGAACATCGCCATCTACAAATCGATAACCCCTGCCCGATTACAGGAGCTTGCCCAAAAATACCTGCGCAAGGAAGACTACTACGAACTGGTCGTGGTCTAAAAAACGATTTCCGGCGAAAGAACTATCTTTACATTATTATTTATAACATAGCAATCATGCAGTTTTTAGATTTCGAAAAACCATTAGAGGACCTTACAGCCCAGTTGGATAAAATTAAAGGCATCGCGGAGAAGAACCATGTGGACATGTCGGCCTCGATCAAAGAGCTGGAAGCCTCGCTGGTACAGACCCGCACACATATCTACCAGAACCTTACGCCCTGGCAGCGGGTTCAGTTGAGCAGGCACCCCGAAAGACCTTATACCAATTATTATATCAGCCGTATCTGTAATAAATTCACCGAGCTGTTTGGCGACCGTAATGTGGGCGACGATAAAGCGATCGTAGGTGGTTTTGCAGAGATCGACGGCGACCCGGTAATGATTATCGGCCACCAGAAAGGCACCAATACCAAAATGCGCCAGCTGCGCAATTTCGGTATGGCCAACCCCGAAGGCTACCGCAAAGCGCTGCGCCTGATGAAACTGGCCGAGAAATTCAACCGTCCTATCGTTACCCTCATCGACACCCCGGGCGCTTATCCCGGCCTGGAAGCCGAAGAGCGCGGACAAGGCGAAGCCATTGCCCGTAACCTGTTCGAGATGGTCAACCTGAAAGTACCCGTTATCTGCATCATTATCGGCGAAGGCGCCAGCGGCGGTGCGCTCGGTATCGGTATCGGCGACCGCGTGGTGATGCTGGAAAATACCTGGTATACCGTTATCTCTCCCGAAAACTGCTCTACCATCCTGTGGCGCAGCTGGGACTTTAAGGTACAGGCAGCTGAACAGCTGAAGCTGACCTCCAAAGACATGTCGGGCTTCGGACTGGTAGACGGCGTTATCCCCGAACCCATCGGCGGCGCGCATAGCCAGCCGGAAGCTATGGCCGGTACGCTTAAAGCTTATATCGTAAAAACGATAGCCGAGCTGAAAAAGATCAATGCCGACAAAAGGATCGAACAGCGGATCGAGAAGTTCTCCAATATGGGCTTTTACCAGGACTAAAATTTTTCCAGTTTGACAGAAGCCACGGAACTGCCTATTGTTGCTTACGGACACCCGGTACTGCGCCAGAAATGCACGGATATCGATGCCCTTGCCTATCCCGGGCTCTACGAGCTTGTGATGAACATGTGGTATACCATGTACAATGCCGGCGGCTGCGGCCTTGCTGCACCACAGGTCAATGTACCGGTAAGAATATTCCTGGTAGACAGCCGCCATACCTTCGAATTACTGGAAGACGGGGAACGTGAAGACCTGTTTGACGGCGACGAAGGTATCCAGGATACGTTTATCAATGCCCGCATCATCGACCGCGGCGCCCGTACCTGGACCGATGAGGAAGGTTGCCTGAGTATACCCAACCTGGCTGGCGAGGTAGAACGGCCCTGGAGCATTACCATCAGTTACCTGGATGGCCGCCTGGAAGAACAGGTAAAAACATTTCATGGTCTTACCGCCCGGATGATACAACACGAATACGATCATATAGAAGGTATCCTGTATCTCGACTACCTGAACAAACGCAAACAGGCCGCCCTGAAAAAACGGCTGCAGCGTATTGCAGACGGAAAGGAAAGTGCCCGGTACCCGATGCTTTTTGCCGACAAAACCAGTTAATCATTATACAATAATTCCGCACATGTTCAATGGTACAGGAGTAGCGCTGGTTACTCCATTCACAACCGATAATTCCGTAGACTACCCGGCACTGGGCAAAATCGTAGACGCTACGATAGCAGGTGGCGTCGATTTTCTTGTAGCGCTGGGTACCACCGGCGAAACGCCTACACTCTCCAAAGAAGAGAAAAAGGCAGTGCTTGAATTTATCCTCGATCATACCGCGAAGCGCGTACCGGTAGTAGTGGGTATCGGCGATTATAGTACACAAGCCATGTTGGATACGCTTCAGGCCTATCCTATGGATCGTGTGGATGGTATCCTGAGCGTAGCGCCTTATTACAACAAACCTTCGCAGGAAGGCATATACCGCCACTTTAAGGCCCTGGCCGAAGCAACGGATAAACCCATTATTCTCTATAACGTCCCCGGTCGTACGGTTACCAATATCCTGCCCGATACGGTAGTACGGCTGGCGCAGGATTTTAAGAACATTGTAGCCATCAAAGAGGCAAGCGGCAATATTCCGCAATGTATGGAGCTGGTGCAGAAAGCGCCCGAAAGCTTCAGCGTACTGAGCGGCGACGATAACCTGATCCTCGCACAGGCCGCTATCGGTATGAAAGGCGTTATCTCGGTTGCGGCCAATTGTTATGCCAAAGATTTTTGCGCCATGGTAAACCATGCATTGCATAATGAAATGGATGCCGCCCGCAGCTTGCATTACAAGCTGCTGCAACCCATTAACCTGTTGTTTGCCGAAGGCAATCCCACCGGTGTAAAGTATGCCCTGCATCTCCAGGGACTGTGCGAAAATGTACTGCGCCTGCCACTGATCCCGGCCAGTAGCGAACTCGAAAAACAAATCAAGGCAAGCATGCCACAGGCGTAATAAACGACCCTGTAAAAATATTAAAAGCCGGCTGTATAGTACAGCCGGCTTTGCTTTTAGCGTTATCCGTATCGCATCGTTGCAGGGGCAACAGTTGTTTTTTTTTGTCGATTGAAGAAGAGGGTCCGGCTTATCCAATGCCTGCTGCCTGCACTTGTACTTAACGGATCAGGATAACGTCGCCTTTATGCTCATACACCTTGCCATCGGTACAGGTATACTTCATATAGTACATGTAAGTGCCCGCATCGGCCTGTGTACCCTCCTTAACGGCGCCGCGCCATCCTTTACGGTCGTCGGCGAGCTGGTACAAAAGGTTGCCGTAACGGTTATACACCAGGAATTGCAGCAACAGCTGGCCCGGCTTTAACTGGGGCATAAAAATATCGTTGAGTCCGTCGTTATTGGGCGAAAATGCTGAAGGCGTAAGCAGCATGCAACACGGCTTTGTAAAGATCTGCGTGGTATCCGTAGCCATACAACCGGCTTCGCTGAACACAGTAAGCACCACAGGTGTAGACGCCGTAAACACACCACGCACTTCCATACCCTCGGCGCCGGTAATGCCCCGGAAAGGCTTTTCGGGCGACCAGCGATAACTGAAATAGTTGCCGGCGGCCGAAAGCAATGCCGTATCCAGCTGGGCGCAGAGCTCCGGGTTTTCATTTATGATCCGGGCCTGCGGTAAAGGGTTTTCGATAACCGTAACCGTTTCCGACAGCGCCGTACAGCCGTTTTGCGTGCCCTGTACCCTGAAGTCGCCTGCACTCGTGGCCGTATATTGGGGCCCGGTCTCCCCGTTTATGGCAGCCGATGGATTAAGCCATTGATAAGTTGCCGTATTGGCCGGGTGAGCCAGTTCGACCAGTATCTTTTCGCCGGTACAGATCGACAATGGTCCCGGGTTGCCCAGGGTCATATCCGGCGCCGGCTTTACATTCAGTTGCAGTGTTATCTTCCGGTCGCAACCGCCGTTACCGGGTATCAGCGTGTCGTAGGTACCGGTTGCAAATACGGTTTTTCCATAAAAGTCATAGGTCTCGCCTGCGCAGATATCCTTGTTTACCGTTTCCTCCGTAGGCACTACCGTAAGCTGGTAAACGCCGCTTACCTCCAGGCAGCCGTTCAGGGTCATGGTGCAGGTATAGCTGCCGCTCTGTGCGGGCTGGGCATTGGTAAGCGTTATAGTGGCGCCGGTGGCGCTATAACCGTTTGGCCCGGTCCAGCTATGGTTGGTATATTGTGCATTGGGATCGCCGGGGAAAAACGGGGCGTTCAGCGTTACCGTTCCGCCCTGGCAGGCAATACCGCTCAGGGTAATCACCTGGCCCACCGGCGTAATGGTTACATCGTCGATCATGGTGCCGAGCGTGGTGGTGGTAACCGTATTTTCGAAATCGAGTGTTACCGTACTTGTCGAAGGTGTGAATTGCAATACCTCGCAATGCCAGTTCCAGCTGAGATCGGTGCTGAGTATATCCTGGCTGAGAAAGGAGGAGGCGCCGTTGTACACTTTTACCCGGATACCCGTAGTAGCCGGTGCACCGTTCTGCCGTCTTACCCTGCGGAACGAGAGGTAATAGGTAGTTCCTGGAACCACGGCTATATTGGCCTGGCGCAGGTTAGCGCCGGCATCGATCTCGGCAATGATATTGGTCGTCGATGGTCCGCCATACGACGATTCGGGCAGGTAGGCCTCGGTACCCGTGGCCGGTGCAAAAAAAGTCCAGTTGGCTCCGGAACCGGTAAAGCTGCCGTTTTGAACCAGGTTTTGCGCGCCCAGCAAACCGGGCAATAACAAACAGGACAGGAAGACAAGCAGGCAGGATAACGTTCGGTACATGTTACATTTAATATGATGGTTTACAAAAAAGAATGTTACCGGTGATGAGGTACATTGCTGTATTTGGTTGTAAGACATCAAATTTATCTAACACGTAAGATGAATATTCCTACATAAATATGTTACCGCCAGCGCGATTATCGGGCTTTTACAAAATAACGGACCGCAACCGGCCGGCAGATGATTTATGCATAAAAGCCCCTGGTACAGCGGCTTTCGTGTTATAGAAGCAAAGCGGTTTTATAGGAAAATGCAGCAATTGCCGCGTATATTTGTAGGTGACGTCCCCTCCTAATATGTAGGTGTTACAAGGGCGCAAAAAATCACGTTTTACATGACCCTGCTGCTGGATATTGACGGTGTGCTGGTAACCACGCCTTCCTGGCGGCCTGTACCCCAGGCTGCCGATGGTTTTATGGCCTTTGATAAAACGGCATTACATTACCTGTCCCTCCTGCTTTCCGCAACACAGGCGGCTATCGTACTCACCAGCACCCACCGTATCCGTTATAGCGAACAGGATTGGGTTGCCTTGTTGCGCAACAGGGGATTGGACATCACCCGGTTTTCTAAAATAAATACCGGTAACCCGCTGCAGCCGGGCCTGAGCCGGCTGACAGAAATTATACAATGGATGGAAAGCCCGGCTTACGATCCGTGGTTTGTGATTATCGACGACGATGCTTCCTTGCACGACCTGCCGGCACACGGGCAGGCCCGTTGGGTAAAGACAAACCTGATGACCGGGCTGGATGAAGCCGCTTACCTAAAAGCCTTGTCGCTGTTGCAAGCTCCTGTTTAAAGATCGCCCAGCTGCGGCCGCAATACGATATGCTCAACCGTAGCCTGTGCCGAAAGGTTATAGGTGGTCCAGAGCAGGTCGGCTATATCTTCGGCTTTCATGATCCTTTCGGGCGGTACGCCGCTGCCGCTCCAGCTATTGCTCCATACCGCACCGGGGCTGATCGCCGTTACCTTGATGCCTTCGTCTTTGAGCTCGTAACGCAGGTTATCGGAAAAACCCAGCAAGGCATACTTGGTAATACTGTAGGCCCCGCCATTGGGATAAGCCTGTAACGATGCTACCGAACACATGTTGAAAATATGACCGGACTTTTGGGCTTTCATCACCGGCAATAAGCCACGGGTAAGGTGATAAGCGCTCAGCAGGTTGGTAGCGAG
This sequence comes from Taibaiella chishuiensis, assembly GCF_003014535.1. Classification (GTDB taxonomy): domain Bacteria; phylum Bacteroidota; class Bacteroidia; order Chitinophagales; family Chitinophagaceae; genus Taibaiella; species Taibaiella chishuiensis. Next base: position 616,550 of record NZ_PYGD01000001.1, on the reverse strand, counting down.
CAAGCCTTCCAGCTGCCCTTCGGGTTCGGTGGCCAGGTTGCCCGGAAAATATAATCCCGCATTATTTACCAGTATACTTATTGCAGAGCCGGTTTCCAGTACCATTGCGGCGAAGTCTTTAACCTCTTGCTGATCGCGCATATCGGTAGCCCGGGTCCATACCCGGCAAGCGGGATATTGCTGGGCCCATAATGTTTTGCAGGCCTGCAGATCCGCATCGGTACGGGCGCATACGGCCAGGTCAAATCCTTCCTGTAACAGCTTTTCAGCAATGGCTCTTCCAATACCTTTGGTAGCGCCGGTAACAACAGCAGTTGGCATAATTCTTGGTTTGTAATGAGGGCGTCGCAATAAGGCGCTGAAGGCAAAAATAACTTTTCTCTTTTATTAACGCCTCATTGCTTAAATTGCTTTACCTATGCCAGCCCGGAACATATATCTCATGTGCCTGCTGCTTGCGGGGTTCACCTTTTCGTGTCCCTGCAGGTTATATGCACAACAGGACAGTACTGCTCCGAAACGTACCTTCCTGGGGAAACTATTTTATGGTTTAAAAACCAGTTTCGGACGCGATACCTCGGGCCGGCGCGAAAGCGTAACGGTGCTGAATACAAAAACCCTGTTACCTTACGAAGGCAAGATCATCCGTCATATAAAAACGGAACAGCTGGGTTTTGAACGGAGTATTTCCGACTCTTCCAATAATATTATCTACTTCGGTACGCGTATGCTCAACGCCGTACACGTAAAATCGCGGGACAAGACGATCCTGCGCAATGTGTACCTTAAAGAAGGCGAACCCTTCAATCCTTACCTGGCTGCCGATAACGAACGTTTTTTCCGTACCATCGGCTTTATCCAGGATAGCCGTATCCTGGTAGATTCCTCTTCGAGCGGTAAAGATTCGGTTGATATTATCATCGTAACCAAGGACCTTTTTGCCTACTCGCCTTCTATCGGCGGCTTAGGCCCCTCCCGGCAACAGTTCGGCCTTACCAATATCAACTTCAGCGGTACGGGCCAGCGCCTTTCTTTCGCCATGTTGCACGATACGCGTCGCGACCCGGGCTTCGGTTTCGAAGCGGGTTATGCCTATAACAATATCGGCGGATCCTTTGTAAACGGCGCTTTAAACTTCGGCAAGATATCCAATAATATCTACGACCGCAGGGAGGATGAAGAATCTTTCCTGCTGGATTTTACCCGGCCGCTGGTATCGCAGTACAAGCGTTTTGCAGGCGGCTTGTCGGTAGGTAAGGCCCGGTCGCTCAACCGTTATCCCAATTTTTACGGCGGCGACTTTTACCGTTACGAATATGGTATGGTCGATGCCTGGGGCGGTTATAACCTCGGCGCCCGCAAATACCTGAACGATCATGTGCTCCACGTCAAAAAGTTCGTGGCCATGCGCTACTTCAATTACCACTTTTTCGAAACGCCTTACCAGGTAGAGGCTACCAAGTACGACCAGCGTTTTAATTCGCGGCAGGGTATACTGGCCAGCCTTACCTTGTTCCGCCAGTATTATTACAAAACAAGGTATATCTATGGTTTCGGTATTACGGAAGACGTGCCGGCCGGTTTCAATGTTTCGCTTACAGCAGGCTGGTACAAACAGCTCGACCTGTCGCGACCCTATGCCGGTGTAGACCTGTACCGGTATTGGATTTCCAATAAGAGCGATATCGCAGGTATGTTTGTTCGTTCGGGCGCATTCCTGCATAACGGTTCGCTGGAGGATGTGGGCATCATAGCTGGCGCCAGCATTTTCAGCAGGATCATGCATATCGGCAATGCCAGGGTACGCCAGTATTTCAGGGGCAGTTATTCCTCTATCGTCAACCGGGTTGCGCTCAACCCGCTGCGCATCAATAACTCGCTGGGCATCCGCAATTTCGATTCCGATCTTGCCTCGGGCAATACGCGCCTGGCTTTGCGTAGCGAAACCTTTATCTTCCTCGAGCAAAAATATTTTGGTTTCCGCCTGGCGCCCTTTGCTGCCGGCGATCTTACCTGGTTGTCCAACAGCAAGACGGGCACCGACGAATACGGGCTGTTTGCCGGGCTGGGCGGCGGTATCCGGGTCCGCAACGAAAACCTTGAATTCGGTACTTTTGAACTGAGAGGCATCTTCCTGCCCCGCAGGCTGCCGGGCGACAACCGTTTCAAGATCAGCCTGGCCGTAAACCTGCAGTTCCGGTACAACAGCAGTTATGTAAGCAAACCCGACATTGTGGAACTGAACAGCGATGTTACCGGCGATATTTATTAACCGCCCGCCTGCATTGTTTGCAACAAAGCCAATACATTTGCTGCGCCTTAACCGGCTTACTTTTTTTTAATACCATGCCTATGCAGGACATCGCCCTTAACTGGAGCAGCGGTAAAGATGCCGCTATGGCCTTTTACCAATTGCAGCACAGCCCCGGCTACCGCGTAAAAACGTTACTGACCAGTCTTTCGGAAGGATACAACAGGGTAAGTATGCATGGCACACCCGCCGCCTTGCTCGAATGCCAGGCACAACGCATGCAATTGCCATTAAAACAGGTACGGCTACCCGAAAACGCAGATATGGCATCCTACAACACGATCATGCAGACAGCCGTAAGCGACCTGCAGGCCGTTGGTATCAACACCTTCGCCTTCGGCGATATTTTTCTCGAAGACCTCAGGACCTACCGCGAAAGCCAGCTGGCACAGGCCGGTGCAAATGCCATTTTCCCGCTCTGGAAGCGCAATACCGCCGAACTCGTAGCGGCTGTAGAAGACAGCGGTATCAAAGCGATGATCATTTGTGTGCATGACAAGTTCCTGGGCAAAGAATTCCTGGGACGTTTTATAAACCGCGGCTTGCTTAACGATCTGCCACCGGGTGTAGATCCCTGCGGCGAAAACGGCGAGTACCATACCGTAGTGATCGATGCACCCTTTTTCAGCGAACCGATTGCTGTACATAAAGGCGAAACCGTTTATAAAAAATACAAAGCCGCCGATGAGGCCGATGCCGCCTGGCATACCGGGTTTTACTTCCTGGATGTACAACCTGCACCCTAAATACCTTATAAAGAACAATCATGAAATTTTCACCCTACGAGAATTTTGTGCTGCGCAGCAGGCTTAGCCCCGAAGCGGCAGCCGATAAACTGGAAAAAGCCGTTGTTACCTTCGGGAGCGGCCGTTCGTCTGCTTTCTCCTCAGACCCTAACAGGCCTTTCCGGGGTACGGTTTCCGGTACGGATTTCAAAATAACCCGGATCATCGGGTACCGCAACTCTTTTGCTCCGGTTATAACGGGTACACTAAGCGGCTACCCCGGTACCGAGCTCGACATCCGGATGCGTATGCACACGGGCGTACTTATTTTTTGCTGTATCTGGATGGGCGCTATCGGTCTATCCGCCATACTGGCCGCAACAGGATTTTATAACACGGCCAATGCCGCGGTACCGTTTCCCATGTTACCCATATGCTTATTTATGCTTGTAGCTGCTTATGTAATGGCCACTGCAGGCTTCAAATACGAAAGCCGTAAATCTAAAAACCTGCTCAAAGCCTTGCTGGAAGCAGAAATTTTGTAAGTAGTCCTGTTATGAACAATAAGTACGAAACCATAAAAGAACAGGTTGCCCGCGATGGCTTTGCCATTACAGAACCCCTTTTTTCCAATAACGAAATTGAAGCCATAATCCGGGAGATAGCGCTTGCAAACCAGGAAGGGCAAGGCGTTCAGGCAAGCAAAGACCTCTTCGCCATCCGGCATTTATTTACATCGCTACCGCAACTGGCGCCGCTTGTTTTAACCGCTAAGTTGAAAGCATTGGTGCAAGGGGTTTTCGGAATGGATTATTTTATCGTCAAATCAATTTACTTCGACAAACCGGAAAACTCTAACTGGTTTGTTCCGTATCACCAGGACCTGATGATCTCCGTAGACCGGAAAGCGGAGCTTCCGGGTTATGGTCCCTGGACCCTGAAACCCGCCCAGGTAGCCGTTCAGCCCCCGGTAGCTTTGCTTGAAGATAATTTTACATTGCGGGTACACCTGGATCATACCGACGAGAGCAACGGCGCCCTGAAAGTAATTGCCGGCTCGCACCGTAAAGGCATATACCGGCCCGAAACCATTAACTGGCAGGAGGAAACAGAAACTTTATGTAAGGTAGAACGGGCCGCGGTAATGATCATGAAACCCTTGCTGTTGCACGCCTCCGGCCGCAGCCAGGCATCCTTTAAAAGAAGGGTGATCCATATCGAATGCAGCCGGACTATTTTACCGCAAGCGCTGCAATGGTCGGAATACCAGCCGCTCGGCGCACAGGCATAAGCTGGACTTATGTCAATATTATAATTTGCTTTGCTGTTGCCAGCCCGGAACAACGTAATTTGCAGCCCCTAAGCCGAAAAATGATCGATCTATGGAAAATGCGACGCCGGTATTGAGCCGTTTTAATTTATGGCTGATGACGATAAGTGCCGGGTTGGTAGTGGCCAATATCTATTACTGCCAGCCTATGCTGGGTAAAATTGCAGCAGAGTTTAAAGTTACGGAAACAACCGTGAGCAGTATTGCTACCATGACCCAGATCGGTTATGCTGCCGGCCTGCTCTTTATCGTACCGCTGGGCGATATGCTGCAACGCAAAAAACTGATCCTCGTCGACTTTGTATTTATTATCCTGTCGCTGCTGGCTATGGCCTTGTTCCGTAATATCTACGCGCTTATTGGTGTTTCCTTTCTTATCGGTTTTACCTCGGTAGTACCGCAACTTTTTGTACCTATGGCTGCCCAGCTGGCTACCGACCAGCAAAGGGGCAAAGCGATCGGCACGGTTATGAGCGGCTTATTGATCGGTATTCTCTGTTCGCGTACCATCAGTGGTTACATCGGCCAACACCTGGGCTGGCGCGAAATGTATTATATCGCAGCTGGCATCATGCTGTTGAATGGTATTGCCCTGTGGCGGTTCCTGCCCGAGTTGCAGATCCATTACAAGGGTAGCTATAGCAACCTGATGAAGTCGCTGATCCATTATACCAAAAGCACACCCCAGTTAAGACTGGCTGCAATACGCGGTGCATTGGGCTTTGCGAGTTTCAGCGCTTTCTGGACTACCCTCGTTTTTTTGATGGAAGGACCGCCGTTTTTTAAAGGCAGCGACGTGGCCGGGGCATTTGGTCTTGTAGGGGCAGGCGGAGCTATAGCCGCGTCATTGGCCGGCCGCCTGAGCAATCGTATCGTACCCAATAAAATTATCCTCATCACCATCTCCCTGATGATCCTGTCCTGGGTCGTATTCGGGTTTTCGGGCGCCAGCATCGCCGGCCTGGTATTGGGTATACTCTTGCTGGACCTGGGTCTGCAGGCCACGCACATTACCAATCAGACTATCATTTTCGCACTTTATCCCGAAGCCCGCAACCGGCTCAACACGGTTTATATGGTTACCTATTTTATAGGAGGGGCCACGGGTACATTCCTCGGCAGCCTGGCCTGGCACAAGGCGCAATGGATCGGTGTATCCGTACTGGGCGGCTGTTTTACCGTATTGGCATTAATATTTCACTTGTTGTATTCCGGAAGGAAACGCGTTGCAAAAACGGAGGAACAACCCGAACCCGTTCCGGATCATTCGGTATAACCGGGTATGGTCCATTTGGCCATATGCCAGTTTACCTGGTAGGGATAGGTTTCGTAAAACGAATCGTCTTCGTTGATGCTGTATCCCTTTTTATGATCCGCTTTTGCGGCCAACATTAAAACCTTTGCCTGTGCGGTATCCCCGTTTTGCAGGTAACAAAGGCCTTTGTAATAACCAGCATCCGAAAACTGCGGGTATTGGGCTATGGCCTTATCCAGGTAGTGTATTGCACTTTTATAATCCCGCTGTTCATATTGGATAATACCCATATAAAACAGCTCCAGGAAAGGGATCCAGCTTTCACCGCGGGTTGCGGTGGTTTTATCGAAATCGGTTTTCAACAAGTTTTCCGCCTGCTGGTAATGGCCCAATTGCAGGTGGCAAAGCGCCATATAGAAGCGGCAGGAATGATCGTTCTGGTATTCGATGCCAAATTCCTGCTCCGCCGCTTCCAGGTCTGCCAAAGCCGACCGGTAGTTTTTTTGAAAAATGCATTTCAGAAAGCCGCGCCTTGAAAGGTAATTGCGCCGGTCGTACAACACTGCTTTATCATAACAGGCCACCGCCAGTTCATACTTCTTCGTTTTCCAGTAGGGAAGCGCTTTCAGCTGCCAGAGCAGGGCCATGGTCGAATCCTGCTGTAATGCTTTATTGATACAGTCGTCCCAGCCGGGTAAGGTGTAGTGGTATTTATAGGCGCCGTTTTCCAGGTATTGATGAACAATAGTTTGCTGCCGGTCATCGGTTGACGCACCGGACCGGGCATAAATGGTGCTGCCGGCCAGCAGCAGGATTATAAAGGGAACGATGTATTTCAATACTTAGGGTATTCGGTTTAAATTGGAGTGCCTGTGGGCAATAACTATTTTGTTGCAGGCAGGTTTTTAGTAAAGATGGCTTCTGTCGTGGATTTCAGCTTATTCACCACGAATAATTTTGTCCGGTCTTTAAGCAATACGGTATACATAAACTCCTGTGCCGGGTTGTACTTCCAGGTTTTTAATTCGGGATAGGTCTCCTGCACCCATTTCAGTTGTTGTTTATTATTCGCCGAAATAATAACGACTTTAGTCACCGCCGACTGCGACTGGCGCTGTAAAGCAGCCGGCGTAACGCCGGTTTCATTTTCATAATAGTTGGCCCTGCGGTATTGTTTACGCAAAAATTTAAAATCGTTTTCATCACCGGTCAATACATTCCGGTAAGTGAAAAGATGTGCGGGCTCCGTGGTCCAGGCACTGAAGTTTTGATCGTAAAGCCGGATATATTCGTCCACGAATTGTTTATCCATAGGCTTTTTAGCAGCCAGGTATTGCTTTACCAGCGGGTACATCCTGCGGCTCATCTCCGCGATATACTTTACATTGTACCAGGGTTCGGGGTCCGGCTTGCCATTGATCTGCTCAAACACGTAGCCGTTGCCCATTGCAGTAGCCAGCGCTTCGTTGAGCAGCAGGTTGGCGTATTGACTGTTGGGCGAAGCATTGCTGTAAAAGTATCCGTTGAGCTCGTTTTTAAAAGCCAGCGATTGTTCATTATAAAGGGTATGATAGATCTCGTGCATCAATACACTGAACAGGGCATCGTTATCATTAAAGTTAAGCGGCACCTCGGTAATGATATTGTTGAAAAAAGCGGTGCCGGTAAACCCATCCTCATCTATACTGGGTATAACCGCGATATCGATGGGTATGGAATAGTCCCAGGGCGCATTGTATAAAATAATACCATTCTGAAAATACTGGCCCAGCGGCACTTTGTGCACAAACGCCTCGAGCGCTTCAAATTTGCGGTCAAATTTATCTTTATTCGGCAGGTATACCAGGCTGTCGTATACCGGTTCAAACTTTTCCAGGATACCGGCAAATTGGAACAGGTCGCCTGCGGGTATCAGGCCGAAAGTATTTTTCTTAAACTCATTCAGCGAGGTACTGTAAATAAGGTTACGTTGTATGATCGATGTAGTGCCTACCGACAATTTCTGCGCAACCGGATAACCGGGGTAGGAAAATTCATAATACAGATTCAGTGCGTCCAGCTGCGCGATCAACTGCTGGTAAGCTGCTGTATGGTATTTCGATTTATTGAAGATTTCTTTATAAATCGTCTCGGGGTAATTGCCCGACAGTTTTTTTACAAACTCGTAAGTGGCAAACAGCCTGGAGTATTTCAGGGCTATCTTGGGCGTTGTCTGTGCCCATACAGCAGTACTGATCAGGGCGAGTAAAAAGGTAAAAACCGATTTTCTTTTCATGGATTTTTTATTCCGGTGGGTTATAGTATAAAAAGGGCGCTGGTTCCGTATATCATGTTGTTTCTTTCGAGATCCATTTCGGCACCTCGGGCGCTGTATAGGACTTCATTTTGGCAAGCAGCACATCTACGTTTTCATCCGTCAGCAGCATCTCGCGGTATACCGGTTTCAGGAAGCCCTGTTCTTCCATTGTTTTTACCATATAGTTAAGCGGGTCGTAATATCCCGCGGTATTTAGCAGGCCTATAGGTTTGGTATGAAGGCCCAGTTGCGACCAGGTCAGCATTTCAAACAATTCCTCCATAGTACCGAAGCCGCCGGGCAGGGTGATCACGCCGTCGCAAAGCTCATTCATCTTAGCCTTGCGTTCATGCATGCTTTCCACCAGTATCAGCTCACTCAGACCGATATGGGCAATCTCCCGGCTGTTCAGGAACCTGGGTATCACGCCGATCACGGTGCCGCCCGCTTGCAGCGCGGCATTGGCCACTGCGCCCATAAGCCCGACACTGGCGCCGCCATAGATCAGCCTGATCCCGTTCCGTGCCAGTGTCTGGCCCAGTACGACTGCCTGTTCTTCGTAAACGGGCTGGTTGCCATAAGAAGATCCGCAAAACACAACGATACTTTTCATAATGATCTGGTTTTAAATCTTGGTTATACCAGGCAATTTACGATTATAAACCAACACGAAAGGTAACGCCATGGATCATCTTATTATTATCGTGCCGGCGCTTCTTTTCACCGCAGTGTCCATAGCCTGCAGCAACCTGCCTTTTCGTTGCAGGAAACAGCGGCATTGTTTTTTATTTACTTTGTTATACCGGCTGCGGGCAACTGATCTCGATCATCAGGGTATCGAAGTAAAAATAAAACCCATAGGTATCCCGTATTTTACCGGGTTTTTCGGGTTGCAATGCCGGGTCGTTGTTAAGCTGTTCAAAAATATAGTCCACGGCGGCGGCATCCTGCTGCAGGAAACCAATGTGGAAAAACTTAGGATAAAGCGGTTGCTCTTTGGCCCGCATCAGTACGAGTATAAAACCGTCTGCGCCTCTTAGTACCGCCAGGGCGGCATCGCCTTTTACTTCTACACAGGTAAAACCGAAATGAGTTTCGAAAAAAGTAATCGCTTCGGGTATGCGCGACATCGGGAGATTTAAATGATTCAATTGCATATTAATAATAAACGAACATTCGTTCTTTTAAAAGGTAAAAAAAATAGGTTAGGGCGTTAACCCTTTAATGACAAGATCAAAAGTGGTTTGGAGGTCGGTATTGCTCAACTTAAAAGGCCGGCCGGCCATATTGGCCTGCTGCAGGTGAAATTTGACAAGGGTATAAAAAGGTCCGTAGGCCAGCGACCAGAATACTTCCGGGGATACCCGTACGAGCTCACCGTTTTTCATGGCGTTTTCCCCAAAGGCCTGCATGGCTTTGCGAAAGGGATTGGTCCTGATCGTGCTGAGTTGTATTAGGGGTGAATTCCGGAACTGCTCAGCGAAATGAAAATGCAGGGGGTTACGCACAATATGTTTATAACGGTTATTCCACTGCAGCCACAAGCCGTCGCGGAAGGACATAGCGGGGTCGAAATTTTTCAGGCTGGCATCGGTAAAAGCCTCGTCTACTTCCAGGTACAGTTTATTCAGGAGATCCTCGCGGCTTTCGAAATAAATATAAATGGTCGAGGGCGAAATACCCGCAGCACGCGCAAGCTTCTGCATACTCAGCCCATCGAAGCCTTCCTTTACGATCATGGATATGGCTTCGAGCTTAATAGTTCTTTCTTTATTTTCGTCGCGGGCACGCATAGAATTGCAAAGATAAACGAATGTTCGTTCTTTTAAGGAAAAATTTTTGAAATTGCTTTATAACCGAAATTGGTTTTGCCGTTGCATTATAATAAGTAGTTGTATAGAATAATCCATTTAATGAAATAGTTTTATAACGGAAGTATCAGAGAATAACTATAGAATTAATTATGTTGTCCTGAACAAGTTAATTAATCACATATTACCAAAATAAAATCACCCCGTTAAGGTGGCTTTCTTGTCAAAGTTTAATTAATTGAAACTCTATTTTCCATTAAAAATTAGTGCCTTGATTTGCCCGGATTTGCCCAAATAAAATACAAAAAATGAACATTAATACATCATAATTACATCTTAAATATTTGATAGTCAATAAAATGGATATTGAATGAATGAATGAATCAAATTTGGTAAATTTAAGTAGGCGATATACCTTTGCATAGGTACTTAATGAAGTACTTTGTGACGCTTATCTCGTAAGTTGTTTATCTCTTATAATGTTATCTAATTAATAAGATAAAAAGGGAAGTCGCCCAAGAATAGGCGACTGAGTTGAAAACAAAATTGAATTTGGGATTACCTCTATTGTTTTCTTTAGAGGGTTCCGGCTTCGAACGATTAATGAATAATTATTCTTACTGCCCTAAGGAAGATTCTAAAAACTTGTAGCCAGAGCTGCAACTCTGTAGACAAGCGAAATCCCAAAATAGGAAGTAGAATAACTACTAAATTAACCGCGGTCTCTAGGATTTTACATCCCTTTGAGACTCTCGACTTAGTGATCCACATAGAAAAATCATTAAGTCATAGGTTTTTTGGGGAATCTTGACCACCAAGCCGTCGAAGTAAATTCAAGAAAATGATCCTGTGGGTAGAAATATACCGCAGGATTTTTTTTTACAAATGTCGCTATATTTTTAACTTAAATAAAAACACGTTTCTAAATTTTTCTACACATTGTGTAAGTAAGCCGAGCTTTCAACAAGTATAATTTTTTGAAACGAATCCACCAAAATCTTTTTAAGATTTTAAAAAAACCGCTCAGTTGAGCGGTTTTTTCTTATCAAAGAATTAGTACAATTTAATAAGGAGTCAGGTAAAATTGTAAAAAAGCTGTGGATAACCCTGCCGGAAAATATCAATGGGGCACCGCCGCCAGTAGTTTACGGGTATAGGCCTCGCGGGGTTGCTGCATTACCTCCGCCGTAGGACCGCTTTCTACGATACGCCCCTGCTCCATCACCATCAGCCGGTTACTGATGCTTTTTACCACATTGAGGTCGTGGGTTATAAACAGGTAGGTGAGTTGCTGCTGTTGCTGCAGCGATGTTAATAACTCCAGGATCTGCGCCTGGATGCGGATATCGAGCGCCGATACGCTCTCGTCGCAGATAACCAGTTTAGGCTGAACGGCTAATGCCCGGGCTATACAGATACGTTGCCGCTGGCCGCCGCTGAATTCGTGCGGGTACTTGTGCCGCGAAGCCTGGGGCAGTTGCACCATTTCCAACAGGTTATTCACCATCTTATCCACATCTTTACCCCGGGCCAGGCCATGTACGGTTATCGGCTCGGCCAGGGCATCGCCCGTCCTGATTCTTGGGTTCAGCGATGCATAGGGGTCCTGGAATATGATCTGTATATCGCGCCGCAGCAGGCGCCACTGTTCGCGGTTATACGCCGTTATATCCTTACCCTCGAAAAAAATGGCGCCCGAAGTAACCTGCTGCAGACCCAGTATACTTTTACTCAGTGTACTTTTTCCACATCCCGACTCTCCGACCAGGCCCAGGGTTTCGCCTTTGTATAAATCGAAACTCACATTATCCACCGCTTTAAACGAACGGGTAGTTTTCCCCAGCCAATTCACCGCTTCGGGATAATACACTTTTAACTGGTCGACTTTTAATAAAGGCACTTCCTGTTGATGTGCATAGGCAGGCCCGGCTTCCGGGAAATGTGGATAACCCGGTGTACCGCTTACCACTTTTCCTTTTTCGAGCACCAGGAAGGCATCGGCAATAGTACGGGCCAAAGCCAGGTCGTGGGTTATAAACAGGATGGCGGTGCCGTATGCCTGCTGCAGCTCCTGCATCAGCGCTATGATTTCCAGCTGTACAGTCACATCAAGCGCTGTAGTGGGCTCGTCGGCAATGAGCAGCGCCGGGTGATGGCACATGGCCATCGCGATCATTACCCGCTGTTTTTGTCCGCCGGACAGCTGGTGTGGATAACGTTGCAGCAAAGTCTCGGGCCGGGGCAGCTTTACGCGTTTAAACCATGCCAAAGCCTCGTCCTGCGCCTGTTTGAGCGACATGTCGCTATGCGTACGGATACTTTCCACCAGCTGGGCGCCACAGGTCTTAACGGGGTTCAGGGCGCTCATGGGCTCCTGGAAGATCATGCCCACCTGCCTGCCACGTACCTGCTGCCAGCCGGCCGCATCGCGCTCCAGCAGGTTATCGGCACTGCCAGGCAGGCTTACCATACCGCTTACAACGGCTTTTGCGGGCAACAGGCCCATTAAGGCCAGCGATGTCAGCGACTTACCGGATCCCGACTGGCCTACGAGGGCCAGCGTACGGCCGGCCCCGATCTCGAACGAAACGTCCTGTACGGCTTCGAAAGGCGGGTTGCCCGGGAAGCTGATGCGGAGCTGTTGTACACGAACGATATTTTGCGGGGCGCTGAACATGGATTCAAAAGTAGGGGCTTTTGGGCTTTTAAAAATCAAATCGTTTTTTTTCGGCAACTGAGGATTTCAACATCGGTAGTATTAGTAAATTATTCTTTTTTAAAAAAAGACTTACTATTATTAGGAGTGTGGATATGCGGATAACTTTTTGAAATACACAGTTGTTTTTACGGTTCTTGTTATAGCTCCCAGTTTATCCACAGGATATTATTTTAGGAAAGTATTGATTTTACTGGGCTTTCAGGGGTTATCCCATTTCGTGGAATAACTTCGGGGAAGAATAAGTTTATCCCTGTGAAATATGGATATCCTATAAACGAAGTATGAAATCTGCGTGAACAAATTATTATCAAAACGCCGTCACAAAATTTTTCCGATTCTGTACACGACTTGTTCTTCCCTTTTAACGGTTTCCCAACAACTTTTGACATCTTATTGTGTATAAAAACCCGGCAGAAATTTTCAAATCGGGGACTTGCAGAAACTAAGTGAAAATTAAGCAGTTATTCCCGTTTATTGTGGATAAAGCCGGGATAGCTGTTAACACTGACTTAATACGGGACCGGGTATAAACGATCTTTGTTCTTCTTTTTGCCCCGGTAAAAAAAGAAGGTGCACCACGAATGATGCACCCTATGTGGATAACCTTGTGTATTACGGTTATTTACTTCTTTCTACAGTCCACTTGGCTACTGCAGGCGCCAGTTCTTTCTGCGATTTTCCACCTACGAATACACCGATATGACCACCGGGGAAAGGTATTTCCTGTTTGTCTTTCGAACCGATCACGTTCATTACGGCTTTGGTGCTTTCGTTGGGGATAATGTTATCACTGGTAGCATAGATATTCAGGTAAGGTACCGTCATATTTTTCAGGTCTACGAGCTTACCGCCCAGTTCCAGTTTACCTTTGATCAGCAGGTTGTCGCGGAAGAGGTCTTTGATATACTTGCGGTACATTTCGCCGGCAATAGCAGGCAGGTCTGATTTCCAGTGTTCCATACGCAGGAAATTGAGCAGTTTCTCTTCGTCTTCCAGCGAATCCATTACACCGATGTATTTGCTGATATTCATCGAAGGTTTCAGCATGCTGAATGCAGAATCGATCATTTCACCGGATATCGTACCGACATTATCCACCATGGCATCTACATCGATGTGTTTTGCCCATTTGTACAGCATATTGTCGTTATCCCCAAAGTCGAACGGGGCAACATAGGTAGTCAGGGTCTGCAGCTTTCCGGGGTATCGGCTGGCATAGATCATAGAATAGGTACCTGCCTGGCAGATGCCTTGTTTGTGGATCTTTGGTATTTTATGTTTGCGGCGTATAAAGTCTACCGCATCATTCATATACCCGTCGATATAGTCTTCCATGGTCAGGTACTTATCGGCCTGGGTAGGATATCCCCAATCCATGATATAGATATCCAGTCCTTCTTCGATCAGCTTTTTCATCAGGCTGCGATCGGGTTGCAGATCCAGTACGTCGTGGCGGTTCAGCATGGCGAACGAAACGAGTACGGGGATTTTACTTTTGGCCGGTGTATCGCGCAGGTAGTGATACAATTTTACTTTATCGCGCTGCCACACCAGTTCTTTAGGTGTAGTAGCTACTTCTACCGATTTTATGCCCTGCAGGGTTTCGTAACCTTTGGCAAGTTTCAGCGTGTTGGCGTTCAGTTCTTCTAAAATGCTGGTGGGGTTAAATGTCATATATGAAAAATATTTAATTAACTAATCTAAACCTAAGATAACACTTTTTCAATAGAAATGCAAAATTAAATAAAATTGCTGCATATATGTGAAAAAGGCAGACGGTATTTGTCTGCCTTTTGTAATATGTTATTGTTAAGCGGTTATACCGTAATTGTTACCAGTCTTTCTGGTGCAGGTGTTCATGGTCCCGGATCAATTGGGCACAATTTTGCTCGAAACTTTCTTTTTCGATGCTCAGCTGTTCCGGCAATACTTTGTACTGCATCAGCCGGTTGTCGCGGCAGTCGATCGTCAGGATATGGTGACGGAGCAACACCCGTGTTACATCGGGCCAGGCTATTTTTTTGCTGCCGGCAAACTGTTGTAAATTGATGCCGTTTTTATCGATGAAAATATACCTTGGTTTCGTACCGCTTTTTTCCCAGAAATAGGCAAACAAAATACCGGCTAAAGTTGCACCGGAATAGGTTGCCGGCAGGTACCATTTATTTTGCAGGGCATAAATAAAAATAGGCAATAGCGCCAGTATTTCTATAATGCGCAAAACCAGGCCCGCTTTTGTCTGCACTATTTTCTTATTGAAAAATATAGTAATGATCAGCAGCAGTACACCGAAAATGGCATAGGCAATACCGGCCTGGTTAAGGAAGGCAAACTCTGCCTGTTTTACCTGGTTGGGTACTGCCCAGGTAAGTAAGCCCATTACGACCAGGAGCAATCCTGCCATAAGGTGCATGCCGGTTACCTGGTTTCTTTTTACGCGGCTGCCTTCTACAGGCAGGGTATAGTTTATTTCCTGTGCTTGTGTGCTGTTGCTCAAATCCATAAGTTTCATTAAAAAATAGCTGTTGTTTGTTTAAGCGTCGGCGAGCATATAGTTACAGAGTTTGTACAAAGCCCTTGCGCCTACGATCGGGTCGATACAATCCTGGCCATGCGAACCTGATGAAATTTCATTCAGGTCGAAACCGACGATCTTTTTACCCGCTGCCCTTACTTTATTAAACAGGTAGAATACCTGTTCGAGTTCGAAACCGCCGGGAACCGGTGTGCCGGTATTCGGACAAAGTTTGGGATCGAGACCGTCGATATCGAAACTGATGTATACATGCTGCGGTAGTGTGGTTACGATCTCGTCGCAGATGTCTTTCCAGGTTTTGCCTTCGTACAGTTGTTCTTTAATGTTTTTATCGAAGAAGGTGGTAACCCTTTCTTTTTCTCGGGTAATGATCTCCAGCTCTTCGTCGCAATAATCGCGGATGCCTACTTGTACCAGTTTGCTGACCTGTGGAATTTCTTTCAGCACATTGAACATGATCGAGGCGTGCGAATACCGGAATCCTTCATAGGCTTCGCGAAGGTCGGCGTGAGCATCGATCTGCAGGATACCGAAAGATTCGTATTGTCCGCCGAGTGCTTTTATATAACCCAGTGGTGTACTGTGGTCGCCACCAAGCAGGGCAACTTTTTTTCCTTCCTTCAGGTAACGGGCGCTGAGCTCGTGGATCCAGTCGTGCATCATTTTACCGCCTTCGTTTACTTCGGCCAGTTTGGTGATGAGCTGGTTACTGCAGTTGATCGGGTTACCGTCAGAGAGGCAACCGATAATGAGTTCGGCACAACCCCGGAGGTAATCGCTTTTAGCACGGATGTTTTTATCGATCGGCAGCATGTGGATACCTTTCTTCCAGGCGTCTACAGCATCGGGGTCGTAGAGGTCAACCTGCATGGAAGCGTCGAATACTTCTTCCGGTCCCCTCGAGGTTCCGGGCCGGTAGCTTACCGTTACTTCCCAGGGTACGGGTATAATAATGAGCTTGGATTCTTCTTCACTGAACGGAAGTCCGAAGATGTTGTTTGATTTTAATCCCGGTGAGTTGGGATCAAAATTATCAAGGGCAGAAGACATTTTTAATATTCCTTTTTTGGTCTGCAAAGGTAACTAAATAATCTTTAGGGCCACCCCTCCTGGCCTCAATAGTAGTATTGTATCGGATTATATCTGTGTGACCTGGCCTGGTTGAATTTGCTGAGTGTGCCAGGATATTTAGTAGGTGGCAGCCGCGTCCCTATCGCTTTATTCACCATTGGCATATTGCCTATTCAGGGCTATTGAAGATTGTTGACCTATGCCGACCGGGAGCGATACGGATTCTCAAGGTATCTCTATTCCGGGCAGCGGTATGCTCTTTGCTTGATTTCTTGAAACTTAAATTGTTGCTGTCCGCAGGAATAGATGAACAGATCAGACCCATCACTCGCCTGTACACTTAGAAGTTCTGGCACCTTTGGGCACGGCTATATGGTCGCCCATATTTATCAGCCCCAACTTAAGCTACCTTCTGATCTACATTACTGTTACCTGTTTTTGCTTGTATCCTATAGGCTACCCTACCCTTTGTACCGCGGTATGGTTCGGCCTGGGTTTCTGTAGAGATGTTCGCATGCTCAGCGCGTGATGTTTTGGTTCCGCTTCTGGTCCATGAAAGGAAGTGGGGTTGTTGACGCTAGATGAGTTGTAGTCTATAAAAACACCTGGACTGGTTTGTGCCGATATTAGTTCACCGGGTGCAGGTGTCTATCTTAGTCGGCCTGATTTGTTTCGTTCAATGCTTTAACTCCTGGACTGTTTAATAACGAAGTACTCTGACTCTGCTACCTTGTTTATGTTCCACGTGGAACGATATACATCAAGTGGTATAATCACTGTCTATAGATTACGGCCATAGGGTTTAATTATATTCCTCCTCCTCCAGACGACTAGTTTATACCTGCGCGGCTTACTTCTCAGGTTAGGTGTTGTTAAAGTCAGAATGCTTTAAGGCTTACTTGCCGAACTTGATAATAATGTTCCACGTGGAACTTACTCCTTTTATATATGCCGACTATACCGGTTTGAGCTCCGGATAGTTTCGATGGTCCAGTAGGTTGCTTCTTCTGCTTTGAAGATTTGATTAGGAGTTGGGTTGCTGCTTGATGTGTTATTTGTGGAGATGTTTCACGTGGAACATTCTTGATCGCATCTGTTTTGATCTTTGTTAACCACACTTGGAATATGTTTCACGTGGAACATCCAGGATGATTTAGTGTGATTAGGTATCTCTTACGGTGTTTCTTATTTATGGTATTGCTTTAATAGAAGTAGTATCCTACCCCAATATTAAAAGTAATATGCTCCAGTTCTGTAGTAGGATTGTTTGAATAGAGCGCCTGGGCGCTAGCGAATAGGTTACGATTGATTTTAAAATTGCTGCTGATGTTGAATATTAGGTTGGGTGCATCTGCATGGAAAGCGTTTGAATGGTTCTCAATAGGTTCGGTGGATGCGGTTGTAGTATAGATCTCCCGCACCTGATCGAAGCTGGCCAGGAAGCCTGCACCTAATCCCATCCCGAATTGGACCCGTTCGTTAAATGCTGGTAACAGGTAATTGAGTGATATATTGTTATGGAGATGCTGGCTTTTACGTGTAGCCAGACTATAATGCCGTCCGGGCTGGCTTATAAAGGAGCGGTTGTCCTTCGTTGAAGTTTGACGTAGGCTATGCAATTCCAATACAAAGTGCTTGCTAAGGTAGCTTTGTAAGAAGACTTGCTGACTCTGATCCAGTCGCCTGCTTTCATTGTTGGTCGAATAACTGCGGTCGTACTCCGCGGCTATACCTGTGCGTATACCTATAGCCCAGGTCAGGTTTTTGGGTTGGGATGAATAGCAGGCCAGCGAGGATTGCGCGTTGCCGGGAGAGGTGTATAGTGTAGATAAGCTTATTAATACACCAGATAGTATGGTGAGGGGATAGGTTTTCATGCCTGTATAACGCTAGGGGTATTATTTAATTGCTTGTATTTACGGGGTTCTGTGTTGCTTGAGCGTATTAACTATCGCTATGGCAGGTACTGTCTGGGGTCGGATTGTTATGGAAATTGGTGTTATGGATGGTTGCAACGGTGTTGTAAGTGATAGAAGAACCTCCCAGTTCCGGGTCCTCAATACGAGCAAAGGATCTGGATATGTACCCAAAATGACTGTGTAGTGTTTGTTGCTACCCCTGGCGCGATGCTGGCACAAACTTATGCCAGGGTAGAAGTGTGTTTGTCTTTCTTTAAACTTGAGATGGTGTGTGTTTTGGGGCGTATTACTCCTTTGTTGTAACGCTATGGAGTGATGTTTCACGTGAAACGTTCTTTGTTCTGCGTAGCGGGGTAGGCGCTACACCCTGGCGCTTAGAACCAGTATTCCAGACCGATGTTTACGGTAAGATGTTCGAGGGTAATATTGGGGTTGTTGGAATAATTGAATTGTACAGTGCTGTAGATGTCCTTTTTGAGTTGGCAGATACTGGTCATGGCTATGATGAGATTGGGTGCACTGACCAAAATGGCGGCATGATTTACCTCTTTTGCCTCCCCGGTATTAAGGGTGTAGTGTTCCATTGTCTTATCAAAACTTGTTAGTACACCCATTCCCACCCCAAGACCCAGTCGTATCTTTTCTTCCGTATCGGTATACATATAGTAGCTAAGCAAGATGTTGTTGTGTAAGCGGTGGCTCTTTCTAAGCGCCATACTGTACTTTTTATCCGGGCTGCTTACGTTATGGATATAGTCGTTGCTATAGTTCTGATGCGTGGTTTGGAATTCCAGTACGAGGTTTTTACTTAAATGGTTTTGTATAAATACCTGTTGGTTCCAGCTTAGGTATTTGTTAGGCAGGTCGTCAATACTATAGGTGTGGTCGTATTCCCGGCTTATACCGGTGCGGAATCCAATGGACCAATCAATCTTTTTGGGTGCAGAAGAGTAACAGGCTAACGAGGATTGTGCATGGATGGTCCCGGTGAAGAGGAGGAGCGGGAAAAGGCCTGCTGTTTTGATTAGGATGCTTAGGGTTTTCATGGCTTTATAACGCTGTACGTATCGTTAAATTGTGCCTCCAGTGTACGGCTATAGGTCCATAGCCGGCCCTGCCCTATCCTTTTTCTTTTGTACCTTTGTGCCCTTCTTCATAATACATAAGCGAATAAAGATGTTTCCTGAATATGATGTAATTGTTGTAGGCGCCGGGCATGCAGGTTGCGAAGCTGCTGCCGCTGCTGCGAATATGGGTAGTAAAGTATTATTGGTTACGATGAATATGCAGACCATCGCCCAGATGAGCTGTAACCCGGCTATGGGTGGTATCGGTAAGGGCCAGATTGTAAGAGAAATCGATGCCATGGGCGGCTACAGTGGTATCGTAAGCGATAAAAGCATGATCCAGTTCCGTATGCTCAATAAGAGTAAAGGACCTGCCATGTGGAGCCCGCGTACCCAAAACGACCGTATGGTGTTCGCTACTACCTGGCGAGAGATGCTGGAGCAAACGCCTAACCTGGATTTCTGGCAGGATATGGTTAAAGGACTGATTGTTTCACGTGGAACAATAGAAGGAATAGTAACCGGTATGGGCCAGGAAATAAGGGCAAAAGCTGTAGTACTGACCAATGGTACCTTCCTGAATGGCGTGATCCACGTGGGCGAAAAACAGTTTGGCGGAGGCCGTATGGGCGAAAAAGGAGCGACCGGTATTACCGAACAATTGGTTGAACATGGCTTTGAAAGCGACCGTTTGAAGACCGGCACCCCACCCCGTATAGATGGCAGAAGCCTCGATTATTCTAAAATGGAGATCCAGGATGGAGATGAAGAGATTGTCGGTTTCTCTTATGCTGATGTAAACCGGATACAACCAAAGGAACAACGTCATTGCTGGATTACTTATACCTCCGAGCAGGTGCACGATATGTTGCGCACCGGATTCGATAAGTCGCCCATGTACCAGGGCCGGATACAAGGTAGTGGTCCAAGGTATTGCCCGAGTATCGAAGATAAGATCAACCGTTTTGCAGATAAAGACCGTCACCAGTTATTTGTAGAACCCGAAGGTTGGAATACGGTAGAGATTTATGTGAATGGTTTTAGCACTTCCCTGCCCGAAGAGGTACAGTACAATGCCCTGCGCCTGGTGCCGGGTTTCGAAAACTGTAAGTTTTTCCGTCCGGGTTATGCGATCGAATACGACTATTTTCCACCAACCCAATTGCAGTTTACGCTCGAAACTAAACTGATCAAAAATCTTTTCTTCGCCGGACAGATCAACGGAACTACAGGTTATGAAGAGGCTGCCTGCCAGGGATTGATCGCTGGTATCAATGCACACCAGAACGTACAGGGTAAAGATCCATTTGTACTCAAAAGAAATGATGCCTATATCGGCGTACTGATCGACGACCTGATCAATAAAGGTACCGACGAACCCTACCGGATGTTTACCAGTCGCGCCGAATTCCGGACTTTGATGCGCCAGGATAATGCCGATCTCCGGCTTACAGAAATCAGTTATGGTATGGGTCTTGCTTCTGAAGAAAGGATGCAGCGGCTGAACCAGAAAAAAGAAGCTGTTACCGGTTTGAAGAAACTTTTGGCCGAATTACCGGTAGAGCCTGCTGAAATCAATACATTTTTAGAAAATAAGGGCATTTCGACCATAAAAGAGCGTCAAAAAGTGCAAAAATTGCTCTTAAGACCCGACATTACGCTGGAAGAAATGATCCTGGCCCTGCCCTCACTACAGGAAAAACTGGGCGGCTTTAAAAAGGAGGATTTAGAGCAGGTTGAGATCCAGATCAAGTACGATACCTATATCGAAAAGGAAAAAGAAATGGTACAAAAAATGAGTGCCATGGAAGATCTTAAAATTCCGGATAATTTTAATTATGAAAAACTGCAGGCACTCAGTACCGAAGCCCGGCAGAAACTGACCCGCATCCGTCCGCACACTTTAGGACAGGCCAGCCGGATTTCGGGCGTTAACCCGAGCGATGTGCAAATTCTCCTGGTCTATATGGGCAGGTAGGAAAAAAATATATTTTTAAAAAAGCCGTAGTTGCATTTTTGCACTACGGCTTTTTTATGAGATTCTGAAAATTCTATTTTTCCAGAAATGTGATTTTCCTGGAAATCGAAAAACGGAACACCAGCTGTTTTACCAAAAGCCGGGACTACTGCCCTGTTCAAAATAAAAAAAGGGTTTTATAGAAACTGCGATTTTTTAATCTCTCCAATTTTTTAAATTAAGCCATCCTGCAATTCCAGGTTATCCCTGTGTTTTTCTTACTTCCACAAAAGGGTGCCATTATGCCTGAAAAACAAATAGGAGCCTTTTAAAAAAGTTGGAATTCGTTTGGAAAGCAGAGCTATGAATGATTGAAAATCGGCTCAAAAAAATGAACTTTTTTGACTAATGAAAAGCATCGGGTTCCACTTGTTTTCATCTTATTTTTCTTTTACAAAAAAACTTGCTAAAATGTAGTTGGAAAATAGCCGGTTTTTGTATTTCCCTTTCAAAGAAAATAGAAAGTAATATACTAAAAAGGCCTGTTTAGCAGTTAATCAAGAGGGAAGCATTTTAACCGAAACAACTGAAAATAGATGATTTATAGGGCAAAAACGATAGTAAAACAGCAAAAAATAGCGATAATCGGTGCTTTTTGGGGTATTTTTTTCATTATCCCCCTGGTGTTCCTGATAGCCGACCTTTGCCATAATTACAGTAAAACGGTACTTATTTTATCGTTTTTATCGATAAATGCTGTGCTGGCTTTTATTCATGCCCGCAAGAATCTCCGTTCCTTTCTAACCCTTTTCCTGGTGTATACCGGTATTACCCTGCTCAGCTCCGGTTTGTTGCTCTGGGTATGTGTGCAGGCCGATATCGGGTAGTAAATTTATTATATTAAATAAAATTATATATTAATATAATTCATTGAATTCGGCCAAACCGAGCCGCCAGAGCTTTACCGGCTGTTCGTCGCTCAAGTAGCCGGGTTTGGTTGTATATTCTTTTACCAGGGTAAAGCCAACCCGCTCCAAAGTCTTATTGGGCGCCTCGTTCAAGGCATTGGGTTCGCAATAGATCTCTTTCAGCTCCAGGTTTTTAAAAAAATACGGCAGGCTCATTTTTACCAGTTCGAGCCCCCTGCCCTGTAAGCGGAGTGTTTGATCCCAGATATGGAGATGCATATAGGCCTTGTCGCCGTATACGATCATATTCACGTTGCTGTGGCCGATGGCTTTTCCATCCAGTTCCCAGATCATACAATAGGAACTCTTTTTGGTATAATCCTGGCGCAATTGTTCGGAGAGCATTTTTTCCCATTTTTCCCGGCTCAGCATTTTTTCTACGTTTACGCCCATTCGCTCCAGGTGTGCTTTGTCGGATAACAGCCAGTAATCGGTAATAGCGGGTATATCGCGGAGTTCGAGTTCGCGTACGGAGAGCATAAATATTATTTTTTTCCTGTTTCGTTCCTGTTCCTTTTATCGCGCTGCAGCAATTCCAGCGTATGGATCAAGGCCCTGCGGCTGCTCCAGTCGCCGTGGCCGGGTATGATATAAGCCGGTTCGGGAAAGCGTTGCTGTAGTTTTTTCAGCGTTTCGGGCCATTGCTTCAGGTTGGCATCCTGTACATTGCCCAGGTCTGTAGCATCGGCGCTTTTAATCAGGCATCCGCCGTAGAGCACTTTGGCTTTTGGAAACCAGATCACGATATTGTCCTTGGTATGCCCGGGACCTGCGTAATAGGTTTCAAATTCCAATTTGCCCACATGAAAGGTGGTATCTTTTGTAAAATAGAATTCCGCCTCGTGTTCTTTAAATTCTTTGCACAATTCGAGTGTCTTCAGCGAGGAATAAGTTTTCACCCCTTTTTTCCGCAAAAAGTCGAAAGCGCCGCTGCGATCGCTGTGGTAGTGCGTACCTATTTCCAGCACCACTTTTTTATGGTGGCGGGCTTCGATACTATCAAGCAGGGGTTGGTTCTGCGTAGGATCCCAGGCGCCGTCGAGCATCACCACACCTTTATCCGTAACCACATACATACCATTGGCAGGCACGGGTTGGTTGTTATAAACCTGGTAGGTGGTAAAGATGTAGAAATCGCCGGTAAGCTGTTTGATCTCCAGGGCCGGCTTGTTTTCTGTAGCCGAAGCCAGGGTAGTGGCGCTTATACCGAGCAATAAGGCCATTGTTTTTATCATCCTCGTGGGCATATAATAAGTCCTTTGTTTTTACTGATCTGCAAATTTAATTGTTGCTACGATACCGCTGAGCTCCTCTATGGTTTTCACCTGGTCGGCAGCTATGCCGATATGGATCACGAGCTGTTTTTCCAGGTCATCGGCCGGGAATTGCTGTTCCTTGACGAATACCGGCTCCTGTTCGTTTTTAAACAACATCCAGTTGCGGTCCTTACCCAGGAAGGGTCCCGCAGCTTTTTCCTGCTGGTTTTCCGAAAAGGAATAATTCGGGAAAAAGGCGGAAGGATGGTGACCCAGGTAAACCGTCAGGCTTTGCCAACCGGTATCGAAATAGTCCCTGATCTTCCGGAAGCGCAATACCTCGAAATCGTACTGTGCATCCCGGCTTACGATATATCCTTCAGGCAATTGTACCGTGCATTTTTTCTGTCCGCCTAATATAGCGATGTTCTCTTTCCGTGCTGTTGTATTTAGCTTTCTTTTACCTTTTTCCAGGCTGTTGAATACGCGTTCCGATAGCTGTTGAAATGCAGCCCGGTCGGCAAATGCCATGGGATTGATATAGGCATTCATACGGAAAACCAGGTTATCCGGTGTTTTTACGATAAGGCTATAGATCAGTATCGCGTTTTGTGTAGAATCGTAGGCTAAAGGCCTGCAAAGTACGGTAACCAGGCCATCGGGCCGTTTATTTTCGGTAACGGTATATTTTTTAGCGAGGTTGGCCCGCAAACCGGCAGCGAGGTTATCGCCGGCCCGCGCATATAGTTCTTCTGCAAAGAACACCAGTCTTTTGTTGCCGAAGTCGGTAATGATGCGGGTTTCTCGTTCCGCATTAGGAGCGGCAGACATGATATCGGCCTGGCGGGCTGTATTGGTTGCCCCTGCCGGGAACAGGAAACTGGCCCTGTCATTAAGTACCGCTAATTTTTGTCCCGGTTTAATACCGGCAATGTTGTCCTGGCTATAGGCTGGGAATCCCGATAGCAGCAGCAGGAATAAGAGTTGTTTCATGGTAGTGAAAATTAAACCGCGGTTTAACGGTCCGGATCAGCATGTTGAAATCGTGCTTAACCTTAAATATAATTTCTTTTTTCGTTATAAAAGATAAAAACCAAATGCAACAAAGTTGCATTTTAATAATTTTGCTTAGCTTTGCTGCTGTTCAGGCGCCTTGCCTATTTAAAAAATCAAGCTATGAATGATCTGGAAACAATAGAAGTATTAATTATCGGCGGCAGTTATGCCGGCCTGGCCGCGGCTATGACCCTGGGCCGTTCGCTGCGCCGGGTGCTGGTTGTAGATGCAGGTAAACCCTGTAACCGGCAAACGCCCCATTCGCATAACTTCCTTACACGCGATGGCGAAACACCCGCAGCTATCGCTGCCCTGGGCAAAGAACAGGTATTGCATTACCCTACCGTAAGCTGGCTCGACGATACGGTTACCGGTATCGTTAAACAGGAACAAGGCTTCGAAGCTACGACGGCCGGTGGCAAAAAGGTTATAGCACGAAAATTACTATTTGCAACCGGTATAACCGATCATATGCCTGAGCTTGATGGCTTTGCTGCGTGTTGGGGCATTTCGGTATTACATTGCCCCTACTGCCACGGATATGAAGTAAGCCATAAACGGCTCGCCATACGGGGCAATGGCGATATGGGCTTCCACCTGGCTATGCTTATCCAGCACTGGAGTAAAGACCTGCGTATATTTACCGATGGTACGCCGGAATTCAGTGCGGAGCAGCTGGACAAGCTGAAGGAGCACCAGATCGAAGTAGTGCCCGGTGCGCTGGCGGCCCTGGAACATAAGGATGGTTATATGTCGGCGGTACGCCTGCAGGATGGCAGCACCTATGCCCAGGATGCACTATTTGCCCGTATTCCCTTTAGCCAGCATTGTACGATACCCGAAGCGCTGGGCTGCGAACATGATGAACTGGGTTACCTGTTCAGCAACGAAATGAAACAAACTACCGTAGCGGGCATCTATGCGGCCGGCGACTGTACCACCATGATGCGCTCCGTAGCCAGTGCCGTAGCAGCGGGAGCCATGGCCGGCAGTGCTTTGAATAAAGAAATGATCGACGAAGATTTTTAAAAGTAGTAAACAGTAACAGGGTTGCTATAGTAGCTATGAACCCGGAAGCCTTTTCGCCTGTGGATTACAAGTCTGCAGCAGGTTTTTTTCAGGACCTGGGAAAAGGCCTTGTGTGCCAGAGTTGTTATTTAAAAAAGATAAAAAAATAATCCATAAAAACAGGAGAAGATATGAGTTACCTGGAAGACTTCAGCCGGGAAGAGAAACCGGTATTGCTGCAGTTTTATGCAGACTGGTGTATGCCTTGTAAGGCCTTGTCGCCGATGATCGATATGATCGAAGACCGGGCCAAAGGCCAGATCATCGTGCACCGTATTAATATAGACACCAGCCCCGAGATCGTGGCCGAATTCGAGATCAGCTCGGTACCTACTATGGTTATGCTTAAAGATGGTGCAGAGGTATGGGGTTTTACAGGCCTGATGTCGCCCGTAGAACTAAAGCGGGAAATAGAATATGCTGCGTCTGTAAAATTATAAATATCTCTGCAATACGCTTTTCAAGGACGGCTCCCTGGAGGAGCCGTCCTTTTTTGTATTTACAGATCGTACGCTTTCGCACAATGGCTATGCAAAAAACGAAAAAGGGCTTGCGGATAAAGATTTTGGCAGGATGACCTTGCCCCGGTGTTATAAGTTTGTTTGACAAAGCATAAAACGAATAATCATGAAAAGACTTATCCCTGTGTTTATCGCAGCGCTTACGTTCTTCTTCGCCTCCTGCAGCAATAAATCGATGGATGTGGCCAAAGACATCAATACCAGTTATAAGTACGATGGACAAACCGTGACGCTCGAAGGCCGCCTGTCGACCAGTTTTATGGTATGGGGCGGTACAGACCGGAAAACCCTCGATCTCAACCTGACCTGTAGTTCGGCGCTGGATAATACCCGTATGGAAAGCGTATCGGACATTATCGTTAGCTATGGCACTGGGGCCAATTCCGTTATTATAAACGTGGCACCCGATGCTAAAGAGTTTAAAGAAACAGATGTAGCCTTGTATGATAAAAACGGCACCAGGCTTGCATTGACCGATAAAGTAAAAATTACCGGTAAGGTAACCTATCTGGCAAAAGGGCCTAAAAAACGGGCGCCTGCATCGACTATAAAAATCCCTAAAGTGAAAGAGCGGGAAGAAGAAGGAGACGGCAACGATTACAGTTATAAAATAATTGATGTGACCATCGAAAAAGCCTAAGCAGTTACAGTCCCTATAACCCACACCCAACAGCCCTTTCAACCCTTAACCATGAAAATCATAAATCGCTTCCTGGCCTTATTGCTGGCAACCTTGTTGTCGGGCGTCACCGTACAGGGCCAGGCGCCGCATGCGCCGGTAACGGCCGGCGGCCGTGCCAGCCGGGGAACACCGCAGGAAGATAGCGCCGCTTATGAAGCAGCGCGCCAGAAAGACCGGGAAAACATAAAACGGGTATTGCAGCAATCGCATGAAAACCTTGCGGCAACTACGGATAAAGGCAACGAACTGAGAACGCGTAAATTGCTGGCAAAAGGCGCTATCTACGTGGTATTGGGTGCGATTGCCCTGGTGGTTTATATCCGCAAAAAGAAAAAAGCCGGTAAGGCAGATACCGGCCATAGCGAGGGGTAGCAGGGACCGCTGTTATACCCGGGAGGGGCGCCCGTTTGCAACGCGGGCACCCCTCTTTTGTTTTATGAGGCCAGTAAGGCTTACGGCCGGTATGCAGCGCTTCCCCCCTCTTCCCGGGACAAATGCTTTGCCGTATCTTAGCGGATCTAAACGTTACCGATCCGCCTCATGAAAAAAATTGCACTCCTGTTGTTCGGCATGTCCTATGCCTTGCTGGCTGCTGCACAGCCGCTTTCCTCTTCCGATATAGACCGGCTTGCCGAACGCGCTTTAAAAGCGTTTGATGTACCGGGCATCGCCATCGGCGTGGTAAAAGATGGTAAGCTGATCCATGCTAAAGGGTATGGCATACGCGCGCTTAATAACGGAAAGAAAACCGATGAGCATACGCTTTTCGGTATTGCCTCCAACAGCAAAGCCTTTACTGCTGCGGCATTGGGCATACTGGTCGACGAAGGTAAACTGCACTGGGACGATAAAGTAACCGACTATATTCCCGAATTTAAACTGGCCGATGCCTATGTAACCGGCGAGTTTACCGTAAGGGATTTGCTGACGCACCGCAGCGGCCTGGGCCTGGGCGCCGGCGACCTGATGATCTTTCCCGATGGATCCGATTTTAACTTAAAAGATATTATTCACAACCTGCGTTATCTTAAAGCGGTGTCCAGCTTCCGCAGCAAGTTCGACTACGATAACCTGTTGTACATTGTCGCGGGGGAGGTGGTAACGCGGGTATCCGGTAAAAGCTGGCAGGAGTTTATCGAAACCAGGATTATGAAACCCCTCGGTATGCAGGAGAGTGCCGCCGACCTTTTACGCCTGAAGGATACCACCAATGTAGCAGCACCTCATGCGCCTGTAGCGGGTAAAGTACAACAGATCCAGCCCGACGTAAACCCCTTGATGGATGCTGCCGGCGGTATTTATACCAATATCACAGACCTGTCCAAATGGGTGATCATGCAGCTGGATGGCGGCACTTACGGCAAGGAGCAACGCCTGTTCAGCAAGGATGTGCAGGAAGCTATGTGGATGCCGCAAACCATTATACCGACACGCGGCGGTGGCTCCTACCGTAATCATTTTCTAAGTTATGGCCTGGGTTGGATGCTGAGCGATGTGGGCGGTTATAAACAGGTGATGCATACGGGCGGCCTCGCCGGGATGGTTACCCAGGTTACGCTATTCCCCGAACTGAAGCTGGGTATTATCGTATTGACCAACCAGCAGTCGGGCGCAGCATTTACCTCGCTGAGCAACCAGATCAAAGATGGTTACCTGGGCATAAAAGGCATGGACCGTATTAAAGAAGCCAAAGAACGCGTGGATAAAGAACAGGCGGAAGCCGATAAGATCACCAAAGAAATATGGGCGGCAACGTCGGCAGCAAGCAGCAAAGCAGCGCCGGATACGGCTGCCTATATGGGCACTTATACCGACAACTGGTTTGGTAATGTAGTAATCGAAAAAAACAAGGACGGCCTGCGCCTGCGTTCGGTACGCTCGCCGCGTTTATGCGGATCCTTGCTGTATTATAAAGCCAATACCTTTATCGTGAAATGGGATGACCGCAGTATGGATGCAGATGCTTACGTGATGTTTAGTCTTGATGAAAACGGTAAGGCGGCGCGCATACGGATGAAGCCTGTTTCGCCGATGACTGATTTCAGTTACGATTTCCAGGACCTGGACCTGGAGCGGAAAGCGCCTTGATACACTGCTTAAGAAAGCTTTTATAAGAAACGGGAAAGACCACTGGTCTTTCCCCTTTCTTTTTTTATGGTGAAAAGCGGATCAGCAGTGCCGTTTGGAGCATACTGCTATACCTTACGTTTTTTGTTCTTCGTTGTCTTGCGGCTGCTGTTTTATAATCCCGCTGCCACACTGTGCCTGCTGTGGGGAAAATGAATTTTATCGCCTTGCTTTTCCGCTGTTTTGTATAAAAAATAAAGGGCGCTGAAAACAGCGACCCTCTTTTTCAAAAAACAAAAAAACTATTTCTTCACAAACCGGCCTGTCCGGTTTTGCTTTTCATTGCTAAGGATAACCTGGTAAACACCGGGGGACAAATTACTGACATCAAATGTAATACTATTTGTTTTTGAATGAAATACACTGTTCAATATATTTTTTCCAATAATATCAATAATGGTAACCTGGTATTTTCCGCCCGATTCGTCGCCGGTATATGCTGTTATTTCCGTTAACGCCGGGTTAGGAAACAAGATAAGCATTCCTTTTTCTATTTGCAAATCTTTTGTGCCGGTACCGCCAGGATTATAAATATAAGCGGTGGAAATAACTTCACAACCGGCAGCGGTAATCGCTTTTACGGTATAAGAGCCGGCCTGTGTTACCACGATCTGGGCACTGTTGCTATTGGGCAGGGCCACGTTATTACGGAACCATTGGTAGGAAGCATACACATTGGAACCCACCTGGAGCAGGTCGCCCGTAGCGGTAATAACAGGCACCGGTACATTGATCAGCGTGATATGAATCGTATCGCTTACTGCACAGGTAGTACCATATACCCCCTGTAACCAGTAGGTGCCTGCACCATTAACGGTATAACTTGCAGCATTACTGCCGTCAGACCACAAGGGGCTGTTGAGGGTAGCGGGTGCATGCAGCGTATAGCTACCACCGGGGCAGATCGCGGTATCATTGCCCAGCAGTGCTGTAGTACCGGCATCCGGTGTAAAATAAAATGTTTTGGTGATGGTATCATTAACAGCATTCTGGTTCGGCATATTGCGGATCCAGGCTTTAATGGTTATCGCACCGCCGGCTGCAGGGGGTGTAAAGTTGTCGATCAGTACATAATTCGCACTGCTGGTAGCTGCCAGTTCACCATAGGTACCTGTTTTACCGGCCTGTCCGTCGCTGCTGCTCCAGCCGAGTTCTACGGGGAATACGCCGAGGTTGCCGGTATTGCTCATTTTTACTTTAATATCCTGGGCCGCGATCGGCAGGCATTCCGTTACATTACCATTGCCTGCAGCGTTTAAGCTATCCAGCTGTAATGCCACACTGCGGTTACTGATCACGATATCGCTTACGGCCCAGAAGTTTTTCAGACCGTCGTTGGTATTGGGTGCAGCATAGGAGAAACGGAGCTTCGCATTGGCCACACCGGCCAGCGCCGAAATATCGATGGCTCTTTTATGATCGGGAAATACGGCGGAGGCTACGCCATCGCCCATATCGAGACCATTGCTCTGGTATAAGGTAATCCAGTCGGTGCCGTTAAAACCTTGTACACGGGTACGGGTAAGCCCGTCGGGATGGGTATAGAAGGCCTCGTTCCAGTCGAGTGACAACTGTGTTGTACCGGCAAGGTTAAGGCTGCGGGTTTCGATAAAGGCGCTGTCGCTGTGATGTTGCGCCCGTACTTCTTCATAATAGTAAGCATCGTAGATCGCAAACTTACCGGGGAACCATCCGGCGGCTTCAAGACCGTTCTCGCTTTCGTTGACATTGGTGAAGAACCATTTCCGGGCAGGCGCTGCAAGACTGTTGTCCGTGTTGGTATAGCGGGTATACGTCATGCTATCGGTAGGATGACAGAAATGTTCTTCGAACAGGCGATGAAAAGGTTGATTGATATCGATGCTCAGGGCCTGGCCTTCGGCGCCTACGGCTACGGCGGTGGTGGCGCTGGTCATCTGCACATCGTACA
This sequence comes from Taibaiella chishuiensis, assembly GCF_003014535.1. Lineage (GTDB taxonomy): Bacteria > Bacteroidota > Bacteroidia > Chitinophagales > Chitinophagaceae > Taibaiella > Taibaiella chishuiensis. The sequence goes on along the minus strand of NZ_PYGD01000001.1, from coordinate 585,945 downwards.
GCTTCTGGCTCAGCAGCGTGGGTATTGCCGTCCAGGTAAGGCCTGCGTCGCTGGTATATAATACTGCGCCTGCCGAACCCGTAATCATACCATGCGTATCATCGTAGAAATGTACCCCTTGCATGCCCGTTGCCGCGCCGCTTACAGACGCCCAGGTAAGGCCCCGGTCTGTACTCCTGATGATATTACCGTTAGCAACCGCTATTGCCGTATTGGCGCCGGCTACCGCTACCGAATATACCGTGGCGGGTGTGGCTACTGCTGTCCAGGTATTACCATTATCTGTAGTGCGGAAGGCCTGGTTATTGGTGGCAACGGCGATACCGGTATCAGCCGCAAAAAAAGCCATATCGTATACCGTGCTGGTGCCCATGCCTGCAGCCGGTGTAACGGTTGTCCAGGTAAGACCACCATCGGTCGTTTTTTTAATAAACCGGCCGCCGCCGCTTACGCCGATCTGGCTACCTGCAATAAAACCGGTAGTGGCGGTACGGAAGTGTACACATTGTATGCTGGCATTAGTAAGCCCTGTAATGCTTGCTGGTATTGCCGTCCAGCTGGTGCCGCCATTCGTGGTCTTATAAAATGCATTGGCCGGCCCGCTTATGTAACCGGTACTGCCGGTGGGGAAAGAGATATTCCTGAAGTCATCGTTACTGGTGCCGGCGGGCAGGGGCAGCCAATCGTTACAACTGTCATTGTATTTTACAACCGAGCCGCTATTGCCTACACCGATAAATTCGTGCGCCGATATTTTTTTCATTTTCCATAAATGCTCCTGTGCTCCCAGGTTGTTATGCCTGTTGGTCTGCGCCATGACGGTTACCTGCGACAAGATGCCGAGGCCCATAAGTATTGCTTTACGCTTCATAAACTTGGTTAAAAATTAGAACTGCAAAGTTCTACCGCACTTTTTTCCGCTTTGTCAGCGCAGCGTAATACTTGTGTCATTTTTGTGTCAAAAGGCTTATCTGGCAAGCATTTCAGGCCGCATGTATTATTTTAAAAAACATACTCCTGATAAAAATCAAGAAAGCGCTGTTCGCTTTATCTTAGCAAACAGAAAAGAGGGATATGATAAAAAGAACACGGTTGCTTTATGCGATACTGGTTATCGTTATTATAGGAGTTGGTTTACTGTCGCGTAAGATAGCGGTTATACCACTGGCTACAGGTGATGCTTTATGGGCAACGATGATCTATTTTATACTGCGTTGTCTTATGCCGCAGCAACCCATAAAGCGGACGGCACTCTTCAGCGTGTTGCTCTGTTTTGCCGTGGAAGCGAGCCAGGCTTACCATGCACCCTGGATCGATGCGATAAGGTCTACCCTGCCCGGCAGGCTGGTGCTGGGACAAGGATTCCTTTGGAGCGACCTGCCGGCTTATGTGCTGGGCGTGGCTTTCGGGCTGTTGATCGATTACAAACTGGTTATTAAAAAAAATAAAAAATAGGGACTAAATTTTGTTCTTTAAAAAATAGCTATACCTTTGCAACGCAAAAATTTATTGTGTAACTGCTTAAATACACAATACCCATGACTGAACGTTTCTACATATCATCCTCTTTCATCGCAGCCTGATACAGGCGGGCGTTGCTGTTCCCTTATTCATTTTTATACGCTAACCGGAACATGCTTACCATGTAAGCCATAGCTATCCGTCTGCCTTTACCGCCCGGCATCTGTACGTCGGCAACAGGCCCAATGCCTTAACCAATAAGCGTTACGGCAAACGGGACACCTATGCTTTTACCACCGCGATGATCACCACAGGGGATATATCCTTTGCGTAAGGACGAATACCGGATTCCAACAAAAATTTTTTACGACCTCAACTAAGGTCTTATGGACACCAATTCCTGGTCGTTCGGGGAAGGCTATTGCAAAATAAAAACGGCAAGACAAAAGAAACGGCTGCAAAAGAAAGATTTCGAAAAACAGGTACTACAACTGTATCGCCGCCGCGAAGACTTAGCCACAAAGCAATACAACCTGCCCCTGGTACCCCTCGACGAGCCTTATCAGAAAGGCTGGAAGCGCAGCTTCGTATTACGCGATGATGTTGCACGCAGCCGGCATGCCCCCTTTTTCCGGGCCCTGCTCGATAAGATCAACACGGTGATGTACCACCACGACAAACATTTTAAAATCAGTACAAAGAAAAAACGCAAACGGATACTGGTAGATACCCCGCAGGAGCTGCGCGCATTCCTGACTTATGAATGGAACAGCACGCGCAATAAACTTACCGAAGCCGAACGGCGGTTGTTCTATCCCAGGGAGTTTGTAAACCGGAAAGGCCAGCCGGCCGGTATCCGGTATGTATTTGCCGAAGCCTGGCGTTACCGCCTGCAGGTAAAACCGCATATGATCACCCATCGAAAAATGGTGGATGAAGTATTGGAACAGGAGATACAGCAACTCGACAATTATATCGAAAGCCATCACCTTAATCCGAAAATGAACAAGCTGGTAGACGGCTCCTGCTACACCAGCTGGCGGCACCGGGACTATAACCTGAAATACCGGCTGGAACTTTTTAAACAACCCGTACACCGGATCATGGATCTGTGTATAACAGCAGACAACGAAGAAGATGAGCAATTTTAAAACAAAAGAACTGAGTAAAATAGGCTATACCGATGATGTAGCCCGCAGCCTGGCCATTACTACGCTTGCCAAATATTATAAACACAGCAGCAAAGCGGAATGCCTGGCCTTATTGACTAACCTTAAAAACAACCCTGAAGCTTATGTAAACGACGAACAACTGGGCAGGCTGGCTGCCGCCTTTATAACAACAGAAAAAGAAACAGGCGTACGGTCTTTCGACCTGCTGCAACACACTGGTCCGCTTAAACTCTACGGGTCGAAACAGATAGAAGCATCGGCCAAACGCCAGATGGAGCTGGCGATGTCGCTGCCGGTAACCCTGCAGGGTGCGCTGATGCCCGATGCGCATACCGGTTACGGTTTGCCGATCGGCGGTGTGCTGGCTACGCAACAGGCAGTGGTGCCTTATGCTGTAGGCGTGGATATCGGTTGCCGCATGGCCTTATCTATTATAGACGAAGGTGAACGCTACCTGGAAACCCATACCTGGCATATGAAAAAAGCGCTGGGCGACCATACTCATTTCGGTATGGAGGGTGGCCTGGATCGGCCGCAGGAGCATGAAGTACTGGACCACCCCGATTTCCGGGCTACTACCCTGCTGCGTAAACTGCAGCCCAAAGCGGTACGGCAACTGGGTACCTCGGGTGGTGGCAATCACTTTGTAGAGTTTGGCCTGGTCGAATTAAGGGAGGATAACGTATTCGGGCTGCCGGCCCGCAAATACACCGGCCTGCTTACGCATTCGGGCAGCCGCGGACTCGGCGCCAATATTGCACAGCATTATACGGCCATTGCCATGGATACCTGCAAACTGCCCCGTAATGCGCAACAACTGGCCTGGCTTGATATGAACAGCGAGGCCGGCCGCGAGTACTGGCTGAGTATGAACCTTGCGGGAGCATATGCACAGGCCTGCCACGACCGGATACACCTTAACCTGTTACGGGCCCTGGGCCTCCAAAGTATCGCCAAGATAGAGAACCATCACAATTTCGCCTGGCTCGATACCCTGCCCGATGGCCGTGAAGTGGTGCTGCACCGTAAAGGCGCAACACCCGCGCATAAAGGCGAAACGGGTATTATACCCGGTAGCATGACCACGCCGGCTTATATCGTTTGTGGGAAAGGCGAACCTGGCTCGCTCTATTCCGCCTCGCATGGCGCGGGCAGGGCCATGAGCCGTAAGCGTGCACGGGAAAGTATGACGGTATCCGGGCTTAAAAAAATGCTGGCCGCGGCGGGTGTAAGCCTGCTGGGTGGTAGCGTGGAAGAGTTCCCGGGCGCTTACAAGGATATCGAAAAAGTAATAGCGGCGCAGCAGGACCTGGTGGACGTACAGGGAAAGTTCTGGCCCAAAGTAGTGCGTATGTACAAAGAATAAAAGGAAGAATATGGACAAGATGATCATACAGATTACCTCGGGCCGCGGTCCGGCAGAGTGTTGCAGGGCGGTGGCCAAAGTGCTGGAACTGATGCTGCGCGAAGCCCGTGCGGCGGGGATAACCATACAGGTAGCCACACAGGAAAAGGGCGTAATAAACGGTACCCTGCTCTCGGCTACCTTAATTGCCGGAGGCCGCGACCTGGAAGCCTTTGCAAGGACCTGGAATGGTACCGTGCAATGGATTGCACAAAGCCCTTACCGCAAAATGCATAAACGCCAAAACTGGTTCGTAGGCGTGGCCTTGTTTCCCGTACCCGGTAAAGCCATTTGGAACGATAAGGAAATAAAGCTGGAAACCTGCAGGGCATCGGGGCCCGGCGGCCAAAACGTAAACAAGGTGGAAACTGCAGTGCGGGCCACGCACCTGCCCTCGGGTATACAGGTGCTGGCCATGGACAGCCGGCCGCAATTGCAAAACAGGAAATACAGTATCGAAAGGCTGAAGGCTAAAGTGCTGGCCTGGCAGGCGACACAGGCGATAAAGGAACAGCAGCAACGCTGGCAGGAACATAATGTACTCGAAAGGGGCAGCCCGGTAAGAACGATCGTGGCGCCTTTAACTTAAACCTGAAAAAAATAAAAAACGATGGATGCAAGAAAATACGGGCGAACCTATCATTTCCCTTTTTCGCCGGGGACCACAAGTGACGACAGGATACAATACGACTACTGGGCTTATGTGCAACAGATGAGCCAGGTGATCCATACCGAAAAACTGGATGGCGAAAACAACTGCCTCAACCGGCTGGGCGTATTTGCCCGGTCGCATGCAGCGCCGGCCGCATCGGCCTGGACCAGCCACCTGCGGCAGCGTTGGGCGCTTATAAAAAACGATCTGGGCGAGCTGGAACTGTTTGGCGAAAACATATACGCCATTCACTCCATAAGCTACCGGCGTATAGAAGATTACTTCTACCTGTTTGCGGTACGTTACCGCGACCAGTGGCTCAGCTGGGAGGAGGTTTGCTTTTATGCGGCCGCCTTCGGCCTGCCTACCGTGCCGGTGCTGGATATTGCTGCACCCGGTAAGGACGAGCCCGCCTTCCGCGATACGGTACTGGCCTTTACCCGCCGGGAAAGCGGTTTTGGCTCGGTGGATGCGATAAGCGGCGAACCCTGCACCCTCGAAGGTGTCGTAACCAGGAACAGCAATGGCTTTGCGGTAACAGAGCTGGGCGCCAATGTTTTTAAATATGTACGCAAAGGACATGTAAAGACCGATGAACACTGGACCCGCAACTGGAAACGCGCAAAGCTGATTTATGAACACAAAAACAAAGAGACATGAACATTATAAAAGATAAAGACTGGGATACGCTGCGCCGGCAATACAGCTGGGTGGCCGATATGGATGGCGTGCCGCAAAGCCCGGTTCATCATGCAGAGGGCGATGTGGCCACCCATACCCAAATGGTACTGGCTGCGCTTAGGAGTCTGCCTGCTTACCAGGCCCTGCCTGCCGAAGCACAGGAAATACTCTGGACGGCAGCCCTGCTGCACGATGTAGAAAAGCGAAGTACGACGTTTACGGAGCCCGATGGCAGTATCGTATCGCCGGGCCATGCCCGCAAAGGCGCCCTGACTGCGCGTTACCTGTTGTATGCGCAATTCGGTACCGGCTTTACTATGCGCGAACAGATCGTGAACCTGGTGCGTTACCATGGCTTGCCTTTATGGGTAATGCATAAGCCCGATCCGCAGAAAGCCTTACTGGAAGCCAGTTTGCATGTAAATACCGAATTGTTGTACCTGCTGGCCCAGGCCGATGTACTGGGCAGGATCTGTGCCGACCAGAGCGAAATGCTGGAACGGATAGAGTTTTTCAAAGCCTATTGTATCGAACAGGATTGCTGGGCTAAGGCCTATAGCTTTAGCAGCGGCCTGGCCCGGTTCCGGTATTTCCGGCAGCAAAACAGCGCATCGCCACAATACCAGCCTTACGACGATACCACCTGTACGGTGATCGTGCTTTGCGGCTTGCCGGGTATGGGTAAAGACAACTATATCCAGAAAACCTGTAAAGACTGGCCACAGGTATGTCCTGATGCGATCAGGCGGCAACACCGGCTTAAACCCGAGGACCGCTCGGCCAACGGATGGGTGGCCCAGCAGGCCAAAGAGCAGGCGAGGGTAAACCTGAGGGCGGGCCGCGACTTTGTATGGAATGCCACCAATATAACCCGGCAGATGCGGAACCAGCTGGTAGACCTGTTTGTAAGCTACGGCGCAAGGGTGGAACTGGTTTATATCGAACGGCCCCGCGCAAGCTGGGAACAACAGAATGCCGCGCGCACGGCCGCAGTACCGGCTGCCGTGCTGGAGAAAATGCTGCGTAAACTGGAAGTGCCGCAGCTTTCGGAAGCCCACGGGGTAACTTACCTATGCGGATAAATGCAGAAGGAACGCGGATTATGCCGCGTTCCCTGCTTTTTAATAATCCCTGAAATCCAGTAGAAGCCCGATTAAAAACCTTGCCTATCTTCGCAGGGCGAAATTTTGACGTTTTACTTCATCAAACCAAAACCCGCATGCTCAAAAAGATCCGGCTCTTCATCCTGCTGCTTTGCATCCCGCTTTTATGCTCTTCCTGTTTCGAAATCATCGAGGAGATCACTATGAAGGCCGACGGCAGCGGAGATATGGTGCTTACCGTTAATTTAAGCCAGAGCAAAACCAAAGTAGCTTCCATATTACTTATGGATAGTATAAACGGCTATAAGGTACCCGACCGTAAGACCATACAGCGCGAAATAGACGAAGCCGTTGCCCGGCTTAAAAAAATGCCCGGTATCAGTAATGTAAAGAGTACAACCGATTTCAATAACTATATCGCCAGCATCAGCTTCTCCTTTAAAGAAGTGGCCAATGTAAACAACATTACCAAAAACATACTCGAAGCCCAGAAAGTAAAAGCGACCAATGTGTCTACCTATACTTATAATAAAAGCACGGCGACATTTGCCCGCGATTATAAATACTATGCCAGCGCAAAGGCAGAATACAACAAGTTAAAGAAAGAAGATAAAGAGATTTTCCAGACAGCAACCTATACCAGCATCTGCCGCTTCCCGGCGGCCATAAGCCGGCACAGCAATACACTGGCAAAAGTATCTAAAAGCCAGAAGGCCATTATGCAGAAATGCAGTGTGCTCGACCTGATCAATGGCAGGGTATCTGTATCCAACCAAATACAATTAGCAAAATGAGAACCATGAAACCACTGTTTTTATCCCTGGGCCTGTTACCCGCTTTATCTGCCACCGCCCAGCAGGATATGGCCTATAAAATACCCCAGGAAGCCGGGGCCGTTGTTACCCTGCGCGGTAACAAATTGCTGGAACTGCTTTCTGCAAGCGAATTCAACAACTCGGAGATCGGGAAGAAAATGATCAAAGAATTGTCGCGTAAAAGAGACGGAAAAATAGCCGGGATCGAAGACCTGGGCATTAACCTGGCCGGCAATAGCTATTATTATTATGTACAAACAGATAGTGTAAGTTACCACGGCGTGTTGTTGCCGATACGCGACGCGGACAAGTTTGCGCACCTGTTTGATAACGACCAGGAGATTACCCGCCAGGGCGATACGCGACAGATCCTTTCCGGTTCGGATAAGGCCTGTATGACCTGGAACAACGAAATGGCCAGCATGGTGATCAGCGAACTTAAAAGCGGTTATTTCGACGATTCGACCGTAGCTGCCCGTTACGGTATTAAAGAAAACGTATACAATGATAGCTATGCCGTAACCGCCGATACTATTGTGGCGGATGTGGCCGCTGTTGCTGTAGATTCTGCCGCCGCTGTCGATTATGCCGTTGCCGCGCCCGCTTACGAACAGGATGCCGCCGCCGATGTAGCCGCCGCCGCGCCTGCACGTGCCGAAGATGAGGAACCGGTAGAAAAAACCAGTACGATGGAGCCGCCTGCATACGAAGACATACCCATCGATGCACCACCACCGCCAATGGTCCAGGTGGTAGAGGCGCCGCCTGTTGCCTATACCCAGGAGCAGGTCTCCGAGGAAGAGGCCTATCGCAGCCGGGTTTATAACGACAATTGGGAGATCCGCCAGAAGCTGAGAAAGACCTGGACCGGTACTTTTGCCAACGCTGTGTTTAACCGCCAGCCCGGCGCGCCTTCCATCCTTGGTAAAAAAGAATTTATAGCCGCACAGGATAAAGAAGCCAGTGCAACGCTGTACCTCGCCGATATCGGCAACCTGTACCGCGGTATCTTCTCGTATTTCTCTTATCGTTATTTCGGGCGCACCTTCGCCGGCTTTAAAGGGATGAATGCTCAATTGTACCTGGGCAAAGAGCAGATGCGCATGACCAGCGAAATGATGGTCGACGAAAAGAAAGCATCCGCTTATAAAAAACTTTACAGCCACAAGCTCAACAGCAAGTTTGCAAAGTATGTAAACAGCGATAAGCTGATCGGCTTCCTCTCCTACTCGTTCGATACCGAAGAATACCTGAAAGAACTGCCTGCTATGCTCAACTATGCTTATGGCGGTTATATGCATAAGTATACCGAAGAGCTGGATATCGCTTCGGAGCTGTTGTCTATTATGCTGGACGAAAAGGCCATTGCCAAAGTGATCAAAGGCGATGCCCTCTTCCTGGTTACAGATATTGTGCAGAAAGAATATACTTACAAGACCTATGAGTATAACGACGACTGGGAAAAGAAGGATGTAATGCGTACCAGGAAGGAAACCCTGCCCGAATTCCTGCTGATGGTTTCTTCAGACGATAGCTATATAATAAAACGGCTGCTGAACTATGGCATGCACAAAGGTGTGGTAAAAGAAAAAGCCGGTATTTACACCCTGGACCGCGATGTATCCAAAAGCCCGCTGGATATCCATTTGCTGATCAAAGACGGTATCGTATTCTGCGGCACTTCTTATAAAGATATCGAAAACATAAGCCTGGACCGCTTCCAGGGCAATATCAGCAAGGAGCATAAAAAGCTCATGACTAAAAACAATATGACCGCCTTCTTCGATCCGAACAAGCTGGCCGGCAAGATACCGCGTGAAGAATTTAACAGCACCCGCAAGTTGAATATGTTTAACCATTGGATGACCAGTACCGGCAAATTTTATGGCAGGACCACCGGGATGAAGGGCGATCGTATTTCCGGGGAGCTGATCGCAGAGGTACCACAGGGCAAAGAGAATGCGCTGAAGTACTTCTTCTCGCTGATCGAGAGCGCATCCAAAAACGACTAAGCGATGAAAAAATTCCTAAGTATAACAGCAGCAATACTCGTATTGCTGTTTGTTTCTTTTTGGGCTTATGTACAATACCAGCGCAGCACAGCGCGTAGTACACCCGTGCGTAAAGATGCGGCGATGATCGTAAGGGTAGATGTATACGACATCTATAAAAGCCTGTTGCGTGATTATTTCAAACTGGAAAAAAAGAAAAAGGACCGCCTGGTAGAAGGACTGGGCATCCCTTCTGATGTTTATATCTATAACCTGCAGGGCTGGCAGCCAACTACCCTGTTTGCTACCCTGCCCGTGGAAGATAGCGCAGCCCTGGTGCGTTCGCTGACCCGGCATACCGGCTCCTGGCAGCCCGTAATGCAGGCTTCGGCAGCGGGCGTGTATATCCGCCAGAGCCCCGATCGTACCTGGACTATAGCGTATACCGCAACGACCTTCGCCGTATCCTGGTCGCCCCGTAAAGAAAACACAGCTGTGGTGCTTACGGAGATCCTGCAACAAAAAAATACGCAACCGTTGAAGGACAGCCGCCTGTCGGCGGTTAACCGGTTACCGGGGCATATCAGCTTTACCGATGGTAGTATGCAGGGTCATATCGATTTTGAAAGAGGCCAGGTGCTGGCTGAGGCCGTCATCCCGGCGCCCCAACTGCAGGTACCCGCCCTGATGCAATACCGGCGCCCGGCTTCCGATGCCGCGCTGCGTTTATGGTACCTGGCCGGCGCCGATGCCTGGCTACGGCATAAAACCTTTACACTGGACACCCTTACCCTGCAGGGCGACAGCCTGCTGGCCGCCGGTGTTACCGGTATAGCGCTCACGGTTTCCGGTTCGGTAATCCAGAAGGATACCATAGTTGCTTATGAGTACAACGACGATTTTGAAAAAGTAGCAACCGTAACGATCAAAGAGGACAGCGTGCCCGGTATCTATGCTACCCTGTATGGCAATGGTCCCGCGTTGGCCACACAATTGAAACAATGCCACTGGCTGCGCAGCGATAGCAGTATTGTCAACCCCGCTGTTTTTCCTTTATACCGCTTATATGCGCAGTCCCAGCGCGAAGGTCTTTACCTGGGTACAGTCGCACATGCGCCGGTGGGTAACCTCGTGCCTACCACCAATTTCTTTAACCTGTTTATCGATTTCGAAAAACTGGGTTTGCAAAAGGAGTTCGTACCGCTGAAACCCTATACCCGGGTGCTGAAGCAACTGGATGCCTCGGCAACACTGGTTCCGGAACATATGGTACAGGCCAGGGCTAAACTGCAATTGCAGGATCCGGCGCGGCATGCGCTGTTGCAATTGCTCGCGTTATAATTCCGTTTGCTGCTGTTTGGGTTGGTAACGGGCGGCGCTCTTTTCGAGCCTTTTCCTGATGCGCGAAGCCAGGAAGCGTGGGCCAAGCACTTTCATACATTCGCCAAAACCCAGGATCTCGCGCTCCAGCTCGAAGTTGGGCACTACATCGATCCGGATAATGATGCTCTCTTCGGTCTCCTGTAACACCGTCTGGCTGGGATGCAGGGGTTTGGTCAGTACATAGGGGGCATTGAACCGGTCTATTTCCAGTACGATCTTATGGGCACGGTCCTTCTCCGTTTTGGTAACGCCGAGCAGGTCGTTGTAATACGTATCGAAATCGATCACAGGGGCTATAAATTTTTCCTGGGGCAACTCCTGGAACTCCAGGATACGGTCGAGCGCCAGGGTGATCAGCTGCGCGTTCTTCTTGGGTTTGCAGATCAGGAACCAGCGGTTACGGTACTCTTTGAGCAGGTAAGGAAAATATATATTCTGTTGCGCTTCCCGGGCCTTGAACGATTTATATTCGATCAGCAAGGCCCGTTGGTTGAGTATAGCCTGGTACAATGGATTGATGTATTGCAGGCCTTTCAACAACTGATTGCTTTCAAACTGGATATAATTCCTGCCGGCGTGTGTAGACTTATACAGGTTGTTTTCCAGCCTCGCGATCATATCGCTCATCTCCTCGAAATAACTGAAGCCATTAAACTGTTTCAGCACACCCACGATCTCCTTCATCTTTTCCACATCCGCATTGTTGATCGGCGCATTGGTAATACTAAAGTCGCGATCCTCGTAGCTGTAATACTTTTTATCCGTTACCACGATCGGTGCATTGTAACCCAGCTTATCACTGCGCATTACCTGGATATCGGCCTGTATGGTACGCCGGCTTACCCCGGTAGCAATACCCTCGCGATCGTACAGTACTTCGGCTACTTTCTCTATAATATCATCCAGCGTCCATTTGCGGAAGCGGTTGCGCAGGCAATCATCGATCGTTTTGTAGCGCAGCAGCGCCAGTTTGTTTACAGCCATGGTGGTATGCAGGGTTAAATGCAGGCTGAAGATAAGCGCTTTTTACTTATACTACGCAATACAGCTGCGCAGTTCGTATCCTTATCCCTTCTTTTTAAACTTTTTTTGAAGCAAAAGCAGTTGTATTTCAATGAATTGAGCCTTCGCGTGCAAAAAAATTTTTCACTGCGCAAATACGCTGCGTATACCGGGGGCCATCTTTGCATTATCGAAAGCAACACAAAAGATCACGCTTTAAAACCAAGGGTTATGAAATTTAATCGTAGTGCAAAAGAGAACGGTACCACCACCAATTATATGGGTGCAAAAGCCTATGTTATGAGTGCGGAAATGGAACTGTATACCGCGGTAGCCACCTGTGTGGTCGACGATGCTTATTACGAAAAAGCAGCAGCCCGGCTGGAGCGTATCCGCTCGCTGGTAAGCCGTTGCCCGGCTACCTTTACGGCCCGGCTGGCTGTATATGCCCGGAAAGAGTTGAACCTGCGTTCGATTCCCGTACTGCTGGCTGTAGAACTGGCCCGCGTACACGCCGGCGATAACCTGGTGAGCAATGTGATCCGCAATATCGTATTGCGTGCCGACGAGATCAAGGAAGTACTGGCCTGTTACCAGTTGAGCAATAGCCGCGAGGCTACCAAAAAACTGAACCGTCTATCCAAACAGGTACAGAAAGGACTGGCACAGGCTTTTAACCGCTTCGACGAGTACCAGTTTGCCAAATACAATACCGCATCTGAAATAAAACTGAAAGATGCCTTGTTCCTGGTACACCCCAAAGCCAAAGACGAAGCGCAGCAACAGCTCTTTAATAAGATCGCGACCGGTACGCTGGCCACGCCTTATACCTGGGAAACCGAATTGTCGGCGCTGGGTAAACAGCATTTTGCTACTCAGGCAGCAAGAGCAATGGCCTTTACCGAAACCTGGGATGCCCTGGTGCTGAGCAAACGCCTGGGTTATATGGCCCTGTTGCGTAACCTGCGTAACCTGGTGTATTATAGTTCAACCGTAGCATTCACACAGGCCCTGGCGCAGCTTACCAGTGAACAACAGATCAATGCCTCGCGCCAGCTGCCTTTCCGCTATCTCTCCGCTTTTAAAGAGTTGGAAACGATACAGCAGCAAAAAGGTGTGCCGAAGCTGTTGCAGCAAAAAGCAAAACAGGCTATGGTTGCATTGGAACAGGCCCTGGTTACCTCTTGTGCCAATATACCGGTGCAGCGCGGTACCACGGTGATCCTCTCCGATAACTCGGGCAGCATGTTCGGCGACCTTGGCGGTAAATCGCTGGTGAGCGCTATGAGCAAAAGAACCACGGCCGATATTGCCAACCTGTTTGCCGTATTGTACTGGAACCAGAGCCCCGGCGCGTATATCGGTTTGTTTGGCGACAAACTCGTAAACCCGCAGCTGAGCCGTAAGGAGCGTGTATTCGAAAATTTTACCCGGATCAACGAGGCTGCCAAAAACTGTGGCCCTGCAACGGAACGCGGCATCTTCGATTATATGAGCCAACTGATCAGGACGCAGCAAATCGTCGACAGGATCATTATTTTCTCCGACTGCCAGGTGGGCCAGGGTTGCAAATGGTTCGACCATGCCGGTAACCGGGGCGATAACTTCAACCAGTTGCTGGTACAATACCGCCTGATCAACCCCGGTGTAAAGGTCTACAGCATCGATTTGAAAGGCTATGGCAATACCATGGTAGAACAGGGCGCCGTGCTGGTAAGCGGCTGGAACGAACGGATCTTCGATATGATCGCCGCAGTAGAGGCGGGTCAAGGCGTAGTGGAAACCATTAACGCGATCGATTTAGGATAAGATAAAGAAAGCCGGTGCCGTAGGCAAGCGTTACTTCGCACCCTTAACGCCGTAGATGCAGGCTGAACCTGCACCGGGTAGCACCCGGTTAGTTTAAACAAAACAACGATGGTCGTTTGTCGGCTATTGCCCGGCTTTTTATAACATACAAATATACAGGTGCCGTAGACAAGTGTTACTTCGTTTAGGGAACGCCGGGCCGCGGGTTCGAATCCCGCCAGGACTATACCCGTTATAGTGCTGTAGCTCAGTGGTAGAGCAGGATCGCTTAGTCGCCCATTGCCCTGTACCTTTTTTAAAGAACAGCCCCCACCATCCCTTGAAAACAGGAGCCTGCTTGATGCAGGCTCTTTTGGGTTTGGATAAAACGGGACATGTGTTATTTGCTGGAAAGCGCATCCAGCGCCTGCTCCAGCGTGCCTACAAAATTAACCTGGCGGCCTTTGTTGCTTTCATAAAAGAAGTCCTGCAGGTTTTTGCTTTCATACTTTGCCCATGCGCCTACAATCGCCAGCTTTACCCGGTAGTTGGTAAACTTCTGGAGTATTTCGCCGGCGATACCGCTTTTCAGATCGAAGAAGGCGGGTGTTATATTTTGTTCATAGAGCACTACCCGTTCTACATCCTGGTAGTAAAGGTTGCCCAGCAGGTCGAGGCCGTCCTGGACTTCCTGTACCAGTATGCCATCGGCCGTGATCTCTGCTATATTTATGTCCTGTAGCTTATGGAGGCTTATGTTCATGATCCTGTATTTAACACCCGCAAATGTAGGGTTTCTCCGGCACCGTAAACCCCTTATTGCACATTGGCCTTGTCGTAGGCCTGGTGTATAATATCCAGCGGGCTGGCGTCTTCAAACAGCAGTCTAGGTTGCCGGTAGTTGCCCGTAGTGGTTTCGGAGCTCATGCTATCCGTCATGGTATTGGTTACCGTTTGCTCATACAGGCCGCTGGCCGGGTTATAGCTGATTTCGGTATGACTGCCTGCACCCATATTATAGGTATGAATAGCGACTAGTACCAGGCTGTTGTTTTCGTACCGGTATTCGGCGCTGAGGTTACCCGCCGGCCCCGGGCTATAGCTGTCGAATAACAGCGTATGGTCTTTGATGCCCATGTCTTCCGTATCGTAGATGGGATAGCCATCGGGTGTAAAGGCTGGTTGTACGGCCCGGTAAGAAGTATGGGCGAGCCGGTAGCCGCCACCCGGCGCCCCGGTTAATACCAGGCAGGCCCGGGCTGCCGCCGGTTCACTTTTCTTATTCAATACCATCACATAATCGGGTAAGGGATCCTTATCCAGAAAGCCTTCGGCCTCCAGGGCGGCTTCGTAACCCGCTGGAATGAAATCTCCGGGCGTTTTGCCTTGCAGGGGAAAAGGCTTACCGCCTGCCGTCGTGGTATCGGCTACCGCGGTTTTTCCTGTGGGTAACGTTGTGGTATCCGTAACCCCGGGCTTCCCGGATGAGGGAAGATCGCCGGTGCCGGACTGCTGTTTGCAGGCCGTCGTGCACAGGGCAAGGAAACAGAGCACAGCGCTAACACCTGGAAAAACAGGAAGACGAAAAGAGTACATCGCAATGGGTTTAAATGGTGAATTCCGGTGTTCAAAGCTATTAAAGACAATGCAAAAAGAGCGCGGCAAAGACCAAGGCTCTTTGTAACTACGCATTGTAGCTGCGTAGTTGTTTGCGGCAGTCGTCTTTTTTAAACCATTAATAAATTTTATTTGCTGGTTATCAATTATCTGTAAGAAAAAGCAAAAAAAATTTTTCGCTGCGCAAATGTGCTGCGTAGCACTGCGGCCATTTTTGCATTACCGGCAACGGTACTAAAGTTCTTTACATAAATGCACAGGAGTGCTTCATAATATTCCCGGGAGGGAATGGCAGGTGCGCTTATACCCCGCCCCTTTGTTGGTAGTTTCTGTAGGGCTACATAGTGTGGCAGCGCCCTGCGCTGTTATATGCTGGAAAGGGATAAGTGGCTTGTCTACGGATGCTGAGGTTGCAGGTTCGAGTCCTGCTCGCGATTGATAGCTCAACTGGTAGAGCACAGCCTTAACAGCAGGTTCGATTCCTGCCCGGTGTCATAGCCGGATGGCGAAAGTGGTAGACGCACTGGATTTGAGGATCCACTTCAAAGCAAGCCGGCCCCGGGCCGGCACCCATTAACCGGCACGGTATAAGCCCGTCCAGCCCGGTTAAAGACCCCGGTCTTTAACAAGGTAGTTCGCTTGATGCTTTGCAGACCAGCAAGACCAGGACGTTCCCGGCAAAGCGCTGTTCCGCTACCTTAACCTGCGCAACCCCGGTTGCAACAGGTGAAAAGAAAAGGAACGGCTCCGGACCGCGGTCACGCCCCGCTTCGCGCTTCGTCTCCGCATAACAGGAATAGACAGACTTATACCGTGCTTTATTAAAACAACCATTAATCGTAAAAAAAACAATATCATGAAAAAAGTAACCATCATCGCCAACCATATCGGTTTGATCTTTAAGAACGGCGCCTTAAAAAACGTAGTAAAAGAAGGCAAATACCGGCTGGGCTTTGGCGAGCAGCTGGAAGTGTACGATATGGCCAAGCCATTCTACACCCAAGCCAACGCCGATGTGTTGCTGCAACATGAAGACTTTGCCGCAGCCGTTACCGTGGTGGAAGTGCCGGATAACGGGATCGTGCTGGTATACCAGAACCGGAATTTTAAACAGGTGCTGGCGCCGGGTAAGTATATGTACTGGAACGGTATTAACCGCGAAACATTCGTGCATGCGCATACAGCTGCGCTTGAAATCGATGTCACTATCGACCGCAACCTGCTGGAAAAGGCGCCGCTGGCGGCCTGGGTACGTAGCTACAAAGTAGAAGCCTATGAAAAAGCCTTGCTGTTTATCGGCGGCAATTTCGAACAGGTATTGGAGCCGGGTAATTATTACTGGTGGAAAAACAGCATTACCCTGCATATCGGTAAAGCGGATATGCGGCAGCAGCAGCTCGAGGTGAATGGCCAGGAGATCCTGACCCGGGATAAGGCGCAGCTGCGGGTAAACTTTACCATACAGTACCGGGTGGCCGATATCAAACGTGCATTGATGGACAATAAAGAATATGATAAACAATTGTACGTATTGATGCAGCTTGCCCTGCGGGCTTTTACCGGTAAATTATCGCTCGACGAACTGATGGAGAGCAAAGAGCAGATCGCTGATGCGGTATTGGCCAACTGCGCGGTACAGGCCAAAGAGCTGGGTATTGAATTGCTGCACTGCGGTGTAAAGGATATCATACTGCCCGGCGATATCAAAGAGATCATGAACCAGGTATTGATCGCTGAGAAAAAGGCACAGGCCAATATCATTACGCGTAGAGAGGAAACAGCCTCGACCCGTAGCTTGCTGAACACCGCCAAATTGATGGAAGAGAATACGATGTTGTATAAACTGAAGGAAATGGAGTACGTGGAAAAAATAGCCGAGAAGATCAATACGATCAGTTTGTCGGGAGGTGGACAGATCGTGGATCAGTTACGGCAGATCTTTTTAAAACAATAAAATAATACGCGGTTGCCGGCGGGTTGATCAAGCACACCCGCCGGTATGCCCGAACAGAAATAAAATGAATAAATTTGAAAGACTGAAAGCGGCGCTCGAAAGCGCCGGGACCGGTAAAATGAAAGCCT
The DNA here is from genome assembly GCF_003014535.1 of Taibaiella chishuiensis. Classification (GTDB taxonomy): domain Bacteria; phylum Bacteroidota; class Bacteroidia; order Chitinophagales; family Chitinophagaceae; genus Taibaiella; species Taibaiella chishuiensis. Next base: position 568,793 of record NZ_PYGD01000001.1, on the reverse strand, counting down.
TTGGCAGTTCCATGCTGCCGATCCTGAAAAGCGGGAGCCTGCTTACCTTCGAAAAGGCCGAACAGTACGATATCGGCGATATCGTATTCTGTAAAGTAAAAGGCCGCTATATAGATGCGCATAAGATCGTGAAGACCGATGCGAATAAAGGATTCCTCATTGCGAATAACCATGGTTATGAAAATGGCTGGACCCGCCTGATCTACGGCCGGGTAATACAAGCCGAATACCAACAGAAAATTATATTTGAAAGAGGAGGAACACGATGAAGACGACCCATAAGATAATCGTTATCGATCTTGAAGCGACCTGCTGGGAAGGCCAGCCGCCCAAAGGCCAGGTCAACGAGATCATCGAGATCGGCATTTGTGTGCTGGATACCGTTACGGGTGATATTACCGGTAACAAAGGCATACTCGTGCGGCCCGAACGTTCGGCAGTAAGCGGGTTCTGTACCAGGCTTACCACTATTACCCCCGCTATGCTGGCTGCAGAAGGCATTCCGTTCGACCAGGCCTGCAAAGCCTTGCGCAGCACCTACGAAGCCCAACAATATACCTGGGCAAGTTATGGCGCCTACGATCTGAAGATGATGAGCGGGCAATGCCGTATGCGCAATGTGGACTATCCCCTGTCGCAGGATCATATTAATGTAAAAGAGCTGTTTGTGCAACGCCGCGGCTTAAGCCGGAAGCTGGGCATGAACGGTGCACTGGAGGAGCTGGGTATGCCGCTCGAAGGCACGCATCACCGCGGTGTGGACGATGCCCGCAACATTGCTAAAATATTGTGGTGGTGCCTGCAGCATTAAATCTTAGGAAACATGGAAACCCGTATCATTTACCAATATTTCGGGTCTGAAGATTCGAGCGACCGGGACATTGTGTTTTTCGTGCCGGAATTGCCGGCAACTATCGAAGCGAGGAGTCAATGGTGTAAATCGCTGGCAGAAGCGCATCGGCACAATACCCATGATCACCGGCGCCTGAATGCCAACCTTGCTGTAACAGCCCATGGCAGCCTGTTGCAGGTATATAAAGGCACTACCGACGAACTGAACAATGCATTATACGTTACCTATGCCCTGCACCAGCAGGATTTTGAACCCCAGATCCGGCAACGCCTGCCGCGTAATACCGACCTGAAGTTTATACGTTGCACACGTATGCTGCTTAGCGCATTGACCCGGACGGTTTTTCGCGCAACCGTGAAGCAGGCCTTACAGCGCGGCATACACCAGCGCATAGCGGCTTTAAAGACCATCGATTTCGGACAGGTCGAAGCAACCGCGAAGGGCTATAAGCCGGAAGATATCCGGAAACTGGCGGCCTTTCAACTGGGACAGACCCTGGCGCTGGATACCGGTATCGAACTTTATACCAAAAACCGGATTGCCCTTTACTACCCGCAGTTAAGCGATTACCTGCAGCGTAAAACACCGGTACAGACCCATGCCCTGAACGATATGCTGGTTAGGTTTATCAGCCGGCTGGAACAACGGGTACCGCATATGACCACAACCGAAGAATAGCAACCGGGTAAATCCCGGGTAAAAAATGAGACCATGCAAAAGGAAATAGCCCAACACCTGGAACAGGTAGAACGGCAACACAACGTGAAAATACTGTATGCCTGCGAGTCGGGAAGCCGCGGCTGGGGCTTTGCTTCGCCGGACAGCGACTACGATTTGCGTTTCATATACCAGCAACCTTTAGATCATTACCTGAAGATCTATGAGGCGACCGAAAACCTGGATCTCGCCATCAACGGCGATCTGGATAGCAACGGCTGGGACCTGCGGAAAACTTTAAGACTGATTGCGCGTTCGAATGCCACACCGCTGGAATGGTTGCAATCGCCGGTGGTATACCGCGAGACGCCGGGCTTTAAAGAGGCCTTATGGCCCTTATGTGCACAGTACTTCGATGCCCGTACCTCCATCCACCATTACCTGGGTATCGCCAAAGGCGCTATGGAAGCGCTCGGAGCCGATGGCAGCCTGAAGATAAAAAAGCTGTTTTATATCCTGCGGCCTTTGCTGGCAGCCCAATGGTGTGCCACCCGCAAAACAATTGCACCCATGGATATCGGTACCCTGTCGCAACTGTTACCCCGGTCGTTACAGCATACCGTAAAAGACCTGATCGCGCAGAAGGCCCTGGCGCCCGAAGGCGCTGTGATCCATGTAGACGAGGCGCTGCATGCATGGATCAATGCGGTTACAGACAGTTGTATTGCCGAAGCAAGAACCCTGAAGACGGAAGCCAGGCCCGTAGCGTCCCTGGACCTTTTCTTTAAAAAAATGATATACGATGATGACGATCGCTGAATTGAAACAGAAAGGATTAATCCTCTTTGAATGTGTTAGCGGAAGCAGGGCCTACGGCCTGGATACCGAGCAATCGGATACCGATATAAAAGGCGTGTTCTATCTACCCAGGGAGCAGTTCTACGGCCTGGAATATATTGCCCAGGTGCATAACGAAAGTCATGACGAAGTGTATTATGAACTGGGCCGTTTTGTGGAACTGCTGTTGCGCAATAACCCGAATATACTGGAACTGCTGGCTACCCCCAGGGATTGTATCCGCTACCGGCACCCGCTTATGGACCACTTCACACCCGAACTGTTCCTGTCCGGCCTGTGTAAAGAAACCTTTGCCGGTTATGCCCATAGCCAGGTAAAGAAGGCCCGGGGTTATAAGAAAAAGGCGGTAAACCCTGTTGCGCCTGAACGCAAAACCCCGGTGGATTTTTGCTATATCCTGCAGGATAACGGCGCTGTGCCGCTTAGCGGCTGGCTGACCGGCAAAGGTTATACCGGGGCCTCCTGCGGGCTCACTGCCATAGCGCATACCAAAGGCATGTATGCTTTGTATTACGATGCCGGGAGCGAATACGGCTATCGGGGTATTACCAGCGGGCCGGATGCCAACGATGTCTGTTTATCGCCGGTACCTAAGGGCGAGCTACCCCTGGCCTATCTTTTCTTTAACCGGGAAAGCTATTCGGCCTACTGCCGCGAGTACCGGGAATACTGGGACTGGGTGGCCTTGCGTAACGAAACGCGTTACCTGGGCAATAAAGAACACGGCAAAGATTACGATGCCAAGAATATGATGCATACCATCCGGTTGCTACAGGTAGCGGAAGAGCTGCTGCGCGATGGAACGATCCGGGTAAAAAGAAACAACCGGGAAGAATTGCTGGCGATAAAACGCGGCCTTTACGATTACGAACAATTGCTGGAAATGGCCGATGGGTTAATGGCGCGTATCGAAACCGCAGCACAACACACCCTGCTGCCACCGCAACCCGATAAAACAAAAATAGAAGCAGTACTGGTGGCCGTAAGAGACCAGCTGTACGCCCGTTAAAATAAAAAACATGTCAACGATCAATATAAGCCTGCTGCAGCAACACATCGCCGATGGCCTGGTGGCGGTACAGAAGCATCCGCAGCTGGAACTGTATATCTATAACTATACTGCAAAGGTGCAGTACGAGCGTACCTGGAACGAGATTACCCTGGCCTGCCGCGGCCTGATCCTGGACGCGGGATACCATATTGTTGCCCGCCCCTTCCCGAAATTCTTTAACCTGGAAGAGCTCGATGCGGCTGCAATACCGCCCCTGGCCTTCGAAGTGTTCGAAAAAATGGACGGTTCGCTGGGTATCCTGTACTGGCATAATGATCAGCCTTATATTGCTACACGCGGCTCTTTCAATAGTGTACAGGCGCAAAAGGCCAATGCCCTGTTATACGGCCGCTACCGGCAGGCCATAACACAATTGGAGCGGGATAAAACCTACCTGTTCGAGATCATCTATCCCGAAAACAGGATTGTACTGGACTATGGCGATGCAGAGGAACTGGTATTGCTCGCAATCGTTGAAACACAGACGGGAAAAGAGTTTCCGCTGGAAGAGCTGGGGTTCCCGTTGGTGAAACGCTACGATGGCATCAACGACCTGGCGGCTATCAGGGCATTGGACGACGATACCAGGGAAGGTTTTGTGATCCGCTTCGCCAATAACTTCAGGCTTAAGGTCAAGTTTAAGGAGTACCTGCGCCTGCACCGGATCATTACCCAGATCTCCTCTGTGGATATCTGGGAATACCTGAGCACGGGACAGTCCTTTACCGAGATCCTGGAAAAAGTACCCGATGAGTTTTACCAATGGGTAAAAACAGTGCGTGACCGGTTGCAGGAGCAGTACGACGCTATCGAAACACGATGCCGTGCCGACTTTAAATTGCTGGAAAGCCGTAAGGATACCGCTTTGTATTTTTTACAATGCACTTATCCGGCGGTACTGTTCGCTATGCTGAACGGGAAAAATTATGCGCCGGTGATCTGGAAACAGTTGCGGCCGAAATTTGAAAAACCTTTTATACAAACAGATTCCTGATCTAAAAAATACCATGATGCAGGTCCTTAATAAATACCGGTTCGGAAGTTATGTATACGGTACCTGGCAGCCGGGCTCGGACGAAGACTTTATTTGTATTACCGATAAACCGGGCGCCGAAGCCGAACCCGATACACAATACTATACCCGGGAGGTATTCCAGCGTTTGCTCGATCACCACGAGATAGCGGCCCTGGAGTGTTATTTCCTGCCCGACCGGTTTATACTCAGGCAATCCTATGCCGGCTTTACCTTTAACCTGGATAAAGGCCGCCTCCGGGTAAGTATATCGACGATGAGCGCCAACAGCTGGGTGAAAGGGAAAAAGAAACTGACCGTGCCCGGAGATTACGACGAGCGGCAGGGCATTAAATCGGTGTTCCATGCAATCCGTATACTCGAACTGGGTATACAGCTGGCGCAAACGGCCCGGATCAATGATTACAGCGCCTGCAACTGGCTGTATGAAGCGCTCTGCAAACTGGCCGCAGCAGGGCCCGACAGGCTCTGGGAGCGGATCGACGACCGGTATCGGAAGCTGTATCATAAACTGCAGACGCAGTTCCGCGAACTTTGTCCGAAGACCGGGATCCCGCAACACCGGCTGAAACTGGAGCTGATCGGCCTGTTCCGCGAAAATGATTGTTATACGACTGAAGTGGTACAGCGCAAACTGGTGGATAAGATTATACAACTGGTACACAACACCCATGACTTATGAATATTATCATCGATGAAGCGGAACACAGGATGCTGCAGGAGCTGACCCAGAGGCGGTTCCTGGTGGGTAGCCGCCTGTATGGCACTACGCATGCGGCCTCGGATACCGATTATCTTTGCGTATACCGCACATCGGCAGAAGAGTTGTATTCCGGGTTGCCCAATATGCACCAGTTCCAGTATAAGGATAAGGCCGGTAATACAGACTGGAACTATTGTTCGGAATTGCAGTTCCGGAAAAACCTGTATAGCGGCGAATCGGTTATTCATGCGGATATCGTACTGTTTACCGATTATACCGACCGGAAAATGGAACTGTGCCGTACCTATAAAGTGATTAAGGCTTACCTTGGCTTTGCCCGGCGCGATCTTAAAGAAGACAATGGCCCTAAGTTATGGCATGCGGCGAGGAGCCTGTATTGTGCGTCCTCACTGCTAGACAACCGCCTGCCGGTGCTCGACGAGGTACGCCGGATATATAGTGAAAGGCAGGATCGTGCACAACTCGTACACCAGGAGCAGGCGCTACGGACCATGGCCAACAGCCTGTATGATGCCGGTGTATTGAAAACCTACGCAATCGAAACAGCAAGCCACCCTTTGTGGCAAAAATTATTAGCAAGTAACAACAACAAAGCATTCAGATATTAGCGATATGAAAAAAGTAATTGTGATGCGCGGACTACCGGGTAGCGGAAAGTCGACCTGGGCGAAACAACTGGTAACCGAAAATCCGAACAGCTATAAACGGATCAACCGCGATGAGCTGCGCCAGATGTTCGATAATGGTTATGTAAGCAATGGCAACGAGAAATTTATAAAACAGGTAAGGGATATGCTGATCCTGAAAGCCCTGTCGGACGGGAAACACGTGATCGTGGACGATACCAATTTGTCGGAGAAAAGCCTGGTACGTATCCGCCAGCTGGTGCAGGAGTTCAATAAAGAACATAAAGACGAGGTGCTGGTAGAAGTGCAGATGATGGAAACCTCCATAAGCGAATGCATCGAGCGGGATGAAGCCCGTGCGAAACCCGTGGGCGAAAACGTGATCCGCAGAATGCATCGCCAGTTCTTAGATGCCGCTATGATGTACAACGAACAAGACGCCAGTCTGCCGAAAGCGATCCTGTGCGACCTTGACGGGACCCTGGCCCTGCTGAACGGGCGCGACCCCTATAATGCATCGGGTTGCGATGCCGATTTGCTGAACACGCCGGTAGCCAATGTGCTGCGTAATTATAAGCAGTTCGGTTACCAGGTAATCCTGGTATCGGGCCGGGAGGATACGTATAAGGAGCCTACCCTGCGCTTCCTGGAGCAACACGCTATCGTATATGATCAATTGCTGATGCGTGCTGCAGGCGACGGCCGTAAAGATGCGATCATTAAACGGGAATTGTTTGACCGGGAGATCGCGGGTAAATATTATATTGAGTTTATCCTGGACGACCGGAACCAGGTAGTGCAGATGTGGCGCGACGATTTGAAGCTGCCTTGCTTCCAGGTTTACTACGGCGATTTTTAACCGTAACCACGCGCTATACAAGGCCGCAGCCGGGGAACAGATAAGCCCGGGCTGCGGCTTTTTTCTTTTTTATAAAAAAAATTTTTTACTGCGCAGGTATGCTGCGCAGTTGGAGGTACACCTTTGTACCATAATGATAAAACACGATGATAATCCAGATTAAAAGTGCCAATAAATACCTGCTCGACCTGTTGTTTAAAAATCCCGAAACCGACATGGGGCTTTACTTTAAACCCCTGCGCGAAGGGATCATTGCAGGACATGCCGTGTCGGCAAATGAATACGAAGTAGTGTTCCGGGACAGGAAAAACAGCTATATGCCCGAGGAGAGCAACCGGCTTGACTTCCAGAGCTATTGCAGCCCGCTGGCGGTTATGAATATCTGCACCGAATTGTTTGCGCACATTTTAAAAGACCGCGAAACCTATGGCAATACGGCTATAGACTGGCTGGGCATAACACAGGGAGCTGCTGACATAGAACCCTGCACGATTTATATCCCGACCTTTTATATCCATTCGTCCTGGTACCGTGATGGACAATTCCTGCTGAGCAAGTACTTTGCGGGTGTGTCGGTAATACACCGCAAGGGCCGCAACTTTAGCCTTAACATCGAAGCGGCTTCTGTATTCGAGGCTTTTAACCTGCTCAACCTGGTAGCCCTGTTTACCCATATGACCAATGAATATGGCCTGTTTACCTATATCGACGATTCGTTTGCGGCCAAGTATGTAAGGATATTGACCAATATCGAGGCGGTACCGTATTTCGTTTTTTACCTGTATATCAAACGTACCGTAAAGTCGCAGAAACAGTTTGAACAGGTAAAACCCATTATGGAAGATTACCTGGCCGGCCGCGGTATACAGGCGCAGCTTACCTATTATGGTACCCAGCAGGACCGCCAGCATTTTATTACCGGCCAGCTCGACCTGGATATGCCGGTGCTGGATATCGGTTGCGGTCCGCTCAGCTATTATAAAAGGATGATGAACCTGGGCCTGGAAGCCGCTTACTATGCGGTAGATGAAGATGAACAGTTCGGGAAAGCGGCCGAAACCCTGGCCCACCGCTACGAATCGGATAACCTGTTCTTTTACCAAAGCCTCGACGATTTCGATCAGCCGCAGGAGCCGGTAAACATTATCATGAGTGAAGTGATCGAGCATAATACGCCTGAAGCCGCGCGGCAACTGATCTGCAGAGCGCTGACCTACAACTTTAACAAGATCCTGGTCACCACGCCCAATGCTGACTTTAATGCCTTCTATTTTGAAGGCGATATGTTGCGGCACGAGGACCATCATTTCGAACTGGGACAGGAAGCCTTCCGCGCACTGATCCGGGATTGTGTTGCCCAATGCAACGCAGCGGTTGAGATCACCTTTACCGAGATCGGCGACCGGCTCAATGGCATTCAGCCCACACAGGCCTGTATACTGACACGATCTAAAAGCCCATTCACCACGAATTAAACAGAACATGAACGAGCTTAAACAACAAAAAGAAGACCTGAAAAAGCTGAGGAGCAGGATCAACTGGTTCTGCGATCATAAGATCAACGCCTTTTCACCCACCATATCGCCGGCACCTAAATCGGAGGAGCGCGGCGAAATAGAAAGCCTGCACGAAGGCATCCGTTATTATGTAAAACGCGGTGTAACCGAACTCCTGGTTCAGAAAAAGTATATGGGCTCCTATTGCGATATCTACCTGCACCGCGACTTGGACGCCACTTATTTTGTAAGCCGTAACGGGCACCTGATCCAGCATATAGACCTTGAGGCCGCGCGCCAGGCCTGCCAGGCAATGCATGCCCGCCTGGACTGGGACGGTGTGCAGCTGGTTATCATCCAGGCCGAAATGATGCCCTGGAGCATATTGGGCAAGGGCCTGATCGATAACGAATTTGAAGGCTACCTGGATGCGCACCAGCAGCACCTGGCCTGGTTGGAAGGTTCGGCGCTTTACGAAAAAATAAGGCAGGTAAAAGCGGGGCAACCCTTCTGCGATTTTGTGCGGGACAAAGCGGCGCTCAGCGCCAAAGCCTTAAAACAACGATACCCGGGTCATATTATCCGGCAATATACCGCCATGGAAGCCTTCGTGTTGACAGACCTGGAGCGCTACCGGCAGGGAACGGATATCTATGCGAAGCAGATCCGGCATTTTGGTGAAGAGGTACCGCTGCACTTCAAGCCCTTTAATGTGCTGAAGAAAGTATACGAAGATGGCCGCGAAGAGATCGTGAATGATAATGCCAGCTATTCGGTATTGAACGATGATACGATGCTGGAATTGCATATACCCGACGAAGCCGCGCTGGAGCGCGAATCGGAACGGGCCTGTGCCTGGTTTGCCGCACTGAGTGCCGCCTGTGAAGAAGGTGTCGTGATCAAACCCAGGCAGGCTTTCCTGCCCGGGCTGCCACCGGCGCTTAAGGTGAGGAACAATCATTACCTGACCATGATCTATGGCATCGACTTTATACCCGACCTGGATCATCATATAACGCGGCGGAATATAAAAGCCAAACTGGCCTGCTCGGTCAACGACTGGGCACTTAATTATAACCTGTTATCCGTGCCTTACGCCGATCTGCACAAAGAGAACTATTATCTTAAAAACCTGGTATACGACCGTATTATGGGCGAAAAAACAGAGGCCCTGCTCGATACAAGACTGTAATAACCCGGATAAAATAATGTATATGAAAAAGAGGAATCCACAATTGCTCCTGCTTGTCGGTGCGCCGGGATCGGGTAAAACGACCTTTGCCAAATACCACCTGCGTACGCATCTGAACTGGGCCAGGGTGAGCCGCGACGATTTCAGGACGATGCATTTTGCGCAATCGTTTATGCCGGAGCGGGGCGAAGAGATGATCACAAAAATGATCGATGCCGCGGTGGAAGCGCTGCTTATCGCGAAAACGAATGTAATAGCCGATGCGACCCATACCAAGAAAGAATACCTGGATGTATATATCAAAAAATTCGGGCACCTGGCCGATATCTCCTTTAAGCTATTCGAGCCGCCTACCGATGTGCTGATCCGGCGCTGCCGGTTGCGCTACGAGGAAACTGGGCGCTTTATGCCGCAATCGGCTATAGAAAAGCACCAGGGCCTGCTTGCCGGGTTGAAAAAGGACTTCAGCTTCGATACCCGGATCAAACAGGCCCGGGTAAACAGCAACAGGGAACAGGATACTACGTTGCCAAAAGCGATCCTGTGCGACCTGGATGGTACCCTGGCTTTGCTGAACGGGCGCGATCCCTATAATGCGTCGGGTTGCGGGGCCGACCTGCTGAACACGCCGGTGGCCAATGTGCTGCGTAATTATCAACAACTGGGTTACCGGGTGATCCTGGTATCGGGCCGGGAGGATACGTATAAAGCGCCTACCCTGGGCTTCCTGGAACAACACGGTATCGTATATGACCAATTGCTGATGCGTGCCGCGGGAGATAGCCGTAAGGATGCGATCATTAAAAAAGAGTTGTTCCGGGACGCGATCGCGGATAAATATTATGTGGAGTTCGTACTGGATGACCGGGACCAGGTGGTGCAGATGTGGCGGGATGAATTGAAGCTTCCCTGTTTCCAGGTTTATTACGGCGATTTTTAGCAGATCAGGCAAACGGCACCGGTACATAACCGGTGCCGCTTTTTTTTGTCGTAGCCCGGCCATTGTGCAGGTCAGCTTCCGGGCCGGTAAGGCCGCCCCCAGCTGCCGTTATCAGGGTATTCCTGCCCGCCGGAAGCCCCGGTTTTACTGGCTTTATCGACGAAACTGCTCTTTTTTTCGACAAACGTCAAAAGCCCTTTGGTCGAATAGTTGCGGCTATAGGTCTAATAGTGCCGGAACAGGCTCCGGGGCGATAGTATGTTTGCATCAGAAATCGAAACAACAACATTTTCAAAACCAACAAAAACAAATTTTATGAAAAACATCATCCGCAAATCTGTTATCGCTGCTTCTTTACTGCTGAGCCTTACCGCCGCTTCTTTCAACACCAATGCACAGGGCCGCCCCGTATACGACCGCTCTGTAAATCCATCGATCGGTATTAAAGTAGAAAATGCGACCGGCACCGGTTACAGCATCACCGACCAGAAAGGCAATGTAGTACTTGACGGTACGATCGCCGGTAACAAGACCTTTTACATCTCTACCGGTAAACTGGCTAAAGGCATCTACCGCTTCCTCGTAGCTGGCAATGTATTCCAGGAGTTCATCATTAAATAAGTATCCTTTTCACAGCAACATTTTTCAAAACCAACAAAAACAAATTTTATGAAAACCATCATCCGCAAAACCGTTATCGCTGCATCTTTACTGCTGAGCCTTACAGCCGCTTCTTTCAACACCTTCGCACAGGATCGCCCGGTATACGACCGCAGCGTTAACCCATCGATCGGTATTAAAGTAGAAAACGCAGCCGGTGCAGGGTACAGCATCACCGACCAGAAAGGCAATGTGGTATTTAATGGCAGGATCGCCGGCAACAAAACGTTCTATATCCCTACCGGTAAGCTGAGCAACGGTACCTACCGCTTCCTGGTTGCAGGCAATGTATTCCAGGAGTTCGTGATCAAATAAATCATCCCTTCAAAACATATCCCCAACACAATTAAAACAAATCTTATGAAAACCATTATTCGCAAAACCGTTATCGCTGCATCTTTACTGCTGACGCTTGCAGCCGCCTCTTTCAATACCTATGCGCAGGGTCGGCCGGTATACGACCGCAGCGTTAACCCTTCGATCGGTATCAAAGTAGAAAATGTAACCGGCGCAGGTTATACCATCACCGACCAGAAAGGCAATATCATACTGGGTGGCACGATTACCGGCAACAAGACCTTTTACATCCCTACCGGAAAACTGGCCAAAGGCGTTTACCGTTTCGTGATCGGCAATATAGTATGGCAGGAATTTGTGATCCGCTAAGTCTTAAACAAGTAACATATTCATCCTTTAAAAAACAACATCATGACCCATCTCTTTAAAGTTATACTTGCGCTTGCTGCAGGCATCCTGCTTTACTATACCCTTCACCTGATCGTAGCCCTGGTTTCGCTGGTACTTTGCGTATTGCTGGTGGCGGTACTGTTTAAGGCATACAAAAGTTATAAGGCTGAAACCGGCGCCTGATGCACCGTTTAGCTGAGGTACCGGTCTATGGCAAAGCAATTGACCCCGGTTACCCCGCGATAAGAGTCAGTAGTATAGATCTGGTCTACTCCCGGTATAGCAGTACCCTTGCTGAAAATACCATGGCTTACGATCAACACCACTTCAGCAGCGCCCTTTTCTTTAAGCAGGGCGGCCACGCCGGCAAAGGTTCCTCCCCCGTCGCATATATCATCTACCAGGAAACAGGTTTGTCCGCCCAGGTCCGTTGTCGCCGTCTGGAAATTCGTTAAGGCGCCCGTTTTAAGATCCCGTTCTTTCATACATTCCACCACATCCGTTATACCCAGGTATTGGGCCAGTTTGTGGATCTTTTTAAGTGCGCCTGCATCGGGCGACACGAGGCTGTATGCCGCAGGGGTATGCGCCGAAAGATAATGCTGCACAGCATCCTGTACAAAAGCATGGTTGGTTACGGTATAGGACCGGTCGACCAATGCAGTGGTTACTTCCGAATGCGGATCGAATATCTTTATTTTTTTGAACCGGCCCTGGTTGAGCATTGCTGCCACCACCTTCAGCGAAAAGGGCTCGCCTTCCAGCATCACCCGGTCCATACGCGCCGCCATCAGGTAAGAGATATGCAGCTCTATATGTTCGAATTCGAGATAATCGAGCGTATTTTTTACCAGCAAAACCAGTAAGAGGTCGGCGGGGCCGGCGATACGGCTCATGATCCGTAGCGGCGCTTTTTTATCCAGCCTGCCGGCGCTTTCCGCATCTATTTTGATATGAGGTTGCCCGTCGGGGAAAACCATGGTTTTAAATAGAAGATCGGACTGTTCGGGATAAACCAGGTTGAGCGTATGCATATTTTTTTGATTTTTTTTCCGGTAAGCAAAAAAGGGCAACCATTTACATTTCCACGTTCACTTCCCCCTGTATAATAAAAGCAAAGTACGGCATTCCTGCCGTCTTACTTGTTCCTGCCTTTCTCCTGCGGGTAGAGCTCCTGTACGATATCGCTCTGCACAAAGGTCTTGGTATCGATATCCATGGCCGATATCCTGCCATAAAACGCTGCGCCGGTATCGATGTTCCACACATTACAGCCATTCATCGGCACGGTTACGTCATAGTTGAGCGTGGGTGTATGACCGATATAAATTTCTTTATACAGCAACAACCTTTTGGGGTAGAGCTTGCTGTCCTTTTTAATGCGCTTATCCATGGTGAGCGCTACTTCCCAAAGCGTGCGATCCCAGTTATAATTGCTGGCGTAATGCTCATGATCGGGACCGTGCATCGAAGAGAAGCCGGCATGGATGAACAACCGGTTTTGGTCGTCTACGAAATAAGTATGCAGGCGGTTGAAGAAAGCAAGATGCTCCTGCCGCTCTGCCTTCGTGAGGTGTTTGTAACTCTCGACAGTTTCCTTTCCGCCATGAAACAGCCAGGTAGTGGCCGGCGCCTGACCGCCCAGCCAGTCTTCGCACCAGGCGTCGTGGTTACCCCTGATAAATATACAATGATACCGCTCATCCAAAGCCATCAGGTAGCGGATCACCCCGGCCGATTCGGACCAGCCGTCGACATAGTCGCCGAGGAAGATGAGCCTGTCGCCGGGTTGCGGGTCGATCCGTGCGACGATCTGTTCGAGCGCTTTCAGTGCGCCATGTATATCGCCGATTACATATGTTTTTGCCATAATCAATTCCATTTTTCCCGGAGCCGTTGTGCCAGCGATAGGATATCCGCTTTACGGGCCAATACCTCGAGCCAGGATGCCGGTATGCCTTCCCGGCCATACAGTAGTCCGGCCAGTCCGCCGGTTACAGCCCCGGTTGTATCCGTATCGTCGCCCAGGTTTACGGCCATCAATACGGCATCTTTATAATGATCTGTTTTTAAAATACACCATATACTGGCTTCCAGCGTATGCAGTACATAACCGGAAGAATAGACCTCATCCCGACCAAGTTCGTAAAGCGGCCGGACCTCATCATGACCAACCGGGTTGCCCAGGATCCGGTGATATTTGTCGATCTCGCTTTGCGGGCAAGAGGGATGTCGCAATAGGAAACGGTTTACTTCCGTTTTCATGTCTTCGTAAGCCATAAATTTTTCTTTACCCTGTATAAGTTGCAGGGCCAGTTCGAGGTAAATAAAACAACCGGTTACCGAACGGATATGGCGGTGTGTCAGCGACGATATCGCTTCCACGATCCGGAACCGTTCTTCGATATTTTTATCCCTGATGTAAAAAAGCAAAGGCAGGATCCGCATCAGCGAACCGTTGCCATTGCTGTCTTCCGTATCGCCGCCGGCCAGCAGGGGATCTGCACCTTTCTGTAATTGGTAAATAGCTGCCGAAGTGGCAATGCCGATATCGAATACCTCGCCATGGGCCGTCCAATACGCTTCCTATTTCCAGGCTACAAAGCGGCGGGCCAGGTCTTTGATATCGTAACCGGTACAAAGCATTTCGGCAAGACAGAAGGTAAGCGAGCTATCGTCCGACCAGGTGCCTGCAGGCTGGCGGTGCGTGCCCATGGCGCGCATACCGGTTACCGGGTCGGCATCCAGCGTTTTGCGCGTCATAAATTCGACCGGCACTCCCAGTGCATCGCCTGTGGCCAGGCCCAGCAGCGCCGCTGCATAATAATCCCTGTTGTGCATACTTACCTTTTTTTATACATGATGTCTGAACGCAGTACATATTTATTGCCGCTTGTGAGCCGCGCGCCCTCGTGCCGCAGGCTGTGCTCGAAGATCAGGGCCGTACCCTTTTTCGGCGTTACATATTCGCCGGATTCAAACCGGGTCTGGCCGCCTTCATAGTCGGCGTTGAGATAAACCATAAAGGTATAATAGCTGAACTCCGTTTCGTTGCGGATATAACTGCCGTCGCGGTGCATTTTGAAACGCTGGCCCGGGCTGTATTTATAAAAACGTAACATCTCGTTGAGGCCTATGGCGTAAGTATTGCCGATAAACGGGCGGATATGAGGCTTCAGCTTTTTCCACAACCGGAAAGCATAAACAAGGTCGGTGTACATGACCCGTTCGTTATCCCGGATCATTTTCATCATCCGCTGGCCGCCGTCCATGTTTACCTTGGCTTCTTCGTAACCGATAGCTTCGCTTTTGGCGATCAGTTCGTCGCATTCCGTATCGGAAAGAAAGTGATCGATGGTATAGATTTCGGAGGTTTCTTTAATGTTGTTCATGGTAATATTTTTTAAAAGTTTTGGTATGAACCACCAGTCTGGCCACTTCCCTTGTACTACCCGCCTGCTGCCTGGCCGCCCGGGCACATCGGCCAACCCTCTGCATCCAGCTCCAGCCCTATGGTTTGCGGACTGTGGCGGAGTACCAGGCCCAGGAATTTACTGAAGGTTTTTAATTCTTTTTCATTCATGGTTCAATAGGTTTTTGATGTATTAGCCGGGCGGCGGCGACTAAAAATCATACACATATACATCGATATCCTGCGCCGACAGCGCGTTGATGATCAGCGGTTCGATTTTATCCCAGCTCCCGCCTGCCAGGCCGCATCCTATCCTGGGCATATGTACCGAGGCTTTTGAGGCCGTTGCGTTACCGGCAAGGGTCTTCAGGCATTGGGCTACGGCATCGTACCTTATCGGTACGCCGTTGCTGCCTGTTTTGGTGCCCCTTTGGGCAACCATATTGGCAACCTGTATATAGGCCGTTACCGGTACCAGTTGTACGGCACCCAGCGCGAAGTCGTTGCGATTTCTTTCCCGGTGCCATTTGCGGTACGCCGCTTCCGGTTCGGGCCATCGTTTGGATAGCGCAAGAACAAAGCCTTTTCCCCAGCCGCCTATATCATTGCAGATATGGGCTATAATTTTAGTGCCGCCCGCCTGCGGAACCGTGGCGTCACCTTTGAGATAGTTTATAGGTTTCATTACAGATATTTTATTAGCCCCCAGGTGTCCGGCGATGCTCAGCACTGCACTTTATGCATACCCGGCAGGCCGGGCAAAAGGGGGTTCAGGTATTGTTTTTTCATTCCTGGTTCAATAGGGTTTGATAGAGACTGTAGTTCTCCTCATCGAAACAAATAAATACAACCCGCTCGAAAGCATCGCGGGGATTGAAATCCCGGATGGTCTGTATGGCAATAGCGGCGGCCAGCTTTTTGGGAAAATGATAAATACCCGTGCTGATATTCGGAAAAGCAATGGTTTTTATACCCTGGTCCAGCGCCAGTGCCAGGCTATTGCGGTAGCAACGGGCCAGCAGTTCTTCTTCTCCTTTTTGGCCACCCTGCCAGACCGGCCCCACGGTATGGATCACATATTTTGCAGGCAGTTCGCCTGCCGTTGTGATCACCGCATTACCCGTAGCACAACCGCTTTGTTTGTTCCTGATCGCGATACAGGCTTCCAGCAGCGCTTTGCCTGCTTTACGGTGTATGGCGCCGTCCACGCCTCCGCCACCCAGCAGCGAGCTGTTGGCGGCATTTACAATAGCATCTACGGCTAACGTGGTAATATCTCCTTTTATCAGTTCGATGGTCATGTGTCTGAAATGGTTTGCGTGTCCTTATTCATTTTCTTTTAATTGATCGCGTACTTCCATCAGTGCAAAGCCCAGCAGGTTCTCTCCTTTCCAGAGCAGGGGATTTTCGGCCCGGGCATCGTCGGCGGCCAGGCCTATACCCCATACCGGGTCTACCGGGCTGGCTTCAACGATTACACGTTCGCCGGTTTGCAACAGGTAGGCTGCCAGTTCCGGGTTCTGGCTAAACTTATGGTAATTGCCTTGTACCACGATGGCATACTTATGCTGGTCCCAGGTGGCGGCATCGAAATGCTGTACCTCCCTGCCCAGTTGTTTGGCCTCGGCGGCGCTGCGGGCTTCCAGGATGCGGCGGTGTGTATCGTTGTCTCCGAAGAGGCTTGCTTTTTCGGCCATCATCCAATGTTCGGCACTGGCATACCGGTGTCCGCCGGTTTCGAAAGCGGCCGGCCACCACTGGCTGAAGCAGCTTTGTGTAACAGCGCCGTCTTTTGCCGCCCGGAGCCCCCAGAAGAGCAGGAACTTTAAATTTTCTTTCTTTTGGAATTTATCGCTGAGCCAGTTGATATCGTATTTCATGGTATAAAATTTAAAAGGGTATTTCTTATGGTTTCGTTTTGCGGCAGGGTGAAGGCGCTGCCGAAAAAGGCATTCACCACTCTTATCCCGCCCCGGATCTGTTTATTGAACTGATCCAGCGCTGCGGCCGGTATCCAGAGTTCGTTATGCATTTCGGCGCCGACATTTTCCACCGGGAACTGTTGTAGGTAACCGGTGTCGACATCGAAGCTGGTTACCGCGCCACAATAACCCGAAAAGGCGTCTCCGGTATTCCAGTCCCGGGCGATCTGTTCGGCATAGGCCAGGTTGAGCACCGGGTAAAATATGGGTTGCCAGTCGAGCCTGGGCGGAAATGCCGTCCAGCCGCTATCTGCGATCAGTTCCAGTTCCTTCAGCCCTACCGGGCGGTACAATGTTTGTGTGTTCATGTTTTCCTTTTTTACAAACCGGCGGCTTGTCGCAGTGCCGGGTCTTCCAGGGTCATTACGCTTTCGGCGGGTACCAGCAGGGCTTCGAGCCGGTGGCGGTCTACATGTACCTTTTGTTCTTTTACGAAACCGGTTATATCTGCTATCGAGCGGATATAGGTTTGCCCGAAGGTTTTCAGCAGGTCGCCCTTCAACCCGAGCTGTATGGCCCGGCGTTCTTGTTTGCGGCCAAAGGGATCATGATCGGGGTCCCACTGCAGCCGTACCGCCTTCGCCTTCATATCCGCTTTCCAGGCATTGCTGTCGGAGTATTGTTTGGGCTTAAAAGTAGTGGGCACGGCCTCTGCGAGTATCTGCAAAAAATCTGTTTTAGCGATCGTAATCGCCAGTACGCTTTCCTGGTCTTCTTTTGTGGCCCAGCCGCAGCGGTACATCATCCAGAGAAAGCCGGGTTTTATCCACGACATGCGCTCATAACTGAAACCGGGTCCGCCCAGTTGCTGATGCCGTACGGCATACTCCGCGATGGCCGGTTTATAGGCCTGGTATACCACGATCTGGTCGTTATCCTGGTAACCGGTAATGTGTTTGCCGTTTTCCGGCAATTGTGCCAGGAGTTGGGCATAGGGTATTGTTTTCATGGTTCAGGGCCTGTGGGGCCGTTTACTGCGGGTAATCGAATGCTTGTTTAAACGCGGTGCTGTTAGGGCTGTCGGCAGCGCCATGTATAGCAAACACCACACTTTTGAAACAGGTGCTGTACTTGCCGCCCGGCTTCAGGAAGGAGGCGAAATGGGCCGCGATATCGCGGGGAT
The DNA here is from genome assembly GCF_003014535.1 of Taibaiella chishuiensis. GTDB lineage: Bacteria > Bacteroidota > Bacteroidia > Chitinophagales > Chitinophagaceae > Taibaiella > Taibaiella chishuiensis. Next base: position 550,640 of record NZ_PYGD01000001.1, on the reverse strand, counting down.
CGTTTTTAAACACCCCGCAACCCCAGGCGCCCAGCACTACATGTTCTATGCCATGGTATACAAAAAGGCTCAATACCTTATCCATCCTGCGCAGCATGGTTTCGCGGGCAAAGGCCAGCTCCGCCGGGTTGTTCTGCTGCATAGCGCCGATATTGATCGCCGGGCTGGTCACGAACGATAAGCGGTAGGGCTGCGTAAGCAAGGCGCCGTTATCATCGCGGAACACAGGTACCCCGGGACTATAGATCATATGATCGGCATAGAGGTAGGTAGACCTGGCGCGGTTGTAGGTGTACATTTCAAAATGCTTCATCAGCGTAGGGTACAGCGCCGACGATAAAGCCAGGCTCTCCTCCTGGGCCTGTGCGCCCCCGAGAAAACCGCCCCCCGGATTTTTCGCCGAAGCGAAATTGAGACAACCGGTCGGTGCTCCTGTTGCGGCCATTTTTGCGGCGGCTTCCAATGCGCCTGTATTGCGGACCGCGATCTCTGTTTTAAAAGTAAGGTCTGCGGCTTTGGTCTTTACCTGCTCCAGCACGGTTCCGAAGGCATCTTCGCGGTAATAAAGGGTATCCTCCAGGGCTTTGTCGATATCTGCCTGCAGGTCGATGCGCCTGCCTCCCGGGGCCTGGTAATAGCCCTGTTCTATGATGCGGAGTGTTTCTTGTGCTGCCTCCGCTCTTTTATTCCTGTTCACAATTTTGTTTTTTTATGTTGCTCTTGCGGCAACCGTTTTCTATTTGTTTTATAGAGTAGCTTATTCCAGCTGCGCCGTAAGGCGCGCGCGGATCTCCGCCAGTGTATGGTCTATCGTTATCTTACCGTCTTTAAATACGGTTTTCAGTTCACCCTGCGCTTCTTCTTCCCAGCTGCATTCGTCTTTCAGTTCCAGTTTGCCGGTGTTGGGGTTCCGGTATACCTGCATCAAACCTTTGGCTGATTTTTTGGTGCCATCGTCGGTTTTAGGATCTTTAAAAATGGCACGGCCCACACCGTTTACTTCACCATAGGTCGCTTTCATGGCAAAACCGAAGGTGTCGCGGGTTACATATTCATAGGTATAAGAGCCGATACCGAGCACTACGTTATAACTGGCGAAACCTTTACGTTTTAGGCCTTCGAGTATGGCCTCCTGTCGTTCGGTGGTAATGCTGTCGCCGTAAATAAGGCCAATATGGCTGTCGAGCAGCTTATATCCTTTTTCGGTAATGGCGCCGCCAAAGGTTTCCCACATACAGGTTATAGCGCCTTTGTATTCGGGGCTGCCGGGTATGGCATCCTCGTCGCCTACAATGATCTTAACCGGGTCGCCGCTGTCCGGACGGATCACCACCTTGCCCTCGCGGGCCAGTATGGTCTCCTTCAAAGCAGGCAGGAAGTCGGTGATCACCTGCCAGAAATCCCAGGTATCGCTTACGATAGACACGATGCCTTTGGGATAAACCTCCGTGATCAGTCTTTCGAAAGTGCCCAGTTCATCGTCCTGCGTACCCATACACATTACGCTATGCTCGGTAGCGGCTACGGAACCGCCTACCAGCTCCTGCGCGCAATCGGCATGGTAGTAAGTCTCCAGGAAGTCGATGGCCGGTATGGTATCGGTGCCCGCAAAAGACAAAAGGTGGCCGGCGCCGCTCATTACCGCATCTTCTATCCCGCTCATGCCCCGGAAGGAGAAGTCGTGTCCCTGCCAGGGTATAAAACTGCGATCGTCGCCTACGGTTTCGGCTGCATACCGGGTAAAGGTGCGCAGGTACTGGAAGGCCGTAGTGGCTGAGGTGCAGGGTTTCCAGGTAATAGCGCTCAACAGGGTTTCCAGCATATTGGTGAGCCAGAAAAACTCGGGGAGCGTATTCTTGATCGTGAACACCGGCACCCTTACCGGCACCAGCGTGCCTTCGGGCAGGGCTTTGATCTCCAGCGGCAGGTAGCCGAGGTCGTGCAGCGCGGCGATATGATCGTAAGTGATCGCATCTTTACCGAGATAGTTATCGATACGGCGGGCATAGGCTTCCAGTACAGCCGCTTTGGGCTGGCTGAAAAAATGCTCGTCGAACTGGCGTACCAGGTACTCCTTGATAAAATACTGGAGGCCGAAGAAGACAATCTCCTGTATGGCCTCGTTGCGTGACTTACGCGGTGTCAGGTTAGCGTACACCAGCGTAGTACCGGCAGGGTATTGAAACTTATGACCGACTTTATAGCCGTCTTTCAGCAGAATAGGTGTTATCGTTTTCATCAGGAAGGAATATGAAGTTGAAAATTGTTTTGTTTCAGTTGTTTGTTGAAACGGTACAGGTCGGGATGGCGGTTTTTAAGGCCTTCGCGTTTGGTACCGGTTGCGATAATGTATTCCGAGTCCAGGATCTTGCGGCGAAAGTTGCGCCGGTCGATGCTTATACCCAATATGCATTCATACAGTTCATGCAGTTCGGTCATGGTAAAGGTTTCGTCGAGCAGTTCAAAGCCCACCGGATAATACAGGATTTTTGACTTGAGTCTTTGCAAGGCCTGTCCGAATATCTGGTCATGATCAAAGCCGAGTTGCGGTACAGTATCTACCGGGAACCACTGCACATCGTTGGCCATATTACCGGCTACAACCTCGAACCTTTGCGGGTTGACCAGGGCGTAATGGGCTACCGAGATCACCCTGCCCCGCGGGTCGCGCCCGGGTTCGTCGAAGCTGTACAACTGCTCCAGGTATATATTTTCGAGGCCGGTCTTGGTTTTCATGATCCGGTTACATACCTGCAGCAGGCACTCCTCGATCTGCAGGAAGCCCCCGGGCAAGGTCCAGCTGTTCTTAAAGGGCTCTTCCTTCCGGTTCAGCAGGAGTACAGACAGCTTTCGGTCGTGGTAACCGAACACCACCAGGTCGACAGCCAGCGAAGGGTTTTTATAACTATGAAATGCTTTGCTCATTTTTTCTACTTTGCGTAATTATGACACAAAGTAAAAACAAAAAACCGGTTACTCCCAAATCCGGGACCTGATTTTAACAAAAAACTATCGGGAGTGATGTGGATTTGCTCCTTTTCCAGGTGCATAATGGCAAGAAAGACAGGAAAATGGCGGTAAGTAAAAAAAATGGCCGGCAATAAAAAAACAGGAACAGGCGTTTTTCAAGCGACCCCTATTTTTGAAAAATTATAAACCCTCATTTTATGCAAAAAAAACTTTTTGTACTGGGCCTCAGCATGTGTGCCCTGCAGGCCTTTGCCCGCGATGGTTTCTATGTTGCGCCCTCGGTAGGCGCCGGTATCAGCAATGTAAAACAGGATTTATTTAAATTAGATCCCAACGGCGGTTTAAAAACGTCGGCGATATTCAACTACAACGCTCAATTGGGTATTGGGTACAGGTATGGCCGCTGGCGCCTGGAAACGGGTCTGCAGTATACCCTTACGGGGTACAAGTATAAAGACCTGGTGATTGTGAATAACTATCCGAACACAGCAAACGGGGAATCAGAAACCCGGTATGGGCACTTGTCTATCCCGTTAACAGTAGCCTATACGATACCGCTGGGCTCGCGTTGGAGCTTTTCGCCCCAGGCAGGTGCTTTGCTGAGTTTTAATACCGGCACCCGTTATAGTGCCGATTTTCCCGGCGTTTTAAAAATCGATAGCACCTGGACATCAGATAAGTTTAAGAAAGAAAGGCAGGCTACTTCCGTATGGGGGCGTGTGGCGCTGCAAGCGGGTTACAAGGCAGGCGAACGGGTTACCCTATTTGCCGGTCCCTCGATGCAATATATGTTCTCCAATTTCATGAAAACGCCGGCCAATGCCCCTTACAAGGCTTCTGAGCGGTCTTATTTCATCAATATGGACCTGGGCGCCCGGATCAGCCTGTAACCGTCGTTTGGGCATGCGACAGGCGGGCCCGGCGGCCTTATCCGGGGTTTGCGACCAGGTAAAGCGGGCCGGATAGAAATAGTTTCGTTGCAAACATGTAGTTTTGCATATAGCTATTCATTTAATAAATACAACCCGACTTTGACATTCGATGATTTTAAACTGGATTACGATGTGCTTGATGGCATAGAGGCTATGGGCTATCGTAATCCTACTCCTATACAACAGCAGGCTATCCCCATTATTATGGACGGTAAGGACCTGATCGCCTGCGCCCAGACGGGCACGGGTAAAACCGCCGCCTTTGTGCTGCCCTTGCTCGACAAGATCGTGAACATGCCTGCAGAAGGCATCAATACCCTGATCCTCGTGCCTACGCGCGAACTGGCCATACAGATCGATCAGCAGATCGAAGCGATGAGCTATTATATCGATGTAAAATCGATAGCGGTATATGGCGGAGGAAGCGGTATAAGCTGGACCCAGCAGAAACAGGCGCTTTCGACCGGCACCGATATTATTATCGCCACCCCGGGCCGCCTGATCGCCCAAATGCAGATGGGAGGCCTCGACTTTTCGAAGCTGAAGCACCTGGTGCTCGACGAGGCGGACCGTATGCTCGATATGGGCTTCTACGACGACCTGCTGCGCATTGTAAGCGCTTTGCCGGTAAAACGGCAAACACTGTGCTTTAGCGCGACCATGCCGCCCAAGATCAGGGCGCTTACCGCCAAACTGATGGTCGACCCCGAACAGATCAGCATTGCCATATCCAAACCCGCGACCGGTATTACCCAGCAGGCCTATATGGCGCACGACGAGCAGAAACATAAACTGGTACTGCACCTGCTGAAACCCGGAACCTATAAATCGGTGATCATCTTCTCCTCCAGCAAGGACAAAGTAAAACGCGTGGAAGCAGAATTGCGCCGGGCAAAGATCAATGCAAAAGCCTTCCACTCCGATCTGAAACAGGAAGAGCGCGAAGAGCTGCTGCAACAGTTCCGCAACCAGAAGGTAACCGTATTGGTAGGTACCGACGTGCTTTCGCGGGGTATCGATATCGATGGCATCGACCTGGTGATCAATTACGATGTGCCGCCGGATCCTGAAGATTACGTACACCGCATAGGACGTACCGCAAGGGCCGAACGTATGGGGACAGCGATAACATTTATCAGCGATAAAGACCAGCGCCGCTTTGCCTCGATCGAGAAACTGATCGACCGTAGCATCGATAAGCTGCCCTTGCCGGAAGGTTACGGCCCTGCACCGGAGTATGACCCCAACCGGCGTGGAGGCGGTCATGGCCACGGACATGGTGATAAAAAGAAAAAATGGAAAGGGAATAACGGGCAAAAGAAATCAAAGCCCAAACCTAAACCCAAAACAGAATAAATAAAAACGGGGCCCGCGGGCCCCGTTTTTATTTATTGTATTAATACCGGGCCGGCAATACGTACAGTCCGTGTTGTATAGCGTAAATAATCAGGTCGATGGTGCGCGAGACTTTAAGTTTTTTCATAAGGTTGCGTTGGTAATACTGCACCGTATTGGGGCTAAGCCCCATTTTGTAGCCGATCTCCTTAATGGTTTGCCCGGTACAGATCTCGCGCAGTACTTCTTTTTCGCGCCGCGACAGGTGGTGCACTACCTGGTCTTCATGGATCATATTATTCATCAGCATGGTGCGCAGCTTGCGGCTGATATACCGTTTCCCGTCCTGTACTTCGTAAATGCCCTGCATCAGTTCGTCCACGTTCGTGTCTTTCGATATATAACCATTAGCGCCGGTACGTATGGCCTGCCTTACCGTCTGCATATCCGTAATGGCAGAAAGGATGATAATGTGTATTTTTTGTTTAAAGCTGCCGCGTATTTCGTCGATGATCCGGAAGGCGCCCTGGTTGTGCGTATTCATGTCACAGATCACCATATCGATATTAAACGTGGCTACATCATCGATACAGGAACTGGTACTGCCGATATGTACAGAGGTAACATCGTCGCATTGCAGCAACAGTTTTTTCAAGCCTTCCGAAAATAATTCCTGGCTGTCGATTAATAAGATGTTCATTCGTGCGTCGGTTTTTTAAGCGTCATTTCTGTCGGGCCTATCGGGTTTACAATTGCCCTGTTCAAATAAAACTTTGCGGAGCGGAAAAATATTTAATATGAGGATTAATAAGCTCATTATCAATTAAAGGAACATACTGTATTCGCTTCTTCATCTCCATTATGTAAATATCCGCCGGTTTACCGCTAATGTCGCTGTTTTTACCTTGATAAAATATGTGTATAGCTGTAAGGTTAGCAGTAAAACGGATAGTTTTTGTATTGATTAACAGAAAGAAAAATTAACGCGAGATATGTATTAAGCATAGCTGTAATCCTTTCCTGTGGCCCATCTTCGTTATACCGGTATTTTCGTGGTAAAAATGATACATCAAAATTGGTGGGTTTTATGAGTAAAATGAGGTAGGCATAAAATATGGTTGAAGGATAGCTTTGCGGGCCTCAACATCTCTCAAACCAGTTGACTCATGAACGAAATAAATTTACCCGTTAAAAGCCTTCGTAAAATCTGCCTGTCTGCCGGCTTATATGCCGCAATCACTGCAATCGGCGTTACAGCCGCAACAGCACAGCCCTGGCAGGCAGCCTCGGTAAACCCATTCGCTTGCGTAGATGTTGGTAACGATGCACAGATGGCATTGGCAGATCTCGATAACGATGGCGACCTCGACCTGGCTTCCGGTTCCAAATGCAACAATTTCTTTTACTACCGGAATACAGGAACAGCAACCAGCCCGGCTTATGTAAACCGTACCGGTTCCAACAATCCCTTTAACGGGTTGAGCAGGAGTTATGGCTCGGTAGCCTTTATCGATTGGGATAACGACGGCGATCTCGATATGGTGTCGGGCGATGCCAACGGGCGCTTGTATTACTACCGCAACACAGGGTCGGCTGCTGTACCGCAGTTTAGCGCAGCCCCTACCCCCAATGTCTTCAGCAACCTCGGCGACCTGGGCACGCATTCCAATGTGGCTTTTGCCGATTGGGACAACGACGGTAATACCGACATGTTTGTCGTATTGAGTAACGGAACGATCAAGTACTTCCGCAACAACGGCAACAATACCGGCTTTACGCAAAAAACAGGATCCGATAATCCCTTCAGCGCAGGTTATTCGGGTTGCTATGGCGCACTTGCCTTTGCCGATATAGACGGCGATGGCGACCTGGATGCCGTACTCGGCAATGAAAGCGGTAGCGGCAACGGAAAGAACTACGTGGTATACTACGAAAGAACGGGCGCTAATACCGTGGTGAAGAGAAGCACATCGACCACCAATCCTTTCTACAATGTACACCCCGGCAATTGTTCGGGCGATGCGCATCCGGCTTTTGCCGATGTGGATGGCGACGGCGACCTGGACCTGGTCGTAGGCGCCGGTAACGGCAGGGTATACCTGTACACCAACTGCGCAGTAGCGCCTAATGCCACGAACATTACCGCCACTACCGCCTTCCAGACACCGAAGACCATCAATGTTGCGGCCTCGGCTACAGCGGGCGCTACCGGCAATACCAATGCGCTTGATCCTAAGTCGGTAGTTGTGGTAGCCCAGCCAGCACATGGTACGGCCACTGTAGATCCTGCAACGGGCATTGTTACTTACACACCGGCCGATGGTTTTTCCGGCAACGACGTATTTACTTATACCATTGCCAACAAAGCCGGTACACGCTCTGCCGTTAAGACCATAACCATGACGGTGGGACAACCGGTAAAAGTAAGCCTGAAAGCCTTCCTGCGTGGCGCATTCAATGGTACACGGCATAAAGATGTAACGAACGACTGGGCCAATGTGCTGAAAGCAAAAGCCCTGAACCAGCCTTACAGCGGCGCTCCGTTCAACTATAACGGTACAGAGTCGGTTACGGCTGCAACCTTTACCGTTACCTCGGGCGACAATGACGTGGTGGATTGGGTATTGCTGGAACTGAAAAAAACCGATGGTACCCTGGTAAGCCGTACTGCTGCACTGATCCTGGAAAACGGCGATATCGTAAACATTGATAAATCGGCGCAGGTATCGCTTAAAGCCGCACCGGGCAATTATCACCTTACCATCCGTCATCGCAACCACCTTGGACTGAGCACAGAACCGGTTTCCTTTAACGCGGGCAACAATGCCTTCGACTTTACCACGGCCAGCGACGCAGCCCTGTATGGCAACAGCAGCGCTTTTGCGACCTTAAATGGTAAGAAATGCCTGATTGCCGGTAACGCCAACAGCAATGGCAATGTGCGCTACAACGGCCAGGGCAACGACCGCGATGCGATACTGGCTTACCTGTCCTTTAACGAGGTAGGCTTCGTGTCCGGCGTTTACACACCAAACGATGTCAACCTCGACGGCACGGTGCGTTACAATGGTATGCGCAACGACCGCGACTTCCTGCTGGAAATGCTGAACTTCAACGAGATCGGGTTTATACAGGAGCAGGCAAAATAACCTGCTGCAAAAAAACATATAAGATAAGGGGCCGCGTTATACAACGCGGCCCCTTATCTTATATATATATTAGGTATGACTCCCGTTAAAGCGTGTCGTAAATATTGACGATTTTGTTTTTAATGGCATAGATTACCAGGCCGATCATATTCTTGACCTCCATTTTTTCAATAATCTTTTTGCGATGGAAGTCGACCGTCTTCTCACTGATAAACAGGATTGCGCCGATCTCCCTGGCAGTCTTTTCCTTACAGATCAGTTTGATGATATCGAGCTCTCTTTTGGAAAACACCGAGGTATTGATGAGGCTGCGTACTTCGGGGTTGCCCCTTGCAAACCGGTTTACGAGGATTTCTACCGCCCCCTTGCAAAAGTATTCTTCGTTGCGCAGTACCTGTTGTACGGCTGCCAGGATCTGGTCGTTATCATCCGATTTAAATAGCAATCCTTTCACGCCGGCATTGATCATATCGATTACCTGGTCTTCCATGGTAAAGTTGGATAAGGCGATGATCCTGACCTGGTCGCTGTGCGCCAGGATCTGGCGCGTCACTTTTATACCGTCCAGTTTAGACAGCTGCATATCCAGTATTACCAGGTCGGGAGATAGCTTTTTAGCCAGATCTACAGCTTCGGCTCCGTTCCCGGCTTCTGCCAGTACGTTATATTCCGGGACCTGGGAAAGGAGGTGTTTCAACCCTAACCGGAAAATAGGATGGTGATCGACAACTAAAATATTTACCATTTTATACGCTTATCTGATACATCTATGCTTTTGTAAATGTATAAAGTCTATATTTTTTATCTATAATAACCCTCCCCGCAATTGATATCCCCTATTGCATCTACTGCAAAAATAAATAAAAAATAAAAAGGAAATTATAAATAAAACATCAAAAGTATTTGTAATACATATTTAATTATTATATTGTTATAATGTATTGTTCTTTCATAATAATCATGATGTAAATATAGGAGTTTTTGACCAAACTAGTAAATCTACTAAATTTTTTTAGTAGATCACATATTCTACATATAGCGAATTTGGCGTCTCTTTGCAGGATAATGCGGAAGCTATGGAAATTCATGAATAATTCCCTGAAAATTGAAATGTGAATTATATATGAATTTTCTCCGTTAAATGTATGTAACGGATCATAACCAATTTTTCTTCATCACAAAAAAGAAACCAAATGAATGCAAAAAAATTACACTTTCCAGCATGGAAAAGATCCCTTTGCCTGATAACAGGGGGATTGATGTTGTCTATGGGAGCGGGCGCCCAGACAACAAAAAACTATGCGACCACTGCCGTTGCGCATAGTACCGCAGGCTTGGGTTCCTATAATGTGCCGGACTACCTCAATGCTTCTGATGGCAACGAGAGCACCAGCGCTACCCTGGAGTCCACCACTGCAGTGGCCGGTCTTTTTCCTACCCACTCTTTTGTAGAGATTGGCTTTGGCGCCAATGTGCCTGCCGGATCTATGATCTATATCCCGGTACAGGACAATTCGAGCACCGGTATCCTGAATACCTTGCTGAGCGGCAGCATCGGTAATATTCTTTCCTCCCTGCTCAGCGACCAGAGCTTTATCGTGGACGTAAAGAAAGCCAATGGCAACATCGTGGCTTCCTACAATACAACGGCCAGCCAGACCAAGTCATTTTCCGGCGGCGATTTTAATATCGTAAGGGACGCGAACAACCAGCTGTACATCACCTTTATTCCCAATGCCGGTGCAGATATCCGCAGTGTGCGGGTGAATGCGCGTACGGGAGGCCTGGTGGGTGCATCCTACACACTGAAGGTACAGGACGCCTATTACCTGAGCGGCCCGGCCACACCATGTTCCGTAACACAAACCACTGCTTTTGATGCGACCGGCGCTACCCTGTCGCTGCTGACGGCCAATGGTAACCCGGTACAGAACCCCCAGTTCGCTATCGATGCCGATACGACTAACTTCTCTACCTTCGGTTACGGTGTTGCCAATGTAAACGTTGGCGCCACTTATATCCAGGACATCTATTTCTCCAACTTATCCAGCCCGGGCGACCAGGTAAAGATCAAGTTCCGCGTGCCGCCGGCCCTGCTGAACGTGTCGCTGTTGCAGAATATCAATATCCGCGCTTATAAAGGCAATATACAGGTGTTCAGCGGCGATCTGAATTCGCTGTTGTCTGTAGACCTGCTGGGCCTGCTGTCTGCAAGCCTCAACAATAACCTGCCTGGCGAGGTACCTATCTCTGTCGGCGACAATACCGTACAGTTCGACAGGATCCGTGTTTCCATGACCCAGTTGCTGAACCTGAATGCCTCACAGCTGCTGCAGCTGTACAGCGTTAAGCGGGTACCCGCACCACCAACGGTTGCCGCTGCCGCAATCTCCAGCTGCCCGGGCACCGGTCTGCAACTGGCGGTAACCAACCCGGCCGGCGATCTTACCTATACCTGGTACAACAGCAATAACACGGTAGCCGGAACCGGTACCACCCTCAACGTTGTTGCCCCGGCTAATGGCCTAACCAATAACTATACGGTTGCTGCTTCAAGGTGTACCGACCTGTTCTCTGCTCCTTCCAAAGTTGCCGTAAGCGCAGTTGCGGGTTCCTGTGTAGCCGTTGCCCCGGTTGCTTTCCTGGCAGGCGCTTACAGCACTTCGCTGAGCCGTCATAAAGATGTGACCAATGACTGGGCTACCCTGTTGCAGGTAAATGCAACCAACCAGCCTTATAACGTAGCGCCGTTTAACTACACCGGTACCGAGTCTGTTGCGCTGTCCGTATTTACCAATACGGCTGGTACCGACGATATCCTGGATTGGGTACTGCTGGAGCTGAAAGACAGCACCGGTAACCTGGTAGATCGCCATGTGGCCTTCGTGCTGGAAAACGGTAACATTGTGAACCTCGATAAAACCGCGGGTATTGCTTTTAAAGCAAATGCCGGCCGTTACCACCTGACGGTACGTCACCGCAACCACCTGGGATTGAGCACCGAACTGATGACCTTCGTTCCCGGTTCCAACGGCTTCAATTTCGGAAGCGCTACCGATGCCACCCTGTATGGAACAGCTGCGGCGTTTACCGTTATTGGCGGCAAAGTGTGCCTGATCGGTGGTAATGCCAACGGCAATGGCAATATAAGGTACAACAGTACCGCTAACGATCGCGATGCGATCCTGGCCTTCCTGGGCTTTGCCGAAACCGGCATTACGTACAACGTTTATACTCCTGCCGATGTAAACCTCGACGGTGTAGTGCGTTACAATGGCCGCAACAACGACCGCGACTTCCTGCTGGAGGCGCTGAACTTTAACGAAACCGGGTTTACCGCCGAGCAAATTAAATAATACCTAACCGGGAGGACCACAGTCTTCCCGGTTGTACACCATACTCATAAAGTTGAAAATATTAATTATGAAAAAGATTTTCTTATCTATTACTGCTTTCCTGGCTGCTCAGGCCGCCCTGTTTGCGCAAAATGTACAGGCAACCCTGACCCCGGCCACATCCGGTCAGAACTATCAGGCAGTTATCCGTCTTAAAAACAGCACCGGTGGCGCCATTACCGGTAATATCTCCAGTTTTACCGTTGGTATCCGTATTCCCGACCAGGGCGCAAATAACCCGACGCTCGATATCAGCGGTCTGAACGGCGCAACTGCAGGCGGTCCTACCAGCAATATCGCACCAGCCGTGGTACTCGGCGGTTATGCTTACTACCTCGTAGCGCCTAACTTCAATAACTCTCCTTTCGCGATGACCATTAACCAGGAGAAAGACTTACTGGGCCTGGCCTTCCACGGTACAAGCGGTACCACTGCCATTATCCCATCCGTAGAGATGATCACCTTCCAGGGAGGTAACCCTCCGGGCGCACCTGCTATTCCTAACTACCAGATGGAATACTATGTATTTATCAGCGGCGATAAAACAGAAATCAACAGCTCTTTCTATGCTTCGGCTTCTTCTGTAGGTCTGAACAACGCCACTAACCCTAAAGTAGTAGGTCTTAACTCCGTGCCACTGTCCGTAAGTTGGTTGTCGTTCACTGCAGAAAAAGCAGGCGATCATGCGCTGCTGAACTGGGCTACAGCAAACGAAACCAACAATGCCGGCTTCGAAGTAGAACGCAGCGCCGACGGTAAAACCTTCAGCAAGATCGGTTTTGTAAATACCCTGGCCGTTGCGGGTAACAGCAACGAAAAACTGGCGTATAGCTTTACCGACAGCAAACCGCTGAACGGTGATAACCACTACCGCCTGAAACAAACCGACCGCGATGGAAAAGCAAGCTATAGCAAAACCACCCGTGTAAGCTTCGGCGGCGGCGTTACTACAAGCGTAGCGCTTTATCCTAATCCGGTTAGCGGCGCAACCGTGCGTGTAAAAGGGAATAACATCAGCAATGTTGCCGTGTATAATATGGCCGGTCAGCAGATCGCAGTACCGGTAACTTATGGTGTTACTGAAAACGTACTCAACGCTTCAGGCCTGGCCTCCGGCAGCTACACGATCCGTGTACAGGCAGAAGGTATGGTGAGCAACCACAAACTGGTAGTGCAGCATTAATACAGCATACGTACCCAGACCAAACGAAGGGCAAGAGATTTTTTCTTTTGCCCTTCCTTTATAGATCAGGCCGGGCAATACCGCCCGGTTACAACAAAGCAGCAGGCTCCCTGGGGGGCCTGCTGCTTTGTTTTGGAATATCGTTCGTTATGTTTTACTTGGCTACTTCTATTTTCACTTTTTTGCCTTTGATCCTTTCTTCTTTGACCAGCTGTAACATATGACTGACTTTGGTTTTGCGCACCGCTACAAAAGAGAAGAAATCCTTGACCTCGATCAGGCCGATATCTTCCTGTTTCAGTTCGCCTTTGGCGGACAGGAAACCGACAATATCGATTTTGTTGACCTTATTCTTTTTGCCCAGGGGAATGTACAAGGTGCTCCACTTGGGTTTTTCCGGGATCTCGTAAGGGCCTTCGAGTTTGATCTCCTCTACAGGTTCCGTAATATAGGCCGGAAGCCGCTCTTCGGCAGAGAGGATGAGGATGGCGGTACCGCTGGCGTCCATACGCGCAGTACGGCCGTTGCGGTGGGTATACACATCTTCGCCCAGGGGCAGGTGGTAATGGATAATATAACGGATGTTGGGAATGTCGAGGCCGCGTGCCGCCAGGTCGGTAGTAACCAGCAGGTTGCTGGTGCCGTTGCGGAACTTGCACAGGGCGCTGTCACGGTCGCGCTGCTCCATAGCGCCATGGTAAAACTCGGACAGGATACCCTTGGCGCGCAGCAGCTCGTGGGTGCGCTCTACCGATTCGCGGTGATTGCAGAACACGATGGTGGACCGGTTGCCCAGGTAACAGATCAGCTGGAACAAGGTATCGAGTTTGTCCTTATTGCCCGATAATACTTTTTTGATCGCAAGACCATTGTCCGATTCGTTGGCTTCATCCAGGAAATTGAGCTCCGCAACACTTTGCAGTCCTACGAATTCCGGTACCTCTACAGCCTCGGTAGCAGAGGTAAGGATGCGTTTTTCCAGCGCGGGCAGGGCTTCTATAATTTCCGAAACCTCGCCGGTAAAGCCCAGTTCCAGCGATTTGTCAAATTCGTCGAGCACCAGGGTACGGATATGACCGGTTTTGATATTGCCCCTGCGGATGTGGTCGGCCAGCCGGCCGGGTGTACCCACGATCACGGCCGGGGGCTGGATCAGGTTGTTCTCTTCAATTTCTCTTTTATGACCGCCATAACAGCAGGTAATTTTAAAGCCGGTGCCCATTTGTTTGAACACTTTCTCGATCTGCATGGCCAGTTCGCGCGAAGGCACGATGATCAGTGCCTGGCTGTCGCGGCTTTCGGGATCGAGGCGGCTCAGCATGGGCAGCAGAAAGGCCAGGGTCTTGCCCGAGCCGGTTGCCGATAGCAGCATGACATCGTTATGCTGCTCGTTGGCGGCAACAGAGGCCTGTTGCATCTCGTTCAGGGCTTCTATATTCAGGTTGGCCAGTATCTGTTCGACCGTGTAGTTTTTTGTCTGCATCGGCGCAAAATTACGAAAGTTTGTGCTGCATTGGGTTTTTAACCTCAGGGCCTTTCTGCATACCGCATGGAAAACTGCGGCATAGCCTGTCTGGTCCGGCAAAACGGACCCCGGAAAGCGCTACCGGGACCGGGAATTCCGGGAGCCCCCGGCAGGCTTACCCGCTATGTGCATTTTTCTTTTCTTATATTTGTGACACCAGGACCCCGCAACCGGTCTCTGATGCAATCTTATGGATGCTAATAATGAACTCAAACTTGCCGTGCTGATCGACGCAGACAATGTGCCCTCCTCCAATGTAAAGGGCATGCTGGAGGAGATCGCCAAATACGGCACCCCCACCTTTAAAAGGATTTACGGCGACTTTACCAAGCCCAACCTGGCCGGCTGGAAAAGTGTGCTGCAGGCGCATGCCATTACCCCAATCCAGCAGTATGGGTATACCACGGGTAAAAATGCGACCGACTCGGCACTTATTATCGATGCCATGGACATCCTGTATACCGGTAATGTAGATGGCTTCTGCATTATATCGAGCGACAGCGACTTTACCCGCCTGGCTACCCGCCTGCGTGAAGCCGGCAAAAAAGTATTTGGCCTGGGTGAAAAGAAGACGCCCGCCGCTTTTATTGCCGCCTGTAATAAATTTATATACCTCGAAATCCTGCAGAAAGAAGCCCGCGAACCCGCAGCCCCGGTACGGGTAACCAAGAAAAAGCTGAAAAAGGAAGACCCGGTAGCTACCCAGCGAAAAACCCTGGAACAGCTGATTACCAATAGTGTAAATGATCTTGCGGAAGAAGATGGCTGGGTATTTCTCGGTGTGCTGGGCAACCTTATCCTTAAAAAGCAACCCGATTTCGACCCGCGTAACTTCGGGTTTAAAAAGCTGCTGGACCTGATTAAAAGTATGCCCGCCCTCGAGATCGAAGAGCGGCATACGGGCAAAAACAATACCGCTCATTTTTATGTGCGTACCAAGTAGCCTTATTTACAAAAATGATAATCCGTAATATTGTGAACCTAAAAACGATTTAAGCCGGCAGGCAGCTCCGGCCCTCTACCGGCGCGCCTGGTGTAAAAAAAATTCCACACTTTTTTTAAACAAAACAGGTCGTGAGTTATTATTTAAACAGCGACCACTTACCGGCTGCATTAGAATTTAAGGCGTATGATACCGCGAGATCAGAAATATATGTACGAATGGGAATCCAGGAGAAGTAAAGGAAAATGGAAACATATATTGCTTACAGCAGTCATATGGGGCACCCTGCTACCTGTTATCATTACAAGTTTCTACCTGGCCAGGAATGGCGAACTATCCTTCGGTAACCTGTTCCAGGTAATATTTGACGACGAATTCCTGCTTACCTGGCTCAAATACTTTGGAGGCGCATTCCTGTTTGCCCTTGTTATGTGGCATCTTGCCAAAAGGAAATACGAAAGCCTGAGGAACCGGCAAAAATCCGACGGATCCAATATGGCCCATTAGCAGGCCTTTTGCCACGATTATACCGGGTTGATCCTGTATTTCTTCCCCTCATAATTCCGTTTTCATCTGTGCCGGAGGTCGCTTATCTTTGCAACCTTATGGAATCGTTGAAAGCGCGCATCGAGACGCTCACCCAGGAAATTAAAAGTATTGTGCCTGCCAATGCAGAAGAGCTAGAAGCCTACCGTATCCGCTTTCTGGGTACTAAAGGCCTGGTGCGTGATGTATTTGGCGGTATGAAAGATGTGCCGGCTGAACAGAAAAAAGAAGCCGGGCAACTGCTCAATGCCTTCAAACAATTGGCCGAAGCGCATTACGAAAGCTTTAGCCACCTGCAACAAGGCAATGCCGGGAATGCATCGTTTGCCGACTTTTCGCTGCCCGGCGCCGATATCGCTTTAGGCACGCGGCACCCGCTGCGGATCGTCGAAAATAAGATCGTCGAAATATTCGAACGCCTGGGCTTCGCCGTTGCCGAAGGTCCGGAAATAGAAGACGACTGGCACAACTTTACTTCGCTCAATATGCCGGAAGACCATACGGCGCGCGACATGCAGGATACCTTTTATGTAGCGCAAAACCCCGATTGGCTGCTGCGTACCCATACCTCTTCGGTACAGGCCCGCGTGCTGGAAGAAGGCAAACTGCCGGTACGGGTAATATGCCCGGGCCGCGTGTACCGCAATGAAACCATCAGTGCGCGTGCTCACTGCTTTTTCCACCAGTGCGAAGGATTATATATCGATGAAAATGTTTCTTTCGCCGACCTCAAACAAACCCTTTATGCGTTTGTAACCGAGATGTTCGGACCGGATATCCGCGTGCGGTTCCGTCCTTCTTACTTCCCCTTTACCGAACCCAGCGCCGAAATGGATATCAGCTGTACCGTATGTGGTGGCAGCGGTTGCAGCCTCTGCAAACATACCGGCTGGGTAGAGATACTGGGCTGCGGTATGGTACACCCCGATCTGCTGCGCAACTTTAACATAGATCCTGAAAAATACAGTGGATTTGCCTTTGGTATGGGTGTGGAGCGTATTACGCAGATCCGTTACCAGGTAAACGATCTTCGTTTATATTCCCAGAACGACGTTCGCTTCCTGCGGCAGTTTACAACCAATACTTAAGTGTATGTCCCGGGATGACCGATACCTCGGCCCGGGACATTTTCTTTAACCATACGGATTCCATCATTCATAGCGCAGCGGATGCCCTGCATCTGTCCCGCATAAAAATTCAGATTCTTCCTTTGATACTTGTAACGGGAGCCAGCGGATTTCTTGGTCAGCATTTGCTGCAGGCATTGGCCGGGCAGCCCTTGCCTGTAATTGCCCTGTACAACAGCCGCCGGCCCGAAGGTCCTGCTTCGCCGGGCCTTACCTGGAAGCAATGCGACCTGCTCGACATCTTCTCGGTAGCAGCTGCCATGGAAGGTATCACGCAGGTGTATCATTGCGCGGCCATCGTATCCTTCGACCCGCGTAAAAAAGAAGACATGATACAGGCCAATGTGGAGGGCACGGCCAACCTGGTGAATGCAGCGCTGGAAGCCGGTGTGGAAAAGCTGGTCCACGTAAGCTCCATAGCCGCACTGGGCCGTACCGCCGAGGCGCTTGCCGCCGGCATTAATGAAGACACCCATTGGGAAGAGAGTAAGGATAACTCGGCCTATGCCGAAAGTAAGTTCCGCTCCGAGATGGAGGTATGGCGAGCCATGGCTGAAGGACTGAACGCCGCGATCGTAAACCCCGCCATCATCCTCGGCGAAGGCGACTGGGACAGTGGTTCGGCCAACCTGATGCAGATCGTGTACAAAGAATTTCCCTGGTATACCGACGGCGTAAATGCCTGGGTAGATGTAAAGGACGTAGTGGCCGCCATGATCGCGATCATGAGCAGCGACATCAGCGACGAGCGTTATATCATAAGCGCCGGCAACTTTGCCTATAAAGAAGTATTTACGGCCATGGCCCATGCCTTAAACCGCAAGCCGCCCTACAAGCACGCCTCCCCCTGGATGACCGAAATCGTATGGCGGATGGAAGTGCTCAAAAGCCGCATAGCCAAGCGGCAGGTTACCATCAGTAAGGAATCGGCGCGCACCGCCCAGACCCGTTGTTACTACAGCAACGAGAAACTGCTGCGCGACTTCCCGGGCTTTACCTATCATACGCTGCAGGATACCGTAAGCCGTATGGCCGCAGCTTTTCTCCGCGACCGGCAGGCATAGGACCGCTGCGCCGGTACTCCCCCGCCCCGGGGGATTTGTATCCCAACGACATACTACGTGCACCGGTTTCCCCGTATGCTAAGCCGGTAAACCATGCTAATTCGCTATTTTCATCAAAATATTATAATCCATATCGTTTATGTTGAAACGCAGGTTTTCAATAATCGTCCTGGCGGCCCTGTTGACCGTGGCTCCCGGGCGCAATTCGGCACTTTATGCCCAGGATGCCGGCAAGATGCAGGAGGCAGTGCCGGTAGATGCTAAAGTAATAACCGGTAAACTGGCCAATGGCCTTACCTACTACATCCGGCCGAACAGCAAGCCGGAAAAAAAGGCCGAACTGCGCCTGGTGCTTAACGCAGGCTCTATTCTCGAAAACGACGACCAGCAGGGATTGGCCCACTTTATGGAGCATATGGAGTTTAACGGCACCCGCAATTATCCTAAAAATAAACTCATCGATTTCCTGCAGTCTATCGGTGTGGCATTCGGGGCCGACCTGAATGCCTCTACGGGTTTCGACGAAACCATTTATATCCTGCCCATACCTACCGACAAGACCGGTAACCTGGAGCACGGTTTCCAGATACTCGAAGACTGGGCGCATAACGCATTGATCACCGAAGCGGATATCAACGGCGAACGTAATGTGGTGCTGGAAGAGTTGCGGGCCCGGGGCAAAAATGCCCAGGAACGCATGCAGAAAAAATACCTGCCCCAACTACTCGCCGGTTCGCGTTATGCCGACAGGCTTCCTGCCGGTAAAGAAGAGATACTGAAGACCTTTAAACCGGAAACCATACGCAGCTTTTACCGCGACTGGTACCGGCCCGACCTGATGGCCGTGATCGTAGTGGGCGATGTGAACGTGGCGGAGGCCAAAGCCCAGATCGAAAAACACTTTGCCGCTATTAAAAACCCGGCACAACCGCGGGAACGCAAACAGTTCGAAGTACAACCCTATACCAAAGCCTCGGCGATGGTGGTAACCGATAAGGAGGCCACCAGCTCCCGCTTCCAGCTGGTATTCCCGGCACGTAAAGAACCCGGGCACAAAACCCTGGGCGACTACCGCCAGATGCTCGTACGCAACTTGTTTATAACTGCGCTTAACCGCAGGTACCAGGAGCTTACCCAAAATGCAAATCCGCCATTTGGCGGGGCAGGCGTCTATATCGGCGGCGAAGCGCGCGGCTACGAAAACCTGAACCTGGTGGCTATCCCAACCAATAGCATGCAGACTGCGATTACGGCTGCGGTGGCCGAACTGGTAAAGGCGGGTCGCTACGGCTTTAATAACCAGGAACTGGAGATCGGTAAAAATAATATGCTGAGCGGCGCCGAAAAGGCGTTTAACGAACGGAATACCACGGCCTCTTCCGACCTGGTAGAGGAATATATCGCCAATTTCCTGACCGGCGAGCCTATACCCGGTATCGAAAACGAGTACAACTATTGCAAACAACTGCTGCCCGGCATTACAGTAGCCGAGGTAAATGCCGAAGCCGGCGCCTGGCTTGGCAAAGCGGCCCTGGAGCATTACTTTGCCCTGATCACCGCGCCCGATAATGCTGAGACGCAGGTGCCTTCCGACAAGGAATTGCTAGAGCATGTAAATGCCGCCCTGGACCAGGAAGTAAGCGCCAATGCCGAAAAAACAATCCTGAAAGACCTGCTGGAAAAAGCGCCGGCGCCGGGTAAGATCGTTTCCGAAACCAGCGATAAGGAACTGGGCGCAACAACCTATACCCTGAGCAATGGGGTAAAGGTTACTGTAAAGCCCACCGATTTTAAAACCGACGAAATCATATTGACGGCCGTTAAAAAAGGAGGTACCAATAATTACGGACCCGCAGACCGGTCGAACGTAAACTTCCTGCCTGATGTAGTGGAGGCTATGGGGTACGGCAGGTTTACACCCACCGCTATATCCGACGCACTGGCCGGCAAGGCGGTAGGCTTGTTGCCCGCTATGAAGGACATCAGCACCGAATTGGCCGGATCGTCGACCGTAAAAGATTTCGAAAGCCTGCTGCAACTCGTCTACCTGCAGCTTACCGAGCCACGTCGCGACGAAGCGCTCTTCAGCGGTTTTGCCGCAACCATGAAAACCCGCCTGCAGTTTGCTGGCAGTAACCCGCAGCTGGCCTTTATCGATACCCTGGGCAAGGTGATGTACAACAACGATCCGCGCGCCCCGGTTATGATACCGACCGTGGCAGATATTGAGCAGATCAATATAGACCGCGTACTGGACATCTATAAACAGGAATTCAGTAATGCCGACGGTTTCCATTTCTTTATCGTGGGTAATGTAAAGGGCGATATCCGGCCACTGCTGGAGCAATACATAGCCAGCCTGCCGGTTAAAGGCACGCAGCCTGCATTTAAGGACAATGGCCTGCGCGAAATCAAAGGCAAAAACCGGTTCGCTTTTTACCGCGGACAGGAACAGAAAAGCCTGGTGCTCTCCTTTTACAGCGGCGAAATACCGTATAGCTATGATATGGCGCTGCGTACGGAACTGATCGGCGACCTGCTCTCCATTAAAGTGGACGAAGTGATGCGGGAAAAGCTGGGCCTGATCTATAGCGGCGGCTACAGCGGCGGCATGGACCAGTATCCTTATGCCCATTATTCCATCCAGGGCCAGTTTCCCTGCGGCCCCGAAAGCGTGGATGCAATACTGAAAGAGGCGGCCCGCGAAATAAACGAGCTTAAAAGCAAAGGACCTTCGCAGAAAGACCTGGATAAGGTAAAACTGGCGCAAACAGAAAAGCTAAAGGAAAAGCGGCAGGACAACAGTTACTGGGCTTCCCGCCTGGAGGGCATACTCTTCTGGAACCGCAGCAAAGAACGGTTCCTGAATGCGGAATCTGTAATAGCCGCGCAGACCGTGACGGCGATTAAAGAGGCCGCTACCCAACTGTTTGACCAGGGCAACCAACTGGATGCCATTTTATACCCGGCAAAGCCAACGGCCACGGGGCCGGCCCCGGCTAAGCGTCCGGCAGCAAAACCATAACAGGAAAAGTTCCGCCGCACCCGGCGGAACTTTCTTTTTTCGGTAAAAGAGCGGAATCCGCACTATCTTTGCCAACAATTTTTTTGCAACATTCCTATGGCATTGTCGTTCGATAATACAGAGATCGCTTTCCGCTACCGCGATAATAAAGAGCTGAAGCGCGCCCATTTTCTCTTTTCTTCCATGAGCTCCCCGTTCCTTTCAAAAACGGGTATGAAGTTTACCCAGCTGGCCATGAGCTGGGGCCTGCCCGTAAAGGGTATGATCAAAAAAACCATATTCAGCCAGTTTTGCGGCGGCGAAACGATAGAAGAGGCGGCCGGTACCGCAGCTGTACTGGGCAAATACAATGTAGGCGTAGCGCTCGACTATAGCGTGGAAGGCAAAGATGAAGAAGCCGAATTCGACCATGCCGTACCGGAATTTATCAAAGCGATCGAATACGCGGCCACGCAAAAAAATATACCATTCATTCCCATAAAAATTACCGGCTTTGCCCGTTTTGCCCTGCTGGAAAAAGTACATGCCCAAACGCCGCTGAGCGAAGCAGAGCAGGCCGAATGGAAACGGGTAGAACAGCGTATCGACAAGATATGCGGAACCGCCGCCCGTTGCCGCATCATGATCCTGGTAGACGCCGAAGAGAGCTGGATACAGCAACCTGTAGACGACCTGAGCGATACCATGATGGACAAATATAACCGCAACGCCATCGTGGTATTCAACACCTTCCAGATGTACCGCCACGACCGCCTCGCCTTCCTCAAACAATCCCACCAGCTGGCCCTCGAAAAAGGATATATACTGGGCGCTAAAATCGTAAGAGGCGCTTATATGGAAAAAGAGCGCAAACGTGCGGCAGAAATGGGTTACCCATCGCCTATACAACCCGATAAAGCAAGCACCGACCGCGATTACGACAGCGCCGCCGCTTACTGCATCGACCACCTCGACACCATTGCCCTGTTTATCGGTACGCATAACGAGGACAGCTGTTTTAAAGCCGCTGCCCTGATGCAGCAAAAAGGTATTGCACCGCAAAACGACCACTTGTATTTCTCCCAGCTTTTTGGCATGAGCGACAATATTACCTTTAACCTGGCCGATGCCGGTTTTCATGTTTCCAAATACCTGCCTTACGGTCCTGTTAAGGATGTGATCCCTTACCTGATGCGCCGCGCACAGGAAAATACTTCGGTAGCCGGGCAGACCGGCCGGGAACTGGGCCTGATCAAAAAAGAAATGAAAAGAAGAGGCTTATAGCCTGTAAAGATATACCGGTAACGGAATCGGGGACCCTGCCCAGGCAGCGGTCCTTTTTTTATTGTAATCACACGGGTATTTCGAACAGGCTGAGCGTAATGCCTGCATAATGGCTGGGCAGGCTGTCGGTAGCCTGTGGCGTGATACGGCCCAGGAAGTTAAAGCCGCATTGCGTGTAATAGTCGATAAGCTCCTGGTTGTCGCCCCAGGTATCCATGCGTATATATCGCAGGCCCCTGCCGGCACAAAAAACTTTGGCCCATGCAATGATCGACCGCACATAGTTATTGCCCTTAAAGCCGGGACGGGTAACGATACGGTGCAGGTACACCGCGGGATCGCTGCCCCGCTCGCCCCAGATAAACGGGTCTTCGAACGCTATGGCAAAGATGCAGGCAATATGCCCGTCTATCATAATTTTCCACTGGCGGCCCTCGGCGATCTCGCGGCTTATAAGTGCCGGGTCGAAGGGCTGCCAGTGCCGTTTGAATTTGGTCTTCTGGTAGGCAATGGCGCTGTCGTACAGCGCAAAGATCTGTGGCATATCGGCCGGGGTGCTGGGTATAAAATGCATGTGGTATCTCTTTGGGGTAATGGGCTGCTCTGGCCGGTAAACAACAAACCCGGAAACGGTTGCGGCAGGGAGCCGTAGCGTTTCCGGGAGGATACTTTATAAATTTAAGCGGGGGTCATTTAAGCCTTGAACTGCAGGCGCATACCGCGGTGGGCTTCGTTTACCCTGCCGTTTTCGAATACCACGGTACCGTTTACCAGGGTATGCGATATCGAGCCCGGCAATTGTTTGCCTTCCAGTGGCGACCAGCCGCATTTGTAAAGGATATTGCTCTTGTCTACCGTATAGATCTCCTGCGGTGCTACCAGCACGAGGTCGGCCCAATAACCT
Organism: Taibaiella chishuiensis; assembly: GCF_003014535.1. GTDB lineage: Bacteria > Bacteroidota > Bacteroidia > Chitinophagales > Chitinophagaceae > Taibaiella > Taibaiella chishuiensis. The sequence continues at coordinate 527,279 of NZ_PYGD01000001.1, read as the reverse complement.
TCGCGGATATAACCGCGCTCTTCCAGGTTAAAACATTCGGCAGGTGCATGGCACATTTTTTCTACCACCTTTTCGATACTGATCCGGCCTTCCTGTACATAGTGCAGCATCATTTGCAGCGAGTGTTGTACCAGGGGCAGTCCCGATGGCGCCTCGGCAAAGGGTTTCAGCTTTTCTTCCCAGGTATGCGGGGCATGGTCCGTGGCAATAATATCGAGCCGGTCGTCGAGCAGGGCTTTCCATAAGGCCTCTTTGTGGTGCGGCGCTTTAATGGCCGGGTTGCATTTGATCAGGTTGCCCAGTTCGGCGTAGTCGTCGGCGGTAAAGTGCAGGTGGTGCACACATACCTCGCAGGTAATCCGCTTGTCTTTCAGGGGCAGCATATTGGTAAACAACTGCAGCTCTCTTTCCGTAGAGATATGGAGAATGTGCAGGCGGGTATCGTGTTGCTTGGCCAACTGTACCGCGGAGAAAGAAGATTCGAAACAGGCTTCTTCATTACGGATCAGCGGGTGGAAAGAAGCGTTGTCCGCATCGGGATACAGTTCCTTATTGGCTTTGATCACGCGTTCGTCTTCGCAATGCGTGGCGATCAGCATTTCGGTTTCCGAAAAAATCTTGTTGAGTGTAACATAGTTATCGACCAGCATATTGCCGGTGCTGCTGCCCATAAAGATCTTGATGCCACATACGTCTTTCTTCTTCGCATTGGTCTTTAACACCTCTTCCACGTTGTCGTTGGCTACGCCCATAAAGAACGAGTAGTTGGCTACCGAGGTAGCCGCTGCGCGGTCGTATTTCTGTTCCAGCAACTCCTGTGTAGTGGCCGGGGGATTGGTATTGGGCATTTCCATAAAGGAGGTAACGCCGCCTGCCACGGCTGCCATGGCTTCCGATCCTATGGTCGCTTTATGGGTAAGCCCGGGTTCGCGAAAGTGTACCTGGTCGTCGATAATACCGGGCAACAGCCATTTGCCGGTGGCATCGATCTCGGTAAAACTGCCTTCGGGATTGATCTGGCCGGCGATCTGCTCGATCCTGCCGTTACGGATGTAAACATCGGCATTCCATTTTCTGCCTTCGTTTACCAGTGTTGCATTCTTAATAAGTATGGGAGCTGACATAAATTAAAATGAGGGGATAAAAAAGATAAGCATACAAAAGTAACGCAATTTGCCCGGATCGCCGGGCCCCGGCTCTTGCCGGTTTATCAGGCTTTCTTCTTCCTGATGTTGTAGGCATACCCGGCCAGGATAGTAGCGCCGCCGATATTGTTTTTGCCATGCTCATCGCCCTTCTGGATATACAACAGGCCGTAGTTGCCGCCGCCCTCTACAAAGAACCGGCTGCGGCCCTTGTCGTACGAGATGCCGGCTGCACCCTGCAGGCCGAAGTTAAACTGGTGCAGGTCGCTGCGGGCGGCAATAGCGGTATCGATCGTGGTGCCGAAAAACTGGGCGACCAGCGATTGCGGTATTTCCTTGTTGCCGTCGCCATCGAAGTATACCCGCAGGTTATTGCTTTTTACGATCTGTTTGGCCGCCACCAGGTAGCCCGCATAGGGACCGGCCTGGGCAAACACCTTCAGCCTGCCCCGGAGTGCTACGGGGTAGCTGAACTTGAGCAGCAGCGGTACCTGCAGGTAATTGATCCGGGATACATTATTGAGCGTGGCATAGAGATAGTCCTTGTCGGTACCGAATACCTGCTGGAATACCGACAGGTACTCGGCTGGTATCGTCATGGGTTGTATGCCTCTGCGTTTGCCTCCCTGTGCGGCATAGTTTATTTCCGGCTGGAAGGAAAAATAACGCGATACGGGGATCTCGGCAAATGCCCCGAAATAAGGGCCCACGCGCGATTCGTAATTTTTATTCCAGTCATTCTGGCTCTCGCCGGCCCGCAGGCTGGGTATACTGATACCTCCCTTTACGCCGATAAACAGGTCTTTGTCCCTGGCCTGCAGCCGGGGCGTGGCACAGGCCAGGCCGGCCGTAAGCAGGCCGCATATAACGAAGTTGCGGTTCATGTGTATTGGTTTTTTCGCCTGCAAGGTAACGATTATTCGCGTGTGCCCCGGTTGCTACCCCCCGGCTATCAGAAGGCTTCCAGGGCTTTTATGCGTTTGTCGATCGGCGGGTGCGTGGCAAAAAGCGATTCCAGCGAAAAGGAACTTTTATCCTCTGCACTGGGGTGGTCGATAAACAGCTGGGCCACGTCCTGGTTGCGTACCGCCTCTATGTACGGGTCTTCGGAGATCTTGCGCAGGGCACTGGCCAGGGCCAGCGGGTTACGCGTCATTTCGGCGGCGCCGGCATCGGCCATGTATTCGCGCCGGCGCGAAATGCCGAAACGCAGCAACAGGGAAATGAGGTAGGCGATGGCCGTAACCGCGATGGCCACAATAATAATAACGCCGCTGTTGTCTTCCTTGTCGCGGCGGCGGCCGCCGGCATAAAAAAGATTGCGCATCGCGATCTGCGCCAGGAAGGCGAATATACCCACGAACACGATCGAGATGATAAGCAGGCGCACATCCCTGTTGCGGATATGGGTAAGCTCATGGGCGATTACGCCCTCCAGCTCGGCATCGTTCATCTTGTTGATAATGCCTCTCGACAGGGTAACGGCATAACTGGCCTCGTTGATACCGCTGGCATAGGCATTGAGCGAATCGTCTTCGATAAGGTATACCTTGGGCATGGGCATGCCCTGCGAGATGCAGAGATTCTCCACCAGGTTATAGACCCGCATGTGCTCCCTGCGCTCGAGCGGCTGCGCTCCCGTGGCCATACGGATAAGGCTGGTATGCGAAAAGTAGGCGATCGCAAACCAGATGGCCGTGCCGGCCAGTACAAAGGGTACCGCTGTAACAAATGCAGGGCCTACCTGGGTTTTGTCCTTGTTGATAAAATAAAGAAATACATACACCATTGCCAGCAGCAATACCGGGAAAGCCAGCAGCAACAAGGTCGTGTTCCGGTTGTTGCGGAGGATCTGGGTCTGGATACCTACATAAGCCATAAAACGAGCAATAATAAGCCGGGCAGCCCTGCTGATGCCTGCTGCCCGGTTACAAAAAATATTTTTTAGAAATTGATCCGCGGCGGTTCTTCCATCGTGGTACGCTGTTCGGCGCTGAGCTCATACATGGGCTGACGGCTAAAGCCGAAGTTTTTCGCGATCATATTGGCCGGGAAAGACTCTACAGCGCTGTTCAGTTCGCGTGTGGCGCCGTTAAAATACCGGCGGGCTGCCGCCAGTTTATTTTCGATATCCGATATCTCGCCCTGCAGCTGCAGGAAATTGGTATTGGCTTTCAGGTCGGGATAAGCTTCCACGCTTACTCGAAGTCCCTGCAGGGCCTGGGTAAGTTGGGTATCTGCGGCCATTTTATCGTTAACAGTACCGGCGTTCATTACCGCCGAACGGGCCTGGGTTATCCTTTCGAGCAGCTCGCGTTCGTGCGTGGCATAACCCTTAACCGTCGATACCAGCTGCGGTACCAGGTCGTTGCGCTGGCGCAGTTGCACATCGATATCCGCAAAGGCATTCTCGCGGTTGTTCTTAAAACGTACCAGCTTATTGTATAAACCTATAAGCCAGAAAACAAGCAGTATGATCACTGCAATGACTATAATCAGTCCGATCATGGTGGAGAAATTTACTAACGAAAATAAGTTTTTCCGTAATTTGTAAGCCGTTAAAAAAATGCTTAATCGGCAGGCGGGCCCCGGCAGCCGGTAAATACACGAAAATACAGGCCGGGAACCGGATTCCGGGCGCAGGGCTTCTTTATGATTTATTTAGGGACCTTAGCCCCTGGGGCCACATCTTTTTTTCGTCTATCTTTATAATCAACACACAGCCCGCAACCTTTCAGAGGCCGGGTCATATTACATTAACGACAAAAGCGAAATTATGAGCACGAAAAAGCTACTTGCCCCCTTATTACTGTTGACCCTTGTTGCCGGATTGCTGGGCTGCAGCAAAGACGATGCCTCGCTGGGCAGTAACAGCCAGATCTTTACCCTGAAAAAATTGTTTGAAAACCTGGCTACCACACCCCAGGTGTTTATGGTGAGCGCCGGCCAGACACAGACCATTACCGGCGCCTCCGGCACCCGGATCACTTTCCGCCCGCAATCTTTTAAAGATGCTTCCGGCGCCATTATTACATCCGGCACCATAAAAATAGAACTGGTGGAAATATATAAGCCCAACGAGATGATCGCCAACCGGGTAAATACCGTTACCCCCACGCAACTGCTGACCAGCGGCGGCTCGGTGCACATCAAGGCAACCCAGGGCAATAACGAAGTGCAGGCCAACAGCTATAAAATCGAATTTAAGCAGCCTGCCTATTCGGGTAACCCGATGGCCCTCTTTAAAGGTGCGCCGCTCTCGGCCGAAGATCCGACCATTATCTGGGGCAACGATACCTCCGGCACGGTACGGAATACGGTAAAAGATACGGCTTCCGAAAACCTGTTCTTCTACGCTTTCGATACCTGCACCAGCTTTAACTGGATCAACTGCGACTATTTCTACAATAGCCCCGGAACCAAGACCGATGTATCGCTGGTGGCCACCGACAGCACCTTCAACCGGAACAATACCCAGGTATTCGTAGTGTTCCCGGCCATCAACTCAGTAGCTTCCATGTATACGTATAACACCACCACCCATACTTTCAGTTTCGGTATGCCCGGTTATTTTATCCCGGTGGGCTCCTCGATCCATATTGTAATTATCAGTGCCAAAAACAACAGTTATTATATGGACGTGCAAAAGAATATTACGGTAACCAATGGCATGTCGCTCAATTATACACCGGCCCTGACTACCCAGGCCGGCGTACGGGATGCCTTACAAAACCTGTAAATAAAAAATATAACCGGTACTGCCGGCACGGAAACGGGGGAGCAAACACATGCGTTTGCTCCCCCGTTTTTATGGGCGGTAAAAAATCAGCGCCGGCTTCAGGATGTCCGGATAAAATTGTTTAAATCGGCCAGCTCATATTCAGCTATGGCTTTATAACCATTGATATAAATTGCCGGCGTATGGCTAACCCGGTTAAAGAAACACCATTCAATCTGGGCCTTCAGCCGGCTTTGCAGTGCTTCGCTGCGCTTTACGGGGCCTTGCTTTTGTAACCAGTCGCTCACCTCGCGGCGCTCGGCGGCATACCAGTCGTCCAGCAGGGCTTTAAACGGCAGGGGCCCATGCTCCAGGTAAACAGCCATCAGGCTTTGAATCACCTGGTCTCTCGGGTCGGTATCATTGCCGGTGGCATTAAAAATAACGGACACCTTTAACTTGCCGGGGCTGGCATCCAACAGCTTTTTGATTTCCTGGTGCGCCTGCCGGCAGGGCTGGCAAAAGGGGTTGGACACGATGGTAATTTCAAAAGGGGCATCGGGACTACCCATGATAAAAGGCGCCGCCGGCAATACCTCCACCTGCGCTTCCTGCTGCAGTAAAGTGTGGAATACAAAATCGTTCTTCTTAAATTTATTAGACACCTGCATCAGGCTATTGACCTGCGCCGAGCGTTTAATCAGCGGCCGGATCAGCAACCATATGGCAATAACAGCACCCGTAATACCGGCGGTGATCAGGATATCCTTGGGCGTGGGTACGGCTGTGTAGGCGGTGGGCGATAGCATGCCGGCCAAAAACTCAAGCCAGAAAATTCCCTGCACCGCCAGGCAAAGGCGGCACCAGGAGCGGGCTACATAACGTTGGTACCACAGGGAATAAAAGCTATAGGGCAGGCAGGCGATAGTAAGCCAAAGCAACAGGGCAAAACCGTTGGACCCGCCGTTTACCGACAGGCTGATGAGGGTACTGCCGAAATAAAAGAAGCCAACCTCGCTCCAGGACAGGCGTCCGCCCAGGATACTGCTGCCGGCCGAACTCAGCACATGGTTGCAGCCATTACCGGAAGAGCTGCTGCACAGGCGGCGCAGTAATGGATTTTGCGCATCGAAGCTTTGTACCAGCAATAACAAGGATACCCCCAGGCCGGCCAGCTTAAGCAGGAACAGCAGCATAGCGGAAACCGGCGCATAAGGCCAGGTATAGGTCAGGAACAAACCGCAGAGCATAAGCAGCAGCAGCGCTCCCAGCAGGAGTTGTCCCAGGCGGTTATACCGCTGGGCTTTCCTGCGCAGTTCATAGTTTTCCTCACCCGAGGCAGCCCCCTTTTCGGCGATCAATACGACACCGGTAAACTGCTTTTTAAACTCGCTGAGCGAAGTGGTAGGCCACTTGCCTTTTTCATTCATGTAGGTAATCCTGTCGCCGTTCAGCGCCGTTACCAGCGCAAAATCACCTTCTTTCGAACTGGTTTTGGCAATAAAGGGAAGCGGCACCAGCGGCAGGTTTTCTTCTTCCACTTCCACTGCTGCATTTTCCGTTTTAAAGGTATCGAGCAGGTCGCTCAAGCTCAGTATGCTGGGGTGATAGGGGTGCGTGTCGAAAAAATCGCGGGCGGTACGGCGGTTAAACGGAATCTCTTTTAACGCCAGGAATTTATAGAATACATTCACAGGTCCTTATTTTTTAATCAGGTCTTTTAATAAAGCCGGCAATTCCTGGTCGCCGGGGCCGGGTGCGTCGTTGTTGCTGATGCGGCCGGTTTTATCATAAATCTTGTAACGGGGTATAGTAAGGGCATCCATCGATTTCAATACTGCTTTGTCTGGGTTTACCAACAGGTAATGCTGCACATGGGACGGCAGCTTGTTCCGGGCCACCGCCTTGATCCAGGCTTCCTTCGATTGATCGATGGAGAGCAGTACGAAACGGACTTTGCTGGTATCGACCGCTGCAAAAAGCGAGGGGTATTGTGCAAAGGCTTGCTGGCAGGGCACGCACCAACTGGCCCAGAGGTCGAGGTACAATACCTTGCCGGTATTGGCTTTGATGATATGATCGAGGGTATACGTCTGGCCATCGGGCGCAACCACTTTATTGGCATTTACACTGCTATACCCGATCTGTGCTATTTTATCCGATAAGATGCGGGCAAAAGGCCGCTGGCCCAGTGCGGTTATTGCCTGGCGCAATTCCTTGTCCTGTGCGGGATACAGCCGGTTTATATTATTGCGCAGGTAGATAAATTTGATTAGCGCTGCGGCTTCCGGGGCGTACAGCGAATCGGCGGTATGCAGCACCAGGGATAAAGCCGGGTCGGCGGTTCCATTCTTTTTCCGGAGGGTGTACATCAGGTAACTGTACAGGGCGCCCTGGTAGGCGCTTTCGGCCTTAAAGAAAAGGCTGCCGGCATCGGCATCGAATGAAAAGTAATGATGGCGTACCAGGGAGTCGATCTGCTTTTCGGGGGCATAGCTGAACACTTTGCAGTAATGATCAAAACGCAGATCGTTTTTTATAAAATCGTCAAAACCGGCTTCCGGTTTATGTTTGCTGAAGTACGTATCCGCAAAGGCCAGGCTTTGCGTGTATACTGCCTGAAGCGCGGCGAAGTTGTTCATTTTCTTTTTATCGATAAAGCCATTCAGTTGGTTGCTCATCTCGGCATACAGCAGGGGCAGCCTTTCCTGCCGCGCCTGCTGGTAAAAGCCGATAACGGCATTCCTTGCCGCATGCCGGCTTTCCAGTACATAAGGCGCGCGCTGTTGTTGCTGCGGGTTATTGTGCAGGTACAGCGTATCGCCGGCCTGCAGGTAATATTTTACATGGGAGTCGCCGGAGTAAAACAATTCTGTTTCGCTGTCCAGGCTTACCCTTAAGGTGTTGTTGCCTTTTTTATTGGATACAAATAAATTGGGTTCGAAGGCGCCTGCGAAAAGCGGTTGCCGTACGAAGCCGGCCTGGGCGAAGTCGGATTCGTTGATAAAATAAACGGCATAGTTGCCGGTGTCTTTAAACGCTTGTGTGGCGTTGTCGCGATGAGCCGCAAGGGTATTTTGCCCACTGCCGGAACTACAGCAGGTAAGGAGTGCTGTAAGGCAGAGCAGGCTCAGGGTTAACAGGTATTTAGGGTTCAACTGCATAAAAAGAGGGGATGCAGGCGGGGCATCGTTTGGGTCAAAGGTGCCGGCCGGTGCCGGAAACAGGAGAGAAGACAGGCAGCGGAGCCGCCTGTCTTCAGGGTTTCAGGTATACAGCAAGTTGTGTGGCCTGAATTAGATTCCGTACCAGGAAGCAGAACCACAGCTGTCGCAACACCAGTGACCACCAGGTACATTTGCCATTTCTTTGGCTTCTTTGATGCTAACGTTGTAAGTGGCAACCGGACCGCCGCTGGCGTTACCGTTTGGCATATAGGCAGCGCATGTACCGCCACCTTTAATTTCCTGCATTTGTTTTTTAGTCAGAGTTTTGCCGAAGCTGATTGTTTGTAACATCGTAATTATGATTTAAATGGGTGTAACCTCTCTCTTTTTCCTGTAGGGAAACGCTGTGAGGCCGTGATATCAGCGTACGTCGGTTTATCCAGGTGGCAGACGTGTCTTCCTGTCCTTCGTTTCTTTTTCTTTGGGTAAAGCAAAGGAAAGCCCGCATTTTTTTGCGCAAAAAATATGTTGATGTTCCCCGGGAGCCATGGGGTGGCGACTCCTGATAGGGCTAAGTAATACCTGGTTGTGTTGTTCCTTAAAGAACAACTGCTGCCTTTTAATGGAATTCGGGGGCTTAATATTCGGCGGCAGAATACAAAAGTAGGATAACCCGGTAGCGTTGCCGTATAATTTATTCCAAAGATGGCAAACCCTACATAAAATGAACGATTAGCAGGATGAAGTGATAAATAAATACATGTAAATACATGATGGCGAACACCTACCGCGATAGCCTGATAACATAAAAAAGCTGCGGCAACAGGAGTGTTGCCGCAGCTTTTTAAAAATAGCCGGTATTACGATTATGCGCCCTGAACCAGCAGGCGGAAACCGTTACCATGAATATTGACGATGCTTACGTTTTCGTCGTCGCTCAGGTATTTTCTCAGTTTGGCGATATACACATCCATGCTCCTGCCGTTGAAATAGGTATCGCTGCCCCAGATGCGCTTGAGCGCCTGGTCGCGTGGCAGCAGGTCGTTCTTGAATTCGCAGAGCATTTGCAGCAGGGCATTCTCCTTGGGCGACAGCGTATACTGACGGCCGTCGATAGATAAGATGCGCAGTTTGCTGTTGAAATGGAACCTGCCAAACTCGAACTCGATCTGCGAAGGATTTTTCTCCTGGATCTCCTGGTTACGTTTCAGGATAGCTTTGATCTTCAGCAACAGCACTTCGCTGTCGAATGGTTTGGAAATATAATCGTCGGCGCCGAGTTTGTAGCCGCTGATCACGTCTTCCTTCATACTGCGTGCAGACAGGAAGAACAGGGGTACATCGGGATCCGCATTCCGGATTTCCTCTGCCAGGGCAAAGCCATCCATATTCGGCATCATTACATCGAGGAGGCAAAGATCAAATTTTTCCCTGCGAAACGCAGCCAGACCAAGAATACCGTCCCGGCAGAGTTCCACAATATAGTCATGAAGTTCTAAGTAGTTTTTGAGGACCTGACCCAGATTGGTATCATCTTCAACCAATAAGATTTTTGCTTTTTCAGCTTCCATAAATATTTATTAAGATTCCAAATGTATTATACCGTGGGCAAATACGGGTACTAAAGTACAAAAGTTTTTGTTAAAACCGGGGGCAGTTGTAGGCATCCCTGTTTTTGGAGCCGGAATGATAAAGTCCCTGATACAGAATGGAAAGCTCGAATGCGCCGCTACCCCGCGTCGCTGAACTCAGGTTGCTGGTGGTAGCATCCATCGATGCGGTAACGCGTATTTTGTTCCATTCAAACCCGACCACCGGGATAATGGCATCGCTGGCGCGGTAGTACAGGCCCAGGATAAAGATATTGGGGCGATGCTCCTTGGGGGTTACATTGCAGGTAAACATGCCGCCAAACACAAACTCCGAAGCGCTTTTCTGCTGGGTATAATACCCGGAGATATCGGCGATCCAGGTATCGCTTAATTTATATAACACATCCACATTGGCCGTTGGGCGCATACCCAATTTATTGTCCTGCCGGTAAAAGCTCTCATTGGGCTGGTTGATATGCAGCAGGCCTACGCCTACCTTGATATAAAGGTTCTCGTTAGGAAAGTAGGCATAATTCAGGCCAGCCGAGATGTCGGCATACGAAGTCTTCTGGAACGCATATTTCTCCCCGTTGGCCGACCTCGGGTTAAAGGTAAAGCCATCCCACTGGGTATCAAATGTAAGTTTGGAAAAATCGACGCTGCGTTGTACAAAAGCTGCGCCCAGGCCCACCGACAACATATTATACGAACCCAGCTGCACATGGTAGGCGGCGGATAACTGTACCTTGGTGAGCGCCAGGTCGCCATTGCCGGCGCGGTCGCTGAAGAAAGCGCCGCCGATACCGAGCCAGTTGGTATTATTCTGGTTGCGGAATGCCTGGAAATCGCCGAAAGCGGATATGGTCGTAAATGGAGCCGGTATGGAAGACCATTGATTGCGGTAATTGGCGCCTACCCGGTAGTCGCTCTCCGGCATCAGCGCCGTATTGGCCGGGCTTAGGAGCAAGGGGGCATTGTAAAACTGGGAGAAATGCAAACCCTGTGCCTGCGACCTGTACGCAGCAGTACAAAACAGGAGCATTAAAAAACAGGATAGATTTCTTTTCATGAATGACCGATTTGCCGGAAACAAAGCCCGCACGCATAAAGATAGGAATTTTTACTACAGTTTGCAATACCCGCCCCCCTTTCCGGTATGGGAATTATACGAAGTTTATTTTTAATAAATAATTTATTTATATAATTAATTGTATTTTTAATTATAAAAATTAAATCACATGAAAAATAAATTCATCCTGATCCTGCTGCTGGTTGCCCTGCAGGCGCAAGCCCAGGACACGCTCAACCTGATGTTCTATAACCTGTACCGCTTCCCGGTAGCGCCGCCCGAAAAAAGAGAAATGATACTGGCCGATATCTTTAAGGTATACCGTCCCGACCTGTTTATGGTATGCGAACTGGTATCGGAGGCCGGCGCCGACCGTATACTGGACTCTGCCCTGCAGACCAGCCGCGGCGATTTTGCCCGGGCGCCCTTCTGGTACAACCATTCCGAATCGACGGATACCCTGCAGCAAATGGTGTTCTATAACCGGGCCAAGCTGGAACTGACCGCGCAAACCTACCTGCAAACCCAGGTAAGGGATATTAACCGGTACAGTTTCCGGCTGCGCAACAATCTTGCCGATACCGTTAGGTTCGAGGTCTTCGTGGCACACCTTAAGGCGGGCACGGGCAGCGTCAACCGCAGGCTCCGGGCCGGCATGGCCGACACCTTTAAAAAGGCCCTGGCCGGCTTGCCCGCAGGCAGTGCTGTATTGCTCGCCGGCGATTTTAACCTATACGGTACCGAGCCGGCTTACCTTACCCTTACTGATACCACGGGGCCGGTAAGGATGACCGATCCGCTGAATAAACCCGGCGCCTGGAGCGATAACCCCGCCTTTGCGGCCATCCATACCCAGGCTACCCGCCTGTCGGCTGCGGGTTTTGGCATCGGTGGCGCTACCGGTGGCCTCGACGACCGCTTCGACTTTATCCTGATGTCTGAAAGTTTCCGGTCTTCGCCGCGGCTGTATTATGTGGATGGCTCATATAAGGCCTTTGGCAATAACGGTAACTGTTTCAACCAGCGTATCGACGATACGGCCTGTACCGGCCCCTACAGTTTTGCCTTGCGGCGCAACCTGCACAATATGAGCGATCATACCCCGGTAGTGATGCAGCTGGCCTACCCCGCCTTGCCGCTGGGCGCCGCCGCCCCGGCGCCTGTCCCGGCTGCCCGGCTGCTTAGCGGCAATATTGTAAGCAGCCAACTGGTGCTGCAGACCGATTTCGAGAGCAGGGAGCCCCTGGTGCTCAGGATCTTTAATACACCGGGCCAAATGGTAAAATGCCCGCCTGCCCTGCCCGGTAGCCCGGCGCTGAGCGTGATCGAAGTGGGCGACCTGCCCGCCGGACTCTACTACCTGCGGCTCAGCAGTGGCCCTCGAAGCCGTGTTTTCAAGTTTATTAAACGCTAATCATCACATTTCCTTACAATTCCATGACAATTATAAAAGCAGCTTGTAGGAAATTTGCAAGCTATGAAAGCGATATTACCCAGGCTTTTGACCGTATTAGCTGCCGCCCTGCTCTTTTCATCCTGCCAGAAAGAGGAGAAGGCCTATCCTGTGCCCCCCAAAGGAAATGCCCTGAATGCCCAGGTATCTATCGGCGAAGATTATGAAACGCAGGTATACTTCAGCCTGACCAGCGGGCAGGTGGCGTCGAACAAATACCGGGACTGGGACCTGGCTTTTACCACGGGCGCCGAAAACTCCGAACTCTGGATGAACGGCGGCAAAGGCACCCTGATCTATGCCTCGGGTAAAACGGACTTCGCTGCCGCCATCGATAAGAACACGATACCGGGTAATGCCTGGCTTTATGATAATCCGTCGGGCCTTAGCGGCGCCAGCGGCCTGGGCCTGCTGCAGGACAAGGGACATATAGGCGAAGTGCTGGTGGTAAACGACGGGGAAGGCAATTTATATAAAGTGCAGGTTACCTCGGCTTCCGCAACGGAATACAAACTCCAGGTAGCGCCCCTGGCCGCAACAACCGGTACTGCCGTTACGCTTACCAAGGACGATAAATATAACCATGTATATTATTCCTTTGCCAAAGGCGCGATACAGGTAGAGCCGCTCAAAACCGACTGGGACTTTCTCTTTACCCGTTACCGCCATGTATATTATAAGTATAACCCCGACGGCTCCGATATGTTATATGCCGTAAACGGTGTGCTGACGAATCCTTATAAAACGGTAGCCGGCGACGACAGCACCAAGAGCTACGATTTTAACGCATTCAGCAAGGCCGATGCCGAAAGCTTCACGCTCTACCCCAATGTCGATGTGATCGGCTTCGACTGGAAGCAGGTTAATATCAATACCAGCCAGTACACGGTTAATCCGAAAGCGGTATTTGTAGTTAAAGATCAGAAAGATGTATTGTGGAAGATCCATTTTGTAAGCTTTAACGATGCCCAGGGTAAAAAAGGCAATCCACAGTTTGAATACCAGAATTTTAATTAGACCATAAACGGTAAAATCCGCAAGACCCTTCCTGTACAGGAGGGGTTTTTGCATAAACCGGGAAGGGGCCAGTAACCGCGAAAAGTCGCGCCGGCCCGGGCACATTAAAATTATATTATTAATAAAAGCTATTGATTGCAGTATTAGGCTTTTTCTTATAAAAAGCTTACCTTTGCGCTCGTTTTCTAATCCGAATCCGGATAGTTATACGGCGAAAAATATTTAAATAACTCCATAAAATAGATAAAAATGAGCGTTACTATCTCTGCTGCAGATGTAAACAAATTGCGCCAAATTACAGGCGCTGGTATGATGGATTGCCGTAAGGCTTTGGCTGAAAGCGATGGTGATTTTGAAAAAGCGATCGACTACCTGCGTCTTAAAGGTCAGAAAGTTGCTGCTAACCGTAGCGACCGTGATGCAAAAGAAGGTGTAGCTGTTGCTAAAGCAACACCTGACGCTAAATACGGTATCATTGTTCAGATCTCTGCTGAAACAGATTTCGTATCTAAAAACCAGGAGTTCGTAGATTTCGCTAACGATATCGCCGAAGCTGCCCTGCACAATATGCCTAACGACATCGAGGCCCTGAAAGCCCTGCCGCTGAGTGGTGCTACCATCAACGACAAACTGCTGGAAATGGTTGCCAAAATCGGTGAAAAAATCGATATCGTACGTTACGAGCAGGTAAATGCTGATGCCGTTGTTCCTTATATCCACGGTAACTACCGTATCGGTGTACTGGTTGGTCTGAACAAAGCCGAGAGCGAGAAGATCGTTGCTGCCGGTCGCGACGTGGCCATGCAGATCGCTGCTATGAACCCGCTGGGTGTTGATGCAGACAGCATCGCTCCTGAAGTGATCGAGCGCGAAAAAGCAATTGCTATCGAGCAGATCGTTGCTGAAGGTAAACCAGCTGATATGGCTGAAAAAATTGCCGCCGGTAAACTGAACAAATTCTTTAAAGACAATACCCTGCTGGCTCAGCCTTTCGTAAAAGACAACGGTGTTTCTGTTGCCGATTACCTGAATGGCATCGAAGGCGGTCTGACGGTTACTACTTTCCGTCGTGCTGCAATCGGCTAAGCTATTCCCGATATACTTCCCGAATCCCGCTTGCAAAAAGCGGGATTTTTTTTACTAAATCTTTGCAGGTACTTTTACAGTTCCTAAAAATTCAGTTCAGCTATGAGTTACCGACCAGATAACAACAGGCAGCGCAAGTCATTCGATCATATCCGTGGTATTATGGGTATGTCTATGGGCGTTATTTATATCATCATTTCTGTTGCCGTGATCTATATGCAAAAGGCCAAGCAGATCAATATCGGCGATGCGCTTTCCTATATCATCGCTGCATTAATGGCTGCTTACGGTATCTTCAGGATCTACCGCGGCTTTAAGCAAATGAAAGGTCAAGGTTTTTAAAGATCCATAACACCTGGTATACATGGCGATCCATTATTTTGAAGAAAGCGTAAAGTCGGGGTTAAAGGATAAACGGAAGCTCTCCGCTTTTCTGAAAGCGCTTGTAGCGCGGCATCTCGACGTTAAGACAATCGATCTGAATTATATTTTTTGCGACGACGCATACCTGCTGGAAAAGAACCGGCAGTTCCTGAACCACGATACGCTTACCGATATTATTACCTTCGACCTGTCGGCTGCGGATGATGAGCTGGTTTCCGAAATTTATATCAGCGTAGAACGTGTAGCCGAAAACGCCGGTAAGTTTAAAGTAAGCTACAATACAGAACTGCACCGGGTTATCTTTCATGGGGTACTGCACCTCTGCGGCTTTAAAGACAAGTCGGCCAAAGACAAGGCGCTGATGCGCGATATGGAGCAGCAGTGCCTCGAAGCCTATTTTACAGAACAATGAAATTAGAAGTTATATTTAAAAATGACGACCTGGTAGCCTACAACAAGCCCTCGGGCCTGCTGAGTATACCAGACCGGTACAACGATACCATACCCTGCCTTTATCATGAAGCGGCCAAACACTTCGACAAATTATTTGTCGTACACCGCCTCGATAAAGATACCAGTGGTGTGATCTGTTTTGCCCGCAACGAAGAGAGCCATAAGTATATATCCGGACTGTTCGAAGGGCGTGATGTAGAAAAATATTATCTCGCCATTGTGCATGGCAGGCCCATAAAGCAATCGGGCAGCATTGTAGCGCCGATAGCTGAACACCCGAATCATAAAGGCCGCATGAGCATCCAGAAGAAAGGCCGCTTTGCCCATACCGATTATGAAGTGCTGGACAAATGGAACGGATTCTCCTTGCTGAAGCTGCGCATCCATACGGGACGTACCCACCAGATAAGGGTGCACCTGCAACACCTAGGCCATCCTATTGTGGGCGATCCGTTCTATGGCAACGGGAGCTCGTTGTTGCTTTCTACCATTAAAAAGAAATTCAAGCTGTCGGAAAATGAAGAAGCCGAAAGGCCGCTGATCAGCAGGCTGGCCCTGCATGCTACGAAGCTGGTAATGAAGAGTGCCGCCGGCGAAAGGATAGAGATCGAAGCACCCCTGCCCAAAGACATGGCCGTAACGATCAAGCAGCTGAACAAATGGGCGGCGCCGCAGTAAACGAAGCCAGGAGTGATTTGTATAAAATATAAAGAGGGGCCGCATCTGTTGCGGCCCCTCTTGCATGCAACCCCTCCGGGCGCCCGTATCCCTTGCGTGTTTGAAGTATCAATGATAAGCTGTACGCCTGGTATGGCCAGCTAACTGACGTCATCCTGAGCAACAGATCATGAAACCTGTTGCAGGTTCGTACGCCGGCCGTGCCTATTGCGCTTCGCTGTCCAGTTCCCGGAGAATATTGTCCAGGCGCTCTTTTACGGTTTCGTAAGGCGTATAACCTTTGGCTACCAGGTAAAACTTGCTGGGCGAAGCCTGCAGCAGCAAGGTAGGAAAGCTGTTAACCTGGAGCTGTTTTACCAGGGCGAAGTCATAATTCGCCTTTTCGGCAAAGGCTTCGCTGTGCAGGTCGTGGTAAAACGTTTCTGCATCTACGCCATATATAGGCAGCAGGTGGCGATACGCTTCGTCGTCGGTAAGATCGCGGCCTTCGGCATGCAGGGCATGTTGCAGGTCGGAGGCAAAGGCCAGCGCCTTGTCGGGGTTATAGGTCTTAATGATAGAGAGGGCAATGGCAGCCTTACGGGAGTCGGGAAACCAATCGCTTTGTTCGGGGTTGAAGATATGCCAGAGATAGTCTTCGCCGAATTTTATACCGGTATATTCTTCTACCGTTTTATATGCCTTCTGGATATAACCTGCGGTAGCGCCTATGGGCTGTGGTGTTTCGGGCAGTATCATACCGCCGCTCAGAACCTCTACCTGGAGCCGGCCGGCGAATGTGGCTTCGATCTCGCGCATCACCGGGCTAAACCCGTAACACCAGCCACACCAGGCATCGTAACAATAGATAAGCGTCATTTTTACATTGCTTTGAATGAGCGGCAAAATTAGGGAACAAAGGTTAGAGATGTGGTGAAAGCGGGGAGTAAATATCTATAGGAATATTTTTCGGACTTGTCCTTATTTTTTCAAAAAATTTTTTAATTGTCAGAAAACTGTCGTAAACTTGCATGGCAAAGCCGCTAATTCCCCACCTTTAGCTGGATAGCTACAACTCCGCATACTGTTTCCCCTCAAAAAGAATAGGTATAGGCACGTTTATTTCGAATATTTTTATTTTTTAATAACCATATTTCAAATCGAGGATGATACGGCCCTCATCATTACAGTAAATTCCCCCAATTAATGGCTTACGACATTGCGCAACTGAACGATATGATCGTTCCTGAACTATTGGATATTGCCGATTCTCTTGGCATAGCTGATGCAAAGAAAATTGGTAAACAGGATCTGGTTTACCGGATACTAGACAAACAGGCCGTAAATGCTTCAGGTGAAGCACCCCAGGAAGAACCGAAGAAGAAAAGAGGCAGAAAACCAAAGGAACAGGAAGAGCCGGTTGCAAAAGAAAAAGAAATTGTTCCACCCGCACCGGAAGCAGCGCCCGCAACAGAAGCCGCCGCTGTAAAAGAAGAAAAGCCGGTAAGAGCCAAACGCGAAAGAAAACCGACGACAACCACACGTGAAGAAAGAGTCGCAAAGGCAAACAGCCATATGGCTAAAAAAGCAGAAGACAATGTTCCCGATTTTGATACTCCCGAAGATGAAGAACCGGTAGCGATAACCCCTCCAGCAGTAATTACCGAAACGGCGCCAACGCCCGAAGAAGAAGCCCCGCAGCAGAAACAACCCGAAGCAGAACCGGCACAGCAACCGGAAAGAAAAGCTCCGATCAACCAGCGGGAATTAAATGCCAACAGGCAACAACAACGCCCTCCTAACCGCCAGCAACACAACGAATCTAATTTCAATATCGAATTCGACGGTATTATACCGGGCGAAGGCGTACTGGAAATGATGCCCGACGGCTACGGATTCCTGCGCAGCAGCGACTATAATTACCTGAGCTCGCCGGATGATATCTATGTATCGCCATCGCAGATCAAACTTTTCGGGTTAAAAACCGGCGATACCGTAACCGGTAATGTGCGCCCGCCCAAAGAAGGAGAAAAATACTTTGCCTTACTTAAAGTAGAAAATATTAACGGACGCCTGCCCGAAGAGATACGCGACCGCGTGCCTTTCGACTACCTGACGCCGCTTTTCCCCAACGAAAGACTGAACCTCAGCTCTACTGCCAATAACTACAGCACCCGTATCATGGACCTGTTCACACCGATCGGTAAAGGACAGCGTGGCCTGATCGTGGCCCAGCCTAAAACAGGTAAGACCATGTTGCTGAAAGAAGTGGCCAACGCTATCGCAGCCAATCACCCGGAATGTTACCTGATGATCGTGCTGATCGACGAGCGCCCGGAAGAGGTTACCGATATGCAACGCAGCGTAAATGCGGAAGTGATCGCTTCTACATTCGACGAGCCTGCAGACAAACACGTAAAAGTATCGCAGATCGCCCTGCAAAAAGCCAAACGCCTGGTAGAGGTTGGCCACGATGTGGTGATCCTGCTCGACTCCATTACCCGCCTGGCCCGTGCGCACAATACCGTAGCCCCTGCAAGCGGCAAGGTATTGAGTGGTGGTGTGGAAGCCAATGCCATGCAGAAACCCAAACAATTTTTCGGCGCCGCCCGTAAGATCGAAAACGGCGGCTCGCTCACCATCCTGGCTACTGCGCTGATCGATACCGGCTCCCGTATGGATGAGGTGATCTTCGAAGAGTTTAAAGGAACCGGTAACATGGAATTGCAGCTGGACCGCAAACTGGCCAACAGGCGCATCTTCCCGGCTATAGACATTACCTCCTCCTCTACCCGCAGGGACGACCTGTTGCTGGATAAAGAAGTGGTGGGTAAAATGTGGGTGCTGCGTAACCATATCGGCGGCATGAACACCGACGAAGCCATGAACTTCCTGATGAACCAGATGAGAGGTACCAAGAACAATGAAGAGTTCCTGGCTACGATGAATAAATAAATGAAATTGCAGTTGAAAATAGAAAGCGGCCCGCCTGGATATCCTGGCGGGCCGCTTTTATGCTGTAGCAAAGCGTTTGACCGGTTTATGGGATCAAGCACAGAAAAGCCGGAGGGCAGATCAAAGGTGCCTTGTATTCCCTTTTTAATCTGGTCCTGGTTTATTTTCTCGTTGCGGGAAAAAATGAATTTCACGGGATCACATTCACCCGCCAGGACCTTGTATTGTAGTATAGTTATCTATACCGGATGGCTTAAGTGTTCCCTGTTTATTTTCCTTGAATAAATAACAGGGGAACATAGCAGCAGGCTCGATTCTTAACGCCCCCCAGGAATTCCGCCATATCCGGGTTATGCCGCACCAGTAAGGCCGGCAGGTTGTGCGATCAGTTGTGCCTGGAATTCCAGCAGGTCTTTCTTGTTACGGAAATAGCTGTTGCCTACCAGGTATTCATATTGATTGATGGCAGTGAAGAGGATCTTTGTACCGGCATCATCGTAATTGCTGCCGTCGAAGTAAACATGTTGCCCGGCCATATAGGCTTCCAGGTCGGTTTGTACTTCGGGCGTAAGGGTAGCCTTGTGTTCGGGGCCGTCCAACATCAGCCGTACCTGTTTACGGAACAAAAGCTCGGTTTGGTACAGGTCTTGCAAGTGTTGGCGGATGCGATGCGGCTCCAGGGTTTCGAACATAAACTGCGTATCGCGGCGCATATGGGCATAGGCGGTTTTCAGCGCTTCGAAGCCTGCTTCCAGGTTAAAGAGGTTCCGGTATTTTTGCTGTAGCGTTTCCAGTCCGCCTTCTGCCGCGGCTTTGCCGGCCAGCATCCTGTACACGGCCTGGTCGGTTTCGTGCAACTGTTGTGCTGCCAGCTCCAGGTCTGCTTCCAGCTTTGTGATCAGGGCGCTGCATTCTTCCTGCATATACTTACGACCGTCATAATCGAAATATTTTATCGTAGTTGTCCCGGTAGCGATCTGGCGCAATACCTGCAGATCCTGTTCCAGCGCATAGGCCGCGGCGGCCTGTTCGCCCAGTGCTGAGTTGAAGACCACTGTGCTGCGGTTATGGTTGCTGCCGGCTTCCAGGTTAAATGGCGCCAGGTTATGATGGTCGTAGTAGCCATGGTACAGCGCAGGGAAATTACTGTCGCGGTACGCTTCTTCATAAGCCGCGCTAAACGCGGGCAGGTCCATGAGGCTGGTAGCGCCGCCACTACCGCCGGTCCCGGCCACGGCACGGGCGAATAGTTGCCGGGTCAGCAGTTCCTGCAATGCCTCTTTATCCCGGAACAGCGTCCAGGCGGGTGCCTGGTTATTGTCCCGCTCCGGCAGGTCCAGTTGTTGCAGGTGGCTTATGCGCTCTTCTGTTTCCGGGTGCGAGGCCCATTGGTTTTTGATCACCAGTTTGGAGCGGTTAAAGCGCCCCATCTCTTCGGGGGTTACCTCCGGGAAGCCCGCAACCAGCGGTATACGGCTCTCCTGCGCTTCAAAGAGCATCACCTGCCATTGCTCAGGATAAATATTAGCTGAATGTATGCGGTCTTTCAGGCGTGGACCATAAAAGTTGAGTACCTGGGTATAGGCATGTTCGGCCAGGTTGAGGCGCAGCAGCGAGGTGATCAGGGGGCGGCTGCCCGTTACCGAAGCGGCTACTGCATCGGCATGAAACTCCATAGCCCGCGACAGGCTGAGGTGATGGATATTGATCAGGCGGTAGATGCGCGACAGCACCCATTGGATGGCCTGCACAAATCTTACGGCGCCCATTACGAACAGGGTAATGAGATTGTGGATACCCGACCAGCCACGTACCATATCGGCATACCCGTCGTTTTCGAACAGCATGTTGTAGATCACTTTGTTCACATTGTATACATAACTGCCGATCTTCATACTGCGCTGTGAAAAGTGCCCGAACTCATGACCCAGTATGGCTTTCAGCTCGGTGACCGTTACGGTGTTAACCAGGCCAAGCCCGATAGCCAGGTTCTTTTTTACCGGGAAAAACATACTCCATATACTGGAGTCGTAAAATACGAACGCATTTACATCCTGCGTGATATAGATCTTTTTGGGAAACCGGGTGCCGACCGCAGTTACCAGCTCCTGTATACAGGCAAAGAGCTCGGGCTGTTCGGCGGCGCTGATCTCGGTCATACCCGAACGGTCGGTTACACTTTCTTTAAAAAGGAATTTGACCTGGAATACCAGGATCAGGAAGCTGAATCCGATCAGGCCTGCGGCCGCTACCAGGGTAATGAACGAAAGCTTTTCGGTAACCAGCATTACGGCAAAATAACCGCAAAGCAGGATCAGGCCGATGGTGCAGGCAAATACCAGCAGGTAGAAGGCAATAAAGAGCACAATAGAAAGGACCGCTTTTATGGCCGATTTGCGGAAGGCCGGCGATATGCTAACAGGTTGGTTCATGGTGTATTAAATTAAGCTAGGCAACACAATATATCAGAAACTGGATTACCAGGCAAGAGCTGGGCCCGGTAAAAACAGAAGACACCCTGTTGTGGAAAAATCGTTGCCCGCCGGCCCTCCTTTTTTTCGTTACTTTGTATACGCCTGACGGCTGATTGGCTCGTGTAAAATAAGATCCTGATGCAATTCTCCCACTTACATAATCATACCCAGTTTTCGCTCCTCGACGGGGCCTCTTCCATTTCCCGGCTGTATAAAAAAGCGGAAAAAGATAACATGCCCGCCGTGGCCATTACCGATCACGGCAATATGTTCGGCGCGTTTGAATTTGTGGCCCAGGCCTGGAAGAATACGAAGGTGGTAGGCACTACGCCGGAGGGTAAGGAAATTAAAGAACCTGTAGTAAAACCCGTTGTAGGCTGCGAGGTGTACCTGGTAGAAAACCGCCATAAACGCCAGTTCTCGCGCGACGAAGGTAAAGACAAACGGTACCACCAGCTGTTCCTGGCTAAAGATGAAACGGGATATAAAAACCTGGTAAAACTCTGTTCCCTGGGATTTATGGAAGGCCTGTACGGTAAATATCCCCGTATCGACAAAGAGCTGGTGCTGCAATACCACGAAGGGCTGATCGCCACTACCTGTTGTATCGGCGCTTCGGTACCCCAGGCCATCCTGCGCAAATCGGAGGAGGAAGCCGAAAAAGAATTTAAATGGTGGCTCGACCTGTTTGGCGACGATTATTATGTAGAGCTGCAGCGCCACGAGATCCCCGAACAGATCAAAGTAAACGAGGTATTGCTCAAGTTTGCCAAAAAGTATAATGTACCGATCATTGCCTCCAACGATTCGCATTATGTAGAGCAGGAAGATGCCAATGCACACGACATCCTGTTGTGTATCAATACGGGTGAAAAACAAAGCACACCTACCAATAAGGAATTTGCGGACGATGACGAAAACCGTCCGAAAAATTCGCGTTTCGCCTTTTACAACGACCAGTTTTATTTTAAGAAAACGGAGGAGATGGCAACACTCTTCCATGATATACCCCAGGCGATCGACAATACCCAGATGATCGTCGATAAGATCAAACCGCTGAAACTGGAACGCGAAATCCTGCTGCCCCACTTTAAGGTGCCCGCAGAATTTAACGATAACCAGGATGCTTACCTGGAGCACCTTACCTGGACCGGGGCAAGAGAACGGTATAAGGAAATAACGCCCGATATCGAAGAGCGCCTCAACTTCGAGCTGTTTACGATACGTACCATGGGGTTTGCGGGTTACTTCCTTATCGTATCCGACTTTATCCAGGCAGGCCGCGACCTGGGTGTATTTATCGGGCCGGGCCGTGGTTCGGCTGCCGGTAGTGCGGTAGCGTATTGTATCGGCATTACCAATATCGATCCGATCAAGTATAACCTGCTGTTCGAACGTTTCCTGAACCCCGACCGTAAATCGATGCCGGATATCGATACCGACTTCGATGATGTGGGCCGGCAAAAGGTGATCGACTATGTAGTAGATAAATACGGTAAAACCCAGGTAGCGCACATCGTTACCTATGGTACCATGGCGGCTAAGATGAGTATCAAGGATGTGGCCCGTGTACTGGATCTGCCGCTACCCGATGCCAATGCTTTGGCCAAACTGGTACCCGATAAACCCGGTATATCGCTCAAACGCTTGCTGCGCGCACCCATCGACTCCTCTACCGCCGACGAGAAAAGCCTGAAAGAAAAAGAAGGCCTGCAGGAAGAAGACCTGATCGGCGTACGCCGCTTACGCGAAATACTGGTAGAACAGGGCACGGTGCAGGGCGAGGTAATGCGCGAGGCCGAAAAACTCGAAGGTTCGGTGCGTAATACCGGTATCCACGCCGCGGGTATCATCATCGCACCGACCAACCTGTCGGAGCTGCTGCCCGTAAGCGCCGTGAAGGATGTAAACCTCCTGATTACCCAGTTCGAGGGTAAGGTGATCGAGGATGCCGGTGTAATCAAGATGGACTTCCTGGGTCTGAAGACCCTGACCATTATTAAAGATGCGCTCGACCTGATCAAACGTAACTATAGCATCGATATCGATATCGATTATATACCACTCGACGATGAGGAGACCTACAAGCTCTACCAACGCGGCGATACCAACGCCACGTTCCAGTTCGAGAGCCCGGGTATGCAGAAGCACTTACGCGATCTGAAGCCCGATAAATTTGCGGATCTGATCGCGATGAACGCCCTGTACCGCCCGGGGCCCATCCAGTACATCCCTAACTTTATTAAGCGTAAACATGGCGAAGAGGCCATCACCTACGATCTTCCGGAAATGGAGGAATACCTGGCCGATACCTATGGTATTACCGTATACCAGGAACAGGTGATGTTGCTGTCGCAATCGTTGGGCGGCTTTAGTAAAGGCGATGCCGACGTACTGCGTAAGGCCATGGGTAAAAAGCAGAAATCCGTACTGGACAAAATGAAAGTACAGTTTATCCAGGGGGCAACCGCAAAAGGACACCCCGCCGATAAGCTGGAGAAAGTATGGACCGACTGGGAAGCCTTTGCCCAATACGCCTTTAATAAATCGCACTCTACCTGTTATGCCTTCGTGGCCTACCAGACCGCTTACCTGAAAGCGCATTACCCCTCCGAATTTATGGCGGCGGTAATGAATAACGCCAACAGTATTGAAAAGATCACCTTCTTTATGGAAGAGTGTCAGCGGATGAACATCAAGGTACTCGGCCCCGATATCAACGAATCGCTGAAAGGCTTCTCGGTAAACAAAGAGGGCGTGGTACGCTTTGGGCTCGGCGCCATCAAGGGCGTAGGTGAGGCCGCGGTAGAAGATATTCTTGCAGAGCGCGAAAAGAACGGGGTGTATAAAACGATATTCGACCTCATTACCCGGGTCAACCAGCGTACGGTAAATAAAAAATCACTGGAAAGCCTGGTGCTCGGCGGGGCATTCGATTGTTATCCCGAAATACACAGGGCCCAATATTTCTATGCGCCGGCAACCGACCCTGTTACCGGCCTGGAGCGGATTACCCGCTTCGGCAGCCAGTACAATGCCGCGCTCAACAATACGGTCAACAGCCTGTTTGGCGATGCCGAAATGCCGGAGATCAAACCGCCGGATATGCCCAAATGCGAACCCTGGACCCTGCACGACCTGCTGGAAAAAGAAAAGGAAACGATCGGTATCTACCTGAGCGGCCACCCGCTCGACGGTTTCAAGTTCGAGATGAACAATTACAACATCATCCCGATTGCGGAACTGGATAGCTTCAAAGGACGCCAGCTGCGTATTGCCGGTTATGTATCCGATCCGCGCCATGCCCTCACCAAAAAGGGCGACAAATTTGGCAAGATGACGGTCAACGACTACTCGGGCAGTATCGAGCTCATGTTCTGGAAGGAAAACTATGTGCACTTCGGCGATTATATCCAGGAATCGCAAAAGCTGATGCTGACGGGCATCTACGAAGAGAACCGCTTCCGGCCCGGACAAATGGAGTTTAAAGTGCAAAGCGTAATGCTGCTGGGCGACGTTAAAACCAAACTGACGAAAAAGCTATTGCTTGCATTCCCGCTCGAAAAGCTGGATTACGACTTCGTCAATTTCCTCCAGCGCAATGTGCAGCAAAACCCCGGTGGTTGTGAACTTAATTTCCAGGTCTTCGACGAGGAGAGCGACCGTTCGATGCAGCTGCGCTCCAATAACGGCCGGCTGCTGGTCAACGACGACCTGATCGAATACCTGCAGACCGCCGATATCCGGTACAAAGTAGAGGTAAGCTAGGCCTACCCCCTGAGATGAAATTAAATAGCGGGTAAAGGTATATACAACAGGCCCCGTAACCATTGGTTACGGGGCCTGTTAAATTTTGTTCCGCTTGTAAGCACCTTATGTTCGTTTAATCGTAAAACCAGGAGGGGCGGCAGAAAGTGCAAAGCAAGAAAAAGCCCGGATCATCGATCCGGGCTTTATAAAAACTAGGTTGTTGGTTTACTTCTGTACCGTGAACTTACTCAATCCACGTTTATCATCGGTAACCAGTTCCAGGAAGTATGTGCCTGCGTTCAGCGCACTGATATCCAGGTTGAATTTGCGGATACCGGCAGCATTTTTACCGAAGTCTTTTACCAGTACGGTACGGCCGGTGATATCGGAGATACGGGCGCTGGCGTTAGCTGCTTTCAGGAATTCGAATTCGAAATTGATATCCCTGTTAGCCGGGTTAGGATATACAGAAATGGTTTGTTTAGCCAGACCTGTGATGGCATCCTTGATACCCGTTCCGCAGTTCATGATCACAGCCCTGAAGCTGTAGTTGTTGGTATCGTTAGGATCGGTAACGTTAGGGTCGCTTTGCCATGCGCCTGCGATGTTTTTCATAACACCCAGTACATTGGAGTAAGCCAGGTAACCGCGACCGTTTACGAATGTGTTTACAAATTCACCGGTGCTGGTATCAACCAGGGTTTTAATCCTTGCATAGTGTGAGTTCCAGCTCAGACCGTCGATCTGCAGGGTATCACCGGCAAAAACGGTATCGGTCATCGGTGTGGCGAAGAAGCTTTTGCTTACATCGGTACCGCTTTGTTCAAACAGGTTTTCATAATCTGCAATACCTACAGTATCGGTTGGGTAGATCGGATCGGGACCTCCGTTGATTACCAGCCATGCAGCAGGAAAGGAGTCTGTACAGTTAATCACTGTACCGTCGACAGGCTTCAGCAATACTGTCTTCAAGTCAATAGTTCGTGTCTGCGCTGTAGCTGTCAGACCGCCCAAAACCAGGGCCATCAGTGTCAAGATTTTTTTCATGATCGTCGTTTTTTTAATGGTAAGATTTCAATTCCGTGCTGAAATTAAGAAATTTCACCCAAAAAACGTTAAGAAGCGTTAAAGAAAGTGAAAAAAAAGGTAACAAATGACTACCGTAAACCTTGTAACGGGGGGCTTAATTTATCCTGTAAACAGGTAAATCGTCTTTGGAGCAAATGGGAGGGAGGCTAGTGCCTAAGGTGTAAAAGGCATAGTAATGCTGGCCACAAGATTCATGAGCGGTTCCCAGCGGAACAGGCCTGCAAAATTACCGACCTGTGGGTTGGCATGAGACAGTGCGCCTATAAGTAATACCAGTGCGCCGGCAACAAAGAAACAGATACAACTTACCAGCAGGTATACTGCTTTTGTACTGCGTGATTTTGAAGAGATGGTTTTGCCTGGCATAAAATAGTGCGTATATATTTTACTGCCCGGTAAAGTTAGCGGATAGATGTAATATTTCCTAATGATTAACAAATTCCGGCTGTTCTTAATCTATCGGGGCCGGCCGGCGGTTAATAAACAGGATCGAAGTGTCGGCCGGTGGTGTAGTATTGCTCCTGCGCTCCCGGAACAGCTCGCCTGGAAATGCGGCCCGCCTGCTGGAGGCCTTTTCGGGGTCGCCTACCGGTGCGGCCTTAATGATCAGGGCGCCTACCTGCAGTACCAGCAATATGCCGACCAGTACCCCGGTTACATTCAGGGTGCCGCGCTGGCGCTTCGCCGTGTATTTATGCCGGTATACCGTCTCGTCGGGCGGTGTGGGGTCTTCGTAATAGGTTTCGGGATAGTAGTCCTCCCGCGGGAACTCCTGCAGCACTACCCTCCGGTACAGGAAATCGTAGTTCTCTTTTTTAAGCGGGTCCGACAGCGTCTCATAAGCCTCCGTTATTTCCCTGAACTTTTCGGTAAATAATTCCGTATCAACAGGATGAAGGTCGGGATGATACTCCTTGGCGAGTTGCCGGTACGCATTTTTAATTTCCGCTTCCGTAGCTGCGAATGCGATCCTGAGTACCTCGTAGTAATCTTTAAAGCCGGTATACATTGCTTGGTGCCTTATTTTCTCTGCGCAATTTAGGTTAATAAATAGTGGGTAACTATAAGAGTATTTGATTCCACTATTGTTGCGGTATGAGTTTCCCCTTACCTTTGTCTTTTCATTGTAAAAATAAAACAAAAATAAAATGGCAGCAGTATTCACCGATGCTAACTTTGATAACGAAGTATTGCAATCTGAAAATTTATCAGTGGTCGATTTCTGGGCACCATGGTGCGGACCTTGCATCGCTTTAGGACCAACCATCGATGCGCTCTCTAAAGAATATGAGGGGAAAGTAAATGTGGGTAAGGTAAATGTGGATGAAAATCCGAATTTATCCGTGAATTACGGTGTAACCAGCATCCCCTGCGTACTGTTCATTAAAAACGGGCAGGTAGTAGACAAGCAAGTTGGCGCTGCCCCCAGATCTACATTCGAAAAGAAAATCCAGCAACACCTCGGTTAATCCAATAGCCGGTCCATTTGCAGGATCAAACATAAAAAGCCGGACCATATGGTCCGGCTTTTTATGTTATAGCGGATGATGGCATCCGGGTTAAACTTTGCCGCTCAGCAGCAGGCCGATAATAACCAGGCCTACCACGATACGGTAAACACCCCAGATACGGAAACCATATTTCTTTAAAAAAGTAATGAAGAAGCGGATGGCGATCATAGCGACCACGAAGGCCACAGCATTGCCGATCAGGAAAATGCTCATGTGCTCCTTGCTGGCCATAATCATTTCGTAACCCTTGGTCTCCACGCCGTTTACATGCCAGTGCTTCAGCAATACGGAGTAAACGGTAACCGCCAGCATGGTGGGTACCGCCAGGAAGAACGAGAATTCAGCAGCGGCATTACGGCTCAGCTTTTGCTGCATACCGCCAATAATAGAGGCCGCCGAACGGCTCACACCGGGCATCATGGCCAGGCATTGCCAGAAACCGATGGCCACGGCTTTGGGTATGGTTATGTTTTTTTCATCGTCAATACGGGGGCGGGTAAATACCTTATCGATAAACAGCAGGAAGATACCGCCTATCACCATCACGATCGCAATGGGCAGCGGGTTGCCCAGTACGCTCTCGATCGCGTCGTCGAACAGGTAACCCAGCACCAGCGCGGGTACCACCGCACTGGCCAGTTTGATGTAAAAGTTGAAATTGCTGAAGTTGAAAAACTTTTTCCAATACAATACGACCACGGCAAGAATAGCGCCGAACTGGATAGATACCTGGAACATCTTTACGAACTCATCCTCCTGGATACCCAAAAAGGTACTGGTAAAGATCATATGCGCCGTAGAGGAAATCGGGATGTACTCGGTAAGGCCTTCGATAATGGCAATAATTACAGCCTGGAATAAGGTCATGTTGTTGGTTGGATTAAGTTTGGAGCTTTTGAGATGGGGACTGTTAAGGAATATTGAGGTACTTATGGGTTTGGAGCGACAACTGCCATTGCGGGTGGTCCTGTATGTACTCGATAATAAGCGGCGTCATACTGTCCCGCTTGTCCCATTCGGGCTGGAGGTACAGTTTGCATTCCGGTTTTACCAGCGCGGCAAACTCTTCGGCCCATTTAAAATCCGATTTGTTGAATACGATAATCTTCAGTTCGTCGGCCAGTGGCATATTCTGTGCCAGCGGCGCTTTAAACTTCTTGGGTGATAAGGTTACCCAATCCCAGTCGCCGGTAAGCGGGCTCGATGCCGAAGTTTCGATATGCGTACGTTTACCTGCGGCCTTCAGCGCGCGGGTAATGGGTACCAGGTCGTGCATGGAGGGTTCGCCGCCGGTAACCACCACGATCTTACCCGGGTGGGCGCTTACCAGTTCCTGCATCGTTCCGGTGCTCATCAACGGGTGCGCATTGGCATCCCAGCTTTCCTTTACATCGCACCATACACAGCCTACATCGCAGCCGCCCAGTCGTATAAAATAGGCGGCCTGTCCCGAATAGGCGCCTTCACCCTGCAGGGTGTAAAAGTGTTCCATTACGGGATAGGAAGTGTGGGTTATATCCTGCGCCTCTATTGCTGTCATTATATTCCTTTTACTGCAAGCAGGGTATTATTCATTAATGCACAAATGGTCATTTTACCGACACCGCCGGGTACCGGGGTAATATAGCTGCATTTGGGGGCTACCTGGTCGAAGTCCACATCGCCCACGAGGCGCGACCCGCTTTTACGCGAAGGATCGTCGATGCGGTTAATACCCACGTCGATCACCACGGCGCCTTCTTTTACCATATCGGCCGTTACATAATTAGGACGGCCTATGGCGGCTACGATAATGTCGGCGCCCAGGCAGATCTCTTTCAGGTTTTGCGTGCGGGAGTGGCAGAGGGTAACGGTACAGTTGCCAGGGTTGCTGTTGCGGCTCAGCAGGATGCTCATAGGCGTTCCCACGATATTGCTGCGGCCGATCACAACGCAGTTTTTGCCAGCGGTCTCTATTTTATAATAATCCAGCAGCATCATAATGCCGTTGGGGGTAGCCGAAATAAAGGTAGGCTCGCCCAGCACCATACGGCCCAGGCTGATGGGATGGAAACCGTCTACATCTTTAGCAGGGTCGATCGTATTGATCACCCGGCTTTCCGAAATATGCGCAGGCAGGGGCAGCTGCACCAGTATGCCGTCCACATCCGGGTTATCGTTAAAGTTGCGGATATGTTCCAGCAATGCGGCCTCGGTAATGTCTTGTTCGAGGCGCAGCAGCGTGGATGCAAACCCGATCTGTTCGCAGGTTTTTACTTTCGAACCTACATAGGCCTCGCTGGCGGGATTATTGCCCACGAGTATAGCGGCGAGGTGCGGCGTCTTTTTTCCTGCTTCTTTCAGCTCCTTTACAGAAACTGCAATCTCGGCGAGCAGACTTTCCGATACTTTTTTCCCATCTAATAGTTGCATCATGCAAAGGTAAAATGAAAACCGGTAGCTGCGGGGCCGGGGAGCATGTTTTTTGAAAAAAGCCTGTTATTTATCCCGTGCGTAACGTTTGATCAAAACGGGGGCAAAATTTTGAATCCGGTTTGTACTAACTTTGTGGCTCCTTTAACCGAACCTCCTTTCTTTTATGCAATCAAGCCCAATTGAAGCCCTGAAAACAGCAGTGGCGCCGCTTAAACAGCAACTCACGCAACATCGCGTGTACGAACAGATCGCGGGTATTGCCGACCTGCACGTCTTTATGCAGCACCATATATTTGCCGTATGGGATTTTATGTCGCTGCTGAAAGCGCTGCAACGTAACCTGACCTGCGTAACCCTGCCCTGGGTACCCAAAGGAAACGCCAATACCCGTTACCTGATCAATGAAATCGTAACCGGCGAAGAAAGTGATGTGGATGAGGAAGGCAACCGCAGCAGCCATTTTGAACTGTATATACAGGCGATGGAACAGGCGGGTTGCAGCACCGGCCAGGCCAATAGCCTGCTGGCAGCCCTGGAAACCGGCAAAACGGTAACCGAAGCGCTGACCGCCTGTGGGGCGCCGGCGGCCGTAACCGATTTCGTGCACAATACTTTTGAAGTGGTAGACGGAGGCAAGGCCCATGTGCAGGCCGCCGTGTTCACCTTTGGCCGCGAAGACCTCATTCCCGGTATGTTCATCAGCTTTGTAAGGGCCCTGCACCAGCAAACTCCGGAAAAAATAAGTATTTTTAAATATTACCTCGAACGTCATATCGAAGTAGATGGCGATCATCACTCGATACTGGCCTGCGAAATGACCGAATCGCTTTGCGGTACCGATCCTGCACGCTGGGAAGAAGCTACCGAAGCCGTAGTGGCGGCCTTACAAAGCCGGGTACGCCTGTGGGATGCTATCGCCGATGCGATAGAAAAAAATAAAGAACAAAAATGATTCCGCTATGTTGGAACTACTATTCGCCGAGATTGCCAAAGAAGTGGAGCTGACGGCAGCAGATAAGGCCCTGGTGCAGGCTGCTATTACCCCGCGCAAACTGCGCAAAAGGCAATACCTGATGCAGCACGGGGAACACTTCGGTGAAATCGCCTTCGTGAACAAGGGTATGCTGCGCGCTTGCCTGAAAGGCGAAAAAGGCGCGGAACATGTTATGCAGTTTGCACCGGAAGGTACCTGGATCCCCGACAGCTTTAATCTTTCGGAAGACGATACCGCGCTCTACGATATCGATGCGTTAGAAAATGCAGAGGTATTGCTGATCGACCGCGAAGTGTTCCAGCAATTGCTGCAGCGGGTACCGGCCCTGGAAAAATACTTCCGCCAGGTGATGCAGAAAAGGCTTAACGCGCTGCACCTCCGGGTCATTAATTACCTGACCCATTTTGCGGAAGATAAATACAAGATGTTCGTGGAAACCTATCCCGAGATCGTACAGCGGGTACCGCAACATATGATTGCCTCCTACCTGGGTATCAAACCCGAAACCCTGAGCCGCAACCGTAAAAAGATGGCGACCCGTAAAAAGGAAGAGCCCGAATTATAGTCCAACACCTTATTGATTGCAGCACCTTGCGTGCTGATAAAAGGCCCGGCATTACAGCCGGGTATTTTGTTTTCCCAGGCCTCCCTTTGCAGGAGCAGTTGTGTGTAGATACGCTATTGCGTCGCGAGGCCCGTTCGCACCTGGTCGTCGCGCCTGTTCGTAACGCCTCGCTACGGACAGAGATGCCCGTTGTGGGAAAGATATCCTGTTTCGTCGCGAGGTCTCCAGAAAGGGACCTTGCGAAAGGGACTTCCGGCTATCGTTCAGACCCAGGTGGGCAACAGGTTGGCGAGTAACGGTTAACTCCACTATCGTATTGATGGACAAGCATCAAGATTTGGATTTGAGCAATGTCAATAGGTATCTGCACGCCATAATCTGTAGCGTATTGACATTCAGCAGTATGGCATATTTGTGTTGATAATAGTCAATATTGGTCATTTGGTATATTTATGCTAATTTGGTATAATTAATCAGGAGTGATTGCTTACTTTTAAGACATGAAAGATATTTTTTGTCCCAAATGCAAGAACCAGGAAGTGGTGAAAAGCGGTGTGGTAAAAGGAAAGCAGCGGTATAAATGCCATGCCTGCAATTATCATTTCTCCGTGATGAAAGATGGTAAACGGATCGACCCGTATTACGTGATCAAGGCCCTGCAATTGTATATCGAGGGGGTAACATTCCGCGAGATCGAACGCATCCTGGGCGTAAGCCATGTATCGGTGATCAACTGGGTAAAGGAGTACAATGTGAAGGCGCCCGAAAACCTGGATTACCACCCTACCTACCAGGTGCTGAACCACGCCGAACTGGCCGAATTCTTTGCCGACAGGGAATCGCTGCGGGGTACCGGCAGTATGGTTACCGAGCTCGGCGACAAGTTTATGGTGATCAAATGGGAGCGTTTCAAAAGAAAATAAACAGGCCATAAAAGCTATACCCTTAGCATAGATATATACCGTATTTCCGAAACGGCAGTTATTTGTAAACATTTGAGGAAAGAAATAAGAAAATAATTTTTTCACCTCAAAAGCTACCTGCTATGTTTCGTAAGCAAATCCTGATAGCATTATCCTGTTGCTCGCTGCTGGCTTTCCCCACTTTTGCACAAAATTCGGAGCAATACGGATCCGGGTTGAAACTGAACCTGAACCCCGAAGGGAACAAGTATGTGCGTTTCCTGGTATGGAGCCAGATCTGGGCCAGGTATAACCAGAATAATCCCGGCACCCTGGTCAACGGTTCGCCTTCGCAAAGCAGTATGGATTTTGGCGCCCGCCGCCTGAGGCTGCTTACTTATGCACAGATCTCGCCCCGGTATATGATCGTTACCCACTTCGGGATCAACAACCAGACCTTTACCAATGGCGGGGGCAGCGGCTCCACCGGTACCGGCGGTTACGGCCAGGGCAAAAAACCACAACTCTTCTTCCACGATGCCTATAACGAGTTTGCCATTGTACCGGCCAAAAAACCGGTAACCGGCCAAACCAATACATTCACCTTATCGCTGGGCGCAGGCCTGCATTACTTCAACGGTGTATCGCGGCAGAGTTCAGCCAGCACCATCAGCTTTATGATGATCGATGCCACGATCTTTAACTGGCCCACTATCGAAATGAGCGACCAGTTTGCCCGGCAGTTTGGCCTCTTTATCAAAGGCAATGCCGCAAAACTGCATTACCAGTTCAGCATCAACAAACCCTTTGCCACCAACCTCGTTCCTAAAGACAGCGCCAATATTGCCGTAGACAATAACGGCGAGTCGGAAGCATCGTATGCGGGTTATGTAGACTACCAGTTCCTCGACCAGGAAAGCAACTTCCTGCCTTACCGCGTAGGTACCTATCTCGGTAGCAAAAGGGTATTCAATATCGGTGCTGGGTTTTACCACCAGGCTAATGGCACCCGCAGCTCCAATGCACTGGGCGTGGTAGAAAAGCACCCGATCAACCTGTTTGGGGTAGACGTATTTGCCGACCTGCCTGTGGGCGATAAGTCGAAAGGCATGGCTGTTACTGCTTACGGTGTTTATTACAACTACAATTTCGGACCCAATTACCTGCGTACCAGCGGTACGATGAATACGGGCACCGCCGATCCCAATTTCCCGGCGGCAGATAAGGTGCTCGAAGGCCCGGGCAATGCGCGTGCGCTTATGGGCACCGGCAGTATCTATTATGCCGAAGCCGGTTTTCTCCTGCCTAAATTCAGCACCAAGCTCCGCTTGCAGCCTATTGCTTCGTATGCCTACAAAAACTTTGAGGCGCTGCGCGCCGGAGGCAGCTTTTTCGATGTGGGCTGTAACCTGTTTATCGATGCCCATAACGCCAAGATTACGGCGCAGTATGCTTCCCGGCCTTTATACGATGCCGGTACCAAATTGCTGAAAGACCGTAAAGGCGAACTGATCGTTCAATTCCAGGTGGCCCTGTAGGCTGCGCATTTATTTCATCTTCAAAAAAATTATAGCCCATGAGTACAGTAACAAAAGCGCCGAAGGGTATCTGGAAGGTCATCTTCGCTTCGTCGGCCGGTACCCTTATCGAGTGGTATGACTTTTATATTTTCGGCAGCCTTGCCGTGGTTATCGCCACCAAATTCTTCCCGCAGGGCAATCCTACAGCGGCCTTTCTCTCCACCCTGGCCACATTTGCTGCCGGTTTCGTGGTGCGGCCCTTCGGTGCATTGGTATTTGGCCGGCTGGGCGATATGATCGGGCGTAAGTACACCTTTATGCTCACCCTGCTGCTGATGGGCGGGGCCACCTTCCTCATTGGTTGTATACCGGGTTACGAAACCATCGGTTTCCTGGCGCCCCTGCTGGTACTGCTGTTGCGCCTGCTGCAGGGCCTGGCGCTGGGCGGTGAGTATGGCGGCGCTGCCACTTATGTGGCCGAACATGCGCCTGCCCACCAGCGTGGCTACTGGACCTCCTGGATACAGACCACCGCTACGGTCGGCCTGTTTATTTCCCTGATCGTGATCCTGATTACCAAAACGGTGTTGAGTAAAGAAGCCTTCGACCTCTGGGGCTGGCGCGTACCCTTCTGGTTATCGATACTCATGGTATTGGTATCGTACCTGATCCGCAGGAAAATGTCGGAGTCGCCGCTGTTTGCCAAAGCCAAGGCCGAGGGTAAGACCAGTACTAACCCGCTTAAAGAAAGCTTCGGCAACCGGTATAACCTGAAATTCGTACTGCTGGCGCTGTTTGGCGCGGCTATGGGCCAGGGTGTCGTGTGGTATACGGGCCAGTTTTATGCACTCAGCTTTATCCAGAAAACCTGTAATATCGAAAGTGCACAGACCGACTCGCTGCTGGCGATTGCCCTGCTGATGGGCACGCCGTTCTTTATCGTGTTTGGCTGGCTTAGCGATAAGATAGGCCGTAAACATATTATGCTGGCAGGCATGTTGCTGGCGATTATCTGCTACCGCCCCATCTACCGGACGATGTATAATATTTCGGACCTGAAACAGAAGGCGGCGCTGGTGGCAGATACGAAGCACGACCTGAAAGTAAGCGCGGCGGCCAACGGCGATTCGGTGTATCATTACACTACGGTAGTGCAGTACAGCGATGCCACCCGCTACAGCTACGATAGCACCGTGGTGGTACATGCCGATAAAGCAGCGGAGGCCACCAAACCTAAAATTGCAAAGGCTACCCTATTGAACGGTAACGACAAGTGGATGATGATCCTGCTGGTATTTGTCCAGGTGATCTTCGTAACGATGGTATACGGTCCTATTGCGGCTTTCCTGGTGGAGATGTTCCCGGTAAAGATCCGTTATACATCGATGTCGCTGCCCTACCACGTGGGCAATGGCATATTCGGCGGCCTGTTGCCTACGGTGGCGGTATACCTGGCTTCCAAGGCCAAAGATGCCGGCCAGGGCGATTGGTATCTTGAAGGCCTGTGGTATCCCATTATTATCGCGGCCATCAGTTTCGTGATCGGCCTGTTGTACATCAGCGGTAAGCGCAAACTGGAATAGGCTGTACCTGTCTTTCCCGCGCAACTATTTTCTTCATTAAAAAATTATCCCGTTATGGATGCAATCAAAAAAATACTGGGCCTCGTATGGATCGCGCTGGCCCTTGCCGCAGCCTACTTCTGCATTTTTATATTCGGTATCCCGAAGTTTACCAGCGGTCAGCAGGACGACCTCGTGTTCGGTATCGTGATCCTTTTTGTACTGACGCCTATTATTGTAGGCGGCCTGTTTACCTTCGGCGTTTATGCGCTGATGGGCGAATACAATGACGATAAACAATTGGAGTAAACCGGTTATAAAGCGAGCTGTACCTACGTTGCCGGGCCTGTGCGCCCGGCAACGTTTTGCAATTATTACTTATCTTACCGGATAATACCCGAATATGAATCCTGCCAAATCCATCCGCTTCCTGCTGATCGCATTGCTGATGCTGGTGCTGTTTACCTATCCCCTGCTGTCTACCGCCAATAAACGGGTGATGGTGGGCGGGCTGCCCTTGCTGTATGTTTATATTGGTGTGGTATGGGTGCTGGCCATCCTGGTCCTGTACTTTACGGTCAACCCATTAAAACGTAAATAGGCCGGTATGAACAAACTCCTGATCATACTGGTATCGCTGGCCTATCTGGCCCTGCTCTTCGGGGTGGCCTGGTGGGTAGAGCGCCGGCGCCGGCAGAAGAAGAGCGTGGTGCGTAATGGCTGGGTGTATGCCTTGTCGCTGGCAGTATACTGTACCGGCTGGACCTATTACGGCAGCGTGGGCCGGGCGGTTAACAGCGGCATGGATTTTATTACCATTTACCTGGGACCTTCGATCATGTGCGCCCTGTTTATCCCGGTCTTGCAAAAGATCATCCGTATTTGCAAGACCCAGCGCATCAATAGCATTGCCGACTTTATCGCTTCGCGGTATGGTAAGAATTTTACCCTGGGTATCATTGTTACGTTGTGTTGTATTATCGGCATCATACCTTATATCGCTCTGCAGCTGAAAGCCATATCGACCAGCTTTCATATCATTACCGGTCTGCCGCAGGGTATCATTCCCGGTCCGGGCGACGATAAGTTTTATATTACCTGTGTCATTATCTTTTTTATCATCGTGTTTGGTACGCGGTCGGTCGATGCTACGGAGCGGCACGAGGGCCTGGTAGCGGCTGTGGCTTTCGAGTCGCTGGTCAAACTGTTTGCCTTCCTGGTAGTGGGTATCTTTGTCACCTTCTTCGTATTCGATGGTTATGGCGCCTTGTTCGATGCTGTGGCCAATAAGGGGCTTACCCAGTTTTTTACCCTTAGCGGCGACAATGCCTATAGCAGCTGGCTATCGATGTTGTTCGTATCCATGATGGCCATCGTCATCCTGCCGCACCAGTTCCAGGTAAGCGTGGTGGAGAATACCAACGAAAAACATATCCGTAAAGCCGTATGGCTTTTTCCGCTGTACCTGCTGGCCATTAATATATTTGTACTGCCGATCGCGATGGGCGGCTCTGTGATTTTGGGTAACAATACCGATGCCGATAACTACGTACTGTCGCTGCCCCTGCACTTCAATCAGCACCTGATGAGTGTTATGGTGTACATCGGGGGCTTTTCGGCGGCCACGAGTATGATCATCGTAGCCACCATCGCCTTGTCTACCATGGTCAGCAATCACCTGTTCCTGCCCTTGGTATTATCTTCCCGCCGGTTTAAGACCAGCAGCGAAGGCTCGCTTACCCGTAAGATCATTTTATCGAGGCGGGTGATTATCGCCGTGATCCTTTTTGCCGCTTATGCCTACAATAGTTTTATGGCGCCTTACTTTTCGCTGGTATCCATAGGCCTGGCCTCTATGGCGGCAGTGGCCCAGTTCGGGCCGGCGGTATTCGGCGGTCTTTACTGGCGCAATGCTTCGCGTAAGGGTGCGGTAACAGGTATTATCGTAGGCTTTGGTATCTGGTTTTACACCCTTATCGTACCGGCGGGTGTAGATGCGGGTTTTATCGATAAGAGCCTTATGGATAGCGGTCCCTGGCACTTGTCATGGTTGCGGCCCCAGGCCCTGTTCGGGCTTGATGGCTGGGACCTGTTTACCCATTCGGTATTCTGGAGTATGTTCTTCAATTGCATTTGTTACCTGGTTATCTCCAGCTATTCGCGGCTGAGCGCCTCCGAGATGTACCAGGCCCGCGTGTTTGTTGATATTTTTGATAAAGATGCCAACCAGTTTACCGAAGGACAGGGCGTATGGCGGGGCAATACACAGTACGCCGATATCCGGGCGTTGCTCGATAATTTTATCGGTAAAGAACGGTCGGGCCTGTTGTTGACGGCTTATGCGCGGCGCAACGATATCGGCCTGGATACGGTGATCGCCGATCCGCGCATTGTACATTTTGCCGAACGTATGCTCTCCGGGGTGATCGGTTCGGCCTCGGCCAAATTTATGATCGCCAATATCGTAAAGGAGGAGGAGATCACGATCCAGGAGGTACTGGCCATCGTAAAAGAATCGCAGCAGGTGCTGGAGCTGAATAAAGAGCTCAAGAAAAAATCGATAGAACTGACCCGTGCCACCGATATGCTGACCCGCGCCAACGAGCAGTTGAAGCGTATGGATGTGCTCAAGGATGAATTCCTGTATACCGTTACCCACGAGTTGCGCACGCCGCTAACTTCGATACGGGCCCTGTCGGAAATTGTATACGACAACCCGGATATGGAAGAGGAACAGCGGCAGCATTACCTGGAAGCGGTGGTTAAAGAGATCGAACGCCTGAGCCACCTGATCTCGCAGGTATTGAACCTGGAACGTTACGAATCTGGCAGGCAAAAGCTGAACTATGCTACCGTGGTTTTCGGCAGGCTTATAGCCGAGGCTACAGAGGCGCTGCTGCCCCTGGCCGAGGAACGCGGCGTGGCTATCGTACACCAGTTGCCGCATGCGGAAGTCTCGGTTCTATGCGATATCGACCTGGTAAGACAGGTGATCTATAACCTTATCGCCAACGCCATCAAGTTTGCCCCCGAAAGTACCGGCCGTATCGTAATTGCGCTGGAGCAGACCGGGAGCGGGATAAGGCTTGCTGTTGCGGATAACGGGCCGGGCGTGCCTTACGAGATGCGCGAACAGATCTTCGATAAGTTTTTCCAGGCTAAGAACCAGACGCTGAAAAAGCCCGTGGGTACCGGTTTGGGGCTTACCATCTGCAAGCGTATTATGGAAATGCACGGCGGCAGCATTGGGGTGGAGGATACGGCCGGTACGGGGGCCTGTTTTGTCATCGCTTTGCCACAAATCAAGACCTAAGCCCACGCACTTTTTTATTAAGGATACACCTTATATCTTTGCTTGTATGAAGAAAGTGCTTGTTGTAGACGATGATCCCTATATCCTGATGTCCGTTGAATTCCTGATGAAGAAAAACGGCTACGAGGTGATGGTGGCCCGTAACGGGACAGAGGCTATGGCTTTCCTGGAAAGCAACAAGCCCGACCTGGTGCTGCTCGATATTATGATGCCGGATGTGGATGGCTATTCCATTTGCCGGCATATCAAAGCTACGCCTGCACTCGAAGATATTATCGTGGTCTTTATCAGCGCAAAGACCGCCGAAGCCGATATCCGCGAAGGTTACGACCTCGGCGCTGCCCTGTATGTAAGCAAACCTTTCTCTACCCGCGATCTGATGAAAAAGATCAACGGCCTTTTACAGGCCTAAGCAAACCGCTTCATCACCCGTTCCATGGCCCCGGTTATGGCTTCGTTGCAAAGGTTGCCCATACTGCCTTCGTGGGTATGCCGTGTTATATCGAAATGATCGTAGCTGAAACTGCCCGCTTCTACCGCATTACCCACCACCTGGTAGGCTTCCCGGAAGGGTACGCCGTTATGCACCAGGTCGTTTACCGCTTCTACCGTAAAAAGATACTGGTACTTTTTATCCGCCAGGATATGCTCCTGCACTTCGATCTGGGGTAAAGCAAAATCCAGGATACCGATACAATCCTGCAGGGTTTCCAGGGCCGGGAAAATAATTTCTTTGGTCAGCTGCAGTTCCCGGTGATAACCGGAGGGCAGGTTGGTGAGCAGTAGCGCCAGTTCGTTGGGTGCGCTTTGCAGGCGGTTGCATTTGCCTCGTACCAGTTCGAATATATCGGGGTTCTTTTTATGCGGCATAATGCTGCTGCCCGTAGTCAGGGCCGCGGGGAAACTGATAAAGCCGAAATTCTGGCTCAGGAACAGGCATACATCCATCGATAGGCGGGCCAGTGTGGCCGCTACGGCGGCAATACCCGTTGCTACGAATTTTTCGGTCTTACCCCGGCTCATCTGTGCATATACTGCATTATGGTGCAGCGCGGCGAAGCCCAGCAGCGAGGTGGTCAGCGTACGGTCGAGCGGGAAGGAGGAACCATAACCGGCGCCACTGCCCAGCGGGTTCTTGTCGGTAACGGCATAGGCCGCAGCCAATAGTTCCAGGTCGTCGACCAGGCTTTCGGCATACGCCCCGAACCACAGCCCGAATGATGAAGGCATAGCGATCTGCAGGTGGGTATAACCGGGCAGCAGTTTCGTTTTATGTTTTTCGCTAAGCGCGATCAGTTTGTCGAACAGCCCTTTTACTGCCTGGCTCAGTTCCTGTATGCTTTGTTTCAGGAACAGCTTCAGATCCACGGCCACCTGGTCGTTGCGGCTACGGCCGCTATGGATCTTTTTACCTGCATCCCCGATCTTGCGTGTAAGCATCAGCTCCACCTGGGAGTGCACGTCTTCCACATAATCCTCGATACGGAAGCGCCCGGCTGCAATCTCCTCCAGCAGGGCATGCAATTCGTGGTGTACCTGTTCTTTTTCTGCAGGGGTCAACAGGCCTGCTTTGCAAAGCATTTCGGTATGGGCCAGCGAACCCTTTACGTCGCAGGCGGCCAGTAACAGGTCGAAGTCGCGGTCGCGACCTACGGTAAAGGCTTCTACCCGTTGTGCTATATCTGTATTGTCTTTTTGCCAGAGTTTCATATCTAATTAACTTAGGTATTTTAGTTTAAAGATGCGGTACGCGGCCGAGCAGGCTTATATATTGATCGATACCCGATGCCAGCTCATCGAGCCGGATATACTCGTCGGCGGTATGGCTGCGGGCCGAGTCGCCGGGACCGATCTTAAGCGCAGGGAAAGGCATCAGCGCTTTGTCGGAAAGCGTGGGTGAGCCATAACTTCGCAGGCCCATGGCTGCGCCTGCCTGTACCAGCGGGTGCTGGGCGGCTATGTTGCTGCTGCGCAGCCGCGTGCTGCGCGGCGTTATGCTGCCGCTTACATGTTGTTGTACCGTAGCCAATATGGCCTCGTGGGTATAACACTCGTTGATCCGGATATCCACGACAAAGCTGCAGGTATCGGGTACTACGTTATGGGCTTTGTTGTCGGTATGGATACTGGTTACCTGCATCGACACGGGGCCCAGCAGGTCCGAAGCCGCGGGGAAATGATAGTTGCGGAACCATGTTACAGCCGTTAAGGCTTCGTATATCGCGTTGACGCCTTCGTTGCGTGCCGCATGCCCCGATTGCCCTTTTACCGTTACATCCAGCACCATCAGTCCTCTTTCGGCCACGGCCATCTGCATTTGCGTCGGTTCGCCTACCAGGGCGCAGTCTATACGGCCCAGCAAGGGCAGCAGGGCGACTATGCCTTCATAGCCCGATATCTCCTCCTCGGCAGTAAGCGCCAGGATAAGGTTATAGGGCAGGTCCGGCATAGCATAAAAATGCCGGAAGGCGGCTGTAAGGCATACCACACTGGCCCCGGCATCGTTGCTGCCCAGGCCATAGAGTTTGCCATCCATAATCAATGCGCCAAACGGATCGGTGGTATAACCGCTGGCGGGTTTTACGGTATCGTGATGCGAGTTGAGCAATAAGGTGGGTTTGCCGTCGTCGAAGTGCAGGTTGCGGGCATATACATTATTGCCCGCTCTTGATGCCGGTATTCCCCGTTGTTGCAGCCAGTTTTCCAATAAGGTGGCAGTACCCGCCTCCTCCCTGCTGAAGGAAGGTATGCGGATCATTTGCCGCAACAGGTCCAGCGCCTCTTCATAGAGTTGCGTTTGTTCATTCATGACTGATGGTGGTGCCGTTTTGTCCCGAAACCAGTTGCGGCAGGTCGCTCCATTTACCGATCACGACCCTGTCCACACCTTTGTCCAGCGCGGCAAAGGCATTGTCCAGCTTGGGCAACATGCCTGCATAGATTACCCCTTCGGCTTTGAGACTACTGAAAGTTGTTTTATTGATGGCGGCAATACGGCTGCTTTCGTCTTCGGTATCGCGCAGCACGCCGCTTTTTTCGAAACAATAGATGAGCCGTACGCTATACTGCCTGCTCAGGGCCTGTGCCAGTTCCTGGGCAATGGTATCGGCATTGGTATTAAGCAATTGTCCCTCCCGGTCGTGGGTTATAGGCGCCACCACCAGGGTATAACCCTGCTGCAACAGCCCGGTGCATAAAGTTTCGTTTACCGCGTCGATATCGCCGGCAAAGCCGTAGTCCTGCTGTGTGCCGGTACGCTTATGCGCTTGTATCAAATTGCCATCGGCGCCCGAGAGGCCCAGTGCAGCGCAGCCCCGGGCCTGCAGCAGGGCTACTATGTTTTTATTGATATAACCGGCATATACCATGGTTACGATCTTTAAGGTGGCTTCGTCCGTAATGCGCCTGCCCTCTACCATCTGCTGTGGCACCTGCAGGTCGGCAGCCAGGCTGGTGGCCAGTTTGCCGCCGCCATGTACCAGTATGCAGGGGCCGTTCAGGCTGCTTACCTGGTCCAGGAAGCGTTGCAGGCTTGCGGTATCGTCGATCACATTGCCCCCGATCTTGATTACGCTGAGTTGTTCTTTCATGTTATGGTTTATCTTTTACAACGATTTCAGGATACGGCTCAATACGGCCTGTGCGCTCCATACGCGGTTGGCAGCCTGCTGGGATACCAGGCTGCGCGGGCCATCCAGGATTTCGTCGCTCAGTTCGAGGTTACGTCTTACCGGCAGGCAATGCATTACTTTTGCAGCAGGTGCGGCTTTAAGCTTTTGTTCGTCCAGCATCCAACCGGCGCCATCGTGCAGCACCTTGCCATAGTCGTTGTAACTGCTCCAGTTTTTTA
This sequence comes from Taibaiella chishuiensis, assembly GCF_003014535.1. GTDB lineage: Bacteria > Bacteroidota > Bacteroidia > Chitinophagales > Chitinophagaceae > Taibaiella > Taibaiella chishuiensis. The sequence goes on along the minus strand of NZ_PYGD01000001.1, from coordinate 484,638 downwards.
CATACACAAAATCTGCATCCTGCAGGGCCTCCTGCTGGTTATGCGTGATCTGTGCACCCCGCGTATAATCCTCCGCCAGCTCATAACCTTCGGGATGCGTGATCACGAAGTCGGCCTGGCCCCAGGCATTAACCCACTGGGCAAAACTGTTGCTCACACACTGCGGAATGGATTTGATATGCGGGGCCCAGCTCAGCACGACTTTGGGCCGGCGTGCGGCGGGCTTATGTTCTTCGAGGGTAATAATGTCGGCCAGCGACTGTAACGGATGCAGCGTAGCGCTCTCCAGGCTTACTACGGGTATACGGATATGTTTTATAAACTGCTGCAGCACAAACTCGGCATAGTCCTGGTCCCGGTCAACAAGGCCGGGGAAGGTGCGGATACAGAGGATGTCGAAATAGCTGCTCAGTACCGGCGCTGCGTCTTTGATATGTTCTACGGTGCTACCGTTCATAACGGCGCCGTCGGCAAACTCGAATGCCCAGCCATCCTGGCCGGCATTGAACACGATGCTTTCCATACCCAGCTGCTGCGCTGCGATCTGTGTACTGAGCCGTGTACGCAGGCTGGGGTTAAAGAACATAAGACCCAGCCTCTTGCCCTGGCCGAGCTGCCGGTCGGCCAGCGGGTTGTTTTTATAGTGTAAAGCCTCTTGTACCAGTGCCGGGATACCGGGCACATCAAGGGCGGAGATAAACTGTTTCAAGATTATATTTTTTATACCACAACGGGAAGCGCCAGCGCTTCCTGTAATGCACTTAGAAAAAGACCGGCTTCGGCTTTGGGTAAAGCCAGCGAAGGCAACAGCCGGATAACATTGGGTTTGGCCTCGCCGGTAAATACGCGATAGCGTTCCAGCAGGTCCTTGCGCAGGTTTTTATGCTGCTCCGGTACATCGAAGCCGATCATTAAACCGCGGCCGCGTACATTTTCCAATGCGCCGGTAGCCTGCAGGGCATCCATCAGGTAAGTGCCCATATCGGCTGCATGTTGCAACAGGTTTTCATCGCGGATCACTTCCAGCACAGCCAGCGCCGCGGCGCAAGCGAGGTGGTTACCGCCGAAAGTGGTGCCCAGCATGCCTTTCTTCGGTTGTATATGCGGTGCGATAATAATACCGCCTATAGGGAAGCCATTGCCCATGCCTTTGGCCATGCTATAGATATCGGCCTGTACACCGGCATGATCGTGCGAAAAGAACCTGCCCGTACGGCCATACCCGCATTGTACGCTGTCGGCTACAAATACGGCACCGTACTGGTCGCACAGCCTGCGTATACTTTGCAGAAAGGCGTCACTGGCCATACGGATACCGCCAACGCCCTGTATGCCTTCGATGATCACCGCGGCCACCTGGTCGCCGTGTTGTTTAAAATGGGCTTCCAATGCAGCCTCATCGTTGAAGGGCAGGAATACGATATTGCCGCTTTCGTTAACCGGCGCTATGATTGATGGATTGTCGGTGGCGGCTACGGCCAGCGAGGTCCTGCCGTGAAAGGCGCCTGTAAAGGCTACGACCTGTTTCCTGCCGGTATGGAAGGAGGCCAGCTTCAGCGCATTCTCGTTGGCTTCGGCCCCCGAGTTGCACAGGAAAAGCTGGTAATCCTGTTTGCCGCTTACCTCGCCCAGCAGGGCTGCAAGCTCTTCCTGGAGCGGCATCTGTATGGAGTTGCTGTAGAAGCCGATCTGCTGCAGCTGTTCTGTAATGCGGTGGATATAATGCGGATGACTATGCCCGATAGAGATAACGGCATGGCCGCCGTACATGTCCAGGTAACGCTGGCCTTCGCTGTCCCAGAGGAAGGAGCCGGCCGCTTTTTCCAGGCTCACCTGCTGCAGGGGATATACATCAAATAGTTTCATGTTCGATTTTTCTTGTGGTTTAAAAGAAGGAGGCTTTCAGGTCCAGGCCAGCCTGCTCGTCCAGTCCAAATGCCAGGTTCATATTTTGTACGGCCTGTCCCGATGCGCCTTTCAGCAGGTTGTCGATCGCGCTGTGGATCACGGTTTGCCCGTCCTGCTGCTCGATCTGGATCATACACTTATTGGTATTCACCACCTGTTTCAGGTGTATGGCCTCCTGCGACAGGTGCGTAAAAGGATGGTCCTTATAAAAGGCGGTATACAGGTCTTCGAGCTGCGATAAGCTGAGGTCGGTCTGTAACTGCTGCGATACGAAAATGCCTCTTGCAAAATCGCCGCGCCAGGGTATGAAACGGATATGGGGTTGCTGCTGCCCGGGGTTATTGTGGCCCAGGTGCTCGCCCACTTCCTTCAGGTGCTGGTGCGTAAGGCTTTTATAGGCCTGGATATTGTTGCTGCGCCAGGCAAAATGCGAACTTGGGGCCAGGGCCTGTCCTGCGCCGGTAGCGCCGGTAATGCCCGTGGTGTACACCTCGCCCGCGAAACCTGCAGCCACGAGGGGTAGCAGGCCCAGTTGCAATGCTGTAGCAAAACAGCCGGGGTTGGCAATGTTCGCAGCGGTCCGGATCTGATCCCGGTTGCACTCGGGCAGCCCGTATACAAACTGCCGGTCGCCGATGCTGTTTTGTGCGCCAAGCCGGAAATCCTGGGAAAGGTCGATCACCTTTACCGTATCTTTTAACGGCCGTTTTTCCAGGAAGGTACGGGCATCGCCATGACCGACACAAAGAAACAGCACATCGATATCTTCGTTTAATGCGGCATCAAAACGCAGGTCGGTATCGCCATAGAGGTCCTGGTGTATGGATGATATGGGTTTGCCGGCCTGGCTATTGCTGTGTACGCAGCTGATGGTTACTTCGGGGTGACGCAGCAACAGGCGTATCAGTTCGCCGCCCGTATAACCCGCCGCCCCGGTTATGCCTGCTTTAATCATGTTGTACTGCTTTATTGACCTGGTGGAAAATAGAGGTCTGGTTGCCGAATATTTTGGTAAATCCTTTTACATCGTCTCCGCTCCATCCTTTATTCATTTCGCCGTAGCTGCCAAAGGCATTGCTCATAAGGTCGTGCGGGCTTTCGATACCCAGGAGGGTAAACAGTTTGGGCTCGAGCTGTATGCTTACGGTACCGCTTACGGTTTGCTGGGCATCGTCGAGGAAGCCTTCGATATGGCGCATAACCGGGTCGAGCAACTGGCCTTCATGCAGCCAGTTGGCGTACCAGGTGCTCAGCTGGTCTTTCCAGTAGATCTGCCATTTGGTAAGGGTATGTTTTTCCAGCAGGTGGTGGGCTTTGATCAGGATCAGGGGGGCAGCGGCTTCGAAGCCTACCCTGCCCTTGATACCGATAATGGTATCGCCTACATGGATATCGCGGCCAATGCCGTAGGGCTGGGCCAGCGCCTGCAGCGCTTGTATCAGTTGCGCCGGGTGGGCAAAGTGCTCACCATCGAGGGCTACCGGTTCGCCTTTTTCGAAACGCAGTTCGATGGTGCGGGTACCGGTGGCGGTAATGGGCGTAGGCCATGCCGCCTCGGGCAGGTACTGGCCGGAGGTCAGGGTTTCTTTACCACCCACCGAGGTACCCCAGAGACCTTTATTGATGCTGTATTGCGCTTTTTCAAAATTCATATCCACGCCGTGTTCCTTCAGGAAGCTGATCTCCGCTTCGCGGCTCAGTTGCAGGTCGCGTATAGGCGTAAGTATTTCCAGGTCGGGCGCCATGGTGCGGAATACGCCGTCGAAGCGTACCTGGTCGTTGCCGGCCCCGGTGCTGCCGTGGGCGATAGCGTCGGCGCCGATCTCCAGGGCCGCACGGGCTATGGTCATGGCCTGCACCAGTCTTTCGGCGCTTACGCTTAAGGGATAGGTGCCGTTTTTCAGCATATTACCGAAGATGAGGTATTTCACACAATCGTCGTAATAAGCTTCGGTTACGTCGATGCTCCGGTACGAAGCAATGCCCAGGGTATGCGCCCTTGCTTCGATCTGTTTTATTTCTGCTTCATCGAAGCCGCCGGTGTTTACGGTTACGGCATGTACTTCGAGGTTTTGTATTTTACTCAGGTATAAAGCGCAATAGGTGGTATCGAGACCGCCACTGTACGCAAGCACTACTTTTTTCATTTTTTGGTTGGATGTTTTTTAAGATGATTACGCAGTTTTGCCAGGACGTTTTCGAAGAAAACGCAGTGGTCTGAAACCCTGTTTGGCCGGGCTGTCCGGCTTTTCAGGAGCGGGGGCCGGGGCCATAGCCTGTGTTGTTGCCGGCAGGGCCTGCTGGTCCTGGTGCTCGGCCGGATCGTACAGCATGGCGGTACACAGGCAGTTCTTCCGCTCTTTGGCGGTAAGGATGTCGAAGTTGACGCAGCTTTTGCAACCGGCCCAGAAGGCTTCGTCCTGGGTGAGCTCCGAATAGGTAACCGGCTCGTAACCCAGGTCCGAATTGATCTTCATTACGGCGAGGCCGGTGGTCAGGCCAAAGATCTTGGCCTCAGGGTACAGTTCGCGGCTCAGTTCGAATACACGGGTTTTGATGGCCTTGGCAATACCGAACTTACGGAAGGGTGGCGCCACGATAAGACCGGAGTTGGCTACATAGCCGCCGTGGCTCCAGCTTTCTACGTAACAGAAGCCGGCCCATATGCCATCGGGGCTGAAAGCGATAACAGCTTTGCCTTCCAGCATTTTTTGAACGATGTATTCGGGCGAGCGCTTGGCAATGCCTGTGCCTCTTACTTTGGCAGAAGAGGCCATTTCGTCGCAGATAATCTGCGCGAAGCTATAATGCGTAGCATCAGCTACCATTATCTGAAAATGGTTGTTCATTTTCAAAAGACAATTAGCATGTGAAACAGGAACGCGGTATGCGTTCTGTCAAAATAAAATGATAGTCTGTAGGAATGGAATTTGCCGGAGTATCATTTACCAATCAAGGTAAACCCTATCCGGTCTCAACGTCGTACTATAAAAGGAGTGTGTACCGGGACCGGGCAAAAAACCGCAGGAGGTGCAGTAAAAAAAACGCCGTCAGCATACCGCGTAATAGCGGTAACCGGAGCTGACCATAGGTTAGTTTTTTTTGTCATTTCAGTTAATAATGAAATTGGTTTCCGGAAATATATCCGGAGTCTTGTATAAACATTTTGGGGCAAAACTACAGAATAAAGCCAATAGTGATTGTAAATTTTTGTAAAGATTATATTATCAATTCATAAAGGGAATAAATAGAACTCTCTATTTCTCCGTAACTTTGCCCCTCCCGTATGCTTTCAAACGAAAGTAATACAGGCTATAACGCAAGTAAATACAGCTATTTATATCATTATAAAATGGAAGAACGTTCCCTTAATTTTTTAGAAGAGATCATTGAGAAAGACCTCGCCGAGGGTAAATACAAAAGTATCTATACCCGCTTTCCACCGGAGCCCAACGGCTACCTGCATATCGGCCACGCGGCCTCTATATGCCTCAACTTCGGATTGGCGATCAAATACCAGGGAAAATGCAACCTGCGCTTCGACGATACCAACCCCGTAACCGAAGAGACCGAATATGTAGAGAGTATCATGAACGATGTGAAATGGCTGGGCTTTAACTGGGACGAGCTGCGTTATACCTCCGACTATTTCGAACAACTGTATGCCTATGCCGTACAACTGATCCGGCAGGGCGATGCCTATGTGGACGACAGTACTGCCGAGCAGATGGCGGCTACCAAGGGCGATATCAACAAACCGGGCACCGACAGTGCCTGGCGTTCGCGCAGCATAGACGAAAACCTGGCACTGTTTGAAGAGATGCGTGCCGGCAAATATCCCGATGGCGCCAAGGTATTGCGTGCCAAGGTGGATATGGCGCATCCCAACCTGCTGATGCGCGACCCCATTATCTACCGGATCAAACATGCACACCACCACCGTACCGGCGACGCCTGGTGCATCTACCCGATGTACGATTTTGCCCATGGGCAGAGCGACAGCATCGAACAGATCACCCACTCGATCTGTACCCTGGAGTTTATACACCACCGTCCCCTGTACGACTGGTTTATCCAGAAGCTGGGCATTTTCCCCTCGCACCAGTACGAGTTTGCACGCCGCAACCTGACCTATACGGTAATGAGCAAGCGTAAATTGCTGCAACTGGTTAATGAAAAACATGTAGCCGGCTGGGACGATCCGCGTATGCCTACCATCAGCGGCCTGCGCCGCAGGGGCTACACGCCCGAGAGCATTCGCAACTTTGCCGATACGATCGGTATTGCCAAGCGCGATAATATTACCGACGTAAGCCTGCTCGAATTCTGCATCCGCGAAAACCTGAACAAGGTAGCCAACCGGGTGATGGCGGTGCTGGACCCGGTGAAATTGGTAATCACCAATTACCCCGAAGGTCAGACCGAGGAGTTCGATGCCGAAAATAATCCGGAAGACGAACAGGGTGGTAGCCGTAAAGTGCCTTTCAGCCGCGAGATCTGGATCGAGCGCGAGGACTTCCAGGAACAAGCGACCAAGAAATTCTTCCGCCTGGCCCCCGGCCTGATGGTACGTCTTAAGTACGCTTACATTGTACGGTGCGACGACTTTAAAAAAGATGAGCAGGGTGTAGTGACCGAGATCTACTGCAGCTACCTGCCCGAAAGCAAAAGCGGTAACGATACCAGCGGGCTTAAGGTAAAAGGTACCATCCACTGGGTAAGCGTGCCGCATGCGCAAACTGCGGAAGTGCGTCTGTACGACCGCTTGTTCCGCGTGGAGAACCCCGCCAACGAAGACGGCGATTTTAAAGATTATATCAACCCCGATTCCCTGCAGGTAGTAGCAAACGCATATATCGAGCCGGCGCTGACCCAGGCGCAGCCGGGCGACCGCTTCCAGTTCCTGCGCAAAGGATACTTCTGCGCCGATAAAGACAGTACACCCGGACACCTGGTGTTTAACCGTACGGTAGGCCTGAAAGACAGCTGGGCTAAAGAAGCTAAAAAATAAATGAGGCAGTCCGCTGCCTGGTGATAATGCAACAGGGGCCGGAAGTTTTAACTTCCGGCCCCTGTTCGTTAAGGTTCCAGTTTGTACAGGTCGTATTTTTCAAGACCCAGTTCCATTTTTTTATAGCGGCTGAGGTCCGTATCGGTCTTCAGCGATTTGTCGAGGATAAAATAGGTCAGTGGTTTCCCCGGTTTAAAATCCACGCTGATAAAGAAATAGCGCATCAGGTAACATTGCAATTCCCAGTCGATATAAAAATCCCGCTGGTTGATACCGATAACCGAATGTTCCGGCAGCAGTTTGCCGATCGCATACACATCGTGAAGCACATCTTTTTCGCGGCCTACCTTGCCCGCTTGCAGGCCTACCACGGTTATGGCGCTGCAGAGCAGCAGCACGCTGATGCCCCTGAAGATGCGGAAACCCTTGCTGCCGGTCTGCATCTTTTCCGTAAAACGCGATATATAGGGCGCCAGCAGCATACCCGTGCCGATTGCGAAAAACGGGAAGCCGGGCAGCAGGTAAAACGCCTTTTGTACCATAGTGAGCATAAGCGGCGCCGTGGCCGAAAGCCCGGTAAGCAGGAAAAAGAGGATAAGCCCGCCCTGTCCGCCGGTATAGGCCGCTTTTATTTTTTTAGCCCTGGCCACCAGCACGATAATCAGCAACAGGCCCAACTGGGGCAGCAGGTCCATAAACAGGTTGACCAGCGAAGCAAAACGGTTGCTGGTAGTAGGATCGGAGGTTATACGCAGCAGGGCTCTTTTAAACAGGTAAATAGAGAGGCTGTCCCTGCTCTCCGGTACCAGGAACAGGATACCGTAGATGGCCAAGGGTACCGCCAGCAGGAGGGTGCTATAGCCGAAAGCGCGGCCTGCGGAGATGCGGCGCGTAGCGAACCAGTACACCACGGGGACAACAATGGGGAAAAAGCCGGGAAATCCTTTGGTGAAGGTGGCCAGGAAAATAAGCAAGCCCACCAGCATCCATGCAAACAGGTTGCGGGCATCGCGCTGCAGCAGCCGGAACGAAACCAGTACGGAAGCCAGGGTGAAAATGCCCATCGTATTCTCGTTCACATTATTGGAACAGCCCCAGAAAACGGTCGGAATGGTAATCCAGAGCAGGAGGGGCAGCCAGCCCAACCGGCGCAACGTAACCTCGTTTTTATAAACTTCCTGCCACAGCCGGTAAATAAGCCAGGCGGTTAAACACATCGTTACCAGCACATAAAAGCGTTCTACATACATACTGTTGCCCAGTACCCGGAAAAACAACGATTCGATGCCGAATGCAAGCGGCGGCTGTTCGTGGAAGGAATTGAAGCCCGGCAGGTCGAGGTTGAGCTTGCTGAACTGGGGAAACCAAAAGGTGCCGAAGCCATGCGCCTGGTTATGCGCCACACTGGTATACAACATCGCATCCATAAACATACCATCCTGGATGAGTGTGACTAAGGGCAACCCGATCATAACGGCCAGGGTGATCAGCCAGAAGGGCAGGTATTTGTTGCGGTTCATAGGTAAACGGGGAAAAGTATAGAATTCCGTTGTTTGTAAAAAGATGAAAGACCCCGGGTAAAATATTAGAAACGCGGGATTGCTGCAAACTTATATAAAAAAGAAGTGCTTTTTCGCCCTCGTAGGATTTACAGGAATAAATACTAACTTCGCCGGTTAATGTCGCACCCCCTCCTCAGGGCAGGGGGCGGGAGGTTTTTATTTATTCACAAACAAAAATGATAATACAGTATATATTATGGATTTAGCAATGATCGTTTCCGCGCTGGTGGCAGTGGCGGCATTAGTAATCGGAATCTTCCTGGGCAAAGCAATATTTGCCAAGAACACCGAACAAAAGATCAAAGATGCAGAAATGCAGGCTGCCAAGATTGCCGAAGATGCCAAAATAGTTGCAGAAACCTTAAAAGAAAAAAAGCTGTTGGAGGCTAAAGAGAAATTCCTCCAGATGAAGTCGGAAAACGAAAAGGAAATATCGCAGCGTAACCAGAAAGTACAGGATGCCGAAAATAAACTGCGCCAGAAAGAACAATCGCTGAGCGACAAGAACCAGATTTTACAGAAACAGATCAACGAGAATACACAGCATAAGGCCAACCTGGATAAACAACTGGAAATTACCCTGGAAAAACGCCAGGAACTGGATCAGAAACGCCAGGAGCTTGAAAAACACCAGGAAGAGCACATCAAACAACTCGAAAAAATATCGAACCTGAGCGCCGAAGAAGCTAAAAACCAGCTGATCGACGCCATGAAGGAGGAAGCCCGTACCGGCGCTATGGCCCACATCCAGGAGATCGTGGAAGAAGCAAAACTGAACGCTTCCAAAGAGGCCAAAAAGATCGTGATCCAGAGCATACAGCGTGTAGCCGCCGAACAAACGATCGAGAACGCCATCACCGTATTCAACCTGGAAAGCGACGAAATCAAAGGCCAGATCATTGGTCGTGAAGGCCGTAATATCAGGGCCCTGGAAGCCGCTACCGGTGTGGACCTGATTATCGACGATACTCCCGAAGCGATCGTACTGAGCTGTTTCGATCCGCTGCGCCGCGAAATTGCCCGCCTCTCCCTGCAACGCCTCGTACAGGATGGCCGTATACATCCGGCACGTATCGAAGAAATTGTGGAAAAAACCAAGAAACAGATCGAAGACCAGGTGATGGAAATCGGCGAACGCACCATTATCGAGCTGGGTATCCACGGCCTGCACAAAGACCTGGTACGTATGGTCGGTAAAATGCGTTTCCGCTCCTCTTATGGTCAGAACCTGCTGATGCACTCCAAAGAGACCGCGAACCTTTGCGGTATTATGGCGGCAGAACTGGGCCTGGGACAGAAAGTGGTAAAACTGGCAAAACGTGCCGGCCTGCTGCATGATATCGGTAAAGTGCCAGATGAGGAAACCGAACTGAGCCACGCACTGCTGGGCGCGAGGCTGGCCGAGAAATGTGGCGAGCATCCTGCCATCATCAACGCTATCGGTGCGCACCACGATGAAATGGAAATGACCTATATCATCTCCCCGATCATCCAGGCCTGCGATGCGATCAGCGGCGCCCGTCCCGGTGCCCGTCGCGAGATTATGCAAAGCTACCTGCAGCGTATCAAAGACCTGGAAAACCTGGCCGTTGCCTACGACGGTGTGGAAAAAGCTTACGCGATCCAGGCAGGCAGGGAACTGCGTGTAATTGTTGAAGCCGATAAAGTAAGCGACTCCGACAGCGACCGCTTAAGCTTCGAGATCGCCGACAAGATCCAGAAAGAAATGCAATACCCCGGACAGATCAAGGTAACCGTTATCCGCGAAAAACGTGCGGTGAATGTAGCCCGCTAATCCAACCGGTATATCTCCTGCAAAGCCAGCCTCCAACGGGGCTGGCTTTTTTGTGCCTCATTTGCACAAATTAACGCGGAATGGTATGCTGCAAATAAAGAAACGGGTATTTTGTATATATTTTTAAAGTATAATTTTTTAAATTTTTTGCCTGTGAAAACGAAGATCATGAGCATATTGCTGTTGACCAGTCCTGCTTTCCTGCTTCCTGCCCGCTCCCATGCCCAGGACACTTTCTCTATCGTAGCTGTAGACAGCGCCAGCGGCGAAGTAGGCAGCGCCGGCGCCTCCTGTGTCGACCTGTTTATGTCCGCTATCAATGACCCCTCATTCCTGGGCGACCTGATTCCGGGTAAAGGAGCGATCAATACCCAGGCCTTTTACCTGGAGACCAACCAGGCCAATGCCCGTGCCCGGATGCTGGCCGGCGATACGCCGCAACAGATCATTACCTGGCTGGGCAACAGCGAAAGCGCGCAACTCTTCGGCTCCCGGCAGTACGGTATTGCCGCACTGGTCGATAAGGTACCGCAGACCGCAGCGCATACCGGGAGCGGCAATATGAGTTATGCCAACCACATTACCGGGAAAAATTACAGCATACAGGGCAATATCCTGCTGGGGAAGAAAGTGCTGGATTCTATGGAAGCCCGCTTCAACAACACGCCGGGGTCGCTTGCCTGTAAACTGATGGCCGCCATGCAGGGCGCTAAAATGGTTGGCGCCGACAGCCGCTGCGCAACCAACAATACTTCTTCGCTTTTTGCTTTCCTGAAGGTATCAAAACCTACAGACCCATATAACAGCCCCTACCTGAACATAAGCGTACGCACCCGGAACAACGATGGTATCGAACCGATAGATTCGTTGCAAAAGATCGCGACCGCCAAAGGAATCTGTACTACAACCGGTATCGACGAGCCGCCAGGCGGGCAAAACATCCGGATCGTGCCCAACCCGGCTTCCCACGAGGTAACCCTGGTCAATAATACCGGTTACCCGGTTACCCGGGTATTGGTCTGGAATACGCTGGGCCGTGTGGTGATCCGTAGCGGTAAGGCCAGGTCGATAGGGGTACAACATTTGCCCGACGGCCTGTATATTGCAGAAATATACCTGCAGGGCAGGCAAAAGAGCATCCGGAGCCGGTTTGTGGTAAAGCACAGGCAATAAGGGGATAGCGGGGCGGAACCTTCGCTTTGGAATGAGGTATGGGCTGTGCAATTTGCCGCTGAAACGCATGATTGAAAAAACCTATGCCACTAAGCGGGTAAAAACATTACCTTTGCAAAAATTTATTCACAGATGAAAAATCTGAGACATGCCCCTCTAGCGGAGATAGAACAGTTGATGAAAGAATTGGGCGAACCCAAATTCCGTGCCGCACAGATCCACGACTGGATCTGGAAGAAGCACGCCAGCTCGATCGATGAGATGAGCAACCTCTCCAAAAAACTTCGCGAGCAACTGCTCGAAGTTTACCAGATTCCCAAAGTCACGATCGACCACAGCCAGTTCAGTAACGACGGTACCATTAAAAGCCGGCTGAAACTGCATGATAACCGCTTTATCGAAGGGGTGCTGATCCCTACCGAAAAGCGCATGACCGCTTGTGTATCCTCGCAGGTGGGTTGTAGCCTCAGCTGCAAATTCTGCGCTACCGGTTACCTGCCCCGTGCACGTAACCTGGAGTTCGACGAAATCGTAGATGAAGTAACCCTGATCAACCAGCAGGCCGAAACCCACTTCGGCCGGCATCTCAGCAATATCGTTTTTATGGGTATGGGCGAACCCCTGCTCAATTATAAAAACGTACTCAAAGCCATCGAGCGCATTACCTCGCCCGAGGGACTGGGCATGAGCCCGCGCCGTATTACCCTGTCTACCGCAGGGGTGGCTAAAATGATCAAACAGCTGGGCGACGATGAAGTACGGTTCAAACTGGCACTGTCGCTGCATGCGGCCAACGACCAGAAGCGTAACGAGATTATGCCCATCAACGAAAGCAATAACCTCAAGACGCTGATCGAATCGCTGCTTTACTTCTACCAGAAAACCGGCAACGAGATCACCTTCGAATACATCCTCTTCAAGAATTTTAATGACAGCCGCAAGGACGCCGAAGAACTGGTGAAAATATACCGCCAGGTACCGGCCGACCTGGTCAATATCATCGAATATAATGCTATCGATGATGCCGACTTCGAAAAGCCGGAAGAAAACGTGGTGGACCAGTTTATGGAATACCTCGCTGCCAATCGTGTGAATGCGAGATTGCGCCGGAGCCGCGGTAAAGATATCGATGCGGCATGCGGCCAGCTGGCCAATGTTACCCGCACAGCATAATACAGGAGCGATCCTGCAGGCCGCAGCTATTGCCGGCCTTTTTTTCAATTTATTCCACAACCTATTTTATTAATATACTGATGCACAAGAAACCATTCCATTCCGGTAAAAAGGCTTTCGGCAACAATGATGATGCGCCTTACAGGAAATCTTCAGACAGGAAAGAAGACCGGCCTTTCAGGCAGAAAACCGGCGATAAGGATGATAAGCCTTTCCGGAAGCAGTTTGGTAACGACGAAGACCGCCCTTTCCGTAAGGCGTCCGGCAAGCCGGAAGACCGGCCGTTTAAAAAGCCGTTCCGCCACGATGAGGATCGTCCCTTCAAAAAGAAATTCGACGACAAAGGCGACCGCCCTTTTAAAAAATCATTTGAAGGCAAGGAAGACCGCCCTTTCCGTAAATCTTTCGATAATAAAGAAGAGCGTCCTTTTAAAAAGTCATTTGACAACAAAGAAGACCGCCCTTTCCGTAAATCTTTCGATAATAAAGAAGAGCGTCCTTTTAAAAAGTCGTTTGACAACAAAGAAGACCGCCCTTTCCGCAAATCTTTTGATAATAAAGAAGACCGCCCTTTCAAGAAGTCGTTTGACAACAGAGAAGACCGTCCTTTCAAAAAATCATTTGACAACAAAGAAGAGCGTCCTTTCCGGAAATCGTTTGAAGGCAAGGAAGACCGTCCTTTCCGCAAGTCATTTGGTAACCACGAAGACCGTCCCTTTAAAAAGTCGTTCGGAGATAAAGAAGACCGCCCTTTTAAAAAATCTTTTGATAAAGGGGATAAACCCTTCAAAAAATCTTTCGAGGACAGAGGCGACCGCGATTTTAAAAAGAAAGAGGACAAACCTGTCGACCGTTATAAAAATACCTTTGGCAAACTGGATGACGAAGAGCTGATCCAGCACCAGCGCAAAATGCAGCAGAAACGCGAGCAGGAAAGCCAGGGCGACGAGATCACGTTCTCCAGGGAGCTGGACAAATGGTCGGATGAGCCGGTGGAACGCGTATTTGGCAAGAGCGATATCAAACCGAAGAAGCGGGATAAAGACGAACCGCGCGAACCTAAATCCAGGTTCAAAAAGCATTTCGACAACGAAAAAGAACAGGAGAAAGCTTATGCAACCTGGTCGGAAGGCAACCACGACGAGGCCAACCAGACGGCTCCCGAAAATCTGGATGCCAGCAAACCCATGCCGCTGAACAAATACATTGCACATTGCGATGTATGCAGCCGCAGAGATGCCGTAACCCTGATTAAAGAAGGTAAAGTAACGGTAAATGGCGAACTGATAACCGAACCCGGCTTTAAAGTAACCCTCGAAGATATTATTGCACTGAACGGCAAACAGTTAGTGGTTCAGAAAAACCTGGTCTATATCCTGATGAATAAGCCCAAAGGCTTTATCACGACCACCGACGATCCGAAAGGAAGGCGTACGGTAATGGAGATGCTCGAGAACCATATCGAAGAGCGCGTATTCCCGGTGGGCAGGCTCGATCGCAATACAACCGGTCTGCTGCTGCTGACCAATGATGGCGAACTGGCACAGAAACTGGCTCATCCTAAATATGAAGTGCGCAAGGTGTACAAAGCCACCCTCGACAAAAACCTGTCTAAAGCAGACTTTGACAAGATCCTGGAAGGTGTGATCCTGGAAGACGGGCAAGCTAAAGTGGACGAGCTGGAATACCTCGAGACCAAGAACGAGGTCGGTATGGAGATCCACAGCGGCAAAAACCGTATCGTGCGCCGTATCTTCGAATCGCTGGGCTACGAAGTGGTTAAACTGGACCGTGTTATGTATGCGGGATTGACCAAAAAACACGTCCTGCGCGGCAAATGGCGTTTCCTTACCAAGCAGGAAGTTATCAATATCAAGCATTTAAAATAGCCATACTAATCTGTCCCTGAATTACGTTTTATTAGTACTTTTGAAGAAGGTATGAATAAGCTTAACATGAAGACAGCAGCGCTTTTTTTATCGCTTTCGGCGATTTTTTATACAACTGATTCCATTGCCCAACACGGAGGTCCCGCTGTTGAGCAATGGAAATCTTTTTTGCCCTATAACCAGGGTGAAGGTGTTGCCTCGGACGGAACCACTTTTTTCTGTGCCACTTCCTCCGGCTTTTTTACCTATAACCGCAACGAGGGTACCCTGACGCCTTACAGTAAGGCCAATGGTATGAGCGATGTGGGGCTTTCGGGCGTAGCCTACGACGGGCTGACCCAAACGGCCATCCTGGTCTATACCAATAGTAATATCGATCTCTTCAAAGACCTTGCCTTCTACAATATTCCCGAAGTGAAACGGACCAATGTGGGTGGCGATAAAACGGTGCACCACATTACCGCGGGCGGAGGTAAAGCCTACCTGAGCTCTACGATCGGCCTGTTTATCCTCAATCTTACCAAAAGGGAAATAAAAGAAACCGTAACCTTTACCGATAATGGCCTGACGATGCCCGTGTATGCTTCGGCCATTGCCAACGATTCGGTATATGCCGTAACCGGCATGGGGCTTTACGGTACTTCGGTCAACAACAGCTTTATCCTGAACTATGCTACCTGGAAAAAACTGGACGACCGTGTTTTTCGTTATGTATGTTATGCCGGCGGCACTTTATATACGGCCAATGCCGATAGCCTGTACCGGTTTTCCAACGGGGCGCTCAGCCTTTTCCGCAAAACCACCTATCCCGTTACCGCACTCGATGCGGGCCCAGGCGGACTGTGGGTAAGTGCTGCCAATACCGATTCTTTTAAAGGATATGGCAAACGGATAAATTCCGATGGCATGGTAACGGACTCTTTCGGCACCGTATCGCCCACCCAGATCATAGAACTGGGCAACGGGGAAGTGTGGTTTACCGACAACAGCAATTACAGTTTTCCCAATCAACGCGGATTGCGTAAAAAAGTAGATGTAACGCATGCCGATCCTTATTTCCCGGACGGACCGGTAACGGCGTCTTCATTCGATATATCGGCGTACGACAGTGACCTGTGGATGGCGCATGGCGGTAAAACGGAGGGCTGGGGCTCTACCAAAAGCCGCGCGATGTACTCTCATTTCCACGACGACAAATGGACCAATTATCCCTATGTCTCCGACGATGAGTGGGTACAGGACTTTATCCGGGTGCTGCGCGACCAGAGTACCGGCAAAGTATACATGGGCTCTTATTCCGGCGGGGTTGCCATTATCGATCCGGGTGGTGCAACGAATGTTTATAACAAAGGCGTATTGCCTTCTGTCAACAGCGAGGGCAAGCTTTTCCCAGTTTCCGGCCTGGCCCAGGATGCCAACGGCAACCTTTGGGTCAGCAATTCCGGTACGCCTAACGAACTGAGTGTAAGAACGCCTGAAGGTAACTGGTACAACGGGAGAAGTATCGTAGAAAACCAGGAACACTCCGCAGCCGATGTACTGGTGGATGACAATGGCCGGAAATGGTTTATTACCTTATACAGTCGCGGAGCCGTGGTGTATGATGATAACGGTACACTCGACAATTCGTCCGACGACCGCTACCGCTGGTTAAGAATGGGCGGCGGCAGTGGCAACCTGCCCGATAACAATACCCTGTCGATGGTAAAAGATAAAGACGGCGTGATCTGGATCGGCACATCCAATGGTATCGCTATCGTTAACGATCCCGACGGGGCTTTTGCCGGTACTGCCGAAGCATCGCTTAAAGTCGTAACCTTTGGCGACCAGATCGGTGGTTACCTCTTCCAGAACCAGGCCGTAAAGGCTATGGCCGTGGATGGCGCCAACCGCAAATGGATTGGTACTACCAACGGGGTATGGCTGATCTCCGAAGATGCCGAGAAGATCATCTACCGTTTCAACGAAGACAATAGCCCGCTTCCCTCCAGTTATATCGAACGTATCAATATCGACCCGGTTACGGGTGATGTTTACTTCTCTACCTCAAAAGGTGTGGTGGCCTTCCGCAGTACGGCAACAGATGGCAAAGCGCAAAACGACGACCCGCTTGTTATCTATCCCAATCCCGTACCGGCTGGCTTTAACGGCATGATCGCCGTAAGGGGTGTGGCCGACAATGCCGATGTACGCTTTACCGATATCGCAGGCCAGATGGTATACCGTACCCAGGCCCTGGGCGGCCAGGCCGTATGGAATGGCAAGGACTATACCGGCCATAAAGTACAGAGCGGTGTATACCTGGTATTTGTCGTTAATAAAGACGGCACGCAGAAGGCGACCGGTAAATTCATTATTCACAACTAAGCTCCCCTCCATTCGCTGCGCAGCAGGCCGGTAATGACCAGGTCCTGGTAGCCGCCGTGCAACAGCGTGCTGTCGCGCAGAATGCCTTCGGTACGGAAACCCAGCCGGCCGGCAACCGCTGCGCTGCGTTTATTGCCCGGCAGGTGGTGCAACTCGATCTTGTTGAGCTGCACGCTTTCGAAGAGGAAGCCGATAAACACCCGGGCGCAAGCCTGCATCACGCCTTTGCCCACCGCATCTTTTACCAGCCAGTAACCGATACTGGCTTTCTTCAGGTTGTGGTTCCATTCGCTCATACCGATGCCGCCGATCAGCGTCGTATCCCGGAATATGCCCAGGGCCAGGCCTTTCTGGTCGTAGCGGTCCTGTTGCGCCTGCCGTATAAAGGCCAGCGAGTCTTCCTCGCGGCGGGTAGCGTCCACCCACATCAGCCATTGCCGCAGGTGTGCCCGGTTTGCATCTACGGTACGATACAGCATGGCGGCGTCTTCGGCCTGGTACGTCCTTAATTCGGTCGCTGCAGATACTTCGAGTTTGAGCATAGCCGGTCTTTATTTTTTTGTAGTTAGCGGTCTTTCCTTACCCGTTCCTGCTGGAATGGGCAGGGTAAGGGCTATCGCAAGATAGCGGTTGCTACTTAAAAATAAAAACAGGTACAATAAGGTAACAGGCAGGGCAGGGCAAAAAAACGCCGGCTCCCGTTTATATCGGGAGCCGGCGATCTATGTTTTTTAACGAGCTGCGGGAAATATTGCTGCCGGTGTGGCGGTGGCGGGGTTACCAATCCAGGTCGTTCCTGGGATCGGGCTTCCTGCGGCCGGCCTGCTGTTGCATGGGCTCGGCCTGTTCCGTGGCGGGCTTATGGGGTTTTTGTCCCTGCTGCTTTGCCGGCCGGTTCTGCTCCTGACGGGGCTTATCGCTGCCTGCTGTCGCCATTGCTGCCTGCTGCTGTTGCGGTTTTTTCTTTTTTTGATGATTACGCCTGTTGTTGTTGCCCTGTACCGGAGCCGGTATGGCATTGGCACGTGGTACTACCTCTTTGTTTTTAGGTGCGCGGAATTGTACTACGTCCGAGTCGGCCGGCAGGAAGGGGTGTGCCTCCACTACCGGTATTTTAAAGCCGATCAGCTTCTGGATACCTTTCAGGTTATCGAGCTCCTCGACATCGCAGAAAGCGATGGCTGTACCGCTATTGCCCGCGCGGCCGGTACGGCCGATACGGTGCACATAGGTTTCGGGCACATCGCCCAGTTCGTAGTTAATAACATAGGCCAGGTCGTCGATATCGATACCGCGTGCAGCAATATCGGTAGCAAGCAGTACCCGGGTAGCGCCGTTCTTGAAATTGCTCAGGGCACGCTGGCGGGCATTCTGCGACTTATTGCCGTGTATGGCCTCTGCGCTGATGCCGGCTTTATGCAAGTCCTTTACCAGGCGGTCGGCGCCGTGTTTGGTCCGGGTAAATACCAGTACGCGGTCTATTTTCTTATCCTGGAGAATGTGGACCAGCAGTTTCTTTTTCTCCTTCTGGTCTACAAAATAAAGGGATTGGGTAATGGTTTCTGCGGTAGAAGAAACGGGGGTAACTTCTACTTTTTCCGGTTTTACCAGGATGGTGTTGGCCAGCTTCTGGATCTCGGGTGGCATAGTGGCGGAGAAAAACAGGCTCTGGCGTTGGGCCGGAAGTCTTTGCACCACTTTTTTTACATCGTGTATAAAGCCCATATCGAGCATCCGGTCAGCCTCGTCCAGTACAAAAATATTGATGTCCTGCAGGGAGATAAAGCCCTGGCCGATCAGGTCGAGCAGGCGGCCGGGTGTGGCTACCAGGATGTCGACGCCGCTGCGCAGCGCCTTTACCTGCGGGCCTTGCGGCACACCGCCGAATATTACCAGGTTGCTCACGCTCAGGTTGCGGCCGTAAGCCGTAAAACTCTCGCCGATCTGGATGGCCAGTTCGCGGGTAGGCGTAAGAATAAGGGCCTGTATCTTTTTCGGGCCACGGGTCGCCGGTTTGGCGCTCAGCAGTTGCAGCATCGGTATCGCGAAGGCTGCCGTTTTACCCGTGCCCGTCTGGGCGCAGCCCAGCAGGTCTTTTTCCTGCAGTACTATGGGTATGGCCTGCTCCTGGATGGGTGTGGGGTGGGTATATCCCTCGGCTTCGAGGGCTTTGAGTATCGGGTCAATCAGGCCAAGCTGATTAAATTGTTTTGGGGTCATTTACGAAATGAATAACGGTACATACTATCAGCGCACTCGATCCGTTACCGATTCATCGTTACCGGTGCTTCTGTCAAATAACAAGGGTTATAAAAGGAAAGTTTCAGTAATCAAGCGCGGGGCCGGGAACTGTAATATTGCCTTCCCGGACGGCAAAGATACGATTATTTAAACATCTTTTGAATAACGCCGAACAGGGTACGCACGATAGACCGTTGTACCTGTTTGCCTGCCGAGCTGTTGAGGGCTTGTTCCACCCACGATTGCTCCGCTTTGGCCGGCTTAGGGGCGGCTGTGCGGGCCGGGCCGCCTGCGGGTTGCGAACCGGCTGCCGGTGCTGCCGTTTGCTCCAACCGGCTGGCCAGGATCTCGTAGGCGCTTTCGCGGTCGATGTCCTGGTTGTATTTGGCGGTAAGCCGGGAGTTGGCCACCAGCGCGTCCAGCTCTACCTCGCTCAGGATGTCCATACGCGAACGTGGCGATACCAGGTAGGTATGCGCCAGCGGCGTAGGTACGCCCTTCTCGTTCAGCAGCGTTACCAGGGCTTCGCCTATACCCAGCTGGGTCAGCAGGTCTTCCGTTTTGTAGAAATCGCTTTCGGGGTAGTTCTCCGCCGTTTGTTTAATATCCTTGCGGTCGCCGGCCGTAAAGGCACGGAGCGCGTGCTGCACTTTCAGGCCCAGCTGGCTCAGCACCGGGGCCGGTACGTCCTGGGGGTTCTGCGTACAGAAAAATACGCCTACACCTTTACTCCTGATCAGTTTTACCATGGTTTCGATCTGCTGCAGCAGTACTTTGCTGGCCTCTTTAAAGATGAGGTGGGCTTCGTCGATAAACAATACCAGTTTGGGTTTGTCCAGGTCGCCCTCTTCGGGCAGGGTGGCGTACATTTCGGCCAGCATTTGCAGCATAAAGGTCGAAAACAGTTTGGGCCGGTCCTGCATATCGGTTACCCGCAGGATATTGATCATGCCCCGGCCGTCGCTGCTGATATGCATCAGGTCGTTGACGTCGAAGGAGGTTTCTCCGAAAAAATGATCGGCGCCCTGTTGCTGCAATTCGATCACCTTACGCAGGATGGTACCGGTAGAGGTTGTCGATATCTTGCCGTATTCCTTTTCGATCTCTGCCTTGCCTTCGTTGCCGGCATATTGCAGTATTTTGCTCAGGTCTTTAAGGTCCAGGATGGGCAGGCCTTTGTCGTCGCAGTATTTAAACAGCATGGCTACAAATCCTTCCTGCGTATCGTTGAGTTCCAGTACTTTGGCGAGCAGCACGGGGCCGAATTCGGCTACGGTGGCCCGCAGGCGCACACCTTTTTCCTTACTCAGCGAAAGCAGTTCGACCGGGTAGGCCGCCGGGCTGTAGGTTTCCTGCAACAGTTGGTAGCGCTCCCGGATCTTGTCGTTTTCGGCGCCCGGAGCGGCGATACCGCTCAGGTCGCCTTTTATATCCAGCAGGAGCACGGGTATGCTGGCATCGCTCAATGCTTCGGCAATTACCTGCAGGGTTTTGGTCTTGCCGGTACCTGTGGCGCCGGCAATCAGTCCGTGGCGGTTCATGGTCCGCAGGGGTATGCGGATGTCGCAACCCGGTACCACCTGCCCGTCGAGCATGGCGACGCCAAGTTTCAGGCTTTCTCCCTTAAATGTGTATCCGTTTTGAATCTGGCTTGTAAACTGCGCTGTGTCGGCCATAGCGTGAAATAGATTTTTATATTTTACAGGTATTGTTTTCAAAATTATATTTTATCGTTTAAAGGCACAATTAAATATTCGATAAGGGTAAACAGGCTCCGGGATGTCTTGCAGAAAGTTAAAAATCTTCCGGCTTCGTGCAATTTTTGCCGCAATAACGCGTTTATCCCCATCTACCCGGCGGTTTAGGTTTCCCCGGGATAGCTAAAAAATAAATACGTAAGCTTTCGTAGTAACTTGATGAAGCTATTTTTGTAACTTTGCACACTTTTGGAATCAGGAAAACCTAAAATGGACAGCAAATCTTTGATCGACATTGCACATTTGCCGAGGCATGTTGCTATTATTATGGATGGCAACGGCCGCTGGGCTAAAGAAAAAGGCGAAGACCGTATTCACGGCCATCAGCAAGGGGTAATCAGTGTGCGCGAAGTTGTAGAAGGCTGCGGTGAAATAGGTGTGGAATACCTGACCCTGTACGCTTTTTCCACCGAGAACTGGAACCGGCCCAAGTACGAGGTCGATGCGCTGATGGAACTGCTGGTGAGTACGATACGCAGGGAGGTAGACGACCTTAAGAAGAATAATGTACGCCTGCATGTTATCGGCGACTTTGCTTCGCTGCCCGAGATCTGCCAGAAGGAACTGAAGGAAGGTATGGAAATGACTGCTTCGGGCACGGGGCTGAATCTTGTTCTGGCATTGAGCTACAGCGCGCGCTGGGAAATTCTTGATGCCGTTAAAAAAATAGCCGCTGAGGCTGCCGCGGGTAAGCTGGATGTTGCCGGCATGGATGCCAAACAATTTGAGCAATTCCTGTGTACGGCGCCCTACCCCGATCCGGAGCTGATGATCCGTACCGGTGGCGAACACCGGATCAGCAATTTCCTGCTGTACCAGATGGCCTATACCGAATTATACTTTACCGATATACACTGGCCTGATTTCAGGAAAAACCATTTATTCGATGCCATTCTTAATTACCAGCAACGGGAAAGAAGGTTCGGCCAAACAAGTGAACAAGTAAAACCCCAATAACACCTAAAAGGCCGGCGCGCCCGGGTTTTAGATAAAATAGTGCAATAACTTCAATGCCTAATTTAAAATTTCGCTATTTCCTTAGCACACTTTTAATGCTCCAAGTCGGGGGAACTGCCGTGCATGCACAGAGCCTGGCCGGTACGGGCAGCAGCTTTTCGAAGTCCGCTCCCTATGTTATTGGAGGGGTTACAATAAGCGGCGACGAATACCTGGATGCCGACCTCATTAAAACAGTTTCCGGGCTTACCGTAGGTGAAACCATAAAGCTGCAGGACGATCCGGCGATATCCAAAGCGATACGCAACCTGTGGCAGCAGCAGCTGTTTTCCGATGTAAGCATTACGGTAACCAAAGTTGTAGACAACAAGGTTTTTCTCAATATCGCTATCGTAGAACGTCCCAGGCTTAGCCGCTTTTCCATGAAAGGCGTAAGCAAAAGCCAGGAAACAGAAATCAAGGAAAAATTATCTATCGTTTCGAACCGTATGGTAACCGAGGCGATGAAAAAGGATATTGAAGAGCGGATCAAAAAATACTTTGGCGAAAAGGGTTTTATGAATACCCATGTCGACATCGTAGAACAGCGGGATACCGGTGCAACGCACTCGGTAGCGTTACTGATCAAAGTGGACAAAGGCGGCAAGGTACACATCAACCAGATCAGCTATGCCGGTAACGAACACGTAAGCGATGGCCGCCTGAAGAAAAGTATGAAAGGATCGAAAGAGATGGCCCGCATCTCCCTGCACCCGGCCGATAATTCTTCCGTATTCGAACATAAAGACCGGTCCTTTAAAGCTTATATGCGTAACCAGGGATACCTGTCGCTCAGCAAAACGCTCGATGCGCTTGATCCTTACTTCCGCTGGAACATTTTTGCCGGTTCTAAATTTAACCGCAAAAAATACGAAGAAGATAAAAACAGCATTCTTGCCTATTATAACTCCCAGGGTTACCGCGATGCCAGGATCGAAAAAGATACCACATACGTAACCAGGAATGGCCACCTTAATATCGATATCAAAGTAAACGAAGGACACAAATACTACTTCGGCGATATCGTATGGCGGGGCAATACCAAATACTCCGATTCTGTACTGAGCCGTGTGCTCGGTATCAAAAAGGGCGACGTATTTAACCAGGAACTGCTGGACAACCGCCTGGGCGCGGCGCCGAGCATGGATGGCGGCGAAGACATCGGCAGTATCTATATGGACGACGGCTACCTGTTCTTCCAGGTAGATCCTACCGAAAAGTCGATTGTAGGCGATACGATCAATTACGAGATCGCCGTACGCGAAGGGCCGCAGGCTACCATCAAAAATATCAGCATCTTCGGTAATGACCGTACCAACGATCACGTTATCCGCAGGGAACTCTTTACCCTGCCGGGCAACAAGTTCAGCCGTACCGACATTATCCGTTCTATCCGCCAGATCTCGAACCTGGGCTTTATCGATCCGGAAAAAGTAAACCCGGTGCCTAAGCCCAACCCTTCTGACCAGACGGTAGACATCGATTATAACGTGGTTGAAAAATCGAGCGACCAGCTGGAACTTTCTGCAGGTTTCGGTGGTGGTGTAGGTTTTACCGGTACGATCGGTATCGTGTTCAACAAC
Organism: Taibaiella chishuiensis; assembly: GCF_003014535.1. Classification (GTDB taxonomy): domain Bacteria; phylum Bacteroidota; class Bacteroidia; order Chitinophagales; family Chitinophagaceae; genus Taibaiella; species Taibaiella chishuiensis. The sequence continues at coordinate 461,183 of NZ_PYGD01000001.1, read as the reverse complement.
TTCTCGCTGCGTAATATTTTTAAACTTAAAGAGTGGGATCCGCTGCCTATGGGCGATGGACAAAAACTCTCCCTGCGTTACCAGTCCAATGGTCTTTGGTTTAACTCGGCCAACTTCTCGTTTACCGAACCCTGGCTGGGAGGTAAAAAACCAACGGCCCTTACGGTAAGCGGTGTATACGGCCGCCAGTCGTATTCCGAATCCGGTATCTACAACGGCAGCCCGAGCGATCACTACCTGCGTAACTTTGGCGGTGGCGTTACCCTGAGTAAAAGGCTGAAATGGCCGGATGATAACTTCGTGTTCTCTTACGGTCTTAACTACCAGAACTACTTCCTTAAAGATTACGATTACTTCGTAAGCGATTTCCGGAACGGTAATGCCAATAACCTGTTCTTCAGGCTTACGCTTGCCCGTAACTCCGTAGATCAGCCGATCTACCCGAGGAGCGGTTCCAATATCAACTTCACGTTCCAGTTTACACCGCCTTATTCTTTGTTCAGCGACAAGAACTACCAGACGGCTACTGCCGAGCAGAAGTATAAATGGATCGAATACCATAAGTACCGTTTTACGGCGGAGTGGTACCAGAAGATTGTGGGTAACCTCGTATTCAAAATGGCCGCCAAGTACGGCTTTATGGGATACTACAACAAAGAGATCGGTTACTCGCCCTTTGAACGTTTTAACGTAGGTGGCGACGGTCTTTCGGGCTTCAACTACTATGTGGGCCGCGATATCATTGCCCAGCGCGGTTACGAGGTATATGCACAGAACGCGGTTATCTTTAACAAGTACACGGCCGAGGTGCGTTATCCGTTCTCGCTCAACCCGAGTGCGACCATCTTTGGTCTGGCCTTCGTAGAGGGTGCTAACGGCTGGAGCAACTTTAAAGATTATAACCCGTTCCAGCTGAACCGTTCTGCCGGTCTGGGTGTGCGTATCTACCTGCCGATGTTTGGTCTGTTGGGTCTTGACTATGGTTATGGTTTCGACCGTACCGAGACCGGCTTTGGTAATAAGACCAAGTTTACCTTTATGTTAGGTTTCGAACCGGATTAGCAGGTCGCCGATTCTTAAGGAAGTTGTAAGATTATGATCATCTTTGAGCTATCAATTTAAACTTACTTTAATTTCGGTTATCTAATCTAAAAATCTGAGCTAAAATGAAAAAAATAGGATTGGCCCTGGCCATGGTATTGCTAACCGGTCTTGCGGTACATGCACAACGTTATTGCGTAATCGATTCGAAATATATCCTTGAAAAACTGCCGGAGTATACTTCCGCTCAAAAGCAGCTGGACGCCATCTCTGAAGGCTGGCAGCGTGAAGTAGACGGTAAAATGCAGGGCATAGACCAGATGTACAAAAGCTACCAGGCCGAGCGCCCGATGCTGTCTGAAGATGCCCGGAAAAAGCGGGAAGACGAGATCGTGACGAAAGAAAAAGATGCCAAAGCCCTGCAAAAGAAATATTTCGGCTACGAAGGCGAAGTGTTTAAGAAAAGGCAAAGCCTCGTAAAACCAATCCAGGACAAGGTTTATAATGCCGTTCAGAAGTATGCACAGAACCGTGGTTACGATATGGTTTACGATAAGGCGGGTGGTATCACCATCTTTTATGCCGATCCTAAACTGGACAAAAGTGATGATATTGTAAAATTGATCCCGGGAGTGAAATAATTCCTTAACTTCGCCACAATTTTTTTAAAACACATAAAAAAGAACAAAGCGTAATCTGTCTCTTCAGGCAGGAGTATGCATCAAAATTGAAATTAAATGAAGAAAATCGTTTTTTTGCTTGCCCTTGGAATTACAATAGGTTTTAGCGCACAGGCACAAAAGAAATTAGGATATATCAACTCTCAGGAATTGCTCGAAAAAATGCCTGAAGCCCGTAAAGCGGATACTGCTTTGCAGCAATATCAGAAGTCCCTGGAAGATCAGTTCCGTACTATGGCAACCGATGCCCAGGCTAAATTCAAAGAATACGAAGAGAAAGAGAAAACCTGGACCGATGCCGTGAAAGAAGTGAAAACCAAAGAACTGCAGGACCTGCAGAACAGGATCCAGGAATTCCAGCAGGGCGCTGAAGAAAAAGTAGCGAAGAAAAGGCAGGAACTGTTCAAGCCTATCCTGGACAAAGCCCAGAAAGCGATCAAAGACGTAGGCGTTGAAGGCGGTTATGACTATATCTATGACGGTGGTAGCCTGCTCTATGCTAAAGACACGGAAAATATCCTGTCTGCGGTAAAAGCCAAATTAGGTATCAAGTAAATAAAAGATAAAGTTTTTGAGAAGCCCGGTCGACCCTGTCGACCGGGCTTTCTGTTTTTCTTTGGGGTCTGATTGCCTGCAAAATTTTATCAACAGGGTTGATGCTTATTACTGCTAAACTTTTATTTATTAATATTTATTTTAAATAAAATAATTTATTAATTAATTCCACGTTTTGACTATAAACCCGCTGAACAATTTTTCCATGGCGTTAGACAGGAAATATTAGTTTTTAAAATTACAGGAAATGAAAAAGATCAAAGAAAGGCTCTCCAGACTGGAGTTTCAAAAAAATGTGATCATAATGCTTACCAACCAGGAAACTGAGGAGGTGTTTGGCGGCGCGACAATTGCAGAGACCAACTGCGATTGTGGTAGCATATTCTGCTCAAAGATCTGCTCGTCCATAAGGCCAAACACAAAGCCGGTAGATACCTGGTCTTGTATGACCTATATGGGATTAAATTGTTAAGCAAAAGGTAGTCATTTCGATAGGGCTGGTTCCAATGGGAGGCAGCCCTGTTTTTATTTCCTGATTTTGAAACATTATTTCCCGATTTTGAAATTCTTTACAAAACGATGACAGTAATTTTGCCGGAATATATTACACAAAATAATCTATCCATGTTGCGCAAACTTACTTATAGCTTTTTAGCCCTTTGCCTGTCCGTTACCTTCTTTGCCTGCAGTAACAACAATAATAAAGAAACCGCCGCCGATGGCGCTAAAGATGCCGCCGCCAGCGGCGACCTGCGTATCGTGTCGCTTAGCGGTCCTGTATCGGAAGCCCTGGCCAGCCTGGGCCTCGAACAAAATATCGTAGGTGTGGACGTTACCAGCACCTATCCTGAGTCCTTAAACAAGGTTACTAAAGTAGGTAATACCCATAACCTCAATATAGAAGCGATCCTGGCGCTGAAGCCCACTTACGTGATCAGCATGAAAGAGCGCGGCATCAACCCCGAGCAGGCTACGCAACTGCAGCAGGCCGGCGTTAAAGTATGGGTGATCGAGCAGGAATATTCGATCGAGGGTACTAAAAAATATATCGGCATGCTGGCCGACTCCTTTGGTAAAAAAGAGGCGGGTCAGAAACTCGCTGCAGAAATTGACTCTTCTTTCCAGACTTTACCCAAATACGATACCAAGCCTTCTATCCTGTTTATCTATGCACGCGGCGCCGGCGCTTTGTCGGTATGCGGACGCGATATGCCGATGTCGAAAATGATCGACCTGGCGGGTGGTACCAATGCCGCTGCCGATATCGAAGGTTTTAAACCCGTAACTGCAGAGGCCCTGATCAAGCAGAACCCTGACGGCATCCTGCTGTTTACCTCTGGTCTTGCGAGTGTAGACGGTCCGGAAGGCATGCTGAAAGTGCCGGGTGTGGCAGCGACCAAAGCCGGTAAGAACAAAAACTTTATTGTTATGGATGGCGAGCTGCTGGCCGGTTTCGGACCAAGGGTGGTACTGGCTATTAAAGAACTGGGTGAGAAAATCCATAAGGCACAATAAGTGCCGACGGTTGATTATATTTTAAGAGTACCAAGAAAATAAGCAGATTGAAAGAAAAGGGGTTCTTTGTTTTATTGATTGTCCTGTTGGTCGTGGCCTGTACATGGGCCGTAGGCACAGGGGCCTTACACATGAGTCCGGGCCAGATTGCCGGCATGCTTTGTGCACGCCTGGGTATCGACGCCGGCGCTGCTTTTAACGAGCAGCAGGAAAATGTGTTCTGGATTATACGGCTGCCGCGGGTGCTTATGGCTGTGCTTATCGGCGCTACCCTATCGGTAAGCGGCGCCGCCATGCAGGGCCTGTTTCGCAACCCGCTTGCCGATCCCGGTCTTATTGGTATCAGCAGCAGCGCCTCTACCACTACCGTGCTGATGATCGTTCTGGGTGGAAAGCTATTCGGCAACTACGAATCGGTGTTCGGGCAGTATGGTTTGAATGTAGCGACGTTTGCCGGGGCATTACTGGCTATTATCATCGTGTACCGGATCTCGCAGCAGCAGGGTAAAACCAATGTGGGTATTATGTTGCTGGCCGGTGTTGCGGTTAACGCGCTGGCCGGGGCTTTAACGAGTTTCATTACCCTGCTGGCCAGCGATCAGCAACTGCGCAGCGTTACCTTCTGGATGATGGGTAGCCTTGGGGGAGCCAACTGGAGCAATGTAGCGGGTATCTTGCCGTTTTGCCTGGGTTGTATTATAGGTCTACCCCTGCTGGCCAAGTCGCTGAATGCCTTTAGCCTGGGCGAGAGTGATGCCGCCAATCTTGGCATCCGTACCGAAAGGCTCAAAACCGTAGTAATGGCTTTATGTGCTATGGGTGTGGGCGCATCGGTGGCGGTAGCCGGTATTATCGGCTTTGTAGGCCTGGTTATCCCGCATATTATCCGCATGATCATCGGGCCGGAACATCGCAGCCTGCTGGTAGCATCGGCGCTGAGCGGGGCAAGCCTGCTGGTTATGGCCGACCTGGTAAGCAGGACCATTGCACAGCCGGTAGAGATCCCGATCGGTATTATTACCGCGATGGTGGGCGGGCCGTTCTTCCTGTACCTGCTGATCAGGGAAAAGAAAAGAACAACTATTATTTAGAAAAGCGTGTGTCATGCTGGAAGTAGATCATATCAGTTACCAGGCGCAGGGCCGTACCCTGTTGAACGATGTTAGTGTGCAGGTGAGAAGCGGTGCTTTTACCGCCTTCATGGGAGCCAATGGTGCCGGTAAGTCTACCCTGCTCAAAATAATAAGCGGCGAAGTAAAAGCGCCCGCAGGCACCATAAGCTGGAACGGCAAAAAGCTGGGCGAATGGGACCTGAAAGAGCTGGCGAAAGTGAGGGCCATCCTGCGGCAACAGTACAATATGCAGATGCCTTTTTCTTCGGAGGACATTATAGCCATGGGGCGCTACCCGCACTTCAGGCATAAAATGACCAGCCGGTGTAAAACAGTAATTAAAGAGGTGGCGGAGTATGTGGGTGTAGAACAGTTCCTTAAAAGAAATTACCTGACCCTGTCGGGTGGCGAACAGCAAAGGGTACAGCTGGCCCGCGTGTTGGCACAGGTATGGGATGCTACGGCTACCGAGCGGCTGATCCTGCTCGACGAACCGGTAAGCGCGCTGGATATACAATACCAGCACCAGGTGCTGGCGCTGGTCAAAGAGCTGACGGCCTCGGGTTTTACGATCGTAGCGGTGTTACACGACCTTAACCTGGCCATGCAATACAGCGACGATATCCTGATGTTGAAAAAAGGCAACAAAGTAACCTTCGGAACCAAAGAGGAAGCATTGAGCGAAGCGCATATTTATGAAACCTTTGGCGTGGAAGCCGCGCTGCACCAGGCAAAAGGCTATCCGCATTCCTTTATAACCATATGCCCGGTCTGGAAGCGGTACCATGGCATGACGGCCTCCGGGCTCCAATAAACAAGCGATTATTTTTAATAACAACTATACAATTTATACTTTATGTCCGTAATAGCGATTTCATTAAAGGAACAGTGGGAGCAGCTGAAAGCTGAAAATCCAAAATTACGCATACGTGATGCGGCAAAGCAACTCGAAACAAGCGAAGCGCAGCTTGTTGCTTTGGGTACCGGAACCAGCGCAACCCGCCTGGAAGGCGATTGGAAAGAATTTCTGAAAGAGATCATTACCCTCGATAAAGTAATGGCGCTTACCCGTAACGACGATGCGGTACATGAGCGCAAAGGTGTTTATGACAACATCGAGTTTCATGGCCCCGTAGGTACCGTACTGAACCCCGATATCGATCTGCGCCTGTTTATGATGCATTGGGCGCATGGCTATTCTGTAGCCGAAGCCGACAGGCTCAGCTTCCAGTTCTTCGATCGCAGCGGCGAAGCGGTACACAAGATCTATTGCACTGTTGGCAGCAATGAAGAGGCTTTCCATGCCCTGACCGCTAAATATAAAGCTGCAGAACAAACCGTGGAACTGCAGACCGTAGCTTATCCGCCTGCACCGGCCGAGAAGCCCGATAGCGAAATCGATGCCGCTGCTTTCCAGGAAGGCTGGAAGAGCATTACCGATACGCACCAGTTCTATGGCCTGCTGGGTAAACATGGCGTAACCCGCTCCCAGGCTATGCGCCTCGCTCCCGAAGGTTTTGTAAAAGAAGTGGATAACGATATTACCCGTAAAATGTTACAGGCCGCTTCTGAGCGCCAGGTACCCATCATGGTATTTGTAGGTAACCGGGGTTGCATCCAGATCCATACCGGCGAAGTAAAAAAAGTTATGGAAGCCGGTCCCTGGTACAATGTAATGGATCCTGATTTCAACCTGCACCTGCGCGAGACATCGATCGCTAAATCCTTTATCGTTAAAAAACCTTCTGAAGACGGCACTATTACTGCGGTAGAGGTATACGATACAAAAGGAGAAATGATCGTACAATTCTTTGGTAAACGTAAGCCCGGTATTCCCGAGCTGCCTGAATGGGCCCAGTTAATCCAGGATCTCACACAGTTTTAAATCCATTTATCATGATCGTTATGACTATAATCAGCGCAGTATCGCTCCTCGTTTTTGTAGGCGCGGGCGTAATGAAAAATAAACTGGGCAGTACCCGTTGGTAAGTCCGATAACAGTTTGCATAAAATAAAGTAAAGAGCGCGTTTTCCTTTGTGAGAAAACGCGCTCTGATATTAGCCTGTAAATGTTTTGAGGCAATCTTAATGATATTTATCACAAAAGAAATTACCTTTGTACCCAATTTAGAACCAATTCCCCAACCAAAAAGCAGCCTCATCTCTACCCGGAATGAGGCTTTTTGGTGTATATACCCTACCGGATACCGCCCGGTCAGGCTACCTCACCGGCATTAAATACCGCGCCGCGGCAATAGACCTTGCCGCCCTGTAACAGGTCGAAGCTTTCGTGGGCAAAGGCCGGGCGTACCAGCCAGGCTGCCCCGGGCACATCGGCGGGTTGTGCGATCGCCTGTACGATCCTGCCTTTTTCTGCAGCTTCATGGGCCGCATATTCGTAATCGTCTGCATCGTCTTTATCCCCCAGCGACTGCCGGTCAAAAAGGCAATACTCCCCGTCGAAAACAAAAACGCAGAGATCTGTAGATTCATATACATCGCTATCGGCCTCGCCTGCGCCCTGCAGCTCGAGCAGTTCGTTGGGTGTACAATAGGCAATAACCAGGCCGCTATCGGCTGCCGTGTCGGCCAGTGCTTCCATTTTTCCGTTTACGGCCATCCCGTTCAGTTTGGCGGCCAGTTCTTTTGCATTCATATTCCGGTTTGTTTTTGTTGTTGTTGTCGGGCTGTGTCAGGACCAGCCGCGAATATACTACAGGCGGCAATAATCCGGTGATGCATTTACCTAAAATTGACAGCAGTATAAAAGAATACAACGTTATATAAACACTTACCGGCTTCCTGGCTACACTTACGCATTCGTTATTGGGTGCAGGGTTTCCCTTTTCTATTTTCGGTTTATCAATAAAAGGAAAAAGGCTTTAAGGCAGGAATGCCGCGGGCCCGCTTCTATTCTTTAAAACCTGAAAAAGTAATCTTATGAAAAAGAAAAGCCTGGAGCTGAAGAAGCTCAACCTCGCAAAAAGACAATCAGTAACCTGAATGAAGTAACGGGAGGAACACCTCCGACCTATACGCCCTGCTCCAATAGTTGTATTACGGTCGACATTAAATGTCCGTTGAGCAAGGTGCCAACCGTCTGCGTTCCCAATACCACAACGGTTATTTCCGGCTAATTGACGGACGTTTTGTTATATACTTACTGATACCATTCGAACAAGTAACCCGGCTCCGGCCGGGTTGTATTGCATACGGATGACGGCATAATCGGTCTTTATTTCCCGATCACTTTTTTCCGGTGGGCCAGTCCCCAGTAGTGCAACTCGTCCAGCACCTTTTCCAGCGAAAGGCCATGCGGTGTAATGGTATACTCCACCGTAGGCGGGAAGGTATCATAAACATCCCTGCGGATCAACTTATGTGCTTCCAGGCTCTTCAGTTCTTTGGATAACATTTTATCGGTAATACCTGGCACCTCCCTGGCAATTTGCCGGAAACGTTTCGGTCCACCCGATAAGGCGAATAGGATCAGCAGCCGCCACCGGCCTTCCAGCGCTTCGAGCGCATCGCTTATCGACAACATTGTTTTAGGGCAACCGCCTTTTGCTAACATATACTAAGGGTTTACGATACTTTCATGCGGGATAGTGCTATCCATAAGGTTAGTACTATCTGATGGATAGTAAAGGTAGCTACTTTTGTCCTGTATTAAAAAACGGAGATATGAGCTATATGGAGAAGAGACCGGTAGTATTAAACGGCGTTTTGTGGACCGTACAGGTGCTGCTGGCGCTATTATTTACCTGGGCGGCAGCGATGAAGCTGCTGAAACCCGCTGCCGGACTGGCCCTGATGTGGCCCTGGACTGCGGCGCATCGCGGCCTGGTACTGTTTACCGGCTGCCTGGACCTGCTTGCTGCAATAGGCCTGGTATTGCCTGCCGCATTGCGTATCCGGCCGGTACTTACCGTTTATGCTGCCTGGGGCGCCTGCGTATTAATGGTTGCGGCCATTGTTTTTCATCTCTTGCGGGGCGAGGCTGCAGGAACGGGTGTGAACATCATAGTTGCGCTTATGTCGGTTTTCGTGGCTTGGGGGCGGGGCCGGAAAATTCGGCTTTAGCGCATATTTCATGCTAATTGGATATTTTACCGGCGCATTGCCGGTCATTTATCCATGCAGGTTTTTTGCGGTTCTTTGCCGCGGCCCCGGAATGCTTTTACAAGAGCCTGACGCACCTCTCATTTTTTATATTTAATTTCCCGGATTTTAAGCGGGGATTATGTTGTTTCGGGATTGGCGTTTTTTCTTGTTATTGCTTTGCCGGTTATGCCTGGTTATGCCGGCTGTTGCGCAATTATCATTGCCTACAGTACCGGTCTATTCCCACTACCATTCCGGTAACAGCGACCTGCCTGCCGAGCAAATTTATAAAATCCACGCCGATGCCAATGGCTACCTGTGGCTGGCTACCGACCGCGGCCTGGTACGGTACAACGGGCGCGAGTTCCGCGTGGTCAAGACCGGCCGTGTCGAGGATTTTGTATCCTCCTGTATGGCAGGCCCCGACCGCTTGTGGCTCTTTGCCTATTCGGGGCATACGGTGGGTGTAGACCTCAATACCCAGAAGGTGATCCGGACCGACAGCCTTTATGGCCTTTCCCGCCTGCGGGATGAAAGTAAATTATTACTGGTAGGCATACGTAAGGATAGCCTGCTTACCTTATACGGGCAAAGCAAAAGGAAGGTAGTACGGGTAAATCTCGCAACCTGTAAAAGCCGGGTGGAATCGAGGAGCCTCACCGAAAGCGCTGCAGAAATACTGGAGCACTACCGCCTGCCGCAGTATTGGAAGCAAAAGCTCCTGCCCGAGTTGGAAGAGATTATACGCCGCAACTATTACGGGCTGGGCGTAAAGGATAGTTTTATTACCCTGGGCGGCAGGATCTTCAAAACCGTTCCCGGTAAAGAAGCCATACTTTGGTTTAACGGTCCTGACTATGGGATCCGGGCCAGTATTATGGGATTTGCCCGCAGGGATAAGGACCTGTACCTGGGTGGTGTAAACGAAATCGGCTTATGCCGTATCCGCAATTATTTTTCGGACGCTCCTGCCAGCCATACGCCGGAGCGCCTGCTGCCTGCGCAGTCGGTAACCTGTATGGAGCAGGACTACCTGGGCAATATATGGGTGGGTACCCGCGACAATGGCCTGTTCCTGTTTCCTGCCTCGGAAAGTGCTACGCTTGGTTACGATAAGGAACATAGCGGGCTGTATAGCGATAAGATCAGTTATATAGGCCGCTTCCCGGGCGATATAACCGTGTTCGGGTATGGTGATGCTACCGCCGATTTTTTCCTGCCGCAGGCAAAGGCGCCACGCCGGTATGTATTGCCTGCGCATATGGACATCCGGGAGATCAGTCATGTGGAAAGAACGGCCAGGCATTGGCTTATGTTTACCCGTACAGAGGCCTTCCGGCTGGATGCGCGAAAAGATGAGCTGCCCGGCGCGCTGCTGCCCGTGGTATTGCGGGAGTCGAGTATGGATGTGGGTTACAAAAGCGGCAGGCCCTGCAACAATATCTTTTATTACATCAGCAGCAACACATTTGTAGCGGTAGATACCCTGGGCAGGATTAACCGCTGCAACCAGGCCAGGATGCCCCTGCCCAAGCGAACCTGTGTATTGCCGCTGTCCGATACCCAGTTTTATGTAGGCACCGTTCGGGGCTGTTACCGTAATGCCACGCTACTGCCCTACCTGCAGGATGTACAGGTCAACGCGATCGATACGGTGGGCGGACAACTGTTATGGGCTACCAATATCGGCGTGTATGCCCTACCGCTGAACAGGGCCGGCGACAGCCGCCTGCTCAAGCTGGTGAGTGCCGGCCCATGCAGGGTCATAAAGCACGATACCCGTTATGTCTATCTTCATTACGGCGATGAGCTCACGATCGTAGATAACCTTAGCCTCTGGCCCGTAGCCCGGTTTTCGAGCCGGGAGTTTCCCAAACCTTTTCGCCTCAATGATTTTTACCCCGACAAGGAATACCTGATACTGGCAGGCAACCAGGGCTTGTTTTACATTCCCCGGCAAAACCTGCTGCCGCAGGTCCCCAGGACTCCCGTTAAAGCCCATGTACTCTGTTCGCTGAATGGTTATGCCCCGGCCGATACCGCCTACAACTGCAGTTACGAAAAAGGCCTGTCGGCGATTTTTAAACTGGATGTGCTGGATTACCGGCAAAGCCGCCGTAACCTCTCCTGCCGTGTGCTGAAAGACGGTGCGGAGCTATACAGCGATGTAGACCTGGGGCCGGACGGTATGGTAACCCTGCGCCCCGAGGGGCCAGGCACTTACCAGATCCTGTACGAGCTCAAGAGCGGTTATGCGGTACGTCCGCGTATACTTTCCTACCTGCTTGTGATTACGCCGCTCTGGTACCAGCAGGCCTGGTTTATGCCCCTGATGGTTATCCTGGTCAGCTTTACCTTTGCCGCGATACTTTATTACATCCAGAGCAAGAGGGCCAAACGGCAACAGGCTAAACTGGAACAAAAGATCTACCTGCATGAACTGGAAGCGCAAAGCCTGCTGGGACAGTTAAAGCCACATTTCATCTTTAATATCCTCACACCATTCCAGGGGTACCTGATGGACGGCGATAAACTGAAGGGCCTGGACTACCTCGACCATTTCTCGGGCTTGATGCGCAGTATGCTGCAAAGTATACGGCACCGTTATACGGCGCTGGGTGCAGAGATTGCCTTTATTGAACAATATCTGCAGGTACAGCAGGTCCGTTTCCAGCATTGTTTTACCTTTAGTATCCGGACGAGTCCCGACCTCGATACCGAAACCTGCCTTATCCCCTCCCTGCTGCTACAGCCGTTGGTGGAAAATGCTGTAGAACACGGCCTGATCAGGAACAAGGCCGGCGGCCGGATCGATATCTTTTTTGAAAGCAAAGAAGATACCCTGATCATAACGGTAAAAGATAATGGCAGGGGCCTGCCCCCCGGTTGGGATATCAAACCGGATCATGCGCTCGCAATCATCAAAGAGCGGATACAGCTATTGAACAAAGCAAAAGGAACAGGCGTTTTCAGGCTGACCAATAACGAAGAGAATAAGGGCGTAACTGCTACTATAATACTGGCAAAAGATAATCTGATATAACTATGCACCTGAATGTTTTTATTGTAGACGATGAGCAGCAAACACAGGCCACACTCAAAACCCTGTTACTGGAGTTTTGTCATGGCGTTACCGTTGTAGGTATGACGGGAGATATTAATGAAGCATTGGAGCAGCTGGCCGTGCAACCGGTCGATGTACTCTTCCTGGATATTAACCTGGGCAATGGTAATACGGGTTTCGACCTGCTGGACCAGCTGGGTACCTATGATTGTGATGTCGTGTTTGTAAGCGCGTACGATTCGTACGCCATAAAGGCCTTTAACTATGCAGCGGTACACTACCTGCTGAAGCCGGTAAACCGGATTATGCTCCGCGATACCATAGCCCGTATCCGGAAGCGAAGAACTGCAGGCGCGAAGCAGCTTGCGGGTATGCTGCAGCAGTCTTCGCCCACCAGCGTCCCGAGAATTGCTTTGTCGGACAAGGATAAGACCGAGTTTGTACCGCTTTCGGATATTGTATACCTCGAAAGCAGCGGCAGTTACACGATCTTTTTCCTGAAAGATAAAAGACGTTTTATCCGGTCGAAGAACCTGAAGTATTTTGAAGAGACCCTGATGCAATACCGGCATTTTATCCGGATACACAAATCCTATATCGTAAACCGGGACCAGATTAAAGCTTACCGGAAAAGCAGCCAGGAGCTGGAGTTTCTGAACGATGAGATCTTACCTGTATCTATTGGTTACCGCACGTTTATCGAACAACTGGGTAACCGTTTTATTCCCTGATCCGTTTGTACGGCGCTTTATAGCGTTATCCTGAAATCTTTTTTCTACACGGCTACGGCTACCTGCACCTGGTTTGCGGGCGGAGTGGCGGGCATATGCCCGCCACTCCCGTTTTTTAACAAATAAGCGGGAGTAAGGCTTCTTTAGTTGCTTTCATAAATTGTTTAGCCGCTTTTATGAACAAAAACAAGGCTTTGGTGAAATGAGGCGAAGAGGCTTACTGGTTTTTACCTGTTAAAGTGGCTGAAATGCCCGTCCGGCGCATATTACAGGTTGTTTTTGTAAGGACGGATAGATATTTTTGTACAACACGGTGTTTCCCCCCATAAAGCGGTTCATTGTATCGTTGTTGCCCGGCCTGTAGTACGTATTCCGGTACTTGTGGCGGCCAACCGGTAACAATAACCCGATAGATACAGGCGGGAATGCTTTGGTCAAAACTAAACCACCTAACGAACCAACTTCATAATTTTTTAACCCAAACGTTAACCTCTAAAAACTCCGATTGAGATGAAAAGTGTACTTACATTCCTTGCCCTTACTGTAGCTGGTTTCAGCGCTAACGCCGCCCTGTTTATCAATAACAATACCAATTGCCAGGCGGTACTGGTATTAAGGGCGCATGATGCGAATATCCCTGGCAGTTGCTCTTATTATTCCACACGGTTTACTGTGGCAGCAAACACGTCTGTGGCGTATAATAATGTAACCAATGTAAACTATCCTGCGGGTCCTGGTTGGTACCAGACTGTAGGCGGTAGCGGCGGTGCTACCATGATCGCTGCAGGTTCCGGTTGGGACGCAGTGACCGTGTATTATGGGGGCGGCCTTACCTTCAACATCGGTGGTGCGGGCACCTGCACACCCGTTGGTTCTTTCAGCGGTTCTTATCCCGGCTGCTCTTTTACCAATGCAACCTGGACACCGCTTGGTGGCGGTAATGTACTGCTGGACCTGAACTAATTTCAAATTTTGCGTTAATTTGGTTTATCCCTCATCATCAGGTAGGCCACCCCTCCGGGTGGCTTATTTTATGTAACCGGTAATACACCGGAATAAGCCACCGGTTCGTTGCGTTACAAGAGCCTGCAGGGAGCAAGGGGCATAACTCTGTTGTTTTCCGGCAGTCTGCCGATGCTGTCCTGCTTCGTTGCTGTGCTCTATGTGCCATTCAATTTCTTTTTAACCCCAACATTAACTTCTAAAACTCCGATTGAGATGAAAAGTGTACTTACCTTCCTGGCGCTTACCGTAGCAGGTTTCAGCGCTAACGCTGCCCTGTTTATCAACAACAATACCAACTGCGAAGCAGTACTGGTACTGAAAGCGCATGATGCCAACAACCCTGGCAGCTGTGCTTATTATTCCACAAGGTTTCCTGTTGCCGGCAACACTTCTATGGCATTCAACAATGTAACCAATGTAAACTCCCCTGGTGGCCCGGGCTGGTACCCGACTGTAGGCGGCGGTACTGCTACCCTGGTAACTGCCGGTTCCGGCTGGGATGCAGTAACGGTATATTATGGTAACCTCGGCGGCGCTATTACCTTCAATATCGGCGGCGCAGGTACCTGCACTCCCGTTGGTTCTTTCACCGGTTCTTTCCCGGGCTGCTCTTTTACCAATGCAACCTGGACACCACTTGGCGGCGGTAATATACTGCTGGATCTGAACTAATTTCAAATTTGCGTTAATTTGGTTTTTCCTTCATTACCAGGTAGGCCACCCCTCCGGGTGGCTTACTTTTATACCAAAGCCAATACACGCCAGAATCCTTTACCGGTAAGCGATACAGAGAACGTTTATCCATGCATAACGCTATGCCGGAACGCCTTGTATGAGTAAAAGCACGATACGATAAGGCTTGTGAAGAAAAACCGGTGCTTCCTGAAAATCCCGGCAAAGCATCGGGGCTAAATGCGGATATTTACCTTATAAGGTGCGCATGCTGCAAGGGGCAATAGCCCCGTTGTTCCTGTTCCGCAGCATACCTGTTGTAGCCTGTTTCGTTGCTGTTCTTTATATATCATTCAACTTCTTTTTTTAACCCAAACATTAACTCTTAAAACACGCATCCAGATGAAAAGTGTACTTGCATTTCTTGTGCTTGCAGTAGCAACCTTTAGCGCCAACGCCGCTATCTTTATCAACAACAATACCACCTGCGAGGCCGTACTGGTATTGAAGGCGCATGATATCAACAGCCCGGGCATCTGCTCTTATTATTCTTCGAGGTTTCCCGTTGCGGCAAACACTTCTATGGCATTTAACAATGTAACCAGTTTAAATACGCCTGGTGGCCCGGGCTGGTTCTCGTATATAAACGGCAGCGCCAGCCTGGTTACGACCGCCTCTGCTTTTGATGCGGTAACGATCTATTATGGCGATCTTTTCGGCGCTATCAACTTCGATATCGGTAGTACTGGTACCTGTGCACCTTCCACTACGTTTAGCGGTTCTTATCCCGGCTGCTCTCTTACCAATGCATCATGGACCAACCTCGGTGGCGGTAACATCCTGCTGGAACTGAACTAATTTCAAATTTGCGTTAATTTGGTTTTCCTTCATTATCAGTAAGCCACCCTGCAGGGTGGCTTACTTGTATATGCCGCGATGCCTGTAGTACGCGTTATAATTCTTTGGGGGCAAGCATTGCAGGGCTTAAGTATCCATACCTGCGTTTCAGTAAAAGCCAATGTCTCCACAAAAGCAGGAAACAAGAAGGCTGGTAAAGAAAAACTACCGTTTCCTGAAAAACCGGGCCGGGCGCCTGTAATAAATGCGGATATTTACTTTGTAAAACCCCGCATTCCGCAACGGACCATTCGCTTCGTTGTTTGTTTTCTAGACGTATACACCTGTACCCTTGGCTTCGCTGTAGCGGCATAGACCTGCTGCAGGCCCGTATGAGCTTTGCTGGCCAACCTGCTGTTTTTTATTACAGGCTATAACCTTTGCGGGACAATGCTTACAAGATGTTGCCCGGAATAAAACAGCAGATGTTTTACCGATTTCGTTTTCTTTAATTCACCATTTTTTACACCCGTTTTAACCAAACACTTTTTATGAAAAAACTCTTCGCAAGCCTCCTGTTGGCCGGTGCGGCTTTAAGTGCCAAAGCCGCCATATTCGTCAACAACAGCACAACGTACACTGTGTATGTAACCTTCTGGTCGCACGATGCGGCATTGCCCGGCGCCTGTTCGTATATCAGTAACCGTATGCCTGTCAATAGCGGTTCTTCGGTAGCTTTCAATAATGTAACGTCTCCGGGCCTTGCCTGGGGTATTCCCTGGAACCTGCCCGGTACGCCGGGTCTGGCCGGTTCCGGTTTCGACGCGATCGACATTGTGCCTACCGTAAGCGGTTTGTACTGGGCTACTATCGGTAAGCCCGGTGGTTGTGCCACCAGCACCTCCTATATTACCAGTGGCGGCGGTTATACCATCAATGCTACCTGGACCGATTTAGGCGGTGGTAACATACTGGTGGATATCAACCCCTAATCCGATTTTTCAAACACCATTTTTTCCTCCATCCATGCTCTTATGAAAAAACTAATCGCAAGCCTCCTGCTGGTCGGTGCGGCATTCGGCGCCAAAGCCGCCATATTTATCAATAACAATACCTCCTACACGGTTTATATAACCTTTTGGGCGCACGATATCAATATGCCCGCTCCCTGCTCTTATATAAGCTGGCGTTTGCCGGTAGACGGAGGCTCTTCCGTAGCCTTCAACAACGTAACTTCTGGGGGGCTGGAATGGAGTATACCCTGGAATATACCCGCTTACCCGGTGATAACAGGCTCTGCTTTTGATGTAATAAATATTGTGCCCGTATATAGCGGCCTGTCGGGCTCTATAGGTGCACCCGGTAGCTGTGCGACCAGTACCACCTACTCGGCTAGTGCCGGCGGTTATACGATCAATGCCAGTTGGACGGCTATTGGCGGCGGTAATGTGCTGGTACAGATCAATCCCTGATAGTTAGCGTACAAACCAATACAGGATCGCAGGGTACGCGATCCGTATAAGGGGCCGGTCCGGAAGGGCCGGCTCTTTTTTGTCCTGGTCCTGCATTTACATTTAACCATTACTGTTTTACCCATTGAGGGTAAATTTTATCCAATCCTTGTTTTGTATTTTAAAGAGGCGCTGCCGCTAACCGGAAGGATGTCTGTTCGTTCGGCCTCCTGGCTTGCGATCCGGTAGCCGCTTTGCAGTTTATCCGGAAGGCAATACCGGTTTGCGGCTGAACCATAAGCCGGCACTGGTGTTTCATTTTATAAAAGCAAAATCTTATGAACGGATACAATCAATATAAAGACTGTATAGAAGCCTGTCTTAAATGCGCAGCTATCTGTAACCAATGTGCTACGGCCTGTACTTATGAAGACGATGTGGCCATGATGGCGGCCTGTATCAGGCTGGATATGGAATGTGCGGTACTTTGTTATGCCGCCGCCCAGTTAATGAGCATGGGCAGCAGCCAGGCCACACGCATGTGCCTGATCTGCGGCGATATTTGCGAAGCCTGTGGTGCAGAGTGTGCCAAGCATAACCACGAGCATTGCCAGTTATGTGCCCGCGCCTGCAAGGCCTGCGCAGACGAATGCCGTAAAATGAACAACAGGTAAAATGCTGGCTTAACGCCTGTACGGTACGCTTTTACTTATGGCTGCCCCGGGGGCGGACAGGGCATCGCTTATCTTTTACTATGGCTATTCGCAAAACTGAAGTTGTTGTAACGCCCTGTTTGTAAGGCTGCCTGCAGATCGTGCCATGTGAACGGATAGCCTGTTTTCGAATACAATTAAAATGCGGCAGCTATATGGCGTCTATATGGTTGATCGTTCTCTTCCTGTACTGCGTTCCGGATCGCGTTGCCGAGACCCGTTCCGGATGCGCTGATCAATCCGGTTATTTTTCCAATAAACACAAGCCTGTACTTGCCAAGTTACCTGACATAAATAAGCTCCCGGGTTATCCCGGGAGCCTGTCGTCCCTTTCCTGTGCCGGTTTTTACCGGCTCGGAACCTTTCGTATTGCAAACCATTGCATCCGTTGGCTGCTGCTGCGTAAGGCGTATCATCAGGGGCGTTATTCTGCCAGGCAGTATTAAATCGCCCGGCTTGCTTTGTCAATGGATCTATACAGGCAGTTGCAGGAATTGTGCCCTAACAGATGTTTATCTTTAAGCCGCTACTGTTTAATCGCTTAGCTTCAGGAGCCGCTGGCCGGAAGGCTGGAGCATGTACATCATTTTGCCCAAACAGGGGTTTTTATGCACCGCTTTTTGCTATGCCGGATAGAGCCGTTGTCCTGGTATTTTGCTTTTTTGCTTATTTTGCATGCGTAATGATCAAATATTTATTTTTTTTAAAATAGTAACTGTATTATATGATGAATGAAGTGCAACAGTCCCGGCTCGACCTGCGCAGTGATACGTTAACCCTGCCCTCGGCGGGTATGAAAGATGCGATGGCAGCAGCAGTGCTGGGCGACGATGTATATGAAGAAGACCCTACGGTGAAACAGCTGGAAGATAAGGCTGCCGGGATGTTTGGCATGGAGGCTGCCCTGTTTTGTCCTACGGGCACGATGACCAACCAACTGGCCATTAAAGCACATACCCGGCCGGGCGATGAAGTGATCTGTGATCATCTTGCCCATATTTACCGGTACGAAGGCGGTGGTATCGCTGTAAATGCACTGTGCTCGGTAAGGCCGCTGCAGGGTATCAACGGGCGCATCAGCGCCGGCGATGTCCGGGATGCCATCAATAACCCGGACGATATCCACCAGCCGCCAAGCAGGCTGGTAGCGTTGGAGAATACGGTAAACCGCGGTGGTGGCGGTTACTACGACATGGCTGTGATTGAAGAGATCGGGGCGCTGTGCCGCAGCCACCAGATGGCTTTTCACCTGGATGGGGCCAGGCTTTTCAATGCCCTGGTCGAAACCGGCGAAACACCGGAGCAATATGGCAGGGCTTTCGATAGCATTTCTATCTGCCTGTCGAAGGGCCTGGGCTGCCCGGTGGGTTCGCTGCTTATCGGTAAAAAGGAACTGATCGGTAAAGCAAGGCGCCAGAGAAAACTGATGGGCGGCGGATGGCGCCAGGCGGGGATTTTGGCTGCAGCCGGTATCTATGCGCTTGACCACAATATCCCTTTATTAAAAGAAGACCATCGCCGTGCAAGGGAAATAGAGCGCATCGTAAAACAATATGCCCCTGTAGCGGAAGTACTGCCGGTGGCTACGAATATCGTGATGGTACGACCGGCCGGCGGCTTGCCTGCTGCGGCTTTCGTGGCCCGTATGCGCGAACAGGGTATTTATTGCGTTGCTTTTGGCAACGATCTCGTACGTTTCGTTACCCATCTCGATTTTACGGATCAGCAACTTGCGCAATTCGAAGACCGGCTGAAAACCGGCTTCATGCAAGGGTAAGGGTTATCTGTTTTTTGTTCCGGGAGTTGTCTCCCGGGACAAATTCCCCATTTTTCTCCCCTGCCTTCTTCCATAAAAAATTAAAAAGGGCCGGGCAACCTCCGCCCCCCGATGTGCATTTAATAATATAGACCATTGACCGGCTTGCCGGCGATAAGCCCTATCTTATGAAGCATGTCCTGTACCGCATTTTTGCGATCCTCCTTTTAATGCCCTTTACCGTAGCCGCGCAGCGACAACTCAGCGGCAGGATTGTTAGCGCAGCCAATGGCGAAGCGCTGACCTTTGCGACCGTTAAATTCGGTGAAGTAGGCGATGCCGTGCTGTCTGACCTGGAAGGCAACTTTAAAGGAGAAATACCGGAAAGCGTCAGCTTCCTGACGATATCCTACCTGGGTTTCAAAACAAAAACAGTGTCGCTAAGTCCCGGCAACAACCGCAACCTCTTAATCCGGTTGGAAGAACGGGAGCATAACCTGCAGGAGGTAGTGATTGCGCCGCCTTATGACAAGATCAGGGCTATTATACGCCGTGCCGTGGCCAACAGGGCGCTGCACAAGCCGGACCGGTACGATTGGTACCAATGTAACCTGTATCATAAAATGGTTGCCGATGTCTACGCCCCCGATTCTGTATTGAAAGATACAGCCAGCGCAGCGCTGGCCGGCTACCTCGCGGATAAACATATCCTGGTGTCGGAAACCTACAGCAGGCGCAGTTATGAACGGCCCAACCAGATACAGGACGAGGTATTGGCTACGCGGGTATCGGGTTGGAAAAAAGCGCCTTTTGTAAGCCTGGTTACCGATATCCTGCCTTTCGACGCCTACAGCGATTTTTTTAAACTGAATGGCAGGGATTATCCCAACCCGGTAAGCAACGGTTGGAGCCGCGATTACGAATTCGACCTGGTAGACGAAGTACTCAAAGGAGCCGATACGCTTTATATCCTGGCTTTCCGTCCGAGGAAGGGAAAAGAGCAGGATGCTTTAAAAGGACAGGTGTATATCCATTCGAGGGCTTATGCGATTGCTTACTTTACGGGCGTAGCCAAAGATGAGACGCTGGACAGGAAGCTGAGGATAGAACAACAATACCAATACAAAGAAGGCCGCTGGTTTCCCGAACAGCTCAATTACGAGATCGACTGGGGCAAGTTCAGTAAAAATAAAAAAGGACCCATAGGCCTGATCCTGAAAGGCACCTCGCGTATCGACTCGCTGCAATGGACACGGCCGGCGCGTTTCCGCTTCGATAAAGCCAAGACGGTAAAGCTGCTGCCCGGCGCCGACGAAGCTACCGAGCTGCGTTGGCAATCGATAAGGCCCGATACGCTGTCGCATAAGGAGCAGGAAACCTATCGCTTCGTGGATAGCATATTTAAAAAGGCCGGTATCGAGAAGCTGACCAACCTGATGGATAAGCTTTCGGAAGCGAAAGTGCCCCTGGGGCCGGTAGACCTGGATCTGCAACGTCTTTACGCTTTTAATGGTTTTGAACGCTCGCGTTTGGGGCTGGGGCTCCAGACCAACGAACGCCTGGTATCCTGGATGTCGCTGGGTGGCTGGGCCGGTTATGGCGCCGGTGACAAGCAGTGGAAATACGGCGGCTTTGCGGAGCTCTACCTCGATGCCTATAAAGACAAGATGATCCGCTTTGGCTACAGCAACGACCTGCTGGATCCGGGCAGGATCCGCATCAACAAAGATATTGACCGCAACTACCTGCAGCAATGGGCCATGAGCCGCGCCGATAAAGTAGAAGACTATTACCTCTCGGGCACGGCCCGTATGGGCTACTGGACGGCCACTTTAGAGGGGCATTACCAGAAGATAGACCCGCAGTACGATTACCAGTTCTACAATAACAACGAATACCTGAGCGCGTTCCGGGCGCGCGAGGCCTCGCTCAACCTGCGTTATGCCTACGCGGAGCGCCGGGTGCCCGTATTCCGGCATTATGTAAACTCCGGCACACGTTACCCGGTAGTATACCTGAAGCTTACCGCCGGTAACATATACCAGGATAATCGCTATAGTAATAATTACCTGCAGGCACTGGCGGCGGTTAGATGGACGCGGCACTGGGCCGGTATCGGTAATGAAAGCTTCCTGTTGATGGCCGGCGCTACCCTGCAGGAGCAGCCCTTACCCTTATCAAAGCTATTTGCCGGCAGGGGCTTTCGCAATAAAGACCTGCCGATCTACAGTTTCGGCAGCTTTATCACGATGTATCCTTACGAGGTGTACACCGACCGTTTTTTCAGTGTAAACTGGAAGCATGATTTTAACTGGCGGTTATATAACCTTGAAAATGTTTCGAAGCCCTACCTGAGCATTGCGCATAATTTTATGATCGGCAGCCTGGCCAACCGGGAAGTGCACCTGGGGCCGGAGTTTTCGGTGCCCACCCGGGGTTACCACGAGACGGGTATCCTGCTCAACGACCTGGTAAAGATCAACTATGTAAATATTGCCCACCTGAACCTGCAGGCCGGCTTCTTCTATCATTGGGACGGCGATATCGACCTGAAAAAGAACGGCAAGTTCGTATTGGGACTTTCGATGGATCTATAACAGGCGATAGGTTTGCTATTCATCAGCCCGGTCATCTTTGCCGTACTTATACTGCAGGCGGCCGCCTTGGCCGTAAAGCCGGGCCTGCGGCTAATGCAGGCCTGTGTAAATCTTTGCCGCTTCCTGGTAGTAAGCTGCTTCCATCCACTACCGGTTCCCCGCTTTTTGCGACGAGTAAGTATCGGAGTAATGCAATCCCGCATGTTTTAATCCTGCTTGCAGCCGGGTGCCTGACGGTTCCCGTTCCTCTCCTTTGGCGGTATCTGGCCCTGCAGGTAAAACTACTGCAGGGGGGTATGCTGCTTAAGTGCTTATGGACATTCTATGTCCCCGGTAGTAGCTGCTGCCGGACTTTTCCCTGTCTGTGATGTAACCGATTGGCCTTACCTGCGCTGTTTTAATTTCCCAGTTAAAGGTTATCTTCTTAATAATTTATATAAACGCTGCTGTTATAAATATTTTTATTACAGTAGCTAATGCTGTTTAAAATTAAACAGGCATTAATAAAAAATCTGTAGCAAATAGTATTAATTGCTATAAATTATTATTTTGGCGCATATTACTCACTTCAATCACTTCAAACACATCAAACACTTCAAATGAAAAAGACAGCTTTACTCGCACTGATTCTTTTTGCCGCCAGCCCGCTCATTGCTCAAACCTGGACGGGAACGACGACAACGAAAGCAGCCATTGGCACTACCACTTATGAGAACACCAAACTCACCCTCCGGAACATTCAATACCAGACGGCCCCTACGCCTAACCAGGCTTCCAGTGCGCTAAAGATCATGAATGGTTACGACGGCGCCAACAACAACATTATGGAGATCTGGAACGGCACTTACCAAACCTTTTTGGGACCCAATGGCTCTACGGTCTCTTACAATCCTGCTCTGGTATTCTGGGTAAGTAACCGGGACCAGGTAGGTATACGAAACAGCCTGCGTATCGGTACTACAGCTGCTACCGGTGCTTTTGCCAATTATAAACTTAGTGTAGACGGCGATATGGTTGCCAAAAGATGCGTGGTACAGGTTGATAACTGGGCAGACTATGTATTCGAGGATAGTTATGCCTTGCCTACGCTCGCCGATGTGGAAGATTATGTGAACGAGAACAAACATTTGCCGGGTGTACCCAGCGGCCAGGAAATAAAAGATAAAGGTCTTGAAGTAGGTGAAATGAACCGGATACTGATGCAGAAAGTAGAAGAGTTGACCTTGTATGTGATCCGGCAACAAAAGGAAATTGATGCTTTAAAAGCCGCCCATGCCAAACCTTAAAAAATACACCGGAACAGGGTGGCTACCTGCCGCCCGGGTTTTCCTGCTTCCTTTACTGTCGGCCTTACTCCTGATGGATGCCGGGTGTAAAAAAGAATGCAACGATCCCACCGACCCCGCCTGTCCTAATTACGACCCCTGTAGCGGAAAACGCGCGATCCGTGCCGGTTTTACGATCAGGGAGGAGCTTGTTTATACGGAAACGGATGCAAACGGTAATTACATCAGGCAGTACGACTATCCCGAAACGGACACGGTATATGTTGCCAATAACGTTGTGTTTGAGGCGACCACCGAGCATTATGACAGCCTTAAATGGTTTATCGGATCGGAAGTACTTACGGATAAGATGATACGCCGGCGCGGCTTTCCCGAAGGGCGGAACACCCAGGTAACACTGATCGTTTATTATAAGTCTTTTGTTGCCTGCCTGGCCGGCGATAAATGGTCGGATACCATAAGCCACACCCTGTATGCGGTGGGCGCCCTGGAAGATATCCCGGTAAGCGGGGTGTATGAAGGGTATAACACCGATGACCCGGGGGCGCTGTTTACGATCCAGGTAAATGATACATCCCGTAATTACAGCGGAACCATACTCGGCAAATATGGCCGTACCGGTTGTATCCAGGAGTTGCCCAAGGGTAATACCGACGAAGACTGGAACAAGTACAACGGTATAGCCTGGGGCGGGAAAAACTTTTTTATCGGGCACTTTAAAGATATCGACACCGGCGTTACCCGTAATTATTTTGGTATGTATGGCAAAGGAAGCCTCTCTGGAGGCACGATCCAGATTACGTACAGTTATGATGATAACGGCTACCAGCATTTTTTAACAGGCATCGGCAAACCCGGTATTTTTTATGTTACCAAAACATTTATCGGTAAGAAGATCAGGCCTTATTAAACTCACTAAACGATAAAAAACAATGAAAAATAAAATACTTTTATTACTTGGTATGCTCTGTACCGGCCTGGCACACGGCCAGTATTGCTGGAACCAGGTCAATACGGTCACGACGGCTCCCGGCGCTCCGGGTAGTGTCAATACCTTCGACTGGACGCAGGAGCTGGCTACCGTGTACCTGATGGATGAGTATAACCCGGCAACCGGTTCGGCGCCGGCGCGGCAGATCACGCTGCCCATGTATGCACAAGGCAGCGGCAGTGTTTTCAATAACCTCAATCTTACAGACCTGCAGGACATGCCGGCCGCACTGAAGGATCATAAACCGGCAGACGGCTGGGAATTGCTCATCAAAGAATTTGGTCTGCCCTCGCCCAAAGACAAAACAGTAGAGAACCCTTTCTTTGCGCTGTATAACCGCTATACCGGTAAGATCCGCGTATTCTTTATGCTTACGACCAAGGCGGCTGATCTCGGTCTTACCGGCGCTTATCTTGAACTCTCGTTTATCAATAGTCCGCGCCGGACTGCCTTGTTACAGCATGTTAGTCCGGTAGGCAAACCGGTTGTATTCCTGGAAACACAAAACAGTATGCGGGTGCCGAACTATCTCGACAACCGCAATTACTATTGGTTCTTCGCCGACTTTCCCGCGGCATACGATCCCTGTACCTGCAGCAGGAGTGAGAACAGCAGGTTGACGATCCGGCTTTTCGCCAACGAAGATGCCCTGATCGAAGCAAAGATCAATGGACAGCTTTACGAAAATGCGGTGATTAATAAACAGCCGGGAACCACTACCAATGCGGTAGGCATGAACGACCTGCTGGGCGCCAACGAACAGGCCGTGATTAAAGGGGTACAGAAGGCTTTTGAAAGTTATAAGACCTATGATGGATACCGGAAGAATTTCGAGAAAGGTATGGACCAGGTAGATGGCTACCTGGTTAATAAAATCAATGGTAAGCTGGCAGACAAATATCCCAACGGGGTAACGTTCGATAGCCTGGGCATAACAGTTGCCCCTAACGTTGCTGCTTTAAAGCAATTCAAGGATGGGGTCGATTTTCTGCAGGGCTTAAACTATGGCGCCAACCAGCTGGCCGGTCTCAAGACCGTGGCTTCAGCGATACCTTATGTGGGCGCCGTGATCGGGTTGTTCGACTTTTTCAGCAGTATGAATAAGCCGGCCACAACCGGCACGCCCAAACCTACGCCCACTATCTATTCCGTAGACCTGAACCTGAATGGTACGATCAAAAAGACGAACCCGATTACCTCGTATAGCTTTATTACACCGGCAACCAGGACAGGGCCGCCGGGTGCAGGTATTCCCGACTACAACAATATATTGGGTGTGGTCAATATACTCGATATCCCGGCGCTCGAATACGTGGAATATAAGCCGCAGGCGCCTAGCTGGAATCCATACGATATGAGCACCATTAACCCGGCTACTATTCCCTTTATACCCAATATCCGGCAATACCGGATGAGCAGCGATCTTAAATACGTGGTCAACCCTGCGTCTAACCTGGAAGTGATCGGCGTAGAAGCCACGTATATCCTTGAGTTTGGCAGCGATTCAGGTGACGTGATATTCCGTCGTCCGCCATCTAATGTACTCCTGTGGCGTGATGTCGACCAGATGCCCGTAGAGTTCGGGAAACCGGAAGCGCTTGCGTCCTCTATACCGCAACGTATGGAAGATGCCGGTTGGGAAACGGATTACCTGTCGGCCGGCTTCTTTGATTATATGGGCAATGGTAGTAGCGATAACGGGCCTAAACAGGGCAAATACAGGATCCGGACGCCTTATGCGCCGATCCAGTGTATGCGTAATGTGGCGTTTAACATGTATCACCATACCACTACAGATCCCAACCAGACTTCTAATGACATATGCTGTCGCAATAAGACGCCGGATATTATTTTGAAGGTGGTGTTTAAACTGCGTAAAAAATACCAGGTCGATGACGATGTTATTTCCATCGTGCTGTCGTACGACATGTCGAAGGCCAAAGAGGACGCACAACCTGCGCCCGGCTTTTCAAATCTTCGTTACAACCTGGACCGCTACCTGAGTTCCAATAGCCCGTTCTACAACTATTATGTGCATAGCTTTGCTTCCGATCCGGCTTTTCCTACAGTGATCAATGCACCCCGGAATATTGTGCTGGAGCAGGCTACCGTAAACGGCAACCTTTTTGCCCGTGATACCATTATTATCAAAAACAATGTGTTCCTGGGTAATAACGCGCACCTGTATGCAGGCAAGCTGATCATAACTGATGCTTCTTTCTTTTCGCCTGCTTCCGGGTTTTCGACGCTGAACATCAGCAAGTATATTCCTTGTGATGCCACATTGCAGTCGGCGCAGGAAAGCCCGGCCGGTATCCTGGCCAAATGCCAGTCGCAGAGCTACAGGGACAGGGCACTTGCTTCATCAGCGCCTATGCCGCCCCCGATGAAGGAAACGATGATCGAATCAGGCAGCTTCTTTATTTACCCGAATCCTACCAACGACAAGCTCTTTGTCCGCTTTATGGCTCCGCAGGAAACGATTGCGGATATTACCCTGTTCGATGTGTCGGGCAGGAAACTGTTTGCGGATTATAAGCGCCTGATGGGCAGCAGTCCCTATGCTATCGATGTTAAAGATTTTATACCGGGTGTATATATCCTGAACATCAGCCAGGAAAATGGCGATCGGCAGATGTTCAAGTTCGTGAAACAATAACCGGTCTTGAAGCCTGCATTGTACCCGGTATAATGCAGGCAGCACCGGGCTCAGCAATACCAAATTTAAAACAGCCGGTCATCTGTTACGATGACCGGCTGTTGACTTTTTAGGGTAGACGTATGGGTTTGTAGGGGGCTGTATTTATCCTTTAAAACTGATGACACGGGCAAGGCCGGAGCCCTTTTTATCCGACTGGTAGTCGTTGAGCATACGCGTCAGCTGATCGAAAGTAATTTTGGTGCGGGCCTGTACTACCACAAGTTCCCGGTCGCTGTCGATCATGATCAGCAGGTCGTGGATGCGGTCGCCGTCCTGGTTGATATAGATATTTACCCGCTCTCCTTTATCCTTTACCTGCAGCAGGCTTTCGTAGCTGTCCTGTGCCAGGGCGTCTTCCAGTTCGCTTACCACTGCGCGGCGTCTGCCGTTCAGGGCTTCTATCTGGAATACCTTTAAGGATTTAAGGTGGCGCAGCACGGAGCTGGCTTCATCGTCTTTGGGTATAAACCGGAGTAACAGTTTCGGCAATTTTACCGATACCACATTGTCGTCGCCGTTATGGTTGGCATAAAAGCGCTGCAGGCCGCTCCTGGCTTGCATGTCATTGCAACAGGCCAGGAAGAGGAGGGTCGTAAGCAGGAGGATCTTTTTCATGGTTTTTCGTTTATTGGGTTATTATTTTTTCATTTTTTTGATCTTATCCATACCGGTAATATTCATGTTGTCCGATATCTGGGTAAGCTCGCTCAGTTTAAAATTACCTTTGATAAAGATGATGACCTGGTCGCCACTGCCCGAGACGGTCATGATCAGTTCCCGCACATAATTGTTCTGCTGCAGGGCCCGGAAGGTAATCTGGTCGCCCTTTTCGCGGATCGACATCAGTTCTTCGAAATTGCCCAGCGGTGCGGCGGCCAGCAGGCGGCTGAATTCGCTTTTCTCTTTGGCTTTGGCGGCATCGCCTTCCAGGATCACGATTTTAAAGTCCTGGAGCTTGGCCGCAAACTTTACGATATCCTGGTAGTCGGGATCGGATGAATTGATGCGGGATAACATCTTGAACATAGCGCCGCTGATGCTTACCGTTGTAATGTCGTTACGGTCTTCAAAGGCATGCAGCCATTTCTGTACCGGGCTTTCCTGCGCCTGGCCGGCAAAGGGCAGCAATATAGCCAGCAGGAGCAGGCTCAGGGTGATTCTTAATAGTTTCATGATTTGTTTTTGTTTTGGATTTTGGAGATGGATTGTTCCAGTTTACCAAACTGGTTGATGCCGGTAACGCCCTTATTCAATTTGCTGCTTACATAAGCCAGGGCTTTGCGGGCCTGTTCCAGTGCCTGTTCCTCGTCCTGTATTTCGCCCGATACATCCGGTCTTACCAGTATGGTCCTGCTTAGTGCGGACGACACCGCAGTTGTTTGTGGTAATGCCGCCTGCGGCGCCGGCGTTACACCAGGTTGCTTCAGGGTTATCACCAGCGCAATACCAGCAGCCAGTGCGGTACCGCAGGCCACAAGGTATTTAAACCGGTGGCTGCGGCGCTGCGGGAGCACCCTGTCGGGTTGCGTATCCCGCGCGGCCTGTACCGCAGCGGCGAGTCGGGCATCGGGTGTGGCCTGCTGCTCGGGGTGTTGTGCAAAATATTCCCGTACGCGGCGCTCTTCTTCCAGCGAAGTTTCGCCCGCATAATACTTTTCCAATAAAGCTTCGATATCGTTCATGATCGTTGATTATACAGTTCCCTTAATTGTTTCCTGGCGCGGGACAGCTGTGCCCGCACGGCTTCGTTGCTGATTCCCATGAGTACCTCGATCTCCTGGAGTTCATAACCCTCGATATCGCGCAGGTAAAAGACCGTTCGCTGCTTCTCGCTGAGCAGTTGCAGGAGGTGCTGCAATTGCTTCGATTGTTCTTTGTTTACGATCTGTTGCCATACATCGGGCGCATGTACCTTGTTTTCCCAATAGCGTTCATCCAGTTGTTCCGGCCTTTTCTTCTTCAGCTGATCGAGGCAGGCATTACGTACTGCCTGCATCATATACGCCTCCGGGTTGCGGGCGCCGGCAGCGCCATTGCGTTCCCATAAGCGTATGTAACAATCCTGTACGGCATCTTCCGCATCCGGCTCGTTGCCAAGGATGCTTGCTGCGAACCGGATAAACCGGGGTCTTGCGTCCAGTAGTGCTTTCAAGAATAGGGTGTTTGTATGTAAGACGATAAAGAAAAGAATTTGTGACGGCAGGCCGGAATTTTTTTTTCTGCAAAGGAAAACGACTGCGGGTGCATGCTTTCCCGGCTCCGGCTACAGGTCTGTACTACGGCAGTTCGGGGACTTTATTATTTGTTCATGATCTGTATCGCCGTGTATTGTTTATGATTTAAATATTTAATATTTTGTGCTTTTATACTTATCGATAAACCGTTACTATGTCTGCAAAATCACCGCATCAAAACAAAAAGCAGCTTACCCCCGACGATTTCAAAAATGATCCGCGGGTCAGCGCCTGTGTCGACCAGGTAAGGGCGCATCCTAAAATCGTTTCCGATGTACTCGGCGAGCAGGGCGAACAATACGTTAACCTCGTACAAAAAGGCGGCGGCGTATTAGGCGTTGCCCTGGTGGGTTATGTGTATGTGCTCGAACAGGCCGGCATCCGTTTTCTCAAACTGGCGGGTACCAGCGCAGGGGCGATCAATACCTCGCTGATGGCCATCCAGGAAGATAAAAGCAAAACCAAATCGGATTACCTCATCAGCGCCCTGGCCGATCTTGACCTGTTCCGGTTGGTAGACGGCCACCCTTTTGCCCGTATGCTGATCAGGGGCCTGGTACAGCAGCCCGACTTTATGAAACGTATCCGCAACCTGTTGCGTAATGCGCTTATTTTCCTCGCACTGATCCTGGTGTCGGCCTTTGTATTGCTGGGCCTGCAGCATAAGTATCCCGTGCTGGGTCTGGCTACCTGTTTCGTATTTATCCTTATCGGGTTGTATGTACTTGTAGCAGGGGTTACCGGGGCTTATGTCTCTTCGCTGCTGAAGCGCCTAAAGACAGCGGGCTTCGGCATCAATCCCGGCGACTTTTTCTACGATTGGGTAAAGGCGCATATGAAAGCCAACGGTATCCATACCGTGGGCGATCTTGAGGCGCGGGCGGCAACGGCGCCTGCGTTAAAGATCCGGTCGCCGCGCAAGGAGCCGGTCGCCGATCTGAAGGGCGATGTCGTGTTTATTGCATCGGAACTGGTAACCCAGAATAAGTTCGAGTTCCCAGCCATGGCCAACCTGTTTCGCACCGCAGATAAAATGAACGAGTTGCAACCGGCAGGTTTTGTAAGGGCTTCGATGTCGATACCCGTGTTTTTTGAATCTTACTATATCAAGGATATACCCGGTAACGATGCGGGTGTAAATGCCTTATGGGAAGAGCAGTTTAACCTTAAAGCACCACCGGATACCGTGCGGTTCGTCGATGGCGGTATCTTATCCAATTTCCCGGTCAATGTATTTTACAACAAGGATATCGAAGTGCCGCGGCTGCCTACTTTAGGCATTGACCTGGACGACAGCAAACCGGGCGACAAACAGGACGAGCCCGAACAATGGAGCTTTGCCGGTTACCTGGGCAGGATGTTTAATACGGTACGGTTTTACTACGATAAGGACTTCGGTCTTAAAAACAGGATCATGAATCTCGGGGTCGGTAAGGTGCCTGTTGCGGAATACAACTGGCTGAACTTTTTCCTGACCAACGAGCAAAAGATCGACCTCTTTGCCATAGGCGCCGAAGCTGCGCGTAAATTCCTGGATGAATTTGACTGGAGTGCCTACAAAGGCGACCGGCAGACTTTTTTCTTACAACAACAAAACGAATCCTGATGATAACGATACCTTATGCCGGCTGGTGTTTTGTAATAGCGCTTGCCGTAGTGTTCCTGTCCTCCTGGCTTATGGGCCGGCAAAGCAGGTTCCTGTTTACCAAAGACCCGATCAGGCGCGGCTTTTCTATGTTTGAGCTGCAGTTCCCAGCCAAGAGCTTCGACCTGGAAAACCTGATTAACGGCATCTATGCCTTGCCTGAAGATGCGCGCAGAACGATAAAGGCCCTCAGGATCCAGCTGCTGCTGGATTACATCCTGTTCATCCCGGCTGCCTATGGCGGCATTTTTGTATTGTGTATGCATCTTGCTTCCGATATGGAAACCGCAGTAGGCCATTACTGGTTTACGGGCCTGGCCTGGGCACAGCTCATACCTTTTATACTCGACTATATCGAGAACACCTACTTCTGGATCATGATCGGTAAGCGCGATATACCGGTGCCGCGTCCTACGCCTTTTGAGCCTGAGAAAACATCCCGTTCCTTCCGTGCTATGCAGTGGCTCGAGATCTTTAAATGGGGCCTTCCGTTATTGGCCTTTGCCTGTTGCCTGTCGCTGCTGGCCTATCTATGGCTTTCGGGCAAGTGCTGGGGATAATGCGGGTATAACATTCCAGATATTTGAGGAGCCGGTACTGCAAGGGACCGGCTCTTTGTTTGCTGGTCTGTATGAAGCCTGCGGTAAGGGTTTGCGGCCAACGACGTATCTTTGAACAATGCTGCAGGGCCCGCCCGGCGATGGCTTTTTGGCAAAACATAACCCTTAGCCCGGTGCGGTACCGGATCAACAATATATCATGGATCTTTTAAAATCGATAGGGGTATTTATCCTGGCGGGTCTTTGCGAGATCGGCGGCGGCTACCTCGTATGGCAATGGTTACGCGAAGATAAGCCGGTGTGGCAGGGCATCCTGGGTGGTATTATCCTCGCCTTCTACGGCATTGTAGCTACCTGGCAAACGGCCGGCTTCGCTAAAGTATATGCTACCTACGGCGGCTTCTTTATCGTGATGTCGATACTCTGGGCTATGAAATTCGATAAGTACGTACCGGACCGCTACGATGTTATCGGCGGTATCATTGCCTTGATTGGCGTCTGTATTATTTACTACGGCAAGCGCTAGTGGCAGGCTACCGGCACCAGTCGCTGTGTTAACTAGCTTACTTTTTAATATCCTGGTAGGGTATATAACCTTCCCACTGCCAGGGAATGCAGGTATCGCCCGTCAGGGTTTCCGCAAGCTCCTGGAATATGCTTTCGCCGCTTTCGCTGTTGGCCAGGATAATGATGGCGATGCCTTTGTCGATAAAGTCGATATTATAGTTTCTCCAGGATTCGCCATTGCCTTCCTTAAACACCGCTTTGCCATAGGGGCAGTGCAATACGCCCCAGCCCAGTCCATAAGACAGTCTTATCGCGTCGTTGGCAGTTGTCGTTTCCTGTGTAATGGGCGGGAACTGCGTTTTGGAATGGATAGCGATCTGCGCCCCGAATAGCTCCCGGTAGCTCTTTTTACTCAACCCCTTTTGTTGCATTACCTGTTCCGTAAACCGCGTATAGTCTGCAATGGTAGTTACCAGCGAGCCGCCGGCAACCGGCTTGCTGCGCTTGCGCTTGATGTCTATATCGCCATTATCGAAATGTCCGACCGCTACATTGCTGTCACCAAAATCATCGTGCCAGATATATCCCGTACGGTTCATGTGCAAAGGCCGGAACACCAGTTCTGTTGCCAATGCATCTATGTTTTTATGAGTAATTTCTTCTATCACGAATTGCAGCAGCTTAAAGCCTTCGCCTGAGTAAGCATATTTCGTACCGGGCGTAAAGTAGATTTTAAGGGGCGCCAGCGAGTCGTAAGCAGGTTTGGCCTGCGTCGGATCGAACCAGCGTACATTAGCCAGTCCCGTGGTATGGCTCAGGCACATGCGGGCCGTAATGCGTTTCCAACGTTCATCCTTGTCCAGGTCGGCAAAGTATGCATAGGCCGATATGGGTTTGCCGAGGTATTGGTGCAAGGGCTTGTCGAGGTCGATTACTTTTTGCTCTGCCAGCTTCATGACCAGGTAACCGAATACGGCCTTGCTCAACGATGCGCCGTATACGATGGTAGCCGTATCCATAGGCGCCTGCGCCGGTTTGTTTTTGAAGCCATAGGCTTTTACGAATACGGGTTTGTTGTTGTTCAGTACCGCCAGGCCGAGGCCCTGTACGCCGGCATTTTGCATCAGCCGGTTTACGGCCTCGTCGATGCCGGCAGTGCTGATCACACTGCCATCCAGTTTTTTGAGGGTTGCCTGTGCCCAGGCGCAATTGCAGGCCAGCAGGAGCAGGGCCATGATCCGGTAGCGCATCTAAGGTTGTATTTGGTTAAAGTTAGGGTATTTTATTTGTATGTAAATAATATAACGTTTCTATTGCCCGTAGTCCAAATCACTTGTAGTTTGCTGGCTGCGGTTCGCGTCAAGCCTGTATAAAGCCCTTTCCTATAAAGCAGAAAATGCGCTACTTTTGCGTCACCATGATCCGGACGCTTACATCTTCATCCGTTACGCCACCTTAGTCGTGCAGCGCTTTGCTGACCTGGCTGCCAGCTTACTATAAACGGGCCCTTGTCCTGTTACCTCCTTTCCATAACATTTGTATATTCAAAAAACTAAAAGCGTCATTTCATGAGGGCTAAGCTGAACCTGTTCGATCTCAAACAAAAAGTAAACTATAAAAATGAAATACTGGCAGGGTTTACCGTGGCCATGACCATGATGCCTGAGTCGCTTTCCTTTGCGATCCTTGCCGGTTTCCCGCCCTTAACCGGTTTATATGCCGCCTTCATTATGGGATTGGTTACTGCCGTGCTTGGCGGCCGGCCGGGGCTTATATCCGGTGGTGCGGGCGCTACGGTGATCGTGCTTATTGCCCTTATGAAAACGCATGGCATCGAATATGTATTTGCTGCAGTGGCGCTGGCCGGCCTGTTCCAGATACTCGTAGGTGTGTTTAAACTGGGTAAGTTTATCCGGCTCGTTCCGCAACCGGTTATGTATGGCTTCGTCAATGGCCTGGCTGTTGTCATCTTTATGGCGCAGCTGGAGCAGTTTAAAATTACCAGTAACGGCGTTACGTCCTGGCTCAGCGGTACGCCCCTGTATATTATGGCCGGCCTGGTAGCGCTCACTATCGCGATCGTACTTATCCTGCCGCGGTTTACCAAAGCGGTGCCGCCTTCGCTGGTGGCCATAATCGTTGT
This sequence comes from Taibaiella chishuiensis, assembly GCF_003014535.1. Taxonomy (GTDB): domain Bacteria; phylum Bacteroidota; class Bacteroidia; order Chitinophagales; family Chitinophagaceae; genus Taibaiella; species Taibaiella chishuiensis. The sequence continues at coordinate 427,283 of NZ_PYGD01000001.1, read as the reverse complement.
ATTTCTCGTGGTGCTGGGCTTTAATATCGATACCAAAACCGTAAGCGATATTGCATCGGTAAGCGGCGGCTTCCCGCCTTTTCATGTACCCCGTATTCCCCTTACGTTAGAGACCCTGAACATCATTACACCCTATGCCGCGATCATGGCCGGCGTAGGCCTTACAGAAGGTTTGCTCACGCTGAACCTGGTTGATGAAATGACGGCGACAAAAGGCAATGGCAACCGGGAGAGTATCGCACAGGGAACGGCCAATATCCTGAACGGGTTCTTTACCGGTATGGGCGGTTGCCCCATGATCGCGCAAACCCTCGTCAACCTTGCTGCCGGGGCCAGGGCGCGTTTATCCGGCATTATTGCTTCCCTTACCATCCTGCTGATTATCCTGTTCGGCGCACCGGTTATCGGGCGTTTGCCCATGGCGGCGCTTACCGGGGTTATGATTATGGTGGCGATAGGCACTTTTGAATGGGCCAGTTTCCGGATCATCAACAAAATGCCGCGGCAGGATATCTTTATCGGTATCCTGGTAGCGGCCATTACCATTTACCTGCACAACCTGGCATTGGCGGTATTGATAGGCGTTATCATAGCCGCCCTGGTCTTCGCCTGGGACAATGCGAAACGTATCCGGGCAAAGAAGTATGTGGATGAGGCAGGGGTAAAACATTACGAACTCTATGGGCCCTTGTTCTTTGGCTCTGTTACGGCATTTCATGAGAAGTTTGATGTTGCCGGCGACCCTGCAGAAGTGATCATCGATTTCAAAGACAGCCGTGTAGCGGATATGTCGGGTATCGAAGCCTTGCATAAACTTACCGAGCGATACCGGAATGCCGGCAAGCGGCTCCAGCTGCGGCACCTGAGCGAGGATTGCAGGTTGCTGTTACAAAATGCGGCTCCGGTTATCGAGGTCAATGTGCTGGAGGATCCGCATTACCGGGTTGCTGCAGAATAATACTGTTGTGGGAATGTGGTGAAGCCTGATAATCGTGTGTCCCTTTAATGGGCAAAGGTGTTGCTGCAATCTGGTCTTTATGGCAAATGCCGTACCGCCTGTTGCGGTGATGCTGTTTTAGGTCCTGAGCCGGTATGTGGTTTACCGGTCCTGCCTGCGGAGCCTATAAAAACAAAACCCAGCACGACCAGCACACCGGCTGCAAGTTTTCCCAACCTGCCCGAAGTCTTTGCCAGTAAGGCTTTTTCAGCCTGCGATAAGGATACCGCATCCCTGTAGGTACGGCGGCTGAACTTTTGCCTTTCGATCTTTTCTATCCAGGCCCATACGCCCGGCTGCTTCGATGCCGGGTGCCGGGTATAAGTGCTGTTCAGCCGGTGGGTATCCTGCTTTGTGAACCGGAACAACAACATGCCTGCGATAATGCAGCTGATACCTGCAATAATTATGGGTAATTCATTCATCTCCTGTCTCAATATACGTTTCTTTTTATACATTACAGCTCCACGATGCCGTGTTTAACCGCGTATAAGGCAAGCCCCACCCTGTTTTTTACCGATAACTTTTCAAACAGGGCCTTGCGGTATCCGTCTACCGTTTTCGGGCTAAGGTGCATCATCCCTGCAATTTCATGATAGGTATATTCGCTGCAGGCCAGGCGCAGGAATTCGGTTTCCCTTTCGTTGAGCGGCGACAGGTTCCTGCCGTGTTCATCATATTGTTGCAGGGTACTGATCAGCCTGCCGGTAATAAAATCGGTATAATAATACCCGTTGCCCGATACGGCGGTGATGGCTTCGCCCAGTTCTTTAGGCTCTACATCTTTACTGAGGTAACCCCTGATGCCCAGCTTCAGCATGCGGATAATATACTCTTCCTTATCCATCATGGTAAGTACCAGCACCGGTATGCCGGGATAAGTCTCTTTGAGCCAGAGTACGCTGTCGAAGCCATTCATGTCCGGCATGTTAATGTCCATGATGATAACATCCGGCATCCGGTCCTGGCTGATCATTTCCTGCAGTTCCAGCCCGCTGCCGGCTTCGAACAGGATCTGTACGGGTTGCGTACAGGCCATCTGGATCAGGGAGATAATGCCCTTGCGGAAAAGTGTATGATCGTCTACGAGGCCTATGTTGAGCATGTCGTTTTAATAATCTTTGGGTTAAGTAAATTGAATGGTTACCGTTGTGCCTGCTCCCGGTTTGCTGGCAATCTTAAGGCCGGCATTGATCAGCCGGGCCCTGTTGCGCAGGTTTACCAGACCGGAACTCTCACCGGATGAGGCTTTGCCGGTATCGAACCCGATACCGTTATCCTGCAGCTCGATCACGGAGGCATCGTCTTTACAGAAGAAGCTGGCCTTCAGTTCTGTTGCCTGGCTATGCTTGATCGTATTATTGATCACCTCCTGCACCATGCGGAATACCATCAGGCTCTTTTCCTGCTGCGGCTCGGCAAAGTCGTTGGCAACCCGGAGTGTTGCGGTAAACAGGCCGGTTTTGTTGAGCTGGGAGATTTCATTTCTCGCCATTTCGAGAAAGGGCTGGTCCGGGTTTAACTTGTGCATCCCTACAGAAAGTATCTTGATATCGCGGGTAAGCCTGCGCATCAGTTTGCGGGTCTCTTCTATTTTTTCGCCGGTTTCCGGGGGTAAGGGTTCCGTATTGATCGTATTCAGGTTGATCTTGATCAGCGATGCGATCTGGCCCAGGTTGTCGTGCAGTTCCCGGCTTACGTGGTGTAATATTTCTTCCTTTATTTCCAGGTGCACATTCTGTAATTCCAGCAGGTAGCTGGTTTGCAGGAGTTCGTTTTCTTTCTTCCGTTTGCGGTAACGTACGGCTAACGATATCGAAAAGATAAACAGCAGCATTACAAACAATGCAAAGGAAAGGATACTGATGATCTGGTCACTATTATTCATAGGCAGGCGCTTCGGCTTTTAGTAACATGGCGGTCAGCAAAAGGCTGTAGTAAGTATAGTTGGAGAACAGGTGGATACTCCACACCGAACGGATCAGTTGCGGATTGGATACATAATAATTAAACAGGCCAAAGAACAGGTAGGACACCAGGTTAAACCACATCACCGCGACACAGATCATAAAATTGCTGCTCCCGAATATGTTTTTCCGTGCCGGCAGGTCCAGGAACTCGGAGAAAAGACAAAACGACCAGAACATAACCACCACGCTTTCTAGCTTGCTGAAGTTGCCCGGGAAGGTGTTTAAGGGCTGGATGAATAGCGTATTCAACACCGAAAACAAAATCAGCAGCAACCATAGGGGAAATACGGTCTTCTTCCATCCCGATTGCATATTGCGACAAAAGAAGACCGCCCATAAGGTAAACTGTACCGGCTGGTATACATGATAGACCGGGATATTATTCCGGATAGTAAGCGCCAGTATTTTGCATAACATTTCACTGCAGGCTGTTATCCCCAACAGCCATACAACAGGTTGGATCGTTCGTTGCCCCCGAAGCCGGTACAGGCCCGTGATAAAGGCAAGACTGATGATAGCGATATAAACCAGGTAATGCAGCGGGACCATAAGACTGGCTTTTTATGGTTTTAATGTTTTGACCGCCTGGCTCGCTTGAGTCGCTTGAGCTTTTTCAGTTTTTTTATTTTTTTGAGCGGTGCTGTCGAGGGCTGATTCACATATTCCTTCTGGCCTTCGGGACTTTCGAAAAACCAATCTTTACCATCCCGTTTCTCATTGGGGTCGAGCCAGTAATACTGGTCCTTTTCGCACCAACTGTTCAGGCTGTTCCTGGAGAAAAGGGGCGCACAAAGGCTGGGGCAGGGTTCCAGCGTATTCACGATGGGCTTCTTTTTCAGCTCCGGGTCACCCAGGTTGAGCCGGCCGTCTTTACCGATCGGTGCGGCAATGATATTGAGCGCGCCGGAAGCCTCCTTGCAAAAATGCAACCGGATGCCTTGTTCTGCATATTTAACCAGGAGTTCGAGGTCATCCTGGTTGATCGCAAAACTGTGCAGGATCTTCGGTTCCGATTCAGGGTCATCCTGCTGGGCGGTATAGATGTAGGGGCCATGTTCCAGGTACTTGATATGCCGGGTCCGGGCTTCCTCGAGGGATATCGGGATATTGGCCGTGGAAGACATCTGGAACACGACTTTATCCTGCTTTTTAATCTTGCTCATAGTAAGGTTATTTGTGTAGTGGGCATTGGGCTTTCAAAGTTAACTGTCTGGTGATCACCGGCAAAATGATGTAATAAAAAACAGGGTTTTTCCTGTATGCCGCTAAAAATCCTGTAGGAAAAACAGGATTTCTCATCTTGTCCGGCGGCGCGTAAGACCGGACTTTTGCCTTCGCAAGCTTGTCACAACATCAACACCGTGGAGCAGAGCCCACGTCAAAAAAAACGGACTGGCCGTAACAGTAAAAACGGGGTCTTCATCCGAAAAACCACAGGAGTAGGAAAACCAATTAAAACTATTATTATGAATCAGAATCTTGCTTTAGTTCAGGAAGGAAGTTTACATACCGATTTTGAATCCGTATTGACTGCCGTTAACTGGTGTACACCTTCCCTTATAGGTGTCAACATGTGTGTCAGCGCGTCTGCCGCCGGCGGTATTGTTGTGCTGAATCTTGTGTTTAACACGCCTTTCGGCAGTTATGCCAAATCGTTCAACGTTAATACCAACACCTGCTTTACATGGACGATACCGGTCAGCATATCCCCCAGCGCGCAGATATGTGTAAGCAACCTCAATACATCCGGTCCCAACATCAGCTTTACCCTTGGTGTTAACCTGTGCATTACGATACCGATTATCGGCAGGAAATGTGTAAACTTTTCCAACAACTTCAACATCCCCGGGTTTCAGCAACCGATGCTGCGCGGCGGTAATGTAAGTTCGGAAGACCTGTCCACCCTGTTCCTGTTGCTGGCACATGAAGCCGGCGCCGGCGCAGAAGGGAAACAATGCAATTGCCATTAATGCCGGTTCGTTCGATGAAATATTAAGGAGGATCATCTTACTGTTCCGGTATCTATACCAAAGCAGCCGGCTGTGTGCTGCATGGGAAATACACAGCAGAACCAATGTCCATAGCGAGCGCCGGAAGTCTTTTATACAAGGACTTCTGGCGTTCCAGTTTGTGCAGGGACAATAGGCGGGTATATTCATCTTCAACCGTCCCCTCGCTGCTACCTGAATAGACAGCCTGTTCCCGGTCTTATCTTCGCTATACATCGTAGTGAAAATAAAAAGCCCTTCCGGCATCTATGCGGAAGGGCTTTTCCTGATCTTTTTTCGCTTGAAATATAGGACAGCTGTTGCCTGTAGCGCAGGTATGCTTACTTCAGTTTTTCCTGTAACCCTTTATACTGTTTAACCCGGGCGTCCTGCTCATCATAGCCTTTCACATTTTTCCCTTTGTAGCTGTCCCGTTTATGGGCATGTAAATGCTCCAGCAGGGATATGGATTTTTTGTACAGGCTATTTTCCGTATCGCTTTTTACCGCTTTATCCTTTAAGCTTACATATACTTTCGTAAAACAAGCTATTGCTTCATCCAGCCGCACATCGGCTAAAGGCTCCAGCGTAGCGTTGATCTTTTTATAATGATCCAGCTGTTCTTTAAAGGCAGCATCGCTTGCCGCTTTTTTTTGCGGGTCCTTTTCTGCCACCCTTTCGGCGGTTAAGGTTTTCACCCGGGCATTATTCGTAAAAACGGAATCTGCCAGCTCTGTCCATTTACTATATGCAACGGTGCCCATATTAAAAGAAGCGGCGACATCGCCGGGTTGCCTGAGCCCCGCCTCTTTAAAGGCTTCGAAGGCTTTGTCGCGGTACATAGCGGCTGCTGTACGGTCCATGATCCGGCTATCCCGGAACAGTTCGCCATACTTCATTGCAGCCTCATAACTAAGCGTGCCGGCTTTTCGTTCGGCTTCGTATTGCGCCAGGTCTTTTTCCAGGTTTGGTTTTTCGTGTTGTGCATGTGCAGGTGCCAGCTTCAGGAGCGCCAGGGAGCACAGCAGGCATTTCAGTAATTTCATAGTGTGTTTGTTTTGGCCGCGTAAAAGAACAAAAAAATCCGGATCCGGTATGTATGCCGCTTATTATTTAATCCTACCAGCCCGATTTTCCCAGCCATTTATTATTGTTCCAGGCCGGAATTTTTTGCAGACCGGTGGCCGCCGTTTTAAAGAAGATATAAACAAAGGGAATTTCCAGTTGCATCCAAAGCCTGTCGAGCGAGGTGGCCAATTGCCATTCCAGCGAAAAGTCAAAGAACACAAACAACGACATATACAACAGGAAAGCCAGGAACACCACCAGCATAGACCGGTCTAGCCTGCGCAACAACAGCATCAGCGCCACCTGGACAACAAGGGCATAAGGCAATAGCGCAAATTGTTCGCGGGCGAGCCTGTTCGAAAAGTCGAAAATGATCCGGTAACGTGCACCATCGAAAAAGTTCAGGAAGTTCGCGAGGGTGAAATGCGTTGCACCAAAGTTGCGGGGTGCAAAAAAGAGTTTAAATACCAATAGCGCCGCCAACGGGATCGCCATGCCGGCAAATACAAGCCTGTTCTTACGTTGCAACAGTGTTGGCGCAAATACCAGCAGCACCGGTATTACGAACAGCCAGCCTTCGTTTTTGGTCCATAAAACGGTTGCCAGGAAAAAGCCCGAGAGGAAAGCCGTGATTTTTACCGGCCCTGCCTGCTGTTGCAATTGTTCTATACAAACGAGGCTGCACAGGTAAAACAGGCCCAGCAAAACATCGGCGTATTGCGCCATCCCGCATTGCAGGAATGCCCGGTGTTGTATAAACACGATAAAGGCCAGCAGGGCCATCAGGCGACTGCGTCCGCTCAGCTCAAAGTATACGATAGCCGGGATAGCGATTGTTGCAAATAAAGCAGCCAGGTAAGGTACCGTTGCATCGAAATGAGCGGTGTGTACCCAGATCGCGGCAATAAATGCGGGCAGGTTAAGCGGGTAGTCGGGCGAGTTCCAGAACATGGCCGGGTCCAGCATCAGCGTCCAGGTGTCGCTGCTGGTCAGGAACCGGGCGTGCGTATTCCACATGGCCCAGGCGTCCCATTGCCCGTGTACCAGGGCAAAAGGTTGTGCTTTGTTCCATAACAACAAAGATAAAACGAGCCATAGTATAAGGTCCGCATAATCCCATAGGGGTGTGGTACGCTCCGGCGATGGCTTAAAATATCCCGATCTGTAAACCAGTACCAGGCTGGCCAAAAGCAGCGCCAGGTCGGCCGGCAGTACCCAGCGCCCGTCGATATGCAGGCAAAGCGCAAAGAAGTACAACGTGCTTATCAGGCAGAAGTGCAGGCACAGCAATAAGATAGGCAGGGACTTTAGCCGCATAAGTATATATTTCTAGAGCTGCTTTCCAAGAAAGTAATTGTATTGTGCATCCGTATGTTGCCAGATGATCTGCAAGTCGTTTTTAGGGAAATATTTTTGAAACTCGTTGTTGTTACAAATCAGCAATAGGGTATCGCCTGGCCGGGGTGCGTCCTTCCGGGATTCCAACAGGTAAGTTGGGGCCATCAGTTGTGTAGCTACGAAATAGTAATGGTAGTTCTCCGCGAAGTCCAGGCCTTTATAAAAAACACGTTGTCCCGGATGCAGGAAAGCGAAAGCCGGGCGGATACTTTCTTCGAGCCGGGTAACGATATCCGACGACCGGCCTTCCCTGATTTTCTTCCACTGGGCAATATTCCCGATGCACAGTATGCCGCAGAAGCAAAAGATCGTAAGCAGGAATCGAAGCATACCGGGAGCGTGGGGTTATATAATGTCAGGGGTAGATAACTACCCGGTTGCGAAAATAGGAAACTTTGCTTCGTGAATAAGTAGGAAGCGGGTAAATAAGGTGCTTGTGTGTAGATCTTAAGAAATAATAATTTTAAACATAAAATAATATTTTTATCTTATTTTCGTTAAATGTATTAGTAGCCCCGGGGAAAAGCTAATTGTGCCCAACCGGTAGAATGATTGCTTATGCTGATTTAAATATGAGGTTCATCATGCCGACCTGTTATAAAATATTTTCTGGCCAAAAAATGCGGGCTTACTCCTTAATTGACCCAAAGAAAAAGTAAAAAAGGAAAGCGCTTTAACCCATACGCGATTAAGGGATTATTAATTAAACAAGCTACTCTATCATGAAAGAAGTCAAAAGTGCTAAACTCAGCGATTTATTTATGGAGTTCGAATCCAAAATTATACCGGTACAAAAGTTGAGAGCCATAAATGGCGGAACAGGAAGCACGGCGGATACCAGTTCCACTAGAAATGGGGCCTCGCAAACGGATGATTGTGAAACAGACCCAAATGATACTATTGTTATCAAAAAACCTGTTGTGGTATAACACAAGGGGACTCGTAGAAACTGGTGAGGCTATTTATTATAGCCTCACCTAAAACAATATCAAATCAAAAGAAATGATCTTAATAGTTTCTGACCACACAGATACATCCACATCAGTTGTAATTAATTGGATAGAGAGTAAAGGAAAGGCTTGGATACGTTTAAATGATTTCGATTTTGAGTCGAATGGAGTAGACTTCATTTATTCAGACTCTTCCTCATCTTCTCAAGGATTATTCAGCCTTGTCATCAATGGGCAAGAAATAAATAGTAATCAAATTAGAAAAATATGGTACAGGCGCTTTTTTGCCTCCGTAGCTATAAATATTACTTCTGCAAATGAAGAAAGAGCGGCTATGAAAGCCAAAGTAGAAGGCTTTGTCGTGAATGAAAAACATTCCCTAAAAAATGTTCTTGCAAACACTGTACCTGATGAATCAAAATGGCTTAACCGACCTGTTAATAGCAATATCAATAAAATTGATCAATTAGTTGCTGCAAAGAAACTAGGCTTCGATATACCTGGTCATATGATAACAAACAACAAAAAACATCTGATCTCATTCAAGCAGAAATGCGGCAAAATTATAGTTAAACCTCTTTACAATATAAGATCGATTTCCATTCGACACAAAACATACGTTCCTTTCACCAGTTTAATTTCTGAAACCTTTATTGAGAAATTAGGAGAGCATTTCTTCCCGTCGTTCTTTCAGGAATATATTGAGAAGCAATACGAGATAAGAACCTTCTATTTAAATGGGATTTGTTATTCTATGGCAATGTTTTCCCAAAGGAATGACAAAACCACGATTGATTTCAGAAACTATGATAACAATAGACCTAACAGAAGAGTTCCCTATAAACTACCTTCCGATATAGAGGTGAGAATTGATACGTTTATGAAAGCAATGGGGCTTAATTCCGGTTCATTGGATTTTATCTATGCGACTAATGGGAAATATTACTTTTTAGAAGTGAATCCTGTCGGTCAATTTGGGATGGTCTCATATCCCTGCAATTATTATTTAGAAGAAAAAATTTCAAACTTTCTAATGCATGAATAAATTAATTGAAATTTTAGTAGAGGAAGAGAAAAACTCACTGGAGCATATTCCATTGTCTTATATACTCGCCACCGAAGTTGCGGATGAACCTTTGTTGCCGGTTGTTTACAGAATAGACACGCATGGCTATGTGCAAATACAGAAAGATTATTTTAAACACATTTCAAGAGTCTATTAATTATGACCTTTAACAATAATGAGTTTTTTCTTTTGTTTTCAAATTGCTTTTTAGTAAAGGGGCCGGTTCAATCTACTATATGTGATGTTTATTTGAACAGATACAAGATAATACCCAATTTGCTTTACGATATCTTAATGGAGTTGAAAAATAGCCCTGTAAATTTAATTCTTAAACAGAACGAAGAAGAAAAAGAAGGCATACTATTATATATATCCAGATTATTAGAGGACGAGTGGGGGCATATTTCCCCTAATAAGGAGCTGTTTCCCCCAATTGAAGAACGATGGGAACATCCATTCTTATTGACAAATGCAATACTGGATTACGACAAAGAAAGCACCTACAATATTCTCTCCGCAATTGAAAAAATCGACAAGTTCAAAGTCGAAGCCCTGCAAATTCGATTGTTTGATAGTGTACCCTTTTCATTTATAGAAGCTTTATATAGCCAGGTATCTAAAACTTCTATAGAATATGTAGCGTTGCTCATTCCGTATAGTGATGGCTGCGAAGAATTTATAAATAGTCTACACTCCAAATTTTCTAGAATTCAAAAAGTAACTTTTCATTCGTCTCCTTTAGAGAAGATTGTTGAAGTGAAAAACGCAATAACCTATTTTTCTACTCATGTTTTTATCCTTACACCTGTAAAGGATAAAACTTGTTGTGGGGTTATCAACCCGGAATATTTCAATTCGAATATTCATTTTTACATGGAGACATTGAAGTTTAATAACTGTTTGAATAAGAAAATAGGGGTTGATGTAACTGGTTATATTAGAAACTGTCCCTCATCAGAAACAACATTCGGAAGCATTGATGATACAGATATTTACGATGTTGTTTGCAATAATCATTTTACCAAATTCTGGCATATCAAAAAAGAAGAGATTGAAACGTGTAGCGTGTGCGAATTTCGGATGATATGCCCGGACTGTAGAGTATATATCGAAAATCCTTCAGACATATTTTCAAAGCCTCAAAAATGCTCCTATGATCCTTATACTGCTACATGGAACTAAAATTATAAATAGATTATCGATTCTAATTGTTCTTATATTGGGTGTTTTAAATAAGTCGGATGGGCAAACATTAAGCCCCCTTTTTTCAAAGCAAGAAATTAACACCCTTTGCCAAATCGACTCATGCTACAATAGTGGGAAGTATAACGCAGTAATTCAACTATCTGACCAAATCATTGATAGTGGATATGCTTCAAAATATGATTATGAGTTGTATGTGCGACTATTTTACAGCGCTTACACAAAGGATAAAAACAATGCTTACAGATATATTCGAACTGCCCTGGTGAGGGGATTGAATAATATAGAAGGCTATAATGTTTGGGATTTTTTGATTTTCGACTCCATCAGAAACAATATCATAAAAGAGGCGTTCAATCAAAATTCAGGCCATAAAAACGACATGGATTTGATAGCACAAATAGCAAATCATTTTACGCAGGATTCACTTTTAAGGAGCGTGAATATACCATATCTGGATTCCCTGAAAAATAAGGATACAGTTAGATATAATCAGCATTATTTAGCCCTGAGACATAGCGATAGCATCAATTCTATTTTCGTTGAAAAGGTGCTTTTTCAATACAAAACTTGGCCCGGCTACGCTTTGGTTGGGAAAGATGGTGATCGTAAGTTTTGGTTGCTATTGCAACATTCAGATGAAAATGTACCCTTGCAAATACTAGGATTGAAGATGATGGAGACAAGTGTAATTACACACAATACCAATAGGCGAAATTATGCCTACTTGTATGATAGGATTTGTGTAAATACAGGTAGGAAACAACTATTCGGCACACAATTTTCCAAACATGAATTTGACTCCTTATCAGGAAAGCATGAAATGATACTTCATCCCTTGGAAGACCCGCTAAACTTAAATTGTTATAGGCATTGCATGAAATTGGAAAATATCGACACCTATAAGGAAAGTGCTGAAAATCATTTTTTCAATAAAGAAAAGCAGTCTCTAAAAAATTGAAGTACAAAAGGCCCTTATTATTTGAAAGCTTCAATTTCAGCTAGATCGTCGTATAAAAGGTTCGAACATGGGCACATTCTCCCACAGAAAGAGACAAAAAGAAATGGTCGAATACATTTGTATGGTGTCTCTTTTGTACGCCTTTTAACGCTTTTGTTTGCTTACAATATCCCATTGCTTATGATGGTATCCGCAAGGAACCGCCAATCAATTTCCTGTTGCGTTACCATTGGATTTGAACCTTGTCGAAAGACCTGCAACGTTTAAACACTTATTATAAGATCGATACGGTTATTCTCATTTTGCTACAGTTAATCATTGGTTGTTGGGGCCAATGGGACCTTTGGATAACTTGCAAATATTGCTGAATAGCCATCCCAAGGCATTGCTTTATTGCTAAAGACAGGGAAGGGTAAAACTAAAACAATGTATCATGAAAAAAATGAAAATCAGGAGCAACAAGTTGAACCTCCAAAAGAAAACGATTTTGGCTTTAGACAGTGGCAACCACATCTTAGGTGGCGCTAATTCCGGATTTTTGTCGTGTGTAACAAGCTTAAATCCGCCCCCGCCGCCTCCCAAGTATACAACGCCACAAGACACGATTTGCGCGATCTTTACCCGCGTACCAAGCCTTCCCTGCAATGGATAGTGCACTTTGTTTGATCTGATTAAAGAACCGGTCCCATGGTACAGGATTTCTATGCGGCATTTCAGTTCGATGGTATTGGCAACGATACCACGATCAATACGATTGACATAGACGGTGTAAATATGGTGGCTATACAGGCGTTGGAGTTCCGCAGCCAGAAACTGCAAGCGGAAACGAAACGCTTAAAACCCGTACTGCTGCCGGAAGGGAGACAGGCAGGTGCAACTGCTGGAAATTTTTGTGTAGTAGCTACAGCAAATGATCCGCAGGTTGATTGAATTCGAAAAAAAACGGTTGGATCACCATTTGCAAAACAAATAATGATCCAACTTTTTTTTGATCAAAAATGCAATGCTTTCCCGGAGGGTTCTATTGCTGGTCCTTTAAAGCGAAACTTATCGCTTTATGATTTTACTGGTGCCGATCTTTTGCTTGTCTACAGTGGAGGTGAGGATATAGGCGCCTGGTGCCAAATGATCCAGTCCCGGCACTTCTAACAGGTGTATCCCTTTACCAACGGTTAATTCCCGCTGCCATACGTTGCGGCCGCTTATGTCCGTAAGTGCCAGGTTTACCTTGCCGTTTTGCGGCAGGGTTACCGAAATACTGAGCCTGTTGCTGAAAGGGTTAGGGAATGCGTTGACCTTGATTTGCTCCAGTTCTGCAGCAGTAATCCCGGTGGTGTTGTTATTGCCGGGCCTGAAACGGGTATCGCCCCAGTTATGAAAAGCATGGTGCAACTGGTAATCACCGGTAGCCGGGTCTATATCATAATAGGTAGCATATAAAAAATTAGGCACAGATTTAATACCAATTTTGCTTAGGGTTATTCCGGGTATAAAACCGGCAGGCATAGTGGGCGTTTGTCCGTTAGGCAGGAGCAGGAAGTCAGGGTCGCTGGTTAAGGTGGTGCCGTTCTCATCCATTTCAGCAGCGATATAACCGTTGAATCCCGCATGATCGGTAGCATACCAGGATACCATAATCCGGTTGGGCGGCGCAGGGGCAGTTACCGGGGCGCCGAAACCATAATTCAGCGAAGGGCTGAATAATTGGTAAACGCCGCTGAAAGTGGGATCCAATGGATTGCTGTTCGCTAATGTGCCCAAGGTAACAATGGCGGTTTGTCCGCTGCTCGGTAGTGCGGGGTTCTTATGACGTACGAATATTTGATTACCATCTGTATAGGTATAGGCCCAACTGCTCCCGTTGTCGGAGAAATCAGCACAATCGAGTACAAATTTAGAGTCCGGGGGAAGGGGGCCTGCGTAGTTGTTGTCGTTTGATGTCGGGAGTACAGTTGTAGGCGACACTGCGGCAGCAAGGGCGGCCATATTTACCGAAGACTCTACAACATATAAACCATTCGGGTATACAAAATGAACAAACTCTGTAGATACGCCGGTGATCGTGTTGGTGACCCTGTTAAGGGCAATATCAAACATCGTTTTGGTTCCTGTGCCGCTTAGGGTTGAGACGGCGCTCCAGGTATTTGCTCCTTTGTGCACCATCGTTTGTATGCCTACTCCAGGGTTAATCCAGGCTACTGCACACTTTGTTACTTCCCGGCAATCCAGCCTGATCCGGCCATAAGCCGGCGAATTGGAAAGTATTTTTTGTTCGATAAGTTGTAGCGGGTTACCGGCAGGCCCGTTAAAATTGTAAATGTCGAGTCTGTGTCCCTGGCCGGGAACGTAATAGGCGACCAGTATACTCGTGTAAGCCGAAGAGGAAAAATAGTTACCCACGCATCCCACTTCCAGGTCTCTTACATTATTATAGGAGAGGGAACCTTGCCAGAAAATATTGGAAGGGTTGCCGAATTGGGTTAATAGTATAGAGACTTCACTGTTTCCTCCCGGACTTGGATTATTCCAGCCGGAAACGTAGAGATCAGGATTACTGGGCAGGCCCATCGCGGCCAATGGAATATTTACATACGAGGCTGCTACAGAATAAGCCGAGGTACTTTGCAATTGATTGAGCCCGGGATTCGGAACCGTATACTCAACCGTATTGGTACTGGGAGGAATAAAATTTTGCGCAGCAACGAAGGCTGCCGGCGTCGCCAGGAGCAGCGAGGCATAAACAATTTTGGAAATAGATCGTAACATAAAGGAAGTTTGTTTTGTTCCTATGAAGGTATTATTACCCTGGAAACGGACCAGCCTTTAGTTGATATAATGGCAAAAATTATTTATAAATTGTATTGTATATTTTATTTTATATTTATAAATAGCGACAATAACACATGTGTTGTTGAAAGATGTTTTTACTGCCAAATGTAATCTTATTGATTTAGTTTGAATTTTGAGTTTCAAAAAAAATGATCATTAATATTTTATAAAGCGTCTTGGAAGTGGTTTTCATCAGCCCTATTGGATAGATAACCAGTGCCCCTCATGGGAACGTACTTGAGCATATTTATTTATTTATTTAACTATAAAAACATGGAAAACTTTATACTCAATTACAATAACATTCATCCAAAGGCAAAGGAAATTTTAAAAGATGAGTTTTATTGGGATTTGACCAATCCAAATAGCCCCTTCAGCATTAATCGTATTTCAAATTCTTTCCAGGAATTCGAAGAGTGGCGTAGGGAGCATAGCTCCGAAGATGCGATTGACTTTCTGCCTGTTTGGGATGAAAACGGATTTATTTTCGATAGGGATAAAACGGATGTACAATCAATTGAAAACTTCTGTGACATGCACTACCAGTATCAAAAGCAAATGCTCCAGCAGTATTTTGAGATGATGAAGAGTGCAAATATTGGGGACCAATTATCAGAAGAAGAGCAAAACGAGGGCATTGAAGAAACTGCCAGGCAACAAGGGATTACTATGCTAAAAGAGCAGGATGATAAAATAATTTCGGCGGGATTCGGGCAATTTATTCTGGAAGGCAAAATTGATAGCGCCTTAAAAATTGCTACAGAAAAAGCAATAGAACGACAGCTCAATCCATTTGTAATTGCCGCTTTCCATGATGAGGATTTTCAGCACCAAAGAAAAAGAGACCTCAAACAATTATTCTCCGATCTGAATGAAATCGCCTAATCCTTATGGCATGTAATGTATAAAACTGTTGGTGGTGTATCACTAT
Source organism: Taibaiella chishuiensis (assembly GCF_003014535.1). Lineage (GTDB taxonomy): Bacteria > Bacteroidota > Bacteroidia > Chitinophagales > Chitinophagaceae > Taibaiella > Taibaiella chishuiensis. The sequence goes on along the minus strand of NZ_PYGD01000001.1, from coordinate 411,922 downwards.
TTCAGAACAGGGCAGTTTGATAAAAACAAACAGGCTCCTCAATCGAGAAGCCTGTTTTATTTTTGAGTGTTCAAGTACACTCCCGTTTGTGCCCCAGGCGGGACTTGAACCCGCACTTGCATTGCTGCAAACGGGATTTTAAGTCCCGCGTGTCTACCAATTTCACCACCAGGGCAACAGCCGATACGTAAACGTAAGGGCAAAAAAAATTCCAAACCCTAAGAGTTTGGAATTGATTTGGAGCAGAAGACGAGATTCGAACCCGCGACCCCAACCTTGGCAAGGTTGTGCTCTACCAGCTGAGCTACTTCTGCATGTGTTTTTAAAAGATCAATTTCCCGCTTCGGGGTTGCGAAGGTAGTGTTTTTTTTATTACAGACAAATTACACGTAAAATTTTTTTTGTCAACGCAGCGTTCGTCGCTTAAACACCGCAACGGCAACGTACAATCACTAAGCAGGAACACCGGCCGCCTATATGTACCCGGCAAGTTGTACCTTTAAAACCGGGATCCGCTCCCGCTTAAAATGCCTGTTTATGAGAATCGCAACCTATAATATCAATGGCGTAAACGGGCACCTGCCCGTATTGCTGCAATGGCTTAACGAAACCAAACCCGATGTGGTATGCCTGCAGGAACTAAAGGCGCCCCAGGAAAAATTTCCGGAAGCGGACTTGCTGGCCGCCGGTTACCAGGCGGTATGGCACGGACAAAAAAGCTGGAACGGCGTCGCCATCCTGGCGCGCGGCCTGGAGCTTACCGAAACGGAACGCGGCCTGCCCGGCGACCCCGAAGACCTGCATAGCCGTTATATCGAAGCTATGGTTAATAACATCCGGATCTGTTGCCTGTACCTGCCCAATGGCAATCCCTTTCCGGGGCCGAAGTACGACTACAAACTATCCTGGATCAAAAGACTGGAACAAAAAGCGGAAGCCTTGCTGAAAGCGGAGACGCCGGCCATGCTGATCGGCGATTTCAATATCATCCCTACCGACATAGATGTTTATAAACCCGAGCGCTGGCTTAACGACGCCCTTTTTCAACCCGGGGTACGCGATGCCTTTAAGCGGTTAACGGAAGCCGGTTGGACGGATGCGATCCGTAAGCTGTATCCCGATGAGGTCGTTTATACCTTCTGGGATTACTTCCGCAATGCCTATGGCCGTGATGCCGGCCTGCGTATCGACCACTTCCTGTTGCATCCCGCTGTAGCCGGCCGCCTGACAGGCGGTGGCGTAGACCGGCATGTACGTGGCTGGGAGAAAAGCAGCGACCATGGCCCGGTATGGATCGAGATCAAATAAATAGACAATAGATACCCCCTTATACCAAGCCAGGCGTTATAAATGCCGGCCCTAGTAGTATCGGATATGCCGCTTAAGTTATCGTGTAAGCACCTTCAACCGTTATAAAATCCGTTCGGCACCGGTTGTGACAACAGGCTGGGTCACACAAAGCGCGGCGGCAGAAAAAATAAATTTTGAGAAACCAATTGGTTGCATGTATATTTGCAATCAATCGGTTTCTTATTTTTTAAAACGAAAACAAAAATGAAAAACAAAATCCTCTTTGTCTTGTGCCTGCTTACTGGTCTGATGTTTATCAATGCAGGACTGGATAAGTTGCTGCACTACATGCCTATGCCCGAGCAAATACCTGAAAAAATGATGAAGGCAATGCAGGCGTTTATGGAAATAGGCTGGCTGATGCCGCTGGTAGCCGTAGGGGAGATCCTGGGAGGCCTGCTTTTGCTGGTGCCCCGCACCCGGCCGCTTGGTGCAGTGGTTCTTTTTCCCCTGCTGATCGGTATCCTGCTGGCCAATATATCTATGGCGCCTTCGGGCCTGCCCATTGTTTTTATCCTGTTGGCCGTTATTGGCTGGGTGATGGTAGAAAACCGGGAGCGCTACCTGCCTATGATCCGGAAATGATTTATTTAAAACCAGTGTATGAGAAGAGATATTTTCCAGGCGATCGCTGACCCTACCCGCCGAACGATCCTGACCCTGATCGCAGTACAAGCTATGACGCCGAATGCGCTTGCCGCGTATTTTGATACTACGAGACAGGCGGTGTCCAAGCATTTGAAAATCCTCGCCGAGTGTGAGTTGGTAAGACAGGAGCAGCAGGGGCGGGAAATTTATTACCAGCTCGAAATCGGGAGGATGAAAGAGATTGACAACTGGCTGGAACAATTCAGAAAGCTCTGGGAAAACCGCTTCGGGCAACTTGACGAACTTTTATTAACGCTAAAAAATAAACAACAATGAACCCCAACCTGCAATTTGATTTTATAACAGACAAAGTGAACAATACCCTGACGATAAAAAGGGAATTCCGGGCCGGCAGAGCGCTGGTATGGGATTGTTATACCAAAAGTGAATTGTTGGATCAATGGTTTGCCCCCAAGCCCCTGAGCACCAAAACGAAGTCGATGGACTTCCGGGAAGGCGGCCACTGGCACTATGCCATGATCGAACCCAATGGCACGGAATACTGGGGGTGGACTGATTATAATACCATACAACCTATCGACTATTATACCTCTACCGATGCGTTCTGCGATGCCGAAGGTACGATCAATGAAAGCCTGCCGCGTGCCGAATGGCGCGTTACATTTACCGATAAAGGGGATAATGCCCTGGTAGAAACGGTGGTGACCTACAAATCGCTGGCCGACCTGGAAGCGGTTATCCAAATGGGTATGGAGCAGGGCCTGATAGCAACACTGGAAAAGCTGGATGAGCTGTTATTGCAGCTTGATAAAAAATAAGAAGGAGACCTGGCAGGCAGTACGTTATTGGTTTGCCACTTGGTTTGCAACCGGAAAAGAACCGGTTATTCGGCCACCGGAAGCCGCAGCATCACCATGTTGCGGCTTCCTGCATTACAGGGATAATGATTTCCCGGCTGCCGGTTTGCGTATCGACCACTTCCTGTTGCATCCTGCTGTAGCCAGTGGCGTAGAACGGCATATACGCGGCTGGGGGAAAAGCAGCGACCATGGCCCGGTATGGATCGAGATAAAAATAAACACGCTTCCGCCTGGTCGACCTAAAAGTCACGCGGATAACGAAGAAAAATACCGGTAAACCAAAGCCGGTGTCCCGCAACCCGGGCGCCGGCTTTTTCGATCCGATCCATTGCTCTTTTGTCTTTCCTTCCTTTTGATAAAAATGCGCCCAGCCGGAACGATCCGGCCATTTTAAATGCCGTTTACCGGCATTTTCCCGATTCCCTGCAGTTTTTTGACTCACATAAAATAATTATTTATCTGAATATTGGCGCAAGATATTTCCCCGGACGCTTATGGCGGGCCCTTGCCTGTTGCCCTTAGTAAGGTTGCTGTATTTCCTGTTTTTATATGTATGTTGTACGTAATTTATGATTTTTAATAAATCGTATTGGGCAGATTAAAAGGATAAATTAATTTAGCCGGGTAGAAGCGGTATCACCCGCTGGTTTTCCGGGAGTGATCATAAAGAGGCTGCAACACCTGTGTTTGACGTCAGGAATGCTAGGCCCTTAAACAGGATGGTTAAATTTTTTTGATATTTATAAATCACTTCTACATTACACAGGATATAAGGCATATCGTGCTGCCTTGGGTGGCTGCAGCCGGCTTCGTGCCGGCTGTTGCTTATTTCGCTACCCGGGTGCCCGGCTGCTTACCGTTAAGACTGTACCCGGAAAACCTTAGATCCTGTAAACCAGGCCCGCAAAATCACGTATAAATACGCATAAGAAAAATTTAAAATTTCTGCACTTTGCGTCCCTGGATCCCCGCAAACCAAACCAAACACAAACCCATACAAACTAAACACATGGCTAAAAAATCGAAGAACAAAGGGCTATCTGTATCCCCCGCGCAGGCGACGGCAAATAACGTTGTCTGCTGGGACAGCGATGGCGAGATCAAGATCGTGACACAGCGTCTCAAAGAGATGTTCGTGGAAATGGGACAGAAAACCCGGATCGAAAAAGGGCAAATGCCCGCGGAGCGCGCTGTGTTCCGCAAGCAGCATGGCATTGCTTATGGCAAGTTCGTGGTCCGGAAAGACATCGATCCGAAATTTAAGGTCGGCATTTTCGCCGGCGACACTTACGAATGTGCCGTCAGGTTTTCGAGCGATACCGGTCCTACCTCGCCCGACCTGCATTCTACGCTCGGACTGGGTTTAAAGCTCTTCGGTGTGGAAGGTCCCAAGCTCTTCGGTGAAGGCGATAACGCGGATTTCATCTTCCAGAATATCGACCGGTTCTTCGCGCGTGATGCCCAGCAGATGTGTGCCTTTACAACAGCGGGCGTGGTAGACGGCGATTACAATGCCTATATCAATAAACATCCCGAACTGGCCAGCATCTTAGATGCCATGGCCAAGGTAGAAGCCAGTTGCCTGAGTGCCGGCTATTGGGCGATCCTGCCTTTTAAACTGGGCCCCGACCAGGTGGTGAAATACCGCCTGGTGCCCGAGGATACCGATCGTGGTGCACCTTTCGACGATAACGATTACCTGGCCCTGGATCTCGAGCAGCGCCTGCGCAATAAGGAAGCGAAATTCCGCTTCGAAATACAACTCCGTACCGATCCTAAAACGATGCCGCTCGACGATGCCCAGGATGTATGGAGCACCGAACAAAGCCCGTATATCTGTATTGCGGAGCTGCATTTGCCCCAGCAGGATATCTGTGCAATCGGTCAGCCCGAATTTGGCAGCATGCTGGCCTTTAATATCTGGCGTACCCTGGCCGAACACGAGCCCCTGGGTTCTATTGCCCAGGTAAGAAAAGTGGTGTATGCCGCCAGCGCACAAACCAGGCACCAGGCCAACGGGCAGCCCTCCCAGGAGCCGGAGCGCATCAACCCGCATTTCGAAGGCAACACCGACGAAGACGGCGAGTGTATCGTAAGAGCAGGTATCTATCCGCCGATCGGCGTAATGCGCGTGGGTAACAGCGAACAGGAATATTTTATAGGGCCTTTGGTTACCGAGCCGGAACCACAGACCAGCGAATATGCCTACCGCGACCAGACCGGCGCCTTGAAACGCCAGGCCGCACAGTTCCGCATCTACGGCTTTAACGCGGCGGGTAAAGCGATCAAAGAACTGACTGCAGACGATGCAGAAATCGTATGGCATGCGCACCTGGCCAACCAGAAATCATCCTGGTACCAGTTCCAGATGGCGCTTGATATCCCGGATGCAGCTACGGCGCCGCCTTCTTTACTGAGGAATATCGATGTGAAGGATCGCGGTTCGCTGATCATCGACGGTGGCGACCAGCATGTAAGCGGCAAAAATATCGATGAAGGATACGCGTTCCGCGGCCGGTTCCAGGGTAAGGAAGTATACCTGGGCGAGATGCGTACCGATGAAAAAGGCCGCCTGGTCATGCTTGGCGGGCACGGGTTGTCGGAAAACCTGAATGGTGACATCGCGATTACCTTTGCCAATAACGAAGGCTGGTACGACGATATTTCCGATGGCCCGGTTACTGCCGAGGTGGTATACAAAGGCGTAAAGCTGAAAGTAGACCCGGCCTGGGTAATCTGTGCGCCGCCCGATTATGCGCCCATGCAAAAATCGGTACGTACTATGTGGGACCTGATGCGCGATGTAGCCGTTAAAGCGGGTATGCTGGCCCGGCCTGCACGCCCTTCGTTCACGAAAGATATCCTGCCTATTTTCGAACGCCTTACCAACCTGCAATGGGTAAATGCGGGCTTTGCTTCCGCTTTCGGCTGGGGCGGCCAGTTCGACTATACCACTTCGGCATGGAAAGTGAAGCTGAACGACCCTTCGCATGCCAACCTCGAAATGCGCCGTACGATCTCCAATAACTTCCGCCGTTATGATATACCCGGCGCCGATGCGCCGCAGTTATGGCCCTGGTTGTACGGCGATGCCATCAGCATTCCCAGCACCGGGTCGGTACGCCAGCATGCAACCCTGAGCGACCTGCAGCTCTCCTTCCTGGACCAGTGGGTAAAAGGAGATTTCGATGCGGATTATGTAGACCGCACAGGCTGTCCCTTTGTGCCGCCGCCGATGAATATCGATAAAATGCCGGTGGCCGAACAGCCCGATATGCTTACACGCGCCGCTATGGAATTCTGCCTGGCCGATGCCTTCCACCCTGGTTGCGAAATGACCTGGCCCATGCGTACTGCCGGTATGTATATGGCGCCCTTCCGCCTGAAACACGCACCTAAACTGCCTTTGGTCGATACCTGCTATTACGGGCCCACCATGAGCAGCGATGTGTTTACCCTGGCTAAAGGACCGCTGTTGGGCGGACAGGTAGCCGGTGGCGTAACCCGCTGGATGGCTATTCCCTGGCAGACCGATACGGCAAGCTGCCGCGACGGTTATACCTCCGCTTACGATCCGTACCTGCCTACTTTCTGGCCGGCACGGGTGCCTAATAACCTGTTGAACGAAGAACGTTATAAAGAGGCGATGGATCCTGAACTGTCTGAACAGACCCGCAAGCAGGCCTTCTCTTATCGTGCCGCCTGGCTCGACGACCTGCCGCTCGATGGACAATCGCCAAACTATACCAACCAGATCAACAGCATGGTCAAGTATTTTGACAAGCTGGCCATAGTACAGCAGCGCCCCGGTGTGCCTGAAAGCGCCGCCTTCCCGGCTACGATGCAGGTGGGCCTGGTGCCCAATGCCGAGCAGGATGCTATGCTGCTGGAAGAAGCCCGCGCGGTATTGAAAACCATAATGGGTCGCAGGAATAAAGCGGAGCATGGTAAAATGGCGCCCCTGCTGCATGCCACGCTGGACGACCTGTCTAAAGAAAACCTGCTTACCGAGCGCGACTTGATGAGCAACGCGAAAACAACCCTGCTGTCGCTCACAGAGCATGAACTGGCCGAAGACTTTAAGGCTTCGCCGGTGGTGAAACGGCTATTGCGGATGCTGGAATCTAAAGTAAACAAACCGCTGAAATCGCTGGCCATGAAACCACAGGGTTATACCCGTATGGAACTGGGCGAAGGCGAAAAAGGCAGCCGTTTCCATTCTTATATTCCTTATTCGCTCATCACCGAAGAAATCGTACACAGGCGCTGATGCATACCGACGCTTATTATGAGGCCGACATAGCGATTGTTGGCGGGGGCATAGCCGGCTGTACGCTGGCTATGGCCCTTGCCTCATCCTATTCGGTGCTGCTTATCGATAAATTGCCCGAACCGGTAGAGCGTGTAGGTGAATGCCTGGCCCCGGCCGCACGCCGCGTACTGCGTAAGCTGAACCTGCTGGACCCGATCGCGGCCAATCCCGGAGCGGGCCTGTACCTGCCCGGCCTGGGCGCCCGTTCCTGTTGGGGCAGTGCAACGGTCCATATTGTCGATCACCTGCGCAACCCCGATGGCCCTGCCTGGCACCTGAACCGCAGGGAATTTGAACGGCGGCTTCGCGCGGAGGCGGCAGCACGGGGCGTACAATGCCTGTGGGGAATGAAACTGCTGAACAGCCACTACGGTAATGCGCGCTGGCGGCTGCATGTAAGCTCCGCTACCGATCCTGCGGCAGGCAGGCCCGTTGCTGTTGCCGCGAAATTCGTGGTGGATGCCAGTGGCCGTCTTGCGGGATTTGCGCGGCAACAGGCCGTAAACCGCCTGCATTATGATAAGCTGGTCGCACACTGGGCGATACTGCCCGGCAGCCGGGCAGTACAAATGAGCGTGATCTCCGCTGCCGAATCCGGCTGGTGGTATAGCGCTCCTGTACCCGGTGGTAAAAGCGTGGTGGCCCTGCATACCGATCCCGACCTGGTCGACCGGCAAATGGTTAAAGATCCCGCCTGGTTTACCGGTGCGGCACAAGCCAACCGGGAAATGGCCGAGATCCTGGCCGGTGCGGAAGGCCCGGTCGAATATTGCGGTGTGGTGGCAGCCAACTCTACCCGGTTAAAAAGGGTGGCCGGCAAACAATGGGCCGCCGTGGGCGATGCAGCCATGAGCTTCGACCCGCTTTCCTCGCAAGGCATGTTCAATGCTATGGCCGGCGCCCTGCAACTGGCCGACCTCCTGCTGCTGCCTGGCAAGGCCCCCCTGGACGATCCGCAATACCTGGAACAGGTACAAAACGACTATAAGCTGCAAATGGACCGGATATGGGACCATTATGTGCAGCACAAGCATACCTTTTATAACCAGGAGCAACGCTGGAAAGACGCCGTATTCTGGAAGCGGCGGGCCCATGCCAAACGGCCCTCCTGAATCGCCTTAATAAAAGACAACGCAGCTCCTTCGCAGGGCTGCGTTGTTGGTTTAGGCCCGGGTGGTACTGTCGCGCCAACCGGATTTGCCGACCGGGAGCCTAAAGTGTTATCGGTTGCTTTGTGTTAATATATTGTAAACTCTTAATTTGTTCCTAAGCCAGGACTCAAAAATATACGTCTTATTCATAAAGTGTATTCCTAACCTCCCAAAAAACACAAACGCTTACATGAAAACCAAACTCCTGATCCTGCTTGCCCTGCTGGCAGGCTACCCTGCCCTGCTCTCCGCGCAGATATGGCTGAAAATTGAAAACAATACCTCCCAGTATTTTACGGCAACACTGCTGGACATTAACTGGAACGGGAGCACACCACAGACTACTTATATCGATGTACCCGATCATGCCGCACCGCTTACCCCTGCCACTGTCCAGACCGGCCAGCCGCTGGCCAATGTCAACGACTGGTTTGGTATCCATTTCAAAACCCACCCCGGTTGGCTCGATGCGGTACCCGTATTCAATCAGCCGCCCTTTACCGATTTTCTTTTTGCGCCCGGCGGCACGTATACCGTTACCTGCAGCATTACCAGTCCCACGGAAATTTATGTACGAATAGATCCCTGATCCTTTCCCAGCCTTAAAAGCGGAACCCGGTGCGCGACCGGCGCCGACGCCCGATCATAATTGAAAATATACCACAACCTCCCAAACAAAAACAACATGAAAAAAACAATTTTAATCCTGCTGGTTATGCTGACCAGCTTTGGCAAAGGCCTGTTTGCCCAGATGATGGTTACCTTTGAAAACACAACGCCGCAGTACTTCGTAGCTACCTTGCTGGACAAGAGCTGGACGCCCGCACCGGTTAACAATTACTTTATTGATGTAGTCAATAACCTGACCCAGGACCGCTATCCCGTGGTGCAGACCGGCAATTACCTGGCCACTGTAGCCGATTGGCGTGGTGTGGCTTTACGCACTTATCCGCAAGGGCAGGTCATTGCGCCGATCTACAGCGCCACCGGCACTTTCCCCTTGAATGGATCCTTTTTTGTGACTAACCCGGGTAATCCGCCCATCCGTTATTATGTAACCTGTTCGATCATCAGCCCTACGCAGATCCGGGTACGGATCTATCCTTAACAGGAAGGCAGCCGGCATACGTGATTGACGTTACGGGCCGTAAAAATAAAACCGCTGTTACCCCGGAAACAAAATAAGAACGGTGCTTTCCTGTTTGCAGGAGAGCGCCGTTCTTATGTATACAAGCTTACCGGATTAGCGTGAGGTCGCCCGACTGGGTGGTGGTTTGCGGGCCCGAAAGGGACTTACAGGTATATTGCAGGGTGTAGAAGTAAGTACCGGGATCAACCGCTACGCCATTTTTAGTGCCATCCCATCCTTTTGAAAGATGGAAGGACTGAAAGACCATCTGGCCGTAACGGTTATATATCCTGAGTTTATCCAGGGTTATGGGGCCCGTCGTTTCTACTTTGAAGATATCATTTTTCCCGTCCATATTGGGGGTAAAGGCATTCGGTAGGAACAGTAAACAGCAATCTATATGCCTGATCTGAAAACTGTCGCTACGCGAACAGCCCCTGGCATCGGTAACCGTGTAGCCGTAGTCGCCGGCGTTCAAACCCTGTAGCTGGTCTGCCGGTGTTATGCCGGTACCATTAAGTGTTGTGGCATACGGCGACGTGCCGCCCTGGATCCTGATCCTGGCACTGCCATTGGGCGACGATCCGCGTTCGCAGTAGTCGTCGGTTACCTGGTCGATCTTTAATGACAGGGGCTTGGGTTCATATATGGTGACGGTATCTTCGCCGGTACAACCGTTTGCGTCTTTGAAATGAATGGTATAAAATCCTTCGGACAGGTTGGTGAACTGGTTGTTGGTGGTCCAGGCGTTGCTTGTATTCAGGCAAAAGGCATAAGGCGGTGTGCCGTTGGTTACGTTTACGGTTATACTGCCATTGTTTGCACCATAGCATTTAATGTCCGTTGCCAGGAGTTGGGCAGAAAGCTTGATCCGTTCGTCGTTTACCGTTACGTCTTGAACATAGGTACAGCCGGCAGCCTGTGTGACCTTTAAGGTATAGCTGCCCGCAGGAACATCCTGAGCTACCGGTGTCGTTTGTGGCGGGTTTGTGTTCCACGAAAGGCTTACAGGGGCTAATCCTCCGCTGACGTTTGCGCTCATCGTACCGCGTTCGCCGGAGGATGAACAGGTAATAGGATCAACAGTAACCGTAACGTTGAGCGGGGGCGCGGAAAAAGTAAAAAAGGTATTCGCCGAGGGAATTACGGCATACCTTATCGTGCCGGAGTTACTGAGTGGAAATGCCGTAGTTGCGGACTCCGGGAAGGAGTTGTCGGCAGATACCAGCAATGTGGTAATATCGGCAGGCAGATCAGCGGCATTAAATGCAATCGTGACATCGCCTGCTGCCCCGGTTTTTATCATTTTCCACCGGCGGGCAGTGCACACCGCTTTCCCGTTAAGCGCACAGGAGTCGAGTGCCGTGCTGCCGTTATTGTCGCCGAATACGACAAAGCTAAGGTCGGCTGTAAACACACTGGCATTGTCTGCATTCATATTCGGGAAACTGCCCGCTGTATTGCCATTATACATCACTATTTTTGCGCCCGTAGTAACGGCTTTGGATTGTTTTTGGATGAGCTTCGAGGAGTCGTCACGCCCGATGCCGGTAATATTGTATTGATAAGCGGCATCGGCGGGCCAGATAAGGGCTGATGCGGATGACAGGTAATCGACCGGCGAGGCCGGGTTGCCCAGGGTGATGCCGTACTTTATCGCAAGATAGCTTTCCACACGGCTGAATTCATTTGCCGTTAACTGGCGGCTGTAACAAATAACTTCAGCCGATTTGCCATTCCCGTAATAATACCCGATAAAGGAGCCTATGGCGAAGCGGTAGGACCCCGAGGGCCGGTTTGCGGCTGCTCCTGTAGCTTTCAGCCCGTTATAGGTATTTTGTTGTGCCGGCGATCCGCCCACCAGCCCTCTCAGGCCAAAGAGGTTTGCCCGCCCCGGGTTTACCTGTATACCCGTTGCAAAATTTGCCCCGCCATTGGTCGTCCCGGATCCGAACTCTGTCCTGTTCGACCTTATACCGGTATTTGCCCTGTTATTACCGAACTGCCCGGAAGTGCTGTTGCCGGTAAGTGCGATCAATTGGTCGGCTTCCGTTCCTATCCCCATCATCGATCCCTGGTTGGCCGCCACGATATCGGTAGAGGTAACGGAAGTGGGCCGGTGCATACATCCTGATGCATGCTGCATATAGCTGTGAAAATTAAAAGGTACCGGATCGTTATTGACCCTGGTCGTAGCGCCGGCATCGGGAGACAGGCTGGGCAGGTTAGGATTCGTGACCTGGTTGGTCCAAAGGGTAAGTACATTGGTTGGAGAAAGCGTGGCGCCTGCTTCTGCCTGAAACCATGCCGTAAGGCTGGTATCAACACCGCCGGGTGTTTGTGCCAGCAGGGAATTGCTCATGCCGGCCATTGCCAATATGGCTAAAACATTGTAAAATTTGTTCATAATATTTGCTGTATTTTACATTTTAAAACTGCAAGCCAACAAGGGAATATTGCCGCCAGTAAATTCGTTTGCAATATGTTGCGTTTATTTAACTACATATATATGTTTAAAAATAAGTTTGCTTTTTATAAATAAAGGTAAAATACTGTGAAGTAATGCAACTCTAAAACAGAGCGGGAAAACCCGGCCTGCAATACAGCCTGCCCGGTTTGTTGACGTATTGTTCCCCCTAAATCGGAGCTTTGATATTTTACTACCTTTGCAATTGCATTCAGGGCAGCACCCGGCGCAGCGGATCATGTTTGTCGCTTAAGCAGCCGGGGTATAAAATCCAGGAAACAGATATATGTCGATCACAAAAGAATCAGAATTATTGGGCATGCAAAAAGCGGCAGAAGCCGTTGCGTATACCTTAAAGGAGATGGTGAACTATGCACAGCCGGGTATGAGTACGAAAGAACTGGATGAGTATGGTGCAAAGATCCTTAACGGCTTTGGCGCCAAATCGGCGCCCTACCTCACTTATGGCTTCCCGGGCTGGACCTGTATCAGTGTAGACAACGAATTCTGTCATGGTATACCCAGCGACCGGCGTATCCTGAAGGAGGGCGACCTGGTCAATATCGATGTATCGGCAGAGCTTGAGGGGTTTTGGGCCGATAACGGCAATTCCTTTGTGCTGGGCGAGGATGTACACCAGCACGGGAAACTGGTGGAGGCTTCCAAAGCCATCCTGCATAAAGCAATCAGTAAAATAAAAGGAGGCGTAAGAATAGCCGATATCGGGCATCTTATGGAAACAGAAGCCCGTAAGCGGGGTTTCAGGGTAATTAAAAATATCGGTGGCCACGGCATCGGCCGTAGTCTTCATGAAGATCCTGAGGACCTGCTGAACTATGGCAACAGGTTTGACCGCAGGCGGTTTAAGAAACATTCGGTCGTGGCTATCGAAACCTTTATCTCGACCACTTCCTCCTATGCCGTAGAGCTTAACGATGGCTGGACCATGGTGGGCAACAAGGGCGGGTATATGGCACAGCACGAACACACCATCGTGGTAACCGATGGCCAGCCAATCATCCTTACGGCCATGAACGGGATTATGAATTAAAAGACTTTTCTTATTGATCCATGCCGGCTATAATTAGCCGGCATTTTTTATCCCTGCACTTTGGGGCTGTTATTTCATACCTAGCGTTTCCATCAGCTCTTTTACGGCAGCGGCGCCGGCCCGGTTGGCGCCGATGGTAGAGGCCGAGGGACCATAACCCGGCAGGTGGATGCGGGGCTCTTTCGCTACCATAGTAGCCAGGCGGCCGGCCATCAGGATACCGCCGCCCGGTTCCCGGGGCACTACTTGTTTTAAATGTTCCAATGCACCTTTAAATCCTGTATTCCAAAGGATGACATCTGCTTTCTCCTCCCGGCCGTCTTCCCATTTCACGCCCTCTTCCGTTATTTCGCTAAACATGGGGAAACGCTCCAGTACGCCTCTGGCTTTCATCGCCATAACTTCGGGCGAAAGCGGTAAGCCGGTTACCGAAACTACAGACAGCGGAGGTAAGCCTTGCCGCACCCTTTCCTCCACCATGGCTACGGCATTATGTCCCGCCATATCGTCGAACGGGCCTTCGCGGAATACCGGGGGGCGGCGGGTAACCCAGGTAGTGGTGGTCACTTTCGAGATCTGGTCCAGCAGTTGGATGGCCGAGATGCCGGCCCCTACCACGATCACATGTTTGCCTTTAAAATAGTCGGCCGTTTTAAAATCTTTGGTATGCAGCTGTTCGCCCCGGAAAAGCCCGGCCCCCGGGTATTCGGGGATATATGGGTGCTCCCAGGTGCCGGTGGCATTGATAATGCCCAAGGCAGAAAATAAAGTCTGCGACGAGTCGATATAGAACCGGTCTTCGTGCAGGGAAACATAGTCGACCTTCAGGGGGCGATAGACCTGCAGGCCGAATTCCTTTTCATACCGCTCATAATAACGTGGTACCGCTATATTGGCCTGCACTTCCTTGTCGCCGGTATCGATGGTGGCTTCGAACGACATACCGGGCAGGTCGTGTATCCTATTGACCGTGCTCAGCGTAAGCGAAGACCACCTGAATTGCCAGGCGCCGCCCGCACGGGGCGCTTCGTCGAGTATGATAAAGTCGCGCCCGATTTCCAGGCCCTGTCTTTTTAAATGATAGGCGGCCGACAAGCCTGCCTGTCCTGCGCCTATTACGGCGATTTTAGTTTTGTACCGGATTTTAGGAGTCATTGATCAGCCTTGTTTATCGCCATCCCAGTCCGGGCGCTACATGTTCCAGTATAGCGGAAAGCACGTGTATATTATAATCCACACCCAAGGTGTTGGGAATAGTCAGCAGGATGGTATCGGCTTCCTGTATCGCTTCATCTTGTGCCAGCTGTTCGATAAGCTGATCCGGTTCCGCGGCATAACTCCGGCCAAAAATAGCGCGCCGGTCCATTTCCAGCATACCGATCTTATCGGTGGCCTCGGCTTGCTGGCCAAAATAATAACGGTCCTGGTCGTTGACCAGGGCAAATATAGAACGGCTTACCGATATCCTGGGCTCGCGCTGATGTCCTGCTTCTTTCCAGGCTTGTTTAAACAGGCGGATCTGTTCGGCCTGTTGGATATGGAAGGGCTTGCCGCTTTCGTCGAATTTCAGCGTCGAGCTTTGCAGGTTCATCCCTGTTTTGCCGGCCCATATAGCCGTAGCGTCCGATCCCGATCCCCACCAGATGCGGTCTCTTAAGCCGGGCGCGAAAGGCTCGAGGCGCAAGAGTCCGGGCGGATTGGGAAACATAGGGTTGGGGCTGGGTTCGGCAAAGCCCTGGCCTTTCAACTGTTCGAAAAATTCCAGTCCTTTCTGACGGCCCATATCCGCATCCGTTTCACCGGCGGCCGGTTCATATCCAAAGTAACGCCAACCGTCGATTACCTGTTCGGGCGAGCCCCGGCTGATACCCAATTGCAGGCGGCCACCGGAAATAAGGTCGGCGGCGCCGGCATCTTCCACCATATATAGTGGGTTTTCGTACCGCATATCGATAACTCCGGTACCGATCTCTATTTTACTGGTTTTGGCGCCGATGGCCGCTAACAAAGGAAAGGGCGAGGCCAGTTGCCGGGCAAAGTGATGTACCCGGAAATAGGCGCCGTCGATCCCCAGTTCCTCAGCGGCTACTGCGAGATCAATCGATTGCAGCAAGGTATCGCCTGCTGTTTTGGTACTGTAGGAGGGATGGTTGGCCCAATGCCCAAACGATAAAAAACCGATCTTTTTCATTTGCTTATTTATTTACTCCGGGTACCCGAAGGGACCCTTTGCGCTCATTCTGGAACAAGCGTTATAATTTCCAAAAGTAGGGAATACCCGCAGGGATTGATATTTAAAAAACAGATAGGGTTATATAGGGTGATGCTGGTGTTGTCGCTAATATCTTACCATAGGACAATATCTATTTCAATAATACCATTCTTATCGCTGATGAATGATCCCTGTTCGGCCCAACGAAAAAGCCGACCTATTTTCCGCCGTTGTTGGTGTTGTCACCACAATGGGAGGACAGCCCAACAAAAAAGCCGACCCATTGGGGTCGGCTGTAAGGTGTTTGTGATGGGATTTCACCATGGATCTTTAAAGCAGTTCAATTATTGAGCGTTGAAGTAAGTTTTTTGATCGTAAACGAAATCATGTTGCCGGGTTGTGGCTAGCTACCTCTTGAATACAAGACTATAATATTAAAACACAATATCTGTTTCGTTTTATAACGTCAGGTTTTCTCCTAATGCGTGGTTGCATTTACTTATAATCGTTTCTGAAAAACAAGCCTCTGCACGTCCTTCGCCAGTTGCGATAACAACGCCGCACCAAGCGGTTGAAACGCCATCAGTTTGTGTGATCCAGGAGCCAGAATCCCCGTGCCTGGCTAATGGGGAGTAGATATATTGTCGGCCTAGTGGTTTTAACTGAAAAATACGACCAAAGCATCGCTTCCCTTCTTCAAATTCTATTTGGTCCCATAATGTTAACGGGCCGAGTCGTGCCTCCACTGTACCGCTTGATTTTCCGGTGAAAGAAACTTTCATGTTAGGACTCATCTCCGAGATTTTTGCAATCTTATCTGCTTTTGCCAGTTTATTTAAGTTTTTGATACGATTAGGTGAGGTTGTCATCTCTGCGAGGGCGATATCAATACTATGTAAATCCGGATTATGCTCAATGCTGCAAGTGTCATTTAATGCACTAAGGTCTGGAATCTCTGTATGGATCACTTTGCCGATTTTTTCAAAGCGTTTATGTTGGGAAAAAACGTCATTCCCTATGGTTTGGAGCACATGGGCACAGCTTGCTAAATACTTCTTTCCTGTAGCATGTCCGCAGAGTATACCTCCTAAGGTTCCTGTAGTCACTTTGGGGCTTTTTACAAGAACAGAGGGCGCCATCTTCTTTCTGAATATAAATTCGTCGAAGAAACCCACTACTGGATTGTAAATAGCCCTACTAGGCTGGCCGTTATCATAAACAACTCTATAACTATACTCACCCACGTTTATAAAATCACTTTCACGTGGCGTTCTGAGTTTAGGATTTACAATAATAACAACCGGGCTGCTATTCTCGGGATAATAATTCAAAGCGCAATGTTCCCGCCACCCCAGAGGGCGTGATGAGAAATCGAATTTTATTGTTTTCAGGAATGGATAAAGAAACTCTATGTCCCACATCGAAGGGGGGGGCTGGTGTGTTTTATTAAAGAATGCCAACCTTAAAAGGTAATGCCAATACGGGTGTTCTCTTGCTTCCATGACTTCCAGCGTCTGATAATAACTCCAGTAATTATCAACAGACAGGGCTACGCCATAATAACGGTCTGTTGGAAAATATTCCCGGAGTATCTCTTCCATATTTTCTCCAACTTTTATTAATTGCTGGTACATGATTATTTGGTTAAGTGTTCTGCAACGGTGGTTATATTTTGCCACCCGATGCCGGCAGTAAATATTACACACAATTGAACGAACAGGGGCTTGTTCGCATCAAAGGAGTTTTTATAAATCGCGGGAAAAGCCATGAGCGAAACAATCATTGACCCAACAAACCATCCCCAATTTGCGCTAAGGTGCCATTCGCCCGTCTCTTTGTAACTCTGAAAAATGGGTTGAGCCAATATGCCGATCAAAAGGGCGATGTATTGCGGAATTACAGGAAACTTTCTTCCGTCGTTAACGGCATGCTCGGTCATTGGGCGGTATTGAGATGCAAGATCGAAATATGCTATTATTTTATTCATTTTGTGAGTTTTCGCAAAGATGAAAAAAATATTTATGTATTAAATGCGTACTTATACGTAATTTTTAAAATTAGGCGAGCGTGTATAATTAAGTTGTTTACAAGTGTATTTATTGAACTTTCGCCCTTGTTTGTGACAACACCACAACGGGAGAACAATCCAACAAAAAAGCCGACCCATTGGGATCGGCTGTACCTCCTGCGCCAGGCCGGATTTTAACCCGCAATGCGGCGCTACAATCCTAAAGTTTCGACCGGTCCGAATTATTGGCTAACGACAATACTTTTACACTGTATTTGTCCGTGATACCGCAGGGTCAGGGTGTAGCTTCCCGGTGGGTATTCACCCAGGTCGAATTGGTATAACAGGTTCGGGGCTGCCTGGTAGTCCAGTAATGTCCCGCCGATGTTGTAAAGAAGTAGTTCCACTTCTGATCTATTCCCGGAGAAGTTTTTCAAAACGACACAGAGCTTGTCTTTCGCCGGGTTGGGGTAAGCAATAATTTCTATAGCCCTGGTCTGTACATCCCGGGAAGACGTAGGTTGCGGTGGTGGAAAGACTTTGGAGGAGGCTCCGTACGCGGTGACCGCCGCAGGTACTACGCACATTTCGTTATAAGCAACGTTCGTAGTATCTATCTGGAAAAACTGGGCGTTGCCTGGCAGGCCGAACAACTGGTAACCAGAAGTAGCGGAATAGAGACTGGCCAGTGCGGGTGTAAACAGCGCGGTGTCCGGCGCTATGCTGTTCATGCTCAAAATGCGCTGGTAGTTATCCGTAAAGGTAATCCGGGTAAGATGAGCTTGTCCGATTGCATAAAGGTTTTGGTCCATCCAGGCGAAATCACCGTCCAGGTTGAAATTTATGTTGCCGATCAATTTTGTCCGGGCATTATTCGTATTTAAGGCCAGGAGATAATGTAGCGAGTCAATCAATAAGGTGGAATTATTAAGCCCTATAAGCCCGTTGCCAAGGGGAATTTTGCCGACAGCGCGGCTATATCCGCTGGAATAGATTTGAAAGAGCGAGTCCTCGGTATTGCCCCACAAGTTGCCATCAGGTGTAAAGGCAATATCCATGAATCGCTTGCCGGTGTTGCAGTACAATCGCGTGCTGCAATTGTTTACGTCGAGTTGGTAAATAGCGCCGTCAGATCGGGTGAACCAGATCGTGTTGCTGTCCGGTTGCGCGTAAGATAAGCACCCGGATACAACAAGAAGCAATACGAGGAAAAACGTTTTCATGATAAGAAGCGGTATGGCCGGTAAAGATAATATTGTTGATCATGGAAAACACAAGGGGTGACAGCTAATCCCGCAAAGGCCGCTCCAGGATGCCAACAACGGCGGGGGAAGCCGGATCAGGCAGAATTTCTGGGGGGGGGATTAAAAATCGAACCTGCAGATCTGTTCCTCTATTATTTATTCAAGGTAAATTAATAGGGAGCGCTTTAGCTATCCAGGATAGATAAATATACTGTAATACCAGGTCCTGGCGGCGAATAGAATCCTGCGAATTTCATTTTTTCTCGCAGCGATACGGCGACGCAGCGAACGGGTGCATATTGGTCGTAACATCTGGCCACCAATCGCGTGGGCATGCTTTGCTCAACACCCGTTACATACACTGCCGGGACGTCAAATCAGGAAACAACCAAACATATCGACCTTTAGAAAAAGGGCGTTAATAAAATGCTGCAGGACGCCGTATAGAAAGAAATACAGTTCCCTCAGTCTGGCCCTGTACTTTAGTTCATTCGTCATTCCTTTGTCCAATTTTTACTACTGCCCGGGCTTATTTCTTTTAGGCGTACAAGGTATTTTTAGCACTTTTTCTACAGTCTTGATTTTTGCTTCTTTGTATCAAGACAAAGAAGAATAAAAAAATCAGGGTAAGTATACCGGAGTCCCCCAACTTTTTCGCTTGATCCGTTTAAACCTGGTTGCAGATGAACAGGTGATCGCCAATGCATTCGGAAAGAAAAGCGGTATTCCAAGTTGGTATACCTGCATATTTGAAATTTCGTTAAATAAAA
The DNA here is from genome assembly GCF_003014535.1 of Taibaiella chishuiensis. GTDB lineage: Bacteria > Bacteroidota > Bacteroidia > Chitinophagales > Chitinophagaceae > Taibaiella > Taibaiella chishuiensis. Next base: position 392,759 of record NZ_PYGD01000001.1, on the reverse strand, counting down.
CCAAAATATCAAATATAAGCGCCTTAAAAGATAGGGATAATATATGCGAAGGAATGATGTGTTCAATTGTTCCTCAAAGGGATATAAAAACAAAACCCGCTACTGGAGCGGGTTTTGGGCGTGTGCCCCAGGCGGGACTTGAACCCGCACTTGCATTGCTGCAAACAGGATTTTAAGTCCTGCGTGTCTACCAATTTCACCACCAGGGCATCCAGCCGTAAACGGCTAATGGTAAAAAAAAATTCCAAACTCAGCGAGCCTGGAATTATTTGGAGCAGAAGACGAGATTCGAACCCGCGACCCCAACCTTGGCAAGGTTGTGCTCTACCAGCTGAGCTACTTCTGCATTCAATTTAAGAACTGGTCCCGCTTTCATTGACTTGTTTGTCGCGCTTTGGGATTGCAAAGGTATGTTGCTTTTGTAGAAAAAACAAACTTTGCAGAAAAAAAATCGAATTTGTTTTATTGCAATGCTTTGATCTGCGGTTGCTTACCCCTGGAGGCGCTTAGCCGCTGATACGGCCACCGCCGGCATAGTACTTCGTCCAGTAAGCATCGGCCAGGTCGCTGATCACGACACCCTGGCTTACGGAAGCATGTACAAACTTGCCTTCGTACAGGTACACGCCCACATGCGAAATACGACGGCCATGGATCTTGAAGAAAACCAGGTCGCCCTCTTTTAGCTCGTCGCGGCGGAGGTACAAGGCCGTGGAGAATTGTTCGATAGAAGTGCGGAGTAAACCTTTATTGTATACATCGCCATACAGCTGGCGTACAAAAGCGGAACAGTCGATACCCGACTTGCTGGTGCCGCCGAAACGGTAAGGCACACCGTACCACTCTTCAATAAAGGAATATAAGGATTGATTCTGTTTTAAGCGTTTGCTGATCTCAGCGATAGACTCGCTGCGGTCGTCGGATGTCTCGAGCTCATCGATGGTACCCAGTCGTACCGGTTTATAAACCTGCTTTTTTTGCGTAAGTTTAACGTTGTTGCTACCGCCACCCAAGGATATTCCGTCCAGAAATTCAGGATTGTTCGATTTAGAGGCTGTTTTGCCCATTGGACGGGGTGCAGCGCAGGAAACCATGAACAGTAAAGCGATGCATGTCGATAAGATAGTAGAAGTCTGCTTCATTTTCGGCATGAATTTTGCCAAAGATAAATAAAAATCCCTTGGGGCAAAATCTGCCGCAACGGGATCGGTATGTTTGGGGCAGAAAATGCCCGTTTCTTGATGATTTGTTAACATTTAGCGACTAATTTTATTTTTCAGCTGGGAGGTTTGCATTCGGTAAGATGCTTCGCTGCGCTCAGTAAGACAACCCACTATTGATGCCTGCCCGGAAGGATGCTGTGCTCAGCAAGACAGTTCCTTTAAAGCGCAACATTTAAAATTTAAAATTCAAAACTCAACTTTTCACAGGGATGTTTGCCTTTGGTAAGATGCTTCGCTGCGCTCAGCAAGACAGCCACTATTGATGCTTGCCCGGAAGGATGCTGTGCTCTGCTCAGCAAGACAGTCCCTTTAAAACGCAGCATTCAAAATTCAACATTCAACATTCAAAACTCAACTTTTCGCTGGCATGTTTGCCTTTGGTAAGATGCTCGCTGCACTCAGCAAGACAGCCACTATTGATGCTTGCCCGGAAGGATGCTGTGCTCAGCAAGACAGTACCTTAAAAACGCAACATTCAAGACTCAACTTTTCACCGGCATGTTTGCCTTTGGTAAGATGCTCGCTGCGCTCAGCAAGACAGCCACTATTGATGCTTGCCCGGAAGGATGCTGTGTTGTACTTAGCAAGACAGTAGCTTTAAAACTTAACATTCAAAATTTAAAATTCAAAATTCACCAGAAAGCTGATCCCGTTAAAGCATCAGCCTCCTGGTATATTTTGCAAAGGATCAGCCTCCTGGCGGTCAGCCTTCTGGTGTTAATGGTTTATCTTCCCTTTTCCCCTTATTGACCAGGTAAAACAGGGGCGGTAGTAAGATGGGGGCAAAGAGCAAGGTGCTGGTAAGGCCGCCGATAATTACCGTGGCCAGCGGGCGCTGCACATCCGAACCGATGCCCGAGGAGATAGCCGCCGGGAACAGGCCGATAATGGCCACCACCAGGATCGACAACAGGGCGCGTAACTGCTCTTTCGCCGTTTCTTCCACATCGTGGGCCTGTAACCCGTGGTCCTTAAACATCAATCGCCTGAAGGCCGATACGATCAGTACCCCGGCCATCACACTGATCCCAAAAATACTGACGAAGCCTACGCCACCCGATACGTTGAAGTAATAACCGCGCAACAGCAGGGCAATAATACCGCCTGCCAGGGCAAACAGGATACAGCTCATCGTAACCAGGGTATGCTTCAGCTGGCGGAACAGGGCAAAGAGCAACAGGAATACCATCACGATGGTAAGGGGTATGGTAAAGGCGAGTTGTTTGCCGGCGCGTTCCAGGTTCTCGTACTGGCCGCCGTACATAATGCTGTACCCTTTGGGCACTTTTATGGCTTTATCGATCTTTTCCTGCACCTCTTTTACAAAACCGCTCTGGTCGCGGCCATGCACATTGGTACGTACGGTAATCATACGTTTGCTGCCGTAATGGTAAATATTGGTCTGGCCTTCCACATAATTGATATCGGCCAGTTCGCTCATCGGCACCAGGGCGCCCGAAGCGGAGGGTACCTGAAGGTCTTTGATCGTTTCCATATTGTTACGGAACTGCGGCAGGTACCGCACTACGATATCATATTTCTTGGTACCGTCATATAGGGTCGATACCGCTTTACCACCAATAGCAGCCTCGATCATATTCTGTATATCGGCCACATTAATACCAAAGCGGGCGGCATTCTGCCGGTTTATATTGATCGACAATTGTTCCTGCGGACCTTCCTGTTCGATATTCACGGCATCGGCGCCGGCAGTTTTCGATACGATATCGGCGATCTTATACGCCTTCTCGCGCATCATGGTCAGGTCGTCGCCCACAACAGATATGGCCAGGTCGGCCGCACTGCCGTTTACAATCTCCATAACCTGGTCGATAATGGGCTGACCGGACGAAAACTGTACCGCAGGCATTTGATGTTGCAGATCGTCTTTAATACGTTGCACCAGCTCTTTTTTACTGATCGTATCGCTCCACAGGCTATAGTCCTTCAGGCCCACCAGTATCTCGTTACGGTTGGCCGGGAAGGGATCGGTACCATCATCGTTACGGCCGCTCTGGGTAATGACGAACGAGATCTGCGGGTATTTCGAAATGATCTCCCGGATCTTGGGCGCATTTTTGGCATTCTCCTGTATGGTAACCCCCGCGGGGAAATTGCCCCTCAGGAAGATCGAACCTTCATCGAGTGTAGGCAGGAACTCGCTGCCCAGCCCCGCGCCGAAAAGAACAAGGAGCACCACCAGTGAAAAACCGGAGATGACCACCGCCTTTGGCCGGCGCATAATCCAGTGCAGGGTTTTGCCATAACTGCGTTCCATAAATTGCAGGATCACATTGCGCGGCTCTTTCATCGGCCGGTCGGGGTCGGACAGCGCTTTGCGGTAGGCAAAGGAAATAAGCACGGGTATAAACGTAAGCGCAGCCACCATACTGCCGATTACCGCAAAGGCCAGGGTAAGGGCCATAGGAGAGAAGAGCTTGCCTTCCACGCGGGTCATCAGCAGGATAGGCATATAAGCCAGGATGATGATCGCTACCGAGAAGAAGATTTCGCGGCCTACTTCCTGTGCGGCCAGCAGGGTTATCTTTACAATGCCTTCCTTCTTCTCGTCGGGTGTGGCCGTCCGGTACTTGCGTATCAGGTGCTCGGTCATTACACAGGCGCCGTCCACGATAATACCGAAGTCGATAGCGCCCAGCGAGAGCAGGTTGGCAGGGATATGCGCAAGCTGCATCAGGATAAAGGCAAACAACAGCGCAAAAGGAATGGTAAGGGCCACCACCAGCGCACTGCGTACGCTGCCGAAGAAGAAGATCAGCAGGATGATCACGATACTCACACCTTCCAGCAGGGTTTCGCCCACGGTATGCAGCGAGTGGTCGATCAGGAAGCTGCGGTCGTAGAGCAGGCGTATCTTCACGCCTTCGGGCAGCTCGTTCTCTTTAATATCGGCCAGCTTTTCCTTCAGCAATTTCAGTACATCGGTCGGGTTTTCGTACCGGCGCATCAGGATAATACCTTCCACGCCGCCGGTTATATTAATGCCTTCGTCGCGTATGGTATAGCCCATTACCCCGCTGGGCGGCGGCGGCTCTATCTCTACGCTGGCCACATCTCTAAGATAGATGGGTACGCCATTTACCGATTTCAGTACGATCGATTCTATATCGCTTTCCTTCTTCAGGGCGCCCAGGCCGCGCACGGCAAAGCCTTGCCCGCCGCGTTCGATAATATTACCACCGGTATTCTGGTTGTTTTCCTGTACCGCTTTTTCCAGATCGGCAATAGTCAGGTTGTATTTACGCAGCTGGTCGGGGGCCGTAAGTATATGGAACTGCTTAAGCGGACCGCCAAAGGTGGTTACATCGGCCACACCCGGCACTTCGAGTATATGCGGTTTGATTACCCAGTCCTGCAGGTCGCGCAGTTGTGTGGCGCTATAGGTAGGCGGCGCCTCTACTACATAGCGCAGAATCTCGCCCACCGCGGTCGACAGGGGCGCCAGTTCGGGGGCTACGCCATCGGGCAGCTGGGCGCCCTGCAGGCGTTCCATTACCTGCTGCCGGGCAAAGTAGTCGTCGGTGCCGTCTTTAAAGGTAAGCTGTACCACGCTCAGGCCAAATATGGTACGGCTGCGGCGGTCCATTACATTGGGGGTGTTCTGCAGGGCCCGTTCTATGGGCACGGTTACCTGTTGTTCTACCTCTTCCGATGCGCGGCCTGGGTATTGCGCTACCACGATCACATTGGTATCGGCAATATCCGGGTAGGCTTCGATCTTCAGTTGGGTAAAGCACCAGAATCCTATTCCCATCAGCGCGATGGCCAGTCCTACGACCACCCACCGGTTCTTCATGGAAAATATTAAAAGATTACGGATCATTTTAAAAAGTTGAAATATGGTTGTTATGGCCCTTTTCCCGGTAGGTATCCGGGGCGGGTCGCTGTTGTTTTAATCGGGGGCTATGGTGCTGTGTTCCTTTACCGGGCTTCGGTTCCGGCTGTCAGCGGTAGTCCTCGTACCCCCTGGGTACTGCGGGCTACAGGCTTCCATCCGGGAGCCGCCGGGCTGTGGTACTTTAGCCGCCAAAGTAGTTTACCTCGCTGGTTACAATAAAGCCGGCCCTTACCTCTTTGCGGAGTTCGGTCAGCACCTGGTTTACTTTCTCTGCTTCGTCTATAAACACGATCATAGCCGGTGGTTCGTCGAAGCTGAACATACGGTCGGGGTTCTTCAGCTTCTGGTTGGAGCCAAAGCCCATCTGTCCGCGAAACATGGTCGCACCCCGTATATTATGCCGGAGCAGGAACTCCAGGATGTATTCGTACAGGGGGCCGCTGCCCTTAAAAGTGTCTTTGTCTATGAAGATCTGTGCCTGGAGCATAGTTGCGCTGTTTTGGGGGGAACAAGTTTTTTAATAACCGAAAGAAAGGCCTTTCAGCTGCATCACGCCCGATGTAGCCACGCTTTCGCCGGGTTGCAGGCCGCTGTAGATAATGACCCGGTCGCCGAGTTGCTGGCCTGCCATTACAGCCCTGCGTTCAAATACCGCATCCGATTTTTTTACAAATACATAGTTCTTACCCTGTACGGTAATCAGGCTTGCAGCCGGCACGGTCATATTATTGCCCTCGCTTACGCCAAATCCTACCATGGCAAACATGCCCGCTTTGATCCGGTTGTCCTTATTGGGTACGGTTATCCGCACCTTCACCATACGGGTACTGTTGTCGATCACGTCGGCTATGTTATCGATGCTGCCTTTGATCTGTTCGCCGGGGAAGGAGGGGAAACTCAGCGTACATGCCGTACCCGCCTTGATCTTGCTGATCTGGTTTTCGGGCACATCGCAGGTAATGTACACATTGCCTGCTCCCGCACGGCTCAGCGCAGAGGGGTTAAAGCCGCCCGATTTCAGTACGGCCTCATGTTCCATAATGCCCGCCTGTTCGGTGTTTACATCGCTCTGGGCCAGTTTTAGGTCGCTTTCGGCCAGCAGCAGGTCGGTCTTGGCATCGCTTACGTCTTTACCGGTACCGGCGCCATGCGCGGCCAGGTCTTCGTATCGCTGCACCTCGATCTGTTTTTGTTTTACCACCGCAGCTTTCTGCGCTACTATATTTTTCTTCTGGGTAATGTTATTGATATTCTGGGTCAGCTGGCTATAGGTGCTGGCCAGTTCGGGGTTGTCGAACAGGATCACGTTGGAGCCCGAATTTTCGGAAGAGGCTACCACCGCAGCCGCTACTTTGGCCGGTGCGTTCATGTCGGCCGTTACATTGCCGCTGCCTACCGTCTCGGTCTTAAAAAAGGCGGCCACCTTGGGGTCGGGTATTTCGATATGGTTCCCGTTTTCCGTTACCACCGGTGCATTGTTCTTTACATTGGCCGCCGTTTCCTTGTGCTTGCAGCTCCAGGCTGCGGGTAAGAGCAACAGGAGTACCAGGTACAGGCTGTTACTGCTTTTGTAGTACAGTGTGCCTGCCGGGCTGGTCCCTTTTTTCATCTGGATATTCATTGCTTGTATATTATATCGTTGTTTGGGAGAAATAGTATAAGGTAGTGCGCAGTGCCTGCGGCCCGCTTAGCCGCCGGCCGTCAGCTCATTCATCTTGCCGGTTACATACAGCAGCTGGATATAGCTTTCGCTGTATTGCTGCAGGGTTTCGTAATACTGTTGCTGTGTTTCGAGCCAGCTGCGCTGCGCTTCCAGGAAGTCTACGATCGTGGTGCCGCCATGCAGGTAAGCATAGCGCACATTATTCAGTATGGTTTGCGCCTGCTCCTGCAGCTGTTTGAACTTTTGCGTATTCTGCTTTTGAACGGCGTAGCTTTTGTAGGCATTGGCTACTTCGGTAGCCACCTGCAGTTGTATCACCTGCATGTTCTGCTGGCTCTGGTCCTGCAGGATTTTGGCTTTTTTGATCTCTCCCTGGTTGCGCGAAAAGAAAGGCAGGTCTATAGCAGCATAGATACCCCAATAGGGAATCGTGTTTTGCGGGTTGTACAGCACACCTACATTGGGCGTAGGGTAGGCCAGCGAGCGCTGCAGGCCCAGGTTGCTACCGGCTGCATCGATGCCCGCTTTAGCCGATGCTATATCGGGCCTGGTTTCCAGCGCATAGTTCAGCAGGCTGTCCGGTACCAGGTCGATATGCTGGCTAAAACCATGTGCGGTATCGACGCCGACCGGGCCTGTGGCGCCGGCAAGAAAGGCAAGGTCGCGCAGGCTGTTATCATAGGCCAGTTGCGCATTTTTAATCTGGATATCGAATTGGTTTACCAGTAACTGGGTACGGGTAAGGTCGGTTTCGCTGATCACTTGTTTCTCCAGGCGGTACCGGTTGATCGCTACCAGGCTGTCGAGGTTGTTTTTGGCCAGCGACAGCAGGCTCAGCTGTTTGTTGCTGGTCCAGGCCTGCAGCCATTTGCCGGCTACCTGGTACAGCAGGTCGCGCTGGGTAATTTCGTACTGTTTGCTTACCAGTACCTGGGTTTGTTTGGCCAGGTCTATTTTATGCTGGCGTTGCCCGGGCCATTGTATCGGCTTGTAGAGCTGCCATTGGGTCTGGCGGTTACGGTCGTTGATCCAGTCGGTACCGGGGGCAAAGTCCTGTTTACGCACCAGGTTAATGGTCTGGTTACTCAGGTTCAGGTTGGGCCGCAGGCCGGCAGTGGTTACATCGGCGCCGGCGGCATCGATGTTCATACGCTGGGCCTTCAGCTGGGGATTGTTGGCAATAGCGGCTTTCAGCGCGTCCTGTAGGGTCAGGTTGGTTTGCGCAGGCGAAACTATGCCGGAAAGGAGTAGCGGCAATAGCAGGAACCCCTTGCGAATGCAAATTTTCATTGATTAAGACATTAAGAAACAAGAAAACAAACGCGGTACCCGGGTGCTAATATAATGATTTTAGGGCATAAGTTATATTATGTCCTTATCAATTATCTGTTTAAATATTAGGAAACACACGGGTCCTATAGCTTATGCAAAAGCTTTGGGAGGCGGCGGATTGATGGGCCTGAAATACTGGAAGCGGTACCCGGTGGCGTTTGCAAAGTGTTGCAGGGGCTCTTCAGCGGGAAGCAGCGGTAGTAATGCAGGCGTGGCGGTCAGCGAAAAACCGGAAGCGTAGAATTTTTTCCAGGCCCTGGTTTTATGATGGGCATCGTGAGGGTGACAAGCGGCATGCTGGTGTTCGAAGGTATGATCCCAGCATTTCTTGGCAACATAGGCCAGGCTATGGTTGGCCGTAATACTGCCGTCTTTTGCCGATGCCGTACACTCCGCGGTATTCAGATTGAATACCTGGAAAGTTACCAGGATCAGCAGCAGGTTCACGATATATTTAAGACAGTGGTCCAAAAGGTTTATAAGGTCCTCAAACGCAAAACTAAATACAATTATTGCCCTAATGTGTTTTACAGGGATGTTTAATAATTGCTTAACCATAAGGGAAAGTTAAGCGACTAATTTTACCTTTGAACAAAATTGCTGAACCTAACTCATCGCCTTGACGCCTACCCTGCTTATTTATTCCGGTTTCGATACACCCCGTCTGCGCTATGTGCTCGACTGGATCTGCCATGACCAATTGCAGACCGGCTACCGGCTTACCGGCGATGCCGTCGAGTGGCGGCAATACAGCGGCCCTAAGCTCAGCTATAGCGGAGAGCAACCAGAGCCGGGCGCCCTGCGTATAAAACCCGTGGCCCTGTTGCAGGAAGATGGAATTAAAGTACAGCAACTGAACATCAACCGCTGGAAACACAGCACGATCCTTTTTTATAATCAGCCCGGGGCTCCGGTGCCCTTCGATCTGTTTGCGGCGGTTTTTTACCTGCTTAGCCGGTACGAAGAGTACCTGCCTTACCAGCCCGACCGGCATGGCCGCTACCCGGCCTCCTTGTCGGTAGCCGGGCAGTACGCCTTCCTGCAGCAGCCGGTTGTGGACGAATGGATCTGTAGCCTGCGTAAATTACTGGAGCAGCAATGCGGTATTGCTTTACCGCACAGGCAGGGCGCCTGCCGCTTTAGCTATGATATCGATATTGCCTGGAAATTCCTGCACAAAGGCGCCCGCCGTACCTGGGGCGGTTACCTGCGCGACCTGCTGCGCCTGCAACTGCCGGCACTGCGGGAGCGTAAACGGGTATTATCAGGACAGGCCCGCGATCCCTACGATTGTTTTGCCTGGCTCGATAGCCTGCACCGGCAGTATAAAGTACAGCCCCTGTACTTCCTGCTGTTGGGCAAAGGCAGCGCTTACGATAAAAACGCCGACCCGGAACTGCCGGCCATGAAAAAGCTGGTAGCCGGCCTTGGTGCACAATATGATACGGGTATTCACCCTTCGTATGCCTCGCACCAGTCGGAAGCCGTATTGCAGGAGGAGATCGGGACGCTGGCCCGCAACGGCGGACAGGCGGTTAGCCGCAGCCGCCAGCATTATATAAAGTTCAGCCTGCCGCATACCTACCGCAACCTTTTACGGGCGGGCATTACCGACGACTATTCGATGGGATATGCGTCGGTAAACGGTTTCAGGGCAGGTACCGCTAATGCCTTTGCCTGGTACGACCTCGAAGCCGACGCGGTTACTACATTACAGGTGCATCCTTTCGCATTTATGGATGCTACCAGCAAGTTCTATGCACGCAACAATACCGAAGAGACATTCCTCGAATTCGAGCGCCTGTATCTTGCCGTTAAAAAAACGGGCGGCACCTTCTTCAGCATCTGGCACAATTATATCCTGGGCACCGACGCCGCCTTTGCCGGCTGGCCGGCGTTGTACGAGCGGGTATTGCAGTATACGGCTTCCTGATCTTTTTTATTCTAACGCATACACGGCAAAGGAGGCCAGCCAGTGGCCGCCGCCATAATTACCGGCAAATACATTGGGCAGGGTAGCGGCCAGGAACTTATCGGCTTTAGTGGTAAACAGCTGTTTCCATTTATGGCCCCTGGGCAGATCGGCGGCAATGCCCTTCATGCACCAGGCTCGGGTAAAGCACAGGCCGTCGAGGTGCACGATCTGGTAATCGCTGCGGTCGCTTACGGTGGGTAAAGTGCAGATGCGTTTAATGCTGGCCTCTTCATAATATTTATTGAACCAGGCCAGGAATTCTTTTTTCGGCAATACCCTGCGCATCAGGTCTGCGGCTTCGAGCGTAGGCGAAAAGAAGTCGCTGCCGTCGGGTTCGAGGTAGGCGGGCATCGCTTTATTGTCGCCGTAGAAATAGCGCGATTTCTCCACCACGGCCCTTTCGAAGGCGGTATCTTTTACCGCCCTGGCCCAGTCGAGTGCGAACACCATAGCAAAAGCGGTATTGGGATGTACGCCGGTGCGGTTGGGATAGGTTTGTTTGGGCAGGTAGGCTTTCCACAGCCGTAGTATCTCGCGGGTAAGCGGGCTCAGGGCCTCATGCCATTTGCGGGCATCCGCATTATCCCAGGTGGCCAGCTCTTCGTCGAGCTTCAGGAGCCAGGCCCAGCCGTAAGTACGTTCAAAAGTATTGCCCACCGTGTATTTCGTAAAGTAAGCCGCTTCGGTTTTCATCTTTCCGGGTTGGAAAGTATGGTTCAGGGTTTTAATAATCGCCTCGCGGTTGTCGAGGTCGGGAAACAGTTTGAGCAGCCGTACCAGCATCCAGTGGCCATGCACACAACTGTGCCAGTCGAAGCAGCCGTAAAATGCCGGGTGCAGCTCGCTGGGCAGCAGGCGGGCGTCGCTGGCGCTGTCGGCGGAGTGCGAGGTCTTGTTGGGAAACTCCTGGCCAATGCAATGCAGCGGCATTTCGGCAAGCTTTACCGCTACGGCCTTGTCCAGCCGGGGTGGGGCCTGGGCCTGTACCGCAAATTGAGAAAAGGTATAAACCGCCAGCAGGGGCAGTACGCGACGTAGCTTCAACTGCATGTTTTTCTTTTTTGAACCGGATAAAAATAAATAAAAAACGGAGACAAGCGCGGGCTTATCTCCGTTTTTGCCGTTTACCGGCGGTATCAGGATTTCGTCTTGTTTTTCTTTTCGGTCCAGTCCAGCACCTCTACGATATTGGAATGATCCAGTCCTTTGCCGATAATCTTTTTCTGATCGTCCAGCAGGTAGATCTTGGGGGTAGAATAAACGTCGTATTGCGAACGGTATTCTTTTTTATTGTTGGCATCTACCACATTGATCCAGTCGCCGATGGTCAGTTTATCCACGGTTTTCTGTATCTCGCTCAGCTCTCCTTCGGTCGATACGGCATATACTTTTACGCCTCTTTGTTTCAGCACTTTTTCATACAGGGAATCCAGCTTGGGTACCTCGGTCATACAGTGGCCACACTCGCGCGACCAGAATATGACCAGGGTATATTTGGAGGCTACGCCATGCAGCGACACATCTTTGAGCGAGTGGATATCCTGCAGCTTTAATTCGGGGGCGATATTGCCCAGTACATTCGGTGCTATTTTCTTGGCACGGTCTTCGTATTTCGACAGGCTGGCGCTATCGAGCCAGTAGGCGTCGCCTTTCATGTAATACTTCTCTACCAGGTGTACGAATACTTCGTCCATACCCATTACTTTGCTGCTTTCGGCATTACGTGCCAGCCAGTGGAGGGTATATTTAAACAGTTCCTTGGCTTTGCGGGTACGGGCCAGCAGCGCGTCCGACTCGGCGTTCATACTATCGGGCAGGGGTACTACCAGGCGGTTAAAGTATTCGTCCAGCTTACCATCGTATATAGGCGAGTACATCAGGCGGTTGTCGCTAAAGTCGAAATCGTCCCAGAAGTGTGTTTTATAATAGCGGTAAGCATAGTTGGAGTCCACCGTTTGTTTATCTTCCAGGTAGAAGGTGCCTTCGGGTATTTCGGGTACTTTAAGCGCATTGAAAACGTTGGCCAGGTAAGTGCCCGGGTATTTTTTTACATAATCCTGGCGGTAGGTCACCAGCTCTTTAAGCGCTGCTTTGTACTTGTTGCGTACCGCCTGCGTATCGGCCTCGGTTTTGGCTGCTTTCATATCTTCCCCGATCGCTGCCTGTTTCTTCCCATAGCCCATCAGGTATTGTTCATAGGCTACATAACGGGTGTTTTCCGGGCTGTTTTTAAAGGTGATATTGGCCGGCATATTTACCGTATCGATCGTCATCTCCATACTGGCCCCGTTATCAAGTACAAACTCCACGTATTTGGAACGTTCGGCAAACAGGATCATATAAATGCCGCCCAGCACGCTGTCTTTGGAGTCGATTACAGCGCTGCGTTTATTGATCACCTTCGCAGAGTCGGTTTTATAGATCGTGGGCAGGGGTTTGGCATAGTAGTGTGCGAGGTACACGTATTCGTCAGGCATGTCCTGTTTGAACTTGATTTCGATCTTATAGCCTTTTTTGGCAAATAAGAAAGTACCCATCAGGCAAAGCAGTCCGGTTAATAAGAGTCGTTTCATTTATGGTTTCGATTGTGTTTTTAAAATTTGGGCCAAGTTATGGATTTGCTTTTTTCTTTTTTTCGTAATGTTCGATCAGCCCGTAAATATTGCTGTGATCCAGGCCTTTGCCGATCAGCTTTTTGTCCGTGTCCATCAGGAATATTTTGGGGGTGGTATAGGCATCGTATTTCGATTTATAACCCGAGGTGCTGTTAAAGTCGGCTACATTGATCCAGTCTTTAATGCCCATCTGTTCTACAAACTTGCGGATCTCGCCCAGGTCGCCGCCGCTCGCTACCGAATATACCTGCACGCCTTTGGCCACCAGCTGGTTGCGGTACAGCGAGTCGAGCAGGGGTATCTCTTTGCGGCAGTGGCCGCAGTCGTACGACCAGATCACGAGCAGGGTATACGGCGCCTTTACCGAATGCAGGTTCAGGTCTTTGGAGGTCCATATATCCTGCATACCGAGGTCGGGGGCTATATTGCCCAGTGTGGTCGGCGACAGGCTCCTGGCGCGGTTTTCGTACCAGGCCCTGCCTGCAGAATCCAGCCAGTAGGCATCGCCTTTCATATAGTACCGCTCCACCAGGTGTACAAATACTTCGTCCATACCCATAATCTTGCTTTGCAGGGCATTATTGGTCAGTGTGCGCAGGGTATAGCGAAACAGTTCGCGGTTGGCACGGGTACGGGCCAGCAGTTTGTCGGCTTCGCTATTGATCGTATCGGGTATGGGGTACAACCATTTTTCGAAATAGTCGTTCAGTTTGTTTTCGTAAACCGGGGTATTGAGGAGGCGGGCGTCGGCAAAGTCGAACTTGTCCCAGTAGTGCGCCTGGTAGTACCGGTAAGCGTAAGTGGAGTCGGGCGTTGTACCGTCTTCGAGGTAGTGTGGTCCTCCGGGTACCTCGGGCGGAAGTAAGGCGCTGAATATACTGCTCAGCAGGGTATTGGGGTATTGTTTTATATAATTTTTGCGATAGCTGAGTTGCTCGTCCTGCAAGGGTTTGAGGGCTGCGTTGATGCGGCTGCTATCGGCTTCGTTCTTTGCGGCGCCCAGTTGCTGCATAATGCCGTGGTGCCGGTCGCCCAGGCTTTCCATCAGTTTATTATAAGCGAGGTAGCGGTCGTTTTCCGGGCTGTTGCGAAAGCTGATCCGGTCCAGGTCTATGCCGCCTGCTTTATTACGCAAGGTATCAGCAGCGATAGAAAAGTCTGCGCCATTGTCGAGCAGGAATTCGATAAACTGGCTGTTGCGGTTAAAGGCCAGCAGGTAACTTCCGCCGGTAATGGGCTGTTTGCGGGCAAAGCGGATATGTTTTTGATCTTTTACCCGGGCCGAGTCGGCCTTTACCAGTATGCCGGCCTTGCCGAAATAATGGACCAGGTAGACTATGCTATCGGGGATATTGCTGCGGAAGCTGATGTCGATCTTATACCCCTCCCTGGCGCTGAGCGAAGCAGCGCCGACGAGGAATAATACCAGGAGTACAGATCTTTTCATAAGCTTATCAGGCAATCCTGCCCTGCGTTTTGCCCTGCACGGCGGGGCTGTTTTTGGAAGGCCGGCACTCAAAGCTAAAGAACCATTCTTCGTGACACCAAAAATCAACCTACCTTTGCAAAGGATTAACAAGCATAAATCAATTGGCTAGAAAACATAAAAAGACGGTAATTAACGCGCTGAGGTTGGAGCGTTATGCAGCAGAAGGAAAATCGATTGCCCACCTCGAAGACGGGAAGACCATACTGGTAGAAGGCGCCGTGCCGGGCGATATTGCCGAGGTAATGGTGATGAAGAATAAGAAGAATTACGCAGAGGGAAAGGCCTTGAAGATCGTAACGCCTTCGCCGGACCGCGTAACGCCCTTCTGTGACCACTTTGGCATTTGCGGCGGTTGTAAATGGCAGATGTTGCCCTACGACAAGCAACTGGAGTATAAACAGATCCAGGTTACCGATCAGCTTACCCGTATCGGGCATATCGACCTGCCGCCGATCGAGCCTATTGCAGGCAGTGCGCAGCAGCAGTATTACCGCAACAAGCTGGAGTTTACTTTTTCTACCCAGGAGTACCTGACCCGCGAGGAGATTGCCGCCGCCGGCGATGCCGAGATCGAACGCAAGCCTGCACTGGGTTTCCATGCGCCTGGCATGTTCGATAAGGTAGTCGATATCAAGACATGTTACCTGCAGCAGGAGCCTACCAATAAGATCAAAAACCTGTTGCGGGACCTGGCCTTCCGCCACGATCTTCCTTTTTACGACCACAGGCAGCAACAGGGCTGGCTGCGTAATGTTATTATCCGGATCGCCACTACGGGCGAGGTAATGGTGAACCTGATCGTACAGCACCAGCGCGAAGAGCTGAAAATGATACTGGACACACTGTTGCAGGAAGTGCCCGAGATCACCTCGCTGCATTATACCATTAATCCCAAGCTGAACGATACGATTAACGACCTCAAGGTGGAGACCTATTCCGGTAAAGGGTATATCGAAGAATACCTGGAAGAGTTCCGGTTCAAGATATCGCCCAAGTCGTTTTTCCAGACCAATACCCGCCAGGCCGAAGAGTTGTACCGCATTACGCGCGACTTTGCCGGGCTTACCGGGCAGGAAGTGGTGTACGACCTGTATTGCGGTACCGGCAGCATCGGCATCTTCTTGTCCAAAGGCGCTAAAAAGATTATCGGTATCGAATTGATTGCCGATGCCATCGAGGATGCCAAACTGAATGCCGAATGGAACGGCCTGGAGCATTGCCGGTTTTATGCCGGCGATGTGGCCGATATCGCTACCGATGCATTTTTTGAAGAACATGGCCGCCCGGATGTGATCATTACCGATCCGCCACGTGCCGGTATGCACGAAAAGCTGGTGCAGCAGCTATTGCGTATGCGTGCGCCACGCGTGGTGTACGTAAGCTGCAACCCTGCCACCCAGGCGCGCGACCTGCAGCTGCTGGATGAGGCCTACAAGGTTATCCGCCTGCAGCCGGTCGATATGTTCCCGCATACCCACCATATCGAAAATGTAGCCCTGCTCGAACTGCGATAAACCGCTACTGCAGCTACATGTATATAAACCAAGCCCCGCCTGTATTACAGGCGGGGCTTGTACATAAGCGCATTGTATTACATCGGCTCGCAGCGGCAGGACATGTACTCGGTGTCGGGAATACAAGCCTCGCAGGACCGCGCCCTGGTAACACGGTCGCAGATGCGGCAGGTTTGAAATTCGGTAGGTGGAATACAGGGCAATTGTACCGAATAGCAGGGCGTACCGCTGATACCTCCGTTTACTTTTACCTGTTCGTCGCCATTCAATACGGCAATCGATAATTTTTTAAGGCTTAACCGCGGCAGGGTCATTTTTTGTTTTTTCATCATTATTGTTTTGAGGGTTATGAGGATTTCAAAGGTAATATTTTCATTTTTCATAAATTGAAAAATTGTATAATTTGAATTCCTCCAACGACTTAGATGCTGCCAGGAACAGGCAATGGTACCGTGTTCAGCTTGTATCCTGTAAAAAACGGATGTCATGCATCGGGCATCACATCCATTTTTCCGGCGGCAGCCGGTTGTGTATATTTATGTTTCGCTTTACCGGAATTCAAACGATACCTGCAAGGTATAATAAACCGGTACCGGTGTACCCTCTTCCAGTTTACCCGGTGTCCAGGCGGGCATATGCTGCAATACACGGATTACTTCCTGGTCGAATTGCGGATAGATACTTTTAAGGATCCGGATATCGCTAAGCTTACCATCGGGTGTTACCACGAACCGCGTTACCATGCGGGTAGCTATGTTCACTCCGGTATCGGGCTTGGGAAGCTTTATATTTTTTACCAGGTAGGCTGCCGGATCGACACCAGGCTGCGGCATATAAGGTACCGAGGTATAAACAACAGGTGTGCGGACGGTATCCCTTTGCTGCGCCCTAACTACAGCCGTACTTTGCAGCAGCATACAACCTGTTGTTATCATCACAAAGGCTGCGGGGAACAGGTTATAGGCAACTTTTCTGCAGTGTGGTAACATCTTTATATTTTGTTTACAGGGAGCTTATACATTAACGGTGTATACCGAAACTGATGGGGACCATGTAGTTTACACTTACGGGCGCTCCATGCAACATCGCCGGCTTCCACGCCGGCATGGCGTTAATTACCCGGAGGGCTTCCGCATCAATAGCAGGTGATACGGAGTTTATCACCTTTGCCTTCCTTATTTCACCCTTCCTGTTTACTATAAACTGAACAACTACCCTGCCTTGTATACCTTCATTAAATTCTTTTTTGGGATATACGATATTTTCCCGCAGGTATTTATGGATATCATAACCCGGTTCTGCAGGTATATCGGCATCGTGACTGGGTTTATCTTCATCAACAGGGGCGGGTGGTTGTGCGGCCTTGTATATGGCGGCTTCGTCGGCCGGGTCGCCAGGAGCCGGGGTTGGCGAGGGTTTCGGCACAGGCAATAGCGGCGATGCCGTGTTGCTTTTATTGTTGACCTGGGCGCTTACGGGCTGCGAAAGCAAGAGTAGGCCTGTTGCCAGGAGAAAGGTGTAAACTGGTTTTTTCAGGGAAGGTAACATGGAGGTTGATCTTAAATGGTTAGCTACAATAGAGTTGCGAATGTACGGTTTCTCTTTTCTTGAAGGGTTTTGTTGAGGACAGGTAATAAAATAAAAATGCCGTACGGTTGGCGTGCGGCACTGTTTATGATGGTTTCGGTTTGCGGCAACCGGGTTTAGTCGCGAATGCGATAGCTGATGGGTAAGGTATAATAAACATTTATCGGTTTCCCGCCCTGCCTGGCCGGGCGCTTCCATGCGGGCATGGCATTGACTACCCGGAGTGCTTCAGCATCCAGCGCAGGCGTCAAAGACCGGGCTACCTTGGCATTCCGGATTTCACCGGTTTTCATGATCACCAATTGAACAATTACCCTACCCTGTATGCCCTCCCGGAGTTCCTGTTCTGGATATACAACATTGGTGTGGAGGTATTCATTCATATCAAAGCCCGGTTCAGGCGCCTCCTCGGCGCTGGTGTGGATATCGTCTTCATCCGGCACCTGCTGCAATGCAGTTTCAGTTGTCAGTGCCGGTTGTGTAACCGGTGCCAGTGGCTGGTTGGTTTGGCTTTGGTCTTTTTCCTGCGCGTAAAGGGAAGCTGAAAAGCATAAGGCGCCTGTGATACAGACAAGAAGAGCTAACTTGTTTTTCTGGAGATGTAACATGGTTTTGTAATCTTTAAATCAGGTTTAGATACTTGACGAATGTACTGTTTATCCTTTTACAACGGACAGTGCCGTTGAGCACTACCAACAAGAATGCCGCGCTGTTATAACGCGGCATTGCTGCAGGATCCGGGCTTGCAATACCGGGATACTTTTTATTTCATCTGGAATGATACCGGGAGTGTATAATAAACCAGTACCGGTGTGCCGTCTTCTTTTTTACCGGGCTTCCAGGCAGGCATATTGTGCAGTACGCGCAGCACTTCCTTGTCGCAATCGGGGTCTATACCTTTTACGATTTTGATATCGGTCAGCGTGCCATCTGGTTTCACTACAAATTGGGATACCACGCGGCCGTTGACTTTATTTTTTACCGCCTGTTCAGGGTATTTAATATTTTCTCCGAGGTATTGCATCAGGTCAAAACCCGGATCGGGCATATGGGCCACCGAGTTATAGATATGGTTATCTGAAACGCCCGTTTGTATCGGCGTTGCGGTTTTCTTCTGGGCCATAACGGTACCCGTGATTTGTAGCAGGATAATGCAGGTGATTAAGCCCGACAGTGCGGCCAGGAACAGTCCCCGTTTTCCTTTTTTACTTTGATGTAACATCATGATTCTTCGTTTTAATGGATGATGAAAAAAAGATTGTAACAATGGTATATCCGGATGACCCAGGTGTTGGCTTACAAGCAGGAGGGCATAGGCTTCCTTATCGGCGCCGGCTACGGCATCGGCTTGGAATTCTTGTACGATTTCAAGTTCGCGGCTTATCCGGTATAGGGCCAGCACCGGGAAGAAGAGGCATTGCAGCAGTTGCAACAATATGCGGTCATAATAATGTTTGTGATCGCTATGGGCCATCTCGTGTTGTAACATCATATCCTGTACTTCGGCCCCGGGAAACAACAGCCTGGAACCAAAGCTAGCCGGGCCATAGCCGGTATTGAGGGCAATGCGGTAAGCGCCCAGCGGTTTAAATTCCTGTTGCTGTAAAAAGCTGTACAGGCGCAGCAGGCGATAAATGAACCTGCCCAGGAGTAATAAAGTAATGCCGGCATAGAGGAAGAATAACCAGGCGGTATTGGTTGCCGTTGCCGTTTGTCGAGCTGCATCCAGCACTACTTCCGGTAATTCAAATACCTGTTGCACACCACGTGCTGCCGGCATATGCCGGGCAACATTGACGCGTAACAAAGGAAATGTAAGGCTAAGCAAAGCCGCCAGCAGCAGGTAATACCGGCTCCAGTTATGCCTGCCGGAACCCTTAAGGGTCCAGTGATAGAGGGCATAAAGCAGGAAGCCATAAATATTGGCTAACAGGAAATAGGTAACCATAACAAGAGGTTTAGTTGTTTTTTTTCGGCGACTTGATATCACGGATCACCTCTTCCAGTTCTTTGAGCGAGATGTCTTTCTCTTTGGCAAAAAAGGAAAGCATACTGGAAAAGGAACCGTCGAAATAACCTTTCAATAATTGTTTCATCGAGGCCTTGCTGTAAGCCTCCTTACCGACAACCGGGATGTACAAATGGGCATTGCCCACGCTTTCGGCCGTTACAAATCCCTTTTCGATCAGGATCTTCAATAGGGTACTTGCGGTGTTGTAGTGCGGTTTCGGTTTGGGCAGCGCTTCGATAATATCCTTGGTAAAGCCTTTTCCTATTTTCCATAAGGCCTGCATGATCTGTTCTTCGGCCTTGGTCAGTGGTTTAAATCCGGGCATACTGTTTTGTAATTGCTGTTGTAAACCAAAGCTAAAACTAAAAACTTAGTTGAACAACTAAATCTTTAGTTTTGACAAAAAAGCCGTGCTGTGGGCACGGCTCCTGGTATTTTAATAAAGGAAGAGGTTAGCGGCTTTTGTCAAAGCAGACGGGCAGTACATACCTAAAGTTTACGGGTTGCCCGGCCTGCAGGTTACATATAGCTGCAGGCCTACTGCGGTGGAAAGTACACCGGCAATACATAATACACATCGACCAGCGTGCCGTGATGTTTGCCCGGCTTCCAGCGGGGCATGGACTGGATGAGGCGCAGCGCTTCGGCATCACATTCCGGCGAAAGGCTCTTCATTAATGTGATGTTGCTGAGGCTGCCATCTGTTCCGACAACAAACCGGTATATCACCCTGCCCTGTATGTTATCCTTCCTGGCTTGTGCCGGGTACTTCAAATGTTTATGCATATACCCGAACACATCGAAGTGCGGCATATCTGTCACGGACCTGTACACCGGTCTGTTATTAACGGTATCCACTACTTGTGCAGTGGCATGAGGATGGAGGCTAAGCGCGCCCAGCAGAGCGATTAAAAAAGGAACTGTTTTCTTTATAGTTTGCATATTTCGGGTTTATTGGCCAGATGCTGAACTGCGAATATATAACAACAACCGGTCTTTTGCCTTATCCTCCGGCTTTGCCGGGCGGTATTATTTATTGGGAAGATTTGATGTGGTGGATGACCTCTTCGAGTTCCTGCAGCGAGATATCTTTTTCTTGTGCAAAAAAGGAAAGCATACTGCTGAAAGAACCGTCGAAATACCCTTTCAGCAACTGTTTCATTGAGGCTTTGCTATAGACGTCTTTGGCCACGGCGGGTGTGTACAGGTTGGTTTTGCCGTTATTTTCCGTTTTTACAAAACCCTTTTCGGTCAGTATACGCAGGAGGGTACTGGCGGTATTGTAATGGGGTTTGGGTGCTGGTAATGCGGCAATGATGTTTTTCGTAAAGCCTTTTCCAATTTTCCACAGGGCCTGCATGATCTGTTCTTCGGCCCTGGTCAGCGTTTTAAATCCGGTCATAACAGCGATATATTAAGATGGAACATCAAATCTAACCCGGTTACAAGGCCCGGAGGTAATAATCGCTGTTTTTTATCGAAAAATACCGGGAAACCGGGATAGGCTTTCGCTGTCTTAGGGGGCAATTGATAACCGGTAAAGTGTATAATCGTTATTGATGATTGCGGAATCGCTATATGGTCTGGGCTCCTGCCAGAGATAGTCTGTCGTTATTTTATCGCTTATATTACGGCAATACAAAACATACCGTACGCCCATGGAGTCGAACTGGTGTTTGTTTACAGCAAGCGCATGCTGCCAGCTGAAATTCATCGACCGTTTTTCGGTATACAGTGCCAGCAACCGGGGTTTGGAAAACAGGATAATGTCGCTATCATCCACATGCCGGCGGATAAAGTTAAAGGCAACGGTGTCGGATTGCTGCAGCGACCAATCTGTATTGGGTCTGAGTTTGTCTTCATAGTTATCAAAACCCAGCAGCATGATGGTTGCAAACGAAGTCAGGGCAATGGTTTGCGGGCTCATCGCACTAAAAAGCGGCACGACGGCGCGGACACCTTTAGCCATCAGCAACAGGGCGAAAGGCACGGCCGGCAGGAAATACCGCAGTCCCTGGCGTGCCGGGGTCGCCACCATGAGTATACACATCAGCAGGAAAAACAGGAGGGATAAACTCATACCTTCCCGGATCATCCGCGTCAGCCCGATAAAGGTCAGCAACAAAGACGAGTACATGATAAAATTGACGAAGGCCTGAAAAAAACCTTCATGCATCGGGAACAGCCATATATTGATAATATGGCTTTCCAGGTAAGGCATATTGGCGCTCAGTGTAGTCCATACTTTACCTTCGGCCCAGAGATTGGTGTACAGGCTGGTATAGAAGGATGAGGATTGCCCGGGCCCTGGGAAAAGCATATACCGGGAAAGGGCAAGCAACAGTACAGTGCCCGCTGCCAGCAGCAGGGCGTAATACCGGGGCAGGTTTTCGTTGCGGTGTTTTTTGCCACCGGCAAAATTCCAGATCAAAAGCGATAACTCCGCCAGGATAATCACCGCCGACTGGGTCCGGATTAATATGGCGAAGGCCGCGACGATGCAGAGCAGCGATAGTTTCAGCAGATTCCAGCGTTGCCGTTGCTCCCGCAGGCAGAAATATAGCAAGGTGAATAGCGTGCAGGGAATATCGGAAAGCAATGCGCCCTTAAGTTCTGTCATGACAGGAATATAGGCCAGTATAATGGCCAGGCACATGGCATTCAGCCCCCCGGTAAACCTGCGCAGGTACCCATAGGCCAGGAAAATAATCAGGCAAACGAAAACGGTGTTTAGATACAGGAGGGGGGCGATGGCCATTCCTGTAATCCCTACCACCGGCGCCATCAGCAGCGGGTACCCGGGCGGATACTGGGGCGGGGCATATTCCGTATTTAGCGGGTTAAAAATATAGGTAGAGGAATAATAGGGTTTACCTTCCGCGATATTCAATGCCTCTTTAAGATACTGGGTCCAATCGTCTCCATAGTTATGCGTATCCTGTATATTGATAAAGAAAAGTGGGATACAGAACAGGGCAAGGACTATATATTGAATTTTTTCCCGCTGAAGGAGTTTTTGCATAAGGCGATAAAAATATGGATTTTCCATATTGCCTGTATTTGTTATTCTTGGTTACTTTTGCAGCATGATTGAAAAACCGCTGCTCGAAGTATGCCTGTCTCCTGCATTGCTTCATCTCTACGATACCAAAGATACCATAGTTGTTATCATCGATGTTTTCCGTGCTACCTCTACTATTGCCGCTGCACTCCATAACGGAGCCCGGGCGGTTATCCCGATCGCTTCGGTAGAAGAGTGTATTGCCCTGACCAATACCGTCGAGGGTTGTATCACGGCCGGTGAAAGGGATGGTAAAGTAGTGCCCGGTCTGCAATACGGCAACTCGCCGCTCGAATACTCAGCTGGTTTTATCGGTGGTAAGACCCTGGCGCTGACCACGACCAATGGTACCAAATTACTGCATATGGTACGCGATGCCGATACGATCATCACCGGTTCGTTCCTGAACCTGGATGCCGTATGTACTTACCTGAAAAAGCGGGGACAGAAGGTACTGCTGGCCTGTGCAGCCTGGAAAGACCGTGTGAATATGGAAGATACCCTTTTTGCCGGTGCGGTGGCCGAGGCGCTGCAGGACGATTTTGCCCTGCTTTGCGATAGCGCACAGATGGCCGTGAGCCTCTACCGCCAGGCGCAGACGGCGCCCAGCCTGCTCGCGTTCCTGGAGCCGAGTTCGCACTACAAACGCCTGTCCAACTTTGGCCTGGTAGGCGATATGGCTTATTGTACCACGCCCAACCAACACCCCGTAGTGCCTGTATACAACGGTAAAGAACTGGTGGCCGGTTAAGTTTATTGCTGATCCATTTTAAAAAAACGGGCATACCCACTATACAACGAGCATGCGTATTATAACTTATAACGTAAACGGCATAAGAAGCGCCATTACCAAAGGATTTACCGAATGGCTGGAAACCGACCCGGCCGATGTGATTTGCCTGCAGGAAGTAAAGGCCACGAAAGAGAATGTAGACCTGGCCCGGATCGAAGCGCTGGGTTATGAAACCTATTGGTACCCGGCCGAGAAAAAAGGCTACAGCGGTGTGGCCATCTTTACCAAAATAAAACCCGACCAGGTATACTATGGCAACGGCATTATGCAGAGCGATGCCGAAGGCCGGGTGATCCGTGCCGACTTCGGCGACCTGACCCTGATCAACGCTTACTTCCCCAGCGGCTCGAGCGGCGATGTAAGACAGGCTTATAAATACCAGTGGCTCGACGAATTTTACGAATACATCGGTAAACTGAAAGCCGAGCGGCCCAACCTGGTGGTATGCGGCGACTATAATATCTGTCATAAACCCATCGATATCCATAACCCTGCAAGCAATAAGGACAGCAGCGGGTTCCTGCCCGAAGAGCGTGCCTGGATGGACAAATGGTTTGATTCGGGTTTTATCGACAGCTTCCGCCATTTTAATACCGACCCGCATCACTACAGCTGGTGGAGCTTCAGGGCGAATAGCCGGGCCAATAACAAGGGCTGGCGTATCGATTATATCAGCGCTTCGCAAAGCCTGCAGGACCGGCTGAAACACGGTACCATCTACCCCGATGTAAAACATTCGGACCACTGCCCCGTGTATATGGAGCTCAACCGCTAAACCCGGAATAACAGGAAAGAAAACGGATAACATAACAATGGGCGCTGTATACGACAGCGCCCATTGTATATAAAACGATCCCGGTTGTATTAAATACCCAGCCAGTCTTTGGCGTTCTGGTACAACAACTGGTCGCGCAACTTACTGTCTTTGATATGTTCTTCGATCAGTTTGCCGGGATGATGTTCGCCCAGGGGGAAAGGATAATCGCTGCCCATACAGATCTTGTCGCCGCCCATCACATCGATGATAAAGTCGAGGGCCTTGGGGTCGTGTACCAGCGAATCGATCCAGAACCTGCCGATATAGTCGCGCGGGTTAGGCGCATTGTCGATGGCGCAAAGATCCGGGCGTACGTGATGCCCGTGCTCAATACGGCCTATGGTAGCCGGAAAGCTGCCGCCGCCATGGGCGAAGGCTACACGCAGTTTGGGGAATTTTTCGAAAACCCCGCCGAATATCATCGAGCAAATGGCCCTGGAGGTTTCTGCGGGCATGCCCACCAGCCAGGGTAGCCAGTATTTCATCATATCATTTTCGCCCATCATCTCCCAGGGATGTACAAAAATACAGGCGCCCAGCTCTTCGGCGGCCTGCCAGAAAGGAAAGAAGGAAGGATCGCTGAGATTGCGTGCGTTGATGTTGGACCCGATCTCGATACCGGGCATCTTCAGCTCTTTTACACAACGCTCCATTTCTCTTACCGACAGGTCGATATCCTGCATCGGTACGGTACCCAGGCCGATATAACGGTCGGGGTAACGGGTAACGGCTTCTGCAATATGATCGTTAAAGAAACGGGAGGATTCGAGCGCATGCTCGGGCTTGGCCCAGTAGTTGAACAACACCGGGATGGTGGAAAGCGCCTGCATGGTAACGGTGGTCTCATCCATCTCCTTAAGCCTTACGGCCGGATCCCAGCAGTTATGCTCTACTTCGCGAAATACCTTGTCGCCTTTGATCATTTTGGCGCAACAGGGTTTATGATGTTCGAGGGTTATAAAATCGCCGTAGCCGAACTTCTCAAACCAGTTCGGGATCTTCTCCGGCATAATATGGGTGTGGATATCTATTTTCATACCGCCAATGTAAGGAGCTAAATTTTTTGCGATGATACGTATAAATGCGAACAATCGCATAAAAGCGATCAAAAACGGCCTGTCCCGGTGGCTAACACCGGCGTCGGTCCTAAAAGAAAGACCTCCTGCACATCATTGCCGCGGCATAGGCAGCACGATGTACAGGAGGCTCGAAGAATTTTATTTTTTGGTCACAGGGGCTTTAGCCGCAGCACGGCCGCTACCTTCAGACCTGCGGTACCACCAGCTGATGAAGAAGCCGATCACCATAACGATTACGCCCAGCCACAGTACGCGGATAAAGGGGAATACAATTGCCTTCAGGATAATGTAGTCGTCCTGTGCGGCACGCTGGCGGATACCGATCTCGGTAGCCTGCTGGTCGGGAATGATGCGGTTAATGCGTATCGTAAGCCCCAGGTCGCGCAGGGTATCGTCGAGCGCGGTGGCCTGGTTGCCCTGGATAACATATACCGGGGTGCTGGCGCCGGCCTTGCCGTCGATGGTATAAGCGCTCAGGCGGGCTTCGGCGGCCACATCGCCGGTCTGGGCCTTGTAGTTCTTGTTGCTGATGTTATTGTTCAGGCCTTCGAATACCAGTACGGTATTGGCCAGGAAGATACTGTCTCCGTTCCGTACCGTATGCGGCTGGAAGCTGCTGGTATCTGTTTTGCCTTCCGGGTTGCTTATGGAAGTGAGGTAAGTAAATACGTCGTGCGACCAGTAATGCTTCGCATCGGGGTTGGCGCTGATGCCTTCCTGTCCTTTGGGGTTTACATACGCTTCGGGGTAAAGCATAAAGCTTTCGAGCAAGGCATTGTTTTCGGGGTCACGGCGGTCGAATCTTATTTTATAGAAGGTAAGGGGCGGGTCGTTGTGCACCAGCGAATCGCCGAGATAAGTAACCATGTATTTGCCCATAGGCACCGTTGTGTTGCGGAACAACAGCACATTTTCCCTGCCTTCTTTTACATTCTCCTCGAAGGTCTTTTTACCAAAGTCTACATTCCTGTTGGCGCCGGCCAGGTCCATCGAGATCACGGTTTTTTTATAACCCGAAAGCAGGATGCCGAACAGCATCAGGCCGAACCCAAGGTGGGCAATAGAACCGCCTGCCTTCAGGATCTTGCCTTTCTGCGTGGTAAGCAGGTAGTACAGGTTGCCGGTAATGGTAAACATGATCGCGAAGGTAAAGGCCATGTACTGGAGGTGCTCGATCTTCTGACCGACCACCAGTAATACGGACAATACAACGGAGATGCCGATAAGCAGGGCCAGTTTTTTCCATACGGCCTTCATACCTGTTTTCTTATATTTCAGGAACTGGATGGAGGCTGAGAGCACACCGATAATAAAGGCGGCCCATACCTGGATATCGTTATAATACTTAACCGGGTCGGTAGAAGGCGCAATATCGGTACCCGCCACGGCTTTGTAGAGCGGGGCCCATACCGGCAGCGAGGTGGAAAAGATGATGTGTATCGCGGAGATCAGCAGGAAAATAGAACCGATCAGCATCCAGAATTCGCGGGTATCGGCTTCTTCTTCGCCGGCTACACGGGGCATTTTTTTCCAGGAGCGGATCAGCGGGTAACAGCTGATGACCAGGAAGAGCGCCAGCGCGATCAGCAGGTGCCAGTACAGGGCCTTGCCTTCGCCGGTAAAGGAGTGCACCGAAGTCTCGCCCAGGATACCGGTACGGGTCAGGAAGGTAGAGTACCAGATCAGCAGGAAGGTAAGAATAAAGAAGATCAGCGTGGTTTTGAGCGAACGGCCGGTACTTTTATAGATAACCAGGGTATGCAGGCCGGCTACAAGTGTAAGCCAGGGTACCAGCGAGGCGTTCTCTACAGGATCCCAGGCCCAGTAACCGCCAAAGGTAAGCGACTCGTAGGCCCATGCGCCGCCCATCATGATGCCGGTGCCCAGCACGGCGCCGCCCAGCAGGCACCAGCGCAATGCCGGTTTGATCCAGGTTTTGTATTCGCCTTTCCACAGCGCGGCTACGGAATAGGCAAAGGGAATCAGGGTGAGGGCAAAACCCAGGAAGAGGATCGGCGGGTGAATCACCATCCAGTAGTTCTGGAGGGTAATGTTGAGGCCGTTACCATCTTTAATAAATTCGAGGTAGTTGGGTTGGGCGAAGATGGGTGCGCCCTGCATTTCGTTGCGCAGCAGGGTAAAGGGATTGCTGCCGATCTTGATTTCAGGACCGAGGTAAATACCCAGCAGCATGGTGCAGAGTACGGCCTGTACCAGGGCAACCACTGTCATGACACGGGTTTCCCATTGTTTGCCCCTGCGCATAACGACCAGGCCCAGTACGGCGTGCCAGATCAGCCACAGCAGGAAGCTGCCTTCGGAGCCTTCCCAGAAGCAGGACAGCAGGTATTTTACCGGGAGTCCGCGGGATGAGTGTTTCCAGGCATAGTTATATTCGAACAGGTGCGAGGAAATGATGTAATACAGGGTAATAAAGATACCTGCAATCGATACTGCCTGTATCACAAACGACCAGCGGGCCAGCTTCTGCCATAAGGCGCCATCTGTACTCTCTTCCCTGCGGGCAGCATTAAAATAAGCGAAAGCTGAAAATAAAGCAGCTACAAAAGAAACGATAACAAACAGGTGTCCTAGCTGGCCGGGTAGCAAATGCTCGCCGATGAATGATTGATTCAAAGCAGATAATTGTGGGGGTTGCAAAAATAACGGCGTGCTTTCCGCACGCCGTTAGAAACATATTTATGATTTGACCGGCTGCGCGACGGCGATCTTATTATTCTCGTATTTGGAGGGGCACTTCATCTGGATCTGGGTACAGTGAAAGTCGCCGTTTTTCATATAACCTTTCATTACCAGTTGCTCCGACTTTTCAAAGTCCTGGGGCTTGGCGCCATTGAAAATGACTTTGTGAACGGCTCCTTTTTTATCCTTGGCAAAAAAGGTGAACAGGTTGGGGTCTTTTATAGGATCGTAATGCTGGGCCTGTGAAGAATCGAGATAACCAACGACATGGAACGTATTGCCGGCATGTTCGGAAGCGGAAGCGAAGGTTTCGTAGGTGCTGAACTGGCCGAAAGAGGCAACAATAATGCCTATAGCCGCTGCGATCAACACTAAAATAAGGATACTGGCTTTCTTCACAGGTACAATTTTTTAATTCGATTGCAAAGTTAAGGCTAAAAGTCTATCAATACACAAGGCTGCAAGCCGTTAGCAATTCAATAAGGAATCTGTAAACCGGGTATAACTACCGGTCAAAACGGGGAATGACCGAACCCGGAAAGCTCCTCTTTTTCCTCTTCCCCGGTCCGAATAGACGACAACAAACGCTTTTATTTATATATGCTGTCCGATTATTATTCATTACTACATCATTGTGTAGTGGTTGCTACATAGTTATGCGGTTGTGAACGATTTTATATAAAAATACATTTGTTCTTCCTAGTTAAAGATAATCTAAAATTAATAAAAAAACTACGCCGGCGGGGCGTACCAGGGGCAACCGAAAACCTGCAACAGAGTAGGCCATTTTTAATGTTTTAATTAATGACATGAATCTGAAATTTATGAAAAGAACAGGCCGGGAAATCGCTCTGGGGCTGGTCCACCTGCTGGTACTGGGCCTGGCGTTCCTCCCGGCCCGGGGACAAACGGTAACCGCTACGTACAGTACCGGCGATATCTCCACCTTATACAATACGGCGCCCAGCAATACGACTACATCGACCTGTGCCGGATCCTTAAGTGTGACCATACCTGCAGGCAACTGGGTAACCGGGGTATCGACGGCCTATACCATGACCTCGGTGAACAGTGCCTATATGAGCGAACAGCAAAGCTACCTGTATGCACCCGCTGCCTCGGCCGGCGAAAGCGCGCTCAGTACCGGTACCGGTAATGAAGGTACTTTTAACTATTCGAGGAGTAACCTTTCGTTTGCCAACGGGTTGATGGGCACATTTACCATTGAGCTGCGGGCCTTCAGACAATGGGGCGGATCGGGCTGCGGAACGAGTTATACCAAGGTCGATAACAATACCTGGACCGTTACCGTGAGTTACGGACCCATTCCTACCTGTATGGCGGTAACCGGGCTGAACACTTCGGCTGTTACGAGCAGCGGCGCTAACCTGAACTGGACAGCGCCGGCCGTAGGTACTACGCCCGCTAACTACGCATATGAAGTGCGTACCTCCGGCGCGGCAGGTTCTGGGGCTACCGGCCTCGTTACTTCCGGCACGCAGGCATCGACCACACAGCCGCTAGCCAGCCTGAGCCCGGGTACGGCTTATACGGCGTATGTACGCGCCAACTGTGGCGGCGGCGACTTCTCTTCCTGGGTGAGCACCAATTTTACTACGCTGATTACGCCTTGTACCGGGCAACCGGCAGCCGGTACTATAGCCGGCGCTACAGGCAGTTATACCTCTACCAATTTTACGCTTAGTCTTTCGGGCAACAGCAGTCCTACGGTGTACAGCGGTCTTACCTTCCAGTGGCAGCGTTCGGCTACCGGTTTGCCCGGCAGCTGGAGCAATGTGAGTTCCGGCACAGGCGTAACGGTAACCACCAGCCAGACCGCCGGTAACTATTACCGCGCTTATGTCGTATGTGCCGCAGCAAGCCTCAGCGATACCACGCCGGTTAAATTTATCCAGAACTATTGTAAGCCCAGCTATACCAGCACTACCAATTACCGTATCGGCAATGTAACCTTTGGCAGCATCAATAATACCGTAGCCAATGCCAGTACGAACGATTTCACCAGCCAGTCTACCAATGTAGTAGCGGGTGTGGCCGGTAATATTTCGGTAAGCACTTATGGGTATACCGGTTCTGCCGTTGCTGCCGACCTGAATAACGACGGCGACTTTGCCGATGCCGACGAAATCCTGTTTGCCGGTGTATACACCGCTGCCGGTCCGCCCGAGGTCAATACCTATGCCATCGCCATTCCTGCCTGGGTGCCTACGGGCAGCTACCGCATGCGCGTGTTCAGCTGGGGCGGCAATGCAGGCGGCGGTATGACGCCTTGCGGCAGCAGCAGCTACGGTACCTTCCACGACTATACCGTGAACGTAAGCAATACTGCTACCTGCTTCCCACCTACCGCTTTAAACACGACCAACCTGCTGGCTACTTCTGCAACCCTTAACTGGACGGCAACTACAACAAGTCCTGCCAGCTACGAATGGAAAGTAATGCTGGGCAATGCCGATCCGAATACGGGTACCGCAGCAGCCAGCGGTACGGTAGCCGGTACGGCAACCACTACGCCGGTAACCGGCCTGACGCAGAATACCGCTTATAAAGCTTATGTGCGTTCGGTATGCGGTGCGGGCAATACCAGCGCATGGGGCGCCGCACTGAGCTTCTCTACACCGGTGTCCTGCTTCCCGGTTACGGCCCTGGATGTATCTGCCATTGCAGGCAATACCGTAACCTTTGCCTGGACCGCCCCTACACAGGGCAACCCTGTGGTGAACTATCAATATGAGCTGCGTACGGCAGGCGCTGCAGGTTCGGGCGCTACCGGGCTGGTACAGACCGGCTTCAGCAGCAGCACCAGCCAGCTTGTGGCCGGGCTTACCAGTGGTACATCTTATACTTTCTATGTACGTACCGATTGTAATGCCAGCGATTCCAGCTCCTGGGTATCCAAAGTATACCTGGTGCCTACTTATGTGCCCATTACCATTACCAGCTATAACCAGGATGTAATTGCAGAAGGTGTGGCCGCAGCGGCTTCTACCACAACCATCTCGGTAGACGATGCTACCGCAGGTGGCGCCAACTTTGCCTACCTTTCCAGCACGTACAGGAACCCGGCTACCCCCAATACCGTACCGGCCTTTTCGCTGCCGGCTAACGGGAGGATACTGAATGGCGTGAAATACTTCCAGCTCGCGCCTTACAACCAGAACAACTCTACCCGCCTCGTGGGCAACAATGCTTTTGACACCATGAAGTTCTTTACACCGCGCAGCGCCAAAAACATCTACGTGCTGGCCGTAAGCGGCAGCGGTTCTTCTACCGTAAACTTCAAAGTATTGTTCAGCGACGGTACCGCTACGGATTTCAACACCAATACCATCAACGATTGGTACGGTACCTTCAGCAATACCGTGATCAGCGCTGTAGGCCGTGTAAGCCGTACTTCCAATGTGGCAGAAGGTACCGGCAGCGGCTCCAATATCGGTCCTAACCTGTACGAAACAGCGCTTAACCTGGTTCCTGCCGATACGGCCAAAACCATTAAGGCTATTGTAGCGACCAAGACCAATAACTCGGGTTTCCTGAATATATTCGGGGTAAGTATAATCCCTTCGGCGGCATCCTGTGCCGTGCCTACGGCCCTGGCGACATCGGGCACTACCTATAACGGAACCGGCGTAAGCTGGAGCGGCAATGCCACCAATTACCAGGTAAGCTACGGTACACAAGGCACTACGGCCGATAACGGCACCCTGTTGCCACCGCAGTCATCTGCTACGGCTACGCTATCCAATCTCAATGCGGGTACCAACTACTCCGTATATGTAAGGGCGCTCTGCGGCAATAACCCCGGGGATACCAGCTTCTGGGTCGGACCGGTTAACTTCGCTACACCTTGCGCTGCACCGGTGATTACCATGGGTACGGCTGCCGATGGCGCAGAGCCCAGCCCGATTACCTCCTGCGGCGCCAACGATGCGACGATTACTTTGAAAATTACCACACCGGTAGCTTATGTGGGCAACTATGATGTGAGCTATACCCTGAACGGCGCAGCCCAGACGCTGGCCAACCAAAGCCCGGTAAATGCCGGCAGCGCGAGCTTCCTGACTTTATCCGGCCTCAGCGCAGGCGCTTATAACAATTTCCAGCTGACGCAAACCGGGCAGACCTGCTCTTCTACCGTACTGTCCAGCCTGGTAACGATCAATGCCTATACCGTATCCGGTTTGCCAACTGCCAATACATCGGCATCCGGTACACAGCCTGCGGGCAGCAATATCCAGTATGCAACAGGCTCCTGCGAACCGATCGTGAAGATCAATGCCAGCTCCGGTACCCTCGGTTCTGTTACCGCAACTGTAAACGTATCGGCGGCAACAACTTTTAACGGATCGCCATATGTAGGCCGTTATTACGATATCGCCGTTACACAGGCCAATGGCGGTACGATTACCCTATACTTTACCGATGCGGAAATAGCCGCTTATAATACCCTGGTAAACGGTATGGCCAACAGTACCTTCCCGGCCATTGGCCCGAATGGTGAAAACCTGCGGATCACGGCGTTCCACAGCGCTCCGGGCGCAGGAGGCAGCGGTCCCTTTGGTTATAGCACGACTAATGCAGAGGTAGCGACCATTACCGGTATTGTACACAATACAAGCGCCGGCCGTTGGGAAGTAACCTGCACCACTACCGGTTTCTCCGGCTTCTTTGCCTATACCAACAGCATAGGCGCCCCGCTTAAGATCAGCCTGGCCGATATAACAGCAAGCAACCAGGGTAAAGTAAACGAGGTGCGCTGGGTTACCCAGACAGAAGAGGCGGGCGACCGTTTCCAACTGGAACACAGTATCGATGGCCGCAGCTTTGCAGCTATGGCTACGGTAGCGGCTAAAGGTGCAGCTGCCCGTTATGCCTATACCGATGCTCAACCCTTTGCCGGTACTACGTATTACCGCCTGCTGATGATCGATAAAGATGGCCGTACCCATTACAGTAAAGTGGTGACCGCCGAAATGAAAACCGGAAGCTTCGCCCTGCAGGTGTTCCCTA
Source organism: Taibaiella chishuiensis (assembly GCF_003014535.1). Taxonomy (GTDB): domain Bacteria; phylum Bacteroidota; class Bacteroidia; order Chitinophagales; family Chitinophagaceae; genus Taibaiella; species Taibaiella chishuiensis. The sequence continues at coordinate 360,007 of NZ_PYGD01000001.1, read as the reverse complement.
ACCCCGTAGGACATGAGCTTACCGTAAAAGCAAATGGTGCAAATGGTAAAGGGCAGGTACAACTGACCGATGCCGTAGGCCGCGTGATCGGCCAGTATACCATGGATGACAGGGGTGTGTTGAAGATTTCGGTAACGGATCTTGCTCCCGGTATCTACCTGCTTCGTTATGATGACGGCAGCAATAAACGCAGCCTGAAAATCAACAAGTATTAATAAGCCGGGGCGGGGATTGCAGCCTGCAGTCCCCGTCCCGTTATTGCCGTTTGCCTCCGGATAAAGGCATGTGTTGCTACAAGCCGCCGTAAGCTCAGACAGATACCCGCATATTTTGCTGTTCCGTTCGAAGCGGGACAGATTGCATGAAATAAGGTTCTTTTACCGGTAGCCTTCCTGTTGTTCATGCAACGGGAAGGCTATTGTTTTTCACGCAAGCCCGCATCCTATCGAATTTCAACCATAACCAGGCATACCTGCCGCCGAACCCCATCCCTTATGTCCAGAATTTACCAGATCATCAGGCGTTTATTTTTTGTACTGGGACTGCTTGCCGGCAGCCTGTCGCAACAGGCCGCAGCGCAAACCTATTGCACGCCTTCGTACAGCAGTGGCTGCGCTATAAACGGCGGCTACCCTACCGGGCACTGGATCAGCAATGTGAGCCTGGGCGCCTTCAATCATGCGCCGCCCAACGGTACCTGTGCCAGCGTAAGCAATTACACCAGTTTAACGGCCATGGTAACGGCAGGTACCAGTCCTGCAATGACGCTGACAACAGGCGGTTACTGTGGTGTAGCCGTGTATGTGGACTTTAACCAGGACGGCGACTTTAACGACCCGGGCGAAGAGCTGGCGGTGCCGGCCTTCGTAGGTACCGATCCCGCGGTATATAATTTTACCATCACCATCCCGCTGAGCACACCGGGTGGCAACTACCGTATGCGGGTAATCAACAGGGGCGCCAACTCGGGCAACCCGGCTGCTAACCCTGCATGTGATGCTTATAACTGGGGCAACTTTTATGATTATACCCTTAACGTAGTACAGCCCTGCCCGCAGATTACCAGTGTAACCGGGGCGACTTTATGTGCGCCCGGCGGAACGGCAATCCTGTCGGCCACTTCCAACGAACCTGCAGCGATCTTTAAATGGTATAGTAGTGCTGCTGCAGCAACGCCGCTTTTTACCGGCAACCCGTATACGCCGGTCATGAGCGGTTCGGGTACAACCACGTATTACGTTGCGGCGGAGAACAGTATCTGCGCTACCAATCCCAGGGTGCCGGTAACCGTAACCGTATTGCCCGCGGTGCCCGCCCCGCTGTCGCTTACGCCCAATACCGGCCTCTGCCAGGGCGATACCGTATTGCTTACCGCAGTGCGGAACAAAACCCACGACTCCATGGCGGTGGGTAATGGCACCCTCAACAATGGTAATGCACCCATCACCGGGGCTTCGGCCAATTCAGTTTCCGAGATGTTATACCTCTCGGGCGAACTTGGTTTTAGCGGTTATGTAGAACAGCTTTCCTTTAACCGGACCTTGCCCAATTCAACCAATGCCAGTACGTTTGGCAATGTAGACATATACCTGAAAGTAACGGCAGCCACCACGGTGGCCACGACGACCAGTACCGCGGGGTATAACCTCGTATATAGCGGACCCTGGATCAATACGGCCGGCGCAGGTTGGAAAGCACTCGTCCTCGATAATGTTTTTTATTACCCGGGCGGCGCCGGCGATAACCTTTCCGTATTGGTGGTGCGGCAGGCGCAACCGCTCAGTGTTCCGCAATCGCCGCAATACCAGGCCACGGCCCTTAGCGCTTACCGTTGCTCGTATTATACCGGTACGGGCTGGCCTGCGGCCACCATGGCCCAGACCTTTAACCGGCCCAACCTGCGGCTGGGTTATTACCGGCTGCTGCCCATAAATTGGTGGCCGGTAAGTAACCTGTTTAAAGATGCTGCATTGACACAGCCGCTCGCAGCCAACGATACCAATAGCCAGGTATATGCCCGGCCGCCGGCAACGGTTACCTACCGTGCTTTCAGCCTGCAGGGCAATTGCCATTCCGATTCGCTGAGCGTTACCCTTAATGTGAACCCGTATATTACCAATACGGTGAATGTAACCCGGTGTGCCGGTCAGTCGTACATCTTTAACGGCATTACCTATACCACTTCGCAAACGGGTTTGAAAGATACCTTTGCTACCGCGGGTTGCGATAGCATTGTTACGCTCAATCTTACCGTCAATCCCTATATCACCAATACGGTAAGTGTGGTAAGGTGTGCCGGTCAGTCGTACACCTTTAACGGTATTACCTATACTACTTCGCAAACGGGTTTGAAAGATACCTTTGCCACCGCGGGTTGCGACAGCATTGTTACGCTCAATCTTACCATAAATCCCTATATCACCAATACGGTAAATGTGGTGCGGTGCGTATACCAGCCTTACACTTTTAACGGCATTACCTATACCACTTCGCAAACGGGTTTGAAAGATACCTTTGCCACCGCGGGCTGCGACAGTATCGTTACGCTCAATCTTACTGTGAATCCCTATATCACCAATACGGTTAGTGTAACCCGGTGCGCCGGTCAGTCGTACACCTTTAATGGTATTACTTATACCACTTCACAAACGGGTTTGAAAGATACCTTTGCCACGGCGGGTTGCGACAGTATCGTTACGCTGAACCTTACGGTGAATCCTTATATCACCAATACGGTTAGTGTAACCCGGTGCGCCGGTCAGTCGTACACCTTTAACGGTATTACTTATACCACTTCACAAACGGGTTTGAAAGATACCTTTGCCACGGCGGGTTGCGACAGTATCGTTACGCTGAACCTTACGGTGAATCCCTATATCACCAATACAGTTAGTGTAACCCGGTGCGCCGGTCAGTCGTATACTTTTAACGGTATTACCTATACCACTTCGCAAACAGGTTTGAAAGATACCTTTGCCACGGCGGGTTGCGACAGTATCGTTACGCTGAACCTTACGGTGAATCCCTATATCACCAATACAGTTAGTGTAACCCGGTGTGCCGGTCAGTCGTATACTTTTAACGGTATTACCTATACCACTTCGCAAACAGGTTTGAAAGATACCTTTGCCACTGCGGGCTGCGATAGTATCGTTACGCTGAACCTTACCGTTAATCCCTATATCACCAATACAGCTAACGTAAGCCGTTGTGCGGGTCAGTCGTATACTTTTAACGGTATTACCTATACCACTTCGCAAACAGGTTTGAAAGATACCTTTGCTACTGCGGGTTGTGATAGTATCGTTACCCTGAACCTTACCGTGAATCCCTATATCACCAATACGGTTAGTGTAACCCGGTGTGCCGGTCAGTCGTATACCTTTAACGGTATTACCTATACCACTTCGCAAACAGGCCTGAAAGATACCTTTGCCACCATGGGCTGCGATAGCATCGTTACGCTGAACCTTACCGTTAATCCCTATATCACCAATACGGTTAGTGTAACCCGGTGTGCCGGTCAGTCGTATACTTTTAACGGTATTACCTACGCTACCGCACAAACAGGCCTGAAAGATACCTTTGCCACCATGGGCTGCGACAGCATCGTCACGCTGAACCTGAGCTTTACGCCTTATATCACCAATACAGTTAACGTAACCCGATGTGCCGGTCAGCCGTATACCTTTAATGGCATTACCTATACCAGCTCGCAAACCGGTCTGAAAGACACGTTCGTTACTGCCGGCTGCGACAGTATCGTAACTCTGAACCTCACGGTAAATCCCTATATCACGCATACCGTAAACGTGGTCCGCTGCGCGGGTCAGCCCTATACTTTTAACGGCATTACCTATACCAGCTCGCAAACCGGCCTGAAAGATACCTTTGCCACTACGGGTTGCGACAGTATCGTTACCCTGAATCTTACAGTGAATCCGTATATCACCAATACGGTGCATATTGCAAAATGTGCGGGAGAGACCTATACCTTTAACGGTATTACCTACGCCACCTCGCAAACCGGGCTGAAAGATACCTTTGCTACCACGGGTTGCGATAGCATCGTTACGCTGAACCTTTACATTTCGGCGCCGCCGGCGATACAGCATGCCGATACCCAGTCCTGCGGGCCTTTTGTGTACAAAGGAGTAACCTATACCACCGGTACGACTATAAAGGACACGATACGCAATGGCATGGGCTGCGACAGCATCATCCTGCTGCTGCATGCCCGGGTATACCCGGGCACGGCAGCCTTGTTGGTTGTCGATACTGCAGGTTGCGGTATGGTGCGGTACGAAGGCATTAATTACTACAGCAACACAACCCTGGAACATATGTTCCGCAACAGTTATGGCTGCGACAGTGTAAAACGGACGGTGAATATCCAGGTCGATAACTTTAAGCTAGAGCTGGCTGTCGATCCCGAAGATCCTTACCGTGGGGAAATGGTCCATTTTACGGCTTCGTCCGACGATGCCTCCTTTACAGTATATGGCTGGGAGCCGCAGGCCTGGTTCCCGGCGCAGGACGCCCGCGAGCAGCATATCCTGGCGGGTGAGGATGGCCGGGTATGGGTAAAAGCCCGCAACCGGCATGGCTGCCTGGATTCGGTCGCCTTCGATCTGAACGTAAAACCCCTGGACCACGGCATCTTTATGCCCAATGCCTTTTCGCCCAACGGCGACGGGCTCAACGACCTGTTTACCCCAAGGTTCTATATGAAACGGGCTTATGTGGTAACCACTTTCCGGATCTATAACCGTAACGGTGAAATGGTGTTCAGCGCGCCCATGAGCACGCAACCCGCCTGGGACGGCAGTATGAACCACGGCGGTGTGATGGCCGATATGGGCACCTACCACTATTATATGGAAGTAAAATTCCTGGATGGCACGAAGGTGCCGCTTAAGGGAGATATTACCCTGATCCGCTAGACGCGGTGCCTGGTAATACGATGCAGCGGCAGGGTTTATAGCCCTGCCGCTTGTATTTAAAACTGGTCGAGCAGGAACTCTACCGTTTTGGGGAAATAAAAATGTTCGAGGCGATGGATCTTTTCGGCGAGCGACAGGGCATGGTCCGTATCGTGTACCGGGCAATAGGCCTGCAGGATGGTGGCGCCTTCGTCGTAATGTTCGTTTACATAATGAATGGTAATGCCGGATTCCTTATCGCCGGCTGCTACTACGGCTTCGTGCACATGGCTGCCATACATACCCTTGCCGCCGTATTTGGGCAACAGGGCCGGGTGTACATTGATCATCCTGCCGGGAAAAGCCTGCACCACGGCTTCGGGTACTTTCCATAGAAAACCGGCGAGTACAAGCAAAGCAGGATCATAACCCCGGAGCAGGTTGATAAACTCCTCCGAACGGAATGCCTTTTTGTCAATCAGTTGTACGGGTATATGATGGCGCGCCGCAATATCCAGTACGCCGGCCTGCGGGTTGTTGCATACGATAAGGACAACGCGTGCTTTGGCATTGGTAGCGAAATGATCGATAATGGCCTGTACATTGGAACCCCTTCCGGAGGCAAATAAGATAAGTTGATGCATTGTTGTAGTGGTTCCCCGGCACAGGGGATAATTAAATTTCTGCAAATTTATCATTTCCCGGTTGATAAAGCGGTTTTTCTGCCCGGTTATACGGCCTATAATTTTTATCTTTGTAAGGATGAGCATCCTTGCCCGGCTGGCCTGTTTCCTGGTTCTTCTTGTCCATACAGTAAACTGTAAGGGTAATTGTCATGCCTTGAAGCAGGCTGGGGTTGCGGTAGACGGAAAGATGGCGCCGAGGCAGGCGCTTAGCCTGTCGGCCAAAAAAGACCGGCTGGGCGACCAGTCCGGTATGGCCCTCCACTCTTGTATCACCACCAGTGTGGCGCCTTTTATGCTCCAACCCGGCGGCCCCCTGCTCTACGGTTTGCAAACCGCTTTCCACGATCAGCAGGATACGCCGCTGTGTTGTCCGGGCATTGCCCGGGGCATCGTGGCCGGGCTCAAGGCCAAGATGCTTTTCCCTGTTCATTATTTCTGGTAAATACAGTGTTTAAATAAAAGTACCTGTCCGGTGGCCTGTATCCAGGCTGCGGGCCCGATCTGTTTGTTTATGTATAAAGAAAAAATGACTGAAGCTCTTTATGGAAAACCATCTTCCGCATCTGATTACCGACCTGGCCCTGATCCTGGGGGCCGCGCTTGTTACCACCCTGCTATTTAAAAAACTGAAGCAACCCCTTGTACTGGGCTATATTATCGCCGGCCTGCTGGTGGGGCCCAATATATCCGTAGTGCCTACCGTGGCCGATCCCGTAAATGTAAAAACCCTCGCCGAAATAGGCGTTATCTTCCTGCTGTTTAACCTGGGCCTGGAGTTCAGCTTTAAAAAACTGATGCGGGTAGGAGGCGCCGCTTCCGTTACCGCGATGGTCGAAATCGTGTTCGTTACAGTTTCGGGTTACTTCCTGGGTAAATGGATGGGCTGGGGTACCATGGACAGCGTATTCCTGGGTGGCGTATTGGCCAGCTCTTCCACCACGATCATTATCCGGGCCTTCGACGAGTTGGGCGTTAAGTCCAAGAAGTTTGCCCGTATCGTATTCGGGGTGTTGGTGGTCGAAGATATCGTGGTGATCCTGTTGATGGTGATGTTGAGTACAATGGCCGTAAGCAAGACCTTCGAAGGGGCGCAGCTTAGTTTTACGGTATTGAAGCTGGTCTTCTTCCTGTTGCTCTGGTTTATTACGGGTATTTTCCTGCTGCCTACCTTCCTGCGCAAAATGAAGAAATTTCTCGATGAGGAAACCCTGCTGATCCTGTCCATCGCCCTTTGCCTGGGTATGGTGGTGCTGGCCACCAAAGTGGGCTTCTCTGCAGAGCTGGGCGCTTTTATTATGGGATCGGTATTTGCCGAAACCACCTCTGCCGAAAAAGTGGAACACCTGCTTAAACCGCTCAAAGACCTCTTCGGCGCCGTGTTCTTTGTATCGGTCGGTATGATGATCGACTTTAACGCCATTATGGAATACCGTGTGCCGGTGCTGCTCGTTACAGGGCTTACGATCTTTGGCAAACTTTTCAGCACCACCCTGGGAGCGCTTATCTCCGGGCAGCCGCTCAAACAGTCGATCCAGGTGGGCATGAGTATGGCCCAGATCGGGGAGTTCGCCTTTATCATCGCAACCCTGGGTATTACCCTGGGGGTAACCAGCGATTTCCTGTTCCCTATCGCGGTGGGCGCCTCTGCCATTACCACCTTTACCACGCCTTACCTGATCCGCTTTTCGGAACCTTTCTACAACTGGCTGGAAAAAATGGTGCCTAAAAAAGTATTGCAGGGCATTGCCAAATACTCGTCGGGTACACAGGATATGCAGGCCACAAGCGAATGGAAATCGGTACTCCGTTCCTACCTCGTTATCGTTACTACCAATGCTGTAGTGATCCTGGCCATTACCATTATTTCGGCCAACTTCCTGTTGCCTTTCGTGGTACGGCAGTTTGCCGGCCGCGAGCTCATTGCCTCGCTGATCGTGCTCTGTGTTACCCTGGCGGCTATATCGCCCTTCCTCTGGGCTATGGTGGCCAAGCGGCCCAGTAAGATCGCCTATAAGGAGCTTTGGCTCAACAATAAATTTAACCGCGGGCCGCTGGTTATGGTGGAGATCATGCGCATCGGCCTGGGCATTATGCTGCTCGGCTTCCTGCTCGACAGCATGTTCTCGGGCACCGTGGCCGTGCTGGTGGCCCTGCCGGTGATCGTGATCGTGATGTTCGTGTTCTCTAAAAAGATCCGGCAATTCTACCAGCGTATCGAGGAGCGTTTTATCCTGAACCTGAATGCCCGCGAACGGGCCGCACTCGAGCAGAACCCGGCCATTGCCTTAAGTCCCTGGGATGCCCATATCGCCGAGTTCAAGGTAAACCCGCTGGCGCCGTATATCGATAAGACCTTTGCCGAACTGGCCTGGCGCGAGCAATACGGGGTAAATATAGCCCTGGTTAAGAGGGGCGGCAGGATGATCTATGCGCCGGGGCGTGGCGAAAAACTGTTCCCCCACGACGAGATCAGCGTGATCGGTACGGATGAACAATTGCAATTGTTCCGGCCGGTGGTGGAAGGCACGGTCGATGTAAAGGATATGGAAGAGTCGCGGAACAATATCAGCCTGCAAAAGATCAAGGTGGATGAACATACCCGCTTGAAAGGGCAGAGCATCCGTTCCTCGGGCATCAGGGAGCGTGCCGGTGGCCTTGTGGTCGGTATAGAGCGCAATGGCAGCCGTATCCTTAATCCCGACTCCAACGAAGAGATGCAATGGGGCGATACGGTCTGGATCGTGGGCGACCGCAAGAAAATACAGGCGTTGATCCGTAAGGAGGATTAACGCCCTTGTGACTGCCGGCTACCGGTATGGTACGTCGTATGCAGAAGTGAATTATATTTGCAACGCTGCCTGTACCGGTTTACGTACAGGCAGTGTACTTGTACCTGAAAAAAATTACTGACGCAACCCATGAAAAAAAGTCTGCTCCTGCTCTGCCTGCTCTTGTCGGCTGCTGCCTCCTTTGCCCAGAAATACCGTGCAACCATTACCACGGCTTATGGCAATATCGAAATGTATCTTTACGACAATACCCCCAAGCACCGGGATAACTTTGTAAAGCTGGCAAAAAAGCATTTTTACGATGGCACCCTTTTTCACCGGGTAATCCCCTCCTTTATGATCCAGGGTGGCGATCCGGGTTCTAAAACGGCCAAGGCCGGGGCGCCCCTGGGCGATGGCGATGTAGGCTATAAGATACCGGCCGAGATCCGCGATGAATACTATCACAAAAGAGGCGCGCTGGCGGCTGCAAGGGACAATAACCCTGAAAAGGCCTCGTCGGGTTGCCAGTTTTATATTACCGTAGGTAAAAAATTCAGCGATAAAGAGCTGGACGCTTTCGCGGCGCGCAGCGGTCGCAAATACACCGAAGCGCAAAGGGAAATGTATAAAACAACAGGCGGTACGCCGCACCTGGATAATAACTATACCGTGTTCGGCGAAGTAACCAAGGGCATGGACATCGTGGATAAGATCGTAAACCAGCCCCGCAACGGTATGGACCGGCCCAACGAGGACCAGAAGATCCTGAAATTACGGGTTAAGAAAAAGTTCCTCTTTTTCTGGATATAAATGACCGTACGGCCCGGCCGTACCGTTGATCACTGTTATATAGAATAGAAGGGTAACCCCATGTACGACCCGGCGCTGAAGCGATTGCTCGACCAGAAAGTCCTGCTTTATAACCAACCTTCTTTTATTGAAAAAGACCCGGTATCGATACCCCACCGCTTTACGAAGCTGCAGGATATCGAGATCTCGGGTTTTTTTGCTGCCCTGCTGGCCTGGGGCAACCGCACTTCGATCATCAACAGCTGCACCCGTTTATTGCAGGCTATGGATGGCGCCCCCTACGATTTTGTCCGCAATTTCAGGGATACGGACCTGAAACCGCTGCTGCACTTTGTCCACAGGACATTTAATGCGACAGATCTGTTCTATCTACTTCATTTTCTGCAATTTCACTACAGCAAACACGAAAGCCTGGAAGCAGCCTTTGCACAGTTTATCAACCGGGAATCCACCGATATTACACAGGCCCTCACCGGCTTTCACCAGTATGTGTTTTCGTTGCCGCAGGCGCCTGAGCGTACCCGCAAGCACATTGCCACGCCGGCCCGGAAGTCGGCCTGCAAGCGGCTTAATATGTACCTGCGCTGGATGGTGCGTAATGACGGGGCTAAGGCAAAAACGGGAACCCTGGTAGACTTCGGTCTCTGGAAAAATATAAGCCCTGCCCAGCTGATCTGCCCGCTGGATGTACATGTGGCCCGTGTGGCCCGCAGGCTCAACCTGCTCGAGCGGAAACAGGACGACTGGCATGCTGCCGTCGAACTTACCGGTAAGCTGAAAGCATTAAGCCCCGATGATCCCGTTCAGTACGATTTTGCACTTTTTGGCCTGGGCGTGATCGAAAAATTTTAACGGTCCGCAAGGTATTTTCCTGCTTTTTTACAACGTTTTATTAACGGCTCTTATCTCGCCAGATCCGCACTCAGACGGCATTACACGAAGCCTCAGGCCTGTACATGCTTTGTTGGGTGACAACTATGTTTTAGAAAAAATTTCTATGAGGTCCCAACTATTCGGGCCGCCCCTGTTGTCTACATAACGGGATAGGCATTTTTTAACATTAAGGATGCCCATCCCTTCCCGAAAAGAATTGAACCGGCTAACCCAAATCCACACACTATGACGCACAGATATACTGTAAGCGTATTAAGCTTCTTCCTGCTTTTCTTTTGCAGTTATGCAGCCAATGCCCAGATATCAGGCACTGTATTCAACGATCTCAACGGCCTTGTCGATAATACGGTTAACGGCACCGGCAGCAATGCCGGCGGTCTTAATGCCGTATTGATCAATACCACAACCGGTAATGTAACGGCCACCACCGCCGTAGCCGCCAATGGCACCTATAGTTTCCCGGCTCCTGCAAGCGCTACTTACCAGGTGCTGATCACTACGGCCCCCGTCACGATCGGTAGTGCTGCCCCGGCGGTTACCCTGCCGGCCAACTGGGTGAATACCGGTGAATTTGTGGGTACCGGCGCCGGTAACGATGGTACTGTAAACGGCATTTTGCCGATTGGTGCCGTTACCGCGGCTACCAATGCCAACTTCGGTATCGAGCAACTGCCCAATACGAATGTGAGCACGGCTGCGCCCGTGTCTAACCCCGGCGGTACGACCGTTGCCCTGATCTCTACAGTGGGTATGGGTGGTTCGGATCCCGATGGCGGCGTGATCGATTCGATCCGCATTATGAGTTTCCCGACCAATACCACCACCCTGGTGCTGGGCGCCAATAGTTATACTGCGGGAACCTTCCCTGCTGGCGGTGTTACCATCAACACGACCGTTACAGGACAACCTGTACCGGCGCTGAGCATCGATCCTACGGACGGTGCTGTTTCGGTGGTGATCACCTACGCAGCCATCGATAATGCCCACCAGATCGACCCTACGCCCGGAAGCTTTACCATACCCTTCACCAACTCGGTAACGGGTATCGTGACCAATGACGTAAACGGCCTGCTGGGCACGCCGGCTAATACCATCGATGGTCCCGGCACCAATGCCGGCGGCCTGAATGCCGTAGTCGTAAACACCGTAAGCGGCAACGTGGCTGCTTTTGCGGCCGTAGGCGCTACCGGCACTTATACGGTTACCGGTTTGCCCAATGGCACCTTCAATATCCTAATCACTACCGCTACGGCTACCGTGGGCAGCGTGCCGCCAGCCATTGCCCTGCCTGCCAACTGGGTAAGCACCGGCGAGTTTCTGGGTACAGGGGCCGGCAGCGATGGTAACGTAAACAGCACCCTGGTGCTGGGTACCATTGCCGATAACGTGATCAATGCCCGCCTGGGTATCGAACAACTGCCCAATACCAATACGACCACCGCTGCGCCCCAGGCCAACCCACCGGGTACTACCAATGCAACCATTGCTGCTGCGGGCTTTGGCGGAACGGATCCGGACGGCGGTGTGATCGATTCGATCCGCATTTTGTCGTTCCCGACCAATACGACTTCTATTACGATTAACGCCGTCAACTATACAGCCGGTACCTTCCCTGCTGCAGGCGTATCAATACCAACCAATGCAACCGGCCAGCCTACATGGCCTATCTTACTGGATCCCGTAACCGGTACGGTAAACGTGGTGATCACCTATACCGTGGTCGATAATGCCGGCAAGCCCGATCCGACCCCCGGATCGCTTACGCTTCCCTTCCAGGAATCCGGTATGACCGTGATCGATAACCGTACTGCTGCCCAACTGGTAGAAAAACTGACCGGCGCCGGTGTCGTGGTGCTGAACCCAACCATGACCTGTCCCGGCATTTCCAATGGTACTTTTAATATTATAGGGGTAAGCAACCTGGGCCTCGACAGCGGTATCGTATTGACCTCCGGACGGGCGATGACCACTCCGGTAAACCAGGGTGTTAATGGCCCTAACATCGGTGCCGGCCCGGCAGCCTTTACTTCCGGCCTTTCGGTAGATGCCAACCTGTCTACTTTGGTTAACCAGTCGTTGAACGATCTGTGTCGCCTGGAGTTTGACTTTGTGCCCGCCGGCGATTCGGTTAAGTTTGAATATGTATTTGGCTCTTCGGAGTACCAGGGTTTCTCCTGTAGTCAATTTAATGATGTATTCGGTTTCTTTATTTCCGGTCCCGGCATAGTCGGCACCTATAATATGGCAGTGATACCGGGAACGAATATCGCGATCTGTGTAAACAGTACAACCAACCCGACGGTAAACCCGCCAAACAATATCACGGCGTGTACCGGTATGGGTGCGGGTTCGCCGTTTTCGATGTATTATGTAAATAATGCGGGTGGCGGTACCGTAACCTACCGTGGATTTACAACCGTATTTACGGCGTCTTCCAAGGTAAGCGCCTGTGATACCTTCCACCTGAAGCTGGCTATTGCCGACTGTTCGGATGGTAACCTCGATTCGGGCGTATTCCTGAAAGCCGGTAGCTTGTCTTCTGCGGCGCTTTATGTAAAAACCTTTGGCGGCGGCGGTCTCGAAACGCCGTATACCAATACCGTAAGGGGCTGTCCTCCGGGTGTGGTGCGGGTGAGCCGCAGCGGCAACCTGGGTGCGCCGATAACCATACCGCTTACCTATACCGGTACTGCGGTTAACGGTCTCGATTATTCGCCGCTACCCAGCAGCGTAACGATACCTGCCGGCGACAGTGCTGTTAACCTGTATGTAAATGGTATCGTAATGGTGCCGCCTGTAGGTCCTAAATCAGTTGTGGTATCTGTATTGTCGCCTTATAACTGTAGTTCTACCAACGAGCCTATCGTACTGGCCAGCGATACCATCATGATCCTCGATTCGATCTATGTAAAGATCCTTAACCCCGACACGGCCATCTGCCGCGGCCGCTTTGTAGACCTGAAAGTAGAGGCCGATACGATCCTGAAATTCAGCTGGACACCGGCGAGCTCCGTAAGCAACCCGCTCGCGAAAGACGTAAGGGTAACGCCTACCGGCCCGACCCATTATACCGTATCGGTATTGCTGCCGATAGGTACCGGCTGTCCGCCATCAACCGACCATGTATTTATCGATGTAAAAGATACGCCTAAGGTCAACCTCGGACCGGATAAGGTAACCTGTGGAGATGCCGTGCAGCTCAATGCAGCAACGACACCGCTAAACCCGGACGAGACCTTCCTATGGACGCCGGCCACGGCCCTGAGCAGTGCGACGATACGCAACCCCATATCGACACCCACGGGTGATATGATCTATTCGGTTACGGTTAATCCCGGGGCCGTAGGTTGCGACGGGCACGATACGATCAAGATCCGGCTATTGCCCGATCATATAACGGTGCTTAACGCCGATACGGTAGTGTGCGACGGAGCGCTGATCCAGCTTCGGGTTGAGGGCGATACGGCCTTCCACTACAACTGGAACCCCGAGCAGGATATAGCCGATCCGCTGGTGCCAAACAGCGTGCTTACCGCCCATACCACAGGCTGGTATACCCTTACGGCGTCCTATCCGGGTTGCGTGAGTATGCCGGATAGTTTCCATGTGGAGGTGCAACCCAACCCTATCGTCAACATAGGGCCCGACCGTACGATCTGTACTTATGATACGATTAACCTGTATGCCGCGGTAACACCGGCTTACAACAACTATAGCTACCTGTGGCAACCCGGCACGGCCGTATCCGATTCTACGATCAATATGCCGATATTCAGCCAGGACGAATCGGTAATGCCTTTATGGGTAATCGTTAAAACGCCGAATGGCTGTACGGGTGGTGATACGATGCGGATCACGGTTCATCCGGGCGACTTTATGCTGGTGTCGCCGCTGGATACGGGCGTATGTCCGCCGGCATTGGTACAGCTGAAGGCCACGGGCGCGCAGCGTTATCTCTGGTCTCCGTCCTACGGCCTGGACGATGTAACGTCGGCAACGCCGATCGCCACACCGCTGAGCAGTACGGATTATACGGTGATCGGTACGAGCAATTTCAATTGCTACGATACACAAGTGGTCAGCTTTAAGGTCTATCCTGCGGCAGCCATCAACCTGCCGGACAGTGTGCAGATCTGGCCGGGCGAACGTTACCAGATCGATCCGGGCGGCAACTGCCTGTACTTCGAGTGGTTCCCGTCTTCGGGTCTGAGTGCGATCAACATCTCCAACCCGCTGGCGAGCCCCGAGGTGCGTACCCGTTATTTTGTAACGGCCCGTACCGAGTACGGTTGCGAGCTGAAGGATTCGGTAGATGTGCTGGTGAACACCGAGTCGCTGCTGGACCTGCCGAACGCCTTTGTGCCTACGGATGGCGACCTTAAAATAGTGAAGCGTGGCCTGGCCAACCTGAAATACTTCCGCATATTTAACCGCTGGGGTAATATGGTGTTTGAGACCAGTAATATCGACCAGGGTTGGGACGGCCGTTACAAAGGCCAGGAACAGCCGTTGGGCGTATACATATACAGCGTGGATGCAGAAACCTCTACGGGCAAGAAGTTCCGTAAAGATGGTAATGTAACCCTGCTCAGGTAAGCGACGAAACCCGGAGATATGCGTTGCTATAGCGATGCATATCTCCTCCATTTTCTTTTCAGAAGTATCATTACTTAAGGTATCCGCCAACTTTTCCCCGGGGCAAAACTTGTCTTTAAGGAAGAAGTATAATATCTTTAAGGCGGCTTAGCTGGCAAATTCTGGTGTTTATTGTGCATGGAACACCCGGGTTTGCTGCTGGTTGCTTGGCGGCGCCTTAATACTAAATGATATATGAAAAGTAGATTTTTACCGTATATTTTTTCACTCTTACTGCTATTTGCAACAGGTGGAATACAGCTCTTTGCGCAGATGACCGTTACGGATAACCAGACGGCAGCACAGTTGGTAGATAAATTAACCGGCGCCGGTGTAGTGGTGCTGAACCCGACCATGACCTGCCCTACGATCTCTAACGGGGTGTTTTCGGTTGCCGGTGGCAGCACGCTGAATATCGACAGCGGTATCGTACTCTCTTCCGGCCGGGCCATGACGATCCCCGGCAGCCAGGGCGTTAACGGTGCCAATACGGGTCCCGGCCCTGCGGCCTTTACCTCGGGCGCTTCGGTAGATGCTAACCTGTCTACCCTGGTTACCCAGTCGCTCAATGACCTGTGCCGCCTGGAGTTCGACTTCGTACCGGCAGGCGATTCGGTAAAGTTTGATTATGTGTTTGCATCCTCAGAGTACCAGGGTTACTCCTGTAGTATCTTTAATGATGTATTCGGGTTCTTTATTTCAGGTCCGGGCATAACGGGTACGTATAACATGGCAGTGATACCAGGTACATCGATCCCGATCTGTGTAAACAGTACGACGAATCCCACGGTAAACCCGCCCTCGGATATTGCTTTGTGTAATGGTATGGGCACCGGTTCGCCGTTCTCGATGTACTATGTAAACAATGCGGGCGGAGCAACGGTTACCTATCGTGGATTCACTACGGTATTTACCGCGGCAGCCCAGGTGAACGCCTGCGATACTTACCACCTGAAGCTGGCTATTGCCGACTGTACGGACGGTAACCTCGATTCGGGTGTATTTCTGAAAGCGGGTAGCCTTACCTCTACCGCTTTATACGTAAAAACAACGGGCGGCGGCGGTCTCGAAACACCGTATACCAATACGGTAAGGGGCTGTCCTCCGGGCGTAGTGCGTGTAAGCCGCAGTGGTAATACCGGCCAGCCGATAACCATACCGCTTACCTATGCGGGTACTGCGGTTAATGGTCTCGATTATTCGCCGCTACCCAGCAGCATAACGATACCGGCGGGAGACAGCGTGGCGTCATTGTATGTAAACGGGATTGTTATGAACCCGGCGGTAGGACCGAAATCTGTTATTGTTTCGATTTTGTCGCCTTATAACTGTAGTTCTACTAACCAGCCAATTGTACTGGCCAGCGATACGATTATGATCCTTGATTCTATCTATGTGAAAATCCTGAACCCCGACACGGCAATATGCCGGGGCAAGCACGTAGACCTGAAAGTAGAAGCCGATACCCTGCTGAAGTTCAGCTGGACACCAGCTACTTCGGTGAATAATCCTTTAGGACAAAATGTAACGGTAACACCAACGGCGCCGACCTCCTACACGGTATCGGTAACGTTGCCGGTGGGCACAGGCTGCCCGCCATCTACCGACCATGTATTTATCGATGTAAAAGATACGCCTAAGGTCAACCTCGGACCGGATAAGGTAACCTGCGGAGATGCGGTGCAGCTCAATGCGGCAACGACACCGCTTAACCCGGACGAGACCTTCCTATGGACGCCGGCCACGGCCCTGAGCAGTGCGACGATACGCAATCCCATATCGACGCCCACGGGTGATATGATCTATTCGGTTACGGTTAATCCCGGGGCCGTAGGTTGCGACGGGCACGATACGATCAAGATCCGGCTATTGCCCGATCATATAACGGTGCTTAACGCCGATACGGTAGTGTGCGACGGAGCGCTGATCCAGCTTCGGGTTGAGGGCGATACGGCCTTCCACTACAACTGGAATCCCGAGCAGGACATAGCCGATCCGCTGGTGCCAAACAGCGTGCTTACAGCTCATACCACAGGCTGGTATACCCTTACGGCGTCCTATCCGGGTTGCGTAAGTATGCCGGATAGCTTCCATGTGGAGGTGCAGCCCAACCCTATCGTCAACATAGGGCCCGACCGTACGATATGTACTTATGACACGATTAACCTGTATGCCGCGGTAACACCGGCTTACAACAACTATAGCTACCTGTGGCAACCCGGCACGGCGGTATCCGATTCTACGATCAATATGCCGGTATTCAGCCAGGACGAATCGGTAATGCCTTTATGGGTAATCGTTAAAACACCGAATGGCTGTACGGGTGGCGATACGATGCGGATCACGGTTCACCCCGGCGACTTTATGCTGGTGTCGCCGCTGGATACGGGTGTATGTCCGCCGGCATTGGTACAGCTGAAGGCCACGGGCGCGCAGGGTTATCTCTGGTCTCCGTCCTACGGGCTGGACGATGTAACGTCGGCAACGCCGATCGCCACACCGCTGAGCAGTACGGATTATACGGTGATCGGTACGAGCAATTTCAATTGCTACGATACACAAGTGGTCAGCTTTAAGGTCTATCCTGCGGCAGCCATCAACCTGCCGGACAGTGTGCAGATCTGGCCGGGTGAACGTTACCAGATCGATCCGGGCGGCAACTGCCTGTACTTCGAGTGGTTCCCGTCTTCAGGATTGAATGCGGCCAATATATCGAACCCGCTGGCGAGTCCCGAGGTGCGTACCCGTTATTTTGTAACGGCCCGTACCGAGTACGGTTGCGAGCTGAAAGATTCGATCGATGTGCTGGTGAACACCGAGTCGCTGCTGGACCTGCCGAACGCCTTTGTGCCTACGGATGGCGACCTTAAAATAGTGAAGCGTGGCCTTGCAAATCTGAAATACTTCCGTATATTTAACCGCTGGGGTAATATGGTGTTTGAGACCAATAATATCGACCAGGGTTGGGACGGCCGTTACAAGGGACAGGTTCAGCCGATGGGCGTGTATATATATAGTGTGGATGCAGAAACCTCCACGGGCAAGAAGTTCCGTAAAGATGGTAATGTAACGCTGATACGGTAGCGGAACATACAATCATATAACGCTGTGTGTTAATGCATTGAGGTTCAGTATCAGCTTATTAGCCCGGAAAACCCATTCTTATGACAACAAACGAGAGGAATAAATAGAAATTGGAGCAGAAATAAAAAAATTATTTTGAAAATTTTATGGATAATCAAAATTTTTTTGCACTTTTAACTCCCAAAAAATTTCTACGAAGAAAAGCTCTCGGAAATATATTTTGATAAACAGCTTAACAAACAAATTATGAAGTGTAGAATTACGTTTGCCGGCGCCGGCCTTATTGCTGCAATGCTGCTCAAAATAGGAAGCGCTCAAGCTCAGGATGTTCACTTTACACAATTCGACGCTTCGCCGCTCATTCTTAATCCGGCCAATACCGGGGCTTTCAACGGAGAGTGGCGTGCTTCTGCCATATATCGTGATCAGTGGCGTAGTATAACGGGAGGACGTGCCGCGTTTAAAACCATTGCTGCATCTTTTGATATGCCTATCATACGGGATATCTCTGTAGATGATTACCTGGCAGCGGGCGTTCAATTCTATAACGACAGGGCTGGCGATGGTAACCTGAACAACTTCTCCGCCATGCTTTCCGTAGCTTATCATAAATTTTTGGGACAGGATGCGAGGAAGGTGCTGACCGTAGGCTTGCAGGGTGGATACACGCAAAAGAGTATCGATCTCAGCAACCTGTATTTCGGCGACGAGTTCAGCGAAGGTATGCTGAACCCCGGAACCTCTGCAGAGCGCGACTGGCTGAAACGTAATGCGAGCAACTACATCATCAATGCGGGTCTGAGTTATGCCCAGGCCGTAAGCGATAAGTTCAGCTTCAGCATCGGCGCAGGCGTTAATAATATCAACCAGCCCCTGGAATCGTTCGACCGTCGTAAGGCTTCCAAACAACTGGGCCTGGCTATGCGTTACACCGGCCAGATCGGCGCCATCATCGGCGTGGGCGATCGCTTCTCGCTGAAGCCCGCAGTGTTGGTGCAATCACAGGCCAAAGCAATGGAACTGATTGCCGGTAACGAATTCCACTATAAACTCGGCGACGATTACGAACTGCCTACAGCACCAGCCGTATTTGCAGGTGTATGGTACCGTAACCAGGATGCCGTAATGGTAACCGCCGGTGTCGAATTCAAAGGATTCCGCGTAGGTGTGGCTTATGACTACAATACTTCAGACCTGAAGAGTGCATCGAATGGTAACGGTGGTTTTGAAATTGCACTGCGTTATATCGCACCAAGCCCTATCGATTTTGCACGTAAATTACTGTACCCTTGCGGACGTTTTTAATACGTGATTTATCGTTCGGCTCTTGAGATCCATTTTTAATTTTATTTAATGATGAGATAATTTAGACTGCAAAAGTTTATAGAAGAGCCTGCCGGATAATTTTAAAAAAAATTTGGCAGGTTCTTCGTTTTTTATAAATCAATTTTTACTTTTATAGCCTAAGTTCTAAATTTAACTTTATTCAATCAACGTTGCATGCACATGAGACGCAAATCGTTACTCTTTTTATTATCAGCTTTTCTGTTAACGGCTGTGGTACATGATGAGGCTCTGGCTCAAAAAGATAAATACCGCAATAAAGCAAATGATCCCGTAGCACAATTAGGCTACGAGAAAAAGCTGCGTTGGGCAGATGGCCTCTTCAAATCGGGTAGCTATTACAATGCCTACGATTACTACCAGCAGTTATTGCAGGAGCAGCCTCGTAATCCATACCTGGTATACCAGGCTGCGGAATGTGCCTGGTTTATGCGTGATTATATACCTGCATCGAAATATTACGGTTATGCTTACTCGCTTTCCAGCACACTGTATCCCGAAGCGATCTATAAAGAAGCGCTGATGCTGAAAATGCAGGGTTCTTATGAGCAGGCTATTACCCGCTTCCAGAAATTCATTACCGATAATCCAAAGACGTTTAAGAAGCTGAAAAAGCGTGCACAGCGTGAAATCGACGGTTGTAAAATGGCGATGAACTCCGTGAACAACCCGATTCCTGCAAATGTGAAAAACCTGGGTGCTAACGTAAATACAGCCTATACCGAATTGTCTCCTTACCCGCTCGGCGATACTGCCCTGCTGTTCGCTACGATGAAGTCCAACAACATCGTTGAAGTAGGTAAAGAAAAACGTTCCGATTATGTTTCCCGTTTCATGGTGTCTCATAAATTCAAACGTTATGAGGAGCGTGATACGTTCCAATGGCCTCTGCCTTTCCTGGACGGTCGTTTCAACGACGACAAGTACCACGTAGGTAACGGCTGTTTCAGCCCGGGTGGCGATAGGTTCTATTTCACCAAGTGCCTGGAGAATGAGAAAAATGAAATGACCTGCCGTATCTTCTGCTCTACCTTCGAAAAAGAGAAATGGGGCAATCCCGTACTGCTTGGCGAAGGCATCAACGACGACGGTTCTTCCAGCACCCAACCTTACATTGCTAAAGTAGGTAAGAAAGAAGTCCTGTTCTTCTCTTCTAACCGCGTACTGCAGAGCCGTGGTGGTTACGATATCTGGTACTCCGTTTACGATCCGCGCCAGAAAACCTATCGTCGTCCTCAGAATGCCGGTAAGCAGATCAATACAGAAGGTAACGAAGCATCTCCTTACTACGACAACCGCGTAAATAAATTATACTTTGCTTCTGACGGCTGGGTAACTATGGGTGGTTTCGATATCTACTCTGCCAATGGTGGTCCTTCCCGTTATACGAACCTGACCAACCTGGGTTACCCCATCAATACCTCTGCGGATGAACTGTACTACATCCACGATCCGATGGGTAAACCTGATGCTTATGTAGTAAGTAACCGTCCGGGTTCTATCGCGCTGAAAAACCCAACCTGTTGTGATGATATCTGGCGTATCCAGTACGAACCCAAGATCTATGCTATGGGTAAAGTACTCGATCAGAAATCCCAGAAACCCGTTGCACAGACTGTGGTGAAGATGGTAGACGAAGCGGGTAACATCAAAACATACAACTCTGAAAACGGCGAGTTCCAGTTCCTGACTGCAAGAGGCCATAACTATGTGCTGACTGCCGACAAACAAAACTATACCTCTACCCGTGCTACTGTAAGCACAGAAGGTATTAAACGCCAGGATCCTGATGATACCGTATTCGTTACGATCTATGTGGACAGCGTTTTCATCGACAAAGATTTCTTACTGAAAAACATCCTGTACGATTATGATAAAGCAACCCTCCGTCCGGAAGCTGCTGCATCACTGGAAGAACTGACTACCCTGATGAAAGATAACCCATCCCTGGATGTGCGTATCTTCTCTTATACCGACAGCAAAGGAACGGAAGCTTACAACAAGAACCTGTCCCAGCAAAGGGCCGAGTCTGTAGTAAACTACCTGGTGCGTAACGGTATCGAACGCAGCCGTCTTTCTGCCCAGGGTATGGGTAAGGACAACCCGGTTGCTCCGAACAAAACAGAATCCGGTAAAGATAACCCGGATGGTCGTCAGCTCAACCGCCGTACTACCTTCCGTATCCTGACCGATGTACCTACACGCCGCACCATTTATGATAGCTCCAAACCTGGTACTATCGGCGAACAGGAGAAAAACCTGGAGCTGGGCGAAGGTGTTGAAGATACAGAGCCTGCGGATTCAGATTCTAAATTCGGTAATCCTGGTAGCCGCGTAAACTAAGCCGCTTCGAGGTAAACGATATATATAGAGAAGTTCCACATCGCGTGGAACTTCTCTTTTTTAGCATGAGCCAATTGTTATTATGAATCATATACAGATCACATTTTTTGAAGCAGACGGCGCCAGGCGGGAACAGCTGATGGCCGAGCTGCAGGTAACCGGTATCGATTTTGAAGGTTTCGAGGAAACGGAGGAAAGCCTGCTGGCCTATGTTGAAGAAAGGCAGTTCGACCGGGAAGCGATCGAAGCCCTGGCCACAGGCATGGGCCTGCGGTTTGAGTTGCAGGCACTGGCCGAGCGCAACTGGAATGCAGAATGGGAAAAGAACTTTGAGCCCGTAATTATCGACGGGTTCTGTAGTGTACGTGCCGACTTCCATCCTGAACCGGAAAACGTACAATACGATATCGTGATCACACCCAAAATGTCGTTCGGTACCGGGCATCATGCCACCACGGCACTGATGATGACCCTTATGCGGGAACTGGAGTTGAATGAAAGGGTAGTACTCGATTTCGGTACCGGTACGGGTATCCTGGCCATCCTGGCCGAACTTCTGGGCGCCGCTTCGGTACTGGGTATCGACAACGATAGCTGGTCTTACGAAAATGCGGTGGAGAACTGCGAACGCAACCAGGCGCAGCGGGTTACCATCAGGCAGGCCGTACTGGAAGAGCTGGACCCGGAAGCCCGTTACGACGTGATCCTGGCCAATATCAACCGGCATATCCTGTTGCAGTATATGGACCGTATGGCGGCCCTGTTACGCGGCGATCAGCTGTTGTTACTCAGCGGTATCCTTACCGAGGATATCGACATTATCCGGGAAAGCGCTGCAGCGAATGGTTTCAGCTATATCAAACATGCGACCGACCGCAATTGGGTATGTATGCTGTTGCAAAAGCAAGGTTAAAAAAACTGGTACTACTTTAATAGCGGATGCCCTTGCCTTGCAGGGGCATCCGGCGTTTAATAAAGGGGGTAGCCTGGGTGCTTAAGGGTTTCGTAGGGGCAAGGTGGTTGTAATGAAACTCGTCGCATGCTAATCCCATGTTGCATAAAGCGCCTTTGCCGGGCAATGATTCATGACCTGTTTTACCGGATCGTTTTAGTGGCTTTTCGTGCCGCTGCGGGACCATCGAAAAAACACGGCATGGTTAATGCGATCTTTGGCAATGCCCTTGTACCATGCTCCTCTATTCAGGATCTGTTTTACCGGTCGCTTTTGTAGGCGCACAGCGCGATGCAACGATTGCAGCGTGGGAAAGCATACCTGGCGCAGTTATGCGCTGTGTTGCCGGGGTAAACGGAAGGATTGTGGATGTGCTGTAAAGGGGAAATAAGACGCTGGCAGGGGAGCATTAATCCTCGTCCTGGTGGTCGGCTTCCAGTTTTTCGAGCGCCCTTTGCGCGGCCAGCTGGCCGGCTTCTTTCTTGGTATAACCCGAGGCAGTCATAATTGTTTGCCCGTCGGCTTCGATGCCTACGGTAAAGATTTTACGGCCGGCTTCGATCTTTTCGCTGACGGTAATAAACTCGATATGCTTGCCTTTGCGCTGCGCCCAGGTGTACAGTTTGTTCTTGAAATTGTATTCGGTCGTTTCCAGCTCTTCCATATCGATATAGGTAGCCAGGATACGCTTCAGGATGAATTTACGGGTCTTTTCAAAACCCACATCGAGGTATACCGCGCCTACCAGGGCTTCCAGCGCATTGCCGAAAATATGGCTGCGCCGCAGCATCTTGTCGTTTTTATTGAACCGTACGATCTTTTGCATACCCATACGCAGGGCGATCTCGTTCAGCGATTGCCTGCTTACGATCTTGGATCGCATTTCGGTCAGGTAACCTTCGTCGCGGGTAGGGTATTTCTTAAAGAGGTATTCGCCTACGATAGAGCCGATAAAAGCGTCGCCGAGGTATTCGAGCCGTTCGTTATTGGTCGCTACAAGATCGCTTTGCGAGCGATGGGTTATAGCGCTTACATAATAAGGCAGGTACCCGGGTTTATAACCCAAAATATTCTTTAACGCTTTTTGAAGCGCTTTATCCTCTTCCGAAAAACGGTTGAAAAAATTTTTGGTCAGGCTCAATCTCTCTACTCTACGTATTTTTTGAAAACAACGGATGCATTGTGTCCGCCGAAGCCGAAAGTGTTGCTGATCGCAGCATTTACGGTTCTGTGCTGGGCTGTATGGAACGTCAGATTCAGCCTCGGGTCGAAAGCCGGATCATCGGTGAAGTGGTTGATCGTAGGAGGGACAATATCGTTGGTTACCGAAAGGATGGTGGCTACGGCTTCGATAGCGCCGGCAGCCCCGAGCAGGTGCCCGGTCATCGATTTGGTAGAACTGATATTCAGTTTGAAGGCATGCTCCCCGAATACTTTCTGGATCGCGGTAATTTCCGCAATATCGCCGATCGGGGTAGATGTGCCGTGTACATTGATGTAGTCGATATCTTCCGGTTTCATTGCGGCATCGTCGAGTACACTTTCCAGTACATTGATTACACCCAGCCCTTCGGGGTGGGGTGCAGTAAGGTGGTAAGCATCGGCGCTCATGCCGCCGCCTGCTACTTCGCAGATAATATTGGCGCCGCGGCGTTTCGCGTGCTCCAGCTCTTCCAGGATCACCGAACCTGCGCCTTCGCCCAGTACAAAGCCATCGCGATCGAGATCGAATGGACGGCTCGCTGTTTTAGGATCGTCATTGCGCTCGGAGAGTGCTTTCATCGCATTGAAACCGCCGATGCCCGCTTCGGTTACCACGGCTTCGGAGCCGCCGGTGACGAATGCATCGGCTTTGCCGAGCCGGATATAAGTAAAGGCATCGATCAGACCATGGGTCGACGATGCACAGGCGCTAACCGTAGCGAAGTTGGGACCGCGGAAGCCATACTTCATTGAAATATGACCCGATGCGATATCCAGGATAAGTTTGGGAATAAAGAAGGGGTTGAAGCGTGGTGTACCATCACCTGCATTAAAGTTTTTCATTTCTTCAATGAAGGTGATCATACCGCCGATACCTGATGACCAGATAACGCCGATACGGTCCTTGTTGAGGGACGGATCATCCAGCCCGGCCTGCCGGATCGCTTCTTCGGAAGAGGCCATCGCGATCTGCGAAAAGCGATCGAGACGACGGGCTTCCTTACGATCCATAAAGTCTTCAGGGTTGAAGTTCTTTAACTCGCAGGCAAATTTCGTTTTGAACTTTTCAGCATCGAATTGTTTAATGAAATCGGCGCCCGACACGCCATTAATCAAGGCGTTCCAGTACTCTGATACGTTGTTACCAATGGGGGTTAGGGCGCCGAGCCCCGTTACTACTACGCGTTTTAACGGTACGTTCATTTAAACAGATTAGTTGCTGAGGATTCGATAATTACTTTACGTGTTCTTCCAGATAAGCGATAGCCTGACCTACGCTACCAATGTTTTCAGCCTGATCATCCGGAATAGAAATGTTGAACTCTTTTTCGAATTCCATCATTAATTCTACAGTATCCAGTGAATCGGCTCCAAGATCGTTGGTGAAACTCGCTTCTGGAGTTACTTCTGATTCGTCAACTCCAAGTTTGTCAACGATGATTTTCTTTACGCGGTTAGCAATTTCAGACATAATGTTTGCAATTTAAGTTAATGGTGCAAAAATATACTTTTTAGTAAAACAAAGAAATGTTTTTTGTGGAGTAACCTACAAATTCGCCCGCTCAGCGCGGCCCGAAGCAGATTAAAACCCTGATGGTAACATCCGTTCCGATTAAAGGTTTGAATTATGGTATTATAGTTGCATACACAAATAAAAAAATTTAACCGGAATATCAGGTAAGCCTTAAAGGCCTACCATATCTTTAGGTACAACCCAGGCGTCGAACTCCTCGGGGGTAACATAACCCAGGTCGATAGCAGTCTGCTTCAGGGTTTTTCCTTCCTTATGTGCGGTCTGGGCAATTTCGGCCGCTTTGTAATAACCGATCTTGGTGTTCAGTGCCGTAACCAGCATCAGGGAGTTGTTTACATGCGCCGTAATATTGGCTTCGATGGGGGCCAGGCCTACCGCACATTTATCGTTGAAGGATACACAACCCTCGCCGATCAGGCGCGCGCTGTGCAGGAAGTTGAAGATCATTACGGGTTTAAACACGTTCAGTTCGAAGTGGCCGTTAGCGCCACCTACGCTGATGGCCACATCGTTACCCATTACCTGGGCGGCGATCATGGTCAGCGCTTCGCACTGGGTCGGGTTTACTTTGCCGGGCATAATAGAAGAGCCGGGCTCGTTATCGGGGATAAACAGCTCGCCGATGCCCGCACGCGGACCGGAGCTCAGCATCCTGATGTCGTTGGCGATCTTCATCAGGCTTACGGCTACCATTTTCAGGGCGCCATGCGCTTCTACGATCGCATCGTGTGCTGCCAGGGATTCGAATTTATTAGGCGCCGTTACGAAAGGCAGGCCGGTAAGTTCGGCAATCTTTTTCGCTACCGCTACATCATAACCCTTGGGGGTATTGATACCGGTACCTACTGCCGTACCGCCCAGGGCCAGTTCGCTCAGATGGGCCAGGGAGTTGTTAATCGCTTTCAGACCGTGGTCCAGCTGGGCTACATAACCGCTGATCTCCTGTCCGAGGGTAAGCGGCGTAGCATCCATAAAGTGTGTACGGCCGATCTTCACCACGTGCATATATTCTTTGGCTTTCGCATCGAGCGTATCGCGCAGCTTTTTAATGCCGGGGATGGTAGTACCTACCAGCATCTGGTAAGCAGCGATGTGCATTGCCGTAGGGAAGGTATCGTTAGATGACTGTGATTTATTGACATCATCGTTGGGATGGATGAACTTTTCTTTATCGGTAAGCTGGCCGCCGTTGATCACGTGGGCACGGTAAGCCACCACCTCGTTCACATTCATATTGGATTGGGTACCTGATCCGGTCTGCCATACTACAAGCGGGAATTCCTTATCCAGCTTGTGGTCCAGGATCTCGTCGCAGGCCTGTGCGATCAGCGCAGATTTCTCTGCAGGCAGCACGCCAAGGTCGGTATTGGTCAAAGCTGCTGCTTTTTTCAGGTAGGCAAAAGCTTTGATAATCTCTTTCGGCATCTTATTGATGTCCTGGGCTATTTTGAAGTTATCGATAGAGCGCTGGGTCTGTGCTCCGTAATAGGCATCAACAGGAACCTGTACTTCGCCCATAGTGTCTTTTTCAATACGAAAGGACATGATATTGGAAAATTAGGATGTGAAAATATAGATTAACGGGCGCAAAGATATTGAAGAATTTACTTCGCGGGAACAGATATCTGTTTTTATAAAACATTCATAGGTTTCAATTGTATTTGAAACGAATAAATATTTAAAAATCAGTTTTTTATGTAAATAGTAATTATAAAAAGTGCTTGTCGTTCCCTTGCTGTGCGGCCAACCTGGTAGCAACGGCATCCCGGCAGCAGGGATTAGCTGTCGGATCACTGGAGGAAGCTAGTTTACCGCAGCAGTATAAAACTGCGATGCGGACGGCGATAAGATTACACCTGCAAGCTTTACCTGATCAGGATAAAATTACCTTTGAATGAAATACGATCACCGTTGTCATCTTTACCCCTGATATAATAATAGTAGGTCCCGAGCTCTGCATTCTTTCCATTATATCTGCCGTCCCATTTGGCATATGGCCCTTGCGCCTGGAATACCTGTTGGCCCCACCGATTAAATATGGAAAATTGTTCGAGTGTAAAACCACATAGTACAAACGGGCCGATGTCATCATTAAGCCCATCGTCATTAGGCGAAAATGCATTTGGTACAAATATTTCGCTACGCTCACTAAATACCTGGACGGTGATTGTATCCTGACTGATGCACCCGACTGCGCTTACAGCAGTTACGCTAAATACCGTAGTTACATTAGGTCTTACTCTTGGGGTCGCGCTGGTGCTATCGTCGCAATATATACCGGGGCTCCAGCGGTAAGAAATTGCATCAGAAGCACTTAGCATCACTGTTTTGTGATCGCAGTTGATAACATCGCCGTCGGCAGTAGCGCTTACGGATTGGCCGGGTACGGTAACGATTGTTACAGAGTCTTTGTCCACACATCCCTGGTTATTGGTTACGGTCACAATGAAGGTTGTGGTTTGCATTACTCTCGCTTCGGTTGCCGCTGTATGTGGGCTACTCAGTCCTGTTGCAGGCAGCCACGAATACCCTGTGCCGCCAGCTGCCTGTAATGTTATAGTACCACCGGGGCAAGTTATAGTATCTTCTCCGGCATATGCAAAATGCTGGTAGGGTATTGATATGGTTTTGATAACAGTATCGGACGTTGTGCATCCCGAGGTGCTTGCAACAACGAGGGTAACCGTGTAAGTGCCGTAATCTGGAAATGTAAAAGACGGATTCCGTTGCGTACTTATGTTGTTTCCCGGAAACAGCCATTGCCAGGAAAGGCCGGTGGGCGATAGCGATGTACTTTTATCGGTAAACTGATAGGTATAACAACTTATTGCCGAGTCGCTAAAATTTGCCGTGATCGTATCCGTGCTGAATGTGTCCGTCGGGAAATTAAACGTAAGATTGTTTAGGGATAATCCATCCTGCCCGGGCTGTGCGCCCCAGGCACTGTTATTGTAAAGCACTCTCCCGTTAAGCCCACCCGAATTGTTTACAACGAGATTGGAAGGCGTTGTTGCCGGCTTTGTCCATAATACGCCGCCTGCACCGCCGCCGCCGGGACCAACTTCAAAATATCCTGCATTACCCGATTCGTTAGCGCCTTTTCCTCCTGTCAGGGAAATATGGGTGATGCTGGAAACTGTGTTCGTGTTTATCAATATAGCGCCGCCTGCACCGCCCCCGCCCATGCCGTCATGGCAGGATCCAAATGATCCATTGTTTGTACATAGGGGAGCATCTTCACCGTTTGCCCTAATTTCTCTCGTATTACCGGCTATGGAACCTGCAGTAATAATACATATGCCTCCTCCTTTACCACCGGCCGTATTGTTTAGATTATTGGCCTGGCCGGCGCCACCACCACCACCCATGAATATCTTATTATTTGAAGATGTATACGCAAGTTGCAATCCCCCTAGCCCCCCGGTATTATTGTTAGCCGGATTGTTGTTGCAACCCATATATTCGCTGCCTCCTATACCGCCTGTATTGCCATTACCGCCGCCCCCGCCCCCGGCGTTGCAGGTATTGCCACCTCCTCCGCCATTCCCTAACTTACCACGACCAAATGCCCTATCCATGGATACTTCTGTGATACCTTCTCCTTTTCTGCTGGTAGAATCAAAATTGGCGCCCATATAATACCTCGGGTTCGTACAAATGGACGGTGGACCTACGATGGTCGAAGGGTTTCCTGAAGCGCCCCTGAAGCCCTTTCCGCTGACGTCAATATCCTGGTTCATAGTAAATGTACCGGTTACATGAACGGCAAATACGCCGCCTTTGTTTCCATTCCAGGGCATACAGGTAAGCGTTTGGTTAACCGCATAATTCTGATAAGAAGGTACACGTACCAATTGCACTCTGCCCTCCGGAATATTGTATTCGCGTTGAATGTCGTAAAACAGCGTCAGATTGTTGCCGCTTTTTGCCTTAACAACATTATACTCATAATTGCCTGCTCCATGGTAGTTCAGTACATTGCCGAAACTTGCGGTATTGCTGCTGTCGATTACTGCACCTTTCATTTGTATCATCAGCACCGTATCTCCAATATTAAAATCTGAAGCGGTATCCACGAAAAGACTGTTACAAGACTGAACGGAAATTACAGCAGCGTATTTATTAATTATCGTTTGCGCTGCAGAGGTGAAAGGGCTGATCAGCAAAATCAAAAAGGCGAAAAGGCCAAGGTACTTTTTCATAGTGTAACCATTTGACAACATCATACTGGTCGGAAGCTGTAGATAGCTGACCAAGTCGATGAAGAAGAGTGGTGCAAAAGTAATATTATATTTTTTAACTTTTTACTAACGCTTGGCGTAATTCGCTTTAATAAACTAAAATTAACCGTTTAGCTACCGCAGCAAAATTAAACCTGCTGCACAAGTCAGCATCTCACGGTTTTCATTTCCTGGAGATAATAGGAAACAGGTACCTATATGCGGCAGTGAGGGCCGGGCACGGGAGTGCCGGTTTTGTTATTCGTGCTAATCTAATGATTGCGTTGTTGGCGGTTCATATCGCTGTAGAGAATAAAAGTATATATTCCGTACCTTTGCAGCCCTTAAGCTATTAACAATGGTGAAGATTGGTAAGATAGAACTGGCAGATTTCCCGTTATTGCTTGCGCCCATGGAGGATGTAAGCGATCCGCCATTCCGTGCAGTATGTAAAGAGCAGGGCGTAGACCTGATGTATACCGAGTTCATTTCTTCGGAAGGCCTGATCCGCGATGCGATCAAGAGCCGGATGAAACTCGATATATTCGACTATGAGCGCCCGATCGGTATCCAGATCTTTGGCGGCGATGAAGAAGCCATGGAGCTGGCGGCCAGGATCGTAGATACCACGCAACCCGACCTGATCGATATCAACTACGGCTGCCCGGTTAAAAAGGTGGTGTGTAAAGGCGCCGGCGCCGGTATTCTTAAAGATATCCCGCAAATGATTAAGCTGACCGAAGCCGTGGTACGCGCTACCGCGCTGCCGGTTACCGTTAAGACCCGCCTGGGCTGGGACGAAGACTCCAAGAATATTGAAGAGGTAGCCGAAAGGCTGCAGGATATTGGTGTTCAGGCCTTGTCGATACACGGCCGTACACGGGTGCAGATGTATAAAGGCGTAGCCGACTGGACCCTGATCGGTAAAGTAAAAAACAATCCCCGCATTAAGATCCCGATCTTTGGTAACGGTGATATCGATACCCCGGAAAAGGCGGTGGAATATAAGAACCGCTACGGTGTGGACGGCATTATGATCGGCAGGGCCGCGATCGGTTATCCCTGGATCTTCAGGGAGATCAAACATTACCAGAAAACCGGCGAGCTGTTGCCGCCGCCTACGGTTGAAGAACGGATCGATACTTGTATGCGCCACCTGACCAAATCGGTGGAGTGGAAGGGCGAAAAGTTGGGTATCCTGGAAATGCGCAGGCATTACGCCTCTTACCTCAAAGGCCTGCCCAATGTAAAAGAGTTCCGGATGAAACTGGTGAACGGCGATAGCCTGGATGAACTTAAGGGCATACTCGATGAGCTTAAAGAGCAGCAGTTGCAATTGGTATAAAAAGAACGGTAAAAAGTAAAACGCCTGTTGTATCAACAACAGGCGTTTTACTTTTTAATAATAGTTAATGCCGATCGCTTTGCGGGCCATGGCGATGGTTTCCGCCGCTCTTGCCCGCGCCTTTTCGGCGCCGTTCTTTAATATTTTACGGATGCTGTCTTCGTCTTGCTGCAGTGCTGCCGCTCGTTCGCGGATGGGGCCAACGAAATTGACCATATCCTCGGCCAGCTGTTTC
Organism: Taibaiella chishuiensis; assembly: GCF_003014535.1. GTDB lineage: Bacteria > Bacteroidota > Bacteroidia > Chitinophagales > Chitinophagaceae > Taibaiella > Taibaiella chishuiensis. The sequence continues at coordinate 329,029 of NZ_PYGD01000001.1, read as the reverse complement.
TTCATATCGCCATAACGGATGCTGCAATTGTTGTAGGCATCGAGGAACGTAGCATGGGTATCCGGTGCGGATACCAATTGCATCAGCTGGAAGATGTTCTGGATGTAGTCCGGCATAGCGCTGTTCGGCTCCTGTGGTCCCGAATCGGTAGTGGCCTTCATAATCTTTTTGCGGATCAGCTCATCTTCATCGCTCAGGTAAATGGTGGCGTTCACGTTTTCGCTTTTGCTCATTTTACCGTTGCCGTCCAGGCTCATGATCTTTACCGTGTTTTCGTCGAACCGGAATACCTGGGGCTCCGGGAAGAGCTCGCCATAATGACTGTTGAAGCGCTGGGCAAAATTGCGCGCCATCTCGAGGTGTTGCTCCTGGTCTTTGCCCACAGGCACTTTGGCGCCGCGGTGTATCAGGATGTCGGCCGCCATCAGTACGGGGTAGGTGAGCAGGCCGGCGTTTACGTTATCGGGGTTAAGGCGCACCTTGTCTTTAAAGGTGGGTACACGCTCCAGCTCTCCTTTGTAGGCAAGCATGTTCAGCATCAGGTACAGTTCCGGTATCTCCGGTATATCGCTCTGGGCATACAGGGCTACCTTTTCGGGGTCGAGCCCGCTGGCTATATTCTCCGCTACTACGCGAAATACATTAGCCTTAAGATCTTTGGGGTCGGGGTGGGTAGTGAGGGAATGGTAATCGGCTACAAAAAAATAGCAGTTATAATCTTCCTGCATTTTAATGTAATTGTGAATAGCGCCGAAATAGTTACCCAGGTGCAGGTATCCTGTAGAACGGATACCGCTTACTACAACTTCTTTTTGTGACATAAGGATGCAAAATTAAGAAAAAAGAAGATGGGCAATGCCCTTCCTTCTTTAGAGAATAGGGTTAAGCTTTATCCGCAGTTGGAAACACATCGCTTTCTTTTCGTTCCTGCCGGGGCGGGTATAAAAAGTCCTGCGGGTACTTTAAAAAATATCGGCCGATCAGGCGCCCCACATAAGGCAACCGCGACAGCGGCACATTGCGCGACCGTACGGCTACATAAAACGCCAGTGAGAAACTGACCATGAAATTAAAGAATCCGATACCGATCACACCGATGGTGGTCCATACCCAGTCGAAAGTGCTGAGGTGATTGTTGAGTCCCTCTACGCCAAAAGCAAAATAAGCGGTAGAAATGGTAATGTGCCGGATATCGAAGGGTATACCGAAAAACTGGCCGATCAACTGGGCATAACCCAGCATGAAACCCAGCGCCACATTGCCGACAATACCGCCCAGGCTCTTTTCCATAAAATCGGCAAACCTGCTCAGGGTCTCGCCTTTCATGATCTTACGCAGCCCGCTATGCTCCTTCATCCTGCCGCCGATATTGGCATAGATCACTTTATTATCGACAAAACCCGAAATGATACCGCTGGTAAACAGGCATACGCCCGTAACACAGGCATATACCCAGGCCAGGCTGGTAAGCGGGTTCTGATCGCGCAGGGCCTGCAGGCTCTCCTTATTGTCGTGGAACAGCGCATGCCCGGTAAGCGCCTCCCAGCTAAAGGCCAGCAGGTACGACAGCGGGAATACCACGATCAGGTTGCCGGCAAAGGAGGCAAACTGGCTGCGCCATACCTTGCCAAACGTAAGGGCCAGGTTCTGGAACGATACGCCGCCTTTACGGGTGTCGAGCGAGCCGGCCAGTGCAGAGGCCGTCATGGTGGGCTGCTTGGTAGCCAGCGAGGCGCCGGTAATAAACAGGATCACGAAGGCTATGGCATAGTTGAGCCCGTAACAGAAATATTGCCAGAACAAAGCCATGTGTACCTTGTGCAGCAAGGCTTTCAGTAGGGCGGCGAAGGCGATGATCACACCGCCCGCAGCTGCCGAGTAGAAAAAAGCCGAGTACTCCGGCCTTGTCGTGGTGATGTAATGTTCGCCCGATGCGCTTTTATGCTCAGCGATCTGGTAGGCCAGCATACCGGAGTTTTTACGGTACAGGTCCAGGATACTGTAGCGCTTGTTGATGCTTTCGATCACGTTCTCGAACAACGAAACCGAGTCCTGCAGCGTTTCCTGCGGTATATTGCCCGGCGTAATAAGCCGGATAATGATACGCATGCGCATAATCTGCTGCGCCGTACGCAACAGCAGGTAGGCCTGTCCGAGGCTGGTACCGAACTTGCCGGTATTGCCCCTGATCTCGGCAATCACCTGCTCGCAGGCATCCAGCTGTGCGGCCACATCCTGCGCACTCGATTGCAGGTAGGCAGCCGGGCTGTTACCCGCTTTAACCAGGTGGATAAAGGATTGTATCTTTTTATTCTGTTCGATAAAAGGCGTAATGATCTCCGCCTCGTATTTCAATTGCTGGCTCAGTTCCTCTTCGAGACCAAGATAAGATACCCGGTACGAAAGAATGGTCAATGTATTGGTCAGGTATTGCTGGAAAGGCGTATCTGCCTTTTCGAGCCCGCCCGCGGCAATCCGGAAAAACTCGATCCAGAGCTCATCGGGGATGGCGGCTACCCATACATAATCGGTCTTTTTAAAGAAGGCCCGTTCCAGCAGGTTGCTCATGCTGCGCTTGTCGGGCAAGGGGGGCAGGATGCGGTGCCTTACCTGGCGGAATAACTCGGAAAAGAAGGTGCCGCCCGTAAGAATGCCGGTATTGGTAAAAATGCTCTGGCTGTCGCGGGTATTGAACAGGTATACGAACATATGCTGCAATGCGGCTTCCAGTTGCTTATCGCGGTGCAGGGCATCCAGCAGGTCCTGCATATTGGCCGTGGCGCTTTGTTTGGGCACAGGCCGTAAAACAGCGATCAATTCTATAAACAGGGTACTGAACCGGTTGGTGTCGGTTGTGTTTTTGATCTCGTTAAGCAATACCCCGAGATCGTACCGTTGTCTATTCCTTTTAAAGAATTGCATACCTGCAAAATAAGGGCTTTGAAGAATAAGAATTGATTAAACTTCAAATTTAAAAAAATCATCTGGATGCTATGCGCTTATAAAAATAGATGACCTTAATATCTGGCGGTATGCAGTTCCCGAACCGGGATTATGCTATGCGGCCAGGTCTGCAACCGGTAATTTTTAAATAATTTTAGGGGAATTAAGGGAATGCCTGTTTGCACTTTATAACGGTATACCGTTAATTTTATCGCCACACCTGAACCATGAAGAAACCTTTAAGCCTGCTCCTGTTGCTGCTTTGCTGCAGCAGCGCCGTTTTTGCCCGGAAGCAACCCAAACCGAAGCCACCGGTGGAGCCGGTTGTAGCGGAAGTAAACAGCCCGCCGTCCAACCCCTTTGCCCGTACCGACCGGGTAAGCCTGTTTGAAAGTACCGTTACCGTTAAGCAAGACGGTACCCTGCACGTGGTCGAAAATATAACGATCTATAACGGCGATGGCGATATGGGGCTCGACGAATTCCCGATGCAATACATAGAGGCCGGGGGCAATAACAACGACATACACCGGGGTATTTTGCGCAGCTTCCCGACGGTATATGTTAACCGTTACCACTTTTTTCAGAATACCACTTTTAAACTGCTGGACGTAAAAATGAACGGTGCGGCAGTGCCTTACGAAACGGAACACAGCCTCAACAGTAATGGCTACCGGGTAAAGATCGGCGACCGGGATAAGGAGCTGGATACGGGTTCTTATACCTATACGCTGGTGTACGAAACGGAGCACCAGGTCAAATACTTCGACCGGTACGACGAACTGGCCTGGAATGTAACGGGCAATGGCTGGAGTTTCCGGATCGACTCTGCGGTATGTACCTTCATTATCCCGGGCAATGATTCCGTATTTTCCAACGCCTGTTACACCGGCGGACAATATGAGCGGGGCCAGGATTGCCGCGTGAACCAGGCCGGCACCGACACGATACGTTTTACCACCACGAAAGCCTTATGGCCCAACCAGGGTATAACGGTGGCTACCTCCTGGCGCAAGGGTATTATTGCCAGGCCCGGCATGCTGCGCCAGGCCTGGTGGATGTTTACCGCTAATATAGGCGCCCTGGGCATGCCGCTCCTGCTTGTCCTTATTTTCTTATACAACCTGGTACAATGGTGGCGTTACGGGCGCGATCTGAAACCGGGCACTATATACCCGCGTTATGAGCCACCGACAGGCTTCTCGCCGGCTGCATTGGGTTATATTTATTTCCAGGGTATGAAAGATAAGCTGGTGGCGGCTACTATAACCGACCTGGCTCTGCGGCACTTCTTCCTGATAGAGGTGGAACGTACCGGCACGGTCTTTAAGGGTACTGTTTATTCCTTCCATAAATCGAAGGAGCCCTTTATAGCCGCAGTTTATAACGACTATCATAAAGAGGCCAATAGCCTGATCTATACGAATATACAGCGGGGCCAATACAACGAAAGCCTGGCAGAACTGAATACGGCAATCAAAGAAGACCTGAACGAACACTACCGCAGCAGCAAACGCAAACCCGGCAAAGGCCTTTTCTTCAGGAACAGCCAGTACCTGGCTTTCGGTTTCCTGTTGGCCGTTCCCGCATTTGCCGGCCTTATGATCTGGAGCCTGGCTCATGCGTCCTTAAGCCCCTGGCCGCTCCTGCCGCTGATTGTCAGCTTTATCCTGGTTATCGTGATGCAATATATTTTCTACAAGCTGTTCCCGGCTTATACCCCCGAGGGCCGTAAGCTGATGGATGAACTGGAAGGCTACCGCATGTACCTCAAAACCGTGGATGAGGCCCGGCTTAATACCATGAACCCGCCGGATAAAACCATAGACCTGTTCGAAAAGAACCTGCCATTTGCCATAGCCCTCAACTGCGATATCGAATGGGGCGATAAGTTTGAAGGCATTATCGCAGCCGCGGCCATCGACGATACGGTAACGACACGGGCTTTTTATATGAGCGATACCGGGCATGGTTTTACAGGCAGTGCCTTTGCCTCCGGGTTGAGCAGCAGCATTTCCTCGGCCAGTACGCCCCCCTCTTCCTCTTCCGACAGTTCTTCGGGCAGCAGCAGTTCATTTGGCGGGGGCAGCAGTGGCAGTGGCGGCGGCGGTGGTGGCGGTGGTGGTTGGTAAACTGCTTGAGCAAAACTAGTTACACGAAGTGTTAAATTATATAGTGTTGCCGGTGCAGTTCCCTGATACGGGTATCAGGATAAACTATCCGGCTAACGCTCTTATGATAATCTTCCGTAATTTTGCAGCCTGCAAATTGACGTAAATTTGCGTCTTCATTTTTCCTTGTACAATCATTCCGTAAATCCCGGAATCTCTTTATGTCTGATAACCTGAATGTGTATGGTGCGCGGGTGCATAACCTGAAAAATATCGACGCGCACATACCTAAAAATAAATTAGTGGTCATTACGGGCTTAAGCGGCAGCGGTAAGTCGTCGCTGGCTTTCGATACCATTTATGCCGAAGGGCAGCGCCGGTATATGGAAAGCTTCTCGGCCTATGCCCGGCAGTTTATGGGCGACCTCGAGCGGCCCGATGTCGATAAGATCACTGGTCTCTCGCCCGTAATCTCGATCGAACAAAAAACCACCAACCGCAACCCGCGTTCTACCGTAGGCACCGTAACGGAAGTATACGATTTTATGCGCCTGCTTTTTGCGCGTATCGGTATTGCCTACAGTTACGAAAGCGGCCGCGAAATGCAGCGCTACTCCGAAGAGGAGATCGCCATGCATATCCGCGAACAGCTTAACCATAAAAAGATCGTACTGCTGGCCCCCCTGATCCGTGGCCGTAAAGGACACTACCGCGAGTTGTTCGAACAGCTGCGCAAACAGGGTTATGTAAAAGTGCGTATCGACGGCAAGATCGAAGAACTGCGTGAAAAAATGCAGGTAGACCGGTATAAGATCCATGATATAGAGCTGGTGGTAGATCGCCTGGAAGTGAATGCGGCAGATGCCGTAAGGCTGAACCAGAGCCTGCAGAAGGCGCTCGACCTGGGCAAAGGGCTATTGTTCGTGCAGGACCACGAAAGTGGTAAAGTAACGCAATACAGCAAACACCTGATGGACGCCGAAAGCGGCCTGTCCTACGAAGATCCTTCGCCCAACTCCTTTTCCTTCAACTCGCCCTACGGTGCTTGTCCGGCCTGTAAAGGCCTGGGCGTAGTGCACCGGATCAATATGGAAGAGGTGATGCCGGATAAAAATAAAAACATCAGCGAAGGCGGTATCGCGCCGCTGGGCGAAAAGCGCGAAGCCGGCAGCTGGCAACAGGCCGAAGCCTTTGCGAAAAAAAATAAGATCGCGTTGAATAAACCGATCAAAGACCTGCCCGCCCAGCAACTGAACCTCATGTTGTACGGCAACGAGGAAGGCGTGCTATCCTACCAGCCCGACGAGGCTTCGGAATATAGCTACCTGCTCGAAGGCAACGATTACGAAGGTGTATTGAATATGATGCTGCGCTGGTTCAGCGAGTCTACCTCCGATTATGTGCGTGACTGGGCTGAGCAATTTATGGTGCTCGACGACTGCCCGGATTGTGGCGGTACACGCCTGAAAAAAGAAAGCCTGTGGTTTAAGGTAGCCGGCAGCAACATTGCCGAATATGCACAGTTGTCACTAAGCGGCCTGCAGGAAGCTTTTACCGGCATCGAAAAGAAACTGAATAAAAAACAACAGGTTATTGCCAAGGACATCCTGACCGAGATCCGCGACCGGCTGAGCTTCCTGCTGGAAGTAGGCCTGCATTACCTCTCGCTCAACCGGCCTACCCGTACGCTGAGCGGCGGCGAAAGTCAGCGTATACGCCTGGCTACGCAGATCGGCTCGCAACTGATGGGGATTACCTATATTCTCGACGAGCCTTCGATAGGCCTGCACCAGCGCGACAACCACCGGCTGATCAATGCACTGAAAAACCTGCGCGATGGCGGTAACTCGGTATTGGTGGTCGAGCATGATAAAGATATTATGATGGCTGCCGATTACCTGATCGATATGGGGCCTGCAGCCGGCTTCCATGGCGGCCGTATCGTGGCCGAAGGCACGCCGAAAGAGGTGTTGAAGAGCAATAGCATTACCGCGCAATATATCAATAACAAGGCGCAGATCGAATTGCCCGCCGAACGCAGGAAGGGCAATGGTAAGAAGCTGGTGCTGAAAGGCGCTACCGGCAACAACCTGAAGAACGTAAGCATTACCATACCAATGGGAACTTTTACCTGTGTTACCGGCGTATCGGGCAGCGGTAAGAGTACGCTGATCAATGAAACCTTATATCCCATCCTTTCGCGGCACTGTTTCCCGGCTTCTAAAATGCAGCCGATGCCTTATAAGAAGATCGAAGGACTGGAACATGTCGATAAAGTGATCGAGATCGATCAAAGCCCGATCGGCCGTACGCCGCGCAGCAACCCGGCTACATATTGCGGCTTTTTTACCGACATCCGCCAACTGATGGCGCAGGTGCCCGAAGCCAAGATCAGGGGGTATAACGCCGGCCGTTTTTCGTTTAACGTAAAGGGCGGGCGCTGCGAAACCTGCCAGGGCGGCGGTATGAAAGTGATCGAGATGAACTTCCTGCCGGATGTATATGTGCCCTGCGAAAAATGTAACGGCCGCCGGTATAACCGCGAAACGCTGGAGATCCGGTACAAAGGCAAGTCGATTTCCGATATCCTGAATATGACCGTGGAAGAGGCGACCGAGTTTTTTGTAAACATACCTTCGCTGCACCGTAAGATCAGGACCCTGAACGAAGTGGGTCTGGGTTATATTACCCTGGGCCAAAGTGCGGTAACGCTGAGCGGCGGTGAGGCCCAAAGGGTAAAACTGGCTACCGAACTCTCTAAAAAAGATACGGGCCAAACGGTCTATATTCTCGACGAACCTACGACAGGCCTGCATTTCGAAGATATCAAACATCTGCTGGCGGTACTGGACCGGCTGGTAGAACGCGGTAATACCGTAGTCGTGATCGAGCACAACCTGGATATGGTAAAAGTGGCCGACTATGTGATCGATATCGGTCCGGAAGGCGGTAGTGGCGGCGGTACGGTCATGTGCGCCGGCACGCCCGAAGACATTGCGGCCTGTGAAGGCAGTCATACCGGGCTTTACCTTAAAGAAGAGCTGAGGACAACGCGACGCCGGAAATAACTGTTAATCCACATTGTATTTTAAATAAGCGGGGCCATCTGTTTAAAGATGGTCCCGCTTTATATTTTGTTTCGTCGCAAGGTCTTCTATAACGAGGTCGTGCAATTAGCGCTATTTGTTTTTATCACCTCTGTTTATGTCTCGCCGCGCCGCAGCGAGACATTTTATTTTCCTTGCAACGTCTTCTGTAAAGGAGGTAACGCAAAATAGTCCTATTTGCTCTTTACTTCCTGGATCACTTCGCCCACGCAGGCGCTGGGCGCCTGTATGTGTAGCAGTGCGGCCAAGGTGGCCGAGATATCGGTCATATGGGTAGTGCGCGATGTTTCGCCTTTTTTAATACCCCAGCCGTACCACAGCAGCGGGATATGGGTATCGTAAGGGTTCCAGCTGCCATGCGTAGTGCCGGTGGTGCCATAACCGCTAAACCAGCCCGGGTTGAGTATGATCTGTATGCTGCCGCAACGGTTGGCAAAATAACCATTGGTCACCATCGATTTTACGGGTTCGGGTACCACGCTCTTGTCGGGGTGTTCGAGGTCGATAACCTGGGTTACGCCTTCCTGTACCCGGAACCAGTTGATGATCTCGTTACGTACCTGTTCCCGGTCCAGCTTACTGTTCTGTATCGCCTTTTCGTTAAGGTATACCTGGTAGTTCATCAGCGAGCTTACCAGCGAGGTGTCTTTAAATTTGGCAGCCAGGAACTGGTTCAGCTCTTTGTTGATCTTATTGATGGTAACCGATTTGCCGGGCAGGCGATGGTCGTTCAGGAAGGTCGGGTTATGTGCTCCGCCATGGTCGGCGGTCAGGAATACGGTATAATTGCCTTTGCCTACTTTTTTATCGAGGAAGCTCAGCAAGAGTTCCAGGTCTTTGTCGAAGCGCAGGTAGGTATCTTCGATCTCGATCGAGTTGGGTGCATACTGGTGGCCTACATAGTCGGTGCTCGAAAAGCTTACGGCCAGGAAGTCGGTGGTGCTGTTGCGGCCCAGTTGTTCGCCGTCGATACAGGCCTCTGCCATCAGGCGGGTAATGGTGTTGCCGTAAGGCGTGGCGCGTATGGCGCCTTTGTCTTTACCCACCGACAGCGAGGTCTGGTGCGGGAATACCGGCCGGCTCTCGCCTTTGGTAATGCCTTCGTAGGCATTGTCGTCGGTTGTACTCTCTGTATAGGTATTTATGGGATAAAGCGTGTTCCAGTTCAGCTTCATCAGGCTGTCGTTCAGGTTGCGTTTGTTGAAGTCCTGCACCCATTGCGGCAGTTGCTGCATATAAAAATTGCTGGAAATAAAGCTGCCGTTTTCGCCGTCGTACCAATAAGCGGCATTGGCGGCGTGGCCTGCGGGCAATATGGCGCCCCTGTCTTTGATGGAGATACCGAAGGTGCGGGACTTGAAATTGGTAGCCAGGCGCAGCTCGTCGGTAATGGTAGAGGCCAGCAGGTTGCGTGGGCTCATCAGGCCTGCTTTACCGCCGCCTACGCTTTGTACGGTCGTATCTTCGGTACAGTACCATTCTTTATTGGTGCGTATGTCCACCCAGTCGTTGGCTACAATGCCATGCAGGGCCGGTACAGAGCCGGTGTAGATACAGGTATGGCCCGGCGCGGTAAACGAGGGCAGGTAACTGATATAGGTGTTCTGGCAGTTAAAGCCGTCGTTCATCAGCCGTTTAAAGCCGCCTTCGCTATACCGGTTGTAAAAGCGATAGAGGTAATCCCAGCGCATCTGGTCGACTACGATGCCGACCACCAGTTTGGGGCGTTCTACGGTTTTAACGGGTTTAGGGCTTTGGGCAACGGCCGCCCCGGTTGCAAAAGGGAGCAGCAAGGCGAGCAACATACGGTTTACTTTCATAATTAGTGCGAATCTTTTCAGGAAGAAAATATTTGCAAATGTCCCAAAAAGGTACCGGAATCAGGTTATTTTTCAGTTATTTCCCCATTGGGCCTTATGGCCCGCAGGGGGCAGATACGCTTTTCTCCTATCTGTTGTATGCCGCAGCCCGTAAGCCTTAGCACGACAAGTTTTGGGCTTTGCCCGCTATATATTATCTTTGTTTCATAATTTATTAAATATGGGCGCTACTCAAAACAAAAGCTTAGCCAACGGAAAACTATCTTTTGAAGAATTCAGACAGGAAGTGCTGAAGGATTACGAACTGGCTGTTACCAGTCGCGAAGCGAGCCTTATCGGACGAAAAGAAGTACTGACAGGAAAAGCGAAATTCGGCATATTCGGCGATGGTAAGGAACTGGGACAGATCGCATTGTCAAAATGTTTTAAACCCGGGGATATCCGTTCGGGTTACTACCGTGATCAGACCCTGATGTTTGCCACCGGTATGAGTGACGTAGAACAATTTTTTGCGCAGCTGTATGCCAACCCCGACATTAAAGAAGAGCCTGCCTCCGCGGGCCGTATGATGAACGGGCACTATGGCACCCGCTGGATCGACGATAACGGTGAATGGAAAGACCTGACGGCACAACCTAACTCCACCAGCGATATATCGCCTACGGCAGGACAGATGGTACGCGCGCTCGGCGTGGCTTACGCCTCCAAGATGTACCGGAACGCAGACAACCTCAAGACCGGCTTCGAGAAATTTTCGAAGAACGGTAATGAAGTAAGTTTTTGTACCATCGGTGATGCCTCTACCAGCGAGGGCCTCTTCTGGGAAACCCTCAATGCCGCCGGCGTACTTAAAGTGCCCCTGGCCGTATGTGTATGGGACGATGGTTACGGTATCTCCGTGCCACGGGCTTACCAGACCTCCAAAAACTCCATCTCCGAGGCGCTTTCCGGTCTGCAATACGACGAAAAGCTGGATAGCGGCGTAGAGATCTATCGCGTTAAAGGCTGGGACTATGCCGCACTCGTAGAAACCTTTAAGAAAGGCGTGGAGCGTATCCGCGAAACCCATATCCCTGCCCTCTTCCATATCCAGGAAGTAACACAGCCGCAAGGCCACTCTACTTCCGGCTCGCACGAACGCTACAAAAGCAAAGAGCGCCTGGAATGGGAAAAGGAAATGGACTGTATCAAAAAGCTGCGTGAATTCGTACTCGAAAATGCGATTGCCAACGAAGACGAACTGGTAGCGCTCGAAGAGCAGGCTAAAGACTATGCAAGGAATTGCAAACAAACGGCCTGGAACAAATTCCTGCAACCGATTAAAGACCAGATCAGCACCTGCACCAGCCTCTCCAATGAAGTAGTAAACGAAGGCGGCGACAATGCAGCCTATATTTCCAGCCTGGTTGCCGAACTGAACGGCATTAAAGAACCGATCCGCAAAGATGTGCTGCGTACTACCCAGCGCATTCTCAAATACAGCGCCGGCAATAGTTCTGCCGTACAGCACCTGCGTAATTTCTACGAAGAACTGAAGGCCGATGCCCGCGATAAATTCAACTCGCACCTGCACTCGCAGTCTGCAAGCGCCGTAGCCAATATCAAAGAGGTGAAAGCCGCTTACAGCGACAACAGCGCTATGCTGAACGGTTTCGAAATCCTGAATAAATTCTTTGATCATACCTTCGCCGCCAACCCGGCCGTATTCGCCTTTGGCGAGGACGTAGGTAAGATCGGCGATGTAAACCAGGGCTTTGCCGGTCTGCAGGAAAAATATGGCGAGCTGCGTATCAGCGATGCCGGTATCCGTGAGGCCACCATCGTAGGCCAGGGCCTGGGTATGGCTTTGAGAGGCTTACGCCCCATTGCCGAAATACAATACCTCGATTACCTGCTCTATGGTCTGCAGCCATTGAGCGACGATGTGGCTACGCTGCAATACCGTACCAAAGGCGGGCAGAAGTGTCCCCTTATTATCCGTACGCGCGGACACCGCCTCGAAGGTATCTGGCACAGCGGATCGCCTATGGGCATGATCATCAATTCGCTGAGGGGTATGCATATCTGCGTGCCGCGTAATATGGTGCAGGCGGCCGGTATGTACAATACCCTGCTGCAGAGCGATGAGCCTGCAGTGGTGGTAGAATGCCTGAACGGCTACCGCCTGAAAGAAAAAATGCCGGATAACCTTGCCGAATTTACCGTTCCTTTCGGTATACCCGAAGTACTGCAGGAAGGCGACGATATTACCATCGTATCCTACGGTTCTACCCTGCGGGTAATCCAGGAAGCCATCGAACTGTACCTGAAGCCGCAGGGCATCAGCTGCGAACTGATCGATGTGCAGACCCTGCTGCCTTTCGATACTACGGGTCGTATTGTGGAGTCGCTGAAGAAAACCAGCCGTATCGTGTTTATCGACGAAGACGTACCGGGTGGCGCTTCTGCGTACATGTTCCAGCAGGTAATGGAGCTCCAGGGCGGTTTCCGCTGGCTGGATGCCGCACCGCGTACCATTGCCGCACAGCCGCACAGGCCTGCCTATGCTACCGATGGCGACTATTTCTCCAAACCTAATGCAGAAGATATCGCTGCCGTGATCGAAGAGATCATGGCGGAATAAGTTTTAATCCTGGAAATAACCAGGCAGAAGCCGGTCCTTTATGGGCCGGCTTTTTTGCTATGCCGCGCGGGTACAGATTTACACGGCAGCAGAACGGATTTAAGCCGAAGCGCCGCAGATATCCATTCTGTCTTTTTCACAGGAGTTTATCATTTTATTTTTACCAAAGCATACATCTTTGCAACTACTTTATTCATTTAAAATACTATGCACATGAACAAAATTAAAACCCTCGTGCTGGCAGCAGCAGCGGCAGTAGCCTTTAACAGCTGTACCCAGCAAAATGCCCAGAAGTACAATGAAACAGTAGTTGGCCTCTACGCAGGTTATGTCAACAATTTCGGTAATGATGTGAACAAGATCACCGCCGAAGGGTCTACCAAGGAAAATGCCGATGCAGCGCTGAAGCATATGAGCAGCACTACCGACAGCTGCCTGGGCGTATTGAACGGTCTGAAACCTTCGGACGACGCCAAAGATTTCCACAACAAGGTGGTGGCCGTGCTGAACACTGTAAAAACCGAAGCGATCCCAGAACTGCAGAAGCTGGCATCGATAAAAGGTACCGATAATGTAGACGAGTACAATAAGGTGATCGATAGCTACAATGCAACCAGCGATAAGATCTCCAAACTGGAAGACGAAGCCGGTAAAGCACAGGAAGCATTTGCCCATAAAGTGGGTATGAAAGTACAATAGTAAAGCGGCCTTGCGTTGCTTGTATAAAGATCCTTGTCCGCCAGGTCCCCTATCCCTCGGGCGGTCAGCAAGGCCCAGGTCCCCGACCCGGAACCAGGAATGTAAAAAAGCGCTGCCGGCAATTATTGCGGCAGCGCTTTTGTTATGTTGGCACCCGGGTGGTTACTGTGTTGCGGCCCAGGCGTTCATATACGCCTCAAATACATCGAGCGGCATAGCCCCGCCTTTGAGCAGGGCGTCATGAAATTCCTTAAGCTGGAAACGGCTGCCCAGCTTGCGTTGATACCGGTCACGCAGTTCTTTGATCTTGAGTTCGCCTGTTTTATAACTGAGGGCCTGGCCCGGGGCGGCCATATAGCGTTCTATCTCCAGGGTGGCTGTGGCCTCGGCAATTGCTTCGTGATCCATCATGTATTTTATGGCTTGTTCGCGCGTCATCTTGCCGGTATGCAGCCCTACATCGGTAACGAGGCGTATGGCACGGTGTATCTCGGTACCATAGGCGCCCAGCTTCTGGTAAGGGTCGGTATAACAGCCCAGCAGGCTGCCCAGCGATTCGGCATAGAGGCCCCAGCCCTCTACGAAGGCAGCACTGAAATTGTTGCGACGAAACTGTGGCAGGCTTTTATTTTCGAGCTGCAGGGAGATCTGGTAATGATGGCCCGGTATGGCTTCGTGCAGGAATACCGCCTCCATAGGCCAGCCGGTTACATTCACCTTCGTAGGGTCGAGTATGGGGAAGTAGTAAATGCCGGGCCGGTTAAGTTCCAGGTTGCCGAAATTGTACTGCGGCGGTGCCGATGCAGCCCGGAACGATTCCACCTCCCGGATCTCGAACGGAGTCTTAGGCCGTACACCGAAGTATTCGGAGAGATGCGGTTCCACCTTTTTCAGCAATGCAAAGTTGGCGTCCAGCACTTCCTTATTGGTCTTGAAAGGCATAAACTGCGGGTCGGTCTTCATAAAGGTAAAAAGCTCCTGCAGGCTGCCTTTGAAGCCGATTTCCTTTTTTACCTTTTCCATCTCAGCGGTAATACGCGCTACTTCGCTTAGCCCGGTCTTGTAAAGCTCTTCGGGCGTTTTACGGGTAGTGGTATAGTTATAGATGCAATACCGGTAGCGGGCCTTGCCATCGGGCAGGTCCGATATGCCGGAGCTCTGACGGGCATGGGGCATATATTCTTCCTTCAGAAAGCGGTTCAGCTTGTTATAGGATACATTAAGTTGTTCGCGGATCAGCTTTTCATAAGCCGCCGTAAGCCTGGTCTTATCTGCAGCGCTGAAGCTTTCGGGAAACTGTTTTACCGGGCCGTAGAATACACTTTTGGTAACATCCTGCTGCGCCAGGTTATCGAGCTGGGGTATTACTTTTTCGACCAGGGCTTTGGGCAATACGATACCGGCTGCTATCCCCTTGCGGAAATTGGCAATGGCGGTATCGGTCCAGTCGCTGAAGGCGGTAGCTCTTTTGATCCAGTTTTCATAATCCTGCACGGTATTAAAAGGCTGTGAACCCCTGCCCGAGCCCAGTTGCCCGAGTTCGAGCGTAAGCGAGAACACCTGGTTTACCGGCATGTATTCGTTGTGGAACTGCTCGCCTTCCAGGCTGCGGTCGATAATATCTTTGAGTATGGCGTAGGAAACCTGGTCGTCGGAATTGAGCTTGTTATAAGGTATGGTTTTCAGCTCGGCGGCATAACGCGTATAGAAGTCATGCTGTTTTTTAATAAACGGTGCGGAACCGGTATTGGGCAACTGGTCGTTGTAGCGCGGGTCGCCGGTTGCGGTTGCCGCCAGTGGATACAACTGCAGGTACTCTTCGTAGTAACGTCCGAAGAGTTTCTGCAACGGGATATTGGCGGTATTATCCTGGGCATGCAGCAGTGGGCTGCAGGCCAGGAGGGACAAGGCCAGCGCCATACGGCGCCATTTCAGGGCAAGTGCTTTCATTATTGCGGATTTTGCGATGTGGATCCTGTTAAATGAGCGGCCGGTAAGCCACATAGTGTACCGGCATGTCCGAAAGTACGTTATTTGTGCGTAGAGCAGGACGCAAGTCCCCGTTTTTCCTTCGACCCGGCCTGTCACCGGGTTCAACAATACACAAAAAGTCCCGGGACAAGGTCGCCGGGACTTTTCGCGTGCTGCCGGAAGCAGCCTTTAAATGTCTGGATATATTAAAGCGAAGAGAGGAATTTGATCAGGGCATCGCGATCATCCTTGCTGAGTTTGGTAAAGGCGGTTTTGGAACGTTCTGCTTCGCCGCCATGCCACAGGATCGCTTCCATAAGCGTACGTGCCCGGCCATCGTGCAGGTAAAACGGGGTACCGTTGGTCTTGGCAAAAAGACCTATGCCCCAGAGTGGCGGCGTACGCCATTCGTTGCCATCGGCCAGGTAGTCGGGGCGGCCATCGGCCAGGCCTGGTCCCATATCGTGCAGCAGCAGGTCGGTATAGGCGTGTATGCGCTGGTTGCTGATCGCAGGCAGTCGCACGTCCACACCGGTATAAGCCGTGGGAATATGGCAGCCGGAGCAGTTCAGCTGGTTGAACAGCTGTTCGCCGCGTAAGGCTACCGGGTCGGTTACATTGCGGCGGGCCGGTACGGCCAGGCTGCGGATATAGAACACTACGGCATCCAGCGTACTGTCTGCAATATCAGTACCATCGTAAGGGTCGTACTGGATCTGGCCAAAGCTGCTTTCTTCGGGGAATACATAATTGGTAATGCCCATATCCTGGTGGAAAGCGCCTGCCACCTGTACCAGGATATTAGGGTTATTGCCTTTAAGGCCGAAGCGGCCTATTTCCCTTTGGCGGCTATGCGGGTTATACACATAATTGGGCCTGCCCGAAATGCCGTCGCCATTGGCGTCGGTCTCATCGGCATACGAAAGCAGGGTGCTTTCGGGGATCAGCTCCAATAGTCCCAGGCCAAATACAGGCGGGGCAAGCCTTACCGAGAGCATAGCGCCTGCGGGCAAAGGCAGGTAAGTATTGTTGGGGGTATAGGTGGGGCGGCGCAGCGAGGCTTTTTCGCCATCGGCAAAACTGAAAGGCTCTTCGGTATAACTGATCGTTATCTTTCCTTCGGCCTTTTTGGTGCTGGTCGCCTTGTCCTGGAACTGCGAGCCAAAGCCCGGTATAGACAGGGCGCCGCCATGGATATCGGTACCCGGTATACTGATCTTGGTCAGTAGTGACGAGGTGATCAGGCCCATAGTGGGCGTGCCTTTGCCATCGTTATGATGACAGCTTACACAGGATACGTTATTGTATATAGGGCCGAGGCCGCCAAATTGTGGCGCAGGCGCCGATACGAAGGTCTGGTTGAACAGCAGGTCGCCCAGCTCATGCATAAACGCATCGTAACCGGTAAGCCCGGGTATTTCAGAGCCGAATGCCTTCGAGTTGGATAGAAATACGGTAGCTGCGCCACCGGATAAGCGCGTATCGAACGACTCTTCGGGGAAAGGCTGTGCCTTGCGGCAGAGCACCCCTGTAAATACAATAAGTAATAAGCAGCAGACAACACTAAGCTTCTTCATCGTGCTAATGATAAGATGGGGTAAATGGCTTTATTCAAAAATCCTGCCAGACGCCACCGGCTGCCTGGCAGGATTGATCGTGTAAGATAACAGGGTTTAGTCTGTTACGTACTGTTTGATATAAGGGATCAGTTTGCCTTCAACACTCTCTTTCAGCGATGACAGTGCGCCAAGGGTGTTCTGCACCTGGCTGCGCTGGTTGTAGATCGCCTGTTCGAAGGTGGTGGTAATACCGTCGAACGAAGAGATCGCAATATCAAAACGTTGACGGATCTCGTTATCCAGCGAAGCGTTGTTGGCCTTAACGAGGTCGCTCAGGCTTTTGCCGGTTTTGTTGTTATACGTGCAGAGGTATACATTGCGCGCACCGATAATGTTGTTTTTAAAGTCGGCTATCGAGTTGTGCGAGTAGGGTGATTCTGTTTTTGTAGAATCGGCGGGGTTAAATGGATCTACCATTTTACCATCGCCCACTTCGGCACAGATATCGGTAAGGGCGCTGGCAATAGCGCTTAAGGCGTCATGTTTGTTTTCATAACGGCTGCCTGTGCCGGGTGTGGCCAGTTCCTTGCCGAAGTAGATATCGCCGGGCAACCAGCTGGCCTGCAGTTTGGTTACGTTGTTGAGGATATCGCCGGCGAGGGCTACCATGTATTCTTTTTCCCTGGCAGTAAAGCTGGATGCCTGCCTGTTGCCATCCGTATCCCAGAGCAGGTACTCCAGCGGGTGGAAGCCGCGCAGGGTCAGTTCTGCTTCATCTTCAGGATTGTTAAGGCCGGCCAGGTAATCAAGGGTAAGTGGCGTACCGCTGTTCAGCAGGTTGTCCATAGCGTTATGGTCGGTTGGCCAGGTATCCATATAAGGGTCATAGCTGTCATCGTCTACGGGCCCGATCAGAAAACCTTCGCTTTGTTCCCAGATCACACGTACTGCTCTCCAGGCGTTGCGTGCCGCTTCGAGATTGGCCTGGGTCGGGTTGCTTGCCAGCAGGGTTACCGCGGCATTCAGATCGGTTGCCTTATTCTTGAAATCGAGGTAAAGCGGGTTGGCCACTACGTCTACGAAATCGGTCAGTACCTGGGTTTTCAGGGTGTTGAAATCAACCTGGGGTTCCGGGTTTTTTTTATCGCTGCTGCAACTGGAAAGGGTCGCTGCAAAAAGCGCGCTGCCAGCCAGGGTTAAAAGTGCATATTTCTTCATAGAAATTGGAATGGATATGTGGATAAGAAAAAATTAAACGGTTGTGAGTGTAACGACCAGGTTGCCATCCTGTACTTCAGCCGGCAGGTGTAACAAAGGCCGGGAGGCCGGGCCTTTTTCTACTTTGCCGCTTTCCGAAAACTTGCTGCCGTGCAGGGTGCAGAAATAACCGCTGCCGGCTTTGGTAAGCGGGTGTTTGGCATGGGTACACATCAGCACCAATGCGCGAAAACTGCCGTCTTCCAGTTTTTGTACTGCAATGTCGAAACTGTAATTGTTTACCCGCACCAGTTTAAAATTGCCCTGGTCGAAGGTTTGCAAAGGCAGGCTCACCTTATTGCCCGTGGCCGATGTTTTAAGCACGCTCAGACCTGTGCTGCCACAGGATTCGAGCAGCGAAGAGCCCAGGATAAGTCCTATGCTGACTGCCGCGCAGGCGCCACAGGTATCTTTCAAAAATTTTCTTCTGTCCATAAGCTGTGCTTTAGAAGGAATAACCGATCCCGATATTGAGAAAGGTATTCTGTTGCGGGTAGTCCCGCATTACCGGCGGCGGATTGATCAGTAGCGACTTATTGAACGGTCCTGTGCTGGTGAGGCGAACATCGGCCTTGATCACCACATTGGGTACCGGAAGGTAACCCAGGCCCAGCAAGAAATGCGATTGTTTCAGGGTGCCGTCGTAGATCCCGTTGGCAGGGATTTTGGCGTTCAGGTCGAGGCGCTCGTAACGGGCAAAGGCGACCAGTTGTTTATCTTCGAACTTTTCGTTTTTGATGGATTCAAACAGGTTATAACTTACTTCGGCATAGGTGCCGTACATACTTTGCGGCACATTGTTGGCATAAGTCCTGTTGATATCGCTGGCTTTCGGGTAGCTTACATATGTACCCAGGATCTTGGCGGAGAAGCCGCCTTTCGAATACTGTACATTGGCTTCGCCCAGGTAAACCGGGGCTGCAAGCATGCCCGATTCTACGTTGAGACTGTCGGCTACATAAGGGCTGAGGCCGATGGTACCGCCTGCATAACCCGATAGCTGTATCTGGAAATCGCCTACGAAGGCCCTTACCGATGCGGTTGCCGCAAGGTTGTTGGCACTGGCCATCTGTCCGCCGCCTTTACCATCGCCGATACCGGTGCCATGGGTAAACTTACCGGCATCCAGGCCGTTGACCACGGCAATGCTGTAGGCTACGGGCAGGGTGCTCATCTGGCCGTAAAAGCCGATGCCCAGTTCGCGCCAGGTGGAGGGAATAACGAGCTGCTCTACCAAGGGGCGTTCCGTACCGTTGAAGTTCGTAGGCAGGTGGTTTTCGTTAAGAATACCGATACGGGGTATAAAGAGACCGGCTACGAAATACTGCCTGGGGTTCAGGCTGAATTTCAGGTAGGCCTGTTCCATACCCACTTCGCCGGCGGGTTTGCCACCCTCGATGCGGGCATCTGCAATCTCGAGCTCGGAAAAGAAAGCGAGCTTGCTATTGAATTGGTGACCTACGAAAAGCACGACCCGGTCGAGGTTGACCTTTGAAGTTTTGTACTGGAAATCACGTGTGTAAGAAGCCTGGCCATAGCCGGATATCACAGTTTGCGAATGGCCGGCATTGCCCCCGGTAAGCAGGTCCTCGCCGGTATTGGCAATGAGTTGTTGGGCTGGCGTCATGCCACTTTGCCACTTTGTTTTAGGTGCAGCTCCTTCGTCCTGTGCATGTGCAAAAAAACTGAATTGCAACAGGCTCAACCCCAACAGTATATTTTTATACATTACTATGCCTTCCGGCCTTTTATTAAAATTGCCCGCAAAGGAAATAAAAAAGCAGGAAGATTTTAAGGTCGCCCGGAAAGAATGACAAAATTATTACAAAAGAAAAAGGGCTTTCTGCCGAAAATTATCGCTCTTTTACCGAAACGGCTTGCGGGCAGCGTAGTATCTTCCCGTAGCTTTGTGTTCTAAAAATAAAACAATCCTGTTTATGAAAAAACGCATTTTACTCGCAACACTTTTCCTGGTAAGTATGACCTATGGCGTATTTGCCCAGGATTACAAAACTACCCTGGCAACAACTTATAAGGCTTTTAACGAGACCAAAGACGCCCAGGAAAAGTTGAACCAAAGCAACCGTTTCGGCCTGATCGCCAAAAAATTCAATACAGAATGGTCGGCCGCCTACTATGCCGCCTGGAGTAAAATACTGCTGAACTATGACGAGAAAGACGCCGCTAAAAAAGACGCCCTGCTCGACGAAGCCGACGACCTGTTAAGCACTGCCGCTTCCTTATCCGATAAGAACAATAAACAGCAACAATCTGAAATTTATGCGCTTACCGCAATGGCTGCCAATGCCCGTATAGGCGTAGACCCGCAAAAACGCTGGAAGAAATACGGCAAGATCTTCGAAGACAACCTGGAAAGCGCTAAGAAAGATAATGAGGCCAACCCGAGGATCTATTTCCTGAAAGGTACCAGCAAGTTCTATACCCCTAAAATGTTTGGCGGCGGTAAGAAAAATGCGCTCGAGTATTTCGAAAAAGCGGATGGTTATTTTGCCAAAGAAACCGGCGATGATATTACCATGCCATCATGGGGTAAAGAGGTGAATGCAGAATATATAAAAATGTGTAAGACAGACGACTAATTCATCATAGATTCATTTGTTAGGATTATTTTAAGGCTATCTACCCGCTGTTGCGGGTGGATAGCCTTAATCTTTTAACTACCTTAGCCGATCTTCTTTAAGCTCAAAAACAGATTGTTACGAAGCGCTTATGCAGCCAATAGGTATTTTCGATTCCGGTTACGGCGGTCTCACCGTCTTTCGTTCCATAGCAGACCAGCTGCCACAGTATGATTATCTCTACCTGGGAGACAATGCCCGCGCGCCTTATGGCAACCGTTCGTTCGAAACCGTTTATGAGTATACCCTGCAGTGCGTGGAGTGGTTTTTCGAACAGGGTTGCCCGCTGGTGATCCTGGCTTGTAATACCGCATCGGCCAAGGCCCTGCGTAATATCCAGCAAATCGACTTGCCCCGTATCGACTCGGAAAAAAGAGTACTGGGTGTGATCCGGCCTACAGCAGAGGTGGTCGGACAATATACCCATACCAAAAAGGTAGGGGTGCTGGGCACAAGGGGTACGGTCAATTCGGGCTCCTATCTGAAAGAGATCAGCAATTTTTATCCCGATATTGAAGTGTTCCAGCATGCATGCCCCCTGTGGGTGCCCTTTATCGAAAACGGCGATTACCAGGACGAGGGTATCGACTACTACATCCGCCATGATCTCGAACTGCTCTTTGCCCAGTCAGACGATATCGATACCGTATTGCTGGCCTGTACCCATTATCCCCTGCTGGCCGATAAGATCCGCAAGTTCCTGCCCGATAAGGATATTACCCTGCTGGGACAAGGCAACCTGGTAGCCGAGAGTCTTACCGCTTACCTGCAGCGCCATCCCGAAATGGAAACCCGGGTGAGCAAGGGCGGTACCAAGCGTTTTTTTACTACCGACTCGGTCGCCGATTTCGAAGAAAATGCGACCCGCTTCTTTGGCGAAGCGGTGCGGGCCAGTCATGTGCATCTCGAATTGTAATACCGGCCGTCCTGAACCGGCGAGAGATGCCCTGTTAAAGACGGCCGGCTCCCGGTTTTATAAACCACATACGGTTTGCCAGATCTCCGGGTTAACGGGTATGCCCTGTTCCATATTCTGCAGGCGGGTAGCCATCATCTGTTCGCCGGGGTAGAATACCCTATCGCCTTCGTCGCCTTTGGTATAGGTAATGATCTCTTCGAGCACAGCCGCGTCCATATGCCTGGCATCTATAGCGAGGAAGAACTGCGATACGCCGCCCTCCTTACCGGTTTTGCTGATCGCCGATACCGGGTTGCCGATGCTGAGCGCGGCGGTAAGTATATCCAGTACCATGGCCAGCGCCGATCCTTTCCACAATCCTATGGGTAATGGCCTTTTGTTGTCGATAATGGCGGAGGGATCTTTGGTCAGCCGGCCTTCGCTATCGTACCCGGCATCGAAGGGGAGCTGTTCGCCCTTCATGCGGTACTCGTTCATTTTTCCATAAGAGTATTGCGACATGGCCAGGTCGAGCACCACGGGGCCGCCTGCCCTCGGGAAGGCAAATACAAGCGGGTTATTGCCCAGCCGGGGTTGTACGCTGCCCCAGGGCGGCATACTGCCTATGGCATTGGTGGCGCAAATACCGATACAGCCTGCTTCTGCCGCCAGCAGGCCATAGGTGCCGCCACGCATCCAGTGGTTGCTTTCCCGCAGGGATACGGCGCCCATACCTTGTTGCTGCGCAATGGCGATGGCCCTGCGCATAGCAATGGTAGCGGCATACATGCCCGGGGCCCTATGCCCGTCCCAGTATTCGATTACACCCTGCTGCAGCAGGCATACCGGTTCGGCCTGCGGATCGATCTCGCCGCCCTTAAGCTGGCGGATAAAGGTGGGAAAGCGGCTGAGCCCATGCGAATAAACGCCATCGCGGCTGTTTTCCGCAAATATGCGGCTGCAGATCGCTGCACGTTCGGCGCTGAAACCGTTTTTTATTAAAACCCTTGCCAACTCCTGTTGTAAAACCTCGAAACTTACGTTCATATTTCCGGTAAATGATGCGGGCGACAAGGTACGCCATAATTCAAAACCCCGGGCGGTTTATACCGGCCGGGGTTTTGCGTGTTGTGGAAAAAAATTGTGGGAGTTACTGCTGTATCCGGCTGAGCAGCTCTTTATTGAGATAAGGCTGCAGATCGCTGAAGGGTACAAATACATGGATCGTGCCCTGCGCATAGGATGCAATCTCGTAGGGGTTGTATACGAAGCCCAGGCCCTGTTCGGTAAAATAAAAATTATCGGTTGTGGCCAGGTGCTCTTCGAACAATACGGTATTGAGCGATACGCCTGGCTTAAGACCTACCTGTTGGCGGAAACGCTTTTCCAGTATAGGCTGCAATGTTGCAGAGTCGGCCTTTACAAGGTCTGCCAGCGTTATTTCCTTTTTGTTTTTTACATCGTAGCAGATCATTTCCGTACCATAGTTGCCATGGGCGCCGCCTTCGTAGGCATAGTACAGCGACTCCAGCAGCAGCAGGTCGTTTTTATTATACCGGATCGCTACCGTATGGCCCTGCTCATAATTCAGGAATGCGGTCGCCTCTTCGCCCGCCATCTTTTTACTTTCCTCGCGGTACGACTTCAGGTAACTGGTATGTGCTTTGGTCGCAGCCTGGTCTATACTGAGCGTCGTATCGAAATCCAGCAACCGGGTAATGCGGTTGTTGATCCAGGCCGTATCGCCGGCGCCGGTTGCCAGCGGGAACGATTCGCTGATGCGGGCTACAGGACTATTGGTCTTTTCGGGAAAGGCTACCGCTGTATCGATAAACAGGAGCGGTGCAAAGTGGTAGCTGCCCGCCGGGTAATTCTCTTTCAGATCGATCGGGTAGGTCTTGCCTTCTTTATTTTTCCAGTTGCCGGTAAAGCTGCCGCCTGCATAGCGCATGATCAGTTGCGGCGGGTTGGCATCCTGTTCGCTGTTGGTGGTGAGGGCAACTACTTCAGAAAACCGGATGTCGGTATTGTTGCTGCTGTCTTTTTCATAATTAAGCAACAGCCATTTGCCCTGGTCGCGGTAGTAATACATGGCATCGTATACATCGCCGATGCGCTGCAGGTGCATGACTACCGGTTTGCCGGCAATGGTGCCCTCCAGCCGCTTGTAGAACCGGGCCGGCAATACCGTATCGGCCGGGTTCAGTGCTGTGGGGACTTTGGGCGTATTCCCGTTTTCTTCTTTGTTGCCGCCGCAGGCTGCCAGCAGGAGCATGCCGAGGGCCAAAACAAGTTGCTGTGCTTTCATATTGTTGTTATTGATGTTTCCAAAAAAGGACAGGCATGTTATCCAATACCTGTCCCTTCCTGTTGCGCTGTTTTATCGTATTGCCGGCTTATTCGAAGCCCAGCAGTTTTTTCATTTTTTCGCCTACCTCGGTTTCCATCAGCCATTGCTTAATGCGCTGCAGTCTTTCGGAAGAGGGACTGTCTTCCACGAAGGCCGGGGCAAGCGCGCTCAGCTCGTCGAACATCCAGCGGGTAGCCGGCGACAGGCGTTCCTGGATCTGTTTATAGCTGATGGCCTGGATAATGGCCAGGGCATGTACCGACAGGATCTCGAAGGTATTTTCGATTACCCGGGCGCAAAGCAGGGCCGCATTGGTGCCCATACTTACGATGTCCTGGTTGTCGTTATTGTTTGGAACGCTGTGGATATAGGTCGGGTTGCTGAGGGTCTGGTTTTCGGCCACATTGGAAACCGCCGGGTATTGCATACCCTGTACCCCAAAGTTAAGCCCCAGTACGCCTGCATTGATAAAGGCAGGCAGCTTTTTGTTCAGTGCCGGGTTCAGCAGGAAATTCAGCTGCCGGTCGGCAAGCATACCCAGTTTGGTTACCGCTATCTTCAGTTTGTCCATTTCGAGGGCCACATAATCGCCATGGAAGTTGCCGCCATGGAAGATATTGCCGTTCTTATAGTCAATAACAGGATTATCGTTTACAGAGTTCAATTCCTGGGTAATGATCTGGGCGCTGTACTCGATCGTATCGTATACCGGCCCCAGTATCTGTGGCACGCAACGCAGCGAGTAGTACTCCTGTACCTTGTCTTCCAGCACGCTTTCGGTCACTTTTTTATCGTACAGGTGCTCGTGGCGCTTGCGCATCAGGCCGCTTTTATGCGAGATGGCGCGCATGGCCGCTGCCACCGTTTGCTGGCCTTTATGCAGCTTTACCCCGTTCAGCTCTTCGGAGAAATGATCGTCGTAAGCCTCCATAATTTCGTTGACCATCAGCGAAAAGAGGATCTGGCCGGTAAGCAGCTTACGGGCATGGATCACATTAATAGCGCCGATACCGGTCATCGAGGAGGTGCCGTTGAGCATGGCCAGGCCCTCGCGGATATGGATACGGATGGGTTTCAGTTGCAGGGTTTCGTATACCACCGGGGCTTTTACGATCTCGCCCCTGAACTGGAAATTACCTTCGCCGATAAGACCCAGCGCCAGGTGCGCCAGTTGTACCAGGTCGCCGCTGGCGCCTACGCCGCCATGCTGGTAAATGCAGGGATAGGCTTCGGCATTAAGGAGGTCTTTCATCAGTTGCACCACTTCGGTATTGATGCCCGAGTAAGCGCGCATCATGGTGTTGAGGCGGGCGAGTATGGTGGCCCTTGTCTGCAGGGGGCTCAGCAGCTGGCCCATGCCGCTGCAGTGGCTGCGGATGAGGTTAAGCTGCAGCTGGATGCGGGCCTCGTCCTCGATACGGTACTGGGCCATGGGGCCAAATCCGGTATTGATGCCATAGATCAGCTTATCCTGCGAAAAGCCGGTAAGAAAGTCGAAACAAGCCGCTACTTCCGCTACCGCCTGCTGGTCGAGGTCAATATTTGCCTTTTGCAGTACGATCTGTTCGAGGCTTTCCAGTTCCAGCATTTTATTGCCAATTGTTGCCATTGCAATGAATTCGGTTATTTAGGGTAAATACGATTAAAACCGGGGCAAAAGTAAGCAATACGCTTGCTTTATGCATTTATTATTTCAGCTGCCTGTAACTGGTTTGTACTTACAGGAGCGGGTGCAGCTCTTTTTGCGCATCGATATACACCAGGCCCGGTTGTTTACCGGTTTCCAGGCTGCCTATACGATCGGCCAGTTGCAGGGCCTGTGCGCCGTTCAGGGTGCCCCATTGCAGCAGGGTTTCCAGCGGTATTGCAGGGAAGTGCTGCTGTATCGTTTGTATTTCGCTCCAGATGCTTAGCTGATGGTTGGAGGCCAGGCTGTCGGTACCGAGGCATATGGGCAGACCGCTTTGGGCAAACAGGGTTATATCAGGCAGGCGCCGTTCTATATACCAGTTGGCATTGGGGCACAGGCACAGGAAAACAGCGCGTGCTGCAACCTGCAGGTAGCTTATATCCGCTTCGTCGAGAAAGGTATTATGTACCAGTATTACCGGATGTGTGGCTGCGAGTTGTGGCAGGTAGGTCTGCAGCGAGCTTTTACCACTGGGCTCAAAAAAGCCGGGGTCGATGCCCAGGGCTTCATAGAGCTCGAACATCCGGCCGGTCTTGCTCCGGTACAGCTCATTTTCCGCTTCTGTTTCCTCGTTATGGATTGCGATCAGGGATCGGGGTTCGAACCGGTCGATCAGGGCAAACATGGCCGGCGATACCGAGTACGGCGCATGGGGCACAATGCTCTGCGCCAGGTGGTGCGTGGTGGCAGCCTGGCTGGCATATTGCCGGTACACCTGTTCGGAATAGGCAAAGCGCTCCGGCGCCTTGGTCTCGCTAAACCCGATACTCTCGATAAAGCTGTGGATATGCATACCCGAACCCGGCCGGAAGGCCAGCATATCGGTACCGTTACAAATGTCGCCTACGGCTGCGATACCATTACTGCGGCTCTCTGCAATGGCCCGTTGTATAGCCTTTTCGCGGGCAGCGGCATCGTAATTGTTCCTCTGGAACATCACATTTTTCAGAAAGCTGACCAGGCCGCCGCCTTCGGGGATTACCCCTTTCATATGCGACAGCTCGAGGTGGCAGTGTGCATTTACAAAACCGGGGCAGAGTATACCCTCGTAGTGTACCGGTTGTACGCCGGCGGGCGCATTGCCCGCGGCATAGGTTTGCCGGAATACGCCTTCATCGTCGAAGGCGATCATACTGCCTTCGGGAAGCCATTGCCGGCCGTCGTGTATCTGTGTTGCGCTGTAGTAGTTCAAGGTAGATCTCTGTTTTAGCTGGCTGCAAATTAAGCTAAAATGTATTGCGGGAAAGAAGCGGGCGGGACTCCTGTTTTTTTGCGATTGCGGCCGCTTGCTTATCTTTACTTTATGGATACGATAAGTTGGCATGATTTTGAAAAAGTAGAACTCCGGGTCGGAACGATCATAGAAGTATTACCCTTCCCCAAGGCCCGCAAGCCCGCACATAAGCTAAAAGTTGATTTTGGTCCATACGGTACCCGCATGAGCAGTGCGCAGATCACCACCCATTATACCCCCGAAGATCTGGTGGGCAGGCAGGTAGTAGCCGTGATCAATTTCCCCGAAAAACAGATCGCCGATTTTATGTCGCAATGCCTGGTTACCGGTTTCGAAGACGAAAACGGCGCCATAGTGCTTACGGCTGTAGAGCGCCCGGTGCCTAATGGCGCCAAGCTGATATAATACGGTTTATTTAATGATCCGGTAGCAGTGGTGGATCTTTTTATTCCTGAAATCTTCGGGTATGGTCTGCAGCGAAATGTCTTTGATCGACGCTGCTGCCAGCTTATCGAAGCTGGGACTGAATTCGCGCAGGTTATTGGAAAAATAGACGATGCCGCCGGATTTTACGGCTTTCAACAGCAGGTAGAGCAATGCCGGGTGGTCGCGCTGGGTATCCCAGGTCCCTTTCATTTTTTTGCTGTTGCTAAAGGCGGGCGGGTCTACAAATACCAGGTCGTAAGTGTCTGCGGGCGCTTGCTTCAGGAAGTCCATCACATCACTTTGTACAAAGGTATGTTTGTCGCCTTCCATAAGCCCGTTCAGGTCCATATTTTCCCTGGCCCATTGCAGGTAGGTATTCGACAGGTCTACGGTGGTAACCTGCTCTGCCCCGCCGGCAGCCGCGTATACGCTGAAGGCGCCGGTATAGGAAAACAGGTTGAGCACCGATTTGCCGGCGGCTTCGGCCCTGAAGGTCTTGCGTAAAGGCCGGTGGTCGAGGAAGAGGCCGGTATCGAGGTAGTCGGTCAGGTTGACCAGGAACTGAAGCCCGTCTTCCTGTACCGTTATCTTTTTACTTTCGGTAGCTACTTTTTCGTATTGTTCGGTGCGGCGCGACAGGCGGCGGCGCTCCTTGAGGTAGATATGCGTAACCGGTACTTCCAGTACCGAGGCGATAACGTTCATGCATTCCTCCAGCCAGGCCGTATGCTCCTCGTCCGGCATGCGGTGATTGGCCTTGTATTCGGCAACGTGCACACAGGCATCGTAGCGGTCGATACAAAAGGGAAACTCGGGCATATCCAGGTCGTAAATACGGTAACAGGATATGCCCTGGCGTTTAGCCCATTTGGCGATGTGCCGGTTTACTTTTTGTAAGCGGTTAGCAAAAGCTTGCATGAATGGTTACTGCTCTTTGGGGGTATCTGCCTGTCCTTTGTCGTCTTTTTGCTGGGGCGGGCGGTTATTGTTCTTCTTACGCGGCGGACGGTTCCTGTTGTTGTCCTCCTGCTGTTTCTGCTCCTGGCCTTGCTCCGGCTTCAGCTTCTGTTCGCGGGACTGCTGGTTTTTCTGTTCCCCCTGCTGTTGCCCTTTGTTTTCGGATTGTTGCTGTGGCCTGGGCTGGCGCTGTTGTTGCTGGCGCTGCTTACCTTCCTGTTGCCCCCGTTCTTTGGACTGCTGCTGGTTGTTATTATTTTGCTGGGCCTGTTTAGGCTGCTGGTTGCCCTGTTGCTTAGGCTGGTTATTATTTTGCTGTCCCTGCTGCTGTTTGGGCTGTTGGTTGTTCTGCTGTTTATTGGCTTTGGGCTGCTGGTTATTTTGCTGCTGGGCCTGGGCCTGTTGTGGCTGGGCTCCCTGCTTTTTAGCCTGCTGCTGCTTATTGCCTTGCTGTTGTTTGCCGCCCTGCTGCTGGCCGCCGCGCTGTTTATTTTGCTGCTGGGCCTGCTGGGCTTTTTTACGGGCCGATTTGGAGAGCGAGCTGAGGGTCAGTTGGCCCACATCGTTCACAAAGCCCATATCTACAGTCTTTTCCGGGTCTTTATGTTTCACCTGGATCTCAACGGCTTCGAGATCTTCCGGTTTTTCGCCCTGGCTGTTCAGCGCAAGTATCTCGCTTACACGGTCTATGGTCAGCGGGTATTGTTTGCTGCTGCCGCCAAAGCTGTACCACATCAGGTTGCGGAAAATGTCTTTTTTCTGGAGGAAGGCCCTGCCTGTTGCCATTTCCAGGCTGTCGGCATTTTCAGGGAAAATGCTGAGGGCATCCATATAGGTATCCAGCTCGTAGTTGAGGCAGCATTTCAGACGGCCGCACTGGCCCGATAGCTTGGTCTGGTTGATGGAGAGATTCTGGTAACGGGCAGCCGTGGTATTTACCGTTTTGAAATCGCTGAGCCAGGAGCTGCAGCAGAGTTCGCGGCCACAGGAACCGATGCCGCCTACTTTGGCGCTTTCCTGGCGGGCGCCGATCTGGCGCATTTCCACCTTGGCCTGGAAGTCGGAAGCAAATACCTTGATCAGTTCGCGGAAATCCACGCGGGCATCGGCGGTATAAAAGAAGGTTACCTTTTTACCATCGGCCTGGTATTCGGCCTCGGCAATTTTCATTTCCAGGTTCAGCTCTTTGGCTATGGCCCTTGCACGGATCAGGGTATCCCTTTCCCGTTTTTTGGAATTGTTATATTGTTCGAGGTCGCGTTCGCCGGCGGGGCGCATCACCCGTTTCAGCTCGGACGATTCGTTCACCCCGTATTTTTTCATCTGGAGTTTTACGAGCTCGCCGGTAAGGGTTACCTGGCCCAGGTCGAAACCGCTGGTACCTTCTACGGCCACCCAGCTTCCCTTTTCAAATATATGGTGGGTATTGTTCCGGAAGAAATCCTTGCGGCTTCCGTTATTAAAGGCAATTTCCAGGATCGGGTAAGGTTTACCGATATCGCTCAACGGTATATCCGCGAGCCAGTTAAACACATTGATCCTGTTGCAGCCCCCTGAACTGCAGCCGCCATTACTCTGGCAGCCGGAGGGCTTCCCGTCGGCGGTTTTGGTACCGCAACTTCCACATCCCATGACATGAATAATTTATATCGACGTGTAAAGTATAAGGGTCCGGAGCAGCTTGAAAAATGACTCCCGTATTTAGCCTATGACAAAAAAAACGGCCTTTTACCGATAGAATATACCAATAAATTAATACGAAATATAAAGGGTAGCTATGCTCATGAAGCAGACCACTTTACACGAAAATGATTGTGTAAAATGAAATTTTATCCCAACAAAGGTAACTCTTATTCGCTTTAATTATTAATTTTCAACAAATCAATTGTGAAGATCAGGATAGAGTTGGCGGGTATCGGGCCTGTGGGCTTGTCGCCATAAGCCAGCGAAGGCGGCAGGTATAAGGTTACCCGGCCTCCTTTGGCGATCAGCGGAATGCCTGCCCGCCAGCCTACGATCAGGTCGCCGAGGTCGAAAGAGATGGATTGTTTCGAATACTTATCGTCGATAACGGTGCCATTGGTCAGCTTGCCGGTATAGGTTACCGTAACATTGGAGCAGGACTTGGGCCGGTCGCCGGAGCCGCTGGCCTCTATCGTATAAAAGAAGCCCTGCGCATCCTTAGTGGCTGTAATGTTGTTTTTATCCAGGTACTGCGCTACGGCATCCACTTCTTCCTGAGGCGCGGTCACACTGAGCGCATCGCACTTTCGATCCTTGGTACAACTGCCGAAGCCGATACCTGCGAATACTATTAATATGAATATGAGATTTCTCATTGTCGTTTTTCCTTGAAATTTTCGCTGCAAAATTACTGCTTTCTGCTCAATAACGTGTTTCCGGCCTTTTTATTGCATCGCAGGGTGCAGCAACAGTACGGATCGGAGCCTGGTAGTGCTCGCCCGGATGGTATCTGTACTATACAGGCTCCTGGTACGCTTGTCCTTCCGATTTTTATATACCGGCGTTTTCGCGGAAGATTTTTACGGCAATCGCAATCAGTACCACACCGAAAAATTTACGCACCACGGCGATACCGGAGGGGCCCAGCAGCTTTTCGATAAAGTTGAGCGACCGGAGGCAAACCAGTACGATAATAAGGTTGATGATGATACCGATCAGGATATTGTAGTAGTGATAGCTCGCTTTGAGCGACATGATGGTGGTAAGGGTACCGGACCCGGCAATAATAGGGAAGGCGATCGGCACCACGCTCCCCGATTTGCTGCCGCTTTCGCCCTTAAAGAATTCGATGCCCATAATCATTTCCATACCCAGGAAGAAGATGATAATGGAGCCCGCTATGGCAAAGGAAGCCACATCGAGTCCCATGAACTTGAGCATTTCGCCGCCCGCAAAGAAGAACAACAACATAAGGGCGCCCGAAACCAGGGTAGCCTGTATACTGTTGATATCGCCCATTTTCTTTTTAAGCCCGATCAGCACCGGGATGGATCCCAGGATATCGATAACGGCAAAGAGCGTTATGGTTACCGTAATGATCTCCGACAGCATAATGTTCTCTATTCCGTACATAGGATCCGAATCGTTTTTTTAAGCGTTTGAAAAGGGGCGCAAAGATAATTGTCTTTTGGTTATCCTTTACTGCGGCATGCGGACGATATATTGATACAACAAGCCCGGCATTACAGCAATGACCGGGCTTGTGCTTTTATTTATTTTTTATTCGCTGCGTTCTTCTTTTTTCTGGTTGCGCTTTTCTTTCAACTCTTCGAGCTGGCGGGCCACTTCGGCTTCTTTTTCGCGGCGGGCAGGCAGTTTGCTTTCGATCTGCCGGATCAGGTTTTCGAGGTGCTTGCGCAGCTCTTCTTCCTTGGTGCCGCTGCCGGTGGTATTGTCCAGGGACGACCTGAAGTCGTTCAGCTTTTCTTCTTCTTCTTTAATCTCGCTCTGGATCTTTTCTAGGAATTGCTGGGTTTGCTGGAACCTGCCATCGAGCTGGCTCTGGAACCGGGCTTTGCGCCGGTCGCGGTCGGCGTCTTTACGGGCAAAGAAGTTATTACGGGCGCCTATAAAACGCTCCCATATCTCGTCGCCGTATTCGCGTGGTATCTGTCCTACTTTTTTCCATTCCTGCATCAGGTCGTTGATCTCGTCGGTAGCTTCTTTCCAGTTGTCGGAGTGTTGCAGCTCTTCGGCGCGTTTGAGCAGGGCCATTTTCTGGGCATAGTT
The DNA here is from genome assembly GCF_003014535.1 of Taibaiella chishuiensis. Classification (GTDB taxonomy): domain Bacteria; phylum Bacteroidota; class Bacteroidia; order Chitinophagales; family Chitinophagaceae; genus Taibaiella; species Taibaiella chishuiensis. Next base: position 296,992 of record NZ_PYGD01000001.1, on the reverse strand, counting down.
ATCTTCCAGGTTCACCTTAAACTCTTCGGCGCTTTGTCTTTTGGCAGCGAAAAACTTATCGCGGGCGGCCTGCAGGCGGTTCCACAGTTCATCGGCCTTTTCGTAAGGCACCCTGCCCGTTTTTTTCCAGGTATCCATCATATCGCTCATTTCCTGGGTGGTTTCCTTCCAGTCCTTGTTGTCGCAGATGGCTTCGGCCTTTTCCACCAGCGCGAGTTTAACGGCATAATTGGCCTCCTGTTCCTGTTGTATCTGTTCGAAGTTTACTTTCTTGCGATCAAAGAATACGTTGCGGGCAGCGATAAACCGGTTCCACAATTCGTCGTTCTTTTCTGCGGAAGCTACACGGCCTATGGTTTTCCATTGGTCCATCAGCTCTTTGTAGAGGTCCGATGTTTTGCGCCAGTCTTCCGACTGGGCCAGCTTTTCGGCCTTTTCGCAGATCTCCATCTTCAGATCGAGGTTCTGCATCATATCTTTTTCCACATCGTCCTGGTGCAGGCGTTTGCGTTCGTAAAAATGATTGCGGGCGTTTTCGATACGTTCCCAGAGTTTATCGCTTTTATTCTTTTCGGCGGGGTTGGCATTTTTCCAATGGTCTACGATGGCGCGGAAGTTATCGGTAGCGCCTTTCCAGTCTTCGGAGTCTTTCAGGGCTTCGGCCTGTTCGGCCAGCTTCAGTTTTTCTTCGTAGTTGGCATCGAACAAGGATTGGATGTGTTTTTCCTTTTCAGCAAGGTTTTCATACAGCGGCGCATAGTCGCCTATGGCATTGGCATGGTTCAGGTATTCTTTAAGGCGCAATACCTTACCGTTTACCTTGATCTTATCTTCCGTTTGTTGCCATTCGGTATCCAGCTCCTGCAGCTTGGACGTTACCTCTTTGAACTTTTCCGAAAGCGCTGCGATAATGGTATCGCAGTTGTCGGTGGTAATAGCAGATAAGGGGCGCTCCTGGCTGTATGCCGTAGCCTTCAGTACGATCTCCTGGGCATCATTTAAAGAGCAGAAGTGTTTACCGTCAAAATTCAATTCATCCCATTTCTCTGGTGTGATCTGATTTTCTGCATTTGGTTGCTGGGTAGTCATAACAAATCCAATTTTTCCCGTCGCCGGGTATTTACATTAGGTCCGGTATTTCCGATATACATTACAAATAAAAGCTTTCCTTATGTTAACCCGCTTTAAGTTATTGCAAAGTTTCTCTGGATATGCTATGCGAATATAAAAAAGAATGCGTATTGAAAAAAAAGAAATTTGAGCCAAACCCGCATTTTTTACCGGGTTTCCGGGTTTATCAAATGGCTGAGAACGAAGACATAAAAAAATCCGGTTGCAGGGTCGTGCTACCGGATCGGATTATTACAGGTAAATAGCTTGCTTACATGCGTTCGGGTACCTCGATACCCAGCAGGGCCATCGCATTGCGGATGGTAATGGCCGTGAGCGCGCAAATCATAAGCCGCAACTGCTTTTTCTCTTCATTCTCAGCCTTTAACACCTGGTGCTTATCAAAGAAAGAGTTGTAGGTCTGCGCCAGGCGGAAGGCATAGTTACAGAGGGCCGAAGGGTTAAACTCCCGGGCCGCCTGGTCTATGATGCCGGGGTATTGTTCCAGCTGCAGCAATAAACTTTTTTCCAGAGGTGCAAGCTCATCCTTACCCAGTACCATCGGGCCATAGGCAATCTCGCTCCTACGCAGTATGGATTTGATACGCGCATGGGTATACTGGATAAACGTAGCAGTGAAGCCCGCCAGCTCGATCGACTCCTTGGGATCGAAGATCATTTTCTTACGCGGCTCTACACGCAGCAGGTAAAACTTCAGTGCGCCGATACCGATAATGCGGTAGAGGCGTTCCAGCTCTTCTTCGGTAAAGCCTTCTGTTTTGTTGGCTTGCTCGGTCTGCTCTTTCGCCAGGCGGATCATCTCATCGATCATATCGTCGGCATCCACCACGGTACCTTCCCTGCTTTTCATACGGCCCGAAGGCAGCTCTACCATGCCATACGACAAATGATAGATACCGTCGGCACAGGGCTCGCCCAGTTTTTGCAGGATCAGTTTAAGCACCTGCATGTGGTAGTTCTGCTCATCACCGATCACGTATACCGAGCTGTCCATGCCATAGTCCTTGTACTTCAGCTTGGCGGTGCCCAGGTCCTGGGTCATATACACCGAAGTGCCATCGGCGCGCAGCAGCAGTTTTTCATCCAGCCCGTCGGCGGTAAGGTCGATCCATACCGATCCGTTGTCCTTACGGAACAATACGCCTTGCTGCAGCCCTTCTTCAACGATCTCTTTGCCCAGCAGGTAGGTATTGCTTTCGTAATACATCTTGTCGAAGTCGAGTCCCAGCCGCTTATAGGTAACATCGAAACCTTTGTATACCCAACCGTTCATGGTTTCCCAGAGCTGGTAGATCTCTGCATCGCCGGCTTCCCAGCGGCGCAGCAGGTCCTGCGCTTCCAGCATAATGGGGGCTTCTTTTTCGGCCTGTGCCAGCTCTTTTCCTGTTGCCACCAGGCCTGCTACTTCTTCTTTATAAACATCGTTGAACTTTACATAATAATCGCCCACCAGGTGGTCGCCTTTTATACCGGTGCTCTCAGGTGTAGCGCCGTTGCCATAACGCATCCAGGCAATCATGGATTTGCAGATATGAATACCGCGGTCGTTGACCAGGTTGGCCTTGATCACCTCGCTGCCATTGGTCTTCAGGATCTGCGCTACCGACCAACCCAGGAAGTTGTTGCGCAGGTGGCCAAAGTGCAGGGGCTTGTTGGTATTGGGCGAAGAGTATTCGATCATTACCTTATTGCCATTGGATGCCTGCGTACCATAAGACTGGTCGGCATAAGTGGCATTCAGGAAGTTGGCCAGGAGAGCGTCGGCAAGAGTCAGGTTGAGGAACCCGGCAACGGTTTCGTGCGCGGTAAAAACAGGATTACTGGCCAGGAGCTGGTCGCCAAGTGCTTTACCCAGTACAGCGGGGTTTTGTCGCAACGATTTTACGAAAGGAAAAAGTACTACCGTATAATCGCCCTTGAATTCGGGTTTGGTCTCATTGACCAATATATCTTCATCGGTCACCTTCGCTTCGGGATACAGGTGATTCAATGCAAGGGCCGCCGCTGTTTTGATCTGGTTAACTATGGACTGCATGTATAAATATGATTTTTTTGAAAATCCCCCGGGGGGAAGGGCAAAGATAACATTGTTTGAAAAAAGAGCAGGCGGGAAATGCGGCTTAGCCATAAAATAATGAAGGCCTGTACCGGTAATGGTACAGACCTTCATCCTGGATGGCACGCCGGCGGTTATACCGCTACCGGTGCTTTGATATGGGGATGCGACTGGTAATTTTCGAGGGTAAAGTCTTCGAATGTAAAGTCGAACAGGTCTTTGATTGCGGGGTTCAGCTTCATAACGGGCAGCGGGTAAGGGCTGCGGCTCAACTGCAGCCTGGCTTGCTCTTCATGGTTGTGGTAAAGGTGCACATCGCCGAAGGTGTGGATAAACTCGCCGGCTTCCAGGCCGCATACCTGTGCGATCATCATGGTGAGTAACGCGTAGGAGGCAATATTGAACGGCACACCCAGGAATACGTCTGCACTGCGCTGGTACAGCTGGCAGCTCAGTTTGCCATTGGCTACATAAAACTGGAACAGGGCATGGCAGGGGCTGAGCGCCATATCGGGCAGTTCGGCCACGTTCCAGGCATTTACGATCATACGGCGGCTGTCGGGATTGGTTTTGATCTGGTGGATCACGTCTTTGATCTGGTCATACGACTTCCCATCGGCACCGGTCCAGCTGCGCCATTGCTTGCCGTATACAGGGCCCAGGTCGCCGTTGACATCGGCCCACTCGTCCCATATTTTTACATCATGGGCTTTCAGGTAAGCGATATTGGTATCGCCTTTCAGGAACCACAGCAATTCATGGATAATGGACTTGAGATGCAGTTTTTTTGTCGTCACCAGCGGGAAGCCCGCCTGCAGGTCGAAACGTATCTGGTAGCCGAAGCAACTGGTAGTGCCGGTGCCGGTCCGGTCGCTCTTTACCGTTCCGTTATCAATAATATGTTGTAATAGCTGGAGATATTGCTGCATGATGTCCTCTTATTATCCGTGTGATCTGCAAAAGTAAGCCGAAAAAACAAGCGATGCGATCCTGGCCTCCCGCCTGTTGGTTAACCGTGGAAAACCACCTGCCGGGCTTGAATATTTTCGCTTTAAAAATGGGCATTCCTCATAATATTGAATATATTGAGCGCTATTCTTATTAAAACCGGCCGGGCTGCCCTGCTCCCCGTTGCCGAAAATATTCTTCCCGATGACCAGAACCGGCAGCCTGCTGTTGTTCCTCCTGCTTTGGCAGCTGCCCTTGCGCGCCGCTGCCCGGTCGCAGGATACCAGCTACCGGAAGAAAACACGGGAATGTTACCTGTATACCCAACTGGACGACGACGATGGCTTACCCCAGAACTCGGTAATGGCTACCTATATCGATCCGCGCACCGGCTTCCTCTGGATTGCCACGCAGGGCGGCATTGCCCGCTACGACGGGCATAACATCCAGGGTTATAATGCCGGCGATGACCGGTTTTCCAAACGTTTCGTTTCCCTGTTCGGTACCGCATCCGGCCAGGTATTCAGCCTGGCGCTCGACGGCAGTTTGTACACCATCCGGCAAAACCGGCTGCTCTACATACCCGATAACCGGTTAAGGATAAATCCCTATCCCTATATTTATTTCCGCGGCGGCTTATGCGATACCGCACAGCTTGGCCACCTGGGTATGTTTGGCGATATACCGGGGCACGACCTGTGGCCTACTGCCAATTATATGTTGCCCCTGGACCGCAATGTGCTGCTGGCCTGTGGCAAAGAGCAGCTCCTGCTGTACCGCAATAATAAACTGGAAAAAACAATCCCCTTCCCGGGAATAGCGCATTACCGGATCATCAAACAACAGGATGACATTTACTTTGTCGGCAATAGTCTCAGCGGTTTCCGGTTCGATAGGAACAAAACCCGGCTTGTGCCGCTGGGGCGCGAGCCCGGGCTGCCCGTTATGCCCGGGGAAGGTAACCTGGAGCAGGTGTATCATGCACCTTATTACGACTACCTGAGCGGGCAGGTCAACTGCTGGGTGAAGGATACCTTTTACCAATTGCATATCGTGAACGACCGGCTCGGCGTGGCTGCGGCTTATCACCTGCCGGGTATGCCCGACGACGCCGTGACGGGCATTATGCATCCCGAACGGAACGTGATCGTGATCGGTTCGTCGAGCAAAGGCATTTACCTGTACAAGGTGCAGCCTTTCCGGCAGATCCTGAAAGACGCCGGTAAGTACACCAGCATTTATGCCCAGATGCTGCTGGACCGGCAACGCCTGATCACCAGCCAGAGCTGGATCTATAACCTGGAAACGGATAAGCTGGAAGCCAATATCTACAGCACGCAGGCCCGACAGATCCGGTCTTTCTCCAAAGACCGCAAAGGATATGTTTATTATTCCTGGGCCAATAAGCTGCTTAAGCTCGACCCGGTTAGCCGGAAGACTTCTGTCGCTTTTCCCTGCAACGGCTGCCGCGACATTACTTTTACCTATTACGATACGCTGGACGAACGGTTCTGGATGATGAGCGCGGAGCAAACCGGCTATTGGGAGCAAGAGGTATTCCACCCCGTGCACTGGGCCACCGGCGGGCCGCCTCCGCAGGTTTCATCCATAAGACATCTGCCGGGGCAACCGCTGCTGGTCGCTACTGCCGACGGTATCTGGTATTACGATCCGGCAAAACTACAATGGCTGGCCTATCCCGAGACGAAAGGGCGGATGTACCGCTATTTTACTGCCGAAGAAAGGGGGCTCCGCATCCTGTGCAGCTTTGGCGAAGGGTCGGTACTCTGGAGCCGGGGTAAAGGTACGATGGAGCCTTTGCCGGCCGATCGCAATGGTTACCTCAAATTCGTACATACCTATATACCCGATCATCGCGGTTACCTGTGGGCTACCACCAATAAAGGCCTGTTCCGCTTCCGGGAGTCTGATGTGCTCGAATACAAAACGGGCGGCGAAGAGCCGTATTACGAATACTACGATCGCAGGGAAGGGCTGCAGACAAATGAGTTTAACGGGGCGCAGTATCCTATTTTCAACTGGTGGAACAGTTGCCTGTTGTTGTCTACCATCAATGGCATCGCCCTGTTCAGGCCCGACAATATGCCGGAATACCGTTTCGACGAGCCTCTGTATATCGAATCCGTATTCCGTTCCAACGGCGAACGGGTAGTCATGTCCGGCTTCGGCAGCGGTAAGCGCTCTTTTACCGACCGCGATCTTAAATTCCAGGTAAGCACTGCCGCCTGGTACAACAGCTACGGGCTTTCCATTGCGTATAAGCTCGATGGCAATGAGTCCTGGAAGGCGATCGACCCTTCAAAAATGGAGATCGTGCTGTCGGCGCTCCCCGCAGGATCGCATAGCCTGCAGGTTCGCAAACGTAAAGGCTTCCGGGATAACGATTATGTATACAGCTCCTTCGATTTTAATATCGAACGTAAGTACTACGAACAGCCGTTCTTTATCTTCTTGCTGGCCATGTGCGGCCTCGGTATGCTGATGCTCTTTTCGAGAATGCGCCAGTTGCGGCTTATTAAGATCAATAAAAAGTTATCGGCCATGGTGACGCAAAAAACCAAGGCGCTGCAACAGAGCAACCAGCAGTTGCAACAGTCGCTGACCCAGATCGAACAGTCCCAGAATTTTCGCCTGCGGCTGATCTCTATGTTGTTGCATGATATCGCCACGCCGTTGTCTTCTATCGAAAAGATATCCGATATGCTGTCGGGGCATTATGCCCAGCTCGATGCCGGCACCCGCATCGAAGGCGTAGGGCGTATCAACCGGACGGTACGCGAACTGCAGGCGCTTTCGCGGCAGCTTATCGACTGGGCCCAGGTAAGCCTGTATACCGGTGGGCCTGTGCCCAAACCCTTTAGCCTGAAAAGCCTCGCGGAAGAGGTGAGTATGGTGATGGCCGAACATGAATTTGCCGCCAAGCATAACGAGTATATCGCCGACTATGAGCCGGGCGACATGCTGGTGTCCGATCCTACGGTGCTCAAGCATATTATACTGAACGTATTGTTTAATGCCAATAAGTATACCGAACGGGGCAGGGTGAGCCTGAAGATATACCGGGAGCAAACCAGCCTGCACATCATCGTGCGGGATACGGGCACCGGTATGCAACCCGAAACAGTAGCCAAGTTAAATGCCTACACCGTGATAACGCCTTCGGAAGTTAAAAGCGGTACGGCCAGGGAAGTGGGTTGGGGGCTGGGCTACCAGATCATATTCGACCTGTTGGCGATGCTTAAGGGAACCCTTCAGGTAAACAGTATCCCGGGCGAAGGTACCGAGATCCATATCCTGATCCCGGTTAAATTGCCACCCAGGAATGGCAGGAAGTAGATGGGCGCAACTTTATTTTGATTTATAGACCGAGCCTTCCAGCACTGTTTTAATGGCATGCACCAGTTCTTCGGTAGGCGCCGATTTGTCGAAGTAACCTTTTACGCCCAGCTTGAGCAAACCCGATCCCCAGAGCTTCTCGGGGCTGGTGGAGGCCACCAGGATCTTTAATTGGGGCAGGTCGGTTAGTAGTTGTTCCACCTTCGGAACCACATTGATATCGGAAAGCTGCAGGTCCAGCAACACCATCTCATAAGCCCGGTCGGTACGGTAAAGCTCCTTTTCCGTATCCTTCCAACTCTCCGTTACGGTGCATACCAGTTTGGGAAAGTGAAGCTGAAAAAGTAGTTTATAGGCCCAACTGACGACTTCGTGATCTTCCGCTACAAGAATGTGTCCTTCCATGTATATATGATGCTGCTATACAGTACAAAAAAATATCTGTGATTGTTGTGAAATTAAATGATTTTAATCAAGATAGTATGGCATTTTTTATGTTGTATGGCTGTTTGTTTTATGAACAAAAGAAACAAAAAATCTTTTATTTACGGCATGTTTCAGCTAATAAATCGTTGCATTACATTTATTTAATAAAGCCCCCACCTGCGGTTTCAGCCGGCGGCGCCGGCATGCGGTATGAATGTATTATGCCGTAGTATTTATAAACGGGTACTTATGGTTGAGTGCAGCAACAGCTTTTGGGGCGCTGGTTCCGCTGCATTTTACACCCGGGTCCGGCCTTGCAGAGATGCCCGTTTAAAAAATTATCGTTAGCCCATCGAAGGCCGGGTAATCGCGGTTCCTGCCCTGCAGGTAGGGATGCATCGCGATCTTTATCTTTTTCTTTTGAGTAAGAGACACTATTTTGGAAGGCCGCGGCATGTGGCCTTTCTTTTTTGTCCTGCCGGGGAAGGGAAATATTTTCCCGGTATGGCATAAATAATGCATATTTGAGTCAATGGAAAAATCTTAACGGTCAAAAAAGATGAAGTATACAGCAATGGTGTTGTTACAGATTACAAGTTACGGTTGGGCTGCAATTGCCATGATGGTATTGTCGGTATTGGTCGCTGTAAAAGTGCTGAAACGGGGCGATACCCGCCGCAAGCCCGGTTGCCTGGGTGTGGGCTATATCGCGCTGATCGTGTTTTGCCTGCTCAGTTTTGCCACTATGTTGTCGGGTATGCTGGGCGGCTTTGTATACCATGCGCTTAAGCTACCGCGTTACGAGGCCAAAGTTGTAGATCATCATGCCTTCCAGGATAAGGACAGCCGCGGGCGTTATGTCACCATGTACCAGCCTGTCGTTGTATTTACCGATGCCAGGGGCCGGGAGCAGCAGTTAAAGACAGATATCGCATCTACGGGCGCCCCGGAGATCGGATCTACCATAACCGTATTGTACGAACCGGGTATGGCGGCGGCCGAAGAGTTGTCTGGTGGTAAATACATCCTGCTGGGGGGCGCAGCTATGGGCCTGCTCCTGATCGGCTACTTCCTCGTAGCCGGCATCAGTTACGCTATGGGCCGGCCTATGGCCCGGATCGGTATGTTTGGCATGGGGCTGCTTATGTATATCGTATTCCCCGTTGGTATGCTGTTCCTGCTCGGGGGCATGAGCTACGCGATCGTTTTGTATTTTATGGGTAAGAAACCCGATATGCCGATGTGGGCCCTGGCTATTTGTATCTTCTTCTCCATCGTGTTATTCCTCGCCTTTATCGGTTATATCCGTATGCTGTTCGAAAAAGGGAAAAGGATATGGTAAGCCCTACGCCGCGCGTAATAACCGCCGGATAAATGTAAATTGCAGTAAATATCCCGGCTGTTTATGCAACAGAAAGGCGCCATTACCCGCAACCTGCACGACCTGTATGCCAGTATGGGCCTGCCCGTCGATCCTGTACACCCGGGTTCGGGTTTTACGGTGCATTATCTCCAGGATACCTTTACCGAACTTCCTTTCCGTTCGGAAGCCTTTCGTCCCGATTATTTCAGTTTCCTGTTCATCAAAAACGGGCAGGGGCAATACACGATCGACGATCATACCTTTCCCATCAAACCCGGTATGGTTTATTTTACCAATCCCGGTAACTACCGCACCTTTACCTGGGAACAGCTGGAGGATGTATGTCTCATCACCTTCCGGGAATCGTATCTCGTAGAGCAGGTGCATCCCGATATCTACAAGGAGTTTTCCTTCCTGCTTACCGAGGTGGTTGCGCCCTGTAACCTGCGCCCGGAGCAATTTGCAGAGATGGAATATATCTACAGGCAGATCTGCAGGGAACAGCTCGGACACTCGTTGTACAAAGACCGCATTATTGGCAACCTGTTCGTGGTCCTGTTGCTGAAGATCAAAGAGTATGTATGGCAGGATTACAATCCCATATACGAAGGTAACCGCAGCTCGCAGATCGTACGCAACTTCAAAAGCGCCCTGGAACGGCATTACCGCAGCCTGGTAGCCGGTAAGGAAGAACGGGTATTCCGGGTGCAGGACTACGCCGCCTTACAGCACCTGCATCCCAATTACCTCAGCACCGTCATTAAGGCCAAGACGGGTAAGGCCATCGGCACCTGGATCGCAGAAAAGACTATTGCCGAAGCCCGCGCGCTCTTACAGCACGATACCACCTCCGTTAAAGAAATCGCTTACCTGCTGGGCTTTTCGGAAACCGCCCATTTCAGCAATTATTTTAAAAAACATACGGGCGATACACCACTCGCCTACCGCAAAATGCACCTGCGCGACCAATCTTAGGAATTTGCAACAGTTCGTAGAAGGCCTGCAATTTTAAGGCCGGTAATCGTTCCATCTTTGTGTTGTCAAAAAAACAACGCAAAATGAAAACGCTGAAAGAAAAAGTAATCCTGGTTACCGGGGCCTCCCGGGGCATAGGTGCGGCCATTGCACAGGAGCTGGCCCGTGCCGGCGCCACCGTTATTGTTAACTATGCCGGCAATGCAAGCGCAGCGGCGGCTACCGTGGCGGCCATACAAGCCGGGGGCGGCGAGGCTTTTGCGATACAGGCCGATGTAAGCCGCTCAGAAGAGGTAAGCCGTTTGTTTACCGAAGCCATAACACGTTATGGCCGTATCGACGTGCTGGTCAATAATGCCGGCATTATGATCACCAAAACGCTCAAAGATACCACCGACGAGGAGTTTAGCCGGCAGTTCGATATCAATGTGCGCGGCACCTTCAATACCATGCGCGAAGCCGCTACCCGACTGGCCGACAAAGGTAGTGTGATTAACTTCTCCTCTTCCACCACCCGTATGATGATGCCTGCTTATGGTACCTATGTAGCCACCAAAGGCGCTGTAGAGCAAATGACACGCGTGTTTGCCAAAGAAGTGGGCAGCAGGGGTATTAATGTAAACTGCGTTTCACCGGGGCCTACCAATACGGAATTGTTTACCGATGGTAAACCGGATGAGCTCATCGCCCGGCTGGCAGGCCTTTCCGCTTTTAACCGCATCGGCGAGCCCGAAGATATAGCCCGGGTCATTACCTTCCTGGCGGGCGATGATGCCAAATGGGTATCCGGTCAGAATATCGGTGTAAACGGCGCTATGGCCTAAAATTTTAAACAATAAAAACAACAGATCATGAACAGCTTAAAAAATAAAGTGGCCCTGGTTACGGGTTCCGGCAGGGGCCTGGGCAAAGCTATAGCAGAGCGTTATGCCGCGCTGGGCGCCGATATCGTGCTCAACTACTCCCGCGATAAGCAGGCTGCCGACGAGGTGCTGAGCAATGTACGCGCCATGGGGGTGCAGGCCATCGCCGTACAGGCGGATATAAGCCGGGTAAGTGAAATCGAAAAACTATTTGCAACCGCATTGGATACCTTCGGTAAACTGGATATCGTTGTGGCGAATGCGGGTATCGAACTGGTAGAAACGGCTGTGACCGATTTTACAGAAGAGCAGTTCGACCGTTTATTTGCCATCAATACCAAGGGCGCTTATTTTACCATGCAGCAGGCAGCAAGGCATATCACGGATAATGGGCGTATTATCTATATCGCATCAAGTACCACGGCTTACCCCGTGCCGGGCATGGCCGTATATGGCGGTAGTAAGACCACGCCGCGTTATATGGTGGATGTATTGGCCAAAGAGATTGGCCACCGCGGGGTAACGGTCAATTCGATCATTCCATTTGCCGTAGACCATTCCGGTATTTTTGTAGAGCCCGGTAGCTACCCTGAATTAAGGAAACAACTGCTGGACAGTTGCCCGATGGGCCGGCTGGCCGAAGTGGAAGACGTGGCTAATATTGCAGAGTTTTTTGCCAGTGACCTCTCCTCTTTTGTAAACGGTCAGCATCTGCTGGTCAATGGCGGCGCCACCAACTAACATTTGATCGCTTCGTAAGGTCCGGCCCCGGTACAGGCCGGACCTTATGTTTATTAACGATGCTGCTGTTCGTGCTCCAACAGCCATTGTTTGCGCCAGATACCGCCGCCATAACCGGTAAGGCTGCCGTCAGCGCCGATTACCCGGTGACAGGGCACCAGTATCGAAATGCGGTTCATACCGTTGGCATTCGCCACGGCCCTTATGGCCTCCGGTCGCTCCAGGTACAGGGCCTGTTCTTTATAACTGCGTGTAGCACCATAGGGAATATGCTGCAAGCCTTGCCAGACCAGGTTTTGAAACGTGGATCCGGGGCTGAGCAAGGGTACGGTAAACGATTGCCGCCTGCCTTCAAAGTATTCGCGGAGTTGTTGTTCCAGTAGGGTAAAGTGCGGATTGTCGCCTTGTACGATGGTTGCGCTAAGCGCCTTGGAAATGGCTTTCAGCTCAGTTTCCAGCATTTTACGGTCGCTGAATTCGAGCAGGCATATACCCTCTTTTACACCGCAGGCAATCATCGTACCCAGCGGCGTCTCTATGCGTTTCAGGTCGATAACCCGGTGCTTGCCCGATCTGCCAGGCGATACGCCGAATATGCTTTTAAAAGAATCGCTAAAGCCGCTCAGCGATTCGTAGCCCGCGCCAAAAGCCGCAGGGGCAACGCCTTCGCCCTCATTTATCTTTTTAAAGGCGCTGTTGATGCGGAACATACGCTGGTAGGCCTGGAAGGTAATGCCATGCTGTTTCAGGAACCAGCGGCGTATGGCGCTGGGCGTTATCCCGCTTTGCTCCAGGTCCTCGTCCCGGAATTTGCACGATGGATCATCGCTTAATTCCTTCAGTATAGCTTTGATGGCTTCAGGTGTTTCGTGCAGCAGCTCCAGGGGGCGGCATACTTTGCAGGGCCGGTAACCCCGGGTAATCGCTTCTTTGGAAGAGCTGAAGAATTCGACATGCTCTTTTTTTGGTTTGCGTGCGGTACAGGAGGGGCGGCAGAAAATACCGGTAGTCTTTACTGCCGTAAAAAACAAACCCTCGAAGGCGGTATCCTTTTCCAGGATCGCCTGGTACATGCGGTCTGTACTGAGTTCCATAATCATCGGTGTTTTGCAGGTCAAAATTACCGGATGCCGGCAAGCCGTACAACCGGAAACCGGACAAGTATTTTTTTACGCACCTTATCGTACTTTCGATCAACAAAATACCCGGAATATGGACAAACCTTCGCGGCTCAAAAATATCGTGATGATCATCGCAATCCTGCTTGCTGTGGCCGTATCGGCCTGTGCGGCTGTGTATATCGTAAAGATGGTGATGGGGAAAGAGCCTGCGGCGGCAACGGCCCGGTAACTACCGGTAGCTTTATAGGACAATAACGAAACCGTTTCTTTTACTGCTTAACCTGTATAGCGATGTCAAACGGATTAACCTGTTTCCTGCTCCCGGCGCACCGGCGCCTGTACCTGCTGCTGTTGGCGGGCCTGGTAATTGTTGCGGCCTGTAACACCCGAAGAGAAGCCGCTGCGGCCCCGGGTCTCCCTGTAGCACCTCAGGCAGCAGATACCCCGGTGGGGGGCTACTGCGATGGCTGCGAACTGATGTATGCCGGTATGCCCGCCGTTATACGGGCAACCGATACCAGCGCCGGTTGGCGGGAACCCGGGCGTAAGCTATTGCTGACAGGGCTTGTTGTGCAGAAAGACGGGCATACCCCCGCCCCGGATGTGATCATTTACTACTGGCATACCGACGATAACGGCCGCTACGCCGTTACCCCCGGTATGGATCGCCGCGCCGGAAGACACGGGCATATCAGGGGATGGTTAAAAACGGACAGCGCCGGCCGCTATGCCTTGTATACCATCAGGCCCCGCGCTTATCCCGACCAGTCGGAACCGGAACATATTCATATCGCTATTAAAGAACCTGGCCTCGGTAAGGAATATTATATCGACGAACTCGTATTCGACGACGATCCCCTGCTGGCTGCGGCTATACGGCAACGGCCCCGCGAAAACCGCGGTGGCAGCGGTATCCTGAACGTGTCGCCGGGTAAGGGCCTGCCTGTGGCGCAGCATACCATTATCCTGGGAAAGAACATTCCTCATTACCCCCGATAAACAGGTATGGATCAATACCTGGCAGGGCATTCCGGGCCTTTGATAAATATTGTTTATCTTTGCAGTCTTCAACGCAACAGGAAAAAGGATCATGTAGACAACACTTGCTTACGATAAGACGAAATGGTACAGCGCCGAAAGGCCTGTGCGTATTGTTCTATTTTAAAGGAAGTAAAAATGTTGACGCTACAAAACATGACCTATGCGCATCCCAATAAGGATGTGCTGTTCGATAACCTGAATCTTACCATCAACAGGCAGGAAAAGATCGCACTGATCGGCAATAACGGAGCCGGCAAATCAACCTTACTAAAAATACTGGCTGGTGTATTGCAGCCACTAAGCGGCGCCGTAGTAACCGGCGATACGCCTTATTATATCCCGCAGCTTTTCGGGCAGTTCAACGATTATACCCTTGCCGAAGCCCTGCAGATCTCGGGAAAGCTGAAGGCCCTGCAGGAAATACTGGCCGGCGAGGTTACCGAAGCCAATATGACCCTGCTCGACGACGATTGGGGCATCGAAGAGCGAAGCCGCGAAGCCCTGGCCCACTGGGGCCTTGGCGATATAGACCTGGCACGGGGAATGGGCTCCCTAAGCGGCGGGCAGAAGACCCGCGTATTCCTGGCCGGTATTGCCATACACCGGCCTAAAGTAGTATTGCTCGACGAACCCAGCAACCACCTCGATGCGGACAGCCGCGCGCAATTGTACGACTATGTGCGAACGGCATCGGCAACACTCATTGTGGTAAGCCATGACCGTACCTTGCTCAACCTGCTGGATACCGTTTACGAACTCAGCGGTAAAGGTATTACCGTGTACGGCGGCAACTACGATTTCTACAAAGCACAGAAGGCTATTGAAGCCCAGGCCCTGCAGGATGATCTGAAAAATAAAGAGAAGGCACTGCGTAAAGCCCGCGAGGTAGAACGCGAAGCTATAGAGCGGCAGCAGAAGCTGGATGCCAGGGGTAAAAAGAAACAGGAGAAAGCGGGCTTGCCCACAATTTCCATGAATACCCTGCGCAACAGCGCCGAAAAAAGTACGGCAAAAATAAAGGACGTGCATGCCGAGAAAACCGAGACCATAGCCCGCGAACTGGGCGAGATCCGCAAAACCATGCCCGACCGCGATAAGATGCGGATGGGCTTTGACGACTCTGGCTTGCACAACGGTAAAATACTGGTACTAGCCAGGGCGGTCAATTATGGCTATGGCGATAAGCTGCTATGGCCCCAGCCGCTTAGCTTTACCCTGACCAGCGGGCAACGAATGGCCATAAAGGGCGGTAACGGGGCCGGTAAAACCACGCTTATCCGTTTATTGTTGGGCGAACTGCAGCCATCGGCAGGCCATTTGGAAAGGGCCGAAGCCAGCGCCATATACCTCGACCAGGACTATTCGCTGATCGACAATAGCCTTAATGTTTATGAACAGGCTCAAGGGTTCAATACCGGGCAATGGCAGGAACATGAAGTAAAAAGCCGGCTGGCCAATTTCCTGTTTACCCGCGACTACTGGGATAAGTCCTGTGCCACGCTGAGCGGTGGTGAAAAGATGCGCCTGATCCTTTGCTGCCTGACTTTGGGCAACCGCGCACCGGATATGATCATCCTCGATGAACCGACGAATAACCTCGATATCCAGAATACCGAGATCCTTACCGAAGCGATCAGGGACTATAAAGGGACCGTGATCGTGGTATCGCATGATGCGGTTTTTCTAAATGAGATCGGTGTTTCGGAAACGATGACGTTGCAGGGAACTAACCCGCCGCAATAAACAGGATATTTTTTATCAGGTATCCGGGAGCCTTTATCACCAAGGCTCCCGGTTTTTTGTCGTGGTACAGGTATGTTCGCGGTGCTTTGTTATTGCCTGTTGCTTAAAAAACAAATTACGCTTTTTCCTAACTTTATGCTGCGCGAAACCCGAAAAGCGCCTAATAGAGTAGGGACCACACAAACTCCGATTAACCGTATGAAAACACTGAAAATTGCAGCAGTAGCCCTGTTGGGCCTGGCTGCACTTACACCCGCGACCGGTAATGCCCAAACCGGTATCATTGTCCATGACCTCTCCACCGGCGTGGTCAATGGCAGTACCAGCCTTATCGCTTACGGATCGCCCGACGATACCTGGCAGGTGGGCAAGCCCGACCGGCCGCTCGGTTTCCAAACGCCTTCGGTATGCACCAACCTTAGCTCCTGGGCCGTTAATGGTTGTGGTCGTTGGATCACGCCTTATCTCGACGGTACCGGTCCGTCGAGCAATACCCAGGCGGGTACCTACAACTACAGGACCGCATTTACGCTGAACTACCATTGTTTTCCCTGGGCAAAAGTTACCTTTTCCTACCTGGGTGGCGACAATAATGTAACCGGGTTTAGTATAAACGGGCATAGCTATCCGCTGAGTCCTGCTACTGCCAACGATTTCAACCCGCTTGCGCAAAACATCGTCATTAATTTGGATCCCAGTCACCTGGTTATCGGTTCCAACGAAATCCTGGTACAGGTACATAATTCCGAGAGCTGGACCGGGTTTTATGCCTGCGGCAATGTATCGGTAGGCTATTGTTCCCGTCCGGGCCGCAACGACCAGCAGGGTGTTATGGATGTGCCGGCTTCTTTTAGTGTAGCGCCCAATCCCAGCACAGGCCGGGTTACCATTGCTATGGACAGGGCGAAGACAGGGCAGGCTGTGCTGACGGATATAACCGGCCGTATTGTACGCCAGGTAGGCCTTAACGGCGATGCCACGCAATATGTGCTCGACTTGTCCGGAGAGCGTAAAGGGCTTTATATCTTAACGGTCCGTACGGCAGAAAGTACAGCGGTGCGCAAGCTTACCCTGCAATAATGCAGTGGCCGGGTATCGGCAGGCATATGAAGTAAGCTCAAGCGCCGCAAGTCTTTATAGTAGAGGCTTGCGGCGCTTTTACAGGTAAGGCTTATGCCTTGATTTTGTTTTCTGTAGATGGGGTGAGGGACTGGGTAGGGATTGGGTTGCTTTATTGCCGCGCGTCTTTACGCTGCCACATCGGACCGTTCTTGGTTGTTACCTTATCGAGTATACCTTGCCGGAAGGCTTGCTCCAGCTGGGTTTCACTTTGTTCGGTGGTTTGGTTGCTCAGCACGGCATACTCTTTCGTGGTCAGTGTGGGGTAATGGGTAAAGAGGCTTTCGCGGCTTGTTACATAGGGTGTCTTCGTAATACCGGGATGTACCTTGGCCAGGGCGGCTTCGAAGGCTTCGTAAGGCCGGAACCCATAGAGGATTTCCTGTTTGCCCGCTTGACCATTGATCTGTAAGGTGGGGAAGCCCCTTACGCCCGACTTTCGCGCCAGGTCGAGGTCGGCTTTGAACAGGGTTTCCGCTTCCCGTGCATAGTCCGCTTTAAGCCGGTCGGTATCCAGGCCCGTCTGCAGGGCAGCCTGTGCCAGGTGTTCCCATTTCGTAATGTTTTTCTTTTCGAGAAACACCATTTCCCTGATTCTTCTTAAAAAGGCAATGGCTTTATACTCGTCTTGCAATTGCGCGGCTTTAAATGCAATAGAAGGCGGATAAGAAGAGGGTAAAGGGTCTTCGAGCCATACGTCGCCATCGATAGGCATATCGTAATAGCGGCTTACTTCGTCCCAGTGATGGGCTACATCCGAGGGCTTGCTGATACCGCCGCTGTTATAACTCCAGTCGGGCAGCAGTCCGCCCATATGGTAACTTACCCGGATATCGGCGCCGTATTCCAGTTTCATTTTCCGGAGCTGGGGTTCTATACCCCAACAGGAAGAACAGATGGGGTCGGTAAAGTAAACGATCTCTACCGGCTTGTTACCGGTAATGCCCTGCTGCCGGGCCACGGTATCCGTGCCGGGAATCTCACAAACGCCTTTTGCCGGATCGCATAAAAGCGGGTTCGTTGCTTGCTCCATAGTTTGCTTGTTTTGCGCCTTTAGGCCAGGAGCGGGCACGAGCAGGCATGCAACAAGTAGCGTGCGCAATATGCGGGTGGCCTGCCGGTTTCCTGGTAACATCATAATGGCTATTTTTGCACAAAGATTCAACAAGGAAATAATATCCGCAATAAGTCAGGAAAATATGACCGCTACCGATCAAGATATGCCCTGCCCTGCTCAGGGGCTTTTAAAAATGTTATCGGGCAAATGGAAACCCGAGATTTTCCGCCTGGCGGCCGATGCCCCGGTGCGGTTCAGCGGCCTGTTGCGCCAGCTTAAGGGTAGCAACAAACAATCGTTGTCGGTAGCCCTCAACGAACTCGAAGCCTCGGGCCTGCTCGAAAAAGTAGTGCTGCGCCAAAAGCCCCTGCATATCGCGTATTATCTTACCGGAAAAGGAGCGGCGCTGGTACCCGTTATGCAACAACTGGATCAGCTGTCCTGAAGCGATAGGTTATAAAGTAAAAGCGCCTGTATGTTTTTCATACAGGCGCTTTTGCTTGCCATAAATTCAAGGGCATTAAGAGAAAACGATATTGCCCTCGTGCACCAGGCTCCGTACGGGTGCTACGCGTGCCACGGCCTCGGCCGAACAGCTGGCCGCAACAAGTACCAGGTTGGCTGCATCGCCGGCTTTGGGCCATTGTTGTTCGCCGTGGTCGTTAAGCGGCAATATATTGTGAGTCGCCAGTTTCAGGATACGGGAAAGGTCGAATTCGGTACGGTATCCATAGAGTTGCGCCGCGAGTTTCGCCTTCTCCAAGATGCTGCCGCTGCCGAAAGTGCTCCACCAGTCTATAATACAGTCGTTGCCGGCCAGTACATCCACGCCATGTTTATAGAGCGTAGGTATCGGCATTACCGTACCGTTGAAGGGTACCGTAGTGGCAATACCGATTCTTGCATCGGCCAGCCTTGCAGCAAGCGCCTCCAGTTGTTTGGGCTCCATATGAGCCAGGGCAAAGCTATGGCTCACGAACGATTTGCCTTTCAGTACCGGGCTCTCGTTTACTTTGTCCACAAGGTATTCGATGGTCCTGATACCCGAAGGTCCGGATTCATGCAGGTGTATATCTATACCCTTGTTATGATCCAGCGCCAGTTGTACCACCAGGTCCATATGTTTTTCGATATTGCCGTCGATGCTGTAGGGGTCCAGACCACCGATAAAGTCGATATCCATTTTGGCCGCCTCTTTCATCAGCGGTTCGGTTTTGGTATAGTAAATGCCATGTTGCGGAAAGGCAACCAGTTCTGCATGAAAGGAATCCTTCTTCTGTTCCAGCGCCTGTTGCAGGTGTTCCAGCGATTTAAAGCCCGAAGTGGGATCGATATTAACGTGGGCCCGGGCATAATGGGTGCCGTAGGATTGCAGCAGTTCGATCAGCTGGCCGGTACGGGGTATCGAGGTCTTCAGCAGTTCGCGTATGATCTGTTGTTCAAAAGCGATCATGTCCTTTACTGTTTTACGTTTTGCCGAATTGGCCTTCCAGGGCAGACCGTAAAAGGTCTTATCGAGGTGGATATGCATATCGCGGAAGGCAGGCAGCATCAGCCAGCCCTGTGCATCCACGGCGTCGGCGCCGGGTTGATTGGGTGTAATGGCTTTAATCTTTCCATCTGCGATGCTGACACAGAACAACGCTGTTTGGGTATGCACCACTTCGCCGTCTTCATACTCGAAACCCGTTTCCAGCCGTACATTCTTTAAGGTATAAGCGTTGCCTGCCCTGGCTTTACCCTTGTTCGCAGTCTCGGATTGCGGCATGCCTGCAGCGCCGGCTGCACCCGAAAACAGGGAGGCGCCTATAGCCATACCGGCTGCGCCCAGTGCCGAAGTCCTGATAAAATCTTTCCGCGATATCTCGTTGCTATTCATAGTACGTCGTTTGGTGCAAAATTACCCAGGCCGGCGCGGGGCCAGGTGCAGGATTTATACGATGTCTTGAAGTATTTATTACTGTAGCCGGAAAGCAGTGGGTGTAATGCCCGTTTGCGCTTTGAAGAAATTGGAAAAATAGGCATGATCGACAAAACCCAGCTCGAAGGCTATTTCCTTTACCGACTGCCCGGTAGCCTGCAGCAGGCGTTTGGCTTCGAGAACGACCCTTTGCTGGATCAGCTGTGTGGCCGGCACATGCAGTTTTTTACGGCAAAGGATATTGAGGTAATTGGCCGAAATGTGCAGCTGGCGGGCATAAAAGGAAACCAGTTTTTCTTCGCGGAAGGAAAGGTCGATCAGTTGCAGGAAACGCACCAGCCGGGGCTCCGACTGGTATACCTTAAAGTCGGGGAATACCTTTTCTGCTTCTTTGCTCACCAGCGCGGCGATCACGGCCGTGCGCGCGTCCAGCAGTTCGTAAAGTGAATCGCCGGTTTCCAGCTCTTTTTTAATAGCGTCGAATTCGTAATGCAGCAGGGTAAAAGCCGCATCACTGAGTGGTACCACGGGATGATGCTGGTAATTGGTGGTGGCAAAACGGAAATAGGGCGAGAAGCGCTCGAACAGGCTGCGGCCGATCATCAGCTGGTAACCGGTCGTTACCGATTCGATGTTCCAGCGGTGTACCTGGCCCGGGAACAACAGGTGCACCTGCCGGTCGCCTACCGGGTGTGCCGTAAAGTCGATATGGTGTATGCCTTTGCCCCGGTCGAACAGCATGATGATAAAGAAATCATGTTTATGTGGTTTGTCGATATGCCGCTCGCCATGCAATTCGTTGAATAAAAGTTCATCCCGCCCGGCCAGCTGTCCTTTACGGAACTCCTGGATGCCCAGCATAGGATAGTGGCCGTCTTTGTCCTGCATGCTCATATTGGGTAGCGCTCAATGCTCCTGAAAAATATAAAAAAAACGCGAAAAAGCCAGGGACGATTTGTTCTGGCTTTGTACGATAAGAGGATAAGATGTGATACCGGTATCGTGCTTTATGGCTCTGGATGCTGCGTAGGCGTATGGACAATGTCGTAGTATACCGATTTGTTGCTGTTGTCCGGGTAGATGCGGTAGGTAAATTCAGTTTTGGTCAGTACGGTAATTTCCACCACGCGGGTAAACAAGGTTTCTCCTGCGGCGTTTTTAGCAACGATCGTCCGTGTTTTGCCATCGGGCGGTACCGACCAGTCGCCGCGCATTTTGGGCGAATTGTCGAGGTTGTACATCGTAAACGTGCCATTGGTTTTAAAATAGGCGAAACCTACGAAGTTGGCGACGTTGGCATCGGAGAGCGGCACGTTGCTGCCCTGGTTATTTTTGGCATTGGTCGTTTCCCAGGCCGTGCTGGCCAGGGTTTCTGCCGGCGACAATTGTCTTTCCGGCGCCGGTTGCGGATCGTCTTTGCTGCAGGAGCTGACCAGGATACTGCCCAGGGCGATCATAAGGCCCGCTGTAATAGCTTTCACATGTTTCATTTTCATACAGAATAATATTTTATGCTTCAAAAGTATTGAAGCCGCCGCCCGGGTTGTTGCAGGATTTATCCCGTTGTTTGGAGGATTTATCATTAAGGGATAATAAGTGTTTACAACGGCTATAGTGAGGAGAAACAGTAGTGGAACCGTGCTATGCAGTGTCCTGTCTGTTCTTATATTGCTGCCAGGTCCGTATTTATTGCCGTTGTGGTGTATAATTTTAGGCTATGCAGCATATGCAGTCTACCTGTTGCCAAAGGATAAACAGGAATACACGAAAACCTACGACATGGCCAGGCAGAAGGATTTTTATATCCTGTCGTTGCGACAGCTTATCACAGATGAAAGCAGCGTGGATGTTGAAACACTGGGGCAGGAAAAGAAAAAACGGAACCAGGAATTGAATCAAATAGTCGATGAACTTGACGGCTTAATTACGGAGCTCTTTTATTTAAGGCGGGCACAGGCCTTTCAGTACAGGTATTACGAATACTATTGGATAAACAATACCGGTGGCTTCAGTTGGGCACGGGCAAAAAGAGCCCGATAAGCTGTACTGCGCCAGAAGTTGATAGTCCTCGATCTTTTTAAAACTACAAAACCCGCTCTCAGAGCGGGTTTTGTAGTTTTTGTGGAGCCGGGGGGAATCGAACCCCCGTCCAAACACCGGTTGAAAAAGCTTTCTACATGCTTATTCCGTTATTACTTGTCGGCAATGATCAGGGAGCGGACAAACCAAATCAAAGCTTAGCTGGATGATCTTAAACTGCAGGCACAGCCTTCTGCAGTAGCAACCTGTATTTATTTTTGAGTCGGCGGCGGGGCTTGGTAACAGATCAACCTGCCCGGGCGGCCCTAATGACTACGCTAATCGCTGATTAGGCAGCCATGGCATACTGAGTATTGCCATTTGAAGTTTGAGTATTCAGATTAAAGCGCTAATTACACAACGCGCTGCATGCTTACACCTTCCCCTCCATGATGCTGTCAAAACCGGGCGACCCCATATTGGCAACAAACGTTGCAGGGTAAAATGAAAAAGTGTTTTTTCAAAGAACCTTAATGCAAAGGTACGGAATATTTTGCATAGTATTGAGGCCGCTTTCGCGGCAGGCAGGGGCCTTGCCCGCTTTCGTAAACGCTTGTGTTGTAGCGGGTTTGGTCCGCACTGCTGCGATGCGGAAACAACCGGGAAATCATTTAATTTTATAGGATTAAAATACTTGGACTATGGAAAAGGAAATTGTAAAACATTACAGTAACGGTGAGGTTACCGTAGTCTGGAAACCAGGTACCTGCATACACTCTACCATTTGCTGGAAAGCCGCTACGGGCCTGCCTGCGGTGTTTAACCCGAAGGAGAAACCCTGGATCAAAGTGGCCGGATCGGATACGGCGCATATTGTCGAACAGGTGCAACGCTGTCCCAGCGGCGCGCTCAGCTTTTTCTACGATCATGAACTGGAGCAGGAAGAAGAATTGGTGGAGCAGGAAACGAAAATCGAGATCATGCCCAACGGACCACTATTGGTTTATGGCAATATAACCGTGAAAGACCGTAACGGAGACGAAACGCGTAAAAGTAAAGTAACGGCCTTTTGCCGTTGCGGGCAGTCGCAAAACAAACCGTATTGCGACGGCAGTCATATACCTACAAAATTTACCGATTGATATGAATATCCAGGAAGCGCTCCAGGCCGCCTATGGCGCGGCTAAAAGTTATCCCGAACTGGCTGCCCGCCTGCTTGAGCTGGGCATCAGTTCTTATACTGTAGATACGGCCAGCGGTATTATTCTCTACCGTTTTCCCGATGGCGCGCATGTGCTGCACCACGATGCACATGCGGGCAGGACCGTTGCCCCGGCTTTCGACGAGGCGGCCACCATACAGGCTGTACGCGACAGCCAGGCCGGTAAGATCGATTACCCGGGGTTTATGCAGGCCATTGCCGATGCCGGCGTGCACCTGTACGAGGCTACCCTGGCAGGCAATCACAAACGGGTTACTTATATCGGCATCGGGGGCATGTACGAAGAGGCCATTCCTGCCGCATTGTAGTAAAAAATGCCGGCAGCGCTTACACTGCCGGCCATTACCTCCCTGGCGGTGGAAGTATGCTTGTTAATCCTGTGCCTTGCAGGATGTATAGGTTTATTGCGCTGCGGTCATCATTTTGCATTGGCGGTATATGCCATTGCTGTTTTCGACCTGCAGCTGGTAAATATAATTGCCCGTGGCCATACCGTTATCCGCCGTGCTTACCACAATCTGCTGATCGCCGGGCGCCATATTGTCCCTCCTGATCTCCCCTACCTTGCGTCCTGCGAGGTCGAACAGTTCCAGTTTTACATCCGACCGGTTAACGAGGTTGAATGGAATAGTGGTGGTGCCGCGGTATGGATTGGGATAGTTCTGGCCCAGTTTGAATTGTCCGCCGGTTTCGGGTTCCAGGCTGGCAAGGCCGGTAGTGCCCGCACCCTGGATCGTTACTTCGAGATAAGCGTCGTATCCGCCGGTACTGCTGTTGGGCGTGAGTGTCGCCATCTGCAGGGCATAGCCGTCCGAAAATATATTGTCCGAATTAAAGGTCATAGGATCGGCCCCTTTGGTGTATAAGGCGGAATTGGCCGCATAAACTGCGTTTTTGGCCGCTACATCGAAGCTGAGCTGCGATACCGCTGCATATACAGAGCTTACAAAAACCTGGAAATGGATATGGCAGATGCGGCCGCTGTACCAGCCCGGGAATATGGTCACGAAGTTGACCTCGCCGTTGGCATCGGTCATCTGGTAACCCCTCAGGAAAGTGGTGGTAGTACTGCCGGGGTTCTGGGCATTGTTATAACCCGAATAGATGCCGTCTTTATCGCAATGCCAGATATTGACCCGCAGATTGGGCATGGCCTCGCAATTGTTCAGCCCGATTACTTTGAGCTTCAGGTTGAGCTGCACGCCCTGCCGGTCTTCCCGTACATCCTGCCGGAAGAAGGTGGTGTTGGCGGTAAGGTCAAGCGGAAAAGGGCCCGCGGTTTCTGACGGGATAAGCGTACAGGCGGTCGGTTTGCCCGCATTGCCGCTGCCTGCCAGCACCTTTGAAAAAGGGATAAAAGAGGCCGCTCCGGCCAGGCCGATACCTTTTAAAAAATCTTTCCTTTCCATGTCTGTATATTTTTATGATTCAAAAATATCCTGGTGACATCTTCATGACAAATAAATGCGGTAAAGCAAAGTAATGCTGCGGTAAACGGCTCAGGACCGGAACCGTGCAAAAAAGGCTTCCTCGTAACTGCTGCCGATCGCGATCTCTGCATCGCCGAGGCTGATCATTTTATTGCGGACGTGCTGTATGCGCGACAGGGGTACGATATACGAACGGTGCACCCGTACAAAGTCGCGGTCTTCGAGCTTTTCGAGTATATGTTTCATCGTCATGCGGGCCACTACCGGCTTTTGCTGTTGCAGGTGTATGCGGATATAATCGTCGAGCCCTTCGATATATTCGATATCGCCGATGGCGATCTTGTGCAGGTTATAGTCGGCGCGGATCAGCAGGTAATCGTTTTCCGGCGCCTGTCGTTGCCGGGTATAGCGTATATATTCCTCCGCCTTTTGCACCGCCTGGGCAAAACGCTCGCGGGTAAAGGGTTTGAGCAGGTAGTCGGTGGCGTTGAGGTTAAAGCCTTCTACGGCGTATTCGCTATAGGCCGTAGTAAAGATCACGGCCAGGGGCTGTTCGAGCGCACGGTAAAGTTCGATGCCCGAAAGCGAAGGCATCTGTATGTCGAGGAAAAGCAGGTCTACCGGGTGTTTCCGGAGATGCCGGAGCGCTTCGTCGGTACGGGTAAAGGTTTTTTGCAGGGTTATAAAACCGAAGCCGGCGCAAAAAGCCTCGATCACCCGCAGGGCAGGTGGCTCATCATCTATAGCTATGGCAGTTATCATATCAGCTTTAATTCGAGGGTTACCCGGAACTGTGCTGCATCTTCATCGATCTGCAGGCGGTGTTTATCGGCATAAAGCATCTGTAGCCGGTTTTGCGCGTTACGGATGCCCAGGCCCGAAGCAGTGGCGGCGCCACTTATGGTTACCTTGTTGTTTTGTACGGTTAAAGTTAAGGAATCTTCGGCTATCGTTATGGAGATACCGATCGCCGAATGTTGCTCAGGATTGACCCCGTATTTAAACGCATTCTCTACAAAGGTGATGAGGATGAGCGGGGCGATTTCGTAACCCCTGGCGCTGCCCGAGGCCTGGTAGCTGATGCCGGCCGTCTCGCCCAGCCGGAATTGCTGCAGCTCTATGTAATCGCGGATATAGTCCAGCTCCTGTTGCAGCGATACGAAGTTTTTGCCCGATTCGCTGATCAGGTAACGCATCATGCCCGAAAGCTTTACCACGGCCGTAGCGGTATAGTCCGACTTTTCGAGTGCCAGTGCATAAATGCTGTTCAGGGTATTGAACAGGAAATGCGGGTTGATCTGGGCTTTCAGGTAGGCGAGCTCGGTCTGCAGCTGTTCTTTCTGCAACCAGCGCCAGCGCTCATTGGTCTTGAGCAGTATAGCGGTAATAAAAACAATGACGAAGAGATAGAGGTTGTAATCCAGGAAGATCATACGCAGCAGGTTGCTGTGCAGTGGCCGGTGCATGCCGGGTGGCGGCATTGGCGGCGGTCCGGGGTAGGGAGCACGTCCTGCGCCCATAAGCTGTGATAAGCCGTAAATAAGCAGTATGGTAAACAGGGCAAATAAAAAGGCAAGCAGGTAAAAGCTGCGGTATTGTTGCCGGAAGTAAAAGCGCGGTACCAGCCAGGCATAGTTGAGATAAAAGAAACCGATCAACAAGGCATGGGTAAACACTTCCCGCAGCCCGTTCACATTATGCAGGGTCATACCGATATGGGGAAAATCGGGCGAGGACAACACCGGGAAAAGCAGGAATACGATACCACAAAGCAGGTGGATCAGGACCTGGTTGGTCTTTATACTCATGGTACAAAGATAAAGGCTGATCCATGCCCGGTACTTTTTTTGCGGTTAACGCCGTTTTTGTGCAGGTGAATGCAGGCAGCTACCGGTTTTTCTGCCCCGGTGCCGGTTCCCGCTACAGCCGTAAGCTAATATTTGCCTAACTTGCAATACAATTCAAAAATATGTCCAGCAAAACGCAATTAGTACAACTGTTAAGCAAACGCATTGCCATCATAGACGGGGCAATGGGTACCATGATCCAGCGTTACAAGCTCCAGGAGGCCGACTACCGGGGCGAGCGCTTCCACGACTGGCATTGTGATGTAAAGGGGAATAACGACCTGCTTTCCATTACCAATCCCGGTATCATTAAGGCGATCCACCGCGAATACCTCGATGCCGGCGCCGACATTATCGAGACCAATACCTTCAGCGCACAGGTCATCTCTATGGCCGATTACGACATGCAGGAAATCTCCTACGAGATGAATGTAGCCTCGGCGCAGGTGGCCAAACAGGCCGTAACCGAATACCTGGCCGATAACCCCGGCTCGGGGCCTAAATTCGTAGCCGGCGCCATAGGGCCCATGAATAAAACCCTGTCGCTGTCGCCCGATGTAAACAACCCGGGCTACCGGGCGGTTACCTTCGACGAGGTAGCCAACGCCTATTTCGACCAGATCCGCGGACTGGCAGAAGGCGGCGTGGATATCCTGCTGGTGGAAACCATATTCGATACCCTCAATGCCAAGGCTGCCCTGTTTGCCATACAGCGCTACTTCGACGAATACCAGACCGAATTGCCGGTCATGATCTCCGGTACTATTACCGATGCTTCGGGCCGTACCCTGAGCGGGCAAACCCTGGAGGCTTTTTATATCTCCGTTGCACATGCCCAACCGGTAAGCATTGGTCTTAACTGTGCCCTGGGCGGTGCGCAAATGCGTCCGCACGTAGAGGAACTGAGCCAGATCGCTGCCTGCCATGTAAGCGCTTATCCCAATGCCGGTCTGCCCAATGCCATGGGCGAATACGATGAAACGCCGGAAGAAACGGCGGCGATCATCGCCGATTTCGCCCGCAATGGCTGGATCAATGTTGTGGGCGGTTGCTGCGGTACTACTCCCGATCATATCCGTGCCATCGCAACGGCGGTAAAGGAAATTGCCCCGAGGGCGTTGCCGGCACTGGCCGCTACGCTGTAGCGCTTCCATACTTCAATAAAGTAAAGACCATAAAAAAAGCAGATCCCAGGGGATCTGCTTTTTGCTTGTTACTGCCGGAGGTTAAGCGCCTGGCTTGTTCTGGCGGTTTTTGTTATTGTTGTTGTTACGGTTTTTATTGTTGTTATTCCCGTTGTTTTTATTGTTGTTGTTATTATTATTGCCGTTGCGGGCCTGGTTGTTATTGTTGCCTTTGAAATTGTTGTTACGCGCATTGGCGTTCTTCTTGTGCACACCACCGTTATTGCCGTTTCCGTTGCCCTGGCCCGGCTGTCCCTGGCGGTTGTTGTCGAAGCGTACTTTAATACCGCCTGCGGTATAGTTCAGCTCGCCTTTGGTAATCTCGGAAAGCTCTTCCTTGATCATATCGTCATGTACAGGCTCGCGGTGCCAGTTGGTATAGGCCAGCTTCATGTAGTACGCGATCGAATGCGTAAAGCCACGGCGTTTTTCCTCGTCGGTCTCGGCCAGGGCCTTGTCGATTACGGCGCCCAGGTTTTTGCCCAGGTGGCGGTTTTTACGGTGTACCTTGGGATAAGGGATCGGGTCAGGTTTGCGGAACAGTTTTTCCTTCGTCGGTAAAGGATAGGGCGATGCCACATCGATATCGAAGTCCGCGATCAGGAACAGGTGGTCCCAGAGCTTATGCCTGAAGTCTTCTACGTTTTTGAGGTGCGGGTTCAGCACGCCCATCAGCTCGATAATAGAGCGGGCATTGCGCTGCCTTATTTCAGGATCTTCGATCGTACGCACATAGTCGACCATCTGCTGGATATTACGCCCGTATTCAGGCATGATCAGCTTACTTCGGTTGGTATTATATTCCATTAAAAAGCAAAAAGTATGATTGGTATTCCCGGCTTGTCAATTCCTGTTGGCAGGGATGAGTGTAATACAGGAAGGGATCGTTAAACGGGTATTCGCTTGTCTGTACATTGCAAATATAGCATAAAATGGATAAATCCAAATATTTGTGGCGCGGGGCGGGGCAATGTGATTTTCCCGGAAAATGGTTTACTTGCAATAAAATTATCTTCATGAACCTGAACCAGGCACTGATCAATGAGCTGCAGCTCGAAGCCGCAAGTACCCGTAAAATGCTGGCACAGGTGCCGGCCGCCCATTTCGACTGGAAACCCCACGAAAAATCGATGACCCTGAAAAGACTGGCGACCCATGTGGCCGAACTGGCGGGCTGGGCCGAGTTTGTGGTGGACCGGGACGAGCTGGATTTTGCCGCGGGTGTTTTTCCGAAAACACCGGTAGACAGTACCGAAGACCTGCTGAAGCTGCACGAAACGGCCGTGCTGCGCTCCATTAAAGCCCTGCAGGGCGCTACCGACGAGGTATTGATCCAACCCTGGACCCTGCGTAATAATGGTGTCATGCTTTTTCAATTGCCCAAAGTGGCGGTGCTGAGGGGCATGTGTTACAACCATACTTACCACCATCGTGGCCAGCTCAGCGTATTCCTGCGTATGCTGGATATACCGGTGCCGGGTATGTACGGGCCCAGTGCCGACGGCCTGTAAGCCTTGTCTCTTGGGCTTATTGAGCCTTTGGCATTATATTCCCGGCTGGTGCAAACAAATGACCGGCCGCCCGGGTTAACTACCAGGTGCACTTTATAATAGCTATACCTATTTACCGTAAAATATATACGGCAAGAGGGAGTGATTACTTACCTTGTGTAAAAAAGAAAACAATATGTCTTACCCATATCAGATCAGATCGCGAGCCCAGTATGATGCGGAATATCAAAAAAGTGTTACAGATCCCGAAGGCTTCTGGGCCGGTGTGGCCGGTAATTTTTTGTGGCGTAAACGTTGGGATAAGGTACTGGAATGGAATTTTAAAGAGCCCAAGATAGAATGGTTCAAGGGTGCGAAACTGAATATTACGGAAAACTGCCTGGACCGCCACCTCGGCAACTGGGGCGACAAGCCGGCCATTATCTGGGAGCCCAACGATCC
The DNA here is from genome assembly GCF_003014535.1 of Taibaiella chishuiensis. Lineage (GTDB taxonomy): Bacteria > Bacteroidota > Bacteroidia > Chitinophagales > Chitinophagaceae > Taibaiella > Taibaiella chishuiensis. The sequence goes on along the minus strand of NZ_PYGD01000001.1, from coordinate 267,476 downwards.
CGAAGAGCATCACCGGGTATTGTCGTACCGCGAATTGCATTTTAAAGTAGTACAGTTTGCCAATGCGCTTAAAAATAATGGCGTGAAGAAAGGCGACCGGGTTTGCATCTATATGGGTATGGTGCCCGAACTGGCCATCGCTACCCTGGCCTGTGCACGCATCGGCGCCATACATTCCGTAATCTTCGGCGGCTTTAGTGCACAGAGTATTGCCGACCGGCTGCAGGATGCGCATGCCGAATATATCGTTACCGGCGACGGCGCCTTTCGCGGCAATAAAGACATACCGCTCAAAAGCGTTATCGACGACGCCCTGGTGCAATGCCCCTTCGTAAAACGGGTGATCGTACTGACCCGCACCCATACGCCGGTGAGCATGATCAAAGGGCGTGATGTATGGTGGGAAGACGAGATCAAGAAAGTAGAAACCATGGGTAATCCCGACTGTCCTGCCGAAGAAATGGATGCCGAAGATCCCCTGTTTATCCTCTACACCTCGGGCTCTACCGGTAAACCCAAAGGCGTAGTCCATACCTGTGGCGGTTATATGGTTTACACCACATACACTTTCGTCAATGTATTCCAGTACGAGCAGGGCGATGTGTTTTTCTGTACCGCGGATATCGGCTGGATTACCGGGCATAGCTATATCGTATACGGACCCCTGTCGGCCGGCGCCACCACGCTTATTTTCGAAGGTATACCCACCTACCCCGATGCAGGCCGCTTCTGGGACGTGGTGCAAAAGCATAAGGTAAATGTGCTGTACACCGCCCCCACCGCTATTCGTAGCCTGATGAGCTTCGGTACCGAACTGATAGCACAATACGATCTGAGTACGCTGAAGACGCTGGGCTCGGTGGGAGAACCCATCAACGAGGAGGCCTGGCATTGGTACGACGAAAATATAGGCAAAGGCCGGTGCCCGATCGTAGATACCTGGTGGCAAACAGAAACCGGTGGCATTATGATCTCCAGCCTGGCCGGCATTACGCCATCCAAGCCTTCGTATGCTACCCTGCCCCTGCCCGGTGTACAGCTGATGCTGGTCGATGAGCAGGGCAACGAAGCACAGCCCGCTGCCAACGAACAGGGCGCCATGATCACATCGGGCAACCTCTGTATTAAATTCCCCTGGCCGGGTATGCTCCGTACTACCTACGGCGATCATGAACGTTGCCGCACCAATTACTTCGCTACTTACGAAAATCAATATTTTACCGGCGACGGTTCCTTCCGCGACGAAGAAGGCAATTACCGGATTACCGGGCGTGTGGACGATGTGCTGAATGTAAGCGGCCACCGCATTGGTACCGCCGAGGTAGAGAATGCGATCAATATGCATGCCGGTGTGGTAGAAAGCGCTGTAGTAGGTTATCCGCACCCGATCAAAGGACAGGGCGTGTACGCCTTTGTGATCCACGAAGATCCGCATCATGGCGATGAAGACCTTACCCGTAAAGACATCCTGCAAACGGTAACCCGGCTGATCGGGGCTATTGCCAAACCGGATAAGATCCAGTTTGTAAAAGGCCTGCCCAAAACCAGGAGTGGTAAGATCATGCGCCGCATCCTGCGCAAGATAGCCGAAGGCGAGCTGGATCATATCGGCGATACCTCTACCCTGCTCGATCCGGGTGTGGTGGACGCTATTAAAGCAGGACGCTTGTAATCGTTGTTGTAAGAAACTTGTTGCAAATAAATGATAAAGGCAGGCCCCGGGCCTGCCTTTATCATAGGTATAATAACTGTTGGGATAATGTTATAAAACTGCTATCGTCGTATCGCAGGGCAATATTACAACGCCCTACAGCGTTTGCAGGCCAGGGTACACACCCCTGGCTGCTGCGGCATCCATACTGCATTGCAGGCCTGTTATCCCGGTATTAACGAATTCTAAAATTTCTTACTGGCCGGATTAAACATAATGGGGCGTACCTTTGTCCAAGCAAAGAATAATAGCATTGTTATGAAGAAATACCTGAACTTACTCATCCTGGCAGGTGCATCGCTCCCCTTTTCCGCTGATGCCCAAAATGAAATAGACGCACTGCGTTACGGGCAGTTATCCTCGGGGGCTACGGCCCGTTCGCTGGGGCTGGGCGGTACCGGGGGCTCTGTCGGTGGCGACTTTTCTTCGCTGAGCATTAACCCAGCAGGTATCGGCGTATACCGTAATTCAGAAGTCATGATCACGCCCTCCTTCCGCTTCAATAAAATGACCGGCACCTACCTCCGCAGCGAATCGCAGGACGATAAAAATAAAGTAGGTCTGAATAACTTCGGTGTCGTATTTACTACCGCCGCCCGCGGCGACCGGTATAGTAAAAGCGACTGGAAGGCTTTCTCTTTTGGTGTCGGTTTTAACCGGCTGGCGGATTTTAACTCGCGCGGTACTTACTCCGGGCTTAACAGCGAAAGTTCGATTACAGAAGGGTTCCGTGCCCTGGCCATCAATGGCGGTACCAGCGATAACGGGCAGAACCCGCCTTATGGTTTCCTGGCTTTCCAGACCTATGTACTTACCGACAACCTGAATTCGATTCCTTACGAAAATATTATCAAGAACGGGGGCAAGCTGCAACAGACCAAAACCTGGCAGTCGTCGGGTGGTGTCAACGAGTTTACGTTGAGCCTGGGTGGTAACTACCGGGAAAAATTGCTGTTGGGTGCAACCGTAGGGATCACTTCGTACAAATATGACCGCACTACCCGGTATTCGGAAGACGATGCCACCGGTAATACCAACAATGATTTTAAATTTTTGGACCTCAACGAGCAGCTCTCCACAACCGGTATCGGGGTAAACCTGAAGCTGGGCGCGATTTACGTGGTGAATGACATCTTAAGGATCGGCGCCGCGGTGCATACGCCTACCTGGGCGGCCTATTCAGATGCCGCGGATTACAGCATGAAGGCCAATACCGAGAATTATACCAGCAACGGACCCGAGATAACCGCCCGTCCGCAGAATACGTACCAGTTCGATTACAGCCTGCGTACGCCCTGGCGCGGTTTGCTGAGCGCAGCCGTGTTTATGGGTAAATATGGCTTTATCACCGCCGACTATGAGTATGTAGCCTATAATTCCATGCGTTATAATTTCCGCGAAAGCAGTTTTGCCGACTATGAGCGCGATGTAAACAATGCGATTAAAGACACGTATAAAGGCGGCCATATCTTCAGGGTAGGTGTAGAAGGCAAGGCCAGTAACTTTATGGGCCGCCTGGGCTTTGCTTATCATACCAACCCCTACCAGTTGTCGGATAAATTCCAGGGCGATCGTATGGACCTCTCTGCCGGTGTGGGTGCACGGTTCGGCGGTTTCTTCATGGACCTGGCCTATGTGCACATGATCCAGAAATCGAGCGAGTTTGGTTACCCCGTAATTGTCAAAGACGTACCTGTAGGTATTGCCGATCTCAAATACGGCAACAACCTGGTGGCGCTTACGCTGGGCTTTAAATTCTAATCAGTATATCCTGTATAGAAAATGCCGCACAGCAACTGTGCGGCATTTTTATGTTCAGCGCTATCGCTTTTGCGATGCGTGTTTTTATTCCGTAACGATCTGTGCCAGGTGTATGCAGATCTCGGTCGCTTTTTCCATATCCTGTACGCTTACGTATTCCTGTTTGGAATGGATACCCATTTCGCCGGTAAAGATATTGGGACAGGGCAGGCCCATAAACGACAGTCTGGAGCCGTCTGTGCCGCCGCGTATGCTGATGCGTTCGGGCTGCAGGCCGGTACGGCGGTAAGCCTCTTCGGCATAGTTCATCACTTCGGGGCGATGGTCCAGGATCTCTTTCATGTTACGGTATTGCTCTTTAACCACAAACTCGTAACGTGCGCCCGGGAATTGGGCTACAGCATCCTTCAGCAAGGCTTCCAGCCTGCTTTCATGCTCCTGCAGCATCGCCGTTTCGAAGTCGCGGATAATAAAGTCGATCTTGGTCAGCTCTGCACCGCCTTCGATATGTACGGGATGTACGAAACCCTGTTTACCATTGGTGGTCTCAGGGCTCCATTCGTTTTTGGGCATCAGGTCGAGAAATGCTGCTGCAACTTTGGTAGCATTCACCAGTTTATTCTTCGCATAACCGGGATGCGCGCTTACGCCGTGAATGACAACATGTACGCCATCGGCACTGAAGTTCTCGCCTTCCAGGTGATTGCGTTCGCCGCCGTCGAGGGTATAACCGATATCGGCGCCCAGTTTGTCCATATCCACGGCATTTACGCCGCGGCCTATCTCTTCGTCGGGTGTAAACAGGATGCGTATTTTACCATGGAGCACTTCGGGGTGTTCCATCAGGTATTGTGCCGCATCCATAATTACGGCCACGCCGGCCTTATCGTCGGCGCCCAGCAGGGTAAGCCCCGATGCGGTAATGATATCGTCGCCGATCCTTTGTTTGAGGTAGGGGTGGTTGGTTGTGGAAATAACAATGCTGTTGTCGTCGGGCAGGACGATATCCTTGCCGTCGTAATTTTTATGCAGGATCGGTTTTACGCCGGTGCCGCTGCTGTCGGGCGAGGTGTCTACGTGGGCACAGAAGCAGAGTACGGGTGCTTTTTTGTCGGTCGTAGCCGGGATGGTGGCATATACATAGCCATGTTCATCCAGTTCGGCATCGGTAATGCCGATTGCTTTAAGATCTTCAACGAGTATGCGGCTCAGGTCCTTTTGCTTTTCGGTAGAAGGCTGTGTGCCGGAATAGGGGTCGCTTTGCGTATCTACCTGTACATAACGCATCAGGCGTTCCGCTACGGAGTGTTTATAATCTGAATTTGTCATTGTCGTGTCGTATTGCCGGCAAAGGTAGGGCTTTGCCTCGTGGGTAATGGTTTCCGGTTTTATTTAACCGCTGCGGCCTGCGCGGTATAAAAAGGCTGGCGGGCTGTAGCGGCGAATTCATTCCAGATCTCGGTTACGATATCCGCTGCGGGCTTGATCGTGTTGATCAAACCGCTTACCTGGCCTATCTCCAGCTCGCCTTGTTCCAGGTCGCCTTCGAACATGCCCTTTTTGGCCCTGGCCCTGCCCAGCAAGGCCGTCAGCTCTTCGGGACTGGCGCCGCGCAGTTCGGCTTCCTGCACCTCGTTATAGAAGTGATTCTTGATCAGGCGCACGGGCGTAAGCCGTTTCAGGGACAACATGGTATCGCCTTCGCCGGCCTGTACGATAGCATCTTTAAAGTTTTGATGACTCGAGGCTTCGGGACTGCATACAAAGCGGCTGCCGATCTGTACGCCTTCGGCGCCGAGGGCCATAGCGGCGTACATGGCGCGGCCCGTGCCTATGCCGCCTGCCGCGATCAGGGGTATCTCTACCGCCTGGCGTACCTGCGGTATCAGGCATAGGGTCGTGGTCTCTTCACGCCCGTTGTGCCCGCCGGCTTCAAAGCCTTCAGCCACTACGGCGTCTACACCGGCATCCTGGCTTTTAAGGGCAAACTTTGCGCTCGATACCACGTGTACTACTTTAATGCCTTCTGCTTTTAAGGTAGCTGTCCAGGTTTTAGGGTTACCGGCCGAGGTAAAGACAACCGGTACTCTTTCTGCAATAATATGTTTGATATGCTGGTCGATATCGGGGTAAAGCAAGGGCAGGTTTACGCCAAAAGTCTTGCCTGTGGCGGCTTTGCATTTGCGGATATGCTCCAGCAGCGTATCGGGGTACATGCTGCCCGCGCCGATAAGGCCCAGGCCGCCGGCGTTACTTACGGCTGAGGCCAGGCGCCAGCCCGAGGCCCAGATCATGCCTGCCTGTACCAGCGGGTATTGTATTTGGAAAAGGTCGGTAACGCGGTTGGAAAACGAAGCTTGATTTTCTGTAAAGGACATAATGGTAGCCGCTGATTTTTAAAATAAATGATGGGAGATGCAGGACCCTTGTGCTGTTTAGCCGAGGTCGATGTCCGTATTGTCTCCTATATTGAGGCTCTGGCTCATACCGTGTACATAGGCGTCGCTGCCGATGATGGACGATTTCAGTACCACCTCGTCAAGCTCGGCAAAGCTGCCGATAATGCTGTTGCGGATAATGGAAGAGCGGATGGTCGTATTCTCCCCGATCGATACCGAAGGCCCGATGATGGAGTGTGCGATCTTACAGCCGCTGGCGATATTAACCGGTGGTATAATTACCGTATCGGGAAATTCGGGTACGGTATAACCTGCCTGTTCGCTGAGGGATTTGAGCAATATGGCATTGGTCTCCAGTATGGTTTCTTTCTTGCCGCAGTCAAACCAGTTGTTGACTTTGAAGCCCTTGAATTTAACGCCTTTTTCGATCATCGTCTGCAAGGCATGGGTAAGGTGGTATTCGCCGTCTTCGTCGGCACGGTCGTGCAGGTAGGTATCGAGGGCATCGAACAGGGCCGGGGTCTCTTTTATTTTGTAGACGCCCACCATGGCCATATTGGATTTAGGGATCAGGGGTTTTTCTACCACGCGCAGCACATTGTCCTGGTCGTCGATCTCGGCTACGCCAAAGCCACGGGGATCGTCTACACGGCGCAACCCGATCTGGGATACTTCGCTTTGCAGGGTGGTCTGGATATCGAAATCACAGATCGTGTCGCCGAATACGATCAGCACTTCGTCGTTGTTCACCACGTCCTTGGTCAGCCATATGGCATGCCCGGTACCGCGGCGGTCATTTTGGGTAACGAAAGTGCATTTCAGGTCCGGGTAGGTTTTGGCCACATAGTCCTGGATCTTGTCGCCCAGGTAGCCGATAATGAAGATAAACTCTTCAATACCCTTGTCCAGCAAGGCATCTACAATTACACTCAGGATAGTTTTACCCGCCATGGGCATCAGGGCCTTGGGCTGGGTATACGTGTGGGGTCTCAGTTTTGTGCCGGCTCCGGCTACAGGAATAATGACTTTCATAAGGGAAGCGTGAAAGTACAAATTTTCGGGCAGAGCCGACGGAATTACGGAGGAAATAAAATAATAATATCATATTAGATAAACCTTGTAGGTACCTTGGCGACCGGTATAAAATGGATATCCCCGCAAGGTATATAACACCGGCGGGGATATTACCGGCCAGGGCCGGTTAGGGTTAGATAAGGGGCTAGTTCACAGACTGTTTCTGCTCTGGCGGGTTAGAGGTGATCAGGATAACGCCGCCTTTAGCTTCGTCGCCATAGAGCGCCAGTGCATCGGCGCCCTTCAGTATGGTAACGCTTTTGAGGGTTTTCGGGTCGATCTGCTTCATCTCATCGTACGATATTCTCGCGCCATCGAACACTACTACCGGGCGGTCTTTGGCGAGCATGGCATCTAATGCGGCACCTTCCTGGCTTACTACCGGGGGCGGGGTTTGCACGGTGGCAGCGCTTACCGGTGCTGCGGCTGCAGCCGGTGCTACGCGTTGTATGGTCACCTCGCCGTGGTTGGTCCTGGTGCTGAAGGTGGCTTCTTTAGGCGCAGCAGCAGGTTGGGCATTGGCTTTTGCCTGCCTTTCTTGGGTTACGGTTTGTTGTTCGGTTGCCGGTTGATCTTTAACCGAGACTTTCTTCTGTTGGGCCATGGATATCCCAAAACTGCACACCAGTGTAAGTGCGAGGGGTATTACTGCCATATAACGGGTCAGTTGGATCGGGCTGGATCGCTTTTTGTTCATCATGATGATTCTTGTTTTGATATGAGAAAAATTAAAATTGTTGGCAAATGCTACCGATGGCCCGTCCTGGCTGATGCGGAGCAGGCTGTATTGGTAAGCTTTGGGCGCTGCGCCTTCCTGGAGTACGGCGTGGTCGGCAATAAATTCCAGGTTTTGTTTCATGGCTTTCAGCAGGAGCCAGGCTATGGGGTTAAACCAGCAAAAAGCCCTGGCGATGGCGGCTACCAGGATGTCGATACTATGCCATTGGCGCACATGTACCTGCTCGTGGGCAATGACCAGATTGAGCTCGGTAGCTGAATGCTGGCCGGGGTGGAGGAAGATGCTCCGGAAAAAGGAAAACGGGTTACCCGGTTCTGGTAATTGCCTGAGCGATAAACCCTGTAATTCGATACGCCGCGACCGTTTGTAGAGGCGGGCTATAGAGAGTAACTGGAACACGACTCCAAAACCCATAAAAACAAGACCCGATAAGAAGAGCCATTGTACGATACTGCTATAGTCGTAGGTTGCGGGCATACTGACGGGGAGGCGATCCAGGCTGGTACCCACCAGGATGGCCGGCGCGGGGCTTGCAGGCGCTTCCAGCCTGATCCGGATCAGGGGCATGATGCCGCTCAATACGAGGCTGCCCAGGAAAAACGCCCGGTTGAGCTGGTAAAAAGTAAGCTTGCGCAACAGCACATAATACAGCAGGTAACACAGCGCCAGGGTGATATTGACTTTGAGTAGTATAATGATTAACGGCATAACAAAGGCTTGGGCTTAACGGTTAAGGTTGCTTTTCTATGAGTTTGATGATCTCCTGTAATTCTTCTGGACTTATCTTTTTGTCTTTCGCAAAAAATGCGACCATGTCTTTATAAGAGTTGGCGAAGTAATGCCGGACCACATCGGATAGATTGGTGCGGTTATAGTCTTCCTGGGCTATAGCCGGCACGTAATAATAACTGTTGGCTTGCTTCGAACTGCTGAGATACCCTTTCTTCTCCAGGTTCTTAACGGTAGAAGCGATGGTGGTATAAGGCACATCGGTGTCCATATGTGCCATAAAATCGCGGATAAAACCGCCTTTTGTTTGCCAGGCCGCCAGCATGACTTCCTCTTCGGCGGCAGATAATTTTTCCATTGGTAATGGTTTGAAATACAAATCTACGAAACTTTCGTAATTCTACGAATTTTTCGTAGAATTATTTTTTATGGGATATATTTCCTCAAAAATATGTTTTGCGGTAACGTTTGCACACTCGAAGTCAAATCCCTACTTTTGCAGCATTCTTTTTGAAAAATGATCTTATGGCTATAGTAGATTTAGTAATGCCCAAAATGGGTGAAAGTATAATGGAAGCTACCGTCTTAAAGTGGCATAAACAAGTTGGCGACGTCGTTAAAATGGACGAAACCGTATTGGAGATCGCTACGGATAAGGTGGATAGCGAAGTCCCTTCTACTGCCGCCGGAACCATTACTGAAATTTTATTCAAGGAAAATGACGTTGTGCCCGTTGGTACCGTTATTGCCCGTATCGATAGCGCAGCGGCCACTGCTTCGGCTCCGGCTCCTGCAGCACAACCGGCTGCCGCGCAACCCGCAGCCCAGCCGCAACCTGTAGCCGCAGCTCCTGCTGCTGCCGGTACTACCGGGGGCAACCGTTTCTACTCCCCGCTCGTGCTCAATATCGCTTCCAAGGAAGGTATCGGTATGGCTGAGCTGGAAAACATACCCGGCACCGGTAACGAAGGCCGCGTAACCAAAAAGGATATCCTGAATTACGTAGCCAACAGGGGTGCTGCCCCGGCTCCGCAGGCTGCACAACCTGCCGCTGCCCCTCAGGCCGCCCCGGCGCCTACAGCTGCCGTAACCCATGTGCCCCAGGCCTCCGGCAATTATGGCAATAACGTAGAGATCGTAGAGATGGACCGTATGCGCAAGCTGATCGCCGACCATATGGTACGCAGCAAGGCTACTTCGCCGCACGTTACCAGCTTTACCGAAGCCGATGTGACCAACCTGGTTAAGTGGCGCGATAAAAGCAAGAAAGCATTCGAAACCAAGAACGGTGAAAAGATCACCTTTACCCCGATCTTTATCGAAGCAATCGTAAAATGTATCAAGAAGTTCCCGATGATCAACTGCAGCCTCGATGGCGACAAGATCATCATCAAGAAAGATATCAATATCGGTATGGCCGCGGCCCTGCCCAGCGGTAACCTGATCGTACCGGTAATTAAAAACGCCGATACCAAAAACCTGCTCGGACTGACCAAAGATGTGAACTACCTGGCCAACGCCGCCCGCTCCAGCAAGCTGAAAGCAGACGAAACGCAGGGCGGTACCTTTACCCTTACCAATGTGGGTACCTTCGGCAGCCTGATGGGCACACCGATCATCAACCAGCCGCAGGTGGCGATCCTGGCGGTGGGCAGCATCAAGAAGCGTCCTATGGTACTCGAAACCAAAGACGGCGACGTAATTGCCATCCGCCATATGATGTACCTGTCGCTCAGCTACGACCACCGTATCGTAGACGGCTCGCTTGGCGCCAGCTTCCTTACTGCTGTGGCCAACGAACTGGAGGCTTTCGACGGTAACCGCGAGATCTAATCTAAGATAACCGGATATAAAAAATAAAGGGGAGCCATGCGCTCCCCTTTATTTTTTTGTGATTTTGACCCCCTTAGCTGGTATGATCGATTACGATCAGCCATTGTCCGCCAATGTGCTCGAACAGCAGGCTGAAGTGGCCCCCTACATCGCCGATACTGCGTTGCAGGTGCCATTTCCCGATCACTTCCACATACCGGTCCGATAACTGTTTTACGCTGATGAGGGTAAATTCGAGCTTTCCCATCGTGGCAGTATCGGGGTATCCTTTTTTGTAATTATTAAGCGTATTGGTCCAGCCGTAGGTAACCCCGTTCTTACCCACGAACATGAGCGAGTCGCTGCGCCAGTAGCCGGCCATAAAAGCTTCTATATTGCCGGTGTTCCAGGCGGCACTTTGTTGTGCCAATACCCGGCGTACGGCCTGCTCGTCGCCGTTTCCAGCCCGGCACAACATAGGCGCCAGGAGTAAAAAAAGAACCAGGGATCTGAATGGATGCATAAGTGTTTCGTTTGTTCAAATATACGGCCTGCCTGCGGGGCAGCAAAAAGGGGTGTAAGAATACACCCCCATTTTATGAAAACTACTACTACATAGCTTCAGACGTAAAAAACTTTGTTCCTTAACGGTCTCCGTTGTCCGTGGTGTCTTTATTGTCGGTATCCTTAAACCGCTCATCCTGGTCCACCGGGCCATCTTTGCCCATTTTGTAATAATTGTCGTCGTCCCAGCTGGGATAATTGTTGGCCTCATAGCGGAACTTGCCTCTTTTTACGACAAAGGAGCGGTCGGTATAGTAGTTGTCGACCAGGTCTTCTGTTCTGAACACCTTGCCCTCCGGTACCTGCAGCTCAACCCGCATTTTCTGGCCGCGGAAAGGATGTCCTTTCGGCAGGGTGAAATCTTTGGGCAGGTAGAGTACATTGCCTTCCTGTTTGTAGATAAACTGGAGCGGTTCGGCCAGCAATTGCGCCCTGCGCGAGTTTTTTCCGTAAGCACTTTTCTGCACTTCCAGGTGATAGAGGCTATCGGGGCTTTTGCGGATGCGTAAACTCAGGTTGCTGATGGCAATCGTGGTATCGTCGCGGAAACGGATACCCTCTGTTTCATGGTCCCAGCCCATTTCTTCCCCGTCTACTTCCCCGCCGTCGTCCATAATCATCTGGCGGATGGTAAGGGTGTCGTTGGTGGGTTGTGCCAGGCTTAAAGGATAGGTTTTACGGTAGCTGGTCTTGAAGTCGCGGCCTATGGAGCTGGCCACCCAGAATACACCGAATACACCGGCACTGAACAGGATGCCTGCGATCGCATTGTAGAGTTTGCTCGTTTTCTTTTTACGGCCGGTTACCAGTCTTACCAGTAACCTGATGATCGTAATAAAAGGCAGTACAAGCGCCAGCACTACGGAGATCCAGAGTACCCATTTCTGGGTTTCGCTTTCTGTAATCAGACCGCTGAGCGGGAATAGGAATGCGGAGGTGGTAGCCAGGCCGAAGAAGGTGGCGATCACCGCTACGATAATACCGGCCAGGGCCAGCAGGATAATGCCCAATATAAAGAACACGAAGATCTTGATCAGCAGGGAAAAGGCGCTGCGCAGTCCGGAACGCCTTACCGGTACTATACCCTCTTCGTTTGATTTCATGGCCTGGCTCAGGCTCTGTACGTCTACGGTACCACCGCGCATCTCCAGTTTTTCCGCAACGGTAGTGGCCTCCGGTAAGGAGGCCCAAAGAATGATGTACAGTAAAACCAGGGTGGGCAGGCCGCCTACGAGTACCGGGAAGAAAAAGATCCCGTTATCCAGTATGCCGAAGAATATAATGCCTAAAAGCGGGGCTGCAAATACAACCCTCGGAATAATGGGATCGATATTGGCATAGGCCGCGATACCGGAGCAAACGCCTCCCACCACTTTCTGGCGTGGATTGCGGTAGAGCCTTCTCTTGGGCAGGTTAGGCTCTTCTTCGGCCAGGGGCAACAGGGCCCAGAGAATGAGGTAAACGATAAGACCGGTGCCCCAGGCAAGCGTAATCAGCACCAGCGCTACCCTTACGATCGACGGATCGATATTGAAATAGCTGGCCAGGCCGCCGCATACGCCGCCCACCATTTGTTCCTTTTTGCTGCGGAAGAGATGACGCTGGCGGGTACGTCCGGCAGATGCCTGGTGGTCATTACCGGCTTTGCGCTGTTCGCTTTTGGGTTGCGCTTCTTCGGCGGTTTCGTTTTCGATCTGCTCGGGGCTGCCCATAATGGTAATCATCTCGCTGATATCGGCGGCGGTAATACAGGGGCTGTTTTTTTTCAGTTTATCCTGGAAAAGTTCGCCGATACGGTCTTCCATATCCTGCAGGATCTCGTCGCCGCCTTCCTCGCGGGAAAAGAAGGCTTTGAGCCGGTTCAGGTAATCGCGGAGCAGGTCGTAGGCCGATTCGTCGATAGGGATCAGTCTTCCTGCCAGGTTTATATTGATTATCTTGTTCATTGTTTTAGAATTAAGCTTGTGAGTAGTAGCAATCCAGGGTATTTAGCTGCCCGGGCGTGCCTGGGTAAGCTGGTTTACTGCATCGGCGAGTTGTTTCCAGGTACTTTCCAGTTCCAGGTAAAACGCTGCGCCCTTTTCGGTAAGGCTAAAGTATTTGCGGGGTGGTCCCGAAGCACTTTCTTCCCAGCGATAGCTGAGTAATTCTGCATTTTTCAGCCGGGTCAGTAGTGGGTAAAGTGTTCCTTCCAGGATGCTCAGTCCGGCATTTTTCATCTGTTCGATAATTTCGGATGGATAAACCTCCGATTGCCGGATAATGGAAAGAATACAAAACTCCAATACACCTTTCCGCATCTGCGACTGTGTGTTCTCTGTATTCATTGCTGATAATTTACGTTAAGACCTAGGCTTGTAAAGTTAACAGCCGATCACGCTGTTAACTTTACAATGCAAAGATATATACATTGCTTGGTATTGTGCAATACATAGTACTGTATTTATGATTATTTTAACATTTTTAGCCAATTGTGTACTTGTGTAATATGGTCTTTATTAGTAAGTGCGCACTTTTTTTGACTTAAATGCCTGATATTGCTAGTACTTTTTGCGTTTTGAAGGGTCTGTTATAGAGGGGAAGATGGGGAGGATTATTAACAATAATGTAAAAATTAAGCAAACAAAAATATAATTTAATTTTTGGCTATTGCGGCTATAATCCCTACATTTACTCGCTCAAAAATTTTTAGGATTAAATAAAAAATTTATGAAGAAAGTATTTTTATCCCTTTTTCTTTCTCTCACGGTTTGGGGCGGTGTGCATGCACAGTACAACATTGGCGGCTTTCCTAAAAGCGTGACCAGTCGTGCTGCGCTGGAGAACCAGAAGGTTCCGCTGGTGACGCTGGCAACCCCGGATTTTGAAAGTGCCAAGAAGGAGGATGCGGCGTTTATCGACAGGCCAGGGAAGTTCAGAGTGGCATTAGCAGTTAATACTGACATTACTTTGAGTAATTCAGGTACGTTTACCTACCTGCCTGACGGCAGCAAGGTTTGGAGAGCAAAATTCTCAGTACCTACTTCTGTTGCAATCAAACCCCTTTATAAGGCCTTCCAGGTACCAAAGGGTGTAACTTATTACATTACCAACGAAAATGGTAAACAACTGGTAGGCGGTTTCGACTACCGTTCCAACGTTCCGGAAAAAACCATGGGTCATGAAATGATCCAGGGCGACGTCATCAACCTGGAAATGGATATCGATGCCGGTGTTAATGTAAACGACATCGAGTTTCACATTACCCAGCTTTACGGCCTGTACCGTGGCGCTACCGCTTTCATCGGCGAATACGTTACTCCTGAAGAAGGCGACGTAGTTGCTAAACCTACCCAGTATTCTCTCGGTGATTCCGATCCCTGCCAGATCAATGCGGCGTGTCCTACGGCTGCACCCTGGGAGCAGATCAGCAAAACTGCTGCGCACATCTGGATTACAGATGGTACCAGCGGCGGTTACTGTTCCGGTAACCTGATCAACAATACCGCTAAAAACTGTGCCCCGCTTTTCCTGACTGCGATGCACTGCGATGACGGTAATGGTAAATCAGATTCTTACTTCAACCAATGGGAGTTTACCTTCGGTCTGCAATCCGGTTTCTGTGCCGGCGGTGGCGGTACTCCTACCAATAAAGTACTTACCGGCGCCAATTTCCTGGCCCGTTCCGATTATCCTGCCAGCGAAGTGGGCAAACAGAATCCTGCCTTTACAGGTGACTGGCTGCTGCTGCGCTTAAGGGATCAGAACAACCAATTACCAGGTTGGGATACTTATCTCGGTGGTTGGGATCGTACCGGGGTCGTGAGCGATACCTTATGGGTTTCTTTCCACCATCCTGCAGGCGACCGTAAGAAGTTCTCCAAAATGACAGGACTGATTGGTAGCGGTACTTTCAACCAGAACACCGTGCCTAATACACACTGGCAGGTAGCTTTCTCTGAAGGTGGTTCTCAGCCCGGTTCTTCCGGTAGCTCTATCTTCAATGCTTCCAACGGCCGTATCATCGGCGACCTGAGCGGCGGTAGCGGTTCTTCTCCCTGCTCTTCCAACAGGAGGGCCTTGTACAGCAGGCTGGACCGCAACTGGGAATATCCTGAAGGCGATGGTACTTCTGCATCCAAGCTGAAACCACACCTGGATCCTGCCAGCACCGGCGCTACCACTATGGAAATGGCCAAACTGGTAGGCGGCGGTACCTGTAACGATTCTCCTTTCTCTCTGAATCCAAGTGATGTGAAAGATGTGGAAGAACTGAATTCCGGTATTGCTATTTTCCCGAACCCGTCTACAGGTATGGTGAACATGAAGTTCAACCTGTCTACTATTTCGGATCTGAATGTAACGATCGTAAATATCCTGGGTGCTAAAGTTGGCAGCTACGCTGTTAAAGCTACCCGTAACGGCAACGTTATCCTGGATATGAACCAGTACGCTAACGGCGTATACATGTTACAGATTTCTACAGCAAAAGCAACAGTTAGTAAAAAAGTTGTTTTAAACAGGTAATCATTTTAACTCAGTTGAACAGTAAAAAATTGCCATATTCATATGGTATGGCAATTTTTTACTAATAGTTAAAATACTGTTTTGTAGAGTTTAATTTTTTATTAAATTTGCCACGGTTTTTTTAGATTAATTTTTTAACTAAAAGTAGATTTTTAACAAATAACAAAGCGTATGAAAAAAATGTTACTTCTGTTTGCACTCTTCCTATGGAGTGGCGTGCAAGCTGTAATGGCACAGACCAAGGCCCGAGGAACGGTACTTGATGAAAAGAAAGAGCCAGTACCCGGAGCGGCAGTTAAAGTAGTGGGAACCTCTACTGGTACTGTTACCGACGCCGATGGTAATTTCGAAGTGGAAATTCCGGAAGGAAAAAGCGGCAAACTGGAGATTAGCGCTACTGGTTATAGCCGTGTAGTGGTTAACGGCGGCGAAGGCGTCGTTGTAAACCTGGAAGTATCTTCAACTATGTTGAATGAAGCGGAGATCACCGTACCTTACGGCCCTCCTGTTACTAAAGAAAAATATGTAGGTGCTGCGGACCGTATCACCTCCAAACAAATTGATAAAATGCCTGTATCTGACATCACGAAAGCGATCGAAGGTGCGGCTCCCGGTATCCAGGTTACCAACGGTGGCGGTCAGCCAGGTAGCGGTGCCGGTGTACGTATGAGGGGTACTGGTTCTTTAAGCTCCAGCAATGCTCCCCTGTATGTACTGGACGGAACGCCTTATGTTGGTGACATCACTTCACTGAACCCACAGGATATCGAGTCTATCACCCTGTTGAAAGACGCGACTGCAACATCTCTGTACGGTTCCCGTGGTGCTAACGGTGTAATCGCCATCACTACTAAAAAAGGTAGAAGGAATTCTAAACCAAGGATTACCGTAGATGGTAAAGTGGGTATTGTTCAGCGTGCGCTGCCTAACTACGATATCGTTACTGATCAGAAAGATTACTATGTAAACGCATGGCAGGCTTTCTACAATCAGCTGATGACTACGTACAAGAACGACTACGTAACTAACAACCCTAATGCTACTCCTGCACAGATCGCTGCCCAGGTACCTAAATGGCAGAGCAATGCCAGGAACCTGGCTGCCGGTTATTCTGGCGAAGGTATCGTAGACCGTCTGGGTTACAATGCTTTCGATAAGAAAAACTACGAACTGCTCGATACATTCGGTCACTTCAACCAGGATGCGAAACTGAAATACCAGGATGACTGGTTCAAAGAATTACAGCGTACCGGTTTCCGTCAGGACTATAACCTGGCAGTTGATGGTGGTAGCGAAACTTCCGACTACCGTTTGTCATTCGGTTACCTGAAAGAAGATGGTTTTATCAAATACTCCAACTACGACAGGTTCACTACCCGTATCAATGTAAACTCCCAGGTTACAGACTGGCTGAAAGCCGGTATCAACCTGTCTGGTTCTTTATCTAACCAGCGTTATTTCGGACAAGACGGTTCCAGCAGTGGTAACCCTTCTTTCCAGGCCTTACAGATGGCTCCGATCTATCCTGTTTACTACCGCGATAGCGCAGGTAACAAACAAATCGATCCACTGACCGGCGAATACAAATATGACTGGGGTTCAGTTGCTAACGATCCTGAAAGTAGTATCGGTACCAAACCAAGTCTGCCTGGTGACAACATCCTGGGTTCTATGGCCCTGGGTGATACCAAACAGAAAATTATCAACTCTGTACTGGCTACCTACCTGCAGGCTAAATTCCTGAAAAACTTTACCTTCTCTACCAACCTGAACCTGAACTATGTTGGTGTAAGCGCTTATTCTTACAGCAGCATGCTGCACGGTCAGTCTAAAGGTACAAAAGGCTTCCTGAGCAAATATGCACAGAACGACATCACTTATACCTGGAACCAGTTATTGTCCTGGCAGAAACAGATGGGCGCACACAACCTGTCTTTAACTGCTGGTCACGAGTTCTATAGCTATAACAGCAACTATGTACAAGGTGTTAAAACCGGTTTCCCTGGCCCTGACTTCCGTGATCTGGCTGTAGCAACTACTGTAGTATCTACAAGCTCCAGGACTTATGACGAAACACTGGAAAGCTGGTTGGCTTCTGCTAACTACGATTACGATAGCAAATACTTCCTGAGTGCAAACGTAAGGAGGGATGGTTCTTCCCGTTTCTATAAAGATTCCCGTTGGGGTACCTTCTGGAGTGTTGGTGGTGCATGGCACATCAGCAGGGAAGATTTCCTGAAAGATGTTTCCTGGCTGAACCTGCTGAAACTGAAAGTAAGCTATGGTACACAGGGTAACAACCAGATCCTGAATGCTGACGGTTCTCAGAACTACTATGCTTGGCAAGGTCTGTATGCCCTGGATAAACCAAACGGTAACAACTCTTCTGCTATTCCTAAATCCCTGCCTAACACGCTGTTGACCTGGGAAAAACAGAAACAACTGAATGCTGGTTTCGAAGCAAACCTGTTTGACCGTATCTATGTTGAATTCAACTATTTCGATCGTCGTAACAACGACCTGCTGTACAACCGTCCTTTCCCACGTTCTACCGGTTTCTCTTCCCGTGTTGAGAATATCGCGAACATGTACAACAGGGGCGTTGAGATCAACCTGAATATTGCTGCTGTTAAGTCTAAAGACTTCCGTTGGGATATTGGTCTGAACTGGACTAAAATCAAAAATGCGATCAGCAAAATGCCTCCGGGCCGTGACTCCGTTATCTCTGGTAACATCATGCTGAAAGCTGGTCACTCCCGTTATGAATTCTACCTGGTTGAAAGCGCTGGTGTAGATGCTTCCAATGGTGATGAACTGTACTACTATACTGCTGAAGATGGAACAAGGAAAACAACTGCTGTTTATTCTGAAGCGATCAACTCTAGGAAATACATGGGTTCTGCAATGCCTGACTTCTCTGGTGCTATTACAAACACCCTGTCTTACAAAGGTTTCGAACTGTCTTTCCTCTTCACTTATGGTGTAGGTGGTAAATACTACGACGGTACTTACTCTGGCTTGATGGGTGGTGGTCAGATCAACATTGGTGAGACCAACTTCCACAAAGATGTTGTTGCCAACAGCTGGACTCCTGAAAATACCGGTGCTTCCCTGCCACGTCTGGAGTATAACAACCCGAACATCGGCCAGGCTAGCTCCCGTTGGTTAGTAGACGCGTCTTACCTGAACCTGCGTAACGTAAACCTGAGCTATACCTTCTCTCCTGCTCTGGCTAGCAAAGCTAAACTGAGCTCTTTAAGGGCTTATGTTGCAGTCGATAACGCTGCTTTCTGGTCTAAGCGTAAAGGTATGAACCCTCAGGCTACCTTTGATGGTGAAGCTTCTTATGTTTATGTTCCTGCACGTACCATCATGTTTGGTCTGAATCTGGGATTATAATTGTTAAGCTATTATTCATAACAAAAACATTGAACATGCGTATATCAAATAAATTTTTAATCCTTGCTCTTGCCGTGGGTACAACACTGGCGGGATGTAAAAAAAGCGTACTGGATACGCAGCCGTCTGATGCTGCGACAGACGAAAACCTTTATACCACGACCACCGGCGCCTATATGGTGCTGGATGGTATGAACCGTGTAATGTCTGACCGTGCTCCGGCACTGGGCGACAACGACCGTCACAATGACTTCGGTGCCAAAACTGTGGATCTGGCTGACGACGTTATGGGTAACGACGTGGTTTGTAACGCGAACAACTTTGACTGGTTTACCGGTTGGTATGACTATACCGGTATCGTAAGGCCTACTTATGCAGTAATTGCAATTCCCTGGGCGTTCTACTACAAAGTGGTGAATGCTGCCAACAACCTGCTGGCTCGTATCGATGGCGCTGCAGGACCTGATGCTGATAAAAACAACATCAAAGGTCAGGCACTGGCTTACAGGGCTTGGGCTTACTACCGCCTGTCAATCTACTTCTGTAAAACGTACTCCCTGGGTCAAAGCAATCCTGGTCTGCCTATCTACCTGACACCGACTTCCGGTACTTCAGAAGGTGCGCGTCGTAGCACAGTTGGCGAAGTTTACACGCAAATCACTACCGATCTGAAAATGGCGGTTGATCTGCTGGCAAAAGGTACTACCAGCACCAATAAGTCTTACATCTCCCTGGCAACTGCTCAAGGTATCTATGCCAAAGTAGCGCTGACTATGGAAGACTGGACTAAAGCAAATGAAATGTCTTCTGCTGCGATCAGCAGCACGGGTGGTGAATCCAAACTGATGGACACCACTGCATACCTCGGAGGCTTCAACTCTTCTACCAACTCTGAGTGGATGTGGGCTTCTGCCTTAACTCCCGACCAGACCCGTGCTTACCAGATTGTTTGTTTCATGTCTTTCGTAGACGGAACCAGCAACCAGAGCTATGCCGGTGGTGGTGCTGCCTGGAGGAAGATCACAAAACAGTTGTTTGATAAAATCCCTACTACCGACGTTCGTAGGAAAACTTTCGCAAGCGACCGTAAACAAACTAAATTCCGTCTTGCTACTCCGAACACATGGGTATATGACAACCTGTACATGCGTCTTGCTGAAATGTACCTGATCAAGGCCGAAGCTCTGGCTAACTCAGGTCAGGACGCTGCTGCGGTTACTGCCCTGGAAACACTGATCCAAAAGCGTAACAAGGCTTATACCTATGCCGGCGGTGCTTACTATACCGGTACAGGCAATAAACTGAAAGAGGAAATCTACCTGCAGCGTCGTATCGAGCTGTACCTGGAAGGTATGTCTTACTCCGACATCCAGAGGTTGAAAAAACCATTGGAGCGTCCTAGCGGCTCTGGCAACCACGATATCGCCAAAGCACAGACTATGACCCTGCCAGCTAGCGATAACAAGTTTGTATGGAAGATCCCTCAGTCTGAACTTGATGCTAACATCAATATGAACGAGTCTGATCAGAATCCATAATTCAGTTAACTGACTATATTTTAGCCGCCCGATTGGAAAATTGGGCGGCTAATTTTATTTTTGCCTATTCAAAAAAAAACAATGATTTGCCTATGTCACTCGAAGCAAGAATAATGGAACAACTGAAGCAGGCGATGCGCGACAAGAACGAAGCGGCGCTGCGTACCCTGCGTGCGATTAAAGCAGCCATACTGCTGGAAAAAACGGCTACCGGCGCTAAGGAGGAATTAACCGAAGCGGAAGAGCTGAAAATGCTGCAAAAGCTGTCCAAACAGCGTAAAGACTCGCTTGATATATTCCGTACACAGAATAGGGAAGACCTGGCTAAAATAGAAGAGGAAGAGCTGGCCATTATTGAGCAATTCCTGCCGCAGCAATTATCCGAAGAGGCGCTTACCGCTAAGGTAAAAGAGATTATAGCCGCTACGGGCGCTACTTCTCCCGCTGATATGGGTAAGGTAATGGGTGCCGCCAACAAAAGCCTTGCCGGTCAGGCCGATGGTAAGGCGATCGCCGATACCGTGAAGAAACTGCTGGCCTCCTAATTTTTCCTGTATCATGGCGATAGATGTCATCTACCTGTTATTTTTAGTACTGTTTATGATAAGGGGCTACAACAAAGGTTTTGTGGTAGCCCTTTTCTCGTTCTTTGCAATTATTGCAGGCGTAATGGGCGCCCTCAAGCTTTCGGGTTCCGTATCCGGGCTGCTGTTTAATAACAGCCAATGGGCCGTGTTCCTTACCTATATCCTGGTGTTTATACTGATCGTATGGCTGGTACGCCTGGGCGCCAAACTTATAGAGAAGAGTGTGGAGGCTGTAGCCCTTGGTTTTGTGAACCGCCTGAGCGGCGCTGTGTTATACGGCTGTATTGTTAGCTTCGTATTCAGTTCGCTGTTATGGCTCCTGAACCAGATGGGGATAATCAGGCCGGAAACCCAGGCCCAGTCTAAGGTGTATGCCCTGGTAGAGCCGTTTGCACCTGCTTTGTTCGCCCTGATCGGGAAGCTGTTCCCTTTTGCCAAAACGATATTCGATGATCTGGGACATCTGTTCGACCGTATTAATGATCATCTCCCCGCACAACATGTGGATACTGCTAGATAACTACGATTCTTTTACCTATATCCTGCATCATTACCTGCTGGAGCTGCATGATGATGTCCGGGTATTCCGCAATGATGAAATCAGCCTGGAGGCCTTGCTGGATCTGCAACCTGCGCGGATCATCCTGTCTCCGGGCCCCCGTACCCCTGCATCTGCCGGTATTACCAACCAAGTTATTGCAGCTTGCCACCAGTGTATCCCGATACTGGGTATCTGCCTGGGGCACCAGGCGTTGGGCCAGTTTTTCGGCGCCCGCCTGGTAAAGGCGCACAGGCCCGTACATGGTAAAACCAGCCTGGTACGCCATAACGGGCACCCGCTTTTCCAGGATATTCCGGGTACTTTCGAAGTAATGCGTTACCACTCCCTGCTGCTCAAAGACTGGGAAAATACCGGGCTTCAGCCGCTGGCCTTTACCGGCGAAGGGGAACTGATGGTGATGACCCACGCCCTTTATCCCTGCACGGGTATCCAGTTCCATCCCGAATCGATACTCACGCCGGAGGGCAAACAGCTATTGTACAACTGGGACCGGTTATGCCGGAACCAGGGCATATAAACGGATGCGGATTAGAAATTGGTTAATTGCCCCCGGGCTGGATAGCGCCTGCGGGATATGCACTAACTTTGTCTTTAAAATCAATTGACCCTTGAAGATATTTCTTGCACAGCAGAATTACCATATCGGAAATTTTGAAGCCAATACCCGGAAAATTATCGACGCCATACGGGCAGCCAAAGAACAAGGCGGCGACCTGGTCGTATTCAGCGAACTGGCAGTATGTGGTTATCCGCCCAGGGATTTTCTCGAATTCGAAGATTTTGTGGATTCCTGCCTGCAGGCTGTCGATGAGATCAGTCGTGAGGCAAATGGCATTGCCGTGCTGGTAGGCGCCCCCTCGCGCAATCCGCAGGTAGAAGGTAAGGACCTTTTCAATAGCGCTTATTTCCTGGCTGAAGGCCGTATCCAGCAAGTGATTCATAAAACGCTATTGCCCAATTACGACGTGTTTGATGAATACCGGTATTTCGAACCGGCCTACGAGTGGGCCGTGGTGCCCTTTAAAGGCAAGAAGCTGGCAGTTACCATATGCGAGGATATCTGGGATATAGCGGACAATCCCCTGTACCGTTCGCGGCCAATGGACCGGCTTATGGCCGAACAGCCCGATATCATGATCAACCTCAGTGCTTCGCCTTTCGATTATGTACATGCCGAAAACCGCCTGGCCGTGGTTAAGAAGAATGTGGCCCGCTACCGCTTGCCCATGATCTACTGTAATACGGTGGGCTCGCAAACCGAGATTGTATTCGATGGCGGTTCGCTGGTATGCGATGCCGAAGGCAACCTGGTTAAGGAAATGGGCTATTTCCGGGAAGAGCTGGCAGCAGTCCATTGGGACCTGCAGGGCGGCTTTACGGAACAGCCTGTACATGCACCGGCCGTATTGCCCGGAACGGCTTTAACTACTCCTGTTTTCGAACCCTTGCTTCATATCGACCGTATTCATGATGCTCTGGTAATGGGTATTCGCCAGTACTTCGAAAAGATGGGCTTTAAACAGGCTATCGTCGCCTCTTCGGGTGGTATCGACAGTGCAGTGACCCTGGCCCTGGCCTGCCGGGCTCTCGGGCCCGAAAATGTGCATGCCTTGCTGATGCCCTCCCAATTCTCTACCGATCATTCGGTAAGCGACGCCGAGCAGCTTTCTAAAAACCTGGCCAACCGGTATGATATTCTACCGATCAAACCTATATTCGACCAGTTCGAATTATCGCTCCAACCCATATTCGAAGACCGGCCTTTCAATGTTGCAGAGGAAAATATCCAGTCGCGGATAAGAGGCGCATTGGCTATGGCCCTGAGCAATAAGTTTAATTATATCCTGCTGAACACCTCCAACAAAAGCGAGCTGGCTACCGGCTATGGCACCCTCTACGGCGATATGGCTGGTGGCCTGGGCGTATTGGGCGACCTGTACAAAATGCAGGTTTTTGCATTGGCCCGCTTTATCAATAAAGATGGTGAGATTATTCCCGAAAATATTATTACCAAGCCGCCTTCGGCCGAGCTCAGACCCGGGCAGAAGGACAGCGACAGCCTGCCCGACTATGCGATTATGGATGCGATCCTGTACCAGTATGTGGAACGCAGGCAGGGCGCCGGGGCGATCGTGGCCCAGGGCTTCGACGAGGCATTGGTACACCGTATCCTGCAAATGGTAAACCGGAACGAATACAAGCGTAACCAGTTTTGCCCGATCATCAGGGTGTCTTCCAAATCCTTTGGTATAGGCCGCAGGATCCCTATTGTAGCCCGTTATTTCAGCTAAACATAACGTTATTCCCCCTTCAACGGGAGCAGGCCGGCGCCGGCTTGCTCCCGTTTTTTATCTCCGGCCATCCGGGCAGCACATAAAAAAGCTGGTCCTTAAAAAAGACCAGCTCCGTATATCGTTGCTTACCGGTTATACCTTACTGAGATCCTGCGCCGCTATCCAGCCTTCCCGGCCATTGGGCAGTTTTACATTGTAATAGTTGCCCTCCTCCTGGTTGATCTGTACCACGGTACCTTCAGGCAGGGTACCCAGTACTTTACTGTTGGACTGCGGGCCTTCGAAGAAACTGATGCCGGCCTGCATCACTACAGCCTTGCCACTGTGTTGGCGGGCATCGTAGGTAAAAAAGGCCATACAGCCGCAAACCAGCAGGGTAACCACGCTTACCGACAACCAGCGGCCCGAATGACTGAATTGCTCCTTACGGACACGGGCAAAATAAATGACCGTCAGTACCGCGCAGAAGGCGAGCAGGCTCAGCCAGGCCCATACATCCGGAGACAGCGACTGTACCAGGCCGTTCCACCAACGTATAAAAAAGATAGGCGGGAACTCGGGTAAGGGGTTCAGTACACGACCTTTCGCCAGGGCCAGGTTATCGCTTACCTGTTTACTATGCGGATCGAGGTGCAGCGCCTTCTCGTAATGAAGAATGGCCCCGCCCACTTTGTTGAGCCGGTAATAGGTATTGCCGAGGTTGTAGTGTATATCGGCATTATTAACGCCCCCGGACAGAAGCTTTTCATAATATACTGCGGCGCTATCGTATTGTTTGTGCGCGTATAAGGTGTTGGCGGTTTGCCACAGGCTTTTATTATCTGTTGTTACGGCATAAGTAATGTTATGCAGCAAGAACAGGAGGATTATGGCCGCCGTTGTTCTAAAAATCGATGTGGTCAGACGCTGATTAGCCGGCATGTTGTAATGTGGTATTATTCTTGGTTTTCAATACTTGTTCCAGGGCGCCGATCACTGTGGAGGCTTCGTTCAGGGTGTGTTGCCGCTGTTTCTGCCCGCCCGAAGGGCTGTAGAGGGCCATTTCGCATTCGAGTATCAGGTGGCTTACCTGCTCGATCTGGCTGGCAGGTACCTGTTTATGTTCCAGTTCGCTGGCCACATTATCTTTCGAGAGGTTGGACAGGGGTATCGCCAGTTTGTCGCTCAGGTACAGCCATATGGCTTTCGATACTTCTTCGTAAAAGGCCTTGTGCTCCTGTTGGGGCAGCAGTTTACGGGCGGTAGCCAGGCGTTTCCAGGCAATCTTATTGGCTTTTTTATTGCGGAACAAGGCGGTGTTTCCGGCATAGGCATCCTGGCGGCGTTTCCAGATCAGCAGGCCCGTAAATGCCAGTATGGGTAAGAGGTAAAGAGCCCAGTAGCCTGCACGTCCTGCAAGCGGGCGCTGTACGGTATCCGGCTGAAGCTCGCCTTTTGTAATGTCATGAATATCGCCGGGTATGGCCTGGTCCCTGGCTATGGCCGGGTTATAATTTTTACCCTTGGTCACCTGTAGCTTAAACGGCTGGGTTTGTACGGTTTTGTACTGTCCCGAGCCCGCATCATAATAGGCAAAGGGTATGGGGGGAATGGTAAAGTCGCCCGGCATTTGCGGGCTGATGGTATAGGTAAATATCTTGCTGCCGGTAATCGCTGGATTGCGACCGGTAATGGTATCGGTTACCAGCGGATCGCTTACGCCCAATTCGCCGGCGAAGGCTACCTTGGGGTTACTGATCAGCTTGAGGTTGCCGCTGCCCGATACCGTAAAGGTAAGGGTGGCCACATCATCGGTACTGAGTGTCTTTTTATCCAGGCTGGCTTGTATACTGAAGTCGCCCACAGCGCCGGTAAAGGAGGCCGGCTGGTCTTTTGCGGGCAGGGGGCGTACATTGATCTTTACCGGTGGACTGGATAATTTTACCGGTACATCTTTGTAATTGTAGCCAACAAAGGCATCGTCATTAAAAAAGGGATCATCCATAAAGAAAGATCCGAACATAGGGTCGTCGGCATAAGGGTTGCGGCCTTTAACCTGTTGTAATACCCTTACCACACCTTCGGCCTTGGCGGCATCCAGCTCGAGGGCGCCATCCTGCTGCGGGAACAGGGCGGAACGCTTCAGCAGGAATACCTGGTAACGTTGCCCGTTTACAACCTCTTCGCGTGCTTTGGGCGGGTTGGGAATCTGGAAGTCCTGGCTCCAGAAGCCGTTCAGCGAAGGCAGCTGGGTCAGGTTCACCGTCATCGGCAACCGGGTATACAACTTATAACTTGCCGTTATCTGCTCGCCTACATGAGGATTGGTTTTATCGACATCAACACGGATAAAGATGTTCTTCGAAATATTTTTCTCGTCCATGCTTTGCAGTTCAGCGCTTTGCTGCTGGCGTGCCTGGTTCTGCTGCTGGCGGTATTGCTGCTGTTGCTGCATCATCCGTTGCTGCATCATGCGCATAGCGGCAAAGGGATCGTCGTCGAAGGGATCGGCGGCGCGTTGCTGCGGCCTGCCGCCTGCAATAGCGCCATTAACCACATCAAGCTTCAGGCTGTTGGAGGAGATTGTTTTCCCGCCTACATCGACCTTGGCCGGGGGAATGGTAACGCTGCCGGCGCGCAACGGACGGAGTACATAGGTCAGGCTCACGGCGGAGGTCTGGCGGGTTTGCCCGTTCACGACATTGATACTGGTATTGTTGGACTGGTAGGGGCCGCCTTCTATGGAGAATCCTGAAAACGAAGGCGGTTGGAAATTGCCGGCATCCCGGGCATTACTTAAGGTATAGGTTACCTGTAGCTGGTCTTTGGTACCTACCCGTTGGCTGCTTACCTGCGCCGTAAAAACAACTTCCTGGGCAAAGGTGCTGATATGCAGGCCAATCAGTATAAAGATCCAGGCAAAACTCTTCTTAAGCATCATATCGATAATGGGACTCTAGTGCTTTAATAACGTACGAAAATAAAAATTGTATATCAGCATGCAGTTAAATCAGCGTTAAATGCTTTTCTGGTAAGGATTTCAGGCATTTTAACCTCGAATATACATGTTGATTTACAAATCTTGTTTATGCTCATCCGTTCCATTTTCCTTTGCCGGGCAGGAGACGGCGTCTAAAGTTAGTAATAAACTACCGAATGTACGGTTTAAAAGCAGAACGGGGTGACGGATTACAGACGCCTGTTATGAAAAAAGTCCCGGTCGACCGGGACTTTTTTTATTATGCTTTTTATAAACTTAAATGTCGATTTTGGCGTACTTGGCATTTTTCTCGATAAACTCGCGGCGCGGGCCTACTTCCTCGCCCATCAGCATGGAGAATACCATGTCGGCTTCGGCAGCGCTTTCGATGGTAACCTGTTTCAGGTTACGGCTCTCTGGGTTCATGGTCGTATCCCAGAGCTGTTCTGCGTTCATCTCACCAAGACCCTTATAGCGCTGTATGCTTACGCTGTCTTCTTTGCCGTTGGCCAGTTTGCTCACTGCTGCTTTACGTTCGTCTTCCGTCCAGCAGTAAATGCCTTCCTTACCTTTTTTAACGAGGTACAGCGGCGGCTGGGCCAGGTATACATAGCCCTGTTCTACCAGAGTGGTCATATAACGGAAGAAGAAGGTAAGGATCAGGGTAGCGATGTGCGAACCATCGACGTCGGCATCCGTCATGATGATTACCTTGTGGTAACGGAGCCGGGTCAGGTTCAGGGCCTTGGGATCGTCGGGGGTACCAACGGTTACGCCCAGGGCGGTATACATGTTCTTGATCTCCTCGTTTTCGTAGATTTTATGTTCCTGTGCTTTCTCCACGTTCAGGATCTTACCCCTGAGCGGCAGGATGGCCTGGTAGCTACGGTCGCGGCCCTGCTTGGCAGTACCACCGGCCGAGTCACCTTCGACAAGGTACAGTTCGCAACGCTCGGGATCTTTATCGGAGCAGTCGGCCAGTTTGCCGGGCAGACCGCCGCCGGTAAGTACGCTTTTGCGTTGTACCATTTCGCGGGCTTTCTTGGCTGCAGCGCGCGCCTGGGCGGCAATAATCACTTTGTCGATAATGACTTTTGCTGCTTTCGGGTTTTCTTCGAGATAAGCGTCGAGCGCACGGCTTACGCAGCCGTCCACTACGCCGGTTACTTCGTTGTTGCCCAGCTTGGTTTTGGTCTGGCCCTCGAATTGAGGCTCGGGTACCTTAACCGAAATGATCGCGCTCAATCCTTCCCTGAAGTCGTCGCCGGTAATTTCGACTTTGGCTTTTTCGAACAGTTTGTTCTTATCGCCATAGGCTTTGAACACACGGGTTATCGCCCTGCGGAAGCCCGCTACGTGGGTACCGCCTTCGATCGTGTTGATGTTGTTTACGTACGAGAAGATATGCTCGTTGTAAGAGGTATTGTAGGTAAGCGCCACGTCTACGGCTACATTGCTGTCTGCATCGTGCGTTTCTACATAAATGGTATTGGGAATAAGCGGTTCGCGTTTGCCATTGCTGTCGAGCAGTTGTACAAACTCTACGATACCGCCTTCGCTATAAAACTCTTCGCGCGGCACATCACCGTTTTCTTCATCGGCGCGTTCGTCTACCAGGATAATACGGATACCCTTATTCAGGAAGGAGAGCTCGCGTAAACGGGCAGCCAGGATATTGCGATGGTAAACGGTATCTTTAAAGATGGTACCATCGGGTTTGAAATGTACGATGGTGCCGGTACGGTCGGTAGTTCCGATCTCCCGTACTTCGTACTGGGGAACGCCCTCTCGGTATTCCTGCTCAAATATTTTGCCCTCGCGGTGTACGGTTACATGCAGGGGATCGCTGAGTGCGTTCACACAACTTACACCCACACCGTGCAGACCGCCGGAAACTTTATACGTGTTTTTGTCAAACTTACCCCCGGCATGCAGCATGGTCATTACCATCTCGAGAGCCGATTTGCCTTCTTTGGAATTGATACCCGTTGGAATACCACGGCCATCATCCTCTACCATTATCGAATTGTCGGGTTTGATGGTAACAGTAATGTTCTTACAATACCCTGCAAGCGCCTCGTCGATGGAGTTATCTACAACCTCGTACACCAGGTGGTGCAATCCCTTGATCCCGATATCACCGATATACATGGACGGACGCTTACGAACCGCTTCCAATCCTTCCAGAACCTGGATACTGTCCGCGCCATAATTAGGTGGTATGGCGGGTGTAATTACTTCTTGATTTTCTGTACTCATTATGACGTTTTAGAAACGAACCCTTATGGATAAAAACACAATTTAAAAGCTGCTTCTGCACTCAGGAAAACAGCCTTTTATTAACGAGCAAAAATACGAAAAAATAAGGGCATCAGCAAGAGAAATGATTTAAAAAACTAATAAAACAAAGGCCAAAATCACAGGTATAATTATTCTTAAAGTATTCTTAAATATGCTGTAAACACGAGCTTTATTTGGAATTATTCTCATCTGTTCTACCTTTGCTAAAATTTTACAATCATGAAAAAAATCATCTTATCCTGTGCAGCCCTGGCTTTTGCCGCTGTAACTATGGTATCTTGCGGCGAAAACAAAGACGCTGCTAAAGAAACAGCTGCTACTGAAACTGAAAAACCAGCTGAAACACCAGCAGCTACTGCACCGGAAGCTCCTGCTGCTAACGCTCCTGCAGCAGAAACTCCTTCTTTTTCTAACGAAGATGTAAACAAAGGTCTGGCCGAATACAAAACGCTGATCGCTGATTACGTTGCCGCTCTGAAAAATAAAGACCAGGCTAAAGTATCTGAACTGGCTGCTAAAGCGCAGAAAGTAAACGCTAACATGCCTGAGTGGATGAAAAAACTGAAACCAGAAGAAACTCAGAAATTCACCGAGTACTTCCAACAATTAGGCAAAGAGTGGGCTGAAGCCGCTAAAGCTGCTATGTAATTGAATTTCCCAGGCTTGTAACAAAGCTGATTATACGAAAGCCGGACCCCAGAGGTCCGGCTTTCGTCATGTATGGATGTATTGTGGATCAAGCAGAATTTCTGGGGGATTAATAAAAAGCCTTGTTCTTAAAACGAATCATCATTCTGCCATATCCTTATTTATTTGCTTAGCTATTCGCAGTGTCTTGCTACGAATCTACATAGCTTGGCAGTTACGACCATTTGCAGCAGTGGAATACGTTTTTTCTCGCAGCGATACGGCGACGCAGCGAACGGGTGTATATTGGTCGTAACATCTGGCCACCAACCACGTAAGCATGCTTTGCTCAATACCCGTTACATACACTGCCGGGACGTCAAGCCAGGAAACAGCCAAACATACCGACCTTTAGAAAAAGGGCGTTAATAAACCGCGTAGCGCTCATGAGCACCAATAAGAAAATAAAAAAATACAGCGAATAAATGCAGCAGGACGCCGTATAGAAAGAAATACAGTTCCCACAGTCTGGCCCTGTACTTTAGTTCGTTCGTCATTCCTTCGTCCATTTTTTACTACCGCCCGGACTTATTTCTTTTAGGCTTACAAGGCATTTTTAGCACTTTTTCTACAGTCTTGATTTTTGCTTCTTTGTATTAAGACAAAGAAGAATAAAAATCAGGGTAAGTATACCGGAGCTCCCCCAGATATTCCACTTGATCCTGTATTGTCCTTTAGCGCTAGCGCAGCAGTGTTACATTGCCTCTTTTGTTCTGGGTGCTGCCATCCAGGAAGGTAACCTGCAGGGTATAGGCATAGGCATCCATTTCCTGGGCCTTGCCTTTATAGGTGCCGTCCCAGCCCTTGTTCTGGTTCTGGCTCTGGAATACCAGCTCACCCCAGCGGTTAAATATTTTGAAATCCATGGTCGCAATGCTATAACCCCGTACATAGAGGATATCGTTGGAACCGTCGCCATTAGGGCTAAAGCCGGTAGGCACGTCGACAAGCGGCAGCACATCGGCCTGTACGGTTTTACACACCTTGTCGGAGCAGCCCACGGTATTATACGCGGTAAGGCATACCGTATACGAGCCGGTGCGGGCGTACTGGTGTTCCGGGTTGATCTCTACGCTGCCGCCGCCATCGCCGAACGACCACTGGTAACGCACCGCATTCTGCGATTGGTTCACGAACCGGGTGGGGACATTGGTTTCCGGTATCAGCGGGGTATACGAGAAGGCGGCTTTAGGGTTGGGATTAATGGTAATGGTGCGGCTTGCCGAGTCTACCTTGTTGCAGGAATTGGGATTGGAAGACACCAGCCGGATGGTATAAGTGCCCGGGCTCTGGAAAATATGCGATGGGTGCTGATCTGTCGAATTGCTGCCATCGCCGAAAGTCCAGTTATAGCTGGTGCCGTTTACCGAACTGTTGGTAATACGCAGGGTATCGCCGGCGCAGAAGGTGTCGGGCAGCTGGAAGGCGGCATTCACGAACAGTTGTTCGAACGAGAAGGTCCGGATCAGGGTATCCGGGGAGTTACAGGCCGCGGTATCCGTCATCACCATCATCAGGGTATAGGTGCCCGGGGTCGGGTAGTTATGGGGCGGCGGGTTAGGACCGGTAAAAGAAGTATTGTCGCCAAAATACCATTTGAAGGTAGCATCGGCCAGGGTGCGCCCCTGCATTGGCTGCGAGCCGTTTATCAGGGTCAGCTTGGGATTGGTACAGGTATCGGCCAGTTTATAATTGAAATTGGCATGGATGGTATCGGTGCTCACCACGATCTTCAGGTATACCGTATCGTGTGTTTTACAGGCATTGGGGTTAATGGCCACCATGCGTACATTGTACTCGCCGGGATTTATAAAGGTATGCGTAGGGGTCGCGGCGGTGGAGGTTGAGCCCGCATCATTAAAATCCCAGGCATAGGAAGTAGCGTTAGAGCTGGTATTGCCAAAGTTAACGGTGAGCGGCGCGCAGCCGGTAAGGCTGGGGTTGGCGTTGGCCTGTGCATTTACACTGCCCAGGTTAAAGGCAATTTTTACCGCACCCAGGTTACAGTTTGTACTACCCTTCGTGGCGGCGTAGGCGCCCGGCGTGGCGGGGAAAGCCGAGCCGGCGCCGCAACTTGCACAAATGGCCTGGTATACCACGCCCTGTGGGTCAAACCGGCTGGTGCCGCCATCTACGTGTTCGGCCTTGTTGGGCGAACCGAAGAACGAACCGAACAACAGGTTCAACGCATTTTTACTGAATACGATAAAATAGAAATCGCTGCCATCGGTAGTGGGCTGGAAGGCATCCGTGGTGATGGGCAGGTTATCGGTAGAGCTGCCGGGGGTGATAGGACCGCCCCAACCGGAGATATATACATTCTGACAGGTATCGACCAGGAAGGCTACCGGCGAAATATTGGGCGATGTGCTGGGCCCGCTTCCGAATACTGTTGAATACACACTGGTGCTGAGCATGCTGTCGAGCTTGATCAGGAACTGGGGCGAGCCGGGGTTGGAATAAACACCGGAGGAAACGGGGAATGCGCCGAGGGTCTGGCCCATGGCATAAACCCGGTTCTCGTGGTCGGTCTGTACGCCATAACATTGGTCATAAGCGCCCGTGCCGATAAACGTGGCTTTTTGCAGGGTATAGGCTCCTGTGTTGAGAAAGCGGCAGATGTAGCCATCGGCCAGGCCGCCCTGGTACGTACTCTTATAGGCGCCGGTGGTAACGGCGGTATGGAAATCGTTGCTCTGCGTACCCCCGGCCACATACACATGCGACTCGGCGGTATCAAGGGTCAGCACATAAGCGGCATCGTTGGCGCTGCCCCCGATAAAGGTGCTGTAGGTGAGTGTGGTCAGGCTGGGGTTAAACTTGGCAAAGATACCGTCCTGTGTACCGCCCAGGGTGCTTTTCGCTGCATTGGACGTTACGGGGAAGTTGTTGGATTGCGTACTGGCGGCCAGGTAGATATTACCCAGCCTGTCCACGATTACTTCGCTCCTGGAATCATCGCCGTAGTTGAATTTGAGGCTGGTCTGGTTGGCCGAAAAACCGGGTGCGACATTGATCCCATCGTCGCCACTGCCGCCCAGGAAGGTAGAACCTACAAGCGCGGTGCCCGTTGCATTAAACTTGCTGAGGAAGATATCGTAACTGCCGTTATGCTGGGTGTCGTACGATCCGGTTACCACGGGGAAGTCGAGCGACAACGTTTTACCGGCCACGACCAGGCTATTGGATTCGTCTACCACCAGGCTGTGCGGCATATCGTTCTGGTTGCCGCCCAGGTAGGTGGAGAACAGGGGTAAACTACCCGCTGCATTGAATTTGGTAATGGACACATCGCAAAGCATGGTTGTGCCCGGGGTGCCACCGGCAAAGGTAAGCTGGAAGGCGCCGGTTGTAGTGGGGTAACCGGCACCGTTAACGATACCGCCCGCGTAAAAGTTGCCCTGGTGATCGTAGGTGGCGGTAAAGCCCCAGTTATCGGCTACAGAACCGGTAAGTGTGGCAAAGGTGATTACCGGATCGACAATCAGGTTTTCAGAGGCGTCAAAACCTTTAGGGAAGCGGAACTGCAGTTCACGGCCATTCAGGCTGTACTGGCAGGGCACTTCTTTCAATACGCCATTGATATACTGGTAGGCGTAGGGCGCCATTTCGGTAACGGTACCCACCGAAGTCTGGATCAGCAGGTTGCCCTGGCTGATCTTCATGCCGTCTGTACCTTCGAAGGCCAGGCGTATATAACGCGGATCGGCGCCGGGTTTAACAATAAAGTCGTATTTGAGATGTCCTTTTTCTGAGCTGAGGTGCAGGTCGATATTGGGGTAGAGGTCTTTGTAGTCGATATTGCCGTAGATGCCTACGCGGCTCTTCCATCTTTTAGGGTCCTGGCCCAGGTAGTAGTTGTGGTAGTAAGCCTGTTTCTTGGCCGTCTGGGTTACCGCATTAGGGTTGGCGCCCAGCCATTTCATTTTGTAAGCGTGGAATTTCAATACCGGTGGCGTGGTAATTGCCCCGTCTTTATAATCGTGAACGAGGTCCCAGTTATGTTCGGCGCCCACTACATAGGTAATGCCTTCGTGTTCGAGGTAGATATCGGCATTGGCCGAAAGGCCTTTGTAGAGAAAGGGTTGCTCCCACTGACCTTCGTTGGCGATAAACTGCAGGGGGGCCTGCTGTGCAAAGCCTGCAGTAAAGGGAAGCAAAAAAAGAGCTATAAGTATAAATATCCGGCTCATCAGCATGAAATCGTTTATCTGTAAGGAGAGATGAAGATACTGTTTTTTTCTCCCAATCCCCTATAATAGACAGGATGCTAACATAAATATGTTGGGCCGGGCATAAGGCTGCAAGCCTTGCTGGTCAGCACGGTCATATATATTTATTTTGTTTGGCCGTTTTGATGGCATCGGCGCGCGAGTGCACATCCAGTTTAGAGTAGATGTTTTTCAGGTGGGATTTGACCGTTTCCAGGTCGATAAACATTTCTGACGCGATCCTGCTGCGGGTTTTACCATCGGCGATCTGCTCCAGTATTTCCGTCTCGCGGCGCGTCAGCGGGGAGGCCTGGCTTTTCTGGAACGAGTTGACCACCATACGGGCAATGTTCACACTCATAGGGCCGCCGCCATCCAGCACTTCGCCCAGTGCATCGATAATCTTTGCGGGAGGCGTGCTTTTGGTCAGGTAACCGGCAGCGCCGCGGCTCAGGGCATCGAACACGGTTTGCTGGTGTTCATATACCGTCAGCATAATGATATACACGTCCTCGACCTGTGCCTTGATACGGGGTATGGCTTCCAGCCCGTTTATGCCGGGCAATTCCACGTCCAGCAGTACCACATGCGGATCATCGGCCTTGATGCCTTTCAGCGCATTTTCTGCCGAGGAATAAGCATTGGCAACGGTATATCCCGGCGCTTCGTTAATCAGGTAGGTGTAGGCATCGCGTATGGTTTCGTCGTCTTCGATAATAACGACGCGGATATCTGCATTGTGGGCGGGCTGGCTCATGATGTAAACAGGAATGGAATGCTCAAATTTAACGAGAAATTTCTGTACGGCAGCAGGGCAACCCATAAAAAAGCCTTCCGTAAATAACGGAAGGCTCAATTCGTTTTCCCGGAATCGCTACAGGGAGTCCAGCTCCTTATGCAGCTCTTCTTTGGTTTTTCCTAATTTTTGCTGGAGTTTGCCATACAGCTCATCTTCTTTACCTTCTGCATAGAGCAGATCGTCGTCTGTAAGGTCGGCATATTTTTGTTTCAGCTTGCCTTTTAATTCGTTCCAGTTGCCTTTAAGGGTCTGTGCGTTCATAGCTTTAAATTTTTAAAGTTTGAAAAGTATTCCACCTGGTGCACCGTGGGTATATACTAACAGTCCTTTAAACAATTGGTTGGCAAAGCGGGGGCTAAGCTTATGTTAATCCGCCGGGGTACGGCTTAGTCAATCTCTGCGATACACTTCAGCTCGATGGCGATGGGCGTGGGCAGCGAGTTGATTTCCACGGTCGTACGGCAAGGTTGGTTGTCTTTAAAATACTCTGCATAAACCCTGTTGTATGTTGCAAAATCCCGCTTCATATTTACGAGAAAAACGGTTACGTCAATCAGTTTATCCCAGCTGCTGCCGCTTTCTTCCAGTACGATGCGCACATTGTCGAATACGTTACGGCATTGCGCTTCGAAATCGAACTCGAGGAAGTTCCCGTTCTTGTCGAGCTTCAATCCCGGAATTTCGTCGGTAACCGTACGCGGTCCTATGCCGGAGAGAAAGAGGAGATTGCCGGAGCGTCTGGCATGCGGGTACAAGCCTACGGGCTTGGGGGCTTTATCGGTAGAGATTTTTTGTGACATGACGCAAAGATAAAAGTTAAAACAGTAAAACTCACCGGCCGCTAGTATATTCCCCGGGCGGCAGGTATATAAACCGTCCGGCTTACCAGGGCGTTGCACCGTAATCGCTGAAGAATAAACCCGTAGGTCCTTCAGCATCCAGCAGGGCGTAGCGGATCACTACGGCCGCGGCCTCTTCTACGCCGATGATACCCTGGTGCTGGTTCATATCGGTAGCCGTAAAGCCGGGGTTAACCGCATTCACTTTAAAAGCCGTTTGCTTCAGTTCGTGAGCCAGGGTTACCGTATAGGCATTCAGCGCCGTTTTGGAAGCATTGTAGGCCGCCAGCTTCAGGTCGTAGAAAGGCCAGGACGGGTCGTGGTTGAGGGTAAGCGAACCGAGGTCGCTGGACACGTTGACGATACGGGGTTGCGCCGACTTGTGCAGTAGCGGCAGGAAGTATTGTGTGGTCTGCACAACACCGAAAAAATTGGTCTCAAATACCTGGCGCATATTGTCCATACTTACGGTACTGGAAGGCTGCGGCATGATACCCGAGATACCGGCATTATTGACCAGGATATCCAGGCTGCCTGCCCGGCGCTCCAACTCCTGTGCGGCGGCAGCCAGCGAGGCTGCATCCGTTACATCGAAGAGCAGGTAATCTACATTATCTATCCCTGCGGCCTGTAAGCCGGCTTTTGCTGCCTCGGCCCTTTCCTTATCCCGGCATCCGAGGTAGCTATAATAACCCTGTAAGGCCAGTTGCCGTGCGGTTTCCAGGCCTATGCCCTTGTTGGCGCCGGTTATAAGCGCTGTTTTCTGTGTTGTTGCCATGTTCTTTTTTTATTGTTGGTTGACCAGACAAAAGTAGCAGAGCGCCTCGCGGTAAAATGGTCCGTTTTACAGATTAAATGGTATCCTTTTCCGGATTTTCGGCAGCGTGCCGGTACAACAACTCATTACGGTACTGCCTGGGGGTAATGCCGGTGAAACGCTTAAAGAACCGGGTAAAATTTGAGGGATCGTAATCGAGTGCGAAGGCAATATGATTGACGGGCTGCGGGCCTTCCAGCAATTCTTTGGCCAGTTGCAGCAGTTTCTCTTCGTATACGAGGCATGCTGGTTTGCCCAACACCTCTTTTATGGTATTACTGAGGTGTGTGGGATGGATAAAGAGTTGCGCCGCCACTTCCCTGATCTCGAGGCTATGTTGCGCTACACCATTGCGCAGGTCGGTAAGGTGCTGATCGAGCCGGGCCAGGAACTGGCCGGTAATCTGGTGCTGGCGGAATGAAGGCCGGGATGCCGGCCTGGCGCCGGATGCATGTTTGAGCGGTTTCATACATACAAAAGTAGCGGGCAATACGTACCGGATCTTGCGGTCTTTTAGTGCTTGTTCTCACTTTGCGCAGCGTCCCCCTGCGGGGAGACGCTGCGGGGACAACAAATATACTGCAATACCAGTTCCTTGCGGGGAATGTGATCCTGTGAATTTCATTTTTTCTCGCAGCGAGCGCAGCGCCGCTGCGAGAAAAAAATATAGTTAGATTAACCGAATCGCTTTGCCGGGGTCCATATACTTCTTCGTCTTTTTTGCCTGATCGGAAATGTTGCTAAAAGATATCTCTTCCCCGCGGCATATACTGCAAGGGATGTTGTGCAGCATGACGGACATGGACCAGGGCTTTAATCTATCTTAAATCCTTTACAGGCGTCTGTCCATTGCTCCCTGTTGCCGTAGGCCATCGGTTATTCTATTCTTTAGGGCTCAAATTTTGTTTTGCCGCGACGTCTCTGCAAGGGGTGGTTGCGGTATCAAGGTCTATGGCTACTTCCAGCAAACGTTCATAAACAGCCCGTGTATGAGCAGACGCATAAAAAAAGCCGTTGAAGCAGGGCTCCAACGGCTTTGATATTTTGGTCGTATATCGAAAGAAAGCTTACAACTTACGTTTTACTTCCACTTCTTCGTAACCTTCAAGGATATCGCCGATCTGTATGTCGTTGTAGTTTTTAATACTCAGACCACATTCGTAACCGGCATTGACTTCTTTCACGTCGTCTTTGAAACGCTTCAGGGAAGCCAGTTCGCCGGTATGTACTACGATACCATCGCGGATGATATTGATACGGGTATTGCGGGTAAACTTGCCGTCCAGTACGTAACAACCTGCAATCGTACCTACGCCGCTGATCTTGTACACTTCGCGGATCTCGATATTGCCCACCACTTTCTTTTCGAGGGTAGGTTCCAGCATCCCTTCCATTGCGCTCTTGATTTCTGCAATGGCGTCGTAGATGATGGAGTAGTAGCGGATCTCGATGTTTTCCTGGTCCGCGAGTCTTGCAGCCTGTGGCGAAGGACGTACCTGGAAGCCCAGCATGATCGCATCGGATGCACTGGCCAGCATTACATCGCTCTCCGTGATCTGGCCAACACCTTTCAGTACTACATTCACCACTACCTCTTCGGTAGACAGTTTCTGCAGGGAGTCGCTCAGGGCCTCGGCAGAACCATCGAAGTCGGCTTTGATAATTACGTTCAGCTCTTTAAAGTTACCCAGTGCCAGACGACGGCCGATCTCATCAAGGGTGATGTGTTTGCGGCTGCGTAAGCCCTGCTCCCTCATGATCTGTGCACGGTGGTTGGCTACGCTCTTCGCTTCTGTCTCGTCGGTGTATACTTTAAATTTCTCACCAGCCTGCGGCGCACCGTTCAGGCCCAGCACCTGTACCGGTGTGGAAGGGCCTGCGATATTGATCTTCTGACCACGTTCGTTGAACATCGCCTTGATCTTACCGAAGTACTGGCCGGATACGATCATGTCTCCCTGGTGCAGGGTACCGCCCTGAACCAGTACGGTAGATACATAACCGCGGCCTTTGTCGAGCGAAGCTTCGATGGTAGAACCAGAAGCCTCGCGTTTCGGGTTGGCTTTCAGCTCCAGCAGTTCTGCTTCGAGCAATATTTTTTCGAGCAGCAGGTCGATATTCATACCTTTTTTGGCTGAAATTTCCTGGCTCTGGTATTTACCGCCCCAATCCTCAACGAGGATATTCATGCCGGCTAATTGTTCTTTGATTTTCTCTGGGTTAGCGCCTTCCTTATCCATTTTGTTGATCGCGAAGATCATGGGCAGGTTGGCAGCCTGGGCGTGCGAGATGGCTTCACGCGTCTGTGGCATGATGGCATCGTCCGCCGCGACAACGATAACGGCAACATCGGCCGCTTTCGCACCACGGGCACGCATCGCGGTAAACGCTTCGTGACCCGGGGTATCGAGGAAGGTAATGCTCTTGCCGGAATCGGTCGTTACCCTGTAGGCGCCGATGTGCTGGGTGATGCCACCGGCCTCGCCCGCTACTACGCTGGCGTTGCGGATGTAATCAAGCAATGAGGTTTTACCGTGATCGACGTGACCCATGATGGTTACTACCGGAGCACGGGGCGACAGATCCGCTTCATTCTCTACGATTTCTTCTTCCTCATCAGAGCCTTCTTCCAGGTTAATGAATTCTACTTCGCGGTCAAATTCGCTGGCCACCAGTTCGATTACCTCCGCATCCAGGCGTTGGTTGATCGATACCATGATACCCAGGCTCATACATTTGCTGATGATATCGGCAAAGCTTACGTCCAGCAGGTTGGCCAGTTCGCTTACCGAAATGAATTCGGTAACCTGGATTACGCTGCCATCGTTGGCCTGCTCTGCAGCAGCACGTTTCTCAGCCATTTCCTCGCGTTTGTTACGGCGGTATTTGGCTTTGAGGTTTTTATTACGCGCTCCGCCACCGGCCAGTTTGGCCTGTGTTTCGCGGATTTTGTCCTGGATTGCTTTAGCGTCGATTTCCTGCTCGTGGCCGGTATTGGCGCCGGTTCTGCCTGCAGGACCGCGGTTATTATTGTGATTGTGCCTGTTGCCACCCTGGTTCTGGCCCGGGCGGTTGTATACAGCGCGTGGCGCGTCGTTGGGTTTAGCGCCCGGACGGTTGGCATTCTGGTTGTTACGGTTACCCTGGTGGCCCTGTTGTGTGCCGCCGGTATTACCCGTTCCGCCCTGCCTGTTGTTGTTGTTACCGGTTTCCGGTTTCTTATCAACGGGTATGCGCTTGCGCTTGCGCTTTTCTTTACGTTCCTGTTTACCGCTTACGGTATTTACCGGCAGTTCGATCTTACCGATAATTTTAGGACCTTCCAGCTTGGGCGCCTTCATTTCGATATGCTCCCTTACTTCCTCTTCGGGTTGTTGGGGCTCTTCTTTTTTAGGCGTAACCGCAGCGGGTTGCTCGGTAACTACAGGAGGTACTACGGGCGCTTCTTTGGCTACTGGTGTTGGCGGTACCACTGGTGTTGGTTCTGGTTTGGCCGGTGCGGGAGTTTCCGCTGGCTGTTCGGCCGGCTTCGGCTCTTCGGCTTTTTTCACAGGTTCGTCTTTCTTCTTATTACCGGCACCTTTTTTAGGCCGGGTACTCAGGTTGAGGTCATCCAGGTTAATTTTATCCAGGATTTTCGGACCTTCCAGCCTGGGCGACTGTGTTTCGATATGTGCGGGTTCGGCAGGCTCTTCGGCTGTTTCCTGGCGCGGCGTATCTGCTGCCGGCGCAGGTTCCTGTACGGGTGGGGCCTGCTCTTCAACAGCGGGCGGGGCCTTGATCTCAGGCTCAGGCGCTTTCTCAGGTTCCGGCGCAGGTTGTGGCTCTGGCTCGGGCTGGCTTTCCTGTACGGGTTCAACTTTTTTCGGCTCAACCTTCATTACCGGCTCGGCTTTCTCTTCTTTCCGGACTTCTGCCTTTTCTTCTTTTTTATCCTTGGCGGTAATATCTAATTCTTCCTGAGATTTGTTCAGGTTATCGATAAGGGAACCTTTGGGCAAAGCAATAGAATCGCTTTTGCGTTTTGCTGCTTTGTCTTGTGCAAATTCAGCCTGGAGCGAGTCGTACATCTCTTCGGTAAGCTTGGTATTCGGCTTGTTGGCCTCAATATCAAAACCTTTCCCTTTCAGAAATTCGACCAGCGTTTCCTTTCCGATGTTAAACTCTTTGGCGGCTGCCAATAATCGTGGTGTATTTGTTCCTATGGACATTCGTTGTTTCAGCTTTCAACCTACGGGCTACCTCATGTGGTAGTATTTTTCATTTTTAATAGCCCGTCTTTAGTTCGGTTGAAAACAAAAGGGAGCAAAACTATATTATAATCCTGCAAATGTAGGGTTTTTCCCTACGTTTACAGCGGGTACTTCCGGTAAAACTAAAAGAAGGCTTATGCATCACTTCCGTCTTCTTCAAATTCCGCCTCTAATATGCGACGTACGTCCCTTACGGTTTCTTCTTCCAGGTCGGTACGGCGGATCAGTTCTTCCACAGACAGGTCGAGTACGCTCAGCGCGGTATCGCAACCTACCTTTTTGAATTCGTTGATCACCCACTCTTCGATCTCGTCGCTGAATTCCTCCAGGTCGATGTCGAAGTCCGCAGATTCTTTAATGTCGCGGAATACGTCGATACCATAACCGGTAAGCTGCTGGGCCAGTTTAATGTTCACCCCTTTCTTACCAATCGCCAGTGATACCTGGTCGGTATCCATGTATACGTCAACATGATTTTTCTCGTCATTTACATCAATACGGTTCACTTTAGCCGGCGTTAATGCACGCTGGATCAGCAACTGGGTATTGGTGGTAAAGTTGATGATGTCGATATTTTCGTTGCGCAGTTCGCGTACGATACCGTGAATACGGCTTCCTTTCATACCCACACAAGCGCCTACCGGGTCGATGCGGTCATCGTAGCTCTCTACGGCTACTTTAGCACGCTCGCCGGGTTCCCTTACAATCTTACGTACCACGATCAGGCCATCGAGAATTTCCGGAACTTCAATTTCCAGCAGTTTCTCCAGGAAGGACGGGTGGGTACGGCTCAGGATAATGTAAGGCGTATTGTTGCGCATTTCCACTTTCTTCACTACGGCACGGATGGTTTCGCCTTTTTTGAAAAAGTCGCTTGGGATCTGCTCTGATTTAGGCAGCAGCAGTTCGTTGCCATCGTCGTCGAGCAGCATCAGTTCTTTCCTCCAGATCTGGTATACCTCGCCGGTAATAATTTCACCTACGCGGTCGGCATACTTCTGCAACAGGCCATTCTTTTTCAGGTCGCTGATACGTGCCGCCAGTGTTTGTTTGGCAGCCAGGATGGCGCGACGGCCGAAATCGAATACATTCACCTCTTCATACAACTCTTCACCTACAGCATAGTCCGGCTCAATTTTAATCGCTTCAGAATATTCAACTTCAGCAAGATCATCTTCAGAAAACCCGTCTTCTACGATCAGGCGGCGGCGGAAGATTTCCAGGTCACCCGTCTGATCGTTCACGATCACATCAAAATTATCATCAGATCCGTATTTTTTACGGAGCAGGGTCTTGAATACATCCTCCAGTACCTTCATCAGGGTGGAACGGTCTATATTTTCTGCTTCTTTAAAATCCTGAAAGGATTCAATAAGGTTAATACTTGCCATTTTTTTAAGTATTAAGTATTGTCTCTGAAAAATCAGGTCACAAAAATAACAATTTTTGGCCTTTTTTCCTGTACACAGTACTTTTTAAAATGATATTTGAACTACTGTTTTTTTAATGTCGCCGAACGGGATTGCCGTACTGGTCACTTCTTTCTTCTTGCCGATGGTTTCCTCCAGGGTTATTTCCGCTTCGGTGGCTGCTGTCAGCACACCGTTACGTACCTGGTCGTCCTGCAGGGTTACTTCTACCTTGCGGCCAATATTTTTTACATACTGGCGGAAAAACTTCAGCGGTTCGTCGATGCCGGCGCTGCTTACTTCCAGCGAAAAGTCGCCATCGGGGAACATTTCGCTTTCTTCCAGTTGCTTATACAGGCTCCTGTTGATCTTGGATACGGCATCGATCGTAACGCCGGTATCGCCGTCGAGATAGATCTTGATATTGTTGGTCGGCTTGATCTTGATGTCTACCAAAAACAGGCTGGAGCCATCTATCAGCGCTTCGAGCCGGTCTGTGATTTGTTTAATGATACTATTTTCCATGTGTTTATTCCTGCCGGAAGACTGTATAAAAACCGGCTTGCTCCGGCCTTAAAAACGAAGAAGGGGGGCTTATGAGCCCCCTTCTTAATCCTGACAGGATGCAAAGATACGTATTTTTTACAATTCCAAATGCATTTTTGTAGCCGTGTATGCATCTTTTTGTTAAATTTCCAGGATGATGCCCTGTTGCAATGCACAATTTTAAACAGTACGATCCGTTTTAATGTGAAAACCACCATTTTCATGAAACGACTGATTGTATTGCTGTGCCTGTTGCCGGTACTGGCATCGGCGCAACGCTTCGAGCTGGCCCTGCAGGGCGGTATTTCGGGTAATATAGTACCCCCCAGCCTGCTTAGCCGCCGTGCAGCGGCTACGGAACAACCACTTTTCCGGACAGGCGGGCTCAATCCTGTTTTGCAGGTAACCGGTTTTTGTTTCGTGCAGCACCGGCTTAAATTAGGACCTGTGCTCCGATATTTCAGCACTTCAGCCGAAATATCGGAAGATATCGCTGCCAACGGGTACCGGACAGGCAAGCTCTCCAACGCCATCATACAGTTCCTGTCCGAATGTGATTACCGGTTTGTCGACGGCCGTAAATTCACCTTCGACGCCGGCGTCGTGGCAGGGCCTGCTCTGCATATTATCAGTGGCGCCCATTCTATTAATCGTTGGAGCACCGATGCATCAGGCAGCTATCATCAAACCGGTTTTACGATCGGGTTGAATTTTACGGGCAGGTACCTGGTCGCAAAAAGAATGTCGGTCAATGTATCTGCCAATCCCATTTATAATATGCTTTCCGCACCCGAGGATCAATATACGCAGTATGGCAGCCATAAAAATTATTCCACCTTATGCCTGCCGGTTACCGCAGGTATAGGCCTGGTCCTGTAATACAACAAAGCAGGCCGTGCTGGGGGCCTGCTTCGTTGGTTATGCCGGGTTGAACGGCGTAATTATGATACGGCTCAGGCGGGTACGGTTTCGAGTTCCAGCACCTTGCTGGTATCGGCTCTTACGGCCAGAGCCAGCGCTTTATCGGTAATCAGGCTCCGGCCATACGAAGGGATCATGGCTTTCAGCTTGTCCTGCCATTCGGTGCTCTGTTCTTTGTCGCCAAAGCATTTTTTGAGCAGGTCGAGCATAATGGATACCGATGTGGAAGCGCCCGGCGAAGCGCCCAGCAGGGCTGCGAGCGAGCCATCGGCGGCATGTACGATCTCGGTACCGAATTCCAGTACACCATCGCCTTCCGCATCTTTCTTAATCACCTGTACCCTTTGGCCGGCAATTGCCAGTTCCCAGTCGCCCATTTGCGCCGAAGGGAAAAATTCCATCAGGGTATCCATCTTGTCCTGCGAGGTCTGGCGCACCTGCCGGATCAGGTAGCGGGTAAGCGGTATATTGTCCCAGCCGGCCTGCAGCATGGGTACTACATTGTTCAGTTTGATAGAAGTGGCCAGGTCGAGGTAAGAGCCATGTTTCAGGAACTTGGTGGAGAAACCGGCATAAGGACCGAACAGCAGTTCTTTTTTACCATTGATCACCCGTGAATCCAGGTGGGGTACTGACATAGGCGGTGCGCCTACAGCGGCTTTGCCATACACCTTGGCATCGTGTTTTTTGATCACTTCGGGATTGTTACAACGCAGCCATTGCCCGCTTACCGGGAAGCCGCCATAACCTTTGGCCTCGGGTATATCCGACTTTTCGAGCAGGTGCAAAGCGCCGCCGCCCGCGCCGATAAATACAAACCGGGTATTGATCCAGCGTTTATCGCCGGTTGCCATGTTTTTAACCCTGATGTTCCAGTCTGTTCCATTATCATTACGTTCTATATCCCTAACCTCGTGCTGCAGGTGTATGGTTACACCGGGTTGCTGGGCCAGGTAGGCAAAGAGCGAACGGGTAAGCGCACCGAAGTTTACATCGGTACCGATATCCATGCGGGTCATGGCGATACGGTCTGCCGGGTCGCGGTTTTCCATCATAAGCGGCGCCCATTCGGCAATCAGGGCTTTGTCCTCGGTATATTGCATGCCCTCGAACAGGTGGTTTTTGGTGAGGGCCTCGACGCGTTTTTTCAGGAAGTCGATATCGGCTTCGCCCCGTACGAAGCTCATATGCGGTACGCTGTTGATAAAGTCGGCAGGTGCGCCGATCAGCTTATGGTCTACGAGGTAGGCCCAGAACTGTTTGGAAACTTCAAACTGTTCGTC
Source organism: Taibaiella chishuiensis (assembly GCF_003014535.1). Taxonomy (GTDB): domain Bacteria; phylum Bacteroidota; class Bacteroidia; order Chitinophagales; family Chitinophagaceae; genus Taibaiella; species Taibaiella chishuiensis. Next base: position 222,776 of record NZ_PYGD01000001.1, on the reverse strand, counting down.
GATCTTAAAGGCTTTGGTACAGTCGACGGTGCCATCTTCTTTTTGCGGGGTATAGTTGAGCTCGCAGAGGGCTGCATGCCCGGTGCCGGCGTTATTCCAGGCGTCAGAACTTTCGGCGGCGATCTCGTCCAGGCGTTCGATCACCTCGATGGTCCAATCGGGTTGCAGTTGTTTGAGGAATATGCCTAGCGTGGCGCTCATAATGCCTGCCCCGATCAGCACGATATTGGTGGGTTGCTCCTGCAAAGATTTATCTGTCATTGCTTTGATTTTAGGATGATGCCGCAAAATTAAAATTAAACAACCGTTTAAAATGTCATTTTATTTTATTTAGGTATTGCGTATTGGGATTTGGGTATTGAGTATAGAGATATGGGTATTGAGTATTGGGATGCGAACAGGGCCAGCTAATTGATGAAATCCTTCGCGATGCTCAGGATGACAGCGACCTTTTGGTACTTGCTGTTTTACACTTCAATAAAGCCAGCTTACTGGTGAGATCCTTCGCGATGCTCAGGATGACAGCGACCTTTTGGTACTTGCTGTTTTACACTTCAATAAAGCCAGCTTACTGGTGAGATCCTTCGCGATGCTCAGGATGACAGCGACCTTTTGGTACTTGCTGTTTTACACTTCAATAAAGCCAGCTTACTGGTGAGATCCTTCGCGATGCTCAGGATGACAACAGTCCTCTAACACTTAAATATCTAACATCTAATAATCTAACATCTAATATCTAATCATTAACAATATGACCGCCCGGTACCCCATACCCACATCTCGATACTAATGCCTATCTTTGTACCTGCAATTAAAGTGTAAAGTCATGCCCGAAATCAATCTGGAAGAACAATTCCAACAGAAAATAGATAATGAGCTGCGTATAGAGCCTAAAGACTGGATGCCGGAACAATACCGCAAAACATTGATCCGCCAGATCTCCCAGCACGCGCATAGCGAGATTATAGGTATGCTGCCCGAAGGCAACTGGATTACCCGCGCCCCTTCGCTGCGCCGCAAATCGGTACTGCTGGCCAAGGTGCAGGACGAAGCCGGGCATGGCCTGTACCTGTACAGTGCCGCCGAAACACTGGGCATCAGCCGCGATAAGATGTACAGCCAGCTGCACTCCGGCGAGGCCAAGTATTCTTCTATATTTAACTATCCTACGATAACCTGGGCCGATATGGGCGCCATAGGCTGGCTGGTAGACGGCGCGGCTATTATGAACCAGGTGCCGCTGTGCAGGGCCTCTTACGGTCCCTACAGCAGGGCTATGATCCGGGTGTGTAAAGAAGAAAGCTTTCACCAAAGGCAGGGTTACGAGATTATGCTCACCCTGAGCAAGGGCACTGCCGTACAAAAGAAAATGGCACAGGATGCGCTGAACCGCTGGTGGTGGCCGTCGATCATGATGTTTGGTCCTACGGATGACAGCAGTCCGAACTCGGTGCAAAGCATGAAATGGAAGATCAAAAGGTTCAGCAACGACGATCTGCGCCAGAAATTTATCGACGTTACCGTGGAACAGGCCAAGATACTGGGACTGACCATTCCCGATAAAGACCTTAAATGGAACGAAGAACGCGGTCACTACGATTTCGGAACCATCAACTGGGATGAATTCTGGAACGTGGTAAAAGGTAACGGCCCTTGTAACAAGGAAAGGCTGGAAACCCGTAAGAAAGCCTGGGCAGAAGGCGAATGGGTAAGGGAAGCTGCCGTAGCCTATGCCGAAAAAAGAAAAGCCCGTAAACAGGCCGCCTGATCCTGCAACATTTACCTCAAGCAATAGTACAGAATAGTAAAGCCAAAACAAGAGCGCAACCACGCTTTTGTTTTGGCTTTTATTTTGCATTAAATATTTGTGCTCCTGCTGTTCAAAGACAAGGGCTTAATCTTACTTTTGTTTTGTATTTTTCAATTATAAATTACCCGTACTCATGAACTTTTACTCCTTACCGATCATCATTAACGACCGCAGGGAAATGCTGCTGGAGTTGGTGGAGCAATACAGTACTACCCGGAATAACAGTTATATCATAGAAGTACCAAGTCTTACGAGCTTTAACCTGCTGACCCTGCTGCGGGAAAACACGATCAAGACTTTTGTAGAGCAGAGCCGCGATATACCCCTGCAACAGATCGAAACCGAATGCACCTTTATGAACGGGATCGTGACCCTGCGCCTGTTCGAGGCCGTTCCCCTATACATCAATAATACACCCGAAGAGCCGGCTGCCCCCAAAGAAAAGCTAAGCTACGAGGACCTGGAAGACTTTAAGCCCAAAGCCAAAGTACAACAGGAAGAAGTTTTTACACCGGTTACCGAACGCAATGAACAACTGGGCCATGCCAACAGCCACCTGGCGCTTATGTTCGAAGCCAACCGGCATGCCATCAGCGTAAAGAGCCGCCAGATCCGCGAAATCAACCAGGAACTGTTTGACCAGAACAAACTGACCATACGCGTGGTGCTGGAAGTGAACCAGCAAAGCTATTCGAGCCACATCGACCTGTATCTTTCCCATCCTGCGCAATTTATCGGTATCGCGCTCGACTTCGGTTCGGAATCGAGCCAGATGGCCGTAAAACGGTATACGAACGACTTTAACCTGCTGGAGAAAAAACCGGAGATCGAAAACCTGTTCCGCAATATCGTTTCCTTCCATAAAAGCAATGGCTGGCTCGAACAGAACGAAACCGTGGACTTTTACCAGGAAGAGAAGAATACGAATTTCTATAAATCGCTTTTCTTCCTTAAAGAACAGTTGTCGGGCCATTACGAGGATATCGACAAGGAAGTATTTATCCAGGATGTAAAAGACAACCTGAAAATGCTGGTGAACACGAAGGATGGCTTCAATACACTTACCCGCCAGAAGTTCCACCAGTTGCCCAACCTGAAGATCATTCATAAACACGAAGACTTGCTGAACGGGATCAGCTTCGAGATCGAAAAACAGGGTTATGGTATTCCCATCAAGCTGAGCGAGATCAAGCAGAAGGTGTATAATACCATCCTGCAGGTGATGATTGCCTCTTTCCTGAAAAAAGAGTTTATCCGTTACAACAATGCGACCCGTTATATAAGACTGATGCTGCTGGTGCCCAATATCTACGATACCAACGATATCAATTATATCCAGCACCAGCTCAACAATATTTTTAAGGAGCTGAGCGAAAATGAATACCGTGATAAGATACTGGCCTGGGAAGTGCTGACGATATCGGAAAGCGATGCCTCCTTTATCGGCTACATCAACAAGAACAATACGCAGATCCAGAAAGACCGCGATTATATCATTATCGATTCCGGTAAGGGTACCACCGACTTTTCTATTATCCGTACAGGCAAAGGCAATATCTTCGACCTGAAACCGGTATACCGTAACGGTTTTTCGGGTGCGGGCAATATGATTACCTATGCGGTGTTCGAAACGCTGCTGCATTATATCCGGCAGACGGCGCATACCAGCCAGTCGAGTATCAAATACATCAAGGATAAAGTGGTGCGCATACTGACCAGCGACGACCTCGAACGGAAAAACAACCTGTATTCGGAGCTGGAGCGGCTGAAGTTTAACTACAAAGGCGCCAATGTAAAGGCCCAGGTGCGCGGCACCTGGGACAATGCGAAGAGCGGGGATATCGGTTTTAAAGACCTGATCGAATTCGGCGATGGCATCAATACCCTGATCAGCCTGCTGAACGGTATCGAGAATGTGGCCGACTTCTATAACTATATCGGCGAGACCTGCGACTTTATCGCGGGCAGCACGGTAAGTTATCTTAAACTGATCAAGGATAACAAGAAAGACTTTAACTGTGCAGGCATTATCCTTACCGGGCGCAGCTTTATGTTTAAGCCGCTGGTTGAAAAAATGAAGGAGACCCTGGTACAGCAGCTGGGCGTGCGCGAAGAGCAGATCAACCTGCTGAGCAGTAATGAACTGAAAGATATCTGTATCAAAGGCGTATTCAATAACTCGATCCGGCTGAATGCCGAGATGACGGGTTACCCGATACAGCTGATCTTTGGCACGGAAAGCAATGAACCGGTAGCGGCGCCACCGGTTGAAAAGAAACCGGTGATCAGCCGGAAGTCGCTGTTTGCAAGGCTTTTCAACGACCTCAATACTTTTGATAAAGTAGAGAAAGTACTCGCTTTCGATAATAACCTTAATTTCGACAAACTGCAAACCAGCCAGTTCCTGATCGGGTCGAAGACATACCGTATTGCGGGCAATGATATCTTCCAGCGTCAACCGGGCGTCAACTATGAAGCGAACGTGGAGTTTACGCATAAGGGTTATTACATACGCCGCAAGCATAACGGTATCGTAGACAGCATTGCACCGATGAAGGTGATCGACGATACGGAGCATAACGACCTGAGCCTGGTGGTGCCTTCGCTGTTCCCGAATTATATCGACGAGAAATACCTGAACAGCCTGGAGCGCGACGATATTGTACCCGAACCGTCCGCCGGCCCGGTAACGCCGGCTTCCGGCAATACCTCCGGTAACGATAATTCATCCGGGCAAAACCCTTTATACTTTTAAAACAAAATGCGGACATCGATGAAAAACTTCCTGTTGACCCTGCTTGTCTTTTGTACCGGTCCCCTGTTCGTAACTGCGCAACACTGGCGCATTAACGGTTACAAGGATACGGCCGCCATAACCATCGTTAACGAAGGCAAAGAAGTAAAAGTGCAGAGCGGCGCTACCGCTGCCACCTTCCCGCTGCATAGCGAAGGCCAGTTGCTGCGTTTAAAAAGCTCGGCAGAGAATGAACGCCTGCTGCGCCTGGTAAAAGTAGATGCCGCGCGTATCGATAAAGAATACCATGACCTGGACCGCTCGCTGCTGGCCGGCGAAAAGCTGATCAATAAGGCCAATACCTTTGCCGGTAAGAAGCTGATGATCGTACCCGAGGGTTATAATGGCGGTCCGGATGAAAACGTCGACGAAACTGCGAACAATAACGGCGGCGAGGCCGGCGGTGTAAACGAGACGCCTGCTGCCGACGATGGCGGCAACCTCTGGAAAGACAATTGGATGACCCTGTTGCTGGCCGCATTGGGCGTGGCCCTGGTAAGCGCCTTACTGACCCGTATGCTGGTAAAAAACAAAAAAGCGCCGGAAGCCGCTCCCGTAGCCGACCCGGAGCCTGTAGCCGTTGCCGCCGCCGGTAAAGAGCCGAAGGGCAATGCTGCAGAACTTAAAAAAGTAAAACAGGAACTGGCCGCTGCCCTGGCCGAACTGGAACAACTCCAGGCCACTCATGCCGACCTGGAAAAGAAGCTGAACGTAAACCGCAGTTTCGACAGCAGCTATTTCAATGAGGCCTTCCGCAAGCTGGTGGCGCCCATGCACGAAGCGCTAGAAAGCGGGTCGCGTAAGGATACACTGGAGGCGGTGCTGAAGATGGCGATGCATTTCAGTAGCCTTACCCGGTATAAGATCGCGAAGAAACAAGCCTTCGACGAAGCCAATATTTATTACCTGCTTAACCAGAAAGCACCCGGCGCCGAAGTGGCGGTAACCGAGATAGACCGTACTACGCCGGAAGATAAGATCCCTAAAAATATAAGAACGGTAACCGACCTGCTGCATGAGCAGGGCTCTGCCGGTCTCGACGACACCATATTGTCGGGATACAGGATCAAAAACCTGTAAGATACTGCCGGCGGTCGTCCTGGCTGCCGGCCTTTTATGTTGCGCTATCCCCTATAAACTATTCCGATGAGGTTAAAAGGTCTATATCTTGTCCTGCCTGCCCTGGCGATCATATTGCTGAACCTGTTTTTTGGCAGTATCATCAGCTGGTTCCTGAGCATCGCCATCGTGGCTTGCCTGGTTTACTATGTGCTGCAGGTCAATATCGAAAATATTATTTACCAGAAGACCAATGCCGTCGACGTTTCCGATGAAGTGCGGGCCGGAGCGGCAGCCGTAATCAAAAAGTATAAAGTAATCCTGTCCTTTGCCCTGCTGACCACGGTGTTTGTCAGCGGCGTTATCTGCATCAGCCGTACCACCAACCCATCGGGCAGCCATCCCTGGTTCCTGAACAACGACTATCACGGTATCAGCAATACGGGCATTACCTTTCGCAAGACGCTTAGTTTGACCCAGGCCTCCCGCGACAGCTTCAATACCTATGGCGGGCTGGACATTACCCGGAAGGGCGATGCGGAAGTGAGTCTCCGGTTCAGCGATTTTTACCAGCCGGTATTCGGGGCAACGGAGGAGGAACAAGTGTATACACCACTGAATAATATTTTTCCCAAAGGGTTTAACCGCAGCTTTAAGATCTCCAACGGGCTCAATACCCTGGAGGTATCGCTGCAGGAGCAGGAACGCGGTTTTATGGATATGTTGCGTGGTGGCCGCGGCAAGAAAATGACCTATGATATCCGTGTGGAGTCGAAAGACCCGCGGCTGGCCGAGGAGGCGAATATAACACTGCCTTACTCGGATCACCTGGTGGTGGAAGACCGGGAGTTGAAAGAAGGTAAACTGTTGTACAACCTGTTGCTGAATGGCAGGAGTTTTTCCTCGGGGCAAAACGAAAGTTACCTGGTGCTTGAATACTTATTGCGCCAATTGGGCGAGAGTTACCTGCTGGCCAATTACAACGGTACGGAGCGCTATTACACCGTATTTCCTGCACAGGATTTTATAGCCAACCGCTACCAGCTTTTTGCCGATGGACAGGCCGTGCAGCCCCAGGTGAGCAACAGCGCCAGCCTGGCCGCCGGCCGTAAGTTCTACATCGGTTTTCATAACGTGAATGAGAAAGCCTATTTCGGTACCGTAAATAATGCCGACTATGATGCCTCGGCCTCGGGTAGCAGCCTGGCGCTGTTGTTCGATTATCCGCCGGCTTACCTCTTATCCGGTCCGGAAGCCCAGCAGCAGACCGGGAGCCGCAACCTGCGCTTTATCTCCAACAACAACGAGAATATCATTGCCAGCGAATTAAAGGAAGGTTTCTTTTTTAAAAACTATAACCTGGGTACGGATCATACCATCAATGCCAGTATCGATTACCTGTCGCAGGGCCCCAATGTGGCGCTGCAGGCCGGTATTTCCGACCATAACCGGAATAATGTCTATTACAAAGTATCGAATAACCGCTTCCGGCTGCAGTCGTCGGATAGCGAAGTGCAATACCTCTTTGCGATCCGCGACTTTTCACAGAACGGCTTTCATTACAGCAAGCTGCTGTTGTTTGCCCTGCTGATCTACCTGGGCTTTACCGTGTTGCTCATCTTCTTCCCGGGTAAGAGCCTGGTGCGTATCGAGCCGGTTATTTTCACGGTAATCTATGCCCTGCTTATCGTACGCTTTATCCTGTACTGGCGCCTGGCTACCTTTCCTCCATTGGAAAATATTTCGAAATACGAACTGGAAAACACGATCCTTAATTTCGATTATCGCTGGGGTATCCGTTTACCGGTACCGCTTACGCTTATCTGGGTGTATCTCTTCCTCATTATCCTGGCGGCCTACCGTTATGTAGCGGCCAGGGGCCGTAGCGTGATCTGGGCGCCGGCCGAACAATGGAACCTGAAGACCATGAAGCGCATCAACACCGGTTATGCGTTGTTTATTGGCTTGTGTACCGTATTGTATTTTATCAACGATAAAATATTACACCTCGAAGTCCTGATCCGGGTTACCGCGATCATTGTACCTGTAGTCGGTTATTGTTATTTTGCCATGTTGGCCAATAAGTATTTCAGCTTTGATGCGGAGTGGGTAAAGCCGGGCGAATCGCGATTTTATATACGGGCCAAGGCTTACCTGCATTACTTTATCAACAACCCGGTATTCCTCATCACCCTGCTTACCATCCTGTACTTTGCCCTTACCGACCGGGGTTTTGCGATCCTGTTTACCTTGTTCATCCTGTTGAAGAACATCTTCCTCAATTTCCTGAAGAAGCCCTTTAACTCGGGGGAGGTAAAGCTGCAGCATATGTTGTTCCGCCCCAATAATTACTGGGTATACGGCATCCTGTCGCTGGTGGTATACCTGGCCATACTTTCGTTCAAGTCGCTGTTCTATTACCTGATCACGTATAAGCTCGTAGTGTTGTGGCTGGTGCTGTTCGTGCCCTGTATCATTTTGTGGCTGTTCTACCGGAAATATGCAAAAATACGGTTGGCGCTTACGGCAGTGCTGGCGGTATTCACCCTGCTGCTCGTGGTGCCGCCTACGCGCAACCTGATCGAAGCCAAGGCTACCGGTGCCATTAAACATGTACAGTTCCGCGCTTCCATTATCCACCAGCCCATCAGCGAACTGCTGGCGCAAAACGCCTTCTCTTCCTTCCAGACGCGGAAGATCATCGAGACGGCCGAAAACCAGTGGTTCATTAACTCGTATATCAATAAGCCCTACGATAATAATGCAGTGATCAACCTGAGGCCTTATTCCAAAGTAGGCGTCGATTACAATACACAAACCCGCGATGTGGTGATCGCAAGGTTCGTGATCGGCGAGCTCGGCAACTTTACCATGTACCTGGTGCTGGTGCTTACCCTGCTGCCCCTGATCCTGTACCTGATCTCGTACCGGCTTACCGACAATCATTACTTTAAACTCAACTACCGTTCTTATGCCGGTGTGTTGCCTTTGCTGCTGCTCTTTACCATCAGTTTGTTTGTATGGCTGACGGCCACCAACAGGTTTGTATTCTTCGGGCAGGATTTCCCCTTCCTGAGTCTTACCAGTAAGCTCAGCGTGGTATTGCCTTTGATCCTGTTTGGCATAACCCTGACGCAACAGCCTGAAACTTACCGTTCGCACCAGTTGAAACTGCAGAACAACTTTGCCCGTTATGCCTTCTTTACGGCCCTGGTAGCGGGTTTTGCCTTAACCACGATTAAGTCGAACGAGCTCAGCAGTAATAACTTTTCCATTATCGTAGAAAAAACCAAAACCTGGATCAACCGCGACCTGAATGCCGTGCTGTACGAGATCCAGGACAGCCTTGATGCAAAGCATAAAAAATATACCTATACCAGCCTGATCCGTACCCTGGAAAAAGATAAACGCTTCGAGGCTTTGCTCGACGATTCGCTGAAGGATAATTATACCAAAAGTATTTTCCGCCAGTTGGTGGAAAAGCCTTCGGGCGCCCTGCGTATCGACAATCCCTTGTACATGATCTACGACAACGACAAGTATACGGCCTTGTACAACGAACACCTGTACCTCGAGTTGCCTGCTGTGGAGAACCGCAAGGTGTGGAATGGTTCGGTGCGGGAAGCCTGGACCAACCTGACCGCCCAGGCACATATCGATTACAACAACAACCGTACCGTAGTGCCCCTGCCTTATAGCCGCTATGATGCGGCATCGGGTATCCGTATGGCGGTATTGCCAGCCGGCTGGTTTGTAAAAGCCAAGGATGATATCGGTATCATCGGTCTGGAAGCTTCGGAGCGCGGCAAAGGCGAACTCTTTGTATCGCGGCCGGGCGGCAGCCGGGTAAAACAGTTGTCTGCAGCCTATGCCAGTACCAGCGCCAGCGAAGATGTGGTCAGCATCAACAGCCGCGGTAACAAGTCGGTAATCGCTTTTGCCAATGCCGGCAATGTATTTGCCGTAAATAAATGGATCAACGGCGGTTATGAAATCCTGTATCCGCAGCGCGGCAATAACTTCTGGATGTACCATTTTGCCAATGCGGTACGGAATGCCTACACCGCCGACAGTATGCTGCAGCGGCATGTAGGCATAAGCCTGGATTATACACTGGTGGAGGATGTGCAACGTATGGTCGATGCCACGTATGGCAATACGGCGCGGGCCAACAAGCGCTTTAAGTTCAGCGTGATTGCCGCCGATGGCAATGGCAATATAAGCACCATGAACGATTTTGTAAGCAACCGAATCCCGTTGGATCCCAACGATAAGGCTTCGATCAACAGGTTGCAGCAACGGCATTTCTTTTTCAGCAATATCCGCAACGAGCGCGACCAGTGGGGCAATAGCAACCTGATGTCGATGCACCTCGGACCCGGATCGTCGATCAAACCCGTAACCATGGCGGCTGTGGCCTCGCAGGTAAACGCGGGCTGGGGCAGCCTGTACATGCGTGCTCCCGACCAGGGCGCGTACAGCAACTACGGCGGTTTCCGGTTGCGCAAACCCTGGGAGAACGACGATCACTATCGCGCCGGTTTGCTGGGTGTAGATAAGTTTATCGAAGTATCCAGCAACTTCTACCAGTCGGCCATTATCTTCCTGGGATCGTATCCTAAATCGGCTTTTGTGAAGAATAACACCGTAAGTCTTAAAAACGTACTGAGCGGGCAGGCCGGGGCCAACAACAGTTATCCCGTATTCGAGTTTAACGGCGGCGTATATTACCTGCCCAATTATAACAACCGCAACGGCAACTGGCCGCTTACCAATTACGAGGCGAAAAAGAAGAAAAGCTATTTCGGCAACGAGCATTCCGTACTGGCCCTGGGCCTGGAGCGCAACCTGAAACTGCATACCAGCGATATGGACGAAAACGGTTATGCGCGTAACTCCTATACCCGCGTCAACATTGCAGACAGTACGCTTTACGCGATGCTGTCGCGTAACAAAGGCAGTAACTTCCTGTGGAGCTTCCCCGAGCAATCCAGCTTCCTGCAGGGCCAGCGTGCTTTTCCCGATCCGGAGCAGAACTTTAACCTGGGCCTGAAGACCGCGACCCTGGGCGGTTATCCCTACCAGATGTCGCCGTTTATGATGCTGCAGATGTATACGGCCCTGTTTACGCAAAACAGGAATACCAGCCTGCATGTATTGCCGGCGCGTGCCGCCGTTGTACCCTGGCAGGCAGACAGTACCTGGCAGGGCAACGATCCCTTTAATCAATTCCTGGCCGCCGGTGTGTTTAAGGGTATGAACGATGTGATCTACGGTGGAAGCGGTACAGCCCATGCCATAGGCGGGTTGCGCGGTGCACACCCGGGTTACTATTTCTATGCCAAAACGGGTACCATCAACGAACAGGGCTCGGGCGCCAAAAACTCGAGAAGGCTGATTGTAGTGGTTGCCAATAAAGACCTGCAGCAGGCAGCCAATATCGGTAAGCCCGATACCAAAGTATATGCCCTGTATTTTGCGGTGGATAACAACCGCGATTTTGACTGGAGCCTGCTCAACAATATCATTAACCGTACGATGGCTTCGCGTTCGTTTACACAATATTTCAATACGATCGGCAGGTAGCGGTGCGGCCTGTATAAACTTATAAACAGAGGATGAAAAATAGCAATTACCGCTGGCAGCTTACCTTTACCCTATTGGCTTTGGTCCTGGGCAGCGCCCTGTATTTCTTCTTTACCCATACCGATAACAGTCCTGCACCGCCTGTAACCGAACATGCACCCGCCTTTGGTCCCGATAATTTCAACGTGATGAAGCTGGATACTTTTGTAGCTTTGGTGCGTAGTAACTATGCCGGGGTTACCATACAGCCACGCGAGGACAAAGTGCTGGACCTGTCTGTAAAGATCGATAAGAACGCACCCGGCAGTTTTTTTAATAATAACGATGCCCTGCTGCAGTATAAGCTCAACGATTATGGTTTTGATATCAAGTATAATCCGGGCGAAGAAGTAGTAAGGGCCTTATTCCGGATAGACGAACAGCAGGGTGTTCCCGTACCGAACGACGTACTGTTGCGCCTGACCGGCAAAATCAATACAACGCCAACGAAGCATGTCGATAGCGCAAAATAACATAGCCGAGTTTATTACCTTCCTCTATAAAAAGAAGAAGAACATAGCACCGCCCGCCGCTCTGCTGGAGGGCTGGAAAGCCCTGAGCAACGAAGAAATCGATGTGCAGCTGGACGGCCTTTTTGCCTCCTGGGGATTGGGTGAAGCTGAGAAGAAACAGGAGATCAACGCATTTTTTAAAGAGACCCTGTTTGCTCCAAAACCGCAGGCTGCACCTAAGATGCCGCCCCCACCTCCGCCGCGCCCGCAACCGCAGCAAACCCTGCCTGCAGTACGCCGTAAGCCTGCAGCCTGGAAGCGTAGCCTGTGGGTAGTTGCGGTGATCGTATTGCTGCTGGCGGGGTACACGGGCTTCCGGTATATGAGTTATGCCGGGGCCAGTTATATCTATACCATTACCGACAATGTATCGGTGCGTAACGAGGAGAAAGAGATCGTAGCGCGGCTCGACCTGTTCGAAGTGAAAAGTAATATCCCTTCGTACCAGAAGATGAAAGCGATAGACGATAAGATCTATTACCGCGGTATCGATAACTCCGATAAAACTTATCCCTGCCGTAAGGTGCTCCTGCAGGAAAATAATTTCATGGCTTACCTGTTTAACCGGCAGGGGCAATTCGGGTATGTCAATACCAATTACGTTGTCGATAACGTAAAAGAGTTTAACCTGTACCAGACCGCCTTTAAAGAGATAAAGACCAATAAGGCGGAGAATGCCGATCTGAAAGCCCTGTACCGTAAAATCATCATCGGTTCGATGAGCCTGGATGCCGGTATGGAAAACAAGTATATCGCCATACACGCCGGCGGTATACCCAGGAGCGCAGTGGACGCCACTTTTGCGGTGATCAAACAACCCGTGACGGAGAATGTGAAGTACGTGATCATTGCCGGCATGTCGGACGGGTACTACTATAGTTTCGAGGGTGATATCAAAAGCAATAATTTTACCGCACCACAAAAAATTATGGTGATCAATGCCGAAGGGCAAACCGAACCTTTAAGCGGTAACTACCGTTTTATGAACAAGGACGGTAATATTATCCTGTACGACTGCATCAGGGCGGCTGCCACCAATTACGAAGCGAAGAAAGATGATAACGGCAAGATCGTCGCTTTCGCGTATAAAGAACCTTCTTTGCTGCAACAAATATTTGAATAAAATCCGGATCATGATTAACAGCACCAATATCAGGGGATACATTAATTTTCTCCATTTCAAAAAATACAGCGCACCGGCAACCGAAGAACTGCAGCGGCGCTGGGCTATACTTTCAGATGCCGAGATCGCCTCGCAACTGCAGGGGCTTTACCAGCACTGGGGTATCGATACCACTACAGGACTGTTGTATGAGCAGGAGTTTTACCAGGCGGTAGCCCCCTTATCATCTGCAACGTTGCAACAACCCCAGCAGGCGCAACAACAGGCGCCGCAGCCGCAGCAAACACCTTTGCCTCCCCCGCCGGCTTACGACTATGCGGCGCCACAGGCCAGGAGCAATAAAACCGTGCTCTATGTGGGCATAATCGTGTTGCTGGCACTGGCCGGTGCATTCGCTTTTTATACCACAAATAAAAAGCCGGATAATACCACTACCGCGCAAAAGCCCGATACGGCAAAGACCGCCCCGGCCCCGGTAAAACAAACGGCAACCGAACCCGAAGAGCCGGTACTGGCCGAAACAGAAACCGATGAAGTGAACAAAGGCGTGATCCATAACCTGCTGAAGGCCGAAGAGTCGAAGGACATCGGTGCGATACTGGATTGCTTCTCACCCGATATGCAGCAGTACTGGGATATCAACTATCCTTCGCAGGAAGAACTGACCAGACGGTATACTTCGGTATGGGATAAATCGGCCGATGGTAAACACCAGCGGGTACGCCTTAAGAAGACAGGAGATAATACTTATGATATGTATGCTGACTACGAGTTCTTCAGTATTAAAGACCAGGTAACCAAGACCGTGAAAGCACACGTGCGTTATGTTTTCGATAAATATAATAAAATAATCAAAACCTATAATGTGAAATAGGCATATTCGATTATCTTTATCATACGATCATAAGGAGCAGCACCGATAGGGGTTACGGAGGACAGGATTGTCTGAATTAATGAAGATGTAATCAACCTTTTTGGTTACTGCACGTTTATTTTGTGGGCGTAAATTCAATATGCTATGGACTTTGATAAAATAAAAAACAAGGGTCAGGGGCGGTTGTTTCAGAGTGACTATATTGAGATGATGACCAAGACCCATCCTGCGGTCATTTACAGTATCTATTTCCCGGTAATTGCCTTCCTGCTGTATTACGGTTATACGTATCATGGCCTTTCGGCCGGCAGGGAAGCCCTGCTCTTCTTTTCGGGGGTGTTGTTCTGGAGTTTTTTCGAGTACATCATGCATCGCTTCGTATTTCATTTTGCCTCGGAAAACCAGAGGATGAAGAATATCATTTATACCATGCACGGCGTGCACCACGAGTACCCGCGCGACCGGGAGCGGCTGTTTATGCCGCCCTTGCCCAGTATCGTGCTGGCTACCATTTTCTTCAGCCTGCAGTACCTGCTGATGGGCTGGAATGCGCTGGGCTTCTTTCCCGGCTTTATGTTCGGCTACCTGTTATATGGTTCCATGCATTATGCCATTCATGCATTTACACCACCTTCTTTCCTGAAAGCGCTCTGGCGCAATCATCATCTCCATCATTACAAATACCCGGAAAAAGGCTTCGGGGTAAGTTCCGTATTATGGGACCATGTATTCGGCACGGTACCGCCGAAGAAATAAAAAGGCTTACTTTAATTCATGGGTATAAGTTATACGGAAATGGGCCGGGGCCAGCTGGATGGGCGGCAGGAAGCTTTGCGGTCGGGTAAGGAGCTGTGGGATTATACCCGTTCGAAAGCTTTCGATGCTTATAAATCGGCACAGGATTCGCCTTACGATTTCGCGGAATTCTGGATCGGTTTCGGGCTCGGTTATGAAGATGGGTTAAAGCTCCGGAGACGGCTATACGATGCTGTTTCGGACCTGCCTTTTGAAGAACGCCTCACCTGTTACGCTTTCGTGTTGAAGCAGCAGGAGTATTGCGGCAAGGATATTGCAACGCCTTACTTGGAACATACCGGCCACTGGGGCCTGCTCGATAATCTTCCCGGGGACACCTGTACCAAAGCCTTATCTTTTTTAGCGGACAACAGGTTGCAACCGGCGCTGCTCGAACTGGAGTCTTTCTATAAAGACCGTTTCCAGCTGAAGGCTGCGATCGCCTTGTATACCATGTTGGGGGAATTGAGCGCGTTGCGGCGCCTGAAGGTAAAAGATCCCGGTTTCAATACCGCACCTGGCAAGGCCTTGCTGGCGAACCAGCTCCGCAACTGGATCGGAGAAAATACCATGGGCCGTTCAAAATCTTAAGGGACGGCTATTGCAGGCCGTACGTGTAAAAGGCTGCTGTATTTACTTAAACCAGCCGCTGTACATGGTATAGTTATTGGCAATCCTTTCGATCTCTCCCTTGATCAGTTCTGCACTGATATCCTTTACCTTTTTGGCCGGTACGCCGGCAAAGATGCAACCTGCGGGTACCTGTGTGCCTTCGAGCACCACGGCGCCTGCTGCGATAATCGTATTGCTGCCGATCTCCACATTATCCATCACAATAGCGCCCATGCCGATCAGCACATTGTCTGCAACCGTACAACCATGTACAATAGCATTGTGGCCTACCGATACATTATTGCCCAGGTTTACTTTGGTCTTCTGGTAGGTGGCGTGTATACAGGCGCCATCCTGGATATTGACCTTATTGCCCATGCGGATGCTGTTTACATCGCCCCTGATCACGGCATTGAACCATACGCTGCATTCGTCGCCCATAACCACATCGCCTACGATGGTGGCATTGGGAGCAATAAAGCAATTGTCGGGTATCTGGGGCTGCACGCCTTTTACGGGAAGAATTACCGGCATAAGAATTAAGGATTAGCGATTAGTAATAGTCATTTTCGCGGCGGGAGATATTCCAGCGCAGACCGCCATAGAAAAAGGTCGAAGAGGGTAAAGCCACCCCCGACTCATAGGTACGGCGTAAATGAGTGGCGCCTGCTTCCAGGAAAATATTGGGACGAAGCTCGAAAGCCGCGTTGAAATTGAGGTACAGCCCCTTCACCTTTTCGCCCGGGGTAAGCCCGTATTTATCGAGCTGGGTGCGGTTATCGGTCAGTTTAAAGATATCGCTGCCATAGTTTACGGTTCCGTTGCTGTCTACGCTGCGCATCGAATAGATCGCTTTTGCGGTCAGGTACAGCTTATTGAGCGGCTGGTAACGCGCTACACCGATAAATTCGGCAAAGCCCGCGCCATAAGGGTGCGCCAGCGGTTGGTTGTAATGGGTATAATTGGATATCGTGTCGTTGGCCGCATACGTAAAAGGACGGACCACATTGGCTTCTGCCTGAAGATCGAGGTTAAGCAGGTTGAAGGCGTTGAAATATTTGAGGCCCAGTTGTGCGCCAAACTGGTTGGCCCAGGAGCCTTTGCCCAGTTCGCCTAATTTGACCTGGTCGAAATAACCCTGGCCATATACCTGCAACCGCTGTAAAGCCATAGCCTTGAAATTGAAACCCAGCGCGGTTTTCTGGTTAGCGCCGAGGGCACGGGCCGCGGTATTGTAAAAGATGACGGGTACCAGGTACTCTACGCCAAAGCGGTCGCCACGTCCATATATGGTCGATTCGAAAATGCCGACATTAAGCCAGCGTGTGGCATTGATACTCACCTGGTGCATACTGGCATATTTATGCGGCAGGATGCGGTCGGTACCGCGTGCATAATCCTGCATCAGCTCCAGGTAAAGATTTTCGTAGGTCAGTTTCCAGATCTTGGTGCGCAGGCGCAGGAAGGTGGCCGGTGCGCCGAAGTCGGAGATCAGCAGGCTGCGCATGCCGTCGCCCGAGAATTGCTTGTCGTAACCGAAAGTAATATTGAGCCTGTCTTTAAATGCGCCGATATCCACATAACCCCTGGCCAGGAAGATATCGTAACCATGGCCCGAGGTATTGAGGTAATAATCGTTACCGGGAAATGCGCTATGCGCCCGTTCCCAGTCGTAGACATAACTTACCGCCTTCTCCTGGTTATCGCCAAGCATGGTATAGAAACCGATATGGTTGAAGATACGGCCCCTGATCTCGGCCCCGCGGGTATTGATGTATTTAATACCGTCCTGGTTTCTTTCTTTGAAACCCTGCAGGTACAGCACCGGGTTGACTACGAGGAAGAAGTCGCCGGTATTGACATGGACCAGGTCGGGTTGCTTTTGATAAAAGTATTTGAGGATGGGCCGGCGCGAGGGCAGGGCGCCATCATCACCCTCAGGGGTATCCGACCACTCGCCGCTTATGGAGAGTGCCCGGTCTATATTGTAGAAGTCGGTATTGCTGAAGCCGCCGGAATGATAAAGTCCCTCGCGTTTCTGTTTGATGAGAAACGCCACAGCACCCTTGCGGGGTATGGGTTTCAGCCCCGAGTTAAAATCATTGCTCAGTTCGCCGCTTAATGTTTCCAGCCTGTCGAGCACATGGTATTCCGCTGCACCGAGGGGCAGGTAGGTAGTCTGCGCAGTGGCAGCAGCAAGGGTAGTCAGGCTTAAGGATACAGACAGCAGTAATTTTCTCACAGCATAAATTCCTTTATCGGGAGGGGAATAGCATTATTAACCGGGTAAAGATAATCAAAACTGCTATACCGTCCTGTAAATACTACAGCCAGGCCAGCAGCATATCCGGGGCTACACCGATCACGATCACGATGGCGCAGGCAATGCCCAGTATGAGTTTGTCGGTAGCCGTGATCTCTGTTGCCAGCTCGGTATCTCCTTTCTTGAAATACATGGCCATGATCACCTTGAAGTAGTAGAATACGCTGATTGCCGCCATAACCAGGGCGAAGATTACCAGCCACAGGGAACCCGTGCCTTGTTCGAGCACGGCGGTAAGTACATAGTACTTGGCAAAGAAGCCGGCTGTAAGCGGGATGCCGGCAAGCGAAAGCAGGAACACGGTGGCGGCGAAGGCCAGCACCGGCTCTTTTTTAGCCAGGCCGTTAAAGCCGTCGTAGGTATAATCTTTCAGCTTCATCAGTACGGCAAAGATGCCGATGGTGGCTACGCTGTAGGCAACGGAATAAATAATGATACCCTTCATGCCGGTAGCATTGATCGACAGTACGGCAAACAGCATAAAGCCGGCCTGCGCGATCGAAGAGTAGGAGAGCATTCTTTTTACGCTCTGCTGGAATACCGCGGTGATATTACCAATAAATAAAGTAAGCGCTGTAACGATAGACAGTACCAGGCTCCAATGCGCGTTAATACCGCCGAATGCTTCCATAAAGAGGCGCAGGAACGCAACGAAAACGGCAGCCTTTACGATAGTAGCCATAAGTGCGGTGAATGGCGTAGGTGCACCATCGTATACATCCGGTGTCCAGAAATGCATGGGTGCAGCAGAAACCTTGAAGCCGAAGGCAACGATCAGGAACAGGATGCCTGCCAGTGCCATAGGGTTTACGCCGCTTTGCATGAAGTTGAATTTCGTGATGTCGAAGCTACCCATAGCACCGTACAGCAGGGCGATACCCATAAGCAGGATACCGGTAGAGAACGAGCCCATCAGGAAATACTTGAGGGAGGCCTCGCTGCTTTTAAGGTTACGCTTGTCGCTGCCTGCAAGGATATATTGCGGGATGGAAAGAATCTCGATACCCAGGAACAGGATAAGCAGGTTGCTGAAGGAAGAGAGCAGGTTGACCCCGCAGAAGATGAAGAACAGCAAGGCATAATATTCGCCCACATGCTGGCCCACACGTTCGATATTCCTGCCGCAAAGCAGGATGTAGAGCAGGCCTACACCCGACATCAGGGTATTGAACCACACAGAAAAAGAATCGTAACGGATCATGCCGTTGAATAACGGCACAGGCGTACCTCCGTTGATCAGGGCAATTAACTCAGCGATATTGAACGCGGTGAGGCCTGCCATGAACAGGGCTGCCATGATCGTAAAGGATTTCTTTTCTTTTACCGATAACGCGGCAAACATCATAATAATGCCGAATAATGCGGATGCTATAAGTGGTTTCATGCAATAATCTGAATAATATAATATAAAATGCGAAAGCTATTGTTACGCTTAAAAATTTAGTTGATCAGTCCCAGCAGGGGTTTCGGATAAACACCGAGGATAATGATCAGGGCAATGATAATGACCAGTCCGAGCAGTTCGTTTTTGCTGATATCTTTAATTACGGCAACCGTTTTGGCTTCGCCGTAAGCTACTTTCTGAACCATGTTGAGGGTATATACCGCACCCAGGATCACACCCAGGCCGGCAATGACCATGTACAGGATATGGTTGGGATTCTCGCTCTGGAAGATGCCGTGGAACAGCATGAACTCCCCGATAAAGCCATTGGTAAGCGGTAAGGCGATATTGGCAAAGGCAATGATCACCAGGGCGATCGCCATAGAAGGCGCCGAACCGGCCATGCCGCCCAATTCCCGCAGGTTACGGGTATTATAACGCTGCTCGATCATCGAAACGATCAGCCACATACCGGTAATATTGATACCGTGGTTGAACATCTGTACCATAAGGCCATTTGTGGCGATCTCTGTATTGGCAAAGATGCCGAGGCTCATCAGGCCGATGTGGGCAATAGAAGAATAGGCGATCAGGCGTTTGATATCGCTCTGTACCATAGCCAGCAGCGAAGCGTAGATAATGCCGATCAGCGAGAGGATCATAACCGTATCCGACCAGTAGGCTACACCGGCGGGCAATACGGGTACCAGCCATTTTACCGTGGCAAACAGGCCCATCTTAACCATCAGGGCGCTTAGTACGATCGTAACCGGTGTGGCCGATTGTTCGTAGGTATCGGGCTGCCAGGTATGGAAGGGGAAGATCGGCATTTTGATCGCGAAGGCAATAAAGAAAGCGCAGAACAGTACCTGCTGCGGGAATGCACCCAGGGCAGCGCCGGTCTGGCGGATCATATCATAATCAAAGCTGCGGGTCGGTGTTTGCAGGTACAGGTAGATTACACCGGCCAGCATCATTAAGCTACCGAGGAAGGTATAAACAAAGAATTTGAAGGTAACCGGGATCCTTTTTTCCCCGCCCCAGGTAGAGCACAGGAAGTAAACGGGGATCAGGGCCAGCTCCCAGAAGAAGTAGAACAACAACAGGTCATGCGCCAGGAATACGCCCATAAGGCCGGCCTGGGCCATCAGCATCAAACCGGTAAAGCGTCCCATTTCGGGCAGCGGTTTGTTCCACTGTGCGATAAAGATCACCGGGAATACGATGGCGGTAAGCAAGGCCAGCATAATGCTCATGCCATTGCCATAGAGGTGGAAATTGGCGCCGAGCGAGGCGATCCAGGGGAGCTTATAGGCCAGCGATGTGTTTTGTACGGCGCCGGTAGCCACAGCCGCTACGGCCAGGGTAACCAAGGTGCTGAACAATGCCCATCCTTTAACCGATTCGCTGCGGAAGAAAAAGCTGATAATGCCTGATAAAAACGGGATTAAAACTAAAAGTAATAGTAACATTTTTATAATTGAACTGTGTGTTTATATGTTATCTGGATCATGGCGTTCAGCCCTGTCCATTATTGTTGAACTGGCAGATTGAATGGAATTGTTGTGAAAAATTTGGTATCACCGGAACTCCATCGTTTGTCCCACCACCTGTTATGATTCAATCTTAAATACCATGATCCGCTTGTCAGTTTTAATACCCTGACTGCTTCGTCTTTAAATATATTGTCTGTGGCATAAGTCACGTATAGCCCTCCTATTTTTCCTTCTTTATCGATGTTAAATTTAATCCTGACATTACCCTCAAGCTGTTGTTCCAAGGCCTTCTTTGGATAAACGATCGATTGCCGTAAGAACTCATTTAAGTCGCCGTTGTAATAGAAACTCCGGTCGTTGTCATCGTAAAAATCAACTAATGGAAAAGTTTCTTCTATCTTCTTTTCGTTCCAGTACCGCGCATGCACAATTTTACCGTGTTTATAGAACTCTTCCGAACTCTGTACTCCATTGGGGTGATACCATTTGCATATACCGTCCTTTATACCTTCATAGTTCTTCCTTTGGTATTGCCAAGCCGTTTCGATCACCAGTCGTCTCACAATACTATCTTCCCTCATCACCTTAACGATCGTATCCAGGTTGCTCAAATAATTGACTTCGGACTCCAGTTTGCCGTTCTCGGTCCAGTAACGCCATGGCCCGGTTTTTATATTGGCGGAATAGATTCCCTCTTGTTCTACGTTACCGTTTTTGTAGTAAGAGGTGAAATTCCCATCTCTTACCGAATCCAATACGGAGTAACTGATGCTTTTGATCAAAATTTTACCTTTGACCAGGTATTCGTCTGCTACCCAGCGTTCGCCTTTTTTATAAACCAGTTTGTAGGACCGCGCATTGGCTTCTGTTACTGGTCTCAATGCATAGTCATAGAATGTTTTAACCGTATCTCTTTGTCCAAATGCAACACCATTGATGAGCAAAAAAGACAATAAAAAAACTTTTCTCATCTTACACCGCCAGGAATAAGCCCACTACAAAAAGCAGGATCACACCCACTACCATCGCAAAGATATAGGTTCCTACCTGTCCGTTCTGCAGCAGGCGCAAACGGCCGCTACCCCAGTTTACCAGGCGGCCTACGCCGTTTACGATGCCGTCTATACCACTGCGTTCCGCATATTTATCCAGCAGGCAGGCCAGGCCTTTCAAGGGTTTCACTATGGCATTGTCATACAACTCGTCTACGTACCATTTATTTTCCAGTACTTTAGCGATACCGGTATTCTCTTTAAAGTTCGGTTTTTTACACATTACCGCAGCCATCACGATCATGATCACGATCAGGGTAACGGATATACCCATCAGCATCCACTCGGTTTCGTGGCTCAGGTGGTGTACGTCAAAATTCTGTACCACCGGCGCCAGGTATTCGCCCAGCATATGGTGCTCGCTGAATACTTCGGGCAGACCGATATAACCACCCACTACAGACAGGATCGCCAGGACGATGAGCGGCAGGGTCATCGCTGCCGGGCTTTCGTGCAGGTGATGTTCCTGCTCGTGCGTACCGCGGAAGCTGCCGGTAAAGGTGAAGAAGTATAAACGGAACATGTAAAAGGCAGTCATGAGTGCGCCGGCCAGGCCCAGGTAATAGAATACCGGGTTCCTGGAATAGGCTGCGGCCAGGATCTCATCTTTGGAGAAGAAGCCGGAGAAGCCCGGGATACCGGCAATAGCCAGGCAACCCAATAAGAAGGTGATCTGTGTAATACGCATGTATTTACCCAGGCCGCCCATTTTACGCAGGTCCTGTTCGCCGCCCATGGCATGGATTACCGAACCGGAACCCAGGAACAACAGGGCTTTGAAGAAGGCGTGCGTCATAACGTGGAACACAGCGCCGGTATAAGAGCCTACGCCCAGGGCCAGGAACATATAACCCAGCTGGCTTACGGTAGAGTAGGCCAGTACTTTCTTGATATCGTATTGTTTTAAGGCGATGGTAGCGGCAAACAGGGCGGTGGCCAGGCCGATAATGGCTACCAGGTTCTGGGCTACAGGCGCGAGGTTGTACACTGCACTGCTGCGGGCGATCATATAGATACCGGCGGTAACCATGGTAGCTGCGTGGATCAGGGCCGATACCGGTGTCGGACCGGCCATCGCATCGGGCAGCCAGGTGTACAGCGGGATTTGGGCACTCTTACCCATCGCACCGATAAAGAAACAGATGGCAATAGCATTCATGGTACCGGAAGAAATATTGGCCGGCATACCATGAGCCAGTTGCGGGAACAGTTCGCCATAACTGGCGGTACCGAAATGATACAGGGTGAGGAACATACCTACCAGGAAACCCAGATCACCGATACGGTTCATGATAAAGGCTTTCTTGGAGGCATTGGTATAGTCGCGGCGTTTGTACCAGAAGCCGATCAGCAGGTAAGAGGCAAGGCCCACGCCTTCCCAGCCTATGAACATAATCACATAGTTGGCGCCCAGTACGAGCAGCAGCATCGCAAATACGAAGAAGTTGAGGTAAGCAAAGTATTTAGTAAAGCCCGGATCGTCGTGCATATACGAGGTAGAATACACATGGATCAGGAAGCCCACGCCGGTAATGATCAGCAGGAACAGGGACGACAGGGCATCGACCTGGAAGGCGAAAGGAATATTTACGGTTCCGGACTTAATAAAATCGAACAGGTGTACGACGCCCGCTGCTGCCGGGTTGCCTTTGATCTCGAAAAAGATACCCAGCGAAACGGCAAAGGATGCCAGCATGGCGGCGCTTGCCAGGACACCGGATACCTTTTTGGGCATCGACTTCCAGAACAAGCCGTTAATTAAAAAGCCAATAAGCGGGAACAACGGAACTAAGTAAACTAAATCTTTCATAAACCAGATGAGTCCGAACGGACTTTATATATTATTGATACCAGGTAATTCGTATGGTTAGTATTTTAGTAATTAATCTTTATACGACTTGTAAAGCATGTCATTAAGGTAGACCTTGTATTCGTTGGATCGAAACCCAGCAAAAAACTGCGGCCTGATTTTATCTATCCTGACCTCATAACTTTCCTGAACACCTACTATAAGCCTGTACGTTTCGACCAGCCCGGGGGAATACATTCTGAAATCAGAAACCTTCGTCTCTCCATCTACTTTGATTTTAAGACCACCCCAGAACTTATTGAAACGAAAGGATACGGTATGTTTTTCTTTAGCGCCTACCTCAAATTCAAACTTCATACCCCGTATAATTTTTGTTTAGTGTTTTAACCTGTTCAGGATATTAATATCTACCGAATGCACCTTACGGTACATCATGACGATGATGGCCAAGCCCACGGCAACCTCTGCCGCGGCAACCACCATAATAAAGAATACAAAGATCTGGGCATCGGCATTGCCATACATTTTACTGAAGGCAACCATCAGCAGGTTCACGGCATTCAACATCAGCTCGATGCACATAAATACGATGATCGCATTACGGCGCATCAGCACCCCCATGATCCCGATGGAGAACAGGGCAAGACTCAGGAATAAATAATATTGTATAGGCACAGCTTGTACTTTTTTACGTGAGTAATAACTTATGGATTCTGGATCACTTCTTCTTTTTTACCAATTACCATCGCGCCGACCATGGCGGCGAGGAACAGCACACTGCTCAACTCGAAGGGCAGTACATATTCTTTAAACAGCACCATGCCCAGGTTGTGGATCAGGCCAAGGTCGCCCTCGCTGGTAATCATGGCTTTATTATTCAGGTCTACGGTACGTAAGGCCGCAATGATCACCAGGAAAAGCGCGCCGCCGCTCAGCACCGCCGCCATCTGCACCAACCGGCTCTTTTGCGGTTCGGCATCGGCGTTGAGATTCATGAGCATGATCACGAACAGGAACAGTACCATAATGGCGCCTGCGTAAACGATGATATTGACTACGGCCAGGAACTGGGCGTTCATCAATACATAGTGCCCAGAAATGGAAAAGAAAGTAGCGATCAGGAATAATACGCTTTTTACCGGGTTGCGGCTGAGGATAACACCCAGCGCGCAAACGATGGCCATAAAGGATAAAAACCAGAAGAGTATTTCGTGTAGATGCATAAACGGATATCCCGGAAGAGATGTTTATTGAATGACTTCGTAAAGCTTTGTTTTTAATTAAAATCGGTTGATCGGGTAAAAGCCTTAGCCTTTACCGGTCGCTGCACGTTTTTTCATTTGCTCCTCGGTAATCAGCAGGTCTTCTTTCTTATAGATAAAATAGTCGCGACTGTAATTGGAGGGCATAATGGTCTCGCTCAGGTATACGGCATCTTTCGGACAAGCTTCCTCGCAATAACCGCAGAAAATACAACGCAGCATATTGATCTCGTAACGGGCGGCATATTTTTCTTCGCGGTACAGGTGCTCTTCGCCTTTTTTACGTTCGGCCGCTTCCATAGTAATAGCTTCGGCAGGACAGGCCAGGGCGCAAAGTCCGCAGGCGGTACATTTTTCCCGGCCCTGCTCGTCGCGGTTCAGTACATGCAGGCCACGGAATACCGGGCTGAACGGACGGGTTTGTTCCGGGTAGCTTACAGTGGCCTTCTTCTTGAAGATGTGGCCCATGGTAATTTTTAATCCCTTGGCGATAGCCGGCAGATAGATCTTTTCGCCCAGTGTCATTGGGCTCCTGTCTACGTTAACGGCTCTTTTTGTTAATTGCATAATGCACACTCCTTGTCCTGCAGCAGGACTATTTAAAACTTATTTATTAAAGAAGAATAAAATCACACCACCGGTAATCACCAGGTTCAGCAGGGCCAGAGGAATCAGTCCCTTCCAGCCCAGGTTCAGCAGCTGGTCATAACGGAAACGCGGCAGGGTCCAGCGGATAAACATAAAGAACAGGATAAACCCGATCACTTTGATCATCAGTACACTCACACAGATCAGGGAGAACAGGCCGGAAGGTACGGCGCTGGCTACCTGGTCCATCCAGGGGAAGTTATAGCCGCCAAAGAATACGGTAGACAGTACGGCAGAGCTGATAAACATATTGATATACTCGGCAAAAAGGTACAGGCCCAGCTTCATGGAGGAATACTCCTGGTGGTAACCCATGTTCAGTTCGCTTTCGCACTCGGGCATATCGAATGGGGCACGGTTCAGTTCGGCAAACGTACACACCAGGAATACCAGGAAGGCAACCGGTTGTTTGAAAAAGTTCCAGCTGAAATAACCGTCCTGCCAGAAGCCATGCTGCTGGGATACGATGTCGCGGAGGCTTAAAGAACCGGTAAGCATCAGTACCGCAATCAGGCTAAGCCCCATAGCCAGCTCGTAGGAGATGGACTGGGAAGCCGCACGGATGGCGCTTAACAGGGAGAATTTATTGTTGGAAGACCAGCCACCCAGCATAACGCCGTAGATACCCAGGCTCACTACGCCGAAGATGTAGAGGATACCGATATTGATATCGGCTACCTGCAGGGATACGGTACGGATGCCGCTATCGGTGCTGATGGTAAAATCGGGGCCCCAGGGAATTACGGCACTGGTCATCAATGCCGTGATCATAAACAGGGCGGGTCCGAGGATAAATAAGGTTTTGGTAGAACGGTCGGGTACGATCTCTTCTTTAAAGAACAGCTTACCACCGTCGGCCAGGGGCTGCAGCAGGCCGAATATACCGGCGCGGGCCGGGCCGATCCTGTCCTGCATAATGGCAGCGACTTTACGCTCGCCCCAGGTTGCATAGGCGGCAATGCCGAAAGAGGCCAGGATGATCACGAGGATCAGGGCCACTTTTTCGATAATAAATATCCAGTCAATTGATAATAAAAGCATGATGGCGCAAATGTAAAAAGAATATAAATTTTATGGTCTGCCGTTTCCTATTAAATTCAGGCGGCAGCATACCTCCGGGCTTATCCCGGGGTATTAAAGTCGTCCGAATGGGCTGGCCCTTCGATCTGGCTTAAATGTATATTAGGTTTATTCACCTCGCTTTCGGAATGGATATCGAAGGTCAGTTTCGGTTGTTTGCCGATTACCTTGTCGATCAGTACCGGTTGTTTGGCCGTACCCACTTTGCCGGCATAATGCCCCTGAGAGATTACGCTGTGGCGGTTTACTTTCGTTGGTCCTTCTACTACCCAGTCTTTGGCATCTTTGGTTTCGAAACGGCAGGTATTACAGATCCATTCTTCTACTTCACCCCATTCGTCCTTACGGGCAGTAACGCGGAATACCTCTTCGCCACGCATCCACAAGCGGGCTTTACCGGAGCAGGTAGGGCAATCGCGGTGGGCGTCTACCGGTTTGGTAAACCATACCCTGTTCTTAAAGCGGAATGTTTTGTCGGTTAAGGCGCCTACCGGGCATACGTCGATCACGTTGCCGATAAACTCGTTGTCCAGGGCTTTGCTGATGCAGGTACTGATACGGGCATGATCGCCGCGGTCGAGGATACCGTGTTCGCGGGTATTGGTGAGCTGGTCGGCGGTAAATACGCAGCGGAAGCACATGATACAACGGTTCATATGCAGCTGGATGTTCGGGCCGATATCTTCGGGTTCGAAGGTGCGGCGCTCGAATTCGAAGCGTGTATCGGCACTGCCGTTTTCGTAGCTCAGGTCCTGCAGGTGGCATTCGCCGGCCTGGTCGCATACGGGGCAATCGAGCGGGTGGTTGAGCAGCAGGAATTCGGTAACACCTTTACGGGCGTCGATCACCTTATCCGATGTCATGCTCTTTACTTCCATACCGTCCATAACGCCGGTACGGCAGCTGGCTACCAGCTTCGGCATAGGCCTCGGATCTTTTTCCGAACCTTTGCTCACCTCTACCAGGCAGGTACGGCATTTACCGCCGCTGCCTTTCAGTTTGCTGTAATAACACATAGTCGGAGGCGCTACTTCGCCGCCGATCTGGCGGGCGGCCTCCAGGATAGTAGTGCCGGGGGCAACGTCTATCGTTATATTATCAATGGTTACTTTAATATTATCAGCCATCTTTATCTCTTTAATACGGCAACGCTAATCTTGATTATTGTCTCGCAGCGTCGCTGCGGAAAACTTAACTTGTTGAATCTATTTGCTGCAACTGGTATACTTCATTTTACCTACGCAGTAACCACCGGCAACGGATCAGCGTAATGCGCCAGTCCAAAATTACGGGTCTGTGCTTCTTCGGCGTGATCGATATGCCATTCGAATTCGTCCCTGAAGTGACGGATCGCAGCCGCTACCGGCCATGCAGCCGCATCGCCCAGCGGGCAGATGGTATTGCCTTCGATCCGGCGCTGGATATCCCAGAGCAGGTCGATGTCTTCTTTCCGGCCTTTACCGTATTCGATGTTTTTAAGAATCTTATACATCCAGCCCGTACCCTCGCGGCAAGGCGAACATTGTCCGCAGCTTTCGTGATTATAGAAGCGGGCCAGCGACATGGTATGCCGTACCACGCACTGGTCTTCGTCCAGCACGATAAAACCGCCGGAACCCAGCATGGTGCCGGTGGCAAAACCGCCTTCCGAAAGACTTTCGTAATTCATCTGGCGGGCCTCCCCCTTGGAATCTTTCAGCAACAGGTTGGTAGGCAGGATGGGTACGGAAGAGCCGCCCGGGATACAGGCTTTGAGCCTTTTACCGTTGGGAATACCACCACAGTACTCATCGCTGAATATAAATTCTTCAACTGTAAGGTCGAAGGGGATTTCGTATACGCCGGGTTTGTTGAGGTTGCCACAAGCCGACATCAGCTTGGTACCGGTAGAACGGCCTACGCCGAGCTTGCCATATTCCTCGCCACCCATATTGATAATCGGCACTACGGCTGCCAGGGTCTCTACATTGTTGACCACGGTAGGGCGCATCCACAAACCGGCAATGGCCGGGAAGGGCGGTTTGATACGGGGATTGCCCCTTTTACCTTCCAGCGATTCGATCAGCGCCGTCTCTTCGCCGCAGATATAGGCGCCGCCGCCGCGTTGTACATAGATCTCGCAATCGAAACCGCTGTTCTGGATATTCTTACCCAGCCAGCCATTGTTTTTTGCTTCGGCTATAGCCTGTTCCAGTATATCGGGGATCCAGGCATATTCGCCGCGGATATAGATATAGGTTGCATTAGAACCCAGTGCAAAGGAAGACACGATCAGGCCTTCGATGAGCAGGTGGGGCAGGAACTCCATCAGGTAGCGGTCTTTAAACGTACCGGGCTCCGATTCGTCGGCGTTACATACCAGGTGGCGGGGCACACCTTCGGGTTTGGCCAGGAAGCTCCATTTCATGCCGGTAGGGAAACCGGCGCCACCGCGACCACGCAGGCCGCTCTTTTTCACTTCTTCCACAATTTCATCAGGCGTCATTTTCAAAGCCTTTTCCACACTGCGGTAACCGCCGTGTTTACGGTAGGCTTCGTAATACCTGATTCCTTCGATATGCGCGTTTTCTAATAATAGTTTCATGCTATCCTATTTCCAGTACCGCTTGGGTACACTCTGTTTTTTTATGATACAAACAGGTTGTCCTGTCTTGTTATTCCTGTTGTTTGACGGCTTGCCGCCCTTTCATCTGCCACTGTTCCTTTTTATAATCCCAGGTCCAATCTTCCGACACATCCAGTTTTACGCTGAAAGCTTTGCCGTTAAACGATCCGGTTACCAACAGTTTGCGTTTCACATAACCCAGTTCCTCGTCGAACCTGAAGGTAGCTGCGTTCAACTGCTCGATCTTATCGTATTTCAAAAATCCCTGCCGCATATGCAGCAGCAATTCTTTCTTAGTTTCAGTAAAGCCATTCGAGTGTATCATCTTGAAATACTCTGTGAGCAATACGTTGAGCTTAACGGTATCCTTTTGGAGCAAGGCCTGGTCAAAACTGGCCAAAGCCTGCATCAGTTTGCCCACCCTGCTATTCCGGGGGAACACCTCTTGCTGCATCCGTTCGGCAATAGCCCGGGTTTCTTCGAGTGTAAAGCCGCCGGTAAGGGTCAGTTCGCCGCCCGGGATCTCGCTCTGCACCACCGGCGCCGACAGTATGCGTCCACCGGCGATGATCGCGATCCGTTTGCCGATATTCCGTTTGCTGGCCTCCGCAAAACGCTTTGTGGCCGCTTCCGTCAACCGGATCTGTATCGCAGGCTGGTGGCCGTATTCTTCAACCACATTGCGCACCTCCCGGAAATCGCTGCTCAGGCAGATGGCTGCAGTATCGATATAGATCGAATCTGTTGTCTCCGGCACTTTAAACCGGTAGTTGCTGTGCTCCGCCGTTTGGTAAAAACCTGTTTCAAGAACTTCTTTTCCCGATTGTGCCGTAGCCACCTTGTTCCCGGTAATACAACACAGCAACAGCGCGGCTTTGGCGAATCGTATGGTATGCTGTTTCAGCAAAATACTGTCTTTTTCTTTTTACCCACTTTACCCATCGCTTCGATCTTCTCGATATAAGGGATGGCATCCGGCACTTTACAGGCCGTTCCGCCCATGTTTACCGATACGGTACCTATGGCAGCCGCTACTGCTTTGGCTTTAGCTGCGAGGCTGGCTACCTGGCCGCCTACAGCGATAATAAAGCCGTTCATCGTATACTTGGTACGTTCGGCCTGGCTGTGTATGCTGGTTTTAATTTGTTCCAGCAGAGCTTCGATTTCAACCAGGTCCAGCTCTTCGTCTTTTTTCAGCATCAGCAGGCTGCTGTAGGTATTCCATCCTGCTGCCTGTACATGCTCCTCTTTCGACCCGATCCAGGCCATGGCCAGTTCCCTTCCGAAATTGCTTTCTGCTGCGGTCCAGGCTACGGTATATTCGCTGAGCATCGACCAGTTGGCTTTTTTGGCCCAATCCCGGAGTTCTGCTTTCGTCATCCTGGCGGGCTCGCTGATCAGTCCTGCAAAGTACATGGCATCGCCATTTCCTGTTTGGTACAGTTCCAGCGCAAGCGCATGGTTATGTTTTATCTTCTTTTGTATGACCTTCATATCGCCGATCTTCACGCCGAAGACCGGGCCCTGTGCACCGTGGTTGCGCCATGTTTTACGGGTTTGTTCCGTACCCATTTGCTCCAGTGCCGACATTACTTCCTGCAGGGTCATACGTTGTAAGGTTTAGTTTTTAGCGGCAGCCCTTAATTCGTCCAGTATGGTATCTACCTTTTCTGTGGTCAGGTGCTCCTTGAAATGTTTGCCCAACTGCATCATCGGGGCATAACCGCAGGCGCCGAGGCATTCTGCGGGTTTAAGGGTAAAGAGGCCGTCGGCTGTTGTTTCGCCGGCTTTAATACCCAGTTTGTTTTTGATATGATCAATGATCTGGTCGCTGCCGCGTAACATGCAGGGGCCTGTCTGGCAAACTTCCAGTACATATTTACCTACAGGTTTCATGTTGAACATGGTATAGAAGGTAGCCACCTCGTATACCTCGATCGGTAAAATATGCAACAGGCCGGCCACATAGTCCATTACCGGCACATCCAGCCATCCGCCAAACTCTTCCTGTGCAAGGTGCAGCAGGGGGATCAATGCGCTTTTCTGTTTCCCTTCCGGGTAACGGGCGATGATCTCCTGTGCTTTTTTAAATTTTTCCTCAGAAAACTGTATCATATATCAAAAGCTAAAAGTCAAAACACATTCCGACTTTTACGGTTTACATTTTTAGTAATTAGGCATCCAGCTCACCGGCGATTACATTCAGCGAGCTCAGGGTAACGATGGCATCGCTGAGCAGGCCACCGGAAACGATCTCGGGGAATGCCTGGTAATAGATAAAGCAGGGACGACGGAAGTGCAGCCGGTACGGGCTACGGCCGCCATCGCTGATCAGGTAATAACCCAGTTCGCCGTTGGCGCCTTCTACCGAATGGTATACTTCGCCGGCCGGCAGGTCGGTTTCGCCCATAATGATCTTGAAATGGTAGATCAGGGCTTCCATTTTGGTATACACATCTGCTTTTTGCGGCAGGTAGAAGTCGGGTACGTCGGCATGGTATACATTGGGGTCGAGGCCTTTCAGCTTTTCGAGCGCCTGGCGGATAATGCGCATACTTTCCCACATTTCTTTATTGCGCACCAGGTAACGGTCGTATACATCGCCGGTAGTACCCACCGGTATATCAAATTCAAATTCTTCGTAAGCGGAGTAAGGTTGTGCTACACGTACGTCGTAGTCGACGCCTGCAGCCCTGAGGTTAGGGCCGGTAACACTGTAGCTGAGGGCGCGTTCGGCGCTGAGGGGGCCTGCGCCAATGCAACGGTCCATAAAGATACGGTTGCGGTCCAGGAGAGCTTCAAACTCTTTCAGCATTTTGGGGAACCCCTCCATAAAGCTGTCGATCTTCTGCCATGCGGTTGCGGTAAAGTTGCGTTCGAAACCGCCGATACGGCCTATATTGGTCGTAAGACGCGAGCCACAGATCTCTTCGTAGATCTCGTAGATCTTTTCGCGCCACTGGAATACATAAGTAAAGGGAGTTAAGGCGCCGGTATCCACCCCGATAACGGAGTTGCAGACGATGTGATCGGCGATACGGGCCAGTTCCATGATGATCACACGGAGGTATTGTACTCTTTTCGGGATCTCGATACCTACCAGTTTTTCGATGGTAAGGTGCCAGCCGATATTGTTGATGGGCGCCGAACAATAGTTAAGGCGATCTGTAAGCGGGGTGATCTGGTAATAAGGCCGGCGTTCGGCGATCTTTTCGAAGGCGCGGTGGATATATCCGATGGTCGGCACTGTACTCAGTACGCGTTCCCCGTCTATTTCCATGATATTCTGAAACACGCCGTGGGTTGCCGGGTGTGTAGGCCCCACGTTAATAGTGGTCGTCTGTTTCTCCAGCGATTCCTCGGCGAGTTTTATATGCTGTTCACTCATTATTTGCTACAATTGACAGTTTGCAATGGCAATATTATTGTTCAAAATTAACCTCTACCAAACATTTCATCGTCCTTGTCAATCCTGGTTGGGTCTTCCATCGGGTATTCCTTGCGCATCGGGAAATAGTCCATTTCATCGACATTCAGGATACGGGTCAGTTCCGGGTGACCGATAAAATTGATCCCGAAAAAATCGTAGGTTTCCCTTTCCATCCAGTTGGCGCCGGCGAATAGCGAAGTAAGGCTATGGGTGTCGGGCTGGGTTACGGGTACATATACCTTCATGCGTATCCGTACATTGTCCTGCAGGTTATGCAGGTGGGCCACCACACACAGCTCTTCACCGCTACGGTCGGGGTAGTGTACCCCGGTAAGGTCGGTCAGGAATACGAACCGCAGTTCCGCATCTTCATTCAGGAAGCGTACCACTTCCAGGTTACGCGCGGCCGGGGCTCTGAAGGTGAGCATACCATACTGCTCTTCCCATTCGCTGAGGTCGGGAAACTGTGCGGTAAGGCGTTGTTGAATATGTTCGTTCGTCATTATCGTAGTTTGTAAAGGCTGCGGTAAAACGCTGCAGCGATGCTTGCTGTTCCTGCTGTTATTGGATACCGTATCCGGCCATCAGTTCTTTATACTTATCGCTGTGGCGGCGGCGCAGGCTTTCATTTTTTACAATTTCCTGCAGTTTGAGCACGCCGTCCAGGATTCCTTCCGGGCGGGGCGGACAGCCGGGTACATATACATCTACCGGGATCACCTGGTCGATACCCTGCAATACGGGATAAGAGTCGAATATACCGCCGCTGCTGGCACAGGCGCCAATGGCGATCACCCAGCGGGGTTCGGCCATCTGCAGGTATACCTGGCGCAGGATGGGGGCCATCTTTTTGGCAATGGTACCGGCCACCAGCAACATATCGCACTGGCGCGGGGTAAAGCCCATACGCTCCGAACCGAAACGGGCCAGATCGTAGTTGGCACCCATGGTAGCCATAAATTCGATACCGCAGCAAGAGGTGGCAAAAGGCAAAGGCCAGAGCGAATTTGCCCTGGCAAGACCAATTACCTGGTCAAACTTAGTCGCCATAAACCCTTCTCCCGAATACCCCTCAGGTATCTCGGCCAGTGTAACCTTGCTATTCTCGTTATATTGAACCGGACGCATCTTTATAATTTTGAGTGTTGAATGATGAATGTTGAATGAATTGGTCATTAACTGGTTAGCTACGCTCCCGGCTGGTTTTGACGATCGAGGTAATAATCTTTATTATTTCATCGACTTCATTCAGATTCATTTTCAAATCATGTTTTGTAAAATTACTTTTATCTAATAGTTGCAACCAATACCTGGTCTCCCTAGCTTCTTTGGAGGCAATACTCATTTTGGCTATGAAATCGGCCTTACTCTGTGCCGCTTCCGCCTCAACTACATTGGCTCCTATACTTGTCGCTGCACGCAGCAACTGTTTTGATATTATATATTCTTTTTCTTCAGTAAGAAGTCTGTATAGTTGAATGCTTGCCAGTGAAAAATTGAATGTCCTGGTCTGGATCAGGTTTTCCTTCATAAAAAAGCTTTTATTAGAAATCCATCAAAGCCCCCCATGAAACGCACGCTACCTTAAAACCACTTTATACTTAATTCAAAATTCAGCATTCAAAATTCAACACTCCTTTAGTCTTCCCACTTCAGCGCACCTTTCTTGATAATGTAGAAAAAGCCGCAGAAGAAAAAGGCAACAAACATAAGTACTGCCAGGAAACCTTCCTGACCCAGTTCGCGGAAATTGACCGCATAAGGATAGAAGAAAATAACTTCCACATCGAACAGTACAAACAGGATCGCTACCAGGAAGTACTTTACAGCCATCGGCTGGCGGGCGTTACCTATAGAAGGAATACCACTCTCGAAGTTGATCAGTTTATCGCTTGTACGGCGCTTGGGACCCAGTAAATGGGAGGCAATCATGATAATGCCCACGAAACCAATAACTACCAGCAATTGCAGGGCAACGGGCATAAAGCTACTGGCACTGGCTGTAGCATCGGCTGCAAGAAAAAGTGTATTCATAAATTCTGCTTAAGCGACTTGTAATTGTACCAACACACAAAAGTAGGTGATGTTGTAGGATTTTACAAACTTATGACACAAATAATGCAGTAAAATGACCGTATGATTAAATCTTTTATGCGACACGGTTGGATGGGCACAAGCGCCATCAGGCCGGGGAAGAACCGGAAAATTAATATAAAAAAACTGCATTTTTTCTGTAGGTCCGGCGATGGTTGATAGTGCATCTTTTAGGCCGGAATTACCGCTTGGCCCGGCTGTAATGTAAAAAGGCAGGACCACGGGGTCCTGCCTTTTTTATCAAAACACTGAGGGGCTTAGTTTACAGCCGGCAGCAGCGAATAGTTCTTCGCATACTCCATCATCTGCTCGTAGAATGAGGTGGGGTATTCCAGCTTCACATCGGTGACCTTGTCTCCATCCATTACCGGCACGAGGCGCGGTTGGATAAAGCCTTTATAGGCTTTCAGGTTCAGCTTGGCATAACGCTCAAGCACTTCTTTGTGCAAAGCGGGGTTTACTTTTACACCGTAAGTTTCCACGAGGTTCTTACCGGCATTGAAGTCGCCTTCCGATTTGATACGCTGGATCTCTTTCAGCAGGTCGCCGAAGAGTACGCGCAGTTTCTCATAATCATTGATCTGTACATAGGTCTTGCCATCTTTCTTGATAAACTCGACTACGTTGTCCTTCTTACCTTTTTCGTATACCCAGTAGGCATTCAGGGCGCGGTTACGCATGTGCGCTTCCTCGATATTGTCGCCTTGTTTAAGACGGGTAAGCTGGGTCATCAGGCCGTTCATCATATAGCTGTCGTATTCGGCTTTACCGACTTCGAGCGATGGCATTACCTTGATCTCAACCAGTTTAGGATCCATGATGTAGTACAGGGCTACCAGGTCGGCACGGGCTTCTTCCAGGCAGGAGGCATAGTTTTTCAACGTTTTATCCGGCGTAGCGATACCCGGGTTGATCTGGCCGGATGCGTGACCGATACATTCGTGCATATCGGTATGCAGGTCGCTGCCCAGGTTGCCGAATTCTTTCATGCGTTTCAGCTTGGCCGGATCGGCTACAAACTCGTCGAGCATACCGCTGCCGGCGCTGGATTCGTTATAGGCGTGTACGATATTGCTGAGCGACACGGATTTGGAGCCATGCTCTTTCCTTAACCAGTCGGAGTTGGGCAGGTTAATGCCGATAGGCGTGCTGGGAGCAGCATCGCCCGCTTCTACGATTACAGTGATCGCTTTAGCGGTAATACCTTTTACCTGTTTTTTCTTATGCTCGGGCATCAGCGGCGAATTGTCCTCGAACCACTGGGCTTCCTTGGCGATCGCAGCGATCGTTTTGGTTGTTTCCAGGTCTTTCAGCGACAATACGCTTTCGAAGCTTCCTTTTTTACCGATCGGGTCGTTGTATACTTCGATAAAGCCGTGGCTGATGTCGATGCGGCTGGCCGTATCGGCTACCCAGGCAATATTGTATTCATCCCATTTTTTAAGGTCGCCGGTTTTGTAGTACTCGGTCAGCAGGGTCAGCGCTTTCTTCTGCTGTTCGTTTTCGGCAACGGTGGCCGCTTTTTCCAGCCAGTACACAACTTTCTTCAGGGCTGCATCATACATGCCGCCTACTTTCCAGGTTTTTTCAACCAGCTGGCCGTTTTCTTTTACCACTTTGCTGTTGAGGCCCCATTCCGGTTCCTGGTCAGAGTGGCCGAACATGGCGGTATTGCCATAGAAAGCTTCCACCTCTTTCTGGGTTACACCTTCGTAGAAGTTAACGGATGATGCAGCAATATTGTCGATACCGGCCCGCAGGTCCACCATTTTAGGCTGGAACTTCGGGTCGAAGATCACGGGTTTCATACGGGTAAGGAAGGCGTCGACCGTTTCGCCGGAGTTGAGGGGCAGTTTGCCCTGGTCGCTGTTCTTTACCAATTCGGAGAAATACTCGAAAGAGCATTCCGGTACAAATTTATCTTTGGAATAGTGGTGGTGGTTGCCGGTGCTGAACCATACGCGGCCCGCATATTCGGCAAATTTTTTCCAGTCTTCGCTGTTTTTATCGCCTTTATAAGTGCCATAAACCGCTTCGATGGTTTTACGCAGGGTAAGACCATATTTATTGGCCTGGTCGTAATAGATATCGCGGCCCGAGAGCGCGGCTTCATACAGGTAGTAAGCCAGCGTTTTCTGTTGCAGGCTCAGTTCGTTCCAGCCCGGTACCTGGTAGCGCAGCAGTTGCAGGTCGGCAAAGGCCTCGCCCAATACTTTAAAGTTAGGATCATAGCCTGAAGCTGCGGTTTGGGTTTCCCCTTTGGGTTGTTCTCCGCTTTTATTCCCGCCGCAGGCCGAGAAAAGCAATGAGCCGGAAAGGAGCATAATTCCAAGTTTGGTTTTTGACATATTCAGTAAAATAATGGTTGTAAAGATTTAAGCGGCGTTAAAAATAGGGAAAAAATACCGCATCCGGGGGGAATGACCCTGCATATCCCCCGGAAGGGGGCAGAGTGCAGGCCCCGGCTTTAATAATAAAAGCCCGGTGCATCCGTTAAATTTTTAAATTTGCAGCATTCCAAAAGCCTTATCGGCCATACAGTTTTGAAAGAGATAAAAGAAAAGATCCGCACGGTAGACCTGGTCAAGCGTTACCGGGGCCGTACTGTGGTCAACCACAGTTCTATCGAGGTCTCGCAGGGCGAGATCGTAGGGTTGCTCGGGCCCAACGGCGCCGGCAAGACCACCTCGTTTTATATGGTAGTAGGCCTGGTAAAGCCCGACGAAGGCAATGTATTCCTCAATGAAGAGAACATAACCAAGCTGCCCATGTACAAACGGGCGCAGATGGGCATCGGTTACCTGCCCCAGGAAGCTTCGGTATTCCGTAAGCTGTCGGTGGAAGATAATATCCGCGCTGTGCTGGAAATGACGAAGCAGACCCGCGCGCAGCAAAAGGAAAAGCTGGAAAGCCTGCTGGCCGAATTCCGCCTGCAGCACGTACGCAAAAGTCCCGGCGATGTACTGAGCGGCGGCGAAAGACGGCGTACCGAAATAGCCCGTGCCCTGGCTGTTAATCCTAAATTTATCCTGCTCGATGAGCCCTTTGCCGGTATCGACCCCATCGCGGTAGAAGATATCCAGGGTATCGTGGCCAAGCTTAAGTATAAAAATATCGGTATCCTCATTACCGACCACAACGTAACCGAAACCCTGTCGATCACCGACCGCGCTTACCTCATGTTTGAAGGTAAACTGCTGAAGGCCGGTACGGCAGAGGACCTGGCTACCGACGAACAGGTAAAGAAACTGTACCTGGGCCGCGACTTCGTACTGCGCCGTAAAGACTGGC
Source organism: Taibaiella chishuiensis (assembly GCF_003014535.1). Taxonomy (GTDB): domain Bacteria; phylum Bacteroidota; class Bacteroidia; order Chitinophagales; family Chitinophagaceae; genus Taibaiella; species Taibaiella chishuiensis. The sequence goes on along the minus strand of NZ_PYGD01000001.1, from coordinate 185,097 downwards.
TGCATGATGAAGCCAAGGGCGAAAAGACAGCGGTAACCCCGGAGTCGCTGAGCCGGTCGCTGGAAGCTGTTATAAACGGGTATCAGGAACTGGAAGAACAGGGCAAATTTAATGGTGGGGCCGGTGAGGATAACGATCCGGCTGTGGCTGCCTACCTCGCGCAGATGCGGGAAACCAGGAATGCGATACTCGATTATGCCAGGACACATCATAAAGAAGACATCATGAAGCGGGCGACGCAGTTATCCAGCGATCCCGGAATCATGAACCGGGAGCTGAAGGCTATCCTGGAGCTGTTGCAGGCAGAGGCGTAATACAACAAACCCGGTCAAAAAAACTTTTTATCGTGAAATACATTTATGCCATACTGCCACTTTTCCTCCTGGCCCTTTGCTGCGGCAGATTGCCTGCCCAGGAACTGCTGAAGTCGGTACCCGTGGCGGATGCCCGCCTGATGACCACCGACGAGATGGGTAATGTGTACCTGGTACGGGGCGATAATTCGCTGATCCGGTACAGCCAGGACGGCGACAGCACCGGCAACTTCCGGAGTATACAGAACGGCGATCTCAGCTGGATCGACGCTACCAACCCACTGCGTATCCTGCTGTTCTATGCCGATTTTTCGAAGATCATCCTGCTCGACCGCATGCTGACCCCGAAAAACGAGCTGGACCTGAAAACGATCGGGATTTTTAATGCACCCGCGGTAGGCATTTCGGTAGACGGGCGTATCTGGGTATACGACTTTAATAATGCACGGCTCAAAAAGATTGACGATCAGCTGAACGCCACCAATACCAGCAACGATATGCGTATCGAATCGGGTACGGTGCCCGAGCCCACCTGTATGATTGAAAGAGAGGGCAAAGTATATCTTTGCGATGCAGAGAAAGGGATTTACACCTTCGACCGGTTTGCCAGTTTTATCAATACCCTGGAGATAAAGGGCGTAAGCCGGATGCAGGCTTTCGGCAGCCAGCTGGTGTACCGCCGGGGCGATACCCTCAATGCCTACGATCTCAAAAGCCTGTCGCTTAAAGTAATACCCCTGCCGCATACGGCCGACCTGGTCGATGTGCGTATCGAGCGCAAGCGCATGTATTTCCTCTATGCCAATAAGCTCGATATTTACGTTACCCCCGACAACTGATGGGCTTATAAGAGATTTCCTGCGGGCAATTTCAATAAATTACTCACCTTTGCGCATTAATTCAATAAAAAATTATGAATAAGCATTCGATCAATATCAATGTAATACTAGACAATGAGAAAATGCCGGAGCATATCGACTGGAGCGCTTCCGGTAACAATTCGGATACCGCAACGCCCGCTAAAGGGGTATTGCTTTCCCTTTGGGACGGTAACGAGAAGACCGCATTGCGTATTGACCTGTGGACCAAGAAAATGATGGTGGATGAAATGAATGACTTTTTCTTCCAGACCCTGATGACCATGGCCGATACCTATACCCGTGCTACCCGCAATGCCGAACTGGCCGACGAGCTGAAAACTTTTGCCCGCGACTTTAAAGTAAAGGCAGATAAAAAAATGATGGAAGAAGAGCAGAAAGGATAAAGCAAACTGCTGTAACATAAAAAGGTCCGGTACATCATCTGTACCGGACCTTTTATTATAAATAATGCTTAGGCAAGTGCATTGCTTACCTGGGGTATCTCTTTGGGATACAGTTGTTTTTCCAATTTGTTTCTTACTTCGGAGAAGGCATCCAGCGTGATCTGGATATCTTCGTCGGTATGTACCGCTGTAGGGATCAGCCTCAGGATCAGGTGTCCTTTCGGGATAACGGGATACATCACCATAGAGCAGAAAATATGGTAGTTTTCGCGCAGGTCCACTACCAGCTGGGTAGCGTCGGTTACGCCGCTTTCCATATATACCGGGGTTACGGGGGTATTGGTGGTGCCGATATTGAAACCGCGTTCGCGCAGGCCGTTCTGCAGCTTGTTCACGTTTTCCCAGAGTTTGGCTTTCAGTTCGGGACGGGTACGGATCAGCTCCATGCGTTTCAGACCGCCGATCACCATCGTCATAGGCAGCGATTTGGCAAAGATCTGTGAGCGCATATTATAACGCAGGTAATAGATAATGTCTTTATTGCCGCCGATAAAGCCGCCGATACCGGCAAGCGATTTAGCGAAAGTAGAGAAGTACAGGTCGATGCCTTCCGTACAATTTTGTTCTTCGCCGATACCCGCACCTTTTTCACCCATAGTACCGAAGCCGTGGGCGTCGTCTACGAACAGGCGGAAGTCATATCGTTTCTTGAGGGCGATAATATCTGCGATACGGCCCTGGTTGCCATTCATGCCGAATACGCCTTCGGTAATCACGAGGATACCGCCGGGTGTACCTTCTACCAGTTTGGCGGCGCGTTCCAGTTGTTTGGCGCAATCGTCTACGTCGTTATGGTTGAATTTGAAACGTTTGCCCATATGCATACGCAGGCCGTCGATAATACAGGCATGGCTTTCTGCATCGTATACCACCACATCGTGGCGCGACAGCAGGGAGTCGATGGCCGAGGACATACCCTGGTAGCCATAGTTGAGCAGCATTACATCTTCTTTGCCGATAAATTCAGCGAATTCACGCTCCAGCTGATCGTGGTAATTGGAGTTACCGCTCATCATACGGGCGCCCATCGGGTAGGCCATACCCCATTGGGCTGCGGCTTCAGCATCTGCCTTGCGGATTTCAGGATGGTTGGCAAGCCCCAGGTAGTTATTCAGGCTCCATACTATTTTCTCCTTACCCCTGAACATCATTCGGTTACTGATCTCGCCTTCGAGTTTAGGAAAGGCAAAGTATTCATGTGCTTGTTCTTTATACTGGCCAATGGGCCCGCTGTCCTTCTGAAATTTGGCAAATATGTCCATATTAAGTCTGAACTGTTATGTGTTTAAGATGAATGATCCCGAAAATTACGGCAACCCGGCAAAATTAATAAAATAATACGGTACGAAACAGGGGCTTAGGAAGCCGCGCCGGATGGCGGTGCCGGCGGGTCGATCAACTGCAGGAAAGCCGCGGGGATCAGGGTAACCTTGTTGCTGGTATAATCGAAAGCAACCATTCCTGTTTTTGCATCTGCAATATCTATATAAGTATTATTACGAATTGCAGTAATTTTGTACATCAGGTCGAAAGACCGGGAACTGATTTCGGTGCAGAAGAGTTCAATTTTTAATAAATCCCCATAATACCCTTGTCCTTTATAAGCAATCATTACATCGGCCATAATAAGGCCGCAACCACCTATTTCCAGTTCGGTATGGTTATGGGATGCCAGGAATCGCATCCTGGCGTCATGCATCAGGGAGAGCACGGCATCGTTCCCTAAATGATTACCATAATTCATATCTGTGATCCTTAAAGGAATTTCTGTGCTGAAAATAGGATTTTTCGAAGGAAAAATTAATTTTACACGCGCCATAATCAAAAGGGCTTAAAAAAAAGTACAATGAAAATTATTTGCATCGGGCGAAATTACGCGGAACATGCCAAAGAACTGAACAATCCCGTGCCTGAGGAACCTGTTATTTTTATGAAGCCCAAATCTGCCATCGCCAGACCGGGCGCCCCCATTCATTACCCGGAGTTTACGGATAACCTGCAATATGAATGTGAAGTGGTGCTGCGCGTGTGTAAAAACGGGCGCCAGATACCGGAACGGTTTGCCCGCCAGTATTTCGACGCCTGGACCGTTGGCATCGATTTTACGGCCCGGGATGTACAGGCAAAACTGAAGGCCAAAGGTTTACCCTGGGAGATTGCCAAAGGTTTTGACAACTCTGCAGCCGTAGGACGCTTTATCCCTTTTGATCCAGGCGAACTGTACGGCGCTTCTTTCTCCCTGATGGTGAACAAGGAAACCGTACAGCGCGGGCATACTTCAGACCTGTTATTCTCTTTCGAGAAAATAATCAGCTATGTGTCCAACTATTTTACACTCCAGATCGGCGATCTTATCTTTACCGGTACCCCAAAAGGCGTAGGCGCGGTGTTGCCCTTCGACTCGCTTGAGGGCTACCTCAACAACGAAAAACTGCTGGAAGTAGAGATCCGGTAGTTTTTTAACGTCTACAGGGGGACAGGATACTCCCGGGAATACCGGTATTTTGTAATACGGAAATGACTAGAATGACAAGCGAAAACAAACAACGCGAAAGCATCCGGATCCGGACTCAAAGAGCAACGCGTTGTTTGTTTTTTTTAGTCCTGCTTTTTGGTATATCCTCCCTGTATGCGCAAAAGCAGAACTTCGTCAACTTTAATGTAGAGAACGGCCTGGCGCAATCGCAGACCACTGTATTTGCACAGAACAGGAACAACGAATTGCTGATCGGCACCTTTGGTGGCCTGTCGGTGTTCGACGGCTCCTTTTTTGTTAACTACAACAAAAGCAAAGGCCTGCCCAACAACGTGATAACGGCGCTGGCTACCGACCGCAACAAAAATACCTGGATCGGTACGAACGACGGGATCGCTTTTTTTAACGGGCAACAATTTCATACCTATTACCCCTCCTCTAAAGCCGGCGAAAATGTAATCCGCAAGATCATTGTCGACCGGTATAACAACGTATGGACCATCGTTAATGATAAGCTGTACCGCTTTTCGGGCAGCCGGTTTGTACGCGATACCACCATCGGAACTACCCTGAGTATTACCCTGGATAAAAGTGAAAAGGCCTGGGTGGTAAACCCGGGTAAAGGCATTTTTGTATGGAACGGCCAGGGATGGAAAAAAGAAATAGACCTGCAGCACGAGCCCGATCTGGTGATAGCCGATATGAGCTTCGGCGCTTATTCGGGTACCTTGTATTGTAATACGAGCCGTGGCCCGCTGGCGGTAGACAAAGGCCAGCTGCGTTACCCCGAATTCCTGAAAGGCTTGCCGGCAAACGGTTTCTTCAATACCATGTACGAAGACCGCCGCGGCATTATATGGCTGTCGCTTTCGGATGGCGGCGCCTGGGTGTACAGCAACAGTAAATGGATTCACTACAACTATGATAACGGGTTGACGGACGATAACGTTACCCATTTTTTTGAAGATGCGGAAGGCAATATCTGGATCGGTACCAACGGCTCCGGTATTTTTTCCTACACCGGCAGCCTCTTTACCTATTACGACAGGGCCAGCGGCCTGGCCTCGCCCAGTGTAATGAGCATGGCCCAATACAAGGACGGCAGTATATACCTGGCCAGCAGTAATGCCGGCCTGTATCGCCTCGGCAACAACAGTAACGTGGAGCCGGTGCCGATACCCGCTTATGCATCGGGTGTAAACAGCCTGCAGGTCGATACTTTCGGAAGGCTCTGGATCGGTACCCAGCGCGCCGGCCTCTGGTACCTCGACGGGCGCAGCACCCGGCCCTTCGTAGCACGTAATAAGGTGATACCGCGCAACATTACCTACCTGTACCAATACGAGGGCACACTTTGGATATCCTCGGTTAACGGCTTGTACCACCTGGCCGGCGATTCCATCCTGTACGACCCCTTGCCCAAGGCCCGCGAGATTTATGCCACGCTGATGATCGGTACCGACTCTATGCTGCTCGGCACGCGTAAAGGCGTGTACCTCTACCGGACGGATACCCGTAAACTGCTGCCGCAACCCTTGCTGGATAATACGACCACGCTGTGCCTGGCGGCAGACAACCGGTACGTGTATATCGGTACTGACGACCGTGGTGTAGTGCTTTGGAACCGGGGCACGCACCAGCTCAGTAATATCGATCAGAAAAGAGGGCTTAGCTGCGATTATGTATACAGCCTGCTCCGGGATAAGGACGGTAGCATATGGGTAGGCACGGGTTGCGGGATCGATAAAATTTCGTTTACCGATAAGGGTATGAAGATTCGCAGCTTCGGTAAGTCGGATGGATTGCTCGGGGTGGAAAATAATGCCAATGCCTCTTTCGAAGACCGGGAAGGTTATCTCTGGTTTGGCACGACAAGAGGCCTGTTCCGCTTTAACCCCTATACCTCGGCGGCCCCCGAACATGCGCCCCGCGTGGTGCTGCAGGGGGTAAAGCTTTTCTCGAAAGATATACCGGAGCAGAAATACGCCGATAGTACCCTGCCTTTCAGCGACCTGCCTTTGCATCCTGTGTTTCCGCCTTCGCAAAACCACCTAACCTTCAGTTTTAAAGGTGTATTCCTGTCGAGCCCCGAAAAGGTGCGGTATCGCTACCAGCTTATGGGCGCAGATAAAACCTTTACCGAAACCAACCAGAATACCGTTGTATATCCCAACCTGCCGCCTGGCAGTTATGTGTTTAAGGTATGGGCTTCCGATGCTGCCGGCAACTGGCACAGCAATGTGGTCAGTTACCCCTTTATCATCAATGCGCCTTATTATACCACCTGGTATTTCAGGCTGGGCATTGCCTTCCTGCTGATCGGCATTTTCCTGGCGGTTGTTTACTACCGCAATCATCAGAAAGAGCTGCGGCGCAGGTGGGAGGACCGTTTGCGCGAAGAGGAGCAGGCGCGTGTACGCCAGAAGACCGCCGAAGATTTTCACGATGAGATCGGCAATAAACTGACCCGGATCAACCTGCTGGCTACCATCGCTACCGGCAAGCTGCCTGCCTCCAGCCCGGAAGTAAAGGGTATACTGGGCCAGATACAGGCCAATGTAACCTCGCTTTACAACGGGTCGAAAGATATTATCTGGTCGCTGCAACCCCAGAGTGATTACCTCGAGGAGATTATCCTGCGGATAAGGCAGAATGCCGAGGAGATGCTGCAGGATTCGGATATACAATTCGACTTCGAGCAGGATACCCTGTCCGATACCCATATTAAATTGCCCATCGATTACAGCCGCAACATGATCATGATCTTTAAAGAGGCGATCACCAATAGCCTGAAGCATGGCGAGGCTACCCGCATTGCGCTTAAGGTAAGCCGCCAGGGCGAATTGCTTGTATTCGAATTGCTCGATAATGGCAAAGGTTTCGATACCTCGGTCACTGGTAAAGGCAACGGGCTCGGCAATATGAATAACCGCGCCAAACGGATCGGCGGCGAGCTGAGCTGCGACAGTGTTCCCGGGCGTGGTACGCTATTGCGCCTGTTGCTGAAAATATATTGATGCTTCCTCCCTGATCCGGGCTTGCGTATACCCCTTTTGATGTGATTACCGGTATCCCGCTTTAGTGATGAGGGTTACGACAATGTATGCCGTTATAACAGGGGACCCCTGAATGTGCGTAACCCCTTGCTGATGGTTGACGGCGTTGCGGAAGAACAATGCGACGGCAACAGGAAAACAAATATGTTGTGCCGGGAAATAGGCGATAATAAACGCTATGTCGAAAATGCCGTACTCCCCCGTCCGGCTATCTACGATGTTCGCGACGAACTCTTTGTCAACATGCGCAACCGTTGGTGCCGCTATCCTTACAACAGCTAAGGACAATGATTTCTACACCGTACCGGGCGGATATGCCGAGCTGCGTGCAGGCAGTACTGCTGCCATACAGGTCAATATGCCTTCGATGGGATTGAACTACAGCACGGGCAGTAAAGCCGATATTGCCATTTACGATATCAGCGGTCGGTGCCTGCAAACCACCTCGCTGCCGGTTAGCGGCAATACCTTTAGTGCCGATGTGGCAATGCCCGCCGCGCCTGCCGGTATGTACCTCGTAACGGTAAACGGTACCGGCCTCCTGGAGCATTTTAAAGTCTTAAAGCGTTAACCCGTATATAAACCGCTTGCAGCGCGCGTTCCGGTACCCTTGTGCCGGGACGCGCTTTATGTATATGCCCCGATAGTGGCTGTCCCTTAGCCGCGCCATTGCCGGCGCTCGGTAGTGTAATAGCGCTGTTCGGGCCGCTAGTGCCGGTCCCTGGCTGCTCCTTTTTTATGAGGTGCTTTTATAGTTCGCAATATGCTGTGTAGCAGGTCCACGGCCTGCTCCAGCTCCTGTTCATTCATAGCGGCAAAGCCAAAGCGGAAGGCCTGCTGCCCGCGGTCTGCCCCGAGTAGCCGCAGTTGTGGGCACTCCAGCAGCCTGTCGACCGGGTAGCCGGGTTTCAGCTTTATCCATATTGCCATGCCACCCCCGGGCAACGTATAGTCGAGATAGGCTCCCAGCCGTGCTTTCAGCAAGGTATCTAAAAAGTTGAGCCGTTGGTGGTAACATTTCTTCGCCTTTTTCAGGTGCCTTTTCAGTTCGCCTTCCCTGATCAGTATCGACAATGCGTATTGCATATAGCCGTCGCCGCCTACATCGATAAGCTGGCGCAGGGCGGTGCACTGCCTGATAAAATTGGCCGGCGCCACCATAAAGCCGATCCGCAGCGATGGGTCCAGCATCTTGGAGAAGGAGCCCGTGTAAATAACCTGGCCATCGTGCGCGGCACTGGCCAGGGGCAAGTAGGGCGCGGCGGTATAATGGTAGTCGTAATCGTAATCGTCTTCGATAATCGCAAACGAATACTTACCGGATAGTTCCAGCAATTTCATTCTCCGTTCCACGCTTAAGGTTACCGTAGTGGGGTAGTGATGGTGGGGAATGACATATACCGCAGTTACTTTTTTCTTTTTACAAACAGCTTCGATCGCATCGGTATCGATACCGTTATCGTCTACCGGTACCTCGATTACTTTGGCCCCTGTGGCTTCGAATGTTTGCCGGGCTGCGGGGTAGCCCGGCCTGCCGGTAATCATTACCGAGGAGGGGTGGAGCAACAGGTTAGCAGCGAGGTAAATACTCATCTGTGCGCCATGTGTGATCAGCAGGTTGTCGGCGGTAAGGCTAAGACCGCGTGTTTCCGACAGGTAAGCGGCGAGTATGTCGCGAAGCGGCTGAATGCCTTGCGCGGTGCCGGTTGCAGCGTTTTTAACCCGGTGTTTGCGCGCGGTAAGCGCCCGGTAGGTTTTTAGCAAATGGTCGATGGGTGATAACCGTACATCCGGATGCCCGTCGTCGATAAGTATACCGGGCACGCTATCTGCAACGGCCGGGTTACCCGCTATCGTGCTGAATGGTAAGGCAAGGTCCCGTGCATATCCCGGTGGCCGTGCGGCCTGGTTCCAGGGGCGTGGTTTCAATAAAGGGATACGGTCGGATACCGCGGTATACTTCCTGGGTATGATCGTGATCCAGTCCTGGCGGTCCAGCTCTTCATAGGCAGCAAGTACCGTTTTACGGTGTACCCCCAGGCTCTGCGCCAATTCGCGGCTGCCGGGCAGGTGGGCGCCTGCTTTGAGTGTGCCGCTCCTGATCGCCTGGATCAGGCAATGGGCAATCTGCCGGTAAACGGGTTGCCGGCTTGTTTTATCCAGGACAATTACATTTTCGAAAGGAAACATATTGGACTACCTTTTATCTTAAAACTGGACTATAAAAGTAGTCCAGCTTGCGGATAATTTGCGGCCTCATTCAAAACAATTTTTCCGAAATGAACTACACGATTAAAAAAGCAGGCCTGGATAATCTGGAAGCAGCGGCTACCCTGTTCAACCTGTACCGCATTTTTTACCGGCAAAGCAGCGACTATGACAGGTGTAAGCAATTTATAGCCGACCGGCTGCGGCAGGAGCAGTCGCATATCTTCCTGGTATATGCGGACGATGAGGCCGTTGGTTTTGTGCAATTGTATGCCCTGTATCACTATGTAAAGCTGGACCTGCAATGGTTGCTCAGCGATCTGTTTGTACACCCCGATCACCGGGGTAAAGGACTTTCGGTGGCCCTGATCGACCGCAGCAAGCAATGGTGCACCGAAACCGGCGCTTGTGGCCTGATGCTCGAAACCGAGAAGATAAATGATATCGGTAACCGGCTTTACCCGCGTTGTGGTTTTGCATACGATGGATTGCACAACTATTACCATTGGTGGCGGTAATCCAGGCCAGGCGCAATTTAGGGGAGTATTAAAAAACGAGCCTGACCATACCAGGTCCTGGCGGGTGAATGTGCTCCCGTGAATTTTATAGTCTCGTGGCGGTCACCGTGGGCCCTCAAACAGGTCGGCCAATTTTCGTCGCAACGGCTACTGTAAGGGACGTTGCGGGTGGGTGGCAGTTTATCTGGTTGGTAGGGATACGCATTTGATGCTATTTACTGCTGTTGTTGCCTGCCTTCCGCAGGGTCCCTTTGCAGGAGACCCTGCGGGGACATCCAAAATCGAGCCTGACCATACCAGGTCCTGGCGGGCGAATGTGCTCCCCTGAATTTTATAGTCTCGTGGCGGTCACCGTGGGCCCTCAAACAGGTCGGCCGATTTTCGTCGCAACGGCTACTGTAAGGGACGTTGCGGGTGGGTGGCAGTTTATCTGGTCGGTAGGGATACGCATTTGATGCTATTTACTGCTGTTGTTGCCTGCCTTCCGCAGGGTCCCTTTGCAGGAGACCCTGCGGGGACATCCAAAATCGAGCCTGACCATGCCAGGTCCTGGCGGGCGAATGTGCTCCCCTGAATTTTATGGTCTCGCCGCGCCGCAGCGAGACCATAAAATAGGGACAGATTAGACGAATCGATTTATCGGGCCTAAAATGTTTCTTTGTACTTTTTGGGGATCAAGCGGAAAAGTTGGTGGGCCCCGGTATACTTATTCTGTTTTTTTATTCTTCTTTGTCTTAATACAAAGAAGCAAAAATCAAGACTGTAGAAAATTGCTAAAAATGCCTTGTATGCCTAAAAAGAAATAAGCCCGGGCAGTAGTAAAAAATGGACGAAGGAATGACGAACGAACTAAAGTACAGGGCCAGGCTTTGGCAACTGTATTTCTTTTTATACGGCGTCCTGCAGCATTTATTCGCTGTATTTTTTATTGTCCTGTTGGTGCTCATGAGCGCTACGCGGTTTATTAACGCCCTTTTTCTAAAGGTCGATATGTTCGGTTTTTTCCTGGCTTGACGTCCCGGCAGTGTATGTAACGAGTGTTGAACGTAGCATGCCTACGCGGTAGGTGGCCAGGTGCCAGGTGTTACGACCAATATGCACCCGTTCGCTGCGTCGCCGCATCGCCGCGAGAAAAAAACTCGTATTCCACCGCTGCAAATAGTATTAGCTGCCAGGCCAGATAAATTCGTAACGAGACACTACGAATTGTTAAGAAGTAAAGTGTTTGGCAAATGATGATTCGATTTAAGAACAAGGCTTTTTATTAATCCCACAGGAATTCCGCTTGATCCGTACAAGGCATCTTGATCTGGTCCCAACGGGAAAACATACAAAATAAAAAAGCACCTATGGAGATCATAGGTGCTTTTAAGTTGTGGAGGATAACGGAGTCGAACCGATGACCTCTTGCATGCCATGCAAGCGCTCTAGCCAGCTGAGCTAATCCCCCGCGATTGATAAGAACTGTCCTTCTTTTCCGGAAGGAGTGCAAATGTAAAACAAATCGCGATCAATTTCCAAAAGTTTTCCGAAATTTTTTTTAATGCCCGTAAAGAATATTATTCAGCTTACCGGTCATCTCTTTCAGCAGGGCGCTGTCGTTATGTACATTGCCGATCCCCACCATCTTATGACTGAATTCTTCGAGCAGCGCGATGCTCCTGTGGATATGCGGCAGGCTGAAGTGTTGCGCGGCTTTGCGGTGATGCGACCAGATACCCATTTTACGATCGGCCTGGAAATCGGCCTTGCTGAAATAACAAAGAAACAGTTTGTTGAGGTAGCCATAGAAGGTACCGATTACCAACGCCATGGGCGCCGCTTTCGGGTTGGCGCTGAAGTAGCTGATCATACGGGCCAGCTTATGATGGTCGGCCCGGAAGATCACGTCCGGCAGATCGAATACATTGTACTCGCGGCTTACGCCGATATATTTTTCGATATGTTCTACACTCAGTTGTTTCAGTTCCGGTTCGTTGATGCAGATCTTCTCCAGTTCATTGGCGATTTTCTGCAGGTCGTTACCCAGGTATACCGATAGCATTTCCGCTTCCTGCCCGCCGATGTTCAATCCTTTCTGCTGACCGAAACCGCTTACCCATTGCGGTACTTCATCGTCTTTCAGTTTTTCTGAGGTAAAGTACACGCCTTTTTTAGGAACACTTTTGGCAAGCTTGCCGCGACCGTCCAGTTTTTTAAAGCGGTGTTCGATGACAAGTATCGTGGTAGGCGAGGGGTTGGCGATATAACCGTCCAGTTCGTTAAGGTCCTTCATCTGGCTGGCTTCCTTCAGGATCACCACCATGCGCTCGGCAAACATCGGGAACCTGCGGGCCGCATTCACGACATCCTTCCATTCGCTTTCCTTACCATATAATGTAATCAGGTTAAAGTCGCGTTCTTCGGGTTGCAGTATCTTTTCTTCGAAATGATGCAGCAGCAGGTCGATATAATAAGGCTCCTCCCCGTCGAGCAGGTAAACGGGAGCGTATTGTTGTTTTTGCAGATCCTGCAGGATTTGTGAAAATGTCTTCATAAGCTGTGGCGCCGGGCCTGCGGGCTCAGGCATATACGGCTTCGGGATAAATATCTTTGCAGCCTTTCAGGCGCAGGTATACCAGGGCGGTAGTATAGATGTCCTTAAGACAATAGGCGGCAATCCGTTCCAGGTCGCCGTTTTGCCAGTACACTTCTCCTACCATGCTGCCGTCTATATCCGATTTGGAAGAGGGCAGCCCCAGCACCAGCGCGATCAGGTCGAGCGATGTATAATGTTTATGATCGCCAAACCGCCAGAGCTCAAGCGTATCCTGGTGTACTACCTGCCAGGGTTTTAAGCCGGCAAGATCCAGGGTACGGGGCAGGGGCATATTGTTGATCAGTAACCGGCGGCAAATGTAGGGAATGTCGAACTCTTTTATGTTATGGCCGCATAACAGCACGTCTTTATGTTGCCTTTCGAAGGAGTGCAGCGTATCGCAGAACTCCTGCAGCAGGGCCTGCTCATTATCATTACATATAGATTTAAGCCGTATCACATGTTTTTCGTCCTGTTTTGTAATAAAACCCATACCAATGCATACGATCTTTCCAAACTCGGCATATATACCGGCCCGGTTGCGGAAGGCATAAGCAGGGTCGGTTTTTTCGGCTTCATTAAGCGACAGGAATCCCGATTTATGAAGCCAGTGCTTTTGCAGGGCTTCGGGTAATTCATGCCAATCCCCGCTAAGCGGTACTGTTTCAATATCAATAATTAATGTTTTGTGAAAATATATGCTGTCATTTATCTTTTGCGTAATCATAAGCCTATATTTGTTTTGTAATTTGCCTACTCAAATTTAAAAAAAATAAATTGAAGCATAATGGAAGATGCTAAGCCGGAGACGACGGAACAGCCCATGCGTAACAAGCGTAACAATACCTGGATCTATGCTGTTATCATTGTATTATTGCTGGGAACCAATGTTTACCTGTTCCTGCAAAAAAACAATGTTACGAAAGAGAAATCAGTAGTAACGCAGGAGCTTAAACAAGTCTCTTCTTCCAAAGAAGCTTTGCAGAATGAATACAACGCTTCGCTGGCCCGGCTGGACGACCTTACCGGTAAGAATGCACAACTGGACAACCAGCTGAAGGCCAAAAACTCCGAACTGGCTAAAACCAAGGCAAGGATACAGGAGATACTGGCTAAATCCAACGCAACAGAAAAAGAATTTAACGAAGCGCGCGGCCTTATCCGCAAACTGAACGTAAGGATCGCCGATTACGAAAAACAGATTGTTGTCCTCAAGGAAAAAAATACACAGCTTACTGTAGAACGCGATTCGGTGGTAACCAATAACAGCGCCCTGCAGGAAAAAGTAAACCTGGCTAAAGTATTACATGCTTCCAATATCCGTATGACCGCTATCGACCTGCGCAAGGGTGGCCGCAAGGAAAAAGAAACGACCAAGGCAAAAAGGGTAGACCTGCTGCGCGTTACTTTTGATATCGATGAAAACAGGATCGCGGAGAGCGGCGTTAAAGAACTTAAGATCTGCATCATTAATCCCGATGGTGAACTGCTGAGTAATGCAGCCTTAGGCTCCGGCAGTTTTAAAACAGCACAGGGACAATCCAAATTCTTCTCCGTATCCAAGAACGTAAGCCTGCAGGCCGACCTCCCGGTTAAGGACATCAATGTAGACTGGCAGCAAAGCGCCGAATATGAAAAGGGCGCTTATACCGTCGAGATCTACCACGAAGGCTATCTTATCGGTAAAGGTTCGGTAAGCCTAAGGTAAGGTTTGTGTATCGCGTTTAAATACCGCCATCCAGAAAAGCGTAAAAAACAGGTATACGAAAACACCGTTCTGTACTTCCAGCATGGGTTCTATACTGAGCCCCACAAACATGATCATAAGCGTAGCTACGGTATACACGTTCCTGGTTTGCCGCATCAATGGCGCAAAAACCAGCAGGACCAATAGTAAGGACAACGGGATGCCGACTACCAGCGCCGTAAATATAAACTGGTTATGCGGGATAAGCCGGAAGTATTCGCTCATGCCCGGGTATTCGGCTTTGTACTTTTTGTCTATTTCTGCTTTTACATCGCCGGTGCCCACGCCGGTCAAGGGCTGATCCCTGATCAGTTCCAGCGCCACCTTGTACGAGATGAGCCGCGGTACAAAAGAGGAGGCGTTATTAAATTGAGCCGTATTATTGCTTTCCCACATTTTCTGTTCCTTCACGATATTCTTTACCTGGCTTTTAATAGAAGGTATCGTCATACCACCGATAATAGAAGCTGCGCCCAGCAGGAAGAGAAAGGCAAAACCCAGTCCCGGTCTTTTCCTGATGTACCGGGCAACGATGTATATGATGATCAGCAGGTACAGGCACAGCATACCCGATTTGGCCGCCTGTATATGGATATAGGCTATGGCCGCTACGCTCCACAACACCAGCAGCGCCTTTTCTGCGCCTTTCAGCAAGAAGGAGTTCTTCTCCGAAAACAGGTAAAAGATCAGGTGAAGCCCGAGTACGAGGGCAATCGTGAACCGGATATAATCGCCCTCGAGCGGAGAGGGCAGGTGTGGATTGACGCTGAAATAACCGGGGTCGGCAACGAGGAAGGAAATGCTGTAGACCATGCCGCCGAGCAGGGTGAGCAGGATGCCGTAAATAGTATAACGTTGCAGCCTTACCTCGTGCAGCGGCGCATTGATAAAAGCAAAGGGCAGGAACAAGAAGGGGAGTTTGATCTGCAGGATCCGCGACCAGTTACCGATATCCTGGCTCCAGAAGCCGGATACGGCATAAGACAGGAAAAATAAAAGACTGAACAGCGCAAACCGGTTGCCGCGGCAACGTGCCCAGCTTTCCTGCAGGGTGGCGGGGTGCAGCGCATTCAGCACCATAACGATCATGGATACGGATAGCAGTCCCCTGGAAAACAGCATGCCGGCTACCATGCCGATACAGCACACACAGGCCAGGTATTCCTGTACCCGGAGCGGCCAGTACCTCGTGATCTTTTGCGTTGTGGATGTTGTCATAGTCTTGAATTCTTCGGCTGTATTGGTTTGTTAGCGAGTGCTGATAGCCAGAAAAGTACAAAAAATAAATAAGTAAATACACCAAATTGTACTTCAAGCATAGCTTCCACCATAATGGCGATCCAGAGCAACAGGGTCGTAATAATAAGGTACAGCCTGCCGGGCACGGCAACAAACAGCGGTGCAAAGACCATGGCGCAAAGAATGAGGCTTAGCGGTATACCTACGCTGAGCGCAGTATACATAAACTGGTTGATGGGGCCGTATTGCTGGTCGGCGCTCACCTCGGGGTAGTAGGCCGCGTAGCCCTCCCGCATTACGTGCATCAGGTCGCCCGCACCGGTGCCGGCCAGCGGGTGCGCAGCCAGCGCTTTGGCGCCGATGTCGTAGGTAATCATACGCCCCGCATCGCTCAGGGTATAATCGTACCGTTGTTCCCGCTTCGATTTCTCGATTTCATAAAGTACATATTTAACCTTGGTCTGGAAGGTATTGACCGTAAAATAAGACACTACCGGAACAAGGGCGAGCAAAGCTATGAAGGTAAAAGTGAGCAGTTTGTGCCGTTTATATAACTTAACGATAATGTAAGCAGCCAGCAGGAAGTACAGGCATACCAGGCCCGTTTTAGCGGCCAGGATATGCAGGTAGCCTATAAAGAGCAGGCAACAGCCGCTAAGTAAATAACGCAGCCACCGGGGCAATGGGCGCTCCTGTTTTTCGAAAAGCAGGAAGAAACACATCAGCAGGGACAGGACCAGTGAGAGGCTAAACCGGATATGGTCGTTATACTTGGTGGTGGGCAAGGGGTTGGAAAAACTGTACCCCGAAAGGTAGTAGTCGGGGTTAAGCGCCAGGCAGGCCAGGCTGTAGGTCACTACGCCAAGTTGCATCAGCACAATACCGGTAATGACCACGCGCCGGTAGTATTCCTTATGTAAGGGTGCGGAGGTAAAGGCAAAGGGCAGCACCAGGAAGGGCAACTTGTTGAGTGTGGCCGCCCACCAGAAGTCTTTGTCCCCGCTCCACAACCCGGAAACCAGGTAGGTACCGAAAAACAGGGCGGCAAAAAGCGCAAACCTGTTTTGCTTCCATATCTGCCAGTTGTCGCGTACCCGGGCAGGTTGCAGGGCATTCAGCAACATGATAAACATGGAGAGGGAAAGTATGGCCCTCGAAAAGAATAAACCTGCGATCATGCCGAGGCAACAGATACAGGCTATCCACTCATAAGCCTTTTCTCCCCGGGTAGCCGATGGGTAATGGGTAATATTCATTCAGAGCGCTGCAAATAATAATAATTGAGGGCAAAGTACGTTAAATTTTCGCTGTATGCTACTATGCCTGTACTATTCTGATAACGTTATGCAGCCCTCCCCAAGTATCCGGTAAAACCTGTTTTCCGGTAATTAAGGGAATTAAGCGTATTTTTGAAGCCCGAAAACCTGTTCCTTTGCACTCTTTTTTATCCCTCAGATCCGGCCCGGTCCGGACCCTTTTTTATATCCTGTTCCTCTTCCTGGTGCAAGGCTGCGCCAATATTGTGCCGCCCGAAGGAGGCAAAAAGGATGAGACACCCCCGGTGTTGCTCCGTATCGATCCGCCGGACTCCTCGCAGAATACCCGGATCACGAAACTTGAGCTGTATTTCAATAAATATATGGAAGTGCGCGAACTGGAAAAGCACCTGCAGATGTCGCCCTTTCTCAACATCAATCCATCGGTTATTTCCTATGGTAAACGTATCGAGATCAAGATCGCCGATACCCTGCCGCCCAATACCACCTACCGGTTGTCGCTGGGCAACGCACTCGTAGATAACCGCGAGGCCACGCCCTATAAGAACTTCGTGTATATATTCAGTACCGGCGATTATTTTGACTCCCTGCAGCTGAGGGGCCGGGTATTCGACGCGGCTACCGGGGCGCCGGATACCGCTTCGGTGGTGATGTTGTATCCTGCAACAGAAAGCGACTCGGCATTATTGCGCCATAAACCGCAGTACGCCGTAAAGGTCAATAACCGCGGCTATTTTGCGCTGAAGTACCTGCCGCAAAAGCCTTTCCGGATCTACGCAGTACAGGACCTGAACAGTAACTATATCTATGATATGGGGCAGGAAAAAGTGGGCTTTTTAGGAGAGACGGTGGTGCCCGCGATGCAACCCGATTCGCTGGTATTCCCAATATTTAAAGAGTTTGTTGATACTACCGCCCTGGCCCATAGCACGGATAGTGTCCGTACGCGGGACAGTGTACATACGCCGGTTGCCGGCCGTGGCGCCCGCGACTTTTCAAGCCGCAAAAAAAGTAAGATCGGTTACGAGGTACTCGCCGATACCAGCAGCCGCTTACGTACTTTCGAACTGACACAGCCGCTTACTATCGAACTTTATAAAGAGTTGTCCAAACTGGATACGGGCAAGGTATATCTCAGTTACGATAATGGCGGTATCGAAGTAGAAGCCGTACAGCAACTGCGGGCTTCAGACACCAGCATCAGGATCCATACCCAATGGCAACCCGACAAAGTATATACCTTAAGGCTGGTAAAAGGCTGGGCTAAAGATACGGCAGGAGCAGAGCTGCCGCCGGGCAAATACATCTTCCGTACCAAACAGGAAGAAGACTATGGTACGATCCGGGTTCATATGGACCGGCAATACCTGAGCGATAGTCTCGTGCTTGTCGTTTATAAAGGAGCAGACTCTATATACCAAAAGCCGGTTAAGGATTCGGTGATCACCCTGTCTTTGCTCCAGCCGGGCGCCTACGGTATGCGTATTATCGTGGATGCCAATAAAAACGGCAAATGGGACGAAGGGGTGTTGTTTAAAAAGATACAGCCCGAAAAGGTGATTCCATATACCCCGGAAATATCATTGAAGGCGGGCTGGGAAAGCGATATCGACTTCCTGGCGCCTGTGCCCCCCAAAACAGAAGAGCCGGAAGCTGCCGATCCGGAACACAAAGAAGAAGCGGATAAACAGCCGGATAAACCCAAAGATCCAGAGCAGAAATAATAACGGATAAGGAGGCGCTTGCGCCTCCTTATTTATGTCTGGAATTGTACAACGAAATTGCGGATCATCGCCAGGTTACTGGTTGGTTAGTATCTTCCAGTAGAAGGAGGGTTTGCGCAACAGGGCCCGCATGTCCAGATCGGCAAACATACTGCTGATCGTTTGTTGTAATGCCGGGCTTTTATGTGCTTTGTTCACCACAAAGTCGAATAACCAGGGATAACGCACCAGGCGTTGCATGGTATAGCTGAGTTTCAGTTCGTCGCCGATCCGGCGAAACAATACATCGCCATAATGCTCCTGGAGGAATGCGGCATCGAACCGGTTATGCTCCAGGGCTTTGGCTGCGGCTTCTGCAGCCAGCATGCCGCTGTACAGCGCATTGCCGATGCCCTCGCCCGTAAAGGGATCGATCAGCGAAGCGGCATCGCCGGTCATCAGGAAATGATCGCCCGATACCCTGGTTTTTTCAACGCCCATCGGCAGGCCCCAGCCATATATTTTATCGGTAATACGGGCATGGGTAAACCGGTGGCGGATATTGGGATTTTCGCTGATGGCCTTAAGCATAAGCTCGCGCAGGTTGATCTTCTTTTTCCGGACGAGTTCCGAATCCATACCGATACCGATATTGGCTTGCCCGTTGGGCAGGGGGAAGATCCAGAAGTAACCCGGCAGCGCGTCTTTAAGGAAATGCAGCTCGATAAAATTTTGCGGATGCATGCCGGTAACACCGTCATAGTAAGCCCTGAGGCCTACAAAGGACGACTTGCTGAGCACATCCTGCTGCAATAACTTTTTGCGGGAAATGCCTTTATCGCCGTCAGCGCCGATAAGCAGGCTGCATTGTACCGATTGTAAGGCGCCATCCGGGCTGCTGTTGTCTTTGTAAGTTACGGTATAACCTCCGCTTGAGGTATCGATACCGGTTACCGTGGCACGCTGGATAATGGTAGTATGCGGGCCCTGCAGTTTGCTGAACAGGAAATGATCGAATATTTCGCGTTTAACGGTAAAGCCCGGCGGACGGCCTTCCACGATTTTATCAGTGCCGAAGGGAATATCGATCGCTTTGCCATTGGGTGCGGCAAACACCACGCCAAAGCTGGGCAGGAAGCGCTCTCCATCGGCAAATATCTCATCGAGATAGGCAGGATTTGCTTTGCGAAGCACCAGCGCTGTTTTACCGCTGCAGCCATCGCCGCATATTTTGTCTCTCGGGAAACTGTCTTTTTCGAGGATCAGGTGACGGACACCGGCTTTGCTCAGGAACATGGATGCGCCTGCGGCTGCCGGTCCGCAGCCGATAATGATTACGGGATAGGATGGGTTATTCATGTTGTCGGATAGCCTGTAAAGGTACAGGGGGCGAAGGGTAAGGTATAACCCGGTTATTTTTTTACGATGATATCGAGCAGGTCCTGCTCTACGCTTTTATGTACGGATTCGGTGATGCGGCCGGTTTCTTTGTCGCCCTGCGATACGATAAGGGTGGGCACATTCGTGATGGCATAGGTTTCTTCTTCGTGGTTCCTCGCTTTTTTTGCGCGGTCTACGGCATAAAGCGTAATGGTGTTCAGGGGATATCCTGCGGCTTCGAGCACTTTGTACAACTGTGGTACCAGGTAGTGGGAGTCTTCGCACCAGGTACCCAGGAATAAGGTAAGCCGGTAAGCGCCCAGCTTTTCTTTCAGCGCGGCGGTAACTGCGGCATCAGGTTTATAGGCGGCTGCATTTTCCTGCAGGTGGAAGGCCGCTACTTTACCGATATCGTCAAAAGTGCATTGCCCTTTATAGATCACTTCCGTATTATTCTCGGAAGGTATTACTTCATAATCAGACTTGTTTTGCGCCTGTACGCTCATATACCCAAGGGTTAAGGAAAGCAATAAGAGGATTCTTTTCATTATCGTTATTTTATGGGGTTGTGGCCCCGTACCGGATCCGGCCATTTCCGGGAGCCCGGCGCCTGTTGCTTCAAAAATAACGGATTTACACCGGTCCTGTTATTGGTTTTATCGAAGCCGGGTTATAAAAACGGTTGCTCCGGGTTACAGTTGCTCTTTGATCCGGATCAGCATTTCCTTCAGCGATACCAGGGAGTCCTTAAGATCGAGCTTCTGGCCTACGGCTTCTTTGCCCGCTTTCAGCTTCTCTTTGGCGCCTTTTATGGTGTGTTTTTTTTCTTTAACCAGGTGGTGGATCAGGCGAAGCTGGGCAATGTCTTCGGGACTGTACAGGCGGTCGCCTTTACGCGTAGTACGCGGCCGCAGCTTAAATTCATTGGTCCAGAAACGGATATGCGAGGTGTTTACTTTAAACAATTGCGCTACCTCGCCGATCGTATAATACCTTTTGTCGAGATCCCATTCGGGTAAGGGGGCTACCGGCTCATCATCGGTTTCTTCTTCCATTTCAGGCTCCTCGGGTTCTTCCTGTACTGCTATTACCGGCTTCCGTACCGGGTCGGGCGTCTTTACCTCTTTATCTTTTTTTACAACCTCGGCGTGTTTCAGGTCGAAGGGGTATTCCTTATGGATCAGCGCTGTATAGTCGCTGAGGATGAGCTCGCTCAAGATCTGGCGGTTCAGTTCCTCATCTGCAGCCGCCGGTGTTACCGGCGCTGCTGCAGTCTCCTTGGCTTCGTCTGCTGCGGGTTCCGGCTGCGCTTCATCTTCTTGATGGGGCGCGACGGACGCCGTTGCTGCTGCAGTCTCCTCGGCTTGGTCAACTGCGGGTTCCGGCCGCGCTTCTTCTTCGTGATGGGTGTTAACGGACGCCGTTGCTGCTGCAGTCTCCTCGGCTTCGTCTACTGCGGGTTCCGGCTGCGCTTCTTCTTCGTGATGGGTGTTAACGGACGCTGTTGCTGCTGCAGTCTCCTCGGCTTCGTCAACTGCGGGTTCCGGCTGCACCTCATCTTCGTGAGGGGTATCGATAACCTCGGTTTCAGCGGGTATGGCTGTAGCCTGGGCGGGCTCCGGTGTTTGGGGCATTTCCAGGTGAGGCGCATTGCTGCTGTCTGCAACGGCAGGCTCTTCCGGTATACCGGTCGCTACCGGCGCCGGGGTTGCTACCTGCTCCTCTTCTTCCTGGGGCGCATCTTCTGTCGGGGCCGTTGCACTTTCCTTTTTTGCCGGCGACTTTTTAGGCTTAGCGGTTTTGGGCTTTTCCTGGGGTAAAAAGTCTTCGTCGTCAAACAGGCTGAGCATGCGGGCTTCCATAAAAATATTCCGATTGTGATGACGACAAACTTAGCTGAAATTTGCAGATTTTTTTGTTAAAGCGGGGCTTATTTATGCACATCGGCCCTCGTGGCGGGGCCTTGTCCCGAAGCGGCTGACAGCGGCATCCGGTCCATTTACCGAAACCTTGCTGCCGGTAACCGAAATGTTATTTTGCTAAGCTGGAAACGCTTTACTTTTGTATCGCAAAAAATGCAAACATGAATCGATCCTTTACCTATCTACTATCTATTTTAAGCTTCTTCGCAGTAACCGCCGCACAGGCACAAGTCACGCTCAAAGGCACCGTTAAAGATCCGAAGGGCGCTCCCGTAAGCGGCGCCAGCGTATCGCTCGAAAATACCCTTGACGGTACAACCAGCGATACTGCGGGTAAGTTTGTACTGAATACCAGCGAAAAGGGCGAGCAGGTTCTGGCGGTAACGGCTATCGGTTACGAGCCGGTTTCGAAGCCGGTTAACCTCGATGCGCTCAGCGGCGATATTGCCATGACCATGAAAAATGTGGCCAATACCCTGCAGCAGGTAACCATTACGGCCGGCAGCTTCGGCTCGGCCGACGGTACACAGAAAACCGTGCTGGAGCCGCTCGATATCGTAACCACGGCAGGCTCGGGCGCTGACCCTATTGCCGCCATGCAAATGTTGCCCGGTGTGCAGCGCAATGGTACCCAAACCGGTATGATGGTAAGGGGAGGCGATGCGAGCGAAGCCGCCATCGTAGTTGATGGGCTGGTATTACAGAACCCCTTTTTCAGCGATGCGCCCGGTGTACAGCAACGCAGCCGCTTCGGCGCATTCCAGTTCAAAGGCATAGCCTTTAGCAGTGGCGGTTATAGTGCACGTTACGGGCAGGCCATGTCTTCGGTATTGGAAATGAATACCCTGGATATGCCCGACGAAAGCACGATCAATCTCGGCGCCCATATGGCCGGGCTTTATGCCTCGGGCTCCAAGATCTTCAACGATAATACTATGGCGGTAAGGGCTTCTGCCAACTATACCAATCTCTCTCCTTTTTATGGCATTGCCAAAACCAATTTCGACTTTTATGATGTGCCCAAAGGTGGAGGCGGTTCTGTAGGTTACGACTGGAAAACGAAGTCCGGCGGCCTTTTTAAGATCATGGGTAATTACTCCGAAAATAAATCGGGTATCCTGCTGCCCAACCCCTTCACGGCCGGCGATATGATGAACTTTGCCATGAAGAATAAAAATGCCTACACCCAGGCTACGTTCAAACAGGCTTTCGGCAGCAAGTTTAAATGGTTTAGCGCGGCTTCTTATTCCTACAACAACGACGATTCCAAATGGGGTAATTTTCCTACAGGCAGTAAGGAGCGCAGGGCGCAGGTACGCAGCGAGCTTACCTGGTATGCCGTGTCGCGGCTTAACATCGTAGCGGGCGCCGAAGTGCAGCATTTTAAAGTCGAAAGGACATTCGACAGTATGGTAGGTGGTTTTACCGAAACACAAATTGCCGGATATGCGGAAGCGGAGTGGACGCCACTGTACTGGCTGGCTTTCAGGCCGGGTGTAAGGGTAGAGCACAGCCGGTTGCTACTTACGACCAATGTGTCGCCCCGCTTTTCAGCCTCTATCAAAACCGGTAACTTCAGCAGTGTATCGGTGGCAGGCGGCCTCTTTTACCAGAATGCCGATAAGCAATACCTGTTGCAGGGCTATCGCCCGGGGCAGCAGATGGCCGTGCACTATATCGCCAACTATATGTACGCTAAAAACGACCGTACCCTGAGGCTGGAAGGATATTACAAGAGCTACCATGAGCTGGTAAAAGAACAGGTCAGCAATTATGATCCCAATAGTTACCGTTTTATCCAGGGCCTGGTCAACAATACAGGCGATGGCTATGCGCAGGGCCTGGAGCTGTTCTGGCGCGATAAGAAAACAGTGAAGAACTTCGAATACTGGTTGTCGTACAGTTATATCAATACCAAAAGGCTGTACAAGAATTTCCCGGCCGAGGCTACACCCGACTTTATTTCGGATCATAACCTGAGCCTGGTAACCAAGTACTGGATCGAAAAGTGGTCGACCATGGTAAGCGGTACGTATAGCTATGCCAGCGGCAAACCCTATTATAACCCGGCCAACCCGGTATTCCTGGGCGACCGTACCCCCGACTACCACAATGTAGCGCTGCAGGTAAGTTACCTGCGCAGCATCGGCAAATGGTTTACGGTATTTTACCTGAGCGTGGACAATGTGATGAACCGGAAAAACATATTCGGCTACCGTTACTCGGCCGATGGCCAGAACCGCTACCCGGTACAGCCCGCGATGTTCCGCACCATTTTTGCCGGGGTTAATATTTCGCTAAGTAAATTTGACAAGGACGAATTGTAGGTACATTTGCCGGTTGCCCGTTTGCAGCCCCGGGCTGCGGGCAACCGGTAGTAAAACCTGCTGCCGGCAGTAAGCCGGTTATACTTTATTCCCATTTTGATGAAAGCACCCGATCGAAAATCTGCAGCGGCAGGGCCCAAGCCCAGCATCATACAATTGCTCAAGCCTTATTCCAGGCTCATCCTGGCCCTATTGCTCTTCGCCCTGCTTAGTAATGCACTGAACCTCGTTATCCCTAAAATCGTACAACAGGGTATAGACAACTATGGTAAAGGCGTGTTTGATGTAAAGCACATCCTGTTGTCTTTCTCGCTGGCGGCAGTGCTCATCTTTATCTTCATGTATTTCCAGAGCATCGTACAAACCTATGCTTCAGAAAAGGTTGCCCGCGACCTGCGTACCCGGCTCTCCGCCAAGATATCGCAACAAAGTTACCTCTATATCCAGGAGGCTACACCCGGCAAATTGCTTACCAACCTTACTTCCGATGTGGATGCGATCAAGATGTTCGTGTCGCAGGCCATCGTGTCTATCGTTTCTTCAATCGTACTCATCATCGGCGCGGCTGTCCTGTTGCTCCAGATCAACTGGAAACTGGGGCTGATCGTACTGCTCATTATCCCTGTTATCGCGCTCACGTTCATGTTCGTGTTGAAGAAGGTAAGGATACTCTTTAAGAAAGGGCAGGAAGTAGTCGATAAGCTCAACAAGGTCATCAACGAAAGTATATTGGGCGCCGCGCTGATCCGCGTACTGAATGCCCAGGCCACGGAGTACAACAAGTTTATGGACATCAGCAAGGAGGCCAAAAGCCTGGGTATGTCCATCCTGCGCCTGTTTGCCATGCTGATACCCGTTATCGTATTTACCGCCAATATGGCCCGGCTGGCCGTGCTGGCGCTGGGCGGGCATTACGTGATCTCCGGTGGCATGACCCTGGGCGAGTTTGCCGCCTTCAACAGTTATATCGCCATCCTGATCTTCCCGATCCTGGTGATCGGGTTTATGAGCAATGTCATTGCCCGCGCCTCGGCCTCCTATGCCCGTATCTACAGCACATTGCATGCGCCCGATACGGTAGACGGCGGTACGGTAAGCCGGGAGCTGGATGGCAATATCGAAGTAAAAGATGTGAGCGTGTTTTATGGCGAAAAGGCTGCGTTGAAAAACATATCCTTCGAAGTGAAAGCAGGGTCGCGAACGGCCATCATCGGCCCTACAGCGGCGGGCAAAACGCAATTGCTCTACCTGCTGACCACGCTGACCCGGCCCAAAGAAGGCACGATCTGTTACGACGGTATCCCCATTGCCGAATACAGGCAGGAGTCGCTGCTGGCCCAGGTGGGACTGGCTTTCCAGGATAGCATCATTTTCAATATGAGCCTGCGCGAGAATATCGCTTTCAACACGGCGGTGAGTGATGCGGCCATGGATAAAGCGATCCGTACGGCCGAGCTGCAGGACTTTGTAGCCACCTTACCCCAGCAGCTCGACACCCTGGTATCTGAACGGGGCAACAGCCTTTCGGGCGGACAAAAACAACGGGTAATGCTGGCCAGGGCCCTGGCGATCGAACCTAAGATCCTGTTGCTCGATGACTTTACCGCCCGTGTAGATGCCGCTACAGAAGAGAAGATACTGGAAAATGTGCGGCAGAACTATCCCGGCATCACGCTCTTGTCCATTACGCAGAAAGTAAGCTCCGTAAAGGATTTCGACCAGATCATACTGTTGATGGAAGGCGAAGTGGTAGCCAGCGGCACCCATACCGAACTGATGGCGGCCTGCCCTGAATATGTGCAGATCTACGACTCGCAGCAATCGCTGCCGCAGGACCAGGAATCTTAACCGCAAAAAAAGTATTAAACAGGTTGTATACCCGCAAATGAATTATAGTCTTAATACCGATCAGAAAACATCGACCCGGGCAGCCCTGGGTAAGATGCTCCAGTTTATGAAATCCGAAAAGCGGGAGTTGTTCCTCGCCTTTTTCGTGATGCTGCTGAACGCAGGTATTACCATGCTGACGCCTTACCTTATGGGCTATGCCATCGATCACTACATCGCGCAGGGCAATTACCACGGCCTGGCGGTATTTTCGGGCCTGCTGCTGGTTATGTATATCATATGGGCCGGCACCGAATACCTGCAGACCAAACTGATGGGCGGCGTGGGCCAGCGTATGCTGTACCGCCTGCGCAACGAGGTGTTTGGCAAACTGCAGCAACTGCCCGTGGCTTTCTTTAACCAGAACAAAACCGGCGACCTGATCTCCAGGATCAACAACGATACCGATAAGGTCAACCAGTTTTTTTCGCAATCCCTGATGCAGTTCGTCGACAGCATCTTTACGATGGCCGGTGCGGCGATCTTCCTGCTGTGTATCAATGTGAAGCTGGGCGGTGCTTCGCTGTTGCCGGGCGTGCTCATCCTGGTGTTTGTACAACTGGCATCGGGCTGGGTAAAGAAAAAGAATGCGGCGAGTATGAAACATACCGGCGGCCTGAGCGCCGAGATCCAGGAGAGCCTGCAGAACTTTAAGACCATCATTACCTTTAACCGGCGCGACTATTTCCGGAAACGTTTTGACGATGCCAATGCCGAGAACTACAAAGCCGCTATAGGTGCGGGTCTGGCCAATAATATCTTTGCCCCGGTATTCGGCCTGTTTTCCAATATTGCCCTGCTTATTGTATTGGTATACGGTATCTCCCTGATTGCCGCCGGTTCGTTTACCCTGGGTTTGCTCATCAGCTTCGTGGTGTACGTACAGAATTTTTACATGCCCCTGCGCCAGCTGGCAGCACTCTGGGCGGGTTTCCAGACGGCAATGGCTGCCTGGGACCGCATCGCGCTGATCCTCGAAATGAAAGCGCCCAGTGATGGCGCCAAAGTGCCTGAGCTCAATACCATCAAAGTGTCGGCTTCGCTGTTGCAGTTCTCGGGCGTATCGTTCCAGTATCCCGATGGCAAAAAAGTACTGCACGATATCAACTTCAGTATGGAACAGGGTAAGACCTATGCCCTGGTAGGACCTACAGGCGGTGGCAAAACCACAACGGCTTCGCTGATCGCGCGGCTCTATGATCCTACAGAAGGCATCGTGTACCTGAAAGGGAGGAATATAAAAGATTATACCGAAGAGGAACGTACCGGGCTGATCGGCTTTATCCTGCAGGAGCCGGTACTCTTTACCGGCACGCTCAGGGACAATATCCTGTATGGCAACCGTAAGTACCAGGACATCAGTAACGAGGCCCTGATGGTACTGTTGCAGGAAACCGGGCTGGATCGCCTGCTCATACGCTTCGACCAGGGGCTCGATACACCGGTAGCCTCGGGTGGCGAAGGCATAAGCCTGGGGCAACGCCAGCTCATAGCCTTTATCCGTGCGGTATTGCGTAAGCCTGCCCTGCTGGTGCTCGACGAGGCCACGGCCAATATCGATACCGTAACCGAGCGGCAGTTACAGGAAGTGTTGCAATTGCTGCCCCCCGAAACCACGCGGGTCATTATCGCACACCGCCTGAATACGATCGAGAATGCCGACGAGATCTTCTTCGTAAATGCCGGTACCATTATTACCGCCGGCTCGCTCGATAATGCCCTGCATATGCTGCTGGAAGGGAAACGGGAAAGTTAGAACCAGCCCTTTTTGCGAAACAGCAACAGCATCAGCACCGATATGGATAACATCGACACTACGGCAATTATAAAGCCGTGGTGGTGATGCTGGAAGGGTATAATATCGAAGTTCATTCCGAAGATACCGCCAATCACGGTTGCCGGCGCCAGCAGCGTTGTTACCACGGTCAGTATCTTCATCACTTCATTCATCCGCGTGTTCACCTGGTTCATATACAGGTCCTGCAGGTTGATCGCCACCTCGCGATAGTTCTCCGTGTATTCGATCGCCAGCGATATATGGTCGTAGATATCTTTAAAATACTTGTGGTTGATCTCGCGGATCAGTTCGTTATCGGAATGCCAGAAACTGTTTACCAGTTCGCGTACCGGGCTGATGGCCCTTTTCACCACCATGATCTCCTGGCGCAGCAACGTTATTTTCAGTAACACGGCGCTGTTGGGTTTGATCACCACTTCATCTTCCAGTTTTTCCAGCCGGTCGGAGAGTTTTTCCAGTACCGTAAAGTAGTCGTCCACTACGGCATCGATCAGGCAATAGGCCAGGTAGTCCACCGTTTTTTTTCGTACCGGCGCCAGGTCGTTGCGCAATTTTTCGCGCAGCGGGTCGAAGGGGTCTTGTTTGGGATCGGGCTGGAACGAGATCACATAGTTGTCGCCGAGCACGATACTGAGTTGTTCGGTATGGATCAGACCGGTATCCTGGTTATAGGTAAGCATGGGCAGCAGGCAAAAAAGGTGGCTGTCCATATCGTCGGCCTTGGCCCGCTGGCCGGTGCTCAGTATATCTTCGGTAAGCAGGGGGTGAATGCCGAAGTTGGCGCAGAGCCGTTCTACTTCCTCTTTGCGCAGCCCGTCCACATTGATCCAGGTGTTGTGCGTATCGTGGGTATGCGGCATGCAATGCACCAGCTGGTCGGTCGCTATGCGTTCACATTTCCCTTCGTTGTAATCATAAATGGTATAAACGGTAGGGATATCCGGCGCCGTAATTGCTTCCCGCTTGGGGTTATACGTATCTCTTTTTCTTCTCTTACTGAATGCGGAGAGCAGGGGGCCAAAGGTGCGTGCGTATGCTTTACGGAATGACACAGGTCGAAATTTTTCTGATTAAAAAAGGACACCGGTAAGGTGTCCTTTATCAAAAGTAGTTAAATTATCTTATCGCCAACGCGGTCCGTGGGTGGTATTAAAGAGGAAGCCTACCGAGAGACCACCGCCATGCGCCCGGAACTTATTGTCCGAGTCGCCGGATGGCGCGAGGTTAAGCAAGCCTACGCCGTAATAAGCGCGGAAGAAGAGCCCGAAAGGCGCTTCGTAACCAACGGTTACATTGGCGCTGATATCGAAAGGCCTGATCTTATCTTTGGTTTTGCTGTTACCGATAGGAATGCTGTAATCGTAGCGGGAGGTGCGGTCTTCGCCGTTAATGGTATTGGTGAATTCCTGTTTGAAACCGCCGCCCACAGCATAATTGAAAGAAGGGCCTATACCGAAAAAGAAATGGGGATCGTCATATTCCTTACCTGTTTTAAATAAAGCATATACCGGGAGTTGTACATAAGTGACGCCGTAATTCCTGCGGTCGCGCTGGGCGTTCGGTACACCTGCACCGGATTTGAAATTGCGTTCGTAATAGCTTTCCGTGCCGTTATTCAGGGAGAGGAACAGGCCCGGCTGCAGCGAAAACATTTCGTTGAGGGGCAGGTCTACCACACCGCCTATTTTAAAGCCTACCTGGTAATTGGTTTCCCTTTTGGCCCCGTTCAGCTTCTGATACATGGTATTGTAAGTAGCGCCTATTTCCGGCCCCACTTTAATGTCCTGAGCCATAGCCGGGGAGCCGAGCCCAATTAAGGTAATAATGCTTAAAATTTTTTTCATCCCGGTATTTTTAATCAAACAAAGATAATTTTCCTGGTGATACTTTAAAACTTTTGCCGGAAAAATATTAGTAAGCGGCTGATCTGCCGCCCTGTGGCTGGTTCATGATTGCTCATCGAGTTCCATAATGATCCTGGCCCGTGTACCCAGGATCTGTCCCCCGGCATCTTTCAATTCCGTTATTTCCAGGTCTAGTTTACGCTTTTGTATCTTTTTCAGGTATTCTGCACGCTTCTGCAGGTTCGACAGCCCAAAAGACTCGTGCAGGTTACTGAGGTGCTCGCGGGCATAGGTAAGTCCCACGCCGTTATCAATGATCTCGATGTACAACAGGTCCTGTTCCTCAAACACCCGTATGGTTACCCTGTTTTGCTCCGATTGTTTAGGCAGGAGGCCATGTTTTACTGCGTTTTCGACCAGGGGCTGGATCATAAGTGGTGGGATCATGATAAAGTCAGCCTCTACTTCATCGTCCACGATAATGTCGTAATTGATAAACTCTTTGAATCGCAGTTTTTCCAGGTTGAGGTAATTCTCAACCAGGTTGATCTCATCCTGCAGGGAGATAAACCCGCGGGAGATATTGTGCATATTCTGGCGAATGAGGTCGGAAAAAACAACCAGGTACGCATTGGCGATCCTTTTCTCGTTTTTATTGATCAGGCCTTGTATGTTATTCAGGCTGTTGAAAATAAAATGTGGGTTCATCAGAGCATTCAATGCTTTGTACTCCGCTTGTTGGTATTTCATTTCTGAGTCATGTTCCTTCTGTTTCTTGGCCAGCCGGCGGCGGGTAAGCAATAACAGGGTAAAGTAAAACAGCACGATAGATACGGCTATGCCCGTAAGTATAAACCACCAGCTTGCCCAGAAGGGACGCAGGATGATAAGGTGCAGGATAGCCGGCTGGGAGTAGCCACTGGAGGGTGTTCTGGATCTTACCTTTATAATAAAACTGCCGAAGCCCGGCCGGTTCAGGTTGATTTCGTTGCCGGCGATCGGCCGCCAGTTTTCCCGGCCTTGTTCCGTGATCGAATATTCCGAACTGGCTTCCTTGCCGGAGAATGATATGTTATCGAAGAGCAGGCTTATGTTCCGCGATTCGCTGTAGGGAATGGTGATCTCCGGGCTTATGGTATGGGTTCCGGCACTGGTTCTCAGTAATTGCAATACCGGCGTGGGCGGCGCCATCTTGCCGAAAAGAACGCTGGTGCCGACTTTGGTTATTGTTCCTTTTTTGAAAAAGAAGCAGTAAGTTGAGTCGGCCGCTACGCAGTCGGCCTGCCGCGGTATAAAGCTGTTTTCGATAGGCTGTATCGTGTAGCGGGCCCGGCCCTGGTCCGTGGGAGGATGAAAGGTGAGTACGCAGTACAGGTTATTGGTGCTTACCAGGCAACGGTTGCGGTCTATAGGGTAAATAGTTTCCCAGATATAATCCTGGGTGGTTACCGTGTCGACCCTGCCACTGTTAATGTTACAGACTACGAGGTGATTATCTTCCGTAATTCCCAGCAGGTAAGGCCCGTGGAATACGAATTGCCTGAAACTTATATTCCTGAACTGCGATTGCCGGGTGATCTCTTTTTCTTTGATCCGGTATACGCCAAGGGTATGCGAGAGCCAGAGACTCGAATCGGCAGGGTTTACTGCTCTCGATAAAATGTGGCTTTGGCTTTCGGGAGGTATTGTCACGATATCCTCATAGTGCGGGACGCCTTTTTTGAAAAAGTCAGTATACGTAAATTGCCTGATATTATCGGAAAAGGGGACATAGTAGATGTACTTCCCGTTATAGATGATCTCTTTGATATTATTGTCCCAATAAGAATAGAAGCGGTGTACCTGTGGTTTGCCTGCCAATAGTCCTGTTATAAACACGGTTTGGTACGCGTAAAACTGAGTGAAATTGCCATTGTTGTCGATCAGGAAATTAGAACGGGCAAAGTAGATGGCGTTGTTGCGGTAGTCGCTGTAATTCTGGTGCCGCAAATGAGATACACCATTACTGAATTCGTAAAGGCTACCTTCGTTGGTTACATAGAACAGTTTATTACCCACATACCGGGCATACAATACCTGGTCTTTGTATTGTTTGTTGTATTCCGTAATGTGGTTAAAATGTTTGCTCAGTTTATAAATGCCGTTGCCCCTGGTTGCTATCCAGATATTGCCCTTGTTGTCTTGTTCGAAAAAGTTGACGTGTTCCCCGATCCGGATATGGATAGAGTCGTTGATCGTAAACCCGTTGAGCAATCCTACAAAACAATCGTTGGCAATGATGTTCGCCCCTACTGAATAACCAATATTGAATCTCGTATTGCGCAGGTTGTACAACTTATGCAGGTCGGAGGAGTAGATGCCGTCATCTGCCAGTAGCATATAGCTACCGTTTGGTTTTATATTAATGGGCTGGTAGAACTTGTGGTTGGTGTATTTTATCGTATCATAGGCCTTGCCCAGCGTGTCGATGTCGATACAGAAATCGGCGTAGAAAAGCCGGAAACGCCTGTTGGAGAGGCTTCGGACATAACACAGCCTTTTGGGTATCATTGGCGTTTTAATAATACGCAGCTGGTGGTTGCGGATATTGACGAATTGGTGCACGCTGCCGAATACGGCATTGAGGCTACTGTCGGTCTGTGGATACATACCAGACACCGCAGATCTGAACGGCAACCGGAGCCAGGGCGTATTGGCCGGTGTATGGAAAACATTATGCTCCATATAACAGAGCTGCCCGCTGTAATTGGATAGCCATAAGCGATTTTTATGATCGGGCATGGCCGCAAATACTTCGTTGTCGGGCATGCCGTCGAAGGTGCTGAAGTTCTGGAACCAGGTCCCGTTAAATCGCGAAATGCCCTTGTTGGTCGAAAACCACAGGTAGCCCTGGTGATCTACATTAATAGAATAGATCAGGTTGGAAGGTAAACCGTCGTCCACAGTAAAATGCTGCATCGGGGGCAGCTGTCCCCAAGCCTTATTGATGGCCGAAACCAGAGCCAGGACGAGCAGCAGGTAGTAAGAACGCCTAGGCATCAGACAGGTTAAAGTTTTCGAGAAAAGACATCAGGGCGGAAAAACGGCGCCGCCCGATCGGGAGATGGGTATTGTCCTGCAGGATCACGGAAGGGATTTCTTCCTTAACGATCTTCCGGATGCAATTGCAATTAAGCAGGTACGAACGGTGTATCCGGAAGAAAGAGTCCTTCGGTAACAGGTCCTCGTATTCGGATATAGGTCGTGACATCAGGAAGGTTTTTTCTTCCCGGTTTTTGAAATAGTAGATCATCGAATAGCTGCCCATAGCCTTAATATAATGGATGTGTTTAAAAGGCACGGCTTCCATGATGTGGTTATCCTTCAGGATGATCTGCGATTGCTTCTTCTTCTGGCCGATCTGCAGCGATAGTTCATTGTATACCGGTACATTGTTCACTATATTCCTGTAGAATACTTTTTCTTTCAGCTTTTCCACCGCATTGCGCAGGTCTTCGATATGAATCGGTTTGAGTACGTAGTCTACGGCATTCAGTTTGAAGGCTCTTACTGCATACTCGTCGTAGGCCGTTACAAATACGATCTCAAAATTGATAGGGCTAATCCTTTCCAGGAACTGGAAAGCGTTCTCGTTGGGCATGGCAATGTCAAGAAACACCGCATTGGGCTTTAACCGTGCAATTTTTTCCTCGGCATCTTTCGTGCTGTGTGCAACATCGAGAATATTGATATCCTTATCTATATAATCCAGCAGGATATGCTTTAAATTCATACAGGCTTCCTGTTCGTCGTCAACGAGGAGTAGGTTAAGCGTTTCCATGGGTTAAAATGACATGCAATGATGGTCCTGAGTACGGTATACCTGAAGCGGAATTGTAAAGATATTCTTTAACGTAAACAAAGACAGGTTAAAGCCCATAAATTTATACATTAATTATGGAGCTTTTACCCTTTTTTGATCCTGCCTACCGCTCGTAAAGAAAATAGTACCGTTCGTAGTGCAATAGCTGTCTGCTGCAGGCGTTTGTTGTGCCCCTGTAAGCGCTGTCGCGGGTTCGCCGGTATAAAAAAGCGGCGCTGCTCAGGAGTAAATTACGTATGTGCTTTTTGTGTATTTCATTGCTGGTCAGCTTACGTGTAGCGGACGAAGACTCCGCAACGGTTGCCTGGGCAGAGCAGCGCCGGGTTTTTCCATAGTTCGATGCCTGAATGCCGGGCAATGCCTTTCTGTTGCCGCATTCTGAAGGGGTTATGCGCTGCCCGCCGGCTTTCTCTTTGTGCCAAATTATAACTACTTTTGTAACCCTTTACCGATAATTAAAAAAGGTAGTTAATAACTTTTATGAGCAATACCGAAAAACTGATCCATGCATTTTCAGAAGCTTTAGCCGTTCCCCAGGAAACCATTCAAGACGATTTGGCTTACCAGGCTATTCCCGAGTGGGATTCTATAACGCATATGATCCTGATCAGCCAGCTGGAGGATACCTTTGGTGTTGCTATCGATACCGACGATGTGATTGATCTGAGCTCTGTAGGAAAGGCGAAAGAGATCCTGACCAAGTATAACATCGTATTCTGATGTCGCTGCTAAAAGGTAAAACGGCTCTTATTACCGGCTCTACGAGGGGCATAGGCGAAGCTATCGCCACATTGTTTGCCGCCGAAGGCGCCGGCCTGATCCTGCTGGCACGTAACAGCGACCAGTTGGAACAGCAAAAAAGAAAACTGGAAGAGGTTTATCCCGTTTCCGTTACCGTTTATACAGCCGATGTGTCTGATCCGGAACAGGTAAAAGCTGTTTTCGCGACGATTACTGGTGCAAAGATGGATATTGATATCGTGGTCAATAACGCCGGCCAGATGATAGATGCCTCCCTGCTTACCCTGAAGCCGGAGGTTATGAGGCAGAACGTAGAAGTGAACCTGTATGGCACGTTCCATGTAACACAGGCCGCAGTGAAATCGCTGATCCGCCGGAGAGGCGGATCGGTTATCAACCTGAGCTCTATCGTGGGCACCAACGGCAGCGCCGGGCAATCGGCCTATGCTGCCGCAAAAAGCGGGGTGATCGGGTTTACCCGGTCGCTCAGCAAAGAACTGGCCCCATTAAACATAAGGGTTAATGCTATTGCTCCGGGTTTTATAGAAACGGAGCTGGTTGCCGGCCTTCCCGCGCCGGCGAGGGAAAAGACCCTGGCCAGTATCGGTATGAAACGCGCCGGGAAACCGGAAGATGTGGCACGGGTTGCGCTGTTCCTGGCCTCGGAGCTTTCGGGTTATGTAACAGGACAGGTTATTGGTGTGGATGGAGGTATGATGCTCTAAGATTATGAAACTCTTCAACGAAATACAGGCAAACCAACAGCTGCGCTTCATTAACGAAGCGGATCCCGGTAAAGTATTCCGGTTGGAAGACCTCTCCCTGTTATCCTTACCGGGTAATACCCGCCGGCTGGCCTTGCTCTACCTGGATAATACACTCCCTGCTATTACTATTTTGTTGTCCTTTTTGAAAAGCCCGCATGTCTGTGCCCTGCTGAGCCCCGATCTGGCGCCACATTTCAAGGACGAGCTGGAGCGGCGTTACGAACCTGCTTATATCTACGATCCTGCCAGAACCGATATAACCGGGTACCAGTACGCGGCGGATCAACCCCTTTTTACGCGCGATACGCTTAAGGACGTGAATATACACCCGGATGTAAAGCTATTGCTGAGTACTTCCGGCACCACGGGCTCTCCTAAGTTTGTAAAGCTTTCGGAAAACAACTTGCTGGAAAATGCAAAGTCTATTGCCGGCTACCTGCCGGTCTGCGGTACCGATGTAACCCCCCTTAACCTACCGGTCTACTACTCCTACGGTTTATCCGTACTGACCAGCAACGCCATTTTCGGCGGTACCCTGGTTTGCTGTCATACCGATATCCTCAACCGCGAATTCTGGTCGGGTATGGAGCAACTGGGATATACTTCCATTGCGGGCGTACCTTTCGTTTACGAAATGCTGGACCGTATCGGCTTCACGAAAAAAGACTACCCTTCTTTAAAATATTTTACCCAGGCCGGCGGCCGTTTGCGCGAAGCGCTTGTTCATAAGTTCGCTGCCTATGCCTCAGAAAAGCGCTATGCATTTTATGTGATGTACGGGCAAACGGAAGCGACGGCCCGTATGGCCTATCTTCCCCCTGCCGAACTGGAGCGCCATCCCTCTGCTATAGGGGTCCCTATTCCGGGAGGTACTTTCGATATCGATCCGGATAATGGTGAACTGTTGTACGCCGGGCCGAATGTGTTTGGTGGTTATGTAACCGGTATTAATGACCTGTCGGATTACAGCCAGCCAGCCTGGTTGCGTACCGGCGACCTGGCGCGCAAAGATGAAGACGGCTTCTATTACATCACCGGGAGGATCAACCGGTTTGTCAAACTGTTTGGCAGCCGTATCAATCTTGATGAAGTGGAACAGTTGCTTGCGATAAACCTGGATGTACCGGTTAAAGCTGTGGGCATAGAAGATAAGTTGATGCTGCTGGTAACCGACCGGCCGGAAGTAGATGAGCAGACTGTGGCAGCATTGATAACGACGACGCTCAAATTGCATCCTTCGGTTGTGAAAGTGTGGACCGTGCCGGAGCTGCCGCTTACGGCCAATGGCAAAACAGATTATACCAGGATACAAAAAATGTACGCGGAACGATAATGTTGAACGATCTTTTAAATACCATACAATATTCGCTCACCCGGGATGAAAAAAACCGGGAGCTGCTGCCGCTTCTGCTGGAACGGCATCAGTGGCACCTGGGATCCTGTGCGGCCTATCGCGATATTTACAATACCGTGTTTGAGGGTAGCATACGGCAGCCTGCAACGCTTGCCGATCTGCCTTTCCTGCCGGTATCTGCCTTTAAAAATCATGAACTGAAGAGCATCCCGGATAGCGAGGTGTTCAAAGTGCTGACATCAAGCGGTACTACGGGCGATGCAGTAAGCCGTATTTTCCTGAATAAAGAAACGGCACAGCTGCAGTCGCTGGCCTTATCCAAGATCATCACCCATGTACTGGGCAAGGCGCGTCTGCCTATGCTGATCATCGACTCCAAGGCCGTATTCGCCAATAAACAATCCTATTCCGCACGGGGTGCGGGTATCCTGGGCTTGTCGGTGTTTGGTAAGGACCATACTTATGTGCTTGACGATAATTTCGAATTCGACGAACAGGTACTGGCGTCCTTTCTCGAACGCTACGACGGGCAACCCTTTTTTATTTTCGGCTTTACTTTTATGGTATGGCTCTACCTGTTTAATGCTAAAACTGGCAAGCGCTACGACCTGAGTAAGGCTATACTGATCCATAGCGGCGGCTGGAAAAAAATGACGGATATGGCGGTAGATAACTCCGTATTCCGTGCCTCGCTGAAAGACCGGTTTGGCCTGGACCAGATCTACAACTTTTATGGAATGATCGAACAGATCGGCTCGGTATTTTTAGAAAACTCAGACGGCTACCTGCACTGTCCTAATTTTGCGGATGTTATTATCCGTAATCCTGCCGACTTTTCGGTACAGCCACATGGGGTGCCGGGCCTCGTACAGGTTATCAGTGTATTGCCGCAAAGTTATCCCGGGCACTCCCTGCTTACCGAAGATATCGGGGTGATTATGGGAGAAGACGATGCCAGCAATGGCTGGAAAGGAAAATATTTTAAGGTGACCGGCAGGGCTAAAAAAGCGGAATTGCGGGGTTGCAGCGACACTTTTAAATCCCGATAATCATGAATGTCCAGCTACTGACACCCGAACGCCGGGATACCGATCTGAACGAATTGCCATTTTTTGATACCACTACGGTATACGGCTTGGCGCCCTTCGACGAACGGACGCTTGCTTTCTTTGATACTTTCTCTAAAAAGCTGCTTGCAGACCGGAGCGTAAACCGGCTGCCGGAAATCGCAGCTTTGGCGTTTTGGATCAGGAGGGCCAACCTGCTGCAGATACAAAAGGAAAACAGTCATCTTTTCGGACAGGCACATTTTTCACTAAGCCCGCTGGGGCGTGTATTCCATGTTTGCCCGGCCAATGTAGATACCATGTTTATCTATAGCCTGGCGGTATCGGTACTGATGGGGAATAAAAACCTGTTGCGTATATCGGCGCGTATGGAGGCGCCGCAGATCACGTTCCTGTTCGATACATTAAATGAACTCCTGGGACTGGCAGAATTCGCACTGTTCCGGGATTATATCCATATCATAACTTACCCGCACAACGATGCAATAAGCACCGCCATCTCGGGGCGCTGCAATGCCCGTGTAATATGGGGTGGCGACAGTACGATTGCTGCATTCCGCGATTTTAAACCTGCACCGCGCACCCGTGATATCGTGTTTGCCGACAGGGTCTCCTTGTTGTGTATCGATTGCAATGCCTTTAATGAGCTCGACGCAAAAGGCCGGGAAAACTTTGCCCGCCTGTTTTTTAACGATGCCTATACCTTCGATCAGAAAGGCTGTTCGTCGCCGCAATCGGTATTCCTGCTGGGCGACGAAGCCGCTTACGAAACCTGTGTAACAGAAATGGTCAGCCTGCTGTCAGGTGCTATAGCCGGCCGCTACGATACGGATATTGCTTCCATCGCTTCGCTCAAGCTGAACCGCATGGTCGACGATACCCTGGACAGGACCATTGATCATAAATGGGGCGATAATTATGTGACTTTTGCTGCATTGCGCACGCAGGACGCAACGGAAGCAGCTTTGCCACATTCCTGCGGGGGCGGTTACTTTTATACCCGCCGGCTCGACTCGGTGGATGGGCTGTTGCCTTTTGTGGACAACAAGCTGCAAACAGTATCTTATTTCGGCCTGGATGATACAGCACTGGATGCGCTTGTGTCATTGAGCCGGGGAGAAGGTATAGACCGCATTGTTCCCCTGGGGCATGCACTTGATTTTAACTATATCTGGGACGGTTATAACCTGCTCGAAGCATTATCCCGGAAGATATACCTGGAAAGATAAACCGGCTTTACGAAAAAGAAGGGAGAAAAGATTTTATAGAATAAACCGCAATAATATGACCCATCCCAATCTAACCGGCACCTTTTCTTCGCCGGCTGCAATCGCGGCAAAGCAAGAATTAATCGAGCTCTATGATCATTGCCCGATCCCGAAAGGGGAACTGTTTGCGCACCAGGGGCTGTTCATCAACCGTTGGCAACTTTCCCGTATCCTGTTTCTCGATGAGCTGTACCGAAAAATTATCAATACGCATGGTGTAGTTATGGAATTCGGCTGCCGTTACGGACAAAACCTCGCGCTTATAGCCTCTTTGCGCGCCATGTATGAGCCCTATAATCTTTCCCGGAAAATTATTGGCTTCGATACCTTCGGAGGTTTCGAAGGCACGACGAAAGAAGACGGTAATCACGATCTTATTCATGAGGGCAGCTACAAAACGCAGGACCTGGGCGATCAAAGCTACGATCAGTATCTTGAGCGCATCATGCAGTACCATGAAAGCATCAACCCCAATAATCACCACAAAAAATTTGAGATCATCAAAGGTGATGCAGGCGCAGAATTGAAGCAATACCTCGAAAGACAGAAAGAAACGCTTGTCGCCTTTGCATATTTCGATATGGACATTTATAAACCTACCAAAGAGTGTCTGCAACTGCTGAAAAAGTACCTGGTGAAAGGCGCCGTAGTAGCCTTCGACGAATTATGTATGGCCCAGTTTCCCGGTGAGACCCAGGCCTTCATGGAGGAGCTGGATATTGCACAACGGAATCTCGTACGTTCGCCCAATGGCAACTATGTATCTTATATTATCTGGTAAAATATTTTTACAATGCATTTAAAAGAACCCGTAACCGGCAAACGCATACAATTATGCTCTTCTGTAGCAGAAGATGCTGCCTTTATTCTCGGACTGAGAATGGACCCTGCGCTGAACAAGCATCTCAATCCGACGAGCCCGAAAGTAGAGGACCAGGAGAACTGGATTCGTATGGTATACGATAAGCCGGGCGATTATAATTTTACCATCAAAGACCTGGCGGGCAACAGGCTGGGCGCTGTAGCCATTTACCAGATCGACGAGCAGGCGGGTACCTTTAACTGGGGGCGCTGGATCATACATCCCGATGCGCCGATGTATACCGCCATGGAAAGCGCTATGCTGGTTTATTATATCGCATTTCATATCCTGGGATTGAAAAAGACCTTGTCCGATGTGCGTATCGAAAACAGGAATGTGGTTAAATTCCATCTTTCTTACGGCGCACATATTTACAGGGAATCGGATCTTGATATATTTTACGAGTTTTATAAAGAACAGTTCCCGGCTATGTTGCAGAAATTCAAAGGGTTTCATAACCTATCTTTGCCGGCCGAAGCCTGATTTATAAATCGTTTCAATCCAATTATGCAATGACCAATGTCGCAATAATCGGTTATGGCTACTGGGGCCCTAACCTTGTACGCAATTTTAATGCAGTGGACAACTGTAAGGTGAAGTGGGTTTCGGACCTGCGGCAGCCCCGGCTGGACCTGATCAGTAAGCAATACCC
The DNA here is from genome assembly GCF_003014535.1 of Taibaiella chishuiensis. GTDB lineage: Bacteria > Bacteroidota > Bacteroidia > Chitinophagales > Chitinophagaceae > Taibaiella > Taibaiella chishuiensis. The sequence goes on along the minus strand of NZ_PYGD01000001.1, from coordinate 144,926 downwards.
GGGTATCGGTGTTACCACGGATGTAGAAGATATCTTTTCGGATGCCGGAGTGGATGCCGTAATCATCGCAACGCCGGTGCAGACGCACTACCCGCTGGCCCTGAAGGCACTACAGGCCGGCAAGCATGTACTGCTCGAAAAGCCGATGACGCCTTCGGTCGCAGAAGCAGATGAGCTGGGTGCGCTGGCTTCGGAAAAAGGCCTTGTGCTGATGGTCGACCATACCTTCCTGTATACCGGGGCGGTACAGAAGATCAAAGAGCTGATCGATTCCAAAGAGATCGGCGAGATCGAATACTTCGATTCCACACGGATCAACCTCGGGCTTTTTCAACAGGACGTGAATGTGCTCTGGGATCTGGCCCCGCACGATATCTCCATCCTGTTCCACCTCGTAAAAGAGCGCCCGGTAAGTGTTTGCGCTACCGGCGTATCCCATACGCCAAACGGTATCGAGAATATCGCTTACCTTACGGTTAATTATAATGTGCCCAAGATCGCGCATTTTAACTGCTCCTGGACCTCGCCCGTAAAGCTACGGACCATCCTGATCGGCGGGAGTAAAAAGATGGTGCTTTTCGACGATGTGGAACCCTCCGAAAAAGTAAAGGTATACGACACCGGTTATAATGTAACCAACGATGAAGAAAAGCGGAAACTGCTGATCGACTACCGTACCGGCGATATATTCGTGCCTAAGCTGGCACAGAAGGAAGCTTTGTTCGGCATGGCTACCGACTTTATACAGGCCGTCCGCACCGGGTCAGAACCTTTATCGAACTGGCAGCTGGGGCGCGATGTGGTGGCCCTGCTGGAAGCCGCGCAGGAGAGTATCAAAGACAAGGGCAGGGAAGTAAAGGTGAACGCATAGCAACCGGCTATCCGGGGTAATATTATAAATTAAAGAAAAGGTAAAGATCCGTGGCTGTCGCTGCGGATCTTTTTCATTTATGCAGATGCAGTGAGGCATGGGGCAAAAAAAAACCGGCAAAATTGCCCTGCGGCCAAGGTATCTTGAAGAATTCCATTATTTTTGGACGATTATTTATTCAGCAAACCAATAATAACATATAAAGAGCCGCTGCATGCAACGCATTAATTTTTTAGACCTTAAAGAACAGTACCTGCAGATCAAAGAAGAAGCCTGGCAGGCTATGGAAAAGGTAATGGATCAGACTGCTTTTTCCGGTGGGCCTTTTGTCGCTTCCTTCGAAGAGAAATTTGCCGCGTGGACCGGCGCAAAATACGCTGTCGGTATAAGTAACGGTACCATTGCATTGCAGCTGGCCTTCCAAACCCTCAATATCGGTCCCGGCGACGAGGTGATCGTTCCGGCCAATACCTTTATCGCTACCGCATGGGGCGTGTCGCATGCCGGTGCTACCCCGGTTTTTGTCGATTGTACCAGCGATACCTGGGAAATAGATCCTGCCCTGATCGAAGCAAAAATTACCCCGAAAACCAAAGCCATTGCCGGCGTACACCTCTACGGGCAAACCTTCGATATCGACGCCGTAAAAGCCATTGCCGATAAACATAACCTGTACCTGGTCGAAGACTGTGCGCAGGCGCATGGGGCCTACTATAAAGGCCGGCATGTAGGCAATACCGGGCACATGGGTTGCTTCAGCTTCTACCCGGGTAAGAACCTGGGCACCTTCGGCGAAGGCGGTGGTGTAATTACCAACGACGAAAATTATTACAAACGCATGTGCAGCCTGCGTAACCACGGCAGCACCGTACGTTACTACCACGACGAGATCGGCTATAACTGGCGCATGGGCGGTATTGAAGGCGCGATACTCGAAGTGAAGCTCAAATACATTGACGGCTGGAACAACCGCAGGAAAGAGATCGCCGCCCGCTACAAAACCGAAATTACCAATAAGGCAATCACCTTCCAGGCGATGCCCGAATGGGCCGATTCGTCCTACCACCTTTTCGTGGTTACGGTAGCCGACCGCGAGCATTTTATGCAGTACATGAACAGCAAAAATATTTACCCCGGACTACACTACCCGGTACCCTGCCACCTGCAGAAAGCCTATGCGCACCTGGGTTATAAACAAGGCGATTTTCCTAACAGCGAATACCTGGCGGAGCATTGCGTGTCGCTGCCCATCTATGCAGAGCTGAAAGACGATGCCGTGCAACAGGTAATTGATGCCATTAACGCCTATAATTAAATGCAAAAGCAAAGCTGGTCCGTTGGACTATTGTGTTACAACGAAGTAAAAACAATCAGGGATGTTGCCGAGAAGGCCTTGCGCAACCTGGAGCTTATTGCTTCGGAGTATGAGTTGATTATCGTTGATGATGGCAGTAAGGACGGATCCACAGAGGCAATACGCGAACTGGCAGCACAATATAAACAGGTGGTGCCTGTGATCCATGCTACCAATAAAGGGATTGGTATGGGTATTAATTCCTTTTATGAGCATGTGCGTTACGAAAATGTTTTTCTCACCGCGGGCGACGGCCAGTTCGACCTGGACGAACTGCTCCCCTTTGCTTATGTAGCCCCCGATAGCTTTGTATCTTTTTACCGCAAGGAAAATACGGTATATAGTTTTTACCGGAACTGGCTGAGCTGGGTCAATAAAAAAATGAACGAATACCTGCTGGGTGTTAAGATAAAAGATGTGAACTGGTCGAAGATCATCAAGCAGCATCATCTGAAACAGCTCGACCTCCAGCTCAAAAGCTCCCTGGTGGAAACCGAGATTTGCTCGAAATTGCTTTATCTCGGTGTAGGGGTTAAAGAAGTACAATCAAAATACCTGCCGCGTATCTATGGGGTCAGTAAGGGATCATCTTTCAAAACGGTGATCAAAGCCTTTAAAGATATCTGGATACTGATGGGCGTGATGTATAAATTTAAACGAAAAAACAAAAGAGGATCCGCTGCATCGCAATAGGTTCCTGTTCTTATACAACAAATGAAAAGGAGTACAACCAATAAGATACGCTTCATAATGGATGAATGCATCCCGCCGGTTATCAGGGATAGCCGTTGGTTTATGTATCCTTTTTTTAAGATATGGTTCAAGAATAGTAATCTGGATAAAGTGATGAACTTCAAGAAAAATGTCAGCACCATGACGGACGAAGAGTTCGCTGATATTTACAGGACCACCTCCAACCTGTCTAAAGACCGGCCTACGGATACGAACCAGGCTACAATCGATCATATCCTGGAAAACCTGGATCCGGGTGCGACGAATATGCTCGATGTCGGCTGTGGCCGTGGTTACTGGCTCGACCTGGTTGCCGACCGTTTCCCGGGGCTGGAGCTTACCGGTGTCGACTTTTTCGATGATGTACCTATGAAGCGCGCCACCTATTGCCGGGGCAATGTTGAAGCCCTGCCCTTTCCCGATAAGTCTTTCGATATCGTTACCTGCCAGCATACGATCGAGCATCTTAAAAACCTGCCCAAAGCCATCGAAGAGATGAAAAGGGTAGCCAGGAAACAGATCATCATCGCAACCCCCTGCCAGCGTTATTACTTTTATACCCTCGACCTGCATATTCATTTCTTTCCTAACGAATACTCCGTATCCAGCCTGTTCCAGTTACCCAGCTATGAGTGCCGTAAGATAGACGGCGACTGGTTGTATATGGCCAAGGTCTAAAACGGGAATTGCTTTTTAATTATGATGGATCAAAAAAATCTGCCAAAAATTTTCTGGGGCCTGCTCGCCCTCATTTTTGTGGTCATGTTGTTTATGGTACCGCAATACGGGATTACGGGCGATGAAGTAACCCAGTGGAAATACGGTACCTCCGTATGGAACTACCTTAAGACCTTCGGTGCCGATAAAACTGCGGTAAGTGGTACCTATCTCGAAAATACCCAGGCGATGTACGGTGGTTTCTTCGATGGGTTTGCCGCCATGCTGATCGATATCTTTCATCCTAAAGATGAGTTCCTGTTGCGCCACTACTGGAATATGATTTTCGGTTTTGCGGGTATTGTTTTTGCAGGTTTGCTGGCCAGGGAGTTCGCCGGTTGGCGTGCCGCTATCATTACGGTGATCTTTATGGTATTTACGCCGCGTATTTTCGGCGAAATGTTCAATAACCCCAAAGACATTCCTTTCGCTACGGGTTACCTGGCGGCCTTGCTCTGCATCGTTAAATGGCTGAAAAACCTGGAAACCCCTTCCTGGAAAACAACTATATTACTCGGTCTTTCCATTGCCCTGGCGATCAGTGTGCGTGTGGGTGGGATATTGGTTATCGCCTATCTGGGCCTTTTCTGGCTTATAGAACTATGGCGTACCAAAAAGTTTGGCACGAAGGTATTTACCGGGTCTATCAAACATCTGGTAGTAGCCGGTATTATCGGCTGGCTCGGCGCCTGTATCTGGTGGCCTTATGCCCTCGAAGACGTGATCAGTCACCCTATAGATGCCGTTAAGGTAATGAGTGCGTATCCGCTTAATGTAAGCACACTGTACGAGGGTATGAAGATCCGGACTACGGAGATTCCCCCGGGATACCTGCCCCGCTGGATCAGCATCGGTATGCCGCTGTATATTCTCATTGGCTTTATCGGGGCGCTGGTCCTGTTGTTCAAGTGGACCAAAACAAGCAAGCATACGTATTACCTGTTACTGGCTTTCGCAGCGCTGTTCCCCATAGTATATATCATTTATAAGAAATCGGTGGTATACGACGGTATGCGTCATATCCTGTTCGTACTGCCTTTGTTCGTTATACTTGCAGCGCTGTTTTACGATTACCTGCTGCAGCTGTTTGCGGGTAAAAAGGCGATACAATACGCCGTTGCCGGTGTTACGCTGGTACTGGTTGCATTGCCCGCCCGGTTTATGTTTGCCAATTATCCCAACGAATATGTTTACTTCAACGAACTGGCCGGTGGTATTAAGGGCGCGTACGGCGAGTACGAAACCGATTACTACTTCAATTCTATGAAAGGCGCCCTGAACTGGCTGGTAGAAAACAAGCTGAAAAAAGATGCGGCAGGCAGGAAGCCCGGCGATTCTATAATCATTGCTTCCAATGCGCCCGCGCTTTTTATCGAATACCAGAAGATATCGCCGGTACCCTTTAAATTCGTTTATGTACGGTATTACCAGCGTAACCAGAGTAATTGGGACTATGGCGTATTTATGAGCCGCTTCCTGGATAAAGAACAGTTGCAGAATGGCTATTTCCCCGGCGACAACCCGATCCATATCGAGTCGGCCGATGGCGTGCCGTTGACCACCGTGCTGCAGAATGATCCCGAACGGAAAGGCCTGAAGGCCTTCGAGGCCCTGAAGGCGGGCCAGGATACGGTAGCCCTGCCCCTGCTTGTAAAGGCGGTTCAACAATATCCCAAAGACGTGGAAAACTGGCGCAACCTGGCGATTACTTATTTCCAGACCGGCAACAAGGCCGGCGCAGCGGAGGCTATCGGTAAGGCTTACGCGATCTCGTCGCTCGATCTCGAAAATGCAAGTACTGCGGGTGGTGTATATATGCAAATCGGCGACTTCAATAAGGCGCTGCAGGTATTTGGAAAAATGACCCAGGACTATCCGCTGATGGGCGAAGGCTGGCTGGGCCTGGGACAAGCCTATGCCGGGTTGAAAAACTACCCGATGGCGATCGATAACCTCAATAAAGCATTAGCACTCGATGGCAATATTGCGCCACAGGCTTATATGGCCCTGGCCTACATTTACCAGCAACAGGGCGATATGGCTACCGCACAGAAATACGCAGCTGCGGCACAACAGGCAGGTGCCCGTTAACCCGCAGCAACCTACGCTAAAAAAATGCCGGACCTGGTCCGGCATTTTTTGTATCAAAAAGCCGGGGCAAAAAATAAATGCAGCAATTAATTTGGAAATACTGAACAGTGTTCAGTAAATTTGCAGTGTATACTATGGGAATATCAGAGCGAAAAGAAAGAGAGCGGCAGGAGATGCGCCAGCGTATTATCGACGCTTCATTGGCTATGTTTATAGAGGAAGGTTATGAGAAAACCTCGATCCGTAATATCGCCGATAAGATCGAATACAGCCCGGCCACTATTTACCTGTATTATAAAGACAAGGACGAACTGCTCTATGATGTGCAGGGCGAAGCCTTCAAACAATTGCTGGACCTGTTCGAACAGAGGGTGGTGAGTAAAAGCCCCTGGAAGCGCCTGGAGCAGCTTTGCGAAACCTATGTGCGGTTCGGTATCGAGCAGCCCGAACTCTACACGCTGATGTTCATCAACAAAGCACCGATGAACGTGATCGACGAAGACGAGTACTGGGCCAACGGCCAGTCGGCCTTCGACTTCCTGATCAATTGTGTGCAGGGCTGTATGGACAAAGGCTTGCTGCGCTATAAGGATGTGCCAACGGCTGCCTTATCGGTATGGGCTATGGGCCACGGCATTTTGTCGCTGAACCTGTGCTGCCGTTTAAAAATAATACAAAACGAGGAGGTGGCGGTAGAGCCTATGGTACAACATATAGTACAGGAGTTTCTCCGTATGATCCGTCAATAACCAGTCCCCTGCGGGGGACGTTTTAAAAAAATTTTGCCTGTTTACTAAACATTGTTCATTATGTTTACAGTATTTATAAAAAGAAAACTGATCCTTGGCGCTTTACTAAGCCTTTCGGCGGGAGCAGGGGCACAACCCGTACTGGACGGGTACATTCGCGATGCCTTTGCCGGCAACCAGGGCCTGAAGCAGGAGTGGCTCAATCTTGATAAAGCCGTGTATGCCTTGCAGGAAGCCCGGTCCTACTACCTGCCCAATGTTAGCTTCAATGCCAACTACACCCTGGCCGATGGCGGCCGTACCATCGACCTGCCTATCGGCGACCTCATGAATCCCGTGTACAGCACCCTCAACCAGCTTACGGCCAGCAACCGTTTCCCACAGATCAGCAACGAGAGCGTACTGCTTAACCCCAGTAACTTTTACGATGCCAAACTGCATACTACCTTACCGCTGGTCAATATGGAGATCGGTTACAACAAGCAGATCCGTAAGGAGCTGATCAGCCGGCAGCAGGCAACCATCAATGTATATAAAAGGGAGCTGGTAAAAGATATCAAAACCGCTTACTTCCGCTACTACCAGGCCACGCAGGCGGTAGCCATCTACCAGGCGGCCCAGGCATTGGTGCGCGAAAACATACGGGTAAACGAAAGCCTGTACCGCAACGGTTCGCGCAATGCCACGGCGCTAACCCGCGCCCAGGCCGAAGGCCAGAAGACGGAAGCCCTGATCAACGAACAGCAGAACAATGTGAAGAACGCCAAACAGTACTTCAACTTCCTGCTAAACCGCGACCTGCTGGCTGATATCGAACTGGACACGACAGCCCTGTCGGCACAGCCCCCGGCCAGCTTTGAAGGGGTTGGTCAGCGCGAAGAACTGTTGCAGATCAAAGCCGCGCAACAGGCCTTCTCCCTGCAGAAAGATATGCAGCAAAGCAACCGTATACCCAAGCTGAATGCCTTCCTGGACCTGGGTTCACAGGCGTTCAATTTTAAAGTAGACAGTAAGACGCTGTATTACTTCGGTGGTATCAGCTTGCAATGGGACCTCTTTGCCGGTGGCCGCAACAATACCAAAATACGCCAGGCCGATGCCGAACTGAAACAAGCACAAGCCCAGCTGGACCAGACCGAACTGGCGCTTAAACTGCAACAGGCGCAGGCCCGCAATAACCTCAATACGGCCATGACCAATTACAATAATGCCCAGGTCCAGGCCAGCCTTTCGGAGCGTTATTACAACGACCAGTTCAAAGTGTACAAAGAAGGACAGTTGTTGTATATCGAACTGCTCGATGCCCAAAACCAGCTTACCGGCGCACGCTTGCAGCTTGCCGTAGCCCGCACCGATATCTGGATCGCGCTGGCGGCCCTCGAACGCAGCCAGGCTGCTTATCCCCTTTAATTTCTTCCTCTATATACTAATGACCCAGGTATAAACTATAGCTTATGCAATACATAAAAATTTTACCCCTGATCGCAGCCATCACCATCACGCTGGCGGCCTGCGGCGGTAAAAAAGAAGAACCTGCCACTACGACTGCCGATGTAATCCCGGTAAAACTGTTGCCCCTCAATAAATCGACGGCAGCCAGTACTGTAACGGCTTCGGGCCGCTTTACCACCGACGATGAAGTGTACCTGTCCTTTAAGACGGGCGGTATTATCAACAAGATACTCGTTAAAGAAGGCGATGCTATCAAGCCCGGGCAATTGCTGGCCACGCTCAATCTTACCGAGATCGATGCGCAGGTAGGCCAGGCAAAGGCCGGCTTCGAAAAGGCCCAGCGCGACCACCAGCGTACCGGCAACCTGTACCAGGATAGCGTGGCTTCGCTCGAACAACTACAAAACAGCAAAACGGCGCTGGACCTGGCGCGGCAACAGTTATCGGCCGCACAGTTTAATCGCAGTTACTCTGAGATCAGGGCGCCCCGTGCCGGTTATGTATTGCGTAAACTGGCCAATGAAGGCCAGGTGGCTGGTCCCGGTACACCGGTATTACAAACCAACGGCGCGGGCAGTGGCGCCTGGTTCCTGCGTATCGGTGTCAGCGACCGCGACTGGGCGGCCATCCGGGTCAACGACAAGGCTGTGGTCAGTTCAGAATCCGTGTCGGGCAAGTCATACAAAGGCATCGTATTCCGCCGTGCCGAAAGTGTAGACCCCTATACCGGCGCATTTGCTATCGATATCAAACTCGATGCCGGCGAGGGCATGCCCGTGGCCAGCGGTATGTACGGTCGTGCCGTAATCAGCACGGGCGCTGCAGCAGCTACCGCTACTACAGGCTCGGCCTGGGCCATACCTTACGATGCGCTGCTGGATGGCGATGGCAGTACCGGTTATGTATTCGTAACCAATGATAACAAAACGGCCCAAAAGATAAAGGTGACCATTGCCGGTATGGACAAAGACCGCATCTGGATACAGCAGGGGCTCGAAGATGCGCAGTCGCTCATCATTTCAGGCAGTGCTTACCTCAACGATAAAAGCCGCATTAAAGTAATACCCTGATCGCCTTATCCCGAAAGCAAACATTCAGCAATAAAAACAGCTGTCCATGAAAATATCTGATTACGCCGTAAAGAATTACCAGTTCACGCTCATTATCGTGATCATGATCGTGGTACTGGGTATCAGTACTATACTGAATATGCCCCGCAGCGAGGACCCCGAGATGCATGCGCCTGTGTACACGGTTACGGCCATCTATCCCGGCGCCAGTCCTAAAGACATGGAAGACCTGGTGGTAGACCCGCTCGAAAAAGAAATTTACCAGCTCGAAAATATAAAAAGGTTGCGCACCGTGATCGGCGATGGTTTTGCCGTGATCCGCGTAGACTATAAATACAGCAGCGATGTAGAGGCCAAGTACCAGGAGGTGGTACGCCTGGTTAACAGCAAGCAGGCCGAGTTGCCCCGCGAGATCTATAGCCTCGTGGTAGAGAAGTGGCAACCCTCCGATGTAAATATCCTGCAGATGGCCCTGATCTCGGAAAATGCACCGCGCGAACGCCTGAAGCAATATGCCGAAGATCTGCAGGAAGACCTTGAGAAAATACCCGAACTGAAAAACGTGAAGATACACGGCCTGCCCGACCGCCAGGTACGCGTAGAGCTGGACCTCGATAAGATGGCCCAGATGAATATACCGGTTACTGCCGTGATCGGCAACCTGCAGAGCGAGATCGCCAATATACCCGGCGGTAGTATCGATGCGGGCAACAAAACCTTCAACATCAAGACCAGCGGCAATTACGAGTCGCTCGACGAGATTCAGCAGACCATCGTCTTCTCCATGAATGGCAAGAACATCCTGCTGCGCGATATCGCCAAGGTATACTATGGTTATGAAGACGAGAAGTACAGTACCCGCCTCAACAGTCACCGCGCGGTATTCGTAACCGCGGCCCTCAAAGACGGCGCCAATATCAGCAGCGCGCAGGAACGCTATCAACCCGTAATCGCAAAGTTCAAAAAGACCCAGCCGCAGAACATCGACTTCGTGGCGCATTTCGACCAGGCCGATAATGTAAACAGCAGGCTCAGCGGCCTGGGCAAAGACTTCCTGATTGCTATCCTGCTGGTCGCCGTAACCTTGTTGCCCCTGGGCTCGCGGCCTGCGTTGATCGTAATGATCTCCATCCCGTTGTCGCTGGCCATTGGTATTATCCTGCTCAATCTTTTCGGCTACAACCTTAACCAGCTCAGTATCGTGGGCCTTGTGGTGGCGCTGGGCCTGCTGGTAGATGATAGCATCGTAGTGGTTGAAAATATAGAACGCTGGATGCTCGAAGGACATTCGCGTATGGAGGCTACCTTAAAGGCCACAAGGCAGATCGGTCTTGCGGTAATGGGCTGTACGGCTATGCTCATCATCGCCTTCCTGCCTATCGCCTTTATGCCCGAGGGCTCGGGCGACTTTATCCGCAGCCTGCCGCTGGCGGTTATGTTCTCCGTACTGGCCTCCATGCTGGTATCGCTTACCGTTATCCCTTTCCTTTCGAGCCGTTTGCTCAAGGAACATGTGGGTAATCCCGAAGGCAATATCTTTATGCGCGGGCTTAAAAAAGGCATTCATAAAAGCTATGCGCCTTTACTGGAGCGGGCTTTGAAGCATCCCTGGCAAACCGTGGTCATCGCTGTACTGATCTTTGCGGGTTCGGTTTATCTTTTCCAGGTAATTGGCTTTAGCCTGTTCCCTGCTTCTGAAAAACCACAGTTCCTGATCAATATCAATACGCCGCCACAGTCCAACCTGGCTTATACCAATAAGATCACACAGCAGATCGAAGCCGAACTGAAGCATGAAAAAGCCGTACAGTATTATGCCGCCAACATAGGCAAGGGCAACCCGCGTATCTATTACAACGAGATGCAGGAGAACGAACGCTCCGACTATGCCCAGATCTTTGTACAGCTCGACAAGCACACCACACCGGCCGAAAAACTGGCCCTGATCGAAAAATACCAGAAACGCTGGACGCCTTACCCGGGCGCTAAAGTAGAGCTCAAAAACTTTGAACAGGGTACAGGTATTACTGCCCCGGTAGAGGTACGCATCTATGGCGAAAACATGGATACCCTGCGGCAGATCGCCGGCCAGGTCGAAACCTTGTTGAAGCAGATCGGGGGCACAATCTATGTAAACAACCCAATGAGCATCCTGAAGAGCGATATGCGCGTTGCCATTAACCGCGAGAAAGCGCAGATGTTGGGCGTGCCTACCGTAAACATAGACCGTATGGTGCGCCTGGCTATTGCCGGTCTCGATGTAGGCAAGTATAACGATGCCAATGGCAACGATTACAACATTGTAGTAACCCGCAGCAAGCCCGGCAGGCCCGATCTCGATGTGCTCAATAATCTTTATGTCAACAACCAGCAGGGCGGTGTGGTGCCGCTGAACCAGCTGGCTACGCTGAAGCTGGAGCAGTCGCCGGTAAACATTAACCACCACGAGAAGCAAAGGGTAGTAGCCGTAAAAGCCTTTGTGAAAAAGGGTTTCCTGGCCGACCGTATCATCAACGAGACCATAGCGAAGATGGATAAGATGAAAATGCCTGCCGGTTATAAGTACGGTATGGGGGGCGAGGTGGAATCGCGGCAGGACTCCTTCGGCGGCTTCGGCAGCATTATCATCGTTACCTTGTTCCTTTTTATTGCCGTGCTGATCCTGGAGTTCAAGACCTTTAAAAGCACGCTGATCGTACTGTCGGTAATACCGCTGGGTATCGTGGGCGCCGCTATCGCACTGTGGCTTACCGGCAACTCTTTATCCTTCGTAGCCATTATCGGGTTGATCGCATTGGCAGGTATCGAGGTTAAAAATACCATCCTGCTGGTCGACTTTACCAACCAGTTGCGGATGCAGGGCCGCGACCTGGATACGGCCATACGCGAGGCGGGCGAGATCAGGTTCCTGCCCATCGTATTGACTTCACTTACGGCCATCGGTGGTTTGATACCCATCGCGATATCGACCAACCCACTGATTGCCCCGCTGGCCATCGTGCTGATCGGTGGCCTCATCAGTTCCACCTTGCTGTCGCGCATCGTAACGCCGGTAGTGTATAAATTACTGCCGCCTAAAGTAGAGGTGGTCGTACCGGAGTAATATTTTAGCAATAGTGGTAAAAGGACCGGTCAACAGCCGGTCCTTTTTGTTGGGGAACTATCCAACTTTGTGCCTGTTACCTTGTTATATCTCTGTACAAAAAACAAAAGCAATGAATGGTTTTATCCAGATAACAACAATTACAGACGACAAGCACTTAAGGGTATTGATCCGTAAAGACAGCATCATCTCCATCGCAGAGGCGGTAGACGGCACTACGGTAATCAACCTGTCTACGCATGAATATAAAGAGATGCAATCTTTCTTCCATGCGGTAGAAAGTTTCGAAACCCTGGCTGCACAATTGGTGTAGGCTGCCAGTAATAGGATATGCAATATAGAAACCGCCGCTTATAGGGCGGTTTTTTATGTTTATTCAGGCTAAACACGCAGCAGCAGAATTTTTTCTATTTGATTTCGTCGCGACCGCTACTGTAAGGGACGTTGCGAAGGGGCTGTCTGTTGTCCTTCCTTCTGCAGGGTCCCTTTGCAGGAGACCCTGAGGGGACATCTAAATTTTTCTGCGATCACTGCGGTACTGCGAGATATTAAACAGAACAGTTGATTTGGTCGCGACGTCTCCCGCAAAGGGACGTTGCGAAGGGGCTGTCTGTTGTCCTTCCTTCCGCAGGGTCTCTTTGCAGGAGACCCTACGAGGACATCAAAACCTTTTTCTGCGATCACTGCGGCACTGCAAGCCCTTAATCAGATCCGTTGATTTCGTCGCGACGGCTACTGTAAGGGACTTTGCGAAGGGGCTGTCTGTTGTCCTTCCTTCTGCAGGGTTCCTTTGCAGGAGACCCTGCGGGGACATCTAAATTTTTCTGCGATCGCTGCGGCACTGCAAGCCCTTAAACAGAACAGTTGATTTGGTCGCGACGTCTCCCGCAAAGGGACGTTGCGAAGGGCTGTCTATTGTCCTTGCTACCACGGTGTTCTTTTGCAGAAGACCCTGCGGGGACATCTGGATTTTTCTGCGATCGCCGTGCCACCGCAAGTCCTTAATCAGATCAGTTGATTTCGTCGCGTCGACTACTGTAAGGGATGTTGCGAACGGAATGTGCAGAATAGCTTATGTATATAGGCTACATTACGGAGCAACAAATCAATTTTTTGTATTTTGGAATGGTATCGGCTATACCATACTATCCATGAAACAATTTATACTCTTATTGGTGCTTATTTCTACGCTACGTGTCCACGGACAAACGCCAGGCTTGTGGAACCAAATACTTGCAGGCAAGGACCTTGCTCCTTTTAAGCAATTTACAGGACAGGAAAGCTACCAGGAGGATAAGGATAAATTGGATACTCTTTATTTCCGTACCCTGTGTGACGATTTTTATGAAGGTCTTTTTATTTATGATAGGTGGGTTGGCGATACCAGGCCCGGCGGGCTTTACAGAATAAGCTATCAGTTCCGGGTCATAACCCGGCGGGACAAAATTATTTATGCCAGGTTGTTGGAAGATAATAAAAAGGCTGCCGATGATCCGGATTCTCTGCGCTTTGCCGAAAGAGCTTTCTACCAGGATTCCGTTTCTTACAGCCTGCTGCACAGATCCTTCAGACAGACATTCGGGGCCGATATAAAAGCATCGGAGCTGCTCCGGGATAATATTGAGTTTAGTCATGGCTGTGGCTTTGGCTCAACGCCATCGGATGAAAGAGTGCTGATGGATACACTTATTGTGCATAAGGATAAAGCAGCAATACTATCCTGGCTGCAATCTGCGAATACGGAGCGACAACTATATGGCCTGGATGCCAGTTACCAGCTTAAAAGACAAGGCCTCCCGATTACACGCTTTGAGCAGGATCTGATAAAAAAGATTTCGGCTAAGAAGGGAACGATAAATAGTTGTGCAGCTTACAGGCATGGAAGGCCGGAGATTCATCATATTATTCACCAGGTTAAGCACAGGCCAAAGGAGGTCGCAGACCGGACGGGACTGTTTAACTACGACTGGTAGCCCCATACCCGGATAGGGTAAAGCCTGTTGCCCGTTTACTGTTTATGGTTTGTGCATAATTACTGATCAAAACCCGCTTATGAAACGCCTTATTCTGTTGGTTTGCCTGTTTTATTCCGCGTTTGCGCATGGGCAAATGTTGGATCTATGGCACCGGGTGATGGCCAGCAAAGGCCTCTCTCCATTTAAGCAGTTTGCAGGACGGCCAGGTCGCCGGGTAGGAAAGGATGGACTGGATACCGTTTATTATCGAACCCTTTACGGCGATTATAAAGAGGGTATATTTACCTACGACCACTACCTGCCCACCGCTCCCGCAGGTAAGTACCCTTATGAGGAATATCAACTATGGGTGATTACCCGGAAAGATAAAATGATCGAAGGTAAACTGATGCAGGTCGTAAACGGTAATGAGGAACAACCCGATTCGATCCGTTTCGTACAACGGGGCGCATACCGGGATGTTGCAGACTACGTGCAGCTGCAGCAGGGGTTCAAACAAACCACCGGAGCATCGATGGATACTACCCAATTGTTTCGCGATGGCATTGTATTCGGTTACCAGTGTGGCATTGGCGGCGCGGTACCGGACGAACGGCTTGTAACCGACAGCCTGGTTAAATACCGCAACCGGGTGGCGCTTTTGTCCTGGCTGCAGGCAACCAATACTGAAAAACAGTTGTATGGGTATGATGCCTTTGTGCAACTGAAACGGCAGGGCCTAAGACTTAATGATAAAGAGCGTAAACTAATGCGTATGATTTCCCGTAAGCGGGGCTCCGTCAATACCTGCGCCTGGTGTTCGTTTGGTGCCGAAGAGCTCCCTGTGGTGATCCGGAGGATCAAACGGGGAGTTCCGTATATTGGCAATGGGGATATGGAATAATCGACTTTTTCCTTCCCGTAGGGTCTCTTTGCAGGAGACCCTGCGGGGACATCTGGATTTTTCTGCGATCGCCGCGGCACTGCGAGATATTAAACAGACCAGTTGATTTTCGTCGCGACGGCTACTGTAAGGGACGTCGCGAAGGGGCTGTCTGTTGTCCTTCCTTCCGCAGGGTCCTTTTGCAGAAGACCCCGCGGGGACATCTGGATTTTTCTGCGATCGCCGTGCCACCGCAAGTCCTTAATCAGATCCGTTGATTTGGTCGCGACGTCTCCCGCAAAGGGACGTTGCGAAGGGGCTGTCTGTTGTCCTTCCTTTCACAGGGTCTCTTTGCAGAAGACCCCGCGGAGACATCTGGATTTTTCTGCGATCGCCGCGGCACTGCGAGATATTAAACGGACCAGTTGATTTCGTCGCGACGTCTCCTGCGAAGGGACGTTGCGAAGTGGCTGTCTGTTGTCCTTCCTTCCGCAGGGTCCCTTTGCAGGAGACCCTGCGGAGACATCTAAATTTGATTTGGTCGCGACGTCTCCTGCGAAGGGACGTTGCGAAGGGGCTGTCTATTGTCCTTCCTTCCCGCAGGGTCCCTTTGCAGGAGACCCTGCGGGGACATCTAAATTTTTCTGCGATCATCGCACTACCGCAAGCCCTTAAACAGACCAGTTGATTTCGTCGCGACGGCTACTGTAAGGGACGTTGCGAAGAGGCTGTCTGTTGTTCCTTGCCTTCTGCAGGGTCCTTTTGCAGGAGCCCCTGCGGGGACATCTGGATTTTTATGCGGTCGCCGCGGCACTGCGAGATATTAAACGGACCAGTTGATTTTCGTCGCGACGTCTCCTGCGAAGGGACGTTGCGAAGGGGCTGTCTGTTGTTCCTTGCCTTCTGCAGGGTCCCTTTGCAGCAGACCCTGCGGGGGCATCTAAATTTTTCTGCGATCGCCGCGGCACTGCGAGATATTAAACAGAACAGTTGATTTCGTCGCGACGGCTACTGTAAGGGACGTTGCGAAGGGGCTGTCTATTGTCCTTCCTTCACGCAGGGTCTCTTTGCAGAAGACCCTGCGGGTACATCTAAATTTGATTTCGTCGCGACGGCTACTGTAAGGGACGTTGCGAAGGGGCTGTCTGTTGTCCTTCCTTCACGCAGGGGCTCTTTGCAGGAGACCCTGCGTGGGACATCTGGATTTTTCTGCGATTGCCGCGGCACTGCAAGCCCTTAATCAACAGTTGATTTCGTCGCGACGGCTACTGTAAGGGACGTTGCGAAAGGGCTGTCTGTTGTCCTTCCTTCACGCAGGGTCTCAATGCAGGAGACCCTGCGGGGACATCTAAATTTCAACCACGAAAAAAGCCCCGCAGGCGACAACTGCAGGGCTCATGCTTCGAGTAATTGATTATTAGCTTATACCGTTTCGTGGCCATCGGCATACATGGCCTCTATTTCTTTACTGTATTTTTCTTCCACCATTTTACGGCGTATCGACAACTTGGGCGTAAGGATACCATTGTCTACCGTCCATTCGGAAGGCAGGAGGGTAAACTTCTTCACCTGTTCCACATGCCCGAATTCGGGGTTATAACGATCGATCTGTTGCTGGATGAGCTTGATCACCGACTCTTCTTTGATCAGCGCGGCATTATCATCGGGTAGCGATTTGCCTTCGCCCTTCAGTTTGCCGCGGATCTGGCCATAATTGGGAACGATCAGTGCACTTACAAATTTACGGCCCGGGCCTACCACCATCATTTGCTCGATATACGGGCTTTCGCGCATTTTGTTTTCGATAGCCTGTGGGGCTACATATTTACCACCCGAGGTTTTAAACATTTCTTTTTTACGGTCGGTGATCTTCAGGAACCGCTCTTCTACCCATACGCCGATATCGCCGGTATGGAACCAGCCATCTGAAGTCAGCTCTTTGGCTGTAGCTTCCGGGTTTTTATAATACCCCACCATTACGTTATTGCCTTTACAAAGTATCTCGCCATCTTCAGCCAGCTTTACCTGTACATTTTTCAGGATGGGGCCAACGGTGCCGATACGCCGGTTCTCGCTTTCGAGATGGTTTACCGAGATTACCGGCGAAGTTTCGGTAAGGCCGTATCCTTCCATAACCGTGATCTGTGCTGCGCTGAAGATACGGATCAGTTTTTCGGACAGGGCTGCCGAACCGCTCACTACCGCTTCTACACGGCCGCCCAGGGCTTCTCTCCATTTGTTGAAGATGAGTTTATTGGCCAGCCATAATTGTAAGCGGTAGCCCAGGCTGCCTTTTTTTACATTATCGTATTTCTTACCCAGCTCCACCGCCCAGAAAAACAGGCCGCGTTTGATGCCGGTCAGGGCAAGGCCTTTGGCCATAATCTTTTCGTATACCTTTTCGAGCAGGCGCGGTACGCAGGTAAACACCATGGGTTGCACCTCTTTCAGGTTGTCGCCGATAGTATCCATACTTTCGGCATAGTAAATACCCAGGCCGCCTTTGATGTACACATAGGTGATCATCTTTTCGAAAATATGGTTGAGCGGCAGGAAGCTTAGTGCCCGGTCGTCTTTACGGGCAAAGTGAAACAGCGGCGCACTGTCGACCACATTGCTGACGATGTTGCGGTGGCAAAGCATAACGCCTTTGGGTGCGCCGGTGGTACCGGAGGTATAAATAATAGTAGCGATCGTCTCGGTAGTAATACGGCTGCATACCTCATCGCGTTGGGCATCGCCATCGGGTGTGGGTTTCAGTACGTTCCAGTTATCGACACCAGGCAGTTCATCGAAGGTATAAATATGTTTAAGGCTGGGTATATCCTTAAAGGCGGGCTGGAAACGGTCGTACAACTCTTTGCTGGCAAAGAAGATGATCTTTACTTCGGCCTCGTTGAGGATAAAGGCAAAATCCTGTGGGCTTACCGTAGGGTAGATAGGCGTAAGGATAGCGCCGGTACGTTGTACGGCCAGGTCGGTAATGATCCATTCGGGCCGGTTTTGGGAGCAGATGGCAATTTTTTCCTGTTGCTCCGGAACGAGTTCCTTGTTGCGGATGCCTAAAGACAACAGGCCGGAGGCAAGGTCCTCCGAACGTTTTTTTACCTCCTTACAGGAAATCGTCTGCCAAACGCCATTTATCTTCGAAGCCAGCATGACGCCCCCCGGGCGGTCTGCGGCTTGTATATCTGCAAAATCAAACAATCGCTGTTGTTGCATAGCTGTTCTTATGTTTTACGTCCCGGAGGAGCCGGTTATTAAAATGAATAAACGTTCATTCAAAGATAGCGGTTTACGATCAAAAAAGAAAGGGGTAGGGAAGTACTTACTTTGTAAATCTTTAGATAACGGCCGCTCTTGAACTAACAACCCTGCAACACTAAAGTTTTATGCCAGGCCAGCACTTTTATGCCCGGCGAGTAATGCAGCAGGTCGGGCTTGCGGCCGGCCAGGTCGAAACTGCCCACGCGGTAATGCGTTTCCAGTTGCTCCAACTGTACTTCCTGCAAGGGCCAGGGCTCGTGGTGTATGTCGAAGCGGAAAAGGCGGGTATCTTTTTCCGTATAAAGGCAATACCGTTCGGTAAGCCAGGTGTCCTGCTCCTGTTTCGCATCCAATTGAGCACCGGTACGGTAACGCACCAGCAGCCGGGTACCCGCCCCGGGGTTCTGTACTTCGTATTGCTGGCCTGTTGCCGTAGGCTTACGACTGATGCTGGCTTTGCGGTAGGGCAGTCCCGACAGGCTGCGGGCCACCAGTACAGAAAGGATTTTCTGCGCTTCGATACCCAGGAAGTAAACGCCTTTTTTACCGCTATGCTGCACATAGGTACGCAGGTTGAGCTCGTGAAAATCGGAGAGGAAAGCCAGGGCGGGCAACTGTCGCGGCCGTATTTGCTCCATCGTAAAGGCCACCAGCGATATCCAGGCCGAACCGGCAAAAGTATCGGGTTCAAGTCCCGGGGGTAAAAAGGGAATTAATAGGGCGCTGTCTATTTTCCAATGCAGGAACAGGGCCCTGTTCCACTCCTGGTAATAGGTCCAGTTGCCGGGTGGTAGCGGCCAGGGGCGATGCGCGGTATCATTGATCAGGGTTTCGAGGTAAGACATGGTGGCCGGTGTTCGCCGCAGCCTATAGTCCCATTAGTAAAATATAAACAAGGCTTAGCATCCGTTTCCGAAATAAAATGCGAAGTTTGTGTCACGGTTTCGTCATGGCCCGACTAAACGGAAGGCTGCGGAACCGATCTAAGGTAAACAAAATTATAAGTACATGGTTGCAGATATTGAAACAGCAAAACAACAGGTAGGCCGCCGTGGGTTTCTCGACGTTGCGATCGACCCCACGCTGGATCTGTTTGAAGAAATAGAGAAATTAAAGAAAGAGAAAAATGCCGTGCTGCTGGCGCACTATTACCAGGAGCCCGATATCCAGGACGTGGCCGATTATATTGGCGATAGCCTGGGCCTGGCGCAGGAAGCCGCCAAAACCGATGCCGATATTATCGTATTTGCCGGGGTGCATTTTATGGCCGAAACCGCTAAGATCCTCAACCCCGATAAAAAAGTGTTGCTGCCCGACCTGAATGCGGGCTGCTCGCTGAGCGATAGCTGTCCACCGCCAGCCTTTGCCAAATTCAAGGCGGAGCATCCCGACCACCTGGTGATCTCCTATATCAATTGCAGCGCGGGTATTAAAGCCCTGAGCGATATTATCTGTACCTCTTCTAATGCCAAGCTGATCGTAGACAGCCTGCCGCAGGACCAGAAGATCATTTTCGCACCGGACAAGAACCTGGGCGGTTATATCAATAAAGTGACCGGTCGTAATATGGTGCTGTGGGACGGCGCCTGTATGGTACACGAGATTTTTTCACTTGAAAAAATTATCCGCCTGAAGGAGCAACACCCCGATGCCAAACTGATCTCGCACCCCGAATGTGAAGAGCCGCTGCTGAAGATCTCCGATTTTGTAGGTTCTACCACGCAACTGCTGAAGTATACGGAAGTCAATCCTGCAACCTCCTTTATCGTGGCTACAGAAACCGGTATCCTGCACCAGATGCAGAAAAACTCGCCCGACAAAACCTTTATTCCCGCACCGCCGGAGAATAACTGTGCCTGTAACGATTGCCCGCATATGAAACTGAATACCCTGGAGAAACTGTACCTCTGTATGAAGTACGAGATCCCGGAGATCACGATGGAAGAAGAGCTGCGCCTCGCGGCTAAAAAGCCGATCGACCGTATGCTGGAGCTGAGCGCGCAGCTGGGCCTGTAAATAGTCCTGGTGACGATCTTACTGCAGGAAAAATACAAGAGGCGCTTGTGGAAGTGTGGCGCTGAAAATTATAAAATGCGAAAACCGGGTCCTGGAAAGGTCCCGGTTTTTATATTTATCTCAGGATAGCCTGGTTTAGTGTACATTCAGTTCCGTATGGATACCATGGCCCTCGAGTACAGCTTGGGCTTGGTGCACCTCCTCTTTGCTGCCTTTAAAGGCCAGCAGGGTCTTACCCTCCTTCAACTGGTTTTCGTAGTGCTGGGCAATTTTTGCATCGGCGTTATTGATCATGAGTACGGAAGCAATGGTGCCGCCGATCACACCGAAGTCGAAACCCGCTATGGCGCCTGCTAATGCGCCGATGCCATACAGTACGCCGATACCGGGTACCGCTACCAGGCCTACGCCGGCCAGCACACCCACGAGCGCGCCTACACCTACGCCTTTGGCCGCGATAGTGGCATCCTTTACCTGGAGATCATCGCCTACATCGGTTTTGCCCAGCAGGCTGATATGTTTTTCGTTAAACCCGTTTTGCTTCAGCAGGTTAACGGCTGCTACTGCCTGTTCGTGGCTGTCGTAGAAGCTTACAATGTTTTGACTCATGATATTGAATTTAAATGTTCTGAACTAACAAAGTCCCTGCAATATAGTTCTCTTTTTCCGCAGGAATAACGGCATTTTTGTACCTTAGCCCGCAAAATTTGAAATCTACATGAGCAAACGTGCTGTTACTATATTAGGTGCCGGTCTGGTGGGTTCGGTATTGGCGGTGCTGCTCCGCAAAAGGGGCTATGAAGTGACCATTTACGAACGTCGTCCGGACATGCGTAAAGAAACTATCGGGGCGGGCCGGTCCATTAACCTGGCGATGAGCAACCGCGGCTGGAAAGCCCTTGAATTGGCCGGTCTGCGCGAAGACATCGAAGCCATTGCCATCCCTATGCCCGGACGTTTCCTGCACCAGGAAGACGGTTCCTCGGCCTTCCAGGCCTATGGCAAAAACGGAGAAGCCATCTATTCGGTAAGCCGCGGCGAGCTCAATAAAAAGCTGATGGACCTGGCCGAACAGCATGGCGCCAGGATCCTGTTCAACCAGCGTTGCAGCCGGGTCGATGTGGCGGCCAATACCATTTTTATACAACAGGAAGACGGCAGCGAGCAGGCCATAACCTGCGACCTGTTGTTTGGTGCTGATGGCGCGTTCTCGGCCCTGCGTACCGCGATGTCGTTTACCGACCGTACCAATTTCTCCCAGTTTTATATCGAAGCGGGCTATAAAGAGCTCAATATCCCTGCGGGGCCCAATGGCGCCTGGCAGATCGAGAAGAATGCCCTGCATATCTGGCCGCGGCATAATTATATGATGATTGCCCTGCCCAATACTGACGGCAGCTTTACCTGTACCCTGTTCTTCCCCTTCGAAGGCAATCCGTCCTTTGCTGCGCTCAAAACCGAAGCCGAAGTACAGGCCTTCTTCCAGGCGCAGTTTCCCGATGCGATCGACCTGATGCCTACGTTGGTACACGATTTTATGCATAACCCGGTATCCTCGCTCATCACTACCAAAATCTTCCCCTGGCGCAATGCCGACCGCAGCTGCCTGATCGGCGATGCGGCACATGCCATCGTGCCGTTTTACGGGCAGGGTATGAATGCCGGTTTCGAAGACTGCTCGGTACTGGAAGCCCTTATGGAGGAGCATGGCGAAGACTGGGAAACGATACTGCGCGAATTGGAGCAGCAGCGTAAACCCAATGCCGATGCGGTAGCCGACCTGGCGCTCAACAATTTTATCGAAATGCGCGATAAGGTAGCCGACCCGGTATTCCTCGAAAGGAAAAAGATCGAAAAAGAGCTGGGACGCCGTTATGCCGGCCGTTTCAACTCGGTATACGAAATGGTATCCTTCAGTCATACGCCCTATGCTTATGCCCTGCATTGCACCAAAGCGCAGGATGTACTGCTGGGCAGGATTATGGCCGGCGGCGACTTCTTTACGAATATAGAACAACCGGAGTATGCCGCGCAGGTAGAGCAATGGTTGCATGAATACGAGGCCACGGTATAACCGGCAGGCGCCGTATATAAAATACGGAACAACAGAGTCGAAGTGAGTGGTAACTTACCATAGGCGTAGCGGGGAAGGTTTTGTTGCAAAAGCCTTCCCCGTTTTTTACAAAATCATGACATTTCTGTATTTTTTACAGTAAACAGCGTATTTTCGCACTGAGAAAATAAAAATGAATAACCGTTCATTTTCGTGATCCGTTATCTGTCCGCCCTGTTGTGACGCTGGCAGGGTGTGACCAGGCTAAGCGTTAAAAAATATAAACCATGCAAATTGTTCAGCAGATCCTTTTCGTCCTTCTTGCCGTTGCGGCAACGTTTCTTTTTGTCCGTAAGGTGCGGGAGATAAGGCGTAACATCAACCTGGGTAAAGACCTGGAGATAAAAGACAATCCCTCGGCCCGTTGGAAGAATGTACTGCTGCTGGCTTTTGGTCAGAAAAAAATGTTTAAACGCATGACGCCGGCTATCCTGCACTTTTTTGTGTATGCCGGTTTCGTGATCATCAATATCGAGATCCTCGAAATCATCCTGGATGGTATCCTGGGTACACACCGCCTGTTCGCCCCTTATATCGGTGGGCTGTACAATGTGCTGGTCGGCTTTTTCGAGATCCTGGCCGCGCTGGTACTGGTTTCCTGTGTTATCTTTTTAATCCGCCGTAATATACTGAAGCTGAAAAGGCTGAACCAAAGCGAGCTCGACGGCTGGCCCAAAACCGATGCCAACCTCATCCTGACTACCGAGGTGGTGCTGATGGCGCTGCTGCTCACCATGAATGCCGCAGACTATAACCTGCAGCAACTGGGGGCGCATCACTACCAGGATACCGGCGCTTTCTGGGTTTCGGGGCTTATCGCACCTTTGTTTTCCGGTATGAGCGAAACCGGCCTGGTCCTGCTCGAGCGTACCTGCTGGTGGTTGCACATTGCCGGTATATTCGCCTTCCTCAACTACCTGCCTTACAGTAAACACCTGCATATCGTACTGGCTTTCCCCAATGCTTATTATGCCAAACTGGTGCCCCAGGGCAAAATGGTAAACATGCCCGAGATCCAGAACGAGGTATTGTATATGATGGAGCCGGATAAAGCGCCGGCAGATGCCGCTGCGGCCGAACCGCACCGTTTCGGCGCCAAAGACATAACCGACCTGAGCTGGAAGAGCCTGATGGATGCCTACTCCTGTACGGAATGTGGCCGTTGTACCGCCAATTGCCCGGCCAATATGACCGGCAAAAAGCTGTCGCCGCGTAAGATTATGATGGATACCCGCGACCGTATGGAAGAAGTGGGTAAAAATATCGATAAGAACAAGACTTTTGTAGACGACGGCAAGTCGCTGTTGCACGATTATATTACCACCGAAGAACTGAGGGCTTGTACCTCCTGTAACGCTTGTGTGGAAGCCTGCCCGGTAAGCATCGACCCGCTGTCCATTATCCTGGACCTGCGCCGTAACCTGGTTATGGAAGAAAGTAATGCGCCACAGGAATGGAACAGCATGTTCAGCAATATCGAAAATAATATGGCGCCCTGGAAGTTCAGTCCTGATGACCGCGACAAATGGGCTGAAGAGCTGGCTGCATCCTGAAGGCTGTATAGTAAATGATGATTATCGGGCAATAAAGGATAGCCATGAAAAAAGGTTTTTTACTCGTGATTGCTGCCGGTATATTTGCTGGTTGTCATTCGGATCCGGATACCCCGGTTCCCGTTCCGGTGAAGGAGCCCGTTATCGACCCTGGTGTCTATAATGTGCAGATCAGGGATCAATACACTGCGCCGATGGGCCCGGATGGTCCTATCGGGCACAGCACGGATACCACGTACACCGGGCATATGACGATAAGCGGAGGGCCGGATACGATCCGTGTGGTGTTGGAAAACAATGGTATGGCATCGCAGTCGCTGGCCTATATGGGTACCACGAACGATACGGCCTTATACCAGCAGCCTTATCCCGGCTTGCCCAATAGCTGGGTATTGCACTACGATGTGGTAAGCGGGAAAATGATATACGTCGTTACCCAACGTTCCAATCACCAGGGCGAATGGCAGACAACAGTAACGAGTTTGTAAGTTGACGTTTTTCTCCGGCTGCAGCCGGAACAACCAAAAGAAGAAGATTTTATGCAGATAAAAACAATGGCCGAATACATGGCCGAAGGTACGGAACCGGAAGTCCTGTTTTGGGTAGGATGTGCCGGCAGCTTTGACCAGCGCGCGCAACGTATTACCAAAGCCTTTGCCCAGATCCTGGATAAAGTAGGCGTTCAGTTCGCCATTTTAGGTAAAGAGGAAATGTGTACCGGCGATCCGGCACGGCGCTCGGGTAACGAGTTCCTGTTCCAGATGATGGCTTATAACAATATCCAGCTGCTGAACGGTTATAATATCAAGAAGATCGTAACCGCTTGTCCGCATTGTTTCAATATCCTGAAAAACGAATATCCTGCCCTGGGCGGCCAATATGAAGTGATCCATCATACCACCTTCATCAACCAGCTGATCGGCGAAGGCAAGATCGTGATGAAGGAAGGCGGCGCATTTAAAGGCCGCAGGATCACCTATCACGACAGCTGTTACCTGGGCCGGGCCAACCAGATTTACGAAGCGCCCCGCGCCGTGCTGGAAGCGCTCGATGTGGAGCTGGTAGAGATGAAACGCTGCAAGACCAACGGTCTTTGCTGCGGTGCGGGCGGTGCCCAGATGTTTAAAGAAGATGAGCCCGGCGATAAAAGGATCAATATCGAACGCTCCGAGGAGGCCCTGGCCACCGGTGCTACCGTAATTGCCGCCAACTGCCCTTTCTGTACCACGATGTTGCTGGACGGTGTGAAGAACAAGGAACAGGAAGATCATGTACAGGTACTGGATATCGCCGAAATGGTGGCCCAGTCGCTGGCCTGATCATCGCCTAGCTATAAATGCCAGAATTAGAAGAACACATAAGCCTGATCCTTAACCCGTCAGGCTTATGTTCTTGTTACCCACACCTTATCCCTATGAACTTCAGTCCCACCCTTGAAAACAGGCGGGCCTTGCTGCGTCCCATGCAGCTGAGCGATGTAGCCCTGCTCGCGCCCCTGGCCCTTGGCGAGCCGGAGCTTTACCGTTATATGAGCGCCGTTATCGGCAATGAAGACGACCTGTTGCGGTTTGTAACCGAAGGCATACAAGACCGGGAGGCCGGCAAATGCATACCTTTTGTAGTGATCGATAAACAGCAGGACGCCATTGCGGGCGCTACCCGGTTTGGCAACCTGGAGTTGCGGCACAAGCGGGTAGAGATCGGTTGGACCTGGATCGGCAGCGCCTTTCAGGGTACCGGGCTCAATAAAGCCATGAAATACCTGATGCTCGAACATGCTTTCAGCGTGATGGAGATGAACCGGGTAGAGATCAAGACCAACGAGGATAATACGCGTTCCCGCCGGGCGATCGAAAGTATCGGCGGCCGTTTCGAAGGCATCTTCCGCCACCATATGGTCAACCCCGACGGCAGCCTGCGCAATACGGTTTATTACAGCATCCTGAAAGAGGAATGGCCCGAGCTTAAAGCCGGATTGTTTGCCCGGTACAATACCGGTTGGTAATACCGCCGTAACAGGCAGATACTCCTCATAATCCCTGTTATAAATAATCCCTTGTATGACTCGATTTTAAGTTTTTGATTATTTACATTTATGGGTAAATATGTCGAAAATGAAGTACTTTTTATTGTTTATACTGGTTGTGCTATCCGGGTATGTGATGCGGGCGCAGCACTACGCCTGCGTGGCACCGGGGCAAAAAGTATACTTCACGAACGCAGCCGGTTACCTGCGGGGCATGCGTATAGACTCTACTAAAATAATTGATGGCAATACGGTACATTACCCGTTCCGGAGGGCGAGGCTGTCCTATGGGAGCGGACCTTTACAAGCAGATACAACCGGTGGCAGCTGGCTGGGCAAAGAGATTATAGAAACACCCGGCGGCTTTACCTATATACCCAATACCTGGGGCGATACGATCCGTATAAAAAACGACGCATTATTAAACGAATCCTGGATCTTTTTCCGCGATAGTACGGCTGTCTACTACGAAGCCACGGTTACGGCCTGGGATACGATGACGGTAAACGGCGTAACCGATTCGGTAAAAACCATCCGGCTTACTGCCTGGAGCGGCACTTCGGTTTTGAGCACCGACCCCTTGCATCACCTGGAACTGCTCCTAGGCCGCGAGCAGGGCTGGCTGCAGGCAGCCGATCTTTATCTGTTTCCTTATCATGCACCAGGCAAGGTTTTTAATAGTTTTTTCGACTGTTATTTCAAGCAGGTAAATGGGGGAGGAGTACTGAACCCGGCTTTGCTGGTTTTCCGGCGCATTAATTTCGTGCCTGCCTACCGGCATAAGATCTATGATTTTAATACCGGCGATGTGTTCCGCGATAACCGGTATGTCGCTTTCGACGTCAATCAATATTCGTTCAAGAACACCCGCTTCGAGATAACGGCGAAGCAGGTAACTGGTAGCGGTATTGCCTATACCCGGGCTTATACCAGTTCCGGAACGGTCTACCCGGGCAATGCGCCGCCTTACCCTACGGCCGGAAGCGGTTTGGACACCCTGAACATCGGTGAGGATGCCTTGTTGAGCGATACGGTTAAAATGCCGGAAGAATGGTTTAATGGGAAATACTGTTATTACTGGCCCGGCGATTCTACGTTCTGTTACCGTTCTGCGGCTTATGGTTTTGAAACGGATGTGATATTTGCTAACGGGCAATTGGAGGGCGGAGCTGTAGAGCCTGTCCTGCCTAAAAGTTATTACAAAAACGGGCTGGGCGAAATCTCCATGGAGAGTGGGGGTATTACAGGTATTCATATACCGGTAACGCGCAGCAAGCTGGAGGCTGCCGGCAAGGCAGGCCAGGTGCCCTGCGATAACAATAATGCCCTGGGTATAGCCGGGGCGGTTGCTGCACAGGCCATAACATTCCGGTTGTTCCCCAACCCTGCTGCCACACAGTTTTACCTGGAACTACCGGAGGCTTTACCCGCTGACAATTTTATCTTCGAAGTATACGATATTTGCGGACGCAGGATGATTACCCAAAAGATAAGCGGTTCCCGCACGCTAATCACTACCGGCAACTTACCGGATGGTATCTACGGTTTCCGGTTATGGGGACCTTCCGGCTCCGGTAGCGGCAAAGTCGTTATCCGCAGGTAGAGTGAACCAGGCACACCACTGCAAACGCCGCCAATCATGAATATTTAAAGCCACGCTATGACGCAACATTATTTAAACGACGGTCCCCGGAGCGCCGGCGTTTATGAAGATCTCGATTTTATAAAAAAGAAACTGCATTACCCGCTCCGGCGCCGCCTGCTGGTGCCGCTGCTGGCCTGGATAGTGCCCTTGCTGGCTTTATACGGTTTTAGCCTGGCCCGGATATGGGGCGCAGGCGATCCTGCAGATCATCGCCGCTACTATATGGGCGTATTGCCCCTTATATTTACCATCATTACCCTGGCCGGCCTGTCGCGCTACGGCGCTACGCTCCGGTTTGCAACCTTATATACCGGTCTCGATAGGCGCCGCAGCCGCGAGCTGATAGCCGCTTTTCTCCGGGCGCAACAGGTGGCCGTAATTACCCACCCGATGAGCGGGGACATTTTCCAGATCGTCAGTACGCCCGTTTCCTCAAGGTCGGGCGATATGCGCGAAGTGCTGGTGCTGATCGCCGACGAAGGCCGCATCCTGCTCAATAGCCACTTTGCCAACAACACGCTGATGATGGTGCCACCGGCACGGCTGCGCAGGCATATGGAAAAAGCGCTGAAAAATTGGATCCGTGATGCCTCACCTGAAGTGCAGCATCAAAAATTGTCCCGATAGTTTAGACATATAGCACGATAAACAGGCTTCTTCTTATTTAACGTAACTTTGCAGCATGACAAATTATGACTTGACCCCGCTTGTACCGGCCGGTTTTTCGGACGACTCGCGGGTTTGGATATACCAGGGCAGCCGCCCCTTCAGCGAAAAAGAGGAATTGGAGATCAACGAACAACTATTCCAGTTCTACGCCCAGTGGCAGGCGCATGGCGCACCGGTTAAAGGCTGGGCCCGCCTGCTTTTTCGCCGCTTTATCGTAATGATGGCCGACGAAACGGAAGTAGCCGTAAGCGGTTGCAGCACCGATAGTTCGGTAAGGATCATTAAAAGCATCGAACGGCAGTACGATGTAAACCTGTTCGACCGCCTGTCCATCACCTTCCTGGTAAAAGGCCAGCCCGAGGTATTGCCTATGGGCCAGGTGCAATATGCGATCGATAAAGGTTATATAAACGGCGAAACCCTCCTGTTCAACAACCTGGTAGCCACCAAGGCCGATATGTTCCGCAACTGGCTGCAGCCCCTGGGTTTCAGCTGGCTAAAAAACAGGGTACAGCTGCCGGCCGATAATTAAAGGACCGGCGATAAAATAATAGGAAAGGATATGATCTGATTTTATATTTTTGCCGCCCGATCTCATACCCGTAGATTCAAATAAAAGAAAATGATCCTTTCCGACAAACGTATACTGGAGGAAATCCAGAAAGGTACTATTGTTATCGAGCCGTACGACCGGCAATATTTAGGCAGCAATTCCTACGATGTGCACCTGGGCAAACACCTGGCAGTGTACCGCGACGGCGTACTTGATGCCAAGAAACATAACGAGATCGAGCATTTCGAAATCCCCGAAGAAGGTTATATCCTGCAACCCGGCACCCTGTACCTGGGCGTAACGGAAGAGTATACCGAAACGCATGCCCATGTACCTTTTCTCGAAGGCAAATCGTCGACCGGGCGCCTGGGTATCGATATTCATGCTACGGCGGGTAAAGGCGATGTGGGCTTCTGCAATACCTGGACCCTCGAGATCTCCTGTGTGCACCCCGTACGTATCTACGCCGGTATGCCGGTAGGTCAGCTCATCTACTTCCCGGTAGACGGCGAGGTGGAAAACAAATACAATACCAAGCAGAATGCCAAATACACCGAGCGTACGGTACGCCCCGTGGAAAGCATGATGTGGAAGAATAAATTCTAAAGAACTAATTGCCCCTGAAATCCCGCAGACCTGCGGGATTTTTTTATTTTTGCCGACAACAAAAAAACAGCATGCAAGCAGATCAGCATAAATTCTCCGTAGGCGTTGTAGGCGGCGGCGCTATGGGCAGCGGTATCGCACAGGTGGCGGCTACCGCGGGCCACCAGGTGGTCATTTTCGATACCAATCCCGCGGCACTCGACAAAAGTAAAGCCGGCCTGACCGCTACTTTGAACAAACTGCAGGAAAAAGGCAAGATTGCCAATGCCTCCGAAATACTGGACCGGTGCAGCTTTGCGGCCGATATGGCTGCTTTCGCGGATTGTGGTCTTATTATCGAAGCCATCGTCGAAAATATAGACGTCAAGAAAAAGGTATTTGCCGCACTGGAGGCTATTGTCCGGGAGGATTGTATCCTTGCTTCCAATACCTCTTCGCTGTCTCTCGCCTCTATTGCTGCGGCCTGCAGCAAACCGGCGCGCGTTATGGGCATCCACTTTTTTAATCCTGCACCGCTCATGGCCCTGGTGGAAGTGATCCCGGCCATACAAACCGCAGCCGCATTGCCGGAGCAGATCAAGACTTTATTGTTACAATGGGGCAAAGCGCCGGTATTGACCAAAGACACGCCGGGCTTTATCGTAAACCGTGTGGCCAGGCCTTTCTACGGCGAAGCCCTGCGGATCTATGAAGAAGGCATCGCTGATATGGCTACCATCGACTGGGCCATGACGGGGCTTGCCGGCTTTAAAATGGGGCCCTTTACCCTGATGGATTATATCGGCCATGATGTAAACTACGTGGTTACCGAAACGGTGTTTACTTCTTTCTTTTTCGATCCGAGGTACAAACCGGCCTTCTCGCAAAAACGCCTGCTGGAAGCCGGCTGGCTGGGCCGCAAATCGGGCCGGGGTTTTTACGACTACAGCGAAGGGGCAACAATGCCCGCGGCGGTACAGGACGAACAGGCAGGTCGTAAAATAGCCGAACGTATCCTGTTTATGTTGATCAACGAAGCCGTGGATGCCCTGCAGTGGCAGATCGCCTCGGCAGAAGATATCGAACTGGCTATGACCAAAGGCGTAAACTATCCTAAAGGCCTGTTGCACTGGTGCGACGAATTGGGCGCCGATTATGTGCTTGCCGGCCTGGATACCCTGTACGATACCTATCGCGAAGACCGCTACCGCGCCAGCGCATTGCTGCGTAAAATGGGTCGCGAAGGCAAACGTTTTTTTGCCTAAACACAACCCTGTATTTCATGGCGTCTTCTGCGCCGCAACTTTATAAGCGAGCCCCCTCCCGGTACCGGGAAGGGGCTCTTGTTTTGCGTATGAAAAAACAGGTTACCGCAGGAGTTTAAAGGTTTGAACGGTCCGGCCGTCTGCCCGGATCGTAAGCCAGTACAGGCCCGGAGGTAGTATGCCTGGTGTTTCCAGGGTTGCGGATAGCCTGTTGGCTGATCGCTGGTCTATCGCTTTACGGGCTATGGTTCTGCCTGGTAAGTCGCAGAGCGTAGCCTCGAAGCGGGTGGCAGTATTGCCGGGTTGCAGGCTTATCCTGAGGTATTGGTCAAAAGGGTTGGGGTAGACACGGATACGCAGGTCTGCTGCCGTTGGTGCGTTTATCGTTGTCGGGTCGAAATTGCTATAACTGCGTAAGAGCTCCCGCACTACCGGTATCAGCGCCCAGGAGTTTACATTGTTATCGTTGGTGAGTACGGATATGCTGGCGTCCTTGGCAGGGAAGTACCAGGAGGATGCATGGTAGGCCAGGTCGCCACCATGGCCGTAAGCTTCGAGGCCCAGGAAGTCGCTTAGGTTTTTCATCAGGCCTAAGCCGTATAAGCCGCCCTGCGACCCCGGTGCATTAACCGTGGTGCGGGCTTGGGCCATCAGGGCCGGCGATACCAGGTCGCCCCGCATATAACTCCGCATCCAGCGGGAGCAGTCGGCAGCTGTTGCAAAATAGCCGCCCGCCGCGCCTGCCGAGGAGTTGAGGGCTTTGTAGCTCATGTAAAAATTATGTGCATCGTCGGTTATGTTATCGCCGGTAATGTCGAGCCAGAGGTGAGCCACGGGGGCGTTAAGCGGCTCGAAGGCCGGTATGGCAAAGCTATTGAACCCCATCGGTCCGAAAAACCGGTTACGCAGTTCGGTGTAAAAAGGATTGCCCGTTATCTTTTCGATAATCATACCCAGCAAAAAATAATTGGTATTGCAATAGGCCCAGGTGGCGCCGGGCTGGGCGGGTGGCGGCAGCATAAACCGCGCTACGAGCTCCTGGGCGGTCCATACCCTGGTTATGTCGGCCAGCATGGAATCCTGGTGATGCGGGTGGGCCAGCACATCGAACAGGCCGCTGGTATGTTGCAGCAGCTGCCTGATAGTAATATTGGGATTCACATAAGGAATCGTGTCGAGCCAGCGGTGCAGGCTGTCGTCGAGGTTAAGTGCGCCTTCGCCGGCCAGCTGCAGGATGCAGGCCGAGGTAATGGTTTTGGTAACACTGCCGATCAGGTAGGCATCGGCCGGTGTTACATCGGCCGGTGGCGCCACCGAGGAGATGCCTTTGGCATAAGACCAGGTTTGGCCGTCGGCGAACTGGATCGCGGCGCTCAATGATTTGGCCCTGGTTACCATGCGCATACTGTCGAGCGTATGGCGCAGCAGGTTGTCGAGTGCTGCCGGTACCTGCGCCTTCAATGGGATACTGAGCAGGAGGCAGGCCAGCAGGCTGTAGTAGTATTTGTTTGTTGTTTTCATGTGATGAGGTATTTATTTGAATCGGTGTATGACTGGCTATATGCCGGGGATCCTGGTATCCAGGATCGGGTCTTAGCCGTTTAGTAACTGATGCAGCCAGCGCCCGAAGCGGTATCCCCATAACAGCAGGTATACCGCGCTGAGCAAGAGGGCCAGGGGGATCAGGACTTTTAAAATCCATGCGTCTCTTTCGTTTTTCTTGTGTGCCATACCGGTCGTTTTTTATCGTGTCCTTGTGATTGGAGCGTACGCCATTCCTTGTTTGCCGGTGTAAAAATGGGCAAACAAAGCTGTAGGTATTTGTCAAAACCTGCTATTTCTCCAGGGTACAGGAAGAAGGGGAAATGCCGTAATGTTTCTTGAAGGCTTTGCTGAACGCGAAGATGTCGGCGAAGCCGCATGCGAGGGCTGCGTCGCCAACCGCATGGTGCTTACGCAGCAGGCCCCTGGCCGCTTCCAGCCGTTTGGTAAGGATGTATTGATGCGGGGATATGCCGAATACGCCTTTGAAAAGCCGGAAGAAATGAAATTCAGACATGGCGGCTTCCCGCGCTATTTGTGCGATGCTGAGCGGCAGCGTAAAGCTGGCGTCGATAAACTCCCTGCCCCGGAGCAGGCGGCGGCAAAGATCTCTTTTGGTATCGGTTTTTAAAGCAGTAACCGACTGTAGCTGTCTGAAAACGGCGGTTTGGTCTGCGATCAGGGTCTCGGCCAGCGAAAAGAATAAACCGTTGTGGATATCGCCGGCGCTGAGCTGGCTTTTTTGTATACGGCTGCCAAGCGTGGCCAGTTGCCTGCCCAGCAGGGTATGGGCCGCCTGGTATTGGTTTTCGAGAAAATGATCGGTATAGAAGAACGCGGCCAGCGCCGGGTCGGGCCAGGCGGTATCGGGGCGTACCACACTGCCTATGGCTTCTGTGATCACGGCAGTGGCAATATGGATACAAATGCCCTTTACGTTCTCTTTGCTGGTTATGGCCACCCTGGCCTCTTTCTCACCGTTCAACAGGAGATAACTGCCGGCTTGCACCGCAAACACCTGTTTGTTGATGGTATAATTTTCGCAACCTTCGGTTACAAACTTTATTGCAAAACCGGATGAGTCTACCGGCCGGTGAAAGTCGCTGAGTGAAGATACTTTGAGCTGGTTGGCCTCGTTGCCAAACCTCAGGATGGCCTGGTCCTTCTCGTAGAAGAGCGGACCGGCGGCGCTTTCGCGGCGGGGCGGTATGTGAGCCGGTAAAGACAAATTTTACAGGATACGGCACGCGGCCTTTTCCCTGTTCACAAATTTATCTGTTCTCCGGCTCTCTTTTCTCCCCCCTTCCGGGTAGGTATGCTTACAATACGATGTTTTCGATCCGGCGGCTGTGTTGCGGGTAGTCGGTGTTGAAATGCAGGCCCCTGCTTTCTTTGCGGAACTGGGCGCCTTTTACGATCAGGTAACCGATCGTGATCAGGTTGCGCAGTTCGGCCAGTTGCGGCGACAGGGTACTGGCTTCATACAGGCGTTCAGTCTCTTCGTGCAGCAGGTCGAGGCGGCGCATAGCACGCGCCAGGCGTACATCGTTACGTACAATACCCACGTAGTCGCTCATTACCGATTGCAGCTCTTTCAGGCTTTGGGTAATCAGGATCATTTCTTTGGGTTTGGTAGTGCCGGCTGCATCCCATTCGGGTATGCCTTCCCGGAAGCCGATGCTCCCGATGGCGCGGCTGGAATCTTCGTGGCAGCGGTGGGCAAACACCAGGGCTTCGAGCAGGGAATTGCTGGCCAGCCGGTTGGCGCCATGCAGGCCGGTGCTCGAACATTCGCCGCAGGCATACAGGTTACGGATCGAAGTGCGGCCATACTCGTCTACTTTAATACCACCGCAGGAGTAGTGTGCGGCTGGCGCTACGGGTATCAGCTGGGTAAGCGCGTCGATGCCCGATTTCAGGCAACGTTCGTAGATATTGGGAAAATGGTGGAGAAACTTTTCTTTATCCATATGCCGGCAATCGAGATACACATGTTCTGTACCGGTACGTTTCATCTCGCTGTCGATCGCACGGGCTACAATGTCCCTCGGCGCCAGGTCCTTCCTCGGGTCGTACCGTTCCATAAAGGCTTCGCCTTCCTTATTGCGCAGTATGCCGCCATCGCCGCGTACCGCTTCGGTAATAAGAAACGAAGGGCTTACGCCGGCTTCGTATAAAGCCGTGGGATGGAACTGGATAAATTCCATATTCTCGATCCGGCCCTTGGCCCGGTATACCATGGCAATACCGTCGCCGGTTGCAATGCGGGGGTTGGTGGTGGTACGGTATACCTGGCCGCAGCCGCCCGAGGCCATCAGCGTTAATTTGGCCAGCAGTTGCTCGATCTCGCCCGATTGCATATTGAGCACATATACGCCATAACATTCTATGCCTACCGTCGATTTGGAAACCAGGTACCCGAGGTGGTGCTGGGTAATGATGTCGACCACGAACCAGTGGTTGTTCATCACGATATTGGGATATTTGGCAGCCTCCGCCAGTAGTGAGCGTTCGATCTCGAAGCCGGTAATATCTTTGAAATGCAGGATGCGGAATTCGGAATGGCCGCCCTCTTTACCCCGCAGGTATTCGCCATCGGTATCCTTATCGAAATTAGTACCCCAGTTGATGATCTCATCCACGCGGTCGCGGCCTTCGGTTACTACGGCGCGTACAATATCTTCGTTGCAGAGACCGTCGCCGGCAATCAGCGTATCGCTGATGTGTTTGTCAAAACTATCATGCTCATCATCGTTCACTACGGCAATGCCACCCTGTGCGTACTTGGTATTGGTCTCGTCGGCATAGGCCTTGGTAAGGATCGTAATGGTCTTGTCGGGAAATTGTTGCGCTGTTTTTACGGCAAAAGTAAGACCGGCAATACCGGAGCCGATGACGAGGAAATCTGTTTGTGGCATAAGCTGAATGCTAGGGTAATTCGGAGCCCGCAAGGGGTTTGCACCTGCGAATATAGGCTATTCCCTTTCGCTGCCCCTATTCTTGACAATTGTTTTACAATAGCCCGGCGCCTGCAGGGCTTGTACCCCATACGCCGAATAATAAGTACTTTTACGGCCTCATTTATTTTTTTTGATTTAGCTATGGCAGAAAAAAACTATGTCGTGTATGGCATACCCAATTGCGATTCTGTAAAGAAAGCGTTTACCTGGCTCGAGGGGCATAAAATTGCCTACCGGTTTCATAACTATAAAACAGAAGGTATTACCAAAAGCAAGCTGGACAACTGGTGTAAACAGCTGGGCTGGGAAAACCTGATCAATAAGAACAGCACCACCTGGCGCGACCTGGACGATACCGTTAAAAATGCCGTAACCACCAAGGCCGAAGCCATAGCCCTTATGCAGGAGCATACCAGTATGATCAAACGCCCTGTAATCGAGCTCGATGACAAGGTTGTTGTGATGCGGTTTAACGCCGATACTTATGCCGAAACCTTCCTTTAAGGCCCGGTAAATCTCTAAAATTCACCCCGCCCGGGTCAGAACCGGCGGTATAAAATCGCTCAATTTTGTCGTATGAAAAAAATAGCACTTTCTCTATTAATGCTTACACCCCTGGCCCTGTCTGCACAGCAGGTACTGACGCCGGAATTGCTCTGGTCGCTGGGCCGTGTATCGGCTGCGGGTACCAGCCCGGATAATAAGACCCTGCTTTATAAAGTAGCCCAGACCGACCTGGCCACAGAAAAAAGCAATAGTGAATACTACCTGCTGAACCTGGACAACAACCAGCAGGCCAAAACCACGATCCTCGAAGGTCGTAGCTTGGTACAATGGGATAAAAACGGGATGTACAGCCTCAAAGACGGCGAACTGTTCCTGAGCAAGGACCAGGGCAAGACCTGGAACCGGGTAGCTTCGGGCCTCAAAGACGCCGAGAACCTGCGGGTTTCGCCCGATGGCCAGTGGATCGCCTTTTCCAAACCGGTATCGGTTGAAAAGATCCTGGGTTCAGAAATCTATGGTGATGTGAAGAACAGTACCGCCCAGGTATACACCGATCTTAACTACCGCCACTGGGATGCCTGGAACGAAGGCAAGGCCAACCATGTATTCCTGGCCAGGACCGGCAATGCAGCCGAAGCCAAAGATATTATGGCCGGTGAACCTTACGACTGCCCGCAAAAACCATTCGGCGGCTCCGAAGATTTTATCTTCAGTCCCGATAGCAAAACCCTGGTATACGTATCGAAAAAGAAAACAGGTAAAGCATACGCCCAGAGCACCAATACCGACATTTATGCTTACGATATGGCAGCCGGTACTACTGTTAACTGGAGCGAAGGCATGATGGGTTATGACCAGGCCCCTGCCTTTAGCCCTGACGGTAAGAAAATTGCCTGGCTGAGCATGAGAAGAGACGGATACGAAGCCGACAAGAACGATATCATCGTCATGGATGTGGCTTCCAAAGCACATATGAATGTAACCGTAGGCTGGGATGAAACCGTGGACGGCGGTTTTGCCTGGAGCACTACCGGTAGCGATATTTATTTTAATGCGGCACTGAAAGGTACCTTGCAGTTGTTCAGCGTGCGTATACCCTCCAACCTGCTGGTGCGTATGATGCCGGCTGTAGTTCAGGTAACCAAAGGCGACTTCGATGTTACCGGTATCGTAGCCCAGAACGGCAACAACCTGGTGGTAAGCCGTACCGATATGAACCATGCCGCCGAGCTTTTCAAGGTAGACCTGAAAGATGGCAAAATGAATGCGCTTACCCACGTAAACGATGTTGCCTACAGCAAGATCGGGATGAGCCAGACCAAAATGCGTATGGTGCAGACCACCGACGGCAAGCAGATGGGCGTTTGGGTGATCTATCCGCCCAACTTCGATCCTGCTAAAAAGTACCCGACCCTGTTGTATTGCCAGGGTGGACCGCAATCGGCTGTATCGCAGTTCTATAGCGTACGCTGGAACTTCCAGCTGATGGCTGCCAATGGGTATATCGTAGTAGCGCCCAACCGTCGCGGTATGCCGGGCTGGGGCACTGCCTGGAACGAAGCCATCAGCGGCGACTGGGGCGGACAACCCATGCAGGACTATCTTGCCGCTATCGACGATGTGGCTAAAGAAAGTTATGTGGATAAGGACCGCCTCGGCTGCGTAGGCGCCAGCTATGGCGGTTACAGCGTATTTATGCTGGCCGGTATCCACAACAACCGCTTTAAATCCTTTATTGCACACGACGGCCTGTTCGATATGAAGAGCTGGTATGGTACTACCGAAGAGCTGTGGTTTGCCAACTGGGACCTGGGCGGCAACTACTGGACCAAACCCACGCCGAAAAGCTACGAGCAATTTAATCCTTCTAATTACATCGATAAATGGAATACACCGATCATGATCATCCAGGGCGGTATCGACTTCCGTGTACCGATCGAGCAGGGACTGGAAGCCTTCCAGGCGGCGCAGTTGCGGGGTATTAAAAGCAAATTGCTCTACCTGCCCAACGAAAACCACTGGGTGCTGCATGCACACAATGGCCTGGTATGGCAGCGCGAGTTTTACAAATGGCTGAAAGAAACCCTCTGATTTTTAGAAAAAGTTATTGTTAATATTTGAAGGACAGCAGGCGTAGCCTGTTGTCCTTTTTTGTTTTATGGTAAAATTTTTTAATTATGTTTGCGGGCTATATTATTTAATGATCATAGGGCAACGGCTGTGACGCAAAGAGCGGCAAAATATGGATAGTTTAAATGTGCTTTTCTGGAATATTGGCAAGAAAGATGTGGCGGAGGAAGTGGTTGCGTTGGCTTTGCAGCACCATACCGATGTGCTGGTGCTGATCGAAAATACGATCCCTGTAAACGAGCTGCTACTGAGACTAAATGAATCCGGTAACCGGTATTTCTTCTGTAAGTCGAATGTACGGGGTATCAGTATCTATACCTCTTTCAACAGCGCTTCCTTCGAATGGAAAGATACCGGCAGTGCCTTCGTTGCCCTGGTGGAATTCAACCTGTTGCGTAAAAAAATGTTGTTTGGCGCCGTACACCTCCCCAGTAAGCTCA
Source organism: Taibaiella chishuiensis (assembly GCF_003014535.1). Lineage (GTDB taxonomy): Bacteria > Bacteroidota > Bacteroidia > Chitinophagales > Chitinophagaceae > Taibaiella > Taibaiella chishuiensis. The sequence continues at coordinate 106,678 of NZ_PYGD01000001.1, read as the reverse complement.
CCGCCGGCAGTGCGGCACATCATGCCTTTGTAGTGCGGCATGTACGCAAAGAAATAGAGGCGGTAGAACAGCAGTCGGGGCATTCCAATACCATTCTCGTCGGCGACTTTAATATGAATCCTTTTGAAGAGGGCATGGTGCAGCCCGATGCTTTTAACGCCGCTATGTGCCGGCAAATAGCGGGCAATTACAGGCGCAGTGTTTCCGGCCTGGGTACCGGCGGCAGTGTCGGGTATAAATATTTTTATAATCCTATGTGGAGCTTTCTGGGCGATCTTTCCCGGTTCCGCCCGGGCACTTACTACTATTATGCCAACGATTTCAATAACGACTACCGGTGGAATATGCTGGACCAGGTTTTGATCAGGCCGGATTTAATTCCTAACTTTGTAAGTGATGATCTACGTATCTTCGATAAAGACGCGAAAGGCCGTATGCTTATAGATGCGACCCGGAAATCAAGAAGTAAGGCGCAGGTCTTTGATCACTTACCTGTTTTTTTTACGCTTGATCTAACAAAGTAAGCCATGGAAGGAACAACAAAATCTTTTTGGTCGTCTGGTATTAATCCCAACAACGATTCGATGCTGAGGGCGGCATTGAAGCGGCAGGCCAAAGAACTGGCCTCGATAACCCGGAATATTGTTGAAGCCGATATCAATACGACATTAATCGTTGAAGGGGGCGATGGCTTCCAGAATCAACCGCATTACCAACATTGCTTTAATATTATATCGCCGGCGCTGGGCTACCAGCACTTTGCCCTGTTTTGTGTGAAGCAAAACCTGCTGGCCGAGTTTCCCGTAGTTTTCCGTTCCGATTACTGGGGTAAGCAGGGATGGTGCAAGGCCGATAACTTCGCCGATTTTAATAATTGCCTCGAAGAGATACTATCGTCCGAAAAAACGGCCGAGCTGGTTAACTCGCTGATTGCACAAAGTGCTTAGCGAGTACCTGTGTGTGAAAAATATAAACATCGCCCGGCATTGCCGGGCGATGTTGTTTTATTGAAATGCCAGAAGCAATTGCTCTTTATAAGCCGGGCTTACTTCTACTTCGGTACCATCGTTGAGCACCACGTAACCGCCGGCGCCCTTGTGGTACGACTTTACGAAGTGCGTATTGACGATATGCGACTTGTGGACCCGTACAAAAGGGTGGGGCAGGATCTCCGTAAAATGTTTCAGGAAACGGCATACCATTTTCCGGGCGCCATCCTGCAGGTATACATCGGTAAAGTTGCCATTGCCTTTAAGCCGTACGATATCGCCCATTTTTACTACATCGAAACCGTCGAGGGTAGGCAGGATCACATGCTGCTTTTCAGGCCGGCCTTCTTTTGCATTATCCAGGATGATCTGGTTCCTGTTGATCTGTTGTTGTTGCTGTAACTGTTGTTGTACCTTGTTCACCGCAAGGATCAGCTCTTCGATGCTCAGGGGTTTAAGCAGGTAATAGGCGGCGCTTTGGTTCAGGGCTTTGAGCGAGTATTCGGAAAACGCCGTTACGAATATGGTTTCGAACCGCAGGTCGCGGCACTGGTCCAATACATCGAAGGCATTGCCGAAAGGCATTTCCACATCCAGGAACACCAGCTGTGGTTGTACCTCGTGCAATACCTGCACCGCCTCCCTGCAATTTTGCGCAGTACCTTTTACCACTACCTGCGGGCAAAACTTGAGCAGGTAATTATGAAGCGCCGTGATTGCCGCTGTTTCGTCCTCGACGATCACGGCTGTTATAGACTGTACCTGCATTAGCTTTTATGGATTAAGGGTAAGCGGATCGTTACCCGGGTGCCGCTTTGTCCCGGTTCCTGCAGCTCTTCCAGCTGCATACTGATATGGCTTTTATAGAGGTCGTTCAATAGCCCGATACGCTCGGTGGTATTGGTTATGCCCCTCGATTCATGGGCCTTTTGGTTTACGGTTTTCAAGGCACGGCTCCTGCTGATGCCGATGCCGTTATCCCTTACCGTTACCAATAATAACCGTTCCTGTATCCTGAACGAAAGCCATAGTTGCCCTTTTCCTTCCCGGTAGCGTAAGCCGTGCCAGATGGCATTCTCCAGGTGGGGCTGGATCAGCATATTGGGTACCATTACCGCATCGGTGTCCAGTTGTTCGTCTACCTCGATCCCGAAGTCGAACTGGCTGCTGAAGCGGAGGTGTTCCAGCTCCAGGTATTTTTTCAATTGTTCCAGTTCGGTGCTGAGCGTAACAAAGTCCTTGTTCGAATGCTCCATGATATTGCGCATCAGCCCCGAGTAGGAAGTCAGGTATTTGTTGGCCTCCAGCTCGTTGTTCTCCGCGATATATTGGTTCACGCTGTTGAGGCTGTTAAAGATAAAGTGCGGGTTCATTTCGCGGCGCAGCGATTGCAGCGCTATCTTTTTATTCTTGATTTTGACCACGTACCGCGACCTTGCGATAAAGAACAGCAGTACCAGCATCAGCAGCGACGATCCGGCCATGACGTAGTTAAACACATTCTTGCGTTGGATCAGTTCTTTTTGCAGATCGCGCTCCTTTTCGAGCTCTTTGATCCGGCTTTCCGTCAGGTCGAACATACGTGCGTCCACCAGCGAGCTGTCGTTACGGATCAATGTGTCCAGGTTGCGGGTAAACTGTTCGTACAGGTCCAGGCTTTTCTGCGGTGCATTTTGTGCCTTATAGTATTGTGCCAGCAGCACCAGCGCGGCTTTGGCGCCCAGGGTATTGCCGCTGCGCAGGGCCAGGGTATAGGCCTCCTCCAGCAGGGGGGCTGCCTGTGCCGGTTGTCCGTCGTTTGTATATAGTGCTGCAAGCTGCTGCAGTTGCACGATCAGCCGGGCGGTATCCTTTTGTGTACGGGCCTGGTCCAGTGCGGCCCTGCTGATGCCGATGGCGGTTCCGGGTTCATTGTTGGCCGCATAGGCTTTAGCCATCTGGTTGGTAAGGTCGGCTACCGCTTCCTGCTGACCGGTAGCCGAGATGGCTTTTTTATAACTGGCCACTGCTTCCCCGGCTTTGCGTTGTTCGAGCTGGGTTTCGGCCAGCTGTCGATAAGCCTGCGCTGCCTCTTCCTGCTGCCCGCTTTTTTCAAATAACCGGGCGTTTTGCTGGCTGTAGTCCATCCTGCTTTGCAGGTTCTCGTTGGCGCGCAGCCGGTTGGCATCGTTGGCATTGGCCTGGATAAAGGTCTTGTCGGGGCTTACTTCCGAGGCGGTGTGGTAGCTTTCTATAGCCTGCACGATCTTGTTTTGCGACTCCTGCAGTTTGCCCAGGCTGCGGCGTGTTCTTGCCTGCGACTGGGCATCCCGCTGCCGGGTATAAATATCCAGGGCTTTTTGCAGGTAGCCTTCTGCCTTGTTATAGTCGCCTTTTTCTGCCAGCGCTGCCGAAAGGCTTTCGTAGCCCCAGGCCGTTTGCGACTCGTCATCCGTAGCCAGCGAGGCTTTCAGCTTATCGGCCTTCTGCTTTGCTTTCGAGTAGCCGCCTTTTTTGCTGTACTCAGGCATATTATAAATTACCGAGTCCTGCGCCAGGGCGCTACCACCCGTGCAGAGCAGCAGCAGTACCAGGATCCGGTTTAAGGCTTGTTTCATAGGTTTATTTTCCAAAGTAAAAGTAGCGGTTTTTGAAAAGGCAGCAACGGGTTTCACCAAGTCATACCGGGCTTTCACCAAGTAGCCCTTCCCGGCCTGCCTGGCCCGGATACATTTGTAGGGAAATCTTAAAACATTGCTTATGAAAACTTCCATCCTGGCCGGCGCCCTGCTCCTCTCTTCCGGCTTCCTGTTTGCTAAATGCGGTACGGGTCATACTGCTCCTGCCGATGCCGCGGTCGCCAGCTCGCAGGCCCATAACGAAACCGATAATACCCGGGTGCAGGTAGCGCTGTTGCTCGATACCTCCAACAGTATGGATGGTCTTATCGATCAGGCCAAGTCCCGCTTGTGGAATATCATCAATACACTGACCACGCTGCGTTATAAAGGGAAAACCCCGCGTATCGAAATCGCCCTGTACGAATATGGCAACAGCCGGCTGTCGGACCAGTCGGGATACATCCGCCAGGTAACGCCGTTCACAACCGATCTCGACCTGGTATCGGAACAGCTTTTTGCATTGCGTACCAATGGCGGCGAAGAGTTTTGCGGAGCGGTGATCAAAGAGGCCCTGGACCGGCTGGACTGGGGTGGGAAAAGCGACGATATGAAACTGGTCTATATTGCGGGCAACGAACCTTTCGACCAGGGCCGTGTGTCTTACAAAGAAGTGCTGCCCGACGCCGTGCGCCAGGGTGTTTATGTGCATACCATTTACTGTGGCAGCCGTAAGGACGGTATTTCGGAATTATGGAAAGATGGCGCAGAACGTGGCGGGGGCAAGTTCTTTAATATAGATTCCGACCGCAGGGTACGTTTTATCGAAACGCCTTACGATGCCCGGATCGAAGCCTGCAACGAACGCATCAACAAGACCTATATCGGTTATGGTAAAATGGGCGCTTCAAAAAAATACAACCAGCAGCAACAGGACAACAACGCAAAATCCTTGTCTGCGGCAAATTATACCGAACGTGCCGTGAGTAAATCGAAAGGCGTGTATAAGAATGAAAGCTGGGACCTGGTAGACCGGGTAAAAGAAGACAAAGCCGCCCTGAAGACCATTCGCCAGGAAGAGTTGCCTGCTGAGCTGCGGGGCAAAACGGCGGCGGAGCTTGAGACCGTTGTGGCGGAAAAGACCCGGGAACGGGAAGGTATCCAGAAAGAGATGGCTGAACTGGCTAAACAGCGCCAGGCCTATATCGATAGCGAAACAAAAAAGACCGGCACCAATGACGATCTGGGCCAGGCTATCAATACATCTATCCTGGCGCTGGCACAGCAAAAAGGATATAACACTGCGCCCTGATACCCCAATTACCGATGAACCCCATAAAAAGCGCCCCGGGATTACCGGGGCGCTTTGTGGTATATTTTGTTTGCTATAAAGATTAGAAACGCTCAGTCATGCTGAAGAAGAAGTCGCCTTCGATCTTTGCATTCTCGTCGCTGTCTGAACCGTGTACTGCATTTTCGCCGATAGATTTGGCGTATTGCTTACGGATAGTGCCTTCTGCAGCTTCAGCAGGGTTAGTTGCACCGATCAGGGTACGGAAATCGGCTACAGCATTATCTTTTTCCAGGATCGCTGCAACGATCGGACCGCTGCTCATGAAGTCAACCAGTTCGCCGTAGAACGGACGTGCGCTGTGTACTTCGTAGAATTTGCCAGCCTGCTCTTTGCTCAGCTGTGTGTATTTCATGGCGATGATTTTAAAACCACCAGCATTGATTTTATCAAGGATACCGCCGATGTAGTTAGAAGATACGGCATCAGGCTTGATCATTGTGAATGTTCTGTTCGACATTTTCTTTAGGTTTTGAATTGCGCCGCAAAGGTAAGGATTATTTGTTTTTTTAGCTTTTTCAAAACATTTTTCCGCTTTCGCCCGGCCTGGCCCTGTTCCCGGCTTTTTCGCGGCCTGCTTTTCCCGGTCGCGATGCCCGCCTGCTTCATGATAAAATAACCTGTAAGCCCTATACCGCAAATGCTCATTACCCCGGCCGGCAGGGGCATATCTTTATGGCCCTGGTGGCGCGGTATACGGGCAATCTGACAAAAAAACGTACCTTTGTACCTATGCAAGAAACTACTCCTACTGCTCCCGTTAGCCAGTCTTTTATAGACCGGGAAGAACAATATGGTGCCCATAATTATCATCCCCTGCCCGTAGTCCTGAACCGGGGCGAGGGTGTATTTATGTGGGATGTCGAAGGCAAACGCTACTATGATTTCCTCTCGGGTTACTCGGCGGTCAACCAGGGCCATTGCCACCCGAAAATCATCGCGGCATTTATCGAACAGGCGCAAAAACTGACCCTGACCTCCCGCGCATTCCACAGCGACCTGCTGGGCGAATACGCTGAATATATAACCCGTTATTTCGGTTACGACAAAGTACTGCCGATGAATACCGGCGTAGAAGCGGTGGAGACCGCGCTGAAACTGGCACGCCGCTGGGCTTACCAGGTAAAGGGCGTGGCGGAAAACAAAGCCAGGATCATTACCGTAGAAGGCAATTTCCACGGCCGTACCCTTAACGTGATCTCGTTCAGTACCGACCCGGGAGCACGCAATAACTTCGGCCCTTTTATGCCGGGTTATGAAGTAATACCCTACAACGATATAAAGGCATTGGAAAAAGCGCTGCAGGATCCGGATGTAGCGGGTTTCCTGGTAGAGCCCATACAGGGCGAAGCCGGCGTATATGTACCCGACGAGGGTTACCTGGCTACTGCGGCCGAGATGTGCCGTGCCGCCAATGTCCTGTTTATCGGCGATGAAATCCAGACCGGCCTGGCCCGTACGGGAAAAATGCTGGCCTGCGATCATGAAAATGTACGTCCCGATATCCTGATCCTCGGCAAAGCGCTGAGCGGCGGTGTAATGCCTGTGTCTGCAGTGCTGGCCGACGATGAGATCATGCTGACCATCAAACCGGGCGAACATGGTTCTACCTATGGTGGTAATCCCCTGGCCTGTAAAGTGGCTATCGTAGCGCTCGAAGTGCTGAAAGAAGAGCGTATGGCTGAAAATGCAGCCGAACTGGGCGCTTACTTCCGCGAACAGCTGGAAGCACTGCATCATCCCAATATTGCGCTGGTACGGGGTAAGGGCCTGCTGAACGCTATCGTTATCAAACACGATAACCCGGATGCTGCATGGGACCTGTGCCTGCACCTCAAAGACAACGGCCTGCTTGCCAAGCCTACCCATGGCGATAAGATCCGTTTTGCGCCACCGCTGGTGATTACCCGTGAGCAGATCGACGAATGCGTCGCTATTATCAAAACAAGCCTGGAGCGTCTTTAAGATTTACCCGGTATAAATTATTTAACAGCCAGGGCTGCTCCAAACCGGAGCGGCCCTGCCTCTTTTTGGCGCCGGTTGGTTTATATTTGTAACATGCCTACTGCCCGATATACCGCCTCCCTGTTTCCTGTCGATTTTATCACCGGTATTTCCGACGGGCTGATCCTTCCGTTGGCCGCTTGTATGATTGCGTTGCCTTTTGCGCAGGAGCGTGTACTGGCGCCGGTTGTCGCTGGCCTGGCTGTTGGCCTGGCCGGGGCCTGTGCCTTCGGTTGGGCCCGGTATGCCGGCGAACGGGAAGAGATCGATCATAAACACCCGCAATTGGGCCTGGAAGAAGCCGAAAGGGAATTGTCGCTGCTGAAGGCGATCGGTATCGATGATGGGCTTACGGAATCGATGAAGGCCGAAATGGCCCGGGAACGGGAACTCTGGCTGCGGGAAGTACAGGAGCATGAGCTGGGCTGGGAACAGGCCGATGACGTAAGGGCCAGGCGGGGCGCCTTGCATACCGCTACCGGCTTTTTAACGGGTACTGTATTGGTTTCGGCGCCTTTCTTGCTGGTGCATACTTTTTCTTTGTCGCTGGCCGGGCCTTTATGCTGGGCGCTGTTTTGCCTGCTGGTTACCGGTTGGTGCAAAGGCAGGCTTACCGGCCGTCCCAAGATCACTACGGCTATAGTAGGCGCTGCCCGTGGCCTGACGATTATAACTGTTGCCGCAGCAATAACCTGGGCAGTTATACAATTGCAGTAAGTAACTCCGGCTTGCGCAACATGCCTTTGAGCATAACGGGTACGATAATGCGGTGCAGCGGTTTTACCGGCACAAAATACCAGCGTCCCATACGGTTATGGAAATGTACTTCGGTAGTAATGATGAGGGTTTTGATATCGAGGTCCGGCTGTGTGGTATTGACCTGCAGGATGACCCTGAAATCGAGATGCTTGTCCGTTTCCCCGATTACAAGCCGGTTATCTGCCGCTTCGTATACCCGGAACAGGCCGATCCTTTCGCCGGGCAATCCCCGGAATGCTTTAAGCTGTTCGGCCCGCTTGCTGCTGCCGGGTGTCTTTAAGCCGAATAAGGCTACAATCCTGTTGCGAAGGGTAAAGAGCCAGCCGATCCAGGCCGGTCCTGCATTGAAAAAGGCCCGGCCCAGGGCAGCCGGTGTAACCGGGTAAGCCGCGGGGCGGAAGGCGCCGCGGTAGCTGTCGCTGTAATCGGGTGGCCGGGTTGCAGTTGGCGGCATTGTCGGCATAAGCCGGGTGGCCGGTTAGGGCTTTATCGTTAAGGAGTTGAAGAACTGGTCACGGATCTTTGCATTCGCTTCCTCTTCGTCGGTATAGGCCCCGAGCATATAGATGGTGGTGCCCGAAAACAGGAAACGGATATACATATGCGTATAAGGGTATTCCTCGTCCGGTGTCTCGTTGATCATATCGATCGCATAACCTTTTGCCTTGCCGGCAAAGATCTTGTTACGGTTCAGCTCTTTGATATGTGCCTTTTCGCCGACCATACCGCCGATAAGGGCATCGATAAACTCGGGTTTGTCGTAGTTATCCGCAATAGCCTTGGCGCTCAGGTCGTAGTCGAGGCTGTTCAGCGTCATCGCCATCAGGTGCATGGCCAGCGAGTCTTTGCCGGTATCGGCTACCCAATAATTGTTCTGGTCCGACTTGCCTTTTTGAGCGGCAACCGGGAAGCTGATGCTGGCTTTGGTATTCAGCTGCTCGCGAAACTGCGCGGAGCAAAAAAGCGTGCAGCAAAGCAGTATGGGCAGCAGCAATAACTTTTTCATAGTGTCTCTTAAACGGGCGGTGGTTTAGTTTATTTTCAGGGAGCGGTAGAATTTATCGCGGTCGGCCTGGGCATCGGTATCCTTGAGGGCCAGTACCGTAAGCGCATACACCTTGGTGCCGGCAAACAGGATACGGGCGTAAATGGTGCTGTAGGGTACGCTGCCGCCGGGTGTTTCATTGGCCAGGCTTATGTCGTAGCCCATAAAGGCGTCCTGCGCGATCTTCTTCTTAGATACCACCTGCACGCCGGGATACTGGCCCAGCACACTTTGCGTGATCATCTCCACGAACAGCTGGTTGTTGTAGTTGGCGGCAAGCGTCGCCGAGTCTACGCCAAACTGGCCCGCATCGATGGCGGTGGCCATAGCCGTTATCTTATTGTCTTTATCCAGGGTGCTGTATTGGATCTGGCTTACTACGCCGTCCATGGCCATGGGTTTGGCCGGGAATACCACGCTGGCCCGTTCGTCGAGCTTCGAGGTGTATTGTGCGCCTGCCGGGGCGGCACAGAGCAGGGACAACAGGATAAGCAGTACGGCGCGCATAGGATTTTTTGTTTTTCAGCAAATAAACAGGAATAGCCGGTTCGCACTTTTTAAAAGGCGTCGAGCACGGTTTCCATTTTAGAACCTCTCGATCCTTTGATCAGCAGGGTCGCGTTTTGTATCGGGTGTTGCAGCAGGTAGTCTTTAAGTTGCTGCGCGGTTGCAAACCAGGGGTAAGGGTTCCGTGTACCTTCGTATTCGGCGCCGGTAAGGATCACCTGTTTCAGGCCCAGTTGCTGCAGCAGGTCTATGAGCGCCTGGTGTTCGGCTGCGGCGGTTTCGCCCATCTCCTTCATCGCACCCAGCAACAGCCATTTATTATCCGCTTCCAATTGGGCAATGTTTTCGATAGCCAGCTTCATACTGGTCGGGTTGGCATTGTACGCGTCGAGAATGATCTTATTCGTGCCTTTTTCAAGCCATTGCGAGCGGCTGTTGGAAGGCGCATAACTTTCGATGGCCTTTTTGATCGTATCGATATCTACGTCGAAATATTCGCCAACGGCTACGGCTGCCAGCACATTGGCCAGGTTGTAATCGCCTACCAGCTGGGTTTGTATCTGGGTTTCGAGCCCGGCAGTCAGTATGGTTACCTGCAACAGCAGGTTATGCCCCGTGGCCCGGCCAATGATTTCAGCGTTGGCGGTGCCATAGGTAACCTGCTCGTCGATGCCCCTGGCCATATCGCTAAGGTAAGGCAGATCGGCATTCCGGAAAATGCTGCCCGAAAACTCGCGCAGGAAATCATACAGTTCGCCTTTGCCTTTGCGTACGCCTTCCAGGCTGCCGAAACCTTCGATATGGGCCTTGCCGCAATTGGTGATCAGGCCATAGTCCGGGGCCGCGATCCTGCAGTAGGAGGCGATCTCGCCGATATGGCTGGCGCCCATTTCTACAATGGCAAACTCCGCATCGGGTTTGATTTTGAGCAGGGTAAGCGGTACGCCGATATGGTTGTTGAGATTGCCTTCTGTAGCGTAAGTCTTGTATTTGGCAGAGAGTACGGCAATCAGCAGCTCTTTGGTGGTTGTTTTACCATTCGAACCCGTGATGGCGATTACGGGTATGGGCAACTGTAAGCGGTGGTGTGCGGCCAGTTGCTGCAGGGTTTGCAGCACATCGGTTACCAGCACATATTGCGGACCGGTGGCATAGGCCGCCTCGTCTACCACGGCATAGGCCGCGCCGTCTGCGAGCGCCTGTGCGGCAAAGGCATTGCCGTTAAAATTGTCGCCTTTGAGGGCGAAGAAAATATCGCCTGCCTTGATCTTCCTGCTGTCGGTCTGTACGGCAGGGTATTTCAGGTAAAGCTCGTATAACTCCCGGATGGTCATAAACGAATGGATAAAAAGGAAAACAGGGAAAAGGATCAACCTTTTCCCTGCGGATAATAGATTAACCTAAAATTGCATCGGCCTGCTGATCCAGGAAACGTTCGGCCCTGGCCATATCGTCGTGCAGGATGCGGTCCGCGTCGTTAAAGGTAACTTCTTTACGGAAAGCTTCAAACAGGCGTTGCAGTTTGGGCGATGTTTTTGCCGGCTGGCGGAAGTCGAGGGCCTGTGCTGCGCAAAGGAGTTCGATGGCCAATACCCTTTGTACATTATCGATTACCTTTTTGAGTTTGGTAGCGGCGTTGGCGCCCATGCTCACATGGTCTTCCTGGCCGTTGCTGCTTACAATGCTGTCTACCGAGGCCGGTGTGCAGTATTGTTTGTTCTGGCTTACGATCGAGGCTGCCGTATACTGGGCGATCATAAAGCCGCTGTGCAGGCCTGCATTCTTGGCCAGGAACGGCGGCAGGCCTCTTTGCCCGCTTACCAGCAGGTAGGTTCTGCGTTCCGATATATTGGCGAGTTCGGCCATAGCGATGGCGAAGAAGTCGAGGTTAAGTGCCAGGGGCTGACCATGGAAGTTGCCGCCGCTCTGGATCAGGTCTTCTTCTTCGAATACGATGGGGTTGTCGGTAACCGAGTTGATCTCGATCTCTACCACCGCGGTAATATTGCGGATCACGTCCTTGGTAGCGCCGTGTACCTGGGGCACGCAACGGAAGGAGTAGGGGTCCTGTACCTGAATTTTTACACCCTGTTGCAGTTCGCTGCCTTCGAGCAGGCTGCGTACCGCCTCGGCCGTTTCAATCTGCCCGGCATGCGGCCGTATGCGGTGTATCGGGTGCGAGAAGGGTTCGGCCTTGCCGTCGAAGGCTTCGAGCGACAGTGCGGCGATCACGTCGGCCCAGCGTTGCAGGCGTTGTGCCTGCAGCAGGGCCCAGGTGGCATAACTGCTCATAAACTGGGTGCCGTTAAGCAGGGCCAGGCCTTCTTTGGCGTGTAAAGGCAACGGCGCCATCCCTTTCTGTTGCAGGGCGTCGGCGGCAGCGAGCACTTCGTTGTTGTACCGCACTTTACCCTTGCCGAGTAAAGGCAGGCTCAGGTGGGCAAGCGGGGCCAGGTCGCCCGAAGCGCCCAGCGAGCCCTGCTCGAATACAACCGGCAGCAGGTCTTCATTGTAGAAGGCTACCAGGCGTTGTATCGTGTCTTCGTGAATACCGCTGAAACCCTGGGCCAGGCCGCGGATCTTCAGCAGCAACATCAGCTTTACGATCCCGGAAGGCACCTCGTCGCCAAAGCCGCAGGCATGCGAGCAGACCAGGTTTTCCTGCAGTTCTTTCAGTTGATCGTCGCTGATGCGTACATCGCAGAGCGAGCCAAAGCCTGTATTGATGCCGTAATAGGTATCGCCACCCGCAATTTTGCGGTCCAGGAAATCCCGGTTGGCGTTCACTTTCTGTAAATCTGTTGCTGAAAGCGTAATTTTATTATTTAGTAATTCTGTTAACTGTGCTATGCTTAAATGAGCAGGTAGTTCCATACGGTCAGTATCGTTTTAAGGCTGGCAAAGATAGCTGTATTCCCTTTATTTCTGCTCTTTTGTGCCAGCCGCCGGGTTTTAGCCCCGGAGCTCTTTCTTGTGTATTCCCCTGGACTTCAGGTAATTGTTTACGGCCGGCATAAAAAAGCGGCCGATCGGTATTTTACTATCGCCCATAAAAAGCTCATCTACCGCAAAAGCCTTGATGTATGAGGGGTTTACCGCATAGGTCTTGTGCACGCGCAGCAGGCTCTGGTTCTGGTTTTCCTTGATAAAAGAGGATAACGGGAGTCTTACCAGGCGCTTCCCGAAGGAGAAGTGGAGCTCGGTATACTTGCCGCTGGCCTTCAGGTAAATAAGCTCGCGCAGGTTCAGGATCTCCGAACGGTTCCCGGTTTTAAGCAGGATCGCATCATCTATGATTTCTTCTTCCTCTTCGTCGGGCACGGCTATTTCTATTGCTGCAAAAAGCGCTTCCCGCATAAACGGTTTGATGAGGTAGGAAGCCGGGTGGTACTTTTTTACCTGCGCCACCATGGAGGCGCCGCTATTGGAGGTCAGTACGATAAAAGGGATCTTCAGTTTATGGTTCTGGATATAGGCTGCAACCTCGAGCCCGGAAAGGTTATGGGCGAGATTAAGGTCCAGCAGTACCAGGTCAGGAGGGTTGTGTTCCAGTATCTCGATGGCATCGGCCGGGTTAGATACGGGAGGATAAGGCTCGTATTCGAGTATCCGCAAGAGTTGAAACAGGCTGTCGGCTATCAGTGGCTCGTCTTCTACAATTAAGATTTTCATCGTTTGGTATGGTTGGTTGGTTTGGTTGGGTTTATGAATTGCAGGGTGCAGGGTTGTGGTACCTGGGAATTTCAGCGCTGCAGGAGGCATGCTGCGACCCCCGCCCGGGCATGGCGCTGGCAGCAGGTGGTTGCTGTCCGGCAGGAGCCGCTACGGGCTATTTCCGCTTCCGGCCTGGTGGCATGAATGATATCAATTTGCTGAGTGGTCATACAATTAAGGGTACCTGGTGCAATTATTACAAAAAGATACGGATTCTGTTGCTGACATACTATTTATATTATATGTATAGACGCATTAAATATTATCTTTTTCTGTCCTGAAATGCCATGTTATTGTAGATTATAATTCACCTTTTGTAGAATTAAGAGGTCCGGTACACATTATTCACGTAGATATGTGTTTAAAGGTCAGGCCTTGAAAGACTGCTTTGGACCATGCCGTTGCGGCGTATAAATAATACGCGTCAAAAACCTGTAAAAACCTGTTTTTATAACCGGGAACCCGGTCGTTGCCGGAAATCGCAGAAGAAGCGGGGCAATATTGCCTGTGGCAAGCCTGGGGCCGGATTCGGAGCATGAAGGGAGCAATGGTACTGCAAGCCGGGAGGCATAGGGTAAAGGTGGTGCATAAGTCGGTTTTTTGGGTTCTTTTTAATACTGTTTTTGGTCCTGTTTCCGCCAGGTTTTAGCACGATTATATGTCGTTCAGAGACAAATAATGGTTGTTCGTGCACAAACACCCTTTTTGCATTTCCTCTTTTCAAGCCAGCCGGTTATTTTTGTTAAAAGATTAACAATCACCTCGAATTGGACTGCCTTTTAAGATAATTTGTTAAGAGAATCAGATCATAAAGTTAAAAATAATTCCTGATTTTTAACAAATTGCATAAATAATTGATTTTTAAATAAATGTTGCCGGCTCCCGGTTTACCCCGGGCACTGACCGGGATTGCTTTGCCTGAATTTTTCCCTGTATTACGCCGAAATGTACACTGCACGCGCCATATTAAACCGGAACCGTTACCGCTTTCTCCTGCTGATCGTATGGGCGGGCTTAATGTGTTATGCGGAAGGGGCGACAGCGCAAACCCTGATCTACGGCCAGTATGTAGGGCCTGCGCCGGCAAATACCGGCGGCTCTGGCGGTGCAGGCGGACCGGCCGGGCTTGGGGGCAGTGTGGGTGCTACAGGTTCTTTCAGCATCGTGAATCCTACCTTCCTGAACGATGCCATTTACACCAATTATGCCGAAGTAAAAGCTACGAGCGGTGCGCCCGGGTCGGGCCTGGGTGCGGGAAACGGCGCGGTCTCGACGGCCTATATGAATGTGAACTTTACCGGCGCGACTACGCCGTTAGCGGGGAACCCGATCATCATCAAAATGGATGCCCTGGCCAATTCGACCGCGACACCGCTGACTAAAATTTCCCTGCAGGCTTATAACAATACCACTGCAGTCGGTAGTTCGGTGCTGGCCTCTACCCTGGCTGTAAATGCTGTAGGGGATTACATTTTTGTACCTACGGGCAACTGTAACAGCGTAAGGATAACGGTTACCACAGACCAGGGATCGACCTTGCTGGGTATCGGCAACAATACCGCCACTGCAGCGGCCAATGTATACTATGCTTATATCTACGATCCTACCTGTAATATCCCCTATTATACTACGTATACCACGGGTGGCATCAGTTTGGGCGCCGGGGTAAGCCAACCTAACAATGCAATAGATGGTAATGTGAGTACCGCTTCCACCCTGGCTTTCGGCGTATTGGGGGTTGGCGCTTCTATTACCCAGAAGGTGTATTTCTCGGCAGCTACCGGTACCGGCGATGCCGTAACCGTTACCCTATCCAAATCGGCGGCACTGTTATCGCTCGACCTGCTTAACGGTATAACGGTGAGCGCCTATAACGGCACTAATCCTACAGCAGTATGGACGGCGAATGTGGGCGCCCTGCTTTCGCTGGACCTTTTGGGCCTGCTGGCCAATCCAACGCCCTATTCGGTAACGATACCGGGTAATACCCAGCCTTTTAACCGCGTGGAGCTTACCCTCAATTCACTGGCTGCCGTATTGAGCTCGCTCAATTTAAACGAGGTACAGATAACGCCGCCCAAACCCACATTTACCGCTCCCCTGGACGATACGGTTTATATATGTCCCGGCAATACCGCAACGCTGGCGGTCGATGCCCCGGCATCGGGCAATATTGTGCGCTGGTATGCTACCGCTGCAGCCACAGATCTGACGGTCCTTAATACGGGTGCGACTTATGTTACACCAGCGCTCTCTGTGAATACGACCTATTGGGTATCCACCAAAAAATCGGCCTGTACCCCGGAATCAGAGCGTGTGCCGGTGCGGGTATTGATGAATACGCTACCGACTGCACCGGCTTTTGCCGGGCCTATTACGGTTTGTAAAGATTCTACCAAAACCCTGACCGTCTCTTCGCCGGCTACCAATACCGTGTACCGCTGGTACCGGGTGAGCTCGGGCGGTACGGCCTTCTTTACCGGCAATACCTACACAACGAGTGCCCTGGCTGCGGATACCACGATGTACGTAGATGCTTACAATACCGTAACCGGTTGTGTAAGTACCGGTAGGACCACAGTTACCATAACGGCAACCATTGTACCCAATACGGTGGCTGCCAACCAGTCGATCTGCTCGGGCGCCACACCGGTAGCCTTTACCTCTACAGCGCCTACCAGCGCCGGTACCAATACGTTCCTGTGGCAGCAGTCGACCGATAGTGTATTGTTTACCGCTGCTGCGGGTACCGGTAACGGTATTACCTACACCCCGCCGGCACTGACCCAGACGACCTATTACCGCAGGGTGGTCACGCTGAGCGGTTGCGCATCGCGCAGTAACGTGATCAAAATAACGGTGTCGCCCCTGCCCACTATTACGGCGGGGAGTGCGATATACAGCTGCCTTGGCGCCACCTCGGTGGCACTGCCCTATACGGCCACTACCGGTAGTCCTAACCAATACAGCATTACGTGGACCGGTTCGCCTACGGGTTTGCCCAATGCAACCAATGCAACGCTCACCGGTACATCGGGCAACATGACGCTCACGATCCAGGCGACAGCGGTTGTGGGGGTCTATAACGGGGTGCTTACGGTAAAGAATGCCAGTTGTACCAGTACGAACTATAATTTTTCATTGACGATACAGGCGCATCCCAGCGTTACGCCGGTAAATACATCTTATCAATAACCCTTAAAAACCACCGTTCAAACCCGGAGAAGATTTTTATACACACACAAAAAAAACAACACAAAAACAATTTAAAAAAGACAGACTATGAACAAGAAAATGATCCTCAAATCGATTGCTATCGCCTTATTTATGGTGATAGGCGTAACGGCAGCCAATGCTCAAAGTGGTACAGGCGGCTTATCCGATACTTCTAAAATCTGTGCCGGCCAGCAGCTTACGCTTAAAGGGCCATCGGCTACCGGCGGCGTAACCTATACTTATGAGTGGAAGAATGGTGCAGGTACCGTGGTGGGTACGGATTCTACCCTCGTGCTCACAGGTAATGCCAACACAACCAATGCCCCTATTCTCACAACTTACACCTTAACCGTTACGCAAACCGGTGGTGCTTCCTGTCCGTCGAACCTGTATACCAAAGTGCTTGTAATTTACCCGCACCTGGCGGTTACCGCTACCCCGGGATCCACCTTCTACTGTCTTGGCAGCCCCACCAATATCGTGATTACAGCAACCACTACAGCTAACGGTACGGCTCCGACTACCGCCAGCGGTTATGGTGGCCTGGTATATACCTGGACACCCGGTACTACACCTGCAGCGCCTGCCGGTACTGCCGCAGCCAACGTTTACACTGTAGCTGCTGCCAACTTCCCGACTACAGCGGGTACCTATACCTATAACGCCTCTGTGACTTATGCACAGACCCTGGTAGGTACTACCGCCGGTATGGCCGCATGTACTGCAAGCAGTACAGCCAACGTAGTGATCAACAACGCACCTACTGTGAACAGTACTACCGTTACCACTACTTATCAATAATAAGTATAGGGGCCTGAGAACAGTTGTCCTGTTTGCTGCCCCGATGTACTGAAGAGTTCCCTTTATTCAAATCCTTGTTCCGGGTAAGCCCGGCTTACCCGGAACAATAACTTACTGCTGTTACTCATGCGTAAACTGATCCTGATACTGGTATTGTTGTGCTCCGGAGGGGTGTGGTGCTTTGCACAAAGCACACCCGATAAGGAGGCGACGATGTGCGTCGGGGATACGGCAACCATGACGGCTACAGCCACCGGGGCCGACAGCTTCCAATGGTACCGGAATAATACGGCCATACCGGGGGCCAATAAGGATACCCTGATCTCCTACCAGGGGGGCATTTATTTCGTACGTGTGTTCAAAGGCGATGGTAAAGCCTGCTTCGACCAGTCGGGCGATATCAGGATCTATATCGAAACCTCCAGGGCCAACGACGATCATGTAACGGTGCCCCTGGGTAAAAACGCGGTTATAGATGTGTTGCTTAACGACGATCCGAAATGTGCGCCTTTTGATAAGAGCACTTTCGTAATCATGAGCCCCCCGACGATCGGTACGATCGTATCGGCGGTGAATGGTATCGTGACGTATAAACCGTCGCCTACCGTTATCGGCTCCGATAAGTTTACTTATATGATTACCGATGTGGAAGGAAGGCCTACCAATATCGCTACCGTTTACCTGGACCTCTTCCTCGATTGTGCGATCCTCTATCCGAATCCTGTAGAAGATGTGATGGAAGTAACGGTCAACAGCCAGAAGATCCATGCTATACGGATATACGATATGAACGGCAGGGTGCTGTACAAGGCCGACGTAAGCCAGAATGTATTTAAAGTGCCCATGCATGGGTATGCGCAGGGTGTTTATATGGTTGAACTGGTCGAACGCAATGGCCCGGGCTGTTCGTTTAAGATCTGGAAAAAATAATCTTTCGCTATTTTCGGTGCATGGTACAAGCAGCTGTAGACAATACAGCTGCTTTTTTATTGGCCCTGAGCGCCACTACAGCGGTTCCGCGGCTGTATTAAAATGTAATTTGTTTTTTTAATGATGCATCTTTTTTACTTTTAACCCCTAATTCATTCCATTTCATGAGTAATTCTTTATTTAGGAAGAAGTCTATTGCAACCATACTTAAAGATGCCGAAGATGGACTCGGGGATGGACACGGCGCGGGCCTGAAAAAGGTGCTTGGGGTAAAAGACCTGACCGCCCTGGGCGTTGCCGCGGTGATCGGGGCTGGTATTTTCAGCAGTATCGGCAAGGCCTCTTACGACGGCGGCCCGGGCGTGATCTTTCTCTATATTTTTACGGCGATTGCCTGTGGCTTTGCAGCCCTGTGTTATGCCGAATTTGCCTCTACCGTGCCGGTGGCCGGTAGCGCTTATACGTATTCGTATGTAGCCTTCGGCGAGATATTTGCCTGGATCATAGGCTGGGACCTGCTGATGGAGTATGCCATCGGCAATATAGCCGTGGCCATTTCCTGGAGTGATTACTTTACCAACCTGCTGGATAAAGCGGGGATGCATATGGCCGACTGGCTTACGATGGACTATGCCACGGCGCATAGCGGTTTCGAAAAAGTGCAGGCCCTGCTGGCCGGCGGCGCCGGTCTTACCGGTATGGACCCTACCGATCTGTCGCGGTATAACGCATGGCTACAGGCCCCGGTGTTTATGGGTTTGCACCTCATCATCGATCTGCCGGCCTTGCTTATCGTAGCGCTGATCACCTATGTGGTATTTGTGGGCATCCGGGAGTCGCGTACGGCCAACAACATTATGGTGGGCGTTAAACTGGCTATCATCTTTGTGGTGATCGTGGTCGGCGCTTATTATGTAAATCCCGACAACTGGTCGCCCTTTACGCCCACGGGCTTTGGCGGGATCATGAAAGGTGTGTCGGCCGTCTTCTTTGCCTATATCGGTTTCGATGCCATTTCGACCACGGCGGAGGAATGTAAAAACCCGCAGCGCGACCTGCCCCGGGGCATGATCTATTCGCTGATCATCTGTACCGTATTGTATGTGGCCCTGGCCCTGGTACTGACAGGTATGGTACATTATACCAAGCTGAATGTGGGCGATCCGCTGGCCATGGTTTTCGATGCACGCGGACTTAAAGTCATATCCGGTATCGTAGCGGGCAGCGCCATTATCGCCACGGCGGGCGTACTGCTGGTATTCCAGTTGGGGCAGCCCCGTATCTGGATGAGCATGAGCCGCGACGGCCTGCTGCCGAAGATATTTTCCAAAATTCACCCGAAGTATGGTACGCCATCCTTCTCTACCATACTCACCGGTTGCGTAGTCGCTATCCCTGCCTTGTTCCTTAACCTGGATGTGGTGCTGGCCTTAACGAGCATCGGTACCCTGTTTGCCTTTGTGCTGGTTTGCGGTGGCGTATTGGTGCTGCAACAGCAGCCGCAGCGGCCCGACAGTAAGTTCAGGGTGCCTTATATCAACGGGCGGTACATCTATCCCCTGTTGCTGGCCGCCAGCGTTGTGCTTACGGTGTTTAAAGCCCCGGATCATTTCCGGTTTATCTTTACCCACGAAGGATTTCCTATGGCTATCTTCTGGGTTGTGGCTTTGATCCTGGGTGTTTATACCTTTCTCCGCAAGTTTTCCCTGATCCCTGTACTGGGGCTGATCAGCTGTTTTTACCTGATGGCGCAGGAAAGCCACACCAACTGGCTGCGTTTCCTGATCTGGCTGGGTATCGGGCTGATCGTCTACTTCCTGTATGGCTACCGCAAAAGCAAGCTGAATGCGCCCGGGAATAAGATGCCTTAAAACAACCGATATGAACAAGTCCCTGT
Source organism: Taibaiella chishuiensis (assembly GCF_003014535.1). Taxonomy (GTDB): domain Bacteria; phylum Bacteroidota; class Bacteroidia; order Chitinophagales; family Chitinophagaceae; genus Taibaiella; species Taibaiella chishuiensis. Next base: position 86,868 of record NZ_PYGD01000001.1, on the reverse strand, counting down.
TGTGGCTGCTTTGCTGTTGCCTGCTCCTGTCCTGTAACGACCAGGGCGAATTGCTGCTGCAGTACTTTAATACGGGCAACCTGCCTGCCACTTACTTTACGATCGATACCAACCGCGATACCCTGCTGACCACGGCCCGGGGCGCGGTGATCCGTATACCGAAAGGGGCGATCAAAGGAAAAAGCAGCCAGGTGCGGCTTGCGATAAAAGAAGCTTACGATGCTTCGGAGATCATGCTTGCCGGGCTGCATACCCGCAGCAATGGCAAGTTGCTGAGCAGTGGCGGTATGATCTCGATACAGGCGGCCGATGGCGATGCGGAGATCGTGCAACCTGTTGGCGTATCGCTGCCTTCGAACAATTATGAAGCGGATATGAAACTGTTTCGCGGCGAATGGGATAAGGACAGTATGATCAACTGGACCGACCCGCAGCCGCTGATCCCTGACCAGCCGCTGATCGATCGCCTGGCCCGCGGGAAAATGGTCTTTAACACCAATTGTGCGCCCTGCCATCACCCTACCAAAGATGCTACGGGGCCGCCCTTGGTGTTCTTGTCGCAGCGTCGCAGCAAGGAGTGGACCCTCGGGTTTATCTATAACAGCGCAGCAATGATTGCATCGGGCGATCCCCTGGCTAATTGCATCTATAACAAGTGGAACAAAACGGCAATGACCGCTTTCCCCGCTTTGACGCATGAGGAGTTGGATGATATGTTCCGCTATCTCGACCAGGTCAGCAAGAATCTTAATCCCGCCGATTATCCCGATGTGGCTGCAGGGCTCGACAGCTGCCGGGCTTATTATAATGCCCGGGCGGCGCTGGAACGGCGGCGCAATGCACAAATTGAGGATAATGGACCGGATATGAAACATGTGTTCCTGGATACCGGTACCCATCCCTTCGATGCACCGGAAAACCTGGTAGCGCCCAAAAGGGCCAATAGCGTACAATATAGCTTTACCATCACTACCTTTGGCTGGTACAATATCGATGCCTTTGCCATGAACCTGCCTGGCTTCGAACCCGCCAATCTCAAAGTAAGCCTTGCCGGCGTTCATACCGGGCATACCAATATCTGGCTGGTCATCCCTTCGGCAAAAGTGTGCGTAGATGGTGGCCTGTTGAAGGGTGAAGACAAGGTATACGGCTTTTACACCGACGACGGGCAATTATCCCTGCCCCTGGGTAAACAGGCCTATGTGCTTGCCTTTACTGAAAAGGACGGGCAGATCCTCTTTGGCAGGACGGCTTTTACTACTGCAAAAAACAATGAGCTGCAGCTCGTACCTGCGCCTGCAAGCCGGGAAAACATGAAACAGATGATCGATTATATGGATCTGCAGGACCTCTCGGTGACGGTGGCCCCTGCAAAAAACATAGATACCCTTCAGCGTATCGAAGCGCAGTTAAAAGCAATAGAGCAGCTCAAACCCAAAGGCCAGCGCTGCGATTGCCTGCCTTATGATCCTGCTGCTTATCCGAATGCGGCAGGTAATGCATTTTAGGATTTTAAAAAGGTTGAAAGACAGGACAGGGGCGGCATCAGGAGATGCCGCCCCTGTGTTATGCAGGCTGTATATTAACTACAACCGGTGGTGGTGCCGCAGTTGGGACACATATAACAGGTGCCATTGCGCAGGGTAATATTGCCGCAATTGCTGCAGGCCGGCGCATCGGCGCTGGTGCCCATCAGCTTTTTGGTCTCGGCGCTTACCGCTGCCGCTTGTGGCGCCACGCGTACCCTGGCGGGTACCACAGGTTTCGGCGCCGTTATCCGGATCTGCGATAGTTGTTGCTGCGCATCGTTGTCGGCCTGCCGTACCCGGTCTTCGTCTACCACATGCACCAGGTCGTCGCGGTCCAGGTATTCGTAGGCCAGCGCCCGGAACACGAAGTCGAGTACCGATGTGGCTGTTTTAATATTCGGATGTTCTACGATGCCGCTGGGTTCGAAGCGGGTAAAGATAAACTTGTCGACATACTCCTCCAGGGGCACCCCGTATTGCATACCCACAGAAACCGCTATGGCAAAGCTGTTGAGCAGGCTGCGCATGGTGGCGCCCTCCTTGGCCATATCGATAAAGATCTCGCCCAGGGTACCATCGCCGTATTCGCCGGTACGGAGAAACAGGGGTTGGCCGCCTACCTTGGCTTTATAGGTATAACCCCGTCGTTTGGCCGGCAGCGTTTTGCGCTCTACAATACGCGACAGCTGCCGCTTGAGTTGGGTGTCGGGACTGGCCTGTACCCGTTTGTTTACCTCTTCCAGCAATTCCTCTACCGTAAGCTTGCCTACATCTACTGCGGCGGCCGCCTCTGCCGGCGCAGCTTCCGGGGCATTGTCCTTTTGCTTTTTGTCGCTTTTATTGCTCAGCGGCTGGCTCAGTTTAGAGCCGTCGCGGTACAGCGCGCAGGCTTTGATGCCCAGCTCCCAGCTCAGGAAGTAGCAGTCCTTGATCTCGTCGATCGAGGCTTCGTTAGGCAGGTTAATGGTTTTGGATATGGCCCCGCTGATAAATGGCTGCGTGGCCGCCATCATGCGGATATGGCCATGGGCATGAATATACCGCTCGCCTTTTTTGCCGCATTTATTGGCGCAATCGAATACGGCAAGGTGCTCTTCTTTCAGGTGTGGTGCGCCTTCTATCGTCATGGTGCCGCATACGTAATCGTTCGCGGCGTCGATCTCGTCTTCGGTAAAGCCGAGCGCTTCCAGCAACTGGAAGTCGGGGGCATAGTACACGGCCGGTTCGAAGCCCAGGCGTTGCAGGCATTCTTCGCCCAGGGTATAGGCGTTAAACACAAAGCCTATCTCGAAAGCGCTTTCCACGGCGGCATCCAGCTTTTTCAGCTCTTCGGCTATAAAGCCTTTTTCGCTCAGCGACTGGTGGTTGATAAAGGGCGCGCCGGCAAACGAGCCATGGCCTTTGGCATATTTTACGATCGCGTCAGAGGCTTCGGCGCTATACCCCAGTTGTTGCAGGGCTGTAGGGATCGATTGGTTGATGATCTTGAAATAACCGCCGCCCGATAATTTTTTGAACTTTACCAGGGCGAAGTCGGGTTCGATGCCGGTGGTATCGCAGTCCATAACCAGGCCTATGGTACCGGTAGGCGCTATTACCGTAGCCTGCGCATTGCGGTAGCCGTATTGCTCGCCCATTTGCACCGCGTCGTCCCAGGCCCTGGTGGCGGCTTTGAGCAGGTAATCGGGGCAATAACGCGCGTTGATGCCCATGGGTTTGATGCTGAGGTTTTCGTAGGCCTCGCCGGCATCGTAGGCTGCCGCACGGTGGTTGCGCATTACGCGCAGCATATGCTGTTTGTTGGCCTCATAACGGGCAAAGGGGCCCAGGTGCCGGGCCATCTCTGCCGATGTCTTATACGCTACGCCGTTCATAATGGCGGTAATGGCGCCGGCAATAGCCCGCGCCTCGTCGCTGTCGTAAGCGATACCGCTTACCATCAGCATCGAGCCCAGGTTGGCATATCCCAGGCCAAGGGTACGGTAATCGTAGCTGAGCTGGGCCACCTCGGGGGAGGGGAACTGGGCCATCAGCACCGAGATCTCCAGCACTACGGTCCACAGGCGTACCATATACTCAAAACCTGCTACGTCGAAAACGCCGCTGGCATCGTCGAAGAAACGGCGCAGGTTGAGCGAAGCCAGGTTGCAGGCCGTATTATCCAGGAACATGTATTCGCTGCAGGGATTGGAAGCCCTGATCTCGCCACCCTCAGGACAGGTATGCCATTCGTTGATGGTGGTATTGTATTGGGTGCCCGGGTCGGCACAGCGCCAGGCCGCATAGGCTATTTTCTCCCATACCTCTTTGGCGGGCATGCTGCGCATTACGCGGCCATCGGTACGGGCCGTCAGTGTCCAGTCTTCGTTATGGATCAGCCTGCGGAAAAATTCGTTGGGGATCCGTACCGAGTTATTGGAGTTCTGGCCGGACACGGTGCGGTAAGCCTCGCCTTCGTAGTCGGAGGCATAACCGGCGGCGATCAGCGCGGCTACTTTTTTCTCTTCTTCCACTTTCCAGTCGATAAAGTCGATCACCTCGGGGTGGTCGAGGTCGAGGCAGACCATTTTGGCCGCCCTGCGGGTGGTGCCGCCGCTTTTGATGGCTCCCGCCGCCCGGTCGCCGATCTTCAGGAAACTCATTAAACCGCTGGACGTGCCGCCGCCGCTCAGTTTTTCGCCATCGGCACGGATATTGGAGTAATTGGTACCCACACCGCTACCGTATTTAAAGATACGCGCCTCACGCGTCCAGAGATCCATAATGCCGCCTTCGTTCACCAGGTCGTCTTCTACACTCAGTATAAAGCAGGCATGGGGTTGCGGGCGCTCGTAGGCATTCTGCGACCGCTCCAGGTTACCGGTAACGGGGTCTACATAATAGTGGCCCTGGGCCTTTCCGTTAATGCCATAACTATTGTACAGGCCGGTATTGAACCATTGCGGGGAATTGGGAGCGCAGCTTTGCGCCAGGATGCTGTACACAAGCTCGTCGTAGAATACCTCTGCGTCGGCATCTGAAGCAAAATAACCGTACCGGAGCCCCCAGCTGCGCCAGCAGTCGGCCAGCCGGTTGGCGACCTGCCGGATCGATGTTTCACGGCCGGTACTGCCGTCAGCCTGCGGCACACCAGCTTTGCGGAAGTATTTCTGGGCCAGGATGTCGGTCGCAATTTGCGACCAGTGGCGGGGTACCTCTACATCGGTCATTTCGAAAACTTTTTCGCCATTGGGATTCCGGATCACGGAAGTCCGCAGGTCATATTCGAAAAGGTCGAAAACACTGACGCCTTCGCGGGTATAATGTCTCTGGAAAGCCAAACCCTTATTGTCGGATGGAGTTGTACTCATATGCAGGAAGTTTAGAAAACGTAAATACGGAAAAGGTGAGTTGATGTCTTACGAAGTTAGCGTGCCCGGGGCACAGAAAATAGCAGGCAATTTCCACATTGTTGTGGATAAAACCGGGGCATTTTTATACTACGTATGTTAATAATAACTGTTGTGAATATTTTTAATAAAACTACTTCGCTAATGCGCTAACATACAAGCAACCAGGCCTGAAAATACCCTGGCCGGCCGCCTGGTGCAGGGTATAAAAACCGCAGGCGGCAGGTAGGTTTAATACATAACAAAAGCCCCGCCGGAAGGCAGGGCTTTTGTTATGTTATTCTTATTGTTTATATTAAGGTGTTGCGCTTAACGGCCACGTCCGCCGCCGCCGCTCCGTACACCACCGCCGCCGCCGCCGCTAAATCCGCCACTGCTGCGGCTTGGACTTGGGCTGCTGAATCCGCCGCCATTACCGAAGCTACGGCTTGGGGTAGGATTAGAGAAACTGCGTGATGGCTGTGGTGCGCTACGCTCGAAGTTGCCACGCGAAGGTTGGGAGAAACCATTGGACTCGCTGCGCTGGAAGCCGCGATCGGAGTTAACATTGTTGTTGCTCCTGCCAAAGTTAAAGAAACCACCCCTGCTGCGGTTCGACTGCTGTACGCCGGAAGCATCAGGATTAACCTGCATGTTGCGGGCGCCCCTGCCGTTGTCTTCAAATACACGGGTATTCGAACGGTCGAGGTTAATTGCATTACTGCGTGTACCGTTGTCGGTGGCAGTCCTGAAATTGCCGTTACGATCGTTTACGCTCTGCATTTCCCCGCTACGGGCATTGTTACCATTGCTGCTGCGGAATGATCCGCGGTCGCCGTTTTGCAATTCTATTGCACGGCCGCCGGTGCCATTGGCGCTGCTCCGGAAAGGCTGTACCATATTGGAGCTACGATCTATAGTGTTCATACGGGCGTTGCGGCCATAAGCGCCTACCGAAGTAAGACCTACACTGCTGGTACGCGGACCGTAGTTTACGCTCCTTACGGGATTATAGATACCACCGCCGCCGTAACGGCCGTCATAGAATCCTGCATAGTAACCATTCCAGTAGCCGCTGCCGTAACCCAGGCCACCACCCCAGCCGCCAAAGCCACCGAAGTAGGGAGAGTACCAGGAGCCGAAACCGCCATAACCAAACCAGGTATTCATACCCCAGCAGTTATTCCAGTAAGGGCCACCGCCCCAGCCAAAGCCGCTACCGAAGCCTATACCCACGCTGAAGCCTGGTGTATACCAGCCACCCCAGCCGTAGTAAGGATTGGTATAGAACGGATCAGACCAGAAGGGGCTGTATACACCGCCCCAGTAGCCCACATTGTTCATGGGATAGTAGAAGCGACGCATGCGGCTCGTGTAGGAGTCGTCGTCGTAGTCTATGTAGGAATCGTCCTCGGTGTTATAGCTGTTGTTATATACACGGGCGTTACCGTCGTAATTGTTATCGGCATAACCATCGCCGGTAGAGCTGTTGTACTGCTCCTCCTGGCCCTGTGCCTGCCGCTGTTTCTTTTCTTTCTTGGCATCAGCCTTGGCGTCCCTTTCAGCCTGGGAACCGTTGTAATAGATGTCGTCCGAATAGCTATTATTGCTTTGGGCAAAAACAGTATTTCCGGAAAACAGCGCCATTACAAGGCCTGCGAAAATTAACCGTTTCATGATTTAAATATTTTGACGTTCAATAATTGATTTCCGAGTGCTTTTGATACCATTTTTGCATCTGCAGCGCGTCTTTGACTTCAAAAATACTACTTTTGCCGCAATTAAATATCTTTTACACTTACACGGATATAGACATTAACTAACCCATAAGGTTTAATGGAATGAGCAAAGAAATTACAAGCCGCGAAAAAGATTATTCGCAATGGTATAACGATTTAATATTAAAAGGCGAGCTCGCCGACTACTCTGCCGTACGCGGTTGCATGGTGATAAAACCATATGGGTTTTCCCTTTGGGAGAATATGCGCGATGTGCTGGACAAAATGTTTAAGGATACGGGGCACCAGAATGCCTATTTCCCGCTTTTTGTACCCAAAAGCCTGTTCGAGGCCGAGGAGAAAAATGCCGAAGGTTTTGCCAAAGAGTGCGCCGTAGTCACCCATTACCGTTTAAAGACCGACCCGGAAAATAAATCCAAACTGATCGTGGATCCCGAAGCCCGGCTGGAGGAAGAGCTGATCGTGCGTCCTACTTCGGAGGCTATTATCTGGAATACCTATAAAGGCTGGATCCAGTCGTACCGCGACCTGCCCATCCTGGTAAACCAGTGGGCCAACGTAGTACGCTGGGAAATGCGTACGCGCCTGTTCCTGCGTACCGCCGAATTCCTGTGGCAGGAAGGCCATACCGCCCACGCTACCAAGGCCGAAGCCATCGAGGAGACCGAACGTATGTTGCATGTGTATGCCACTTTCGCTGAAGAATATATGGCCCTGCCGGTTGTACGTGGCGTAAAATCGGCCAACGAACGTTTTGCCGGCGCCGAGGATACCTATTGTATCGAAGCCATGATGCAGGACGGTAAAGCCCTGCAGGCCGGTACCTCCCACTTCCTGGGCCAAAACTTTGCCAAGGCCTTTGATGTGAAGTTTGCCGACAAGGATAACAAACTGGATTATGTATGGGCTACGAGCTGGGGCGTGAGCACCCGCCTGATCGGTGCGCTGGTAATGGCGCACAGCGACGACGACGGCCTGGTAATGCCACCCCGTATTGCGCCTTTGCAGGCGGTGATCGTGCCGGTGTATAAAGGTGAGGAGTCCAAACCCGTGATTGATGCGAAAGCCGCAGAGATTATGATGGAGCTTAAAGCGCTTGGCGTTTCGGTTAAATACGACCGCGACGACAGCAAGCGTCCGGGCTGGAAATTTGCCGAGTACGAGATGAAAGGCGTACCCGTACGGATTGCCCTGGGACAGCGTGATATCGAAAATAACCAGGTAGAAGTAGCCCGCAGGGATACCAAAGAAAAAAATACCGTGAGCCTGGAAGGGATCAGCACCTATGTAAAAGAGCTGCTGGAAGACATCCAGGTGGCTATGTTCAATAAGGCCAAAAACTTCCGGGACGCGCATATAACCAAGGCGGATACCTGGGATGAATTTGTTAAAGTGCTGGATGAAAAAGGCGGTTTTGTAGCGGCCCACTGGGACGGTACGCCGGAAACCGAAGAGGAGATAAAAGGCAAAACCAAAGCGACAATCCGTTGTATACCTTTGGGTAACGAGCAGGAAGATGGTAAATGTATATTAACCGGCAAACCTTCGAAAGAAAGAGTGCTGTTTGCAAGGGCCTATTAATGGCCATAGCAGCGGACTAGCTGGTTTTCAGAAAAAAAGAACCAAAAATTACGGAGCCTACCCAACCCTTTTTTTAGGCATGTTGTCTTTTTTAATCAGAAAAGGTAATCCTCCGGAAATTATTTGGTTCTTTTCTTTTAATTAATTTTTACTATTTTCACTACCCGAAAATTTTTTACTTGTTATGAAGAGGCTACAACTTATTGGCGTGTTTGTATTGATGCTGCTGGGCATGCAACGTGCTCAGGCGCAGATCGCGTTACAGTATCGAGATACAACAATCTGCCCCGGCCAGACGATCCAGATGTGCGCTGCATTTTCTGCCAACCCTAATCCACTTAATGCCGATGACTTTTTCTCTGGCGCGGTGAACATCGGTTTCACATTTGTTTATTTCGGAAATCCTTATACGCAATTTATTGCATCCGGTAACAACTTTATCTCTTTCAATGTAACAAAAAGTACACTCTACAGTTCCTTTACCTGGGCCGGCGCTACTGCTGCCGGCGACTTGAACAACGCTATCCTGCTGGCATTTATGGATACCGATCTTTCGCAGGGCGGTAAAATCCGTACCCAGACCTTCGGTACCGCGCCTAACCGCCGTTGTATCGTGGAATACTGCCAGGTGCCCAAATTCGGTGGCGCTTGTAATGCTTTCCGGGTAACGAACCAGCTGATCATGTATGAAGGAACCAATATTATCGAGATCCACACCGGTAGTATACCAGGTACCCCTACGTGTCCTTCTACCACTCCGGGTTGGGCCGTACAGGGCGTGCGTGACGCGTCTTCCACCGTGCAGATCTATACCCCTAACAGGGGTCCTGCAGACTTCTGGGGCAGCGTAGGCGCCAGTGCAAAAGCTACCCGCTATACACCAAATGGAACTGCCAGCTACCTGGTAGATACCACTATCCCTTACAAACCCTGGATCATGATCGAGTCTGACAGTGCCGCTGCCCTGAAATGGTATGCAGACAGCCAGCCTAACCTGCCCATCGGTACAGGCGCATGTATCAACGTTACACCTGATGGCAGCACCAACTATTATATTGTAAAATACCAGGGCGGCGCCGGTTGCGAAGGCGGTGTACAAACCTTTACCGATACCGTTCGTATCCACTACGGAACAAGCCACCATACCGCTTCCCAGGAAATTTGCGCAGGCTCTACCTATAACTGGCTGGGTCGCGAGCTCTACGTTCCCGGACAATACGATACCATGCTGAAGTCGCCCATGGGCTGCGACAGCTTCCTGACCCTGAATCTTACCGTAAATCCTTTACCTAAAGTCGATATCAAAGGTTCTTCTACCGTAAATATCTGTGAAGGTTCTTCTGCAGTACTCGAACTGAAAACACCTGAAGCTACCGCTACTTACCAGTGGTACAGGGACAATGCGCCAGTAGCCGGCGAAACCGGTTCTGCCATTACTGTTTCTACTCCCGGTGTCTATAAAGTGGAAGCTACCTCCAATAAAGGTTGCAAGGCAAATTCCGCACCGTTCACGGTTATCGTAAACCCGAATCCTGTAGCCGGTATCGAACCGATCTCCGGAGATGTGATTTGTGCCTTCGATACCCTTGAACTGAAAGGTGAACCTGGTGCCGGTTACGACTACCGCTGGGCTCCGGGCAAACCGTTCCGTACGCTTTCCGGCGCCGAAGGACAGACTGTTCGTGGTGTGTTTATCGAGCCTACACTGGTTACCCTTACGGTATACAACCAATTTGGCTGTTTCGATACCGCAACGGTAATGGTGCCGACCAAACCTTGCTGCGAAGTGTTTACCCCAAGCGGCTTTACCCCGAATGGCGATGGTCTGAACGACTACTTCAAACCTAATCTCCAGCCTGGCCAGATCCTGCTCTCCATGCAGATCTTCGACCGCTACGGCAAACAGGTTTATAACAATAAAGAAATCACTAAAGGATGGGATGGTAAGTATGAAAGCGGCGAAGAAGCCAGCACCGATACTTACATGTTCTTCATCAAATACACCTGCGCAGATGGCAAGATCTACGAAAGAAAAGATGCCATTTCGCTGATCCGGTAAATTTTTGCCGAAAGGCTGTAAAAAAAAGCTACTCCATGAAGATGAAGTAGCTTTTTTTTAGCCACTTTTTATTATATTAGCGTTTGTTGTATACCAATAAGATGTACGCAATGCCTTGTTAATTCTTTAAAAAATAATATGCCCGGCGCAGGGAAGCCCCCGAATGCGCAGCACACGACCATCAACACAAACTAAAACAACAGATATGAAATTAACCAATACCCTCATTCTGTGCCCGCTGGTTTTAAGTCTTCACTTTAGTACTTACGGACATGATTTTAAGGCGAAACCACCCGCCGCTATGCCTTCGCATACCAAGAAGTCGATAGACTTCGTGGAAAACAAAGGGCAATGGAACAAACAGGCACGCTTCAAGGCCGATGTGCCGGGCGGTGCGATGTTCCTGACCGATAAAGGTTTTGTGTACAACTATGCCAGTGCCAAAGACCTCGAACGTATCCACGAAATGAGTTGTGGTGCGGGTAAAGGCGAGAAAGACACGAAAGACGAGATTGTACATCACCATGCCTACAAGGTTAATTTTGTAGGCGCTTCGGATAAGGTTTCTTATACCACGGAAGAGAAACGCAGTTACTACCACAACTATTTCCTGGGCAATGATGCCACGCAATGGGCCGGCCATGTTGGTCTCTACGGTAAGATCACCCAGAAAAATATCTACGATGGTGTGGATGTGGTGGTGTACAGCAAAAGCGCGCAGGCGCTTAAGTACGATTTTGTGGTTGCGCCCGGCGGCAACCCGGCAAACATTGCGCTCGCTTTCGAAGGGGTAAGCCCCAGGATCAGTAAAGACGGTAGCCTGCTGATCAAAACCTCGGTAAACGAGGTGACTGAAAAGGCGCCGTATACCTACCAGGTAATCGATGGCCGCACGGTACCCGTAGCTTCGAAATACAAGCTGGACAAAGGTATCCTCTCCTTCGACCTGCCCAATGGTTACAACAAAGCTTACCCGCTCATCATCGATCCCGACCTGGTATTCGCCACCTATAGCGGCAGTACCGGTAACCAGAGTTTTTACAGCTTTTCTACCACTTACGACGCTGCCGGTTGCCTCTATGCAGGTACCCAGGCCTATGGCGTAGGCTGGCCGGTAAGCCCGGGCGCCTACCAGGTTACCTTTGGCGGCAGCCAGGACGCAGGGGTGAATAAATACAGCTCCGATGGTACCACGCTGATCTACTCTACGCTCTATGGCGGTTCGGATGTAGACCTGCCGCATGCGATGATCGTGAATAAGGATAATGAACTGATCATGGTCGGTACTACCACTTCTACCAACCTGCCTGTGCCGACCACGGCCTATGATCCTACACATAACGGGGGCCGCGATATCTTCGTAGCCCATTTCAATGCAACCGGTTCGGCGCTGATCGGTGCTACCTATATCGGTACCTCGCAGGGCGATGCCAATACCTTTACCGCTACCGGTCTTACCACCGGCGTTACCGGTCAGAACAACAGCAGCCCTACCGAAGTCAACTTCGACGAGAACGGCAATATCTGGGTGGTGAGCAGCACGCCTGCCAATAACTTCCCGGTTACGCCGAATGCGATGCAGGCCACTTCCGGCGGTTCTACCGACGGGGTACTGTTCCAGCTTAATCCTACCTGTACCAACCTGATGTACAGTACTTACCTGGGTGGATCCGGCAACGATGTAATCTTCGGTGTCCAGTTTAACAGCCAGGGTAATGTAGTGGTATGCGGCGCTACCCAAAGTGCCAACTTCCCCACGACTTCCGGCGTGCTGAACAGCGCTGCCCCGGGCGGCAGTATCGACGGTTTTGTAACCATGGTCAATGCTACCACCGGCGCTATGATGCGCTCTACTTACCTGGGTACGAATAATACCGACCAGGCCGTAAACCTGCAGGTAGACTGTGCCGATAACATCTATGTACTGGGCCGTACGCAGGGCAACTACCCGGTATCGCCGGGGGTATACTCCATGGCCAACTCCGACCTGTTTATCGACAAGCTTTCGCCCGATCTGAGCACCTCGCTGTTATCGACCAGGGTAGGGTATGCACAGGGTGGTAACCCCCAGTTTTTCCCCACGGCTTTTGTACTGGATATCTGCGGTAACGTATACGTGGCAGGTCTTACCTCATCGGGCGGATCGGTGGTGCCTGGTATGCCGCTTACCCCGGATGCCTTCAGCACCATTCCCGATAACTTCTATTTCCTCGCGCTGGAATCCGGTTTTACCAGCCTGCTTTTTGCTACTTATTTCGGTCTGCAAAACTGGGACGATCATACCCACGTAGGTATCCATCGCCTGGACCCTTCGGGTATCGTTTACCATTCTATTTGCTGTAATGGTAGCGGCTGGCCTACAGCGCCATCGAATGTATACTGTCCGAACAAACTGAACAGCAGCGGCCAGGATATCGTGAGCTTCAAATTCAATTTCGACGCCGTTAATATCGATCTTACCGAAGAGTCGACCCAGGGCGGCCTCGATACCAATGCACACTGTGTACGTGGTTGTAAGTCGGCTTTTGTTGATTTTATCCGCAGCGGCGATCTTTCTGAAGATCTTACGATTAAATACCTGATCAGCGGTACGGCTGTGAATGGTACCGACTATAGCTTTATCCCCGACAGTATTACCATCCCGGCCAACCAGACGACCAAGATCCTGGAGATCAAGCCGCTGCTGGTGCAGTATCCTTCCGGTACCAAAGAGGTAATTATCCAGGCCCTGTCGCCCTGTGGCTGCGAGGATGGATCGAATAACATCGTGCGGGAGGCGCGTATCCTCATTTACGACTCCCTCTTCGTAGCGATCAATACACCGCTGGATACGATCTGTCCCAATACGCAGATCACTATTACGGCCGAGATCGATACCACGCTTGACTTCCGTTGGCTGCCGGCTGCCTTAAGCCAGGGCTCGCTTACCATTACGCCTACACCGACGCATACCACCGTGTATTCCATTATCGGTACGCAGCCCGGCGCCCCGGCTACCTGTCCGCCGCGTAAGATCGATTATGAAATATTTGTAGAGCCGGTACCGGTAATCAACCTGCAACCCAGGGAGGTGATCATGTGTGCCTCCGATTCGGCGGACCTGAACGCCTATGCGGGCCCTTCCGGAACCAATTACATCTACAACTGGTCGCCGCCCGATTACCTGAAGAATGACTATGAGCCGAACAATAAATTTGCCGGCCCGGTAGGCGATTATAAAAAGATCATTACGGTAACCACCCCGGTAGCGCATTGTACCAGCAAGGACAGTATGGAAATCCATGTGTACCCGCCGTTCTCCTTCCGCTATGTTACTGCCGATACCACCATTCTTTACGGCGATTCCGTACAGTTGGATTGTGAGAGTGATGCCATTATGTGGTTATGGTCGCCGGCTACTTATCTCAATGATCCGTTGCTGAAAAACCCGGTAGCCCGTCCGCTGGAAACCATTACCTATAACCTGATCGGTTACGACGAGAACGGTTGTCATGATACCGCCAGTGTGCGGATCAATGTGGAATATGCCTCCAAAACAGCCATGCCGAATGCCTTCTCGCCCAATGGAGACGGTCTGAACGATGAATTCAAGATCGGTAACGTGCTCTTCGAAAAACTGGTTGAATTTAAAGTGTGGAACCGCCTGGGGCACCTGGTGTATGATGGCAGGGATCCGCTGAAAGGCTGGGATGGTACCGTTAACGGGCAACCGGCAGCCATGGATACCTATTTCTACCATATACAGGTGGTCATGCCAAATGGTAAACCGAGAGTGTTCAAGGGAGATGTGATCCTGATGCGTTAGACAGCGGGCGCTCTTTTTGAAATTAATTATTTTCCTGTCTTTAATGCTTTTAAATTTGCCGGGCCAGTGCGCCCGGCAAATTTTTTTTCAGGAACAGGATAGACCGTTCATTCTTTATAAGGGGTTGCGCTCCTGCCAGGATTGCCTGCAGGCCAGGTTTACAGCTATGTTGTGCCTGGGGGATCAATTCCTTTTTACCATTAATTATGTCAGTAGATTTATATCCGCTGCTGCGGCAGTACCATTGGGACGGGAAAAAAATAATCGTTGCCGTTAGCGGCGGCGCCGATAGTATGGCGCTGGCTGCCTTGTTGCACCGTGCGGGTGTGGTTATAACACTGGCCCACTGCAACTTCGGCTTGCGGGGCGCCGAGTCTGATGGCGACGAGGCCCTGGTTGTGGGCTGGGCGCAGGAACAGGCAATACCCGTTGTCGTACAACATTTCGATACCCCTGCTATACTCGAACAGGAAGGCGGTAACCTGCAGGAAACCGCCCGGGACCTGCGTTATACCTGGTTCGAAAAGCTGCGGGTACAATCGGGCTACGATCTTATTGCCACGGCGCACCATAGCCAGGATGCCGCAGAAACCATGCTGATCAACCTGTTGAAAGGTACCGGTATAGCCGGCCTGCACGGTATATTGCCGCAACAGGGCAGGGTGATCAGGCCGTTGCTTGCCCTGCGTAAAGAAACGCTGCTGCATTACCTGCAAACGGCAGGCATACCCTGGCGCGAAGACAGCAGTAACCAAAAAGACGACTACCTGCGTAACCAGGTGCGCAACCAGTTGCTGCCACTTGCCGAGCAGATCGTGCCCGGGGCGGCCGCGCAGCTGTACCGCAGCAGCCTGCACCTGCAGGAAGCCGAAATGCTCTACCTGGAATCGGTGGAACGTTACCGCAAACGCCTGCTCGAACAGCGGGGCAAGGACTGGTACATACCCTTGTTGAAGTTGCGGCATTGTAACCCCCTGGGCACCATCCTGCTGGAGTTGCTTAAACCCTTCGGGTTTACGGCGGCGCAGCTGCCCGATCTGAAACACCTGACGGAAGCCGAAACGGGAAAATATATCAATGCGCCGGCTTTCCGGATTATCCGCAACCGGAATTTCCTGATCATTACGGCGCAGGAAGCGCGGGAGAGCAATCATATCCTGGTTGATGCAGGTACGGAGCAGGTGCATGCGGTACATTTCGACCTGGCAGGGCGCGAACGGCAAATGACGGAGGCCCTGATGCAGGAAGTGCTGCAGGCCGATGCCCGCGAGGCGGCGCACCTCGACCTGGCTAAACTTGAATTCCCCCTGGTGCTGCGCCCCTGGAAGACCGGCGATTACTTTTACCCGCTGGGTATGAACCGTAAAAAGAAAAAAGTAAGCCGTTTCCTGATCGATCAGAAAGTGCCTTTGCATGAAAAGGAAAAAATATGGGTGCTGGAAAGCAACAAAAAAATAGCCTGGATCGTGGGTAAAAGGATCGATGAACGGTTCCGGATCGGGCCCGGAACGGAGCGCATATTAAGCTTTTTTGTAACGTTGCATTAAAGGTTGATAACTGACACAATTTTTACAAAAAAAGGCGCATTTGTGACATTTTTCAGACCTTTTGATGACACTCTTATGACAAACACATATTCAAAATGACAATTAAAAGGGCTGAAACCCGCGCCAGTATTGAAAAATTTTTTTTAACAAATGTGTAGATTCTTTGGCAATCGTGTTGTACTTTTGCCCTCGCAAATACCTAAAAAAGATAAGTAAAATTAAAAATACTTTACACGTGTCTGGATATTTAAGGTCAAAATCACATCTGCAGCGGGCAAGTTTACTTGTGCTCACGCTCGTTTTCTCTTTCTTATTTAATAATGTAACGTCTGCCCAGGACGGTAAAGCACTTTTCCAAACGAATTGTGCAAGCTGTCACAACCCCATCAAAGATGCGACTGGTCCTGCCTTACAGGGAAAAAGTAAGGAAGTGCCGAGCAAAGAGTGGTTATACAACTGGGTGCATAACTCGGCTGCTGTAATCGCCAGTGGTGACAAATACGCCAACGACCTCTACAACAAGTGGAACAAAACCGCGATGACCGCATTCCCGAACCTGACTACCCAGGAGATCGATGCGATCATCAAGTATGTGGATGAATATAAAGCTCCGGGCGGACCTACAACTGATGGTCAGAAGACTTCCGAGCCTGAAAAAGACAACACCTGGTTATATACCATAGCTACCCTGGTACTTGCGCTGCTGGTATTTATCCTCGCCCGTGTTAATAAAACGCTGAATAAAGTTGCCAACGATAAAGAAGGCCTGGAAACTAAAAAAGAAGTTCCCCTGCTGCGCAGTAAGCTGTTTATCGCTATCGCTGGTATCCTCATCTTATCTTTTGCCGGTTACTGGATCGTAAACGGTTCCATCAATATGGGCCGCCAGGAAAACTACATGCCGAAACAACCGGTGTTCTACTCCCACAAAGTACACGCAGGTATCAACCAGATCAACTGTCTTTACTGTCACGCCGGCGCCGAGAAGAGCCGCCAGGCTATGATCCCTTCTGCCAACGTTTGTATGAACTGTCACAAACAGATCAACGAATACACCGGTACAGAAAAACTGATCACTTATGAAGGTAAAGAAGTAAACGGTACCGAAGAGATCCACAAGCTGTATGCTTACGCGGGCTGGGATCCTGTTAAAAAAGAATACAAGCGCGATGCTGCCGGTAAGATCCAGTCTTCTCCTATCGAATGGGTTAAGATCCACAACCTGCCTGATCACGTATACTTCAACCACTCTCAGCACGTAGCCGTAGGTAAGGTACAGTGCCAGAGCTGTCACGGTCCGATCCAGGAAATGGACGAAGTACACCAGTTTGCCCCGCTTTCTATGGGCTGGTGTGTTAACTGTCACCGCCAGACTGAAGTACAGTTCAAAGACAACAACTACTACAACATATTCCAGAAATACCACGACGAGATCAAGGAAGGTAAACGCACCGGCGTAACCGAAGCTGAATTGGGCGGTACGGAATGTCAGAAGTGCCACTACTAATACAATACACTCCGCAGGGAGACAATCACTATTACTCAAATTAAAGCGATTGCAGCAGAAGCAATTGAATTATTATAAAGTATTATGGCTCACAAACAATACTGGAAGGGGTTAGAAGAGCTGGAGAATACTCCGGAGCATCAACAGATTGTTGAAAATGAATTTCAGCGTGATTTGCCCGTGCTTGACATGAGCGACAAACTGTTGAATGCAACTACGCCGAGAAGGGATTTTCTTAAATTTTTAGGCTTCAGCACCCTCGCTGCTACCATCGCGGCAAGTTGTGAAATGCCGGTGCGTAAGGCTATCCCTTATGCGATCAAACCGGATGCGGAACTGCTGACTCCCGGAGTTCCCAATTATTACGCCTCTACTTTCGTGGATAATGGAGAATATTGTTCCGTACTGGTGAAGACCCGCGACGGACGTCCCATTATGATCGAGGGTAACAACAGTTCTTCTATTACCCAGGGTGGTACTTCTGCCAGGGTAATCGCTGCTACACTGAGCCTTTATGATAAAACGCGTTTACGTCAGCCCCGTGCCAACGGTAAAGCCGTAGATACTTTCGAAGCGGTAGATACGCCGATCGCTGCAGCCCTCAGTAGCGCTGGTGGTGCGGTTTACATCGTTACCGGTTCTATGCTGAGTCCTACTTCCAAAGAGGTGATCAACCGCTTTGTTGCCAAATACCCCAATGCAAAACATATCCAGTACGACCCGGTTTCTTATTCCGGTATGCTGCTGGCCAACGAAGCAAGCTACGGTAAACGTGCCCTGCCTTCTTATAATTTTGAAAAAGCAGAGACGGTATTCAGTCTCGGCGCCGATTTCCTCGGTACCTGGCTTTCTCCGACAGAATTTGCTACCGGTTTCATGAAAACCCGTAAGATCAAGTCGAGCGATGCCAAGAATGTAAAAATGAGCAAGCACTACCAGGTAGAAGGTATGATGAGCATGACCGGCGCCAATGCCGATGAGCGTGCCACCTGCAAGCCTTCTGAATATGGTAAAGTTGCCGAAGCTTTATACAGGGCCATCACTACAGGCGCTGCACCTTCCCTGCCTTCTGCAAAACTGAACAGCCTGATCAAGGCTGCTGCTGCAGACCTGAAAAAAGGAAACGGCCTGGTTGTTTGCGGTAGCAACGATGTAAACCTGCAAATCGTTATCAATGCCATTAACAACGCTATCGGTGCAAATGGTACTACGGTAAACTGGGCTGCTACTGCTAACTACAAGCAAGGCCTGGATGCCGATATGGTTGCTTTCGTTAACGCGATGAACGCCGGCCAGGTAGGCGCGGTATTCATCCACGGTGTTAACCCGGCTTACGACTACTACGACGCGAAGAAATTCGCGGACGGTCTGAAGAAAGTAAAACTGTCTGTTTCCTTTAACGACAGGCTGGACGAAACCACCCAGTTAACCAATTACGCTGTACCGGATCACCACTGGCTCGAAAGCTGGGGCGATGCAGAGCCTAAAACCGGCTACTACAGCTTTATCCAACCTACTATTGCTCCTCTGTTCAAAACCCGTGCCTTCCAGGACAGCCTGCTGAAATGGTCCGGTGCTTCAGAGACTTATCACGATATTTACAACCAGTACTGGATTGCCAAACTTGGCGGTCAAGCCAACTTTGATAAAGCCCTCCAGGATGGTGTTGCCGAACCGGCAACTGCTCCACTGGCCGGCGCAAGCTTCTCCGGTAATGTAGAAGATGCGATCACCAAGGCTAAAGCAAAAACCGGTGGCAAATACGAGGTTGTTGTGTACGAAACCGTAGCCCTGGGTTATGGTGGTGCATGGAGTAACAACCCCTGGCTGCAGGAAATGCCTGATCCGATCACGAAAGCAACCTGGGACAACTACGTTTGTATGTCGCCCAAAACTGCCAAAGAGCAGTTTGATGCTGAACTGACCGGTATCAACCAGGTAGAGCGCAACAAAAAAGTATTAAAAGTAAAAGTCGGCGCTAACGAAGTAGCCCTGCCGGTAGTAGTAGTACCCGGTATGCACAACGATGTGGTAGCTGTTGCAGTAGGTTACGGACGTTCTAAAGACGTAGGTCCTGCTTCGATCAACGGTAAGAATGCTTACCCGCTGGTTACCTTCAACGGTCAGACTTTCGATTACGCCAATACGGCTTCTGTAGAGAAAACGGCTGATGTTTATGCTGTTGCCATCACACAGACCCACCACAGCTACGAGGATCGTCCGATCATCCAGGAGTTTACCCTGGATGAGTTCAAGAAGAACCCACGTGCGCTGATGGAAAGCCGCAAAGAAGAACTCGATCATTATGCACATCCGCATTGGATGGGGCATCATGAAGAAAATAAAGATGCCGACCTGGACGAAAAAGCGTTTGAGAAAAACGCGACCATGTACCCGGTACATGAGAAACCAGGTATCCATTGGGGTATGAGCATCGACCTCAACAGCTGTACCGGTTGCGGCGCCTGCGTAATTGCCTGCCAGGCAGAAAACAACGTTTCTGTAGTAGGTAAACACGAAGTGCTGAAATCACAGGAAATGAGCTGGGTACGTATCGACCGCTACTTCAGCGGTGATCCTAACGATCCGGATAGCATCCAGACTGTATTCCAGCCAATGATGTGCCAGCATTGCGATAACGCGCCTTGCGAAAACGTTTGCCCGGTATCTGCAACCAACCACAGTTCGGAAGGTCTGAACCAGATGGCTTATAACCGTTGTATCGGTACTAAATATTGCGCGAACAACTGTCCTTACAAAGTACGTCGTTTCAACTGGTTCGACTTCAACGGTGCGGATAGCTTTAAAGATAACCTGTACACCGATGGCCAGCGTGATGATATCAACGACGACCTGACCCGTATGGTGCTTAACCCCGATGTTACGGTACGTAGCCGTGGTGTTATGGAAAAATGTTCTTTCTGCGTACAGCGTCTGCAGGATGCAAAACTGACCGCTAAAAAAGAAGGTACACCGATCAAAGATCACCATATCACTACAGCCTGTCAGAAAGCATGTGGCGGCGATTGCTTCACTTTCGGTAACGTAAACGATCCGGAAAGCGAAATTTACAAACAACGCTACGTAGATAACAAAGAGCGTGTGTTCTATGTACTGGAACAACTGCACGTGTTACCGAACGTAAACTACCTGTCCAAGATCAGGAATACCAATATGATCGTAGCCGGTAGCGATAAGAACGAAATGGCGAAACAACATATCTAAGCATTAAGTACCTAAGATTTTTTATTACGAATAAAAATTTGGATACACATTATTAGTTTGAAAGGAACACAATCTAACAATTAAGCAATCCAACCATATTAGTTATGCATTTAAAATACGAATCGTTCGTTCGGGAAGCCCTCATCAATGGCGATAAAACATACGGTCAGGTAACCGAGGATATCTGCCGCCCGATCGAGCAGAAGCCGTCCAAGCTGTGGTACATGGGCTTTGCGTTTTCCCTGCTGTTACTGAGTTTCGGTGCATTCTCCGTATTCTGGGAAGTTTACTGGGGTATCGGTACCTGGGGTATCAACCGTACTGTAGGCTGGGGTTGGGATATCACCAACTTCGTATGGTGGGTAGGTATCGGTCACGCGGGAACCCTGATCTCTGCGATCCTCCTGCTGTTCCGCCAGGGATGGCGTACCGGTGTAAACCGTGCAGCGGAAGCGATGACGATCTTTGCGGTAATGTGCGCCGGCCAGTTCCCGATCTTCCACATGGGCCGTGTTTGGAATGCCTTCTACGTATTACCTTATCCTAACACCCGCGGTTCGCTGTGGCCTAACTTCAACTCCGCACTGCTTTGGGACGTGTTCGCGATCTCGACCTACTTTACCGTTTCCCTGTTGTTCTGGTATTCCGGTCTCGTTCCCGATTTCGCAACCATCCGCGACAGGGCTAAAACCAAACTGCGTAAAAGATTATATGGTCTCGCTTCTTTCGGCTGGACCGGTACTGCAAAAAACTGGCAGCGTTTTGAGTCGCTGTGCCTGGTACTTGCAGGTCTTTCTACGCCACTCGTACTTTCTGTACACACCATCGTATCTTTTGACTTTGCGACCTCTGTAATTCCAGGTTGGCACGCTACCATCTTCCCGCCATACTTCGTTGCGGGTGCGGTATTCTCCGGCTTTGCGATGGTAAATACCCTGCTGGTACTGGTGCGTAAAATCTTCCGCCTGGAAGACTATATCACCATCGGTCATATCGAGGCTATGAATAAAGTAATTGTACTGACCGGTTCTATCGTAGGTGTGGCCTACCTTACCGAGCTCTTTATGGCATGGTACAGCCAGGTAGTTTACGAACAACAGGCATTTAAATGGCGTGTACTCGGACCATACTGGTGGAGCTACTGGGCGATGATGGCTTGTAACGTGGTATCCCCCCAGTTCTTCTGGTTCAAAAAACTCCGCAGGAACATCGTGTTTACCTTCATCCTGTCTATCGTGGTAAATATCGGTATGTGGTTCGAACGTTTTGTAATTATCGTAACCTCACTCTATCGTGATTACCTGCCTTCCAGCTGGACGTACTACAGCCCTACCTGGACAGAGCTTGGTTTCTATATCGGTACATTCGGCCTGTTCTTTACCTGCTTCTTCCTGTTTGCCAAATACTTCCCGGTAATCGCGATTGCAGAGATCAAGTTTACGCTGAAAACTTCCGGTGATAACTATAAACGTGAAATGAAGCGCCTGGATGAAATGTCCGTGCCGGAATTTATCCACGAAGTTGAACATGCCCACTAAGCGCGGCATTGCAACGGATCGTGTTTTTCAAATTACTTTTTTAGATACCTGAATTTATAAAAATGGCTATAAAAAAATTTGCAGTAGCATGTTACGACGACGAAGCGGTTTTATTTCCCGCTGTGGAAAAGGTTCGTCATAGTGGTTACAAATTGCATGATGTTTATACTCCCTTCCCGGTTCACGGTCTCGATGTAGCCCTTGGGCACAAAGAGTCGGACCTGCACGTTGCCGGTTTCTGCTTTGGTATTACCGGTACCGCAACGGCCCTGAGCTTCATGAGCTGGGTATTTACCAAAGACTGGTCCATCAACTATGGTGGTAAACCTTTCTTCGCATTGCCTGCCTTCATCCCGATCACTTTCGAGCTGACCGTAATGTTTGCCGCAGTAGGTATGGTACTGACTTATTGCTACCTCAACCAGATTATGCCTGGTGTTAAGAAACATATCTTCCATCCGCGTCAGACTGATGACCTGTTTGTAGTAGCGATCGAAATCACCGATCCGGCTGCAGAACTCGAGATCATCGATTTCCTGAAAACCACGGGCGCTACCGAAACCAATGTACAGGTAGCCGAAGAAGGCTGGTGGTATGGCCGCTGGGATAAAGAAGAAGAGTATCAAAAACAACAACTTGCATAGTAAATTTTCTGATGAGCGCGAGCTTATTATTGAATAAATTGACATGAAGAAAAAATATTTAGTAACACTGATAGTAACAGGAGCAGCATTTATAGCAGCTTGTAACAGCGGCGGTATCCGTCGTAATCCGGGCAAGAACTATGCGCCGGATATGACCTACTCGCGTGCATATGATGCTTACACCACCAACCCTGTAACCGCTAACGGGCTTACCAGCCAGGACCCCGTTTCCGGCACTATCGCCAGGGGGCATGCTTTACCCGATCACCTTACAGAAGCCGATACGACAGCCTATGCTGCGTTGCAGTCGCCCTACAAGTTCTCTGAAAAAGAACTGGCAGAGGGTCAGCGTATCTACAATATCTATTGCGGTATCTGCCATGGTTCCGATATGGACGGTAACGGTCCGCTGTATGCAAGTGGTAAATTTGCGGCTATGCCTGCCAACCTGAAAGGCGGCGCTGCTTATATCAATATGCCTTCAGGTAAAATGTACCACGCTATCGTGTACGGTAAGAATATGATGGGCTCTTACGCCAGCCAGCTGGATGTAAAACAGCGCTGGCAGATCATCGCCTACATCAAACAGGTACAATCCAAAAACGGTGGCGCTCCCTTTACCATGGGCGCCGACGGTACCGCAGCTGCAGTAGATACCGCCAAGAAAGTTGAAGCCGTTGCAGCGGTAAAAGATACAGCCACAGCTGCAAAGCACTAATACCATTGCGGCCCCGCAAGGCGGCCGGTTATTAAAATAGCATACATTAAAATAAACATGCTCCTTAAGAGCGAAGCATCTAAATATTATGATTACGGAACGTTTTGAAGTGCCATCCCGCTTTAGAAATACTGGAATAGTATTGCTGGTCATCGGCATAGCTACGCTTTTGGGCGGCTTACTCGGGCTGCTTACCGGAAACGAACACGATCAGACCCGGTTTTGGATAGTATTATTACAAAACAGCGTTTTCTTCCTGTTCATCACCGCGGCCTCTATCTTTATCCAGGCTGCTGCCGGTCTGGCGCAGGGCGGTTGGATCGTATCCTATCGTCGTGTACCGGAAGCCATTGGCGCCAACGTATGGATATTCGGCGTGATCGCGCTGGTGGTACTGTTCAGCATCGTATTCGGACTGGGCGACCATAACCCGATCTTCCATTGGGTACACCCGCACGGCGATAAAGTGCTGGAAGGTAAATCAGCGTTCCTGAACAAAGGCATGTTTGCCGGTTTCTCTATCGTTACTGTTGCCCTCTGGAGCTGGTTCGGCCGCAAATTCCGCGCTATGTCCCTGGCACAGGAAGTAGCCCCGCGCAACAGCACCAAGATCTATTGGAAAATGGTAGCCCTGAGTGGTGCATTCCTTTTCGTATACGCCTTAACCATGATGAGCACTGTGCCCTGGTACTGGATTATGAGTATCGATGCACACTGGTACTCTACCTTGTTCAGCTGGTATGTATTCGCAAGCTCTTTCGTAAGTGGTATGGCATTGATCCTGCTGTTCGTTGTATTCCTGAAAAACAGGGGCAACCTCGAGATCGTTACCAAAGAACACATCCATGACCTGGGTAAATTCATGTTCGCCTTCAGTATCTTCTGGACATACCTGTGGTTTGCACAATTCATGCTGATCTGGTACGCCAACATGCCGGAAGAAACAACATACTTCAAGATCCGTATGCAGGGCCCTTACAGCTTCTTCTTCTTTGCCAACCTGGTGCTGAACTTTGTAATGCCTATCCTGATCCTGATGACCCGTCCTAGCAAACGCAACTACTTCACCGTAGTGTTTATGGCGATGACCATCATCTTCGGTCACTGGATCGACTTCTATGTAATGACCATGCCTGGCCCGATGCAGGAAAACTGGCACATGAGCTGGTATGAAATGGGTATCCCTGCCGGTTTTATCGGTATCCTGATGCTGGCTGTTGCCAAAACGATCTCTAAAGCAAACGTTATCCCGGTAAACAACCCGTTGTTGAAGGAAACACTGATCCACGTAAGCTAAGGATTGAAGCAAATTGACAAGTAATATTAAACAATAATAGCCCCTCCGGGGGGAATAGGGTATAAAATATAATAAGCATGTCGGGATTAATTATTACCGCCTTAGTTGTACTGGTTTTTATCGTCATTTATCAGATTGCAAAAGCCAGTGAGTTAGCTACTATCTTAAGGGGAGACGAAAAAAAGGTTAAAGGACAAACCAACCGCCTGATGGCCTGGTTGATGGTCGCCTTTTTCGTCCTCGGAATGATCGGCATCTATAAATGCCACGTAGAATTGATGGACAAAATGCTGCCTGAGTCAGCTTCTGTTCAGGGGGATAATTATGACAGTATGCTGTTTGTTACCCTGGTAATGACCGGTATCGTGTTCTTTGTTACACAGATCCTGCTGTTCTACTTCATCTTCCGTTACCAGTCTACCGAAAACAGGAAAGCCTTCTTCTACTCGCACAACAACAAGTTGGAGATCCTGTGGACAACAGTTCCGGCCCTGGCGCTCGTTGTACTGGTTGTTATTGGTCTGAAAAACTGGTTTACCATGACCGATATCGCTCCTAAAGATTCGCTCGTAGTGGAGATCGTAGGCAAGCAGTTTAACTGGATCATCCGTTATCCTGGTCCTGATGGCGTATTCGGTAAAAGGGATTACCGCCTGACCAACGATGCGACCAATGTATTGGGCCTCGACTGGAACGACCCTGCCAGTAAAGACGATATTATCATCGAAAACGGTGAAATGCATATCATTGATAAACGTAACGTACAATTGGTGATCAACTCCCGCGACGTAATTCATGACGTGGGTCTGCCACACTTCCGTATGAAGATGGATGCCGTTCCCGGTATCACGACTACGATGTGGTTTACCCCTAAGTTTACTACCGAGGAAATGAAAGCTAAGACAAAGAATCCTAACTTTGTCTACGAAATCTCCTGCGACCAGATGTGTGGTAAAGGTCACTACTCTATGAGAGGTACGGTAATAGTACAGACCGCAGCCGAATTTAAAGAGTGGATCGGCAAACAACCGGCCTATTATGCAGGCCAGCAGAAAGCTGCAGCGCCGGCGCCCGCAGCAGAAGGCGCGGCTCCAGCGGCTGACACAACCAAAGCTGCCCCTGCAACCGTTGCAAGCACCCATTAATCGAATAACGCGAGATAATTTACGATCATAGTATTTTCTTTTACCAATAAGGAATGCCTTCTTTGCACAGAGCAGGCAGAAACATAAAAATAAAATGAGTAACGAAGCAACAATCGGACACGCGCATGCAGCGCACGCTCACCCTGATTCACACGGACACGGTCACAGCCATGGCCATGAGCATCACGAACAGCATTTTATTAATAAGTGGATCTTTAGCATGGACCATAAGGTTATTGCTAAGCAATACCTGATCACCGGTATTATATGGGCCATTGTTGGTGCTTTGTTCTCCGTATTTTTCCGTTTACAGCTGGGTTTCCCCGAAGATACTTTCCCCGTTATGGAGAAGTTTCTGGGTCACTGGGCTAAAGGCGGTAAACTTACTCCCGAATTCTATTATGCCCTCGTAACCATGCACGGTACGATCCTCGTATTCTTCGTACTTACGGCTGGTTTGAGCGGTACCTTCAGTAACTTCCTGATCCCGCTGCAGATCGGCGCCCGCGATATGGCTTCGCCGTTCATGAACATGCTTTCTTACTGGTTCTTCTTTATCTCCAGTATCATCATGTTTGCTTCCCTGTTCGTGCAAACAGGACCTGCAGCAGGTGGCTGGACGACCTATCCGCCGTTGAGCGCCCTGAAAGAAGCGTCTATCGGTTCCGGTGTCGGTATGGACCTCTGGCTGATCGCGATGGCTTTATTCGTAGTATCCCAGTTGCTGGCCGGTCTTAACTATATTACTACCATCCTCAACATGCGTGTGAAAGGTATGAAGATGACCCGTATGCCACTGACCATCTGGGCCCTGTTCTTCACCGCTGTACTGGGTGTACTGTCTTTCCCTGTACTGCTGTCCGGTTTCGTACTGCTGATCTTCGATCGCCACGCCGGTACCAGCTTCTACTTATCTGAGATCTTTATCGGTGGTAAAGCGTTGCCCCATATCGGTGGTTCCGCTATCCTTTACCAGCACTTGTTCTGGTTCCTGGGTCACCCCGAAGTGTATATCGTAATGCTGCCGGGTATGGGTATGGCGTCTGAGATCCTCTCTACGCACAGCCGTAAGCCGATCTTCGGTTACCTGGCGATGATCATCTCCCTTACAGGTATCACCGTACTGGCCTTCGTAGTATGGGCGCACCATATGTTCGTAACCGGTATGAGTCCGTTCCTGGGTGGTATCTTCGTATTGCTTACCCTGCTGATCGCAATCCCCTCGGCCATTAAAGTATTTAACTGGTTGACGACCATCTGGCGTGGCAACCTGAAGTTTACCGTACCGATGATGTTCGCCCTGGGCTTTGTTTCCCTGTTTATCTCTGGTGGTCTTACCGGTATCTTCCTGGGTAACTCTGCACTCGATATTCACCTGCACGATACCTACTTCGTAATTGCCCACTTCCACCTGGTAATGGGGGTGAGCGCCTTCTTCGGTATGTTTGCCGGTATCTACCACTGGTTCCCCAAGATGTTTGGCCGCTTCATGAACAATACCCTGGGTTATATCCACTTCTTTGTAACCCTGGCCGGTGCTTACCTGATCTTCTGGCCGATGCACTACGAAGGTTTTGCCGGTATGCCGCGTCGTTACTACGATTACAGCGCTTGGGAGTCTTTCAAACAATTCGGTACCCTGAACGCTTTCATCAGTGTTGTGGTAATCGTAGTGTTCTTCACACAGCTGCTGTTCGTATTCAACTTCTTCGTGAGCATCTTCAAAGGCCGCAAAGTAACTTCGTTGAATCCATGGGGTTCTACTACCCTCGAGTGGACTACGGCTATCCATCCTGGTCACGGTAACTGGGAAGGCGATATTCCTGAAGTACACCGCTGGCCTTATGACTTCAAAGATGACGGTAATGGTAACGACTTCGTTCCGCAAACCGTTCCGCTGAAGCCCGGAGAAGAAGCGCATTAATCAGATCAATAAGTTTTGAAAATACAAGGGAGTGCTGAAAAGCGCTCCCTTATTGCATTTGCGCCAGTCTGAAATATATTTATGGGTAAATGGTTGTAAAATTGTATTAAAGTATTAGATTTGCTATGAATGAGTTGTTTGGCATGATTATTGTTTTGTAGTTAGCATCGAGTGAAATATCAGGTTATAAAATCCAGGTACCCTCCTCATATATTTCTAACTTAAAATGTCCTCTATGAGAATCAGACAATTTACCTCCGCACTGGCTTTATCAGCCCTGGCATTGACCTCCTTTGCCCAGGATACCCCAAAAGAATCTTTGTTTGCCTCCAAAAAGAAAGGATCGCTGATCGGTTTTTCGGTGAATATTACCGACTATTCCGCTTCCATCCCGCAAATCGGTAAAATGGATATGGGCGCCTCGTTGATGTTCTGGCAGGGACTTACCAATAACCTCGACCTGTCGATCCGTTATAATGCCGTCTTCACCGACTACGCATTGCCGGAGCGCGAGGCCAACACGCATATCGGTCACGAGCTCGAAGGCTCCCTGCACCTCAGGGCATTGAGCGACGACCACCTCTTCAATCCCTTCCTGTCTGCAGGTGTGGGCGTAGGCCGCTACAGCGGTTCTTTTGTGCCTTATGCCCCTGTTGGTATCGGTATACAGATGAACGTAGCCAGCGAGGCTTATGTGTTCCTGCAGGGCAATTATCGCTTCAGTTTCCAGGATACCAAACTGGATAATAATACCTTTTATTCTTTAGGTTTTGCCACCTCTATCGGTTCCCGCAAACCAAAAACACCGCCGCCGCCACCGGTTCCTGTAGATACTGATGGTGATGGTACACCAGATGTTTCCGACGAATGTCCGACTGTGGCCGGTAAGCCCGAGTTTAACGGCTGTCCCGATACCGATGGTGATGGTATACCCGATAAGGTCGATAAATGTCCTACCGTGGCTGGTGTAGCCAAATACAACGGTTGCCCTATACCTGATACCGATAACGATGGTGTGAACGATGATGACGATGCCTGTCCTACCGTACCAGGCCTGGCGCGTTACAAAGGCTGCCCGATACCGGATTCTGACGGTGATGGCGTAAACGACGAAGAAGACCGTTGCCCGACCGTTGCCGGTCCTGCAAGCAACAGAGGCTGCCCCGAAGTAAAAGAAGAAGTGAAGAAACGCCTGTCTTTCGCAGCTACAGCGGTACAGTTCGAAACCGGTAAAGCAGCGATCAAGAAAACTTCGAATAAAGTACTCGACGAGATCGTAAGTATCCTGAACGAATACCCTGATTACTACATGACCATCGATGGCCATACCGATAATACCGGTAATGCAGCCAAGAACCTGGAACTGTCTAAACAGCGCGCTAATTCAGTAAAAGCTTACTTCGTAAACAAAGGCATCGACGCCAATCGTATCGAGGCCGATGGACATGGTGATACCGTGCCTAAAGCGAGCAATAAGACCGCTAAAGGACGTGCACAGAACCGTCGCGTAGAAATGGATCTTAAATTGAAATAAACATTCCACGGACACACAGGAATGAGCAAGCGGCAAACACAATCGTGTTTGCCGCTTTTTTTGTCCCGATTGACCTACCTTTGCGGTCCTTATCAAATTCACTACCCGTATGCGTTCATTCCTCCTCCCGATCCTGTTTTCCTGCGCTTTAACCCCTGTATTCGCCCAGTCTGCAGGCGTCGATTATAAAGTATACAGTACCACGCTTAAAAAAGAAGTAACCATTGACGATATCGTTAAAGACGTAGTCGCCGGACAGGTCCTGATCTTTGGCGAACAGCATGACGACTCGATCGGTCACCTGCTGGAGCGCAATATCTTTGCCGCCCTGGAAGGCCGTTTCGGTAAAGACCTGGTATTATCTATGGAAATGTTTCACCGCGATGTACAGTATATCGTAGACGAATACCTGGCCGGACAGATCAGCGAGAAGAATTTTATAAAAGAGGCCCGTGCATGGGATACTTATAAGAGTGACTACAGGCCTACCGTAGAGTTTGCCAAAGAGCACGGGTTGCCCGTAATTGCAGCCAACGCGCCTTCGCGTTATACCAACCTGGTTACCCGTAAGGGGCTGGGAGCGCTCGATGGCCTAAGCAAGGAAGTAAAGAAGAAATATATTGCGCCCTTGCCGGTCGATACGCTTACCGGTATCTATTACGACAAGTTCCTGGAAGCCATGGGCGGGCATACCACACCGGGTATGAACCTCTACCAGTCGCAAAACTTCTGGGATGCGACCATGTCTTATTCGATTGCCGAAGCCATGAAGAAAAACAAACATGCCGTTGTGTTCCAGATGAACGGCCGCTTCCACAGCGAATACCACAGTGGCCTTGCGGGCCGCCTGGAGCGCGTTTATAAGAAGAAAGTAACAACGATCAGTACCTTTGCTCCTGCCGACTTTGCAGCGCCTGATTGGGCTGCTTATGCCCCGCTTGCCGATTATATTATCGTAACCCGGCCGGCAGTTAAAAAAACGGAAGAAGAATAAGCATAAACGTATCAGCAACAAAAAGCAGAGGACTAAATAGCCTCTGCTTTTTCTTTATCGGTGAGGGCTACGATACCGAGCCCGAATACCTGTTCAAATTTTTTCAGGAATAAAGCCTTTACTTCCTCCATATCCACTTCCCGGCCCAGCTCGCGTTGCATACTGGTTACGCCTTTATCGCTGATGCCGCAGGGTACGATATAATCGAAGTACTGCATCTGGGTATTTACATTTAAGGCCAGCCCGTGTATGGTGATCCAACGGCTGCTGCGTACGCCCATTGCGCATATTTTGCGGGCTTTACCGGGAATGCCGGCGTCCAGCCATACGCCGGTCGAGCCTTCGAGCCTGCCCGAGCTGATGCCATATTCTGCCAGCGCCAGGATCACGGCTTCTTCCAGCGACCGCATATAACGGCCCAGGTCGGTAAAGATCTGTTCGAGGTCCAGTACGGGATAGGCTACCATTTGTCCCGGGCCGTGATAGGTAATATCGCCGCCGCGGTTGGTCTTATAATACGAGATGTCGAGGTCTTTCATGCGCTGATCGTTGATCAGCAGGTTTTCGGGTACGCCGCTTTTGCCAAGGGTGTATACATGCGGATGCTCGCAAAGGAAAAGGTAGTGGGGAATGGCCGCCTGTTCGGTAATGCCGCCGGCCTCCTGGTTAAACCGGGCCGATTTGATATCGAGGCCTTGTTTCATATAAGTCTCCTGCAGGTCCCAGGCTGCACCATATTCTATCTTTCCCAGGTCTTCAAAAAGTACATTCATCGTCGATGCTTTTGTACAGCCTTTTTCCGGGCTGTCTGCAAATTTAGTCATAAAAAACAATAGGCTGTACCGCCGGGGTACAGCCTATGCAATATCGCTATAGGGATATCGGTAAATATTAGTTGGGTAGCCTTATGCCGGAAAAGCGGCAGATCTGGCGGGTGTGTACCTGGTCGTTGATAGTTTCGAGGTATACGGCAAGCAGGCCGCCATCAACGGTAACATAGGCATGAACGGTTACACCGGGCATTACACGGGTTTCAAAATGAGTTTCGGGTGTTTGAGCAGTACCGGTAAAAGAAAGTACAGAGGTAGTTCCGGCGCCCATTTTCAGGATGACCTGGTTGGGTTTGGATACGTATTCAATCGTCACGGTATCGGCCTGGATCGGGAAATTATTGCAGCGGATAGAACCTGCGTATTTACCTACGAAACGATTGGCTGCCTCGATCTCGCATTCGGCGCCTTCAAAGCCGGTAGGGCATTGGCAAAAGCCGTCGCTGCAGGCGCCACCATTCTGGCACACCAGGTCCGTACAGGGATCCTGGGTACAGGAGTTGAGCAAAAGCATGCCGGCAATGCTGAAAAAGCCAAAAACGGTAATCAGTAAGGATTTCCAATTTTTCATAAAAAGCGTGTAAAGTGTTTAGCCTATAATGTTAGTGTTTACCAGAAATTGGTTTCAAGATACAAAAAAAAATGAAACGTCATAAAAAAATAATTGAAACACCTTGCTGTACGTGTAAAAGAGCCTGCATGCGCCGGTACAAAAGTAAAGCGGGCAGCCCGTAATGAGCTGCCCGCCTGTATTTACCGGCTATGCCGGGAACGGATTGACTAGTGATGATGGTGGTGTGCAGGGGCCAGTTTGGAAAACTCTTCCTCGCTGATCTCTTCCTTTTTCACTTCCATTACGTTTTCCAGTTTGTCGAACAGTTTGTCGAACAACAGCCTGCGATACGTTTCGTCGATGGTTTTTTCTTCTTTGGCCATTTTCTCCATGTAAGAATCCATCCATGGCGCGTCGTCAGCCGATTGCAGGCCGAAGTAAGCCATTACCTTGGCTTTGATATCTTCCATAACCTCGTCGTAAGATACCTGGATTTCGTTTTCACGAACCAGTTTGTCGGAGATCAGGGTCCAGCGCAGCTGGTGGTCGAAGGACGGGAATTCTTTTTCTACTTCTTCGTCGGATTTAACCTGCTCGCCGCCTTTTTTCATCCAGGCTTTCAGGAAGGTTACCGGCAGTTCGATCGGTGTTTCGTGCACCAGTGTTTCGAACAGTTCGTTCTGGATGCGCTCTTTAGCGATACGTTCGGTTTCTTTTTCCAGTTCCTGTTTTACGCGCTCACGGAAAGCAGCTTCGTCGGTAACATCCGCATTGGGGAATGCTTCGGCGAAGAAGTCGGCGTTCAGTTCGCGTGGGATCAGGCGACCGATTTTGGTCAGGGTAAGCAGGTAGTAGCAGTTGGCAGCTTCGGTGTCAGCGGCGTCTTTACGCAGCGCACTTTTCATAAAGTCGGCCAGCTCTTCTTCGGTGCATACTTCAACAGGTTTGAACACGATGGTTTCGCCTGCTTTCTTCGCACGCAGTTGTTCGCCCAGTGTTTTTGGCATCTGGTCGATGGTTACTACGTCTTCTGTTTTAGCGGTACCTTCGGCTACATTACCCTCCGCATCGCAGGCTTCGTAGGAAGCGTAAACGATATCGGTATCTTTTTCGAAAGTTTCCGGGTTTTCTACTTTACCGGCACGGCGGGAGATGTTCTCTACCTCGTCGTTAACCAGTTTGTCGCTTACTGCAATTTTATAACGGGTAATAGCGCCTTTTTTGTTCAGCGGGGTTACCTCGAAGTCAGGCTTCAATCCTATTTCGAATGCGAAATCGAATTCAGCCGGGTTGTTCATATCAAATTTAAGATCGTTGCTCTCGATAGCCAGGGGCTGGGCAAAGATCTCCGGTTTGTTTTCTTTCAGGTAGTTCTCCAGTTCACGGTTGGCACTGCGCAGCACTTCATCCACGAATACAGACTGGCCATACATTTTCTTGATCATACCGGATGGTACGTTGCCTTTGCGGAAACCGGGTACATTCGCGTTTTTACCATATTGTTTCAACGCGGTTTCAAAAGAAGACAGGTAATCCTCTTTTGTAAGTTTTACGACCAGTTTATCGTGTAAGTTACCGATGGGTTCACGAGTTACCGTTGCCATAGTTTTTGTATTTTTTAAAAGGTTATCTTGCTATATTGCTAATTAGTATATCTCTTCGTTGAAAACGGAAAACCCCGCTGTCGCGGGGATTTTTCATCGTTGTGCGGGTGGAGGGACTCGAACCCCCAAGCCTCGCAGCACTAGATCCTAAGTCTAGCGTGTCTACCAATTTCACCACACCCGCTATTCCAAAAAGGATTGCAAAAGTACGGGAATTTGTGATAAAAAGTAAAAACGGTTATATTTTTTTTAAATTCCTGCGCAGGCCGTCCGGGCCGTATTTTACCGGTATTTCAGCTTGCAGAACATGCGCCGGTCGCGTGCTCCCAGGGTCTTCATCGCATTGCTGCTGAGCCCCAGAACGGCATTGTGGTATTCCTTAAGCTGGGGCAGGGGACCGATCACTTTTGCGTAGATCATTTTGTTGCTTGCCGGGTTCAGCACCTTGATTACAGAGCCTTTGCGGGCGCTGTTGTGAAAGGCGTAGTAAACGCCTGCTGCCGCGCTTTTCAGCGTATAGAACACGGCCGCTCCCGACTCTTCCGTTACGGGACCGCCCTGGTCCTCCTCCTTAAACTGGCGGGCAAGCGCATGGCTTTCCTCTTCTTCCGGCGTGGATATGGCTGTCGCTTTGCCGGCACTGTCGTTTACCGGTTTGTTCAGCGGCACCGGTACGGGGGCGGGTACGGGTTTCCCGGTTTTTACGGTGGGCAGCGTTTTTACATTGGTAGATTTGGTGTCCCTGCCCACAGGGGTATCGGCGGCAGCGGCCGTTGCGGTTATAAATGGTTGCTGCGATTTGTCGTAGGCGATCCAGCCTACCAGCAATACGTCGCCGCCGGTTACGTCGGCGTCCTGCATATGATTCCAGCGTTGTATGGTGCCCTGCGATACGTTAAACATACGGCTTATGCTATGCAGGTTATCCTCCGGCTCTGCCCGGTAGTACAGCGCCCTGCTGTCTACCATACTTTCGATGCGGATATAGTTGTACTTGTCTATCGGTACCCGGAAGCGCGAGCCGGCTACGAGCCCGTCCTGGTAGTTGACATCGTTGACGTCGGCCAGTACGGCGGGCGGTACGGAATAACGCCGCGACAACAGGAACAGGTTTTCGCCCCTCCGGACCCTGTGCGATAGGTAGGGCTTGTTGTCCTGCTGCTGTACCCATAGGGTATCCTGGGCCTTTGCCGGCACAAAGAATAAGAGCAGGAGCAATGCGGAAAGCAGGTAGTGTCTGGTCATAATAAAAAAACGGTTGAGGTGCCTGTATGTAACACCCCAACCGCAGTATGTTTAACGATGAGAAGCATTATTTTACAGGCTCCTGGGCGGCCAGCTTAACGCTGCGGCTTACCGAAGTATTTACGCCTTCGATGGCCTTGCCGTCTTTGTCGGTCAGCTGTACCTTAACGGTTACATCGCCCATAGGCGCGTTTTCGATAAAGTAAGGCTGCCATTTATCAATATCAAAAGTTGTGCCGTTTACGTCTACTTTTACTTTGCTGGCGTCTGCGCCCAGCGTCGTGTTATACACATAGAAATCAAGCAGCAGGTTTTTGGTGTCCTGGCCTACATACTCGCCTTTAGGGCGGCTGTAGAAGATCATTGGTGTTTTCGGAATTTCGAGTTTGCTCAGTTTACCTTTTTCGTCTACGGAAAAATGGTACAGTACACCGGCTTTCGGCGTTTTGATGGATTCGTGGTAGGAGCGCGACAGGAACGACATCAGGTAGTGCTCCGATTTAACGGCCACAGTAAAGGTGCGTGTAGGCTCGTACAGCGCGGTATAGGGCTGGTTGTCCAGGATAAAGTGGATGTGCTGGCCGTCTTTGGAGTTGTTACATGCTTTGGTGCCGGCATCGCTGGTCTGGCTCTTCAGTTCGTAATTCTTTACATCATAGTCGATGGTGATCTTTACCGAGTCGGAGCCCTGCAGTTCTGCTTTTACGTTTTTAATACCGAGCTGTGCATCCGGGAATTCGGGTGAGCCCGCTACCGGTTTGATGGTGATGGGACCGGCAGGTGCAGCGGGTTGCTGGGCTGCAGTAGTATCGGTAGGTGCTTCGGTAGTATTGGAGCCGCCATTGTTACAGGCAGTCAGGGCCAGCAGGGCCACAGACGCGCTGGTTACGGCAAGAGATTTCAGATTCATAAATGGCTGTGTTTTTGAATCAGTAAAGCTATGAATTTATTGAATTGGATATCAGGGAAATGCTTTTACTTTAACGCTAATTTTAGAAACATGGGGACGGGTTCCCGAAATGGGCGCTTATTTAGTTATATTGCGCTCTATTTTTAAAGTCATGGATAAATTTTTAAAGCAGGAAGATGAACTGGCCCTGCTTATCGAGGCGCAAGCACGCATCCTGTATCATAAAATATCGACGCTCCCGGTCGATACCCTGCCCTTCCCGGACCTGGCCCGCGACTACTACGAAGGAAGGCATAACGACCGCAAGTTCTTTTCGGTGCAAACCGCTGCAGAATTGCTCTACCGTTCCATCAAGCTGAAAAATAAACCGGTTTCCGAACTGGTGATCATGGATTACGGTGCAGGCATGGGTAGCCTGTTCCTGCTGGCCAGTATGATCGGTTGTAAAACGGTGGTGTATAACGATATCATACCCGAAATGACCGAAGGCGCAAGGGTAATGGCCGAGTACCTGGCTATTCCCATTTCTCTATTTATTACCGGCGATCATAAAGAAACCATCCGCGTATTGCGCGACAAGCATATAGAATGCGACATTATCCTCAGCCGTAACGTAGTCGAGCACATTTACGATCTCGACGACTTTTACGGCGATATGGCCAAGGGGCAGCCAGAGGCGCTTATTTACTTTTCTACCACGGCCAATTTCCACAACCCGGCCATGCTGGTCTTTCATAAAAGGCTGCACCGCAAAGCCGAACTGACCTTCCTGCCACAGCGTAAAGCGCTTATCCGTAAGCGGCTGCCGGGCATTACCGAAGCGCAGCAGGAGCAACTGGCCGCAGCTACGCGGGGCCTGGCCATGCACGACCTGGACAAGGCCATCGACCAGTACGCAACCCATAATACCTTGCCCGATCCGGGATTGCATTACTCCAATACCTGCGATCCCTCCAACGGATTATGGTCGGAGCATATCATTCCCGTAAGCGACTATCAAAAGATAATCGGCCCTAAGGGGTACAAGGTGTCCGTTATCCCGGCCTTTTGGGATACCCACAACAAAAGCGGGCTGAAAAACACCGTAGGTAAAGTTATGAATACAGTGGGCAAACTGCTGGGGGATAAGGCGGGTCTGAAGACCACGGCCTTCATTTATATTATCGCCGAAAAGAAATAATAGATACTTTCGTTTTTCGGAACAAACTAAACAGAGCACATGATATATTCGATGACCGGCTATGGCCGTGCAGAGGGAACAGCCGGCAGTCGCCAGGTAACGGTAGAGATAAAGTCGCTTAACGGGAAACAATTCGAACTGAACAACCGGTTTACGCCTTTGCTTAAAGCATACGAAGCCGATATCCGTAACGACCTGATGCGTATCCTGAAAAGAGGTACGGTCGATCTTACGGTAACCATCAAGCAGGATGGCGCCGCCAAACCCATGCAGGTCAATACCGAGCTGGCCCGCTATTACTACAATGCGATGATGGCGATTGCAGATGACCTGCAGCTGGAGTTCGGCGCCCGCCCCGACCAGATCATGACCACCCTGATGCGGATGCCCGAAGTGGTGGCCGCCGAAAGCGACAGCCTGCCCGAAGCGGAATGGATGGCCATCAGGAAACTGATCAATGAAGCGGCAGAACAGCTGATGCAGCAC
Organism: Taibaiella chishuiensis; assembly: GCF_003014535.1. Lineage (GTDB taxonomy): Bacteria > Bacteroidota > Bacteroidia > Chitinophagales > Chitinophagaceae > Taibaiella > Taibaiella chishuiensis. The sequence goes on along the minus strand of NZ_PYGD01000001.1, from coordinate 49,906 downwards.
CGCGCAGAGGAAGGTAAGGCCATAGCGCAGGACCTGCTCATGAACATTACCAATATCGAGACCCTGCTGAAACAAGTAGAGCAATACGAACCGGCCCGTATCGACCGTATCCGCCAGCGCATCAACGGTTCGCTGCAGGAGTGGATGGAAAAAGAACGGATCGACATCAACCGGCTCGAACAGGAACTGATCTTTTATATCGAAAAGATCGACTTCTCCGAAGAAAAACAACGCCTGCGCACGCATTGCGCTTACTTTACCGACCTGGCCGCACAGGGCGACGACAACGGCGCCGGTAAAAAACTGGGCTTCGTATTGCAGGAAGTAGGCCGCGAGATCAATACCCTGGGTTCCAAAGCCAACGATGCCGATATCCAGAAGATTGTGGTGAATATGAAAGACGGCCTGGAAAAAGCCAAAGAACAAGTCCTGAATGTGCTCTAATTTTGCGAATACCGATCATACTTATTTAAAACAGGGAATGAAACTACGTACGCTTACGCTTTTCTGCCTTTTGCTGGCCGCTGCATCCTGCGGTATCAAATCGCCTTATTACCAGAAACAGGAAGGCATACCCAAGGCTGCCTGGAAAAGCAGCTTCCAGCCTGAATTCAGTATCAATATCACCGATACCGTTTCCCCCTATGCCTTTTACTTCCTGGTGCGCCACGATGAGGCTTACCCGAATGCCAATCTCTGGATCCGGCTTAATGTAAAAGGCCCGGGCGACAGTACGTTCCGGCATATGTCGCGGGCCGAGATCGGCCTGGCCGATGCCGAAGGCAAATGGCTGGGACGGGGTATGGGCGGCATCTGGGAGCACAAAGTGGCCCTGGCCCCTGCTATGGCGCCGCAATTCAAAAAGCCCGGTGTATATCATATCCGCATCGAACAGATCATGCGTGAAGATCCTTTGCCCTCGGTGCTGAACGTGGGGCTGAATATAGAACGCAGGGCAGAATAGACAACGATAAAGAACGATAAACAAGAAGGCCTGTACACATGATGTACAGGCCTTCTTGTTTGCAAAACTGTTTACTGTTTGTTTAATTTACGGCAGCCCAGGTACTGATCGCCCTGGTATAAGCGAACCAGGTACATACCCGGGCGTATATGTTCCAGGTCTATCGCGGCGCCTGCGTTTTGTTGCAACAACAGGCGGCCCGTATAATCATATACCTCTGCCCGTATAGCGCCTGCCAGTACCTTACCATCCGGCAGCCGGATGTATACTTTGCCGGTGGCCGGGTTAGGATACAGGGAAAAAGCAACTGCGCCTTTTGTAATATCGGGAGTGGCGGTATTACCACCGCCCCCCGGACCATAGATCGGCGGGTAAATACAACCTACGCCTTTGCAAATTCTGAATACCGCCGTGTCGACCTGGGTCGGCAGGCTGTCAAATACCCTGATCTTAAAAATACCGTTGCTGCCATTGGGCGAAGTATCCGGCACCCATACGAGGAGTTTGAGTATGGAAGAATCGCCGGGCTGGATCGTATCGGTTTCCATAATAACGTGGTTCACCAAGGGGCTTTGCGGCCCGGGCGCACGCACCAGGTAATTATCCGCAACGCCCATAAGTTCCCAGTCGGGGGCAAATGATGAAGTACCGGTAATTAACTGCCATTTTAATTTCCGGGGTATAGCCGTTTGGTTAACGAGATAGGTAACGACTTCGAGGACGCTCGTATACTGGGGAGTGCCCATAGTCGTCGAGTCGACGGGTGTGGTCGTAATGGAAAATACGGGTTGTGCGCGGGTTGCGAAGCCGGACAATAACAGGAGCAGGGCACAGGTCATCTTAATTTTAGCAAACATGGTCGGGTGTTTTTTGTAACGGATTATCCGGGATATACAAACAGGCGCATCATTCCCGGATAGCATTTCATGCAACAAAATACAAAATAGTTAGGTAAGCAGTGCGGGAATTAGTGTGAATTGCACTTTTGAGGAGATTGCCCTGCCGGCAGGATAAAAAAAAGTCATCCCGGTAGAGATGACTTCTGAAATCGGAATAATGATTGGTGTAGGTTAAAATAATACCTGGACCATACCCTGCGGGCCACGGTCCTTGCCCAGGTGGCGGTACGACTTTTCGGTGGCCTCGCGGCCCCTCGGTGTCCGTACGATATAACCTTCCTGGATCAGGAAGGGCTCGTACACCTCTTCAATGGTTCCGGCCTCTTCGCCCACCGCCGTGGCGATATTGCTGATGCCTACCGGCCCGCCTTTAAACTTCTCGATCAGGGTAGCCAGGATGCGGTTGTCCATATCGTCGAGCCCGCTGGCATCCACGTTAAGGGCCTTGAGGCTGTGTTCGGTAATACCCAGGTCGATAACGCCGTTGCCCAGTACCTGTGCGAAGTCGCGCATACGGCGCAGCAGCCCGTTGGCGATCCTGGGGGTGCCCCTGCTGCGGCGGGCAATTTCGGCAGCGGCCTCCGAGGTGATTCTTACCTGCAACAGGCCGGCAGCACGCATTACGATGCGCTGCAATACTTCTGCATTATAATAATCCAGCCGCGATTTAATACCGAAGCGGGATAACAGCGGCGCCGTAAGCAGGCCCGAGCGGGTAGTGGCGCCAATGAGGGTGAAGGGACTGAGGTTGATCTGTATGGACCGGGCATTGGGGCCGCTTTCGATCATCAGGTCGATCTTGTAATCTTCCATGGCGGCGTAGAGGTATTCCTCCACCACTACGTTCAGCCGGTGTATCTCATCGATGAACAATACATTCCGTTCTTCGAGATTGGTCAGCAGGCCGGCCAGGTCGCCGGGTTTGTCGAGCACAGGGCCGCTGGTCTCTTTGATGGCTACGCCCAGCTCGTTGGCTACAATGCGCGACAGCGTTGTTTTGCCGAGGCCGGGAGGTCCGTGAAAGAGCACATGGTCCAATGCTTCTCCACGCATATTTGCCGCTTTTATAAATACACGCAGGTTTTCGATAAGCTGGGGCTGGCCCGAAAAATCTTCGATCGACTGGGGCCGGATGCTGTTCTCGTACTCTCTCTCTGTCGGGCTCAGGTTGCCTTTGGGGCGAAGATCAGATGATTCCATGTACTAAAATTAAGGTATTTTGTGCTGTGCCGGGTGTTAATCATGCATATGGTAACACCGCCTGCAGCGGGGCTCGTACTTGTTCTTTTCGCCCAGTACTACCTGCGAGGTTTCGGGCGACAGGCGATAAGAGTAGCTGGCAATATTGCCGCATACCACGCAAATGGCGTGCAGCTTGGTAATATAATCGGCCTTGGCCAGCAAGGCGGGCACCGGGCCAAAGGGTTGTCCCTGGAAGTTCATATCCAGGCCTGCCACGATTACGCGCACGCCTTTCTGCGCCAGGGTATCGGCTACATTGGGTAATTCGTCGTCAAAAAACTGCGCTTCATCAATGCCGATCACGGCGGCATCTTCGGCGAGCAGCAGTATATTCTGCGAAGCGGTAACGGGGGTAGACCGTATCCGGTTTTCATCATGCGATACCACATCGGTTTCATGATAACGGACATCTACAGCCGGTTTAAAAATTTCCACATGCTGGTTAGCGATCTGCGCGCGTTTCAGGCGGCGGATCAATTCTTCCGTTTTACCGGAAAACATAGACCCGCAGATCACTTCGATCCAGCCGGCACTATTATTCGATTTGAAAGGTTCAATAAACATCAGGGTACAAAATAAACGAATTTTAATCCTTTTCTTTTAAAAGGATTTTCGCGGGAAGCAGGCATCAGTCTGTGGAGGAAGCGGCGATATTACTCGGGTCACTTTCGTTCCAGAGCCGGTCCAGTGCGGTAACTACGTACCGGTAACTCTTAGCGGCATCATAGTCTTTGTCGGTAAACGACTTGCTGCGGGTCAGCGCCAGTATCTTCGACGAATTGGTCAGGTCGGTCTTCTCGTTTAGTTCGAAGCGGTATACCAGGTAGCGCAAAGGCTCGTTGGCAGTATTGTTTTGCTCCCAGCGTACAAAATTGCCCTGCGCCGAGGAGATAACCGTTACCGTTGGCGCCGCAGGCGGCGTATTATCCAGCCAGGGGGTAGCGGGCGGGATGGCGATATTGCCGAAATAGCTGAGGCGCAGGCTATCGGCCAGCGCCGGTTTTATCTTATTGAAGCTCGATGCGCTGTAGAAAATAAAGCCGTTGGCATGAACGGCCCGCGCAGCCTGCATTTCGGCCAGTATTTCGTTAGGACTGTTCCAGGGGTAGGTTTTGGCATTGACCATGCGGTATATGCCCAGGCCTATAAACAACTGGCGTTGCGCTATATTTTCTTTCCACCAGGGCAGCAATACATCGTAGGCTGCTACGCGGTGCCCGCGCTCCCAGTAGAGCTGCGGCGCCAGGTAGTCCACCCATTTTTTTTCGGCCCACAGTTTTACATCAGAGTACAGGTCGTCGTAACAGCTGGTGCCTCTCGTAGCCGAACCGCGCGGATCTTTACTGTCGTTGCGCCAGATGCCGAAAGGACTTACGCCGAACTTCACCCAGGATTTCTCTTTCTTCACGATCATGTTCAATTGGGAGATGAACAGGTTTACGTTGTTACGGCGCCAATCGTCGCGGCTCATGCCCGTATTGTATTTGGCATAGCTGCCCTGGTCCGGGAAGGTCATACCGCCTACCGGGTAAGGGTAAAAATAATCGTCGATATGGATGGCATCCACGTCGTAACGGCTCACCACATCCAGGATCACTTTGAGTACATATTCGCGGGCTTCGGGATTGCCGGGGTCGAAATAAGATTTGCCGCCGTAATGGATGATCCAGTCGGGATGCGTACGCGTGGCGTGATCGGCAGGGTTGGGATTGCTGTTGCTGGCCACCAGGGCGCGGAAGGGGTTGAACCAGGCATGAAATTCCATATTCCGCTTATGGCATTCGCTGATCATAAATTCCAGCGGGTCGTATTTGGGAAAGGGCGGCTGGCCCTGTTTGCCGGAGAGGTATTTGCTCCAGGGTTCGTAAGGCGACGCATAAAAGGCATCGGCCGCCGGGCGCACTTGTACCACTACTGCATTGAACCCGCAACCCTGCAGGAAATTAAGATGGTTGATAAATTCCTGCTGCTGCTGCTGTGCCGACAAGCCTTGCCTGGATGGCCAATCGATATTGCTGACGGTGGCGATCCATGCTGCGCGCAGCTCTCTTTTCGGGCTGGTTTCCCGGGCAAAGAGGGGGTAGGCGGTAATCAAAAATAAAAAGGAAAAGAAGTATGTACGCACGAAAGGCCGGAATTGATAACTGGCGCAAAGATAGGGTTTGCCTGCTAAACGGGCGGAAGCACCGTATGCAAAAGTGTTTACTTTTTACTGAACAGGTACATCGCGATACATAACAATAAGGTGATAAGCACCATCAGTAAGGGCAGGTAACGCTGGCGCCTGGCTTGCCCGGCCATACGCCGCCTGGCTTTGTCGACAAGCTCCGACAGGTGCGCGCTGCCCGTTGCTACAAGCTGCAGGCGGGTATATACAGGCGCTGCAAAATAAAAAGGAAGGTGCAGGGTAGCATCCAGCATAGCCGGGATAAAATGCCCGAGATAAGATGCATCGGCCTGTTTGCGGATAATGGCTATTTTTTCGTCGGTAAGAAAAAACAGCAGGTACTCGTGCAGCAATTGTTTGTTCATCCGGTGTACATCTACCGAATTGATATGGTTGTTGAGTTTCCGTATTTCCCGCAGCAGGTATTCGGGACTGATTACCACGGTGCGGGCATTGATCTTGCCCGACAACCAGCGTTCTTCATCATAGGCGGCCCGCTTTCCCGGGTCGGAAAGCACACTGTAGGCTTCTTGTATCGTCCGGAAGTTGGCCTCGGCAAAGGGATCGTCGGGGTTCTTGTCGGGATGGTAGGTATGCGCTAACCTCCGGAAGGCCTTTTTGATCTCTTCCGGTTTTGCATCGGGCTGCACTTCAAGATTTTGGTAATAGTCTTTGATAAATACCCCGTTATTATTAAGGAAAACAAAATTTTGTCTTAATGAAAAACTTAAAAATTTCCCTAACGGAAAATTTGTTAAAAGTTGTTTTATTTATAGTCGTTTGTTAATTAGATGCTTAGGTGTATTTGGGGAAATTTTTGGACAATATTTATTAACTAAGTGTTGTATTGCATGGGAAACAAAACTCCGTAAATTTATGCTCAGAAACAAAAACCATAAGCTATGACAGAACCTATTTTTAACCAGATGCTCGTCGAAAACAGTGATTTTCTTCAACCTGTTGCAGTATCCTTGACCCACGATACTGAGGAAGCAAAAGATTTAATTCAGGAGACGCTTTACAGAGCCATGGCAAACCGGGAAAAGTACCAGGAAGGAACCAATATCAAGGCCTGGTTGTACACCATCATGCGCAACATCTTCATTAACAACTACCGCCGTCGTAAAAAATTCTCGAAGGTCACTTCCGATGCCCCACAGGATTACTTTATGTACCAGACCGATAAGGTAGCGCAGAATGATGGCGTCATGAACGCGGGATTGCGGGAAATTAAAGGCGCCATTAACCGGCTGCCCGATATCTTCCGGCTTTCTTTCGAACTGCATTACCTCGGGTATAAATACCAGGAAATTGCAGATACGCTCAAAGAACCCCTGGGTACGATTAAAAGCAGGATACATTTTGCCCGCAAAATGTTGTCCTCCAAACTGACAAGATAATAATGGCCCTGAAGGCCGTTTTACCCAAGAGAAGCCGTCCCCCGAAAAGGACGGCTTCTTTTTTTACAGGTCCCCGGCGCCGGAAGCCATTCCCGGGGATTGCTTACTTTTGGCAAAAGTTAGGAACTATGGGCGCAAAACTCTCTGTAAATATCAATAAGATCGCTACGCTGCGCAACAGCCGCGGTGGCAATAATCCCGACCTGATCAAGGCAGCAATGGATATCGAACGCTTTGGCGCCGAAGGTATTACGGTACATCCACGGCCCGACGAACGCCATATCCGCTATGCCGACGTACGCGAACTGAAAAAAATAGTAAGCACCGAATTCAATATCGAAGGCAACCCGCAGGAGGACAGCTTTGTGCAACTGGTGCTGGAGCAGCAGCCTACACAGGTAACCCTGGTGCCCGACAGCCGCGACCAGCTTACCTCCAACCATGGCTGGGATACCCTGCGCGAAGCGGAGTACCTGAAAAGCATCATTGCGGTGTTTAGGGAAAAAGGCATCCGGGTGTCCATTTTTGTAGACCCGGTAGCCGAACTGGTAAGGGCTGCCAAAGACTGTGGCACCGACCGTATAGAACTGTATACCGAGGCTTATGCCCATAATTACCACAGTAACAAAGAGACGGCGATCAAGGACTATATCACTGCGGCGCAGGCTGCAGCCGAAGTGGGCCTGGGACTTAATGCCGGCCACGACCTCGACCTGCATAACCTGAAATATTTTGCGGAGCATATACCCAACCTGCAGGAAGTGTCTATCGGGCATGCGCTGATCAGCGATGCCCTGTACCTGGGCCTGCAGAATACTGTACAATTGTATAAACGGCAGCTGGCGGTATAAGTGACGCGCCTTTTGAAAATAGAACAGCCCCGGCCTTGATAAGTGTGCCGGGGCTGTTTACGTATAATGCTGCTTCGGGCTTGTCCCGGTTAGCGGGCCAGCTCGGCGAAGGGTATGTTCAACACCGGGTATACCGTATCGGTCTTAAAGGTATAATGCCACCATTCGCTGTCCAGCGCGGTAAACCCATGGCGCGCCATCACGTTTTTGAGCAATGCCCGGTTATCGCGCTGAGCCTGGGGCAAGTCGGTAAAACTATGATGGGCGGTATCCGAAAAATTATCGAAACCCGTACCCATCGGTAACAGTTTACCTGTTTTTAAGTCATACACACTCAGGTCTACGGCCAGGCCCCGGTTATGATAACTGCCTTTTTTAGGGTTGGCGGCATACCGTTCGTCCGGCACGATAGACCATAGAATGCGCGTAACATCATAAGGGCGGTAGGCGTCGAATAGTTGAATACCCAGGCCTTGTTGCCGCAGTTCCTGAACCACGGCCAGCAGCGCTTCGTAAGCGGGTTTGCGCAGGAAGGTATAGGCCAGCCCGCGGGGATACACGGGCTTTTTTACAAAATTGTTGGTGCTGCCGTATACCAGGTCCAGTTGTATGCCCTGTTGGGTTTTATCAATTTTTATCAGCTGGTTATTGCTGTTTTGAGCAACCGATAAGCGGTAGGCAGCCAGATCCTGCGTGGGAGGCTGGGCATAGCTGAGCCGGCACAGGGCCAGCAGGAACATACAAAACAGGTATTTCATAGTTGCTGAAAATATAAAAAAAACTGCACTCTGGTAAAGTGCAGTTCGGAATGATCTGAAAATATGTTTGCGCTCATGAGGCCATGGCTTTATCCGGTACTGTTCCCGGACAGGAAAACAGGTGTCCTTTACAGGATCACGGCCAGGCTTTTGATCACGGCGCCCAGGCGTATAGCGTCGTAGATACGTGCTTCGGAGGCGCCGTGTTGTTTTACCGATGCTTCGTGCGAGGTCACACACAGTTCGCAACCGTTCAGCGCCGATACCACCAGGCTGGTCAGTTCAAACAGTTCCTTGCCCAGTACCGGGTTCATCATAATACTCATGCGCAGCCCGGCCGGCGTATTGTTGTAATACTGGTTTTGCGGCAGGTAGTGGCGGAAGCGGTAGAACACGTTATTGGTATTCATCAGCGCAGTGCAGGCATGTATTTCAGCCAGTTCGGCATCGGTAGCTTCTTCGCCGCGGGCCAGGGTTTCGAAGGCCTGGATCAGGACGGCCGATTTTTCGTTGGCGGCTACGGAGAGCGCCAGCAGGAAGGCTTCTTTTTTATTGATGTTATTGCTTTTCAATACCGCGCCGATATTGAGTTTCAGGTCCTTCAGGAACCGGTTGTCGGCAGCGGCGAGCTTTTCGAGGCCTTCGCTTTTATAATCCGCAGGGATCTTCAGATCTGCGAAAAGATTTTGAATGGTTTCGTTCATTTTATTAACGGGTATTTATAAAAAGGGCTGCCGGATTGCATTTTGGTACAAAAGGCAGCCTTTTTTTATGAAGTAATGGAAGCGGTATGCTTCCCGTTGGCGTCGGCAGATTATGCTTCCTGCATCTGGGCAGTCAGGGTTTCTTCGCCTTTCTTCCAGTTACAAGGGCACAGTTCGTCTGTTTGCAGGGCATCCAGTACGCGCAGTACTTCTTCCACGTTACGGCCTACGCTCAGGTCGTTTACGTTTACCCAGCGGATAATGCCTTGTGGGTCTACGATAAAGGTAGCGCGGTAAGCAATTTTTTCTTCAGCCTGTAAAATGCCCAGTTCTTCAGCGAGTGATTTAGAGGTATCGGCCAGCATCGGGAACTTCAGATCGCGCAGATCGCTGTTCTCCCTGCGCCAGGCCAGGTGTACGAACTCAGAATCGGTAGACGCACCGATCAGTACGGTGTCCCTGTCGGCGAATTCGCCGTATACATTATTGAAAGCCGCGATTTCGGTAGGGCATACGAATGTGAAATCTTTAGGCCACCAGAACATAACCATCCACTGGTTGCTTTCGGTGTGAATGCCATTGGTAATATCTGCAAATTCTTTGCCGGGTGCGTCTGCGCTCAGTGCTGCTGCTACTACTGCTTTTTTCTTAAATTCAGGGAACTTGCTGCCTACTGATGCTGTTTTGTTGCTCATTTGTTGACTTTTTGATTAGAAAAATGAATTTGTTTTTTTTGCAGGGCAAAGGTCGGTTTCATTTTCCGAACAGGCTTATAAATTTGCCTATGAAAAAATAAGAATTTTCAATCGGCTACCGGAAAAGGATGGAGTATTATAAAGTAGCCGCAAATTTAATAGCGGCGGCAAAAGCCGAATCCGTACATTTGTTTCATGTCCCAACGCGTTGTTTTTTTAGGGTCCAAGCCTATAGGCTACCAGTGTTTACAATACCTGATCGCGCAGCAGCAGGCGCTGGATATAGAAGTAGTAGCGGTACGTACCCGTATGCGCAAAGAGTTTGGCGCCGAGGGCAATGATCTTGCAGCCCTGGCAACACAGGCGGGTATACCCTTGCTGGCTTCGCTCGACGATATCCCCGAATGTGATCTCATTTACTCCGTACAGCACCACGAATTGCTGCAGGCCCGGCACATCAGCCGTGCCGGTACAATTGCCGTAAACCTGCACCTGGCGCCGCTGCCCGAATACCGCGGCTGCAACCAGTTTTCCTTTGCCATTATGGATGAGGTACGCGAGTTTGGCGTTACCCTGCACGAGATCGATACCCGTATCGACCACGGCGCTATTCTTTTCGAAAGCCGCTTTTCGGTACCCGAAAGCTGCTGGGTCAACGAATTGTACGAACTTACTTTCGTAGCGGCAACCGAACTGTTCAAGTCGTCGTTGCCCGACCTGATGGCCGGGCGTTACCAAAAAGTACCGCAGGCCGCATTGCTGGAGCAACGCGGTACCAGCCTGCATTTTCGCGACGAGATCGGCGATCTGAAAGCGATCAGCCTGGATGATCCGGAAGCCCTGATCGATAAAAAGATACGGGCCACCTATATGCCGGGCTTCGAACCGCCGTATATTATGGTGAACGGTCAGAAAATGCTATTGGTTAAGCCCTGATCCCCCATTTACTTTGTCTATTCCTGTATTGGGCCTGCCTGTACCATAGCCCGCAGATAATGCGTATTTTTGCGGAAAGTGTACCCGGGTATACTTATAAATCATTTTATATCTATGATTGTTGAACAATTATATACCAACTGCCTGAGCGAAGCCGCTTATTTTATTGCCGATAACGGGGAAGCCGCTGTTGTGGACCCTTTACGTGATACGGATGCCTATATCCAACTGGCGGAAAAACACAATGCAACGATCAAATACATTTTTGAAACGCATTTCCACGCCGACTTCGTGAGCGGCCACCTCGACCTGGCCCGTAAAACCGGGGCTACGATCGTGTATGGTCCGCGTACCCGTGCATCCTTCGATTTTCAACTGGCGCAGGACGGCGAAACGTTTGCTGTAGGTAACCTGGAAATAAAGGTTTTACATACCCCCGGGCATACCCTGGAAAGCACCTGCTACCTGTTGTCCGACGATAAAGGCGCGCCTTATTGCATCTTTACCGGCGATACCCTGTTTGTAGGCGATGTGGGCCGTCCCGACCTGTTCAGCGGTAATATGACCAAAGAAGAACTGGCGGCGATGATGTACGATTCGCTGAATACCAAAATCAAGACCTTACCCGATCATCTTATCGTATACCCGGCACATGGACCGGGCTCGGCCTGTGGCAAGAACCTGGGCAAAGAAACCTTCAGCACCATCGGTACCCAAAAGGAAACCAATTATGCACTGCAGGACCAGAGCAAAGAAGAATTTATAAAAGCCGTTACCGAAGGCCTGAATACACCGCCGGCCTATTTCCCCATTAATGCCAAGCTGAATGCAAGCGGTTACAGCGACCTGGACGAAGTGCTGCAACGCGCATTGCGGCCTTTAAGCCCCGATGCTTTTGAGCAGGAAGCGAAAGCAGGCGCGCTCATCCTTGATACCCGGGCCTCTACGGTATTTACCGAAGGCTTTGTACCGGCTTCTGTAAGTATTGGCCTCGATGGCCGTTTTGCCGAATGGGCGGGTAGTATCCTGCCTTTCAATCAACCCATACTGCTGGTTACCGAACCGGGTAAGGAAGAAGAAACCGTAGTGCGCCTGTCCCGGGTAGGATTGGATAAGGTAACCGGTTATCTCGAAGGCGGCTTCGAAGCCTGGCAGGCTGCGGGCAAGCCTATCGACCTCATTATCGATGTAGAGCCCGAAGAGCTGGCGATGGACATTCCTTTCGACCTGAAACTACAGGTGATCGACGTGCGTAAACCTGCCGAGTTTGAAGCCGGGCATGTAAAGGGCGCCGACAATATTCCGCTCAATATCCTGTCCGATCCTTTGCATATGGCACAGATCGACGAAGAGGCCAACCTGTATGTACACTGTGCCGGCGGCTACCGCAGCGTGATCGCCTGTTCGCTGATGAAGCGCGAAGGCTTTCATAACCTGAGAAATGTACTGGGTGGTTATGGTAAAATGAAGGACATCAAAGAGATGCCGATCGTAGTACCGGCAGCCCAGAAGATATAACCCGCGTACCTGGTACGTAAAAGCCTGCCGCAAAAAAATGTGGCAGGCTTTTTTATGAGGTATACCGGGAAGGGCTCAGCGTATGATCCGTACGGTAAGGATAAGCAGGCTGCCGATAATGGCGGGTATCACCAGGTTGAGGAACCAGATCATATAACTGCCTGCCAGGATGGCCATGCTGTTGGCGCTGATGCCGGTATCGGTAAAGAGCAGGCCCGCTATAAAACCACGAACACCCAGGTCGGCCACGAAAATGGAAGGGATCACGGTGATCATCCAGAACATAAGCCCCGATACCAGGAAGCCCGTATGCCAGGGTATACCGGCGCCCAGCACATTGGCCAGTACCAGGAACTGCAGGTTATATACACAGAAGCGGATCAGCGAGATCCACAGCAGTTGGAGCAGGTCGCCGCGCGAATACCGCTTCAGGATACGGATCGAGATAATGACCTTGCGCAGCCAGGCTCTTTTTTCAGACCAGCGGGCAATAAGGTCGATACGCAGGTAAAGGAATACCAGCAATGCCGCCGCCAGCAGGGCCGCCACCAGTACGATGCCCTGCCAGGGGCCCGGGTGGAACAGGTTGAAATAAATAAGCCCGGCAATGCCAAAGGCAAAGGTGACCAGGGTTTGAGCCAGGTTGCCCACCAGGGTGGCAATGGCGGCACGCAGTTTGTTTTTATCGTCGAGGTAGAGGATACGGCCGGCAAAGTCGCCGATCTTATTGGGGGTAACCAGCGAAAAGGCAATGCCGGTAAGGGTTGAGGCGAATGCCCTGCGAAAGGGCAGGGGTTCTATTTTGCGCAACAGCTGTTGCCACTTCTTCGCTTCCAGCATCCAGTTAAGGGGCGCCAGCAACAGCACGATCCCGAGCAGTACCTTGTTGCCGGCATGCCAGTGGGCTTTAAAGTCGGCCCATTGGTCGGCGAAAGAGCCTTTAGCGGTTATTTGCCGGTAAATGAGCCACAGGAGTACAGCCAGCAACAGCGGGGCAAGTATATAATTGAGAATTATTTTTTTGGTAGTTTTGTTCACTAAAGCAAATATTGAGTCTGGAGTTTATGCATGCCGGCTCCTGCTGCTGCTCATTTTTAAAATTTCATTCCATTGCACACCATCCTCGGTATAGATCCCGGTACGCTTTTAATGGGTTACGGCATTATTTCGATTGACAAAAGTAAGGTATCCCTTGTCGAAATGGGCGTATTGCACCTGTCGAAATACAAAGATCATTCCGAGCGGCTGCATTATATTTTTGAACGGGTAAGTGCACTGGTGCAGATCCACCGCCCGGCCATCGTTGCGCTCGAAGCGCCGTTCTTTGGAAAGAACGTACAGAGTATGCTCAAGCTGGGCAGGGCGCAGGGCGTAGCCATGGCGGCCGCTATGGCGCATGGCAGCGGCACGATAGAATATGCGCCCCGTAAAATAAAACAGATCGTAACGGGCAATGGTAATGCCTCCAAGGAGCAGGTATGGAAAATGTTGCAGCACCAGTTACAGTTTAAGGAAGATACCGAATTCCTGGATGCTTCCGATGCCGTAGCCGCCGCGTATTGTCATCACCTCGAGAGCCGTACAGGCAGCGTTGTGGCGCCTAGGAAAACGGCAGGCCGCAAAAAAGCGGGGGGAGGCTGGGCCGATTTTATCGCCGCCAACCCCGGTAAAGTAAAACAGTAAACCTATTGATTAAAACACCATACCCCTTTATCATGGAAGACAACCTTCAACCCCGGGATCCGCAAAAACAGGAAGACCTTATTTCCGATTATGTAAACGAAGTGCGGCAAATGGACCTCGATTATGCGCGGGTCAGTATCCGTAAAGCGCGTAATGCCCTCTTCTTCGCTGCTGCATTGCTCTTTGCATCGGAGCTGCTCTCTGCCTACCAGCAGGGTTACGGCTTTACCGGTTATGTATTATTGATTGCGCTGGTAGAAAGCGGCGTATTTGTTGCCCTTGCCTTGTGGACGCGTAAAAAGCCCTACTCTGCTATAATCGGCGGCATTATCGCCTTTATCGGGGTGCTGGTGCTGGCTATAGCCGTTAATGCATATACCGATGGACTGAGCGGCCTGGTAAAGGCCCTGTTCGGTGGCGTCCTCGTTAAAGTGATTATCCTGGTGCTGCTGTTCCGTGCCCTGGGCGATGCGCGTACCGTACAACAACAGCAAAACGAGCCCCGGGATTATTAGACCTCTGTTACCCGGATTATTTTTTCGCTTTTCGGACTTCCCGGCAAGATAAACTTCCTTGCTACCAAATTAATTCCGATTTTTGCTCCCTGTAAAAATTATGGCAAAAGATTATAAAAGAATATTGGTGACGGCGGCATTACCTTATGCCAACGGACCTGTACATATAGGGCACCTGGCTGGTTGCTACCTGCCCTCGGATATCTATGTCCGCTACCAGCGGGCACAACAACGCGATGTCAAATTTATCTGCGGCAGCGACGAACATGGCGTGCCCATTACGATACGCGCTATGGAGGAGGGTATTACCCCCCAGGACGTGGTGGATAAATACAACGCGATCATTAAGGAGAGCTTTGCGCAAATGGGTATCTCGTTCGATATCTATTCCCGTACCTCCAGCGAAGTGCACCGGCAGACATCCCAGGCGTTTTTCAAAAAGATGTACGACGACGGCCTGTTCGAAGAACGGGAAAGCGAACAGTACTACGACGAAGAAAAGAAAATGTTCCTCGCCGACCGTTATATCGTTGGCACCTGCCCGGTATGCGGTAATGAAAATGCCTATGGCGACCAGTGCGAAAAATGTGGTTCCACACTTTCGCCCGAACAGCTGATCAGCCCGAGAAGCGCGTTGAGCAATGCGCCGCTGGTAAAGCGCATGACCAAACACTGGTATTTCCCGCTGAATAATTATGAAGGTTTCCTGAAGGAGTGGATCGTAGAGGGTAAAAAAGACGAATGGAAACCGAATGTATACGGACAGTGTAAAAGCTGGCTGGACAGCGGGCTGCAGCCCCGTGCCATGACCCGCGACAGCAACTGGGGCGTGCCCGTGCCGATCGAAGGCGCCGATGGTAAGGTATTGTATGTATGGTTCGATGCGCCGATCGGTTATATCAGCGCTACCAAGGAGCTGATGCCCCAGGGCTGGGATACGTATTGGAAGCAGGACGATACCAAGCTGGTGCACTTTATCGGCAAGGACAATATCGTATTCCACTGCATTATTTTCCCGGCCATGCTTAAGGCCCACGGCGGCTTTGTATTGCCCGACAATGTGCCGGCCAACGAGTTTCTGAATATCGAAGGCCGTAAAGTATCTACCTCCAAGAACTGGGCGGTATGGATCAACGAATATGTAACCGACTTCCCGAATATGGAAGATACCCTGCGTTACGTGCTTTGCGCCAATGCCCCCGAAACCAAGGATAATGATTTTACCTGGAAAGATTTCCAGGACCGGCACAACAGCGAACTGGTAGCCAAGTTTGGCAACTTTGTAAACCGTGCTATGGTGCTGATGCACAAATTCTGCGGTGGCCGGGTGCCCAGGTTCCACGACGATGTGAAGGAAGAGCGGGACCTGGAGCTGATCCGTGAAATACTGAATACCAAGAAAAAAATCGAGAGTTCGCTGGAAAACTACCGTTTCCGCGATGCCCTGTTCGAAGTGATCGAACTGGCCAGCAAGGGTAATAAATACCTGCAGGATGTAGCGCCCTGGAACCTGGGCAAAACGCCCGAGTTGCTGGCCGAAAACCAGAAACTGATCGATAACTGCCTGCATATATGCCTGCAGCTTACTGCCAACCTGGCCATCTTCTGCAATCCCTTCCTGCCGTTCACGGCACGTAAGATCTGCCATCAGCTTACAGTGGTGGAGAAGATGCTGGACTGGGAAAACGGCGGCCGCATGGACCTGCTGAAAACCGGGTATCCCCTGCGTGCGCCGGAGCTGCTGTTCCGCAAGGTAGAGGACGAAGAGGTGGAAGCGCAGCGCGCAAAGCTGGAAGAGCGTGCCCGCCTGGTGCAGGCCGCGCAGGATGCCAAGGCCGCGGCAATGGCGCCGAAAGCCGAAGCCGTTGCAACGCCGGAAGCCGAGGCCAAACCGCTGATCGGCTTCGAGGACTTCGCCAAAATAGAACTGCGTGCCGGTACCATCCTGTCGGCCGAAAAAGTGGCCAAAGCCGATAAACTGCTGAAACTCGAAGTAGACCTGGGTACCGAAAAACGGACCATCGTTTCCGGTATTGCCCTGCATTACAGTCCTGAAGAGATTGTAGGCAAACAGGTATCCGTAGTGGTTAACCTGGCGCCCCGTAAAATGAGGGGAATCGAAAGCGCCGGTATGATCCTGATGGCAGAAGACGCTACGGGCAAACTGGTATTTGTGTCGCCGGAGCAGGCTATCGCAGCAGGCAGCGAGATCCGTTAAACTTTGTTTTTAATCCAATAACCAAAACCTAGAAACCAACACCCATTAAAGCGCCCTATCGGTATGAAGAAAAAAACACTCTGGTGGCTTATCGGTATCCTGATTGCTGTTGTCCTGCTGTTGCTGATCTTAAAAAGCAAAGGCGTGATTGGTGGCACTGAAGGCATGAAAGTAGCGGTAGAAGCCTCTTCCGAACGTACCATTATTGAAACGGTGAGTGCCAGCGGTAAGATCTACCCGGAAACAGAAGTGAAGATCAAACCCGACGTGAGCGGGGAGATCGTGGAATTGCCGATCATGGAAGGCGATTCGGTAGCGAAAGGACAACTGCTGATCAAGATCAATCCTGTAATCTATAACTCGGCGGTAACCCAGGCCCAGGCCTCAATGTTCCAGAGCAAGGCCGGCGTAAGCAATACCAAGGAACTGGTTGTACAGGCCAAAGTACAGATGCAGCGCACTAAAGCCAACTTTGACCGGAATAAGACCCTGTTCGAACAAAAGGTGATCAGCCGGATGGAATACGAACAGATGGAAGCCGACTACCTGAGTGCCAAAGCCAACTACGAGGCCATTGTGGCCAATGTATCGGGTGGTAACTACGGTGTGGCGGGTGCAGAGGCCAACCTCTCGCAGGCTATGGAAAACCTGCGCCGTACCACTATTACAGCGCCTACCTCCGGTATCATATCGCAGCTGATGGTGAAAAAAGGCGAACGCGTGGTGGGTACAGCCCAGATGGACGGTACCCAGATTATGACCATTGCCAACCTGGGCCGTATGGAAGTACGGGTAGACGTGAGCGAAACAGATATTACCAAAGTAACCATAGGCGATACCAGCCTGATCGAAGTAGATGCTTATCGCGGCCGCAAATTTAAAGGCGTGGTATCCAAGATATCGGTATCCAGCGTACAGCTCAATACCTCAACCACCACGGCAGCGGCCTCTTCCGGCTCCGACCAGGTTACGAACTATACCGTACATATCCTGATCCTGCCCGAGTCTTATGCCGGGCTGCGTACCGAACTGGGTAAAGGCAATTTTCCTTTCAAACCCGGTATGAGCGCCGGTGTGGAGATCCAGACGCGTAAAGAAGGCGGCATCCTGTCGGTGCCGATCAATGCGGTAACTACCCGCGACTATGCCGATTCGGTAAAGAAAAAGAATGCCGCCAAAGATCCTGAATTCGTTAACGATAACATACGCCAGGTCGTATTTGTCTACGATCCGAAAACGAAGGAAGTGAGCCTGCGCGATGTGAAGACCGGTATCCAGAACAACGAATACATACAGGTTACCGAAGGGCTGAAGAAGGGAGAGCAGGTAGTGATCGCACCTTATGGCACCGTAGCCAGGCTGCTGAAGGATAAGTCGAAAGTGACCGTAGTGCCCAAAGACAAACTATACGAGGTTAAGGAAGGGGAGCAATAGTATACATAGTGCGCTGGCCGATAGCCGGATGAATATCGGCCACTGAAAATAAATGATCATTACTTTATTGTCTGATTTTGGGTTTAAGGATAACTTTCTGGCTGTGGCGAAAGCAATTTTGCTGGAGCAGTTGCCAGATGCCCGCATGATCGATATTAACCACGAGGTAGAGCCTTTCCACTTGCTGCAGTGCAGCTACCAGTGGGTAAGCGCTTACGGGAGTTTCCCGCCGCGGACCATACATCTTTCCCTGTTTGATATTATGCAACAACGGCCGGCCACCCTTTTGGTGGCCGCTGTCGGCAACCAGTATTTTATCAGCGCCGATAACGGGCTGTTGCCGCTTTCTTTTAAGGACCAGGAAATGCAGGTAAAGACCATGGGCCATACGGCCTCCTCCTACGGGGAGTGGATCGCCATGGCGGCCGGTGTGATCCGGCAGCTGCAGCAGTCCGACTTCGACCTGTCGGGCTTCCCGGATGCCAGTCCGAAAGTGTTTCCCCTGCAGTTGCAGCCCGTAGTAAAGGAGCATTATGTAGAATGCCAGGTTATCCATATCGACCGCTACGAAAACGTGGTGCTGAATATTACCCGTTCCGAATTTGACCTGCTGCGCAAAGGGCGCAAATTCCGCATCTCTTTTATGCGTAATGAAAGTGTGACCAAAATAAGCCATCACTATGCCGATGTGGCCCAGGGCGAAAAGCTCTGTCTCTTTAACAGCGCGGGTTTCCTCGAGATCGCCATTAACCGCGGCAATGCGGCCTCGTTGCTGGGCTTCCGCCTGCACGACGATACCCAGCTTATTTACCAGCATATAAAGATTGAATTCCTATGATTGTACGTGTAGTAAAAATGGTGTTCCGCCCGGAATGCGTGACCGATTTTACCGCTTTGTTTGAAGAGCGCAAAGCCCTTATCCGCAATTTCGAAGGCTGCCGGCACCTGCAACTCTGGCGCCAGGAAGGCACACAGAACGTTTTTTTTACGTACAGCCACTGGGATTCCGAATCGGCGCTGGACCATTACCGCTTCTCTGCTTTTTTTAAAGATACCTGGGGTAAAACGAAGGCCTTATTCCTCGAAAAGGCCGAAGCCTGGAGTGTGATCCAGGAGCATATCCTGGACTAAGGCGTGCCATTGCCTTTTTTCTTTCTCTTTAGAATTTTACGGGTTACCAACCAAGTGCCATCTTTTTCCTGTCTTGTACCTTTGTAAAAAGGTACAAATGATGATTTTCGTGTACCAGCCGGAAGCTAAAAGCTGTAGTTTGTATGTATATAAATGAATTAGATGCTATTTTCCTGCTAAAAAATTATTATTTTTACTTTCACATTTTACAATAATTAACCAAACCGCAAGTGTAGCATGATGAAGCAAGTTGTATTTTCTTCATTCCTGGTTTTGATGCTCGGGCAGGCCGCGCAGGCCCAGCAGAATACGGCAGATCCTGTCTTTCTGGCCAAAACCAAAGTAATGGTCAAAGAGATTTTTAAAGATTGTCCTACTTATTATGGCGATGAATACGTAGCGCAGTATGCTGTGACCCTGTCCCGGTTTACGATCGGCACCCAGCCGGTAATGCCTGCCGAAAACTTTCCTTTATTATCCTCGGTGCCACTGGTAGGTAATAAATGCAATCCTGCACTGAGCCGCGACCAGACTTTCGATCCAGTTACTTTCAATCCCCTGAAATACTTCTTTGATTACAGAAGTACCGGTGTAAAAAAATATAGGGTAGACAATACCAATTACATCATTTCGATAGCGCCGCAACCCTAATCCTGTATCTAACCAATAGAAATACTGAATGAAAAATAATTTACTATTCTATGCCGGAAGACTGAGCGGCGCTTTGCTGCTCTGTTTGTTCCTGTTCCTGAGCACGGGACAGGGGCATGCCCAGATTGCTTCTCCCTGTGATGCCAATCCTTTCTGCAGCGACAGCAGTTATAACTTTCCCAATACGATTTCGGGTAATATTCCTAATACCGTAGATTCCGGTTGCCTGGGTTCGGCCCCGGCCCCGATCTGGTACTGGATGCAGATCGGTACCGCGGGTACCATGCAGCTTACCCTGTCTCAAACCAATGCAGCAGGTACGGGTATCGATATCGATTTTGCCATGTACGGTCCCTTTACCAGCCTGGCTACCGGCTGTGCCGCCATTCTTGCGGGCGCCGCGCCGATACAGTGTAGTTACAACGGCAGCTTTACCGAAACCCTGGGGCTGGGTATGCCCGGCGGCTGGGGTACAGGCGCATCTACACCTCCCGCAGCTGTAGTAGGCCAGGTGTATATCGTATTGATGACCAACTACTACGCTTCTGTAAACCCTGCCAATGCCTTGGGTTCCATCAGTTTCAGCCAGACCGCCGGAACCGGCTCTGCTGACTGTGCCATCGTATGTGGTCTGTCGGCTACCAACAACGGTCCTTTCTGCCTGGGCCACAATGTAAACCTGAGCGGACAGAATACCGATACCACGCAAACATTTACCTATTACTGGACCGGCCCCGGTGGTTTTGCTGTAACCGGCAAAAACGTGGTGGCCAACCCCGCACAGGCAGGTTCATTTACCTATAACCTGACCGCCGTTTCCCAACAGGGCGATACCTGCCGGGCTACAACCGAGGTTATTATCCACCCACTGCCCAATGTAACCCTGGTCGATCCTAACGATAAAGTACTGTGTAATGTGCCCAGCACTACATTTGCGTTGGCTAACGCTTCGACTTCCGATACCTTCCAGTGGTATTTCAACAATGTACCTATTGCCGGTGCAACCGGTACTTCGATTACGGCCACCGAGACCGGTACCTATACGGTGGTGGGCCGCAGCGAATTCGGATGCCAGGATTCGTCGACCGTACACCTTACCATCAACCATACCGATGTAGACTTCGACTATAAGTTTACCCCGGCCTGCGACCAGGATACGGTGCGTCTTACCAATCATAGCGAAGCAGGCTCCTATCTCTGGAAATTCGGCGATGGATTGACCGATACGGTTACCAACCCGATGCATATTTACCAGAACCAGGATGTATACCCGATCACCCTCGTGGTGCAGGATCTTGACGGTTGCGTGGATTCGCTTACCAAATTTGTAAACGTGAACCACCCGCTGATCGCCAGCTTTACCATGAGCGCCGACTCGCTGTGCCAGACGGATGCTACGCCGGTACAGTTTACCAATACCTCGACCGGGTTTTATGCCGGTTCGCATTGGGACTTTGGCGATGGCGCCACCTCTACGCTGCAGAATCCGACGCACGTTTATAGCCTGTCGGGTACGCACCAGGTGCGCCTCGTGATCAACGATACCATTATCTGCTACGATACAGCCTATAAAAATATCTATATCGACTCGCTGCCGTTTATCCATATGGTAACCGATAAACATGCCATCTGCGTAGGCGAAGAGGTAAATTACCAACTCGACTACCTGCACCCGGCGGTAAGTGTAAACTGGGACTTTGGCGACGGCGTGCACTGGCTGCAGGAAAACGCAACCAAACACAGCTACGATAGGACAGGTACTTTCTGGACTACGGCCACGGTAAGTTACCCGGTATGTGAAGCCGTTATGATCCGCGACTCTGTAGTGGTGAATGGCTTCCCGACAGTATACCTGGGCCCCGATAGCGTACTTTGCCTCGATGGTCCGTCGATAACCCTTGCAGACCTGGGCAATGCCGGCAACCCGGCTACAACCTGGCGTTGGAGCACCGGTGCGACTACCTCGTCGATCCAGGTTACCCATCCCGGTATCTACTCGGTAACCGCTACTGTTAACGATTGTTCTACTACCGACCAGGTAGTGGTGAATAAAGATTGTTATACCGATATCCCGAATGCCTTTACACCGAATGGCGATGGTAATAATGATTACTTCTACCCGAGACAACTCCTGTCGAAAGGTGTGACCGCCTTCTCGATGACCGTGGTGAACAGGTGGGGACAAAAGGTATTCGAAACACAGAATACCGACGGCCGCGGCTGGGATGGTAAGTTCAATGAAAAAGAGCAACCCATGGGCGTTTATATTTACCAGATCCATGTGGTGCTGAAAAACGGAAGAACCGAAGATTATACCGGAAACGTAACCCTGGTGCGTTAAGCACAAGGCCTTGCCCGGCGAAAAGCCCGTAACCTTTTTGGTTACGGGCTTTTTTTATTTACCCAACCTTTTGTTCCGCTTAAAAGTCTATTAACAGAACCCAGCTACACCACAATCTCGATCAAATGAAAAGAAATATCCTCATCGCCCTGTTTTTGTGCGGCTCACTTGCGGCATCAGCTCAGAGCAACAACAGTCCGGATCCCCGTATCACCGCGGTATACGGAACTTTTGCCAGTAAACTGAGCACCGAACAACTGGCCTGGCTGCAGGTAAAACTGCAACGGTCCCAGGTGGTATTAGAGCCCTATGCCCAGGGCGAGACCTATCCAAGGCTTTCCAGTCTCAAGGTGGTAGATAAATACATTCCCGGTTTACAAGCCGACAATTTTGCGCAACCGCAGCAGGTTAATCCCCTGAAATATGTCATCTCCTTCCAGGAACAAAAGGATCTCAGGTACAGGATAGATGGCACAGACTACGTGTTGCTGATCAGGAAGAAAAACTAAGCCTGGTCTGCGTTTTAGTCGTATTCATTTTTGTATAACCCGGAATCCCCTAATATATGATCAACAAAATACATCCTGCCCTTTTACGGGCTTTTTATACTGCACTGGCCATGCTGCTCTTTGCCACGGGCAGTTACGCACAACCCTGCCAGACCATCCTGGCGCATGTTACCAGCACTTCGCCGGCTATGAACCCCATAGACAGTACCGTTAAAATATGCCAGGGTACTACCGTTACCTTTAACGGGGCAGCTACCTTCAGCACCTCCGGTGCCGGTGCTACTTACGAATGGCGCTTTAGCGACGGTACGGTTGTTGCCGGTACCACGGCTTCCAAAAATTTCCCGGTCGAAGGCGTTTACGTGGTTGACTTCGTAGCCCGCGATGCCGCCGGTTGCGTCAACAAGAACTGCGACAGCCGTATGGTCATCCAGGTGTCAACCACCCCTTTGTTTTCCAACATCGTAAAACCCGATACGGTATGCCTGTATAAGTTGTCGCCGATACAGGGTGTGGTAACGCCCAGGCCGGGCGAATACGATTGTGCCCCGCCTATTTCGGATACGACTTACCTGCCCGATGGCACCGGGGTATCTTATTTTACCACGATCGATGTAACCTGTTTTACACCTTGTGATACCGTTGCCTCCGCTGCCGATATCGAAAGTATCTGTATGAACATCGAACACTCTTTCGTAGGCGACCTTATCGTGTCGATACAATGTCCCAACGGGCAGACTACCTTGTTGTTCGATGGCAATCCCGGTGGCGGCGCCTATCTCGGTACGCCCAACGACGTAGACGGTGTGATTAACCCTTTTAACGGTCCTGCCGATAATGAACCCGGTATAGGCGCTACCTACTGCTTCTCCAGTACGGCAGCGCTGGGTACGCTGGTGGCCATGCCGCTTAATACCTCCGTTGTTACCAATACTTCGTCCTTCGGTCTTACCACTACGGGCCCTTCGATCAATGCCGGTACTTACCTGCCGCAGGGTGGTTACAACGCCCTTATCGGTTGCCCGCTCAACGGTCCCTGGACCATTAATATTACCGATGACCAAGGGGCGGATAACGGTTTTATTTTTAACTGGGATATCAATTTCAACCAGGGCCTGGGTAACTACGCCTTTACGCCGGGTTACCCGCAGCAGCACTGGGCGGCTAATCCCGAAATCGCAGCTACCTCCAACGGCGGAAAAGATATCATGATCAAACCCGTAGGCAGCGAAGGCATGCACTGTTATACCTTTAAAGTAGTCGACAGCTTTGGTTGTCCTTATGATACTACGGTTTGCGTATATGCTATAGATCCGGGTAACCCCGGTAAAGATACCCTGGTAAAACTTTGCCTGAACCAGGACCCCGTTAACGCATTCGACTACCTGGGCGGTAACCCCGAGCTGGGTGGCACCTGGAGCGGTACAGGCGTATCGGCCAACGGCATATTTAACCCTGCTGTCAACGGCGTGGGCGACCACCAGGTCATGTATACCAAGCGTAAATGGAATTGCGATACCACGGCTACCATTACTTTCAGAGTAGTTAACGATGTGGTGATGGACTTTACCTACGACCTGGCCCCGGCCTGTGAACAGGATACGGTGCACTTTAAAAACCTGAGCGAACCGGGTAAGTACTGGTGGAACTTTGCTGATGGCACCCTGCCGGAAGATACGACCATCAACCCGACCCATATTTACCAAAACCAGGATGAATACGCGGTACGGCTGATCGTGAAAAACCTGGATGGCTGTATCGACTCGATGACCAAGGTGGTGAGCACCCTGCACCCGCTGATTGCCAACTTTACGATGAGCGTGGATTCGTTGTGCCAGACCGATGTAACACCGGTACAGTTTACCGATGCTTCAACCGGTTTTCGCAATGGATGGCACTGGGATTTCGGCGACGGTGCAACCTCTGCTTTACAGAATCCTTCGCATAGGTACACGCTCGCAGGCACGCACCAGGTGCGGCTTGTAATCAACGATTCGATCGTATGTTATGATACCGCCTACAAAAACATCTATGTCGATTCGCTGCCCTTTATCCACCTGGTTACAGACAAGCATGCGATATGCGAAGGCGATGCCGTAAACTATAAACTGGATTACCTGCACCCTGCGGTTAGCGTCAACTGGGACTTTGGCGATGGCGTACATTGGAAGCAGGAAGAAGGTACGACCCATAGTTATGATAAGTCGGGTACCTACTGGGTTACCGCTACGGCAAGCTACCCGGTGTGTGAGGCTGCCGTAATCCGCGACTCGGTGGTGGTTAACGGTTATCCCGTAGTTTACCTGGGCCCCGATAGCGTGCTTTGTCTCGACGGGCCGTCTATAACCCTGGCCGACCGGAACAATAACGGCAACCCGGCTGTTACCTGGCTGTGGAATACCGGCGCCAAAACGTCTTCGATCAATGTGGTACATCCCGGTACCTATTCCGTAACCGCTACCGCATTCGACTGTGCCACTACCGAAGAAGTTGTGGTCAACAAAGATTGTTATACCGATATTCCGAATGCCTTTACGCCCGATGGCGATGGCAAGAACGATTACTTCTATCCAAGACAGTTATTGGCAAAAGGTGTGAACGCCTTTACCATGAGCATCTTTAACCGCTGGGGACAAAAAGTATTTGAAACCGGCAGTACCGACGGCCGTGGCTGGGATGGCAAGTTCAACCAGCAGGAGCAACCCATGGGCGTGTACATCTACCAGATCCATGTCGTGATGAAGAATGGCCGCACAGAAGATTACACCGGCAATGTGACCCTGATCCGGTAAAAGATTCGGGCAAACCAATAAACCGCAAAAGAGGGTTCCGCAATGTTTCGCGGAACCTTTTTTTATGGGCTATGCGGTATGTGTTCCGGTAACAAGAGGCCTTGCATCAGGCATTCCTGCATGATTGTAGCGAGGCGCTACGATCATGTAGCATGTAAAGCAGGTCCGGGAATACATTTAGCATTATTGCCGGCTTATCGCAACAACGCTTTTAATGTTGCAAAAACTTCCTGGTTCTCGGTATTGAATACCGATTGCAGGAGCTCCTGTTTTTCACGGCTGGTCAGGTGGAAGTTGAGCGCTACCGATTTGTCTTTGTCCTGCGGGATAAACTGCAGGGTAAGCTGTTTTACCTTATCTCCGAACACTTCCCTGATATAGTCGTCTTCGTAAGATTGATGATAGGTCTGGAAGGAACTCCATTTCTGCTGTATCGCAAACAGGGGATCGGTAAGCATGGCGGTCATCGAGTTTTCGTCTGCCGATTCGGAGGGCTCATGCAGCCTTGTATCCCGCACCTGCAGCATAATTACCGGTCCGGCCTGCTCGCCGAACCAGTTGCGGAAAGTAGACAGGTAACGTACGGCGCATTCGCGGCCGAAATTATCGCGCAGCCCCGCATCCATTACATTCATCTCGGGCGAAGAGGGCAGCTTCACTACGGGCAGCACGATGGGGAACGTGGCGCTCATACGCAGGGCCGACATCAGTTGCAGGTTAAGCGGGTCCTGGTCTTTAAAGAAGCGGGTAAAGTCGATAGCGTCAATAATCGGGTAGGCCTTACCCAGGCTGCTTTCCGACCGGGTAAGGTAGGTAATGGGCAGTGGCGACATCAGGATGCGCCTGCCATCGTTGATCACCGTGCCGCCGATCACGAGCATAGGCACCAGCGCATTGGCCTCGAGTGGCTGGAAGTAGCGGAGCCGCTTATCGAGCAGGCCGTCGGTATTCGAAGCCAGTTCCTGGTCGAAGGCATAACCCCTGTCCTTGCTGTAGCGCCGGCCGGCAATTGTAATTTTATTAAAGGGCGAAATAAGATCCACACAGGCCAGCGAAAAGATGATGGCATTCAGCAGGTCCTTACCCATACGGTCCTGGTATACCGGGCTGTAGGGATTGGTAACAGAGTCGAGCAGGTATTGCGTATGTACCGAGCGCCAATAGGCCGCGCCGATCATACCGCCCGAGGCGCCGCTGATCAGTACCGTATGATCGAATAGCTTGCCGCCGCAGATGCTGTCGGCATATTGCAGGCAACGGAAGGTCCAGTAGGCCGAGCGGGAGCCGCCGCCGCTCACCGAAATAATGACCAGCGGCGGGCGGCGGGCCGTGCTATCTCCCGATTTTATAAGCCGGTCTTTCCAAAGCCCCAGCCGTTGCTCCTCCTGGCTTTTGTCTTGCCGGTACAGCGAATCAGAAAACGTTTGTTTCAGCGCAGCATAGTCATATACCGGGCTATTGCTGTGTTCGTATTTAAGGCCGTAGGCAATGCTGCGCAGATCGAATATGCGGTGTTTGGCCATAAAGCCGGCAAGGGTAAACAAAAAGATCCAGCCGATAATTTCCCAGCTGCGCAGGAAATATTTAAAGGCGCCCACGGCTGTCATCATTACACTGAACAGCAACAGGAAACCCGCACCGGCAGGGATACGCAGCAGGGGCTCTTCCATAAAAATACCCAGCAGCAACAACAGGACCACCGCGCAGAAAACGGCAAGTATAGCGTTACGGTGATGCCGGCGTAAAACGGTAGTGAGGAAACGGTGGTTGTATTCGTAAGGCGTTTTTACCTTCTCGATCCGGAACATCGTGCTCAGGTAACTATCGGCCCTTACCATATCGAATTCGCGGTCGAGCGAATCGTAGGGAATAAACTCCCGGATCACGGAAGGGTTGGCGATGGTGCCCAGCAGGAGTTTGAGGATATTGCGGTCGACCCGGAAAAAGTACAGGAAGGACAACAGCAGGATAATGATATAACCGGTATAAAAACCGGCAAGCAGCGAAATGATGCGGCCGGTACCCGCCGACTCGTTGATGGAAAGATACCGGGCTGCGGCTATGCCAAAGGCCACCAGGTAACAAAGCGGGATCACGGAGTTATTGACGCAGTACTTCAGGAAGGAGTGCCGGGTAGCGCCCAGGAAGGGTACCCTTTTACTGTGGATAATAAAGGTGGTGATATGCCAGCTCATGGCAAAGATAGCCGTAGCGCCACCCGACAGGAAAAAGCCCGCCACATTGATCTTGCCCAGGTATTCGGGCGATAGGAACAATGATATGGCCCCGAAATGCGTTGCCAGGTTGCCGGTGATTACGGCAAAGAGCATTACCCAGAAGATCATGATCACCTGGTATTTGCGGAAATGTAGCAGGAACAACTGTACGGGCAGAAAGCGGTATAAGGCATCCAGGCGTTGCAGCATAAGTTCAAAGGCAAAAGCAATATTAAGGTAAGCAATATTGTTCGTATAAACAGGGCCATCGCTGATTTTGTTTGGGTGGCTTCCCGTTCCGGTATCCAAATGGTAAACGAAAAATCATCGACCGGTGGCGCGGGCCAGCCTTGGCCGCTCGCGAATGTCTGTTATCTTTGTGCCGGTTGACCGCTTAGGTTAAATCATAGAATTTGCATTACTTTAATGCCTGAAAAATGTACACCACAAAAAAAGAATACCTATGGCTGGCAGTATTTTGATAATTGATGATGAACGGAGTATCCGTAATACCCTGTCCGAGATCCTGGGCTTTGAAGGGTACCGGATCACAGAAGCGGTAGATGGTCTTGACGCTATAAAAAAGATAAGTGAAGATGTAACCTACGACTGCATTCTCTGCGATATAAAAATGCCCAAGGCCGATGGCCTGGAGGTATTGGAGAAAGCACAGGAGGTTTGTCCGGATACCCCTTTTATCATGATCTCGGGTCATGGTAATATAGAAACTGCAGTAGATGCCGTAAAACGCGGTGCATTCGATTATATCTCCAAACCGCCCGATCTGAACCGCCTGCTCATTACCATCCGCAATGCTATGGAGCGTAAAGTGCTGGTATCGGAAACCAAAAGCCTCAAAAAGAAAATCTCCAAAGGATACGAAATCGTGGGCAGTTCGCCTAAGCTGAAAAGCGTGCTGGAAATGGTAGATAAAGTAGCGCCTACCGATGCCCGCGTACTGATTACCGGCTCTAACGGTTCGGGTAAGGAGCTGGTGGCCCGCCGGGTGCATGACCTCAGCAACAGGAACCGCGCACCCATCGTGGAAGTAAACTGCGCTGCCATCCCTTCCGAACTGATCGAGAGCGAACTGTTCGGGCACGAGAAAGGATCGTTTACCTCGGCGGTGAAACAGCGTATCGGTAAATTTGAGCAAGCCAGCGGTGGTACCCTCTTCCTCGACGAGATCGGCGACATGAGCCTGTCTGCACAGGCCAAGGTGTTGCGTGCCCTGCAGGAAGGTAAGATAACCCGTGTAGGCGGCGATAAGGAAATCAGTGTGAACGTGCGGGTGATTGCCGCAACCAATAAAGATTTGAAGAAAGAGATCGGCGCGGGCAATTTCCGCGAAGACCTGTATCATCGCTTAAGTGTGATCCTGCTGCATATGCCTTCGCTCAACGATCGCAAGGAAGATATACAGGAACTGTGCGAGCATTTTATCAAGCAAATCTGTAACGATTATGGCATCGCTACAAAAAGCATAGATGCGGCTGCCATCAGTAAACTGGAGGAACACAACTGGACCGGTAATATCCGCGAGCTGCGCAACGTGGTGGAGCGGCTGATCATCCTTTCCGACAAAGTCATTACCCAGGATGACGTGGAACGCTATATCTTCCTTAAATAAAAAATATGAGCCAGCAACCTTCCTCCAGAAAGCTACAACGTGCCTGGAGTATGTACGACTGGGCCAACTCGGCCTATAACCTTGTCATTACCTCCACCATTTTCCCGGTGTATTATATCGCCATTACCGGCGATGATAAAGACAATACCGTCGACTATGTTTCGTTTTTCGGCTGGAAGGTCATTAACAGCGCCCTGCTCAATTATGCGCTGGCTGCGGCTTACCTGATCATCGCCTTCCTGTCGCCCCTGCTTTCGTCGATAGCCGATTACCGGGGCAATAAAAAAAGGTTCATGCAGCTGTTTTGCTACCTCGGTTCGGCTGCCTGTTGCGGTATGTATTTCTTCAAACCGGGCAATATCGAATTGGGGATTATCCTGGCTATTATAGCAGCGGTGGGGTATTGCGGCAGCCTTGTATTCTACAACGCTTACCTGCCCGAGATCGCTCCCGAGGCGGAGCAGGACCGGGTCAGCGCGCAGGGTTTTGCCTATGGTTATATCGGCAGTGTATTGCTGCAGATCATCTGTTTCGTATTTGTACTCATGCCCTTTGCCGACGGTACCTTTGCGCCCAGGTTATCGTTCCTGCTCGTGGGTATCTGGTGGTTCGGCTTTTCGCAGATCACTTTCCGCATCCTGCCCAATGGTACCGCATCGGTAAAGGATCGTGCGCATAATATCGTGTCGGGCGGCTTTCATGAACTGAAGAAAGTATGGCAGCAGCTCAGGCAACTGCCGGTATTAAAGACCTTTCTTACCTCGTTCTTTTTTTACAGCATGGGGGTACAAACCGTAATGCTGGCTGCGGCCGAGTTTGGTAGCAAGGAGGTAAAGAAACAGGTCGATGGGAAATGGGTAAATATGGAAGCCCAGGACCTGATCATCACCATCCTGCTGATCCAATTGGTGGCCATTGCCGGCGCTATGCTGATGGCCCGCCTCTCGAAGAAGATTGGCAACTTGAAGGTATTGATGCTGACGGTATTGCTCTGGATCGGCATTTGTGTATTTGCCTATGTAACCTATACCGCAATACAGTTCTATGCCCTGGCGGTACTGGTGGGCCTGGTTATGGGCGGTATACAATCCATCAGCCGGTCGACCTATGCCAAGCTGATGCCGGAAACCCGCGACACAGCCTCGTTCTTCAGTTTTTACGATGTTACCGAAAAGGTTGCTATCGTTATCGGGATGTTCTCTTTCGGATTTATTGAACATCTTACCGGTAATATGCGTAATTCTATATTCGCTTTAACCGTCTTTTTCATCGCCGGGTTTATTTTCCTGATTGTCGCTAATGGCCGTGCGCGGAAAGCGTCGTTGAAGGAACTGTAACCGGGCTAAGCAACCTGGCTATGATGCTTAACCGTAACCGTAATTCTTCGTTTATTATGCTGGCATGCCTTACCCTGTTGCTGTACCACACCGGCTGCGCTTTCAGTAAAAAGCAAACCCGCCGCATGTTTGCGACTATAAAACAGGAGCAGCAAACCTTCGACGCGATTATCGTGCCGGGCGTGCCCTTCCGCAACGGGCACTGGGACTCTATTATGAAGGGTAGGGTGCTCTGGAGTTATCTGCTTTATAAGCACGGTATTGCCCGCAATATTATCTACTCGGGCGGGGCGGTATACTCGCCCTATTACGAGGCGGTGATCATGGGCCTCTATGGTCAGCAGCTGGGTATCCCGCAGGAACATATCTTTTACGACACCCTGGCCGAGCACAGTACCGAAAACATCTTTTACTCCTACGAGCTGGCCCGCAGCCAGGGATTCAAAAGCATTGCACTGGCTACCGACCCTTTCCAGGCCAAGATGACCCGCAAGTTTGCCCGGAAGAAATTCGGAACACCCGTTGTGCCCATCCCCTTTGTGGAAGACAGCCTGAAGACCTGTAACCACCTGGAGCCGGTAATCGATCCGGCCCCGGCCTATAAAGAGGGTTTTCAATCCATTACAGAGCGCGAAGGCTTTTTTAAGCGGTTCCGGGGCACCCTCGGCGCCTATATTCCCTGGCCCGATAAAGAGCAGAAAAAGGCCCCCAAACTGTAAATTTCCGCCCCGTTTTTAGGTATTTCATTAGTACCTTTGCATAAATCAGAATTTTTCACTTTAAAATACCTCGTACAAAATGAAAGTAACTGTCGTAGGTGCCGGTGCCGTAGGTGCAACCTGTGCCGACAATATTGCCCGCAGGGAACTTGCCGAAGAACTCGTATTGTTGGATATCAAGGAAGGTTTTGCCGAGGGTAAGGCCCAGGACATTATGCAGACTGCCGCTTTGCTTGGTTTTGATACCAAAGTTTCCGGTTCTACTGCAGATTATGCTAAAACTGCTAATTCTGATGTGGTTGTAATTACTTCCGGCCTGCCGCGTAAACCAGGTATGACCCGTGAAGAACTGATCGGTACCAATGCCCGCATCGTTGAAGATGTAACCAAAAATATTTTACAGCATTCTCCTAACGCGATCATCGTGGTGATCTCCAATCCTATGGATACCATGACTTACCTCGCGCTGAAGAGCACAGGCCTGCCTAAAAACCGTATCATCGGTATGGGTGGCGCACTGGACAGTGCACGTTTCAAATACCAGCTGAGCCAGCACCTTGGCGCCAGTCCTTCTGATCTGAACGCTGTTGTGATCGGTGGCCACGGTGATACCACCATGATCCCGCTGATCAAACACGCTACCTGGAACAGCGTACCGGTTACGCACTTCCTGAGCGAAGAGCAGCAGAAACAAATCGTTGCCGATACTATGGTTGGCGGCGCTACCCTGACCAAACTGCTGGGTACTTCTGCATGGTATGCACCAGGCGCTGCCGGAGCTGCTGTAGTAGAAGCGATCGTTCGCGACCAGAAAAAACTGATCACTTCCTGCGTATACCTCGAGGGTGAATACGGCCAGTCCGATATCTGCCTGGGTGTACCTGTCGTTATCGGCCGCAATGGCTGGGAGAAAATCGTCGACTTCAAGCTGGATGCTGAAGACCAGGCGGCTTTCGCTAAATCTGCCGACGCCGTACGCAGCATGAACGACGTGCTGAACGCTCCTGCAGGTGTTTAATAAGCTATTAGTGTAAATTAATGTAAAAAAAGGCCGGTCCCGCAAGGTGACCGGCCTTTTTGTTGCGCCCGTTTTTTCAAGTGTAGCGCCGATAGCTTATTTTTGTTAAAGCCTCCTTAAAAAAACATTGCGGGGAAAAGGGCTTTTGGATTTATGCGTAAACTTTTGACGATCGTAAGTTTATTATGGGCTATTACCGGTTATAGCCAGGAACAGAAATATCACCGGGTAAAAGTAAATACGGGGAAAGACGGGCTGGCACGCCTCGCGGCCGCCGGTATCGCTGTAGATCATGGCAGCTTTAAAAAGGATGTCTATTTTATTTCCGATCTCTCCGATGAAGAGGTGACTGCGGTGCGCGATGCAGGCCTCACCTATATCGTACTGATCGAAGATGTAAGCGCCTATTACCAGCAACGTAACCGCAGGCAGGAAGCTGCAAAGCCCACCGGGCTTACCGGTTGCGAAGACTGCGTTACCTATCCCACACCGGCCAACTTCCAACTGGGCAGCATGGGCGGCTTTTTTACCTACCAGCAAATGCTCGATATACTGGACAGTATGAAAAGCAAATATCCCGATCTTATTACGCTGAAACAACCGATCAGCGCGACGACTACGGTAGGTGGCCGGCCGGTGTATTATGTAAAGATCAGCGATAACGCAGCAACCAGCGAACCCGAGCCCAAGGCCCTGTACACGGCGCTGCACCACGCACGCGAAGCGCAATCGCTGTCGCAGCTGATCTATTATATGTGGTACCTGCTCGAACACTACAATACCGACGCGGAAATCAAATACCTGGTCGATAATACGGAACTGTTCTTCGTGCCTTGCGTTAACCCCGATGGTTATGTTTATAACCAGACCACCAATCCGAATGGTGGCGGTATGTGGCGTAAGAACAGGCGTAACAACGGCAACGGTACCTTTGGTGTGGACCTGAACCGTAACTACGGCATGTTCTGGGGATATGATAATGTAGGCTCCTCGCCCAACGGTTCCAGCGAAACGTACCGCGGCACCGCCGGTTTCTCGGAAGCGGAAACCCAGATGCTCCGTGACTTCTGTAACAGCCATCCCTTCGGTATAGCACTCAACGCCCATACCTACAGCAACCTGCTGATCTATCCGTACGGGCATGTGCCGTCGGTTCAAACGCCCGACTCATCGGTGTTCCAGGCCTTCGCTAAGGACATGACGGAATGCAGCCACTTCCTTTCCGGTACCGGCGACCAGACGGTCGGTTATGTATCGAACGGCGACAGCGACGACTGGATGTATGGCGAACAAACCACTAAGGCAAAAATTTATGCCCTTACCCCGGAAGCTGGCGACGAAAGCGACGGTTTCTGGCCGCAGAGCAGCCGCATTATCCCGATCGCCAGGCAGACTATGGACCAGAACCTGGATGTAGCAAGGCTTTCGGCGGAGTATGCCCGGGTAAAGGCTACCGATCCGATAACCGTTATGGGCAGCGACCTGGCCAGTTTTAGCTTCCAGCGAACCGGTCTGACCAATAGCGATTTTACAGTTTCTATAGTGCCCCTTACGGGCAATATCGTCAATACGGGCGCCCCGGTGGTATTCCATAGCCCGGTGCACCTGCAGCTTTACAACGGTTCCATACCGCTTACCGTGGCGGCCGGCACAACGCGGGGCGCTGCAGTAAGGTATGCTTTGGAGTGGGTCAATGCCAGGGGCTTTAAAAAGTCCGATACCATTGTGCGTTATTATGGCCTGCCCGACACGCTCTTCTACAGCAATTGCGATAATATGGACGACTTTGTGGCGAGCAGCAACAGCTGGGGTGTAACTACGGCCTCGCCCGCATCGGGTACGGGTTGCCTTACCGACAGTCCCAACGGTAATTACCCGGCCAATGCCAATAGTAAGCTGACCACTAAAAAGGAGATCGACCTGGCAGCTACCAGTATGGCGATGCTTACTTTTTATGCCCGTTGGGATGTGGAGCGCGGCTTCGACTTCGTAACCGTTTCGGCCTCTGAAAATGGTACTACCTATACGCCCTTATGTGGCTTATACAATCATAACGGCAACGACAACCAGGGCAGCGTGCCGGTATACGACGGGCTGCAACAGGCCTGGGTAAAGGAATACATCAGCCTGCAGGATTACGCTGGTAAAAAGATAACCCTGCAGTTCCGCCTTGCCAGCGACGGCGGTTTGGAAAAAGACGGCTTTTATCTCGACGATGTTGCCGTACTGGCTTATGGCGGTACGCCTACAGGCATTAAAGATGCGGCTGCAGGTAACCTGTACCTCGATAACGTACCCAATCCCTGTGCGGCGCAAACGCAGGTCCGTTTTGACCTGGGTAATGCCCAGGGCGATCATTACCTGCTGCTCACCGACCAGTTGGGCCGTATGCTCAGCAGGCAATTGCTGCAAGGTGTAAAAGGCGCGGTTACCCTCGATGTGCGGAATTATGCCAACGGTATGTATTACTACAGGATCGTTTCGAGTACGGGTAGTTCGGCAGTAAAGAAGATGGTGGTACTGCACTAAGTAAAACCTTAACAATACAAAGCGGCCGGGAGTCGAAAGTCCCGGCCGCTTTTATAGTACTAGTCACCGTATCGGCTAACGGATAAGGGTAATATCGCCTTTCAGCTTGATATCACCTTTGTGCCGTTCCGTATTGTTGGCGCCGATGGTGGCTTCGATTACATAATAATAAGTGCCGATGTCGGCTGCATTGCCCTGGTAGGTGCCGTCCCAGCTATTGTCTACCCGGTAGGACACGAATACCATCTGGCCCCAGCGGTTATAGATCTTGAGTTTGTATTTATCCAGGGGGCAGGTCTGGGTTATTTTAAATACATCGTTATTACCATCGCCGTTAGGACTAAAGGCATTGGGTACGAATAGGCAATAGGAACAAGGCACATAATCGACCTTCACCGATTTTTCTTGTACGCCGCAAATGTTGAATGCCTGTAGTTTGTATATTCCCGGCCGGTCTACCGTAATACAACAGGTCGTATCGCCGGTGCTCCAGAGGTAGGTTACGCCCTGCTGATCGTTTACGCTCAGGTCCACGGGCATGCCTTCGCAAAGTGTAGTATCGCGGGGTAGCACGATTTCCGGCAGGGGTATCGGGTCGGGCAGGGTGATCGTCAGGTTCTTGCCACAGCCGCCTGTATCGCGGATCTGTAGGGTATAGGTACCGAAGGGTATATTGCTGAGGGTGTCGCCGGCGCCGCTGTTTACCGTGCGGATGATATTACCCGAGGCATCCAGCCACCGGTATTCGTATACAGTCGCATCATTAACGGGCAGGGCCCAGGCCTTACCATTACTGGTATTGACGCAGGGCGGCGAAGCATCGTGTGTAAAGCTGGTCTTGAAGGGCAGTATGCGTATGGTATAGGCGATGGTTTGCGACGATACCAGCGGGCAACCGTCGTCGGTATAGGTTACGTAGATGATATAGTTGCCTGGTGTGGCTTTATTTGCGTTCCATTTGAAGTGCAGCACCGGTGTGGTGCTGCCGTTGTTGACAATGTCGAGGGTAGCGCCTTCCGGCAGGTTGGCCGATGTGATGTTGATGTTGTCGCCGTTGATGTCGGCGCTGTTGATGTCGAAAGAGATGTCGGATTCCTGGCCTTCGCAAACCTCGAGGATCAGGTTGCCATTCTCACTCTTGATATTGGCATTCTTGATATTGCTAACAGGTCCTGTCGGGGCATCGTTGCTACAGTTGTCGAGGATAATGAAAATCATTTCGCGCATGCTGCTGCCCACGCGCACTCCGTTACGGAATTCTTCTACCAGGTTAACGACAACGCAGTTCTTTACCTCGTTGGGTGTAAAGTTTAACTGCCCGTTAGTGGTATTGAAGTTAAAGGTGCCTGTTGCTACAGGGAGGGGCGCCGTGGCCGAAAAGGGAAAGAGATAGGTGATATCTTCGGGTGTTGTTGTGCCGGTTGTAACCTGCTGCGCGGGTACAAGGCTGAAGGTCAGGTTGTCGTTATCGGAATCAGCAGCCCCCAGGCTATATGTCTGGGCTTTATTGACGCAAAAGAACGGGGTAGGTAAAGAAGTAAATAAGGTGGAACTGTTAACGCCTGTTGTATTGTTCAGGGTAGCCTCCAGGTACATCTGCGAGCTGCCGCCCAATACATCTGCGTTTTGTACGATCACGCTCCGGCCGGCAAAAGTGCCTGGGTTGGTACTGATGTCGCCTTCGAAGGCAAAGCGCCAGTCTGCCGAAACGCCGGACACCGTAATATTTCCGGTATATACAAATTTTTTGATGCCGGGCAGGGGATTGTTGATATTGATGCAGGCTGTATTCCCGGCTTCGTCGGGGCATACCGGTGTAATCTCTATATTACTTTCGGCGGGTACGTACCGCAGCCGCGTAAGGGAGAGCTGTGTATTACCTTTAAACAACCGGACACCGGGGTTGGCGCCGATCAGCGCTCCAAACGCGCCACCGGGCAGGTTGGAGCTGCAATCTGCAAAAAAAGCCAACCGCACCTGGTAGGTCTGGTTATTGCCCGAACTGGAAACAAAGGTATAACCGATTTCGCCACCCAGCAGGTGGTTGGCGTGTACGGTACCGGCAATGCCGGTCACCAGGAAAAGGATAAGAATGGCAGACAGGGTTTTCATAAGCTAAGGGTTTTCCGGTATAGGAACGTGCGATTGCTCTTTCGGTTTGTTCGGCTGCTTAATAAAGAAGACGGGAAAAAGAAACCCCGTGTTAGGGATTATGGCCTTTTTTCCAAACGGATACAAACCCCGCCACCGTTTATACCTTCAGCAGGGATTTGTATTCCTGCGTATTCAGCAGCAGCATGATCGCTTTTTTCAGATCGTTGTCGTCCAGCTTCAGTTTGTTGATCACGCGGCCCCGCTGGTAATAGTAGCGGCTCACGATCTCGTTGTTCAGCAGGTTGATCACTTCTGCCTTATTGTTGTTCAGGTCTTGTTTTTTGTCGTGCGAGAGTTTGGCAGACAGGGTGTTGAATTCGTTTTTAATATTGTCGAAATACTTTTCTTTGTCGGCTTTTTCTTTCAGCAGCGCAAGCAGTTCTTCGCTTTCCGTTTTATAGGAATAGTCTTTGCCGCTCAGCCAGTTCTCGAAATCCTTGAATTCTTTTTCGCTAAGGGTAAAGTCGGCAGCCGGGGCAATGGTCGGATGGCTGTAATAGTACTGTGTGGCATAGTCGAAAATAAAGCCTTTGCTCAGCAGCGTAATGGCCAGAGGGCTCAGTCTTTCGTCGTCCATTTTTACATCAGGTTCTATACCGCCGCCGTCATACACGGTACGGCCTATCTTCGTTTTAAACGGTTTTTTCAGCGAGTCGGGTACCGACGATACGCTGCCGTCGTCGTTGCGGTGCGAATAGTCGAGCGCTTGTATGCAACGGCCCGTTGGCGTATAGTACTTGGCCGTGGTTACTTTTAAGCGGGAGTTGTACCCGAGGGTACGTACGGTTTGTACCAGGCCTTTGCCAAAGGACCGGGTGCCGATAATCAGGCCGCGGTCAAGGTCCTGCGTAGTGCCGGCCACAATCTCAGAGGCCGATGCCGAGCCATGGTTTACCAGGATGGTCAGTGGTATTTCGGTATCCCAGCTGGTGGTCTGGGTTTTGTATTGTTTGTCCCAGTCTTTGTTTTTGCCCTTGGTGCTTACTACCAGTTGCCCGCGATCTACAAAGATATTGCAGACGTTTACGGCTTCGTCCAGCAGGCCGCCCGGGTTGCTGCGCAGGTCGAGCACCACGCCTTTAAGCGCCGGCTGTGCACGTTTCAGGCTGTCGAGCGCATTGCGTACATCGCGGCCGCAGTTCTGCGTAAACTGGGTCAGGTATACATAGGCTATGTTTTTATCGGCGCCGGTAAGGCTTGCATACGGTACGCTCGAGAGTTTTATTTCTTCGCGGGTAATTTCTTTGGTGCTCTCCTTTCCATTGAGCGGATGTTTGATCACCATGGTCAGTTTGGTGCCCGGTGCGCCGCGCATCAGCAGGCCCACATCGTCGGAGCTTTTGCCTTTAATACGCTGCCCGTTTATGGATACCACGATATCGCCGGGTTTGATACCCGCTTTATCGATCGGGCCGCCTTCGAACAGGTCGGATATAATAATGTCGCCGGCGTCGTTGGTACGCGTAGCCGCGCCTATGCCGCCATATTTACCGGTCATCTGCAGCTCGTAATCTTCCGCATCGGCCTCTGTGATCAGGTTGGTATAAGGATCCAGGTCGTTGAGCATGGCATCCACACCGGTTTTTACCATTTTGCCCGGCTCTATAGGATCTACGTAAAACTGATTTAATTCTTTGAATACATTGGAGAAGATTTCCAGGTTCTTGGAGATCTCGAAGTATTTATCCGTACCATCATTCGCCTGGGCATGGGTCGTTGCCGGTAATGCATACAGTCCTATCGCTACGCTAAGTCCCCAGGTTTTCAACCTGCTCCTTAAAATGCTCATGTTCATAAAAATTATTGTGAATCAGACAAGCAAAATAACGATTTTTGCGCCATTAAACATGCAGGAGGAATTTGATTTGGATAATGCGCTGAAAAGAATCGTGATCATCGGCCCGGAGTCTACGGGCAAGAGTACCCTGACCACCGGGCTGGCCGGTTATTTCCATACAGCGCATGTACCGGAGTATGCACGCTTGTACCTGGAGCAGCTGGACCGGCCTTATACGGCACCCGACCTGGAAGCGATCGCCCGCGGGCAGATCGCGCTCGAAGATAAGACCGCAGCAGCGGCCGGCGGCGACCTGCTCTTCTGCGATACCGACCTGCAGGTGGTTAAGGTATGGAGCGAAGATAAATACAACCATTGCCCGGCCTGGATACTCGAAGCGATCGCTATGCGTCCTTATGATCTTTACCTGCTTACCGATATCGATATGCCCTGGCAGGACGATCCGCTGCGCGAGCATCCCGAACCACAAATGCGCGCCTACTTTTTTCATATCTATAAAGATATCGTACAGCAGTCCGGTATCCCCTTTGTGCTGGTGACCGGCAATGAGCAACAAAGGCTGGAATGCGCCGTAGCGGCCATACAGCAGGTGTTGTTATGATTATCGCAGCGTAAAGGAAACTGGCAGTTCATACCATGCCCTTACCTTTTTGCCCGCATAAGTACCGGGTATCCATGGCGGCATTTGCTTCACCACTCTTACGGCCTCTGCACCGCAACCGCCGCCGATATCGCGTGTGATGCGGATGTCTTCCGGCAGGCCTTGTTCATTAATAAAAAACGACAGGAGCACCGTGCCTTGCAGCTCGGTTTCCCGGGCAAGGGAAGGGTAACGTATACGGCGGTCTAAAAAGGTGGCCAATGCTTTGGGGCCACCCGGGAATTGTGGTGGTATAAACCGTGCCGCTGCGGCCGCCGTGCGGACATTGCCGCTTTGCTTCTTTCCGGGTTGGGCCCGGGCTTGCACACCCGCCAGCAGCAACATGCTTACCATACAGATCACAATGCGCATCGTTATTGTTTTTTCTTTTTAAAGATGGATTTAATCCGTTGGGACAGCGATGCCCGGGGTGCGGCAGCAGCGGAAGTGGTTCTTGGTTCCGGTTCGATATAAACCTCGCCGGTGCGTGGTCGTGTGTCCGGCACCGATATGTCAATCTTTTCCAGCGCTGTATAGGGGTAGCGTTTAAGCTGTACCGTGGCGGTATGGCTCCCGATCAATACCTGTTCTTCCCGGATTTTGAACCCCGGTATTTCCTGCGCAGCGTTGAGTGGATAGGTAGCTTGTACCGTCAGGGTTTTGCCGGCGTAATCAGCGGGTAGTACAAAGGAAAAATTACCATCCCGGTCCGAATATTTAGGATAGTTGATGCCTGCTATTGTAATCTCCACACCGGCCAGGGGTTGTTGGCTGAGATAGTCGGTAACGTTGCCGCTCAGTACGATCTGTTGTTGGTTTTCCTGCGCCTGCAGGTTGGTAGCCGTTGCCTGCAGCAGCGCAAGCGAGGCGGCTATTTTTGCCAGCTGCAGCCTGAGTCCTGCGCGTTCTTTCGTGTCCGGGAAGGGAATAGGCCGGTTCAACTGGTCGTCCCGGAAACGGCCGCAAACCTGCAACGGTTTGTTGGCAAAGAAGCGTGCGATGGCCGCATCATCGGCCTCCGTAAAGTCGATCACGGTTTTATTACATTGCGCGCAAAAGCGCCCGCAGCCCCTGGGTTTCATCTCATTCCAGTCTTCGTTACAAGCTTCCGGTAGCTGTAGTCGTAACATCCTTTGTTCCATGCTGTTAAGATACATAAAATACCTGGGTAAAAGCAAATGATGACTGTTGATACGGGATTATAAAAAGAGCGCCCCGTCCTGTTTACAGGACGGGGCGCTCCGTAAAATTTAAGATTGCTTACACGCACCAGCAGGTACGTGCTTCGGAATAAGGGATACAGGCTACTTTTACGCTACCGCAGTTATTGGGCAACTGCGAAAAGCATTGCGCATACAGGGTATTGCATGCCGCTGTAGCACCGCCTTTTACCTGCTCCGCTTCGTTCAGGCCGAGAATAGCTTTTTTAGATAAGGTCAGTTTTGTCTGCAGATGTTTCTTTTTCATGTACCGGTATTTTTTTGCGTTAAGGAATATGTAACCTTAAAAGTAAGATTTTAAAGAGTTAGATTATGTTAAAGTGTGATGTGATGGCCGGTTGGCCAGGAGGTAAATCTTTGGTTGATAACACAAAGCCCCGGATATTTTCCGGGGCTTTATACAGTATCGTTTCCTGGTTGGTTTATCGTAGCACCTGGAACGGTTGCCTGATCCAGCCTTTATTGGTGAGGATGCGAACGATATACATGCCATTGGCCAGTTGTTGTACGGGTATATCCTGCGTATAGGCATTGCTGGCTTTTTGACGATAGACCACAGCGCCCACGGCATTGAATACCTGTATCTCTTCCATTTTATGATCGGGGTTCCGGTTGCTGATGGTCAGTGTATGCGATGCGGGGTTAGGATACAGCACCACATTGGTTTCGTCTTTGCCCAGGGTTACGATGCCTGTTGCATTGTCTACATGGATCAGCAGGCTGGTCTCGTATTGCGAGCAGCCGTTGAATACTTTCAGCGTTACGTTATAATAACCGCTGGCGGCATAGGTATGGGTCGGGTTGCTGAGCGTCGATGTAGCTGTGCCATCGCCAAAGTTCCAGAGGTAGCTGTCTACAGACCTTGGATTGAGCGGGTTGAATTTAACCTTGCCCAGGTTTTCGTAAAACAGCGGGATAAAGTTAAAGCCTTCTACGCGCGGCGAGGGCAGGAATGCCACGTGGCGTTCGGCAGTGCTTACACAATTATAAGGCGTAGTTACGGTTACTGAGTATTTACCCGAGTCTGTTACATTCAGCGTTTGCGTAGTATTCGATCCCGGTGTCCATACGTAGCTGTACCCGGGGTTGCCTGCATCGAGCACAATGGTAGCGCCTTCGCAAATGCTGGTGTCCGGGCCTAAGGCTATTACCGGCAGCGGACGCATGATCACATTGGTATTGCTGGTAATAACGCAACCGGTAGTGCTCTTGATCGTTACGGATTTGGTACCGCCGGTGGTTACATTGGTGGTTTGTGTAGTAGCGCCGCCCGGGCTCCACAGGAAGGTGCTGCCGCTGTTGCCTGCATTCAGGTTGGCGGTTTCGCCTTCGCAAAGATCGGTAGTGGCAGGCAGGTTGTTTTGCGGCACCACACCGTTGGTAATCGTGCGGGCATCGGAGCCGTTACAGCCATTCAGTGTTACCAGCACGGAGTAAATGCCGGCCTGGTTTACCGATATGGATTGCGTGGTGGCATTGGTATTCCAGAGATAAGTAGCGCCGGCATTGCCTGCATTCATGGTATAGGTTATACCCGGGCAAATGGTGGTATCGTTGCCGATGTTCACGATGGGTACGGGTCTTATCGAAGCTACTACGGCCTGGCGTGGTGTGCTCTCGCAGGTACCGGCAGCAGCGGCAATATAATAGGTAGTAGTGGTGGTCAGCGATGGGGTAGTAAAGGTGTTGCTGGAGGCGAGTACCGGGCCGCCGGTAGCATTGGCATACCAGTTAATGGTACCACCGGTAGAGGCCGTGGCTTTTAATACTACAGCGCCGGTGCCGCAATTAAAGCTGTCTGTTTTGGAAGTGATCGTAGGCGCTACGCAGGTGGTGGTAAAGCTGGTAATGGGCGACCAGAGGCTGGTATCGCCGGCGCCGCATATCGCCCTTACCGCAAACTCGTAAGTGGTATTGGCCGTAAGCGGCGGACTGCTCAGGGTATAGGGTTTGGTGGTGGTAATAATTGCAGTACCACCGGTGCTGGTATTGAGCGGTGGTGCACCATACCGGATCTGCCAGGTGGTAGCGGTACCGGCCTGCGTCCAGTTGAGAATGGCGGAGGTGGTGGTAATACCGGTAACATTAGGGCCCGTAGGTGCAGGGCAACTGGCTACCGCCAGTTCGTGTGCGCCCAGGGTAGGCGTGGCATTGCGGGCATTACCGTCGATGTCGGTTGTAATGCCGGTAATGGTGGTGCCTGCGCCGGCAAGGTTGCTGATATTGGTGGCATTGGTCGCAATCAGGTGCAAGTCGGTTGCCGAAACAAAGGCGGGCAGCACATTCCGGGCATGGTTAAGACCGGCCTGGAAATTGGTTTGCATATCGCTCAGGCCCGTCTGGTTGGCACTGGCATAACCCAATACGGCAGCGCTGGTATAGTAGTTATTATAGTCGATGGTCGAAGATGCGGGCGCTGTGTTTACGGAATAAACGCTGAATTTATTCGCGGTGTTGGTGCCGTTATGTACAAACAGGTTGTTACGGATATTGAGGCCGCTGGGGCTGCTGCCGATATATAACGCGGCCTGGTACCCCGTAGCCGTAGTGGTCGGGTTGGTATTCATATACACCGAGTTGAATCCGATATTATACCCGCTGCCGGCATTGATCGTTATGCCATAAGCATTGTTAGCTGCCGTGGCAGAACCTGCCGAGGCCACATCGTAAATGAAGTTGTTATATACCCCGATATTATTGGTGGCGCCGGCATTCAGTACAAGGCCTCCCTGGTTGACCGTTGTGGTAAAACGCAGGTTGCGGATAATATTGCGGGTAATGGTACCGGACGTACAACCCGCACCGATA
Organism: Taibaiella chishuiensis; assembly: GCF_003014535.1. Taxonomy (GTDB): domain Bacteria; phylum Bacteroidota; class Bacteroidia; order Chitinophagales; family Chitinophagaceae; genus Taibaiella; species Taibaiella chishuiensis. The sequence continues at coordinate 6,429 of NZ_PYGD01000001.1, read as the reverse complement.
GAAATGCCGCCCGGCACTACATTGGTATTGGTCGCATTGAACCATTCGATGGTATTCTGGCTGATGGTAAAGTTGGTCTGATTGAGCATGAAAATGCCGACATTGGTAAATTTCTGGTTGGTAGCCGAGGCTACATCGCCGATCTGGTTGCCAACTACCTGGTTGCCGGTTTCGCCTATGCCGGAGCCGCCATTGAATACCACGGCTGCATTAGCCGAATTAAACAGGTTATTCAATACCTGGTTATTGCTGTTGGCCGCAGTAGTAACCGAAGTGGCCAGCCAGTAACCGGCCAGTGTAGTGGCACTGCTGTAGATGCCAACACCCATGTAAGGAGCGCCCAGCGAATAACTCGATCCCAGTATTTTGCAGTTCTTGATGATATTGTTGGTAGCACCATCGGTGCCATTACTGGCCAGCCATATATTACAGCCTTGTCCCGAGCCGCTGGAATTGCTGTTCTGGAAAGTCATGTCCCTGCTGGCAGTGCCGTTGTTGGAGCCATCGATGGTTACGTTATCTGCCCCATTCAGTTTAATAGATGCGGTATTGTCTGCCGTATTGGTAATTACGGGGCTGGCGCCGGTACCCGGCTTGATGACCACCGCGGTATAACTGGCTGACCCGTTGCCGCTCGCGTTCAGTACCGCTGTGGCACTCTGTGAAAAGCTGGCTGTGGCCAGTACGGCAATGCTGCCGGTATGAGTACCGTTATTGATCGCGGTAAAGGCCGCTACAAAATCTGCATAAGTAGTGGGTCCGGGCGTGCCGCCTGTAGAGGTTACGCTTACCTGGGCCGATACCCGCGTTCCAAAGAGCAGGCAGCCCCAAAGAACTACTGTAAAAAGTGATTTCATAAAGGATACATAGATTAGGTTTGAAGGTTGTGTGTTATCTCACCAGGATAGGACAGGGATTGCTGTGCAATACGTTGGTTAGGGCCGCTCCGGCAGGCCCCGGGAAAGTGGCAACAGTATCCCCGATATCGTTGGCGGACGTGAATATACTCAATAGTTACCGATATTTATAACAGGTAGCCGGCCGCAGTGCCGGTACTACATAAAAGAGGAGGAGTGCCATCGGGTAATGGCCGGGTAAAAACTCCGGGTGTAAAAAAAGCCACCGTAAGGTGGCTCAGGCTTCTTTGTTGATGGCTTCCACAAGGGCGTTGATCAGCCCCGGAGCCATACTGTTTTTATTGCTGGGATGATTGACCCATTTATCTTCTTTGGTTTTGATCAGGTGGTAACGGGTACTGTACAGGATCGCGATGATTTCGGTGGGCGATTTGCTTTCGACGCTATAAAAATATTCCCTGTTTTCAAAATGTGCTGCCGGTTTTTGCTCCATATGCTTGTTTTAAGAGCCGCAAAAATAATAAATGTTCCGCGCGATAAGCTATTACGTTATACAATTCCTGTCATGCCGTTGCAAAATAGCTGTTTCAGGATAGCGCGCATCATACCCGATAACAGCGCGGCCTGCCTGCGTTTTATTGCAAACGGTGTGTTATGCAAAGCTCCCGGATTCCAGGATCAGGTATTATAAATGCGGATCGATTGTAACAGGCCTTCTTTGTAGTTGCCACCCACGGGTAACTCGGTATGGTCCTTGATCCGGATGGTATGATTGCCTACTTCTGTGACAAACCTGGTGTTGACGATAAATGATTTGTGTACCTGTACGAAGCTGGGATTGTGTTTCAGCTCCTCTTCGATATGAGCCAGCGTCATATGCGTGATAATGTCCTGGTTGACGGTATGGATGGTCAGGTAGTTTTTGAACGATTCTATATAACGGATTTCCTGCGGATCTATACGGACCAGCTTGCGGTCGCTGCGTACATAAAAAGCTTCGTCTATAGCCTGGAGCGCCGTGTCGGTTGCCGGTAAAGGATTGTGTGCCGGATGCTGTAATTGCTGCACTTTATTTACGGCTTTCAGGAAGCGCTCAAAGCGGATGGGCTTCAGCAGGTAATCGACAATATCGAGTTCGTAACCTTCCAGGGCATACTCGTCGTAGGCGGTAGTGACCACGACCCGGGGCGGGTGTTTCAGGCTTCTGACCAGGTCCAGCCCGCTCATCTCCGGCATCTTGATGTCGAGAAACATCAGGTCGACCGGGGTATGGCTGAGGAAGGCAAAAGCCTGCAGCGCATTGTTGCAACGGCCGGCCAGGTTGAGCGAATCAATCCTGGAAATATACAGTGCCAGCACATCCTGCGCCAGCAGCTCATCATCAACGATCAGGCAATTCATAGGCTTAGCGCTATTGAAAGGGTTACTTCAAAAATATTGTTTTGCTGTTTAATTTCCAGGCTGTGTTTGCCGGGGTATAACAACTGCAGTCGCTTTTTTACATTTTCCAGGCCCAGGCCGCTGTCTTGTTTGGCAGGTTGTGGTTTGTAATTATTGGTACAGTGAAACAGCAGCCGGTCATCGCAGACTTGCAGCTCCATATCGATAAAAGCATCATCTGCCATTGTATTGGTGCCATGCTTGATGGCGTTCTCCACAAAGGGGATCAGCAGCAAAGGCGCGACCTGGTAGGCCGGTATCCGCTCGTCGCACCGGAACTGCAACACCTGGCCGTTGCTGAGCCGCATTTTCTCTATATCCGTGTAATCGCGCACCATCTGTATTTCTTTTTTCAGGGGTACAAATTCATGCCGCGCCTCGTACAACATATAACGCAGTATTTCCGAAAGCCCCATTACGACTTCGGGCGCCCGGTCCGACTTTTGTAAGGATAAGGAGTAAATACTGTTCAGCACGTTGAACAGGAAGTGCGGATTGATCTGCGACTTCAGCACCGATAGTTCGATCTCGGCCTGTTGTCTTTTGATCCGTTCGTTTTGGCGTACAGCAATAAAAAAATGCTGTCCCAGGAAGATCAGGGAAAACTGGATGACGGTAAAACAGGAAGAGCTGTAAAAGGTGTAGCAGAAAAATTTCAGCGTATGCTCCCGGGTGCTCCGCGTAAATGCCGAATAATAGCTGAAGTCATAGGTCTTTACGCCGGGTATCTGGTCCAGTACATACTCCCGGTAAAAGACAAGCATCACAGTGTGCAGGGTAATACTGAGCAACAGGCCAAGGGTATAAAGCACGTATTTTTTGCGCAGCAATAGCTTCGGGATAAACAGCAGCGTATTGATATATAGCGTTGCCAGCAGGACGCCGTTGTAGAAAATGGTATGGAAAAGCAGCAGCGTACGGTCATTGCCGGTTACTGCTGACCGGCTGAAATTGCCGGCCGTTCCTTTGATCCAGATGTATAAAAACAGTGCGTTCAGCAATAACCTGATAAACAGGTAGGATTTAAAAAATGTACCGGTCTTTTGCAGCCTCATCGGTTCAAAATTATACGAAACGGGTTAATGATGCTCCTGATCTTATATCAATACCTGTTTTTTTCGGACGAAGAGCAGGTGCCGCATTTCGTAGGCGTAAGCGGCTCCTTTGTCCGAACATGCGTCCACGGCGGCTTCCGGCGCTTCATCTTTGTTCTTCTTAAAAACGATAATTTATATGAAACAGCTTCTGATTGCCGTTATGGTCCTGCTCGCCTGCAGGGCCGGGGCTCAACCCCTTACGATTATTGAACAGGATTATGAGCTGGCGCAGCATACGGCCAGGCAACAGCAGAAATTACTGATCGTCGATTTTTACACCACCTGGTGTGTGCCCTGCAAAGTACTGGACAAGACCGTTTTCAGGAACGACAGCATGGCTGCCGAGATCGGTAAACACTTTGTAGTGCTCCGCTACGATGCCGAAAAAGACTCGGTGTTTAACCTGTCGCTGAAGCATCATATCTGTTCGTACCCGACCACGGTTATACTTACTGCCGATGGCCGGCTGATCCATAAAATGTTCGGTACCGGCAGTCGTGGCCCGCTGACAGATAACTACCGGCAGCTGCTGCGCGAAAGCAGGACGTTGCATAGCCGGGGCCAATACATCGAAGGTTTTTCCGGGCCCATCGACCCGGCTGTATACCCTGCCTTTTATAAGAAATTTGTACGGAGAACGGCCGATATCAGGCCCGGCGACCTGGAGCAGTACTGGGCCGGTAATAAGGACCTGATGTCGGAAGTAAGCGTGGCGGTGCTCGCCTACTTTGGTGATGCCCCCGAACGGGTGCGGGATTATTTCCTGCAACATAAACCGGAGTATGAAGCGCGGTATGGCAAACCGGATGCGCAGTTTATCCTGGATCGTATGGTGAGCGACCGCTTTCATGCGGCAATTAAAGCGAAGGACGAGGCGGCCTATGCCGCAGCTGTGCAGTTTGCAAAAGAGTATTTGTCGCCCGCACAGGTTGCCGAATGCGAGGATAGTTACAGTCTGGAGTTGTATATGGCCCGGGGCGACTGGGCTAAAGCAACCGACCTGGTCGGCGATCGCATACGCCGCAAGACCATCAGCGACAACAGCCTTAATTATTTTTGCTGGAAAGTGTATGAACAGTGCAGCGATAAACAGGCGACCGGGCGTGCAACGCTGCTGATCAGGGATGTGGCCGGTCGCAATCCTTCGTTTGCGGTGCTGGATACCTATGCCCGCCTCTTGTTTAAACATGGCCATACAGCCGAAGCTAAAGCAACCATGCTACAGGCTATTGCTATGGGAAAAGCAAATGGGGAGGATACGCAGGAAAGCGAAGAAGCCCTGGCCCGCTTTTGATGTGCGGCGCCGCTGAACACAGTTGCTGTCATCCGTTTACCGGCGGATCATGTCCATTACCGGGTTGATATGTGCTGCGCCGTATATCACCAGGATCTTACGCTGGGGCGCTGCTTTGATCATTTTAGCCAATTCGCGGTTCCTGAAATCTTTGATTACCGGGTCGATGTTATGTTTTAAGGGCGTGCAGGGATAGAGCCCCGAGCCTGCCGGTGTTTTAAAGTCGCAGGCGTCAAGTGTTATAGGTCCATATAATTGCTCATACAGCTGCACCATCTGCGCGGTGCTTACATCTGCATTCACATCTGTCGCCGTTACGCCCAGCGAGTCGTAGGCCGGTTGCACCGTTATGCCCGGGAAGAAGGTCCTGAGCATACTGTACGTCTTCCGGGTGGGTTCGGTGCCGATCATTTTACGAAACTTAAGGCGCAGGCTGTCCGTCGCCGGTGCAGCCCCGCTAGCCGCAGGTTTTGAGCCTTTTATTTGTTCGTAGAATACGGTGTAGCCTTCTTTTTTATGGGCCAGGATAGCTGCTTTTACATGGTCATAAAACAGCGACTGCCCGGCATGCGCCATGGGTATAAATTTTACGGTCTTGTTTTTTAACTGTACGGTTTTGATCTCCGGGTTTTCCTGCTTCATGGCAGCGAGCGCCTCCGTGATCTGTTGCCTTTTTTCAGGGGGCAGGCTACGGGTGGCGGATAATAACATGGAGTCCACGTTTTGCCCCTTTAAGGCAGATAAATCAGTTTCCTGTGTGTGCTGTCCGGATGCAGGTGATTGTGCAGACAGTACGCCGGGTAACAGCAAAAGCGTAAGGGCGAGGATAAAAGCCGCCCGGGGAAAGGATCTTTGCATAGCTCAGGGTTTAAACCGGTAGCCCGGTATAGAATTGGTTATTGCGAAGATATCCCGGGGCTGCGGCATAAAGTGTTTAAGAGTACTTAATAGTGTTTATTAGTACTAATTCAGCGGCGGGCTGTATCGGGTGGCAAATGTGTCTCCCGGTTGTATGTTGCTGAACCTGGTCAGCCATGCAATATGGATTGCAGGATTGACTGATACGGGGAACGTTTTGTTGGCCGGGTAATAAAAACGGGGACAGCATATAGCCGTCCCCGTGGTCTCCGGTTATTGGTTAGCCCTCGCAGCCTATATCCTTATCCTGGATGCTCCCCTCATCATCATTGCTTACTTTATATCCGGCTTTTTCGATAGCCTGTATCAATGTCGCTGTTGTCTCGTTGTTGGCTACAGTCGCAGTCAGCTCGCCTGCAGCCAGGTTTTCTACGGTTGCCCCGCTCACGGCCTCTATTGCGCTGCGCACCCTCGATTGGCAATGGCTGCTTTGCATGCCGGGTATGCTTAACGTTATATTTTTCATGTTCTTCTTTTTTTATAGTACAAATTTCCGGTATCAGGGCTAAGGTACTGTTACATTATTCCCGGGTTTATTTACAACATTTATTGGATCAAGTGGAATATCTGGGGGGTATACTTACCCTGATATTTTTTATTCTTCTTTGTCTTGATACAAAGAAGCAAAAATCAAGACTGTAGAAAATTGCTAAAAATGCCTTGTACGCCTAAAAGAAATATTCCGGGCGGTAGCAAAAAATGGACGAAGGAATGACGAACGAATTAAAGTACAGGGCCAGACTGTGGGAACTGTATTTCTTTCTATACGGCGTCCTGCAGCATTTATTCGCTGTGTTTTTATTTTCTTATTGGTGCTCATGAG